>NZ_SPQQ01000010.1 GCF_004766045.1 Desulfosporosinus fructosivorans
GATTCGCTCATTGTTTTTTTGAAACTCCTTAGAGTTTCTCTCATTGGCTGTCCTTGTTGTTTAGTTTTCAAAGACCATTAAAGTCCATGGTTTATGAGTTTGTATCCCCCGCACCCGTTTGGGCCGGATCTACATCTTAGCATTTTCAACTTGCGTTGTCAATGACTAATTTACTGTGGTTTAGATTGAATAGTTTGAAGGTTTAACCCCTCACTTGTTCATTCAGTGTGCGTCTTTGTGGCGCTCAGTTATAATAACCTCTTTTAGTATGTCTTGTCAACTGTTATTTTTATACATGATTACGCCAGTTGTTTTATAATTGGCGAGCGCTTAGATTTATATATCTTACTGGCATCTCAACTAGTTATATTAAACTATAAATATGCATACGAATCATCTGTATTTTAAACTCTATTTCCGATAAATACGCTTCTCAAGGGTTTTAGCTATCTACACTTTAAGCTCCGGAGGAATTGTGTGCGAATATCAAAGCAAAGAGACTGTCTTAAAAGGCAATCTCTTTGCTTGTTTACCTGGCGATGACCTACTTTCCCAGGGGCTTGCGCCCCAAGTATCATCGGCCCTGGAGGTCTTAACTTCCGTGTTCGAGATGGGAACGGGTGGAACCCCTCCGGCATGATCACCAGATGTCTGAGATAAGAGTGTTCTTAGGCACGCACTTACGAGGGCGTCTAGCCAGTATACTACCGCCTTGAGTATGTATAAATTAGAAACCTTCCCAAGCACTTATGCACAGGAAGGTTTCTACTATTAACGATTTACCAGTTGTTACGTGTTGGGGGTACGAAACACTCGCGGCAATAAACAGGTTTGTCGCCTGATGGTTGGAAAGGAACAGTAGTATCTTTTCCACAAGTAGCGCAAACAGCTGGGAACATTTGGCGTTCTTGACGACCATAGCCACCGCCATCATTTCTGTTTTGTGCTTTTTTAGCTGCACGGCACTCAGGGCAACGTCCTGGTTCGTTAGTGAACCCTTTTTCAGCATAGAACTCTTGTTCAGATGCTGTAAATTCGAAATCCCGACCACAGTCTCTGCAATTCAAAACTTTGTCATTAAACATTATTAAAAAACCTCCATTAAATATATTACCCGCGCTACATGGCAAGTCACAACTTCCTGAAGCCTTAGGCAATAGAGAAGGTTTGCGTAAATCCACTAGTTTTAACGAGCTTTTATTAGTATAACTGGATAATTGCAACATGTCAAATAAAATATAATGGTACAAATAACTTTATGCGAAGAACATGTTCAAATTAACAACAGTCAACGTCCCAAATTGAGTTGTATGCTTACTAAAATTATGTGCTCCAGCTGAAGCGAGGATGTTTGACCTCTTGTTATGTGCGTGCGTGCGCGATATACTTATGTCTGACCAAAGAGTTGTTTGCGGATCACAAAGGGGATCGAGGCACGAAGGAGCTTTAAAAATGATTAAGGTATATAGTAATTATGTTGTATGTGACACTCGCGAGGAAGCCATCAAAGCTCAGACGATTATTATCAATGCAATGTGCCATATTCCTAAGATTTGTGAGGAACGGGATATGTTTCTAGTCCACCATGAACTTGGCGAATACAAAATGCAAGCATTACTTAATCCTAAAGCCCTAGCAACCCTTTACAAAGAATGGCGTGAACTTACGGCTGAACATGAACAGGATGGGAAATCCATTGATTGCGGAGAATCAAATGTTCGCTCCGACTTTAGCGCCTTTGCTGAACTTGATGAAACAATCAGCTTTGAAGAAATGCTGATACTCGAAAGGGCGTATTAACATGCAAGTGGGACTAAATACACGCATCGAGCGTGATCTTCGGGTCAGACTCAATGCTCAGGTAGAGAAAGAGAAGCGTCCAATCGCCCAAGTTGTTGCCGAAGCGCTGGAGAAATACCTCGATGAAAAAGATAGTGAAAGCAAATAGCAAAGCACTCGTCTCCGCCTGCCCAACGTTAACGAGTGCTTATCCAAGATACCTTGCTGACATTGTACGCGATCGCCCAGGGTTTCTCACTACCCGATTACTCGATGCCAATGAGCATCTAAAAATAGTTCAAGAATTGCTCGGCCCTGCAAACTTCACAGTGACACTTGAGTTATATTCTCACTACTTCTGTGTGATGAATATGGCAGCAAAGATGAAATGCTGAGGGCTTTAACTATGCGTGTTCGTAACCTTTTGAGACAAGCAAAGATATTTTACAGATTGAAGTAGTAGGCATTCTTTCAGTTCCTTCAAAAAAGAAGAGTCGGCCATCTCTCCTTTTTTACATCTTACAAAACCCACACTTGCAGGTATCGGCTCGAATCCTGTAACACTGTGGACAAACACACATACGATATATTAATTAAGGCATGATTTACACTCCTATAGCTCTTCTTCCATTCTTGGTCTTATGGACTGTGTTAACAGTCACTTGAAGGAGGGAGGTATTTTATGTCTCAGACAATCCCACCTGGAATTATTATCCGAATTTTAAGAGCTTTAGTAAGATTGATTACCTTATTGCTTACCCTGATAACCTAGCCTTATTTTGTGGCCGGAACAGTAGACCTTTTCTAAAAAAGGAGGGTGGTTTAGAATTTAACCACTCTCTAGCTAATCCGGTTCAGTAAATTTTTCTGCTAAGCAACCAGCGTTACCAATAAAACAACAATAATCCATACAAACGGAATAATCTTTAGTGTAGAAAAATAAACTTCTTTTTGAAATCTAAATTTAAATCCCATAATAAAAGGCGCTATAATGTTTACTGAAATTACTGAAATAATGCCTAAAAATAACGCGAACTCTTTTCTGTTTCTAGGGAGTCTTGTTTCACCTTGCATATTTTTTGTCATCTCCATAAATATATTTCAGATGGCAGACGTAGTTGTGAAACAAATATTTTGATACAGTTGGTACAAAAATTGTAAAAACAATTAGAATTCCCACTCTATCGCTACACACTGATTTAGTAAATTTATCACGTTCCTTAAATCAATATCAAGCCTTTTCCCATCAAATTAGCATTCAATTGACGGTCAATTCGTATTACATTTTTAATGTTTGCGATAGGTAACGGAACCCGTTACTATAAAGCCTGCCCTATTTTTTATGTATTTTTGATTTATATAAGGTTCAGTTCAGTCTCAATATGCAGTGCCTGTCCCCAAATGTCCCCATTGCCTATTTTTATGCAACCTCTGTATAAAACAAAATCCCGCAATCGCTTGCGGGGTCTAGTTTCCTATGGAGCCGATGGTCGGAATCGAACCGACGACCTGCTCATTACGAGTGAGCTGCTCTACCTCTGAGCCACATCGGCATGTGAAACGTCGATCTAAGCCTGTTTCCAATTATAACAGTCACTGAACTACTGAATAGGGCAGTTCTTTCGACTTAGACAGTATAACATAAGTGGATTAGTTTGTTAAGGATAAATTTGTGAAATTTATAATAATAAATAAAACCAATTTTCTTCGTCAGAGGGGCCTAGTTCTCCGTGCACCTGCAAGACACACTCTGGAATTTTGATATATAAGCTATTATTGTCTAATTAATTTTAAGAATGATCGGGGTGCCTGCAATGATTTCACTAGCTTCCATTGTGAATCCAGCGAGGCCTTTCGGTACGTCATAGCTTAGATACCCTTCAACGATATTTGCAGGGTTGACTGTCTGAAACGATAATGTTTTATTTTCAGCCATTTCCAAACCCATTGTTCCTCCAGTTGATATGGTAATTTCATGTGTGTCCATGTCCAGTATTTTGAAGTTCAAGGAGTTTAGGTTAATTGCATCCTTCTCCTTCTGATCGTTTTGTATGCTGAGCTTAACAACCTTCCACGGCCCTTGAGGGTAAGGCTTGACTGAATCCCGACGAGTATTGTCTTGGGTTGTAACCTCAAGGAGCTCGATATTGATATTAGTAGATACGACTTCTGTGGTAGGAACAACAGCTGATGGAGTGAGTGATATGAGCGATGTTTCAGAGGTTGATTGAGTTGCAGTCTCTGTGGTGGTCTTCCCCCATTTGCAATAGACTTAATAATTCCTAATACAATGAGTGCTCCAACACCGATAAGCAACTTCTTTCCACATGCTTTACAGTTTTTCATTTTAACTGCTCCTCATACTTAACTTAACTCCCCTATTCAAATAAACTTAAGAGACTTAAATCAGCGTAAACAATTACCTTATACTATATAGCAAGGATAGAGACATTAGACTACTTATTACAGTAGCGGATAGTCACCCCTTTTCAAAGAAATACTTACGTATTTTTTCGCGTACAATTAATGTCAAACTCTTTTATCATTTCGCGAAAATCACTTTATAAATTTAGTTTAGTGGGTTTTAGAATACTTTTGGATTTATCTTTTTCTTTTTGGAAAGAATACCCTCTTAAGGGGGGGTAAAATGTTAAGCCGACGGGACTTTATAAATTTAGTCATTAAAGGGGCTATTTTGGGTAATTTTTACGAGCTAGTTACCCCACCCCTAGCCCAAGCTGTGGCCGCAGGTGAAATTACAAAACTTCCCGTAGTGATGATTGAGACGGGCACTTGTACTGGAGATAGTATCTCTCTTGATAATATTTGGACACCTACTTTTTCTGATATCATAACCAACATCGTCGAATGGCGCTACGATTGTACCATGAATCAGGTACAAGGAGATACCGCCTACGGAATTCTTCAGGAAACGTATGAAAAAATGCCAAATGAATACGTTCTCCTCGTCCAAGGCGCTATGATCCAACGTGACGATGGCCATTATAACCATGTTGCTCATGATAAGGGCAAGCTAATTACTGGGCTGGAACTGGTTCGCCGCATTGGATTGAAGGCAAAATACGTGGTTGCTATTGGGAGCTGCGCCACTTACGGTGGCCCAGTATCCGGTTACCCGAACCCAAGTCATGCAACTGGTGTGCAAAACATTCTACCCGAACTAAGAGTCATTAACGTCTCAGGGTGTCCTGCTCATCCAGATTGGATTATGGGGACTCTACTCCACTTAGCTTTATATGGTGAACCTGAACTTGATAAATTTGGACGTCCAAAGCTTTTCTATGGAGAAACCGTGCATAACCGTTGTCCTCGCAGGCGCGATTATGATCAAGGAATTTTTGCCACGGAAATTGGGCAAAAAACATGTCTATTTAGGGTAGGCTGTAAAGGACCGGTCACCTATGCTGACTGTCCGATTCGACGGTGGAACGACCGATTCAATTGGCCAATCGGCTGTAACACGCCGTGTATTGGTTGTACTGAACCCGGCTTTCCAGATTTGATGTCGCCGTTTAACGCGCACTCCCCCGACATCCCCTTCCCCGGAGGGACAAAGGTTGCTTCTGATACGATTGGACTGGGGGTGCTGGGATTAACTTCCGTAGCCATTGTTGGTCATGTTGCCACTTCACTCTATAAGGGCCGGATCCAAAAGAATTTACTTACATCCTCTGTCAAGGGTAAATATCCACCTTCAATTAAAAAGGTGAAGACCTTCCATCAGTATCGGGTAAAGAAACTACCTAATAAGGAGTGACCATTCTGGAGAAGAAAACGATCTTTCCGATGAGCCGAATTCACTGTCCTATGTTAGTTGAGGCTTGGCTCGAAGACGGGGAAATCAAAGACGCCTATATTTCCGATACTCTCTATCGAGGATTCGAACAAATTCTTATAGGTCGTTCCGCCATGGATATGCCTTATTACACTCAACGAATCTGTGGCATATGTTCATCCGCCCACGCCATTACTGCTGCACTCGCGGTAGAGCAAGCATTAGGAATGCAAGTTCCCCCGAATGGGCTGTTAATCCGCAATCTAATTCTAGCTAGTGATTTTATCCAAAATCATTTTCGGCACCTTTACCTGTATACTTTCCCAGACTATTTCCGTGGTCCAGACATCGCACCGTTTATTCCCCATTCCGAATCAGACCAACGTTTATCCAGCAAGGAAAATACTACAATGACCGAACACTATTTCAAATCCTTTGAAATAGCTCGCACAGCCCATGCTGCCTTTGCTATTTTCGGGGGCAAGGCCCCTCATGGACACGGGATTGTTCCTGGTGGTGCCAGTATGGAGGTTGATGCCGATAAAGTAAATCGTTATCGCGGTTATTTGATGGAAATCTTAGGTTTTATTGACGATGTCCTGCTTCCTGATGTAACTCTGATTAGGGAGCGTTATCCTGAGTACGTTGACCTTGGAAAAGGGGTCGGGAATTATCTGTCAGTCGGAGGATTTCAGCTTCCTGGAGGAAGTACACTTTTTCCCCAGGGCGTAATTCTCCAAGGAAAGAGAGAAGCCTTTGATGAAAAACACGTCACGGAAGATGTGACAAATGCATGGTACAAACCACACGGGCCGCTCCATCCCTCGGAGGAAGATACGGTTCCTGATCACAATCAGCCCAAGGGGTACACCTGGGTTAAATCTCCCCGCTACCGTGGTCAGCCTGTGGAAGTGGGCCCATTAGCGCGGGCTGTTATCCAGGGAGAAGCGGTCATCGGTCAGGGGGCTCTTGCTCGGACCTGGGCACGTTCACTGGAACTTAAAAAGATCGCCAAAGCCACTCTGTTATGGCTCAATCGTCTGGAACCTGGAGCGGAAACTTACAATGGAAAGAAAGGACAAGATTCCGGGATAGGCATTGGACTCCATGAAGCCATGCGTGGAGCATTAGGACACTGGATATCTGTGAAAGACGGGCGAGTCAACCACTATCAAATCATTACTCCTTCTGCTCTAAACTTTGGCGCTCGTGATGAAAAAGGAACCCGCAGTGTTGGTGAATCATCTCTCCTAGGATTAAAAGTTAAATCCGAAGACCTCAAAGAGGCAGGACGGATTATTCGTTCTTTCGACCCTTGTTTTTCTTGTAGCGTACATGTTATTGACGGTGTGAATTTATACAATTTAAAAATTCAAGTCTAATTAAATTTAAGGGGTTCACCCCCTTAAATTTAATTCTTAGTTCGTATAGTATGGGGGCAAGGTAAATCACATGAAACGATCGGTCAAAATCAAAAAGCCTGTCCTGAAACAATTTAAGCAAGCAGATCATGAAAAGCTCGTACTATCTAAGCCGATATGGGTTAGAATCTTTCACTGGGGGTTCGTAGTCAGTATGATCGCGATTCTCCTGTCTGGCCTTGAATTACATAAGCCAGCAAATTTTCTGCTTCTTAACTATGGAAAAGTGTTGATTGTGCATGTAGCATCTTGCTGGTTTGCTTTGGGATTTATGACACTCAGAATAACAGATGCCCTGATCCGTCGCGATATTTCGTTGATCCCAAAAATTCATGATCTTAAGGGGCTTCCAAAACTCTTGGGATATTATTTCTTCCTGCATTCTGCCCCCCCTCCAAGTCGAAAATATAATAGCGGGCAGTTGTTAATCTTCTCCTCGTGGTTCTTCCTTTTTTTGTTTGCAAGCCTGCTTGGACTAGCTTCCTATTGGCAAGGGAAGCATCTAATTTGGGTCTGGCATATGGTGGGAGGTTTCCAGATCCTCCGTTGGATAAAGTTTGCTATTACCATCTATTTTCTTGCGACGATCCCCATTCATATTTATCTTAGTTTAACAGAAGACATTAGCCGCCTTCAGGCGATGATCACTGGTTACGAACGAAAAGGCCCCCCAAAAAACCGCTAGTCAAAATTTTCCTTGTATATAATGATACATTTTAGCTTGAGTTTGGGTATAATGGGGGGTAGAGTTTATACACGGAAGGGACGATAGGCTTTGACATTACATATTCATTTCGTTGGCATAAAAGGAACAGGTATGAGCGCTTTAGCTCAAATTAGCGCTCAAATTGAAGGTGCAACCATTTCAGGGTCTGATGTAGAAGAGAGCTTTTATACTGACAGCGTCCTGAAACGTGCCCAAATTCCCGTATTGAGTTTTTCTCCTAAAAATGTTGAAAACGCAGATTTAGTGGTTACCTCTGCAGCCTATACAAATTTACATCCAGAAATTTCTCGAGCAATGGAACTTAATATTCCAGTCTTGACTTACCCCCAATATCTAGGGCGCTTGCTCTCCAAAAAACGCGGAATTTCCGTTACCGGTACGCACGGTAAAACTACGACGACCGCCATGATGGGCCTAATAATGCTCCAAGCTGGATTAGATCCGACGATTGTTGTTGGCAGTGATGTTCCAAGTATTGGCGGGAATGCACATTCCGGAAAAGGGGAATTTTTCTTAGCAGAGTCTTGTGAATATCGGCGTCATTTCCTTAATTACTCTCCTGAACACTTGGTAATTACCAACATTGAATTTGACCATCCGGATTATTTTAATGACCTTGATGATGTTATTGCTGCGTTCGCTGAACTTGCCAAAAAGGTACCGGCGCACGGCCATATCTACGTTTGGGACGAAGACCCGAATCGAAAATCCCTCTTGTCAGACGCGCCAATCACAACCTTTGGGCTCTCTGAGTCCGCAGATGTTCGCGCAACAGAGATTGTATTCCAAGACGAACGAAGTTCGATGAAAATTATGCTTAAAGGGGAATATGTCGGGGATCTTAATCTCCATGTTGCAGGGAGACATAACATTATCAATGCCTTGGCAACCATTGCCTTATGCTGCGAGATCGGCATACCTATCCAAGCAATCCTATTCGGCCTAGGCCTGTTCAATGGAACAAAACGACGCTTTGAGCATATAGGAAGTAACAAAAATGGCGCCTTGATCGTTGATGACTATGCACATCATCCAACCGAAATCCGCACCACTCTAGAAGGGGCACGCCTATCCTTTCCTGATCGTCGCATCCGTGCCATTTTCCAACCTCATACCTTTAGTAGAACAGAAAAACTCTTACTTGAATTCTCGCAATCTTTTCAAGGGGCGGACGAAGTCGTAGTCGCTGACATTTTCGCCTCAGCAAGGGAACAGGAACATTACACAGTTTCTTCCTTAAATTTAGCGGATCTAATCCTTAAACAAGGGATTCAAGCACGCTACATCGGAACGTTGGAAGACATAGGAGTTTACCTTAACGATACACTTGCACCAGAGGATCTCGTCCTTACTTTAGGAGCAGGAGATATCTACAAAGTCGGATTAGGCATCGTCAGCTAATTATGACGTGATTTTAGGGGCAGTTACGAATTCTTTTATTCGTAACTGCCCCTATCTGTTGTTGTAATAAATCATTTGATGCTCGTAAAACCGTTAATGTCATATCTTTATCCCTTGATTGCCTGGATCCCCTTTATAATCTCATCCCAGCTATGACAGCGCGTTATACCACTGGAGAGCTCCTCTTGATTATAACTGGCATCAAGTAAGAATACCGGCAGTCCACTTTCCGCAATCAATCTGGCATTCACCTGATAATCCTCGATAAAAACCTCGATACCCCAAAGTTTGACCAACTCTAATTTACTACTAACCCCCGCGAAAAGAACGCGTTCATGCTCGTGTGGAATTCCACACATTGAGAGCCAGCGAACTGTGACATCCTTTTCTTCAGGTGTGCGAGCCGTAATATAAATTACTTCATGCCCCTCCCTAAGAAGGGTCTCAATCCCCTCCTTGGCGCCCGTTATAGGTTTGGGAGCCATCAACAATCGCTCTGCATTACAGACAAAGTAGTCGTTCATAGCATCTCTTGACACATCAAAAACCAAATGCATTTCATAGTCGTCGATGACCGCTACGTTCCTATCAAAGTGCAGATTCAATTCTGTTAACCAACATGGATAACTATCAGAAACGACACCGTCAATATCTATTCCAATACGCACGTTAGTCTAACCCCTTTAGTTTCGGAAGTTCCAGGCTGGGAGGAAGATTACGTTTATGTTCACTCTGACGATGGAGGGTTTCAATACGTTCTTGTACCTCTGGAGCGACCTTTTCCTCAAGTAAATAACGATCAATTAAGTCGTATGTTAGGCCCATTTCAGATTCATCCGTTTGCCCAGGCCAGAGCCCTGCAGTCGGTATTCGGGTAGCAATTCTCATGGGAAGTCCTAACATCCTAGCCCATGCGCGCACTTCTGCTTTTGTGAGCGAACTGATCGGTAAGATATCGACACCGCCGTCGCCATATTTCGTGAAATACCCTGTATAACTTTCTGGAGCATTATCGGTCCCCACCACCATGTAATTCATGGCATTTGCCACGGCATACAAAGTAGACATCCGTAAACGTGCCTTCAAATTTCCCTGGCTTAACTTTTCCCCTTCTAACTCGCAGCCTTGACTTTCCAACCCCTTCTTGACTTGTCCCATAATCTGGGTATGGGCACCGCCGAGGTTTACCTCTATCATTCTTATTTCAAAGCCTTCTGCAATCCATAAGGCATCCTCTTTATCCTCTGGATCAGAATGACTGGGCATAACTAGCCCGATGCAATTATCAGGAAAAGCGCGACTACAAAGCCCTGCGACCACTGCGGAGTCAACTCCCCCAGAGATTCCTACCACGAGTCCTTTTGCCTTAGCCTCGGACACCCTTTCACGTAACCAATCCACCGTTTGATTGATACGGCCTTCTAATTCGTTATCTGTCCACATTTTGATCTACCCCCTGATTTTGATTATTTGCTAAAATATCCTGATGGATCGTTAAAAGTAATTTCTGTTTTAATTCAAAGAGATTAGTCGACAAATCGACAATATAGCTGTGTGGATTCGTTAATCGTTTAACTTCATCCCAAAGAGTATCCAATTCTATTTTAGCATACTCCTGAACCTCTGTGAGCTTTGGTAAGTCATAAACCCGCTTTCCGCCTCTAAACACAGGAATCATGAGATCTCTGGTGCTGAAATTCTTTAATGTTTTTTGTTTCCACGTCTGAACAGGATCAAAAATCGTAAGGGGCTTGCCCTCTGTGAAAACTTCATTTTCTAAAGTAATAAGATCTGCCATCGCTTTTCCAGCTCGGTCGTAAAAGCGCACTACTTTTTTAATGCCAGGGTTCGTGATTTTGGATATGTTCTCAGAGACTTTTAAGCGAGGTTGAAACACATTCTGCTCCCCTTCAGCGGCCAGTTTGTATACCCCTCCTAAAGATGGGCTGTCCTTGGATGTAATTAGACTCGTTCCGACACCCCATGCATCAATTGCTGCGCCCTGAGCCTTAATTGCGAAAATAGTTTCTTCGTCTAAATCATTAGACCCTACAATAATAGCACTCTTTAGCCCCGCTACATCGAGCATACGACGGGCTTCCCTCGATAAATACGTTAAATCCCCGCTATCTAAACGTATCCCTACGAAGTGGTGACCTTCCGCTTCTAGTTCAAGACCAACCTTAATTGCATTGGGGACACCAGATTTGATAACATTGTACGTATCCACCAGCAATAAGCATTTATCTGGGAAAGTCCGCGCATAAGCCCGGAACGCCTCCAGTTCCGTTGGGAAACACTGAATCCAGCTGTGCGCCTGGGTTCCTGAAACGGGAATACCGTATCGTTTTCCGGCTAGGACATTTGACGTAGATTGGCACCCCCCGATAAATGCTGCCCGCGCTCCTAGAACTCCAGCATCTGGTCCCTGCGCCCTGCGCAAACCAAATTCCATAACTGAACCACCATGTGCCGCTGACACCACCCGTGACGCCTTGGTTGCAATTAAGCTCTGAAAATTCACCAAGTTCAAAATAGCTGTCTCTAGGAGCTGAGTTTCCATGATTCGCCCTTTAATACGGATCAACGGTTCAAATGGGAAAACAGGGGTCCCTTCCGGAATCGCGTCAATATCCCCAGTAAAACGGAAGTTACGCAGTTCCTCGATAAAATCCTCCGTAAAGAGGTTTAGGCTTCTCAAATACGCCAGATCCTCTTCTCCAAAGGTGAGGTTTTCGATATATTCGACGACTTGTTCAAGTCCCGCTGCCAGAACATATCCACCTTTGAATGGAAGCGTTCGAAAGAAGACATCAAATACGGCTTCCTTATCACGACATCCGTTCATGTAATACCCCTGCATCATGGTTAATTGATAAAGGTCTGTTAACATCGTTAGATTTTGCATTGCAAATCCCCTCGCCACTCTCACTTGAAATTGGTTGATTGCTGTATAAACTATAGCTTACTATATTTGATGCAAATCATGCGTGAGAATTTCGACCTTTTACCCAAGATATCCTGCTTTCAACCATAAATAAAAACCTAAAGGATAATCCCTCTAGGTACAAAGAGTTAAATTGTCGTATTTTCGGCGAGATGGACTAAGGACTTATCCACAGGAACTGTTCAGTTATCCCCTATTGTATAAGGTTTATCCACCATGAAATTCGATCTATTTTGATATTGTCCACAGAGTTATCCACACTATACACAGATTTATTCTAAATTGCGTGAGAACTCAGTCATAAAACCCAGTAATCAAGCATGGTACATACTTGCTCCAAACCCTATACCGGTATCAGATCCCCTTTTTAGTGTATAATTCCATCCAATGCCTATTTTTCCGCTTGCATACGGCATTAACTACTTCTTTTCTGCATTTTTTTTGACAATGTCAGTTTTAATTTTTCTGTGCAGCCCCTGTACCTCATCTTGATGGGGCTGTGCTAAAACTTGTTTGTGTTGTTTTCACATCTCCACTTTTGCTTCTATATCATCAAAAAGCGTCCTCACTCCACTTTGATAGTGAAATGAGTACGCTTTTTGATTCTTGTAACCACTTAGAATTTTGGAGACTGAGTTTTCACACGGCCTCTCCCATGGCAAGGCTCACACCTTACCCGTTTCCAACCAGGTACTCAGAATGCAAGTCGAAGAACCGTCCCCCAACTTGCATCCAATGGCCACAGAGACAAGACGGTGCGCATGAAATGCGCCGTCTCCCCAACATCTCCAAAGCAAATCTAACCGTTTCCCGTTGTTCTCCGTCCTCCGACCCAAGCCCGGGACGCAGTGTCACACAAGCGCGACGTCTTTACGTAAGCAGCCTAGCAAACTTCCGTGTAAGCGACCCCAAATACGGGGCTGAGCACAGGACGTGCGAAGCCACCAACTGAGCCAAGGATGGCGAATTTGGCGAAACACTCACCCGTGTTTCGCCCCGCTCCCCAGAGACAAGAGCTTACACGGTTAGTTTGCTCTGCGGCGTAAGCACGAGTGCTGTGTGACACAAGTCCCTCACACAAGTCCCTCTCGGCTTACCCTAATTCCTTCAGCAACCGTTTCAGGCGAAGGACCTCCCGTTATCTTGCGAGCGCGTACACAATGTTCTATCCCGATAGCTCCAAACAAATCCTCTTCGAAGATTGGAGAAATGCCCTGATACTCACTTAATCCCATATCTTCCAATCCAATTCCCTTTTTGCTACAATGTAGTACAATGCGTCCGACTAACTCATGCGCTTCCCGGAAAGGAACTCCTTTCTTAGCCATATAATCTGCCAGATCCGTTGCATTGGTGAACCCACCTTTTGCTCCACGAGCCATCGCCTCTCGGTTTACTACCATCGTTTTAAGCATGGGTTCAACAACTAGCAAGCACTTCTGAATCGTATCCACTGCATCAAAAACCTGTTCCTTGTCCTCTTGCATATCTTTGTTATAAGCTAGCGGAAGGCCTTTCATGACTGTTAAGAGGGCAACTAAATCACCATATACGCGCCCAGTTTTCCCTCTCACTAATTCTGCCACATCTGGATTTTTCTTTTGAGGCATGATACTTGACCCTGTGGAATATCCGTCATCCATCGTAATAAATTGAAATTCCCCAGTGGACCAAATAACGAGTTCCTCACACATTCTGCTTAAGTGCATCATCATGATAGATGCGGTTGCTAGAAATTCCAAGGCGAAATCTCGATCGCTCACCCCATCTAAGCTGTTTAAAGTGACTCCGTCAAATCCAAGTTCCAGAGCCGCTTGCATCCTATCCAGCGGAAATGTCGTTCCGGCCATCGCTCCTGAACCGAGAGGAGAAGTATTTAATCGTTTACGAGTATCTTTGAGTCGATCAAGGTCTCGTAAAAACATTTGCACGTAGGCCATCATATGATGGGCAAATGTGATTGGCTGTGCCTTTTGCATATGTGTATATCCAGGCATCCAAGTTTCAAGATGCTCTTCTGATATATTGAGAAGAGTGTTGACCAACTCCTCCAGTAGAATTTTAGTCTCGTCAATCTCGCTTCTCAAATAAAGCCTTAAATCTAAGGCTACTTGGTCATTTCGACTGCGCCCGGTATGTAATTTTTTCCCCACCGGCCCAATTCGTTCTGTTAATAGCTTCTCGATATTCATATGGATGTCTTCTGCGCCGATCTCAAATTCCACGTTTCCAGCTTGAATATCTTCGAGGATCGCCATTAGACCATTAATCATACGATTTGCTTCCTCTTCAGATATAACCCCAACACTGCCGAGCATTCTTGCGTGAGCTACACTCCCTAAGATATCCTGTTTGTAGAGGCGTTGGTCAAAGCTAATTGAGGAATGAAAATCTTCTACCAATGCATCTGTCGTCTTTTCAAAACGTCCGCCCCAGAGCTTCAAATCTCATCTTCCTTTCATCTGTCGATAACATTTTCCCTAATTCTTCAATGTTATCTCTCCCTATTATTTATATATTATCCTAAAATCTACCCAGTAAAGAGTACCTGTAAGGGCAATTCACGAATTGACCTTGCAGGTAAAGTTATACTTTTAGACTGGTACGAAGAAAGCGCCGTTTACCGGCGCTAGTCTTCGTTCTTTATTTACGCAATCCTGACTCTTTCTCCATTAGTGCTCTTACCTTTAACGGTAAACCAAAAAGGTTAATAAACCCGCCAGCATCCTTTTGATCATACACTCCGTCCTCACCAAACGTTGCATACGCTTCATTATAGAGGGAGTAAGGGGATTTCACACCTGCTGAGGTGCAATTTCCTTTGTACAATTTCACGCGTACTATACCTGTAACGTTTTTCTGAGTTACATTGACAAAGGCATCTAAAGCTTCACGCAGGGGAGAATACCACACTCCGTCATAAACTATTTCTGCATACTTTAAGGCTAATTGTTCTTTGTAATGAAGTGTAAGGCGGTCAAGCGTGAGATGTTCCAGAGCCTGGTGTGCCATATAGAGGATTGTTCCACCTGGAGTCTCATATACACCACGCGATTTCATGCCGACTAGGCGGTTTTCAACCATATCGACAATTCCGATGCCGTTTTTTCCACCCATTTCATTGAGGGTTTCCAATAAAGCGACTGGAGCAATCTTCTCGCCATTTAAGGTGGTTGGAACCCCTTGTTCAAACCCAAGTTCAAGGTATGTTGCCTCATCAGGCGCATCCTCTGGAGAAACACCTAATAGATAAAGGTCACGTTTGGGTTCATTCCAAGGATCCTCCAAATCTCCACCTTCATGGCTCAAATGCCAAAGGTTACGATCCATGCTATAGGGACGATCTTTCGTTACCGGAACTGGAATTCCACGCGCTTCAGCATAGTCGATGCAATCTTCCCTAGATTTGAGATCCCAAATCCTCCAAGGGGCAATAATCTCTAAGTCTGGGTTAAGGGCTTTAACACTCAGTTCGAAGCGCACTTGATCATTTCCTTTACCAGTTGCGCCATGGGCAATCGCCACTGCTCCTTCTTTCTCAGCGATTTCCACTAAACGACGAGCAATCAGAGGACGAGCAAACGAAGTTCCCAAGAGATAGTCTCCTTCATAAACTGCACCTGCCTTTAGCGTGGGAAAGATAAATTCCGTAAGAAATTCCTCTCGCAGATCTTCAATATACAATTTACTTGCACCGCTTTTAATAGCCTTCTCCTGCAACGGAGCCAACTCTTCCCCTTGCCCGAGGTCTGCCGCCATGGCAATCACTTCATACCCGTACGTTTCCTTAAGCCAAGGAATAATTATGGACGTGTCCAACCCACCGGAATATGCTAAAACAACCTTTTTCATGTCTATCTCCCTCTTTTTAAAGAATCGTGTGAATGTATTGTGTATAGTATATAATCTACACGATGTTTTTATTTATCCTTAATTGTACTACATGTTGCTGTCATCCATCAATTATCAATTACATAACTAATGCCATAATCGCTTTTTGAGCATGGAGACGATTTTCTGCTTCGTCAAAGACGACAGACTGAGCACCTTCAATCACATCATCGGTAATTTCCTCTCCACGGTGAGCCGGAAGACAATGCAGTACGATAGCGGATTGGTTCGCGAGTTTTAAAGAGTTTGAATTGATCTGATATCCTTCAAAAGCCGCTTTACGCACCTTAGCCTCTTCTTCTTGACCCATACTTGCCCAAACGTCCGTGTAAAGCACATCGGCACCTTTTATGGCCTCTAAGGGATCATCCACCACTTCTACTAACCCACCATTATTTTTGGCATCTTCCTGGGCCATAGCAACAATCAACGGATCAGGCTTATAACCCTGAGGGGAAGCAATTGAGACATGTAATCCCATTTTAGCACAACCAAACATCAGAGAATGAGCCATATTGTTCCCATCTCCAACGTAGGCTAGCTTTAAGCCTGCTAAGCGACCTTTATGTTCCTGTATTGTCATCAGATCTGCAAGAACCTGACAGGGATGTAACAGGTCAGTTAGTCCGTTAATAATCGGGATAGTAGCAAACTCCGCCAAATCTAAAACCTCTTGGTGGCTAAATGTCCGAATCATAATGCCGTCGACCATTCGAGAAAGAACACGCGCTGTATCAGCGATTGTTTCTCCTCTTCCTAGTTGGATATCTCGGCCACTCAGAAAGAGCGCATGCCCCCCAAGTTGGTACATCCCTACTTCAAAAGAAACGCGGGTCCGCGTAGAAGACTTCGTAAAAATCATACCCAAGGTCTTGCCCTGAAGAACTGTATGAGGACGTCTGGCTTTTTGATCTGCTTTGAGTTCTTTAGCCACATCTAAGATGCAACTTAATTCAGCCTGGGAAAAATCATGAAGTGATATAAAGTCCCGTCCTTTAAATAATGATCGTTCAATTGTTTTCATATCTCATCCACTCCTCTATTATGCATTATTATACCTTTTAATGTATAATAATGCAATACAAAAATATGCTTTCACAGTTTGCGAATAATTGACATTTGTTTTTATCTGTTGTTCTGATCTACCCGTCGAAGGTTGACCACAAAGCTAGCTCCTACCAGCCTAAACTAGTAGGAGCTTTAAAAGCGTGTCCAGGGTCTTCGTAAAATCCAAGCTAATGAATGGCTTTCTTTTTGAACCTACCGCCCATGACTTCATGGACACTACTAATTGTGACAAAAGCGTCCTCGTCGATTTCATTCAGGATTGATTTTAGCTTAGAAACTTCCAGACGCGTAACTACACAGTATAGCACACTCTTTGAATCTCCTGTGAAACCCCCTTCTCCCAGAAGCCGAGTAACCCCTCTGCCCAATCTCGCCATCAGAACTTCAGCGATTTCTTCGTATTTGTCAGAGATAATCATGATTTCCTTAGATTCGTCTAATCCTTCAATAGTAAGGTCAATGACTTTGAAAGCTATGAAATAGGCAACAAGTGAGTACATTGCTCTATCCCACCCGAAAACCATTCCCGCACTACTTAATATAAAAAGGTTAAAGAACATCACTATTTCACCCACAGAAAATGCACTTTTCTTATCGAGTACTATGGCGATAATCTCAGTCCCATCTAAAGAACCACCATAGCGAATGATCAACCCAACCCCAATTCCTAGAACAATTCCTCCGAAAACGGAAGCCAGAAAGACATCCTGAGTAATCCCTGGTACCGGATGCAAAACACTAACCCACATAGACAACATAGCGACTGAAAATACAGTAGAAATAGTAAATGATTTTCCGATCTGTAGATATCCAAAGATAAAAAATGGAATGTTCAAAATGAAGATAAACAAACCTACAGGCCATTGTGTAAGATACCCTGCCATGATCGATATACCTATAATTCCACCATCAATTACGTTATTAGGTATTAGAAAAATTTCTAATCCAACCCCAGCAAGGGCAGAACCAATCATGAGAAATAGTATTCTTTTAAGGGTGTTTTGAATTCGTTGTTTTTTATTAAGCAATAGCCAACCTCCTTCTGTTATAAACAGTATTATGCTCTATCTATTTTTAGGCCATAAGCCATGTAGGTCGTGAGCACTAAGCCGCGGGACGTTTTGTGTGCCATCATTTCTGATGAACTTTTTCGATGATCCCTCTTCCAATATTAAGAACTCTTGATAACTGTCTGTTGCTTGATGTGGTAACCTCTTTTATAGTTGCCAGTAATTCATTTCTGGATCCAATATCTAGTTGATTTAAAGAACTAATATCTACAAAAGAAGAGACAAATTCCTTTAAATCTTCGTCTGTATATCTTGTTTTCAGATTATATTCTAGACATTGATCATTATTCAACTGCTTCATGAAAGTCACAAAGTCTTTGGTATCCTTAAAAAAACTTAATACAAACTTTGTTTCGACCAATATATTTTCTGTACCCAAATACGCATTAAAACTGCTCCATTGATAATCTTCAATATTTTTTACCATTCTTGCTTTTAGAGGATTTTGGTGAATATATCTTAATACTTCGAGGAAGTATACATCGTTATCTATGATTTCACTCCTAAATCTGTTTTGAAAAAGGTGCCCCGTTCTACCGTTTTGAAAATTATGATACTGCGCATATCCAACAGTTATCCTTCTAACGATATCTCCAACATCTTGTGTTTCTGTCTGTGTTTTTATTAAAAGATGTATGTGATTGGTCATCAAGCAGTATGCGTATATCGTGAATTCGCACTTATCTTTTGCCTTTTGAATGTAATCAACAAACTTCTGATACTCTGAATCCTTTAGAAAGAGATCTCTTTTATCGATCCCTCTAAGCATTAAGTGGTATATCCCCGTTTGGCTTTTTTCCCGCGCTGTTCTCGGCACATTATCACCACCCAACTATACTGATTTATCACCTTTTCCCCACCGTGGCAAACGAAACGTCCCCTTGCCAAGCTCTGATTATATGTTATCACTTTTCTCCAAGCGTGGCAAACAAAACGTCCCTTTGCCACGCTTTATAGCTAAAGAAAACTCCTGCTCGTTTAGCAGGAGTTTCTTATCGTATTCGAATCTTTTCTACAACGCCAAATACTCTTGCAATGATAGTACTTGAGGAGTCGTCTGACTCCGCATTTCTTGCAGTGCCCGAACAACTGCTTTCGCTGTATCCATTGACGTAAAGCAGGGAACTCCATGTTCGGCTGCTAATCTCCTCAGCAAATAACCTGTTCTCTCCGGTGTTCCTTTGGTCGGGGTACTAAGAATAAAGGCAAATTCTCGCAGTCGAATAGCTTCCCTTAAGGCCTCACTAGCTTCACTCACCTCTTCGACTGCTACCCCACACAAGGCAAGAGCCTTGGCTGTATCCCCCGTTCCTTTGACTCCGAAGCCAAGTTGAGCCAATTGCAAGGCTAGAGTTATAGCCTCTGGGCGATCCTTTTCCGCCACAGAAACTAAAATGTTACCATCTTTCGGAAGAGGAATATGTGAGGCCGCGAAGGCTTTCGCTAATGCATGCCCAAATTGAGTATCCATCCCTAAGACCTCACCGGTCGATTTCATTTCCGGGCCCAATGACGTTTCGACCTTTGTCAGCTTTTCAAAGGAAAAAACCGGGGCTTTAACTACAACAAACGGTGCCTCTGGTGCAAGACCATGTGCGTAACCCATATCCTTCAATTTCTTCCCTAGGGACACTTGGACTGCCAAGTTGACTAAGGGGATCCCCGTGACTTTAGAAAGGATAGGCACAGTACGACTGGCCCTGGGGTTCACTTCTAGTACAAACACTTTACCTCTAACAACGACGAATTGAATATTAATTAGTCCTCTGATCCCAATTCCTGCTGCTAGACGGCATGTAAAATCTGCAATTTGTTCAATTTCAGCAGGCGATAAGCTTTGGGGTGGATAGACTGCCAAGCTATCCCCTGAGTGAACTCCCGCTCGCTCGATGTGTTCCATGATACCCGCTATTACAGTGGTTTCTCCGTCTGAGACCGCATCAATTTCAACTTCTTTTCCTTCTAAGTATCTATCTACTAAAATCGGATGTTCGGGAGATAGGTGGATCGCCCTTCGTAAATAGTCTTCGAGTTCATTGATGTTTTCCACCACTTGCATGGCCCGTCCTCCGATGACGTAAGACGGACGAACAATTACCGGAAATTCGAGTTCCTTTGCAATTTTTTTGGCCTGCTCTACCGCAGTAACGCTTCTCCCTTCGGACTGGGGGATTCCTAATTGACTTAAAAGCGCTGCAAAACGTTCCCGATCCTCTGCCATATCAATCGCATCAACCTGTGTACCTAGAATCCTAATCCCAGCTTGGGTCAATCGACCTGCCAAATTGATGGGCGTCTGTCCTCCAAATTGAACCAAAACTCCATCTGCTTTTTCCTTATGCAAAACATGTAGCACATCTTCCAAGGTCAAAGGCTCAAAATAAAGTTTATCTGCGGTATCAAAATCTGTCGAGACCGTTTCTGGATTATTGTTTATCATAATAGCTTCCACACCCGCTTCTTGCAAAGCCGAGAGTGCATGGACGGAGCAATAATCGAATTCGATCCCTTGTCCGATCCGGATAGGTCCTGAGCCTAAGACGACGACTTTGGGGCCAGTACTTATCGAAACTTCGTCTTCTTCTTCATAACAAGAATAGTAATAAGGCGTTGCCGAAGCAAACTCGGCGGCACACGTATCCACGGTCTTGTAGACAGGAACAATTTGGTCTGCTAAGCGCATGGAACGAATCGTTTCTTCTGAGCGCCCCGTAAGTTTAGCAATCGCTAAGTCAGAAAATCCTTGGACTTTAGCGAAACGCAATAACTCCGTTGTCAACGACTCACTTTGCAAACGCTGTTCAAGTAAAACTAGGTCTCTGATTTTATGCAAATAAAAGGGGTCTATTTGGGTAAGCATTTGCACTTCCACGATGGTCCAATCCCGTCGAAATGCTTCAGCTATTGCAAAAAACCGTTCATGGTCAGCACGACTAAGTTTGTCTTCGATCTCCATCTCCGTCCAGCGACCGGAATCATCAATTCGGAGTCCCACAGTTCCAACTTCCAAAGAGCGCGTTGCTTTTAACAGAGCTCCTTCCAAGGTCCGCTCCATGGCCATCACTTCTCCGGTCGCTTTCATTTGCGTACCAAGACGATGGTCTGCCGCAGGAAACTTATCGAAAGGCCAACGAGGGAACTTGACCACCACATAGTCTAGCGCTGGTTCAAAGCAAGCACTGGTATTGCCAGTTACAGGGTTAGTTAATTCTGGCAGGGTAAATCCTACTGATAAAAGTGCGGCCATTTTAGCAATGGGATATCCGGTTGCTTTCGAAGCGAGCGCACTAGAGCGACTTACTCGAGGATTAACCTCAATCACAACATATTCTCTACTCATCGGATTCAGGGCATATTGAACATTGCACCCACCATTAACCTCTAGCGCCCGAATGATTTTTAATGCGGATGCCCGCAACATCTGATATTCTACATCGCTCAGAGTTTGCGACGGCGCAACAACGATACTATCCCCAGTATGTATTCCTACAGGATCGATATTTTCCATATTGCAAATTGTTATGCAGTTATCCGCCCCATCTCGCATAACTTCATACTCGATTTCCTTCCACCCAGCTACGCTTCGCTCCACAAGGCATTGTCCAATCGGGCTGGCCTGCAGTCCTCTTTGCAAAATTTCTTCTAAGTGTGTGGAGTTTTTAACAATCCCACCACCGGTACCTCCAAGGGTATAAGCTGGTCGTACTATTAACGGAAATCCCTGCTTATTGGCGAACTTCTCCCCTTCTTCAAGGGTCGTCACAATCACACTTTGGGCCACTGGTTCACCTAGTGAAAGCATTGTTTCCTTGAAGGCATCCCGATCTTCCGCTTTGTAAATTGTTTCAGCATTACAGCCAATGAGGTCTACGTCATAACGTTTTAAAACCCCGCAGCGTTCTAATTCCATCGCTAGATTAAGTCCTGTTTGACCACCGAGTGTGGGCAACAGAGCATCCGGCTTTTCTTTCCTGATAATCTCCTCTAACCGATCAGGCAAGAGAGGTTCGATATAGGTGATATCTGCGGTTTTGACATCCGTCATGATGGTTGCCGGATTACTGTTAACCAGTATAACTTCGACGCCCACTTCACGAAGGGCTTTGCACGCTTGGGTTCCAGCATAATCGAATTCTGCTGCTTGCCCAATCACAATAGGGCCAGACCCTATGACAAGGACTTTTTTCCACGCCGGGTTAAGTGGCATGTTGAGCCCTCCATTCTTGCATTAGTTGTGCAAACTCATCAAATAGATAGAGGGATTCGCTCGGTCCTGGCCCAGCTTCCGGATGATATTGAACCGAAAAGACAGGCAACTCTCGATGTTTCACTCCTTCGACGCTTTGATCATTGAGGTTGCGGTGTGTTACGTAGAGTGGGGTCTGCTCCAAGCTTTCTTCTGCAATGGCATAGCCATGATTCTGTGAAGTAATCGTCACTCGTTTCGTATTGAGATCTTGCACCGGTTGATTTCCACCTCGATGCCCAAATTTCATCTTATAGGTGTCTCCTCCCAGAGCAAGCGACAAGAGTTGATGCCCCAGGCAGATACCGAAGACTGGGCGTTCACCCATTAGCCCTCGAATTGTTTCAATTCCTACTTCGACGCTCTTAGGGTCTCCTGGCCCATTGGACAGAAAGACGCCATCTGGTTGCAGGTCTAAAATTTGCGTGGCTGTTGTGGTATGGGGAACTACTGTCAAACGAAATCCACTCTCTTGCATCGCGTGCAAGATATTTTTCTTAATTCCGAAATCAAGGACCACGACATGTTGTGAACTTTTCACAGTTTGAGTTGCGGGTAAGGTGTAGATTTCTGAGGTACTGACCTTAGCCACAACATCTGCTGGAACAAGCCACGCTTTCACCTTTGGGATCAATTCACTTAGGTGCTCAGTTTCAGTCGTAATCACCCCACGCAAGACCCCGTGTTCCCGGATAATTCGCGTTAAAGCACGAGTATCAATCCCTTTGATCCCCACAACTCCAGCCTGTGCTAACGTCCTGGAAAGGTTCTTTTCCATCTGCCAATGACTTGGATTACGGGCGGCCTCTTTCACGATAAATCCTTGAACCTGGGCCTTTTCCGATTGGTCATCCATTCGATTTATTCCATAATTCCCAATGAGGGGATAGGTCATACATACCATCTGTCCTGAGTAAGAGGGGTCGGTCAGTACCTCTTGGTAGCCAGTCATACCTGTGTTAAATACAACTTCTCCAAAGGCCTCTCCGATTGCCCCGTATGACTCCCCCATTAAAATTTTCCCTGTTTCAAGTACGAGTGCTGCTTTCATTCCATCCCTCCTTGGAGAAAAATCCTTATCATCTTCTAAGCCCCTATAATCTCTACCTATTTGTTTGTTACCTAGCTCAAGCCATTTAGTAATTCAACTTCTCCTTCTATCTTCTATCTTCGCCTACCGACTCTGGATTCTGGGCTCTGATTTCTGGCTTCTGATTACCAGAGTTCAGAAAATACTGCATCCAAAATTTCCAGTGCCTTATCCATCTCTGGTTTTTCGACAATCAGAGGGGGGAGGAAACGCAAGATCTTGCCACCAACACAGTTGATAAGAAGCCCGTTTAGTCGGCAAGCCTCTACGATCTCGGGGCCCAACTTAGAGACAGGCCACCCTATAATAAATCCCTGTCCTCGGACGGGATCTCCGGTCAGATACTTACTGGCCAGTTCTTCAAGTCCCTTTTGAAAATAACCGGAGCGTTCCTGAACCCCTGCCATGAATCCATCCTCGAGCATCACATCCAAGACTGCGCACCCTGCGGCAGTCGCCAAAGGGTTTCCCCCAAAGGTTGACGCGTGATCTCCAGGCTGAAAAGCGTTGGCAACTTTATCTGTGGCCAACATGGCTCCAATTGGTACTCCACCGCCCAAGGCTTTAGCTAAGGTCATGATATCTGGAACCACACCGCTCCACTCATAGGCAAAGAGTTTCCCTGTCCGTCCAATGCCACACTGTACCTCATCAAAAATCAACAGAGCATCAAATTGATCACACAGCTCTCGTGCTCCTTGTAAAAACTCAAGAGAAGCAGGAAGCACGCCCCCTTCTCCCTGAATGGGCTCAATAAAGACTGCTGCTGTGTTAATATTCACTTTAGCCTTTAGACTTTCAAGATCGTTCAATTTTGCATAAGAGCATCCTACTGGAAGCGGATCGAACCCTTCTTGATATTTAGTCTGACCTGTGAGCGTGAGGGTTGCCAAGGTTCGACCGTGAAATGAATTTTCCAGTGTGACTACTTCATATTTGTGGGCTCCAAAGTTTTTCTTAGCATATTTACGGGCTAGCTTAAAAGCCGCTTCATTCGCCTCCGCTCCACTGTTGCAAAAGAACACTTTATCCGCAAAGGAATTTTCCACCAAGCGCTCAGCCAAGGCGACTTGGTTTGGTATCCAGTACAAATTTGAGGTGTGCATAATCTCTTTGGCCTGCTCTTGGACAGCACGTACGATCGCTGGATGACTATGTCCCAGTGAATTAACCGCTAGCCCTGTCAAAAAATCTAAATAACGCTTTTCTTCCGTGTCCCAAACCCAGGCTCCGTCTCCTTTGACGATCGTCATTGGTAGGCGGCCATAGGTATTCATGACTGCATTTTTCCCTCGTTCGATAATTACCTCGCTTGATAACCCTTCTAATTGTTTCAAGTTTAATCCCCCCATCTTTTCAATATTGATCTTCATATATCTAATATTCATATTCTCATTCGAACCTCGAACCTCGAACCAACTAATTCTGGCATCTGATTACTGATTTCTGGCAATCAGTAATCAGATGCCTTTGAACATCGTTCCGATTCCACCATCTGTAAACAGTTCCAGTAAAATAGCATGACTTAGGCGCCCGTCTAAGATATGCACACTTCCAACTCCACCCTCCAAAGCGGAAACTGCACACTCTACTTTAGGTAACATCCCGCCGGTTAAGATTCCTTCGGCTGTAAGCTGATCGACTTCCCCTCTGGAAATAGTAGAGATAAGGGAGTCCGGATCCGTAACATCGCGCAGTATGCCACTCACATCTGTCAATAAAAGTAACTTATCTGCCTTCAGTGCCTCAGCAATTTTCCCCGCAACAGTATCCGCATTCACGTTATACGTTTCCCCATTTTCTCCACTGGCAACTGGAGAAATGACGGGGATATATCCATGTCCCAGTAAGGTGTTCAAAATATCGGGCGTGACACTCTGTATTTCTCCAACACACCCCAAATCAACATCTTCCATCTGCCCTTGGCTATTTGCCATCTGCATGGGCTTCTTAGTAGCTATGAGGAGTTGCGCATCTTTCCCGGATAAACCGACACCCTTCCCACCAAAGCGATTGAGAAGAGATACCATCTCTGTGTTCAACTTTCCTAACAAAACCATTTGTGCAATCTCCATGGTTTGGGCATCAGTAACTCTTAAACCCCGTACAAATTGACTTTCAATCCCTACTTTCTTCAGCATGGCGTTGATCTCTGGTCCGCCGCCGTGCACGACTACTGGCCGAATTCCCACAGAATGCAAAAGCAAGACATCCATTATGACCGACTCTTTCAAGACTGGATCAATCATGGCGTGCCCGCCATACTTAATGACGACGGTCTTTCCTGCAAATTTCTGAATATAGGGAAGGGCTTCTACTAAAACTCGAGCTTTGCCTAATCCCTGTTCCATCGGTGTCAATTCTTTACCCTCCCATCTCAAGTTCGGTAACTCCCATTAATGGTGACGTACTCGTGGGTCAGATCACACCCCCAGGCAGTTGCCTGTTCTTCTCCCATATGAAGGTTCAATCTAATATGAACGTCTTTCAAAGCAAGAATTTCTTTAGCCTTTTCTTCTGAAAACGCTACTCCTCTTCCCGCTTGTGCAACGATTAAATCCCCTAGCAAGATATCAACCTTTTCTGGGTTAAACTCTGCTCCAGCGTACCCTGCTGCCGTAAAAATACGACCCCAATTTGCATCTTCTCCGAAGAGGGCTGCTTTTACTAAGCTAGAGCCGCAAATACTCTTCGCAATTTTTTGGGCGTCTTCTTTTGTTTTCGCTCCGAATACCTTGACCTCCATAAATTTACTGGCTCCCTCTCCATCTCGGGCAATGTCTTGAGCCAGCTGAATGCACATCGTCTTCACCATATTCTCAAAGTTAGACAACTCTTCTTTGCTCAGGGTCATACCTGAGGCCCCATTCGCCAAAAAGAGGACCATATCATTGGTGCTGGTATCCCCATCTACGGTCACCATGTTGAAACTTTCGTCAACCGCTTCACGTAAGATACGCTGCAATTCCGAAGAAGCAATGTTAGCATCCGTCGTCAGGAAACCCAACATGGTTCCCATATTCGGATGAATCATTCCAGATCCTTTAGCCATCCCCCCTAGGCGGACCACTCCTCCCTCACAAGGAAGTTCATACGCACGTTCTTTGACTGTCGTATCCGTCGTCATAATCGCTAATGCTGCCCGATGCGCTCCGTTCTCTGAAATCTCCTTTGGCTCACGAATCCCCTTGACCATATCTCCGAGGAGCTCTGCACTTGCCGCCCGAATTCCACTTAAGACTCGATCAATCGGCATCTCGACCCCAATCACACCAGTTGAAGCCACGAGAACATCCTCAGCAGGTACAGCCATAAACGTTGCTACCACTTGAGCCATCGCCAGAGCGGCATGATCGCCAGCTACTCCAACACACGCATTGGCGTTACCACTATTAACTACAATTGCTTGGGCTAAACCATTCTGCAAATGGCGCTGCGTTAGATAAAGAGGGTGTGCTTTGACCAAATTCCGAGTATAAACACCGGCAGCTTGAGCTTGAACTTGGGAGAAAACCAACGCCACATCATATTTATCCTTAGCCTTAATTCCTGCCTGGACGCCAACTGCATAAAATCCCTTCGGGGCAGCTACTCCCCCGTTAATAAACTTCCAAGCTATACTATTGTTATCCACTAATTTACACTCTCCTTCACTTAGCCCAAGTATAAATCCAGGCTAGTGCCAACCCCAAATGCTGGCAGTCCCACTAACTATCAAAGCCTACAATTACTTACATATCTCTATGAAAAATCGAAGAAAGATCTCTATGCGATTCAAGTCAGGATCGATACAAGTTCAGGAACCGTCCCCCAGCTTGCACGGGAACCGTTTCCCCGGCTTGCACTAATCAGGGCCAGAGGGCAGTTCCAGAAATTCCTTGGCTCTCAGGGTATCCCATCGCCAGATTCATATTTTGAATTGCCTGGCCTGCTGCCCCTTTCATCAGATTATCAATCGTTGCCACAATGATGACATTTCCAGTTCTCTGATCCACTGTCAATTGTAAAAAAGCATTGTTGCTTCCACTGGCAAATTTCGTCTGGGGCCATGCCCCTAGAGGTAAAACGTGTACGAACTCCTCTCGCTCATACTGTTCTTTCCAGCACTCCCGAAGGTCCTCCTCTTGAATCCCTGGCTGAACCGCAGCATAAATCGTGACCAGCATGCCCCGCGTCATAGGAACTAAATGAGGCGTAAAATTCACGGTTAGTGGCACTTTGGCAGCTCGAGACAGTTCTTGTTCTATTTCTGGGGTATGGCGATGATTTCCTACCCCGTAAGCCTTAAAGTTTTCATTAACTTCAGCATAGTGCGTGCCTAACCCGCCCCCACGACCAGCCCCGGATACGCCCGACTTGGCATCAATAATTAAATAATTTGTTTGAAGCAAGTTATGGCGGAGCAGAGGAACTAGGGCAAGTAAGGTTGCTGTTGGATAACAACCCGGATTTGCAATTAGGGATTGTCCCCTAATTTGCTCACGATAAAGCTCCGGCAACCCGTATACCGCATCTTTAAGAAGCTCTGATGCGGGATGCTTAACCTTATACCATTCCTCATAAACCTGGGCAGAATTCAACCGAAAGTCTGCCCCTAGATCAATGACTTTAATGTTGCGTGCTAAAAATGCACTGGTTCTTGCCGCCGTCAACCCATGTGGGAGTGCGCAAAATAGCACATCAAGATCTGGTACGTTTTCATCCTGCAAAATCCCCACTCTTTGACCGCTCCAATGTGGATATACTGATTCATAATCCTCCCCCGCTACGCTGGAGGAAGCGAGATACAGGTCCCCCACTTCCTCATGGCGTTTCAACAAACGGACTAATTCCTGTCCTGCATATCCCGTGGCCCCTAGTACACCAACCTTCATGTCATAACCCTCCAATCTTCGGATTTACTCTTTTCTATACGATAAGAGTAAAACTGTCTTTATATGCTTTCTGGAAGCATAAGTACGACTTGGCGGCCGCCTTAGCTGAGGTTCAGCGCCAACCAAAATTTTATTTATCTTCTGACTAACTGTCCAGCACAAGGTTCAGATAGCGAACTATTCTAGTCATTTTAGCTCTTGGATAAGTGCCTTAAAACTCTCATTAAAATATTCATTTATAATTATACATTTAATTGTATAAACATTCAATACTATACCGCTAAAAAAGAGGGGTCCTCTCCCCTCTTTTATACTAACCTATCTATGGTTCCCAATTTTGTATGTATTAATTATGATGTCACCAAAATCACTTCACTGTAAGAAACTCCCGCTTCATCTGTTGTAATAGCTTGTTATCACTTACAACGTCCCAGCCCGTTAAAGCGAGCGCAAGCATTGCCAACATAACTAAACTCTCCCCATCAGGAGAAAGGGCCGCTTGGGCAAAATCCCGGGTATGTGGAATCTCTGTGCCCATTCCTAACGTTAAATAGGGATGAATCGCCGGAACAGCGCGACTCACGTTTCCCATGTCTACAGAGCCCATTGCGGTTTGAGGAGGAGCAATTTGCTGAATTCCCAACTCGTGCAGGTTTTTAGTAAAACACTCAGCCAAGGCCAGATTCGTATGCATTTCATCATAAGAAAACTCGAATTTCTGCCAAGTCATCTTTGCTGAGACCATGGTGGCTGCCCCTTCAGCGCAACGAATTACTTGTTCTCTCAATTCATCCAAGTCTTTACGTTTTCTTGCTCGTATATAAAAACGTGCAACCGCTCGTTCAGGGATAATATTGGGGGCAGTTCCTCCCTCAGTGATAATTCCATTAACTTTCATATCTTGAGGAATCTGCTTTTTTAATGCGTTGATCCCAACGAAGAAATTGATGAGAGCATCTAACGCATTTATACCGAAAGAAGTAGCTGCTACAGAATGGGCAGCTCTTCCATGAAATGTAAATTCCAACGCATCCAAAGCTAAGCTGGAAATTACAGGAACGTTTTGACTACCTGGATGAAACATTATTGCAGCGTCAACATCCTTAAAGATCCCTTTTTCAACTAAAGTCACTTTCGCTCCACTTGTTTCTTCAGCTGGACTACCAATCACTAAAATTTCACCCGCTAGTTCCAAACTCTTACTCAAGATGACTGCTGCACCTGCACTGGCAGCTCCTATTAAGTTATGACCGCAGCCATGCCCCACACCTGGTAAGGCATCATATTCCGCCAAATAAGCAATCCGTGGGCCTGGACGTGTACCTTTAAATCGGGCCAAAAAGGCCGTTTCTACCCCAGAGATCCCACGTTTTACTTCAAACCCATGTTTCTGAAGATAACAGCATAACACCTCAGCCGCAAAATATTCCTTGTATCCAAGTTCTGGATGTTCCCCAATCTGGCGCGCAACTTCCCATACATCTTTGCGGAGATACTGTGCCTGATCCCTGAAAAACTCCTTTATTGCATCCATGGAGTATCCCATCTCTCTTCTTCTCTTCTTCTCTTTATTGATTTGCTCTAGGGCATAATGACTAATTACTTCCCACGATTACAGTTTAATCCCATTTTAACTTTTTAGATAGAGGGTTTTTCATTCTGAACTTGATTCGCACTCCTAAATATTACAAAAACGGATACTAACCCGAATATTGGCCATGAAATAACCCCCCACAGAAGACTTAGTCCTGTCTCCAACTCCCTTAAGAGTATCAACTTCTCTAGTATTACGTGTCCAATTTGCTGCAGATCAGAAACATAAGTTAATCCAGATACCATAAACCATAGCGCATTTAATCCTTGAAAGACTATATTACGTTCAAACCATAAAAAGACCCCAAAAGCTAATCCCGCGACCATTAAACTAATGACTAGCCCGATACCCCACTTTCTAAGCTCGACAATGCGTTTTTCCTTTCCAAAATCCACAGGATTGGCCACTATCTGAGCTATAAGCTGTGTTTGAAAATGTTCTAGCACTGTACCGGGAATGGGTTTATCTTGAAACAGTTGAGTCAACAACGCCTTGTCCATCTCCTTCATGGATATCCCGCCTTTCCAAGTGCTTACGCAGTTTTTCTTTTCCCCGATGGAGGTAGGTCTTGACACGACTTATTGGGACGTCTAACACTAAGGCTATTTCCTCGTACGATAGTTCTTGATGAAAACGCAAATAGAGTGCCAGTCGATAATGTTCTGGGAGCTCGTTTAACACTTCCGCAAGCAGGGAGACTTGTTCTTTTGCAAGCAAGACCTCCTCTGGCATGGGTTGATGATCAATCAAGTTTTCATCTGGGAAGAGAGGTACCTCTCTTCGCCGTTTACGCAAAAGGTCAAGAGCTTTATTCCGAGCGATAGTGTATAACCAAGCACGAAATGGATGCACCTCAGAGTATCGACTTAGATTTCGGTAGGCTGCTAGAAATGCTTCCTGAGCGCAGTCGAAAACCTCCTCATCCGTGCCGAGAGTTCTCCGCAAAAAATGAATTAGCGGTATTTGATAACGCTCTACAAGGTCTGCAAATTTTTCGTGATGGCCGTCGAGTACTTGCCGAATGATCTCGGCATCTTCCATACCACTTTAGCTCCTATCCTGAGTTCTAAATCTAACTCAAACTCTAACTCTTAATATTCCCTCACTCTATGTACGTATGACTAAGCTTAATAGTTTCTTCTCAATTGAGAAGCTTCCTAAAGAAGCCAAACATCAAGTGATAGTTCATCTTGCACAAGTTCCATTGTATTTCTTAACACTTTATCTTCTGCACTCATTGACTCAATTCCTCTCATCCAATTTCATTTGCAACCTGAAATCAGTAAATTCGTTTTCCAAAAACCGAACATATCAGTCCCACTGCTAGTTCGGCGGTTTTATTCCTATTATCTAGAATCGGATTAACTTCTACTACCTCCATACTTAATACAAGGCCAGAATCTGCCAAGTGTTCCATCGCTAAATGCGCCTCTCGATACGTAATCCCTCCGAGAACGGGCGTCCCGACGCCAGGCGCCTCCTCAGGATCAATAACATCTAAATCAAAACTCACATGAATTCCATCTGTCCCTCGAGAAGCAATCTTTATGCCCTGGGAGATAACCTCCTGCATACCTAATTGATCAATGTCCCGCATTGTAAACACAGTGATCTTAGATTGGTGTAGCATTTCGCTCTCTTGGGGATCTATTTCACGGGCCCCAATAATCACCGTATTCTCCTCACTAATTTTTTTATGTTCTCCCCCAATTGACGTTAATTCTGGTGCCCCAATACCGTTAGCCACAGCCAAGGGCATTCCATGGATATTGCCGCTGTCTGTTGTTGCAAGTGAGTTATAGTCTCCATGTGTATCAAACCAAATCAATCCGAAATGACGTCCGTCTGACGCCAGACCTGCAAGAGAACCGATTCCTAGACTATGATCTCCACCGAGAATTACCGGTATAACCCCCTCTTTCATTGCCTCGGACACCATGAGATGGAGCTGTTCGTTAACTTTTACGATTTCCGGCAAATATTTAAGCCGCTTATCCTTGATTTCAAGCTCCTCCTGAACTGGAACCTCAACATTGCCAAAATCCTCTACATCCCATCCCAACTGTCGTAAACGCTCATTTAAACCAGCAGTACGAATTGCACTAGGGCCCATATCTACCCCGCGCCGACCAGCCCCCAAATCAATAGGTACACCAATAATCCTGATGACATTCTTTTGCATAGATTTATACCCCCTATCTTGATTCTCTCCTCCGAGTAATTCACTCAAAAGAAGCCAAACCCCTTGGTGAAAGGTAGTCTCCCTCACATCAGCCAAATTCCCAGTCTATCTTAATGTACCCCCAATATAGAAAAAGCTTGCAAATAATTTTGCAAGCAGCATATATCTCATAATAAAAGTCAACGACCGTTCTCAGACTACTAAGTTCCTCACTTAAGTCACTTTAATAATCGACGAATCAATTCCTCCGTGGTAAGACCCAGAGACACAGTAAATGTCCCTGCTTTAAACTGACTTTCTGCCCCCATTTGATGAGCACTCTCTAAGAAAGACTTTTTATCCTTAATCAAGCCTTGAGCGACCAATAAATCTGCGATCTTTTCCGAACTAGCTCCTTTTGGAATAATGAAATCCTGTTGAATAGGTATATTAGGTTCAGCAACCGGCAGAGGATCAGCTTGTTTCTCAGCCGCAAGGGGTGGATTTATTGCTTCTTGCTTTACAGATGGAACAGAAGCTAGATCTTGAGGTATCACAGCTTGTCCCTGTTGTGGTGATATGACTAGCGCCAACATTGCACTAATAATAAGCCCCGAACTCAAGCCGAGCAAGAAGGAACGAGTTACTCTCATTTCGCAGCTCCTTTTGATTGCGTCTGCAAAACCATCATTACTGCATCCTGACTTAACAATAATTGTTGAGCTATTTCAGGTATACGATGACCCTTGGCCGCAAGTTCTATCACTTCTTGATATTTCGGTGAGATATTGCGTTTCCGTTCACTCCCACTTGTTCCTTCTGTCTGCTCTTTGGTCTTTAATTCATAAAGTTGACTTTTTTCATTACACTCAATTCCTCTATGTTCTATTTCCTTATGTTCTATCTCTCTATGGGCAGCATTCTTAGATTCGTTCTTTTCCACTGTTTGTATTTTGTCCTCGAGAATATGCACCTGATCCTGAACCTGAATAATCTCTCTTTTTAAATACGCTAGCCCCTTTAAAGCAGTCATAGCTTCTTCGTTGGGTGGATTCTGCCAACGCCAACCCAGGAACAAGAATACAATTCCAAGTAAAAATAAAATGATCGGCAAATTACTCACAAAACCACTTCCTTTTTCTTCCTCTACGCAGGGTTCGCCTACATAGTTTTATTTCTGTCTTTATCCACTTAGATAACTAGAATATTCGCGGAAAATTACGGTTTTCCTGCAAAACCATCCATTTCCAACTATCTCTTTTACTAATGTGCGCAAGCAAAACGATCTACGAAAGCAGAATAACATTCCGTGTAAGCTTACCACCGATACAGGGCCGCAGCAACATAGCATTTCGTCGCGCCGTTACGGCGCCTTGCCCTCCTTTCCGGCGCTTTAAAATGCAAGTTCAAAACAACTGTCCCAAACTTGCACAAGAACCGTCCCTAAACTTGCATTGAAACGCCCCTATATCACAAGACGGTGCACATAAAATGTGCGGTCTCCTACGTTCCATTCTATCACCGTCTACCCCCCCGTCTTCCGTTTCGTTTTACCGTTCCCCGCCCAAGCCAGGGATGCAGCGTCACACTAGCGCGACGCTTTTACGTAAGCACAATAGCAAACTTCCGCGTAAGCCCGAACCAAAAAACGGGGCGGCGCACAAGGACGTGCGTCGCCACCATTGCGCTAAGGACGGCGCATATGGCGAAATACTCACTCGTGTTTTGCCCCGCTCCCCACAGTAGGAGCTTACACGCTTAGTTTGCTCTGCATCGTAAGCACCGAGCTTGGTGTGTCCCAAGTCCCCTACTACTTACTAAAATACACACTTAAACCCTGATATATGGCAATAGCTAGTTTTTCTTGATACTCTGGAGTTGTAAGCAGTTGTTCTTCTTCAAGGTTTGATAGAAATCCTAGTTCGACGGTTACTGCCGCTTGATGTGCCTTTTTCAAAACGTATATATCCTGATTTCCTTTAGCCACTCTTTTGCCCTGCGTCATACTATTCAACTCCTGCTGAATAGCCTGAGCCAGCAACTTCCCTTCTGGCGAACCCGAATGATAGAACGTCTGTGCACCCGTCAATTTTGCGTCTGGAAAACTGTTCGCATGAATGCTTAGATATACTTCAGCTTGGACGTCCATGGCAAGCTGGATGCGTTGCGCCAAATCTTCTCGTTTTCTCTTTAAAAGGCCCTGTGCCGTACCTAAATCGCTGTCATCTTCTCTGACCATAACTACTTTAGCCCCACCTTGCTCTACTAGGACTTGCAGTCGTTTGGATACAGCCAAGGTCACCTCTTTCTCTAGTACTTTACTTATGCCCACTGCACCTGGATCTACACCCCCGTGACCCGCATCGATAACGACAACTCTATTTCCCAAGGTCCAACTCCATATTTTTTTATCCTGTCCACCAAATCCCCAGCCAAGGGCTAATGTCATAATAAGCGCAAGAGCGATTCCCAGAACTACCCGTCTACGTCGTTTCATACTTACAACCCAGATTGGTCTCATTTCCATCAGCCTCCCCCAGTCTATTCCGTCTTACCTTATGGGGGAGATATTCAAAATATGCATTTAGCTTGTTCATTTCAATTATTGCTTGTCATAACACACAAGCAGCGTATTTAAAATAACATATTACTCACTTATTACCGTTGAATACTTCTCCGAGTTGCTCGAGATAAATGGGCGTATCCAGCGTTACGCTACAATGCTTTTCTAGGTTCCGATACCATTAAATTATAGGAACCTAGAATCCCAAAGATAATAGATTTCTTCTTCTTGTTCATTACCCTTGTGGAAGAATCATAGCCAGTCCATTACTACATGTCACCACCTCCGGGAGGTTTTTGTTTCCCCACAAAGAAAAGAGCCTAGGCATAACAGTTAAGGTCACTATTACTTCCTATGGGCATATCCTGTAAGGGAAGGAGTGATAGTATGCTCTACCTCTGCCTGGGTTTATTTTTCATTGGTTTCATTATTCTATTTACGATCGATGATGCATCTGGAAAAGTTTTATTTGTATTTTCGCTCCCTATAATATTCTATATTTGCTTTATGGCAATAAATCTACTCTTTCGAGTTCTTTTTTGATGATTACACTGAGGTTCCTCCTCACCCCCGCCTTATCTGCCTTATCCCTTACTCCGCATCATGCGATCAATACTCCACGAACATTCAGTGGACATGCTGAATAACATGTATCAGGAATGCACTTATGGTAATCAAAATTGATTAGGTGGTGAAAATATATGCTTTTACTAGGTGTAGGGATTTTAGTAGCATTATTAATAATTATTGCTTTGTTGTTACGAATCATCGCGATAATTACTCCTCCATGCTGAGTTAGCTTAAGTCCACCTAAGTTGGCCTAGGCATTTATACCTGGGCCTTCTTTTACATCGGGCGTTAATACCGCGGTTACTCAGCATTATATGATTTAAACGAATCAAACTTGTATCCTCGTACTTAATTGGTACAAGTGGAGGTTTAGCTGCTCCTTATTTCTTGCGTTTATTCTTAGTCATGTTCCCCCTCCTTTGCCCAAACAGAAAATAGCCCCTAGGGGACTCTTCAAAATACAATAGAAAAACATAACTAATGCCTCGAAAAAACTTACGAAGGAGGAGGTGAACGTCATTGCCGGCACACCTTCGCAACACTGATGGATAATGCAGGAGCAAATAAAGTGAGCATTAAACACATTATGGGACACGCGAGTACTGATATTACCGACAAAGGTGTATACCTATAAGGATATTGAGGAACTTAAAAAGGCAATTGATCTGATCTAAATTTTTTTGTGTATTATATGTATATTACCCATCGAAATTCATAGATTCTCACAGGGGCTTAATAACACGAAAACCCCCGAACCACAATGGTTTGGGGGTTTTGCATTTTCACAACAATTAACGTTTGGAGAATTGAAAACCCGCGCAGATTAGGGATCTTCGACTCATTTGTGTCCTGCCAGTGTCTTATATATAGCACCTAATGAGTTCCTAGGCATGTTATGCTTTAAAACATATCTCTCTAAGTAAAGCAACCCCATCAATAAATCCTTTCCTATATACATCGCGGAGTGAGGCGTTTTCGTCAATTGTGGACAATTCTTCATACTGCATAAAAAGATTCTGCTCCGAACCTAATTTATCCCTTATGATCTTACTCAAGGAAATTAACTTTTCTTCCATCTTAGATTCCCTCGCTCCTTGGTGTGGAGTATTAAGGACTCTTTCTTCTATTAAGTAGTTCTCTATGATCTTATCGAGTAAACCATTGGAGTGAATCTGTTTTTCCTTAGCCTCCATTTTATCCATCTCCTACTTTTTTCGACTTACCTTCTGCTAAATAAGGAACGTTTATTCCCTATTATTAGAACACATGTTCTGTGTTTATTCAAGGGGTAATCTATCGTAATGTATTTCAATATTTTTCTCTCAAAAGTACTTCAAGTTCTACATCTAGGCATTCTGCAATCCTCGCCAATGTTTTGATCCGAGGTCGCTCTCTCCCCTCCTCAATAGCTGCAAGATATCCCTTGCTCATTCCGATCGTTTTTGCTAATTCAGCCTGGGTTAACTTCTTTGATCTACGATAGCGTGTGATATTCCTGCCTATCTCCCTGTTGTCATTCACTTATGTCTAGGCTCCTTAAGTATATATCTTTTCGTTAGTCGAAATAGTTTGCTTTAAGGGGACAAAAGTACATATCTCGCGCTATTCTACGACAGTATACGACAATTAAGTGTCGAATGGTATATATCAACGCATATATTGTCTGCAGTCAAAGGGAATGGGTTCATCGCCCGAGAAATACTTCCCTCGGTGATGGGATTGATAAATCAGTTACGAAAAGAAATGTTACTTAAGCGTATTACTCAGCAGGAGTTATCTAAACGCACTGGTATTCCTCAATCAGATATAAGTAAGATAGTCAATGACGAAAAGGAAATTTGGCTTCTTACGGCATTCAAAATAGCTGACGCCGTAGGGTGTACAGTCGATCATCTTTGGGGGTACAAGTATCGAAAAAGGTAAGCAGGAATCTGCTAAGGTAATGTGGAATAATCTTCCTGTGGTGATGAATATGAATAGAGTTCGAAAAGTAAGGCTACAAAAAGGTCTTACCCAACATGATCTTGCTGAACTCGCAGGGGTTCAGCAAAAGGAAATTAGTTTAATAGAAAATGATTTAAAACCAGATTTTACCCTTAAAGTCGCAAAACGTATTGCTAATGCCCTTGGAGAAACAGTCGACTATTTATGGCCCGATAAATGGCCCGATTAAGGAGGGCTATTTTTTTACGATAAATTATTGGCGTACATGCATATTATGGGTATACGCCAATATAAATACAACAGGTAATTTGTGACACACGCGAAACACACTCGAAGCATAGGAGGTACACAAAATGGCCGACATATTAATTCTTAGGGCAAGGCTCCGCAAGCGAGACAAGGACATCCAGCAGGCTGTTAAGCGCCTAAACCTAGAGGAAGGAGAAATGGCAGATATGCTCCGGGACGGATTCCGAATGAAACTAACTGAGATCGGAGCGATGCGACCACCAGCTCCTCCCATTACTCCAGATGACGCAAGACTCGTGGCCAGGGAGCTAATGAACAATCTCAAAGCTGAAAGGAGCGGATCATAGTGGCAAACGTACTCGACATCCTCAAGATCCAGAAAACCATCCGTAAGTCCATTAAGGACCATGTCATTGAATCCAAGCACGAGGAAGAAGTTTTGGTTATTCTGCTTTCGGCGGATCTCTATCTCGCTTTGGAGGAAAAGGATACCCCTCCCCCATCGAAGCCAAGGAGAAATGCTTCAGCGGTTACCCTCACGACCGTTCCCTCCGCTAACGAATCACAATAATTCTTATCATCATTATTGTGATTCGTTTCTCTTTTTTGCTTTGGCTGTTTCGTTCATATTCGTGGATGAAACCATTTAGATAGTAATGTGGCTTAAACTGGTGGACACCGTGACTGATAAACCATCTACGCATGGTTTCCACTAAACCAAGAAGGTGAAACATGGACAAATATGGTATGATCGGCGAACTTCAAAACGTTACTGAAGGATTAGGTCAGAAATATCGAAACTGGTTATTAAAAAAAGCCATGGGTGATGTTCCGGTTAGTGTTCGTGAAGTTCTTAATTCAGTTTATCCTGAGTATATAGGCAAGCAAAAGAAACTAGTCCCAATAATCTTAGTGGAGAAACGTGAAAAAGAGCATGAATGGTTTTATGTACTGTCTCTTCCTCCGGATCTACTGTTTGAGAAATTTCAAAGAGACTGTGAAGAATTATTTGCTCAAAGAATAGGGGGTCAGTGTAGAATCTCCAAGGAAGGTCGATCCGTAAAGATGTATCTATCAGACATGGAGCTTAATAATCTCTATCCATTTAAGTTTGACCCTAAGAAGCACACTGATAAATATTTACCTATTCCTTATGGCTACTCTACCACTGGTGAAGTTGTGGGCGATCTCAGCCACTACCCTTACCTGTTCATTGCCGGCAACCCCAGGGATGGAAAAACTAATCAGATTCTAAACATTATTGCCAGCTTACTCATAGCTAGTAAACACACCCCCAAGAGCCACTGTATGATTTTTGTGATCGATTATAAGCGAGTTGATTTTCAAGACTTCAAAGATTACATCTATTTATTCCAGGATCCTAACCATAAATCCCAAAGGGCATTACTTAAATTTATCTGTCTTGTAATAGAGGGTAGGGCAAAAATACTTAATGATCTGAAGTGTAAGGATTGGCACAGGGTTATCGACAAGGGCTACGACATCCCCTGGATCGTGATTATAGCTGACGAACTAACCATGATGCAGGATAAAGAATGCCAGCAATACTTCAACCAAATAGCAAGGGTCAGTGCAGCTGCCGGCGTAACTATCATAGGCGCTACTCAGCGCCCAAGTGCAGATATGTGGCAGTACGAGAAATTTAGCAATACCAGACAACTCTTTGATGCTAGACTGGCCCTACCCTTACCGGATATTGCGAGTAGCCATATCGCATTAGGTGATGGATACAAGCAAGCAGCATTTTTGCCAAAAATAAAGGGCCGAGCAATCTATAAATTCGGTGAAATACAAGAAGTTCAAACGATGAAGTTTCCAGAGGAGGAGAATGAAATTGCCAAAATACTTAATCGAATCAAAGGCTCCCCCGCCATTAACCCTAACATCTACAACGCAATGCAAATTGACGAATCATCAAATCTGCTCTTACCGAGACAGTCGAGTTATCGCGAGCCTAGAACACTACGGATTGCTGAATACGAACCAGATATATTCACTTCATTTTTCTTCCGTAAGTAAGCAGATGTGCAATAGGAGATTAAGGATGCTAGTGAAGCGCAAGGCCATTAAGCCACCTGGACGATATTCTATAAGTGAACCTAATTTCTACTTCTTAGACAAAAGGCCACAATCTCACATCGAGCATCGTTTAGGTGTTAACTGGATCGTCATATGGTTCGAGAAGTACGGCAAGAGGATTAAAGGTGATGTTATTTATCAAGTTGACTTCGAAGTTGATTATAAAATTATAAAACCAGATGCGTTTTTGGTCGTGCAAGCTAGGGACAAATCACTATGGTTCTTCTTCCTGGAATTCGATCGCGCTGAAAGTGGAAATGATTTCGGTAAGAAAGTAAAGAAGTACAACGATCTCTTTGAAACTGGAATGAAATCTGCATGGTGGCGCCAACACACGGACGGATTCCCTAGTATCTACGTGGTGACTACCGGATCTAAAGAGAAGATCAAGAAAAAGATCAGCGAGAACAATCGACATGGATTAGATTTTCAGATATTTAGTCTAGAGTGGATCATTACCCAGTGCTCGAAGAAGCAAGGAGGCTAGTAACATGGGCCTAAAGGGAGGATTCGATTGGGTATACTCTCAGGGCTATGGGCAGGTCATTATGGGGATTGCAGTAATAACAATTCTTGGTATGGCTGCTGAAACTGTTGTCGTGCTCTCTGGGTATCCTGATGCGATCAATACGGTTAAGAGAGCAGTAAAAAGCATCCAACTCCTAGCTTCAATCGGTTTACTCATTAAAGTGCTAATCGCCTTAAATGATCTAGCAAAAGGAAATTATCTAAACTAGGAGGGGGGTAGCATGGATTGGTTCGTAAAGGTGGTCTCCATAGTTATCTTTTGGTTCCTACTTTCCGCGCTAATGACAATGTTTCAGGGTAGGCGTTCCGCCAGGGTAATTAACCTACCAATAGCCTTGTTGATTATCGTTATTACCTTTGAGCACGCTGGACCAGCCCTAGCCAGGGTAAACGGTCACTACGAGGAAGTCCAGCAAGACGTCAGAGGGCTGACTGACGCACTCAACGTGGTCGGCAACACGCGAAATAAAGTTAACGACTCCATAGAGAACGTTGAAAACTCCCCAATCATAAATTTCGGATCCAAAGCAAAGCTACCCGGTCGCACGTTCTCTGAAATATTTAGTGGTGGTCACCTAGAATGGCCCCTGAAGTCAAAAGAGATTACGCAGAAATTCTCTCCGCCCGATCATCACGGCATAGACTTCGCTGTCGAAGCTGGAACACCCATCTTAGCTGCCAGAGAAGGACGGATCCGCGAAGCTGGCGTGGACTCGTCAGGTATTTATGGAAACTATATATTAATCGATCACGGCGGAGGATTCCAAACCTTGTATGCTCATTGCTCAGAACTTAAGACACAGCGTGGTAAGAATGTTTTTGATAAGGATGTTATTGCATTATCAGGAAACACGGGTAATTCAACTGGGCCACATCTGCATTTTGAAGTGCGGTACTCGGGTAAGGCTGTTGATCCGATGCAGTATCTAAGAAAGTGAAGGAGCGTGAATACTATGTTCATTGTATTGCGTAAGCAGTCCATCAAGCGCACCCTAGCCCTCTCCATCCTGCTCATCATCTCCGGCTACACCATCGCTAACCCCATCTCCGCTAGCGCATCCAATAAACCTCTAACGTATCTATACCCATATGCAAACAATAACCCCGTGGAAGTCACAGGATTGTTCTGGCTAGAGTCAACCCCAGAGATGGGCGCTTACCCCTTGGCAGCATGGACCACGATCTTAAGTAACAAAATGGTAGTCGTAGGCATACCCGAAAACCAAGGGTACATGATGGGATCTAGCATGATAGGTGATAAGTTAGGAAAGTACATCGTTTACCGGATAAAGAATAAACTGACAGCTACTCCCCCCAAAGAACTCGCGCCACAAAAGGCAACTTCCCCGCCTAAGGATAGTTTCGTTTACAAGCGCACAGTGGGCGATGTGACAGAGGAGATCAAAGTAGACGTGGGAGAACATTTTAAAGACAATGACTCGTTCAGGAAGTTCATGGACACCGTTAAGAAAAACCTTACTAGCGGTGATCTCATCAAGGAAACTAACAAGAACTCCAAGGTACCTGCTCCATCAGATAAAAAACTAACGTTACTCCCTGATGAAGCGCCTGCACCTGAGGCTACCCCCGAAGCAGCTAAGGCAGTTGGAAATACGCTTATGCTCGGTGGGGCGGCCCTGATGCTACTGAAACTGTTACCTCTTTTAGCATTATAAGTCATATTACGACATTTAAATGACGGAACAATATGGTAAACTAACCGAGAGGTGATGACGTGTCGATGGACGAAAACGACAACCTAGAATTACTATCTATTAAATGCCCACACTGCTCTGAAGTCACACGAGTTGACCAGTGGGTAACGATGGCCGTAAAAACTACATCCTGCTCAGCGAGCTTTAGCTTCATGGGTAAACCTAAGGATTCTAACAGTTTAATATGTCCGAAATGTAAGTCAGAAAGTAATTATCTAGAGATACTCGATGCGATGGCGAGAGAACAGTAGCATACAACGCCGCCGATAAGACTCCCGGCATTACGCCAAGGGGTCTTATTTTTTATGTTTAAAGGTCGCAAAACCATTAATCCTGTCACATGGAAGGGATTTGATTTACAATATTGAATTTATAAGAAAATTAAGAAAAGGGGTGAATCATTTGAAAGGTTCATGGAATGTGAAAATTGTAGGTGTATTTATCGCACTATTATTAACTATCAACGGATGCTCTAGTAATTCCGTACCAACCACTAGCCCCGTCAAAACTGAGGAGTCACAACAGGTTAAAACGCAAGTACAACCGGATACACCTGTTATAAAGGATGCTGCCCCTACTCCAGAAGCTACTACGCCAACCCCTGTACCGGTGATTGTTGAAGCGCCTGCCACAACTCCTGTCGTAACTCCCGCCCCTACTCCTACCACTCAAAAGGTCGTAGCTCCCGCTCCCGCTCCCGCTCCCGTCGCTCCACCGATTGTAACTCCTGCGCCAGCCCAAAAACAAACTCCTCAAGCTGTAACAGTATACATAACTAAAACCGGAGCAAAGTATCATAGAGACGGTTGCAGGTACTTATCAAAGAGTAAAATTCCAATTAGCTTATCGGACGCAAAGAGTGGTTACGGTCCATGTAGCGTCTGTAATCCACCTCAGTAAGGAGAAAGGATGATTCCATGCGCGACACATTCCTATTCCCTAACTTCATCCTCTTTCTGATCCTTTGGTTCCTCAGTCTAGCCCTCTTCTACTACATCATAAAAACAGCTGTCCGGAACGGAGTTCAGCAAGCACACGCGGGGCTGATCGAGTCAGTGAGGCAGATCGAGAAAGATGTCCATGAGATTAAGCTAGAAACAAGCAAAAAGGAGAGCAACTAAGCTCTCCTTAAAAGCAGAAACCCGGTGCCCCCACACACCGGGTTTCTGTAAACGGGATATCACGATAATCGATACTACAACCAACCATCTCTATGATCCACCACACTATACTATATGTCCCTGTCCCAGAAGATGTGACAAGACGCCGGTTAATCCCCGGCGTCTTTTTTATGCTCCGGCAGATCCCCCACAAGATTCGTAACATTTTTGGACAAGCAAGCATACAATACATCAGATGCGATAACAGGCATTTTATTCACTCCAAAAAGGGTAGCCGGGCAGACTCTCCTTTTTGAACCTCTAAATCCCTATAGTTTTCTCTCTTCAGGTCTTGGTCTTATGGACTGTGTTAACAGTCACATGTAAGGAGGGATGGTTTATGCCTCCCAAGCCAATCTCACCGGGAATTATTAACCGAATTATAAGAGCCTTATTAAGATTGATTAGGACCATCAAGTGTTTACTGAGTAAAAGGACGAAGGCGGTTTTATTACCACCTTCGTCCTAATCTTAATACCTACATCTTCCACAACATCCATTTGCAAGTCTGCAGCTCATACTTCAACTCAAACACCTTCATGACTCCGTCCACTTCGCTCTGGCAGCGAAAGCACAGCATACGATTGCCTGCGAGCTTCTCTTCAGTTGTGTGGATAACCTGTTGGACTTTGACAACAGAACCTTTATGCCGGAATCGGACTGGGTGAGGTTTACCGTTTAGATCAAACCAGCAGACCATTTCCACGAGCTCTGCCACTACTTTCATACATACATTCGCTCCTAATAAGAACATTTGTTCTTATTATAGCTTAAAATGAGCAAATTAGTACAGGTAAGTTTTGGGTATACTCTGACACTTGAAGATCGGGTGAGGCGTGCCGTTCTCGAACCAAGCTAGGACTTCGATGGGGGTTGAGAGGATTTTCATGGGATCACCCCGCTATTTTGATCTATATTAAAATGCTTCGTAAATACCAATATTATGTCATGGTGCTCAGAGCCCCCTACCTAGAAAACTCATCATCAATCAACAACTTGCTTTTTTCCCACGCATTAATTATCTCCTGTGAATCCATTGACCAATTTTGGGTAACTTGCAATAACATTCCTCTTGTTAACTCGATCGACTTAGAGATTATATCAGTGGCCTTGAATGGAAATTGACCAACTTTTACAACTTTTTTACCATCTAACTTTTGAATGAGTTTTAAGGATGATCTAACATTGCTATGTACGTACGAGGATTCAATACTATAAACAATGTCGTACCAATATTTAGCCTGTGTGTCCTCTAAATTGTTTGTCATTATATCCATTCTTCTCCAACTCGTTTTTGGTTTATAATTATCCTTAACAAGTTCATAGTTTTGTAATATAGAATTTCTAACATTATCATCAATTACTTCTTCAGGATAATTCCTTTCAAATCTATCGAGAATTCTTTTTCTTATGATATGGTCAAACTCGATAAACAACTTGATCCTGTCCTGCGGTTTCTCTGAGATATATACGAGATTTATTAAATTTTCCAGTAAAGTACGCAACAAAATACTTGCATCTTCTTCAAACCCAGAAACTATAAGAAGTCTAAAAGCTAATAGGGTTTTGTAAAACTTGGCCAGCATAAACATTGTAACATCCGCCAAATCATTATCAGGAATCTCGTTCTCTGTGAGATAGTCATCACATAACTTACAGAAAGCGTTAAGTGCAGTTAGTGATTTTTCATGGTTCAATTGCATTTCATTTAGCACATTGCCATTTGTATACATTTACTATCTCCTATCACCGTTAGATGGACTAATTATCTCACGACTTCCTCGCAAAATTACGGGAAACCTGTCCCACGAAAATATAAAGGCCCTTACCATAATAGTAAGGACCTCAACATTTTCCTACCAACTCATCTATCGAAACCCCTAGCCCCGCGGCCAACCTTGCGATCGTTTGTATCTGCGGAACCTTTCGTCCAGTTTCTATATCACTGAGATGTCTAGGACGAATTCCAATACTCGTGGCTAGGTTTACTTGGGTCAGGTTACGCCTTTTTCGGTAGTGGGCTATGTTTTTGCCGAGGGTTTCGTTAGTTTTGAGCATGATGATAGCCCCTCCGGATAATGTGAAATCTGGACTGTGATTGGGGTTGAGGGGATTTTTATGGTGTTGGGCTCTCTGCATAGTTTCTGAGTAAACAGATCCCCGACGCGTACTGGGGTATCCTAATTACTAAATAGTTCCTTTAAAGTATCCTACCATATATATGCACAATAAAAAGAAGGTGCACAAAAGCATTACAAACTGGAGCTTACTACCTTTTGGCAAGGTAATCTGATCAATCGCTTTATTCGGATTACTGCGACTTATAATAGCATAGGCAACCCAATCCATTATTCGTTTTAAAATATCTTTTACAAAATCACCAATAATATAAAATATTAAAATTAATCCAAAAAATGCATTCAATAAACCAATGAGGCTACCGAATTCTAACGTAGCAAAAATTATTGCCATGGATGATAGGCTCTCGATAGGATGTATTATGATCTCCACAAGAAACCCCCAATTATTTATTAATAAACTACAAAACCAAATATCATAGTTATTAGAAGGAATACTGAGCCAAACATCCCTAGTATTGAAGTATTTGGGTTTATTATAGTTATATTTTTAAACTTCCACATACAATAAGTACCGAAAAACAACGCTACAAAACCTACTAAGAAAAGGCCAATGCCTAGCATCTTAGTAGTTAATGCAGAAATAAAACCGATAATTATACACATGATCCCAATCCCCATTATTGTTGAGAAGGGTTTTGAATTAGTTATTTCCATAATCATTTCACCCTTTTCAGCTAATTCCGCTGTTATAGATCCATTAAGACTCATTGCAGTAGAAAGCTTTTGTGTTAAATCATATGCTTCCATTTGGTATTTTGATACCAATAATTGCAGTTGCTGATTTTCTTTTTTTAAAATATTTGTGTTATTTGTATTACTAATAAGGTGAAGACTAGGCTGGATACTTTGTGATAGACCTTCTATACCGGTTAAATGAATTATTGTGCCGTTATTATAAGAATCGTCAAGAGGTTGCAAGTATAAAGACGAAGCATGATCCCCCAATATATCTGCGATCTGTTCAAATTTCAACTTGGTAATTAAAGCCGTTGAATAATCTTCCTTTGAGGAAATAACTTTAGAATAATCCTCAGTTAAATCAAACTCCTGGCTCCTATTCCGTGCTAAGGCTGCTGTCCCATTAATGTAACCAAACATTGGGCTCCCCCTATATCCATTTTATATCAAAAAGTTATCCTTTGCAAAACCAAAGAAAATCTCAAACTTTGTTATTTGTGCTAGTATTACTTCTTCTAACTCTTTCGTCGACATTTTTTGTTTAGACTTAACGTTAAAACCAAGATAGAATTTCGATAAGTCGCCTAAAAATGGTTCTATCTTGGCATCAAGAAGGAATTTATCGTTATCGTCAATAAATCTAAGACCTACGCCCACTAAGTTGGGAAACATAGTTTCGAATGCTTTTTTATTTAGAGTAGTAAACTTTTGGCTAGACTTAATTGCCGCAGCTCTTTTCCCCTTTTCAAGGCTATCAACAAGTCCACCAAAATCAATTTCTATTGAATCAACGATATTATCTATAGTAAACGCGTTCGTAATGGCATTGTAAAGCTCAATATACTCAGGAATCGAGCCACTTAAATTTTTTAAGATGTCTTCTGAGTCTATATTTATATTTATTTGTCCAGACCCCACAACTATAGCGGATTTTTTAACAGGATTTATATAAGCGTATATCCCTAACGCTATCATTTGCTTTTGAGAATATTTTGCCATTAGTAGTTCATCAAGCAAGACTAGTCTTTTTTCACTTATTGAACCTAGATTCAAATTTGCATTAAGTTTACAAGAAACAATTTTCAGATCCATCATTAATTCCTCCTAAAAACAGCAGTACTATTATTACAAAGTATTATTTTTAAATAGTATCTCATACTTCTTGTACTATTTATGTCGAATACTGCCGGTATGTAAAATAAATTCTCTGTGGGATAAATTAGGAGAAGCTCCTATAAACGCAAAAAAGCCTCCTCCAATTAAGGAGAGAGGCCTTCGTTATATGCAGGGAATCCCTCTCCAGCACTTCACTAGGAGGGAAAGGCATGAGAAGTTGGTCTATATTTCAACCGTAAACGTACGTGGTCTTGCTATACATTGATCATACTCCCTATTTGTTGTCTCTCGATTAACTTTATGTAAAGAATGTGTTAAACCCGTATAACGCAAAAAAAGGTCTCCCTCCAATCAAGGAGAGAGGCCTTTTGTTGTGTCAAAAGTATATTAAACTTGAGCTGCTTGTGCTGTTGGATCGCTATCAGTCGAAGTCGTAGGTTGTGGCGTAATGATTGGCGGACTGACATCTACTACTTGTGCCTTATAAATAATTGGCTCATAGTCTTCAAGTGTGCTTACCGTAAGTTGAGTTGTTGGTTGACTAATATTGTGTGCCCCTGCTGCGGTGATCGCCACAAGGAACGAGTTAAGCACGGCAAGCCCGATCGCCTCAACTGTAAAATTGCCAGACACAAACAAGGTAAATAGTTGGATCGCCAACGCAAATACCACAGCCAAGAGCCGGATCCACCAGTCACCTAGATATTTCTGCATCGGCTCCTTGAAAAATTGCACTAATAGAAAGGTCACGGCCACGAGTCCAGCATAGCTTCCTAGATAACTTGTTGTAAATAAATCTGACGGCATGTTAATTCCTCCTCATTTTAAATTGGCAAGCGCTTGCTAATTTGCTTACCCTAAATACTTCTTAACAGCTGCAGCAGTATCGTACTTGTCGTTCCCGGATAGCAAAACCTCGTTCGGGTGCCCCACCGTTGCCCCGCCGATCACGAATAACTTCTCAGCGCTCTTAGCATCCTTCGGTACGGACCGATCCTCTCCCCGCACAAATACTGCGCAATTGCCATTCTTGACAGACACATCGGCCCCCGCCCAAAAATCATCCTTGGTATTTAACAAAACTGCTACACCCAACACGTCATCCTCCCCTTTCAAATCTTTAGATAGTCGATCCCAAGGAAATCCTGCACCTGGACAATTTGACTTATTAACCGAGTCAATCCGGTAATGGCCAATGATATTATCCCGAGTCACCGGGATCCCCAGCGTCTCGATCAGCCACCGATGCAGAGCAAGAGTCGCTTGATACTGCTTTTCGGGCATTACGTCCCCACTTTCGCCCTCGTGCTCAATGCTGACCGTATAATGGTTCGGATTCACGCCGGACTTCAACAGTGACCAATCAGGCTTATTAGCGACACCGTTTGCCCATGCTGGATATCTCAAATCGACGTACTGGTGAATATCACCGTTCTTCCCTACTCCGAAATGTGAACTAACTCCACTTGACGGATTGGAAAACCACGAGTCAGTACCGATTAGTGTCCCGGCCATGATGTGGTCTACGATGGCAATCATTTTATAACCCTTTGGATCACTGTAGTTTGGCGATCCGATCCACTTAATGTTTGGCTTATCCATGGTTTTCTCCTTTCAGTATTGAGCGATGTAGGTGTCAACTTCCTCGTTCTCAAGTAAATTATTCTGCTGATTTACGGCGTTTCCCTCTACTCCAAACGCTCCGAATTGCAGGGAATGGACTAAGTATGTCGTGATCCCCTTAGCTCTGAGTGCGTCAGCCTTGGCCTGTGCTTCATCTTGCTTGAGGTAGGGAGTACTTAATACGTGATATAGTTTTTTAGGCTCTGCGGTCAATGGTGGGACCTCCTTTACCTCTGGGATGGTGACCGGTACAGTTTCCGGCATTACGAGCAGGCCGTACCCGCTCCGTATGTCATAACCCTTTGTTAAAATGTCCAGGGCCACGCCATGCGCGAAGGCTTCTACCTCTGCGGGGGTCATGTCGGGTAGACCCGCGTCTTCTAGGTACTCTGCATAAACATGTAGCATAGCCGTAACAGTAGGAGACGAAAAGCTTGTACCGTCTACGGGCCATACATACCCATCTTCGCGCTGAATGTAGACTCCACTAGGCACAACGACATCTAGGCCCTCTCCCTCGTTGCTGTAGCCCGCTATGCCGTTGCCGTCTCTGGTGGCTGACCCCACAGCAATAAAATTAGGCGCCGTATATCTAGCTGGGTAGCTTATCCATTCCTCGCTGTCGTCGTTTCCGGATGCGCAAACTAGTATTAGACCTAGGGCAGCGTAGCGTAAAAAATCTGGAGTCTCCATGCCACGTAAACCAGCTTGACTGACATTAATAAACTTAATCTTAAGTCTGTCTTTATTGGCCTTGACCCACTCAAATACGGCGTCTTTGTTTCGGGTACTGTCAAGGTAGTAGATATGGGCGTCGGGAGCGAATTCGTGGATTACCTGAGCAACGTTTGACGCGTGTCCAGATTCGGTAGCGGTGCCGAAAACGTCCGTAAGGTATGGTTGCATGCCAGCTCTTGGCTTACCCTCTGGCCCGTCTAGAATAACTATATTACCCTTACCCCTGTATCCTGCATCATGCCACGGTTTTACCCGAAGTAGTTTCCGGACGGCATCATTTTGTGGTAGCATTCATTCCACCTCCTCCTACTTAAAAACCACTACCGCTCCGACAGCGGCAACAATCATGGATCCTGCAACCGTGCGCCAGAGCCACGTGTTGGCTGCTTCCAGCTTATCAATGCGATGAGTGTTTGACTTAGATCTAGCCTCTGTCTCTGTGGCTTTTTCCTCCACGTTGCAGGTCCGATCCCTGAGATCGTTTTGATTGTCGAGCTTAGTCTCGACTCTAACTAAACGTTCGCGTATGTCAATCAGGACTTCTTGTGGGTCTGCCAACTCGCCCACCCCTTTCCACCTCTTATCGTTTGCTACCTGTAAACGCCCGGGGTGCCCTACTTCGCGGTCACCTCTCCGCTTTTCAGACTTAGATTCCCGGGCATAAAAAAGACACCTCTTGTTTCAAGGTGCTTGATGTTCGATTTAGTTTAGCAAAGGTTATTTGTGTCGGATCTGCTGTCTACTACGACTTAAATCACCTCGTATTCATCGTAACTGTAAGTTACGGAAGCGTCATTGCTGGTTAATTTCATCTCTTCAATAAACTCAATTGCCCCATCTTCTTGATTAAAAACTTTAACGATATCAGTATCACTGTACTCTTGCTTAATTACTATATAGACATTTACCTTAGGCATCTAAATTATTCTCCTTTAATAGTTCAATACCTTTCATTACTAGCTATTAATAATGTGTTTTTCTCCGCATTCACATGTGAAATTATAGTTTGTTAGTTTAATGACTTTTAGCATTTTTTTATCGCCACTATAGATAACCTTCCCACATTTACAGACATACTCTAAGGTATCGCCATTTTCTCTCCACCCATCTTTAGGCATCCAAACCATACTCCTTTGCTAGTTTTATATTGTCATATCCCTCATCTTTAGGGTTCGTGATTTCTCCGCTCCCTTTAATTACTGTACCTAATACTAAAAGATTGCCCTCGATAATTGAAATTTGCGCTAAGGTTGATAGGGATGTCTGAATGTTGGTGATACCATATTTCAAAAGTAGTAATTTTAATTCTTCACAAAAATCTTGCATTTCAGTACCGCATACGCCGTCAATGTGGCACCCGTATATAGTGTCATTCTCTTTTGCTAAATCAAAGGGTGTCATATTACCTCCCTCCTCTTCTATGAATGATTTCATCTTGGCATTAACCCAAGTTGATGTTTGGATACCTTTTTTCTCAGCAATCTCGCTGAAACATTTATATACTACTGGGTCGAGAGTTATGTTTTGACGTTTCATTACCATATAATCACTTCCTTGAGATAATCATATAACCAGTGTGTATTAATGTCAACTAATACACACTGGTGCTCATGATTGGTAGAACTAAACCAAAACTCTTTCTCGTTCTAGTACTCAACAATCCCATTATTGCCACAGTTCCCCAGCACCTCATAGTTACTAACTGTAGCAGTTTCAATCCCAACAGGTTGCGCAGTATTATAGCCATCTCCAAAGCTGTTACCCATAATAGAAATGCTCTCAGCCTGTTTAATATTTATACAGTGCTTAACAAAGGGGTTGGATGGATTCTTCTTGAATAGGTTGCTGTTCAGGGTTATATTTTTGCTTTTAGTCACACCGTCCATAAGCCCCTCTATGTGAATAACATCTGCTCCGGGGTCTAAATACCCAGCGTTGCTGAAGATATTAGATGTGACCACCAAATCAAACACAGATCCGCTAACATAAATTGAACCTTTTAACCCCTGCTCAAATATATTGCCTTCAAATAACATGGCTCTAGCACCATCTGGCATGTAAACATTATACTCAGGAGTACCGCCATCAAAGTGGTTGCCTATAAATCTGCCGATAGCCCCTTGTATTTTCATATTAGCCCCAAGTGAGCCTACATTGTTGAAGCAAAACCAAGAGTCAGTTACTCTCCATCCCCAGCATACGCTAATCTCGGAGCTGTCTTGAAAATTACAGTGTTCTATCCTATTAAGCAACCCTGAGTTATCTCCGGCGAAATCATCATAGTTGAGTTTCAGATTAAATTTTGAGTTCTTTGTATCAACATGCCTTATGGTAGAATGTGTTACAGAGAGGTGAAGTGCTGTACCACCAGATACAAAATTATTGTTTTCTCTATCCATGTCAATAGATAAATCAGATAGATTAAACCACTCTATATATTCGGTATTTTCAAAAGCGTTTATATCCGCAACAGCTTTAAATAGAGTGGATTCACCAGAACCTTCAATATTTATTTTTGACTTAGGACGTACAGGAGTTTGTAAATTAATTGTTCCGTCTAGAAATTGTAATTTCCCTCCATTTTGTAACATGTCCATTATATTATTAATATCATCTGAGTCGTTAATGCCCTTTAACACAACTCTAGCTGTATTTTTTTGCAAAGAATTAAATGGTGCTATAGTAATAGCACCACTAGAACGCAGAAGTAACGAAGATAAACTCATCTCTTCCCCCCTCCCTTATTAAGTTGTTTGGTAAGGCATAGCCGTTAACCCTACATTTAGCATTGCTCCCCAAACCGTTAGATCTAGCCCCGAAACACCCAAATCTCTGACAATATATAAACCGATACTAGTGCACCCGGCTGGAGTAGTAAATGGAACTCCAATTCTGGTTAATGTCGACTCATTTAATTGACTTAAGTATGAAGTCGCTCCAATAATATCTGCTCCGTTAGTATTGTCGTACACACTATATTTTGCTTCTGCACTTGAATTACTTAGTGCGTAAAAACTAAAAGTATAATCGGTTTCTGCTAATACTGTAATAACTTGCCTAAACGCTTGATAGGCCGATGGCGAAGTTAATTGATCGGCTGTCATAGTCCCATTTAACCCTAACGCTATATTTGGAGTTACCACAACATCCGAAGAAAACCATACTTCTGCATTATTAAAATTCTCACTGCTAAGAAGAAGATTATTATTTGCTGGATAATCTAAGACTCCCGTTGGATCAGACACTAACTCTTCGATAGGGGTTGTCATTTTATAATCCGAGGCGGTCGATCCTTGGTTTAACTGAACGCCCCACATAAATAGGTCTATCAAGTCTCCAGCATCACGAACTGGAAAAATATATAGTTTGGTGCAGCCTTCTGGGGTAGTAAAGGTTTCATATATCCTCACAAACCCATCAAGTCTCAATTTATGTCTGTAGGATGTCGGGGGAATAATGTCTACACCATTGCTTAAGTCATGCACGCTATATTTTGCAGCCGAACTTCCATTATCTCTAACATAAAAGCTAAATGTGTATTCTGTATTGGGTAGGACTTTTACAGTTTGTCTAATCGCTTGATAGGGGATGCTTGAGACTAATCTGTCTGCTGTTTTCTTACCGTCTGGCGACAGTACAGCGTTTTTAGTAACTGTAATATCAATGTTTGACCAATAAACCAAATTGTCTAGTTGCTCGCTGTAAGTTATCAGATTAGTAAACACTGGTTCATCGAACCCTATGGGGGCTACCCGCGATAGCATGTTATTGGTTGCTTGAGTATTTTCTCCGACAATCTTAATTGGAGTTGGTTGTGAATACCCATTTAGAAATAGGTTATTTGATATCATGTTGTCGTCACAGTTTTCACACTCTGAAATGCAATACCCATAACCAACATCACCAGCATTGGGGTTAATGGTAAAGTTGTTATTTGCGATGATGTTTCCGTATCCTCCACTCAGCGGCTCTTTACGCATACCCCTAAACGCGATACTATCTCTGTGCCCGTCATTTGTTGCCCCCGGTCTTCCGCCAAAACGATTATTCGCGATAGTACAACCCCAAGCAGTTCCCCCAAATATAATATTTTCGCCTATTCCTCCTTCGAACATATTATTGGAAAACATAAGTCCACCAACAAAATTTGCGACAATATCAACCGTATTATAGGCAAAGTGATTATCAAAAAGTTGGATGTTAAAGGCGTTGAGCAAAATCCCGCAAGCATCCCAATTATACTTAACATCTTCGAATTCGGCATTTCCTCCAATACTACAACCTATCATAGTAGTATCTCCGCCTAAAACAGCGCCTATATGATGATTGTTTTTGATAAAACAGTCTCTCAGGTACCCACCATAATTGCCAACACCGTCTAAGCGCATACCTCCATAGCAATTATCCACAATAACTTGATACATCAAATATTCCTGAGGTTTTATGCGGATTCCATAATGCTCCTCACCTTGATTTTGAGAATAGTTACCATTGATCTGAAAATGCTTAAGAATCGGGCAATACAACACATCATCAGGATGGCCGTATAGATCATAATTTTCGCTTCTCATAACGTCTTTGTTTGAACCGCTTTGTAATATGAATCTGGTATTGTACCCTGAACCCTCCAAATAAAGCATATTCTTAAGCATAACCGGCTCAGAGACATTAATATCTCCATCTAGCATCAATACCTTCGGGACTAATCGTTGATTCCACTGAGCGTTTGGGTTTCCACATAACTCTTCGATGATATTATTCAACTCAACTTGATCATCTGTGCCAGGAAGTACATACCGTGCCTCTGATTTTCTCAGGCAATTGTAAGGAGCGATAGTAATTATGCCATTCCTGGATCCTGAGGAACCTCCACCTATAGGGAAAAATCCCATATCACCTCACCCCCACAATTTGGACAACTGAAGCTACACTAGAAATAACATGGATAACTGTACCTTGCACCTCTGCCGTATAACCCATAGCAGCGGGGATAAGTATGCTTGTGGCCCCATTAACGGTTGGCACGGCATCAACTCTATAATAAATATCTCCTGGGCCTATGTTTAGGATGTCAAACTTTTTGCATAAAGCTGAGAATGTAAAAAGTGTATCTGTGTTTGCTACTAAAGTTTTACGGATAGGCTCATTGGCTAATCCAAAAAACAATGACGTTGGCAGAGGATTCGTTGCGGATACCGGCAAATAAATACCCGCTTTTAAAATGTACTGCTCAGTTGGTATCGCTAGATTACCCTCAGAGTCTAGGTTCCCTATGTAGGGAATTCCACTATTAATGGGAATTGGTAATTTCATATTGACCCACCTTTCTTGGTCAGTGAAGGCATAAAAATAACGCCAATCAAGGCGTTCTGCTGAGATTTATTTAAGCTACGTAGACTTCTCCTGTGATCTCGAAATATTGTTCAGGAGTGACCTTTACTGCTACTACTCCATCGGCAACCATTTCTTTTGACCAAAGTCTTTCGCCAGCTCTGTTAAACGTATCGTAAAACTTCTTAATTCGATCAAACCATACCATTTTATATACCTCCCATCATTAGTTCGTACCATAGCGAGGCGTTGTCGGCTTGGAGTAGTTCGAGAGGTGTCGGTACAGGATCCGGCGCAGGAGGACGTCCTGTTGGTGTGATGTCGATTAGATTTCCTTTGGAGTCAAGGATAAAATCGAAGTAAGGTTGTACTAATAAGATTTTTTTTCCGAGCTCACTAGCATCATCTACTACAAAAACGCCTGTTTCTCCTGCCCAGTTTACATTCGGTTTGTCGTTTCTTGTTAAAACGGATATTGGGTTTTTAAAAATTATCACACTGTCACCCCTTTTACTTAAAGGCTATATAATTGTAAACAGTTCCAGATCTATTCGTAGCCATATAGTTCCACCACGAATTGCTTGATCCGCTTGAGGTATCTTCCTCGTTGTAATAAACATAAAAACTGTTTCCGTTTATGTTTACTAAAAGATCATTACATGGCGTTAACACGCTACCACCATTAGGGTAACTTTGTGTGACACCACTTCTTACAGGGCTACCTGGCAGAGCTAGACCACCCTCATAACTTGCCGACCAGTAGTTGTTATCCCCCGCTCCACCTCTTTGAGAGCAGACGTAAACAGCACTAGGCGCAAAGCCTAAAGGAATAGACCTTGAACTAGCTCCGTTCCCAGTATATGTTCCGGTTACATAGGATTTTTGCACCGGATTACCATAAGCATCAAGTGTTCCAACTCCTCCCGCTGCGCCTTTTTGAGCTGCCGGGATTGCACCTGTTTGTGAAGCCGTTACAACATGAGGGTTATCAGTCTTAGAGGCGTGGACGTTAACTTTATTCTGTGCTCCTACCGGAGTTTCAAACGAACTCTGAATAACCGACACCAACGCGGCTAAATCTCCATCGCTTACCACAGCACCCTGATTAGCCATCACTTGGGCAATAGCTGCAACCATAATTGAGGTCTGTCTAAACAACTTATTATGCATCTTAGTCTTCGCAATACCGGCCGTTAATCCATTCACCCTTTGTGTTTCCGCTAAATAGTCTCCATCGGTCTGGGCATCCAAGAAATTTTCATTAAAAACCTTAAAATTACTGTTTCCAGGCATTAGGACACCTCCTTAAAAATACTGCGCCCAGTATCCATCTTCATAACCCTTAAAATCATCAGTATCAAGTCCATACGAGAAAAACGGATCACCAAGATAAATATAATTCACTGCCACGCCCTCAGGCCTCGGAATAATATAACCATTCGTCATTAAGTCTTTTTGCATTTGAGATGATAGACCGGATACCGAGACATCCATCGTCATGTTTTGATTATCCTTTACCGTAATATAAGCACCCTTAAAGAGAATGCTCCACATTTCATAGAGGCTAGGCAACGTACCGTCCCACATATTTTGTAATATTTTAGACCTAAGCACCAATCTGTAAACGTCATCGTCGAGTACTGGGCTAGGGTTGTTGTAGTAGGTGACCCCTGTAACTCCAAGGCTATAGAACGTGGTTGGCTGAAACGTCACCGCTCTTTCAACACCTAATATTTCGCCTAATGTATCGAGCTGAACTCCAATCGCTAGGTCAATGTCAAAGTAATAATTAAAGCTTTTTGCCAGTGATACTACATCGTCAAGTATGCCTAGTGGAGCAGATAGCCATGCTGCAAACTTAGGCTTATTCTGATGCTGTGAAGTAACTAGATTAAGATACCTTTGTATGTCAGCCATGGCTTCCTCCTATGTCACGTTAATAGTTAGGTACGAACTATTCCCCCGCACCACTTCGTCAAACCCTATCGTGATATCCGCTGTCCCCTGAGTTAGGCCGTGCTTCGCCAGCGTTAGGGAGGTTATCGAGAACGTAGGCTTACTCAGGCTCTGCATAGCCGACAAAGAGCTCCCCCAAAGGGAAGATGCAGGAAGGTCATCACCTATCGATAAACTGTCTAAATAGTTCACGAGTGCCGTTTTTATTAAGGATGTGGTTGCTGAGGTATATCCCGTTAATTGCTTAACATTTACTACCACATCGATATCAACATAACTTGGTCTGTAAAATCCAATTGGTACAATCTGACCAAACTGATCTGTAATATTTACGACAGTCGTGCCGTTCGCAAGACATCCTGGTCCTTTTTTAAGGAAGATTGCCTGAGCTATGTCGGCATCAGATCCGCCTTCGACGACTGCCGTTATGCTATGAGGGGGAAGACCATCTGTATCAACGTCATTTGTGGGGTTCTCGTAGACAATAAATCGAGTGACTCCGCTGACTGCTGCAATAGCGCCCTTGGTACCCTCTAATACTGTTCTACTTGGTTGTGATGTGCTTATAGACTGTCTTCCTTTTAGCTGTGAGTCTGTTTCTGCATTCACACCTTGCACAGCTGCGAGGGCGTTTGTTGCTAAGGACCACCCATATGTTGGTGTTGCGATAGCGTCTATATCTCCGGCATTCGCGGCGATAGGACCTGCTGTTTGACAAGTAACTTGGGCATCTACTGTCCCTGCTGTTCCGATCACAACACTAGGAGGAAGGTTCCAGTAGTAATTTTGTTTATCTTGCACGACACCGTTATTAATGACTGTACCGGGCGTTCCAGATAGTGTTTCAGTCGCTACAGAATACCCAGATCCGTTCCTCTTAATCCCATTGAGCTTAACAAGTATATCAAGGCCAGAACCAATAGCAGTTCCCGGTCCTCGGCTATCATAGACAAGCTTAATTGCTTGTAATGTATCGCTCATTTTTAATGCAAACGTAGAAATATACTGATAATCTTGACTGTCTGTTCCAAGGTAAATGTCTTGTCCATAGATGGCTCTAGCCTGTTGGATCTGTTCTTCCATGATATCTTGATAGGTCGGGCAGTGGAGTCCCGTAGCATCAATATATGGCGCGAAGTATGCCATCTAAAAGGTCACCCCCGTTACCGTTACCGTCTGTCCAGTGTTTGTTAATACTGTGCAATTCTCTACGTTGTATCTTCGGTTTGCGTATGAACTCTGGAAGCTCTGAATCTGTGAAACACCTTGGGTGCTTAGAATTCGATCCTTAATAAGTAAGTCTGTAGAGGTTAAATGCTCTTGAGTTCCAGACTGTCCCAAGATATTTTGAAACAACGGAAGCCCGTCACCCGTATCTTCCCACCACTCGCCACGTAAGAGCAGGAGGCTTGTCTTTATGGCCTGTGCGACTGCATCCTCATCTGCGAGAAAGTCCTGCATACTCTTACCAAAGGAGTAGTCCCCGTTAGCGTCGAGTGTACGATATTTAATTTAAACCACCCCCTCCTCAACTAGGACCGCTAGTCAATCCTGCTGGCAATCCTGCCGGAGCCATGTGCACATGATTACTGAAATTAACGCCATTAATCTTCACTGTATTCGACACGATATCAATCTCATTGTCTTTGATATCGATAAGTGATGAGCCATTCTCTGATCTTAGCTGGGCTGAGGTCGTGCTGTAGTCCGCTAATCGACGAGGTTGACTCCATGTCCCAAGGATAGCGAAACCGTCGCTCAGGTCATGTCTGCGTTTCTCCGCCTGAACCTGCACTCCACCCTGTGACCACCATGCATCCATGCACATATCAGAAAAAATTACTAGGCACTCATCACCTGGCTTTACGGGCATCGTTAAAGCAAATCCACCGGCCCTTGGGATAGAGATCGGAACATCGAGTAGTAAGGGTAGGTTTACTATGCTCACGTTTCCTTCCCCATCAACGATTCTCTCTTTTATTGATGGTTGGACAGTTACGGTCTGCTCAACAGGATCAAAGCTTTGAACTATCCCGGGCATTGCTACCCTCAAATCAGTTCCCCATTTTTCTCCCATGCGTTGGTAAAATTCAAACTCGCTCTTGATTCTCTCCGCGACTGTTCTCACGTTATCACCTCACTTACCACGCTGATTGCGTCCCGTTTGCTACCATGGCCGGAAGCTTACCGGCTTGCGTTACTGTTTCAACTTCTGTATACCAGTCATTACCACGCGTATCTCCAATGGTTGTGATCTGTATCACGCGATAAATACCATCAGGATCTAACGCATAAACCTGTTGCCCCTGCTCAAATTGTTGGGCCCGAACTAGGGTATTGTCCACATGGACTAACATGTTACATTTAATTCGAGGATTTAAGAGGCATCGAATAGTAATCCCATAATCTGACTGATTCGGAATGTCTACTAAGCCTGATGCCGCAGATAAATCTATAATTTCGCCCTCTGGAATATCATCCGCCTTAACGATGTTTACTTTCCCGCCATCGATATACGCCGTTGCGTTTTCGGATTGAGCTATTTGCCGAATATAGTCTCGTGTAAGTCCAAAAATCACCTTTCCACGCGTTAGCTTAGATGTCGACAGTGAATCAGATATACTGCCCAGCTCCGAGGGTATCGACGCTTTGCTTGCGCAACCTTCAATGACATTACGAGAGTTCTGCCCTCTGACCATGGAGAAATTTAAGGTACTGTAGCTCATCCACCTATCAGCATCGGCGGCGACAAGCGTTAATGTGTACGTCGTTCCATCCTCTTTACCCCGGATCGCTTGCACAACATCTCCGTCAAAGATTAGACCATACTGACTTCCTTCGTACCCAGCTTCAACCGTTACGCGGAAACCTTCTTCAATCAGTATGTTCTCAGACTTCGGTGAAAGGTTATAGATCACGATACTAGAAAACTGAGGCTCCAGTTGCATCGACTTAACACAATTAAACGTGATCCTTAGTTGTGATACATCGAGTGCCTTTTCTCCGTCAAGACTACTAACAATGATTCGGTATCGTCTACCCCAAAGGACATCGAGTGATGTCCATGTGCTGTTCGGGATTATGCCGTATTGTGTTTCCGGAACCGCCAATTCGTTGCTCATTAGGCCGAAAGAATCAATTGTCCTGCCCGTGTAGCTTCCAATATCGTATTTTGTTAGGTTATTGGCTTCTATCGTAGAGATGAGAGCGTTGGCATAACCCTGATCCGTCGCATACCCATCAGACTGCAGGTTATTCGCAACTGAAACGTAATCAGTGTTCCCGATAATATTTGCATACCGAGAATTATTCGCAAGAAAGAAGCCATGGTCCGTCATTGAATCGGACCATGACAGATAGCGTCTATAGTATCCACCGTCATCTGTGGCGTAAGAACCTTGAACTATGGACATTCCATGAGGTTTAGCCCCAGACATTTTTATTCCGAAGAGGTTTTTATCGTAGTTAGCGCAATATGAGGTACCCCAACCACTCTCTAAGATCGCCTGAGCTATGGTTATTGAGGGTAATACTCCATATAAGGAGTACCCCTGCTGGGCCCCTGCAACTAGACTCGATACGAATTCAGAACTACCCAATGGTATCCCCCCAAGCGAGTAAAAAATCAGTCCCTAGATTCGTCGAATCAGGACTATCCATTACGCTATTGCCAACGTTAACGATAGTGGCGCTCCCTAATCCGAGATACTTAAACTGACCTAATAAGTCCGCTGCTGGATAACCTCCCGTGAGCAAAGGGATATTGTCTAAGATTAAATTACTTGTGCTTGGGTCCGTTATTGACATAGTCCAATAGTTTGCCGCCGAATTGTAAGATATACCGAGTTTTAATTTTAAGTTTTTTCCGTCGACGGGGATTGTTGTCGTAAGTGACTGGTAGGGGGCAGATGTTAGCGGAATTATTTTCACAGATTATATGCACCTCCTTAAAAAAGGATAAAGAAAAAACACCCGAAGGTGTTTGGTGGTTTCATTAATTTACTTTTTCAAGATGTCCAAAATGAATCTCCAAGTACTGGCTATCCTGAGTTGTAATATATTTTTGTCCATAGACTGCTCCATTATCAATTATGCTGTTCTTATTTCCACTGGAGTCCTTTGATAATTTAAAATAACAACTTTTATCGTCTGAAATTATCTTATATTCACCCGCAGATATGTCTTTACCAATCCTATACTCCCCTTGCGGGATAGAACTTAAGGTACTACCATTTATATTCTGTTTTGGGGATACTGCTTGCGCTTGTGCCTTTGCTGTTCCATTACGAAAACCAACATAAGCTCCAGTCGAATAACTTATAGCAACCAACACGATAATGATTATGATTTTCCCGTATGCTTTCTTCCCCTTAATTCCATCTTCCATAAAAGCACCATCCTTGCTACTATAATAACATATATTAACAAGAGTGGTGTTATAGAATATAATTTATCAGTGTGTTAACTACCCTCACTATGCGTTAAAACTTCCAAGCATTTTATCTACATATCCCTTGAGGTTTTGCTCTATTTGATATAAAGCACTTGCGTTCGGCTCCTGTGGCACAACCTCCCCTCTATTCGTAGTATCCGTAACGTGTGGCCTTGCACTTGTCTTCACGGTCTTAACTGAGGCCACGAAGACTTCCTTCAATGAAACTGTGGCCTTTAGAGCGTTGCCTGTCGTGTAATCATCCGGCACCGCAATTGTCTCAATCAGCATGTTCTTGAATAGCCCAAATTTTGTTGACATAACATCCATCGGAATCCTTAGGCTCTGTAACTGAGTAAGCACCTGAAATGCCGTTTGCGATCGTGAGCTACCTTGCGCGAACTGACCAGGAATAATACTTGTCGCACAATCTGTCATCCCAATCAGCATCGTTAGCTCAACAGGATTTACATAAGCATGGTCTGAGATAGCGGCTCCTGTCTCCACAGGATGCTGGGTAATAGTCAATGAACGTGTATAGTTCGTCTGCAGGATGGCATCAAAAAAGTATCCTGCGATATTTGTCTTAACATAGACGAGCTGCTGGGCCAGTGCACTACCTGAAGGATCACCAGATGAATCGCTAAGAGTCGTAAACTCTGGTGAGCGCACTAAAGCACTTTCTCCTGTACCGGATGTATCGTATTTAGAATGGAGAGCACACACGTATTTCGTGCCGGGAGTTAAGCCGTCTATCATGTCAGAATAATATTGAGAATTAGGAGTGTGGATATTAAGGCGCCTAAAGACTACTGTGTTGGGATCAAAATATGACATTGTGTTGGTACCTGACAGAGGGTAGCATACGATATCTGTGTAATTCGTATCGGTTCCCGTTGAATACCATTGAAGATATACAGATGTTTGAGTTAATTTATAAAACGAAAAATCCTGAGGAGGGGTAGGCATTATCGGATCACCCCCTGGAACGTCCTAGTCATCATGGCTGTACTGGATCTGTTAACAGTTGTTGCCACTGCCTCTGGGTTAGAAGCACCATATATATGATAGGTCTGTTTCATGGATATGGGGGACAGGGATGTATTGTTTTGTGGGTAAAGATAGTTCATGGATGCTCCTACACCTGCTAATGATCCTGAATCGCTATAGCCCTTGATGCTCTGAAACAGGCCCTTAGTAATGTCACCGAACTCTTTTGGGATAGAGTTCATAAAGGCCACGAAGCCTTTCCTTAAGGAAGACCAGTCAACCGTAGATACGTCAGATGCTCCAGGTATACTATCTCTGAAAGAACTCCATGAGGGGGTAGGTCCTCCCCCAGAATCAGACGTATGGCTTGACCTTGGAGTCATAGCCTTCTTTAGTTTATCAGTCGCTTCATCCTTGGAATCCTCACCTCTAATAGCCTTACCTATTGGATTATCCAAAGCCCTTGAAAGACCCTTTCTGAATAATTCAGCACCTTTTTCTAGGCCACTGAAATCACCCGTTGTTAGCCCCTTGATTCCACCGGCAATGATTGTCACTAGCCCTGCGATCTCTTCTAGCGTTCCTGTGAAAACGTTTAATGCTGAAATAATACCGGACGTAAGAAGATCACCTAGCCCCCCTTCTCCACCAAGGGAATTAAGTAGGTCCCCAATAGCGTCTGTAAGGTCTACTACGCTGCCCCACGCCTCACCGAGAGATTCTCCAAAACTATCTAAAGCACCGCTATCTCTTAATTGCTCTCCAAGGTCCATTAACCAATTCCATGTATTTTGAATTCCATGCCAAAAGATTACGATTAAATCATTGCTATCACTTAAAAAGTTCTTAAAGGTATCAGACTTACCTATTTTCTCTAGCCAATCTCCGAATTCCTTAACGTCTACCAAAACGTCCTGTAGAAGATTCTTAAATTCACCTATGGTACCATCGTCCTCTAAGCTCTTTTTAAATCTCTCTACCCACTCCCAAAGCCTAGGAAATGCTGACTTCCCGCCGTCTTTGAAGGTATTGAAATCGTCAACTAAGAGCAGTAACGCTGTCATTCCCAAGATAAGCAACCCTAACGGATTAGTCAGCATGCTTATCATCTTAAACCCGGCAAGCACTCCTACCACAGCACCTAATGCATCCCTAATACTCCACGCTGCCTTCCCTAGTCTAACGAACCAACTGGCAACTTCGGCAACCCTCTTGGTCCATATTGGCATTGTTCTCTGGACCTCATCGTTCACCTTAGTCAGCCACCCCTTAATATCTCCCAACGGCCCAGCAAGATACTTCGTCAGATAATAACCGATCCATTGTAAAGCATACGTTCCTTCGAGCTTCAATCTCTGGAACTGGAAAGTTATATCTCGAACGCCACGCATTTGCTTATCATACTCTTCCGCAGGGACGCCCATGTCTCTGGCTTGGCGATTAAGGTCAAGGTATTTATCCATTAACTCTGTGCTTAGGTACAAATCATTCACGCTAACCCCGAGCGCATCGATCGAAGACTGGTACGCCTTGGCCGCATCCTTGGACATCCACATTTTTCGTGCAAACATTTCAGTTTGTAGATCAGCCTGAGCCAACTCTACGATAAACTTACCCAGCGCAAGATTCGCGGTTGCCACAAATGTCACGACTCCCACAGCGGCCTTGGCAAAACTCTTGACGCTTGAATTGGCAAAGCTATCAACTGAATTCTCAGCTTTCTTCATGGCGGCCTGTGCTGCATTGAGGGAGGAATTGTCTGTCTTAAATCCTAGGGATACAAGATACTCTTTAATGGTTTCTATCATTGCCTTTCCTCCCTCCCAGCTTCGTTCGCCCTCCGCTCGTTTTCGGCCTTAACCGCAAGCATCTCATGCGCATTCGCTAGATCATCTAATGTATACGTTCCATCCCAAACCTCATGTTGCTGCCACATACCAGCCATTACCGGTCCGTACAGAAAATCATCTACATTTTCGCAGTAGACAACTTCGAACCGAATAATCCCCCTAGCACTGAACCCAAGGGGCTTCCGGAGAAAAAACTTGTCACGTTAAAAATCAGAGTATGAGCAACCAATGCGAGTGTTGTTGCGGAATCTGTTTCTAGGCCGATTACGCCAAAGTTACCGTCTGGGTTCAATACCCGGGTGGCTCCCGATGGAAGAGTCTCAAAACAAACCTGTAGGCATTTGTCGTGGATGTAGTTAAAGTCTGGCTCAGTCAGGGATGTTAAGCCCGACACTACGCCGGCAATATCAATGTCTTTCAAGTTGACCTCTTCCCCTTCCTTAGTTTGGAGATTATTCAGGTCGAGTCCTTTGAGCATTGGAGCAATCAATCCTGTGACCTTGATAAGCATAAAAGAACCGGTTCGTGCGTCAAACTTACGAATAACGAACTTCCGATTCTTTATCTCAACTTCTTTGGTATCTTCATAATTTCCCATGAGCTCCTCCTTTGATCTCCAATTTTGGAGATTCTCATTGATTAAACAACGTCTCGCTGAATATCCGCGGCCATAAGGGACCATGTTAAGTTCTGCCCCTGCGCTTGGCGTGGGTTACTTGGCAGCTTGGTAAATGCTACCCCTGTGCATGTTTCGAGTTCTCTCATCCCTGGAGTTCTGATAATAATTTTCGTCTCTGCCCATTTTGAAGTGCTGGACGTTTGAAGATAGTTGTAGAGCTTGATTAACCACTGGTGGAAGGTTGATGTTTGTTGTACAGCTATAGCCACTGTTCCATTTTTCGCTTTAATCTTAGAGATCATTACTTTCCCATCAGCTGCTACGTCTTGTATTGTTTGTTCTGTCGTCATCTCTGTTGTTATTGATCCGATACCTTCTCCCGTGGCGACAAACTGACCAAAGCTCGGATGAGAAATGGCAATTGATACATCACCAAAGCTGTATGTTTCGTAAGACATTTAGGCAACCTCCTATCTATTAACATTAATCTGGATCGCCACGAACTCGATAGCTCCAGCAAGCTTGACGCACACATAAATCGGAGGAGCAATGCGGTTTGTCCTGTCCGTTTCACTTTGGCTATCAATTGACTCGGTTAAGATGAGGTAGCCCTTAGACAGCGTATCTCCTGTGTTTAGGTTTAAAATTGATGCAGCATTCCAAACTCCGGGGGATAGGAACCCTCTATTTAGTGCTGACTCGCATGGTTCCGTGATAGCTGAGATTAGAAGTGTCACACCGCCTTCATTCTGAGGTATCTTAGATATTCCAGTAAGCAAATCCATAACAGCAATCTGGATATCATTTTTGAGCATATCGAGATTAATTATCTCGTCAAAGGGCATACCATTTGCCATAATTCCTTGCTGGAATAAGTTGTAGGTGTTACCACGATTGACGTAATAGTTACCGTTCTGTTCCTTCATGAGGGTTACCTGAACTGGAGTCATATCTTCCGGTATTACACCAATTTCCTTCTTATGGGCTAATGTATAGGCCGTATTAGCTAGACCAGTATTAGCTCCCATTGCATAGCCCATAATAGACACTGCAGCATCTTGATAAGTTGAATACTGACCGATCGTGCGCATATATCCTGCGGCTTTTAGTGTGAGCATTACGTTTCCTGCTGTTCCAGCTAAAACGTCAGCATCGGCAGTCGTATAAAAGAATGCTGAATCCGGCTCAACAACTTCGATATATGGTGCAATCGCCAAAATATCAGCCTTAACCGCTCCGCATAAATAGCACGCATACCAATCTGTATTCTTAGCCCTGCATGCCGCGACCGCTTGCAGGGCTGTCTCTGATCCCGTCTTATCCCATCTCCCTATCGCGACCTTGCTGGGCTTAGGTATTTGACGAAAATACAGGTCTGCAGCCTTATACTCAGCCTCGGATACAGTGAAACCGTCGGCAATCATTCCGTCTGCGCTCGTATATAACTTAACCCTGTCAGACGCTGTAATGTGAGTACTTGAGCCAACAATAAGTCCGAGATTGAATCCCGAGCGAATAGTGGCAACTGGAGAAACGACTACGCTTATATCAACAATATCGCTAAGTGGTAGAGTCGACATCGATAGTCACTCCTTTCTCTGTTTTAATTTTGATATTTACTCCATGGAGCGTTGGGATGGTTTCCTGTCGACGTACTTTCTCGTAAAACATGGCCGAAAAGTCCGAACGCTCCCACCATTGTCCACTGAATAAATCAGGGCAACGTATCGGGACTGGGACATCAATCACGAGATGTAAGTTAGAAGCCCGAAGGATATCGCCTGCACTGAACAGCCCATTACGAATTGCCTCTATGTTGTCAAAACTGTTTGGTCCATAAGCAATCCATGAAACTTGACGTGGGAGAGTGTAGGAGGTTATTTTGTTGGCCTCAGTCTGGCTGTTTAAAGAGTACTCAACGTCACGTTGCTTGGAATAGGAGTTAGCAATAGACACAACCCTCAAAAATACTACATCCTCAGTTATCTTCCATCCCGGAGCGCCGCCAGTAGGCCAAGCTATACGGACCTTACCGTTATTTGCCGGACTGACAGGGTTAAGGCCTAGGAGTGTGCAAGTAAGTTTCCTGAATATATCTTCTAGTTTTTTAAGAGTTAATATTGTATCGGCCATTACGCACACTCCTATCTACTGCTTAAGTCCCGCCCATTGAGGTACCGACCATTCGATAGTAACCAAAATCAGACCAATCCTTACCCTGAAATAGCCTATATCGTTGTCCGTGCCACTCAATCTCGTCCGATGTTCCCTTGCCTTCGACATCATCGTGTGTAACGTACAGCGGTAAAGTGCTGTGAAATACCACGATTTGAGAGACCCGATCACCCTCGGGTACCTGCATGATATCTTCAGTTCCCGCCGCCGTTACCACTCCCGACATGGGGATCGGGTTCTCCGTCTGAACGAAGCGTCCTTCAACCCAGTCCCCAGCTTTGCGCCAGACTATGAAGGGTTTTGGCTGAGCTAGGTTTCGACTATTAACAACTCTTCCGACGTTGATCATGCTATCACTTCTCCCGAATTACATAGGTTACGGCCTTACGTAGCTGATCAGTGTCAATCATAGGTCTTGTCATTCCCTCGAGCCCAGTAATATCTGATAAACTTCCACCCTCGTCAACATACCTTACTGCGGCCTGTGCGATAGAAGAATTATCTTTCCTGAGCTTTGCCAGAACAGTTCCTGGAGTATTAGGAGGCCATCCGTTCTTAGAATTCGTAAACCAATCTCGAACAACGTTTTGTCCCTGCAAGCCCGCTCTAGCCAAGAATCTAGACACCGCTTCGGAATCTTCGTCAAGTGCAGACTCGGCTGCTTTTCTCAATTCCACTGCGATCATTTCTCTATTTTCAGGATCTTCAATTGCTGGCTCAACGAACGGCCTTGGTGGAATCTTATTAAGTGGGGATCCTTTGGTGTGAATGAAGGCAAGCTCAGCATTCGTAACCTTGCCGCCTTCACGACTGGATTCTTCCTCGGGAATGCCTACAAGGACGTCGATCTTGGAGAGTGATCTAAGACTGTCTAAGATACCATTTAGGCCATCTCCAGCGGAGCTGACACCTGCGTTTCCGTTGATCATTTTACATACATCCCACCCATGCCAACCATCTTACCAATCGTAGCAAATTGCTGTCCATAGCTAGTAAGGTTGAACGCTGCCCAGCTGCTCAGTGATGCCGCAATAGTGGTGTAATCCATACTCACGGATACATCACCGACTGACTCCGAAGTAACAAGTCCCTGCGCCCTCCCAGCTTCGATAACTTGCCCGGCTGTGCTTCCCGGGCTTGCGGTACCTTGTAACCAAATCGTTGCAAAATGGGCCATAAAGAAGCCCATGCATAATGCCCAGTAACTTCGGTAGCGAGTCTGCTTGACGCAAGCTGTGGCAAGGTTGATATACATTTGTAGAATGATCTCCGGGATAATGTCGTTACCATCAGCACCCTGCCCGAATTGAGGATACATAGCAAGAAAATCACTCAGTACGTAACTAGGATTTGTTCCGGATAAAACATTAGACGCGATGGCCGTCAATTGATCGACCCTCGAGTCTACATTTTGCCCGTATGGGCTGATATTTCCATACAGCATGGCTTACACCTACTTTGTAGTTTTGCTTAGCTTGGAAGTCTTGGCCTTGGCGTCATGATCTGGGTTTAGATCTGCGTCAGAGTTAGCGTCAGCGTCAGAGTCTGGATCACTAGCCTCACTACCATTCAATACAGACATCATATCCCGTTTTTCTTCCAGCGCTGCAACCTCTGCCTTAAGCGCCGCTAACTTTTCTTGCTCCTTAAGGACAGCTTCTGATTCCCCTGGAGAGGTAAACGATTTCACTGAACCATCGATAGTGGCTAGTTTAAAGTAATCCGTTTCAGCTGCCCAATCAGGTAATTCACAGAAGCCTATGTTCGTCCTGACGGTCTTCAGGTTCCCTTTGGCATCCTTCTCGCCTCGGTCGAAGGCTAGGACCTTATTTGCTAGAACTTTAATTGTCATGATTGTAATCCTCCTTAAAGTAATAAATACACAACAACAATTTAAGTTGTTGTGTATCATCATGAAATCGCTTAGATACCGTCTGTATAAGCCGCACACGTATAGAACAAGAACTTAACTTGTGAGAACTGTGAAGCGAAGATCGTTTCATAGCTCCCACTGGTGGTATTCGGAGCCGTCATTACGCGGGAGAGAGGAACTGGCAAGTCGATATTAACCTTACTTTCCTCTTTAACATACGCCATCATACGTTGTGTACCGCCTACGCCTGCACCGGTGCACCATTGCAACGGAAAGATCTCTAGCGGTCTACCTTGCTTCGTTGCGATGTTATTCTCCAGCAGATAGCTCAGGATAGACTGCGTACCAGCGATCGTAACAGGAGTATTGGCTATATAGCCATAATTAGACCAATCAATTAGGATACGACTTGCCATACCGGAGAGATCGTACCCAGAGGCGATGACCGTATTGGTAAGCAGCTGATTAATGTCATTCATGATCTCGGTCGGGGTCTTATTGACCCATAAGCGTGAAGCAGACGCTCCCAGTGCTGCATTTGCAGCTACGATTAAAGGATTGTTAATTAATCCATACGTTCCAGTCTTTGAGATACCAACGTAGACATTACGGTCAATCATCTTGCTGTGCTGGAGACGGATACCAGTATCGAGGATTGTGGATAGGCTTTTACCAATTTGCTGAAGTTTCAGCTCGTCGAAGAGTGGCACGCGTAAGATCTCAGAGAACGTGTGGACCTTGAATACGTCCTTGGAGATATTAGCTTGGGATACTGGGATGTTATTTGTCTCGCTACCGATAATAGAGTCCTCATCGGATCCAGAAGTAGCATAATCGACAAAGACGTTTGAGGTGATCGATGTCCATCCACCACCTGGCTTCATGTCGATGTCGCGAGGTGCTGTTAATGAGGTCATTGGCTCAAGTAGACGAGGGTCTTGTTTTTCGAGTTCTCCAGCCAAGAACACTAAGCCAGTGCTCGTTCCGCCTGCGTCCATACCAGGTCCATAAATCGCACCGGGTGATTGTGGCATAATCCCACGTTGACCAGATAACATGACGGCATCCATGGCCTTTTTGTAAGCTGTTTCCATGTATATCATTCCCTCCTTACGCGTTTGCTTGGGTAAGCAATACAATTTCGGCAATTCCTGATGGGTCCATTTTTCCGTTTACCCATCGAGCATTAGTAACTTGGACAGCTGTTCCACCGTCTGGGGTTGCTGTTGCCACGAGATCTCCAACAGCAGCAGCGGTACCTTCAACCGTCACGATATACACTAGGCCATTAGCCGTTGGAGTACCTTCCTTGCAGAACACAGTCGTTGTGCCAGTCTGCAGGACATCGCAAGGAGAGTTTGGTTCGAACTGCCCACCGCTAACATTAGAACCATAGCTATAGGTCATAGATTGCTTGACCTCGGATACTGCGATACCTGCGAAGTTCGCAAAGGTTGCAGCTGATACGCCGGATCCGGTAGCACCAAAGAGAGAGTAGGTGTTATCAGGATTCGTCACGACAGTGGCACCAAATGGGATTACGGGCTGAGTTTCATTGCCGCTACCATCAAGGATTGACTTTACCTGACGTGCATTAATTTTATTGATGCCATTGCGGGATACCTTGCCCGCATAACCTAAGCTAAGATTTTTACCAATTACTGATCCTGGCATTGAAAACCCTCCTTCATTTTGTCGCCAGCTTCATTCCATTTCGAGGAAGCTTGCTGGCTTTCTTCGCTTACCCCACGTTCTTTCTTAAGCTTTTCATATTCATCAGAATAGAACGCCGTTGTTCTGATTTCAGGCATTGACGTTTCCACGGATTCGGGGGGCATATTATTTACCCCCTCTCATTTTTTCGCCTGCGGCAGACCAATTCTTGCAGGCCTCCTCGGATTGTTCGGCGACTGGTTTTCTCTGTACGTTAAAGGCGTCCATGGCCGCTTTCTTGTTCGCGGCCGTTGCTAGCAAGATGTCACCGTAACCATTATCCGCACGAGATGAGCGTGCATCGTGGACGGTAGAGGCGAACTTCTTAGCAGTTTCAAGCCGAACCTTCTCATCAGGAATCGCCATGATGATCGGCTTCATGTCTGCTACGAATTTACGAAGACCTGCGTCGGCAGCTGGTTTTTTCTCGGGATCAGGATCAGCGTCTTTGGCTGGCTCTTTCTTGTCGTCCTCTTCGGGGTCAGCATCTTTAGCTTCCTTGTCAAGGTCTTCTTCGATTGCATCCATAACCGCTTCGGCGTCTTCCTTGCTATCGCCAGCTTTACCCTTCTTGAGCTCAGCCACTTCATCTTCCAAGGCCTTGATCTTGTCGGCGAGCTTTTTGAACTCAGCATTTTCCTGCGCTTGGTTGTCAGGAGCAGGATCGGCGTCTTTGGCTGGCTCTTTCTTCTCAGGCTCAGCATCCTTGGCTGGCTCCTTCTTTTCATCTTCCTCGCTCATTGCATCCATTGCCTTCGCGATATCCTCTGGCTCCGCATCGGCGGCGTAGTGCTTGAATCCAAGGGCTGTTAAAAACTGTTTAGACATTTTACCCATCTTCTTTTTCCCTCCCGTATTTGGTTTTGAATCCGTGTTCGGTAGCGGATTATTCGGTGCCAGATCATCGGTCAGCGCAGAATCCATGATCGCGATCTTAGGTCCCGCTCTTCCCGCAGAGACTACTGCAACATGATTTCCGATGATCTCGCGTTGCTCATACACTCCTTCACTGACTTTATGCCAACTGCAGTCGTAACCACTTGATACCTCGCGCTTAAGCTTGTTCTGGATCTCAGATATCAAACCAGCGTCATTGACGTGTAGGTCGGCAATTAAAAAATCGCCATCACGGCGAATGTTTTGAGTATGACCTCGTTCGATCATAGATACTGTATTAACGTCGAGGTTTGCAGTCGGGTGCGTGTTTGTGACTGGTTTTCCCTCGAAGCTCGCTATGGTCGCTACGCTGAATAACTCTTCCGGTCTTCGATAAACCTTGAAGATATCACCAGATGGCTCATTGAAGGCCGCAGGCAGTTCTCTCCCAAGGTATTCCATGTATCCGGTGCGTCCAATTGGAACGTTCTCGCATACTAGGTAACCCTCGGGTGTCACTCTCATGTTTTCTGATATCTTATCGCCGTAATAATTCACGGATACACCTCCTTTGCGGCGATGGTAATTAGGCTTGGCTTAGGATCCTACTTAGGATCCTACTTAAGACCTATCTTCGACTTACGAGTTGTCTTCCTCAAATTCAACAGCATACGTAATCGTCCCACCAGCGGGTACCGCTTGACCGTTTAGGTTAATCGCTAACGCTTGAGTAGCGCCACGCAGGATAAGGGCTTTGTCGTTGCGAGTTGCAAAATCAAAGGTAACTGAACCACCAGCTCCAGCAAGACCTAAGTTAAGTTTTTTGGTTGCGATAACCACCCCTGCTCCTAACGCTGTAGCATTTGCTGAGTACTGGGCTAAGGCAGCAGTTGCGGCAGCATCGCTTGAATCGAACTTGCCTGGTACCGGGGCTGATGCTGTTCCAGCTGTATTAACTGCGGTACGCTTTACAATTGATACGTCCATGCTACCGGCTGTCGTTGCCTGACCGCTTACTGTTACGCTTTTAACACGAACCGTTTTGGTTGCTGATCCGCTGATGGTAAGAAGGTCTGTTGGAGTCGCTGCTGGTGTAATCGCGACTGCAGCATAGCCATAAGTCGATTGCAATCCCTCGACATTCGTTACTTTCAGATTGCCGCTTGCGTCATAATTACCCATGTTTAAATCTCTTGACATTTAATTACCTCCCTATGTTTTAGTTTATAAGCAAGAGTGGTTTACGTGGGTGATCTCGTTTGTGATAGTGGCAGAGAAATCACCGCCTTTCGGATTTTGGCATAAGAAAAACACCTCGTTATGAGGTGCTCAGTTGTTACGTTTAGATTGGGTATACCTTACTTACGCCTAGTTCTAGTAGTTTACCAACGTGAACTTCGCAAGTATGGGTTTCCATGTCACTAGATTGACCTTCACTTAATATCCCGAATTCAGCCTTACTTGTACATCCGATTACGCAACATTCTGGCACAATTAATCCCTCCACTACGCTATTCGCTCGAACTGTATCCTCGTCATCATCGTTATCGACCCGCCTCTGTACACCTTCACGGGCCACTTAATATAATCAAGATTAACCACTGGCTCAGGGTAACAACGACAATTCGGCGCTTCACCTGCGTGATATTTACCAAGGGTTGATTTAACGCTGATTAAGGCTTCAGGTGCAGGTGGATCGCTCCAGAATACTATCACACCATCCATATGACGATGACTTTTTCTGACCCTGCCATCCTCTGAAGTTCTCCAAGTGTATGCCGGAATATTAATGCTTTCAGACCTTGACCTCGTCAATGCTGTTGATGTCTTACTAACCTCACTCCTAGCAATTAACGCCGCCTTATTTCTTGTTATACTAGGGAACTTCGCCCGTATGTCATCGGCTATATCCTCAGATCTTCGGCCATTGATCGCCTCATCGCTGATATAGTTTGTCACCTGTCGAGCGATGTCCAGTGGCATTGACTTAATGATCTCAGCGTTACGATTAATCTGAAACGCGACTGATGAGCCGACAGGACCTTGTAGCTCTTTCCTGAGCGCATCGTAAATCACGCGACCGTTTGAGTTCTCACGAGCCGCCATTCGCCATGTTGTGGCACTGGTCTTAAGGAGCGTAGTAACGAGTGATTCCGCAGTTTTCTCTGCATAATGATGAAATACCATGTTTTTGAGCCATGATCTGATTACGGTTGTGATCTCGAAGGGATCCGTTAGACCTTCGATGGATTCCAGCATACTCTCTCCAACCTTGGACAGTGAGCGCTGGAGTTGATGCTCAATGCGTCGTTTGGGTTCCCATTGGTTGTTGTCCATTAGACATCACTTCCGCCAGTCTCGAAGTCACCAAAATTCCCACCGTCGGGAATCGGCATATCCCCCATACCAAACGACTCATCAGCCTTCTCGATATCCTCATCAGTAATCGAAGTAAACATATTCGTCGTATACGACAGCTCGTGCAGCTCAGTCATTGCCATTCTCTGATTAATGATGCCATCGTTATACGTCTTGGATATAGACTCAACCTTCTTGCCGACAATCTCAGCAACCTTGTCCTCTGTCGGCGTATCAATTGGATTAAACTTCGTGCCCAGGTCATCTGGTATATAACCAAACTCAGACATAAACATAACGGGCAAGAGTTTATTTAAGTGAGGTTTCAACTTTGTTATCTGCTGCTGGCCGACCATATCGCGATAGTTCTGCATATCTGACTCACCAGTTGCATTCATACCCGCCGGTGACCTACCGAATAACCTAGTCATGGGTATGTCAGCTGATCCAGATACGTCTAACATCTGAGTTTCCGAGATATCCGAAAGACCAGCGAAGGTGTAGTTAAGAGCCGTTAACTTCTCATCCTTTCCAATGATCATCATGCCGTTGTTTGACCTCATCTGATTCTGAGCAGATTTAACGTTGTAAAAATTCGCCTGTATCTCTGGATCAGTGGCCGCGAGCATTTGATCCATACCGTCAACCTGATCAACGAGTAGATTGGCCTGAAACACCAAGGAAGCGATATTCCACGAGGTGGAGTCTCGCTTGACTAACTCCTCGTAAACATGCTCCATGATCGAAGCCCCCCAACCTATCTCCGTGACTTCCTCATAGAAAGGGAGCTTCTTCCCGGTAAACCTCAGTACTCTGGAGTGATGGACCTTTGAGATAAATCTTCCCGAGGAGTTGTCCTTGACCTCGTAGTACTTCGGCATTCCCATCTCTGGGTCTCTGTGATCTGTGATTAGCTCTAGCGATGGATAAATTCCGGACCATCGATCAACGACCATTAACCCACAAAACGAGTTCGGAAGGATGTCATCGTACTCAAGTGGTTCATCGAGCTTATCCTCATGGCCGTCAATGATCATAATAGCACCGGCACCACCATACAGGCGACCCCAATATAATCCCTCAAGGAGCTTCTCTTTAACGAGCGTGCGCTCCTCTAGCTTAACGATGCGGTCCGTCTCTTCCGGCTTAAGTTCAGCCGTGATCGACCAACCATTCTTCATCATATCCTCAGGAATAACGTTGACGATCTTGTTACAGATCCATGAATTACGATACAACGAGTTCATGAGCATGTAGTTTCGCGTTAATCGTGTGAGGGGATACGTAGCTGCTGAAATAATATTCTCCGATGCGCTACCAAGTCGGGCGAGTGGATTATTGAAAGCGTCGAAGACTGATCCGCGCTGTTTGGTTTGTGGTGGGGTGGATGTATGGGAGTCCTGCACAGCACGGTTTCCTCGGTTTTTTCTGCTTCGTTTACTCAATTCATCACCCCCTAAAATAACGGACTAGTTTTTATGCTTTAAAATACTTAACTATTGTCTTAGCCCAGTACCTCAACGCGTCAAGGCAGTGGTCATTTTCCTTAACCGGCTCCTCTACGCCTCTCTCGGCCGACTTTGCATTCCAAATGTAAGCCGGGAATTCTTTAAGTAAATTAGGGCATCTAGTCTTATTTACAAGTAACTTCACAACGTGTAGTAATGTTGATACAAGGCGAATACCATTCAGAACTTCGTTGTCCGCGTTTATGAGTTCATCTGCCTCGCGAGCCTTAAGCGAGCGTTTTCTTAGCTCTGCCTTAAAGCTAGCTGCGCTTGGATCGATGATGATTCCTGAATATCTCCCGTCCCCGATAAACACCTTTAAGTCATCTGCATATTCTGCATCTGTTTTCTGCTTGTTGTGTTTTTTGGAGTCATAATAAAACTCATCGGCAACATAATACCGAGTTACTCGTTCAATGGTCTGCTCGATGATCTCAAGACAAGCGAAGGGATTGATTGTACCATAGTCGATCGTATACCAACGTGTATAATACAAGCTTAAGTTTGGTCCACCGCTGCCATCTTCGCGCCACTCTATGCCATCTTCATACTGATTATCAATACAAAAACCTGAGTAGATAACGCCTTCTGCGTTTTTCCTCAGGCCTAGAATATCTCTTTGGTACCAGACTGATTTCTTGTCATAACTTATTAACGCTTTTCTTATCTTCTCATCCGAGAGACTAAGGTTATCCGCTATGGTAAAGTGCTCATAATTTAGACCATAATTTTTAATCTTAAGATTGTTATCTTGATGCACATTAAGTATTTCTGTGTAAAACCAATGCAATTCAGCCTTGGGATTAAGGTCAAACAGGATCTTACGCCTACTACTCGATAGCGTGCGGTCAAATATTTCTTTCACGAAGGGTTGAGCGCACTCATTAACCTCCGAGATATAAACACTGCCAAGGGTTAAACCTTTAACAAATCTCTCGTCTCCATTTTTGCCGCCACCAGAGATAAGGATTACTTTCTCTCCCAAAGGGGTTTGTACTATAACTGCATCTTTGTCCTGGTATTTACCTTGTCTGCAGCGCCCCTTGAAGTAACTCAGGACACCAAAACCATCGCTGTCAATAATGTTAAGCTTAGCAGTCGCCACAGATACACCAGCGGCCAAATGGAGCTTGTCTGGATGATTATCTATAATCGTGCACCAAGCTATTATGTTAATTATGTTTTTGGATGCGCGCTTGCCGCCTTCAGCTACTGATAGCCAGTATTCATCCCGCAGGCAGTTTCTTATATAATCTGATTGCTTCTGGTTGAATGGTGCGTATTCACTCATCTTACTCAAGGTCCTTTATGCTGCGATTTGGTGCAGGATTATTAAGTAACTGGGCGAGAGTTTGGATTTTTTGGACGCTTTCGTCGATACCGCCACCTGTGGCCTTAAGTTTTTCTGACTCGAACTTGGCCTGGTCGAGTTTGAGTTTTTCTTCCTCAATGCGGCGTTTGTGGTGATCCGGCAAGAGGTCTGTGTAGAGCTCGAGTTTCTCTAGGGCCTTCATTTTGTCGTGAAGTTTAACTGAGATGCCGGAGCGTCCCTCCTTAACTTCACTGATAAGAGCGCCATCAACATCCTCGTGATTTTTTAGATTAATATAGTTGACTGGCTCCTTTAGATACTCTCCGTTATCACCCTTAACTTTCGACCCTTCTCGGTACACGAACTGCTCAGCTTGTCCAAACTCTACAAAATCAGTTACGTCCGCAAAGGCTATGTCTATATACCTTTGAAGGACATCTCCCTTCTCCAGCATTACTCCTCTAAGCTTATTCTGTTTAAGTCTTTGTATTTCTTTTTTAATTCTTGGATTTTCTAGGAGAGTGTAAACATCGGACAATGAATAACTTTTACTATATCCAGCTTTAAGAGCCGCCTTACTTGCGTTGAAGTACTTGACGTAGTAAATACAAAAAAACCTTTGTATTTCGCTTAATCCAGAATCATCGCCCTTATTTATTCCCCTATTATTTACAATGACTTTAATCTTAGGTTCACGCTTCTTAACGTTGCCCTTGGGTGCAACGTTCTTCTTCTTCGTTGCACGTTGCATCGTGCGTTGCGTTGCATCATGCGTCGCGTTGCGCGTTGCATTTTCGCGTGATCCGGCATCACGAAGACCTTGCCACTTTTCTCTATTTTTCCGACTCCGCATGGTGCTTTCACTTACTCCATGTTTGACGGCCAATTCCTTAAGTGATATTTCGGTGGATTCATATTCTTTGCGTAGTTTGATCCAATCCATTGCTACATGTCACCACCTCCGTTCAGATAATTTCATTAAAACAAATGGAATATTTTAATTGGAAAGATATAATATTTAAAGAGGGAATGACTAAAGGCAACTCTACATTGAGGAGTTGTCCGATATGACACGATTAAAATCTTTATTTAATCCTAAGACTCAACTTATCTTATTTATACTAGTTCGAGAGATTTCAAACAATTGCCATGTGCTAATCTACCTCATAGACCACCTGTTTGGGATATTCGTCTAACAAATTGTTTTATCAATAAGCCTTTAGTGATTGCCCTCCGAGAATAGAAAAAAACTATTCTCGGAGGGCAAATCAAACGGAAATAATAATTTTACTCTGAAACAGCTTCGAAATTAAGTCTAAGCTGTTTAATTTTGTCTTTTCGTCTCTTAAAATAGATTATCCTGAGATAGAAATCATTCCAAAGTCCACATAACCGAGCATTTCCTTAATCAAAAAGTACGTTTTTGCCCCGAAAACACTGAAAACCTATGAAATGAATGAACAAGAAATAATTAATTTTGAAAAAAGGTTATCCCACGGTTCCCTCGCATCATCCGATCAATCGCCTTAAACCCTGGACTCTCTTCATACTCTCTCAATATGTTTACATGATCCTTGCACTTGCTGCCTGTCAATTTACGACAATTGGCGCAGTTAACCTTGCAGCCTCTCTCTACCGGATCAAAGTATTTGCACTTAGCCAACTGCGCCACCATCCTTTTTGGGGTAATAGTAAGAGCGCCACCTTTCGGAAGCGCTCTTTTGATAATACTATTTTAGCACATTACAGTATGTCATTTAGTGTCACCTTTTACTGCAGCTGATGCAATGCTTCTGCGTGTATCCTGTGTATCTGTTTCCATGAATAATTCATGTCTACCGCAATCTGCTCCCAGGACAACAACTCAATGTATCTGGACCTAATCAGATATCCTTCTCTGGCCGGTAGTTCTTCGATAGCTTTCTCAAGCTTTGCAAGCACAGCATACGACCGCTTGATCTGTTCAGTCATCTCGTCTCTAACTAATTCCATATCTGCTACGGTATTACCAACCTTATCACTCGTATTGCCTTGGCCCATAATAGCGTCATGCTTATTCTTCAGCTGAGCAGTGATTTTGGTGGCCGCAGTCTCTAGTTCTATCAGTCTTTGTTCTGATTTAGTGATATTTCGACGGATCCAGTAATACTCTTTAAGCTCTTGCTTTGTCACGTACTCACCTTATTCCTTTTATCCACATTTAGATCACAGGTTGCCCACAGCTTTATCCACAGCTACTCCATCCGCAAACTAGGCAATGTACGCAGCCGCCTTGGTGGACGAGAGTATTTCCACAGCTGCAGGTTTCTGGTTCGTGCGATTTCACGACTCATCCTCCCACTCCCACAAACTCAGCGCACCCTTAGCAGGTATCGGCTTATCTAATCGCTTAACGTCTTCCAGGATCCAAGCATAACGACCGACTTCGTATACTCCGAACTCATATTCATGGCCCTTAGCCGATTTAACAAAGTCTATAAACTCAGGAGTCATCTTAATGCAATCGACTAAATTACAGGTGGCCACGATTGCACCAAGCGGTAGATTGTCCACATTTAGGCCAAATTTTGAGAGAACTGCTTTGAAGGGTTGTGTATTACATAAATCTCTAAGTAGTTTGGAGAATCCCTTACTCGCATGAATCGCTAACGGACCTCTGTATTTAGTCGCCCAACTTCGGGTTTCGATCATCTTGATTCCAACCAGTGAGGCCCATGGTTGGAGTAGTGAGATTGCTTTCATTCGGGTACATCCTCCTTCGGCTTCCAGTTTCCATGGTCATAACATGTATCACACGGATCTTCTTCCAGTTTGGCAAGTTCCTCCTTCGTCATAGAATGGTATAAACACTGCTGGCACTTCGCTACAGCTTGTAATTCCTTTTGCTCATCTTCAATCTCTGAAACTGGCTTCCAATCGTTCTCTATCGACAAAATGAACTTCATGGCCATAGCTGCAACTTGCACTGCTTCAGATCTCATATTTTTGACATCGGGTTGACGTTTCTTGACCTCATCCCAGAGTTCATCCAGCTCTTCGAGAATTATTGCATAGCCATGATGCGGAGAGGTAAATAACGAATGGGCTTCTATGGCTGCTTGAAGTTCTTTACTGACGTCAACCCCTATTTTGTAGAGAAGACCACTATAATCTATGTTCACGACTGTTCCCCCCTCTTACACATTCCCAATCTGCTTACTAGCCACCTGGATGCAATGATAAAACCTCGCCTGATCTCTGACCTGAAAACTGATATCCACTTCGGGGATCAAGGTTTGACACATCCACTCGATGTAAGGTTTTTTATGATCGTACTTCTGTCCCATTTCAAGTAACATTTGTCTTACGATCACCGAGTTAACTTCTTCATCCCATGCTGGTAAGGAGTGAACAACAGCATGTCTGGCTAACTCAAGAACGATGTCTAAGTATTTATCGGCGTATTGCTGCCGGATCTCTGGTGTAAGCGAGTCGGCTTTCTGTTTTCTGATTAGTAGGGCTATAATTTCTGGATTCATGGTGATCACCTCCGTTATGAGATCGATGTCTCATGGTATCGAAGTCTCTAAAACCGTTAACCACTACGAGTGGTTACCTTTTTAGATTCCTAAGCCTTACTCTCCCAAGGGTTTGAGATAATTTTTTACCGATAACCACTACTTTTCAAAAGGCACTCTATATATTTAAGACCTATGACTAATTAGTAAAATTGAGATACTAACCCTTTCTCTATAGGGGAAAAGTAGTGGTTATGGTGGTTAAGTGGTTATCAGTACTTAAAAACCTAGTAATACCAAGGGTTTCAGGGCTTGAAATAGGTAACCACTCCGGTAACCACCGTTAACCACTGTGAAATATATCACAGCCACCATATCTAATCCTTTTCTGAGCCATGTCGGTGTATTGAGGCTTTAGGTCAATAAAAATACTATCTCTTCCCAATTCCCTCGCCACCATCGCCACCGTCCCACTCCCTCCGAAGGGATCTAAAACCATGCCACCCTTTGGCGATCCTGCAAGAATACAGGGCCTCACGAGATCAGGGGGAAACACTGCGAAGTGTGCTCCCTTGAAAGGCTTAGTTGATATGGTCCACACGGTTCGCTTATTCCTTCCCTTGATGTTTTCCGTTGAGTCTTTCCGATCAGCTCTGTGGCTTACTTTGGCTTGACTAGGTATTGGGTTGATATGTTTTACATTAAATCTCTTAAAGGTCAATTGAATAGGGTCTTTGGTTTTCTGATGCTCCCTGATTGAATCTGCATCATAAAAATACCTCGAGCTTTTGCTAAGCAGAAAAATATATTCATGGGACCGAGTCGGTCTATCCCTAACACTCGATGGCATTGCATTTGGTTTTTCCCATATGATGTCCGTACGAAGGAACCAACCATCAGCACGAAGAGCAAATGCAACCATCCACGGGATCCCAACAAGGTCTTTATTCTTTAGCCCAGATGGTGCGCTCCTCCATCCCTTAATCTTATCTTTACCCTTCCATGCACTTCTCTCGGTAGTGAATGAGCCTCCTCCACCCTGACCCCCTGAGGCATAACTATCACCAAGATTTAACCATAGTGTTCCATCTGTCCGTAAAACTCGCCTAACAGCTCGAAACACATTAACTAACTTATTCACATACTCTTCCGGAGTTTGTTCTAATCCAATCTGTCCCTCCACACCATAATCTCGCAACCTCCAATAAGGCGGAGAGGTTACACAGCAATGGACAGATTCACTTGGTAAGGTCTCTATGATTTCCAAGGAATTTCCTGTTAGAAAAGTGTTCATCCTCTCTGCGCACCTCCCTCTCCTTATAATTAAAACAACCCTTCTGAATTTTCTTTAAACACAATACACCGGACAATTGCCCCGCCAAGTTTCTTCTGTATAGCAAATCTCATCTTCCCCTCCGAATCAACCCTTTGTATAATCTTCCCCTGCTCTGCCCACGCCTTAATAATTTTCTGAGCTGATGAATACTTCGTCAGAAACTCATCAACCACACGGCGTATGATGTAAATATTCGTACCGTCCTTGGTCCCTATTTTCTTAGTCGCAAAATCCTTTAGATACTCACTGTTCTCTCCAACCCAGTCCTGAAACTCCAACCACGCACGCTCCGATTCGCTCGCCTCGGATTTCTTAATTAATTTATTGGCAATTTCCGTTCCCATTGCCATCGCCTCTGCTCCAGCCACAGCCTGATCAAGGCCGAATACCCAGATGCTACTGTAATAATCAGCCGTCATAACACAGGCCAGAGCGTCCAGGTGGCTATCTAATCTATCTGGATAATACTGCTTTAGCCATCCTTGAGCTTGACGACAGTAATTAATTATTTCTTTGCGTTGCTCCGTCCCCAGAGCATCCATCAGAGCGCGCATAAACGCTAGGCCTGCATGACCATGGCATTGCGGTAGGAATCCGTATAGGTATTTTGAAAACTCTAGATTACCAGCAAGCGGACCTCCTTCTAATTCGATGGCTCGCGTCATTAATCCATCCATTGAACTTGCGTTCGTAAGGGGACCCTCTCCAGTTGTCATGACAATTGTTCGCCACATATTGAGTTCTTGCAGGCCTGTTTTACCGCCTCGCCCCTTGCCCTTTCCTTGAGCTAACATATACAGCATTGGGGAAATTTCCTGTTTCTGAGCCTGACTCAGGACCTCGCGCTCGTCAATCCCAAAAGGTATATCACAAAATAAACTCGCCCTGCGCTCAACAGATGTCGTAGTGTTGTTAAAGCTGTAAATAATCGGATCTGGATCACCCCATATAGACATCGCCGTCCAGAGCGTAGCACTTTTACCACCTGTGGAATCTCCGTGGTTATGGATAATAAAGTTACGTTGAGCAAGTGGTTTAAGTAGAGGAGCCGCAAACCCAGCTGCAATAATAAATCTCGCACTTGGAGAGTAATTACGAACTTGGTTGGCTACGTTTAACCAGTCGGAATACTCACCAACCGGAGAAAGACCCTTTACCGCGTGCCGTGACCCCATGTCGTCAACATCGATCTCGACCTCTTTTGTGAGTCCAGGGAATACGAATTCTTTACCCCTCCATCCGAGACGAGAGACAGCTTTTAACGTCGGAATGTGAGGATTGATATATAGGTAGTCATCAAGATATTTGGCCAAATATTTAGCACCCTCAGAAGAGACTCCAATACCTTTGTCTGCAAGCCCGATAACCTTGCGGGAGTCCACGGCCATCGATCTCGGGATAACAATGTCACGCCACTTGTCCATGTGCTGGTAAGATATCTTAAGCGACTCCGTCTCCGTGTCTGTATTAAACAGTCGGGCTGAAATATACAGAGGACATCCGCAAGCTCGGGTAACAATAGGACCGTTTTCTGACCACTTGACATGGTTAATTCCTGCCGGAGTTACTTTGAAATTGTCCGGAATCTTATCCTGCATGGAATCAGTGTCGAGTCCAGAAGTCTGCACACGCACTGGTAAATCCATTACTTCATCAGTTGGTATTTCCGCGACTTCTGAGTTAGTCATTTTCTGAGTATGTTGCTTAATAGCTCGCTCTAGGTCGACAAGGTTAATGATGCCCTTGAGCTTGTCCTTCGTGCGAGCATAAAGCGCTGCGTCTTGTTTTTTAACGATTGATAGCGCGGTCAGCATGTCGTCGTTGAATATTTTTTCGACACTCGGGATCCCGATCATATTAACTTTTGCACGAGCGATGCCTACTGTACCGAGGGAGAATGAGCAAGGAGATTTAACGCCACAGCCACCAGAGGGGCATATGAAGGAGTGATTCGAGCGAATGTACTCGCAAGTATGAGGATTCATCTTGAGGGCCTCAGAGAGTCTAAAGTCCGTCCCCTTCGGAGTATAACGACCTTTATCTGGAGAGGATAACTCATGACACTTATCGATCCCGTCTGTACCTCTGACAACGTTTGTGAGCATCGAAAGCCATTCACCGTAAGTAATTTTCTGAGCGTTAATCAGGCAGTGTTGTAAAAACTGACAGTTGGCTATCATTAAGTCCGAACTCGCGTCCGTGGATCGTCGCTCGAAGGATCCGTGATTCGTTATCTCCGAGCGAAAGTCGATATCTGGAATTAAGTCTTCCAGCTCCGATGGATCATAGCGTATCGTTTCGTTGAAATGCGTAATGTAAACCGACTGTTTCTGTCCGAGTTTATGGTTTAGCGTACCGGGTACACGGAGAACGCGGGAGAGATCTGCAGTAGAATCGAATTTCCACCCACGCTCACTTGCGAGAGTTTTGATGTACGCCTGAAGGCGAATCATGAGGTTCGAGGCCCGAAGGTTTTCTTCTTGAGTGTCGAATAGCCAGGCTTCCTTGAGGAGCCAGTACATGTGCATGCCGTTCCCGGACCAAATCGTGATGGAGGGTTGTAAAAACTCAGGTAATATCGAGAGCGCCTCTTCGACTGTATCCGGTAGATCGGTTTGTTTGTGAGCTGGCCCAAGTATGTCAATGTCCATCCAGAGAGCTGGGATGAAGGAAACGTTGTTGGCGAGTGGTCGCTTATTGTCTGAGATATCAACCATAGATCCACCAAGACCGAAGTATATATCTCTCTCATCCTGCATTGCCTGAGCAGCGTTTATCATGATCCGGAGATCATCGACAGGAAAGGACCATGTTCTGTGATCGGGCAGTGTCCAGAGATACAGGTTGCCCGATTCGAGATTACCGTATAGTGCGTTTAAAAATTTGTGAGTGTCCGTATTTGAGCCTGTATCTTGGTTCACTGGTACACCTTCCCTCAGCTGCCGTTGATAATATTGATAACGTCCTCGATAGATCGGGCTACACCTGCACAGGCACCTGTTTTAAGAGCCTGCGATATAAAGTTGATCTGCTCTGCTGACGGTTTACCCTTTAGGGCCTTAACTTCTACGAAGAGCGCCTTGCCTCCGGGAAGGACACCGACGAGATCTGGAAACCCATCTGGAACACCAGTATTAAAGGGGCGTGGGTTAAGGATTGTTATACTACCATCTTTATTCTTAATAATTTTTGAGCCAGTCCACCCACTCCCTACATTGACTCTAAACAGGAGGCCATCAGGGATTTGCTTAGAGAAGTCGATGCGGATTTTTGATTGGATGTCGTGTTCGCTAGTCATAACTGGGGACCAGTAATGAGTTCTGGATTGTCATGGGAGTTGCCGAAAACCTTCAGATGATATTTATATACTGCATTCCCTAAGAAATCACTCTGGGTATGAATCATGTAAGCTCCTAATTCTTTATCAAAAATAATACGAACTGGATAATTTAAAACTTTTTCATTGTGTAGTAAATCAGTATCATAAATTTCTTGACCTTCTGGATATTCCTTGGTTCGCGTTGAGTCTCTTAACCAGATAAACTGCCCGACTGTTTCAGGATCAACTTCAAACAATGGCGTATTTCTATGCAAGCGACCATTCATTACTTCGTATCGAGTACCGCATGGGATTATATAAGCCAACTGCTTACCTTCTGCCGTTTCCCCTTTAAATAAGCTGCCGTAAACAAATTCTCCCATTTCGTTATCAATTCGTTTCCCGCGAAACTTAATCTCTCTTCCCATCTCGTCACATCCCCCTCGCCCTATTCAACGCCTTGCAGGACCGTTCGTATCTCTTTTTCCCGAAGTCGGGAGCATTCCAATAGTTCTCATTAATCTCAACCCACTCTTCCAACGCTCCATACAGTTCATTAATGATCTCATCAGAACCCTTCGCCACGAACATAAGCGACATGGTAATCACTCCGATAATCACACCGACCATTATGCCAATAAATATTCCACCGTAGAACGTCATGTGGATCCACCGCCTTGAGCTTTGGTTAGGGCTTGTTTGATAATATTTGGTGTTTCCAATGCAGAATCACCGCTATCAAGATCAGGCATCTGAATATATCCGTTCTCGATTCCGTTTGTTATGAAGGTCAATGCCCTTTGTAATGCTTCGTACATATCGGGAGCAGCTGAAATGAGATTGGCATTAGCATAAGCTTCTTTTGCTTGCCTGATCTCTACTTCGTTGAAAACGTCGCCCTCATCGCCATCAAACAAACATCCATGGTCATAATCAATTTCCAGATGACTAGGAAACTCACTATGATTTTCAATAGCCTTGCCCATTCTAATAATGTGGCCATCTTCTGTTTCTTCGAGTTCCCATGGCCCAGGTGTAAACTTTGGCTTATCCTGCATCACTGGTGTCCTCCTTCGCCAAGAGTGCGGCTTTGCAGATTGCTTCAGGTATAGTTGGTGCCCATATTTCTTCCTGTCCAGGACTACCCATGTTACCCCAAGTAATAAGCCAACCGACATCACCCACATCATATTCATCTTGAAATGAGCTTGATATTTCATAGGATCTACCCTTACACATCTTCTCAACTACATCCCACGCTACTGATATGTCAGTTGAGTAGCATGGTGGAATAAACACTTTATGGGGTTCGCTGTAATTAATCTTCGTGCCGTTATTATCGACATATGGCGTGTAGTTATCTGCATTTTTTCTATCTCCATCAGTAAAAATAATCAATGGGCGTTCATGCTTTTTGCGGTCATCCCATCTATATACTGTCTTTCTTCCTGTCCATCCAAAAACTTTCTCAGCTACCAACGCATCCAATTCCCGACCAGGCACCATCGCCAGAATCTCATCTCTTGTCAAAACAACCCCTCCTTCCCTTCTAAAGCATAAGTCGCCTCCATATCTGCTAAGTGCAGGTACAGAGCCAATGGATAAGCCCTAAACGCATCTCCTAATGCCTGAGATAAACCATAATCCTGTATCCCTGGGGTAAATCCTCCCATGTGCCAACGGATCGCCATAAACTCCGAGGTCTTGAGTTTCATGAACCTGTTAATGAGTAGCGCCGATTTTTCACCGTGTCCGTAAGGGAATTGGTCTTTGACAACGTATCTTGGCTGTTTAGACCATTTTCCTTTTTCGTCTTGAACATTTTTCATCTCTACACCATAAAAATTAATCTTGCAGAAGTCGTGAGCTAAAGCGGTGATGATGACTGATTCCTGATCCAGCATGTCTCTCGTGGCTAGACAACGATAAACATTCAACGAATGCTCCAGTAACCCGCCCTCCCTCGACAAGTGGTATTTCGTTGAGCATGGAGCAGTGTAGAAATCGGTAGTTTCTAGCCAAGCGAGTAATTCGGGGACTCCTTCGCGCTTAACGCTTTGCCAGAGTTCGATGTAGCGGTTTTTCAAAACACTCGCCTCCTACGCCCTCACCAAGGACTTTAGTCCAGTTGCACGCTTCGGCTTTTTTCTCGAACTCTAGATAAATTCTCTCAAGCCTATCTGCTTCATCAAAGTCTTCTCGCTTGAGAGCTTTGACGCACTCTTTAAGTGCCTTTTCTGATTGGTTGAAGTACCAAGAAATTTTAAGCAACGCAACTAATTTTTTCAGAGATCCCCTTAACTCAATATTCAGGTTAACTAACGAACCGATTACGTGCCCAAGTATGAAAGCCATTCCAACCAATATCCCAAGACCAGCAATCATGTCAGCGAATCCCTCTGCTGCGCTCTGTGCGCGTAAGTTCCAACCGAAGAACCACGTTTCCAAGACGTTAAACACGAATGCCACTAGGATTATGAGTAAGCCTTTTTTGAGGTAGTTCATACAGGTTTCCTCCCCTTTATCACAAAATATCTCTACCTGTCTCAAGTCTGGCTGATCTTCTTCCTCTCTCCAATTTTGTTATAAATATCAGCAATGATAACCCCTGTCCTTGTTAGATCAGCGTCATTTTGAATCAGATGGAGCTTGTTTAACTTTACGAGCTGTTTTCGAGAAACAAGAATGAGATTATCTAACTCAAAATTTCGCCTGTTCCCATCTCCGAAAATCACTACATGTCCCTTTGGCACAGGACCGTTTGTAGACTCCCAAATTAAGAGGTGCTTACCTTTCCAGTTGTGCTGGAATTTGCCATCATCTATCTTCACTTGGATATATCCGTCCTTGGTGATTCTCTCAGAGCCAAGCGGGGACCAGTTGTGAGACTTATTTCCCTTCTTGAACTGCGTATGTTTCATCCCGGGATAACTGATTCCCTTTTGCCCTTTATTAGCCGGCACATGGCCTTTTCTGAATTGCGTAGGTTCGTAACCTTTATTAAGCCGTGTGTCACGTCCATTGTGCAGCCCGTGTCGATCAGATAAGGAAACTATTGCCGAAACCTTTAAGTCCATCCCAAATTTCCCATTGAACATTGCTGTTAATTCCTTGAAGCTTCGTCCATGGATGTGGGCTGTTAAATATTCGATATGCTCAGATCTGTATTTTCGATTAATAGTAATCACTCCCCTGTTGGAAGAAATGTTTCACGCAACATGGCTGGCATTCTTTTACTGTCACCACCCAGATATTCATCTTGTATTTTCATGGCATCGAGAACTAATTTGCCATTAGCAATAATTTGAGTGGAAACCTGAGTTATCGCCTTTGCCCTGTCAATTTCTTCTACCAACTGCTCACCCTTAAGCTCTTCATCTCCTAATCGCTCTAGCTGGGCGAATAAATGGTTATTTAAATCACCTAGTGAGTTTTTCATATTTATTCCTCTCCTTTATCAAAATATCGTCATCTGTCTCAAATCCACGGCCCTACCAGATCTGCCCCTTAAAATAATAGGGTTCCGTATTGTAGGTCTTCGAGTATGTTTTTCCTCGGTGTCAGCCTATCAAATGCGCATGGTCTCATATCTAATAGCCAATCATGCTCTAAGGCGTTTAGTTTTATGTCGTCACTGATAGCACAGGCAAATGTTTTCATTTCTCTTGCCATGCCGTATTTCATTAAAGCCGTCCATTTTTGTGGGTAATGTTTGCGTAGGATTTCAATGTTATTTCTCTCGTAAGCAAGGCCAGTTCCACAAACATAACAGCCATTACGCTCAAACAATTTTTTACCGCCCTCGTCTGTCAGGTCATACAACGCTGCATAAGGCACATCAAATTTGTGTATATAATCCCAAACATCAACATCAGTCCAAATTGATAAAGGGTTGGAGTACAAATAATTGTCAGCCGTATTGTACAGAAATCCATAGTCAAGAAAGGTAAAAGTCCTGCGCCTCGATTCACTTGCTAACAGGCCTCGAAAGAGCGTGTCACATCCAAGTTTCTTTTGGAGCTTTTGCGAAGGTCGTTCCTTGATGAAGTTACAACAACTATGCGATATTCTCATATCGGGGAACTTCCTCAGCATTTCGTAATATCTGTCGTTACCCTTCGACTGTTCCGGGCTGAACTCAAGAAACACGTTAATGTTAATCCGTGGCGCATCAAGTTTAGTAGCATCTTTACCGAGTATCGGGAAGCCGTACTGCTCAGCGATAAACCAAAAGCTGATGAGCGTTCCTTTTTCCCAAATGAGTTTTCGACTGCGAAAATTTTCCCACATCTCAGGAGTCACGGCTTCATTAAGCTTGTCGGTCGAAAGCAGACGTCCTTTCTTATTTAGATATTTTTCGACCTCTCCGCTCTCTTTGATCAGCGACCAGACTTCTTTTTGCGCTTCATATCTCAGTCGTGGTACTTTCAGTCGATCTAGTTTTGTTTCATGGAAGTTCTCTCCACCCCAATCCTTACCGATCTTCCTGGCAAAATTGAGGCTTTCTGAATACTCAACACCCGTATTGCCGAAAATAACAACCATATCCTTAGCTTGCTCGGGACAGGTTGTAAGGATTAAATGCCATAGAGCCGTTGAGTCTTTTCCGCCAGAAAAAGCAAGAGCTATCTTTTTACCCTGTTTAAATGTTTCGATGATTACTTCTCTGGCTTTTTCAATCTTTTTATCGAGTTCCCATGATTGCATTTCTTGTAGTTCGGCATATTTAAATATGCTTTGTTTTTTCAATACCTCGTTCACCTCCACGCCTGCTTACTCCGAACTTCCAATATCCTGTCAACCCACCTCAGCGAATACCCTCTCTTAATCGCGATCTGCTCCAAGTCCTCCCGAGTCCTCGCCCTGCCAATCTCGCGCTTCTGGTCCTTACGCTCGAGATCCTTAATCTGCAGCAACTCACCCTTCGTCTGCTCAATCGGAGCTTGGACCTGCACAGGATATTTGTAACCGCAGTTTGGGCACTCAGGCCTAGGCATATGCGCAAAGTAACATTTTGGACATTGCCTGACCGATATCTCGTTCGGTTCACGCTTCTTCATCTTCCCTTCCAGTGACCACTCTCTATCCTCATCAGGTAAACCATGTCTGTAGACATTTCCCACGTGATCGATGATGATCGCTCGCTTATCCGGATTATCATCATCCTTCCGCATCGCCCGCATGCTTTGCTGGATAAACAACGCCACAGACTGCGTAGGCCTAAGTAAAATAACTGCTTCCATCGCGGGAACATCGAAACCCTCGCTCACCAGATCAACGTTTGTCAGTATCTTCACAACGCCTGTCCGGAATTGCTCGATGGCCGTCTTACGAATCGCATTCGGTGTCTTACCGTCGATGTATGCCGCTGGTATACCTGCAAGATTAAACTCCTTAGCAACGTGTTCAGCGTGTTCACAGCTTGCGCAATAACATATCGCTCGTTTACCGTCTGCTAACCTCCTGTAAGTAGCGATCACATCCCCGATGATCTCCGATTTATCCATTTTTAGTGCGACATCGCTTGATTGGTAATCTCCGTATTTAACTTTTAGATCCGCGAAGTCCGCGACGACCGGAGGGCTGTAATAATCGAAGGGCGATAGGTTCCCCATTTCGATGAGTTCCTTAACACTCGGACCCAGTGCTAGTGCTTGAAATATCACTCCTAGCCCATCACCGGATAAACGAGCCGGGGTGGCCGTGAATCCGATGATTAAAGCGTTGGGAAAATGGTCTATGATCTTACGCCAAGTATTTGCTACCGCATGTGCACATTCGTCGATGATGATTAGATCCGGAGGTTTCGTGAACTGATCTAATCTCCTCGCTAATGTCTGAACACTTGCAACTAAACAATCACATGAGTTAATATTTTTCGAATTCAGCACTTCATGAGGAATGTAAAACTTATCAAACGTCTTGGATGTCTGATCGATAAGCTCCTGCCGATGTAGTATGGTAAGTACTTTCTGCTTTTTAGCTCGTGTCTGAGCTGTCATCCATGAGAATAGAACTGTCTTTCCGGCTCCGCAGGGTGCCACTGCGCATATACGGTGGAGTCCGGCACGAATACTGTACCGGATCTCCTCGATTAGATCGTCTTGGTAAGGTCTTAGCTCCATATCAGAACGGTATATCGTCAGGATTAATATTTACTTGGTGCCCAAATTTACTGGCAGGAGTTGCACCAGGTGGGTTCTGCGGTGGATTACCACCGAGCCATTGAGGTATCTGTCCCTGATGTTGACTGTATCCCTGTGGAGCCTGTCCCTGATACCCCGGAGGAGGAGGCATGTAGCCCTGAGGAGGTTGTTGGTATCCCTGAGATGGTGGTTGTCCTGCATAACCAGGAGGAGCGTATTGTCCGGGGTAAGGAGGTTCTCCTTGTGGTTGTTGCACGGGAGGTTGTTGATACGGAGCCTGTTGATAAGGGGGGTGCTGTGCCGGCGGTTGACCATACTGCGGAGGTGCGCCATATGGTGGTACATTGTTTTGTGCTGGTTGTTGAGTATGTGTCTGCGCTCCCTCATCCTTCGGACTTAAGAAATGTACATCCTCGCAAATAGCTTCCGTAACCCAATGCTTCTGGCCGTTGCTATCGTTATAAGTCCTGACTTGCATAGACCCATCAATTGACGCGAGCTTTCCTTTCGAAAGGTACTGTGCACATAATTCGGCAAGCTTGTCCTTGTAAGGAGGGACTTTGCAATTTATGAAATCCGTTTCCTTCTCTCCTTGAGCGTTCTTGAATTTGCGATCAATGGCTAACGTGAAGTCACAGGTGGCTTTGCCGTTCGGAGTGTGGCGTAATTCAGGGTCTTTTGTGAGACGGCCTATAAGTACGAGTCGATTTAACAATTTTTATTACCTCCCGTAATTCTCAAGCTCATTCTTCAGAACGCTGAGCTCAGATATATTTAACTGCTCGATCGGCTTCTTAAATCGCTGTAAAGCGTAATCAGGGAACAATGCAGTATCCCATTTCCAGAGTGCCTTTATGTGGGCTATGAGTTTGGATTCCGGAGTTTCAACGACGAATTCCGGAGTAACAACTTCACCGTCCTTAATAGTTACGACTACTGGTTCCCGTGATTCAATATTAAGCGCCGCCATCCAAGCGAACCTCTGCGCCATATCCTGCGCCTTGGCAACTGCTTTATCCCCTTGATCCATCCCTGACCCATAGGCGACATTAACAAGTATTTCATCCGATTCAACATCAATTATTGTTAACTCACAGGAAACTGTGACAAGTTGCCAGACGACCCTTTGAGAAGTAATACTCTCCTTTGTTTCCTCGATCTCATACTCCACTTTAGTGATAAGTTTTTGCTCAATGATCGCTTCGTTTAGTTTTCCGAATTCCTGTTCACTCGATATCGCTTTCATGACTTCAAGAATCTTACTAGCGATTTTCATATGACTCATGGCTGCACCTCAGGAAGTTCGTCCCACGTCCGACCGTCAATCAAGCGACCAGCTACTTTTTTGCCGACACGTTTCATATTGATGGTCCCCGGATAAACAGACTCATTACAAGCTTCTCCGCTTGAGAATGATCTCCCAGGACTCCAACAGCCAATTGCTCCACTTCCGCCCAATGCTTTAAAGGGTAATTTAATCCATTCTCCCCACTGCTTAAAGAAAAACTTCGTCCCAGCCGTTTGGCACTGATCTCTCAAACTTCTTACCCAATCTGGATGCATTGGTCGGGCCTTTGGTCCTGATTCTCCGCCAGTGATAACCAAGTCGAGACCAGTCCACCCTTCCCCAACAAGAGCTTGTTTTTCCCAATGGTACTTTCCGTAATCCCTGGGGTTTCCATCTTGGCCCCAATGCTTACATATGGGCCATTTCAAATACCTACTTATGTTAATCTCTGATAGCAACGGCTCTGCACTTATAAATCTTACCTCCGCCGGTGTCTGTAAAAGCAGCGGAATCCGCTCGTCTGCAGCTTCCTGATTCTCGACCGAAACTCCGAGCCAGACGTTTATCAATGGCCAGTGTAAGTCACAATCGAACTTCCCGGAGGGCTCCTTGGTTAGTCTAAAAACTTTACTTGCCGTGTACCTTGGATTATCTGGAGAAAGATATCTCTTCATCCTATCCGGACGTTTCGTCAGAATAATAAACGTGTGCTGTCCTGCATCTGACATGACCGCAAAGACCTCGTCGATAAACTCATCTGGTACATCCTCATGGAATAAATCACTCATGGAGTTTACAAATATCCTTCGAGGTTTCTTCCACCGCAAAGGCTGATCTAGTCGCTCGGGATGACATGCCACATCATTGAATTTTCGACCAAAATACGCTGTCATTGGGTTTGCGGATAACCTTTTCCATTCACGTTCGGCGTAACAGTTAGCACACCCAGCTGAGACTTTACTGCAGCCAGTTGTTGGATTCCAAACTGCATCAGCCCAATCTATTTTCGTTTTAGCCATGCCTGTTCCGCCTCCGTGAATCCTTAACCATTTTCCCTCGGCCTGACTTACCTTTTTTCCTTCTCTGTTCACTAGCCCATTTTGAAAGCTTACCGCCTGATGTAAGACTAACCATTGCTTCAGGTTTACCTGCTAATTTCTTCTGAGCTGCAGACTCCAATTCTTCTGGCAATGGCATGAAATCTTTCGGTTGTAACTCCTGAAACATCTCGCTAGTTATCAAATGACCAGTATTAATATTCATTGTTTCTCACCCTCTCCCTAAATCCGACTCTCCAAACTCTGCATCCTACGTGCTATCGAAGCGAAGAATTGCCATGTTGGATCCACGGCTTCTCTAACTGGCGCCCTAACCTTCATCCGACTCTCCCATTCGTCCTTTACTTCGATAAGCCCGGCTTCTGGTGGTAACTCACTCGCCTTAATCAGTCCTACAGGTGCTACGAAGTAAAATTGGTTCGACATCTGTAGCGCCTGAGTTCGCTTCTCAGGATGCTTAATCTCCTTCAAAAAGTCACTGCGACTTACTTTGATCTCATAGGCTATCCTTACGAAGTTCCTGCTCGGGTAGAGATTGATAGCCCATGCGTCGAAGCGCTGCTCTGGATTAAGTCCAGCTGCTACATTTCGATATCCAGTCCCCGCTCTTAACTCCTCAAAAAACGCCCATTCTCTCTCAGGATGCCTGCACCGCAGGGCCTTAAGAATCATCTTCGTATCCTGCGTCACGCCTGCATCCTCTCCCCTTCGTACACCTCAACCACCACGGGCATCGGTTTAAATCCACAACCACTGATAGGTCTCTCTGTACATACATCACGCTTTAAGTCACAGGCCTCATCTCCACAGATCAATAAGTTTCTGCCCTCAAATGTCACCCTGTTAGAATTGGCGCAGATTAGACATTTACACGGAGTCTTTGCTTTTGATTTTGAGTTATGGGTGGGTTTCCTCTGTATTTGCTTAGCCAACTAAGCCCTTCCCCCTCGTGACCGCAAGGACCAATTTAAACAGCCTATCCCTAAAGTCATCATCCGCTTGCTGATCGTACATAATACGAAGCTGGGTAATGTCGTCTTCGGTATCCTGCCAAACCTCTTCGAAGTTTCTGCGCAATGTAGGTACAGGATCAGGGGAGGTTACGGATTGGGGGGTGTTAACTGGAGGAGCCTCGGAAGTTGCAGATGGAGTATAGAAATCCTCAACCTTTGAGACGTCGATTCCTCGTGTCGGATCTGGACCAAACTTCACGTCGACCACTAATACCTGGTCTATCTCCACCTTCGGCAGCGCCTGTACAGGGGCATCCGTGTGGAATTGCTCGATATCGCTGAGCGTTGGGGTTGCATGGGCCATAAGACTACATGGTGGGGATTGATATATAACTTGCCGCTCCTCTTGAGTTGTTACCTCCACGCCTGAAGTCGTTGGAGGCATCATTGATTGTCTCGAGAGTGGCGTTGACTCCGGTTCCTTATCCTTCTTTTTCCCCTGAATCCCTATCAAGCGATAAGCTTTAATCCAGTTGTTCACGCTTTGAGTTGATGCGTCATATTTCTTCGCGATACTTGCGATGGTAGCTCCTGCCCTCAGATGATCTTCCAGTTTCTCTTTAGACGGCTTCTTTGATTTCATTGTTTTCTTCCTCCCTGCTTTTTCGGATTCAAGTTTCCGCCCTGCAGCACGCACGCAGTTATATCTGCAGTACCACATCGTTTTACCTTTCACATCTAACTTGTAAGCCCATTGACTGGTGATGATAAATTTTCGCTCACATTCAGGGCATGTTCGTTCTTGTGAACCGAGAATTAATTTATCTTTATCTAGCGCCACCTACATCACGCTCCCAGAATACGAGTCTTACCTGATATCCGATGAACGATTTCAAAACAATTAGGACAGTTCTTGACGATCATCCAGTTTTCTGGATTAAGTTTAAGTTTTTTAAGTCGTTGCTTCTGCTTCATCGTGGGGTTCTTGCCGTTTTTCATCTCGCCCCCGCCTTCCTCCACCACTTCGGATTCGCGTTCCGCCATGCCATGTATTTTTCGTAGTGGTTGAGTTTTATCTTGGACACAATAGGGTAAAGATTTATTGCAACAGACCAAAAACCTTCCGTAGCTATCTCCCAGTTGGATCCACATTGACAACTAGTTCTGATCTGTCCCTCTGGAAAATCAACTCTCCTCCCGCATACGCATATCACATGTTCTTGCTTTACTACCATGGATGAGCGCCCTCCTTTATTTACAAAAACTTGGTATAAGGCGGTACGTCCTGCATAAGCTGTAAAGATTGCCTGCTTGTCCTAGTGATGGTTAAAAAAAATATGTTATTCGATGTACCATTTGCCATCCGTAAAATTGGTTTTGTCTGCTATGAAATCGGGCCATGAGCCGAAGTATATTATTTCTCTGTCTTTTTTACAGCGAACTGTTTTCCCATCTACCCACGCCTGTATAGCTTCTTGCCAAGTAACTTCTTGGGAGATTAGTTCCCAATCTTCGTCAATTCCAATAACTTCACTCATTCCAGGTTCCCTATATAAGTACCCACTATTACCACAATAGAATATTCGACTATCACATAATCTCTTGAACTTAAGTTTTGGATTCTCCGTCAATTCCTTAATCATTTCCCACGTTTTCAATATCCCCACTCCTTATCTATTCCGCTTCTTCGACGCCTTGGCGATCTTGCTCCGAGATTTACGCTTAGTCCATTTAGAGCCGGTTAAACCTCTATACAGGACAGGATCGTTATACTCGCTAACTTCTGCCTTTGGCCCGCTTATGAGTTGCATGTCTAGCATCATGGGGTGCTTCATTACCCTTCCTCCTTGTGCACTTTTTAATTTTCAGGAGCGAGAACCGCACTTACGCGATTCTCACCTTCGATCCTTCATCACCCATATCCACGACTTCGATCTGTTGAGGAAACCTTGCTTTCATGGCTGGGTCGTGGGAGATAGCAGTTATCTTCATGTTTGGGTTCCTATGGTTTAGGCCTTCCAGTGCGTCACAGTAAGCTTCCATGCCTTCCGAATCCAAGAAGGGTGGTTCATCGATATGCATCATTCCCAGCTGTATTCCAGCCCTTCTCGCCTTAAGGTCCGCCAGTGCAAACGCATTTGCCAGAGCAGCCTTAACTTTCTGCCCTCCCGAGTGATTACCATAAGGACGTTCGCCCCTGAAGGTTATAAGGAAAACCTCGATAGCGTTGACCTCTTTCTTATTCCCTTGAACGCGCTCCGTCTCGATCTTTAGTGACATTTGACCGCCTGTCATTTGACCTAAAATGTCGTTGGCCATATACGATAACTCCGGCACCACTGAGCGCACGATGCTGAACGGGATACCGTCTGATCCGAAGGCTTTGGTGAGGATCTGGTAATGAACGAGTGACTTAGCCGTTGGATCCATGTCAGAGATTAGTTGTAGGCGTTCCCCATCGGAGATAGCGAGCGCCTTAAGTTGTGCTGTTAGGGCTCCGATCTTGGAGTGGAGATCGTTTAGTTGAATCTGCATGGACTTGAGATCTGAACGTGATGTACTTAATTCAAGCTCTACCCTGTATTGGGCGGCAGTTTCAAGTTGTAACAACGTGCGTTCCTCTTCCAGCGCCTTGATCTGGCCTTCTTTGACTGTTATGCCTGCCTCGATACCCTTAATAACATCAGCTGTCGAGAGAACGACTTGCCGTGCCGCTGGGAGCTCTTCCTTTGCGTTAACCCATTGCAGGAGTTTAGGCAGGCGTTCTTTGAGTTCGGGTAGGACTTTGAGTTCATCCTGCAAGAGGACCCCTGCCTGAATAATTCCATTGAGCTGCAGCTGTAATTCCGCGATCCGTGTTCGGAAATCTGACTCTTGATCCCTAAGCCCCTTAAGTAACTCAGCCTTGGAGTCTAGTTGTCCTGCAAGCTCAGCCTTGGGTCGCAGGGTGTTTACTAAGTTCCTGAGATCATAATGAGCTTGACCGTCCTGAATATTCGTATAACCTATAACCTTATACTGTATTTCTAAGTCCGCCACGATTTGTAAGAAAGGTTTTCTCGCTTCGTGCATGTCGGCAATTTCCTGCTCGATAACCTTGATTTCCGCTTCGATTATTGGAATTTGAGCCTTGGCTGCTTGCGCATCAGCAAGAAAGGCACACTTTGCGTTCTCGGGATCAATGCAATTAGCGCTGGCAAGCATAGCCGATTTTCGGAGTAACTCATCAACCTTTGAATATTTTTCTTTAAGGGTGCCTTGCTTAAGACCTATCTCTTCCCCTGTCCTATCAGTATCCTTCTCTGCGTTCATGATTAATTGGTTCATGTCCGCAGCCCTACGCGATAAAACGTCCATTTCTTCGAGTCTAGCGACCTCTGACTTGTATTGCTCAGCAATCGCATCCAGATTCGACTTGCAAGCCAAAACCTTCTCAAGTTCACTGATCGGTATTACCAACTCATTAATTTTGCTCTCCAACCCATTTATCTCTCCGAAGACTTTCGAGTGTTCCGCTCTAAGCTCCAGAACCTTAGGTTGTTTAGTTTCGAGCACCAAGACCTGATCCTTCACCGTCTCATATTCCGTAGCCTTGGATATAATCGTGGCTTCGTTCGCGATGATCTGTGTTGCACGATCAGCCTGTTTCTGCTTCTCGATGATATCTGAGTGTTTAGTCAGGAGTTCTCCTTTCAGAGTTTCTACCTGTCCATCGATCTCCTTGACCTTCTCAGACTTAGTCTTCAATGTCCGAACCAGTTCCTCGCCGTCGTTGATCTGAGCTTCTTTAAATGTTATGAACTCAGCGACTTGTTTGAGATCCGTTTCATATGTTTTCAACTCACTCTCGAGCCCCGGCTTCGCCTTCAACTTCTCATCCAGATCCATCAGCTTCGCCTTCGATATCGCTAGCGACTTATTCAACTCACTAACCTTTGCCTTAGCTAAATCTGTCAGCTGCTCATAAACTCCAAGACCTAAGATGTTAGCCAGAACACCCATGCGCTCTTCCTTACCAGCCTCCATGAATCGTCCATAAGCATCCTGCATAATTAAAGCCGTACAACAGAATGTCGCGCAATCCATCCCCAGTAACGCCTCGATCTTTGCCTGAGTCTCCCTAGTCGTAGTTCCAGAACGATTCTCCCACTTGTCGCCTATCTGCTCCTGAAGTGCCAGCGTGAGCTTACCGCTTCCCTTGATGCTTCGATTACGGATGATCCGCCAAATAGTTGTACCCATAGAAAACTCGAAATCTAGCATCCCATCCGTTTGCCCAGTCGTTATCCATTCGCCCGTTGTCTTAATGCGTGTTTCTTCGTAAATACAATCTTTGATAGCATCCATGAAAAGGCTAGATTTTCCGATTCCATTAGGTCCATTGACGATTGCAAAGTAGATATCTTTAAAGCTTAAAGTTTCTTCGAGATAGGATCTGTAGTTTTTTACCGACAGACTGCGAGGCTCGAATACTCCAGAGAGTGTGCCCGTTGGCATCTTAGCGCTGATCGTAGCGATGAGTGGTTTGGAAAGTTCAAGAATCGAATTAACATCCTCCACTTCGAATCCTTCCGCCACTAACCACGTTGCTAAATTTTCGAGTGGCCCTGACGTTTCGGTAAGCTCTTGCTTAGCGAGTGCTGTTACGATCCGCTTCGCCTTAACTTCTGATACGTGGAACGCTCCACCAGACATAATCAACTTCTCCATTTCTTTGTGATTAAGTAGGGGACGTTGCTCTTCGGTGCATTCGTATTCGAGGCGGACGATCTTGTTAGCCGTGGGAAAAGCGAGAAGTGTACCATCTTCACTGATGCCAGCCAGTTTCCACTTTAGATCAGCTTGGAGATCAGTGGATTCGGTGAAGTCAGCCTTAAGCGTTAAGAACTCTCGTGATGGAGTTTTGATGAACTCAGAAGTTTTGTAGCTGGATTTATAATCAGGGGGATACGCTGGATGCTCACCAATCTCGTGCATGTAAAATCCCTTATCCTGCCCCTCTTCATTGAACGTGATCCCGTTCGGAGGTCCCGAGTAAAACACTGGTTTACCTGCACACTCGACCTGCTGCTCCCTGTGGATGTGTCCCAGTGCAACTATGTCAAACGCCGATCCTGCGAGTGCCTCCTTAGGTAAAACAACTTCCGACTGAGTGAATACGTGCTGCCCGTTGTCCAGTTCGCATCCTACGACCGTGTAGTGAGCCATTAATACGCTCGGGATCGTGGGGTCTAACTGCGCGCTTAAGCCATTGACCATGTCACCGAGGAGTTTGCTGCACATCATGGATTCTTCTGCCGGTGCCATGCCTGGGAATTTAGCCCGGAAGTAGCCTTTGTCAAGGCCGGGCAAGCAGGCGACTTGGAATGGTCCTGATTCGGTGTCAAAGAGGATCAATGCTGGCTTAGTCACAACCCATAGCCCTGGTATGTTCATGCTTCCGATATTTTCAAATGCCTTCATGCTGTCGTGGTTGTCTGTACCGAACATCAATACTGTGGGTGCAATTCTAGCTAGAGATCTTAATCTCTGAGCCGCCACATCGATAAGCGAGAGCATGTTGTCGCCCCATAGTTTTGACTTATCGAACAAATCCCCAGCGATCAAAATCGCATCTGGCTGCTCTCTCTCGGCGTACTCAACCATGAAATCTAAGCATTTTAGGGTATCGAGTAGGCGTGCGTTCTGTCCGTTTATTACAGGTCCGGTAAGTTCCCCAATATGCCAGTCTGCTGTATGAAGTATCATCATTACTGACCACCTCCCGCTTGGCATCCAGAGCAGATAAGTCTGCCCCTCTTTGTCATCAAGTACTCAACTACCCTCTGCACTGGCCATTCAGGCCCAGCGGATTCGATTGGTTTTTGGCACACCTCACACCGAGGTATATCATCAACTTGCTCCCAAGGTGGGATATCTCCGCTCGTGTCCGGTGCGTCTTCTGAATCATCACCAACGACCACGAACTCGCTATTAACCGCCCCCTCGTTTAGTTGCAGGCAACTCCCAGTCGGCAACGCTACCTGAGATCCTCCGCCAAACAATGCGTCTTGGCCTGCAGCGTATCTCTGGATCAACGCTGCCTTCATATCGGGGTCTTGGGTGTTTAGTACAACGAGTGCGACAGCGAACGGCTTCGATAATTCAGCTAGCGTATATCCACCCTTAAGACCTAGCCCAGCACGGAGCGCCCTGAGGAGTGCCTTCGTCTCACAGTTTGCACCCATGTGCTCTACTGGGTTTTTCTTAGCAAGGGTATCCTGCTTTGTGACTTCTTTAGTAGCTGTATATTTACGGTACCCACCGCTCGGCTCCGGAACAAGGATAGAGACTTGATAAGCCACATCGTCTTTAGTTGGGCACGCCCCGCACTGAGGTGCTAAACGAGTTGCCTTAGCCATCTCTGCACATCTTCGGCAATCTTTTGGGAGTATAGATTCTGACTTCTCCATAACTACATTTGCGGCTGTCATAAGTTTTAGGCATCCAATTTTAGTTAAGGAAAATTCTCCGTTTTTCTGCTTGTAGATATCCTTAGCCGCTAGATCAGTGTCAATCTTCACAATATTAACCATGATCTTATGGAGCGGACTGATCTCCGTCATTGTTGCAGGGAAAAGACGGTTGAATGTCTCTGCTGGATAGTTGTTGACCGTTGTGATCGTTAGCGCGTTATCATCCAATCACGCCACCCCCTTAACGAGTTCCACGAGGGCTAGACTAATCGTTAGCTCTGTCCGAAGACCTGCGAGCACAACCTTACGACCCTCAAACTTGTATTCAGCGTCAATTACCTTCAGGCGATATGACTTAGTGGCCTCTCTCATTTGGGCCGTCCGAATCTCCGCATCCTTACTGTCGATCTTGATTCCATCGGCTTTATCGAGAAGGATCTCATCTTCAAAGGTTTGGAGATTTCGTTTTGCAAGTTGAACTTCGTTATATGCAACGAAAACTGCATTCTCAGCATTCTTGACAAGGGATTTTAATCCCAATAGTTCGGACTTTAATGTCTCACGCATTTGCCACAACCTCGCTTTCAGATGTATAATTAGATTGAATAATTTCCTCTGGGACCTCCGTTGGCGCGGGGGTCTTTTCTGCGTATGCGAACACGACTACTTCGCATTCAGAGTTTAGGATATTGGTTGTGGTAAATATTCCTAAACTGCCGTTTAGTTCTTTTGTGTCGGAATATCTGCCAGTGAGCACATTACTTATTGCGTCCTTCACATCACTTAGTACCGTTCCCTCATACGTGTGAATACTGACCACTGTGCGGATTTCACCAGATTTCAACTTACTATCTTCTACTGAAATAGATGAAATATGAGGGTTCAAGAGTAGTTCTTGGAGTTTTTCGCGAGTCTCACGGGTTAGCTGTTTTTTCATAATTACATTCCTCCCCAATTTACTGAATCAATGAATACTTGGTGATCGACATGGTCCTCAGCCGATTTATCTTCCTCCCTGATCGTGTTTCCGCTACGCATTAACTGTGCCCAATGTTCGTGATAACGTTTCTCGCTCTGCTGAGTCTGATGAGCGGATGCTGCTCGTTCGATGCAGTCTATTTTTAGCAGGATTTTACGGATTGTTTTGAGCATGAATTTCACCTCTCTTCCCTTTCTTCGAATCGCCTATAGCATTCTTCGCACCCGATCACATGCACAAGCGAGCAGTTAATGTATCCATCTTGGTATCGCACAACGACTGCTTCTAGGCAATCATGGACCTTTGTCCTAGAATCGTCGATTTCAATATACTTGGGGCAAGTGGTAAATAAGTTATCAAGATGAACTTGGTAGACGAATCCACCAGCACAACCCTGATCATGACATTTCCCCTCACATCGTAACGACCACCAGTAGAGACACTTCCTGCAGACACACCCAGGTTTCTCACCGCAGTGCAGGCTGCTAAATTGATTGAATTGGTTCATTATGAAATATCCTCACATTTGCAGGTTTTACAATTCGGTACGGTCACTCTATCGGCCCCTCCTTCCTCTTTGCCAGTACTCTCTGGCATATCTCGTAAGATTCACACTTCGAACAGATCTCCCACTTCCTACACGCCATCGCTCTCTTCAATTCGGTCAGTTCATCTGGGACACGGCTGTTTCTGGTGCAGACGATCATCAATGCACCGTCTTCGGTTCTCCTAAAGTTGCAAGTCATGCGCTATCCCTACCTCCCTCCTCGAATAATTTCACCCCCTTTCCCACATACTCATAAAACCTATCTGGGGAAATGTAATAAGTCCACTTCGTACTCAATTTAACTGCTGATCCAAAAGGTAATATTCCTCTTTGTAGGCCAATGCGAACAAATTGATCTGATTTCCCAAGTATTTCAGATGCTTCGCGTACAGTGATGCCCTTTGTTTTTTGCATGTCATCACCCTACCTTTGTTTCAATTTCTTCTGGTTTTATAAACTCATTAGCGGATACATTTAAAGCCCTGCAGATTAACTCAATATCCTCACCGGTAATTCTTTTTCTACCGGTCATCATTGCGCTAAACCGCTTATGCTCATAACCAGCCTTTTTAGCAATGACGTATTGTTTTAATCCGCAGGCCTTTATGTAGGAGCTAATTCGTTCGTGTACTTTCATGAATCAAACCTCCTTTATTACCCTCTAGGTACAGTTAATCTGTACCCTAAGGATATAATATATCAGTATTTCTGTACTGTCAACTAAAAAAATCAGTAATACTGAACTTTTTTATTTACAAAAATAAAGATATATTGTAGAATACTTGGTGGAGGGAGTGTTATATAATTGGGAAATATACCAAATATTATCAGAACCTATAGGCTGAAAATGAACCTAAGCCAGAGGGAACTAGCTCATACGTTAGGTAAATCAAAAAATGTTATATCCAATTGGGAAAATGGCGTAAATAAGCCAGATGCGGATATGATAGAAAAGCTATGCGCAATACTCAATATCCCAGTTGGAAATATTTTTGGAGAACACGAAGAATTGAACAATAAGCAAATTCAATCTGATCTAACTGAGCGAGATCTATATGCCCTTTCCTTATTTAAAAAATTACCAGATGACGAACAGCTTAAATTTATCGGTAGACTTGAAGTAATGACAGAAAGGTGATAAACGTTGAGAAATCCTAACGGATACGGAAACATTAGCAAGCTATCAGGCAAACGAAGAAAACCGTTCCGTGTAAGGGTTACTACGGGATGGGAACTTGATGAGGATAAAGGTAAGCTTAAGCAGCTTTACAAACCCATTGGCTATTTTAAAACACGTCCAGAGGCCATGCTTGCCTTGGCTGAATACAATAAAAACCCCCATGCCATAGAAATTTCAACGATAACATTCGCCGAGGTATTCCAAAAATGGTCAGCACAAAAATTCAATGATAAAACATCCAAGTCAACCCTTAATGGATATAATGCTGCCTATAATTATTCCGTAGAGTTATATGACATGAAGTTTGTTGAGATAAAAAAACCACACATGCAAAGTGTGATTGACCAATGCGAACGAGGACATGGCACACTAAAGAAAATCAAGGTTCTCTTTAATCAGCTTTTCAAATACGCCTTGGAAACTGACATCGTGACTAAGGACTATTCAAAGTTTGTAGACATCGGCAAGAACGAATCCGAAAGCACCCGTAGGCCATTTACGGCTGAAGAAATTAAGGTACTATTTGAGAACGTAGACCGCATGGACTTTATTGACACAGTTTTAATTTTGATCTATACCGGGTTACGGATCGGTGAACTACTGCTTATAGAAACGGCAAATGTGGATATCGTAAATCGCACCATGCGGGGTGGACTTAAGACGGAAGCCGGCAAGAACAGAGTCATTCCGATAAATAAAAAAATCCTTCCATTTATCGAAAAGCGACAAAAAGAAGGAAATAAATATTTAATAGTCAATCATGAAAACGCTCAGATGAAATACTGGAACTATAAAGATGAAAAGTGGTCAAAAATTATGGAACAGTTGGAACTGGAACACCTTCCGCACGATTGTCGGCACACTTTCGCCACGTTAATGGATAATGCAGGAGCCAATAAGGTAAGTATCAAACGCATCATGGGTCACGCTAGCTCGGATATCACAGATAAGGTTTACACTCACAAAGATATCGAAGAATTAAAAAAAGCAGTCGATTTGATCTAATTTTTTTGTGTCATACCGTGTGTCCTACTTGTGTCATGCGGCTAAAATTCCATAGGGTTTCATAGGGTTATAAAAACTAAAGAAACCCCCAACCAAGCATGGTTGGGGGTTTCGCTGTCTTTCGACAATTACCGTTTGGAGAATTGTGGAGCCTTACGGGCTTTTTTCAAGCCGTATTTACGACGTTCCTTCATACGTGGGTCACGTGTAAGGAAACCGGCTCTCTTCAAACTTGGACGGAGACTAGCATCCGCCTTGAGCAAAGCACGGGCAATGCCTAAGCGTATCGCACCGGCTTGGCCTGTGGTGCCACCCCCGTGAGCAAGAGCTATAACATCATATTTCGCAATCGTTTCTGTGATGTTGAATGGTTGATTTACAATCATCTCAAGTGTCTTCTTGCCGAAATACTCAGCTAATTCACGTTTGTTAATGATGAATTTTCCTTCACCAGGAATAAGGCGAACGCGAGCGACTGCATTTTTGCGTCGTCCTGTCGCAGCATATTGTAATTGAGTTGCCATGTTTTACTTCCTCCTTCCTAAATCTATTGAATTGTCCAGATTTCAGGTTGTTGAGCTTGATGGGGGTGTGATTCTCCCTTATACACTTTTAACTTTGTGTACATTTGGGCGCCCAACTTGTTATGAGGAAGCATTCCTTTAACAGCATGTTCCATAGCTCGTTCTGGCATAATTTGCATTAATTTTTTGTAAGGAACTTCTTTCAACCCACCTGGGAATCCAGAGTGACGGCGATACATTTTATCGTTGAGTTTATTACCTGTTAACACTAATTTTTCGGCATTGATAATAATGACATGGTCCCCTGTGTCAACATTAGGGGTGAATGTCGGTTTATGTTTACCTCTTAGAAGACGTGCTGCTTCAGTAGCAATACGACCCAAGGGGATTCCCGCAGCGTCGATGATAAACCATTTGCGCTCTTGGTCTTGTGGTTTCGCAAAAAACGTGGTCATGATTTTCCCTCCAATTAGCAGTTTTCTGTTTTTATCTCACTCACATGGGGCTCAATCATGCTCGCGGTATGCCAGGGGCATGGGGCTCAATCATAGCCAAGGCATAAAAACTCATAGTGATATTTTATTAAATTTTTACCTTTATGTCAAGTCATTTATTCTAAGGTCCTTAAAAACTTCAAATGGGCTTTCTTCAGTATAATTCACATGAACAAGTGATAAACCGTGAGCCGGAGCAATCATTTTGGCCCGTCGCCTCTCTTGACTTGCAATAATTTCGGGTATCTCTTGAGGGCGAATCCGACCTTTGCCCACGTCCATTAGTGTTCCGACAATAATTCGAACCATATGATATAGAAACCCATCCCCAACACAAGATACGATAATTAATCCATGATCTTCTTTGACTAGTAAGCGATAGATCGTTCGTTCAAATGTTTTACTAGCCCCACCGGCTGCTGCAAATGTTTTAAAATTATGACGTCCCTCCAGAAGATTTGCTGCTTCCTGCATCAGTGCCACATTTAAGGGAATAGGCACATGGCACGCATAAAGACGCGTAAATACATCTTGGATGGGCTTGTTGTCCATCTGATAATCGTAGCGTTTCCACTTAGCTGACCACCGGGCATTAAAGTCATCAGAGACACATTCTGCCTGGAGTATTTTTATATCCCTGGGTAACATACTATTAAATGCCTTTGGGATTTTATCTTCTGGAATTCTTGCTTGAGTCATGAAGTTTACGACTTGGCCGGAGGCATGTACACCTGTATCCGTTCGTCCTGCCGTAGCCAGAGTTACCTCTTCCTCAACTAATCTTGCCCATACTGATTCTAAAGTACCTTGAATAGTCGGGCCATGGGTTTCATGCTGTCTCTGAAATCCATGATAATTTGTTCCGTCATACGCCACTTTAAGCCGGATATTTCGCATTAATGGGAGCCTCCACTACGTATGGATTTAGTTTAACCCTAAAATTAAAAGTAATACCCCCCAAACCCCTACGGCTAGAACTCCAACAAGGTCCTCAGAGGTTCGTTCATGGAGAATGAGAGTGTGATAGGTACCTGAACCATATCCTCTACACATCAGGTTTTCAGCAAGCTCTTCTGCCCGTTTCAAGCTAAGTAGAATAAGCGGCACGATAAGCTGAATTACCTCTCTGGATTGTTTAACCCTTGAATGAGGCCACTCGCTTTTTAACAATCTAACCTTCCAAATCAAAGCTGCCTCTTCCACTATGAGGGGAATAAAACGCAGTGTCAAGGTCAGCATTAGTGCAAAATCGGCAGCTTTAGGCGTAATTCGAATAAGTGGATTGAAGAAGAACGCTATCCCCATCCCTTGCTCAAGGGGCATTGTCACAGCAGTATATAGGCGCGTCAATCCAAAAACCAAGGCTATACGCCATAGCATATCCCCTGCTTGAACAAAACCGTCTCGTGACCAATGTCCCTCCCATACTGCTCCGTTTTCTGGCCAAACCCACCCTGCTGCCAAACCGTAGAATAATCCCATCCACACAAGAACGACTATTAACATACGATAAATTTTCAAGGGGGTACGACTGGCGATCATAAGCCCGAGAAGCGCAACGGAGGTTAGCGCTAGCCCCTGCCATCCGGTCATTGTCATTAAGAGGGACAAGAAGGCTAACCCTCCAACCTTGACCCTTGGATCAAGTTGATGCAACATGCTGTTGCCTGGGCAGTAAAGTTCAAAGACTTTGATACTAGTCCCCTCCTTTAACAGCGGACGCCTGAGGCTCGAAATTGCTCCTGATGGTCTTTCCAACACTCTATAGGGCAATCTAATACCACATTCCCGTTCTCAACCAGCCAAAGTCGATCCGCATATTGTAAAACCTCTCTTAAATCGTGGGTTACATACAATATAGTAAGATTGGTCCAAGCTGAGATCATGGTCTGAATTCTTGCCCGACTCACTGTATCTAGTCCTAGTAATGGTTCATCTAGTAAAAGGATCTTCGGCAGGGTTCTCAGTGCCGAGGCCAGTGCTACCATCTGTCGTTCTCCACCACTTAGGCGCTCAGGAGCCTCATCTATTAGGCGCGAAGGGATACCAAAATCCTCCAAATAAGACAATCTAGCTTGCCTTTCTGACAAGAGATCTCGTCTAGAATCACCATAAAAAACTTCGTGATATACACTGCCGCCAATTAAGTACTCTCCCGCCTCTTGTAGAACTAGACGGGTTTTTCGGCGAACAATCTTTAAGCTATCCTTAGACATCTTTTCTCCGCACACCAAAAGTTTTCCTTCAGTTGGGAGGATAAACCCAATAGCACTGTCTAAAAGTGTCGTTTTTCCTGATCCCGAAGGGCCGACAATTCCGATAAACTCGCCTGCTCTTACGTTCTTATTTAACATTAAACGAGACTCATACTTGGCATGATTCCATTCTAGTACCGGTTGAGTCAGTTCACTTGGTCCTTGAACCTCCCCTACTTTAGTCTGCGGATGTTTCGGTACTAGCGAGTCCAAATTTGCATATGTTTCTCCAAGGCTATATAGAGAATGCAGCTTTCTGTTTGCGAAAGCGTCTCTAGGTTTACCCATATCAATAATTGTCCCATTATTAATAACCAAGAGACGATCTGCTAATCGTGCAAATTCAGGGTCATGCGTAATCCAAAGTTGCCCTGTTTCAGTCTGAGCTTGAAATAAAAGTTCCAGGACATTAGCTTGCGAGAGAGCATCAAGCATAGTTAAGGCTTCATCCAAAATTAGAAAGGATGGCTGTAGGGCTAAAATTGCTGTAGTGACTAGTCTTTGTCGCTCTCCACCCGAAAGGGTTGACGGGGACTGATCTTCTTTACCACCTAAGCCAACAGTAGAAGCTAATTCCCTTACTCTGTTACGTACCCAATGGATATCGTGACCCAGATTTAAGAGTCCAAAGCCTAGTTCTTCTGCAACAGTGGCACCAATGGTTTGACGCCGGGGATGTTGCCCAACAAGCCCAATCTCCTGCCACCTTTTCACTCTGTTCCAAGGGCACGGAGTTCCGTCAACCGTAAGGAGGATCTCCCCCGCAGTGGGTTCAATCAGCCCCGCGATAAGCCGGGCCAATGTGGATTTGCCAGAACCATTAGCACCCATAAGCGCAACGATCTCACCTTGGTGCCACTTAAAGCTCACTCCGTTTAAGATACTGCCATAACGGACGTTCTGTACTTGGAGCGCTTTCATAGGCCTTGATCACTCCCTTTACGACAAGTTTCCGTACCCAAGAGGAGGAGATTCTCGTAGGGGTAATTCAGGGATTGCCCCTACCCATATTTCTTGAACTGTCTTTACAACCAGGCAATCAGCAAAGGCCGGGCATGCTTAATATTTAAGCAACCCGGCCTTTAACAACTCGCATTAAACGAGTTCGATGATTACCATTGTCGCAGCATCGCCCCGACGTAAGCCGAGTTTCATGATACGAGTATAGCCTCCCTGACGGTCGGCATATTTCGGCGCAATAGTATCAAACAATTTTGTTACAACATCTTCGTCCATGAGATAAGCCAGTGTTAAACGACGTGCAGCCAAATCGCCTTGTTTGCCTAGTGAAATCATTTTTTCAGCTATAGCATTCAATTCTTTGGCACGTGCTTCAGTCGTCGTAATACGCTCATGTCTTAACAGGGAAGTGACAATGTTACGCAACATTGCCCCGCGATGACCCGTGTTTTTTCCCAACTTGCGGTAAGCCAATTACATTCCCCTCCTTTTGCACCGAATTAGTCCTCAGCCGGGCGAAACGATAAACCTAAGTTCTTAAGTTTGAATTCCACTTCTTCTAAAGACTTACGACCAAGGTTACGCACTTTAATCATGTCTTCTTCCGTTTTCTGGGTCAACTCTTCAACGGAGTTGATCCCTGCCCGTTTCAGGCAGTTATATGAACGAACAGACAGATCTAGTTCCTCAATCGTCATATCGAGGATTTTATCTTTGGCTTCCTCTTCTTTTTCCACCATAATCTCAACATTGTTGAGCTTATCAGTGAGTCCCATGAAAAGGCGCAGATGATCACTCAGAATTTTGGCTGCTGAACTAGTAGCCTCTTCTGGTGAGATACTGCCATTAGACCATGCTTCAAGGGTTAACTTGTCATAGTCCGTGATCTGACCAACCCGGGTATCCTCTACCGTGTAGTTAACCTTATAGATCGGGGCAAAGATGGAGTCTATGGGGATAACTCCGATAACATGGTCAGGCTTCTTGTTTTTGTCCGCAGCAACGTAGCCACGGCCACGCTCTACTGTCAATTCCATGAACAACCGACCATCATTATCTAATGTAGCAATCTTTAAATCAGTATTCAGAATCTCAATGTCTGGATCGCTTATGATATCTCCTGCTGTAACAACCCCTCCGCCTTGAGCTTCTATGCGAATAACACGTGGTTCATCCGTATAGCCTTTTAGAGCAAGGGACTTGAGATTCAGAATAATGTCAGTAACGTCCTCCAAAACACCAGGAATCGTAGAAAACTCGTGGAGTACCCCTTCGATTTTGACAGATGTCACCGCAGACCCAGGAAGAGAGGATAGGAGAATACGCCTTAGAGAATTCCCTAAAGTAATTCCATAACCCCTTTCAAGAGGCTCAACGACGAATTTTGCATAGGAGTCATCTTCAGAACGCTCGATACACTCGATCCTGGGCTTCTCGATTTCTAACATCGGAATGCACCTTCTTTCTCGAGAACTTGATACACAAACCATCCAACCCATATGGGTAGAACGTCAACATTAACGGGAGTACTTCTCCACGATGAGGTGTTCTTGGATGGGGATTTGGATATCTTCACGAGTAGGTAGTGCAACGACGGTTCCTGCAGCAATATTTGCATCCAAACTTAACCATCCAGGAACTGTTCGTGATCCTAGGTTTTCAAGAAGTTGTTTCATACGAGGTGAGCTTTTGCTACCCTCTTTAACTGCAATGGTTTCTCCCACACGTACGGAATAAGAAGCAATATCAACTTTTTTACCATTAATGGTAAAGTGACCGTGATTCACGAGTTGACGTGCTTCCGGACGAGAGGATGCAAAACCGAGATGGAAAATGACATTATCAAGTCGGCGTTCCAACAAGACAAGTAAGTTTTCCCCGGCCATACCCTTTTTCCGTGCAGCCGTGTCAAAGTAGTTACGGAATTGTTTTTCCATAACACCATACATACGACGTGCTTTTTGTTTTTCTCGTAACTGAAGACCATATTCAGTAGGCTTCTTCGCACGAGCTTGACCATGTTGTCCAGGAGCGTATGCACGACGGTCAATCGCACATTTTCCGGTATAGCAACGTTCCCCTTTAAGGAATAATTTCATTCCTTCACGTCGACATAAGCGACACACTGGTCCAGTATATCTAGCCATGATTACACACCTCCTATACCCTTCTGCGTTTCGGTGGCCGACAGCCATTGTGTGGAATCGGTGTCACGTCTTTAATTAAGTTTACTTCCAACCCAGCAGCTTGGAGTGCTCGAATAGCAGCTTCACGTCCAGCTCCAGGACCTTTTACAAAGCATTCAACATCTTTTAAGCCATGTTCCATCGCAACTTTAGCACAAGTTTCGGCAGCCATTTGCGCTGCAAAAGGAGTGCTTTTGCGAGAACCTTTAAAGCCAAGAGAACCTGCACTTGACCAAGAGAGTGCGTTCCCGCTGGTATCCGTAATGGTCACCATGGTATTGTTAAACGTGGACTTGATGTGGGCAATTCCACTTTCAATATTCTTACGTTCCCGGCGTTTTGTCCGGACAACTTTACGTGCCATCTCGGTTATCCCCCCTTTTTACTTTTTACGTTTTGCTCCAACAGTCTTAGCCGGACCCTTACGAGTACGGGCATTGGTTTTCGTGCGCTGTCCTCGAACGGGAAGTCCACGACGATGGCGCAGTCCACGATATGAACCAATTTCCATAAGACGCTTGATATTGAGGGAAACTTCGCGACGCAGGTCGCCTTCAATCTTAAACTCTTTATCAATACATTCTCGAAGCTTGCTGACTTCGTCTTCTGACAAGTCACGAACTCTGACATCTGGGCTTACGCCCGTTTTAGCGAGAATCTTATGTGAAGTCGGTAGCCCAATTCCAAAGATATAGGTTAAGGCTATCTCTAAACGTTTCTCGCGCGGTAAGTCTACTCCAGCGATACGTGCCATCTAAAATTTACACCCCCAACTATTTCAGTTCTGTTCTAATATAAAATCGGTGCAATTGAAGGAGATCCTCCAATCAGCCGCGCAGCCGAAACTTCTAGCCTTGTCGTTGCTTGTGTTTCGGATTTTCACAAATGACCATGACTTTTCCATGGCGACGAATAATTTTACATTTTTCACAGATCTTTTTGACAGAAGGCTTTACTTTCACTGTAATCCCTCCCTTTGCTTACTTAAACCTGTATGTGATTCGTCCTCGGGACAGGTCATAGGGGGAAAGTTCCACTGTGACCCGATCTCCAGGAAGAATCCGGATAAAATTCATGCGAATTTTCCCGGAGACGTGCGCCAATACCTTGTGTCCATTAGCTAATTCTACCTGGAACATAGCATTTGGCAGTGGCTCCAAGACCTTACCTTCAACTTCAATAACGTCTTCTTTTGACATGATTACACCCCTCCTCTGGCAATACTTTTGCCTAAGAACCTAACAACGAGTTAGAATTTCTGGGCCATTTTCCGTAATCGCAACTGTGTGCTCGAAATGGGCCGATGGCCGATTGTCCTTCGTTACCACAGTCCAGTGATCCTTTAGCGTCTGCACTTCATACGTCCCCATGTTTACCATGGGCTCAATAGCCAAAGCCATACCTACCTCGAGTCGTGGTCCCCGACCAGGCTTGCCAAAATTAGGGATCTGGGGATCCTCATGCATGGCTCTTCCAATCCCGTGCCCAACATAATCCCGTACGACGAACAATCCGTTAGCTTCCACATGTGTTTGGACCGCATGAGAGACGTCGTAAAGGCGATTACCTAACTTCGCTTGAGCAATACCTAACATCAAAGACTCTTCGGTCACCCTCAAGAGTTTCTGGAGATCTTCATTAACTTCGCCAATAGCTAAAGTTACCGCCGCATCTCCAAAATATTCGTCGATGACCGCCCCACAGTCTATACTGATAATATCCCCAGATTCTAAACACCTTAAACTTGGTATTCCATGAACGACTTGTTCGTTTACAGAGGTACACAGCGTTGCAGGGAAACCATTATACCCTTTAAATGCCGGTACAGCACCCTGTGCACGAATGTATTCCTCAGCCTTGCGATCCAATTCCAGAGTCGTAATACCAGGTTTAGCTAGTTCACGCATTAGGGCAAGAGTTTCACCCACAATTCGTCCTGCATTACGCATCCTGTCCAATTGGCTCGCATTCTTCAGCTCGATCATGCGATTTAGACCAAGGCCTTGAGAATATCCGCAAAAACCAGATCAATTGGCTGATCTCCATTAATACGCTTGATCAACCCTTGTTTCTGGTAAAAATCGATTAAAGGTTGAGTTTGCTGATTATAGACGTTCAACCGATTCTGAGCAGTTTCTACGTTGTCATCAGAGCGTTGATAAAGTTCTCCTGCACATTGTCCACAAACCCCTTCTTTTTCGGGTTTGTTAAAGATCATGTGATAAGAAGCTCCACATTTCCTGCAGACACGACGCCCGGTTAAGCGAGGTATTAACACGGCTTCATCAACTTCTATGTTGATCACGCCATCAAGCTTCATACCAAGTCGATCTAAGATCTCACTTAAAGCAGTACCTTGCGCAAGGGTGCGTGGGAACCCATCTAGGAGAAATCCATCTGTGCAATCCGGTTGGGCTAAGCGCTCCGCAACAATACCAATGGTTACTTCATCAGGTACTAAGCCACCAGCATCCATGAATGACTTAGCCTTTAGTCCTAATTCCGTTCCATTTTTTATAGCTGCTCTAAACATGTCTCCTGTCGAAATATGAGGAAAACCAAATTTTTCGACGAGTGGACTAGCCTGCGTCCCTTTTCCTGCCCCGGGGCCACCCATTAGAATGATTTTCATATCTCTTCCTCCTCTTTACTTCATAAAACCTTGATAATGCCTCGACATAAGTTGGGATTCAATCTGTTTCATCGTCTCGAGCGCAACCCCAACTACGATCAGTAGGGATGTTCCACCAAAATAGATGTTCTTGAGTCCAGTGAGTCCGATAACTAGTGTCGGTAGGACTGCGATCAAAGCAAGAAATAAACCACCGGCTAACGTAATACGGCTTAATATTTTAGACAAGTACTCTGCCGTAGGACGCCCGGGTCGAAGTCCAGGAATGAATCCTCCATACTTCTTCAAATTGTCTGCTACATCAACTGGATTGAATGTAATAGATGTATAGAAGTAAGTAAAGAATATAATGAGCACTCCGTAGACTAACAAGTATGGGATTGACGTAAGCTGACCGTTCATGCTAAACCATTTGGTAACGAATTGCGAAAATCCTGAAGTTGGAACCCACGTCGCAATTTGCTGCGGGAATGCCAGCAAGGAAATAGCAAAAATGACGGGAATAACGCCAGCCTGATTGACTTTCAACGGGATATGGCTACTTTGTCCTCCATAAACCCGACGTCCGACCACTCGCTTAGCATATTGCACTGACACTCGACGTTGGCCTTCCTGAACATAGATAACACCTGCAGTTATAAATATCACGATAAGAATCAAACCGATAATGGAGAATAGATTTATTTCCCCGACTCTTAACATGCCCCACAGTGATGTAATCGCTGAAGGGACTCGTGAAACGATTCCTGCAAAGATGATCAGTGAGATGCCGTTTCCGATTCCCTTCTCAGTGATTGCCTCTCCGACCCACATTAAGAATGTGGTTCCAGCGGTCATAACAAGTGCAATCAGTAGATAAGTTGGCCACTTCAGAGCTGGGCTAGGAATCATCAAGGCACTTCGTATCCCGAAGGTCAGTCCGAATGCTTGAATAAATCCAAGCACAACCGTACTGTATCGAGTATACTGTGTGATCTTTTTGCGACCATAGTCACCCTCTTTAGACAGCCGTTCAAGGGATGGAAGGACAATCGTCAGAAGTTGAAGAATGATGGAAGCTGTAATGTACGGAGTAATACTCAGTGCCAATACAGACAGATTTTTAAACGATCCGCCAGAAATCGTATCCATGAAATTCATCATGGCTCCCGATCCAAACATTTGATTCAGGATCTCTCGATCAATAAAGGGGGTTGGAATATGCGCTCCGATACGAAAGATCAGGAACATCAACAAGGTGTAACCAATCTTCTTCCTGAGATCAGAAACATTCCATGCATTCTTCACGGAATCGGCAATCATCCTATTCCACCTCTACTTTTCCACCCGCCGCAACGATTTTCTTGGCTGCAGCGGGGCTGACTTTATCCATTCGAATGGTCAGTGATTTGGTCAGTTCCCCCGTTGCAAGAATCTTTACGCCGTCCTTGACAGCCTTGATAAGGCCGCTTTCCAAGAGGCTTTCAATCGTTACTACAGTGTCGTTCTCAAAACGTTCCAAATCACGGACATTTAAGGCGACAATGTTTTTCCTTGAGATATTATTAAAACCTCGCTTAGGCATTCTACGGAACAATGGATTTTGTCCGCCTTCAAAACCTGGACGGACACCGCCGCCTGCGCGCGAGTTTTGACCTTTATGTCCCTTACCAGATGTTTTTCCATGTCCAGATCCAACACCGCGGCCCAATCGCTTAGGTGCATGTGTTGATCCTTCAGCAGGCTTAAGTTCATGCAGTTTCATGCTTGCCCACACCTCCTTCTATTGAGCTTGAGTCTCTACAGTAACCAAGTGCATGCATTTATGAACCATCCCTAGAATACCAGGGCTGTCTTCATGAACTGCACTTGATCCGACTTTTCCTAAGCCAAGTGCTTGTAACACTTTGTGTTGTGATTTTGAATATCCGATCGGACTCTTTGTCAGTGTCACTTTTACTTTCATGACCGACCCTCCTTAACCTAGAACTTCTGCTACGGTCTTACCTCGGAGTTTGGCAATCTCTTCTGGACGTTTTAGAGATTTTAGCGCCGCCATCGTCGCATTGACCATATTGTGGGGGTTTGCCGAACCTAAAGACTTTGTCAGAATATCGTGTACTCCGGCAACTTCGAGTACCGCACGGACTGCGCCGCCTGCGATAACTCCAGTTCCTTTAGAAGCAGGCTTTAATAGCACTTGTCCAGCTCCAAAAACTCCTATGATGGGATGCGTAATCGTGGTTCCGTGCATAGGAATGCTAAAAAGGTTCTTCTTTGCATCTTCAATACCCTTGCGAATCGCCTCAGGCACTTCGCCAGCTTTACCCAGTCCTGCACCGACGCGACCTTTACCGTCTCCGACCACTACGAGTGCGCTAAAGCTGAAACGACGTCCGCCCTTTACAACTTTGGCAACACGAGCAATATGAACGACCTTTTCATTCATATCTGACTTGTTAGCTTCGAATTTAGCCAATTTGATTTTCCCTCCTTTACCCTAGCTTAGAAGCTGAGACCAGCTTCGCGTGCTGATGCTGCCAACGCTGAGATTCTGCCGTGATAAATATTTCCTCCACGATCGAATACAACTTGCGTAATTCCTTTTTCAAGGGCTTTCTTCGCCACTAATTCTCCGACCTTTTGAGCGCCAGCGGTATTTCCGCCTAACAAATCAGCAGCTTTGAACTCTGCATCGAGGGAAGAAGCAGCAACAAGTGTTACACCCAGCTCATCATTGATAATTTGAGCATAAATATGATTCAAACTTCGGAAAACTGCCAAACGCGGGCGTTCAGCAACCCCGATAATAGCTTTACGGATGCTCTTATGCTTTTTAATGCGAAGAGCTTTTCGATCAATGCGCTTAATCAAAGCGAACACTCCTTTCACGATTGGCAAGAGATTTTGCCCTTGCCTATTTTAGGTTACTTCTTAGCGCCTTTTTTACCACCAGTTTTACCAACCTTACGACGGACGACTTCCCCTTCATAGCGAATGCCTTTGCCTTTGTAAGGTTCAGGTGGTCGCTCTGAGCGTACAACCGCGGCAAAAGCACCTACAAGTTCCTTATCCATCCCTTTAATCAAAATCTTATTAGGAGCAGGAACATCAAAGTCAATCCCTTCAAAGGGAGTGAGTTCAACAGGATGAGATTTACCAACCGTTAATGCCAGCTTATTTCCTTTTTTGGCAGCACGATATCCGACACCGACCATATCCAGGCCCTTAGTAAATCCATTCGTAACCCCTTCAACCATATTGGCGATTAGGGTCCGGGTTAATCCATGTAAGGATCGGCTAAATGGTTCATCGTTTGGTCGTGTGACAATGATTTGTGAGTCTTCGACCGCAATATTCATTAATGAATGTAACTCTCTGGTTAAGGTTCCTTTCGGTCCCTTAACTGTGGCCACATTTCCTTCTATTTTGAAGTCCACTCCACTGGGAATCCCAATGGGGCGCTTGCCAATTCTGGACATTACTGCACCTCCGTTGCGAAAATTACCAAATGTAGGAGATTACTTCTCCGCCTAAGCCTTCTTTTCGGGCTTTCTTATCTGACATAATCCCCTTAGAAGTCGAAATCACTGCGATTCCGAGTCCTCCAAGAACTTTCGGCATTTCATCCTTTTTCGCATAAACGCGTAGTCCCGGACGGCTTATCCGTTTTAGCCCGGTAATAACACGCTCACGGTTAGGACCGTATTTCAAATACATCCGGATCATGCCTTGTTTGTCGTCTGCAATATATTCTACATCCTTGATATACCCTTCTGCTTTAAGCAGTTCAGCAAGTTCTTTCTTAACGCGAGATGCTGGCACCTCGACTTTGTCGTGATAAACCATTCCCGCGTTGCGAATACGTGTTAAAAAGTCTGCAATCGGATCTGACATTGACACTTCAGTCGTCCCCCTTCCTTACAATGTTTTACCAACTGGCCTTAGTTACTCCAGGAAGTTCACCCGCGTGAGCCAAATCCCGGAAGCAAATCCGGCACATTCCGAATTTACGCATGTAAGCATGGGGACGTCCACAAAGTTTACAACGGTTATGCGAACGCACGGCAAATTTTTGTCCACGGTTTTGGCGGACAACCATTGATGTTTTAGCCACGCTCTTGAACCTCCTTTTCTTTAATCACGGTACGGCATTCCGAACCCTCGAAGCAACTCGCGCGCTTCTTCGTCCGATTTTGCCGTTGTTACAAAGACTACATCCATTCCACGAAGTTTGTCGATCTTGTCGTACTCCATCTCTGGGAAGATCAACTGCTCCTTGATTCCTAGCGTATAATTACCACGTCCGTCAAACGCCTTGGCGGAAACACCACGGAAGTCACGAACACGTGGTAAAGCCACATTTAAAAGGCGATCCATGAATTCATACATCCGTTGTCCACGCAAGGTTACTTTACAGCCGATTGGCATACCTTCACGAAGTTTGAAAGCTGCAATAGATTTCTTAGCCTTCGTGACCACTGGTTTTTGACCTGAGAGTTTCATCAGATCTGCGACAGCGGAATCAATCGCTTTTGAGTTTTGAACCGCTTCACCGACACCCATGTTGATAACAATTTTATCAACTTTGGGAATTTGCATGACATTCGTATAAGCAAACTTCTGCTGTAAGGCAGGAGCTATTTCGTTTTGGTATCTATCCTTCAGACGAGCCACTATGGTCCCTCCTTTCGCGATTAGTGTTTATCCGGTAAATTCACGCCGCATTTCTTGCAGACGCGTGTTTTTCCGTCTTCCGTTACTTTGAAACTTGCACGTGTCACGGAATTACACTCTTGGCAATATAACATGACGTTCGAGCTGGCCATTGGTGCTTCTTTGGAAACAATGCCACCTTGAGGCATGCTTTGAGAAGGTTTTGTATGACGCTTAATCAGGTTGGCCTTCTCAACGATCACGCGACCTTTCTTGAGAATCACATCGATGATCTTGCCTTTTTTGCCGGCGTCTTTACCGCTGATTACCATGACGAAGTCGCCTTTTTTGACGTGTATCTTCGCAGTTTGTACTTTATGCTTTGTAGCAGCCACTTTCTTCACCTCCACCTATCATGGTGTCTTAGATAACTTCCGGTGCCAGGGAAATAATTTTCATGAAATTATCACGCAACTCACGAGCAACTGGTCCAAAGATACGGGTGCCTCGAGGACTTTTGTCATCTTTAATGAGTACAGCCGCGTTTTCGCTAAACCGAATATAAGAACCATCCGGACGTCTAATTTCTTTTCTTGTCCGCACTATAACGGCCTTAACTACTTCCCCTTTTTTGACAACGCCCCCTGGCGTTGCTTGCTTAACAGAAGCAACAATTATATCGCCAATCGATGCATACCGACGCATTGAACCGCCCAGTACACGAATACACATTAGCTCTTTAGCGCCTGAGTTGTCACCAACCCTAACCCTGGTTTGTACCTGGATCATTCCCATTGACCCCCTTCCGAACTAAATATAAAACCTATTAGAGAGCAATTGCTTTCTGAGTAATCTCAACCACACGCCAACATTTATCTTTGCTCAAAAGGCGAGTTTCCATGATCGAGACAGTGTCTCCAATGCGAGCCTCATTGTTTTCGTCATGAGCCTTAAACTTTTTGGTGTGGGTAATCGTTTTTTTGTAAATCGGGTGACGTTGAGTAATATTTACAGCTACCACGACGGTTTTATCCATCTTGTCGCTTACTACCTTACCAATTCGGACCTTGCGCTGGGCTCTTTCCAATCTAAAAAGCCTCCTTTCTCAACTTAGGCACGTTCAAGCTTTAACTCGCGTTCACGAAGAATCGTTTTACCGCGAGCGATTCCTTTGCGGACTTCTCGAATTCGCATCGGGTTATCGAGTTGTCCCGTTGCCAATTGGAAACGCAAATTAAACAGTTCTGTTTTGAACTCGTCGATTTCCTTTAGTACTTCTTCGGTAGTCAGGTCACGGAAATCCTTAGTTTTCATTTGCGTCACCTCCTTCTTGATCCGCACGGGTAACGAACTTACACTTGATCGGTAGTTTGTGCATAGCTAGGCGCAGGGCCTCACGTGCTTGTTCTTCCGTTACGCCGTTCAATTCAAACATCACACGACCGGGCTTAACAACAGCAACCCAGTACTCCGGTGAACCTTTACCACTACCCATACGGGTTTCTGCCGGTTTCGCCGTAACAGGCTTATCCGGGAATATTTTAATCCAAACTTGACCACCACGCTTAATAAAGCGGGTCATTGCGATACGAGCTGCCTCGATTTGACGGTTGGTAACCCAGCCACATTCTAGCGCCATAAGACCATATTCACCAAAAGTGATGGTGTTACCGCGTGTTGCCTTACCGGACATCCGTCCACGATGTTGTTTACGATGTTTCACTCTGGATGGGACTAACATTTAGTTTCCTCCTTCCACCTGAGCGACGACCTTCTTGGCGGGAAGAACCTCACCTTTATAAATCCAAACCTTGATACCAATTTTGCCATACGTGGTATTGGCTTCCGCAAAACCGTAGTCAATATCAGCACGCAAGGTGTGAAGGGGTACTTTCCCTTCATGATACCATTCGGTTCGGGCAATTTCGGCTCCAGCTAGACGGCCGCTGCATTGAATTTTGATACCTTGAGCTCCTGTACGCATTGTCCGGCCAACAGTTTGTTTCATTGCCCGACGGAAGGACACTCGTTTTTCAAGTTGTAGTGCGATGTTCTCTGCTACCAGTGTAGCATCCATTTCAGGTTTCTTGATTTCTACGATATTGACAGCGACTTGTTTACCAGTTATCGCTTCAAGTTGCTTGCGAAGATTTTCGACTTCAATACCACCTCGACCGATAACAATACCGGGTTTAGCTGCATGAACCGACACCTTAACGCGACTAGCTGCTCGTTCAATCTCTACTTTTGGGCATCCAGCTTGCTTGAGTTTATTTTTAACAAACGCACGGATCTTCAAGTCTTCATGAAGAAGTTCCATATAGTTTCTGTCTGCATACCATCGGCTTTCCCAGTCCCGGATAATTCCGATTCGAAGGCCTTTGGGATTAACCTTTTGACCCACGGTTTAGCCCTCCTTCTTCTCGCCCACAACCACGGTTATGTGACTTGTCCGTTTCCGGATTTGGTCTGCACGTCCCATGGCTCGAGGCTTGATGCGTTTTAGAGTTGGTCCTTGATCCACACAAATTTCAGTAACATACAGGTCATCGACATTCATGTCATAGTTGTGTCCTGCATTTGCGACTGCAGACTTCAGTACCTTGGTCACATCATCTGTGGAACCATTTGGTGTAAACTGAAGAATAGCGAACGCATCACTGATCTTTTTGCCGCGAATCAGATTGACAACCTGGCGCACCTTGCGAGGAGAGATACGTACATATTTTGCCACTGCTTTTGCTTGCATATGCCTTTAGCCTCCTCTCGAATTAACGTAAGCCGCTGGATTTTTCGCTTCCAGCATGGCCCTTATAGGTGCGAGTAGGCGAAAACTCTCCGAGTTTATGCCCTACCATATCTTCTGTAACATAGACAGGAACATGTTTCCGACCATCATGAACTGCAATGGTGAGTCCGACCATTATCGGAAATATTGTTGAGCGTCTGGACCACGTCTTAATAACGCGTTTTTCACCTGATTTGTTCATCGCTTCTACGCGCTCGAGCAAACGAGGTTCGGCGAAAGGTCCTTTTTTCAGAGATCTGCTCATTTATGGGCCTCCTTTCGACTACTTAGTCCGCCGTTTCACAATAAAGCGATTCGACGATTTCTTCTTCTTGCGAGTTTTTGCTCCAAGTGCTGGTTTTCCCCAAGGTGTGCATGGGTTACGACCAATCGAGTTACGTCCTTCACCACCACCGTGTGGGTGATCGCAAGGGTTCATTACCGAACCACGAACTGTTGGGCGAATACCCATCCAACGTGACCTTCCAGCTTTACCGACGTTAATGTTCTCGTGATCTAAATTTCCAACTTGGCCAATGGTTGCACGACATTCAATACGAATCATGCGCATTTCACCAGATGGAAGACGAAGCGTTGCATAAGAACCTTCTTTGGCCATCAATTGAGCTGATCCACCAGCAGAGCGAACCATTTGTGCCCCTTTGCCAGGTTTCATTTCAATGTTATGGAGCAAAGTACCAACTGGTATATTTATCAGTGGTAAAGTGTTGCCTACCTTAATGTCAGCATCCGCACCGGAAACAACCATTTGATCAACTTGCAATCCGTTCGGAGCTAAGATATAAGTTTTAAGTCCATCCTGGTAGAACAATAAGGCGATATTAGCAGAGCGGTTTGGATCATACTCAATGCTCGCTACACGAGCAGGAATTCCATCCTTATTCCGCTTGAAATCTATAACGCGGAACATTCGTTTATGTCCGCCGCCTCTGTGGCGCACACTTAAACGTCCGTCATTGTTGCGACCAGCCTTTTTAGTTAAAGGCATTAGCAAAGAACGTTCAGGTTCTGTTCGAGTGATTTCTTCAAAAGTCGACGAGGTCATATTACGACGACTTGGTGTGGTGGGTTTATATGTTTTTAATGCCATCGGTTTTCATTATCCTCCTTTACTCCAAGCTGCTTACAGGCCCGCGAAGTTTTCGATCTTATCTCCAGCTTTAAGCGTAGCAATCGCTTTTTTGCGGTTAGAAGTTTTCCCAACATACTTGCCAACCCGCTTCTCTTTGCCTTTGACACTCATAGTACGGAGTTCGACAACCGATACTTTAAACATCTTTTCTACCGCAGCTTTGATTTCGATCTTGTTTGCAGCAGGATTTACCCAGAAGGAGTATTTGTTCTCCTCGACAAGCCCTACAGACTTCTCTGAGATTACTGGACTTTTGAGGACATCACGTGCGTCGCGCATTACGCTAACACCTCCTCTGTTTTTGTTACTGCTGCTTTGGTCATGACAAGAATATCATAATTGAGAATATCTACAACATTCATTCCTGCAACATCCGTTGTCTTTACACCTTCGATGTTTCGAGCAGAGCGTTGTACCGCATCATCAATATCGTCCATCACGATCATAGCCTTCTTGCCAATTTGAAGAGCTTTCAGTACTTTCACCATTTCACGGGTTTTTGCTTCACCCATGCTTAAGGTGTCTAGTACAATCAGCTGTTGCTCCATAACCTTTGAAGAAAGTGCCGAGTGCAAAGCCAATCGGCGAACTTTTTTAGGTAATTTAAATCCGTATTTGCGAGGTTTGGGTGCGAAGACAACACCACCGCCTCTCCACAACGGGGAGCGCGTGCTACCTGAACGTGCACGACCGGTTCCTTTTTGACGCCATGGTTTGCGTCCACCTCCGCGTACTTCTCCGCGCAACAAGGCAGATTGAGTGCCCCGTCTTGCTCCTGCTAGTTGTGACACTACTGCAGAGTGTAATACATGGATATTTGGGGTAATTCCAAACACGCTTTCGCTGAGTTCAATCTCACCGACAGCAGCACCTTGCATATCTAATACTTGAACTTTCGGCATTGCTTATTCCTCCTTTCTCAGTGTTACTTCGCCTTGACAGAAGGCTTCAGAATGAGCAACGATTTATTGGCTCCTGGGACAGACCCTTTGATCAAGATCAGATTCTTATCTACATCTACTCGCACGACTTCCAGGTTTTGTATCGTAACACGTTCGCCACCCATACGTCCGGGTAGCTCACGACCTTTAAATACTCGAGCCGGGCCCTTCGCGCCAAGGGAACCTGTACGACGGTGATATTTCGATCCATGCGCCATCGGTCCACGACTTGCATTATGACGCTTGATCATTCCTGCGAAACCTTTACCCTTAGAAGTGCCGACAACATCAATTTTGTCGCCAACCGCGAATAAATCCGCTTTTACTTCCTGACCGATTTCATAACTCTCAACATCACTGATCTTAAACTCTCTAACATACCGCATTGGCTTCAATGAAGCTTTTTGGAAATGCCCTTTGCGCGGCTTATTACTTAAGCTTTCGCGAAGTAGTGAGAATCCAATTTGAATAGCGTTGTAGCCATCGGTCGCTACAGTCTTCTTCTGTACCACTGGGCAGGGACCCGCTTCAACCACTGTGACTGGGACTACTTGCCCTTCGGGTGTGAAAATCTGAGTCATACCAATCTTTTTACCTAAAATTCCTTTTGACACGAATGCCACCTCCTAAACGCTTTGAAGTGCGCCAGATCATTTCCAGAGCACGAGAGCGTCGTTTTCTTATTTTGTCGCGATCCCCTCGGTAACTACTCCACGCTACCGGGCGTTTCTCGCACCAAACATAACGACAGTATATCACATAACTAAAAGTTTGGCTACTCAAAAACATAGCAAATTATGCTAAATCTATAGCTTGATTTCTATGTCCACGCCTGCAGGTAAGTCTAAACGCATAAGGGCGTCTACAGTTTTCGGTGTAGGCTCGAGAATATCAATCAAACGTTTATGAGTGCGCATCTCAAACTGTTCACGAGAATCCTTATTGACATGAGGAGAGCGTAAGATTGTATAGATGCTTTTCTCTGTCGGTAGAGGAATAGGTCCACTGACCTGTGCACCAGTTCGCTTTGCAGTTTCTACAATGCGTTCCGCAGATTGGTCAAGTGTTTTGTGGTCAAAGGCTTTAAGACGAATCCTAATTTTTTGGCTCATAAGTTGATAACTACCTCCTCATATTTCCCGTTACACGGGTTTCGAGCGTAAAAATTCCCTAGCACAAGCGGAGTCACCTGTCTAGCAACCTTCTACGCCAAGTCAGAATTCAGATTCCAGAGGCCGGATGAGTACTGCACTCAATAGTCCAGCGCAATTTCACCTGACTCGTGCTAGTAGAGAGGAAGAAATCTTCCTCTCTACTAAATCCACTAAGTTAACGATTAAGCATTAATCTTAGCAACAATACCTGAACCAACGGTGCGGCCACCCTCACGGATAGCAAAGCGAAGTCCTTCTTCCATAGCGATTGGGGTGATGAGTTCAACGTCAATCGTCACACGGTCTCCCGGCATAACCATTTCAGTACCCTCTGGAAGAGTGATAACACCAGTTACGTCCGTTGTGCGGAAGTAAAATTGGGGACGATAGTTGTGGAAAAACGGAGTATGTCGTCCGCCTTCTTCTTTATTCAAGATATAAACCTCACCAGAGAATTTTGTATGAGGTTTAATTGAACCAGCCTTAGCTAAAACTTGTCCACGCTCAATGTCTTTACGCTCAACTCCACGTAGAAGCGCACCGATGTTGTCGCCAGCTTGTGCAGAATCAAGGAGCTTACGGAACATTTCAACCCCGGTTACAATAGTCTTACGAGAAGTATCTGTCAAACCAACGATTTCAACTTCATCTCCAACTTTAACTCTTCCGCGATCAACACGACCGGTCGCAACTGTACCCCGACCAGTAATCGTGAAGACGTCCTCAATAGGCATCAAGAAAGGCTTATCTGTATCACGCTCAGGAGTTGGAATGTAGGAATCGACGGCATCCATCAATTTCCAGATATCTCCACACCATTCGCATGTGCGTAATCCGCAACCGCATTGCAGAGCCTTGAGACCTGAACCTGGGATAATGGGAACATTATCGCCATCAAACTCATACATCGTTAAGAGTTCGCGAATTTCCATTTCGACGAGTTCAATGAGTTCCTCATCGTCAACCATGTCTCGTTTGTTAAGCCAAACAACAATACTTGGAACACCAACTTGGCGAGCCAAGAGAATGTGTTCACGTGTTTGTGGCATAGGGCCGTCAGCAGCAGATACACAGAGGATTGCACCGTCCATTTGAGCTGCGCCAGTAATCATGTTTTTAACATAATCCGCGTGTCCTGGGCAGTCCACATGAGCGTAGTGACGATTTTCAGTCTCATACTCAACATGGGCCGTGGAGATCGTGATTCCACGCTCGCGCTCTTCAGGAGCTTTGTCGATTTGATCAAAGGCTGTGGCTACTGCGCCACCGACTTTGGATAGAACAACGGTGATTGCCGCTGTTGTAGTGGTTTTACCATGGTCGACGTGACCAATGGTTCCAACGTTAACATGTGGTTTAGTTCTTTCGTATTTCGCTTTTCCCATTTTTTTCACTCCCTTAAAATAATTATTTAATATCTCTATAACAATGAGGTTTAGAAGCTCGAATTTTGACCTTTTAATTTCAAGCCTCGATCATCGAACCTCGAACCTTGCTTATGAACCTTGGCGTTTGGCGATGATACCTTCGGCAATGCCTTTAGGCACTTCTTCGTAGTGGTCAAACTGCATCACATAGACACCACGCCCTTGGGTAGCGGATCGCAGGTCTGTCGAATAACCAAACATTTCGGAAAGGGGAACAAAGCCACGTACAATTTGTGCATTACCACGCGCTTCCATTCCTTCGATCCGTCCTCGACGTGAACTTATGTCCCCAATCACATCTCCCATGTAAGCCTCAGGAACAGTCACTTCAACCTTCATAACTGGTTCAATAATCGCAGGATCTGCTTTGAGGGCACCGGCTTTGAAAGCCATGGATCCAGCAATCTTAAAGGCCATTTCTGAAGAGTCAACATCGTGGTAAGAACCGTCATAAACGGTAGCACGTATGTCAAGAACAGGGTATCCAGCCAAAATACCATTTTGCAAGGCTTCTTGGATACCAGCACCAATAGGGTTAATGTATTCCCTAGGAATAACTCCACCGACTACTTTATTGACGAATTCAAAGCCGCTTCCTGGTTCTAGTGGCATAAGTTCGATCCAACAGTGTCCGTATTGTCCACGACCGCCCGATTGACGTACAAACTTACCTTCAGATTTGACAGTCTTCCGAATGGTTTCTTTGTAAGCGACTTGAGGACGTCCTACGTCGCATTGTACCTTAAATTCCCGCTGAAGACGGTCAACAATAATTTCAAGATGGAGCTCGCCCATTCCTGCAATAATCGTTTGCCCTGTTTCCGTGTCCGTGTGCATTCTAAATGTCGGATCTTCTTCAGCAAGACGAGCAAGTGCGCCACCCATTTTTTCCTGGTCGACTTTCGTCTTAGGCTCAATCGCTACATCGATTACCGGTTCAGGAAACACCATTCTTTCCAGAATGATAGGTGTCTTTTCATCGCACAAGGTATCTCCTGTTGTTGTGTCTTTCAAACCAATTGCGGCAGCAATATCTCCAGAACGCACCTCAGCGATATCTTCACGGTGATTAGCATGCATTTGAAGAATCCGACCAATACGTTCTCTCTTGCCTTTAGTTGAGTTGTAAACATAAGAGCCTGAACTCAGCACACCGGAATACGTCCTGAAAAATGCTAATTTGCCCACGAATGGGTCAGACATAATCTTAAAGGCCAACGCAGAGAATGGTTCTGTGTCAGAAGCTGTCCTTTGATCTTCCGCTCCGGTATCTGGATGTACACCTTTAATAGGCGGTACATCCAGCGGCGAAGGCATGTAATCAACGACACAGTCCAGCAGTGGTTGTACTCCTTTGTTCTTAAATGCTGAACCACAAAGGACTGGAATGAATTTGTTCCCGATGACTCCGCGACGGATACCGGCGCGAATTTCTAATTCAGTAATTTCTGTCCCTTCGAGATACTTCATCATGAGTTCTTCACTTGTTTCAGCGACTGCCTCAATCAGTTTCTCACGATATTCAGCGGCTAACTCGGCTAAATCTTCAGGAATCGCGCTATGCACTTCAGTTGTGCCTAAGTCATCCGTATAGACAGTAGACGTCATCGACACTAAATCGACAATTCCTTTAAAGTTATCCTCCGCACCAATCGGTAATTGGATTGGAACAGGATTAGCGCCCAACCGGTCCGATATCATTGAAACACCGCGGAAGAAATCAGCACCCATCCGGTCCATTTTATTAATAAAAGCGATACGTGGAACTTTATATTTGTCCGCTTGGCGCCAGACTGTTTCGGATTGAGGTTCAACTCCGCCGACAGAACAGAATACTGCTACTGCACCATCAAGCACCCTCAGAGAACGTTCAACTTCTACTGTGAAGTCCACGTGCCCTGGTGTGTCGATAATGTTAACACGATTACTCTTCCACTCGCAGGTTGTAGCCGCAGAAGTAATGGTAATACCACGCTCTTGCTCCTGAACCATCCAGTCCATTGTTGCTGCACCATCATGAACTTCACCAATTTTATGAACTCGTCCAGTATAAAATAGGATACGTTCAGTGACCGTTGTTTTCCCAGCATCAATATGTGCCATAATTCCAATATTACGAGTATTTTCTAATGCAAATGCTCTTGCCACTGTGATTCCCCCTTTCTGTCAAAATCAGTATGCATCAAATTACCACTTGTAATGCGCAAAAGCTTTATTAGCCTCTGCCATTTTATGCATATCCTCTTTCTTCTTGACAGAACCGCCCGTATTGTTCGAGGCATCGAGTAATTCTCCAGCAATCTTTTCCTGCATTGTCTTTTCGCCGCGCTTACGCGCCATAGCGACAAGCCAGCGCAGACCAAGTGTTGTGCGTCGCTCAGCTCGAACTTCAATAGGCACTTGATAATTTGCACCACCAACACGGCGGGCCTTTACTTCCAATACCGGCATAACGTTTTTCAAAGCAGTACCAAAGACTTCAATTGGATCTTTACCAGATTTCTCCTGAATCATGTTAAAGGCACTATAACAAATAGCCTCAGCCGTTCCCTTTTTACCATCTAACATAATTTGATTAATAAACTTAGTTAGAGTTTGATTCTTGTAAATCGGATCTGGCAAAACATCGCGTTTTCCAATATATCCTTTACGTGGCATTAGTTTACCTCCTTTTTAACGTATTTCTCTATAATTCAGTAACATATTAAGCTTTTTTCGGACGTTTTGCTCCGTATTTTGAGCGTCCTTGCGCACGTTTTTGAACAGCTGTTGTGTCTAGTGCGCCACGAATTACGTGATAACGTACTCCCGGAATGTCCTTAACACGGCCACCACGAATGAGTACCACGGAGTGTTCTTGCAAATTGTGCCCAACGCCTGGGATGTAGGTGGTTACCTCAAATCCATTAGTCAAGCGAACACGAGCAACTTTTCGAAGTGCTGAGTTAGGTTTCTTAGGAGTCGTTGTGTAAACTCTGATACAAACCCCACGCTTTTGAGGAGACCCTCCTGATGGATATTGCTTTCGCTTAAGAGAGTTATAGCCCCACTGTAAAGCTGGAGCTGTTGATTTTGTAGCGATTGAGGCACGTCCATTACGGATAAGTTGATTAATTGTCGGCATATCTCTACCTCCTTTCTGATCAGATACATATACAAGGAATTGCTTGCAGCAGCATTTAGCAAGCAATTCCAAAACCTACGCTAAACAGTCTACTTGAAATGTTTAACCTGTAACTAGTCTAGCAATGTGGCTGCAACAGCAGTACCTACTTCAATTCCACATGCTTTCCCGAGTTCCTTCATAGACGGAACCTCAATTCGCTCCACATTATGAGTAGCGCACCATTCTACGACTGGTCGAAGAACATGAGGTTCTGCATCGTTCGCTGTAAATAACAGTCGAACGAGTCCTTTTTCCAGAGCCCGTTGGGTTTGTTTTAAACCCACAGTTTTACGTTTGGCGTTTTTGAAGGTTTCATCAAGCACCAAAATGCTTTCCCCCTTAATCACACTTTAATATTTTAGCATTAGAGATCTGGCGTGTCAATAATTCATTTACTTTGGTTCTAAAGTTTTTATTGTCCGATACCTCGACATGCCAGTTCCAGCAGGTATTAATTTACCGATGATCACATTCTCTTTGAGTCCAAGAAGTGGATCAACCTTTCCTTTTATAGCCGCTTCCGTGAGAACTCGAGTTGTCTCTTGGAAAGAAGCCGCAGATAGGAAGGAGTCTGTTGCCAGGGAGGCCTTCGTAATCCCTAATAATACTGGGTGAGCTACTGCAGGTTCTCCACCTCCAGCAATCGTCCGAGCATTCTCATCTTGGAAGTCAAAGACATCAATTAGACCACCAGGGAGCAAGCTCGTATCTCCGGCATCATCGATTTTAACCTTGCGCAACATTTGACGAACCATTACTTCGATGTGCTTATCATTAATATCTACCCCTTGAAGGCGATATACGCGCTGGACTTCACCTAACAGATAGACTTGAACTCCGCGTTGACCTTTGACTTTCAGCATGTCATGAGGATTAATGCTTCCTTCTGTCAGCTCATCACCTGCTTCGACCATTTGACCCTCTTTAACACAGAGTCGTGATCCGTAGGGGATGGTATACGTCAAATGTTCCTCGGTTTCCGTGAGGAGATCTATTTCCCGTCGTCCTTTTACTTCACTAATGGACACCTTACCGATTGCTTCCGAGATGATCGCTTGCCCTTTCGGTTTACGGGCTTCAAACAGCTCTTCTACCCGCGGCAGACCCTGGGTTATATCATCTCCCGCAACTCCACCGGTATGGAACGTACGCATCGTTAGCTGAGTTCCAGGTTCCCCAATGGATTGTGCTGCAATAATTCCAACAGCCTCGCCCATCTCAACAGGATGTCCAGTTGCGAGATTGCGACCGTAACACTTCTTGCAGACACCATAGCGTGATTTACAGGTGAGCACTGATCGGATAATGGCGGAATCAGAAGCTTTAACCATTTCTTCCGCCTGTTCCTCAGTGATTTCATAATCGGGTGAAGCGATTACTTCACCTGTCTCTGGATGAATAACATCTTCCAAGACAAAACGTCCGACAAGGCGATCAATTAGTGGTTCAATAATTTCTGGGCCATCTTTAATGTCTTCCACCATGATGCCCACCAAAGTACCGCAGTCTTCTTCGCGCACAATTACGTCTTGAGATACATCGACTAAGCGTCGAGTCAAATAACCTGAGTCGGCTGTTCGCAGGGCTGTATCTGCCAAGCCTTTCCGTGCACCGTGAGAGGAGATGAAGTATTCCAAGACGGTTAGACCTTCACGGAAGTTTGCTTTGATCGGCAACTCAATAGTTCGTCCAGACGGATCCGCCATAAGTCCCCGCATTCCTGCTAGTTGCCTCAGTTGCTGAATATTACCCCGGGCACCAGACGTCGCCATCATGTACACCGGATTAAATTGATCAAGGGTATCCATCAACGCCTGGGTCACTGTCTTAGTAGCCTTCGCCCAAGTATCGATGACGAGGTTATAACGCTCTTCGTCTGTAATCAAACCGCGACGATATTGTTGCTCTGTTTTCGCAACCGCTAAGTCCGCTTTAGCAAGAATCTCCGCCTTTGCCTCTGGAACTGTTATGTCCGTCAGTCCGACAGTCATACCTGCTCGAGTAGAGAACTTAAATCCTTGATTTTTTAAGCCGTCTAACAGTGAAGCTGTCGCTTCATAGCCACACCTGCGATAGGTTTTAGCCACAATGTCCCCAAGGCCCTTTTTGCCGATAACTTCGTTAAAATAACCGACTTCAGGAGGGATGACAGAATTGAATATCAATCGTCCTACGGTCGTCTCCAAGAGTGCTCCATTCCGCCGAACTTTGATACTGGCCTGCAAGTGGACTGCTTTTGAATCATAAGCTAGGACTGCTTCATCATAGTCTTTAAATATTTTACCTTCACCAAAGGCGCCTGGACGATCCATAGTTAGGTAATATGATCCCAAAACCATATCTTGAGTCGGAGTTTGTACGGGCCGACCATCTTTAGGGTTCAAGATATTGTGGGACGCCAACATCAGCAATCGAGCTTCAGACTGAGCTTCTGCAGACAAGGGAACGTGCACCGCCATTTGGTCTCCGTCAAAGTCCGCGTTGTAGGCAGTACATACCAACGGGTGGATCTGCAAAGCCTTACCCTCGACTAAAATAGGCTCGAATGCTTGGATTCCCAAACGGTGAAGAGTTGGGGCTCGGTTTAGCATGACTGGGTGATCCGAGATAACTTCTTCAAGGACATCCCACACCTCTGGTCGTACTCTCTCTACCATGCGTTTAGCGCTTTTGATATTGTGGGCATGACCATCTTGAACAAGTTTTTTCATCACAAAGGGTTTAAAAAGTTCCAAAGCCATTTCCTTAGGAAGACCGCACTGATGAAGTTTAAGGTTCGGGCCAACAACAATAACGGACCGACCAGAATAATCTACGCGTTTTCCCAAAAGGTTCTGACGGAAGCGCCCTTGTTTTCCCTTTAACATATCGCTCAAAGATTTAAGGGGTCGGTTGCCAGGACCAGTCACTGGACGTCCACGACGACCATTGTCAATCAAGGCATCGACTGCCTCTTGAAGCATTCGCTTTTCATTCCGTACGATAATGTCGGGTGCTCCGAGATCTAAAAGACGCTTCAAACGATTATTCCGATTAATGACTCGTCGATAGAGATCATTCAGGTCGGATGTAGCGAATCGGCCTCCATCTAACTGTACCATCGGACGCAATTCGGGCGGAATCACCGGGACAACATCCATAATCATCCAGTCTGGACGGTTTCCAGACGTTTTGAAGGCCTCGACAACTTCGAGACGACGAATCGCCCGGATCTTTCGCTGTCCAGATACTTCCTTTAACTCTATGCGAAGTTCATCATTAAGCTTGTCTAAATCCATCTCGCCGAGCAATAGTTTAACAGCTTCTGCTCCCATGCTGGCTTGAAAACGATCCCCATACTTATCGCGATATTCACGATATTCAGTTTCAGTCAGGAGTTGTTTCTTCATTAACGATGTATCTCCGGAATTGGTCACAATATAGGAAACAAAATACAGAACTTTTTCTAAAGCTCGTGGAGACATGTCCAAAAGTAATCCCATGCGGCTCGGGATCCCTTTAAAATACCAAATATGGGATACCGGAGCAGCGAGTACAATGTGGCCCATTCGTTCACGACGAACTTTAGAGCGGGTTACTTCAACTCCGCAACGGTCACAAACAATTCCTTTATACCGAACGCGCTTATATTTACCACAATGGCATTCCCAGTCCCGAGTCGGACCAAAGATTTTCTCACAAAACAAGCCTTCACGCTCCGGTTTTAAGGTCCGGTAGTTGATGGTTTCTGGCTTCTTTACTTCTCCAAATGACCACTCACGAATCATATCTGGAGAGGCTAAGCCGATTCGCATGCGGTCGAAGTTATTGACGTCTAGCAATCCTTATCGCTCCTTTCGTCCGGGGGACTATTTGAGATCGCCGAGATCTATATCTTCTTCCACAAGGGATTCTACAACAAATCCATCGAGCGATTCTTCCTCGTCGGCAACGAGATCATCCTCATCCTTGGTGGCAATTATGCGCGTCGCCGGGGGAGGGAGTTCCTCATGTAAATCAATGCCGAGTTCCTTTGCGGTTTCCGTAATATCCTCATCGGTGTCATGGATCTCAATTTCCCGATCATCTGCTGCTAAGACTCTAACATCAAGTCCTAAACTCTGCATCTCCTTGATCAAGACCTTAAAGGATTCCGGAATGCCTGGTTCAGGGATGTTTTCTCCTTTGACGATCGCTTCATATGTCTTAACGCGGCCGACTACATCATCTGATTTTACTGTTAATATCTCTTGTAAAGTATAAGCTGCACCATAGGCCTCTAAAGCCCAGACTTCCATTTCTCCAAAGCGTTGGCCTCCGAATTGTGCTTTACCACCCAACGGTTGCTGTGTCACTAGGGAGTATGGACCCGTGGAACGGGCATGAATTTTATCGTCAACTAAATGGTGAAGTTTAAGAACATACATATAGCCAACCGTGATCTTGCTGTCGAAGGGATCTCCCGTACGACCGTCAAATAACAATGTTTTCCCATCCTTCGGGAGTCCTGCTTTCTCTAGAGTCTCGAAAATGTCATCTTCCGTAGCACCGTCAAAGACCGGAGTCGCTATGCGGATTCCTAGAGCCTTAGCAGCCAAGCCTAAGTGCGTTTCAAGAACCTGACCGATATTCATCCGAGAAGGGACCCCTAGCGGATTAAGAACAATCTCAATCGGAGTACCATCTGGCATAAACGGCATATCTTCTTGCCGCATGATGCGGGAGATAACCCCTTTATTTCCGTGACGCCCCGCCACTTTGTCCCCTACAGATATTTTGCGCTTTTGAGCAATGTACACGCGAACGAGTTGATTAACACCAGGAGACAGTTCGTCCCCATTTTCGCGGGTAAAAACCTTCACATCGACAATCTTACCAGCTTCTCCATGAGGCACTCGCAACGAGGTATCACGTACCTCACGGGCCTTTTCGCCAAAGATTGCACGAAGTAGGCGTTCTTCTGCCGTGAGTTCAGTCTCCCCTTTCGGGGTTACTTTTCCGACCAAAATATCACCTGGCCGAACTTCTGCACCGATTCGAATAATTCCTCGTTCATCGAGATCCTTCAGAACATCCTCCCCAACGTTGGGAATATCACGAGTAATTTCTTCCGGCCCAAGCTTTGTATCACGTGCATCTGATTCATACTCTTCAATATGAATAGAGGTGTAGTAATCTTCTCTAATCAGCTTTTCGCTAATGAGGATAGCATCCTCATAGTTATACCCTTCCCAAGTCATGAAGGCTACCAACACATTGTGACCTAAAGCAAGTTCTCCATGGTCAGTCGACGGGCCATCCGCAATAATCTGATTTGCTTCAACAATTTCCCCTTTTTTAACTATGGGGCGTTGGTTAATGCATGTGCCTTGATTAGAACGAGAATATTTGAGCAACTTATGTTTTTCTGTCGTCCCGTCTGCATGAAGGACTATAATTTCATCCGCGGTTGATCGCTCAACAACACCAGCTTGTTTAGTAATCGCACAAACGCCAGAGTCCTTAGCTGTCTTGTATTCCATCCCTGTCCCTACGTAAGGCGAAGTGGTACGCAAGAGAGGTACAGCTTGTCTTTGCATGTTAGAACCCATCAAGGCTCTGTTCGCATCATCATGCTCCAGGAACGGGATTAAGGCCGTTGCGATAGATACCATTTGTTTGGGAGAGACGTCCATGTAGTCGACGTGGTTTGGCGAAACATGAACAAAGTCCACACCGTGACGACCGTCAACTTTTTCTCCAAGGAATTTACCATCTTTATCTAGTGGAGCATTGGCCTGTGCTACGACATAATGTTCTTCCTCGTCAGCAGTTAAATAATGGATTTCATCCGTAACTCTACCATTCTCTTTATCTGCCTTACGGTATGGAGCTTCTATGAAACCATAAGGATTAATACGTCCAAAAGTTGCTAACGAACCGATCAAACCAATGTTCGGTCCTTCTGGTGTTTCTACCGGACACATCCTACCATAGTGGGAAAAGTGAACGTCACGCACTTCAAAACCTGCACGTTCCCTACTTAATCCCCCAGGTCCTAAAGCACTCAAACGACGTTTATGTGTTAACTCAGCCAAGGGATTTGTTTGGTCCATAAATTGTGACAACTGGCTACTACCAAAAAACTCCTTGATTGCAGCTACAACAGGTCTAATATTAATCAGTACTTGAGGGGTAATTACTTCAACGTCCTGAATAGTCATCCGCTCGCGGACTACTCGTTCCATTCGCGACAAACCAATACGGAATTGATTCTGGAGGAGTTCCCCCACCGAACGCAGACGACGATTCCCTAAATGGTCGATGTCATCTTTATGCCCCTGTCCTTCCATCAAAGCCAACATGCGCTTAACTGTAGCCACGATATCGCCGCGGGTCAAATGTCGGATGTCCATCGGAGGTAAGTCGTCAGGTTCTTGGAAATCTATTAGTTTCTTATTTAGTTTATACCGACCTACCTTCGCCAGATCATAGCGTTTAGCATCAAAGAATAACGCTTCAAGCAATGATCGCGCACTGTCGACAGTTGGAGGTTCACCTGGTCTTAACCGTTTGTAAATCTCAACCAAAGCTTCTTCGGTTGACTCGGAGTTGTCTCTTTCTAATGTTGCACGAATATATTCATTATCATTAAAGAGCTCTAGAATCTGGCCGTTGCTTGCGTACCCCAAAGCACGAATTAGAACTGTACCTGGTAATTTCCGTGTTCGGTCAACCCTTACAAAGATATTATCATTAACATCCGTTTCGAATTCCAACCATGCTCCACGATTCGGAATAACCGTCGCTCCATAAAGTTTCTTACCACTCGCATCGATTTGTTCTGCATAATAGACTCCAGGCGAGCGGACAAGTTGGCTGACGATGACACGTTCTGCTCCATTAATAATAAACGTACCTTTGTCAGTCATCAACGGGAAATCCCCCATAAAGACTTCCTGCTCTTTAACTTCCCCTGTTTCCTTATTGATCAGGCGTACCTTTACGCGCAGTGGCGCAGCAAACGTGACATCGCGCTCTTTACACTCCTCCACCTGATACTTAGCCTCGCCTAAGCTATAATCAATAAATTCCAAGACGAGATTGCCGGTGAAATCTTGAATAGGGGAAATGTCGCGAAACATATCGCGCAACCCTTCATCGAGAAACCAGCGATAGGAGTTCTGCTGAATTTCAATCAAATTTGGCATATCAAGGACTTCCCTGATTCTGGAATAGCTCCATCGTTCCCGTGTCCCTACCTTAACAGGATAGAACATAATGTTTCACCCCTCAGTGCGGTTTCCTCTCAACGAGGTATAAATATATTGACATATACAGCCAAAAGCAAGGCCTTTTAATAGAACCTCGCTTCACTGTTTATGGTATTCCGCCTCATTTCAACAAAATCAAGCTAATATCTCCTCAATATCCAATGCTTTCAAATAATTACCAGAGCATGGACAGATTAAGTAATAATTCCAGTTACATGTATTGTAACATCTATAGAGTATAACAAAACATAATAGTGCTGTCAAGTAATATTCATTAATTTTATATCAAGTATAAGAAAGAAGGTACCCTCTTCGAGAGAGAGTACCTTCTTGGATCTATTAAGCTTATTTCACTTCGACGGTTGCACCGGCTTCAGTTAATTTTGCTTTTAAAGCTTCTGCTTCGTCTTTGGAGATTTTTTCTTTTACTGCTTTAGGCGCATTGTCAACGAGATCCTTAGCTTCTTTCAGACCAAGGCCAGTCGCTTCGCGAACAACTTTGATAACACTGATTTTAGAAGCTCCACAATTCATGAGCATAACATCAAATTCTGTTTTTTCTTCTACTTCTTCAGATGCAGGAGCTGCTGCTCCTCCGCCTGCAACTGCTACTGGAGCTGCTGCACTTACGCCGAATTCTACTTCAAACGCCTTTACGAGTTCAGATAGTTCGAGGACAGTTAAACCTTTAACGGATTCGAGAATTTCATTTACTTTAGACATTATTAATTTCCCCCTTAAAATATGAGTGTTTTAGATTTATAACTAATGAACATTAAATTACTGAGCAGCCTTAAGCTTACGCACTTCTTCCAATGCATAGCCCATTTTTCGGATCGGTCCTTGAAGAACGTTGACCATACCAGTAAGTGGCGCCTGCATACCACGCAAGACCATAGTCAGTAGCACTTCGCGGGAAGGAAGAGCTGCAAGAGCTTTGACTTCCTCAGATCCAATTACTTTCCCATTGAGCACTCCAGCTTTGATTTGGAACTTTTTCAGCTTATTTACTTTGACAAACTCCATTAAAACTTTGGCTGGAGCGACAGGATCTGCACAAAAAGCAAGTGCAGTTGGTCCCTTAAGATAGGAATCCAGGCCTTCTACTCCTAGTTCAGCAGCGGCGCGGCGTACTAGTGTGTTTTTCATCACCCTGTACTCCACTCCAGCATTACGAAGCTGAGCACGCAATTGCGTTACTTGAGCCACGGTCAAACCACGATAGTCAGCTAAGACAATCCCAGAGGCATTTTGGAACTTTTCCTTGATTTCTGAGACTACTAGACTTTTTTCTTCAATATTAGGCATTATGTGTACCTCCTTCCTTCAGATAAACTTAGCAAAAAACCTCCGCGTTTGCAGAGGTTAAGAATGCCAAAGAAATATCCATCGGCGTATCTTCCAACCTCGGCAGGACATTAAGCCTTACGGCACCTGCTTTCTACAGCGGACTTATATAGTAGGGACAATACGTGAATTGTCCGTACGTGCTAGTGTATCTTCTCTACTGACTATTGTCAAGAATATACCGATGTTACTGAGCGAGAGCTTTTGCAGGGTTAATGCGTACGCCAGGTCCCATTGTTGAAGACACGGTAACACTACGTACATATTGGCCCTTAGCAGCAGCAGGCTTAGCTTTAGCTAAGGTCTCAGCTAAAACACGATAGTTTTCTAACAGTTGTTCAGCAGTAAACGAGGCTTTCCCGATTGGAGCTTGAATGATACCAGCTTTCTCCGCGCGGTATTCAATCTTACCAGCTTTGATCTCTTTAATTGCCCGAGCTACATCTAGGGTAACTGTTCCGGTTTTAGGGTTAGGCATAAGGCCTTTTGGTCCGAGAACTCGGCCCAACTTACCCACCATTCCCATCATATCCGGTGTTGCAACTACTACTTCAAAACCGAACCATCCTTGCTCGATCTTAGCAATCATGTCTTCAGCACCGACAAAGTCTGCGCCAGCGAGTTCTGCTTCTTTAGCTTTCTCCCCTTTAGCAAATACCAACACGGACCGAGTTTTTCCAGTACCATTCGGAAGCACAATTGCGCCACGAATTTGTTGGTCAGCATGACGGGTGTCAATACCCAGCTTGAAAGCAACTTCAACTGTCTCATCGAACTTTGCTTTTGCGTTAGTTAGAACGATTGTTAGAGCCTCTAGTGGTTCGTAAAGAGCAATACGATCAAAAGATTTTACTGCCTCTTGATACTTTTTACCGACTTTTGCCATTCTTTTAACCTCCTTGTGGTAATGCGGGCTTAGCCCTCCCACAATATTTTTTAGCCTTCGATGATATCGATTCCCATGCTCCGCGCTGTACCTTCAACCATACGCATTGCAGCTTCGATGCTTGCAGCATTCAAATCCTTCATCTTAATGTCCGCAATCTCGCGAACCTTCGATTTTGGGACAGACGCTACCTTTTTACGATTTGGTTCTGCTGAACCCGAAGTGATATTTGCTGCTTTTTTTAACAATACAGCAGCTGGTGGAGTTTTGGTGATAAAGGTAAACGAGCGATCTTCATACACTGTAATTTCAACAGGAATGATAAGTCCTGCTTGATCTTTGGTGCGTTCATTGTATTCTTTGCAGAAAGCCATAATGTTGACACCATGTTGACCCAGTGCTGGACCAATTGGAGGTGCCGGTGTTGCCTTTCCTGCATTAATCGCTAATTTTACCAACCCAATTACTTTTTTTGCCATTGTCATTACACCTCCTTATCAGGATAACCCTTAATCGAGTCTTTGAACCTGCGCAAACTCCAATTCGACAGGAGTCTCTCTACCAAACATTGACACTTCTACTCGCAATTTGCCTTTGTCTGCAAGAATTTCACGAACCACTCCTACAAAGTCCTTAAACGGACCCGCAATGACCTGGATACTCTGATTGATCTCAAAATCAATTCGAGTGTGAACTTCATCCATACCCATTTGTTGTAGAATCTTAACAACCTCACTGTCCAGTAATGGAATCGGCTTCGTTCCCGTGCCAACAAACCCAGTTACACCAGGCGTATTACGTACAACATACCATGAGTCGTCTGTCATTTCCATTTCAACGAGCACATAGCCTGGATACACCTTGCGTTTGGTGACTTTCTGCTTCCCATTTTTGAATTCGATTTCATCTTCCATGGGAACGAGTACGCGAAATATCTTCTCTTCCATGTTCATGGACTCGACACGTTTTTCAAGATTCATCTTTACTTTGTTCTCATAGCCGGAATAAGTATGAATAACAAACCAGTCTTTTGCCATTTCTCAAGGACCTCCTCAGACACTGCCGTAGGATCTCACAGGTTAGGGCAGTAACTTGGTCAAGGCCAGACTTAACCCGCTATCCACAATCCACATCAGAATGGATACAATCACCACCGCAAAGAATACAACTCCTGTATAGGTGAGTAATTGCCTACGGTTTGGCCAATGAACTTTCTTTAACTCGCTCAAAACCCCGCGTAAATACTCTGCAGCTTTTTCTGTCTGCCGCTGAGTATTGGCTGGTTTCTTCAACGCGCCCATCACTTCACATCCTTACACGACATCGAATGTCATTGACACTGTGACAACGCTTCCTGGCGTACAGTATAAACCATTACAAAAAAAAATTACTTAGTCTCTTTATGGAGAGTATGGGTTTTGCAAAACTTACAAAATTTTTGGGCTTCCAAGCGATCAGGGTTATTCTTCTTATTTTTGATAGAAGCGTAGTTACGGTGCTTGCAATCCGTACACGCCAATATAATGCCAACGCGCATTCACGAACACCTCCCGGACAACGGTAAGACGCTGTATTTTAATTCATTACTCAAAATACTTTATCATAAGATAATTTCCGTGTCAAGAATAACATCTTATCATAAAGAAAACTCGGCTAGCAATAGCCAAGTTGCGCTTATACGCCAGTCATGGCGAGTAGGGACACTTCTGACTAGTATAAAAAAGACAGCTTCGCTGTCTGATCGCACTTGGTTGCGGGGGCCGGATTTGAACCGACGACCTTCGGGTTATGAGCCCGACGAGCTACCACTGCTCCACCCCGCGATGTTAGATAATTCAGTTGTCCATTAATGGAGCCAACGATGGGACTCGAACCCGCAACCTACTGATTACAAATCAGTTGCTCTACCAATTGAGCTACGTCGGCATTTCTCAAGTGCCTTAATCTCTGTATCTTCGCTAGGCACTTGTGTAGTCTAACATTTCTCACTGCCGAATGCAAGCATTTTATTTGTGATGACCTATGTAAAATTATCCATCACGGCGTTCTAGATAGCGTTCAAGCTTTCTCTTAACCCTCTGCAACGCATTATCAATCGATTTCACATGTCTTCTCAGGTCAACTGCAATCTCCTGATAGGATTTCCCTTCCAAGTAGGACATCAGTACTTTCCATTCCAATGAGCTGAGGATTTCACCCATTTTTTCCTCAATATCGTCGAATTCTTCCCGGCTGATCATAAGTTCTTCTGGATCTGTGATTCTAGTTCCGGAGATTACATCAAGTAGTGTCCGATCAGAATCTTCGTCGTAGATGGGCTTATTCAAGGAAACATATGAGTTGAGCGGAATGTGTTTCTGACGAGTTGCCGTTTTAATCGCCGTAATAATTTGGCGAGTAATGCATAATTCGGCAAAAGCTCGAAAGGAAGAAAGTTTGTCGCCACGAAAATCTCGAATAGCCTTATAGAGTCCAATCATACCCTCTTGGATAATATCTTCACGATCGGCTCCAATTAGAAAATACGAACGGGCTTTTGCTCTGACAAAGTTTTTATACTTGTTGATTAGGTACTCTAGTGCTGTAGCGTCGCCTTTCTTGGCAAGCTCAACCACCTGTTCATCCACTATTACATCGATGCTTTCGCAATCCAGTAGCTCTGGTTGGGCTTGAAGAGTCAAGTTGATACCCCCTAATGTCGTCATGAAACAGACGCAAATCTCGCTCGCCCTTGTCCACGAGAACATTCTTATTATACTCGACCCTAAAGAAAAGCGTCAAGGCGAAGTTTTGGTTGTTCTGTCGGTTCTCTGCCGAAGAACTTCATAAAGCATGACAGACCCAGCAACGCTAGCGTTTAGCGAACTGACTTTCCCCCTCATTGGTAGACTGACAAGCTCATCACAATTTTCTCGTAGTAAACGGCTTATGCCTTTCCCTTCGCTACCAATGACAATAACTCGCGAACCGGTGAGGTCTGCTTCAAAAGCTACTTTTCCTCCTGCTTCAGCCCCAGACACCCAGCAACCTTTCTTCTTGAGTTCCTGTAAGGTTTGGACCAGATTGCTCACACGCGCTACGAGCACATGCTCAACAGCCCCGGCAGAAGTTTTAGCGACAGTACCTGTCAAGGTAACACTGCGTCTTTTAGGAATAATCACCCCATGGGCTCCGACAGCATCTACTGTCCTCAATAACGCCCCCAAATTATGAGGGTCTTCGATCTCATCCAGCATCAAAATAAAAGGGGCTTCCTGCCTTTCTTCAGCCAAAGCAAGCATGTCCTCTACACTAGCATACTCTCGCGCTGCAATATAGGCAAGCATTCCTTGGTGGCGCTCACGGTTGGTTAAGCGGTCAAGAGACTGACGATCGACAAATTGATAAGGTATGCTCCGTTCACGCAATAACGAAATGATATCTTGATTTCGTCCACCTGGTCCTTCCGTTACAAAGAGTACCTTATTAACTGGTTTCCCGCTTTTTAAAAGCTCCAATACGGGATTTTTGCCGAAGACCATTTCATCGTTCAAGTCGCTCAAGTCGTTCACTTCTTTCCTTCTAGGGTTTTCAATCTCCCACAACTATACTTGCCCTGACGGCAGATACCTTGCGTTATGCAAGTCGGGCCAGCCTCGCTAAAAAGATTGGGAGCTACAACTCGGACCAACTCCAACATCTTTTCCGCTAAAGAACGGATCTCCCACTGAGCTCTTATACAAGTGCGGTGCTCAAAAAAATTTAGTAAAGATCTAACATTAAACGTAGCCATCAAAGATGTTGTACAAGCATTTGGTAAAACATAACGGGCATCCTCTGCTGGCACACTATTCAAGAGCTCTTGATAGTCCTCCTGAAGGCGAGCCATAACCATCTCAAAACGTTCTAATGCCTGAGGACTCCGCTTTACACTTGGTGGAACGACAAAATCAAACCCTTTTTCTTCGACATAGCGTTGAGAACGCTGAGAATAACTTGCGATTCGGTGGCGGACGAGTTGGTGAGACAAGGCCCTTGAGACACCATCTATTGAAAACTGAAAACTCACATGCTCAAAGGTAGAAAGATGACCCATCTCCCGCAATTTACGAACAAAACTTGCCACCACTTCATCATCTAAGCGTTCTAATAAATCAGGGACTGGATCCGAAGAGTAACATAAGCGGGCAGCTGCCGCAACTACTTTTTCTGGCTCAGGGGTATGTTGAATAAGTTCCACTCGCATAGTCTTGTTTCTCTCTCCCCTCTATCTTTTTAATCCAGTCGTGATACTCCCACTTCTCCAAGTGGCAACGGTATCTCGTACACTGCTTCGGTGGAGATTGACTCCCCCTCAATTATGCCATCCACTTGATCGAACGCCCATTGCAGGCGATCGTTTAGTTGATTCAAATGCCAATAGCCCACTAAACTTTCAAACGCCGTCGCATGACGGTAAGTAACAACATCTACGTTCTTAGGATGCCCTCCCTTGGCATTTCGCCCGCGCATAACAACTTGCTGTTCCACCTCGTTAAGATCAGGTAAAAGGGCACGTAAAATTAGGGCTTGGGTACTAGCACGAACATAGCCAACTGCTTGTTTGTGGAGTTCCTTAACCTTTTCATGCCCCAGCTCCAGCATATGAGTACGTGCCCAAAGTTCATAGACCGCATCTCCCAAATACGCTAATGTTAAGGCATTCATTTCCTGCCAATTTTGCATAAAACCCCACCTCAACTACTTCTTAATTTGCCATCTCGCCCCTTGCGGAGTATCTTCAATAATTATGCCTTTTTCCTTGAGCGCATCTCGGATAAAATCTGCCATTTCCCAATCTTTTTTTAGGCGTGTCCGTGAACGGATCTGCATAACGACCTCCATTACCTGACTGAGAATTTCATCGTTTTCGACAGGAACACGAGCCGGATGAAGTAGGTCAAACCCGAGCACTCCTCCAAGTTCTAAGAGGGTCTTTTGGGCTTCTTCTAATCCTTTAGAAGGGCCAGGGTTCTCCTGGACACACCCATTCATCGTTTTAGCTAGTTCAAAGAGCGCTGCATAAGCGAGCGCTGAATTAAAATCATCATCCATGGCCTTCCCAAATGCCTCACGAGCATCTTTGCCCGCTTGAAATAATTCAGCCTCAATCCGTTCGTTCACAGAAGATCCCTCACGCTCCAACGCTTGCTGGGCTAAACGGATACTGGTCTGCAAGCGCTCTAGCCCTTTTTGGGCCATAACCAAGTTCTGATCATCGAAATCCAACGGACTACGATAATGAGTGCCCAGTAAATAAAAACGGATGACTTCTCCTGCTGATTTTTCAAGTAACTCCCGGGTTGTAAAGAAATTGCCTAAGGACTTGGACATTTTTTCCTGATTGATGGTCAGAAATGCGTTGTGCATCCAATAATGAGCAAAGGTCTCTCCTTTTAAGTACCCTTCCGTTTGAGCAATTTCATTTTCATGATGAGGAAAAACAAGGTCTCCTCCTCCACCATGAATATCGAAACCTGCCCCCAGATATTTTAACGACATTGCTGTGCATTCGATGTGCCAACCTGGACGGCCCTTGCCCCATGGGCTTTCCCAAGAGGGTTCTCCTGGCTTGGCGTTTTTCCATAGTGCAAAGTCCATCGGATGATGTTTGCGTTTGTCCACCTCAACCCTAGCTCCGGCCTTCATATCATCGAGCGTTCTGCCAGACAGCTTCCCATAGTTGGGAAAATGATCTACCGCAAAATAAACATCCCCATCCACTTCGTACGCTAATCCTGAGCTTATAAGCCCTTCAATAATCCCAATCATTTCCGGAATATGTTCCGTAGCCTTAGGATGTACGGTCGCCGGTAGGATATTCAGGGCCAAGGCATCCTTGAAATATTCGGCAATATATTTCTGGCCTAAAGCCAAAGGCTCCATCCCTTCTTCGTTTCCCCGTTTAATAATTTTGTCATCCACATCAGTGAAATTCTGTACGTAATTGACATCATATCCTTTATACATGAAATAACGCCTAATCATGTCAAATACGACAAACATCCGCGCATTCCCCACATGGATAAAGTTATAGGTCGTCGGACCGCATACGTACATCGCAACCTTCCCGCTCTCCCGTGGCTGGAACTGCTCTTTTTGACGAGTCATTGTGTTGTATAATTTCAAAGACATTGTATCCACTCTCCTCTTTAATTAGGCGTTGTTCCAAATATTCCACACGATGCATTAAGCATTTTAACATTTCATTGACTGGATCGGGTAGGTCATCATGTCTTAAATCAGGGTCTTTGATCGGGACTCCGTGGTGAAGAACAATCCTGCCTGGAACCCCTACTACAGTCGTGTCACTAGGGATTGGTTTATTCACCACCGACCCTGCTCCTATTTTTACATTATCCCCAACTTTAAAAGATCCCAAAATCTTTGCACCCGCTCCAATCACGACATTATTCCCAATGGTCGGATGCCTTTTACCTTTTTCTTTACCTGTCCCACCCAGGGTAGCCCCTTGGTAGATGGTAACATTGTCTCCAACTTCTGCAGTTTCACCGATGACTACACCTGTTCCATGATCAATAAAAAAGCCTTGTCCGATCTTCGCACCTGGGTGGATTTCAATCCCGGTAAGGAATCGAGAGAGCTGGGAGATCATACGCGGTATAAGCACCATTTTGTGCAGATACATCCAATGTGCCACTCGGTGAAAAAGTACGGCATGAAACCCTGGATAACAAAATATGACCTCCCAAATACTTTTTGCTGCAGGATCTCGTTCAAAAATAACTCGCACATCACGCCTCAATTGTGGAAATAACATTTACCTCACCCCACTCCCTCAAAATTATCCAAATAACCTGTAAATAAATACAAAAAGCGGAGCCCTTCGTCAGAGACGAAAGATTCCGCGGTTCCACTCTGTTTGAACGATACTTCGTTCCAACTTAAAACTTTAACGCAGTCAAAACGGATTGGAATACTTTTCTTCTTCCAATCAACTCAGAGACGCACTTCCAAAAATTCCTTGCTAATGGCTTCCACTATCCCATCTTCGCTTGTTGCAATTCCTCTTTGTACTCTTTCTCGTCATCGCCTTATCACTATGAATTGTGATTATTATAGACCAGAGTTCAAAACACTGTCAACATTACGGTGTGTATTCTTATTAGTCTACCCCAATTTTTGTATACCGACTTCAAGACGACGCAATGTTTCACCCTTACCTAAGAGTTCAGCTAGCTCAACGGCGCCCCCGGGAGTTGAAGCTTTTCCGGAAAGTGCAATACGAACAGGCCATAATACTTGGCCGTTTTTCACCCCTAAGGTCGCCGCTAAAGTGGTCAGACATCCCTCGATCCCATCATGTCCCCATTGATTTAACAGCGAAAGTTCTTCCTTCGATGCCCTTAAATTATTTAAAGCGATTAATAAATCAGTTTTCATTTTTTTATTCAAATACAGCTGGGGGTCATAGTTAGGCAATTCCGCTAAAAAATCGATCTTCTCAGGTATTTCTAATAAAATTTCCGTGCGGGGTTGCAGAAGTACGCTAACCTTTTTTAAATCAATTTCAGAATGAACTAGTTCCGTATAATATGGAACCGCCACTTGGTGGAAATCCTCCGTACTCATACGACGAAGATACTCACCGTTCATCCATTTTAGCTTGTTGATATCAAAAATCGCCGGTGATTTGCTTAATCCTTTTATTGAAAACTGCTCTCTTAAGTCATTTAATGTAAAGAACTCTTCATTGGTGCTAGGGCTCCACCCCAATAAAACAATATAGTTAATAATTGCCTCTTTGAGGAACCCCTTTTCTATAAGATCTTGGAATGAGGCATCCCCCTCTCGCTTACTCAGCTTTTTTTCAGCGGTCTTCATAATTGGAGCTACGTGAAGATAAGAAGGAATTTCCCAACCAAACGATTGATAAATGAGATTATATTTTGGAGTAGAGGACAGATATTCAGACCCTCTTACGACGTGAGTGATTTCCATAAGATGGTCATCAATGACGTTCGCAAAATTATAGGTGGGCATCCCATCCGCTTTCAACAAAATTCCGTCAGTCAGCGTCTCGTTTTCTACAGTAATTGTCCCGTAGACCAAATCCTCAAATGAAGTGGATCCTGTTTTAGGGACCTTTTGTCGAATTACATATGCCTCGTTGTTTTGAAGTCTGCTCTCAACTTCTTTGTTTGTGAGTATTTTACAAAATCCATCATACTCAAATGCTCCACTCTGAGATTCAGACCCTTTCCTAAGCTGGTCTAAGCGCTCCTTTGAGCAAAAGCAGTAATAAGCCCCCCCCAGCTCGACAAGTTTTTCAGCGTATTCTTTATAAATTTCTTTTCTTTCACTTTGAACATAGGGACCAAATGCTCCACCTATATCTGGCCCTTCATCATAATTCAGATTCACCGACCGAAGCGTTTCGTAAATGACCTCTCTTGCGCCTTCTACATAACGTTCCTGGTCGGTATCCTCAATCCTTAGAATAAATGTTCCATTTTGAATCTTAGCTATTAAATACTCGTATATTGCAGTCCTCAAGTTTCCAATATGCATATAACCCGTTGGGCTCGGGGCAAATCTCGTCCGAATTTCTTTACTCATTTCCAATCCTCCGATTCTGTTTCTAAGTCACCGATTCACTGCAAGGCAATTCATGAATCGCCCTTACAGAAGAGCTTTCAGAAATTTTCTCTGCTCAACTTAAGGTGAACAAGTTCACTATACTCAAACTGATTCAGATTTCCCTTACTATATTTTCTAAGATTAGCTCTCAAATCCTATTAAACACACAATGGCTTGAGAACTAATCCCTTCCTCTCGACCTTCAAATCCAAGGCGTTCAGTAGTCGTTGCCTTCACTGAAACACAGGATTCCTCAACTCTCAACACCTTAGCCATATTCATTCTCATGTCCATTATGTAAGGGGCCAATTTAGGGCGCTGCGCTACAATGATACTGTCAACATTTCCAACGCGATAACCCTTTTCTTGAATGAGCCTTACAACATGTTCCAGCAAAGTAATACTGGAAATGCCCTGATACTGGGGATCATGATCCGGAAAATGAGCACCGATATCCCCTAAGGCTAAAGCACCTAAAAGAGCATCCATGATTGCATGAATTAGAACATCCGCATCCGAGTGCCCAAGCAAACCTCGATCATAGGGGATTTCCACCCCTCCCAGAATCAAAGGTCGCCCCTCAACTAAGGCGTGTACATCATAACCTATTCCAACTTTAATAAGTAACACCTACTTTCCGAATTCCCGAGACAAGCACGAGACGAGAGCGCAAGACAAGAGGGGGACACGCAAGACAAGGGGACGGTTCTCCTGTCTGACTTGAAAGGTTAGACAAGAGAACCGTCCCCTTGTCTTGTTCTTGTCTCATGACTTGGAGGGTTAGACAAAAGAACCGTCCCTCTGGCTTCCTCGAAGCCCCCTGTCGCTCTCCAGTCTTTCGCGCCTCTTATCTCACACCTGCTCGAGCGTCACGCTTCACGCATTGCAAGAATTCGTTCAGCTAACCACAAATCATCAGGTGTAGTCACCTTAATATTCTCCTGTGAGCCTTCAACCATCTGGACTGGATACCCCATCCACTCTAGCAAAGCGGCATCATCCGTGCCATAGTATCCAACTTTTTCCGCCTGATGATGCGCTTCCTCTAATATCCCTCGGTCAAAGATTTGAGGTGTTTGGACAGCTCGCAACCCTTCGCGTGGCGGGGTTTCGAGCACTTTACCAGATAGGTCTACTCTCTTTATCGTATCCTTTAGCTGGATGCCCATAATTGCAGCAGAAAACTCTTCAGTCTCTTCTAAGAATCGATGAAATGCTTGTAATGTCAAAAGGGGCCTCGCCCCATCATGAACCACTACCCGTTGAATAGTGGAACTAAGAGCTTGAACCCCTGTACGAACGGAATCTTGGCGTTGCGCTCCCCCTTGAATTATCGCAACAACTTTAAGGAACTTATGATGATAGACAAGTTCTTTAATAACAAGGAGATCGCTTTCCGCCCCTACAATAACAATTTCAGAAACATAACTGGATTCTTCGAAGAGTCTAACCGTATGGACCAAGATAGGTTGTCCCCGTAGTAACAAAAATTGCTTGTTGAATCCGGCCCCCATCCGTTTGCCTTGACCTGCTGCAGGGATAACAATCCCAATCTCAGCCAATCGCATTCACCTCGTCAATTGTACGAAGGCCCATCGGCTTTTTTTCAAGAACACTTTTTGGCTTGGCAAAAATCATACGTCCAGCTGCGGTTTGCAGAACGCTCGTTACTAGAACTGTAACATTTTGTCCCATAAAGCGTCGTCCCGTGTCTACAACAATCATAGTTCCGTCATCCAGATAGGCTACGCCCTGGCCCGGTTCTTTTCCTTCTTTCATAACTTGAACTAACATTTCTTCGCCGGGTAAAACTATCGGTTTAAGGGCATTGGCCAATTCATTGATGTTTAAAACCTTAACCCCTTGTAGTTCAGCCACTTTGTTAAGATTATAGTCATTTGTCAAAAGGGGCGACCCTAAAACTTGCCCCAAGCGCACTAGTTTACTATCAACTTCATTAATATCATCAAAGTCTTGTTCATGAATATGAACTTTGATTGCCGTTTCCTTGGAGATCTGATTGAGTATATCAAGGCCTCTACGCCCTCGATTTCGTTTGAGCAAGTCCGAAGAATCTGCGATATGTCGAAGCTCCTCTAGGACGAATCCTGGAATGAGTAATACTCCTTCTACAAACCCAGTTTTGACAATGTCTGCAATCCGACCATCAATAATTACGCTGGTATCAAGAATTTTATAATTCACCCGCTCAATAGGGGCGTCCACTTTAGTTTCCTTATTTTTGTCTGTTTTTTCCGCCTTATCTCCACGAAATTTCGGTAAGAAGCTGAGAAAACCCACGACATCCTCTTTCCGCTTCATGCCAATCGTCAAACCCAAATAACCCAAGAGAATGCTTAGTAAAACCGCCAAAATTGGTCCAAAAAATTGTATGTCGCGAAATGAATTACTAAATAAACTTGAAATAATAAGTCCTATGATTCCCCCAACGGCTCCACTCATAAGATCATGTGTTGGGACCCGGGTTAAACGTGAATCTATCCATCTCATTAAGGAAAGAAAAGAACGAATACTAACTGGAGCAATTAAAAATCCGATAACAGCAAATAAAACAACCATCGCGGCATAGGTCCAAACAGGAGAAATATTCCATCCTAAGGATTGTAAAAGATTGAGGCGTAAAAATAAATAACTTAGATAAAATCCAAACGCCCCTACTAACAGAGTGATGATCCCGCGTATTAAGTTGCGAATCATCATTTCACCTCCTTTTTTACCTATTGTGACTAAAAGTCTTTCCAATTATACTTTACATTAGTATATAATTTCAAGTAAAGGATATTTAAGTATATTTTCGACTTCCAATAGGACTTTTTTTGTTTACATAACACAGAAAGTATATGTCTTCTTGTGCCTAAGTGCAACTAGAAGACCAAACTCTATACATAAAAAACACATTTCGACGTATTGCGGCTACGCTAAAACTAAAGCCTTTACAAGCCATTGTCTTACATCTGCTTCTTCTGATCCCTCTGTCAACACGAGTTCACTGATTAAAATTTGGCATGCATTCTCATACATCTTTTTCTCTCCAGTAGAAAGGCCTTTTTCATTATCCCTTTGAGCGAGGCTACGCACAACATTGGCAACTTCAAAAATATTGCCACTCTTGATCTTTTCCAAGTTCGCACGATAGCGTCGGTTCCATGCTAATGTGGCAGCCGTGTCTTTAGTTCTTAGTACTTCTAACACATCTTTAACCATAGTCGGAGAAATTACTTGCCGTAAACCTAAGTTCTCCACATTGTTTAAGGGAATAAACAATTTCATATTCCCTACTGGTAAATGCATGACATAATATTGGTGCTTTTCCCCGAGAACTTCACGCTCTTCAATCGATTCAATAATACCGGCACCATGCATCGGATATACAACTTTGTCACCAACCTTAAACATTTAGCCACCCCCTTATATCTTATTATAGCAAGGAACAAAGCCCGGGTCAAAATTTTAAAATTATATCATACAAGTCTTAAGGCTGTCAATTTCCCTTTTTATCCCTTAATCCTCTTGAAAATTGACAATAGCCTAGCCGTCTCGTTATAATAGAGTAGGCAGAAAGGAGTGAGGATAGCACACATGGAACAACTCACTGACCAATTCCAAAGCACTGTAAAATCCCTGTTAATCCGTCATCAAAGTATTTTGGATATCCTGTCTAAAGGACAAGAAACGTCTGCGCGTGTTAACCGTGCCGTTGTTAAATCGGTGACAAGTTGCGGTTGCCATTCAGTCAATGCGCAAAAGAAACCCATACCGCCAGATGCCAACCTTGCTGATCTCAAAGAACTCTTGAACAGCCAACTCGAAGGCTTTATTTGCGATAACTGCCGAGACATCATAGAAGCGGAATTAGGCAAGCAGCTCTTTTACATAGCAGCTCTATCCAATGCCTTAGATATCTCGCTGACTGATGTACTAGACCACGAGAACAAAAAACTTCAGACTTTAACAATTTTCAACTTGACCTAAGTCACCCCCCCAATATGTAATAATGATTTAAGTCTTTAAGCTCCTGCAGTGCAGGAGCTTTTATATTATACCACTTATCCAAGAATGCTATGAATTATTAATATTATCCAATCAAGGAAATTATTAATAATCGAGAACTTTTTAGATACTTTAAGGCCCCATTGATATCAAGTTCACTCATGAAATGCATTTTTCTTTGCAACTCACCTGTCAAATAAGGCGAGTATTTTGTTACCAGCCACTCATTTTCCCGGATAAAGAAAACAAGATCCGAGTCCTCCCAAGTTTGCTTTTGGATCTTTTCGATAAGATCTTGAAAGTCGACATGCCTAGGCAAAACAATACGTTCTATTTGACTCGGTCTGCGTTTGATATCTAACCCAGATACAGCTCTGAGCATCCAGATCAACGTATTGCAAATTACAGTTCCTACGTAAGGTTCAAATACCAGAGCATCACGAACCTCCCAAACAACACGCTGATTTGAAGATACATGATATAAGGAATACTTTTTCCTTGCACCCGCGAGACACTCGCTAGCGTTGTCATCAAGATATTGAAATTGATCTTCCGAACACAATACCTCATACATTGTTTCTGCAATTTTACGATTGATCTTACCTGGATCACTCAGATACTTTGGTTTCTTAGCATTCACGGCAGTGTGGACAAAAATCTTATTCTTTTTGGAATCCATTTCCTTAATCGTCCATAATTTCCCTGCTAAGATGACGTTTTCCCCAATATCAAACCTTACCCCTCGATCGAGTTGACCGATCTTGCGCATGCCACAGTATACATCATAATATGAAGCCATCATGAATACTGAGTAGAAATCTTTCCCTCTTAACAATCGCTCTCCCTCGAGCCCTACAATATACTCATTGAGTCCAGGAACAACCTCCAACATTTCCGTACTCACCATATGCTCAATTAGGCTTACTAAGTCCTTCTTGGGAAGTTTATAAAAGGTCGCATTATTTTCGAGGGCATGAAGGAGCCTGCTCCAAGTTACACCATTGTACTCCTGACAGAGAGAGATGATCTGGTGGAAGGCAATATCATAGGGTGCAGGACAACCCACAGCTGGCTCAATCCAGCCTTCTAGCAAGAGCTTCATGACGGCAATAGACTGTATCAGGCTGTCTTCACGGGTCGTATACATCTGAAGGATCTGAGCATCCTCTTGTTTTCTGCCAGAACGTCCAATGCGTTGCTTAAGAGAGGAAACCGTAAAGGTCGTATCCAGTTGACAGACAAGATCAAGCGCTCCTATATCTATGCCGAGTTCGAGAGAACTAGTACAGACAATACTTTGGGGGGTCTTTGAGGTTGCCAACCTTTTCTCCACGTACTCTCTTTCTGCTTTGTCGATTGAGGAGTGATAAGCAAAGTACCCTTCTTGGATTCCCTCCTTTTCCGCCAAACGGTTAAGCATGACTGTCGTTTCTTCCACCGTGCCTCTACTATTGCAAAAGATCAGAGATTGATAGTCTCGAGTAACCTCTCTCAGGTCTTCTAAGAGCTCTAAGGGCATTTTCCCGTCCTTTCCAGCCGGAAAATGCAATAAGGAATACTGAAGTTCCTTGTCCTCGTCAGAGACTTCGACCACTTCAACCTCTTCAGGATGATGAGGATTAACCCATTGTTTGATGAGGTTAAAATTTCGGATGGTTGCCGATAAACCTATGATACGTGGTTGAACCCTTGTATACGAATACATCCTTGATAACAGAGAACGTAGTTGCGCCCCTCGCCGAGAATCGAGAAACGAGTGGATTTCATCAATCACGATGAATTCTATCCCCTGGAAAAGGGGTAATAAATGTCCAGTCTTGTTAATAAACAAGCTTTCTAGGGATTCAGGCGTGATCTGAAGTATTCCGGAAGGATTTTTAAGGAGTTTGTTTTTTTGACTTTGCCCTACATCCCCATGCCAACGATGAATGTTTATCTCACTGTTTTGGCATAAGCGTTCAATCCGTTCAAATTGGTTATTGATTAACGCTTTAAGGGGAGAAATATAGAGTACCTTCAGCTCCGCCTGGGCACGATCTTCTATCTTAGTGATAATAGGTAGAAAAGCCGCTTCGGTTTTTCCCGAAGCTGTGTTTGCAGAAACTATGATATCTGATTCCGTCTGCATGATCAGCGGGATCGTTTGATCCTGAACCGAGGTGAAATTTTCCCATTTCATAGCCCAGATCCGTTGTTGCATTTTCTCTGATAAAAGCTTAAAGGTATCCACGATATTCCAACCCCCATTTTACCCTACGATCTACAACGTTTGTTGCTCATTAATTCAGTTGTTCCTATACGTTTGTAGGGACAATTCATGAATTGTCCCTACAAACTAAATCTTTGTTGAACTAAACCGGCTTACTACCGGGTTTTTAGGAGGCAGAGATTTCGCATTTTCCTGTTCTCCAAAGATCTTCGAGCGATCAAACCCTGGATTCTGCTGCAATATATTTAATCCACCAATAAAGGTTCGAATGATATCACTTGTTGTTAAATTTTCTAAAGCTCCAGGTCTTGAATATTCCCGAATGATAAACGAACGGATTTCTTCTCCACTAACCTTGAGTTCATAGTCATAATGGAATGCATGGATTTCTACCAGGTTCTTGAGCAAGAGGTACAACTCTTCCTGTTTAAGAGGGGTGAGCTTAATCACGGGTTGAGATAAGTCCCTGAACTCATTACTTTCAAACTTATTTAGGACTAGTCTTCGTTTGATGGCTTCATAACTATAAAGCCCTCTCCGTTCGTCTTCGAGAAACTCAGGGGTGCCACTAAAAATGATATACAGACCTGAGACATTGCCTTGTAGTGTATCGTTAAAAATCTTGAGAATAGTCTCGTAATTCTTATCTCTAGATTGTGGATGGGTTATTTTATAAAGGTTAATGGCCTCATCAAAATTGACGACCAAACCAGAATACCCGATTTGGCGGACGAACTGAGCTATGACCTTAATATAATCATAAAAGTTAGAGTCATCAATAATGTCTCTGACTCCTAGATCCCCTCTAGCCTCAGTTTTAGTCGAATATTCCCCCCGTAACCAACGCAGTGCGTTGCGCTGTAGAGAATTGTTATCTTCTACAAAGCCCTTAAAATATTGCATTAGGACTCGTACGAAATCAAATCCACCCACGAGTCGATCCATTTTATTTGCTGTCTCCGCAATCTCGTTTTCCACATCAATAATAAATTGTGGATTATCATACGCTACAGACCCATACCCTTTTTCTTGCATGGTTTTGGTCTGTACGTCACTGATCCATTGATCCAAAATCATAGGCATTGCATTTCCATCGGGAGAAGTAGCCACCGCTAGATTTTTCATCATTTCTGAGTAAGTAGCCACCGCCTTACCCTCAGAGCCATACAGTCGGCGATTGGCATCAAAATCAACCTTGCCGACCACGAATTTTTCACTAAAGGCAACTTGTTGGATTAAGGCTTGCAGAAACGTTTTACCCGAACCAAAGGGTCCAATAATAAATTTAATAACCGAGGCTCCGTCCTTCACAGTCTCTAAATCTTTCAAGATTTGAGTAGCCTCTTCTTTGCGCCCGACCATAATATGCTCCAGACCCCTATTAGGGACAACTCCGCCATAGAGTGAGTTTAGAATTGCTGTTGAATCTTTTTTACGAAGTTTTCCTGCCACGAATCTATTCCTCCTCGGTAAGTCTTTGAAGCACTTGCTTGAAATCTTCATTAAACCTTAATACGTCTCCCTCTTGTTCAATGAGGTTGTCCCCCAAATAGTCCAACGACTTCTCGTTGAGGGAGCTCATAAAGACCCCCATCATGACCCCACGAGTTTTAAGGTAGTTAATCCCCTCTTGCTTGACCCTTATGAGATCTTTGAACCCAAGGAGAAAATCGCATTCCAGCTTGCTAAGCTTGTCCATGAAAAGCTCAAAATCCTCGTCCTCGGACACCTGTGTCAACAAATTCAGGACAATTTGCTTTTCTCTCGGCTTTTCCTTGTCTATCTCCGATTTTTTCTCTTGCTCTGATATGTGCAGCTTCTCAAGCGAATCATTTCCTTTTTCCAGATCCGATATTTCTTGATGCTCAAATTCCTCCTCATCATACCGAAGAGCAAAAATCTCTTGCAACTCCTTGCTTTCCTTATCCAGCGTATCAATCCGTTCTAAGTCAAACTCAATTAGAGGGATCACCGTAACGTCTTGTTTTAGAGTTTCAGGAGGCTCCGGAATCGAACTACCCAAGCCCGCATACCCTTTACCTCGAGCCTTTACAAAGCGACTCTCAGACAATAGTGAAGGCTGCCCTTTCTCCTGAAACAACTCTTGGAGAGCATTTTTGAAACCCTCTGGGAAGAGAGTTTCATCGACGTTTAATTGACGCTTTTCTCCAGCTTTAATTCTAGCAATGTTTTTCGCTAGGACAAATAAGGCTGATAGATCTGTTCTCATTTTTAACGATGGAAACCGCTTGGCTTCCAGTTTATTCTGAACCCTGCGAGCAATCACTGCATTTGAGAATAATCGTCGTTCAAAACTGGCCGATGCATCGAGTGGTATCCATACGTCTATGAGTTTTTCCCCTTGCACTTGATACTCCCTCTCTAAAAGCGCAAGCGAAATTTTGAAGACTTTATAAATAAGATTTCTATTCGATTTAAAGAAAGCTGTTTTATTATATCTGATAAATCGTTTCCAAAAGGTAATAGAAACCGTCTCTAATTTATTCTCAAATTGTTTGAGTGTCTCATAATCGGAAGACTCATAGTTACGTATCTTAGCGTTCCACTTCTTTTCAAGCTCATACTCCTCTAACTCATAGCAAAAGTCACAAATCCAGCGTGGCAGAAAATGATCCAAACTATAATGCTTATCCTGATAATTCAGGAAAATCCGATCTAACATGCTTAAATTAAAGGCTGCATTATCGTTAAATGTGTAATTTAGAAGTTCATAAACAAATATAAAGACGTAACCCGAGCCTGTATTTAGGTAGTTACCACTCAGTACCTCTTTTCTCCAGTAGAAGTACCATTCCTTTTGGGCCTTATTCAGAGTGTCAAACAATGGCTCGTAAGTATTAAGAAATACCGGTTTTACAGGTTTTCCCGGTGTCTCCTGTCGCCTAGAATAGGTTAGAGAATCCTTGCAGAACTTAAAACTATCTCTTTGAAAATCTGCCTCTTGAAGAGGCTTTCCCTTGATAGTTTCGAGAAATTCTTTAACTGGCAGTGGTGTTTTGACATGTCGATATTCTGGTAGAATCAAGGCTTCCACAGAATATGTTAAATTACCAGTAGCAGATATTTTGTTATTGCCAAGCTCTGTGGCCCGTTTGATATCAAACTTATCCAACATGTTCAAGAGTTTATCGATCATCCCAGTCCTTCGCCCTTCTATTCGTAAAGTTCTACCGTAACATAGCCCTGTTTAATAATTATAGCATTAATTGATGCCAATGGTATGTTATCTACATTTTGAATTAGGAAGTGCTCGGAAAATCCAGCCAAATGTCACGAATTCATCCAATCCTGACTCCTACTCCTACAAGTAGGATTGGTACCTCGAGCTCTGCTTTGGTGTGGGTAGACTCGCTCCAAAGTCGATGTTCAACTATAGTTGAACGAGATCCTGGTGAGTAGTTCAAAGTATAAAAAAGGTACCCGTTTTAATAACGAGTACCTACTGCCGCTGAAAGATCAGCAAACGTCCCTTACATGGGTTTAAACATTGTTTTGTTGGCACCACATAATGGACATCTCCAAGTATCTGGCAACTCCTCAAAGGGAACATCCTTCGGTATTTTGCTTTTTTTACAACCTTTTTCTGAGTTGTAGATATATCCACAATTTGGCATTTGGCATTGGTGAATTGTACTCTCTTCGCTCATTTTATGCTCACCCCCTGTCCCATTTTATCATCAAGTTTGGGAAACTCCAATACTTTACCTTGATAATACAGCCCATCTGGTTCTGCACCTGCAAAAAAAGTTCTAGGTCCCATGAATGGATAATTATTATTTATCCAATCGTGAGACCCCACTTATTGTAAGATTAACTATTAGCAGCTTCCACCGCAACTTCCGCACATGGTCTTTCGTCTAATATAGCTTCAGTAGCTTTGTCTATTCCCCGCCTAGGACAAGACACTTGGACTTTGTTATTTTACGTAATCCACTATTATTTTCTTTACGCATTCTTCGCAATTTAGTATTTCTAATGAGTTTGGCAATTTGCTTCTTATTGTGCAATCTCGGTTATACTGCTCGCATGCTGCACCACTTACTTTACCTTTTGAAGACTGCATCATCGTTATTCCTCGATAGATTACTTCGCATCTTGCGATACTATCTGAATCGAGTGTCCAATCATCAAAATCGGATAGTGCCTCCAAGACTGAATTATATTGAGAATACTCTGGATTTCTCGCACGTATTGGGCTCACTACGACCCATATCTTATTAGGATTGTCTTTCACTTTAGTTGGCCTCCAATAATTTGACTCACATCTGCTGAACTAGACTCTAAGTATTCTACATCATATCCTTCACATAGTCTACGCGTTTTGCTAGTTTCCTACAATAAAGCTCACCTCTTTGGAAACATCCTCCCGTCTTGCTTTTTACATCGAGTATTTTTTCTCTTTCTATAATAATATCTCTCCCCAAAATTCTCATTGATAAGTGTACTTATTATATTTATTTTGAGAATAGCACTTGCTCCTTAAGCAAGTGCTATTCTCAGTTTTTATGCAAGTAATGCTGCACCTAAAGCAGCGGTTAATTCGGGTTCTGGTGGGATCACAACCTTCCCCTTTAACTCCTGTTCGAGGAAGCTGACAAGGAGGGTATAATGTGCCCCTCCCCCAGTGAAAATCAAACGTTCTGGATGTCCCACCGACTCGACAAAAATCGCGAGACGTTTTGCCGTACTTTTAAAAAGTCCTGCTATTACTTCAGGCTTAGGGATCCCTTTAGCAAGCATCGTGATAACTTCCGATTCGGCAAACACTGTACACATGGAATTAATGGGCATTGGCTTAGCTTCTGCAGCTAAAGCCAGTTCCTCAGTCGTTAAATCTAGTCCTTTAAGTATAACATCTAAAAAACGCCCTGTTCCAGCAGCACATTTGTCATTCATGATAAACTGGACAACTTTTCCCGCGCTGTTTTTCCTAATGACCTTAGCGTCTTGTCCCCCTAAGTCGAGAATGTACGCGTTATCGGGAAAATAAGCATGACACCCTCTACACTGACAGGTGATTTCTGTAATCACCCTTCCTTCGGGAAAGTTTACTCGTCCATACCCTGTGACCACGAGTTTTTCGGGTTTTTCCCCGTGTTCTTGGACGTAAGACTTTAAGAGGGTCAAACCCGCCTGGACAGAATCGAAACGGGAGAGTATGACTTGGCTGTATATCCGTTCTCCGTTTTCTAACACGACCAATTTTGTGTTAACAGAGCCGAGATCTAACCCAGCCTGCTTCATGCACGAATCATCTCGATTAAAGCCTCAATCCGGGTCAAGAGCTGCCCTTGATCTTCTTCGGAAAAATCACTTTCTAGTCGCAGGAAGGGGATCTTTTGCTTCTCCATTTCTTTGCCCACAAAATAACCTTCCACGCCATAGGTCTGGCAGAACTGGAGGGTAAAATCAATCACGGCGTCTGCTTTTAAGTTTTCAGCCATAAATGTTATATCTTCCATGCGCCCTTGATTCGGGGTGAAGCAAGCGCAATTCACCTTTAAAGGGCGCTTGGCAATATTGGCGAGCATATCCGACACGTTATCTGCGGGCTCAGTGATATCCTTATAATAGCGTTCCCCCGTACAGGTTTCCTCCCCAACAACGACTGCCCCTGCTTGTTCGATTAAGGCATGAAGTTTCCATGCTGGAAGTGGTTGCGGAGTTCCCGTAACTAAAATCCTTGGTGCATCAACGGGTGCAACTCCGATTCCCTCTTTAACCCGCACATCAAGTTCATCACACAGAGCATTAACTTGAGTAGCGAAGCGAACTGGATCGTCAAAGAAAGAGAGTTGATTGATCAGCAGTACATCTAAGCCGTGAATAGGAGCCGGTTTATGTTTCCTTAAATCTGCTAACCTTTGGAGCGCTTGGCGTTTAGCGTTGATCTTCTGAATTCCCTGAGCAAGATTCTCCTTGGTTAAGTCCACCTTGGTCTCACGTTCAATGAATGAGGCAAATTCACGCACTTCTTCTTCCCATAAACGGGCATCTTTGGATTCTTTCTTTTGTGGAAGGTCCATCACATAGGTTGGAATATGTTCATTGAGAATTTCCCACGCCTTCTTCTTCCCATCACAGGTCGTCTCCCCAATGACCCAATCGGAAACTTGAAAGTACGGGCAAATTCGGTCTAGTTTAAAGCCCATGGTGGACTTAATCAATGGACAGAGGTTTCGAGGCAAAACCTTTTCCCCCGATGAAACCGTATACTGGGCCCCAGCACATAATCCGATACTGGCGCTCCCCGTCGCTACGACAATTTCCTCCGGAACATAGACGCAAAAGGTCGAGAATACCTTAGCGCCAGCTTCTTTCATTGCATAGAGTTCATGTACGCGAATTCCATGAACATCTCCGACTATCATATCAAAATACCCCATCGCTTTTGGGCGATTAGGCCGATCCAAGAATAGGCTCGTAAAAATCGCGGGTACAGGTGCTAAGAACTCATCGTGCTTCTCTAAATCCATACCTAGGGCTGTCCATAATTCTCTGTTATCCATTTTTCATCCTCCTCATACTCTACTGGTTACTCAAATTCATGAACTTTTAAATATGTATCACTTTATCGCTTTCATGCATAATGGCGATAATCTCAACCATCGTAGAAACCTTTCCAACCTCGATCTTATCCTTAATACCGTAATAATCCAAACAGGTCACACAAGCCAATAGAGTGACACCCGACTCCTCAGCTAAACTTTTCAGGGCATCGACACCGGTAAATTCGGGTAGCAAAAGCTGCACCCCTTTTTCTAAGAAAAGAATATGGGACGGTTTCTCAGTCGCCTCCATGAGCTTCAAAAAGAAACTATGCATCAGGCGTTTGCCCAACTCTGGGTCTTGATGACCAATGGTGTCTGAGCTGATAAAGTAGGTAAAGGACATAATAATCTCCCCTCTATTCATAACATTTAACTTATTTAATTGTATCACTAAATATGCATGTACGAAAGACCCAACTTAGCATTATGAGCCCCTCTAAGTTTATCCAATCATAGGATTCCCGCTTCAAGTGGGAGCGGGAATCTTATGGGAAGTCCTTTTAAAAAAACAAAAAAGTCCGGATTTGACTCCGGGCTTTGGGATATCATACGATTTTAGTTTCCTCGTGTTTGATCAGACTATAAACTTGATTTAACAGTTTGTCCAACTCACGACTAGATGTAACTACTTCTTCAGAAGTTAGTTCTTTACATAAGGCAAATTTATTCAGTTGGTCGCGTTTTGTTTCAACGGCACTTAGTAACTCTAGTAAATCGTCCCTCATGAGATCACCTTCCTCAACTTCCAATTGGCTAAGATACAAAAGCTTAGAAGTATAAGGTTAATCCGCTTTAATTAAATAAGACACTCGGTGACAATATGATATTACTAGGAAAATGCCAAGATAGATTGAAATCAAGAAACAACTATGAATAACTACCTTCTCTCAAAATAAAACTTAATTTTATTCTTTATTTAATATTATTACTAATTTATTTAATTGGCAAGAAATTATTATCCATAAATAGGAAAAATGCTGTTGAATTATGGAGTATTTTCTGTTTTAGCTGAGCTCGTTTGCTCCTTGGCGTTATATTCTGCGATATTGGACAAAATAGCTGTGAGGTGATTTAAATGACATGTAATGTTGGTAAAACGGAGCAAATTGCAAGAATTGTAATTGGTGTAGGAATCGTTCTTATAGGTATATCCTACAAAAGCTGGTGGGGAATAATTGGACTCGCGCCTATCATAACCGGTACAATTCGTTATTGCCCCGCTAGCGATGCCTTAGGGATTTCAACTTGCGACGCTAATAATAAGCAATAGTTTTCAGCCTACGGCCTTATATAAGGCCATTTTTTTTGCAATTAAGGAGTTACGAGTTCATCTTAAACTATCTTCCGTCATTGGAAATTCGGTTTCAATCTTAGCTGGACTCTTCATGTTTAAATCCAGAATGACGTCATACAACGTGTTGAGCTCGATGATTTGAAGATTTTTGTATTTTGAAGAATCTCTAAGAGCATTCTTTGCTATGTAGACACGCTTAAATCCCATTCTGTCGATTTCCCGAATTCTCACTTCTATAGAAGGAACTTTCTTAAGTTCTCCAGTAAGTCCTACATCTGCTACAAACAAAGTATCATTGGGAATCGCTTTGTCTTTCACAGATGAAACAATACACATGATAATAGCTAAGCTTACGGATTGCTCTTTGAGCTGAAGTCCACCTGTCGTTTTAATGACAACATTTTTATCGTACAGGTTAATCTTGCCTCGTTGTTCCAGGATAGAAATCAAGGTATTTAATTGATCTCGTCTCAAACACTCCGCAATTCTTGATGGATAGGGCGTGAACGACTTAGAGACGAGACTTTCAATTTCAACAATAATGGGGCGAGTTCCCTCTTTGATCACAGTCAATGCACTACCTGAAACCTTTTGCCCCTCTCCCCTTTGAGTCATAAAGAATTCAGATGGATTATCAATTGATAACATCCCTTGTTCAGTCATCGAGAAGAAACCGATTTCTCCGGTGCTCCCGAACCGATTCTTCGAGCACCATGCCCCCCTCAATTCTTCCCCATTTTCCCCATTGAGAATTAACACGGCGTCGACCAGATGTTCTAACGCTCGAAGCCCCGCGATTTCATCGTCTTTCGTCATTTGACCAACCATGATCACGGCCCTGGGGCGGCCGTTATTTTTCGCAATTTTTAAGAGTTCATTAGCGCACTCCATCGTTTGGATCGGTGAACCAGGCCGGGAATTATGTTCTTCAAGAGTGAACGTTTGAATTGAGTCAATAATAATCAAATCTGGGTCAAGCTCCTCAATTGAGTCCAGAACATGGTTCATACTTGTATCAGAATAAATCCAGATGTTACTGTTGCTTCCCTTCAGAATTCGATCAGACCTACTTTTGATTTGACTATCACTCTCTTCTGCTGAAGCATATAAAACCTTGTAGCCCTTGTTGGCAACATCATCGGCCACTTGTAAAAGCAAGGTTGATTTTCCCGCACCAGGTTTTGCAGTCAAGATAATGATGGAATCTTTAACGATACCACCACCCAGAACTCGGTTAAATTCACTGATACTTGTCACGATTCTATCGCTGTTGCCGGCTAAGACCTCAGATAACCTCTTCGGAGAAGTCTTTCTCTTACTCGACGACGATGCTGTTTTTGGTTTATTTCCAAATTCTTCAAATGTATTCCATTCTTCACAGCTTTGACATTTACCCAGCCATTTTGGACTTTCTGATCCGCAATTAGAACAGCGATAAATCACCTTGATTTTCATCCCGCACCCCCGTTCCGTTTTCGTTTCTGAATAGATTGTAGGGGCAATTCATAATTGCCCCTACAATCTATATATACCCCTACCTTAAATCTCTGTTACCCTTCCTGTGGGGATTTATGAATTACTCAGGGTAGTGAACTTCATTTTTCCATCCTCGGCTTCTACACCAATCTTGTCCCCGGTTTTAAATTTCCCTTCTAGTATCTTCTCAGAGAGTGCATCTTCAATCAAGCGTTGGATGGCACGACGTAATGGTCGGGCTCCAAAAACTGGATCATTGCCCTCTTTGGCAATTAGTTCAACGGCACTCTTTTCAACCTTAAGCTCCAAGCCATGCTCAAGCAATCGTACATTTACCTGATTCATCAATATTTCCGTGATTTTTTCCAGGTGTTCCCCTTGAAGAGCATGAAATACTACAAGCTCATCGATACGGTTTAGAAATTCTGGGCGGAAGGTGCGTTTGAGTTCTTCCATAACATGTCCACGCATATTTTTATAATCTAATTTTTCATCTTTTTTTGCCGCGAATCCCATTGCTTCCTTCCTGAGGAATGACGATCCCACATTGGAAGTCATAATTATCACAGTGTTTCTGAAATCAACGGTCCTCCCTTTAGTATCCGTTAGCCGTCCATCTTCAAGCACTTGCAGTAAAATATTAAACACTTCTGGGTGTGCCTTTTCGATTTCATCCAACAGCACTACACTATAGGGTTTACGCCTTACCGCTTCCGTTAATTGACCACCTTCATCATGCCCAATGTATCCTGGAGGCGCTCCTACAAGCCGTGAAACTGCGTGTTTCTCCATATATTCCGACATATCAATGCGAATCAGCGCCTTCTCATCTCCGAACATCGCCTCTGCTAATGCGCGGCCGAGCTCGGTCTTCCCCACCCCAGTTGGTCCAAGAAAGATGAAAGAACCAATTGGACGTTTCGGATCTTTTAACCCTGCTCGTGCACGGCGAACTGCCTTAGACACTGCCGCAACCGCATCTTCCTGGCCTATAAGCCTTTGATGCAAAAGCTCCTCTAGATGCAGGAGGCGTTCACTTTCTTCCTGAGCTAGTTTCTTGACAGGTATTCCCGTCCAGCTAGCTACAATCTGAGCTATATCGTCCGGTGTGACCATGGCATTTTCTTTGTAACGTTTATTCTGCCATGCTTCACGTTGTTCAGCAAGATCAACTCGAAGTTTGTGCTCCTGATCACGTATTTGTGCTGCCTTCTCAAACTCTTGGCTAGAAACGGCAGCTTCTTTTTCTTTTTTCAAGCGTTCAGTTTCGTCTTCGAGTGATTTCAAATCTGGAGGTGCGGTAAAACTAGTAAGTCGAACACGTGAAGCAGCCTCATCCATCAAGTCGATGGCTTTATCTGGCAAGAATCGATCTGAAATATATCGGTCAGACAGTCGGGCAGCAGCCTCAATCGCTTCATCCGTAATTTTAACTCGATGATGAGCTTCGTAACGATCCCGTAAACCACGAAGAATCAAAATTGCTTCATCAACAGTTGGCTCACCAACCGTGATAGGTTGGAAACGTCGTTCTAAGGCCGAATCCTTCTCTATATACTTACGATATTCTTCTAATGTTGTCGCCCCAATGCATTGAAGTTCTCCTCTCGCTAGGGCAGGCTTTAGAATATTTGCGGCGTCGATAGCACCTTCAGCTGCTCCTGCTCCTATCAAAGTATGCAATTCATCAATAAAGAGAATGATGTTTCCATCCGCTCGGATCTCCTCCATGACTTTCTTTAAACGCTCTTCAAATTCCCCTCGGTATTTGCTTCCGGCGACCATAGCCGAAAGATCTAAGGTAATAACACGTTTGCCAACCAGTATTTCTGGTACTCTATTACTGATAATCCCCTGAGCTAATCCTTCAGCTATGGCTGTTTTACCAACGCCGGGCTCCCCTATAAGTGCAGGATTATTTTTAGTCCGACGACTTAGGACCTGAATGACCCGCTCTATCTCTTTCTCTCGCCCAATTACTGGATCAAGACGGCCTTCTCGAGCCTGCAAAGTAAGGTCACGCCCAAACTCATTGAGGGCTGGCGTATTCGCAGGTCCAGAATTTTTAGTAGTAAGAATAGAGTTTGGCGATGGAATCGCAGATTCATCTAATTCCCCACCTAATAGTTTAACGACTTGTTTCCATACCTTTTCCGGACTCACGTTGAGATTCGCTAAGATTCGAGCAGCGATCCCTTCTCCTTCCATAATTAACCCCAAAAGCAAATGCTCAGTTCCAATATAGTTAACATCTTGACGGTGTGTCTCTTCATTCGCCAACTCTAAAACCCTTTTAACTCGAGGGGTAAGCCCCACTTCTCCGTTAAAGGGCTGACCAAGCCCCGCAATTTCTTCAACTTGACTACGTATTTTTACAAGATCTAAGCCCATCCCCACTAGCGCCTGAGCGGCAATTCCTTCGCCCTCTTGAATCAAGCCAAGCAAGATGTGTTCAGTCCCTACAATTTGATGTCCCATCCGCTTCGCCTCATCGTGAGCTATTGTTAAGACTTTCTCTGCACGTTCTGTATAACGTCCCTTCATGATTTCTTCATCCTTTCATTTATGCAATGTAATCGATATTCAACTTTAGTTGAACGAGTTCACTGAAAAGCTTTCATAATTATTTAAGAGTAAATCTATTTTACGCCAATGTCGTCCGAGCACGCACCAGTCTAGCCCGTTCTTCGTCCCGTTGACTAGGGTCAAGTTCCCGATCAAGGATGTATTGCAAGCATCCAGAACGAGTATCAACGATTAACGAAGCAAAGCAATCTTTAATCTTGGGTAACAATCCTAGATCCGTCCCTAGCCTGTCATGGGACAATAAATGCATTGCATCTTCAGAAGAGAGAAGGCGGGAGTTTTGCAAGGTTCCCCGTGCTCTCCAAACTTTGTCTTCTAGAAACATTGGCATTTGAACCTTGAGGAGTTCTCGTGCCTGAAGTTCATGTTCTACAATTTGCCCAGTTACTGCATCTAGATGAGTTAAGATATCTTCTTCACTTTTGCCGAGCGTAATCTGATTAGAGACTTGAAACATGTGTCCAAAGGCTTGAGAACCCTCACCGTATAATCCTCGCACTGCTAGACCTAAGCGTGTTAATGTTCCAAGGACCTGTTGCACCTGTTTCATTATGACCAGAGCTGGCAAGTGCACCATAACGGAAGCTCTGAGCCCTGTACCCACATTCGTAGGGCATGCCGTTAGATATCCTTGAGTTTCTCGGTAAGCAAAATCCAGTTTTGCTTCTAGGGCATCATCTAACTCCGTTGCTAAACGGTGCGTCTCTAAAAGTTGATTCCCAGGTAAAAGCACTTGAATTCTAACATGGTCTTCTTCATTAACCATCACCGCATAGCGGTGGTCAGGAGCCAAAGCAACGCCACGTGCTCCTGTTGACCCGCCCAGACTCGGGCTGATCAAGTGTTTTTCAATGAGCACTTGCTGTTCAACGCTGTTTAGTTCTGTTAAAGATATATAATCTAATTGTCCGATATCCCCCGCTATACTCATTAGAACTTGGGAAACAATTTTCTCAACCTGTCCCGCACCTTCCTCCCCCAGAACATGTGGAAAGGGGAAATCTTCAAGGTTGCGGGCTAATCGAACCCGACTACTGATGACAACCGGAGAATCTGTTTCGGTCATCCAGGCGCTATGCTGTAAGAGGAGTTCCTTATGCGTCATGGTTTCCCTCTCCCTTCGTTTGCTCAAGTTGACGAATCTCATCCCTTACCACGGCTGCTTCTTCAAACGCTTCTTGCTGAATCAAGAGTTGAAGTCTCTCCTTTAGGTTTCTTAGCTCCATGCGACATTTGATAGCAATCCCGCGTCGTGCAGGAACCTTTCCCATGTTTTTCCCGCCACCATGAACCCGGCGAAGTAACGGTTCAAGCTGGGTTTCAAAAGTTTCGTAACATGCACTACATCCCAGCTTGCCTACTTGGGTGATCCTAGAAAAGGTAATTCCACATTTAGGACAAGTTGTCTCGGAAGGTTGTTCTATTAACGAAGGATTGAACCCAAACAAGGCTTTTAAAAATTCTGGCACAATGGCCGGGTGAAAAACAAAACCAATTTCCTGATTTTTCTTAGCGCATGGTTCACAAAGATAAACTTCACGAGTTTTTTCATTTTCTGTTATTGATAAATGCACAATTGCTTCCCGCTGTTGACAGTGTTGACAAAGCATGTTAACTCCCCCTTTATAATAAATCATCCCGACTTAGAGTAGTCAAAATAGTCTTCATCAGACGGGCTCGAAGCACGTCCCAATCTTTAAATTCTCCCCCCAAATCATTTCCGGAAAGCACACATTTTATCATCGCCGCTTCCCTTATCGTCACCAGTTCTTCTTCCACTAAACGATCCACAAGGCCGTTTGTACGTTCGCGGGAAAGTTGATCTCCTATTAATTGGCGCATAACCTGTTGATACTGCCCCTCGATGCCCATCCCTAAACGAATAATTCTCAGATACCCTCCGCCTCCCCGACGGCTCTCAACTAAGTAGCCCCGCTCTACTGTAAAGCGAGTGTGCAGAACATAGTTAATCTGAGACGGGACACAGGAAAATTCACCTGCCAGCTCGCTTCGTTGCAAAATAATAAAGCCTTCTGACGTTTGTTCTAAAATTTGTTTTAGATATTTTTCAATACGATCCGCAAGGTTTCCCATTGTTGATGTACTCCTTGTTTATATAATCTTAACTCAATTAATCTTCCAATCCCTCGTCTTTGACCTTTCCTGACCTTCAACCATATCATACTCATTTTTATATAGATTTGCAAACAATTTTAGAAAAAAATTAATTGGGAAGGGGCAAGTCTATAACTCACCCCTTCCCAATTATTCTTAACAGCTACTTTGTAAATAAAACATAATAAAACCAAGAAGATAATGTCAGAAGACCAACACTCCCTAATAACCAAATAACAGGTTGACCTTCAAGCTGTTTATAGGGTTTACTTTTTTCCATTGGAAGATAATCAGTCGGCTGCATAGTTTGCATGGAAGTCGATTCTTTTTCATAGATGGTTTCACCCAACTTACGAATCCCGTTTTTAGCTGTAGTTACCCGGGTAGCCACATCTATCCATTGCAATGAACCTTGAAGCATATCTTGAAGTTCTTTAGGACTCAGCCAAACATTAGTTTCTTTCATGGGTATCCTCCATGTATCTATCTATAATCGGTGAATTTGCTTAAGGTTGCACGTAATTCTAAGCGCTTAATCAACTCTCCTATTCATTCGCTACCAACGAAAAAAATCCCTGCCACATGAGCAGGGACCTTAGTCCTAATATCTACACGATTCATCCAAAGTTGCTATGAATCTCTCTCGACAAGTATGAAATGCGTTGTCGGGACTTTTTTCCCCAAAGGTTCCAACATTGCAAACTTCACTCTACTTAATAATAAGTACAGGGCAACTCGCTCGCTGCAACACCCGTTGACTTACACTTCCAAGAACCGAACCTGCTATTGCTCCGTAACCATGGCTTCCCATGACCACCAAATCAATATTATCTTTCTTAATTTGGTCTACTATCATGGTCACCGGATGCCCAGATTCTACTCTTTTGTGGATAACAACTTGTTCGCTATCGATTCCAGTCAGCGTTGCTTCTAAAGCCAGTTCTCCGTTTTGATCCAGTTGTTCTTGCGTTACTGTTATGCCATAAGAGATCGTATACCCCCAATAAGCTTGCGGCGTGTAGCTAACATGGAGAAGCACTACCTCAGCTTGAACAGATCGAGCCATTTCTAATGCCACCTTTAAGGCACGACGCGAGTATTCTGAGGCATCTGTAGGGACGAGGATCTTTTTAAACATAGCTAAATCACTCCCATATATTATACTATTATTCTCGAGCACCATTAATAAAAATAAAGTTACCTTTATCTTATCCTATTTATCCGATATCCTCAACTTCTAATCTGCTTTACGATTAGCGTAGCCGAAAGCCCCTAACTTCAGTCACGCGTCGCAAAAGATTTCTAAGCCGGGATCCATAAAGGAATACATAACGGCGTAGAAGTACTATTCGCCGAGCAACCTATCCCAAAATAAACACTTAAGGCGAAGTCCCCCTGCCGAAGCAAGTACGGGGTACCACTCTTACTTGCAGAAGTGAGAGTCTCACGATTGGATGGATAATTCTCGAGAACTTGATGATATATACTTTGCCCCCTCTTCATCCACGATAACTACTGTATCCTCGATCCCGACAACCCCAAACCCTGGGAAAACAAATTTCGGTTCGATCGCTACCACCATTCCTGGCTTTAACACTTCTTTAGCTCCTTTGCTAATGGTCGGGAGTTCATCGAGGTCCAGTCCCACCCCGTGTCCGACAAAACGGACCCGACTTGACCCATAACCCATGAAGTTTTCCTCATAAGGGGTATTCTCCCGAACCCAAGTTAAGATTTCTTCATAGACTTCCCCAGCCACCCTCCCGGGAACTAAAGCGCGCCGAATCTTTTCTTCAACCTGCTTGGCCACCTCGTAGACCTCCCTTAACTCCTTTGATAATGACCCGAGACTTAAAATTCGAGTTTGATCAACCTGATAGCCATGCACTACTGTCACCATATCCACAACAATCGGCTCACCTAACTTAATTTGAGCCATTGAGGCGCCAGTTGGATGCGCAATAGAAACCCCTTGCCCTGTGACCGCTCCATCAAAACAACTACTCACTGCAGCCCTAGCCCCAGAAGTGATCGCGCCGACATGGAATTCAGAGTCAAAGCCACGCATCCGCACATGACCACCGTGTCCAAGCGACCGTGCCTTGCCAGCTAATAGTCCCTCTAACTCAACCTCAGTCATACCTTCATGAAGCACTTCCTTAGCAAACTCTAAAACTAAAGTATGAATTTGTGCACTTTCTTCGAGCCGAGCTAATTCCCACTTAGACTTTACCGCACGTTGTAAACGAACCTCCGGGGAAACATCTACAAACTTAACGTCTGGGAATATTTTTCGATAGCGCTCAAATTGATTAACCGGAAGAACATCCAGTTCCAGTCCCATTATTTCCGGTATAGGGAGCCCTGCCTCCTTAATATACTTCGGAATCTTAGACATGCCCTGTAACTGAACAACCTCCCACGAACTTTCTGACTTAGCTCTGAGAAAATCCCGATAAGCCATAACGATAGGTTTTCCGCTAGCTGGAATATATACATGAACATTCTGGGCCGTTCCTGAATAATACAGGGTATCCGCCCTCTGGACTAACAACGCCCCTTCAATCCTGCTTTTCTGCAGAAGATCCTGAAAAATCAAAAGGCGCCCCTCTAGCTCTATCATAGGTACTTTCATTTTTCTCCGCTCCAATCTATTTAAATATTCAGAATTATACTTTTATTAATATTATGTTCGGATTATAACATTTTTGCAAGTATTAAATATAAGTACTTTGAATCAAAGAACCATCTCTATCTCATTATTTATACTTTTCAACTGACAGGAATTGTTATATCTGTAAATAAAGCTGAAACAATTATTAGATGCACACCTATTATTATTTGGGAGATCTGTTGACGAGAACCGTGACTTCTGGGATGTGGTGGGGCTTATGAATGAACCCCTGAAAACTAATACCCCCTATGGTAGAATAAAACATCTACTATAGGGGGTAATTTATACCCTATTGGGTAGACCTTTTTAGACTTCTACTCTATAGGGTACATATTAATTTATTATCCTACTCCACTTTTTTTCCTAATACTTTTCTGGCAATTCCTCGAAGTATCCCTGCGCATGCGCACAAGCTGGACAGCTTTCGGGTGCTTCGGTACCTTCATGGATGTAGCCACAGTTGGAGCATTTCCAGGTAGTCGGTACATCCTTTTTGAAAAGAGTCCCATTTTCAATTCCATCGGCATAATGCTCAAACCGAGTCATGTGGTGCTTCTCGACTTTGGCGATCTCAGTAAAAGCTTTCGCTATATCGGAAAACCCTTCTTTTGCTGCGATTTCTCCGAATTCGGAATAAAGTTCAGACCATTCTTCTCTTTCTCCAGCTGCAGCAGCTCTCAGATTGGTCAATGTATCCTTATAAACTAGAGGATAATCTGCATCGACATGAATGATCTGCGTTTCGTCCTGATTATGAGCAATTAGCAGCTTATAAAAAACCTGAGCATGCTCCTTTTCGTTGGCAGCCGTTTCCTCAAAAACAGCTTGAATGTAATTGAACCCTTCTTTCTTGGCGACACCAGCAAAAAAAGAATACCGATTACGCGCTTGAGACTCCCCAGCAAAAGCGTTGCTTAGGTTTTTAAATGTTTCAGTTTCATGGAATTTCATGATTCACTCTCCTTTTTCCCTAGTTTCTCTGTAAGCTTATTCATTTATGCTTTCGATATCTTTATCAATAATCCTGCTTATTTAAGTTTAATTTACTTTCAAGACCCCAACTTCCTATTTTGTGGGGTACATGTTTTAAAGGTTTTTTTTTACGGATGTCGAAGTAATGTATGGGTCAATTACACCAAGGGTGGTTTTCCGTTTGAAGTTAAAACGTCTCAATATACCGCGTGCCGTCATAATTCTAATCATTGGGGGGTTCATCCAATCAACAGGGAATTCTCTGATGTGGCCAATAAACAGCCTCTTTATGCATACAGTCTTAGGTCGTACTTTGACTGAAGCTGGCACCCTTCTTGCTATTCAATCCGCAGTATCTCTCTTTGGTCAATTTATGAGCGGCTTTTTAGCTGATCGTTTTGGACCGAAGAGGATTATGATTCTAGGCCTAGTTGGTGCAGTCCTTTCCGTCGGGTCTATCGGAATCTTTCCTGTCTGGGGGGTCTATGTCCCTGCGTTTATCCTCTTTGGCTTAGCACAGGCTTTTATCTTCGTTCCACTTTACGCTCTGATTCATGCCGTCTGGCCAGAAGGCGGGCGGCGTGGTTTTAACCTTCTATATGTCTCCAATAACGCAGGGGTAGCCGTTGGAACTGCCCTTGGAGGACTGATCGCTCAATTTTCTTTCAGGCTCATTTTCTCTCTAAATGCTCTAGCCTTCTTAATCTATTTATTGTTAGTGATCATAGGGGTGTCCGAACGAAATGCACCCATTCATTTAATTCCACCGAAACAGCAAACCGAACGCCTGACAAAAGACAAAGGCTTCAAGGTACTCCTAGCCTTAGGTGGCGGAATATTCTTTGTCTGGGGCGCTTACATTCAGCTTGTTACAATATTACCTGTTGTGATGAACCGACTCGGCTTTTCCTTGATTTCTTACAGTGTGCTTTGGACGCTGAATGGAATTTTCGTCGTAACCTTACAACCCTTGCTCACTTGGATGATCCAAGCATGGGCCAAGTCTCTTAAACGGCAATTTTACCTTGGAGGGGTATTCTTAGCCCTAGGCTTTGTGATTTTACTCGGAAAACTTCCATATTGGTCCTATATTGTTGCCATGCTCATTCTAACGTTAGGCGAAATGCTTATTATGCCCGCGGTCCCTGCAGCGACCGCTCAACTTGCCCCACAAGGCAAAGAAGGTGCTTATCAAGGCATCATCGGAGGTGCTACGTCTGGTGGCCGAATGGTTGGCCCCTTATTGGGTGGTATGATGTACGACTTTGGCGGAGGATCAAGCGTATGGTGGCTGGCGCTCACCTTTATGGGAGCATCTATGGTGATGTTCTATATCTACGGGATAGTTGTTCAACGCTTTCATTTGCTTCAACAATCTCAGTGAACAGAGATGACTAAAATATTTAAATAAACCTAAACTAAGTAATATGAGTAGATTCATACACTAGAAAGGAACTAAAAAGGATGTCTTACAATCCTGCTCCCTTTATTTTTTGTCCGATATGCGGTAAACCCCTCCAGAAGTCTATTATTGACAACCAGCCTCGTAGCATATGCCGTGACTGTTCCTATGTACACTGGGGAAATTTTTCCCTCGGGGTCGGGGGTGTTCTTTGGCACAACGGCAAAGTTCTGCTTGTACAACGTGCCCATAATCCTGGCAAAGGAATGTGGACTATTCCAGGAGGATATGTAGATCAAGGGGAATCGATCGGGGAAGCAATCATACGCGAAATTCAAGAAGAAACTGGAGTTAAAACTAAACCACTTTCTATTATCGCCTTACGCGATCGACCTGATGAGAGACATGACACTTATATAATTTTCCTGATGGAATTTTTAGGTGGGACCCTTCAAGCACAGCCACAGGAAGTGAGTAATCTTGGCTTCTTTACATTAGAGGAGTGTCTTTCCCTTCCGATCGCCGCTCTGACCCTGGGTGCCCTCGAAGCATCTCACTCCGTTTCCCAGGGTCTCGTACTAAATTCAGACGTTAAACTAACAGGCACATTGTCAACACTCTATCGTAAACCATAATCATCCTGATATTTCCGCCCAGCTTTAGGACAAAAGGGGGCTTGTGAAAACTCAGTCTCCAAAATTCTGAGTGGTTACAACAATCAAAAAGCGTCCTCATTTCACTATCAAAGTGGAATGAGGACGCTTGTGTTTTGATGATATAGAAGCAAAAGTGGAGACGTGAAAACAACACAAACAAGTTTTAGCACAGCCCCAATCGTTCAACAAATATAACCTCGAGGATTCGATGGGTGAGCAGAGTACGAGATAGCACTTGTAGGAGTGGGAGTCTCACATAGATAAAGCCTTACCCCCCAGCTGAAAGGAATCGAAAGCGAAAAGCTTTAAGCATTTCCGACCAGTCTTCTTCATTAACCCGAAATCGCACTTGAGTTGCTGTGACTTGTAACGAGCCTAAAGTACATTTCCACTCATCACTTAGCTCTACTTGCCAGTTCGGACCCAAATAAGTTCCCTGCCCAATCTGCTTCCCACCGATTGTAAGAAAATACTCTTCTAATTCTCTGTGAGGCATTCCTCTCATTTCCAAGGAATGCTCTATAATTGTCATAATTTCGCCTCTCTTTTCCAACGCCATGCAGTCCTGGAAACTACAATCCCTCAATTCAGAGTACTAGTCTTTAAATCCGTCCCACAAATGCCTTAACCCTATAATCGGATGAGCAAAAATCATCCTTGGCCCTACATATCTCATAATCTCTTGAATCCGTTTCCGCATATCAGGTTTATAGCAATGCACTGTACATTTCCCGCAGGTTGGTTTGCTTTCTCCGAACTGACAATGGGTTAGACGGTTCATGGCATAATCCGATAATTCTTGGCATTCTGGACACAATCTACCCACTGAGTTGTGATGATCTTTGCAGTATAGCTTAAGCATTATTTGCACGGTAGTTTTCTCGCGGTCTAACCTCGTTGACATTTTAGCTCAACTCCATCCCTGATCTCTGGCACTCCTGATTCAGACCCTAAAGACACGCTATTCATACGCCAGCACCCATAGCTGTTTGTTAGGATACATGCTATTTATTAAATAGGGTATCCTATCAGTAACACTATATAAAGGGGGTAAGATTCCATGGTGTCTAAAAAAACTAAGTCAACGAACAACAAGTCACGCAAGCCAGATAACACAGAGAAAATTCCTTTTCCTTTTGACGCTGATAAAATTGGGAAAGACGTAGGAAAAGACCGGGTATAAACCGGTTCTTTCTTTTTGTGGGAACTATTAACATTCAAAAGACACTGATCTATTCTTTGAATGTACATCAATAACTTGTTCAGCCGTGTTATTGGCTGAACAAGTTTAAAAATTCCTTGGGGATATCCGTCTCATAACGTATATCTTCACCTGTGATTGGATGTTTAAAGGCCAGCACCCGCGCATGAAGTCCTAACCGACCTATAGGGTGCTTAGTTGCACCATATTTCTTATCCCCAATCACACTGTGCCCTATTTCTTTCATATGGACTCGAATTTGGTTCTTTCTCCCAGTTTCCAGTTTGACTTCTAAGAGTGAGTAGTTTTTGTTTTTCTGAAGAACCTGGTAGTGAGTCACTGCTTTTTGACCTGCATTAGGCGTGCGACTAGAGTACATAATAAAGGCTTTACTTTCCGTCAACCAAGAAGTGATCGTTCCTTGCTCTTTGGTCACAAGCCCTTCTACAACCGCTACATAACTCCGCTCCAAAACAACTTCCTTCCAAGCATTTTGGAGCAATTGCTGTACTTTCTCACTTTTGGCAAACATCATCACTCCTGAGGTTTCTCTGTCAAGACGATGCAACACAAAGATCTTGTTCTTCGGGTCTCTTTTCTTCACATGCTCACTCAAAATGCTATAGGCTGTTTGTTCCTTTTCTGTAGCAGTAGCAATCGAAAGCAAGCCAGCCTGTTTTTCAATAATTATTATATGTAAGTCTTCAAATACAATATTTAGCCCTTCAGGTTGCTTTTCAATCAGCACTTTAGTCCAATTTACGACAACTTGTTGACCGATTTCCAGAGGATAATTGTATTGAGTGATAACTTCATTGCCCACAGAAATTTGATGATGGGCTAAAAGCGACTTGATATCACTGCGACTTTTACTAGGTATAGCACCTATTAAAAACTTCATTAACTCCGCAGCTTCTGTTACTTCAAGGTGGGATTGTCTTTCCTTCCCGGTTTTGGTTATTAATTTATTGCTAGGTGTATGCATTCGATTTACCGCCTCTTATCCATGTTATGTGTATTACTATCTCCGAATACACCAGCCTTAATTCCTTCTCCACTGAACTCGTTCAACTTGAGGTAATCATAGATTTCTGCGGTGGAGCGTCTCACATGGATCAAATTCGAGGTGGTTCCATTCCGATATTATCCCAATCTTCCCTAGCAGGACCGTAAATTCCAGGCACTTTAAGACCAGCCTGTCTCATCAGTACGGTTATCTGTCCCCGATGGTGGATCTGATGATCAACCAAAGCACTTAAAGTCGTGCCAATTGCCCAGCTTTCTCCATACATATCCTTTTTCTCTAAAAGAGTCTGATCATTCCACTGGTTTCTAATTGCCGCTACTAATGATTTGCTAACTTCTCGATAATTATTAATTATCTCCACCGCCGTGTTCGGAAGCGGGGCATCTTCATTAATACTCTCCATAATCAATCCCGTTCTAGCCATCATCTCTGGGATCGTTGTCACGAGATGCCAAGCGATTCTCCCAAGTGTGCGATCCGGTGCTGCAACTAATTGGTTCAAGGACTCATCAGTTAGAACGTCTAGGATTCGTTGGGTCGATTCAGCTTCTTTCTCCCATACTTGTAGAAAGGTCGAGACAGATAAAAACATTCTTAATCCCCCTTAATACTTGAATTTATCCCAATATTACCAGTTAGCTTGATTGAGGTCAATTAATTCTCCCTCTGACTAGTATTAAAAAGGTGCCTACTAAACCAGTAGGCACCCTTTTTCACTATTCGAATTCAACAACAAATATTAAATGTTGTCTTATTTTCCCTCGTAGAATTTGCTCAGGTTTTCGGCGACTTCTTTAGGGTCAACTTTACGAGTAGCAACCCCTGTATCTACCGCAGCTTTTGCAACTGCAGCGGCAACAGCTGGGCCCACACGCAAGTCAAAAGCTTTAGGAATGACGTAATCCGCGTTCAGTTCTTCATCGCTTACTATGTTAGCAATGGCATAGGCAGCGGCAACTTTCATCTCTTCGTTGATTACTTTCGCACCAGCATCGATCGTTCCACGGAAAATTCCGGGGAAGGCCAGAACATTGTTTACCTGGTTCGGGTAATCGGAACGTCCGGTTCCAATTACAGCAGCCCCTGCTTCTTTAGCATCCGCTGGCCAAATCTCCGGTACAGGATTAGCTTGTGCAAAGACGATAGGATCTTTAGCCATTGATTTAACCATTTCGGGAGAAACGAGATTCGCCCCAGAAACGCCGATAAATACGTCAGCGCCAATTAACGCATCTGCCAAATTGCCCTTAAGTAATTTACGATTAGTACTGAGGGCTATATCATCTTTGTATTTATTCATACCTGCGGTACGTCCCTCAAAAATTGTACCTTTAGTGTCACACATAATAACATTTTGAAGTCCCATACTCATCAAGAGTTTTACGATAGCCATTCCAGCTGCTCCAGCACCGTTCACAACAATGTTAACGTCTTTTAGGTCTTTCTTTACAACCTTGAGAGCATTAACCAGACCAGCCATAGTAACTACTGCTGTCCCGTGTTGATCATCATGAAAGATCGGTCCATCGTAAATCTCTTTGAGCTTTTCCTCGATGTAAAAGCATTCTGGAGCTTTGATGTCTTCCAGATTGATTCCACCAAACGTGGGTTCCAAAAGTTTAACGACTTCGATCACTTTGTCACTGTCCTGGGTCTCTAGACAAATTGGAAAAGCATCGACATCACCGAATGTTTTAAAGAGGATGCCCTTTCCTTCCATAACTGGCATAGCGGCGCGGGCGCCGATATTTCCCAGTCCAAGAACTGCAGAACCTGTAGACACAACAGCGATTAAGTTTTCCCTGTTTGTATACACATTCACCAAGGCAGGATCTTTAGCAATTTCCAGGCAAGGTTCAGCAACACCGGGAGAATATGCTAGGCTTAAATCATCACCGTTACGAACGGGCACTTTACTAATAACAGCAATTTTACCTTTATTATCTTTATGGAGTTTAAGTGCATCTTCACGAAGACTCATGTTACACCGTTCCTTTCTTTTCCTTAATTCATAGAATTAGAAAGCCTGGTCACTGATAGTATTGTTGACCAGGCTTCACATAAAGTAGTGACCAAGCTCAATTATATGCTAGGCTTTCGCGTTTTTAGCATCAATCTCAGCTTGTGCAGCTATGATATCCAAAGCATTGAGGTAAACTGGGGTGTCCACCATTTTGCCGTTGAATGACACAGAGGCTTTACCTTTAGCAATACCTTCTTCTTCGAAGACTTTCACAACACCACCAGCCCATTCAACATCAGCTGGATCAGGAGAGTACATACGGTTAGAAGGTTCAATTTGTCCTGGATGAATAATCATGCGGCCCTCATAACCCATTTGTCGTCCTTCAGCCACATTTTTTTCAAAGGCTTCAATGTTTTTGAAATCAACAAAAGGTGCATCGATTGCCACAATTCTAGCTGCGCGGCAGGCTACTGCTACGTGGGCACGACCATATTGTTGCTCTACACCCTCATTGGTTAATTTGACGCGCATATCACGGCAATAGTCGACTGCTCCAAATATGGCATTGACGTTCCGTTTGCTGGCCAAGCAGCACTCTGCTGCATTAATAATTCCTTTGGCAGTTTCAAGCAACATGGAGATTTTAACTGTCCCTACTTCTAGACCACGACGGCGCTCGAGTTCTTCGAGTTTCCAATCTAGGCGTTGAACATCAGCTGCGCAACCAGTTTTAGCCAAAGTTACTCCGTTTAGTCCTTCATAGACAATCGCTTCCAGATCATCATTGGTTAATTCTGTTTCCCAGTTATTGATACGCACATATACTTCAGCGCCGCCAGTTCCTGCATAGAGAAGGTTTTCGCGAACGATTTGACGGGCGGCTTCTTTTTCTGCTGGTGGTACGGAATCCTCGAGGTCAAGCGTGATGATATCAGCCGTAAACTCGGGAGCCTTAGCAACCATTTTAGGATTGTTTCCAGGAATGTACATAACAGATCTCATAATTGTCATTAGATTTTCCCCCTATTAATTTATTTAATTATTTCTAAGGTTTACTTTGGAAAAAGCAAACTTGCTTGCGTGGTTTAATCTTTTATCTTTTGTTTTAAGATAATTGGGATATCAGTTGGTGTTTCAGCAACAAATCCGCCAGCCAAAGTGATGGCTTCCATTTTGCTCTTAGCGGATCCGCGACCACGTTCAACAATGTTAGACGCGTGGGAGAATCTCATACCTACGGGTGCCCAGGCCCCCGCCACATAGACTACGAAGGGCTTAGTGAATTGACCAGCTGCGATGACTTCTGCGCACTCTTCTTCTTGAGTACCCCCGATTTCAGCATAAACTGCCACTCCCTTGGTCTCTGGATCTGCTTCGAACAATGGGAGTAGATCAGCCATTGAAGTGCCTAAAACGGGTTCAGTCCCTGTATGGATTACCGTACTAACCCCAAAGCCGCCTTCTCTTAGTAGCCAAGGTATGGTTCCCGACTGGCCACCACTGCGCGAGAATACACCAATGCTCCCTCTTTGGAAGAATTTATTGGCCCATTCTTTGTTCCCGCCGAGCCAGCCTACGACTGCCTCACCCGGGGTTATGATTCCGATAGAACCTGGGCCTAAGAGCCTTGATCCTTTTGATTTAGCATAAGCAATCATTTCCATAATGTCGTGGATTGGAGTGCCCTCAACACAAGGAATGATATTTTTAACTCCTGAGTCGACAGCTTCGTAAACAGCTGTTTTTAAGGCTCGGCCAGGCACAAAGATTACACTAAAGTCGATTTCTCCTTGCTCGCGGACGATCTCTTTTACAGTGTTAAAAACAGGTATACCATGAATCTCTTCACCGGCTTTTCCCGGGCTCGTTCCACCGATAACTTTGGTACCATATTCTTTCATGTATTTTGTTCGTACGGATCCTTCGCGACCCGTTATTCCTTGAACGATGACCTTGGTATTCTTGTTAATCAAAATGCCCATTTTTATCCCTCATTTAACAGTTTGCTCTTGTTTTAATTTACGGACTTAAGGCTTCACTTCCGTGTTATTGGCGCTTCTGCATATATTCATCTAAACCTTTAATTGGAATGTCAATTGTGATGGCATTATTACCAGAGGTCCTACATGCAAGCTCACACGCTAAACATTCAGTTCCGAGACGTAATATTTCTTCAGTGTTAAGATGTGCAACTGAAGCTCTACCCTGGTCATCAATCCCAAGTATACCTCTGGCATACTTTTTGCACGCGTCGGCACATGCCTTAGTTTCGCATGTATCACACTTGCTGGTATCGATTTTCACTGTCAGAGTTCTTTCCGCGAATTCCAGCACTAGTCTTCCCTACTTTCCTTGAGCTACTTTCTCAGCCCGGTATTCTTGACTGAGGACAAAGAGTCTTTGTCCGATGAACTTAGTATCTGTTACATGCTCTTTGCCGTAAATTTCAATTCTCTTGCCGGGTCCATCAGGGGTCATAAGATCAGCAAGACCCTTCCGAAGAATTTCTAGAGACTCGTCTTCTCTGTTACCACAGAGTAACAGAACACAAGGCAAGCCTGGCTTTTGAGTAGGAAGTATTTCTCTTAGAACTTTAACGATGGCGTGAGCATGATGCCACTGCTCTTGATTGGCCATCATGAATCCACCGAGCAGATAACCGTCAATATTTGGTTGGGATAGAACACTCTTTGCTACCCGGTAAATTTTTGAGCCTACTGGATTACCACTCGTATCAGCATAGTTTGCTGGCTTCAGTCCAACTTGGTTCAACGCATCCAAACCCATCATAGCCGAACCACCGCCAATAGGATGATAACCAATACAACCAGGGCTAACTTCATCGTAACCCATATTCATGAGGAAACCTGTCCCCCGTGCATCTGTTTCTTCAATGCTCCACCCGATGAGATCCAACTCTGTGGGAGCTCCTGGCAGGTCGCGAGCAATTGAAATTCCGAATTCGGGATGACGACCTACAGAACTGTTGTCGATTTCCATTTTACAATCTGCACACACGAGGTCTCCGCTGCCAGTCATGATAAATGGGTTAATCTCTAGTGTTTGACAGTCATATTTTTTGTAAGCTTGAGATAGTTTGGTGAGAAAACTGGCGAACTTGCTGAGGTCTTGGGCTGGAATTCCAGCTTGGGCACACACATCAATCGCGTCATAGATTTGTAAACCATTGATCGGATCGATGTTGACTTTGAAAAGCAATTCCTCTGGAACACTTTCAATGTCCATTCCACCTTCTGTGCTGAACATCAGCATAGGAGAGCGGGCTTCTCTTGCTCCATTCACAACAAATGAGCAATAATACTCTTTTTTGATATCCAGTTTTTCCTCGATAAGTACTTGTTGAACAGGTGTTCCTCCAACTGTTTTAGCGAGGATCTCAGCAGCAACAACTGCTGCCTCGTCTGGAGTATTCACTAATTTAACGATTCCTGCTTTACCGCGCCCTCCGGCCTGAACCTGACCTTTAACTGCTACAGGCTTGCCGATCTCTTCAGCAATCTGTTTGGCTTCTTCCGGAGTTGAAGCTACGCGACCATGAGGTACTGGCAGTCCCGCTTTCCTAAGCCACTCTTTTCCTTGGAATTCTAAAAATTTTGCCATATGTTATCACTTCCATAATGAAATTTTCTGCACCTATTTAGGTCACCTTATCTGGTCAGTTGTCTTATTCGCGGTGCATGCATTCCTAATTCACGCGATTTCCCTAAGCAACCCTAATAGTTACTAAATAACAATAAAAAGAGAATTTCCCCTCCCTTCCTTCTTCTCAGTCAACCACATCGGTATTTATCGGGCTTTCGAATACTTCCTGCTCTCCTAAAAATAAGAGGAACATAGCAACCTTCTGTGGTAATGGTGATCGAGGAAACATAGAATCTAGAATTTATAAAATTCTATGTGATGAAACTAGTTTCACTCCTTCGTTTCATTGTGTGAAACCCTGTTTCATTATCCTCTACCTCATTATCTATCCTATTCACTAAATAGTCAATAGGATAATTTGTTGGGTTTTGTCTTTTTTCAGATTCTCATAGAAAACGTGAAGTAGAGATTACCCGAATTATGGCTTCTTAACTAATCATCTAAGATTAAAGTTTTATTGTCTCTACCGGGACTGGACCGGCGATTCCGATGAACACGAAACGATCTTTCCCAGTGTTGCGCATACCGTGAGTTTGTCCCGTTTTGGAAAGAACTGCCATTCCTTTTTTGATTTCTACTTCCTGTCCTTCTCCTGCATAATAAATGCCGGACTCCCCTTCAATACATATCCAAATATCATCTGCATTGGGATGTAGATGAAGGAACACTTCTTGCCCTGGTTCTAAGCACCACATAGCACCTAAGGTCTTATCCGTCTGGTAAACCATTACTTTCTGGGGAACATCAGCATCAAACTGAGCTAGTTCTTTGAGAGCAAAGACTCTGTCTTCCATACTTAACCACCTTTCTTCAATAAAGAAATTGGCATATTCGAAGCTTGGACTCAAAGAGAACATAACTAACGACAGCCCTATGATGGCGGAAGGGACCACTGGCCAAGACTCAAACAAGGATGTTTTAGATTAGAACACCGCTAGGTGTCGTGATGGCTTGCGCGCCGTGATGGCGAGTGTGTCCCTGTAGCCATGACTCAAACAGGACATTCGAGATTTGAGAACCGTGCTGGCGATTTAGAGGTCGATGACCTTACCTGGGTTAAAGCGATTACTCGGATCAAAGCTTCTCTTAATCTTTCTAAAGGCTTCCATAGCAGCGGGTGTAAACTCCTTATTGAGATACTTCTTCTTGACGAGCCCGATTCCGTGCTCACCACTTATTGTACCCTCGAGATCAAGAGCCATCATACAGAGCGCTTCTTCAGCAGCATGGACGGTTTCAGTTTCCTCTTTATTCCGTTGATCGAAAAGAATTAGCGGATGAAGATTTCCGTCACCGGCATGGGCCACAACTCCGATGGTCACACCAAAATCTTTTGCTACTTTAAGGACTCCCTCAATCGCTTTTGGGAAATTACTCCTCGGAACCGTAATATCATTAACACCATACGATGGTCTAACGCGAGCAACAGATCCGAAAGCACTGCGCCTTGAAGTCCAAATTTGATCCACTTCAACTGCCGTTTGAGCAACTTTAAATTCTTTGGCTATTTTTTTGGCTATTTCACCAATCGTCTTGACTTGCCCGTCCATATCTTCTGGATATCCGTCAACCTCAATAATGAGAACAGCTCCAGCGTCACGGGGAATCCCGGCATGGGTAAAATCCTCAGTCGTATTGATAAGCAAATTATCCATCAATTCCAGGGTTGTCGGAATAATACCTGCAGCAACTATATCGGCAACAGTTTGAGAAGCATCTTCAACTTTGTCGTAAATAGCTAGCATTGTTTTCTTGGCTCTGGGTATCGGTATGATGCGGACGAAAACTTTGGTGACCAATCCTAGGGTTCCTTCCGCGCCAACAATGATTCGAGTCAAATCATAACCCGGCTCACTTTGGAAATTACGCCCCCCCGTTTGAATGACTTTGCCATTCGGGAGAACGACTTCTAGACCCAAGATATAATCGCGGGTAACCCCATATTTAAAGCATTTCGGTCCACCGGAGCATTCACCAACATTCCCTCCTATTGTTGAGGCCTTAAAGGAGGACGGATCGGGAGGAAAATAGAATTTTTTCTTTTCGAGTTCAACTTGAAGGTCAAAATTAATCACTCCAGGCTCAACGACTGCTACAAAGTTTTCAGTATCTATTTCATGAATTTTAATCATTTTAGTAAAGCTAATCACCACAGAATCTTCAGAAGGAATTGTTCCACCACTCTCATTCGTACCGGCACCCCGAGGAACAAGTTTAATATCATGCTCGTTCATCAATTTGACGATTTCAACGACTTGTTCCGTTGTTTGCGGAGAAACGACTCCTAACGCTTCACCAGCTAATAACGTGCCGTCGTAACCATAGGAGAACAGGCCAACTTTGTCTGTAACCACGTTTTTCTCCCCAACAATTTCCTTCAACCGCTTAACAACCGTTTTGGCTAACATGTTCAGCCCTCCTTCTTCTTAAGCCTGCAGGCTAACCCCAGGGTTGAGAATCCCTTTAGGGTCAAATTGGTGACGCAGTTCACTAAGCAAGCTTGTTGTTTCATTCCACATTTCCGCATCATTATAAACTTCAGCTTTCAGCTTATGACCTAAGAGGCCCTTCACATTCCCTCCTAAGGACATCGCCAGTTTATTTACTTTCGTTGCTAAAGCGAGCTTATCGGTTCCCTCGGGCAGTGCCAAACAAACATATCCGAGAAGTCCTTCGATAATTACGCCAGGATAAGCCCCTAGATCTCCCGTAAGCGCTTCGATCTGAGCTAGGGCTTGAGGCATTTTCATCGGGCCAACCATGAACTCCACGGTTTGCTCTGGTTTTGCATTGAGGTCGGCGCGAACTTTAAGCCAACCATTGATCACTTGATCATACTCAACCTCGTCCTCAATGATCTTTACATCAGAGCCTCCACCCAAGGTAAGAACTGATGCAACTTCATTAGCGATGTTTTTACCCGACTCTTTAAATCCCTGTAAATCAATGATCACAAGCTGCCCATCGGTTCCGGATTTGGCATTTTTCGCGAGGGATGCATTGATGAGATTCATCCGAGTCGGAAGCACATTCCGCTTAATCAGGGTATTGAAGGTTGCATTCGCCTTATGCATGGATGCGAACGTTCCAATCACCGCTTTTTTAGCTTCCGGTGCAGGTAAGAGCTTCACCAGAAGTTTGGTGAAAATCCCAAATGTTCCTTGGCTTCCGACAGCGAAGTGGATGAAATCTAAACCAGAAACGTTCTTAATACATTTATTTCCGATATCCAGGATTTCCCCTGTCGGGAGGACCATTTCAAATCCCAAAAGGAAACCCCGGGTAGGACCATATTCAAAGGATTTAGAATCGGAATCTCCAATCGCAAAGCAGCCGCCAACCGAACTGGTTTCGACTTCATAGGGCTCCGGAGGAAAGTTTAAGCCAGCTTCCGTAACTTTAAGGAGAAATTCCTTATGAAGAACTCCTGGTTCGACGACCGCCACAAGGTTAAACTGATCCATTTCTAAAATCTGGTTCATCCGGGACATAACCATTGCGATTCCACCCGTAATTTCCTTGGTATCTACGAGTGCCCCGCCTACCGCTAATTTCACATTCTGTTCATTTGCCAGTTTGACGATACTCGAAACTTCAGAAGTATTCCCAGGTAAGACGACAACTGCAGGCTTACCCAGACCTTTTAGATATTTAGCCATTTCGGAAGGAGAATCGACGACATTGGCATCACCAACGATCCCCTTTAACTTGCTGATATTGACGTTACTCATGACTACCCGCCCTTCCACTCATTTACTAGAACTTGCAGCATGTTCCGCAAAGGGAAATTTTCGATTTTCGGCAAGACCATGATAAGGTTTAATGGTCAGACCATATAAAGTTAATGTAATTCTTACGTTCAATTAGTCTTCGTAAGCGTTGGCCATTACATCGGCAACATGCATAACCTTCTGTTTTTGACCGGCCTTGTTTATGCCGCCTTGAAGTCTCAACATGCAAGCTGGGCAACTTGTAGCCACCAAATCTGCATTGGTATCCTTGATGTTCTGTGTCTTCTGAACTGTGATATCTGTAGATACCTCATGATAAAAGGCTTGTATTAGACCGGCTGCTCCGCAACAACGGCTGGCTTCAAACATTTCCTTATATTCAACCCGAGGAATCATTTGCAACAATTGTCGTGGTTGCTTTGTTACCTTAAGACCCCGCACCATGTGGCAAGGATCATGATAGGTGATTGTTAGAGGACTTGAATTATGAAGTTTGCTCTGATCGACACCAATACTCGCCATATATTCTGAAAACTCTACTACTTTTTCGGAAAATAATTTAACTTTTGGAAGATACGACGGCTCATCGGCAAAGAGAGTCAGATAATCATGTCTAAGCATCGCAGCACAGGACGCACATGCAGTGAGAACAACTTCGGCATCGCTATACTTATCTAAAAAGGTATCAATAGTTTTACGGGCGTTTCTTTTCGCTGTTTCGAAGTCACCATAGGCATATTGCGGGAGACCGCAGCACACTTGATCTTTTGGAATAATAACTTCACAGTCATTTTTCGTTAACACTTTAACAACAGAATGAGCGGTTTGGTCTAAGGAGTGATTGAGAAAACAACCCACATAAAATCCGACTTTATGCTTCGGATGTTGCACCGCAATCTTCTCTGAGACCTGCTCCAAAAATGGTTTTTTTGCAGTAGGGAAGTTTTTAATATCAATACCGCGAAAATAGTCCAGTCCATCAATTTTATTGAGGACACTTTTTCCCATTCCTCCGAAAAGACGAAATCCCATACCCAACCTCTTCGGACTTGCTAAAGTATTTAAAGCAAAAGACTTAGCAAATGGCTTGATTCCTTTTCTTAGTTTTAGATCTCTCCGCGCAGCCATGACGAGTTCATTACCATGTACACCGTTTGGGCAAGTGACTGCACATTCTCCACACAACAGACAGCTCATGATGGCATCTTCATACTCTTGATCAGGTTCTAGTTTCCCATCGGCGACAGCTTTGATGAGCTGGATTCTTCCGCGTGTAGACATTTCCTCTGATCCAGTCAATTTATAGGTCTTACAGGCTGTATGGCAACCACCACACTTGTTACACGTGTTGAGCATTTCATATACGTCTGCCAAAACTCCCACTGATATATCCCCCTTCCTTTATACCGATTCTCTTTCCCCCGAATATAATAATTAGTCCAAAAACGATAATGAAACAATGTTTCATTATGTTAATTCTATTATCATCCTAAACATCTAAATGGTCAAGAAGAATTTTCTGAATATATTGTGCAATTGTGCACAAATACTCCTTATACTTTTAGGATGTAACAGAAATACAATAGAAACCCTCTTTTTGGGTAGATATAAACTATGACTTCTGAAAGAAATCGAATCCCATATAGGCAGAAATCAGTTCTCCGGACTTTTTCATTTCTTGACCGATTCGCTCGATCCCTTTTTCTTTGATTCGCTCAGCCGGGCCAGAGACACTGATCGCCCCGATTGCTCGTCCAGAATAGTCGAAAACAGGGGTTCCCAGACAAATTATTCCGATTTCGTTTTCTTCGATCTCCACTGATATTTTGCTAATTTTAATTTCGTTAAGATAGACCATCAAGGAATCTGCTTCAACAGGTGTATTGGGAGTATAGCGAGTCATTCCTTTTTTCTCAAGAATGTGCCTGACTTCCTCTTCGGGCAAGGTTGAAAGTAGAGCTTTACCCACTGCTGTACAGTGCATTGGAGCCCTCCGCCCCACCTTGGAATGCATGCTTACGACATGGGAACTTTCTGCTTTGTCGATGTAAACAACTTCACCTTCATCAGGAAGAACAAGGTGGACAACCTCATCCAGCAATTTCGCTAAATCGTTCAGGACGGGTGATGCAACTTTACGTATTTCCAAATCATTTAAAAATCGCATCCCTAACTCCACGATTTTTATGCCCAATTGGTAGCGTTCGTTATCCCTTACCCTTTCCACATAGCCACGGTGGCATAAAGTATGCAAAATTCGATGGACAGTGCTTTTATGCAAGCTTATACGATTTCCAATTTCCGTAACACCTAACGCCTCTTCTGCCTGAGCTAACACTTCTAAAACATCAAGTGATCGATCGAGGGTTTGTACATATTTTTCAGCCACAGATGATCCTCCATTCTGACCATAATTTTGTAATCACCTTTTTCAAGGTGCAGAATCCTTTATAAATAGAAATTCAATCTAACACATGAAGGTATTCTTATTTGAATAGTATGACTTTATTAAGTTATATAGTCAAGACCTTATTTTATGAGCTTTATCCTTCTTTATCTTTTTTTACAATATGTCCGCTAACGCCAGCCTTATAACATTTTAGGAACAGATTGTAATAATCGTCCATGACCTGTGAGGAATACATCTCACCATTCATTTTCAGTATTTCTATTGCAGCTTCTATAGTGCACAAATTTCCTTCGGTTGCTCCCCTTCTCAGATCATAGTTAGATGCATAGTTTCGCTCTATTGAAACAATCGGCAATCCCTCTAAAAAGTCACTCTTTCGAAATATCTTTCTAGCTTCCTTCCATGTCCCATCTATAATTATAAAGGCTGGAATTTTGTCAATTAGTTTAAATTCTACTTTTCTTTTTTCTAACTCCTCATTTTCTGTTGGAAATACTACAAACGTTTTATATTCTTCCATGCTCATATATTTAATTAATTTATCTGGACTCTTTGTCCGCTCCCATAGAAAGATTTCGGTTGATTCTGGATTTATTACTTTTAATAGCCTTGCCGTATTAGAAGGCCTATAAAACTCTCTTTCACTCGATAGAATCCAGAGCTTTGCTTGAGTCCTTACTTTTACTGATTTATTACAGATACAGTTGATGGTCGGTAATCCACATTTATCGCAACTTTCATATAAGCTTGTAATATGTTTAACTCTATATATTTTATCCACTTTGTCCCCTTTGCTAAACTGCGCTACTAATGTTCTAGGCCATTTCCAACTTGACCGTGCTTCCCACGCCACCGGCCTCAGCAGGTGTAACGACCAAACGACGAGCGAGCCGGTTCTTCAGTTCTGGTACGTGACTTATGATACCAATCGTTAGATTTTGAAGGTGAAGTTTTTCTAGAGTGTTCATCACTGTTTCTAGAAGATTGGCATCGAGGGTTCCAAATCCTTCATCAAGGAAGAAGAATTCTAGCGGTGATTCTCCCCGCAGTTGGATCTGAGTAGACAAGGCTAAGGCAAGGGCTAAGGCTGTGAGGAAGGTTTCTCCCCCTGATAAACTGCTAACGGGGCGACGTACTCCGCCATTAGCATCATCGCGCATGATAAAACCGCCCTCTGCATCAACCTCCAAGGCATAGCGCTGGTTTGTTAACATTTTCAAGCGTTCAGAGGCATCCAGTGATACGTTAGCTAACTGTTCTTGAGCAATAAATTCAATAAAGGCATTTCCTTTAAAAACGGTTTGCAAGGTTTTGAGTAAGCTCCGGCGGTGGCTCAAAGCTTTTCGTTGACTTTCAAGGCGCATCCATTCTTCGTGTTGTCCCTTTAGTTTTTCCAACCATTTTTGAGTTGCACCGCGTCGCTCAATCGCTTCGGTATGGGAGTTTTCCACGGCCATAAGCCGAACCGGCCAAGCAAGCCATTCCTCAGGGCGAAGACTTCGCCCCTTAAGCCGCAATTCAACGTCGTCGCGTTTCTGCTTGATCATCCGAACGTCTTGCTGGAAGGCCATGATGTCCCGTTCCATGGTCAGCCGTTCAGCCTGGTCACATAAAGCACCCTGTGCCACTGCCACAGTCGTAAATCGCGCTGTTTTAAGGCCCTGATCCAGCTTGCGTTGGGCAACCTCAAAGCCTTCTCTGGCTAGTTCCAAGGTTTTGTGGCTGACCGCCTGAGTCTGCTCGGCCTGTGTCCACTCCTCTTTGGCCTGCTCATAAGCCTTCCTCAGCGTTTCTTCAGTCCCTGTTACAAGAGACAATTCTTGTTTAACCTGTAGAGTCCGCTCCAGGGCAGGCTTTCCTTCAGTTAATGCCTCACATTTACTCTTGAGTTCTGCCACATCACGAGCGGCTTCACTTCCCACTGTTTTTAAATTCTGAAGCTCAAGCTCACATGTCGCCTTCTCACTCATCAGCCGCTGCTGGACCTCATCGGATTCTCGCACCCCTTCTTCTAGACCCGATAACTCCAGATTTAACATCCTCATCGTTTGATCCCAGGTGGCATATTGTTTTTGTAACAACAAAATCTCCGCAGGGGCAATACTCCCGCGCAAAGTATCCAGCTGATCTTTTCGCTGCGCCTGTTCATCAAACAGTCGGTTTAACCGATTATGAAGATCGTTTCCAACACCCTCTGTGGAGGCAATCTGTGCTTGCGCGTAATGCATTTTTTTATCGACTTCAACTAAGGTCCGCTGCGCATCCTCCAACTGACGGATTAGCAGCTCTTGATCTGTTTTCCATTGGGTCAATACTTGGCGATTCTTCGTCAACTTAGACTCTCGTTCAACTCGTTGGGCATTGATAGCCTGCATATCTTTACTACGGTCCGGTTCCGGTAATTCCTGGCGATAGCTGAGAATTGCACGTCGCTTAGTTTCACAGAGATTTAACTGATTTTGCTCAAGTTCTTGTTTCGCAAACAGTTGGGCCTTGGCTACGGCCAGAGCGATCGCGCCGTCTGCCCTTTTCCTCTCCAACGTCTGTAGTTCCCTTGAGACTTCCTCCAGGACCTTTCTCGACTTATCTAGAATCGCATTACCCAAACGCTGGGCGGGCATGGGGTGGTGAACTGAGCCACAGACTGGACAATTTTCTCCCTCCACCAGATTCTCAACAAGTACTCCTGCAAGATTTTCTTGTTCTAGACCCTTCACTTCAGCCGTTTTTCGCTCAACGAGAGCTTGGCCCTCTTGAACAGCCCGCGAAATCTCGCCCTGTCCCTTCTCTCCTATTTCCACGTCGACTTGCGATTTTTGGCGATCTCCAGCAAGGATTGGGAGACGTTCCTGTTCAGCGTTGCATTCCCGTTCTGCACGTTCAATATTGGTGATTATGTGTCGGTAGCGTTCTAATTCCTGAGCTTGCTCACTGAGTATTTCCTCACGAACCGGCGGATCTTGTTGCCGACTGGCCAACGTTGCTTTCAGCTGTTCCACAGATTCCTGAGCGGTTTGAACCTCAGCCACGATGGTCTGCAGTTTTAATCGCCGTTCTTTCATTTGAGACGCATTCTTTTCTAAGTCCCCTTGCAAGTCGACCACTTGTTTGGAGACCATCTCATACCCTTCTAAAGCTTGGGCCGAGGCATTCACCCGAGCGCGCTGCGCCGGATCGATCGTTATTTGAGTTAGTTGGGTCTTCACGTCTCGCTGCCGCTTTTGGGCTTCTGCTTTACTAGCTAGAGCGACCTGGATCTTTTGTTCCAAGTCCTTTCGGGTTCGATCCAACTCACCGTATTTGTTACGCGTAACGATTAACCGTTGATCTCGCGCTAGAATATCCTCTTCTAAGCCTTTGGCTTGTTCCAGTTGTTCCAGTCGACGCAGCAAGTGTGGCTCGACCTCTAACCGTCTTTGATTGGACTCAAACCACTGTCTTTCTGCGAGTTCCTTTTTCAGCCTAGCTACTTTAAGGCTAGTCTCAGCGGTCTCGGCCTGGACTTTGGCCCCCTTGAATCGTTCTTCCGAGAAACTGATTTCTTCCAAGATCGGTCGAATCGATTCCGCACGTTCAGCTAGGCTTAAGCGCTCTGAGATTTTATCAATATTGAACTGTGAGGCTGTCAGCTCGGCCTCTTTTCCCTGAATCTGGTGTAACTGTTCTTGAAGACTCCATAATTCCTTAGCGTCATCATACTGTTGTTTTAAAGTTGTTAATTCCTTATCAATACTGGCGGAGGTTGCATTCGCTGCACTCCAGTCCGCCTCGGCTTCTTTGAGCCGCTCTGCAGAAGCATCCCCTAGGCCCTGTTGCCGTTGCTCCACACCGTTTAAGTTAAACTCTGAACTTCCCAGCTGTTCTGACAGTCTAGCTGAGAGTTCTCTTCCATAGGCTTCTAGGGAAAACAACCGCTCAAGCATTAGCCTTCGATCTTTAGGTTTTATGGTTAGAAACTCCGCGAATTTCCCCTGGGGAAGAACAACCGCCCGGGTAAAGTCCTCCACGGTGAGTCCCAACACATCCTCCATTTTCTTGGTCATCTCATCGGCCTTTGAAGCCAAAACAGTTTCAACGCCCTCGACTATTTCTACTAGACGACAGGTGGAGGCCTTGACCGTCCGATCCCCGGAGCGCCGATACGCTCGTTCTGCACGGTAGTTGATCCGTTGACTTCCCGCTGCTAAGGAGAAGCTATAGTCCACCGTAAGCTGGTCTTCCGCATGGTTAAGAATCCCTTGTGTATTGTTGGCTGCCCGTTCGACTGTACCGTAGAGCGCGAGCGTGATAGCATCAAGAATTGTGGACTTTCCGCTTCCAGTTGAGCCAAATATTCCGAATACACCTGTTTCGCACAGTTTCGTAAAATCGATTTCCTGAACTTCCCTAAAGCTGTTTAAGCCAGCAATTCTTAAGCGAATTGGTCTCATGCTATCTCCCCCTCGGCTCGCCCATTCGTATGCGACAGAGACTCAGTGTTATGTAATTCAACTTTGATAGAACCGTTTTCTTCGTAACCTTCGCTGTTTTTATCGGGGTCGATTAAGGATAAAAACAAGGAGACTAATTCCTGCTCCGGCTCAGCACCACCGGTTCTGTCCTGATAGAACTTGCGGAACAGCTCATCAATCGGTAACTTTGAGCGAGCCTCCGCCACGATCTGCTCAGTTTCCGGGAAGACGGGGCGAATATTAATTAGGCGTTCTCGCTGGCGACGTAGGGTGTGGATATCTTGAGAATTAAGCGCACCCGTCACAGAGACTTCTAAATCGATCCAGGCGTTGAGGTCCTTCCCTTCATCGATCCAGCGCTGCACTTGAGCTAGCCCCTCTTTGGCTTGCCATTTCACCAGTGGGTAGCCGGCACTCAGAAAAATCTCGCGCGTTGTCACTGGCTGGCCGGGAAAAGCCTCGATAAAGATCACGGATTTGGCATACCCTGTTTCAGAAAAGCTATAGGCGAGTGGAGAACCGGAGTAACGGGTGGGAACGGGTGCCCCTTTGACAGCTTGGGCACGATGTAAATGCCCCAGAGCAACATACTGAGCGCCAAATGACATCGCTTCAACTTCAACAGTCGGTGCACTTCCCAGTTCGATCGGACGCTCTGACTCGGATTGCATTCCTCCACGTACAAAGAGATGGCTGATTCCCAGTTTAACTGCATCCGCGCGAAAGTTCTGTCCAAAAGTGGCGAATAATTGCTGGACGCGCTTAGAGTACTCCTGGCGTAGGATTTCTTCATCTAAGCTCTCGCTTAATACCTCGTTAAGCCGAGACTCGGAAGGATAGGGAAGCATGGCAATGATCGCCGGATCCGGGCAACCGGGAATATGCAACTCTACCCACCCTTGGCCTGCTGCCACCCTAACCACCTTTCCCTGATTCAGCTGCGCCAAGAGACTAGGCGTTAAGACGTCTTTCGGAAGGCCATATAACGTGATCCCGTTCCCGACCGCCAGAGGACTTGCTGCACAAAGTCGCTCCGGGTTATCGTGATTGCCTGCAATGGCCACTACGGCGCGCTTTCCCCCAGCAGACAAACGGTTTAAGGCATCATAAAAAAGCTCCTCAGCGATGGCGGGAGGATTTACGGTATCAAAGACATCTCCTGCAATTAAGACAAGATCTACCGCTTCGTCTTCCACAATCGTGCAGAGTTCATCAATAAACTTCACTTGCTCTTCAATTCGACTTCGCCCTTCAAGCATACGGCCAAGGTGCCAATCTGATGTATGTATGATACGCATGGGTAACCCCGCCCCTTTCACTCTATATCTTCTAATGTTCTCATTATAGTGCATGTCTTAGACAAAGAAAACTTGGCTGGCGCCAAGCATCAGCGAAGGCGGCCGCCTAGTTATTTAACTCCAATAGGTTTTCAATAGCTCTGTATAACGTTTCCGCCGCCATTCTTACCTCTCCATCACTAAGCTCCTCTACCTTTTGCATAATCACATATTCATGTGCAGGTTCAAGTAACGCTAACAGAATGTAATAAACTGTCTCTATATGCATTCACGTTATACAGTATAGCTATATATCAATTGTGTTCAGTTGTACTATAAAATGTCATTAAAAAAACTGCACAGATACTCTGCACAGTTAATATGTACTTGTTAGGATTTGAATCATCTGACTTTCTAGGGAGCGTCACTATAGCCTACTTAAAACTAGCGAAGGGTGATTTGACGTTCATTATCCTTCCACCCTATCGGGGCTATTTGTAATCATCTCTTACTGGTGAAAAAACTTCCACGGCTAGAGAGTCCTCCATTATTTCGGCTCCGTGCTCAACGTTTTCATTAATAGTCCAACTATCCCCGGGCTTCATCTCATGTCTTTCTCCATCAATAATCATGATAATATAACCATTCACCAAATATCCGGTTTGTTCATGCGGATGTTGGTGCATCGGTAATAACTTGCCTTTTGCTAACTTAAATTCACATAATAGCGTATTGTTTCCGTAGCCTAAGGTTTTTCTTTCGATTCCCTCTAGCATTTTGACATATCCGGTTTCAGAGGCTTTTCCTACTTGATAGTTCTGCATTTGAAATAACTTCCTTCATTAAAGAAGTTGACCCCCATCGTCAACTCCATTCTTCTTTCAGCAATGAGTAATATAATCTGTCCAGATATTTGCCATCACGATAAAAGAAATCCCTGAGTGTACCATCATATTTAAATCCACATTTCTCAATTACCTTTTGCGATGCTTGGATCGCTTATCCAATATTGTAACATATCGTCAGCATCTGAATAAGAAAATTTTCTTAAGATCATTCTGTCTGTTTCTATAGTTTGTGTTCCATTGTGTTTTAGCATTATTACCACTCCATTTTGGCATGTTGTATCCACCGCCCCTTGTATTAAAACGAATTCAGGGTGATATTTAAAGCAGTAAATGCCTTGTCCATAGTCTTAAAATTATTCCCTTAAGAATTATCTAAAGGCGAATATATATCTTCCTATAATGAAGAAAACCCATAATAACCATCCAAAATATCACGTAAGAAATCGAAAAATATAATGAATCTAACCCATGTGCCCAAGGACTTATGAGTCTTTCCGTGAACCAGATTTTAAAGGTCATCGTATTACCTGAAATAGAATCATGCACCGGAATTAGCCATAATGTTCTTCCTATGAGTTCTGTAGTAAAGTAGACGAAAATTGCACTAGCCCCTATAACCTTGAATGGTACAAGGAGTCTACCGCTTTTCAGGATATCTGTTATCAGATAGAAAAAGGCTAAAGACAAGATCCCTAGACCTGCTGTAAGTAGGACAAAGGAGCTTGACCAGAGGTTTTTATTATAAGGGAAAAAGGGATTGAACAACTCCGCTGAGAATAGTAGCAAAACACCGCTACTTACGAGGATAGTCATTTTAATGAGACGACTATTTGGACTTAGAAGTATCATACCTGCAATTACCCCTATGAGTCCCGTGCTTAATGCAGGAATTGTACTGAGAATACCTTCCGGGTCCCAATTTGGTGTATATAAATGCCCTTGAAGAAATTTCAAGTCAATGTACTGAACAAGATTGCCCTGGAGTTCCATCACTCCCCTTCCATATCCAGGTACATGAATATATTTCAGTAAAATATAATATAAAATGAGCAATAGAACCGACGTCAGAAGTTGGGCACCGATTTGAAATGCTTCTTTTTTAAAGATAGACCTGAGTAGCAGAAAAATAAGTGACGAGACTAAATAGACCACAGCAATTCTCTGGAGAACGCCTGGAATCCTAATGATCGTTAAATCGAAGAATGGAAATCCATTTAATACTATGCCTAGAAGAAATATTAAACTGCTGCGGCTAAAAATGTGGACTATAATGGTTGCTCGACTTGTGCCTTTTTCCAATCTATTGTTAATTGAAATCGGCACGACTACGCCCATGATAAATATAAAAAAAGGGAAAACTAGATCGGCTATCGTACCACCATTCCAAGCAGCGTGTTTCAACTGGGGGGGAATAGTTGCGGGATTCCCCGGATTATTAACCATAAGCATAAGTGATATAGCTAGTCCTCTCAATATATCAATACATTCGAAGCGTAAACTATTTTGTTTCATTTCTTCTACCTCAATTTATTCTTATGTTTCCTTGATTAATAATCGGTTCACAAGTTTGATTCATACAATAATTGTCTACTATCATCTTATTTCTGCGACTTCTATTTTCCCCTTGTCATCAACTTTGAGGTTTAATGATTCAAAAAACTCATTTCTCGTGTTGGTGTATTCGGAGTAATCACTACTTAGTACTTTCAAGTTCTCGACAAACTTATCATAATAACCGAGATCTTTCATTTGCCCCTTCAAACTTTTCGTCATTATAGAAGTTATTTGCCACGCCGATTGCATATCAGGATCGCTATTCATCCTGTTCATAATCTCAAAGAATTGTTTTCTTTCAGCAAGAAGTTCCTCATCTGTAATCCCAATCCATTTATTAACATTTTCAGTTAAAAACTTCTCATACTTTTCCATGTCTTGGTTTGTCAGATTTTCATACATTTCTTTCATTTCCTTCGAATACTCAATGCTTTCAACTTCATCCAAAAATTTAACCAAATCGAGCCAGGCTTCCTCTTCTTCTTTTGTATTTATAGGAGCATTTAGAAAAGGACTAAAATTAATTACCAGCATTTTACCGAAATTCCCAGGGAAAATGCGTTGTATCTGTCTTTTCATAAATCCTTCTTTTTCACGTTCATCCATTTCCAGCGACCTATTTAAAAATAATAACTGTCTAGTTAATTCTGGAAGTCCATCATTAGAATTAGTAATGCTATTCAAACAAGACTTGAGAACGTTCTTGCTTTTCTCAAGTCTGTTTATTTCCTCGTCTAGACTTATTAAGTGTTGTTCTAACTTATCTTTTAACATTTTAGGTTTCAATATAATATCTCTAATCTCTTTAATGGATACATCTAATTGTCTCAAAAGGGAAATTTGTACTAATTCATCAACATTACTTTGCGAATACTCCCGATAATTGTTTTGTGGATTAACATCGGGCTTTATTAATCCCTCTTCCTCATAATAGTTTATTGCTTTTTTGGTAAGTTTTGTAATCTCCACGACTACACTTATTTTCATTAAATATCCCTCCTGTACTAAAATATACGCTAATACCTAAGGGAACAGTCAAGTGCAAATATTTTTAACCATTCTTGCTAACTCAAAAGCACAAAAATTCATTATGTCTTTATTATTAACTGATTCGTTATATCTTACGAATGCGTGGCGTTTAGGCGCTTTAATTCCTAACTGATTTGTAAACAGCATTGTAATATATACTAGGGTGCTTATGGATAGAGTGACGTAGCACTATGCAATATACCATAGCTCAAATCTATTAATATATGAGCTATACCCATCAAAACACCACTATTAACTCCGGATGACCCAATCATCTCACACCCATCCTGCGAAACAAGGGGAAACCTGTCTCACTAGCTTTAAAAAGGCCCTCTGTGTAAAAGGCCTTAAGTTTGCCTCCCTTCTTTCATCCCTTTTTTGGGAGATTAGTCCTTTGAAACAAATTCACCGTTATTGCTCAAGGTCTGTCAACTAACAGAAAGACCCCCATTGTTTCCAATGAGAGTCGCAAGTACGTTTGGACTATATTATAAAAACCATTGGTTTTTCTTGACACCTAAATCCATTGACTTTAAAGACGTAGAATGATAAACTAATATTTGATGCATTATCAATAATATATTATATGTATCCACATTTATCATACCACAATAATACTCCTTCTGTCAATAGCCGGTATGAAATAATTTGAAGGGTGTGAACCAATGGATCATAATTTTATGCTACTACCTACTGTTATGATGAACAAACTGGCGATTAAAGAAATTATCAATTGCAATGAAGTAACATCCCGTTATGGGTTAATTCTTTCTCAGGCAGGGGCACAGGAACTTGTTGAAACCCGCGCAGAAGCCCTAAGCAGCAATGGACGGATTGAATTTTCAGGCGGTATCATTAAGAAACTGATTATAAAGTTTTGTGACTCACCCTTCCTTTCTCAGTTCAACTATGCTACCACATTAAATGATTTAATAGAGACGTTCTACTATTTCAAAAACGAGACACTTGATGAAATTAGTGATGATGAGTTGATTTCATTAATGAAGAAATATTTTGATCAGAACTGCCAAGGTTCTATTGAGCTGCTGCAAAATCGAGAATTAGAAACCTTGGCCCGTAGTATCCGGTATGGAATTAGTGATTACGCGGATCTATGCGAAGATACTGATACATCGTTTGATGAGGAGATTTATGATGAATAATATTGAAAAATATCATTTGATTAAAAGGGAAAAGCTTAATGAAACATTTTACTTTCAGTCGCTTTTAGAGGAAGGTTATCACCTTAAGTTATTAACTGATTCTGAATTTGAGAGTATTCAGCTACAAAGCATACAGCTTTTAGCCAAGCAAACAGAGCGTTACACCGGTGGAGAAAGCAGTTCCGTTAAGGTAGAAAAAGCGCAAGGTATTATGCAATCAATCTTTTATTGTATTGGAATCTATCTAAAGAGTTTTCCAGATACAGACATTAGCATAGCAACACTCAAACATAAACCATTATCAGACCTGTTCCGACAGGGCAAGCAATTAGTAAGACTCCAATTAGACAGTGCCAGACAATTGCTTTCAGCAATACAGAATGACAGCATTATCACAGACAACTGTGCTTATAACGATACTATACAAAATGGCCTACCGATTTTTTTCTCTGCCTATGATGTTGACTTTGCTGCCCATGATACCCCCGCGTCCATCGATTACCCCTTAAGTAATGATAGGATGGATTTGGTTGGGATAGAGTACATCTACTGTTATCTTCAAAAGCTGTCTTTAGAAAATCAGTTTTGTAGGCACTTCACCTCACCTGCCATTCATTGTTTGCTACGCGGGTATGATGACCATTATCAAGATCTCCTTATTAATATTTTCGAACTTGTGTTAACCAATCTAGTCGGTTCTGTCTTGGCACTCAGAAATGTGCTCCAGCTCAATATTGAACCCCAAGACAGACAGTATTTGCAACAAAAACTGGTGAATCTGTCTGATGATCAGCTGGATACCATGTTAGAGGATGCCTCAACCAAGCTCTGCAAAGAGCTTAATATTTCAGATAGGTTATTAAAAGAACACGTTGTAGCGACCGCCATGAATTTATCCCCGAGATTAAAAAACGCTTTAGAAAATAACGGATTGGAATCCATCTTTATTAGTTTAAAAGCCCCCCCCAAACAGCCCACTTTTCAATTTGAAGATGGCGAAAAAATGGATGATGAATCATTCCGAACAGTTGCAAATGAAATTAGAGAATGTCGATATGTCTCTGATAAACTAGCAATCATCCAACGAGAAATACACAGTATTGCCGATTTAGTTGATATTCTCGAAGGGTATTGTCTCTTTGACACTGAATTTATTGAGATTTTTCAATCACTTGGAGATATGGAGCTGGCCCTACTTTTTAAAAGGTTACCCACCCATATGATCGATTACGACTTTCACATTACAGAAAATGAAAAGGAATGGCATAATTGGCTAAACCGTTTTGTAAACGAACTTGATTTAACCAGAAGGGAAGGTATCAGACATCGGACTTGAGGAAATGATGTCTGACACGGTATAATGAGCTTATACTATTTATGGGGAGGACCGCTCTGTGGCAAGAGGACGAAGAAGTCTAGCTGAAAATGTAGCAGACAATATTCTCGCAATGATTACTATTGATAAAAAGTTCGCACTAGGAGATAAGCTGCCCAATGAAAACGAGCTTTCTGCTGAATTACAAGTTAGCCGCACTACATTGCGAGAAGCCATTCGTATTTTAACCGCTCACAATGTTCTAGAAATTCAACGCGGTAAAGGAACTTATGTGAAGAATAACCAGGAATTAAACGAGGAGTTTGGCTTAGAAGAGCTTTCAACCTCCCAAATGGACGTGAAGGATTTATATGAAATGCGACTGATCTTTGAGCCGCAATCAGCCTATTATGCTGCGAAGCGAGCTACAGATAAGGAACTTGAACGTATTTTATACTATGGAAGGTTAGAAGAAGAGCTGATTTTAAGAAAAGAGGATCGAACTGAAGTTGAACAAGCCTTTCATAAATCAATCGCCAAGGCAACCCATAACGAGTTTATGAATCAGCTGATGCCGATCCTTTATCAGGCCATCGACAAAGGAGTGCTTTTATCGGATACTAATGAAGAAATGCTCCAGAATACCTTGAATGACCATCGGATGATCATGGAGTTTTTAGCAACACGAGATGCTGAAGGGGCAAGAACCGCTATGAAGCTGCATATCATTCACGCAATAAGAGGCTTTGGAATTACAGAAGAATAAAACTTACTAGGCTGTTTTCAGAAATGAAAACAGCTTTTTAATATTAAAGTTTAATTAATATATGTACATCAGACATCGTACAACGTATAATGTGATTATACAAATATTTATAAAGAGGTGTTCTTAAATGAATAGTGATGCGGTAACCAAAAGTGCGCCCCAGCGAGCCTTGTTTCATGCACTAGGATTGACCAATGAGGAAATGGAAAGGCCTTTAATCGGAATTGTCAGCTCCCAAAACGATATCGTCCCGGGACATATGAATCTGGATAAAATAGTAGATGCAGTAAAGCTGGGTGTCGCCATGGCTGGAGGCACTCCGCTGGTCTTCCCCGCAATTGCTGTCTGCGACGGCCTAGCAATGGGGCATCAGGGAATGAAATACTCACTTGTCACCAGAGAATTAATTGCCGATTCAACCGAAGCCATGACACTAGCTCATGCCTTAGATGCTCTGGTCATGGTTCCCAACTGTGATAAAAACGTTCCCGGATTATTAATGGCCGCAGCACGCTTGAATATTCCAGCCATATTTGTCAGCGGCGGACCGATGCTTGCCGGTAAAATGGATGGGCATAAAATCAGCTTTTCCAGTGTTTCAGAGGCATCCGGAGCGTTCCAAGCTGGAAAAATTACAAAGGAGAAACTGCAGGAATTTGAAAACAAAGCCTGTCCAACCTGCGGTTCTTGTTCTGGTATGTATACAGCCAACAGCATGAACTGCCTGACCGAGGTGTTGGGAATGGGCTTACAAGGCAATGGTACGATCCCCGCGGTGTATTCAGAACGTATTCAGCTTGCAAAGCACGCAGGTATGCAGATTATGAAGCTGCTGAAGAGTAATATCCGGCCGAGGGATATTCTAACGGAGGATGCCTTTAAAAACGCTTTGACTCTTGATATGGCTTTGGGTTGCAGTACCAACAGCATGCTACATCTTCCTGCGATTGCTCATGAATGTGGTATTGAATTCAATCTTGATATTATTAATGAAATCAGTGACAAAACACCGAATCTCTGCCATCTCGCGCCAGCTGGGCCTAACTTTATAGAAGAGCTCGATGAAGCTGGCGGTATCTATGCGGTGATGAATGAAGTCCATAAATTAGGCCTGCTTAATACCGATTTAATGACCTGCACGGGCAAAACTGTTGGAGAAAACATTGCCGGCTGCCTTAATAAAAATACGGAGGTCATCAGGCCTATAGAAAACCCTTACAGCAAAACAGGCGGGATTGCAGTCTTAACAGGGAATCTGGCTCCCGATTCCTGTGTTGTCAAGCGTTCCGCCATTGCACCGAAAATGTTGAAACATGAAGGCCCTGCTAAAGTATTTGACTGCGAAGAAGATGCCATGCAGGCCATTAATTCGGGCAAAATCATAGCAGGAGACGTTGTTGTAATCCGCTACGAAGGTCCAAAAGGCGGGCCGGGAATGAGGGAAATGTTAAATCCTACTTCTGCCATTATGGGACGTGGACTTGGAGAAAGTGTCGCACTGATTACCGACGGGCGATTCAGTGGCGCCACCAGAGGAGCAGCAATCGGCCATGTTTCTCCTGAAGCAGCGGTCGGAGGCAATATCGCTTTGGTGGAGGATGGAGACATCATCCAAATTGACATTATGGCCAATGAAATCAACTTCGTCATAAGTGATACCGAACTGGAAAAACGCAGAGCCAACTGGAAGCCAAGAAAGCCGAACATTACAACCGGATACCTTGCCAGATATGCTGCCTTGGTCACGTCGGGAAACAGAGGCGCTATTTTAGAAATTCAACAATAGCACAGAATTAAAGGCAACCAACAAACTGGTTTAAACAGTTCGTCTTCGGCCAAGAACTCTTTCATCCCTTTAATGAACGGATTCCTTCTATAGGATAGTTTGCAAAAACACTGAAATCAGGCTAGATCTGATTTCAGTGTTTTTTAGTGCGTGCTTACTCTATTAAGCAAACTTTCAGCTGAGCATCAGCTTCATTTCAGACTTGCATTGCATAATGATATTGTCATACAAAACCACATTGAGAAACTGAAGATTGAAGGGGAAATATTAGTAAAGATACATAGTGCTTGATAACAAAATTTTAATTAGAACAATTAATGATTAGCGGAAGGAAGGATCTAGAACATATGAACAACAAAATACTCAAAATAATGTTAGATATTGTCATGACGATCCTGTTTGTTACCTTGATTTTTGCTCATGAAACTGGACTGGTGTTCCATGAAATTGCAGGGTTATCCATCTTCGCCCTCTTTGCGAGCCATGTTCTATTGAACTGGTCATGGGTTAAAAACGTCACTAAGAACCTATTCAGTGGAAAATTAAAGACATCGTCCAAGCTGAGATATGCTTTAAATGTGACGATGTTCCTGACCATAGCCACGATAACCATTACGGGTATACTCGTTTCACAAGTAGTTTTTCCATCACTGGGATCCTCACTGGGCAGTAAACTATTGGTGTTGGTCCATAAATGGACGTCCTATCTCGGTTTAGGACTCTTCGGACTTCACATTATCTTACACGGGCACTATCTTGTGGAATCGGTTCGTAAAATATTAGCGAATCTCAGAGAGAGCAATGTCAAGAAAACATTCGTCCGTCTCGGGGCAATTGCTGTGATTGTCTTCATCTTATATTCCAGAGTTATTTCTATTGCGACGAACAATGTGAACATCCAGACCACCCAATATGCCACACAGATAGCAAGTTCATCGCAAACGACCACAACTTTTACAGGAAGAGAAAATAGTACAGATATTCAGGTCTATGCGGAAACTACCACTAATGTTGGAGACACAATGAGTCTTACAGACTATCTTGGAGATATGCATTGTACAGCCTGTCATAAAAACTGTTCTTTATTAAGTCCTCAATGTGGTAAAGCTGACCGACAGATTAAGGCTGCTAAAATTACATATCAAGAACTATATAGCAACACATCATCATAATAATCTTGTCTTCGGTGACAACCACAACAAGAAGACAGCGATCTTCATTTTATTAAAGTGGGGTGAAAAAGTACGAGAAATTTGAGGCATGAATATCATCCTTTCCAAATTAATTGGGTAAGCAAAAGAATGATATCATGCCTCATTTATTATTTAGGCCTAAAATAGCCACCGCGCAACGGTTTAGTACAATGGGAGTTTAGCGAAGCAAGTAACGTTCTATACTACTTGAATCTGCGACAGGAAAATGAACTAGTTTAATTGTCGCAGGGTTAAGAAATTAATTCTTAACCAATGGTTTATAGAATAAAACTGGTAAATGAACCCCAAAAAGTAGTAAACTAAAATAATAATAGCCACTCAAGCCTGAATTTAACCGAGAGAATCTGTTACAACGGATATGGAATCATTCATAATAAACTACCATTTTCGGTACTTATGCAAACACATTTCTTGTTTTAAAAGAAATTATGGCAAATTCACTTTCGCTAAAGACCTAATTATCGAAGTTAAGAGGACGCCGGTGGCGTCCTCTTAACTTTATGACTACAGCAATATTTTTCAAAAGAAACCATGGTTTATAGATTTTGTGAAGTTCAGTTATCAAGAAGAACACTGAACGAAATACGAATAATGTGATGTAGCAATTAAGGTTAATTAATCGCCTACATTTTTGTAGTTGACATCTTGCGGCATTCATTTGCGCATGTACGGCATATATCAGCACAATTCTGACAGTGTGTATCCTGGAATTTGGCACACTCAGCCGCACAAGCATCGCAAATTGTGGCACACAGGTTACAGAATTGCTGACTAAACTCACTGTTTCTTGACATGTATTGAGAAGCCATAGAACAGATATCTGCACAATCTCTTAGTACCTGGATGCAGTGTACTCTTGCCTGTACATCAGGTTCACTTAAGCAGGCAGAGTAGCATTCTTCGCAAGCCTGGAGACAGGCATTACAAGCATCAATACACGCCTGCATAGTAGGATTAATAGCAGTAGGCATTGGCATTTGATTTACTGCTGACCTTGTTCCGGTAACGTTAGTAGTTTGCATTTATTTTCCCCCTATAAAATGTATTTCGAATATTATTATGTAAGATTCTATTGAGATTTATACAGGCTTCAAACTGATTTGTAACTTGAGACAATTGCAAAAAAAAACCCCTAGGCAGTAAAAGCCTGAGGACTAATGATTGACACTCCCCATGGATAAATCCAGGGGATTCTTGGGTGATTGAAAACTTCAATAGTGTCAAATTTCTCTGACAATTAAATTTTGTAAATTAACATGTTGTCGACTTTTCGAGTATAATTCGAATCATCAGTCAGTTCTTCATTAAAAACTGATTTTAAGCATCTGTCATTTCACTTTGCCTTTTCGCGATCTAGCAAATACCGCCGTTCCTATTCCAATCAAAATAACCACAATAATAGATAGCACATAGCTAAGTGAATTTGACCATATGCTATCCTTTATCGTTGGACTGTTCCTGATTTGATTTTGAGCATTAACCGAGGTCGCAGTCTCCGTGTGCACGGTAGGGACAGGATATATTTGAACTTCTTGACCGTTTGGACGCCTTACATACATAGTACCACTATGCCCGAAAAAGTCCTTTTCTTTACCTTCAGAATTCACGTACCATTGAATACAGGCGAGGTCTCCAAGTAACCATGGGATAGGACAGTTAAGTGACTCCAGTTCTAAGGTCCTGTAGTCTCCACTGTTCGCTCTAAATATTCCCCATGCCTTCTTATAGAAATCTCCTGACTTTTTCAGGGAGAAAACGCTAAAATCGTTGACCATCGGTGGTGTATGATCCCATCCATACGTGAAATCATCAGAAACTAGGATCATGTCCGATGAAACTTTTCCGCTCAGCACTTTCAAAACCTTGACATTATATTTGTCCCCTTGTTTACCGGTTAATTGACCAACAATCATTGCATCTTGGTCTTGTTTAAATGATTCAACTTCATCCGCATACAACATCCGATAAAGAGAATCTGCGGCGAAAGTCGCTACCGGAGTCACAAGCAGCAAAAGAATAACACAACATAGACTAAAAATCGCTTTCTTCATCAATCTCTTCCCTCCTTTAATCTCGCACCTCTCAGGTTATTAAAAAATTAACCAACTGCGATTGTCAAGAAAATAGTCGGCTCTTTCATTGTTAGTTGAATCTAGGTCTTTTTTCAAGCCGTAACAGTTTTTTCCTTAACATTTCAAACTATTGCGGCCATACATTCTCCTCTTTATTACCTTGTGAAGCACGTCCGGAATCTATTAACATGCCAATATGCTCATAATCTTACGATAAACTAGAATTCAACCTCTTTTACTAATTCATCTGTTATCAATGATTTTGAAATATACATTGCTTTTATCATGTTCTTGAAGCGGGTGTGATGAGAGGTACCCTCCGCAAATTTTAGCTGTGCTTTTTCGCATTTGCTGATAATTGAAGATACGGGTCGTAGTGCTTCTATCAATTCTTCTTTTGTATATTTGTCCATAACATTTTCATCTGTTATTAATGATTTTGAGATATACATTGCTTTTATCCTGTTCTTAAGGAGTGTGTGCTGAGAGGTACCCTCCACAAATTTTGGCTGTATTTTTTCACATCTACTGATAGCTGAAGACACAATTTGCAGAGCTTCCTCTAATTCTTCTCTTGTATATTTTTCCATAGTATTTCACCTCAAATTCTAATTTATTGTCCTGTTAGATTTTATAAATAATAAGAAATTCCACTTTAATCAAAATATTTTAATACCCCATAATGCTTATACTGTACTCTTATAGTTTTCTTGCTTTGACTATAAAAGTTACAGGAAGCATCTTTGCTTTTTTTGCATAATCGCTGTTATCGTCCCGCAATTGCATAATTTCATCATCAGATTGCTCAATCATTTGCTCAATTACAAATCCCGCTTTTGCCAACGCATTCACATAGGTTGATAGTTTACGGTCCGATAATGTTAGCGTACCTTCGTCAAG
>NZ_SPQQ01000011.1 GCF_004766045.1 Desulfosporosinus fructosivorans
GGGTGCTTACTCTACTTCGTGCACGGTGTGGAGCAGGGGAAAAAGTGGAGATCATATCAAAGCTTTACCTATTGCTATTTGCCTTGAGTGGAAGCCTTGGCATGAGCGGGTCGTAGAGTTAGATATTCTTTTTATAGTGGCAGGGTGTGAGAGGAAATATATTTCATTTTATATCGTCAGATCGTTTTTTGATCATCAAATCTGGCTTTGTACAAGGCGTGTACAAGCCTTTCTAATAATCTGGAAAGGAATCCATACATCCATATCAGAGACAAATAGGTGCCTGTATTGAACATGAATTCTGATCATCCATATAGAGTTGAGTATTCCAACAAGAGTAATTTGCATCAGAGGAAATACTTGCCAGAGTGTTTCCCTATCTTTAAAAGCTAAGTAGTAAACACTTTCACTGTCAAAAAGTTAATAGTGGTAACTAATTCGCTGTCACATGGTACAAAAATTCGGTCTTTGTTGGTCAATTTTTCAAGGAAAGTAACTAGGAAGCTAAATCGGACAGGTGAGGAACGGACGTCTCCGCTACCTTCGGTTCATCGCGCAAGCGCGATAAATGTAGCACGGCCATCCAGATGATGGCAAAACCGATCCATTGGCCGAAGTCAATGGTCTGGTGTAATATAAGCCAGTTGAGGAGTAGGCCAGTTGCCGGGAAGGCGAGCTCCGCAATAGTTGCATGAGAGGCCTTGACCGCATTCAACCCTCGGTAATAAAACAGTAGACTCAATAGACTTGGCACGATGGTTTGGAACAGTAGGTTTGCCCAAACCGGTGCCAATCTTAGTGCCTGGCTGAGGCTCTGCCAGTTCGGGTGTTGTACTAAGATGATGACGGTCAACAGTGGCAGTGCAACAGCAAATCGTAGTGCCGTTACCGTGGTAAATGATACTTTGCCGACGAGGCGTTTGCCCATGACCGTCGAACCGCCCCACAGAGCTGCTGCTCCAATGGCATACAACGATCCGATGAGCTGCGTGCTATCGCCGGTAGTTGGAATGTGCAGGCCGAAGGTGAGTAGGTAGGCACCGATGAGCACCACAACCAACAGCATCCAGAAAGCCTTCACAATGCGCTCTCTGAGTATCCAGGCGGCGAGCAGAACCGTGAAAACGGGCTGTACCTTTTGCAGGATAAGCACCACGTTCGGATTGCCGTAGGTAAATCCGGCAGTAAACAGGATGGATGCCAGAGCAGATCCACCCCAGGCGATAAACAGGACGGCTAACCAGTCGCCGAGATTCAGGCACTTGAGCTCATGGCGCTTCCAGATAAGCACGGGCGCGGCGAAGAGCAACAATAACATGTGCTCTATCCAGACAATCTGGGAAGAGGTCACATAGTTTAGCAACGTCACGATAAAGACACCGTCGAGTCCCCACATAGCCGCACCAAGGGCGATCCACCATATGCCTAAGTGGGACGCTTGTTTTTTCTGTACCAATTGAAAACCCTCCATACTGATCTGATATTTGAATTGAACCTACATAACGCGAACGGAACAGCGCATGAAAAATACCTCGAGAAGTTTCTCGAGGCAGCATGTTGAACTAGGAAAGACGTCTTAGTCTAACCCAGTTTGTTCCTTCTCTCATCCGGACTATACCGTCGGCCTTGGAATTTCACCAAGTCAATCGGCGCAACAAATGGTTACGTCGAGTCGCGGGCTGGATTGCACGGGCAATCGTCACCGCCGGTAGGGAATCTCACCCTGCCCCGAAGGTTCATATTCAGTTAATGAAGTATAACATAATATGGAGGACCTTGGTAGTATATATCTGGAGTATGACTTGCCAAGCCCAATTTAAAAGACCAGTGCGACCAGATTATGCGGCACACAATCGATGCCGTAAATAAGTTAAACCAACTCTGCAGGCTGTCAAAGGCCACTTTAAGTGTGGTAAAATGGAAGCGAATGAGAGAACGCTTCAAGCGCTTGATGATGGGCGGGGCAAAAAAATGGAATACCTCAGTGGAGTTGTCGAGAGAATTACCTTCGAAAATACAGAGAATGGATTCAGTGTCATCAAGATAAAAACCAAGGGGTTTACGGACCTTGTAACAGTTGTGGGAAGCTTGGCAGCGGTAAATGTTGGCTCCATCATCCGACTTAAAGGCGAATGGAAGATGGACAGTAAGTTCGGGAAGCAGTTTGCGGCGCAGGATTATCGAGAAACCCTGCCGGCCACGGTGGCAGGTATTCAAAAATATTTGGGAAGCGGACTCATCAAGGGCATCGGACCAGCGTATGCCAAGCGGATTGTTGAACATTTCCAAGAAGACACCTTGAGGGTGTTAGAGGAGGAAGCCGACTATTTAGTCAACGTTGCGGGCATCGGTCAAAAGCGCGTCGACATGATCAAAAAAGCCTGGCAAGAGCAAAAGGAAATCAAAAATGTCATGCTTTTCTTGCAAAGCAAGGGAGTATCCACGGCCTTTGCCGTGAAAATATATAAGACCTATGGCAATGACAGCATTGAAATTGTGAAGACCAATCCCTACCGACTGGCAGATGACATCTGGGGCATTGGCTTTAAAACAGCGGATAAAATTGCCCTACAGATGGGTTTCGAGAAGAATTCCTTTGAACGCTGCCGTTCAGGGATTGTGTATGTCCTTAACGAACTTTCCAACGACGGACACTGCTATGGTACCCGGGAACAGCTTCTGGAAGAGTCGGAAAAAATCCTCGAGATTGAGAAATCAGGGGTTGACTCAATGCTGGATCGGATGATCGAGGAAAAGGCCGTCATTCTCGATGGTGAGGATGCTATCTTTCTGCTGCCCTTTTATCACAGCGAACTGGGAATCGCCAACCGAATGAAGGCGATTCTTGCGGTAGGGACTCTCTATCCCACGACCAACGTAGAAGGTATCCTGGAAATGATCCAAAAGCAACAGGGCATCAGCTATGACGAGGTGCAAAAGGATGCGGTCAAGACTGCAGCAGCTTCAAAATTCATGGTGCTAACGGGTGGGCCAGGAACCGGGAAAACCACTACCACGCTGGCCATTATTAAGGTTTTTCAATTACTGGGGGCTCGAGTATTACTGGGAGCACCCACAGGCAGAGCGGCCAAACGAATGTCCGAGACCACAGGGCTCGAGGCCAAAACCATTCACCGTTTACTAGAGTACAAACCGCCTGAGGGGTACAAGAAGAATGCCGACTACCCCTTGGAATGTGATGTGCTAATTATCGATGAGACGTCGATGGTCGATACTGTTCTGATGTACAACCTCTTAAAAGCAGTAGCCAATGAAACCGTAGTCATCTTGGTGGGAGACGTTGATCAGCTGCCTTCGGTAGGCGCTGGAAATGTGCTAAACGACATTATAGACTCAGGTGTCGTCACGGTTGTTCAGCTCACCAGAATCTTTCGTCAGGCCCAAGGCAGTGCCATTATCACCAACGCTCATAAGATTAATCAAGGAGAGTTTCCAGACTTGAAAGGAAACCGCAATAGTGACTTCTTTTTCATTGAGGAAGAGGAGCCGACCCAGGTGGTCCGAACGATCAAGGAGCTTTGTACAAGGCGGCTCCCAGCTTTTTATAAAGTCGACTCGCTCAACGACATTCAGGTGCTCTGCCCCATGCAACGAGGGGAAACAGGCGCGGTCAACCTCAATGCAGTGTTACAGGAAGCGCTGAATCCCTCAACGATTTCCATAAAATATGGCGGCACAGTCTACAGGCTTGGGGACAAGATCATGCAAATTAAAAATAATTACGATAAGAACGTTTTCAACGGAGATATTGGCTGCATCACTAAAATCGATACCGAAGAACGAACCCTAGTCTTAAACTTTGATGGAAATTCGGTTGATTATGATGGAACAGAGCTCGATGAAGTGGTTTTGGCCTATGCCACCACAATCCATAAGAGCCAAGGCAGTGAGTATCAAATCGTCGTGGCACCCTTAACGATGCAGCACTACGTGATGCTGCAGAGAAATCTTCTGTATACTTGCGTAACCAGAGCGAAGAAAGTGTTTGTTTTAGTCGGGACCAAGAAGGCCATTAGTATGGCAGTCCGCAATAATAAGACCTCGAAGAGGAACACCTGTTTGGCGGAGAGATTATCGAACTAATGTAGTTGAATCAACCTTTTCGGGGGAACACGATATGCTCCATAATTAGAACTGTTATCACCCCGACTACAAAGCCGTTGCCTAATACTGGTTTTATAATATGGGGAAAGGTATTAAGAACCGCTAGGGGGAGGTAGGAGATGATAACACCGAGGATAATTGGGAGCCCTACGATAAGCCCGCTCTCAAATTTATAGTCCTTACTCTGAACTATCTGAAGGCCCCCCGCGATCTGAGAGCACATAATGTAAATCATAGAGCTGCCAATGACCACGGAAGGGATGCTGCCTAGAATTGCAGTTGTTTTTGGTAGGAAGGATAAAGCCAAAAGCATAAGGCTTGTAGGAATAAAGACATATCTAGAGGCAACTCCGCTAGAGATAATGACTCCCGGACTGAAAGAAAAGTTAACAACCCCGATGACGCCAAGGAAACCTGCTAACACATTGACTAATCCAGTCGTTGCTACGCCCCGAGTGATTCGTTTTGGCATATTATCGGGTTTGAGGAGTCCATCGACGGCTTGAATTGAGCCTAGATCGTTGACAGAGAGCGCAAGATAACAAATCAGAAAAGAGATGAAAATACCCGAATCGAAGACAAAAGAGGGTTGTAGGTCTCGCCAAAATGTAGCGACGACCGGAAGGTCATTGGGTGGAAGTGGGGACATGGGGAACAGCAAAAGGTAAGCTAAAGTTCCTACGATTACAGCCCAAAAAATGAGTGTCGACTTCCACACGCCTCGTGAATACTTTGCCGCAATAAACATGCAGAAGACCATTGTTAAAGAAAAGCACAAGTTTGCGAAGGAACTGGCGTGGGCAGTCGGGGCTGTAACTAGATTGAGAATCATGGGCGTAAGGGTAAGGGCAACAAGAATTAAAATTACGGCTACAACGGTTGAGGTAAAGAGCTTTTTTAGACGAGCGAACAGTCCGGTAATACTCACAACCGCCAAAATAAGACCACCTAAGAGGATCGAGGTGTAGACCGCCTCCGGGTTGTTCCCCCCTCCTGAGGCCATACCTACCAAAAAGACTGTCGCTGGTCCGACAATTATCGGAAGGCGGTGTCCCCAGATCACCTGCCCAAATAAGGCTACTGCTACTACAAAGAAAAGTTTTTGGATATAAACTACTTGTTGGATAATCCCGCTGGGATGGAGGCTTGTCACCGCAGTCCCCATGATCAGGATGATGGGAATGATAATTGCTAGCCACTGTAAGCCAAATAATAGAAGATGTCCCAGAGGGGGGATTTCATTGATACCGTATTTAAATTTCATATGGTTTCACCAGCCTATAGTTGATTTTTTTACTTTCCTATCATAGCATATAGCACGAAATTTGTGGCAAGGTTATCATAGTTGATTCGGTTAGGGGCATCATAAAATGTGGTGCTCCTTTTGTCTGACTTGGGGTGTGCTTCTTCTTGACATAGTGTGACTAATACCATACTGTTGAATTTAACCGAAACGCACGATGGAAAAGTATGGGGAGCCTTGTTAATTATGAGGTGTGGCAGAAAAGGTTAAGGGAATTGATCACAGAGAACAAGGAGATCAGGGCAAAATGAAAATACTATTTGTTGAAGACGATCGAATAATTGCCTCAGGTCTTTGCTACTCACTCACCCAAGAGGGATATCTTGTAACTCACTGTGTGGATGTTAAGTCAGCAAAAACTACACTTTATGAAAATAGCTTTGACTTAGCGATCCTTGATCTATCCCTTCCAGACGGAAGTGGCTATGATCTTTGCCAATTAATCAAGGCAAACAAAGATATCCCAGTTATATTCTTAACGGCAATCGATGACGAGGTTAATGTCGTTATGGGTCTCGATATGGGCGCTGATGACTATATAACAAAGCCATTTCGCATAAGAGAGCTGCTCTCTCGTCTTAAATCTGTTACTCGCAGGTATGACAAGACAGAGCTTATAAAAACAGTTTATCAGTTTAGTAATCTTAAGATAGATACTGCCCAGGCAAAAGTCTATAAAGGAGAGCAGGAAATTGTATTAACCTCTCTTGAGTATCGCTTGCTCTTATTATTTGCGAATAACGAGGGACAAGTCCTTAGTCGTAATCAGCTTCTAGAAGGTCTCTGGGATTTTGCAGGGGAATTTGTCAACGATAATACCTTAACGGTCTATATTAAACGTCTGCGCGAAAAGATCGAGGATGATAGCCAAAACCCATTAATTATTAAAACGGTTCGTGGAATCGGATACAAAGGGGGCAACTAAGTTGTTGCGAAATAAAGAAATTAAGCTATATATCACACTTCTGGCTGCAGTTGTAATAGTAGGTTTTGTTGCCTGCTATTTTTTTAATCCCGTCTCAGGGATCATCGCCTTGTTAGCGCTGCTTTTAATGGGTGCAGTATCGTTCATGTTTACGAGATGGAGATATCAGCAAATAGAAAAGCTAACCGAATATCTAAAGCGAGCTATGGCACCTTAGATTTTCTAGTTAAATATATTATGTTATTGTAAAATGATAGCAGAAAGCAATGGGAGTTGCGTATTATGATCACAAACGAATTGGTAAATCAAAGTATTGATTATATCATGCAACATTTAGATGAGGAGATTACCGTTGAAGATGTTGGGAATTGCTGTCATTTTTCGAAATATTACTTTAGCAGAGTTTTTAAGGCAGAAACCGGAGAGAGTATCTATGCCTTCATAAAACGGTTAAAAATGGAACAAAGTGCTTTGCGACTGAGGATTGAAAAAGACAAGTCCATTACTGACATAGGATTTGACTATGGATATAGTCCATCAAATTACAGTTCTGTATTCAAGAAGCATCATAGCATTTCTCCGGCGGAATTTCGAAAGGGTGTGAATACTACCTGTGTACATCATCCCTTATATCCTAATAATCTTGCCAAATTTAAATCATTTGAAGAATATGATCAACAGATTTCAATTCAGGTATTTGATGATTTTTTTGTTATCTATGAAAGACACATTGGAAACTATATTGATCTAGGAAATAATTGGTGTGCCTTTACAGAAAAGTATAAAAACTTCTTTACGGGAAATACGCTACTGATTGAAAGATCCTATGACGATCCTTCCATAACAAGTGTAGAGCAATGTTTATATGATATCTGTATGACAGTTGACAAACGCTGTTCTCTGGATAACGTTACCACTATAAAAGGCGGCAAATTTGCAGTTTACCGTTTCGAAGGATTCATTCGGGAGATTTTTGTCGCTTTTCAAGGCATCTTTAATATCTGGCTGGCATGTAGTGGCTATGAAATGGATGAAAGATATGGTTTGGATATTTATCGGGCGGTTGATAGAGAAAACATGCATGTTGTAATGGACTTGTGTATACCGATTAAATAGAGCAAGAATTCAGAAGTAAAATAAAAGACTTCTTTTTATAATGAGAACTGCCACTGAGGTATTGTTCGATTTGAAAGGAGTCTATTTTTTATGAATTTAGAAAGTATTAGAAACAATACAGTACAGATGATTTTACAGTTTTCCATCCCCTCTATTATTGCAATGGTGCTAACTTCTCTTATTACCATAGTAGATGGCTTTTTCATTGGAAATTATGTTGGGAAGGAAGGCCTTGCTGCAGTAAATCTTGGTCTTCCCATTTTGTATGTTTATTTGGGAGTGGGTCTCATGCTTAGCGTCGGGGGCATAGCAATTGCGGGAATGGCACTGGGAGCAGGGGATATAAAGAAAAGTAATAATGTGTTTAACCAGACCGTTATGTCTACCATCATTGTATCAGTAATATTAAGTATACTTGTGCTTGCTTTTTTCAGACCTATTATGGGTGCACTTAATATGGATGTACAGGTTGCCAGCTGTTTTGAGAAATATTATTGCATTATGATCATGGCGTATCCTATTATGATCGTAAATTCTACGTTTGGCATGTTTGTTCGAGGAGAAGGCAAACCGCAGTTGTTTATGTTGATTAATATCCTGACTGTAGTAAGCAATATATTTTTGGATTATTTATTCATACGATGGTTCAATTTTGGTATAGAGGGGGTTGCTACGGCCTCGTTTATATCACTTTTAATCGGGTTGATTTGTATGGTTGTGTTTTTTCTGAAAAAATCAAGTGTTTACAAGTTCCGGAGATTTAAATTTTCAAAAAGCGTGTTACGGGATACTGTATTAAACGGTAGCTCAGAATTCATTGGACAGATGTCCATGAGTATCTCTATGTTTGCGTATAACTGGGTGATTATGAGAACAGTAGGTGTTCCGGGAGTGGCTGCGTTTACCATAGTAGGATATGTGGCATATTTATTTGGAATGGTCATTATTGGTTTTGGACAGGGTGCGAGTCCCCTGATCAGTTTCTCTTATGGTGCGGAAGAAATTGAATTAAGCAAAACGATTCGAAAGTTGACCAATTTGTTTGTATTTTTATCAGGAGCAGCGGTCATGATTATATTGTCAGTTGTGTCAGACTGGTTTAGCAATGTTTTTGTCAGCAGTGAAAGTGTTGCAATCCTAATTCGTTCAGGACTTGGCATTTTTATGTTTTCCTTTTTGTTTTCGGGAATCAATACCATTACCACCTTCTACTTTACATCCATTGGAAAAGCAAAAGAGTCAGCACTCATTTCTTCCTCCAGAGGCTTGGTGGTGTTATTAATATGTATCTTCACATTACCTTCATTATTTGGTATGACAGGTGTATGGCTTGTAGCACCTGTAACAGAAGCCTTTACGATTATCATAACCTTTGTTTTAATTCGGCAAAATGAAAAGTGTCCGGCGGAGTAACATACGAATTGCATAATATAATCCTCGATCAATTTTCTCTGTAATCAGAATAGCCCCTAAAGGAATTAAGAATATGATGTTGCTGTCAGGCAGTATGTGAATAATCTTTTCCTGCAGATAGAATATCTGACATGTGTGAAACCTGCCCTTTTTGCGGCAGGTTCTACAACTGGCTCCATAAAATCCGTGTTATACTGGCTCTTTAACAGAACCGGTGATGTGAGTAAAATTATACCATGTTGAAAGAATCCAATGCATTTTTGGAGAGATATTAGAATGAATCGTTTGAACAGGAAATTATTTTGATTTGTGCTTTTTCGTTGGCAGGAACTAGTGTCATATCGGCCAGATCCGTTACTGGAAAGCTCGGTTTACAATCACGGCAGTAAGTGCATTGATGCCGCGACTCCGATATCTAAGAATAGAAAAAGCAGAGGAAAGGAACAGGTAAAGGAATAATGGATATTTTTATTGATGAAGCAAGAGATACAGCAAAGTGCTCCATCGGCATTCTGGTCATGGAGAACATACAGAATGTATCTTCCGATGATAAGCTAATGCTGGTCAAACAGGAGTTTGAAGGCACGATAAGATCAAAATACGGTCTGGCAACACGTGGGGAGCTGAAAGCACTTCATCCTATGGACGCTTATATTTCATACTATAAAAAATTCGGATATACGTATCATGTGCTGCCTCAGCTCGAATCGGTCATAAAAGGTAAACCAATCCCGTCCGGATTACCGTTGGTTGAAGCAATGTTTATGGCGGAGCTAAAAAATACGCTTCTGACAGCCAGCCACGATCTCGATAAAATAAAGACACCGCTGAGTTTGAAAGTCTCAACTGGGAGCGAAAGCTTCACAACTCTGAGTAGTCATAATGTAACAACCATACCTGGTGACATTATGATTGAGGATCAAGAAGCCATCATCTCAAGTATCCTTCGGGGCCCGGACCTGCGAACTGCCATAACGGAGCATACAACCCGTGTTATTTATACGGTATATGCGCCTTTCGGAGTGGAAGAACAATTGGTGCGTGAACATTTGAGAGATATTGAATCTTATGTCCGTATATTTTCAGAAAAATCAATTACTTGTTTAAATCAGGTTTTTGAAGGATAGCAATGAAAGGACATTTTAAAAATTAAGTTGAATATTATTTTTTAATCGGTTACTCTCCGAATATGTTCTATGAGGGGAGAGAAAGATTTTGTATGATATGTATGATATGATATTTAAACGAAAATCGTTCAGACGCTTTGATGATACACTTGCGCTTTCAAATGAGGAATTGCAGAAGATTGAGCAGCAGCTTTACAAATTTCCACCTTTAGTTGATGATATTAACTTAAAATATCAGATCGTTAAACAAGATAAAACAACGTGTAAACGTGGAGAATACTGCCTTTTAGTTTACAGTGAAAAAAAAGAGGATTATCTTTTGAATATAGGATACGTTTTGGCGCAGCTCGATTTATGGATGGCCTCGGAAAATATAGGCGCGTGTTGGTATGGTATGGGGAAAACCACTGAGCAACAGTATGGCGGATTGGATTTTGTGATTATGTTGGCTTTCGGTAAAGGTCATTCGGTAGAATTCAGAAAAGATTATACGAAAGCAAAACGCAAAGAATTAGCGATTATTTGGAATGGTGAGAGTTTAGTAGATGTAGCAAATGTAGTGAGGTATGCGCCAAGTTCGTGTAATTCTCAGCCATGGCGTGTTTTTTGCGAGAGCGCGGACATTCAAATATATCGCTCAACGCAAGTTCGTTCCATGATACCGGAAGGTAGACGCCCATATTATAATAGCATTGATATGGGCATATTTCTGTGCTTTATGGAAATTACCATGAAGAATAAAGGCTATGAGTTTAAACGAATGTTATATGCAGGGCAAAAAAAGGATGAAGATGAAGATTTAATTGCCGTTGCAAATTATAGAATTTTATAAGGCGTTTTGGTAAAAAAAGTTTGACCAAAACCTTAAAGGGGGCAGCTAAGGTGTTGAGAAATAAAGAAATTAAACTATATATCACACTTTTGGCTTCGGTTATAATAGTAGGTTTTGTTGCCTGCTATTTTTTTAATCCCGTCTCAGGGATCATCGCCTTGTTCGCGTTGCTATTTATGGGTGCAGTATCGTTTATGTTTACGAGATGGAGATATCAGCAAATAGAAAAGCTAACCGAATATCTAAAGCGAATTGCAAGTGGCGAATACACACTCGATATCAGAGATAATGATGAAGGCGAGCTTAGCATTAATAAACTAACGATAAGACATTTGAAGCAAAACAAACGACGAACGCTAGTAACTATCCTTGGGCGCAAATAAGACAGTTAATGCCTCGGTCTTTCTATTAATACTATGTGCCTGACCATGCATAGCGCAAATGATTTCTTACACCAACTGTAAGTGTTTTTCTACTGCGGCGCTTGCTATAATCAAGATAAGGAAAGTCGGGAGGCCATAAAATGAATTCAAATAGAGTTTTACAAGTCGAAAGCGCCACAAAAGTCTACGGTAAGGGCGACAATAAGACAGAAGCCCTCAGAGGGATAAGCTTTGATGTGCTTGAAGGCGAGTTTCTTGGAATCATGGGAGCCAGCGGCTCCGGGAAAACAACATTGCTCAACTGTATTGCTACCATGATTAAACCAAGCTTGGATGCCATAGGGCTTAGAGATATGATACAGACTGTGCGCGGGCAGGGTTATCGTCTGGAGGTGAGTAAGCCGTGAAGCAGCAGAATATAACTTTGAAAGCTAAAAGGCCCTGGCTTGTCCTGCTACTTTTAACCGACCTGTTTTTTGCTTTTCTGGCATGGCTGACAGGCCCGGACACCTTTGGGAGCATTGTTGTAATTATCTTGCTTTTCACAGCCTTTATTGTATTTGTTGGCTGCTGGATTGATCAAAAAAAGCGAAAGAAGCAGATGGAGGCGCTGCAATTGTTTTTGATTGACCCAGATGAAGAAACAAAACAACGGTTAATGATGGTAGTAGATGAATTCTGGCACCCCATGATAGGAACTGTGTCAGAACAACTGAGAGAGCAATCCCAAATTATAAAAGAAGAACGATTGGAATTGCAAAACTATCAGGAGTTTATCGAAGCATGGACACACGAAATCAAAACGCCGCTGTCTCTTGCAACATTAATTCTAGCTAACCATAAGGAAGAGATGTCACCGTATGTTTATAATCGAATGGAGCACGTATGGTGTACCGTCATCAACGACGTTGAACGTATATTATACTATGCCCGGCTTCAGTCTGACCACGTGGATTATAAATTCATGAAAATAAATTTATGCGACTGCGTTCGGGAGTGCCTTGAAGATTTTAGCGCTATATCTAACGAAAAGAAAATCGATGTGCAGCTAAATCTTTTGCCTTTGCAGATTATAAGCGACAAAAAAGTCCTTGCCTTCATGCTCTCGCAGCTTTTCAGCAATGCCTTTAAGTACACGGTGTCTGACAATGGCGTTGTCCGCGTCGTAAGTTGGTCGGACACTCAGGCCGATGGCAAAATACATCTTGCTGTCCGAGATAATGGCAAGGGTGTTCCTCCTGAAGATATGCCTTTCCTATTTGACAAGGGGTTTACCGGAAGCCATCCAGATCGGCAGGACGCGACCGGGATGGGCTTATACCTCGTAAAAAAATATGCAGAAGCATTATCAATCGATGTAAACATCGAACCGATATCGACATCTGGTCAAGGGTTTGGTATTCAACTCATATTTCCAAAGGTTATATAAGTAATTAATAGTTTAGCGTCCGGCTCAATTATTTTTTTCGCAAGACGAAAGCGATAAAGTTCAGATATTTCCCGCCGCCTGCGCCCATTGTTTTGCGGTCATTGACCGCAATCTCATTTTCCTGGTTCAGCCAATCCGCCCAAACTTCCTCGTTGCTTTCCATCTCGTATATGGAAACAACTTCGGCGTTTCGGCTGCTATTTACTATTTCCGTCCAATAAATAATATCGCGTAGATAAGCAAGCTGTTCCGACGTCCACGAGAGAAGCAATTCTTTTGGCAGGTTATCATGGCAATCCTTTTTCAGGCCGGGTACACAGGCATATATATACCCGCCACGCTGGACGAAAGGCAGCAGTTTTGCGTCTAAATACTCCGGGTCACGGCCCCAATAATTATACGAATCGGTACTGACTACCGCATCGAAAAATTCTTTCTCAAAGGGCAAGGCGGTGGCGTCAGCCTTAACGGGAGTAATTTGTTCAAGGGTTAACCCCATTTCATAAAAAAATCTACGGTTTTCCTGCGGTTCACTCCACAAATCGGCGGCGTAAACCTTGAAGCCATAATCTTTTACGAGCATAACGCTTGTAAGCCCTTGCCCGCTTCCGAGGTCGCAGACGAGACTTCCAGCGGGGATTTTATGATTTAGCAGCATTTCTTCCTGCAATTTGAACGGGTTAGGCCCCATGATTCTAGCCAGTAATTCGGGGGTGTTGTACTTTTGGCTTTTAATATACTCCATTGTGATTGCTCCTTGTTTTTATTTGCTTTATTGCTTTTGCATAGTTAAATTATACCTTGCTCCTTTTATAAAAGCTCCCTACTAAACGATACAGAAACAAAAAGGCGACATGACAAATCTGCCATGCCGCCATGAGGTTTATTTATCATTTCTTCATTTCGGACAATATCTTATATATGGTCTTTGGTGATAAATAAAACTTGTTTGCCAGTTGCTCAACAGGTGTACCATGTTGGTACTCTGCAAAAATGGTTGCATTACGTTCGTCAAGCAATTGTCTGCTGTTACTTAATTCGCCCCAGCCTTTTTTGTTTTCTTCTTTACGAGGAATATAAAGATATTCGCCGTCAATATGTTGTTGTATTGCCATAATCAAATTGTCTGGCAATACACAGATTGCATTTTTATAGCCCATTGTGCGCCTCCTATATAATCGAAAGATAGGATTACGCAAGGACTATCCTCATATTTGAATTATGCGGCAGCCCTTGCTACGCACAATACCGAATCCAATGCACCTTTGGTAATAAGACAATGCTCCTTTCGTATTTATCTACTGTTCTTGTCTTTAGTATGCTTCTTCACTCGTTTCATTTCACCCTTGCCGCCGAACATTCTGTTAATTTTTTCGTTTTCAAGCTGGCGATTAATCCGGCGTAGGATACTTCCCGTTGCAATTTTTGATAGCTCTCAAACCGTTTTTCAGACAGCGTTCCATTTTCGATTGCTTTTCTAATGGCGCAACCCGGCTCTGCTCCGTGAGAACAGTCGCCAAATTTGCACCGGGCAGCAATTTCTTCAATATCTTCAAAGGTTTTTGACAGGTTGCCCGTATAAATCTGCAATTCCCGCATACCGGGCGTATCTATCACAATACCGCCATTTGGCAATAGCAATAGTTGGCGGTGGGTTGTGGTATGTCTGCCCTTGGCATCATCTTCCCGTATAGCTTTTGTTGCAAGCACATTCTGCCCCATAAGGTGGTTAATAAGTGTGGACTTGCCAACTCCCGATGAACCGACAAACGCAATCGTCTTTCCTTGCCCGATATAAGTGTTAATCTCGTCAAACCCATCCCCGTTTTCAGAAGAACAGGTAATAACAACTTCCTGTTCAAAGCGTTCATTTAGCCCGTAGTTTTTCAAATTGATATTCACTAGTACAAAATCCTTTCGCAAAGTATGCGTGTACCCAATAGCCTTGCGACAATAAAAAAAGCGCAGTTACCCACTGCGCTGCAAAACAAACAAAAAGGTGTTGGATAAACACTTCTCTGGTCATTCCGTAAGGCATTTGGGTACACAAAATAAGCAGGTAAAAATCCCGCTTCTGTGATACAAATAATTACCTTATCGAACGACCGACATCAACACACCTCTTTCTAATAATTATATTACAGATTAATACCATATCGCAGAATTGTCAAATCCCTATCATTGCATCATTTTCAGTATTCCACTAAACGGGCGCCTGCTCCTGCACACGACCTTTCATATCGGGATTATCGGATGCGGCCCGAAGCGCCCATAGTCCCACTAAGGCGGCGCTTTGTAGGTTAGCTCTCTATTTTCGGTTTTATTTTATGTTGTACATTGTATAAGAATGTAAGCATTCCTTAAGATGAAAAAGTTTGATATTGCTGAATTGGCTTTTGAAAAATAATCCAGTCCATGAAGTATTTGCCTGGATGAGTAATGGTTGATTCGGTTAGGGGCATCATGAAACGTGACGCTCCTTTTGTCTACACAGGAACAGTAGCGAATGAAGCTAACCAATGAGGTTTCAGATTTAATATAGAAATAGAAATAGATTAATTTAGAAGTACAATTGTCGTACGGTGCACTGACACTGTCTTAGGGTGTGCGTCTCCTTGACATAGTGTGGCTAATACCATACTGTTGAATTTGACTGAAACACACGATGAAAAAGTATGGAAAGCTCTGTCAATTATGAAGTGTAGGCAGAAAAGGTTAAGGGGATTGATTACAGAGAACAAGGAGATCATGGCAAAATGAAAATACTATTTGTTGAAGACGATCGAATAATTGCGTCAGGTCTTTGCTACTCACTTACCCAAGAAGGATATCTTGTAACTCACTGTGTGGATGTTAAGTCAGCAAAAACTACACTTTATGAGAATAGCTTTGACTTAGCGATCCTTGATCTATCCCTTCCAGACGGAAGCGGCTATGACCTTTGCAAATTAATCAAGGCCAACGAAGATATCCCAGTCATATTTTTAACGGCAATCGATGACGAGGTTAATGTCGTGATGGGTCTCGATATGGGCGCTGATGACTATATAACAAAGCCATTTCGAATAAGAGAGCTGCTCTCTCGTCTAAAATCTGTTACTCGCAGGTATGACAAGACAGAGCTTATAAAAACAGTTTATCAGTTGAGTAATCTTAAGATAGATACTGCCCAGGCAAAAGTCTATAAAGGAGAGCAGGAAATTGTATTAACCTCTCTTGAGTATCGCTTGCTCTTATTTTTTGCGAATAACGAGGGACAAGTCCTCAGTCGTAATCAACTGCTAGAAGGTCTCTGGGATTTTGCAGGGGAATTTGTCAATGATAATACCTTAACGGTTTATATTAAACGTCTGCGCGAAAAGATCGAGGATGATAGTCAAAACCCATCAATTATTAAAACTGTTCGTGGAATCGGATACAAAGGGGGCAGCTAAGTTGTTGCGAAATAAAGAAATTAAACTATATATTACACTTATGGCTTCAGTTGTAATAGTAGGTTTTGTTGCCTGCTATTTTTTTAATCCCGTCTCAGGGATCATCGCCTTGTTGGCGCTGATTTTAATGGGTGCAGTATCGTTCATGTTTACGAGATGGAGATATCAGCAAATAGAAAAGCTAACGGAATATTTAAAGCGAATTGCAGGTGGCGAATACTCCCTGGATATTAGAGATAATGATGAAGGTGAGCTTAGCATCCTTAAAAGTGAACTATATAAAGTAACCGTAACACTCTCTGAGCAAGCCAGCCTCTTGAAAAAGGACAAGCGTTATCTAGCGGATTCAATCTCAGATATTTCCCATCAGCTTAAAACTCCCATCACCTCAATGTCTGTTATGACAGATCTGATAAGTGATGAAAACCTACCCCCGGATAAGCGTGTGGAATTCACACAAAATATTCGCTCCCAACTTGAAAGACTTCAATGGCTTGTGGCCTCACTACTCAAGCTGTCGAAGATTGATGCAGGTACAATTAAGTTTAAGAAAGAGCAGGTAAATGTGCAAGACCTTGTCACACGCTCAATTGAACACTTACTAATCCCCATGGAAATAAAAGAGCAAACCCTTGAAATCAGTGGAGATGAGCATACTGAATTTAGGGGGGATTTTAATTGGTCGTCAGAAGCCTTGACAAATATCATCAAAAATTGTCTCGAACATACACCTTGCGGTGGAACGATCGGTATCAGCTATAGTGAAACCCCAATTTATACCCTGATTAAGGTATACGATCAGGGTGAGGGTATCCATAAGCATGACTTACCCTACATATTTGATCGGTTTTATAAAGGGAAAAATGCGCACAATGACAGCATAGGGATTGGGTTGGCCATGTCAAAAAGCATTGTAAAAAACCAAGGCGGTAGTATAGAAGTTACCAGTGAAAAGGATAAAGGGACACAATTTACAATCAAGTTTTACAAAAGCATTGTGTGACAAAACTGTCACTAAACTAGTCACTGTAGAGTTATATTAGGCAGCTATACTAACATTATAGAAAAAGGAGTGAGTTAGTATGGAAATATTAAGAGTAGAAAATCTGTCTAAGATCTATGGTAAGGGTGAAACCGCCGTCAAGGCACTTGATAATATTTCGTTTTCTGTAAACCAAGGTGAATTTGTTGCAATTATTGGACCATCAGGTTCAGGGAAATCGACCCTGTTGCATACCTTGGGTGGTGTGGATACGCCCACAAGCGGCAAGGTATTCATTGAAAATACAGATGTTTATGCCCTTAACGAAACAAAGCTGGCCATCTTTAGACGCAGACAGATCGGTCTTATTTATCAATTTTATAACCTTATCCCCGTTCTGAGTGTTGAGGAAAATATTACCCTGCCGTTATTGTTGGACGGGCGCAAGGCGGATAAAGGACAACTTAAGGAAATAATCAGCACCCTGGGTTTAACCGAGCGCTTAAACCATCTGCCCAATCAGCTTTCAGGGGGTCAACAGCAAAGAGTTTCGATAGGACGAGCTTTAATAAATAATCCTGCACTCATGTTGGCGGATGAACCTACAGGAAATCTTGACAGCAAAAGCAGCCATGAAATTATTGAGCTTCTTAAAATGTTCAATAAAACATTTCGCCAAACCCTGATTGTCATTACCCATGATGAGCGTATAGCCTTACAGGCAGATCGAATCATGACCATAGAAGACGGGCGGATCACTAAGGATGAGGTGCTTCGTCGATGAACATTATTAATAAACTAACGCTAAGACATTTGAAGCAAAACAAACGACGAACCCTTGTCACAATTCTTGGAGTTATTATTTCCGTCGCCATGGTAACGGCTGTGGCAACTATTAGTGTCTCTTTTATGGAATTATTGCAAAGACAAACGATTGCCAGTGAAGGAGAATGGCATGTCCTTTACCAAGATGTGAACAAGGAGCAGCTCGAAGCGCTAAAAAACGATGAAGCAACGAAAGCCCTTGTCATCTCCAGAGACCGTGGCTTTGCTCTTTTAGAAGGAGGACAAAATAAAAATAAGCCCTATTTATTTGTCAAGGAGTATAATGCCCAAGGGTTTGAACAGTTTCCCATTGAATTGAGTCAAGGGCGACTTCCGAAGGCAAATAATGAAGTTGTGATTTCAGAAGAAATTGCTGAAAATGCCAAAGTAAACTACGAGATGGGGGATCGCTTAACACTTGATATTGGTAAACGGTTCAACAAAGACAGTGTTCAAGAACTTTTTCAGCGTGCCCCATTACAATTAGAGAATGGTACAAAAACCGAAACATTAAAAGGTAGTCTAACTAAGAGCTACACGGTTGTAGGAGTCATCAAACGACCTACCTGGGAACCAACATGGGCGCCGGGGTATACGATTATAACCTATATCGATGAAAGCATGATAGGAGCAAATGAGACAGTAAATGCCTCGGTTGTACTAAAAAAGGTTAAAAGCTCACTATACACTCATGCAGAAGGGCTAGCTAAGAAGAACCAAATTCAAATCGATAAGATCCAATTTAATAATAATTTATTGCGCTATTATGGGGTCACGAATAACGATAACTTGAGTAGCACTATATATTCACTCTCAGCGGTCATTATGGGGATCATTATTATAGGCGCTGTTTCGTTAATCTATAATGCCTTCGCTATTTCCGTGTCAGAACGTTCCCGTCATCTAGGTATGCTCTCCAGCGTGGGGGCTACGAAAAGGCAGAAAAGAAACTCGGTGTTATTTGAGGCAGCAATCATTGGTTTGATCAGTATCCCGCTTGGAATCATTGGTGGTCTTGGCGGAATGGGCATTACCTTTTGGTTCATTAACCCGCTGATCCAAGGGTCATTAAGAGGAGCACCAACGTTAACGGTGTCCGTAACCCCCTTGTCGATTTTGATTGCCTGTGTAATTTCAATGATGACAATCTTCATTTCAGCTTATCTACCAGCCAGAAAGGCATCTAAAATCTCTGCTATTGATGCGATTCGACAAACAGCTGATGTTAAGCTGACAGGTAAAGCAGTCAAAACATCAAAGTTCATAAGCAAGCTATTCGGAATCGAAGCAGAAATAGGCTTAAAAAACTTAAAAAGAAACAAACGCCGGTACCAAGCAACAGTATTTTCACTTGTCATAAGCATCGTTCTGTTTTTAGCAGTATCATTTTTCACCGCCAATTTAACAAAATCTCTGGAACTCTCACAGGATGGCGTGAATTTTGATATTCAAGTATCAATGGTAGGTGAATATACCGATACAGTTGATCAGTTGATGAAATCAATTGCTTCCCTAGATAATGTAACGGATTATAGTCTTATGAGAGATTTAACGTTGAACTCTTGGGTAAACCAAGAATCGATGGCTAAGGAATTGCACGCGCAAGTAAATGAAGATAAGAGTATGCTTAAGAACGGAAAATATCGTTACGACATCGATATACATGCTTTGAATGATGAGAATCTGAAAGCATACGCGGTGGAGATTGGTGTAGATTACGAACAACTAGTAAATCCGAAAAATTTAACTGGAATTGTGATAGATACCATCCCTTATAAGGATAGGGAAGCGGGAAAATATGTAGAAACAAAGGCCATAAATACTAAAATAGGTGAAACGATTGATTTATTCTATCCTGTTGGGGGGGAGACAAAAGAAGAGAGGCATTTAAATCAATTAGAAATTGCCGCCTTGACAAATCAAGCTCCGATGGGCGTCTTTCCAGCAGGAGTAGGCGGGCTAACTATTATTGTCTCTGAGCAAATCCTGGATCAATTAATGGATGAGCAAGAGATTCCCAACTTGCAAACACAACTCTTACTGAAAAGTACTGATCCAATAGCAACTCAACATCAAATTGAGGATCTGAATGAGAACAATCTTCGTATTTATAATGTTTACCAAGGTAGACAAAATGAAGAGCAGATGATTCTGTTAATGTCGGTGTTTACCTATGGCTTTATCGTATTAATTACGGCGATTTCGATTGCCAACATTTTCAATACGATCTCGACGAGTATTTCCCTGCGAAAACGAGAATTTGCGATGCTAAAATCGGTGGGGATGACCCCAAAAGGCTTTAGTAAAATGATAAACTATGAAAGTATTTTTTATGGAATCAAGTCCTTGTTCTACGGCCTGCCGATCAGCATAGTTGTGATGTATTTAATCCATAGGTCATTGATGAACAGCTTTAGCTATAGCTTCGCCCTTCCTTGGCTAAGTATTTTGTATGTTATTGCGGCCGTGTTTATCATCGTCAGTTCCGCAATGCTGTACTCCAGCGCCAAAGTTAAAAAGGAAAACATTATTGATGCACTCAAGCAGGAGAATATCTAGGCCCTGTAGATTTAGGCTATTGAGTCTTCATGTCTTTACCTTATCATCTCTATGTTTTGATGGGGGAGTTTGTTTGACGAGTTTGGGATGCTTGTTATTTTGCTGAGAATTGAACTATCGGAATGACAAACATAAATGTCCGCGATTGATGCTGGAAGGGGACAGGTACGTCGTCCCACTGATAACATTTATCGATTGAGAATGATGAGCCAATGTGTCACAATAATACCATTAATTGGATGTAATTCAGTAAAGGAGATTGTTTACTACTAAAACGGGGCCCCAGAAATGATCATTGAAATTATTTCTCCTTCTTTAGTAAAAATGGACAGGGTAATAAAGTTTAATAATACGAAAAAGCCGGTGTTCAGGAGTATTGGATTGTCGAACCTGATCAAAAAGCTGGTTAGTGTACTAGACATTATAAATATAGCAAAAGGGACTCCGCCGTAGTTAGTGGAGTCCCTTTTGCTGTTCGGGTAATTGCCTTGGGTCGTGTTCCATTCGGTTTTTCCAAGTGGGAAATTTCTCACACCGTGTGTCGAATAGCACGTAGATTATTTAAAAAATCATCACCCCGGTGTGATTTTTCTGTCGAAAGACCTATGGTAGAGTTATTTGTGATTTATAGCAACAAATATAGGAGTGAAAAGTATGAACGAAAGCGACAACCGCATATTAGAATTAGTTTAAAAAATATCCTAACACTTTTGAATCTTAGGCGAATCAATAGATTAGATATCGGTATTCATAAAGTTTAAAAAGGAGGCAGCAGTCATGAACGAAGAAATTAAGAACAAAGCCGAAGAGCTTACTGATGAGGACGTCGGAAAAGTGGCGGGCGGTAATACTACATCTATTATTGATGGAGACGTAGTAAAAGATGGTCCGGATAAACCAGCTAAATGCCCGTCTTGTTTAAAAACTTACACATATGTCTATAAGACGAAGGGGAAAATACCGCCTTGCCCATATTGCGGGTATGAGAGGTACGATTCAACCACTCCTCGTAGATTATAAGGAGGAGCCTTATCCACCTGGTGACCCCGATAAACACGGGGGACCACGCTGAAACTCACTGAGCTCACAGCAATCAGGAACAACAAGCCAATAGCAAGAATGTAAGGAGGAAACAGTTATGTCTGAAAATGATAAAAAAGTGCTCGAGCTTTCCGATGAGGAAATCGAAAAAGCAGCAGCTGGTGGCCAAGTAACTCCAATCGCAAAACAATGTAGGAATTGCGGATGCAAATATGATCTTGATGTTGCAAAATGCCCAGACTGTGGTAGCTATGATAGTGCATTAATTTATTCAACAGCCTCCCCGGGCAAGGACCACGGCGGACCTCGTTAAAATCCTTAGAGCTTGAAGCAATAATGTAAGGAAAAAACAGGGAGGTCTCAACGTGAGAAAAGCATTTATCACCCCCTCCAAATATGTGCAGGGAGAGGGAGAACTTTTAAATCTCGGTTATTTTGTCAAAGCCTTTGGGGACAGAGCGTTGCTGGTTGCCAGTACAAGCGGTTATGCGCGCGTTCGGGAAACCATTGAAAAAACCGCTGACAAATTCAAGGTTACCTTTGTAACCACCGATTTTTGCGGAGAATGCTCTAAAGCAGAAATTGCCCGCCTGCGTGAGCGGGCACAAGAAAATGGCTGCGACTGTACCGTCGGTTTGGGCGGCGGAAAAGCAATTGACACCGCCAAATGTGTTGCCGACGGGAAACCGCTGATTATCGTCCCAACAAACGCAGCGTCCGATGCGCCAACCAGCCATCTGGCAGTGGTCTATACCGACGGCGGCGTGTTTGAGGAATATGTTTTCTTCTCCAAGAATCCGGATGTGGTGCTGGTGGATACGGATATCATTGCAAAATCCCCGGTTAGACTTCTAGTCTCAGGCATGGGCGACGCGCTGGCAACCTTTTTTGAGGCGCGCTCCTGCGAAAGATCTTGTGCTGACGTGTTTGCCGGGCTGCCCTGTGGTGCCGGAGAAGCGCTCTGCCCGCCCGCAAAATCCACGAGAACCGCCATGGCTCTGGCAAGGCTTTGCTATGAAACACTGCTTTCCGACGGCTTAAGGGCAAAACAGGCCTGTGAATTGAACGTGGTCACCCCATCTCTTGAGAATATAGTGGAGGCCAATTCTCTGCTTTCTGGCCTGGGATTTGAAAATGGCGGCCTTTCGGCTGCACATTCTATTCACGATGGACTGACTGCGGTGCCTGAACCCCATGCCCATTATCACGGCGAGAAAGTTGCTTTCGGAACCATCTGCCAGCTTATTTTGGAAAACGCTCCCAAGGAGGAACTGGATACGGTCATCCGCTTTTGCCTGGAGGTGGGATTGCCGGTCTGCTTGGAGGATATCGGCATAAAGGAGTTGTCTGCCGAAAAGCTGTCAGAGATTGCTGCCATTGCCTGCGCGCAGGGCTCTAACATTCATAATATGCCTTTTCCAGTTCAGCCTGACAGTGTGGCGGCCTGCATTCTGGCCGCCGACAAAACCGGCAGAACCTATAAAGCCTGTAAGTGAGGAGGCGACAAATGAGAAGGACAGGATTTCTTTTGATGATGAGCGTTGCTGTGATGCTGTTGCTGTGCGCCTGTTCCAGGCAACAGACAGAATTGATCCACAGTGTCAGTGACGACACTTCCGCTCAAAGCATTACGTCCAACGAACAGCTGAACGGCAAGCGGGTCGGGTTTATCACCGGAATGATTCACATCGAAAATTTCCGTCCGCACTATAAGGCCGTGGAATATGAATTCAGTGGATTTTCCCCCATGCTGGAGGCACTTAAGGCGGGCAAGATTGATGCCTTGCTGAGCAACGATGCTGTGGCGAAAGAAATCATTCATGAAAATCCGGGACTGACAATGCTTCCGTCTTATGCCGAGATTTTTGCTTCTGTCGGGGTAAACAAGAACAATACGGAGCTGGGGGATAAGCTGGATGCGGTAATCAAGCGTTTTCTGAAGGACGGAACCATTGACAGGATTGAAAAGAAATGGTCGGGGAGTGACGAGGCGGCCAAGGTGCTTTCGACCGTGAACCATAACGGTGAGAACGGAACAATGATTGTGGGCGTTCAGGGGGATGACTATCCATCCTCTTATTATAAAAATAACGAACTGGTCGGCCAAGAAGTGGATTTGGCACAGCTTTTGGCTGACGAGTTGGGCATGAAACTGAAGCTGGTGGTCATGGATTTTTCCGGAATCATTCCAGGGATTGCTTCCGGAAAGATCGATTTGGCATTTAATCTGGCTCATTCGGAAGAACGTGCCAAGTCCATACGGTTTTTATCACCCATGTCGACATTTTCGTCGGTGGCGACAGTGAAAAGCGCGGACTATGTGGGAACGGCTTCCGGCGAGACGTTTTTAGCTTCCTTAAAAGACAGCTTCCGTAAGACATTCCTTGTGGAGGATCGCTACAAATTGATTTTGCAGGGGCTGTGGGTAACCATTATCATTTCCATGCTGTCCGTTCTGTTCGGCAGTCTTCTGGGTGTACTCGTCTGCGCCATGCGCCGCTCCCGCACTAAGCTTTTGTCCGGGCTCGCACAGATCTATATCCGGCTGATACAGGGTATACCCATTGTGCTGCTTTTGATGATCTTATATTATATCCTGTTTGCTAAGGTCGATATTGACCCAGTGCTGATTGCGGTCGTCGGGTTTTCTATCAACTTTGCGGCCTATGCGTCTGAAATCTTCCGCATGGCCATTGATGCTACCGACAAGGGACAGCTGGAAGCTGCCTACGCGCTGGGATTTTCAAAGTACGCAGGCTTTTTTAAGGTGACGTTACCTCAGGCGCTGCGGCACATCCTTCCAATTTACAAGGGGGAGTTTGTCAGCATGGTGAAAATGACCTCGGTGGTCGGGTATATTGCCATTCAGGATCTTACGAAAATGAGCGATATCATCCGCAGCCGTACCTTTGACGCCTTCTTTCCCCTGCTTGCCACGGCGTTCATTTATTTTGTCCTTACCTATCTGTTTATTTTTGTGCTGGGCAGAGTGGAACTGAGGATTGATCCAAAGCAGCGCAAGCGGATTGTAAAGGGAGTTCGCCCGTCCGTCCCTGCAGGGAAGGAGGAAGCGGTATGATTCAAATAAACAATTTATCAAAGAGCTTTGGAGATTTAAGAGTTCTGGAAAATATCAGCACCGAAATAAAAAAAGGCGAGGTTATTTCGATCATCGGGCCCTCCGGCTGCGGGAAGTCGACCTTTATGCGCTGCATCAATCTTATGGAAAAGCCGACGGCAGGTGAAATCACCATTGACGGGCAGAATATTCTCGCCAAAAAGGCAGACGTGTGCAGGCTACGGCAGAAAATGGGTATGGTGTTTCAGTCCTTCAATCTGTTTTCGCATCTGATGATTATTGAAAATATCATGCTGGCTCCGCTCAGTCTGTTAAAGCTTCCCCGTCAGCAGGCCTATGAAGAGGGACTTCGGTTTCTGGAAATGGTCGGTCTGGGAGCAAAGGCAATGGCGTTTCCCGATGAGCTGTCCGGTGGGCAGAAGCAGCGTGCCGCCATCGCTCGGACCCTTGCTATGAAACCAGAAATCGTGCTGCTTGACGAGCCGACCTCCGCGCTGGACCCCACTATGGTCAGCGAGGTTCTGGCAGTTATCCGCAAGCTCGTTGCATCGGGCATGACCATGATGATTGTCACCCATGAGATGAAATTTGCCAGAGATGTGTCCAGCAGGGTGTTCTACATGGACGACAAAGGCATTTATGAAGACGGCACGCCGACACAGATCTTTGACGCTCCGCAGAAACCTAAAACGAGGGCATTTATCAAAAAGATTTCCTCCTTTGCGTATGACGTTCAGGGGAAAAGCTTTGACCTATATGAGCTGCAGGCCAGGGTGGAAGGCTTTTTGACAAAGCAGATGTTTACCGAAAGGCGGATCATGAATGTCCAGCTGGTCTGCGAGGAGCTCCTTTCCGGCATCCTGCTCAGGACCTTTCCCGATGCGCAGATTGCGCTTACGGTTGAATATTCAGATGCAAGCGGAGAGGTTACGGTGCAGGCAGAGTTTGAGGGAGAGGTCTATGACCTGAAATCCGCTGCCTCCGGCGAACTGCCGCTTGCCATTATTGAAAAGTATGCAAAGGAGCTTTCCTCAACTCATAGGGAAGGCAAAAATACTTTGCTAGTCGTACTGTGAAATCTGTCTTTAACCCCTGCTATTCAAAAATAGCCTAACACTTTTGCATCTTATGCGAATCAATAGATGAAAGCCTTAAAAAGGAGGAAACAGTCATGAACGAAGAAATTAAAAAAACAAAAGCCATTGCGCTTTCAGATGAAGAGACCGAAAAGGCATCGGGGGGGTATGGACTTGATCATAATGAATATGCTTATTTAACTTGCCCACATTGCCACAAAGAAGCGAAATATTGTGTTGGTGGTCTAAATCGACTACTCTATTGCAAATGTGGTGGTTCTTTTGTGTGGTACTATGATCTCTGGATAAAGCAAAAGTAGATGGATTGAACTTACCGATGAGGAGATGGACCAGATTACTGCAGGGAGTCATTGATTTTAAGGACTGTGCAAGACTGGAGGCAAGAATGAAGAAAGTATGGAAGAGATTATTGACTGTCGTGGTAGTGGTTGCAATTGTGGCTACATCTGTTTTTATTACCGGAAGGCAGGATTCCGATGCAGTAGCTGTTACCGCGAAGAATGTGAAGGCAGCGGCAAGCGTGGAACGTGCGCCAAAGTATGTGTTTTTATTTATTGGTGACGGTATGAGCTACCCTCAGATCCAGGCAGCTTCGTATTATCTGGGAGCTGTCAGCCAGTCATCCGGTACCACAATATTAAAGGGAGGCAAGGACTTGTCCTTTATGGAATTTCCGGTTTCCGGATCTGCAACAACCTTTGATTCCAGCTCGTTTTGTCCTGATTCCTCTTCGTCGGCCACTTCCATTGCAACGGGACACAAAACCTACAGCGCTGTAGTCAATATGGATGAGACAAAGACCATTTCCTATGAAACTATTTCCGAAAAATTAAAAAAGCAGTTAGGCTATAAGATTGGCATCATATCTTCCGTTAATATCAATCACGCCACACCGGCCGCCTTTTACGCCCACCAGGTCAGCCGCAACAATTATTATGGAATCGGAAAGGAAATGGTGACAAGCGGTTTTGATTACTTTGCCGGAGGAGCTTTAAAGGAGCCTACGGGAGCCAAGAAAGATCAGACCAGTATTTATGACTTGGCAAAGGAGGCAGGCTATCATGTCATAACAACCGAAAAGGTAGCCGAGGCTTTGACGCAGAAGGACGGCAAGTCCATTATTATCGGTGAAACCCTGGCAGACAGTGATTCCTTATCCTACGAAAAGGACAGAAAAGACAGCGAATGGGCCTTGGCGGATTATGTTAAGAAAGGCATAGAAGTACTGACCAATGATACTGGCTTCTTTATGATGGTGGAAGGCGGTAAGATTGACTGGGCCGGTCATGCAAACGATGCAGGTTCAAGCATCAGCGATACAGTTGCTCTCTCCGATGCGGTAAAGGAAGCTGTGGCCTTTTACGATAAACATCCCCAGGAAACTCTGATTCTTGTTACCGGAGACCATGAGACAGGGGGACTTACCATTGGTTATGCAGGTACGAATTATGATACCTATTTGAAAAACCTGCAGAATCAGAAGATCTCCTATGCTAAATTTGATGCCGATTATGTTGCAGGCTATAAAAAGAACAATACTCCCTTCAGTGAGGTACTGGTGGATATTAAGAATAATTTTGGCTTAATGACAAGTGAGGATAAGGATGCGGCACAAAATGAGAAGCTGGTTCTGACGGACTATGAGCTTTCCTTATTAAAGAATGCATATACCAAAACAATGCTTTCCACCGGAGAACAGCTGACACAGGGGGAATACATATTATACAGTTCCTATGAACCGCTTACCGTAACAATTACCCATTTATTAAATAATAAGTCGGGTATCAGCTTCAGTTCCTATTCCCATACGGGTCTTCCAGTAGGAGTATTTGCCAAGGGTGTGGGTCAGGACATGTTTGTCGGCTATTATGATAATACGGATATTTACAATAATCTGGCGGGGCTGTTGAATGTAAAATAATGAAATAGTCCGGCCGGGATTGATTTCCTGAAATATTCTGTAATTGAAACCCGATGGTTGAATTCAGAAAGGATATGGCATGAGTCTAAAAAAATTATTCATTGAAAAAAGAAAGGAATTATTGCCTGCTTTTATATGCCTGATTCTATTTCTTATATTAATTATATTGCCGACAGGCTATGAGGGTGCTGTGATCTATAAGGGCACCGATCGGTGCCAGGCGGAAGTTCTTTCCGTCAATAATGATACTGTTATTGACACTGGTCTAATTCGTTCGGGGGAGCAGACCTGTGAGATAAAGCTTCTGGGAGGAAGGTTTAAAGGTCAGGTAACAAGCGGTTATAATGCGCTAAACGGTTCGCTGGAAGCAGATAAAATTTTTAAGGAGGGAGACAGAGCCCTGGTAGTCATTGATTATAGCTGGGATACCATTCTCTCCGTTAATATGATCGATCATTACCGTTTGAACAAAGAAATCATCTTGGTGCTATGCTTTGCGCTGTTTTTAATCCTGGTGGCCGGAAAAACGGGAGCAAGGGCAATTTTATCCTTTGCAATAACGGTATTACTGATATGGAAGGTATTGATACCTTCCTACCTGAATGGATATAATCCCATCTATGTCGGTCTGGCAGTCACGTTAATGATAATCGTAATTACCCTGTCCCTGGTCTATGGCTTTGACAGAAAAATGGTGTCGGCTGTATCGGGTTCTGCCCTGGGTATGTTTGTGACCTGTATTCTGGGAGTGATATTTACAAAACAGTTTCTTATCCACGGCGCCATCATGTCGAATTCGGAGAGCCTTTTATATAGCGGTTACCAGAATTTGAATCTGACCCAGGTATTTATGGCCAGTATTTTTATCGGTGCCTCCGGAGCAGTCATGGATCTGGCAGTGGATATAACCTCTGCCGTAAATGAAGTGGTGCAAAAGAAACCGGAAATAAGCTGGAGAGAGGCAGCAATGTCCGGCTTTAATGTAGGAAGGGCAGCCATGGGAACTATGACGACAACTCTATTGCTGGCTTATTCGGGAGGATCTATCGCTCTGATTATGGTGTTCATGGCTCAAGGCACTCCCATTTACAATATCCTGAATTATAAATATGTATCGGCTGAGATAATAGAGATCATCGTAGGAAGCTTTGGATTGGTGTCAGTGGGGCCTTTTACAGCATTAACCAGCGGTCTTTTGCTGACAGTCAGGGGAAATAATCGGGTATATAGCGATAGGATGAAGAGGGATTATGAAGGATGATGAAAGATAATCATTACTTGATCAATAAAAGCTTTCAGAGGTACTTGGTTCCGTCCATATTAGCTATTCTGGGAGGGAATATCAGTTTTATGGTTGATCATATCATCGCAGGAAGAGTGTTGGGTAGTAATGCACTCGCTGCTATGAGTATGGTAAATCCTTTGTTTTTACTATTGACAACGATTGGAACCTTGATATGTGTTGGCTCTTCCACGATGGCCTCTGTTTTCATAGGAAGAGAAAACAAGAAAACGGCCAATGAGCTTTTCACGCTTAGCACGGTACTCGTTTTGATGTTAGGCGGGTTGATCAGCATTGCAGGCTTCATAATGTTGGATCCGATTGTTAACCTTCTGAGTAATGGTCAAGAACTTCATGCTATGATCTATGAGTATTGCCTGGGATTGATTCCAGGTTCGATTTGTATTATGGCGGTATACATCCCCCTTAATTTTTTCAGGATTGAAGGAAGAGGCCATCTGGGCATGATTATGTTTCTAATCATGGCAGTCCTGGATATTGCCTTGGATCTATATTTTACAGTTGTTATGGGTATGGGTATGTTTGGCTTGGCCTTGGCCACGGTCTTAAGTGCTCTGATCGCAGTCATGATCATGTTTCCATTCCTGTTCTTTAAAGGAGGCGGATTTCGTTTCGTCTCAATCAAATCCCTAGGACTTGTCAATAGGATCGTAATAGTAGGTAGCCCGCCCGCATTGAACAACTTTTATTCCGTAATCAGCACCTTTATCTTAAATACGCTGATCTTATCTGTGGGAGGACCTGTGGCGGTAGCAAGCTTCGCCTTTGTCAATAGTATCAATACTCTGGCGCAGGGCGTTGTTTCGGGGATTTCGCAAACAGTATCGCCGTTGGTTGGCGTGTTTTACGGCGAACATGATGTGCTAAGCATCAAGAAAGTAGTAAAGCTTGCCGTCAAACTTGGGATGGCATCGATGGTGGTATTTAGCATTTTAATATCTGTATTTTCAAGGCAAATCTGCGTCGTGTTTGGCCTAGCGTCTGCCGAGCAGCAGAGTATAGCGGTTCCTGCCCTCATGATCTGTTCGATTAGCCTGGTAGGAGCTATGGTGAACCAGATATTCATCTACTATTATATGACTATAGGGCGAACTAAAATTGCCAACCTGATTACTCTCGGCAGGGGGCTCTTATTCATAATACTAACAGCCTACATATTATCTCAAACCTTGGGGATTTATGGTATTTGGATTAGTTTTTCGGTCAGTGAGCTTTTAAGCTTTCTAATAATAGCCATAACGGTTAAGCAGGCACTCCGTAAGGAGCACGAGTTGAGCGGTGTGCTGCTATTGAATCACTGTGACGTCGAGGAAGGACGATTTATCTCCTTTTCAGTGGGCACCAAGGTTGAGGCGGTCATGGAAAGTTCAGATAAAATCAGCGACTTTTGTGAAAGCTGCAGCCTGAATCCTAAACAATCGATGGCCATAAGCTTAGCTATCGAAGAAATACTCCTGTTAATGGTCAAGCATGTTTTTGAAGGTAATCATAACGATTCAATTGATGTGAAAATCTTTGTCCGAAAAGACATGATCACCATGCGCTTTCGATGTGGGGGCAGGAAATTTAACCCTCTGGAGTACTATAAGGCAGCAATGGAAACGTCCAATGGATTCGAAGACAGTGACATGGATGAGAGTATGGGACTTAAGCTGATTTCTAAGATAGCAAAGAAGGTAGATTATACGACGAGTCTTGGCTTGAACAACATTGTTATCAGGATTTAAGCACTATTTGAAACAAGAACTCAACGCTTTAGGGTCGAGTAAAAGTAGAAAACACTTAGGCGATGAAGAACACGATGAAGCGCGATGAAACCGCAAGGAGTAATCTCATACTCTTTGCGGTTTTTTAATTAAGCAGATTTAACTGTAGAAAATAAAAAACCTAGCAAATACAAAATTCCTCACACCGTGTGTCGAATAGCACCCAGATTATTTAATAAATCATCACCCCGGTGTGATTTTTATGTCAAAAGACCTATGGTAAATTTATTTATGATTTGTAGCAACAATTATAGGAGTGAAAAGCATGAACGAAAGCATTTTCAGAAAGAAGAGCCTTGACCGCGTTTCTTCCCCGGAACAATTAACCGATTACATAAAAGTATCCAGTCCCAGTGTCTGGATTGTTCTTTCGGCGGTGGTAATCCTGCTGATATCGGTATTGATCTGGTCGGTATTTGGCTCGATCCTAGACACAGTGAAGCTAAATGCCCTTGTGCAGGATGGGGTTGCCGTCTGCTATGTGGACGGTGATACCGCCGCTAAGCTCAAGGTAGGGATGACTTCAGAGCTTGCCGGAACGAAGAGAACGGTTTCGGAAATTTCAGGTGCCCCTCACTCCGCCGAGGATCTGAGAAAAACCATGGCGGATCAGGTTACAGCGGAAACTCTTATAAAGGAAGAATGGAACTATCCGGTCAAAGTGAATGCTTCCGGTGTGCCGGACGGACTTTACGAAATGGTAATTACCATTGACAGAGTAAAGCCTATTTCTTTCATTTTGAACTGAGATAGAAAGGAAGTACCAAGATGGCTCAGACAACAAGCAAGCCAATTAGCGGAAGGGTTGCCAAGGTTCCGGTAATGATGCAGATGGAAGCGCTGGAGTGCGGAGCCGCTTCCCTGGCAATGGTGATGGCTTATTATGGTAAATGGCTGCCGCTGGAACGTGTACGCGCGGACTGCGGCGTATCTCGAGATGGCTCTAATGCCCGCAATGTCCTGAAAGCTGCGCGCAGCTATGGAATGACCGCCAAGGGATACCGCTATGAACCGGAGCTTTTGCGGTCAGAAGGAACGTACCCCTGTATTATCCACTGGAATTTCGACCACTTTGTAGTGCTGTGCGGTTTTAAGGGCAATAACGCTTATATTAACGACCCTGCCCGGGGCAACGTGCAAATTCCCATGGAGGAATTTGATCGCGCCTTTACCGGCGTGTGCATGATGTTTGAACCAATGGAAAGCTTTGAAGCAGGCGGAAAGCCCCGCTCCGTTTGGGCGTTTGCCAGGGAGCGCCTGCGCGGTACGGGGGTGGCTTTCGCTTTTGTGGTGGTGACCACCCTCATCAGTTCCATTCTGGGAATCATCAGTCCCGCATTTTCCAGGGTATTTGTTGATCGGTTGCTGACAGGGCAAAATCCTGACTGGCTGTATCCGTTTCTTCTGGCCCTGGCGGGTTTGACCGGAGTTTCCTTGATTGTGCAGATTATAAACGCTGCCTACAGTTTAAAGATCGAAGGCAAAATGGCGATCGTGGCAAATGCCACGTTCTTGTGGCATCTATTGTGTCTGCCCATGGAATTTTTCTCCCAGCGTATGGCAGGAGATATTGCGGGACGTGCCGGAAGCAATCAGGGAATCGCGTCCACCATTATACAGCAGTTTGCGCCAATGGTGCTGGATTTTGTCATGTTAGTGTTTTATTTAACCGTTATGATTCGTTACAGCTTGACGCTCACGCTGGTTGGACTGTCCTCCATTTTAATCAACATGTTTGTGGCGCGGGTGATTTCCAATAAACGCATTAACCTGACCCGCGTACAGATGCGCGACGCGGGCAAGCTTTCCGCCGCAACGGTAACTGGTATTGACATGATTGAAACCATCAAGGCCAGCGGAGCGGAGAACGGTTATTTTGAGAAGTGGTCCGGTTATCATGCCAGTCTTAATTCACAGACGGTGAAATTTATCCGGCTGAACCAGTATCTTGGTGCGGTGCCGGGGTTGGTATCCTCACTGGTGAATATAGTAATCCTCATGCTTGGTGTTTTATTCACAATGCAGGGGAGTTTTACAGTCGGTATGATCTTAGCGTTTCAGGGTTTTATGAGTTCCTTTATGTCGCCGGTCGATAAATTTATCTCCGCAGGCCAGTCCATGCAGGAAATGCGAACCAGTATGGAACGCATTGAGGATGTCATGAAATACCCCACAGACCGTCTGCTGGCAGAAAAGGCGAAAATTGACAATATTCAGGAAGACTACACGAAGCTTTCCGGAACGCTGGAAATCAATGACCTTACGTTCGGCTATTCCCGCCTTTCCGACCCGATCATCAAAAATTTCAATTTGAAGCTTGAGGCGGGCAAAAGTGTGGCCTTTGTGGGAACGTCCGGTTGCGGAAAATCCACGCTGTCCAAGTTGATTTCCGGCTTGTACGCCTCGTGGAGCGGAGAAATTCTTTTTGATGGCAAGCCGTTGTATGATATTCGGCGGGAAATTTTCACCGGTTCCATTGCCGTGGTTGACCAAGATATCATCCTTTTTGAGGATACCATTGCCAATAACATCAAGATGTGGGACAGCTCTATTGAGGATTTTGAAATGATTCTGGCGGCACGGGATGCGCAACTTCATGAGGACATCATGCAGCGTGACGGCGGTTATCAATACAAAATTATGGAGGGCGGAAGAGATTTTTCCGGCGGGCAGCGTCAGCGCATGGAGATTGCCCGGGTTCTTGCGCAGGATCCCACCATTATCATTATGGATGAAGCTACCAGCGCCCTGGATGCCAAAACCGAGTATAATGTCTCCCACGCTGTGAAGGAGCGCGGAATTACGCTCATCATTGTGGCACACCGGCTTTCCACGATCCGGGACTGCGACGAAATTATTGTACTGGATAAGGGTGAGGTTATAGAACGCGGTACCCATGAAGAATTAATGGACAAAAACGGTTATTATACAAAGCTCGTCACCAACGAGTAGAAAGAAGAAACTTTTATGAGCTGGTTTAATGAACAAATTGAACAGCGCCTGAAAAACGACAATGACAATTTTGCCGAAGCGTTTGCCAACATGTCCTCGGCGGTCATGGGCAAGAGCATTCTGAATTCGTTCATGGCGGATGATAGACGGGCATGCGATGCCATTGGCGAGATTTTGGCGTACTATTCCATTAAGATGACAGAAACGAACGAAGTCTTCCCTAATCTCAATGAAAATTTAGAATACTACATGCGTCCCCATGGTATTATGCGGCGCACAGTTAAGCTTGCCGGGGGCTGGTATAAAGACAGTATAGGAGCTCTTCTGGGCGAAACTCGAGAGGGTAAGATTGTCGCGTTAATTCCGGGGAAAGTAAGAGGCTACTCCTTTTTCGACTATGAAACCGGAAAGCGTGTCAGGGTAACGGAAAAAACGGCCGCTGGACTTTCGGATGAAGCGATTTGCTTTTATAAGCCCTTTCCGCTGAAGGAACTGAGGATTTCCGACCTGCTGCTCTATACCCTGCAGACACTGGCGGTTTCGGATCTGGTCATGGTAGTGCTAGCAATGCTAGTTACTACACTGATGGGAATGCTATTGCCGTATATCACCCAGCAGATTTTCAATGTGGCGATTCCCAGCAAAAATACTGGACTGATTGTCCCGATTGCGCTTTTCTACGGAGGAGTAACAGTCAGCCGGACCTTAATTGAAATTACCGTTTCGCTTATCCAGTCGAGGGTTAATACGAAAATAAACATTGCGGTGCAATCGGCGTCCATGATGCGTGTCTTGGTTATGCCGGCCTCCTTTTTTAAGGATTATAGTGCAGGCGAGCTCGCGAGCCGCGTTGAATACATAAACAGTCTTTGCAACATGCTCCAGAGCACCATTTTATCGGTGGGCCTCTCTTCCCTGTTTTCCCTCGCCTATATTACGCAGATCTTTGCCTACTCCCCGGGACTAGTGGTACCGGCGTTGCTGGTGACGTTGCTTTCTTGTGTAATTACGCTGGTTACCGCGCTGCTTGGCATGAAGCTGGCGAAAAAAAGCATGATGCTTTCCTCCAAGCAAAGCGGTATGCTATACGCGCTCATTACAGGTGTGCAGAAAATCCGGCTGACCGGTGCAGAAAAGCGAGCCTTTGGGCGGTGGGCCAATGCCTATTCCGAGATAGCCCGGATCACTTATGACCCGCCTGCGTTTTTAAAGTACAGTGGTGTGCTGTCAGCGGCGGTCAGTTCCATGGGAACGCTGGTTATTTATTACTATGCTATAAAAACCGGTGTGGGTGTGGCAGGGTATATGGCGTTTAACGTGTCCTTTGGCATGGTCAGCGGAGCGTTTGCTTCCTTGTTCGGTATTGTTACCACCCTAGCGGGGATTAAACCCACATTGGATATGGCGCTTCCGCTTTTAAAAACCTTGCCGGAAGCCGCCACCGGCAAAAAAATCGTAACGAAGATCTCCGGGACTATAGAACTTTCTAATGTATCCTTTCGCTACAGCGAAACTATGCCGCTGATACTTGACGATCTCTCCCTGAAGATCAAGGCGGGGCAGTATATAGCCATCGTGGGGCAGACGGGCTGCGGAAAATCCACACTTTTGCGCCTGCTGCTGGGCTTTGAAACACCGGCCAAGGGCGCGGTATATTACGACAACAAGGATCTCGGCACATTGGACTTAAAGTCCCTGCGCCGCAATATCGGTACCGTGATGCAGAACGGCAAGCTAATGCAGGGGGATATTTTTTCCAATATTGTCGTTGCCGCCCCCTGGCTGAACTTAAGTGATGCGTGGGAGGCAGCCGAGCTGGCAGGTATTGCGGAGGACATCCGCGCCATGCCTATGGGAATGCACACTATTATCTCCGAGGGCTCCGGCGGAATTTCCGGCGGGCAGAAGCAGCGGCTGATGATTTCCCGTGCAGTTGCCCCTAAACCTAAAATCATGATGTTTGACGAGGCAACCAGTGCCCTAGACAATATCACCCAAAAGCATGTATCCAAATCCCTGGATAAACTTAAATGCACACGGATCGTCATCGCCCACCGGCTTTCGACCATTAAACAGTGCGACCGGATTATCGTGCTGGACAAAGGAAAAATTATGGAGGACGGCAGCTATGAGCAACTGATTGCGCGCGACGGTTATTTTGCCGAGCTTATTGCCAGGCAGCGGCTGGATGAAACCGGCTTTGTGGAGGCGACAACCGCCTATTAGAATTTTTTTAAAAAATAGCCTAACACTCTTGAAGCTTAAGCGAATCAATAGATGAAAGCATTTAAAAGGAGGTAGCAGTCATGAACGAAGAAATTAAGAACAAAGCCGTAGAGCTTACCGACGAGGAGAAAGACAATAATATAGGTAAGGTTAAACATTCTGAAAAAATAAAGAACCTTCAGGATGAGGAAATGGACAATGTTGTGGGCGGTGTGAGTGCACACTGGTATGGATATACCTACACCTGTGACGTCGACGTAGTTACATTTGACGATTTTGTTAAGCTCAGTAGCAGTAAGTATAGGGATGGTTCATATATATGCCCACATTATTCGTATGATGGTTGTCACACTGCAATTAACTGTCTTAGTTGTAGTCATTACCATGCCACTAAAGGCTAAGTGAATTGCTGAATTTGGTGGCTCGGGTAAACACAATCCAACGAATTAAGGAGGAATAGTTCTGACCAAGGATATTAATGAAAAAGCCGTCGAGCTTACAGACGAGGAAATCGAAAAAACAGTGGGCGGAGGTGAGATTATAAGCACGGTAGTAGAAAAACGATGCCAAATTTGCCAAAGCATCTATTCTCATACCTTCGCAAAATGCCCGAGTTGCGGTTCTCCATGGTATGAATCTGTAACAATTTATGAAACACCCCCCAATTCAGGCGGAGGTTTGGGCTGGTGACTGCATCAGAATCGGCGGTAGCAACAGTTATGTCTGAAAATGATAATAAAGCATTCGAACTTTCCGATGCTGAGATGGATCTTAAGGAGGAAACAGTCATGAACGAAGAAATCAAGAACGAAGCCCTAGAACTTACAGACGAGGAAATTGAAAAGGCGGCTGGCGGTGCACAGTCTAAAGAGACTGTTGAGAAATGCGATAGATGCCATAGGTATTTTGAAAATAGTGACTTCAGCTACATATGCACGCATTGCCATCATCAGAAATATTACCCAAATTGGATACTTTGCAATACCTGCAATATTTCTTATCCGTTTCACCTCTACAAGTGCCCCAAATGTAATTTAGGTAAGATGTGACTGATATAAGTCAAATATGCGTGAAATAAAGGATTAAGAACACAGGCTTATAGTACGAAGGGGGGATTACTATGAACGAAGAAATCAAGAACATGGCACAAGAGCTTACTGATAAAGAAATGAACCAGGTGGTAGGAGGTACAGGGGGCAACTGTGACTGTTCGTCATCATTTCCAGTCCGCGGCGTAAGTGTCGAATGTAATCAAGTCCTATCTCCACCGGAATTCAAAGCGCGTTACTATGAGGGTGAACAGAACAGCTGTGCAAGTCATAGCGCTGCGTCTTCAAGCAACAACATGCATTGCTGTGAAACCTGCAAGCATTTTACGGCACGTGTGGGGTATATATGGCAGTATGTCACATCACAGAACGCAAACGGATCAGGTCCCGGTTTGCCTTCCGGTGGAGGGGGGGGGGGAGAGAAACCAAACCACTTATAACCACTTATCCTTGACTTAACGAACATTTCTGTCACGGGCATTACGCCGTAAGGAGGAAGCCATGTTGCATAGCGATATGGAGAAAAGAGAAGTCTTAGGCCGTCTGTTTGATTTGCATAAGTTCATGCCGAATAAGCGGATCCAGTCGCTGACTGACTCAGTCGGCGCAAAATACGGCATAAACAGCGGTCGTCGGGAGTTGTCCGACGACGAGCTGGAAGTATGGGCGGCAGGTGACCCCGCTGTCGGACAACGGGTGAAGAAGCCCGAGGACGGCTATGAATAATACCGCAACGAATAGAACGGTTACGTCGGAACAGATTTACTGTGACTTTAAAGAGCAGGTTTGCAAGTATATTCGAAATCGGATAAACCACCCGCAGGACGTGGAGGATGTGCTGTCCTGTGTATTTTTGAAAGTCCATGAGCACCAGCATATATATGATCCTCTAAAAGCAGGCCTTTCCACATGGGTTTACGTGATCACCCGTAATACGGTGAATGATTATCTCCGTAGGCAGTATCGTTCTCCGGTATTTGATCCGAGGGAGGATGCTCTGGTGGATTATTCAATGGAGGAGCTCCCAGTGCTAGATCGGATGATTCTGGACGAACAGCTTGAACAGCTTGGCAATGCGTTGGAACGTCTGCCTGAGCGGGAGCGGGAAATCATTCTGCTGAGATTTTATTATCGGAAAACCTCGCCTGAGGTTGCTGACTTAATGAAAATCAGTCATGTGAATGTGCGCTACCTGCAGCATATTGCCATCGGCAAGCTAAAAAAAATGATGAATCTTAAGATTCAATAATGCCCAGCCTTTTTGCCTCAATGACTGCATCGGCAACATTATTGACACCCAGCTTTTGATAGGCAAGCTTTGTATGGGATTTGACGGTGTTAATGGTCAGTCCTGTTAAGTTTATGATCTCCGTATTCGTATACCCCTGAGCCAGCAATCGAACAATATATTTTTGCTGCTTTGACAGGTTTACCGGTTTCGAATTCAGATAGAATGTGATTCCTCTATGCTTTTTGGAAACCTCATAAGCACAAAGCAGAACTTGATTCAGATAGTGGCTGTCCAGCTGATTCTGACTAGCGGTCCGGTCTGCGAGGGTAGCGATCTTTTTCAGGATGGGCAGCACTGCGGCGCCTTCATCTGCGATAATGCGAATCACGCGGTAAGGTTGCATTGCTAGCAGGACATCGCTTAATGTCTTGATGGCCTCTTTCCGAAAACCAGTCGCCCATTCCAGTGCAGCCTTCAATACACCGACTTCGGCCGTATCCAGTGGACGGCGGTAATCCAAACTGAGCTTTTTCAGTTTTTCAATATATTCCATAGCTATATCCCGCTCAGACAGCACAATATAGGCACGCACGGTGGTGAAATACTGATAAAGCTTATAGAAACGAAGCTGCTCCTCCTCAATGACAAAGTGCTGTTCCAACCACATTTTTGCCGCCTTCCGGTCAGCATCCCGCAACCGGTATTTTGTGTCAATCGCCAGAAAATTAGGGCTTAAATACAGGGCATTTTCCTCTTTGATGCGTGAGGTTAAGCGCTCCTTGACACGCTCGGATTCCTTTGCTTTTCCCAGCGCATCAAATATTTGAGATAAAAGGATGAAAACGCAGAAGTGCATCTCAAAACGAAGCTCTTTTTTAAGCTCGCACTGTGCCAGCATAATGGCTTCTTGCGCTTTTTCCAGCATATTTTGCTCGTAATAAAGTCCTGCCCTCACGCTGTTGCAGAAAGCGCCAGCTTCCGTGTGGTAAAAGTGGCCGAATACCTCGATAATTGACTGCAGACGGTTATCCATATCGGGGATTAATTCCAGACAGTCGCTGATGGAGCGGTGCATATAAGGAAAATTCTGCGTAATGGACGGTGTATAAAAATTAAAATCATTTGAATTCTGCTCGGGCAAGGTGCTTACCCATTCGGAAAACCCTTGGGTAAATTCATGAATTCCTATGCGAAAATCGGCAAAGCCTATGCTGCAGGCAAAGCCGAGAAGATCCTCTTCTTTTAATAATTTGCGGTTATTTTCGGAAGCAACGTAAGTGTTTGCGATATCAATATATTTTAGAGTGGCTTCGGCATTACCGTTTAGAAAATTTGCCCAGGCGGCTTCAATCAGCAGAGTGATATTGTTTCTGATAAACTCCTCGGGAAGCTTGTCCAGTACAAAGGTCGCAGAATAGTTAATCCATTCCTCCACGCTGAAATCCATGTAAATGGAATTCAGCTGATAAAAGCACTGGTTAATGCCATCGTGGCTTTCGGTTCGAACATAATAGGCCAGAGACGTGAAATAATCCTTTCGGTCATAATACAGACCGGCAATTTTCAAAATCAATCCCTGAACGTCAATGTCGGTACGTTCCTTCAGCTTCTCACGCAGAAATTCCAAAAACAGATGGTGATACCGGTAGGTGTGTGATGAGGTCTTGAGCGCAAATATGTTTTGAATCAGTAGTCTGTCCAATATCTCATCGGCATTTTCCACTCCGGTCAGAAGAGTGCACAGCTCGGCATCCATCTCATTGGCTACGGAAGTAACCAGCATAAACTCCCGCAGCTGTGTATCCCACCGTTCCCAAATATGCTTATTAATATAATTCTCAAGGAACCGCCCGTTTCCCAGAGGGGCGTTCAGTGTTTCACTTTGAGAAAGCGCGTTGATTCCGATAGCCCATCCTCCGGTAGCATCGAAAAACGCCTGCGCCTGTGCTCTTGTTATTCCGCGTCCCAGGGCACTGTAATATTTTTGGATTTCGTCCATCGAAAAGGCGAGGTCGCTGGCTGTAATCTCGACTCCGTTTCTGCTTTCGACAAAATCGTTTAGTTCCTCTGGAAGCTTGTTCCGGCTGAGCAGCAGGATGTCGAAGGAATAAGGCATACGCTTTAAGATGAAGGGCAGGGATTTAAGGATTTTCTTATTGGTAATCGTATGTATGTCGTCAAGCACCAGAACATAGGCTCCTTCTTCCTGGGCAAATTCCAGAAGGAAGTTGATGGTATGATCGACGGGAGATGAATAAAAGGCGTTACTGTTTAAAATCTCCTGCATTTTTACATTATCAGGCTGTACTGATAGGATACCGGTACAAAAGAGCTTATAAAACACAAAGGGGGCGTTGTCGTATTCATCCAGTCCGATCCAAATCGATCTGCGACCTGAATCCCTGATCCACAGCAGCGTGGAAACCGTTTTTCCGTATCCCGCAGGTGCGCAGATAACCGCCAGACGGTTATCTGCAGCTTTGTGATAGAGATTCAATAATTCCTTCCGCGGTGCACAGATTTCAGGCAGTGAAGTGGGGACGAATTTATCATTCATAAAATTTATTGCGGACATATATGTTCTCCTTAGCGTTAATACGGTTATATTTTGGTTTGCTTACGTTTTCATAAAATATCTTTATTATACTTTTCTTCACATACAGAAACAAGCGAAAAATAAAAACTTTACCCCAGACGTGCAAGTAATCCGGCTGTGTTCATTTTTGCGGCTTTGGCGCCTACAGTTGTCGTTATTGGGGATGAAACAGGGAGGCCTCAACATGAGAAGAGCATTTATTACCCCCTCTAAATATGTGTAGGGAGAGGGAGAACTTTTAAATCTCGGTTTTTTTGTCAAAGCCTTTGGGGACAAAGCCCTGCTAGTTGCCAGTACAAACGGTTATGCAGATGAAAGCCTTAAAAAGGAAGAAATAAGCATGAACGGAGAAAACAAAAACGGAGGGATTGAACTTACCGATGAGGAGATGGGCCAAGTTGCTGCAGGGAAGTCATTGGTTTTAATGAATGCGGCTACTGGCCTACATGGTTATCGATGTTCCTGCGCTGACATCAGATGGCTGGATGTCAGCAGTTACATGATGATTGAGAGGATAGTCGGTGTCTGCCCTAAATTTATTAAGAAGGAAGAACCCAAGGAATACAATCATTGTAAGAGCTGCATCTACTTTAAGGATATGGGTATTATGGACGAAGATGCGATTCAAACGCACAGGGCTAAGGGATACGGAATCGGCACAATTTAACGGCAGCGTAGGAGATATGAGCACCTGTTGCCGATTAATGGCTATTCAGATCAATACTTTAAAAAGCTCGGTTTTGACACGGTATTCATAAAGTTTATAAAAGGAGGCAGCAATCAGGAACAAAAAAAATCCTCACACCGTCATTTAATAGCACGCAGATTATTTAAAGAATAATCACCCCGGTGTGATTATTCTGTCGAAAGACCTATGGTAAAGTTAGTTATGAATTATATATGACCCACCTGCGTTTTTAAAGCGACAACCTCATATCAGAATAATTCTTAAAAATAGCCTAACACTTTCGCATCTAAGGCGAATCAGTAGATGCAAGCCTTTAAAAGGAGGAAACAAGCATGAGTGGAGAAAGCAAAAGCAGAGCGAGTGAACTTACCGATGAGGAAATGGCCAGTATATCAGGCGGGATGGCAATGGTTATTTACACCGAGTATCAGGAATATTACAAATGTAGTCATAAAAAAATATCCGGAAAAGAATTATTAAAAAACCTGGGCCATATCAACAAGTGCGACAATTACGATGGTCCCAGGCCTGATTCGAAAAGCTGTGGAGCGTGCAAATATTATGGGCACATGTATTACAGTAATCTGAATGAATTAGATAAGAAAGGCTACGATGTTGTGAAGTATTAAACCTGTAATTGCGATGTCGTTTGGAACAAAACGTTAAGGTGGAAGCCGAGTTCAAAATGGCAATGGGGAATAATGAAGGTGAAATGATGAGAATAAGCGTCAAATGGTTATTCTCGTCTTTCATTTTAGCCGCCGATAGAATCGGAATGATCTATAAGACGTGTATAAACCGGTAGAATAATGACAAGTTTGAAAAAGGGGGGGCTATTATCAAAGATTTTGAGGGGATCCGTAGTGTTTTGCTCGAGAAATATTCGCTGGACATTGCGAATGCCAGCCGCCATTTTTCCACCCGCAATTATGCGTTCGTTTTTGCAATGGACTATTGCTCGGTGGTCATTCGCGTGAGTCCGGCAGAGCTGCGAACGCGTGAAGAGGTGATGAGCGAGTTTATGTGGGTGGACGATCTCAAGCAATTTCACACGACCGTTTGCCAGCCCTATGCTTCCGCGAAAAACAAGGCAGTCGAGGAGTTTGAGGTTGGCGGTAATAAGTACAGGGCAACGCTTTTCAGGAGAGCTGAGGGTAAAATCCTCACGTGCGAGGACTGGAATAACCACTACTTCTACAATGTAGGCGTATCACTCGGCAAGCTGCACAAAGCAAGTGCCGACGGTTATGCTCAGGGCTTCCGCTATAGGCGTTGTCATTGGCATGAGAAAGCCACCTTTGATTTTAACAGCTTTCGGCATGCTCTTACAGACGAAATACTCGACATCATGAATGAAACTAAGGCGAAAATCATGAGCATACCTAAAACCCCACAAACCTATGGCATGATTCACGGCGACTATTGGCCAGGCAATTACTTCTCCAGCGATGACGACATCTGGGTGTTCGATTTTGACGATTGCGGCTACGGTTACTATATGTTTGACATTGTGACATCCATATCCCAATGGATACAGGAACCTAAGTTTATGCCACAAATAAAGCGCCGTGACCTACTATACAAAAATGGTATGCTCGACTCGTTCAAACGCGGCTATCTTGAAAATTACACCCTGCCAAACGAAGCGTGGAAGGATCTTGAACTGTTTTTAAAGCTGCGCTATATGGAACAGCTCACCATTATGATACCTGCGTTCGACGACAGGCTCAGAGAGATCATTGGCTTTGATATGGTTGAGCTTGATAAAAAAATTGTGCTTGCTAAGGACGACTTCTACGAGGTCCTTGATGGGCTTGCACAGAGTTTTAAAGAAACAATTGTAGCAAAAGTTTGAAGAGATTGAGAGAGGAGAGAATTAGCATGAAAATCAACAAGACACAGGATGGAAGCAAATTAACCTTGACTTTTGAGGGCAGGCTCGACAGCAGTAGCGCCCCCCAGTTGGAGATGGAACTTAAAGCTAACCTAGGAGGCATAACAGAACTTGTGATGGACTTTGCCGAACTGGTCTACCTTTCTAGTGCGGGGTTACGCGTCATTCTCGCCGCGCAGAAGCAGATGAACACGCAGGGGAAAATGCTGATTGTTAAGGTTAATGAGACAATCATGGAGATTTTCGAGGTAACTGGCTTCACAGAAATTCTAACCATCGAGTAACACGTGAAGTTTTGATGCCCAAAAGGTGGAGATAAAGTTAAGGAACACCCACTTACAAAAGGTGGGTGTCTTACGATTGGATGAAGAGTGATTATGAAGGACGATGAATGGCGGAGGTATATCATGAGCATTGGTAAAAAGATCTTATTATCTCTTCTGGGATTATCCTTATTGGTCACCCTCTTGTTGTGTGCGGTTTCCATTTATGGATTTTATGATATTAAAGCAACCTTTCAGGAAGAAAACAAAGTGGCGATTGACGAACTCTACGAGAAAAATGTCACTGAAATTACGAAAAGTAGTTCTAAGCTGGCTGTTTCTCTGGCAGATTATTATGCACAGACCATTAACATAAATTTTGAGAGAATTATGGGCGAACTTAATACGCTCAAGGGTGATATTGAAACCCTCTATAATAATGGCGGAACCAACAGCCCTATCGCTCTCCGCAGACATCAGGAGTATATTATCTCACAGGCAGCAAACATCAATGCAGAGGAAGTTCGTCAAACCCTTAAAGTCTTGAGTGCGACGACACCCATGTTCGATAATATATTGAGCATTGAGCCGAATATTTCGTTGGCCTACCTTGTCCTAGAAAATGGGATGGCTATTTCAAGCACTAATATCTTTTATGAGTCAGTAGAAAAATCAGATATGCGTACGAGAAGCTGGTATAAGGATGCTGTCGCTGCAGGCACTAGTCGCTGGTCGGATCTTTACATAGGTACAGATTCCAGAAACTATATCACTTGCGCCACTCCGATTTATGACAAACAGGGTACCCTCCTTGGGGTGCTGGCCTTTGATCTTCGCGTCAGTGAAATCTCGGAAAAGACTCTCAACGTAAAAAATAGTTCCTTTATATCAGCCTTTATCATGAGCAGGCAGGGAACCGTGTTACTCAGCTCTCAGGGCATAAAAGAAACGGAAAACGAGTCGTTTTTTAAAAAGTTTATCAGTAGCATTGATTTAAAAACCGCAATGTCAGCCTATTATTCCGACGATCGCTCCATCATCGGCTATGCCCAGATTAAATCCACGGATTGGCTTATGGTTACGGTGCTGGATTATGACGTGATGATGGCACCGGTGCAGTCAGTCGCTGACTCGGTATCCAATACTGGGGCTAAAATGGAACAGGTGATTATCGATGAAACCCAGAAGGTCTTTATTATTTTCCTGATTATCATTCTTCTTCTCTTAATTCTGGTCTTCATGACTTCCACTCGTCTGAGCAAGTCGATTACAAAGCCTGTAGGAATATTGGCCGACGGAGCAAAGATAATTGGGGACGGCAATCTGGACTATGAATTCGCAGACCTCGGTACGGATGAGATGGGTATGCTAGCCGCCACGTTTAATGGCATGACCCTTCGCCTAAAAGAGTACATGGGACAGGTCGCAAAATCGGCAGCAGAAAAGCAGAGACTGGAATCTGAGCTTGACGTAGCTAGAAATATTCAGCTTGGCATGTTACCTAAGATGATTGACTGCCCAGGCTATGATGTCACCGGCATGATGCTTCCGGCCAAGGAGGTAGGGGGAGATTTCTATGATTTCTTCATGGTTGGCGAGGATAAACTCTGTTTCGTCGTTGCCGATGTTTCAGGAAAAGGAGTCGGCGCAGCCCTGTTTATGACGGTCGCTAAAATGGTCATCAAAACTGCGGCCCAAGCAAATACCGGAACAGTTGATGAGCTTTTGTGCATGGCCAACAACTTGCTCTGTGAGGAAAATCCTGCCCAATTATTCGTGACGGCGTATGTGGGAATCATGGATCTAGAGACAGGAGAGGTTTCTTACGCCTGCGCAGGGCATAATCCTCCGGTTATCATGCACAGAGATGGTACGGTTGAATTCATTCCAATCAAACATAAACTTCCTCTTGCAGCGATGGAAGGAATCAACTATCCGATCATGCACATGCAACTTCTGGAAGGGGAGACCTTTGTCTTATATACCGATGGCGTTACAGAAGCAACCAATAAGGACAATGAACTGTACGGGGATGCACGGTTGCTAGAGATTGTGAAGGCGGTACGAGTATCGTCCATCCATGAGGTAGTTAAGGGAATCAAAGCGGATGTGGATATATTTGTCGGTGAAGCACCACAATTCGATGATATTACCATTATGGCAATTCGAAAAATAAGCCGAGAAAAGAGAGAACCTCAAGATGAGAAGTAGAGCAAAAGACTTGATCTATCATCATTTTATCGATAAGTTTCTTGGAAAAACGGGGCAGTATGTGGGCGTTGAAATCGAAATGCCTGTGGTGAATTTGGATAAGAAACCAGTGGAACCAGACTTTGCGCAAGCCATGTTTGAGCTATTAGTCGATCGGTTTGATTTCAGGCCTGCCAAATTCACGCTTGAGGGCTTTCCGATCGCAGTCGTCAAGGACAATGGCGATAGCTGTTCCTTTGAAACGAGCCTTAACACCCTTGAATTCTCAATGGGGAGAAAACGAAGTATCCAGGAAATCGCTGCTAGTTTTTATAACTATTTAGGGGCTTTGAAAAAGCTGGAGAAGAAACATAATTATCGCATATGCGGCATGGGAACCAATCCATATGCGCAGTATGCCAATAGTACACCGCTGAATACGCCATCAATGATGGCAAAGTCTGAGTTCTTAAAGAGATTCACGACCCATCATGACGGAGAAATTTTTCATTCATTTTCTGCGTCAACCCAGACGCATCTTGACATAAGCCTGCCTGCACTGCCGGATCGCTTGAACCTCTTGGGGAAGTTAGCCTTTGTGGATGGACTGCTTTTTGCGAATTCCCTTCCCTTTCCCCATGAACAAACCAGCGCTTGGCAAGCGAAGCTTCCCTTAAACCTGCGCCAAGAACTGGAAAACCCTACTGTGTGTTTCCGCGATACACTCTGGAGGTTATGTGAATCACCGAATACAGAGGCCTATGATCAGGAATACCGATCGCTTGAGGAGGTTGTAAATCGCTTGATGGACCTCAAACTCTTTGTAGTCAGTGATGGTAAGGATAGATTTAAACCAATCCAACCCGTTGAATTTTCCAAGTATTTTGCAGACCACAATAATTTAGAGGAAGACATCGTATGCTTTCGCTCCCTTGAACCGATTGCAGTCAGCAAATATGGAACCATTGAAATAAGGCAAACTTGCACCCAACCTCTGGCAGAGATTTTTATACCCACTGCTTTTTACACGGGCATTTCAGAAAACCAGCGAAAGGCTAGGGCATTAGTCGATGATTTTTGGAGAGAAAACAAGCTGGAAATGACCAACTCAGAACTGCGGCGTAAGGCAGTTTGCCAAGAAACGATTGTACAGCAAGCAACGATGAACCATTTTCTAACTAACTTGGTGGCTATTGCCTGGGAAGGACTGAAAAAACGAAATTTCGGTGAAGAGAATTGTTTGGGACGTCTTATCAAGGGGAATAATTTAATGGAAAGTCCTGCCAAACGGCAAATACGTTTACTGAAAGATGGTTTGGACTACCGGGATCTTATTTTAGCGTATAGCGAAGTCGAAGAAAAAAGGGAAAGGAGAGAACCCGATGGACTATCACCATAAAAGAACACTAGCGGAGTTTAATTTAGAGCTGCTGAACAGGGAGATTGAAGCACTTGGTGAAAAAAATGAACTATTATCGACCAAACTATTTACTATTCAGCTGATCATCGAAGAGCTTGTCACCAATATTTTGAAATATGGTAAACAAACAGGCGCAGATAATAGCATTGAAATTGAGATTCACACCGAAAAGGGGAAGAGCGTCCTAATAATATCTGACGATACAGATATTTTTAACCCACTTACGGCGAAAGAGCCCGATACAACCCTATCTGCAGAAGAGCGGGATATTGGAGGCCTTGGTCTTTTCCTGGTTCGGAAAAAAGTTCAATCCCTCTCGTATGAAAACACCAATGGCCTGAACATTGTAAGAGCTGTTATTTTGTAACATTGCACCGCCGAGAAGGATTAAATACCAAGGACGAGTGGACAGTAAACCTGTCCCCGCGAATGCGAATACTGCTAGAAGGCTCAACTAATGATGGTGAACAGTTTAATTTCAGCCTACCAATGGTTTATTAGAGCAATTGAATTTAAGGAGATCCAAGAAAATTTGAAGGTACACAAAAAACAAGGTGATCCGCGCAATGCGTGGATCACCTTGTTTGACTTGAGTCATTCTTGTCTTACAATAAGACACATTTGTTTTGCACGCGGCAAATACAAAAATTCTCACACCATGTGTCGAATAGACCGCAGATTATTTCAAAAATCATCACCCCGGTGTGATTTTTCTGTCGAAAGACCTATGGTACGATGTTTTTGAGATGAAACCGGCTTCGTGGAAGTAACAACTGCATATGAAAATTTTTTTAGAAAATACCTAACGCTTTCGAATTTCCAGCGAATAAAAGTATGTAATCAAATTTAAGGAGGAAACAGTTATGAGTGAAGAAAACAAGAAACAAGCCGAGGAACTGAAAGACGGAGATATGGAGCGGGTGTCCGGAGGCTATACCGATCCCCTTAGTGGAAAAGGTCACTATGCTAAAAATCCCCCCATCCAATCGACGTTCTATTGCAGCTGCGGTGCGGCGCGTAGTGCCGGCAAAGGTCCAAACTGGTTCCATGATAATTACTCGAATAATAAAAAAGACTGTCCTTATTTCGAATCTGTAGGAGAATCATATCTGATACGCATCTGCGGTAATTGCTATTATTTGACACATTACTAATAAAGGAAAAATCACCGGACCGCCCGTTCAACGGGTGGTTTGATATTGGCCCTGTAAGGGCATGAATCATCAGTGCGCTTTTTCCTTTTAAGTATCCCATAAACTCGGAGACACTTTGCTTGGGCGGCAGGTGGACCCGCTGTCGGACAACGGCTGAAAAAGCTTGAGGACGGCTATGAATAATACCGCAACGAATAGAAGGGTTACGTCGGAACAGATTTACCACGACTTTAAAGAGCAGGTTTGTAAGTATGGTGTTAATGGTCAGGCCTGTTAAGCTTAAGAGATTATTACAGACACAAAAATTTCGATTGGAACACAAAAATATATTCTGAGGCCTACGCAAGAAAATATGGAAGGTATATGCCACAGTTTTGCTTTTCGTATTTTTGTTCTAACAAAAAGCCATCGGTTTCATTTGCAACATTGCATCTCTTTATTCATCATACCCTGTGTCGAATAGCAGGCAGATTATTTTAAAGATCATCACCCCGGTGTGATTTTTCTGTCGAAAGATATATGGTAAGCTTTTTATGATTTGTAGCAACAATTTATAGGGCGAAAAGTATGACGAAAAAATACTAACACTTTTGCATCTCGTGCGAATAAATGTCTGAAATCAAATTTAAGGAGGCTAACAAAATGAGTAAAAACAAAAAGACCATGACCCGCGAGGAACTCGAAAAGGAAATCATCAAGAAGGCGCAGGCAGACAAAGACTTCAAGGAAACGCTGGTGGCTAATCCAAAAGAAACTTCGAAGACGCAATTGGGTCTTCAAGTCCCTGAAGATGTCGAGGTTAAAGTTGTTGAGGAATCGGCTCAAGTGGTCTATTTGGTACAACCCTCTAATCCTGAGGAGTTAACTGATGAACAATTGGAGGTCGTTTCTGGCGCGGGAGAGTATAACCCGCCAAACTGCGGCACTTGGTATTGTAGAGATCGGGGCGGGGAGATTACGCCGCCCCGATGCTCTCCTTATTATTGTTCACAATATGCCTATTGCTGAAGTGCCTCGAAACGAACACCGTCCAACGACAAGACCGACGATGATAGGCTGTTTTTAATATTAGGCCGTTTTTAAGGAGCTGAAATACAATAAAACCATCCATATACAACTTTATCTGGCCTACTGACGTCTCGGATAAGGTAATACTTTTTAACAGTCTGACCACTTCGCTGGCTGAAGTGAAGAATACTCACATAGATTTGCTGAACCTTCAGCAGTTTGACTACGATACCCTGCCTGCAGACACGAAGCAGTTTATCGACGGGCTAAAGCAGGGGGGATACGTCCTGGATGACGCAGTCGATGAACTGAAAATATTGAAGTTCGCCTATAACAGCAGTAAATACAACCGGATGGGTTTGAGACTTACCATCGCCCCCACCCTGAGATGCAACTTTGCCTGCAACTATTGCTATGAACAATCGGAAGAAAACCAGGGCAAAAGGGATGGTCAAAATGCTTTCATGCCGGAGAACGTGCAGCAAGAGTTGCTGAAGTATATTGAGCTGGCGGCCAAAACAGTAAACTTTGTATTCATAACATGGTACGGTGGCGAGCCGCTCTTGGACAAAGAAATCATCTTTGACCTGACACAGAAAATTATTGCTATCACCGAAGAAAACAAGATTGGTTATTCCGCCGGAATGATTACCAACGGCTACCTGCTTACCAAAGACCCGGACGTGGTGCAAAAGCTAAAAGACAGCCGGATAGAAACTTTCCAGATTACGCTTGACGGGCCGCCAGCTGTGCATAATAGCCGAAGGATGCTTAAGGGTGATGGCGGTCCAACCTTCGACCGGGTTCTGGAAGGCATCAAGTTGCTAACGGCCAATGAACTGGAAGTATCTCTACGAGTTAATGTAGACCGTTCCAATATGGACGGAGCATTGAAACTCCTGGATATATTAGAGGAAAACAATTTAAAGGACATAGCTATCCACCTGGGCCACGTTTCAGCCGATACGGCGGGCTGCAAGTCCATCGAAAGCTCCTGTGCAACCATGGAAGAATTCACGGTATTGAACCAAACCTTCCACGAGACATTGCGGCAAAGAGACTTCAAAATAGGTCAAATGCCCTATTATCCCCGTATTGCCTATGCCTGTGGAGCCAACCGGATGAACGCCTTTGTTCTCGACCCAGACGGCGACATGTACAAGTGCTGGTCTGAAATAGGCGACAAGCCTGTCCGTATCGGTAACATTATGGACTTGAAACAACGGGGCAAGAATGAGCGCATGCATGAAATCCGCTGGCTCACCTGGGAACCTTTCGAGTATGCCGACTGCGTGGAATGCAAGATGCTGCCTATTTGCATGGGAGGCTGCGGCTACCGGGCCATGTTCGTCAACAAAGACTGGCCCGATTGCGCGGAATGGAAATATAGCCTGGAACATTATGTTAGGGCGCGGTTTAACCAGGAGAAGGAAATCATAAGCCACGGGGACGTTCCATTTGCCACCAATCAACCAAACCTCTAAATCCGATCTGATATTCTCCGTCCTATACCTAAAACTCTACTGAGCTGACGATTGCTCACACCTATAGAAAAGAGTTTAAGTTCATAGAGAGAAATTTACTGATGTGTATTAAAAGAGATGGAGATGGAGATGGACATACAAGAAGAGAAAACTGTACAAGGGCAACCCTGGGTGATCGATCTGTTCAAGTCGGAAGATGCCGAAGGGGTTGTCGGTTTATATCAGGCTATATATGGTGAATACTTTCCTTTGCCGGATATTTATAGTGCGGATTGGCATGTAGAACAGGCACAAACTAATGATTCTTATAGGGTTGTAGCCCGTTTATCGGATGGGAGCTTAATCGGTACAGTGGCATTATTCAGGTCTGTGCCTACAAATCCTGAACTGTATGAGGGCGGCGGGCTTATGGTTCTAGAAGATTACCGTACTCAAAATGTAGCAGTCCAGCTTATGCATTATATGTACAATAGTTTGCCAAAGAAGCATTGTGTAGGACAAATCTGGGGCGAAGCGGTTTGCAATCATCTGGTAAGTCAGATGTTAGCTATTAAAAGCGGACAGGTAGCGTGCGCCCTGGAAGTGGATATGATGCCGGAAGATGCCTATAAGAAACTGTCTGAACGTGGACAAAATATAAATAGCCGTGTATCGGCACTCGTATTATTTCAGGCTTTTAATCCAGATAGTCGGGTGGTTTATTTACCTCTTGCCTACGAGGATACACTGAAAAAACTGTATGCACCGTTTGACTTCGGTCATAAATTTTTAAAACCGGGTAGCAATATTGAAGATGGATCAAATACCAGTGCGAATATTAGTATTATGTCGGGTGCTGGTATTACAAGAATAACAGTTTCTCAAATAGGGATTGATTTTCCATCATGGCTGGACAGAACGCAGAATGAGCTAAGAGACTGTGGTAGTAAGGTGTATCAAATTATTATTCCACTTAATAAGCCGTTAGCTGACCAGGCAACAGAAAGCCTGCGCAAGGAAGGGTATTGGTTGGGAGGACTCCTGCCGAGGTGGTTTGGACACGACGGCTTTTTAATGCAAAAAACTCTGCATGAGCCTGACTTTAGCAAAATTATGGTTTATTCCAAACATGGCAAAGAAGTCTTGGCAATGGTTCAAGCAGATTATGAAAAAAGGCTGAGGTGAGAGGTATGTTTAAAGTAGAGGGAGCTACTTTATGGGATTTGCTTGAGTACAATGCTGGGGCAAGAGAAAATAATTCAGCATTGCTGTTTCCGCAAAAGGGTGTAGATCTTAGTTATGGACAGTTGTGGGAACAGGCGGGCACGGTCGCCAAAGGGTTAATAGCCTTGGGAATCCAACACGGTGAAAAGATAGCCATTTGGTCACCGAACAGTCCGGAGTGGCTAGTGCTTGAGTATGGAAGCGCGGCGGTTGGAACACCGTTAGTCATGATTAATACGAGTTATCGGATGCTGGAACTAGAGTTTGCCCTGAAACAGACGGATGTCGTTGCTTTGTTTGTTGCCGACAATCAAGGTCCAACCAATGACTATCTTGAAACGATCGGAAGTCTCTGTCCTGAGCTTTTGGAGAAGCCTCCAGGGGAATGGAAAAGCGATAAATTACCAAAGCTTCGTTATGTGATTGGTTTAGGTGAAAAAAGACTGCCGGGTATGCTGATGTGGTCTGATGTATTTATTGCTGCTGAAAGAATAGAGGGCTCTGTTTTTACAAAACGGAAGATGCAGGTTAGCGCAGATGATACAGTATTTATTCTGTTTACTTCAGGGACAACCGGAGAACCTAACGGCGCGATGCTATCCCATCAAAATTTTCTTATAGCCATTCGTTCACTCCATAAACACTTGAGCTTTACAGAAGCAGACAGCTTGTGCGTACCACTTCCGCTCTTTCATGTGTTTGGCACAGGTATGGCTATTTTGGTTGCACTTATGGGTAGTGCCTGCGTTATTTGTGAACAAAGTCAGGCGAATCAAATAGTGCTAGCCCTTCGAACAACCGGAGCAACAGTCTTGTGCGGCACACCGACAATGTTTATCGGATGGATGGATGCGCTGGAAACGTTAAAGAATGATGGATCTTCATTAAGCAAAGCGCTTTCAGCAGGTGCTTCTTTGCATACAGAAACGGCAAACCGGATTTTAGAAAGAACCGCCATTAAAGAAGTCTGGAATTGTTATGGTGCGACGGAAACAATCGTTGTATCCGGCAATAGGATCAGTCATATGCAAGAGTCAGAGTGTATTTCTACCGGCAGCCTCTTGGAAGGGGTGGAGGCGAAAATAGTTGGAACTGTAGGCGAACGTGAGCTGGAAATGGGCGAAATCGGTGAATTATTACTCCGAAGCCCAGGCGTTATGAAGGGTTACTATAATAAGCCTGAAGTGACAAAAAAAGCAATTAACGATGAAGGCTGGTACCACAGCTGGGATATGGCAGCTATCGATACAGAAGGGAATATCAGCATTGTAGGCAGAATGAAGGAAATGCTGATTCGTGGGGGAGAAAACATCTTTCCACTTGAGATTGAAGAATACCTGATGTCCTACCATAAAGTAAAAGAAGCACAAGTGGTTGGAATTCCATCAGAATACTATGGGGAAGAACCGGTTGCTTTTGTAATTTTGAAAGGGGGTGAAATTGCAACGCAGCTCGAACTGAAAAAGTATTGTCGGGAAAGAATAGCTTATTTTAAAGTGCCTGTATATATCTATTTTGTAGATTCATTACCTAAAACAGCAAGTGGCAAGGTACAGAAATTTAAACTCAAGGAACAAGCAATTGAGAAACTCAAGAAATAAGAGGGGGAATTTATATGGATAGAAATGTAATTCTGGAAAAATTGGAGTTAATGCTTAAAAAGCATGTGGGAGGTAATATCGAAAACACCAGTTATGATACAGAACTATCATTTTTAGGTCTTGACTCGCTGGGTATTTCGGAAGTCGTTGTGGAGATTGAGGAAGAATTTGATTGTGTGATCCGAATGGATGATTTTATAAAGCTTAAGACCCTGAATGATTTTGCTGATTATATCGCCAATGAATTAAAACCTTGATGAACTAGCCGCTGATGTCATGTCTGGAGTTTAGAACGTATTTTTTAGGCAACGGAATTTCGACAGTGGGCGATAAGTTTTATACCTTCGCCCTTGTCTGCTTTCAACGCCTTGCCAAAAAAAATTGGAGGTGCCTTTACCATATGTTATAGATGGAAGCGAGTGGGATTCATGAGCAAGTCAAAGAACTGCTGTACTCGATGAAATGTGTATAAGGATGATGGACAAAGATGATGAGGAAGAATGAGAACAAGTAAATATCTTAGAAATTGTTGCAAATATCTTTCTATGATATTTACAACAATTTCTAAGATATTTGTTTAAAACATTGGCATATAAGACTTTGTATGAAGAGTAGTTTAGTGAAACATGGATGCTCCCATCGTGGCAGCCGATGAGAAATTGAGTTTTGTAAAAATATGCGATCTACGAGGAGGTTGATTATGGAAGACCATAAAGTGGCGGAACTGCGAACACCGTTGGCGATGGAGATGTTATCCTTGGTCACAGGCTTTACGGAAAATGCGGCTAAAGCATTTGGATTAGATGATTCGAGAAGTCTACGCCTGGGTTTGGCGGTTGAAGAGATATTTGTCTATATTTCAGCTCAGGCAGGAACGGGAGAGACCATGCGTCTGATCGCTAGGTCTGGTGGGTATTATGTGGAGATTATCTGCTTAGTTTCAGCTCATTCTCTACCCATAAGACTCATGAATAAGACGGCCGCCGCAGATATAGGCGATGAAGAGTTTTTGGTGGAGATGGGTATTTTCTTAGCAGCCCGCATGGTGGATCGATTTAAGTTGGTGATGGAACAGGATAAGGAAATGGGGTTGTATTTTCTCGTGGAAAAACAGTACCCTGAAATGATAGCCCAATTGGCCATGCCACCTAAGGGAAATTATGCGATTCAGGCCAGCGGACGGGAAGATTTGAAGCGGTTCGCTCAGCAGGTAATAAGTTGTTATAGCGAAGCAGCTCCCGATTTTTTTCGTTTTCCTGGTAAGTTTGTCGATATGGTCGATAGTGGTGAATATGAGACGGTATTGGCTCTTGATGGCAAAGGGAATGTGGGCGGCGGTATGGTATGGAAGCGGGATGGCAAGTTGGCGGAAGCGTATGGTCCCTATGTTTTTCAGGAAGGACTGGCTGCACTATTAGTCGAAAAAGTCCTGGAAAAATTAGCTCGTTCCAGTGTTGTTGGTATCGCCGTTAGACAGCCCACAAGAGAGATGCCTCGCGATTATTTTGAGGAACTGGGACTGTCCCAGTCCAGTAATAAGGAAGAAATACCTAGCCATCAAGCTGTACTGTATCGGCAATTAGAAGAGGATACGGGAATGGTGGTGTTTGTTCATACTTCATTGCAAGGTTTTGTGGAGAAATGTTATGAACGGCTTGTTTTACCACGCAATATTATTTCCATTCAGCGCGCAGGAGAAAAACTAGTTCCTCATTCGGTGTTTGCCGTGTCAGTGGATGGCAATCAAAAACAGGCCGTTCTTTCTGCTCTGGTGGTTGGGGCAGATGCTCAGGCAGTTTTACGGGACTATGTTTCTTCTCTGCAACAACAGGGCTTAGCAGGCATATTTTTTGAACTCGATATTGGTAAAGAACTGGAGTCTTTGCTGTCGGAAGATCTTAGCGCAGTAGGTTTTAGGCCTGCGTTCGTTTTGCCATGGGGTGGGCAGGGCGATCTTATTGTATTCCAATATGCGGGAGGAGAATAATATGGCAGGCGAATTTCCTCCTCTCAAACAGTTAGTCCCGCCCTATATTCATAAAATTGAGCCCTATATCCCGAGTAAACCGGATGATCTGCTGAAACAGATGTATAATACTCCTTTTCTATGTCGGATGAACAATAATGAGAATGTGATCGGTCCACCACCACAGGCCATAGACGTCATAAGGGGTTTTGTCCCAGAACAGGCGGCCATTTATCCCAGCGGTGATGCCTATCATTTGCGGCAACGTTTGGGCGAGATTTATGGAATTTCACCCGATGCATTTATTGTAGGCAACGGCGCCAATGAGGTCATCGCTTTTGTGATCAAGGCTTTTTGTCAGCAGGGTGATAATATTATCACAGCAGATAAGACGTTTGCCGTTTATGAGTGGGTGGCGGATTTTTCAGGATTTGAAAGTCGCTTGGTACCCCTAAAAGACTATGGTTTTGATGACGAAGCGATGTTAGCAGCAGTGGATGACCGGACGAAAATTATCTTTATCTGCAATCCTAATAATCCCACGGGGGCTTACTGGAGCGAGACACGTTTACGGGCCTTTCTGGACAAGGTGAACGGACGGCAGATTGTCGTGGTGGATGAAGCCTATGCCGAGTTTGCCGAGGCAGTGGACTTTCCCGACGGGATGAGTCTTATCAAGGAGTATCCTAACTTGGTTATTTTCCGTACGTTTTCTAAAATGTATGCCTTGGCAGCCCTGCGTATTGGCTATTTAGCAGGAAATATTGACATAGTGAATGTCATTCGTCGCACCTGCATTGTTTATTCGGTGAATGCTTTAGCGCAGGAAGCGGCTCTAGCGGCCTTAGCGGATGATGGTACCCATGTTGCCCGGACAAGGGCGTTGGTGAGGGAGTCCAAGGACTATTTGAAACAAGAACTAGATGCTTTAGGACTACCTTATATTTGTGGTGAAGGTAATTATGTTACTATTCGGCTACCCTTCAGCGACACCTTGGCCTATCGCAAACTCATGCGTATGGGTTATATGGTGCGGACGATGACTGGTTTTCGGTTTCCTAATCATATTCGGGTGACGCTACATAACGTGCCAGTAATGGAAGGATTTATTAGAGCTTTGAAAACAATTATTTAAGGTTAGGCACATTCGGAAAAATATCCATGGCATCTTTGACTTGTTACTTTCTTACATATGTCTTACAGAAGTAGTGTTGGGATACGGGAGGTTTTGCGATGAAAGCTCCATTAGATATGGCCAATGATCCCGTTTCACGGGTAATGATTTGGTTAGCCATTCCTTTAATGGTCTCCTTATTTTTTCAAAATTTATATTCCTATGTGAATACAATTTTTATTTCTTGGTTAGGTGAACTGCCTTTAGCCGCCATTTCTTTAGTTTTACCCTTAACCTATATCGCTCTTTCCTTGGGAAAGGGAGTTGCCATGGGCAGTGTGGTGCTGATTAGTCATGATCGGGGAGCTGGTAATGAGGCGGATGTCCAGCAGATGGGCAGGTCCATACTGCCTTTGATGACGCTCATCATGATCTGTTTCTTGCCTCTCATGCAGCCAGAGATATGTCGCATTTTTTTTACGTTTCTGGGCGCTGATGCAAGGGTCATGGACCATATTTATGGATTCACTTTTTGGTTGGTTGCGGGTTTTCCCGTTATGGGATATGTAATGAGTGCGGAAGCTTTGTTTATCGTCAAAGGGGATACTGTGACTCCGATGAAGGGCATGATTCTGGGGAATGTGCTGAATATGGCGCTCGATCCCATCCTTATATTCGGCTTGGGTCTCGGGACGGCTGGCGCAACCCTGGGTACCTTGATTGGGCAAATCGGAGCTGGGATCTACTTAAACCGGCGTTTGCAAGTGGCTGGACATAAACGCCTGACGATCATCTCTACACTAGGAATGATTAAATATTGGCGACGCATTGCTAGTCAAGGCATGTTTATTGCTATCTCTTATCTGGTTTCGCCGCTTGGGTTAATACTCTTGAATGGAGTGCTCATCCAATTTGGAGCCGTTGCAGTGGGTGCGTGGAATATTATGTCGCGTACGGAGATGATGGTTATGTTACCCATTATGGGTATGAGCAATGCTTTGGCAACGTTTATTAGTTTTAATGCCGGAAAGCAAGACTATCTACGTATTCGAAGCGGCGTAAAATTTTTCTTTACCTTATCCCTGGGCATTGTAGTGCCCTTTATGTTGTTATTTGTTTCATTTCCACATGTCTTAAATGCTGTCTTTAATCCTCCAGCTGAGCTCAGAGAACTGAGCGGCTATGCCATTCAGGCATCGGGCATTGCAATTGTTTTTTCTACCGTACTCTTCGCCTTCTACGGCACAGTGCAAGGCTTGAAAAGGCCAGCCTTCATGATGGCTGTGTCTTTTATTTACCTCATTGTATTACGGGTTCCACTGGCCTATTGGATTGGTAACTATTGGGGTGAGCGAGGGGTGTTTTGGAGTCATCCGTTGGCAACGATGGTCGCAGCAATGATTGCTTTGATCTTGTTGGTGCGGTTGCTAAGAACTCCGGCACATTCAAGTTGAACTAAGGAGTTAGTAAATAAGAGTAAAGGGAGATGTCTTTATGAACAGAAAAGAGATTGAAAATCATGAGTAGAACTAATCGTCCGCTGACGAGTGAACCCCAAGTCATTGGCAGATCGGCACTTAGAGTCGATGCTCTGACTAAAGTTACGGGCGAAGAAAGATATGCCGCGGATTATTATCCAGAAAACCATCTTTGGGTAGGGGTCAAGCGTGCCACCTATCCCCATGCGAGGCTTACGAGTATTGATAGTTCGCAGGCAAAGGACATGGTTGGTGTCGCTACCGTTTTGACAAGTCAAGATGTACCAGGTAGTAATCGCTTAGGTATTTTCGAAAAGGATCAACCGATACTAGCCGATGGTATAGTGCGTCATTATGGCGATGCCATTGCGTTGGTAACGGCTGAAACCAAAGAAATACTAGAACAGGCGCTAGCGGCGATTGTGGTGGAATATGAACCCCTTGCTGCCGTATTTGATCCAGAAGAAGCTCTAGCGAACGATGCAGTAGTTCTTCATCCTGAGAGAGTCGATGGCAACGTACTACTGCGTGGCGAAATCAGCTGTGGACGCGGTGCTGAGGCTTTAGCAGACTGCGCGTTTACTGCAAAAGTATCCATCAAACTAAACTGGCAAGATCATGCCTTTCTTGAAACAGAGTCCGGGGTAGCATGGCTAGAGAAGGACGGTACCATCGCCATGATAGTTTCGACTCAGACACCCTTTCGTGATCGGTTGGAACTGGCAGAAGCCTTAAAAATATCACCCAATAAATTTAGAGTTATGGCGCCGCATTTAGGTGGTGCTTTCGGCGGTAAAGACGGTCTTACGGTCCAGGGATTTTTGGCGTTGGCGGCTCTTCATTCTGGTGGGCGACCAGTAAAAATGTGGTATTCGAGGGAAGAACGATTCCTAGCAGGAACCAAACGACATCCTGCGGTTCTGAACTATACCTTAGGGTGTGACCGAGAAGGCACTTTACATACTCTTGACTGTAGCATTTTGATGGATACGGGTGCTTATTCGGCACTCGGTGGTGAGGTACTTGGTTTAGCAATGGAACATGCTGGTGGTCCCTATTGTATTCCCCATACGCGAATCAAGGGGGCGGTTGTTTATACCAATAACCCCGTTGCGAGTGCCTTTCGAGGGTTTGGTGTACCGCAGGTAGCTGCGGGAATCGAGCAGGTCGTTGATGAACTAGCGAAGGTCGGAGGGTTTGATCCCCTCCAGTTTCGGCTGAAAAATGCTGTGCGCCGTGGCAGTGTTACACCGACCGGAGTGTTGCTGACGCAAACGGTAGGGATTGGAGAATGTTTGGCAAAAGTTCAGGAACATCGCCTATGGCGTGAACGGCAATCGTGGCAGAATAGTTCTCCACCCTTTAAACGGCGAGGCGTCGGTTTGGCAGCTTGTTATCATGCCGTTGGTTTTGGGCCGGTTATTCCTGATTATGCCAACGCTAAGCTAGAACTTTCTACCGATGGTCGTATACGTGTTTATGTTGGAGTCGTCGATATGGGACAGGGCAATGCTTCCACTTATATGCAAATTGTTGGGCATATTCTGTTCCAAGGGTATGACACGATGGAGCTGGTTCTGCCGGATACATCCCAGACACTCCCTTCTGCTTCCTCTTCTGCCAGTCGGACGACCTTTACCTATGGCAATGCGCTCATTGGAGCGGCAAATATACTGAAAGAACGAATCTTGGCAAGAGCATTACTGTTGTTTTCGTTTCAGCTCCTCGAACAACTGAGTGTTCAGGATCTAGTGCTATTACCTGGACGAATCTTACATCAGCCCTCGGGCCGGGAAGTTCCGCTGAAAATGGTCGCTGGGTTTATGGATGACAGTGAACGAATAACAACCTATAGTTACACTTGTCCCGTCAATAAACAAGTGTTGTCGACAGGGGGAAATCTTCGGCTTCATGGGTTTCCTCATCGGGTATTTTCCTATGGTGTACAGTTGGTTAGGCTACAAGTGGATACGTTAACAGGGGAAGTGGAAGTGTGTGATCTGCTCAACTGTATTGAGGCTGGGAGTGTGCTAAATCCCCAGGTTTTTGAACAGCAAATCCAAGGTGGTGCGGCCCAGGGAATTGGCTATGCTTTATTTGAAGATTTTGCTCTGGAAGACGGGAAGATCAGGACGAATGACTTTTCGACCTATATCCTGCCAACGGCAATGGATATCCCTAATATGGAAACAGTTGTCGTAGCTCTGGCAGAGGACGATGGACCCTATGGTATGAAAGGTGCGGGAGAAATCAGTATCGATGGCATTTTAGCAGCCATATCCAATGGTCTTGCTGGGATTATCGGGACACGTCTTACTCAGGGAACGCTGACTGGGGAAAAAATATTATTAGCTCTGCGTCAAACCGGTAAGGAGGGTGTGCGATGAGAGTGAAATTTATGCTCAATGGTAAGGAGACAGTCGTAGACACCCAGCCTGATCGGCGGGTGGTGGATCTTTTAAGGGAAGATATGGGACTGATTGGCGTAAAAGAGTGTTGTGGCGCAGGCGAATGTGGGGCTTGCACCATCCTCGTTAATGGAACAAGCCGCCTGTCTTGTTTGATGTTGGCGGCTCAGCTGGAAGGTATGGAAGTAACCACCATTGAAGGCGTAGCACCAAAGGGTGGCTTTGCAGTTGTGCAGCAAGCATTTATTGATCATGGTGCGGTGCAGTGCGGTTTCTGTACTCCCGGTATGGTGTTGGCAGTGTTAGATTTGTTGCATCGTAACCCGCAGCCGACGAGTGAGGAAATTCGAGACGGGCTAAGTGGTAATTTATGTCGCTGTACCGGCTATCAGAAAATTGTCGAAGCTGTTCTAGCAGCGGCTGCCTTGCTGAAGGGGAGGTGTGAGTAATGGATGTTTTGTTCCCACGTACCCTGGAGGAGTTAAGAGAACTGTTTGGGGTCTACCCTGAGGGGAGTATCTTAGGTGGTGGCACGGATCTTTTAGTTCAGATTCGAAAATATGGCCATAAACCGACGGCTTTATTTTCTGTGGAGCATTTGCCCGAGTTACAACGAGTGGAAGAGAAGGAAACCGATCTTTTTATTGGTGCAGGTGTGACCCATCAACAGCTTTGGGAATTACCCATCATCAAGGAACGTTTCCCAGTACTGCAGGATGCCTTAGCGGTACTTGGCTCTCCACCAATCCGGCATGCGGGAACGCTAGGTGGAAATTTGTGTACAGCATCGCCGGCAGGAGATACTTTGCCACCGCTCTATGTTCTGGGTGCCAAGGTAGCAATTAGCGGTCAAACAACCCAACGTTGTGTGTCGATTGACGAATTTATTCAAGGTCCTGGTCGTACGATACTGGAACAGGGCGAATTTGTAACAGGTATTTACATCCCTCTGCCAGCGCCGAACGCGTTTTCTGCGTATTACAAGGTTGGTAAACGCAAGGCTTTGGCTATTGCCATTGCCAGCTTGGCTGTGCTGCTAGAATTAAACCCTGATGAAACCGTGAAAAACATTAAATTGGCTTGGGGGAGTGTCGGTCCTACCGTCATGATCCTGCCAGACGTGGAAAACTTTCTCAAGGGAAAAGTTCTATCAGACGAAATACTAGTTCAGGCCGGAGAAATGGCGATCCTAGGCGTTGCTCCGATTGATGATATTCGGGCAAGTGCTGAGTATCGTCGACGTCTAACTGCGAATTTACTGTTGCGCCTTGGCAGTGCTATCCGTCTGAGCTCAAGTGACCTAGCGGAAAAATCAATCCTTTAGGTCACGAAGCAATCGTTACAAAAATTTGAAGAGATTGAGATAGGAGAGAATTAGTATGAAAATCAACAAGACGCAGGATGGAAGCAAATTAACCTTGACTTTTGAGGGCAGGCTCGACAGCAGTAGTGCCCCCAGTTAGAGACGGAAATTAAAGCCAACCTAGGAGGCATAACAGAACTTGTGATGGACTTTGCAGAACTGGTCTACCTTTCTAGTGCGGGGTTACGCGTTATTCTCGCCGCGCAGAAGCAGATGAACAAGCAGGGGGAAATGGTGATTGTTAAGGTCAATGAGACAATCATGGAGATTTTCGAGGTAACGGGCTTCACAGAAATTCTAAACATCGAGTAACACGTGACGTTTGGATGCCCTAAAGGTGGACATAGAGATAAGGAACACCCACTTACAAAAAGTGGGTGTCTCACGATTAGATGAAGAGGGATTATAAAGGATGATGAGAGATGTGTTTGATTGTGCCAAACTTGATAAAGACCCTAATGCTTATGTTTCCTATTGTTTAAAAACGCCTGTTTCACCGCATTTAGCGTCAAACCTTGAAAACGTCCGTATTGATCTTGAGATTATCTATAATGATTTTAATAGGATTAAGTCAGAGTTTGACTATCTGGCCTATGCCACCACCATCCATAAGAGCCAAGGCAGTGAGTATCAAATCGTCGTGGCACCCTTAACGATGCAGCACTACGTGATGCTGCAGAGAAATCTTCTGTACACTTGCGTGACTAGGGCTAAGAAGGTGTTTGTTCTAGTGGGCACCAAGAAGGCGATTAGTATGGCAGTCCGCAATAATAAGACGTCGAAGCGGAATACCCGTTTGGCGGAGAGATTATCGATGCCGTGATTTCGGCAGAAGCTCGATGACTAAGTGATATTTAGCTCGAACATGTGTTATAATATGGAAATAATGATCAAATAGACGATCTTCGAATCATCGAATATAATTATCATGAGGAGCGAATTTTAATGTCAATACTACAACATAGTAGTGATAAAAAATATACTTATGCTGATTACCTTACCTGGGTTGAAGACGAAAAACGATGGGAAATATTTAATGGAGTGCCGTATATGCAATCTGCTCCAACTTGGCAGCATCAAGCAATATCAAGCGAACTGATGTTGCAATTTGGTGAGTACTTACGGAATAAGCCATGTAGAATTTTTTCGTCACCGTTTGATTTAAGGATACCTGAAGCAGGAGAATCAGACGAAGAAACAACGTTTGTATGTCAGCCTGATCTTTTAGTCATTTGTGATCAAGCTGGTTTAAAAGGTACAGGGTATTATGGAACGCCTACCCTAATTATCGAAATATCATCGCCTTCAACAGTCAGGAAAGATAAGTTATTCAAGTTTAACAAATTTGAAAAGGCCGGGGTTAAAGAATATTGGATAATCGAACCAGACGGTAATATCGTGAGCGTGTTTACTTTGCAGGACAATAAGCGATATGGAAGGCCTGATGTATATTCAGATGAAGACAAAATAAGTGTGAGTACCTTACCAGACTTGATCATTGATCTTAATCTAGTTTTTGCTAATCTGTAATTGGACTCTGAAGATTAAATAATATTTCATTGTAGAAGCCGGTTGCTTTTTGCAATTGGCTTCTTGATGCCAGGGATGTGTTATAATATGGGAAAAGGAGGCGTCTATATGTCACCTACTCCAAAAGAGTTATCAGCCTCTTACAGCTATGCTGACTATTTGACTTGGCCTGAAGACGAACGCTGGGAGCTGATTGACGGAGTTCCCTTAAATATGACTCCCGCCCCTACGCCAAAACATCAAGAAATTTTAGGAGAAGTGTTTCGTATATTGGCAAACTGGCTCAAAGGAAATAGATGTAAAGTCTATATGGCCCCGTTTGATGTTCGACTAGCCGGGCCCGAGACACTTGATTCGGCGATTGATAAAGTTGTTCAACCAGATATTTCGGCGGTGTGTGATCCGCAGAAAATTGATGATCGTGGATGTTTGGGAGCACCGGACATGATCGTTGAAATACTATCACCGTCAACGTTTAAAAAAGACCTAGGGATAAAGCTTACCCTTTATGAAAGTTCCGGGGTTAAAGAATATTGGGTCGTCTACCCCCTGGATGAAACAGTCATGGTATTTATTCTTCAAAACGGTCAGGATGGAAAACCTACGGTCTACTCAGTACCCGATGAGATTCCAGTAGAATTATTCAATGATCTCACGATACCCCTGGAATCCGTTTTTCGATGATTCTCAGATGAATTCTAGATAACTAAAAGCATAGTTGATTCGCTCAGGGGCATCATGAAACGCGATGCTCCTTTTGTCTACACAGAATATTAGAGACTGGAGCAAAATATTATTGATGCACTAAAGCAGGAGAATATCTTAGCACTGCCTTTTTACGTTGCTTATTTACTTTCTAATTTAAAAATAGTCCTAAGTAGCCAAAGGAAACCAAAGAACAAATGGTATAATGGAGTTTAAGGGGAGCGAAAAATGGGTTATAAAATATTACTATTTGATCTAGATGACACATTGCTAGATTTCGGTGCTATCGAAATTGATTCGTTAAACAAATTATTTCATCAACATGGCTATAGCTTTTCGGATGAGCTGTTTCGAGTATACAATTCCGTCAACAAACAACTGTGGACTGATTATGAAAATGGAACTATTGCATTGGATGACGTATTAAACTCAAGGTTTTCAGGAACCTTGTTAAAATTGGGCAAAACTGTGGATGGTATTGAATGGGAAAATCAATATCGAGAACTTTTGGGAAATGGGCATCAACTGATAGACGGAGCCTTGGAATTGTGTCAGAGCTTATCTGTGTCGCATAGACTGTTTGTCATCACAAATGGAATAACAAAAACTCAGATCAAGCGATTGAAACAGGCAGGATTATATGGATTTTTTGAAGACATATTTGATTCTCAAAGCATTGGATTCCAAAAGCTGTCGAAAGAATTTTTTGATTATGTGATAGATCATATAAAGGATTTTAAAATCAGGGAAGCGCTTATTATCGGGGACTCCTTAAATACTGATATAAAAGGCGGCCTTCTATCAGGAATTGATACTTGTTGGATCAATAGAAAATCGGAAAAAAACTCTGCGGAAATTCAAAGCACCTATACGATCACAAGTTTAGCGGAATTATGTGACATTTGCGACCTTGGGCGTAATGCGTAGTGATTCACTATTCGCTATGATGCAGATACGACATAACAAAGACCGATCATGACGTGATCGGTCTTTGTTATGTCGTATGCCAAACAGTACGCAGGGTTTAATCTGAAAAGGATCCTTTTGGGAACGGCCTTGATATTTAACCGCTGGTGAATGTATATGTATATACGCAAAAATAAATTTCAATTGACCAACATATTAGTATCTGGTAATATAACTAATATATTAGTAGATACTAATGCGTTGAGGGGGAGCTATTATGGATTATTTAGATGTCAAAGTTAAATTCATAAAGGGATTTGGGGATAGAACCCGTCTTCAAATACTTGAAGCTATTAAAGACCAAGAAAAAACCGTACAACAGATCGTTGATCAAATCAATGGGAACCAGTCGAATGTTTCACAACACTTGGCCTGTTTAAAAGGATGCGGAATCGTAACATCACGTCAAGATGGAAAATTCATGTATTATTCGCTACGTGATGAACAGGTTAGAAGCCTTCTTAATATTTTTGACGCAGTTTTAGGCGATGTTGAACAGCAAGTCGCCACTTGTGACAAAAATGAAGTATGTCTTTGTGGAAAGGGTGATTTAAAATGTCTAACCAACCGAAAAAAGATCTCGCTTTAGAAGCTGATACCGGTTCTTATAGCATACATAATACTAAGAATATGTTTCCGATACTCTTGGAAACGGTTGTCCCCAAGACTTCAAACTGCAGTTACTGCGACCCAATTGAAGAATCCAACTGCCACGATAAAAAGGCTGATCTAGTGCAATTCCCTGTTTCCTCCACGAAGAAACAAGCAGGTATTCCACTTACCATGATTAAATCACCTAGCAGTGGATGTTGTAGTGATTCGTGCGGTGCCGAGGAGGACAGAGAACTTGAAATCAAGGATGCGATTGCTGGGAACATCTTAGAGTTTCGAGTTGAAGGAATGGATTGTCCGGTCTGTGCCCAGACTCTTGAGAAAAGTTTAATTAAGATGCTTGGTATAAATGATGCCAAGGTGAACTATAGTACTTCAAAAATGCAAGTTGTGGTGGAAAATGAGGCACTCCTAGAAAGCATTCAAAAACACGCCCAGAAACTCGGATTCAAGGCCACACCGATTACCCAAACTAAGAAAAAGGGTCAAACTTTCAATATCGAAGGAATGGATTGTGGAATTTGTGCACAAACCCTAGAAAAATATCTGAAAACCTTACCGACAGTAAGAGAAGTAAGTGTTAATTTTTCAACTGGTAAGATGCAGATTGTCCATGCTATGACGATAGAAGAAGTAATGAAAGCCGTGTCTAAATCAGGCTTTAAGGCTAGCTTGGTATCGAGTAGTAGAAAACAAAATACGAATAGTCCGGTTCCAGCTACTAAGAAATTCAACGTATCTTCAAACTCAATGTCTGGTATTCTCTTAGTTTTAGGATATTTCGGCACCATAGCCCACATTCCAGAGTTAATTTCTATACTGCTCTATGCTGCATCAGTCCTAATCGGCGGCTATAAACCTGCCAAAAGTGCCTATTACGCTGTTAAAAGCAAATCATTAGACATGAACGTACTTATGACAACTGCAGCAATCGGAGCAGCAATGATTGGTCAATGGTTGGAAGCAGCAACGGTTGTTTGGCTCTTTTCTCTGGGTATATACCTGCAAACTAAGACGCTTGACAAAACAAGAGACTCCATTCGTAGTTTAATGAGCTTGACGCCACCTGAAGCTTGGTTAAAAATAGGCCAAGATTTAGTCCGTACTTCAGTGGACGATATCTCTGTAGGCGATACCATAGTTATTAAGCCGGGTGAAAAAATTCCCTTGGATGGAGAAATTGTCTCTGGAACCTCAAGTATTAATCAAGCTACGATTACTGGCGAGTCCATTCCCGTCGATAAAAATGAAGGTGACACAGTGTATGCCGGAACAATCAACGAGAACGGTTCCCTAGAAGTAAAGGTGACTAAACTAATTGAAGATACGACCATCGCCAAAATCATTCAACTAGTTGAAGAAGCTCAAGCGAAAAAGGCAGTAACACAAACTATAGTTGACCGCTTTGCCAAGATATACACGCCCATCGTCTTTGCTTTAGCAATGCTTACCATGATCGTTCCACCAATGTTAGGTCTAGGAACTTGGAGTGATTGGTTTTATAAAGGCTTAGAGTTACTGGTTATCGCTTGCCCCTGTGCCTTGGTAATCTCAACGCCTGTAGCAATTGTATCAGCCATTGGCAATGCAGCAAAAAATGGAGTCTTGATTAAAGGCGGAACTTTCTTAGAAGTTGCCGGCACTATCAAGGCAATTGCTTTTGACAAAACAGGTACCCTCACCGCTGGTAAACCAAAAGTCGCGAAAATCATTACGCTTAATGGTTCTGAGCAAGAGATTATAAGTGTTACCAGAACTATTGAAGAACACTCTCAGCACCCGATCGCCTTAGCTATTATGAACTACGCTAAAGCTAATAATATTTCTAGCCAGAAAGCAGACTCCTTTAAGGCGCTCCCAGGTAAAGGAGCACAGGCTTCCATAGAGGGAATAGAATATTTTGCGGGTAAACCGGGCCTATTCCGTGAATTGGGATTGTTCATAGACCTTGAAGTACAAAACCGTATTGAAACTTCACAAAATGAAGGCAATACCATCGTTATGGTTGGAACTAAAACTAAACTTATAGGGATTATTCTAGTAGCAGATTATGTCCGCGAAGTAACAGTTACAGCTCTGAAAAAACTCAAAGAGGTCGGCATTGAACAGATTGTTATGCTAACCGGAGATAATGAAGGAACCGCGCGAAAAGTGGCGTCAGAAACAGGTGTCGATCGATATTTCTCCGAGTTGCTACCTGAAGATAAGGTGAACACAGTGAAACAACTACAGCAAGACTACAACGTCGTGGCAATGGTTGGTGATGGCATTAACGATGCCCCTGCCTTGGCTACCGCCAATTTAGGAATTGCCATGGGAGGAGCAGGAACGGACACAGCCATGGAAACTGCCGATATTGTTCTCATGGCAGATAATCTGGAAAAGCTTCCTCACACCATCAAGCTAAGTCGACGAGCTCTAAGAATCATTAAACAAAATATTTGGTTTGCCATCCTTGTAAAGTTAGTCGCTTTGGTGCTGATCTTCCCAGGTTGGCTTACCTTATGGATGGCTGTAATGAGTGATACGGGAGCAGCTTTGATCGTTATATTAAACAGTATGCGATTAATGCGTATGAAAGTGTAAAGAGTATTATAACAAAAATGTTCCTGCTGCAGATCTACCCTCGGATTGGGGAGCGTAATCGCAAACTTTTTCCTATAGATCACGTCGATCACCGGATACTGCGCCAGACCGAATAAGGCATGTGCTGCATCAAAAACAGCTTGTTATGTGGCGCCAGCTTGTCCCAAATACGACAACGTTTTCGTATTTGGGACAAGTCGTTTATAGGAGGGTGTCACGCTCAACTACACCTGAATAAGCGGTTTCCATAGCATCGGTCCCCAAATACAAGGAGTCGTAATCAATTATACAGTCACGCAGCGCTAATCAAGTGAACTAATAAGTTCACACGAAAATGGTTTTACATTCCCCATTGTGCCGCCAGTCATGATGGTTTATAAGTTGGTGTCAGACACCAGGTTCCTCTTGGTGTCGTAGTTTCCTTTGTCCGGGATGCAGTGTTGGGGGTAAGAAGAAATGAATATGGCAAGGGTGAAGCAATATGCGATTTTCAATACACTCAGGCCGTGGTCTGGGTGGAAGCGTAAGGATGAAGTGGGTAAGCATACTTGATTAGGGGGTCTGAATTTACTACTATATATGTATAGGGAGGATATATGTTATTGCGGCGGTGTTTATCATCGTTAGTTCCGCAATGCTGTACTCCAGCGCCAAAGTTAAAAAGGAAAACATTATTGATGCACTCAAGCAGGAGAATATCTAGGCCCTGTAGATTTAGGCTATTGAGTCTTCATGTCTTTACCTTATCATCTCTATGTTTTGATGGGGGAGTTTGACGAGTTTGGGATGCTTGTTATTTTGCTGAGAATTGAACTATCGGAATGACAAACATAAATGTCCGCGATTGATGCTAGGTTAAAAACTAACACCTTATCCCGAATTCGAGATAAGGTGTTAGTTTTTTTTGCTTAGTCCTGCTCGGTTAGAACCAGAGGTCTATCCTTAGTAATAGCAATGGTATGCTCGTACTGAGCGGAAAGACTACCATCAGTCGTTCTGGCTGTCCATTTATTGGGGTCAATCTTAAGCTGATATGATCCCACATTAATCATGGGTTCAATCGTAAATACCATGCCCTCACGAAGCCTCTCCCCCCTATCGGGTCGACCATAATGTGGGACCTGCAAATCTTCATGCATGGTTTGCCCAATACCGTGCCCTGTAAAGTCTCGCACTACGGAGAATCCCTGGGCTTCTGCATGACTTTGTATGGCATGAGAAATATCTCCGATTCTATTACCGATGATCGAGGTTTCTATGCCAATGTAGAGACATTCCTTCGTAACCCTAAGTAGCTTTTCAGCTTCCTTAGATATTTCACCGACAGGGTAAGTCCAAGCGGAATCAGCGAGCCAGCCATTGAGATTAACAACCATATCAATTCCTACAATATCGCCGTTGTTCAGAGGGACTTTAGTTGGAAATCCATGACATATTTCATCGTTAATCGACGCACATGTTGCAAATTGATATCCTTTATACCCTTTTTGCTCAGCAGTCGCCCCATGCGACTGCATAAAATTCTCTGCGAATTTATCAATTTCCAAGGTTGTTACCCCGGGACGAATCAGAGAACGAAGCTCTCGATGGATAGCAGTTAGAATCTTACCGGCTTCAGCCATAAGTTCGATTTCCTGTTCAGTTTTGATAATAACCAATTCAGATTTCCCCCTCAAATTTCACCTACTAGTATGCTCAGCTATTATAAGATGAGACTACTTATCTCAATTTTCCATGCGTGACTCAATGGTTGAGGCGATGTATCTCATGATTGCATTTGCAACACTTGTTGTTTTGATCATAAAGAAGAAATAACCGCCCCTGGCAAGGATTGCGGTTATTTCCTATAACTCTAATGCGGGCTAACCGTTCGGTTAGACAATCTGCTGGGCTGGCGTGCTTGCAACACGTCAGTCCTTTTCTTATATTATACCCATAGATGTAAAATATGCAACCAACTCACATAAGGCTGGAGGAAGATAAAAAAAGATACAGGCAGTATTTTTTTTTGACTGCTTTTCTTACGTAAGGCAATGGATTGGTTCATCATTCATCGTTCCATATACGCCGGAGCTTACATCTAGAAAGGGAAATTAACATGAACATGATATCTCTGCCCTTAGGTGTTTTCTTGATGATTTTCTGGTCTGAAGTGACCCATATAAACCCCGAATACACGCACTTGATTTGGCAGAACTTCAATAACTTTATGCTTGCTATTTCCAGACAGTAACTTTATTAGTGGTGATCCTTCCGACCATTTTATACGCTTCAGGGTTCCCTCTGTATCATTGTTGATGAGTGCGGCCACGATTTGACCATTATAATCTGCCCACTGCGCATAACGCATGAAGACTATATCGCCAGACTCGATACCAGCACCGATCATGCTGTCATATTTCACCCTCAAGGCATAGTCTGGTTGACGACTATCTTGGAATGGATAATGGATATAGCCCTCAACATTCTGCTCAGCCAGTAATCCTTCACCAGCACAGATTCTGTCTATAAGGGGGATAGACTTATATGACTGAGTTTTCTTAAATGATGAATTTATGTCAGACTTTAAGACATTTAATGAGTCGGCAATCTTTTGTAGATTACCAGGGGGAATTAATGTTTTTCCATTCACGTAGTCTGATATTGTGCTTGTTGGTAATTCAGTTTTATTGCTTAGATCGGTTTGACTAACACCTTTAAGATGTAGGATCCGTTTGAGGTTGCCAGAAATGTCCGCGATCATGCCAAGCTCAACCTCGGTATACTTACTGCGTGCCACATAATTCCCTCCAAAGTCAAAAAATATTCTATTCCGAGTATATCCGATTTTATGAATAATTTATAGTAGGTTAGATTAAAATATCTGTTGACTATCCGATTAAATCGGAATAATATTAAGACAACAAGTTAAACTAGAGGTTCAGGATTACATGGCGATTAACAAGGGTGTATAGAGGGCACCCAAGGAAAACTTAAAATTATCAGGTTTTTACTATAGTAATGCCGCTTTATATTATTTTGATTTGCAGTTTTAAGTTAGTTGAGGAGTTATTATTCTTCCGGATGATCGCTAAATTAATCCACCCCTTATGGACGAATTTATTTTCCGGAAAAATGACTAACGGTATTATAACCGTATATATTGTAATAGAACTAAATATTGCGTTTTGCGGGTAAGCAACCAATTTCTCTCTGAAGGGAGGAACTGGGGCTCATGAAAACATATGAGACGATGATGATTGCGATCGGATCCTGTTCATTACTAGTAAGTTTACTAGTGTTAATTGTGGAGGTGATAAAAGCAATTAGTAGATAATCTATTTTTCTTGACAGGTAAAAAGTAGCCAGCGCCAAACCGAGCTACTTCTCACCAACCGGTAAGGTTGCCTTGCCCGCACAGATAAGGATATTTCCTTATCTTTTTTTTTGCTTGCAATATCAAAATTATGTCGTCTGTTCCATTGGTATTACAAAATCAAAATAATAATAGTAATGAGGTTCAATTCCCATGACCCGTGGGAAATCCTTTATAAGGCGAAATTCCTGTTATTACACATTAGACGGCTACTGTACCGATCGTCCAAGAAATTAGGTTGTGGTTGACAATATTTTGACGATTTCGACAATAGAGCTGGTATATGCTGGAATTGTCCAAATGAATCGCACAATTTGGGACTAAAGTCCTAGTGGTACGAGCGGAGGTTTGAAATTATGCAATTTACCATGCGCGCTGTTAGGGTTTCCTGCGGGTATGCGGAAGATGAGGTTGCCAGATATTGTGGAGTATCAACTGAGACGATAAATGAATTGGAGATTGATTCTGGTCAGATAGATTATAATTTATTATCGAAACTTATTAATCTTTATGGAGTTCCCCTAGATATTATCTACCTAGGGTCTGAAACTGACAGCCATCAAAAGCACAGAAATGACCCAAGGGTAACATTTTAGTAACGTAATCATTGCGAATAGGTCAAATGAGCATTTTCGCTCGCCACATTGAAGTATCCGACGTATGGGTCCCATATCAAGACGACACTACAGAAAAGGAGGGGAATACTATGGTTAACTTAAGCCTAGATCGATTGGGGGGAAGTGGATAGCTACTTATTTAGCTCAGGAGTTTTAAATAAAATGATTGAGGTGAAGAAAGATGAGTCATAACTATTCAAATGAATTTAACAATAATGAAGTAAAATTAATTCCTTATGAAGTATTATCGATTGCTGCCGAGTTTACTTTTACTGAAATACCTGCCGGTGTGAAACTTGTTAACGCCCCAACAGCATGGGATAAGAGTGAAAAGGGTAAGGACATTGTAGTTGCTGTATTAGATACAGGATGCCAAACCGATCATGTAGATTTAAAAGATCGTATTATTGGTGGACGCAATTTTACTACAGATTATAACAGTGATCCTAATAATTTTTCTGATAATGTGGGGCATGGTACTCATGTAGCAGGTACAATTGCGGCATCAGAAAACAATATAGGTGTTTTAGGAGTAGCACCATTAGCCAAGCTACTTATTGTAAAAGTGCTTGCCGGTAATGGATCGGGGGCATATGAGTGGATTATAAATGGAATTAATTATGCGGTAAACTGGAGAGGTCCTAGTGGAGAAAAAGCACGAGTAATCTCAATGTCTTTAGGAGGACCTCAAGATGTTCCAGAACTACACCAGGCTGTAAAAAACGCAGTGAATAACGGTATATTAGTCGTTTGTGCAGCTGGTAATGGTGGAGATTGTAGCCCCCAAACAGATGAGTTGGATTATCCAGGCGCATATCAAGAAGTTGTAGAAGTTGGTGCAGTTGATTTAAATAAAAAAATAGCTTGTTTTAGTAATTCGAATAAAAATGTAGATTTGGTTGCGCCAGGAGATGGAATTTTGTCCACTTATATAGGTGGAGGATATGCAACATTAAGAGGGACTTCAATGGCAACTCCACATGTTTCGGGAGGATCTGCATTAATTATTAAACAATGTGAAAAAGAATTCGAAAGAACATTATCGGAAAATGAAATTTATGCTCAATTAATGAAGAGAACTAATGCTCTTGGTAATCCAAAATGCTTGGAAGGTAATGGCTTGTTAGATTTAGCAAAAGACTAAAACTAAGCCATCCTCCTCCAAAAAATTGTCTAGTTTATCAGAAATTGATTCATCGAAGCTAAGATTCCTGTATCGTGCCCTGCGTTGGCACCTAACAATATTCAATCCGAAAACAGACGCCCAAGCTAAGAAGACAAAGAAAAGGCCAGGATTATTTAATCCTGGCCAAGTTCACAAAAGGCAATATTATGCCGTAGTGCAGTCAGCTTTATTCCAGATTCAGACGTTTACTTAAAATATAATTTGCTATCGCGAAGTAAGCTGCGCATAAAAGGGCGGTAAAAATAATTCCAGAAGCAAGCATCAGTTGAATTGCCGGCTGCATGCTAATCAAATCATTGACAGAAGAGATATGGATATTGGAGGAATAGGTGGTTCCAGGGATCATATTGAAGAGTTTCAAAAGGATTTGAGAAAGAGCACTGAGGGCAATAAAGGCTCCAAAAGAGGCCAACATTTTATGCTGGTTAAACAGGTGCCCTATGGCTATCGAGGCATAGATGATCAAAATACCTGAAGCTAAGGTTACTAAGAGGACTATAATAATCTCGAAAAAGAGAAGGTATAGTGAAGCCCCTAATAGTTCAAACGCTTGGCGATAGGAATTTGAAAAGGCCTCAGTGAATGTAGTAAGGTCTCCATTTTTAAGAGCGATAACTAGGATTGACATCAAGGCGGCGATCCCACTGATCACAATCCACAGCATAGAAACGAAAAGCTTACTGACAATGTGTTTCCAGGGCTTGACGGGCAGCGTCAGCATCAAATAGCCCTCATCGGAAAGCAGATTTTTGTTAAAACGTTGAATCATCATAATAAAGGTCATGACGAGAATTCCTACCAAAATAACGATATAGATGGCCATGCTGATCATTGCAGGAGTATCAAAATCCTCTGGACCAAGAGTGAACCGATTGATTACTGCGAACAGCAACAAAGCGAGGAATAGCGGTAAAAATATTCTCCCAGTGGCTTTTAGTTCGTACTTTAAAAGCTTGCTTAACATTTGAACACCTCCCTGAATAAAACATCGACAGATTTACCCTTTGCATCCCGGATATCATCGACAGACGAGGTCATAACCACTTGACCTTGATTGATAAAAACCACATAATCCAAGATATTCTCTATATCTGAAATAAGGTGGGTCGAGATAATCACCGTGGCATTTTCATTGTAATTGCTAAGAATGGTTTGAAGAATGTAATCCCTTGCTGCCGGGTCCACTCCGCCTATAGGCTCATCCAAAAGATAAAGCTCCGCTTCGCGGCTCATAACAAGAATCAACTGAACTTTTTCCTTCGTTCCTTTGGACATGGTTTTCAGTCTGTCATTGGGGTTGATCTTGAGGCTTTTAAGCATGTCGTAAGCCTTCTCCGGTTTAAAATCAGTATAGAAATCGGAGAAAAGCTCAATGATTTGGTGGACGCGCATCCAATCATTCAAATATGTCTTTTCCGGAAGGTAGGATACGATTTTTTTGGTTTCGACGCCTGGTTTCTTATCTCCAATGAGAATAGTTCCACTGGTGGGGGTCAAGAGTTCATTGGCAAGCTTCAGGATGGTGCTTTTTCCGCTACCGTTCGGTCCCAGAAGCCCTACGATTTGGCCGCGTTCTATTTTTAGATTAACAGCAGATACGGCTACTTTGCTTCCAAATTTTTTAGTCAGGCCGTTGCATTCTAAAATAGTGCTCATTTCTTCATCCCCTTTACCATGGTATCAATAATGGTCAAGATTTCCGTTTGTTCAAAGCCCATCAACTGCATTTTTTCTAGGAATTCTGAGATTTGCGCCTGAGCCAATTTGGTTTTTGCTATTTCAACCATTCGTGCATCCTCCGTAATCGACCGCCCGCTTGTGCGGTGTGTAATAATGAGGCCATCTTCCTCCAGTTTTACCAGAGCCCTCTGCATAGTATTAGGATTTACCGCCGCCTCTTGAGCCATATCTCGTACCGATGGCAGTTTGGATCCTAGGGGATAAACACCGGAAAATATCATCAGCTCAATATGTTCTATCAGCTGGGTGTAAATAGGTCTGTCAGATTTTAATTCCCATGGCATTTGTATCACCCCTTGTATCATTGTATTAATCACTTAATACAATGATACACCCTTTCGAGATTTTGTCAACTTTGAACTTCAGGAGAGTTGTTTGAGTCAAGATAGCATTACATTAAGTTAATGTGGTAAAATTTAACTATAATTTCTTAGAAATGATAAGCAGGTGATAGAAATGTTTGAGCAAACTAATCAAATAGCTCAGTTGGAAGACATCATGATACGTAACAAGTTGTTTGAGAAATTCTGCTTGAGTAGAATAGGCGTATTTGGAAAAGTAAACGCAAAATAACACCTTTATATTACATCCTTTTTTCATTTTCGGTTATCCTACTTAGAGGTCATAAGTTCATTCTAAGGAGGGTTTTAAATTATGGGTAACAACAATGACAAAGACACTGGAAATGGGCCAGGAAAAGGACAAAATAAAGGGGCCGGACCACGAAAAGGAAAAACGAAAGAAAAAGGGTAAGAACAAGAGAAGCAAGGGTGAGTCTTTATTAGATACAATACCTAATGGTAACTGTATCTAATAAAGACTATATTTTTGAAACAAACAAATGCACCCACGGTCTACTGTGTAGAAGATAAATTGAATATGAGTTAGCCGTCTTTTGTCGCTGTGGTAACACATCGCAATTGTTGGGACAAGGGCCATCTTAAAGTAGGTTCACGCTGTAGTTGGTTTTCCAAACCCTCGTTGTAATTGCATGTTGTAGGCTACAAAACACTATATTTTACCAGTTGACAAACATCTCCCTACAAGTGTAGTCTATGCTTAGATTACACTTGTAGGGAGATGTTGTTTTAATGTCTGACTTAAGCTGCCGAATTTCAGATGCAGAATGGCTCGTAATGAAAGCTCTTTGGCAGGAATCACCCTTGACCGCTTCTTTAGTTATTGGGCATTTAAAACCTGACACCGACTGGAGCCCTAAAACAATTCAAACGTTGATTGCCCGCTTAGTTAAAAAGGGAGCTTTAGGTGTGAACAAAGAAGGTAGTTTAAATCAATACTATCCCTTAGTGTCGCAAGATGAATGTATGCGCACAGAAACAAATTCTTTTCTGCAAAAGGTGTATGGCGGTTCACTCCACCTACTACTGGCAAACTTTGTTAAGGACGATAACTTATCACCGAAAGATATTCAAGAGCTGAGAAAGCTGCTTGATAGAAAATGAAGTAGTGAAAGGGTGAGAAAACATGAATTTGACTGAACTCTTTTACTACGTTGTTTCTTTATCGTTGCTGGGAAGCATATTGGCTATAGGTCTACTTATTATCAAGAAATTATTTAGGCATAAGCTTAGTGCTAATTGGCATTACTACATTTGGTTCGCACTTATTATAAGGCTACTTATCCCCTTTACACCGCCCGCTCCGTTCAGTGTATTTAATCTCATCCCACATTACCAGCCGGGGATTCAATTACCCCAAACAATGCCAAGTGAAACAGGTTCAACGACTGCGCTTCAACAGGATAATAGTGTAAATATTACACCAGAAACGTTGTCTGGGCCAACAAATATTCAGTCCCCGCTAGTTGCGTCCGCAAAAGCATGGTTTAATTGGCAAACTTCTGCCCTCGCTTGGTTGATAGGAGTTAGCGCAATTTTTTGCTATATCCTGCTTATCAATTTATGGCTGCTGTATAAAATCAAGAAACTTCCAGTGTGCGACTCAGAGGATATCTTGAGAATTTTACAAGAATGTCAATCGAATCTAAAAGTCCGTTCCGAAGTTGCCATTGTCTATGATGATTCGCTCAAATCGCCTGCACTTTTCGGATTATTTCATCCCAAAATTATTATTTCTCCAGAGATAGTCAAAAGGTTATCATCTGAAGAACTAAGCTATATTTTCTTGCATGAACTTAGCCATCTAAAACGTTGGGATCTTTTGGTAAATGGTCTGGTGCTGGCAATCCAAGTTGTTTATTGGTTTAACCCACTCGTTTGGTTAGCCTTATCCCAAATGAAGCAGGATTGTGAAATAGCCTGTGATGCGACAGCTCTAGCTGCCTTAAAACCAGAAGACCATCAGAAATACGGTCAGACAATTATTAGTCTCTTAGAACTACTTTCGGAACCTCATTGGGTTCCGGGTACTCTTGGTTTTGTCAGTAAGTTTCACGCGAGGAGGATAGTTATGATCTCTAAGAATAAGCAAACAACGGTAAAATGGGCGGTAGCAGCTCTAGCCTTAACCCTGGTAGTCGGGTGTTCCAGTTTAACAAACCCCATCAACCCACCCGCTGGGCAAACTCAAAATGACCCCCTAACAAACAGTCAGCAAACGGATACAGTAACTCCAAACTCACCTTCATCATCAACTGAGGCAAACTCAATTGTCTACCAAAATACCCAATATGGATTTAACTTTACCTTACCGGAGACCTGGAAAGGCTATTCCATTGTAAATAGTAATTGGGAGGGCCTTGCCCTGAAAGGGCAACAGAGTGGTCAAACAGTGGTTGAAACTGGCCCGATAATTTCTATCCGAGACCCTAAGTGGACAGCTCAAACCCCACGGCAGGATATTCCCATCATGGTATTTACGCTTGACCAATGGAATTCACTTCAGCAGGAAGTATTCCATATCGGGGCAGCGCCTATCGGGCCAAGCGAATTGGGTCGTAACAACAGTTATGTGTTGGCACTGCCTGCGCGTTATAACTTTGCCTTCCCGGCGGGGTACAAAGACGTGGAAACGATTTTAGAGAGCAAACCTCTTCAGACAACTCAGACGACGCAACAACACCCTGATTCCACGGAATCGCTGTTATTTAATATGATGGTGTTAGGTCAACAAGGTAAAGTAATTAACAGCGACTTTGCAGCGAAAATAACGACAATAGAAGACGTCGAAAAAGTCTGGGGCAAGGCAGATAAAACAGATTACGTCGCAGCTGGTAAAGGTCGCTATGCCACCTATACCAGCCATAATGTTGTGCTTGGCATAAACAAGGGAGAACAACTATTTGAAGTTCGGTCCTTCGATAGTCGCTTAAAGGGCGTAACCCTTGCCCAAGCAAAAGAAGTGTTGGGAACTCCGCCCTACGATGTTAAAGCTAATGGGCAGGAAATCATCGGCTATACGGCAGGCTCAGAATTCAAAGTCGAAATGATCTTCCCTCAACCGACGAAGGATAGCCCTAATCCAGTGATGGATCACTATAATGTTCTTTATCCTCAAGGAACTGTTAATAGTATGGCAGATGACCCAGGTAGGCAATGGTAAGATCACACTAGGTCCAGTGCCAGCGGCAGCAATGAGTATCTGAAATTCGAAGAAAAGGCATACCCCTGACACATGAATATTGTCAGGAGTATGCCTTTTCTTTACTGAGATATGTTCAAAGTGGTAAGCAGGCTTATCGTTAAGCTCCGCTTCAAGAGCTGCAGATACGACCGCCGTTCCGCTGAATACTTACCTTTGGTGGATGCTGGGTATAAGGTGATAGGCGACAACAAGTGGGAAATTATTTGCAAATATTTGGTCATCAATGAAAATGTCATAAAATCGCATTTTTATTTAGTATAATTCTAGCTATCCCAATTAAACATCATCTTACTGTAATTCAAATATTTGCTTGAAAAGTATAATTTAAGGAGGGATGATGCAACATATTACGAACGATCACGATATTTGTCATAATATCATGGCTTCTGCACAAAGTTGCTTAAGTAGCACTGTTACAGTGACGAAAGATAATCAAATTGCGGGGACTCAATTATGGTGAGAAAATCTGTACGAAGAAAGATAATGAATAAAGACGGTGAAAGGAGCATTTAGATGAGCGTATTAAATAAACTATCCCCTAAAGAGGTTTTTGCTTTTTTTGAGGAATTATCCAGTATCCCCAGAACTTCAGGAAATGAAAAACAGGTAAGTGACTACTTGGTGGACTTTGCAAAAAAACGGGATCTGGAGGTCTTCCAGGATGAAGCGCTGAACGTGATTATTAAAAAGGGTGGAACTAAGGGTTATGAGGAATCAGAACCTGTGATTATCCAGGGACATATGGACATGGTAGGTGAAAAAATAAGTGGTAGCAAACATGATTTTTTAAAGGATCCAATAAAATTAAGAATTGATGATGATTTTATTTATGCAACAGATACCACTTTAGGCGCAGACGACGGTATAGCCGTGGCGTATGGATTGGCAATCCTGAATGCGTTGGAGTTGAAACATCCTCCCATTGAGCTTCTAATCACTACCAACGAAGAAACAGGTATGAACGGAGCAAGTACTTTAACTGCAGAACACTTATCAGGAAAGACCATGCTGAATATCGACGCAGAAGAAGAAGGCATATTCCTTGTGAGCTGCGCTGGAGGTCTGACTTCTTATGTAACCTTCAAACCTGATTATGAAGACCTGTCCGGAATGGTTATGGAAGTTTCTGTAACGGAATTAAAGGGTGGACATTCAGGAATGGAAATTATCAAGCAAAGAGGAAACGCGATCAAGCTTTTAGGACGAGTTCTGAACAGACTTAACGAGCAAATCGAGATAAGACTTGTTACCTTAAGGGGCGGAGCAAAACACAATGCAATTGCGAGAGAAGCCTATGCAACAATCGCCTTCACTAAGGAAAATGCTGCTCAGGCCTCTGAAATAATAAAGGCTATGGATTCTATCTTTAAAGATGAAAATAGAGTTGAAGACCCTAAGGTAAAGGTGGAAATTAAAAAAGCTTCAGGAGATAAGATGATGGTACATAAGAGCAGCAACAACATCATCAACTATATTTTGACCGTTCCCGATGGAATCCAGAGAATGAGCAGCGATATAGCGGGTCTTGTTGAGAGCAGCTTGAACCTGGGAGTCTTGGAAGATAAGGGTGGAAAGATAGAATTCACACATGCCGTAAGAAGTTCAGTCAAAAGCCACAAGGCAGAAATAGCAGAAATCATATCTGCTTTGGGAGATCTTACAGGAGCCATAGTCAATAATACCGGTGATTATCCTGAGTGGCAGTATGAAGAGGGCTCCAAAATAAGAAAGACAGCGATGTATTCCTACAAGGCTCTTTTCCAGAAAGAACCGGAAATCAGTGCTATTCATGCAGGCCTTGAGTGTGGCCTACTTAAGAAAATACTTCCGGATACAGATATGATCAGCTTTGGCCCGAACCTCTTCGATGTGCATACTCCAGAAGAACATATGAGTATCTCCTCCGCCGCCAGAACCTATCAATTCTTGACGACATTGCTTGAAAACTTGAAATAAGTTCGAAAAAGGAGATTGTAATCCATGAGTACAACAATTAATGAAAAACTCTCCAGCAGTGCGTATGGAGGAATAAAAGGAGATGAATACATTCCTTTTGTCCCAACCAGTGAAGTAATGCCTGAAACAACAGGTTATTCCTTCATAATAGGTATACTGTTCGCCTGCATGTTTGCCGCAGCAAACACTTATCTGGGACTTAAAGTAGGCATGACTATTTCGGCAGGTATACCTGGTGCCATCCTTGGTATAGGATTATTAAAGGGTGCCTTTAAAAGGAATAGCATACTTGAAGCCAATTTTGTAGCATCACTTTCAGCCATGGGAGAATCCATAGCAGGCGGTATCATATTCGTACTTCCAGCCCTTATTCTCTTAGGATTTGGACTGTCTATCATCCAGGTTGCCATTGTCACTGTGGTTGGTGGAATAATGGGCGTGTTCTTTATAACCCCTCTTCGACGATTCCTAATCGTCGAAGAACACGGAGAGCTAGTATTTCCTGAAGCCATGGCAGCTGCTGAAGTGCTTGTGGCAGGTAGTGCTGGCGGAAGTGGATTCAAAACTGTTGTAACAGGAATTGGTGCCGGTGGAATTTACAAGTTTATATCAGGCGGACTGGGATTTTGGCCAGAGACAGCCTCTTACACCTTCACAAGGTACCAAGGAACACAGATTGGGGTTGACGCCCTGGCTTCGCTGCTTGGTGTTGGTTTTATCATAGGCACAAAGTCCTCAGCGCTGATGTTCGGTGGTGGTGTGATTGCCTGGTTTGCCATGATACCCATGATCAGCTTCATAGGCGCAGGGCTTGCAGCACCAATATTTCCGGGCACTATTCCCATTTCCGAAATGTCAGCCAGCAATATCTGGTCAAACTACATCCGATACATCGGTACCGGTGCCGTTGCAACGGGTGGAATTATCTCACTTGTAACCTCTCTTCCTGCAATCGTCTCAAGCTTCAAGCAGTCTCTGGCAGGTATTGGAGGAAAAAATGGCGGCAAAGTTGACAGAATGAATCTTGAGGCTCCGTTGTTATGGGTCGTTGGAGCTGCTGCCTTTGGATTCCTCGCAACCTGGTTAATACCAGTCATAGGAGGAGGACTCCTCGGTGGTGTATCCGCGCTGATATTCTCATTCTTCTTCGCAGTTGTGTCTGCCAGAATGGTTGGTATCATCGGAGCTTCAAGTAATCCGGTTTCAGGTATGACCATAGCAACTTTATTAGTGGTCACCTCCTTGCTTAAAATTACAGGAGTAGTAGGCGATGAGGGCATCAAAACAGCACTACTTATCGCAGGCGTTGTCTGTGTTGCAATTGCAGTTGCCGGTGGTACTGCCCAGAGCTTAAAGACCACGTTCATAATAGGCGGGACTCCTAAGAAAGTTCAGATAGGAATGTTTATAGCATTATCTGTAGCTTCAGTAGTAGCAGGAGGAGTAGTGCTTCTGCTAGACAAGGCCTACGGTATCGGAACACCACTGGTTGCTGCCCCACAAGCATCTTTAATGAAACTTATTGTTGAAGGTATTATGACGGCACAGCTACCTTGGACTCTGGTTTTAGTTGGAGCTGCCATTGCAATATTCTGTGCCTTGGCAAGTATCCCGATCCTTCCAGTCGCACTTGGTATTTATCTTCCAATTTCACTTAGCTCACCTGTATTAATCGGCGGAATCATTAGAAAGATCGTTGAGGCTAAATTCAAAGAAAACGAAGAACGGAAAGCAGGTTCAGTTGAAAGGGGTATACTCCTGGCATCAGGACTTGTGGCAGGTGATGCCCTCATCGGGATATTAATTGCAGCGTTTGCCGTACTCGAAGTGAACATAGGGATTGGAGCCACATTGTTTCCAGCACTTGCAAAAAGCAACTTATTCTCCTTCATCATGTTTATGGCCCTGGGAACTTGGGTATATATCTTTGCTATCAAGAAAAATAAGGGTGTGGAATAAGTATGCGTGAACACTCTGCAAAGGATAAATACAATTTTGCCTTATATGTTCCAGTCATCAAGTATATGAACTGGGAGAATATCGATGGTAGAGTCAAATTGTATTTTTCTGTAAAAGACCCTGTCCGAAGATTTGCAGGCTGGTTAGTCAAAAAATCTCCTGCCAATGACTTGACGTTTGATGAATTGTCCTCTAGGACATGGTTATTGGTGGATGGGAAAAGAACAATATTCGAAATTTCTAAATTAGTTAATATGGATAGTAAAGACACAATGGAAGAATCCTTAAGAAGAGTGATAACCTTCTTCAGATATATTGCCAAGAAAGGCTGGATTACTTTTAAAGAAGCTAACCAGGAACCCAATGAAACCTCGGCTTAAATGAATCAAAACCTTGAAAGCATAGCACGAAATTGCCCAAAAAACCGGTGCCGACTTCTCGATTGAAATGGCACGATCCGTTCGAGCCGCTCTGGAAAATTGGCGTGGAAAACATGTAGCGGAAAACATTGAGTAGAAGTTTCGGATTATCTGCTGTAATTTAGAAAAAATTAATTAACACCCCAAGCTTCTTTTACAGAGCTTGGGGTGTTTTAAGTAAAAAAATAAAAGAAGTTAAAAGTTCCTCGAGTACTTTAACTAACCGTACCGTTTAATTGGATAAATTCAACATTAAAGGTCTTTACTTATTATAAATCATATTATTTCACTTGTTTTAATGAAATTTACTGTGAATAATAACCATATTCCTATATGAATTACTAAAAATGGTTTAATGTACAAATTGACCGCCGTATTTAGCTCATGCTATTATTGCGGAGGAATAGGAAATGCTTATAACCTTAATTATTTATTGAATTATTGAGGTGAACTATGAAAAGAGTTGTTTTTTTCTTAACATTAGTTTTAATCATGCTAAGTTCGATTGTGGCCGGGACGCTGGCTATGTATACTGTCTCCGTTGACAACTTGGCTGAAGGCAGTGTAGTTGCCAAAGAGTTCATCTTTCTTGGGGAAGGTACGGATACCTTTCAGCAGGGACTGAAAATAGCGCCGTCTGAGACAACTCAGTGGCAGTTCAAGGTCAAAAACTATGAAAACAATATCGTATCCGAAACAGATATGTACTACAAACTTACCTTTAATGTGCAAGCTGTGTCAGGTAAAAAGGCAATAGAACCATTAAAAGTCACCGTCAAGGACTCGAACGGCAATGCGCTTAACAGTGTAACCGGAGTGGGAACCTTTGCTGTGGTGGGATCATTTCCTCTTGCGGTTAATGGCCAGGAGCAGAATTACTTGGTGGAGATATCCTGGCCGGATGACGGAACCTCCGACGTTAAGTATGCTGGCGGCAATTACGGAACGATGATTAATGTGGATGCTGTTGCTTCCCAAATTCCTTTCAGTGTTGTTGATCCGGGAGACCCTTCCCAGGGGAAACAGGTCGACGTGCGTTATGAGACAACAACCCCGTGGCAGAACGGACAAAGCGGTATATATCAGTATAATTATAAGGTCACCATTACCAATAATTCCTCTGAACCTATCAACAATTGGAGCATTGGCTTTTTCCTTCCCACAGACAAGTTGACCGACGTCTGGAGTAATGCTAAGCTGGTGTCCAATTCGCCACCAGGATACTACAAATTCCTCAATCCTGGTTATAACAACCAGGCCACAGATAATATATTGCCTGGACAAAGCGTATCCTTTGGCGGTCCGGCATTGGGCATGGGCACTGAGGCGATTCAAACTATCAGTGTAGGCGGAAGCAATATAAGCGATACCACCAATGTAGATTTAACCTGTCAATTTGGCAAGGCATCCCTGAACTAAAAGGACTCTGAGCTGGATTATATGGATGAGATGAGGAGGGGGGATATGAGGAAAAAGATTCTCTTGCTTCTTGCCTTAAGCGCTATACTATTTGTTTCATTAACCGTGGGCACTCTTTCTAACTATACGAGCGTTTCCAGTTTCGGTACCAGCATTTACCCCGATTTGCACAAGCTAAAGAACTGATAAACCGGAATTTATTAATAATCAAATTGAATTTAAAAATTGGAGGAAAAATAATGAAAAAGGTACTAACGATTGTCGCACTTGTCTTGATTTTAACGTCATCCGTGATCGCAGGGACACTGGCAATGTATACGACGACTATTGACAATATTGCTGAAGGCAGTGTTGTGGCCAAAGAATTCATCCTGGTAAAAGGCGGTACGGATACTTTTACGAAAAATGTAAAAATTGCCCCGTCTGAAACAGTGAATTGGCAGTTCAGCGTAAAAAACTATGACGGTTCAGTTATAAGCGAGACCGGGATGGACCTGAATTTTGCTGTGGATGTTATGGCCGAGAACGGTAAAAGCGTGATTGCTCCGCTGGTAGTAACTGTTAAAAATTCGAATGGCGACATTGTTGGCACAGTAAACTCAAGCGGTAAAATAGTATTTAACGATGAATTCGCGTTGAGCGCAAGCGGACAAGAGAAAACCTATACTGTATCTGTGAACTGGCCCAGCGATAATAACTTAGATATCAGTTATGCTGGAGCAGATTATGGAACAGCCGTTAAGGTGTCTGTAACCGGTACTCAGAAATAAAGGCAGATGAATCGTTAAATTTTCTAAACAGGGCGCGAGTACCAGCAGGGACTCGCGCCCTGTTTATCATTTATAATGCGTAGTACTTTGATTTTTTACATATCCATAGGACATAATATAAGGAAGTCCATCGTTTGAGCTATACCCGATCCCCGAAAAGAAGGTTGAAGCATGACCCAAACAAAGTATACGACCCAGGAACAAATTGAGGCAATGCGCCAAGAAATCCAACGTGAAAAAGAAAAAATGGCGGGAATATCTTCCGGAAAAGGCCCGTCCGGAGGCCGGCTGCCGCAAGGAAAGCAGGCTGTGAAAACAGTCGGTGGGGCGATATTTTTAGCTCTCTGCTTACTCATTGTGTGGTCCATTATTTCGATCCAAATGACAAAGAGCAGGGGAGAAATTCCCAACGTCCTGGGTTTTCAGCTTTTTGCCATAGAGTCCGGCAGTATGGAGCCTACGCTGAAGATCGGAGCAGTGATTGTCAGTCGGAAACCCAAAAACCCGGAAACTCTTAAAGTAAATGACATCGTTACGTTCAGAACCTTATCCAATGCTATTGTCACTCATCGGATTATTGAGGTAGATGTTAATGACGAAGGCAGTAAAGCTTACCGAACTAAGGGGGATAATCCGAGAAATTCGGCGGATCAGGAACTGCTCACCTCAAACCGGGTGATCGGAGTTTTTGTTGCCAAAATACCCTTAACCTAAAGCAAATTTTAGGGGAGAAATAGAGATGGAACATGGTCCTGAACGGGTTGTAATGATGGAAGGCATCTCATCCGGCGAGCATTTTTTGGTTGGTGGAGAGATACCTCGGCGAGTGTTGGACGACATCACCCTGTTGATCAGAAAGGCGGAAGCCTGGGGTATCAATGGGACGTCATTATTTGAGATCAGATTGTTGCTGGAAATCATGGCCAACATCAGACCCTATGACAGGGGTAAATGCGCTTTGATCGAGCGGGGCATGATGAGGCGCAAACGCGAGATCTTAAGACATGTCTTTTATATCGGAAGCTCCGAAATGCTTTACAACAATATGAACGTGCTGGAATTTCTGATGTTCGCTACCGCCAAGTTCAAGATCAATAAGGTGGTGCTTCAGGAACGGATTTTTGAATTAATTATTGCTATAGGGCTGGGCCACCTTTCCCTGACGCCCAACCATTTGCTGACTAAAGAGGAAAAGGCCGTCATCACCTTAATTGCGGCCGTATACTCGGACAGTCTGATGATCGTATTCAATTTTCCCGAATACGTATGGGATGAAGTGCTCATTGATGCTATCGCCAAGCTCACAAGCATTATCAGGGAGCAGGGAAAAACCCTGATCCTCGCTACTCAAAACTGCCTTTTGATCGAGAAGGCTTGTTCCCATACGGCAATACTGCAGGATGGACAATTAATATACAGCGGCACGGTGGAAAATTTCCGTTTGAATTTTGACAAGGTAGAAGTGATTATCCGGGATAAAGCTGTCCACGCCATGAGGGAAAAACTCGCCCTGTTATTCCCCGGCTATAAGCTAGTCGCCAAAGACGACAGCCTGCTGATCAGCAGCCTTGGTTCAGAAGCAATTGACCATGGAGCTATCTATAAAAAAATCCTAGAGTCCGGCTTTACGCCAGACTCAATAGAGATTAATCCTAAAACAGTGCAAAATGCCTATGAGGAGCTTATGCGGCAGCATGATTTACAAAAATAGCTATTTCAAGAAAGAACTTCGTCAGGCCTACATGGGAAATAAAATCAGCACTAATCGGAAAATGGCCTCTGCTCTCTTTCTGGGCCTTTTTTCGTTTGCTCTTTACTTTGTGGTTCAGACTCTGCAGAAAAGCGTGCTTTCCGATGTTGTTCCCGAAATCATGCAGGCCAGTTACTTTTCCACAGTTTACCTTTACATTCACATAGCTGTTGTTTTTAATATCATCTATTTCATTGCCTACTATGACTATCTTTTTTTCTCGGAAATCAGAAACAACTCTTGGTATCTCTTGATTCAAATGGGCTATCAGCCGGTGATCATGTTTATTGCCAAGTTTTTTGCCCTAATGTATTCTATGATGCTGATTTATTCCGTTGGCTTTGTGGTGACGATAATCCTCACCTTTCTGCTGAAATACACCTTTATAGTGTCCTATCTGCCCACCCTCTACTTAGTAGGGCTGGGAGACCTGCTCCTCATCACGATCCTCTCTATGACGTTTTCCCTCTACGCCAAGACTGTAATTAATGGCCGTTATTGGACTTTCTTCTCCGCCGTGCTTATCTCCGTGCTAAAAATAACGTTGGGACAGTATGCAATCATTTCCAACCGTGTGTCAATGCAGAACATCTTTACTCTGTTCGATGTGAAGCTATCATCGTATTGGCTAGTTGGGGTGGTGATCATGATAGCTTGCTGCCTGATATGTCTGTTTCGGAGCAAAAATCTGGCCAAGTACTACAACCTTCCTTCCAACGCAGCCATCCTGCCGACAGGTATGGAGCTTGTAGAAATCGACTCCAAAACGGGCAAGCAGAAATTGATCGGTAGCAAGGCCAAGCAGGGATGGCGCGGCCGAATCGTCGATACGGTGACCACCCTATTCCTGATTGTTTTCATCTGTGCTGCCCTGGCTTTCAATGTCTTCATTATTTTGATCAATGCATCCACACCTGGTCAAGAGGTCACCATACGTGGAGTGATCCCCTTTGTGTTTAGCACCAGTACCATGCAACCGGAGATTATGATCAACGATCTAGCCTATTTTCAGAAAATCGATGTCCAGTACCCGATCGAGGAAGGGCAAATCATTCTTTTTGAAGAGAATAATGTGCTCTTTGTAGAACGGGTCATTACCGAGACAGGAAACCAATTGAACGTGGATATTGACAATTATCCCCCTATGTCCCAGATCGGGGCAATGAAGAAAACAGTGACACGACAGGCCGTACACGGCGTATACAGCGGCAGGAACCGCTGGCTGGGAGCGCTGATACTTTTTGCCAATACCATTGTGGGCAGGCTGCTCTTTTTGCTGGTTCCGGCGGTTTTGCTTTTTTATCAGGGACAAATTTATAAGTTTTTTAAAAAAGTCAGTCAGTAAAATTGGGATGGTGTGGTAAATCACATCACTGTGACCTAGAACTTGTTTGCAGCTTTGCCAGTTTGAGTGAAAGGTATGAGCTGGAAAGACTCGCCTAGCATCAGGAAAAAGGCAGGTAGTATCCAGAGGAGAGGGGGGGCAAACAAGGCTGAAGGGATTAGATACCCTCCAGCCTTGTTGTTTGTACTAATGGTTAAAGTATAGTAGTTTATTTAAAGGCTGGCGGTTTTTCTTTAAAGAACTTAGTTTTATAGGCTGTGTAGATAAAGCCTAGAGTAAGCCAACTGAAGCCGACAATTTTAGCTTGGGGCTGAAGACTCATCCAGACATAGAAGATAATAATGAACCCAATGGCCGGCAGAAGAAGGTATTTGAACAAGGAAGCCAAATCTCTTTTCTTGCTCCTGATCACGTAGTGGGATACGACGGAAACATGCAGAAACATGAAACCGGTCAGTGCTCCGAAGTTAACCATAGAGGTCAGGAGATCCATGCTAAGAAGTGCACCAATGGCAATAGCGATAAAAGCTACAAATATCGTGCTCATATAAGGAGTTTGGTACTTGGGATGAATTTTACCCAGGAAGGCAGGCATCATCTTATCACGGGACATGCTGTAGAGCAGACGGGAGATGGCGGCTTGAGACACGAGTCCGTCACCGATACCCCAAGCCACGGCTGTTCCCAGAGCAACTAGAATTCTGAGCCAGTTTCCTCCGGCTACTTGAGCCACCGCATAGAATGCAGTGTCGGGGTTTTGGAAGGTGGTGTGATCTGGCCAGAGCAGTCCAGCCAAGTAAGTTTGGAGGACGAAGAGTCCTCCGACGAGAAACAAGGCCGTTACAGTAGCTTTGCCGACGATCTTCTGAGGCTCTTTGGCTTCTTCAGCTAGGGTACTGATCGCGTCAAAGCCCAGAAAACTTAAGACCGCCAGGGAAGTAGCCGCCATGACCATATCCATGTTGAAGCCTTCCGGTTTCCAAATAGGGTCCAAGGTGAAAGCTCCCTGTCCGGCACCTTTTAAAACCGCTACAAAGGCCATCACTACAAAAACAATCAGGACGAATAGTTCGAAGATCAGCAGTCCGATATTAGTTTTAGCGGTCAGTTCAATCCCGCGAAAGTTTACCACGGTGTTGATAATGACAAAGAGGGCAATCCAGCCCCAATAAGGCAGGATGGGTAAGATTTCCTGCAGAGCATAACCGGCAACCAGGTAAACCAAGGCAGGGGTAAGAATGTAGTCCAGCAGTAAGGACCAACCGGCAAAAAAGCCTACATAGGGGTTGATCCCCCGGGAAGCATAGGAGTAAACCGAACCGGCCATCGGAAAGGCACTCGACATTCTGGAATAGCTTAGGGCTGTGAAAATCATGGCTATAATTCCAATGATATACGCCAGGGGGGCCATCCCGTTAGAGACATCGGTCACATATCCGTAAATACCCATAGGGGCAATAGGAACCATGAAAACCATTCCATAGAAGAGTAGGTCCTTAAAAGTGAGAGCCCTTTTAAGCTCTTGCTTATATCCAAATTCCTCTAGGCTTGTATCGGTCGGGGTAATCTCTTTATTTGGCATTAATAAAAACCTTCCTTTCTAAAGAAATTAAATAATTTTAAGTTCATGTAGAACACTGAGGGGCATAGAAAATCTAGCAGTCTTTAGCGGATCAACGATTTGACAGATCTGAGCGTTACCACAGGCACTCATCAACATGCCGGCTTCGTTCAGACTGAGAGAACTTCTCCCGGTCAGGAATTGGGCCATCTCGAAGGTAGCTGTTTCGATAGCCTGATCGAGGGTTAGAGCCGAAGCAATAAAGGCTAGTTCCTCTTCTGTCTGTACTACCGGATTGCTGATTTCCAGGTTATCGACCTTACGGATGGTTACATCCACTTCGCCGGAGACTTCGACGCCTGAAACCATAATTTCCCCGTCTCCCATAACGGCATGCAAATCTCCAAGGGCCAACAGACCGCCGTCTACCTGGACCGGCAGATAGAGGATAGAGCCCGGTTTGATCAGGGTACAATCCATGTTTCCACCATGACTTCCCGGAGTTCCACAGGGTATACCGACTCCATCCGGAGCAATCCCAATGACCCCGATCATGGGAGTCAGGGGCAATTGTAACTCTTTAAAGTAAGCGATGTCTCCTTCGATCGGGATGATGAGGGTTTCTGATTTTTTGATCAGGCTGCCCAGAACACCGGCATCTGGGGCGGCTACCATTTTACCCGGTGTTTTGACCCGAATCGCTTTAATGGTTACCGAGATGACATCCCCGGCCTTTATTCCGTTCAGAAAAACGGGACCTGTAGCAGGATTGACGCGCTCAAAATCGAGAATTTCCAGGGTATCCTCAGGGTGATTAATCTGCTCGCTAAAGCAGTCAAGCGTTTCAAACGTAAGCTCACAAGGTAAACTGACTTGAGCAACAGGTAAGTTAGTTTTGTCCAAGGCAAAGAAATGCGTGTCCTTAGAGATGAACATACCGATTCCTCCTTTTTAATCTTAGGCATACAGATACTAATACAGATACTGGTCTTTAATGTACAGCCTCAATAGTCCTCGGATTTGAAACCTTTCTTACCCAAGAGCTTCATGATGATCATATAAAACAGGCCTATACTTATCCAGACAAACCCCAGTTCTCTGGCCAAAAATCCTAGGCTCATCCACACATACCCGATAATCAAGAGACCAACAATGGGAAGAAAAAGATGGTTAAAATAATTTCGACTCTTCTTCCGGATAATAAAATGATTAATAACGGTTACATGGAGGATAAGGAAAGCGGATAATGCACCAAAGTTGATCAGGGACGCCAAGTCGTCGATTCTAATTCCGGCCATCATGATAACTAGGGTAATAAAGGCTACGAGGAGCGTGCTGACATACGGAGTTTTATACTTGGGATGGATTAGAGCAAGAATAGCAGGCAATTTACGGTCGCGAGCCATACTGAAGAGGATCCTGGAGATCGCTGCTTGGGCAACAAGGGCGTTGGCAATACCCCAGGCCAAGGCTGTAGCGACACTACATAGCCCTCTTAGCCAGTTTCCTCCCGCGATTTGGGCAATCTCATAGAAGGCACCGCTTAAATCCTGAAATGAAGTATAGTCAGGAACAATCAAGGATGCCACCCAAGTCTGAAGGATAAACAGACTCCCGATGATTGGAATGGTCAGGATAATTGCCTTTCCCACGATTTTACCGGCAGCGGTTCGTTCCCCTTTTACTTCTTCGGTGAGAGTGGAGATGGAGTCAAAGCCGAGGAAGCTGAGCACGGCAATCGAGGCAGCATTCATCAGCAGGGAGAGGTCGAACTCCTCCTTAGCGATGAAAGGCATAAGAGAAAAATGGGCTCCGTTTATATGAACATTTACTGCAGTAAAGCCAACCAAAAGAAAAATTAAAAGAACGCTAATCTCCACGGCGACAATGACTTTATTGGTTTTAGCCGTAATCTCAATGCCTAATATGTTAATGACTGTATTGATAAGGACGAATACAATTAACCAAGCTACCTTAGGTATAATCGGAAGCATGGTATGTAAAGCGGTTGCACTCACTAAATAAAGCAGCGGGGGGATCAGAATATAGTCAAGCAGAATAAGCCAACCGGCAAAAAAGCCGATATGCTCGTTAATTCCCCGCTGGGCGTAGGAGTAAACGGACCCGGCAACAGGGAAGACTTCTGCCAGACGGGCATAGCTCAAAGCCGTGAACAGCATTCCGGTCATCCCGATCAGGTAAACCAGAGGAACCAGGCCTTTGGAACTGCTGGCCACATAGCCGAAAATTCCAAAGGGGGCAATCGGCACCATGAAGATGACCCCGTAGATTAATAAGTCCCCAAGCGTTAACGAACGTTTAAGTTCCTCTTGATACCCTGAATGCTGCATTGTACTTTCACCTCAAGAAATTATTACATAACGATACAATGCTGCTTGAACTGTATTATATCAGTTGGCGCAGCATTACTTTTACAAATATTTACCCAGTTTTTATAATTTCCTGCATTTTTCTCAGTAAGCTGATGATCACTTGTAAGACAACACTCAAGCCTAGACAGAGGATAGGCGTGTAAAAGTACCCAAACCTTAGATAGATGAAGACCCCGCAGATTAAGGGAATCACGCCGCTATAAGCAACAAATCTCAGCGGAGGAGAGGTTCGGAAAAGCGTTATCAGATAGGGGACGATCAGGGAGGCATAAACAATACCTAAGACAGAGATTACCTCGATCAGGGAATTGTGAAGCAGGAGTAGAAAAAAAGCTGCGACGAGAAGGTTGATTAAGAACGAAAAAATATACCCTTGCTTAATCGGGCTCGTTTCTTTAACGGGGTGATCAGTCTCCCGGAATTTGAAATAGAGTAAGACAGTACTGAAAAGATTGAGAGCATACGAAGATGAGACGGCGATGAAGACAGTCAGGATATATAAATTGAGTAAAATAATCGACTTATTTCTCTCCAAGACTTGCAGGATGTTATTTCCGGTCAGTATTGTTTGGGACATGCCGTAAATAGTGATAGATGAGTAACCCATGGATATAGCGAAGACACAAAATATCGCAATTAAAAGGATGGAATACTGCCGTTGTGGCTTAAGTCGATAGACGCAGTGCCAGAGGGAATGGTCCAGGAGATACTGGGAGGTCAGGATGATAATTCCAGTCAGGAGAATTATCGTCCATTCTGAAAAACTGATCGGGTTAAGTGGGATTATGACAAGATCTTGGTAGGTGGTAGAGAGGCCTTTTTCTAAGAAGACGGAAACCGTGATCAGGGCAGTTGTGAAAAAGACAATGATCATCTGAGGTTTGGCTCCCTTATTCAAGGCCTCAAACCCTCCTAGTCCCGAATAGATAAACGAAAAGACAACTATAAAGAAGATGATCTGATAACTTGCTTGCAGAAAATAGGGACCAAGTAAATAGTTTAAGGCGACCAACTGCAGGAGCATGTTCCCTAAATTAATTGCGCATAAAACCAGTAAATGATATTTGTAGCTATAGGGGTCGGATTGTTCTCTTAATAAATCATGGATACTTTGACAGGCCTTCTTTTTACGGAGTTTGTAAACGATTAGGACATAAATAAGGAGACTGGCCAAGACCGTGAAAGCGAACGCTAGGCCACCCATAACCCCGAAGAGGAGAGCATAGATAATGGCGAAGGCCAGGAGATCCCCGGAAATGAGGCGCGATAGCAAGAGGTTGGTACCAGTGCTCAACCCTCCAAAGCCGGAGCGTCCTTCGGAGTAGACCTGCAGATTGGGGAATGATCCGATATGGGGGAACAAAAAAAGAATCAGGATTACCCCTAGATATAAGGGGATGTACCAATTAATCATAACGACCGCTCTTAAGTTCTTTATACTTACTGGGGGTTAAACCCTCGTATTTTTTAAAAATGCTGTTAAAGTAGTTTTGACTGTGAAAACCAACGACATCAGCGATTAAAGCCATACTATAATCAGGGTGTTTAAGAAGTAGAGATTTGGCCTTTTCAATTCGGTATTTCATAATATAGGAAGGAATACTGAGCTCCATTTCGTCCGAGAATTTCTTGCTTAAATAGGTTGGGCTAACATGTACGGTTTCGGCCAGGCTTTCCAAGCTGATCTTTTGACTGAAATCCCGGCTGATGATATCTAGAACTTGTTCAATGACGACCGTTTTAGACGGGGAATACCCACTGCGTTCAATGAACTTCTTGATCGCCTCGTCTAATTCGCCGGCAATAATGGGTTTGACTAAATAATCGACCACTCCTAATTTGATCGATTTTTGCGCATAGGCAAAGTCCTGATAGGCGGTTGTAATCACAAAGCTCAAATCGGGATTTTCCCGCTTCAGGGTTTCAATCAGTTCTAAACCTGAGATGCCGGGTAAATGGATATCAATAAAAGCCAGCACAAACTTATTTTCTCGGGATAGTTTGAGAGCTTGGGAAGTTTCTTCTGCACAATGGATCTCCCAGACCGGCCATTTCTGTTTTATCATGTGAGCGAGCTGTTCCAGTTCTAAGGGTTCATCATCGACTACTAAAAGCTTCATAATTTTACCTCCGGAGTGTAGGGCCAGTCTATTCTGGCCTCCGTCATTTCATCGTTTCTTTGAATCTTCAGTTCTGTCCTCATATCAAAGGTGATTTCTAAGCGTTTACGAAGATTTTCCAAGCCGATACCTTTAGAGGGGAAAGAATCCTCAATTCTGAGTTCTGGGCCGTTGTCTATAACGACCAGGGAGGCCCAGTTACCTTGCCGATGCAAGGATATTTTTAGAATTTTTTGGCCTGTCTTTTTGTCCAAGCCATGCTTAAAGGCGTTTTCAACCAAGGTTTGCAGGGTGTAGGGCGGAAGGAGAGTATCTCTGGCTTTGGAGTCGATTTCGATCACGGTTTGAAGCTTTTCTCCAAAGCGAGTCTTTTGAATGCGGAGATAGTTTTCCGTATGCTGCAACTCTTTTTCAAAGGTCACCAGCGGTTCCTTTTCCATATAGTTGTATCTTAGAAAAAGAGACAGATTTTCCACGGCTTTGACCGAGTCCTCTAAGCGGCCTAATCTTCCCAGACTGGTAATGGCATTTAACGTATTAAACAAAAAATGCGGCTGGATCTGTTGGTTGAGTTGCATAAATTGGCTTTGCTGTAAGTCATGCTCGAGACACACTCGTTTGTTTTCAATTTCTAAAATATTAACTTCCCTTTCTAAGAAGGATAAAAGTAGGATAATGACAAAACCGGCCACCGGTAAGAGTGTGCCCGCCATGAGGGACAGAGAGAAGAAATTATAAGAAATCATGTCTTTCACCCAATCCTATCAGCCCGAGGGGACTTAATATCATTAGAAACACTCTTTTTGTAGTCTGCATTGGTTCCCCTAAGACACTGCTAATTGCTTTAGTATTCAATACTGCTGTTTGAAGTCCTGCTTGAGCGGGCTAGATTCCAAGGATTAGTCGCAAAAGTTAAGGTGTAATCAAGAGAATCGGTTATTAGGCTTTGGGGGGGATATCGTTGCGTTTCGCTATTATTTTATAATAAATCGTTGACAGATATATCGGATAGTGATACATCTTGTATATCTGTCAACGATATATCGGAGGTTGATTAATTTGGATAATTGTTCACCTTTGACCGAAGCATTATTTTATATATTGTTGGCGGTACGAACACCAAACCACGGATATGGAATAATTCAGGATATAAATGAAATGACAGGTGGCAGGGTGGTATTAGGCCCGGGGACCTTGTATGGCGCCATTAACACTATGCTTACGAAAGGTTGGATAAGTTTATTCAGTGAGGATAAAGAATCTAGAAAGAAAAAGGAATATTTACTAACTAAAATTGGCAGGGAAATATTTGAGCAGGAAGTTAATAGATTAAATGAACTTGTAGAGAATGCGAAGAAGATGGATGAAGGAAGGGAGATGAAACAATGTTAAAGTGTAGTTTGGAAATGTAAATGGAAAATTGAACAATTAAGCAATGAAAAAAGTAGGATGCCTTATAGGCAAACTGCAAGACGGAAGTTTAAGAGAGCATCACTGGAATTCTGAAAGCTGAAGGCGAAAATATCAAAATGGAGTAAATCAATGGACATTTTAGCAATTAGTATAGTTATAATTATCTTCTTCTCATCGATGATACAGTCAATTACTGGATTCGGTTTTGCAATTGTTGGTACTCCGCTGCTACTGTTATTTATGGAACCGTGGCAGGTTATTAGCTTGATAACTATTTGCGGTTTATTACTGAATCTTATGGTTATCATTAAGACCAGAGGACGGTCAGATCCAAAAGTGATATGGCCATTGTTTGCGGCAAGTCTATTTGGAATTGTACCTGGAGTATATATACTAAAGGTTATAGACCCTTCGATTCTAAAGCTTTGTATTGGAATTTTGATTATATTAGTAGCATTTTTTATGGCCTCAAATTATGTTATGACTATTAAAAATGAAAAATTGGCGACAATTTTAGTTGGTATCGTCAGCGGTTTTATGGGAGGTTCAACGAGCTTAGGCGGGCCACCAGTTGCGCTTTTTTTGATGAATCAGCACCAAGATAAGGAAGCTTTTCGTGCAAATCTCGTCCGTTTTTTTTGCTACGGTAATATTGCAACTCTAGTTATAATGTATTGCATGGATACATTAGATATAGGTATATTTTCAAATCTTATATATGCAATTCCTGGAGTTTTAGTTGGTGGATGGTTGGGGGAAAAGTCTTTTGCAAAAGTGAGTCCGAAATTTTTCAGATGGCTGACCTTAATCATTATATTTTTTTGTGGTGTAGTTAGTGTTGTAAGCGTATTGGTAAAATAATATAGCTAACTGAAAAAATAAAGTGCCGATTAATCTCTCATTGATGATTCGAGGCGAGGCATACACCTAATTAGATGGTGGATTTTATAAAGAAGGGGAGCACAAACCCGATTAACTAAGGCCAGACTTCCTTAGCGTATAGGAACTCTGGCCTTTTTCTTGTTACTTACTTTTTGAGAACGAAATTATCTAGAGAAAGAAGGATTATAACCGCAGCTATGGATACATCGGGAGAAAAACACGATGGCAAGCAACTCCAGGAGTTGGTGGAGAAAAGTGAAGAGGCAGGAATTGAGGTGTCTTTCCCCTGCGAAAATTATCCAGTTAAATTGGAGGGAATTAAGGAAGTATATCGAATTTTATTAAAGTGCTATGAGGTAAGAAGTTAGTGGACCTTTATAATTTGCGTTTGAATTCTCAATGACTTGCTTCTTATTAACGTTTACATTCATGGAATTAAACGGCACATTAAAGATAGATTAGGATACTAACCACCCTTTGAAACCTAATATAATAGGATTGAGGTGAAGGTATGGAGAATAAGCTCAAAGAGTTCATTAATAAATATCCGTTTTTTTGTGACATTTTAGAAACCCTTGACGCATCTGTATACTTTTGCGATGTTAATGGCCGTCTGCTTTATATCAGTAAAGTGGCAGAGCGACTGGATGGTTATACCAACGAAGAGCTTTATAACCGCACTGTAGGAGAGGCCTATGGCTTGGATGAGAGAACCAGCCCGATGTTACTGGCATTAACTACGGAAAAACCTGTGGTGGATAAAGCTTTTCGTTATGTTGTTAATGGTCGGGAGGCTTATCAGATTTGTAATGCTCGTCCTGTTTTTATTAACGGTGAAAAAGTGGGGGCATATACTATCCAAAAAGATGTGACTCAGTTAATGGAGGTTATAGAACAAAATATTAGTCTACAAAAGAAAATATTTTTGCCGAATCGGAATGATCCCGAGGAATCTCGCCAAGGTCAAGATATTGTAGGCATAGACCATCTCATTGGAGAGCATCCTCTTTTCAAGGAATGCAAGGAAATGGCAATAAGGGCGGCAAGAAGCGACTCCCCAGTCCTTCTCACCGGGGAAACGGGTAGCGGCAAAGAGCTCTTTGCGCGCTGTATCCATCAAAATAGTAACAGGAGAGATGGCCCGTTTCTGGCAATAAATTGTGCAGCTATTCCGGAAACCTTGCTGGAGAGCATTCTTTTTGGTACTTCCAAGGGTATTTATACCGGGGCAGTGGAACGGAAAGGCCTTTTTGAAGAGGCCGAAGGAGGTACATTGTTTTTGGACGAAATCAATTCCATGCCTCTCTTTTCTCAGTCAAAACTGCTTCGGGCTTTGGAGGAAAAAGAAATTCAACATCTTGGGAGTAAAGAGCGAATCAAGATCAATGCCCGTATTATCAGCAGTAGTAACGTTTCCCCACAGGATGCAATCAGTAAAAAGCAGATTCGGGAAGACCTTTTTTATCGTTTGGCCGTGGTGAATCTTATGATCCCTAACTTGGCTAGTCGCAAAAGTGATGTTTTTTTACTAATCTCTCATTATATCAAGTTGTATAATGAGAGATTCCAAAAACATATCGTTGGCCTTGATGACGAAGTTTTACATTTCTTTTTAAATTTCTCTTGGCCCGGAAATGTCCGCCAGTTGAAGCATTGTTTGGAAGCAGCAATGAACTTAGTTACCGATCAAGATCTGAAAATCAAAATAAAGTATTTACCAGCTTATCTACTTTCCGGAAATAACGTTAACACAGGTGGTTACATCCAAAAAGAGTCTTCTTTTAATAGAAATAGACATCGTAAATATCTTAAGCCGGAAAGTACCGGTGTATTTTCATCAATTTTTCAGAAAGAAAAAGAAGAGATCATTCAGGCTTTAATGGAGAATCAAGGGAATGTTTCCAAGACCGCTAAACAATTAGGGATGCATCGTCAGTCTTTAATTTATAGGATTAAAAAATATAATATAACATAGCAAGATATCTCTTCAACCACCCATTAATATTAATGAGTGGTTTTTTTGTTATTCCAATACTAAAAAATTTTGATTCTAGATATACCTAAACGTTTACAGAAAAGTCTAAACAATTATAGACAATATTATTAAAATATAAACTGTTTTAGTCAATTGTTTTATCATAAGTATAGAATTGTAGCATAATTTCAGAGTTTTCTTAATGGCATGAATCTTGCTTATATATTATGGAGTTGATCAAAATATTTAGGAGGTTTTAGTCATGCAAAGGTATCAGATTTTGTCACAAAATGAAATTGAACAAATTCATGAGACAAGCTTGCGGATCATGGAAGAGGTGGGGGTGAATTTTAGTTATGCTCCAGCTCGGGAAATCCTGTCGAGAGGAGGGGCCAAGGTTGAGGGACAAAGAGTTTATTTTCCAAAAGGTATGGTGGAAAGAGAAATAAAAAAAGCCCCCTCTTCCTTTACCCTTTACGCCAGGAATCCCGAAAAGAATGTTTTGATTAACACTCAGAAAACAGCATTTGTAGGTCCTTATGGTTCACCCTTTATTATGGATATGGACAACGGACGCCGTTTTGCTAAATTGGATGATTTCATTAACCTCTGTAAACTCCAACATCAAATGGATAATATTGACGTTATGAGCCACATTCCATGTGAACCTCAAGACGTGGATGCAGCGGTTCGTAGTCTGGAGATGGTTTATCAGACACTGAAATACAGTGACAAACCTTTGATGGCCACTGTTTTAGGTTATGAGATGACAAAAAGGAACATTGAAATGGCTGCAATCGTTTTTGGCGGCCTAGAAGTAATAAAAGAAAAACCTGTTGTAGTAGGCATTCCGTGTACATTAACGCCGCTCAGTTATGATGACAAAATGGCAGGGGCTATTATTGCCTATGCAGAGTATCGGCAGCCGCAGTTAGTGAACTCACTCTGTATTGCTGGTGCAACGACTCCTGTCACCATCGCTGGTACGGTAGCCCTTCAGAATGCAGAAGTTCTTGCGGGTATCGTTCTTGCCCAGTTGGTCAGTGAAGGAACACCTGTTATCTATTCCGCATCCTCTTCCAATGCCGAAATGCGCAACGGTTCTCTTGCCATTGGTACTCCGGAAGATGCGATATTTTCTCTTATCAATGGTCAGTTAGCCAAATTCTATAATCTTCCTTGCCGAATCAGCGGGGCTCTTTCCGACAGCAAGTGTGCAGATGCTCAGGCGGCTTACGAATCTATGCTTACATTGAGTATGGCCCAAATGGCCGGCGGCAATTTCATTCTTCACAGTGCTGGTATCATCGATACCTATAACACTGTTTCACTGGAAAAAATGATGATTGACGATGAAATTATTGGTATGATTCGTCGTATTGGTCAGGGCGTTGTAGTCAATGAAGAGACCCTTGCGTTCAATGTCACCAAGGAGGTCGGTCCTCAGGGCCAATTCCTCACCCATGTGCATACATTTACTCATTTCCGCAAAGAGTTTTACTCTCCAATCTTGAGCGATCGCAATAATCCCACTCAGTGGGAAGCGGAGGGTGCTCTTACTGCAGAAAAGAGAGCCAATGCCCGATGGAAGAAACTGCTTGATGAATACGTAGAACCTGTTTTGGACAAAGATGTTGATGTCGCATTAAGAAAATATAAAGAACAATAGGATCTGAGAAATAATAGCTTGGACAGAGAAATGTTTTTACCCGTCTTCACACCACGAGATGTTGCATGAGAAGTTATTTGATACTGGCTAAGAATCGAGAAATGCTTATAAATGTAGTCGGTGTAATTGTGTGTTCTTGCTAAAAAAATGCAGAACAGAGGGTGCAAAAATATGAAAGATAAAACTAATAATCAAGCCAAAATTGACTATACGTTGTTTTGGCCCCCACTGCTGGTAATTGTCTTGATTTGTGCTTATATAGTTCTAAATCCAAAAGCCGGTAATGATGCGGTAAACAGTCTTTTTGCAGTAGTAACCGGGAAGCTTGGATGGGCTTATGAGATCTTTGTACTGGCTAACATTGGGCTAATCCTCTACTTCATTTTCGGCAAATATGCCAACAAGAGATTTGGGGACGAAAAGCCAGAATTCAGTACCTTGACCTGGTTGGGAATGCTCTTCACGGCAGGTACCACTGGCACAATCTTTTTTTGGTCCAGCATTGAATTTTATTATTTTCTTTCCGGACCACCTTTTGGGCTTAAGCCCTTTTCCCCCGAAGCCTGGGATTGGTCCTTGGCTTATAGCCTCTTTAACTGGGGAATTGGCGGATATGGACTTTATGTAGCAATTGGGGTTGTTTTTGGCTATTTCTTCTTTGTTAAAAAGAAAGAGGTTTTTCGTCCAAGTACTGCCTGCGAAACTTTCTTGGGTAAACATGCTAGTGGAGCCATTGGTAAAGTGATTGATATCTTCTATATGATTGGAGTTATAGCAGGGGTAAGTACCTCTATTGGCTTAGGAACTCCAATCATTAGTGAACTACTTACCAAGATGGTCGGCATTCAACATACCCTGGGATTGGATGCTGCTATTATCATTATCTGGACGCTCATTTTCACGGTATCAGTTTATTCAGGTCTGGAAAAGGGTATTGCTTTTCTCAGTAATGTACGGGTTTATTTGGGATATGGTCTGTTAATTTTTGTTATTCTTGTTGGTCCGACTACATTTATGTTAAACAATTTTTTCGATGCTTTAGGCATTTCTACGAATAATTTTATGCGGATGAGTCTATATACGGATGCTCACCTAAATGGCGGTTTTCCACAAGGTTGGACAATTTTCTTCTATGCCTGGTTTATGTCCTTTGCCCTCAGTACAGGCATTTATTTGGCGCGCATATCCAAAGGTCGCACAGTTCGCGAATTTGCCTTGGGAGCTACATTTTCGGGAGTGCTAAGTGCTTATCTCTATTTCGCTGTGCTAGGTAATTACAGTATCCAAGTCTTTAATGATAAGGTTATCGACGTAACAAAAATCTTTAACGATTTTGGAGCCCAAAGGGCTGTCGTTGAAATTTGGAGTACTCTACCCTTGAGCGTGATTATACTGCCAATTTTCATGATTCTGATTTTCATCGCTACAGCGAACGTCATTAATAGTGTGGCATATACCTTGGCGATGGTTTCGTCCAAAGACCTGAAGTATGGAGAAGAGCCAGGAAAATTGAGTAGGGTAGTCTGGGCTGTTATTCTTGGCTGTCTAAGTCTGACACTATTGTTTTTGGGTGGTCTTAAACCACTGCAGACATCTGCTACCGTCGGATCTTTTCCGACAATGATCATTATGGGTCTAATATTTTATGGATTCTTGAAGGAACCCAAACAGTGGGATTAACTGATTTTTCAAGTTCCGGGATGAAAATCTGAGGAAATCATCAGAAGATGTCGATGATTGGAAGAATAAAAGGACATTTCAATTTAACAGAAATAGGGAGGAAATAATAATGAGCGATTTCACTAAGTTAGCAGATGCTGTCTTACGAGGAGACTTTGGCGGTGCAGGGCAAATCACAAAGGAGCTTATCGATAATGGTGCGGATCCTTTAGCAATCATCAGCCAAGGATTAATCGCAGGTATGGATATCGTAGCACCTAAGTTTAAAGCCGGGGAAATGTATGTGCCGGAAGTAATGATGGCAGCAAGAGCCATGGCTGTAGGAATGGAATTAGTTAAACCTTTAATTAATGATGTTGATATTCCTTCTAAAGGAACCGTATTAATTGGAACTGTAGCAGGGGACCTCCACGACATCGGAAAAAACTTAGTAGGAATGATAATAGAAAGCGGCGGCTTCAAGGTAATAGATTTAGGCGTTGATGTCTCAGTAGAAAGATTTGTTGAGGCAGCAAAGCAATATAATCCACAAGTAATTGGTATGTCTGCTCTATTAACGACAACTATGATTGCAATGAAGGATACTATTGATGCACTTACTGAAGCAGGTTTACGCAAGAACTTAAAAATTATTGTGGGTGGGGCTCCTTTATCTGTAGATTTTGCCAACCAAATTGGTGCAGACGGTTATGCATCAGATGCTGTGACCGCCAAGGAACTATGCGAGAGACTTGCGGTTTAACCTATATAAGTAGGGTTCAGGTAGTAATATAACTACCTGAACCCTCTTCTTAAAATTGAAGCCAATATTATTGAAAAATATTTAGAAAGAGGGTTAAGAGATGTTAATCATAGGAGAACTTATAAATACGAGCAGAAAAGCCATTAAAGAAGCAGTAGAAAAGAAAGATGCAAATTACATTCAACAAGTGGCTAGAGAACAATTGGAAGCTGGAGCAAATTATATTGATGTCAACTGTGGAACTATGATTAATAACGAGATTGAGATCATGGAATGGCTGGTTAAAACTGTACAGGAAGCGGTTGAGGTGCCGCTCAGTATTGATAGCCCAGATCCCAAAGTCATTGAGGCAGGTTTAAGACTTGTTAAATATGGCCAACCCATGATTAATTCCATTTCTGATGAGAAGGAACGCTTTGATAGCATCTTACCATTAGTCGTTAAATACAATGCTAAAATTGTAGCATTATGCATGGATGATACTGGAATGCCGGAAACTGGCGAGGATCGTGTACGAGTGGCTAAAAGCCTTTATCTAAAACTTACTAAAGCTGGCGTTTCCGACGAAAATATTTACTTTGACCCGCTGGTTAAGCCGATTAGTGCCGTAGAAAAAGCGGGTGTCGAAGTATTAGAGTCCATAAAATTTATTAAAATATTATACCCTGACGTGCATTTTACTTGTGGTCTCAGCAACGTTTCCTATGGACTACCAAACCGTAAGGTATTAAATAGGCTATTCGTTGTGCAGACCATGACTTTGGGGATGGACGGTTATATTCTTAATCCTAGTGATAAAGAGATGATGGGAGTTATTTATGCTTCGCTGGCATTATTGGGTCAGGACGCTTATTGTATGAATTATTTAACTGCTCATCGTAAAGGGTTATATGAAGTTTAATAAGTAAGGTCTTAAGCAAATTCATTTGAGGCGGAAAGGCAACGTGTGGCAAGTGTACTAGGAATGAGAGGAAACCGATGAAAGATCATCTAACCATCAAAAATCTAAGTGTGGCTATCGGAGATCACAACAACAACGCCTCAGCATCACTCGTTCTTTATGTGTAGAGCCAGAGGTGTTATTAATGGATGAGCCTTGTTCATCCCTGGATATCCATAATACTAAACTAATTGAAGACCTTATCGTGAAGCTGTCCCAGCAGTACACGATTGTCATCGTTACTCATAATTTACAGCAAGCGAAAAGAATTGCCGATTATACAGCCTTTTTTCTGGGGGGGAGGTTAATAGAAACGAACACTACAGAGGCATTGTTTACAAAACCTCAGGAAGAAGAGACAAAACAATATTTACTGGGGTTATTTGGCTAGATCCGAAATCATTCCCCTTCATCCGTAAAAATAAGCTTCACGAACGCAAGCAGCCTCTTCCTGTTTAAGAAGAGGCTACTTGCGTTCGTATTGATTGAACTTTATTACCCCGTGGGGGATTTCATTGATACATGCGACAGAATAAGCTAAGTTTTCACTGGCAGATGCCAGAAGCCGTCTTTTGCCGTAAAATATAAGTCGTGCAAACAAACATTTCACGGCCAGTTTATACATCAAAATGAAGTGCATATCAACTGGTTCTACCCATGGATATCGGAGAGTTAACGGTAAAACGTGTAAATTCGCCAGTTTTAGGGGCTGAGAAAACTGGAAAAGGCGTAAAATTCGCGGTTATGGAGGAAATCATTCGTGTAGTATAATAAACACAAAAGGAGATGAAATGATGAAGAATTTTCTAGATGCCATCCATGAAAGGGTTTTATTATATGATGGTTCTAAAGGTGTTATGCTTCAAAGGAGAGGTTTAAAAGGAAATGAAGCTTCAGAATCGTGGAATTTATCAAAACCAGATGAGGTTAAGAATCTATATAATCTATACAAACAAGCAGGATCGGATGTAATTCAAAGCAATACGTTTCCAGGCAATAGAATTACACTAGATATGCATAATTTAGGGGATAAAACTTATCAACTTAACTTTGAAGGGGTGAAATTAGCAAAAGAAATTGCAGGTGATGACATTTATGTTGCCGCTTCAGTGGGTCCAACTGGTATGATTTTAGAACCTGCAGGGGATTTAAGTTTTGATAAAGCCTATAGTATTTTTAAAGAGCAATTAAGGGCAATAGAAGATGCAGGTGCAGATATTGTTAATTTTGAAACGTTTTCAGATTTAAATGAATTAAGGGCAGCGATATTGGCTGCTAAAGAAACTACAACGCTTCCGATTATTGCGTCAATAACCTTTAATGAAAATAGTAGAACGCTATCAGGTAACTCAGCAGAGGTATGTGCTATTGTGTGCCAATCATTAGGAGTGGCAGTCGTGGGTGCTAATTGTTCAGGAGGTCCAGATAGTTTAATAGAGCCCATTAAAAAGATGTATTCTGTTACATCAATTCCTCTTACAGTGAAAGCAAATGCTGGGATGCCTAATTTAGTGAATGGAGAGGCAGTATATGAACAAAAACCAGAACAATTTAGTTCATATACAAAAGAATTTGTAGAGAATGGAGTAAGACTTATTGGTGGGTGTTGTGGAACGACACCAGAATTTATCAGCGCGATAAAGAAAGAACTAGATAAGATCAAAACTCCAGATTTAGAATTAAAAGCCAGTTCGACAATTACCTCTGCCTTTAATCATCTTGTACTTTCTAAAGACAAGGAATACGTGGTTAAAAAACTATCGCTTAAAGAAAATAATGCTGTGGAGATGTTAAAAAACGGTGATTTTTACAACTTGATACGAGACTATAAATCAGAAAAAATGGATTACCTTTTAATAGATTTTGCTAACCTGAATGAACCTTTCGACGTCTCGGGATTTACTAGCAACATTAGCTTTGTAATTAAAAAACCACTAATCATTAAGTCTGCGTCAACTGAAATTCTCAATAAATTTTTAAGATATTATCCTGGAAAAGTCGGAGTAGTTTTATCAGATAATACGGAAATATCTCTTTCTCAATTAAAACACTACGGTGCCTTAATTCTTAATGAAGAGTTGGAACCTATAACCAACTGATTGCCAGGGATGAATACCATGTACCAACGATTACGTGATTTACGTGAGGACAGGGATTTTACTCAGCAAGAGCTTGCCACCGTGCTGAAGGTAAGCCAAACAACCTATTCAAGATATGAAAGCGGTGCCCTTGATATTCCTAATACCTCGTTAATTAAACTTGCTGAATTCTATAAAACGAGTATTGACTATCTGGTGGGACTGACCAATAATAAAAAACCCTATCGCTAAGTGAAACCCTGAATTTTTCCTTCAAGCTCTCGTATGTCCATGCTAGAAAAAGGTGATATTAGGTAAGTTCTAACCTTGTAAAGGTAAAGGCTTTGTTCTTTGATTCTATTGATTAGAGGTGGAAAGACATGGAGTGGAACTATGAAAATGGACGTATTTATAGCACTGATGAAAAGGGTGAACTGATGTGTGAGACTACGTTTATCCGAAAAGAAAATGGAGAAGTGAATATTGATTATACCTATGTTAATCCTGTTTTGAGAGGTAAGGGTGTAGCCGGAAAGATGATGGAAGTAGTTGCAGAGTATTTCAGGAAAGAAGGAATTAAAGCTACAGCCACGTGTTCATATGCTAATATTTGGCTAAAGCGGCATGAGAAACAGTATCCGGATATTTTATCCGAAGATACGAGTGATCAAGCCGTCGCCTGCAAGATTGATGGAAAACATTAACTACTATAAGCAGTTGTTAGAAATACCTATTGAGTAGAAAATGCCTTCTGGTTAGATTGGAATATTGGTGAGTGTAAACTAGATAATGGGGTAGGATTATGGTAATAAAACCGCTTAACTATTCGTTTTTCCGACAACCGACGCTTAGTTTAGCTCGTGCTTTGTTGGGGAAATTGCTTGTGAAAGAAACTGAGTTAGGTACGGTCTCGGGATGGATCGTAGAAACCGAAGCCTACATTGGACCAGAAGATCGTGCAGCACATGGGTTTGAAAATCGAAGGACTAAAAGAACTGAGGTCATGTTTGGGCCACCTGGGTACGTCTATACTTATGTTATGCACACCCATTGCCTTATTAACGTGGTTAGTGGAGAGATCGGGTGTCCAGAGGCAGTATTAATTAGAGCTCTAGAACCATGTGGCGGAATAGACCTGATGTATCAACGGCGTGGAAACGGGAAAAAAGAACGAGAGCTGACCAATGGGCCGGGAAAGTTAACGAAATACCTGAGTATAGTTAAGGAAGATTACGGGAGAGCGTTGTTTGAGTATCCACTTTTTATCGCCGAAGGAAAAGAAATGGGATCTATTGCGGTGGGTCCAAGAATAGGGATTCATAATAGCGGAGAAGCGGTACACTATCCTTGGCGTTTTTGGGTACAAGATAATCGCTTTGTCTCCAAATAATAGGGGGCCTAAGTTCAAAGAAGATTAGTTCAGAATGGGAAACATTACTTTTCTCTCGACGGGACTCATCAGAGTGAGAAGAAAATCCTCAAGTAATCCAACAGGTCCTTTCCAGTCCGATAAGAAAGATTTGAGGCTCTGTGATGGGGAGAACCTCTTGGATGGGATACTTGTAAAATCCCAGAAAATGGAATAAGAAAAGCACTCCGGACAGAGTGCTTTTCTTATTCCATTTTTCCTACGCAAGAGCCGCGTTGAATCGTTGACGCATCCCTTTCCTTTTGCTCATATACCGGGCGCGGATCAAATTTGGCATAGTTTTTAGCGGGCTTCGTCTCAATTCCCTCAAAGGAAATGGGCAGTCCTGCCGAGGCAAGGAAGCTTTTGCCATCCTGAATTTGAAAATGGATGTGAGGCTCTGTAGTATTGCCGGAGTTGCCGCATTGCGCGATGTGCTCGCCGCGCTTTACCTGCCGACCCGCCTTGACCTTAATGCTTTGGGGCAGAAGGTGAGCGATCAAGCTGTACTCTTTTGCTGCGTGCCTGATTACAATGTAATTGCCACGAATGTCTTTGGCGGTATGGTCTACGGAACCGTTGCCAGAGGTGCGGGAATCAGGGTATTTGTCTATTGCTTCCACAACAACTCCGTCAGCCGGGGCTAAGACTTCCCTGCCGTAGCAATAGTAGTTCGGCAAAAGGGCTTTGTCGCCGGAACAGCTTTGACCGTTGTCATCCAAGATCAAAAAGTCATAGGCGTAGCGCTGGGTCAAAATGCTCCAGGAATGAGAGGTTTTCTTGTCGGGGCCACCGTTGACCGCCGTCCATTGCCCGCTGAACGGCAGGGAATAGCGTATTGCAGGCTGATAGTTATTTTGATCCGGCAGCCGGAACCCATGGGAAATATAGATATAGGGTATAGCAATCAACTGCTGTAAGGCCTGCACAAAAGTCGAGAAAGAGGTGAAAATTTCCACAAAAGCAAACAGCCAGAACAACCAGAGATATTTCCAGATCAGCGTATCCGAAAAGAACATCGGCAGGCCCAAAAGACCTATATATTTTAGTTTGCTGGATATAGCGACAATTCGATTCATATAAACCTCCCGGCTGCTTACTTTTAAACGGTAATGAAAGCTCAATGATTTTTTACCCATTATAACATACCCTTGTGAATTCAGAGCCTATCTTGAAACAGACAGCGGCGACTATCTGAAGAAAAATCTGCCTATGAAATATATATGAAACGCACAACGTGCGCAATGAAGGTATGAGAGTGGATAAATTTGGAACAAAAGAGAAATTTGCCGTTGTATGGAGAATATTAAAATAATCAATAGATGTAAATGGAATGGCTAAGATTCTAGTAGTAGATGACCAATATGGTGTCAGTGCCTGCTTCTCGAGACTTTCTCCTCTTACATTAAATTTACAGTTTTGAAGTATATAATAAACGTTTGTTATGTTATAGTTGCCCCAAACCCACTCCTAATGTGTATTATTTCTTTTTCGCTTCTCTAGCGGAATACCATGTGGCCAAGATGTAATAATCTGAAGTGGGGAATACCATAAAGCCGTAGGCTCCAAAGGTATCAAAGGGGATATCGTTTCTATGGTCGATTCGGAAAAATATCCTTTCGCGTCATTAGAGTAAATTTATGACTTGAATCATGACAATTTGTTGCATTATTACGCACAGAAGGGTACGACTAATTTATTGGATGTGCAAGGACAAAGAATCTAACCACAAAGGAAAGTAGCTAAATAACCTATTGTCCGTTAGGGATACTTGCGATATGGTATTTATAGGAAGTGTAAATCATGAGGGAAAAGGCTATGGATATATCCTCATACGTCGAAGGAAACAAACTCAAAATTGAACAAGAGGAACGAAGACGTTTAGATTTCTATAAGGAAGCTCGCGAAAAAGCAGAGAAAGTTGCAAATGCCCTAAGATATTCATTCCCCAATATTGAGGTTTATCTCTTTGGCTCACTGACGACAGATCAGTTTGAATTGGAGTCTGATATTGATATAGCTGTCAAAGGATTACTTGAGGAGCATTATTTCAAGGCATATCGGATTGCCGAAGATATTGCAGAACCGATTCCTATTGACTTCATTCAATTCGAATTTGCTCAGGATTCTATGAGAGAACGCATTGTGAGAGATGGGGTGAGAATATGACAGGCAAAGAAAAAAAAAGAGCACAATATAAAAGGCTTATCGTTGAAATTAAAGAGGATTTAAACGCAACACAAAGGATTGCCAGAGATATTTCTAACATAGTCCGGGTATTAGAGGCGGAGACGGGTTCGGTGCGGGGATCAGATTTAATGGCTTGTGCGGGGTATTTACATCATTACTTTACGGCCTTTGAGTCGATTTTTGAGCGAATTTCAAGAGCTTTCGATGGAGGACTGGTACAGGATGGAGATTACCGTCGAGAGTTGCTACGATCAATGACACTAGAGATTCCAGACCTACGTCCGAGAATTATATCTAAGGATCTAGCAGAGGAATTAGATGAATACCGACGTTTTCGCCATATGTTCAGGCATGCCTATGGATCTGAACTACGCTGGCGCAAAATGGAGCCCTTGGCAATGGGTGTAGAAACTTTGACATTGAATCTTCTGAAGGAACTTTCTGAGTTTCTACGATTTGTAGACAAATTGAGTGATTCTATAGCACGGTAATGAGTTAGCGTAGTCATCATCGTTTTCCAAGGCATCGGTTTAACAAACCGGTGTCTTTAAGTTCGCAACTTAAACCCTGAAAACTAATAGACGCTCAAGCCCACATTTGCCTGGGCTTGGAGCGTCTATTAGTTCTTAACTAAGGGATACGATTTTGAAGACATGAAAAATGTCTATTTGAAGAGTTTAAAGGCGCCTTAACCGAGCAATACGTACTACAGCAGCTTATAGCCAGTCTAGAAATAATGTCTTATAGGCAGTCTGGAAATAACGCCTTATTACTGGTCCGCAGAAAAGGCTGTGCAGAAATCGATTGTTCCTTAACTAGGATCGCTGGAAGGAATGAACATCAACCCTAAACCGGGAGCAGTGTTGGAAGAAGGCGGACCAATTCCTGCGTGGCGTATTTCCAGATTACGTATGTTATAGGAAGTTCAACTATTAGAATACCTTCAGAAGAAAAACACTCTATTGATTTGAGTTGCCTAGTGGCGATTCAAATCAATTTGTTATATGGTAATGGGGCGGTGGCTACGTGTCATATACTGGGATTAAGGAGTTTGGTACATGGAAGGGCGATGTTTTGGTAGCTGCAGGTTGATTTTTCTAGACAGTCGTAATATAAACCTTTGAATCTGATAATTGCGGAAAGCAAGAAGCCACCTCGCTTTCGATAGGTTCGAGGTGGCTTCTGATAACTATTAAGAGTCTCTACAAGTAAATGATTCTATATAGTAAATTTACTGATAATTGTTTGGAGCTCAAATGCCATATTGGATAGACTCTGGGCCGACGAAGTCACCTGTTCCATTGAAGCTGTTTGTTCTTCAACCCCAGCAGAGACCGTTTGCGCTTGATCTGCTGTCTCCGAACTTATTAACTCGATTTCACGAACGGAAGTAACTATTTGCTGATTTCCACCTGCAATTTGTTGTATGGTTCCCGATATCTGTTCCATTTGAGCGGATACGGTTTCAACAAGTTTAGCAATTTCACTGAAGGATTGTCCGGCCACGGTGACAACATCCATCCCCACTTTTACACTACCTACGCCATCTTCCGTAGCAATGACTGCCGTACCAATATCGCTCTTATTTTGATTAATGAGGGCTTCAATCTGTTTTGTTGCTTCCCGTGATTGCTCTGCCAATTTTCTAACTTCTTCAGCGACAACCGCAAACCCACGACCTTGTTCTCCTGCCCTAGCTGCTTCAATCGCCGCATTTAGAGCCAATAAATTGGTTTGGTCAGCAATCCCAGTAATGACTACAATGATATTTCCAATCTTTTCGGAATTCGTTGATAGCTCCGTTATAGACTGTTGTACGCGGTCTGTTCCTGCGCTAATGATGTTCATTTGTTCAGCCACTCGGTCTAACGCTTTTTGCCCTGCTTGAGTCGTTGTCAATGTATCGACCATTGAACGGGTGATTTCAGCAGAGCTGGCCGCGACTTCCTCTGTGCTCGCGGAGATTTCTTCGACAGCAGACGATGTTTCGTTTACAACACCTGCTTGTTTTTCTGTCCCTTGGGCTACTAGTTCAATAGAAGCCGCTATCAGGGTTGAAGCTTGAGTATTCTGCTCAGCTATGGCAGTTAGCTCTTCTGATGAAGCCGCGACTTGCTCCGAGGACTGAGAAACATGCAAAACTAGTCCATGTAAATTATTTTTCATTATATTGAAACTAGTGGCTAACTGATCTGTCTCGTCATTTCCTTTGATTAGTAGATCGTTAATTGATAAATCGCCCTCGGCTAGTTTATTTGCCATTTTATTAATGGATGTAATCTGACTAGAGATTTTAGTTGAAGTATAGAATCCCATGCTTAAGGCCAGAACAATTGCAAGAATTGAAACGCCTATCCCAAAATTAGCCATAGTCTTGCCGAAGGATTCTGCTGTCGAAATAGCTTTGTCTGTATTCGCCATCTCCAACTTCATAAGCTCGTCGAACGTTGATTGCAAACCTTTACGCATTGTTCTTCCGTCTTGAAAAGACAGATTCATCGCCAGGGTGATATCCCCAGCATTGTAGGTATCAATGACTTTAAAGCTATTTTGAGTAAATTTATTTTGAGTGTCAGAAATTTGACTTAGCAACTGGCGCTCTTGCCCAGTTGTCATATTACCTTCAATTGACTTCAGACGCTTTTTGATCTCCTGATCTTTCGCAGCTATTTCTCCACGAAATTCTACGCCCCTTGTTATTAAAAATCCACGCTCATCATTTGCCTGACCTGTGAAATAAAACTGAACTTGACTTAAGACAGTTATATTATGCTCAGAACTATTTTTCAAGAGATTGTTATACGAATTTTGCACGTGGTTTATTCCATAAATAAAAGTAGAGGAAACTAAAATAACCATTAGAGATACAATAATATATCCAGCTAAAATTTTTGTTTTTATTTTCCAGTTCCTAATCCAAAACATTCTAAACGACTCCTTTATTAATGACTTAAACTTTGGTTTTCAATTCCGTACTAAATATTATTTTATTTCACAATGTTAGGGTATTCCAATGGGTATAGTGAACAGTTCTGCCACTAACGTACTCAATAATATCCCCTAAAAGTAGTTAGTTTCTATGGATATTCGACATTAATCTCTATAAACCTTTTATTTATACAAACGGGGACACAGGGGGACAGGTACATCGTCCTCATGATAACATCTATTTTCTTATCTGGGTGAGGGATGGATTTCGAAATCACAATAGTAAGGAAGAACGGAATATCAATGAGAGTGATTGACAGAACGAGGGACAAGGTGCCTGTCCCCTTTCGTTCCCACGAAAAGAGTGAAGAAGTTGTGACTGTCGTTTTGAATGGTAGTAACGGCCAAGTCCAGACGAATTTTTTTGAAGCCTGGGAGGAAAACATACCTGCAGAGGAGCGTGAGTATTCCCTCACTAGAGCTAAGCTATCGCCGCTAGAGGGTCTTTATCAGACGGCTTGCCGAAATGCGGAGCAAGCGACGCAAATATGGGCGGAAAAAATAATGACGCAAGGAACTTGGCAAAAAGAGAAAGAACTAGCCAAGATCGCTGGCTACTACGACGAATTGGCGGCAGAGATCCATAAGAAATTGACAGGGACAGGAGATCTGAAAAAAAAGGCCCGCCTAGAGCAGCAGTTGTCGGCAACTTTAGCGGACCGTGAAAGGCGGGAAAAGGATGCGGTGGAACGTTACGGCGTGGAAGTTGACATTCGACTCGACCACGTTGTGGCTTATTATATTCCATGCCTGTGGGTGAAACTGGAATTGGCGCACAAGGATCAGGTCCGCACGTTCACTGTGTTTTACAATCCACTGTCGACCGAGATTGAAACACCAGTCTGTGAGCGCTGCGGGCGGCAGACAATTAGCCTAGTCCCAGAGCATGATGGTTTCGTTTGTCCGGAATGTAGCGTTGGGTGGAATTAAAACAATTGGAAGGGGTCAAGACCACGTACGATTCGTTGCAAAAGCTAGGAACAACATACTGTTATTGCTGCTACGGATTAATTGTCAAGCGAGTACAACAAAGAATTTAGTAATTAAACTCATTTTCCCAATTAAAACTGCCCGAATCCTCTAAGCTTTTGGGCCAATGGCCGCACCATTCCGGTACTCTAGGAGCCTCCACTCGGTCAAGGCTTGGTGTATAGGGCTTTAAATCAATAACAGGAGAACCCTCGTTTGCATCGATGTAGGCAATGGCAATGGTCCCTTTTGCATGGTCGATATAAAGGATTTGTGCGACGGTCAGGGCAATTGGATTTGGTCTGAACGGTGACCGGGTAGCAAAGATACCCATGCTCAGTGGAGATTTCTTATATGGGGCTGGAACCTCTAGAACGCTTCTGGACTCATTGTTATCATTGCCGTCAAACCACCAAAGCACATTGACATGGGAAAATCCATCCAGTTCCTTTAAAGCGGGGATATACTGGGTTGTTACTTCTATGAGCATACCAGCCTCACTTGTTTCTATTTTCCCGATCGGATTTACTGCAAATTGCTTCATATATACCTCATACCTCCATTTTTCAATTTTGCATTTCTGCAATTTTAGTGTAAACCCTACCACTGTGTGAGAGTCAACACCAAAAATGACCGGCAGAAGATTTCTGCCGGTCATTTTAAAGGTTTAAACGAAGATGTTTTTCAACAGGAATTTGGATTTCTGTAAGATATTTGTTTGGGTCTTTCTCATTCCACGGGCCTCGGTGACAAATTTGTCTGTTTTGCCCGGTCATTTGATACTGGTCATGTTGCATTAGCCAATGGGCAAAGGACTCATACCCAGGCGCAATATTTTCAAAGGGACCGTACACCATTGAACAAACCATGGTGTCGACTTTTTCTGTTTCCCGGAACCTAAAGTTGCCGCTGCTTTCGCCTATCTGATCGACAACCATACACACCTCGACATCTACGTCGGAATCCTTGTAATCCATATCATGATAGATTGCAAAGTCGCTGCCAGTTGAAGTCATATCCACATGGTGGGCCTTAGCGTAATCAAAAAGCTCCTGCCACAGCATTCCCTCGCAGAAATAGTTCGGAATAATTCTGCGCAGAGAAAGGACTCGATAGGTAGGAATACTTTTTAGAGAAACATTGCAATGGATTGAGATTTTATCATCTGAAATGTCATCGATTGCAATATCTATTTTGGCCAACTTTTCTTGCTCCAACTTAATGGATGATTGTATTTCCTGCTGCTTTTTTTTAAGGTGATTGGTTATAGAGTTGTCCCAATCACAAAGAGCGACTGTAATTTCCGAGACGTTAAATCCGGTGTCTCGCAAAAAAATGATCTTGTGTAATATAGGGATCTGCTCAACGGAATATATTCTGTAGCCGGTGAATTTGTCAATATGCACTGGCTTTAAAAGCCCTGTTTCATCATAGTAGCGCAGCATCCGAATTGATACTTGTGTGAGCTTTGAAAATTCACCTATTCGAAACATACATCGTCTCCTTTGCAGTATGAAAGTCCAATATATTAATATAGTAAATTGTTGTACACTGAATTAATATACCATTATCGGTAGAAAAAAACGAGTTGTCCCCTAAGAGAGGGCATGATATTAAGGAGGAAGATTATGTCAATAGATAAAGAGATGCTTCGGGCCACAGCGAAAAGCATTGTAACGATACCTCAGCATTATCAGCTAGAGATGGAAGCTAGCGTTCCAGAGGGCAATGAGCAAGAACGGTGCTTCATTTGGGAGGACCCTGAAAACCAGGATAACACAATTGAGATCGTACTGGATTTGGTAACCGGACAGCTCAAGCGGTTGGCTATCGATCGAGAAGAAGTGGGAGCGACCAAGGAGGAAGCTAAACAGATCTGCCTTGATGGAGCGGCCAGAGCGGTAACCGATCAATTCGTTGCGAAGTATGCTCCCGATTCTGCAGAATATACGTCAGTGGTTATTGACAAAAGAGGAGACAGAATCGAGTTTGCGTTTCGCCAGGAAGTCGGTGGGTTGCCTCTACCTAATACGGGTTGTAATTTGACGCTGGATTCAGGCCTAAACATAGTGCGGTATCATCTAAAAGGGAGAATGGATCGTAAGGCTTTTAAGCCTGTATGGCCAGCCTCCATTGTGGACGCAGATACAGTGATGCAGCAGATACTGAGCGATTTGCGGATGGTACCAACGATCGTTTCCCTATATCCTTCGATGTACGATATGAAGGGAACTGAACCGGAATATCGACTAGTTTACGAGCCGATCCCAGGCCGTCGATCGATTGATGCCGTTACAGGCCGTGATATGTTTGGTCCTGAACACTATGTCATGCCGCCAAGTCATCCCATGCTGCAAACCGATACCGATACTGCTCCGAAGCCTGCTACGGATGAGACGGTGTCCTGGGAGCAACGGCTTGGCATCAACCTAGAGGATTATGTCCTAGAGAAGTCAACGGATGACGGGGAGAGAATAAAATCCTTGTATCAGATCAGGGCGCAGGAGGAAGAGAAGCCAGAGCCGGACTCCTTGTCCGTAGATGCATATATGGAGCGAAAATGGGGCGACAACCTGCGTAATTTTAGGGAATCCTCGATCATGCTACAACTGGAGAAGTCGACTGGACGTTTGGTTGGGTTTCACTGGATGGATCGCTGGAAGGAAGGAGTACCAACGCTAAACCGAGAGCAGTGTTGGCAGAAGGCGGACCAATTCCTGCGTAACGTATTTCCAGACTACGTCCATTATCTCCAACTCGAAAACGATCATGAGGAATCAGAGGAGGAACCGTGTGACCGTCAATTTTTCTATTTGCCCGTCTATATCGACGGAATCCTCGTAAATCATGAGAGAGTCACAATCTGTGTCAGCACATCAACAGGAGAGGTCTGCACCTATATGGGTGTTTCTTATGAGATGATTCAAGAACTGACAGGACGCAGTTTCCGTCCAATTCTCGCCGCGGAAGCAGCATTTGAATACTATGTCGAACAAATGAAACTTCGTCTTAAGTGGTACTTGGACCGTGATCAAGAAGCTACAATGTTTCGGTTACTGTATGAGCCGACCGCTACTTTCTGCGATGAACAGGGGAAGCAACGAACCTTGCGGTATATAGATGCAGTTTCAGGTGAACTAATTTGGGAAAATACTAGGATTGGTCTATAGCGGAACCATCAAGCTGATGGCGTTCTGGATATTCCACGCGCGTGGAAAGGTTGGTTACCCTGTTTTCACATCCCGTTTTTCCAGCCACAAGACTGCAAATAGGCAGAAAACAACCAGATACAACAGACAGTTTAAACTGAACTGTACTACGGAGCATTGCATTGCACCGCCGGGATGGTTGGCGCGCATTCCCAGGGACATCAACGAATATGGAAACCATACGCCATATCCTTTTGCCAGAGCAGCCAGTCCTGAAATGCCGCCAATTAAGGCCAACCCAACCGGCACGGCAAAGCTGCGGATGACCAGCGAAATGCAAAGCTGTAAGGCACAAATGACGATTCCACCAATTGTTCCGAACAGTAGCCACTCGGGTAGCTCTGGGGGAATAGGTGCGGTCAGCCCCGTCAGCTTGCCTGAAATAATAAACAACACACCGATCCATACTTGTGTCAACAGCACCATGGAAGAAGCGATCAGCAACTTTGCAAGATAGATGCAGGAAATCGGAACGGGCGCGGTCATGGTAGAATTCCAATTGTGATTCAGATGCTCCAAGCGGCACAGATAAGAGCAATAAACGCCGATCAATGCGGGTAGGAAGAAGTAGCAACTGAACAGCGTGTGCTGGGTCCATAGACTGTACCATTCCGTCTGTAAGAGGTCGAGGTTTTGCAGGTAGTTAAACGTCCCCATAAAGGCGGGCAGGATGGGTAGGATAAAAAACGCCAGCCATACCGGACTGTGTCGCAGCTTCATCTGTTCTGCACGAAGTGTTCTAAACAGCATGATTCAGATCTCCTTTCTCACAAACAGGGTGCGGCCTGCCAGATAGATTACGCCGAATATCACGGTCAGAACAGCAAATCCCGACCAGTTGATGGGCAGCCAATAATAATCAGAGATGCGTGTTGCCTGGTCCCAGTCTAGGGTGACAAACATTAACACGCCGTAGTAGCCCCATAGGATGAGTTTTTGAACACTCTGAGGGAAAAACATGGTTAGCAGACCGGCAAACGCACCGATCAGCCCTACGCTGAAAGGTACCATCTGATTCGCGAACAGCAGGGACAGTACCTGCTGAAGGAGTAGGATGGTCAGGTTGACCCCTGTGGTAAAGAGAAGATAGTACCCCAAAAACGAGATTGGCACCTCTCCTTCAAAGCCTTTGAGATACCCAGCAATGATAATGACCAAAAGTTGAAGGACGGCTGCCGAAACCATATACACCGCCCCGCACAAGAATTTTGCGTCAAACAAGCGCCCGGCGGACATCACTGTTTCCAGAAGCTTGAAGGTTTCGCCCTTGTGTTCCACATCACTAAGCCGCGAGGCCACTACGGCGGCGATGACGGGCATCATGATAGAGTTGAGCAGTGGAAACTGGTATAGAATGGCCATCCAGCCCTGTTCTAAGTCACGGGCTCTCATATTACTGAAGGACCACAGAGCCCAGCAGAGTTGTACACCGATGAGTACGGCGACCACCAGCCAGACGTTTCTGCGGCGGGTCTTATAAAATTCCATAGCAAGTGCTTTTCATCACAGGCTCACCGCCGTTCCTGTTAGCTCAAGGAAGATATCCTCCAGACTTTTCTGGCGTTGCTCGATGCGTACAACCCCGACACGGTTTTCGGACATATGAGCGACACATTGGGCAAGCAAATTATCCTCCAGCGCGGGCAGCAGTAGGTACTCCTTCTGTACTTCACAGAAAACGCCCTGTGCCTTTAGGATTTGACCAGCTGCTGCATTATTGAGAGTGCGGATCGCGATGTTGTGCTGGCTCCTTTCATGAAGGATCGATAGACTGTCCTGAAATACCAACTCGCCCTTGCTAATGATCCCCACATTGGTAGCAATCTGGTCAATCTCGCTGGTGCGACAACAGGCGGCAAAGCCAGTTTTTTATCTGGGCAATACCGAAATTGACTTGAACAGCGCCACGGTCATCACAAAAAATGGTCGGTGGACGCTGACCGCAAAGGAATTTTCACTCTTAGAAAAGCTGTATGGAAATCGCGGGAACATCGTTACCGGCGACAGTTTGTGCCGCGCCGCGTGGGGGGAGGACCTGTACGGCTACGAAAATACTCTGATGGTACATATCCGCCGCCTGCGGGAAAAGATTGAGCCTGAGCCCTCTCGTCCGCGCTATTTGCTTACCGTGCGCGGTCTTGGCTACAAGCTCACCAGGCAGGACGGGATATGAAAAGCATGATAAAAATCCTAGTCCGCTATGTGGCTTCTGCCGCCGCCGTTGCCCTGATCTTGCTGATTCTCAATCTCGCGGTATTAATCGTCTGGACGGTGCAGGCAAGCGGAATGCAGACAACTGAATATCACATATCAGAGATTGCGGACAGCCTAACAAAACAAGAGGACAGCTTTGTGCTGTCTGAAACCGGGAAAGAGGCAATCCTTGAGGGGTATCATTGGGCGATGCTCTTAAATGATAACGGCACTGTGATCTGGAATGAAAACCTGCCCGAGGATCTGCCACGCAGCTATACCGTTTCTGACGTGGCCAGCTTTTCCCGGTGGTATCTTTATGATTATCCAGTCCATGTCTGGCAGCATTCAGAGGGCCTTTTGGTATTGGGTAGCGCCAAAAACAGCGCTTGGAAGCAGGGAATGGAAATACCGGAGATCGTCATGAAAAATGTGTCGACCTGGTTTTTTGGCGTTTTGATACTCAATAGTATCGCTGCCGTTATCTTGGCACTGCTGTTTGGCACTCGCCTGCTCCGTTCCCTGCGACCGCTAGTCAAAGGGATTGAGGACATGGCGGAAAAACAACCGGTGGCGCTTTTGACCGGCGGGCTTTTGGGCGATCTTGCCACCAAGCTCAATCAAACTTCCGCACAGCTCCAGAGACAGGAGGTCGTACTACAAAAGCGCGACAACGCCCGCACCACATGGGTAGCCGGGGTATCTCACGACATCCGCACGCCCCTTTCCATAGTGATGGGCTACGCCAGCCAGCTTGAGGACAACCCTCACCTACCCCAAGCCGAACGGGAACAGGCGCGGATAATCCGTAGACAGAGCGAAAAAATCAAAGCGCTGGTGAGCGACTTAAATCTAGCCTCCAAATTAGAATATGACATGCAGCCGCTCCGACCAACCTCTATTAATATGGCAGCGCTGGTGCGTGGTGTCGTCGTCGATTTTCTCAACAGTGGGCTTGATGATAGCTATTCTATTGACTTGAATGTTGAAAACGATGCGCAACAGGCTGTGCTCATCGGCGATGAAAAACTCCTGCGACGCGCAGTCTCCAATTTGATGGACAACAGCATTCGCCATAACCCGGATGGTTGCACAGTCACAGTCACAGTCACAGCCACAGTCACAGTCACAGTTACAGTTACAGTGGACAAAAGCTCGACTAATTGCTCGATCACGGTGTCCGATAACGGAGCCGGCATTCCACCGGAAGTGCTGGAAAACTTGAACAATCCAAAGAATCCAGCCGAACTTCGAAGTCATGGACTGGGACTCACCATCGTCCGACAGATCACTAAAGCCCATGGCGGTACTTCGGAGTTTAAGAATCTGTCAGGAGACGGCTGTTTGGTTGTACTCCGACTGCCTATTATTGCTGCTAAGCCTGAGGCTTTGCTGGAGATGACAAAATGACAGCATGCATTTAGTTGAAGAAGTACTGGAAACGGTTGATTTGACAACCACGAGAAAAAAGCAGGCAGGACAGTTTTCCATGGGGATGAAGCAGCGGCTTGGAATTGCAATTGCACTTCTAAACCATCCCAAATTGAACGGAACGATCAAATTTGAGGTGAAATCGCTGGACAATAAAATCAACTTTATTACCACAGACAGCGGTAAAGGTTTTTCAAGTGAGGATATTAAATTGGCTACAAAACAATTATGTATGGGAGATTATAGCCGCGCATCGAAAATTCATTATGGTATTGGTTTGTACATAACCGAATCAATCGTAAAGTTGCATGGCGGAACGCTCCATATTGCTAACTCACTAGTTACTGGTGGTGCACAGGTAACAATAGAGATTCCGACTTGTAAATAAACTTTCATGAACCTGGGATGTCTCAGTGATATTCATGCAAAGAATATGTTATAATATGGAAATAATAATAGGAAAGACATCTTCAACAAAGACTGGAGCTATATCATTATCGCAATAGTATTAGCAATTTTGTCATTTTTTGGATGGACAGAGATGTTACTTTATGATAACATTATTTTACAAATAAATAAGCCATTTCTGGGTTGGACGGACTAATTATAGTTCATTTTCAAGGAATAGGCTTCTGGGGTGGGAAGTCAATAAGTTTGACTTGTCACCTTTTTTATTTTTCTCGCAGCCTATAATAATTGTCCTTAATCTTTGATGAGCCAAAATCCATTTTTTCCAAACCGAATAGTCTCCTCTACCGCTTAGTTCTCTTAAGAGAAACGGGGGAACCAATTTCCGGGGTGAGTCATTCTTGGCACTACACAGGCCGGGAATGTAGGGTTATCTTTCGACCCGAATCCGTCAGCTAACTTCGTAAGCATTGAAAGGGAGGATGAAATGCAGGGCTATTTGCTTTGCTATATCCACGACACCCTTTTGACCCCGGACTTATGTGCCGGGGTTTATTATTTCCATTTTTATTAGGTAAGGAGGATTTTATACATGTTAAATACACAAAGCGCCACATATAAGGTTGCTAATCTATGTTACTCAGGTAGATCGTTATGAGAAAAAGATCGAAGAGATGCCGGAAATGTTTACTTAGAAAGGGGAAGCGTCCATGAGGTTACTTATCGTTTCGAACAGACTTCCGTTGAACGGGGTTCAAAAGGACGGTAAACTCCATTTTGAGCAAAGTGCTGGGGGGCTTGTCTCGGGCTTAAGTTCCTATCTGGATTCGTTGAAAAGCAGCTCAGCTCAGGACGTAGAATATGTCTGGATCGGGTGGCCGGGAATCACTGTGCAGGACAAACTGCAAACTGAGGTGAAGAACGTCTTAGTTGATCTCCACGCTTCTCCTGTCTTCTTATCGGAAAAGGCTATGGAAAAATTTTACTTGGGCTTTTGCAACAAGATTATTTGGCCTTTGTTTCACTACTTTCCATACAATACAATCTATGACAAGGATTACTGGCTCCAGTATCAAGAGGTTAACAAGATCTTTAGGGATGCCGTGTTGGAGGTCATTAAGCCAGGGGATGTCATCTGGGTGCACGATTACCATCTAATGCTCCTGCCGGCCCTGCTCCGGGAGAAACTGCCCCAGACTCCCATCGGATTTTTTCTGCATATTCCGTTTCCTGCCTTTGAGCTCTATCGTTTACTTCCGACAGCGTGGGGCCAAGAAATCCTGCGTGGGCTCTTGGGTGCAAATCTTATCGGCTTTCACACCCAGGAATATGCCCAGTATTTCTTGCGATCAGTGCAGCGAATTCTAGGCTATGGTCATAGACTTGGGCATATCCTATTCCAGAGTCATGCTGTTAAAGTTGATACCTTTCCCATGGGCATAGACTACCAACGATATCACTCCACCCCCACTGGTTCAGAGTTTGGGCAAAACCTGAACGAACTAGAGCAATTACTTGACGGCTACAAGGCCGTTCTTTCAGTAGATCGCTTAGACTACAGTAAAGGAATCAGTCACCGTCTGCAAGGATACAAGCTGTTTTTGGAGGATAATCCCCAGTGGCGCGAACAAGTGGTTCTGCTCATGATTGTTGTTCCTTCTCGCATTGGAGTTGAACATTACCAGTTAATGAAACGGAAGATCGATGAACTGGTAGGTGAGATAAATGGTCGCTTCGGAACGCTTAACTGGACTCCAATTATTTACCAATATAAGTTTTTGCCACTTGACTCTCTGCTAGCCATGTACCGACAAAGTGACGTTGCGTTAATTACGCCCCTCAGAGATGGAATGAACTTAGTTGCTAAAGAATATGTGGCTGCTCGGACTGATCAAACTGGTGTGCTTATTCTGAGCGAAATGGCCGGTGCCGCCAAAGAACTAGGAGAGGCTCTGATCGTTAATCCCAACAACATTGAGGCCATTGCTGAAGCTTTGCAACAAGCTTTGACAATGCCCGAGACTGAGCAGATAAGGCGCAATCAAGTGATGCAACAACGGCTCAAAGGAAACGATGTGGTGCGATGGTCAGGCAACTTTATTCAGAAACTCTTGCAGCTGCAGAAAGAGCAATTCCGAGCCCTCCCTCTAGATCGCCACAAACAGACGTTGAAAGCAGACTTCCATCAGGCAGACAAACGCTTGCTGCTGCTTGACTATGACGGCACACTAGTTCCGTTTGCAGATAGCCCTGATCAAGCCAAACCTGATCAGGAACTTCTGGATCTTCTGATGGATTTAAAGAAAGGCAATTCAGACGTTGTGATTATTAGTGGCAGGGATCGAGCGATTCTGGAAACGTGGGTGGGTTTCTTAAACATTACTTTAGTGGCTGAGCATGGAGCGTGGATCAAAAAGGGGGGCGAGCCATGGAGATTGAGCAAACCTCAGTTCAAATCCTGGAAATGTCAGCTTATGCCGATGCTCGAAATGTATGTCGACAAACTCCCGGGCTCATTTATCGAAGAAAAAGAATTCTCTCTGGCTTGGCACTACCGTCAAGCTGATTCAAAGCTTAGTGCCGCCTGCGCTCGAGAACTCATGGACGGGTTGATGGCTTTCACTTCCAACATCAATCTGCATATACTGCAAGGCAACAAAGTCCTTGAAGTGAGAAACTCTGAGGTGACGAAGGGATCAACTGGCATCGATCTTGCGTTGACACAAGACTATGATTTTATTCTGGCAATTGGGGATGATACGACTGATGAGGATTTGTTTGCTATTCTCGCACTTGAGCACTCCTGGCCCGGCGTGTTGCCGCCAAAGACGTATACCATTCGGGTTGGCACAGACAAATCTCAGGCCAGCTACTTCCTGTCTGATAATGTGGAAGTGAGGGAAATGCTCCAGGAACTGGTCTCTGGAAAACACAACAATTGAAGGGATTGGCACAAATGCCGAAAAAAAAGTGGTGGAAAGAATGCGTCGTTTACCAAATCTATCCCCACAGCTTTAAAGACAGTAACGGTGATGGCACTGGAGATCTTAAGGGAATCACCTCGAAGCTTGATTACCTACAGCACTTAGGAGTGAACGTGCTCTGGCTCTGCCCCGTTTATAGTTCTCCTAATGTAGATAATGGCTATGACATCAGCGATTACCGGAGCATCATGGACGAGATGGGCACCATGGCAGATTGGGAGGAACTGCGGGACGGCCTGCACAGTCGTGGCATGAAGTTAGTGATGGACCTAGTCGTCAATCACACGTCAGACCAACACCGTTGGTTTCAAGAGTCCCGCTCAAGCAAAGACAACCCCTACCGCAATTACTATATTTGGCGGCCGGGCAAAGACGGTAAAGAACCGAATAACTGGTCCTCGGAATTTGGCGGTTCAGCTTGGGAATATGATGTCTTGACCGAGGAGTATTATCTCCATGTTTTTTCCAAGAACCAACCCGACCTTAATTGGGAAAACAAAACGGTGCGATACGAAATCTACGCGATGATGAGATGGTGGCTGGATCAGGGTGTTAACGGGTTTCGAATGGATGTCATCAACATGATCGCCAAAGACCCAGAGCTGCCCGATGCCCCTCCCCTAGACAGCTCTCCTTATCAATGGGGAGGTCAGTTCTTTATTAACGGCCCTCGCTTGCGCTATTACCTCAGAGAAATGTATGTTAAAGTATTGTCTAAATACGATATTATGACTGTGGGGGAAACCCGTTGGGTTGACGCAGATATGGCGCGTATTTTTGTCGATGAGTACCGCCATGAACTGAACATGCTATTTCACTTTGAACTATTAGAACTTGATTACGGACCCAGTGGCAAGTGGGAGAAAAAAACCTGGAAACTCGCGGATTTCAAGCGCATCATCAGCGACTGGCAAAAGAAACTCGCAGAAAGCGGCTGGAACAGCCTATTTCTCAGTAACCACGACCATCCCCGCATGGTTTCACGGTTTGGTAATGACAGCACCTACAGGGTGGAGTCGGCCAAGATGCTTGCGACGTTGCTCCATACTCTCCAAGGGACCCCATACATTTATCAAGGAGAAGAAATCGGTATGACCAATGTCCGTTTCCCGTGCATTGAGGATTATCGGGACATCGAAACGCTCAACATGTATGAAGAAGGTATGAAGAACGCCAAAGACCTAAAAGAACTAACGGAAGTAATTTGTGAAAAAGGTCGGGACAACGCCCGGACCCCGATGCAGTGGGATAGCAGTATTCATGCCGGTTTTACGGATGGCACTCCCTGGATTCCCGTTAATCCCAATTACCGTGATATCAATGTGGAGCAAGCCGAGCAAGACCAATACTCAATCTTGCACTATTACCGTAAACTCATCGAACTGCGCCACCAATACCCCCTGCTTGTCTATGGCGATTATCATCTGCTAATGCATAAGCATACCCAGATCTATTCCTATCTGCGCCATTGGGAGGAAGAAACTCTCTTAGTCATTCTGAATTTCTTCGAAGAGAGTGCCACTTTTTCCCTTCCGGAAAAGGTCACCTTCAAAACTGGCAGACTGCTGATTGCGAATTACCCAGACACTAACGCTGAAATTGTTGCACGAGACCTTAAGGAAATCTCCTTGCGACCTTTCGAGGCGCGAGTGTATTTGCTGAATTAGCTTCTCCGGCAACACGAAATGGTAAATATAGTGATTGAAACAGGTCCGATAATTTCTATTAGAGATCCTAAGTGGACAGTTCAAACCCCACAGCACTGATCATGGTATTTATGCTTGGCCAATGGAACTCACTTCAGAATACGTAAATGTTGGTGAAGGTGAAGAACTAAGGTGTGAAGTTACAGATGATGGCGCCTTGATCCTGCGGCCTGTTATAACCGTCTCCAAGGATCAAGCATGGTTTTGGACTGACAAGTGGCGGAGTATGGTTACTTCGGCACCGGTGACACTATGGACGATAGAGCCCGAAGGCTATTGAGAGACTAACTTGTCTTGAATGAGAGCCGTTGCTTCATCTAAATGGGTGACAACGAAAATTCGATTTGTAATCCGGCTGAGTACTTACAAATACTGATTATGATAAAAACTATCCAGTCTGCTTAATGGGGTAAGCTGCGTCGGAAAAACAACAATTGGTAAGCAGCTTGCAGAGGCAACGGAGCCGTACAATTATCTGATTTTCAGATGATCGTACGGCTTTTTAAATGTTTTAAGGCTTTGTTGGGATTACGGAGGTAGTTATGATTTTGGATGAAAAAAATATCATTATTAGTCCCAAACAACCGTTTTTTGTGATGGCGACAACGCGTTATTACAAAGCAGTAGTCATGTATATTATAATAAGAAAATATCTTTGTCGGAGTTGGTTGAGCAGCAAGTTCCATTTTTGGAAGTGACGGAAGATAAAGAACTATTTGAACAAATTGCTTATAGTAGAGATTTTAGCTATCAGATACAAGCGTTTTTGAACAAGTATTTGAGATATAGTGAGTTTTCCCGGAAGCATGATAAACATAAAAATTTAAGGGAATTGATGCTGAAGCAGATAATGTGGACCGCTGGACAGATTAAAGTAAAGGAACTGGCAGATGAAACAGGATACTCTGTTCGATACATAAGCAGGGTCTTTACGGATGAACTTGGTGTACCGCCTAAAGTGTTTTGCAAGATGACGAGATTCCAACACCTTTTGAAGAATCTAAATGATGAAGCGGTTAATGCAAACTTGGTGTAGCTTGCTACAGAACTGGGCTATTATGACCAGTCTCACATGATGAAAGATTTTAATGAATATGCCAATACAACGCCAGGTAAATACCTGTACTCTTTACAAGAAACATACTACAAAAAGAGATTATTTGTAGTATGTTTTATTTAACATGAGCAACGGCGTTCTGCAATACATACGTAAGTATATTTGCGGGCGTTTTTCTTATATCAGGAGCGTGCCGCTACGAGAGTGTCATCATGTGCCGATTTTTACAATTTTTAAGAGTGTTAATAGAATATAGTGATATTAGAAAAGACAAAGGCGTCTGCTTTCTGAAGAGAAATCGGGCGCCTTTATGTTTAGACTAGAAAAAAATTAGGAGATGGGCAACATGCAAAACACAAAGATCGATTTTATCTATTTAAGCGAGGCAGACATGATCGAAGCCGGTGTCACGGATATGGGCGGATGTGTAGACTCGATGATTGAGATGTTCAATGTGGATCACGTACCAGTTATAAGCTTTGTTGAAGAAGTTCCTGGACTAGTATTGGCCTGTGCATTTTCTGGACATGGATTTGGTATATCACCGACTGTTGGACAGCTTTTGTCAGAGATGGTCGTTGACGGAAGGCCATCCCTTGATTTGAGTGCTTTCCGTTATGACAGATTCAAGGCGAAAATTTAGCGAGTATATTATCCTTAAAAATCGAGGAAATGAGGGATTAGTTAGATGGAATTGATTAGAACAAATTATTCATCTGGCGCTCCATTAGAAGAAAAGGCAGGATATTCCCGTATGATTAAAGTTGGGTCGTTTGTTTATATCGGCGGAACAACCGCTGTGCAGCCGGACGGCACAGTTTATGGTGAAGGTAGCCCTTATGATCAAACAAAGTATGTTATCGAGAAACAGGTGAATCTCTTAGAACAGGCTGGTTCAAAAAAGGAAGATGTTATCAAGGTAAAAGTCTATATGACGGATATGGGTTATGCACCCGAAGTTGCCAAGGCTTATTCAGAAATATTTTGCGACATTAGACCACTTTGTACATTTGTCGGAACGCCAGGTAATGATTGTTTAAACTAATATCCAAATATCCCTTGGGTAAAAGTAATGACGGTATGATTAACAACAGGATTTGGTATGGACAAAGGCTTCAACTGCTCTTTCTGCTTTAATGAGCTTTCTGATTGCCACAAATATAGGTTCTCAATTTAAGAACCCTTCAGTAGACGAAAAACTCACGGCTACTGAAGGGTTCTTTTTGAATGTGCATAATTCACCGCAGCACCTAAGATTCAGAGCTCGTGGGGTATAGCCATAATTTTATCGCCCCGTATACTTACCACTCCCTTCCATTTTCAACAGTTTAGCAATTGCTTAGCGTCCGTCTATTTAACCAAGGAGTGAAATAAAGGAAAATATTTCTTGTTGGCGAATGTGGAAAGAAAGAGACTTATTTATGAAAAATTTACATTAGGTAAAGTAGATGAATGAATAGCGATCGCACGATTGTCTTTAAGGAGAGAGGAGTGTCAGTATCAACTCCATGATTGAAGAATTAAAGCGACAAAACAGCCGTTTGGCTATCATAAATCAAATCGCTCGAAGCATTAATGTGGAAATGTCATATGAGGAAATTATTGAGCAAGTAGCTACTCCATTGCGAAGTGTTTTGCCATATGATCTATTGAGTTTCTGTCTTATTGAAAATGATCAGCTAATTATTAAGTCAGGAGTCCCCAAGGAACAAAAAAAATTAGGAGTTGGCTGGAAGTTGTCCCGTAAAAACTCTGCGCCTTGGAAAGCCATTGAGGATAAATGCTGCTTTCTTAGGCAGGATATATGGAACGACAGCCATAAATACATGGAAGACGGCAATTTGCGCGCATTAGGGATAAAGTCGGCAATCATGGCTCCGCTTCTCGTCAAAAAAGAGGTCATCGGCACGTTGAATTTTGGTAGTAAATCAGCGTTTGCCTATTCGGAAAACGATTTTGTTTTTGTCGAGCAAATGGCCGACCAACTTGCAGTTTGCATCAACAACTCTCGCTTGTTTAGCGAGGTCCTGTCCATCAAGTCAGAGTGGGAACAGACATTTCAAGCTGTTCCCGACAGGCTTTTCTTGATTAACCCAAGCTACAAAGTGCTTCGTCACAATAGATCAAAAGAAATGGCGAATGAAAAATCCAACCAAGCTTGTTATGAAATGTTTGCCTGCTGTGGAGGACAAAAAAAATATTGTCCATCAGTTACGGCCTTTCAAACTGGTAGACCAGCTGTGCAAGAAGTTATGGGACGCGACAATAAGACCATTTTTAATATCAGTGCCTATCCAGTTAGCAACGAAAAGGGTAGTTCCGATTATATGGTCATTTATGTACAAGATATCACTACGAGAAGGAATATGGAAAGCCAACTGTTCCAAGCTGCAAAATTTGCAGCAATTGGGGAAATGGCTGCTGGGGTTGCTCACGAACTTAACAGCCCCTTGACTGCGATTATCGGTAATGCGGAACTTCTAGCCAGAAAAAAAATGAGCAGCGAGACAACAGAAAAACTGTTGGAAGACATAAAGAGCTGCAGTCAGCGTTGTAACCGGATCATTCAAAATCTCTTGACATTCTCCCGGCAGGATAGTTATGCCTTTGAACCAATTCTGATAAATGAAGTGATCAAAGCCAGCCTCTCTCTTGTCACCTATCAAATTGAAAAGAGCAACATCAACATCATTGAGCGTTTGAATAGCGCGATACTCCCAATCATGGGCAATAAACAGCAACTAGAGCAAGTCATCATTAATCTTCTTTTAAATGCCCGAGATGCACTAGAAGGAATCAGCAACTCTATTATCGAAATCAGTACAGAAATTAATTGCGACAGTTGGAGTCAAGAACCAGTCATCATAGTCAACGTACGCGATAACGGATGCGGAATTCCAGATGATATTAAAAATAAAATTTTCAATCCGTTTTTTACTACAAAAGAGAAAATGAGAGGTACAGGATTAGGGCTTTCGGTCAGTCTGGGTATAGCGCAGACTCATGGAGGGCGCATAGAAGTTTCGAGCATACCTAAAAAAGGCAGTGTCTTTACATTGGTACTCCCCGTGGTCAATCATTCCATCGTTTCTTCCCTTTAAGAATTGATTAGGAAAGGGTGTGAACATAGCGGAGATTCTAATTGTAGACGATGATGTTGAAGTTTGTACGTTCTTTAACTACTACTTCCAAGAGATTAAGCAATTGCCCGTTCATGTGGACTATTCGGGAGAGCTTGCCCGGAAAGACTTTCAGAATGAAAAATACGACCTAGCCCTAATTGATCTTAAATTGCCGGATACAGATGGGATTACGCTGTTGAAAGAAATAAAAACACTGAATCCCAATTGTGAAGTAATCATCATGACGGGATACAGTACGGTTAAGTCTGCTGTTGAAGCCATGAAGTACGGAGCTTTCGATTATATTGACAAACCATTTAATGATCTCGATCAGCTGGACGAAATTGTTGATAGAGCCTTGCAATTTATTCAAAGCAAGCAGGCGTATATCCAGAACGAGATGAAAACTATCATCACAAATTTTGGAATCGTCATCAGCGAAAATAGTCCGATGAAAGAAATACTACTCCTGGCCAGAAAAATAGCAAGTAAAAAACTAGGCGTACTCATTGAGGGGGAAACAGGAACTGGGAAAGAGCTAGCGGCCAGATATATCCATAACAACAGTCCCCGTTCCAGTTACCCTTTCATCCCAATTAACTGTGGAGCATTAACAGAATCGCTCTTGGATAGCGAGCTCTTTGGGCATGAAAAAGGCGCTTTTACAGGTGCCATCAGCAGACGGAGAGGAATTTTTGAAATTGCTAATTACGGGACTCTGTTACTCGACGAAATTGGAGATGCCTCGCCTGCGATTCAACTGAAACTATTACGAGTCTTGGAAACGGGGGAGTTTTACAGGGTGGGGGGCGAAACACCCTTGAAAAGTGATGTGCGTATTTTAGCTGCTTCCAATAAAAACCTACGCCAGGCAGTTAAGGACCACTTATTTCGGGAGGATCTTCTCTATCGACTGGATGTAGTGGATTTGAAACTCCCTCCACTGAGGGAAAGAGTCATGGATATCGAACCACTGATCAATTATTTCATCGAAAAAAATCTTTCGGATAAGCAAACAAAGGCAGTCTTTACCAAGGAAGCCATCACGATACTCCATAACTATTCTTGGCCGGGCAACATTCGGGAATTGTCTAACGTTGTATCCAGAGCAATGGCCTTGCGTGACGGTTTTGAAATGGACGAAAAGTGTTTGCCCCCCTATTTATTGGCGAGAGAGGAGCAACATTTCGAAAAGCAGAATAACGGCAACGTAGTACTGAGCGAAAATTCTCCCCAAACCTGGGCCCAGAATATGCTGAAAACTATTCTAGAACAAGATGAGGTTAATCTGCCGGAAGTGATAAGGATGCTGGAGCAACAGAACAACGACATCATTTGCACAATTATCAGGAAAGTTTTGGATAGAACAAATAGTAATCAAAATGAAGCAGCAAAACTCCTGCATATCAACCAGAGGACACTGCGTTACCTGAAAAATGAAAAAATGAAAAGGAAAGAATAATCTTTTTAAAAAATGGTGGTGGCCGATTTTTTGGCCGTCACCATTTTTTTGACTGCTCCGCCAATTTTTCGGTTGGAGGATTGTGCATAAGGTTAGATAGCTAGGTTAAGAGTGGTCGAAAAAGCCCTTAGAATGGGATTTCTCTACGTTTTGGAATATTGGTACTATTCTTGCATTATTGAATATTTGTAATAACTTACTTCCCACAATACCTATCTGCCATTAAAAAATGAAAAGGGGGGTCATGTCGTGTTTCAAGAGTATTATATGCCTGAATCAGTATCCGACGCGTTAAATTTTCTAAACAAAGGACCTGGAGATGCCGTTATCATTGCGGGCGGCACAGATTTACTACTTGATCTTCATGAAGGAAAGAAAAGAACAAAGTCACTGGTAGATATTACTCGTATTCCTGAATTGAAAAGTCTTTCCCTGGAATACGGTATTATCAAAATCGGTGCAGCGGTAACACATGCGCAGGTGGCTGAATCAGAGCTTATTTGGGCAAAGGCACCGGCTTTGGCTATGGCGGCCAAGAAAGTGGGTTCTCTGCAAATTCGTAATATTGCCACGGTCGTCGGCAATATTATCAATGCCCAGCCAGCGGCAGACACAGCTGTTGCCCTTACAGCCCTGGGGGCAAAGTTGACTATTGCGGATACATCAGGAACGAGGAATGTTTCCATCGAGCAATTGTATGAAGACGTGGGACAAAGCAAAGTTGACTCTAAAAGAGAATTGGTCACTGAGGTAATGATACCTGTACATGAACAGAATCAAAGCTCCTATTTTGTCCGCTTGGAACAAAGGAAAGCACTGGCGCTGCCCATGCTGAATATTGCCGTGATGGTTTCTTTAGAAGAAGGGCAACAACGTTTTGAATGGGTACGTATCGTGATGGCTCCGGTAGGACCGGGTCCGATGCGGGCAACCAATGCAGAAAAGATTCTAAAAGGCGCAGTGATAGACGATGAGATAATCACCAAGGCGGCCTACGAGGCGGCGGCTCAGGCCAATCCACGCGATAGTGACTTGCGGGGTTCCAGGGAGTATCGGCTACAGGTTTTACCAGCGTTGGTGAAAAGGTGTATAGCGATGGCTGTTGCCCAGGTCAATAAGGGCTGATAAGGAAGGAGGAGAATCATGAATACCTTTAAACTTACATTCACTTTGAACGGAGAAGTTACGGAAGTTTTAGCCGAGCCTTCCGAGATGTTGGTAGATATCCTAAGGGAGAAGATGTATTTAACAGGGACGAAAAAGGGCTGCGGAAAAGGGGAATGTGGGGCCTGTACCGTCATTATGAATGGTGAGGCTGTCAATTCATGTATGATTCCGGCGATGAAAGCCATGGGCGCTGTAGTAGAAACTATCGAGGGAATTGGAACCCCAGACACGCTTCATCCGTTGCAGGAAACGTTTATCGATGAAGGTGCCATCCAGTGTGGTTACTGCACACCTGGTGTGATTATGTCAGCGAAAGCCCTTCTGGACAAAAACCTTAATCTCACCAGCGATGAGGTTAGAGAAGCGATCGCTGGCAACATCTGTCGATGCACTGGTTATGTGAAAATTGTAAGTGCTGTTTTGTCAGCAAGTCAAAAAATAAAAGGGTAAGGAGGAAGCGGAATGAAAAGCTTCAATGTGGTTGGCAAAAGTATCAAAAGAAATGATGCCCTAGAGAAAGCAACAGGAAAAGCAATGTTTTCCACTGATATGAATATACCGGGGATGTTATATGCAAAAGTTCTGCGAAGTCCTCACGCCCATGCCCTCATTAAAAGTATTGATACTTCCATTGCAGAAAAGATTCCTGGCGTCAAAGCGATAGCAACCTGGGAGAACACATCCCGGGAGCTGTTCAATACTTCTGCTACCATGACCTTTACAGTGCCCAGTATGGTACCGGTCCTGGACCAGTATATTTTTGACAAAGTCGTTCGTTATGTGGGTGATGAAGTAGCAGCAGTAGCAGCCGTCAGCGAGAAGGTAGCAACTGAGGCCCTGAAACATATTAAGGTAGAATATGAACTTCTTCCAGCTGTATTCGATCCCTTGGAGGCGATGAAACCGGAAGCTCCAATTATTCATGAATGCCATGCTGGCAAGAATATTCCCGCTGAAATCGTCAAATTCGGAATGGGCGATATGGAAAAAGGTTTCGCAGAATCGGATATTATCTTCGAAGATGTGTTTAAATTATCTATTCAAAAACAAGCCCAGTTGGAAACTCAGGCTGCCCTTGCCCAGGTGAGTTTAGATGGGAGTATCACTGTATGGTCCACCACTCAAACCCCACATCCCACTCGCATGATACTTGCGAAGATTTTCGCGATCCCTCAGAGCAAAATCAGGGTTTTGAATCCCCCTTATGTAGGAGGCGGGTTTGGAGTGCGAATTGGGTTAAGCGCGAAAGCGGAGCCTATCGCAGTGGCTCTTTCTAAACTTACAGGAAAACCCGTGAAGATAGTCTATACAAGGGAAGAGGACTTCACTTCTTCTGATACCAGACATGGTGGATATGTATGGGTTAAATTGGGCAGTAAAAAAGATGGGACTTTCCAAGCTCTGGAATTGAAAAGTGCCTTGAATGCGGGTGCCTACTGCAGCTTTAGTGGTGAAACGCCGGGTGTCTTGGGAGCTATGGGGTTGGCGGTCTACCGCATGGAGCATATGAGCTATTATGGGCACAGCGTTTACACAAACTTCACTCCCTCGGGTGCCATGCGTGGCTTTGGCAACCCACAGGCTATGTTCGCCATTGAAGCTGCCGTGGATAACATAGCGGAACAGATCGGGATGGACCCACTAGAACTACGTCTGAAGAACATCATACAAGTTGGTGATAAATGGTGTCTTCCCTATGCCTGTGGATCTACTGGTTTGGCGGAATGTGTTCAAAAAGCAGCCAAAGTTATTGGCTGGGAACGAAGAGGAACACTGAATGAGCCGGGTAGTAAGCTCCTCAGAGGTATTGGGATGGGAGTCGGAACTCATGTCAGTAACGCTTGGCCGTTCTGCGTTGACTATGATAATGCAATTATCACTGTCCAGCAAGATGGATCGATTTCGTTGGCTGTAGGTGTCCCGGATATTGGTACGGGAACATCAACAACCCTGCCGCAATTGGCTGCTGAAACTATTGGAGTAGAAATGAACCAAGTCAATATGACCTTTGGTGACACACTGACGACACCCTTCGATATTGGAAGTCATGCTAGCCGGACGCTGTATGCTGCAGGTACTGCTGTTGTCGCCGCGGGTAATGATGTGCGCAAACAGATTTTAGAGTATGCTGCAGAAGTTATGAAAATAGCTCCGGAACGACTGGATATCACCAAGGGGATCATTCATATAGCTGGATACAATGAAATAGAGACCTGTGAAGGCAGCGGAATTTGTCAGCTCGGTGAAGAGCCGATGACGCATATTTCCGTAGAAGAATTGGTCTATCATGCCCACTTGAACAACAAACAGTTCATCGGAATCGGTCGAACCACACCACCGAATTCTCCTCCCTGGCATGCACATTTTTACGAGGTGGAAGTGGATACAGAAACGGGTATGGTGAAAGTTGTGAAGGTAGCAGCTGCCCATGATGTAGGGAAAGCGATTAACCCTATGATCGTCGAAGGCCAGATTGAAGGTGGAGTACTCATGGGAGTAGGCTATGCCACAAGTGAAGAAATCAAGATTAGTGCCAAAGGGAAACCCCTTCACACTAGCTACCATAAATACCTTTTGCCAACCGCAATGGATGCTCCGGAAATACAGGCGATCATTGTTGAATCTAATGATCCGTTCGGTCCATATGGGGCAAAAGGATTAGGCGAATGTGGTATGGTACTGTCGGCAGCTGCGATAGGCAATGCGGTCTACAATGCCACGGGAATTCGTTTCAATGAGATTCCCCTGACTCCAGAAAGAGTCTATAAAAAGCTTCAAGAAAACAAAATGAACACTAGACCTGTTTGAAATCCAAGGAATCCTCCATTGTTATAATAGCGGGTTCCATTCTGAGGTGCAAAATCAATAATCGCACACTTGATAACTATAAAATTAAGGGCTAATTGTGACAAAATCACTTTAGCCCTTAATTCGCTATTTTCAAGGGTTTCGAGGACCAACCCTTTCAAATTACCTCGTAAATCACATTCAAAATCGCTCTGGTTTTCACTTTGAATTAAATAGGCCATTGTTTACTACCAATGGTGAAGGAAAGAAGTATATTTACGCAAACTATAATCCGAAATACTCTCAGTTCACAACTGCTTAGCATTAGTAGGATAATGTGAAGCAGGGTAAATTAGATGTTTTGAAGAATGGGATAGGAAATAAGAATGGGGAGGCGTATAATGAAATTCTCAAGTCCTTTGATAGTTGTTTCGGATATGGAAAATTCAAAGCGTTTTTACTATGAAGTGCTTGGCTTAGAAGTTAATGTTGATTTTGGTGCAAATGTAACTTTAACGGGGGGTATTGCATTACAGACAAAAGATACTTGGTTGACTTTTATTCACAAAAAGGAAAGTGAAATTGTTTTTGGAGGAAATGTAGCAGAGTTGTATTTTGAGGAAGATGATTTTGATGGATTTATTCTAAAGATTAATGACATTGCAGACATTAACTATGTACACCCTATCGTAGAACATTCCTGGGGACAGCGTGTTGTTCGTTTCTATGACCCTGATAAGCATATTATTGAAGTCGGAGAAAATATTATAATGGTTGTCAGACGATTCTTAAATAGTGGTCTATCTATTGAAGAAACTTCTATTAGAATGGATGTACCAGTTGATTATGTGAAATCTTGCTTAGAATAGATTACGAGCATAGCCCGTTGCAATTTATTGAACAATCTTCTTATATTGAGCATGATAGGTGGATAATTCCATCTGCATTTTTAATGGCAATATGCAACACCAAATCAAACATCGCCAATAAAAAAGTAGACAGAGATAGTCACATCATTCTTATTTCGTACCTCATTGGTAGGAATAAGCAGGACGTTATGTGCCATGTTGGGTTTTACAATAAAAGGGGTGAGAATTTGGAGATAACAATTGTTCAAGGCGAGATTAAATACTTAGATGATTGTTTAGAAGCCTTAATGAATTCTGAACTAGCTAGTATTTACCTCCCAGATGAAAAAGTGGCAAGAAACCATTTGATTGAAGCATTTGAGAGAAAAGAAATGTATTTAGCGTTAGATAGAGAAGCTAAGTGTATAGGATACATAACTTTTGTTTTAAATGGTATGTTTTATAATTTTCCATATGTATGTAACATATCTGTTAAGGAAAATTTTCGTATGCGGGGCATAGGAAAAAGGCTTTTAGAATTTTTTGAAGATATAGGTTTTATACATTCCGATAAGGTGTTTCTCCTTGTGAGTAGTTTTAATAAGCGAGCTAAAAAGTTGTATGAATCAATTGGTTATAAACAGGTTGGTGTGATTGATGACCTTTATAAAGACGGAACATCGGAATATATGATGATGAAAGTCAAATCATCGTGAGCTGTAGTATATAGAGCGATTCTTGCCAGTTGTTTGCTCCAACTACACATTGGTACTATAAAGAGCTTTGGTTGTGACGCTTAAACTGCTAATTATTCTTAGTAAGTTATCCGAAGTTAGGCGTAAGAAAACTCAAGTCTGAGTCGGACTTGAGTAAATTCGAAGAAGAATATGTTGAAATCTGCTGACCTAACTTTGGATAACTTTAATAGCGCGAAACCGCGACGGTTAGAGCAAAAACTATGGGGATTGAATATCTGATCCTTTTCATAATTTAGAAGCTTTTTGCTGGGGAACTAACTAACAAATGCATTGAAACGACATCAAAGATGCTGAAATAATATAACTTCCCCCTCCCCATAACAGGGCACTTTCTTAAATAGATGCAGTTTGGATATTTCTAGGGGGAGATTTACCCAGGATTATGAACCGTTTTGTTTTATCCGATCCGCAGTTAGGGCATTTGGACAAGTCTTTTCCTGTAAGCCTCTGAATGAGCTGAAGGTTAGAGGCTTTTTCTTTGATCAAAAGTGGGGTGTGGGTAAGTTGTTTGCAAATCTTTAATTTGGATGTCTTGTTGCGATTTCCGAGCAAACCATTCATAAAGCCACTGGGCAGAATATGAATAAGAAACCTGCGGATAAACTCATCGGCGGAAAGAGTCATTAACTTATGCTTACTGTTGTCCTTGTAATCCCGCCATTTGAAGGAAATTGCATCGTTTTCAATGCTCACGATACGCTTGTTGGATATCGCTACTCGGTGAGTATAACGTCCTAGGTATTCGACAACACAAGCGGCATTTTTAAATGGTGGTTTACAATAAACGACCCACTCTTTGCTATAGAGAGGTGAGAGTAGTTTTTCAAATTCCTTTTTGTCAGCAAGATATGTTTGACTGCCGTGAAATTCAAGCTTGTTTTGATAGTAGAGTTGTTTAAGGTAATATAGGAATTTGCCTCTGAACTTCCGGGATAGAACTTTAACCGGGATAAAGAATTTCTTTCTGCTGTTCACCCATTTTCCGATGGAAGATAGTCCGCCACCCGGTACAATGCAGTGAATATGCGGATGGTACATGAGGTTTTGTCCCCACGTATGCAGCACCGATGTAAAGCCAATCTTTGCTCCAAGATATTTTCTGTCAGAGCCTAATTCGGCAAGAGTTCCTGCAACAGCCTTAAACATAAGGGTATAGACAGCTTTTTGATTTTGATAGATTAGTAAATTAAGAGTATCCGGGAGACTAAATACCACATGGAAGTAACTAATGTTGAGCAGATTGCTTTTCTGGTTTTCAATCCAGCGTTCTTTGGCAAGAGTTTGGCATTTAGGACAGTGCCTGTTACGGCAGGAGTTGTAAGAAATTCCGGTATGCCCGCAACTGTCACAAACCTCTTTGTGGCCACCTAACTGAGAAGTTCTGCATTTTTGAACGGCCGACATCGCCTTATGCTGGACGAGTGTAAGCTTGTTATTGGTTCGATAGTTCTTGCCGTATCTCACGAAGATATCTTGAACCTCAGCCATCGGGCTTGTCCAACTGATCAAGAGGACTTGTTACATTGAGAGACTCAATCTTAAGCAAATGTAAGTAAAAGCAGGTCGTGCTAATATTTGTGTGCCCGAGTAAATTCTTTATGTCGTAAATATTAGTACCGGATTCCAGCAAGTGAGTTGCAAAACTGTGCCTCATAGAATGCACTGTAACGTGCTTAGTAATCTTAGCTTTTGTAACATATTTATGAAAAACATCTTGGACGGCTCTGGTAGAAATGTGTGTCTTGGTTCGATTCCTGCTGTAAAAAAGCCACTCTTTAGGACGATAAGCCTTCCAGTAAGCTCTGAGTATCTCAAGATTGACTTGAGAAAGCAGGGCATATCGATCTTTGCTGCCTTTAGCATTGCGAATGAAGAGTTGCATCTTATTGCTATGGATATCCGAAACTTTAAGGGAAACCACTTCACTTACGCGAAGTCCAGCGCCATAGAGTGTCATCAAAATGCACTTATCTCTCAAGTTGTCGCAGACGTTAAAAAGGGTTTGGACTTCCACTTGGGTAAAAATCTCTGGAAATTTGAGTTGTCTGCGATGGCGCGGAATTTGCCTAATGTTTAAGTTGATGTTCAACGTTACTCCGTACAAAAAACGGAGGCCGCTGTTGTAAGTATTAATTGATCCGGAAGTTAGCTTTCTTTCTATGCTGAGATAGTGGAGAAAATTTCTAACATCCTCTATGCCCAACTCAGTTGCAGGTTTGTCGAAGTGATCTTGAAAGATTTTAACTTTAGTATAGTATTCGTCCTGGGTGAACTTGCTTAACCCTCTAAGTTCAACATCAAATTTTAGCTTGGTTAAGACTTCTTCCTTTGTCATAGTTCAATCATCTCCTTAAAGCTAAGCTTACCTTTAAGGAGATGATACAAACTAGAAGTAATAGCTTACAGCAATATTCGAAATAAGAAGGGTTCCCTACGGAAACCACCGCGCCAGCGGTTTAGTGCTATTCTTATACTGGTGACCATCGGTAGGATAACGTGAAGTAAGGTTATTTTCATTTGGAGGTTAGAATGCGTACAGAACAGGAAATGTTCGATTTAATATTAGATATCGCAAAGAAGGATGAAAGAATTCGTGCAGTTCTTTTGAACGGGTCAAGAACAAATCCGAATGCTATAAAAGATATTTTTCAGGATTATGATATTGTATATGTTGTTGAGAAAACGAAGTCATTTCGTAATAATAAGAGGTGGATTGACCAATTTGGCGAACGGTTATATATGCAATATCCTGAAGAAAATTCTTATTATCAAAATGATGTTGAAAACTGTTATGGATGGTTAATCCAATTTACCGATGGAAATCGTCTGGACTTACATGTATGCACAATTACACATGTACTTAAGGATATTAAAGGAGACAGGCTTTGTAAAATACTGCTTGACAAAGACAAATGTTTACTTAATCTTGAAGATGCAACGGATGAGGATTATTGGGTAAAGAAACCGACAGAGTTTCAATTTTTGGATACTTGTAATGAATATTGGTGGTGTCTTAATAATGTTGCAAAGGGCTTATGGCGAGAGGAAATACCTTATGTAATGGATATGCTAAATTTTACTGTCCGTCCACAGTTATTACGTTTATTAGGATGGAAAATTGGATTTGAAACGAATTTTACTGTTAATGTTGGAAAATCGGGAAAGTACATGTACAGATGGTTGGAAGAGGAGAAATGGAATGCATTTTTGAAAACCTATTCTTCTGGAGTTGTAAAAGATATTTGGAAAGCAGTTTTTATCATGTGTGATTTATTTGATGGTATTGCCAAAGAGGTATCTCATATTATGAATATTACGTATAATGAAATTGAGGCAATTAACAGTTTGAAGTTTTTAAAAGATGTTTACTTGTTACCTAAAAATGCTAAAGAAATATATTAGAGTATTAAGCGAGTGGAGTTAATTCGCATTGGTACTATAAAAGCACAAGCAAACGATCCGAATGACGGGTTGGATGCTTGTGCTTATTTAAATATAATAAGG
>NZ_SPQQ01000012.1 GCF_004766045.1 Desulfosporosinus fructosivorans
GCAGATTCTCCTGAACCAGTCCAGACTATTGTTGTTTGTGGTAAAAATACAAGACTTTATCATTCTTTAGGAGAGGTTATCGAGCAATCACTTAACCCCATGGTACGGTTAAGTTACGTTCATAACGTAGAGGAACTAATGTCCGTCTCCGACTTGATCATTACTAAGGCCGGAGGTTTAACAGTTTCCGAGGCACTAACGAAGCACTTGCCGCTGGTTATCTATAAGGCCATACCAGGTCAAGAAGAAGAAAATGCGCGTTTTGTAGAACGTTTAGGTGCAGGGCAGGTTGCAGGCACAGAAGAAGAACTGGAATGGATTCTAAAACGTTTTTTGAGCAATCCAAAAGAAATGGAGAAAATCCGAGAGAAAGCGGCCGTCGCTATACCAGGTCACTCAACGGAACGGGCAGTTGAGGCTATGCTGCAATTAACAATGAATAGTAGAAATGAGCAAAAAATCGGATAGTCAATTTTTTTTGGAAGGTAGCATTGTTTGTGCTTATGATATCAGCTACTATTGAATCAATGACAGGGAACGATCAATCGTAGTAAACCCTTTGTGTTGTGGGAAGAGAGGTTAGTATGAAAATAAGAAACAGAATTTTCATTTCTAATACAGTAATGGTTTTGGTTTCGTTGGTTACATTACTTGCAATCAGTGGAGCCTTGGTTAATTCAAATGAAAATATCAATACAGAGATTGCCAAGGCGAAGCTGGACGAAAATGTGTTTGAGGTCCAAAGCTTATTTGAACAATCAACTGAAATCGTACTTGATTATGAAACATTTAGTAAGAGTCTGTCAACATACAATTACCAATTATTTGGGATGGTAGATAAAGATACAAAATACTCGAACCTTGGGCATGATGAAAAGGAAATAACGAATTATATAAAAGAAAGCGACTCAGCGGGAGACCATGCAAGCGTGTATTATAGGGATTCGTTGACTAGCGTAGGAAAATCTATTGTAGTAGACGATCATGAATATAACATAGTGGTTTGGTACAACTACTGAAGTGATAGCTTAGAATTTTGAAGGTAGGGTACAGAAACATGAAAAAAAGAGAAATGTATGAATGTCTTGTCGTCGGTTGCGGCATGGCAGGCACAGTTATAGCGCGTGAACTGGCGGAACGGGCAGGTAAAAAAGTGCTTGTCCTGGAGATGAGCGACCATATAGGCGGAAATGCTTATGATCTCCTCAGTGAGAGCGGAATTTTAGTCCATCAATTTGGCCCCCATATCTTTCATACGGACAACAAAAGGGTCTTCGATTATCTCTCTCGGTTCACACAATGGCGAAATTACTCACACGAGGTAGTGGGTAACATACACGGAAAGCTAATACCTATTCCTTTTAATCTTAATTCGCTCCATTTGGCCTTTGAGTCTTCCAAAGCAACGCGTATAGAGCAAAAGCTGATCGCCATCTATGGCCTCGCAAGCAAGGTACCCATCTTGGATCTGCGTCGACAGCCCGATACAGAACTTGCGGACCTTGCGGATTTCATATACAACAACATATTTTTATATTACACGCAAAAGCAATGGGGCCTGGCTCCCGACGAAATTGATGCTTTGGTTACCGCACGTGTCCCTGTCGTTATCTCTTATGATAACCGCTACTTTCAGGACACTTATCAGGGTATCCCTGCCCAGACCTATACGTCGCTCTTCGAGCACATGTTAAATCACCCCAATATAGAGCTCCAGCTTAATTCCGATGCGCGTAGGCTACTCCGGCTGGAATCCGGGAAAGTGTTTTTTGACGGTTCCCCGTTCAACGGCACCGTAATATACTCAGGACCGACAGACGAACTGTTTGACTGCCGCTACGGACGTCTGCCGTACCGGACTTTGGATTTTGTCTTTGAAACTCACAATATCACCTCGTACCAGTCCACGGGGACTGTGAATTATCCTGTTGACCAAGAATATACCCGTATCACCGAATTCAAACACCTTACGGGACAAGCTCTGGACGGACGAACTACCATCGTCAAAGAATATCCACGGGCCTATACGGGCGCCGACAGCGAGACCCCCTATTACCCAATCCAAAACCCTGAAAATACCACCCTTTATGAGCGATACCGGAAGCTTAGCGACGAATTTCCCCAAGTTCACTTACTGGGCAGGCTTGCGGAGTACAAATACTACAACATGGACGCCATAGTTAAGACGGCCTTGGAGCTTGCTGACACCTTAATAAAGTAATGAGTTTGGTGTTCTTATTTTATTTTTTATGCAGACTTAAAGCTGCAGAAAGGGAGCTTATGTTGAAAATAATTACATTTACCGTACCCTGCTACAATTCAGCGGCTTATATGGAACGCTGCATCGATTCTCTTCTTCCGTGTGGAAATGATGTGGAAGTTATTATTGTCAATGATGGCTCTACCGACGACACCCAAGAAATTGCCGATCAATATGCCTTGCAATACCCTGATATAGTACGGGTGATCCATCAAGATAACGGAGGACATGGCGAAGCGGTCAATACCGGCCTAAAAAACGCTACCGGTCTTTATTTTAAAGTGGTCGATTCAGACGACTGGCTCGATGGGCCAGGTATGATTGAAGTGCTGCACACACTTAGAACGTTCGTGGGTGGCAACTCTGCTCCTGATATGTTGGTCTGCAACTATATCTATGAAAAGCTACTGGAAGGGACTAGGCGCGTCATTAATTATAGCAATGTCTTTCCCCACAATCAGATGTTCGGTTGGGATGACATGAGGAAGTTTCCCCCCTGGAAATATCTTCTGATGCATTCGCTGATTTACAGAACACAACTGTTGCACGAATGTGGCCTTAAATTGCCAAAGCATACCTTTTATGTTGACAATATTTTTGTTTACCAGCCACTGCCTTCAGTGAAAACTATCTACTATCTAGATGTGGATCTTTACCATTATTTTATCGGGCGGGAAGACCAATCTGTCAATGAAAGTGTCATGCTTAAAAGAATTGACCAGCAACTCTTGGTAACGCGCATCATGATAGGATGTCACCATCTCCCTGGGAGCATATCCAGCAAAAAGCTGTCCAACTATATGCTGAGCTATTTAGCGATGATGATGATAATTTGCACCGTATTCTTAAGGATTTCCGGCACAAAGGAAGATAATAGGAAGGAAAAGGAGCTTTGGTCCTTCCTCGCAAGTTGTGACAACGGCCTGTACCGGCATGCAAGTATCCGGTTCTTGAGGATAGTTGCCAACCTGCCCGGAAGTTCCGGCAATAAAATTACCATCAGCTTATATAACCTAGCACGCAAAGTCTATAAATTTAATTAAGGTACATTCAACAGAATCTTGGACCAAGGGAGCAAATGAATGTCCACTAAAACAAAACTAAAACTGTTTATAGGTATAATCATGACCGCCGTCATTATTTATTACTCGATTGAGGCGCTCAAAGGGCTGCATGTGAACGTGCTTTTCCAGGCTGACATCAATTGGGGCCTTGCGCTGGTTTCCGTGGCTATCTTTGTGTATGCCAACTATATTCGTGGACTTGCCTATTCACGGGGTATTGACCGGGACATGGACAGAATGACAGCTCTTCAAATCGTGGGTATAGGGCATGCTGCTAACATGGTTTTGCCGTTCCACGTCGGAGAGGGGTTGCGGGCGGCTTTTTTTCCGAAGGGATACAGTGCCATAAAGATAACAAACCTGCTGGTTATTCCGGCCATCGCAGATTTCGCGGCAATTATGATTCTCTCAATCGCCGCAGTTCCCTTTGCCGGATTTAAGGACCAAAATCTGTTAAATGCATTGTGGATTCTTACCTTTCTCTGTATTGCCGCGTTTATAGTGTTCGTGATTCTCATCTTTTTTCATTCGCCGCTGCGCAGCTATCTCAGTGAATATTTAAATGTTGACACCGTGAAAATGATGAATTGGGTGCTTCTTTCATGGGTTATCCTGCTTGTATCGACCTGGATTGGCCTTGTCGCCTTCGGCTTCCCATGGGTGGCGTCCATTCGCCTGTCACTTGCCGTATTTGCCGCCACTAATATTATTAATTTTATACCGGCCACGCCTGGCGCCATCGGCCTTTTTCAATACGGGACAATTCTGGCCCTTGGGGGTCTGGGAATTGATCCGACTACGGCACTGTCAGCGAGCTTGCTGTTGCACCTGATACAATATGCTGCACTCCTGCCCCTTGGAGGTTACCTCTACATTAGATCCCTACATGGACAATACGGAGAAGCGCTCGGGAACCTGTGGCACACGAACCGTCAGAAGGACACGAAGTCTCTGAAAATAAAACGCACAAAATGAAGATAATCTGGAGATGAAAACTATCAAACTTTTATCAATTGTTATACCGTCCTATAATTCGCAGGACTATCTTCGCCACTGCCTGGACACTGTAGTCAAGGGCGGGCAAGAGGTAGAGGTTATTGTTGTGGATGATGGTTCTACAGACAGTACGGCGGAAATCGCCCGCGAATACTGCAGAAACTTTCCCGGAATTGTCCGCCTCGAGCAGAAAGAGAACGGAGGCCATGGCTCGGCAGTCAACCGCGGACTGGAGGTGGCCACGGGTACGTATTTCAAGGTTGTCGACAGCGACGACTGGCTGGATACTGCCGACTACATGTCCGTGCTTTCGTTGCTGCGCGGCATTGGCTCTATAGACCTGCTGATCACGAACTATGTCTACGAATATTCCTATAACGGTAAGCATAAAGTCATGCGCTTCAGTAATGTTTTTCCACAAGGCAAGGTTATTACATGGGACAATATGCATAGTTTTCGCTTCGACCAGCTAATGCTCATGCACTCCTTGTTTTACCGGACGGATTTGCTGCGACAGTGCGGCCTCAAGCTGCCGGAACACACCTTTTATGTAGACAACCTTGTCGCCTATCTACCTCTGCCCTATGTGAAGAGCTTAGTTTATCTGGACTGTTCTCCATATCACTATCTCATTGGTCGGCCCGGGCAATCCGTCAACACCCAGGTCATGATCAAGCAGATTGACCAGCAGCTTAAAGTGACGCGCCTGATGATTGAGGCCTACGATCTTTTCAAGGCCATTGAATGCGAGAAGCTTAGACGCTACATGATTTTCTATCTTTCAATGATGATCGCCATCACCGTCACTCATATCTATATCGCAGGGGACGAAAAGCTTAGCTGCAAGGCAGACGAGCTTTGGGACTTTATAAAGCAAAAGGATGAAAAGCTGTATGCTGTACTGCGACGGAGCTTTCTCAATTCAGGCATAAGGTTCGGGCAGAAAATCAGCCCACGCCTTATATCTCTTGGCCTTAAGCTTATCAAACACATCTATAAGTTCAGTTAAAATAAGCTTACCAAGTAGTAAGAATCATTTTTATCGTATGATTGCGTGTACCGTCGATCACGATTCCTAGTATTAATCCCTCATAATTGTCCAGCTCCGCTCTTACCCTATCGTTTTGTGTTCATCCTTTTGGATGGTAGCATTGTTTGTGCTTATGATATCAGGTATTATTGAATCAATGCCAGGGAACAATCAATCGTAGTAAACCCTTTGTGTTGTGGAAGAGAGGTTAGTATGAAAATAAAAAACAGAATTTTCATTTCTAATACAGTAATGGTTTTGGTTTCGTTGGTTACCTTACTTGTCATCACTGCAGCCTTGGTTAATTTTAATGAAAATATCAATACAGAGATTGCCAAGGCGAAGCTGGATGAAAATGTGTTCGAGGTCCAAAGCTTGTTTGAACAATCATCTGCAATCGTGCTTGATTATGAAACATTTAGTAAGAGTTTGTCATCATACAATTACCAATTATTTGTGACGGTAGATGATGAAAAAAAATACTCGAATTTTGAGCCTGATGATGAAGAAGAAACGACGGATTTTATGAAAGTAACTGATTTAGCGGGAGACCAGGCAAGCGTGTATTATCGGGATTCGTTGACTGTCGTCGCAAAATCTATTGTAATAGACGATCATGAATATAATATAGTAGCAGTACATAACGCCGAGCATGAAATCGAGTGGCTTGGTACAAGTTTTGAAAGATTTATTATTCAATTTATTCTAATCGGTTTGGCAGCTATTTTGGTTATTTTAGGAATTAGTCAGTTATTTACCAAGAACCTTGTAGAACGTATTATGAAACCTATCGATCAGCTGATGGATGCCGCAAAACGAATTGAAGAAGAAAACCTGGAAAATCCGATTGTTTATGCAGGAGAGGATGAATTTGTGACATTATGTACTTCCTTTAATCATATGCAGAGCTATTTATTCGAGGAACAGAAAAAAAATGCCACCTACGAGAAGGCGAGAACGGATATGGTATCAGGTATTTCACATGATTTACGCACACCGCTTACTTCTGTAAAAGGCTATATTAAAGGTATAAAAGATGGAATCGCTAATACTCCGGAAAAACAAAATCAATATCTGGACATTGCTTATGCTAAGGCTTGTGAAATGGATGTCCTGTTGCAGCGTTTGTTCTACTTTTCAAAAATGGAAACCGGAAACATGCCATTCTATCTACAAGTGACTGACTTATTCGAATTTATCAGGAAGTTTGTAGAAGGATGCAAAAATGATTTAGAGACAAAAGGTGCAAGTATTTCCTTTGATACATCAGGAAAAATTCATAGGGCATCTATCGATATAGAACAAATGCAACGGGTATTAACGAATCTAGTTGAGAACAGCTTAAAATATGCAAATACAGGCTCTTTGGAGATTAAGATTTCACTTACCCAGGAGAATTATCGAGAGGTAATCGTGGTTTCTGATAATGGAGGTGGTGTGGATCCAGATAAACTTCCGCACTTATTTGAACAGTTCTATAGAGGAGACGAGTCGAGGAGTAAGAAAAACAGTGAGGGAAATGGTCTTGGCTTATATATTGCAAAATATATTGTAGAAGCATATGACGGAATCATCACAGCAGAGAATGATAATGGACTGAAAATAATAATATCTTTACCGAAGGTAACGGAGGGAGTGCAGTGAGCAAGATTCTAATTGTAGAAGATGACAATGAAATAGCTATGCTGGAAAAAGATTACCTAGAAATCAGCGGATATGAAACAGAACTAATTCAGGATGGCTGTAAGGTAGTAGACGCGGTACTGGCAGGAGAATATGATTTAATATTATTGGACTTGATGTTGCCGGGCAGCAGTGGGTATGATATCTGTCGGGAAATACGTGACAAAATAGATGTTCCTATCTTGATGGTGACGGCAAAAGCAGAATCTATTGATAAGATACGTGGATTAGGTCTTGGGGCAGATGACTATATTGCAAAACCATTTGATCCGGCGGAATTGGTGGCAAGAGTAAAATCCCACTTAAGCAGATATGAACGATTAGCCGGTGGTGGCTTGAAGAAAAAGCCGGTGCTGGATACACTAGCACAGCAGGGGACAATTCAGATCGGGAATCTAAAGATAATGACATTGAGCTATAAAGCTTATCGTGGTGAACAGGAAATCAAATTTCCAAATCGAGAGTTTGAACTACTGAGGTTTCTTGCTATGAACCCTGATATTGTTTTTTCAAAGGAACAGCTTTTTGTAAAAATATGGGGATATGATTATGTGAGTGACAGTGCAACTGTGATGGTACATATTAATCGTATCCGAGAAAAGATTGAGGAAGACCCTGGTAATCCCAAAATCATAGAAACAGTTTGGGGAGCTGGGTATCGATTAAATGCATAGAGTATAGAATTCTTTAAAACCATGCAGAGGCTTAACGTCTGCATGGTTTTTTTTACGCAAAGATAGTTTAGGAATTGTTTAGATTTTATAATCTGATTATTTAGAAGCATGTTGTAAACTTGGTATTGTAAAAGTTAACTAATGCAGTTGAAAGAATTGGAGGAAACAAATGAGTTATTTAATTATGTTAATCAACATGCTTTCAGTAAAGATTGCAATATGTGCGTTATTTATTGTAGTAGCGAAATTTGTTACCAAACGGGTTGGTATAAAATCTGTTGATAGGTGGCTAATGAATATACATAAACCAGCAGGTTGTGTTTTATTCGTAGCAGGATTGATACATATGGTGTTTTCATTTCATGTGGTAAGTACAACCCCAATTATCGGCTATGTACTGGGATTTATCAGCATGTTTGCCATTATAGCATTAATAGCAACATGTCTGTTAAGGAGAAAATTAGGTAAACATTGGTTAGTATGGCATCGGATTATGACTGCAATAGCTATCAGTACAGTCATACTGCATACGCAAATAGTAGAACCTGTGTCTGAGAGTCACTATTCAGTTGATTATTTTGAGAGCCTTCGTTTGCCGGAAAACGATCGAAATCTTATCGTGAACCTGGGGCCTTTACTCAATAAGTAACGCCTTCGTTTAAAAATGTAGGTATCTCATGGGGGAGTTATGCTATTAATCCCTATTTGTAAAGAAGATAAGAGGTGATTTTCCTCTCATCTTCTTTTTGCTTATGCCTGCTTCTAATTGTTGGTCTAATAATTACAGGTTGACAACCTTAGAACTGGGTGAGTTCATGTCAGATCTGCCCAGTATATGATTTACGACTTTAACGACAGTTGCAGGTGAACTGGTCAGTTTGACCACTCGGAACTCTCTGGATTTTTCACCGTATAACACGTTTAAAATATCCAGGACCTTTCCTTTGGCGGCAAAGAATGTTGCCTCATCACTAGCACCACGCAGTTCTGGTGCCCATAGTTGCTCAATTTCCTGACCTAACTTTGATAGTTCAGAACGGAAATGCCAATACATAAGAACCTCCTTAATTCGCTCATGTTTTACTCATTCTATCAAAAAAGTGTTAAACCTAAATTATCGGTTTGTAAAGTGTTCGTAAAACTAAACACACACGATGTTATTATATGTTATCGGAAGGTTTTTGTGAAATATTGCCAACCTGAATCCGAAAAATTCTATTTTCAATCTGCTTTTTGATTAGCCATAATATGAGTAAAAACAATACGGGGGAAACTACCTATGTCAAAACTCTCTCAGTCATCTTACTTCCAGGGTTAATTCTACTCCTTTACTTAGTGTCCCCCCGTACAAACTCAACCCCCAAAACCCCCGGAGGAAGTCACCCCTGACATTCACACTGGAATTAGGAATATCATCATGTATACAATGTTTTTGTAAAAACTAACTGGACGTTTTGATAAATACTCCGTATAATAACCGTAATGAGCAAAGGCGCTCTCGAATTTTATTCGAGAGCGCCTTTTTTCATACAAGCAATGGCGCTTGGGTAGAGATACCCTTGCGCTTTTTGTAGTTATTGGGAAGGAGAAATAGTTCAATCAACTTGGTAAACCGCCAAACCATAACCACATCTAAAATCAAATCTATCCAAACAGAGGAAGGAGATAAACCTAATGAAAATTAATTTGAACAAAGGACTTTTAACTAAAACATCATTACTCGGAGTTATTACACTTTTACTGATGGCCATCCCTGCAGTAGCCTTGGCCGATGGACCTACCGTCGAAAGCAATGCAGTTGCTATTGACACAATTTGGGTCTTAATTACTGGTTTTCTGGTTTTCTTTATGCAAGCAGGTTTTGCCATGGTGGAAACGGGATTTACCCGTGCTAAAAACGCCGGCAACATTATTATGAAGAACTTAATGGACTTTGCAGTAGGTTCTTTAATCTACTGGGTCTTAGGATTCGCCATTATGTTTGGTGTGGATTATGCCGGATTATTCGGTACTACAGGTTTTGGAACTTCAGGAAATTTTGATCATTTAGGGTTATCCATTCCCATATGGGCATTCCTGCTTTTCCAAACAGTCTTTGCAGCGACTGCAGCAACCATTGTTTCTGGAGCAATGGCTGAGAGAACAAAATTCATCTCCTACATCATTTACAGTATCGTGATTAGCGCTTTGATATACCCTGTAGTCGGTCACTGGATATGGGGCGGTGGCTGGTTACAACAACGTGGCATGATTGATTTTGCTGGTTCAACAGTGGTACACTCCGTCGGCGGCTGGGCAGCTCTCATCGGCGCCTTATTAATTGGACCGCGCCTTGGCAAGTATAGTAAAGACGGGAAGGCAAGCGCCATCCCCGGTCATAATATTACTCTCGGTGCTCTGGGTGTATTCATTCTTTGGTTTGGTTGGTTCGGTTTTAATCCTGGCAGTACCTTATCGGGCACCAGTCCTGACATCGCTAAGATTGCGGTAAATACTAACCTGGCTGCTGCAGCTGGCGCAACAATGACTATGTTCTTTACTTGGATGAAATATAAAAAGCCGGATGTATCGCTTACCTTAAACGGTGCACTGGCAGGGCTAGTGGCTATCACCGCTGGTTGTAACGCTGTCAGTGCGGCTGGATCTGCAGCAATTGGCGCACTCGCCGGAATCCTGGTTGTCCTCTCCGTATCGTTTATCGACAATGTGCTTAGAATTGATGACCCAGTCGGAGCGATCTCTGTCCACGGTGTCTGCGGTGCTTTTGGAACTGCCATGGTCGGCTTTTTCGCAGTAGACGGCGGAGTGCTGTATGGTGGAGGAATCTCCTTGCTCATCACCCAGCTCATTGGCATAGCAGCAGTTTTTGTCTGGACAGCGGGTACCGCTCTCATTCTGTTCGGAATTATTAAAGCGACTATTGGCCTCCGGGTAAGCGCGGAAGAAGAAATTATCGGTCTGGATATTGGAGAACATGGTATGGAAGCCTATGCTGGATTTGAAATGAAGGCTCCTTCTGGGGTCGAATTATAAAATGGATAAACAATGTGTGTAAATAAAGAGAGGGGGATCTTCTATGAAAAAGATTGAAGCAATTATCAGACCTGGTAAGTTAGATGAAATAAAAGATACTTTGGCAGTTGCTGGAATCTTGGGCATTACCGTCACTCATGTTCTCGGCTTTGGCCGACAAAAAGGGCATACCCAAATTTACCGGGGGCAAGAAGTCGTAACTCATTTATTGCCTAAAATCAAACTTGAAATCATAACAACTGACGAAAAAGCGCAAGAAGTTATCGAGATTATCGTTAGGGTTGCGCGCACCGGCCAGGTTGGGGATGGTAAAATATTTGTTCAGAACGTGGAAGAGGTGGTACGCATCCGTACCAACGAGCAAGGTGAACACGCCATCTAGCTCAGAGTGAGCACAATTTCATAACCGGGCACCAAATCTATTGATGGTTTGGAGCGGAAAAGTGTTTTAGAGAGCCCTTAATTAGACAAAATTAAGGGCTCTCTTTGTGTTTTTTAAATGGTTTTGGAGGGATTGTTTATGGTTCTCGATCTCGAAACTAAAGCCCAGATAATAACTATTCTGGGAGAGGAAATGTTTGATGTGTGCCTTGAAAAACCCGATAAAGCAGCTGCCTTTAGTTGGTTATTGTCACTTTCAATTGCTGAATTTGATAAAGAAAATGGCCTTGATTCCGTGATTTCCAACAAACTTCTTGAAAGCAAAGAAGAATTGGGAGAGGAGCTTTGTATCTGGTATTCCAAAAACCGCAAAGGGCTTGTTGATATTCTAACTATTTTAAGTTCTTATAATCAAACCTATGAGAATGCCAAACAAACTAAAGAAAAGTACAAGCGACTCTTTGAGGCCTTAGACTCCAATAATTATGATGCAAGAATTATTCCATTGACCTTGGCGTCTCGCCCGGGAGATGGAACAAATAGGCTTTGGGAACTGTTTGAACGAACCAAAATAGTCTATGTGCGAGATCTAGGGCGCTTATTAACCATGACTCTAGACGAAACGGACAGTATTGAATTATTTAAGCTCCTTCAATGGTTAAGTGAAGATAAGTTAGCTACCTTGATAAATGAGCTCCACAGCTTGTTCAAAAGAACTAGAGATAAAGACATAATTAGAAAACGTGCAAGGGGAGCTACGCTCGAAGAAACAAGTACCCATTATGGCCTCACCCATGAAGGAGTACGTATGATCGGGAAAAAATTCCAAACCCGCTTTGATCGTTATATTTCGAGGATCATGCCTCACTATATTCTTTATGCCTTTAGCAAAAATACCTGTTATCTCTCTATTGAGGATATAAATGAACGTTTAAGCGATTTATCCGATATATTCACCTATTGCCTAAAATTAAACAACTGCTCTGCCGCACATTGGTCTGACCAACTTAATGGGTTCATTATTGGCGATGGAAAATGGTATGAGCAACTGATAGACTACAAAAAAGGATTGCCCGAAATACTCGATTGTGAATCGCTCGACGATCTAATCACCGATATGATTGATAATTTAGCCCTACCAATAGTTTTTGACGATGCTCAAAGATTAGTTTTGGCCGATTATCACCTGTCAGGAAAAGTATTCCTAAAGAAAAAAATAAACCTTTCCCGAATGTACTATGCCGTTCTGGAAAAGTATTATCCTGACGGAATCAAACTATATGACAATTATGAAGCAATCCGTTTTCGCAATTACGTGCGCGGGTTGTTTGGTGATGTTTATCTCCCCAAGAACAACAGAGCGATTGATGTAAGATTGACGGATCTAACGATATTATGCGATAGAGGAAAGCGCATACTGCCAAGTGGCATCAAAATTTCAATAGAATTGCTAAGAAAGATACATGATGCGATTATCGAATTTGACAGAAACGAGATTATGTTCATAGAATTATTTGAAAGATTTAAGGTCGAGCTTTTAGCAAACAGTAATATAACCAATAAATATTTCTTACAGGGTGTTCTAAAACAAAATTATTCGAATGAGTTTAATTTTACTCGTTATACCTGCAAAAAATAATAATTGGAAATGGCAGGTACTTGCCGGGGCAACCGTCCTTGATGCCCGGGCTTATCGACTCTCATGTGTACCGATCTCGATGGCCTGCATGATGCGCTTAAATTTGGCGTTACCACAGAGCTTGAGATGATGGGGCGTCCTATAATTATTGTATATTTGTCATTTTCCTTCATTCGAGTTATACTTAAAACCCTCTCGTTGAAACTAGTGAATTCACGCAAACCTTCTTCTCAGACTTTAGGAAGTTGTGAACTTGCCATGGTGCACGGGTAATATATTCATGGAGGTTTTCTTAAAATGTTTAATGACAAAGTGTTAAATTGTAAAGATTGTGAAAAGGATTTCGAATTTACAGTCTCTGAACAAGAGCTTTTTGCACAAAAAGGGTTCACCAACGAACCCGGACGTTGTCCTGAGTGTCGTGCAGCTAGAAAAGCAAAAAATGGAAAACAAGGAGGCGGTGGTGTCTATGCGCGTCAAGAACGTCAAATGTTCCCAGCAGTTTGCGCTACTTGCGGAAAAGAAACCACGGTTCCTTTCCAACCGTCTGAAAGTAGGCCTGTTTATTGCCGCGAATGCTATGTACCCCCAACGCGCAACAATTATTAATTGTTCACAACTTTCTCAGGCCTATGCCTGGGAGGGGCTCTAGTAGTAGTTTCTTATCCCTATACTTATGAAGTTTAGGGTCACATCCCGCTGCCTTCTTGAATGGCATGATGCGGATTCGGTGTCATATGCATAAATGTATAACAAATAAGCCTACTAGTGATGGTAGGCTTATTTGTTGTACATTTATGGTGTAGCGATTTTTAAATTGATTAAATTCACTTGCAAAAGACATGCCTGCACGGACATATTTATTCGACGTGGATAAATATGGGAGAAAAGATATCTGTGATGCACTAGACAGTTCAACTAGGAAACGATACGCAGTCAATTAACCGATCAGGACTAAGCTGTAAATTGCTCCAATGGATGTTTTACAATCTATCAAGGGCGATGTTGAGACTTTTCAACCATTATTTATTTTTCGCTATGTTTTGCCGTTAATGTGGAATATAGTTGTCTACAAGGATAAGTTTCTAGAATTGAATTACATGTAAGGCAGTTGCAATATGGTTGAAGTGGAGAGTTTTGTGAAGGGAAAACAGGACAATTACTACAAGTATGGAGGTGAACCAATATTGTATGATTTAAACTACTTGAAACTACTTGCTAAACAATATCCGACGGTGGACGCTGTGAGTTCGGAGATTGTCAATTTCAGCGCCATCATTAATTTGCCTAAAGGCACCGAGCATTTTATGGCCGATATTCATGGTGAGCACGAGGCCTTTGACCATGTGATGCGAAACGCCTCTGGGGTTGTCAAGCGCAAGATCGACGATACGTTTGGCGATACCTTGACAGATGCGCAGAAAAAGGAATTAGCGACCCTGGTTTACTACCCCCAGGAGAAAATCGCCCTGCAAAAAAGCGCGCTAGCGCATTTCGCTGAAGATGAACTAGGGGAGCACGCTGCGCAGAATTCGAAGGACCCGGCGTTGCTGGAATGGTACGAGATTGTTATGGTACGTCTGATCCGGTTATGCAGGCAATCTGCTTATAAATATACACACTCCAAGGTGAGAAAAGCAATACCTCAGCATTTTCAGTACATTATCGAGGAACTTTTGCACGAAAATGAACATAGCGTCATGAAACAGGGTTACTATCAAGGAATTGTCGACAGCATACTCGCGATTGACCGCACCGATGATTTTATCGTTGTACTTGCGGAGCTGATCCGCAAGTTGGTGGTGGATCATCTGCACATTGTTGGCGATATTTACGACCGCGGTTATGGGGCGCATCAAGTGATGGATACCCTCAGAAGGCATCATTCGGTGGACATCCAATGGGGCAATCACGATGTGCTTTGGATTGGCGCTGCCTGCGGTTCGGAGGTGTGTATGGCAGACGCGCTGCGAGTGTCGCTACGCTATGCGAATCTGGAGACGATTGAGGAAGGTTATGGCTTGAATCTCACTCCCTTAATGCGCCTCGCGCTCGACCATTATCAGGGGGAATACGCACCGACATTTCAAGTAAAAGTCAAACAGACTAATTTGCGGGAAAAGGATCTGGATTTGTTGTCTCGGATGCAAAAAGCCATCGCGGTGATCCAGATGAAATTGGAAGGACAATTGATTATGCGGCGCCCAGAACTTCAACTGGCTCATCGTCAGTTCCTGCATCGGATCGACTTCCAGGCGGGTACGATCACCCTCAACGGTCAGGTGTATAAGCTGATCGATGGTGATTTCCCGACGGTAGATCCAGAGCAGCCCTATGAGCTGACGAAGGATGAACAGAATGTGGTGGACAAGCTCAAGGCATCTTTTCAACATTCCTCGGATCTGCAAAAGCATGCGCGGTTTTTGATTGACCAAGGCAGCATTTACAAGGTCTACAACGGCAACCTACTCTATCACGCGTGTATACCTCTGACGGCGGAGGGCGATTTTCAGGAGTTTGAGTTGTGTGGTCGACTGCTCAGGGGCAAGGTGCTGTTGGATGGATTTGACGAAATGGTCAGAAAGGCTTATTATGCCCAAGATTCTCAGGAGAAGGCACAGGCCCTAGATGTGGTGTGGTACTTATGGTGCGGTGAGAATTCCCCCTTGTTCGGCAAGAGTAAAATGGCTACCTTCGAGCGGTATTTTATCGCTGAAAAAGAGACCCACAAAGAAGTGAAAAACTTCTATTATGCATTGCGCGACGACGAGTCAGTATGTGTGCGTATTATGGGTGAATTTGGACTGAATGCAACCACCAGTCACATCATAAATGGTCATGTACCTGTTAAGGTCACTGCGGGTGAGGAGCCAATCAGAGCCAACGGCAAGCTGATCACCATCGATGGGGGGTTTGCTAAAGCCTATCAGAAAGAGACGGGTATTGCCGGTTACACTCTCATCTTCAATTCCCAGGGGATGCATTTAGTGTCCCACAAGCCCTTCGAATCCAGAGAGCGTGCCATTCGTGAGGACTTGGATATATTGCCAACCAGCGTATTCATCGAGAAAAACCAAGCTCGCATGTTGGTGGGTGACACGGATATAGGGGTGGGGCTCAAAGCGGATATCGTCACGTTGAAGAGTCTTTTGGAAGCGTATCGCGATGGGTCGGTGAAAGAGCAGTAGTGCGCTGAGCGAAGTGTAATTCCGTGCAAAAGCGCTATTTTGATGAAATCAAAAGATTAGATGGGTGGAGCAGACCAAATAAAAAATATTTACTATGTAAGATACTTTAAGGGCAAAGTTTAATGAATCTAGCCGCAAAAATGTTGCCATTAGGCTGTTCAGTTGAATTTACTTCTATGATACGGTTGCAAAAAGCACCCTCATCCAACTGGGACGAGGATGCTTTTTGCTGAAATAAGTGTTTTCATTTGCTTATAAAAGGATGTGCCTTGGCATCATGTTAGTATCTTTAAGGTTTACATCTTAGTAAATCGAATCCTTCTTGCTTTAATTATAACATATAAAAAATTGTAAGAATAGACTATTTCTTCCCATTTGCTACTGCTATAATGCAATAGCACGTTAATGCGATTTGCTGGAGGGGTATTATTCTGGAATCGTAAGGAATTAATATGATTCCAGAAACAAAAACTAAATGCAGTAAAAAGGCCTTAGAGGAGGGAAATTCATGAGTTCCTTTGTGCTTGGTTTTCAGGATATTGACAAAACAAAACTCATGGTTGTTGGGGGTAAGGGCGCGAACCTGGGGGAACTTTGCAAGATTGATGGAATACGCGTACCGGATGGCTTTTGTATTTCTACTGAAGCCTTTAAAAGAATTATTGGGGAAACGCCGTCAATTAACGAATTACTTGATCGGTTATCCCTGTTAAAGGTGGAAGACCGGGATAAAATCAGTGAACTTAGCGGTGAGATTCGTAGGGTCATCGAAGGGATAGCCATCCCTCAAGACATTATTGAAGAGATCACCCGCCGCCTCTCCAGGTATGATGAAAAAAATGCCTATGCAGTCCGATCCAGCGCAACTGCAGAGGATTTACCGACGGCCTCCTTTGCAGGCCAGCAGGATACGTATTTGAATATCATTGGAAAAGAGGCAATCCTAAAGCATATCAGCAAATGTTGGGCTTCCCTATTTACGGATCGTGCGGTAATCTACCGAATGCAAAACAGATTTGACCACAGCCAAGTTTATTTATCCGTTATCGTGCAAAGGATGGTTTTCCCACAAGCTTCAGGGATTATATTTACCGCAGATCCGATTACTTCTAACCGAAAGCAGCTAACAATCGATGCCAGTTTTGGACTTGGAGAAGCACTGGTCTCTGGCTTGGTATCTGCCGATTGTTATAAAGTACAGGAAGAGGAAATCGTCGATAAGATCATAGGAATCAAAAAATTGGCTATCTATGGACTAAAAGAAGGCGGAACAGAGACACAGCAGATCGATCCTGATCAGCAAAAGACTCAAACACTTACTGATCAACAAATTTTACAACTAGCACGCCTAGGAAGACAGATCGAAGCTTATTTTGGTTACCCACAAGATATTGAATGGTGTTTGGTTGATGATACATCAATTGGGGACATTCCTCCGACCTTAGAGACCTGTCACCCGAAGGAGGTGTGTCCCCTTTCATTTTTCGTTGTCCAGAGTCGGCCAATCACTACTTTATACCCCATCCCTGAAGCGAACGATGAAGAAAATCACGTTTACGTATCTGTCGGTCATCAACAAATGATGACCGATCCCTTAAAACCATTGGGATTGTCAATATTTCAGCTAACATCTTTTGGACCCAGGTTTAAAGCTGGTGGAAGGTTGTTTGTTGATGTTACACATATGCTGGCTTCCCCTGACAGCAGAAAAACGTTATTAAATAACATGGGAGAGCATGATCCGCTCATGAAAGACGCACTCATGACCATTGTAGAGCGAGGAGATTTTATAAAATCGTTACCAAATGATAAGAAAGAACAGAGTTCTGGTAAAAGCAATAAAAGTGTGTCGTCTGCGGATTCTCAAACACAAATCGAAAATGATCCGACAATCGTTACTGAATTAATTAAGAGTAGCCAAACATCGATAGAAGAGTTAAAACAAACCATCCAAACGAAATCAGGATCGGATTTATTTGATTTTATTCTGGAAGATATCCAGATATTAAAGAAGATCTTATTTGACCCACATAGTTTTAGCGTGTTTATGGCTGCTATAGATGCTAGCGTCTGGATCAATGAAAATATGAACAAGTGGTTAGGTGAAAAAAACGTAGCAGACACGCTTTCTCAATCGGTACCAAACAATATTACTTCGGAAATGGGTCTGGAGTTATTGGATGTCGCAGATGTGATTCGTCCTTATCCGGAAGTAATTGATTATTTACAACATGCAAAAGATGATAACTTTTTGGCTGAACTGGTTAAGTTTGATGGTGGGCGTGTTATCCAAGACGCTATCTATGCTTATCTCAACAAATACGGAATGCGCTGTGCCGGAGAAATCGATATTACTAAAACTCGTTGGAGCGAAAAACCAATTACACTTGTCCCCATGATTCTCAGTAACATCAAAAACCATGAGCCTAATGCTAGCAATCGGAAATTTGAGCAAGGGCGACTGGAAGCTTTGAAAAAAGAACAAGAGTTATTATATCAATTGAAGCAATTACCGGATGGTGAACAAAAAGCCGTCGAGGCAAAACGAATGATTGACCTAATCCGCAATTTCATCGGTTATCGTGAATATCCAAAATACGGCATTGTTAATCGATACTTCGTTTATAAGCAGGCTTTACTGAAAGAAGCTGAACAACTTGTACAAGAGGGCGTCATTCATGAAAAAGAAGATAGTTACTACCTCACTTTTGAAGAATTTGGCGAAGTCGTACGCACAAATAAACTGGATTACGAGATCATTTGCCTTCGAAAAGACGAGCACAAATTATATGAAAAACTAACTCCCCCACGTGTTATCATGTCTGATGGTGAAATCATTACAGGTGCGTACAAACGAGAAAATCTCCCAAGCGATGCGCTTGTAGGGCTACCTGTTTCTTCCGGAGTCATAGAGGGACGAGCACGTGTCATCTTAAACATGGAAGATGCTGATCTAGAAGATGGAGATATATTAGTCACCTCCTTTACTGACCCTAGCTGGACAACATTGTTTGTATCCATAAAAGGCCTCGTCACCGAAGTTGGTGGACTGATGACCCATGGAGCAGTTATCGCACGTGAATATGGCTTACCAGCAGTTGTCGGAGTGGAAAATGCCACCAAACTGATAAAAGAGGGGCAACGAATTCGCGTGCATGGAACAGAAGGGTATGTAGAAATCCTATAAAGTGGGGAAGAGGTTATCTTCCTCCACTATTGGTTAAACAATGTATTTTTAATAGTATTTACTGAGCGTCCCTTTATAACGTTTAGATACCCGAGATACTGTTCGACCAATTGACAAGTCTTGCTTGATTGCATAATAAATCACTCTCCTTGCTAAATATTGTTGAAAATCAGCGAGGAGAGTGATTTAAGAAAATATAACACCAGAAAACAACATTTAAAGCATTTGCTTTGCTGATATAACTGTTATCTCTAACACTCTAGTTAAAAAAGAGAACTTTTCTTTCATCATATCGAATTCTGAACCTGACTCAAGGTATTTTGCAGTACCTTCAATCACGAAGCCTGTTCCCTGGTAATCTTTATAACCCAAAACTTCTTTACTACCCAAAGCGATCTTTACTTTATTATTTTGATTTACATTTTTTTCTGTTCTACGCATTGCATATGCAGGAATTAAAATTCTTTCATCAGATGTTACCTCTAAATATGAGTTCCAAGTATTAACCACATGCGGTTCATCTATCCCCCATGACACTATTGAAACTACACCTTCCTTTTTTAGTACATCAAAAAACTTTTCTGTAAGCATTTGTATATTTCCCCCTAAAAATTTAATTAACAATACAAATCTTAATAAGGTATAAAATATATCGCCGATATGCATTGTCTATCTTTAATATATATTGACTTTATAAAAAAGTCAATATATATTAAAGATAGTTATTATCTACTATTGGATTATTATATCGACAAAATAATTAAATTTGTGGGAACTTTATTATTTAGGAGGTAGATTGTTTTGCAATTTTCCATAGGAGTAGAGTATGCATTACATTGTTTATTGTATATGGTAGATATTCCATCAGGAAAGACTGTTGGAATTAAAGATTTAGCGACATTTCAGGGAGTTTCAGAAACTTATTTATCAAAAGTATATACAAAATTAAGGAAAGCCGGGATTGTGAAGTCAATTTCAGGTGTTAATGGAGGATATGAGTTAGCACGTATTCCAGAAAGCATAACCTTTTGGAATATAGTTGAAGCAATAGAAGGGACAACTCCATTATTTCAATGTGCAGAGATTAGACAAAATGAAATATTGTTAGATAAAAATAATTTACCTGATACATATACTAAATGTCCTTGCTTGATAAAAGTTGTAATGGTAGAAGCAGAAGACCAGATGAGACAGTATTTGAACAATAAGACTTTAGGATGGCTTTATGAACAAGTTAGTAACAAGATTCCTGAAGAGCATGGAAAAGCAACGATTGAATGGTTCAATAATACTAAATCGCGATAAAATTTAAGAAGCATAAAATTGCCACATCAAATGAGAAAGTTGTTGAAATATTGGTAAGAGTAACTGAACGCATTTCTTATGCGTGACGAATTAGTAGGATTTAGCGAATCAGGAAAATCATTTTTTTATGAAGGAGAAGTATCTATGGATTTTAATGAATTATATAATATAGCAAAGGATACATTGAATCCACGTGAACTTTCAAAGAGTTCGTATGCGGGTTCAGTTGCTGCTGCATTGTTAACGGATAAAGGAAACTTATATAAAGGTGTTTGTATTGATACCCCATGCTCTATGGGTTTTTGCGCAGAACATGCAGCAATTGCGGCTATGATTACGGCTGGAGAAAATAGAATTGCAAAATTAGTAGCAGTTAGTTCGAGCGATGGTATTGTTCCACCTTGTGGAAGATGTAGAGAATTCATCAACCAAATACATGAAGAAAATAGGCTTTGTGAAGTTATGCTTAAAGACAAAGTGGTTAAAATTGATGATTTACTTCCATACAGGTGGAAGTAGAGTACATTTCTTAGATAAAAATGGATCTAAGAAACGAATAGAATACTTGTTTAAGGAATTGGGTTTTGAAGAAGTCACTATAAATGGAAATATTTTTACGATGGAGGGGAATTTGGTTGAACATGTTGAGAAACTCTAGAGGCTTCTTTCTTGTCGCGTTGCTGCTTATTGCTATTGCGATGGGTTGTAGTAGCACTCCAAGTTCAAGCTCGCCGGGTGAGATAAGCAATAACTTTAAGTTAGCTATTGAAAAGAGAGCGGTTGAAAAAAGCATTGCCAATAGTTATAATGCAACGATTGATTATGATTTGAATTTTGTACAGTTAACTGGGACTTATAAAGGTATTGATGCTATAAACAAATATTACGATTTAAAAGAAAAAACGGATTTTTTCGGTAAAGAATATAACGATTATTTCAACATTCCTAATTCGCAAAATAATTTTTATCTTAAAGCTGATTATCGTGTAGAAGTTCAAGTCGGAGATATTCTTTCTATATCAGGTGACGGTAACTCCTGGGCAGGAGGGGTTTCTAATCCGACACTTTATGGCGATGTATTCGACTTGAACACTGGAGAAAAGCTTACTCTGGCTGATGTTTTTAATATTAGAACTGATGAATACTTAAACCTGATATTTGGTGAGGTAGCTAAAAGTATTAACAAAGAAAAAGCTGAAGGAAATAATAGATATACATTCGATGATGCTTACAGTAAAGACGGCCAAGCTACAATTAAGAAGGAGTTCAAACCTGAAAATTTTTACCTAACAGATAAGTCCCTTGTCATTTTTTACCCCAAATACTCATTGGGGGCTGGTGCTGCCGGAACATTTAAGTTCGAAATACCACTAGATTTAATAAAGGACAAATTAAAAATAGCAACATCAAAAATACGATTGTTCTGAGAGTTGTAGATATTTTATAATACAACCTCTGCAATAATATACTATATGCCTTAAATTTTAAGATGTATAATTCATGAAAATACTTTCAAAGGAGTTTACTTCATGAATATTACATCTTTTTTAATATACTGCTTTATTGTTACATTTACACCTGGGCCTACAAATATAGTTATATTATCCACAGCGCATAACTTCGGGACAAAAAAGGCAATGGAATACTCATATGGAGCAACGATTGCATTTGGTTTATTACTTGGTCTTTCCGCTATGTTGAATACTGTACTTATAGCAGTAATACCAAAGATTTTAATTGTTATGCAGATCATCGGAAGCTCCTATATACTCTATCTTGCATATCAAATATACAAAATGGATGTCTCAGAGTCGGCTGAGATACAACCCGCTACTTTTGTTTCTGGCTTCCTCATGCAGTTTGTAAATCCAAAAGTCGTACTGTTCACAATGACAGTAATTCCAAGCTTTGTTATGCCATACTATACTGCTCCGCCAGCACTTGCAGTATTTGCAACAGTTATAACAATTATTGGATTTTGCGCATTTGTTACATGGGTTCTCTTCGGTGTACTATTCAAGGAATTTTTGAAGAAATATCAAAAGACTGTTAATATAGTAATGGCATTATTTTTAGTTTATTCTGCGATACTGGCATCTGGGGTAGTTGAGCTAATTAAGAGGTGATTCATATGGATACATTTATATATAAAAAATCTACGGGTGTTACTGTGTTGTCAGCAAGCTTTGCTGATTTTAAATATAAAAAGCACTCTCACAAGGAGTATGCCTTAGGTGTAACACTGCGAGGTATTCAGCAGTATAACTTAGACGGTAATTTTCAATCATCCTATCAAAATGGTGTTATGCTTTTTAATCCGGAACAGCCGCATGACGGTATGGCACATGATAAGACAGGTATTGATTATGTCATGGTATATATTGAGCCGAAACTGTTTTTAGAGATTCTTGAAAAGAAGGATATAGTCCGCTTCTCTTCTCCAATTGTGTATAATTACAGGCTTCAACAAAGAATTCTAAACCTTTCTTGTGCAATATTAGGTGGAAAAGCTGAAGCATTGTGCAGTGAATTACTTTTATCTCTTGCCGATAGCTTTACCCAGCCCAATCTTCTTGTGAGTTACAGGAAGGATAATGATCTAACCAGAAAAGCAAAGGATATGATTCATTGCAGCCTGGAAAATGTACTAAGGCTTGATGACATTTGTAGAGAACTTGATATTTCAAAATTTCAGTTCATCAGAATGTTTAAAGCAAGTACTGGAATTTCGCCATATCAATATTTTCTAAACTGCAAGATAGAACTTGCAAAGCAGTTAATAGAAAAATACAAAGATGTTTATTCGGCAGTAGCAGAATGCGGGTTTGTCGATTTAACACATTTAAATAAGCATTTTAAAAGTATATATGGAATAACAGCCTTTGAATATATGTCCTCCCTAACTTAGGGAGGAATAGTGACAAAAGACAATACTCCTTATAATCGGCTTTTTTCATGAAGCGAGCAAGCTATGCAAGTTGTGAAAGATATAAGAAAGGTATGAGCAATATGGCGGAATCAAAAAGTGGTTTTACCCCACAAAATCCTGGTTTTGCAAACCGTGTTCAATCAAGCTTTGCCCAGCAATCGGTAATGAACCTAATCGGTGCGGAACTCGTTAAGGTCCTTCCGGGTGAAGTAGAGATTTTACTTCCGTTTCGTGATAATCTTACCCAACAACACGGTTTCCTGCATGCGGGCATTATAACAACCATCGTTGATAGCGCCTGCGGTTATGCGGCCTTGAGTCTAATGCCTGCCGACGCTTCGGTCCTGTCAGTTGAATTTAAGGTTAATCTTCTTGCCCCAGCTAAGGGCGAAAGGTTTGTAGCCAGAGGGATGGTAGTCAAGCCGGGGCGGACTATAACTGTTTGCTCAGGAGAAGTTTTTGCTCTTGGTTCAGAAGAGCTCAAATTGGTTGCCACAATGACAGGAACGATGATGACGCTTCAAGGTCGTCCTGGAGTCACCGAAGGTTAAGCACTTTAAAACTCGGTGTGATAAGTAGTGAGAGAGGAAATAAAAGGATGAATAGTGAGATTAGAAGTAAATTAGCTGTTTGTGGATTGGATTGTACAAGATGCGCGGACTATGAACATGGCGAGATCAAGAGCTTAAGTGCGAGACTGGCATATCTGCTTAGAGGTTATGAACGCGTGGCAAGTCTGAAGTCGGTAAATAACCCCCTCTTCAATGAATATCCTATATTTCTCGAATATCTACAGCACTTTGCTCAAGGAACTTGTGGTGGTTGCCGGAGTGATAATTTACGGTGCCCTATCGAATGCCATGCCAAAACTTGTCATCGACAACTTGGTGTGGATTTTTGTTTTGAATGCAACGAGTATCCATGCGACAAACAATTTGAAGGCAAGACCAGAGAAAGATGGCTGGAGCGAAACAATCGAATGAAGGAAATAGGCGTTGAGAATTATTATCTGGAACAAAGTAAATTACCTAGATATTAACAGCAAGTCTATTGGGAGTGTTATTTAAATAAATACCGCTGAAAGATACCCCTTTCAATGGTATTTATTTTCTTCGTATTATCCATAGCGAATTATCCGAAGTTAGGGGACGAAAAAAGAACTCCTAAAGGAGCTTAAGTATGTTAGAACGTATACCTTGGATGATCCGATTTCCCTAACTTTGGATAATTCAGATAGCACGAAACCGCGATGATTAGTAAAGACTTCTATGGGGATTGAATTCCTAATCTCTTGGTAATTTTAAGGACTTTGATTTAAAACATTACACAATATGTATCTTAAACTTTCAAATATACTGATTTTAGACATAGCTTTCCCCTCCCCATAAAAGGGCAATTTATTAAACACATGCAGTTCAGATACTAGCAGGGGGAGATTTGCCTAGACTCATACACTGTCTAGGTTTTTCTGATCCGCAGTTAGGGCACTTAGTCAAATCTTTTCCTATGAGTTTCTGGATAAGTTGGAGGGTTGAAGACTTCTCCCTCATTAATAAAGGCGTATGGGTAAGTTGTTTACAAAGCTTGAACTTAGTGGTCTTGTTGCGATTGCCAAGCAGACCATAGTGTCTAATTTTCATAAAGCCACTAGGCAAGATATGAATAAGAAATCTGCGAATAAACTCTTCAGAGGAAAGAGTCATCACCTTTTGTTTGCTGTCGTCTTTGTAGTCCCGCCATTTGAAGGAAACCGTATCTTTTTTAATATTGATGATACGTTAATTTGATATAGCCACCCGGTGAGTATAGCGGCCCAGATATTCAATGCATTTATCTCTCAAATCATTGCAGGCATCAAAAAGGGCCTGGATTTCCTCTTTGGTAAAGATATCGGGGAATTTACGTTGTTTGCGGTGGCGGGGGATTTGCTTTAGGTTCAACTTAGTATTTAATGTTACACCATACAAAAAGCGGAGAGCACTATTGTAGGTATTTACGGATGCGGAAACTAGCTTTTTTTCTGTGGCGAGATAGTGGAGAAACTGTCTAATATCCTCTTCGCCCAGCTCGGTCGCAGGTTTATCGTAGTGGTTCTGGTAACTCTTAACTCTAGAATAGTATTCATCCTGGGTATTCTTGCTTAATCCTCTCAGTTCTACATCGAAATTCAGCTTGGCTAAAACCTCTTCTTTTGTCATAAAACAAAAACATCTCCTTTAAAATGAATTCGCTAACATTTTACAAGAGATGTGAAAAGGAAGTAATAGCTTCAGTGATATTCGGTTAAACGGCGAAGGGCATACTACGGAAACCACCGCGCAGCGGTTTAGTGCTATTCTTAGTATGCGCACTTACGGTCTTACTGAGGGGTAAAGGGACAGTCGTCCGTGGCGGCTTCTGGTTTCGTTGGGCGTATGATTCGGCATAGCAGATAGGTTGGCAAACATAGGGCTTAATTAATAGTCACAGGAGGACAATGATGCCTGATTTCTACTCAAATTTCCAAGAGTTACAGTTGCATGAACAAGAAGGCCAGGATTATCGGATAAACTTAAGTCGTCATTGGCATCAAGTCTTGATCATAGCCCCACACGGTGGAAAAATTGAATCATATACCTCTCAAATTTACGAAGTGGATAGCAGCCGATGATTTTGCCTGGTATTCTTTTGAAGGACGAAGAAGTCGTGATGCTTATCGATCTATAGAGAAACAATTTATTGTTTTCTAATATTTGTATTTATGGCAGGTGTATTTAGGGAATTTGATAGAATTCTAGACGAGAGTAATTTAAGGTATCGCTAACCCCTCAATTGCATGCTAAAATCCACGCTTTCATGCGTGGATTGTTGGGGGATGGCTTTGAAATTATTTTGTCTATAACCTCGAAGTTGGAAGCAAGAGGAAATTTAGGTTATAATATTGTCTGTGTTAAAATATCAACTATAATATAATCTCACAACATTTTTTATGGGATATTAAGAGTACCTAGAACCAGATATCGTCCGAGAATCACGAATATTCACTACCTTTCCCTGATAAGAGTCGCCGCAATCTGCGGGCTGACTGCAAAAACTGTTTCGATTTGTGCTGTGTCGCACTATGAATTTCTTATTTGAATGGCACGTAAATTGCGTTATGCAAACGCAAGATGGTTATGGCCTTCACAATAATCAGCTCCTACCAGGGGGGCAGCTATATGCATGCGTTAATGGTTAATTACCTGTTCAGGGATCGATGAATAGCAGTGGAAAGAATGAAAATTAGGAGGATTTAATGGAAATTAAACAAGTAAAGGGAAATACATTTTGTATTGATACAGGAATGTCATATATACCCTTTTATAAAATCAATCACGAAGAAATTATTATGCTGGATTCCGGATGGGCAGCAGGGGAAAGAGAAGGAATAGATAATCTTCTAGAGATAGACAATCTTAAGGTAGCTGGTATAATTTGTAGTCATGCTCATATAGACCATATAGGGAACAATGCTCACTTAAAGGAAAAATATAATTCCGTTATCGCAATGTCAGACTATGAATCTAGTTTTTGTAGTTCAACAGTTAATCTTAAAGTTTATTACAATAGTCAAACACTATCCGAGGTTACAAAGCATTTAGGGCATATGGTTTGCGAAACAGATATTATGATTTATGATCATCAAGATAGAATATACGTATGCGGTATTAATTTTAAAATAATTCATACTCCGGGACATAGTCCTGCGCATATTTGCATTGTTACTCCTGATGATGTAGCGTATTTAGGAGATGCACTTATAAGCTATGAAGTTATGGCAGGTGCAAAAATGCCCTATGCCTATATACTGAGTGAAGATTTAAAAAGTAAACAAAAACTTTATAACTTAAAATGCAGTAAATATATAGTGGCACACAAAGGGATTTATGATAATGATATTACAAAACTTATAACTGATAATATGAGTTTTTATAAAGACAGGGCAGCAAGAGTATATACGGTTATCAATGGTGCAATGACAATGGAAGAAATTATGAGGGCAGTGATTAAAGAATTTAACATAAATATCCGAAGTATATACAGGTATGCGGTAATTGAAAGAATGTTAAGGTCATACGTTGAATATTTAAATGAAACAGGAGCTATTAAGTTAAATGTGGAGGATGGGTTTCTTAAATATACAAAAAGTGAATGAATAATAAGAAAATGGAATCAGCTAAGACCTGACTAAGAAGATGATTTCTGTATTTCAACAGGAGTCATCTTCTTAAATCCCCACCGATACTTGTATTATTATAGAGGTCATATACTGATCTTTTTTTTTCTGCTGTTTACCCATTCAGTGAGAAAAGTTATCGTAATATGGTTGACAAATGAAAGAGAGTCGAATATATTAAAGTAGTGATACCCTTCCAGGGTATAAGGGGTACGCAGTTCTGAAGGTAGATATTGTAGGGTGTCAAGAGGAGAATGGCGATTACAGCGCTTACTTGATCTAGGGAAATTATAAAAGGTTATTGCATGTTAGGAATTGTTCTCTTTTTCACAAGATCTTAGACTAAAGCCTAGAGATACTGCGCATTATAAGCAGTGAATTTGAACAAAGAAATGTAATCTTAAAAATAAATGAGGAGGATTAGTCATGAGTAAAAAGGTATTAATTGTAGGCGGTGTAGCAGGTGGAGCTTCAGCAGCAGCAAGACTTAGAAGACTCGATGAAAGTGCTGAGATAATTATGTTTGAAAGGGATGAGTACATCTCCTTCGCAAATTGTGGTTTGCCTTATTACATTGGAGAAATGATTAAGGAAAGGGAAAAACTATTAGTACAAACACCCGAAAGCATGAAGAGTAGATTTAATATAGATGTAAGAATTAATAGTGAAGTTATTGGTATCGATACTTTTAAAAAGGTAGCAACAGTACGAAGTAAAGTTAAGGGTATTTATGAAGAATCCTATGATTATATTGTTTTATCCCCGGGAGCAAGAGCCATTAAACCAACTATTCAAGGTATAAACAGTGCGAGGATATTTACTTTAAGAAATATACCGGATACTGATCAGATTAAAGCCTATGTGGACAAAAAAGGAATTAATAGTGCCGTAGTAATTGGTGGTGGCTTTGTTGGAGTAGAAATGGCTGAGAATTTAAAGGATAGAGGCCTTGAAGTTACTTTAGTAGAAGCAGCACCTCATTTAATGGCCCCCTTTGATACTGATATGGTATTATCGGTTGAAAAAGAAATCTCTGACAATGGCGTTGGAATAATTTTAAATGATGGCGTGAAAGCGTTTAAGGATCTGGATAAGAATGTTGAAATAACTTTAAATAGTGGCACAAAAATAAATGCAGATCTCGTGATATTAGCCATAGGGGTCATTCCAGATACTGTATTTTTAAAAGATAGCGGAATATTACTTGGAGCCAAAGGTCATATTGTAGTCAATGAAAAAATGGAAACAAATGCTACCAATGTCTTTGCAGTAGGAGATGCGATTGAAGTTGTTGATTTTGTAAACAAGCAAAATTCAGCAATTCCCTTAGCTGGACCTGCCAATAAACAAGGTAGAATTGCGGCGGATAATATAGCAGGCTTAAATAAGTCTTATAAGGGTACTCAGGGAACTTCAATTATTAAGGTTTTTGGATTAACAGCAGCAAGTACTGGTAATAATGAAAGAACTTTAAATAGATTGAATATACCCCATAAAGTTATTACTATTCATCCAGCTTCGCATGCATCTTATTACCCCGGATCTTTTGCAATGACCTTAAAGCTTATTTTTAATGAGGCCGGTAAAATATTAGGGGCCCAAGGCGTAGGCTATGCTGGTGTGGACAAGAGAATTGACGTGATAGCGACGGTCATTAGACTAGGTGGAACAGTCACTGATTTAACTGAGTTGGAGCTTTGCTACGCACCGCCTTTTTCTTCAGCTAAGGATCCGGTCAATATGGCAGGTTACGTTGCGGAAAATGTTTTAGCTGGAAGGGTGGATGTTATTACAGCAGAGGAACTTTTGGCTTATGATAAAGGAAACAAGTTATTATTAGATGTGCGTACTGAAGATGAATTCAACAATGGGCATCTTGAGGGAGCCGTGAATATACCCGTAGACAGCCTAAGAGATAGAGTAGGAGAGCTTGATAAGAGTAAAGAAATCCTTGAATATTGCCAAATCGGACTAAGAGGATATGTGGCTTCTAGAATTTTAACTCAAAAAGGTTTCAAGGTTAAAAATATAGATGGAGGATATAAATGTGCTTCAATGTTAAACTTTAAGCCAAATAGAGTTGATAATTCGGATAACACAAAAAGGCAGATAATCGATCCTGATACTCAAGTTGTTAAGGGCGAAGTTGGAAAAGGCGTTAACGATTATGATAAAAGCCTTGATGCTTGTGGATTATGTTGTCCAGGGCCACTGATTCAAGTTAAAGCGTCAATAGATCAACTAAATGAGGGTCAAATTCTTAAAGTTACTGCTTCTGATCCCGGGTTTTATGAAGATATTAAGGCATGGTGTTCTAAAACAAATAATGAGCTAGTTGATATAACAAGGAATAAAGGGATGATCCAGGCCCTTATTAAAAAAGGTAACAAATTCAAGGTACTAAATAATTCATTTCAATCAGATATAATGTTGAAAGATAAAAAAACAATGGTGGTATTTAGTGGAGATTTAGATAAAGCACTTGCTTCCTTTATAATTGCCAATGGTGCAGTAGCCATGGGTAAAAAGGTTACGATGTTCTTTACCTTTTGGGGGCTTAATATTTTGAGAAAACCGGAGAAAGTACCCGTTAAAAAGGACTTAATAGGTTCAGCGCTTGGCTTCATAATGCCAAGGGGAAGTAAGAAGCTTAAGCTTTCTACAATGAACATGATGGGCATGGGAGGAGAAATGATAAGAAGGGTTATGAAAAATAAAAATATTAGCTCATTAGAGGATTTAATTAAATTAGCAATGGATAGTGGTGTGGAAGTAGTTGCATGTTCAATGACCATGGATCTTATGGGTTTAAAGCAGGAAGAACTTATTGATGGTATTAAAATTGGTGGAGTTGGCTATTATTTAGGTGAAGCCGAAGAATCAAATGTAAATTTGTTTATTTAGGCCAGCGTCATCTTGAATGTCATGTTAGGTTGCCACTGGGCCTCAGCTTATAATAGCCGGTATTTCACGTTTATTGGATTGTGTTTTATGAATAAGGAATTGGAATAGCCAGTTGGCGTGATTTGGGTGCGGGTTTCGAATTTTAAGCATCTGAACAAGAGTTCTATGCTTAAAAAGGGTTCACTAACGAACCTGGACGTTGCCCTGAGTGCGTGCAGCTAAAAAAGCACAAACCAGAAACCAAGGCGGCGGTGGCTATGGCCGTCAAGAACGCCAAATGTTCCCAGCTATTTGCGCTATTTTTGGAAAAGATACGATGGTTCCTTTCCAACTGTCTGGTGAAAAGCCTGTCTATCGCGAGTGTTTTTACCCCGCGAACGTAGCAACTGGAAAATCGTTAATTGTAGAAACCTTCCTTGGCTTAAGAGCCTGGGAGGGTTTTTTATTGTTAGCAGGGAGGAAAGTATAACTTTTGAACGCGCAAACAGTAAAAGGCCCAAGAACGCTTATCTATATAAAGAACGAGAGAATCCGCAAATGCGGGTTCTCTCGTTCTTTACATGTCAACACGTACAAGCTGGTTTCAAATATGTGAGAGAAACGGAGACCGCCCCACAGGGTACAAGGAATGGATCGTTGTAAACTCGCAGCTACTAAATAAAACTAAGAATATCAAGCCAAGGACTTCGTTTTATAGAGCATTATTTAGTTCACAATGCCGTAATATTAAGTAAACTAATAGTATAGTATATTTCTTGACAAGTGAACTTAAATAATATAATTTGTTCTTAGGTAAACTTATAGTGTAGTGAAACATATTGATTATAATATTAGGAGGCGGGTATGGGAACAACCGAAAGAAAAGAAAAAGAAAAAAACATTAGGCGTGAAGATATTATTAATGCTGCTGAAAAAATCTTCTTCCTAAAAGGTTATGAATCATCCACTATGGATGAGGTTGCAAAGATCGCTGAATATACTAAAAAAACCTTATATTCCTATTTTCAAAGCAAAGAACAACTCTTGCAAGCAATTATTTTTAGAGCCTATTGGACATTAAACAAGATAATCAATACGGAATTAAGCGACAAAATTAATTTAACCGGACTTGCTAAGCTGAAGTTACTGGGAGAAACGTTTATTCAATTCACGAGCCGTTATCCGAAATACTTTGAAACTTTAGTTTTGTATAACAGCGCTAACAGTGAGCTTTCGGCAGACGACGAATTTAGAAAAGCAAGCGACAATGAGGGCGAAATAACGCTAGCCTATCTTGTGAACGTTATAAAAGAAGGGGTAAGCGATAACAGCATCAGAAGCGATATTCATATCCAGAAGACAGCCTTTGTTCTCTACGCAAATATTATAGGCATTTCAAGCTTGGTGCTAAATAAAGAAGGTTATCTAATGGAACAACATCTATCCGCCAAAAAACTAATCCAAGAGATGTTTAATCTTATCGAGCGTTCTATTGAAAAATAAAATGTTCAGGAGGGAAAAGAACATGGAAGATAGAGTATTATTCAGTCGCCGTAATTTCATAAAAGGTTCGGCAATTCTCGGCAGCCTAGCTGTAGTGGGAGGCTTCTGGAGGGGTCTAGATAGTGGGGTATTCAGTACTAGTAAAGGTCCTGCCTATGCCGCATGGGAAAATAGCTTCGAAGGTGTCGAAGGATTAGTAGATGCCGCGATCTTGGCTGCGAACGCCCATAATGCCCAACCCTGGCTTTTTAAATTAGGGGACTCTTCCATAGACATTAAGGCAGATACTGACAGGAACCTTGGTGCAGTTGACCCCTATTCAAGAGAAATGTACATTAGTTTAGGCTGCGCCCTTGAAAACCTGACAATTGCTGCCAAGGCAAAAGGCTTTTCACCAAAAATAACCTATTTTCCCAATAAGCAAGACAGTTGGCATATCGCCACCATTGATTTGGCTACAATGGCTCCACTTCCTTCAGCACTCTATGATGCCATTCCCAAGCGCCATATGAACCGGGGGCCTTATGATAAAACCCGCCCTATTTCACCAGAAATAATTCAGACATTAAGTTACCTTAATACGGACAGCTCAGACGTTAAATTATCTTTCTTCAATACCCAACAGGACAAACTTAAAATCGGACAGGCAATGATTGAAGCAACACAGGCTTTAATTAGTGATAAGGAACAGATCAATGTTGATTCCAAGTGGATGAGGAAGTCGTGGCAGGACATTCAAAAATACAAAGACGGTATAACAACAGATGCTCAGGGGCTACCCACTCTCACCCGTATTATTGCCAAAATGCTACCGCCTATGTCCCAAGAACAAAATAACGAATTCTGGCTTAATACACTTAAAGACAAGCACGTGGGAACTGCCGCCGCTTTTGGCTTTATAGCCGTCCCCGATCTTACGAATGATCTGCAAGTCGTCAAAGCAGGGCAATTATGGGAAAGACTTCATTTATGGGCTACCTCCAAAGGCCTCGGCATGCAGATTATGAACCAATTGTCCGAACGCAGAGACAGGGAACTGTCACTCAACTTGACACCACAATTTGGAGATAAGCTACGCGAAATCTTAAAGACTTCGGAATGGCACAGTATCATTCAGTTTCGAATGGGCTATCCAACTATAGAAGCGCTTCCCAGCCCCAGAAGACCCGTTAAAGATGTCATTGATTCTAGTATTTAATAGATTGCTTACTCCAAACGTTATTTTTTCGAATCGTGTTTAGCCTCTGGGGTTCAGTAAATAGGCGAAACGTCACGCCAAAAGATAATATATAATTATTATACTAAAATGTACGCAAAAGGCCGCGCCTCCATACGCTGATTTTCTGAGGAAAGGCTTCCATAGCTTTTCATGTTAGTCGATTAATGTGAGAAAATCTATAATTTCGAGGTGCAAGAAATGAAAACTGTGGTAATATACAAGTCTAAAACAGGTTTTACAAAGAAATACGCAGAATGGATTTCGGAGGAATTGTCAGCCGATCTTTTTGAGGGTTCTAAAGTCACAACTAATATGCTGACTGCCTATGATACCGTGATTTACGGTGGAGGTTTGTATGCCGTTGGTATCAGTGGGGTAAAATTGATAACAAAAAACCTGGACAAGCTTAAAGACAAAAAAGTTGTTGTCTTCGCTACGGGGGCGTCGCCCTGTAGAGAAGAGGCAGTCAATGAAGTAAGGAATATGAACTTTAATTCCATAGAACAGAAACATATACAGTTCTTTTATTTAAGGGGCGGATTTGATTATAGCAAACTAAAGCCTATCTATAAAGTGCTGATGACATTACTAAAATGGAAGATCATATGGAAGATCAAACGAAAAAAAGAATTAACACATGATGAAAGAGGTATGCTCGAAACTTACGAAAAGCCAGCAGATTTTACAAGAAAGTATAAAATAAATGAAATAATTACTTATGTTACTTCATGAAAATTCTAATTATGTGAAGTCGAAGGTCAAACGGGGAGTTTAAGAGGCCGCCGTCCATGGCGGCCTCTTGCTTCGCGGGGTGTATGGAATCGTATAATTACACATGGATGGTGCTATTGTCATAATCTTAGGAGGACGACCAAGCATTAAGCGGGAGAATGTGACCAAGGCCTTGAAATTGTATGATACACAGAACGTGACAACACAGGATATTTGTACTATGTGCAATCTTAGCAAGAACACTCTCTATAATTATATTCGTCAAAGAAAGTTAACGCATGATAACGTTCCTATTATTATCGAAGGAAAAATTTAAGTTATTATTTATGGAAAGCGATTATCTGCTTGCTTGCACCTTAATGTATTACACGCTCAAAGCTCCTTAACTTGGTTCTTTGCAGGAAATTGGTGGACATGGCCTAACGAATACTACAAGTGGAACATAATCTTAGGGTTTATGGCATCATTGCTTAACGAACAAAATATTGCTTGTCCTCACCCGAATGGGTTTTTAAAAAATGGCCTACGAGAGAATGGTAAATGGATTTGTGCTGACCCGGAAATGGCCTTGAGCTCTTACACAAATGACGTTTTATTGAGTGAATCGGGCAATATGATGCGCGAAGAATAAGAAACGACCCAATGTAGTCGTCGGGGGTGCAGAGAGTGTGGTCAAGTCTGCGCCAAAGAATCGCCCCAAATAAGACTTGTCCAAGAAGTGGGGGAAAGCTCTTTTAAGGCTGACCCGAAATAGCTTCCCCCCACTTCGCCACTATCCATGCCCCCAAGATAAGACGTGCCCTAGATTTTTAAGAGGGTGCGGGGGGAACTTTATTTGTGCGCTCCGGAAAGACGGATTGGAAATTCTCTTGAACGGACGCCGTAGGAAACTAGCGTAAACGCAAGAAAAGTGGACTTTGATGATCGAACCAAAACACACTTTTCGGGGGTTAAAAATAGGAAAATGAAAACAGCCAAATCGTCGTATAGAGACAGATTTGGCTAAATATAGGTAAATGGTATTTTAGCGGCTGTCCGTAATACTACTTATAGGACCCAAGGAGTAAAATAAAGAATTTTTATGCACGGATGCTCCTATTACCCCTATGTCGGCTGTACCCCCAAAAAGCGCTTTTTGCCTTTTTAGCGGGATGGGCATAAATAGCCATATTAAAAAGTAAAGGTTTGTTTTATGTTTATATCTCATTAAAGGGGGAGGAATTGGACCGTGTTAAATAATAACTTATATATTATAAAAAACATTCGCTTGTTTCCCAAGGATGTTATGAGGGATATGCTGGAAAAAGGAGAAAGGCTTTTTTTCGAAAAAGGGGAACACGTTATTATCCCTGGAATGTTAATGCAATCTGTTTATCTCATAGAGGCGGGCAATGCAAGTGTATACAAGCTTCATATTGATGGAAAGGAGTGTATTCTGGGATTAGTATCCCCTAGGGAGTTTGTAAATCTTATAGATATTTTCTCTGGCAAGGAAACTACTATATTTTGTAAGGCTTTAACGGATCTATCCATTGTGAAAATACCAAAACAAGAAATTATAACAATTGTTAACGAAAATCCTACTTTGGCCATTAATCTATTACATTTCTTTTCCGAGCGGTACCAAGAAGTAATCGAGGTTTTAGAACAGGTGGCCTACGGTAAAGTGGAAGAAAGGTTAATTTTCTTACTTCGCAAACTGGCCGACCCTTTAGAAGGTGACGGAGACTGGTATCCTTTGCCGGTTTCCATAACGCATAGGGATTTAGCGGGTATGATTGCTTCCACCAGGGAAACAGTGACCCTATTGCTAAATAAGTTACGGCAGGAAAACATCATTCGAATCGATAACAATAGAATCTGGATTTATTTAGACGAAACTCGTTTAAAAGAGTTTAATATTTGTTAAAAGGTAAGCCTCCTTACATACATGGAGCTTCCCACATGCTAACCTCTTAAAGAGAGGGGAGGAGTTTACGATGAATAATATTGACTTTAACGTGTTAACGCAAACTATGAGCGCAATGAAGGTGGACCAAAATTTAGCCATAAAGAAATGGGTTGCGAAGATTCACTGGGTAGATGGCGTACAAAATCAAGTGGGGATAAGGGAATTTACCCCATTTGAAATGGATCAGCCAAAGCCTATGGGCGGAATGAATAAAGCCCCAAACCCTGTAGAATATTTAGTAGCTGCTGGCGGAGGATGTTTTGCAATAACCTTTCAGGTGTTAGCGAGCCAGCAAGGGATAAAGCTGGAGAATGTAGATGTCACAATTGAAGCCGATTTAAATGCCGCGGTGTTTTTAGGGATCGAGGAGGGTGATGGCGGGATTTTAAATCCGGTTATTACTTTAACTGCGGAGACTTCCGCGAGTAAAATACAAGTCATGGAAATTGCGAATATTGCCCTTCGAAAATCGCCGGTTTTGGCAAGTTTAAAAACGAAAGTAAATCTAGTAATAAAATAGATACTTGTAAATAAGTCACCTGATCTGCCGGGTGGCTTATTTTCTGTTGTACGTACGGGTCCCGGTCGGGCTTTATTTACAAAATTACTCTTATAGGACTCAAATTGCAATCGCACTAATAAAGTTTAAACTATTCTTGCGGAGGGTGATGAAGATTGTTAAAGCTTAACATAAATCCAAAAGTAAATAACACATGCCCTATATGTGGAAATCTGGGTCAAAAGGTAAAGAAAATTACTGTAGAGTATCAGGTGAAAAATAATATAACACCATATGGAGAACAGTTTTTTTTGTGTCGAACCCCAGAATGTGAAGTTGGTTATTACACCGAAGACGGGAAGGTAATTAGCCAAGAGCAATTAAAAAATAAAATTTGGTTTAAAAAAAATATTTCTTCCCCTATTCCTATTTGTTATTGTGCAAACGTTTCGGAAGAAGAAATTCTTTACCACGTTGCTGAGGCACAGTGTTGTTCGACTTTAGAGGATATTAAAAGACACACAGGGGCAAATGCAGGGTGTGAATGCACAACAAAGAACCCTGCGGGTGGCTGATGTGCTTCCGTGGTGCAATCGGTGATTGCCAAAGGGTTAAGTATGAGAAATAAAAAAGACCTTTCTTAAAGGTCTTTTTTCATATGGAAATAGCTTTTTAGCTACTGTACGTAATCGCAATTATAGGGCCCAGGGCCAAAAGAAATAGTTTTGTAAGTATTGGCTAATACTGTGAACATATCTTAAATTCAGGCTCCGAGGAGGCTGGTTCCACTGCCAACTTCTTCGGAGATCCTAAACATTAAACGAGCTGGAGCTGGAGCCAGTTCCAAACCAATGACGCAAACACACTAAGACAATATTTATGAGAAGCCGGTTTTCATAACTCTAAGGTGAACCCACTTCTTATTAACCAAAAGTAGATAATAGAATAATTATGATCGGGGACAATACACAAAAATCAGTCAGCAGGCTGGCTACTGAACGTTTTTCTTTGGGCACAATTCACTTAAATTCTTAGCTTTTCTACTACGCTTGAAAATAAGTATAGAATTTGCGATGAAAATATCCCCAATAATATCCATAAAACCTTTGAGGATAGGCTTTCCCAATACTTTCACAACTTTTCGTAGTCACCTTATTTATTAGGATTTCGACATGGCCCGTAACGTATAATGACGACACCGGCGAGGATTCGTTCAAAAGGAAAAAAATGTGAACCGGAATACTGTTAAGGTGTGATGTTGGCGAATGGGTAAGGAAATTAAAATTATTATCACGGATGATAACCGTAATTTTTGTCAAATGTTACCCATTGTTGCCGTAAAGCCCCTAGCTTTAGCTATGGGGATATAAGGCAAATCAAAAGACCACGTTGTATCATACACATGCGTTTGGTATAATGTTTTCATGGATATAAACTATAAATCAAACAACAACATTGTCTACTCATGCAAATACCATGTGGTCTGTCCGAAATATCGTCGGAAGGTTTTGGTTGGAGAAATTGAGGCTCGTATAAAGGAATTGATACAAGAAACATGTCTAGAACTTTAATCTGAACTGATAGAATTGGAAATTATACCTGACCACGTGGCAATTTAAGGCGTCTGTCTATGTCGTGACCAGGTGCCTGACACCAACTTATCAACTTAATGAAGAAGACGGTGAAGGTATAAAAGATTGATGCCCGTTTTTCTTTTTGGAAAGTTTGTCTTGCATAAATACAAATGATAAACTATAATTACAGGTGGATAAATAAATTGAATAATTTAATATATATTTGTTCGGGCTCATTCGGATTTTTTACGTATCCGACCTGAATAAATAGTGGGGTCAAGAGATATGAAAGATCCCCATATAAACTTAAAATTAATTTTTAAGTTTATATGGGGATTTTTGTGTCTATATAAGGGGGTGAAATAATTGGAGAGAACACAAGTAGTAGTAATTGGTGGGGGGTGTACCGGGACAGGCATTTTACGGGATTTAGCGTTAAGAGGTATTCCAGCAATCCTGTTCGAAAAAAGAGATTTGGCGTATGGTACGACTGGCAGATGTCATGGACTGCTGCATAGTGGGGCGAGATACTCGGTTAGAGATATAGACGCGGCTAGGGAGTGTATTGAAGAGAATGCAATTCTTAAGCAGATAGCAGCATGTTGTATTGAAGATAACGGTGGAATGTTCGTACACTTAAAAGAGGACGACGAGGATTATGTTAAACAATTTGTTAAGGGTTGCAAGAATGCAGGAATTGAAACGAATGAATTATCACCTCGGGAGGTCCACGAACGCGAACCGAACGTGACAACAAAAATAACTCGGGCGTACAGTGTTCCTGACGCTTATATCGATGTTTTTCAGCTTACCGCGGCGAATGCCCAGGATGCGGTTAACTTAGGGGCTACCGTTAAGACCTATACCGAAATAACTAAAATTGCTGTTAAAAACCGGAAGGTTCAAGGCGTTCATTATCTGGACACGTTAACGGGTGAGGAAGGCTACTTGGCTTGCGATATTGTGATTAACGCTGCCGGACCATGGGGAGCTTTCGTAGCGGCTCAGGTAGGGGTAGAGGTAAATATTGTTTGCAATCGCGGAGGCCTAGTGGTATTTAACAAACGCATCACCCATGGCGCGGTAAACAAACTTAAGATACCGGGTGATTGCGATCTTATTTTACCGGGTGGGCCAGTTTCAATATTGGGAACTACTTCTATAAATGTCTCAGACCCGGGAGCCACAGATGTCAATCCAGGCGAAATAGACTATATGCTGGATCAGGCGTCAGCCATGTTTCCGGAAATAAAGAAGGCAAGGATCATTAGAGCCTATTCCGGTGTGCGTCCGTTGTATATTCCCAAGACAACCTCGGCTGGTGAAGGCAGAGAAATCAGCCGTAATTTTGTATTGATCGATCATCAGGAAGAAGACGGGATCGCAGGATTCGTTTCCATTCTCGGAGGCAAGCTGACTATTTATCGACTGATGGCTCAAGTGACAACAGACTTGGTTTGCCACAAGCTGGGAGTTAATAAAGAGTGCACTACCCACGAGCGGATTTTGAAAGGTGTTGCGGCAAAAAGTAGCCTGGAGGAAGCCAGGAAGTTCTTGCCTCTGCCAGCCGTGGAAAAAGTAGGGCATCGCCTTGGTCACAACTTGCCACTCTTACTGGAAAAAATTAAAAAGGATCCGCTTCAAGCTGAAATTCTGTGTGAGTGCGAGTTTGTAACAAGAGCCGAGTTGGAATTGGTGATGGAAGGCGTTATTACAGTACCTGCGCACACGATTAGCGACATAGGTAGAAGGACTCGGCTGGGACTTGGAACCTGTCAAGGGAATTTTTGTGGCTATAAGGCAATGGTTGCAGTTTATGAGAAGGGAATCTGGCAGGGAGAACAAGCTAGAGCTCAACTGTCTAACTTTCTCAGGGACCGGTGGAAGGGTCAGGAAATGATCCCCCATGGTAAACAGAACCAACAATTGGCTCTCAGCTACCAGTTATATGGCGAAACCCTAAAGTAACCGCGCGTTCGGAGAATAAAGCTTTATGCCTTAGATCTCCTAACATATAAAAATGATATTTAGGAGGTGTGTGAAAGAGTTATTTTTCAAGTACCAATGATAAAGTTTTGATTTAACAATAATACAGATAAAAAATGAGGAGATGTTTTAAAAATGAAAGAATTATACCATCCTAGCCTTTTTCCCTTATCGGAAGGTATTAATAGTGAGGACTATGTGGTAGCTACTTATATGGTAGCTGGTGGCGCTCAAGCAGACATAGTGGCTAAATCTGCCGCTTTGGCTATCGAACAGTCGTCAGGTTCTTGGTATGCTATTCCAGGTGAAACTGCAGAAATCAGAGCCAGAAGTGCGGCTAAAGTAATTGGCATCTACAGTGTTCCAAATTACGAACTCATTGCGCAACTTCCAAAAGATCAACCCCGTTATTATGTTTTGAGAGTTGCGTTCCCTTGGATTAACTTTTACGACAATATTCCATTAATGCTGTCTTCGGTGATTGGTAACATTGCCTCCATGCCTAATCTCAAATTGCTTGACCTGGAATTTCCGGAAAGCTACCTGTTACAATTTAAAGGTCCGAAATTCGGTATTGATGGACTTCGGAAGCTGATGAATATTCCAGAACGACCGATTCTTAATAATATGATCAAACCGTGCACGGGCATTACACCTTCAGAAGGGGCAGAACTCTTTTACAATGCTTCTGTAGGCGGCGTCGATTGGATCAAGGACGATGAATTGATCGCCGGTAGTCCTGCTTTCTCACCGCTGGAAAAAAGGGTCAAGGCGTATATGGAAGCAGCTAAGCGAGCTGATGTGGAAAAGGGCGAAATGACATTATTCACGGCAAATGTCACGGACGAAATAGTACGCCTTCGTGATAATGCTTATCGTGCGATTGAAGCAGGTGCAAATGCCATTATGGTGAACGTATTTGGTATTGGGTTCTCAGCATTGCGGATGTTGGCGGAAGATCCAAATATCAATGTTCCGATTTGTGTCCACACTTGCTACGGTGGGGCGCAGACTGTGGCTCCAAATCAAGGAATGAGTACTGAAGTTGCGCAAAAACTCATTAGGCTCTGTGGTGGTGATATGTCGCTTAATGTTGCACCCTCTGCTAAATTCAATGCCCTTCAAGAGAAATTTGTTCGCACTTGGCAAATCGGTTACTCGCAGATGTCTCATATCAAACAGACGTTTAATCTTGTTGGCGGCGGCGTAACACCGGGAATGGTACCCTACTTGATGAATACCCTTGGCAACGATATTATAATTGGGGTTGGCGCTGGCATTCACGGGCATTCAATGGGACCGAAAGCTGGAGCCACTGCCTTCCGTCAAAGTATTGACGCCACGATGAAGGGAATAGATCTCACGGAAGCCGCTAAGACTCAACCGGAGTTGGCCGCAGCGATCAAAACCTGGGGCATCTATGGTGTAGACGACTATGATAAACTTTATGACCTCGAGTCCTAAATATTTATGGGTTAGTTTAACCGCTACTAATACTTCCGCTTTTTAGCGGTGGTATTAGTGGCTTTGCCAATTACCAAAAAGTCACGAGATGACGCTTTGAGCAAAATGTTATTAGGTAGGGGATGAAAATTGGATAATTTGCAAGAGTCTGTTTTAGTTATAGGCGGAGGTTTGGCCGGAATTACTGCGACTGTCGTAGCAATAAAGCGTGGCGCAAAAGTAACTTTGGTAACCAACGGACCTGGTACCTTGGCGATGAGTGGGGGGAGCATCAGTATCCAAGGTATGGACCTAAAACACCCCTGCTTGGAAAAAGCCATGGGATTTTTCACTGCTATGATGGCTGCAGCAGGATGTGAGTATAAGGGCGAGCTCCGGCAGCGACAATTGGTTCCGAATGCAATGGGTAGCTTTCAAGAGGTTTCGATGGCTCCCGCTTCTATCTGGTCAGGAAGACCTGTCAATGGCAGCAAAGTAATGGTGTTGGGTATACGTGGTCTTAGCGGTTTTAATGCAAATCTAACAGCAGAATTGCTATCTTTGTCTGCTGGCAAACTAAATTTGCAAGTAGAATATACAGGCAAAATGATTGATGTTCCTTGGCTCCAGACCCCCGGTTTTAATGCCTTGGATATAGCCAACCACCTTGAAGATCAACAAAACCGGGATAAATTAGCTGAAATGATTAAACCACTGCTTGAGGATTATAACTTGTTATTAATGCCAGCAATTCTAGGCCTACAAACAGGGAGTACTGAGTTTGCGAGATTTGAGGAGAAGGTAGGATGCTCTGTCGGTGAACTATATACAGTACCTCCTTCAGTCGTGGGTGTGAGGATTTTCCAATGTTTATTGAAATATTTGCAGAAAGCGGGCGCAGAGATTAATTTTGGTTACCCTATTCAATCCCTGCAATTACAAGCTGGACGTTGCACGGCAGCTATCCTGGATACTCCGGGTCGAAAACGCGTCATCAAAGCGGATAACTTTATCTTAGCCACCGGCAGAATTAATAAATTTGATCTTGTTTTAAATTACGAGGGCAAAGATACTGAATGGGATCAGGAAGAGGAGGCTGCAGTTAATGAACAGATGCAATTACTCAATCGGGATAAGTTGCCAGTGGCCGTAAATGTTTATGGTGCCGGTAGTATCTTAGAGGGCTTTAACTATAGGAATGGAAATGCTCAGGCAATACTGACAGGGTATCAGGCGGGTATTATAGCGGCGGGGGGTGAAAAGATAGAATGCTAAAAGAAAAACTAAACATTGATGGCTGTTTAAAGTGTTCTTACTGTAACACGGTATGCCCGGTGTTAAAGGTACGTCCTGACTACCCCGGCCCGAAGAAATTGGGATCAGATATAGAACGTTTTCGGCGTGAAGGATTGAGTTTCGGCGAAGATTGGGTTGATTATTGCCTTGGCTGTGGACAATGTAGTTTGGTATGTCCTAATCAGGTTGGTGTGTCTGAGTACATTGCCGAGGCCAAAGCACGCCAAAAAAAGAGCGGTATAAAGAAGATCCGCGACTATGTTTTCGCCCGTCCTGCTTTGCTTGGAAAAATGAGCACAATGACGGCACCTGTCAGTAATTCAGTGTTTAAAATGGCAAGTGCTTTAATGCCTATCGGGGGGATTACCTCTCGTCGAACGTTTCCATCCTACGCAAGTAAGGCCTTGAGAGGATCAGGCGTAAGCAAACACGAGACTGATGAACGGAAACAGATACTGTTGTTTCCGGGATGTTTTATTAAATATAATGATCCTGGTTTAGGCGAAACTGCCATAAAGATTCTGGAAAGAGCTGGCTATCTGGTGGAAATTGCCCATACAGGTTGTTGTGGGCTTCCAGCGACTGCCGATAAAAAGGAATCTCTGACCGATGCCAAAAGCAATATTTTAGCTATGGAAGATTCCGTGACGAGGGGTTCGAGAGTCGTGACCCTTTGCACGAGTTGCGGTTATACCCTCAAATCCAAGTATACTAAGCTATTTCCAGACAATGATCGGTTGGGTAAACAAGCTGATATGATCGCCAGCAACACATATGACCTTGGTGAACTTATGGTGGAGTTGCTAGAAGAGGGTAAGCTAAAGCTACCGATGAACACGCCGCCTTTAAAATTAGCCTATCATACGCCTTGCCATTTAAAAGCTCAAGGCATTGGCAGGCCTTGGTTTAAAATTCTAAAGGGTATTCCAGGTCTGGAAGTGGTTGACTTAGATGCAGGCTGTTGCGGTATGTCGGGAACTTATGGATTTAGACAGGAAAAATATGATATTTCGATGAGAATAGGGGAGAACCTCTTTAATGCTATCAATGAGAACAAACCTAATCAGGTGGTGACGGAATGTGCTACCTGCCGTATGCAAATTGAACACGGTACCCAATACAAAGCGCTGCATCCGGTGGAGTTTTTTGCCAAAATCCTTCGTCAGTAAGATGTCTCATTCATTGTTGAGGACGGGCATTATGGAAGGAAGTTATCAATGAGAAGAACAAAGATTATTTGTACGATTGGACCCGCTAGCGAAACTAGAGAAAAAATCCAACAGCTATTAACGGCAGGAATGAACGTCGCTAGACTGAACTTTTCTCATGGAACTCATGAAGAACATGGCTTACGAATGTCAGTATTAAAAGAGGAAGCGACGAGAGCGGGAAAACATTTAGGAATCCTACTTGATACAAAAGGGCCTGAAATCCGTACCAATATGGTTCAGGAAAAGGGTATTACGCTTACCAATGGTGCTGCGTTTATTTTGGATACGAACTCCGCTCTTGGATCTTCAGAAAGAGTCGGAATAACTTATAAAGAGTTATGGCTAGACGTTGTTGCGGGAACCCATATTTTGATTGATGACGGACAGTTGGATTTGGAAGTCACGTCTGTACAGCAAGAAGAGATCAAGACAATTGTGCGCAATGGCGGTATTTTAAAATCACAAAAAGGCGTGAATGTGCCTGGAGTTTCAATAAGATTACCTGGTTTGACTGAAAAGGACATTGAAGACATTCGTTTCGGAATTACCCAGGGAATCGATTTTATTGCGGCTTCCTTTACCCGTAAAGCTTCTGATATTTTGGCAGTGCGCCAGATTGTTGAGGAGATGGGAGCAACTGTACAAATCATTGCGAAGATAGAAAGCCAAGAGGGAATTGATAATCTGGATTCTATTCTGGAAGTCGTCGACGGGTTGATGGTTGCGCGTGGAGACCTTGGCGTGGAGGTTGCGGTTGAAGAAGTTCCTGTTTATCAAAAAGAGATGATTCGAAAATGCAATTTACAAGGTAAACCGGTCATTGTAGCAACCCAAATGCTTGATTCAATGATTCGCCAACCTCGTCCAACACGGGCGGAAGCTAGTGACGTAGCGAATGCCATATTAGACGGAGCAGATGCCATTATGCTGTCAGGAGAAACCGCTGCCGGGAAATTTCCCGTTGAGGCGGTGCAAATGATGGATAAGATCGCAAAGCGTTCAGAAACAACGCTCTTAGAAACTAAGACAACTCGCCATCCTAATCTTAATGTGGCAGAGTCAATCAGCTATGCCAGCTATAACATCGCTGGAGATCTCAATGCGACTGCAATTTTGACACCGACACAATCTGGATTAACTGCGCAGTTGATTTCTAAATATCGTCCTAAGTCGCTTATAGTAGCGGCTACCCAATTTCCTGAGGTCGCGCGAAAACTGACGTTGCAGTGGGGGATTGAATCCTTAGTGGTTCCGGAAAGTTCTGGGACAGATCAATTATTGTCAGTGGCAATAACGGCGGCAGTTGATAAAAATTACATTCAAACTGGGGATGTTGTCGTGATAACTGCAGGGGTTCCGGTTGGTAAGGTCGGCACAACGAATATGATTAAAGTCCAAGTGGTCGGTGGAACCTTAGCGAAGGGCACGGGCATAGGGAGAAAATCTTATATGGGTACTGCCCGGATAATCCAGTTTCCAGATCGAGAGACTTTTAATAAGGGTGACATACTTGTCACTCGTTCCACCGATGCCCGATTTATCCCGTTGATTGCACGGGCAGGTGCGTTAGTCATTGTGGAAGCCGGCTTAACGTCTCATGCCGCGATTGCCGCTATAGAATACGGCATCCCGGCAATTATTGGCCTATCAGACGCTCTGACCAAAATATCCGAGGGACAGACGATTACAGTCGATGCTTTTGCCGGAGTTATTTACAAAGGAACTGTTAGTATTTTGTAAGATGGGCAAGGAATGAGCGACTCGTGTGCTGACTGCCCATTAACTCCTCAAATTGGGGTTTTCATAAGGATAAAGGGGGGAAGTTTCATGAATTTTATAACAGATGTTTATGCTCGTGAGATCTTGGATTCTCGGGGGAATCCGACAGTAGAAGTGGATGTTGTGCTTAAAGATGGAATTATAGGTCGTGCAGCTGTCCCGTCAGGCGCTTCTACTGGAGCTTTTGAAGCAGTGGAACTTAGGGACGGGGATGTTACACGTTTTATGGGTAAAGGGGTACTGAAAGCAGTTGAGAATGTTAACTTACTCATCAGCCCAGAAGTTGAGGGTCTAAATCCGTTCGACCAACCAGGATTGGATCACCTATTGATTGAACTTGACGGAACCGACAATAAGGGGAAATTGGGAGCCAACGCAATCCTTGGTGTTTCCTTAGCCGCAGCGAAAGCAGCTGCAGAGTCGTTGGGGTTACCCCTCTATCAGTATTTGGGTGGCGTTAATGCGAAAGAACTTCCAGTGCCGATGATGAATATTTTAAATGGCGGTAGTCATGCCGATAACAATGTGGACATCCAAGAATTTATGATTATGCCAGTCGGAGCGTCTAGCTTTGCTGAAGCCTTACGCATGGGGACAGAAGTGTACCACAATCTAAAAGCCGTACTTAAAGAAAAAAACCTCGCCACAGCAGTCGGAGATGAAGGCGGTTTTGCACCCAACCTGGCCTCCAATGAAGATGCGCTGCTTTGCATTGTTGACGCGATTCAACGGGCAGGATATATTCCTGGAGAACAAGTGGCACTCGCTCTTGATGTGGCAGCCTCAGAGCTTTACGAAAATGGAACCTATAACTTAGCGAGCGAAGGGCTTAATAAGACCTCAGATGAGATGATTGATTATTATGAGGGACTGATCTCACGCTATCCAATTGTTTCTATAGAAGACGGGCTGGATGAAGACGACTGGGAAGGCTGGCGTAAGATGACTGAGCGCTTGGGAGACCGGGTTCAGCTCATCGGTGATGACTTATTTGTGACCAATCCTGAGCGCTTGGCTCGTGGGATCAAGGAGAAATGCGGTAATTCCATTCTCATTAAGCTCAATCAAATCGGCACCTTAACCGAAACACTAGATGCCATCGAAATGGCGAAACGGGCAGGCTATACCGCGGTCGTCTCTCATCGTTCAGGAGAGACAGAAGACGTCACTTTAGCCCATATTGCGGTTGCAGTCAATGCTGGTATGATAAAAACTGGCGCTCCAGCACGAACCGAGCGGGTGGCCAAGTACAACGAATTGCTTCGCATTGAGGAAGAACTTAGCGAGAGAGCGATTTATCGTGGCAGGAACGCTTTATCTGGAAAATTATGGGTTTATTAAGACTGAATTTTATGAAAATTAATACTTGTACAAACTCGTATGATATGATAAAGTTCATATCAAGAACATTAAAAATTTAATATTTGTTAAGGTTGTAATCGGATTCTTAATATATCCGGCACCTGAAACAATACTGGGGTCAAGAGTTATGAAAGATCCCCATATAAACTTAAAATATTTTTAAGTTTATATGGGGATCTTTCTGTCTAAATAAGGAGGTGAAATCAACAACGAAAAAAGAGGAGGAAGAAGCGCTAAAATAGGTTAAGAAGGAACTTCATTTGAAAGTGTTAGCACTGGCTGAAATGGAGCTGATCAGCGGTCCTTGGCAAAGCATTTTGAACCAGCGAATAAACTCACTGAAGCAGAATGCGAAGATGGATGTTAGAATTAGTTAACCAGCCCTAATTTCATTTTTACTACGGGTTAGATTAAAAAAATAGGTGCGTAGAAAAGAAATGCAAACATACGTAAGTTGCACATTAAATCTTCAGAAATTTTAATAAATGAATGGAGAGATTTAGTATGGAAAAAAAGTATATTATGGCATTGGATGAAGGTACTACTGGTGTAAGAACCATAATTTTTGATAACAAGGGCAATATTGTAGGTGAAGCTACGCAGGAATTTATTCAAATATTCCCTACCCCGGGCTGGGTCGAACATGATCCTATGGAAATACTGCAATCACAAATTGAAGTAACCCGGCAAGCTATCTGTAGAGCTAAGGTAGCTCCTGAAGAAATACGCGCGATTGGTATAACCAACCAGAGAGAGACGACTGTAATTTGGGATAAAATAACAGGAAAACCGATTTATAACGCAATTTGCTGGCAGTCGCGGCAAACAGCTGAAATTGTTGAAAAATGGATTGCCGACGGATTGGCCGATGAAATTAGAGAGAAAACTGGTCTAGTTATTGACGCTTATTTTTCTGCTTCAAAAATTCCATGGATACTTGATGCTGTGCCCGGCGCACGACAACGAGCGGAAAAGGGTGAACTTTTGTTCGGGACAATTGACACTTGGCTGATCTGGAACCTTACTGGCGGTAAAAGTCATACGACCGATTATTCCAATGCCTCTCGTACCATGCTCTACAATATTATGAAGCTGGACTGGGATGAGGAACTCTGCCGCAAGCTGGATATACCTATGGCGGTTTTACCTAAGGCTATCGATTCAGACGGCGATTTCGGGACCACGATAGCATCCCTTTTTGGCGCTGAGATACCGATTAGGGGTAATGCTGGAGACCAGCAGGCAGCTCTTTTTGGACAGGCATGTTTCAAACCTGGTATGGCTAAAAATACCTTCGGTACAGCGGGTGTATATGTTATGAATACTGGTGATAAACCGGTATTCAAAGAAGGTCTAACGACGACTATCGCTTGGGGAGTTGACGGGAAAGTAAGCTATGCCTTGGAGGGTGTAGTATTTATTTCCGGAGCGACGATCCAATGGCTACGCGATGAACTTAAACTTATCTATACTGCGGCTGATACAGAATGGTATGGTGCCACGGTGCCTGATACTGGCGGTGTTTATTTGGTGCCGGCGTTTGTGGGTCTGTGCGCTCCATATTGGGATATGTACGCGCGGGGAATGATTATCGGTATTACCAGAGGCACTACTAGAAATCATGTGATTCGTGCAGGCCTGGACGCACTGGCATACCAGACCAAAGATATTATCAACGCCGTGATACAAGACGGTACCATTGAAGTAGCCGAACTAAGAGTTGACGGTGGAGCCGTTAAAAACAATCTGCTCTGCCAGTTCCAATCCGATATTCTGGGAATACCGGTTATTAGACCCAAGATTACGGAAATGACCGCTCTGGGTGCCGCTTATTTGGCTGGACTGGGTAGCGGTTTATGGAAAAGTACCGATGAAATTGCCGAGCATTGGGCTATTGATAAAGTGTTTAAACCTGTAATGGCGGAAGAAGACCGCGAAGACCTTTATTTTGGCTGGCAGGAGGCTGTTAAACTTACCAGGGGCTGGGCTAAAAGAGTGAAAACAGTTAAATAATTCATTGATTCAGAGGCTGCGCGGTATTGTGCGGTATGGAAGTCGCACTCATATTCAACGAATACGGTCTGAATAATAAGTGATTAGGGGGCTTTTATTTATGACAAATTTATTGGGCGAATTTATTGGAACCTTAGTGCTGCTTAGCTTTGGTGTTGGTTCGTGTGCTAACTTAACACTAAAAGATTCGAAAGGTGAAGGTGGCGGCGGCGGCGGTGCTTGGATCGCAGTAACGACAGGTTGGGCTTTTGGAGTAGTATTGGGAGTATTTACCGCGATTGCTTTAGGTGCGCCACAAGCTGATTTAAACCCGGCAATTACTTTGGCGAAAACGATGTTGGGGGTTTATACCCCAGGACATGCGCTGATCACGATGTTGGTTCAAGTGGCCGGTGGTCTAGCTGGGGCTGCAGTTGCGTGGCTTATCTATTTACCACACTGGAAAATTACCGAAGATAAGGCTGCTAAAATGGGCTGCTTTTGCACAGCTCCGGCCATTCGCACCCCCATAGCCAATCTAATTACGGAAACTGTTGTTACTTTAATATTAGTATTTTTAGTTTTCGTAATCTTTTCGAAAGACCTAAGCGATGGCGGCGCAAAATTTGCAACCGGTTTTGGCCCCTATTTGGTGGGTATCTTGGTTTGGGGGTTGGGTCTTGCCTTTGGAGGCCCTACGGGTTATGCCATCAATCCCGCCCGTGACCTTGGTCCTCGTATAGCGCATGCCATATTGCCTATGGGTAATAAAGCATCCTTTGACTGGGGTTATGCTTGGATTCCGATAGTAGGTCCGATGTTTGGTGCTGTTTTAGCAGTCATAATGGGCAAGACATTTGGTATCTTATAACAAATTAATTTATTCACGAGTTCGTAACGTGAATCTCTAACTCCAGTGCAAGGGTGCTGGACATTAGCACTGAAGTTGGAGTTCTAAATTATTAGCAATATTTATCAAGGTCAAGATTATGTATTTAAAAAGAAAACATTAAAGCTACTTCGTTCAGAAAAAAATTATCTTAACCGACTCAGCATACATAGAGACCATTTAGGCTAAATAGTCTCTATGTATATTTCAAAATACTATTAAGTTAGTTAGGGTATTAGGTGATGAAATCGATTATTTTAAGAATATTTTTTAGTCATAGGAGGATGTTTAATTTCCGCTGCTGCCGTTGGCGGTTTAATCACGAGTTGAGGAGATAAAATTGAAATGCAGAAAACAAATAAAGCTGCAATTAAACTCATTGTTTTTGATCTTGATGACACATTATTGAACAGTAATTCATCAATATCGCCGCGGACTTATCAGGCTATTCAGCAAGTAGTGGCAAAAGGAATTAAAGTGACGCTGGCAACCGGAAGAATGTACTCTTCGGCAATTCCCTTTGCTAGGAGCCTTGGACTGGGTATACCGGTGATTTCCTATAATGGAGCACAGATTTCCTCCTACCCGTCAGGCGAACGGCTGTTTCATAATCCCATTAAGCAGGAAGTTGCCAGGCAGGTTATGCAGTTGTGCCGTGAACGGCAGTGGTACATTCAAACTTATATAAACGATGTTCTGTATGTGAAAGAAATAGATAAGCGTGCAGAATTATATGCTAGAATTACCGGGGCAAAACCAATACCGGTAGGGGATCGCTTATACACCATATTGGGAGCACCGACGAAAATGCTAGCTATCGCTGAACCAGGGGAGATTGAGCTATTAAAAGAGGGATTCCATACTCAGTTGGGGAATGTTCTATGTATAGCGGAATCAAAGCCTAATTTTCTGGAGATCAACGACCTTGCAGTTAATAAAGGCGCTGCCCTGAGGTTTGTTGCTAGTAGGTTGAACATCAACCGGCAGGAAATTATGACTTTCGGCAATGGTATTAATGATATTGAAATGCTCAGCTATTCCGGGTGGGGAGTAGCTGTTAGTAACGCCCCTTCGGCTGTTAAGAATATTGCCCGTCTAGTCACAGGCTCCAATGATGAGGAGGGTGTGGCTGATGTAATTGAGAAGTATGTTCTGAGTTGATAGTATTCGCAGTTAATAAAGCAAACAATATATAGAAAATAATAATTTATAGAAGGGAGATAGCGTACATGCTTCCTAAAGAAATGATGTTGGCGGCATTACTGGAATGTCCGATTATTGCATCTCTCCAGAAACCAGCGCTGGTTCCTGATGTCATCGCCAGTAATGTCCGAGTTGTAATGGTTTCATCAGGCAATATTCTTAATATTGTTGATATATGTAAGGAATTGCGCAAACATAATAAATTTGTATTGGTACACATTGATTTGATCCATGGCATGGGTAGAGATAAGTTTGCCATCCGCTACTTAAAAGAGAAAGCAGGTATCGACGGTATAGTAACTCCCAATGGTCAACTGATTGCTTCTAGTCAAAAAGAAGGTCTCGTAACAGCCCAGCGACTATTTGCCCATGATACACCGTCAGTAACCAGTGGACTTAATGCCGTGAGTCATTCTAATCCGGATTTTATCGAAATCATGCCCGGTCTAGCTGTTCCAGAAGTTTATGAACTGATTAGAAGGCATTTTCAGCAACCCATAATTGCTGCCGGATTAGTTAAAAAACACAAGGATGTCAAACAAATTCTGAAGGCAGGTGCAGTAGGGATCGATACAAGCAACCAAAATTTATGGAATTATTCTATGACTACTTAGAACCAAGAGGTCAGTCACAATAGTTCCAACTGGAGGGACCAATGCAGAATTTTGTTTTTCAATGCGCTACCAAAATAATTTTCGGCAGAAATACAGAAAATCAAATTGGAAATGAAGTTAAGAATTATTCTCGTAAAGTACTTCTTCACTACGGGGCAGGGAGTATAAAGAGGTCGGGACTTTACGATAAGGTTATAAAATCACTTCAAGAAGCGGATATAGAAATTTTTGAGTTGGGTGGTGTGTTGGCAAATCCCAGACTCAGCATGGTTAGGGAAGGAATAAGTCAATGCCACGAAAATGGTATTGACTTCATTCTTGCCGTCGGGGGAGGAAGTGTCATTGACTCCGCCAAGGCAATCGCGGTGGGTGTGCCCTATGATGGGGATGTATGGGACTTCTTTATTCGAAAATCAACCCCCGTAAGGGCCCTTCCTTTAGGCGTGATACTTACGATTCCTGCCACCGGGAGTGAGGCCAGCAAAAGTGCCGTGATCACCAATGAAGACGGCTGGTACAAGAGATCTATCGGTTATGATTTGCTCCGTCCGGCATTTGCCATTATGAATCCCGAATTCAGTGTTACCCTGCCTCCTTACCAGACAGCAGTCGGAGCGGTAGATATCATGTCTCATGTTATGGAAAGATATTTTACCAATGTGACCAATGTCGAGCTTACTGACAGATTATGCGAGGCGACCTTAAAGACGGTTCTAAGAAACACGCCTCTTGTTATGCAAGATCCAGAGGACTATAACGCAAGAGCAGAGATTATGTGGGCAGGGACAATAGCTCACAATGATCTACTAAGTACAGGCCGGATAGGAGACTTTGGTTCACATAAGATCGAGCATGAATTAAGTGGAATCTATGATGTCGCACATGGCGTCGGTCTGGCAGTCATTTTCCCGGCGTGGATGAAGTATATTTATAAAAACAATGTCGATCGATTTGTTCAATTTGCCGTCAGGGTATTTGACCTTGAAATAGACTTTGAAGCTTCTGAGAATACCGCATTAGAAGGCATTAACAAATTAGAAGAATTCTTTAAGTCCTTAGATCTTCCGACACATTTAAGCGAATTGCATATAACTGATGAAAGATTCGAGGAAATGGCAAGTAAGTGTACGGAAAAAGGACCGGTCGGTTTTTTTACCAAACTCTATAAGGAAGATGTCCTAAACATTTTGGAGTTAGCCAGATAGAAACCTATCCATTACTATCCTTCCTACTGCTCTGAACGACCCGAATAAGAGTCCAAGTAACTGTATAAAGAACTGAGATACGAAAACCACTGACGCATATCAATAGACGTCAGTGGTTTGCTTTTTATATGGAGTCAACGTATGGTGTAAGAGGGTAAAGCCATAATGATGGAAGATTGACATTCAGGCCTAAAGGGAGTAATTTTTAGAAACAGACAAACAGAAGGATTTGAATAGATTTTGAAAAAATTAGTCATTGGAATATTAGCACATGTAGATGCGGGCAAGACGACATTATCAGAGAGTCTGCTTTATCTGAGCGGTAAAATTGGCAGATTGGGAAGGGTGGACAATAAGGATGCTTATTTAGATACCTATGAGCTAGAAAGAGCAAGAGGTATCACCATTTTCTCCAAGCAGGCCATGTTTGAAATAGGGGAGACTCAGATTACCTTATTAGATACCCCGGGACACGTAGATTTCTCGGCTGAAATGGAAAGAACGTTTCAGGTACTGGATTATGCCATTTTAGTGATAAGCGGTGCGAACGGGGTGCAGGGGCATACCAAAACATTATGGCGGCTCCTTCACACGTATCAGATACCAGTTTTTTTATTCGTCAATAAGATGGATCAGAAGGGGACGGATAAGGACAAGTTAATAAAAGAATTGAAAAAGCAGCTGGATGATGGGTGTATTGAGTTTGGACAAGTTGAGACGGACGATTTCTACGACCAACTGGCCATGTGTGAAGAAATAATGATGGAAACCTTTCTGGAAACGGGAGATATTGAAACTTCGCAGATTAAAAGAGCTGTCACGGAGCGCAAAGTTTTTCCGTGCTTTTTTGGTTCCGCTTTAAAATTAGAGGGTGTTGAGCAATTGAGGCAGGGCATTGTGAAGTATGCCATGATACCTTCCTACCCCGTTGAATTCGGGGCTAAAATATTCAAGATAGCAAGAGACGAGCAGGGGAACCGCCTTACATATATGAAGCTTACTGGCGGAAAACTTAAGGTGAAAGATGTCTTAACGAATAGTATCTGGAAAGAGAAAGTTAATCAAATTCGTATCTATTCCGGACGGAAATTCGAGGCAGTGAATGAGATAGAGGCAGGTTCTGTATGCGCAGTAACAGGACTCAGCCAAACCAGACCGGGAGAAGGTTTAGGGATAGAGGGAGCTTCAGATACACCAGTATTGGAACCCGTACTGTCCTATCAGATTATTCTGCCGGAAGGTTGTGACCCAAAAGTGATGCTTCCTAAGCTGCGTCAGATTGAAGAAGAAGAGCCGGAACTTCATATTATATGGGATGAGCAGCTGCAGGAAATTCAAGCACGGATTATGGGAGAGGTGCAGATTGAGATTCTCCAGAGCCTTATTCAAAACCGTTTTGGTGTTGATGTAGCCTTCGATGCAGGAAGGATTGTCTATAAGGAGACGATTGCTAATCTAGTAGAGGGGGTAGGGCACTTTGAGCCCTTGCGGCATTATGCGGAGGTCCACCTGTTACTCACGCCGGGTGAGCCGGGGAGCGGTCTGCAGTTTGGGGCAGAATGCAGTGAGGATAGCTTAAGCAAAAGCTGGCAAAGACTTGTTTTATCCCATCTGGAAGAAAAAGCCCATAAAGGAGTTCTAACAGGGTCTGGGATTACGGATATGAAAATCACTTTAGTCTCAGGTCGGGCACACAATAAGCATACCGAGGGGGGTGACTTCAGAGAGGCTACCTTCCGTGCAGTGCGTCAAGGTCTAAAGGAAGCTAAGTCCATATTGTTGGAGCCTTTTTATGCCTTTCAACTGGAACTGCCTGAGAAAATGGTTGGAAGAGCTATGTCTGACATTGAGAAAATGCATGGCACATGCGAACTATCCCAAACAAATGGCGAGATGGCGGTTCTTGTGGGGAACGCCCCTGTTGTCAGCATGAGAAATTATCAGCAAGAGGTAGTCGCCTATACCAAAGGACTTGGCAGGCTGTTTAGCAGCCTGAAAGGGTATGAACCATGCCAAAATGCCGAAGAGGTCATAGAACGTATCGGATATGATTCGGAAAGAGACTTCGAAAATCCGACAGGTTCTGTATTTTGTGCTCATGGTGCAGGATTTTTGGTGGATTGGGATGCAGTAAAGGACTACATGCATGTTGAAAACTATCTTAAGGGAAAAGGCTCGTCGGGAGAAACAGCGCTAAACCAGGCCTCGTACACAGAAGAGCGGTCGATCAGTTTAGAGGAGATTGACCAAATTATCAATAAAACCTTCTATGCCAACCAAGGGAAGAAGTCTGCCTGGAAAAGTCGCAAAACAGCCCTCGAAAGCTATTATGAACCGGTTACCTATGTCAGTAGAGAGAAGGAAACCAAAGAAGAGTATCTCCTTGTGGACGGCTATAATATTGTCCACGCCTGGCCTGAACTGAAAGAACTTGTAGATGACAATATGGACGGTGCCAGAATGAAATTGCTGGATGCTCTCAGTAATTATCAGGGGATTCGAGAATGTCAGATTATCGTTGTGTTTGATGCTTACCGTGTTCAGGGGCATTTGGAGGAAGTAATCGACTATCATAATATTCATATGATATATACTCGGGAGGCACAAACGGCGGACCAATATATTGAAAAATTTGCTCATGATAATCAGAAAAAATATAATATCACCGTTGCAACGTCAGACGGTTTACAACAGCTCATTATCAGGGGGGCAGGATGTGCCTTATTATCCGCTAGAGAACTGAAGGTTGAGATCGACGGGGCTAATGAAAGAATTAAGCAGGAACATCAGGCAACAAAGGGAATAGATCGTAATTACCTGGCAGATGCATTGTCTCCAGCCGCGAAACAGCAGGTGAAAGAACTGATTAATAAAGAAAAGTGATGTAATTTAATTTGCTCTCCCCCTTTAAAGTAGAGAGCATTTAAATTTTATAGATATTACTGTAAAAAAAATGCTTGACTTGGAGTTAACTCTAGATGATAGACTATGACACGAGGTTGATCTCTGTTAGCCGAATCTCCCAATGTTAGTCCTTGTTATAGTGTTTAGAAATAATATAATAACAAAGCTGAAAAACTATAAGAAGCAATTTAGAAAGAAAGGTAAAAAATAGAATGGAAAAAAATTTAGGTTTTGGATGTATGAGGTTACCACTTCTGGACAAAAATGACCAGACATCGTTTGATACAGAAACCTTAAATAAACTAGTAGATACCTTTCTGGAGAAAGGATTTACTTATTTTGATACTGCTTATGTCTATCATGGTTATATGAGTGAGGACGTAATGAGAGAAGCTCTTGTCAAAAGACATAAACGTGATGATTTTGCACTTGCGACAAAGCTTCCAATGAGAGATGTAAAAACTGTGGAAGATCAGGAAAAAGTCTTTAATGAACAGCTTGAAAAATGTGGTGTGGAGTTTTTCGATTATTATCTGCTTCACAATATTGGCGTTATTTCCTATAAGAAGGCCTGTGAACTTGACAGTTTTAGTTTTGGAATTAATAAAAAGAAAGCAGGCAAGATCAAGAACCTTGGTATGTCATTCCATGATACACCGGAATTACTGGATGAGATTTTAACGGCTCATCCGACATTGGATTTTGTTCAATTACAGATAAATTATATTGACTGGGAAAATCCAAGTATTCAGTCAAGAAGGTGCTATGAGGTAGCCAGAAAACATAACAAACCAATTATAGTCATGGAACCATGTAAAGGAGGCACTTTAGCGTTAGTTCCGGAAAAAGCAGAAAAATTAATGAAAGACTATAATCCGGAAGCATCCATTCCATCCTGGGCAATCCGATTTGCGGCCAGTCAGGAAGGGGTCATCATGGTACTGAGTGGAATGAATACCATGGAACAGGTACTTGATAATACGTTATATATGGCGGACTTCAAACCTCTGAACGAAGAAGAGTACAAGATTATCAATCAGGTCAGCGAAATTATCAATGAAAATACTGCAATTCCCTGCACAATCTGCAGATATTGCGAAAAGGGCTGTCCGAAAAAAATTGCTATACCGGACTACTTTGCCTTATATAACAGTACAAAACGTGCTACGAGTGATAACTTTTCCAGTCAGTTTGTCTATTATTTAAACCTTACGGCAAATCACGGTAAGGCAAGTGACTGCATAGGCTGTAAACAATGTGAACAAGCTTGTCCTCAGCATTTGAAGATTACAGAGCTCTTAAAAGATGTTTCGGCGACATTTGATGTAACTCCTCAGTTTCCCACTAGAAAGTAAAAATAGAAGCAATGCGAAAAGACTATGAGAATCAGTGAAACGGAATTGCAAACTGAGAGGAGGTAATATCCTATGACGATTGCAGAAATAAGTAAGAAATTCGATCTCACGCAGGATACACTGCGCTATTATGAACGCATCGGACTGCTTCCGAGTGTAAATCGTAATAAAGGCGGAAACAGAGATTATACAGAAGAAGACTGTAAGTGGATTGAATTTATCAAATGTATGCGGAGCTCAGGTCTTCCGATTGAGGTATTAATTGAGTATGTAAGGCTCTTTCAACAGGGTGATGAAACTATTGAAGCCAGAAAAGAGTTGTTAACTGAGCAGCGTAAGCAGTTAATCGTCAAAATGGAAGACATGCATAGAACGCTGGAACGCCTGAATTACAAGATTGCTGTATATGAACAGTCGGTGGTACCCAAAGAAAAAATGCTAAAAAAATCGGAGGATTAGTTTTATGGGTAAAAAAGTATTAGTGTTATCCGCCAGCCCGAGGAAAGGCGGTAATTCCGATCTACTGTGCGATCAGTTTTTACTTGGTGCACAGGAGGCGGGAAATCAGACGGAAAAGATTTTTTTGGGAGATAAGAAGATTGGCTACTGTACCGGCTGCGAGGTTTGCTACGACACCCACAAGTGTGTTCAGAAGGACGACATGGTGGAAATTTTAGAGAAAATAATTGCCGCCGATGTAATCGTTATGGCGACGCCAGTTTACTTCTATACTATGAACGCTCAGATGAAAACCCTGATTGATCGAACGGTTCCAAGATATGAAGAAATTACAGGCAAAGAGTTCTATTTCATCGTTGCCGCAGCCGACAGCAGTAAAGAGTCCATGGAAAGGACCCTTGAGGGCTTTCGAGGTTTTACATTATGTCTGAATGATGCCATAGAAAAGGGTGTTGTCTACGGTGTCGGAGCATGGCATAAGGGGGATATCCACGGAAGCAAGGCCATACATGGGGCCAATGAAATGGGGAAGAGTGTTTAAGACTTCAGCTTGCAGTTGAAGGGGATGTATCAGCTGGCCCAGCCGAATGGTTGGAACCCGTGACGGATGAATTTGCGAGTTCAATAAATTTAAAGCTTAGCGTCCTTTGAAAGGTGCTAAGCTTTTCGTAATGCCAAGTTATAGGACCCAAAAGGAACAGGATCATTGGAGGAATAAACAGATGACGAGAGATGAATTGGCAAAAGCAATATACGAGGTATCACATCTGGAAGGAAACTTTACGTTGAATAACTGTAATTTTATTCAATATATTATACAACCGCTTCATTATTAATTTAGTCAAAGTTCAACAAAAATTATTTTTCCCTCGTCTAAATTTAAAGATTGTTTTACTGTTGAAGCTAAATTAGGTTAAACTCATAATTAACTTCAGATAAATGTTCCTGACTTTTAATAAAATTTCTTTCTCTAAAAATCAACTTCAAACGAATTATCTAAAACATTTGCGACACTGGTTCGGTAATACCGCCATTTTATGGGGTATTACCGAACCAGTGTCAGCATAGGTGAATATAGGAACTTTCAGATCAATTGTTGAATGTTAGGGGTAGCGGTTACGACGTTGCAAGAGGGTGCGGGATGTTAGGCAAAGTGTTCTAACTGTGCTGTTCTTGGGGGCTTCTTACTCAGTTATCCTTACAATCTCTGATTTCCTGTTTACCTTTTCATTAAACTTAGCCGCATCAATGATGAATCTCTCATGAGTACCTTCAGAAATTTGGTCTACCCCATCATGGGCTTCAACATGAAACAATAATCTTTTACCTTCGATCTTTTCTAACCGTAGTTTAACTGTAACAGTTAAACCTGGCGGTGTAGCGGCAATGTGGCTTAATTTAACATCGGTTCCAACGGTTTGTTCATTAGGCCAATCCAAATGAGGATTGATAGCTTTAATACATGCCCATTCAAATAAGCCCACCATAAATCCCGTTCCAAACACTTTAGGCATTGCTTGGAATTCTTCCGATTCAGGGTAAAGATAAGGAACAGTTTTGTTTTCTGGAACAGTAAACTTAAACTCATAATACAAACCAGATTGTAAAGTGCTTTTCATTTGAAACACCTCCTTAATTTAAAGTAAATATATAGGAGTATTCTTTATTAAGCAAATTAATTAATTTCATTTGCATAAATTAAAAGTATTTATATATTGAATTTTTAATTTTCTTGAGTAAAGAGGTCGAACTGCATCTTAGTTCACGCACTTGCTCAATAGCTTGGAACCATAGCCCATTGTGCACTAACCAACGTTTAGTAAAGTCTTCTAGTAGGTCAAGAGCTTGCTATAATGTTGAATATTCTATATTTTTTGTTTACTTCCTTCAATGTGAAATAATTCATTAAAAGAATTTCATTGTCAATATTATTGATTTTGTTGTAAGTTAATTGAAAACTACTTGCTAACAAATAGTTTTCAACAAAATAATCTGTTATAAAAAATAGGCTTTCGTCAGCCTTTTTTTATAACAGATTTTTAGTTTAAATTCGCTTTAAAATTTCCTTTAATTGATTTTGTTCTTCTGAACTAAATTGTTTTAATACTTCTATATTTACTTCTTCAATAATTTTACCTATTGGCTCACGCAAGTTGGATCCCTTTTTAGTTAATTCAACTTTAAAGGTTCGCCGATCTTCTATACCAATATTCCTCATAATCAATGCTTTGCTTTCCAATCTATCAAGGATTCCAGTGATAGTTGAACCATCTAAACTCAAAACATTCCCAATTTGCTTGGGGGTTTGACTGCCCTCATCCCAAAGACATTGTAATACTCCATATTGCACAGGCGTTACGTTAAACGGATCAAGTTCTGACTTTAAATATTTAAAAACTTTTTGTTGTGCCTGAGTTAGTAAGAAATTAATACATTCAGTCATTTCCATAATTACTCACCTCTTTTTTTTAGTTATATAACCACTATATTTCAAACTTGTTAATTTTGTCAATTAAGTTTACAAAGCATAATTTAACTTGGAATTTCTCGAAAGGAACTTTGAATTCTAAAGTACTATTTTTATACAAATTTATACATTTTTATACATATTAATTTGTTGACAAATTATTTGTTAGCAAGTAATATATTGATTATCAAACATATTTGAATATTAAGTATATTGCAAATTCGGGGGTGATATGGGGTTTTAGTATGCGTTATGGAAACGTGAACCTATATTTAAGTAGGCTAAATAAAAATTCTATATTTTTTAGCCAAGTAGCGAACAATTAAATAGTCTCTCGGCATTTCGGGAGCTAAAACAGGAAAATTCCCCAAAAATAACTGGGAATTATTGAAGCTCAAAGAGAAATGTCGTAAACAGGATGCTTATTAAAGATGAACATGACAAATAAGCGTCACAGTCTTCCTTTTAAAACACAAAAGATCGTTAAGCAGTCTTGGGGAAAATTAATACTTTAAGATCAGCGAAGTTCTCTTTCGAGTGAGAATACCAAGTGTCCATGTGTTGACACATCATAATGCGAGAGGCTATTTAAAATTTGGAGGAGGCAATCAAAATGGATTTTAATTTATCAGAAGAACAAGAAATGATTATGAACACGACAAGATTATTTGCACAAAAGGAACTTTTACCTATCGTATTTGAGAGCGACGAAAAAAGTGAATTTCCTGTAGAACTTTATAAGAAGATGGGTGAGATGGGTTTGCTGGGCTTACCGTTCTCATCAGAATATGGTGGTTCCGACGGAGATTATTTATCCTACATCTTAGCCGTAGAAGAAATTTCCAAGGTGCATAGTGCCGTTGGTATCTCATATTCTGTAAATACCTCTCTCTGTGCAGGAGGAATATATCAAAACGCTTCAGAGGAACAAAAGAAAAAATATCTTCCAGATCTATGTTCCGGAAAGAAATTTGGCTCCTTCGGATTAACTGAGCCAAATGCGGGCTCAGATGCAGCAGGTGTAAGAACTACAGCTAAAAAAAATGGAGATCACTATATATTAAATGGTTCCAAATGCTTCATTACAAATGGCCCTCTATCAGAGACCTTCTTAGTATTTGCTTCAGTTGATATAAGTCAAGGAACAAAAGGATTAACAGCGTTTATTGTTGAAAAAAGTTTCCCGGGATTTTCAATAGGCACTATTGAAAACAAATGTGGGATAAGAGCTACTCAAGTTTCAGAACTGCTTTTTGATGACTGTATTGTCCCAGTTGAAAACTTAGTAGGACAAGAGGGAAAAGGTTTTGGCATAGCAATGAAAACTCTTGATGGTGGGAGATTCGGAGTCGCAGCACAAGGACTTGGTCTTGCAGAAGGAGCATTTGATATAGCGGTACAATATATGAAAGATAGAATACAGTTTGGCAAGCCTTTATTTAAGAATCAATATTTAGCATTTAAAATGGCTGAATTAGAGATTGAAATTGAACAAGCTAAGTATTTATTGTATAAAGGAGTTCTTGATAAACAAGCAGGAAGACCTTATGCAGTTTCAGCAGCTAAGGCAAAAATGGCTTGTACAGATGCAGCGATGCATGTAACTATAGAATGTGTTCAAATGCTTGGTGGAAATGGCTTCATGAAGGATTATCATGTTGAAAGAATGATGAGAGATGCTAAGATAACTCAGATCTATGAAGGAACAAATCAAATAATGAGAATGATTATTGCCGGAAATACTTTTAAATAATTTAAACTTAGATCCTCAGTTATAACAGATTTACGACCATGGCAGAGGGCGGAATGAATACCGGAATGGATACGCTTCCCCATAACGTCGCTGTTATTACGCTCCCAGTTATCACTGGGTTGACCCATAAGGAATGGTAACGAGATATTTTCGTATTAAGACACCACGGCTTTATCGCCCTTCAAACAATTTTCTATTTTGAGTAATGAGATTTCCTTAAATTCGAGGTTGCAATGATGAAGAAGGAAATATTAAGACCAACCGACGGCTTATGGAGTGATGTCGTTAAGTTGAAAGGAGAGAATGAATGAAAGAGTGTATTGCTTGTCATTCTAGACAAATAAAACAGGTGGATATCATAACAAGAGATGATGTATTTACCTTAATTGAGAATAGTGAAGTAGTTGTTAGTCCACAAAGTCAAAAGATAATAAAGTTTGTTTGTTTAAATTGTGGATTCCTAAACCTTTATGCAGAGGACTATTTTTAGGAAACTGCTACCATAGTTTGCAACATGAATCCAAGGCAGCAAGTGGAATGGATACGCTTCCCCATAACGTCGCTGTTATTACGCTCTTATCTATCACCTATAAGCGAAATTAAAGTGTTTTTTTCTCAGTTACTTATTAAGACCGGGACGCTATTATCATATCGTGTTCATGTTTGCCTTAAAACAGATAATTGACACTTCTGGGTACTTATCAATAATTGACTAGTCGTATACTCAAGTCAATTGGTTTTTTGAATATTGTATTAATTTGTTGAAGAGATCTCTCTAAGTAATATTTTGGTATTCAGATCGATCTCTACCATTTGAGAATTGCTTGACTACTCTAATCTCAGATCCTTCCGGCCGGCCAGATGCCTTTAATCCTGACTTGATGAAGTGTGAACAACAGAGAAGCCTGGAAGTTCTGTGTTAGCTTTTGTTGGTGAGCAATCCCATACCCATTTTCATTTGTACTGTTTAAGTAGTCCAACTACTTTTAAAATTTAACGGAATCATGACTGAAGTGTCCACTGTAACTTAATAATCGGAATATCCTTATCTAATGCCCCGCAATTTGCGGGGCAGGTTAACTCACTGAGGATAACATTGGAGGAGGGGCATAATATGAAGAAGGTTATTATACTGACAGCAGAAGAGGCTGTTGATTTAGTTGAAGATGGGGACACTCTTTGTACAAGTGGATTTGTTGGAAATAGTCTTCCGGAAGCACTTTTTAAGGCTATAGAAAAGAAATTTTTAGAGACTGGCTATCCTCAAAATATAACTTTGTTTTATCCAGCATCACAAGGCAGCAGGAACGGCACAGGCGGTGATCATTTTGCTCACGAAGCTTTGGTTAAAAGAGTAATAGCAGGTCATTTAAATACTGCTCCAAAGTTAGGCGAACTGTGTCTAGCTAATAAATGTGAAGGTTATAACTTACCACAAGGTGCTTTGGAATATATTATTAGAGATGCTGCGGGTCATAGGCCTGGTACAATTACACATGTTGGATTAGGTACTTTTGTTGATCCAAGAAATGGCGGAGGTAAAATAAACGCTAGGACGACAGAAGATTTAGTAGAAGTTATAAAAATCGGCAATGAAGAAAAGCTTTTCTACAAAGCATTTCCTATAGATATCGCCTTCCTTAGAGGTACTTATGCGGATGATTATGGTAATGTAACCCTAGAAAAAGAAGTAGCTACTATTGAGGTTACCTCTATAGCACAGGCAGTTATAAATAATGGTGGAAAAGTAATTGTTCAAGTGGAAAAGGTTGTAAAAGGTGGTACTTTAGACCCCAGACTGGTACAAATACCCGGCATTTATGTTCATGCTGTTGTAGAAGTAGTTGATATGAAAGATCATGAACAAAGTGTTGGACATGAATATAATCCAGCACTTTGTGGGGAAGTAAGAGCACCTGAAGGTAGTGTGGAAATGACCCCCTTGACTATTAAAAAAGTTCTTGGCAGAAGAGCAGCTATGGAATTGGTAGAGGATACAGTTGTTAATTTAGGTGTAGGAACACCTGAGTATGTTGCTCAAGTTGCAAGTGAAGAAGGAATAGCAAGTTATATGACATTAACTGTTGAATCAGGGGCAATAGGTGGCAGTCCTCAAGGTGGAGCTAGATTTGGTGCTACTTTAAATCCTGACGCTATTATTGACCAAAATAGTCAGTTTGATTTTTATGATGGCGGCGGTCTGGACATGGCATTTTTAGGCTTAGCTGAATGTGATGAAGAGGGTAACATTAATGTTAGTAAATTTGGCCCCAAAATACCAGGATGTGGTGGTTTCATCAATATCACCCAAAATGCCAAAAAAGTATTCTTCTGCGGTACATTCACAGCGGGAGGCTTAAAGGAAAGAATTGAAGATGGCAAGCTAATAATAGACCAAGAAGGTAAGCAAAGGAAATTTATTAAACAAGTTGAACAGGTTACATTTAGCGGAAGATATGCAATTAAAACTGAACAACCCGTTTTATATATAACAGAAAGAGCTGTATTTGAATTAAAAGAAGATGGACTTAACTTAATAGAAGTTGCTCCTGGAATTGATATCCAAACACAAATTATAGATTTAATGGATTTTGTCCCTAAGATTGACAAGAATGTTAAGATTATGGACTCAAGACTTTTTAGTGAAGAATTAATGAACTTGAAAAAATAATCAAAGAGGGAGATTAATCTATGTTTACAATGGGGATTGATATTGGGTCCTCATCCTCAAAGGTTGTAATACTTGAAGATGGAGTTAATATTATCGCTGGAGAGGTTATTCAGATTGGAACAGGTTCTACAGGACCAAAACGTGTACTAGATGAAGCTCTTTCAAAAGCAGGTCTTAACTTGCAAGACATGGCTAGAATTATTGCTACAGGCTACGGAAGATCTTCTGTGGAAGCAGCAGATAAACAAATTAGCGAAATCAGTTGTCAGGCTAAGGGAGTTTTCTTTTTAGTTCCTTCAGCAAAAATTATTATTGATATCGGTGGTCAAGATGTTAAGGCAATTAAACTTGACAGCAAAGGCGGCGTTAAGCAGTTTTTTATGAATGATAAATGTGCCGCTGGAACAGGACGTTTTCTCGATGTTATGTCACGAGTACTTGAAGTTAATCTTGATGAAATGGCAGAATACGATTCTCGTGCAACAGAACCTGCTAGTATCAGTAGCACTTGTACAGTTTTTGCAGAATCTGAGGTAATATCGCAGCTTTCAAACGGAGTTGCTAAAGAGAACATTATTGCCGGGGTGCACCAGTCAGTTGCTAGCAAAGCCTGTGGACTTGCCTATAGATGTGGGGTGGAAGAGGACATTGTTATGTGCGGAGGAGTTGCCAAAGACTTAGGGGTTGTTAGGGCAATAAGCAGAGAACTAAAAAAACCAGTAATTGTTGCTCCTAATCCACAAACTACAGCTGCACTTGGAGCAGCTATATTTGCCTTCGAAGAAGCTATTAGAGCTAATAAATAAAGGGAAGAGGTATGGTAAATGACTGATACAACAAATATGAGTGCAAAAGAATTGTTAGGTTTTTATCAAGAAGAATTGTATGAAGAAGCGAGACAAGCAAAAAAAGAAGGAAAACTTGTTTGTTGGTCTGCATCTGTTGCTCCTTCGGAGCTTTGTGTTACTATGGATATTGCTATGATATATCCTGAAACACATGCTGCGGGTATTGGTGCAAGAAAAGGTGCATTAGATATGCTTGAAGTTGCAGATGGAAAAGGCTATAACCTGGATACTTGCTCTTATGCAAGAGTAAATCTTGGTTATATGGAACTTTTAAAAGAAGAGGCTTTAACGGGAAAAACACCAGAAAAGCTTGAAAAATCCCCAGCGGCAAGAATACCACTTCCCGATCTTCTAATAACATGTAACAACATTTGTAACACATTGCTTAAGTGGTATGAGAATCTTGCCGTTGAATTAAATATTCCTCTCATCATAATTGATGTGCCATTTAATCATACAATGCCAATTCCACAGTATGCTATGGATTATATTGCGGAACAGTTTAAGGATGCTATTGCTCAGCTTGAGGAAATTTGTGGTAAGAAATTCGACTATGACAAATTTTTGAAAGTACAGGAACAAACACAACGTTCTGTTGCCCAATGGAACAGAGTTGCTGCTTTGTCATCACATAAACCATCACCTTTAAATTGTTTTGATCTTTTCAACTATATGGCACTTATAGTTTGTGCAAGAAGTAAAGACTACGCAGAAATTACATTTAAAAAGTTTGCCGATGAACTTGAAGAAAATCTTAAAAATGGTATCTTCGCGTTTAAAGGAAGTGAACAAAGGCGTGTAACTTGGGAGGGTATAGCTGTTTGGCCACACCTTGGACATACATTTAAAGGATTAAAGAATCTTGGCAATATAATGACAGGTTCAGCTTATCCTGGTCTGTGGAATCTTTCTTATACACCAGGTGATATGAGTTCAATGGCGGAAGCTTATACTAGAATTTATATAAATACTTGTCTTGATAACAAAGTTAAGGTTCTTAGTGACATAATTAGTGGAGGAAAGTGTGACGGTGTTGTTTATCATCAAAACAGAAGCTGTAAGCTAATGAGTTTTCTAAATGTAGAAACTGCTGATATGCTACAAAAAGAAAATGGTTTACCATATGTAAGCTTTGATGGAGACCAAACTGATCCTCGTAACTTTGCTCCTGCACAGTTTGATACACGTGTACAGGCGTTAGATGAAATGATGAAGCAGAATAAGGAGGGAGTTTCTAATGAGTAGAATTGAAAATATTATAAGCGAATTATCTTCGATTTCAAATAATCCCAAAAAGGCTATGGAAGATTATAAGAAAGAAACTGGCAAAGGGTCAGTAGGTGTTATGCCTTATTATGCTCCTGAAGAAATAATTCATGCTGCAGGTTTTCTTCCAGTAGGCATTTGGGGAGGACAAAAGAGTATTTCTAAAGCCCGTGCATATTTACCTCCATTTGCTTGTTCAATTATGCAATCCGTTATGGAAATGCAGCTTGAAGGTGTATATGATGATTTAGAAGCTATACTTTCCCCCGTTCTTTGTGACACTTTAAAATGTCTTAGCCAAAAATGGAAAGGAACATCACCTGTCATCGTATTTACTCATCCTCAAAACAGAAAACTAGAAGCAGCAAATAAGTTTCTTGCTGAGGAATATAGGCTTGTTCGTGAAAAACTAGAAAAAATATTGGATGTTAAGATTACAGATGAGGCACTAAACAAAAGCATTGAAATCTATAACGAAAATCGTAAAGTAATGCGTGAATTTACAGACATAGCTACTAATTATCCTCAGATTATTGATCCAATAAAACGTCATGCTATTATTAAAGCAAGATGTTTTATGGAAAAATCTAAACATACCGCTATGGTAAAAGAATTGAATGCAGAGCTTATATCTTTGCCTGTAGAAGCCTTTACGGGTAAAAAGGTTGTTTTAACAGGAATTATGGCTGAACCAAATGAAGTATTAGAAATATTAAAAGAAAACGGTTTTGCTGTTGTTGCAGACGACCTTGCGCAGGAATCAAGACAGTTTAGAAATGATGTTCCATCAGGTACAGACCCACTATATAGATTGGCTAAATGGTGGCAAGAATTCGATGGTTGTTCTCTTGCTACAGATGCGAAAAAATCAAGAGGTCCTATGCTTATGGATATGGTTAAAGTATCTAAGGCAGATGCAGTTGTGGTTTGCATGATGAAGTTCTGTGACCCAGAAGAATTCGACTATCCAATCTACTATAGACAGTTTGAAGAAGCTGGAATTAAGAGCTTATTTATAGAAATTGACCTCGAAACAACATCCTTTGAACAGACTAAAACCAGAGTTCAAAGTTTTAGTGAAATGCTGTGATTTCTAAGTTAATAGAACTTTAAGTTATATCTCTTGTTGCTTGTTTGTAGCATGATTCTGTGGGAAGAGGTAGTATTTCACCCTTCCCACTTTGTATGTTCAGTAGAGAATTAGGGTTACTTATTAAAGTTTCGCTTAAATTGAATTATTAAATAATTAATTAAGTGGTCTGACAAGCGTGTGCCATATTTGAAGCGTTATAAAGGAGGTATAAGGATGTTAGCTCGTGAAGTCTTGGAAGAACTTGTTCAAGTGCTCGGTCGTGAGAATGTCCTCACAGAGCAGGAAGACTTATTGACCTATGCTTATGACGCAACTGCGGCGATGAAACATCATAAGCCGGATGTTGTGGTTGCACCTCTATCTACTGAACAGGTGGCAGATGTCGTAAAGATTGCCATGCGCTACCATGTCCCTATCTATCCGCGTGGTTCTGGAACGAACCTTAGTGGGGGAACTATTCCCGTTGAAGGGGGTATCGTTCTCTCAATGCTCAACCTTAACAAAATTTTGGAAGTAGATCAGGATAATTTAACGGCAACTGTTCAACCTGGGGTGATCATCCAGGCTCTGAATGATGAAGCGGCAAAACACGGGTTATTGTATCCGCCGGATCCCGGTACAGTCACCACAGCAACTATGGGTGGCTCGGTTTCGGAGTGTTCGGGTGGATTGCGTGGCCTAAAATACGGAGTGACCAAACATTATATTATGGGTTTACAATTGGTTTTGGCGAATGGGGAGGTCATTCGCTGGGGTGGAAAAACGGTTAAAAATGTCACAGGGTATGATTTAGTGGCCCTCTTTACTGGGGCTGAAGGGACATTGGGGATTATTACCGAAATTATTGTTAAACTAATACCGGCTCCCGAGGCACGCAAAAGTATTTTGGCAATATTTGATGACGTAGATAAGGCTGGGAGAGCCATTGCGTCTATTATTCGCAATAAGGTCATTCCGGCAACTCTAGAGATTATGGATAATGTGACGATTCAGACTGTGGAAGAATTTGTCCATGCAGGACTTCCGCTCGATGCCGTAGCAGTCCTGTTGTGTGAAGTCGATGGGTACAAAGAAGTTGTCCAACGGGAAGCAATTTTAGTCGAACGGATTTTGAAAGAAGAAGGAGCCGTTCAGGTTAAAATTGCTAAAGACGATAAAGAACGTGACCTTTTGTGGTTAGCGCGTCGTAGTGCTTTGCCCTCTCTTGCTAAGAAAAGGCCTACGACCGTGCTAGAAGATGCGACCGTTCCCCGAAGCAAAATCCCGGATATGCTTAAAGCGATTCGTAGAATTGCAACAAAACACAATTTACAAATTGCCACCTTTGGGCATGCCGGAGATGGGAACTTACATCCCACGATTTTGACAGATGAACGTGATACCGAAGAAATGAAACGGGTTCACCTAGCAGTGGACGAAATTTTCCAAGTGGCCATATCTCTCGGAGGAACCCTTTCTGGCGAACATGGAATTGGTATTGCCAAAATGAAATTTCTTGACTGGGAATTTGGTGAAGCTGGTGTAGCGGCATTACGACACATTAAAGAAGCCCTAGATCCTAACTATATTTTGAATCCTGGGAAGATTGTAAGGAGGGACTAGTCGTGTCCGTATATAATTCACTGGATTCGATTACCGAAGAACTCCGTAATTGTATGAAATGCGGAAACTGCCAAGCTGTATGCCCGATTTATAAGGAAACACGTCAAGAAGTAGCGACTGCAAGGGGAAAGATTAGTCTAGCGGAATTTATCCTCTCCGGAGAAATAGAGATGACTGCAGGCATGGCGGATCGCTTTTCCCTCTGCACAACCTGTATGGCCTGTAATACTAATTGCCCTTGCGGCGTTCGGTTTGATAAAATTATTCTTGCAGCAAGAGCGGAATCCGTCCGTAAAAAAGGGCTACATCCGGTCAAAAAAATTGCCTTTACTGCGTTGAAGATGCAGCGAGTGTTTGATTTCGGGATGAAGGCGGGAAGTATCTTCCAGGGTGTTGCCTTAAAGAACATACCGAATAGGCACAGCAAACTAGCACGGATGCGTGTTGATATTGGGATAGGCAAAGAAAAAGTATTCCCAATGTTGTCCAAGAAGACCTTGCGTTCCGAGTTCCCTGAAGTGATTAAGGTTAAAAACCCAAAGATGAGAGTTGGGTTTTTCACGGGCTGCATGATCAACTATTTTTACACGGACATCGGCAGAGCGGTGATCGAGGTGCTTACGGAAAATGACATCGAAGTTGTCATTCCTAAGTTCCAGGCTTGTTGTGGTATTCCAGCCTCGGTCAATGGGGATGTGGCTTCAGCACGTACTTTGGCCAAACGCAATTTACGGGCCTTTGAGAAGATGGGGGCAGACGCCTTAGTCGTTGCCTGTTCTTCTGGTGGTACTGCTTGGAAACATGTTTATGGAGAATTGCTTGAAAATGATCGCGAACTTAAAGCCTTGGCGGATAAGTGGGCTAAGAAATCCTATGATATTTCTGAGTTCCTGATTCATCAAGTTCCCTTTAAGAAAGAAGGTTTGGGTCGAGTAGCGCGTAAAGTGACGTATCATGAACCTTGTCACTTAAACCGTGGACAGGGGATTAGTAATGAACCGCGCGAAATTTTAAAGAGCATTCCCGGTGTGGAATTGATTGAAATGAAAGAGCCGGGTCGTTGTTGTGGTATGGCTGGATCATTCAGCCTTGTACACCCGGATCTCTCCGTACAAATTTCTGATCGTAAAACAGCAGATATCCAGACGACCAATACGGATACAGTAGCAACGGGTTGTCCAGCTTGTCGGTTGCAGCTACAAAGTGGGGTCGAAAATGCTGGATTTGACGAAGAAGTATTGCATACTGTTCAAATCTTGGCTGAGTCTTATCGAGTCGGTAAGGAAGAACTAAAACGTTCTAAATAGTTGGAATGATGGAAACGCTTTAAATAAGTGTTTCCATGTTTTTTGTAAGAATATTAGGTTTTGTAAGTGAGAAAATCAATAAGTAAAATAAATTCTCCGAGAAACGAGGAAGTGAGAATCCGTCCAAGCAAAAGCACTTCTTAAGGGATCAATAAACTGATTCTTTAAAAGGGTGGGCCGGATTTGAAGGTTGAAGACAAAATATGAAGGATAATGAAGGGTGTATTTTTAAATGATGTGGGAAGCCTTTACAGATAAAGCCAATTTTTCCGTAAAGGCGATAATGTCTGTATCAGCTGAATGCTGCACAAGGCGGTCATCTTAGGTCAATGAAGGCAGCGAAGCAGCAGCGGCGACCGCAGTGGAAATCAAGCTGACGGCTGCTGCCGAACCGCTGGCTTTCATCGCCGACCGGCAGTCTAGTTTATTCCGTCCCAGCCTTTAAGGCTTCGCTCATGGGGATACGCGCCAGTTTTTTCCGGCAGAGCAATTTGGCGAACTCATAGGTAACCAGCACCATCACAAAACCCAGGAGCATATACCAGACGTTAAGCTTAACCGGCAGTACGATCTGCAGGCTGTCCGTCAGTGATCCGTACAGCGCTCCCACGGTTCCCAGCAAAGCGGGAATACCGAGCAGATAGCCCGCGATGACGATCAGGGTATTGCTGCCCAAGATCAGTTTGCCAATTTCTTTTTTTCTATAGCCGAAAACCTTCATCAGCGAGATGCTGGTTCGGCTTTCGTCAACTACCAGGCCGGTGACAATATAGATGATCAGCAACCCAACGATAAAGGCGGCGGCAATCAGGCCGTAAATCATCGGGGCCATTTGAGCAAGCAAGATGCCGAAACCCGTGACAATGGCGTCGATGGATTTGGTGCTGCGAATCTCGCCCTGAGCAAAGGTCCTCGGCTGGTCGCTCCAGATTCCGATATAAGCGTCCGTCGGAAGCTTAAACTCTGAGTTGAATTGAGCGAGAGGCATAAACAGGAAATCCCCGGCATAGGTATCGGCTATCTTTTCAATCTTAAAGGTGTGCTCCTGACCATTATCCGTGTCGAACACCGTCAGGTTGCAGCCTTCGTTCACATTCAGTTTTTGCGCCAGGGGAGCCGTAATTGTGGTCTGTTCCGGTTTGAAGGGCTGTCCGGAGCTGTCTTTAAGTTTGATCTTGTCGGTGTCCGGCAGAACTCCGGTCACATAAAAGCTAAGATCCTCATTGCCGCTCAGGCTCACATAGGCTGCGCCGAACTGTTCGGTGCCTGCCGGCGCTGGCCCGGTTTTCTCCGAGGTGAAAACGTATTCGTACTTCAGGTTGTACAATTCCTTGATCCCCTCGTTGAGCATATAGTCAACCGAGCTTTTCATGGTCAAGCCGTACAGCATGAGCATCGTGGCGACGACAATCCCAAAGAGCAGGAAGAAGGTTCGGGATAAGCTGCGGACTTGTTCCCGGATTTGGAATTTGGTGTTGAATTTCCAGCGGTCAAGGCGCAGATGCCGCTCGATGAAATTCGTCTTGGTTTTGGTTTCCCCACCTTTCATAAGGATGGCCGGCGGGGTTTTCAGGATCTTATTAGTAATTCCCCAGGTGACGCCGCAAAGAATGAGCACCGGCAGCAGAACCTCAAAAACAATCAACCAGGGATTAGAGATGGTTTCATAGACCGGCATGGGAAAGGCCGTCAGCATAAACTTAAAGACACTGTTCATCAGCAGCAGACCTAATAATGAGCCGGCCGCCGAGCCGATCACGGACACCAAAAGCGGGAAGGTCAGATAATGGCGGAGCAATTCCCTTCTTCGGTAGCCTTGGGCGTAAAATGTCCCGATGATGACGGATTCGCTCTGGATCATCCGCCACATCAGCATCCCGAGCAAAACACAGGAGAGCCCTAGCATGGCCAGCGGCACAGCGGCGCTCATCGTGGACAATACGCTGATCTCCATGGGCACATAGGAGACATTGACTTTCTTTTCCGTACTCTGCCAGTTTGTGATGTTGACACCTTGTGAACGCAGCACGTTTTTGACGGCTGCTTCCTGAGCTTTGATATTTTCCCGTTCGTCAAAACGGATAGCATAAACCTCGTTCTGATCCGGCAAGGCTTCGAAATCCGCTTTGCTGACAACACCCGTACCGAAGGTCTTGGGGTCGTTCATGATCTCTTCTTTGGACTTAACCACGTAAATGAAATTAGGCAGAAAACTATAGCCGGAAACGGTGAATTCCTTGTCCGCCACCGTGATGGTGTCGCCGATGGCGTAGCCGTTGGTCTCGGCAAACAAGCGGTCGAGGGTGATTTCGGAAGCGCCCGGCAAGTTCCCCGCTGCAACGGCCGGAATATTGACCTCATCCATCAGACTGAACACCCGCAGGGTTTGACGGGGCTTCGCTTGGCAATCGGCCGTGCCGCCCAGCTCAACCTGCGCTGCAAACTTGTTGCCCAACGCCGCAGGGTCAATTTTGCCATTGACCGAAAACTCCGCGTCGGACAGCATATTGCGCTGGGAAAATGTGCTGAAGGTATGGTTCAAATTGAGCGAGGTTGTATTCAGCATAACGAACATCATACTGCTGATCATGAGCAAAAGCAGGGAGCCGATGTAGCGGGGCTTTTGCTCCAGCATGGTCCGGATGGCTTTTCTCAAGAGCGTCATTACCACTCAATCCTTTCCGCCGAAATCGTTTCCTCATGCCGGATCGTTTCCACAATTTCGCCGCTGCGCAGCTTGTAAACTACATTCGCCATTTCGCCGATGGCGGTGTTATGGGTGATCATTAAAATAGTTGTGCCTAATTCGGCGTTGAGGTTTTGCAGAAGGGTAAGGACCCCGCGGGATGTTTCATAATCCAAGGCGCCGGTTGGCTCATCACACAAAAGCAGCTTGGGGTTCTTGACAATCGCCCGGGCGATAGCGACCCGCTGCTGCTCTCCGCCGGAAAGCTCTCTGGGGAAACTCCTTTTTTTCCCTGCCAGGCCAACCGCTTTCAGTACTGTATCTATATCCAGCGGGGTTTTGGCGATGTTGGAAACTACCTCGATATTTTCCGCGACCGTGAGATTGGGTACGAGATTATAAAACTGGAAGATAAAACCCACCGAGTCCCGGCGATAATCCGTCAGCTGGGCATCATCAAGAGTGCTAAGCTCCAGGCCGTCGACCTGGATACTGCCGCTGTCCACGCGATCAACGCCGCCGATCATGTTCATCAGGGTGGACTTACCTGAGCCGGAGGGGCCGAGGATCACGCCGGTTTGCCCTTTTTCCAGGGTCAGGCTTACTCCCTTGAGTACCTCACTTTTATTCTTACCCGCGTTATAGCTCTTTTTCAGATTTTTAACCGTAATAAACATGCTTATCGCCCCATTCCGTTTTTTAATAACTCGATCACTTGGTTGATGGTGGCTTCAATTTCCTGATAGACGGAATCACTTAGTTCAAAATTATTTTCGGTTATGATCCTGAAGACATAGTCATCAAACTGACTGGTAACTCCCTTGTAGTAGAGCGCGAGGATTGAATCATCCAGGTCAGTCCGAATCGTCCCTTTTTGTTTGCCGACAGCGATAAGCTGCAGGATATATTTATCCCCGATTTTCCAGAGCTCATCGTTGATGGTTTTGGTCAGGCTGCCGAATTTTCCGGACATGATGTCTTGGAAGAACAGCATCAGGGTGGTTTCTTGATTAAGCAATTCGACACGCTTGCGCCCATCCTTGAGCAGATAGTCAAAGACATCCATCTCCTGCAGCGGCGTATATTTGTCGATCTCTCTCATGAAATATTCCATTGACCAGGTCACCGAGTGCATGAAGAGCTCCTTTTTATTTTCAAAATATTGATAGATACTGCCCTTGGCCACAGCGGCATTTTCGGCGATGGTTTCGACCTTGGCTTTCGCGAAACCGTTGGTATGAAACTCGCTGATCGCCGCTCGTACCACCCGTTCCTGCTTTTCTTCATCAAGTCTGAAAAATGTTTTCTTGGGCACTAAGCAGCACCATCCTTTTTTATAATCAAGCACATGACTCGTTAGTCATATTTTATGACTTTTAAGTCATAAAAGCAATACTCTTTGGTAAAGTGACGAAGAAAATTTTTGCAAGCAGTTAGAGCAGTCAAATCTGAGCTAGGTCCCCGCCACACCCGGTTGATTTATTATTATTTGAAAAAATGATCGAGTTCAATAGTTTGGGTAAGGCAGAATGTTCAACTTTTTGGCGGAAATAGAAATAGGATAGCCCTTAGAGGATCATTTTTTGCTGACAGCCCGACCATATCAAGTAATTCCTTGTTGCACTTTTCCTTTTCTAAATAGATTGATAATGTGCTGCTCAAATTGAAATATGAGCAGCACATTATGCTTATGGTCATGTCAGCCGCCATGCCGACACACCCTAAAGGTCTCCAGAGGTAGCCGCCCCCGAAAGCTTATATAGCAGAACCAATCTGTTCGTTTACTATAGTATAATTGTGTCATATAATTGAGAGCATCAGACAGACATATAACTCTTATAGTTAGAAGGTGAAGATCATCGAAAAAAGGATAGTATACGTTGACAATGCAGCAACAACCGCTCTTTCTGATAAAGCGCTGGAGGCCATGCTTCCCTATTTTGGCAAGCATTATGCAAATCCTTCCGCCATACATAATTACGGATCGGATGCCAAAGCTGCGCTTGAGCGTTCTAGAAGACTCATTGCAAGCGCCATAGGAGCTAAAAATAATGAAATTTTCTTTACTTCCGGGGGAACGGAGTCGGATAATTGGGCTCTCCGGGGAATTGTAGAAGCATACTCATACAAAGGGAAACACATTATTACTACCACTGTTGAGCATAACGCAGTGGTTAAGACAACCGAAGCCCTTGAAAAGCAAGGCTATGAGGTAACATACCTGCCTGTGGATAAATACGGACGGATAACGCCAGAGCAGCTTTCGGATGCTATAAGGGACGATACGATTCTGGTCAGCATCATGATGGCGAATAACGAAATTGGTACCATTTTACCGATAAAGGAGCTGTGTGATGTAGCTCATAAAAGAAACGTGCTTTTCCACACAGATGCGGTACAGGCAGTGGGGCACATCAAGATCAACGTCAGAGAGCTTGGCATCGACCTGCTTTCCATATCCGCGCATAAATTTCAAGGCCCCAAAGGTGTTGGTGCTCTGTTTGTAAGAATTGGACGTATTATTTCTCCGCTCATGTATGGAGGAGGTCAGGAAAGAGGCTCAAGATCAGGGACTGAAAATGTGCCGGGCATAGTGGGCATGGCAGCTGCACTTGAAGATGCTGTGCTAGATATGGATGATAACAATAAAAAAATCATTTCCATGAGAGATAGGATTATCCAGGGAATACTCAAGATTTCCGGCTCATACCTGACGGGCGATCCTGAAAACCGGCTGCCGGGCCATGCTTCATTTGCTTTTGAGGGATTGGATTCAAAACCTATTGTAACAACTTTAAGCAAGGCCGGCATCTATGCCAGTTCAGCGAGCGCTTGCAGTGCAGGCTCAGTAAAGCCCTCACGCATCCTGCTTGCAACGGGAGCGTCCGAATCGCTTGCATATGGTACCTTGCGTATTACGCTTAATGAGTACAACAGCGAAGAGGACATTGACTATTTGCTTGAGACTATTCCCTCAGTTATTTCTACGCTGCGTATGGAATAAAAGGCGATACCTTGAAGAAAAATATAAATCAAAATCCTTCTTAATGATGATTGCACTCATGGCCTTGGTATCTGGATTGTTTCAGTAATCTTAATTCCGAGTACTGTAGTGCCCTTTCTCCAGCTGATGGCGGGCTTTTCGGTTTGCCACACTGTCAAAGATGATGGAAAAATCATAATCAGCGGGGTAGAGTTCACTGGCGGCTATTTGTAATTTTAGCCGTTTATGGTTTATCAGGGTTTTCTTTTCTTTAATTTGAACGCCAATTTCGCCCTTAGAGTTGAGAGGAAAAATCGTTGATGAAAGCGTTTTAGTCTCCTGAGGGAAAATCAGCGGTGCAAAAAATATATGCTAAAATCGGAAGAAACGATTGAACATATGCTATTGTGGAAGGAAGAAGAGAATACGCAATTTAATATAAGTCTATATTCTAAAACGTTCGGTTTCCGAGCGTTTTTATGTTGGGATTGATTATGCCAACCCTTCGCGGTTGGCTATTCATCCTGATAATTTCAAAAATAGAGTGGATACTCTTTTTTCTTTGGCCTGTACAGATTTGTTAAGCGCATGTAACCATCTGAAAGAATTAATCAGCGAAATAACAGGATTGCTTTAAAGTAATTTGTCAACCAGACTGACCTTTTTCAGAGCCTGAACATATTATATTTCAGTATTTCTTTGAGGAGGAATGAATGCAGAGTATGCTCTTTGAACGGGAAGACTGGAAATTGTTCAGAAATATGGAGACACTGCCCCAAAAGGCAGGGGTGCCTAAAAGCAAATTATCCATGTTGGTTTGCAAGGAACTGGTGGATAATGCCCTGGACCTAGGCGGCGATTGTGAAATAGGTTATGAGGGGGATTTTTTCTATGTCAAGGATCAGGGTAGCGGCCTGGATCCCGAATTGTTTTCCATCAGCAGGCCGCTCAGATCCTCCAAGTATTTAAGATTACCCACCAGAGGGGCGCTGGGAAACGGCCTGCGCGTGGTAGCCGGGGCAGTAGAAGCATCGGGCGGCGAACTCTATCTTTCCACCCGAGGGGAAACCTATAAAATCCATTGGCAAAAGGACGGTAGGGCTCTCCCGGAAAGCTTAGGCCCTTATCACGAAGAGGGGACAAAAATCAGCTTTACCTTAGGTAAAATGCCCATCAATTCAAGATTGGCGCGCCTGGCCAAGGACTATGCCCAAGGTGAAACCTACCGGGGAAAGACCTCTCCCTATTGGTATACCAGTGAGAACTTTTTTGAATTATTTCAATCCTTCAGCGGATCAGTCAGGGAACTGATCGCGTTATTTGACGGCTGTACCGGCAGAAAAGCAGGGATAATAGCCGTTAACTATACCAAGACACCCGCCGCTGCTTTAAGCTTTAGCGAAACAGAAGGGCTTTTAGGTGAGCTGAGAGACCAGGTTAAAAATGTTAACCCGGAGCGGCTGGGGCGGATTGGCCAGCTGGTTGACTGGGACGGCTACTGTAAATCATCCGCTGTCTTTAAGGTCAGGACGATGAAAGGGAACCAGGAGGCAGAAATACCCTTTGTCCTAGAAGTCTATGCGGCGATCTCCGATACTCCCCATCTCACGGTATTGCTCAACAAATCGCCGGTGACCGGCGAGGTCAATATCTACCACCGCAAAAATGAGTTGAATCTTTTCGGCTGTGGCTTAAGGTTAGCGGTTAAGGCCAAGCCTGCGGCTGTTTTAATCAATATCATGACGCCCTATATTCCCATTGTGACGGACGGGAAAGAGCCAGATCTCTCGGTCATCGCCGCCGAGATTCGAGACGGCATTAAAAAGGCGATCAGTAGAGCCCAAAACTCCCTGCCCACCCCTGGGATTAAAACGAAATCCCAGAAAGAAGTCGTGGCGGACTGCCTGGAAAAAGCCATTGCCAAAGCCAGCGGCAATGGGGAATACCGCTTCAGCCTGCGTCAGCTCTATTATGCCGTCCGGCCCTACGTGATCCGTGAAACGGGTAAAGAGCCCGATTACAACTATTTCTGCCGGGATCTGATCGGCAGTTATGAGGCGGAACACGGCGACATTCCGCTGATGTACCGGGATGAGCGGGGGACGCTGTATCACCCCCATTGCGGTCAGGATATTCCCATCGGCACCATCGCAGTGGAAAATTATCAGAAGCCCGCCTGGACCTTCAACAAAGTCCTGTATATTGAAAAAGAGGGCTTCTTTAATGTGCTCAAGGAAAAGAAAATCCCGGAGAAATATGATCTGGCCTTGCTCACCAGTAAAGGTTATGCCAGCCGGGCGGTCAAGGATTTGCTGGATGCCCTCGGGGAAAATTCAGAGGAAGAGATCACCTTTTTCTGCATTCATGACGCCGACGCTTATGGCACGATCATTTATGATACCCTGCAAAATGAAACCGGAGCCAGGCCAGGCAGAAAAGTGAAGATCATCAATCTGGGCTTAGACCCTGAAGAAGCCATCGCCATGGGGTTGGAGGTGGAAACGGTGCAAAAATCTAGCCGTAAGAAGGGCGTGGCCAGCTATATTGATTCCCGGTGGGAGAGATGGCTACAGAACTACAGAGTGGAGCTGAATGCCATGAGTACTCCCCAGTTTCTGGCCTGGTTGGAGGGGAAAATCCAACTGCACGATAAAGGCAAAGTGATACCCCCCGCAAGGATCATGCAGGAGAGCCTGGATCAAAGCCTTCAGGATAAGCTGGGCCAAAAGATTGCGGCGGAACTATTGAAACAACATCACTATGAGGATCAGGTAGCGGAAGCGGTCCGGCAGGTCAAAGAGTGCTCTGGTGACAGCCAAACCCGGTTGGCGGAGACAGTGCCGGCGGAACTGGTGAAGGAACCGGCCCATCAATGGAAGGATGTTGTGGAGGCTGTGTCCGAGGAGATGATTGAAAATTGCCGGTTTCGAGGTCTGGCTAATCTAGATTAGTCCATCTCAAAACCGGCAATTTTTAAACTGGAGACTGTGAAATTCTCAATTTAGCACCCATAATGGCCTGCTTGGATTTTGCAATACGCCTATCCATAAAAATTATCTCCTTAATTATTGCAATTTGTTGAGTTAGTCTTTGAGGTACCATAGTGTCCTTTTACGATTGCGTAGCCGAAAGCCCCTGACTTCAGTCACGGGGATGAAGGCGTCCTCGAAAGTGGAGGTAATCGAGTATAAGTGCTTATATAATGGGAAGTTGGAAATAGCAAGAAATAACCCTCTTCCAGAACGTTTTTATTACGTTCTGGAAGAAGGTTTATTTTTAGATAATGGTATTTATGGCAGGTATGTTAAGAAATTAGTTGAAGTCTAGTTAAGAGTATAACTGAACGTAACGAAATAATGGTTAATTACATTAGTTGGAGTTGTGCTTTTATTTTTTAATAAGCTGAAAATATTAATGGAAAAAAATATGAGGAAGAGTCAGTGTTTAAGTGGGGGATAAATTGCGTCTCCCTACATAATTTTGTCGAGGCTCTCTGATATAATCTAATCATATCAATCCCTAATTTGAAGGAAGGTGAATAGAGTGGGTGTCAAGCAAGCCAAACGCGAAAACGATCTGTCAAAGGATATGAAGAAAGATTGCGATATTCTCGTCTCTAAGATCCCCTTGAGGTTTAGCCAGTGCAGCACGATCTTGTAGATCGCCTACGTAAGGAGTCAGCTCTTCTCTGGAATGACATCTTGGATATTCATCAAGAAACCTGCGATCGGACCCGGGAGCAACGAGCCCAAGGAAACCTCGATTGGAAATATCCTTGGCGATATAAACAGAATGGGAGTGTATTAGTTTATGATTAATGAAAAAATGAAAAAGCTATCGCCATCAATGGATGAATGGCTCAAAGAAGCAAAAACTGACCCGACGGCTTTACAGGAAGGGATGTTTTTAGTTCATAATGGTGTTGTGCGCCAAACACCTAAAGCCAAGGTACGCCAAGGCATTGATGACGGTTCAATGGTAACGGGAATGGAATTTACTTATGATGCAGCAAAGGTTGATACTGCGATTGCTGAAACCTATAAGCTGGATGGTATTTTCTCTGTCAGGGTTTGGCTTAATGAAGGCCAACTTGAACTTGGCGACGACATAATGTATGTACTGATAGGCGGCGATATCAGACCACATGTTGTTGACGCACTGCAATTTTTGGTTGAAAAGATCAAAAGCGAATGTGTTACCGAAATTGAACAAAAATAGTATCAACACATTCGCCATTTCTGCTTGCCCTGCGTGGAGCAAAAATTTATGATCTTGATGAGAAGCCAGTTGATGTGAAGCAGTGGACAAAGTTGGAAAACGTGCGAACCTATTATGAATCTTTCAAACGTTATGAAAATGAGTTCTAAGCCAAATCGCAAGCGCGTGGAAGACTAGGTCTTTTTTTTTGCTTTTTGCCAATTTTCTGGAAGGGAATAAAGAAATCACGCGGAATATTAAAGGTTAACTCGAAAAAGAAAGATTAGTGTTTAAATGCAAGGTAAATTTAACTCATGAGAGACAGGGGTAAGGTTGGAGCGGGCAAGGGTTTTGCTAATAAATTAAAAGGATGATGAAGACTATGATTAGAGAGATAGCTTACAATGCTGTAAAAGACAGCCTCAAAACCGGGGATCTGATTTTATTCCATGGTGTAGAAACGACAAGTAAGCTGATCGAATTGATTGAATGGTCATACTGGTCACACGTGGGTATGGTTGTTTTACCCAAGGACATCGGCATGACCGGCGAAGACCCTCTTTTTTGGGAGTCGACAGCCTCCGGTGACGGCCTGACGGATTACCTGACCGGCAAAGCCAAAGAAAACGGCCCCATGCTCGTATCACTGCATGATCGTATCCAGGTGGATGTAAATCAACATTACGATACGCATTTTCTGGTGAAATATTTGAATCGTTCGTTGAAGCAACCGGAGCTGGTACAGCTTAAGGATTTCATCAACAAAGTCTATGATTGTGGATTTCCAACGGCTGAAAATGCCTTGAAATACTATATAGAAGGCAGAGCTTTTAATAAACCAGCGCCCGATACGGAAGTATTTTGCAGTGAATTAACAGCAGGGACCTTTATGGCGATGGGATTCATCTCTACAGAATACGTACCAAACGGGTATTGCCCGGATGACTTCAACAAAGGGGACAATATGCCCTCCCTGCAGCCTTTTCACTTTGTTGACGGGGCCAGACTGAATAAGTAGAGATGATATTATGAGAAAGAAAATCGCTCCGATATCTGTAATTATAATGCTAATCATTCTTTTATCAGCTGCATTATTTTTAAATAAACCAACTGCCGCACAGCCACCAAAACCAATCAACGGTGTCTTGGATTTAAGCAACTGGTCCTTTGAGAAAAATGGAATTGTTAGTTTAGAAGGCACATGGTCATTTTACTTCAATCGGTTTCTGACCCACGAAGACTTTGTAAAGGGCCAGGACGTTATGCCGACTCCTCTAGAAATACCCAGCACCCAAAAGAGCATGGCACCCATCAAGCCTTTTGCGGAAAATAAATTCTATGGCACCATGAGGTTGGTTATAAAACTGCCTGAGGGTAGGAAGACCTATGGACTAAGGACAGATATCATACTGACATCCTTTAAACTCTACATTGACGGCAATCTACACGGTAAAGTGGGAAAAGTCGGAACGGGCTGGGAGAATAGCGTACCTTACTACAATATACTCACCACCTACTTTAATCCGGAAAGTAATGAAGTGGAACTAATTTATCAGACATCTGATTTTACAGCGGAAGATTGTACCATCGTGGCGCCCAAAATCGGATTAGCCTCCCAGATTTCCCAAGCAGTACAGTTGGGTTTAGGCAGGGATTTGTTCCTTTTTGGTATGTTGCTCATTATGGGAATCTATCATTTTGGTCTATATATTATGAGGACAAAGGATCGTGCACCCCTTTATTTCGGGGTTTTTTGCCTCTTGTTTGCACTCCGTATGTTATTGGTAGGAGAACGCTTTTTACCAAGTTATTTAAATCTCAGTTTTTTTGTTTACGGGCGAATGGCTTATCTATCTGTGTTTATCGGTTTTGCAGCTTTGTGTGGATTCTTATACTATGCTTTGGATGGCCTATTCGCCAAATGGTTTGTCAAGTTCAGTATCGCTCTGGGATCAGTGTTTGGTTTTCTCATCCTATGGATTCCCTATAGTTCAGCGGACAGGCTATTGATGATTTATGCTGTCTTTGCATTTATATTATTAGGCTATGCAATGATTCGCTTGGTTATTGGCGTATTTAAAAGTGTTCCTTTTGCAAATATCGTATTTCTGGGTTTCGCTTTTTTAGGGATAACATTGATCAATGATTTAATTTACCATATCACACTTAGCAATACCCCTTCCCTAATTCCCTTTGGTGTTTCAGTATTTACCTTTACGCAGGCCTATACCTTGTCTGCCAGATTTTCCAATGCTTTTACCAGAGCTGAGCAGCTCTCTGTAGAGAATAAAGCTATTTTGTCAGAGCTTAAGCTTATGAACAGTAATCTTGAATCCCTGGTTAAGGAACGGACTTCCGATTTACAGGAGGCTTTGGAGGAAATGGAAGTCATGTCTAAAACAGATTATCTGACAAAATTGCCTAACAGACGGTTGGCGTTAGCCAAAATTAAGGAACTTATTGAGCAGAAAAAGGACTTTTACATTGGCTTAGCTGATATTGATCATTTTAAAGAGATTAATGATCAGTTCGGGCATGTTAAAGGCGACGAAATCCTTGTGCTTTTATCAGAAGTATTAAGGGCAGCTATTGGCGGCTGTGGTTTTGTTGGCCGGTGGGGGGGCGAGGAATTCTTAATAGTACTGGAGACGGAGCAATTGGATACGATTCATGGCAAGGCCAATGAGATACGTAGGGCAGTAGCAGAATACTGTTACGCGGATATCGGCAAGAGTGTTACGATGACCCTTGGATTATGTCAATACCGGGAAAACACCTCCTTAGACATACTAATAGCCAGCGCAGATGAGGCTCTTTATCGGGGCAAATTAGCTGGAAGAAACCAGTGTATGATTTCCGCGTAGCTATCATTACCATATTAAATGTTGGAATAGGAATCGTTATTTTTAAAGATGAGGCATCGGAACTTATAAGTTCTGATGCCTTTGTTGATAAGACTGTTATTTGAACTGCGTATCAGTAACATGTTTTTCTTTATAGGGGAATTCCTTTTCAAACGATTCTAGTTCCTCTTGATTGACTTCGAAGACAGGATCGGCAGAGAACTTTCCAGTTATGCCTTGCAGACCGCCTTTAGACAACTCTAACGCCATGAATGCTTCGAAATTTGCTCCTTCGGCAGTACTTATCTCAAAGTTTGCTGCACTTTCAAAACCAAACTGGTGATAGTAGGCAGGACTTCCGAAGATGATAATGGCCTTATATCCCATAGCTTGAGCGAGCTTTTTGGTATGTGCAATCAGAGCTGATCCAATTCCTTGCTTTTGACAAGACGGTAAAACGCTTATGGGACCAAAGGTTATCACCCCATGCTCATTGTTATCCTTGTCCACAACGGTTGATTTGGTATAAATAATATTGCCGACAATCTTATCCTCCAATATAGCTACAAAATCCAGTTCGGGTATAAAAGAGGAACCCTTGCGGATATTGTGAACAATCAGATGCTCAGTACATCCCGGTTGATAGAGATCCCAAAAAGCTTCCCTTGTTAAATTTTCTACTTCTTGATAATCCTTTTCGTTTTCCAGACGAATTATTATGCTCATTTTATTCTTCCTTTCACCGTAAAACTGACTTGTTTCAAATGGCAAGTGTGAGTTATCTTCATTTTCTATCCCACTCATTAACAATCACATTCCCCTCATAGTGCCCTTTCTCCAACTGATGGTGGGCTTTTCGGTTTGATACACTGTCAAAGATGATGGAGAAATCATAATCAGCGGGGTAGAGTTCACTGGCGGCAATACGCAATTTTAGCCGTTTATGGTTTATCAGGCTTTTCTTTCCCTTAATCTGAACGCCAATTTCGCCCTTAGCGTTGGAACGTGCGTAGACAATGCCGGTTTCTTTTTGAGGATAGACAATGACGCTGTCACCAAGATTGAACGTTTCGCTGCGAGAGGGCACTTTTGGCTTTGATGCTTCTTGTTTGACAATCTGGGGTACTATAGTGGCCTGAGCAGGTAACGGATTACTTTGCTGTAGCGCACCCTCGTATTGATTAGTTGAATTTCCATAGGCGGCTTCGTGAGCGCGTATCAGCATGTGTTGTTGCATACCCAGCCTTTCTGCAATATAGAGCGCGCAACTCGCCCCAGCTTCTCCGATTTCCAGCCGGTAGAGCGGCAAAAGGCTCTCTTTGTCGAAGGCCATGCGGGCATTTACAAGCCCAGGCTTATTTGCCGCGTATTCTTTGATTTCCGGATAATGGGTTGTCACAACAAACAGGCACTTTTTCGCGCTCAGCTCATCTAATATGGCAATTGCCAGTCCCATTCCTTCGGCCGGGTCAGTTCCGGAGCCAAGTTCGTCGAGAAGGACCAGTGATTCATGATTTGCTTGGCTTAATATCGCGATGATATTCTTAATGTGAGAAGAAAAAGTAGACAAATTTTCGGTAATACTTTGCCCATCGCCAATATCGCACAACACCAGATTGTGCAGGCAAAAAATACTGTTTTCTTCTGCGGGAACATGCAGTCCGCTTTGTGCCATCAGAGAGAGAAGTCCTACGGTTTTTAAGGCTACGGTTTTGCCACCCGTATTCGGGCCAGTGATAACGACGCCATTTGTTGTATAGTCAACTTCAAAGTTTAAAGGTATGGCAGTCTCGGGATTAAGCAAGGGATGTCTGGCGTTGATCATCAGGATTTTTCTTTCAGAATTAATGATGACGGACGAGGCTTTCATCGACAAACTTAGCTTACCTTTAGCGAAGAGAAAGTCCAGTGTTTCCATGGTCTCGATGTTTTGCTTAATAGTCGGAAGACTATCGCTTATAAGAGCCGTTAGGGAATACAGGATACGCCTGACTTCGCTGTCTTCTTCAATTTGCAGTGCGGACAGCTCTGATTGCAGTCTGCCCACAGATGTCGGCTCAATAAAGCAGGTCCCTCCGGTTTGCGACAGGTCGATAACCGAACCGGCGACATTGTTCTTGTGTTGACGCTTAACTGGCAAAGTATAGTGTCCGTTTCTTAAGGAAACAAAACTCTCCGAAAACCAGGTTTTGTTTTTCCTGAGTAGTGCATCAAGCTTTGCTTTGATCTGATCAATCGTGATAGAGGTATGTCGCCGAATATTGGCAAGCTCAGTTGACGCCTTATCATCGACAATACCGTTCCGGATGCAGCGCTCGATTTCATTTTCAAGCTCGGATAATTGGTTGATTGATTCACCGTACCAGGCGATGATGATATCTGTCGACTTAGCTTTCTCGAGGTAAGCTTTTATTCTTCGGCAAGATACTAGGAAGGACGAAACATGGGCAATCTGATCAGGCGTTAGCATTGCATCAATAGTTATCAGGTCGATGACCTTTTGCAGATCCGTCATAGTGGGAAGGGGCGGGGTCCCAATCTGTTCAATAATTCTTTTGGCTTGGGTTGTTTCATCTAGGCGCCGTCTTACTTCCGCCTCATTCAATGATGGCGTAAGGGCGAGACAGCGAGCTTTAACAAGATTAGACTGTGCTTTATCTGCAAGTTGCTTTAGGATTTTGTCAAATTCTAGAGTTATATAATTTTTCATTTGGTATCTCCTTATAACAAAATTAATCAAATAAAAAGCCCGCAGAAAAACATACTACACCTGTAAAAGTGCAAAATGCTCCTGCGGGCAAAATCTCAACATAAAAACGACGCGACAAGCACACCCTGTCACGCGCATCAATGATTGGAAGTATAGAAGCAGTCTGTTAGGTGTTTTTCAAAAGGGCAACACAACAAACGGGATACTTCCCGTTAATCGAACGCCTTTTGCAACTATATTTAGTTGAGACCCACCGTAACAGATAGAACCGACATCAATACTCCACCTTTTAAAATTATTCACCTTATTATAATGTCATTTTTTGCTATTGTCAAGATGTGTAAATGTGAGCCAGAGGGAGTGCAAAATCCCCAATGCAAAATCATCCATCGCAGCATTTTATGGGAATGTGCTGAAATGTGGCCAGGTACTGTTGGACGTTATGCTGATATCTCCCCAAAAATGAACTGATCAGGTAAGATAGAACTCGTAGGTATAGAGGTGAGGGGAGAACTTTGGAAAACGAGTCTATCAAGATGATAAAACGAGCGAAGATGGGGGATAAAGAAGTCCTTATTGAACTAATGATGAGTCAAAACAGGACATTATCGCCTTAGAATTAAGCTGTTCTCCTCTTGCAGTGAAGTAAGATCATTGGCTTTAATCATAGCTTGGGAAAGGGTATAGAGGGTGTCTTTGATGAAAATAATCCGTTCTATGGCCTTAGAGCTGTTCAGATAATACTGACCGGATTTCAAGATGTCCTCATCCTTAAGATGGGTTATTTTGCCTCTTAAGGTGAAGCCCTTGACCAGATCGATTTGATAAACATAAGCACCCTGATAGGTAAACTGCCCATAGTCAGGGAAGCCGTTTCTTGAATTGACGCCACCTGGATTGGCAACTTCCATAAGGGTAACGGGGAAGGATAAAATCCCTCTTTCCTTATCAAACAGCAAGGCCTTGTGGTTGCGAAGCACTTCGGAATCCGTTCCGCGGTCGCCAATAGTCGTCTTAAACATCTCGACAGGATGAGCAACATCCGTTACATCAAATACGGCAAGCTTAAGGCCTTGGTAAAAGGCCGTCGAGCTCCCAGCTTCACCGGGAAGGATGCCTTGACCGGCGTTTTGGCTTAGTTCGATGGTTTCTTTGCCGAAACCAATGATATGATTCTCATCATAAGGGTGGAGATAATCGCTGTAGCCCGGTATTTTCAAAGCACCCAAAATCGTCGGAGCAGCCGGGTCTTTAAGGTCCAGGACGAAGAAGGGGTCGACACTTTTAAAGGTTACCAAATAGCCGCGATCTCCCATAAATCGAACGGAATAGATCTTCTCACCGGGCGCAATATCTTCAAGCTTACCTGTCAGTTGGAGGTTTTGATCAAGAACATAGACATTATTTTTAGAGGTAAGCTCATCCGTTCGCCAAACTTGACCAGTAGTTGTAGCAATCCTTAAGCAATCTTTATCTTCGTCCAGCGCAAACTGATTAAGAATGGTACCTGGTACCTCACCTTTAGCTTTATAAGTAGTTCCGCCTTGAGCCAGTCCAAATTTATAGAGAGCCGTTGTTATTTTAAAGGAACCGGGAATTAATTTTTTAGGGGCTATAGCCGGGGAGGAGGCAGAAGAGTTATTTGGCGCCGGCTGCGCTTTTGCTGCAGATTCAGGTGAAGGCAGATCAGAGTCAGGTTGATGAACCTGCTGGTATTGGGTTACTGCCACATAGAGATTGGAGGCAGAAGCATAGACAGCCTGACCTGAACCCAGATAAGCTGCAACCTGCATTTCCTTATCCCTTTGATCCAGATCAAGAGCAGCTATCAGCAAATAATTGGCTTCGATTGATTGTGGGAAGTAATGGATGTCTTTATAGCCTATGGTTGCAAAATCCCCTTTGCCGGCAGTATCACGATAACTGGGGAGTGGTGGTTCTACACCTTCTTCCATAATCCGATAAGTGTCCAAATATTTGTTGGCGATTAAATAAAGGTTCGAACCGATTTTACGGGAAGACACATAGTCCCCGTCCAGCTCAATTTCCCGCAGCTTCTTCAGATTGGTTTTATCGGCCAGGTCATAGACGATTACCTTGGAGGTAAATCGAGTTAATACTGGAGGATATATTTGAACTTGGGAACCATTCTGAACTTGAGGTTGAACTTTTGGAGTATCTGGAGAGGAAGTTTCCGGATAATAAGCATTGCCTATTAAGACCAAATAATGATCATCCACATAGAGCTCCTGTGGTGTAAATTCTCCCTCTTTAAAGGCTATACGGCTGACTATGTTCATCTGCTTGGCAGGATAAGCCTGAGTAACAATGAGTTCCTGATTGTTTACTTGATAGATGTATTGACCATCGTTTTTAATAATGTCGGCTTCATCGACACCCTCCACTTGCAGATTCGTGGATGAATGATCAGAACTTCCCGTCGTCATATCAAAATTGGCTGAAGAGGGTGCTGATACTTCTGATGTTTGTGCGGATTTATTGACTGCCCCCAACATTACATCACCGGCATAGAGTCTCCCTTGTCCCAGCAATGTTCGGGAACTTTGAGACTCCTTCAAGATACTGCGCAGATTTTCGGCTGTTTCGACTACGGGTAGACTTTGTTCCTGGGTTACCGCTACCTCTTCGTTGCTTGCTTTACCTTGCTTAGGCAAAGTGACAAGGACAAACACCATGAGCAAAACCACTAAAAACCAAGCTTTCTTCATTTTTAAAACCCTCCTCAACACACAAATAGAATTCTAATGAAAAGACAATTTAGAGCACTCCATTTAATAGACGCTGCTGTGGAAGTAAAACTGACGCCTTGATGGAGACTCTCCTTATCTATGACAGTATTTGTATTTGACAGCTTATACTTTCCTCAAATCGTAAGTGATCAGTTTGTAAAGTATTCGTAAAACTAAACACACACGATGTTATTATACGTTATCGGAAGGTTTTTGAAATATTGCCAGCCTGAATCCGAAAAAATTATATAAAATTGGACAAATCCTCCCAGATAGGTCTCACCTCAATTGTTGCAGCCTTTGCCATCGGGTGTTGAGCTGCCGCATCAATTGCTTCTTCCGGGGTTGAACATTCTATCAAAACATATGCAGCTATCTTTTCACTTGTATCTGAGAACGGTCCGTCAGTGAGTAATAATTTTCCCTTGCGTACCCGTATGGTTTTTGCATCGCTGGGAGGCCGTAATGGATTCCCATACTTCAGGATTCCCCTGCTTTCCATTACCTTATTCCAAGCTATAATTTCCCTGGTCAACGTCTCATTTGGTGCAAAAGACTCATCATGGCAGATTATCAATAAGTATTGCATGTGAATTCCTCCTATTTCGTGATGTAAATTATACCGCTTAATGTGTCTATACTAACATTATCCTCATTCAATGAAAATAAACTTAAATAGCTTTACGCAATCAGTCGTACATCAATAGAATCAAGAATCTCCAGTTGTTGTCAAATTTGAAATATGATATATTCAACTAAATTAATGAATATTTGGAGAGCGAGAATATGAACTTTTGCTGGTGTACGATTACGGTTGATAATATGGACGATTCTCTGAAATTCTATCAAGAGATTGTGGGGCTTTCAATTAGTAGGAGATTTACAGCTGGCGTAGGAGTAGAGATTTCTTTTTTGGGAGAGGGAGAAACAAAAGTCGAACTTGTTTGTAATTCAAACCATAAAAGAACGGGTAATGCCGAGGGCATTTCTTTAGGCTTTGAAGTTGAGTCGGTTGACAATATGATTGCGTTAATGAAAGAAAAAGGACTCGAAGTAGAAAGTGGGCCTTTCCAACCTAATCCTTATATTAAGTTTTTTCATGTTAAAGACCCCAACGGTGTTAGTATACAATTTGTAGAAAACATGTAATTTTGCAATAGAACATGGGGCATCTTCTCTATTGAAGGTGCTTTTTTCAGTATGGTACTTGCGGAGAGATTTACAGACCTCGTGATGGTTGTCGAGGATGGCTGCGAGGTACTCAATCAGTATCCAAAGGAACTGCAAGTGGTAGATTTGATCTTGGACAGAATACAAAAATAAGGAGGTGCTACTGATATGGGTCAGCCAAATAAGTTGATAGTTGTTTGGACTAACGGGGATAGGGAAGTTGCTATCCGTATGGCATTCATGTATACACGTAATTCAAAGCTTAAGGAATGGTGGGATGAGGTAACGCTAATAGTTTGGGGGCCATCGGCCAAACTTCTAACAGAAGATAAAATGTTACAGGAATACATTGAAAGAATCAAAGATGCAGGCGTAGAACTTTTAGCCTGCAAAGCATGCGCAGAAAGTTATGGTGTGTCTGAAGTTTTAGCGAATATGGGAATAAACGTGATATATACGGGTCAAGTACTGACAGACTTTTTGAAAGACGAGAATACGAGAGTAATAACCGTTTGATCGAGGGTAGAGTAATGTGAAATAATCTCAGAAACGGATAGCTTTTTCTAAACAAACAAAAATCCATCTGTTTACAACGACAATCTATACTCATTTCATATCTTATAAATACAACTTCAAGTACCTTATGAGGTCATTGCCTTTAATCATAGCTTGGGAAAGGGCATAGAGGGTGTCCTCGATGAAAATAAGCAGAAGAAGATTTTACTCAAACGGGATCAAAGTCACAAAGAGTAATTTAAGCGAATTCAGCTGATTTTCAGCAAACACTCAGATCAAACTCAGAAAACTATTGTACTATGACATATAATCATGGTTTTATCATTGAGGTAGTGCGTCATTAGTTTCGCTATCATTGGGGATTCATGATAAGGTGCATATTAATCGAGCCTTAGTAAAACTGAATATATTGCATGGATGCAGTAAGCGGCATTAAATTGCAGGATATTGAGCCTGCGCAATTTAATGTTGTTATCCTTAAGGAAAAGGAGATGGTACAGCAAACTTTGATTGGAGTGTAATCATAGATGTTTCAAGTTTTTTTAGTTGAACCAGACATGCAATTAAATCATCTCCTATGCTTATATCTTCAAAAAGAAGGATTAATAACAACGTCCTTTTTTAATGGAGAAAAAGCAATCAAAAATATTGATAAGAATCCCCATCTTTGGATCTTGGACAGAGAAACGCCGACTATTGACGGCTTTACAATATTAAGCGAAGTGAAGAGTAAATATCCTGATATCCCGGTAATTATGATTTCGGAGCAAAATTCGAATATTGACCGGATTGTGGCTTTAGAAATGGGCTGTGATGATTATGTGTCTAAGCCTTTTCTGCCTAAAGAACTGGTGCTGCGTGTCAAAAAAATTCTGGAGCATATCCATGGGAATGTTAAAAACCGAAATCGAATCCTGTTATATGCTGAATACAAAATTGATGAAATAGTGCGTATAGTACAAAAAGATGAAGAAATGATTAATCTAACTTCCAAAGAGTTCGACCTTCTCCTTCTGCTGGTCAAGAATTTGTATAGGACCTTTTCCAGAGAACAAATACTTAAATACGTTTGGAATGATGGACATTTGGGGGCGGAGCGCTCTGTAGATGACTTGGTGAGAAGACTACGCCGGAAAATGAGAAACCTGCGAATTGAGTCGATCTATTCGTACGGATATAGATTATTGCCCAACCAAGTTCTTAAGATAAAAGGGTGTAAGACGGTCACTACCCAAAATGAAGATATCCAAGGGTTATTTCAGTAAAGATATATAAAAGATGATAAAAACCTCTGATAGATGCCAAATCTATTTCAGAGGTTTTTTTATTATGCTCTGGGTAGTTAATAATTTAGCTTTTATTTTCATAATGTATCACAAAATACACGATTACCATTAAATATCACAATTGTTGAGCATTTAATCATAAATAAACATTATATTTCAATAATTATCCCGCAATTCCCTGCTAACATTCTTTAAAAGTAGCACTAAAAGTAGGGACGGAGGGAATTTATGAGTGTAAATTCGGTTGCGAACAGTACGAGTTACACAACTTCAACAACAACTTCAAGCAGAAGTACTTCCAGTGAATTGGGTAAAGAGGATTTCCTCAATCTTTTGGTAACTCAGTTGAAATATCAGGATCCTTTAAATCCGGCAGACAGCACAGAATATGTATCACAGCTGGCTCAGTTCAGTGTGCTTGAACAGATGAGCAATCTGAATGCAAGAATGGCTGTTCTGGAGTCAATTGCCATGACAGGAAAATACGCCACAGCCTCAGTAACGGATAGCACAGGTACAGTCACTTCAGTGGAGGGAACGGTAGATTCAGTCACTCTCGACGATGGTGAGGCAAGCCTTGTCATTGATGGGACAAGCGTTGAACTGGACGATGTTACGTCTGTCTATGACTATGACCGATCGGACCTTTTCAGTCTTGCCTCGATGATCGGCAAAACATGTGAAGGCTATATCTATGATGCAGACACGTTAGATGTGATGAGCGTAAAAGGAACCGTAGCAGGGGTATTCAAAGGGACCTATGAAGATTATGCCATGGTCGATGGCGTAACTGCCACGTTGGATTCCATTAGCTCAGACGATTATAGCGATTCAGAAGATGAGTTGGAGTATTTAACTGACCATATCGGTGAGGAGATCAGTGTGAATATAACCGATTCTGGAAAAGTAGTTCCAGTTACAGCGGTGCTGGAATCAGCTACAGAGGGCGACGACGGCACGATCAGCTTAAGTCTGAACAGCGTCAAAGTCCCCATTGATGGAATCTATAGTGTGAATTGAAGAGGTATCTGACAAAAGAAAGAAGGAATTTCTATGATGAGAGCTCTCTTTGCCGGAGTTTCCGGCTTGCAGGCTCACCAAAAAAAGATGGATGTCATTGGCAATAATATCGCCAATGTCAATACGGTGGCCTATAAAGCGTCGAGGGTGACTTTCAGTGATGTTTTAAGCCAGACGCTAAGCAAGGCTACGGCAGCGAATTCCGACAGCGGCGTTGGAGGAACTAATCCAAAGCAGATCGGCCTGGGGGTAGGGGTGGCTTCTATAGATATGTTAATGACGGATGGCGGAACGGAGAGCACTGGGAATACAACAGATCTCAGCCTTGAAGGAGATGGTTTTTTTATTGTACGCAATGGAGTTACCGGTTCCTATATGTTTACCAGAGCAGGAGATTTCACTGTTGATGAGAAGGGGAATCTCGTCACCAGTGATGGAATGAACGTTTATGGATGGTCAAGTTATTCAACGAATGCAGAGGGTGATTATGAATTCGATACGGACAACGAGGTTGAAGCGATAAATATTTATGCGGATGCCTATAACGGCAATAAGAAAATTCTTTCAGCACAAGCTACTGAAAATGTGGTCTTCAGCGGCAGTTTAGATTCATCTGAGGAAGCTATCGAGGACATTGACGACGATACAGAACCACAGTACACCACCTCAATGACGGTCTATGACAGTCTGGGCAATGAGCACGAATTAACGGTTAATTATATCAAATCGGATACCAATACGTGGGATTGCTATGTGACCTATGATTCTGGAGAGACGGATACAGAGGGTGACGCTATTCTTACCAGAGTTGATATCGGAGAACTACAATTCGATGAATATGGAGATATTGTTGAAGACGATACATCCTATCCTACCACCCAAGTCCTGACGATAACTCCGACTACCGGAGCTACCGACTTGGAAATCACTTTGGATTTCACAAATCTTAGTACAGGTGCAGATGACAGTTCCGTAGAGGCTGGAGAAATAGATGGCTATTCTTCGGGAACCTTAGAAGATATATCCATCGACTCCAATGGGATTATCATGGGAGTTTACTCGAACGGATCTCAGCAGCCCTTAGGGATGATTGGTATTGCCCAGTTTGCTAATTCTTCCGGACTGCAAAAAACAGGTTCAGGCTACTACAGCGCTACAGCAAATTCAGGGCAATTCACGAATGGAGTTTCCGCCAACGGGGCGATTTCTTCTGGGACCCTTGAAATGTCTAACGTGGACCTTTCCTATGAATTCAGCCAAATGATCACTACCCAGAGAGGGTTTCAGGCTAACAGCACACTGATTACCACAGCCGATGAAATGCTGGAGACTCTGATTAATATGAAGCGTTAGATGAGTCTTAAAGAAAGCGAGGGCGGTTAAAGGAGGAGAAAGATGAGTTCAATATTTTTTGGCTTGTCTGTAGCAGCTTCTGGTTTATCAGCGAGCCAAAGGGCTTTGAATACCGTGGGTCACAATATCTCCAATATGGAAACAGAAGGTTATGTGCGACAACAAGTCGTTCAAGTAGACCAATCCTATCTGAAAAGCGGGCAATATCAAGTCGGGCGGGGGACCAGTGTGCAAGCCGTGCGCCAAATACGAAGCATCTTCCTGGATAACATGTATCGAGAAGCGCAAAGCGCTCTCAGCTATTGGCAAACTAAAGCCAGTGCGCTTGAAGATGTTGAAGCAGTAGTGAACGATTTCTCAGATGATGAGGGAATCCAAACGGCGATGGAGGAGTTTTTTGCGGCTTGGGAAGACGTTGCCAACGACCCGTCCAGCGATACTGCCAGAGCTTCGCTTCTAGGCTATGCCGATTCCCTAACAGCAATGTTTAATCTCGTTGATGATCAGCTGGATCAGATCCAAGAAAATCTGGATACCCAAATCCAGTCAATGACTGCGGACATCAATACCATAGCCGGGCAGATTGCAGGGCTGAATAAAGAAATCGCCATGGCTGAGATCAATGGGGATAATGCCAATGATTACCGAGATCAGGTGAACAGCTTACTGGCTACCTTATCAGAGTACGTGGATACTAAGGTTTCCATAAACAGTCAGGGGATGTATAACGTATCGATCGGAGGAGTTAGTCTGGTTAACAGTACCCAGGCAAACGAATTAACTTGCCAAACCAAGAGCTCGAATGGAACCTTTACTACGGTGGTCTGGAAAGATAGTCATCTGGAATTGAAATTGAAAGATGGAATGCTCTTAGGTCTTATTGAGGCCAGAGGCGAAGATAGTTCAGTCGCGGAATCGGGAACGACTGAAGCAGATGTGGATGCGGATGCCGCAAACGATAATTTTAGCGGAGACAGCGCAAACTTAATATCAGAAATACGGACAGGGTTTAATATCCTTGTCAATCTGATGGCGCGAAAGATCAATGGGATTCACAGCAGCGGGGAAGCCTTGGATGGAAGTACAGGGGCAGATTTCTTTGTCAAAATCAATGAAAGTTTGCCCTTCGGAATAGGGAATATCCAAGTAAATCCTGAGCTACAGGATATGGACCTGATTGCGGCTTCCAGTGTAGGGGGTTCAAATGATGGTGCTATTGCCACGGAAATTATCGATTTTGCAGAAAGCGATTATTTTACATTTGATGGTCTGACCATGAATATCAGCGATTATTATGCTGAGTTAATAGGCTGGATAGGAACCCAGGGGGAGGAAGCGGATTCCAATGTCTCTAATCAGGAAGCTTTGGTTGAACAGGTTCAGTCGAATTGGCAATCGCTGTCCAGTGTCTCCATGGATGAGGAATTAACCAATTTGTTGAAATATCAGCATGCCTATAATGCAAGTGCCCGGGTTATGAGTACACTGGATGGCATGCTAGAAACCCTGATTCAGCAGATGGCAGGGAGGTAAGAATGAATTCATTTTTCGGCTTGAATGTCGGCGTTAAATCGTTATTTGCCAGCCAGGCTGCCCTGAATACGATTAATCATAATATCAGTAATGCGGATACCGTGGGATATTCCCGTCAGGTGGTCAGCCAAAAGGCCTCGCGGGCCCTTTCCACAAGCAATGGCAGTGGCATGGTGGGGACGGGAGTGAAAATCGAATCGATTGTTCAGATTCGCAATGTATTCTTGGACCAGCGCTATTGGCAGGAAAATGCTCAATATGGGGAATACAGCATTAAAAGTGATTCTTTATCAGAACTGGAATCCTTATTGAGCGGTGCTTCTGATGACGGGCTTGATGATGCATTGAGCAGCTTTACCTCCGCCATGGAGGATTTGGCTGATGATCCAAGCGATGACTCTGCACGGTCAACCCTGGTGGCTGAAGGGAGCGCATTATGCGAGTATTTGAACAATACGTACGGAACGTTAGAGGATTTGCTGGATGAGAATAACAGTGCCGTTAAGAGTAAAGCGGATGAGATCAATTCCTTAGCCAAGCAAATCGGTGCCTTGAACAAACAAATCTATAAAGCAGAATCTATCGGAGATACAGCGAATGATTTACGGGATCAACGGACTGTTCTGATCAATCAGCTCTCGGGCATTGCTGACATTGAGGTCAAAGAGGTGTCAAATGGCACCTTAGCCAATGGAAAAAAAGATTTGAGGTTCAGCGTCAAAATTAATGGGGTAAGTTTAGTGAATCATTTTAGTGTCAATGAGCTGGAGTGTTCTGAAAATAGTGATGGTACCTATGGTGTGCAGTGGGCTGAGACTGGTAATGAGGTTGCTTTTTCAGGCGGAGAAATCAAAGGCTATTTGGATATGTGTCAGGGGGATGGTTCCGATGGGGGGGTCAAGGGAATTCCCTATTACATGAATCAGCTGAATACTTTTGCCCGGAGTTTAGCCAAAGCCTATAATGAAGGGGTTTATGCCGACGGAGAATCCCATTCCTCCGGCCATGCCGGCGGCGTTGGCTTGGATGAAAGCACTGGGGTAAGGTTCTTTTCCTACGAGGAGAAATCCACAGCTGAACTGATGAACAGCGGCACGGATATGGATGGGATCTATGCCAACATCACGGCGGAGAACCTATCTCTCTCATCTGATGTCCTCAATGATACGGACCAAATTGCTGCGTCCTCGGCCGCTGGAGAAGCGGAGAATAGTGATAATCTCACTGACCTGATAGGGTTGTTTGATGATTCGGAGGTCTTTGACAACGGGACACCGGAGGATTATATCAATGCGGTCTATGCGACAATGGCCATTGAAACAGCTCTCGCTTCAAGGCTTGCAAATATCCACGAAAATGTTGTAGAGCTAATTGACAGTCACAAAACCTCTATCTCTGGGGTATCCCTCGATGAAGAAACTTCCAATCTGATTAAGTATCAGATGGCCTATAGCGCTGCAGCGAAAGTAATCAGTGTTCTGGATGAGATTCTGGATGTGACCATCAATTCCCTGGGAGCAGGCTGAGAGTGGTAAAGGATAAAAATATCGCGGAAACGGGGTGAAAATGTGAGAATTACCAACAATATGATGATCCAAAATACAATCAGCAATATTAATAACAACCTGGTCAAGCTTTCCAAGCTCCAAGCCCAGGCTTCCTCGCAAAAAAAGATAGAGGTTCCTTCTGATGACCCGGTAGCTGCTGTCAAGTCTCTGAAATTGACAAGTTATAAGGCAAACATCCAACAATATCAGGAAAATGCCGAGGCAGCCAATTCCTGGATGAGTTATTCGGATTCAGCACTCAGCCAGATCGGCGATATCATGGCCACTATTCGAGAAGAAACCGTTGAGGCAGCTAATGGGACTCTTACAGATGATGATCTAGAAAAAATTGGTACGGAAATTACGGAATTGAAAAATTCCATTATCGAAGTTGCCAATACCAGTTATGCAGGCCGCTCTATTTTTGCCGGCTATCAAACCGATGAAGCCCCCTTTGCAGAGGTTGCCACGACGATAGGAGATCAAGTGACCTATAATGGGAAGTATTTATCATTGGGAGGAGTTGCAGATGTTTCCGTAGCAGATAGCGATCTGATAAGTTTTTATACGGATAATATGGATAAAATCAGTGGACAGGCGGAACTATCTTCTGCCACTTTTGGAGAGTTTACGGCAGTCTCTCCCGAGCTTGATTTTTCCGTCACCTTGGACGGGGTCAGCCAGACCATCAGTTTGGCTGACGGTACTGACTATGATATCGATGCAGTGGTGGACAGACTTCAGAGCCAGCTGGATGCAGCATTCCCGGCAAGCAGTGAGCAACCGGATTCCTTGATTAAGGTGAGCCAGGATGAAGGGAAAATTGTCCTTACGGTTCAAGACGGAAGTAGTATAGGCATTAATAGTGGTACGTTGGATGTCGGTTGTCTGAGTTTTGCCGATGGTCAAAACTCCGGTACGGGGGATACACAAAAGATCAAATACAGAGTGGGAAGCGATAGCTGGGTTACTGTCAATGCAGAGGGAAGTGACATTGTCGGCGAAGGAGAGGACAGTTTATTTAATACCCTTGCCAAGTTGGAATTGGCGTTGGCGGGAGAAACTCAATATAAGTCGGTCAGCTATGATGCCAGTGCCGGAGTAACGGTGGAAACCCATGATTTGGATCTATCCGGCTTATTGAATGATTTGGATGAAGACATCAATCGAGTGCTCAGTGTCAGGGCGGATTTAGGAGCAAGAACCAATTATGTTCAAAAAACCCAGACCCGCCTGGAAGACAATGAATTGACGTATTCTGATATTTTATCCCAAAACGATGAGGTGGATCTTGCCGAAGTAAGTGTTAACTTATCAAGCGCTCAGGCTGGCTATCAAGCGGCCTTAGCTGCAGGGGCCAAAGTGATTCAAAACAGCTTGCTGGATTATTTAACTTAGTTTTTGTTGGGGAGAACAGGCCCAGGCCGAGATTTAATGAGGAAAGGAGGTTTCTGCATGACCTCAATTAGCGGTTATTCTTCAACGACGACGCGCGTTACCGGTTTAGTCAGCGGTTTAGATGTGGATAGTATCGTTGAATCCTTGATGGAAGCAAAAGCAGTGCCGCTTAATAAACTAGAGCAAAAAAAACAGCTGGCGGAATGGAAACAAGATGCTTATCGCCAAGTGTCCATCAGCCTAAAGGCCTTTGCTGATGAATATTTCAATTACTCCAACACTTCTTCCAATATGCTGTCTCAATCAACTTACGACCAATACACCCTAACCTCCAGTGATGATTCGGTGGTAGGGATTTCAACGACTTCATCGTCCGAAGCGGGATCCCATACGGTTTTGGTCAGCAACCTGGCTACAGCCGCTTCTTATAAAAGCTCTGCTGTCACTGAGGTGATATCAGCTGACTCTGCTGCTGATTTCACTCAAGCGGCGGGTAAGGCTTTCGTACTGACTATCGACGGTACGGAATACACGGTGGACCTGGATGAGAATATCACAGACCTGGCAGGCTTGCAGGAAGCAGTCGATGAAGCGGTAGGAAGCGGAAAAATTGCGATTTCAGACACCAATGGGGATGGGACAGGGTATCTGACCATCGAAAAAGCGGCCGGGAGCGGCATTGGGACGATCACCCTCAGTGACGCGGAAAGCAGCGGCGCTTTAGAGACTTTGGGATTTTCCGGTTCAGGTAACCTGACAAATTATCTGGATACTTCCGAGACCTTGGCGGACATCGGGGACCAATTAGGTTTCAGCTTTGACTCCAATGGGTATATCGGGCTGACCATCAATGATGTTGATTTTGAATTCTCCTCAAGCATGACCCTTGAAGAGATGATGGAAGAAATCAATGCTGCCGATGCCGGGGTTACCATGTCATACAGCTCAACCAGCGACAGCTTTGTCTTGGCGGCCGATCAAATGGGCGCCGGCAAAACCCTGGACATCAGTGAAACAGGAAGCACTTTCCTGCAGGATGTGGGACTGACCGACTATACGGCAGGCGAGGACGCAGCAGCCACCATTGATGGAGTAAAGTATACCCGCAGCGAAAATTCCTTCACCATTGACGGCTTAATCTATAACCTCAAGGCTGAAAGCACTGAAACTCAAAGTGTATCCCTCACTCAAGATACCGAGGCCGTCTTGGACAAAATAACCAGCTTTGTGGAAGATTACAATACCTTGATCGACTCCCTTAACAGTACGATCTCGGAAGACTACGATCGAGACTATCAGCCCTTAACCGATGCCGAAAAAGACGAGATGTCAGAGAATGAAATCGAAGCTTGGGAAGAGAAGGCCAAGACGGGTATCCTCCAAAATGACACTGCATTGGCTAATCTTCTGCAGAATTTGCGGACTGCGTTATATGAATCTGTGGCTGGGGTCTCTACGCATTTAACCGAAATCGGGATAACCGCCAGCAGCAATTACACAGACAAGGGCAAACTGGTGATTGATGCAGACGCGCTGCAAGAAGCCATCGCCACGAACCCGGAGGAAGTCGCGAGTTTGTTTGCGCAACAATCGGCTACTTATGGGGGGACAACCACGGTCGTGAATTTAACTTCGGAGCAAAGGAAGGTCAGGAGTAGCGAGGAAGGATTAGCCTACAGAGTTTACGATATCCTCCAGGATAATATTTCTACCTACACTGGGATTGATGGACATAAGGGAATTTTGCTTGAAAAGGCCGGTCAAGAAGGCGATGGGTCGGAATATGATAACACCTTGACCAGTCAAATCAATAGCTACGAGGAAGAGATAGAGCAAATGCTCGATAAATTAGCGGACAAAGAAGATTACTATTATGAAAAGTATTCAGCCATGGAGACCTTTATCAATCAGATGAACAGTCAGATCGATTCTTTGCTCTCTTATCTGGAATAAAAACGGGAGAAGCTGATGTATGGAAAATGAATATCTGGAGTTACTCAAGGAGAAAGAAATCCTTGCTCAAGCGCTTTGGCTGGGTACGGTTAATTTAACAAAGGCTGTGGAGAAAGAAGACTATGCTTCAATCAAAAAGCAGCTCATTGTACGGCAGCGTCAAATGGATCAACTTGCAAAATTAGTTGGGAATTATCTGAAAGAAGTTCAGTGTCCGGAAAATGAAGAAACCCTCAAGCTTAGGAGGGAGGTAAAGAGTTTACTTGACCAGACCGTCACGCAAAGCGGGTGTATTTTAGAACATATTATGCGGCTGAAGGAGACCGCTGCCCATAAAATTCGCTGTTTACAATTAAACAGAAAGGCCATAGGTGAAGGATATTTCAAGAAAATTCCCCAAAGCCATGGGTATTTCATCGATAAAAAGATCGGTGATTTATACACTAATGCGAGGAAGAGGTGAAACGTCATGCAAAAAAATAAAAATAATTCTCAAAAAGTCCTAAAGTTTTCATCAGAACTGCCGATATATAGAGTGTCACAATTAAATACACAGTTTTTCAGGGACGAGTTATTTTTCATGGGTGCTTTGCAGGACGCAAAACCTCATGGGATGTAGCTTGTTTTTTGTTTTCCTAAACCGAGTTGAAAAATGAAAGCCTCAAAGAGGAAGTTGATGGCAATAATGTTCAAGGAGGGATTGGCTGATGCTTGTGTTAGGAAGAAAGCCTGGAGAATATGTGATGATTGATGACAATATTAAGATCAAAGTGGTAAAAAGTGCTGGGGGTGATTTACGCTTGGCTATTGATGCACCTATACAAATGAAAATTCTGCGTGGAGAGGTTTATGAACAACAGAAAGGCAACGACGGGCGGATCGCCTGAGGTTAAGTGGATATGAAGGGTGGTCACTATGAGAGTTAAGAACAAAAGGGCAGCAGGCAAACGAGAGTTGACCCTCGGAGTTAAGCTGAAGGATCGCAGTTATGATAGCCAAGCAATATAAAGAAGCCTATTTGGAAAGCACCGTTTTTACCTCAAGTCCCGAGAAGTTGACTTTGCTGCTTTATTCTCATTTAGTGATTCTAATCAGGCAGGCTCAGGCCGGCCTGGAAGAAAAGGACTTAAAAAAGTCACATATTAACATCATTAAAGCTAAGAAACTGATTATTAACTTTGAAAATACTTTGGACCAGACGTACAAAATCGCTGCCGACTTGCTGGCTATGTATGAATATATGTATAGGCGGCTAACAGAAGCTAACCTGAAAAAGGATTGGGATATTCTTGAAGAGATCCTCAGCCATGCCAGAGTGCTGAGAGATACCTGGGCACTTGCCGCCAAAATTAGTAAAGGGCAAAATAATCAATTAGGTTCTTAAAATGTTTTGACTTTTTGGCTGAGCTGTGAATACGAGCCGATATGAGTAGTAAGAGACAAATTATAGTTTTTCAGGGACGAGTTAATTTTCATGGGTGTTCTGCAGGATGCAAAACCCCATGGAAGTTAGCTCGTTTTTTATTTAGAGAAATGGGGTATCTAGACTGTTTCGGCAACCGGGGCCGCAACGTCTAAATATAAATCAACATGGAAAAAAGTTTACACAAAACAAGGAGGGGTAATCACTATGAGAGTCAATAGTAATATTGCAGCACTTAACACATTAAATCAACTTACCCAAAACGAGAAAAGCACCAATAATTCCTTGGCAAAGTTGTCATCAGGTTTGCGCATCAACAGTGCTGCTGATGACGCAGCAGGGCTGGCTATCAGTGAAAAAATGAAAGGCCAGATTCGTGGTCTGGATACGGCCAGCAGCAACTCAGAAGATGGAATTTCTATGGTGCAGACGGCAGAGGGAGCTCTGTCGGAGACGGAAAGCATCCTGCAGAGAATGAGGGAACTAGCCGTTCAATCCTCCTCAGATACCAATACAGATGAGGACCGGGAGAATATCCAAGACGAATTAACCCAGTTGGTTGATGAAATAGACCGCATCAGTCAAACCACTCAGTTCAACACCAAGAATTTGCTGGACGGCTCGATGAGTGGAGTAGTTGCCAGTGATTCGGCAAATGTCCTGACCAATACCGCACTGGCCTCTGGAACAGATACTACTACCGTGCTTACAGCCTTAGCGGATGATAACGGAGATAGCCTGGGAATCGCAGAAGATGATATGATTAAGGTATCGTGGACAGTGAATGGAGAATTAAATACCGCTTCGCTGACCGTTACAGCGACAAGTACTCTTGCAGATCTTATGGGGACAGTCACCAGTGGCGCTACGTCGGTTGATACAGCAGCAGGAGACACCCAAGGCGACGTCGCCGTGACCACTACCGCCTTGGGTTATGCCAATGCCATTGGAGCCATAAGCTTCGAAGTAAGCGATGCCGATGGGGAAGTAAACTCAGAAGCATCCGCCGCTCTTTCTGGCTTTACTGAAACCACAGCGGCCAAGGAGGCAAAAACCGAGGATGGCCGGGCAGTTCTGCAAATCGGAGCCAATTCAGGGCAAATCATGAAGGTCAGCATATCTGATATGGGAGCCAACGCTCTGGGTATCGCGGAACTGGATGTATCCACTCAAGAAGGTGCCAGCATTGCTGTTTCGGTCATTGATGAGGCTACGGCAAAAGTGTCTTCCCAACGGTCTTATCTGGGGGCAGTTCAGAATCGTCTCGATCACACCATCAATAACCTGGACACGTCATCGGAGAACTTGAGTTCAGCTCAATCTCAAATCGCCGACGTGGACATGGCTGCCGAAATGATGGAATATACCAAGGGTAATGTTCTGACTCAGGCAGCTACGGCAATGCTTGCCCAAGCCAACCAACAGCCTCAAAATGTTTTATCCCTCCTTCAATAGTATGTTGGCCTTCAATTTAGGTCAGTTCTAATTTAGTATTGTCAAAAATTTGGGGGGCGTGCCGCAAAACGTTTATACGAAAACGGAAAGCGATACGCCCCTTTTATAGATTATTTATTTGAAAAAATTCCTATAGGTGCACTTGGTCGATACTCTTGGAATATCTCAGATAAATCTATACGTATGTCATGTTGAGAGCTATTCTTATCTTTGTAGAAAGAGGAAAAAACTCTAGGCATATCGAATTATAAAAACCCCTAGTGCACTATTTGCATATCAAAATCGTGCCTAGGGGTTTTTAAAAAGTAAAACAATGAGGTCGGTCTTAACCTAAGTAAGCCAAAATGGAAACTGGAAAACTGTCAGATTTGTTTTGCATGTTTTCAATGGTGTCCAAGAGGGGCATACGTACTATATTCGAAAGTTGAGAATCTCCTTGAGACACTCCGCATCTGTCGGATGACTTCTGGTCGCAATGACGACATAAGTATCACTGCTAGGCTGGTAATTCTTGATTCCAGTAGCAAAATCACTGCAAATAACAGAATGAGAACCTATGAAAAACTCAGGCAGAGCAAATGTCGCACGATCATCAATCACCGTTATTTGGAAATCAAGCGCCTTGGCATAAAAAGCAACTTCTCTGGCCACGTGGCCTGCCCAGCGCTCATCCTCCTTGGAATCCCGGAAGAGGAGAGGGAGGAGTTTATCGCGGAGCATGATGGTGAGCTCATGTCAAATCTGAGAATGATATGATTTACAACTTTAACGACAGAGGAGGCCACTGAGTCCTCTTAACTTCGATATAATTGGATCTTTAGCGAATAAACTCGATCCGACTTTCTCTGTATAAGAAATATAATTTTTGCATAAATTATATTTCTTAGTATAAATACTGTCCTGGGTAACAAACTAATCCAGAAAAAAAGTAGAGGGTTGTGTTTTTATGCTGCATACTTTATTTTATCCAACGTACATATTAATAGCTTTTATAGTTGTATTGCTAACCATTCCTCAAAGAGATTTGAAAAACTACTTTATTTATGGTGTGCTTTTTGGAGGATTAGGTGATCTAATAGTAGTTGGTTTATTTCAAAATGTACTACATATTATTTGGTTTAAAAATGCTGGCATATTTAATATTTTAGGACAAAATTTACTTTCCCCTCCAAGCTGGATCTTGACTGTTATGATCTTTCTTCGATTTTTACCATCACGAAAGTTATTTCAATACGCTTATGTTTTAGGATTTGGAGCTTTTAGTGTTGGATATGGTTATTTAGTTCATAATGTAGGCTTATTTGATTTTAAACCCTGGGTTTATCCCTTATTTGCTTATTTTACTTTTTTGTTCTGGTGGTCAACCATTACTTGGGTATTTGTTAAAACAAGCTCCCTTATAAGGAATCCTTAAAATCAACACTTGATACAATTTGTAAAACCCTTAACTGCCAGTCAGGTGAAATACTAGAGTATGTTTGCAAAATGAAGATGACGAAGATATCTAAAGCATATTATATGAGTGCGGTATGGATTGCTCTTCGCAGAAGCTCGTTGGAACCTATGTCCAACGAGCTTCTCATATTTATTATTTATATAGTTTATAGAAAGATTTGGTGATTGGTCGGAGGAAAAACATGAAGTTCGGCGAAAAAGGAAAGGTAGGAGTCTAAAGTCAGATGTTCATCTGGAGGGTGGAGTATGCAGTATAGTTCAATGGTAATATATTTCATGAGTGGAACAGGAAATTCTTATCGAGTAGCAACATGGATGGCAGAAATAGCCGACCAAAAAGGGATAACCTCAAAACTGTATCAGATATCAAACTACTGTGAGAAATCTGATCTTGAAGAAGAAAAGGACTTGTTAGGGGTAGTTTTCCCAACGCATGGGTTTACCGCACCTTGGCAGGTAATTCGATACACATTGCACTTACCGCCTGGAAGGGGAAAACATGCATTTGTGGTAGCGACAAGAGCTGGTACCAGAATTGCTTCTATTCCGTTTCCGGGCATGGAAGGTACGGCCAGTTATCTTATTGCGCTCCTGCTTATAATGAAAGGTTACATAGTACGTGGAGTCATGGGGGTGGATATGCCCTCTAACTGGATGTCATTGCATTGGGGATTGAATCTAGCAAACTCCAAGTTCATCATCGCCAGAGCAAAGGTAAAAGCAGATTCCTTTATGGCAAGTATTATAGAAGGAAAAAGAATGTTTAGGGGGATTTTATCCCTATTATTGGGTTTGTTCCTGAGTTGGATTTCTTTAGGTTACCTCATCATAGGCCGATTTTTCTTTTCAAAATTATTTTTTGCTTCAGCAAGTTGTACTGGTTGTGGTTTATGTGCTGAAAGCTGTCCACTTAAGGCAATAAGAATGACGGGAAGGAATAAGCCCCGTCCTTATTGGACATTTTCTTGTGAGAGCTGTATGAGATGTATGGGTTATTGCCCCAATAAAGCCGTTGAATCAAGCCATTCATTTGCAATAGTATTATATTTTGTTGCGACGATACCGGTATCTTTGTATGTATTAAATAGATTAAATGAAATTATAATTATCGAACATTATTCCTTCTTCTTTAAGATAATGTTCGATTACATTTACACATTGAGTTCATTTTTTGCAGCCTACCTTATTTTTTCCTGGCTTATGAGAATTCCTTTGCTCAATAAGCTATGTACCTATACAACGTTTACACACTTATATCGTCGGTATCACGAGCCAGACACAGCACTAAAGGATATTATGATGGAAAGCAAAAAGGATTAAACGGGAATGGAGGTTGAACATAGGTAGATGTAGATGCCCTAGATGAGGCTATTCCTGGGAGTAGCCCCCCCACTGGGTGCACTTTCTGTGGCAAAATTAAGGAATTATTTGAAATACTTATTAATCATCAGGATAATTGATTCAATCGCGTGGTTTAACCTACTAATTCAAGAATCTCCAGTTTGTTGTCAAATATAAAATGTGATATATTCAACTAAAATTAATGAATATTTGGAGTGAGAATATGAACTTTTGCTGGTGTACGATTACGGTTGAGAATATGGACGATTCTCTGAAATTCTATCAAGAGATTGTGGGGCTTTCAATTAGTAGGAGATTTACGGCAGGGCCAGGAGTAGAGATTTCTTTTTTAGGAGAGGGAGAAACAAAAGTCGAACTTGTTTGTGATCCAAACCAAAAAAGAACGGGTAATGCCGAGGGCATTTCTTTAGGCTTTGAAGTTGAGTCGGTTGACAATATGATTGAGGTAATAAAAGAAAAAGGACTCGAAGTAGAAAGTGGGCCTTTCCAACCTAATCCTCATATTAAGTTTTTTCATGTTAAAGACCCCAACGGTGTTAGTATACAATTTGTAGAAAACATGTAATTTTGCTCAAGAGCATGAGGCATCTTCTATTGAAGGTGCTTTTTTCAGTATGGAACTTGTGGAGCGCTTTACAGCTCGTTATAAAAGCGTCGATGAGAAGCAGAGACGCCTAGCCAGCGAGTTACTCTAGTGGTTAGCGATAAAAAATAATGTTGAAGCTATGACTGAATATTCAATCGTAAGATGAGATTGGCAGAAATTATGGAGAAGAGAGATTTTTATCTTTTTAGTCTGAGAAATGAGGCGCAGTAATTTGAACAATATGTACTTAATTTTTTTGAGCATTGGTCATCTAGTTGTTGATTTGGGTCAGGGGATCCTTCCGATTTTAACGCCTGTGTTAGCGAAAAGTTTTCAACTCAGCTATTTTCAAGTTGGTATAATCGCACTTGCATTTACCTTTAGTTCAGCTATTATCCAGCCGATTTTCGGAGTGCTAAGCGACCGCTACAGCATGCCTTGGTTAATGCCCGTAAGTCTTCTTCTTTCAGGTTTTGGTTTGGCTCTGACAGGTATGGTCCACTCATACGGACTATTGTTGCTAGCGGTGCTATTAAGCGGCATTGGGGTAGCGGGCTACCACACTGAAGGATCTAAATTAGCCCATTATCTCAGCGAGGAAAGCAAAGCGGGGGCATCAATGGCGATTTTCTCGGTGGGAGGAAATCTCGGCTTTGGCCTTGGTCCTATGCTGGCTGTGTTTGTATTAAGTTTTGACGGACTGAAGTCGATTAAGGGGGTTATAATTCCTGGGGCTTTGGCCGCGCTGCTCTTCATGTTTTTATTGCCCAGATTTAAGTCGATCTTGGCCGAAAGAACTCAAAATCATAAAAAGATAAAACAAACTGCAAAAAGTAGGGTTAGGGCCGGGAGCTTAACAATATTGCTACTGTATGTAACGATAAGATCATGGATACAATCCGGTCTGGTATATTTTATTCCATTTTACTTTCCAAGTTTTAGAGGAATTACCCAACCTGAATATTTAGTGAGTACATTTTTAATCGCAGGGGCGGTAGGCACGATTTTGGGCGGTCCTTTTGCCGACCGTTTTGGAGGAAAAAACGGATTGTTGGTTTCTATGATTGTTAGCCTAATCACAATCTATCCTTTTTTGCATTTAAACAGCACTTGGATCCCCGTTCTAGCTTTTATTGTCGGAGCAGCACTGATCTCGACTTTTTCCACGACTGTGGTATTCGGACAAAGGTTACTGCCTCATAATATTGGACTTGCTTCAGGTATGTTGCTTGGTTTTGGAGTCGGTATGGGTTCAATTGGGGTAACCTTACTTGGAGCAGTCGCTGATCGCTTTGGTCTACCATTAACAATAAACATTATCAGTTTGCTTCCAATCCTGGGAATAGTGCTTGCTGTTACTCTGCCGGATATTAGGGCATGGGAATCCTCTTCCGAGCCGAATCCCGCCACATAGCAGTGAGCATGACAAATATATCTTTTCAGAGGACGGTCATTGGCGGTAAGACGGTGACGGGCTGATAGTCCCTTGGCTTTCAAGCGCACTTAGTGGGAGGGGATTGATGGCTCCACCACGTGTCAAGATACAAACAATTATAGCGGTTTATATAATTTCTCCTACCGAAAGGAATATCAATAAACATGTCGAATGAGTAAGATTATGAATGAAAAAGGAATATGGGCAATGGGGCTCTTCATTATTTCCCGGATTACCGGGTTTTTATGAGGAACCTTTTTTTGTAAGTTCAACAAAAGGAAAGTTGGTTTTCGCCCAAAGCCAATAAATTAGAATCTTACAGGGAGGTAGTTCTTTTGAGTAAAAGATTGAAACATTACAAGGCGATGTTAGTATTTTCAGGTGTTATGGTTTTATTAGGATTCATATTTAGAAATACCAGTTATGCGTTTCCCTTGCTCTTAGTTAGTATTAGCGGCTTCATGATCATTTGTTTACTGCAGATAAGAAGAATTTTTGAGTTATTAGAATACTCCATAGAATATTTAAAAAGGGGATCACTTGGAGATTATATGGTTTTAGAAAAAGGAGTGAAATTGGTTAAACAACTGAATGACGAAATTATTTCCGTTTTGAAGAGTGAAAAGTTTGACCGTGATATGGTCATACAGATTCAAAAGAAATTGTTAATGGATAATAACGAATTTCTCGCTTTAAGTTCATTTTGGGAACCAAATGCTTTTGACGGGAAAGACAGTAGTTTTTTAGATGTAGACTATTATGATAAAGGTACTTTTACAGCCTATGTTTATCGTGATCAGGATGAAGGCATTAAGGTCATTAGTCTTGAGGAAATCTATCATCAGCCATGGTACACTGTTCCGAAGAAAACCCGCAAAATCACGATAACTGAGCCTTATGTGGAAAATATTAAAGGTAAAAAGATTTTAATGGCGAGTGTTGTTATGCCAATTATTTTCAAGGGGAAATTCATGGGCGTAATTCCTACTGACATTGTGTTGAACGAGATTGAAGAAATACAAACGGATGTTGTATTGTATAAAAATAGCCATGAGAATTTGCCAACTGAAAGAATTATGGAACGATTGATAAACAGAAAAGATGAGTTTAGTATTCTCGGACAAGCAATCAAAGCTACGAATAGCAACCAAAAACAAATTTTAAATCGGTTATTAGAAACAACGAACCAAGTTACTGAAACATCTAAAAAGCTAACAGCTATATCCCAGGATTCAGCCAAAGCCGTTGAAGAGATTGCCAAAACAATTGAGCAAATTGCTATTAGTGCCACCACTCAAGCCTTACAAACGGAAAACGGGGTCAATGAGATTACCGAGTTAGGGAATATTATTGAACAAGATCAGCGATATTTGATAGATTTAAACAATTCTGCTCAAGCTGTTGAAAAAATGAAAGATGAGGGTACACTTGCAATTACTGAATTAATTGAGATAACAAGAGAAAGAGAACACTATACGGAACGGATACAAGAAGGAATTATTAAAACGAATGTAAGTGCCGAGAAAATTTTTTCTGCCAGCCAAATGATTCAGAATGTAGCGGATCAAACAAATCTATTGGCTCTTAATGCTGCTATTGAAGCTGCTCGGGCCGGCGAAGCAGGAAGCGGCTTTTCAGTTGTAGCCGAAGAGATCAGGAAATTGGCAGAACAATCGAGGAATCTAACCCAAGAAATTAATGAGGTAGTTCAGGAATTACAACTTAATTCACAAAATGCCGTAGATATCATTGGGAAGAGTTCAGTCATTGCGGAGAAACAAGAAGAAAGTGTTATGATTACTGATGAACGCTTTAAGGGAATAGCCGAAGCAGTCTGGAAAACCAAAGAAATTATTGAAGAATTGAATATTTCAGGACAAAGTATGGAAAAGAAAAAGGATCAACTCATTGATATATTAAAAAATTTAGACCGTATTGCTGAAGAGAATGCCGCCAGTACCGAGCAAGTTTCGGCTGCTTCCGAAGAGCAAACAGCATCAATGATCGAGATTGCCAATGCTAGCCAAGGTCTTTCTACGTTAGCTTACCAGCTACAGCAGGCAATAGATAAATTTTAATCGCTACTCCCACCTGGTGAATGATGGCCTCCACGCAGGTTAAATTAAGAGGGTGCGACCTCTGAATTTTCAAGATTTTTATGTAGCTGGGGAAAGCATTCGCAAATTTGGTAAATCTCAAGAAGATGAAAGATAAAGGGATCGATATGTTTGGTTTGTATAAAGAAATCAAATTGGATTTGTAGCAATCGAAAAGGCTTATGATATTTTCTACATAGAAAGATAATCGGTGTTACCGGGATATAGGCATAAAGGGTATGGGAAACATTTAATGGAGTTTGTTTTGGACTGACAAGTGGCGGAGTATGGTTACTCGGCACCGGCGACACTTTTGGACGATAGAGCCCGAAGGCTATTGAGAGACTAACCCGTCTTGAATGAGAGCCGTTGCTTCATCTAAATGGGTGACAACGAAAATTCGATTTGGAATCCTGCTGAGTACTTCGAGATCGTTAATCGCGCGAACGCTCTTTTGGAGGACTTGGGATTCTGCACCAAAACGCACTTCGAGGTATTGGCACAGTATATCCTGAGCCATCATAGCCTTACCTTCTGCCTAAAGATCGCGTGTAGGTTTTTGAGCGAGCTAAATATAGCCCTATTCAATGGGGTAATGACTACTTCCCATTCAGATCAGTCATCATAATTTTTATTTCTCCCTCGGCAGCAATCTGTCCGTCTACACTTGCTGTCACCTTTGCTTTAATCAAACCATGCTTTGAAACAAGCATCTCGGCTTCAAGCTTTAATGTATCCCCTGGAAACACTTTCCTTTTGAACTTCATTCCATCTATCCCTGCTAATACACCTAGTGTGCTCTCTCTTTTCTTATTTATGGATACTGCTATACCTGCCGTTTGTGCAAGAGCCTCAACAATCAATACTCCAGGCATGACTGCATACTCGGGAAAATGCCCTTGAAAATGTGGTTCATTTGCCGATACATTTTTAATACCCACAGCCTTTTTTCCCGGTTCAAGCTCCAAGATTTTGTCTACTAATAAAAAAGGATAGCGATGGAGAATCAATGCTCGGATTTCCGAGTTATCTAACATAGTACACCTCTTAAAGTTAATAATTATTGTCTGACTCAATAATGCGAACTTGTCATATAAATTTTACCCATCTAACTCATTCGACAGCCATAAATAATTTCCTTTATCTAAATTTGAGTCCTATAGCTTAGGGTTACGTGTTGCGAAATAGTAGTTTAGGATGAAGAAAGAACTATTTTATATTGTTACTTAGAAATGGAGAAAGCGTGTTATCATGAAGATTGATAGATTACTAGGAATTTTAAATGTCCTTGCCAATACGGACAGGACTACAATACAAGAATTAGCAGAAAGGTTTGAAGTTTCCAAACGTACAATTTTTCGAGATCTGGATACTTTGAACGAGTCGGGAGTTCCCATTGTTACATATTCAGGAATTGGTGGCGGTGTAGCAGTCATTGAGGGATATAAACTCAAAAGTAATATTCTTTCTAAGAACGATATAAAAAATGTTTTTACTGCACTTAATGGACTCATGAGTATTGATGAAAGCACCGATTTAACAAATCTAATAGCGAAACTAATTCCGGAAGAAACAAGTACGGTATTTTCAGAAAGTGATTATGTAATTGATTTGTCCTCCTGGTTTCAAGACAGCATTACACAAGAAAAGGTATCCGTTTTGCATAAGGCAATTAAAAATCAAAATTGTATTTATCTAGAATATATCTCCAAGAGGTCACGTTCAGCAAGAATTATTCACCCTCATAAACTTGTTTTTAAGCAATCATACTGGTATTTATACGCTTTTTGCGAGAATAAACAGGAGTTCCGTTTGTTTAAGGTCAATCGAATTGCTACTTATAAAATTATGGATGCAAGTTTCAATTGTAAGGCAGTTGAAAAAATAGATTTTAGAAAAGATTTTGGTACTGGTTTGTTTTCTTCACAAGACCCAACATCATTGTTTGAAGTTATACTAGAATATGATGTTACTAATGAATTCTTTTTAACAGATAAGATAGATGCAAGATTTTTTCATAGGATCAGCAGTGCAGAAGAAAAGGGGCAGATTATATTTCCTGTTTCTGACTTAGAGTGGGCTACTAATTTAGTTTTCAGCCTGCAAGACAAAGTTAAAGTTATAGCACCCCTTGAACTAAAAGAAGCAATAAAAACCAGAATAAAAAGAATAAATGAACTCTATAAAGATGACATATAGGTGTCATCTTTTTCGTTGTACAATACTTAAGAAAGGAAGTGTTTACAATGAAAAAAGAAATACTTGTGTTTATTTTTGATGGATATGCAGATTGGGAAAGTGCTTATATTTGTTCAGAACTCAATGGATCAGAAACGGATTATATTGTAAAAACTTTAAGTCTGGACAAAGAACCTAAAATTTCTATGGGAGGTTTTCGAATCATTCCTGATTATTCTGTAAGTGATTACCCAAAAAAATTCGAGATGTTGCTTTTGATTGGTGGTCACGCTTGGATGGAACAGAAAAACAATGCCATTCAACCTGTGGTGGAGTATGCCATCAAGCATCATATTCCAGTAGCAGCAATCTGTAATGCCGCTAACTTTATGGCAGAGAACGGATATTTGGATAATATCAGACATTCAGGCAATACGTTGGAGTATATGAAGTCACAAGCGCCACACTACAAGGGCGACATCAATTTTATTGAAAAACAAGCAGTTTGTGATTCGGATATCATAACTGCAAATGGTACGGCTTCTTTAGAATTCGCTAGGGAAATTACGTTGTATTTGAATGTTAAGCCTGTAGAAGAAATTGACGAATGGTATAAATTTAACAAGTTAGGTTTCTATCAAAAGTAAAGCAATATAGTTCGATTTTAGGACAAACCAGAAAGTGTATGCTTGCAATTTTTTTCTTAAAAAAGGAGGGTTCATTTGAAAACTATATATGTGAGGCAAATGACATGCATATGGAATTCCTGTAAGACGAAAATTTCAACATAATGTTCTTATAGTGTTCATCAAAACTACATTCCCCATTTTGCTCCAAATTCCTCCCTGACGACCATTTAACCTGTTTTCATTTTTTGCTTTCCGGCTCATTTAGCATGTTTTGACCTGAAGAGACTAAAGTCCGTCTTTCTCTTGCTTACGTCGATTTACTATGGTGTTTGTTTCGGTCTTTTACTATTCGGATCACGTCTTGTCCTTGGGGCGTGGATAGTGCCAGCCTGGGCATAGCTTATTAAGAGAGGAATGCACAGGCCTGATTGTAAAACCCAATAGACAATAAACAGCAAGGATTCGTTACTGAGAATTCGATGAAGAAATATATAATGCGTTGGTTGAGAAGATAGAAGTTCTCACACCAGCGCATTTTGTTTTTGAGTTAAAGAGTGGGATGAGAGTGGTGGAGGAAATAGAGGAGTAGACTGTGAGTCGGAAGGAGAAAATCAGGATAAGCGATGTCTAAGGCCAGAATCTAAGGGATAATCGAATTGAATACGGGTAAACTTACAATTATTAAAGTAGTAAGTTTTAAGAACGAGGGATCATTATGTTTTATTTAACTCGATTTAGTTCCCCTAAAGAAGTCCAACCTCAGAAAATAAAATCCATGATTTCTGACCATAAACCAATTACCGGTACCATTGAGGACATTTTAGCAAGCGTTACGAAGTATGCTGGTAGTCCCTCGGATCTTATCATTCATCGTTTTACCACAGGGAGTGGACTCGTAATGGCCGCAGTCTATCTTGAATCTCTGGCAGACAGTAGCTTGCTAGGATCCCAGGTTATTGAACCGATTAACAAGTTTATTAGAGAAAAAAGCGAGACTCTCACAGCTGCTACAGTTGAACTGCTGATATCAGCCTCTGTAATCGATGTATTTACGGATTTTCACGATGCGCTGGACGGTTTGCTGGCGGGTCAAGCCCTGCTTATTCTGCCCAATGAGGATAAAATTTTCGGTGTTAGTCTTCCTGGATACCCACGCCGCCCCATTGAAGAATCAGTTACTGAAAAAAGCGTCCGGGGCAACAGGGAAGGGTTTACTGAGGATATCACAGACAATCTCAGTCTGATCCGGCGTTGGATCAAAGACCCCAATCTGAGGGTAGAAAGCAAAATAATCGGGGAACGGACGAAGACAAAGGTGGTAATCCTCTATTTGTTCGATGTAGCCAACCCTGATACAGTAGTGGAAGTGAACAAACGCCTAGAGAAAATCAGCATTGATGGGATCATTGACAGCGGTTACATTAGCGAAATGATCACCGATCAGAGGTTAACCTTTTTTCCCCTGGTACAGGAAACGGAAAGGCCGGACAAAGTGGCCGCTTCGATTTTGGAAGGGCGTATTGCCATTATCGTGGATAAATCGCCCTTTACTTTGCTTGTGCCCGCTACCTCCAATGAGTTTTACCAAACCCCCGAGGACTTTTATTTTAACTATTGGATCGGAACGTTCCTACGGCTGATCCGCTTTATCGGAACTTCTTTGGCAGTAACTCTCCCCGCACTCTATACAGCGCTGATCTCAGTTAATCCCGAGTTATTGCCTTCCTTTTTGATTCAGGTCGTTGCCTCTGGGCGGACCCAAGTGCCCTACCCAGCAGTCATCGAAGTTTTTTTAACCATGCTGGTATTTGAGATTTTCCGGGAGGCCAGTGTCAGACTGCCGGCCAATATTAATCTGATTATTGGAATAGGAGGGGGCATCGTTCTGGGCCAGGCGGCTATCAACTCCGGGATCATTGCCGGAACCACTATCATGGTGGTGATTTTCACGTCCCTGGCTTCCTTTTCTACGGCTAACCCGTCTAAGGAGCAGGCTTGGCGACTTGTCAGGTACTTTTTGTTTTTTGCCAGCGGAGCTTTTGGAATACTGGGGTTGTCCATAGCAGGGCTGATAGTACTGGCACATATGGCAGGTTTGAAATCCTTTGGGGTATCTTACCTAGCGCCCTGGGCCCCCCCTTTGCCCGTAGACATGGTGGACGGCTTTGGGCGTATACCCTGGTGGGCCAGAAAAAGGAGGCCCCCCTCTTACCGCCCGCAGCAAGAGGACAGGTTAGGTAATACAAAAAATGAGGGGGACAAGTAATGCTCAAGGAAACGACAGGGATCGGACCCGGTTTGCTTTTTAACATCATGTTTTCGTCTCTTTACGGATATGGTGTTGTAAGTTCCCCCTATGTGGCAGCAAAATATATGGGTTCTAACGGGTACCTGGGCTTTATTCTGGCCTTTTTTCTGACTATTCCGGTAGTTCTATGTGCAGTTCGACTGGGTAAAAGGTTCCCCGGTAAATCAATAATTCAGTACCTCCCCTTGGTTTGCGGAAAAATACTTGGCAAAGGTATTTCTTTTTTTTTCCTGATATTTTTGCTGGTTATTACCGCGTGGGCCACGAGGCAAATTGCCGACTTGAATAACCTCTATTTCCTACAACGGACACCCCTCTGGGCTATTGTCACGATCCTTTTGTCTACTACGGCTTACATTGCTCAAAAAGGAATTGAGGGCATAACTAGGTTGGCAGCCTTTATTTTCCCTGTGGCGGTGGTATTTGTTTTCCTGTCCGCAGTCTTCTCTTTCCAGGGGTTTAGGCTTGATTACGTACGGCCGGTGTTCTATACCCAGGGTTACCAACTGCCGTTGGGTGCTCTACAGATGTTTTACATTTATTTCCCATTGACAGCCTTGTTTATGGTTTATCCATACCTGACAAAAAAGCAAAAAGGGTTCAGAACTATCCTTACGGCCGTCTTACTAGCAAGTACAGCCATACTAATCTTTGTGGTCAGCGGGATAGGCACTTACGGTGCCACTGGGATTTTGCGTTACAGCTGGCCGGTCCTAGAACTTACCAGGAAAGCAAACATACCCTTTCTTATGCAAACTATGGGGCTCTTCTTTGCTGTCACCTATTTTTCTCAGATCTGCCTGGCCATTGCAGGATTATATTTTTCTTTGGCCCTGGCCACAACCCAGTTGTTGGGAATTCTTAATTACAAATGGTTTGTACTACTCTGGTTTCCGATTATTATGTTTGTGATTCTTGCTCCGCCAAGCATTTTGGATATTCGTTTTTTGTTTGATTACCTACGTATCGCCGGTTTTCTTGTTGTTTTTGGGCTTCCATTATTGATCTGGCTTTTGGCGGCCTTATTGAATAGAGGTGATACCTCCGGTGCGAAGTAAAATTATCTTAGCTTTACTTTTAAGCTTGACTGTTTTTTTCATCGTGGGCTGCTGGGATGTGCAAGAGATCAATCGGCGTGTTTCAACAAATGCTTTATTTTTTGATGTGGACAGTACCGGAAAAATAAGAATGGGCACTGTTTTTAGTGTTCCCGGAACGTTATTGCCGCCCGTGATAGGTACTCAACAGCAGTTCGAAAAACGTAATTACCTTATTACAGCGGAAGACACTTCCATTACCGATGCGTGGTCCAAATTGCAGGCTAAATCGGAACGAGACATTTTTTTTGGGCAGCTGAGAGCCATTGTATTAACTGAGAATGCAGCCCGAGGGGATATTAACAACCTGCTGGATTTTATCGGTCGGATCCCGTCGGTACCGCCTAATACCGTTGTGCTAGTCACGAAGGACGATCCCAAGGAGCTTTTGGACATGAAAAATGAATCCAATAACATACCGGGCAACTATATCGACCTATTTTTTCAGACTCCAACTAAAGAAACCTTGGCCATACCTATTGACCTGTGGAGGGTTTTGGCCCAGATGGATAATAAGACATCCGACCCACATCTTCCTTTGATAAAAGCTTCCGAAGGGAGTTACGACATATCAGGAACGGCCCTTTTCTCTGATAACCATTTAGTGGGGGAACTGGATCTTGAGGAAACGAAAACGCTGGCACTGCTCAAGGGCTCTTCCAGCGGTTACCTGACCGTCCCACTGAAAAACGGCGAATATGTTGCTTTCAAGGACGTGAAGGCAAAAAGTGTTATTACTCCGAAACTCGACGATAACGGTAAAGTAGCCTTCGGGATAACAACCAAAGTTACTGGAGTAATTGTGGAGACCAATCCCAGAAAAATGGAATTAACAGAAGAGGACAAAAGGATTATTTCGAGCCATGCGGAAATGGAAATTCAGAACAAGATCGGCAACCTCTTTATCAAACTGCAGTCACTGAATTCCGACGCCGTTGGTTTAGGTGAAAAGTTTAGGGTAAAATACCCCGGTGAATGGCAAAAAGAAAATTGGCGCCAAATTTATCCCAATTGCCTGATTAATATGGAGACTAGGTTTATTATAGCCCGTACGGGCCTATTCAGGTAAATCCAGAAGGAACATTTTCCTCCGCAGAGGACAAATGCTCCTTCTTGGCCAGCGCTGAGCGTCGTAACCCTCCCCCGGCGACAACGTTCTTCTCCCCGTAGTTAAAACAACCGTACGTTGTTGATACGTAAACAACGAGAGAACCCGTAGCTTTAATTACGGGTTCTCTCTTCTTTAGTATAGATAATTGTGGTGCGGGTTTGTGGCATCTCATTAACGATGATACAGTGCCGATATACTATGTTGAGGATTCTCACTTTAATTATGCGGCGATTAATCTATTAACGGTATCGATCAATTCTTGTAAATCAAAAGGTTTGATTATTAACGCCTGGTAATTATCTTTAGGTGGCAAAATTTCAGATAAGGGGATTGAACCAGTGATAATTGTTACCGGAATATAATCTAATTTTAGATTTGACCTCATCTTTTCAACTAACTCTTTTCCGTTCATTCTAGGCATGTTGAGGTCTACAAGTATTATAGCTGGTTTTAGTCCTTCTTCTAATTTAGCATACGCCTCCGAACAGTTATCAAAGGCAAAAACGTTATGTCCTTCATCTGTCAGTGCAAGTTTTATTACCATTGATATTAAAGGATTATCATCGATAGTAAAAACAATAGCCATTGACCTCAACTTCTTTCCTAAATATTATTGAATATCTTTATCAATACTATACAACGACTCAATAACAAAATTTGTTGCGGTATGTCGATGCGACTTTGATTTTTTTGTAAGTTTTGAACTTAAGGAAGGATTTATCAAATATAATGTCGAAATATATTTATTCGAAAGGAGGAAGGTCATTGAACTCTCACAAAAAAACCATTGATGATTTATTTATATCTGTAGGACAGGTTGTTGGTATTTATGTTTTTGTCATTGTTTTAGAACGTGCCTTGTGGAAGACTCAACTAAAGTATGAAGAAGCTGCTATGATAGAGATTTCAGAGGATGGAGTTTCAGTACAAGAATTGTTTGAAATAGAACAGGATCGTGCTGTCCTTGTAGCCGATGAGTTTCTGATTAATATAGTAAATACATTGGGTCATTTAGTTGGAAAACAACTGGCGAAACAATTAACCGAAGAGCTTGATGTTAGCAATATTGAAGAAAAATAGAAGTAAAATAGTAGTAAAAATAGTAGTTTGATAAGGAGTGTTAATATTGGATAAAGTTTCGACAGGTATCTTGGAGCTTGATCAGATTTTAGATGGAGGCTTACCAAAAAGTTCTACAATATTGCTAGTTGGACGACCAGGAACCGGGAAAACAATTCTGGCTCATCAAATGATGTTTCAAAATGCAGAAGATGAAAATAATGTATTGTATCTTACTACCCTAGCAGAACCCCAAATTAAGATTATGAAGTTTCAACAAGAGTTTAGTTTTTATGATACTGACAAAGTTCAGAAAAGTGTAATTTATAAAGACTTGGGTAGTGTATTACGCAATCAAGGATCAATTCAAGCTATGAAGTTAATTGATAGCTTTCTTAAGGAATATCAACCGAAAATGATTTTTATCGATACCATCAAAGCATTCGCAGATATCATTCCCGATTCGATAGAATTTCGGGAATTTATTCTTGAGCTGTCCGTTCGTTTAACAACTTGGGGTTGTACGACGATTCTTTTAGGAGAGTACTCGGAACAGGATATCGAAAGTAGACCAGAAAGTGCCATAGCCGACGGAATTATTTATCTCTACGGAACGGAAGAAAAAAGGCAACAGAAAAGGTACTTGCGGGTTTTAAAGATGAGAGGGACCAAGCATTTTAATGGTGAGGCAGTTTTTAAGATTTCTAATGATGGAATTAGCGTATTCCCTCGTTTAAATCCTGTGGTGATAAAACAAGACTACACTCAATATTCTGTAAAAGTTCCAACCGGGGTGTCAAAATTAGATGAGATGATGGAAGGAGGCATCCCTCAAGCATCTACTACCTTAGTAACGGGGCCTTCTGGTTCGGGTAAAACTATGTTAGCTCTTAGCTTCGCGTTAGAAGGTATAAGGTCCGGAATTAAAACTGTTTTTGTTAGTTTTGAAGAAAATCCTTTACAAATAATCAAGAATTCTTTACAAATTGGTATTGACATCAGAACTTATCTCGATGAGGGCATTTTACATATAGTCTACGTTTCTCCTGTTGAGCTGGATGTCGATGAACATGTTTATCGAATTCAGGGGCTTGTACATGAGATCGGGGCAAGTAGGTTGATCATTGATTCAATCTCTTCATTCGAAATCGGAATGAGTGATAAGGTTAAATATACGGATTATATTTGGGCACTTACAGATTACTTTAAGGTCAATGGAATTACTGTTTTGCTTACCCACGAAATGCGTGGTTCCTTAGATTTTTCAGCTATGACAAAGCATGGAATCAGTTTTGTAGCCGATAATATATTACTCTTGGTCTTTAAAGAGGACGGCATCAACTTAAAAAGGTATTTAAGAGTGGTTAAAATGCGAGGTAGTCATCATTCCACAGAATTAACAGAATTAATAATCGATAATAATGGTTTATCGTTACTTTAGTGATTGATCATGAAGGGGGGCACAGATGTTGTCCATAAGTACCGAAGATCATGATTTCCTAAAATCTGCACGTTGGCTTAGTTTTTTAGAATGTACAGCTCTGGGTCTACAACTACGTTTGACCATTATATCGGTTAATGGAAATTTGGTATTTCAATCGTCCAGAATATGTTCAGTATGTCAAAACCTATTTGAAGATTTCTTCCCGGTTCTATATATAGATATAGAATATAACGGGTTTAAAAGTATTCAAGAAACAATAGACTTGAAAACTGAAGGTACCGTATTAACCTTTCCATTAGGAAATGGACTTATAATGGTAGCTCAAGAATGTTTGTGCTCCAAGGAAATGGTATACCCTGCATTAAATGATCGTTCATCTATAGCAGCTAAATTATTAACTAATTTTTTAACGTCTTTTAAGCATGAGTTTAATAGTGGACAGCGGGTCCTTGAACTTTCTATTCTTCGCCAAATGAATCATATAGTATTGTCCTTATTTCATGGAGATACGGATGCTTTAAAAAGAAGTTTCGAATTAATTCTTAGTGCCTTAATCATCATTTTAGAAGCCGAAGGTAGTTGGGTCCAGTTTGAAAATGGGCAAACCAATATTTTCATAAAAGGAGACGAATTTCTGGTTAATGCTTATCTAACCGGAGCAGAAGGGTTTGCTCAACAAGTCGATATTTCCTATGGTCGGTTCAAATGTAACTTAGGGGTTCTATCCCCTTTGGACAAAGACCAAGCAACTGAGCTAATTTCATTAATGGCTCAAGAATGTGCCATTATTCTTGAAATAGATAACCTATTTAGACTTCTAAATAAACAGTTAGCTAAAGTGCTTGGAGCGGTAAATAGTGCGATCTTATTGATTGATCAAAGGAAAAATATCACATATGTAAATAAAGCTGCAGAGAAACTCTTTAACAAATCGTTTATCAACTTGGTCGGAGTTTCGATGGTAAGCATTGAAGGACCTTGGGTCTCGGTCATTGAATCGGGTATAACATTTCCAGTTCATGGGCAGATGGAAGACCTCAAGCAGGATCGAGAAGACGATAATCTGTGTTGGGTCGATTGGCAGGTTGCACCAATTTTTGAGGAAAAAGCTATCGTGGGTTGGTTAGTGATGGCTGACGATCGATCAAATTATTATCGTTGGCAGTCCGCCGCACGACGCGCGGAACGTTTTGCTTCGACGTCTATGATGGTTGGAACGTTGGCCCATGAGTTAAGAAATCCACTAAGTGCCGCCAAAGGGCTTTTACAGTTAATGACAAAAAAACGCAACCCGGAACAAACGGAGGGTTATGTAGACTTAGTATTACGTGAGATAGATCGTGTCACACGTCTTCTTAATGAATTTCTTCTTCTGGGGAAACCTGCTTCAATATCACCTGAACCCCTTGACCTTGTTACATTTATTGAAGAATTGCTCCCACTATTAGAGGGCGAAGCCATTGGTACAGATATCCGAGTATTATTCAACGCTGAAAAGGTAGCACCTGTAAGGGGTGATGCTGGTCAACTTACTCAAGTCGTCTTGAATTTAGTTCGTAATGCGGTGCAGTCATTGAGTGAAAGTGAGTTTGAAAATGGAATCGTCAAAATCTCATTAGGTCAAGTAAATGATAAGGTAGAGGTGTGTATTGAGGATAATGGACTGGGTTTTGTCCCTGGTGTAATAGATCAATTGTTTACACCGTTTTTCACGACGAAAGAAAGAGGAACAGGTTTAGGCCTCGCCGTTGTTAAAGCGATCATTCATAATCACGATGGTGAAATTAAAGCAAGCAATTCACCACACAGTGGAGCAGTCTTTACGATTACACTTCCGATTGCAGGCATTGAGGGGAAAGAAGTTGATGTCGCCTTAATAGTCAATGACAAAATCTTAAGATATTCGTTAGAGAAAGCCTTGAAAGTGCTCGATCATCGCGTAAAAGTTCTTGAAATGAGTGATTTTGAAAATGGTACTATTAGTATTACCAGCGCTTTGCCAAAGCTAGTTATTATTGAGGGATTACTCGATAACAACAAACTAATGAAAACAGAAGAGATACATAGAATGTGGCCTGGCATTATTATCATAGTTTTGGGGGATTTCTCGCAGAAAAATGCAAAATATTTTCAAGAAAAAGGCATTAGAATTTTAGATAGACCATTTGAAATTACCAAAATAATTAGTACAATTATAAATTTAAAAATAGGGAATACGTATTGATCGACAATAGATATCAATACATAAATTGGAAACTAATAAATGTAATGCCAAGAAATTAGTTGGTATTGTTTTATGTACACAGCTAGTGGTTTCACAAACAAATGCGTATAAAAAAAGTCTCCCTAGCGTTAGCCAGGGAGACTTTTTTCTCATATCTTTATCTATTTGGTATCATTAATTATTCGTTGTCCTTAATTCTCTTCGGTTAGCAGTTTCGGGAATTCTTTCGAGCCAACCGTGTTCAATCATTAAATCCAGTCCATCTTTTACATAACCACCAAGTTCAAGTTGGAGTCGAGCAATAGACGATGCAACATCTGGTCTTGCACAATATGATAAAGCAAGTCCATATGATGTGATACTAAGCGACATAAATATAGTTGTATGGAACAATAACAATTTATCACTAAATGGAGATTCTGTAGAATCGGTTACAAGAGCATCGTAATTATGGAGACTAGGTTTATTATAGCCCGTACGGGCCTATTCAGGTAAATCCAAATAATTAGGGGTGGGAACTGCCTCGAAAATAATTAGAAATCCTTCATGATGGGTGGTAACACTTCTTTTCTTGTATCAGTTAAGTCCAATTATTGGCCACACCAGATTAATGAGGTGACATCATAACAATCAATAAGATTAAATGAGCCAAAAACCCGCTCCCTGGTAGGGCAATAAAGCAATAGAGATTATAGCTCTTTTAACGTGACAGGGCACGTGGAGTGCTTAATAGTGCTATATGTGCGACACGTTTCTAAATGAAAAGTTTAGACATTTGTAGAAATACAAAGAGAACTAACATCTTGATGAGTCGAATGATAGGGTAACGCCTAAAAAGGCTCCTTTAATACTCCGATGGGCGTGTATATGTATAAGCGTCGAAGCGTCTAGAGCTCGGTGAAGTCGCGTGACCCTGCCCTTTTGGAATTAAAAACCTCTTGGAAACCTGTTCAGAGGTGAACAGTGCGGGTTTAGCGCGGAAGTCTATAAAATATCCATGGTAAGAATGTAGGCAAAACCTACTGACAAAGTTCCGAATGTACGGGTGAATCACTAGGCTAATAGAAATGTTAGTACAAGTAAAAGCTTGGTAGATGAGGAAAAGTAAAAATATATAGTATGAAAATCCTTATGATGTTAAAGGCATCATCAAGTCTACAAACCCAAAGGAACAACCTAAAGGTATATGCATAGATAAAGATGTTGGAACGTGGTAAGCATTGGACGTTAAGGACTTATATTCTATGAAACGGTGATAAGGCAACTTATCTTTATCAATGTGAAAGTAGGGCCACAGTACCAATGAAACCATGATAATAAGTGGTGGAGGGATAGGCCCAAGTCAATCTATAATAAACGAAACTTACGATCACAAAATCACTCCATAGGTTCTGGTGAGACTAAAAGAGGCTAACCTCGAAAGGAGGTGTTGCCGACTATGGCTACCACTACCGCGAATACCAAGTTGCGCCACAATGAATATTATGGGCAACAAAGTATACTTGATGAATTGTATGAAAGAAGTCTCAAGGGTGCGAAGTTTAATAAACTATACGAAAAAATTGTAGAAGAAAACAACATCCTATTGGCCTATCGAAACATTAAGGCTAACACAGGGAGTAAAACAGAAGGCACTGACGGTTTAACCATCAAAGACATAGCAGGTATGACCAACCAAGAAGTCATTACAATGGTCAAAAGAAGGTTGAAGAACTTTACACCACAATCTGTCAGACGGGTAGAAATATTAAAAGATAATGGCCAAAATCGCCCTCTTGGAATACCCACTATGTCCGATCGTCTGATTCAAGCGTGTATTTATCAAATCCTTGAGCCAATCTGTGAAGCAAGGTTTCACAATCATAGCTATGGATTTAGGCCCACTAGAAGGACAGAGCATGCACTAGCCACGATGCACAGGATGATTAACATTCAGCACCTGCATTTTGTTGTAGATGTGGATATAAAGGGATTTAGCGACATTAATTCTGAACGGTATTGGCTAGCAGTAGCATGTTAGGTAGGGAATACTATTAAAAGGTAACTCAG
>NZ_SPQQ01000013.1 GCF_004766045.1 Desulfosporosinus fructosivorans
TCTTTGTATTTCTACAAATGTCTAAACTTTTCATTTAGAAACGTGTCGCACATATAGCACTATTAAGCACTCCACGTGCGTAGAGACGTTTAAAGAGCTATATTTTTTATATGGGCACAGCCTAAATAACGAAGGATTTCGTATGCACGTTAAGACACAAAATTTCTTAACGGTGAATTATAACGGTTTGGTCAGCGATACCAAAATTAGAGCTTGCAGATAAATAAGGGAAGGCGTTATAATGACCATAGTATACTTTTGTACTATGGTCATTATAACTAAGTTACTATAATAATTTAAATGAGGTGGATTGTTGATGACAAAAGAACCAAACCGACAGGAAAGAAAAAAAGCTCAAACCAGGGGATTGATCTTCGAAACAGCGATGGAACTTTTCTTAAAGCAGGGCTATGACGATACAACTGTTGAACAAATCGTTGCCAAAGCTGATGTGGCTAAAGGTACGTTCTTTAATCATTTCCCTACCAAGGATGCAATATTGTCTGAACTTGGTCGGCAGCGAGTGGAACTGGCTGAAGTGTTGTTACGAAAAGAGTTCAGTGTCCTAAGCAGCGCCCAAGAGAAGATCATTTGTTTGCTAGAGGTTTTTGGTCAGGTTAATGAGGAAAACAAAGAAATTACGGAACTAGTGTTAAGACACATGTTTGTCCAAATGTTCTCTGATATTGAGCAGGAGAAACAAAACCAGCAGCAATTTATATTGGTCATTGAGGGCCTCGTTAGCGAAGGACAAGTGCAAGGGGAATTTGTTAATAACGTTGAGCCCAGACATGTAGCCGAGATCATTGCCGGCATGTATTTCTTCACTCTTTACCAGTGGGTACAAGGAGAGCTAGAGAACTCTTTGCGACAGGAACTCCTCGCTAGGACTAATATAATATTAAGAGGGATACAAGCCAGACAGAAAATGGAATAGAGTCACTTAAGCAGAGAGTTAAAGAAAGTCGCTAGGATAAAGAATTAAGAAAGTTACATCAATGAGAAATTAGGTAGTCCTGGGTGATTAAGGAGACTTAATTCATTTGGAGTTGTAAGAGTGAGCAAAGGTGGGAACGTTTGAGGATGGCGTTTATAGGAATTCTCCTGGGGATGTCAGCATCCATTATGATGCAGACCATTCTGGCCACTGTGCTACCGCAAGTGGTTCGCGAACTTGGGGGTGCCCAACTTTACAGTTGGGTCTTTAGTGGGTATATGGTGGCCTCTACTGTTACTATTCCCATATTTGCCAAGTTAGCGGATTTATACGGCAGAAAACGTATTTATTTAGGGGGAATGTTCGTCTTCTTAATAGGTTCAGCTTTAAGCGGGACTGCAAATTCAATGACCGAGCTTGTGGTTTATCGAGCGCTTCAGGGTTTGGGCGCTGGCGCTATAGCACCGGCAGCTATTGCAATCATAAGTGAGCTATTCCCTATAGAACAGCGGGGCAAAATGCTGGGTATTTTAGCGGTAGTTCAGGTCTTGGCTAATTTGGTGGGGCCTTTACTAGGCGGTTATATCACAGATAACTTTGGCTGGCAGTGGTCCTTTTTTGCCGTGCTTCCTGTTGGAATATTAGCTTCGGTCTTTGTGGGAAGGGGATTGCCTGAATTATTAAAGACTTCCAGTCCATCGGATTTTGCTAAGATCGATTGGGCAGGCGGTCTTTTATTAGGGATCGGAACTACGATGTTTATTCAAGCTTTAAGAAGTTCGGTAGATTGGCAAGGAAAGCCATTATTAACCTTATTACTTTTTGGTCTGGCTGGAATGATTTTTACGGCTTTTTTCAGGCAGGAGAAACGCCACCCCGACCCTGTTGTTTCACTGGACTTAATGAAAACACAAAATGTTCAAGTATCCTTGGTAAGCGCCTTCTTATTGGGGGCAGTAATGTACGGAACAATAGCAGTTTTACCTATCTATGGCCAGGCGTTATGGGGGGGGACTTCCCTGCAGGGAGGGAAACTGTTACTTCTCTTTACGTTAGGAACAGGTCTAGGTGGGATAGTAAGCGGCAAGTTAACTCAAAAGTTCAGTTATGCCAGGCTAGCCTTAGGTGGCTGGACAGTGGTTACCATGGGGTTTACTTTACTTGCTTTTACAAGCAGAATCGATGTTTCTAATCTTCTTATGGCTCTATTAAACTTGATTAGCGGTTTTGGCTTAGGTATAACTATAGCGCTCTTTTTGTTACCGGCTCAGAACTCGGTGGCGGAAAATCGGAGAAGTGTTGCAGCTGGTCTAGTGCAACTATCCCGTAATCTCGGTGGAGCGATTGGGATTCCCCTTATTACAGGTTTACTAACTGCTTCAGGTGGGTTAGACCAAACCACTGGGACGACCGAGAATTTCTTCGTAATTTTCTTGGTCCTGGCCCTACTTTCAGCATTGGGAGCCATAATCGGCAATCGTTTCAAAGGTTCCGTTATAATCGACCGAGAAAATTCTCGACTTAAGCCTTTCCAAAATACTTAAGGAGGCGGTATCGTGAAGAGTCGTTATATCTATTGTTTTGATGAACTGGACAAAAATGCACTTGCTCTTGTAGGGGGAAAAGGTGCTAATCTTGGAGAACTGGTAAAAGCTAATTTTCCCGTTCCAGCAGGATTTTGTATAAGCGTGGAGGCGTATAAAAAAGCGGTCGCTGGTCTTGAAGAGAAGATCCATTTAGTTTTGGACAGTGTTGACTGGGAGAAACTAGATGATATTGAGGAAAAGGCTGGGCAAATAAGAACAGTGATTCTGCAGGAGGCTGTATTCAATGACTTACAAGTCGAAATCGTCGAAGCCTACTTAAGTCTGAGTGGGGAAAGACAGCCTGCGGGAGCACTGGTTGCCGTACGTTCCTCAGCCACCGCGGAAGATTTGCCTGACGCAAGTTTTGCCGGACAGCAGGATAGTTATCTCAATGTTCAGGGAGAAAAAAATGTACTGGACTGTGTTTTAAGTTGTTGGGCCTCTTTGTGGACGGCCAGGGCCATGGCTTATAGGCAGAAACAGGGCTTTGACCACAAAACAGTCTTTCTTTCGGTAGTCATCCAATTGATGATTGATTCTGAAGTCGCGGGTGTAGCGTTTTCGGCAAATCCATTGAATGGTAAACTGGAACAGATACTTATTTCAGCATCCTACGGGCTGGGGGAAACAGTCGTTGCCGGTACGGTAACACCGGACTCCTTTGTTCTGTCTAAAAAGGACCTTTCTCTTGTTGAAAGGGTACTTGGCTTGAAAGAGAAACAGCTGATAAAGGAACCGGGTGGAAACAATAAACTCATCGATGTACCAAAGGCATTGAGGGAACGATTTTCTCTCTCTGAGGAGCAATTAAAGGAATTAGGCCAATTGGTGTGTAGGGTCGAAGAGCACTATAAAACACCTATGGATATTGAATGGGCGTTCTTTCAAGGAAAACTATACCTATTGCAGGCTAGGCCAATTACTACGCTTAAACAGGATTTTAGCATAAAGGATAGTTTGGTGTCTGGAAAATTGAGTAGAGTGCAGCAATTTATGATTGATGATATTTTAGAACACTATCCGGAAGCTCCTACACCGCTGGATTATTCGGTAGTTACCATGAGTTATCAGTCCTTGCTGGATTCGGTGGCTGACTTAGGAAAGGTCTCCCAGGCTACGGAAATTATGACGCTGAGTAAGGACGGAGACATAAGATTAAATCCGCCTAAAATACGGCCCTCTGTCCGAACCTTAGCGATACCTTTCAGGCTCTTTCGGAAAAATACGTTAAAGGCTGACCACTGGCGAAACACCTACGGGAAAAACATTAAACCTTTCGTCGATCGCGTTATGGCGGAGGATCTAGTTGGAAAAAGCGAGTCATTAATGATTGAACAATTTAGGGAGATATTTGACCTAGCACGTAAGGTCTGTGACTTAAGGTTTTACTACATATTTAAAGCTAACCTCATACCGATGACTGCCCTTTCCCTAATCTTGAAGTTGTTCTCTCCTAAAAGTCATCGTCCTGTTTTAACGGATCTAATGATGACTGCTTTGGATTATAAAACGGCTGTGATCGACCGAGCGATTAATCGACTCGCTGTTTTTGCTTACCAACATCCAGAAGTAAGAACGGTTTTTATCGAAGAAGACATGAATGTCTTCTGTGGAAAGCCTATGAAGGAAATATTTTCTCGCCTAACAGGGGGAAACGAGTTCTTACTAGGTGTTGATCGATTTCTCAAGGAATACGGTTTCCGCACCGAGAAAATGTATCAACCGTTTAGCGGAACGTCATGGCTTGAAGATCCGGCCCGTTTCTTAGTAATTATCAAAGCCGCCCTGCAAGACACGTCCTTAGAGAAAAGGGAAGGAATTGAAATCGAGCGCAAGAACAAACACGAACAATGGGTAAATTCGTTCAGTGTTGGTATAAAAGGACCTATAAAAAGAATCTTCGAAAGGAATTACATAAAAGTACGAGAGAATCATATTATCAGAGAGGATACCGTGTTTGCTTTAGAAAGTTTATTTACGGCCGGCCGGAAGATTACCGGTGAATTGGGAAAGCGCCTAGTCCTGTGGGGTTCTCTAAAGGAAGCTGAAGACATTGTTTTTCTTACCAAAGAAGAAATCACGGAAGTTTTTTCAGGAATTATTGATAGAAATAGCTGTATTCAAATGATAGAGGTACGAAAAAATCGGAATGCTGTGAATCAAACCTTATGGAAAGAAGCTCTATATAGGAATTTGGATAGCAATGTAAATTCAGATAAACTTAAAGGTCTTGTGGGTAGCCCAGGAATGGCTAAAGGGCCAGTGCGGATAATTACTGGCGTTTCAGATTTCGGAAAACTAAAAAAAGGGGACATTCTAGTTTGTCCTTATACCGATCCTACGTGGACTCCTTTATTTGGTATGGTGGCTGCAGTGGTAGCGGATACCGGTGGGCCGTTATCCCATGCCGCTATTGTAGCGAGGGAATACGGCATACCCGCTGTTTTAGGCACGAAGGTGGGAACGAAATTTTTCCAAGAAGGAGAAGTTATTCTTGTAAATGGTGAGGACGGTTCAGTGCATCGAATTTAGTTATTAAACAGTGATGTTTTGAAGCCAATTATTCCTTCAAAATAATCTCTGGTAAAGCCCCCTCGTCCGGAAAAGCGTTGCCATCCATGATAGAATTTTTACACATCTGCAAATACTTCAAAATATCCCCAAAGGACTTTTTTGATGATGGCACAAGTAACCCAGCTCTAAGTGCAAAAGCGTTCCTTGCCACACAGCAGCGTTTTCCCGGTATCGGCAACGGCGTGCGCAGGACATCCTGTTTGCCAGTTCTGTACAATTATGAAAACAAGCTTTTGGAAAGCCACCTCAAACTCTGCTTTGCAGCAATTAATTCAAGTAAACCACTGCGTTAGAATAAATAGACTTATAAGGAAAATTCATCCGGTCCATATCCAGTTTGACACAACTCTGCATATATTCGTAAGGCTTTTTTACAAACTTTGGACGGATGAAATCAAAATGTTTTGGGGTAAGGGTTACCCTAGTTTCCAAGGCCTACTATTAAGTGCATAGGTCCCGTTTCCATATCTTTCATTCATTTTCTCCACGAAAGCAAAAATAATCCAAGAACAGACACTGCATACCGCCATGAGGCTCAAAATCTCTGCCATGGAATCCTCTGGCGCCTACATGTCCGCCAAAGCGATCGTCAAACGGATTGCCGCCACGTTCGCGCGGATCGAAATCTGGTCCGGGCTGTTCGTCGCCAAGCTGAGCTTCAATCGTTAACAGCCACAGTTCTTCTCTTTACTTAGCCGGTACACCCTTCCCGCTCTGGGAAGGGGCGGGCGCTTATTTGGGAATGTTGTTGTTTGGGTCACAGAACCGTTTGACCAAACGCATCTAAAGGAGTTATGATCATGAAATAACTGTAGCTTTACTCTTATCTTGCTTTCTTCCTCGCATTAACAGCACCATCGCTATTGCTAGAAGCACGGCAACCGTTGACATTGCCAGGGTATAGTCTATTGCATCGGCATATGCCTTTTTCTGAATCATTCCGCTAATTACATGTAGTGCCGCCCCAGCTTCATTTTGCGAATACCCATTTTGCATAAACAACCCCTGAAGCTGTCTGATCATATCACTCGCCGCCGGATTAAAAGCCGTTACCGGCTCCGACAGTCTCCCATAATTTAAATTCAATCGACCTTGAAGCATGGTAGTCATAATCGTCACACCCAGAGCACCGGAAATCTGCTTAATCATATTGTTCAATGACGACGCTTTTCCAGCCTGATTAGTAGATACAGCATTCATTCCAACTGCTGTGATAGGCATCATTACAAGTCCCAGACCCAATCCACGTATAGTAAGTATCCACGTTATAGCTGACCTACTTGTATCTATACTTATAAAGGCTAAATCATATGAACTTGTAGCCAGTATAATCAATCCGACTAGGGCTAGTGGCTTTGCACCAACTTTGTCAAAAAGCTTGCCGCTCACAGGCATCATTATTCCTGTAGCAACCGCGGACGGAAGCAATATCATACCTGCATCCATAGCTGTATAACCTTGGATATTTTGTAAAAACAGAGGCACTATATACATTCCACCCATTAATGAAAAGATCAGTATGCTTAAAATGAGCTGGCTTATACTGAAGTCAAAGTTTTTCAATATACTTAAATCAAGTAAAGGGTCGGGATGAGTCAATTCATTAACAAATAATAACATGCTAAAGCACCCTAGCGTTATCAGTAGAGGATTTCTTACATTTCCCCAGTCAATCGAAGATCCTTCACCTAAAACATATAGCAAACTGACAATACTCACTGTTGAAGCTATGAATCCTATGTAGTCGAACCCTGTAAATGGCTTTCTAGGCGTTGCCTTAAGAAAAATCCCTCCTGCAATCATTCCGATTATTCCTATGGGTACATTGATGTAGAAAATCAGTCTCCAATCCAGATTTCCAATAATGTATCCTCCGAGCGTTGGACCTATTGCCGGAGCAGCCATTGCTGCGATCCCCCAAAATCCCAAGGCAGTACCCCGTTCACTAGGAGGAAAAAGTTGCATTACTATTGTCATACCTACAGGCATTATCATGCCACCACCCACAGCCTGAATTATACGAAATACTATCATTGAAGTATTGCTCCAGGAAAGGCCGCATAAAAATGATCCCAGAGTAAAGGCAGCAAGCGAAAACAAAAATAACTTTTTAGTTCCGAATATGTCGCCGAGATATCCAGTAAGTGGCACTATAGCACCTAATGTGAGAGTATAGGCCGTTAATATCCATTTAGCATCGTCTAATGATGCGCCAAACACTGCCATCATTTTTGAAATGGCTATATTTACTATACTGCTGTCGAGAGCAGCCATAAAAGTGCCTATAACAACAACAAACAAGGCTGCCCACTTATTTGACTTGTCCGCTGCACGTTCCTGAATGTTATGTTGTTTTGTCATATTCGCTTCTCCTCTTCACATAACGTGAATATTAACAATTGCATTCGTACCTGGCAGCAAAGTATCATCGCTTTTATCCAATTCGATTCTTACAGGTATTTTCTGGATAACTTTAGTAAACGTCCCACTCGTTGAGGACGGAAGAAGGGCGAAGGTCGAATTAGAGGCTTGGCCTACATATTTAACTCGCCCAGAAAATGATTTTCCGGAAAACTGGTCGATAGTAATATCTACCTTCTGCCCCTGCTTTACCTTAACCAGTTTGGTTTCTTCAATGTTTGTCGTGATGACCCCAGCTTTCTCGTTAGCATCGCTAATCCCCGCCGTCACATAGACCTTTACTTGCTTGAACCTCAGTACTTACTGGCTTGTCTTGTCTTTCTGACCCGCTGAACTACAGCCAGTAAGTACTACAACCATTGCTAGAATAATAACAGCAATTTTTTCCATTACAATCCTCCTTATATTTGCGCAATAACTGTTCGTGTAAGGACATTTTATTAAGCATGTTGGAATCTTTCATCACCAGAAGATGTCCCCTCTGTAAAGCAATTTCAGCCCGTAAAGTATAGGGTTACATTCGATGTTCATTACAATCCTGCGAGGTTACTCCTCGCTTCCTATTTCAATCTCTGGTTATGCTGTATTTACGGGCTACTCCATTATCATTCACAAAGACCGAATAACTTCCCTCGTTTCCCGACAAAGCTTCAATTAGTATTTGCACAACATCCCGCGGTTGGTCATACTTATTACCGATACCAGGGTGTATTTTTGGGGGATAATGATGATACTGGATCGCGTACATATTCTTTTGCAGAAAGCTAGACCTCCTAAAGAAAAGGGGTATTGTGGTTTCGCTACATCAGAACTACTTCGCAATAAAGATTAGGCCAAAAATTTACTCTTCCTTTATATATCTACTCATTCTATAAAACCTCTACGTAGCAACAATTCTTTAGTTCCATTCCAGAGTTTATTTTGCATTGTAATATCTCTGCCAGGGTATGCAGGAATAATAGACTTGCCAGTTCCAACATTAAAATAGCCGCCGGTCACTCCTTGATATTGTGACTCTACAACTAAACGAGTAATAATGTCAGCTCCTTTACGTGGATCTCCGATATGCAAAAGTTTCAAAATGCGTTCAAGAGCAGAAGCAAACCAGAGCTCACGTCCGAGACCAGTCACATTAAACCCTGGATTTAGTGCATTAACAGTGACTCCAGTTCCAGACAATTGAAGTGCTAGTTCTCCAGTAAACATAATATTAAGAAGTTTAGTTTTCCCGTAAAGCGCAGAGGAACCTCTTGGAGTAAAAGTAGATGTATCCGTCAGATCCTCTGGAAGCTTAAGTTCACCATGGTTGCGTGATGCTTCTGAAGCGACATTGACAATCCTAGCGTTTCCCGACTTCATTAACGATGGTTGTAATGTATATGACAATAGCCATGGTGCCAAATAGTTAACTGCTATCATTTCTGCAAAGCCCTCTGAGGTTATTCGTTGCTCAAAAGCATGCAATCCTGCATTATTTACTAGTGCATCAATCTTTGGATATGCTGCTTTAATCTCTTTTCCAATCCGTTTGACATCTACCATTAATGACAGGTCCCCGTAAAAAAAGTCTACTTCTGTCTTTGGTGCAATATCTTTTAGCATTCTTTTGGTCGTTTCTGCCCTCTTCTTGCTTCTAGCTGTCAGTACAAGATGAGTACCTCGCTTTGCTAATTCGATTGCCACAAGTTGTCCAAGCCCACTAGTAGCACCAGTGATTACAACGATTGGATAAGTCATTATAATAATCCTCCTATAAACTAATATCATTATTGGTATTTCCTATTAGTTGCTACACCCTACATTGTTAAATAGTCAATTAATGTTTTATTCACTTGACATGTTACAGACAAATTCATATAGTTGACATATATCAATTATATAATCTATTTGATATATGTCAACTATATTATTATTACAACCATGATGAATTGAGGTGAACTATGGAGGATTATTCTAAAAATACTACAAGAGAACAGTTAGAACTGAAGCTCGGCGAACAGCTAAATGCACTTATTAGTGCCTCACATGCACTTAATGTCAGAACTGCAGCACGTTTCGATTCGACATTACAGCCTGCAGCTTTTCTCATTGTTCGATGGCTCTTCACATTTGGCCCAACAAATGCTACAGTTTTAGCGGAATCAACGGCTATGGACCGTAGTTCTGTAAGCCGCCTTGTCAATCAACTCAAGCGCTTGGAATATGTTAAAAGTGAAACATCTCCTGATGATCGTCGAGGAGTACTATTATCTTTGACTGAACTTGGACGTCAACAGACTAAAGATGCTTTAAAAGAAAAAGAATCTGTATTTTATAAACGCATCTCAAAGTGGGAGGATTCCGAACTTGAAAAATTTATACAAATGCTTAAATTTTTAAATGATAATGAAAAAATTTGATTTGAGCCTTTCTGAATATGAACCCAAAAGTTTCGAAAAGGGAACTGATCTGAAAAGTACGCTTCGACTTTACTCTCATAGCTGCCATTTAAGACTGTTTCAATATGAAAAACAGGCCATTGTGCTAAGTAACGTTGCTCCTCTTTGGAAAAGGTTTTATCCGGCAGGGCCAGATGCAATATAAACATAGCAAGTATCAATAAAAGCGGAAACATACCCCAGACTTTCTGGATAAGAGCAAGATTTTTTTTGTTATTGATTCGCATATCAATCCTCCCGGTTAAAATCGAAAATATATAAATGGGTTGTAGGTTGAACCAACCATATATGCCGCCCCCCAAAACATTAGTACGCAATAGTACACGTTTACTACTAATTTGTAAATATTGCCATGAGTTCTTATAAATAATAAGGCCAGTTTCTTCGGCCCAGGTGAAGCGGCAATGATGCAAACACTATATAAAACGGCATAAGTTTTTAGCTTCACCATTCCTTGGTTATCAATAAGCGCGTTGTCTCCCACTCCAAACATGATCCGCAGAAAACTTAACCCATCCGTCAGGTTGGTAAATTCAAAAAACACCCAGCCTATAACAACCAACAGCAATAAGTATATGTGACGGACAGCCTTGGGCCATCGTGCCATGCTTTTCTGCAAAAACGATTTTTCTACATATATTAACGTTCCAAAATAAAGCCCCCATACAACAAAATTCCAGCTTGCACCATGCCAGAGCCCTGTGAGAAACCATACGACAAACAGGTTCCCTATCAGTTTCCACTTACCGACACGGCTCCCGCCCAGAGGAATATAGACATATTCCTTGAACCATGATCCGAGGGAGATATGCCACCTCCGCCAAAATTCCGAGATACTTTGCGAACTATAGGGATACCGGAAGTTTTCCTTGAAACGGAAGCCAAACATTTTTCCCAATCCGATAGCCATATCTGAATACCCACTAAAATCGAAATATATCTGCAAGGTAAAGGCAATAATCCCGGCCCAGGCCATGAGCACTGAAATTTCTGTACCGGGCATGGCTTTTACTTCGGACCAGAGCAGGCCTATATTATTGGCCAGAAGCATTTTTTTCGCCAGTCCGCACAGGAAGCGCCGCATCCCGGAGTAAAATTTTTCCAAGGTCATGCTCCTGTCAGCTAACTGGGATTCAATGTCCGCATAGTGCACAATAGGCCCGGCCACCAACTGCGGGAACATAGTAATATAAAGAGCAAAAAGAAGCAGGCTTTTCTGCGGCTTTATTTTTTCCCGGTATACATCAATCACATAAGATAGTGTCTGAAAGGTGTAAAAGGAAATTCCTAGGGGGAGCGCTGGTGTTCCCACCTGCAAATTCCAACCACCCATGGCTGTTATGGTACTGATGATCATGCCGAAGTACTTAAAATAAGCGAGACAGCCTAAATTGAAGATCAGGCTGATGCTTAAAAGAAGCTGCCTGTTTCGTCTGCCGCCAGAATCTCTGCCTAAGAGAGTGCCTATCCAGTAGTTAATCATTATAGAACCGCACATCAGTAACACATAGACAGGTTCTCCCCAGGCATAGAAAAACAGGCTGGCCGTAAGCAGGACAATATTCCTTAAAGGCTTTCCTAAGGAATAATAGAGAATGACTGTGATCGGCAAAAAAGCAAAGGTAAAAAACAGACTGCTGAAAACCATAGGTCCCTCCGCTATAATGATTTAGAGAGTTTCTTGAGCCACAGCTGATAAAATTCTTTCTTGAAATGAACACCATCTTCGGCAAATAATTCGGGGTTTTCCTTGGCCAAGGCTCCTATGTCTACATAATTAACGGATAACTTGCCCGCCAACGCCTTTATAAGTTCGTTATATTCGTCTATATTTTTGTAGCGCGGTTCCTGATTTAAGGCCTCCTGTGTCACAGGTGTAATAGATTCAAGATATATTTTTGAGTCGGGCACCTCTTCTTTTGTCTTGTTAATCAGTTTTGTTAAATCATTTTCAAATAGCACCTTAGGATCACCCTTCGGCCAGAGCATGTCGTCCGATCCCAACATGATAAAAACGTTGTCCGGTTTCTTTTCATCCAAGGCTCCAATTTTATCATAAGTGAAACCAGCTGTGGCTCCCGCCCCAGCTATGACCCTTTCTTTCGGCAGGATTTCATTAACAACAAAACCTTCGGTAATGGAATCTCCGATAAATACACTGTTCTTGAAATTTGCTGTAACATCTTTTGCAGCAGTTGTATTCCCGCAGGCTGTGACACCCATCAGAAGAATACCGATCAGGAAACCCATCATTAATTTTTTCATAAAAATGCCTCATTTCTTTCTTTGATACACTGATATTACAGCAGCAAAATGCAGATCAGGTGCAGATAAGATAAAGTTCGGATATTATCTTTGTGCTAAAATATTGTTTAAAAAAACAGCCATGAAGAATCCTTCATAGCTTCACTGTGACATACATGTTCTTTGCGACACTACTGCATCTTAATAGTTGTAAAAATAGGAAAAAACATATTAAGGAGAAAATCACCCTATCTTAAGGTTTTATTAAGACATTTCTTTTCTAAATATCCTATAATAAACAAGTTAATTACAACGGAGGTGAATTTGGTGATCATTAGAATTTTAATGTTTATTATAGTGTCGATTACATGGTTTATTAGTACTTTGCCATTCTTGATTCCATACCATATACTACTGACCTCTCAAAGCAAAAAGATTGGCTATAAACTGTCAATTGAACATATTGTAATCGTATATATCTTTGTGTACTACCTTACTGGTGTGCTAAGTTTTACTGGTATTCCTTCCATAAGGGATATTGTTCATAACAGCTTTGGGATAATAACACCAAAGGGGTTGAATTTTCCACCGGATGAGTTTAATCTGATTCCATTTCTTTGGATTACAGAGGGTGTTCGCCCATACATAGAAAATATATTACTTTTTATACCTCTTGGATTTATGCTTCCATGTATTTGGAAAAAGTATGAGGTGTTATGGAAAACAGCATTATCCGGAATTACAATTTCTCTTATAATAGAATTGAGTCAATTGTTCAATAGAAGAGTAACGGATATTGATGATTTACTGATGAATACTCTCGGAGCGTTAATCGGATGGGTAATTTTTAGGCTGCTGAAAGAACATTTATCAAAATTACAGGACAAGGTTTCTGTCCAAAGTACCAATATCGAAAAAATTCCCGTGCTCCGTCGTGAAGAGGCATGTTTTTATATGGTCATCACATTCGCCGGTATGTTCTTTGTGTTTTACCCATTTTTAAGACCTTTGCTTTCCCAATTTTTAAGATCTTTATTTACAGGACCTATTTTTATTTAATACAAAAGGACAAGCTATCTGACTTAAGCAGATAACTTGTCCTTTTCTTGCTTTTGTGGAAGTACGGCAGTAAAGACTGTCTTTTCTGTATTACTTTGCACGAAAATATTGCCTCCATGCGCGTTTACGATTTCTTTAGCAATAGCCAGTCCAAGCCCGGCACCGCATCAAGCGCAGCTTTCTTTTGTTTTTCTAAGTTGTTTTTTATCTGATTTAGCTTATTTTCCATAAAATCCAATTCTGGCGATAATGTAATTTCTTCATCGGATTCCTCAGCAAGTTTATCCATTCCAGCGCTGATTTCATCAAAATATTTTGTGAACCAAGAAACAGAAAATCGAAAAAGGATAACTAAAAATATTAGGATTACAACAAAAAGGATCATGTCCATATTGTTGCGAATCACCAACTGATAGATATGCTCTGTATGGTCGTACATTTCAACCAAATCGGCAATAGCTTGTTCATCATCAATTATTAAAATATTTGCAGCCAAAAGCGTCATCTTCTTTCTTTTAATTATATATCCCCAAATATTATACCGCGAAGCAAAAATCCATTTTATAGCTTTTTACTTATTAAAATCTTAAGATTTTCTGAATATCGCGATACTGATAGTCTCTTACACACAAATACAAATAATTAATTTCGTCAATAGCAAGGGTTTTAAGCAATAAATCCCCTGAGTTTTTAAAAAATTCAAGGGACAGTCTACCATATCGGCAAACTGTCCCTTAACCTTAAACCTGAAGCATTATTGTGATATAAGTCTTCTTAGTTTCTAAGTATTTTACATTTTTGACATTTTTTTGGCCGACTCAACTATGTGATGGGAAAATCAAAATAAGCGTTTGGATAAGGTTCGTGTTTCAGTATATAATGCCACCACTCGCAATTGTATGCAATAAAACCGCAGGCCTCCATGATCGAACAAAGGTATTGACGGTTTCTCGCTTCGACTTGCGTGATCCCTTTTGCTCCATGATGTGAGACTGAATCCATCAAATCAAAGTCACCGCCCATGGGTACAAGTGTACCAGTAGCTAAATGATAAAGGGTTAAGTCAATGGCGCTGCCCCGACTGTGGCCCGACTTAGCGGACACGTATCCTTTTTCAACTATCTCGGATCTGTCAATATTCGGATAGTGTTTTAGTTTCGTCCGGCCATCTTCAAGCTGTTTTGACCAGCGCAGAAAGCAATCTGCGGCGCATTGAGGGCGATAACCATCCCAAAGAAGCAAGCCAAAGCCAAAGGATGCGGCGTTTTCTCGTGCTTTTTCCAGGGCTGCGCACAAGGCTCTCGTAACGACAATTCGATTTGCTACATATCCGTCCACCGGTTTGCCGGTAAAATTATCCCATGTGGCGTATTTAGCATCCCAACGTATTCCGGATACAAACTCGTCTACAAAGACAAAATCATTTTTCATCGTCTTTTTCCTTTCAAGGCCAACGAAACAATCCGGTCGATCACTTCGGCAAAGGGCAGCCCTGCGGCTGCCACCATTCTCGGAAAACGGCTGTATGAGGTCATGCCGGGCAACGTATTAACCTCGTTCAGGATTACTTCTCCATCTTCCTTCAGGAACATATCCACCCGCGCAAGTCCCCTGCATCCTAAGGCGCGATATATGGCTTTTGCTGTCTCCTGAACACGCAAGCGCGCCTCTGCCGAAATGTCAGCGGGAACGATTATCGTTGAGTTTTCGGAACCCTTTTCAGGCTCATTCTCCTGATGGATTTTGAAAAAACCATGAGACAGACAAATCTGATCGACCTCGCCTGCCATCAAATCCGGATCGTTCCCAAATATCGCACATCCTACCTCACTGCCGACGACAGCCTCTTCAATCAACACCTTCGAGTCATACTGTCTGGCGATTTCCACCGCACTCAGCAATTCTTCTTTTCGGCATACCTTAGTGACGCCGAAGGATGAGCCCGAACGGGCCGGCTTGACAAAGACGGGATAAGTAAACCGGTCGGCATCAATATTCTCCTTCGCCGTGACCGTCCAGAAATTTGGCGTAGCAATTCCCGCGTTTCTCGCGACGATATAGGCAAGGGATTTGTCCATACACAGAGCAGAACTTTGGATGTCGCAGCCTGCATAGGGGATGCCGGAAAGCTCCAACAAACCTTGCATCGCACCATCCTCGCCAAATTTGCCATGCAGAACGGGAAACACCATATCCAAACGGATCGTTTTGTATTGTCCCTGCTCCAGAACAAGCAATCCCTGTACGCTTCTGTCCGGTGACAGCATTGCCTGAAGGCAACTGCCGTTTTCCCAATTTGCCTCAGGACGGTGACAAAGCTTCCAAACCCCATTTTTCGTAATCCCGATATAGAACGGTTCATACTTTTCGATATCAAGGTTTTTTGCGACCTCTTGCGCAGATTTAACGGAGATGGGATGTTCTTCGGAACAGCCTCCAAATATAATTGCGATTTTCAACCTATCCATGCTACTTTCTCCTTTCAAATTTCAGGCAATTGATAATAGTATTTTCAGCAGTATCGCTCAGAGCGTGTTCTGTGTAATAGGCGTGTGCGGAGTAATAAGCACATTCGGTAATTTTTGCAACCGCAATGTTCACTCCTTTTCTTCTGCGATAGCAGTTCCTTCCGGAAGCAAATACCCAATTTCACATACATCTGTATAAAGGATGTTTTCTGAGATAACTTGTTTAGATTTGATGTCTATCTCCTGCCGACAAACAGAAACCCGCTCAAAGGTTTTCCCGTCTTTTTTGAAAAAGCTCTTATCCCGATTAATGACCTCGTAACGATACCCTTTGGCCTGATCCACAAAAATACGGCCATATATGTAAGGCCCATCGATGGATATTTCAATTTGGAAGGTAAGATTGGTATTGTTTTTGACCTTTAAATCCAGCCACCCTTCGCTGACCGTAGCGTCCACACCATCCGGCTCATCCTCGTCCGGGGATGGAAAATCCTTAATCTGATGAGGATGCCGTTCTACAATAATGAGGGGAGTATGCAGAAACAGCCAGAACAGTAAATTACTGAGATGACACAAACCACCTCCCGGAACCGTGACCAATTCGTCATTCACCACACACAGGCCGTCCTTATACCGCTCATTTTTCTCGGCATATCTCACACTCTGACAGAATGAGAAAGTTTCCTGCGGCCTTATCAATAACTTGTTAACGGGCTCTGTGGCAAGGCGCAGATTAAACACCTTGTTTACCTGATATTTCATATCAAAGCCCGTATTTTCATTTAGAAGCATCGATTTGGTTTCATATATACAAAAAGGCAAAAGCTCTGGAGCCTTTGTTTTCGTATAGCGGTTCCGGTCAAAGTACATCTTGGCATAGAAGATTATTTTTCTTTGTATCCTGCGGATCGGCAGTAAGAATGGAAACAACTGAGTAATTTTTTTTCTTTTCATGTCCGAGACCCCCTTTCAGGAATATAAAAGCCTGTCCGATTCGACAATTTCATCTTACCGAAATCAGGCAGGCGATGTTGGGATTTTAGCTTATCAAAATCTTAAGAAGTGCTTACGAAGCACTTATTCTTTTCTTAAGCTGTTGTAACACTGCCAACGCGTCGGTAATATTGTATTGCTCGGATTTGTGATTTCCTTTGGCACTGGCTGTAACCAAAATGTATTCCTACTTACCTTCTTTAGCGAGGCTTGCGAGACACAGGCCAGCCTCATCTGTGTTTCTGTCCAAAGTACCAATATCGAAAAAATTCCCATGCTCCTTCGTGAAGAGGCATGTTTTTATATGGCCAGCGCATTCGCCAGTATGTTCTTTGTATTTTACCCATTTTTAAGTTTTAGATCTTTATATAATTAATTTACAAAAGGACAAGCTATCTGACTTAAGCAGATAACTTGTCCTTTTCTTGCTTTTGTGGAAGCACGACAGTAAAGACTGTCTTTTCTGTATTACTTTGCACGAAAATATTGCCTCCATGCGCGTTTACGATTTCTTTAGCAATAGCCAGTCCAAGCCCGGCACCGCCTGTATTGGTAGAACGGGATGTGTCCAGCCGAAAAAATTTCAAATATCGTTTCCAGTTTTTCTCGTGGGATAAGATTACCTTGATTCGTAAAAGTTATAATAATATTTTTATCTTGCTGCTGAGCGGAAATATCAATGACGCTGTTTTCATAACTGTAGGCTATCGCGTTTTTCAGGATGTTATTGAATACACGGGCCAGTTTGTCTGCATCTCCCCACAGAGTGAGTCCGTCAGGCACATTGACTGACACCTGCTTTCCTTGTGGAGTCAGCGTTGGATAGAATTCATCTGCCATCTGCTGGAGCATGAACATTAAATTGATTTTTTCTTTATTCAAAACAATAGTTTGAAGATTAAATCTTGTGATCTCAAAGAACTCATTTATAAGCTGCTCTAATCGATAAGCTTTTTCCAAGGTAATACCGACATATTTTGCCTTCTGTTCAGGAGGCATATCAGGAGCTTCATCCAGAAGACTTAAGTATCCTATAACGGAGGTCAGAGGTGTCTTTATATCATGAGCCAAGTAAACTACCAAATCATTTTTGCGCTGCTCGGCATCAAGTGCAGCTTTCTTTTGTTTTTCCAAGTTGTTTTTTATCTGATTAAGCTTATTTTCCATAAAATCCAATTCTGGCGATAATGTAATTTCTTCATCGGATTCCTCAGCAAGTTTATCCATTCCAGCACTGACTTCATCGAAATATTTAGTAAACCAAGAAACAAAAAATCGAAAAAGGATAACTAAAAATATTAGAATTAAAACAAAAAGGATCTCGTCCATATTGTTGCGAATCACCAACTGATAGATTGTCTGTGCGTCCGAATTATTAAAATGAAAAGCGTTGACTAAAAATCGAACGATACGATCTCCGATATGTCCACGCAGGATATAGCGCAATAGATAAACAGTCACAGCGGCGGCAACTGTAATCAGGAGCATTTGAAAAAATACTTTCCTTTTTAATTTTGTATAATCATTCCTTCTTTTATCTCTCTTACTTTTCAATTTTATAGCCAACCCCCCATACCGTTTTGATATATTTAGGATGCTCTGTGCTTTCGTGCATTTAACCATTACCGTATTATTGCTGTTGGTGAAATACTTATCTCCCCATACCTCATGGAACAATTCTTCCGAACTGACCACCCGTCCGCGATTGGAACAAAGAACCCAAAGAATTGAAAATTCCGTAGGCGTGAGGGGTAGCTTTTTATCATTCAGCGTACATTCATGGGTGTCCATGTCCAATACCATATGGACTGCTCATCGTCTACAACCAAAATATTGATACTCATAAGTTCTATCCCTTCTTCCTAATTAAACATTCATTATTATAGTACCGCAAAACAAAAATCTATATCATAATAATTTTCTTAATAAAACCTTAAGGTTTTATTAATATAGGCTTTAATCTATTTCCCATATCCGGCTTTCCTTAGCTCATATCAGGCAGCTTGTCCTGCATGTACTTTTTCAGCACCGGGTATACATAGAAGTTGGTAATCAAGCCTATTAAGCTCATTGTTATGAACAGGAACATCAAAATTCCCACCGCAGGGAGCAGTAAGAGCGGCAATAGAGCCAATACAGAGCAAAGGGCGAGTATCCCCAGATTTGGAAAGAACCTGATTATAGAAAATATAAAAGCGTTTTTATATATCTGTTTGACTGAAAGCCTGAATGTAATCAGCATCGGATAGATATACATATGCATCATCACATAGATGATGAAAAATATTATGACAAAAAAAGTTGCTGCAGTCTGAAGCATGTTTTTTTCGCTTATTCTCATATAAAAGCTGATATCAATTCCAATAATAAGTACCACAACCAGGTCAGTAAGACATATGAGGCTGCTTTGTCCTGCATTTTTAATGGCATGCTCCTTAAAATCCCCCCATAAAAACGCATGCTCTTCACGGGAGAAATTCCTTAGTATGTAAGTAAAGCCTGCCTGTGCAGGGCCGGCTGTCACAACCGGTATACATACCAGGATAGCACCGGCTGCAAAGTAAAACATCAATTCATAAATGCTATTGCCTGTCATAACTGTGCTAATATTTTGCATCGGCAGAAAAAACTGTGCAACCAGAGGCATCACGATCACTGCAGGCAGATTGAATAAAAGGAACAGCATATTCAGCTTGACAAGGTGCCAAAACTTGCGCAGGAATATATTGAAGAAAATGACAATCCGGGGCAAATTGAAAGTACCTTCCATAAGAGATTCATTCCTTTCGAGTTGGACTCAGCAGTGATACATCTGCTTGGCCATTAAAGACTTTTTTTACCATTCGATCAAACAAAATGGTCTTTTAGTTCATGATGGTCTTTTCCGATTCCCGATCAAAAATATGGAGTTTAATGGGATTCATTGCCAGTTTTATGATATCACCGGCTTTCACCCGTTTTTGGGGATTAACTCTGACAATAAAGTCGGTACCTTCAATTTTTACATGCAGCAGAGTTTCAGCGCCGAGCATTTCAACAACCTCTACTCCTGCTTCAAGAAGACAATCAGCCGGTGAAACAAGGGTTGCATCCCCGTCAAATATATTTTCAGGCCTGATTCCCATGATGACTTCCTTGCCTATGTAACCCAGTTCCTCTAGTTTACTTGCCTTTTCATGAGGCAGTTTTAGGCTGCATTTTCCGAATTTCAAGTGTACTTCCTCTCCCAATTTGTCTACCAGGACTTCCTTGAAATTCATCTGGGGACTCCCTATAAATCCGGCAACAAACAAATTATCAGGTTTTTCGTAAAGGGTCTGAGGCGTATTGAACTGCTGGATATATCCGTCTTTCATCACAACAATCCTTGTTCCCATTGTCATGGCCTCTGTCTGGTCATGAGTGACGTAGATAAAGGTTGTTTGCAAATCCCGGTGAAGTTTGCTGATTTCGGCCCTCATCTGGCCCCTTAATTTTGCGTCAAGATTTGACAATGGTTCATCCATGAGGAATACCTTCGGTTTCCGTACTATGGCACGACCAAGGGCCACCCTCTGCCTCTGTCCTCCCGATAATGCTTTGGGCTTTCTGTCAAGAAGGTGCTCGATATCAAGAATTTTAGAGACAACGTGTACTCTAGCCTTTATTTCATCTTTTGCTATTTTCCTCAGCTTTAAGCTGAAAGCCATATTTTCAAAAACAGTCATATGGGGATAAAGCGCATAGTTCTGGAAAACCATGGCAATATCCCTGTCTTTAGGTTGTACATCGTTGACCACTCTGCCGTCAATAAGTATTTCCCCTGCAGTTATTTCTTCCAATCCTGCAATCATCCTAAGTGTTGTCGTCTTTCCGCAGCCGGAAGGACCTACAAAAATGATGAATTCCTTATCGTTTATATCCAGATTAAAATCTGCCACTGCAGTAACGTTACCTTCAAATTCCTTCGTCACATGTTTTAAACTTACATTAGCCAAAATGACCACTCTCCTCTACCTTCAGCTAATAATTTAACTTCTAGGGACAGTCCCTAGAAGTTAAATTATCAATATACTGTCTTACCTATTCTCCAAGATAGGTATTTGCCCTTCTCTGGATCAGCTCTGCAGTTTCTTGCGCTGATTTAGCCCCGTTGAAGAAGGCTTTTGCTTCATCCTGAATGATTTTGTCGATATTCGGATCAGCATTGGCATAAGTATTCAACCCTGAGATAAACTTGTTTATATAGTCGATATCCGCTTGAGTCATGGCTGCCGGGTTTAATGAAATTTCGCCGGGGCCATCCAACTTCAACCTTATTTTCCTTGTCATGCCTTTTGATGTATCTATTACCTGCTTTGCTTTCTGCTGCTGTGCAGTTCTGTTGATTGGGAAACCACCCATGGCTATACCACCTGATGCTCCAGGTTTTCCTTGCGCCCCCTCTACCTGCATGTCCTGTGCTTGGATTTCATCGGATAAAAGCACCTTCAAAAATCCCCAGGCTATTTCTGTATGTTTGGAATTCTTGTTGATGGCATAAAGCGAATTCGTCGAAAAGGTCCTCGAACCGGAATTGCCTGATGAAGGAATATTGTAAAGGCTTAAATGGTCATTAAGTGCAGATTTCATAAACCAGTACGTAAAATAATCATCGATGTTGCACGGATAGAAGACTATCGATCCTCTGCCCGCGGCGTCCAACACCGAAACCGTATCTGTTTGGACATTGCTGTTGACAAGCTTTTCATCACCAAAAGCCTTCACTGTATTCAGCAGGTCTATGAAGCCCTGGGAAGTAAAGCTGGCTTTCTTGTTATTAGTGTCAATGTAATTGCTGTAGCTTCCGCCGGTAAAGAGGTTCAGCATATCCATAGAGCTTACGCCGGGTAATGCCGCCCGGTTACCCGCACCAGCTCCGTCCTTCTGAGTCACTTTCTCCGAGGCTGATTTGAAATCATTCCACGTCCAGTGACCGTCATCAATTTTTATTGAGCTCTGGTCCAGGATCCCCTGGTTCGCCATCAAAACATTGAAGGTAAGGCTCGTGGGCAGAACATACAGGCTGCCGTTGGTTTTCATTGCATCGAAGATATTGCTATAATATTTGCTCTTATCAAAGCTCTTATCGCTAGCCATCATGTCACTTAAATTTGCGAGAATATTCTTGGCAACATACTTGTCGTAAGGCAGTCCGGCAACCGAGATGATATCCGGTCCCTTACCCGACAGTATCTGGGTATTCAGGTTTTTCACATATGTTTCATTATCGCTGCTTGGATATGTCTGGATATCTATCCTGTACTCAGGGTGCTCCTGCTGGAACTTGCTTATAGCCAATTCAAGCTGTCTATTGGATGCAGGAACTGATACAGTGATTACCTCCTGGCTTTGCTGCTGGGAAACGGTTTTGCTTCCCGTCCCGCAAGCCGTAAGACTCACTGTAAGTAGCACTGCAAGTAGTAGCAGGCTAATAATTTTTTTATACATTTTTAACATCACTTTCCTTTCGTTTTGTTATTTGTGAGTTATTTAAGAATATAAAGGCCCATGCCACCAAGACACCCTTTACATCCGTTGCATACGGCAAGCCTGACAAAAAAGCTGCCGCAGTCAGAATCCCCATTGAAAGAATGAACAACAAACCTAATACGGGGGTAAGCCTGCTGGAATCCATATTTAATTCCTTAAGCTCCCGGAGGCCTGCATACAAAAGCAGGGAGCCCAGAAGGAAGGAAATGCAGAAAAGCAGGTTCAAGAGCATATCGGAGGCATTAGCAATCAGTTCGGCCTGGGGTGCTACATAGCCCCTGTTTTGTATGCCTCCTTGAATAGCAGCTTTGATCAGATCCGAATAGTAAGAAATATTTATCAACTCATCCGGAATATTCTGCGGTGGAATATAAATTGTAAATCTGATCCCTATCCAGATGAGCACGATTCCCGTTAGTGAAAGTGCCATTTCCAGGATGCGGCGCCCTATTCCCTTCAGATTGTGTTTAATTACATTTGAAAAATAATCCGTCTTACACCTATCTCTGATTAGAAAATATATCTCTTTGCTTAAGTTTTTTACATGTGACAGTAATATGAGCATCGATGCAATTCCCAGAATAAATACCAGCAAAAGCGGCTTCTGCTCCATTAATGCAAGCTTAAGATTATAGTCACTGATCTTGTAGCTTGGAGGATCCTTGCCTATTTGCCTGATTGCAGCCGAAACCTCAGTGGTATTCTGATCCAGAGTATTGGCATCGGCTGTTTTTATTTGAAGATCGGTAATACGTGCCGTAGTATCAAGCTCCAGCATTACCGAAGCAGGTATGTATACCTCCGACAGGCCGTCATCCGTCAATTTTCCTGTGATTGAATCATCCTTTTCTATAACTCCTATAATTCTGAAGGCGGCACCGAATATATCAATAGTCTTGCCGGTAGCATTCTTTGTTCTAAAAATATCCCAGGCCAGCTCCTCATCGATTATAGCAACCATCACCCCCTCTTCTTCCTGTTTTTGTGTAATAAAGCTCCCTTCTTCCAAAGCCAGACCACTAAACATCGGATACATATAATCAGTACCGATCAGCCTGACAGGAAAAGCCCTACTACCACTGGATACCGAAGTGTCAACAAGACCGGATCGTGCAGTATAACTGATATCCTTTGTTGAAAGCTCTTTCTTAAGTCTTTTTATATCATCAATGGAAAAAGAATTCTTTCCCTGTGGGTCTGCCTGGTTTTTACCGGATACCAGCACCTTTTGCATGGAATAAGCGCCATTTAACCGGGCACACTGCTCAACCAATGCTCCACCCAATATAATCAATGAAAGCATCAGCAAAATTCCGGAGAACGTCAGGACCCATACAGCTTTTCGTCTTTTCATCATACCAACTCCTTAATTGGCAATCATAACGGGCGAGCCGTCTTCTAATGGCTTATCACTGTCTGAGATCACCTTATCCATAGCGTTTATACCGCTAAGAACCACGGTTTTTGTGTTGTCTGAGTCACCGATGCTGACAGACACCCTTTCCACATAAAACTCTTTTCCAAGGGGACCTTCCCTTTCCTTAAGTACATATACGAAAGATCCTTTATTGTCCTGCCCCACTGCGGAATTAGGTACAAGGACTTTATAGGAACCGATGCTCTTTTTGATATCAGCGGTACCGATCTCTCCTCCTATTAACCCATCCGGTGGAATATCGATTACAATATCCTTTTTTGCTCCAATCTGCTGCTGATTATCGGTAATCTGATTCACTTTCCCCTGTATAATCCTGTCGTTTAACGAATTTATCGATAGTTTGGCTTCATCACCCGGTTCAAGGTATTCTGCAGCACTTATATTTACAGTGGCTACAAATTGGAATCCCCCACCGGTGTCCGCAATTCTGTATAGCGGTTGGGAAGCATTTGCCGTCATACCCGCTGAATAATACAGCTCGGTGACCACCCCATCGCAGGGGGCCGTTACTGTGCTCATGTTCATTTCTTTGGTAAGCTCGGCTATTTTCCGCTCCGCCATACTTATATCAAGCTTCGTGCTTTCAATATCTCTTTTATTACTGCTTATTGCTTTATCCTTATTATTCTTTGCTATCTCATAGTCCAGCTTGGCATTATCAAGATTCATTTCTGCATCAGTCAGATTAATTGCAGCTATAGCACCTGCTTCATAAAGAGCTTTGCTGCTGTCGTGGTTTTTCTGGGCCTTTTCTACATTCTGCCGAGCAATTTGAACCGCTTTATCCAGACTCATCATGCTTTCCGGCGAACCGGCTTCCATGAGCTCTTCAAGATGCAGCATTTTCTGAGCATACATATCCAGCTCATCCTCCAATTGATTTTCTATATCGCTTGTATCAAGGGTCAGAAGTGTCTGCCCCTGTTTTACAGAGTCTCCTACATCGACCATAACTCCTGTCACCTTCATGCTGTTGCTTACATACAGGTCCTGGGTAGTATTTGCCTCTACATTGCCGGTACCCGTAACTTCCTTGATCAGTGCCCCGCTTGCAGGGGTTTCATAAGTCACCTTCGGCAGTGTGAAATTGTTTATGGTTCTTGAGAAAAAGGTTAAAAGAAGCATTGCTGTAATGAATATAACCGTTGCCCTTCCTGTTATCTTTCTTCTTTTGATATTTGCATCCTCAACTGCTACGTTCATATTGCATACCTCTAATCTCCTCCAATTTTCTATAATCTTGTTTCTATGCTATAAGTAACTGCCTGTATCAGCCTTTAAGTCCTGAGAGCTGAATCCCCTCTACGAGATAATTTTCTCCATAAAGGAAGATCAACAGCATTGGCAGCATATATATTGTCGATGCGGCAAAAGCTATCCCCATTTCCCCACTATTGATGCTGGACAGGTAAGTTGACAGCGGATGCATATTCACATCCTGCAGGAATATCAGCGGCTGCTCAACCATATTCCAATTGTCTATGAAAACCAGAATAGCAAGTGCAGCAAGTCCTGTTTTCGACATTGGGAGAATAATGCTGAAAAATATCCTAAACTGACCAGCTCCATCTACTTTTGCAGACTCAACGTATGCATCCGGAATGTACATCATAAACTGCCTCAGCAAAAAAACACCGAATGTTCCGAATATGCCGGGCAGTATGATGGATGAGTAGCTTCCTACAAGCCCCAGTTTGTCGGCCATGATATAGTTGGGAACCAACGTGACCTGGAACGGCATCATCATAATAATGATATATGTAAAAAACAGCTTGTCTCGAAAAATAAACTCCAACTTTGCAAACGCATAGGCAGCCATTGATGAAACAATTATCTGACCTAATACGATCGGAACCACTATTATCAACGAGTTCCAGAATTTTATGAGAAACTGTGTCCTTTTGACCAGAGCCGTATAGTACTGTGTTAAAGTCACCATGTCGGGTATAAGCTTTACATTGGCGTACTTGCCGGACAATGTACTGCCCTGTTGATCCGGGTTACTGGAAGTTACCATACTGTAGCTGTTCTCTATCTCCTGTTCACTCCTAAAAGAATTGGTAACCGTCAGTATAAGCGGGAATAGGAACACGACAGCCATGGCAAGCAGCACAACTGACAGTACTACCTTTCTAAGTCTTCTCTTGATATGCTTGGTAGCCTGCATAACTTTATCACCCTCCTATTGTACTGTTGATTCTTCTTTGAATCCTGAATAAAAACAGTACAAGTATGTAAATGACAACAGCCATGATAAATGCAGCTGATGTTAGCATCTGGTAATCTAGGGATGCAAATTTGTTGTTCATATAATGCTGCAGCATATAAATGCTGTCCTGAGGATATGCCCCAGAAATCAGATATACCTCCCTGAACACCTTGAAGGAATTGATTATAGACATTACGAATATGAAAAATGTAGTAGGTGTCAGATAAACCAATGTGATATTTGTAAACTTGTGCCAATTGCTCGCTCCATCGATGTCGGCTGCTTCGTAATATTCCGACGGTATATTTTGAAGGCCTGCGAGAAACAGTACCATATTATACCCGGTGTACTTCCACAAATAGACTATTACGACCACAATCCTGGCAAGATCAGTCTTCATCCAGTCTACCGGTGATAATCCAAGGGATGAAATAACAGCATTGAGGGAGCCGTTAATATCAAACAATATCTGCCATACCAGAACAACCGATGCAACCGGAACCACCAGGGGTATGATAAAACCCATACGTATAATATTCCTGCCGTAAATCCTCCTGTTCAGTAGCAGAGCAAGCCCAAGAGAGAACAGAATATTGAGAGGAACTGCAATTGCTGTAAAAACCATGGTGTTATATCCGGCCTTTAAAAAAACAGCATTCCTCAAGAGATCGATATAGTTTGTCAGCCCAACGAAGCTGCCACCCACCGGACTGTCTACGAATGAATAATATAACCCGCCTACAAAGGGTACAAAGAAAAAGATCAAAAACCCGATAAGACTTGGTGCAAGAAAGATTAGTGCTGTTTTGTTATTATATTTTTTTCCTGTCTTTAATAAAGCTGACATCCTCCATCCTCCTGCGGTACAATTCACTTCTAAGTCATATGCCTTACTTTAATCAACCCTATGAAGCTTTTTAAACATTTGCATGATCTATTTTCTTTTCATCTCCGAGGCTCTTTCTGAAATTATGAAAGCCTATCCGATTCGATAACTTCATTCTACCGAAGAGGGATAGGCTTTCTTTAAATAATTACTTATAAGGATCTTAAGTTTTCCTTATGAATGCCTTATTTTTTTAAGTACTTCCCGTAAACAGTGAATGCATCAATGATATGATACTGCTCAGTCTGGCAATTACCTGTAGCTCCTGCGGTAATCAAAATATATCAGTTCTATTTTGTTAGCCAAGCTGGCTAGACACAGCCTAACTTCACCAATATAGTCGGTTTTGCCGCCGAGGATTCTTGGAATTAATATTAACTCCTGACTTATAAGCAATTGAACTTTACGTCCTCAGATATTACAGCAGAAAAAGCAGATCAGGTGCAGATGAGGTAAAGTTCGGATATTATTTTTGTGCTAAAATATTGTTTTAAAAAACAGCCATGAAGAATCCTTCATAGCTGTTTCGCCGCAAAAATTAAAATATTTCGCTAAGAGTATCTCAAACAAGGCTTATATCTTTCTTAAGAAAATATAACCAATGCTCTATGGTTGTACCGTCAGTGAAAAGAAAAAGCGGACGCCATCTTGCGTATTTTCTACACCATAAATTGCATGATGAAGCTCCAGTATTTCCTTGGATATGGAAAGTCCAAGACCCGTACCTGCTTTGGATGTCCTCGCCTCGACACGGTAGAATTGGTCCCATATCTTTTTCCTGTCTTCCACCGATATTGGGTTCCCCTGATTTTCTACGCTGATTTCTGCTGTCTGTCCATTGTCTCTTACGGCAATTACGATTGCCTGTCCATTCTCCGTATGCCGGATTGCATTACTGATAAAATTAGTAATAACGCGACTGATGAGCCCTTTATGCCCCACTACCATTAGAGAACAAGGTATTAATATAAGAGAAAGACTTTTCTCCTGTATTTGCTCAGCCAGCGACCTGCATACTTCGGTAATCACTTTATCAATTTCAAAAGGAGCTATTTCAGGCTTATAGGTACCAGATTCAAACTTAGCTAGGTCCAACATGTTGACAACCAGCAAGTCCGTCCGTTGTATTTCGTCATCCATCGCCTGAAAGTAATGTTCCCTTTTTTCAGCAGCAATTCCGTCTTTTAAAATCGATAGACAACTTTTCATAACAGCAAGAGGCGTTTTCAATTCATGAGATACCCCGGCAATAAATTCCTTCCGTATAGTTTCCAATTTTCTCTCTTTATCGAGATCCTGTTTAAGCTGACCAATATATGCTTCCATCTGGTTCGACAGGTAATTGATATTTTGGGATAGCTGACCAATCTCATCCTCAGAACGCACCGGCAGCTTTTCCGTAAAATCCATGTTTGCTATTTTCCCTGTGATCTGGTTGATGGATATCAGCGGGTTCGCCAGCCACTTCGAAAAAATAAATGCTAAAAATATAACACACAGAAAGGTAAATCCAAAAAAGTACGGATAGAATTGCCGCATAACCGCTATTGCTTCATCTACCGGCTGAAGAGAGGTCATAGCAAAAATGTATCCCATTAATCCATTTTCAATAACCGGTTTAATGATGATCTTATATTCCGCTAAATCTTCTGTTGCACTAAGTTCTTCAGCACGCTGAAGGGGTTCCGCATTATCAGCCAGCAGCCTGGCTTGAAATTCTTTTACTTGTTCCAAAAAATAACCTTCCTGGTAAGGAAACGCTATATACGACCTTCGTTCCGGAAATATAGTTTTCGTTATCGTTCCCCTGTATAGGCCAGTTCTAAGGTGACTATAAGCTTGATCGGCCTGAGGACCATGCAGCTTGTTGGCAAGGTTTAAATTTACGACTCCCGCTGAATTAGTCTGAATCTGATAAGGTATCCTTTCATCTGCTATATCAACTGTATCAATAATCACCTCATCGCCGACCTTCAATGTTGAGAGTACAGCAGAAGAAAATTCTCCTTCAAAGGAGTACATTGGTATGCGCAGATTACCCTGGGCCTCATTCTTCAGTTTAACTTCGATATAGTAATTTTCTACATCCCCGATACGTCCATACTCATCCAATTTTGTAATCCAGACCTGATTATTCTTATAAAGCTCGACGGATGCTGCTTCCGCTCCTTTTTTCGCTGCTATATTTGAGTACTCGTCCATATCCATTTTGAGAGCATCCGCTTTCTTACTAATATAATATTTCTCAAAAAAGTAGTTTTGCGTAATGCCAATGACTAAAAACACCGTAGAGAATAATAGAGCTGTCAGCACAAACCATTTAAAAACAATACTTTTTCTCATAGCTGTTCCTCATCGAATTTATATCCCGAACGGATAACCGTAACAATACAGCTGCCTTTACTGCCCAGCTTAGCACGCAGGTTTCTGATATGGCTGTTTAAGGTCTTTTCATCACTATAAAAATCATATCCCCATATTCTCGAGATTAATTGCTCTCTGGTAATGACAATCCCTTTATTTTGCATTAAATAAGTGAGAATTTCCAATTCTGTATGCGTCAAATTAATGGTATTGCCATCTACTGAAACAAGTCTTGACCCCATATTTATGACAATACCTCCGGCCGATGTCAGCATTCCATCCACAGTATCTGAGTATTTTTCCAGAAACCGTTTCACTTTTGCCATTAAAACCCGGGGACTATATGGTTTGATCAGATAATCATCCGCGCCCAGCTCATATCCCAGCAAAGAATCATCCTCATCGGAACGCGCGGTCATAATGATGATAGGGATACCGGAACTTTTCCGTATCCTGCGGCATACTGACCAGCCGTCAAGCTTCGGCAGAACAATGTCTAAGATAACTAAATCAACAGAATTTGATTGAAACAACTCTAAAGCTTCTTCACCATCTGCGGCCTCTAATACCTGGTATCCATCCTCGATTAGATAGTCCATTATCACTTCACGTAAAATATCTTCATCTTCAACAACCAATATTTTATTCATCCCATACCTCCATCTGTTTCCTTACAAACTTAATTAGAGTTAACAGTGGTAAGCTATAATCATAAATAGCAGTATCAAGGTTTGCTACTTCCATTTTAAGTATGCCTTACAAGTAAAATCTTTTGTATTTACACATCTAATTTTATTATAACTGCAAAATTGATAAAGCAAAAATCAAAGGTTCTGCCTTTGTAAGCGTACTATAGTCCCACGTGTGTTGGGTCGATAATTCGGAGGTTTTTGTGTTGAATTTAAGGTCATCCTTATCCTCTCAATCACCCAATGTCATCTATAAAATAGCCTAAAATCGGGGCAAAAAAATGCACTTTTTTGCCCCGATTTTAGACTATTTTATGCTCCAAAACCACAACATCTTATGGTCATATCGCCTTATTTGAATTCTATCTTGTGGCCAATTGACCTGTATTCCCCTTAATACCTAATAAATTCGGAAAATCTCTTACTTCATAAGTGAGTACTATTCTCTGACTCTGTGGTGAATATTGATTGGCCCTTATAAAAACTTGTGACAATTGTATATCCAAAAATTAATGCTGAAGCCTGCATTGGCTTATGCCATGTAATCGTTGCGAAAAAAAATAATTGGCCCTGTCACCCTCTGAATAATGGAAAATGATTCTAAGTGTGTTATAATAATGAACCACTCTTCATTGAAATGGAGAGCATCTTTAGAATTCTGGGCAGAATATCCTGAAATCCTATTATATTGATCTGAGCTTGGCCTGCTTAATAAGCGCTTTTTTAAAGTCTCACATATTGGAGGTTGCTATGGAAATTAATTGGAATCGAAAATACAATACCATCGCGATGTACAGCTTCATTATCATTGCGTCCAGCATTCTGTTCTTTCTTGTTCTGTCAGGACTGGACAAGTTCATCAGAGTATTGGGAAGCTATTTTTCCGCTCTTACCCCCTTTATTTACGGGTTCGTCATTGCCTACCTTGTGAACTTCTTTTTGAACTTCTTTAATAACCAATTGTCAAAGATTCCTTCGATGAAGAAAATCAAAGCATCGCGGTTCCATATTCTGTCCCTCGTCCTAGCTTATCTGCTTTCCGCTTTTCTTGTGTATCTCTTTATCGCGTTCATTTTTCCACAGCTCTTCGCAAGCATCGCCGGGCTTGTCCGGAACACCCCTGACTATATCCGCTCCACGACGGTATACATCAAAGATCAATATAATGATATTCTGCTTCCACCGGAAGTCGTCGGTTTCATCAATGACCGCTTGGACCAGCTGACGCTCTTTAGCAGTGGCATCGCACAGGGCTTGGTCCCTATGGCGCTTTCCGTGCTTCGAAACACCGCCCTCTCCGTTTGGAACCTATTCCTCGGCATTATCATCTCTATCTACATGTTGGCAGAAAAAGAACGGTTCATCAATTTGGCCAAGAAAATCAACTATGGTGTCTTCAGCGTGACGATTGCTGATGAAATCCTCGTGATTGCAAGACGCACTCAACAGATCTTCAGTTGTTTCCTTAGTGGGAAAATCCTAGACTCCTTGATTATCGGAGTATTAACGTTCATCATCCTCACCCTGGTGAGTATGCCCTACGCGCTGCTGGTTTCTTTCATCGTCGGCGTAACCAACATCATCCCTTTCTTCGGTCCTTTCATCGGAGCCGTTCCTTCCGTGATCATTATTTTCTTTGAATCGCCGACCATGGCCTTGTGGTTCCTTCTCATTATTTTCATCATACAGCAGCTGGACGGGAATGTCATCGGACCGAAAATCCTTGGAGGTTCCCTAGGCATCTCAGCTTTTTGGATTCTCTTTTCCATCCTGTTAGGTGGTAAATTCTTCGGGTTTGTTGGCCTAATCATTGGTGTGCCACTCTTTGTGCTTATCTACTCCATCATCAAAGAGATAGTGGAAGTGCGCTTAAAAGCCAAGGGACTCCCGTTGGACACGAACGATTATATGGACAAATAGATAACGCTACTGGCTAAATGTAACGAAAGCAAATTCACGGATAGGAAATATTGCGAAGACCGACCACATAGACCACATAGACCACATAGACCACCTGCGTATGCTTGATCAATTTGGACAACTTCCCGGAGTGGCAGGTTCAAGGTTACTTGTTGTCGATAGGCCTCTGTTAAATAGCCAAGGGGCTGGCTATCGGCTTCATTGGCAGTGATCCCTGTACAGGTGACAAATTCCAAAGATCATCCCTTAAAAGGCCAAAGGAAAAATGCAACTCACGCTCGCTTCAGCCCCAGATGACGCGAGCGTGAGTGGATCGCTTGCTCGCAGTTGCTGTTCCAAATCTTAAGGGCCTGAAGCAGGATTCGACCGGTATCGCTGTTGGGGTCAAAACCGTGGGGGTCTTTTGTGATACGGCGGGCAAACATTGGCAAGCGCTCGATTTTATTCGGATGACGCCTATTCACCTGGCTGGCAGTTAAGGGTTTTACAAATTGCATCAAGTGTTGAAAATCTAATCGTTTGTGGAACAGACCGGTTGTAAAAGGGCAACCGTACTGGAGACCTTTTATTAGCCTTTTAACAATTTTTGCCCTGCAACGGAAGGCAGCTTCCTGTGAAACAATCCTTTGGCGTCGTCCAACAATGTATAGATTACAGGTACAACGATGAGTGTTAAGAAGGTTGAGGTAAGCAACCCGCCAATAATGGTAATAGCCATTGGGGCACGTCCCTCAGATCCTATTCCTGTTGCGAGCGCTGAAGGAAGCATACCAAAAATCATCGCTATCGTCGTCATCAGGATAGGTCTAAGTCGCGTAGAAGCTGCCAGGAGCAGGGCGGTACCTCTCTCTTCTCCCTCAGCCCGCTTTTGCTTGGCAAAGTCAACTAACAAAATGGCGTTTTTGGTGACCAGTCCCATCAACATGATGATGCCAATCATCGCCATCATGCTTAAATTGCTGCCTGTCAGAAACAGGGCCAACAGTGCTCCAATGATACCAAAGGGCAAAGAGAATATAATCGCAAAGGGATCCATAAAACTTTCGAACTGAGCGGCAAGGATTAAGTAGATGAGCAGAACTCCCATTAGAAGTGCGTTTATTAAGCCTGGCATAGCTTCTGCCATCATCTCCTCATCTCCGCCGCTAGCTTGGCTCACTCCGACCGGCATCTTCGTCTCCTTTTCCAGGGCCGTTGAAAACTGAGTAGCAAACTCACCCGCTGAAACCCCATAGATATTTGCTGTAATTTGAATTTCTCGAGCCTTGTCATACCTGTTAATTTCAGTTGAACCAGTGCCGAAAACTTGCTTTGTGACCTGATCTAGGGGGACCATACCATTTGAACTGGGCACATAAATCCCTTTCAAACTGTCAAAGTCCTTTCTTTGATCATCTTGGAGCAATACTTTAACGTCATAACGATCCTTTTCTGTTTCATAATAGGTGTCGATAGAACCATTGAATAGTGTTCCCAAGGTACTGGCAATAATCACTGGACTCACACCTAGATCAGCAGCCCGATCTCGATCCACTTCAAAGTTTGCTTCTGCTTTTCCGGTTTTATAGCTCATACTTACGTCAACAGCCCCCGGAACTTTCTTCAAGACTTTCTCTGCTTGCAGGGAATAGTCTAAAAGTTGATTAAAATCATTGCCGGTAAAATGGTAGGCAACAGCCTTTCCCGCCAGCATACCGGAACCAGTCGTCATAGCAACGCTAATCCCAGGGATCCGCTGTAAATCTTGCCGCATTTTATTGACGGTTTCACTTAAGAGTTCTTCTCTGGCATTCTTCTCTGGGAGTTGCACAATAATGCTGATGTTGTTGGCTGTAACGGTGGAGTACAGGAACTCCACTCCAGGATACTTGTTAAGAACGCTTTCCATTTTTTTAGTGGTCGCTGCAGCGCTCTCCAGGGTTGTCCCTCCATCTGTCTCCGCTGCAACGGTGATCTTGCCGGTGTCGGCGACCTCTAGAAAACTAGTTCCAACGCTGTTCAGAAGAAGTAAACTGCTGAAGAACAGTGCCAGGGCAATGGCGATTGTTTTAACCCTGTGCTTCAGTGCTGCCTTGAGGATCCTTGTATAGACTCGGGCAAGTTTAACAAACAAGTGGTTGAACCATACTAAAAATCTTCCCAGGGGACCGTGCTTTTTATCCAATTCATCCTTCTCACTTTTTACATATTTGGATGCTAGCAATGGCACTAAAGTAAAGGAGACAAATAAGGAAATCAAGGCACTAAACGCAACGGTTAAACCAAATTCCTTAAAGAAAGCTCCGATGATTCCAGCCACCATGGTAATTGGGAGAAAGACAGCAACGATGGTCAAGGTTGTAGCCGTCACGGCCAGTCCGATCTCACTCGTACCAGCTTTCGCTGCTTGAAGCGGAGATTCACCCATATTTAAGTGACGTACGATGTTTTCAATGACGACAATCGCATCATCAATGAGCAATCCAACCGCTAAGGAAAGGCCCATTAAAGACATGGTGTTGAGTGAAAATTTCATCAGGTACATAGCTGCAAAGGTTGAAATAATCGATATCGGCAGCGAGAGTGCACTGATGGCCGTACTTCCCCCACTCCGCAGGAAGAGGAATACAACGAGAACTGCTAGTATACACCCTTCCAGCATCGTTTTCTGAACTTCAAACACGGACGCCCGTATGACCTGTGAATCGTCATTGACAATATCCAGTTTCACATCCTTAGGCAGTGACGTTTGAATCTCAGCAATTTCCTTTTTAAGATCATCCACTACTTGGGTGGTATTTTCTCCGGATTGTTTGACAATATCAATACCAATCGTTTCTGCACCCTTGTAATATGATAAGCTGTCCCGCTCCTTAATAGTGTCTTCCACTTGGGCAATATCCTTGATTCTTAGTTCAGTCCCTTGACGATTGGCGACTAAAACGTTCAAGAAATCTTCGACTTCTTTGACCGTACCATTCGTTCTGATGGAAACTTCTTTATCCCCGTTGGAAACTTGACCACTTGACATATCTATGTTATCACTTTCCAGGCCCTGTGTGATTTCCGCTGTTGTCACATTCAGAGCCGCCATTTTTTCTTTATCGAGTTTGATCTGTATTTCTCGAACTTGCGCACCATAGGTGGTAACCGATCCAACGCCCTTAACCGTATTAAGTTTCTTGATGATCTCATCTTCGACTATTTGGGATAGGTCCTTATTGGCAAGAGGGCTGGTGACCACGAAGGATAGAATGGGTGTTGCCGCAAAGTCGAATTTTTGAATAATGGGTTCATCCATATCCTGTGGTAAAGTGCCCCGTATGCTGCTTATTTTATCTTTAATTTCTTGCGTTGCCGCATTGACTTGCGTTCCAGAACTAAACTCAATCACGGTTTGGGAGACCCCTTCCGTAATAGTGGAGGAAATGTGTTTCACTCCCGAAATTTGTCCGACTGATTCCTCAACTTTTTTTGTCACTTTCGATTCAAGCTGCTCTGCTGAAGTTCCCTGTAAGGACATGGAAACACCTATTAAAGGAATATCGATCTTAGGATTTTCATTAATGGGTAGTCCTCTATAACTTAGCACACCCACTGCCAGCATAGCGATAATGACTACTGTGGCAAATACAGGCCTTTTCAGACTGATATCTGTTAAAAACATAAGTCTTGTCCTCCTATTCCGTCACCACTGAAACCGCATCGCCATCCTGCAGTGTATTCACATTGGTAATAATGACGCTGTCCCCATCTTTTACACCGTCTTTGATCTCCACTAAGCCTTTGGAAATTTGCCCAATACTGACAATGCGTTTACGGGCAACCCCTTGATCATTCACAAACACTGTATAATTTCCTGGATTTCCACTCAAGGCATCCGTTGTCACTGCAATTACTTCTGATGTCTGGTCACTTACAATATCCACCTTGGCATAAATACCCGGTTTCAGTTCTTGATCAAGATTAGCCACCTCAACTTTGCATTTAAAAACCCTTGAAGTCGTATCGGCAGAGGCTTCAATACTTTTAATTATTCCGTCATAGTCTTTAACGTCGTTACTGCCAACGTTTATCTTGGCACTCTGTCCTACTTGCAAAGAACTCATATCGTTTTGGTCTACTTCTACCACAGCATAGATCGGTGAAATAGCTTTAACTTTTACTAGGACAACACCTATGTTCGCATATTGCCCCAAACTCACGCTTTTCTCATCCAAAATACCCGTAATAGGAGCAGTGATGGTCGTATCCGCCAGAGAATCTGTGTGATTTTTTAAATCAACCTGTGCTGTAATAACATTAGCTTTTGCTGTTTCAACACTGGCTTTTGCTGTTCCAATATCGGCTTTTGCCGATTCCAGATCACTTTTCGCATTACTTACCGTTGTTTCAGCGCTTTCTAGTTCAACCTTGGAAATGGCTCCCCTGTTAAAAAGCTCTTTCGTTCTGTCATAGGTGCGCACTGCATTTTCTACACTCAGCTGCATTTTCTGCAACCCGGTTTGTAAAGACACTAATTGACTCTCAGAAGATTTTACTTGACTTTCTGAGGCTTTCAGCTCGGCTTGAGAAGAAGCTATGTTGTTTCTAATTTCCTGATCATCCAATTTGATTAACGGGTCTCCTTGGGATACATACTTACCATTTTCGAACATGACCTGAACTACCTTACCGTCAACTTTGCCACTTACAATTCCCTCTTGAGAGGCAACTAAGGTAGCTTTATAGGAAGCAGTTACGTTCTTTAGAGTATTCTTAGCCACACTCACTTTGACAGAAACCTCCTGTGGAGCAGCTACGGCAACGACTGTTTCCTTCTTTCCCAGGAAGGCTACAACTCCAGTGGCAGAAACGGTGAAAACAAGCAAAACGACTATCATGATCACTGATTTTTTCGTCAGTTTGAATCGCCGAATAGCTGGACCTATATTATTAAACATTATGTAATCCCCCTCCATCTTGTTAAAACATAGGAGTATCATAACGCGGCAACATAAACGGAATTTAAATGGAACATTAACGCAATGTAAACAGAGCAAACAAATAAAACACCGCAGATGTTTGCTATACAATACATCTGCGGTGTTTAAATTACCTTTGTGATTTTTATTATCCATCCAAACGTGGCAACGAAATGATAAACTCCGTCCCCTTGCCTAAGGCGCTTTTAAGGCGTATCTGCCCCTTGTGCATAGTCACTATTTTTTTCACTAAGGATAAACCCAATCCATTACCACCCAGCGAACGTTCTCTTGACTTATCCACCTTATAGAATCTCTCAAATAGATGGATCTGGTCTGTCTCTGAAATACCGATGCCGTTATCAGCGATGGTACAGCGTACCGCATTTTCGTTCTCTGTCAGTGTAACGCTGATATTTCCAGCCTCCGGGGTAAACTTAACGGCATTGTGAAGTAGATTTACCCACACCTGCGAAAGCAATCCCTCATCCCCCATGAACATGAGCTTGTGCAGGGAAAGGTCAAGATTAATGCCTTTCTCCAGCCATTGCGGCTCCAGCATTAATATGGCGCTTTCAATCTGTTTGTCCAGCCTGAATTCATGCGGTGCAAAGGAAACGTGTTCTGATTCTAAGGCTGATAATTTCAGAAGATTATCGCTCAGTTTGGACAATCTCCTACTTTCTGTTTCGATAACCTCGACATAATGCCTTCTCAGTTCCGCGCTAAGCGCTTCGTTTTTTAGAAGCGCAGCGAATCCACTGATCGAAGTAAGGGGGGATTGTATCTCGTGGGATACATTGGAGATAAACTCCTGTCTTAACCTCTCCATAGAGCTGAGTCCTTCAGCCATCTTGTTGACACTTTCGGAAATTCCATGAAAGTCATTTCTCTGGAGGTTTGAATAAGTTGTTGGAATGACTACATCAAAATCACCCTGGGCGATTTTATTCAAGGCGTTCGTCACAATGTTGATATAATCCATCTGCCTATGATTGAGCCGTTCTTGGAATACCCAATGAACGATGAGAACGGTTCCAGCAAAGCCGAAAAGGATAGAGACAATATAGGCACGCAGTGGCGTTGGACGGTCTATATCTGAAAGAATCAATACAGCCAACCAATAGCCAACTACTAAAAAAAAGAGACTAATTATTCCAGTCGCCAGCCCACGTGCAAAACCAGAAAATATCATTCGGGGTGCTTTCAAGTCAACACCTCCAAACGATAACCCAGCCCTCGTACTGTCGTTATCTTGAACCCATATTGTTCTGCCGGGAAGCGCTCCCGTAATCGATTCACATGGACATCAAGGGTCCGTTCATTCCCCTCAAAGTCATACCCCCAGATACCCTCTATCAATTGATCCCGAGGGAACGTCTTGCCCGGAGTGCCTGCCAGCTTAAACAATAGTTCAAATTCCTTCATGGGGATGTCCATTTTTTCGTTATCCGTGCAGATGGTATAGCTATTTTTATCAATGGTTAAGGTTCCGATTTGAACACTCTGTGAGGATATAATTTTATAGCGCCGAAGCAAGGCCTTCACTCTTAGAATCAGTTCAGGAGCCTCAAAGGGCTTTGTCAGATAATCATCAATCCCTCGCTCAAACCCTTTGATCTTCTGACTGATTTCCCCATCAGCGGTTAGCATCAAAATGGGTATATCCTGATAGTTTTGACGAATAATCTGGCATAGTTCAAAGCCATCCATTTTTGGCATCATGATATCAATAATGCATAAGTCAGGAATTTCTTCGCTGAATTTTTGGAGTGCAACACGACCATTTGTTGCCTCATAGATGCTGAAGCCTTCATTTATTAATAATGTGCTTACAAGTTCACGAATGTAATTATCGTCATCAACGATCATTATCCTGCCCATTGGAAACTTCACCTCCTGTATAGCTTTTAGCTTATACCAGAAATATAAACGGAGTATAAATTATTGTAACCGAAGGGATCCATTTGAAAGATAGAATATCAGGCAGATTCAACTGTTTCACCACAAAGATAAAGATCATGTAGCCATAGGTACCGCTAAAATAATAGCTACTTCCTTAGAATTCAATACTGTATTAGAACTGAAGGAATATATTTACAAATGTCTTTAGTGGCACAGTCGAGTATATGCCGTCTTCTGTCCAATCTAAATATCAAATGCTGCTGAATAGGAAAAAATCCAGCTGAACGTCCCGATGGGATAATTGCATGACCAATTCTTGGAGTGGAAGATACCTTTGAGAATCAACAACCACTTGCATAGCCTCGGCTGTAATGGAATCCAAATAGTTCCCATTATCGTAAAGGGTAAGATTGTGTTTTACCCTAGTCATGGCAAAATAAAGCTGGCGTTTTGCCTCGTTCGTTCCAGGGTCAAATTGGTCCAGCATCAGAAAGACATTGTCAAACTCTCGACCTTTAACCTTGTGAACGAAAATTTAGGGTGGAAAAAGTCCACTACCTACACGGTCCTCAGGAAATTATGTGAGCGAGGAATCTTGAAAAACGAAGATGCGGTTGTCGCCTCACTTGTCAAACGTGAAGAGGTCCAAAAATACGAGAGTGAAACATTAATTGAGAAAGCTTTCAACGGGTCGTTGCCACAATTTTTGACTGCTTTCTTAGATGGGAAACGATTAACGTCCAAAGATGCAGCGGCACTGAAAACCAACATTGAGCAGGCGATCAAATGAATACATTAATCCGTCGGGAACTCCTGATTTTGGCTGTCAAAAATGCTTACGGGACATTTCGTGACGCTCCAATCCAACGCGGGAGCCGTCAAGATTCAGTTTTAGATATCTTTCATAAGTGGTTGCCATCATGACCTCGCATTCTATGTATTCGCTGACTAATCGGGATTTATCGCAATGTAGGATTATCAGAGATAGTGGAAGTTCACTTGAAAGCCAAGGGACTCCCGTTGGACACGAATGATTATATGGACAAATAGACAACACTACGCTCACGCCACTTTTCCATACTGTTTCTTAAACATAGCATCAAGGAAGTCCTTCCTCGAAAAAGAGTATATCCCTAACGCCAGCCAAATTAGACCAAAGCTCATAAAATCAACCCCAGTAAAAACTTCTTTAAACAAGAAAATACCCATTAGAAGAGTAATGCTAGGAGATAGATATTGGATAAATCCAATAGTTGATAAGGGGACACATTTGGCTGCTTGTGCAAACAACAAGAGGGGGATCGCGGTCACTATTCCAGTAAGAACGACTAATATTAATACATTTAAAGGCAAAGCAGTTAAAGTACTCGTTCCTTCGACTTGTTTATAAACTATGTACCCTAACGCTATTGGGGCAATAATCATGGTTTCCGCCGTTAGACCGATAATCGATGTGAGATCAGATAGTTTCTTAACCAACCCATATAATCCGAAGGAAATTGCGAGTAACAGGGCCACCCAAGGCATCTTTCCATATTGAACAGTAATCACAATTACGCCTAATAACGCTAATAATAACGAGACGACCTGCCACTTATCTATTCGCTCTTTTAAGACAACAATACCTAAGACAACTGTAAATAATGGATTAATATAATAACCTAAACTTGCTTCTATTACGTGATTATTATTAACCGCCCAAATATAAATAAACCAATTAGCAGTGATTAATAGACTCCCGACAAATACACTTAAGATGGTCTTCGCGCTTGAAAAAACCTTTTGAAGGTCTCTTAAACCTCCGACGGTTAAGAGAATCAACAATAGAAATACGAAAGACCACAATATTCGAGAAGCAAGTATTTCCGAAGCATCGATTTGCTTCAAGGCTTTCCAAAACAATGGAAGAATTCCCCACAATACATAGGACAAAATAGCGTAAGCAATTCCCTTACCATAGGACCTTTCACCTAGAGTCCTCATAAGTTTATTTAACAAAAAAACATCCCCAATCTACCTCTCCACTCTAATCCCCAACACAAATCTGCCTTCACCCTCTCTTTCTATTTTTCAAACGTAATATGATACCACTCTAACTATGAAAAAACGGTCTATACTTATAATTACGAAATTGCAATTTATAGTTAAGCATCTGCAACTAATCCTCGTAAGAAGTTAGTTGCAGATGCTGTATTTAATTAGATATCCTTCGAAAGCTCCGGTGTATATTGAACGATGGTCAGATATTTAATCGCCGCTAGTCACTGACCATCTTCAACTATATCTAAAATTCTTCATTTTCCTGTTATATCCTGCCCATGACTGTTTTTTTCTACATTAAAAGTACAACATTTTTTGTTCTGGTACCTATATTTAAACAATCGGCCATACCGAACAAGGCGGTACATCGTTATCTTTATTCTTTTTTGTTATTTGTGTCAAAGTTTTAGCCAAGCGCTTTACGCCTTCAAGCAATACTGCTTCATTGTGAGTTGTAAAACAGAGGCGAAACTCTTTATCAAGGGTGGGTACTGTATGGAAGGCTTCGCCAGGCACAAAGGAAATTCGGTTTTTTGCAGCTTCTTGTAGGAGTCGCTGGGAAGTACCCGCTTCTTTTAACTTACACCAAAAGTAAAATCCTCCCTCGGGTACGATAAATTCAATATGGTTCGCACACAAACGCTGGAGGGCATTAGCCATTGTGTCCCGGCGTTTTTTATATTCCCTCCGCACCGTGGTCAGATGCTCTGCAAGCATTCCTTCATTTAAAAACATTGTCACAAGCCATTGGGCTATGTTGTTGGAATGCAGGTCAATAAACTGTTTTTCCAAGGCAAGCCGGTTGATTAAAACAGGCGGACCTACAAGATAGCCTGTACGTAAACCTGGGAATAGAATTTTTGAGAAAGTCCCCAGATAAACTACTCCTCCGTAGGAATCTAAAGTTTTAAGAGACTGAGGGGGCTGTTCCCCATAGTACAAATCGCTATAAGGATCGTCTTCCACTATCACAAGCCGATGACGTTTGGCGAGTTTTAGCAAATCCTGGCGTTCTTGTGTAGGCATTACCCTGCCGGTCGGGTTTTGATAAGTAGGTATCAGATATAACAATTTTGGCCGGTAACGAATTATAAAGTCCTCCAACAGCTCTAAGGATAATTTTCCCGAGCAAGGCAGGCTTAAAATCTTTGCCCCTGCAGCCTGAAATACTTGAATAGCACCAATAAACGTTGGTGCTTCCATCACAACATAGTCGCCTGGTTCCAACAATACTTTGCTAAGTAAATATATGCCTTGTTGGGACCCAGAGAGAGTGAGTATGTTCTCCGTCGAAGCCGGTATGCCCTTCTCGCTCAACATTGCGGCGATTACCTTTCTCAAAGGGTTATAACCTTCTATGGCAATATGTCCAAAATCACCCGGGGCGGCCCTTCCAATATTGCGGTTAAACAACTCGGTAAAGGTCTTCATAGGATAAAGAGCCGGATCAGGCATGCCTGCGGCTAGAGATATAGTACCTTGCGTAGGAGTAGAAAGCATGTCCCTCAAGATTGAGGCTGACGGGTTTTGAGGATAGGCGGTAAACAGTTGGAGCCAGGGAACTTCGGATAGGGAATCAACATCTCGCCTTTGCGCTACATAAGTCCCGCTACCTACTTTTGTCCATACCAATCCCTGCTGTTCCAACTTGCGATAGGCATTGATAGCAGTTGTACGGCTTACAGCAAAGAGGTCAGCTAATTCGCGCTCAGGGGGTAGCTTCGTACCTGAAGGCAGGATTTGCTTTTGGATTTTGTCAGCAATGAGTAAGGCCATTTGCAGATAGAGCGGTTGCTTATTCAAAGTATCCAGCTCTGCACTATTCAGGTGTTTGGATATGTCCATTTAGCACTTCCCCTTATTTTGTATCCAATTTTTATTATATAAGCGCAATTGGATATTTACAATATATTCTCCAATCGTTAAGATTTAAGAAATATTATAGGTAGGTGGAATGATTATGAAGTTATCAACTCTCCTCTCAGGTAAGAACGAACTAGCGGAAGAAGCATGGGTGGCACTCCGGGATTGCACTCCAGTGCTGCTCGGGGTAGTGCCCTTTGGTATCACCTGCGGGATAATGGGGCTTACAGCAAAAATGTCAGGATTAGAAACTATTCTGATGTCTGTCTTTGTTTTTGCCGGTGCATCACAGTTTATTGGCATTACCATGTTGAGCGCAGGCATGGGCTGGGGAATTATAATACTTACTACCTTACTGGTGAACTTGCGCCACTTGATCCTGGGATCATCCTTAGCACCCTATATGATTAGACTACCGTTTCCTCTCCAAGCACTCCTTGCTTTCTTTTTGACCGATGAAGCCTATGCCCTGACCATTAGCCGAATTCACAAGGCCAAATACAGTGTGCTCTATCAATTGACCGTGAGTACTTTGCTTTATCTAGTTTGGGTTTTGGCCACTGTAGCTGGGGTAGTTTTAGGTAGCTACATTTCCGAACCCTTAACTTGGGGGCTTGATTTTGCCATGCCAGCAACATTTCTGGTATTGCTGATACCGCTGTTGAGAAACCGTATCAGTCTAATTGTTTTCGGTGTGGCTGCAGTGGTTTCGGTATTAGCTGCCCTGTATTTACCCGGTAAGTGGTATATTATTATCGCCTGCCTTACGGCCAGCTTAATCGGGGGCTTATTAGAGGGGGATAGCAAACATGCGTAGTGAAGTTTTTTACATCATTATAGGAATGACCTTAGTCACTTATTTTACTAGAATCGGAACTCTAGCCTTGTTCCGGTTTACTGGAGTACCAACTTGGTTAAATAGATGGTTAAAATATGTCCCAGTTGCCATATTGACAGCCTTAATCGTACCATCATTACTTTTACCCAAGGGATATTTGGATATTAGTTTAAACAATCACTACCTGATTGCGGGCATTGTTGCTGCTTTTGTGGCTTATAAGAGCCGTAATATTATTGCCACCTTAGGTATCGGAATGTCAATTATGTTTGTCCTGAAGTTATTGTAGAGAACTACTTTCTTCAAATGCCATATAATAGCGAAAGCGACCTTACTGGTCGCTCTCAGAACTTTCATAAAGGGCAAGTTATACCCCAATATCTTTTGAACATTGAGGGGATAGTAATTTTGGACAACCGCTTTAATCATTCTTGTAATTATTTTTCATATGCCTTTATCAATTCTGCAATATCAAATTTTTTCATTTTAAGAAATGCTTCAGTCACTTGGGCCAATTTTGTAGCATCCTTATTCTGCATCATCTCATTCATAATCGTGGGTACAATCTGCCATGAAAATCCATATTTGTCCTTTAACCAACCACATTGTTCTGCTTCAGGAACGGCAGATAGCTTATCCCAATAATAGTCTATTTCTGCTTGTGTATCGCACATCACCATCAATGAAATAGCCTCATTAAAAGTAAAGCCGTGATCATAGGCGCTGTCCATCGCTGCAAAGGTTTGGTTAACAAGTACGAAGTCGACATGTTGAATCGAGTCAGCTTTGTTCGGAGCAGCATCTTCACCGTATCTAAGGATATTACCAATGCTTGAGTGTTTAAATAATGTTGTGTAGAATTGGATAGCCTCTTCTGCATTTCCACACTGATCCCCGACAAACATAAGTGTTGGGGTTATTTTTTGCTTAATCTCGAAATCACCCATGTACATCACTTGCCAAGAAAGGCCGTATCTGTCAATCAGCCATCCATATTTTTCGCTAAACGGATAGGCATCTAGTGCCATGAGCGCTGCACCATTTTCGATAAGTTTCTTCCATAACACCTCAGCCTCTTCAATAGAACTACAAGCGATGAGAAATGATACCGCTGGTGTGAATTTAAATAATGGACCCGCTGACAGCAGCATTAATTCTTGTCCTGCGAGCTCAATTGTGATCATATCCACTGACCCTGATGGTGTGTCATTTAATATGGTTTTGTTCTTAATTTTTGATCCTTCAAATAGAGACATATAGAATTTTGATGCCTCATCCGCTTCCTTGTCAAACCATAAGTGTGGGATAATCTTTTGCATATCGATCTCCTCTCGCATTCATGCAGATTTTTCTCAATTATACTGCGTAATTAATGAGAATCCAAATTTGCAAAACCTCCTTAGCCCACTTAGGTCCTTCATTGAAAACTGACTAACAAAGACCGATCAATTTGTGATCGGTCTTTGTTATATATAGGTCCACTTTTGTTGTCCGCTTCGGACAGAATATTACCCGTAGATAGTGGATAATCTAATTTAAATCCTAAATCCAGTTATCAAGAGGAGATAGCAACAATGCCACTTTACTTTATCTATCCAATCTTTACCACAATTTTCTCGGTCATCCTATTAGCTAATGTTCCTAGAAAAGAAATCCAACGTTTATCTATTTACGGAATCATTTTTGGCGGAATGCTGGACAGTCTGATACATATTTTCGGTTATTTCACCGGTTTATTCGCTTGGATAAACTACGGGCCTTTTGGCTTCATCGGGGTACATATTTTTGCCAATGTAACATGGTCAATATTTTTTATATTGTATTTTTATTTCTTACCTCCTCAAAAACCATTGAATTATGTATTCGCTGGCAGCGGGATCTTTTTTTCTTTAATGTATTATAACATGGTCGTTGATTTGGGTATCTTAAAATCCTCCAGCAGGGTTTGGTTACCTCTATTAGGCTTTGTTGTTTGGTTTTCAATAGCTACCTGGGGTTATTATAAATTAAATAGTTTCATTGAACGCAAGACTTTCCAGAAGTAATCAAGGGGATAATACGAAAGAATAACTTACCATTTCCAATATCATATCGAGTAAGAACAAGAATGGTGGAGGTAGGCTAGTTGGAAAACACTCATAATTATATTTTACCAAAAACAAATCTTATTGGTATTGGAGCTATCAAAGACCTTCCTAATGAACTATTATCCTGGAAATTAAGTAAAGTCCTGATTGTTACAGATAAAAACATGATCAGTCTCGGATATGTCGAAAATGTGGAAAAGATCTTAAAGAGTTTATTCATTTCATATGATATTTTTGACGGAATTTTGCATCCCAATCCTACGGTTTCTTTTGTAGAAGACGGCTTAACGTATCTCAACAAAGGACTTAATATCTTTAAACGAAACTACAAATTGATCATTTCCATCGGCGGCGGAACAAATCATGACTGTGCCAAAGCAATCGCTACAGTAGCTACAAATGGCGGTTCAATTATTAATTATGAAGGATATAATAAAGTAACCAAACCAGCAATACCGCAAATTGCTATCAATACAACCGCAGGCTCTGCCGCAGAATTAACGATGTTTGCCATAGTAGTAGATAATTCCAGAAAGGTGAAAATGACGATTGCGTCGCCTTTTCTAACCCCATTTATTTCAGTCAACGATCCCATATTTATGACAACAATGCCTAGAGAAGTAACCGCCAGCTCAGGTATTGATGTTGTTTCCCATGGCATAGAAGCTTTTGTATCGACAGAAGCTTCTCCTATAACGGATTCATTAGCACTCGAAGCAATAAGCTTAGCTATTGAGTATCTTCCGAGAGCCTATGAGAATGGCAATGATCTCGAAGCTAGGGAAAAAATGATGTTCGCAAGTATTATGGCTGGCATGGCGTTTAATAATGCCGGATTAGGCTATGTGCATTCTATGGCCCATCAATTGGGAGGATTTTATAATCAAACCCATGGTTGCTATAATGCTGTCTTGCTCCCTTATGTGTTTGAGTTTAATTCCGTCTCCATACCTGAACAAAGAATCCTGAAATTATGTGAAGCCATGGGGGCCATTACCCATAACAGGTCTCAAGCTGTCGACTTAATTATAGACTCAATTGAAAAATTAAGGGCTACAATAGAAATCCCCAGCAAATTAAGTGAGATGGGGCTAAAGGAAAGTGATATTAAGACCCTCTCTCAGAATGCAATAAAAGATATCTGTTCCTTTACAAATCCAAGACAAGGCTTTGTTGAAGATTTTATTAGCCTCTTTAAAGCAGCATTCTAGCTTGTGTCAATGAACGGGCTCTCGAGAACAACGGAAGTAGTCAAACCTTCAATATTGGAGTGAAGATTGTTTTGTAATCTTATAATTAGTTTAATTCTTTACTTATGAGCTTAATCGTTCTTCTGATATCATCATCATCCGTTTTACAAACACATAAACGTAAACCGTCTGAGTGAGGAAAACCATCGATATAACAACTGTTTGTACTGCTCAAAAGTACATTATATTTCGACAACCGTTTTACAAGAATATTGGCCGATACACAATTTAACTCTAGGCAAGCATAAATCCCTGTTTTAGGTATATAACATTTTATGATTCCATCTTGTTGTTGCTCGATTGCATCTCGTAAAACATCCATCTTTTCTTTGTAATACTTTTTAGTTCTTTGCACATGAAACTTGTACATACTACTTTGCAGGTAAATCTCTAGAGCACCCTGTGTTAGGATTGGGGAGTTCAGATCGATGCTCCGTTTATAGGTTACAAATTCATTTTGGAGTTCCAGTGGTAATATTACCATTCCCAGGCGCAATCCTGGTAACAGTGTTTTCGAAAAGCTCCGAATGTAGATCATCCGTTCTGGTTCTCCCATTGCGTACATCGGATCTATCTTAGTATCCAGTTCCAAGTCTGCTAAATAATCATCCTCTACAATATAGACTTCATACTTTTTAGCAAGCCTGATTATTTCTTTTTTCTGTTCACGATTATAACAAAATCCCGTAGGGTTTTGATATCTTGGCATAGTATAAAAGAATTTAATATCTCCTTGTTTAAATAATGATTCCAGTTCATTTAGGTTAATACCCTCATGTGTTCTTCTAATACCGACAACTGGAGTTTTTGTACATTTCATTACTTGAAGCATGACAGAATATGTTGGTTGCTCTACAAGTACTTTCGTGCGAGCATTAGGAAAAGAGAGAGCCGCCAGAATATACAAAGCTTGCTGTGAGCCATTGGTTATAAAAATATTTTGTGGTTTTGTGAAGACTTGAAAATTTACCAAGTGTTTGACTAAGCCATGTATTAATTCCGGCATACCCTGCGGTGAAGAATACTCAAACAGCTTTTTCTCATATAACGAAATAGCTTTTTCCATACAATGATAAAAATCCTTGTATGGATTAATGTAATCGGGCGGGCCAGTCGTTACCATATCGATTATGTCATTCCTACTTTTTACGGTTATCGAAGATTTCACAACATAATAACCACTTTTGGGAAAGGAATAAATTAAATGCTCTGATTCAAGTAATTTATAAGCTTTCACGATTGTATCAGAATTATAGGACAATTCCTTTGAAAGCACCTGTACTGACGGCAACTTTTCACCAGGCTTATATGCAACGAGAGATATCTTTTGTCTTATTAAATCAGCAACTAATTGATATTTATAAATCACATGACCTCATTTCTATACCGGTATAGGTTAGTTATTATTTTCTAGCTTATGCCAATGACATCAATTAGAATAAATATAATAAATTAGTAAGTGAATTGCAATTTATAATTTATTACATAAGGGGCATTGATATGATAAAGTTAGAGGTTAAGGATTATTTTAAAGTTGTTACACCATTGGAGAGTTTAACAATTAATACTTTGTTTGCTAAAGCAGTTATTTATAAGAGAATAAGTGGCTCAGTATATGTAGATAGTGATAAGGACCCAAAAGTATTTTATATCGTACATCCATATGGAATGTCACTACTATTTGGTGATACGGAAAAGGAAAATTTCAATGAGGATTTATTTCATCATTTGACTAATAAGAATAAGATTCGGAATAAATATGAATGGTTGCAAGCATTTCCTAATTCTTGGAACCATAAAATCGAATCAATTTTAGACTCGTATCTAGTGAAAATAGATTCTGCAAATCAGAATAGAGTTCTAGAAAACACCAGAGTCAATTTCATTTTTAATATACGTGAATATAAGACCATTAAAGGACAATTAGATAGACAAGAACACGAAATAGTACGTACAACAAATGAAATGTTAAAAACTATGCCGGGAAGTGTAATTCCAAAGTATTTTTGGGACAACGAAGATCAATTCCAAAATAAAGGAATAGGATTTAGCCTGATTTATGATGGAGAAGCTGCTTCTACAGCTTTTTCGTCATGTAGGTTTGAGAATCAATTGGAAATTGGTATCGAGACCTTAGAAAAGTATAGAAGTAAAGGGTTTGCATTATACGTTTGCTCAGCTCTTATTAATTACTGTATAGAAAATGGTTTGGAACCTATTTGGGCGTGTCGCATGGAAAATATTGCATCATACCAGTTGGCTCTCAAACTTGGATTTATACCGACACTTTATATCCCTTATTATCGGCTATCCATATAGAATTCTTATCTAACATTACACTACTTCCGTTATCTAAATGCACCTCCAATCGGTAGTCATCTTTTGGTACTACGCCTTTTATATGACTCATCCATACACCTCCGAAAATTAAAATCCACAATACAACAATTGTATCGTGGATTTTCTTGTGTTTATATCACCTAGCGAGGGATATTTCGTATGAATTTTTAGGATTTTAACGTTGATATATGTCTAACTGCATTTTGAGTGTCCACACCAATTTTCCATAGCAGCCCGAAATGATAAACTCATAGCGCAACTAGCGAAAATTAAAATCCCCCAATTTCTAGAGCAATGCTGATTTCTGTAAGGCGCCGTAGACACTCTTGGCCAGGATGCCTGCAACAATAGTTCCTACTAAGGTAGTTATACTTGAAGTTAAAAGTGCGATCTTCCAGTCAAGATGAAGGGCATAGATCAGTCCTATCATAACGCAAAAATTTCCGGTAACAGTACAACCGAGCATTGCTAAGATATGGTGGCTTAATTTTCCCATGGAAAGATTACTAGCAATCAAGGAGTAGGCAATGGAGCCAATGACATTGGCGAATAAGAAGAAAAATGCCAGTGCTGAATAGCCAGTTGCCATGGCTACAATGGCTTCCACTAATCCGGCAATAATACCCGCTGGTTGTTTGTACATTAAGATAATTAGGCCAGTAAAGAAGGCCCAGCAGGTGCCATTAAATAGTAAGAAGGTTGGGTCTAGTATACCGTCGATACGTCCTGTGACCTGCATCATAATCAGAAATACAATCCCTACGATGACGGAGCCAACTAATGCTTTGGTGTCTGTTCTGAAATATTTTTCTTTCATTTCTAATTCTCCTCCTCATATGATAATAGTGTTTATATTAATAGTAATATCCTGCTTGCCAGGCTGATGATGATTACCAATAATATCGCTGAGATTAAAGCAATATCGTAATGCTTAATGGTTAAATCCGAACTAAAGGTTCGGGTTTTGCTTCGTCCATAGCCCCTTAACTCCATGGCTAGGGCCGTTTCTGTTGAGCGCCGAACAGCGCGATATAAAAACGGCATAAAGGTTGGAATTACCCCTTTGAGATTGTCCCATACGTTCTCCATTTTAAGGCCCCGGGTTCTCTGGCTATCGACTATGGATATATACTCTGCTTTCATGAGAGGGAGGAAGCGGGCGCTCAGTCCTACCAGCATGGCATAGCGGTAGGGAATGTTGAATTTCACGAGCATCAAGGTAAAGTCTTGGGGTGAGGCCGAAGTGAAAAATTGCATACTCGCAAAAACAATCAGCGAACCCTTCAGTATGCCGGTGATCGCTAGTGGTACGGCTTCACTGTAAATTTTAAGGATTCCCCATTGGTAGAGTAGAACGCCTTCCCGGCAGAAAAGCAGCTGGATGATCAGAATCTGAAGTCCTAAAAGTAATATGATGATAATCATGACCTTATACTGCTTCAAGGAGCCGGTTAAGATAAGCGACGCCATAATACATACCAATAAAGCAAGGCACAACTGAACAGCGGTCCCCATACTCAGGGAAAGATAGATCATCAGCGCATACCAGGCCAGCTTTGTCCGGGGATCAAGCTTAGAAAGTCCCATCGTTACCCTCCCTGAATGACATAAGATTTTGGAAGTCCAGGCCAATCGCTTTAAGCGTATCGAGATGTTGATTGAGATCTCTTATCGAAATATCAAGTCGAAGACGATGGTTATGCAGGGCAACTAAGCGGTTTGAATAGTCTTTTGCCATATTTAGATCGTGGGTGATCAGCAAAATTGTTTTGCCATGTTTCGATAAATCGAAGAGTTTATCCATGATCATATATCCTTGGGTTTCGTCAAGTCCCGAGGTCGGTTCGTCGGCGATGATGAATTCCGGATCACTGACGAGGATGGAGGCTAGGGCCAAAAGCTGGCGCTGGCCGCGACTTAAGCGATGAGGGTGTATTTTCCTGTAGTTTAGCAGCCCCACAAATTCTAGGCACTCCTCGATCTTCTGTTCGATTACTTTAGTCTGTACGTCCCTCAGCTTCAGTGAAAATCCAACTTCTTCTTCCACGGTGCTTGCAAAGATCTGATAGTCGGGGTTTTGAAACAGAAAACCCACCTGCGTACGGGTCTTTGTCAGGTTTCCCTTATTCAGAGTCTGGTTAAACACTTTAATCTCACCTTTAGTAGGTTTTAAGAGACCAATAAGCAGTTTAGCCAATGTAGATTTTCCAGAGCCATTTAAACCAACGATCGATAAAAAGTCGCCCTGATAAATCTCTAAACTAATGTCTTCACAACCCAGTAAATCGTTATTGTACTGGTAAGTGACATTGGTCATTTCCGCAATGATTCCCTCGGACTTAACACGATCCGAATTAAAGGAAGTTTTGTATTTTAACCTACCCAATCGACACTCGATTTGCTCCTTGTAGTATTCGTCAGGCGAACACTGTTTGGTAATTTCGCCATCCTCAATATAGAAGACTCTGTTGGCATAATTAAGGACTTCTTCAATTCGGTCCATGACCAAAACAATGGTTAGCTTCTGAGTAATATTTAACTGACCCAGCCGCTTATAAAGCTCAAAGCGCCCCTGGGAATCCAGTTCGGCAGTCGGCTGATCCAGAATCAAGATAGGGGCATCGAGAGCTAAAACCCCGGCCAAGACAACACGTTGGGCCTCCCCGCCTGAAAGAGAAGCAGTCTGTCTGCTTTCATAGCCGGTTAGGCCTACCAATTCCAACGTCGTTTTAACCGTCAGATCAATTTGTTGCAAGGGTATTTCCAGATTGCCGAGGCCGAAGGCAACATCCTCGTAGACATCTAGGCTGAGAATTTGATTCTGGGGTTCCTGCATCATGTATCCCACATAATCGGACATTCTATTGAGGGGCATATCCAAAATATCTTGCCCCATGATTGTGACTTTGCCTGTCAATTCTGCGTTGTGGTAGTGAGGGATAGCACCTGTGATAGAGTGCAGTAAAATCGATTTCCCAGAGGCCACACCCCCGGTAATGACGATGAAATCTCCCTGCTTAATCTCAAAATCAATGTTTTTCAGCGCAGGTTTTTCTTCCTGCGGAAATACGAGTTTATCAATTTTAATTTTCGCAATTGTTTCCATAGCACATACAACTCCTAAAGGATTAAAATTAAAAAAAGTCCCAGCTTACCAATAAGCTAGAACTTTACCTTTGTCCTTTTTGCAATATTTTATAGGCAGGTTTCCTGACTTGTAGACTAGAATGTACGCCTTCCCAGTTATCCCAGTGGCAAATGTACATTTTCAACATCTACTTACAGTGGTGGGTCCGTCCAGGATTTCAACCTGGTTCCCTATTATCCCTTGCGGGCACCTATCAATATGTATTCAACTGACCTTATGATAGAATAGTTCGTTTATTTTGTCAACAGGAGTTTACTCACTCTATGTTCATAGATAAATTAATAGCAGATATATTAGTTATGGGTGATAAATATGTTCCTGACCTTAAAAGAAACCCTTTATCTTCTTACGGGATGGCTTACCTTATTTGTTATTGGCACTGATTTGTTTGTTATATCTCCTTTATTACCATTCATCGCTCAAGAATTTAGAATAACGCCTGCTGTTGCAGGGTGGATGGTTACCGTATTTTCACTTATGTATGCAATTAGTGCTCCATTTTTCGGGTGGCTTTCAGACCGCAAAGGTCGACGCTTTTTCATTATTTTCGGTTTATTATCTTTTTGCTTATCCAATTTTTTAACAGCCATTTCTCCTACATTTACAATGTTAATAATCAGTCGTATATTGGCTGGTTTATCTGTTGCGGCAATAACCCCTATAATCTACGCTATTATCGGCGATACAGCATCACCAGAACGCAGAGGGATATGGCTTTCCTTTGTAGTATCTGGACATCTTATGGCTTTATGGGCAGGGGCACCTATCGGAACTCTGTTAAAACAATTTCTGGGGTGGCGTTCTATTTTTATAGGTTTAGCTACAATTGCTGCTTTACTATCAATCTTAAACTTTAGGGTTTGGGCATCAATAAACATAGTACATTCAGTAGAGGCACAGACTAAAGGCAGTGTCATAAGAATTATTTCCGCAGTGAGTGTAACTACCTTTTGGGCAATTGCTATGTATGCTCTTTATGTATATCTTGGGACAGGGTTGGTTTTATATAACCATTTTTCTCCGGCTGAACTTGCCTTTTCAATTACGGTCTATGGTATAGGGGCTGTATTTGGTAGTTTATCCAGTGGGAGAGTTACAAATATAATTGGTTCAAGAATGCTATCCATATTCAGTACAGCCATGCTAATTGGTATTCTTGCGCTATTAGGTCTTTCCTTTTCAACAGGAACTTGGGTTTATCTTTTATTGTTCTTCTGGGCACTTATCGGATATGCCTCCTTTACTTCATATCAAGCCCGTTTAGCAGAAGAATTTCCAGAAATCCGTGGCATGGTACTAGCCTTAAACAACACAGCATTATATATCGGAATTACGCTTGGCTCCATAATAGGCGGTTTCGTTATTACAAAATGGGGCTTCTTCGCATTGCCATTTATCTGTAGCGCGATAGCTTTAATAAGCTGCTTAATAACTGTCAAAAGGAAAATGAATACTCGTGTTGACTCAACCTGAACGCTGGGATGGAGTAGATTTCTTAATTAAACCTGGGATTGAATCTACACCGTACTATGATTAAATAACAATCGTAGCTTGAGCGAACTTAGGCAGGTACAAAAAGAACTTTCTCCAGAATTTCTAATAATTATTGGGACAACAACCATATTAAAGAGGAGGTGAGCGATCCCCATCTCGCTGGATGACTAAAATAAGACAAAAAGTCCTTAGATATCGCTCAAGACGAATTTGTCAATATAAAGGAGGATAATTCATGGAATTCACGAATACCAAAGAAGAAACCAGTAAGAAAAAAAGAACCACTAAGTTTGCTATGCTCATAGGTACCGCTCTGATCGCTAGCACTTTGTTTGCAAGTACAGCTCTAGCGTCAAGCAACCCGGTAAATGATTCGAGTGATAAGCAGCCTGCTAAAAAGCAGTTAATGCTCTCCATAAAGAACGGGTCCGGAGACCCAATTGATATCTCTGGTTCCTCACCAGAAATGATAAAGGCCCAGGTGGACTCATTAGTCCAGGCAGGTAAGCTTTCCAAAGAGGAAGCAGATAAAATTCTGTCATTTGATGGCCAATCAAAGAATTTTAGTGATACAATCCCCGCCGGAGATCAGAGGAAGCTTGTCATCAAGAATGAGTCCGGAGACCAGATTAAAATCGTTGGCACCTCACCAGAGATGCTAAAGTCCAAGGTGGAAGCACTGGTCGAGGCAGGTAAGCTTTCCAGAGAGGAAGCAGATAAAATTCTATCGTCTGATAACCCAGCCATAAATTTGAGTGACTCAAAACCTGCTGGAAATCAGATGATGCTCGTCTTCAAGAACGAGTCCGGTGAACCGATTAAGCTTTCCGGCTCCTCACCAGAGATGATAAAGTCCCAGGTGCAAGCCTTGCTCGAAGAGGGCAAGATTTCCCAACAGACTGCCGATAAAGTTCTGAATGGGCTACCTAATCTTCCTTCAAAAGAATAACTAACTTGAACCCCCTCTCCCCTAGTACTGGTCAGGGCATGCTAAGCTCGAACCGGTACTAAGGGAGACTAATAATGGGAGTATACTCATCAGACGATTATTAATAACTAGAAAAGAAGTGAACACATTGTGTCAGCACTGCTGCTCCTTGTAGAAGATGATCTTGATCTAGCAGAAGCAATCAAAATGGGAATTGAGGATGAAGGCTGGCAAGTGGAACATATGCTTGACGGTATTTCCGGCCTTAGCCGGGCGGAATCTGGCGAACACGACTTGGTAATTCTCGATGTCCGTCTGCCTGATCTGAATGGCTTCGACCTCTGTCGGAAACTGAGGCGTACAAGCAACATCCCAGTGCTTTTCCTAACCGCCCGCAGCTCTGAAACGGATAAAGTTGTTGGCTTGGAATTAGGCGGAGATGACTACTTAGCAAAACCCTTCGGTATGAGGGAACTTCTGGCTCGAATACGGGCTCTCTTGCGCCGGGCAAATGCTCAACTAAGCGAGGAAAAGCGAATACGAGTACTGGACCTCCTTCTTCTTCCGGAACGGCAGTCTGTGTATCGCGGTAATCAACGAATCCAGCTTACTCCCAGCGAGTACCAGGTACTCCTAACCCTTGCTCAACGCCCCAAAATGATCTTTACCCGGGAGATGCTGATGGAGGCACTCTGGCAAACCGACCACAACACTGGTAGCCCGCTGACCGTCAATGTACATGTGCGCAACCTCAGAGCCAAGCTCGGTGACGATCTGGAAAATCCTCGCTACATCGTTAGTGTACGGGGCGTCGGCTATAAACTGCAGGAGGGAGAACAATGAGAATTTGGCAAAGTCTGCGGGCTCGGCTAGTTTTTAGCTATATTGTCCTAACCTTCCTGCTTCTTTCGTTTGTTGGTTATGTCTTTTCCAACGCCATGTCTCTCTACGCTGTTTCTGTTCAGAATGCCCAAAAAAACCAATATGCACAGCAGGCAGCAATTATGCTTAAGGATGCTAATGCGCGCAATCTCTCCCCAGCCGAAACTCTTGCCCTTCTACGGGAAAACCTTCCTGGCATAGACATTGAACCGGTAGTCACACCATCGCTTAATAATCTAATGGGTCCAGGTCCAGGATTATTTGAGGATGAAACCCTTCTGCAAACAAAAATGCTGTTCCTATCTATCTCGAAGCCGCCTGGTGATGGTTCATTTATCCTTCAATCCGTTACTGAAAACAATGGATCTCCTTCGATCTCATTCTACCGCTTTGCTTGGCCAACTTCAGCCTTTGCGCTTTTATCCCATCTTTACGTTCAGATACTGGAAGTACTGGGTCTAGCCTTAGTACTATCCGGGGTCATAGGGTGGTTGCTCAGTCGTTGGATCGGCAAGCCCTTAGCTCAGCTAGCATCGGCTACAGAAACCGTGGCAGCCGGCAACTTTCTGGAGCTGGTAAATCGGCCCGGGATCTTCGAACTGGACCGGGTGGTGGAGCAGTTCAACAAGATGGTACTTCAACTGCGGATATCGTTCCGTTCTCTGGCTGCTGAGCGAGATACGGCGCAGCGTTTTGCTGCTGATGCCGCTCACGAGTTGAAAACACCGGTGGCCACTCTGAGGGCGTACCAAGATGTAATTACAGAACACCCCGAGCGGTTAGAGCAAGCCTTGCCTGCCCTCGGCCGCCAGGTCGAACGGATGGAGCAGATTATTTCCGGGTTACTGCAAATGGCAACGTTAGACAAGGGGGACACTCTTGCCCTTGAGGTTGCCGATCTTTGCGCGTTCATCAAGCGATTAGAGCCCATTTACGAGGCACTAGCCGCCGAATGTGGTCATCGTTTGACAACGGTCTGCCCAGAAGCGCCTGTACAAGTCATGCTTAATCAGCGCCTATTAGAATTGGCTTTAGACAATCTGATGGATAATGCCTGCAAATACACACCCCCTAGTGGGATGGTGTCTTTGACTCTTCAAGTTGACGAAAATGAAGCACTTATCATCGTACAAGACTCTGGTAAAGGCATTCCGCCTGACGAATCACCCTACATCTTTGATCGGTTTCGCCGGGGAATTGATACGCAGTCTATTCCTGGTACCGGTCTAGGGCTGGCGATTGTTCAGGAATCGCTAAAAAGAATGGGTGGAACTGTTTCACTGGAAAGCCAGATAGGCCTAGGCGCCAAGTTTCTGATCCGGCTACCGCTCAACCGCTAAGACCCTCCACGCACAAGCACCCCAAGCTCGTAGACGAGAACTTGGGGTGCTAATTAATTTTGTCTAATTATAACGGAAATAATCCATGATATTCCATTCAATGCTTTTGGTGATATGTTTTCCTCACCAATTTTCCACAGCAGCTCGAACGCAAGCGAGTTGTCGGCACCTGTTTTTTTGATATACATCCACTGTCCAAAGTTTTAGCTATTCATGACCGCTTTGAGCTTTTCTACGAGAGGAATATCTGCAGGGGAAAAGTCATATAAATCCAACTGCTGGCGAGTAACCCATTCGATTCGGCTATGTACGCTCAACTTAAGGTCCCCCGCAATCCACTGACACCAGAAAGCCATCAGATTGATAGACCCGCTATGATAAGCATAGATGCTTTCACCGAAGAAATCTAAAACGTCGATATCGACCTCCAATTCTTCTTGAATCTCTCGTTTTAAACATTCCTGTGGAGTCTCCCCGAGTTCGATCTTTCCACCGGGAAACTCCCATTTGCCGGCTAACTTTTCACCTGGTGCACGTTGGGCGATCAGGACTTTATTATCCTTTAAGATAATTGCTGCTGTAACTTCCTTCATGCTTTTCAATCCTTTAATTGATGTCTCTAGCCAGCACTCGCATGGCATTAGAATTCATTTAACTACCTTTATTTATAATTATAGGGATTTTCCTTAATATGCACAATACAACGGAAGATTGATCCACTTCCCCATTTCTGTGCCCGTCCCATCCCAAGCTACTTCAAGATTAGCCGCCATGCTGACAATGGATATCAGGGCTTTGCGCTGCCCTACTTTACAGAAGGTGCTATTCCCCTATTGACGGCTTCATCTATGGGACAAAGGCTATTTCGCAATGAGAAACACAAGGTTCTGAACATCCCGTGGGTGATCTGTGGGTGATCTTCAGTATATTTATACACTTATATCAGAGATTCAGCATTTTTTCAGTTAACTCTCAGCGCAAACTCAGGGAGTAAGTCTATACTAACATCAGATCCCTAGCAAGCGCGCTTTCAAAGAGTGGTAATAAGGATTCGTGATGAGTCCATTAATAGGAGGAACCGAAATGGCCATAACAGCATTTAAACGTTATGAAATGAAATTTATGCTTAGTCAAACACAATTTGATACTCTTATTCCCAAACTGCTAGTGTACATGAACCCCGATGATCATTGCCAAAACGGAAAGGATTACAGCATTTACAATATTTATTACGATACCCGTGATCACAATTTAATTCGACATTCTCTTTCCAAGCCCTATTATAAGGAAAAACTCCGCTTGAGAAGCTACAACATATCAACATCACCGGATGACAAGGTGTTTTTAGAACTGAAAAAGAAAATCGGCGGCATCGTCAACAAGCGACGTGCAGTCCTAACAATGAAGGAGGCCGATGATTTTATCAAATTTGGGAAACGGCCGGTTACGACGAACACTATGACCCAACAGGTCGTCAGCGAAATCGAGTATTTTCTGAGTCACAACGACGTTGATCCTGCGGTCTACATCGGCTATAAACGGCTGGCTTTTTTCGGTAAAGAGGATAAGGACTTTCGGGTAACCTTTGATTATGAGATCACGACCCGAAGAACTGACTTGAGTTTGGAAAAAGCCAGTTATGGAGACCAACTCTTAGACAAAGGGCAGTATTTAATGGAAGTTAAGCTCTCCGATTCTGTGCCAATGTGGTTATCTAAGACACTTTCAGATCTATTGATCTACCGTACCGGCTTTTCAAAATATGGCCAAGAATTCGAAAACACCTGCCCCTATCTTTATCCAACTCACGATGTCAGTTATAGAGAAAGTATGGTTAGCGCCAAGCCCTGGCCAAGTATGGTGAGAAGTGACCCTTCAGTCACCAGCGATAGCCTTAGTTACAGTATTTAATACGCTTGAAAGGAGCCAGCACAATGTTAGAAACGATACTAGCCTCCACGAGTGGAGAATCCCTTACTTTGATGAGCTCTCTGGCTATCCTCTGTGCAGCCTTAGTCATAGGTTTGTTTATCAGCCTTGTTTATATCCAGACTCATAAAAAAGAAGGCTATTCTGCAGGGTTCACCATCACCTTGATTATGTTACCAGCCATCATCGCGGTCATTATCTTACTGATTGGAGATAATGTGGCCAGAGCCTTTAGCCTAGCTGGTGCTTTTAGCCTCATTCGTTTCAGAAGTGCTCCCGGTCAACCGAAGGATATTGCTTATGTATTCTTCACCTTAGCGGTTGGTTTAGCGTGTGGAATGGGATATATAGTCTATGCAGCCATGTTTGCCGTGATATTATGTTCAGTCATGTTCCTCCTGAATTACACTAACTTTCCCAATCCAAGCTCTAATGCCATGAACTTGAAAATCACCGTTCCAGAGAACCTAAACTTCCAAGGACTATTTGATGATATCTTAAACACCTATTCAAATTCTTGGAACATGCAACGGGTAAAAACTAGTAATTTCGGAACCCTGTTCGAAGTGGTTTACAACCTTAATTTAAAACAGTCGATCAATCAGAAAGACTTTCTGGACGAACTTAGATGTCGTAATGGCAATCTGAACATTGCCTTAACATCGAAAGAATATGAAGATAAAATTTACGCTTAAGGGAGACTAAACTTATGAAAAAACCACTTGGGATTCTTTTATCCCTTACCCTTTTATTGACAGGTATAGTAGGGTGTGCCGCCACGAAAAACAGCTCCGATGTGGAAAGCATAAATACTACGAGCGCGATCAATCCAGTTTCAGTAAACTATGATACCGACGATTACTATTTTGACTGGAAAAACGGCAGTTATAAGACTATCGCCTTAGATGGAAGTTCGGCTACAGTAAAAGGAGATAGCTTAGCCGTACAAGACTCAGTTGTTACGATCTCCGCATCAGGTGTTTATGAGATTAGCGGCACTTTGACGGACGGGAGTATTATTGTAGATGTTAATAAGGAGACCGATAAAGAAACGGTATTTCTTGTGTTAAACAAAGCAACTATCAATTCCCAAACAAGCGCTCCTATCTATATTAAAGGCGCTGAAAAGGCGGTAATACTCCTTGAAGACGGCACCGAAAATTCAGTTACTAGTGGAAGTGGCACCATTGTAGATGCCGACGGTGAACCGTCAGCTGCTATTTTCAGCAAGACTGACCTTACAATAACCGGTAGCGGAACATTAGCGGTTACAGCCGATTATAACGATGGTATAACAAGCAGGGATGACTTGAAAATTACTGACGGTACGTTGATTGTATACGCGAAGGCTGATGGAATTGTTGGCAAAGACAGCCTTAATGTTAAAAACGGAAGCATTACCATAACCGCCGGCAAAGACGGTATGCGCTCTACAAATGAAACAGATGAGGGCAAGGGAAATGTCGTTATCCAAAACGGACAATTTACTATTACGGTTGCAAATGATGCTATACAAGCAGCTAAACTAGTACAAATCGACGATGGAAACTTCAAACTTAACTCCGGCGGTGGTTATCCCGGCAAGAGTATCAGTAGTGGGGACAATAATTTCGGCGGTCGTCCTGCTCAAAATGCAACTGCTACAACGAGTACCGAGAATACTGTGAGTACTGAGAGTACAGAGGAAAGCAAAAAAGGCTTAAAGGCGGGGCAAAGTATTCTCGTAAATGGTGGTAATATCAATATTTCATCCTATGAGGATTCAGTACACAGCAACAATGATATTGCCATAAATGGTGGTATCCTGAGCCTAGAAAGCGGTGATGATGGGGTACACGCTGACAACAACCTCCTTATTAACAATGGTGAAATAACCATAAAGAACTCGTATGAAAGTTTAGAGGGTACTAATATAACGGTAAACGGCGGGAAAATTAACGTTACCTCTACTGACGACGGAATAAATGTTAATAACAAGGAGGGTGTTTTGAATATCACAGGTGGCGAAGTTGCTCTAAAGGCCAATGGTGACGGACTGGATTCCAATGGAAGTGTAAATATGACTGGTGGTACTGTCTATGTTGATGGCCCAACAGCAAATAATAATGGTGCTCTTGATTATGACGGTAGTTTTACAATAAGCGGGGGAACCCTCGTAGCCTCCGGCAGCTCTGGAATGGCACAGGCCCCAAATACTAATTCACAACCATCTATTCTTATGAATTACACCTCTACCCAAACGGCGGGAAGTACAATAACCCTTAAAGATAAGGATGGAACTATTGTTGCAACCTATACGCCCTCAAAACAATATAACTCGGTTGCAATTTCTTCTCCCCAATTATCTGTAGGCTCTACCTATACGCTTTATACCGGAGACACTAAAATTGTTGATTTTGCCCTTTCAGACTCGCTTACCTATCTTGCGGAATCTGGCGTAACCACTAAGCCACAAAATGCCGGACCCGGTGGTGGAGGCAAGGGGGCTGGTGGACAACGCCCACAATAATGCCTAGATAGATGACGTCTTCGGATCATAATTTAATCGTACTAAGGGCTTTTATACAAACAACGACTACAACCCGGGTTGTAGTCGTTTATATGTAAGCGATTGAAATATCGGTATTTCATCTTCGTTTTGACATTTTCTGGTTTAATCTATGTGATTTGTATCAAAGGCAATAAATGAAATGATTATAAAAACTATATCATAAATAGCTAGGAAGATCATTGGTTTCCACACATCGTGGAATCCAGCACCCTTAGAAATGTCTATTGTGATACTGAGCCCCAAAAATAGGGCTGGTAGAAATAAAGGTAATGAAATCACATTTGACAGCAATTCACGTCCTTGGCTTCTTAGGGAAAAGAGAGAAACTAGCAGACCAACAGCCACAAACCCTAGGGATGCTAAAAAAATGGGAACAAGAATCAGGACGACCGTAATAGAGAGGTTAAAAAAGAGAAGATAGAAAGGAAATGTTATCAGTTCTACGATAATTACTAGGAACAAATTATAGATGAATTTTCCCAGAAATATTGCCCTAGCTGAAATAGGACAAAGCAGTAGAGCATCCCAACAACCGGATTCATCTTCAGTTGCAAGCGACCTATTAAGGGTTTGGAATAATAAATAGATGAGTATTAGCCAAATTGTTAAAGCTGCCATCTCAGGTTTAGCATTGGGGACTTTGGCTGAAACTAGACTGGACAGAAATATCAAGATAAAAGACAAGGAAATCAGAGAAGTAAACAACCTCAATTTTCCGGATTCTATTTGGAAATCTTTATAAGCGATTGCAATAGCATGTTTAATCATCAGCCCACCTTCTCCCGATAAAACGATTTAAAGGCAGGAATGCTTTCTTCCCACTGAGCATCGAACAGAATTGAACCCTGATTGAAGATAATGATTCTTTGGCCTTCTCGAATCCCCGTATCGAAATCATGGGTAGCAGTTATAACAGTCTTAGCTTCCATAGAATCTATAAAACTGAACAGGAACTCTGAAGATTGTAGATCTAGGCCTGAATAAGGTTCGTCGAGAAGTAATAGATCTGGATCATGAAGCAAAGCTTTTATAATTAGAAGTCGCTGTTTCATCCCTTTTGATAACTGTGAGATTTTAATATCTAGCTTCGCGCTTAAATCAAATTTAGTCAAAAGTCCACTAATTCTTTCAGCTAATTCACACTTGTTAAAGCTATACATTTTTCCATAAAATTCGAGATTTTGTTTTACAGTTAAGGTCTCATAAAAATGACCAGACTGAGGTACGAAACCTAAGTTTTTTAATATCTCTGTCCTATTATTTATTGAACATCCAAAAATTTCAAGTGAACCTGACGAAGGAGTAATTAGACCTGCCAAGATTTTGAGAAAAGTAGTTTTTCCAGCTCCGTTAGGACCAAAAATATTTATTTTTTCTCCAGCTTTAATAGAAAGATTCAGGTTTTTTATAGAAAAGCCTGAATCAAACTCTTTACTGACATTCTTTAAAATTATCATATATACCTCAACACATCTTATTTATAACGCTATCCTTCCTATTATATCATGACTGATTTCTACATGCTTCTAACATTTACCATAAGCATCACACCCAATATTATAGAGGAAGTATCTTACGCAATATCCTCATCAGTTGCTACAGTTTTCCTTAGCTTCAATGAGGTATGAATAACTATGAAGAGGAGGAACGGCTTAACCGTCCCTCCTCTTTCGTTCTCCTCTGTTATAAGCTTCTTAACATCCGCATCACGTTAAATTTAGATGATAATTACTGTTATAGCCGCTCCCCAGGCGCTTCCCACTGTAGCAACGCTACTACCATGCGCTTCTCTATAGAGTAGCTATAATGGTGGTTTATCGACGGTATTGTTCCACTGAATAAAAGAATAATCCCTAATAATATTTGGGGTTCTAAAACCGCATTCGCTGTAATACTTACTAGCTTATGTCCCCATACAGGTTTTCCTCTCCACTGTCCCAGTGAAGCTACAAAAGCCCTTCATAAGATCAGAGACAGGGTTAATATCGTGAGTGTTTGGTGTATCCAGTGAACATGTCCAATATTCCCTACTTTCGGAAACTGATAGCATTTCATAGATAATGAGAAGATCCACCTACATAATCGTAGAGTGGATCTTCTCATTTTATCATCCTTTGGACGATTTCTGAGTTCCTTGTATCCATGAGTCTAAGAGGACAATATTGCAGGATTTCTTCAAATTATGAAGAATAAGTAATAATTAGAGTGATTCGAGTCGTTTTTTGGGAAATCAGAAATAGACAAACACAAATGCCTCGCTTTAATCGGCATGAGCCGAATGGGATAGAGGGTGCGGTGGTAACGCTTTGGAGGGTATATTCCATGAAAATCACGAGTCGTAAATTTATAATCTTTTGGACGCTAAGTTTTTCTATATTGCTATTATACACGAACCGTGTCAGCGCAGCCTCCCCAAGTGCACCTTCCTATGACAATCCCTCATTCAGAGTGATTGTCATAGGAAGCGCAGTCTTTCTGGTGGCGTTGTTGATGTTTATCTGGAATAGGACGCTTCAGCGACTGGTTAAACAAAAAACCAGTGAGCTATGGAATGACCTCAGGGCAAGAAAACAAGTTGAAGCAGAAATTAGAGAGTTAAATGCAGAACTCGAAAGCAAAGTCATTGAAAGAACCTCACAGCTAGAGGATCTATATAGTGCGCTTGAACAAAGTAATGCTCTGCTTAAGGAGGAGATCGTCAAGCGAGAGAACGTTGAAGAGGAGTTCAGAGCCTTGAATGAGGAGCTTGAAAATAAGGTACAAATGCGTACGAGTGAATTGGATGAGCTTAATACTATATTAGAACAACACAACGCTTTGTTAAGCGAATCACAAAGAGTGGCACGATTGGGGAGCTATGTCACAGATTTCATAACGAGAGAATGGCGGTGTTCACCCGAGCTGCATGAAATTTTGGGGATAGACTCTACCTATCCACACACGAGGGAAGGGTGGTTGGCGATTATTCATCCTGATTGGAGGGCCCCAATTATTAATTATTTTTCTAAGGTGACCCGGGCACAACAGGGTTTCGATTTCGAATATAAAATCATCCGCATTCATGATGGAGAGGAACGCTGGGTGCATGAACTTGGAAAAATTGATTTCGATCACCAAGCCAAGGCAGTTTCTTTGATTGGCATGATTCAGGATGTGACGGATCGAAAACATTATGAAGAGAAAATAGTGTATTTGAGTTTCCATGATCAACTGACCGGTCTATATAATCGGCGCTTTTTCGAAGAGGAGTTAAAACGACTCGATGTCGCAAGGAATTTTCCCTTGACACTTGTGATGGCCGATGTCAACGGGCTTAAGCTGATTAATGATTCCTTTGGTCATGCCTTTGGAGATGAACTTCTAAAAAACGTTGCCGATGTGCTTCGTAAAGGCTGCCGAGGCGATGATATAATTGCCCGACTTGGCGGAGATGAATTCGTCATTTTGTTGCCCGAAACGGATTGTGTTGAAACGGAGCAAATTCTTAAACGAATCAATGCGTTAGCTGGAAAGGAAAAAGTGGGTTCAATTGAATTATCGATTTCTTTTGGCTACGAAACAAAACGTTCCGAGACAGAGGATATTCTCGAATTATTAAATAAAGCGGAAGATTTTATGTATAAGAGAAAACTCTTTGAAGGTCCAAGTATGCGTGGAAAAACTATACAGACGATTATAAAGACCCTTCACGAAAAGAACAAACGGGAAGAAGAGCACTCCTACCGAGTTTCCGCACTCTGTCAAAGTATGGGAGAGGCTCTTGGTTTGCCGGAAGGAGAAATTCAAGAACTTAAAACCGTCGGCTTACTTCACGATATAGGCAAGATCGCAATCGACGAAGAAATACTCAATAAGCCGGGTATACTAACCAAGAATGAATGGGAAGAAATTAAACGTCATCCGGAAATCGGTTATCGTATTCTGAGCACTGTCAATGGGATGGTAGAAATGGCCGAATACGTGTTGGCTCATCATGAACGATGGGATGGCCTAGGCTATCCAAAGGGTTTAAAGGGTGAGGAATTACCCCTTCAACCCAGGATTATTGCCATTGCAGATGCCTATGATGCCATGACGAGCGCACGAAGCTATCGAGATGCTTTACCGGATGAAGTAGCTATTGCAGAACTTCAGAAGAATGCCGGGATTCAGTTCGACCCAGAGTTAGTAAAGATCTTTATTGACAATGTTATTAACTCGTGACGAACGATCCCTGTCTTAATATTTAAGTGAGTCCCCCTTGTGCTTGTGCTCTTGCACCTCATAGGTGCATTTTTTTAACTATAGCACTAAGCCAGTATTCATTGATTCTCTCGTCCCTAACATCAGCGGTTTTATATAGTTCGCAAATTGTCAGTACTGGAATGTAAGTTAACATTTCACTAAAGGAATTCTCATCATAACCGTTAAACAATCTGTCATCCTTCTGATAAACCTTGTCCCCATATTTGAATGACATGAAAAACACACCGTCCTCGGATAGTTTTGAGGCTAGCCTTTGGAGTATGTTGATGATGGATCCTCTGTCAACATGCAAAAGCGATGCAGAAGCCCATATGCCATTAAACATACCATCTAAATCGACATCCTCAAATTTAGCATGCAGAACGGACAACCCAGTAAGTTTCGAGCTCAAATTGACCATTTCCTCCGACGCATCAAAGGCATCAACATTGTATCCTTTGCTGAGAAAATATAGACTGTCCCTGCCGGAACCGCAACCTGCATCAAGAATACGATTCTCTGGAAGAAGGTATTCTTCAAATCTTCTGTAGTGTTCGCTCATATCCACATTTAGCGTATTATTATAAAATTCATGGGCGTTCTTATTATAGAAATCGACCGTTAAGTTTATCATTTTTCTAAACTCCCTAAAAAGGAATTTTTAGTTTCCTTCTTTCAATCGTGAAACTCCCACTTCTCTCTTACTGATTAATAACTTTGGTTATATTTTTAATCAGTATTGAGATTGTGCCATCAGGATTATTAATAAATTCAATTAACTCCTTGTTATCGTAGAAATTAGAAGGGAAATTAATTTCTATTCCACTATCAGTCTTTAATTTCTGAGTTCTATATTTTTTTGTGGTACTGTTAGTTACGGGTATTTCAACTATATTTTCTACCAAACCTAGCTTTTTGACTTCCTCAAGATACTCTTTTTTTATTTGCTGGTTATCTCCAAAAACGGATTCAGCTACTAAATCAACCTGTATGCTATTTGTCTCTTCAATCCCTTCTGCAAGGCAGGTTCTGAATTTAGAGACTTTATCAAATTCTTCATCGAAATATTTTTTATTGACTTTACTAACTGCCTTATCTAACACCTTTAATTTTTGCGAATTAGACAACTCACTAACGCATTTAAGGAAGTACTTTGATAAGTAGTATTCTTTTTGCCCGCAAATTTCATATTGCTTTTCTAATATCTTACATTCGAAGTTTGATAGGTTAATAAGAATACATTCTTCAACCTTTTGTGTTTCATTTGGCAAAGTAGTTTTTTGCTTTATCAGGTTATTAAAATTACCTTGATCAGTATTCGATACATAGTGCATATAACTATTTCTATAATTTAGTTTCATTAATAAAAAGTAGTTATTACCGCTGTCTTCAAAGGTAGCAAATACTACATCACCGGAAGGGATGCTAGGGTTTTCCTTCATTATTGCAAATAACATATTAGCAAGTTCAACACTTACGTCGATAAAGCTTTCTTTATCTAGATTGATTTTTTTGCACAAATCATATATTTTATTTCCATTAAGTTCGAATAAGACATTTTTAAGATCACTATCATTAATAATCTTACTGAGATGTTTTTTCAAGAAGTCATCAATATCTTTTTCATTATTCATTTCTTTTATAGATAGTATTGGAACTTGTAAATTAGCATCTAAAATATGTAAAATAGTTTTGTCAAAAATACAATTATTCACTTTTTGCCCCTCTTTACTGACCCAATATCTTCCTGAAATAGCCTAAGGCGACCTTTTTTAGTATTTAGCTATCTTGAGATCAATGGGTAAATTATGTAATAAAGGCGGATGATAATCCGCCACCTTTTATCGTTCTTTGCAACTTTTCACTTACTTTGAAAAGCAACTATTTGCAGATAAGCTTATCATAAGATGCGTTTCATGGAAAGATACTGAAGACAGAAGCACGAGGTATGCTATGATAGAATCTGTTCAAAGAAAGTCTCTCCGCTTCAACTTCAGGTGCATCGTGTGTTATGCTGCTCATTAAAGGAAGACAAACCCATTACGGTTCTCTATAAAGGAGGCTCTCAATTGGAAACGACAGCATTAATTCTAGCTATTATTTTATTTATAGCAGGTCTGCTGGGGACTATACTGCCTATTTTACCTGGTGCAATCCTCATATACGGCGGCATGCTTCTCTATGGGTTCATGACTGAATTCGCATCACTAGACGTAAATTTTTTTCTCCTACAAGCATTAGTGCTAGCTTTGATTTTTTCCGTCGACTTCCTTGCTTCTGCTGTTGGCACACAACGCTTCAATGGCAGTAAACAGGCAGCAACAGGTGCAATAATCGGCACAATCCTCGGTTTACTATTCTTGGGCCCGCTGGGTCTCCTAATTGGCCCATTCCTGGGAGCGGTTGGGGCAGAATTGTTGCGTGGTGTAAAAATAAAACAAGCAATGCTGGTTGGTTTTGGCACCCTCGTCGGCATCCTGGGTGGCACAGTTCTAAAATTATGTGCTGGGGTCTTAATGATTGTCTATTTCTTTATGCGTATTTAGACTTTTAAACGAGTGCTAATGGGAGAAGATTTTTAATCGTATTTTAATAATAATCACAGTCTCCTTGAAGTTATTTTTGTTAGAATTCATACATACTCAATTGCGGTATAATAATAGAAACCAAGGAGGAAATATCATGACAACCCTAGAACAAGTAGAAAAACTACGTGCGATGGCCAATGTAAGCTATGATGAGGCCAAAACTGCCCTAGATGCAACAAACGGGGATTTGCTGGAAGCTATTATCTATCTGGAGAAACAGGGAAAAGTTAACGCTCCGATCGGGGGCGGTTATTATAGCAGCGAAAAGCAAGCAAACATAAGCGACAAAACCTACAAAAACACAGGCTGGGAAAAGCAAACTAAGGATAGCGGCGGCGGCACGAGGATCATTTCTTTGATGAAAAAACTCGGAAGCTTTTGCTTGAAAATGATTCGCAGGGGCAATTCAAATAGCTTCGAAGTACTCCAGTCTGAGCAAGTTAAAGTTTCTGTTTCGGTCACAGCCTTTGCCTTGCTGCTGATCTTCGCCCCTTGGATTACTATTCCATTGCTTATCATCGGACTATTCTTTGGTTTTCGCTATCGCTTCACCGGTCCTGATTGTAGCGGAAACACTGTCAATAAAGCGATGAACAGTGCAGCAGACGCTGCCATAAACCTCAAGAAGTCCATGGATAAGTAAAGAAAAATTATTTGAAATGGCGGGCTTACAATGAGTTCAAAAATACTGATTATCGAAGATGAGGAAAAGATTGCCCGCTTTGTCGAGCTTGAGCTTGGCTATGAGGGCTACACCACAACAAAGGCCTTTGATGGCAGAACAGGGCTTGAACTCGCCGAAACCGGCGAGTTCGACCTCGTTTTGCTGGATGTTATGCTGCCTCAGTTAAGTGGCATGGAGGTGCTGCGCAGAATTCGCCGAACCTCCTCCGTTCCCATCATCATGCTGACAGCGCGGGACAGCGTTATGGATAAGGTTTCCGGACTCGACAGCGGGGCGAGCGATTATATCACTAAACCCTTTGCCATTGAGGAGCTTCTCGCCCGGATCCGTACTGCCCTCAGAAAAACCAAGCAAGAAGACGGTGTGTTATCCGCCTCCGGTTTGCTACTGGACACTGGTCGCCATACAGTTACCATGATGGGCAAGCCTATTGAACTGACTAAACGTGAATTTGATCTTCTCCACTATCTGCTAAAAAACAAGGGCTTGGTCGTTTCTCGGGAAGCGCTGCTCGAACATGTATGGGGCTTTGATTTTGCGGGAGAAACTAACGCCGTTGATGTCTACGTGCGTTTTTTGCGAGGAAAAATTGACGAGGTGTTCGATATTAAACTAATTCACACCGTCAGGGGAGTGGGGTATGTGATTAAGGATGAAAAATGAACCTTTAAACAGTCCCACGAATCGCATCGGCCATAATATTCGCTTTTCCCTAGTCTGGAAGCTCAACATTAAGCTATTTTTCCGTATGCTAGGTTTTTTTTTGGCCCTTGATATTGCACTGTGCTTGGTGACTGCAGCAGGGCTACTCGTGCACGCCGAACAAACCGTGGCGTCGGTGGCCGAAAAGCTGAACCAAACAGGACTGCCTACTCAGGATGCGGAAAACTGGCTCGAGCTCACCGGATACAGCGTTTCGTTGCAGACGGGAGAACCGAAAGGTTTTCAACTACCTCAAGCCCTCCAGAACTACTCCAAACAGACTGTGTCTGGTATAAGAAGTATTGACCTGCCGAATTCGGGAAACTTACCTTTTTGGAGACAATTAGAGGGTGTTACCTACAATGCAATGCTCGATGAGACCAGACAATCTTATCTTATTTCCATCCGTCTTCAGGAGACCCTACAGATTGTCGCAGGGATGTTTGCCACACTCTTTCTTCTAGAGTTATTAATGCTGTTCGGCAGCATCTTCTCAGGTGCACGAACGATTCGAAAAATCCTCCGGCCCATTGAAGAATTGGCTAAAACAGCACAAAACTTGACGATCGGAGGTGTCTTTACACCGGAGCAGCTGGAAGTTCTGGCAGGTAAATTAGACAACATCAATGCCACCAAGCTGGATACAAGAATTCCAATAGACGATACACAAAGCGAATTAAAAACCCTCGCCTCTGCTATTAACGGGATGCTGGACCGGATCAACGAATCCTATCGTTCCCAGGCACGCTTTGTCTCGGATGCGTCCCATGAGCTAAGAACGCCGATTTCCGTCATTCAGGGGTATGCCAATCTACTGGATCGTTGGGGTAAGAAGGATGAAAAGACGCTGCAAGAATCCATTGATGCCATCAAAGATGAAACTGCGAATATGCAGGGCTTGGTGGAACAGCTTTTGTTTCTGGCGCGGGGTGATAACAACACCATGTCTCTGCAAATAGAGCGTTTTGAACTATCCGACCTGGCTGTCGAAGTCCTACGGGAGACGCAGATGATCGACGGTGGGCATGAATACGATTCACGTGTTATGCCCGTTTTCATCAACGCGGATAAAAGCCTAATCAAACAGGCAATGCGAATATTGATTGACAATGCCATGAAATACAGCCCGCAGGGTAAGCGGATCACCCTTTCTGTCTCTGGTGAACAGGGCTATGCCCGACTGTCCGTTCAAGATGAAGGCATTGGTATCGCGCCTGATGCGGTTCCTCAAATTTTTGACCGCTTCTTCCGTGCCGACGAATCCCGTGCCAGAGCCACGGGTGGAACGGGACTGGGCTTATCTATTGCCAAGTGGATTACGGAGCGGCATGGCGGTCACATGGAGGTTTTGAGTAGGCAAGATATCGGCACTAGAATTTCGATTATGCTCCCTGCCGCGCCCGAGGCATAACCCTTTCATTAGCAGCAGCTACCTCCACTGCTCCCCGAGCAATCGCAGTTTGGTTCCGTTCCAGTCAACCAACCCATAATGATCGCAAAGGCACAGCCAACCCCTTGCTTAACCTCGATTGCCTTAAACGAACAGTTTTTAGCACAGGCACCGCATTCCATACAGCGATCTTTATCAATAATAACGGATTTTCTATCTTTTATGAGAAAGACGTTATGCGGGCAAACCTCTAGACACTTACCACAGCCCGTACATAACTCTGACTTCAGCTTCAACGTCGCAACATTTTTTAAATATAGATTCTTCATAAACAACACTCCTTAGAGTTAGTGAACTCCTCAACTAAAGATAAAACTGTTAAGCAAAATCAGAACTACCCCTATAACTATCGAGATAATTATTGCAGGGACAGCTATTTTCATTTCTTTCAGGACCCCTGAAAAGGAAGTAAACGTTGAAGACCCTGTAAAGTTCATTGCTAAAAAAGCAGAGATCGAAGGAAGAACGAATAAATACCCCAGAGCTCTCAAGATGCTGTACTGAGGAATAGCCGTCCATCCATTCCAGCCATTAAGCACGTTAACGATGACTGCCCAAATAAATCCTAATAGCCATCCTTTCCAGGCGAAAGCTCTGCCCGGAATCCACGGCAGCAAGACTGGGGTTATGACACAACCGACAATGACTGCGCCCATATAGCCATAAAAATCGGCCAGTCCAAAAGGCCCTAAATCAAGGAGATTTAACAGAAAGAGTACGCCAAAAATCATCAAGGAAATTTTGAACGTGCCAACTAATTCTACGGGAGTCAAAACCAGACGATCATACGCGCTGGATCTGACCGTCCGCATTTCAGTAGTCGCTTTCATTCCCAACTTGATAAATTTTTTGATATCCTTGGCCTTCACTGGCCCATAAATCACTTTGAAGCCTGAATACTTGGCAACCTCGTGAGCACTTATCCCTGGAGCTCCTAATTGTGGTAGGATGATAGTTCTGTGAGACACAAATTTCTCGAGTTGAACGATAGCAATACGGTTGAGTAGTTCCGTTGTCCCGAAGGTTCCTTTACCGGCAGCACACCATACATTGATGCCCTTGGTATCGAGCACTAGAATCCAGGCATCTATCCCCTTCAGTTCTTTTCTTAAACTATCGAAGCTCATTTTATAATTCGCTGAAACCAGGACCGGAGAAGTGCTATCTGGCTTGCCTAAACTATAGAGACCGGGTTCCACAGTAAAGGTCATTCTGTTAATTCCCCAACGTGCTTTCCAAGTACCTAGAGTATCTTTGAATGTCAATTGATCTGTTGTTTGGATAATTTTTAGTTCTCTGCTGGATATCTCCATATTACCGACACCTCTTCTCATGATCTTAAGTTGAATGAGTTCACTTAAGCATTATTGGTTATTTTCTGTATAATTTGCTTTTCATAAGTTACTTATTTGACAATTACAATTATCCTTAGACTTGCCAATACCTTGCTCATTATTAGATTTAATCTCGATCAGAAAATCAGAGATAGCTTCTATTACAGCTCCATTGATTCTATAATACATCCACGCTCCATCACGTCTACCAGTAACAATTCCGCTCTCGCACAGAATCCTCATATGATACGACAAGGTGGGTTGTGTAATGTTAAAGTTATCTAATAGTTGACAGGCACACATTTCGCCACTAGAAAGTAAGTCTACTATTTTCAGGCGCGTCTGATCGGAAATTGCCTTAAATAGTGAAACATATTCTGCGTAACTATACTTCATAAAATCACTCCAGTATTTTTTCGATTGTAGATATAGATAAGTCTCTATATCCGTATTATAACTGCCATATAGATAATTGTCTATATGGCAGTTATAATACGGATATATTTATCTGTGAATGTCGTTGGACTACTTTTCATATTGCTTTTCATACCGTTTTAAGGGAGTTACATTGAAGCTCAGGTTCGGCAATTTTGTTCCCGTTAAGGATCTTAGGATGAAAATTGTATTAGGGTGTGCCATTCGTGGCACCCTCTTCTTTAAGGTGTTTTAACACTTAATTTCCCAAATGCTTTTATTAAATCTAATTGCAAGGTTGCCTTTATACACATTATTGCTTATAGTGAACTCGTTCTACTAAAGTAGAATATTGAGTACCGGTGGGTAGGCCATAAGTTTTAAGCTATGAGGTGCTAAAATGGAACAGATTTTACAAGTGTTAAATAACATTGATACCAGTCTACATTATTATTTTGAAGTATATGGGGTTGCCATTTATGTTTTGCTATTTTGGGTGATTTATTGTAAAACAGCTTTTGTGGTCCTAACATTTTTGCCTGGGGATACGACAGCTTTTGCAAGTGGCACGTTCACAGCAATGGGGGAATTAGAATTATGGGTATTATTTGTGCTTTTTGTTACCGCAACAGCACTAGGCGATAGTCAGAATTTCTTAATTGGAAAATATGTTGGTAAAATACGATCGAAAAATCATTTCCTTATCAGACTTATTTCTGAAGAGACCGTTGCTAAAACGAGAAACTTCTTAACTGATTATGGAAAAGTGGCCATTATATTTTCACGATTTGTGCCGTTAATGCGTACTTCCATCCCTTTTGTAGCTGGCTATACGGGTTTCGCTTATCATTCTTTTTTTAGCTTTAACTTAATTGGAGGACTTATTTGGACAACTGTCTGGCTCGGGGCAGGATTTATTTTAGGAAACTTCACATGGGTAGAACAAAATTTATTCGTAACCTTGTTATTCGTTTCATGCACAGCATTTATACCAGCAGTTATTGGATTTATGACAAAGTATAAAAAGATAAGTCACTTGTGAGGTCACTATTTTGCATTTCTTCTTAATCTGCAATTAGCTCAGACGGTTACAAATTCATCCCCCACCTTGTTCTCTTTTGATTTATTATGCTTCTTGCCGAGCGATGAACTCCTCAAGCTTTCTCTGAAGGACTCCTAGGTCGACTGGTTTAGAAATATAGTCGTCACACCCAGCCCGAAAAAACTCCTGGATGTGACTCCCCATGACGACCAAGTCAATGTTTTCATTTTCAACTTCTTGGATGATAACGTTCCCTGGATTCCCATGCAATTTTTTACTTTTTAAAGTAACTCCAATAAGATCAGTTCCTTCAAACGTCGCTACTATTGTACGCTCACCTTCTTCTTCAATTTGCTCAAGCAAAATTTGATAATTATAAATATTAGTGTCATATTCTTTAGGCATTCGAATGACGAACAAAATCTCAATCTCTGAGTCAAATTTCCGAGCAAGATCCACTGCAGTTTTCAATGCTCGTCGTGAATACTCTGATCCATCAGTTGCTACCAATATTTTCTTCAATTGAATCACACCTCTCCTGATCATTACTATATTTATATTTCAGGTTTAGTCTGAATAAGCCACGAGCCGAGTTTCAAATTTTATTGATCTAATAGTTTTGTACTAACTTCAAAACGATTTAGAACGTCCTCCCAGTTAACTAAGTTCCACCACGCTTCAACCCAATTAGAGCGCTTGTTTTGATATTTGAGATAATAAGCATGTTCCCAAACATCTACAGTTAAGAGTGGAGTAACTCCCCATTGGGTATGGTTCTGGTGGTTCTCCACCTGTAAGATCTCTAATTCTGCAAAGTTTGGACTCCAAACTAATATAGCCCAGCCAGATCCTTCGACAGCCAATGCCGCAGCAGTGAACTGTTTCTTGAAATTGTCAAAAGAGCCAAAATCCTTAGTAATACATTCGGCTAAGCTCCCTTGAGCATTTCCACCACCTCCAGGACGCATATTCTGCCAAAAGAGGGTGTGAAGTAAGTGTCCTGATCCATGAAAAGCTAATTCATGCTCCCAATGTTTAATTATGGTAAAATCCCCCTTATCTCTATTTTCTGCCAGTTTTTCTTCAGTCTTATTAAGTCCGTCTACATAGGCTCTATGATGGACATCATGATGGAGTCTTACAGTAGCCTCGTCGCAATATGGTTCTAGCGCATCATAGGCATAAGGCAATTCCGGTAATTGAAATGGCAAATTGATCTTCCTCCTTATTATTAATAAATCTTTAAGAACTTTGAAAGAAATCATATTATTATCTTATTTATGGTTGGATATGAAGACTATTTAGTACTAGATCAAATTTAGTTGTATGACCTTCCTCTAGTTAGGATGATAACAAAAAAAAATGCCATTATTATGACATTTATATAACAATGAAAATATATTTTTTTAATCGTATTTTAATAATAATCAAAGTCTCTATGAAGTTTTTTGGGTTAGAATTCATATATACCGAATTGCGGTACAACAACAGAAAACAAGGAGGAACTTTTATGACAACCTTAGAGCAAGTGGAAAAACTACGTACAATGGCAAATATTAGCTACGACGAGGCAAAAATTGCCCTAGATGCAACCAATGGGGATTTACTAGAAGCTATTATCTATCTTGAGAAACAGGGAAAGGTTAGCTCTCCATCCGGAAGTGGTTATTACAGTAGCGAAAAAGCAGCGGACGCAGACTCAGTAGCCTACAGGAAAAATTGCGGAGATAACCATAATAACTGCAACGGTAGAGAGACCTTTTCTTCTCTGCTGAAACGCTTTGGAAGATTTTGCATGAAGATGATTCGCAAGGGCAATGCAAATTCCTTTGAAGTGCTCAAGGGGGAGGAAAGCAAAGCTTCTACTCCTGTCACAGCCTTCGTCTTGCTGTTGATCTTCGCCCCCTGGATTACTATTCCACTGGTTATCATCGGACTATTCTTTGGTTTTCGCTATCGCTTCACCGGTCCTGATTGTAGCGGAAACGCTGTCAATGACGCGATGAATAGCGCGGCGGACGCTGCCGTGAATCTCAAAAAATCCATGGAATAGTAAGAAGCTATACCAACAAAAAAGACTGGTTGTATTTAGGATATTCCCAAAGTACTCATAGAAGCTATAGATTTCACCAACATTTCAGTAATGACTGCTGACTGAAGCCCTCCTGATTGCCAAGCCCATGGCTGCCGCCAGGAATTCATCTCAAGTAAATGAGAAACCTATAAGACAAAGCCCCTCGAGTGATGGGCTTTGTCTTATTCCCTTTCCTTGCTTATACCACTTCGGTCATTGAGATTGCCTGCTCGAATTTGAGGGATTTGTCGTAGTGCTTGATTCAGATTGGGTGGGGTGTTCTAAGATATGCACGACTCCATGCCCGCCGTCAACGATAACCCGGTCTCCGGTCTTTAGCCTTGTAGTAGCGTTGCCGCATCCAATAACAGCAGGAATACCGAGCTCTCTAGCTACAATAGCAGCATGGGACAGAGGTGCTCCTATATCTGTAATAATTGCAGAGGCTTTAGGAAAAATAGGAGTCCACCCTATATTGGTGGTTGTTGCAACGAGTATTTCACCCGGCAAAAGCTTATCTCCTTCTTCTGAATTTAGCAAAATACGTACAATTCCTTCTATTCTGCCAGCTGCTCCTGCATACCCTTTAAGGGTTTCGGAATTAGTCGCACTAACAATAGGCATCGAAGCGTCATAATAGTCCATTCTTCTATTGGGATCCTTGGACCATTCAATCGGATTAAAACGTCCTCTTATAATGGAGGGAAATGGTGGCATCGCTTTATATTTCTCGAAATTCACTTTTCTCGCGGGAATATGCATAACATTCGAAGCTCTTCCGGATAGAAGATCCTCCACTTCATCAATATAGAGGAAAAATATATCGTCCCCTAAACCCGTAAGTTCCCCTGCCTTGAGGGCGAAAGCACGAACTACCCTAAATATTCTTACAAACTCTGAACGGCCTTCTTCTCTAAGACGAGCGCCTTCGGATGCTTTCTCTAGTTGTTTCTCGAGCCATTTTACTTTATTAGGATAACGCTCCTTAAATCTCATTTTAGCAGCCTCATATTGTGTATGCTGCTTCTTCAGAAGTCCCTCCACATCCATATTCGATCCAATAGATTCCTGGATCTGTTGTTCCAGCCAGTTTGTATCCTCCATGGGATCAGGTAATGACATTTCATACTCATGTGCTCCCCGATGGCCATATTTCCTCAAGTATTCTTCCTTACTCATGTCTCCCTTAATGACTTTGGAAATGCCTATAACTGGCCCGAGACTTGCCAGCTCAGAGCCTCCCCTAAGATTGGATAGTAGGGTGTTGGAGTCTTCAGTTCCTACTAGTTCTGTAAGTTTTTTATCCGATGTGGTAATATTCGTCATTTTAAGAGCAGAAGCCCCAGCACGTGACCATGCTTTAAGGAAATATGGCTGAAGCTCTTCCTTCCATAAGGACAATAGTTCTTGCTTAGTCTTTGCTTTTTTAATATCTGCCCTCATCTTACTGCATCTTTCAGGGCTCTGCTTAAGGGATTGGACTAAATTTCTGGAAGCTTCCAGTGTGCTTTTGGATGCGCTTACGACGACTGGCAACATCACTTTAAGCACCTCTAACCGTGAAAATGGGCGAAGTGGCATACTCATACCATCAGGTAATTCTCCATACATATCGGTGATTAGCTTTAATGCACCTTTGGAATACTTGCCAAGCATAGACGTTATCATTGATACCCTTCTACTGATATTCATATAGGGTCTTCCGCAGATATTACCTGAAAATATATAATACCCGGGAATAAAATTCAGTGACTCATCCAGTTGTCTTCCTATACTCCAGGTAAATGGGGAATAAACATCAGGTATTGCCTCCGCCACATTGGTATTGATCCAAAGTTCATCCCCCATAAAAGAGTAATTCATTTCATAGGTGTCCAAATCCCCCCCTGTCAATGTGGTGATCGGTCTCGCTTGCAGCAGGTATAGTTTCCCATCGGCCACAGCCCACTCAATATCCTGAGGGCTACCCAGTTCTTTCTCAAGCTTTGCTGCATATTGATAAAGCTTTGAGGCATATTTCTGAAACACATCTGGACCGTCATATTTCCCTTTTGGTCTAATCAATTTGAATTCATACGCATTGGCTTCCCCGGATACAAGCTGTTCCCCCAATCCATGAACATAATTGCCTATCATGTTTGTATAACTGCCAGTTATGGGATCAGCTGTAAACAATACTCCTGAAATTTCTGATTGGACCATCAACTGAATGACCACTGCAATCTGGTGATTCTGCTCAATACCCTTAACAGAGCTATATGCCTTTACACGTTGAGATTTTCTTGATCTAAATACTGTATAAATAGCTTCCTGTATATCCTTGTCAGCCTTAACATTGAGGACTGTTTCAAACTCTCCAGCGAAGGAAGCTTGGGCTGAGTCTTCACTTAACCCAGAGGATCTTACGGCAAACAAGGCGCCTTTATTCTTCCTTCTAATTTCACTGAACATAACTTGTATCTCTGCCCAAGCTATATTATCCAGTTTTTCCATCTGAAAAGCTAAAGGTAAAATGACAAAACCCTCCGGTACAGGATAACCCTCCCGATACATTATAGATAGCATGCTACCCTTTCCTCCCGCAAGTGACTGTAGCTCAGGAGTCAACTCTTTAAAGCTTTTCACCATATTAGTCATAAAAAGTTTCATTCCTTTCGAGTTCATATTTCCTTGCTGTCTATACCTAAAACCCTAGCAATTACTTCCTTCAAAGAAACTGAATAATTGTAATGTCTCGTTTCCTCACGGAGATATTCACTATAAAACACGCTTTGTGGAAGAGAGGTCACAGCCCTGAGCAATATATCTGCAGTTTCACGGGGGAATTCGACATTAAAAACGCCTTCTTTTGTCCCCTGCTCAATAATTCGAGCAAGTGGATCAACATACTTTTGAGAAAGAGATAGATAGTATTTATAAAGTGTAAAGTCCGACTTCATTATCATACCTAGATACTTTGCATATTCGATTTTGGGCTTTTGGAAAGCTACTTTTCTTGCCATAAACAGTTTTAGTTTTTCCAATGCATTAAGGTCCTTATCTTCAATTATGGGTTCAAGTTCTTTTAGAGAATCTTCCATTAAGTTATTGATACTCTCAGACAGCACTTCCTCTTTCGATTTAAAGTAATGATAAAAACCACCCTTTGAAAGTCCTGAAGCTTGTAAGATATCCTCAATACTTGTTTCTTCATAACCTTTTTCCAAAAATAATTTTTCAGCAATTTCTATTAGCTCATTTTTTTTAGTACTGTGTTTTTTTGCTGTTTTGACCATACTTACACCTCCATAAACAAACCGACGTCGGTATGTATTTAGGATAAATTATTGCGGCTAGTTTGTCAAGCCCGCTTGATAGATGGATATCTTATAAAAAATGCCGGATGTTAAGACATTTTCCTAACAACCGGCGGCTTTCTATCTTCGTTTTTTATTCAATCCAAGTCAAAGTGAATCAGTCCTTTTGACTCGTTTATTACGTATTAACCGGAAAAGACATTATCCCACCAAGATATGCACAACACCCTGTCCACCATCAACGATAACTCGGTCTCCCGTCTTAAGTCTTGTTGTTGCATTTCCGCATCCTACAACAGCGGGAATACCAAGCTCTCTAGCTACAATAGCTGCAGGTAAAAAACACTCCTTTAATCAATTGGGGGCATTCTTGCAACCGCAATTTGCTGTTACAAATTGCGGTTCTTTACAATACCTTTTTCTATTCCATTCCTGATTTCAAAGCGTCACTCATAGAAACTGAATTGACTTTTTTTCTGCACATCAGCTTCGACAACTCATAGGAAATCATCACAACAATAAACCCAATTAAAATATATAGCAGATCGATCTTTAAGGGCGGCAACGACAAGCCAACGCTATTTTCCATTGATTGAACCAATACCCCTATTGCTGAAAGAGTCAACGGTATGCCAATAATATATCCACTCACAACAACGATCGTCGAGCTATTCAGAATCAATGAATTGATTTCCTTCTTCCGATAACCAAAAATCTTCATCAGGGAAATCGTGCCTTTGTTCTCCTCAACGATCATCGAGGTTACAAGATAGATAACAATCATTCCAATGATAAACGCCACAGTCGCCAGGCCACTAATCATTGACTGCATAGGCGCCATGACCTCTCTAATGGCAGCTAACTTCTCGTCCAAAGACACTACACTGTATGACTGATTTTCAGGGATATTCAGTAGCACATTACTAAAGGCACCGATATAGCTTCCTTCTGGCATCTCAAATTTCTGATTAAAATCCGCCAGCGGCATGAAGATAAATTTCCCCTCATAGGTATCCGCTATTGCATCGATCTTCACCGAAAACATGCGCCCATCTAGCAGATCGCTGACACCGGTTGTTTGGAATAACTTTACTGCGTATGATAGCTCAAGCTACATTTCCTGTCCGACAGGGCCAAATTGAGTACGTTATTATTCACCATATTTCACCTCTTAACCTATCACAACAATTCTACATACCCTTCCGTTCCATTCACACGGATCCGCTGTCCGTCTTTTATCAGCTTCGTGGCATTTTCTACACCTACTACTGCAGGAAGACCATATTCGCGTGCAATAACGGCCCCATGAGTCATCAGCCCGCCTACCTCAGTGACTAAACCTTTAACAGATACGAACAGTGGGGTCCAGCTAGGGTCTGTGAATGCAGTTACCAGTATTTCGCCATCCTCTAATTTGGCATCTTCCAGTTTCAAGACGACCTTTGCCCGGCCCTCGATAATACCTGATGAAACAGGTATACCCATTAATGCACACGGAGGGATATTGCCGGTGTTATATTTACCAGTGATGACCTCACCCTCCGAGGTCATCACTCGCGGTGGTGTCAGCTTCTCGAAAACCTCATATCCGTCCTTTCTCTTAGTTAGGATGCTGTAATCTAAACTATTGGTATGAACAACCTCTCTGAGTTCCTCAAAGGATAGATAGAAGATATCCTCGTTCTCCTTAATGAGGCCCTGTTGAACGAGCTTTGTGGCTTCTTTCAGTAGACCATTTTTATAAATTTGAAAACGCTTGATGAAGGAATACTTGGGGTATTCCCTGAAACCGGCAACATTACGTAAAACACTAATCATCTTTTTGGTCTTTTTAGCCTTTTGTTTACCACCGGGCAATTGTTCTAATCGTCTTAAGAGATCATGTTCCTTTTGCTCAGCTTCTAGTCGTCCCTGTTCAAATTTCACGCTACTTGAATTTAGCCCAAAATTTTCGATATTGTTCAAAATCATAGGTATAAGTGCTGTCGGCTTTTCATTCCAGCGGGGCTTGGTGATATCGATCTCTCCTGAACAACGCATTCCGTATTTTCCAAGGTATTCTCTCATGGAGGTGCTGACAAGATCACCGCCTTCCAATCCTGCCAGGTCCGCGAAAAAGGTTTCATCGTTAGCATGGTTAAAATATTCAATTACCTCTGGGTATTGCCGAATAACGTCAGCCACATCTAGGAGTGCGAGACCCATTTGAGAAGTGACGTTGTTATTAACTGATTTGGTGAGGGTGTCGACAGCATTCTTTTCCCCTAACCACTTGTCCATTTTTTTATTGATCCAACTCGTTACGTAGGCTCCAAGCACCATCATCCCCATGTTTCGCGGACCTGTCAGAACCCCTTTTAATTCCAATGTGTCTCGTACAATGAATTCAAATAACTCATCGCCAGATAATTTTTCAACCCTTTGCTCCATATCCCGTATCTGTTCTTCAGTGTCGTTGATCAGGGCTTCAATAATCGCTACATCGTTTTTTCGGTATGTTTTAATAGCGGGTATTATCCAGGACAGTGCCCCATTACCGAGGTTGATAGACCCTTTGCCCCGAGGTAAGGCTTTAATAAAGTCCTGCCGCTTCATTAGATCTACGAGAGCGTTTTTCATCAGGATATCGGCCTTACCTGTACTAGTGAGCAAAATCTTTCGACCAATGGGTGAAGCTAGGTCATGAGTTCCGTCGATAAAAAGCCTTCCACCAGCAGACTTTAAATTCTCCCCAAACCAAAATGACAGAAAATTACAGAAGGATATCCCCAATGGTTTGATGTCTTCTGTCATCATCTGAAAATGGCCCATTGAAACATAGATATGGTTCTTTCCGTCATTTACCGGTACAGGGTATAGGGTGGTGATGGGGCGGCTCTGGACAATGTGAAACTCATCTTCCGATGTATCAGAGGAATGATCCCAATTAATGCACCATTCTATATCTTGGGGACAACCAAAGTGCTCCTCGATCTTTCTGCCCATGGCCTCAAGCTTCACAATCTGCTCATCCGTCAATATCTGCATATTTTGCAGTTCGGGATCGATTTCCCGTTCCTCCGTGCCACCTTCTTTTAATGCATAGATACCCAATTTTTTGTTGGATATCTTTTTATCAATAATCCTACCTTCCCGAACCTTATAAATATCAGCATTCACGAGGCCAGAAACTAGAGCTTCACCAAGTCCGAAGCTGGCATCGATGGAAAGCACCTTCCGGTTGGAGTTGATGGGATCGGCCGTAAACATTATCCCCGCGGCTTGGGGGAAAATCATACGCTGAATGACAACAGATAGGTAAACGTTGCTATGGTTAAAGCCATTTTGTATGCGATAGGTCACTGCACGATCGGTAAAAAGCGATGCCCAACACTTTCTGATATGTTGCAGGATGGCATCCTTACCTATTATATTCAAATACGTATCCTGCTGACCCGCAAAGGAAGCTAGCGGTAGATCTTCAGCTGTCGCACTGGACCGTATGGCATAGGCGTATTTTTCGCCAAGCTTCGAGATATATTGTGTGATCTCATCCTCAATGTCCTTTGCAATTTCTGCCCCTTCGATTATTAAGCGGATTTTTCTGCTGAGTTCTCTGATTCTTTCCCTGTCCCCCACTTTTATAAGTGATAATTGATCTAAGAGTGAGTCAAACTCCTCGTTATGTCTAATTATTTGTTTATACGCTTCAGTAGTTACGCAAAAGCCCTCAGGCACGTGTAGTCCTACAATCCTTGATAGCTCTCCTAAATTAACGCCTTTACCTCCTGCTTCAGGCAAATTAGTGCTATCGATTTCATCAAAGGATAAGACAAATTTACTCACGAAAATCACTCCTTTGTAAATTATGAACTAAAACCATTTATATATTTCATAATATATCAGTTTTAAGGTTATTTCAATTTAATTATGTAATATATTTATTGATTCAATTCATAATTTATAGTATTCTATGAATGAGGTGACGTACAATGGATGGCTTCGAACGACGCAAGGAAAGAAAAAAAGAAAATATACGCCAGGCCGCTTTCGACCTGTTTTCTGTTCATGGCATGCAAAAAGTTAGTATTGCTGAGATAGCAGCTAAAGCAAATGTATCCCCAGTTAGCATATATAACTACTTCGGCAGTAAAGACGAGTTGCTCAGGAACATGATCTCCGTACTTTTAGATAAAAGGCTACAGGAAGACACTGAGGTCATCGAAAGCAGCCTACCTTTTCGAGAAAAAATCGAATTATTCATCTCCGAAAAAACTAAGGACTTATCCGAATTGAATCCAGACTTTCTTAAATTACTGATGTCAGCAGACCCTGCTATCCGGCAGATGGCGGAGGATTTTACCAAGAACAAATTCATTCCCTTGATGTTTAAGTTGATTGAAAAGGGGAAAGAGGAAGGTTATATCAATCATAGTATTTCCAATCAGGCCATTTTACTCTATATTAATATGTTTAGAGAAGGCAAACACTCCGATACATTCCTTCATGACGTCGAACATAGTAAACAGTATTTCAAAGAGCTTGTGACACTTTTTTTCTTTGGTATTTTAGGAAAACCTGCTGGAAAATAGTGAAATCGAATTCTATTATCAGATACTAAAAGCTGCCGTAAATTACTTACAGCAGCTTTTTAGTATCTAAGTCTATATTATTTAAAGACGAAAGCCATCAACAACCTTACTCTGACTGTCGGGGTCTGTTTTCCACATCATTCATGATTGCTTTGTCAAATATTTTCACGAGTTCTGCACTATAAGATTCTAGATCGATTTTAGTCGTGATGTTAGGGTTTGCCAGTAACATATACTCCCCGATAGCTCCAGTAATTGCACTAGCCATGACATGAACATTGAATTGGCCAAATTCACCTTTAGTTTGACCATCTAGCAAGATCTGTTTAAGTTCAAGGATTACAGGTTCCTCTTCGTCATCGCTCAACTTATAATAGGGAATATTGTCGGGGGTCCGGGCATTAAATATTATCTCCAACAGAGCGGTATTGTGCTTAGAATGAGTTCCTTGGTAGGCGAGGCTGGATGAAATGTATGCGTGTAGCTTCTCATGTTCGGTCTTTTCGGCTTTTGTTCTTTCTAACACATACGAGGTGGAACTTTCTAATAGCGTTATAAGTGTATGATCCATCAAATCATTTTTATCTCTAAAATGATAAGAAATCAAAGCAGTACTGATACCAGCTCTTTTGGCTATTTGGGCCAGGCTAGCATTTACGAAGCCTATATCATCTAGAGTGGTAATTGCTGCATCAACTATCTGAGCACGTCTTGCATCACCGATGAAGGATTGTTTTTCTTCGGCCTTCCTATCGCTCATTATTTCTTCTCCTTAGGAATATTTTCAGATTTATCCACCCTCCTCAACAATGCGAAGAGTACGATAACTAACACGACAACAATGTTGGCAATATTTAATGGACTAAGACTAATTCGGTCAAGAATCGTACCATCCGCTAGCTGTCCAACATTATCACCCAGCCAACTAGCCGTAAAGCCAATGAATCTAACTATGACAATCACCAGTCGTAAGGCTAAAATTATCGGGACCATGGAAATCGCTAACCAGAGATAATCCCAACCGTCAGTCTTACGATTGGCTAATAATCTCGATGCAATCAAACACATGAGACCAGCTGATACAAGCAAGGCTGGCTGTAACCAATTATACCATCGGAAGCTTGGTGCAGTATATACATCTTTATAGAAATACCAGGTTGCCCACAGGACTATTACCCCAATCACTGCACTAATCACCGGCAGAAGGTTTAATAACCAACTTGGTGCTTCGTCAAATACCTGTTCTAATTTATTTTTCTTACTCATGACCATTCCCCCTATTCATGGTTTATATATACGATTTACGTGTTTTTCGCGCTGCGATAATGAGCAACATAATTGCACCGGTTGCAAAAATCACGTTTCCAATTAGGTGAACGCTCTCAGTTCGCCCTAGTAGCGTTGTTAGGATGAAGCCACCCCAGGCATAGGTGAGTAGTGCACCGCCAGCTAAGGCAAGCTGATGGGTTTCGTTCCATTCCCGACCACGTGACCATTCCAAGACCAAGACCGTCATCAGGCCTATTAACAAGAGTTTGAAAGCAACCCCCAACCAGCTTTCGCTTGCCCCAAAGAAGAGGCCTGAGATGATAAATGACAGTGTGCCCACTAGCCACGGTTTGGGAGTCCTCTTGTCGATCTTTGGGAGAGATAGCCTCCCAACTGCGAACGCGATGCCTATCAGTGCCACCGCCACGACGGCTGTACTAATCAGCTGTGGCATCGACGCGAGGAACTGTTCCTCACTCTGCAGGTCGCTGAAGACAAAGAAGGAACCTATGAGATACAGTACTCCGATAACTAGAAATCCGACCTTTCCTACCCATGGGACTGTTTTGCGTTCGGGCACAAGTGATTCAATGATAGCGATTGGCACACTAATGCTCCAAACTGCGTGCCCGACTATGAAAGCCAGAGCATTATAAGCACTGAGCCCTAGTGCCGGGATGGGTGCAGCGCTCTGGAAGTCATGTCCCTCGAATGACGGGTTGAATAGCGACTGGTCAAATAAGCCTGCTTCTAAAAGACCGTAGGCCAGACCAAGGAGAATTATAGTCGACCAACCACGCCCAGTACGGCGCGTAACTTCGCGAATAAGGAGTGCCCCACCTCCGTACATCGGCGCGAGGAAGGGTAAGGCCCAAATATCCTGAATTGAAATGTTGCCGAGCAGGTACTCTCCGACCAACGGGGATAGAAAGAATAGCCCTATTACAGGTGCTAGGCGTTGCCAGAAGTTTTGGCGTTGTGCATTTTCTGTTCTCACTATCTTTTCCTCCATTATTTCAGCGTAACAATATGAGTTGGAACATAATGTTTATAAGCTTGCAGCCGTCCTTGCAGGGTCATAATCTATATTTTGACTATAAATTCAATTTATTGATTGGTTAATCAAATATTAGCACTGTTGATCAACTATGTCAATGCTGAAGATCTTCTTCCATTTTAAATAGTAAAAACTCGATTATTCCGCAAATAATCGAGTTTGTTTGTTTGTTCTATTGTTCTATTTGACCTAAAAATTAGAGCTCTAGGGCCATAAATAAACCCTCACGGGAATCCGATGAGAGCCAAAATGAGTCTAATAAGCCTTATAAATCCTTTAAGCTGTATAAAATTCGCAATTAATACCTATGTCCTATGAACCTTGCTATAGGTGTTGTAAAATCTTGCTTGCTAAAGAGGCATAGACACTGTAAAACAGGTTCCTTCCGCTTCATTGCTAATCACGTCTATTTTACTGCTGTGAAGTTCAACAATTTTTTTCACGATCGATAACCCAAGCCCATTACCTCCACCAGAATGGCTTCTTGCTTTATCCACCATGTAGAATCGGTCAAATATATGAGGAAGGTCTATTTTGGGGATTACTTTTCCATTGTTTTTTATGTGAACAAAAACAGCTTGATTATCCACTTCCATTATCACTTCGATCCGACCTTTTTCATCTGAGTATTTAATTGCATTGTTTATTAAATTTTGCCAGACTTGTTCAAATAAATCCTGGTCGACCGTAACTTGGAAGGCTTGCAGATCAAGTTCAATCTCAAGATTTTTGTCAGCCCATAATGGTTCTGTTGCCAGAATCATTTTGCGTAGCTGTTCATCTAAACGATACCTTGCAGGGTGAAAAGGATGGTTTTCTGAATCCAGGGAAGCTAGACGAAGCAAATTATCGCTGAGCTTGGACAACCTTAACGTTTCCTGATAAATAATTTCCAGATACTCTTTTTGATTTTCAGCAGGGATAATTCCATCGCTGATCGCCCGTGTAAAACCACGAATCGCTGTAATCGGACTCTGGATTTCATGAGAAACATTACTGACAAAACTTTCTCGCATTTTATCGATTTTCTCAAGTTCACTGGCCATATGATTAAAGCTGTCCATTAATTCGCCGATCTCATCTTTCTTTTTATGTTCAATACGAAAGGATAAATTTCCTTTTGCCATTTCTTTCGCCGCGCTAGTCAGTCTTTTCACGGGTTCAACAATGTAGTGTGAGGCTAGCAAAATAAGCAAGGTCCCAATAACCAATACGCTAAAGAGACTAATCAACAAAATGCGCAGCATAGTTTCCGAAAAGACGGTAAAATCCACCTTTAGTATCAATGAGCTCCCACTGTTATCGATGTTCGGTACTCCGATGAGACGTATAGGACCTTGCTCTGTATTTAGAAACAATGGCTCAGCTAATCCAGCTTGATAAAGTGGCGAGACTTTTTCTTCTGTTAATGAAAAAGGTAGCTCGCCTCCTTCTTTTATAAATTCGCCGGTTATGTTGTAGGTTGATAAAAGGTCCAGAACCTGTTCACGCCGATCCGAGTCAGTAAGAGCAAGAAGAGAAGCAGTATCACGTGCGATGGTCAAATATCGCTGTTCTAAACTCACTTCCCTTTCGGAAAGTAACCGAGTAATTCCAAATGAGAAAAAGAGGCTGATCAGGACAATGATCGTAAAGGCGATGCCGATTTGAGCACGCACGCTATTTCTAAGCATATTATTTATCCTCCAGCCGATAGCCAAGACCACGGACGGTCGTGATAGATAATGAAGGGAACGGCTCAATCCGCTCGCGCAGACGTTTAATATGAACATCTACTGTCCGCTCATCACCTTCATAGTTAATTCCCCATAAACTTTCAATCAACTGTGTTCGGGTGAAAATACGTCCCGGTAAACTTGCCAGCATAAATAGCAATTCACATTCTTTCTTTTTTAATTCAACGGTTTCTTGATTAGAAGAAACCGTTAAGGATGCCAAGTCTATGAAGACATCGCCCAATTGAATTACTTTTGTTAATGAAACATTATAGCGCTTTAAAAGGGATTTTACGCGCAGAACAAGCTCCACAGGATCAAAAGGCTTGACCAAATAATCATCCGTACCCGCCTGAAATCCTTTTACTTTATCATTAGATTCTCCTTTTGCTGTCACCATTAAAATGGGAATATCCAAGTACCGGCGAATACCTTCTGTTAATTCAATACCGTCAATACGAGGCATCATCACATCCACAATCATCAAATCTACTTTCGAATGTGTTACATAATCGAGCGCAACTTGTCCGTCCTTTGCCTCCACTACTGAAAAAAGACTATTTTCAAGATACAGCTTGATCAATTTGCGAATATGTGGATCGTCATCCACTACTAGGATTGTATTCATCAAGACCCTCCACTCCTCTACCCTCTTAAAATCATTATGCCCGAGACAAACATTGAAATGCGTAAGTAAACTCGTTCAACTAAAGATCAATGCCCCCTTCCTTTTTGAGAATTAAGAAGGGGGACATTGATTGCAACATTAAGAGAACACTTAATTATCCTGCTACATCCCTTTTGCCAAAAACAAGCCAGGAAGTAGTGTTAAAAATAACAAAATATACAGCTAAGACAATCAGGGAAAAGGACATTGTCATACCGGATACCAAAGGCGTCCCATTAATATATTGGGTTAAATCGGTATTGGCAAACAGTATATATTTGACCCAACTATAATCCTTTAAGAGATTTACTATCATACTACCCGTGAACATTAAGAATAATGATATTCCTACAGCCAATGAATTATTACGGGTTACTGTGGAAATAGCAAAGGCAAACGTCACCATCATCAGCAAGCTAACGCAACCATAGCCGTAGGTTGTGAAAATATGCCACAGCATATTGACTTCATGGACGGCTCCATCTGTGTAAGCAAGAAAGGGTTGGCTTACTCCACTAAAGCCGTAGAACATTCCCCCTATAAGAAAGGAAGCAACAAATAGAGTTACCAGTCCAGCTAATGCAAATAGCAGTACTGAGAGGTATTTGGACAAAAGTATCTTCCACCGTTTAAAGGGCCTACTCAATAATAGTTTGATAGTTCCATCCGAAAATTCCCCTGCTATGGCGCCTGCCCCAACTATAATGGTTAAAAGCGAAACCAAAGATATTAGAGCAGAAACTGGAATAACGAAGCCCCATAAGGATCTCCCCTCTATTGGAGGTAAGTCATGATCTATTCTATAATTATTAGTTGTAATTTGCTGTTGCATTTGTTCTATAGTTATACTTGGACCAGTCTGTGGTAGAGCCATTTGAGTTTGCAGTGTTAGGTTTGTCTGAGTAAGTTGTATCTTCCAATCATCCGTAGTCGAGGGTGCGTTAGCTTTCAATATGAATCCAGCAATTAGCACAACGACAACTAATAATGCCAGCATTATGGGAGTACTTTTCTGGGAGAACGTTTTTTTAACTTCATTTTTAGTTAGTTTAAACATTCTATTCAATGTCGTTACCTCCTGTAAGTTCAAGAAACTTATCTTCAAGCGTTTTTGTGGCAGTTTCAGTGGCTAAAACCTTAATTTTCTCTTGAACAAATTGGTTGATAATTTCTGAAAATTGATCTGAATTAATGAATATTTCAACCGAATTTTCATGAATAATTGTTTCTTGATCCCTAAACATATTTTCTAAGCAGAGCTTAGCCTTTGACACATTATCGACTGTAAAGGTAACCCGAGCTGCTTTCTCTTGTTTTAGTAAATCACTCATCTTTTGAATAGTCACTAATTTCCCTTTTTGAATGACGCCTACCCGGTCACACATGAGTTCCATCTCATTAAGCTGGTGACTTGATATCAGTACTGCGATGTTTTCTTTTTCCGCAAGATTTCTCAAGTAGCCTCTCAATTCATGAATTCCTGCAGGGTCTAAACCATTGGTGGGTTCATCTAACACAATCAGAGTAGGCCTATGAAGCAATGCTTGGGCAAGGCCTAACCTCTGTCGCATACCTAGAGAGTAAGTTCCAACTTTATCATGCACTCTTTTATCAAGACCCATTAATTCTATAACTTCATCAATTCTCACCTTAGTGATATTCTCATACATATTGGCGGCCTGCTTAAGATTTTCGTATCCTGATAAATATTTATAAAGCTCAGGATTTTCAATGATTCCACCTACTTTTGAAATTGCAGTTTCAAAGTCATCTTTAACATTACGTCCATTAATTAATATCTCACCCTCTGTAATAGATATTAATCCAAAAAGCATCCTTATGGTTGTGGTTTTTCCAGCTCCGTTTGGTCCTAAGAATCCAAACACTTCCCCTTCATTGATGTCAAAGGTAATGTTATCAATGATCGTCTTATCCCCAATTCTCTTTGTAATATTTTTAAACTGTACTACAGGTTTTGTGACAATTGTATTACTTCCTGTAAGTCCCTGAAACTTATCTTCAAACATTTTACTTGCTGTTTCAGTGGCCAGAACATTCATTGCACCTTGAGCAAACTTGTTTATAATGTCTGAAAATCGATCTGTATCAATGACTATTTCAATTGAATTATCTTTAATAATCGTTTTCACATCACCTGGGTTGATATCAAAGGTCATGATAGTTTTATTGCCGACTTTCTTCGTATTATTTTCAAACTTTACTACTGATTTCGTTTGCATGTTATACCTCCCATTGAATTTTCAAAGATAGGCCTTAAAAGCTTAAATAATCTTTAGAATTTGATAATATTTTTAAATATTCAACATTTCAAGCATCAATAAATATATAAATTGTTAGGTTTGAATCACAATAACGCCATGTTTAATCCTCCTGTTTAATCCGTCTTACAATTTATTTCAAGAATTGTTTCTGTTTCTTCCTGATAGCGTTATACTATCAGTTCTATATGAACTGAAAATGAACTGTAATATTTCAGGCAGGGATCTTTGAACCTTCTGCTTAGTAACAGCTCATCCAGTTGATCTAGCTTACCAGTCTTGAAGATTCGCATTAAACTTTGCTCAATGGACACTTAGTTGTGCATGCAAAAAAGGACTGCCTATTTAAAGACAGTCCGTAATTTGTTGACCCACTGGAAGTCCACTTCTTTCCATACTCATGAAAAGCTCTTCTGATAAGCAATGACCTATTGGGATATGCCCTCTCCCAAAAGATCTTTAAATTCATAGGTTATATCATTTCCCATTACCGTCACCTCAAGATACTTTGCTGCAGTCGGCTTTTCTGGAGAAAAATCAGAGATACTAAAACCGGCGCAGGAAATATATCGAACTCCCCTATCCAATTCACTTTGATTTACATCTCCCTGAAATAAGACCCAGACATTTTTTCCAGTTTTCTCCCGATATTCGGCCAAGGTATCCTTAAGCAAATCACCTTCTTTGGCATTAATAAAAGTAGCAGGAGCATCTGACATGACGACAAAAGCATTGCTGCCAGTCATGTTGTCTAACTCCTCGAACAACCATAGCCATTGTTCAGGGTCACTTCTCCGAAGTCCACCTTTGCTGATATCCAACTGAATAAAGCTAGAGTTCTTATAATTATAGATTTTATGTTCAGTCTCAGTAATTAGTGCAGGTTTTGCCATATTTCTAACAGAGGATGCAGCTTGGCTTCCGGTATAAACTGCCAGGTCCAAATTTTCACTAATATACCCTGACATTTTGTTCAACAATTGCTCTTCTATAGTATTATAGCTTTCCTGCCTACTAGCAAAAACAGAAAACTTAAAACTTTCAGGACCTGAAATGAAATCTGTTGTCCTGTTGGCATCATCTTGGAGAATTGTATCCTGAGGTATTTCGCTTTGATCAATTACCGGATGGTTTACCACCTTTGCTGTAAGTTCATCAAAATATAGCTTTCCCCAGCTCTCAGCAGGATCAGTATTTTGTACATAGAGTCTCACAAGATTGGTTGGCGTCTTAATCCTTTCCAGGGAAACCTCCATACTCTTCCAACCTATCCAATCTAGTTTTGCAGCAATTTCAAACTGATTTTTTTCTCCTGTGTCATCCAGGACTTCAGCGAAGACCCGGTTTGGATTTTCATGAGTATTGTAAATCCAGACGGCTAAATGAGAAGTGTCAGAATCAAGTGAAAGCCCTGTTCCCGGGAAAACCAACGAGGCTTCACCTGAACTTTGATTGTCCAAGAAATCATAGGCTAATTGTCCTGAAGTATTTCCTCCCTTAACCTGATCTGTAGAAAGCTGAAAAGCACCTTGGGCTATCTGCGGGTTGGCTTGGAAGGAAGCCTGGTCGTCTTCGAAGGAATATATTGTATCGGTAGAATCTTCATAGATCGATACAGCAATATATGCATTAACGTTCCCAACACCTGCCTCGATATATCCTGCACCAACAGTAGTGGCTTTAAGGATTCCCTCTTTAAAATCTTCTATTTCCCCGCTTACTGCCCACTGAACATCTTCCGGCTGAATTTTTGCTTTGAATCCCTGTTGGTCGTAGCCTGTTACCTGAAGGGTTTGGCTCTGTCCAAGAGGTAAGTCTAACTTATCTGAATTCAATCCGAGCTTGACTGGAGAATTTAAAGAGAGGATATCCAACTCCGCTGTTAATTTCCCTACTTTGGCAGTTATTTTACCCTTGCCTGCCGAAGTGGGCTGAAACTGATTATCTCTAAATCTTCCTTCAATCCCGCTCACGCTCCATTTTATCTTTTCAGGATTAACCTCTACCGGATTAGCGAAACGGTCCACTCCCCTAAGTGTATATTTTCTCGAAGTATGAACAAAAACGTTGGAGTCCTCGGTCTCTAAGATCAGCTTCGCCAACGAACCAGAAGCGACCTGAGAAAAAACTCCGATACCGCTCGCAACAGGACGCAAAGAACCCTCAGAAGGTATATTGACAATATCTAAGGTAGCAGTTCCCGTCTTTCGGGATACCATGGTAGTGGATCCGCCACCATCAAAATTCAGAGCATTGTAGGCACCTAATTCCTGCATGAGTTGAGCGGACTCAGTCTGGGTGAGACCGACACTGTTATCCTGTCTACCGTCCACCGTGACCAAAATCAGTTGTTTTCCCTCCGCAGAGCTTCCGACCAAGGTTCGGGGGTTTTTGTTATTTAAACTATCAGTACTTAAAGAAAAAGTCTCAGGAATCTGACCGTCCTTGACCAGCATGGAGGACCCGGTTGCCGACATTTGCAGTTCTGACCAGTCTGGATTGGAGGTAACTGTGAATTTTGCTGGATCTCCTACCTTAAAACTTTCCAGAAGTTCGACAGCTTGTTCTCCCCGGGAAATAACAACATAACCTTTGGCAGGTATCGTTGCGGCAGGCAAAGCTTGTCGAATCTCTATCACCCGTCCCTGGGATACAAGGATTTCCACCAAATCAGGATACTTTTCCGAGGTTCCGAGGGTGGCAGATCCCCATTTGTTATCCAACATGGTAATATCATTATATTGCTGACGGCTAGGCTGGTTGTACTGAGCCACTGCAAATGAAGCATTGTTACTAGTCAAAGTAAGGGCGTTTTTCCAGTAGTTAAAGAGTATCTGACCGGCATTATCGAGAGAGAGCGAAGCCATTTCATCATTGTTTTGATTGTACCAACCAGACGTGGCTAAAAGGTCTCCTGCTCGTACAATGGGTCCATCAGGATATCCGGTACCTCCATCCATCGGATTGAAGAAACTGGCGTTCACGGCAGCTACCGCACCATTTTCCTCGGCTAAGGTAAGTACTGTAGAAAGTAGATCCGTGGTCTGGCTATTAGCCAGGGTATCTATTTTGATATTAGGATTTGTGGTATCAATACGTAAAACGTTGATATTTAACCAACCGTCTGCTGTAAACCGCGAAATATGTTCAAGAGTTGCTCCATCTGTGATGGTATGGTGAGAACTTGTCTCATAGAGAGTCTTCGGTTGGGCTACCGCTGTGCCGGAGATTATTGTGACAGCGAAGAATGTTGCCAGAAAGATTAGAAGTACTTTTTTCAAATATGTCATCTTGTTCCTCCTTGTTTACTTTTTCACAATAAAATCCGGCCTTATAACCAATAACTCTATCGCATGATCTGTCTGATTTTAGAAGTTCATTATATCAAATCTTATCACTATCTTCTATGTATTATCTTCTATTAACTATTTTGGTTTTTCCGACCTTAAATAATTCTATATCCATTATAAAAAAACACTGAACTGAAAAGTAGCAAGTTCAATGTTTTGCGCCTTTTTCTTGTCAATGTCCTCTCTAAACAACATCGTTAACAACGATTCGGATAAGGCTGCTGATAAGAACAGCTATGGATACTGCCCTAGGCGACTTTGAATAAGAGAGAATTAGTAATATAATGAGGAGAAAATTAGTTGAGGTGGTGGATAGTTCATGAACCCAATAGATAAATCGATGGTGCAACACGCACTGGACAGCTTTCTCAACCGCGAAGTGTACCTCCACCTAGAGACGACCAATGGAGCTTATGCAGTCCATAGCCAAGAGAGCAACATGTCTGTTGGCGCATATATTCGCAATGCTCGCATCTCCTTTGGTCGAGGGGTTATCACGGGTGATGGCCCATACCGTGTCGGACTCAAGCTGAAACTCGGTTGGGTGTATGCTGAGGGACTGACTGATTTTGAGTTGACGCCAGAAGGTCAGCTTCTACTCGCCGGTCATGATCAAGAGGGACGACTGGCTGTCGCTCTTGAACTTAGTTTGAACCCTTTTGATCTATAGTGCCACATGACCCCGTATTTTCAACGGGTGTTCATGCGGTGTCCGTGAAATTTGAATTAACGGGGAGGAATATTTTTTGGAACAACACGTCCTTGTAGTTTTCCCCCATCCAGACGATGAAACGTTTGGTTGTGGCGGAACGATCGCGCAATTCGCCAAATCGGGTGTTCCAGTTACTTATATCTGTGGTACTTTAGGCCAAATGGGGCGAAACATGGGAAAACCGTTCTTCGCCACCCGAGAGTCGCTGCCGAATATTCGGGAAGCAGAGTTGGCGGAAGCATGCCAGGCTATCGGCATCCAACATGTAATTAAACTTGGCTTACGCGATAAAACGATTGAGTTTGAAGACCCAGAACTATTGATTGATCGAATTGAACAAATCCTCCGAGAGATTCGACCCTCTCTGGTTCTGACCCACTATCCCGGATATGCAGTGCATCCAGATCACAATGCTCTGGGTGATGTGACGATTCGGGCCATTGCACGCCTCTCCGTTCAAGACCGTCCTGTAGTATACGCCCATGCTTTTTCGCACGACTCTCTGGATGTGCTCGGCCCACCGGATATCGTCAACGATATTTCAGCCATGTCAGAAGTAAAGCTGGCCGCTATTAAAGCACACGGTTCACAATCACAAGGGATTCTGGCTCGTATCGCGAAAGGTCAGTTCAATGAACAGTCGTTCGAGAGCTCCTTCAGTCACCTGCTCGAGAGCGAATCTTTCTGGACCTATCGTTTTTCGTAAGCACTCAAATTAAAACAAGAAACAAGACCGTTTCAACAAACGGTCTTGTTTCTTGTTTTAGTGGCTGGGGCTATAAGCGCGCCTCAGCGTCAAGGTCTGGTTTCACCAACTGTTTACATACTTGGGGGCATAATCCATGGGCCACCCGTTTATTCACTGTATTGTACCTATTTTGCCAATAATCCGAAATGATCAAGTGGCCAGTATCTAAACAAGGCTCTTCCTACAACATTTTCTGCTGGTAATACGCCCCAATAATGACTATCGAGACTATTATTACGATTATCACCTAATACAAAATACGAGTCTTTTGGAATCATTAACGGACCATACGTATAATTAGGTTTTTCCATTTCGTAGGATTCCGTTAATGCATGGTCATTAATAAAAACCTCACCATCTTTGATCTCCACCTTGTCTCCTGGCAAGCCAATTACCCTTTTAATCCAAAAGTCACCACTTGAATCAACACTTGTAAGGGGACGGAAAACAATAACGTCCCCTCTGTTAATTTCCGTCAATTTAAATGATAATTTGTCTACTACTAATCTGTCCTGAAGCTGGATTGTAGGTAACATCGATCCACTCGGAACATTCACTGCTGCAACAACTGTGCTTCGTAATCCCCATGATAGGATGAATGCAAATATAAGAATTTCTAGTGTTTCAAACAAAAATTTCTTTGTACTCCGCGCACTAGCCATTGCAATTGCCCCCTTTTTTTATTTGTCATTATACCATGACGGAATTAATTCCTCCTAGTAAACTATACTTGGAATTCTTTCCACGTAGTCCCTTAAAAGTTCATCCCTTTTGGGAGATTACATTCACCCACCTTTTTAAAATAAGCCCTCTCACGATTTATAAACGTGGGAGGGCGTCACTAGCTGGGAGTTCTCGTCAAGTAGCACAACTTATCAATTTGGCATCGTTAATTAATTCGTTGTACGTAATTCTTTTCGGTTAGCGGCTTCGGGAACTCTTTCCAACCAACCATTTTCAATCATTAAATCTAATCCATCTTTTACATAATCACCAAATTCCGCCATAAGACGAGTGATATCAGCTATTATATCTGTTCTTGCACAATTTGCTAACGCAAGTCCGTAACCCGAGATGCTATGTGCTAAAAATATTGTTGCATGGAACATCATCAATTTATCAGAATATGGAGATTCTGTTGAGTCGGTTACAAGATAATCGAAATTTATAGGTTTCGGCAAGTCCTCATCTTCCATAAGTGAACCAAGAACACCTACCTGCTTATCAATAATTTGTTTTCCCCTAGAAAAATAATCTTTAACTTTTTTTGCTTTTGCGACCTGACCAAATCCAAGTATTAATGCGTTTTCTAGTTGTCTCTGATGAATATTAATAAAAATATGACAAATTTCCAAGGCGTTGATTGGCCTCTTATCTCCCATTAGACCTTTAAAAAAGCTTATGTCTGCAGTAACAAATTCCACCCTGTCAGGTATAGGTATGTTAGGTGCTCTGGCAATAAGTCCTTTCGATAAAGCCATAACATTTACTTTTTTGCTAATTTCAATAAAATCATTCAAACAACTCTCAAAAAATTCACCGATGTCGGCTCATATTTGACCTCCAATGAATTGTTTTTTATTCATTTAATATTCCCTCCTTAGGTTTTCCATATTCAACGAATATGAAATAAATAAATTTTCATTAAAATTTCCAAAATTTACTTAGAGGATTTTCGCATTCCTAGTCGAATAATTATTAATATGTTGAACATAGTAACAAAAAGCTAAATCTAGGTCCACCTAGAGCGGGGGATTTTTTTTTGGGGTGAAACGTGCACCATGCGCGTCGGGCTTACACCTTACCGTCCGAATCCGTCAACTAACCTCGTAAGCTATGAAAGGTGAAAAAATATGCATTTGTCTCCAGTCCTGTCCCAGATAAAAGGCGTTGCTTTTAACACTCTACAGAAAATATCTTGGAAATCACCACAAGTCATCGGAGCTCTATCTATTACGATTATCCTAACTGGCGGGCTCACCTATTATCTTTCGACAACAACTTCTGCGGCTGCGGTAATGCTTAACGGTCAACAGATTGGCTTAGTTAGTAATGTTGATACCGGTCAAAATCTCGTAGAAGGGATTTTAGAACAACATGGCAAGCCATTTGGACTCAATGCTAAAACGCATGATCAAATTACATATGAGAAGGTCAGGGTTAATCCCGAAGTCTATGTTAAATCCACCTTGAGTGAAAAGACTTTGGAAGATAAATTAAGAATTTATCTTGAGGGTTATAAGTTAGAGGCAGACGGTTCGTTAATCGCAGTTTTACCAAGTAAAGAAGATTCTGATAAAGTTCTTAAAGACTATGAAGCTAATTTTGTTAAACCCAGTGATGATAATAAGGTAACTTCCGTTAATTTTTCCGAAAAGATTAGTATTGAAAAGGCTGAGGTCCAACCAGATCAAATGAAACCTATTGATCAAGCGTTTAAATTGTTACTCGACGGAAAGATAATGACTAAAGATTATACTGTCCAACCCAATGATTCTTGGTGGCTGATTGCCCGCAAAAATGACATGTTGACTGATGAAGTCTTAGCTGGTAATTCGGGAGCAACCAAAGACACGAAGTTAAAGCCCGGCCAAATTATCAAACTTGTTAATACTACACCTTATCTTACTGTCGTCAGTGAGGGAACCTATACGGGTCCGGAAACAATTCCCTATGATGTCGTGACAAAAGCTGATAATAGTTTAGGCGTCGGCCAAACGAAAGTCATCGAAAAAGGAAGTAATGGCTCTAAATTAGTGACCTATTCTTATGTACAAAAGAACGGTATCGACGTTACCAAACAAGTATTAGATGAAAAGATCACTCAAACTCCCGTCAATGAAGTTATTGCTAAAGGACCTAGTAGTAAGCCTGTCACTATTGCAATGGCATCCTCCCGCGGAAGCAGCGGTTCGTCTTCCCTCGTAAGTCGTGCACTCAGCATGCAAGGAACCTCCTATGTTTTTGGCGGAACGTCTCAGCAAGGCTTTGATTGTTCAGGTTTTGCTAAATATGTCTACGCTAGTTCTGGGATATCCCTTCCTCGTACTTCTTTTGCTCAATTCGCTTCAGGTGGAGCCGTCAGCAAAAATGATCTCCAACCTGGTGATTTAGTATTCTTTACGACCTATGCTCCGGGAGCATCTCATGTGGGCATATATAAGGGTGGTGGCAGTTTTGTTCATGCCAGTAACCCTAGAAGTGGGGTTATCACCTCAAGTCTCAATGATGGCTTTTACTCTTCACGTTATATCGGAGCACGCAGGTATAATTAGAGAGCAGATCTATGGTCCACCACTAGAAAATCAACTTCACTCACCTGGTTATCCGCCCCCTCTCATGATTCAACATATTTCCTGCAATTCAGGAAATACTGTTTAATATTGAATTATTGAAGGGGGTTTTCTTTTTGAGTAATAAAGACGAAGCTACCAGAGAAGCTTTAGCCAGTGAATTAGGAGAACTTAAGGATAAGTATTCCCAGATGGAACAAGCCTTTAACGAGTTGAAAAGCAAGGTGCCTCCAAATCAAGGATTAGTACCTGCTCAGGGACAACCGACTGAACAACAGCAAGGACAGCATAACCATCTAATGCATTAAAGGAGTAATTTAAAAAGTCCGCTTTTGCGGACTTTTTGTTTTTCCTAGTTGGTTTCAGATGAATTTGTATCCCTTGCTTCTTAGAACCAGCTGCATTATGATTCATATAACTACCACAAAGGAGGATTCTAATGCCCCAAATTAAGATGCGCGGAATCGAAATAGAGATTATTCGCAAACTAAGTAAGCAGCTGATCGATGAACTTGCAGTATTGACCCAATCTCCGCGGGACTACTTTACCCTCGAGGTGATTCACTCAACCTTTATCATGGATGGTGACGTTGCCTCTGGTTATCCTTTTGTTGAGATCGCTTGGTTTGATCGTGGACAAGAAATTCAAGACCAAGTGGCTCATACCATTAGCCGATTACTCAATGAAGGTGGCTGTTCCAGTGTTGATATTATGTTCACAATTTTGGAGAAACCACGCTACTATGAATTTGGAGAGTGAAATATTTTACTTCTTGCCAGAAACCGTCTTGTAAGGCCAGCGTATAATGCCGCCCAAATCAAAAACACTTGTATAACCCTGTTTCAATAACCTCTTTACAGCAGCACCACTTCGATTTCCGCTCCTACAGTAGACAAAAATAGTGACTTGTTTATCCGGCAATTTCTTGCTAGCTTCCATCGCTAGTACATTTAAAGGAATCAAAGTGCTTTTGGGAATATGATTCTCGAGATATTCCTCTCGGGTTCTAACATCCAAAAGAATGATCCCCTTTTCCATATCTAATCTCTTTTTTGCTTCCGTTGGATCAATTCTTAATTTACTAGCAGTCCCTGAGCTTTTAAGATAGGTCCAAATTAATAGGATTCCTACTACCATAATGGTGATCGAGATGGTTTGATTCATACGCCATTCCTTTCCGATAACAAACTATGACAACAATGCTAATATACCCTCTGAGGGTATATTAGCATTGTACTGTGCAATTAGTATTTTTGTCAATTGGCGTCATAGGCATTAAAGAAGCTTTGAAAATTATTTCAACAAAAGGGGTTCAGACTGCGCTTTCAGCACAGCCTAAACCCTGAATACTTGATAATGATTCAATTTCCTTGAGCCAGACATTTTTTCGATAAGTTTACTCGTTGAATATGACTCATGTAAGAATTTCTCGATTTTGTCAATATATCAATCCATTCTTCATTGGTAAACAAGGGTGTTATCCGAGTTTGATCCTCTAATATCAAACGGTATTCACTAGGATAATCCGTCTCAATTACATCTAAAATTCCTTCTGGAACATCCTGAACATGCTTCTTTTTATGATTGGCTCTTTTGTAATCTATTAAATCATTCATTAAACACCTCACCATCGATGTATCTTTATAATAGCCCTTGATTTCTCATGATAAACGTGTTTTGAAATCTTCATACCCAAATTGCCGAATGATCTTAATGCCTTCTTTTTCACTGAAAAGTGCAATAGACGGTAGATTTACACCGTTGAATGTATTATTCTTGACCATAGTATAGTGGGCCATGTCACAAAATGCAAGCCTATCTCCTGCTTGCAAAGGCTGTTTGAACGAATAATCGCCAATTATGTCTCCAGCAAGACAAGTATGTCCACCCAATCTGTAGGTATAAGGATATTGACCAGGGTTTCCAGCACCGATTATATTCGGTCTATATGGCATCTCGAGCACATCCGGCATGTGGCATGCTGCCGAAGTGTCTAAAATAGCAATTTTCATGCCATTATCTACTATGTCAAGAACCGTGGCAACAAGAAAACCCGTGTTCAAAGCCACAGCCTCACCAGGTTCAAGATAGATATCCACTCCATATTTATCCTGAAAAAACGTTATGGAACGCACCAAAGTTTCAATATCATAATCGGGTCTGGTAATATGATGCCCACCACCAAAATTGAGCCATTTCATGGTTTTGATATAGTCACCAAATTTTTGATCTACCACCTGAAGTGTACGTTCAAGGGTATCAGAATTCTGCTCACACATTGTGTGAAAATGAAGTCCTTCAAGGCCCTCAAGCTCTGTAGGTCGAAAATTAGACAGTGTCACACCCAGTCTTGAATACTCATAACAGGGATCATAGATAGGCGTCTCGATCTCCGAATATTCCGGATTGATACGAATGCCGCAGCTTACCTTTTTTGTTTTAATGTTGTTTACTTTGTCTTTGAATCGACGCCATTGCGCAAACGAATTAAAGGTAATATGGTCACAAGTGCGGAGGATTTCATCAAATTCCGCCTCAATATAAGCCGGCGCATAAATATGAACTTCTTTCCCCATTTCTTCAAAGCCCAATCTAGCCTCAAACAGCGAGCTTGCTGTTACACCTTTAAGATATTTGCCCAAGAGAGGAAATGCCGAATACATTGAAAATCCCTTTAAAGCAAGAAGAATGCTGCATCCCGTACGCTGTTGTACGGAATGCAGTATTTCTAGATTCCTTAAAAGAAGTCGTTCATCCACAATATAGCAGGGGGATGGAAGTGCACTAAAATTTATGTCCAATACTTTCACCTCAGTCAATGAGTGTTGGCGAGAAGCTTTCTTGCCATGGTAAACCACAAATATTAAGCGCTTCCATAAACGGATCAGGATCAAATTCCTCAACATTAAAGACACCAGGTTTCTTCCAAATACCTTTAAGCATCAACATTGCTCCAATCATGGCCGGAACCCCTGTTGTGTACGAGATAGCCTGCGACCCCACCTCGGCATAACATTCTTGATGATCACAAATGTTATATACATAATAGGTTTTGGGCATTCCGTCTTTAGTTCCTTGCATTATACAGCCGATATTCGTTTTCCCCTTAGTTCTTGGTCCGAGGGATGCCGGATCAGGAAGCATCGCCTTTAAAAACTGTAAAGGAATGATCTGTTGGCCCTCAAATTCTATGGGCTGAATCGAAGTCATGCCAATATTTTCGAGCACGTGTAAATGATTAAGATAATTGTCAGAGAAAGTCATCCAGAATCTTATCCGCTTAATTCCCTTGATATGAATGGCCAACGATTCTAGCTCTTCATGATACATAAGATATATGTTTTTTGGGCCTATCTCAGGAAGGTCGTAAACTTCTTTCACTGAAAGAGGATCAGTTTCGACCCATGAACCGTTTTCATAGTATCTTCCTTGTGCTGTAATTTCGCGAATATTAATTTCAGGGTTAAAATTTGTAGCAAACGGATATCCATGATCTCCAGCATTGGCATCCACAATATCAATAGAATGAATTTCATCAAAATAATGTTTCTGAGCATAGGCACAAAAGACGCCGGTAACTCCAGGATCAAAACCACTCCCCAACAACGCAGTTAAGCCAGCCTTAGCAAATTTTTCCCGATAGGCCCACTGCCATTTGTATTCGAATTTGGCAATGTCGGGTGGTTCATAATTTGCCGTATCTAGATAATCAACACCAGTAGCTAGGCAAGCATCCATAATCGTCAAATCCTGGTAAGGGAGCGCAAGGTTAATGACAATATCTGGCTTAAAACTCTTTATCAAGTCAATTACCAAATCGGTATTATCAGCATCTAGCTGTGCCGTATGAATTATTGTGCGACTTCCTGCCAATTTGGTCTTAATAGCTTCACATTTTTCGACAGTTCTGCTCGCGATACAAATCTCCTCAAAAACATCGGGATTCTGACAACATTTATGAATAGCAACACTGGCAACTCCACCAGCGCCAATAATCAAAGCTTTTCCCATTTTAGAAAACCTCCCACTCATTTATACAACAATGCAAATTATACCTAAATCAGTACAAATAATCAATAATACAACAAAATACCTTCCTGATACAATTTTTTGTTGTGTAAAATAAGAAAAGGCACCGGTTTGCTAAACCGATACCTTTCTTATTTTGATCCTTTAAGTGCCTCCATTTATCATATTGTAACATTGCCTGTTAGCACTTTCAGTTATTCAAGAATCGAAAGACCAAATTTCGTGGCGAGCTCATTGAGTTCTTGAAATAGCCCATCATTAATAGGAATTCCATTCTTTTTCCGTTCCTTCGCTATTGACTGCCGCCGTTCACCAGGAATCCGAATGGCATCAGCTCCATCCGCTCTCGGAACATCTCTTATTTCTCCGATCATATCAGTCATTCTTTGGGCATAATCCTCAAAGGGCATAAGTCGCGAAATATCCAACGCGAAAAAGCTATGCCCGATATTGACTGGTTCAAGAGAATCATCGTAAATCCATCCTACGTGAGTTCCGTAAGCAGAGCCACTGATGATCCCGGACATAACCTCGACTGCCAAAGCCAGCGCATATCCTTTTGCTCCACCGACTGGCAAAACTGCTCCTTGCAGTGCCTCTTTGGCATCCGCCGTCGAATTGCCGTCCTTATTGATGGCCCAGCCCTCAGGAATCGAACGTCCTTCCTTTGCCGCCAAAATAATATTTCCACGGGCAACGGTTGAGGAAGACATATCAATCACAATCGGTTGATCTCCAGTTGGGAATCCAAATGAAATCGGATTCGTTCCGAAATAAGGACTCTTTCCTCCCCAGGGAGGAATTCCACTGGGTGAATTTGTATATGCTTGCCCAAGCATTCGCTCTTGCGCAGCCATTTTACAATAGGTTGAAGCCGCTCCAAAATGATTACTGTTCTTAACTGTAACGAAACCAAGACCATACTCTTTGGCTAACTCAATTGCTAAGGACATAGACCGATAAGCCACAAGTTGTCCTAGACCGTTATCTCCATCGACACTAGCGATTGCATCATTCAAATTTTTTTGAATTGACGGCTTGGGATTAATTCTTCCATTCAAAATGCGAGATAGATATATTGGTAAACGACTAATTCCATGGGTATCCACCCCATCTAGGCTAGTATCCACAAGAATTGAGGAAACGATTAGTGCCTCAGCCGCGGGGACTTCGACTGCCATCAAAAGGGCTTTACAAAAATTTTCGAGCGTATGCTGAGAATAACGTTGTTTCATTATCCAACCTTCCTACCGAATATACATCCTGCACCCTGACACTCAAACTTACCTTCTTCCCTCTTCCCTCTTCCGATGGAAATATTAAGCTCAACTAAAAAAGCAAACCATTGGGAGTAGGCACCTTCAGAAAAACTGTAAATGTTAAATATAACACAACAGTAATTCCTATACTAAAAAACGACGAGAATACCAAAGCAGAAAGAGTAAAGCCTTTTTCATTCAAATACCAGGAACCCAAGAGTAGATATACCAAAGTGCATACATAGAACCCGATATAAACAATGCCGGCTACATAAATAAATGTAGCTAAGACAATGACTGTTGGCTTCAGCCAGTGGAGGTCATTTACCTCTTCTACTCCCTTCTCAGCTCCATTTGTTCTAATTCCACGAGTAATCAGATAAATCCCAGTTACAATGAGGAAAATCTCAAGGACCTGTGGAAAAGTATTACTTCGTTCAGTAAGCTCGGACCCTTGAACCATAAAGACAACGGCCACTAAAACACTAACCAATCCAGCAAGTAGATCAGATTTACGCTTTGTCATTTGCTGCCGCCCCCTTTTTGGCATGATATTTTGCCATGACCGCTGGTGTCATAACTGAAACAACCGTAAGAATTATTAATAACAAAGAGATTGGGTGGGAAAAGAAAACCTTAAATACAGAGCCTTCTGCACCCGCTATTGATATAGATCGACCTAGATTATCTTCCACGATGGGTCCCAGAATAATTCCAAGGGCCATAGCACCTGTGTCAAAGCCAATTTTCCCTCCAAAGTATCCAACTAGACCAAAGAAAATCATAACCATAACATCAACTATGCTGTTTCTAATTGCATAGGAACCAATAATTGAGAGGGAGACAATGGCAACCCCTATATAGGAGGTTGGGACATTAAGAACTTTAGCTGTCCCTTTGATAAGGAGTGCACCCACGAAAACCATCACAATATTACCAACAATCATAGAAATAATAAAGCTGTAGGCAAGATCAGGGTTATTTGTAAAGATCTTAAAGCCAGGTTGAATACCATGAGCCAGCAAGGCACCCATAATAACTGCTGCAACAGCACTACCTGGAATACCTAAGGTTAACATGGGAATCAAGCTGCCGCCGATGGTCGCATTGTTTGCTGCCTCACTGGCAACAACCCCTTCAATAGCACCTGTTCCGAAATTGGCCTTGTTTTTATCCCAACGTTTTGCTTCATTGTAGGAGATAATGGATGCAATTTCTCCACCTGCGCCTGGTAAAATACCTATAATAGTGCCCATAATAGAGGAACGTAATAAGTTAACTTTTGCCTTCTTAAATAGTATCCTTGCCACACGCAACGTTGCACCTTTTTTGCCTTTATATTCTGCAATAAATTTATTTTTGCTCCCAACCAGGATGATAACCTGAGAGAAGGAGAACAGGCCAATCATGGCTGGGATCACTTCAATACCCTGCACTAAAGAATAGGTACCAAAGGTAAAACGGCGGGCACCTTCAATTGGATCAAGACCGATTGTACTGATGAGCATACCCAAAGCCCCGGATATTAATCCTTTCACTACATTCCCTTGGGACATGGCTGCGATAGTACTGAGCCCAAAAATACAGAGCCAGAAGAATTCCGCTGCTCCAAATTTGAGAGCCAATTGTGCCATTGGAGCTGCTAGGAATAAAAGAAACAAAGTACCTATAACTCCACCAAAAGCAGAAGCTATTAATGAAGCATTCAAAGCTCCCTCCGCGTCTCCCTTTTGACACATCGGGTAACCGTCAAAAGTGGTTGCAACTGAAGAAGGGGTACCAGGAGTGTTAATTAGAATCGCAGAGTTAGAACCTCCATAGATTGCTCCGGAATAAATTGCCCCTAGCATAATTAATCCGCTAATGGGATTCATGGCAAAGGTAACAGGAACCATCAAGGCTACTCCCATGGTAGCTGTAAGACCAGGGAGCGCACCAATTACGATACCACCCGTAAGACCAGCTACTATTAGGAAAAAATTAAAAGGTATAAAGCTGTTTGCAAATCCCGTGAGAATGACCTGAAGCATAATTTATCCTCCTTTTAACAAATTTCCAAGGACAGAGAGTCCGCTCCACCCTTGAAAGTTTGCAATGAACTAACATGCTTTTTTGAATCAGTTACTTCATTAAATTGAACTTAACTAATAGTGCTTTATTGATCGCTTCTTGATCATGAACATACTTGTCAAAGTCTTCACCCGACATATAATCTGTAGGCTGTCCGGCTTTTTTCATGTCTGCAAGATACTCGGGATCATCTTGAATTTTCTTAAAGGTATCGCGGAGGAATTTAACCTTGTCAGCATCGGTAGCCTTTGGAACTACGAATGCACGACGAATATCTGACACCATATCAAGACCAGTTTCTTTGAGGGTTGGAGCGTCAGGTAAGAATTCACTACGTTTCTCGGCTGCAACTCCCAGGATTCTCATATTATCCATACTGCGCATTACATCATTTACGTTCCCGACCATAAGATCTATTTCTTTACCTAGGAGAGCTGCGTTTTGATCTGCAGCACCTTTGTAAACAACCTGGGTAACTTCAATACCTGTTTTTGCTTGAAGGTCAAGGAGCATCATATGGTGACCCGTGTAGGTACCGACTATACCAACTTTGAGCTTCTTAGGATTGGCTTTGGCATAATCAATAGCTCCTTGCCAGGTTTTGAACTGACTGTCCTTATGAACTGCTAATACTTGCGGGTCATTAACAACCTGAGCGATATACTGAAAATCGTCAATTTTGAATTCAGCGCCTTGACCCATTGGCTGAATAATCATGTGTGGTGTATTAACTCCACCGAGAGTATACCCGTCAGGTTGAGCCTTAGCGATTGCACCAAAACCGATAGCTCCACCTGCACCAGTCGTATAGTTAAATACCCAAGGTTGCTCTGGCACATATTTATTCCAGTACTTTTGCATAATCCGAGCTTGGATATCACTGGAACCGCCAGCACTAAACGCAATAATCATGTTAAGTGGCTTGGTGGGATATTTCTCCTTAGTTGCTGTAGCTTTCTGTCCACATCCTGTTAAAGTAAGCGCTAAAATTACGACAATGCCAACAATCGAAACCAAAATTCTGTTTTTCTTCACGATTAACTCCCCTTTGTTTCAATTAAGTTTATTTCCCTAGATTTAAAGCAAGAAGGTAAATCTACATAAAGAATATTAAGTAATTTTTAAATACGATCGATTTTTACCGCCTAAGTTTAAGAATCACGTGTTCACTTTCTCAATCCTATGACCACGGCGATGGGGGCTTCTCCAAAGGATTGGAAAAAACCGCAGCCAATAATAAGGTATGAGGTATTACCACATTACTTTTTATTAATAATAGTTTATTATTCGCCTTTAATGTGACATTTTCCCGCTTCAAATTCAGCTTCTTATAATCAATATTACTCATAGCAGAATAACCATGACAAACTATCTGACGTTATAGAAAAAGGGTCTAAGATTTAATAATGACTCCATTAAATCTTAGACCCCCAGGACTTAAACCGTGAGCATTTGACCCACAC
>NZ_SPQQ01000014.1 GCF_004766045.1 Desulfosporosinus fructosivorans
CCTTAGGGTGTGGAACCTGGGCAGGCTCGAGTGTCTCCGAAAACGTCACCCCCCTGCACTTGATCAACATCAAACGAGTGGCCTGGCATCTAGGAATCCCGGAGCGTAAACCCGTGGAACCGATGACTATGGGAACGGACGAAAGGGTTCAGAGCCAAAACCAACCAGTCGATACCCAGTTGGTCCAAGAGATCGTCAAGCAAGTCATGCAGCACCTCAACAAAATGAGTTAAATGAGTTAAATGAGTTAAATGAGTTAAATGAGTTAAATGAGTTAAATGAGTTAAAGGGACGGTCCTTTTACCACACCCTTCAAACCTTATAAGAAATGACTCAAAGCTAAGGGCGATTTGTTTGAATTCAAGGATCAAGTTCAAGCATAAAATACAAGCTTAAAATAGCAATCCACAATCCACGAACTACGAACTACGAACTACGAACTACGAACTACGAACTACGAACTACGAACTACGAACTACGAACTACGAACTACGAACTACGAACTACGAACTACGAACTACGAACTACGAACTACGAACTACGAACTACGAACTACGGACTACGGACAACGAAAAGAGGAGGGAACAAGTCATGGCACAAGATCGATCAGTAATAGCACTCGGAATGATAGAAACCAAAGGACTAATCCCGGCGATCGAAGCAGCGGATCAAATGTTAAAAGCGGCCAATGTAACGCTTTGCGGAAAAGAGCATGTCTCAGGAGGACTCGTCTCAGTGATGGTACGAGGGGATGTCGGGGCAGTGAAAGCCGCCGTAGACGCAGGAGCAGCAGCAGCCCAGCGAGTGGGCGAGTTACTCAGTGTACACGTAATACCACGCCCCCATCAGGACGTCGAGTATATTTTGCCAAGCGGCGATAATAAAAGCTACGGCGATAAATAAGCAAACTTAGATAGTCGATAGTTGATGTTCGGTGTCAGAAGACCCAAAGAAATCCTCTGACCGCTGGCATCTGATCTCCGACTTCTGTAATGGGGTGAAGACTTGATCGTCACAGAGTATGAATTGCGAGCCAATTGGCATAAAACGAAGGAAAAAGTGATCGTATTACCCCCGGGAAGTGTGATCACCCCTTCTGCTAGAGACTTTATACGGTCTAAGGGAATCGATGTACAAATTGAAGGAAACGGGATTTTAGACATTAATAAAACCACGTTTTCCAATGCCCAGCAAACGGTCACAAGGCACAAACCGTTCGAAGAAAAACTGAACCCCGCTCGAGGAAGTCAAACTCCTTCAGGGGTAAAACCCGAACACATGACCCATCTGCATCAAGGAGCCTTAGTCACTAAAACCCACCCCGTGATTGCTTACCGAGGCCAACTGGACCTGTTTCAGTGTGAACTGGTGGAGGCTCAAGTGTCCTTTGCGCAAGCCGGCGAAGAAGGCTTAATTCTAAACTTAGAAGAGATAGCAGCCTTCGCCAGAGCGCTGATGGTCAATGAAGTGAAAGAGACCCCCTTTCACTGGAAAACCCTGATAGGACTAAGCCCAGAGGAACTGAGGGAACGATCGCATCATCCCCAAAAATACTTTGGAGTAGACCATACGCCTTTGAGTTATACCCATGGCTTAGTGGTTGCCAAACTGCAACATCTGAGAGCAAAGTCCCGTGAAGTCGAACTCTATGCCAACCGAGCGTTCACCAACGAGTCGGGAGAATGCCTCCGGACGGACTTGATCCAGGCCTTAAACCGATTATCCAGCGCGTTCTATATCCTGGCCTGTGAAGTACGGGGTCGGAAGCTCGAGGAGAAGACAGAGAAGGCGGAAAAACACGAACAACCAGAGAAACGAATACCCATAGGGGTGTCGAACCGGCATATCCATCTCTCGAAAGACGACTTAGAGGCTTTGTTCGGGGAGAACTATGGGTTGAACCTGCAAAAGGAACTCTCCCAACCCGGACAGTTCGCAGCCAAAGAAACGGTGACCTTGGTAGGCCCGAAAGGAAGAATAGAAAAGGTACGGATCTTGGGTCCGGTGCGAAAAAATACCCAAGCGGAAATCAGCGCAACGGATTGTTACAAGCTGGGGATCAAACCTGTCATCCGGGATTCAGGACAACATGAGGGAACGCCCGGCCTACAACTAGTCGGCCCGCAGGGGCAGGTGGAGTTGGAATCCGGCGTGATGGTAGCCAGTCGGCATATCCACCTAAACCTCGAGCAAGCTGCGGAGTGGTCCTTGAACGATGGAGACCGAGTACGCGTCCAAATCCAAAGCAAACGCCCGATGATCTTTGAAGATGTGTTGATCCGAGTCAATGAAGATTACCAGAAGGAGATGCACCTGGATTTGGATGAAGCCAACGCGGCCCTCATCGACGGACAAACCCAAGGCGTGCTCATGGAGGTATGAAGCGTGAATGAAGAGCTGATCAACCAACTGGTGAAACGCATCCTCTCTGAGCCTGCGTTTCAAGCGCTTCTGCACGGAAGCCATGAAGGAAGCAGCGCAGGGTTCAAAGCGAAGCCAGACGGGATAGTCTTACTAAACTACGTTCCGGAGTTTGAACGAGTAATAACCGCTCTAAAGCATAGCTCTGGAGCAGAGTATAGGTTAAGCATCTTACCAAGCGACCAAGCGTTTGTGGCTAAACCGGAGTTACCAGAGGGTATGAGTTGGATAACGCCCCAAGAGGCGTTAGAAAAGACAACTTGGCAAAAAATTATCCTACCGGCCTGTTCCCTGAATACCCTAGCGAAAGCCGCCTTAGGGATACGAGATAATCCGATTAGTGAGCTGATTGGGCGAGGAATAACGCAAGGCATCCCTATCTGGTTAGGGACAGAGTATCTCGGATTGAACGCTCAAACTCCGAAAGCCTACCGTGCCCTCTATGAAGGGTATCTCCAAACGGTCCAAACCTATGGAGTCCAGGTGAGTGCTCGCCTAGGAGAAGAGTGTATATTAGTTACGAAAACGAGTCAATCGCCCCGAACTAGCCTTTATGAGCTGCAAGCTCCCTCCAATGAACAAACGGCCCCGATTCGAGAAGAGATCCGCTTCGCTAAGAAGTTCTTAGGGGACAAAGAAGTCTATGGGATTCCAGAAGGATCCCTTGTCCGATTGAAACAAGGGACGGTCATCTCCCCGCTAGCCCGAGACACCATGAAGAGTCGCCGAATCGAATTAAGGCAGGAGAAGGAGGAAGGAAGCGTATGATTTTAGCCCGCGTCATCGGCAATGTATGGTCGACACGAAAAGAAGAATCGCTACGTGGACTAAAGTTTTTAGTCGTCCAACCGGTCACCCTCTCCTATAGGGAAGATGGTTCAGCGAAGCTCACGGAATTTGGGAATTCACTGATTGCAGCGGATCAAATCGGAGCAGGAGAAGACGAAATCGTGATGATCGCCAGCGGATCGTCGGCCCGCCAAGGACTGGCCAACCATAACATCCCCATCGATGCCACCATTGTGGGCATCATCGATAAAGAAACCTTTGAAGCGTAAGCTAAAGTGGGTGAAAAATGAACGATCAACCAGTCAATACGAAGACGAAGACGAAGACCAATACGAATGCGAATATCAGTACTAAAGTGCGGGAAGCAGGCGTCGTCGGAGCAGGTGGCGCAGGATTTCCAACCCATGTCAAGCTGGCGGCGCAAGCCGAGATCGTGATCGTCAACGGAGCAGAATGCGAGCCGTTACTGAAAACGGACCAACAACTGGCGGCCCTCTATCCAGAACAACTGGTCAAAGGCTTAAGCCTGGCGATGGAAGCAACGGGTGCCCAACAAGGGATTATCGCCTTGAAGACCAAGTATAAAGAAGCCATCGCGGCCTTAGAACCCTACTTAAGCGAGCACCAGCAAATCTCGATTATGCCCGACATTTATCCGGCTGGAGACGAAGTCATCACCATCTGGTTAACGACGGGACGACGCGTACCACCCGGAGGAATCCCCCTCAATATCGGGGTGGTCGTCAATAACGTGCAAACCCTGATCAATGTAGCCAGAGCCGTTGACGGAGAACCGGTCACCACACGAACCCTGACGGTCACAGGGGCCGTTAAGAATCCCATCACAGTCACTGTGCCGATCGGAACTTCCCTGCGGGAAGTCCTAGACCTTGCTGGTGGAGGACGTTCAGAAAACCTAGTGTATATCAATGGAGGTCCGATGATGGGGAGCGTGATCACGGATCTAAGCGATCCCGTAACCAAAACCACAGGTGGGCTGATTGCCCTACCCAAGGAGCACCTGCTGATCGAGAGAAAAGGTAAAACCTTAGAAACTATTTTAAGGATCGCAAAAACCGTGTGTGAACAGTGTTGCTTCTGCACCGAACTCTGTCCCCGACACATGATCGGCCACGAATTATCCCCGCACCTCCTCATCCGGGCAGTGAACTATAAAAACCTGGGCAAACCCTCGATGCTGACCAGTGCCTTGACCTGTTCAGAGTGTGGCGTGTGTGAAGCCTATGCCTGTCCGGTGGGAATATCTCCGCTCCGGGTGAACCAAGCCTTAAAGGCAGAGCTGCGAGCCAAGGGACTAAAATACCAAGGAGACCTCGGTAACGTTGACCCGATGGCCAAACAGCGCTTAATCCCGACATCCCGCTTAATGGATCGTCTAAACATACGCTCGCTGTACAGCGAAGCCCCCTTATCCCTCGAGCGCTATGAGCCAGAGGAGGTCAACCTAAGGCTTCAACAGCATATTGGGGCACCCGCCATGACGATCGTCAAAGTGGGAGACGTCGTGAGTCTTGGCCAAGTCGTGGGAGAAATACCCGAGGGCTCCTTAGGCGCACGGGTCCATGCCAGTCTTTCGGGAATTGTGACCCAGGTCACCGCTCAAACGATAACGATACGGAAAGGGGGGGGTGCAACGTGATCCACGCAATAGGACTCGTCGAATTTACAAGCATAGCCCAAGGCATCGAATGCGCCGACATCATGGCTAAAGCAGCAGACGTGAACATCTTAGTGGCGAAAACCACGTGCCCTGGCAAATACATCGTTTTAGTGAGTGGAGAAGTGTCATCAATCCAGCAATCGGTGAGCGCGGGAATAGAACTAGGCGCTGAGACCGTCGTGGATTCGTTTGTCATCCCCAATGTGCACCCCTCCATCTTACCAGCCATCAGTGGCGTGAGTACGCTCAAGGAAATAAAAGCCCTAGGGATTATAGAGACGTACAGTGTTGCCTCCTTAATCGAGGCAGCAGATGCAGCCGTCAAAGCGGGCGACGTGGAACCGTTGCTCCTTCATCTTGCCTTTGGGATCGGTGGGAAAAGTTACACAATTCTCACAGGGGAAGTCGCTTCGGTGAAAGCAGCCGTCGAAGAAGGAAGTGCTTTGGCCAGCGAGAAGGGCTTACTGATTAAACAAGTCGTCATTCCACGTCCAGCGAAACAACTTATCGAGAGTTTGCTATAGCTAAGCACGAGGTCCGGTACATGATCCTCAAAGTAAGAAGTAAGAAGTAAGAAGTAAGAAGTAAGAAGTAAGAAGTAAGAAGTAAGAAGTAAGAAGTAAGAAGTAAGAAGTAAGAAGTAAGAAGTAAGAAGTAAGAAGTAAGAGGGCAGTGTTGAGCTTATGATCTCTGGGTACTGACTTCTGCCTACGAATATCGAGACAGATATCGAACCACGAATATCGAATAACGAATAAGGAGGTGTATCTATGGGACGTTTTATTTCAGCGGCTGTCTTGCGTGAAATGGCCAAACTGGATAAGGATATTGTTTTAGAAGAAGATAGTGTACTAACCCCCTCAGCCAAAGATTTAGCCAAAGAGTTAGGGATAACGATTACCAAAGGACGACAAGAAATCGTCGGACAGAGTGTTAGTGGTCAATTGGCAGGGCAACCAGTAAATCCTCAAAACGAACGACAAGTAACCTCAGGGGCGATAGGCGCAGACACCCAAAACGCAGACCTCAAAAAAAACGTGCAAAAGATTTTGAGTGAAGTCCTAAAACCGGCCTGTGAGAACCCCAAAGCGACGCATGTGGTGGGCAAAAATGTGGTGATCCAGCCCTTTGCAGAAGCTCCTCTAGGGCAAAAGGTTGGACTGGTCGATGTGATTGATGCACGAGTTGGAAACATGGCCTCGGGCTTTATGACGTTTGACCATTCCAGATTACCCTGGTTTCTAAACTATGATGAAGTGGATTACATCATAGAGGGCGATTTTGTTCTAGAAGTCGAGGATAAAGTGTTCCGAGCTGTAGCGGGAGATGTGGTCTATATCCCGAAGGGAAGCCAAGTAGTCTTTTCTTCTCCAACCTTTTGCAAGGTGTTTTATGCAACCTATCCTGCCAACTGGGCAGATTTTTGCGAATAAAAAACAATAAGTCGGATAGGGAGAATGTGCAATGATTTTAAAAGCGAAGGTCTATAGCAAAGTTTTTGCATTCAAAGACCTCAAAGAAGTAATGTCCAAGGCCAATGAAGAAAAATCTGGTGATGAATTGGTTGGAATAGCTGCGACATCTGCTTCTGAGCGAGTTGCAGCGAAGTTGGTCTTAAGTAATCTAACCCTTGAAGATATTTATAATAACCCAGTGATTCCTTATGAAGAGGACGAAGTCACACGGGCCATCTATGACGGTCTTAATTTAAGAATCTACCACGAGATCAAAAGCTGGACAGTCGGTTATCTACGCGAGTATATTTTGGAGCACAAGACGACAGGCGATGCCTTGGCCCATATCAGTCGAGGACTTACCAGCGAGATGATTGCAGCGGTAGCTAAGTTAATGTCTACCATGGATCTCGTTTATGGGTCCAAAAAAATGCGCATTCAATCGCACTGCAATACCACACTTGGAGTGCCTGGAACCTTGGCTTTTCGTTGCCAACCGAATCACCCTACAGACAGTGTGGAAGGGATGCTGGCTGCCCTTAAAGAGGGATTGTCTTATGGCTCTGGAGATGCCGTGATCGGGATTAATCCAGTGGAAGACAATGTGGAGACAGTCACCCGCCTCCTGGAAACCGTCAAAAATTTCATGATGAAATGGGAAATCCCAACCCAAAACTGTGTCTTGGCCCACGTGACCACCCAAATGAAAGCGATTGAAAAGGGTGCTCCAGTAGACCTGGTTTTTCAAAGTATTGCTGGAACACAAAAAGCCAACGATGCCTTTGGTGTCAATAAAGCTATTCTGGATGAAGCGTTTGCTTTGGTACAGCGAAAAGGAACGGCAACGGGACCCAATCTTATGTACTTTGAAACTGGCCAAGGGTCTGAAGTTTCTCTAGACGCCCACCTCGGGGTGGATATGATGACCTTAGAAGCGAGAACTTACGGGTATGCTCGCAATTATCGCCCCTTTATGACCAATAACGTCTCAGGGTTTATCGGACCGGAGACTATCTATTCTGGTCGAGAAGTACTCAGGGCAGACCTAGAAGATTTGTTCATGGGCAAGTTGCATGGACTGCCGATGGGAATTGCACCCTGCTATACGAACCATATGAAAGCAGACCAAAATGATCAAGAAATGGGAACCCTTCTTTGCGCAATGGCCGGATCGAACTTCTTTATGGGAGTAGCCGGAGGGGACGATGTTATGCTAAGCTATCAAGATACTAGTTTTCATGATGATGCCAGCACCCGGGAAATTTTAGGTCTTCGTCCACTTCCTGAGTTTGAGAAGTGGTTGGAGAAAATGGGTATTCTGGAAAATGGCTTGTTAACAGAGCGAGCTGGAGACCCATCCATTTTTGATAAATAAGGGAGGCGAATCAATGTGGCAGTTGCTAATAACGAATTAGAGAAAGTTATCATTCAAAGTGTCTTGGAGGAATTAGCCAAGAAGGGGATGCTTTCAGCTAAAGCCAAAGATCATGTGATGTCAGCAGCGATAATGGATAAGCCTTTGACTACCGATAATTCCTCGGAGGAGATGGTTACATTTCCCTCTCTCAATGAAATGCAGATTTCGAATCCATTCAACGCAGATGCAGTTAAGGCCATGAAAAAGTCAACTCCAGCTAGAATCGGGATTGGAAGAGCGGGAGCGCGCCCTAAAACGATGTCCTGGTTAAGGTTTTTGGCCGATCATGCGGTGGCTCAGGATGCAGTGTTTCTGGATGTCTCGGACGAATTCTTGAAACAAAATAATCTAATGTCCGTTCAAAGCGCAGTCGCTAATAAAGATGAGTTCCTTACTCGTCCAGATTTAGGACGCCGTTTATCAGTAGAAGCGGTTAAAACTGTCTCTGAAAAGTGTGAGAAAAATGTCCAAGTTCAGATCCTGATCGTCGATGGATTGAGTTCAAGTGCCATTGAGGCTAATATCCCAGACCTATTGCCCGCGCTGATGCAAGGTCTAAAATCATCAGGAATTAAAGTAGGTGCACCCTTTTTCGTGAAATACGGACGGGTATGGGTCCAGGATCACGTTGCGGCTTTGGTCAATTCTGATGTGATTGTTTCCCTGATTGGAGAGCGACCAGGCTTAGGGACAGCAGAAAGCCTTAGTGCCTATATAATCTATCGACCAGATGCGTCAACAGTGGAAGCGGACCGAACGGTTATCTCCAATATTCACAAAGGTGGAATTCCGCCCGTAGAGGCAGGGGCGCACCTCGCAGATGTTGTCAAACAGATCCTGGCTGCTAAGGCCAGTGGCGTTAAGTTTAACCAGCAAAAATAGGGGTGATAAAATGCCCGAAGTGAATACTCAATCAATCACGAGTGTGGGCATAGATATTGGAACCACAACCACCCAACTAGTGATTAGCCGCCTGACTATTGAAAACACAGCTTCAGGGACGTTTGTTCCCCGTGTGGAAATCACTGATAAAGAAGTGATTCATCGCAGTAAGATATATTTCACTCCACTTTTGGACCGCGATCTGATTAATGCAGTCGCGGTCTCCAAGATCGTAGAAACAGAATATTTGGCTGCAGGATTGACACCTGAAAAGATTGACACAGGAGCAGTCATAATCACTGGGGAAACTGCCAAGAAAGAGAATGCCAAAGCGATTATCGATGCTTTGGCCGGATACGCCGGGGATTTCGTGGTTGCCACTGCTGGCGCCAATTTAGAGGGGATTTATGCCGGCAAAGGCTCAGGGGCAGCGGTGTTCTCTGCCCAGAGACATCAAGTAGTTGTCAATATCGACGTAGGTGGCGGAACGTCTAACTATGCCATGTTTCATGAGGGAAAAGCAGTTGAGACAACGTGTCTGAATGTCGGAGGACACCTTATAGAGTTTGAACCGCAGGGAGACAGAATTACATATATCTCAGAACCCGCTAAAATTGCGCTTCTTTCTTCTGGGCAAAGGCTTCAGGTTGGAGAAAGGGTCACTCTTCCCCAACTGCGTCCAGTCGTTAAGGTGATGGCAGCGTGTATCGTGGAGGTCCTTAAAACGACCATGCTTTCAGATTTAACCAGAGAACTTCTTATGACGCCCTCCTTGCGCTTAGAACATTCAATTCGAAAGGTTATGATTTCTGGTGGGGTGGCAGACTATGTATATGCTCAAGTGGGACCCGTCACGATGTCTGAAGTGACTGCTTTTGGGGATTTTGGACCTTTGCTGGGGTGGGAACTCAAAGTTTGCCTAGAAAACGGTGGGTTTGTTCTGGAAAAACCACAAGAAACAGTTCGGGCAACTGTCATTGGGACTGGGACTCAGTCGGTGAATTTAAGTGGAAGCACCATTCATCTGCAAGAAAAGACATTGCCCTTGCGTAATGTGATGGTCATCTCTCCATTCTTGTCGACAATTCCAGATTCGGCGCAAGGAATTGCTGAGGAAATAAAGCAAGAAATGCTGCGACTTCAAGTCAAGCAATCTGAGGGATCTGTGGCATTGGCTATAAAAGGACCTCGAACGATGTCCTTTGCTAACATCAATAGATTAGCTCAAGGGGTACTGCTGGGAATGCAAGAGTACCTTGCCCAAAAAAATCCACTTATTATCGTTATAGAAGCAGACTGTGGAAAAGTTTTGGGACAATGTATCAACGCTAATGCCAATCGACCTCTCGAGATGGTATGTATTGACCAACTTGAGGTGGAGGATTGTGACTATATTGATATTGGCAAGCCTCTCATGGCTGGAAGGGTTGTACCTGTAGTTTTGAAGACTTTGGTATTTAATCGCTGATCGAAGGGTGAGTTATTGAATCAAGAGGATATTCCCCTCTCATGCCGAATATTAAGATAATGATTGATTTTGTCGTCATTAGGCTAGGATAGCGTACGGAAGGGTGAGTTCGATGCGCAAAACATTAGATTCGAACCTTCTAGATCCCAAGTACCTTGAAGAAAGCTTGGGTAGTTTTCACAATGCCACGGGGTTGCACATCGAAGCCATTAACAAGGACGGGGTTACCTTTTCAGTTCCAGGGAATTTCGAACGCAGCGAATTTTGCCGCTATATTCGCTGTCAATCTGAAGGAGAAAAGAAATGTCAGGATTCCTATAAACGCGCAAGTTTTGAGGCTGCCAAATGGGAGGAGCCTTACTTCTTTCGCTGTCATGCCGGCTTGGTTATCTGGGCTGTCCCAATCATGATACAAGGTATTTCTTTGGGAAGTATTATCTGTGGCCAAGTTTTAATGTGGGAACCAGACCATTTCTTCTTTCAGGAACTAGAGAAGCTCAACGTTGGAGTTGATGACATCGAAAAATTAAAGCTCAAAGCACGCATGCTGGAGGTCATTTCTCCCGCGCGGTCTCAAGCAGCAGCCGATATGCTCTTCGTCGTTGTGAACCATATTATAAAACGGAATATTAATAGCTTAGATGAAATTGATGCAACGAGGGTACAGCAACAGGCGATCCGACAGGAAATTGAGGAAAGAAAGCGGAATCATTTACCCGATCTCAGTGATTATGATACTTATCTGAAGAAAGAACGCAAATTCTTGCGCTATATTCGATTAGGGGACAGAACCAGGGCTAACCAAACTCTACAGAGTTTATTAACGGATCTCTATACTAAAACCGTGGGAGACTTAGAGACTGTAAAAGTCCGCATTCTGGAGTTGGCTACCTTAACTTCGAGGGCGGCCGTAGAAGGCGGTGCCAATGCGGAGCGAATTATGATGTTACTGAAGGAATTTAACAAGGAAATTGAAGGCATAGAGCGCGTCGAAAAGTTTTTTTATCAGATACAACGTATTGTGGAAACCTTCTTGGAAGGAATCTTTACTTTAGCAAATAAAAAACACCTTGCAATTGTTAAACAGGCTCGTGATTTTATAATGGAGAATTATGCAAAGCCACTGAGCGTTACGAACGTAGCGCAACATCTATTTATCAGTCCTTCACACCTCTCGCGGCTGTTCCGAGAAGAGCTGGACTGCACAATTAATGATTATTTAACGAGGGTAAGGGTGGAGCAAGCGGTAGAAATCATGAAGAAGCCTGAATTTAGTGTGGCCCAAGTGTCTAAAGCTGTGGGCTTTCAAAATCAAAGTTACTTTGCAAAGGTGTTTCGTAAATATATCGGAGTTACACCCCTTATCTATAAAAATAGCTTGTATTAGAGGGTGATTGTGAATGGTTTTTCAAGACATTATAAAATCGATTGCCGCAGGGGACGCAGAACAAAGCTTGGCCTTAACCAAACGGGCTTTAGCACAAGGATTCTCAGCAGAGTCTGTTCTGGAAAAAGGATTAATTGCCGGAATGGATCGAGTGGCTGAGAAATTTCGGAATCAAAGGGTGATGGTTCCAGAGGTGCTTATGGCATCTCGGGCCATGCATGCGGGCTTAAGCCTTGTGGAGCCATGTTTGAAGGGTGCAGAGAGGAAGACCGCAGGTAAAATTGTTATGGGAACGGTAGCTGGGGATCTCCATGATATCGGATTATGCCTGGTGAAGATGATGGTCATGACCGCTGGGGCACAAATTATTAATTTAGGAGTGGACGTAACTCCCAAAAAGTTCGCCAGTGTAGTGCGTAAAGAAAAGCCGCATATTCTCATGATGTCCGCCTTGCTCACAACAACCATGACAGTTATGAAAGAAGTCATTGATGAATTAGAGTTTTTGGAGATTCGCAAAAACCTGATAGTGATCGTGGGTGGAGCACCAGTAGACTCTGGTTTTGCCAAGAAAATTGGAGCGGATTATTATTTCGAAGATGCCTTTGAAGTGCGCACCTTTATCGAAGAAAATTTATCCAAGATGGTCACCAAAAAAAGTCGGTAAAACCGACTTTTTTTTGCATTATAACTTTATATAACTTCTAGTGGGTGCAATTTGTGTCAATAAATCGGAATATTCATTTGATTGTAATGCGTCAAAACGAGCAGGATTGTGCTAACCTGAAGAGCTCTCGCAAATGTTATGATGGTCTTGTGCTAAATAATCCCTTCATTTGGAAGTATGACATGAAGCGTGGTTGGGATTGAGCTAGTGGTAATGGTAGACCTTAGGTAGAACAGGTTCCAATAAGTGGAAACGAGGAGGATAACTATGAACACCAGTAAAATGAGGCACCTCGAAGAACAAAATGTCAATCATACGTTCGATTTGTTTGCCCATAGCATAGAGCTTAAAAAAATTGCTGCAAATATCTTTGAATCAATGGAAACAGCCTTGATTCGGAATCAAGTAGTTGATGCGCTACGGAGTTATGATCTTGGAGCAGTTACCGAAGTTTACGAAATTTTTGGTGGCTATGTCAATCGAAGTTTCGGGATAATTACGGAAAAAGATGGAGCGCATCATGAGTATTTTGTTCGTAAGTACAAATATGGAATAGCAGAGACTGAAATCTTGTTAGAGCACACCATGATTGATTACTCAATTGCCCATGGCCTAGATATTGCCGCAGGACTGATTCGTACTACAGATGGAAACACCTTTGTCAAAAAGATTGAAGGGGGTGATAGCAAACCTACGGATATTTATTTTGCTGTTTATCAATTTTTACAAGGAGAAGATTTATACACTTGGGACACCCCAAATTTAAACGATGCAGAATATGCAAGCGCAGCAGAAGTTATGGCCACGTTTCATAATGCAGCGAAAGATTTCGATCCACAAGGTCTAGAACGGGTAGAACCCAAGATGATGGAATTGCTCCCAACTCTGCCAGAGAAATACAAGGCTTTAGCCAAAACGGATGTCGATACGAGGTTTCATAAATATTTTAGAAGTAAGCTTGATTCAATCTTAGAGGTGATTGAGTGTACTCTAATTCCTGACGAAATACTGGAAAAGATGCCGTATACACCCTGTCACAATGACTTTCATGCGGGCAACTTGAAATATGTGAATAACAAGATTGTTGGAATTTTCGATTTTGACTGGTCCAAGATTGATCATCGACTTGTCGACGTTTCATTGGCTCTGGCCTACTTATGTTGCTCGTGGCAAGATGAATTGGATGGAGTGTTACTTCTCGATAAATGTGCCATCTTTCTTAAATCATACCAGCGTAAATTAGTAGAACTGGGAGGTCTCGAGCCTCTCAACGCAGTGGAACTTGAGTATTTACCGATGATGATTGCTGCAGCCAATATCTATTTGATCAACTGGGATGTTATAGCCTATTATGATGGGAAAAATTTGAACGAGTATGAGTACATTGCGTATTTACAGCATAATGTTCGTTTGATGAATTGGATTGAAAACCATAAGGCAGAGATTGCAGACTTAGCGAAGTCTTTGTAATGGTTAGTGACTCAGGGGTACCACTCCCAATTCTAGAAGTGGGAGTCTCACGATAGATCAGAAATAGTCAGCTAATGGAGAGGGGATTGTATAGTGGAATTCACCAAATTATTTAGTCAGTCCGAAGTAGAGCGCGTTCACGAAGCATCACTGGAAATTCTCGAAAATGTAGGTATGCTAGTTCGTAATGAAAAAGCACTGGCGATTTTTGCGAAAAATGGTTGCCAAGTCGACATGGAGACAATGATGGTTAAGTTTCCTAGAGAAGTTGTTGAGAAGGCTAGAGAAAGCTTTGTTCCAACCTATACTTTTACTGCCCAAGATCCAAAATTCGATGTAACGATGCCTGGAGACCGTCCGATTGTCGTAACAGGAAGTTCCGCACCCAATATTATCGATCCCAAAACAGGCGAGGAACGCCGGGCAACCTCCAGTGACATTGCCAATATCGCCTATTTGATTAATGAATTACCAGGCTTTGATGTATTTTCAATTTCTACGTTGGCGGATGATGCTCCAGAAGGTCAATTCAGCATGTCTCGTTTTTACCCTGCTCTGAAAAACTGCAAAAAACCTGTTCGTAGTAACACCCCGAATATGGACGACCTTAAAACGGTCTTGGAGTTAGGTGCCTTAATCGCTGGAAGTGAAGAAGCCTACCGCAAACGTCCATTTATCAATCACCATTATTGTCCAGTAGTTTCCCCTCTGACCTTTGATGTGGAGTCAACTGAGGCGGTGATCTATCTCACTGAGCAAGGCTTGCCGGTTTATGGAACTATTGTTCCGAACGCTGGTATGACCTCACCGCTCACCTTGATGGGGACATTGACGCTGGGTAATGCAGAATTCTTGGGGCTGTCGACGTTAATTCAAATGATTCGTCCGGGTGCTCCGATGATCTATGCAGTATTATCCACCGTCGCTGATATGAGGACTGGAGCATATGCCCCAGGCGCTATAGAAACGGGGATGATGCAAATGGCTCATACCGAGATGGCAAGATTCTACAATGTACCTTCTGGCGGGTATATTGGCTTAACCAATGCCCATTCAAACGATGCTCAATCGGGCTATGAGACCGGAATGAACACGACGGGCGCCTTGCTTGCTGGGGCAGATCTGTTTAACATGGGTGGGCTTTTAGGTAGTCTAATGGCTTTTGACTTTGGTAAAGCCGTTATCGATAACGAAATCGCTTTAATGCTCAAACGGATGAAAAAAGGGTATGATTACAGCGAAGAAAACCTGTGCTTAGATCTGATTGCCAAGATCGGACCTGGAGGTAGTTACATGGACACAGACCTGACGATGAAAAATATGCGCTCCATTGCTGTACTCCCGAAAATTGCCACAAGGGAAATGCGTCGACGTTGGGAAGATCAAGGAAGACCTGATGCTCATACTCGCGCTATGAATGAAGCTAACAGAATACTGAGTAAGCCAAACAAGTCACGCTTCACGGAAGAGTTAGATACCAAAGTGCGTGGACATTTCCCCGGGCTGGTTGCTGGGGATGTGACTTGGGGTCTATAAACCTAGCATCTTAAGGGTTTGAATATTTACATGGATTTGAGAGGATGAGGAATAATGAGCGTACAAGATATATATGATGCAGTGGTAGAATTTGATATTGATAAAGTTGTTGCTCTTGTCAAAGAAGAGGTTGAGAGTGGAACGAATGTATCCGTTATATTATCAGACGGTTTAATTGGTGCTATGGATGAGGTCGGCCAACGATATACCGAAGGAGAATTTTTTGTTCCAGAAATGCTTATGGCTGCAAAAGCGATGAAAGCCGGACTTGAAGTCTTAAAGCCTTTATTATCCCAAGGAGAAAACGAGAAAAAAGGTACGATCATTATTGGAACCGTTAAAGGCGACTTGCACGACATTGGTAAGAACTTGGTCTCCATGATGATGGAAGGGGCTGGGTTTGAGGTTATTGACCTCGGAGTGGACGTGGACACTGAAAAGTTCTTGGCTACTGCCAAAGAAAAAAATGCTGACATCATTTGCATGTCCGCTCTGCTAACTACAACAATGCCTTTTATGGAAGTCACTGTCAAAGCTATACGTGAACAAGGGTTAAGCTTAAAGACTATGGTTGGAGGGGCTCCTGTTTCAGAGGACTTTGCAACTAAAATTGGGGCAGACGGATGGAGTCCAGATGCTCCAGGCGCAGTAGAGACCGCTCGTCGGCTTACAGCGAAATAATAGTATACAGAGAGATGCCAACTTATGTGATTTGACTTAAGTCAACCAAGACTTATTGAATCACAGTTTTGTCCAATACTAACATTTGGAAGCGTTCGTGTGTCTAAGGCTATAAAGGTACAGACTTGCTGAAATGCAAGAAAAGGAATATAAATGAGGAAATTTCCCTTGGTCGAGGGATCTCATGTAATTTCTTAATTGAATCTTTTATGGTTGCAAGATATTCATCATTAGGCATGGATCTTGCATAAGTGATTACTTGAACTAGTTTAAGCAATATGCGTGGGGGCTAGAAAAATCTGTATCTGAAAAATTGGAGGAATATTTATGATTATTGTAGGAGAATTAATTAACGCAAGCCGTAAGGCCATTGGAGAAGCGATCAAAGCTCAAGACACCGATTATATTCAAAAGGTGGCCAAGGATGAATTCGAGGCTGGGGCAAATTATATTGATGTCAACGCAGGTATCTTCGTCGGTAAGGAACCAGAATACCTGAGATGGCTGGTCAAAACTGTTCAAGAGGTAGTAGATTGCCCTTGCTGTATTGATAGCCCCGACCCAAAAGCAATTGAAGAAGCCTTGTCAGTGCACAAAGGTGTTGCGATGATAAACTCCATCTCCTTGGAAAAAGCACGCTATGATGCGTTGATTCCTGTGATTGCAGGCACGGATTTAAAAGTTGTGGCACTTTGCATGAGTGATGAAGGAATGCCTGAAACAATGGATGATCGGTTAAGAATAGCTGACAAACTCATTAATGGGCTCGTCCAAAACAATGTGCCCCTAGATCATATTTATGTAGATCCGCTGGTACAACCAATTTCAACGAATAGCACGTTTGCAGTAGAATTCATTAACTCAGTTGAAGCCATTATGACTCGCTTTAAAGGAGTCCATACGATGTGCGGGCTGTCAAATATTTCTTATGGCCTACCGGAGAGAAAATTCATGAACCATGCCTTTGCCATTATGGCCATTGGCAAAGGATTAGATGGTTTGATTATCAACCCCTTGGATAAGATGATGATGGCAAGTTTGATTACGGCTGAGACTCTGGCTGGTCGAGATGACTATTGTGTCAAATATCTTAAGGCTTATCGCAACAAACAATTCGAGATCTAAAAACTTCATATAAAGAGCATCCCCTTCTCTAATTGGAGAGGGGGATGCTCTTTATAAGATTGAAATCGAGAACAAATTTGGAGGGTAAAAGTGTGGCACTCGTAATGTTTGACTATGATGGCGTTATTGTTGATTCTCTCGACGTTTTTACGTCACGATTCACCCAAGCTTGCCGAGAGAATGGTTTCAAAGAGGTCAACGTAGCGAAAGATGTTCTTAGCCTTTTTGATGGTAATGTTTACGAATCCATGATGAGACGTGGCCTTGCTGAAACAACGATAGACAATATCTTGGAGAGGTATGAAGTTTTACAGGGCGAACAATTGGCAGAGCTCCAACTTTTTAACGGTATCAGGGAAGCCTTGATACGAATTTCGGTAAAACATCAGGTTTATGTTATTACTTCGAATTTATCTAGTGCCACGATTCGGATTTTAAATCAAAACGGAATCGATTGTTTTAAAGATGTCATAGGAGCTGAGAAGGAAAAGAGTAAGATCAAAAAGATTCATAACACTATGGCTATACATCCTGGGATCCCTGCCTACTACGTAGGGGATACAAAAGGAGATATGATTGAGGGTAAAAAGGCGGGAACGCAAACGATTGGAGTCACTTGGGGATGGCATTCCCCTCAAAAGATTAAAGAGGGCTCCCCAGATTATCTTGTCAATACTCCAGAAGAACTTGCTGATTACTTGGTTAAAGTATAATGGTAAGGACAGGTCCCTCTCGTCCGCACAAGCCTCAAGGAAGATCGTGTAAGTGAGATTTCATCCCTAAGAAACTAATTGGATTAAGCCATAGAATGGACAAATTCGGATGCAAGAACCTAAAAAAGTATGGCTAATGAGTTAAGGTGAACCCGTCAGGGAAAGCGCTGTTCAGACACAGCATATGTCTAATCAGCGCAGACAGATATATTTAGTCTGTTGGCAGGAGGTAAAATTATGCAAATTAAAATACATCCAAATACCATAATAATTCCGGAAGATCAGGAAACTTTAATGGAAGCGCTGATACGACATCGTCTCCCCGTACAGAATATCTGTAACGGAAAAGGAACGTGTGGTAAATGTAAAGTGCGGATGATAGGATACGTCTCACCGCCAAGTGAGAGTGATATAAAGCATCTCAATAAAATCGAGTTGCAGGCCGGATTTCGATTGGCTTGCACTGTGCAGCCGGAAGACGGAATGGTCATTGAACTAAGTTTTGTAGAGAGCCAAGATCGTAAAGTGAGCGCTCTCTTAGGAATGAAAACGTGTAATTTAGACCCAGGGATTGAAAAGGTGTATATTCAGACCAGTAAACCAACCCTAGCGGATGAGAGGGGAGATTGGGATCGTGTCGTAGACGATCTTAGGGCTGCTACGGGTAGGAGCTTTGAGAAGGCAAATCTATATATCTTGCGTAAGGTCCCGGACGTAATGAGAGCAGCTCAATTCGCCCTAACTGTTACAGTTGCTGACGATAAGATTCTAGAAATTGAGTCTGGTGATACAACAAAAAGGCTGTACGGTGTTGCAGTCGATATTGGAACTACCAGTGTTGCAGTAGCCTTAATCGATTTGAATCAGGGGGATATTCTGAAAGTATTGTCTACAGAAAATGAACAGACTGCGTATGGGGCTGATGTCATTTCGCGAATATCGTTTGCCATGGAAAATCAAGAGAGCGCTATGGTCTTACGCGTAGCTATCAGGCGGACAATTAATCATTTGCTCGAAGAACTTGCTGTGCAAACGGGTATACAACTGAAAGAAATCTTTAAAATGACAGTTGTTGGAAATACGACAATGCATCACCTTTTTCTGGGTTTGGATGTATCCCATCTTGCGGTTTCTCCATTTGTCTCAGCATGCAACAGGCCGCTTGAATTCTCAGCGCTCGAATTGGGTTTGGAAATCAATTCGCAAGCACGAATACAACTGTTACCAAATATAGCTAGTTTTGTTGGGGGAGACACGATGGGAGCGATTGTCGGAGCTCCAGAGGTTTTAGCTCAGGGTAATCATTTACTGATTGACTTAGGTACGAACTGTGAATTATTCTTAAAGACTGATCATACAATGATGGCTTGTTCTACAGCAGCCGGTCCAGCCTTTGAGGGTGCAGGTCTTGCTCATGGAATGAGGGCCAAACAAGGAGCTATTGAAGGGGTCACGATTACGGATGAAGGAGTAGTCTGTGAGGTAATCGGCGGGAAGGAAGCTATAGGAATCTGTGGTTCAGGTTTGATTGAGGCGATCGACGAGATGAGAAAAGCAGGAGTTATTAACAAACAAGGTACAATTGCCGACCCTAAGAAGCAACCAACGATTGCCCCCGAGCTCTTGAAGCGCATTCGTGTGGGCATTAAAGCTCGTGAATTTGTTTTAGCTTATGGAACTAGCGATGGTTATGATGTGACCTTAAGTCAAAAGGATATCGGGGAAATGCAGTTAGCCAAAGGAGCTGTCTGCGCTGGAATTAAAACCTTGGTTGACATGGCAGGGATAACGGTTCTCGATCTCGATTCAGTGACATTATCCGGTACATTTGCCACCTATCTTAAGGCGCAAAACATTCTGAGCATTGGTCTTGTTCCCAATATCGCTCCTGAAAAAATAAAAACGGTAGGTAATGCCGCCCATGTGGGTGCAATTCGAGTTCTAATGGATCGACGAGAGCTGGCTATGTCACGAGATTTGTACAGTAAGATTAGACATGTCGAACTCGGGGGGAGTGCTAAATTTTCTAAATATTTTATGAGTAGCATGTATATCGAACAGTAAATTGCATAGATGACGCTCATCGTTACCAATAAAACGATGGATTTTTTAGGGATACAATAGATTGTGTGCTAAGGGTAGAACATCTAAAAAGATACACTCATCACAGGGACGAAAATATGCTCGTGTGATGGGTGTATCTTTTTATGTATCTTGAAGTTAACTTATTGGAAGGATGCAGTCAGTAGCTTCTTCTGCAAATCTCTACCTATAAAGCTAACGATCCCTGTCGAAAGACCTGATGATTCTAAGATAGAATAATATCCATCAATATAATGGAATTCCAGAAAGCAATTGTTCGATTCAATAAATCCTTTGCCTCTTATTATCTTGCCGTATCCTCCATGTTTGCACTTTTTTAGGATGCTCTCCAATTGCTCTGATTCGAAAATTCTGGAGGTCCGTAGTCCTATAGACTCAAAGTCATGACTCCGCGAGTGTATACTGTCCTTGGCTATTAATACCGTTTTTTTGTCTACAAGGCCCAGGACCTCTTCATTAGATAGATCGATCCAATCCTTTGCGAGTATTGTGGCCGTTTCATTTAATATGCACAATTCTAATTCAATCTGGGAAACTTCTTCAACCAACATATGCTGCGTTTTACTTACAACTAAGGATGATGCACTACAGATTTGACTTTTATAGAAGCCTGAGTAACTTTGTATATGGTTTGAAAAATTCTGGGCATCAACAACTGTTGTCACGGAGTTAATAAAACACTCAGAGGAAATCTGAGGATCCTTAAATAGGTCGTAGATCTCTCCTATCATAAAAATGCCAGACGGCTCAAAGATTATTCTTTCGACCTTTTGAGTCAAGATTTGTTTTAAGGTGAAAATAAAATCTCCTTTAAGTTTACAACATACACAGCCGTTAGAAATTTCATAAATCTCAAAACCCTCAATTTGCAAGACTTCACTATCTACACTGACATCCCCAAATTCGTTTTCTATTATCACTACTTTTTCACCGTCGAGAGAATTAAGGATTTTCTTAATTAATGTTGTTTTACCTGACCCTAAAAATCCAGAAATTATATCAAATTTTACCATAGAGATCTATCCTCCAATGATTAATGGGGAACTTTTGCCCATTTTAAATAAGCTTAATAATAATAGATCAGATTGACCATGGATTATTTTGTATTAACTTGGATTTTTCGAAACGTTCTCTACTAAGAAGTTCTTATAATAAAGTGAAGCGATATTTAAGTTTAGACTTTGTCTGTCTGCAACTCGGAGTTTTGAGTTTGATTTATACGCAGTTGATTACCGTTTACTGAACAACAAGCTAAGATTTATCAATATAAAACAAGATAGTCCATAGCGAAGAAAGGCTCTAAGGAATTAAAATAAGGTCAATACAGAAACAAACTATTTTGAAAATTCAATAAAAATAAGGCTGTGACAGTCAAAGAAAGGACGTGAACCATGTAATGCGTATATAATGCGTTGTTAACCCAAGTCTTATGTTTTTGGCAAACAGACAAAGAGGTTTACGGATGATGTTATGGATTAGCTGAAGCAGAACATGGTTGCTGATTTAATCAGTGTCAAATTAATATGAATTATTAGGAGGGTACAAGATGTTTGATTTTTCAGGATTAAGTGATGCCGTTATCGCCGGAGATGAGGATGGAGTGCTTGATTTAGCCCAAAAAGCAATTAGTGCAAAGGTTGATCCACTATCCATTATCAATGATGGACTCATTGCAGGGATGAATGTCGTTGGTGCACGCTTTAAAGTTAACGATATGTACGTTCCAGAAGTATTGATGTCAGCGGCAGCTATGAAAGCTGGTGTGGCTCTTGTAAAACCATTGTTAAAAAGCGGTGAAACGACAACTAAGGGAACGGTTATCATTGGAACAGTTACAGGCGATTTACATGATATAGGAAAAAGCTTAGTTGGTATGATGCTGGAATGCTCTGGCTATGCTGTAGTCGATTTGGGCGTAGATGTTTCGGGGGATGATTTCGTTGCTGCGGTTAAGGCAAATGATGCTAGAATAGTAGCTCTTTCATGTATGCTGACCACAACTATGTTGCAAATGAAAACAACTATCGAAGTATTAGCTACTCAGGGTATACGTAAGAATGTAAAAGTCATTATTGGTGGCGCTCCAATTACCCAAGAATTTGCGGATAATATTGGTTCTGATGGTTATGCGACAGATGCTGCAGGAGCGGTTGATCTAGTTACTAAGTTATTAAACTAAATGCATAAAAAATGGGAGGGAATATTGTGGCTGTAAAGTTTACGGAATTAGCTTATACAAATGTGGATGAATTCGTTTACGGGAGTGCCAAGTACCCCGTAAAATGTGCAAATGGGATGGTTATTGGCGGAGGAACACTTTATCCAGAACTGAATTGTACGCTTCCTATGATGTTAATTACTGAAGAAACGATGCCGAAGGTATTGGCACAGTACGAAGAAATGATTCACGGTGTTTGCTCTATGGGCGTTGAATTAAAAGTTCCTGGGATGTTAGTTGAAATTGAACTGCTTCCTCCGTGTACCTTTAATCCTCAATGGGGAATTGATGTTACCAAAGTGGTCAAAGGTGTAATGAAGGAATATGAAACTAAGTTTGACCTCAAGAGTATGTTAAGAATGACCCCTGTTGATGTTCGCGAAGGTAAGACTCTTAAACATATGTACAAAGGCGTAGAATGGGACCAAGTAATGGATACTATGAAGGGTTGCGCAGCAAACGGAGCAGATTTTTTATCAATCGAATCCATTGGTGGAAAACACCTACATGATGAGTCAGTCATGAATATTGATCTACCTAAAGCTGTATTTTCTTTAGGAATTGTCGGTTGTCGCGATATGAAAATTCTGTGGGATGAAATTGTAAAAATTGCTGCCGCCAACAATATTCTACCTGCAGGAGATACTGCTTGCGGTTTTGCCAATACATCGATGGTAATGGGCCACAAAAATTTTATTCCTAAAGTTTTTGCCGCTATTGACAGGGTTATGTGTGCAGTCAGAACTTTGGTCGCCGTTGAATCTGGTGCAGTTGGTCCGGATAAGGATTGCGGGTATGAAGGGGTTTATCTTAAAGCTATTTCAGGAACACCTATTTCCATGGAAGGAAGGGTAGCTGCTTGTGCTCATTCCAGTGCAGTTGGTAACGTCTCTTTAGCCTTAGCAGATTGTTGGAGCAATGAATCCGTAGAAAATGTAAGATTATTAGGTAATATGGCCCCTACAGTATCTATGGAGCAACTTGCTTATGATTGCCGCCAAATGAATGTTGCAAAAGATAAAGGCTTTGCTCTGCAAATGAGAGATATCCTTGTGGAATCGGATAATAAGTATGACCCCACTGCTTATATTATGACCCCCAGCGTTGTCTTAAGAATCGCAGGTGAGATTATTAAAGGGAAAACTCACTTTGAAAGGACTAAAATTGCCGCTGGCGCTACAATTACGGAATTGCGTGCGGCAGCTAAAGCCGGTAGCTTAGAGCTCGGTCCTAAAGAAATGAAGTATCTAGATATTTTTGAAAAACAACTCAACAGTATACCGAATGACGAAGCTGAGTTTACTGCAAATATGATTAAAGCTAACCCTAAACACGACCTTGGAATGTACAATATCTCTTAGTTTTTACGAGGATATTAATGCATAAATTCTTATCGCGCTCAGATCTTTCTTGGGTATATACTTTTGGTACCTAGCAGGATTTGAGTGCTTTTAAATCATATAAAATATCAAAATATTCTAACTATTCAGCTTAATAGGTCAAATAACTGCTCATCTATGTTATAATTTATGTGACTGCATAGGAAAACTAATTGCATCATAAAATATTAATTTTATCCGATTAGAATCACGAGAATATTAGTAGGAATAATATTTTTTAGTTTTCCTAATAATCTATATAAAAAGGCAGATAGTCTACAGGGGTTACTGGTACTAGTTAGTGTGAAGCTCTTCGGAGGTGGGAATGTGAATCAAGCAAACATGACTCCAGAAAAGGAATTACGATGCCTAGAGAAACTAGTGGGGCTTAATATGCTGGAAAAAATGTTATGCTCTTTTTCAAAATCTACTGGATTAAAAGCGATCCTTGTGGACACGCGAGGAAATACGCTTGTTTCTACTGATCATGAGATTAAGGACTGTAGTTTTTGTAGGAAAATCAGGTCTGATAGTTCTGGGATGCGTAAATGTCAGCGATCATATGCACAAGCGTGTACTGAAGCCGCTAAATATGGCGAGCCATATATTTTTAGATGTCATGCAGGTTTGATAATGTGGTCAGCGCCGATCGTATTAAATGAATATGTCTTCTCCATCATCTGTGGACAAGTTCTTATGTGGGAACCAGAAGATTATTTTTTGGAAGAAATTGAGGAAATGGTAAAGGGACTTAATGTAGACGTTTCTGCGGTAAAGTGGGCTGCTGCCCAATTAGAGGTAATGTCTAGTGATAAAGTACAGGCGGCGTCAGATCTTTTGTTTATTGTAGCTAATCAGATCATGAAGAGCGGCATGATAGTCTTGGAGCAAAGAAGGAACATCACCGCCCAACAGGCGAGGCTGGCAGAAGAAATACAGGCTCGTAAACGTTCTGAAATTGCCATGCGTACGATTGAGTCGAGAGCGTTTAGTATTAATTCTTTGGACAAGGAGCATGAGCTCAAGTCGCTAGTGCGTAATGGTAAAAAACGAGCAGCCCACCAAGTACTTGAAAATTTATTAGTGGATATTATCGAAATTAATTCTGAACAGATTGATACGGTTAAAACAAGGGTAGTTGAATTAGTGGTAATTATCTCTAGGGCAGCTGTGGATGGAGGTGCTGACTTAAGTGTTATCCTACAACAAAACTCGTTATTTTATCTGGAGTTGCTTAAAATATCGAAGACTGAAGAAATCTGCTTATGGGCCAGAGGGATGCTAGAAACATTTATGAACCAAGATATTAACAAAAATCAAAAAAATATTATAGCTATCCAGAAGGCGGCTGAATATATCCAAAGGAATTTTCGTAATAAATTAACTATAGAGGATATCTCACAAGTAGTTTATCTCAGCCCCTGTTATGTCAGCAGAATCTTTAAACAGAGTCTTGGCTGTACTTTGATGGAATACCTGACTCATGTAAGAATTGAAGAAGCTAAAACAATGTTAAAGGACCCTAAATACAATGTTATGCAAGTCGCAGAAGAGAGTGGTTTTGAAGATCCTGCCTACTTCACTAGGGTTTTTAAGAAGAGTGAGGGAATTACACCAAGTAGATTTAAGCAATATGCTCTATAAGCTAGCTATGCGCTACCGGGGGAGTGAACTCTATTGATAACTTCAGAATTTGAATTAGAATTAATAACTAAAGCTTTAATTAGAGGGCAGGCTAATCGGGTAAAGACACTCACCATACTTGCTATTGAGAACGGGATAGATCCAAGAACAGTCATTGACAAAGCATTAATGCCGGGCATGCATGAAATAGGTGAACAATTTAGAGATAAAGCTATTTATATATCGGATGTATTGATCTCCTCAAGGGCAATGCATGCGGGGTTGCATGTATTGAAGCCGTTATTAATGAATCCACAGCAATCTTCTGTTGGTAAAGTAGTTATTGGTACTGTGGCTGGAGATTTACATGATATCGGGAAAAATCTAATTGTCATGATGTTTTGTGCTTCAGGATTAGAAGTCATCGATCTTGGAATTGATGTGCAACCTGAGGACTTTGCACAAGCAATTATAGACCACCAGCCTGACATTCTAGCGATGTCTGCTATGCTTACTACTACTTTAGGTATGATGTCTGAGACAATAAGGGAACTCAATCGTCTAGATCTACGTAATAAAGTTAAGATAATTATTGGTGGAAGTCCAACAACTCAAGAATTTGCACGGGCAATCAATGCAGATGGTTTTGCAGCAGATGTAGTGAAAGCTGTTGATTTGGCTATAAAACTTGTAAAGTAAAGTGTGAGTACACACACTGAACTACGCAATCAAATATTCATTGTGAACATAGTAAATGAAATAATATATGCACGCGTGAAGAAAAGTGGGGCAAAAAATTTATTGTGCACTACTTTTATTTGTTTTGATCTTAATTAGAAAATCAAGCCATTTTTGACCAATGACTACTCAGTTTTCCTGTGCGCTGGTCATAGATTTCCATTCTCCAAGTTTCCTAGAAGTTGGATGGGACCACTTAAAATAGGCGCTTTTATCCAGACAGTAAAATAGCAAGAATCTCAGTTAGATTAATCAAGATAAGACAAGAATATCCATGTAATAATCTAAGAATTATGGCTAAAATTATAGTATAAATATTCAGATTATTAAAAGTCTGCAACACAATGCTTAAGTATTAATACTCGGTGACTTGAAATTAGCACAATACATTGAGGTGAAAGAGGGGTAGTTTGCTAGCCATAGGGGCGAGCGGAGTAGTTTAAAAAAACTGGAGGAGGAAGAGAAATGTTAGTTGTTGGAGAACTTATTAACGCAAGCCGTAAAGCCATTGGTGCGGCTATCAAAGAACAAAATGTTGAAGTAGTCCAAAAAGTAGCAAAGGATCAATTCGACGCTGGAGCACATTATATTGATGTTAACGCGGGTATCTTTCTTGATAAAGAGCCAGAATACCTTGCATGGCTTGTGAAAACTGTTCAGGAAATTGTTGATTGTCCTTGCTGCATAGACAGTCCTGATCCAAAAGCGATCGCTGCGGCCTTTGCTGTGCACAAAGGGGTACCAATGATTAACTCCATTTCTCTGGAAAAAGATCGCTATGGGGCTTTGCTTCCTATACTTTCAGGAACGGACCTAAAAGTTGTGGCTCTTTGTATGAGTGATGATGGGATGCCAGAAACAATGGTAGATCGGTTGAAAATTGCCGATAAGCTCATTAATGGGCTCGTTCAAGCTAACGTACCGATCGGTAATATTTATGTAGATCCGTTGGTACAACCAATCTCCGTAAACAACACGTTTGCCATGGAATTCATTAATTCTGTTGAAGCTATTATGTCTGAGTTTAAAGGGGTTCATACGATGTGTGGGCTGTCTAACATATCCTATGGCTTGCCAGAACGGAAATTTATGAATCGTGGCTTTGCAGTTATGGCTATTGCTAAAGGATTAGATGGCATGATCGTTGACCCGTTGGACAAAATGATGATGGCCAGTATAGTAACGGCGGAAGCACTGGCAGGACGAGATGCATACTGTGCCATGTATCTCAAGGCTTTCCGAAATAAGAAATTCGAATTTTAATAAAGTTGTTGCATCCCCGTCTCCACTTATAAAAGGGGATAATCGTTTAATGTATAGGAAATAGGTCAATGCACCGAAAGATGGCATTGGCCTATTTGAGATAATAGTGACGAAATTTGATGCAAAACTATCTCTAGGTTTTTTAGAGTTTTTAGGCTGTTACTGGGAAAATAGAAGGAAATTCGAGGAATGTAGCGAATATATTAGGTAATTAATGAATTCTCAAAAAAGGACTATGTGGGTTTGGAAAATAGAGAAAATTTTGACTTAAAACAGTTAGAGTGAGGAGATCGCCATAAAAATTAAACTCATCGGTTGTGATTCCACCAAGAACGAAGTTCGTTCGCTGGGGATTCCAGAAACTATGGATAATGAGTTCCTTGATTTTAATTACCACGGCAAACCAGATCTACTACACGTACGACTTCAGGAACTTATTGACCAAAGCCAGGATTACGAACTGATAATTACGACCTATAGTCGATGTTCAAACGTTGTCGTCGGTTTACTTTCCAAACGTGTACCGTTGCTTTTGCCAAAAACTCATGATTGTATTTCTCTTCTGCTTGGTTCAAACGAAAGGCAACTCAGTTTACTCAAGGAAAATCCGGGAACCTACTATTTCAGCCGAGGGTGGCTGGACTACGGTCGGACTCCCTATGCTGAGTACCTAGAATACGTCGATCGCTATGGGCAGAAGAAAGCCACTGATCTTATTAAAATGTTGTATGGTAATTATAATAAAGCGGTTTTGATCGTTACACTGGGAACGAAAGACATTGATAAATACCGAGAAAAGGTTTGCCAGATTGCTGACTTTTTTGGGTGGGACGTGGGCGAAGAAGAAGGGGATCTTCGTCTTTTAGCTATCCTATTAAATGGAAAAACTGGGCAAGACACAGTGCATGTCGAACCGGGACGGGCAGTTACAGCAGATATGTTGTTAGGAGGTAAATTATGAAAATAACAATACTCCCAAATCATGTGATAATTCCAGAAGATCGGGAAACTTTAATGGAAGCGCTGATTCGACATCATCTTCCTGTACAGAATATCTGTAATGGCAAAGGTACGTGTGGTAAATGCAAAGTGCGGATGCTCGGATATGTCTCTCCGCCTACCGATAGCGATAAAAAGCATCTCAATAAAATCGAATTACAGGCGGGACTTCGACTTGCTTGTACTGTGAAGCCCGAAGAAGGGATGGTCATTGAACTAAATTTTGTGGAGAGTCAAGATCGTAAAGTAAGTGCTCTCTTGGAAATGAAAACGACAACCTTAAATCCAGGAATTGAAAAAGTGTTTATCCAATCTAGCAAACCTACACTAGAGGATGAGCGCGGAGACTGGGATCGCGTAGTGGATGTGCTGAGCACTGTCACAGGTAGGAGTTACGACAAGACAGGTCTATATATTTTAGGTAAGATCCCAGACATTTTACGAGCCGATAATTTCAGCCTAACTGCTACAGTTACTGAAGACAAAATTTTGGAAATTGAGTCTGGTAATACCACAAATAGGCTTTACGGTGTTGCAGTCGATGTTGGAACAACTAGTGTTGCGGTGGCCTTGATCGATTTAAATCAGGGAAATATACTAAAGGTTGTTTCTACTGAAAATGAACAGACAGCCTATGGTGCAGATGTAATTTCTCGTATCTCGTTTGCTATGGAAAGCCAAGAGAGCGCCATGGCATTACGTGTAGCAATCAGGAGGACAATTAACCACTTGCTCGAAGAACTTTCAGTTCAAACAAATGTAGGTAAAGACGAGATTTTAAAAATGACAATTGTTGGAAACACTACAATGCATCATCTCTTACTTGGTTTGGATGCATCCCATTTGGCAGTTTCACCGTTCGTCGCTGTGTGCAACAAACCGTTGGAATTCTCGGCGATGGAATTGGGTCTGGAACTAAATGCCCAAGCTAGAATCTTGTTACTACCGAATATAGGCAGTTTTGTAGGGGGGGACACGATAGGGGCCATTGTGGGGGCACCAGCAGTTCTGGAACCAGGTAACCATTTGCTCATTGACTTAGGGACCAACTGTGAACTCTTCTTAAAGACAGGTCACTCAATGCTAGCATGTTCTACCGCAGCTGGCCCTGCCTTTGAGGGTGCAGGCATCGCCCATGGAATGAGAGCAAAGCAGGGTGCCATTGAAAGTGTAACTATCTCGGAAGAGGGAGTATCCTATCAAGTGATTGGTGAGCAGGAACCTATTGGGATTTGTGGATCTGGCCTTATCGAAGCGATCGATGAGATGCGGCAGTCGGGAGTCATTAACAAACAAGGAAAAATTGTCGATCCAGAAAAGGCGGAAACGCTTGCGATTGGACTTAAAGAACGGATTCGACCCGCTGAGAAGGGCCGCGAATTTGTCTTGGCTTATGGATCTGATCAAGGCCAGGATATAACCCTAAGTCAAAAAGATATTGGGGAACTGCAATTGGCCAAAGGGGCCGTCTGTGCAGGAATTAAAACTCTCGTAGAAATGGCTGGAATAACCGTATCAGAGCTCGATTCGGTGACTTTATCGGGAACCTTTGCCACCTATCTCAAGGCCATTAACATTTTAAATATTGGACTTGTTCCAGATATCGCTGAATACAAAATAAAGACAGTGGGAAATGCCGCACACGTAGGGGCAATACTAGCATTGTTAGACCACAAAGAAATGGCGATGGCTACGGAACTATATAAAAAGATTAGTCATGTTGAACTCGGCGGTAGTTCCACATTCTCCAACTATTTCATGGATAGTATGTATCTTGAACGATTAAATTAGCCACATGTGAAAATATTCTTTAAGTTTTTAGACCATTTTAACCAGTATTAGGTTATAATGGCTATAGTATAAATAAAAGATATACTTGGGATTAATAGGTGAAAAGGGAGAGGAACTAGGAAATGGAAAATAAGTTCAAAGAGTCATTACTCGACAAGAACACTCTATCCGTGACGTGGGAGCTCGTACCGGGCAGAGGCGCAAACGAAAAGGCCCAGGAAACTGCAATCGCCTCTGCTGAGCAAGCAGCTAAGGGTGGCAGGGTCCATGCGCTTACCATCACTGATAACCCTGGAGGTAATCCTGCAATCCTTGCTGATTATTTGGGAATGGAAATTATAAAAATGGGTATTGAACCCTTGGTCCATTTTACATGTAAAGATAAGAACCGCAATCAAATGGAAAGTCAATTACATGCCTTAGACCGGGCAAAAGTTCGCAACCTCTTAGTTATGACAGGAGATTACACAGTTTCTGGATTTAAAGGACGTCCTAAGCCGGTTTTTGATCTTGATCCCTCTAATACACTGCAACTCATCTCAGAAATGAATAAGGGCTTAGAAATCCCTGGCTTCAAGGGTTCAACCCATAACCAACCTTGTGATTTTTTTGCAGGAGCGGCTGTATCCCCCTTCAAGTCCACTGAGGCTGAACTGATGATTCAGTACTATAAGCTGAAGAAGAAAATTGAAGGCGGCGCTCAATTTGTGGTAACACAACTTGGGTATGATGCTCGGAAATGCCACGAAGTTATCCAGTTCTTGAAGATCAATAAGCTTGATATACCGGTCGTGGGAAATATTTATGTTCTCCCTTATGGAGCGGCAAATGTCATGAATCAAAATAAATTACCTGGTTGTGTAGTCACAGACAAGCTTTTGGCAGAGCTAAATGATGAAAAAAGCGCTCCAGATAAAGGGGTAGGCCAACGGATGCTGAGAGCGGCCAAATTGTACGCGATCTTGAAAGGCATAGGTGTTGCCGGAGTTCATATTGGTGGGCATAACCTAAAATACGAACAATTAGAATACATCCTTGACAAGGGGGAGGAACTATTCCCTAAATGGAAAGATTTTGTTAAGGAATTTGATTATCCTCAAACGAATGGATTCTACTACTTTGAAAAAGACGAGAAAACTGGCTTGAATACAGATCGACCTGCAAATCGTGCCAATCGCCCCTTAGATGCCCCAGCAGGTGCAATGTATACAATGATGCGAGGTATGCATGGTCTCTTGTTCACACCGAACAAAAAGTTGTTTCCTATGATGCGCGGTATGTATCGTGCGGCAGAGGGAAAGAAAAAAACCGAAAAGGGTCTGCACGCTGTTGAACATCTTGCCAAGGTTGTAATGCTTGATTGCAAGGACTGTGGTGACTGTGCCATGTTGGATTTGGCTTATCTCTGCCCAATGTCCCAATGTCCAAAAAATCAACGCAATGGGGCGTGTGGTGGGAGCTTAGATGGTTGGTGTGAAGTTTATCCTAAAGAAAAGAAATGCGTCTGGGTTAGAGCTTATGCAAGACTCAAGAAATATGGTGAAGAAGCTTCGTTAGATGTTCCCCCAGTGCCACCCGCTAACTGGGATTTTTACCAGACTTCTTCTTGGTCGAATTTCTTCTTAGGAAAAGACCATTCGGCTCCCATATTAGGAATTAAGCGTCCCGAGAGCAAGCTTCCCGAAGTTAAGAAATAAGTCAACGCCCGTCTACACTAAAAATAAAGACCGAGACTTCAGATTGGGATTCCACTACCTTGAAGTTTATCAAGACCCCCACTTTTAGAAATGGGGGTCTTGCGAATAATGTTAAAAAGTAGTACTGGAGGGAGAATTATCATGGCAACAGGGGTAATACACGCCGGGGTATGTGGTTTTACAATTAATGTTAAAGCAGTGAGCGATGAGGATAATAAAGTACAGTTAGAAATAACAAGTGATTGTCCTAATTACCAAAAAATTGCCAAGGAGTTAACAGAAGTTGAGGCATATAAAGAGATTTTCAATAAAATGCATGTTGGGAGAGTCTATGAAGTGTTTGCCAAATATAGCCCACATCCCAGTTGCCCTGGAGTTTCAGGGATTCTGAAAACGATGGAAGTGGCCGCAGGTTTAGCATTGCCGCAAACCGCTTCTATTAGCATAACGAAGGAATAACGGAGAAAGAGACCTATTAATGATTTATAAATTACTATAACTAAAGACAAATCCCGGTTGCTTGCAACCGGGATTTGTCTTTAGTTAAGGAGAGTTTTGAACATTCGTCCAATAGGTGAGACACCGATTTCTACAAGCGGGTGTCTCACTATCTTACTGTAAGGTTTCGAAGTCTCTACGTTCAAACTTAGTTGAACGAGTTTTACTAAAGCATAAATAACATTTGTGCATAGGTGGGAAGTGGCCAAATGTCAGCGTCAATAATTGTTTCCAGCTTATCGCCATCATGCCGAAGGGCTTCCATAGCTTTGAAAACGACATCTCGATAATAAACACCGTGTTCATAGGCATCATTTGTCATAGCATTAGCTACTTGAACGTCTTCTTCTAGAGTGGTTAAGTTTGCTTTCAAGGAAACAAGGGTCGAGCAGAGAGCGTTCAGAAGCTCTTCTTGAACCGATACATCTGCAGCGCTGGACGCAGATTTAATGGCAATGATGGAATTCGCTAGTTGAGTAGAGTACTTTATAGCCGCTGGAATAATTTGATGTTGGGCCATGTCGATCATGGTTAGGGCCTCAATGTTAATCTGTTTGGAATATTGTTCTAAATTTATTTCATAACGAGATTCTAGTTCTGTTCGGTTCAATACTTTGTGTTTTTCATACAAGTCGATCGTAGACTGGCGCATAAGAACAAGCGCAGCATCAACGGTGGAGGAGATATTAGGGAGTCCACGTTTAGCGGCTTCTTCAACCCACTCTTCAGAATATCCGTTGCCATCAAAGAGGATTCGCTTGTGATTCTTAGCGGTTTCTTTAAGGATTTCTTGAAGGGTTTGATCGAAGTCGGTTGCTTGTTCTAGACGATCAGCAAATTGAGAGAGGACCTCAGCGATAATTAAATTAAGAACAACGTTAGGGCCAGAGATTGACTGAGAGGAAGCAACCATTCTAAATTCGAATTTATTTCCGGTAAAAGCGAAGGGCGAGGTGCGGTTGCGATCCGTTGAATCTTTACGGAATGCGGGCAGTGTTTTAACTCCGCTGGCAGATTTTTCTCCTTGAAGGGAGCGGCTGAGTCCTCCATTTTGAAGTTGGGAAAAAATATCAGTGAGTTGATCACCCAGGAAAATGGAGATAATGGCAGGCGGTGCTTCATTGGCACCTAGACGGTGGTCGTTACCAGGGTTAGCAGCAGAAACTCGAAGTAACTCAGCATAATCATCAACAGCTTTAACAACTGCACATATTATCGTCAGGAATTGGAAATTTTCATGAGGGGTAGGGCCGGGGTCGAGGAGGTTATGCCCATCGTCTGTCGACATAGACCAGTTATTATGTTTACCTGAACCGTTAACTCCAGCAAAGGGTTTTTCATGAAGCAAGCAAACCATATCATGTCGGAGGGCCACTTTTTTCATGCTGTCCATGACAAGTTGGTTATGGTCGGTGGCAATATTTGTTGTTCCAAATATGGGTGCTAGTTCAAACTGTCCAGGAGCCACTTCGTTATGCTGAGTTTTGGCAAGAACTCCGAGCTTCCACAATTCCATATTTAATTCATGCATAAAGGCGGCTACACGAGTTTTAAGGCTTCCAAAGTAATGATCCTCTAGTTCTTGGCCTTTAGGAGGCATAGCTCCAAATAGTGTTCGACCAGTGAGCATAAGGTCCATTCGTTTATCAAATAATTTTTTGTCTACAAGAAAATACTCTTGCTCTGCTCCAACCGTACTAGTGACACGAGTAGTTGATGTATTGCCGAACAGACGTAAGAGACGTAAGGCTTGTTTGGAGAGCGTCTGCATAGAGCGAAGAAGAGGAGTTTTTTTGTCGAGCGCTTCTCCAGTATAAGAGTAGAAAGCTGTGGGGATACATAAAGTTAAGGTGCCAGCATCTTCTTTTAGAAAAGCAGGAGAGGTGCAGTCCCAAGCGGTATAGCCTCTTGCTTCAAATGTAGCGCGAAGTCCTCCACTAGGGAAGGAGGAAGCATCAGGCTCACCCTGAATCAATTCCTTACCGGAAAATTCCATAGCTACTAGGCCGTGTTTCGTAGGGGAGATAAAGGAATCGTGCTTCTCAGCAGTGATTCCAGTCAGTGGTTGGAACCAGTGGGTAAAATGCGTCGCTCCCTTTTCAATCGCCCAATCTTTCATAGCGTTGGCTACTATTTCAGCGACACCAGGATCAAGTGGGAGTCCCTCTTCGATCGTCTTAGTCAAGGATTTGTAAGTTGTTTTCGGTAAACGTTCTCTCATTACAGCTTCATTAAAAACGTTTTCTCCAAAGATTTTCATTATTTTATTACCCCTTTCATGATTTCAAAATCAATTACACTCAATTTACCCCAAAAGAAACAAAAAGACCCCCCTTAAAGATTATTTCCAAATCTTTAAGAAGCGCCATTGCTTCATTTCAATATAGTCAAGATTATCACTTTATAAGCCTACTGACAAGAAAAATATTTCAAGTATACAATATTTTAGACATAGATAACCTAAATATTTATAAGAATTTAAATATTTAATTGTTTATCATTTTATATAGAAGGAATTGTAAATAAATTGACGAATTATTATGTGAATGATATGACGTTAATAGGAGGTATTATAGCGTATGCAATATGGTTCATCAGGGGAGGATGACATTATGAATCATATTGACATGGTGCTAGTTGAAGATGATCCGATGGTCATGGCTGTGAACGAAGGATTTATCAAACGTATCGAAGGATTTAGTATTATAAGCACAGCCAGAACTGGTCAAGAAGCTATAACAATAATTCAGTCTTTAAGACCGCAATTAGTCATCCTAGATATTTATCTTCCCGATCTAGACGGGATTCAGGTTCTAAAGGAGATTCGGCGCCAAGGCATACCATCAGATGTAATTATGATTACAGCAGCTCAAGATGTTTCGACAGTGCAAGATGTCTTACGTTTCGGGGTTATTGATTATATCATTAAACCTTTTAAATTTGAGCGGATTCAAGCAGCGCTGAATAATTACCAGTCTTACTATGAACAATTGCGAGATCGAGGAGAGATGAATCAGGAGGATTTAGACCGACTGATTAAGATTTCGACTGTTGGCGAAGTCGAATTTAATCTTAACAGAGAAGGATTGCCTAAGGGGTTACGTGAGATTACGTTACATAAAGTTTTCAATTATCTTAATGAGAAGCAGTTATGTCTTTCAGCAGAGGAGGTGGCCGAAGGACTAGGGCTAGCTAGGGTAACCGCTCGTCGTTACCTTGAATATCTAGAGAAAAGTGGAAAGATATTCCTAGAAACCCGGTATGGTTTTGTAGGCAGACCAATTAACAAATACAAGGTTAAACTATAGGATACTTTCAATTCCCTCCATAATCACAAAAACAACTGTACAAAAAAAATGTAATCAAATAAATGTATTGCAAATCAATACCACCGGTATTAAAATAAAAACATTCGGGTAGGGGTTGGACTACGTTGAATTCTTCCGTAGGAAGGGAGATATTGAACGGTAATTAATTATTCGAATATAAAAATGTAACAAAGGAGAAATGAAAAAATGCAGGCGTATATTGCAATTGTTGTATTCCTTATTGTTTATGCCTTAATACTCTCTGAAAAGATTCATCGTGCCATAGCTGCCTTACTCGGTGGAATGCTGCTCATTCTTTTGGGGGTAGTATCACAAGAAACGGCGATTCATCATATTGATTGGAATACGTTAGGACTTCTAGTCGGTATGATGATTGTGGTCGGTATTACGCGTCGAACAGGAGTCTTTGAGTATCTAGGATTAAAAGCTGTCCGAGTGGCCAAGGGAGAACCAATTATGATCCTGATTGCCTTGGCAACGGTTACTGCAATGCTATCTGCATTACTAGATAATGTCACTACAGTTTTACTGATTGTGCCGATCGTTTTTAGTGTTACGGATAAACTCAATTTGAACCCCATGCCCTTCTTGTTAAGCACAATATTCTCCAGTAATGTGGGTGGAACGGCTACTTTAATCGGAGATCCCCCCAATATTATGATCGGAAGTCAAACTCATTTGGGATTTATGGACTTTGCCATGAACTTAGCACCCGTAGTATTGATCATCCATATCGCAATAATGGCCATTCTTTATTTCTTATATCGTCGTCAACTCCAAGTCACAGATGATCTTAAAGCGGAGATCATGAAAATTGACCCTATTCTGGCCATTAAAGATTATGTTCTTTTAAAAAAGAGTTTGTTCGTGCTTGGGCTTGTTTTACTGGGCTTCTTCACGCATCAGACCTTCCATTTAGAGTCAGCGACGATTGCTTTATCAGGTGGAGTCCTCTTGATGTTAATAACTAGAGAAGATCCAGAAGAAGTGCTATTAACGGTGGAATGGCCGACGATCTTCTTTTTCATTGGACTTTTCATTGTAGTCGGTGGTTTGATTGAGACGGGCTTAATAAAGGCGATGGCAGTCTGGGCAATTGATGCGACAGCTGGTAATTTTACAATGGCAGGAATGTTGATCTTATGGTTTTCCGCTATTGCTTCAGCATTTGTGGATAACATCCCCTTTGTGGCCACTATGATCCCGTTGATCCATGAAATGGGTACTTTAGGAGGGATTTCTCCAACTGGATTAGAACCTCTTTGGTGGTCCCTAGCTTTGGGAGCGTGTTTAGGAGGGAATGGAACGATCATTGGCGCTTCAGCAAATGTAATTGTTGCGGGCATGGCTGAGAAAAATGGAGTCCATATTGGCTTTATAGCCTTTATGAAAACAGCGTTTCCGTTGATGTTAGTTTCTGTTTTTATCTCCATGCTTTATCTTTTGGCGTTTTATTTTTAAGAAAGCTTTGGTGAGTATTCCCCCAAACATACATGAAAACTTATCTCAAGTTTAAGTGAAAGTTGTCTATTAAACCCCGAACTTCGAATTCTTGGTGGTTAATCTTTTAACCCCGATTCGATAGGCGGGGTTTATTTATTGTGTCTATGTAATTAAATATATTTCTAAAAATTATAATATATTTAAAGGAGATCGGCTAATCAATAAAGAATATTCTAATAATTGCAATAATAACCCAAGAAGCATGAGAAGGGGGTTAAATAGTGGATCGGAAGGTACGAGTGGGTATAGTGGGCATGGGACGAGGGGGTTCGACAGTCTATAAAACCCTGCGTAGTATTGACCATATTGATATCAGTGTGGTCTGTGATCTTTTAGAACAGAATCCAGGGATGGAGATGGCAAGGGTAGACGGTGTAGCGACCTGTATGACTTTGAATGCCTTTTTAAACGTCCCCAATCTCGATGTTATTATAGAAGCGACAGGTGACCCCATCGTACAAGAACAATTAGAACGAAATAAAGCAAAGACCAGTGCAATGGTGGAGGCCCAAGGGGCCAATCTTATGATGTACATTATAGAAGAAAAAGAAAAGCTGGCGGATATAAAACGTCTAAAAGGTGAACTGGATACTGTTTTGAACTCTGTTCAAGAAGCCATTGAAGTCGCAGGCATTGATGGAGAGATTAAATATGTCAATCCGTCATTTAGTCGGGTTACTTCAATTCCAGCGAGTCAGCGGATTGGACACAATATTTTTGATGTTTCTCCCAATGGTGCGCTAGCGAGGTCTCTTAGGACACATGAACCGGTGTTCGCTCACAGGGCTCAAGTTGGTGGCTCGAATGTGGATGTAATTTCAAATGCATCCCCAATTGTCGTTGACGGGAAAATGGAAGGTGCAGTCGTGGTATTTCAGCCACTAACGGACATCTATAAATTGATGGAACAGTTGAAAGCGTCTAATCAAGTGATTGATGATTTGCAAAGCCGTATCAATCAAATCTCTACGAGTTCCTATACATTTGATGACCTGATTGGAAGCCATCCTGAATTTGAAAGTGCTTTGGATTTGGCTCGTAAAGCGGCGAAGAGTAACTCGACCATTCTCATTACAGGAGAATCAGGGACCGGAAAGGAATTATTTGCTCACGCCATCCATGGTACCAGTTTGCGCTTAGACAAGCCTTTTATCAAGGTAAACTGTGCAGCAATTCCAGAGACGTTACTAGAAAGTGAATTCTTTGGACATGAAAAGGGAGCTTTCACAGGAGCAGTGAAAACAAAGCTTGGAAAAATGGAGTTGGCAAATGGAGGGACGATTTTCTTAGATGAGATCGGAGATATGAACCCCTATTTACAGGCCAAACTGCTTAGAGTATTACAAGAAATGGAATTCGAGCGAGTTGGAGGTACCCAGACTATCAAGGTAGATGTCCGCGTAATTGCAGCTACCAACCGTAATTTACTTGAGTTGGCCAAAAGAGGAGATTTTCGCGAAGATCTCTATTATCGACTCAATGTTCTTGAATTGCGCTTACCACCCTTGCGCAAACATAAAGAGGATATTCCAGCGTATGTCCATTCCCTAATTGCAAAATTTAACCGCAAATTTGGTAAACACGTGATGGGTTTAACAAGCCAAGCAGAAGAACTGTTGATGCATTATGACTGGCCAGGAAACATAAGGGAACTACAGAATGTCTTGGAACGAGCCATAGTTACTGTCGAAGGGGAAATCGTTACCCATAAATCTATGCTCAATCTCGTAGATTCACAGACACCTTTGCTACAAGATCAGGTGGTAAGTGGAGAGATTATGCCTATCGAACAAATGGAAAAGCAGATGATCCGCCTGGCCATGAAGCGTTACGGCGACTCAGTCGAAGGAAAGAAGCAAGCCGCAAAAGCACTGAAAATATCCTTGGCCACACTTTATAACAAACTCAGAACAATGTCATAGCGGGGATGAATTTTAACAAGAATCTAATAATTAGAAGTTTTGACTACTAAATTCTATAAATTAGAAATTAGAGTGTGTCTTTTTGGGTTGAATTAAAAGTAGGGACTATTAATATAGTAATTTTCAGATGCTTTTTGCTAAAGATTAATTACCTGAAAGCCACTAATTACAGTGTATTTTCAGTATTTTTAATAATTAACAGAATATATAGTTAATTTTAAACTATATGGCATAGAGCTTGCATATTCTATATTTTGAAAGCCGACTAGGAAAACGAATGGATCATTCCAATTCTATGTTTGCCAAAAAGATGTTGAGAGGAGAGGACCAGAGATTTATGAGTACGACACAAAAACCTTATCATTTTTTGATTCGTAGAGTCCATTCGTTATTAGGACTCGTGCCCATCGGCCTTTTTTTGATGTTTCACATGTTTCTTAATTTAACCGCCCTTGGGGGGGGAGAACTGTATGACAAAGTAATTAGTACCATGCAAGATTTCCCAGCAATTTTTATCATTGAACTTGTCGTCATATTTATTCCGATTGCCATTCATGCCATCTATGGAACCTGGGTGGTCTATACCGGGCAAAGTAATGTTTTGAGGTACAAGTACGCCCGGAATTGGTTTTATATTATCCAACGAATATCGGGTCTGTATACAGTATTCTTTATAGTTATTCACGTTTACCTTATGCGTATTGGCGGAGAAGCAAATTTTGCAAGACTTTCAGAATTCCTCAACCAGCCTTTGGGATTGGTATTCTATACTTTTGGTGTATTGTTTGCAATTTTCCATTTTGTCAACGGCTTATGGGCTTTTGCGATCACGTGGGGTATCACAGTTGGGCCTCACTCCCAAAAAATATTGATGTATGCCTTAACCGCTGTGTTCATACTTATATCGGCAATTGGTTTAGCAGATATTTCAGCCTTCTTAAAGTAGAAGGAGAATTTGAGGTCTCACTTGCATTTTCAGGAACGAGAAGTAGGACCTTAACGGATAAATAACTTTAAGCGATATTCAATAAAACTAAGAACAAAGAGTTTAGGAGGGTCAAGGGGATGAGTAAAGTCATCGTAGTAGGAGGCGGACTTGCAGGGCTGATGGCAACGATCAAGATGGCCGAAGCCGGTACGCACGTCGACTTATTTTCTTTAGTACCAGTAAAACGGTCACACTCGGTCTGCGCCCAGGGTGGCATTAACGGAGCAGTTAATACCAAAGGAGAAGGGGACTCTCCGTGGCTTCACTTTGATGATACAGTGTACGGTGGCGATTTTCTAGCCAATCAACCACCTGTAAAAGCAATGTGTGATGAAGCTCCAGGGATCATTCACTTGATGGATCGAATGGGCGTCATGTTTAGCCGAACGCCGGAAGGGTTACTCGATTTTCGTCGATTTGGTGGAACTAAATTTTGCAGAACTGCCTTTGCAGGGGCTACAACTGGTCAGCAACTTCTCTATGCACTCGACGAACAAGTTAGGCGATATGAAGTAGAAGGCCTAGTCCAAAAATACGAGCAGTGGGAATTGCTCTCGACCGTCCTTGATGAAGGAATGTGTAAAGGGATTGTCGCACAAGACCTCCGGGACATGAGCATTAAGTCGTTTGCAGCGGACGCCGTGATTATTGCAACGGGTGGACCGGGCGCGGTCTTTGGCAAAAGCACCAACTCGACGATTTGTACAGGGAGCGCTGTATCAGCGTTATATCAACAAGGGGTTAAATATGCTAACGGGGAGTTTATCCAGATCCACCCCACAGCCATACCGGGCGATGACAAGCTCAGACTAATGTCTGAATCAGCCCGTGGAGAAGGCGGACGTATTTGGACCTATAAGGATGGCAAGCCATGGTATTTCTTGGAAGAAATGTTTCCGGACTATGGAAATCTAGTTCCTCGCGACATAGCGACTCGTGCTATTTATGAAGTTGTCTTTGACCAAGGTCTAGGTCTTAATGGTGAAAACATGGTATACCTTGATCTGTCGCATATCGATCCCGAGGTCTTACAACGTAAACTGGGGGGAATCATAGAAATCTATGAGAAGTTCGTCGGTGATGATCCGAAGAAGGTCCCCATGCGGATTTTCCCATCGGTTCACTATTCCATGGGTGGACTGTGGGTAGATTATGACCAGATGACGAATATACCAGGACTTTTCGCTGCTGGGGAATGTGAATACCAATACCATGGAGCAAACCGTCTGGGAGCGAACTCGTTGCTTTCGGCAATCTATGGGGGAATGGTCGCTGGACCTAAAGTGATGGAGTACATTAAGAAAAACAAACTTCAAACCCCAAGCGGCACTGAGCCTGTCTTTATGGAAGAGAAGAGACTTCAAGACGAGCAGTGGAAGAAGATCCTGGCTATGAAAGGCAAAGAAAATGTCTACCATATCCACAAAGAACTCGGAGATATTATGACTTTGAATGTGACCGTCATACGCTATAACGATAAATTAGCTGAAACCGACGTGGTCCTTCAGGAGTTGATGAAACGCTGGCAGAATATTGGCAGAAGCGATAACTTAGAATGGGGTACTCAGGAAGGCACATTCATCCGTCAGCTCTGGAACATGTTAGAACTGGCAAGAGTCATTACCTTAGGGGCCTTGCGCCGCAACGAGAGCCGGGGGGGACATTATAAACCGGAATATCCTGAGCGTGATGATGAAAATTTCCTAAAAACAACGATAGCCGATTGGACCCCTAGTGGTCCAAAACTTAGTTATGAAGAGGTTGACGTATCCTTGATTCCGCCGCGTCCGCGCCATTATTAATTAGAGAATTAGGAGGTGAAGAAAAGAATGGCTGAACAAAAAACAATCCACTTTAAAATTCGTCGTCAAGATGGTCCAGATAAGCCAATTCGTTGGGAAGAATTTGATATTCCTTATCGAGAAAAATTAAACGTTATTTCTTGTTTAATGGAAATTCAAAAAAACCCAGTAACCGCCTCAGGGCGAAAGACCACCCCCGTTGTGTGGGAATGTAATTGTCTTGAGGAAGTTTGCGGAGCTTGTACTATGAATATTAATGGACAAGGGAAACAAGCGTGCTCAGCTCTGATTGACAAACTAACTCAACCTATCGTCCTCGAACCATTGACAAAATTCCCGTTGGTAAGAGATCTCATGGTTGACCGGCAAATCATGTTCGATCACCTGAAAACAGTCCATGCTTGGATTCCGATTGATGGGACTTATAATTTGGGATCCGGGCCACGTATGCCAGAAGTAACGCGCCAGTGGGCTTACGAATTATCGAAGTGTATGACCTGCGGATGCTGTATGGAAGCTTGCCCTCAAGTGAATGCACGCTCGAAATTTATTGGACCGTCCGCCATAAATCAAGTTCGTCTCTTTAATGCTCATCCGACAGGGGAAATGAACAAGCACGAACGGTTGGCACCGTTACTCGATGAAGGTGGGATTTCAGATTGTGGTAATTCCCAAAACTGTGTTCGTGCATGTCCTAAGGACATACCGTTGACAACAAGCCTAGCCGACCTAAACCGTGAAACCAACAAATTCGCTCTGGATCGTTGGCTCAGAAGATAGCACATAGTATACTGTCCAAGGGCTTAACCAGTAAGGGGAATTCATGAATTGCCCCTACAACTAAGTCCTTGACAATAAACTTGAAATACTGATGAAAAATAACTGAAAATTGAATAAATATAAAAGGGGATTTGATTATATGGGAACACTACGAGAAGATGCTTTAGCTCTTCACCGTGACAATGTCGGAAAACTGGAAGTTCTCAGCAAAGTGCCAGTTCGTAACAGCCGAGATTTATCCTTGGCTTACTCTCCCGGAGTGGCTGAACCATGTCTGGATATCGAGAAAGATAAGGACTTAGCCTATGTTTATACTAACAAAGGCAATTTTGTGGCCATAGTCTCGAATGGGACGGCGGTTCTTGGCCTAGGTAACATCGGAGCACTTGCCTCCTTGCCAGTCATGGAAGGTAAATCAATCCTTTTCAAGACCTTTGCCGGAGTCGATGCCTTCCCCATTTGCTTAGACACGGAGAATATTGAAAAAGTAATTGAGACGGTCAAACTAATGGAGCCAACCTTCGGTGGAATCAACTTGGAGGACATCAGTGCGCCGGCTTGCTTCGAGATCGAAGAGCGGCTTAAGAAGGAAATGAATATTCCTGTATTCCATGATGATCAACATGGCACAGCCATCGTCGTCATGGCTGGAATGATTAATGCCCTCAAAGTGGTGGGGAAATCCTTAACTAGTATTCGTGTTGTCACGAACGGCGCGGGTGCTGCTGGTGTGGCGATTATTAAATTACTCATGAGTATGGGCGTTAAAGATGTGATTATGTGTGATACCAAGGGAACCATCTATACGGGACGTCCTGCGGGGATGAACAAATCAAAAGATGCCATTGCGGAAGTCACCAATTCTCAAAAGCTAGTTGGTTCACTGGCAGACGCCTTAGTGGGGGCAGATGTCTTCATTGGGGTATCAGCAGCCAACATGGTAACTCCTGAGATGGTTAAAGCTATGGCTAAGGATCCGATTATCTTTGCGATGGCAAACCCTGTACCAGAAATTATGCCTGTACTTGCTAAAGAAGCAGGAGCAAAAGTAGTCGGAACTGGACGTTCAGATTTCCCAAACCAAGTCAACAACGTATCGGCATTCCCTGGTATTTTCCGAGGTGCTTTGGACGTTCGGGCCTCTCAGATTAATGAAGAAATGAAAATCGCAGCCGCTTATGCGATTGCGGGCTTGGTAAGTGATGTAGAGCTAAATGCCGACTATGTAATTCCGAAAGCTTTCGATCCTCGTGTTGCACCTGCCGTTGCAGCGGCTGTTGCCCAAGCTGCGATGGACAGTGGTGTAGCTCGAATCACAGTAGACCCTGAAGCGATCTCCAAAAAAGTATGGGCAATTCGTCCAGAATAGTGTTATAATAATAACTAAATAGGAATATTAGGGATTAGCTTGCTAATCCCTTCTTGCTGTATTTTATATTTTATATAAAATATGTAAGTAAGGGGTAATATATATGAGGAGAAGATCTAATATCAGCGCAGGTATTGGTATTGGTAATATTATTGCGGTAGTTAATCATGGTATGTTAATCACGACATACTATGGGCTCTAATGCACGGGGTATTAAGTTGAAATATTATCGTATACTATGTTGTATTAGTCAGATAGGGCTAGATGGGTTACAACTAAAGGGACAAGCAGACCGCCATGCAAAAGGCGGTCTTGTTTCGTACTAGTCAGAAAGTATAACTTTCGGTTACATACTTTCTGGAAGGTCCCTTCTCGCCGTCCTCGGCAACTGGGACACTCGGCCTCTATGGCCAGCGCATAAGTGCAACTAAGGCGGTCGCCGGCGTCTGAAGGCTGGGCGCCAGCAAGTTCTCTTTATCTACATATTCGACCCAATAGTTTGCCATAGGCGCACTCATGTATATAATAGTATAACAATAGTACCAGCATGGATTTGCTACCCAAGGGTAAACCTACATCTAGTGACAATTGAGAAAGGGGATTTTTATAGATGATTGAGATCGGTAAATTACAAAATCTTAAAATTGCAAATTATACATCCTTTGGCGCTTACTTAGATGCAGGCACAGGTGTTCGGCATGATAATATCCTTCTGCCTATAAAACAATTACCAGAGGATTCTAAAGAGGGCGACGAATTAGAGGTTTTTATTTATCGGGATTCCGAAGAACGGCTAATTGCCACCCGCAAAAAACCGTTGGCTCAATTAGGAGAATTAGCTTATCTAAAAGTCTCGGCTAAGACAACGATTGGGGCCTTTTTGGATATCGGCTTGGAAAGAGGGTTATTTCTACCATTTCATGAGCAGAAATATCCGATTCAAGTGGGTAAAGGATATCTAGTAAAAGTTTATTTAGACAAGAGTCAAAGGTTGAGCGCCACGACAGAAATTTATGAGTATCTATCGGCCGAATCTCCTTATCAGAAAAACGATAAAATAGTAGGAACAGTTTATTCGGTGAATCCTGATATGGGTGCCTTTGTAGCCGTAGATAATAAGTATATGGGACTCATTCCTGTCAATGAGTATTTTAATGAATTGCAAGAGGGCGATCAAGTGGAGGCACGTGTTATCAGAGTTAGAGAGGATGGCAAGCTTGATTTATCACCAAGGGATCTTTCCTATATTCAAATGGATAACGATACATTGAAAATTCTCCAAGGGATAAAGAATCACGAAGGATTTTTGGCGCTCAGTGATAAAAGCAGCCCCCTTGAAATCCAAAGTCGCTTACAAATGAGTAAAGCCGCCTTTAAAAGAGCAGTTGGAAAACTGCTTAAAGAGAAAAAAGTGATTCAAGCGGATGGCGGGTTACGGGAGGCATAAGTTTGAAAATTATTGTGGATGCAGACGCTTGTCCGAAGACTGTTTTGCAGATTTGCATTAAGGTGGCCCTCGAGTATGCTATTCCGGTATGGACTGTAGCTAGCTTTAACCACAATATTGTTTCCGACCATCACGTGGTGGTCGGAAATGCTTCGCAAGAGGCTGATATTCGGGTTATGAATCTGGCTTTGGCGGGAGATGTAGCAGTGACTCAGGATTGGGGCCTGGCGGCTATGTTATTGGGAAAAGGAGTTAGGTGTTTAAATCCTGACGGACGAGAGTTTAACACAACTAACATTGAATTTTTACTGGAGGAGCGGGAGGCAAAAGCGAAGTTCCGACGGGGTGGCGGCAGAACTAAAGGACCAAAAAAGAGAGTACAGGAAGATGATCGAAAGTTTGAAGTCTGTCTTCAGGATATCCTCAATAGGACTAATTAATTAGGGCACTTATGGTATCGTACCCCTTTCAGCTTGGTTGCACTTTTGACAATATTTTATTAAACTAAGGATTAAGGTTGACTAGCTGGTGCCAAATAATTATATTAAGACAAAACGATGGAGGTTAATAATGAGTACAGGAGTAGAAACTAAGGAATTCCAAACAGAAATCAGGCAATTACTGGATATTGTCATCCATTCACTCTACACTGAACGCGAGATCTTTTTGAGAGAACTCATTTCCAATGCGGCGGATGCTATGGAGAAACTACGTTACACACAACTTACAGGGCCTGAGGTTAAAGACAAGGATTTAACATTAGAAATCCATATCGATACGGATGATACCACCCATACCCTGACTATCACGGATACTGGTATAGGGATGACGAAAGAAGAACTGGTTGAGAATATAGGGACCATTGCTCATTCAGGCTCAAAAGAATTTATCAAACACTTGAGTGCCAAAGGGGATCAAAAGGATCTTAACCTAATCGGGCAATTTGGGGTTGGTTTTTACTCTGCCTTTATGGTAGCAGATAAAGTGACTTTATATACCCGTTCCTATCAAATGGAGAGCCAAAGCTTCGTTTGGGAATCAGACGGCGTAGGGAGTTATACGATTACTGAAGGAGAAGATCTAAGTAGGGGTACGAAGATGGTTCTTCATTTAAAAGAGGATGCGTATGATTTTGCCAAGGAAGAAACCGTTCAACGAGTCATTAAACAATATTCTAGCTTTGTACCCTACCCTATTATCGTCAATGGACAGAAAGTAAATACAGTTGATGCCCTATGGATTAAAAACAAAAATGAGATTACAGATGAGGAGTACAACGAATTCTATAAGTTCATCGCGAATGCACATGATGAACCGCTTTTTCGTCTGCATTTTTCATCAGATGCCCCGATAAATATTAACACCTTATTATTTGTTCCCAAGGAGAACCTCGAGCAGTTTGGTTTTGGACGAACAGAACCAGGGGTTAACCTATATTGTAAAAAAGTATTGATTCAAGAAAAATCCCCAATTGTATTGCCTGAGTGGTTGCGCTTTTTAAGAGGAGTTATGGACAGTGAGGAACTTCCACTTAATATTTCTAGAGAGACCATGCAGGACAGTGCTCTAATAACCAAGCTTAACAAAGTAGTTACAAGCCGTTTTCTTAAATTCCTCGATGGTCAAGCGACCTCCGAACCAGAGAAGTATAAAGAGTTCTGGGAAAAGTTTAATTTCTTTATTAAAGAAGGGGCAGCAAATGACTTCACACATCGTAAAGAACTCGTCAAGCTTTTGCAGTTCGAATCGTCTAATACCTTGCCAGGTGAATCGGTTTCTTTGGCAAATTACATAGGTCGTATGAAAGAAGACCAAACGGCAATCTATTATGTCAACGGTCCAACGCGAGAAGGAATAGAGTCCGGTCCGTATCTGGAAGTATTCCGGGACAAAGGCTATGAAGTGATCTATACCTATGCAGCAATCGACGATTACATCTTTGGTGCTATTGGGGAATATGAAGGCAAGAAACTCATTTCAGCCGATCAGTCTGATTTGGATTTAGGGAATGAACAGAAAGATAGAAGTGAACTTGCCTTGCCCGAAGAAGAAATTAAAGATTTGACGGAATGGATCAAAGAAGTCTTAGGCAGTAAAGTGACCGAGGTGCGGGAATCTAAGCGGTTGGTAGACAGTCCTGCAGTTGTGCTTAGTCCATATGGAACAAATAGTATGCAGCGGATGATGCAACTCATGAATAAAGATTCAAATGATGTAGGACCCAGTGTCTTGGAAATTAACGCCTCACATCAAATGATTAAACGGTTGGACAAAGCGCGGAAAAATGAGGACACCTTTGCGAAGATTGCAGCAGAGCAAATTTTTGAAAACGCGCAAATCGCTGCAGGACTTATTATTGATCCACGGGGAATGGTAAAACGACTTAATGAAATTTTGGAGCGTGCACTGGGGTAAGCATGAAAAAATAATCTTTAAAGCAAGAGGGTGGAAGGACCATCCTCTTGCTTTTTGTCGGGTGATTTCCGAAGTTAGCCTTGACTAATTCTCCACAGATGTGATATTTTAGAGCAGAAGAAACTTAGTTCGAATTTGCACAAATTGCAAAAAATTCGGAGAGTAAATGGGATTTCTTATGATCTTTAACACTAAAGTTAATGTTACTATGTGATTAACTAATTGTCACTATAGAGAATATGAATTTTACAAGCAAGTCGAAATTCCTTAAACTGATAGTGATAATAAGAACAAACAATATTCTGTTACTTGCGCAAAAATTGAACGCTACTAATTCGAAAAGGAAACTAGTGGATGATTTCACTTTGTCGCGTAGCCTAACGCACTAAATACTCAAACTGGATTGCACAGGAATTAGAGAGAGTTTTATTTAAAAGAAAGGTCGGTGTTGGATGCATTCAACATCGACTGAATTTGCTTACAAGAAGAATTTTGAGATAAGGAGTGGTCTAAATGGACATGAAGCTGAAGAGTCTCCTGGAAGAAAGGAAAGCCGCGATTACGACAAGGTGGTTCGATGCGATCATGGAGACGTATCCCACGGATAACACAGGCTTTTTTAAGAAGAAAGAAGATAGATTTGCCAATCCTGTAGGACATGCGTTCACTCAGGGTATAGATAGTCTTTGGGAAGCACTTATTGAAGAGAAAGAACTTGCTGAGGGATTACCGTTTCTTGATGATATGATTAAAGTGCAGGCCGTGCAAGATTTCCCCCCTGCTAAAGCTGTGAAATTTATCTTTAGCCTTAAAAAGGTAGTTAGAGAAGAATTGAAGAAGGAAATCAGGCATGGTCAGATTAATGAAGAGCTGCTAAGTTTCGAATCCAAAATAGATGATCTGGCTCTATTTGCCTTTGATATATATGCGAAATGTCGAGAACAACTTAATCAACTGAAGGTCGATGAACTGAAAAGGATGACTTTTACACTTCTGAAAAAGGCCAATCTGGTGCATGAAATCCCAATGGAAGAATTTGAAAACAAAAATCAAGAAACCAGTATTTAAAGGAAGGAGGTCGTAGAGTGAAAGTCTTGTTTTCTCTCCTCGCAGTAAGTGTACTCATTCTAGTCGCCACAATAGGAGCGCATATTACAAGTATGCATTACATTCTTGGCATCATCATACCTTATCTAGCCTTTACTATGTTTGTGGGTGGATTTATTTACCGCATTGTTAAATGGGGGCGGTCACCTGTGCCGTTCCGAATTCCAACAACCATTGGGCAGCAAAAATCACTGCCGTGGATCAAACAAAATAAGATCGAAAACCCGACAAGTGCTTTCGGTGTTATTATCAGGATGGCTTTAGAAGTATTGTTCTTTCGCTCGTTGTTTCGAAACACTAAAACAGAATTATCCCAGGGGCCAAAGGGTCCAATACTAGCCTACGGCTCAGCTAAGTGGCTTTGGTTAGGGAGTTTGGTCTTTCACTGGTCGTTCCTCATAATTCTGATTAGACATCTTAGATTTTTCTTGGAACCTATACCGTACTCGGTTCAAATACTTGAAAGCATTGATGGCATTTTACAGATTGGGTTACCTGCGATTTACTTGACGGATGCATTCTTTTTAATAGCAGTGACCTACCTGTTCCTCAGAAGAATTTTTATTCCGCAGGTAAGGTATATATCTCATGCTGCTGATTATTTTCCGCTCTTTATGATTTTGAGCATTGGGTGTACAGGGGTACTAATGCGGTATTTCTTTAAAGTTGATCTTGTAGCTGTCAAGAAATTGGCAATTGGGTTAGCTACTTTTCAGCCTGTTCTTCCTGAAGGAATTGGCGTAATGTTTTTTATCCACATCTTTCTAGTTAGTGTTCTTTTCGCATATTTCCCCTTGAGTAAATTAATGCATGCGGGCGGCATTTTCCTCAGCCCAACCCGAAACATGATTAGTAACAATCGTATGGTTAGGCATATCAACCCATGGGATCACGAAGTTGAGGTTCATACCTACGCTCAGTATGAAGATGAATTTAGAGAAAAAATGAAAAAAGCTGGTATTCCGGTAGAAAAGGAGTGATCGTGGATGGCGAAAGTAGAGAAGGTTAAAACTCCAAAGCCACAAGAACTATCTCAGATAGATTTCAAACCACCCGCAACGGACTGGATGGATACTCCGACAGTGATTAAACCAGGTAACTTTTGCTGGGGAGGAAAGGAAAAAGACCTTCTAACGTTGGGTTTACCTAACCCAAGACAGTGGTCGCCAGCCGACGAAGATTGGAAGTTGCCAGAGGGCTGGGAAACAACGATCTTAGAAGGAATGGCAGAAAGGCTTGCTAAGTATCGCTCTTTTAAAATATTTATGGATATTTGCGTTAGATGCGGTGCCTGTGCCGATAAATGCCACTTTTATATTGCCACTGGTGATCCTAAAAATATGCCCGTCCTGAGAGCGGAATTGATAAGATCAGTCTACAAAAAGTATTTCACAACGTCTGGTAAATTTCTAGGACGTTTGGCCGGGGCGAGAGAACTTGATGAAGATGTGCTTAAGGAATGGTGGTCTTACTTTTTTCAGTGTACTGAGTGCCGTCGCTGTTCTGTTTTCTGTCCATATGGTATCGATCAAGCAGAAGTAACGATCATTGGCAGGGAACTTCTTAACTTAGTGGGCTTAAACATCGATTGGATTTCCGGACCTGCTGCAAATTGTTACATGAAGGGAAATCACCTTGGCTTAGAGCCTCATGCAATTGTAGGTAACATCGAAACCATGTGTGATGATATAGAGGAAATAACAGGTATTAGGGTGAACCCAACCTTCAACAGAAAAGGTGCCGAAATAATGTTTGTCACTCCGTCCGGAGATTTCATGGGTGAACCAGGGATTTATACTTGCATGGGTTATCTCATGCTTTTCCATGAACTCGGTCTTGACTACACATGGAGCACATATGCTTCTGAAGGTGGGAACTTCGGATTTTTCACCTCAAATGACATGGCCAAGAGGCTTAACTACAAGATCTATGCTGAAGCAAAACGATTAGGTGTTAAATGGATCATTGGTGGAGAATGTGGTCATATGTGGAGAGTTCTGAATCAGTATATGGATACATGGAACGGCCCCGCAGACTTCTTAGAAGTACCAAGATCGCCGATCACCGGAACAGTCTTTGAAAATGCCAAATCCACTAAAATGATCCATATCTCAGAATTTACAGCTGATTTGATCAAACACAATAAACTGACATTAGATCCCAGTCGTAACGACCACTTAAAGGTTACGTATCATGATTCATGTAACCCTTCTAGAGGAATGGGGCTTCTCGAAGAGCCAAGAGAAATCATTAAGGCTATTTGTAATAATTTCTATGAGATGCCTGAAAATACGATCAGAGAGAAGACATTCTGCTGCGGAAGTGGATCTGGACTCAACGCCTCGGAAAATATGGAACAACGGATGAGAGGCGGATTCCCGAGAGCAAATGCTGTTAAGTATGTTAAAGACAAACATGGAGTTAACATGTTGGCAAATATTTGCGCAGTTGACCGGGCCGCTTTACCAGCTCTAATGGACTACTGGAATCCTGGGGTAGGCGTTGCAGGTGTGACTGAGTTACTCGCTAATGCATTAGTAATGAGAGGCGAGAAAGAGAGAACACTCGATATAAGACTTGAGGATCTACCTGGAAAGGAGGGTGATGAGTAATGTATAAAGGCGGAAAAATAATTGCATCACTCATTATCTTTGTTGGACTTTTCACGATCCCCTTCTTCTATAATATGGGGAAAGTTAATGCAGGACCGGATATAGATTTAAATACTCCTGCCATTCAGGCGCTTGCGCCTGCTGACCAGCAGTGTGTTGAGTCTCCAGAGTTTATGAGGGCTAATCACATGCAACTGCTCAATCAATGGCGACAAGCTTCTGTGCGTGATGGACAGACCGTGTATACAAATAGCAATGGGAAAGAATTTGAAATTAGTCTTCAAGACACGTGCTTGAAATGTCATTATACCGAGGCTGAAAAAGTGGCAAATGCTGAAGGAACGAGTAACCCGGCGTTTGCTTCACCTCAGTTCTGTTCTTCTTGTCATGATTATAACGCAGTCAAGCCATTATGTTATTCTTGCCATTTTGAGCCAAAGGAGGCTGTAAAATGAGCATCAATCGACGACAATTTCTAAGAAGAGCTGGTATGCTCACTGCATTAGGACTTGGGGGCACGTTTGCTTTTACTGGGTTCAGAAAGAAAGAAGTTGCTGTAGCTGCGGAATATGGCATCGAAAAGAAAGCTGATTTAGCAAGTCGGTGGGCTATGGTCGTAGATATGAGTAAATTTAAATCAGAAGATGACTATAAGCGGGTCCAAGAAGCTTGCCATACTCTTCATAATGTTCCAGAAGAAATCGGCAATACTAAGGAAGAGATTAAATGGATCTGGAAAGATGATTATCATCATACCTTTGGTGCTGGGCAAAATAAATATTTGGATGAACACGTGATAGAGGCACCTTTTATGGTTCTGTGTAATCACTGTGAAAATCCTCCTTGTGTCAAGGCTTGCCCCACTCAGGCCACGTTTAAGCGCAGAGACGGGATTGTAGCGATGGACTTTCACCGCTGTATTGGATGTAGATTTTGCATGGCGGCTTGTCCCTTTGGTGCTAGAAGCTTTAATTTTAGAGATCCAAGACCTTTTATTAAAGAGGTATCTACAGAATATCCAACTAGGACTGCTGGAGTCGTGGAAAAATGTAATTTCTGCTATGAACGCTTGGCAAAAGGTCAAAAGCCAGCATGTGTGGAGACGTCCAAGGGCGGCTTGATTTTCGGAGATTTAGATGACCCCAACTCAGAGGTTAGAAAAATTATCAGTACCAAATTCACTATTCGGCGTAAACCTGAGCTGGGAACCCAGCCGAGCGTTTACTACCTAGTAGGGGGTGACGATAATGCTTGAGAAAGCGTTAACTGGTAGCAAAAAGTATTGGGCATGGATCTTTGTATTACTGGCTGTTATTGCTGTAGGCTTCTATGCTTATCTAAATCAGTTTAATAATGGTCTCGGAGTTACAGGCATGAGTCGTGATGTTTCCTGGGGCTTGTACATCGCCCAGTTTACCTTTCTTGTTGGTGTTGCTGCTTCGGCCGTTATGCTTGTCTTACCTTATTATCTGCATGATTTTAAGAAGTTTGGTAAAATGGTCATTCTCGGTGAGTTTTTAGCGATACCAGCTGTGATCATGTGTATGTTATTTATTGTCGTAGATTTAGGACAACCAATGCGGATCATGAATGTAATTCTGTATCCGAGCCCACGTTCGGTCATGTTTTATGATATGTGCGTACTGATTGGATATCTCTGCATTAACTTAGTCGTTGGTTGGACGACGCTTGGCGCTGAGCGCAAAGGAACTCCACCGCCAGCTTGGGTTAAACCAATAATATATCTATCGATTCCTTGGGCAGTTAGTATTCACACAGTTACAGCCTTCTTATATGCTGGTCTTCCCGGTCGGCACCTATGGTTATCGGCTATTATGGCTGCGCGCTTCCTAGCATCCGCCTTTGCGGCTGGTCCAGCTATTCTGATACTATTGTGTTTGATAGTAAGAAAGGTCAGTAAATTCGACCCAGATCCAGGCCTAGGAGCTATTCAATCGCTTGTTAAGATCGTCAGATATGCCATGATTGCTAATGTATTCTTCTATATTTTAGAGCTTTTCACAGCCTTCTATAGTAATGTACCTGAATACAGTGCTCCTCTTAGGTATATTTTTGTTGGCATGGATGGACATACAAACCTTGTTCCCTTTATGTGGACAGCCGTTTTTCTTGCTTTTGCAGGGATTTTGTTACTGGTTTTCCCACAAACACGCAAGAATGGAAAGATCTTGCCCTTTGCTCTTCTAGCTATTATAATAGCTAATTGGATTGACAAAGGAATGATCCTAATTGTTGCAGGATTTGTTCCCAATTCTTTCGAGAGGGTAATAGAATATACACCATCATTGAATGAAATTTTAGTGACTCTGGGTGTATACTCTATTGGGATGCTGCTAATTACTGTTCTTTATAAAGTGGCTATCTCGGTTAGGGAAGAGAAAGCTTAATAGGCAAGATGCATTTTTGATACTTGTTTGGGGAGAAGAGAATTAACTCAAACAATATCAATTTTAATAAACTCACTATAAGGAGGAAAATAAAATGGCTCAACTTAAAGTCGGAGATTTAATGGTAGAATTGGATGAAGATGGTTTTCTCGAGGATCATTTAGTTTGGAATGAAGATGTTGCCAAAGCACTCGCTACCACTGAGGAAGTAGAAGAGTTGACTGAAGAACACTGGAAGATGATCAACTACCTCAGAGACTATTATGAGCAGTTCGGAGTTGCCCCAATGGTCCGTAAAATGTGTAAAGACACTGGTTTTGACCAAAAGAAAATTTATGTACTATTTCCTGCAGGCCCAGGGAAGGGCGCTTGTAAGATTGCTGGTCTTCCTAAACCGACTGGTTGCGTCTAATATTCAAGGGGGGTTAGCCCCCCTTTTTTAGACTCAAAGAATTGACGACCCCTTATTAAACCTAGGCCGAATTTAGCCTAGGTTTTCCTTTTTATAACAAACGTTTCATATACAAGTCTGTTTGCATATTCTACGAAATATGACTATGATAGTATTTGGAGTTAAAGATAAGTGGGTGTTAATATAATGGATCAATTACTGGTTACTCGTAAAGCAATTGTCGAGAAGGGAATGGAAATGCTAGCGACAAACCTCACGGTAGGTACTTGGGGGAATATCAGCTGTCGCATCCCTGGCGAAAACTATATTGCCATCACTCCAACTGGAATGAGCTACGATAAATTAGTGCCTGAGGATATTGTTATTTTGGATACAAAGGGGAAAACTGTAAAAGGTTCTCGTAAACCTTCTATTGAAGTGCCTCTGCATTTGGCAATTTATAATGCCCGCGAGGATATCCAGGCAATTGTGCATACTCATAGTGCCTATGCGACTGCAATGGCTGCGGCACGGAGAGAGATACCTGGAGCTGTCGAGGATTTAGTGCAGATTGTGGGCGGAAATGTGCGCGTTAATGAATACGCCCTGCCTGGAACAGCTCAGCTTGGTATCAACACGGTCAAGGCTATGGCGGGGAGAAATGCAGTTTTACTCGCCAATCACGGTATGTTAGGTGCTGGGCGAAGCTTAGAAGAGGCTTTTAGAGTTTGCCAAGTCGTTGAAAAATCAGCTCAAGTTACAATTATAGCACAACTAATGGGTGGGGTTATCGAATTATCTCAAGACGATATTGACGGAATGCGAAATTCGTATCTGCAGGGATATGGTCAAGAGAAAGAGACATTCTGAATAAATAGTTTAAGCCACTATTTAAGATATAAAATATTTTATGAAAGTAGGGTATAACCATGAAATCAACAATAAGAGACATAGCCTTAGCACCCCTTGGACAGCGCAAAATCGATTGGGTGGTTCCACGAATGCAAGTTCTAAATATGGTGCGCAAAGAATTTGAGGAACAACTGCCCTTTGCAGGTAAGAAAGTCGTTATTTGTTTGCATTTAGAAGCTAAAACGGCTTATCTGGCGCATGTAATTAGAGCCGGGGGAGCAGAGGTGACAGTCGTTGCTAGTAATCCCCTTTCTACCCAAGATGATGTCGTAGCGGCTCTAGTCCAACAAGGAATCGGTGCACATGCCTGGTATAACGCGACGGAAGAAGAATTTAATCAACATCTACAATTAGCCTTAGACACAGAACCTGATTTTATCATTGATGACGGAGGAGATCTCGTTTCTACAATACACACAACTCGCCCGGAGCTTCTTCAGAGGATTAAGGGTGGTGCAGAAGAGACGACGACTGGTGTTTTGCGATTACATTCTATGGTGCGAGATGGAGTTCTAAAGTTTCCAATGATCGCTGTCAATGATGCTCAATGCAAGTACTTGTTTGATAACAGATACGGCACAGGACAATCTGTTTGGGACGGAATCATGCGGACGACGAATTTAGTTGTAGCGGGTAAAACGTCCGTTATAGCTGGGTATGGCTGGTGTGGTAAAGGAGTTGCACTACGAGCTAAGGGATTAGGAGCACGTGTGATCATTTGTGAAATTAACCCCATCAAAGCAAATGAGGCTTTGATGGATGGCTTTGAAGTTATGCCAATGGCTGAAGCGGCTAAGTTTGGCGACTTCTTCATAACAGTAACTGGTAACACAGATATAATAAATAAGGAACACTTTGTCTTAATGAAATCAGGTGCTATTATGTGTAATGCTGGACACTTCGATGTGGAAGTCAACGTAGCACAGCTTAAGGAGATTGCTGTCTCGGAGAGAATTGCTCGAAATAACATTACAGAATACACTCTTGCCGGAGGGCAAATGCTGTACCTGTTGGCCGAAGGTAGGTTGGTTAACCTTGCAGCTGGTGATGGTCATCCTGCAGAAGTAATGGACATGACGTTTGCCTTACAGGCACTCTCTCTTCAATACGTTGCCTTAAACTATGACAAACTGTCAGCTAAAGTTTATCAAGTTAATACTGAGATTGATGAGAAGGTTGCGATGCTAAAGCTTCAGTCGCTTGGTTTATCGATTGATAAATTAACCGAGACCCAAATAGGGTATCTAGCATCTTGGAGTTCTGAAGAAGGCTGATTGGTATTCTGGAATGACGAGTTATAAAGGGTAATTATCGAATAGGAATTTGATAATTACCCTTTTTTCTTATATGAAAATACTATTATCAATAAATTGTCATAAAGAGGATTTAACAACTTATCCAAGAACTAATAACATGAGTCCTACTAGATTGTGTTTTGATCTGACATATTTAGAGGAGATAATAAATAATTTTTACTATTGTCGGTTAATTCGATATCATTTTATTTTGCTATAACTCCCACATAAACCTATGTAGGAGTGGAGTAATGAAAGGGGCAGTTATTTTTGAATTGGTTACGTAATCGGAAAACGGCTTTTAAAATTGGTCTTTTAATTAGTATTATGTCAATATCACTTGGGATAGTTGGTTTTGTAGGTTTTTACTATTTTCATCAAGTCGGTATCTCCCTCGATAAGCTCTATTCAGATGATTTGATAACAGTCCGGGATATTAATCAAGCACGCTCCGATAGTAATGCTCTAAAATCCAATGTATTAGCAATTACCTCTTATACACTTGACGCTGAGACCAAAAAGCAACTGCTAGATCAAGTAACGACACGCGAGAAATCCATAGATAAATTTATTACAGGGTACCAACCTTTAGCCATCACAAATTATGAAAAGGAAAGGATAACTAAAGCAAAAGATCAGTTTATTATTATTAAGGATGTCATTCAAAGAACTTTGGACTATGAGTTGGCTGGTAATAAAACTGAAGCGATGGAATATTACCTTAAAAACGGTTTCTCTAAACAAGAAGAATTTCAAGTATTCTTACGTGAACTTGGTGTTTTCAACATTGATGAAGCAAAAATCCATGTAACAAACGACAATAGCATGATTGCTAGAGTTCAAACCGTTCTTATAATATTACCGATTATTGCAATAATAATTGCTATTCTGACCGGGTTCATGATCACTAGAATGATTATTAGTCCGTTGAAAATGATCTTAAAAAAGGTAGAATTAGTGGCTGGTGGAGACCTGAATGTTGAGGACTCTTCTGTACATACTAAAGATGAAGTTGGTATGCTCGCTACATCGTTTAATAAAATGATATTAAATCTTCGCACTCTGGTAATTCAAATAAGAAATTCTGCTGAGCAACTTGCGGCATCTTCGGAAGAAATTGTAGCAACAATGGATCAAAATGCTCAAGTTTCGAATCAGGTCAGTATGGCTATCGGTGAGGTAGCGAATGGATCGGAACAACAGCTCAAAGCCCTAACAGATGCATCCGGTACGATTGAAGAATTATCCGCAAGTATAGAAGAAGTGGCGGCTAGTAGTAGTACTGTCGCAAATTCAGCGAGTACAACTGCCCAGATTGCACGTGAGGGCGACCAAACGATTACCAAAGCAGTGGAACAGATGAGCAGCGTAGGCACCTCAACAGAGCTTGTTCAGAACGCAGTGAACAAATTGGCAGTAGGTTTTGATAAAATTACAGAATTCATAGATATAATTACCAACATTTCAACTCAAACGAACCTTTTAGCATTGAATGCAGCCATTGAAGCGGCTCGTGCAGGGGAACATGGTCGTGGCTTTGCGGTAGTAGCGGAAGAAGTTCGTAAACTAGCTGAGCTGTCTCAAGATTCAGCGGTGAATGTCATCACGCAAGTGAATGAGAACCGTAAAAATATTAAAGATGCCAGTATAGCCATGAACAGTGCGGTTAGTAGTGTAAATGAGGGTGTTGCAGTTGTCAACAGTGCAGGCAATGCCTTTGCAACGATCGCGGGTTTAATCGATGAAGTTTCAACACAGGTCAATCAAATAGCTGCGGTCGTTCAACAAATGGCAAGCGGGAGTCAATATATTGTTTCGTCTGTTTTGGCTATAGATAGCGTAAGTAAAGAAACTTCTAATCAAACTATGAATGTCAGTGCTGCAATCGAGGAACAAACAGCAGCTATGGATCAAATTGCTGATAATAGTAAGGGCTTGGCAGAGTTAGCCGAAGAACTCCGAAATGCTATCGAAAAGTTCCGAGTATAAACTATCAAGAATGCACTGGAGCATAAAAAACACCGTTTCTAATTATACGGTGTTTTTTGTGCGATTAGAAATAAAAAGCATTACTAGGATGATGACGTGAGTTTAGCGTATAATGGACAAGTTGGCATAGTAAGTTTGTAAAAAATTAATTATACTATATGGAAAAATTAAGTTAAGTAATGAATAGGTAAGAGGGAGCTAATATTTTGGTGGATAAGAAGTTTTTTGACAGTCTCGAAAGGGTTACCGGGGTAGTGATGAATGGAGTTCAAAAAGAGGCGATCAGGCATACTTCAGGACCACTCCTGCTTTTGGCGACCCCAGGAGCCGGAAAGACGACGGTATTGAATGCTCGAATTCTTTACTTAATCCTTCGACAAGGTGTAAATCCGGAGAATATTCTGGCCTTAACGTTTAGCAAGGCTGCTGCGAATGAAATGGATGTGCGTTTTCAACAATTATACGGTCAATTAGTAAAACAGAGAGTACGATTCTCCACAATTCATAGCTTCTGCTACTCTATAATTAGAACTTATTTTCAGAAGAACCGTATCTCCTTCACCCTGATTGAAAATGAGCAGGGAGTACTTAGCAAAAACTCTGTCCTTAAACGGCTATATGAAGAAATAAATCAGACAATCTTAACGGAAGATAAACTGGAAGAGCTGGCCAACGCTATCTGTTTCATTAAAAATAGCATGATTCAAATTTCGGATGTTCAAAACATGGATACGAAGGTCAAGGACCTCGGATTGATCTATGAAGCTTACGAAGACTACAAGCAAAACGCACATTTGGGTAATAAACTGATTGATTTTGACGATATGCTTACCCTGTCCAATCAAATACTTGAGGAAAATCCTGAAATTCTGTTAAAGTATCAAAAGCAATTTCATTTTGTTTTAACGGATGAAAGTCAGGATACGTCGATCATTCAGAATAAGATTATTGAAAAGGTTACGAAACTTAGTGATAACCTATTTGTTGTAGGAGATGACGACCAATCTATTTTTGGCTTTCGATCCGCCAATCCAAAGTATCTACTGGATTTCAAAACGGTACATCCTCACGCCCGTATTTTGATAATGGAGCAGAATTACCGTTCTACCCCTGAGATAGTACAGGTAGCGAACGTATTCATCGGCGGTAATACTCAGCGCTATAAAAAAACTATGGTTACGGAAAACCCTTCTGATGAAAAAATTAAGATTCACTCCTTTGACTACGATTATCAACAACTTGACTACATAATCGAAGAGTTGAAGAAAAAGAAACAAATAGGACAGACGGCGATACTGTTTCGAAATAATATTTCAGCCATAAACCTGATTGATCACCTAGAGAGTGCGAATCTCCTGTTTTATGTGCGAGATTCTGGTTACAAATTCTTTAATCACTGGGTGATCAAAGATATTTTAAACTTTATGCGCTTTTCCTATAGTGACAAGAACTTAAGAATTTTCGAGACCATATATACTAAATTCAATTCCTATATTTCAAAGCAGCAAATTGAGTATTTAAAAAACCAAGACCCGACACAATCCGTCTTTGATCATTTGGCAGACCTACCCACTCTGCCGGCTTTCCGCAAGAAAAACTTTCAGGAACTTAAAAGACAGTTTAAGAAGCTCAATGGGATGCCCCCTATAGACGCGCTCCGTTATATTCGCAAGGATCTGCACTATGAGAAAAAACTGGAAGAGTTTAGCGAGCGTCTGGGTCTATCTATGGATTCCTTTCATGGGATATTAGCCACTCTTGAAAATATCGCTCAGGGGATGAAAACGCACAAGGAGTTTGCAGATCGTCTGAGATATCTTGAACAATTAATGCTTGAATCAGCTGAGAATAAGGATAATAATGCTGTGGTGCTTTCCACCCTGCATTCCGCCAAAGGTCTTGAATTTGATTGTGTTTATATGCTGGATTTAGTCGATGGAATCCTCCCAAATCTGGAAAGTATCAAGGCCGCGGAAAAGAAAAAACCAGATAGTCTAGAAGAAGAAAGACGTCTCTTTTACGTAGGCATGACACGAGCGAAGAAAGAACTTGAACTCTTGACGGTTGAAAATCTCAATAATCAAGATGTGGTAGAATCCCAGTTTGTAGGAGAAATTCGAGACATTGTTTGTCCCGGGCGTTCAAGGACCGGAAAAGGTGTGAGTTTAACTACCTTTCAGTTGGAAAAAGGCGCGGATATTCGACACAAAGCGTTTGGAATCGGTCGGATTACAGTCGCAGATGTTGAGAGTGATTTGCTTGAAGTGAAGTTTAGAAAACTTGGAATTAAACAATTTTCGCTAAAAGTGTGTTTGGAAGGTAAGCTGGTGAGTTCGGTTTTATAACCGCCCACGATATTTGATCTATTACTAACTATATAATGTCAGATTGTTAAGATATAATGATGCTAAGAGTTATTGTAACCGTGCATTAAATGTGGTGAGGAGTCTCAGATAATGGTTTGCTTCCCGAAGTACGTGATCAGCTAACAAGGGCACAGCCAACGCTCTAATTTTGCATTGTATTAAACCTTCGGTGGCTGCTGTTTTAAAATCTCTTAGACTAGCCGTGGCTTTAATGGTTTTACTGCTGAGTTGTGGTAGTATAGTTGTCTGTGTCGTCATTGTAATGGCCTGATTTGTGAGCGCATCGAACACTTTACCAAAACGATTAGCTGTCTCAAAGAGTGCAACTTCAGTGGGGTCTAACAAACCGCGAATAAATTTCGCATGCTCTGCCATGATTCGATTCCAAAATTTCTCTTGATCGATGATATCCTCTAGAAGGTTGACTACTTGGCGGGTCTGTAATTGATAAAGAATCTTTATGTAGAACCGCGCTTCCCGCAGTATGTGATCGATCAACAAGGGGTAGTTAAACGTAAAAATTTTACAACTTAAGATGTCTTGAAGGAGTTTGGATTTATAATCAGCCAAGACAGTCGTAGCTGTGATCGCCTTTTGATTAAGGGCTGAGACCTGATCTAATAACAGTGAGCTTATTGAGGGGGTTAGCTTCTTATCTAAGCAGAGTCCCATACGGCTCAGTTCCTTATCAAGCTGGATACCAGAATAGAATTCTGTCGCTCGCTCAGCCTCAAAGGTGAACTTTGTAACTAATTCCCCTGAAGCGAGAACTTCAGGACTAATAACCCCATCGGCAAGCATTATTGTCTCTGCGAGTAACGTAGTCAATTCGCACTTAAGGGTATCGGCTTGTTGGGCTAAAGATTTGTCCTTAGAACCGAAGGCGGCTTCCATGAAAAAAGCATGTTCCTTCATGATACGCAAAAAGAAAAGGTTTAGTTCAAGGGATTGTCGAATAAATTCTTCATTAGATAACATACGAAATACCCCCTTTTTTTTATTTTATGGGTATTCATATATATGCAAACCCTTGTTGAATTATCGTAGTTAAAGTAATGGTTTATGGGTGTTATTCACGGGGTTAGAAAACTCTCGATAGTAGCACGTGAAATTAAAATAAAGTGAGGCCAAGGCATGGGAAAGACCCTTATTGTTGCTGAAAAACCTTCTCAAGCTCGTGAATATGCCACGGCATTAGGAGTTCGAGGTAAAGAAGACGGATATCTTGAAAATGAGCTGTATGTGATCACGTGGTGCTACGGCCATCTTTTAGAGCTGGAGCGCCCGGAAGCGTATATGGATCTTGATCGGGTGGGGAAACGTTGGAGTTTAAACCGTTTGCCAGTTCTGCCGCACTTAAATTCATTTCGCAGGGTAGTCAAATCCGGGGCGATCAAACAGTATCAAGTGATCCAACGCTGGTTAAAGTCAACGGATATCGAAGAAGTTATATGTGGAACGGACGCTGACAGGGAAGGGCAGTTGCTTTTTCAGGAAGTGTGGGATGCCTCTAAGTGCAGTAAACCCTTGTCTAGGTTGTGGATTTCCTCGCTGACAACAGCGGCGATTCGAGAAGGTTTGAAGCGCCTTCGTCCAGCAGAAGCGGTGGCCGGGCTTGCGGCCGCAGGTCACGGCCGAGCGTTTGCAGACTGGGATTTTGGCATGAATCTGACGGAAGGATTTACCGCATTGTTTGGGAGTTTTGATGCCGTTCGAAAAAAGCCTAATGTCATTTCGATTGGGAGAGTACAGACTCCGACCCTGGCCTTGATCGTAGAGAGAGAATGGGAAATTGAACGCTTTGTTGCCCAGCCCTTCTTTGAAGTGCGAGCTGAGTTCGCGACAACCCAAGGAGACTATCCTGGGAAGTGGTTTGATCTCTCTGAAGAATCAAAACGGATAACAAGTCGTCAAGTCGCCGAAGATATCGTAGAGAAAACTCAAGGTAAACCAGGGAAAATTACAAAAATGGATCAAAAAGATGTGCAGGAACCTGCACCCCTTCTTTTTGATCTGACATCACTGACAATAGCCGCCTCCAAAAAACACGGGTTTAGCGCGGAAAAAGTGCTCCAATTGGCCCAGTCTCTCTATGAGAAAAAGGCGATTACCTATCCTCGAACGGATTGTGCCTACTTATCGGAGGATCTTGTGCCGAAGTTACCTGAACATCTAAAGGCAGTTCGTCAAGATCCATACACGACCCTAGTGGATGAAGCAGGTCTTTTAGGGGTGCCTAAAGGTAAACGTGTGATCAATACGATCACTGCCCATCACGCTATCATTCCAACCACGGAGAAAGTTGCTATTGAGAGACTTAACTTTGAAGAACAGAAGCTATATGACATGATCGTTCGCCGTTTTCTGGCCGTCTGGTTTCCCCCTGCTCGGTATCATCAGACCGAAGTGGTGACGGAGGTTGAGGGTGAGCCCTTTCGCACGAAAGGCAAAGTTCTGCTGAGCCCAGGATGGAAGAAGGTATACGGGCCTGATGAATTAGATGAGGGAGTTGTGCGTAAAACTAAGAAGAAGGATGACCGTGAGCAGACCGAGGATGAGAACGCCACCCTTCCGCCTTTGAGTAAAGGGGAGGATGTGCGTACGAAACGCGTTTTTAGTGAAGAAAAGACTACCAAACCGCCTAAACGCTTTACCCAGGGAGACCTTCTGAAAGCCATGGAAGGCGCTGGCAAACAGATTGATGATGAGGTGTTGCGTCAGCAATTGAAAGGAAAGGGGTTGGGCACTGTGGCGACACGACCAGCTATCATGGAAAATCTAATGGATAGAGGGTATATCATCCAGGAGCAAAAGTCTTTGAAACCTACTCAGAAAGGGTCTGAACTGATTCGTTTGATCAAGGAACGTCTTCCTCATGCGCAACTCCTGGTTAGTGCAGAAATGACTGGGCAAATGGAGTTTAATCTTTCAAAAGTAGAAAAGGGAGAACTGACGATCGAACAATATATGGCAGACGTGGAGGAGGCCATTGGGCGAATAATTGAGGAACTACGCTCCTTTGAACAGAAACACGGTAAAAAACCTCTAGCGCTAGCTCCTTCTGGAAAAGTTCAGGGTACGGGGAAAGTAACCAAAGCGGGCGCAGAAGGAAAAGCAATCGCCAAGAGAAAGGGCGTTGGAACAAAAACAACAAACAATAATAAGTCAGTCGAAACGGAGAGAGAGACCAGTGATGAGATACAGGTTACTGCCTCAGAGGGGCAGGTTGAAGGGTTGGGGACATGTCCTAAGTGCGGTGGAGAGGTGATCGAAGGGGTAAAGGGATTTGGGTGCGCTAGTTGGCGTGCTGGATGCCACTTTGTACTATGGAAGACTCCAATCTGTGGTAAAGTGCTTACCCCAAATCAAATCAAAAGCCTTTTGAAGAAAGGAAAAACTCCACTGATTAAGGGGTTTAAATCAAAATCAGGTAAATCATTCTCAGCATATTTGATCTGGGAAGATTCGTCTGAGGCCAAATTGAAATTTGAGTTTGAGCAATTATGAAACAAACATTGACGATACCTCAAAAGATAAGACAATTACTCCTCATCTTAGTACCTATCTTGGTTGCCCAGATAACAATGTTTTCAATGAGCTTTTTTGACACTGTGATGTCTGGGCAAGCAAGTACCCAAGACTTGGCTGGAGTGGCGATCGGTTCGAGTATATGGGTACCTATCAGTGCCGGGTTAGGCGGAATTTGTGTAGCTGTGACACCGATTGTGGCTCAGTTGATTGGAGCAAAGCGCAAAGAAGATATAGCTTTCAAGGTCAATCAAGGGATATATTTAGCCCTATTTATTTCTGGATTAGTAATTGCTGTGGGGGCAATCAGCTTGGACTCAATTCTCGATTTAATGGGCTTAGAGGATACAGTACGTCGTATTTCACACAGATACTTGTTGGCTATTGCCTTTGGAATCCCAGCATTGTTCCTTTATCAGGTGCTGCGTTCATTTATCGATGCACTTGGGAAAACTCGCGTAACCATGCTGATCGCTTTGCTTTCTTTACCCATTAATGTCTTACTTAATTATATTCTGATCTTTGGTAAGTTCGGTTTTCCGAGCTTAGGTGGCGTTGGCGCCGGTGTTGCGTCTGCGATCACGTATTGGTGTCTGGCTTTAATTGCCTTGACTCTAATCCTACGACAGAAATCGTTCAGAACGTATCATGTATTTGGACGTTTATTTGGGCTGTCCATTAAAGAATGGAAGGAACAACTGAAAATCGGCTTGCCAATTGGTTTTGCAATTTTCGTGGAGACCAGTATTTTTGCGGTCGTTGCCTTACTGATGAGTAATTTTAATACTGTAACTATCGCTGCTCATCAGGTCGCTATGAATTTCTCGACGTTGCTTTACATGGTTCCGTTAAGTATTTCCTCTGCTTTAACGATTTTGGTCGGATTTGAAGTGGGGGCAGGAAGGCATAAGGATGCTCGCCAGTATAGCTATTTGGGTATGGGAATGTCTGTGGGTATGGCTGGTATTTGTGCTATTATTCTATTGCTCTTTAGTGAGCAAGTGGCAACATTGTATTCGCAAGAAGTCGCGGTCATTCAAATGGCCCAACAGTTTCTTATCTATGCTCTGTTCTTTCAATTATCGGATGCGATTGCCGCTCCGATTCAGGGGGCTTTGCGCGGCTATAAAGACGTTAACGTGACATTTATCACAGCGTTCATCTCCTATTGGCTTATCGGATTGCCAGCAGGGTATTATATGGCAAGTTATACCCCAATAGGAGCTCCTGGATATTGGATTGGACTGATCGTAGCTCTGGCAGTTAGTGCTGTAGGCCTTTCAGGGCGTTTCCTCGTTGTTCAACGTCGATATTCCTCTTGAGGATAGTAAACTTAGTTAAACAAGTATATGTTGGAATAACAAGCGAAGGTTAATAATTATTACTAAGGTTAGTGTGAATAGTTGTATTAGGTTTGTCTATTGATAAATTTACTAAGGAGCAGGAAGCTTATCTGGCGCCTTGGAGTACAGAGCATTAAAGGGCATTAAATAGCTTAAAATCTAATAGGATAGTGGCATTTTATGGAAACTTTTATTGGGGTGTCTGATTGTAGAAAATATGGTCGGACACCTTTTGTTATGCAGTCTAAGTCTTCCTGACTTGCCGCAATACTTCGATAATTAAGTCTGATGACTCAAATGAGTCATCAGACTTAATTATTTGTGATTGAAAAGTTATAATCTTTAAATTACTCTAAGTTAAGCTTTTCCGGGGGTTGATAAATGGGACCTGAAAGCTTAGTATAAGTTCTTGAAAATACGTACATAGACCACTGCAATTAAACTTTCTGAGATAATATACTAATTTGTGTGATAATTGGCAAAGAACTTGCAATTAAAGTTGTGGGACAGAAGTTAAGCATTTATAATAAGGAGGTTTTGATGGTCATTTCAGGGCAATGAAATATTTGAATCAAAGGAGGAATAAAAGTAAAGGATTAACGGTATTATTGGCATTTTCATGATATATCTTTGTAATTCTTTTTGACAATCATTTTAAACTTTATGCAAGTCTAGTGAGGTGGAAAATAGCTATATTAAGGCCGATAACCTAGGGTTCTTAGCGGCATCAGCATAGGATTGTTTTTCACGGACCTAAAAATACCAAGAAGGTAATAACCAAGGATTTTGCTTTCGTAACACATACTTATAGATAGACACGAGGAATTTATCAGCTGACTTATCTTCTTAAACCCGGTTCTCAGATTTAATCACAAGAAAGGGTGAAAAACTTGTCACAAGAGAAGTCTAAAGGGAAATTTGCTCGCATTAATCCTGTTGTTTTCTGGGGCAGTGTTATTTTATGTGTTTTGTTATATGCCCCAATGATGATTTATGGTACAGACTTGCAACCTTATGTTGCAGTCATATTAAAAGCTATAACCTATAACATGGACTGGTTATGGTTATTATTTACTTTGGGCTGTGTAATATTTTCATTTTGGCTGGCTTTTGGCAAATATGGCAATGTAAAATTGGGTGGAACAGATGATAAACCTGAATTCTCAGACTTCAGCTGGTTATCAATGATGTTCACTGGCGGTGTTGGAGCAGGTTTAGTTTATTGGTCCATGGCCGAGCCTTTGTATTATCTAAAGTTTCCTCCTTACTGGAATGAGGCATTTTCTGGGGAAGCTGCGCAATTCGCTATTGCCTATGGAATGTTTCACTGGGGGCTTTCGGCCTGGGCTATCTTTGTTCCAGGGGCCATTACCTTTGCCTACATGCTTTACGTAAGAAAAAAACCCTACTTCTCCCCAAGCTATGCTTGCCGGGGAGTATTGGGTGATCGGGTAGACGGATGGCTTGGCAAAGCGATCGACATCTTTGTTGTGCTTGGTCTGGTCGGCGGATTAGGAACAACCTTAGGAACAGTTATTCCTATGATGTCGGCTGTTGCAGCCGGTTATCTGGGTATTCCAGATACTATGACGGTAAAAGTCGTGACCACACTGGTGATTTCAGCAACATTTACCTATAGTGCTGTCTCCGGTATAAATAGCGGAATTAAAAAATTGTCGGAATTAAATAGTTGGTTATGTATGGGATTATTAGCGTTTGTTGCGATCGTTGGCCCCACCTTGTTTTTGTTTTCCTTTTATGTTGACAACTTAGGGGTTTTGATTACTAACTTTTTTAGGATGAGTTTATATACAGATCCGATTACCAAATCCGGTTTTCCTCAAGACTGGACAGTATTTTACTGGGCTTGGTGGGCAGCATGGGCTATGTATTTCGGCTTATTTGTTGCAAGGATCTCCAAGGGGAGAACGATCAAAAACGTGGTTCTAAATATGATGGTTGTAACGTCAATCGGCTGTTCGCTGTTCTTCTTAGTGTTCGGCGGCTATGCTGTAAATCTTCAGCTTAATCTAGGGGTAGCACTTGATATGACTATGAAGGATGCCGGTGCTGGGGCAATGATTTCCCAACTCTTGCATACCTTACCCGGCGCTGTAATAGTTATTCCCTATTTCTTATTTGTAATGCTTATTTTCCAAGCTACTACCATTGATACTAATGCGTATATTATTTCTAGTATTTCTTGCAAAGAAGTTAGGAGCGATCAGGAATCTCCCCAATGGACAAGACTTTTCTGGTGTGCACTCCTTGCTGTGATCGGGCTAGCTATCATGATGGTGGGCGGATTACCGGTAATTCAACTTTCATCGGTTGCCACCAGCGTACCGATTATAGTTATTATCATCATCTTATCGATGTCCCTACTCAAATGGCTCAAGGAGGATTTCGGCAAAGAAGATGTAATACAAGTTGTCGATTATCCTGAAGAAGACTAATCATAATGGGGTTGTCGCAGTAAGACAGCCCGGAAAATAGCAAAAGGCGGCTTCTGACAGAAGCCGCCTTTTGCCGTCATCTATAAGCCATGCCTGGCTGCACCTCTAATTATATCCCGTATAAGTGTTTAGTATATTACAGTTACCCCGGGAGGACTATAATAAAAGTAGAATGTGCAATGATACACAACTTAAGAGTTATCGAGCCTTTTCAATGATCATCTATCCAATGGCTGTAGAGGAAGCCCCCTGCGTAGTACGTTTGAAAAGTTACTACTCAGGGGGCTTCCTCAAGTTTGCTAATAGATGAGCTGACTACTGGCTGGGTAATAAAAGCATGCTCAGCGGCTAATGAGATTGAGTTGTACTTTGCTACATCAATTAAAAGGGATAACTGTTCTGATCTCATAATTTTCCTCCACCTGCAAAAGGCTCATTGTCTATTTTATTGGGAATAACCTAAAGCCCATAATACTAGTTTGAAGATCCTTCAACATCTTGGCCCATCTTACAGTTTTGCTTATAAGTGCGTATAATTCGGGTTACCTTACTTTGGCTAATATTAAGAGTGCTTGCCACTTTATAAGAACTTCTTAACTCATTATATAATCGAATTATAATCGCCTCGTCATCACTAACTTTCTGGAGATTCTTCCATTTAGTCAGCTCATCCTCAACTAGATTACTGTTGTTTGAAAGAGGGGCTTGAATCTTAAAGATTTTGCTGGGCAAATGTTCAGGTAGTATTTTTCCTTCTGGTACGGTTATGACTAAGCGTTCTGCTAGGTGATCCATTTCTCGGATATTACCGGGCCAAGAATAATTCTTGAGAATTTCGAGACAGCGGGTGTCAAATTCATGAGAGTATTTATATTGAGAATCATATCGATTTAGAAAATAATGTAACAAGGGCACAATATCTTCGCCTCTGTTACGTAAAGGTGGAGGCTCTACCTCAACGACGCTTAACCTATAATATAAATCTTCACGGAACTTACCTTCTTGGATTAATTGGGGTAAATCTCGATTGGTAGCTGCAATAATTCGAATATCAATTGTTTTATGCTCTTTTCCACCAACTGGAAGGAAGCGGTGTTCTTGGATAAGCTCTAGTAATTTAGCTTGTACCGCTAAAGGGATCTCGCCAACTTCATCGAGGAATAAAGTCCCACCATTAGCTAATTCGACTAAACCCACCTTGCCATATTTATCGGCGCCAGTAAAGGCACCACGACAATAACCAAATAGTTCTGATTCTAAAAGGTGTTCCGGGATGGTGGCACCGTTTATGCAAATGAAGGGCTCTTCTTTACGAGGACTCATTTTATGAATGTCCATTGCTATAACGTTTTTACCTGTTCCTGACTCTCCGAGGATTAACACCGTTGAATTGACAGAAGCGACTCTTTGTACCATTGCTAGGCATGATCTCATTTTCTCGCTGGTAAAAGAGTATCCTTTGAAATAACTGACTCGCTGAACTAATTCAGCAACTTTATTTTTGTAATGGCTGACGAGTTTCTGCGTTTTATCTAAATCTTGTTTTAATTGCTCTATTTGAGTAATATCTCGACTGTTCATAACTATAAAATCAATCTCGCCTTTGCTATCAAGGACAGGTGTAGCAGTTACAACGAGATTAATCCCTGCCCTTGTATTCTGTTCTAAGGTGACTGTCTTTTTATCTTTAAATACGAATGGGAAGAGGGCAGGTGAGTAATACCCTTCGTCGATTAGATGATGCACAGTTTTTCCAATTATTTCAGAGGGATTAAGACCATAATTTTTTATGCAAGCTTTATTAACGTAAGTTACAAAGCCATTGCGATCAACGACAAAGATCTCATCAAAAGAATTGTCTAAGATTTTTTGTAAATCATCCCTATTTAAACAGCTTTCATTATCATCCGGCAAATTCGACGCCTCCTTTGATTATTTCATAGAATAATGTCTATTTATCATTATATTATAAAAACGGGCGTAGATGTAAAGTTATTGATATCAACGATATTGTTAAATTTGTTCTCTGTTAATTTTCCTTTATGTGTATATGGCATGGAAATTGCAATATATAATGTCATTCAACGATCTTAGTAAGTATTCTGGCATGTCATTACAAGAGCCTTCGCTAATGATAAAATCTGGGTAGACCAAGAGCCATTCAATAGACGAAGTTCGTTGGCATAGTAGCTATTTACAATTAATCACCATGTTATCTAGGAAGTCGAGTGGACTTAGATGAGTCTTAATGACTTGTTTAATCTAAAAAAAGCTCGGGATATAGTAGGTTTACTGGGTAATGAAAAAACAGATCAAAGGGAGGTCATAGAATGGGTTTGAAAAGTAAGTTAGAAGTTCTGACCGAGGTTGATTTATTAAGGGTTCAAGAAGCCACCCTGAAAATTCTTCAAGAAACTGGCGTTATATTTCATAGTGAAGAAGCACTTGATATTTTCAAAAAACATGGAGCAAGAGTAGAAAACAAAACGGTATTTATCTCTCGGGAAATGGTTGATCAGGCATTAAAGGCTGCACCTAAAACCTTCCGTATGCGAGCGCGCAACGATAAATACTCAGTGACGGTTGGAGAGGGATTCTTAGTACAGCCTAATGTGGGTCCAGTGTATATACAGGATATAGATAGAGGACGTCGTGAAGCAACCCTGGAAGATTATGCAAATATCCAGAAATTATGTCAAGCTAGTGATGTTGTTGACTTAGTGGGTACCATTCCAGTTGATCCAAGTGATGTTGATAGAAATGACAAGTTTTTAATGATGATGTATGAGGCCCTGAAAAACTCAGATAAACCTGTTATCGGTTTCTGTGCTCACACCCATCAAGTACGCGAACAGTTGGATATGATTGAGCTTGCTATGGGTAAACCAGGATGTCTTATGGAAAATCACTATACTGCTGTCTTGGTTAATTCTCTGAGTCCTTTGGCCTATGCACCTGATACCCTAGAAACTATGATTGAATATGCAAGGCGCAACCAGGTGATTATGCTTGCTCCGTGTATCATGGCTGGAGTGAGTGGACCTATCTCGCTCTTAGGGACAGCAGTTCTCCAAAACACAGAAACGATTGCAGGATTAGTCTTGGTTCAATTAATTAATCCAGGAGCTCCACTTGTCTACGCAACCGCTTCCACTTCGGGATATATGAAGGAGGCGACGTACGCGGCTGGAACTCCAGAAGCGATGCTAATTAATACTGCCAGTTTACAAATGGGTTTGGATTTCTATCACTTACCGACGAGAACAATGTCTGGAATCACACACTCCAAAACAGTGGACTGTCAGGCAGGGTATGAAAGCATGCAGAGTTTAATGATGGGAATGATGAGTGGGGCCCATATGTCCGTCCAGAGTCTTGGGGTACTAGATGCAATCATGACGACTTCTTATGAGAAGTTCGTAATCGATGAGGAATTGGTCAGCAGAGTAAGACGGATTTCTCAAGGGATTGATACTTCAGATGAAGCATTGGCCGTCGATATTATTCAAGAGGTGGGACATACGGGCAACTATTTATCCCACATGAGTACCTTTGAAAAGTTCCGCACTTTGTGGACACCCTCCGTATCGGATTGGGGAAATTATACTGATTGGAAAAACGCAGGGTCTGAAGATGTGACTGTTAGAGCAAATCGCAAGTTTAAAAAGATTCTTCAGAGTGCGCCTGAAACCTTACTTGATCCCGAGACGGATAAAGATCTTTTAGGCTACATTTCAAAGGCTAAATCGAGTCGTTAAATAGAGGTCCTCGTCTTGCCGTATGATGTTGTCACGGCATAAAAAGGCGGAATTATATATGGAATATATTGGACTAAGATTAATTTGGGTATAATCTAGAGCTAAATTAAGGAGGATTTTAAGATGAGTGATTTTGATCAATTGGCCGATTATGTGTTTAAAGGGAATGCTGCTGCCGTCAGAGAATTAACCCAAAAAATGGTGAATGCTGGTGGTAACCCCATGGAAATTATCTCTATGGGTCTGCTAGTGGGAATGGATATTGTTACTCCGAAATTTAAAGCAGGCGATATGTATGTGCCAGAGGTTATGATGTCTGCTAAGGCTTTATCAGAAGGCATGAAAATAGTTAAGCCATTACTGGTCGGAGAGGATATTGGAGTGACTAAGACGATTATTATTGGTACCGTGGCTGGGGATTTACACGACATAGGTAAGAATCTGGTCGTTATGATTATGGAAAGCGGTGGCTTTAATGTAATAGACCTAGGCGTCGATGTATCACCAGAGAGGTTTGTTGCTGCAATTATAGAGTATGATGCCAAGATCGTAGGTCTCTCTGCTCTCTTAACCACGACTATGCTTAACATGAAGGCCACCATCGACTTAATTAAAGAGGAAGGGTTGCGTGACGCGGTTAAGATCCTAGTCGGCGGTGCTCCTGTTTCCCAAAGCTTTGCGGATGATATCGGAGCCGATGGCTATTGTGCCGATGCTATGTCTGCCAAAGAAATGGCTACCGCAATTTTAAACTAACTCGGCCAGAATTGTATTCCCCTTGGCTCAGTTAAGGAATTTAAATAATTCAAATATAGTGGAGGTGGAATAATTGAGAAGTGAAGTTCAAGCAGGCGTGTCAAAAGTTGAAGGCTTCGGACTCAATATCTTTTCTGAAGATGAACTTTATGACATCCACAATGGAACCTTAGAGGTCTTAGAGAAAACAGGGATTAAAGTAGAATCCAAAGAGGCGCTAGATATTTTCGCTGCAGGCGGATGTGTTGTTGATTACAAAACTAAAGTTGTGAAGATTCCTGGCTATATTGTGGAAGATGCTATCCGTTCAGCCCCAAACACTGTGTTATTAGCAGGTCGAGATCCAAAACATGACATCGTCTTAGGCGGTAAAAGGGTTCACTTTATTAATTTTGGTGAAGGTGTTTCGATCATCGATCCGTATACCAAAGAATATCGAAAGACCACTAAGCAGGATGTCGCGGATATTACGAGATTCTGTGATGCGATGGACGAAATGGATGCAGTACTTCGCCCGGTTGCCCCCCAAGATGTGCCGCCTGAGGCTTCAGTAGTTCATAACGCAGAGGCAATTTTTAATAACACCACGAAACACGTGTTCATTGGCACTGAAGGTGGAAAGAACTTCGAGAAAGTTTTAAGAATGGCCACTATAATTGCAGGCAGCGAGGAAAAGTTCAGAGCGCGCCCCCTTTTCTCATGCAATGTTTGCCCCACAAGTCCTTTACAACTGGTTGGCCATTGTACCGAAGTTATTATTGCGGGTGCACGTGCTGGCGTAGCAGTTAATATATTGTCCATGGCTATGGCTGGAGCTACTTCCCCGATTACCTTAGCAGGTTCTCTAGTCACGCACAATGCAGAAGTCTTAAGTGGTATTGTCTTAGCCCAACTCACTTGCAAAGGTGCACCATCGATCTATGGTAGTTCTACAACGATCATGGATTTACGGTTCGCCACCGCTCCGGTCGGCTCTCCCGAATTGGGCATGATCAACGCAGGTGTGGCGAAACTGGCTCAATTCTACTTACTTCCGAGCTGGGTAGCCGGTGGCTAGGTAGATAGCAAAATTCCGGATGGCCAAGCAGCACATGAGTTCACGATTACTGCTTTACTAACAGCGTTGGCAGGGTCCAACCTGATCTATGGAGCGGGAATGTTAGAACTCGGTATCACCTTTGACTATGCTCAAATGGTGATGGATAATGAGATGGCTAGGATGATCAAGAAAGCTGTTTGTGGGATTCCCGTGTCAGATGAGACTTTAGCTATCGATGTTATTAAGCAGGTAGGAACCGCTGGTAACTTTATTAGCGAAGAGCACACCTTCAAACACATGCGTACACAATCCAAAACTAAAGTCATCGACCGTCGAATGAGAGATGTATGGTTAGCTGACGGTGGTAAGGATTTTGCAGAGAGAGCTTATGAAGTTGCAAGATCCATTTTGGAAGACTATAAAGCTGTCAATCTACCCGAAAGTGTACAAGCTCAATTACGTGCGATCGTCGTTGAAACGGAAATCGAGTTTGGTGTCAGTTCTAAGTAACTAATCCATGTAATCTAACAGATAGTTCCAGGGCGAATATATTTGTTAGGAACTCTTGGTGGCTACTTACACATTGATTTCACTTCTCATTAGATTAAGTTGCGAGGGGGACTGGATTTCAGTGCCCCTCGTAACTGCAGATATGATATGTAGTTTCTAAACATACTTTAAAAAAGTATTTCATATTGATTCTAGGCTCAAAACAAAACTCGATATATTATCAAAGGTTAAGTAAAGGAGTGATCACTCAAGTGAAAAGAGAAGCATTAACTCAGAAATTATTGGTATTAGGGGTAGACGGGATGGATCCCAAATTATCCCGGAAGTTCATGGACGAAGGAATAATGCCAAACTTACAAAAACTTCTTGCAAAAGGTTCAGCAAGAGAAGACATGGGCCATTTAGGTGCCATGCCAACGATTACTCCTGCATGTTGGACAACCTTAGCAACGGGTGCCTATCCTGGAACACACGGTATTACCTGCTTTTGGCGACAGTCACCACATAGCTTGGACGCAGTAGTATATAATATGGATTCCAGAAACTGTGAAGCTGAACAGTTATGGAATATAACCGCTGAGGCCGGTCTGAAAACATTAGTATGGCATTGGCCTGGTTCTGCTTGGCCTCCGACCAGTGACAACCCAAATTTAAGCGTTGTTGATGGAACACAGCCTGGTTCTGTTAACATGGGTGTGGCACAACTTGATTGGGAAAAAACTATCTTTGCTAATGAGGAAATTAAAGAATTACAATATGCTCCAAAACTTGAACGTCCTGCTGGTACTGGCTGCATGATTTCCGATCTGGATGCTATTACTGAAGAAAAAGAACCAACTACTGATATGATGGAATTATGGTATGGTGAAGCTGCCATGACAGGCTGTGAAATCCGTGAATATATCATGGGACCAGAAAATATGGAAATGGTCATTGAATCTATTCCTCATTATGATGTAGTCAATTCCCCGTTGAAAGATGCAGAAGGATGGGTAGCTGCACCGGCAGATGCAAAAGAATTTACTATTTTAACGTCTGATGGTATTGTAAGACGACCCACCCTGATTTTAAAGAATGCTGATGGCATCTATGACCGCATAGCAATTTATAAAAATAAGAAGGCTGAGAGTCCAATTGTAGTGTTAGAAGCCGGGAAAATGGTTTCTGGTATTGTGGATGACATTAATAAAGAGGGTGTATTAAAACCTGCATGTCGTACAATGAAAGTCTTAGAACTTTCTCCGGATGGTACATCGGTGAAAATGTGGATCAGTAATGCATTGGATGTTGCCCAGGATAAATTATGGCATCCAAAAGAATTGTTAAAAGATATCGTAGAAAATGTTGGACCAGTTCAGCCTGTTAGCTTGGTTGGGGGAGAAGATGCTTACCTGGTTGAGAATGTTTATGAACCAGCCTGGGATGCTTATAGTCAATGGCAAGCAAAGGCTTTAAATCATTTAATTAAAAACCGGGATTTCCAGATAGTATTTACTCATTTGCATAATGTTGACTGTGCAGGTCATATGTTTTGGCATTTAGCTAAAAATCTGGAGCGCTGGAGCCATTGTGACGCTGAAGTAAATCAGAACTTTATCCGGAAGTTTTACATTCAGACAGACAAATATATAGGTGAATTCTTACACCTGTTAGATGAAGGATGGACAGTGCTGCTTTTAGCTGACCATGGTTTACTTGTAGGGGAAGAATTTCCACCACAAATTGGTGAATATGGCGGTATGAATGTACAAGTAATGCAGGAACTAGGTTATACCGTTATGAAAAAAGATGCATTAGGTAAAAATCTCAAAGAAGTAGATTGGGAAAAGACAACAGCTGTTCAGTCTCGAAGTAACTATATTTATATCAACTTAAAGGGGCGTGATGCCCATGGCATTGTTGACCCAGCGGACAAATATGAACTGGAAAGAAAACTTATTTCTGACCTGTACAATTATAGAGATCCGAAAACAGGACATCGTGTTATAGGGATTGCAATGCGGAATAAAGACGCTATTGTATTAGGAACAAACGGTCCGCAGTGTGGTGATATCACCTTCACTGTTGATGAGGGATTCAGCCGTCTTCATGGTGATGGGTTATCCACTACAGAAGGTGCTTTCGATAGTTCTGTTACCCCAATTTTTATAGCAGCAGGTACAGGAATTAAAGAAAACTTTACAACAACTAGGACAATTAGACAAGTTGATATTGCACCGACTATTGCAACATTAGTTGGTGTCAGAATGCCTGCCCAGTGCGAAGGTGCACCAATCTATCAGATTTTAAGCGAAGAATTCTAATATAAAAAGGCAGGCTAATTCACATAAACTTGACTTCGTGGAATAGCCTGCCTTTATTCTTTTAATTAAAGGAGTGGAAAATGTGTCCTTAGAACAATTAAATGCAAATAAGTTCGAAGAAATTATCTATGATAATCTGGAGGCCTGTCTCGTTATTTTCTCCAGAAAAGACTGTCACGTTTGTAAAGAAGTCGTTCCTCTATTGGAGGAGCTTCAACCGGAATACCTAGACAAGTTTGGATTCTATTACGTGGATGTAGAAGAAGAAAAAAACTTGTATCAAAGATTCTCCTTAAAAGGAGTTCCTCAGATTCTTTTCTTTAAAGAGGGCGATTATCAATCAAAACTAGCAGGCGCTATTGACGAAGACCAAGTCATAGAAAGAATTGCGGAACTTCTAGAATCGTAATCATTAAAACGTTCTACAGAGAGGGAGTAATTTAGGAAAATGGGAGATCTGACGTACGATTTAATCATTATCGGTGGGGGCCCAGCAGGACTCACGGCAGCTATTTATGGGGGAAGAGCGAAGCTGAGAACTTTGGTTATCAACAAAGGGGCAGTTGGCGGTTTGGTCAATACTACACGAGAAATTGTCAATTATCCGGGCTATGCCCAAATCAGTGGACCCGATCTTATGAAAGACTTTAAAAAACACGCAGATTGCTTTGGTGTTGAATTTTCACGAGATGAAGTTGTGAGTGTTAATTTTTTTCAAGAAGACAAAATCATATGTACCAAAAAAGGAAAAGAATACACGGCCAAGGCGGTTATCATTGCTTGTGGCAGTGAGCCGAGACTATTAAATATTCCTGGTGAAAAGCGGCTTCGGGGCAGTGGGGTTGCGTATTGTGCAACCTGTGATGCCGAGTATTTTAAAGGAGAAGACGTTGTTGTCGTTGGCAGCGGGGATCAAGCCATCGAAGAAGGTATGTACATTACCAAGTTCGCTCGCAAAGTCACCGTGATTGTACTCCATGATGAAGGCGTTCTCGACTGCAATAAAGTGAGTGCGGAAAGGGCCTTCCAAAATGAAAAGATGGAGTTTGTATGGAACTCCACGGTTGAAGAAGTCCTGGGTGAGGCTAATGTCGAGGGGGTTAAAATCAAGAACTTAAAAACGGGCCGTTCAAGCGAACTTGCTAGCCAGGGTGTTTTTTTCTTTGTTGGGATGATTCCTATGACTAATTTTCTTAAGGCAAGTGGCATTAGGATGGACCGAAGTGGCTATATTCCCGTTAATGTCTTGATGGAAACGGATCTCGAAGGGATATATGCGGTCGGAGACAATCGGGTTAAATATTTAAGGCAAGTTGTTTCAGCTGCAGGTGATGGGGCAGCGGCCGCAGTTGCCGCCGAGCGCTATATTGAGGAACTGAATGCGTTTAGAACGAGTGTACTGAAAAGTGACAAAAAGGTTCTTTTGCTTTTTTTCAATGCCTTAAATAATGGATGCTTGGAGTTTAGCACTTTATTAGAACAGGTAAATCAAGAACTATCGGAACCCTACAAAGTGGTGAAAATCGAGACGGCTACTAAGAAAAATCTTGCCCAAAAGTATGATGTCAAAATCGTGCCATCAGTTGTTGTATTGGACAGAGGGCAAGAGATCAAGCGATTGGACTATTCGATGGATAAAGAAAAACTAAAAGCTCAATTAAGATAAGACAAATCATTATTAGTAAATAGTAAAACATTAGAAGAGCATATTACTGGTGTGTATGCCGCAGGTGAGTCAACAACATCCAAAATGGACTGACGATAAATCTTAGTTAGTTAACAAGAGGATGGTGATGGTATTGTCAATTACTCGAAACTACTGTGAAACAATCCAGCATTTTTTGGCTGTAGCACCCTATATTAATCAATTCGTTATTGATGATATCGGATTATTCATCTGTGATACAGAAACAGTTATTTGGGATGTTGTTCCTAGGACGTTTAAATGGGATAAAGAGTCCTATGTTGGTGAAAAACCAGGTCCAGGGTGGGTGTCTTATGATGCAATGCAACAAAGGAAACGAGTCGTTAAAGAAGTTGGGAGGGAAGGATTTGGAGTACCCTACATAGCTGTAGCAATCCCAATTATTGAAAACAATAATGTGGTTGGAGCTATAGCCATTCAGCAATCAGTAGAAGGTAGAGAAAAACTCTTTGAAATCGCCAAGGCTCTGAGCCTGATAATGAAAACTGTAGATAGTACTGTTTTGCAAATTGCTGCCGAAGCAGAAGAACTGTCTGCAACAGGGCAACAACTAGAAATGATCTCCCTGAACACGAAATTACAGGTAGGAGAAACAGATGAGGTTATTGGAGTTATACGTAAAATTGCAGCCCAAACTAATTTACTTGGACTAAACGCTGCAATTGAGGCAGCACGTGTTGGAGTACATGGCCGAGGGTTTGCTGTAGTAGCTGAGGAAGTCCGCAAGTTAGCACATACAAGTTCTGATTCAGTAAAGAATATTAAAGGTACACTAGATAAAATTAAAAACGCAGTGGACGAAATTAGTAATGCTGTGAATGAAATAGCTTCAGTGGCGGACCATCAAGCAGTATCCCTCACAGAAATAACCCCTTCAGTCAATGAACTATCCGAATTAGTTGATGCTATTGTTATTTTGGCAAAGGACTTGACAACGGATCAATTCGATCGTATTAATAAAAGATAGCTAAATACTTAGGTTTATTAGTCTGGAAAAGGGTAACCTTTATTTGTTTTTACAAAACCAAGTTCTGTCCGCAGTTTTATTGTGTTTTACAGAAAGGATTGTTAGTGACGGGTCATAGTGGTTAGAAATGTAGCGATCCTTGAGATCTCGACACCGTAGAATAATCCACTTATAATATAATATATAACATGCATCTGTTTGATTTTTGAAGACAGATGCTTTATTAATTAGGTGAACTATAGTCTGTGTTATGTATCTGACTATCTAGACAGATACATAACACTATATAAACCTAAGGGCTGTTTTGAAATAGTACATTCATCCCCATAATTTGAAGCATAAAATCTGGGTAGAATTTCTTATTAACGGAGAAAAAGGATATAATGATAGATGAGCTTTTATTCAAGAACCTATGAAGTAAAATGCATACAATTTACAGATAGAATGGAGATTATCAATGCAAACATCATTTGATCAGTTCGGACTAGACGAATCTTTAGTAGAAGCCTTGAAAAAGGAAGGTATAGTGGAGCCTACTGCGATTCAAGAAAAAACGATTCCTTTTATATTAGATACTAGAGATGTGGTTGGACAATCGGAAACAGGGACAGGAAAAACATTGGCCTATCTTCTTCCAATCTTTCAGAAGATTGACACGCTTAAGAGGGAAACTCAGGCTATGATTCTCACTCCTACTCATGAATTGGCTATCCAAATTCAAAGAGAAATCGAACTATTGGCTAGTAATTCTGGTCTTGCAGTCACGTCAGCAGCAATCATAGGAAATGTAAATATCACGAGGCAAATAGATAAGCTAAAGGAAAAACAGCATATTATTGTGGGTTCCAGCGGACGAATCCTAGAACTCATCCAAAAGAAGAAAATCTCATCTCAAACCATCAAGATAATGGTTTTGGATGAGGCAGATCGTTTACTTGATGAAAATAATTCTCAGACTGTGAAGGCAGTTCTAAAGACAACTTTGCGTAGAACACAGCTTTTATTGTTTTCTGCAACCTTACCAGTAGTTACCTTGCAACGGGCTGCAGAACTCTTGAAAAATCCAGAAGTTATTAGAGTTACAGATAAGGTTATGATTGCCCCGACCATATCGCATATGTATTTTTTAGCTGAACAACGAGACAAAATCGAAGTTTTAAGAAAGTTAGTCAGGATGATTATCCCAACACGGGCGTTAATCTTTATTAACAAAAGTGAAGAAATCGAGAAAATGGTGGAAAGTCTTAAATTTCACGGCTTGGAAGCAGAAGGTATCTACGGTGGAGCGAGCAAGATCAACCGTAGGAAAGCGATGGATGACTTTAAAAGTGGCAAGATAAGCTTACTTGTGGCTTCAGACTTGGCGGCTAGAGGTCTAGATATTAAAGGGATCACCCACATCTTTAATCTTGATTTACCCGAAGATCCCCAACTTTATCTTCATCGAGTAGGACGAACAGGCAGGGCTGGAGAAAGCGGGATAGCGATTTCCATTGTAAGCATTAAAGAGGTACCACACATCAAAAGACTAGAAAGCATGTTCGAAATAAACATTGGCGTTAAGGAGATGCTCCAAGGGAGAATAGTCGATCCAAGAAATAAATCGGGCTCAAAGAGAGGATAACTATTGAGTTTCGACAGATAATTACGTAATATAAAAGTGAACTCATTCAACTAAAGTTAAATCGGATAAACCAAAAGAAATCCATTTGAACGGGGGTTTCTGATTGACGATTGCTCAAAGGACAGAGGTCAAGGTTATTAACTGTAAAATGAAAATGTTGGGAACGACAATCAACGTTTATGTTTACTTTATTGACGGGATGCTAATTGACAGTGGTCCACGGCGGATGAAGAAGGAGATTGTGGATTTCTGCACTTTGAATCGACCCGAAAAGATTGTGCATACCCACTTTCACGAAGACCATACTGGAAATACAGCCTATTTAATAAGCAAACTCCAAATTCCTGCTTATATTCATCCTGAATCTTCGGACATTTGCCTCCAAAAAGGAAAGATACCCTTGTACCGTTTTGCTTTTTGGGGGAATAGAGAGGGCTTCCAAGCGGAGTCTTTACCAAAGATTATTAAAAATAGTCATTCTCGATATGAAGTGATTCATACACCTGGACATACTCCTGACCATGTCGTATTTCTGGACAAGAATGAAGGTCGGTTATTTAGCGGAGACCTTTTTGTCCAGCCTAGGACGCGGATTGTGCGGCGTCATGAAAACATTCCCCTTCTAATGAAATCTCTGCGCATCCTTCTAAAGGAAGACTTTGACACAGTTTATTGTGCGCATGCTGGAGTGCTCAAAAACGGATACCAATTAGTTAAGCAAAAACTATCTTACCTTGAAGAATTACAAGAAAAGATCCTAACCATGAGTAATAAAGGACAGGAAACAATAGTGATCGCCCGGAAGCTGTTTCCCCAGACGCCAACCATTACATATTTTAGTTTCGGGCAATTTTCTTCGTATAACTTGGTACGTTCACTTATTGAGGATAGGATCGGTCAATAATTCGGCAGAGAGTTAGACTTTTTTATGAGGAGGTTATTTATGCAGGCGTCCCCTTTGGATTTAGCTCAGTCGCTAAAAGAAGAAGGATATCTCATTGATGAGGAATCAGCGACCACCTTGTTTCTTTCTTTGGCCTTGGGAAAACCCTGTCTAATAGAAGGACCAGCAGGGGTTGGCAAGACCCAGTTGGCCTTGGCACTTGCGCGTACGGAAAAACGGAAACTAATCAGGTTACAGTGCTATGAAGGACTTGATCTCAACAAGGCATTATATGATTGGAATTATGCAAAACAACTTTTGCGTTTACAACTTTCCAAAACTGAAGAGTGGGATGAGATTAAAGTAGATCTGTTCTCTGAAGAGTTTTTACTTACCCGCCCTCTCTTAGAATCCATACTATCCCCAGTACCTGTTCTTTTGCTGATTGATGAACTGGATAAAAGTGATGAGGAATTCGAGAGTTTTCTCTTAGAGTTACTGGCTGAACGTCAGGTCACTATTCCCGAACTGGGGACTATTTCAGCCAAAACATCGCCGATTGTGATCCTAACTAGCAATAATACCCGAGACTTCAGCGACGCCCTAAGACGACGTTGTATTCATATTTATTTAGCATATCCTACTTTAGAGCTGGAGATTTCAATTCTTAGATCGCAAGCGCCCGAGCTTTCCGATCGTTTAGTAAAAGATGTTTGTGAGTTTGTTGCTAGGGTAAGGAAGCTGTCTTTACAAAAACCCCCGAGTGTCTCAGAAACAATTGACTTTGCTCGGGCTCTGAAGGCACTTCAAAAAGAGACCTTAAATTACGGTGAGCTCATGGGTACTCTCAGCGTATTATTGAAATATCCTAAGGACATTGCCAAGTTAGAGGAGCGCCTCAAAAAGTGGGAAACAGAAGCATCCCAACGCCTTGAGTAATTAGTGTAATTGAACTAACGGATTTCTACACTCGAACGACGTACCTCGTGTCTCGAACATCGAGTAAGGGGATGGAGACTATGGATGGATGGGATTTTATACGGTTAGTACATGCCCTAAGAGCGGTTTCGGTGTCTATTTCCTCCCAAGACATACTGGATGCCCAAATTTGCTTGGATCAATTTCCTGACTTATCGGAAAAACAGATTCTGAAATCGCTATTTATCCATCGTCCTCAGGATTTAGTGATGTTTGAGACGCTATGGAGAATCCTCATAGAAAATCCAAAGTTGAATGTTCAGGACTATTCGGAGGACCAGGAAGAAAATGTTGTCTTAGAAGAGAATCAAGACAGTGCTGGAATAGGAGGACAAGGAGTAGGCCGTGGCAGTGGCGGAGTCAGCCTTACTACTAAAGGTAATATTTTAAACTCTTCACACCTAACTAATCTAATTCCTTTTGCCCGGATTGTTGAGCTAACCTGTAGTGGATTAGAACTTGAAGAAATGGTTCAAAAAATTCTGGCAGAAATAGACTATTATACTTGGATCAATTCCAATGATTTAGCTTATCAACGCAGGGAACTTCCAGAAGAAGCCTGGTATACACATCTGGATAGTAGGGCATCTTTAATGCAAGAAGTTCGCCAGCAGGTATTGATGGCGCAGGTTAGCCACGAGAACAGTTGGGAACCTTTGGCACGGCAGCATTGGTTATTTAAGCCATTAAGCACTTTAACAGATGAAGAAAAAGACCTTGTAAAGTCAAGTATTCGAAAATGGGCGCGTAAGTTGGCACAACGACCAGGCTCGCGTTGGAAAACGAGCCGCCGAGGTTCAATCGATATTTCCCGGATTATTAAGCAAAGCGTACAATGTGATGGAATTCTTTTTAATTTAAGTTACCGTCAGAAAATTCCTCGTGTACCAGAACTAGTGGTGTTATGCGATGTCTCAAATTCAATGGCACCGTTTGTTGAATTTCTGATATATATGGTTACGTGCCTAAGGGCCCGCTTCCGAAAGATACGTGTATTCTTTTTTATCGATTCTGTCTGGGATGTCTCGGATTTTGTTTGGGATGATGATCCCAGCGGAGTGAAACAAGAGATCAAAAGTTGGGGGCATAAGGCTAGTTCTGGGTTTACGGATTACGGAAATGTATTTCGGGAACTGGTTGAGTACAATCTCCGAGAACTCTCATCTCGTGCGACCGTTGTGATATTGGGAGATGGGAAAAATAACTATCGACCCGCTCAATCGGAATACATAGCACAGATTTCTAGTAAAGCCCGCAATGTGTTTTGGCTAAATCCATTAGACTCTCAGGAGTGGGACGAGCCTGATAATATGATGAAAGAGTATCAAAAGTATTGTTCGAAAGTTTATCGGTGTCGTTCTGCTAGTGACTTACAGAGAATTGTTAAGGACGTTTTTTAGGGGAGGCTAAACTCATTTCTATTTTCGTTGCGATCGTCTTCTTAATTACTTTCACTCAGCTTGTATTTTTAGGATCTGTTATATTTTTAGAAAATAGAGATCCGACAAAAACAATAATTTGGCTTTTAATTTTAGGAGCCTTACCGATTTTGGGCGCTCTACTTTATATTCTCTTTGGACGCGTTGTACTGAAACGCCGCCTGTCTCGCCACAAGCAAATGAGACTGGAGGAAACCGAGGAAATTCTGATAGACAGACAGGTGAGACCCAGCGCAGAGGACGTTGACCAAGCAGGAGATATTCCAATGAATAAAAAGCTCGCCAGACTCTTGCTTAACGATGCCAATGCACCTTTGACTCTCAATAATCGTTCCGAAGTGCTGACCAACGGAAAAAAGACGTTTAGAGCATTATTTGCGGCACTAGAAGATGCTGAGGACCACATTCATTTGGAATATTATATTTTTCATAATGATGCCATTGGGAGGGATATCCTTAACCTTTTGATGCGTAAAGCGTCTGAGGGGGTCAAGGTACGCGTCCTTGTGGATGGATTGGGAAACAGATCCCTAGAGAAACGATTTGGAGAGCTGAGAAAAGCTGGGGTTGAGATGGCCGGATTTTATCCTGTCCGCTTTCCTTTCTTTTCGAGGAGACTTAACCTACGCAATCATCGGAAGATTGTTGTGATTGATGGTCGAGTAGGCTTTCTCGGGGGACTGAACGTTGGAGATGAATATCTGTCACGTAATAAGAAAATCGGCTTTTGGCGGGATACTTTCCTTAAGTTAGAGGGAGATTCGGTAAATTTTCTGCAAACGGTTTTTTTAAATGATTGGTATGTTGGTACTCATGAAGATATTAGTGGTCCGATGTACTATCCGCATTCACCACAGTTAGGAACTCAACTCACGCAAATCGCGGCCACTGGTCCCGACTCAGATTGGGGATCCATGTTACAAATATTCTTTGTGGCTTTGACGAGTGCTGAAAAGACAATTTATATTGAAACTCCTTATTTTATTCCAGACGAGGGGTCGGTCATGGCCTTGAAAACTGCTGCACTCAGCGGTTTAGACGTCAGAATTATCCTCCAAGGAGTTCCAGATCACAAGCTTACCTATTGGGCGTCACATTCTTATGTTGAAGAATTACTTGAATCAGGTGTCCGAATCTATCGTTACCAAAAAGGAATACTCCATGCCAAAGTCCTTATTCTCGATGGGGAAATTGGGGTAGTAGGATCGACTAATTTTGATATTCGGAGTTTCAGCTTAAATTTTGAAATCAGTGCCTTTATCTATAATTGTAACTTTGCTCAACGTTTGGAACAGGACTTTCATCAGGATCTCGCCGATAGTGAAGAAATAGTATTGGCAGACTACAAATTGCGTCCACTTTCAAACCGTATTAAAGAATCGAGCGCCCGTCTGTTTTCACCTCTATTATAACTGTGAATTTACGGATTCATCCTTAACGAAGACTCCCTAGTCATACAAGAATTGAAAACACAAATTTTAAAGCCGATTACTTCTAAATGGAGTAACCGGCTTTAATCGCGTTGAGTCCTATTGTTTTCAGTGTTTACTCTAAAAAATCTTCCATACTCTCACGTGAGAGTGACCAACGCAGTTTAATAGCTTGCAAAGCTATGCTGTAACTGGTCTGATCCCAACTTTCTAGAGCACGATCCAAGTCAAAGTTAGTGCTGGCCATGTACAAATGTTGGGCAAGCAAAATAAGAGCTTTGTGATTACTGGCAAACCCTTGTTCTAAGATTTTAGCAAAATCGATTACTTCTAAAGTGGTATGTCTTTTTGTAGAGGACCAAATTTCTTTGGTTGAGGTAAGTATGTAATAGGCAGCAAAATAGCTTGATTCGTTTGATTTTTTTTGTGTTAATAGAGCTAAGAAATGCTCCTTGTGTTGGCTATTGGCGTAGTAAATTTGTTCGAAATTCATGTAACAATCAGTCTCCCTTTAATTTGATGCCCTACAATTCCCTATGGTGTGCCACCTTAAGCAGAATTGAGTCTAGTATATGCGCTTTAGTTTATGACTAACAATGTTTGACGCGAAATCATATAATCATTCAATAGACTATATCAACTAAGCAGGGGAAGTGTCAATGAGGCCAGTAAGACTTATGCACCTTTGAACAGAAATGATAAAGTTATATTTAAGGGAATAGTAGTTTGGAATTGGATAAACTAGGTGTATGTGAAGCTTCCGTGGTATATTGGGATTAATTGCAGCTCATGATTAAATGACTTGTTTATATCCATATAGTAATACCGTTGAACAGGAGTTGAAGTAACCCTTATGGCATCCCACTCAAAAGTATTTCGAACAGAGAAAATTCTACGGTTGTTTGCTGGCTTTCTCCTGGAGATTGCCTGGTACAAATTTTTGCGCAAATTATATGGTCAGCGAACAGAGGGGCGCCTACCTGAGCTATATCGCAATCAGGCAATTCGTTTCCGCGAGACGGCTCTGGAATTAGAAGGTCTACTGATCAAAGTAGGGCAGTTTTTTAGTACTCGTGTAGATATGCTTCCTGCTGAATATACGTCGGAACTAGCTCTGCTACAAGATGAAGTACCACCTGTAAGAACAGCCCAAATTAAACGTGTGATTGCCAAAGAACTTGGCAATGCGGTGGAAACTATTTTTGCTGAGTTTGAGGATAACCATATTGCTGCGGCCTCTTTAGGACAGGTACACCGGGCAGTTTTGCATTCCGGAGAAGTCGTGGCTGTAAAAGTCTTGCGCCCAGGTATTGAGGAAATTATTGAAATCGATCTGGCAGCCTTCCGGGGTGTGATCTGGATGTTGAAGATTTTTACCAAGTGGGAGAAGTATGCGGATTTTGACGATATCTATGATGAATTTGGCGCTACGCTCCGGGAAGAGTTAGACTATCGGCAAGAGTTGGCCAATCTGGAGAGGTTTCAAGCTAATTTCCAAGATGATCCCATGATTTCAGCCCCGCTTGTTTATCCGGAACACTCCAGACAGCGGGTCCTGACAATGGAGTTTGTCGGCGGATATAAGGTAAACGACCGCGCGGGACTTCTAGCAGTAGGGCTTGAACCAGAAACGGTAGCGGGTACCTTAGTAGATGCCTATCTAAAGCAGGCTTTGATACATGGCTTTTATCATGCTGACCCGCATCCAGGAAACTTGTTTGTACGGTCGGACGGAGGAATCATTTTTATCGATTTTGGTATGGTGGGGCGGATTACTGATGCTAACAAACGATCCGTACGTAAACTGATCAGTGGAGTCATCAACAGTAATCCCGAAGAGTTGTCCCAGGCACTGCAAGAAATGGGGTTTATCAAGCCTGTAGCTAACCTCTTAAGTTTGCAAAAGGCCATTACTATTTTCCTTTTTGAGCTTAAAGATATTAGCTTTGAAGAACTGGGCACCATACAGGTGGACAAGTTTTTGGGTGAATTGCGTGAGTTCATATACTCCGAACCGTTTCAAATTCCAGCACACTATACATTTTTAGGTAGGGCTGTTGGTACATTATCTGGGATTGCAGCTGGGCTAGACCCAAACATGAATATTATGTCAGTAATTAAGCCATATGCTAAGCAGGTCCTCGGTGAAGACTTCTCACCCCTGCAATTGGTTTGGCAGAAAGCAAAAACGGTAGCTCTAGCAACGGTGGAGATCCCACCCTTGTTAGAGAAGACCTTAAAGGATTTTCGCTCTGGAGATGTTCAAGTCAAGGTCGAGATGGGTCCGATTCTTAGGCAATTGAAGTTTCAGGAGACCCTAGCAAATCGTCTGATGTGGACTGTTTTATTGGCAACTACCGGGATTGGTTATATACTTGTTTTGAGTAATGGACAAGAAAGTTTGGCCGCTAAATTACTGTGCCTCATGGGAGTTTTTGGTTTTCTCTTAATAAATAACTTGCGTAAACGAGCAGAAAAGCAGATGAAATGGCGTACACATTCCCATCGACAAAGCAAGTCTTAGGTGTACTTCATTAGACCATCATCATTATCGAACTATGGGAACTGTTATTAAACATGATGTCAATAAAAATAGTTTGGAGGGCTTATTCAATGAGCGACAAGGAATTTGGGGTCAAGTTTACCAAAACTGATAATGGGTTTAGAATCGAAGTGAGCGGGGATGAGAAAATTATCAATGCTCATCATGAAATGGTGGATGCCTGGAAAGAATTTATGGGTAAAGCTCGACAAGTTGCTAAAGCACATTTTCAACATCACCACCATCAAGAGCACAACGGATCTTGTGATAATGAAGTTAAGTGTGATAATGAAGTTAAGAAAGAGGACATTGACATTAAAGCTGAATAAATATTGGCAAGGGCCGGAGTTCAATGGAACTCCGGCCTTTGCTCGTAATAAACTAAACTTTGCGGATCTCCCGAGCAAGTATGGCTGCACCCAAAGCTGCAGTGATTACCGGCTCCCTGAAGACAAGAAGGGGATAGCCGAGCTGTTTTGCTAGTGCATTAACAACCCCTTGATTATGTGCAACTCCTCCAGTGAACACGATATCCGGTTCCAAGCCAGTACGCCTTGTCATAGAAGCTACCCTACTGGCGACTGAATCACACACTCCAGCTAGAATATCTGATTTTCGTGCACCCGAAGATACATGAGAAATGATTTCTGACTCGGCGAAAACCGTACAAAATGAGGAAATTTGTGCAGGATTTTCGGAGGCAGAGGCTAAGGCTCCGATTTCATGCCATTCAACTTCTAGAGCTGTAGCCATGACTTCTAAAAAACGACCTGTTCCAGCAGCACACTTGTCATTCATAGCAAAGTCTGCGACTTTACCGCTTGGTAATAATTTTATTACTTTGCTATCTTGTCCACCGATGTCAATAACAGTTCGGGCACTTGGGAAGAGATGACTAATCCCTTTGGCTTGACAAGTGATTTCGGATACTTCCCGATCTGAGGGAAAAGTGACCCGACCATACCCGGTGGCGACTGTGGCACTGACATCTTGAGAGGTTAACCTAGAATCAGCGAGAAGTTGGTCTTTTAGGCGAGTAGCGACATCTCGTCCGCTGAAGCCTGCTCGGGTCATCGAGGTACCGAGGATTTCTAAATCATCGGTGAGCAGGACAACTTTAACTGTCAGGGACCCAATATCTACTCCAACAAAATACTTTTGCATGTATTCCCTCCATAAACTATTTTTAAGAGGTTCGAGATTTGGGGTTAATCGAATGTTTCTAGGAAAGCCTGAACTCGATTGCGGATGGGTTCTTCTGCGTATGCTCTAGGATCAGCCATGTCTGCTTCGATCACTAATCCAGGAACCCCTGTTTCGTTCATCACTTTTCTGCGGATCACTTCTTGAACTAATGAATAGGGCTTACAGGAACGATTGGAATGCATTACAAAACCATCCGCCTTGTAGTCCCTAATTAAATTAGTCAACTGGTTAGCCCGGAAATCGGGGGATCGGTTGAGGAAAACCTCAGTGTAAGTCGCAGCTAATCGTTCCATCGGATCGCCTGAAACCTGCTCGAATGCCCATCCGCCACTATAGGTATCGGAGACAAAACATGCGCCTTTATCCGCAAACATTTTATAAAACGTAAATAATTGAGGCCAGATAGCAATATTATCCCAGACCAAACGAATGCGCTCGTTTTCGACTGCGCCCTGCCCTAACTCGACACGCTCTTTGACTTCAGCTACGAGTTTGCGGTAATAGTCAATTCCTTCTTGTGAGCCACGAAGAACGACGATGGGCGCCATATGGATAAAGAGATCGGGAGCATTAAGGGGAGACGGATTAGCTTGGCAATACTGGCGCGTTTCTTTCCAGAGCGAAGTGATTTCAGCACTTAGGTGCATCTGTTTTGCTAAGGCTTTTGCATCGAGGCGACGACCAGTTATTTTTTCCAAGTCCGTAACCATCGCGTATAATTGTTCTAAAACGTAGTCTTTAGCCTGCTGAGTTAATTCAGCTGTGAGAAATGGTGTATCCAGAACCAGTAGTGGTACTTTAAAATGGCGCGCTAATGCCTCATACCACTTCAGCACGGTTCCACAAATATTATTACAAGCGACCAAGAGATCGGGTTTAGGCATTCCACCTAAAGGGGCGAGGTCTGGTCTGAGAACTCCGCCGATATTTGACCGGGCATAGGAACAGAGATCCTGAGAATACCCAGCTGCTTCAGCGATCTCACACAAGCCCACGGTCGCTTTGCGGGCACTATAGATTGCGGCATATTGTTCAGGATAAGCAGAATGAATCTTAAAGGCACGGAGGAGTTCGACCGGAGCCCCGCTAGTGACCCAAGCTAAGGGTCGTCGCAAGGGTTTGCCCCAGTAGCGGTGATTGTTCGTAATGGCATAATAACGCCCCATGGTTTTCTGGAGGGCTTTGACACTAATTAGAGGACGGTAATTTCTTTTCACCATGTATTGTGCTCTCCTTTACAATCTAGCATCTTCGACCATACTTTCTAAGAAGGCCTGGAGTCTGGTTCTCTCTTGCCCGCCCACATCGGCCCCTTCAAGTTCCAAGGTTAGGGTGCGAATTCCGTTATTCTGAAAACACTTGGATAGTTCAACAGCATCCCAGGCATGGGGATCGCAGTATTTCCGGATGACAATAATTGCACAGTCAACATGTCGTTGTTGGGCTAGATCGCATAAATAGGACATCCGTTCATTCAGACTGCGATTTTTGCACGGACAGGGAGGCATTGCAGAGTACCGCTGGACGATGTCTGAAAGGGGATTTTCTGCTCCCATTACGGTGGGTCCCGAAAAGTGGCGATAACCACTACAAGTATCATCGGCGACGACCCTACCTCCTAAGTCTTCGATCATATTGAAAAGACTGTCATTTTCAACTATGGCGCCGCTAACGAGGACTTTAACGCGGTTAACGGGTGGTAGCGCTATGTCCTTTAAAGTAGGTAGGCAATTCTCGAGTGCTTGGGTATAATCAGAACGAGGCATAACTTGCCCAGCTCTGAGTATGGCAGAGACCAAAGCGGAAGGAAGGTTTGGACGTAGTGTATCAAGTTCAGTTGCCAATTTACGTGTGTAGGCGCATAGCTTCATGGCGTCTAGCAAAGCTTCTTCATTAATGTTCTGCTGGGTCAGTGTCATCAGTGCTTCCAAGAGCGTGTGCATTTCAGCGAGATAATAATGTGAGGCCCCGCTAGTGTTCAACATGACTGGTGGAACAATGTCGATAGTTTGGCTATTTCCACTCGCAGCCCAGATCCCACTTAGACACTGCATCGTGTCACAGGTATGAGTAAAGCCTATTCCAACAAGATCTTGCCACTTTCCGTAAATTGCCATGTCGAGAGTTCCCTTAGCTAAAGAACAACAGTAGGCGGGGAGTTCAGCCGGAGTAGAATTTCCAGCCTCTGGTAAGAGCCGCAATGGTTCTAAACCAGCGGCAAGAATGAGTTCTTCCGGGAAATATGAGCAAAAATAGCCGAAGAATCTCCTTTGTGGGTAGCGTTCTAAGCGTGCTGCACCATTGAGATTAGCTTCTTCGAGGAGCAGGTCTAAGGATTTATTGAAGTTAGTTTGCTCGTTTAGTTCTGACATTAGATTTTCTCCTCTCGTTAGGTTTAAATGATTTGCTTTGTATTTATGGTTGGACAGTAGCGGTGCAATTAAGGCGCTGGCACCTGGAGGCTTAGGGTAATCCAAGTTATATTTAAGACCCAAGTCTGGTGTCTGTGGGAAGGGGATGTGCTTGAACACCACTGTTTTCCTCGCGGAGGGCTCGTTTAAGTATTTTGCCAATTGCAGTCAGCGGAAGTTCGGAGCGAATCTCAACCTGTTGAGGGACTTTGTAGAGTATTAGATGTTCTTTACAATAAGAAATGATCTCAGGTTCTTTAACGGTTGCACCATCCCTTAGGGTGATAAATGCTTTGACACATTCTCCTTTATAGTCATCAGGAATGCCGATGACACTTGCCTCCTTAACTGCAGGGTGCTGATAAAGGACATCTTCTACTTCACGAGGATATACATTGAATCCACCAGTAATAATCATGTCTTTTTTTCGATCCACAATAAAGAAATAGCCATCTTCGTCCATGTAGCCCATATCTCCGGTGTAGAGCCAACCATCTCGAATAGTAGAAGCTGTATCTTGAGGTCGGTTGTTATAACCCAACATAACATCGGGACCTCTGAGTACAATTTCGCCGACTTCAAGGGGGGGCAGGTCTATTTCACCAGTCACGTTATCTCTAATGCGCATTATGACATCTGGAAAGGGGATCCCAATACTACCTGTCTTGTTGATTCCCCGATATGGATTAGCACAGAGCGCCGTGACGGCTTCAGTTAGCCCATATCCTTCCATGAGTTTGCTGTCTGTGAGTTCTTCAAACTGGTGCTTGACCTCAGGGGCTAAGGGCGCTGCTCCGACAAAACATCCGCGCAAAGAAGAAAGGTTATAATCTACTAAATGGGAATGGTTAATAAGACCAATGTACATTGTCGGTACTCCGGCAAAGAGGGTGGGATGGAAGCGGTGTATTCCTTTGAGAATGTCATCAACATTGAAGCGTGGTATTAGGACGCAGGAGGCACCTGAGATCAAAGGTGCATTCATGCAAACTGACATGCCGAAGCCATGAAATATTGGAAGAACAGCGAGAAGACGATCCCTTTTTCCCATCTGGACCCAGGCTGCTCCTTGGGTTGCATTGGCAACTAAGGAGTAGTGAGAAAGCATAACCCCCTTAGGTTTGCCGGTAGTTCCTCCTGTATAAATGAGAAGGGCAACATCCTGATGAAGATCTAAATTACTAGTGTGATTGAGCGGTGTTCCTTTATGAATTAGAGTTCTGAACCACACGCATTGTGCTAATCGGGCCTTAGCCTCTCTAGAAATCTTTCGGGACAGACGATAAAGAGCCTTGATAGGTAAGGGCATAAATTCATTAAGAGCGGTATAAAAAGTATGTTCTAAAAGATGATGCTCGCCTGCACCCTGGCAAGTATCTCTTGCATTTTCTAACCGTCCTGCTAAGAGATCCAAGCATATCGCAGTGCGTACCTGACCATCTCGAAAAATGTGTAAAAGTTCAGGCTCGGTGCTTAGAGGATTAACAGGAACGACCACTGCGCCGATGCTCAAGATGGCATAATAAGACATAACATACTGGGGGCAGTTTGGTAGTAGAAGGGCGATTCGATCCCCTTTCTGAATACCAATGTCTATAAGCGCTGTGGCTAAGCTGTTTACATAGAGTCCTAATTGCTTATAACTAATCTCAAGGCCGAAAAAGATCAAAGCAATGGCCTCTGCGTGGTTTTCGACACTCCGGTGGAATAATGCGTCGAGCGTTATTTCGGGGTAGCTAAGTGTTATAGCAACCTCGGAATCATAATGTTTTGTCCAAGGGATAAGCGGTTCACTGGTCGTAGCATCGTTCATTTTTGCTACCTCCTCGTTAATGCTAAGCTTATAACGTCTAAGCGGACTGAATGGGTATTCATACGCTATTAACTATATTATAGTGAAAAATATAGTTGTAGTATATATTTATTTAATATTCTGAAAAATTTTAATAATATCTTATTCAACCGTGAGACTCCCCCCGGAAGTCTCGATGTTCAACTTTCGTTAAATCAGTTCATTGGACTGAAAGGAAGATCACTTAAATATAATTATAAAAAAGAAGTACTTACAAGGAGGAAAATATTAAGCTTTTGGAGAATACTAATAAAAGGTTACGCAAAAAAGAATGGGGGCATATTTAATGACAAACTTGAGAGAACTTTATGTATGTAGTATTTGTGGAAATGTTATTGAAGTTGTTAATGCTGGAGCATCTGCACTAGTCTGTTGTAACAAACCTATGGATAAACTAGAGGCGGGTACTACGGACGCAAGCCTTGAAAAACATGTTCCCGTGGTTGAGAGTATCGACGGAGGGGTTAAAGTTAAAGTTGGTAGTGTAGCCCACCCGATGGAGGAAAAGCATTATATCCGATTCATCGAAGTCTTAACGAAGGAACAAGTTCTTAGAGCTGAACTAGCTCCAAACCAAGCACCAGAAGCTTCATTTCTCGTCAAAGCTGACGATGTAGTAGAAGTTAGAGAATATTGCAACCTTCACGGTCTCTGGAAAGCTACTAAGTAGTAATTTGGACGAAAGGGAGATAGACAGGATCAAAATCCTGTCTATCTCCCTTTCTAGATATGGGTATACTAAGTGTATAGACTTGAAGTTCTTAAGTTTCGTGCAAGATTTTAGATCTTCAATCTACAATAGTTTTTCTGCAGATTTTTGAAAGGGGAGTTTATAGGAAAATGGCAATTACAAAAGAGAATTCGATCATTGGTTTTGTAGGGACAGGAGTTATGGGTAAGAGTATGGCAGGCCATTTATTAAAGGCTGGTTATCAAGTGCTAGTTTTTAACCGTACAAAGGCTAGAGCAGAAGAGCTAATTCAAATGGGCGCGGTTTGGCAAGATACTGTCGCGGAGTTGGCTACTCGCAGTAATGTGATTATCACCATGGTTGGATATCCTAAAGATGTTGAACAAGTGTACTTCGGAAAAGACGGAATCATCAGTCATGCTAAGAGCGGAAGTTATTTAGTGGATATGACAACGTCAGCTCCCGCCTTGGCTAAGAAAATCTATGATGAATCACTCGCTAAGGGACTATATGCGTTAGACGCTCCTGTTTCGGGTGGGGATATAGGTGCAAAAGAAGCTCGTCTGGCTATTATGGTAGGTGGAGACGAAGCTGTATTTGATGCTCTAGTTCCAATTTTTAACTTCGTCGGAAAAAATGTTATTCTACAAGGTCAAGCTGGTGCTGGTCAACACACAAAAATGTGTAATCAGATCGCGATTGCCTCAACTATGATCGGGGTATGTGAAGCAATTGCTTATGCGAAAATGGCTGGATTAAAACCAGAAACGGTTTTGAAGAGTATCGAATCAGGAGCTGCTGGGAGTTTTTCATTAACTAACTTGGCTCCCCGTATGTTAGTCAATAATTTCGCACCAGGGTTCTATGTTAAACACTTTATTAAGGATATGACGATCGCCTTGGCTTCTGCTCAAGAAATGGGTCTACTTACCCCAGGTTTAGAATTGGCCAAATCATTGTATGATAAACTTGCAGAACAAGGAGACGAAAACAGCGGAACACAAGCTCTAATTAAACTGTACCTAGAAAAAAACCAGTAAATACACTTTTTAGTCGAACATGTTCTCCAGTATTTGTGATTTCAGTTGTGATTAATCGCCAAAGAGAAGTGGAAGGATCAATGGCCTTTGGATAATAAAATGTACTCCAATATATGTATTTCTACTCTCATAATTAGTTATTATTATGGCTAATCCCTGTTGTCACTGAGACAGTGTTAAGAAGTACAGTAAGCTAGTAACGATTACGTTATAAATACTCCAACCGACCTTAGGTGGTCTTTGATAGACTTAGACTACCTAAGGTCGAAGCATTTTAATTAGTTAGTGTGTTTAAGTCTTCTTAAGTTGGAAACAGGTCGAAGTATTATTAATTTAATTCGCGAAATTACGACAGAATTGCCCATCGAAAGTTTACTAAAGATTTTGTCAGCTATACAATATATTAATTACGACCATATTGACTCATTATGACTTTAGTGCTAGTCTTAGTTTGTGAGAAGGTATGTATAAAGTGATTTTGTGCAATTTCTCACGTTTTAATTATTAGACATTATTTGACGAATAAAACACCAAATGTTTGTATATGTGAAACAAATCATTTTCCAGATAACAAAGAGATGTGTCTAAATTCACAAGTTGCTTTAAGAGGGTTTATTTATTAAGTCATTTCCAGATTATCTCGATTGAAAGCAAATATCCTTCTACTATATAAGTAGAAGGAATGCTATAAGGTTGGTTCAAGGAAATCCTTGTGCCAGCTGACTCGGTGAAAGCTGAGAGTCTATCGACATATAAGGGAGGTAGCAGGATGGCCTATAAGAGTATTCTAGTGGTTGGAGGGGGAATAAGCGGACTTACTGCCGCTGTGGAAGCTTCCGAGGCAGGAAGCGAAG
>NZ_SPQQ01000015.1 GCF_004766045.1 Desulfosporosinus fructosivorans
GGATCAAACTCTCCAAAAAAAGTTATTTCACTTCTCTATTGAAGAAGATGATTCGCTCATTGTTTTTTTGAAACTCCTAAGAGTTTCTCTCATTGGCTGTCCTTGTTGTTTAGTTTTCAAAGACCATTAAAGTCCATGTTTTATGAGTTTGTATCCCTGCACCCTTTTGGGCCGGATCTACATCTTAGCATTTTCAACTTGCGTTGTCAACGATTAAATTACTGTGTTTAGATTGAATAGTTTGAAGGTTTAACCCCTCACTTGTTCATTCAGTGTGCGTCTTCGTGGCGCTCAATTAGAATACCCCTTTTAGCACACTCTGTCAACTGTTATCTTTTACCATAATCCCATTAAGCCAAGATTAGTAACAAATCAGCTGATACAGTTGTATATCCTCTTGTTTTATAGATGAGTTTCTATTGAAGCCTTGCTTAACTTCGTCATTTACCTAGTCAGAAATTATTCCCTTTATAGCGATCTCGTACTACCGCCAACTCCTTCCGGCGAGAAATGAATTCCTGAACCTTTCCACCCAGCCACTCTTGGAAGTGATGTTTCAACTGCTCTTTTTTGAACATGTTGCTTAAATCGTTGTATACCCACTGAACTCCATTTTCCCCCGCAACCAAGCTGGCTGTCTGACCACAGATAGGACAAACTGCGGTTCCTGCCTGAGGAAACTTCCATATATCAGACCAACAAGTAGGACACTCACCTTTTCCTGGTTGGCGAGCTTGCCCAAATAAAGCCAGCCCCATCTCCCTTACTCTAAATAAGGCTCCATCTCCCAATATCCCTTCGCCAGGCAAAGCTCCCATGAACATGTGGCTATCTTTAAGCTCGAAGCCCATAAATCTGGCTACTGTATTAAGGGCAGACGAAGTATAACCCTCCCAACCTACGATGCCTGCAGTTGTGATAACCACACAGGGCTTGCCCCAAAAATCGTCGATGATTTGGGCTAGAGCGATAATGCGATCGCCCAGTACTTTAGTCACTGCGGCGGGCCCTAGAGCATAACAAGGAGCGGAGAGTATAATTCCGTCAGCAGCTTTAATTTTTTCTACCAGAAAATATAGATCATCATCTATGGGGCATTTCCCACCTGACTTCAAACAAGCATAACAGCCACGGCATAATTCCAACTTTAAATCGGCCAGCCTTAATAGTTCAAGTTGGCAGTCCTCTCCCGCCGTAGCTGCCACCTCTTTGGTTAGAATCTCTCCGTTAGCTAGCTTTCGTTGTGAAGCCACCAACCCTAAAACCTTCTTCACTCACTATCCCTCCTCAATATTAGGATATCGTGAATTATCTATATGTATATTTATCACCTTGACATTGGCTATCGTTCCCCTTAAGTTTAATAACTATTTTACTAATGTCAACCGAATTCACACCTCATTCGATATAGAAATTAGCCCCAAGAGTCCATGCTATAACAAAGTTAACGATGCACAGGATATCCTAACATCTCACTCGAAGTAAATGAGGCGAAACAGGCTGAGCAGTCTGTTTCGCCCCATTTGAGCAAAATTTGATTGTCCATTTTTTATAATAGTGCTTCAATCTCCTTTTGCAGCTTACCTGGCTCAACGTTGGGAGCAAACCTGCCCGCAATCTGACCATCTTTAGATACAAGAAATTTTGTAAAATTCCACTTGATTGAAGAACCCATCAGTCCACGACTGTTTTTCTTCAGAAGAGAAAACAAAGGTTCAGCTTTAGAACCATTTACATTGATTTTTGAAAAAGTTTTAAAGCTAACGCCATATTTCAACTGACAAAAGTCAACAATTTCTTGGTCTTCGCCTGGCGCTTGACCTAAAAACTGATTACAGGGGAAATCCAATATCTCAAATCCCCTATCCTTATATTGATCATATAATTCCTGCAACCCCTTATACTGTGGAGTAAAACCGCAACCTGTAGCAGTATTGACAATCAGTAATGCTTTACCTTTATATTCCTTTAATGAAATATTTTTTCCGTTGGCATCCTTTACACTTAAGTCATATATATTCATCATTGTTCCTCCAATTTAAAATACATTGTTTACAATTTGATTATATGCAATGAATTTTAAATTGTCAATGTCAATTTTCTAAATTGAAATCTCTGTGATAAATAGACATTAACGTACAACAATTAGGTCTCTAAAACAGAGATTCACAAATTTCTATTTTCTGTTTCGTCCAAAGTTTATAATACTATTTGCTAAGCCTGACGCTAATCCAAAACCTATTGCTAAATACAAATCATTTTTGTCTGACGGTAACCAAAAATTTTTGGTCATAAAAATGATCATAACTCCTATGCCACAGGCCGAACCAATCTCGAATTCTTTTCCCTTCGGTATCAAATACCTAAATTGCCGACCCAAAAGGTAAGCCAGAATATAACCAGTTATGACAACAAGGATTTGTAATACAAATGACAATTTCTTTTCCCCTTTTTATTGTAAATAGAGGCCTTAGACACATCCCACCGTACATGCCTGGAATGACTCAGTTGCGCTGTGATTTCATCCAATGCTTCCCCATGTTTCCCATAAACCTTGTTCTTTCCGAATATGGACAATTTGCCCTATGTGATTTGCATTGTGTATTACCAAATTTGCCAAGGTGGTCCACCATAATTCATCACCCGGGTTAACCTGACTGTCCAACTTAGAATCATCACATTTGATGATGGCCTCTTCCCATTGGGTAAATAGATGATCTAATTTTTGTCGCAAATCGTCCCAGCCTTCTATAATTTCGCCAGAATCTATATATTCGAACGTCTCGGCGTTGGAAATATCAAGAGGAAGTACAGCCCCCAGCTTAAACCGTTGCAGATAGCGCTCATTCCAGAATACAAGGTGATGAACTATGCCTAAGATCGAATTTGTAGATTGGCCACCTCGTTGTGCGGCCTGTTCTGCGGTTATTCCCCGTAGGGCAACGTTCAACGGAGCAAACCATCCATTCTGATTGTGGCAGGCACGCATTTGTGTGATCAGAATTTCTTTACATGATGGCATACTTATTCCTCCAAACGATTTAGTCATTTGACCGTCTTCTAACTGCCCTGATACTCTACCTCTACTACCACCTTCCACATTTTCCCTTGATCTCCTCCTAAAGATCTTAGAAATATTTATTTTATAGAAATACAAAGTAATCAGACCGATCAACAAAATCGACCTGACAATTCGCAAACTTGTCTATTGACTCACCAACCAGCGTCTCGCTAAGCAGAACATATAATGGACATGTTGAATACCATATATCAAGAACTATTATTGTAGGAGCCTAAATGGGGGGTGAAATAGTGCTTATAGGATTTTTAGGTATTTTAGTGGCATTGTTGATAATTATAGCTCTATTGTTGGTAATAATCGGTAAACTCTGAGTGGCTTAGCCATTGAAAATTTTGGCCTAGGGATTATTGCCTAGGCCTTTTTTAAAACCGTATATTAAATAATGGTTCGGAGTGCAACACTTTCATGCTTGATTTTTTTGATGACAAATGAGATTATTGTAAAAATAGGTTATAAAGTCGAATAATGTTAACTTACTATTATTGAAGGCGGTGTGGACATATTAAAGACTATAAAAGTAACCTGACGATTGGTATTGCCTTGGTGGTTAGCTCTATTATCGTTTATTTGCTGCAGATATTACTATTCCATAATTCACATGAAACGTTTTTTTTGCTGTTTCAGGATTTAGCTTTTATGCCCCTCGAAGTTGTCTTGATTTCTTTTATTTTAGATAAGTACTTGAACAAAAGAGAAAAGCAAGAGAAATTTAAAAAAATGCAGGTTGTAATCAGCGCTTTTTATACAGAAGTAGGATCCTCGTTAATTCAAAACCTTTCGCAGTTTAATACGAACTTGGAGATACTCAAAAAGGAGTTTGGTTCTGAGCAAAACTTAATTAATCCTAATAACCAAAAAACATTGCAATTCGCGAGTGAATTTGATTATGCAATGGATAGCCGAGCCGGAGATTTATTGGACTTGAAGAACTTCCTTATCACGAAAAAACCGTATATTTTGAGTATGTTTAAAAATCCGAATCTCCTAGAACATGATCATTTCACAGATATGCTATGGTCAGTCTATCATGTGTTGGATGAACTCGAAAATAGGAACACCTTTACTGATCTTCCGACAAACGACTTTAATCATCTCTCTATAGATATAAAGAGATCGTATCAACTTGTAATTCGAGAATGGGTTGAATATATGATTCATCTTAAGAACGAATATCCGTACCTATTTTCATTGGCTATACGCAAGAATCCATTCTCGGATAATGAAATTATTTTTAAATGAATCGATAAGAATGCAGATTACTATGTAACCCGGAAAGTTAGACAAAATTTAATCAGACGACCTTAAGAGAATGAGCCCTATATTTATCAGGGCTCATTCCTTTTAATTATGCCTTAATTCTATAGATATCGTAGTAATCTATAGTTGTGGAATTATTGGATAAAATCTTCTACTTACTATGAAAGTTTTCAATAAGAAAAAAGTTTAAGGCTTGTCGCAGATGAAATATTAAACTATTATAAATTTATACATTTCATATATTCGGACGGGAGGTTGTCAAACTTTGTTACCCAAGACAAACTTTTTGCCACCTTTATTGGAAAACACACTGGTCGAACGTGTAAGGATTATCACCCTGCTAAACGATTACGCCAATAAAAGGCTGGTGTTTATTCAAGCTCCCTCCGGGTATGGGAAAAGTATTGCCGCCGCTCAGTTTGTCAAAGCTTATAATCATAATTATATCTGGCTCAATCTAGAGGCGCGGGACAATGAAATAAACTGCTTTATCCAGGTGTTGTTTCAGGCATTTTGTGAAGCTTTTCCAGAGCTTCTGGAACAGCCTATTCATTCTACCTCAGATGCGACTGTTTTTGTAAAACATGTTATCAATTCCAGAAAAGGCCCAACTGACGCTCGATACCTATTTTTTAATGATTATGATTGTATAAATAATTCGGAGATACACAAGTTTATTAAAGAAATGGCGGAAACAATACCCTATTGCTGGCACATTTATATTTTAACCAACAAAGCAATTCCTGACGTCTTTATCCCCCTTCTGCTCCACAGCAGTGTGGGGGTCATTGAATATGACAGCCTACAGTTTACTAAGGAGGAAACCTCGGAATACTTCGATAATGCCGGTTTGAGCATGACAAAGGAGGACATCGACTCCATTTGGCAGACAAGCCGTGGCTGGGCTGTGGGGCTGACTGCCATTGGACTTTCAGCGAGGCGCTTCAGTTACAACGTCTTGAACCCCAAAGATCCAGAAAAGTACGCCGGTCTTGTTTATGATTATCTGGATGAGCATCTTTGGGGGCATTTGGCTCAGGATATTAGGACCTTTCTGCTGAAAGTGTCCATAACAGATTTGCTTTATCCTGAGCTGTGCCAGGCCCTCTGCCCCGGCATGAAAGCAGCTGTTTATCTTCAGCTGGCTAAGGACAACGGAGCTATGCTTATTGTTGAGGCTAACAACGGCGTAAGCAAGAAATTCCGGTTTCATCCCATGTTTCAAGAATATTTGTTGCATAAGGCTAAGGGCCATAAGCGCATCCATCTTAAAGCTCAAAATGAGATCGCTGCTGAATGGTATGCCCAAAACCACTACTATTCCCATGCCTTAGACTGCCTTCTCCATTCTAGGAATTATGACAAGCTCGCTACCCTCCTGCTTGAAGTGACCCCCGGAAAATTAGGCACCCATGAAATTATGCTGTCTCACATTTATTTGGACGCTCTGCCGGAAGAGTACATCAATAAATCCTCCATCCTGTCCTGCGCCAGTATGTTTTCCAACTTTCTGTCTGGAAACATGGAGGTTGCTGCCCATTGGGATAATATCTGCCGTGAAAAATACGCAGAAATCAAAGAACATGGGGTAATTACCGATCAGGATGATACTTTCATCCGTTGCTATTCCGGTGTCAAGATCCTGATGCCTGATTTTGACGTCAACAATATTCAAATGAGCTTTGAGCAAGATTGCGCAATTCTTAGCGGCAGTCGCTCCAAAAAGGTATCACTTCATGTAACTATGAACCTCCCCAGTATCTTGAATGGCATCCGCGATTTCTCGGGCTATTTAGATGTAGAAGGCAAAAAGATGAAAGCGATTCATGCGCTGGTGAGGAAAATTAACGGTGCCGACTGGACCGGCCATGATGACATTGCCTCCGGTGAAATTGCCTATCAGTTTAATTTGCTGGATAGAGCCCAGTCCTGTGCCATCGAAGGTCTGAACAAGGGCGAAAAGAACAGCAACATCAACGCTATTTTCCCCGGATATGCTCTGCTGATCACATCCCTGCAAAAAGCAGGCTTCTACGAGGATCTGGATGTCCTGCTGGAACATGTGGAAACAGCCATAAAAACCCTAGGTGCAGAAGAACTGATGCAGAATTTTCAAGCTTTCCGAGTTAAAACCAAACTGGAATTCCTTTCAGAGCGGGAAATTGACCGGTGGCTTGATTCCTTTCACAATCAGTACATCAAATCTTCCATCGGTATCGCGGACTACTACCGTTTTTCTGTTTTGGTTCGAATTCTGATTCGGAGAAAACGGTACGGCGTTTCTCTCCTGATTCTAGAGAAACTTCAGGATATGGCCCTGCTTTACAACCGCAGAATGTTCCGTATAGAGGTCCTAGTGCTGAAAGCCGTTGCCCAATATTGCAATGGCAACAAGGCAGAAGCGAATCAGGCTATGCTGGAAGCGGTAGAAGTGGGAAAAGAGCTGGGCTATATCCGTATTTTTATTGATGAAGGCTCTACAGTTGAGATGATACTCAGCCATATGCTCCGAGAAAAGAGCAAATTTCAGTATTCCAAGGAAACGCTGGAATACATAAAGCAGCTACTTAGTGCGAGCAAGGTACATAATATCCTGATGAATGAAAAACTCAAAGGCTCTGTCTTTATGGACGACATTCCTATCAATTTGTCGGTGACTGAACGCAAAGTCCTTCATCTGCTGTCTACCAATCTCTCAAATTCGGAAATAGCGGCAGAGTTGGGAGTTACCGTCTCCACCATAAAATCCCACACCAACACTATCTATCAAAAGCTGCAGGTTTCCCGGAGATATGAAGCAGTGGATAAAGCGGCGAAACTTAAACTGATTAAATTATAGCTTCTCTCATCATAAGCTATCCACCAAAAGCACCGGTCTGGCAAGATTCATTGTAATGCCAGACCGGTGCTTTTAGTATGCGGTCTCACTTTTCAGATACTCATACTTTTTTCCGTGGATTAGTCATACTTCTTTCATCCTTTTGAGGCAGTCTTGATCATCCTGTTCTAAAAAAAGATCGTCTCAAATGGATAAGAATAATATTTAAATTCATTCTCTTTTACAACTATTGCCGATGTACTCACCCTCCAGCATCGATATAATCTGCCTTAATAGCTGGTGGAGGCGCAGAAGTAACGTACCGGCAAGAAAAAGTTGGACAGGAGGCAAGTAGTATGGGTTTTGAAAACAAGGTGGCGGTTGTCACTGGCTCTGGCAACGGAATTGGAAGAGCCACTGCAATTCTATTCGCACAAAAAGGTGCAAAAGTCGTTGTGTCTGACATTGACGAAAAGCTGGGCAACGAGTGTATCAAGGTGATTCAGGCCATGGGCGGCGAGGCAATCTTTCAAAAGTCCGACGTAACTTCTGAGAAGGATCTCGATGCGCTGGTAAAAATGGTGCTGGATTCGTATGGGAAAATTGACATTCTGGTCAACAATGCAGGCATTGGAGGATCCACCTCCAATATGAACGACATCACCTATGAGGAATGGAATAATGTCCTCTCCACCAATCTGACTGCACATTTCAGCCTAAGCAAACGAGTAATTCCATTGATGGAGATGCAGGGTGGCGGCGCTATTGTGAATGTAGCTTCCATGGCTTCCACTGCTGCCGGTCGTGGCGGGCTGGCTTATACCACGGCAAAACACGGCATGTTGGGTCTAACTCGTCAGATGGCAATGGATCATGGCCGAAAAGGCGTTCGAGTCAATGCCGTCCTGCCCGGTCCCATCGATACGGCTATGATTTCCAAGGTGCTGGCAATTCCTCAACACCCAGTGAGCATCAAGGTGAAAATGTCCCCCGCTGGACGGCCAGGCGACCCCAGCGAAGTTGGCAAAGCCATCCTGTTTCTGGCAGGCGAGGACGCCTCCTTTATCCATGGAGCTGCCCTTGCAGTCGACGGAGGGTATACCATTTTCTAATCTTTCTCCAAAACAATAGAGCAATTATCGAAATTAACATGAAATAAACTATAGGAGGTACTACCATGTGGTATATGAATGAAGACCGTAAACTAATGCTAAATGTCGTAAAAGACTTTGTAGAACAAGAAGTTAAACCTGTAGCAATGCAGATCGATGCCACCGACGAATATCCTGTCAAACTGTTTAAAAGGGCTGGCGAACTAGGTTTTTTAGGAATTACCATTCCCACTGAATATGATGGCCTAGGCCTAGACCACACCACTGCCGCGCTAATTTATGAAGAAATTGCCAAGGCCTGCCCAGTATTGACCGTAGCTATGGGTGCCCATTCCATGCTTGCTGGAGGCATGATCTCGATGCTGGGTTCTCATGAACAAAAGCAAAAATATCTGTCAAAGGCTGCTACCGGTGAATATATTCTAGCCTGTGGATCCACCGAATCAGCTGGCGGTGACAATCATGTAGAGCATACCACCAAAGCCGTGTTGGAAGGTGACGAGTGGGTCATCAACGGTGGTAAAGTACTGGTGAGTAACATCGGCGTAGCCGATGCCTACGTCATCTTCGCAGCTACTTCTGAAGTAGATCCTGTAACTCGCGCCGGTATCAGCGCTTTTGTGATTGATAAAGATACCCCTGGTCTTACCATCGGTGCTTGGGAACACAAGCTTGGCTGGCACGGTTCTGCTACTGGGAGCATTTCCTTCCAGGATCTGCATCTCCCAAAAGAGAACTTGCTGGGACAAGTTGGTGGCTGCATGATGGCTGCCGCGGTCAGTTGCACTAATGAGTTCCTCACCTGCGGCCCAGTGGGTCTCGGTATTGCAGAAGCCGCCTATGAGATGGCCTTTCAATACAGCCTAGAGCGCGTCCAAAGAGGTCTGCCTATGTATGATCGATTCCAGGTGACCAAGTTCAAATTAGTGAAGATGCGCACGATGATTGAAGAACTGCGCGGCTTTGTTTACAGTACCTATGCCATGAAGGATCAGGGTGAGATGGTGCTGTGCGAGGGACGGATGATGAAGATCCGTGGTTCAGAAATCGCCGAAGAGATTTGCCGAGAAGCTATTCAAATTTTCGGCGGTGTTGGCGTAATCCGAGAAACTGGAGTAGAACGTTTTTGGCGAGACGCAAAAGTTCTGGCCATTGGTGGTGCTTCAGTTGAGGCTCTTCAAGACTTTATAGGCACAATGATGAGACTTAAGAAATTTTAATAAACTTTAGCGGGAGGTAGTGAAAACTATGTACCATAATTACGACTCCAAGTTTGACACCGTTGTCAAAATGGAGAAGAAGAATGATATCGCCGTCATCACACTTTGCAATCCAGAGGATTGGAACAGAATTACTGAACAAAGTGTAGATCAACTAACTACCGTCTTTGAAGATATTCAATTCGACAAAGACATCCATGTAGCCCTCCTTCATGGTGAGGGTCCTATCTCCTTTGGACCTGGTTCTTTAGACATAATTAAAACTAAGCTTGCCAAGAACGTCTTGGAGTCCCGCGAAATTATGCAGGAAATTGGCAATATGATTCGCAGGCTCTATTCCCTGCGAGTTCCCGTCATTGGCGTAGCCGAAGGTAAATGTCTGGGCGGAGGCGCAAACCTTGCGCTCTCCACTGATATCCTCATCGCTGACGAAAACGCAGTCTTTGTGGAACTCTTCGTGGACTATGGCCTGGTTCCGGATACTGGCGGCATGTACGCCCTCCAACGCCTGGTTGGTCCTATGATGGCCAAGGCTATCGCCATGCAGGGGGATCCCATCTCTGCCCTGCAGGCCAAAGAATTGGGCATGGTGTATCAGGTGGCCCCTGCCGGAACCGCCATGGACGTGGCTATGAAACTGGCAGAAAAGATTGCTAAAAAGCCCCCTCTCGCCGTCAATCAGATCAAGCAGCTGTCCAACAAAATGCATGATTATACCCTCGACACCTACCTACAAGCAGAAACCGATTATATGACCTTCTGCACTCTGGGACAGGATTTCAAGGAACTGACCATGGCCCAAATGGAAAATAGGCTCCCTAACTTAAAAGGCTATTAAGTAAAGCAGATTGGTTTAACCAAATCGGTAATATGACCGCCGCAGGGGATGAAAACAGTCGCGTGGTCTCCTGCGGCATTTGCGTAACGTTTGCCAAAATGTAAGAAAGGAATGAACTCATGGGAAATGTGATTGTATGCTATAAACGTGTGATTGATGAATCAGATATTCAAGTGAACGCCGATATGACCATCGACATCTCAAAAGCTAACCAGAAGATTGGTGCATATGACCTTAACGCCATTCAATACGGCTCTGAAACAGCCAGGATACTTGGAGGAAAATCCATCGGACTTACTTTTGGCGCTGGTAAGGAAATCAAGGCCACATCTAAGGATGCTATGAGCCGTGGGTTGGATGAAACTATATATGTAAACGCAGATACGGCCAAAGGAACAGATGGTCTGGTAACGGCAGAAATGCTGGCGGCAGCTGTTCAGCAAACGAAAGATACACTCTTGATTATCTGTGGAGAAGGCGCCAATGACACTTACGCTAGGCAGGTACCTTCAAGGATCGGCGCGATCTTAGATTGGCCCGTGGTGACCGCCGTAGCAGCAATGGAACTTGACGGAGGCATTGCTGTCATGACCCGTAAGCTGGAAAACACTGTGGAAAAGGTCAGAGTTTCTCTACCCGCCGTGATTTCAGTTTTGCCGGAGATCGCCCCCGCTCCAGTTCCAGGGTTGCGTGCCATCATGGCCGCAGGAAAAAAACCGGTAACGGAATTGGATGCAGGTCAGCTTGTCAGCGTGGAAAATGGTGTGACGGAGCTGAGTGCCAAAGGGTACAAGATGGATCGGAAAAACATCCTGCTAGATGGCGGGCTGGAGAATCAGGTTAAGGGCCTGGTAGCAGCGCTGAAGAAAGAAGGTGTGCTATAAATGGCCATTTATATTTACAGTGACCGAAAAAGCCTGGCTGCAGAATTAGTGGCCTTTGCCAAGCAAGAAGGCAAAGAAAGTGTAATCCTGGCCATGGGGACCCCAGCGGAGGATTTCCAGGGCTGCGGAGCGGATAAAATTTTGGAGATCGGCTCAGGTCCAGCCGAAAATTACTCAAAAGCGCTAGCAGATTATTTGAAAAAACACACTATGGAACTACTTCTGGCGGGAGCGACCTTGCGCGGACGAGATGTGGCGGCAAGGGTTGCCGGATATATGAAAGCTCCGCTCTGCGCCGATGTCCACTCCATCATTGGGGATGCTGGCGACTATATCATTGAGAGAATGATGTACGGAGGCGCAGTGAATTCACGGCAAAAGCTACCGTCGGGTGGCGTGGCTACGGTCAGTTCCGGCTGTTTTGAAGCCACTTCAGGACAGTCTGTAGTAGAAACGATTTCGTTAAAAGAAGACCTGCGGGTACAACTCCTGTCCTGCGAACCAGTGGTACGCAGCGGCGAGGACCTTTCCAATGCCACCAGAGTGGTGTCAGTAGGTCAGGGTCTCAAACAGCAAGAAGATCTTGCCTTAATACGACAGCTAGCCGATGCTATGGGCGCGGCTTTAGCGTGTTCTAGAGGAGTGGCAGAAGAAAGGCGCTGGCTGCCAGTCGAAAAATACGTTGGAATTTCCGGAAACATTCTTAGTCCTTCTGTCTACCTAGCTTGTGGTATTTCCGGCCAGATCCAGCATATCTACGGCGTTCGGGATGCAAAAATCATTGTAGGCATCAACAACAATGAGCAGGCCCCTATCTTCGCTGCTTCAGACTATGGGATCGTAGGAGATTTATACGAGGTGGTTCCCGCACTCATTGCTGAGTTGCAAAGGAGCCTTTAAGGAAGGGAGATTTGGAAATAGGTATGGGAGAAAAATTTGATGCAGTAGTCGTGGGCGGCGGTATCGCCGGCTGTGTTGCCGCCACAGTTATGGCCCGCGCAGGACTTGAAGTCATTCTAGTGGAACGGGGCAACTTTTCAGGTAGCAAGAACGTTACCGGAGGTAGGCTTTACAGCCACAGCTTGGAAAAAATCTTTCCTGGATTTGCTAAAGAGGCTCCCATTGAGAGAAGAGTAACCCGAGAACGACTAAGCTTTACCACACCAGAAAATGCAGTCACCCTTGAATACAGTTGCAGTGGACCAGGCAATGCAGAAAAAGATTCCTATGTGGTTTGCCGCAGCCGCTTTGACAGGTGGTTGGCGGAAAAAGCGGAGGAAGCCGGAGTCATGATGATCTGCGGCATCCGCGTGGATGACCTGATCATGAAAGACAGTAAGGTTTGCGGCATCATCGCCGGCGAAGATGAAATCGAGGCGGATGTTGTGGTGCTGGCCGACGGTGTTAATTCCCTGCTCGGTCAAAAGTGTGGCCTCAAGTCCGAACTGACCCCTAAGCAAGTAGCGCTGGGAACAAAAGAGGTCATCGAGCTGGGAGAAAAGGTCATTGAGGAACGGTTCGGACTAGCTAAAGATGAAGGCCTTTCTTGGATTTTCTCAGGTTCCGTTTCGGGTGGCGCAGCGGGCGGCGGTTTCCTCTATACCAACTCTGACAGCATTTCTCTGGGGGTGACGGTGAACCTAAACGATATTGACAGTCTTGATAAAACCATTCCTCAATTGCTGGAGGAATTCAAGCATCATCCCGTCATCGAGCCCATCATTCGGGGTGGAAAACTGGTCGAATACTCCGGCCACTTAATCCCTGAGGGCGGAATAAACGCCGTTTCCACCCTGTACGGTGACGGCGTACTGGCTGTGGGAGACGCAGCAGGCCTGGTCATCAACCTAGGCTATCAAGTCCGAGGAATGGATCTGGCCGTCGCTTCCGGTGAGCTAGCCGCAAAGGCTATCATCGAGGCCAAGAATAATGGCGACTTTTCTAAGTCGTCACTAAAGCGCTATGAGGAACTGTTGAAAGAAAGCTTTGTAATGAAGGACCTGGAATCTTACAAGGGCGCCCCGGAGTTCTTGGAGAACAGCCGCCTTTACCAAGAGGCCCCACAGCAGCTGGACCACATGATGGCGGATCTTTTCACAGTTGATGGACAAAACGCTAGACATTTGGCTGAGAAGCTAATGGATACCGGCGGATGGTTAAGGACTGAGCTTATAAAGGGGGCAGAATTACTATGAGCAAGGTTAAAAAATTTGATGTTATTCAAAAATTAGGCGTTGACAAGATAGCGGTCAACGAAGGAAGCACTCACATTGTTATAGATAAGGACTATGTGGGGGAACAAGAATTGCAAAAAGTGATCAAAGCCTGCCCTGCTGCCCTTTATGACGAGGATGAATTTGGAAGCGTTCGCTTTGACTTTGCAGGATGCCTGGAATGCGGCACTTGCCGGGTGCTATGCGGTAAAACCATCGTCAAGCAATGGAACTACCCGGAAAGTAGCTTTGGCGTGGAATTCCGCTATGGCTGATTGTTTCAAAACTGACCGTTAGGAGGAAAATTATGAAACTAATTGTGTGCGTAAAGCAGGTTCCCGATACAGGGGATATCAAAATTAACCCGGAAACCAATACGATTATTCGGGAAAGCATGCCTAGCATCGTCAACCCTTTTGACAAAAACGCCCTAGAGGCTGCCGTCAGGCTCAAAGAAGCCTATGGCGGAACTGTTACTGTGCTTAGCATGGGCCCGAAAAAGGCCAGTGAGGCTCTTAAGGAGTGCATATCACTTGGGGCTGACCATGGTGTTCTGGTCACCGACAAGGCTTTTGCGGGAGCAGATACCTTTTCCACCAGCTATGTACTGGCCGAGGTCATTCGTACTCTGGGTGACTTTGACCTAATCCTATGTGGAAAGCAGGCCATTGACGGCGATACCGCGCAGGTTGGCCCAGAAATCGCGGAACATTTGGGAATACCCCAGGTAACATACGCCGCGAAACTTGAATATGCTGACGGAACATTTATCGTCAACAAGGAACATGACGAAGGGTATGAGGTAGTGGAAATGAAGCTACCTGGTCTGTGCACCGTAGTAAAATCTATTAACGAGCCAAGGATGCCCACCATCCGCACTAAAATGGCCGCCAATCGGGCAGTCATTCAGGTGTTCACCGCGGCAGATCTAACCCTTGACCCCTCCAAGCTGGGACTCATTGGTTCTCCCACTAGGGTAAAACGGGCCTTTAGCCCCCCCAAGAAAGAATCCGGTGTTAAGCTGGATGGCTTGGAAAGTAGAGCCGCCACAGAAAAACTGGTTGGTTTCTTAGTCGGGGCCGAATTGATTTAATGGAGGTCGGGAAAACTTGAATATTAATGACTGTCGAAATATCTGGGTGTTCGTGGAAACAGAACACGGGCAGGTAAAAAATGTTGCTTTAGAGCTGATAAACGAAGGAAAGAAGTTGGCCCATACGGTCGGTGAGGAACTAATCGCCATTGTAATCGGCCATAAAATGGAGAACGTTGTCCAGACTGTGATAAGTTATGGTGCCGATCAGGTGATTTTGGTGGATGGAGCGGAATATCAAGATTACACCACCGACGCCTATACCAATGCTTTCACTAAGCTTATTAAAATACATCAGCCTTCCGCCGTACTCGTTGGCGCGACCATCAACGGCAGAGACCTAGCACCTAGGATAGCCTGCCGTATGGGAACTGGCCTAACGGCAGACTGCACAGGCCTTGAGATCTCCCCAGAGGGTGAGGTGACCTGGACGCGTCCCGCCATGGGCGGAAACTTGATGGCCAATATTATTTGCCCAAATACCCGCCCCCAAATGGGCACTGTGCGACCCGGTGTCTTTAAACGCGGAACTTCGGATAAAGACCGGACTGCAAATATAATCCGTGAAGAGATTTCCACTCCCGAAAAAGAAATACGTACCAAGCTACGGGATTTTATCCACGTAGCGGGAATTGCCGGAGTCAAAATCGAGGAAGCGGATATCATCGTTTCCGGTGGCTTGGGGATTGGCAAGGCGGAAAATTTTATGCTCCTACAAGAGCTGGCAAGCGCTCTGGGTGGAGCGGTTGCAGCATCCCGCGCCGCGGTGGATGAGGGCTGGATCTCCCCCCTACAGCAGGTGGGACAGACTGGCAAAACAGTGGGGCCAAAGCTCTATATTGCCTGCGGCATCTCTGGGGCTATCCAGCATGTGGCAGGAATGTCCTCCTCAGATTTCGTCGTGGCTATCAACAAGGACCCTGAAGCCCGAATTTTTGACATTGCAGACTTTGGTATTGTTGGAGATTTATTTGAAATTGTACCGCTTCTAACGGATGAAATCCGCAAAAGAAAAAAACTCAATTCCACTCCTCCCTCTATAATGACTCCTAACAATATTTGTAAGTAGTATTACTACGTTAAAACCAAAGCCCTGAGTGAAGACTCGGGTCTTTGGTCTTTTAGCTAAATTCTTATTGTGTTCAAAGGGAGCGCTATGAATTCACGATAGAGACTTGAGGACTACTCAGTTATCCTCAAGCGGATGTAATATTCACAGTTGGTTTCTTGTACTCGTATGAAAAGTACCACATATCGTGAGTAACGACAATAGTTTCATTCTGACTCATATTAGAACTCTGACAATTTACCCAAGTAGTCCGTTCTGATACAATTATCCTCAGTTTTAATGTAATCTTCTAGACATAATTGGTAGATATAAACCTCTGCTCCTTTTTGCAAATATCCTCCAGGGTCTTTAATCAACGTTACAAAAGAATCATGTGAATAAATTTTAGATATAATACTCTCCCTGTTCATTGTTATGCTCTCATTGATATTGATCGTATTATCTTTGATTTTATAAACTTGGGCTTCACGAATTTTAGAGTGGTTGATATTGAAACGAACTTTGTATATTCCGTAATCACCCATCTTCATCCCTCCTACTAAATAATAATCTTACCCTCTTCCTCCCAAGGTACCCCTAATTTATTATATGAAAAAATTCTCAATCAATAACTAGGGGTTGTAAGCAATAATCGCTTACAACCCTAGTTATTGATCAAAAGGCTTCAAAACGCTCATTTAGGGTAACCGCAGCAGGAGTGTGGGTTGATACAAAAAGACAAGCAAGTACACCGTTACGAATTAATTAAACCTAAAAACAATCGGAAATATAAATGCAACAATTGCTGTCCAAGTGAAATAAACATAGAGATAATCTGTCTGCCATTTTATTATCTTAGTGAAATCAAATTTCTTCTTGAAATACCCGATATATAACCAGGCAAGACCGACCAAGTTGCCCAGCAAAGCCAAATTCTCACCTAGCGCGGCCAGCTTATTGGGGGTAATGCCAAAGGCGGACAAGCGGAAAAGTATGGCCGATAAAGCAACCCCGTCGATAGCCAGGGCTGTCAGGATCAGGGCTAGATTCAAGTAATCAAACAGGTTGGCTGGCTGGCGAATATCTCTCGCCGAAATGACGTACAATACCAACCCCAGTACTAACGCCAGCATAAAATCGAATCCAATTAGGAACTCTCTTTCCATAAATGGGCTATTACCGGTAATAATCATAACTATTAAGAAAGCAACCATAATTATAAGGAAGAGCGGACTGAATATTTTGGCCAAAATAGGTGCAAAGTTCTCCACCACGCTTTTTTTGGCCTCTACTAAATATACAGTAATCATGGCTGCCGCACACCCTCCATAAATCAGTAAATACTCTGCAAGAAATTTTTGGACGTCAATTTGGATGGCTTCGAAAATAACTAGCGTGAACAGGAATAACACCATTACACCTGCCATAACTAATACACCATAGATAAAGGCTTCACCTGTGAAGCGTATAAAATTCATTCTCCCTTTGCTGCCTTGCCACTCCCTGCCTATATAAGTTGCTCCGACGACCAACCACAAAAACAAAGGAAGATGAACGATGGTAAGAACTTCTGTATGGTGAGGATCAAATGACGGATACACATTGATAATCACCGCTGCTAGGATAAAAATCCCCAGTATCGTTGCCCATGTTTTTAACTCTGCTTTCCTCTTGATTAAGAAAAATGCCGCAATAAAAGGCAGAATAAAGAAACTAAAATTTTTAATGAAGAATATTTTAATTTCACCGTCTTGATCGAGTAATCCGAAACCAAAAAGTTCGGGAATTTTGAACAGTGTCCCGGCTAGCAACGCAAAAATCACCACCAGGGTAATATCGCGCCGATTCAGCTGCTTGGCCAGTGAATCTATCGGATCTACCAATAAATGTTTCCATAGGCTTTCAGTATTTACTTTGGCAAACTCATGTGAGATCGCATCGACATTTCCTAAACGTTTGACACTAATTAAAAACGCTTCATCTGGCGTGAGTCCTGCTACAATTAAGTCCTCGATTTCGTCCCGCAAATGATTCTCCAATTCATGAATATCGGCATCGCTTAAATTACCATGGGCTCTCAAATGATCGCTCCACGAATGAACCTCTGTTTCCAAATCAAACATCTTGATCCTCCTTACGAATTACTTTCTTCATTCCAGGTCCTAGCAAGAGCATTATTGACTATTTCCCACTGCTTTTTTTGGAGTTCCAACTCGGTTAACCCACTCTCCTTAATCCTGTAATATTTACGCTGCCGGCCTGCCTCCGATTTACTCAAGTAAGATTCAATTAACAGATGTTCTTCCAGACGATGTAATACCGGATACAACATACCTTCCGTCCAAATTAGTTGATTCTCAGACATTTCTTTCACGCGCTTGATAATCGCATAGCCGTAACTGTCACATTCCTTGAGGATGGCCAAAATGAGAGGGGTGGCAGAGGCGGCTATCAAGTCTTTAGATACATTCATTCATTCAATTCCCCCCACTATACCTAATACTTCTAGGTATGATATGAATTATACCTAGAAGTATTAGGTATGTCAACTGTACTCACGTCGTTAACTAGTGTGAAGCTCATACAAGTTTCCCTAATCTACACACTTCCCAATCCGTACCTCTATCCTCATCCCGCTCTTCAGCTCAAAAAAAAATACGTTGGTGTGAGAATTTCTATCTTCTCAACCAACGCATTAAATATTTGTCCATTGTCCCTTATTTCCGCAAGACGATGAATTAAGTTTTATTTCATTATTTACGTAATCTCCCCAAGGACAGGATAACCAATCCGGCAAAAACCAGAATCATCCCGACTTGAGAAAGAAGAGATAATTTTTCTTTCAGCAGAAACAATCCCAATGCCGCTGCAGTAACCGGTTCCGCAAGGGATAAAGTAACTGCTTTGGGAAAGGGTATTTTGGCCAAACCATGTGAAAACAAAATATAAGCAAGGGCAGTGGCTACTAATCCCAAATGGAGGGCAACACCGGTACCTTGGATGGTTTTCAGCCACTCCAGGTTGTCAAAAAAGAGAAAAGGAGAAAGTAGCAATGCCCCAATGGAGAATACAATCCCTGTCACTGCTTCCGGAGGGTGAGACACCAGCAGTTCCTTGCTCGCGGCGGCATAAAGTGCATATGAGACGCCGGCTCCCAAGGCCAGGACGGTGCCAATAGAGTTCAGCGCTAGTTTCTGACCGCCAGTAATCACCAGAATACATCCGATGACTGCAAGCAAGGTGGCTGCCGCCCACCTCAGCCCCGGGTTTTCCCGCCGCAAAGTCAGAGAAATTAAACCAGCGAACACCGGCGCACTGCCGATGGTCACTACTGTTCCTACAGCCACCCCCGTTTTCAAAACTCCGGCAAAAAAGAAAAGCTGATAGGCAGCCATACACCCGGCTGCGAGGAATGTGGTCCCCTTGAACCAAGGCGGATTTCCCGACAAAGCTCCCCGCCGCCAGGCAAAAATTAGAAGAGCCGCTCCGCCTACTGCTAGGCGAACAGATCCGATTGACAATGGCGATGCACCGGGAGGGGCAAAAGATTGAGCAGTGCCTGTCGTTCCCCAGAGCACCGCCGCTGCCACCACTAGGCTTGAAAAAAAAGTTTCATTATGCTTCATTATTTTCTCCTTTAGCTAATTTTAACTTTTGATAATAAAAGTAAAACCAATCAGCTTCCTTTTATATAATAATAAAGCAAAATGATAAAGTTTTTTTCACCAGGATTAGGATATTTTTTAGCTTATCTTCATATTGTTCCGCCTATATTCTGCTGGAGTAATACCTTCGATTTCTTTAAATACTCTATCTAGCGAAGACTGGTGGACATATCCGACCTCCCAAGCAATCTGCAAAATATTAAGACTTGTCCCAAGAAGCAGTTGTTTTGACTGCTGGATTCTCACTTTTTTCAGATATGCCATCGGGGTACAGTTCATAATGCCTTTGAACCATGAACAAAAATAACTAACAGTATAATGTTCCAAAGAAGCGAGCTTCTCCAGGCTTATCTGTTCGTTATAGAATTTCTGAATATATTTAACCGAGTCCGGAATCTGATATTCTGTCAAATAGGTATTAAAAAAACGAAAAAGAGAACTGATCCTAGATGATTCGATTTTACCTTGATCAGCTTCACTTAAAAGAAGGAATCTAATGGCTTTCCATTTCTCATCCATTTCATAGTTTTGTCCACCTGGGAAATTATCCAATTCCCCGAATTGAAACATAAATTGTGGAATATCCAATACCAGAAATTTGTTGTTCTGTTTTGCCCAGAAGGTGTGCTGGCAGGAAGGGGGAAGTAAAAACAAATGGGCCTCATCTAACTTTAATTCCTTGCCTTCGGTCTTGATGTTCAGAACTCCCTGAAGCGGCAGTATTAACTGAACAAATCTGTGGTCATGGGTTTTTATAACATCGGTATAAGTCCTGTGTTCACAAACTATTTTATTATCCACTGCTGCCCCACCTTTTTCAAAAACATTAACTAAACTCACTATGATATTACTCACAATATATTATTTTAACATCTTACTTATAGAATTTATATGAAGATTTCTTCTGTTAAACGCTCCAGCATCCGAAGAACGCGTTGTGTTTTCCTCTAATTTTTTTGTTTTTGGTGTGAAATTATTTAAAGAATGGCATAATAAAGCGGACGTATCTTCGTTTGAAATACGCCCGCTCATCTTGCAGGATTTCTGTATTCAGTTGGTAACGATGATAGCCCATATATTGTTTCATAGCTAATTCACTTACTCTAATTAGTGGGCTGATTGTCCGATACGCTTAAGTATGCTAGTCCTAGGCGCATCCCGCAACATTGCAGTAGCCTCTTTTAGCCCGGATTTTGCGGCACTCATGTGAGCATGAAAGGCTTCTATATTCTCCCATTCTTGGGTAGAGTAAAAAGTTCCGGGGTAATTGCTGTCTTCAAAGATTTCATAGCTCAAGAGTCCAGGTTTTTCTGTTGTCGCTATCGTTGTCATAAAAGCCTTTCGTGCAAACTCCTCTTCGCCATCTTTAGCATGAATTTCAATGAATACTGTTACACTGCTGGGGTACTTTTTGCTGTCGTTTGTTGTATTCATACAATCCCCCTCTTTTTCTGACTTAACTTACTTACATGAAATGTCAAAATTTAAAAACTCTAATACCACTTTCGCTACTAAATCCTCTTTAATTCATTTGCAACTCTTTATCAAAAAAAATTTATTAGGGTACTGTGTATACATTTATTCCTTATTGAATTTGGATAACAGCTTTTTCATAGCTTGAGTAGTTTGTTTTATGAGTTCCAGATCTTCATCATCAAGATTACCAAAAAAACGGGCGGAGGATTTAATTAACTCTTCAGCTGATTTGTTCATAAATTTTTTTCCTTCGTCTGTAATCCGAATCAAGAAGACCCTTCTGTCTCGACTGCTGTTTACACGTTCAACATAATCCAGCTTAACAAGCTTATCAGTTAACACTGTTATGTTTGGTTTTGTAACATGGAGGATTTCACTTAAATCACTCATTGAAAGTTCTTTTCCGTCCACCAGCTCCTGTAACATTCTAAAATGCGTTCTAACCAGTCCTGTTTTATTTAGTTGATCGTCAATAAATTTAAATGTTTTGCTGTTAAATTCATGAGAAACATTTGAAAATTCCTTAATCATTAATAATATTTCATCATTTTGCACCTTACTCCTCCTTAGAATGATTATTCAAAATCGTTTTAGGATTTCTTCATCTGAACCTGCATGCAATTAATTAAATACTTAATAGTTAAATACTTAATTGAGTATAATGCTGGATTTAGTCAATGTCAAGATATAAATAAGTGCCTAGTAAATTCGTTCTTTTTCTACAGCTGGGTAGGAAATAATGACTACCTATAGACTGCTTACGGCATTTATACTGCATAGAGTTGCATTCAAAATACATCAGGAATTGCTTGAGGATAATGGCCACAGCTTCGAAATACTGGATGTATATTGAAAGAGGAAAGTGCATCCCTTTCTCATTTGTCCTTTTGACCACTATTTGTCATCAAAACTATACTCTCAACGTGCCCTGTTCGCGGGAACATTTAGCCCCTAAATCAGCCTTCAATGAAGTAACACCGATGTGCCACGTTCGAGGAAACCTATACACCTGATAACACACTTTCTAAGAATAAGGGGCGCTTCAAAATAGAAATATTTTGAAACGCCCCTTAAATAATTCTGTTCTTTTCAACTTTATTTTTCAGTGTACAACTTTGTTTTTATTAACAGCTACTTCATTGGATAGTGGTTAATAAGAATGCCTAACCGACTTTATTGGCGACATTATTTCTGGTCTATAATTAGGACAAACTTTATTCCCCAAAACTACAGATACCACAAACCCACACTCGGTCCCTACTCCACCGTAACGCTCTTAGCTAAATTCCTCGGCTTATCGACATCGCACCCTCTGGCCACGGAGACATAGTACGACAATAGCTGAAGCGGTATAACTGTGAGAAGCGGAGCCAGCTCATCTATGGTCTCTGGAACGTAGATCACATGATCGACGGACTTCGCCATATTAGTGTTTCCCTTATAGGTAAGCCCGATCACTCGAGCATCCCGCGCTTTTACTTCTTTGACGTTAGAGATGGTTTTATCATACACATCCCGTTGGGTTGCTAAAGCAATGACAGGGGTCTCCTCCGTGACGAGCGCTAAGGTACCGTGTTTCAATTCCCCAGCGGCATAGGCTTCGGCGTGGATATAGGAAATCTCCTTGAGTTTCAAGGCTCCTTCCATGGCGACTGCCCAGTCAAGTGAGCGACCAATGAAGAAGGCGTCTTCCACTTTCACGAACGACTGCGCCAACTCTTTGATCAGGTCTTCCTGATTTAAAACTTCCTGAGCCTGCTCAGGAATCAGCTTCAAAGCAGTAATAATCTCACCAATTTTTTCCTGAGGCAACGTCCCTTTGACCTGAGCGAGATAGAGTCCGAGCATGACCATTCCTTCGAGCTGTGTTATATAGGCCTTTGTCGAAGCGACAGCAATCTCAGGACCTGCCCAGGTAAAGATTACATCATGGGCTTCTCGAGATACCGTGCTCCCCACTACATTCGTAACCGCCACCACGCGCGCACCTCGATTTTTGGCTTCCCGTAGAGCTGCTAAGGTATCTGCGGTTTCCCCAGACTGACTGATCACTATTACTAGGGTATGATCGTCAATAATCGGGCCGCGATAGCGAAACTCGGAGGCAATGTCCACTTCAACCGGTAAATGGGCCCAACGCTCGATCAAGGTCTTACCGACTAATCCGGCATGCCAGGCCGTACCGCAAGCGACTATATAAACTTTATTGATCCGTGCTAGTTGTTCAAGGGTTAAATCTACTTCCTCGAGAACAACACTCCCGTCTTTTAAGCGACCCAACATCGTATCTCGCAAAGCTTTCGGTTGTTCATGAATTTCCTTAAGCATGAAATGTTCATACCCGCCCTTTTCGGCAGCCACTGCATCCCACTTCACATCAAAGACTTCTTTTGTACGTGGATTTCCTTCGAAGTCTGTGATCTTTACCTCCTCTTTAGTAACAACCACCATTTCGCCATCATCTAAGATATACACTTTTCGTGTATAGTTTAGAATGGCCGTGATGTCACTGGCTACGAAAAATTCTCCATCTCCGAGACCTACAACCATTGGACTATCTTTACGAGCAGCAACCAGCTTATCCGGGTCTCTGAGACTTAAGACAACCATGGCATAGGAGCCACGAATTGTCGCTAAGACTTTACGGACAGCCTCTTTCAGGTCTCCTTCATAAAAGTCTTCCACTAAGTGGGCCAAAACTTCTGTGTCAGTCTCCGAAACAAACTGGTGTCCTTTTTCGATGAGTTTATCTTTTAGTTCTAAATAATTCTCTATGATTCCATTATGCACCACTGCAAAGTCCTGCTTGCAATCGCTATGAGGATGAGCATTGACAAACGACGGACGGCCATGAGTCGCCCACCGAGTGTGTCCGATCCCGATGCAAGACTGGGAAAAATCCTCCCCAAGTTCCTCTTCCAAGGCTACTAATTTACCCACGCTTTTAGATACTACGATTTTCTGCTGGTCTAGGACAGCTACTCCCGCTGAATCGTACCCTCGATACTCTAACTTTTTCAAGCCCTCCACCAAAACGGGTATAGCAGTTCGTTTTCCTATATATCCGACAATACCACACATATGCTTTTCTCCTTTCAAAATAAATAATCTGTACGAGCAATTTATGAATTGCCCCTACTTTCTGCCGAGTAAATTAAAAGCCGTCCCGACACGGACGACTTTGTTGATTCAGAATTTAGGCAACGCTAGCAAGGGGGTACATTTAGACATAACCATCCCTTGTCTTGTCAGCTTACTCCTTGTCCCGAAAATTACTCTTCGGTTTTAAGCAAGCTTACGGTGACAAGCCACCGAGAGGGATCCGCCGAAAATTTCGATAACCCTCTTCCTCGTCGACCTTAAGTATGAAACTTTAAGGCCCTGGCGCTCAAATTATATTGCCGTTCTGAAACAACCGTCCATTTTTCTGGTCTTGTTCTTTTTGACTTGTCGTTGTCATTATTGCTGTCGCATCACCTTCTTTCATAGCCTAAGTCACTGATACCTAACTTAGGAATTGTTCGTTATTTAAAGGATGCCTCCATAATCTTGAATACATCCGCTTAAAATCGGCGTGCGCCAAGCTCTTGGCGCTGGCGAAATTCTTGGGTTTTGCACTTATGCTAAAATACTTTTGAAATGACAGGGCAGGACTCACGGCATATTCACATACGCCGTGAGGTTAATTGCACCTGAGCACATACCATTATACGCTAAAATCAAAATAAAGTAATCCAACTGTGTACTTTATTCGTCGCACTGCCTAATAATGTCGATAACTCCCTGCGCAAGTTCTTTTAATTTATCTTGATCAGGGCCTTCTACCATCACTCGAATCAGCGGCTCCGTCCCAGAGGGGCGGACTAGTACTCTGCCTTGGTCGCCGAGAGCAAGCTCTGCTTCTTTCACTTTTTCGAGAACTCTCTCATCCTGCATTAAGCGATCCTTATGTTGTACCGTAGTATTGAGGAGCACCTGAGGTAAGCGCCGCATCTGTGATGCGAGCTGGGAGAGTGGAATTTGTCGTTCCTTGATAACCGATAATAAATGGAGGGCGGTCAATAATCCATCCCCTGTTGTGTTATGGTCGAGGAAAATAATGTGTCCGGACTGCTCCCCGCCAAGCTTTGCTCCAGTTCTGAGTAGCTCTTCCATGACATAGCGATCCCCAACCTGGGTCTGAAAGATCTCAATTCCTGCTTCTTTAAGGGCCATATGCAAGCCAAGATTACTCATCACAGTTATGACAATTGCATTTAAATCTAAGGTTCCTTTTGCTTTTTGGGCTAAGGCACAAATGAGCATGATGAAATCCCCGTCTAAGATATTTCCTTGTTCATCTACCACTATAAGACGGTCGGCATCTCCATCCAAAGCTAGCCCCAGAGCAGCGCCATGTTCTATAACTGCCCTCTGTAACTGTTCTGGGTGGGTTGATCCACAACTGGCATTAATATTAACACCATCTGGTGTATTGCAAATGGGGATTACCTCAACTCCGACTTCCCGCAATACTATGGGCCCTACATACGCTGCTGCCCCGTTAGCGCAATCTAAAACAACTTTAATTCCATCCAGACGTCCCACAGTGTTTTTTAGGAAATCCATATAACGACGCCCAGCATCGTTGATGTCAATTACTCGTCCTACTTCTCCACCAATCGGGACCTCCCAAGGTTTTTCCTCGTTTAACACAATACTTTCGATTTCATCTTCAATTCCATCTGGTAGTTTATATCCTGTTGAATCAAAAAATTTAATGCCGTTATCTTGGACAGGGTTATGGGATGCCGAAATCACAACACCAGCACTAACATCAAGGGTGCGTGTCAAAAGGGCAATTCCTGGTGTTGGCAAGACTCCAACCCGCAAAACATCTGCTCCGACAGAGCAAATTCCTGAGATCAGTGCCGCTTCAAGCATGTCCCCAGAAATTCGGGTATCTTTGCCGATCACAATTCGGGGGTGTGGATGCTCCTTGCTCAAGACGTAAGCACCCGCTTGCCCAAGGCGAAAAGCGAGACTCGGTGTTAGCTGGCTGTTGGCCACGCCGCGTACCCCATCGGTTCCAAAGAGTCGACCCAAACCTTTTCCCTCCTTACCTTCTTCTAGTGTATTGATCGTATGCTATAAATGTGTTTGACTATCTATATCACAGGGTTAACTCTATTATTCTACTCTACATTAGCATATTGCGCCATAAGATGCTCGGCCATTCTTAAACCATCCACTGCAGCACTCGTAATTCCCCCGGCATATCCAGCGCCTTCACCCGTTGGATATAGACCCACTAAACTAGTGGATTCCCCCTGAACATTTCGCACAATGCGGATGGGGGAGCTTGTCCTTGTCTCGATCCCTGTCAAGGTCGCCTGGTCTCCTGAGAAGCCCTTTATTTTCCCATTGAAAACACGAAGAGCCCTGCCTAATACATCCCCTACCGGCGTTGGGAGCACAGAATGTAACTCACAAGGTACGACGCCGGGTGTATAACTCGCTACTAAGTCGAAGTGGTCAGACACACGTCCATCCAAGAAATCCGTGACCCTCTGAGCTGGAGCTCGGTAAGTTTCCCCACCCGCTAAAAAAGCCTTGCGTTCCCATTCCCTTTGGAATTCAAGGCCGGCCAGTGGATGGGTTGTTGAAAAATCGTCTGGGCCAACTGTCACTACTATGGCACTGTTGGCAATGTTCGAATCCCGCCCATAACTGCTCATACCATTCGTGGCAACTCCGCCTTCTTCCGAAGCTGCAGCCACAACTTTTCCTCCAGGACACATACAAAAAGCGTATGCGCCACGGCCCGTCCTTACATCCTGAAAGGTCAGCTGATAATCTGCTGGGCCTAGATGACGGTGTTCCTCGACTCCGTACTGGGAAAGATTAATCAGAGCCTGCGGGTGTTCCACGCGCAGGCCAATGGCAAAGGATTTCTTCTCGAGTGTGACGTCCATAGCATGTAAAAGCTCATACATATCTCGGGCGCTATGCCCAATTGCGAGAATCACGGCATCTGCGGGAATCTCTTCATGACCGTTTACAATGACTCTCTGCATGCGGCCAGAGGAGGATATCAGTCCGGTCACTTTAGCCCGGAAACGAATCTCTCCACCTAAGGACTCGATTTCTTCTCGAATCCCTTTGACCACATTTTTCAAAATATCCGTTCCAATGTGTGGCTTAGCCAAATACTGAATTTCGGAAGGTGCCCCGTGCTTGACGAAGGTTTCTAAAATGTCCGAAATCCGTCGATCCTGGATGCGGGTTGTGAGCTTGCCATCGGAAAATGTTCCTGCTCCACCTTCACCAAACTGCACATTGCTCTCCGTGTCTAACTTCCCAGTATCCCAAAACTCTTGAACTTTACGGGTACGTTCCTCAACCGAGTCTCCTCGTTCAAGGACAAGGGGAGCATACCCTCTTCTCGCTAAGGCTAACGCAGCAAAATAACCTGCTGGTCCGGAACCGATCACCACAGGACGATGTTTTAGGGTCTTACTGGGCGTGGGCCATACTACTGGAACTTCTAAAGGCACTTCCTTCAGCCCAGGAACCCGAGCCAAAACGCGACTCATTTCCACGTTAGGAACATCAAGTGAAAACTGGATTGTATAATCGTACATGAGATAGGGTTTTTTACGAGCGTCCAAGGAACGTCGTAGAAAACGAAGGCCACTGATGCTTTGCTCTGGAACTTTTAACTTGCGTGCTATCGTTGCTAATAATAGAGCATCCTCTTCAACAGGAATTCTCAGATTTGTCATAAGTAAATCCATGTAAATTATTCTACTCCTTTTGCTACTTTAGCTTTGAGGCTATAGTTCACTTGTGGTGGTGTAGACATACTAACGCCTGGCGGAAGTTGCCAGTAAACTTTTGCATTGGCATATGGCCCTGCAACCTGGTCAGTGGCGTCAACCCAGAGTTGAATCTGAGTCGCTGTCACATCTTTTAAGACATCGGGCAGCCCCTCTACCACTATGTCAATAGGGGGAAGCGGTTGCTCAAGCTCAAGATCCTTCTCGAGATTACGAATTTGAACGACGACTCCAGAAATCCCCTTTTGAATAATTCCTTGTCCAATTTGAGCTACTATACTCAAGGTGGTTCCTTGACTAAAGGAAACCCCCTGGGGTAATGCTACTTTGTCGTTTGGAATCGGAAATACCTTATCTTCCGCCAGATTGGTAATATCTACTGGACCTAGATTTATTGCATCGAATCCTTTTAAAGCCTCAGCTGTTCCTAAAACCTGTACACTGTTTGGAGAAGGAACTAAGGAGCGCAAGATCTTTCCTTGTGCTGGCGTGCCGCTACTCGTTACTTTTAAAGGAACCATCTTGGAGGAAAGCTCCTTTTTCACAACAGGTACAATCACATCCGCTGTACTTGGAAAGGCACTCAAAATATCCACGTTCGGATTAGGTCCGAAAATAGGTTTACCCTCTTTATCACGAAAACTCACCGGTCGGGAAATCTGGATTGTTTCATTGGCTCCCGTTGCGCTGACTTCCACGGTTACTTTGGTTAGCGTGCTAAGAATAGAACTCGGCCCACGGACATTAACCGCTGACGGTTTAACGAAGGTGCTACCCAACTTATACCCTTCCGCGGGAACACCCGTAACAAGGGCCTCGACCGGAACTATTTTTTCCTGGACAGTATCCAGTCGTAATATAATGTTTGCGGGTTGAACATCCACTACATTTGTGCCCACAGGGGCATTGACTTTAATATTATAGCTGCGTTCCCCTGGTTCTCCACTAGAAAGATCAACCTGAGCATACATATCTTTAATATTAGCACTAGGATTAATCCCTTGAAAGCGAACCAGGACCGAAGGTAGCTGAGTCATAACAATCATATCCTGAGGTAACCCACTGGCGACGAGGGGTATAGAAAGTGGTTGCTCATGGATTAGGGCACTAGTGGTCCCTTCATTCATCACAAAAAGCCAAAAGAGAATCGCAAACAAGAATGATAGAATTTTGGCTCCGAGGTTTCGCCGAAGTAGATTTAGCATGGGCTACCACCTCCAAAACGGAATGGCTGATGAAGAGATTGTCTTGATTTCAAGTTCCCTCAACAACAATTCTCGCAACATTTTTTCATCCACAGAACGCGTAAGCGCTCCATCAATTCCAACAGAAATAGCGCCTGTTTCCTCTGAGACTACAATAATCAATGCATCTGTAATTTCTGTTAAGCCTATTGCAGCTCGATGGCGTGTCCCCAATTCTTTTTGGATATTTGGATTTTCAGATAGCGGGAGAAAGCACCCTGCCGCAGCCACGCGATCCCCCCGAATAATCACAGCACCATCATGGAGCGGGGTATTAGGAATAAAGATATTAACTAGAAATTCCGAAGAAACCACCCCGTCAATCTTAATCCCAGTTTCCACGAAATCTTGAATTCCAGTTTTCCGTTCGAGTACAATCAACGCCCCGATGCGGTTCTTGGAGAGGACTTGTGAGCAACGAACTAACTCTTCCACAACTTGTCCCGAATTATCCACTCCTGGTACTAAGGGGTGACGGGTAAAAAAGTTCCCTCGCCCTAGTTGCTCCAGCGCCTTCCTGAGCTCAGGTTGGAAAACTACAGGTATCGCTATGACAAACATTTGTAATAGTGCATCCAATAACCAACTAATCGTCACAAGTTTAAAATATCTGGCAAGAAGAGATACGGTCACTAAAACCATGACTCCCTTAACCAACTGCACAGCACGTGTACGTTTAATGAGCATGTAGAATTGGTAAAAGACCAATGCCACCACGACGATATCGATAGCACTCCGCAATTCAAAATTGCGATATTGCGATAAGAATTCTGCCATGGTCTTCCCCCTTTCTTCCTGCGCACAAACCTGCTCTACCTACATTTATTATTTCTCCGTAAAAGTAAAAAAACCTGCGTTCCTCGAAGAAGAATTAAGTAAAATTTATATTTCCCCTATCCCCGCAAGGAGCCCAAAACACCCTGTTAACATCATATCCCCATAAGGGGCTGCTTCATACCAATTAAGAGGTTTTGCCAGACTTCTTCTGGGGCCGGTTACCGCGACAAAATCCCATCCTGGCTTCATTTCTGGATGAAGCGTTGCGCCATGTCCGCCTTGCTCAAAGACTTCGGCATTGGTTAATTCAGTGGACTGAAAACGCTGAATGAATTTGGCCAAAGATTCTAAAGCAAGGAAACTCGTGTGTTGCTCAAAGATACCAAAAACCCTATCCCCACAAATGGCTGCAGCCAAGGTATGCGAATTCCCAATATTGACAGCTAAAATCCCTTTATTCAGGTGAGGGATCACCAACGGGTCTGCCATTATTCCTAAAAGGGCAGAAGTCCCTGTATCGGATAGGATTGCCTCTGGCATGATTTCTCGGACTGCACGCATTCGGGTATATACCTCGGGAATATCCTTAGTATACACTAGCTTTCGTAAGTCTCCGCCTTGCATCACAAACTCCTCCCAGAGTCGGAAGCGCAAGATTCGATTGCTTTCCGTTACACTAAACCCGTGATCTTGTACGGCTACTGCTAGCCTCTGAGGATAATCCAAGCCAAACGCCTCAATAGCCTGTCTTAGAGCCGTGAGGTCAATATCCCCCAACCAAATGGGTGTAGTAGCTTCAGGTGCTTTTTCGCGAAGTACGATTCCCATTCTCTCCACAAGTGTCAACTTATCATTAAAGGTTAAAGCGGCCTGAGGGGTTACGTAAGCTTTGAGACCTGCAGCCAAATGCCTTTTGACGGCTACAGCACACGCTCCTCCACCCATTAAATGACCATGCATGAAAATTTCTTGACCAAGCCCTGTCGCTTTGCGAATCTGAGCTGCAACAATCTGAGTTCGGCTTGGAACAATAAATTTCGGGCAGTTTTCGATCGATTTTTCTGGCTGATAGAGAAGAATATCCTGAGTGCCAGATCCCACATCGATGATCATCAAACTTTCTGTCATGAATAAAACCACCTTCTCGAAACACAATTAACACATTATCTGCCAATCAGCTATTTGAGGGGCAATTCACGAATTCCCCTACTTCAGTAAGGTTCTACCCAACCAGGGCTTAAAGAGTTTTACCGCTTGCTGCGGGCAAAGCTCCTGACAGCAAAAACAACGTATACACCCTTCTAAGTCCACAACTGGTCGCTGGTTCTCATTCATCGTGATAACCTTAGAGGGACAATTATTGACACAGTCACGACACCCCACACATGTTTCATGCTCAAAAATCGGACGCGGACGCATTCGGTTGAGTATAAACTTCTTAACGTTGTTTGGGAGGGGAACCATATCCAAAAAGTTTGTTGATACAGCTCTAGGAATAATAAAGCCTTGAATTCGCCAGAGCGAGCGTGAATCTCCTATCAACTGAAGTTCATCAAGACGACTTGTTAGCCCTCGAACGCGTGCTGCCATAATGGTCGGAACCTTTTCTGCTTTTAAGCCAATCAGATCCGTAGCTACGACATCTAGGGCAAATGGATCCGTACTCATAATAAGTGCACCAATGTTGCGAGGATTTCCAGCCGAAGGCCCATCACCTTCCATACCCACGACCCCATCCATGATACTTAAAGCTGGTCTTACCCAAGTAGTGATATCCACGAGAAGATCGGCAAAATCACGTACTTTGAACATTTTAAAGTGAAATTCGGCTTTTAAAAGGCCTGGAATAACTCCAAAAAGGATCTTAACAGCTCCGGTAAAGGTCATCATGCCATGAGTTTTTAACTTAGAAAGGGGAATTACAACATCTGCATCCAAGACACAGTTGATAATGGTTAAGCTTTTAGCGAGTTTTCCGTCTGGATACTGGACGGTCGTTTGTCCAACATCTTCGTTAAGAATTGCTCCAGTGCGCTCTGCAACCTCTCTTAAACCCGACCTCGTATAAATCGCCCGGAGTGCGTTTACAGTGTAAGGACCACCTGGGCTGTCTCCAATGATCGGAATCCCACCGGCCTCCTGAACAAGGTGAACCACTGCTTCTACAACGCTGGGATGAGTCGTAACCGCTTCTTCCGGTCGCTTTTTCATGAGCAAGTTCACTTTTAGCAAAACCTTTTGACCCGGTTTCACAAACTCAGACATGCCCCCCAATTCAGCAAGTCCTTCTCGTAAACGCAGTTCCACATCCGTTGTGTAATCTGGGCAATATTTCAGTACAACTTTCGCCGGCACTTAATCTTCCACCCTCTCTAAGCCCTCAAAGAGATCCTTCCCTCGTCCTGGAAAAGCGCTCAACGCCTGGTCACATTGAAAATACTCTTGGCTTAAATAATCTTGCTTTACCTTTTTTTCCAACCTTTCAAACCTTTGGCGTGAACCCGCTTGAGTCTGATGCTCTAAAATTGCTTGCCATTTCCGCTCCGCCCAAGCTGAAATCGAGATCGTATAATCAGCTTCCAGAAGCTTGTCCGCCGAAAGTCGCCATCCAGGCCTGACATAACACAAACGAGGTAGAATATATGGGTTTCCCCAATCCAGTTCTATTTGCTCCTTCGCAAACTGAACAGCTGCTTTTGTGTAGTGATGAATCGCGCGGTGGTCCCTGTGTCCCGATGATCCATCTGCGCCAAACGTAATGATAACTTGTGGACGAACATCGCGAATGATTCGAACAAGTTTCTCTACTATTTCAAGTGGGGGGGCGCTGGGAACATCCTTATCGCGATATCCAAGAAAAATAACCTTTGCAATCCCTAGGACACCAGCAGCGTTTCGAAGTTCCTTTTCCCTAATGGAGCCAAGGTCTTCAGGTTTACAAATCCCTGCTACCTTACCGGCTTCCCCCTTGGTCGCAGCCACCAGGGTAATATTCACCCCTTGTTCAGCGTATTTAGCGATTGTTCCACCTAAGGCAAAGGATTCATCGTCAGGATGGGCGAAGATGAGTAGCATCTGTTTTGCCATACTTTTGCTTCACCCTTTCTTTTTTTATCTAATAGTAAACTCGTTCGACTAGAGGATAAAGGTGTTAATAAACAGCCTAGTTATCTAAGTAAGCTCCATTTTATTCACTAATTATCTTATTAATAGATTAGCATTTATTATACCTCTTTTTATTCCTTGAGGGAAATTTCCAGTTATACGAGCACATTGCCCGCCTGTAAAAAAGTACCGTTTCCTGATACAACTTCCCGTGTTATACTGCAGTTGTCACCGTCGATTGCCCTTAAAACACCTTGAGGAGGGAAATTAATGCAAAAAAAATCAAAAATTCTTGTCGGAATTCAAATCGGTATCCTTATGACCGCAGTTGCCTTACCCGTACAAGCCGCCGTTAACATAGGCGCACCTCGGCCTTTATCAGGGTCTGTTGTTACCATTAAGTCTAATGTTGCTGTTCAAGCCACACCCGCTCCAGCTACATACACAACTCCGACTCAGACAACTCAAACCACCACGAGTGTTCAAACTTCAACACCCTCGATTTGGACCGCCCAACCTACCGTCAGTGGAAATGTCGTTTCCTTGAAAAATATCTATACTCAACCCAGTGCCACTCCTGGAACTGCAACACCTACTCCGGTTACAGTTCCAGCTCCTACTCCGGTTACAGTTCCTACCACTCCTTCAACGACTCCAATTGCCCCAGTCATTCCACCTGTGAGCGCCTTAACCGCTGATGAACAACTTATGGTGGATATGATTAATCAGCAACGACAGGCTGCTGGTGTCAACCCAGTAATTGCAGACCTACGTTTAACTGCAGTAGGACGAGCTAAAGCCAATGATATGAAAGTTAACAACTACTTCAGCCATACCTCTCCGACTTATGGTAGCCCCTGGGCTATGATGCAACAAGCAGGAATAACTGTAGGCTGGGCTGGGGAAAATATTTCCGGTAATAAATCCGTCGCCGGGTCAATGGCAGCTCTTATGCAAAGCCCTGGCCACAAAGCAAATATTCTGGATCCTCGTTTCACACATGTTGGTGTAGGAATTGCTTATGGAAGCGCCTATGGAAATCTTTACGTTCAAGAATTCTTACAACAGTAGTTGAATTTGTTTAAGGACCTCCTGTCGGAGGTCCTTTTGCTTTATCCATCTAATCGTGAGACTCCCATTGTAAATCATGGAGTGACCCCCACCGAAATCTCGATGTTCAACTTAAGTTGAACAAGTTCACTAACCTCCGCTTGAGGGGCTAAGTAATGCTAACTCATCACCATCCTTGAGTACGACAGAAAAACGTTTATTTCCACTGATATGCTTTTTATTGACAAACATAATCGCCTGCTCTAGCTTGTGTTCCGAGATGTTTGGGCAGCTTTGAATGACCTCGTCTAATACCTGCCTTACTGTACCTTCTTTGACAATCAGCTGCCTTATATTGCTGTCAACACTGATTAACCCAAAGAACTTAACAGTAATCATACACTATAGCCCTTCAAACCCAGCTTCTGGAGTCTGCTTTTTGTTGGCACACCCTGTTCATCCCAGCCTCTGATTTTATAGTAGTCCTTCAGCATTTCTGGCAGTTTAACCTTACTGTCAGTATCATTTACCCTTTGAAGTTCACTTGTAAGCCTCTTTGGCAGGGTATCATCACTACCCTTCAGTCCTTGCCTAAGGTTGATAATTCTTTCAAGATTGTAGCCCCTTTCACCGGTCTTGATAAAGCTTCCAATCGTTGTTTTAAAGCCTGTCACTGATTTAATAGAATAGGGATGCGGCAGTATCCCCTTCATATTAAAGCTCATTAACCAGGTATGGTTATGCAAAAAGCTCACTAACCCACCAAAAGAAGGGATGGCCTTGTTAATAAACCTTACCAGACTATTATTTGGATTTTTGACCAATACCTGTGGTAACAACGAATAAGTGGTAAATAGACAAGTACCACCGGCTGAGACTACCTCCATCAAATCTTGAAAGAAGATGGTATAGGCAGCTTTTCCCTTGGCAGTCTTTCCACTGACGTTTAGCCCCAGTCCTTCAAGCACAACTAGGTAACCTCCGTTTAAGTGACACCCCCCTCTGTTTGAGGTTGCATACCCTAATCCCATTCCTTGGGCAGCACGTGGCTCATAAGCAGCAATTTCAAGTCCCTTGACATGCATTGCATAGTCACTACCACCATATTTCTCTGAAATACGTTTTGTTCCTTCTGCCAAGTCGTCACCAATACCTTGACGAGTTGCTACTTTTTTAACTAGCTCTTCCAGAGGTGAGCACTCGCCAAAGCTCAAGCCATTCTTCCATAAGCCTTTTTCATTGAGTTCCATTGCAAAACCAACGCAACTCCCAAAGGTAATGGTATCCAATCCATACTCGTCGCATAGATGATTAAGGTTTAAGATGCTTTGCATATCATTGTTCAGCAAATTGCTGCCAAGCAAGCCCAAGGTTTCTAACTCAGGTCCTTTAACCTCTTTCCCATAGGCTTTAACCACCCTACCACACTGAATTGGACAAGTTACACAGCCCTTGTTTTTAATCAAATGATCTTGCCTTAATGTTTCACCATTGATCTTTTCAAAGTCATCATAACTACCTCTTGAATAATTCTTTGTAGCAAGTAAATTACGATAATTCATCATACTTACCAGCGCCGCAGATCCCAGCTTTGGCAACTGCTCGCCTGTGAGTATATGTGTTTTTAGCGCCTTAATCCAATTTAGGTTATTTTTCTTAAAATCTTCCTTATCAAACGTTTCTATACTCTCTTTTCCACTGGCGACAACCCCTTTAAGATTCTTAAAACCAAACACAGCACCTACTCCGCCACGCCCAGCAGCACGCTCCCCACTGATAACCGCAGCATACCTGACCATATTTTCGCCAGCAATACCGATAACGAACTTACCTATGTTTTTTCCACCCAACAGTTCTTGTACCTCGCCCGTATTTTTGCCCCATAAATGGTCAGCATTTTTAATTGTAATTTTTTCATCAGTGACATCAAGGTAGACCTTATCTTTGCTTATTCCGCCAATAATCAGTCCATCGTAACCCGCACGCCTAAGGTGCAATCCAAAGCTTCCACCGCAATTCGAGGAAACCAACAGACCAGTCAAAGGCGAAATTGTGGACACATTAAATCTGGAGGAACAGGGCGACGTTGAACTGGTAAGAGGGGCCGTCGTGATGACAAGAATGTTTTCCTCAGAAAAAGCTTCCACCTTACTCTTAAAAGAGTCATAAATGATCTTTGCAGCCAGCGTTTTGCCTCCTAAAAACAGCTCTCTATCCTGATCGGATACAGGATAGTCCTCAACTATACCACTACTCAAGTTAATCTTAGCAATTTTCCCAGCATAACCAAACATAATTCACCTACTCCTTAATCGCACGATAAATATTAAACATATCCTCTTTAGACATAATCTTTGGCACAGGATAAAGTGGGTTGGCTTCTGCCAAAGCACGTTTTAACATTAAAGGAATATCGCCCTCCACAATACCCTTGAATTTTTTTGGTATGTTCATGCTTTCATTGAGATTCTTTATTGCTTCTATAAACTTGATTGCCTTTTGTTCCAAGGTGTCGGTTGGTGCGCTTATACCAACCAAATCCGCTAATTCAGCTAAAGGTTTGTGCACTGTTTCACCATAATACTCTAGGACATATGGCAAGATGATAGCATTAGCTAGTCCATGAGGAGCCGAGTAAAATCCACCGAGCGTATGGGCTATGGCATGTACATAACCAACATAGGCCCGAGTGAAGGCAAGCCCTGCCAAAAAGGAAGCCTGTTGCATATTCGCACGGGCGAGAAGGTTTGAGCCGTTAGAATATGCCTCAAAGATATTTTCAAAAATTAGCTTTATTGCATCTCTAGCCTGCTGTTTTGTCTGGGTTGTGTTACTTCTGCCGATGTATGCCTCGACGGCATGTGTCAAAGCGTCAACTCCCGTTGTCGAAGTAATATGATTCGGCAGATTAACCGTAAGCAAGGGGTCCATTACAGCGTAATGTGGAATGAGCGAAGTGTCATTAATGGCATACTTTTCATGAGTCTTGCTGTCAGTTATCACGGCAGCAATTGTCGTTTCACTCCCTGTTCCAGAGGTTGTTGGAATGGCAAACAGCGGAGGAATTGTTTTCATAACCTTAAAAACGCCCTTCATCTGAGAAATACTTTTATTGGGTCTTGCTACGCGCGCACCCACACCCTTTGCACAATCCATCGGCGAGCCGCCGCCAAACGCGATAATACCTTTGCAATTGTTTGCTTTGTACATTTTCAAGGCTTCCTCTATGTTATCAATGGTTGGATTCGGAACAGTTTTATCATACACCTTAAATTCCACGCCTTCAGCATCCAAGCCCTTAAGTAGTCCGTCCATAAGTCCAAGTGAGGCAATACCCCTGTCAGTTATGATCAAAACGCTATCAATACCCTTGCTTCTTATAAGCTTTGGCAGCTTATCTAAGCTGTTTTCTCCTTGCAGTAATTCGGGCTTACGCCAAGGCAAAATATAAGAAACCACTTTAAAAACATGTTGATAAATCCTGCAATACAAGTTATACATTACAACCCCCCTCTTTCTATTTTCAGTTTTTGGCAATTCTATTGGCTTTTTCTCCACCTCCGCTCTCCACATTCGCTTGTCGGTCGTCCGACTGACCGAGAAGTTATAAAATTATTAATCAACCTTCGATAAGAGGTTTGCAATACCATCAATTGGAATTTCTTCTACGCCTAACATCCACTGAATTGTAAATCCGTCAAGTGCTGCCAGTATTATATAGGATAATACTCCATAGTCTGCTGTTCTAGTTTTCAGAACCTTTCTCAAACCATTTTCCAGAGTTATTCTCCATTCCTTATATTTTTCCCGGAAGCGCTGCTTAAGAGGTTCATTGCTTGTTACCGCATCACTAATGAGATATAGATGTAGCTTACCTCTTGTTTCTGCAGTTGATATTTTTTCGAATACTACCCTTAATATTTCCTCCGAGGCAATATTGTGCTCAATATTATCAATCCAAGATAAAAGCTCTTCTGTTATTTGTTTAAGATGAATATCGGCAATGTCATACACAATATCACTCTTCGTCGAATAGTAGTAATATAACGTCCCCTTGCTTATTCCAACTTCTTTTGAGATATCTGCCAGACTCGTATTTTTGACACCCTTCTGGGCAATCAACTTACTAGCTTCATCAAGTATGCATTGTCGTGTACTGATTAAATGGCTCTCTGTATCTTCTTGACTCACTTTTTCACCTCATATATCGGTCAGTTGACCGACTTGATAATATAATATTATTCTCTTCTAGTTAAAAGTCAATATGCAACAATGGCTTAGTGTATCTGGTTATTGAAGACAGCTAATACCCTGAGAGGAACTTAAGCTGATCTTCTGAAGTTTGCTTCAACTGGTTCTTTCCATAAAATATGTAGACAAACCAAAAGAGAACGGAGTCAAGCAAAGTGCTCGCGTTCGTTCTCTTAGATACGGGGATGATATCTTACTCTGCCCACGCTAATGCCCTGACTTTTTCGACAAACTGTTAAGCCCCCTGAAACTGGGATCGGTATTAACTCGTATGATCCTGGTTTCACTGTTTCTGCCCTCTCCAGATGGGAGTCATGTAACAAAATAAGTCCATTGGAGGCAACGAAGGGAAAGAACTCCTGGAAGTTTTGGAGCACCGCAGCTTGAGAATGATCGGCATCAATGAATAACATATTAATCTGTAGCGGGTTAGCTTCTAACTCTTTGGCAAACTCCTGAGTTGTACTCTTAACAAAACGAGTGTCCTGTGACTGTTTCATATAGTTTCCAGCTTCTGGCTGTACATCGACTCCAATTGATTTTTCCGCATAAGGCACAACCCTATTGAAGAGGGCACAATGAAATAACCCAAGTTTCACGAATAACTTTGGCCTGACAAGCCTTGCTAGGTGAACGATAAAATCTTCGTGCCCACTTAACCCCATCATCATACTCAACCCTTTCGTTTACTATACTAATACCATACGCACCTCTCCATATATTTATATTCAAAAAATTCTGATAATTGCACTTCACTCATAATTATTTTTACAAGTTTCTTACTTACCTTTTGGACCATATATTCCGCCGGAGGCTCCCAATCCCAGCCCTGACTTAGCACTGTTTTTACGGCTCGTAAGATAGCTTCCGGCTCACATCCCGCAATCAGGTTACTTCCTACCTCCAATGTTTCTGGACGTTCAGTCACATCGCGTAGCGTCACATTTGGTATCTTATAAAGACAACACTCTTCCTGAACTGTTCCACTATCGCTCAAAACACAGTAGGAATTTTGTTCCAAACGGACAAAATCAAACAGCCCTGGTGGTTTCACGACTTGGATGCCTGTTCCTGCAATCGTTCTGTTTTGCTTTTCCAACTGAGAACGAGTACGGGAATGAAGACTACAAATAAGTGGCAACCTGTATTCTTCATAGATTCTTTGAAAAGCGGTTATAAATTTTGCCAAACGTGCCTCGTCGTCGACATTTTCAGCTCGGTGTAAGGTCACAAGAAAATAGCCTTTGCAGCCTACTCCCAACGCCTGCAGAACCTCACTTTGGGCAATCCTATCTGAGTAATGGGTTAGAACTTCCCAAATGGGGTTACCGGTTACGTAAATACGTTCTCCTTCAATCCCTTCTTTCAATAGATTAGCCCTACTTCGTTCCGTGTAAGGCAGTAGTATATTGCTGCAATGATCCACCACTCGACGATTGATTTTCTCTGGTACTCGGTCATCATAATAGCGGTTACCCGCCTCCATATGATAAACCGGATCCGCAGCCTTTTCGCGACCATAGCCGTCAAAGCACTGTTGGTATCCCCTAAGGCAAGCAGCCGATCGGGCTTTTCCTTGAGCATTACACGTTCACATTCACTGAGTATCTTCCCAATTTAGCCCACTAAGGTCGGTGCCCGGCAGTCGAGCAAATAATCCGGAGATCTTAATTCTAGCTCAGTAAAAAATATCTCGTTCAACGTCCAATCAAAATTTTGACCGGTATGCACGAAAATATGATTGCAGAGTTCATCTAAGAGAGGAATAATTCGGCTTAACGAATGATTTCTGGACGTGTCCCTAGTATTGTCATGATCTTCATGGCAGGATTCCTACGTTGGCTATGACCGCATTGGTGTCTCCATTGATAACTGTGACATTGCTACTACCATGATTTGTAATATAAATCTGGTTCGTTATCGGATTTACATTCACTCCTTCTGGAGACGTACCTACCGAAATTGTTGCTATAACAACATGAGTATATCCATCAATAACTGAGACACTGTGACTACCCCAATTCGTAACATAAATCCTGTTAGTTGTAGGATTGACACCCACGCCAACCGGATTGATTCCCACCGTAATGATGGTCATGACCGTATTGGCGTTTCCGTCAATTACTGAGACATCACTGCTGCCAAAGTTTGCTACGTAAATTCGATTCGTTATTGAGTTTACACCTATGCCGAAAGGCCCTGAACCAACTATTACGTTTCCCAGGAACGTATTGGTCTTTCCGTCAATTACTGAGATATTATTGCTACTAGAGTTTAGTACGTAAATTTGGTTAAGCATAGAAGAAATCGACATTCCTGGCGTTTTCGCTATTCCTTCCATACCCATTAGAGATAGCTCTCCAGGCAATAAACTGTGAACTACGGTCGCATTTCCAGCAGCATCTTTCCCCCAAGCTGAAATTTCTAGGGCTTCAGAGCTGGTGGCAAACCGAAACTCAGAAGCATCAAAATTTGCATAATAGTCTCTAGTTGCTACTTCCCCAGGTGCTACGGTTACTATATCTAAAACGTACTCCGTCTTAGTCGTTTCAAGCCAATAAAATCCATTTATTCGAATGTTAGCACTTACTGAGTCAGCATTAGATATTCTTACTGAGAACGTTAAACTTGGTCTTATACCAGAAACTTCATTATTCTTGATCAAGCCAGTTGTCAATAAATCCATGTTTCTTCCTCCTTATCGTTCCGGTTCGTCTTTTTCTCAAGGCAGAGACTTCTGTACGTTTAGAAGTCTCTACCTTTAAGGAAGCTCTTAAAGACTAAATCATTGTTACTATAACCATTCGGGAAATAATCGTCTTGCTCTCTCTTGGACAATCAGAATACAGGCATCAATCGGATTTTTACTCATATTTTCACCGTGCCAACGATACGCTAACAGATGTTCCTCTAAAAATCCGCAAGAGTAATGACGAAGAAAACGAAACCACAAATCATAATCATGGGCTTGAGGCAAGCCCTCATCAAAATAACCTATTTTCTCTAAGGCAGAACACCTCATCATTACGGACGACCCGTTAATAAAGCAGCCCTCCATGAGCTTCGTCACCATCACTTGCTTGTTGGGAAAATAGGCTGAATTAACATCATATTGCTTATTGCCATTAGCATCAATTACCACAAAGCTCGTGTAGCTAAAACCCAAACTAGGATCACTTTCCATCAGGCTTACCTGTTTAGACATTTTCTCACCTATTAGCGCGTCATCTGCACTTAACCAGCACACGTACTTCCCCGTTGCACGACATAACCCATGATTTAAGGCGTTGGGTGTCCCCCCATTCCCCTTATAAATATAGTTGATTTTTGGAATATATGGCTTCACGATTTGAGCTGTCCCATCGGTAGAACCATCATCTATGACGAAAACCTCTAGATTTGGATAATTTTGATTAAAGACACTCTCAATCGCATAAGGGAGATATCGAGCGTGATTGTAGGTGGGGATGACAACACTGACTTTGGGCATTAGCATTAGCCGTCCTCCTTATCTATAAACTTACTTCGGCTGAAGTTTCATACTCCAGTTCGAGGTATCTTTGAAGTTGTCTGGGTATCCGGGCGCATTCGATGTTAAACCACCAACTACCAACTACTAACTACGATAAATCGTCTTCATCCACTCGACGGTAATGGGTAATCCTTCCTCTAGCAATACCTTCGGGTCATGCCCTAGGTCACTCGTTGCTTTGCTAATATCCGGTCGTTTACTGACTGTATTGTGTTTGTCTTCTGGAAGATACTTCACTAAGCGCGGATCACCGCTCGTATAGTTTAGCACTAACTCACTCAAATCTTTGACACTGCGATATTCCGTTCCCCCGATGTTATACACCTCACCGGGCTTGAAGTTACTCGCCACGTTAGCGATGGTCGGAATTAAATCGTCGACATACATAAAGACACGGTAGTAGCCCTCATAAACCTCATACGGAATTCCCTTTAACGCCCGGTAGATAAAGAGGCAAACAACACTACGGTAGGAATGATAATACTCTCCTGGACCGTAGGCATTAAATAAGCGCAGTCGAACAATCGGAGAGTCATATTTCTTGGCAAAGTTGATCACTTGAACCTCATTAGCCCACTTGGTTAGTGCATAGTCATTATGCTGAATGATCGTCTTTTTTAACGGTAAATCCTCGGTCAACAAAGGTTCTGCTGCTTCCCCGTAGATTTCAGAGGAGCTGGTAAATATAAGTTTAAAACCTTTTTTTAATTGCCATTCTAAAATATTTCGCGTCCCAATTACGTTTGTTTTCCAGAGGGTATCATAATAATGCTCTCCATTGATACGGCCAAATTCAGCTGCAAGATGGAAGACAAAATCGTAATCTTGCTCGAAAACTCGTTCTAGCTGGCGATACTCTGAGATGTCCGCTCGAATATATTTTCCCCCCAGATGATGTTGCAAATCAACCTCCCATACATCATGTCCTCGATACTGAAGAACTTCAACTAAGCGCGAACCTAAAGTCCCCTTACTACCCGTCACTAGAATTTTAGCCATTGCATTTGCTCCTTTGCACACTTTTTAAGTCCTAGAAAGGTATAAATTCTTTATTTTGTTGACAGTCCATGACTTATAGCACCTTTAGCTTTATTTAATATCTAGGGCATCATGCCGATCCAATACAATCTTTTCAACGACTTGATCCTGATTTTTGTTCTCCTGATCGATCTGATCACTCGTCTTAAAGCCCGCTCCCCTCAGTTCCTTCGACGTGAATAAGGGATCCTCGACCCAAACCGAATTTCCCGCAGCCTCTAGAGCCCGGACTAGGTCAACCCCCCTGCTATGCTTCAGATCCTTAACACCTGATTTATAGCTCAAACCTTTGACCAAGACCTCTTTACCACTGCCCACTTGTTTCACGATTCGATCTCGATAGTCCTGATCAGCTTGTTCAGCCCCTTCTAACAAAGTGGAATGACAGACCGTCCGTAGAAAGTTCATATCCTTGGGCAGACACTCCCCACCAATGCCCCAGTCAGTACCGAGAAGTTCGACGTTGTTCTTACTATTGACAGCCCTTTTTAGCTCGTCATAATCCATTCCCTGGTCGATGCAATAGCTATATATTTCCTGAGCAAAAGCCACATCCACATAGCGCTTGACATTCTCAACCACTTTCGACAACTCAGCTACCCTGATATCCGATACTTCGACCACTTGGGGAACCAACGGAGTGTAAAACTGACGCCCCTTTTCTAAGCAGGCATTGGTAAAAGCCCCCATTACTCGCGGGGTATCACAAACGGTTTTATCCACCCCAAACATTACCCGATGAGGAACATGGATCAAGAAAATATCAGTTCCTAAATCAAACCCTTTTTTCTCTAAGAATTCTCGGATGCGTATCATGGTTCCTGGAGGCAATGTCGATTCAATGGAAATCAAAGAACCCGGAAAGAGAATCATTTGCTCTAAAGCCGAAAACAAGTTTTGTCCCTGATTACCAGTGGAAGGAGCCATTAACCAAACATCAATCCCCGTTAAAGCTCGATAATCTGAGGTCACCCTATAACCTTGGTGCTGTAATTCGTTGACCCTACTCTCATTTATATCCACACCTTGGACCTCTCCCGGGAATTTATGACTAAGGTAAGTGAAAAGATTAAAGCCGATATTACCCAAACCAACAACACATATTCTCATTTTTTGGATCCAACCTCCCCATAACTCATCCCTATAAGTTATGGAAGTCCACCTAGTATTGACACAACCACAGTTTGCTTTTCCCCGAAATAATCGCGGGAAACGCAGATAGAAACACAGGAGACGATACGGTTTTTCAGATTAGAGTTAACTAAACCTAGCCAAGAACAAGCAACTATGTACTCTTCAAAAAGGAGTAGAAGATTTGGCAGGCATGCCACCTTGATGCATGGCCTTGCATACACTATAAGGATAATTAGTTTGCTGGCCAAGCATAGCGAGAAGGGACCGCTGGCCATGCTTGGCCGAGTGTCCCTGTAACCAAGAATGGTGAGAAGGGACCACCATACAAGGAGGATTAAACTATGAAACTTGTTATTCCCGTACTAAGTTTAGAAACAGGGGGGACACGTTTTATCTATCAATTAGCCAATGAAATGGTGGATAAAGGACACAGTGTGGAAATTGTACTTCCTGAAAATGCTGTAGTAGCTTGGCCTCTACGAGCGCAAATTACCCGGGTCAAAGAACTTAGTCCTGATGCCATACCACCTGCGGATTTCATACTTCCAAATTTTTATCCCACTGTTTTTCCTGCCTGGGAATCAAAAAAAGGCCGAGTCGTTCGACTTAGCCTTGGGTTTGAGCCTCTGTGGGTAGCAGAAAAAGAAAAAGCTCTGGCTTCTTACCTTATAAATGCCCCGATTATTTCCATTTCAGAATGGCATCGTCAATTAATTTTACAAGGAACCGGGCGAAATAGCACCGTAATCCCTGGGGGCGTGGACTCCACAGTCTTCTGCCCCTACACCAAGAAATCACTATCAACGGGACGCCTAACGATCGGCTATATCCTACGTTCCAAGGAACATGGCTATACTTGGAAAGGAAGCGAGGACTTTTGGCAAGCCTGCCAAAATTTAGCTGAGTTAGTTCCAGGCTTTGATATTCAGGTGGTCGCTCCGGAAGGAGCAAATTATCATGCACCCCTTCCCTATGAGATAGTGAAAGCCCACGCTGACAGTGAGATGGCCCGCTTCTATGCACAGACGGACATTTTCGTTTCCACCTCCTATTTTGAAGCGTTTTCCATGCCACCTCTGGAAGCAATGGCCTGTGGAACTGCGGTCGTAACCACCGATAATGGCGGTAACCGCGATTATACAAAAAACGGGGAGAACTGTTTTCTTGTTCCCCCCAGTGATATCCAACAACTTACCCTTATACTTGCTCACTTATTAACTCAACCAAATACACGGAATCAACTTGCCGAAGTCGGACGCCACTTCGCCCAGTCTTGGACCTGGCGAAATTCAGCCGATAAACTAGAAACCTTACTTTTACAATTAGCCCGCACTTAGCTACTGTTTAACAATCCTTCCAAGCTAAGAGGGCATCGAGGGGCTCGGCATCTATACCATAGGCTTCCAAAAACGCTTTATTCTCCTGATCATGGAACTTGCTGAAAATAATTATATTGTACCCGAGTTTTTGTAAGTCCTCAACCTCCCATCCCGATCGATGCCGTTGAAAGCTTTCTCCCCCTAAACCGTAATGATCAACGTCTAGCTGCTGAAAAAAACCCCTAGGGGTAAAGATAATAACTTTTTTAGCAGCTATCTCTTCTACTTGGCGCAAAACGTCCCAGGCAACCTCCTTCTCAAAATGTTCAATCACATCAATCAACGTTACACTATCTAGTGACTTAGGCAGAAATAGTTCGCTCAAGCGCTCTGCCCTAAAATTCAATTTGATAAATTGTTCGGCATACTTAGCATGCTCTAAGTATGGCCGATGAGCATCAACTCCAATTTTAATTGGGCAAGAAAATTCTTTAAGAGTCTCACCAACTCCGCAGCCAATATCTAGGACCGTGCGGGAATCTGACAGGAGCTCATTAATCACAACGAGGAAATCTTTATCATTTACAACATTGACTGTCACTGGCTAACATCCTTTCAATGTTAAATTCTTTCTTTATCATGGTATTCAAAATTTTCCTTAAAGTACCATCTGACACACAAATCACCTACTAGCACGCATAATATGTAGTACGTAAGCAAAAGGGAGGACAAACCATGAAAATTGTGTTTCCTGTTCTTAGTTTAGAAATGGGTGGGGGGGCCCGTTTTATTTATCACCTAGCTAATGCTTTAGCAGATAAGGGGCATGATATTGAAGTCGTCATGCCTGAAAAAGGACTCCAAGTCTGGCCCTTGCGTACTAAATTAAGACGGGTGAAAGAATTAACCCCCAATTCCATACCTTCAGCTGATTTCATACTCCCTAATTTCTATTTAACGTTTAAGCCGGCCTGGGAATCTCAAAAAGGTCGGGTAGTACGCCTTAGTCTTGGCTATGAACCCCTCTGGGTTCCTGATTCGACAGCTGCGAAACAGACCTATCTGAGTGGCGCCCCCATCATGGCAATATCAGAGTGGCACCGCCAACTTATACGCCAGGAAACTGGTTTAGAAAGCACGGTCATTTCTGGTGGAGTAGACACTTCAACATTTCATCCGTATCCTAAACGGTCTGAACAAACAGGGTGCAAGAACATTTTTTACATCATGCGCGACCCTGTCTCTGGATATACCTGGAAAGGAGGCGGAGATTTTTTAAAAGTTGTCACCCGTTTAAAGGAACGGGTTAATTTTGACTTAACCGTTTCGATCCCAGAGAATGCCCTATTTTCCAGCCCTGTGCCTTGTCTGATTAAAACTTCAGCGACGGATGAAGAACTCGCCCAGCTCTATGCTCAGGCAGACATCTTCGTTTACACCTCTTACTTCGAGGCGTTTGGTTTACCACCCCTCGAAGCGATGGCTTGTGGTACAGCCGTTGTGACCACCGATTGTGGTGGAAATCGGGATTACGTTAGAAACGGTGAAAACTGTTTGTTAGTTCCTCCTAGCGACATCGAACAGCTAAGCACTGCAATCTATCACTTATTAACACAAGATACCGAACGTCAGCGTTTAGCTTCCTCGGGTCATCTTTTCGCGCAAGCTTGGACATGGCAACGCACCGCGGACCAGGTAGAGGCATTCTTAAGGAGCCTTATGTAATCGCAGAAACGGGATTGAGTAGTACTCAACCCGTTTTTTTACAATGTTGGTTATTCCTATAGAAGATACTTTTCAGTTTTTGCATTACGCAACCTCCAAGCTATTGCTATCAATGAACGTCTATATTGCGATAGGATTTTGCGGAACAGTCGTAACTGTAACTGATAACTTAATTTGTGAATAGAATGTATCAATAACCCACTAATGTGTAGCCAGTGCAAAAATCAGGCCGCTCCGTTGACGGGCGGTACTGTTCCTTATCCCTACATCTAAACTTTGGAGGTAACTTCGGTGATTGACCAAGCGTTAGCCAAACAAGTTTTGGTAATAATCAACTCTTTAATAGAGGAAGCACAATCTATGTATGATTGTGCTGTTGATCGAAACTTTGTACAAGTTGAAACAACTGCAAGAGATATGCTAAATGTATTGGAAGCGATATATCCTATTGCCATTCAAATAAAGGAGGTAATTTATTATATCTCGGCCCCGATTAGTTGTGAAAATCTTCTTCATACTATCAATAGAGTTTTAATACTGGTTAGAACTCGTTCTGATAAAGCAACTTCAAAAATTGAATTTGAGCTAATCCCAATTTTAAAAGACTTTTATTATGACTTTTATTTTTTTACTTCTATCTTTGGTGATAAAGAGAAAGAGAAACATCATTATGAAGAAGAATATTTTCTGATGAATGCTAATCCATACATTGATCGCAGTATTAAGAATGGTCAATACAAATATGATATTTCAATTTTAATCCTTGCTTACAATAAACTAGACTATACAAAACAATGCATTGAAAGCGTCCTAAAATTCACGCCAGGCTATTTAAATTACGAGTTGATTCTAATCGATAATGGGTCAAATGACGGTACATCCCAATACTTTGAATCCCTTTCTCCCACGAAGATATTTACCCTTCAGAAAAACTCTCTAAATATAATGGTCAGTGCGGTTTCCAGAATTATTGAAGGCCGATATTTATTATCGGTCTCAAATGACGTTATCGTTACCGAAAATTATCTCGATAACCTGATAAATTGTATTGAATCCGATTCTAAAATAGCTATGGTTGTTCCTGCAACCCCTAATATCTCAAATCTCCAAACAATATCAGCGGGCTATTCAACATTGGAAGGAATGCATGCTTTTGCAAAGGCAAACAATATTTCGGATTCACACCGCTGGGAGGAGAGAACAAGACTATGTAATCCACTTGCTTTTTATAGGAGTGACATTTTTTGTTCATCCCAGGGTATAGGTGCATTTGACAAATATTTTATATTTGGTGAATTTGGGGATGATGCCTTTGCTTTACGAGTGAGACGTGCAGGATACAAAATGATTTTAGCAAAAGATTGCTATTGCTATCATTTTGGTAGTATCACAAACAAAGAAGCACACACCACAGAAAACACTCTTGAAAAAAGCCGAAAGCTTTTCATTGAGCGATACGGGGTGGATGCATGGAGTAAGGGTTTTTGTTATGACCCCCAATTGATTGCAACCTTAACTGTCAAATCAACTGGGCGAGCTAATATCTTAGGTATAAATTCTGGCTTTGGTTCAAATCCGCTTAAGATAATAACCCTGCATAAAGAAGCGGGAAATGAGGATGTAGGTTTACATCTTGTTACGGATGATGAGCGATATATTCCAGATTTACAGGCATTAAGTAACGATGTACGATACGTTCCAATTATAACTGATGGTATCTTCAACAATATTTTATTTGACTTTATCTTATTAGAAGGAAATGTTGAGAGGGTTATATGTGAATCTAACAACTTTAATAAACTCAGAAACATGCTGACTAGAGGTGGAACACTTGCAATATGTGCTACAAATAATAATGAACTTCAATACCTTAACATGTTAAATGCTGATAAGACAATCATAGAAGGTAATTATTGCTGGTTATTATGGTATTCTGGAAGGCCAACAGGAGAATAGACCTAACGCCTCAAACACTTCTGTTAATCCCCTTATATGAAACCTAATCCTCATGACCATCTCTATGTATACTATAAGTCCGGATACCCTTGCTTGCTTAAGAACTTTTGAACCGCTCCTTTCATAGACTAGATTGTAACGTTGTCAAGACAGCCACAACATGAGCGTAGGCTGAGGGGGGATTGAATACCCGTGAAAGTAGTAATCCTAGCCGGTGGTTTTGGCACCCGTATTGTCGAAGAAAGCCATCTCAAACCAAAACCGATGATTGAAATAGCCGACAAACCAATTCTTTGGCACATTATGAAGATTTATAGTCATTACGGCTTTAATGACTTTGTGATCTGTTTAGGCTACAAAGGCTATATTATCAAAGAATATTTTTATAATTATTTCCTGCACAACTGCGATATTTCCTTTGACTTGCGCACTAGAGGCATGGAAATTCACCAGAATTCCGCAGAATCCTGGCATGTGACTTTGATTGATACGGGGCTTAACACTATGACCGGAGGCCGGATAAAAAGGGTTCAAAGCTACCTTAACAATGAAACCTTTATGCTCACGTACGGCGATGGTGTTGCCAATATCGATCTCCATAACTTATTGGCTTTTCACCGAAGGCACAAAAAGCTGGCCACCATTACAGCTATACAGCCCCAAGGGCGCTTTGGCTCCTTGCAAATAGATGGCGAGCAAAGCGTTAAAACATTTTCGGAAAAGACTGGTGGTGATGGGGCATGGTTCAATGGAGGGTTCTTTGTGTTGGAACCGGGTATTTTTGATTATATAGAGGGCGACCAGACGCTCTTTGAACAAGAACCTTTGGAAAGCTTGGCCAATGCCGGCCAACTTCAAGCCTATGAACATGCCGGATTTTGGCAACCAATGGATACTCTAAGGGATAAAACTTTGTTGGAACAACTTTGGCAAACCAGTCAAGCCCCATGGAAAGTCTGGTGAGAAGTTCCTGGGGAGAATCTTCTTATGTAATAGACTCAGGGGGAATTTATGAAAAGAATTCTAATCACCGGTAGCTTCGGTTTTATCGGTCACAATCTAAAAGAGCAACTAGCAGACAACTATATCATCGTCGCCCCTTCGCACACGGAACTGGATTTATTAGATGAAGAAGTCGTCCATACCTTCTTGTCCAGCCAGCATTTTGATGTTGTAATTCATACAGCTACCGAAAATGCTACCCTTAATGCCAAGCGGGATATCCACAGTGTCCTTCCCAATAATTTGCGCATGTTTTTTAACCTGGCTCGAAGTCATGAACTTTACGGCAAAATGTATTATTTCGGATCGGGGGCGGAATATGACCGCCGTTATTATCTTCCTAAGATGCCGGAAAGCTACTTTGACAATCATGTGCCGGTCGACCCTTATGGTTTCTCCAAATATGTTATGGCCAAATACACTTTAGAAGCTCCCAACACTTATGATTTACGCCTATTCGGTGTTTTCGGCAAATATGAAGACTGGGAGCTCCGCTTTATTTCACATGCTTGTTGCAGGGTAATCTGGGATATGCCGATTACAATAAGGCAGAATGTTTATTTTGATTATTTATATATCAATGATTTAGTGCAAATCATGACCTGGTTTATCGAAAACGAGCCGAAATGCAAAGCTTATAATATTTGTTCCGGACAAGTCTATGACTTACGGACCCTCGCCGGCAAAGTTCTCAACACAGCTGGCAAGGACCTTGCTATTGAAATTGCTCGCCCGGGTTTAGGACCCGAATACAGTGGAAACAACCTGATGCTGCTAGACGAAATAGGGGGCTACACCTTTGCAGATATGAGTTCTGCCATCAATGAACTTTATCAATGGTATGGAGGACGGAAAGACAACATCGATCCCGCCCGTCTTTAAGTAGCGAATTCCAGTGATCATTCCAATGGGGGACAGGTTGAACATTTCTCAACCGTTCAAAATTATTAAATGTTTTAAAGTTGTCATCTCAGTAGTACCCGTGTCTGATTAATAAATAGGATTACTTGGGGAGGTAAGTTTATGCGAGAAAGATTTAAGGGCAAGATTGCTATTGTCACTGGTGGAGGGAGCGGCATCGGTCGGGCAGCTTGTCTTGCACTGGCGAAGGCTGGAGCTAAGGTCACTGTGGTGGACCTGGTCCAGGAACTGGGCAGCGAAACAGTGACGTTGGTTAATCATGAAGGTGGTGAAGCCATATTCATCCAAGCGGATGTGTCCAAGACCGAAGATGTCCAAAGGTATGTCCATGAAACATTGACGGCATATGGCCGAATTCGATGTCTTGATTAACAATGCCGGCTGGGAGGGAATCGTGAAGCCAATAGTTTCGTACCCTGAAGACACGTTCGATCGAGTGCTGGCGATCAATGTCAAGGGAGTCTTTCTTGGTCTGAAGTACGTGCTGCCGGAAATGATCAAGCAGAAAAGCGGAACAGTGATCAACACGGCTTCAACGAGCGGATTCACAGGCTCCCTTAATACGGTAGCTTATATTGCCAGCAAGCACGCTGTGCTGGGAGTTACTAAGACCGCAGCATTGGAGGTCGCCCGGTTGGGTATTCGCATAAATGCGGTTTGCCCCGGCAATGTTAACACCCGCATGATGCATTCTCTTGAGGAAGCCTATTCACCTGGAGCTCCAGCAGTCTGCGCCCGGCAAATCATGAGTACTATACCTGATGGTCGCTATGCTGAACCGGAAGAGGTGGCCAACCTGATGCTCTACCTAGCTTCTGACCTGTCCACTCATATCACAGGTCAAAGCTTTTTGATAGATGGAGGCGCCTTACAACGCTGATCACAAAGCGAAGAGAACTTGAGCTGCTCAGCAGGACATTCGTGTATTAGGAATAAACACGCCTGGCGAGAGCATTGTATATTCGACTCCAGTGTGAGTGACAGCTTGGGCGGATTATTCTTTACTGCTCAATGCTAGCTTCGCTTACTCTGGGGTCTAACCCCATTAATTTCGCGGACGAAGAAATTATGGATGAGAACAAATTTTAATTAATAAAGGAGAATAATCTCGTTAGGCAGCTTCATGTTTTCTCTAATTTCGTGTACTATTTCAGATTGATAAACTCTTGAGGAAACAAGAATAGGTTGTCTCAATGTGGATATTTTAGCCGGAGGTAAGATTGGAATGTCGTTTAAGTGTTCTCCCTGATAATGGCGGTTAGAGTCAACGAAGGCTATTATCTTAGCCTTTTTTAATCCTCCATCAGAAAGTAACCGCGCTGTATGGGTACCTGTGCCCCACACAATTATCTCCGTACCAGAGTCTACTATACGACTAATTACTGTTTCAATCTTGTTTGCTTGTTCGTTCGACAAACGAATATACTCATTTAGACAACTCTCGGTTTGAAGATCCTTTCTAATATCCATACATATACCTTCAATCCACAAACTGGAGTATCCAGCGACCTCCGTTTGAGGATTACAATTTAACTTGTACTGCATAGAATCCTTACAAGTGAAACCGTGCAAACCCATTAAATTTTCTAGAGAGTCTGGTGAAAAATAATTGATGTGTTCTGTACTAAATTGCTGAAATGGCCCATCCGTAAAGTCTTTAAACTTCGTAGCATCCGGAACACCGAAATAAATCCTTCCACCTGGATTCAATATTTTTTTACATGAATTAATTAAGCTATGGATATTAACAACGTGCTCCAACACCGCCTCAAGTATAACCACATCGAACCTAGATTCAAATTTAACTGAATCCAGGTCCCCAATAATTACTTCTACGCCAAACAAGTCCTTAGCAATTTGGGCACATAACGGCGAGGGATCAAGTCCCATGAATTGATCAAAGCCCTTTGATCGAAGAGCAAGTGCTAGACCACCTGTTGCACACCCGACTTCAAGAATTCTTGCAGATTTGTCCACACCTGCAGTCACAAGAAAGTTTGCAACTAATTCATACCTTTCCGTATCAAACGCAGAAGGGCCCAAGTCATTACCCGAATTCTCGTATTTAGAACTTTGCGCATAGTATTTCGTCAATTTATCTTGATCTTCAACAATATTGGCATACCCAAAGCCACAATTATGACATACCACTACGGAATATTCTCTGAAAGGGAATATTTTTTCTGACCCAAATAGCTGATGATATAAAAACTTTTTGTTAATATCACCACATATTGGGCAGTTACGCTCCTTGTCTTTCATTATCTTAACAGCCCCCTAAAATACTCTACTTTTGATTATCATATTTTCGGCTAACTCTTCCCGACTCAGAAATGGCCAAAGATCTTCCAATGGTTTTGATCGCATTGAACCATCGGGAAGGAGCTCTGATACTACCCTAGGAACGACTTGCAGATTAGGGTTTACCAACACATCGCATATCACAGGTTCATCTCCAGTCAGAATCTCCCTGATCTTTTCTCTCATCCCTTGGTGGGTCACAATTCTAGAGGTTTTTAATCCGTAAGCAGTTGCCAGGCTAAGCACATCAGGTAACATCAAGCCGCTAGTTTTATCACTCGCTACTAAATTGCCGGAAAAACGTCCCATCTGCATGTTCCGAATGGAAGCATAACCCTGATTATTTAGAATAAAAAACTTAATGGGCAATTTTCTACTAGCTACAGTCGCTAGTTCTTGAATATTTAACTGAAATCCTCCGTCCCCATCAACCGAAATCACTCTTTTTTTACCAGCAATACAGCCACCAATGGCTGCAGGAATACCAAATCCCATGGCTCCCAATCCCCCTGTACTAAATAAACGCTGCTGGCCTTTGACTTTATAGGCTAGCCAAAAAGCATCAAGTCCTGCTCCCGAACTACCCGGTATGATTATCTCATCTTGCCTTAGTTCCTCTGCCAGTACTTCCGTAAAGTGATAGACATTGACAAAGTCCTTTTCTGCGCGATATTCCGGCATAACAATCGGATATTTCTTCTTCCACTCTTCACAGCGAACCATCCACTCCAGTCGGTCTTGGGGAATTAATTTGGAGGACTCTTCTAGAAATGTCTGAATGAACAGTTTAGCGTCAACAACCGCTGCCACTTCGATGTCCGTCTTTAGTTTTTCTATCTCATGCTGGTCGATATCTACCACGATTTTCTTCGCACCTCTGGCAAAGTCCGTATGATCAAATCCTATCACGGTAGAGTCCATCCTAACCCCAATGGCTACCACACAATCGGCGTTCTGGAGAGATAGGTTTGCTCCCCTGGAGGCGATCATCCCAGGTTTGCCAAAATTCAGGCGATGGGCATCAGGAAGCAGTTCCGCCGCCATCCAGGTTGTCAGAACAGGCACACCCAGAACTTCAATGAACTTTTGAAAGACCTCTGAAGCACCGGAACGTTGAATCCCCTGCCCAACTAACACCACAGGCCGCCGCGAGTTGTTAAGGATCTCTATGGCTCTGCTCACACAGTCAAAGACTTGATACCCGGAAGTTCCTTCTTCTATTTCTGTTTCTGTTTCCTTGAAGTGAATTAGGTCCTCAGTGTCAATTAATGACCCTTGTACATCAAGGGGTACGTCAAGCCAAACAGGGCCAGGTCTACCATGTTTAGCTAGGAATATAGCTTTTTCCAGATGGTATCCGATCAGCTTTGGATCTTCTACTGTGACTGCATACTTGGTAATTGACTTAACCACTGTAACGATATCCAATTCCTGAGGACCCAATTGCCGCACTTTGGACTCTCCCTTTAAGTCACTCCTTTTGACCTGCCCAGACAGGATGAGCATAGGCGTTGACTCCAGCCATCCTCCGGCTACGCCCGTGATGGCGTTAGTTCCACCCGGACCAGTGGTAACTAATACCACACCCAGATTATTCGTTATTCTGGCATAGGCCTCAGCAGCGATCGAACAGGCCTGCTCATGAAGGAGAGGTATATATTCTAACTGAGTATTTCGTCCCAATGAATCCACTAAGTGCATAGACCCGCCACCAGGCAGTAGAAAAATGTGTTTAACACCTTGCGCAGCGACAAAATTCATTATATAGTCCGATAGTTTAATCTCCACAGTTTCACCCCACCTAACACTTCACAATTCAACCATTTTTCTCCCTAGCTAAGTCTACGACCTCCGCTAGCACTCCGTCCCCCCCCTTGCAGACAGTAATATAATCAGCTGCGGTTTTAGCTTGATTTGACCCATTAGCAGGTGCCACTCCGAAACCAGCCCAGGCAATAGCCGGCGCATCTCTATCACTATCTCCAATATAACAAACCTCTGCAGAATCTAATCCCAACACTGAACAAATAGTCCGTAGAGCAACCAACTTATCCTTTGCCCCTCTACTCACTTGAGTTATGTTAAACCGTTTAGCTATTACGTCCACCATCCCGTTGTCTTCACCGGTTATTAACGCAAATTCTAACCCCAATTTTTTCCCGATAGCAATGGCATCTAAATCACGAAAGTAGATCCGTTTCTGTTCATGCCCATTTGAGTCGATTATTGCGTGTCCATCTGTTAATACTCCGTCGACATCAGTGGCTATAAGCTTAAGCCTATTAAGGATACCTTTTGTCACCAACATGTTCGCCCTCCGTCAATGACTAAAGACGCCCCAGTCATATAGGAAGAGGCCTCAGAACACAAAAAGACTACAGCTGCTTTATATTCGTCGGGTTTGGCCATCCTCTGAAAGGGGATCAAGTTCGTTAATTTTATAACAAACTTCTCATCTTGATTTGCATATACGCCCCCAGGCACTAGAGCATTGGATCTTACCCCTTTATCCGCCCAATAGGTGGCCAGATAACGCGTCAACCCAATAATGCCGGATTTGACGACTGAATAGGTGATAGGTTTAGTTGGCTGAAGCTCAGGGGGAGTTTCTTCTTCCTTGTATATCCTCTGATCTGGGGCAATTAAGGCCAGATCGGAGGCGATATTCAAAATTACCCCTTGCCCTTGTTGGGCTAAATAGGATCCGATAATTTGACTACATAAAAAAGAACCAGTTAGCCCCACTGCGATATCCTGATTCCATATGCCTAAAGGAAACGATTCAAATCGCCTTGATTCTAAGCCATCGGCTAACTTAGCATAGTGAGGATTATTAGCTGCATTGTTAATCAAAATATCAACCCTACCAAACTCTTGTAAGGTCTGATTTAACAGCCCTGCTACCGACTCCGAATTGGTGATATCAGTTTGAACGCCAATAGCTCTAGATGACTTTTCAGCTATAAGTTTAGCGGCTGCCGTTCTCGCCATCTCCCCATTGATATCCGCCAGTACGCAATAAGCCCCAGCTTCCATGAGCGCCTCAGCATGTTTTATCCCCAACAATCCAGCCCCACCGGTAATCACAGCAACTTTTCCAGAAAGATCAAATAATCGCTCTAATTCTCTCCTCATATCTTCCTCCTGAGTCAATTTAGAGTAATACATTCACCAGTAACCATCGATTCTTTAGCTGCTAGGGCAATTTTTAAGCTAATAGCACCATCTTCAACTGAAATAAAAGATTTTGACCGATTCTCGATACACGTAAGAAATTCAGAAATCTCCTTTAAAAACATTTCATTACGCACAAAATCATCGAATACCGTCTTCCTTAGCAAATCACCATTCCTTGAGTACATATATAAAGAATTTCCTATCAAATCGACGACAATCTTACCTTCATCCCCTATAATCTTGCAACCACGAGATGCTGGTTTTTGGATAAAATCAGCATGAATGTGAATAGGAATAACCTGGCCTTCAGAAGCGCACTCCAACATCATACTTGCCACGTCTTCTACATCAATGGCTAGCTTACTTAACTTCCCTCCTAGGGCAAAAACTCGGCGTGGGGCACCAAATAGCCAATACAAATAATCTATTTCATGAATTTGACTAAGGATCACTCCCCCACCTTGATCACTCCTTGACGCATACATCTGACGGTAATCCTCATAAGGATGCCATCCGGGTAAAAATTCCCCAACTTCTGCGTTAACGGCTAGGATTCTCCCCACCGCTTTCTCTGACAATAGCTGGTGTAGAAGTTGGAGGCATGGATGAAACCGATTTTGAAAACCTACATAACAGACGATCTTGCGGTCTGCAACGGTTTGGATTAGCTCTGTAACATTTTCGTAAGAATGTGACAAAGGCTTCTCAATAAATAAGTCACAACCGACTTTAGCTGCTGCTAAGGCCACTTTCATATGCTCACTAGTAGGATTCGTCACGAAAACAATATCAGGTTTCTCGTCTAATGCTTGGTCCAAATCTGAATAAACCGTAATATTAAATTCTTGTTCTAAGTTTATTCCTTCATTAACTGTCATCTGATCCGTAACGGTTAGATTTAAGCCTTGTACGCGATAAGCCGAAAAACTTACTTTGCTTCCTAAAATACTCTTCAGATTGCGCATGTGGCGCTGACCAATCCCGCCCAGCCCTACCATCAACACTTTCATTCTGTTATCACATCCTATGCCATCAGGGTATTGACAAATTTCAAACTTTGCTTAGCAGCTTCTATCTGATCTTCCTCAAAATAGTGCTGTAAAATAAATCCGCCCCTGAATCCTTGCTTTTTCAGAAAGGGAATTCCCTCCAGAAAATTAGCGTCTCCTGTACCGATGGGTACACTCTCTCCACCCTTTTTTCGGTCCTTAATATGAACCCCAACTAAGACTTCTTTCAAAATTTCCATATCTTCACGCATGTTGAAACCACAGTAAGCAGTATTACCAGCATCATAGTAGGCTCCAATATAGTCGCTATTAAAAGACCGTATTAAATTGAAGTATTCTTGCCCCGGCAACTCCGTCTCTAATCCAAGTTTCACATTAAATTCTTTTGCTTGTTGAACACATTCACCCAAAGCTAATACTAAACAATCCCTATCTTCAATAGATCGAATTTCACTAACTTCCAGTACCGGAATAAGGATAGCTTTAATGCCAATTTTAGAAGCCTTTTCGATTAATTCCTGTAAAATTTCTATACTTGCTCTCCGCTCTTGATCTGGGACTCTAAAGAAAGGATGATCCATGAAATAATCAGCACAAAGAGTCTGCACCGAAACACCCGTTTGTTTAACTAAAGAAGCAATTTTAGCGCGTCCTTCAAGGCTCCAAACTGGATTTTCTTGGTATTTTTCAGACTCAAACAACCACTCGATAGAATCCAGTTTACATTCTTTTGCTAACCAAAATTCTTGTTCCCATGAAGCCCACGGAAATGCTTGTAAACGCGGAAAGGGTCGCGGCGACAAACGACCCTGCATAATCCCAATAAAGCTCATTTAGTTCCCCTCATTTTTCTCTAAATTAGCTCTTTTTAACAACTCTGTCTTTAGGAATTGCATAACAAACCAAATCCCAACACTCATCAAGATGAGGTCTTAAAAAGAAACTATAATCATTATAGAGTCTCTTCATTGCCAATGGGATTCTCCAAATATCACTTTGTTTGTGATAAGCACTTACTGCTAAGATAGGGTGATCCTTGGCAATTGTCTTGCTCAATCCTTCAATAGCACTTAACTCCGAACCTTCAATATCCATTTTAACGAACGTCGTTGTGAGCCCTTCAAGAATGTCGTCTAGACGGACACATTCTACCTTTACTGTACCAGAATCACTAACCTTAGCGTCCGTCTGTCCCGTGGCCTGAAAGAAAACATGGCCATTATAATTCGAAACGGCATAAGGATAAGCTTTAATCTTCTTACGGATTTCCGGCTTCAATGAATCAAGAAAATTATTGAGAGTTTCATAATTTTGCGGATCCGGTTCCATGGCGATCAATGCTTGGAAATCATTTCCCCTTCTTTGCAGAAATGACTTGATGGTATCCCCATCAAATGCCCCACAATCTATAAATGCTTCGTTTTCATTAAGCTTAAACAAGTCATCAACAAAATACTGTTCATCGGGAACAGGATCGCTTAGAAGGCTCCAATCAGCAAGAAATCTCCATTTGATCTGATTCAGGTATTCGCCTCGGGAAAAATCATCTTCCCATAAACTAAAAGCCTCCAATATCTCGCTTTTTTCCAATAGCATCTTGTGAGGAAGATCAATACAAAAATACGGTAAAAAAGCCTCTGGGTATTTCCAGAATAAAAAAGAGAAAGGAACAACCGTCACACAACCGAGTTCTGACAGTTGGGATACCACCTTGGCCATTCGATGTCCCACTTTAGTCGCTCCCCAAATGCAGATTACAAATGAAGCAACTTGCCCATATTTCTTTGCCGCCATATCTGGGGGAAATACTTGGAGTCCTTCGATTTCAGTACCCCACATACCCGGATTATTATCGGCAAAGCCCAAAGGTTCAATTCCATGACTGCGCAAACCCTTTAATACTTTTCGGCCCAAACCTCCACTCCCAAATAGAATAATGGATCGCCCACAGCGTTCAGTAAGTCTGTCAAACTCTTTCGTTTCACGTTCCAATACTTCCTGAACCGATTCACTTAGTATTAACTCCAATTTCTCTTTACTTACCATAATCCTGCTCCTTTTTGGCTTATCGATTTGCTAGGTTTCTCAAGATTGTTTCATAGTGCTGCCCTCAAAAAGGATTCTTGTTTGAATCTTATTAACTTCAGAACTATTTATTCTTGCGTTTCCCAGACAATTTTACCCACTATAGTTGTGGAAAACCAAAGCTGACTGTCAGCCTATATCACGTCACCAGCCACCTTTGGGGAAATTCCATTCTAAATATTCAACTAAAATAGTTCTTAGGTGCTGCCAAAAAGGCTATCCTCAAGCAAAGCGCAGATAATATGAATGATCATGATATGGGCTTCTTGAATTCTAGGCGTATCTGAAGACGGAATAAGCAATGTGATTTCGCATTGCGACGCTATCGTACCCCCGCTACCTCCGAGCAAGCCGACAGTTGCTGCCCCCTTATCTCTGGCTGTGGCTAAGCCTCGATATACATTTGCCGAGTTACCACTGGTACTGATACCGATAACGACGTCACCTGGGGCGACAACCGCCTCGACCTGGCGCTCGAATACCTTTTCATAGTTATAATCATTTGCAATAGCCGTCAGGATCGAGGTATTGGTCGTCAAAGCCAGTGCAAATAAGGCAGGCCTCTCCATTAAGAAGCGACTAACTAATTCAGCCGCAAAATGCTGGGCATCTGCCGCGCTGCCACCGTTACCGAAGATAACAATTTTCTTGCCGGCAAGATAGGCCTTGTAGATCAAATGCACTGCCTTCCCGATTTGTTGGATTAATACTCCATCTAGAACGATAGCCCGTTTACAGTCGATACTCTGTTCAATTAAACTTCTGATTTTATCGTCCATGGCTTTCCCTTTCATTTACGCCGCAGCTTGGCTTTGACAGGTTCTTCAACTTTTAAACAATCTTTTTCCGGTGACCCTAAGGCCTGCTCGACCAGCAGTACATCCCGTACCAATTTGTTAATGCCATTTGGTTCTAGAGATGCAGCCTGATCGGAACCCCACATAGCCCGGTCCAGGGTGATGTGTCGTTCAAGAATGCAGGCCCCCATGGCTGCAGCCACCACTGACGAGGCAATCCCAGTTTCGTGACCGGAATAACCAACGGGAACGTTATACCGCCTTTTTAGAGTCTCTATCACTCGCAAGTTTAAATCTGAGTATTTAGCCGGGTAGGTGCTCACCGTATGCATCAGTACCAAGTCCTCGGTCCCAAGTATCTCAACCGCATGATCAACTTCCTCTAATGAACTCATCCCGGTTGACAAGATAATCGGTTTGCCTGTAGATCTGGTATACTTTAGCAACGCATCATCCGTTAATGATGCTGAGGCGATTTTGTAACATGGAACGTTAAACTGAGCGATAAAATCTACGGACAGTTCATCCCAGCAGGAAGCGAACCAAGAAATGCCGATGGTACGGCAGTACTCGTCAATCGTTGCATATTCTGTCTGGCCAAATTCCAGGCCCCGCTTAAGGTCACCATTTGTCAAGCCAAACGGATTTTCTCGTGGCTTGGCCAATTCTTCTGGAGAATAGACAACGTCTACTGTCCGTTTTTGAAATTTAACCGCTTTGCATCCAGCGGCAGCTGCTACGTTAATTAATTGTTTGGCAATCTCAACGCTGCCGTTATGATTTATACCAATTTCGGCAATGAAATAATACGGGTGCCCGTCACCAACGGGTTTGCCGTCGATCTGAACTGATTTCATTGGTGGCCTCCTTCAGTCTTTGTTTGTCACTCGCTTCTCTAACACACTAGGTCTCAGGCCTCATTACCATGAGGTCTTAAAAAGAACTGGTATCTCCCTGCCGAGCCATTTCCATGGCACGGCCAACCGGGTACATAATAATTTATGTCTTAGGGAGCCTATTTGCTACTAGACAGCGAGTCCAAACTCCCTACCACTTCAGAAAAAAAACTGGATTTTCCATATTCTTTTACGTCACGATTGTCACTCTGAATTAGCGAACAAATATAATAAACAAATCATATTCTATGGAATGAAAGGATATGGAGTGAAAGGATATGGACATTGATCGAAATTTCTGGCAGAAAAAGCGAATATTTCTCACAGGTCATACCGGTTTCAAGGGGTCTTGGTTGAGCCTTTGGCTCTCCAGTTTAGGAGCGCAGGTAATCGGTTATGCCTTGTCCCCTCCAACGAAGCCCAGCATGTTTGAGATTTGCAAGATTGAGCAAATCACTGATTCAACGCTTGCTGATATCCGTGACCTGGGAAGCTTAACCCAGGCCCTTCAATCTGCAAAGGCAGATATTGTCATCCACATGGCTGCCCAATCCTTGGTCCGTAAATCTTATCTAAATCCCGTCGAAACATATTCAGTAAATGTCTTAGGAACAGTTAATCTTTTGGAAGCTGTACGGGCTAATCCGGGGATCAGGGCTGTGCTCAATATCACAACTGACAAATGTTATGAGAATAAAGAGTGGGTATGGGGTTACCGGGAAAATGACGTTTTAGGCGGGTATGACCCTTATTCCAGTAGTAAAGCTTGTTCGGAACTAATCACAGCCGCCTACCGAAATTCTTTTTTCAAACCACAGGAATATGCCACCCATAAAGTGGCATTGGCTTCAGCCCGGGCCGGCAATGTGATCGGCGGCGGCGATTGGGGCCAGGATCGACTGATTCCGGACCTTATCCAAGCTTTGCTCACCGGAGAAAAATTCAACCTGAGAAATCCCCAAGCCATAAGACCCTGGCAACATGTCTTAGAACCGTTAATTGGTTACCTTAATTTGGCCCAAAAATTGTACACCGACGGACCTGCTTATACCGGAGCTTGGAACTTCGGACCTGATGATACTGATGCCCAACCCGTGGAATGGGTTGCCAAGACGCTTTGCAGCAAATGGGGAAAACCTGCTCATTATGAAATCGAGCAAGGATCCCATCCCCATGAAACCTCTGTTCTAACGCTTAATTGTGCCAAAGCCAAGCAGGAACTCCATTGGTCCCCCCGTTGGAATCTGGATAAAGCACTGGAGAGAGTGGTTGAGTGGTATAAAGCTTATCAAGAAAGCCAAGATCTCCAAGCCCTATGTTTTAGACAAATTGCAGAATACACCAACTGTAAAAACTAAGCGAGGCGAAAACATGAGCAACAACGAGATCAAGGACCTGGAAAAATCTCTGCGCAAGCAGGTCATTCAAAGTGCTATTAAGCATTATGAAGTAACCCATAAAGCCCAACAAACTCGCCCCTTTACTCCCGGCGAACCTATTCCTTATGCCGGACGGGTATTCGATGAAAGAGAAATTTCGAATTTAATCGAGGCGACTTTGGATTTTTGGTTAACTACCGGCAAATTTGCTGCCAGTTTCGAAAAGGGGCTCGCTAAATTTTTGGGAGTTAGCTATTGTTCCTTAACTAATTCTGGTTCTTCTGCCAACCTATTGGCCTTTATGGCCTTGACCTCTTCGGAGTTGGGCGAACGTAGCATCAAACCTGGAGATGAAGTCATTACGGTTGCTGCCGCTTTCCCGACAACAGTTGCTCCAATTCTTCAATATGGCGCCATTCCGGTTTTTGTTGATGTTACCCTGCCCACCTACAATATCGACTGTAGCCAATTAGCAAAAGCCCTTTCTTCAAAAACCAAAGCTGTGATGCTCGCCCATACCTTGGGTAATCCTTTCAACCTGGAATTTGTTAAAGAATTTTGTGACCAACACCAGCTTTGGTTAGTTGAAGACAATTGTGATGCTCTCGGTTCAAAGTATTACTATCAGGGGGAATGGCACTATACTGGCACATTCGGGCATCTGGGAACCTCAAGTTTCTATCCGCCACATCATATAACCATGGGCGAAGGCGGAGCGGTTTACACTCATGATTTCCGGCTAAAACGCCTTGTCGAATCGTTTCGCGATTGGGGGCGGGACTGTTGGTGCCCACCAGGACAGGACAATACCTGCCAGCGGCGCTTTGCTCGACAATATGGCGAACTTCCTTACGGCTATGATCATAAATATGTCTACTCACACTTTGGCTATAACCTCAAAGCTACGGATTTACAGGCGTCTATCGGCTGCGCACAATTGGAAAAGTTACCTGAGTTCATCCTAGCCCGCCAACTCAACTGGCAAATCCTGCGCCAAGGACTTGTTGACTTAGAGGACCGCTTTATCCTACCAGAAGCCACTCCTAATTCCACTCCGAGTTGGTTTGGTTTTCTCTTAACCATCAAAGAAAATGCCGGTTTTACGCGCGAGCAAATAGTAACTTTTCTAGAGTGTAATGGTATCCAAACCCGGATGCTGTTTGCTGGCAACCTCTTAAAGCATCCCTGCTTCGATGAACTGCGGCTCACAGGCAAAGGATATCGTGTCGTTGATGAATTAAGAAATACCGATCTGATCATGAAACAAACCTTCTGGGTCGGTATCTATCCTGGATTAAAGCCCGGGATGCTGGACTATATACTGGCTAAAATCCGGGAGTTTTGCGCAAATAATAACCCGCACGGTCTTAGAAACCCATGAAATATTACTGCATAGTAAGTATAATAAATTCACCAGAAAAATTTGCCCCCTCGCGCAGTTCAAATCAGATGCGAGGGGATCTATCTAATAAGAATGTACTCAATGAGAAGTAGCAAAATCCCCAATTGACACATGCCAATCCATGTGTCAATTGGGGATTTTGTAGATAAACCTAACATAGCGGTACCACGTTGCCGTTCAGCATCCGCTAAAATTCGCCCGATTTGGGCGTCCTCCACACTGTATCATTTATTTCATTAGGTTCAAAACACTTTGTTTTAATATACGCTTGATTAGACTACCTTCTGTTTGATATGAGCATTGATTTTCAGCCAATCTTGGTTTTTCTGCAATAGCATTAAAATATCCGCCAAAGTAAAGTCACTGTTATCCAAATATAGAGTCTCAATTATCCTTCTTATCAGCTCAAAATCTTCCTGAGTGTCAACTGTCCATCTATGATAGCTCTCATCAGTTCTATAAGCGACATTTCCCAACTTATAACGTTCTGGATGCCAATAAATAAATGGAGTTACATGTTCTCTTTCTGCTTCCCCTCGTGCTTCTAAATAAGCTTCATTGAGAACTTTATTTGAGAAGATCTCAGTGTCCATCCCCCGAGGATAGCTCGGTTCTAAACGGTTAGAAACATAATCATATTCCGGCCAATGATCAAGAAAAAACCTAATCACCTGATCAATAACTCGATGATCAATCAGAGGGCAATCTGAAGTTACCCTCACTACTCCATCTGCATGATAAGCCACGGCTGCTCCTTGGTATCTTGCCAAAACATCATGTTCCGAGCCACGGTAAACCGGGATCTGTAAGCGCTGGCATAATTCAATAATTGGTTGATCTGTCACATTAGTCGTTGTCGCAATAACTATTTCGTCAGCCAAGTTTACCCGGCGTAACCTTTCAATTTGATACTCCAAAAGTGGCTTATCTAAAACAGTTTTTAAGACCTTGCCTGGAAGCCTAGTGGAAGTCATGCGTGCCTGAACAATAATTACCGTTTTCATAGACACCTCTTTCTTGAGTAATAAAGAAAATTCGCAAATGGCCAACTTATCGATCTGTTGCTAGATACCCATAAAACAACGAATCATGCCATTTACCTTCAGCCCAATGAGTTTCCCTATGTCGCCCATCCAGTTTAAAACCTAAAACTTTGAAGAGCGTCTTTTTAAGTTCATCAAATTCATAAATTTCCGCCCAAATCCTATGCAGTCCCAATTCGTCAAAGCCGTAATCAATCATTGCTTTACCGGAATCCGGGGCAAACTTAGTATCGATATAGAGATCATCTGCTCCAATATAGATAGAAAAATCCGCTGTCCTATTTACCCAATCGATATAACATAGACCACAAGCCCCGAGCAATCTTCCTGTAGCCAATTCAACGATGGAAAACATCCTGGTACTTGGATCTTGGAGTACTTTTTTATCGTACCAGTCATTTTGGTCATCTGATCCCGTTTCGCGATATTCCCGAAAATAACGTCGATATTCAGGCCTATTTCGCCATAATAGTAGTTGAGGTAAATCTTGCCTTTCAATAGCCCTTAACCCTACACATTGACCTTTTAACATAACTATTCTTCCTTATATATCACTTAAAAATAAGGCATCGCCAGCGGCTTTTCTTTTAATAACTTGGCGCCCCACCACATATTTAGACACATAGGGTGGTAAGCTCTCCTCTGGAGCGGGACGTAATGATTCGAGATCATCCTCTAGCAATGTTTCTCCTTCTTGAACATCCCGAGTTAAGCGCAAGCAACGCCTCTGAACAATTTTAGCATCACGTTCGTTGCTTTCTACTCGTTTCACTCCATCACCCAAGGCTTTCTCCAATTCACGGCTACGTTCCATCATCTCACTCCAAGTGGAAGGATTCATGGAAAACGAATGGTCCGGTCCAATTCTACTATTATCGTCAGTTAAGTGTTTTTCAATTATCCTGGCACCTAAGGCAATCGCTCCCAAAACTGCAGCATGCCCTGGAGTATGATCTGACAGGCCAAGAACCATATTTGGATATTTTAAACTATAACTAGTCAAAACTCGCAAATTGATGTTGTCAAAATTCTCGACTCTTCCTGTATAATTTGTGTTGCATTGTAGTAGGGCAATTTGCTGATTATGCTGAATAATCGCTTCAACTGCTCTCTCCACATCCTCAAGGTTTGATGCCCCAGTTGAAAGTATGACTGGTTTTCCGATTTTAGCTACTATCTCAATAAAACTAGTCCAAGTAATGTCACCCGATCCGATTTTATAGGCAGGGATGTATTGATCCAACATATTAATGGCTTCCAAGTCATAGGGAGTTGTCATAAAATCAATACCGACGTCAGCCGCAGTTCTTGCCAATTCTTCATTCCAATTTCTATTACATTCATATTGTTCGTATATTTCATATACAGATTTTTGCCAAGATGCTTGATGACTAAGCTTCTGTCCCAAATTTTTAAAGCCATAATCGCTGACAATTGTCTTAGCTTTAAAATGTTGAAATTTTACGGCATCAGCCCCAGCCTCTTTGGCGCACCCTATGAGTTCCTTTGCCCTTGACAAATCCCCATCATGGTTCGAGGCAACATCGGCGATAAAGTACGTTGGAGCACTAATTGAAATTTCACGCCCATTGATCAGCAGGACATCATCATATCGCATGCTCGATTCTTAACCTCCTCATACTCATTTTTAAGACTTTGTACAACTTCTAACAGAGTGGGGAGTTCATAACCTAAAAGAGCTTCTGCTTCCGCTACATCAAGACCCAAACTTTCGGCTCGGACTGCTTCTTTCAATTGCTTAACACTTCCTGCCTTAACATTTTCTAATTCATAACCAAATTCACGAGCTATAGTTTCAATAAATGTTTTCTTACTGGCTACCTCTCGTCCGGCCAAATTTAATATCCCACTTGGGCTCAGAGGAATAAGCTCGAAAAGTGCTTTAGCAAATTGGCTAACGCCTATACTCGAAGTGTAAAAATCCTCAAAAAGGGTGACTTCAGATTTGTTCTGCAAAGACTTTATTACCCACTCAATAAACGTGGGGGGGCCATCCATATAACGGAATCCGACAATATTAGTACGAACGACCAGCGAAGCCTGAGCCGTTAGAGCAAAGCTTTCCGCCGCGTATTTAGTTCGAGCATATTCATTTAATAGACGCACAGGGCTGGTTGTAGTATGTTTCTTCCCTGCATCGCCAGTATAATAGTGATCCGTGGAAATCTGAATAAACAATGCCCCTATCTGATTGCTGATTTCTGCCAAGATACTCACCGGGCGGGTATTCACTCTGTATGCCAAACCCGGATCCCGTTCACAATTAACCAAATTGCTAATTGCTACAGTATTTATAATAACATCAGGTCTCAGCCTGTATACCTGTTCAGCTAGTTCTTCTTCATTAAGGACGTTTAAACTTAAATCTGTCCGACTTCTAGCCGCCCCAATGATTGTTAACTTACGTTCACGCGCTTCGGTCATTAAAGCACAACCTAACATTCCCGTTGATCCAAGAACAAGTATCTTCATAGCTTATCCTCCAGCATTCAACCTGCTCAATGCAAACATATAATTAATAGCAACTTATATTTTGACTGTAAAAACATGTGTCATCATTCATTAGGAGTAGCTTTTATAGTTGTTCATTCATTTCTCTCAGCTGTTCAACTGTCAGGAAATCGGGATTCATTCCAGAATTATATTCAAACCCTTCTTTTACGGAAATTCCCTTTTTTTCAGTAACATCGATCGAATAATCCATAGGATGAGCAAATCTGATGGCAGGCTTTATTACATAATGATTTTCAAATTCTAATGTCAAATGAGAGTCGTCTGCCGGAACCATAATCTCATGGAGCTTCTCTCCTGGTCTAATACCAATAACTTTGATAGGCATTCCTGGAGCAACGGCTTCAGCTAGGTCAGTAATCCTCATAGAAGGAATTTTGGGGATGAATACCTCCCCCCCATGCATCCTTTCGAAGTTGCTCAACACAAAGTTAACTCCATCCTGTAGACTGATCCAAAACCTGGACATCCTCGGGTCGGTAACCGGGATTTCCTTTGCACCTTCCGCAATTAGCTTCTTAAAGAATGGAACTACTGAACCTCGCGAGCCTACAACGTTTCCATACCGAACAACAGAAAAACGCGTCACATGTCCTCCAGCCATATTGTTGGCCGCAACAAATAACTTGTCAGATACAAGTTTGGTAGCTCCATATAAATTGATGGGATTAGCAGCTTTATCTGTCGACAAGGCGATAACTTTCTCCACTTCATTTTCAATGGCCGCTTTAATAACATTTTGGGCTCCATGAATGTTTGTCTTTACACACTCCATCGGATTATATTCAGCCGCTGGGACTTGTTTCAGTGCAGCTGCATGGATAACGTAATCCACTCCCCGCATTGCTTGACTGAGTCGTTCCGCATCTCTAACATCCCCAATAAAATAACGCATTTCTGAAGCGTTAAATTTTTGTTGCATTTCGAATTGTTTGAGCTCATCTCGCGAGTATATGATGACCTTTTTGGGTTTAAAGCGTTCTAAAATTGTTTCTATATACTGTTTACCGAATGAACCTGTTCCACCAGTAATTAGTATTGATTTGTTATTAAACATCCGATCCCTCGCTTCCCCCTAAGAAGGCTTGAGTCCCCGCCGCAAGTGGGGATTATTATACGTTATGCTTTCATCTCTGCGTGTGTGCGCATAACAGAGGTCAGAAAACAGAAGCCGGAGGTCAGAAAAAAGACCTTCAATAATCCGAATTCTGCCATCTAATATCACACATGGGAGTACAGCTCAGCTGTTGGAGAGCACCTGCCTTGCAAGCAGGGGATCAGCGGTTCGATCTCGCTTACCTCCACCAATAAATCTCTAAATTTTTCTCATGCTAATAATGTTAATATCATTAAATAGGCTTGGGTTCTGTCTATCTAGCTTTCTTTTGCTGTACATGCTGATTCATAGAACGTACCCCGGCATTTTGCTGCAAATAGCGGATAATATCATACAAATCAAAAGTAGGCTTGACAGGATGCAGCATCTCATAAATAGTTTTTATTAACTGGTAGTCTTCCTCCGTATCAAGAGTTAAACGGTATTCTGGATGATGCAAAAAGTGCGAAGCCTCCACATTCGATAAATAGTATCTTTCCGGCTGCTCATAAAAATATAAGGAAACATGTTCGCGCACAGCAGGGTCATTGATGGTCTGTTCCACGTGCCGCAAATCCTTCGTCCGGAAAACTTCCACACTAAAGCCGAGTGGAAATGTCCTGACCAATTGGTTTCCCACATAATCAAGGTACGGATGCTCCAGCATACGCTCGATGACTCGGTCAATCGTTTGACTATCGATCAGCGGACAGTCACTGGTAATCTGGACAATAAAATCAGTGTCATTCGCTTCTGCTGCCTCTACAGTCCGTAACAAAACATCTTCTTCGCTACCCCGGTAAGACAAAACCCCTTGAGATTGTGCCGTTTCCACTACTACATCATCCGTCTGGTTTGTCGTTGTCGCAATGATGATTTGACTGATATAGTTTGATCGTTTTAGTCGTTCTATTAAGCGAACTAAAGCCGGCTTTCCTGCTAAATCCATGAGTACCTTGCCTGGTAATCGGGATGATGTCATACGTGTAGCTACTATAGCATTAATGTTCATCTAACAAGACCTCCCTGATAAATCCCACGACTCGGTCTGTTGAATGTCCGTCCAACCAGATGAAGCTCTTCGGCAGGCAAATATTTTTACGATCTTCCCCTATAGGAGTATTCAATAAGAATTCTAACTCTTGATACGACTTAATTAGTCTTGTGAAGCCAAGTTTATTCGTAATACACAAATCCGGTTTCTGTAAATTAGGTTGATAACTTAATGCCGGAATCCCCATCAGTACAGCATGCAACAATCCAATAGTATTCATGCCAATTATGAGATCATGTTCGGGCATAATATCTAACAATGCGCCATCTACTGAGATTTCCGCATAACTTCGTTTCCAATTAGGATCGTCTTTAGGGTGAAATCTTACACTAAAGGAATAATCGTCGTTTCCTTGTACCGCCAATAAGCATTCTTCGAGAGCTTGCTGTTCGGTATAGCCTAATTCCTGTCCGTACAAAGCAGATAAGGGCTGTGAAAGAAATAATAGTTTCTTTTTATTACCAAAGGACGTTGCTTTTCTTCTTTGTAAGATATATTTATCTAATCCGGGATGCCCCAGAACTTTAAGAATATTTGATGGTACCCCTTCCTGCCTTGCCTCTTGCTCAGCAAGTTCATCCATCACAATATAGATATCGGGATAGATAAAATCGCCTAAATCATCTTTAAACCGGGCCTGATAATTGGACCAATAATCTAAAATAGATATCGTCGGAATCCGGGCTTCTTTACAGGCTGCCATAACTTTTAATTCCAGCCTATTGCCCCAACTTGTCCCAGTGACCAGACCCGACATTTTCTTTTCCAGAAGCATCGATTGAATTGTTTGCACGACCCGTGATTCGGAAGCCGCATTGCTAGGATTCAGTTTCGCTGCCGGACCTAGACAATAGAATTCCAGCGACACAGACTCCTCTTGCATTCTTTCTACAACAGTAAAAAGCGCCTCATACCCACCTGGGTCATGAGCAAGGAAGACTATTTTCTTCATAGGCCCGCAATTCCTCTTTCCCTTGCCAAACCTTTTCAAGGGCTGTCAAAAAATCCTCAATATCCCTAGCCGTATAGGGCAGGCGACACACATCTGCAGTAATGAGTTTTTCTTCATACATTTCTTCTGCTACCGGACAAATTCCTTTTTGGTAACATTGAACAGGCTGACCAATGAATGAAAATGGATAGTGAGTTTGATTGTATACTCTTTTATGCTGATATAGCTTCATCAAATAGATTGGTCTTACATATCCTTCACCTAAAGGAAATCCCTCCGCTTTCATTGCTGCAGCAAATACAGCTCGTTTTATCGTCCAAATATCTTGGTTAAATTGAATTGGATAGACGTAGTAGGAATGCTCATACCCTTCAGGCACGGTTACACCCTCTAGTCCCGAGAAGCGCTTTAAGCCTCTGGATAATTGGTCTGCCAAAGCACGCCGCTTTATTAAAAACCCATCTAATTTGTTAAGCTGTTCTATCCCGATAGCAGCATGTAATTCAGTCATCCGATAATTGGATCCCAAAACCACTGTATCATCGTCATTGAGGTCGTCTACAATCACTTCACCATGGTTGCGAATTAATTGGCAACGATAGGCCAACTTGTCACTATCCGTTAATATAATCCCGCCTTCACCGCTATGAATAACTTTGTGGTAGTTCAGGCTGAAAATACCCAGATCACCAAAAGTTCCTGCCTGCTTCCCAACAATCGTAGCGCCAGGCGACTGAGCATTGTCCTCGATCACATATAGACCGTGCTGTTTGGCAATTTTAATGATTTCAGGCAAATTACCCGGCAAACCAAATAAATTTGTCACCATAATGGCTTTTGTCCGTGGGGTCAGCCATTTTCCGATCTCTTTAGGATTCAGATTATAGGTTTCTGGACAAATATCTACAAATACCGGCACTGCATTATTCATCAAAATGGCACTAGCCGTAGCAGACATTGTATAAGGAGTAACCAGCACTTCATCTCCAGGGCCAACCTCACAGGCGGCCAGAGCCGTATGTAAGGCTGTCGTCGCCGAGTTGACTGATATGCTATGCTTTGCCCCAAATTTGCCAGCAAACATCTCCTCTATTTCTTTTATCCTGGGGCCGCCCAAAAATTGCTCCCCGGCCCGGCCCAAAAAGACTGAGAGATTGCCGGATTCCATCACCTTGACAACGGCGGCTTTTTCCTCTTCGCCCATGGTACTCGTCCAGGGAATAGCTGTTTCTCTAACAGGGGTACCACCGAATAATGCCAATTTGTTCATTGTAATCTCACTCTCTCTTTAGAACAATGATTGTTAAATGACCGTATTAAAGGTTCCGCCACATATAGAGGATAAACACCATGTTCTACCGTACATAGGGGATGTTCCAGACCATCGAGGATATTGACCAGATGGTTAACAGCATTACCTAAATTTGATTCTGACAGAAGTTGGTTTTCAAAGCGCTCTAAATACAAACTTTTAAAACCAGTGTAAAGATGATGTTCACCTACTTGGTAATACAATACGTCGTCACCGCTATTACGTATTTCTATCTTGCCGTTGGAAAAATACAGATCGATTTCAAATAAATAGTATTGTTCATCATCAAAGGCTTCGGCAAATCCCAAGATGTTTTTATCGATTAGAAACGCAAACGTATATGAAGGATCACTATCATAATCGGCAGACGTTTTTATTTTTTTAAGAGCTTGAACCTCGCTAATTTTTCCACCCCACCAATGTAACAAATCAAAAAGATGCGAGCCCGTATTATTGATTCCCCTCGTATATTTGACGTGTATTTTTTGTAGCTCACCATATTGCCCTTTGGCAATATGGGTTTTAACACGCTGCATCCCGCTATTCCAACGACGGGAAAGATTGGGAATCAGCCGGCAGTTCCCTTTCTTGAGTTGTTGTTTCAATAAATTTGCTTCATCAACACTACTAACTAAAGGTTTTTCACAAAAAATAATTCGGGTATCAGTGTTCTGCAATATATATTGAATGGCCGACAAATGATGAGCAGGTGGCGTACATACACTGATAATGTCTACAGAATGATTTTTCAAAAGTTCCTCCATACTCTGGTAAAATGGTACTGCCGGTGCTATTTTGTGCAATGCCTGACCCTGATCAATTCGTATATCTGTCGCTGCAACCAGTTCAATGCACGAATTTAGCTGATAAGCAGAAACATGCGCAGAAGGACTTTCCCTTTTAGGGTCAAAATCATACGTTAAGCCTATTTGCCCTAATCCGACAACTGCCGCTTTATATTGACTCATGAGCTCTACCGGCCAGCCAATCACTGTGCAATAAGCTCAAATTCACACAGTCATGATATTGCCCATCACAGAAATAAGCCTGTCGTAAAATACCTTCTTTCTTATAGCCCGTTTTTTCAAGCGCCCGTATTGAGCCTATATTTTCATCCACGACTCCCGCGGCTATGCGGTTTAAATTCAACTTTTTAAAACTATAGTCCGCTATTGCTGAGAAAGCCTCAGCTGCGTATCCTTTACCCCAGCAATCAGTCTCGCCAATAATAAGCCCTATCTCGGCAGAACGAAACACATAATTGATCGAATGCAGACCTATATTGCCAATATGCCTGTCCTGTTCTTTCAATACAATTGCTAGAACAATATCCGTCTTGCTTCCTGACAGATTCTCATAAAAAGCGTTCATTGACTCAGGGCTATTAGGGAACGCACCATGCCGCATCCATTTAGTAATCGTTTGATCATTGAGCCATTGAAAGTAATTACCTTCCAGATCTTCTTTTTCAAGTCTACGCATATAAATTCTGTTAGCAACTAAAAAAGGATTATGCAAAGACGTTCCCTCCTGACGGCGATCTACCGTTATTCTCTTAAAGTACTCTTAGAATTTGGACCATAAAACCTGCTCCAATAGTTCCCGCGCTATAATTAGCGCGTTATATTCCTCTCCATAATTCACCTCCCACATTTTCGTACTTTAAAAGGATCTTTTCTAGTGTATTCGTGAGAACTCTAGCTGGTGCCAAATTGAGAACCCGCACTTTTAAATGCGGGTTCTGTCATTGTATACATGTCTACAACAGACAATTTGGTTTTTGATGCCATTCACTTCTCGTGAACAATTTCTTTCTTTTCGGGAGATCCTATTCCCAACATACGCTCCAAATATTTCTTGTTGTGCAGAACCTGGCTATCTCCTGGACAAGCATTTCTAGCTATCTCATTATGCTCATAGGCCAACTCAGGTTTGCCTAAGCGGTCATAGCAAACACACAACTGTATATTCAATATATAGGTCATCGAGCTACTTATTGGTTCTTCCAACTGAGTCGCTAATTTATACCAGAAAGCTCCCTGTTCATATTGCTTGGCATTCAAGAAATAATAACCTAATTGACAACAATACTCAGCCCTTGGTATGGCATATTCAAAGGATTTTAAAATATATTGAAGTAGTTTGTCCTTTTCTCCTGAACTCTGAAAGTAATTAACCAGTTTTCGACAAGTAGCAATTTTATCTTCAACCTTACCCTGTCCTGTCTGCAAAAATTCTTGATACGCTTGAATCGCCCGATTATTGCTTTCTAACAACAATTGCCTTAGTTCTGGACCGGACAGACAGTCATGAACGCCAAGTTCCTCTTCAACAAACGTCTTTTGCTCCTCACTAATGACTTGCGTAGGACCCTGAAACATCTCTGTGACAAAAACACCCATTGGGTGATCTAAAAAACTAAATTTTGCGGGCGCAGATCTATCTCCGCTATTTTCCATAACAACTGGCTCCCCCAAGACGAAAAAGGGAATACCCATTTCTACCGCATAAAATGAATATGAGCCCACTTGATTAGACGTTGCATATTTATGACTTCTAAGAATTTCATAAAATTTTTGTACAAATTCAAATCCTGGGACATACTTTGGCCCGGCAGTTACAATATTGAACCCATATTTTTTATATATTACGTCCTTCTTTCTTGCTAAATCATCAGCGTGCAAACATATCGTTATCGGATGAAACTCGATCGGAAGACTTAACAGCAGCTTACAATACCCATCTATATCGAATACTGAGTCCATTAGTTCAGTGGCATGTGCCGGAAAGGCTACTGTGCCGACGGCAGCTATATCCTTCTCAATTTGCCTTAATTTTCGATAGTGTACAAAAGGTGCACCAATAATAACTGCAGGAATACTACTTTTTTCATTCCATCCTTGTAGACGTCTTCTGTTTAAAACTAACATTAGGGGTTCATCAGTTAGAAGATCGCCAGCATTAGGCGCCGTATCAGCTCCCCACCCGTGCTCACCGTTAAATAATAGACGCAGCCCCGGTGGGTAGTTAGTATATTCTCTTATAATCGCATTATATCCGTAGATTGAATTTTCGCTCATAATTCATTCCCCCTGATTTCCTTTTCAATGGACTTTATTCCAAACGTACGCTCCAAATATTTCTTGTTGTGAATAATCTGAGGATCTTCCGGACGAAACGTTCTAGCAATTTCATTATGCTTATAGGCTAACTCCTGCTTACCTAAGCGATCGTAGCAAACACACAACTGTAAATGAGGTAACCACGTCCAGCAAGCTTCAAGCATGGGCCCCCTAAAATCAGGTTTTTCTAATTTAGTAGCTAAACCATACCAAAAAGCTGCCTGCTCATATTGCTCAGCACGCAAGAAATAGAACCCTAAGCGACAGCAAAATTCAGCCCTTGGGTTGGCATATTCAAAGGATTTCAAATTCCACTCCAGCTCTTTGGCCTTGTCTCCTAACTGCTGAAAGCAATCAGTAAGTCTTGCACAAGCTGAAATTTTATCCTCGTCCCATCCTTGTCCAGTGTTTAAAAATTCCTGGTAAACTTCAATCGCGCGATGATAAAGCTGATGTTGAAATAATTCATTACCATAATAATATAAATCTCGCGAAGAAAAGGGCATGCCTTTATCCTGATTCTTCTCAAATATTTTTAAGTTGCGGTCGCTGACTTTAAACGTACCCGTATGGGTTACACAGATATCCGACTTCAGAATCTGCCCATACACATTCATATATTCATGCACTGTTCCAATCCAGCGAAAGTTTTTACTCCGCTTGACCAGGCGATTTCTCCCAAAACTATACGTTACTACTCCGAACTCATCGCGCTTTAAAACATAAGGCATATTTACAGCGTCAATGAGTGTGGCCAAGTTTCCCTTCAGGTCGAGAAACTTCCGAGAATCCACTTCTAATAAAACATCATCAGCATCGAGCCATAGGATGTAATCCATGGTTGCTTGATCGAAAGCATGATTTCGGGCAGCCGCGAAATCATCAATCCACTCAAAGTCATAAATTTGCTCCGTGTAAAGACGCACTATCTCTTTCGTGTTGTCTGTCGAGCCGGTATCAACGATTATAATTTCATCCGGGATTCCTTTCACCGAATCTAAACATCTGGCAATGGTGGTTTCCTCATTACGAACAATCATGCAAAGACTGATGGTTATAGGATTATCCTCCATCGTTTCAAATCACCTCAAAGTTTGAGTTTTAGCCATACTCTATCGTATTCAACAGGCTCGAATATGGAAACACATTTATCTTTAAAAATAGAAGCCCTCGGTTTTTTTCACGGACCTATCCAACATAAGCCAGATCACATCTCCCTAATTTAATTTATTGTAATAAACACACATTTGTAAAACGATTACTTCATCTTCAAAATTTGGTCCTTTGGCGTTACCAAGGGACTAGAAATCTATAACAATTATTCCATGAATGACAATGGATGCAATTGTAGTAATTCCAGTTTCCATAAAACCATTCCCCGTAAGTTAGGACTATGATATTCCAACACCCGCACTAGCATACCCTGATACGGTATTAACAAGTGACACACCTGCAGCCGTAGCGGAAAATACCATTAATAATCTCGTCTCCTGGGTCACCGGTATTGCTAATCCAGTGAGAATTGCATTATCTGTATCGCCCACAGCAAGTGGGGCTGCGAAAGTTAATGTTACCGCAGTACCTGCGACAGCGGAGAAAGTATTATTTGGTACAACTGAGCTGTATAACTGTGCTGTTATTGTTATTGTTGTTAAAGCTATAGCTAATGCTGACGAAACACTGAAGAAAGCTGCTACTGACGTTATAGTTCCATCCCGGGGAACTGAATAAGCAAAGTTTAGAGTTTCGCCCAAAGCACCTGTAAGGTCTATAGTTGCCCCAAGGCTAACAAGGCCTGTGGCGGAACTTCCGAACCCAACAAAACTAGGAATGCCAACTGCTCCAAGGAGAAGCGTGGTTACTGTAACAGGATCCCCTGATGCATACGGTATGATTGCACCAATTCCGGCGATTCCGGCTGTTCCCTGAATACCTTGCGTCCCCTGGATTCCCTGCGTTCCTTGAATACCCTGCGTTCCTTGGATTCCCTGAGTTCCTTGGATTCCCTGAGTTCCTTGAATTCCCTGAATACCTTGCGTTCCTTGAACGCCTTGGACGCCTTGAGTTCCTTGGATGCCCTGCGTTCCTGTTGCTCCCGTAGCTCCTATTGGATCAAGTTCCGCAGATACCAAGCGATGAGCTGCGACCAAATTCCCCGCTGGATCCTTTCCCCAGGTGGATATCTCAACAGCATTAGAGCTGGCGATGAATTGAAATTCAAACTCACAAACTGCGCATAATAGATTCTTTCCGCTACTTCCCCCTGGAGCCATAATAAATAACTCCAAGACATACAGGGTTTTCGCAATCCCTGTCGCGTAAAACCCTTCAATAAAGACGGTAGCGGCAATTGTGTCATCATTGGTGATTTTTATTGTAAACGTTGTGGTTGGTCTAACTTCGTTAACTGGTGTATTTTCAATCAAGCTGGTCGTTAATTCAGCCACGCTCACTTCCCCTTTACTTTATTTCTATTCTTTTTACTATTTCTTGTTAAAATGGGTTGATTTCTTGTGCAATCACCCTTACCCTGTGGGTTGTAGTTAAGTTCCCAGTTGCGTCTTTACCCTAAGCAGTGACTTGACTTCTACGCCTCCGAGCCATCAGTGAATTGAACCTCAAAGGCATCAAATTGGGCGAAATAGCTTTTCAAGGCAACACCACCTGCTGTAAGAGTAAACAACTCCTGTGCATACATCACTTTTGTCGTTTCGCTTTCAAAAAACCTTCTATATATTTAGTACATTTACTGAAGTAGTATCATCATTTGATATATTTACCGAGAGCGTCGAACTCGGCCTAAACCCGCTACCGCAGCGTTTTAAAACAAACCTGTATTAATAGCACCATATTACACCGCCTCCAAGCATGTGTTGATTTATGTTACGAAATTTCACATATTCTGTTACATATTCAGCCCAGTAGATATCAGTAAGAGGATGACTCAAACTATTGAGTCATCCTCTTACTGATATCTACTGGGCTAGATTTCACCAGACGTTGCGCAATAGACCCTGAATTCATCCATGGGGAGGAAGCGCGGCTTCGTTTCCCTTTCTTCCTATATTGACTGCATTGATATAACAACTCTATCGCATCCGACATAACATAATATGGAAAAATATTTCCCTTTAAAATTAAGAATAGCCCACTGTTTTTTTGCCAAAAGACCTCTCTAACAAAATTGATTCAATCTCTTGATGATAATGCCAACACACCCTCCAAATACTTCTTGTTACGAAGAACTTGGGGTTCTTCAGGTCGATACTTCCTGGCTAGCTCATTATGCTCATAGGCCAACTGATATCTACCTATGCGGTCATAGCAAACACACAACTGTAAATGGGGTAACCACGTCCAGCAAGCTTCAAGCATGGGACCCCATATAACCGATTCACTCTCTGGATGACAATCCCAACATTCCCTCCAAATACTTCTTGTTATGAAGAACCTGAGGGTCTGCGGGTCGATACTTCCTGGCTAGCTCATTATGCTCATAGGCCAACTCATGTTTACCTAAGCGGTCATAGCAAACACACAGCTGTATATGCGGTAACCACGTCCAGCAAGCTTCAAGCATGGGGCCCCAAGAATCAATAGGTTTTTCTAATTGAGTAGCCAGTTTATACCAGAAAAGTCCCTGCTCATAATGCTCAGCGCGCAGAAAATAGTCACCTAAGCGACAGCAGAACTCAGCCCTGGGGTTGGCATATTCAAAGGATTTAAAGATATATTCAAGTTGTTTGTCCTTATCTCCTAAATTCTGAAAACAATCAGCCAGTTTTCCGCAAGCTGAAAGTTTATCTTCAACCCAGCCCTGTCCTGTCTTCAGAAATTCTTGATAAGCTTCAATTGCCCGATTATTGAGTCGGTGATCGAACAGTTCATTGGCATAGTAATATAAATCCCGTAGAGAAAACGATTCCCCTCTGGCCTTACGCTTCTCAAATATTTTTAGGTTGCGGTCAAAATCAGCACTTCCCGTACCCTTGTGTATTACACAAATATCTGAATTTAAAACATGTCCATACACCTCTAAATACTCGTGAACCGCCCCAATCCAACGGAAGTTCTTACTTTTTTTGACCAAACGGTTTCTTCTGAGACTAAATGTAGCCGCACCAAACTGGTCAAACGCTAAAAGATAGGGCATATTTACGACGTCCATCAAGGGATCTAAATTTCCCTTCAGCTTCAGGAATTGCTCACGATCAGAATCTGTAAAGATATCATCAGCATCCAGCCAAAGAATATAATCCATGGTCGCTTTGCTAAAAGCAAAATTGCGAGCAGCCGCAAAGTCATCAATCCAGGTAAAATCGACAATCCGTTCAGTGTATTGACGTACGATCTCTTTCGTACGATCTGTCGAACCGGTATCAATAATTACAATTTCGTCAGGAATACCTTTGACGGAATCAAGACATCTCGCAATTGTATTCTCTTCGTTACGGACTATCATACATAGACTGATCCTTATTTTCTTATCCTCCATTCTTTCTCTCCTTTTCCACAAACGTTACTATATATATATTCAAAATAAATTCATTGGGAAGTTAGGAAACAAGAAGATAAATAATAAAGTCCCTTGGCGTAACCAAGGGACTAAAATCCATATTAATTTATTCTGTGAATAACAATGGAAGCATTTGCAGTAGCTTCTGATCCTCCCACATTTACAGGAAGTGTAGCAGTATCTCCGGTTAAGTCGTTCCTTAGTGTAGCGGTTGCACCAGTTGCAGCCGTAAAGATCACTTGACCATAGTTTACTAGACTACTTCCAGTGGCAAAAGTTACACCAAATCTACTGCCAGTTACCGCAGTTGCACCTAAAAACACAGCAAATTGGTTGGGTGCTGTTGCGCCTACCTGGAATGTTAACAGATAAGTCCCCTCATTATCGAACGTTAAATCTGGGTTTCCGGCAGTGTGCGAAATGTTTAGCAATAAACCATTAGTATCAAACGTAACATCGGCTCCATCCCCGACATCTTGCGCAGTAGTATTATAAACATATGCATAAGCATCGGATAGTGCGATTCCCTGTGTTCCTTGGACTCCCTGCGTTCCTTGGATTCCTTGTGTCCCCTGAATCCCTTGGATTCCCTGGGTCCCTTGGATTCCCTGGGTCCCTTGGATTCCCTGGGTCCCCTGGATGCCCTGGGTCCCCTGGATTCCTTGGGTCCCCTGGATTCCTTGGGTCCCCTGGGTCCCTTGGATTCCCTGGGTCCCCTGGATGCCCTGCGTTCCTTGGATTCCTTGCGTGCCTTGGATTCCTTGTGTCCCCTGCGTTCCTTGGATTCCTTGGGTTCCCTGGATTCCTTGTGTCCCCTGAATCCCTTGGATTCCCTGGGTCCCTTGGATTCCCTGCGTTCCTTGGATTCCCTGGGTCCCCTGGATGCCCTGCGTTCCTTGGATTCCTTGGGTTCCCTGGGTCCCTTGGATTCCCTGGGTCCCTTGGATTCCCTGGGTCCCTTGGATTCCTTGTGTCCCCTGAATCCCTTGGATTCCCTGGGTCCCTTGGATGCCCTGCGTTCCTTGGATTCCCTGCGTTCCTTGGATTCCTTGTGTCCCCT
>NZ_SPQQ01000016.1 GCF_004766045.1 Desulfosporosinus fructosivorans
AAAAGTTATTTCACTTCTCTATTGAAGAAGATGATTCGCTCATTGTTTTTTTGAAACTCCTTAGAGTTTCTCTCATTGGCTGTCCTTGTTGTTTAGTTTTCAAAGACCATTAAAGTCCATGGTTTATGAGTTTGTATCCCCTGCACCCGTTTGGGCCGGATCTACATCTTAGCATTTTCAACTTGCGTTGTCAATGACTAATTTACTGTGTTTAGATTGAATAGTTTGAAGGGTTTAACCCCTCACTTGTTCATTCAGTGTGCGTCTTCGTGGCGCTCAGTTATAGTACCATTTTCAGCGTATGCTGTCAACTATTTATTTTATTTGTAACTGCTCTGGTTTTTAACGCGAGAAACAACGTTCTCTATAAATAACTAACTAATAATATTGTAGTCAAAAATCGATCTTATTGAAACCTAGCTCTTTCTAAATATAGAAATCTAAAAACAAAAACAGGAGTTTGGTTTGCCTCCAAGCTCCTGCCCTTTTTAGCCTAGATAATGGAAATTTTCTGTAAAGTTTTTAATAACTCTTAGCCAGTAACTGAACTGGATGCATTACCTGTCCCGTCAAGCCATGACTTTTTAACCCATAACTTAGTTGCATAGTACATGTCGGACAACTTGTGGCAACCACCTCAGCCTTAGCAGTTACGATGTTACTAATCTTCCGTTCTAGTACTTTCATGGACAGATCATGATGAATAATACTAAAACTCCCCGCAGACCCACAGCAGCGATCCGCTTCCTTCATTTCTCGGAATTCTACACCTGGAATGGCCTTTAAGAGCTCCCGTGGTTGTTTAAAACATTTTGCCCGCGTTTCAAGTGGCACGGATCATGATAGGTTACCGTAACATTAACCGGATTAGGACCTGGGTGAACACCCGTTTTTTCCACGAGAAACTTACTGAGATCATACACCTTGCAACTTAATTCTTTTGCTTGATTGTATTCGTCTGTACCTGGCTCAAAAAGCTTCTGATAGCTTTCCGCTAAAGTTGCAGAACATGACGAACAATCAGTCACAACTGCGTCCACTTGTGCTGATAGCAAAATCTTTATGTTATTTTTGGCTAGTTGTACCGCCGTATCCGTATCTCCATAGGCTAAATGCGGCATACCACAACACTGTACAGCTGGGATAATCACTTCACAACCATGCCTAGCAAGTACGTCCACGCCACTAACCGCAACATCAGGATAAATCAAATTCGTCGCACACCCTAGGAAATAGGCCACTCGGAAACGCTTTTCTCCATAGGGCTTAACAACCTCTGGAATGCGTCCACGAGCCACTCGTTTTGAGACATCAGGTAATATTTTCGCCCCCGCACTCATTGTTTCTGGCAAATGCTCAATAAGTTTCGATCTTGTTAAAACGCTGTTCAACCCAGTCTTTTGATAAAGCTTGACTAGCGAAAAGGATGCTTGAAGTAAAGCTGGACGAGTTAAGAATCCCCTGAGTACCAACTTCTTGATAATGTTTCTATCTAAAACATCATCAAGGTAATCTCTCACTCCCACCATAATCTCATCCGTAATTACCCCAGATGGACAATTGACAGCACATGTTTTGCAAAGTAGGCATCCATAAAGTTTTTCAGACAGTTCTGTGGATGCTTGGATCTTTCCATCTTGAAGAAGTTTTACCAGAGCTAGCCTTCCTCGTGGTGAGTCTGGTTCTCTTTTTGACTCGGCGAAGATTGGACAATTCGCACGACATTCACCACAGCGTACACACTTCTTGAGTTCTTCAGCAAAATCAACTCGATATGTTGTTTTCATACGCTTACTCCTCAGCCCATATCTTGCCGGGATTCATAATTCCTTTAGGATCTATGGCATCCTTAATAATTTTCATGATCTCCAAGGCCTTACCATGTTCAGCAACCATATATCGGGATCGAGTGAAGCCCACGCCATGTTCTCCAGTGGTTGAGCCTCCCAATTCCAAAGCCAGTTGATGGATATCATCCGCCACGCCGTGGGCAGCTTCGACCTCTTCTGCTTTTAAAGGATCAATTATTGGAGCTGTATGCATATTCCCGTCCCCAATATGACCGTAAATGACCACGAGAGTGTTATGCTTTGCCCCAATCTCCTTAATCCTTCGTAATGCCTCAGGAACTTTGGCCATTGGAAAGCAAACATCCTCACCGCAAAAAATTCTGGTTGCCCCTACTTTAACTCGGGCTGAAGCAGCTCCTATTACGGCGCGTCCCTGCCAAAGCTTCGCCATACGCTGGGCGTCCGTAGCCCATTCCACCGAGCTTGCCCGTTTTTCTGCAATCTCTTTGACTTGCTGACCCTCAAAGTCGACTGCTGCCTTGCTGCCATTGATTTCGAAGAAAAGGGCAGCCTCCGCCTCTGGAAGTTTTAAATCCGGCTGAAATTTATTGGCCGCTTTTATCCCAGAGTCGTCCAATATCTCAATACCTGAAGGAACAATCCCGTTCTTGAATACTTCTAAAACTGTTGCAGCCGCATCATCCAAGCTGGAAAACATCGTGAGCAAAATTCCCCTACACGGAGGTTTAGGAAGAATTTTTAGTCTAACTTGTGTAATGACACCTAATGTGCCTTCAGACCCAACGTAAAGGCTCGTAAGATTGATACCAGAAACACTTTTCAAGGCTCTTGAGTGTAATCCTCCCGTCTTGATGACCTCGCCATCCGGCAAGACAACCTCCAACCCCAGCACATACTGACCCGTGTTACCAAACTTTACTGCTCGCAGCCCACTGGCGTTGTTCCCAACCATGCCGCCGATCGTCGCCATTTTTGAGCTTCCAGGGTCGGGAGGGAAAAATAATCCATATGGCGAAAGGGCAACATTGAGGTCAGCGTGTACAATCCCGGGTCTTACAACAACTTGCATGTTGCTCTCATCGATTTCCACGATGTCCGTCCAGCCCGAAAGGTCTAGCACAATACCTCCCTTGACGGGGACACTCCCTCCAGTCTGACCGGACCCCGCTCCCCTAGGTGTGACAGGTATATCGTGTTTGTAGGCATAACGCATGATTTTTTGAACTTCCTCAGTGTTCATAGGACAAACAACAACATCAGGATAAAATTCATTAAGCTGGGATAAGAAAGAGCTGTCATAAGTATACGTATACCTTTCAAGCTGACTGGAAATCACTTTCTCGGGACCTAGCAACCGCAACATATCGTTAACTAGTTGGCTTTTCTCCATCATTCTTTCACCCCTTCGCCCTAATACCCCCTTCCGTACAATCGGAAAGGAACCTTTGTTTCGTATTTAGCCAGGTCTTGTTCTCTGTTGACACCTAAAGAATTAAAAAAGGAACCTCCAAAAACTGCGAAATTCTACACCATTCGGCCTACACAGAGTTAAGTAGGTTCCATTAATTATAGTACAAAGCGATTAGCAACTAAGTAATTGCTCTGTCCCCAACCCAATGCGTGAGATTTCGATTAAGAGTTTATATTTTTTTCACAAAGGAAAGCATTCTTAAAAATACTCGATTCAAATTTCTCCTTTAACAGCGGCTTGTGCCACTGTTAAGGGAGAGGCTAAGTAGATACTAGCCTCAGTAGATCCAATTCGGCCAGGTGTGTTCTTAACCGTAGTAGTAATAGCAACGTCTCCCTCAGCCAACACTCCGAAATGTTTGCCTGGGCACGGTCCACAGCCAGGTGGCATAATGACTGCGCCACGATCTCGGATTAAAGCGCTGATCTCCTGTTCATCCATCTTTTGGGCTACGGCTCTCGATGCTGGGGTCACGATAAAGGTAACATCAGGATGTACAGGATGTTCCTGAAGAACAGTGGCAATAATCTGCATGTCTTCCAAACGACCAGCAGAACACCCCCCCGCGATCGCCACATTAATCTTTAATCCAGCCAATTCTCTTGCCGGCCGAACGTTGGTCGGTTGAGGAGGAGCCGCAATCATGGCTTCAATTATACTGATATCGACCCCATGTTTGATAGGACCAGCCTCGTCTCCTGGAGGGACAACAAAAGCGGTAGTTGTTCCCGCCTCAGGTAACAAGTTGCAGATCGTCATGCGGGCATCAGCGGACGAGGAATTAAAAAAGGTTCCTGTTAACCCAACTGCTTTCCCCTTCATATCGCTTCCGAATTTCCACAATAGATACAGTGCAATGTCCCTTGGGAGTACTCCGGGTTGTAGCTCACCTTCAAGTCCTATCGTTAGAAGCTCAGGGACTTGAATATTTAGCCTCCCTGAAGTAAGCACTGAAACTAATTCTTCCGGGGTTAGAGCAAAAGCTAGAGCTCCAAAGGCTCCCGCTGTAGCCACATGTCCATCGGCACCAGCGATGATTATGCCCGGCCAAAGCGAGGCCTTTTCTGCTACGATTTGATGTAATACTCCTTCGCCATGATTATAGAGAACACATCCTTGTGCAACGGCAAATTTGCTAAATTGACGTTGAAAACTGCGTTCTGCCGGGGTTGGGGCTGGAAAAGCATGATCTACCGTTAAGAGTACCCGGTGTCCATCATATACCTTTCCAGATTGCTTCCCCCAAGCCTCGAGCAATTTGGGACCAGTTCCGTCATGTGCAAGAGCTAGATCCACTTCGATCTCAACCCGGTCTCCCTGAGTTATCTTTTCAACCCCAGCCGCTTTCGCAATATATTTGTAAAAATAATTTGCTTGCACTTTCAAAACACCACCATACCTAAGATTGGAATTCAAACTCCAGAATCCATCAATGAGTATTTTGGGGGGTATCTCTAAAGTTACGCCCCCAAAACAACGATCAACCTAAATGTAAAACTAAATGAGATGAACTACCCACATAACATAGACCGCAGCCATAGAGAAGACACCACCAACTAAGGTCACACCGCCAAAGGAATATAGAGCAGACTTGAGTTCCATTCGGGATAAGGAGGTGCAAACCCAGAAGTAACTTGAGTTTACATACTTAATGATAACCGAGCCTGCTGCGCCTGCGAGCATAGCCGCTTCAGGGCTGAGGCCCAAAGTCGAGATCATAGGAGCAACAATGGACGCGGCTGTGATAACGCCTACTGTGGTAGAGCCGGTGATTATGTTTCCTACAATACCCAAAATGAATGGTAAGAAAATGGAAGGGACTCCGGAGTGTGCGACAGCGTTAGCGATAACGGATACAGCAGGGGTTCCTTTTAATATCTCGCTTAGGGACCCTCCTAAACCGGTCACCATGATGATCATGGCAGAGGTACGTAGGGCACTTTCAATCCACTTGTCGTTCTGAACTTTCTTCTGATCGGCATTCGTATTGCGATAGGCAAACCAAATACCAATAAGCAATGCCACTGGTGGCCAGCCGATGAAGTTCACATAGGTTTTTAAAAGACCCGCGTGTAGATAAAGATTTGCGACACTTTGGCCTGCAATTAAAACCAAAGGAATGATAATCGGAGCATAAGCTGAGAGCGTTGAAGGAAGTTTAAGTCCTTTATCCGCAAACGATTGACCTACAAACTCTTCGGAAGGAGGGGAGGGAATTTTAGGACCAATGGTTATGGCAAACAGCCAACCTGCGATTGAACCAACGAACGTTGCGATAGAGCCAAAAATAATGACCTTGCCGATATCAGCCTTAAGCAAAGCTGCAGCGGCCAAGGGGCCAGGAGTTGGTGGAACCATCGCGTGTGTAAGCTGCATGGCTCCTACTAGACCAGTGGACATGACGCTCATGTTGACTCCCGCAGCAATGGCTGCTGAGTGAACGAGGGGATTAAGAATAACGTATCCGACATCCGAGAAGATAGCGATTCCGACAACGAATCCGGTCAGAGTCAAGGCTAGAGGCATGCGTTTCTGTCCAACCCATTCGATCATTTTAAGGGTAATCTTTTCAATTCCGCCAGTCTCTCTAAGTGCTTCAGCGATGACGGAACCTAAAACGATAACCACGGCTATCGACTGGACAGTTTTCCCGAAACCAGTTTCAAATGCCTTAATGAACGCACCTTGATCCACTCCTGGGATCAAAGCAAACAGTATTATTGGAACTAAAAGAGCCATAAAGACATGCCATTTAACTTTAGCAATTAGGATAAATAGCAAAGCAATAACAATTAGGAAACCAATCAACGTAAACGTAGGATTGTTTAATATCATGCTTACCCAACCTTTCATTAGAAATTTTTATATCTATTTGAACAAACTCCGACAAATCCCCCCCTTTTGCAGTAAGCTGCTTAGGTCTGGCTACCATGCCCTTTCGCCTGTTAAATAAGATAAAATTGGCTATATTCTGATTTTTAAGTAGGGGCTAAGTCCGTCCAATCGCTTGGCCGGACCCTTAGTGTTTCAAAATTGACACATCACAATAATCTTTTTAGGCGATGAGTCGAATTACATTTCGCAAACGACTATCTAATTACTCGGTACACCCAATACACCGCGCGCAACTAGGATATTAATGAACGTTGCCTCTACATCGAAGTTATTAGGGTTAAAATAAGGATCCAAGGAAACGAAGTGAAATCCTTTCAGATGATCTCCGAGAGCATCTTCATTTACACCCAAGGCCATGACCGTTCCATCCGCCTTGAGTCCTTTGGTCACGTCAACTAGACCAAATAAACTGTTATCTAAAACCACAACTATATCGGGTGATGTATTATTCGCGGAGCGTTCCCGAATCGACTCATTTCCTACCCGAACGATGGAGTACATGGGTGCCCCGGGACGCACAGCGGCAAACGCATCAAACACTTGGACATGCTTGCCTTGTTTTAAAAGTTCTTTCCCCATTGCTCGGGTGAGCTTCCCTACAGGCTGGCCAAAGCGACCGTGAAAACGAATTTCTCTCATCGTTCTTCACTCCCCCCTCGTCCATAGTATGCATTCAAGCTTTTCTGGAGCTCTACGACCTGTTCCGGGGTAAGATGTTTAAACCGGCCCTGAGGCAAGAGATAATCCTCCACTGGAACAAATGTAGGCTCTAAAGTACGAGTGCGTCTACCTTCATCCACTTCGTAAAGTTCAAAAAGGCCGCTTTCTACCGCTAGTCGAGCAAACTCGACAGTTTTCTCCGGTGGAATTTGCCATCCGCGATGACACGGAGCCAAGATATGAATATAAGAGAAGCCAGGTTTTTCTGCTGCCTTTTTGAACTTTGCAATAAGATCCAGCGGATAAGCGATAGAAGCACTCGCCACATAATCTATTCCATGCGCCTCCATAATGGCCAGCATATTCTTTTTCTTGACCGTTTTGCCTTTTGTCATGTTACTAGTAATCGCATACATCGGAGTTTGACTGCCCGTTTGTCCGCCGGTATTCATGTACATCTCATTGTCATAACACACGTGAATCATGTGTTCATTGCGTTCTGCTGCACCCGAGAGAGATTGAAACCCAATATCTGCTGTACCAGCATCCCCAGCCCAAGAAACAACATTAACATCTTCGATTCCTTGTGCTTCTAACGCGGCCCTGATTCCAGAAGATACTGCTGGAGCTATCTCAAAAAGCGTATGGTAAAAGGGAATCTTCCAAGTCGTCTTAAGGTTTGAGCCGCCCAAGGTTGCCATGCATGATGCTGGAATTGTCATAATCGTCCTAGAGCCTAAAGCCTTCATTGCTTGCCTACCGGCAACAGCTGCACCACACCCTCCGCAACCCGCGTTTCCTTGACCAAATAAATCCTCTTTTGGCAAATCTGCGATGGATAGAGCCATGTTTGAATCCCTCCTTATAACCCGAACCACTCGGAAGCGGTTGTCTGTTTTTCCGTTTTCTCTGAAAGTTCAAGTACTTTCTTGATTTCCTCAGTCGTTACATCCCGGCCTCCTAGCCCTAGAATATAACTATTAATGATGACTGCCTGCCCGTATAGTGCCGACTTTACCTCAGTTCCTAACGCTCCGCCGAGACCGAAAACAATATTCTTGTCACATACTGTTATGCGTTGAACCTTGTTCAGTGCCTCAAGAAGTGCTTCCGCTGGGAAAGGACGCCATGCCCTTACTTTTACCAACCCGACTTTATGACCTTCTTTGCGTAGTTCATCCACTACGATTCGAGCATCACTAACCATCGATCCCATAGCTACAAACGCCTGCTCCGCATCATCCATCTGATAAGTTTCGATTAACCCCGACCAATCCCGTCCGAATTTCTCGCCATAATCCGAGGCAACACTGTTGATGACAGTTTTCGCTTGCTCCATGGCCTCATTTTGGTGAAACTTATAATCCATATAGAATTCAGGACTAGCAACGGTATTTACACCTTGTGGGTTCTCGACATCAAGGGTCCGAACTCGATTTAATGGCAAGAATTGATCAATTTTCTCCTGATTAGGAATTTCAACTTCCTCTAAGGTATGAGATTGGATATATCCTTCATAATTCACCATAACTGGTAGACGGACTGTTTCCGCTATTTTAAAGGCCTGGAGCATATTATCAAGCACTTCTTGATTATTCTCACAAAAAAGTTGAATCCAACCGCTTGCCCCTTGGGAAATCGCATCACCTTGTTCTGGGAAACGACTATGAGGTGCCGAAAGCGCTCGATTTGCGACTGCCATCACTATAGGTTGGCGTAATCCAGCCGTATGATAGACGACTTCAGTCATATAGAGCAATCCTTGAGAATTAGTTACAGTAAAAGTCCTACTGCCCGCTAGACTCGCACCTAGTGCAGCAGCTAAAGCGCTATGGTCGCACTCAACTCGTACAAAACGGGTATTCAACTCACCATCATCAATAAACTTACTAATTCTCTCCATCGCTGGAAAGGCCGGTGTAATTGGGTAATACGCCAATACTTCAATACGGGCTAGCTTTGCTCCATAGGCTGCGGCCTCACTACCTGTTAACAATGTCGTACTCATTCATTTCCCCCCTTAACGAAAAACGCCCTGAATCCCAGAATACTCGGGGATCATCTGTATGGCATTCTCTTTACATTCATTGGCACAAATTCCGCACCCTTTACACAAAGTTAATTCAAGAACAATTTTACCCTCTTGCTGGAGTAAGACCCCATCCGGACAAAACAATGTACAGTCTAAGCACATATTGCATGTTTCAGAAATTACAGGATACTGAATACGCCAAGTTATTCCCGTTGGCGTCTCAACCAGGCTACCAGCCCGTGCTGTCGGGACTACTGGAAGATTTTTAACCACTACATTTCCTCCTTTCTTTTAGTCTCATATACGATAAATGCAATATTCATGCCACAAAATGAAAAAAGAGCCAAAGCTCTTTTTAAACACTACAATATTCTGTTATTAAGCCTTTACCGCTATAATAACAAATCAAAAATTACAAAATAATCTAATTATTTGCATAGCTTCCCTCTAATGAGTTTCATTATTGAAACAATATCGTTCAAATCAACGAAACAACTGTTTCATTGTTGAAACAGTTCAACCCCTACTTCTTGCATCTTCCTCCAAAGGGTAGTCCGACTTATTCCTAAATGCCTTGCTGTTTCTGTTTTATTTCCACCACATTCCTTAAGTGCCTTCTGGATTATATGAATTTCCGCTAGCTCCACTTCGCCGTGTAACTTTTCTTTCCGTACAGGAACGCAGAAGGTCTGCTCCCCGTCTAACAAAAGCGCCCTAGCCACATCGTCCTTAGAAATCTCCTTTTCCCCTGTCAACATGACCATACGCTCAATGGCATTACGCAATTCGCGAATGTTTCCTGGCCATGGATACTCCAAGAGAATTCGCTCTGCATCTCCAGAAAGGCGACCCACTCTTCGGTTCATCTTTCCGCTAAATTCATCCAGAAAATGACGGGCGATCAACAAAATATCACTTCCCCGCGCAGCAAGCTCTGGAACCACTAAGGACAAGACATTTAGACGATAAAACAAATCTTCACGAAAACTTGCCTTTTCAACCATTGCCTTTAAATCTCGGTGTGTAGCCGCCACTAGACGAACATTCACAGGCAGAATGCTATTATCTCCCAAACGCATGACCTCACCCTCTTCCAGAACACGAAGTAAACGAGCTTGCAGCGAGGGTGCCATCTCCCCTACTTCATCTAAAAATAGGGTTCCACCATGGGCGATCTCGAATACCCCTGCCTTGCCACCTTTGCGAGCTCCTGTGAAGGCTCCTTCGACATAACCAAAAAGCTCACTTTCTAAAAGACTTTCAGGCAAAGCTGCGCAGTTTATGGCTACGAAAGATTCATGTCTTCGTGGACTTGCATTGTGAATTGCTTGAGCAAACAATTCCTTTCCCGATCCAGTCCTACCATGCAAGAGAACCGTAGAATCTACTTGGGCATATTCAGATGCCCATTTTACGGCATTTTCAATAGCTTGACTATGTCCTAAGATATCCTTAAAATTATGTTTTGCAACATGCCCCCTGTCAGCCAAGCTTCGGCGTACTTTATGCTCTAAACTCTGAAGTCGATCTACAGACTGAATGGTAGTAACAACTCCCTCAATCTTTTCGTCCACTTTGATTGGGATATGGTTAGCTACGACTTTAGCTCGACCTATCTCCATAATATCTCCAACTTCTGCCTTGCCACTCTTTAAGACATTCGCGCAGTGAGATTTGGGCAACACATCAATAATAAGACTACCAATGGCCTTTTTGGCCTTCCACCCCGTAAGTTTCTCCATAACCGGATTAAAAACGCTGATCCTTCCATTTTTATCCAAGGCAATAACACCATCATAGGTGAAATCTAAAATAGCCTTTAGTTGTTCGACACGGCGTTTTTCTAGTTTGCGTACTACCAAGACGCGCCTGGCCTCCGCTAAGGCACGCTTAACGGCTTCTTGACCAGACCTAATTACCACAGCCTGCATGCCCAGTCTTTTAGCCTCGTTAGCCATCGCGATTTTACCAATTACCACTTGCACTCCGGCTGCTTTCAGGGCAGCCACCCCTTTTAGAATGTCCTCTTTCTGATCTGTCAAGGTATACTTTATGAAATTCTCTCCGACAAGCTCTTCGAAACTAGTTATCTCTTGAATTATTTCATTAACATCAACAATTCCAATGGGACTTCCGAGACATTTGGCCTGCAAATAGGCTTCTAAAATATCCAACCCGCCAATAAGCACATCGATGACAGGAAGAGAAATCCCGGCCTCTCTAATCATCCACGCCGTGACTCCGCGACTAACTAGCACATGATATCCTCGCCCTTCGGCTTCTAAGGCAAGTCTAACCCCATCTTCCATCCGGGCAACCTTAATATCGATTTCCTGTGCACTTTCTTGATGGCTAACCTCTTTAACGAGGCTGGCTAGTTCCTGTAATGGTGCGATAAATAAGATTTCAGCAGCCATTCTTACGCCCCCGGTTTCTTATTAGTAACTCGTTCAACTAAAGTTGACCATCTAGATCTCGGTGACGAAAGCCTCCAGGGCGATAGTCTCCGGTAACACTCCAACTTGTAGGGGATACTCACAATTGGATAAAACTTCAATATACTTTTTGCCATTATTATTATTTTCTTCTTTCTGCGCCTAACACTCTTTTCCCTCTTTCATTTTCTGTTTACTTATACTAATAATGGTTTAAAGAATAGCTTGCTATTATAATTCGGCATAAAGCAAAGAAACACTCCAATAAATTGGAGTGTTTCGCATGCTATATTATTCCACTTCTTGAATGATTGGCAAGATCATAGGACGGCGGCGAGTCTTTTCATAAAATTGTTTACTCAAGGCATCCCGAATTTGGCTTTTTAACATGGCCCATTCCGTAACCCGATTCTCTCGACAGCGTGCCATCGTCTGCCTGACCTTTTGTTTGGCTTCGTCTAACATAGACTCTGACTCACGGACATAAACAAACCCGCGCGTCACTACATCAGGCCCTGAAACAATCGCCCCACTTGAACGGCTTATAGTCATGACTACGATCAAAATACCATCCTGAGAGAGCTGTTTTCGATCCCGTAACACTATATTACCAACATCTCCAACCCCTAATCCGTCAATTAAGACTTTCCCAGCCGTAACTTTGCCCCCCATAGATGCACCGTGGCGAGTGAACTCCACAACTCCCCCGTTTTCCGTAATAAAGATATTCTCTCGAGGAATACCGAGTTCTTCAGCTAATTGAGCATGTTTGATCAACATACGATACTCTCCGTGAACTGGCATAAAATATTTTGGTCGAACCATGCTTAACATTAACTTTTGTTCTTCCTGGCTGGCGTGACCTGATACGTGCATTCCATCAGCAGATTCATAAATAACATTGGCGCCCAATTTGAATAATTGGTCTACTGTTTTAGCCACTGACTTTTCATTACCTGGAATTGGACTTGCTGAAATGATCACAGTATCACCAGGTTTAATCGCCACATGACGGTGGTCATGATTTGCCATGCGTGTCAGTGCTGACATTGGCTCGCCCTGACTCCCCGTGGTTAGAATACATGCTTGATTTCCGGGTAAGCTGACTATCTCATCGATATCGATAAGGGTTCCCTCTGGGATATCCAGATACCCTAATTCTTCGGCAATGCCAACAATATTGACCATACTTCGTCCCACAACTGCCACCTTGCGGTTCGTCTTAACCGCAGAGGTAATAGCCTGTTGAAGGCGATAAACATTTGAGGCAAAGCTAGCAAGGATTACTCGATCCTTAGCTTCACAAAAAGCTTCATCAATCATTTGTCCGACTAGCTTTTCAGACGGGGTGAACCCAGGTCTTTCCACATTCGTACTGTCGGACAAGAGGCATAAAACCCCTTTATCACCCAGTTCGGAAAATTTCTGTATGTCAAGAATTTCTCCTGATACTGGTGTATGATCAAGTTTGAAATCCCCTGTAACAAGAATAGTCCCTAAAGGTGAATGAATGGCAATAGATACTGCATCTGGAATACTGTGGTTAACCCGAATAAATTCAATTCGGAAAACCCCTAATTTAATCACATCACGAGGTTGAACAACTGTAGCTTTAATACTATTTAAGTTGTTCTCTTTCATCTTGGACTGAATAATACCCAAGGTCAAACGTGTACCAAAAATAGGAACATCCACGTCTCTCAACAAGTAGGGCAATGCGCCGATATGATCTTCATGCCCGTGCGTCAGCAATATGCCAAGGAGCATTTCTTTGTTTTCAATCAAATAAGTATAGTCTGGTATAACAATATCAATCCCGAGCATTTCTTCATCTGGAAACGCTAACCCAGCATCAACAAGCACCATCTGATTATCATACCGAATCACTGTCATATTCTTTCCGATTTCCCCAAGTCCGCCTAAGGGAATAATTTGTAGTTTATGCTCTTTAGGCAATCAAATCTACCTCCTGTATTTATTTTATCTCTAGTATTGTGGTTTAAAAGTTCGCCAAAATTTGGCAACAAAAAGACGCGAAAATCTACTAACGAACACATAGACGCCACGCATTCGTCATCATTTCGAAAAGCATCTTATGAAACTAGCCGCACAATTAGATACTTTCATTATAGCGTGCAAACTGCTGACTGGCAAGTTTCACATCACTATATACTTTACTAATCCTAAATAGATAAAAGTATAAAATTTATGGAAATGGATACTATAACATCAACATTGTTTAGAAAGGTGGCTAAAATCATGACCAATGTTGTATGTTCCGCAGAACAATGTACTCACAACGAGGACGGACACTGTCAGCTTGAGACACTAAGTGTCACATCCAGTTTAATGGGCCGTGAGGCAGAGTGTTCGTTTTATGAACCCGCAAAATAGGGATTAAGTAGTGAACTCGTTTAACTAAAGTTGAACATCGCGCCTCACGCAGGAGTCTAGCTCCTTTGCTATTTGGAAAGGCGACCTTAGAGATTGTAATCCTAAGGCCGTTAGCTACGCCTTTAGAGGAGCCTCACGATTGGTCCAATGAGCTGGCTAAGGGCTAGAAAAGGTTAGAAAAGTTAAAGTCATCACCGAATTGGGTGATGACTTTAACTTTTCTAACCTTTAGCGATGATGAACACCGCTTAGATCATTATCGCTAAGAGTGCTAACCAGATCTCTCTAGACGGTTATATCACTAGCCTTTTCAGCGGCAACTCTCAATTCGCTTATTACTTTCGTCCCATTGGTTGCATATACGTGTACCTTTTTAAAATTCTCGATTAACTCTTTTAAAAATTTTATTTCCTCTGGCGTCGCTTTAACTAAAGGAAGCCTGACACCACCAGCTTTAATCCCAATCATATTCATCAGCGCTTTAACGGGAACTGGGTTTGACGTTACAAAGATTCCTTTGAAGACTGGATAAAGATCGAGGTGCCATTTTGTTGCCTGGGCCGTATCACCATCAAACCAGGCATCCACCATCTCTTTCATTTCGTCCCCAACGACATGGGCTGCAACACTGACTATTCCACTACAGCCTAATGCTAACATTGGCAAGGTCATTGAATCATCTCCACTGTACACCTCAAACGCAGTTGGCAACATCCTTTTAAGTTCACTAACCTGATCAAGCGAACCAGCGGCCTCTTTCAAAGCGACAATATTTGGAATCTCAGATAACCTTTTCACAGTCTCCGGCATCAAATTGGCTGAAGTTCTACCTGGTACGTTATACAGCATCAAAGGCAAAGGAGTAGCCTCTGCAATTGCTTTAAAATGCTGAAACATCCCTTCTTGAGAAGGTTTGTTGTAATAAGGTACCACTGCCATCAATCCATCAACACCCGTTGTTGCAGCTTGCCTAGCGAGTTTAATACTAGAATCCGTAGAATTTGACCCTATCCCGGCAATCACAGTAAATTTTGAACCCAAGGCCTCTTTTACTACTTTGAATAGTTCCACTTTCTCACTGGCTGTTACAGTTGGAGATTCTCCTGTCGTTCCACAAACCACGACGCCATCTGACCCATGGACGGTTAAGTACTGAGCTAAGCGTTTGGCTTCTTCATAATTAATCTCCAATGCTTCATTCATGGGAGTTACCATGGCTGTTAAGATTCTTCCAAAAGTCATCTAACTCATCCCTTTCTGTCCAATACCTTCACTTATACTTAAACACCTAACCGGAATTTTTTGTGTAATGTTTGGACTGCGGTAACCATGTTTTCCTTATGAACCAGTACCCAAATAGTTGTGTGTGAATCAGCAGATTGTAGAATTGTCACACCTGAATCCGAAAGCGCCTCTACCATATCAGCCATCACACCAGGAACCCCAGCAATACCAGCGCCTATAATAGAAACTTTAGCACAACTTGGTACTACACCTGGTTCAAAGCCCATATTTAGTAGGATTTTAACCGCTTTTGACGCAACCTCATCTCGTACTGTATAGAGAACAGCTTCTGGTTGTACACTGATGAAATCTACGCTAATATCGGCAAGTGCCATCGCTTTGAATATCCTTTTGTCCGTAAGATGTTGGTCTTGAACATCCCCTGTTAAAACCCGCAGTTGCGTGACATTGGGCGTATGTGCAATTCCGGTAATAATACGGTCTGTGGTAATATCCGTGCCAACTCCACGAGCTGGGCACATATTAGTGACCAATGTTCCTGGGGCATCTGAAAAAGTCGACTTTATTCTAAGCGGTATGTTTCGTTGCATCGCTATTTCTACTGCACGCGGATGGATAACTTTGGCGCCTTGATATGCCATTTGACATATTTCATTGTAAGTCACAGTGTCAATTGTTCGTGCGTCTTCAACAATCCGAGGATCTGCCGTCATAATTCCCTCAACATCGGTGTAAATATCGATCGCTTCCGCATTGAGAGCAACCCCTAGGGCTGACGCAGTAGTATCACTTCCTCCTCGTCCAAGAGTCGTAATCTGGCCGTCTTCTGTTGTCCCTTGAAAGCCAGTGACGACAACAACCTTGCCAATTGCCAGTTGCTCTAGAATCATCCCCGGCTCCACCCGTACAATTCGGGCATCTCCAAAGTCCTTATCAGTAATAATTCCTGCTTGACCACCAGTAAAAAGAACCGCTTCAAGTCCCAGACTATTTAACGTGCTTACTAATATCGTCCCAGAAATCACTTCTCCACAACTCATCAGAAGATCTAACTCACGTTTTGGTAAATCAGGACAAATTCCTTTTACCATGCTTAAGAAAGTATCCGTTGCATAGGGGTCTCCAGAACGACCAATTGCAGAAACTACAATAACTGGAGAATATCCACTATGTACAGCTTCTGAAACTTTTGAGGCCACACTCTCTCGTCGCTCCGCCGTAGCCACGGAAGTTCCTCCGAACTTCTGTACCAGAATTCGCACCACTTCACCCCCTCGTCGCGGTTAGATATTCGTTGTTCGAATATCTAACTTCTAACTTCTAACTTCTAACTTCTAACTTCTAACTTCTAACTTCTAATCTTGACCATCGCACTTTTCCTTAAATTCGAACAAATTAACCACCTAGTACAAACTTCGAACTACGCAACCGCTTTAGACCTGAAACTTGATCCCCAGATTTCGATCTTCTTATCTCGAACTACAAACCGTACTAAAGTAGTAGCTCTGCGATTTGTACGGCATTCGTTGCTGCACCCTTACGAATTTGATCCCCCGCCACCCACAAATTAAACCCTTGAACGATCGAAAAATCTTTACGTATGCGTCCAACATAGACTTCGTCTTTATCCGAGCTAAGCCAAGGCATTGGATAACGATCATTACTTGGATCGTCATCGACAATAACACCCGCTGCTTTGCCTAATGCCTCACGGATTTCTGCGACACTCACCAACCGCTCAGTCTCTACATTAATTGACTCCGAATGACTACGGAAAACTGGTACTCGAACGGTGGTTGCTGTAATAGCCATACTTGGTGCGTGGAAAATCTTTTGGGTTTCCAAGACCATCTTCCATTCTTCTTTGGTGTAGTCTCCATCTTGAAATACATCAATGCGAGGAATGAGGTTGAAAGCAATTTGATAGGGGAAAACATTAGCAGTAAGTTCTTCCCCTCGTGACCAGGCCTTGACTTGTGTTTCCAATTCTTCGATCCCTTCACGGCCTGCTCCAGACACGGCTTGATAGGTAGAAACTACCACTCGCCGAATCCCTGCTAAATCGTAAATCGGTTTAAGAGCAACTGCCATAATAATTGTTGAACAATTAGGATTGGCAATAATTCCTTTATGCCACAAAACATCTTCAGGATTAACTTCAGGTACTACAAGTGGCACTTCTGGGTCAAGCCGAAAAGCGCTGCTGTTATCGATCACCACGGCACCACTCTTTACTGCTGAGTGGGCATATTCCGTACTTCCCGATCCACCTGCAAAAAGTGCAATGTCAATGCCCTTAAAGCTTTCGTGGGTTGTTTCCTGAACCTCAAGATTCTGGCCTTGCCATGAAATTTCTTTCCCTGCAGAACGCTTTGTCGCTAACAGCCTCAATTCATTAATAGGGAAATTTCGTTCGGCGAGGATTTTAAGAAACTCTTGTCCAACTGCGCCCGTGGCACCAACAATTGCTATATTTGACATTGATGTTCCTCCTTAAATATATCGTAGCCTTGTGGAAAAGGGTGCCCCGCAGAAAATCGCAGGGCCCCAAATGTCAGTGTAACTTTTCTATCCTCCGCCAGTTAGGCATTCCTCTAGGATCACGACTTCGGCGATACTCTCCACCGGACTATCGTACCGGAGACTTTCAGTCTAAAGCTTCGATGTTCAGTTTTAGCTAAAACGAGTTCACTACCGATAATCCAAAAGCACAGGTTGGATTTGTTTTCCCTCACAGGCCATCAGAATGGTTTCCGGCACTTTTTCCATATGGGCTACAAGGGAATTTGCTTTAACTTTCGGATTATCTTGCCCAAAGGGTACCAAGTAAATATTTTTTGTGATGAGTAAGGTTCCAATATTTCGTGCATTAAGCCCTAGCCCATCGTTGGTCGAAATCGCCAAAACCACGGGCCTTAGATTTCGAAGATGAGATTTTGCTGCCATGAGCACTGGGGTATCAATAATCCCATTTGCTAACTTAGCCAGGGTATTTCCGGTACATGGAGCGATAACCACACAATCAAACATCTTATTGGGGCCGATGGGCTCAGCATCAGGAATGGAATGGATCGGCTCCTTTTGCGTAATTTCCTGTAATTGATGTTTCCATTCCTCAGCCTTTCCAAATCGTGTGTCCATACTTTCAACAGAATAAGAGATGATAGGCGTAACGTCTGCCCCTGCATCTACCAGTTGCCTCATAACTTTAATAATTTCACTTAATGTACAATGTGATCCTGTAACAGCGAACCCAATTTTCAACCCGTCAAACTTCATCTCTTCGCACCTCCACTAAAGACTGGAACATTACATTCGTCGTGGTCAAGTGACGGAGAATAAGTTGCGGATAGATTTGAGCAAGAATTCGGCCGGCCGTTTTGGGAGCTACAATACCAGGGAGACCCGGAGCCAGAAGTGCTTTTATGCCAAGCATATTCGCATATTCAAAATCTGTCCCTCCAGGAATAGACGCCAAATCCACGATTACTGTATCTCTTGCCACATTTTCAAGCATTTCGGGATCTAGTATAAGATGAGGTACGGTATTGAAAATGATTTCCGCACGCCCAATCTTATCCTTAAGATCCGTAAAGTGTACAGCATGAAATCCCATTTCTACTGCACGTGCTAAGTCCGAGGCCTTACGCGCAACCCCAGTAACATGTGCTCCAACCCCTTGAAGCATTCGCGCCAGAGTCCAACCACACCGCCCTAAGCCTAAGACCATGCTTTCACTGCCATGAATAGTAATTGTTGTGGCCTCCATAGCCATTTGAATGGCTCCTTCTGCAGAAGGTATGGAATTAAGTATAGTAATTTCATGAAGGGATTTAGTTTCTACCAACTGGATTCCCATTTTCTCTGCGACCGACTTCAGAGCTGGCCGCGCGAAACCAATGATCAGTGGAACACGCGCTGGAATAGCTTGAAGTACTTCTTTGTTTAGTATGATAGGTTTATCAGCGTATTTGGCTTTGACTATCCCACGTTCATCTGTGCCGAACATTGGAAAAAGCAACGCATCTACTTGGCCAACTACATCTAGTAGTGAAGGCGCAAGTGCCATTCCAGAAATGGGCGAAGCATTTTCGAACCCGACCCCGACTATGTAGGCCCCCTGTTTTTGTAGTTCGGGAATTAAATATAGTTCCCGATCATCTCCCCCTATCACGGCCAAACGAATTCCTTTCAGACCCGCACTCATCTTTATGCCCCCTTTGAGACAGTGTCCCGTTGACTACTATCCATTATATGAGGGAATGAGGGCAGCGGTTACGAGGGACATTACTTAATCAAGGAAATTCTCAAGTCCTATGACAAGATTAGTCAATTCTGAAGACTTTCGAATACCTATCATTACCCCAGGCATATAGGTTTCTCTCGAGAATGCATCATGCCGGATAGTTAGAGCCTGACCTAAACCTCCAAATAAAACTTCTTGGTGGGCGATCAATCCTGGTAAACGCACAGAGTGAATGTGAATTCCTTCAATATCCGCACCACGTGCCCCCTTAACCTTCTCATACTCATTTGGGTGTCCCTGAACCATGGGTTGACGAACTTCTAAGATTCCTTCTGCCGTTTTTAATGCAGTTCCTGAAGGGGCATCTAGTTTTTGATCATGGTGCATTTCAATGATATCCACATGGGGGAAGTATTTTGCTGTTTCCCTTGCAAATCGCATCATCAATATCGCTCCGATTGAGAAATTTGGAGCGAGAAACGCACCTACGCGTTCTTTAGCTACTAGTGCACGAATTTCTTCAATTTCAGATTCATCCAACCCGGTTGTTCCAACGACTGGCACTACACCGGCCAGAATTGCCGTTTTGGAATTTTTTAAAACGGATTGTGGATTTGTAAAATCCACTAAAACATCAGCGCGTGTCTCAATCAAGATTTCATGATCTAATGGACCTGTAATATCTACCCCGACTCGCGGTGCGCCTACAACAAACCCAACATCCATCCCGAGATGTCGTGTATCTGAAGCTCCCACCAAGAGGAGGTCATCTTGTTTTAATAGCGTACGGATCACTTCCTGACCCATTTTACCGCTTGCCCCAGCCACAAAAACACGAATTTTCTTCAACGGAAACCCCTCCTGCGATGATAAGCCAAAAACCCCGTTGCAAAACGCAATTCGGGGTCCAGCTTTTCCATTCATTTTATTGGGTATCCCGTCCACTGTCAAATTGAACTTAACGAATTTTATCAGATTTATTATGCAAATCAATAATAATGACCTCAGAACCTACTTTTTTAATGGTTTGCCATGGTATTACCAATATTTCTCGTTCACGATCCCCCCTAGCACCCCAAAAACCTGAAAATCCCCCGCGGGAGGTTAGAATGATCGCTTCGACGGATCCGTTTAAGGAAATATCAAGATCAGCGTCCCCAACCAAGCCGAGTTTTGCCCCATCATATAAATTGATGATTTCTTTACCAGCAAGATCGCTTAAAAGCATTCTATACCCTCCCTATTTTCGCAGTTTTAACCAAATACTCAGGACAAAAGGTTGCAAAATGGCTAGTAATAAGGAAATGACCGCAAGTGGTTCAACCAGAAAAGCTGAATCACTCCACCAATTTTCGGGGATTTTCAGAAAGGAGAACAGGAGTTCCAACGAGAGGTAGATCCCCCCTGCCGTACCCACCAATTGACTTAAAGCATTGGCCAGTTGGTTTGATGTAGGCTGCTGCGATCGCCACATCATCAAATACTTTCTCTCTCGTACCGAAATAACTACTCCGACGAGCAAAAAGATAACCCCAAGGGCTTGCATACATCACTCCCCCTCATGGGGATTGTATGAACAGACAAACTTCCGTAGAACAAAAGTATCAGAAAAGTTAAGATTCATCCTTCTGCGTCTGGTATGTCTGTCCCTACATTCCCGTCGAGCCAAACCCCCCCGCTCCTCGAGGTGTGTCCTCAAGTTCTAAGACTTCTTCGAATATTGCCTGAAAAACCGGCATGAAAACCATTTGAGCTATTCGATCTCCTGGATTAATTGTTACTCCTTGTTGTCCAAGATTCTGTAGCAATACTTGAATTTCCCCGCGATAATCAGAATCGATCACACCCACTCCATTCGTCAACCCCATTCCGTGACGACTAGCCAGACCACTTCTTGCAAAAACAAGCGCTACCACTTGTTGACTCGGCAGTTCAATTGCCAGACCCGTTGGGATCTTAACACTCTCGCCTGGATTAACTAGCAAGGATTCTTTAAGATCCGCGCAAAGATCGACACCTGCTGAGGCAGCTGTTGCATATGTAGGAAGAGCCCTTGAATTACTAGCCATTCTTTTCACTTTAACATTTATAAAATCCGTCACCAAAAATGCCCCCTTGTATTGACCTCTAAAAAAAGAGTAGGCATTTGCCTACTCTTCCCAACCTGTTTGATCCAGTAAATCGGATAAAACAACATCATGTCCAGCTGGCCCAAGTGTCATTATACTAATTTTGTCCCTTTGCCAAAGGCGCCCAATCAAGCGTGAAACATCCTCCAATGTTACTTTTTCCAGCTTTTCAATCACTTCCTCTGGTGATAGCACGCGGTTATACGTAAGTTCTGTCTTGCCCAAACGACTCATCCGACTGCTTACCGCTTCCAAGCCAAGATATAGACCGCCTTTAATTTGCGCTTTAGTTCTTGCTAATTCGTCTGCTGTAATTCCCTGTCGCTTAATTTTTATTAGCTCTTGGAGAATGCACTCAATAACTTCTTTGGTGTTTTTGGGACTTGTTCCAGCATAAATGGCAAATAAGCCAGTATCAACATAAGTGGAATGATACGAATACACTGAATAGGCCAATCCACGTTGTTCCCGTATTTCCTGAAATAACCTAGAGCTCAAACCTCCACCTAATATGTTGTTAAAAACGTGCATTGCATAAATATCATCATCATCTTGCCCAAGACCTGGTACTCCCAAGACGATATGCATCTGTTCTGTATCTTTCTTTTGATAATGTTCAACCGTCTGGCCAGTGGGGGTTTCTTCGAGTACACGACGTCCACCTCTTTTGAACGTACCAAATTGATCAGATAGCTTTGAAACAACGTCCTCGTGCTTTATTTTACCCGCTACAGCAATAACTACATTATCCGGAGCATAATGTTCTGTGAGGAATTTCATAATTTTCTCTCGACTTAAGGCTCCGATGCTCTCCTCAGTTCCCAAAATCGGCTTCCCTAAAGGATGCTCATTCCATACATGTTCTGAAAAAATATCGTGAATCAACTCATCAGGAGAATCCTCATACATCTTTATTTCTTCAATAACCACATTTTTTTCTTTTTCGATTTCGGTTTCATCAAACAGTGAATGAAAAAACATGTCACTTAGAACGTCAATGGCGAGATCAAGGTCTTCATCCAAGACTTTAACATAGTAACAGGTATATTCTTTCGTCGTAAAGGCATTCAGCTGACCGCCTACGGCTTCTAAGGATTCGGCTAAAACTCGTGCAGTTCGTCGCTCCGTTCCCTTAAAAAACATATGCTCCATAAAGTGAGAAATTCCCTCATATCCTTCACGTTCATCCCGCGAACCTGCTCCCACCCATACTCCGATGGCTGCCGAACGAACATGTTCAATCTCCTCAGTAATAATTCTAACCCCGTTGGACAATACCGTCTTTTGATACAATGAATTCCACTCCCTCTCCATCACTTAAATAACGTATCAAGGAGGTCTCCTGTGACTTCTTTTTCGCTAATCAATGGTACACAATTTAATTTTTGTTCCCCTAGCCAGACTTCTAAGTGTCCTAACCGTTCCCCGGCACGAACAGGCGTATAAGCAGTTTTCTCCCACACCACACGGGTTTGGAGGCTCTGGCGCTTAACTTTTGAAATACTAACATCAATCGGATTGTCAATAAATACTTGGACAGATTTTTTTGCACTCGGAAATTCTGCGATTGCCTGTCCTGCCTCTACGAGCCTAATAGTCTCGGTTTTTTCAAAACCCCACTCTAATAGTTTCTTCGCATCCCCAAAGCGATCCGGAGCATTTAAAACTACCGCTAATAGTTGGCGTTCGTCCTTAGTCGCCGATGCAACAAGGCATTTTCCGGCTGCTGTCGTCGTCCCTGTTTTAACGCCATTAGCATATGGATAATTCCATAATAGTTTATTCGTGTTCCTTAAATCCATGAACACATCAGGCTCGAGAAAGTGAATTTCTGTTTCTTTTTGACGAGTAATGGAGGAAAATTGAGGAATTTGCAAACCATGTCGAGCCATAAGCGCAAGATCTCTGGCAGTAGTATAATGCTCCTTACGTGGCAAGCCATTCGTATTCACAAAATTAGTATTTTGGGCACCCAAGGCCATAGCCTTTTTATTCATCAACTTGACAAACTGTTCTTCACTACCCGAAATATGTTCGGCAATTGCAACACAGGCATCATTACCAGATCGAACTAAAGCTCCCGTAATAAGTTCATAGAGGGTAATCTTTTCTCCAGGATCTAAATGCAAGGTTGCTTCCCCGACAGCTGCAGCTTTCTTACTTACAGTTACGACTTCATCTGGGCTTCCTAGCTCTAAGCCCAAAATAGCGGTCATAATTTTAGTGGTACTTGCAGGAGGGCGTTGCGTATCGGCCTGCTTACCAAATAGAATATCACCTGTTGTCACATCCATCAGCACTGCCGCAGCTGCACTGATACCTGTGGGTCCATCAGCTATCACAACAGGTTGAGCCACTGGTTCTTTAGGTTCTGCACCATAAACAGAGGGCGACGATAGGTTGCTAATGCTTACTATACAAAGAAAGACGTAGCACCAAGCACACGTCCACTTTTGCCTGATCATTTAACCACCTCAACTTCTAATTCTTTATGAGGTAGTATTTCCGATCTGGCTAAATGTTATTAGTCCATCTAGAGTTTGGAAACTAAATCCATCTCGAGTCAATTGATCGAGAATGACAGGCAAGGCTTTGACACTATTGGCTTTAGGATGCATTAATACAATAGCACCAGATTTATTGGGTTTTATCCCAAACTGTATTGCTGGGTTGATAATACGTCTCGCGATAATCTCTGGCGTACTATCTGCTCGCCAATCGACAGTATCTAATGTCCATAGAATCGTCTGATAGCCCAAGATTTCGGCAGCTCGAAGCCCAGAAGCACCTTTTTCGCCATAGGGCGGTGCATACAAATGTGTCTTTTTTTCAATAATTCCCTCAATAATGCTTTCCGTCTTTTTGATTTCTTCTTGGTTAGTGCCGATGGAGAGCTTATCAGGATGTGGATGAGAATATCCGTGGTTTTCGATTTGGTGGCCTCTGTCTGAGATTATTTTGAGCAAATCCGAATTTTTTTTGGCCCAACGCCCCGTGACAAAAAAGGTCGCGCGGGCTTTACCTTGATCTAAAGCATCTAACATTGCTGGGATATACTCTTCGCCCCAATCCACATTAATCGTTAAAGCTATAACCAGCTGATCAGTTTTGATTTGATCGATGGGTTTTGAGACAGGAACATCGGATGAGCTAATCCAATGTTCTGCAACAATCCCTACAAGCAACAGAAAGAAAATCCCGACCAACGAGTGTATTCGTCGCGAGATTTTTAAGTTAATGAACATTTGCGTCCCCCCCTCCCTAACCTTTATGCGGGCAGGGGAACTCACAGACTTGGTACGACCCATATAATATTAGTATTTTGTTCTTGATTGTTTAGAGAATAGGTGGATTATCCTTACGTTCGTTTGGCATTGCATCTTTGCGAGATAGATTCAACCTGCCTTGTTTGTCTATAGCTGTTGCCTTGACCATAATTTCATCCCCAGCCTTCACTATGTCCTCCACCTTTTCAACGCGTTCATGAGCCAGTTGCGAAATATGCACTAAGCCTTCTTTACCAGTGAGCCCTAAGACTCCCGGAATGACCTCCACGAAAGCGCCAAAATCCATAACACGTGTTACTTTACCCTTATAGATTTTGCCTACTTCAACTTCTTGGGTTAGCGCTTGGATAATCTTTAAGGCCTGCTCGCCGCCATCCCCACCAACCGATGATATAAAGACGCGTCCATCATCCTCGATGTCAATTTTGACTCCTGTTTGCTCAACAATCTTCTTGATTGTTTTCCCGCCAGGTCCAATAACATCCCGAATCTTATCTGGATGAATCGACGCAGTGATAATTCTAGGCGCATAAGTAGAAAGTTGAGCGCGCGGTTTATCTATAATAGCTACCATTTTATCCAAGATAAAGAGCCGGCCTGCCTTGGCTTGGGTTAAGGCTTTCAGCAAGATTTCTCGAGATACACCCTTTATTTTAATATCCATCTGCAAAGCAGTGACGCCTTTGCTAGTACCGGCCACTTTGAAATCCATATCTCCGAAATGATCTTCTAAGCCTTGGATATCAGTAAGGATCGCGATGTTATCCCCTTCTTTGATGAGTCCCATTGCAATGCCTGCTACAGGTGCTGTGATAGGAACACCTGCATCCATCATCGATAAGGTACTTCCACAAACTGAGGCCATCGAGCTCGAACCATTAGATTCTAAAACCTCAGAAACCAAACGAATCGTATATGGAAATTCGTTTTCATCGGGGAGAACAGGGGTCAAAGCTCTTTCAGCTAAAGCACCATGCCCTATATCCCTGCGAGATGGTCCACGCATCATTTTAATTTCCCCAACACTGTAGGGTGGGAAATTATAGTGATGTATATAACGCTTAGACCTTTCAAGACCTAAACCATCCAGTATTTGTTCATCTCTTGCTGCCCCCAGCGTAGCCACTGTTAGCACTTGAGTTTGTCCACGTGTAAAGAGCCCCGTTCCATGGGTACGTGGTAGAATTCCTACTTCGACACTGATCGGACGCACTTCATCCACTGCCCGGCCATCTGGACGAATATGCTCATCCGTGATCAATTTTCTAACAATCAGGTGCGTAATATCTTCCAAGATCCTCTTGATTGCTTTAGAATCCTCTGGGAATTCAGCTTCAAAATAGCTCAGGGCTTCTGCTTTAACTGCATCGATCGCACCCTCTCGAGCTTTCTTCTCTTCGACACGCACTGCCTCATCCAATTTAGTATACGTATAGGCTTTAACAGCTTCCACAAGTTGATCTTGTATTTTGGTTAGCTTTAGCTCATCTTTTTCTTTAGCTAATCCCATAGCCTTGGCTTCTTCACGATAGTCTTCTATAAACTTAGCAATCTTTTTAACTTCTGCATGCCCAAACATTATCGCTTCCAATATTTGATCTTCAGGTACTTCATGGGCGCTGGCTTCCACCATCATAACCGCGTCTACTGTTCCTGCTACTGTAAGAAGCATTCGACTTTTCGCAGATTGATCAATGGTTGGATTAACAATGTATTCTTCTTCAATTAGCCCAACTGTGACAGCCGCAATAGGACCTTCGAAGGGAATGTTCGAGATGGTTAATGCTGCGGATACTGCATTGATTGCTGTAATATCTGTCGCACAGTCTTGATCAACAGACATAACCGCTGCAACCACTTGAACTTCATTACGAAACCCTTGTGGGAACAACGGACGAATTGGACGGTCAATTAAACGAGCAGATAGAGTAGCTTTCTCACTCGCCCTTCCTTCACGTTTAATAAATCCACCTGGAATTTTGCCTGCAGCATACATACGCTCTTCAAACTCAACGGTCAAGGGAAAGAAATCTATTCCCTCTCGGGGTAAACCGCTGCCTGTAGCGAACGCAGATACTACTGTATCCCCGTACCTGAGAAAAATCGCGCCACCCGCTTGTTTACCAATTTTCCCAGTTTGGAAAGTCATGACTCGCCCTCCAACTGTGATTGACTTTTCAAGTATTTGCTGTTTCACGATGGAACCTCCTTAAAACTTTTCAATCCTTCTATTCATATTTCTTCTTCGACATTTTATTATTATTTCCTGCAAATTGCATAATAAAACTCTTCTCAAAGAATAATCTTGATTAGACTATTACATTTTTACGGATTATTGAAAAAAATAGTCTTATATGTATACAATGTGATTCCCTTTACACTATTCTTCAAATAAAGAAGCGGATCATTTTTGATCCGCTTCCCGTTGCCTTTACATTGAGTTATTTCCGCAGACCGAGTACAGCAATAAGATTACGATAACGGTCGAAATCAACATTTTTTAAATATGTCAGTAATGCCCGTCTTGAACCAACCATTTTCAAAAGACCTCGTCGGGAGTGGTGGTCTTTCTTATGCGTCTTAAAGTGTTCTGTCAAATACGTAATCCGTTCAGTGAGAAGCGCAACTTGTACTTCTGGCGACCCTGTGTCCCCTTCTTTTTGGGCATGCTTTAGGATAATTTCTTGCTTTCTCTCAGGTGTCATCATGATAAATTCCTCCATTTTTTTTATAATTCCCGACTGCCCAGGTTGACGTTGGAGCCTCACTCAATCCGAGTCAGTGGGACCTCGTAGTTTCTAAAATAGTATACATGTTAATAATGTTTTTGTAAAGGTAAGGACAGTCTGCCAACCGTAAGGGGCTGGATGCATTTGCCCCTACACTAAGGTTTCTCTCAAGATCTGTTCTGCTTTAACCCTGTCTTTATTCAGCTGCATCAAAAGTTCATTAATACCATTAAATTTACGCTCATCACGCAATCGCTCAACAATGTGCACCATAATCTCACTTCCGTATAGATCCCCGCTAAAATCAAAAAAATGAACCTCAACCATTGTAGTATATAAATCGTGAAAAGTTGGCTTCATGCCAATATTCATCATCCCTGACACACGTTTTCCATTTAAATCGGCCCAAACCGCATATACCCCTCGCTTTGGTACTAAATAGTCTTCTTCAGGCAGTATGTTAGCCGTCGGGTAACCCAGTTGACGGCCGCGTTCCTCCCCGTGTATGACAGTTCCACGAAGACAAGGAGGGCGCCCTAACAAAGAACTAGCCAGGATAATATCTCCGTGAAGTAGTGCTTTACGAATGCTGCTTGAAGAAATCACGCGGCCGCCAATACTTTGCGCCTGAAGTACACTAACTCCAAATCCATGTTTCTTCCCTAAGGCCTGAATCAACTCGGGATTTCCTCTACCTTGAGCACCAAATGAATAATTGAAACCGACCACAACATGAATTACCCCTAGCGGAAGAAGTATTTTCTCCACAAACTGTTCTGGGGAAGTATTCGCCATCTCCCTAGTAAAGGGTAAATGGTAGACGGTTTGGACTCCAATCGCTTCTAAATATGATAATCGCTCTCTAGTTGTCGACAATAGCTTTAGCTCCCGTTCGGGAAATAACACCTTGAGCGGGTGAGGCTCAAAAATTAAAACCGAAAGCCCTACACCTAGACGCATAGCTTGTCCTAATCCATGCTCAAGCAAGCGACGATGCCCCAGATGTACTCCATCGAAATTACCTAACGCTAATACACAGGGCTCTTTGTTTGTAGGCAGACTTGTTCGAACTTGCACGGATTTGACCTCCTAAGTGAACTTGTTTAAGCTAAAGCTGAAATATCGGGACTTTCGATAGGGGAGTAAGTATCATCCAAGTACCTTGTGTGGAAAAAGGCTTTCATCACGCCAGACCCCAATTCCAATCAAATTTCCGTCCTCAAATACCTGGACAGAGGGCGAATTCGATAATCCATCTTCAATGTTCGATATTCGAACGCTAGACTTCATTTCGAGCTTCGCACCACGATCTACGAACGATGGGTCGCCTTCGGAAGGCGTATAAACTAGTTCACGCTTGGTAGGCAAGCCATGACGAAAAGCATTTGCGCGATCAGCTGATAAGTTTACCCGTGGTAGATCGATTCCAGCAGTCAGCGGAAGTAAGAAGTCATATTTTGACTTTTGTACCGCCTCTTCGATTTCCTCAAGTGTCCAACTCTCCTCTATCCTGAATGGCCCGGAACGAATGCGTAATAAATTAGACATATGTGCCCCACAGCCTAGAGCCTGTCCAAGATCATGACTGATTGTCCGTATGTATGTCCCTTTTGAGCACTCAATATCTAATGTCGCCCGTGGAAATTCCCCTTCATACCATTTTACCAGTTTTAAGTTATATATAAATACCTCGCGTGACGCTCTCTCAATCGTTAACCCTTGGCGAGCGTATTCATATAAGTGTTTTCCTTCTTTACGAACTGCCGAATACATTGGAGGGGTTTGAGATATTTTACCCAGAAAATTCGGTAGTACCCATTCTAAATCGCTCTGTTTCAAATCGGGTTTAGTCTGATGGACCTCTTTCCCGAACGCATCCTGAGTATCTGTCGTAACTCCAAACGTAACCTCGGCAAGATAAGCTTTCCCTTGTTCCGTTATGTATTCTGCTAAACGTGTTCCCTTACCGACGCAAATTGGCAAAACTCCAGCCACTCCGGGATCAAGCGTCCCTGTGTGGCCAATTTTTTTGGTTTTCAGTACTCTCCGCATCCAGACAACAACATCAGACGATGTCATGCCTGGTGGTTTAAGGACGTTAATGATCCCTTCCAATCCTTAACGCCTCCTCAACTGCGGTAGTTATGCTTTGTTTAGCCTCAGCCATCGGAATCCTAAGAGTACACCCCGCAGCACGCTGGTGTCCTCCTCCTCCGAACAAAGCAGCAATCTCATTGACATTCAGCCAAAGATTGGAACGCAGGCCCCCTTTAATTTCATGAGGGCTAAGCTCTTTCAGCAAGACTGCCACCTCAACGCCGGCAATACTCCGAGCGTGATTAACCAATCCCTCACTCATCTCTTGCTCTGCGCCGCTTTTCTGAAAATCTTCCGCGCTTAAAGTCATAATCGCCAACTGCCCATCTGCAAGGATTTCTAATCCGTTCAGGGCACACTGCAGCAACCGGATCTGAGCGAGAGGCTTTTGGTTAAATATGTTATGGTGGATAAGTGACAAATCCACACCAATATCTAATAGGTCTGCAGTCAATCGATGTGTTTGCGCAGTCGTATTGCTATACTCAAAGCATCCTGAATCCGTCACAATCGCTGTGTAAAGATTAGTAGCCATGTCTACATCGAATTCCACACCTAACCGATTTATAAACGTCACAGCAAGTTCTCCAACTGAGCTAGCATGCACATCGACCCAATTAAAGTCCCCAAAGAACAGATTTGAAATATGGTGATCTAAGTTAAGTACGGTACTGTCCTCCGGAATATCGGACCTAGACATGTTAACTCGCCCTAGGTCCGTACAGTCTACAAACAATAAGACCTTGGCTTGGGGACTAGGAAGCGCCTGACTTATCCGAGACGAGCCAGGTAAAAACGCTAAATAACTTGGTACGGGATTAGGATTATAAAGTGACACTTCTTTTCCCATTTTCTCCAAAGCTAAGCCAATCGCCAACATGGAGCCAATACAATCGCCATCCGGAGAAACATGGGAGAAAAGCGCCACCTTTGGCGCTTTTCTTATCACTTCGATCATTTCCTCAGGAGTGTTTTTATGAATCATGAGTTTCATCCTTACCTGCATCGTCAGAAACTTCAACATCCCTTAATAACTTCGCTATGTGTGCCCCATGTTCAATTGAAGGGTCGTATACAAAAACGATTGCTGGAACGTGTCGGAGTCGTATACGCTTCCCGATTTCACAACGTATAAACCCCGCTGCTCGATTCAACACATCCAAAGATGTTTTCCCTTCATCCTCAGTCCCCAGAACACTAATATACACTTTCGCGTGAGCCAGATCGCCCGCAACATCTACACTTGTTAAAGTTACAAATCCCAAGCGAGGATCTTTTAACTCTACCCGAATGAGTTGAGATATTTCTTCTTTGAGCGTTTCAGCCAAACGATTAGGTCGATGTTTTGCCATAGTTATCCCTCCAGGGCCGATTTACTAAAGTGTGCGTTTGACTTCCTCCATCACAAACGCTTCAATGATGTCTCCTTCTTTAAGGTCATTGTATTTTTCGATGCCAATTCCACATTCATAACCCTCGGCAACTTCTTTAACATCGTCTTTAAAGCGGCGAAGAGATTCCATTACCCCTTCATGAATTACGATACTATCACGGATAACTCGCACTTTCGCTGAACGGACAATCTTCCCTTCGGTCACCATACAACCAGCAACCGTTCCTGCTTTAGGGACTTTAAAGACCATACGCACTTCAACTTTACCTAAAACGACTTCTTTAAAGGTAGGATCAAGTAGACCAGTCATTGCCGCTTTAACATCTTCAATGGCATCATATATGACTCGATACAGACGCAAATCAACGCCCTCTAGCTCAGCCGTCGCCTTCGTATGGGAGTCCGGCCGGACATTAAAGCCTATAATAATAGCATTTGAAGCTGAGGCCAGCATAATATCATTTTTATTGATAGCACCCACTCCGCCGTGGATTGGGTTGACGCGTACCTCGTCTGTCGAAAGCCTAAGAAGCGACTGCCGCAATGCTTCAACTGATCCTTGAACGTCGGCTTTGATAATAATATTTAATTCTTTTATTTCACCCTCTTTGATTTTCTCAAAAAGGTCTTCTAAACTTACCTTAACGACGGTCTTTTTAGACTCTTCTACTTTACGCACTGAGATACGTGCAGACGTTATTTGGCGAGCTAATTTTTCGTCCGCGACAACATAGAATAATTCTCCCGCTTCAGGCACTTCAGATAAGCCATGAACTTCAACCGGCATCGATGGGCCTGCTTTTTTAACACGTTGCCCTTTATCATCAACCATGGCCTTAATTCGACCAAATGCACAGCCTGCCACCGCAACATCCCCGATATTGAGCGTACCCTTGGAAACGAGTACTGTTGCGATCGGTCCCTTACCTTTATCCAATTCAGCCTCGATGACGGTCCCTGCTGCTGCACGTTTCGGATTTGCTTTATAGTCCCGAACTTCCGCGACAAGAAGAATCATTTCCAGAAGTTTATCGATGCCTAAATTACCTTTTGCTGATACTGGAACGGCAATGGTTTCTCCGCCCCATTCTTCAACCACAAGACCGTACTCTGTAAGTTCTTGTTTAACTTTTTCCGGGGTTGCATTTTCTTTATCTATCTTATTAATAGCTACGATGATGGGAACATCAGCCGCTTTGGCGTGATTGATAGCCTCTATAGTCTGAGGCATAACTCCATCATCCGCTGCTACTACCAACACTGCAATATCTGTGACTTGTGCACCTCGAGCACGCATAGCTGTGAAGGCCTCATGTCCAGGTGTATCTAAGAAAGTAATCTTTTGGCCATTGACCTCAACTTGGTACGCTCCGATATGCTGAGTAATTCCACCAGCCTCCGAAGCCGTCACATGCGTAGTACGAATGCAATCCAAAAGCGAAGTTTTTCCATGATCAACGTGTCCCATTACAGTTACTACTGGCGGGCGAAAAACGAGGTCCTCAGGATCATCATCAATTTCTACAATAACAGCCATTGATTTTTCAGCTTTTACTTCAACTGTTACTCCCATTTCAGCAGCTAAAATTGTTGCTGTTTCAGCGTCCAACTCCTGATTAATAGTAGCCATGACCCCTAGCGTCATCAGGTGTTTAATGATTTCTCCCGCCTTACGGCCCATTTTAGCAGCTAAATCTTGTACTGAAATAGACTCCTGAATTACAATGTGTTTCGGCGAGGTGTCCCGAACTTCTTTCTTGGGACGCTTCTGATAACGGCTGCGATGCGGTGAACGAATCGCATTTTCTTTTTCCTTTTCTAATTCACGTTTCCGTTCATAGGCTTTGTCTTGGGCTTTCTTATTAGCAGGTGGCTGACGTTTGGGTTGCTCTGTGACCGTTGGAGTCGACGGAGCACCTACACCAGCTCGTGCAGGCATGCCGGGGCGTTGACCTTGCGACTGCCCTTGAAAGCCGCCTGGACGTGCGCCTTGTGGTTGTCCTTGATAGCCTGGTCGTGCACCTTGTGGCTGTCCTTGATAGCCTGGACGTGCGCCTTGTGGTTGTCCTTGAAAGCCTGGTCGTGGACCTTGTGGCTGTCCTTGGTAGCCTGATCGTGGACCTTGTGGCTGTCCTTGGTAGCCTGGTCGTGGACCTTGTGGCTGTCCTTGGTAGCCTGGTCGTGGACCTTGTGGCTGTCCTTGGTAGCCTGGTCGTGGACCTTGTGGTTGTCCTTGGTAGCCTGGTCGTGGACCTTGTGGCTGTCCTTGATAGCCTGGTCGTGGACCTTGTGGCTGTCCTTGATAACCTGGTCGTGGAGCTTGTGGCTGTCCTTGATAGCCTGGTCGTGGACCTTGCGGCTGTCCTTGATAGCCTGGTCGTGGACCTTGTGGCTGTCCTTGATAGCCTGGTCGTGGGCCTTGCGGCTGTCCTTCTATACCTGGTCGTGGGCCTTGCGGCTGTCCTTCTATACCTGGTCGTGGGCCTTGCGGCTGTCCTTCTATACCTGGTCGTGGGCTTTGCGGCTGTCCTTCTATGTTTGGTCGTGATTCTTGAGGACGTCCTTCTATTTCTGGACGAGCTAATTTCGGCTGTCCTTCTTGTCCGGATTCAGATGTAACTGGCCTTGCGTCTACAGTATTTTTCTGTTCAGAATGATCCAAATTTATCTCCTTTCCTTTCAGTTCTTTTCTTAAACGATCTGCATCTTTCTGCTCGACCGTACTTAAATGATTTTTCACATCTGTTCCAATAGCCACGAGTCTTGTCATCACTTCTTTACTACTAAAGTTCAATTCTTTTGCTAGTTCATGAACACGAATACTCATTTAACCACCCCCACATAATCGTCTCCCACATTACGCTCCAAGCATCAGCTCCTTGCTAGTAAAATAGCCTTAGCAAACCCTTGATCTAAAATAAGCACTGCTGAACGCGGTGAAAGTCCTATTGAATGTCCAAGTTCCATTTTGGTTCCCATTACTAATATCGGTAGCTTTAAGTCACCAGCCCACTGATCGTATTTTTTCTGAGCACCAGGGGCATCTTCCGCCATGATAAGTAGAAACCCTTTTCTTTTTTTCATCATCGCTTCGACCTGAGCATCACCAGTAGCAACTTTACTTGCTCGACGAGCCATCCCTATTAATGACTGGATACGTGTATTCAAGTAGAAATCTTCCCTTCCAGGTGCGCAAATACTTCCGGGTTAACATCAACTCCGAAAGCCTTCCGAAATCGATGTTCTTTAATCGCAGTTTGAAAACAGATTAAGTTGGGGCAAAGATATGCGCCACGACCATTCCGTTTTCCAGTTGGATCGAGTTCAACAGTCCCTTCGGGAGTTCTAACAATTCTCAAGAGCTCTTTCTTGGGCTTCATCTGTTGACAACCCAAACACATCCGCATCGGAACTTTTCGTGTCTTCATCCCCTTATCCCTTCCCTTTCTTCTTTTTCTCCTTAACGCTTATTTTTTCATCTGCTTTTAAATCCTTCACTATCTCACGTGGAGCTCTTTCAAGAACTCCTTCGGTAACTTTCTGAGTATCTTCGCTTATAGAAAAATCAGCATCATAGGCTTCATTGTTATTGTATGCATATTTTTCATCATCCGCTTGATTAATTTCGCCCACGGCATTTTCTTCATTTAGCAGAGTATGCCCGTTATCAATATCTTGTCCGTTTTCCTGATACTCCTGATAGTTGTCCGCTTCAATGAATTCATCATATTCCGAGTATTCTTCATACTCATTGTAGGTCTCGTACCCTTCTTCAATTCCTTGAGGAATGATATTAAGGGTGCTAGCTTGTGATTCACTTTTAATGTCAATCTTCCAACCCGTGAGTTTAGCAGCCAAGCGGGCATTCTGCCCCTCTTTCCCGATTGCTAAGGAAAGTTGATAGTCAGGAACCACCACAATTGCAACTTTCTCATTGATTTTAGGATAAACTCCCACAACTTTAGCTGGAGAAAGTGCATTCGCCACAAACTCTTGGGGATCTGTCGAGTAATTTACAATATCTATTTTTTCCCCTTTTAATTCTGTGACGATGGTTTGAACACGAGCGCCCTTCGGTCCGACACATGCTCCAACAGGATCAACATTTGGGTCACGTGAATAAACAGCAATTTTAGAGCGAGCACCGGCTTCACGTGAAACGCCCTTTATTTCAACGATGCCATCATGAATTTCTGGCACTTCCAGCTCAAACAAGCGTTTTATCAGTCCAGGATGCGTTCTGGACAACATAATTTGCGGCCCCTTAGTTGTTTTCTTGACTTCCACGACATATGTTTTAATACGTTCGAAGGATTGATATACTTCTCCGGGTATTTGTTCCTGAGCAGGAAGTACGGCTTCCACCTTCCCTAAATCCACAATTACATTTTTCTGTTCATATCGTTGGACAACCCCAGTCACGATATCCCCTTCGCGATTAACGTATTCATCATAAATCATACCACGCTCAGCTTCTCTTATACGCTGAACAACGACCTGCTTTGCCGTTTGAGCTGCTATTCGTCCGAAGTCACGTGGAGTTACTTCATATTCCACGATGTCTTCAAGTTGATAATTAGGATCGAGTTTTCGCGCATCCTCCAATCCGACTTGAGTGCGAGTATCCTCCACGATTTCAACAACGGTCTTGCGGGCATACACTTTAAACTCGCCGGTTAAACGATCAATAAGAACCCGTACATTTTGTAATGATCCGAAATTCTTTTTGTACGCGGAAATCAGCGCTGCCTCAATTGCCTCAAATAGAATCTCCGCAGAAATTCCCCGTCCTTTTTCTAACTCGTGAAGAGCCTCGATGAACTCCATATTCATTTTTCCATTTTCCTCCTCATTCTATAGTAACATAAAGAAAAAACTAAAAATCCAGTGATAAATGAGTTTTTTTCGCCAAGGCTCGTGGAATTGCCATACGCTTATTCTCATATTCCAAAACGATTTCATCGTTTATCAATCCTATCAGATTTCCAGAAAACTCCTTATACCCTTGGAACGGGGAAGTCGTATGCACCGTAACTAAACTTCCCTGAAAACGGATAAAGTCCTCTTCTTTTTTCAGAGGACGCTCCAACCCAGGAGACGACACTTCTAACATATATGCCTGTGGTATTGGATTTTTTTGATCAAGCATTTCACTAACCATATGACTTACTCCTGAACAATCATCCATGTCCACGCCACCGTCTTTATCAATATAAAGGCGCAAATACCAATGTGCGCCTTCCCTTATGTACTCCACATTCACTAGTTCGAGTCCCTTTTCTCTTACGAGTGGCTCGACTAGTAATCCTATCCGTTGTTCCATTGCCTCATCCATGTGAACTCGCTCCTTTAACTAGGGTAAAGTAAGTACTCTTTGTATTCTAACGAAGATGGTCTAGAGTTATACTAAAGACACGATTTGAACAAACGAAGGAGCGGGCTAGAACCCACTCCTTACCAACAATTACTGCAAATTTCCTTATACTAATATATCATATTCACAGGACATCTGCAACCTAGACCAAAACTTCTTTAACATAGAAGCAAACATTGAGTATAGTGACAATATTATTAAATTAAGCCCTGAGCCTTGAGCAATTCACTTGCAACGGCTTGAACATAGGCAATCGAGAGCAAGCATCAACTGTAGTTGAACGAGCTCACTTAATAATGCAACTTGCACATTTCTAAAGATCTGGTCTATCCTCCATATATATAGAAAAGAACTGAAAGCTAAGCCTTCAGTTCCCCTTTTTTACCACAACTTATTCAATTACCTGTTGATATTCAAAACACTCAAATGTTTATCTATCAATCTCATCTTTGCAGTGGGCTTTCTGAGTTCACGCTTTGCGTTTTAGATTCATGATTAACTGAAAGGGTCATATAGCATAATCCATATCCTAAAACTGAGAAACAGATGGCCGTTATTAAAAAATCTAAACCTACCATACGAACCCCCCCCTAAATTATAACATAACCTGTTAATATCCTTTGATCAGCTTTGATACTGTAACTTGTTTGATTCAATCCCCTAGTTTTTAGGAATTTTCTTTCTTCTTATTATTATAATCCAATTGGTTTAAGTTTTTCTTAACAATTTATAAACAATTTATAAACTGTTCTCACCATGTAACAAGTTTTCTTAAGTATTCGAAAAGCAGGATACATCCTCATAGATCTGGAACAATTAGGGGTGTGATCAAGTCGTATGTTTCTAGAGTTGTCTCCTCATTTTCTGTTGTTATATCTACGTTCTAGGCGTTATGAAGAACATAATAACAATCAAGTATTCTGTTTATGAAAAATTTGTTGACGGATTAAGATTCTAGGCATATAGTGACAGACATCGAGTCAAACTATATGCCTAAAATTTGCTTTTCTCGGCTTGCTTGAAGCAGTAAACTGTACATAATCATTCAAATAATATATTTATATTTTGATGGGGGTATGAAATGCGCGTCGTTATTGTGGGGGCAGGAAAATTAGGTTTTAGCCTCGCTGAGCGCTTAGCCAAAGAGGAGCATGAAGTAATCGTAATCGAACAGGACGAAGAACGTCGTTTGATCGTGCAAAATAGTTTAGATGTCATGGCTATAGTAGGAAATGGAGCAAACCCACAATTTCTAACCAGCACCGTTGCCAAAAATGCTGATCTACTTGTCGCGGTTACTGACAGTGATGAAGTTAATATGATTGCTTGCATGGCGGCCAAAAAAATAGGAATACCTCAAACGATTGCGAGGGTGCGAAACCAGGAATACGCCTGCGCAGATCAATTCAAATTTAATGAATCCTTGGGTATCGATTTGGCTATTAATCCAGAAATGACAACGGCTATCGAAATTAGCCGAATTCTTCTGACACCCGCAGCTTTAGCGGTAGAGGACTTTGCTGATGGAAAAGTCCGCTTATTGGAAGTAAAAATTAGTCCAGAATCAACGCTTGTAAACATTCCCTTGCTAAAACTAACCCTCCCACCTCATATTCTGGTCGCGGGCATTTTACGCCAAAACATGATGATCATTCCCCACGGCGAAGATTATCTGCTTCCTCAGGATAATGTTTTTTTCGTTGGGGGGGCTGATGCTATAGAGAAATTTGGTAAGCAGTTCGCAGATAAGAGATCGGTGATAGAACGAATTATGATCATCGGCGCGGGCCGAATAGGACGTCATCTAGCCAAGATTTTGGTCAAAGCGGGCTTGTCTGTAAAAGTAATTGACAAGAATAGAGAACGTTGTCGTGAATTAGCAGACCATCTGGGTAAAGGACTCGTCCTGTGTGGTGAAGGCACGGATATTGATCTTTTAGCTGAAGAAGGAGTCGGAGAGGCTGATGCCGTTGTATGCCTCACTGATGATGATAAACTAAATTTACTGTTGGCTCTTTTAGCCAAGAATTTAGGCGCTCAGAAAACGATTGTCCGTGTGGGACGCTCTGACTATATGTCCTTAATGGGCAAAGTCGGGGTGGATGTTGTCTTATCTCCAAGACTACTAACCGCTGGCGTCATTTTACGCCAGGTTCGACGCGGTAACATTGTCGCTGTCACTCTTCTGGAAGGTGCTAAAGCGGAGGCTATGGAAATTTTAGTTCCCGCCAACTGCCAAATTGCCGGCAAAAAACTTAAGAATATTAAATTCCCTCGTAATTCCTTGGTTGGAGCCTTAATTCATGAAGAAGTGGTCAGTGTTCCTAATGGCGAAACAGTCCTTCACGCTGGAGACAGGGTCGTGGTCTTTACGCTTCCTGACATAGTTAAGAAAGTCGGAAAATTCTTTGAGAGTAGGACCTGAAAATGAACTTTCGATTGATAGAGAGCGTATTAGGGGGATTGTTATTAGTTTACGCGGCAATAATGAGTATTCCTCTCGCTTGCGCTCTTATAGAAAAAGATACTAGCCCAGGGCCTTTCCTTTTCACGATTGCTCTTACGGGTGTCGTCGGTTTCATTCTTACTCATCACGGACGTAAAGAAGGCCGAATGGGGATTCGAGAGGGTTTTGCCATCGTATCTGGGGCTTGGATTTTGACGTCACTTTCTGGCGCCCTTCCTTTTTACCTCTCGAATGCCGTCCCATCTTATATTGACGGGGTATTCGAAACGGTTTCCGGCCTGACTACCACCGGCGCTAGTGTCATCGACAATGTTGAGGCCCTCTCCAACAGTTTATTACTGTGGCGCAGTTTAACCCATTGGCTGGGAGGTATGGGGATTATTGTTTTGTTCATTGTTTTCTTGCCCAAGATTGGGGCAGGGGCAGTACATCTCTTTAACGCCGAAGTCCCTGGTCCAATGGCGGAAAGAGTATTACCACGGATTAGAGATAACGCTGCAAGACTCTGGCAGATTTATGTTGGCTTTACCCTATTACAAATAGTCCTTTTGGTGCTTGCAGGAATGTCTTTGTTTGATTCCGTAAACCATTCCTTCGCTACAATGGCGACTGGCGGTTTTTCTACTAAGAATTCCAGTATTATGCACTATGACAGTACTGTCATTGAGTTGATCATCGTTGTTTTTATGATTATTGCCGGTGGAAACTTTGGGCTTTATTTTCTAGCTTGGAGTCGAGGATTGAAACATATATGGCAAGATACAGAATTTCGCATTTACTTGGCGATTATTGCAGGCGCCACCATGCTCATCTCACTGAGTTTATGGCTTGCTGGGGGTAAGGAGATCATTTCCTCTTTGCGACTAGCCCTGTTTCAGGTGGCATCAATTATAACGACTACTGGCTTTGCTTCAGACGATTTCGACAAGTGGCCTTCACTAACCAAAATTGTCCTATTCTTATTAATGTTTATTGGTGGGAGCGCTGGCTCAACTGCTGGGGGCATTAAAGTAGCCCGGATGATTCTATTGGCGAAACTGGCTTGGGCTGAACTAAGGAGGGCTGTCCATCCTCGCGCTATAATGAGTATTAATTACGGCGGTAAACATGTCGACCCACTCATGCTTAATACTGTGGCTGTTTTTTTCTTCCTCTTTATGGCCATTTTTGCTTTTGCTACTATTCTGCTTTCTGCCACAGGCTTAGAACCGTTTGATGCAATGAGTGCTGTAGCAGCTACCCTCGGTAATGTCGGCCCGGGATTCGGAGTAGTTGGACCTACAACTACTTTTTCCTCGATCAATACTTTTGGCGAAGTGGTCTTGATCATTTGTATGCTACTGGGACGCTTGGAACTTTTCACGTTATTGGTTGTACTCCAACCTGAGTTCTGGAGAGCACGTAAAAGTTGGTAAAGTAATACGTATTCTACAAAAAAAGAGCCGAGAGGCTCTTTTTTTGGTATCTACTTATTTTATAAAAGTGCTGAACAAATTCACTTTAATTGTTGAATAACCTCTTCAACGTCTGGGAGTTGATGTATATCATAGATTTTTATCCATATTATTTTACCGTTTTCATCAATAATCACATTTGCCCGCTCAGAAAACCCTTCTTCCTCACGAAACAAGCCGTATTCTTTAGCGACTGCCCCATGTGGCCAGAAGTCCGAGGGCATTTTAATGTTGGCAATCTTCAGTTCCTTAGCCCAGGCATTTTTCGAAGGGACAGCATCAATACTGAGACCCAATGGAATCGTACCTAATGCCTCAAATCGCGCGTAATTAGTTTCTAAAGATTTCATCTGATCAGCGCAAACAGGAGTCCAAGCTAAAGGGTGCCACGACAGTAAAACTTTCTTACCTTTATAATCGTTTAAGCTCACCTCATTACCTCGGTTATCCTTTAGTTTGAAATCTGGAGCAGTAGCTCCAATTGCGATTGGATTTGTCATTGTACTTTCCTCCCTAATCCTTACTATTCTAATTCTTTCATAAAACGTTGTGCATCTCGTGGTTCCCAGACTCTATCGACGAGTGGCGGTCGGTCCACCATCCATGAGAGCCGATCACTGAAGGTCGGTTTTTCAACGCGGTAGAAAATTCCGATTGGTATTTTCTCGCCCCACGGCGAACGCATGGCCGAGGACGTGCGACGCGGACCCTCCCCTAAAACAGGCTAAATTGATTCGTTTCTGCAAGCCCTTCAAAACACCCGTGGTTCTGAAGAACTTCGATAATAGATTTACTAAGTTTCAAATCTTCAATTGATTTAATCCCTTGTTCCTTCCGAAGATCCACAATATTCCGAGCGGCAGTTTCTCCTAATCCTTGAACAGATGTGAAGGGGGGCAATAGCCCCGTGGGTGTTATCAAAAAATCAGTCGCCGCGGATTCCCATAAATCGACGTACCTTAAAGTAATGCCCCTGGCATACATCTCAACCGCAAGTTCAAGAATCGTCGCCATGTTCTTTTCTTTGGCAGTCGCTTCTTTCCCTTTTCGTTCGATCTCTTCAATGGTTTGGCGGCAGAATTCCTTTCCCTGAATGATGATTTCAATATCAAACTCATCTGCTCGAACCGTGAAAAACGTCGCATAGAATGCTTCTGGATAGTTAAGCTTAAACCAAGCAATTCGGAACGCCATAGTCACGTAAGCAACTGCATGAGCCTTAGGAAACATGTATTTAATCTTTTGGCAAGATTCGATATACCATTCAGGCACATTGTTGGCTCGCATTTCTTCAATTTGTTCTGGTTTTAGCCCATATCCTTTTCGAACACCTTCCATGATCTTAAAGGCATGTGAAGGCTCTAACCCTTTATAAATGAGATATACCATAATGTCGTCTCTGCAAGCAATGATCTCTGAAATGCTGGCTGTTCCGCCTCGAACAAGTTCTTGCGCATTACCGATCCATACATCGGTACCGTGCGACAGTCCCGAAATACGCACTAAGTCTGAGAATCCCTTTGGCTGAGTGTCCTCTAGCATTTGCCGCACAAACTTAGTCCCGAATTCTGGGACTCCGTAGGTGCCCGTTTTAGAATATATCTCCTCAGCTGTAACCCCTAAGGCCTCTGGACTGGAAAACAGAGACAACGTCAACTGATCATCTACCCGAATTGCTAGTGCATCCACCCCTGTTAAATCCTCCAACATCTTAATTGCCGTCGGATCGTCGTGCCCAAGGATATCAAGCTTTACCAAGCGGCCGGAAATAGAGTGATAATCAAAATGGGTGGTGATAAACTCAGATTTTTGATCATTGGCAGGTCTTTGCAACGGCGTAAAATCGAAAATATCACATTCTTTAGGGATAACCATCTGCCCTCCGGGGTGTTGCCCAGTTGTCCTTTTGACTCCAGTACATCCCCTTATTAAACGTGCCATCTCAGCTGGTCTAATTTGCAGTTTCCGTTCATCGACATAGTTTTTGACATAACCAAACGCGGTCTTATCGGCGATTGTCGCGATGGTTCCAGCCTTAAATACATTATCCTTGCCGAATAATTCTTCCGTAAATCGATGAGCTCTAGGCTGATAGTCTCCAGAGAAATTTAAATCAATATCTGGTACCTTATCACCTTTAAAACCCAAGAACGTCTCAAAGGGTATATCGTGACCATCTTTCGCCAGCTGTTGCCCGCATTTTGGGCAATCTTTATCCTGTAAATCTGCGCCTGAACCGACACTTCCGTCCTCAACCCAAATGGAGTGCAAACAATCAGGATTCACACAGCGATAATGAGGAGGCAAAGGATTCACTTCGGTTATCCCTGTCATCGTGGCCACCAAGGAAGATCCAACAGACCCTCTAGAGCCGACAAGATAACCATCTTCATTCGATTTTTTCACCAATAAGTGTGCGATTAGGTAGAGAACGGAGAAACCATTTCCGATTATGGCTTTTAGTTCTTTATCTAAGCGTTTTACGACAACCTCCGGTAATGGATCACCGTACAACGCACGGGCCCGTTTCCAGGACATCGTCTCGATTTTTTCCTCTGCTCCCGGAATAGTAGGTGTAAAGAGTTCATCTGGGAAGGGTTTCAGAGCTTCAATTTCGTCACAAATACGTTTAGGCGCGCGGACAACCACCTCTAGAGCCTCTTCAACACCTAGGTATGCAAACTCTTGAAGCATTTCCTCCGTCGTTTTATAAAACAAAGGAGCTTGGTCATCGGCATCGCTAAACCCTTTTCCGGCCATAATAATTCGTCGGTAGGCCTCATCTTCTGGATCTAAAAAATGAACATCACCAGTGGCCACGACTGATTTATCCATTTCTCGCCCAAGAGAGAGCACTGTTCGATTTATTTCTCGGAGTCCATCTTCAGAAGGCACTTGGCCGTTACGAAGCAAAAAAGAGTTGTTGCCAATAGGCTGTATTTCTAAATAATCATAAAATGAGGCTATTTCCTTTAACGTTTCTCGAGGTTCTTTACGCATAATTGCTTGGATCAGTTCCCCTGCTTCACACGCTGAACCGATGATCAATCCCTCACGATAAGTCTGAAGCAATGATTTCGGCATCCGAGGACGGCGATGATAATACTCCAAATGGGATGCAGTAATTAAACGATATAGATTCTTAAGCCCAATTTTATTTTTAACCAAAAGGATGATATGGCGACTTTTCTGCTGATTTAAAGGAGGAGTGCCAGGTGAGTCATCAATCAAATACCCTTCAACGCCCAGAATTATCTTAACACCATATTTGGCACCCGCATCAACGGCCTCCGGGAATGCTTGTACAACCCCATGGTCAGTAATCGCCACTGCTTCATGACCCCAGTGGCTTGCTCTTTGAATCAGGTCCTCTGCTGAAGTCATGCCATCCATAGTCGACATACGCGTATGCAAATGCAATTCGATTCTTTTTTCCGTTGCTTGATCTTGGCGAATCGCCGGAGACGTCCGCATTATATCTTTTGGCATTAGAGTTAGCTCGGAATTATAGCGGTCGTATTGAACACTTCCACGGATTTTCACCCATTCTCCTTCTTTAAGATCAAGGCTCTCTTGCTCCTTTTCTAGAAAAACCTTGCCAGATATCGAATCGGATTTATCCGAGATCATAAGAGTTAGCAGTAATCGTCCGGATTTTAATTTTCTATACTCAATTCCAAATACTTGCCCTAAAACAATGATCTGACGTTCTTCGTCTTGAACCTCATGCAAGGAAACGGGCTCTCCATTAAACTCTTTCCCTAGCAAACATGTTATTCGTTTTTTATCAGATTCAGCCCCCTGTTTGGTTTGAGAAGAAAGAAGTTGCTGTAAATGTTCAAACTCTACCGTTTCAGTTTGCTGGGCAAGACCAGTAAGATCTATGCTGGTATCCAGCTCACAGATAATCTTTGGTTGCAGCCGATAACGGGTATAAAAATATTTTTCAAGGACGTGTTGTTTGGCATGGAAATATTCAATCCCTAAAGCGTTGGGAACGAATAGCCGCAGTTCTTCGTTGGAAACTTCATAATGCGCCTCACCAAGCCAACCTTTCATGGAAGGTAGCTGCTTTGTTATATCCTGGACAATTTCTCCCCAGTGCTTCTCACAGAGGGATTTTAACGAAGTGACTTGCGCTACACATTCAACACAACATTCGACCTTCTTAATCTCCGGAACTAGTGTCATTAGTAATAATTCCAAGGATGCTAAACTGGCTTCCTCCAGCTCATTTAATGAAGAAAGGTGGAGGACCCATCTCCCTTGTTTGGGAAAGACCTCCACCTGAATGAGCTCGACCGTCGTCAAATCTATTTGCCAAGGTCTAATTTGATCTGGAGGAAGTTTTAATATGAACGGGACTTCCATCAACGAAAGAGTCCTAGCCATGTGCGTTCCCCCTACCCTCATTATGCGAAGTTGGAATGAGAGTTTTTTTGTTTGTTTATCATCGAGGTCCGAAGTTAGTATTTTAGAGCTTTCTCTATTATGGTCTTAACCTGCCCGGCAACTTCCTCAACTAGTACTAGCTTTGTTTCGCCCGTTTTTCGTTCTCTAAGCTCAACCTGGCCATTCGCCAGGGTTTTACTCCCTATTGTTACCCGTATAGGATATCCGACGAGATCTGCATCCTTAAATTTCACACCAGCACGTTCATCACGATCATCCAGAACAACTTCCACCCCAAGACGTTTAAGCTCAAGATAAAGCTTATCCGCCGTTTCGACCACTAGGGCATCTTTTGTGCTGACTGGTACAACTATACATTGGTATGGGGCAATCGGCATCGGCCAAATAATCCCATTATCATCATGATTTTGTTCGATCGTAGCGGCTATTGAACGACTCACGCCAACGCCATAACAACCCATGACACAAAACTTTTCTTCTCCATTTAAGTCTAAAAAAGTTGCTCCTAATGCTTTACTATACTTTGTCCCCAGCTTAAATACTTGCCCTACTTCTATTCCCCTAGCTTCTTTGAGGGGAACACCACATTTTAGGCAGGCTTCACCGGGTTCCATCATTCGTAAATCCAGGATCTTGTCTATACGAAAGTCTCTACTTGGAACGGTATCGACAAAGTGATAATCCGCTTTATTCGCTCCACACACTGCTTTTTTCATCAGAGGTACTTCCTCATCGGCGATTACCAAAAGTCCAGCAGGCACTTCGATTGGGCCCACAGAACCTGGTGCACACCCTAAAATCGTTGAGACAGCCTCAGGAGACGCTAGTTGGAGGGATACGAATCCTCCTAAAGCGTTATTTAATTTTATTTCATTTAGTTCGCGGTCTCCACGGAGCAATACCAAAAATAATTTCTCATCTCCTTGATAAAGCAAAGATTTGACCAGAGCAGTCTTCGGTTCAACTAAAAACTCTGATAACTCCTCAATAGTCTTCACGTTCGGCGTAGAGACTAACTTGTGTTGGCCTTCAGGCGAGACATCCTCAATAACTTGAGGACGGCACTCTGCTTTTTCTACATTGGCCGCATAATTGCACTCTGGACAATAGACTACTGCATTTTCTCCCGAATCGGCTAGAACCATAAATTCATGGGTTCCACCTGTTCCACCTATGGCCCCGGCATCTGCTTCGACAGCCCTGTAAGCTAAACCACAACGGGAAAAGATTCGGCAATAGGCATCGTACATTTTTTTGTAGCTTTCACCGAGCCCTGCTTCATCTCGATCAAAAGAGTAAAGATCTTTCATGACAAACTCACGTCCACGCATCAAGCCGAAACGGGGACGTCGCTCATCGCGATATTTATTCTGAATCTGATAAAGTAAAAGTGGAAGTTGCTTGTATGAACGAACTTCATTCCTTACAAGGTCCGTAATAATTTCTTCGTGCGTCGGCCCGAGACAAAACTCCCGATTGTGACGGTCTTTTAAACGAAACAGCTCGTCACCATATACCTCCCAACGCCCACTCTCTTTCCATAATTCGGCGGGTTGCATGATCGGCATCAGGACTTCTTGTCCACCTTTGGCATCCATTTCTTCTCGAACAATGGCTTCAATTTTCCTTAAGACTCGTAATCCGAGTGGCAAATAAGTGTAAAATCCAGACGCTGACTTGCGAATTAGACCTGCCCGAACCATCAATTGATGGCTAATAACTTCAGCCTCAGCCGGAACCTCTCGGAGTGTAGGGTTTAAAAGTTGACTGACACGCATAATGTCCATTCCTTTCCTTTGTAGGGATTCATAAATCCCTACCTTAATATCATATATCGTCATTCTGTAGACCCAATTCCAAGCCTGTTGTTGTACTGGCGAGTCAAGCATTGCCCCACGTTATTACCACCTGCTTACGAGCAATTTATGACTCGCGCCCCAACCTTATTTCTTAGCATGTTCACGGACATATTCTTCGATTTCGCGGAGGAGAGCCGGTAGTAATTCATTTTCTGGTAGTCGAGCTACAATTTCTCCCTTTCGGAATAAAAGCCCTGTCCCTTTTCCGCCTGCAATTCCAAAATCAGCTTCACGTGCTTCGCCCGGCCCATTGACTGCGCATCCCATTACCGCAACCTTTAAGGGCTTGTCCAGTACAGGCAAGTGTGCTAACTGCTCTTCAACACTCTCCGCCAATAAGGCTAAGTCAACTTGCGTGCGGCCACAGGTTGGACAACTGATTAACTCCACGCTCCGCTGTCTTAGGCCTAGAACATGCAGGATTTCAAGAGCTACAGGAATTTCTCGTACCGGGTCACCTGTGAGTGACACTCGAATCGTATCTCCGATCCCTTCAGCAAGCAATGTCCCGATCCCTATCGCCGATTTTACCACACCAGAACGTACCGTCCCTGCCTCAGTCACCCCGAGATGTAACGGATAATCCACAACTTCGTAGATCTTGCGATAAGCCTCAAGCATCAGGGGAACGGACGATGCTTTCAACGAGACCTTTATTTTATGATACCCTTCTTCTTCAAGTAATCGAATATGTCCTAAGGCACTCTCGATCATCCCTCCGGCAGTGGGACCTCCATATTTTTCTAAGAGCTCTTTCTCCAATGACCCTGCGTTAACCCCAATTCGTATGGGGATTTGTCGTTCTTTTACAGCACGAACGACCTCTTGTACTTTCCAACGGGCTCCGATATTCCCAGGATTAAGTCGCAAGCCATGGATACCTTGTTCAACTGCACGGATAGCCAAACGATAGTCAAAATGAATATCTGCAATCACAGGCAGTGGACTCTTAGCTGCGATCTCCTTTAAAGCCGAGGCTGCCTCATCATCCAAGACTGCAAGACGGACGACTTCACAGCCAGCATCAGCCAAGGCGTTAATCTGAGCTAAGGTTGCTCCTACATCGCGAGTATCCGTATTTGTCATCGATTGTACGACAATCGGGGCTCCGCCACCAATTGTCACAGGTCCTACTGATACGGGTTTTGTCGTTTTTCTGTGCACCATGTCTATCTCCTACTCCAAGCCTCATTCACTACCCAACTTTATTGAATAAGCGCAGGACATCTTTATAAGTAACGGCGATCATTAAAGCCATAAGCAAAACGAAACCTACCAAATGAATCATATTTTCCTTTTCTGGGTTTAGCGGCTTCCCTCTTACCCCCTCGATCAATAAGAAGATAAGCCTACTCCCATCTAGAGCAGGGATGGGAAATAAGTTAATGAGTCCTAGTTGAATACTTAATACTCCAGTTAAACTCAATAAGTTTGCTAACCCCTGCTGGGCCCCTTCCCCAATGACTTGAGCAATCATAACTGGACCACCTACATCGGCTGGTATCTTTCCCGTTACCATCTGTACCAACAACACCACGATTGTCTTTGTAAAATCTACTGTTCGTTCTAATCCGTAACGGGTCGACTCCAAAATAGAAGCATGCGTATAGATGATTTCCGGTGCAATACCAATCATACCATGCCCAGTTGGAGCGTCCTTTTCCGTCTTCAATGATACAGTTTGTTGCTTTCCTTTGTCTCTTTCAATCGTTAAGCTTAACACTTGGTCCGGTTTGGCCCAGATGGCTTCTGTCAAACTTGTCCAATTTGGCGTTAACTCATTGTTCACTGCCAGTATTTTATCTCCCGGTTGAATCCCAGAAGTGGCTGCTGGTTTTCCCGTAACGAGTGATCCGATCATATTAGTGTTACCTTGTGATGGAATCCCGAGATAGGCAAAAACTCCCACGAATAGAATTATTGCTAGAACAAAGTTCATGATCGGTCCAGCCACAATTACCGACATACGCTGCCAAACTGGCTTATTCATAAAACTTTGCGCATCATGGGTAGGGGCAATCACAGCTTTGCCATTGACATCAACTTCAGCATCCATTCCATGAAGTTTGACGAACCCACCTAAAGGGATGAGACGCAGAGCGTAAAGTGTATCCTTCCCTTGATAACCCACAATTTTCGGACCAAAACCAAAACTAAATTCTATAACCTTAACTCCGATCCATTTTGCAACCATATAGTGCCCAAGTTCATGAATCATGACCATGCTTCCAAAAACAAAAACGATGGCGAGTGTCGTTAACACTTTAATCCCCCCTTTTTCGAAGTTCGTAATTCGTATTTCATGCTTCGATTATAATTACACGGTTGGTTCGATCATAACATAAATTCGAGTCATGGTTCAGTTTCGCAACCCGATTATCGAACTACGAAATAAGCTCTGCGGCACGTCGTCGTGCCCAGGTGTCTGCATCGAGTATGCTTTCCAAATCTAGGCTATCTAACACATTATGTTCAGAACAAACTTTTTCGACAATGTCTTGAATCTTAAGATATGTGACCTTCTCCTGAAGAAATGCCAACACTGCGATTTCGTTGGCTGCATTCATCACGGCAGGTAGAGTTCCGCCGCGTCGACCTACACGATAAGCCATAGCAAGCGCAGGAAAACCTTCCAGATCTGGTTCATGGAAGGTTAATGTTTTTCCACGAAAATCTAGTCGTTCAAAAGAGTTTTTCCAGCGGGATGGATAGCTCAGAGCATACTGGATTGGCAACCGCATATCCGCCCTACCTAACTGGGCAAGTACGGAGCCATCTCGATATTGAACCATGGAGTGGACTACGCTCTGCGGATGTATAAGGACCTCTATCTGATCATATTCCATATTAAATAAATAATGCGCCTCAATCACTTCGAGACCCTTGTTCATCATTGTTGCCGAGTCAATGGTAATTTTCGCACCCATATCCCAATTTGGATGGCAAAGTGCTTTCTCTAACGTGACCGTTGCTAATTGTTTCTGAGTCCATCCGAAAAAAGGGCCACCCGATGCAGTCAAAATGATCTTCTCAAGCGTTTCGTGATTGTCCTCCAAACACTGAAAAATTGCGGAATGTTCACTATCCACTGGGAGGATCGGGCATTTCATCTTCCTTGCCGTAGACATGACCAAGTCCCCACCAGCGACCAATGTTTCCTTATTAGCTAGGGCAATAGTTTTGCCTGCCTCTAGCGCAGCAAGAGTGGGTTCTAGGCCAATTCTACCTGAAATTGCCGTGACGACGGTATCCACTTGTGGGGCGATAACTGAGTTAATAATCCCGGTCATACCCTGATCAACCTTAATCGGTAAATTCTTTAATCGACCACGTAGCTCACGAGCGGCCCCTTCATCCATCATTACAACGATTTCCGGATGGTAAAGTCTGGCCTGTTGTTCTATAAGCTCGATACTTTTATCCGCTACCAAGGCATGAATCTTGAGCTGCTCTCCCGAATGTCGGACAACATCTAGGGTTTGACGGCCAATAGAGCCTGTTGATCCCAATATAGTTAGGGTTTTCAACGCGAATCATCTCTTCCTACTTTTAGTTGTTACAGTGAACTCCACTTCACTCGATGATTAATAATCATTTTACTTGGGAGGCCCAAAAGCTCCCGCTTTTCGCACGGCTTCATAACAAATAACCACCACTGGTCCCATAATCATGCCTATAGCACCTACTAACTGAAGTCCTACATACATCGAAATGAGAGTTGGAAGCGGGTGTATTCCAATTCCATTAGACAAGATTTTGGGCTCCAGAAACTGACGTACTGTAAATGTAACAAGCCACAGCACCAATAATTTTAAACCTTCTCCGAAAGATCCCATAATAAAAAGCCCGACGCTCCAAGGCAAAAACAGCATACCCGTGCCCACAATCGGCATTATGTCCAAAAGCCCTGCCAGTACACCCAACGTAACAGCATAAGGATTTCCCAGCAGCAGCAAACCGCCGATGGTTGAAAATGCCGTGACAGAAATCAAAATTGCTTGCGACCGCAAATATCCCACAATCGCCGCTCCCAAATCATTACTGATAGCTTGAGCACTGACGTGCCAACGGTTCGGAAACAAGTCGGAAATAAACTGTTTTACATTTGGATAAGTCGAGCTCATCAGCAATGTCGCGACAATGGACACCACCAAGACAATAAACACACGAGGCAATGCAGTTAGAAAACCCAGTAAAAGGGTACTCCCAGATTTGGCCCATTCCTGAAGTGTTCTGGCTAAGCTTTCCGTCGCTCCTACCAGAGTAGTTTGAATTTGAGGGTTTACTTTTATAAATTTTTCAACAGTATCTACTTGCTTTGTCACAAAATCCACAAGATAACTATAATCAGGTAACGTGACTGCTAACTCGGATAATTCTGTATAAAGACGAGCAACAATTATAAAAATAAACAGGCTCAATCCAGCCAGTGCCAAAATGATAGAGAGTATAGATGCATACGTTCGACGAATCCGAATACCTCGCATCAGTCGCACAACGAGCGGTTCGAGTAGGAAGGCAAGAAGAAGTGCTAGAACAAATGGCAAAAGGGCACTAAACGTTTTAGCGATAACTTCACCAAATACCGGCAAAAAATCTTGGAAAAAGTATGTAAAGACTTTCAACATGACGAGTCCCGTAGTTACCACTGCAAGCCTATTTAGATTTGTCCATATAGGGTGTTTCTGAATGCTCAACGCTTTCACCTCACGAAAGTAATATAACCCCATAATACACTAAAGGGAGTGCAAAAATCAGACTATCGAACCGGTCCAAGATCCCACCGTGCCCGGGAATAAGCTTTCCAGAATCTTTAACCCCAGCGCTACGCTTCAAGGCAGATTCAAACAGATCACCAATTTGCGAGCTAATCCCAATAATAATAGCCAAGATGACATACATAATCAAAGTTGCTCCGCCGGCAATACGCCAGAACACTAAGGCGACTGCTACACTAAATAACAATCCCCCAAGAGAGCCTTCCACTGTTTTCTTAGGGCTAACTTGGGGAGCTAAAAGGTGGCTTCCAAATTGTCTCCCTATAAGATATGCGCCCGTATCCGTTGCCCATACCAAAAATATAGTCAGAAAAGTCCATTCGGTTCCATTTGGAAGCTGACGAAGTAAATATAGGTGAGATAATAAGACAACCGAATAAAGGACCGCAAGTATATTAAAGCTTGCTTCCGATAAAGACGTTTTTGGATAAGTTAAGGCCAACCGTCCAAGTCCAATTAGAAGCCAAAAGACTAGAACCGTCACCATCCATTCTGCCCCACCGCTCAACAAGCTAGCCAACCAAACAACCGTGACAACTGTCGTAAGCTTAGACCAAGTGCGGATACCCATTTTCTCACCAATTTGCATAAATTCCCATAAGGCAAATAATGTCAATACTGCAACTAGGAACGCTGAATATAGCCCACCCATATAAATAAGTCCCAAGAAAAGTGGCGCGCCAATCAAGGCACTTATTGTTCTTTTAAGCATGTGTTCTCCTCAATTTGTATGTATTCCACCGAAACGACGATCACGCTTCTGATACGCTTTTATCGCTTCAACTAAAGCCTTTTGGCCAAAATCCGGCCAAAGTTCTTCTACTACAACAATCTCTGTATAAGCCAACTGCCAAAGTAGGAAGTTACTCAACCTCATTTCTCCTGAGGTCCGAATAAGCAAATCTGGATCTGGTAATCCTCGAGTGTAGAGTTTTTCACTAAAGCTTTGCTCATCAATCTCTTCAATTCTCTGCTCTCCAGTTAAGACTTCTTTGCTCAAACTCTTAACTGCATCGATGATCTCCGATCGTCCACCGTAATTAAGAGCAAGGTTTAGAATGAGGCCCGTATTATCGCGTGTACTCTTCATCGCATGTGCTAATTCATGCTGCGCCTCCGGCGGGAGGTCATTGAGCTTCCCCATGGTACGAATGACTACATTGCTTTGATGTAACTCAAGGAGTTCCTTTCTCAAGTACTCCGTAAGAAGTGTCATCAATACTCCCACTTCATCTTTAGGCCTTTTCCAATTTTCTGTAGAAAACGCATAAACAGTCAAGACCTCAATTCCAAGTTTAGAACATGCCTTAACGACCTTTCGTAAGGCCTCAACGCCTGCCCGATGTCCCATTGAACGAGGAAGCGCTCGTTTCAGAGCCCATCGCCCGTTTCCGTCCATGATAATGGCAATATGACGCGGGAGGCGGTCCATAGCAACTTGGTCATTTGATTTAACTTTATTTTTATCCCAAGGTTTGAACCACATCATTCCACCCCCATACTCGATATTCGAAATTCGATGTTCGTGGTTCGATATTAAACTACAAACTACGGACTTTCGGACTATAAATCCTCGAACTAAGATATGCAAACCATGAAAAGCCCTATACTGGGTGTTCGATATTCAAACTACAGACTTCGGGCCTTTCGAACCAAGAACCTCGAAAAGACCCCCTATTCGAAGTTCTTGGTCCGTGGTTGCGCGGTTCTTAGTTGAATATCGAACCACGAACCACAAATATCGAACAACGAACAAGGGGTCTATGGCTGACTTGGCGAAAATTTCTCATACGCTAAGACAACCTCCACACGACCGTCAATTTCTCTAACACGGACGACACGACAGCTTCCCCACGCTTTCATTTTACCATGAGGGCTCGTGATTTGAAAAGCATAAGGTTTACCTATGCTTTCAAGTTCAAGTTTTACCTCGTCCCAGTTTCGGCCGAGCAAACCTTGTATCATACTTCCGTAATTTCACTTTCCTTAGTATCCATGATATGTTCAATCTCTTTAATGATCTTGTCTGTCAGCTTCTGGACATCTTCTTGGGCCCTCTTTATCTCATCTTCGGAGGCTTCATGATCTTTTTCAAGCTTCTTAAGCTTATCGTTGACATCTCTGCGCACGTTGCGAGCTGCTACTCGCGCCTCTTCAGCCTCTTTTTTTACCTTTTTGACCAATTCCATGCGACGTTCAGCTGTGAGTTGGGGAATATTCAAGCGAATCACTATTCCATCACTGGACGGATTCAACCCTAGATCAGATTTCATGATTGCCTTTTCAATAGCTGGAAGAACGGTTCTATCCCAAGCCTGAATAACTAACATTCTTGGCTCAGGAGCAGAGATATTTGCCAGCTGGCTGATTGGAGTAGGTGCCCCATAGTATTCGACCATAACTCTGTCGAGAACACTCGGATTTGCCCGGCCTGCTCGAATTGTGGCATACTCTCTACGTAAGACGTCTATCCCTTTATGCATCCGCTCTTCTGCGTCTCTAATCACCTCAGAGATCATTCACTATCCCTCCCTACATAAGTTCCAATGGCTTCGCCCATAAGCACCTTTCGAATATTGCCTGGTGTTGTTAGGTCAAAAACTATGACAGGAATATTATTATCCATACAAAGTGACGTGGCAGTAGAGTCCATCACACCTAGTCCTTTGCTTAGGACATCGAGATAACTTAAACGGTCAAACTTCTTGGCCTGGGGATTCTTCATCGGGTCAGAATCGTAAACCCCATCTACCTTCTTAGCCATCAAAATGACATCAGCCTCGATTTCAGCAGCCCGCAAAGCGGCCGTTGTATCTGTGGAGAAGTAAGGGTTACCCGTTCCAGCCGCGAAAATTACAATTCGTCCCTTTTCCATATGTCGAATCGCTCGGCGTCGAATATACGGTTCAGCAACCTGTCTCATTTCAATAGCCGATAAGACACGGGTGACTGTCCCGGTCTTTTCTAAGGCATCTTGTAAAGCCAAGGCATTCATCACTGTTGCCAACATGCCCATATAATCAGCCGTTGCACGGTCCATGCCTTGGGCACTTCCCGCAATTCCTCGCCATATGTTTCCGCCACCAACAACCAGGCAAACTTCAACCCCCATATCCCGAATTTCTGCCACCTGGGACGCTACGGAGACGAGCATATCGTGTTGAAGCCCAAAACCTTGATTACCTGCAAGCGCTTCCCCGCTAATTTTAAGGACAAGTCGACTATACCGTGGTTTTTCCATCGATTAACCTCCATCAATCTTAATCCACGCCTAGAATGAGAAATCCTCTCATATTCGAAAAAGAGAACACCAGGGTGTTCTCTAGATAGATTGTCTAGGTTGTTTATCGATTTATTTCTTTCATAACTTCTGATGCAAAATCATCTTGTCGTTTCTCTATACCTGCACCTAACTCATAGCGAGTAAAACGTCGAATAACTATGCGTTCACCTATTTTAGCAATTTTATCGAGCACCAAGTCTCGCACGCTCTTATCTGGATCTTTAACGAATGTTTGATCCATTAAGCAAACTTCTTTATAGAACTTTTCAATTCTACCTTCTACCATCTTTTCAATGATTTTCTCAGGCTTTCCTTCATTGAGAGCTTGCGCTTTTAAGATATCCTTCTCATGCTGAAGTACTTCAGCAGGTACGTCCTCTTTGTTCATATATTGCGGATTGGCTGCTGCAATATGCAACCCCAGATCGCGTACTAACGTTCGAAATTCATCTCCACGAGACACAAAGTCTGTTTCGCAGTTCACTTCAATCAGTACGCCGATGCGCCCGCCGCCATGGATATAGGCTTCAACGGTCCCTTCAGCTGCAACCCGCCCTTCCTTTTTAGCGGCGGCTGCTAAGCCTTTCTCTCGTAAAAAGTCGCAGGCTTTGTCAACTTCACAGTTACATTGTACCAGTGCCTTTTTGCAATCCATCATACCTGCCCCTGTACGTTCCCGAAGCTCTTTTACTTGAGCTGCGCTTACGTCTGCCATGGTTATCCCTCCAAATTCAATGCACGATGCTTGACGCGCAATTTATATTTTACCAACAGATATTCACTTTATGTTCGAGTGCAATGCATAGGTTCGAGGTGCGATATTCTAACCTCGAACCTTCATATATACTATAGTTGAAGCACGATGCCCGAGGTTTACTGCGTTTTGCACCGTATTCGGACATCGAACCTCGAACTACCAAACTCGCTTTTAGCCTTCAGCTACTTCTCCAGCTTCCTCATCCTCATCGTTACTGTGTTGGCCTTCGATAATAGCATCTGCCATCTTCGAAGTAAGTAACTTGACTGCACGAATTGCATCATCATTAGCCGGAATTACAACATCGATTTCATCTGGATCACAGTTTGTATCCACAATTGCAACAATTGGAATCTTCAAACGGCGTGCCTCAGCAACCGCAATACGTTCTTTACGTGGATCAACAATAAACAAAGCATCCGGAATTTTCTTCATATTTTTGATGCCGCCTAAAAAACGCTCCAATTTTTCCATCTCATGACGCAGAGCAGAAACTTCTTTCTTTGTAAGCACATCGAAAACGCCTTCAGCTTCCATCCGCTCCAAAACACGCAAACGGTCAACACGTTTTTGAATCGTTTGGAAATTTGTAAGCATACCACCAAGCCAACGCTCGTTCACAAAATACATACCGCAACGTTCTGCCTCATCTTTGACTGACTCTTGAGCTTGTTTCTTAGTACCTACAAACAACATGGTACCACCCTCAGCTGCGAGGTTACGAACAAAATTAAAGGCTTCATCAACTTTTTTAACGGTTTTCTGGAGATCAATAATATAGATTCCATTGCGCTCAGTAAAGATATAACGAGCCATTTTCGGATTCCACCGACGAGTTTGATGTCCGAAGTGGACACCCGCTTCCAATAATTGTTTCATAGAAATTACTGCCATTTTGTTAACCAACTTTCTTTTGTTTTTTCCTCCGCAGGTTCATCTCAAAACGCCCCTTGTCTCCCGACAAGGAACTAACGCTTTAATCCCTCTGCGTGCTTCATTAAACCACACTACCAATAGATAGATTAGCACATTCCGCAATTCTTTACAAGTAGGGTCAGTTCATCGAGCCTTACTTAATCAAACCAGCATAACTCTCAAGGTTTGAACGTAAATCGTACTTCATTATGAAATTCTCGAGGTCACTCATGAGCTCGGGAAAGGGAAAATAGAACTCGCTCACGTAATAAAGCTCATCTTCAGTCCGAATCTGGGCGACTTCTTGCCCTTTTTGATCAAAGTAAAAGGCAACCCGACGAATATCCTGCGGTTCTAAGGTGTGTTTACCAAGTAACGACTGAAAGACTATTTGCCCTTCTTTAATTTGAACATGTTTACTCTTTCCAACAATCCATAAGGATAAAATCCCGAGTGCTGCCACGACATAGATCCCAATAAGAACCCGTAGTTCTAAGATTGGTAGCGTGCTAAAGAAATGAACACCACCAATAACAAGGGGAAAGAGAATTAGAAATAGAACGGCCGGAACGATAAGCGGTCGCAGTTGGTAAACATAATCATGTTCATCCATGAAATTTAACCTCCTGTCAAACAGTTTGTCCACTTCTTATGAAATGGCAGTTCCATGCTCTACATCAAGGGAGGTAGACATTCATGCTGCTAACGCAGCGCAACTAGTGTGCAAGTCACTCAGTCTTACTTTGTGTGTTTGATATGCTTATCCAATTCGTCTATCAAATAATCGTTAAGAACTCGAATATAGGTGCCTTTCATGCCTAGTGACTTCGACTCAATCACTCCTGCTGACTCAAATTTGCGCAGGGCATTAACAATAACTGAACGAGTTATCCCCACTCGATCAGCAATTTTACTGGCAACTAAAAGTCCTTCACCGCCGCCTAGTTCGGCAAAGATGTGTTCCACTGCTTCGAGCTCAGAATAGGACAGAGTTCCTACTGCGATTTGGACTGCCGCCTTTTTACGAGCTTCTTCTTCCGCCCGTTCCGCCTTAACTCGTAAAATTTCCATCCCTACAACCGTTGCACCGTATTCAGCTAAGACTAAATCTTCCTCTTGGAATTCTTCATCATATTTAGCCAGCACAAGCGTCCCGACTCTTTCGCCTCCACCTAAGATTGGAACGATTGTCGTAAGTTTATTCGTGAAATGGCACGGTTCATCACAATTAAATACACAACCATTTGCAACCTGCGCAGTGTTAGTTTTTGTCTCACTAACTTTCATCAGACCTTCATTATAGCTTTCCGGGAAACGCTCGGAATGAATGACAATGTCTTCCATGGTTCCGCAAACAAAATGATCCATAAAACTATAGCCAAGGATCTTTCCTCGACGTCCAACGATATAAATGTTGGCAACTACCGCTTGACTAAGCACCTTAGCCATTTCCTCAAAATCAACTGGATTACCAGCAGCACGTTGAATTAATTTATTAACTGTCCTAGTCTTTTCTAATAACGATGTTTTCATAAGTTAAATTTTCCTCCTTAAATTTGGTTGCTTGCTTAAGTTGATCCAATCATGAGACTCCCACCTCTATAAGGGGGAGTGCCCCCCCTTACTCTACTTCGGTGGGGGTAGAATCTCCCCACCGAAGTCTCGATGTTCAACTTTGGTTGAACGAGTTCACTCTTGTATCTTAAAGAATATAGCGTGCAAGATCTTGATTCTGCACAACATTGCCCAAACGTTGTTGAACGTATTCTCTATTAATTGTCACAGTATAATCGTCGGGAAGTTCGGAGGCTTCGAAAGACAATTCCTCGAGAACTTTTTCTACAATCGTGTGGAGTCGCCTTGCCCCAATATTTTCGGTGCTAGAATTCACTTTGTAGGCAACTTCTGCTAATTCATCAATAGCATTCTCTGTAAAATCCACCTTTATCCCTTCCGCTCCCAATAAAGCGGCATACTGTTTAATCAGCGACGATTGGGGTTCCGTAAGAATACGTTTGAAATCGGCTACGCTTAACGATTCAAGCTCCACTCGAATAGGAAATCTCCCCTGTAGTTCTGGAATAAGATCAGACGGCTTGCTTAGATGGAAAGCACCTGCAGCTATAAAGAGTATGTGATCCGTATTAACAGGGCCATACTTCGTTACAACAGTTGATCCTTCCACAATTGGAAGAATGTCACGTTGCACTCCTCCCCTAGAAACGTCTGGGCCGCCCGCGCCATCGCGCCCAGCAATTTTATCGATTTCATCCAAGAAAACAATTCCCTCATGTTCTGTCCTACGAATAGCTTCTTGAACTGCTTCATCTTGATCAATCAGATTCTGAGTCTCTTCATGAATCAAGATTTTCCGCGCTTCGCGTACAGTTACATTTCTCTTCTTGTGCCGCTTAGGGAGCATCCCTGACATCATATCCTGTATATTCAAGCCCATTTCCATCATGTTATTGTTGCCCAGCATATCGGAAAGTGGCGTAGTTTCTTCAACAGCAATTTCAATAGTCTGCTCTTCAAGATCCCCACGCTGCAAGCGGTCAGCTACTAGCTTACGTTCTTTCTCCATTTCGGGAGTCACATCAATATCCTTTTCTGGATCTGGAGTTTGACCGAACAGCATCTGAAAGGGGTTGCCAGATGCACTCTCTGATCGTTTTTCTGGAACCAACAGCTCTATCAAGCGTTTCTCGGCATTGATGGCTGCCTGAGTTTGCACCTTATCTGAGCGCTCCACCTTCACCATACGTAAGGCTATCTCGACTAAGTCGCGAATAATGGCTTCCACATCTCGGCCTACATACCCAACTTCCGTAAATTTCGTGGCTTCGATCTTAATGAATGGGGCGCGAACAAGCTTTGCCAACCGTCGGGCAATCTCCGTCTTTCCAACGCCTGTAGGGCCAATCATCAAAATATTTTTGGGTATGATTTCTTCTTGTAATTGCTCTGACAGACAAGAACGACGGTAGCGATTACGCAAAGCAACCGCAACAGCTCGTTTTGCGGCATCTTGTCCTACGATAAACCGATCCAATTCACGGACAATTTCTCGAGGTGTCAAGCTGTCCATAGTCTCACCCCCTATAACTCTTCCACATTTATTTGTTCATTAGTATAAACACAAATCGAAGCAGCAACAAGCATCGCTTCACGAACGATCTCGGTCGTCGGCAAATCTGTATGTTTAACTAAAGCGCGAGCGGCGGCTAAAGCATAGTTTCCACCAGAACCAATTGCTGCGATTCCATCGTCTGGTTCAATCACTTCACCCGAACCGGATACAATCAAGAGATTTTGGGTATCCGCCACTAAAAGTAGTGCTTCAAGGTTACGTAGCATTTTGTCCGTTCGCCATTCCTTGGCAAGCTCTACTGCAGCACGTTGAAGATTTCCATGATATTCTTCTAGCTTTTGTTCAAACTTATCAAAAAGCGTAAACGCATCCGCTACAGATCCCGCAAACCCAGCAATCACCTTTCCCTGAAACAAGCGACGCACTTTCCGGGCTTTATGTTTCATCACGGTTGCTTGTCCAAAGGTAACTTGACCGTCACCCGCTATGGCTACGTGTTCCCCTCTCTTCACTGCGACAATCGTCGTTGCATGAAACATTGCTAACACCCCCTTCAATAAAGTTTACTAGGGCACTTTCTGTGTGTCAAGTAAATTGTAGGCAATTTGCAACTTTTTGTGAAAATTCACTCTGTCCCTGGCCAAAATCGTCATCTAATCGTGACTCACACTTCTACAAGGGTGAGTTCACTTAGCTCGGGGATGAGCCTGATCGTAGACTTTCTTTAAGCGTTCACGGGTTAGATGCGTATATATTTGGGTTGACGACAGCTTAAGATGTCCTAATAATTCTTGAACACTTCTTAAATCCGCTCCGCCATCCAACATATGCGTCGCATAAGAATGACGGAGCATATGTGGATTCACATGTTGTTCCATACTAATTTTGGCGACCATTTTGTCCAAAATTCGTCTGACAGACCTGGCCGATAACCGCGTCCCTTGGTAATTGAGTAAAAGGATTTCACTGTGATCCTTCCTCATCTTGAGATACTCCTCAATAGCCTGGATGGCATAGTTTGTTACAGGAACCACCCGCTCCTTGCTTCCCTTCCCGAGGACTCGAATCAATCCGATTTCCAAATCAAGATTTTCTCGATCTAACCCAACCAGTTCACTGACCCTTAGCCCCGACCCGTAGAGCAACTCCATAATAACTTGATCGCGAGCCCCTAGTAAATTTGTACAATCCGATGCACGGAGAAGCCCATCCATTTGGTCTAAATATAGAAAATTCGGGAGTTTTCGTCCTAGTTTTGGACTTGCTACCCGCTGTACTGGGTTTATTAAAAGTATTTCCTTACGACATAAGAATTTGAAAAACGTCCGTAGCGCAGCAAGCTTACGAGCCATACTTTTTCTCGCCAATCCGTGGTCTGCCAAAACTCCTAGAAAGCCACGCACGATATAGACATCAATCAGATCCACCGTAAGCTTTTCAGATTCTACGCCCAGCTCGCCAGCAGCAAAGCTAAAAAACTGAACCAGATCCGTTTGATAAGCAGCGACCGTGAGTTCGGATCGATTCTGAGAATATTGATGACCCGAAAATAAACTTAACGCCTCATCCATGTTCAATCAGTTGCTTACCTCCCTAAATCTTCCCACACACAAAATTCATTTAACGTCTCTAAAGCTCGTTCAGAAATCCTGGCGTTTTTTTCACGTTTATTCCGTATTCGCTCTGTCAACGGCGGAAGCAACCCGAAGTTAAGATTCATCGGTTGAAAGTTCACACTAGGCGACCCTTCCAAGTGACGTGCTAGGCCACCTAACGCCGTTACTGGTGGAAAGACAAGTGGAACCATCTGGCTAAGGCGTCTCCAGGCATTAAGACCCGCTAGCAGCCCGCTAGCAGCAGATTCAACATATCCTTCGACTCCGGTCATTTGTCCAGCAAAGAAAAAGTCCGGATTACTCCTTAGACTGAAATCCGCTTTAAGAACTTTCGGAGCATTGAGAAACGTATTGCGGTGCATAACACCATAACGCACAAATTCGGCATTTTCTAAACCAGGAATTAACGAAAAAACTCGTTTTTGTTCGCCCCACTTTAAATGTGTTTGAAAACCCACCAAATTGAAGAGTGTCCCTGCCTTATTTTCTTTACGTAGCTGTACAACAGCATAGGACTTTATCCCAGTCCGTGGATCCTGTAATCCAACAGGCTTTAGTGGACCAAATGTCAGAGTCTGGGGACCACGCTTGGCCATCACTTCGACTGGTAGACAACCTTCGAAAACGATTCCTTTTTCAAACCCCTGAACTTCTGCTGTCTCCGCCTGAACTAAGGCTTCATAAAACAAGTCGTACTCATCCTTAGTCATCGGACAGTTCAAATAGTCCGCCTCACCCTTGTCATAACGCGAAGCCCAAAAAGCCTTGCTCATATCTATGGATTCGAGCGTAACGATCGGAGCAGCCGCGTCGTAAAAAGAAAGCGCTTCCTCACCAGTTATCTTTAAAATGTCTTCTGCTAAATCATTAGATGTCAATGGACCACTAGCGATAATGGTGATCCCTACCCTCGGAATCTTATGTACTTCTCCTCGATAAATAGATACATTCGGATGTTCTTCCAACCGTTTTGTAACCTCTCTAGAAAAAAGTTCCCGATCGACTGCCAAAGCGCCGCCTGCGGGAACCGCGTTATGATCAGCAGCACTTATGATGAGAGACTCTAAGCGACGCATTTCTTCTTTTAATAGTCCCACCGCATTCTCTAAGCCAGCTCCTCGAAGTGAGTTGCTGCATACTAATTCGGCAAATGCTCCGGTATGATGTGCTGGAGTATATTTAAGCGGACGCATTTCATATAAATCAACCATCACACCGCGTTCTGCAAGTTGCCAAGCGGCCTCGGAACCTGCTAGACCTGCTCCGATAACGGTAATATGCTGCATGTATCCATTCTCTCCTTATTTAGTAGCTACTCAAACGTTAAACACCGAGACTTAGGTTTCTTCAACCACAATTGTGTGACGGCATTCTGGATTTGTGCACACATATTTTTTTTCTTTCTTTGAGGATTTAATCACCATCAACTGTTGACACTCAGGACACGGATCAGGGGCTGGCATTTCCCATGAAACAAAATCACAGTCTGGATAGCCACTACAGCCATAAAACTTACGCCCTTTCTTAGAGCGTCGAATCACGAGGGGCTTGGTGCATTTTGGACAATTCGCGCCCACTTCTTCGAAGAGTGGTTTGGTATTTCGACACTCTGGAAAACCAGGACAGGCCAGGAATTTACCATAACGCCCCATCTTAATCACCATATTTCGCCCACATAAATCACAAAGTTCTTCGGAAACTTGATCCTCTATTTTGACTTTCCCAATCTTTTCTTCAGCCTGAGCCAAAGCCACAGAGAAGGGGGTATAGTAGTCTTCAACCACCGACTTCCAAGGAGCACTTCCTTCTTCAACAAGATCGAGCTTCTCCTCCAAATTAGCAGTGAACTCTAAATTTAAAATATCCGGAAAATGTTCTTTAAGTAACGTGATTACAATTTCTCCGAGTTCTGTAGGAAGGAGTTGTTTTTCCTCTTTAACAACATACCCTCGTGATTGAATTGTTTCAATCGTTGGAGCATAGGTACTTGGTCTTCCGATCCCTTCCTCTTCCATCTTGCGAACGAGAGAAGCCTCAGTGAAGCGGGCGGGCGGTTCCGTAAAATGTTGCTTGTCTTGAAGTTTGACAAGTTTAAGTTTTTCTCCAGGAGAGACTGACAATGTCAATGAGTTTTGTTCTTCATCGATTTGATCAACCTCGTCTTTGCCTTCTTCATAGACCGCCAAAAAACCAGGAAAACGGACTGTTGAAGCATTCGCTCGAAATAAATAAACTCCTACAAGCATATCAACTGTCAAGGTATCTGTGATTGCCACACTCATCTGACTCGCAATAAAGCGCTCCCATATCAAGCGATATAACCGCAACTGATCTCGAGATAAAATTCCCTTCAGTAAATCCGGAGTCCGCAAAGCGCTTGTTGGACGGATCGCTTCGTGCGCTTCTTGAGCCCGACCTTTATTGGCAAACTGCCGTGGTTCCGGAGGATAGTAATCGTTTCCATAGTGTGACAGAATCCATTCCTTGGCCTCCTCTTGGGCGGTTTCGGCAATCTTTACAGAATCTGTACGCATGTACGTGATTAAGCCGACGGTGCCCTCTTTGCCTAGGTCAAGACCCTCATACAATTGCTGAGCTAACATCATGGTACGCTTCGGTGAAAAACTCAATTTACGATGGGCTTCTTGCTGCAGGCTACTCGTTATAAAGGGAGGCGCAGGAAGCTTTTTCTTTTCTTTTGTTCGAACATCAGATACCTGAAAGTCTTTAGCCAATAAATCGTTTAAGACGGCTTCCATTTCCGATCTCGAGGCGATAACAGCCTTTTTACCAGATACTTTTAAAAGCTTAGCAAGAAACTTTCCCCCATTAGACTGGAGATCTGCCGTTAGACTCCAATACTCCTCCGAGACAAAAGCCCTAATCTGCTCTTCACGGTCGTCAACTAAACGTACCGCCACGGATTGAACTCGCCCTGCACTTAAGCCTTTCTTGATTTTCCGCCAGAGCAAAGGGCTTAACTGGTAGCCGACCAAACGATCCAAGACCCGACGAGCTTGCTGTGCATCCACCCTGTTCAAATCAATCTGACGAGGTTGCTTAAGGGCAGCCTGAATGGCCGGTTTGGTAATTTCGTGAAATTCTATTCGGTTTTTGTTGTTCAGATCTAGACCCAATAAGTGCGAAAGATGCCATGCTATGGCTTCCCCCTCACGGTCAGGGTCAGAAGCCAACAGCACTTTATCTGCCCCTTTAGCTGCTAGACGTAATTCCTTAATTAATGTTCCTCGCCCACGAATCGCAATGTATTTTGGCTCGAAGTCGTGTTCTAAGTCCACCCCTAATTGACTCTTTGGTAAATCTCGCAAATGTCCCATTGAAGCTTTAACCGTGTAACGGCTTCCCAAAAATTTGCTAATTGACTTTGCTTTAGCTGGGGACTCTACAATAACAAGCGTTTTAGACATATTTTCACCTCATATAAACTTAAAGAAAACTCTTTATCCAATCGTGAAACTCCGACTTCTTCAAGAAGGAGTGGTACCTCGTACTTCGCTTCGGGTCATTTTGTTTCATTCCTCACATACTACACTTATACCCAAATCGGATTAATCTAAGTACAAAGGTTTAACGTTGGTAAAACTAAGCCCTATCTTAACGCCTTTTTCATAGTATGTCTAGCACTCTCGAGCTAATACATAATGTTGCCCAGGTAATTGTATGACTTTTCCGCCTAATTGCAGCTCCAATAAGGCCAACGAAATACTAGATACGGGGAGTGTCGAGTGAAGCGTAATTTGGTCAATATGCAGAGGAACGTCACTTAATTGCACAAGAATTGACCCAAGATCCAATCCGACTGGAGCCTCCTTTTTCTGATGCAATCGTGCCGGATTAATCGATACTTGGCACACATGAGTAGACCAAGCAGGCACCTCATTGCAAATGTCTTCGATTCCCTCCACAATTTTTGCTCCCTGACGCAATAAATGATGAGTCCCCCGGCTTACTTTGCTAAAAATTGGGCCAGGTACAGCAAATACCTCTCTCCCTTGTTCTAAAGCGAAATCCACAGTGATCAATGCACCGCTTTTTTCTGCTGACTCCACAACCAGAACCCCACGTGAACACCCGCTGATTAAGCGATTTCGAGCTGGAAAATGTATCGCTAGCGGTGGAGAACCGGGTGGGAATTCACTCAATAATGCGCCCTTTTCCAAAATATTCTCGGCAAGGCGCTGGTTCTCCAGTGGATATACTCGGTCAAGTCCGCATCCAAGAAATGCCCACGTCGTGCCCCCACTCTCCAAGGCCCCTTGATGGGCAGCAGTATCAATTCCTCGAGCTAAGCCACTGGCAATGACAAGTCCTTTAGCTGCAGAGTCACGGGCCAAAACCCTTGCAGCAGCCTTTCCATAAGCAGTTGCTTGGCGTGAACCTACTATTGCTAACACTTCAGTATCCCCTCGCAAATGTCCACGATAATAGAGGAGTGGTGGAGCATCCGCCAGCTCAGCTAGTAAGGGGGGATAACCGGGTTCATCCGGTGTGATCAAACTAATACCTTGTTTGTTTAACGATTCCCCAACCTCCCGAGGGTCAAGGTTAGTTCTCTCCTGTATGATTTCTCCAATCCATTTCCCCTGATTTGCAACTTGGAGATATTTACTCTGAGGTGCCTCCCACGCTTTTACTGCACTTCCGAAGTAAGCAATAAGTTGACGTAAATGTTGACTACCGACACCTTTAATCGTGCGTAATGTCGCTCGAACTAGCTTTTCCTGTTCCATACCCAATGCGCCCCCTCCTTTGCCCTCCTTTTCTGGACATAAGGACGCTTCTCCTGCGCAGAATATTGACGAATATCTGTTTATCATGTGAAATAATGTAGAATGGATGAGAAATCATATTTCTGATTCATCACCTTACTTAGATCTCCGACTTTTTTTAGCCTTTTTTGAATAGAGCGCAAGTGAAAATTGTGTTTCAGCCACACCTATGCCCCTTTCGCACGTCGAGTTGTGCGTTTTCGTGGGGTCAACGAAGATTTCGGTTTTTCATCGCTCGGTTGCTCTAAGTTCGAGTCTGTGTCATTATTAGTCTTTACTTCAGCCTTATCTGTAGTTTTAGCTTTAGTCCTAGCTGCTGTTTTTGCTACTGTTTTACCTTCTAATTGACCCTTTTCCTTTTCTGTCAATGCAATACTTGCCCGCAATGCTTCCATCAAATCAACTACTTTTCGCCCCTTTGTCGGAGCCTCAACTTTAAAAGTCTCCCCTGTTACTTTACCTTTAATGAGAGATGCCATTTGTTCACGTAACTCATCGTGGTATTTCTCAGGTTCGAACGGGCGAGCTAAATTATCGATTAATTGTCGAGCCATAGTCATTTCCGCTTCAGTCAGAACTATATGCTCCCCTACTCCATCTATATGGCGGATCTCCTTTGGATAGTGCATCGTTTCCATCACAAGGCCTTGTTCAAAAACTCGTAAACAAGCCAAATGCTGCTTTGAGCGCATGGTCACACGGGCTAAAGCGACTTTACCACTCTCCTCCATTGCCTGACAAAGTAAACGATAAGCCTTTAGGGCAGTTTCTTCAGGGGACAGATAATATGACTTTTCATAATATATCGGATCAATTTCTTTTAAATCAATAAAATCTAGAATATCTATCGAGCGACTCATCGGTTGTTCCAAAGACGCAAGGTCTTCCTCACTGAGTACTACGAAGCGATCCTTTTCGTATTCATATCCTTTTACTAAATCCACCGTATCGACCTCTACGTCACATATGGGACATTTTTTGATCGACCGAATCCGGTTCTGACATTCCTTATGGAGATAATTAAATTTAAAATCCTGTGATTCCGTGGCCGCATGCATTTTTACTGGAACATTTACTAAACCAAAACTGATGGATCCTTTCCAAAGTGTATGCATTTTAACATCCCTCCTCATCTTAGTGTGAACATCAAAGGATTTATTAATGCAATCAGAACATTACAGAATTGCCCAATTAAAAAAACTTTGTTCTTTTTTCGAGAACAAAGTTTTAGCATTATCATAAATTATAGAATAGTCCCAAACATGCTGATTGGGGACGGTTCTTGACTTGCACTAATCTGAGCGAACGCCAAACGTATTCATCAAAGAACGCCAACAGCGCCACAGGAACCTGTATCGCTCCCCCAGACCAAGCTAAAATGTAGATTCTTGGCTTGATGCAAGTCGAAGAACCGTCCCTGCGGCTTGCACAAATGCCGGTAGGACCCAAGCCAGTTTACTAACTTAAGGCCCGATACGTCTGTTGTAAAAGAATGGCGTCTTCTTCCAGGTTAGGGCTTTCGCAGATAGCCAGCCCTTCTACCCCAAATGTCAGACATGCTTTCATTAATTCTTCAAAACGCAGATCGGATTCCTTTAAGACAAGGTGTCTCTTCTCACCCTTTAATCCATATTCAATGCCTGAGATATGGAAGTGTACGTTTTTTACCCAGCGATCTCCTAACCCCTCGGCAAGATCATTAAGTATCTCACAAAACTCGTCATATGAGTTGTACCTACCATTGGTCCGGGCATGAAGATGACTAAAGTCGATACATGGCAAGACTCCCGGAACCTCTTGGGCAATACGAATAGTTTCCGCCAAGTCACCAAACTGGCTCCCTTTGCCTGTCGTTTCTGGACGAAGTACAACGTCATTTCCCATGGCGTCGAGCGTTTCTCTCACGACTCTGAGTTCGCGAACCACCCGCTCAAGAACAACCTCCGAAGAGTCCTCATGATTAAACGCTGGATGAAAGATTACACTCCGCACACCAAGGATTTGTGAGATACGTGCAGCATGAAGGATACGATCTCGGCTCGCAGTAATTTTCTCTGGTTCACGAGAGTTGAGATTAATATAGTAAGGGGCATGACAAGACAAAGCGACATTATGCTCAATCGCTGCGGCACCAACTTTTCTTGCTTTTTCTTCACCCATTCGCACCCCTTGGACAAATTCTATTTCTAAGGCATCGAGATTCAACTCCCGAATACGTCGAACTCCACCTTCACTAGATCGATCGCTTGAGGAAATCGGGACTCCGGCGGTTCCAAATAATAATGGCAAGAAACTTCACTCCATCACTGTTTTTTCCACTCATTATACCCTCTATCTATCAAAAATCCAAAAAGCAAAAAGGCATCCTCAAAAAAATGTCCTCACTCGGGAAAGACTGCCACTGATATCAGTCAGTTTATGCATTCTAACTAATATTATAAAATATTCGTGTCTGAATTAGAGGTGTTTTTTCGAAGAAGACATCTATTAATTAAACCTGCTATTAATCCCTCTTCTTCCAAAAAATTACGACTTTTTTCTACATACTATTTTAAAGATAAAGTTATACTAAACATACTTTCATCAACAGTGTTGTTGAAAGAAACTGTCCGATCGAAAGGAGGCTTCCTCATGTCAAGACAACGTAACAGCATCATGTCATACCAATTAAAAGAACAAATCGCTCAAGAGTTGGGTTTTGCGGGGACCCTTCATCAAGAAGGATTTGGAGGGGTTTCTTCAAGGGACTGTGGTAATATGGTGAAAATGGCAATTGAATTAGCCGAGCGTAATCTACCTGGGAACAACAACAGTATGACTTAAAACTAATCAGGAAAGCGAAGGTCTTATCTATTTGATAATTCCTTCGCTTTTTTATGTTTAATAGCCTCTATTTTAACTCTTCAGAACTACTTATCTGCTTTTTTCAAAGTTGCCGCTATATCTGTAACCGTTTATCCAAGGCACGATACTGGATTGCCTCAGCTAAGTGCTCTGGAAGAATATCCGAGGAACCTCCTAGGTCTGCAATCGTACGGGCAACCCTTAAAATCCGATCGTGAGCACGGGCACTAAGATGTTGGCTGTCAAATATCTTCTGTAAGAGAGACTCTCCACTCGGAGTCAACTTACCAAATTCCTTGGTTTCCTTAGCCGTCAGCTCTGCATTGGTTTTTGCGGACCCTAGGCGGACCCATTGTCTCTGACGAGCCGCCATCACTCGCTCCCTAACAACACTTGACGACTCGTTATCAATGCTATTCTTTAACTCCGAGTAATTTAGTCTTGGTACCTCAATATGCATGTCAAAGCGATCCATTAGCGGTCCCGAAATCCTCCCTCGATAGTTTTGGACTTGCATAGGGGTACAATGGCACACCCTTCCCTGATCACCGAAAAATCCGCACGGACACGGGTTCATACTGGCAATAACACTGACATGAGCTGGATAAGTAATACTCCCAGATTGTCGAGTGATCGTCAATTCTCGATCTTCCATAGGTTGTCGAAGACACTCCAAGACTTCGCGTGCAAACTCTGGCAGCTCATCTAAAAACAGCACACCATGATTCGCAAAGCTTAACTCACCCGGACGCAAATCACGCCCTCCTCCAATTATTCCCGCCTTAGTTGCAGTATGGTGAGGGCTTCGAAAAGGGCGATGTTGAACCAAAGAACCATTACAATTTAGCAACCCACAAACACTGTAAAGCTGAGTGACCTCGATGCTCTCCTGTTCACTTAAATGAGGAAGTATTCCTGAGTATGCCTTAGCCAGTAATGTCTTACCAGATCCTGGAGGTCCAACTAAAATCGCATTGTGCCCACCCGCTGCTGCAATCTCCAAAGCCCGTTTAACATGTTGTTGTCCATGAATATCAGACCAATCTACTTGGCTTCCATTACATACTTCAGATTGAGGAAGCTGGGATGACGATATATCATCTTCGAAGTCGCCCTTTTTTTCAAGTGCTTGTACTATTTGCCTCAAGGTCGACGTGCTATGTGTTTCTAACCCATTAACCAGACGAGCTTCAACTAAATTATCAGGAGGAATTATCAAACAGAACCCCTCTGAAATCCTCGCCCCTTCAAAGTCCAGTTTATTATTCTCCTTATTCAGAGCGATGCTCATCGTCAATACGCCTGGAACTGGTCTCAAGGTTCCTTCTAGGGATAGTTCGCCGGAGAAAACATCCTGATTAAGACTTGGGCAAAGGCATTGTCCTGTCGCTGCAAGAATCCCTATTGCAATCGGCAGATCGAGACCTGATCCCTCTTTACGCAAGTCTGCAGGAGCTAAGTTAACGGTTACGCGCTGTAAAGGAAACTGGTATCCAGAGTTTCGAATAGCTGAGCGAACTCGGTCACGAGCCTCTCTCACAGCGACATTAGGAAGGCCGACTATATCGAAACTTGGCAGACCATTCGCCACGTCAACTTCTACTCGAATTAGATGCGCTTGTAATCCAAGGACTGTCATACCGTAAACAGCAGCGAACATTCTATCTCCTCCTATAAGATAAAATATTCGCCGCCTTTTTCCTTATTCCTCCCATATTGTCCTTTATATGTTATATTATTATTTGGATTCTAATGTATTAAGAACGGTGTTTTTGACTGATTCCAACATATAACGCTTTGATTCCTGCTTATCCTTAGAACACCTTAAACACTATGACAAAGATAACTAGTAATATTAAGCCAAGCCCTAAAGTAATGGAGATAAGCTTTTTCTCCACAGGAAGTAAATCGTACCACTCATCTTCTGCGAGCATTTCCTGGACGTTGACCGAAGACTGTTCACCTGTCCGAAGTTGACCTTTTGTCATATTTAATACCCTCCTTTGTCACCTTTTACGTTAACCGGCGATTATTGGTGGCATGATACCGTGATAGAAAAGCCAGGAGACAAATAATCCGAACCAGATGATGAAACCAAACAAGCAAATAACATATACCCCAACAATACGTCCCATGCCAGCAGCCCAAAGCTTTCGTACGTTGGTGATCAAACCAATTGAGAAGAAACACAACGCAAAGAAAAAAGTCCTCAAAGCGTTGGCTTGGTCTGCCCCTACTGTCGCTCCCTTTACAATGCTGGGATTATTCAAACCCATCAAAAGCAGCAACAAAAAGGTTAGAGCAAAACCGATAATGAATTTGGGGAAACGCTCCCAGATCTCTCCTGCTGAAACCTTATCACACCGAGTCTTTGTTCTATCGATCCCAAAAACACACCAAACAACTGCTAGGATAAATGCCCACACGCCAATAAATACATCAATAAACACTTTGGTTGTGGTAGCAACCATTAGTATCCAGCCTTCTTCCCATCGAATCCCCAGGTCTGTCAGAGCCTTGGCCCGAATCATCGAGTCGGCAATCGCTCCACTAGACACTGCTCCACCGTCACTCTTCACGGCCAGGCCCATCCAGGAACCAGCCACCATTGGTTCGTGAAATAGCCAGGTTTGAGCCAACAAGGGTAAGATCAGCATTTCAACGGCTACAAATACAATAATAACAGCGGACAAAATAACAGGCACTAAGGGTCGTGCTCGAATAGCTGCGGCCGTGGCAATAGCTGCCGAGACACCACAGATTGAGACACCAGACGCAAGGGGTGCCGCCCATTCAGGAGTAAATTTAAAGAATTTGCGGGCAATAAAATAGGTGACTGGCCAATAAATCAAATAGGCCTCAATCACGGCACATAAACCCCGAATAATTACCGTGTTGGCGAGTCCCAGGGCGCCTACCGTCTTGATTCCGATGGCCGCTCCCAAAATCACAATTCCCGTTTTAATGAACCACTCCGGCTTAGCTGCCTCCTCTAGGAATTTGGCGAAATTTTGAAAAAAGTTTCCGATAATTAAGCCCACAAGCATAGCAATAACAAAGCCCATTTCTCCTAGACTCATCGACCAAGGAATTTTAAGGCTTGCCTGTTTGTCGGGAGTGGCGGCGATATAGCCATTGTTTCCTAAAAATATGCAGAGAAACGTAATCCAGAAAATGATGCTGAACCCTACAACATATTTTTTAACCTTAGCTCCCATTGCCACTGCCCCAATGGTGGTGATCCCTAATAAAAACAAATAGGTTAACAATGCTGAATAAATACCAGGTAAACTTTTATAGCTACTAGACACTGCAACCAGAGCTTTGGCGGAATCAACCCAGACATTGATCTTAACCACCCATCCCAGCAGATCCATCCCGAAAACAGGACCCATGCTCAGTAAAAAGATAAATAATCCAAGCCAAACGGCCCACCAGTCTTCACTCTTGAGCATTGGCTTTTTCTGGAACAGCTCGTTTTCTTGTGCGATCATATCATTCTTCCTTTCTTCACTAACTTAGGTGTTTCCCCAATGAAAAGTGCTTCCCAAACACAGAGTTATCAAAACATATTTTCCACCCCCTTAGAATTGTAATATTCCTGCATCTTGAGAAATATCACAAATCGACTTTCCAAGCTAATTGGAGTACTGTGTATAACGTTTTTAGGATTGACATGGGAAACAAAAAGCCGATTCTCCAAATTAAGGAAAATCGACTTATCACAGCTGATAATACATGTTTATTTAGTCTGACTCGCATCATAAATAGACTCCCCATTTTGTTATTACCAATAATTCGTTGTAGTATAGCTTTAAACAAAAGGCGCTCTTTCCTCTACTACTCAAGGAAAAGAGCGCCTTTTATATAATATTAATTCTAAAGCTTTTGTTCTGAACAATACGATTTCCAATTCAAGTCAATAATAGTGTATCAAACCCTTACACGATTAAAGAGTGATCGGGCAAACTACCATCCGCGGAAGCGTAATCCAGAATATCGTTCCCTTTCCCATATCACTTTCAACCTTTATGGTTCCTCCATGGGCTTCGACAATTTGGCGCACAATAGCAAGGCCTAAACCCATACCGCCATCCTTTCGCGACCGTGCTTTATTAACTCTAAAGAAGCGGTCAAAAATGAAAGGCAAAGCTTCTTTGGGGATCCCTTCCCCTTCATCCTGAATAGCTAATCGAACCTGACTTTCATCGTCCATAATCAAAACTCGCACACTCTTTCCGCGAGGAGTGTGCCCCATAGCGTTATCTAGAAGATTCATGAAAACTTGCAAGAGCCGATCAGGGTCCGCGAAAAGCTCTCCCGATCCTTTTGAAACTTCAAAATTTATACCTAATTCCTGTGCCCGGCCCTGGAAACGTTGCTCTATATCATTCATGAAACTATCTAGGTCAAGGGATACTCTTTGTAAACTTTGTCCCCTTTCTAGCCAATTAATGTCCTGTAAATCCGTAACTAAACGCGCCAAGCGCTTGGCCTCGTCTAAGACTAATTCAACATATTCTCCACGTTGGTTTTCAGGTATTACATCGTCCTGAATTGCCTCCAAATAGCCCTGGATAAGATGAAGTGGCGTTCTAAGCTCATGCGTCACACTGGCCAAGAACTCGCGGCGTGCCTTTTCCGAACGCAAAGAGGCCGTAATATCGCGCAGTACTGCTACATGCCCACGAATCCCTTCTTCTTCTGACATTGGTGCCATAACTACCTGGAGCACTTGCATTCCTAATGTAAGCACTGCAAACTTTTCAACCTCAGTATTTGGTCTGTTCATCGTTTGAAGAAAGTTAATAATTTGGGCCTTCCGTTCCTGAAGTTCGGTCTCATTTTCTTGCCACAATGCTTTGGCTGTATCATTAGCATAAAGAATTATGCCATCAGAACTCAACATTACAACTGCATCGCTAATACTTTCTACGATCCCTTGCAGTAAGTTTTTTTCCTGTGAGAGCCATTCCATGTGGTTCTCTAAACTTTCCCCCATAGAATTTAAGGCCTCAGCCAACTCCCCAAGTTCATCATCACTTGTCACTCCTTGAATGGGCAGAAAATTACCCTTCGCCATTCTAGTTGCTCCCCGCTGCATTAGCGCCAAGGGTCGCGTAACCTGCCTTGCAAAAAAAAGACTAACCACGGCAGCCAAAAATACCGCAATTAATGAAGCGTAGAGAATTAGCCAGCGAAAGGTGGCAATACTCTCTTGGATTGGTATTGGGGAACTCCCCAATAGAACAACTCCTTGAACTGGTTTTGTTCCTACTGGCGTAGCGGCGAGTAACATAGTTTGCCCGCCTCCGTCAACTGGAAAAGCCTTAATTTTAATGGTTTGTCCCGTTAAAACCCGCACTAAATACTCTTCTGCAAAAAAATCAGATGGTCGTAAATTACGAGACCATCCTCCAAACAGGGCACCACCAGATCCCTTAAGATATCCATCTATAGTGCTACGAGGACCTTGCGACGTATTTGTATCAGAAATCACTAAGATATTACCTTTCGGATCCAGTAAGACCAACTGTGTCCCAGAAGTCAGCTTAAATGTCTCTAGTAATTTTAACCGCGCACTCCAACTTGGAACAGTCGCTAATTGCGCAGAAATTTCTGCCGCCTCTGTCCCGAGTGAATCCAATTTTTGTTGCAGATAAAAATCCCCAAATAGCCAAGTAATGGCGAGACCTAACCCGCCGAGCACAGCAAGAATCAGGACTGTGATAGCTAGCCACAGTTTACTCGAAATACTCCACGAGTGATGTATTTTAATGTCCATCACTGAACCAGCTCCGGATCAAATTTGTAACCCACACCCCATACAGTGACTAACATTCCTTTAACACCTGGATAATCCAGTTTTTCTCTCAATTTTTTGACATGAGTATCAACTGTACGGGCATCCCCATAGAAATCATATCCCCAAACAGTTTCCATCAACTGCTCCCGCGAGAATACCCGACCTCGATTTTTTGCCAGAAAATATAGCAAGTCAAATTCCAAGGGTGTTAAGTTGACAACGTCGTCCCCAACACTTACACGATGTCTTTCTTTATCAATGCTCAGTATCCCAGCTTTTAGCTCCGTAGGCACCGACTGGAGTTGGCCTGAAGAGCGACGTAAAAGCGCCTTGACTCGTGCGACTAATTCCTTGGTACTAAACGGCTTAACTAAATAGTCATCGGCACCGAGTTCCAGTCCAAGTACACGTTCAAACTCTTCCCCACGGGCAGTTAGCATAATGATGGGTAGGGATGAACTCTCACGAATCTCTCGACAGACACGCCAGCCGTCAATCTCAGGCATCATCAGATCCACTATTAAAAGAGAAAATTGACCAGCCCGAAATTTTTCTAGAGCAACACGTCCATCCTCTGCTTCCTCAACAGCAAACCCTTCTCGCTCGAGGTATAACCGAACCAAGCTTCTGATTTTCTCTTCATCATCAACAATTAAAATGGGATCCATGTTCTTACTCTCCTTTGGACATAGATAATGGTATTGTTAGATATAACAAGTAAAGCTATGCTTATCATACCACTCAATGATAACTAATTTGTGACCAAATCTTGAAGATTGTCTTATAATGCCGCTTTAATCCAATTAATTTCAGGATTTTCTCCAATCCACCTAATTGCTACCACGTCGAACCTCATAGCTGGCCAGCTTTTATACCCCTGCTGAAGCACATAAAAAGAAGCAATCGCTTGTAGGCGTTGCGCCTTTTTTCGTGTAATACTCTCCTCCCCCCACCCTCTAAAAGATGATTGACGTGTCCGAACTTCTATAAAGACCAATGTTTCAGCATCACGGGCAATAATGTCCATCTCACCTTTGGGACACCGGTAATTCAGTACAACAATTCTTAAACCAGCCTCTTGCACGAGGCGAGCTGTATATTCTTCACCATTTTTCCCTAGGGATTGTTTATTCTCCACAGCTCTTGGCAACTCCTTTACCAAGTTATTTATAATTTTAGTTCTGTTTCAACCTGAAAAATACCTTCTTATCTACCTAAGATTGTGAGAACAGACTTTCCGGTAGGGACGTGACAAAGAGGCTCTCAGCTTATTATAACTGGGAGCCTCTTTCGGTAATTTGTTTCTATAGAACCCTATCCCCTACTGAAATAGGCTTTGAGCAGCCGCTATTGCCATCTGAGCAAGAGGCGTTGGATAAAGACCAATTACAAGCGTAATTACCATGGTAAAGACCAACGTAAACTTCATTGCCCCATGAACTGGTACATCCGGTAAC
>NZ_SPQQ01000017.1 GCF_004766045.1 Desulfosporosinus fructosivorans
TTCCCGTACCTGAAATAGTTCTTCAACTGTGCCCCTTGAAATCTGTAGTAGTGAAGCTAATCGAGAGACATCTTCCGTTCCATCCACTTCGTTAATATATGCCCCCATACCGTGACGAATTGTAACGACACCAAGCCCGACTAACATTTTGAGAGCGTCCCTAATCACTGTCCTGCTCACAGAAAACATGGTACACATTTCACGTTCGGGTGGTAACTTATCACCAGGCTTAAGTTCGCCGTTGTTAATTGCTTGCATAATCTGATTTTCAATGCCTTCGGATAAGTTGCCATAAAATTTTACGGGTTCAAACATTACGCCCACCGACCTTACTTTTTTGCATTGGTATGAGAACTTTTCCAAAACACCAGAATAGCTAAACTCTATGGGCTCTACTTAAGATCATTCTGATACTTGGATTTTATGACGGTACAAAAAACAAAAATAGCGATAGCCTTGTGCAAGTTCTAGTAAAAGGTAAAGACATGGCCCCTCTAAGTCAGGAGTATTCTTATATTGTTATTTAATAACCGGTATCATTGAAGATGCATTAGGCAAAACGGCAATTTTGGGAGAAGTATAATTAGGCAGAGCCATATCCAACGCTTCCTGCAATGATGAAGCCACTTCTACCATCAAAGTTTTAGCAAGCGCAGCAGAAATTTGGTCAGATACAATAATTGTCCTTGCTCTATCTAAAGTCCGAGCCCAAAGGTAAGCTTTATGAGGGCCAATTACAAATTCTCTGGATGCAAATGATTCGACCACTTCACGCGGAGTTTTATGCAAAGACATTTCTTGTTCAAAGCTTTCTTCCCCTGTCCCTTCTATGCACTGGGCAACTAAAATTATAGTTCCACCTTCTTTAACGATCTGGAATGCAGGTGTTAGTGCCTTCTGAGCCTGGTAAAGATTAATGTCTTTAGGAAATCCTCCCGGTGAAGCAATAACTATTTGGGCAGTTTCCATAGGAACTCCAAAAACGCCTTTGGCAAATTTCGCGCCTTGACGATGGGCATCTATTGGATGTCCGGCAACTGCTTTTACTACTTGTTTCTTATCATTCAGCGCAACATTAACAATCATATCAACACCAATTATTTTCCCGATATCTTCTAAGTCCAAACGCGCTGGGTTATTTTCTAAACGTCCTAATTCTGCACCAGGGCTAAATAACCGGGCATGATTTCCCGTGATAGTAGGACGACCTCCTAAACCAATGACAGCTCCTTTGGCCCCTGCAGTAAAACCCATAAACTGGTGAGCATCAATCATTCCCGTTACGATACGGTAATCCGCCTGGACAAAATATTTATTAACATACACAGGTGTCCCTTGGGCAGATGTCCCTAAAAATGCTAACATCTCCGAATTATCTGCATCATGGGAAACAATATTTTTAATCCTGTCTAATAAATTTTCTCCTAATATATACTTTAAATCTTCAGCTGAAGCTGGGCGGTGTAACCCTCCACCTACAAGAACAATTATCTGGTCTTCAGTTATACCCCATTGTTTTAACCAAGTGATAATTTCTTCTAAAATTAATCGACTGGGTACCGGACGGGTAATATCACTTACCGCAATAGCAACTGTTTGAGCTTTGAGCAGTTTATCTTGCTTAATATCTCCGATTAAATTTTCTATTGCTAACCGAATCTGTATTGATGCGTCAAGCTCTGGTTCAACCTGAAGTAATTTTCCATACATGCATTGTACTGATTCAGGTATATTAGAAGACTGTTTTCCACGTCCATAAGGGACCTCAATTAACATATTTTTTCCCCTTTCATAAACGTATAAACTCAATGTCAAAGTTTTTTAGAACATAACAAACTATATAAACCATAGAAAAGGGTCTAAGATTTAATAATGACTCCATTAAATCTTAGACCCCCAGGACTTAAACCGTGAGCATTTGACCCACACTAAATGAAATATAGCTCACTCTAGGAGAAATTACGCACTTGGATAGAGACGTGTCAATACAAATTCTTTATGGTTCAAGGCTTCTGCATCCGTTAAGCGACCGCGTGAAGTTTTTATGATACACTCCATCACTTTATCCGCGGCTTGTTCCATGTTTATTTCACGAGACAGTACCCCACTAATGTTCACATCGATATGTTCAGACATATTGATACAAGTATTCGGATTAGCGGACATTTTAATCACGGGCTCGATGGGATTCCCAACGATATTACCTTGTCCTGTGATAAAGATGTGTAAGGTTGCCCCAGCTGCCATCATACTCGTGACACACTCAGCTGCCGCTGAGGAAGTATCCATGAAGTAACGTCCTGGTACCGTCGGCTCTTCACAGGGAGCAAGTACTCCTATGATCGGGGTCTTTCCTGCTTTAGTGATATTGCCAAGTGCTTTTTCCTCGATAGTCGTTAAACCGCCGGCAATGTTACCTTGAGTCGGCTGAGTTCCCAAAAGATCAGCACCCTTGGACTCGATGAGATCCATATAGTCTTTATGAATCTTAAGAAATTTTGCTCCGAGTTCAGGAGTTGCAAAGTGTTTAGCAAGAATGTGCTCAGCGCCCGTTGTTTCCGGAGTTTCACCAAAGATTACAGTGCCACCCATTTCAACTAAGCGATCTCCGACAACTCCCGCTGTTGGGTTACTAGCTAAACCTGTAGTTGTATCAGACTCACCGCATTTGAAGCTGACTACCAGATCTTTGAGCTCACACTCTACTTTTTCTAAGGAAGTAGCATATTGGACAAACTCTTGAGCTTTACGGGAAGCTCTTTCGATCGTTTTCAGATCTCCATACCCTTCGATACCGAAATACGCTACAGGTTTACCTGTCTCAGCAATTCCATCAGCAATTAGCTTCGCCCAGTTCGGTTCGATTCCGATGATGACGACAGCTGCAATGTTCGGGTTGCGACCGGCACCAATTAAGGTTTTAAAGTGCAACTCTAAATCAGCACCAAATTGAAGGCGTCCATAAGGATGGGGAATTGCCAATGTTCCGGCGATATTGTGTTCTACGGCCAAACAAGAAGCGTTGGATAAATCATCCACTGGGATAATTAGTACATGGTTACGGATACCGATACGACCATTATCTCTTTTATATCCTAAAATCTTAGTTTCCATAATCCCACCTCGCAGTTCTTAAGTTATGTGTGTGTACCCAATCGCCGATTTTAACATCTGCGGTTGCGACTCCTATGTTTTCACCATATTTGAGGATAGTTTCACCGTTCTTGATCGCTTGGAGTGCGATTTTGTGACCGAGCGGAATATCGTGGTTTGACTTCACGTGATATTCTTTACCGCTATGGAGTTCAACCCCCAATACTTCTTCGCCAGTTTGAATGTCTTGGATAGCAACGCCTACGTAGTCGCCATCGTCGTGAACTAGAAATTTGTGACTGCTCATGATATCCTCCTTTGTTTTAAGTAAGATTTAATTCTTCGGGGTTCCAAAATGTTGGTTGAAATGGTTTCCACTCCTTACGCATCGTTCCCCCATCTTTCGCAGTTCATCGATGCAATGCGTTTATGTGGTATGTGGTATGTGGTATGTGGTATGTGGTATTACCACTTCCATGGCTAAATATTAATCCCTTTTTTCACTATTGTCAATAGCATTTAAAAGAAAAAATGTTGCTTTTTTCAATGGGATCGATTGGTATAAGTAAATCTGATTGAATTAAATAATTTTCAAGTCTACTCCCATTCCTCCTGAGCCGGTACAGGTTCCACCGATTGGATGGCTTCCCTAACATTCGCCAAGTGACTTAGCATTCTCTGATGCGCCAATTCCGGATCTCTTTGATTAATTGCTTCAAAAATTGTTTCATGTTCCAGTACCGATAAACGTTGCCGTCCTGGAACCATTAGCGCTCTGGCCCTATTTTCTCCTAGTAGATCTAATAGGTTAATCATCAGTCTGAGCAGAACTCGATTACCAGCCGCCTCCACGATTTTCAGGTGAAATTCAGCATCGAGTATAGCAAGTTTTGACTCACCTCCTGCATCTCCTACTTCTTTTCCTTTACGAACAATATGCTGGAGTAGCCGAAGATCCTGTTCGTTTGCGTTCTGAGTACACCAAATCACGGCTTGGCTTTCTATAACTTCCCGTACCTGAAATAGTTCTTCAACTGTGCCCCTTGAAATCTGTAGTAGTGAAGCTAATCGAGAGACATCTTCCGTTCCATCCACTTCGTTAATATATGCCCCCATACCATGCCGGATCGTAATGACACCTAACCCAACCAGCATTTTGAGAGCGTCTCGAACCACTGTCCTGCTTACAGAAAACATGATGCACATATCGCGTTCAGCAGGTAACTTATCACCAGGCTTGAATTCGCCGTTGTTAACTGCTTGCATAATTTGATTTACAATGCCTTCGGATAGGTTACCATAAAATTTAACAGGTTCAAACATTACGCCCACCGACCTTAATTTTTTTAACATTGGTATTATATCATATAAGTTGATGAGCGTATAACCTTTGTGGCCACGTCCAACTAGCCCACACAATTTATTCGGTTAGTACTTATGAAGAGCGAGCCCTAAAATTCCTTATAGGACTCGCTCCTTAAACATTGTTATCCGACAGTAATGAAACAATGAATGAGTTTATTCTGTTTTTTGAGCATTCGAGGGTTTCTGACCACAGCCTTTTTTGGGCCCAAAATCATGAAATTCACCTTTTTCAAAATCCTGATTAATTCTTTGTTGGTGTTCTTTCATTTTGTTCATGATTTTATCGGCTTTTGTTTGATCCAGTATTCCGGCCTTTACTTTCTTCTCAATAATCTGAGTCTGAATCGTGTACTTTTGCTGATAAAGCTCTTGAAGCTCTTTCAATTTACCTTGATCAACAGTAGCCCCTAAGGCAGGCACGGCGCTTAAAACCAACATAGCCAAAGCCAAAATAGTTGCAGCCATCTTTCTCATTTGCCAGTCCCCCTCATTCATTTTTTTGCCGAACACAATCTTAGAATGCCCATTTATAAAAGTAAAATACAAAGTCATTCACAAGGGCTCACCCTCACAGGGCGTATTTTTCCTTCCTAAGCCTTTATTGTTGACCTTGACCTTGTCCTTGTAAGCTTCGCTTAGTCGTTTGTCAATTATTTAAATTCTAGGATAATACGTTTTTTTGAAGGGCATTATATAAATGATAATAAAGAAGGAGGTATTTATTATGGGTTTATGGAACGATATCTTTGGAAACCAAGATGACACTAATAATGACACTAACACCGAAACTAAAAGCGATACTAGGGATGACGACGCAAAGCTTCTTCTCCGCCAAGAGGAACTTGATATTAACAAAAGCAGAGTGCAGACTGGTGAAGTAGAATTCGGTAAGGAAATCATAGAAGAACAAAAGACAGTTGATATTCCTTTATTACGTGAAGAAGTAGTGATTGAAAGAAAAACCTTAAACAATGAGCGAAGTGATTCTCCTATAGCTGACGAAGAAACTATTCGAATTCCAGTCAGTCAAGAGATAGTCAATGTAGATAAACATACGGTAGTAACTGGAGAAGTTTCAGCGCACAAACGTGATATAGAAGAGACAAAGCATATAGATGAAACTCTTAAACGAGAAGAAGCTCGGATCAGGGAATTTGGCAACCCCGATGTCATTGACAATGTATCCGATCAACCATATCAATAATCATTTATAAAGTTGGAACACCTCACCAATTCTATCCATGATTGGTGAGGTGTTTTTCCTAATAATTGGAGGGCAAAGATATGGCAACAAACAAATCCGCTGATAGACAAAGCTCCTGTAATCCTGTGACCCTTCAGCTTAAAGAAGAACAGCTTGTACTAGCAAAAGAATGGCTGCAAACAGGAGAAGTAAAGATTTACAGAGAATCTTTGACCGAGGAAAAAAAATTCTTTGTGCCTGTTGAACGCGAAGAGCTCGTAATCGAGAAGAAAGTTAAAGTTTCCGCTACCCCTGGACAAAGAGATGTGCCTACAGATGTTATTCGTATTCTCCTTAGTGAAGAACAGGTTGAATTCACAAAACACAGGGTTGCCATAGAGGATGTCTCCATATATAAACAGCAAATAGAAGATATAAAACATATTGAAGAGACCTTAAAGCGGGAGGAACCTCGCCTTAAGATCTTCGGTTCCCCCAAGGTCAGAGATGAATCTACAAATCCAGCCCTTTGGACTTGACAGGTTACTTTCTGGATACCATTTGCCCCTCAACATTGTAAAGTGCTCCAGGATCGCCGTCATTATTCCAAATATTTGAGTCCGTCCATACCAGGACACCGCTTCCTGATTGGGCATTTCCCCCACTTATGACTTTAAGCGTCTCACTGGCGAGTATAGTTGTACCCGCCGGGAAAGTATAGGTCTGATTGCCTACTTCGCTAACTAGTTTCCAACCAGTTAGGTTAACCGCTTGATCACTACTATTCAATATAGTAACTACTTCACCGCTTAAATCGATTGTCGATATAGCTAGTGACCCTGTAGCTATAGTAGGAATTGGCTGTGCAGGTTTAGGAGATGTTGACGAACTGGAAGTCGTGAATTTTACTGTATCTCCGTCCGAAGTTGCAACTATCGTTCCATCTTGATCCGTCCGATAGACTGGCACTCCCGCTTTCGTTAATCTATTTAATGTCACTTGAGTAGGATGCCCATAATCGTTATCTAGTCCTACGGATATCACAGAATATTTTGGAGAAATAGCATTTAGAAAGGCACTCGTGGTTGAACTCGAACTACCATGGTGTCCAACCTTTAACACTGTAGCCTGTAAATCCTGTCCACTTTTCAACATTTCTGCTTCTGAAACAGCTTCGGCATCTCCTGTTAACATGAAGGAAACCTTACCAAAGGTAATCTTTAAGACTGCACTGTAGTTATTAAGGTCTTCATATTGGTCACTATTTGGTGCCAAAAATAGTCCCGATATCTCAGAAACATCTAGCTTGACTCCGGTTTTAGCCCTAATTTTTTTGGCACCACTTGCATTGACAGCCTTAATAAAATCCTCAAACGTTTTTGTTGTTGATGTCGCATTTGGCATATATACTTGTTTTGGCGGATAACTCTGAATGATCGTATCTAGTCCACCAATATGGTCTTCATGGGGGTGAGTCGCAACAATCGCCGTAAGTTCTTTGACTCCTTGGGATTTTAGATAATTCACTACCTCAGAGCCGTCGGAACCATTGCCACCATCAATAAGAATTGTCTGACCGTTCGGTACAATAACTAAGATGCTGTCCGCCTGGCCGACATTAAGAAAATGAACTTGCAAATGGCTACCCTTATCTGTTTGCGTGGGTGCAGTACTCGAGGTTGTCGTTTTTTCTATTGAACCACAGCCTGTAAGAAGAAAGAAAGACAAAATGATTAGCGGTAATATAAACAGTCTTTTGTGAAAAAACAATTAAGCACTCCTTTTCTATTCATCGAAGAGATCTCCAACCATGCGATTAGATTTTTTTACTCGTTCATTGGTCGCAAATAAGTCAATACCCACCTGAATGTTAATGACATCCCCTTCTTTGACACCAGGCGGTATAATAAATCTGGGCAAATTGAACGTGTGACGATCTTCCGTTTCGACGATCGCCCAATTTCCTTCAAATCGGTCAATAATAAACACGTTGTTCCCCCCTTACAACCTAGGTATTCTACATTTTCCTGTCGAACCCTGCTAGGCAACTATTAACTTAACATATATAGTTATGATAGATTATAGGGTACGCTGAATTATAAGTACTTTAAAAAAGCAAGCAAGGCCTCCCTCGCTTGCTTCTTTAATTAGCCGATAACTTTACCAGAAATGTTAGCTGGACCAGTAATGGTAATTAGCCCTTGCGCCGTCTGACTGTTACGAGCAAATAGTTGATAAACGTGATGGCCTACTAGTACATTGGTGAGAACGGCTTGGAGCGATGCTACCATCTCTAAATCTTCATCTGCTCCATCTTGAATCGACTCTTGATTGACAGATGCTACTACAACACCATCTTGTTCAATTGTAAGCACAATAGTAGGTTGATTCGGTTCCACGGGACTAGAGCCCGTCACTTGCCAACCGATAGTTGCCAATAACTCAACAAAGTTTTGGGCTTGCGATACAAATAGACCAAATTCTAAAATTAGTTGATCTAAATCAGTGAGCACGATAGCAAACGAATCTGCCACGTTTGTTGCAATACTTCTGTTGTAGTTTAAAAGAGCCATATTTTCCTCCTTAAATTTGATTACTGTCGAGTTGTAAAGGCGGATTCCTTTACTTCCTATTTTAATATATGAAAAATGAAACCTCATTGGGACATAGTTATAGGACAAACGAAAAATAATTTCGGTCAAACTTCAAATTCATATTAAACACAAATGAACTCATTCAACTAAAGTTGAACATCGAGACTTCTGTGGCGCTCTCTGTTTCGATGCAAGGAGTCTGCCTCCACCGAAACAGAGAGCGGGGTACACCCCCACCTCTAAGTGGAGTCACACGAGTGGTGCACTGAAACAAGGTGCTCCGCGTGTTACGCGAAGCACCTTGTTCACTACTAGGCAATCATTTCATGTTGTTCCTTTTCCTTCTCAGGAATAGGGAAAATTATAAAGAATGTTGTCCCACTAGAACTTGAACCAATTTGGATCTTGGCGTTATGAGATTCTGCGATTTTGTAGCATGTTGCCAAGCCCAAGCCAGTCCCATTGTCTTTAGTTGTAAAGAAAGGGGTTCCTACCTTTTTTAGATCTTCTGGGGGAATACCACATCCCTCATCCTCTATCGTAAGAACTACTTGATTCTCCTCTACATAACTTCTAACAGTTAAACAACCTCTTTCCGCCATTGCTTCAAGGCCGTTACGGATTATATTGAGAACCAATTGGGTGATTTCTTTTCCATTGAGTTCTAGATTAGGGATCTTCCCTGGAATAAAGGAAATTTGCTTATTTTGGGTAAAAGTATCCGCTTCTAAAAGGGGATATAGATTATTTAGAATGTCGTTCAGGTTTAGGGATTTTAGTTCAGCTTGTTTTGTTTGAGCCAGCGAGAGAAATTCTGTAATAATCGAGTTTGCTCGATCTAGTTCTGAAATCATCAGCTCGAATGTAGATTTCTGAGCTGCATAATCAGGTTTTTCACCCAACAATTGGAGATAACCGCGCACAGTAGTCATAGGATTCCTTATTTCGTGCCCAATTCCAGCAGCCAATTGCCCCACAAGATTGAGACGGTCAAGTCTAGCAATTTCGCTATCTGCTTTTTTACGGCTCGTAATATCTCGGAAATAACAGGTTAATCCAGTTTCTGTAGGGTAGGCACTAATCTCGAACCATGTGTTACCTAATGTTTTAGAAAGACTTTCATAATTAACAGACTTTCTTTCGTTTATTACTTCATTAAATTTTTGCAATGAGATATCATTAAGCTTAATAATATCAGGCATTTTTTTACCCAATAATTCATCCCGTGTTTTTCCGAGGGCTTTTTCTGCCGCGCGATTTATGAATGTCACTTGCCAATCCTTATCAATGGCCAGAAAACAATCTGTCATGCTTTCCAGAATAGAATTCTTCTGTTTTTGAGACTCCATTAATCTCTCACTAGATAGTTTTCGCTCAGTAATATCCTTATAGTAAACTGACAAACCTAACTGAGAGGGGTAAGCTGTTACTTGATAACAGGTGTTTTTATGTATAAAACCGAGACTTTCAAACGTAATCGGTACACAATCATTCCTGGCCTTTTGATAATTTAGTTCAAATAAGGTTCCTCGTGCACTGGGCATTTCCTGCCAAAAATCTCTATACAAGAGCTCTTCTCGTGTTTTTAGCAATAACTGTTCTGACTTTTTGTTTAAAAATGTAAAACGCCATTGATCATCTAAGACATAGAAAGCGTCTGGCATAGTATTGATAATATCTGCTATAAATTGGTTGCTCCGGGAAAGGTCTGCCTCTAACGTCAAGTATTTAGTTAGTTGTTCGACTCTATCAGTTTGCATTCGTTTCATTTCAGTAATATCGTTATACGCGAGTAAAATACATTCTTGGTCGTTGATCTGTATCCTTTCAGCAGAAAGAATTATTGTAGCTACTGAACCATCTTTCGTAACTAGCGAGCCTTCAATGTTGTGTACTGACCCTTGTTCCTCAAGATTTTCAATTATTTCTTCCCATTCGCTTATAGGCACACCAATTTCGGTAGGTGTTTTACCAATAACATTTTCACGAGTAAAACCCTTTGACTCAAGGAAACGACGGTTGGCATCAACATATCTATGATCAGACTTCCTAATAATACTCATCATATGCGGTCCTAACTGAAAAGCCTTAGAAAATCGTTCTATTGCTACTCTGAGCTTCTCCTGGTCTCTTTTCTCATCCGTTGCATCTTTTACGATCGCTATACATGCGAATTTACCATTAGGCATCAGAAAACTAGACAAGTCAGCGACAAAGTGCCACCCGTCTTCTGTTACGATTTCTCTATGTTGTTGATTCCGGCATATATTATCGAAGCTAAATAGGGCCGGGTTTTCAATATATGGAGAAAATTGACATTGTTTTTTTAAATTTTCACTGATTAGGATTGGCCCATCGGCATCAAATATCATTAGGTTAATGGGACTATAGCTTATGATGGTATTTAGCATCGATGCTTTACCTAAAAATTCATACATCCAAAAATAGTAATTGAATATTATTGTAGTTGCTATAGGAGTAAAAATTAATAACGGGCCGGCGACAGTTCTTAGAACATTTTCTGAATCGTTCAGCAACAGGGAGTTAATGGAAACTATAATTATTAGGATCAAGGCCATGACTATACCTATGGTAAACCAAAACAGTACTCTCTTTCCATTTTGCCTACTCTTTGAACGCATCCCTATCATACTTCCAAAAAACGCAAAAACTATAATATTGGCAATGCCGCCAATTGAACCGCTTCCGCCCACATTGTACCTATGTATTGAACTAATGATAGCTGCTACCACTGCAGTCACTGGACCTCCGATAAAACCCGCCATTGTCATGGTGATATGTCGAAAATCAAAAAATCGGCCATCGGTAATCATGATTTTATCGGTCATAACAAATATTGTGATTAGACCGAAAAGAACCCCTAATATGTGATGAGAGTATTTCCTCTGGATAGACATGTCAATTATTATGATAACACCGCAGAGAAATAAGACCACAATAACATTAGTTAGAAAATCATACAAAAAAATCCCTTCCTTTATCGACGATGTTAGCGTTTCAAAGAGTTTCAAACAGACAAATAAACTTTTGCTTAACTGCATACTCGATCCATTGTAACTCCGATGTTAGAAGAAATTTGTCGGATTATATTTATGATTTTACTGTTCTTTTCATCTAATCATGAGACTCCCACTTCAAGAAAGAGTGGCATTCCCTACTGCCATTTACTTTTCATCAGATTCCGTTTCATATGGCCATTTATTGATACCACCTAGATCATAGACATTGGTATAGTTCATGTCTGCGAGTGCTTGAGCAGCAAGCGCGCTTCGATTTCCACTTCGACAGTAAACGAATATTGCTGCATTTTTATCCTCAAGCTTATCCGGTGCTTGAACCTTTATAACCTCGACTGGGATTAGAACACTTCCTGGGATACGCTTTTCAGTGTTTTCCGCCACAGTCCTGACATCAAGTAGTACGATTCCTTTTTCAGTTTCCAAACGTTCCTTTGCCGTTTCAGTGGAAATAGTTTGGTAGGTCGTCTTATTCTCAGATTCAGATTGAACTTGAGCACACCCTACTATGCTGAGGAAACTTACAACCACAACAAATATAACCAATGACACAAATCTTTTCATATAACGTTTTCTCCTAATCTCTTTCTTGCTTTTCCTTTCATTATTTTATCTCATTTCCTCAGGCTAAACAATTATTCATTATGCGATAAAACTCATTTAAGGTCTAGTCACCTACATGCAAGAAGTCATTAGACTATTTGAGAAAGAGAAATATTTTCTTCCTGAGGTTCTGATATCTTCAGATGCTTATCTGGCCCATTATGAAACACCCAAGCCCTTATACTGTAAGGATTTGGGTGTTTAGTACGCAAAACTTCTTAAGGTATCTCAGAGGCCTTAACTACAATTTACGCCTAGTGCAGTCCAGGTCTTTCTGCCGACGATTCCATCTTGCACTAAGTTCTTGCTCTTTTGAAAGGCAAGGACTGCCGATCTAGTAAGGGGTCCAAAAATTCCATCAGCATTTCCTGTATAGAGTCCATATGCCTTCAGGCGTCCCTGTAGGGTTACAACAGCTGGTCCGGTGTTTCCTTGTACAAGAATCGGACAGTGATTTATCGGTGGTGTATTACAATTTACGCCCAGTGCAGTCCAAGTCTTTCTACCGACGATTCCATCCTGTACTAGGTTCTTGCTCTTTTGAAAAGCAAGAACTGCCGATCTAGTAAGGGATCCAAAAATTCCATCAATTTTCCCAACAGTAAAACCAGCTGCTACTAACATAGATTGCAATTTTTTAACGCTAACACCAGAGGAACCCAATTGCAATAAAGGACACTTCGGTTGCCCATTGGCGTTTATGTTGTTATGCAAGTCAAAAAACCTCCTTTTTGCTAGCATATGCTGATCGAGTTACTATGTAATTTGTCCTTTTAACACAAATAAAACCGCAGCTAATCCTACCAAAGGAATTAGCTACGGTTTTATTTCCCCTTCATTTATAACTTAAGCTTCTATCAAATACAAAGGTGAGGGATTTCTGATGCACCACTTCGCGTGCAGTGGGGAGGTTCTTGGTTAAGCAAGTCTTTTAACTTACATATAATTTCTTACTAAAGCCGCAAGATATTTTGACTTCATCTGTTCACTTGCCATGATTTGCTTAATAGGAGGCATTTTTAAGATCGCTCCCAGTATCGCCGCCATAGCCCTATGACTAAAATGAGCCTGGTTATCAAAAATTAGATTCTGGAGTTTCCCTTTTTCGATACTTAATAACACGATTCTATGAACTGAATTTACCGGAGTTATAACCCGTTTGTCCCTGTGCTGAAGTATTATTGATCCACAATTACAGGCTCTGACACAAACACCGCAACCTAAGCAAACCTCTTCATTCAGCGCGACCTTTTTAATTACTTTTCCATTTATCACATTTTGCGATACTACCTTTAATGCTCCCACTGGACAGGCCAAGACGCATCTTCCACAGCCGTTACAATTATCCATCTTAATCTCAGGCAGGAAATTGGTGGTATTAATCGCATTTAGAGTTCCAAATTTTTTGATGGCTAGAAGAGCTTCACAACAGCAACCACAACAATTACAGATAAAGGGTAACCCTTCTTGTTCGTTTTCCCCAATTTGAACTAGATTGTGATCGTATGCCTTTTCAAGCAAACCCATGCATTCTGAAACAGTAACTTCCCTGGCATGGTCATATTTGATAAGGCTTGAAGCGGTAGTCCCAAAGGTCATGCATATATCTAAGGGAGCATCACAAGCTTTACCTAGATGGCTCATTTTGTGCCGACAATAACACATACCTATTCCAATGGTCGAGGCTTTCTTAATGATCTCGCTCGTTCGTTCGTAATCTAAGATATGTAAATTATTCACTGTATTTAAAGCATGTTCATTTACAAAGATTCTTCCGAGCTTTGTTTCTGTAACAAATAAATCTCGGACAAAATCCTCTTCAACATTTAGATATTGGTAAAACAGTTCAGATAGTAACTTCTGATTAAGATCATCTTTTATCCGCATCAAGGAAAACTCAAAGAATCCTGCCATAGGTGGTGGTAAAACAAAGGTCCTATCGCCCTCTGGACTCTCAATATCAATTAATAAGGCACGGGAAGCTAGTTCAGTAAGGATCTTTTCAGTGTCCTCCTTACTCTTACGTAACGCTGTGCCGGCTGTCTGAATGGAGAAGGGTTTTATTGGTAACGCAGATATAACCCTCGCTTCTTTTTCATTCATTAAGACACTAAGTATCTTAAATAAATATTCAGAAGGCGGGGCACCTTGAGGAAATTGATTTAATCGATCACTCAATTGATGGAATCCAGATTTTAAACTTCTATGTGCCATGCCATAGATCTCCTTGCTATTGAAGGTTATCAGAATTAGTCCCTAGGCTAATTATATAATAAATTGGATATTAATTCCATATCGTTTTAGCTACTCTACCCTAATAAACAAGGAACATCATCACGACTTCCTGTCGTTCCTAAAAAGATTAAATTCATTCACTCAATTGTACATTTTCATCTCCTCAATAAAGGCTAATACTGCCTCCTCTTTGGTTGCCCAGGAGGTAACGAGGCGAACTGCAGAGTGATCACTATCGAGCTCTGACCAGATATAGAATGCATAATTCTTTTGAAGTTCTGTAATCAATCGATTGGGCAGTATCGGGAAAAGTTGGTTTGAAGGCGAGTTCACCAGGAATCTGAAGCCTGCTTTGCTGATTTCATCCCTAAGTAAACCTGCCATCTTATTGGCGTGCCTTGCTAGATCGAAGTACAAGTCATCTCTGAAAAGCTCAAGGAATTGTATGCCGAGGAGTCTTCCTTTCGCGAGAAGTGCTCCTTTCTGCTTCATATGAAATCGGAAATCCGTCTTAAGTGAATCACAGCAGATCACTAGTGCTTCACCCAGGAGTGCTCCATTCTTGGTTCCTCCAATATAGAAAGCATCTACAAGTTTTCCTAGATCGGATAATTCCAGACTATTCTCTTCTGAACATAACGCTGAACCCAATCTAGCACCATCCATGAATAAAATGAGATTGTTTTCCTTGCAACACCGACTTATCTGTTCTAGTTCTTCTCTTTGATAGATAGTACCGATTTCAGTCGGATTTGAAATATATACCAACTTAGGCTTTACCATGTGTTCGTCAGTATGTGCTTCGAGTACAGCCTTGATGTGCAAATAGTTTAGTTTTCCATCACTCTCTTCAATGGATATTATTTTATGCCCTGTGGCCTCTACTGATCCTGTTTCATGCACTAGTATATGACCAGTGTTAGCTGAAATTACGGCTTCGTGAGGCCTTAAGAAAGCTGAAATAGCGATAAGATTCGTTTGCGTACCGCCTGAGAGCAAGTGAATATCGATGTCGTTCCTCCCGATTCTTTGCTTTAACAGTTCAACTGCTTTTTGTGTATAGCCATCCTCCCCATAGCCTTCAGCCTGCTCAAAATTTGATTCGATCAAGGCATTCAGTATATTAGGATGGGCACCTTCTGTGTAGTCATTCTTAAAACTGTACATTTTTTTCAGACTCCCTCTTGTTTTTATGTTGATAGTTTAAAAGAGTTCACTTCATTTTACAATTATAAAAATTATAAATTATTATGCTTATTCTAAGCAAGTGTAATCCTTTGTTACTCTGAGTGAGTTTCATTATTACTCGCTTTGTTCTCATATTCGTCTGCGTAATTCTGTCCCCATTTGCACAAAGTATCTAAAATAGGCAACAGGCTCTTACCCGCTTGAGTCAGAGAATATTCAACTTTAGGCGGTATTTGTGTATATATGAATCGTTTGACCAAGCCGCTATCCTCCAGCTCTCTAAGCTGATGAGTTAACATTTTCGGCGTGACCTTTGGCAGGATTTTTCTCAACTCACTGTACCGAAGGATTTTATCACTCAAATGCCAGAGTATAAGAGCTTTCCACTTTCCGCCTATAAGGGCCAACGTCAATTCCATTGAACATTGATATTCGTTATTTTTGAACGTGATCATTTCATTTCACTCCTTAGACATATCTACTTAGTACTATGACCTTTTTAGATATCGGTATACTATTGGATACTATAGTACTCAAAGGTACGTACTTGTTAATTAGTATTATATCGTTTAATATTACTTTAGACAATTACTTAAGCTAAAAAGATTAGGAGTGATCGGATATGAAAGTTGTAGCATTTAACGGAAGTCCGCGTGTTAATGGGAATACTAAACAAAGCCTCGAGATTGTCTTGGCGGAATTAGACAAGGAAGGAATAGAAACAGAAATTATCCAATTGGGTGGACGTAAAGTCTTTGGTTGCTTGGCCTGTGGAAAATGTCGAGAAATGGAAAATAATCGGTGTGTGCGCAAAGATGATGAAATGAATACTTTCATTCAGAAAATGGAAGAGGCTGATGGAATCATTATTGGTTCGCCCACCTACTTCAGTAATGTAAGCACAGAAGTAAAAGCCCTTATCGATCGTTGCGGTTATGTCTCAAAGTCCAATGGCGGTACGATGCTGAAAGGAAAAGTAGGAGCATCGGTCGTTTCTGCCCGAAGAGCCGGCTCTACTTTTACCTACTCTGCTATTAACTTCTTTTTTGGCATAGCTGAAATGACCATTTGCAGTTCGAATTATTGGAATCTAACCTTATCCCGTGATCCAGGTGATGTCCAAAATGATGTGGAGGGCATCCAGACCTTCCAAACTCTTGGCAAGAACATGGCTAAGCTTTTGAAGCAGGTCAATGCTTAATACTCGCTAACAACTAACACGATAGTCGCAATAAGCCACTCAAATAACTTGATTATTGTTAAAGTAGGCCGTCAGCAGATAATGCGAACGGCCTACTTCTGACTTCTCAAGATAAAAACTTTGCTCAAATTAATTATAAGATCAGGAAAATTGACACCACTAGCGAGTCTGGTACTAGGGTTGCTCACGAAAAATATCTGATAAGAATCACTTTACACATGACAACCTTCACTTCTGTTGTTACAATGTACATAAAACTCTGAGAGGGGACCCTATCACATAAATGAATATTCTCAAAAAGTTTATTAAGTATTACAAGCCCCATAAGTTCCTTTTTTATACAGACATGTTATGTGCCTTGATCGTTTCCATGATTGATCTGGCCTTCCCTCAAATTCTTAGTTATCTTACCAAAAATCTGTTTACCCAAGATAAGGCAACGATTCTGCATGCTTTAGCTTTTGTTGGCATAGCCTTGTTGGGGATGTACGTCATAAAGTATTTTTGCCAGTATTTTATTATTTCATGGGGACATATTATGGGTGCTCGCATGGAAACCGATATGAGGTATGATCTTTTTAATCATTTCCAGAGGCTATCCTTTTCTTATTATGACAAAAACAACACTGGAGAAATGATGTCTAAACTAGTCGCGGACTTGTTTGATATATCTGAGCTTGCTCATCACGGCCCAGAAAACCTTTTTATATCCGCACTGAAAATCGTCGGTTCTTTTATTATCTTAATGATGATCAATGTCAAAATGACTGCAATTTTGTTGTTTGTCACAATTATCATGGTGCTCTTCACCGTCTATAAAAATATTAAAATGGCTCCCACATTTACTGATATTAGAGTAAAAATTGCCGCTGTGAATTCCAGCGTGCAGGATAGTCTTTCTGGAATTAGAGTGGTCAAATCTTTTGCTAATGAAGACGTGGAAAGTGAAAAATTCAGTCTAAGCAATCAGGATTTCTTATTATCCAAAATCAAAGTTTATAAAACCATGGGGAATTTCCACGCTTGGAATTCTTTTTTTGAGGGATTGCTCTATGTTGTAGTCATTATATCTGGAGGGGTATTCATCGCCGAGGGATCGTTGAAAATCACCGATCTGGCTATCTATGTTCTATATATTAATATTTTTATCAATCCAATTGATGTTCTCATTAACTTTACAGAACAGTTCCAGAAAGGATACGCCGGATTCAAACGCTTTGTCGAGGTTGTAGAAACTCAACCAGATATAGTGGACAAAGCAGGCGCCGAACCTCTCACTGATGTTGTAGGGCAGATTGAATATAGAAATGTGTCGTTTCACTATAATGATGATTCCAGTGTTCTAGATAATGTAAGTTTAACGATAAGGGCAGGGAAAACCATTGCCTTGGTCGGACCGTCCGGCGGGGGGAAAACAACCTTATGTTCTCTGCTGCCGAGATTTTATGACGTCACCGCGGGATCGATAACCATCGATGGCAAGAATATCCAAGATGTTACCTTGGAGTCGTTGCGAAATACAATCGGCATTGTGCAACAGGATGTTTATCTGTTTGACGGCTCAATCAAAAGAAATATAGCGTATGGTAAGGCAGACGCTACGGATGCCGAAATCATAGAGGCTGCTCAAAATGCCAATATTCATGAGTTTATAATGTCTCTCGAAGAGGGTTACGAAACCTATGTAGGGGAACGTGGAGTAAGACTCTCTGGCGGTCAAAAGCAAAGACTTTCGATAGCTAGAGTGTTTTTAAAGAATCCTCCGATCTTAATCTTGGACGAGGCTACCTCATCTCTCGATAATGAAAGTGAACAATATATCCAGAAATCACTGGAAAAACTCTCTAAGAACAGGACTACCATCGTGATTGCCCACAGGCTGAGTACGATCAAAAATTCGGACGAAATTGTAGTGGTGACCGACATCGGCATCCAAGAACGAGGCAATCATAAGCAACTCATCGAAAAAGGCGGAATCTATGCCCATTACTATGACATGCAATTTGAGGGTTTGGAATAGTTTACACTTGCAGGAAATTGGACAGAAAAAGGCAATCACGATCCTCAATAAATGAACACCTTCCAAGAGATACCGACATCGTGTGAAGGCCTACACGTCTTCCGGGATGTTAGGATCATAGATCAGTCTTTGAAATGCAAAAGAGCGCAAAACAATTGCGCTCTTTTGCATTTTCATTAAACCCTAAAGACTGCTAATTTAAACTTGACACCACTATTTCCACTGCAATCAATGGAGCTTATATGAGAGGTTCCAATGCATCGTATAGTTCGCCTCTTCGAAAATAAGAATGAATGAACATTCAGAATTTCATTGAAGTTTGGAAAATACTATGGTATATTTTGCAAGAAAAGAATCTCATTCACTAGAAAGATAGAAAAGGGAGGATTTAAATTATGACAGTTAAAGCAGAGTTACACGCACTTGTGGAAAAAATGAATGCAAACCCAGTCCATATCGAGTCTGAAAAAGATCGTGTATTCCAGGTGAACCTAAAGGAAAGTGGATCTTTACAACTTGTCTTAAAAGGTGGACGTGCAGAAGTCTTTGAAGAAAATCTTGGGGAACCAGAAGTGACTTTAATCCTTTCTGATAAAAATTTCTCGAAATTGCTGAAGGATGACTTGAATGCTACAATGGCCTTTATGACAGGTAGTTTAAAAGTCGAAGGTAAAATGGGTTTGGCATTAAAGCTTCAGGAACTGGTGAAATTGTATCAATAATTAGTTCGCCTGTATTGCTCCCATAGGGCAATATTTCACACACACCTTACATTCAATACATTTTTCAGGATCAATGCTTGGTGCATCGAATCCATTTTGTACAATTGCACCAGTCGGACAGACTTTAATTGACGGACAAGGATGATTTTGAGGGCATCTATTTTTCACAACTGAAATATTCACAAATTCACCTTCCTTAGATTCATTAATCATTATTTTTATACCCCCGTAGGGTATATAGACAGTATAGATTCAGAAAAGTTATTTGTCAAGACAAAGGTTGCTTTAATCGCACTTTCAATTTTAAAAAAACCTGGTTTCTGCTATCCCTTCAGTTGCTGACGGTAGCCTTAGTTGCACTTATGCGCAGTAGCCAAGGGGATGGCCAGAAGGGCCCTTCTATAAAAATATAACTAAAAGTTATATTGTCTGACTATACAAGAAAGGATTTAAAGCTTGTTCCGCCTTGAACAAGCTTTAAATCCTTTCTTGTATAAGATCTTTTCACTCTAAATTGCCATCTAACCAAGCAATGACATCCCTCATTACTTCTTCACGATTCGTTTCATTGAGCATTTCATGTCTACCGTCTTTATAAAGTTTACACGATACATTCCTGATGCCAATTTCTTTATAAGTATCGAAAAGCTTAATGATACCTTTCCCCTGTCTGCCAACAGTGTCCTTATCCCCTGAAAAGATGTAGATAGGTAATTCTTTAGGGACAGTTGCGATATTTCTTTTGTTCTCGATTTCTATTAGTCCTGTTAATAAATCATAAAAGAAGCCCGCCGTAAACACAGTCCCGCAGAAAGGATCATTTATAAACTTATCAACTTCAGTAGTATCTCTGCTTAACCAGTCGAAATCTGTTCGATTTGGCTTAAATGCCTTGTTATATCTTCCAGAAGACATTTTGGCTAGTTTTTCACTCTTTGCCCTTCTGCCATGTATCATAACTTCAACTTTTGCAAGTAAACGCGCTATATGAAGGATAATTCCCTGTTTGCCATTAGAGCCTGTTAAGATGGTCCCTTTTAATTCCTGCCCATACAACATGATATACTTCTGGGTCACGAAGGAACCCATGCTGTGTCCCAATAAGAACAACGGCAAATTTGGCTTCTCCCTTTTAATGATTGCACTAAGTTGATGGAGATCTTCTACTAACCATTTGAACCCTTCCGTTTCTGCGAGATACCCTACATTTCCAACCGTCTTTGCGGTTTTCCCATGCCCTCGGTGATCATTAATATAGACGATATAACCATTTTCCGTTAGTTTCTTGGCAAATCTCTCATATCGCGCCCCTGTTTCTGCCATACCATGAGCTATTTGCACAATACCCTTAGCCGTAACCTTATCGTCTGGCATCCAAGTAGAAACAAATATCTCTGTTCCCTCTTCCGATCTAAAAGTAAACTCGTTCCTCGACATAGGATTTCCCCCAGTACTCTTTTATTGATCCAATCACATAAGTCGCGCAATTCAACAAGTGGGAGTTGGCATCCCGTGCTCTGCCTCGGTGTCAAAAGTCTCTTTATTTAACGAATTCACTTTGTCCTAAAATCCATCTCATTTCAATTCTCCACAAGCCAATATATTCCTTCATTTAGAAAGAATATATCGTTATAGCCTCCGTTCACAGAGATTACACAATATATTAGGTAATAGGTATTACTTAATAAGCAGTCCCGCTTCTTGGGCTGCTTTTTGTTATTACGAAATATTGTCAAACTCATGATTGTACTACTTTCCTGCTGCTAAGTTAATTGATAAGTAGCACTATATTTAATTTATTAATTTATTTTGATTATTCTATTATATTATCATCGAAAATATGATAAGATTCAGTTATATGAATGGCTATTCACAAAATTCGTTAATTATTAGCTTCACAGTTTATCAGTTGGACCTATTCATAACTTAAAATTTTAATGAAATGGTAGGCGACTATAACATGAATGATACTCCAGGAATAATTTATGACGATGTGAAAAAGTGCGTTGATGAGGTAATTCAGTATGTCGGAAAGGATATCACCTACTGTATGAGCCTTGCCCTTGGTAAACCTATTCTCTTTATCAATGAACTTTACAGGCGAGCTAAAGAGGATCCTGAAATTAAGCTTAAAATTATTACTGCCCTGGCTCTTGAGAAACCAAAAGGCCATACTGACTTAGAAAAACGTTTCCTAGGACCGCTCTCGGACAGGGTTTTCGAAGGTGTTCTAGAATTTGATTATATGCTCGATTTCCGAGCAGGAAAACTATCTAAAAACGTGGAAGTCTTAGAATTTTTCTGTAAAGCAGGTGGATATTTAAATAGCCCGGAAGCCCAACAGAATCACTTAGCGACGAACTACACCCATGCTTCTCGGGATGCTATGGCCTTGGGTGCAAACGTCTTCGGCCAACTTGTTGGCTACCAAGAAATCGACGGCAAGACAATGTATTCTATGAGTTGTAACACAGATGTTAGTATAGAGGCTGTTAGGGTACTTAAGGAGAAAAGAGCCCAAGGAGATAAGGTCGCTATTATCGGGGAAGCGAACAAAAATATGCCCTTTATGTACGGAGATGCCGTTATGGAAGCGGATACCTATGACATTATCCTTCAAGGACCACAATATGATTATGAGCTTTTTTGCCCTCCTAAGGACCCCGTCGCACTCTCCGATCATATGATTGGTATCAATGTCAGCACCTTAATTAAAGATGGTGGCACTATCCAAGTAGGCATTGGCGCCCTTGGTGACGCTATTGTCTCAGGGCTTATCCTACGCAACGAACATAATGATGTATATCAGGAGATCCTCCAAAAAACCAACATTGTGACACGATACGAAAAATTAATCGACGAGTGGGGAGGGACTGGAGTTTTCCAGAAAGGACTTTATGGTTCATCAGAGATGTTTGTCGATGCCTTTATGCAGATGTATAAAAGCAAAATCTTAAAAAGAAAAGTCTTTGACAGTATCCCCCTCATGAAACTTATCAATGAAGGAAGTCTCACGGCTGAAAGCATTCCTTCAGACATCATTGAGCAACTGATTGAGATGAAAGCCATCCATTCTAAACTGAGTGAAGAAGACTTTTCGTTTCTCACGAAATTTGGGATTCTAAAAGATGGTCTTACCTATCAGTTAGGTAAGATTAGAGACGGTGGAACTGAGTATGCTACAGATATGAATGACGAAAAAAACCTCAGCGAAATGCGAGTGTTGCTTGGAAAAGAGCTGAGAGGCGGTCAAGTTATCCTTGGCGCGTTCTTTGTTGGTCCTAAAGCCTTCTACCAAGCCCTGAATGACATGAGTGAAGAGGAAAGAAAGCTCTTCGGCATGTCTGGTGTTGAAAAGGTCAATCAGCTTTATGGAGGGGAAGAACTGAGAACCTTACAAAGAAAAGATGCCCGTTTTGTCAACACGGGCATGGTGGTAAGTTTACTCGGGTCCATTGCATCAGACCAGCTCGCTGATGGTCGCGTTGTCAGTGGTATCGGTGGACAATATAACTTTGTGGCGATGGGGCATGCCCTACCAGATGCTAGGGTTATTATGATGGTTAAAAGCACCAAAGGATCTGGCAAAAGTCTTAAATCTAACATAGTCTTCAGTTACGGGCATTGCTCCATACCTAAGCATCTGCGGGACATCATTGTTACAGAGTACGGAATCGCCGATGTTAGAAGCAAACCCGAGAAACAGGTAATTGCCGAAATAATCAATATTGCTGATTCTCGCTTTCAAGTTCAGCTACTTGCTCAGGCGAAAAAGGCGGGTAAAATACCCCTTGATTACGAAATTCCTGAGGAGTACAGAAATAATCTACCTGAAAAAATCGCGGCCTTACTGAAACCCTATCAAACTCACGGTGTTTTTCAAGCTTTTCCATTCGGGACGGATTTAACTGAAATCGAAATCATCCTCGGTGGTGCGTTAAAGGGTTTAAAAAGGCTCTCGAACGGAAGTCGTTTTAAACTGGGAACGGGAGTACTCTTGGAATTCCTTAGATCAGTCCCAGAATCCGCCCATCCCTTCATGGAACGCTTGAGCCTTGAAAAACCGTCTTCTATTAAAGAAAGAATCATGAGAAAGCTAGTTATATTTGCCTTAAGAAATAACCAAAGTCTTTCTAATACCCGACTTCCTCAAATTCCTACCTCAGACAGCAAACCTATCAGCAGCTAACTCCCTTCTAGTGAACTCGTTCCACTCAAGCTGAAGAATCTCTACATCTCCACTTTTTCTGATAGTCACAATATAGGGGTAGTATCAAAATCGAAAGCGATTTAGTTACTACCCCTATTTATATTTTTTTATGTACTTGAATAATCCAAATTAATTAAATAATTCATTGTTTTTATATTACATTATTTACCCATTTGTGATAATATTCAATTAATGAGTGAATAGCCATTCATAAATTGAATATTCTAAGCTTTTAATAATATACCTCCAACTTCACTCTCTGTTGTTAGAAAATTTCGAAGAAATGGCAGGCGACTAGTATGTTGAATGAAAAGCCAGGAAGGATCTATAACGACGTAGCAAAATGTGTTGATGAAGTGATTGAATATGTAGGGAAGGATATCACCTTCTCTATGACCCTTGGTCTAGGTAAACCAGTTCTCTTTATTAATGAACTATACAAACGAGCCAAGGGAAATCCCGAAATCTCGTTAAAGATTATTACTGCTCTCTCCCTTGAAAAACCAAAAGGCCACTCTGACCTAGAAAAAAGGTTTATCCAACCTCTTTCCGATAGAGTTTTTGCGGAAGTTCCAGAATTTGACTACATGCTTGATTTCAGAGAGGGAAAACTTCCGAATAATATTGAAGTCTTCGAGTTTTTCGGTAAAGCGGGCAGCTACCTGAATAATCCAACACCTCAGCAAAATCATTTGTCTTCACACTATACTCATGTCGTTCGTGACGCTCTAGCACTTGGAACCAATGTCTTCGGCGAACTAATTGGTTACCAAGAGATCAATGGCAAAACCACATATTCCATGGCTTGCAACCCAGATATCTGTCTGGAAACGATTCGAAAAATGAATGCCATGAAGGCCAGAGGCGAAAAGGTTGTTGTTATTGGGGAAGCAAATAGTAAATTGCCTTTTATGTATGGTGATGCTGTTATAGAAGCTGAAAACTATGACATTATTCTGCAGGGGCCACAATATAACTATGAACTATTTTGCCCTCCTCAAGCTGCCGTTGCCCTGTCCGATCACATGATTGGCATCAATGTCAGTACCTTGATTAAAGACGGTGGCACAATCCAAGTCGGAATTGGTGCCCTTGGCGATGCTATTGTTTCTGGACTTATTATGCGCAATGAACATAATGATATCTATCAGGAAGTCTTGGACAAGGTCGGCTTAACTAAACGCTATAAAAAACTCATTGCGGAGTGGGGAGATACTGGAGTCTTCAGCGAGGGACTATATGGCTCATCCGAGATGTTTGTCGATGCCTTTATGCAGATGTATAAAAGCAAAATTCTAAAGCGGAAGGTTTTTGACAGCATCCCTCTGATGAAATTAATTAATAACGGCAAACTATCTGCTAACAACATCCCTACGGACATCATTGACCAGCTACTGGAAATGAAAGCGGTCCATACAAACCTTAAGGCCAAAGACTTTGCCTTTCTTACTGAGTATGGAATTCTCAAAAAGGGCCTTCGCTATGAAAATCATTCTATTATCGATGGAGAGCTCATCTACTCGGCTGATTTAAATGATGAGAAAAACAGACTTGAGATTCGAAAGCTGCTTGGAAAGGAACTTCTCAAGGGTTATGTAATCCAGGGTGCCTTCTTTTTAGGTCCGAAAGCCTTTTACCAAGCTCTTAATGATATGAGCGAAGAAGAGAGAAAACTCTTTGTCATGTGTGCTGTCGAAAAGGTTAACCAGCTTTATGGTGGTGAAGAACTAAGGACCCTACAGAGAAAAGATGCCCGCTTTATAAATACTGGCATGGTGGCCAGTGTTCTAGGCTCCATCGCCTCAGATCAACTTGCGAATGGTCAAGTGGTTAGTGGAATCGGTGGCCAATACAACTTTGTCGCGATGGGTCATGTTCTTCCGGATGCCAGGGTTATTATCATGATTAAAAGTACAAAAGGGTCGGGCAAAAGCCTCAAATCCAACATCGTCTTTAGCTATGCGCATTGTTCAATACCCAAACATTTTAAGGATATCGTGGTGACCGAGTATGGAATTGCAGACATTCGTAGCCGACCGGAAAAGGAAGTCATCGCTCGGATGATCAATATTTCTGATTCTAGATTTCAAAAGCAACTCCTCGATCAAGCAAAAAAAGCAGGCAAGATTCCTCTGGATTATGAAATTCCTGAAGAGTATAGAAATAATCTACCCCAAAAAATATCTACCCTACTGAAGCCCTATCAAGCTCAAGGTCTTTTCAAGCAATTCCCGTTTGGTACAGATTTAATGGAAGAAGAGGTTGTACTGGCTGGAGCTTTGAAGTCCTTAAATGCACTGGCGAAGGCAAATCGTCTTAAAATGGCAAAAGGGTTATTGCTGGAATTATTTAGGCCGGTCCCAAAATCAGCTCACCTCTACTTGAAGAGAATGCAACTGCTCGCTCCTTCTTCTTTGAACGAGAAAATCATGAGAAAGACCGTCGTCTTTGCACTTAGGAACAATCAGCAGCTTCAGGCTTCTGGTCTACTTGAACCAACTGCTCCCCATCTCGTAATAAATAAATAACAAATATTTAATAAGTAAGTTGCCTAGCTACCTAACCGCCTTAGGGTTACTATTGCACACACCAAGCGGGAGTCTCACGATCGGATGACATGACTAATAATAAAAGAGATTATATAATGAGCCAAAAGTAAGGGGCACGATGCATCGTGCCCCTTACTTTTGGGCTCTGGTATTAAAGTTTTGTATCACACGACCTTCCGATTCTTAGCATTTCTTGTTTTACAAAGCCTTCATAGGTTAGTCCTGCTTTTTGAATCACCCTAGTTAACGCTTCATTTTCTAAAATCCCCTTGGTAATGATACCTTCCAACATTTTTTCGGGCACCGGTTCTTCAAAGAAATATCCTTGAATATTATCACAATTTCCCTTGATAAGGTAGTCAAATTGCTTTTTAGTTTCAACTCCACCAGCTATCAATTCAATATTAAGCTTATGCACCAGAGAAATTATCGATTCTGCCAAAGCATCTTGAGGTCTAGGCTGATCTATTTCGTGAATGAATTCTTTATCTAACTTGACCATGTTAATAGGCAGTTTTTTTAAGTCACTAATTGAGAGTTTTCCAGTCCCAAAATCAGTAAGCGTAATCCTAATCCCATCATCTTTCAAGACTTTCAAGACACTGAGCACATTGTCTATTCCATTAAAGGCGCTTTCTGGAACTTCCAACTCAAGATTAGAGGGTTCAATCCCTGAATGTTCAAGTACCTGTGAGATTACTTCATAAAAATCTTGTTGTTTAATCTGTATCGGCGAAATATTCACGGACATATTTAGATTTAATCCATAAGCCTTATTTAACTTGTGACATAATTTGCAGGCCGTATTGAGGACCCAACTCCCAATAGGGACAATCAGACCTGTTTCTTCGGCAAATGGGATAAACTCCATTGGCATTACCAACCCCACTTCTGGATTGTTCCAGCGAATTAAGGCTTCAAAGCCGCGTAGCCTTCTTGTCCTAGCTTCGTATTGGGGCTGGTAGTGTAATTCAAATTCCTGATTACTGATAGCATTGTTAAGCATAGTCTCGAGCTTAATTTTTCGTTCGAGCCCTTCTTTGATGTCATTGTTAAAAAAGTAATAACCATTCTTGCCAAGTTCTTTTGCCTTGTACATCGCTTTATCGGCATTCATTAAGATAGCTTCAGAATCAACACCATCATCAGGAAATACTGATATTCCAAGACTAGCCGTTATGTTCATTGGCTTACCGTGAACGTTATAAGGATCTCCTAAGACTTTTTTCAATCTATTAATGATCGGAAATAATTCGTTATTATGTTTAATATCTTGGAATAAGAGCAAAAAATTATCTTCCCCTACTCGGGCGACAGTATCGTAATCTCGCATACAAGAAACAAGTTTTTTTGCAGCCTCTACTAAAATCGCATCTCCAACCTTATACCCTAAGGAACTATTAATTTTTTTAAAATCATCCAAATCTACCAAGATTACCGCTGCTTTCGAAGCGGTTCTTTTGTATGTGGAAATAGACGTGTTCAAGCGATCTAAAAATAAATTTTTGTTGGGCAAATTTGTCAGGGAATCACGATAAGCTAAGAGCATTATCTTTTGTTCATTGTGTTTTGAAGTTGTAATATCATGATTTATGCCAATAACCTCAATGATCTTTCTATGAACATCGAAGATGGGAAAAAGGGTTATCTGATAGTGTCTTACACTTCCATCCTGCATCGTAAAACCATGCTCTGTAACGCCTGTATTAGTAATAATGCCTTTCAGCAAAATGGTATTCCAAGCCATGTTAGTCTCTTCAAGCTTCAGAAATTGGGAAATATTCGCTCCTATGATCTCTTTAGCTGTTTTTGCCGCTAAGGTGCAAAAACTTTTGTTGACTGAGGTGATAGTCCCATCTAAGCCACAACTATAGATAATATCGTTTGAGTTTTCTACAATTTCCCTATATCTATCCTGTGTTAATTCTTTGTTGTTTTGAACATCTTCAAATTCTTTTTTTAATTTATTCTCCGCAGTAACGACTTGCTCATAAGCTGTAACTAGCAGGTTGTTCTTTTTTACTAACTCAAATTCTTTTTGTTTTAACGTTGTGACATCAATAAAATGCGCTGAGAAATACCCTTTTCTAGTTGAATTTGTATGAACAAGAAACCATTGGTTAGAGGGTTGGGAATAATGTTCAATGACCCCGGGCTGACCAGTTAGTGCCACATTACCATAAAACTCAAGCCAATTGACATCGTCATTAATAATACCTGGATCAATCTCCATAATTCTCCTACCTATAATATCCCCTTGCTTTAATCCCGTCATAAGTTCGTAGGCAGAATTAATTTCTAGAAATTCATAGTCTACTGGCATATCATTTATATCAGTAATAATTCTATGATATGCATACGCACTAAGCATATACTCCATTAAATTCACCTCCAAAGGTAGATCCATCGCGGTCTGATTCTTACATTTTATCCTTAATTTCTAATTTTTCCAATCTTTTCTTTTCCGTCTTAGTTTTTGTACTTCTTAGTTTTAGTTAATCTCATTCCCCTGTGAGTAGTGGAGCCATAAAATTTACCGTCGGTTGGAAAATCCCGAGTGATTGTCTCTTCATAGACAAAATCTAATTTTATATAAGCCGATCGCAGCATGATTGTGGTCCCCTACTAATAGAAGTATCAATTCAGGTAATGTTCTGAGCCATTCGCAATAAGATATCATATAACAACACACGTATAGGAGGTATCCGTGCCCGAATGCATAAACGTAACCCCCTCTTAAAATGGGCCAATATTCCAGCTGATCAATGGAATGATTGGCACTGGCAAATTTCGCACCGGATCACGACAGTTGATGAGCTGAAAGAGGTCATACCGTTGACCGTAGGAGAAGAAGCAGGCATTGCTCATTGCCTAGAAACCCTTCGCATGGCTGTCACCCCTTATTACGCCTCACTGATCAACCCTAATGATCTTCATTGTCCAGTTCGCCAACAAGCTGTTCCCACCTCTCTTGAACTTCATGTTGGCGAATATGACCTATTTGACCCTTTACATGAAGACACCGATTCTCCGGTTCCAGGCCTGACGCACCGTTATCCAGATCGAGTCTTACTGCTGGTAACCGATCAGTGTTCCATGTATTGCCGCCACTGTACTCGGCGCCGCTTGGCAGGTCAAACGGATCAGGCTCTGCCTTTAGAACATTTCAATCAGGCCCTTGACTACATACGGGCAACTCCAAAAGTGCGAGACGTTTTGATTTCCGGAGGGGATCCCTTTACGTTTTCAGATGAGCGTTTGGACTATATGCTCTCTAACTTACGGGCTATTCCTCATGTGGAAATCATTCGTATCGGAACCCGAACGCCGGTCGTCCTTCCCATGAGGATCACAGATAGTCTTGTACAAGTGCTGCGCAAACACCATCCCATTTGGGTCAATACTCATTTTAATCATCCCAAGGAAATAACGCCCGAATCACGAGTTGCCCTTGCTCGTCTTGCCGATGGTGGCATTCCACTTGGGAATCAGTCCGTCCTTCTGAGAGGGGTCAATGACTGTCCAAACATTATGAAGAAACTCGTGCATGAATTAGTTAAAAACCGAGTCCGCCCCTACTACCTCTATCAATGCGATCTTTCTACCGGCATCGAACATTTCCGGACGTCTGTCTCTAAAGGGATCGAGGTAATAGAAAACTTACGTGGCCATACGAGTGGATATGCTGTTCCCACCTATGTCGTCGATGCTCCCGGAGGGGGCGGTAAAATTCCAGTCAGTCCCCAATACCTCATCTCCATGGGTCCTAATAAAGTCGTACTTCGCAACTATGAAGGAGTCATAACTGTTTATGATGAGCCAAATATATTACAAGAAGTATGTGTTTGCGAGTATTGTCAAGAAAACGACACTGGGGTCGGCGTACTGAAGCTGTTTAACCATCAGAAACTTTCACTAGAACCGGAAAACCTCGACCGTCGCCACCGCCATGCCAAGTAATCCGCGGACTTGTCCTCCATTTTTGAGACAACCATCCCTATTTAGGGAGAGTGGTAATCCCGCACAAAGTCTTGATGTTAAGGTGGATCTGAACGAATTCAGTATTATTATATAGCGAAGGGAGTTTTTATAGTTGGCTTTAGGCTGTCCATACGGAACGCATCGTGTCCTTGGACCTTTAGGGGTGTTCCCTCAACCTGCAAAATTCATAAACAACGATTTTTCTACCCTTTATGATAACGAAATCTTGATCGAGGTCGAGGTATTAAACATTGATTCCGCTTCGTTTAGCCAAATCAATACCCAAGCCGAAGAAGACCCAGCAAAGATTGCTCAAATCATCTTAGAAACCGTTATCCAGCGTGGAAAACAACATAATCCAGTGACCGGGTCCGGTGGTATGCTGATCGGAAAAATCAAAACTATTGGATCCGCTTTACAAAGCCGTCCCCTAAACGTGGGCGATCGGATCGCCATCCTTGTCTCTTTATCCCTAACCCCTCTTCATATCACTGAAATCATTGCTGTACACAAGCATGTTGATCAAGTGGAGATTCGCGGTGAAGCGATCTTATTTGAGAGCGGCATTTATGCGAAACTTCCAGAAGACATGCCCCAAAAACTTGCTTTAGCCGTACTTGATGTCGCTGGTGCTCCAGCCCAAACGGCTAAGATCGTCAAACCTGGAGATACGGTCGTCGTCATCGGAGGGGGCGGTAAATCTGGGCTCTTATGCCTTCACGAAGCGTGCAAACGTGTGGGAGTCACTGGCAAGGTGATTGGTATTAGTCATTCTGAGGCTGGGGTTGCGCGGATGAAGGAATCTGGTCTTCCAGTCATCCCGCTTCAAGGGGATGCCTGTGACGCGCTCTGGGTGTTGCACCAAATCAAAGGCTTGACCGACGGTAAATTGGCGGATCTCACCTTAAATATGGTCAACATCCCACAAACCGAACTGGCAAGCATCCTCGCCACGAAGGATAAAGGAATTGTTTATTTCTTTAGCATGGCCACATCGTTTACAGCAGCAGCCCTAGGAGCGGAAGGGGTAGGTAAAGATGTGACCATGCTGATAGGAAACGGTTATACCGAGGGACATGCAGAGATCGCTTTAGCTATTTTACGAGAAAACCCCCGCCTTCGAAAAATTTATGAGAGGACTTATGCCTAATGGAAGGTGATTCCACATGACTCGCCCATACCTGCTCAACAAACTTAACCTAGATCACAATCTTATTATAAAAGCAAGAACTCTAGCTAAAGACGTCGTTGACCAAATCTCTCCATTTATCGTCTCCCACAGTACGGACAGTGTTGAACGCACGGTTCTTCGATTGCTTGGTGTAAAAGGTATCGACCCGGAGGGAATTCCCTTACCAAACGTTGTTGTCGATCACCTTAAGAAACTACGCCTTCTGGAAGGTGGGGCCGCACGCATGTTGGCCAAAGCTTGCCTTCACTACCAAGCGGAACCACAAGCCCTAGCTGAACGATTGGCTCGATCGGAACTGTCTTTTGAGAGTCTTCCCGATTTTCCTGAGGATAGCATTGGTAAGAAAGCCTCCAACCTTGCTCTACCTTCGATAAGAACCATTCGTCAACAACGTCTAAGACGCGCGGACTTGATCACTAAATTTAGTGAAAGGAGCGAACCTTTTCTCTATGCCATAGTCGCCACTGGTAATATATATGAAGATATCTTGCAAGCGCGGGTAGCTGCCCGACAAGGGGCCGATATCGTAGCTGTAATTCGCTCAACCGGTCAAAGTCTGCTCGACTATGTACCCTATGGGCCAACGACCGAAGGTTTTGGCGGCACATTTGCTACCCAAGAAAATTTTCGAATTATGCGCGAAGCACTCGACGAAGTTGGGCAAGAACTCGGCCACTATATTTTGCTTACAAATTATTGTTCCGGACTTTGCATGCCAGAAATCGCAGCTATGGGCGCCCTAGAACGACTCGATATGATGCTCAATGATTCCATGTATGGCATCATCTTTCGAGACATCAACATGCAACGCACGTTCATCGATCAATATTTTTCCAGATTAATTAATGGGTTTGCTGGGATCATTATCAACACTGGTGAGGATAATTATCTGACCACCGCCGATGCGATTGAAGCAGCGCACACTGTCCTAGCGTCTAACTTCCTCAACGAACAATTTGCTTTTCTCTCTGGTCTTCCAGAAGAACAACAAGGTTTAGGCCACGCCATGGAAATCAACCCTGACGTCCCAGACGCCTTTCTCTATGAAATTGCCCAAGCTCAGCTAATTCGGGAAATATTTCCCCGCTCACCAATTAAATACATGCCTCCTACCAAATATATAACTGGGGACATCTTTCGCGGACATGTTCAGGATACACTCTTCAATGTAGCCTCTGTATTAACTGGTCAAAGCATCCACCTGCTAGGGATGCTCACGGAAGGAATCCACACCCCCCTCATGCAAGACCGATTTCTCAGTCTGGAATCCGCTAAACTAGTTTTCAAGACCATGCGGCATCTCCAGGAAGAAATTTCTTTTACTGAAAACGGCTTAGTACAACGACGTGCTCAAGCCACCCTTCAAAAGGCGGTCGGCATGTTGGAAGAGATTCAAAAGATCGGCCTGTTTATGGCCCTTGAGCAAGGCATGTTTGCGGATATTTCCCGAAAACCGTTAGGCGGGCGAGGACTCGACGGTGTTTTTGAAAAAAATCCTCAGTACTTGAATCCTTTCCTTAAACTTCTTACGCCACGAACATCGAGCCACGAACTACAATAAAGGTGGGGATCTTCTTGCCTACTGTTGATCTTAAACAAGTTCATCCCTATGGGGATACTTTTGATGATGGCATCGTGCAACTATCCTTTACCCTACCTGTGCCTTTTGGAGAGGAAGCGCAGGAGGCCGCTCGACGCTTTGCGTTGCAATGTGGCTTTCAAGAACCGAAAGTTGTACACGCTCAGGATCTAGGGGAAGGCTTTAGCTTCTTCGTCCTTTATGTGAGTTCTCTGGTCAGTGTAGACTTCACAGAGATTGAAGTTCCTAAGTTTTCTCATGAACATCTAGAAAAACCCGAAATTGAAAACCGCATTCGTACTTTACTCGGTCGGAAACTGGTCGTCGTAGGTGCCTGCATCGAGAGCGACGCCCATACGGTTGGTATCGATGCCATTATGAATATGAAAGGGTATAACTCTCATAAAGGTTTGGAGAGTTATATTGAGATCGATGCCTATAATCTGGGGGCACAAGTCCCTTGTGAAGAATTGCTGGCTAAAGCTCTCGAAGTCTCTGCAGATGCGATCTTAATCTCTCAAGTGGTCACCCAAAGATCCCTCCATCTCCAGAATCTCACTCGGATGCTCGAACTCGTCGAGTTAGTAGGACTACGAAAGCGTTTTGTCCTCGTTGCTGGAGGACCAAGGATTAATTACGAATTAGCCAAAGAATTAGGATACGATGCAGGTTATGGACCAGGCACTTATGCTGAAGATGTGGCCAGCTTTGTTCTTGATAGAGTACTAGCTCAGACTAATTTAAGTAAGGAGTGACATCTATGTATGAAAGTAAACTTCGTTTGCGCATCAGTGCTGGGGATGCCCACTACGGCGGTGGTTTAGTTGACGGAGCCTATATGCTCAAACTTTTTGGAGATGTGGCCACTGAATTACTCATCCACTCCGATGGAGATGAAGGTCTCTTTGTGGCCTATGACAATATCGAGTTTCTTGCCCCGGTCAAAGCCGGAGACTATATAGAAGCAACTGGTGTTATTACGCACTATGGCAATACATCGCGCCAAATGCGCTTTGAAGCAAAAAAAGTTATCTCCCCTCTCCTCAGGAGCGATTCGGCCGCTGAAATCCTAGAAATACCTATACTTGTCTGTCGCGCTAGCGGAACCTGCATGGTGCCAATTGCTAAGCAACGTTTCGAATCCCCACAGCATTCGTGGCTTTTAAACACTCTTCATATTGAAACCATTCTCTGATATTGTAAGCTGATGCCATCGGAGGGACTTATGGAAAAATTAATTATTACCGCCGCCCTTGTCGGCGCAGAAGTCACGCGCCAACAAACCCCTTACCTACCCCTTTCCCCTCGTGAAATAGCCGATGAAGCAGTTAAAGTACGCGTTGCTGGTGCCTCCATTGTTCATTTACATATGCGTGATCGATTTGGAAACCCGTCCCAAGATAAAGCACTCTTTGCTGAGGTAATTTCGCACATTCAGACCGAAACCGATCTTATTATTCAGGTATCCACTGGGGGAGCCGTTGGAATGAGCGCAGAAGAACGGGTTGCCCCCGTAACCTTGGCTCCTGAGATGGCTTCCCTCAGTACTGGGAGTGTTAACTTCGGGGATAATGTTTTTAGTAATCCTCTACCAATGATTCGGGAGTTTGCCCGTGCCTGCCAAGTCCATCACGTTAAACCAGAAATTGAGATCTTTGAAGGTGGAATGATTCAAAATGCGTTGACCTTATTGAAACAAGGCTTGCTTCACGCCCCCCTTCACTTCAATTTTGTCCTAGGCGTTCCTGGAGGGTTACCAGCCACTGCTAAAAATTTGCTTTTTCTCCTCGATTTGATCCCTTCCGCTTCAACCTGGACTATTTCCGGGATTGGTAGGCATCAGTTGAGCATGAATACACTCGGCATTATTCTCGGAGGACATGTACGAACGGGTTTTGAAGACAACATTTATTACCGAAAAGGGGTTCTTGCGGAAGGAAATGCTCCCTTCGTCAGCCGATTGGTAAACCTAGCTCAGACCTTGGATCGTTCAGTCGCTACTCCCCTTGAAGCCCGCAAACTACTTGGAATCCTGCCTCTACAAAGGTAAGGATTTTCCTTTTTTAGTGGGCTGTGGTTCTAAAGTGTATTGCTTCTAAATTTTCGGGTAATAATCTCTTTAGAAACAAAGATATGAATGGGGGCCAAGCCCAATGGATATGGACACACTCATTTCTAAACTCAATTGGTTTTACACTTTAGAGTTGAATCAAGTAGACTTTTACTACGCTCAAAGCAAAGCCTTTAAAGGTAGATATAGCAGCATTGTCCTTGAGCGTTGCGCAAACATAGAACAAAATCATGTGGATAAAATCGGGGAGAAAATAAAAGACCTCGGTGGCAAACCTACAGTTTTGGGTGATATTATCTCACCCATTATCGGTAAAGTAGCTGGGGAACTTATATCCATGACAGGTTTAGAAGATACGTTAGCGATTGATATTATGATAGAACAAAAAGCCATGAAGGATTATAATGACTTAATTGAGAAACTGCACAAAGATAATTACGGCGATAAAGAGTTGATCAAAATTCTTCAACATAATTTTGTGGACGAGCACTTGCACACCGAGTGGTTTCGGACCAAAATAATCGCCATGAAACAATACGAATTCACTGCCAAGCATTTTAGTGCTAGTACCGAAATGCACTCTGAAACCCAAATGAAAGAAAGTATCCACAAAGACCAATACCGAACAAACCCTAAAAGGGCAAAACTGGTTAAACCTCGCCCGATAAAAAATGTTAAATGGTAAAAATCACAGGCCCACAATACCAAATGTTTCATTGCCCTTGTATTGTAAGATCGCATGGATATAATTGTTATTGAAGTCTAATAACGAGTTAGGAGTTGATTATATTGAACCAGACTATCGAAGTCATTTTAAAAAGAAAAGGAACAATGAGCTATACTAGTCAACAGATTTGTGAAAGTGACATGGAAATCATAATATCAGCTGGTATTGCTGGCCCAACCGCTAGGAATCTCCAAACCAGACATTTTACGATTGTACAAAACAAAGAATTGCTTCAACAAATAGACAATGGTGTGCGTATTCTAATGGGTGCTCCAACGGAGTATAACGCTTTATACGGTGCGCCGTCACTTATTATTACTTCAGCGCCGATAGAGAATGCTCCGTTTGCTGATCAAGACTGCGCTGCAGCTGTGGAAAATATGTCATTGGCCGCTACGTCCTTGGGGCTTGGCTCACGTTATGTTGTCTCTCCAACTAGATTTATCGAAAGCGAAGCTGGCAAAACTGTACAACAGGCACTAGGTATTCCTCAAGGATACCGTTGCGTTGCATGCCTAATAGTTGGTTATGATGCTGATCCTTCTCAAACTCCAGTTAGCAGAAACATGGATGTTGTAAATTATGTAAAATGATCATATTATCCTTGAGCACTCGGAACTCTAATCAGTTAACATCTTAACAATTAGCCAGAAAGCCGCCTGTTTATATTCAGGCGGCTTTATTATAGACACCCCCTTTTCAGTCAATTTTAAAAACTTTCTATCAAGTTTTATTGCCGTAAGGTCTGATATAAACCTGCGCTTTTCTCTTTCCCAACAATTGTTCTTACTAAACAATTGTTGGGAAAGAGAAAAGACCCCCGCTTAGGAGGTCTACGATCAAGTATTATCTTTTGGATACATAGATAATCAAAACAAATTTTAATTAAATTTTAATTTAATTCAATTTAATTCAATTCAATTCAAGTTATTTAAGCAGCTTTTGTGCTATTTTGTGCTATTTGTACCAACTCATTTGATGAACGTCAGTTTAACTATTCCCCATAAATTGAACGTTTGCGTAGCTCTCCGACCATAGCGGGTACATTAATGCTCATCGGGCACCTTTCGACACATCTGCCACAACGCAGGCAGGAATAGGCCATCGGGGCTGCCTTTTCCATACCTCCTGATACAAATGCTGTCCAGATCGTGCCTATACCGCCCATGTAGATATGCCCGAAATGTCCTGCTGTTACTTGAAAGACTGGACACTCATACATGCATCCGCCGCAGCGCAAACAATTCAAAGCTTCGCTGAACTTCTCTTGTTTGGCCATCTCACTTCGACCACTGTCAACGAAGATTACATAGAATTCTTTAGGGCCATGGGCACCATAAGTCGTCACCTTTTCGATGTCGCCCGTTTTGCTTGGACCGCTGACAATATTGACATAGCCAGGTATACCATACTGAGCATATCGCCAAGTAACCTCGGCAACTTTCATAGCATCCTGGAACGTTGGCACTAATTTTTCAACCCCTACGATCACGATATGGACTGGGGGAGCACCAGTAGCCAAGCGCACATTTCCTTCGTTTTCAATTATTACCATAGCACCTGTGTCAGCAGCCACTACGTTGGCTCCGCTAATACCGATATCCGCAGTAAAGTACTTCTCGCGCATGAACTCTCTTACTACCTTTACTTCCTCAGCAATGTCAGGCGGAACCTCTTTGTTAAAGAACTTGCTAAAAACCTCAGCTACTTGTTCACGCGGTACATGAATCGAGGGCGAGAGAATGTGCATAGGACGTTCCTTGCGCAGTTGAAGGATAAACTCACCCAAATCTGTTTCCCAGACTTCATTACCTTTTTCCTCGAGATACTCACGTAGATGAAGCTCTTCTCCTAGCATGCTTTTCCCTTTAACAATCGTTTTATTAGTACCGATTATACCGAGGGCAATTTCCAAGGCAGCCTGATGGTCCTTTGCGTAAAAAGCCTTCCCTTTGTTACGCTCTACGGAAGCCATCGCAGTCTCCAGCAATTTGTCTAGATTAGCCATAGACTGGCATTTGAGTTCCCGAACTTCTTCAGCTAATGCTGGAGTGTGCGGAAAACGTTCCATCGTTTCGGCTACTGTGTTCCTGTATGCGTCTACTGAACGAGTGAGAGCTTTTTGAATGTTAGTGTCTGCGCAGGCATTATTGAGGGACTTAGCATATTCGACAAAGTCCTTCCTTAAATCGACTGTCATGCTACAACCCCCCTATATAAAAATTCGATTAAATCTTCGATAATTGCCGAATCACCTTTAGCTCGGCCGCCCTCCAAGGCTGACAAACAATACGGACAGGATGTCAGAATATGCTCAGATCCGCTGGCCTTCAACTCATTCACACGGCGTGCTCCTATGACGTGGGATAACTCGGGAAACAGGATTTTAATTGGGCCGCCACAACAGGTCGTCCATTCCCGGTTACGAGGAGCTTCCTTCACTTCTACTCCGACGCACTCCAGAATATCTCTTAATTCTTGGTGAATGCCTAACTCTCGAGCTAAGCGACATGAATCGTGAATTACGACCGATCCCGTAAAAGGAATCTTGGCCAACTTATCCCGACGTTGCCAAACTAACTCAACAAAAGTAACAATTTCGAAATCAAAATCCTTAACCATTTTTGGATAGACAAACTTAAAGACTTCTGCAGCATGCGGAGAGAGACAGACTATGGTTTTGGCCCCGCTCTTCTTGACCACTTCGACTACTTTTTGGACGTACTCCTGCATATCGTCTAAATAGCCTAGTTCATAAAGCAAGGCACCACTGTACAATTCTTCATTGCCCGCATAACAGAACTCATACCCTAGCCCTTGGAGCACTTTCGCAGCCTTAAAGCATACCGAGTTGTATCTGTCCTTGTCCTTAGCCAGGACCGAAGCATAGATTTTTTCTGCATTGATGCCAGCCTTTTCTATTATGTTACGTACTCCCATCATCATGGAAAAAACTTTACTACCTTGATCCATAAGGGTTATCGTTTTTACCAGCGAATCGATAAAGGGGAGCATCTGATATTCTCCACCTGTATAAAAAAGAAATTCCCCTTTAACTGGCAAGTTAAGTCCTTTAGCCCAAGCAGCAGCCTCTGACCCTTTTAAGGCCAGCGGATTACCGTGCTTAATAATATTGTCGCTGATGATATCTAGTACCATTGGCATCTTCATTGGCATCTTCATTTCCATAACTATTAATTCCTCCCAAATAAAAAAGGGTATACCTTCCCCAATGCGCTGACCAAGGATGGTCGAGTGTCCCTGTAGCCATGCCAAAAGAGGGCGTTTGAGCTTAGCAACGCCCTTTCAGTTTAGAAGCGCGCATCTTGGCCTGTGACTTTGATGTTAATTAGTACTAGCCCAGAGATGGCGTAATGAATCTGATATTAAGTATAAATAAAAATTCTACAAAGTGTAAGCCCAGATTACCTATGTATTATGTATTCTTGTTTTCAATTTCACAAGCTATGAACATCGAACAGAGTAAAGGGCAACACTCCCTCTTATCGATGTGAAGTGTCACTCGGATTAAATATAACTATTTTTGTGTATTCTAAGGGGATATGTGGCGTAACGTGTCAGTCGATTACACGCTTAAGCAGAGAGGGCCTTCAATTTGAAGGCCCTCTCTGCTTAACTATATTTTTATTCAGCAAAAAGCGTTGTAAAGCCGTTATTATAAACGTTGACAAGGCCTTTGTCCGTTATTCTGATTTCGGGAATCACAACCAGCGAAAGAAGCGACATCGTCATAAAGGGTGAAGCAAGCGACGAGCCCAGAGCTACCCACGCATTAGAAAGCTCACCAAGCGCATCGGCAACCTCCTGCGCCGATAAATCGCTCATCAGCCCAGCTATCGGCATTTTCAACAGTGACAGAACCTTTTCACCCTCTACCGCCACCATGCCGCCGTCAGATTCAACGACTTTATTCGCCGCAAAGGCCATTTCGGCATCACTCATCCCTAACACAACCAGATTGTGGGCATCATGGGCATAGGTTGACGCGACCGCGCCCTTTTTTAGACCAAAGCCATGGACAAAACCAACACTCATTCCGCCTTCCGGCGTGTGCCTGTTAATGACCGCAACCTTGCAGATGTCTTTTTTTGCATCAAGCTTAACTTCTCCATTTTTAACTGGCAGGGATTCGACCATTTCCGTCGTCAGCACATTGGAGTCATGAACGCCGATCACCCTTACCTTTGCCGTCTCCGTGCCAAGAGGTGCTTTTACAATAAAGTCACTCGGCAAAATCTTTCGGGTTATTTTCATCGAAGCTCTGAGCTGCTCTGGGTATACATAGCTTCCGATAGGCACTGTGAGCCTACCTTTTTCCGCTACAAGCTCCCCGTTGATGATCACTTTTTCAACCCTAACCTGAGCTAAGTCGCTCAATATGTTGATGTCAGCAAAACGCCCCGGTGAAATCGACCCGATATCGCGTTCCATGCCGAAGCAACAAGCAGCGTTGAGGGTTGTCATCTGGATCGCCGTCACCGGCCTTACACCCATGGAAACTGCGAGGCGAATGATATAATCCATGTGCCCACAATTCAAAAGGGTGTCGGCATGTGAATCATCGGAAACGAGCATAGCAAGCCGGGTATCAATCGTCTGCTCCGTAATTGCTTTTATTACTTCGGGCAGGTCATTCCAGGCAGACCCCTTCCTGATCATGGCATACATGCCGAGCCGCATTTTGGCGAGAGCTTCACGTGCACTGGTCGATTCATGGCAGCAGCTAATTCCTGCCGCAATATAAGCATTTAACGCGGCACCCGTATCCATCAGGGGAAAATGGCCGGTTACCGTCTTGCCCGCCTCAAGGGTTTTCTCCACTTTTTCGCAGGTTTGCGGGTTACCGCTCAAAATGCCGGTATAATCCATCATTTCGCCAAGTCCCTCGACACCTTCCCAGTTCAGCGTGTTTTGGATATCCTCTGACGTTATGGTACTGCCTGTGTTTTCAAGGCCAGGCGATGCAGGCACACAAGAGGGTATGGTTGTGAAAACGCGTAGCGGTGTTGTCGCCCCGTCTTCCATCATGGCAGCCATGCCGTCCAGGCCAGCGACATTGACAATCTCATGGGGGTCCATAAAGATTGAAGAAGTTCCATGGGGAATCGTCGCTTTCGCATACTCTCCCACAGTCATCAGGCTGCTTTCTACATGCAGGTGCCCGTCAATAAACCCAGGTACCAGATACATCCCTTGTGCGTCGACAATAACCGTTGTTTCGCCAACAGTCATCGCTGCATCGCCAACCAACGCAATACGCCCGAATTTTACGGCAACATCTGTGTTGGGCAGAATTTCTCCAGTAAACACATTGACAAGCGTGCCGTTTTTAATGACTAAATCGGCCTTTAGTTTCCCCTGCGCTGTTGCGGTGAGCTGCCTTCCGACTTCCCAGAGCTTATATCTCTTGTTCAAATAAATCCCTCAATTCATCACATGCTTATTTCCATCATATATTCTACAATTCCTGACAGTAGCCGACCCTCTTTTAATCATTCCCTTATCAGTATACTTGAATTTATCATCCAATAACATTAATATCAATCTCGCTCCTCTAAAAATCGAGATGCCACCCCGGTTGGGGGCCATGGACTAGACTGACGCTCTCTCATAACCAGAGAATGAGAATTCCCTTGTATTATGCCATATTCTGGGCACAAATGACAGAGGGATTTAGCAAACACTGCGACTGGATCACGATTACTATTGCCATCTCGCCGCCCCTGACAAACCATTTAACCATGACCTGGTGGAGCCATGGCGGAAAGAGAGTAACGACCTCTTCGATCCGCCTCAGGTTTAGGCGGATCGCCCTCTACGATGGCGGTCGAATGGGCCGCCATCATATAACGGACTCTAGTGGATCAAAACCAATCCGTTAGGGTATATTATCATGTTCTCGCAAAAAATGTATGTTACAAGCCAAGAAGTAAAGAGAAATTGACTAGGGGGATCAAGAAAGGAAACTTGGATGGCGCTAAGAATTAGAGAAGGAATTTTTAGCAACGAGATACAAAAGGGCAGCCCTACGGCCGCCTTTAATACAGGATCAACTATGGTACGTTCAACTCTTTATCAAGTAGCAAATCAAATAGAATGCTGTGCCCCGCGCCTTTCAGGCGGTCTGCCTTCAATTTAACTCCGAAAAGTCTGCCCATACTCTTTTTTAACATGGCTACTCCACCCTAACTATGCCAGAGCATTTTAGCGGGCTGCTGAAAAATGCAAGCTCAGCGATAAGGTCGTTTATTTTCTGTAAACCCGACCAGGTAATCAAGGCTGGTTTTATAAAACTGTGCGAGTTTAATCATGATATTTAGTGGAACATCACGCTCCCCTCGCTCATATTTGGAGTATAAAGATTGATCGCACATTAGGTATTCCGCAACTTGTTGTTGGGTTAGATCATGATCTTCACGAACATCACGTATTTTTAATCGCATCAGCATCACCAAATTAAGTATATCTTAGGACGATAAGTCCTATTGACATATTGGACTATTTGTCCTAAAATTATTCAACAAGAGCCGCCGATGTGATTGCGGAGCTATAGCAGTTACAAAGAGATACTGAACAACTTTATATTGAACGTGCCAGCTTCGAACTGCTGGTGCTGAACAATACGGAAGACGAACGCCCCGTACAATAAAAAGCTTCGTTTTAAATATGTGGAGGAGATGAGCTTTGTTTACTATTGGCATTTGCGATGACAGGCCCTTGTGTCGTCAGTTATTGGAGGCATTCATTCATTTATATGAACAAGAAAAGGGGGTTTTATTTGATATTTACCAATTTGGCAGTGGTGAAGAGCTTCTCGAAGAACTTAATAAGCAGGGGATGATTCTTGACCTTCTTTTTCTTGATAATAGTATGAAAAAGCTGACTGGTCTCGAAACCGCCAAACAAATACGGCAATCCGATTCCATGTCAACATGTAGCATAGTGTTTGTGACATCTGCAGATGATTACCATGAATTTATGCAGGTTCAGCCTTTACAAGTAGTATGCAAGCCCGGTACTCAGGAGCGTATTGCTACTATATTAGACAAGGTTCTGTCCAAAAAAGTGTAATAGTGAATATTTCGGTGTGACAGAGCCGCCGATGGCTCTCGCGGAGCATATTATTCATCCAATAAGGGATTTCTGGAATCAGGGACAAGCAAACTGTAAATATAAATGTTGATACCGTCTTGGCTCCAATTTTTAAGGTAAAACTGCGGAATATAATGATTGTTGTGGGTAGTCTGATTTGATGACAAAATAGCACCTCCGAATTGTATTGATTCTAAGTGCTTGACCAGATTATAAACATTTTATGAAACTTCCCATAATTGTTAAAATGAAGAACTGCAGATTATTAGCCTTATCGGAGGTTCTGGAGGTGTGTAGTAATCACAATAAAGCCAATAGTCGGAATCGAACCGATGACCTACACATTACGAGTGAGTTTAAATATATCCTGAGCTACCCTAGCGAATCCTGAAATGCAGTCATACAGCGGTTTATACTGTTTTTAACTTTAGCCACGTACTGAATCGTACTGCAATTTTTGGATCGGGTTGCAACGGTGGTTGCAACGGTTGCAGTTATTTTTAATTGGTAGATTTCGTGTCGAATGAGTGTCCGGCCCGTGGGATTGTCATGAATTGGGACTTGGTAAGTGTCAAACTATATTAAAGCGTGGAGCTGCTTTTGGTGCAGGGTTCATTGGGCAATGGTTGGAAGCTGCAACTGTGGTTTGGTTGTTTTCTATGGGTAACACCCTGCAAAGTAAAACCATTGATAAGGCGCGAGAATCAATTCGTGACTTAATGAACTTGACACCTCCCGAAGCATGGTTAAAAATTGGCCAAGATTTGAGCCGTGTATCTGTTGAAGATATTTCGATTGGCGATATTATTGTTGTAAAACTGGAAGAAAAAATTCCCATAGATGGCGAAATTATCTCAGGAACTTCAAGTATTAATCAAGCGCCAATTACCGGAGAGTCAATTCCTGTCGACAAAAGTACTGGAGATACCGTATTTGCAGGGACTATCAATGAGAACGGTTCAATCGAAGTCAGAGTTAGCAAGCTGATCGAAGATACTACAATCTCGAAGATTATTCATCTTGTCGAAGAAGCCCAAGAGAAAAAGGCACAAACCCAAGCCATTGTGGATCGTTTTGCCAAGGTTTACACACCTATTGTATTTGTTTTAGCCCTGCTAACCATGGTTATTCCACCTTTGCTTGGTTCAGGCACATGGCATGAGTGGTTTACAAAGCATTAGAGTTACTCGTAATAGCCTGCCCTTGCGCCTTAGTTATATCAACTCCTGTCGCTATCGTATCAGCAATTGGGAACGCGGCCAAAAACGGCATCTTAATTAAAGGAGGTACCTCCTTAGAGGTTGCTGGTACTGTGCAAGTGATTGCTTTTGATAAAAATGGTACTCTAACGGCTGGCAAACCAAAAGTCTCACGAATTATTCCGATAGATGGCTCTGAGCAAGTGATCATAAGTGTTGCTCGAACTATTGAAGAATACTCCCAACATCCAATTGCGCTAGCAATATTAGACTATGCTATTGCTTACAATATTTCCAGTCAGCAAGCAGATTCCTTTAAGGCTATTGTCGGCAAGGGGGCTGAGGCATCTATTAACGGAACGCAATATTATGCTGGTAAACCGAACCTATTTACAGAATTGGGATTAGTTATTAATCCTGATATTCAAAGCCTTTTATTAATGCACAGAATGAAGGTAACACCGTTATCGTTGTAGGAACTCGGGCAAAAATATTAGGTATGATTTTAGTTGCTGATTTTGTACGAGATGTAAGCGTTGGTGCTTTGAACAAGCTAAAGAGTTTGGGTATCGAACAAATCCTTATGCTCACTGGCGACAACGAAGGAACTGCCAGAAAAGTGGCCTCTGAGACTGGAGTTGATCGATACTTCGCTGAATTACTCCCTGCAGACAAAGCAAATATGATTAGAGAGCTTCAAATGCAAGGAAAAGTTATTGCTATGGTTGGTGATGGTATCAATGACGCCCCTGCATTAGCTACAGCTAATATTGGAATAGCTATGGGTGGAGCAGGAACTGATACGGCTATGGAAACCGCAGACATTGTTCTAATGGCAAATATTCTCGAAAAGCTTCCTCACGCAATAAAGTTAAGTAGACAAACGCTCAAGATTATCAAGCAAAATATCTGGTTTTCCCTTCTCGTTAAACTAACTGCCTTAGTGCTAATTTTCCCTGGTTGGCTTACTTTATGGGTTGCAGTCCTTAGTGATACTGGCGCAGCAATAATAGTAATATTAAATAGTATGCGATTAATGAGACTAAGAGCTTAATATTTGGCTTAAGTGACCAACTTCAGAAGATTTATATAGACAAATTAAAAACAGCCGAGTATGAGTCGGCTGTTTTTAATATTAGCAGAAACTTGTACTTTGAGCTTCCAAATCTGCGGTGTGGTTTCCTGCCCCTTGCTGACTTTAGTTTGTGTTTATCTGCGTCTGTTCTAGCGATAGGAATCCTCTTGCGATTAAAATGAAAAAATATTGTTTTGTTTGACTTGATTGACTATTACGCTTAGCCTTCTGGCATAAAAGTTGCGCAATCTGTTTCTTGAGTGCTATGAGCATTTTTAGGTTGAACTTCAATCATCTCTGCTGTACAGTGGTCTCCACTCATATAATAGTGGCAGGTGTTAACAACACATTTAATTCCTTCATTTGGACGATTCATTTTTTGTACTTTCATCGATTCAACCTCCCTATAAAGTATTTATTGACTAGAATATTATTTGCTAAATCTATCAATATATACACTGAGAACGTCAATAAAAAGGTAAATTCTCTTTTGGACAAGAGAATTTGTATTCTGTGTCTCCCCTGCTTTCGTCTTTAATCGTTTCCAATTATTGAATTAGCAATAATTATCTGTCCAATAGCCAAACCACTGTCGTTGGAAGGTAAGTGGGTATGAGTATAAACTTCAAAACCTTCTTTCTTCAGATTTTGTGAGATTTTCTTTAGTAAATAGGGATTTTGAAATACACCCCCACTCAAGGCAACTTCATTGATACCTGTGTCTCTTCTGAGGTAAGTGCACATGCTTACACTCAAATTCACAATAGCATTTTGGAATTTCGAAGCCATAATTTTAGTAGATACCCCATCAAATTTATCTATGATAACTTCTTTGATCATTTTATAAAGTTCTATTATATACATATCCTGTTTTATTATGTTATAAGAATATGCTTCTTGAATTTCGATGTCTGATAAGGCTTCAAGTTCAATGGCTGCCTGGCCTTCATAAGTCACTTTATCTGTGATTCCAATAATATGTGATACCGCATCAAAGAGTCTTCCAATACTTGAGGTTTGAGGACAATTAATATTTGAATCCAAAAATTTAGTAAGCTTTTCGGCAGCTTCACCGTATAGTTCAAATAACCTTCCACAATCTTCTCTAGTCCCTAAGGCTTTATATAGATAAGAAACTGCCATTCTCCAGGGTTCTTTAATGGCCTTTTCTCCTCCAGGCATTTTAACATAATCTAGGTGACCCACTCTGGTAAATTCCTTTCTGTCACAGACCATAAACTCCCCACCCCAAATCTTGCCGTCAGTCCCATAGCCCGTTCCGTCAAAACAAACTCCAATGACCTTTCGTTCTAGATCGTTTTCGAACATGCAACTAACTATGTGAGCATGATGATGCTGCACAGCAATTTTTGGCAAATCATAGTCTAAGGCGTACTTAGTCGACAAATATTCCGGATGCAGATCATGAGCGATTACTTTTGGGGAAAAAGAAAATAACTCTTTATAACGCTCAATATTGTTTTTATAGTGTTCAAAGGTCTCTAAATTCTCTAGGTCCCCATTAAACTGGCTCAAAAACAAAAAACCGTCTTTGCTGATACAAAAGGTATTTTTCATAGTTGGACCACATGCTAAGATATCCCTCATATTTAATGCCTTAAAGGGCTCTGGTGCAAAGCCCCTGGCCCTTCTTATGATCGTTTGTTTCTCCTCCACCACCCTTAAGACAGAGTCATCAATTGGCATATAAATTTCCCGATCATGTGTTAAAAAATAGTCAACAATCCCAGACAGACTCTTTCTAGCAGCGGAGTCTGTGTATTCAATGGGAAGTCCATTCACATTGGCACTCGTCATAATCAGAGTTTCAAGTTTGTCAGAAAATAATAAACTGTGAAGCGGAGTGTAGGGTAGCATTACACCTAGAGTTTTCTGATTAGGAGCAATAACTCTTGGTAAATCATAGGTTTGCTTTTGATCTAAAATAATTATTGGCATGCGGATTCCTGTTAGCAGTTCTTCTTCAAGTTCAGTGACTTTACAATGCTTTTTAATCGTTTCGACGTTTTTCATCATAACAGCAAGCGGTTTGAAGGGTCTTCTTTTCAGAGCTCTTAAGGTTTGGATAGCCGCTTCATTCCCTCCATCACAGACCAGGTTATAGCCCCCTAAACCTTTTATAGCAAATATTTTTCCATCCGCAAGCTTGTTTTGAACAAAACTAATAGGATTCTTTATCTCTAATCTATTGCCTTCATTATCTTCAACCCAAAGCTCTGGACCACAATCTTGACAGGCATTCGGTTGTGCATGGAATCGTCTGTTTGTAGGATCTGAATAATCTCTTGCACACTTCTTACACATTTTAAATTCATTCATGGTGGTTTTTTCTCTGTCATAAGGTAGTGCTTTGATTATCGAAAACCTTGGACCACAATTTGTACAATTGGTAAAAGCATAGCCACTTCTCCTATTTGTCGAGCTTTTAATGTCTTCCTCGCAATCCTTACAAATAGCTATATCTGGTGATATTAAGGTTATTATATCAAATGTTTTTTTGCTTTCTATAATTTCAAAAAAGGAATAGTTTTTGACTATTTCTTCTCTTATCGATATTTTTTCTATTCGGGCAAGTGGCGGTGGATTGTGTTCTATTCTTTGCAGAAATTTGCTGATAGTTTCTTTATGACCCTCAACATCAATGTGAACACCGTCAGAATTATTATGAACGTTTCCTTTTAAATCAAAGGAATTCGCTAGATTATAGACAAAAGGACGAAATCCTACACCTTGTACAATCCCGTTAACCACAATGAAATATCTCTTAATAGTCATAATGCACATCCTTATCAAATAAAGCCACTAAAACCCATCGTTCAATTATGTTATAAAGCCCTCCAACCTAAACCAAGGTGGAGGACTTAAGAATGGTTTGCAGATTTAATCCCATTTACCGCTTTAGCATATCCTAGGAAGTAGAATTCCCGATGGCCTATCCACGAGTCTTTTTCCTCCAACAATGGTGTTCATATATACTTTTTTACCTATTTCATTTGTTACTCTACCGATGATTGCGGCATTCCTACCTAATGGGTGTGTTCTCATGGCCAAAAGCACCTGCTGTGCCTGAGCTTCTGGTACGAAGGCACAGAGCTTTCCTTCATTTGCAATATATAATGGATCAAAGCCTAACATTTCCGCTGCACCTTTTACTTCCTCTTTTATTGGAAGGAGATTTTCTTCGAGTACTATAGATACATTACTAGAGTCACTAATTTCATTAAGAACCGATGCTACTCCCCCTCTTGTAGCGTCCCTGATCACATGAATTCCGTTGTAGACCTCTAACATGCGATCAACTAATGTATTCAAAGAGGCACAATCACTGCTCAAATCTCCCTCAAAACCGAAGTTGTTTCTTTCACATATTATCGTCATACCGTGATCCCCTATTGTACCGTTGACGATTATTACATCGCCTGGCTTAGCATTGGCACAATTTATATTGACATCTTCATAAATGCCCCCAATTCCTGAAGTATTGATATATACCCCATCGACGTTGCCCTTTTCGACAACCTTGGTATCTCCAGCCACGATTTTTACCCCAGAATTCTCCGCCTCTTCTGCCATGGTCTTAACAATAATCTCTAAGTCGGCCATAGAAAAGCCCTCTTCAATAATAAAGGCGCATGTTAAATAAAGTGGTTTTGCTCCGCTTACGGCTAAATCATTGACTGTTCCACAAACCGCTAGTTTACCGATATTTCCTCCCTTAAAGAAAAGCGGATTTACCACAAAAGAATCTGTGGTGAACGCTAGTTTCTTAAAGTCTATGGCTAAGTGAGCTGCATCGTTCATCTGGTTTAATATATCGTTACTGAAATATTTAAAAAATACATCGTTGATTAATTGGTTGGTTTGGGTACCGCCACTTCCGTGACTTAGTGTTATGGCACTCAATTTTACTCCTCCATTTCCCGGGTTATTTGTAATATCTGAAATAAGCCGCACAAGTGCCTTCTGACGATACCATGCAAGATCCAATGGGATTTTCCGGTGTACAAGCTTGCTTAAAAAGGGGACACTGGGTTGGATTTATTTTCCCTTTCAGTATCTCGCCACATCGACATCCCGAGCTGCCATCATACTCTTCATAACTAATTTTAAAATGCTTAAGGGCATCAAACTCTTCGAAATCACAATTAAACTCCAAGCCGCTTTTGGGAACCTTGCCGATTCCTCGCCAATTAGAGTCAACAACATTAAAGGCTTTGTTCATGTACTCTTTAGCTTCAGAATTGCCGGAAGTTCTTACTATTCGTTTATAGTCATTAGCAATACTATAGTCCTTTTTGCCTATTAAACTTATTAAAGTATATAAACCTTGAAGTATGTCTACGGGTTCAAAACCAGTCACTACTCCAGGAATATTAAAATCCTTGCTTAGAAATTCGTAAGGTTCAGTTCCAATAATTGCACTAACATTTCCCGGTAATAAAAAGCCGTCCAAGTTCAACTCTTTATCAGTAACCAGTGCTTCCATAACAGGGGGCACTATTTTATGGGCTGTAAAGAAAAAAAGATTGCTTAGGCCCTTTTCTCTTGCCTCAATAGCCGTTACCGCAGTCATCGGTGCGGTTGTTTCAAAGCCTACTGCCAAAAAAACAATCTTTTTAGTAGGATTGTCCGCAGCAATGGTGAGGCAGTCCATAGGAGAGTACACCAGTCTAATATCCGAACCTTCCGCCTTTTTCTTTAGGAGTGAGCTTTTTCTACCCGGAACTTTCATCATATCCCCAAAGGTTGCTAGAATGACATCCTCTCGACTTGAAAGGTCTAAGGCGGTATCGATATAGCTCTGAGGAGTAACGCAAACAGGACAGCCCGGTCCGGATATAAGCGTCACATTGGCTGGAAGAACGTCTCTAATACCATACCTAAAAATTGCCATAGTATGAGTGCCACAGACTTCCATGATATTAATCTTATCCCCAGAACGATTTTGCAACTTTTCTACTAATAGTCTGGAATAGTCCCTCGATCTAAATTCATCGACAAACTTCACTTTCGGCTAACTCCTTTAATATATCAAGTGTAATTTTCGCCTCTACTTCGTCAATCATTTGAATAGCACACCCTGCATGCGTAAGCACATAATCATCGACGGATACCTCCGGTACTAGATGCAAAAAGACCTTTCTTTTGATATTTCCAACTTCGATAATCCCCATCTGCCCCTTAATGCTTAACACTCTTCCCGGGACGGCAAGACACACACTGATCTCCCCCTTTTTAGTTCGTAAAAGTATTAATCAGATACATGCTTTACAACTGCCTATTAATGTTCACTTGCTGACTTAACCATGAGCATAATTCATCAATACCCTGATCTTGGTCTTTAACACAGGATGTCTCGAAAATAGTCGCTAAGGCATTAAGAGAGTTAATGTCTTTGTAGAACTCGGCTTTATCGAAATTAGTCAGTTCCAATAAATCCATTTTGTTTAAAATAATTGCCCCACTGTTCTCAAACATTCGCGGATATTTCAAGGGTTTGTCATTACCTTCCGTGGTACTCAATACTGTGATCTTTATGTCTTCACCCAGTTCAAAAGCCGCTGGGCAGACTAAATTGCCGACATTTTCTATCACAAGCAAATCCACATTATCCAGGTTTAAAGAATCTAAGGCACCTTTGATCATCTTTCCATCCAAGTGACAAGCTCCCCCAGTGTTGATCTGAACCACTGGGACCCCTTGTGCCTCGATTCTTTCGGCGTCCTTAGTTGTGTACAAGTCCCCTTCAATAACTGCAATTCTAATTCTATCTTTAAGTTTTGAAATGATCTTTTCCAGCAGCGATGTCTTACCAGAACCTGGAGAACTCATCATGTTAATAACATAGATCCCTTTTTCATTGAGCAATCGTTTATTTAGAGAGGTTATCTCCTCATTTGTATGGAGGATGTTGGCAACTACCTTAATCTCACTCATCGTTTAGTCTCCTTCAATGGTATTGATATAAAGCTCATACCCACGAATAATGTTCGTACAGAACTTGTTACAGCTGGGACATAGCTTGCTAAAATGTTCTATTGGAAATTCTAGATTACAATTCTTGCACTCACCTAATGCGCTTACGATTTCTATGTTCAATGTGGACTCTTCCAGCATCGTACCTTTGATACAGCTATCGAAAGCAAACTCTAAGGATTCAGGCATGACACCGGATAGCTCTCCTATTCTTAAAGAAACTTTATTAATTTTTGTTAGATTATTTTCAAGGGCTTGCTTGGTGACAATTTCAATTACGCTTTGGATAATAGAAATTTCATGCATTAGTTTCACCTAAGACTACTTTGACATCTAAGAGTAGCTCTTTCTTAATATTCGCAATCACTTCAGGTATTTTGGCATACATCAAGTCCGTCATTTCTAAATTAACCGAGATTGTTTTCGGTTCTATACCAAAGATAACAACCTCAGGATATTGACCCATCATATTTGCCATTTTCACAACATCCAAGATCTGAACATCATGAATAGAAAGGTCTTCTTTTTGATAATTCTTAATATCTTCCGGTTTTATTTTATAGATAGTGCCTGGTTTCAAGCCTGCTCTCAAACAATCGACCACAATGACCTTTCTATAGTCCAAAAAGTAGCCAAGTGTATCTAGGGTGGAAGTACCTCCATCGACTAACTCAATCGTCGATGGAAGGGTTTCATTTTCAAGGTGTGTTATGACATGAACTCCCACGCCATCATCCTGTAGGAGAATGTTACCAATTCCAATGATGACCGTGTCCTTCATCGCTAAACTCCTAAGGGTTGTACCACAAAGTTGGACATTTCCAGTCCCTCAGGCGACATCACATGAACGGAGCATCCTGTGCAGGGATCGAAGGAGTGAACGATTCTTAAAAGCTCGACGGGTTGCGCAGTATTTACAACCTTCGTTCCAATTAAAGCCTTTTCCATCGGCCCTACAATGCCAGCATCATCCATAGGTGAAGCGTTCCAGCAAGTTGGAGTAACGATTTGGTATTTCGTAATTTTTGAACTTGCAACCGATAACCAGTGACCGAGTGCTCCTCTGGGTGCCTCAGTTAACCCTATTCCAGAGCCAGAAGCAGGAGTTCCTAAATTAGTAAACTGATTTTGACCGACAACCACTTGATTCAACCAGGTTTGCATATTCCCCGCAATTTTATTCGTTTCTGTGTAGCGCGCTAAGTGCCTGTCCATGACAGAAACATCGCGACGATACTCTCCCGAGAGCCATGTTCTTGCTATGCTACCCGCTTCATAAGCAGCTCCATTATATCTCGGTGCCTTTAACCAAGTGTAAGCACCTGCTTTACCAAAGCTTGGAGTCGTAGTCTCTGAGGCCGGATTAGAGCCTGATGGTGAAGAATACCAAGAATGTCCCACATATTCTTTGATATTTGTCTGTGTAAAGCTCCCGATCGTGCCATTAGTTACCGTTCCTGCCGGATATAGCTTATTCCCAGACGTATTTGTATCAAAGACCCCAAAGGATATCAAATTACCATACCCTTTGCCTACCGTATAATAGTCGCTATAAGTTGACGCTAATTTGTTGACGTCAGTTGCATACGTAGTTTGGATGAACGTAGTAATAGTATTTAAATAATTGCGGAAGTTTGTAATGTCTGTCGCGGACGGGATTGCGGTAACTCCACCAGGAACTACGTTGCCGACATGGGGAAGCTTTCCGCCAAAGATGGCTCCCATTTCATGTGCTTGTCTTCTTATGGATAATGCTGCGACATAGTTATTAATCAAGACTTGACTGTCGGTCGCATTAAATCTGAAATCCTGCGTATATCCAGGCGTCCACGGGTGCATTTGTGGGCCTTGAACATAGTCCATTAATGCTAGTTGGTAAAAGTGCAAAACATTACTAGAGATGAAGTTAGCACCCTGAATCAAGTTTCTTAATAATAAGCTCTGAAGACTTGGCGTAAACCCTGCGGCTTGTTCAGTAGCCTTTGCGGAAGCAATAGCGTGAGAAACTGGGCAAACTCCACAAATTCGTTGGGTTAGAAACGATGCATCCTTCGGACCCCTTCCGATCAGCATATTTTCAAAATCCCTATATAAGTTACCCGTTGCCTGAGCAGCGGTTACAACATTATTGGCATCAAGGGTTACCGAAACTTTCAAATGTCCTTCGAGTCGAGTAATCGGATCTAATACTATTGTACTCAATTGATTTCATCCCTTCCCTTAATAAATTACTCATTATACCTTACATAGAGGATTCGCTGGGAAATCAGGATTCGCACATCCTATACAAGGATAGTTAACCCCAATGCACCATGCTTGTCCATTATTCCATTTCATTGAAGGGCATACATTTTGAGTACCAGGTCCTTTACAGCCTACGTTTTTATAACACCCATATTGCCCCAGTTGTTTTACAACAGTGGTTCCTTTTCGCGGACACATACTATGGATCTTTGTTCCAAAATAGTTACTTGGTCGGTTAGACCTATCAAGTGAAGGCATGCCAATGAGAATTAAATCTAAAAGTGTTTGAATTAGAACCGTTGGATGAACCGGGCATCCAGGTAGATTAACCACAGGGTTTACAGTCCTTCCACTAAGTATAGAGCTGGCGGTTAGACAACCCGTTGCATTGGCTCCTGCAGCCGAAACCCCTCCAAAGGAAGCACAAGTTCCTGCTGCAACCACATATTTTGCCATTGGTCCATACTTCAAGACAGCTTGTTCCATGGTTAAGTGAGTTCCATCAACTTCTCCAATGACACAATAGTTTCCATTGGCACCAGTTGGCACTGCACCCTCAATCACTAGAATAAACTGCCCCTTATATTGAGTTGCACTTTGGTCTAAGGTTTGCATTGCTAGGTCACCAGAAGCGGTCATCAGGGTGCTGTTATACTTCATACTGATTTTGTTTAAGAGAACATTGTCAATAGTAGTGGGATTAGTAACATTTAACGTCGATACTGTACAACCTGAGCACCCTGATCCTTGAAGCCAAATAATCGGTGGATCTGTTTCAGCTGCAAGAACATTGCTAACACTACCAAGACTGACTTCTAAACCTAGGGCTACTGCCGCTGCGACGGACCATTTTAGAAATTCTCTTCTGCTAATTTGCATAATGTCCCTCCTTAATCTATGGAAACCTATATATCTACTTAATTTATTAGTGCGACTTAAGTATTAATATGATAATCATTCTCAATATGTGTGTTAAAAAATTACTCCTCTCATTCAGGAGCACTACAGATCTTTCCCGTTCCATACTTAATGGTAGTTAGCCAGCGGGTAAATAAGTTCTCGTACTTTTGTCCTGGCTTGTAAAAAGCTCTCGTACCTCTTATTAGACAACTTTTCACTACCATATATTTTCCATCCATTTATCTTAATCAGTTTCAATGAAGGATGGCCTATATATCCTAGTACGTCTTTAAATGGATAGCCAAGGCCTCTAAGAAATCTTAAGTTTGTTTTGTTGCAAAGTGTATTTTCTAGAGAAGTGGAATGATAAAACAAAACTTGTACTCTTCCATTCTGTTTCTTTATTTCTCTTAACTTGATGTTTTTATCTCGCGAAAAGTAGATTTTTAATTCTTCCAAAGCTAAGTTTTTTCTTTCACCTTCGCTTATAGGAATCTTGAGCAATTCAGCTGGTTTTACGCCCACCATGGTAGCGCCAATAAGGTCCAATAAGCGAATTAGATAGCCATCATAGTAAAGGTTTTTGTGAAGCCAATCACATATTTCACTCAGTTGTTCATATATTACCTTGTCCTCCAGTATTGAAGTTTCCATTACACCTTCCCCCTCTTCCGATTTAAACAGGACCCTTTAGTTCTGTATGATTATTAATGATATGTATTTTGATAACTTAATAAGCTCTCTCTTTTTAAGGATTCTAAATACTCAACTAAATGTTAAATTTATCATTTTACATTATTCCTATTTGATAACTGTTAACCAAGCCTTTTCTGATAGAAAACTAGTTATAGTTTCTACTATATTAATGCAATTGATATTCAATATCACCTATGTAAAACGTATGTTAGCATTAATATTTTGTTTAGTCAATGGTAATTTTAAACTGTGTTGATTGTCCGTTTTCAAGCTTAGTAACGGCTCCGGAATATCAGTTCTGGAGTCGTTACTCACCGTTCCGCTCAGGTTTCAGGTACCCCTCGTTTCTATTAACTCGACATTTCTTGTCATGAGTTAAAACACGAACCAGGATGGATCATTTGGGTATCTAATTTAATTGCCATACTAATGTCAATTCGGTACAATTGTGAAGTGGCTACCATTTGGTATTTGAATTAGCCGATATTAAAAGCTGGGATCTCAATAATATCTCCAAGTAATAAATCTTGGTCCAAAAGTAAATCCGGATGCCTTCAGAAAAGGCTTCCGGATTTAAAATGAAACCGCAAATAAATTCATAGGTTCAGTCACAAAGATTAATTAAACGACTTAGTCGAATGATCACCTTTTGGGCGGGTGAGAGGTTATTGCATAATAATGTAGCAGTAATTTCCTTCCAAGTGAATTCTATTCTTTCAGTTTTCACAGCAAAGAAGGTCAACTGACGTGGTTGTCCTTTCATGGATTATGGGAGGTTTACTCTTTCCATCAACCACGCCCATCTTGTGGACTGGTGTGCTTGAAATATCTACTCTAGTTATTAACTATATGATTACAAAACGGGTCCAATAATGTTCCCCTGTCTAGAGGTAGCCTACATCAATATCCTAATTCTTTGCGTAACAGAAAGCAGCGGGGTTACCAATACAGTTCAGAAGCATTCAAAAGACCAGAACAAAGCACAAATAGCTTAGTTCCGGTCTTTATTACTATTTTGTTAAGAAGAACTTGCCTAAATCATCTAGTAAAAGATTTGCTGCAATAACGCCACCCGCAGTGTTCCAGATATCATCATCGACTTTATAGGTTTTATTGCTTTTTACTACGCTGAGGTTTTTCCAAAGAGGGTCATTAGTCCACTCTTGCTCAGCCTTGTTGGCATCTCCGTTACCGGTTTCATAGGTGAAGTAAAAGAGGATATCCCCGTCCATTTCAGGAATACGCTCTTTGGTTACATCATCAGCAAAAGCATCTTTAGTTTGGGATTGAGGTCGTGCAAATCCAAGCTCTTTCAAGATGATACCGGAGAAGGTTTGTGAATAATAGATTCTTGTTTTACCCGACATAAAACGAACGATCGAAACTTGAGTAGAGAGTTTGTCTCCTGCTTGTTTTTTGAAGTCCGCGATGCGCTTGTTAAAATCGCCGATGACTTTTTGTCCTTCAGTCGATTTATTTAAAGCGTCCGCATAAACCGTGAAGTTATTCTTCCACTCGCCACGAAGTGTTTCTGTAAAGACGGTCGGAGCAATGGCTGAAAGTTGGGTATAAATCTTTTCCTGACGCATTTTGTTCCCGAGAATGAGATCGGGTTTTAAGGCAGCGATTGCTTCAAGGTTCGGTTGGCCTTCGTCTCCAACGACTTGGACTCCTTCCATATCGTTCTTGATATGTTCGTACCAGGGATTTCCGGTCCAAGATTTGACCGCACCGACGGGTTTAATGCCGAGGGTAAGAAGGGCTTCAGTTCCTTCATTGGTTAGAACGACGACTCTTTTCGGTGTAGTAGGTACTGTTGATTCTCCCATAATATGCTTAACAATTCGAGTTTCAGGGGTCTTCGCTGAATCCGCTGTGCCTGATGAAGCTGTGGAAGTTCCGCATCCTGTTAAAGCCAGGAAGGTAACAATTACAAGAATTAAACTCAATAATCTTCTTTTCTGGTAAGTACGTCGTAGCATTGTGCATCCTCCTAATTGAAAATAGTTATCATTTATGAGATAGATCGTAACAAGGAAAATAGAAGTTGTCAAGATGGAAACAGAGAAATACTCAAAAAACTGAAGAATAAAGTCCGGAAAATCAAGGGTGAACGGATAAAAAAGATTATTTCCCAAACCATCACTTGAAGAGAAAACCGATTGCAAATGATTATCATTGACATAATAATGCGTGTTCCATTATGATGAGATCATAAATTAGATTGTAATCCATGTTCTTGGGGAGAAAGGAAAATCAGATATGAACGCGCGGTTAACAAATACGGCCTTGAAGCTTAGCGGCATCTTTATTCTATTTCTTGTGATGGTGCTCCTTATATATTTGAGTGTAGTCTATGGTGTAATTAACACGAACTGGCGGCATGCCATTGAAGCATATACCCAATTCAATGGGACAAATGAACATATCGCCATCAGGGATGTTCGGGTACCTCGTGCTTTAGTGGCTACAGTTGTGGGTGCGAATTTGGGAGTTGCGGGGGCGTTACTTCAGGCACTCACTAAAAACCCTGTTGCCGATACGGGAATACTTGGAATTAACTACGGGGCATCTTTCTTTATCGTCTTTGCTTTGACGTTTTTCTCCGTGAATTCGATTATGGCTTTCACGTGGATTGCTTTTCTCGGCGCCGCGCTGAGTGGACTTGCGGTGTACGGATTAGGATCACTGGGTCGGGGAGGGATGACACCGATTAAACTCACTTTGGCAGGAGCTGCGTTGGGTGCGCTTGCCTCCTCGTATACCAACGGAATGTTGGTCGTCAATGAAAAGGTTTTGGATGAAGTGTTATTCTGGCTTTCTGGTAGCGTCGCAGGGAGAAGTCTCGATATGCTTATGGCCGTAATGCCTTTCGTGCTTGTAGGATGGGTTGGTTCTCTCCTGATCGCTGGTCAGGTGAATACACTATTACTAGGTGAAGATGTGGCACGCGGGCTTGGTCAGAGAACAGTTTTTGTTAAGTTAGCGATAGGGTTAATCATCATTATTCTGGCTGGCAGTTCGGTAGGGGTAGCGGGCCCTATTGCGTTTGTCGGTCTGATCACGCCTCATTTAGCCCGTTATCTCGTCGGAATTGATTTTCGCTGGGTGATCCTTTACAGCGCGTTACTGGGCTCTGTATTTTTGCTTGGTGCCGATATCGCCGCTCGTTTTATCGCGATGCCAAGAGAACTACCGATTGGGGTCGTCACTGCCTTTCTGGGGGCACCATTTTTCATCTACGTTGTACGGAAAGGAGAACTTAGAGCATGAGCATGTACTTAGCCTTTCGTGGAAGTAAACTCCCCATCTCTGTTCTCCTGAAAAAAAGGAGTTTATGGATTACTCTTTCATTACTTGCCGTGACCTTTGCTTTTTTTGTTCTAAGCATAGGGGCAGGAGAGTTGAAAATTCACCCACTTGATGTGCTGAAGACGCTTGTGGGGCTCGGCTCTGGGCAACACGAGTTAATTATACTTACGTTCCGTTTACCTCGAATTGTTGCCACGCTGCTTATTGGCGCATCCCTAGCGGTATCAGGCGCAATCCTGCAAGGTATTATCCGAAATCCTCTAGCTTCCCCGGATTTACTCGGGGTCACTGGAGGAGCTTCCGTGGCAGCCGTCCTATTTATTACCTTGTTTCAAGGAATAAGCATTCAATGGATGCCTGTAGCAGCATTTATCGGTGCAGGGGTTGCGATGTTTATAATTTATAAACTCGCTTGGAAGCAGGGGGTTAGCCCGATGCGGCTTGTCTTAATCGGAGTAGGGATTAGCGAAGTTCTCTCAGCTTTGACCAGAATGCTTATCGTTATGAGTCCAATACATCTGACGAGTAAAGCGATGATCTGGCTCACCGGAACAGTTTACGGGACAACGTGGAATAATGTACTGGCTCTTTTACCATGGTTATTAGCCATACTTGTTGCATTAGTGTATGGAAGAAGTGTTAACATCCAGCAACTCGGAGAAGATATCGCAACGGGAGCAGGGAGTTCAACTCAGCGGGATCGATTGATTTTACTCTTGATTTCTACAGCATTGGCTGGATCAGCTGTGGCGATCGGTGGAGCAGTTGGCTTTGTCGGATTGCTCGCTCCTCACATTGCTCGGAAGTTGGTGGGTTCTGCTTTTGGAGAAGTTTTGCCAGTAGCGGCCTTAGTCGGGGGATTGATGGTTATGATTGCGGATCTGATCGGAAGAACGGCCTTTTCTCCTCTGGATTTGCCCGTTGGGATTTTCACAGCGGGGATTGGTGCTCCGTATTTTATTTACCTACTCTACAAAAATCGAAACCAATAAGGAGGCGGCCGTATGCCTGCATTAGAGACGAGCAATCTAACCTTGGCTTATAACGAGAACATCATCATTAATCAACTAAACCTTCAAATCCCGAAAGGGAAAATTACCGTATTTATTGGGAGTAATGGCTGCGGAAAATCTACGCTGCTGAGGTCCATGGCCCGACTTCTCAGACCGAAGGATGGGGTAATCCTACTTGAGGCAAAGGATATGTTGGCTCAATCGACTAAGGAAGTGGCGAAGAAGCTTGCCATTTTGCCGCAGTCTCCAGTAGCGCCAGAAGGCTTAACTGTTCTCCAGTTGGTTAAGCAAGGACGGTTTCCCTATCAAAACTGGCTTCGCCAGTGGTCTGAGCAGGATGAGCATGCCGTAATCCAAGCGCTGGAATTAACAAATACCCGAGACTTTGCTGAAAAACAAGTGGAGATGCTCTCAGGTGGACAACGTCAAAGAGCGTGGATTGCCATGGTACTTGCCCAAGAAACCGAAATGATTTTGCTGGATGAGCCAACGACTTATCTCGATCTGAGTCATCAAATTGAGGTTTTAGATATCTTGTACGATCTAAACAAAAAGGAACAGCGAACCATTGTCATGGTTTTGCATGACCTAAACTTAGCCTGTCGTTATGCAGATCATCTCGTTGCGGTTCATAATAAAACTGTTTTTTCGCAAGGGAAACCGAAAGAGGTTCTGACGGAGGAGATGGTTCGAACGGTTTTCAATATGGAGAGTCGAATTATCAATGACCCGATTTATGGAACCCCAATGTGTATCCCAATCAGTAGGACTCAGAAACCGGAAGTGAGTTGATTGAAGCCATTTGCACTTTGTTATAACAATTTTCGGGTGTATGCCATAGGGAGTTTAATTACCCGAGTCGGGGATTGGATGGACCTTGTGGCTTTGAATTGGGCGGTTCTGCAATTAACGGGATCTGCTTTTTATCTCGGACTAATCAGTGCTTGCCGGCTTCTACCCGTCTTTACAATGAGTGTTCCAGCAGGGGCTTTGGCTGATCGTTATAATAAGAGAAAACTTTTACTCCGTTTAGAAACGGGATATATGTTTTTCACCATAACCTTGGCGCTGCTGCTCATGTACAGTGGCCCTTTTTGGTTATTTGCTTTGATTGTCACTTTGCGCTCAGTATTCAGTACGATGGGCTTAACGGTTCGTAATGCTTTTATTCCGAGTCTTGTCCCCCCAGTTGCCCTTGCAAGTGCAATCGCTTTAAATGCAACATTTGCCAATCTTTCGGGGATTGTTGGCCCGGCTTTGGCGGGTTTTCTATTAACTTTTGTTGAGCCGGTGAGCATCTTCCGGATCTCAGCCATAACAAGTCTAGCGGTTATAGGTTCACTATTTTGGGTTAGGCCAATGGCGACGTTACCCGAACAAAAATGTCATGAGAATACGGGTATTATGGAAGCGATAAACTTCATACGTTCCAATTCGGTTGTCAAATCGCTTTTGATACTGGCGATTGTGCCGATGCTTTTTGGATTTCCATATACCAGTATGATGCCGATTTTTAGTAAAGAATTGTTGAAAGTTGGGCCAGATGGACTCGGTATTTTACTCGGAGCATCGGGAGCGGGAGCGCTTACTGCATCCGCTAGCCTATCTTGGTTAAACGTTAAGAACAATCATGGCAAAATTCTTGTGGTTTCTAGCATAGGATTCGGGATTGGCTTAGTTTTGTTTGCTTTGACGCGACGGATGGAGCTCGCCTTAATGGCCATGTATGGGGTGGGACTTTTGGGGCAGACATACCGTACCATGAGTCGAATTACCTTACAACACGCTGTGCCGGACCATTTAATAGGAAGAGTCTTGGGTATCGCTTTGATGGACCGCGGGTTCATTGCCATTGGAGCGATATTCGTTGGATGGCTAGCTAGTTATGCAGGAAGCTTTGTGGCTGCACTGTTTATGGGATTAGGTTGCGCCTTGATTACTCTGATTATTGTTTTGCTTAATCGTAATATCTTAAGGCTCTAAGTTGGATTTCTGTAACCGAAGATTAAAGAGAATATCAATTATGCCGCAAGGTCCAGCTACGGAAGCACTTCAGGAAATCAGGGACACGATAATAGCGTTAAGCCTTCAAATAAAATGATGGGATAAGCAACGGTAAATCCACAGTCAAAGCGAAACTCTAGGTTGTGCTTAAGCCTCTTGCACAAATCCTTGATTGTAGGAATTCTTTCAATAATAATAGATCATAGCGGAGTAATTCAGTCGAGTAGGGGCCCCATGTAAAGCCTTTTTGGAAAAAACTTGTGACAAGGAAGTTATATCTATGGGTTCAAGAATAAGATTCTCTTGGATGTTGAAAGGCGATTTCAATGGAAATTATTAAATCTCTATTTTATTTTTTATAAGCAGGAGTATTTGAAATAGGTGGTGGTTATTTAGTTTGGCTGTGGCTACGTGGAGGAAAAAGCATTTGGTTTGGATTATTTGGTGCTATTGCTCTAATTTTGTATGGTGTTATCCTAACTTTACAGCCAGCATACGCTAATTTTGGGCGAGTTTATGCTACCTATGGAGGTATTTTTATAGTGCTTTCGATTTTATGGGGATGGCAAGTTGATTAGGTAGTTCCAGATAGATTTGACGTAATCGGAGGATTTATTGCATTAATTGGCGTTATAATTATTATGTATTATCCGAGAGGGTAATGAACATTCTTCTTATGTAGCGCAATAAGAATGATGTGTACTAACATTACAACAAAAGAGCATCTATAATGACTTCGATTTAGCGTTTAAGGGTACACTTTTTATTTCGTAATTTCTTCAGCTAAAGAATAGATTGCTTTTATTAATTTTAATGTTGTTTCGTCAGTCTTATTTATACAGGATACTGTAGGTGTATCTTCTATGCTGTATCAAACGGACTTACCTAATAGCAATTTACTTTTAAAATTCAATAGCCTTGCAGAGTTTAAAACAACTACAACTGAACCCACATTGTGCACTAAGGCACCTAATATCGGGTTTAAAATACCTGTCATCGCTAGTATAATCGCCACAAAATTAAGAATCAAAGAAAGTGCTAAATTCAGCTTAATTGTTGACATTGTCTTTTGAGATAGACTTAATAGGTGTGGAATACATTTAATGTCATCACTGATAAGGGCAATGTCTGCTGCATCAATAGCAATATCACTACCAATACCACCCATAGCAATACCGACATATGCCTTTTTAAGGGCGGGTGCATCATTAATACCATCACCAACCATGCAAACTAACTCATTTTTAACTGATATTGCTCAATTGCACACATTTTATCTTCTGGCAAACATTCCGAATAAAAACTAGTAATACCAACACTCTTGGCAATATGAGAAGCTGCTTGTGGGTTATCTCCAGTTAGTAATACACTTTTTACATTGAGAGCTTTAATCTTCCTAATTACATCGGCTGATTCTTTGCGTAATGTATCAGATAAAGCAACAAAACCTGCCTCACATCCATTTATAGCAATATAGATAACTGTGCACCCTTCATTTCTGTATCCAGTAACCTTGTCTAACAGTTCTTGAGATATAACTACTGAGTTTTCAAGTAGTAATTCTTTATTTCCTGCCAAAATTGTATTACCTGAAATAACTGCTTTCACACCACGACCTGCAATCATTAGAAATTCTTCTGGCTCTTCTAAAGTCGTATCTGACAAAGTTCTAAAATGCGAAACAATAGCCTGTCCTAATGGATGCTCGGAACGTAATTCAGCAGAAACTGCCAGTTTTAATAATTTTTCTGAACTTATATTTGCATTTAAGCTTTCTACTGCTACAACAGTTGGTTTACCATAAGTAAGTGTGCCAGTTTTATCAAAGGCGATTCTAGTCACTTTTGCTAGTCTTTCAAGAGCATCCCCTTCACGGACAAGAATTCCATATTTGGTAGCGTTTCCAATACCAGCCATAATGGCGGTAGGGGTTGCAAGTACTAAAGCACATGGGCAGAACACAACAAGAATGGTAACTGAACGAATTATCTCTCCCGTAACAAACCATGTACCAATTGCAGATACGAGAGCAATCACAACTATCCAAGTAGCCCATCTATCTGCCATACCTACAATTTTAGCTTTGCTTGCATCAGCAGACTCTACGAGTCTAATCATTCTCTGTAGTGAACTATCCTCTCCAACTTTAGTAGCTTTCATATCAAATGTTCCGAACTGGTTTACCGTACCGCTAGAAACCTCATCACCAACACCTTTGTCAACTGGCAGCGATTCACCTGTCATTACCGATTGATTAATAGAGGTTTGTCCAGAAATAATCACTCCATCAACAGTAATGGTTTCACCTGCAAGCACACGGAGCATATCGCCAATCTGAACTTGCTCGGCAGGAATTATAGTTTCTACTCCATTACGAACAATTCTAGCAGTGTGAGGGGTAAGATGTACCAATTTTTCAATACCAGCACGAGCCTTTGCAACAGTACGTTCCTCTAATAACGCACCTAAAGTCATAATGAAGGCAACCTCGCCCGCTGCAAAAATTTCACCAATCAATACAGCAGCAACAAGTGCAAGTGCAACCAAAACGTCTGCTTTAATATCAAATTCATGTACAAGCCCTTCAATTGCACCTTTAACGATAGGAACACCACACAAAATAATCGCTAACCAGGCGAGATCAATCTTTAAATTTCCAATATGAAAAAAGCTAATAATTAATGATAAGGCGGATATTACTAGAAATAGTATGATTCGTTTTTCTTCATTTTTGAACAACTCAATTAATCTTTTCATTTCATCTTTTACCCCATCCTTGTTCTATTCATGTCCCAATGGTCTCCTTAATACGTGAGCATGCCAAATTCGCTATGATATCATCTGCTCCTAGTTCTTTGGCAACTATAATTTCGATTTGGGGGAATTGTGCCTTAATGTCCTTAATTGTTTCATGAATTTCTGTACTCACATACGTCCCAAGAAATAAGAACAAGGGCATGATGATGATGCGTTTAGTCCCACTTAAAATTTTTTCAATAACAACACTTGGCAATTCTGGTGTACCATGAGACATGAAAGCGGGTGTGACAGTCCTACCAAGAATGTGGGCAACCTTATTTGCCACTTCGATAAGTTCATAATTCGCCTCAGGTCTTCGGCTGCCATGTCCAAGTATGATTATTTCCGTTTGCATTAACTCTTCCTCCAGCCCTCTATCCTGAATCCATTGAGCCATTAATAGATGTAGTTATAATCAAATTTCCTATATTCTAAAAAGTTTCAACGTTGATCTTTTTCAAAGTGTGCAAAAATTGCTTGATTTCATCGTCACTCAAAGTGGAAGTCATCTGCTCTGTCAGGCGTAAATGGTAGTCATGATGTTCCTCAAAGGCTTTCCTTCCTATATCCGTTAAACTGATGAGATTAACGCGTCGATCTTCTTTCGTCGATTCTCGACAGGCAAAATTCTTCTTTTCTAAGCGATCCACGGTTACTGTCGTTGTTCCTGTCGTGACCCCCAGCTTCTGAGCCAAACCCTTCATATTCATTTTTTCATTTTCACCAAGGACTTCTAAAGCATGGGCTTCAGAAACCGTTACCTCGCTGGATCGCACGATTGAATTTTCCCACGAAGAAAATCCATTGAAAAACGTCAAGAGTTCATGGGTCAACTCTTCATTGATACTCATTAAAACTCCTCCTCCCAAAATAGTATGTAGTTCAAAATGTTTTAATTTGATATCGTTTGATATTCAAAATTTATGATAGCAAAAATAATCTTTCCTGACAAGGGGGGGTAGAGAAGATTATTGAGACTTGTATTCACTCGTCTTCGTGGGTAATTCTGAGTAACGAATCTTTCGGTGCTGTCGTTGGAAAAACATAAAATTTAGATTAGGTCTTTCAAAACCACGCTGAGTCTAACGCGTCGAACAGTTAGTCTTAAAGAGCATTTACCATATCCAGAACGTCAACAACGGATGCTGTCCCACTATGAGTAATAGAACATAATTTCCAAAATTTTTAACTTCCAGTTTTATACACACCACACCAAATTAGCCATTAGTTACTTATCCACGAACAATGGAGAGGAACAGCTATACCTCTCTACATTGATAGGTTTTCTAAGCCCATAGACCTTCCACGTCTTTCTTTAATTCCCACCTGCGGTCTCGAAAACAATCCATGAAATACAAAAATCCAGAGAGTGTCGATTATGAGGACCTCTCCATAATCGTTACACTTTTGCTTCGATTCTCCTGGAAGAAGCAAGGATCTGAGAGTCATTCAGGAATAACTCAGTCACACTGACATACGGACAACTAAAATCTATACTCCAGTCTAAATGAATATTACGGTCTTTGAGGGCCATCATTCCGGTTGTCACTGAGCCATGTCTCTGTAAAAAGAGAGCAACCCCTCCGG
>NZ_SPQQ01000018.1 GCF_004766045.1 Desulfosporosinus fructosivorans
AGAGCGCGCTATGCATAATATTCTTCGAGGTGACAACACCCCAGGCTGCTGCAATCGCCAAGATTGCAAAAATGAAGAAAACTACTGTGCTCACACTTACCCCACCTTTCCGCTAGGCAAGTTCGAGTGCTTGGAACGCTCAATCATATCCCAAAGTAATGCTTCGCGATGGTAAACTGCATTTTCAAACTCTTGAGAGAGTACAAGGGCTTTGGTCGGGCAGACTTCCGTACATAAGCCACACAAAAGGCAACGCCCAATGTTCATTTCGTACGTCTTTAATACTTTCTTATTGTTCTCATCTTTCTCGCTGGTTAAATTAATAACTTGGTTCGGACAGACGTTGACACAAAGCCCACAAGCGATGCACTTACTAGGTTCAAGAACCATGGAACTCCGCGTACGAGGAGGAAGATTCGGCTTTACTTCAGGATAAGCTTCTGCAAGATTGGGTCCGAGGAAACGTTTAAGTGTAATACTCATACCTTTTAATAAACCTTCACCAAACAAGTTTTTACCCTCCAATCCGCAAAATGATCAGGTCGTACAAATATATGCCAAACCCTGTTATGAAAATGTTCACTAGAGATAATGGAAGCAATATTTTCCAGGCAAAATGCATAAGATGATCGACTCTCATCCGAACAAAGGTCCAGCGAATCCACATCATCAAGAAAATAATCGCCCATATTTTAAGAATAAACCATAGCCATCCAGGAAGAAATTCAGGGCCGTACCACCCACCCAAGAACATCGTAACCGCAATTGCAGATGTGGCCACCACATTACCGTATTCGGCAAGCATGAACAGTCCCCACCTCAGTCCTGAGTACTCCGTAAAAGGTCCAGCAACAATCTCCTGTTCCCCTTGAATTTGATCAAAAGGAGCCCTGTTTGTCTCTGCAATCCCGGCTATCAGGTAAATTACAAACGCCAAAGGTTGCAGGAAAATAAAGGGGATGGTATTCTGTGCTTCGATGATAGAGGAGAGATTGAAAGTCTGAGTAATCATGACTACTCCTAGCAAAGAAAAGACCAATGGAATTTCATAACTAATCATTTGGGCTACCGCCCGCAATCCCCCAAGGAGAGAAAATTTATTATTTGATGCCCACCCGGCCATCAACAAGGCCAACGTTGAAAGCGAAGAAATCGCTATAAAGTAAAAGATACCCAAATCAAGATTAATTGCCACCATTCCCTCACCGAAGGGAATAACACCAAAGGCCATTAGGGTAACCCCTACAAGAATCATGGGAGCAATTTTAAAGAGGAGTTTATCGGTATTGGCAGGAGTGATATCCTCCTTACCCAGCATTTTAACGGCATCGGCAATAAATTGGAACCAACCATGTGGCCCTACTCGATTGGGACCTGGTCGCTGTGATACCCAGTGGGCAAATTTGCGTTCCACCAAACTTAGAAACAACGCTGCGACGACCATTATCAAAAAGAGCATAATAAACACGATAATATTAATCGTCAAGTCAGCACTAAACGAGTGGGAATCTGCAAACAGCCCACGGATGGCAGCCGCAATATTTACAAACACATCGTTTAAAGCGTCCATCCTTCTTCTCCCTTCAAACAAATTTTCACTTATCAACTTCACCTAAGACAAGATCCATGGAGGCGAAAATTGTCACAAGGTCTTGTATCTTCCAGCCGACTGCAATAGCAGAGAGCATCTGAACGTTAACAAATGCTCCGGCACGTATCCGTACCCTAGCCGGTTTCACCGTCCCATTGCTGACAATATACCAACCCATTTCTCCTTTAGGGTTCTCAACTCGATGATAGACTTTGCTGGCAGGAGGCTTAATCACCTTCGGCACCTTGGCCATAACTGGCCCTTCTGGGATGTCTCTCAGTGCCTGTCGGATAATTTTTCTGCTCTCTTGAATCTCAAGCAGCCGGATAAAGTGCCGATCATAGGTATCGCAGCCATACAACACCGGGACCTCGAAAGCAAACCTGTCATAGATACCGTATGGCTCAGCCTTGCGTACATCATACTGGACTCCAGAGGCCCGTAAATTTGCCCCCGTTATCAACAGACTTTCCGCCAATTCCTTCGGGAGAATACCCACACTTTTCATGCGAGATTGAGCAATCTCATTTCCGAAAAAGATACCGTAGTACTCCTCAGACATCTCTGGCATATCATCGAGGAAGCTTTTAAGTGCAGGTATGAATTCGACTGGCACATCATGACTGACCCCACCGATTCGGAAGTAATTCGGCGTCATGCGATTGCCTGCAGTCATTTCAAAAAGGTCGAGAATCCGCTCACGGTCACGGAAACAATAACTCCAGGGTGTCCAGCCTGAGATATCTAAAGACCCACTCGCGATCATGACCAAGTGACTAGCAATTCGGCCCAACTCCGCAAATATAACGCGGAGATACTCCGCCCGTTCGGGAACTTCTATAGCCATCAATTTTTCAACAGCTTGAACGTAACCGAGACTGTTATGCGGGCCAGCTAAATAATCTAAGCGATCAGTGTACGGAATAAACTGAGTATACGTGCGACTTTCTGCCATTTTCTCTAAACCACGATGTAAATATCCAATTTTTGGTTCAACCTTAGTTACAACTTCTCCATCCAGATGGACCACCATGCGAAACACGCCATGCGTACTCGGGTGTTGGGGGCCCATGTTAATTGAGTATTCTTGAGTTCCTTCAATCGTCATAGTTCCCCACCTATTCCCCTTCTTTTCTTACTCGCATAATCGCACGTTGTTCATGACTCTCAATCACATAATCTTTCCGCATTGGATATCCCTCAAAATCATCCCACATATAGATCCGTTTCAAATTGGGATGTCCTCTGAATTGAATGCCGAACATGTCGAAAGCTTCACGCTCTAAAAAGTCCGCCCCTTTCCAGAGACTAGTTACTGAGTTAATTACGGGATTATTTCTGTCAACTCTGGCTATAATACGTAAACGCTGTGGACCACGAAGACTGGATAATTGGTAAACAACCTCGAAGTGATCCTCTATATCCATTCCAGCAAGGTCATGCAAGAAATCACAAGGTACATCCGCGAAATTCTTAGCACTCGTCAGCACTTCTAATGCCTGAGGATAATTAACAGTTAATTCGAGTTCGCCGAGACTTTCTTCAACTTTTCCTTTTACCCTGGCTGCCAACTCACCCACTTGTGCTCTCAACATATCACTTACCATACTTAATTAACCTCACTTTTGAGGGATTTTGTATCTTCTGCTTAAGTTGCAGCATCCCAAAAATCAGAGCTTCTGGCCTTGGCGGGCAGCCTGGTATATAGACGTCTATCGGGATAATACTATCCGCCCCCGGTACCACGGCATAAGAATCTGCAAATGGCCCCCCTGAGCAGGCACAATTACCCATGGCAATAGCCCATTTGGGCTCCGGCATTTGATCGTATACACGCCGTGCTACTGGTGCCATCTTCCTTGTCAAAGTTCCTGCCACAATCATCAAATCTGCTTGTCTGGGTGAAGCCTGGAACACCTCATAACCAAAACGCGCTAAGCAATATCTAGCCCCGCCTGTTGATGCCATCTCAATAGCACAACAAGCTAGACCGAAGGAAGCCGGCCAAAATGAATTGACTCGACCCCAATTCAGAAACTTTTCAATGCTATGACGCAGAAAATTTTTTTCTGCCGTAGCCTCAGCTTCACGCAGCTCTTTCTCCTTTTTTACATCCACTCCAAAGCACCTTCCTTCCAAGCGTACCAAAAGCCGACGATGAGAATGATCATAAAGACAAACATTTCAACAAAAGCAAAGGTTCCTAGTTTACGGAACGTCAATGCCCAAGGATATAAAAGAATAGTTTCTATGCTAAAGGCGGCAAAGACAATAGCATAAAGAAAATAGTTACTCCTGAACCCAATCCACGCCTTACCAATTGGCTCATTACCGCATTCATAGGTTGTCAGCTTTTCCTTATGTGGCCTGTTAGGTGCTAATAAATGAACAACTGCCATAACTACGATTGGTAAAACTACGGCAAATGCAAGTAATAATCCTACTGCAGCAAAATTATCTGACATTTTCCCCCTCCTTTCTATTACTCATTGTGATTAATTTCATATTCACATTCGTTTTTCTATTTCCCTCCTCTCCGAAAATGTTAATACACCTGCCAAATCAGTCTTGGCCCGTTAATTGTCCATACACCGCTCCCTATGAAGCACTATGTCAGGGAGTCGTGTAATTAGAACCACACTCGGCTTCCACTCATTAGTGCAACTACACATTTCCTTTTACCTTCTATCTTCACCTCTGTACAAGAGGGAAACAAACTACGTCCTAGCATACGCAAGGATCTTGGCTTCAACATGGCTCAACCACCGAACATCAGCTTCCGCATGAAACAATGCGGCATCCGTGAGAAGGTCAGTTATCATATTATCCCTGTTAATGCCGTCTTTGGTCAGGCGATACTTAGTTTCTGTCAGTTCTCTCATTTGCTCCATATATATTTGAGTCTGTCGTTCAAGGAGTCGGAGTGCAAGCTCCGGATTTTCCCTGCTAATGAACAATAGTTTGACAAAAAGTTCATCTCGTAAAGGTCTTGGTTTAACGGCCGGTTCCTGTAGCCAACGCTCTAACTCTTGGACCCCTTTCGGGCTAATATCGTACACTTTCTTGTCTGGCCTGAAACTTTGCTCTTCTTCAATTCCACTAACGAATCCCTCTTTATCCAACCTGTCTAGTGTGGTGTAGATTTGTCCGTAATTAAGGTTCCAGAAGTTCCCTATTCGCGCATCAAAAATACTTTTTAGTTCATATCCATGGCGTGGGGCTTCTTTCAAAATACCTAAGATGGCGTGTTTAACCGGCATGACTAACTACTCTCCTTATTATTTTGTTTATTCTTTTAAGTAAAAGTTTAAACAATCCTAAATATTTTACTCTGAACGCAACGCTGTGACCGGGTCAACCTTGGAGGCTAACCAAGCGGGGTACACTGTACTGAGGCTAACGACCAAAGCCATGCCGATGGCAACGCCGATATTCTGTGCCCAAGGGATCGATACATCCAAAACCCAACCATTTACATTTTTATCGAATATGATACCTCCAACCTGAATACCAGCTGCCACTGGAATGGCTAGGACTATTCCAGCAATAAACAAAGACCCCACTTCAATAAACAACACACTTCTGATTTGTCTATGTGTCAGTCCTACAGAACGAAGAGTACCGATTTCACGGACCCGCTCCAGTACAGAAATCAGCATTGAATTGGCAGTCCCAACCGCTGCCACTAGGAGTATAACAATAATTACTAGGTTGAAAATATCACATATACTCCGGTTTAACTTGATCATGCTGTCCCGAAAATCTGAAGCCAAGACTACCTGCACCCGAAAATCATTTTGCAAATTAGCTTCCAACCGATCCTGCACCAAGCCTGGTGATACGCCTGGTTCTAGGGTTAAGTAGATATGATCAATCGAGTGGTCACCCCAATAGCGAACATAGTCTTGGCGATTCATATACACACTGCCGTTATAGCTATAGAAATCCTTTACAATGGCCACAACCGGAAACTCAATAGTTCCAGTAGGGGTAGGAATATCCAGCTTTTCTCCTCTGTGCACGCCGTATTTTAAAGCCATCGATTGGGAAATCCATATATTTCCTTCTTGTTTGATGGCGTTCCACGCTTCATCCCTCCCCGGCTCAAGCACATGGGGAGTGGCTAATTGACGACTATCTAAGACATCATACATTTGAAGATCGATGGGATTGCCGTGCCATTGAATACCGGTGGTACGTAATCCGGCAGCGACTCTTACCCCGTCTACCTTACGGACCCGTTCCAGCAACGATTCAGGTAAGCCTACTTGATTACTGGAGAAAGTCTGTAATCCCTGGGTAACCACAATGTCTGACGAAATTAAGGTATTAACCCAGTTGGCAAATGTCAGATTAACACTGGCGAGGATTCCTAAGAAGCCAAAAGCTACAGCCAAACCAAGAAGTATGGGCATCCCAGTTGCCACTGAACGTCTTGGAGTGCGCCGAAAGGAGCTTAACCCTAGGCGACCAGTCAAGCCGAACATCGTTTCAGCCATAGGTTCTAACTTCTCTAAAAATATAATTAAAAAAGGTGGCATCAAAACAGCTGCTCCTATCACTATACCTGTTAACGCAGCTTGGAATAATAAGGACATGTTATTCACGAAGACTAGAATCAACCATGACGAAAGAATTAGAATAGCACCGACTACAATCCGCCATCGAGCGTAACCAAGTTCGATTTTAGAGTATCGGCTGTTCATGGCTTCGATCGGCGCGATATTGGCAGCCTTCCAAGCGGGTAGCCAAGCAGAGAAAAGGCATGTCAGCACGCCTGTCAGCCATATCATGGCGTAATCAAGCATAGTAAACCTAATGCGGGTAATAGAAACCTTGAACACTTCACTCAAAGTATCGCTCACTGTACTGAGCAAACCTTGAGCCAAGTATGTTCCTAAGAGGAGCCCCAGCGAACTGCCAATTACACCGATTAATATTGATTGGGCTATGATTAATTTATGGATTTCCCAGCGTCGCCAACCCAAGGCACGCAGGATTCCAAGTTGACGACGCTGTTCGGATACCGCAACTCTCATGGAGTTATACATGACATACAAAGCCAGGAACAGGCCCATGAACCCATAGACATTATTAAGGCTCTTAATGAAACCCAACATTTTGTCTTGATTCCCGTCTCGTCCCAAGGGTATAAGCACTTCTACTCTATTACCCAAGCTTTCCTGTAAGGCTTTTTGCACCACCAGTACATTGTCCGGTTTTTGCAGGATAATGCTAATGTACGATAATTTACCCTCTAACTCGAAAGCCTTCTGAGCCGTTGTCAAGGGCATAAAGACCACGGCACCGCCATTGGTCTGGGCCACTCCGCGGTCTTCTAAGATTCCGGCCAGGGTAAAGTCTTGCATTCCCAGCATAGTCTGGACCTGCCAGATATCCCCCACTTTTACCGGCTTTCCCCGTAACAATTCCTTCGGTACAGCGATTTCTCGGTGATCCTGTGCTGGCATGCGGCCATGCGTTATCCGATAGTTACGGATTGCTTCATCTTCTCCGGGCACAATGCCCATCAGCGTTGTAAATCCCGGCAATCCTTTCACTTGCACAGAGCTCTGCACAAAAGGAACTGCCGCTTGTACCCCTGCCGTCTTTTGAACTTTTGCTAGTAAAGTATCACTCATGCCACCCTGAGGAGCTTTCACCTGCAAGTGGGCATTTCCCCCTAGTAAACTAGCAAACTCTCCGCTCGCAAAATCGATACTACTATTCAACCCTTGTAAAGCCACCAACGCCGCTATCGCAACCGCTACACTCAGCGTATTTAAAATCACCCGCAGTTTTCGACGGCGAAAATAGGCTAGAGCTAACTTTATAATTAACAACTCATTCACCTCGCCGTCGAATCAAGGATTCGTCCGTCTTTCAGGGTGATCAGAGTGTGACCATACGCGGCAACCATTGGGTCATGGGTGACCATGATGACTGTAACTCCTAGATCTTCAGTAATTTCTTTCAATATAAAAAGCATCTGATCCCCGGTTTTTGAATCCAGGTTACCCGTAGGTTCATCGGCCAGAATAAGGGAAGGCCGGTGAATGAGAGCCCGGACGATGGCTATCCTTTGCATCTGGCCTCCTGACAATTCTACCGGATAGTGTTTACGATGACTTTCGAGACCTACTCGCCTCAACCAGTCACTTACTTGAGGTTGCCAAACTGAGCGCGAGTGACCAGCCATAAGTAACGGCAAAGCGGCATTCTCCTCGGCACTTAAGGTAGGGATCAGATTGTATAATTGAAAGATAAATCCAATTTCCTGGCGGCGAAACAGAGTTAGCTGATTATCATTCCAACTGGAAATTATCCGATTGTTAAGGAATATATCCCCTTGACTTGGCCTATCTAAGCCAGCCACTAGATTTAACAACGTAGACTTGCCGGACCCACTTGCCCCCATGACAGTCAGGAATTCACTGGATTTTACGTCTAAACTTACTTTGTCCAGAGCGTCGATCTGCTCCTTGCCCTGGGTGTATTGTTTACTCACTTGATTTAGTCTTACCTCACACCCATTGGCTTGGTTTACTCCCACGGCCCCCCTGCTGTTTATCACTGTGGTTCCTCGCATAATTACACCCTCTCTGCATCTATAGCTATTAGTATATATGCAAAGGGCATTGTCTACAATAGGTTGATCATAACGCTACATTATATTAAACTACATTTTAAAGTTAAACTTTATCTCCTATAAATTACACATTGATTTTCGACAAACTTTGCGTTAATGTATAAATAAGTAAAGCCTAGTAGTCAGATTTCTAGGCATTGCGCATAGGAGGATTTCTGGACGCGGAAATCCTCCGAAAAATCATCTTTCGTAATTATAAGAGACTTGCAATATAAGATAATGAACTATGAATTATCAAGGGTTTCGAGAGTATTAGCTCTACCGAAGCCCTTTTTGTTTATTTTTATAGGTTTTGTTCAGTCAGTCTTAACAGTTTTTCCAGTATTGTTAGAGATGACAATGTTCTAATTCTCCCCTGTCCGTAGTAACATGAATGGGGGGATGGAATTTGCAAGGGGTTAAATTCGATCCAGAAATCCTATATGTTCAGAAAATCTATTATTTTATGTTCTTAGCAACGTTTACGACACTTACCTGTTTGATCACCTTTTGCTTCATTGGGTTAGAATGTGCTCTTATCGTTCAAGGAATCGGCATAAGTATTTCCTATATCGCTATGCTTAAGAAGAAAAACTTTGACCCTCCTGCAAAGAACGTTACCGCTAAGAGAATGGCACATCAAATATCACAAGACACTAGTCCTGTCTCAATTGCTCGTTTTGCATGCCAGCTTTACTACTACTTTAACGAATCCGCTCAAGCCATATCGCTCCTAGAAAAATTCCTTCCAAGCCATGATCCGTTACTTTGCATAACACTAGGGGACATACTACTTAAAGAAGGCGAGGCAAAACAGGCACTCCATATTTTGCACGCTAATCCCTTTGCTTTAGTCGATCCACTTCTGCTTGCAACTCAGGGACATGTTCTTAAACGTATCGGCAAAGTCCCTGAAGCCGTATATATGTTCGAACAGAGTTTATGCCTTGCTAAGCAGAATGGATTTCCCCACAGTGGGGCCCACTGGTTTACTCAAAAGCTCCTCAGCATTAGCTATAAGGCCAGTATTCATCACACACTAGCCGATTGCTATCTTCTTCTCGAAGATTTACCAAATGCTAAACGACAGTACCGCTCCGGTAACATACTCCTATTTGACCTTTCACTTTGGCGTCACTGCCCTGATGTGATCTTTGGTGCGAGGAAAACAAATAAATCTCTTTAGTTCACCAATCTTTCTTCTTTTAATCCCGAGATAACCTCCCTATTCCAACAGGTTTCTCAACTGTGATTCCCTATAATAAGTATTAAGCCAGTATATACTTACAAAATAGACGATACTCAACCTAATGTTTTCGAAATGGAGGGTGAAAAATGCTGTCAACTCATGGTGAAGGTATTTCAACTCATGGTGAAGATATTTTGGTATTTATACGAGATTTTGAATCATCCTCTCGTGACTATCTCCAATCAAAAGGCTTCAGTGAAAACGAGATGACAAACGCATATCTCGACTTACAGTGGAATTTTCTCCATACTATACTTAACCAACAGGCAGAGCAGAACCCCAAAAATTCTCAACGCAATATTCTTTATGCTACGAAACAAACTATATGAATAGTAAAGCAAGGGGCACGATGCATCGTGCCCCTTGCTTTATTTAAAGTACGATGCCTTGTACAAGCGTTGATAGCGTTGTAAGGCCCGAATAGCTGTCAGTGCCGTAGTTAATGGTTCTTCATAATTCCAGCCTTTAGCGTAAACCCCTCCGTAAGAAGGTTTAAATGAACCATTGTTGCTCTGATCTGTGAGAAGGTTTCTTATACCTCTATCCAAAACCTCTCTGGGAACCGATTTTTCATAACGCCATAAACCTGCAAGGGCCAAGCTAGTTTCGACAACAGATCCCCAGCCCCCATCACTATTCTGTGCATTAATTAAATACTCTTGTGCTTTTGTTCTTGATCCAAGGATATGGCGTGCGATGTTCCACCTTTTCCAGCTAAACTTCCACTTACTGAGCAGTTCTAAAACCTGGGCAGTGCTATAGACAGCGCCCTCAAACCAAGATGAGGGAAAGGACCCATCCTCGTTCTGCTGGGTCAGAACCCAAGTTAATCCCCGCCATATACTTTCATCTTGAATACGGGAGCGACGCCATAATGCCTCAAGGACATGAATACTGACATCAACACTTGCAATATATACTGGAAACTCCGAGGTAACATGAGGTGGTATACCTTGAAAACTGGGAAACGTTCCCCAGCTTCCGTCAGTGTTTTGTAACTGTTTAAGGAGATTAGATCCTAACTTATTCTCTTCTCCGAGCACCTGATGCAATCCAATCAAGGCAACAGCTGTGTCATCCAAGTCTGGATGAGTAAACGGCGGTGTACTTCCATAACTCCCATCAGCATTTTGCCCCCTCTTTAACCACTCTACCGCACGCAAAATCCATGGTGCATCCGAAGCCTTTTGAACTGTTTCTCCAAAGACACAAGTCGCCCAGCCCATAGACCATATTTTAAGTTGGTCAAAAGCAGGCCATCCACCGCTTTTATACTGTTTCTCTACCAACCATAATCCAGCTCTTTGTACCTGCTCAGCAAAGTCTCCCTTACTCAAAAGCGCAAGAATTGACAAACTCGTGGCGACAACATCCTCCGCCCATGAACCATCCGCCATTTGTGTTTCCAGAAGATACGTAATCCCTTCTTGACTTCCACCTTGAGAGTTTGAAGCAAGAAGTGACGCTGCAACAATAACCGGCCGACCATAAATTGGCAACTTACCTAAAACCCTCTCTTCGAGAATCGTCGGAAGCAATATCTCGTCCTTTGTCGGACCCTCCAGACCAGGAACTACGCCTTCTCCTATTGATAAAATCAAGGAGGAAAAATAACGCAACTGTGATAAGAGCTTAAGCTTAGCCTTCCATCCACCTTGACTACCCTGAAGAACCATTCCGACGATTCGTGTTACCTCTTCATCAGGTTGGTCACCAGGAAATTTACCCCATCCACCTCGCTGTTGCACCTTCAGCCATTGTATTCCTCGCAGCTGAGCGGTCTCAAACCCTCTCCCAACAGCCAGCAAAGCAAGTGCAGCCAGTGCAGTTGCCCCCGGGCATGCAGATACACTGTGTAGTTCATCAGAATTTCCAGAAAGAATCTGTTCCACGCCCTCCACAACAAAATTGCGTGCTTTCTCAAGACCATCTTGAACTTCTTTATTTAACTCCATAGCACCGTCTCCGTCCATATATTTAGCGAATGCCATACTATGATTTATGATAGACCAAGGAATATTGTTCCATAACGAAGAAACGTCGAACGATCAGTTCGACGTTTCTTTTAACTCAGACAAAGCAGACAAGGGGACGGTTCTTCTGTCTGAAAAAGACAGAAGAACCGTCCCCTTGTCTGCACTCGCGCCTTTACGTCATAGACGAAACAGCTGCTCTAGCGGTTCAACCGCCGGTCTTCTCACGGGTGGTCATGCTAGAGGAGTCTCTTAAGTGAGAGAATGCAAGTCGAAGAACCGTCCCCATCCTGGCGTAATCTCCTAAGCCAGAAGGTCCGCGATCACACGCTTCGACGCCTTTGCGTTCGTCGTAGCCAAACTCGACTTTAATCCTATTCTTCAGCAGGACGGGAAACAAGGATGTTTCCCGCCGGCCATGCGGCACGGACGCCACTTTGGCCGGGTATCCTGCCTCTTACATAAGGATTACAGCCCTAGTTTGGCACGATGAATGCGGAGCCGAGGACGTGTGTCGCGGACCTTCTCTACAGCATGCGACTGACAGCTATCTCATCACAGTTTGGGAACTTGATACAATTAATACATTCTGTCCAAACTTTTTGCGGCATTTGATCTTTACTGACTTCTTCGTAACCACAGTATTTAAAAAACTCTGGCTGATACGTTAACGCAAAGAGTTTAGAACAGCCCAATTCCCTAGCTTCTTCTTCAAGCGCTCTAACGATCTGTGTTCCGATGCCTCGTCGTTTGTATTCGGAAGAAACTGCCAATGCCCGTATTTCTGCCAAGTCACACCAAAGGATATGCAGTGACGCAACCCCTACCAATTGACCGTCTACTTCTGCCAGTAGGAACTCGCGTATATTTTCATATAACATATTTCTTGATCGGGGGAGCATGAGTCCTTGTTCTGCATTATTGTTAATCAATACCATCATTTCTTCAACGTCTGATATTCGAGCCTTACGCAATTTCATTTATTATTCTCCTTTTGAGTTTTGCATAATTATACATCATTTATTATATTGTTGCATCATATTTTTTAAGTCAGTAACTTTTTAAGCGCATAAAAAGCGTTTTTTAGAATTTAGCTTAATTTGTCGTTTTTTTCTTAGGGTAAGTTATGTTATTTAAGCCTTATTTCTAGGTGCTTCACGCCAACTTAAGGCAAATTCTCCCTTTAAAAAAATCTCCTTTTTCTTACATTTTTCTGCGGCATATTATGGTACACTAGATCAGTAATAATTTGCTTTTAGGAGTTTTGGGAAGGGGATTAATTCCGGTGATTGCCCTAAAATTACGATTGCGATCTCTCCATCGACAAGGTGTCTTACTATTTTCATCTCTCGTCCTCATCATAGTTATAGGTTTAATCAATACCGTACCCCTTCCTTTTTTCCTCCGCATGGTTCTCATTTTCCCATTAATCTATATTACTCTTTGTTTCGATCTTTGGTCAAGCATGTGGGGTAAAGCATGGATCCTATCTATGACTTTACTCATAGTTGCTTCACTAGCATATCCGAATTATCCTTCTGTTCCTTTGCTTTTAGTTCATAGCCTTTTCCTTTTCCTGCTATTTCTTCTTGGAATGGTGTTTTTTTATGACAAACAACAACTAAAAACACAACTACGTCAAGATCGTCATCTAACAGCGATGCGTTTGATGCTTCGGCGAAATATCCCAGCAATTCATACCGTCGACTATTCTTGCGAAGCCGTTATCATATTGGATAATTCCGGAGTAATTATAGAATCGAATGCTCAATCGTCCCTGCTCTTGTCATTAGGTGAATCATGCTTAACTGGTCAACCTATATCCAAGTTTATAGGTATCCTCCATAATTATGATCCGACCCACTCGCCGCAGAGCGGAGAATTCAAATGGGAAACACCGGAAAAAATAGTAAAGTACATCAAGTTTCGAAGACGACCTTTACTAGACGATGACATTCCATCAGGCATGCTTTTAACTCTTTTCGATATCAGCGAATTAAAAAGAAGTTTAGAAACAAATGTAGAAGTTGCGAAGTTTGCCATTATAAATGAGATTTCAGCTGGCTTAGCACATGAAATCCGCAACCCTTTGACAACAATTAAAGGCTTTATGCAACTGATAACACCTGAACAATGGCCTGAGTCTTTCCGTCCGTATCAACAAATTATTCTTGATGAAATTCAGTGCATTGATAAAGTCTTGAGTAAATTCGTCATGTCAACAAGCCCTTCGGCCCCTCAAATGCAACAACTTAATCTTATTGAAACCATTGAGGCTACTCTACAATTAATCAAACCGTTTGAACTAAGGCAAGACATTACCCTTAATCTAGACTTTCCTTCTCCTTCCGTCTATGTCATGGGTGACCATGAACAGCTTCTTCAGGCTCTTTTATCCCTTCTCAATAACGCGATTGAAGCCTCCCCCAAAGGAGGTAATGTTATTATTCGATTAACTGAATACGAATCCCATGCTAGGATAAGTGTAATAGATGACGGCCCTGGCATTCCTAAAAGCCTGCATCAACGGGTCCTTGACCCATTCTTTACTACACAAGAAGACGGCACTGGGCTTGGTTTAACCATTGCCCAACAAATCATTCTCGCTCATCATGGCAAGCTACATTTTTCTGAATCAATACCTCCAGGTGGAACAGAAGCTATGATTGATTTACCAAGTTTGTCGAAGTTCACGAATAGCCTTTCTGCATGAGGGAAGGGCTCATAAGAGTTCGACAATTGAGCTCATGAATTCCTATATCCTGCCAGTTTTCTGGTAACGTCCAGATCGGGAACTTATCCATATCATGTAGCCAGCAATACCAACGTCGAAGATCCTCTTCCATGCCAAGTGTCGTAAGCCAATGAACTCGGCCATCCCAAACTAAAGAATTCCCTTGTTCATCTTTTGCACAAACTAAGAGGAGGCTCTTTTCTAACACACATGCCAATAAAATACTCTGGGACGCTTTCAACAACGGCTTTTCGAATATTGGACATATGATACTTAATTGTCCTTTGCCTTGAAAGAAATACCAATCCTCCAGTTCTTGTACTGAGTTTTCGCTGCGTTCTTTTGGTAGCCAGGGCCAAGCCCAAGGACTCCCCCAGAGAGATTTAACAACTCCATCCCCTTCATGAAGCCACAAAGCAAGGAGATCTTGCGTGCGTAGTTTGCCCTCTTTCTCAAGGGATTCAAGATAGTCAAGAATCTGCAAAATAACAGTACAAAATTCCGAATTCAATGAGCCTGAAGCATCCACCCAACCAGGTTTTTGCCACTTCAAAAGTTGCTCATTATTCTTAAGCCACTTTACTTTACTGTTTAGTTCAAATTTTTTACCCTTACGTCTAACTTCGGCAATCTCAAATTTCCCCCAAAGGAAAGCAATGTGCTGAGGTTTTATTTCTATACGAACGCGTCGACAAGCCAAACTATTAAAGAACGAGCTTACTATCCTAAGTTGTTGCTGAGCAACTGGGTTTAAACTTTGTCCCCAGCGGTTCCAATCTGGCCGTTGCTCGCCCAGGGCGTAACGTGACTGGTTGCTATGCTGCCCTTCGGGAATCAGGTATAAACTAGGCGTAAGTTTTTCGCGCCAATAAACCGCCCGAGCAGAGATATTTCCTCCAATTTTTGAAACTCCACTTAAGAAACCTGATGAAAAGTTAGGTGCCACATAGTAGATCACGGTCTTAGCGCCATTACTAAGTCTATTCCCCCATAATACACCAGCTAAAAGAAATTCCTCTTCGCGCGTTATAGAGGAACTAGCAATAATACCGACTCGCAAAGTCGTCTCGCCGCCCATAAAATAGGAAAACTGGGGGGAGAGGCGGTTTTCCTTTTTTTTGCCCTCTGGGAATTCTAGCCAATTCCTAGCAATAAATATGTCAGGATGAGCTTCCCAGATCATATTCCAAGTGATACTCACAATGAACCTCCCTTAGCTTTCTCTATAAGCATGTTTACGCACAAAGGAGGGATATCATGACACATTCAAATAAAACTCAAAGCCTTAGTTGTCAAAGCTCTGATATACAAAAAGCCCCTCCATTCACTCTCATATAAAGCAACGGAGGGGTTTTGAGCCTGCACTATTCATATTCTGAAAAACATTTGCTATGCCTCCTGCCGCTTTTCCGAGAGGCCGTCTAAAAAGAGAGAAAGTGCATGATTCACCTCTTCGTGCAAATCACCCACACCTGAAACAAACCAGCGGATGAAATGTTGTACCATCATACCTTCTAAACTTTCAGCTAAAAAAGCGGGGTCAAATTCACGACTAATCTCGCAGTTTTGTTGCCCAACCGTTAAAATAGCCAAAAGACCATAATGCAAACTCATGTCATAGTCTGCTCCTTCGCGATTCCGTACTGTAACCCAGGCAATTTCCCGGTCTTTCATCATGAATTCGGCCCAATCCTGGAGAAGGGTTCTTAAGCGCTGCCGCGTTCCCAGACTGGCCTTTTGACGGCCATTGATGATGAGGTCTTGACAGGTACGACGCGAAAATTCCAAAATAACTGCTTCTTTAGTGGAAAAATAGTTGTAGAAGGTTCCTTTTCCAACGTCTGCATACTGTGTAATCTGTTCAACTGAAGTGGCCGTAAATCCTTGCATACGAAAAAGGTGCATAGCATTCGAGAAAATCTTTTCACGAGTTTCTTTCTTTTTGCGTTCTCGTCGGGACAAATCAGTCATCCTAAATCCCCCTTTATACCAATTTAGAGAATGAACACTTATGTATTCATTCTCTAATATCCATATTTTTCCTTCTTTTTTTTAGGGATTTTTTATTAATTAAATATTTTTTAACCAAACCTTATATTGTTACCACATTTCCGATGGTATTTTGCAATTCATTTTTTTAACAGCAGACTCTTCTCCGAGTTTCCAGACTGTTAGAATCCTCCAAACCGCCCTCTCTAACTGTTTTTCTGCCTTCAAGAAGGCCTCTTCCAAAGTTGCTGGCCCTTCAGAAACACTAAAACAGCTTGCAATCCCAGCTTCAGCGAGGAAATCCGGAGACCCCTCCACAGATCCAGAAATAGCAAGGACTGGAACAGAGTATTTTAGAGCTAAAGCAGAGACACCTACTGGCACTTTACCGTAAGCCGTTTGAAAGTCTGTCTTTCCTTCACCCGTTAGAACCAAATCAGCGTGCTTAATCTTTTCATCTGCATTTGCCACATCTAAAACCATTTGTGACCCAGGTCGTAATTTAGCCCCTAAGAAACCGACAACTCCAGCCCCAAGTCCTCCTGCTGCGCCCCCACCGACTAACTCCAGCAGATTAATGCCCGCAACTTTGCTCAATACTTCTCCGAACTTTTGCAGGGCTTTATCCATTAGCTGAATATCCTCAGGGTTTGCACCTTTTTGCGGACCATAAACAACACTTGCGCCCTCAGGACCACAAAGAGGATTTTCGACATCACAGGCAACCTGAATCTGCACCTTTGCTAGGCGAGGATCTAGTCCCGACATATCAATATTGACAAGATTAGCAAGTGCCGCTCCCCCCTGAGGCAACACGTTACCTTGAGCATCCAACAACTTTACCCCTAAGGCTATAGCCAGCCCCGCCCCGCCGTCGTTGGTTGCACTTCCCCCAATTCCAAGGAGAATCTTCTTCACGCCACGATCCAAAGCGTTCTTGATCAGCAAGCCAGTTCCTTGCGTCGACGTTACACTCGGGTTTCTTTCCTGGTTACCCAAGAGGGTTAACCCAGAAGCAGCCGCCATTTCAATAATCGCAGTCTCCCCCTCGTCGATAAGAGCATAAGTCGCCACTATCGACCGACCAAGCGGGTCTGTCACATCAATTTTGATTTTTTCTCCACGGACTGCACAAAGTATCGCTTCCACAGTACCTTCTCCTCCGTCCGCCATGGGGATCATCTCAATGATACTATCCGGATAAACCTGTTGAACCCCCCTACGCATAGCCTGCGCAGCGTTCAGAGCATTTAGGCAACCCTTAAAAGAGTCTGGTGCAATAACAATTCTCAATATTATCCCTCCTTAGATTGAGCGCGCTGCCCTATACTCATTCCAGCCTTGAGGAAAAAACCAACACTTATAAAGTCTAAAACTGCCATTGCCCAGCTTTCAATTGGAATACCTAAAATAGTAGCAATCAAATAAGAGAGAATGTTAAAAGAAAAAGCTGAAATATAGGCAACTCTTATGTTTTCAAACCGGGGACGATACCCTACCAAAAATCCAAGTGGATAAAAAATTGCAAAATTAAAGGCCAACTGACTGAGTACACCACCCGAAACAAAAAACTCGCCCCAAATAATGTAGAGCAAGCTTAATACAAGCAGATAGCGCCAAAAAGTCTTATTCAATGCGTTCCTCCTAACTAAAGAAAACTATCGCAGAAGGGAGAGAGTAAACTCTCCCCCTTCTGTTATTAATTTACTAGCTGTAATTTGGTGCTTCTTTGGTGATTATCACATCGTGAGGGTGACTTTCGCGTAAACCTGCTGCAGTTATGCGCATAAAATGTGTTTTTGTCCTTAATGCCTCAATGTTTTCTGTTCCAGCATACCCCATCCCAGCGCGGAGTCCGCCGATCATTTGGTAGATGGTTTCAGAAACGGGTCCTTTAAACGGGACTCGACCTTCAATGCCCTCAGGAACCAGTTTCTGGTCTTTTTCTTGGAAATAACGGTCGCGACTTCCTTCTTTCATCGCGCCAATTGAACCCATCCCCCGATACACTTTAAAACTCCGGCCCTGATAAATTTCCATATCGCCCGGACTTTCTTCAGTCCCAGCGAAGAGACTTCCGATCATCACAATTTGAGCTCCTGCTGCCAAAGCCTTAACGATGTCCCCAGAGAACTTAATCCCGCCATCAGCAATAATTGGAATGCCTGATTTATCCGCTTCTTCCGCACAATTCATAACCGCTGTAATTTGAGGAACTCCTATACCAGCCACCACGCGTGTCGTACAAATGGAGCCCGGTCCAATCCCGACTTTTATGGCATCTGCACCTGCGTCGATCAAATCACGAGTTGCTTCCGCAGTTGCCACGTTACCTGCAATAATCTGAGTATCAGGAAAGCGGTCCTTTAAGATCCGCACCATTTCAATAACCCCTTTGGAGTGTCCATGAGCTGTATCAAGGACAAGCACGTCAACGCGGGCATTAACCAACGCTTCAGCACGCTGCAACGTATCTGGAGTGACACCGATAGCAGCACCTACTCGTAAACGGCCACTTTCGTCTTTAGCAGAATACGGATATTGGCGTGTCTTTTCGATATCTTTAATTGTAATTAGTCCATTAAGCATCCCCTCAGAATCAACAATAGGTAGCTTTTCAATCTTATAATGGCCTAATATTTTTTGGGCTTCTTCAAGTGTCGTACCAACAGGGGCTGTCACTAAATTGTCCTTGGTCATAACCTCACTAATTATACGATCATAATTTTTCTCAAAGCGCAGATCCCGATTGGTTAATATACCAACCAATTTTCCTTTGACGGTAATGGGAACTCCTGAAATCCGATAGCGTTCCATAAGCTTCAAGGCTTGATGGACACTGTCTTCCGGATGCAAAAAGATAGGATCCGTGATAACACCATGTTCCGATCGTTTTACCTTATCGACTTCTAATGCTTGTTTCTCAATGCTCATATTTTTATGAATAATCCCGATTCCGCCTTCTCTCGCAACGGAAATCGCCATGCGAGAATCTGTGACTGTGTCCATGCCGGCACTCATTAGCGGAATATTGAGTTTTATCCTTTTCGTTAAATATGTGCTGACATCAACATCTCGAGGTAGAACTTCGGATTTAGCAGGAACAATGAGTACATCATCAAATGTAAGTGCTGCTTCTTTGATAATACGATTGGAATGCATGATTAGCTCCCTTCACAATAGTTTTCTAATTAGTATAGCAGATTTAGTTGGAAAAGAACAGCATATATCTTCGCTTGAATTTTTATTCTTAAACCATGTAAAATAGAGTTAGTTCATTATGATAAATGGAGACAGGAGGCAGTAACGCTTTGTTCTATCGCGTACAACAATTTATCCATGCTATTGCGCCTCATGTGGAATCTTCAGAAATCACTTGGGCCCTAGAAAACTTATCCCCTGAGGCAGGTTCACTTTTTCTTAAGCAGTCACAACCCGAACAGCGCCACGCTCTTGATGTGGCTCAAAGTTTGATGAAAGATAAAAACTCGTTTACTCTCTTTGACTTTCGCAACCTTCTCGCTGCTGCACTCCTTCATGATTGTGGTAAATCTAAGGTAAACACCCGTCTCTGGCATCGAGTATTTGTTGTCCTGATGCAGAAAATGCCCCCGTCCTTCTGGTCCCGCCTTGAAAGCAGCCACACTGTTTTCGCAACACCCTTATTAACCGCTTCCCAGCATGCTATTTGGGGCAGTAATTTAGCCCAGAGTGCGGGCTTAAACCCCGTGATCTGTCTTTTGATCCGTGAACATCATAGTCCTAAAACAGAATTAGGTCGAGTGTTACAAAGTGCCGATAACGCACATTAATATAAAAAGCATGAGTCACCAAGCGGCTGACTCATGCTTTTTGCGGGTATGATTCCATTTTCTCTTGGAGCTCCACTATTTCCCTATTCTTCGAAAAAATCCATTTGGCAAATCTCTTATTATCTCGTTGTAGTCGCACGTTTTCCTTTTCAAGGCGGTGAACTAGGACCACCTTCTCGCGTTCTACTTTCTCTAACAGGTTCATTAGTACTCGACGACTGACTCTTAAATGTTCAACACGCTGCTCCAGTTCCCCAACACGAGCCCTTAGTAATTTTACTTCGTCTAAAGGATCCATTGCTTTTACGCCCCCCGACTCTATTTACCCTTGTATTCTATGCCGGGGTATCGCGTTTTAACCCTAATAAAGCAGAAAACTTGGCTAGTGGCTGTCCATGGATGGATAAACGAGTGTTCCTATTCCCAATCCTCAAACAAGTCGTTAGAGGTTAATAGCGCCGCCATGGATGGCTGGTGCCCCTTGATGGTGAGAAGGACCACGATGTAGAATGGAGGAGCGCTTAGTTACCACAACTTACTGTGCTGAGCTAAATCGAGAATTTGCTGGAATACAACGAGTGACACACCCCATCCTCCGAGGTTCACTCCAGGTTTACATACTTCTCCGTGAAAGTCAGATCCTCCTGTTGGGATTAGATGATACTCCTGCGCAAGCTCAAGATACCTCAATTCATCGTCTGTGCTGTGTTGAGAATGTAAAACTTCAATCCCTTGTAAACCTGCTTTTACCCAGGTTGGAATTCCTTCTTCTAAACGTTGCACTCCTGGATGAGCAAGAACTGCTACACCATGCGCTTCTCGTATTAAATGAATACCCTCTTCTGGAGTCAGATTATAGCGCGGAACATAAGCTGGCCCCCCCTTCCCGATGTAACGGTCAAACCCTTCTTGAATGTTCTTTATATACCCTCGTTCGAGGAGCGCCTGAGCAATATGCGGACGTCCAATAGATTCTCCGTGTGCAAACTGTTGAACTTCACCGACTGATATATTTATCCCCATCTCTTTAAAACGGTCAAGTATTTCCACCATTCGTTTTTCTCGCGCCTTGCGCAAATCTTCCAGCTTATCCGTTAAGAACGTAGCAGAACTATCCACCTCGTATCCTAGGATATGAACCTCTTTACCACCCCAATTTGTGTTCAATTCTAGCCCTTTAAGAATCCGTATTTGATAAGTCTTGCCGGCATCCTCGGCCTCTTCCCACCCTTGTATTGTATCGTGGTCAGTAATACCTATCCCTTTTAAACCCAACTTCGCAGCTAATTGAACAAGTTCAGTCGGGGATAATGATCCATCAGATTCTGTCGTATGGCAATGTAAATCTACTTCGTATAAGTCCAATCCCGAATCCACTTGCTAACCCCTTTTCTTATGGATCTACTTCACTTCTTATTTTAACACGTCCGTCAAAAGACGCATAAGATTACGCCCCATAATCTGCTCAACTTCCTGATTAGAAAAACCTATTTTTATTAAATCCTCTTGTAGATAGTGATACTCCCCGACCTGCTCAAGTCCATCTGGCGTTTCCTCGATTCCGTCAAAATCCGAACCTAACCCGACCGTTTCTACACCAGCGACCTCAGCAATATGGCAAATATGGCGCACCACATCATCCCGAGTCGCTACACCTGTTTCTTTCAGAAACTGAGGATAGAAGTTCACCCCAACAACCCCTTTATGTCTTCCTAAAGCACGGAGTTGTTGATCTGTTAGGTTTCGGGGATGCTCACACAGAGCTTTTGCACAGGAGTGGGTTGCTGCAATGGGATCCTTCGAAACCTCTAAGACATGCCAAAATCCCGTTTCATTGAGATGAGAAACATCGACAATCATCCCAAGTTTATTCATTCGTTGGACAACTTCTTGCCCAAAAACCGACAGTTTTAGACGAGTATCCGGTTCACCTACACCAGCTGCCAAAGCATTGCGTTGATTCCAAGTTAAGCCCAAGGCTCTAACCCCAAGTTTAAAAATAATATCCAATATAAAGAGATCTTCTCCTAGAATTTCTCCACCCTCTACGCTTAGCAGGATTCCAAGACGAGTTGGGTCAGGTATCTTATCAAGGTCAAGTTTCTTCTGAACCAGGAAAACCTCGTCTGGATGATTCGCTATAAATCGATGCGCTCCTTCGATGAGTTGTAATCCACGCTGTAAAGATCTGGTAGGTTTATACTTTGTCTCTATAAAGGCTGCTAGAAATTGAAGAGCTACGCCAGTCTGCCTTGCCCTATGGATATCCCACTGCCCGCCCTCAGCAGGATTGTTAAGCGTTCTATCATTATTGACAAAACTAATTAAGCTATCACAATGTCCGTCCACTATATAGGGATTTTTCATGTTTAGCCCTCCTTCTATACTATTTATATTCTGCTCTTCTAATTTCTAAAGCCATTATATTTTAACATAATAAAACACCTGCCCGCTTTTGAATAAAGCAAACAGGCGCTTCTCTGAAGACGCTTAACGTGGCTGAACAATTAACTTAATAGCCGTTCTCTCTTCTCCGTCAATGATGACGTCTGTAAAGGCAGGAATACAAATTAGATCCACTCCGCTTGGGGCCACAAAACCACGAGCAATCGCAACTGCCTTTACGGCTTGATTGAGAGCACCCGCTCCGATAGCCTGTAGTTCTGCACCGCCTCTTTCGCGAAGGACTCCTGCCAGAGCACCGGCAACCGCATTCGGACTAGATTTAGCTGAGACTTTTAATACATCCATAGAAACATCCTCCTGCTCGAATTCATTTTACAAGTATTACCACAACTTTGAATATATGTATTCGAGAACGAACAGACAAAATCCTCTATTAATACAATTATTTTTCAGATCTTTCTATAAATCAGTAGAGGGCACGATGCATCGTGCCCTCTACTGATTCGCCGTACACTTAGTATTATCAATTGTGTCATATAAGATTCTTTACCTCATAGAGACAATGTATAATTAACCCTACAGCTTTAAGCCTCGGCAAACCGTTGAATTGCTTCGATGTGACGAGCTTTTCCAGTCTTTTCATCAATGTCTATGACCACGGCATTAAGCTGAAACGCACCACTCGCCACCTCAAACTTTGCAGGTAGTTGGGTTAAAAAACGATTAATTATAATTTCCTTTTTTATTCCCAAGACTGAATCCCGAGGTCCTGTCATGCCAACATCTGTAATATACGCTGTCCCCTGATTAAGGAGACGAGCATCAGCTGTTTGAATGTGAGTATGAGTCCCAACAACGGCACTTACCAAGCCATCGAGAAACCAGCCCAAAGCAACTTTTTCTGATGATGCCTCAGCGTGAAAATCAACAATAATAATAGGAGTCTCTTGTTTGATCTGATTGATACAGCGTATGGCGCCACTAAATGGGTCATCTAGAGGCGGCAAAAAAATACGTCCTGAAAGATTTAGAATCCCGATCTTGATACCCATGGTGCGTATAAAACCATATCCTTGGCCCGGTGCTCCGACTGGGTAGTTCGCGGGCCGAACAAGTCTTGGTTCAGCATCGATAAAATTTCTAATCTCACGTTGATCCCAAACATGATTTCCCATGGTCAAAAATTGGATTCCATAATCATAAAGTTCCTCGGCAATAACTTTAGTTAATCCTTTGCCTGCCGCGGCATTCTCTGCATTGGCAATTGTCACATCTATCTTATATTCCAATTGAATGGGCTTCAAAAACCGTTTGACCGCTTCCCTTCCAGGTTTGCCCATAATATCTCCAATAAAAAGAACGTGCACATACGTCCCTCCCTTCAAATTGAGGTTCTTAGTTAGCATTCTAACGTTTATCCATAGAATGTTATTATTCAGCTTTTCAATGTAAATTATCCGTTCGAGTTTAGAACTTTGAATATCGAATATTCGACCGCCGAGCATCTCAAATGTAACTTCGCTCTTCGCATCTCGAACATTAGCTCTTAAAAACCAATACTCGGCCTTCTTCACGCAAGGCTACCACGTTTTTATCCATATCATCACTATGGATTGAATACAACATGTGGGTTATCATCTCTTCCTGGAAAATCTGCTCATCTTCAGGCAGATACAGTTCATCATAAAGCAACTGTTTCTTATATTTCCCCTTGATCAGTTCAACGATTAGACCCACTTCTCGTTGGGTCATACTATCTACATCCCTAGTTATCGTGATCAGACAAACGTCTTCCTCATTATGACACGTGAGATCAAAAATTCGCATGTTCTTACCTTCAAGTTGATGAAAGAATTCTAACGCAGGTTTAAAGATCTCTCGCAGAGAAGAGACCTCTTGGTGGTGCTGGACCATAAACGTGAATTTGAGAGCATGTTGCTCACACCAATAATGAACTGAACCCACCTCAGCGTATCTCATCAGAATTGAACTCAGTAGTCCTACTCCCTCTTGTACGCGATCTGCATCTTTATGTAATAAGTTACCCAACATCCGTATTATCAGCCCTCTCGTTTGCACTCCTTAGCATGATAATTATTCGTCATCAAGCTGTAATCTCCTGCACGAAGATCTCCACATAAAGCTGGGTATATCTGGGATCAAGCTTCATTCTTAACAAGAAACAGGCGATCCGCAGGATCGCCTGTTTAAACATCAAATATTAACTATTTGGCAAAATCAACTGCTCGAGTTTCGCGGATCACGACAACTTTAATTTGTCCTGGATATTCAAGTTCTTCTTCGATCCTCTTACTAATCTCACGAGCAACTCGTGGAGCTAGCACATCATCAATCTTATCTGGTTTAACGATAATGCGAACTTCGCGTCCAGCTTGAATAGCAAAACACTTTTCTACCCCTTCAAAGCTCTCAGCAATCTCTTCTAGTTTTTGGAGACGTTTAATATACGTCTCAAGGGTTTCTCTACGTGCTCCTGGGCGAGCTGCAGAAACTGCATCCGCGGCAGCCACAAGAACTGCAACAATAGTTTTGGGTTCTACATCGTTATGGTGAGCTTCAATTGCATGGATAACATCACTGGATTCTTTGTACTTTCTGGCAAGGTCAACCCCAATTTGAACGTGGGTCCCTTCCATATCATGATCAACAGCCTTACCAATATCATGCAACAAACCTGCTCGTTTGGCAAGCTGAATGTCGACACCTAATTCCGCGGCCATCAACCCTGCTAAATGAGATACTTCAGTTGAATGCTTCAAAACATTTTGTCCGTAACTTGTCCGAAATTTAAGTCGTCCAAGCAAACGAATTAGTTCAGGATGCAACCCGTGCACGCCTGTCTCAAACGTTGCCTGTTCCCCTTCTTCGCGGATCTTTTGGTCAACTTCTTTCTGAGCCTTTTCCACCATCTCTTCAATGCGGGCTGGGTGAATTCGGCCATCGGCAATCAGCTTTTCCAAAGCAATACGCGCGACTTCACGTCGAATTGGGTCAAACCCTGACAATATCACGGCTTCAGGGGTATCATCAATAATTAGATCGATTCCAGTGAGAGTTTCCAAAGTTCGGATATTTCGGCCCTCACGACCGATAATTCGGCCTTTCATTTCATCACTGGGCAATGCCACAACGGATACGGTCGTCTCGGCCACATGGTCCGCTGCGCACCGCTGAATAGCTAGGGCAATAATATTTTTAGCCCGTTTTTCAGCTTCTTCTTTCGCACGAGTCTCAATTTCTTTAATCATGATTGCTGACTCATAACGTACTTCTTCTTCCACTCTTTTCAGAAGTAACTGTTTAGCCTCTTCTGAGGTCAGACCAGATAAGCGCTCTAGTTCAGCTTGCTCTTTGCCAACAAGCTGATTCAGCTCTTCTTTTTGATGTTCTACTTCGTTTTCTTTGCGATGTAGATTTTCTTCTTTGCGTTCAAGGGACTCAATTTTACGATCCAAACTCTCCTCTTTTTGGAGCAAGCGACGTTCAAGTCGCTGAAGTTCGTTACGACGTTCACGAGTTTCTTTTTCAACTTCGTTGTGAAGATGCATGACTTCTTCTTTAGCTGCTATGACAGATTCTCTTTTCTTGCTTTCAGCTGCAGAATGAGCGCTCTCAACAATACGTTTTGCTTCTTCTTCTGCAGAGCCAATACCCTTTTCTGCAGTATTTTTACGAATATGCCAACCCATTAAGGCACCCAGAGCTAACCCAACTAAAATGGCGACTAACCCGGTAATAACTGTTTCCATACGTGCACACCTCCTTGTTTGTCAAAATTATATGTTTCAAATAAAAAAAACTGGTTTCCAAAACCAGTCACAGTAAGCATAACCTTAAAGACGGGAGTCTTCCCCCGTTTCCTACAACTCTCGTTAGTCAAAAAACGTATATCAAAAGCTGACTACTACGAAATCTATAAGAAAACCTTTAAAGGTTAAATCTTAACAGAGACAGGTCTCTGCTAAGATTTTAATATCATTTGCAAACAATGTCAAGCTTGTCCTAAACTGGGGCATTTTATACACCGGGGTTTACTATCTCATCACTCTCATTAATGATGGTTTGAAGTACGTTTCTAACCATATCCGAGGTATAACCACGTTGAATAAGCTTACGTGCAACTTTTTGCTGAAGCGACAGTTCACGTGGCAGAGCCTTCTTTGTTGTTTCTTGATAACGAATTCTTTGATCCCAACGTGTGCCCTCTTGTGCACACCACCGTCTTGCCAGGGTTACACACTGCTGAAACTCAGCATCGCTTGAATACGATGATTCTAACGCATGTTCCACCACTTGGGGTGCTAACCCTCGATTTTGCAAATCTTGGAGCACCCTTCGCTGTGAATATCGTTTAAGCCTATTTTGTGCAACTGTCAAAGCCAGTTCTTGGTCATTGAGGTAACCTAATTTCTCCATTTTTTCCAATACTTCATTAACTTCCGAACTTTCATACCCTTTTCCCTTGAGACGAGTTTCTAATTCATAATGGGTCAGTGCCCGACGTGATAAACAATCCAAGGCGACTTCTCGAGCGCTTTTAAGAGGTTTAGAGTTCGTCAAGGGAATCATCATCTTCTTCTTCGTCAGCAATGACTGCAACGGCATTCATGTTCGCTCGGATCAATTGTTCCAGTTTGTCAGCCATATCTGGATGTAGCTTAAGGTATTCCTTAACATTCTCACGCCCCTGACCTAATCGCTCTCCAGTATAAGAGTACCAAGCCCCTGCCTTTGTAATAATCTCCATTTCCGTACCGATGTCGACGATACTTCCTTCACGAGAAATCCCCTCACCGTACATTATGTCGAAATCCGCTAATTGAAAAGGAGGCGCAACTTTATTCTTAACAATTTTGACCCGGGTTTTGTTTCCGATTATTTCCTGACCATTTTTTATTGCTTCCTGCCGACGTATGTCCATCCTTATCGTGGCATAAAACTTAAGCGCTCGTCCACCAGTGGTTGTCTCTGGACTACCAAACATAACGCCAATCTTTTCACGAATTTGATTAATAAAAATCACACAAGTATTGCTTTTGCTAATAGATCCTGTCAACTTACGCAAGGCTTGTGACATGAGACGAGCATGCAAACCGACATGATTGTCTCCCATTTCACCCTCAATCTCTGCACGGGGAACCAAAGCTGCGACAGAGTCGATGACAACGACATCCACAGCAGCACTGCGCACAAGAGCCTCACAGATTTCTAGCCCTTGTTCTCCTGTATCGGGTTGAGCGACAAGCAAATCATCGATATTAACCCCTAAAGCCTTTGCATAGACAGGATCGAGAGCATGCTCAGCGTCAATAAAGGCAGCCACGCCGCCCAATTTTTGAGCTTCTGCTATTATATGGAGCGCCACGGTTGTTTTACCCGATGACTCTGGTCCGTAGATCTCAATAACTCGCCCGCGTGGCACCCCTCCAACCCCTAAGGCAAGGTCTATCGCCAATGAACCCGTCGGGATAACATCGATTACCATTCCCGCCGGAGATTCCCCAAGTTTCATAATTGAGCCTTTGCCAAATTGCTTCTCAATCTGAGCAAGTGCAATGTCAAGTGCTTTCAGCTTATTCGTTTCGGCCATTCCGATCTCCTCCTCTATATTGATTAATTACACATTTTCGCGCTTTAGCAAAACATCTGTTCGGTTTATTATAAATGTACCCCTTGATACTTGTCAATTTGTTTATGTTTCAATCGACAGTAAAAAGCGTTATTTGACAAATATATTTACATTGATCCAATCGTAAGACTCTCACTTCTACAAGTGGGAGTTGGACCCCATACTCCACTTCAGTGGGGGTAGCGTTCCCCACAAGCCTCGATGTTCAACTTTAGTTGAACGAGTTCATTCGGTCCCGTAGTCCCGCAAGGACAATTCATGAATCCCTACATATCAAAAAGCTAACCAGTGGTTAGCTTTTTGACCCATTAAAGCCTTTTTTCAAAAGAATTAAGCGTTTTCACGGGCTTTGGCAAGTTCAACACTGACCCTACGTCCTTTAATCATCGCCTGATGCATACAACTCAAAACCCTAGAAGCATGTTCCGCTGGAACTTCGACAAACGTAAATTTATCATAGATGTTAATCATTCCAATGATCTTTCCAGGTATTCCACTTTCATCTGCGATCCAACGAGTTATATCTTGCGGGCGAATTTGCTGTATCCTACCGATGTTAATGAAAAACCTTACCATTCCCGCTGCTGCTCCAGTGTTTGCAAAATGAATATCTTCTTGTTCTCTGTCTTCTGGGATTTCTTCGGCACTCGCTCCCTCGACCGCGAACTTTAAGGCAGCGGCTGCCACATCTGTGGAATCATATTCCTCGAGCAACTCACCGACAATCGCCCGATAATTTCCCAAGCGGTCGCTTTGAATTAGTTTAATCAGTTGGTTTTTAAGATTTTCTGCCTGTCGCTCGCTGATATCCGCCAGTGACGGAAGTTCTTGACGACGGATTCTCGTCTTAATAAGATTTTCAATCAGTCGAAGTTGTCGGTATTCCTTCGGTGAAATCAGAGTTATAGCCCGACCTTTACGTCCAACCCGCCCAGTTCGTCCGATTCTGTGCACATAAGAAACTGGATCCTGAGGAATGTCAAAGTTAATGACATGGGTTACATTATTTATATCTAAGCCCCGGGCCGCAACATCGGTTGCTACCAATAATTCCGACTTCCCGTCTCTGAAACGTTTCATAACCCGATCACGTTGTTGTTGGCTCAAATCCCCATGTAATGCATCCGAAGAATATCCTCGGGCTCCCAGTGACATTACCAGTTCATCTACACCCCGTTTAGTTCGACAAAAAATAATTCCTTGCCCGATATCCTCCGTATCAATAATTCGGCCCAAAGCATCGACTTTAACACTTTCCCTAGTCTCATAAAAAACCTGCTCAATCTGAGGCACGGTTAATTCATCCCGACTAACGGTTACGGAACGAGGATTTTTCATATAGGTTTGAGCTAATTTGCGAATCCCCTGCGGCATGGTAGCTGAGAAGAGCATAACTTGCCGACCTTCAGCGGGGACTTCCCTTAAAAGACTCTCAATGTCTTCAATAAAACCCATATCCAGCATTTCATCGGCTTCATCAAGCACCACCATTTTCACATATTGAAGACGGAGTGTACCCCGGTTTAAATGGTCTAATAAGCGACCAGGAGTTCCGACAACCACCTGATAACCCATTCGCAGGGCACGGATCTGACGATCGATCGGCTGACCTCCATAAATTGGAAGCAGTTTGACGTGCCGGTACTTCCCAATTTTAGCTATTTCTTCTGCAACCTGTATCGCCAGTTCACGAGTTGGAGTCACTATTAGCGCTTGTACCGCTTGAAATTTTGGGTTTACCTTTTCTATTATTGGAATTCCAAAAGCGGCAGTTTTCCCAGTCCCTGTCTGGGCCTGCCCAATAAGGTCAAGATCCTCCAATGCCACTGGGATAGCTTCCCTTTGAATTGGAGAAGGCTCTTCAAACCCCATTTCTGACAATGCCTGTAAAACCTGTTTACTTAATTGGTTATCACCGAAATTTTGTAAACGTTCAACCATCACCGAATTGTAGTCTCCTTTCGAGGTTTAACATATACATTCGCACCTTGTTAAGTGCAGCTTGAACGGTCAACTGACGAACAGACTCCCGTTCCCCATAAAACTGAATTTTTTCTACTTGAACACCCTCAGGCGTAGCTAAACCAACGTAAACAAGACCAACCGGTTTCTGATCACTACCTCCATCTGGCCCTGCGATACCTGTCGTTGAGATGCCCAGATCTGATCCAACTTGAGAACGGATACCTTCTGCCATTTCCTTGGCAACTACTTCACTCACAGCACCATATTTTGAAAGGCTTTCTTCACTTACCCCAAGTAACCCTTGTTTGACAGAATTAGAATAACTAACAACCCCACCCACATAAAATTCAGAACTTCCCGGTTCTTGAGTGAGGCCAGCACCTAGTAACCCTCCAGTACACGACTCTGCCGTTGCAATCGTTAACTTCTGGTTTTTTAAGAGTTGTCCTACTATTCCAATCATAGTTTCCTGATCACGCCCAAATACTTTGTCTCCTAAGCGGAGTCGGATTTCCTTTTCTGCCCGATTCAAAACCTCTCCAGCTTCTTCCGACGTCTTTTTTGAGCTTCTCGCCACCAAGCGAATGTGCATCTCAGCACGTTTGGCAAGTAATGACATAGACATATTTGAAAGATTCATCAGATCTGCTAGTACTTCCTCAATTGCAGACTCTCCCATACCAAACACTTTTAGGACACGTTCGTTCATCCGTTCGACTTTTGGATCCATAATTTTTTGCAACTCTGAGTACACATAATTTTCGTACATAGGGGTCATTTCGAACGGAGGACCCGGCAATATAATAACGGTCTTACCGTTTTTTTCAATAATGGCGCCTGGAGCCGTTCCGATGGGATTGGGCAATATTTTGGATGTTTCAGGAAAATAGGCCTGTTTCTCGTTGTTCATAGGCATAGGGGCCTTACGACGACCAAAGAATTTCTTAATCTGTTCTAAACTAGAGGGATCTAGCTCCATCTTAAGATCCAAAACCTTTGCAACAAGTTCCTTCGTTAAGTCATCCACTGTCGGTCCTAACCCCCCCGTTGTAACGAGGAGATCTGTTCGCCCGATCGCCTGACGTAAAACCTGCTCTAAACGTTCGGGATTGTCCCCAACCGTCGTATGATAGTCTACTTCAATGCCCAGCGCAGACAGTTTTCCTGTCAAAAAGTGTGCACTTGTATTGAGGGTTTCACCAAGTAATAATTCTGTTCCAGTAGAGACAATTTCAGCCTTCATATATTTTATCACTCTCCCATAATCCGTGCAATTGCTAAACATTCACACTGGTTAGTTATTTCTCATCTTACCAAACATTATCCTCCTTCCTATAAAAGAAAGTAAAAAAAATGAACCCCTTATTTTAGAGGTTCAACTACTCAAGCTACATCTTCTATACATATTCGCAAAGTATCTCCAGTCAAAGTTTCCTCATCTGCCAGAATCTCAGCAAGCCTTAACAAAACCTTTGTATTTTCCTTAATAATCTCCATCGTTCGTTCTTCGAGACCAGTTAAAATGGCACTCGTCACGGGTTGGCGTTGTTCTGCGCTCAAGAGGGAAACATCAACAACCCCTAAAGAAGACATCCCAGCGAGAAGCAACTTTTCAACGAGATTAAGAGCTTGTTCATAATCTCCCATAGCGCCAGTACTTTTGGTGCCTAGGATCACCTCTTCTGCCAGTGCCCCTGCCAAAGCCACCATGATCTGATCTTCCAGCATCGCCTGGGTGTATAGATATAAATCGTCCTTAGGGTAATGACGAACATATCCCAAAGCGTTTCCTCGTGATCGGATAGAAATCTGAGCGACCGAGTTAGGTCGGACCTTTTCCGCAAGCATTGCATGTCCGCTCTCATGGATCGCTACACGCCTTAATTCCTCTATCGATGGTTTCCGATCAAGTTTTTCTCCTAACATCACTTTCTCAACTGCTTCATGTAAATGGTGCTCATTAATCTCATTCGACTCTTCACGCAGGGCAAAAATCGCTGCCTCATTCGTGACGCTTTCCAAATGCGCTCCTGAGAATCCGAAGGTTTCGTGAGCGATTTCTTCGAGATTAACCTCCTTGGCTAACGGTTTATTTTTTGTGTGGATTTTTAAAATTGCCACTCGACCTTCTTTATCCGGAAGATCAACTTTCACTTGCCGGTCAAAACGCCCCGGCCGAAGTAATGCGTCATCCAAGGCTTCCAGACGGTTTGTGGCTGCCATGACTAAAATATGGGCCCCTTGCTCAGCCTTTAAACCATCCATTTCAACTAATAGTTGATTAAGGGTTTGGTCATATTCATGATGGGAAACGTTACTTCCGCGCTTGGCACCTAAGATATCCATCTCATCAATAAAAATGATCGCACTCGTTTTCTTTTCCTTTCTAACCATTTCACGCGCTCTCCGAAATAGACCTCGTACACGTTCCGCGCCAACTCCAGCATACATTTCTACAAATTCACTTCCAGATACTGACAGGAAGGCAGAATCTGTGTACTTTGCTGCAGCTTTGGCTAATAATGTTTTTCCAGTGCCTGTCGGTCCAGACAGCAATATTCCCTTTAACGGACGAATCCCTAGGGCCTTCATCCGATCTGAGTATCGTAAAAAATCTAAGGCTTCTTGAAGTTCTTTTTTCGCGACGCTCTGTCCCCCGATGTCCTCAAAATTGATCTGTGTAGTTGCTATAGACACCCCATTACCATTTTTCAAAACTTGTCGCGACAAAACTAAAGTCCATACTAAATAAGCCCCCACGAGGAGTAACCCCACGGGAAGCACGTTGTATCCCATGACTATTAGAAAGGCGAAAACTCCAACCCCCGAGCCTATTATGATATCTAATTTCACGCTCTCTCCTCCTATCTATAAAACCCTATTGTTTTTCAGTTGGTAAATAATTCACTTGCCCATGCCGTTCGATCACTTCAACAAGTTGGGCATCTCCTTGATTCAAGATCACGTAAATAGCATCATTGTCTATCTCTAATTCTAGCTGAACTCCAGCCTTTTCTACTTGCCCTCTAACTGTTTGTTCCATTTCTGTAAAATTACCTGTTGCAATTCCTTCTTGTAACGCAAACTGCATTTGACCAAATACCTTCTTTAAAACATCATTATTTTGGTCCAAGAATCGAATTGGTAAATTATCAGTCAGTTTTTGAAGGGCAAGTCCAGCGAGACGGAGATCGGTTATCTTGTTAGTAACGACATCCAGCTCTTTCTGGCCCTCAATATTCACAATTTTAGCAGATTCGACGCCTGGGATTTTCTGACTTTGATTCATAATTGAAACATCCTGCCAGTTTTTCTGATAGACAACCTTCCCCCCTAATAACAGGCCAAATATCAGGAAACCAACTAGGCTTATCAGCAGTATTCGCTGTTTTACCATCTCATCTTCCTCCATTTGCTATACTTCATGCAATATCGACAGTATATCATGGAGGCCATCAATTTGAGAAAAGATCTTATACCCATAAATAACAAATATATACAAATTATCTATTTTTCTAATGTAATAGAGATCAAAAATGAGACGATTAGGAGCACTTCGCCTTACGCCTAACCGTCTCATTTTGAAGGGAGTAATTCATGATTTGTCCCCCTATTTATGTAATAACTTTCGTGATTTAAGCAAATAATCGAGACCTGAAATGACAGTAAAAAACAAGGCGACATATAAAAAGGGTTGGCCAATATGAATACCTATTAAGGAAAGAGGCCAGTCATGTAATAATATTGCTGAAATCGCAATAATTTGGGTAACAGTCTTTATTTTACCGAGTGGACTAGCACTGATTACAACTCTGTCCACAGCTGCTATGGCTCGTAGTCCTGTCACGGCAAACTCCCTTGCCAAGATAATCCAAGCAACCCAAGCCGTCACCTCTCCTAGCTGTACCAAGGAGATTAGGGCAGCGGACACTAATAGTTTATCAGCCAGCGGATCCATGAATTTTCCCAAATTAGTAACCTGATTGCGCTTGCGAGCGATATAGCCATCTAAGCCATCCGTCGCAGCCGCTAAAATGAAAATTATTGCTGCCACAAGATCTTGATGCGCAAAAAGCTCATGACCTTTAGGAATCTTCAGTAGCAAAAAGGTCATAAACACTGGGATCAAAATAATCCGAGCCATAGTTAAGCGATTGGGTAGATTCACGTAACAACCTCTCCTATTAAATCGTAGCTATCCGCCTCAAGGATGCGAACTTTGATCAGGTCACCCACCTGAAGTGAGGTATGAGTACCTTTGATATAAACCTGCCCATCGATTTCTGGAGCGTCTCCTTCTGTACGTCCCATCCAGCGTCCATCTGGTTGTTTCTGCTCAAGCATCACCATAGTGACCCGACCAACCCAGCGTTGTTGTCTCACCCGAGAAATTTCTTGTTGAATCTGCATAATCTGATCTCGGCGTTGTTCACGAACTTCTAGCGGAACTTGATCCTCCCTTTGACCTGCAGGCGTATTATCCTCTTGGGAATAAGTAAACACCCCAAGACGATCAAATTGAACGCGCTTAACGAAGTCGACCATATTGAGAAATTCCTGTTCACTTTCTCCTGGAAAACCCGTGATCATGGTCGTCCGAATGGTGATGTCCGGCATGGCCTCGCGCAATTTTCCAATTAGAATTTCAGCCTCCTCAATGGTTCCACGTCGATTCATCTCTTTTAATATTTTATTATCCGCATGTTGCAACGGCAAATCGATGTACCTACAAACTTTTGGTTCCTGGCGCATAGTTTCAATCAGTTCGTCAGTAAATCGTTCAGGATAACAATACATTAATCGAATCCATTCAATACCCTCAATACGAGCAAGCTCATGAATCAGCTGAGGCAGGCGAAGTTCTCCCGTAAGATCTTGTCCATAACGCGTCGTATCTTGGGCCATGACCATAATTTCCTTAACCCCTTGAGCGGCCATTTCTTTGACTTCGCGTATCACAGATTCTTCCGGACGGCTGCGAAAATGTCCGCGCACATACGGAATGATACAATAAGTACAATAGTTATCGCAACCTTCCGCAACCTTTACAAAGGCAAAATAATCGGGCGTAGATCGTTTGCGAGGCATCAACTCATTATGAAGGAACTCTGGTATTCCTTCTTTAATAAGCGTCGTTCGTGTCCCCTCGGAAGCTTGAACTAATTTGCTAATTTCATCAATATTACCAGTTCCCAGTACACCATCTAATTCTGGAATATCTTGCATTAATTCTTGTCCATACTGCTGTGCCAAGCATCCTGTAGCAATTAGGGTCTGACAAGTACCTGATTCCTTAAAGCGAGACATCTCAAAGATAGTTTCAATCGATTCCTCCTTGGCAGATTGTATAAAGGTACATGTATTAACGACAATAATATCTGCCTCTTCAGGGTTATCTATAAAAATATAGTCTTGGGCTAGTAACCCAGACATAATTTCGCTGTCCACCTGATTCTTTGGACATCCCAAAGTGACTACCGCTACTTTTTTCGACAACCTTACACCCCATATCATTCATGGTGAGACTCCTATATCGAAGTCCCGATGTTCAACTTTGATTGAACGTGTTAACTAGTTTACCTATTATAGTATAAACCAACACTCCCACAAGGTCAAAAAATATTCTCAAAAGTAAAAGCTTCGTTGCTACTTGAAGTTTCCTTTTGAGAATAGTGTCTTTGATATTAAGCTTTAGCAGAACCAGTTCACTTATTTAGGTCTTTCCGTTCGGCGGTAGCAATATAGATCACATTTTCGCCGATATTTGTTGCATGGTCTGCAAAACGTTCTAGATAGCGGCCAGCAAAAGTCAAATACATCCCTTGATCTAAGTTTTCAGGTGCTTTGGTCATGATAACTAACAAATCCCGCACAACTTGATTATACAGATGATCAACCTCATCATCTTGCGCAGCAAGACCTTGCGCAAGATGCATGTCTTCGTTACTATACGCTTCTAAGCCTTGCCGCATCATTCCAAGTGCCTTTTCAGCCATCAGAGGGATGTCTATAAGGGGTTTACAGAGAGGTCCCTCAATTCTCCGCGCTACTTTGGCAATACCGACGGCCAAATCTGCCATGCGTTCGAGATCAGTCGATATTTTCATGGCCGAAATAATCTTCCGTAAGTCCTTGGCAACGGGCTGCTGCGTGGCGATCAAACGCACACATTCATCATCCACCTGCTGCTCTAGATTGTTGACCAATTGATCCTCGGCAATCCAAAATTCTGCCTGAGTCCGATCAAGAGATTTTAGGGTTTCTATACATCCTAGTAGGATCCTTTCGACTTCTTGCCCCATATCTTTAAGTAGATTATTCAAAATTAACTGTCCTTCATTGAGTGACTGACGCATTGATAATCCCCCTTTAACCGAATCGTCCTGTAATATAGTCTTCTGTACGTTTATCGTGTGGATTCGTAAATATTTCGGAGGTCGGTCCATGTTCCACAAGTTCACCGTTCAGAAAGAACGCCGTAGAATCTGCGATGCGGGCAGCCTGTTGCATATTATGCGTGACAATTAGAATGGTGTAATTTTCTTTTAGTTGCCTGATTAATTCTTCAATGTGCGTTGTTGCAATCGGATCTAAGGCAGAAGCTGGTTCATCCATGAGCAGTACAGACGGCTCTACCGCAAGAGCCCTGGCAATGCAGAGACGCTGCTGCTGTCCGCCTGACAAGCTCATTCCCGAATAATTCAAGCGATCTTTTACTTCATCCCATAATGCCGCCATGCGTAAACTTTTCTCTGCACTTTCTAGTAACTTTTGCTTACTTTTCATTCCATTAAGCCTTAGCCCAGCCACAACATTTTCATAAATACTCATTGAAGGAAACGGATTCGCTTTCTGAAACACCATCCCAACCATTTTACGTAACGCCACGGGATCTTGATCATAAATACTTTCCCCATCCAAAATGATTTCACCTTTGACTTTTGTCCCTGGTAAGGTCTCATGCATCCGGTTAATACAGCGTACAAAGGTTGATTTACCACACCCCGAAGGCCCGATGATCGCCGTTACTTGATTTGGGTCGATTTCCATATTTATGCCTTTAAGGGTTTTATTAGACCCATACCATGCTTCAAGCTTACGAACACTTAAACTCTGACCCATTTAGAAAGCCACCTCCTTCTAGTTGCTCCGCGAGCGAAATGCGAAACGTGCAATCAAATTGAGAATCACTACCATTGATATTAACACTAAAGATCCTGCCCAGGCTTGCTGATGCCACTCTTTATAGGGAGAGGTAGCATACTGATAAATTTGTACAGGCAATGCTGCAATCGGCTCATTTAGAGAACGGGCCCAGTACTGATTTCCTAACGCCGTGAACAGTAACGGAGCTGTCTCCCCTGAAACACGGGCCACTGCCAACATTGCTCCTGTGATAATTCCCTTCGCTGCAGTAGGTAAGACAATTCTTAAAATAGTCTTACCTTTGGAAATCCCTAGGGCATAACCCGCTTCCCTAATCGAATGGGAAACAAGTTTTAACATTTCTTCTGTCGAACGGATAATCAGTGGGATCATAATAATCGAAAGGGCAAGACCTCCTGCTAGAGCAGAAAAATGTCCCATTTTCAAAACCACGGCAGTGTATATTACAATACCGACAATAATTGACGGAATTCCTGTCAATACATCGGTGGCAAAACGGACTGCAATACTTAACCAGCTTGTCCGATCATACTCTGTCAAATAAATCGCTGCGAGAATACCAACTGGAATCCCTATGAGACTCGCGATCAACACCATGATTAGGGTTCCCACAATCGAATTAGCCATCCCACCCCCAGGCGCACCCATTGCCTTTGGTAAATTGATAAAAAATTCTAAGTTCATAACGCTAAAGCCGTTAATAACAACGTAACCGAGAACACCGAATAAAGGAATAAGCGCAATTAGTGTCGCGACGATAAAAATCCCCATCATGATGCGGTTGCGATATTTACGTAGGCGATCATTCATTATGAAATTCCTCCCTTCGGTCCACGTGCTACAGACCAAACAAGGAGTCGTGCAAAGACATTCAGTATAAGGGTAATACCAAACAGAATAAGGCCAATTTCAACGAGTGCACTTAAATAAAGTTCGTACGTTGCTTCTGTAAACTCGTTCGCAATCACTGCTGCCATAGAATAAGCAGGGGCAAACAAGGAGGGCAGAATATCTGGGCGATTTCCAATCAACATAGTTACCGCCATTGTTTCTCCCAGGGCTCGGCCTAAACCAAGCATCACTCCCCCTAGAATCCCTGATCTGGCATAGGGCAGAACCGCTATCCGAATCATTTCCCACTTCGTAGCCCCCAAGGCTAAGGCAGCTTCCCGCTGTTCATTCGGCACTGCCGCCATTACTTCCCCAGATATCGCGGCAATTGTCGGCAGGATCATAATTGCCAAGATCAACCCCCCCGCTAACATACCAAAGCCAAGTGGCGTACCTTGAAATAGAGGAAGAAATCCAAACCACTTGGCGAGTCCTGGTTCGACAGTTTCTCTCAGCCATGGTGCTAAGACAAAAATTCCCCATAATCCGTAAACAACGCTGGGAATCGCAGCAAGCATTTCAACCAAAAAAGCAATCACCGAACGAACTCTTGAGGTTGCCATCTCATTTAGAAAAATTGCGACTCCAAGACCAATCGGAGCTGCAATAATTAAAGCTAAAAGGGAAGTCACTAAGGTCCCATAGATAAACGGTAGGGCGCCAAATTGTTCCTTGACTGGATCCCATTCACGACCCGTAATGAAGCTAAAGCCAAACTTTTCAATACTCAGAAGTGCCGAGTCATACATCTGCCACCCCATCCAAGCCATAAGAACCAAAACACTGATGGCCATCAACAGTGTCAGTAAACGCAAGGTCGTATCTCCCATGGAAGCTGTGAGCCTGTTCTTTTTACCCATATCTTCTGATCCTTCCACCTTCCTCATTTACATCTCTATAAAACGTGCCAGTAGTATGTACTCAATAAGATTACCATAAGTATACATTAGGCACATGGAAAAGCCCAGCGTCAGCTGAGCCCTCCCCACCTATAAATGACATTATTCGTTAGTCTCTACTTTAGCAGAGGTTGTCCTTCATTGGTGATAGTCTTAAGAATTGCTTCCTCACGAGTTACTAAATCCGCAGGTAACTTAGCGTAAAGTAACCCTTCTGAAATTGTTTGCCCTTCATGAATAGACCAGTTTAGGAAGTTGACAAGCGCTGCCCCTTTGGCTTTGTCTTTTTGATCCTGATATAATAAAGCCCAAGTGAATCCAGCAATTGGATAAGAGTCAGCACCTGGAGCATTGACAAGCGACACTCTCATGTCATCAGGGATTTTGGTTGCATCTGCAGCAGCAGAAGCGCCTTTAAGCGATGGTGCAACCCATTTGCCTTCTTTGTTTTGCAAAGTAGCAAAGGACAGGTTGTTTTGAACAGCATAAGCGAGTTCTACATATCCGATAGAGCCTGGAGTTTGTGTAATAGCACCTGCAACACCAGCGTTGCCTTTACCTCCAATCCCCACAGGCCAATTCACAGAGGTCCCTTTACCGACCTTACTTGACCAGTCTGGACTTATACTGCTAAGATAGTCTGAGAAAATATATGTGGTTCCGCTCCCATCTGACCGACGAGCAACAGCAATCTTTAAATCTGGTAACGTTACCCCTGGATTATCGGTCGCGATCCGTTTATCATTCCAATTGGTAATCGTTCCAAGGAAAATATCAGCTAGTACCGAGGGATTTAATTTAAGATCTTTCGGGCCATCGGGAATATTATAAGTGACCGCTACAGCTCCAAGCGTTAACGGGATCTGAAGAATTTTACCCCCTTTTGCAGCTTTAAGCTGCTCATCGGTCATGGGACCATCCGTTGCTCCGAAATCTATGGTTTGCTCTGAAACTTGCTTGATTCCAGCCCCACTACCATTCCCCTGGTAGTTAATCATAATCGTTAGGTTGTTTTTGCGATATTCCTCGATTTGTTGGTTAAGTAGTGGATAAGCGAAGGTACTTCCTGCCCCAGTGAGGTTAACCTTCTCAGCCTTCTCTTCACTTGGTGTACTCGTACCGCACCCTACCAGCGAAAGTGCCAACACACCTGTCAATATGCCAGTTAAGAATTTACTTTTTTTAGCAAACATTAAATTCTCCCCTATCAAATTCTTATTTTCTATACCCAATGTACCATACAAACGTTAAGCCTATATTATCTCTGTGTAAAGTTTGTGTTAATTGGCTACATTTAATGTATAAAGATTAATATAAAAAGGAAATATTCACTGCTTGTAGAATTAATCCCTTACCCCCTACCGAAACAAAACATAGAACTCCTACTTATAGAATTTCCTGAACGTAGATAAAGATTAGTGAGGTGTCATTTGTGTTTGATCAAACGTTAGATCCTCTGGACACGTGCGGCTGTGGAGATACTGGTTATCTGACAACTCGAACCGTCCCTGTTGACTTGGTCCATGGTGTGGGGCACATAGCAAATGTACCTATTTACCACTGTCGTTCTAAAAGCTGCCAAGAATACACACTCCCCCCGATTGTAGCGCGCCGCCTCGACAATATTTCGGAAGAAATGGAAAACACCCAAGCGACAGACGCTGTTTACACTTGGATTGCCCTTGGAGAGCAATCCCTCGACCCACTGCAACAGGCAAATAATCAAAGTAACCTACAGGCATTTACCCTTCAATTTGGAGGTCGTGAGTATGCAGATGCTCGTGTAGTGCTACTCGTTCCCGGCCATGCGATTTTCTTTCAAAGCACGCTCGAAGAGACTGAATATTACCTACTTCGTTACGAGGAGAACAGACACACCGAGGGGGTATGGTTTTCTTTTCTGAAATTTTACTATCATGAACCAGAATTAATCTACGAAGATTTTCTTGTATGGTCAGAAGACGGACACCTTAAAGAAATAGGACGCATATCTCTGGACGAAGTTGAAGATACTCTGACAGACGAGTTTGGTGAATGGGAGTAGAAAGAATTATTCGTGTGGGTTTGCGCCTTCGGCGTTACTAATCCTACGCTACGACGAGGGACTGTTTGAGACTCAAACACAAAGGCGCTGTGTGACAGGATATGTGCAAGTTTTATATTAATTACTCATTAAATACCTCTTGCCAAATATACATGTATAAGAATACTATTTGGGGAGGTATTTTTAATGAGTGAAGCCAATCACGGAATGCATAAAAGAGAAGGTTATTCCGATCCCTCTCCCTACCCCGAAATCAAAGTTCAGGGTCCTAATATTCACTATGCCGAACTGTTAATGGATGACTATGCCGGTGTTGTCAGTGAATTTACGGCCATAAGCCAATACATTTACCATCATTTTTTCTTTAAAGATATCGATCAGCAACTAGGAGAGCTCTTGGAAAATGTATCAATCACAGAAATGCTACATATGGAAATCCTAGCCGAACTCATCAAGAAACTTGGCGGGAACCCAGTCATTCGAGGTTCGTATAGTACCGCAGGAAAGTTCTGGACAGGAAATTATATATATTATGGGACAAATCTTTGTGAACAATTAAAAGCTGATATCAACGCAGAATATAAAGCGATAGAAGAATACCAAAAACATATCCGTTCGATCGCTGATCCATACATCCAGGCCATACTCTATCGCATTATTCTGGATGAAAAGGTCCATATCCGTCTCTTTAACCAGGCTCTTGCAAAATTTTGTTACTCACTCTAACTTAACTGATCCTCTATAATACAAGACCATCCTATCTAAAAAACCCCACAACAAACATAAATTCCTCGATACGGATTCAAATCAATACCACGTTAACATCCTCCTCAATAAACGCTAAGCACGGGAATACTTCCTAAATAAACTAGGGGCGTAACGAAACTTCAGTTTCGCTACGCCCCTAGTTTATTTATCTATCATAGACTCCCACTTCAATTGCGAGTGGTACTACGTACTTAGACAAAAATAACCTGCCGCGAAATTACTTAAATCGCGAGAATGACTTCTTGACTGATCCAGCATTATCACATCTTCAAGATTACACATAAGAGTACATTCGGGGTTGGGTTCTTTCTTAGAGTTTATGTACCATTACGAAAGAGCCCAACAACCAGGTATGCTGATTGTTGGACTTCACGTACTAGGGACAATTCATTTTTGTATTTTGGATAGCCCGTGATTTATTATCTTCTTTGTGAACTGGCACTAAAGCAGTTCTCCGATTTCTCTTGGATTTATGAAAGTTAGGAACCCTTCGCCTACTTACTTATTTTTTCTTACCCCCGCGATGTTTTCTCTTACCCTTATGGATTTGATTATCGGCACCTCTCCAAAATCGTCCCTTTTCCTTTTCCTGAATACCCTCGCTCGGTGCCTCTTTGCTTTGCGGACTTGTATGCGCTACTTCTTTGTCCCGTACGCTTTTATACGGTGCTTCTACACTTCGTGCACCCTTATAAACGCTCGCTCTACCTTGTCCACCATTGTACGGTGCCGCTTCTTTCCCTCGTGCGTCCTTAAATGGTGGTGCTGCTTTGCCAAGAGCACCTTTGTAAGGAGTCACTAGGCTCCGCTCAGCTCTGGAGCGACCCTCTTCGACTGGCGCTCCCTTGTAAGGGGGTTTTTCTGCACCCTGAGAACCCTTGTAGCGTCCCTCTTTTGTGGGCGCACCTTTTGGTGTTTCTATGCTTCGCGTATCCTTGAAGCGTTCCTCGCTACTTGGAGCACCCTTGCGCGCCACTTTTTCGACTGTTCGCGCATCCCTGTAGCCACCCGCCTTACCTGGCGCCCCCTTATAAGGTGCTTTTTCACCGCTTCGCGCATCTTTATAGCGACCTGGTTTGCCCGGCGCGCCTTTAGGTGCTTCTTCTAAACTTCGCGAATCCTTGTAGCGTGATGCTTTACCCTGTATAGCCTTGTGCGGCGCTTCTATGCTTCGCACCCCTTTGTAACGTGGTTCTTTACTCTGCATACCCTTTTGAGTCGCATCTTCGCGTTGAGACTCTTTTGGCCGAAATTCTTTACCCTGTGCACCTTTGTACGATGTTTCTTTGCCAGGCGTATCCTTTTTCTTCATACCTGATCGTCTCACTGGTCCCTTACTTGACTTCATTGGCTTACCATCCTGTTCTAACGAATCTGATCGCACATATTTTCTAGGTCGAATAAGACATTTAGGTCCATACCCGATCAAATCTTCCCGATGAGCTAAACGTAAGGCCTCTTCTACTAACGCATGATTTCTTGGACTTCGATACTGAATTAGAGCTCTCTGCATGGCCTTCTCATGCATGCTACGGGGAATATATACTTCCTTCATTGTGTGAGGATCTAAGCCAGTGTAATACATACAGGTGGAGAGTGTTCCTGGCGTCGGGATGAAATCCTGGACTTGCTCAGGATTGACCCCCATATCTCGAACATATTCTGCTAATTCGACTGCTTCTTTCAGAGTGCTTCCTGGATGAGAAGACATCAAATAGGGGACTAGATATTGTTCTTTCCCCAGTTCTTCATTGGCTTCATGGAACCGCTGCACAAATTCTTCGTAGACGACTTTACCGGGTTTGCCCATCAGACGAAGTACTTCGTTACTGACATGTTCTGGAGCGACTTTCAATTGGCCACTCACGTGGTGCTCACAAAGCTCACGTATAAACCCCGAATCTCGATCCGCTAAAACGACATCATAACGGATTCCTGAACGGACGAACACCTTCTTGACCTTTGGCAAACTACGCAAGCTGCGCAAAAGGTCCAAGTATTCCTCATGATCATTTTCAAGCTTATCACACGGTTCAGGAAAAAGGCACTGTTTATGGGAACAAGCCCCCCTGTTTAATTGTTCCTTGCACGCCGGTCGACGAAAGTTAGCTGTAGGGCCCCCTACATCATGAATATATCCTTTAAAACGATCATTCCAAGTCATCTTCTCAGCCTCTCGAATAATCGATTCAGCACTTCGGCTTTGAATAATTCGTCCCTGATGAAACGTTAAAGCACAAAATGAGCATGCTCCATAACATCCTCTGACGCTGGTAAGACTAAATTCCACTTCTTCAATAGCCGGGACTCCTCCAAGGTCTTCATAAGACGGATGATATGTTCCCATAAATGGTAGGGCATAGATGGCATCCATTTCTGCTTGTGTCAAAGGTAGTGCTGGCTTGTTTTGCATCACACTTTTACGCCCATGAGGTTGATACATTGGTTTTCCTCGAAAGGGGTCCTGCTGATTATATTGCACCCAAAAAGCCTCAGCATACTTCTTCTTGTCAGTTGTAACGTCATCGAAACTTGCCAGAACCAAAGTATTTTGAGGCACTACATCCCCAGTCAAAGGCACCATAGTTCCCCTAACATCCGTTATCTGATCAATCGACTCACCACTATTTAGTCGTTCGGCAACTTCCACAATTGCCTTTTCTCCCATCCCAAAGACCAGCAAGTCCGCTTGACTATCGAGTAGAATGGATCGCTTAACATCATTGCTCCAATAATCATAATGGGCAAAACGCCTCAAGGACGCCTCAATTCCCCCAATAATAACAGGAACACCTTGAAGCACTTCCCGTACGCGATTAGAATAGGCGATAGTGGCCCGATCTGGACGGAGCCCGGGCTTTCCTCCAGGAGAATAAGAGTCCTTATGACGTTTCTTTTTGGCCGCCGTATAGTGATTAACCATGGAATCGAGATTCCCGCCTGAGATCAAACACGCCAAACGCGGTTTTCCCATAGCTCGAAAATCCCGGAGATCCTTCCAATCAGGCTGAGCCAAAATTCCCACCCGGAAATCATGTTTTTCCAAGACACGGGCGATAATAGCAATTCCAAAGCTTGGATGATCTACATAAGCGTCTCCAGTAATTAGAAGAAAGTCTAGTTCATCCCAACCAAGAACCTCCATGTCTGCTCTATTCATAGGTAAAAAACTTCGTTTACGCATAATCTCACCTTTCTAGTTTAAATAACGCTTATCATATAATCTTAATTGATAAACATGACTGACTATTTTAGTAGCAGATACAAATACCACTCTTATGGAATAGTACTTTTGACTTCGATTGTATTCCGAATAATATTCACGTCTACACGCCGATTTTTCGCCCGTCCCTCAGGCGTTAGATTGGTATCAATTGGTTGATACTCACCATATCCAATAGACCGAAATCGAGCTTGGTTAATGCTTTCCAATTTCAACAGATACTTCATAAAATTTAAAGACCGTCTCGAACTTAAATCCCAGTTAGAATCAAATTCATTCGTTCTAATAGGGATATTATCAGTATACCCAGCAACCTCTACTTTGTAATCTGGATACATGCTTAACATGTTCGAAATGACCGCAGCAAGTTTTTGGGCCTCTGGTTTTACTACAGCCGTTCCTGAATCGAATAAAGCATAATCCTGAATCGTAACTTTCAACATATCGTTTGTGACCACTGTCCGGAGTTGCAGGGACAGTCCATTGTCATTAATATAAACATCAAGCTTTTTTTTAATCGCTTCCATATCCTGTTTTTCTTTATTTATCTGGTCCTTTAACTTTTGGTCTTGCATACTTTCTTGCATTTTCTTTGTATCATTAACAGAAACATCATCTAATGATATAGTATCGGATTCTTCAAAAACACTTACGCCTCCATTAAAGGCACTGTTCAAACCCTGCATAACCTGGGCATATTTTTTTTCATCTACTTTACTGGATGCAAATAATATAATAAATAATGCCAATAATAACGTTAACAAGTCTGCATAGGGAATCAACCAAGTTTCATCGATATGTTCTTCATGATGCTCTTTCTTATGTTTTCGCAAGCTCTTTTTCCTCCATGATTTTGCGTTCCGAAGGAGAAAGAAAAACGGCTAGCCTTTGGTTAATCGATAATACAGGTTCGCCTCCTTGAATCGCTAGAAGGCCTTCTGCCATCATTGTCTTCAATAGTGACTCTCTTTTAGATTTTTGTTTTAATTTGTTGGCCATGGGGTGCCATAAGACGTAACCGGAAAAGATCCCTAGTAAGGTTGCCACAAAAGCGGCAGAAATCAAATGTCCTAATTTTTCTACCTCGTTAAGATTACTTAAGGCTGCAATTAAACCAACAACAGCACCCAGTACACCTAAAGTTGGTGCATAAGTACCTGCTTGAGTAAAGATGAGCGCACCCTGTCGATGACGTTCCTCCATAGCAGAAATGTTCTCCGTGAGCACATCACGAATAAATTCCGGGTCATTCCCGTCAATGACCATGCGCATCCCATTTCTTAGGAATTCATCTTCAATCTCCTCCGCCTTACTTTCTAGGGCAAGCAAGCCCTCTCGACGACTAACTGTTGCCCAATCTCCAATTTGGTTAATAAGTTCACTTTTAGAGATTGATGATTGGGTAGTAAACAGAATCTTAAAAAGCTTTGGAACTGCTTTTAATTCGTTCATTGGAAAACCAATAAATAATGTTGCTGCAGTACCCACAAAAATAATTAGCAATGCAGCAGGGTTCAGTAGGGATGCAAGACTAGCGCCTTTCAAAACCATCCCCACTCCGACAGCAATTGCTGCTAGTATCAAACCAATATAGGTTGACTTTTCCATTCTGAATTGTCCTTTCTAATACCGGATAATTAAGCAACCACTCTATATTTGTTCGACATTTATCTGCAATATTCTCGTTTTATTGCAAGCATAATTTCTTTGAGATGCTATCTCGTTCCATAAAAATGCTTGGCAACTATGCCAAGCATTTTAGCCATTCCACCCCTAGAGGAAAGAGTCGCAACTCCCTTATCGAAAGTTGATAAACTGCAACTCAATACCAAAATCTTCTTTGCGTAAAAGCGCAATAACCGCTTGGAGATCATCTTTGTTCTTACCAGACACTCGAATCTCCTCGCCTTGTATGGAACTTACTACTTTTATTTTATTGTCTTTCAGAACCTTGTTAATGAGCTTGGCCTTCTCTTGGGCAATCCCCTGTACCAGTTTAACTTCCTGCTTAACTGTATCCCCTGCAGCCGATTGCGCCTTGCCGTACTCTAAGGCTCTCAAGGATACCCCTCTCTTAACGAGTTTACTCTCCAGAATGTCGACAACGTTGGTCAACTTGAAATCATCATCTGAAACTAAGACGATCTTATCGGTCTCAAGTTTAATGGACGATTTGCTGTTCTTAAAGTCGAATCGGTTCGCGAGTTCTTTCTGAGCCTGCTGAACTGCATTATCAACCTCCGGCATATCTACCTTAGAAACAATATCAAATGAACAATCTTTAGCCAAAATAAAACGCTCCTTTATCCATAAATTTCTTAATCATTAATTCAGGTTCTCTTTGGTTAAAACGACATTGCGAAGAACTTGGCCTGCTTTTCCCAAACTCGGCAAGGCTTTGCCGTTCAAAGTAATCGAAAGGCCTCCTGCATTTCCAACCGAGACCAGTTCAATTTTGCTTGTAGCTTTGACCTCTTTAGTGGTTCCCGCTGTAAAGGTACCTTGCAAAGTAGGCTGTCCATCTACCCGTACCTCAATCCAACAAGGTTGAGTGAAAACAAGCTGTGCGGTTAAACCCTCCTGTGTATTCGCTACAACATTCGTTGGATCAGTAACTACCGGGGTATTGGGTGGTGGCGTAGTCTGCTCAGTTTGCGGTGCACTTGGCAAGGCTGCTGGAACGTACGGAGGATCGAGTTTGTTTCCTGACTGACTAAAAGCCTTAATAGCAATTAGCAACACGATTGCCAAAACAGCCATACTAGCTATGATGGCTGGCCTAACCCAAAGAGGCCGGACTTTCACATATTTACTAGGTGTTTCAAAAACGGTGATCGTCTCAGGCTTTGCCGAGGCATTATAGAGATCGATAATTTCATCCGAGTTTAAACCCAATTGTTTGGCATACGTTCTTAAATACCCCTTTACATACGTCGTTCCAGGGAGTATATCATATTTTTCCTCTTCAAGTGCCTGAATGTAGCGAACACGGATTTTAGTTATTTCCTCAGTATACGTAAAACTCCACCTTTTTTCTTCCCTAGCGGCCTGGAGTATTTGTCCTTCTCCTGCCATTGATAAGCCCCCCCCTTTTCTCGCCATCAGCTCAAATCAAATGCGGTGAAACTCATGGATATATCCTCTATGCGAATCACATCATCCTCATGATGGCGGATTTCAATAATAAAGTCAAAGTCAACTTCCAAACGTCCATCTCGAAGAAAAACATCTGGGTGTTCAATAATCTTCAGAGTTGGCATTTGTAATACTTTCTCTAGTAAAGCCCAATGTTCATTGCTTCCCCTCGTTGTGCTTGTAATGCCATCAATCAGAAAAATACAATTCTCTGACTCGTCAAGTAATAAGTCAGTTCGTATGGTTTGACGAATAATCGTCGACGACAATAATATCCATCGTTTATTGGCATATACACAGGCAGCAATAGCAGCTTCTGTTTTTCCCACACGAGGCATTCCCCGTATTCCGATAACATGATTTCCGCCTTGTACTAAAGTATCTCCTAAAAAGTCAACCAACACACCTAGTTCTTCACGAACGAACCGATAGGTTGGGGGATTCGTCTCTACCATGTCCAACCGCTTGCCATGGCGTAACGCGATACGATCTGACAAGGTAGGCGGACGGAAGGCCGTTACCCTTATCGCTCCCACTTCTATCAGAGCTTCATGCAACGCTCTTACTTTGGTCTTAGATTGAACCTGCAAAAGAAGTCCTCTTCGGGTCTGCCCAATTCCTGTGACCGATAAAATATTAAGGTCCAGCATCCCAATCAGTGTTGTCACTGCTCCAAGCAATCCCGGTTTATCTTGCTGAATATCGTACTCCAGATACAGCAGATTCTCCGCTTGGTTGGGCCACCTTTTCATCAAGATAGCATTCAAACTCCCTTAAAGCCTTGTCAGGCTCTTGATAATTTAAATAAAAAGCATACTCTGAGCTTGGTCCATTCGGATAGGCATAGAGTTTGTCATAGTATTCAACAAGTAGTCGCTCTGTAAAGACATCTAAGCAACCTGTTTCTAACAAGATGCGTAATTCTCGAACTTTAACATGGCCCAAAGTTTTAATCAGTCTTTCCAAAGCTAACCTAATCTCATGAAGCGCATTGGGGACAGCTGTGTACTCTTTCAACAGCCGTTGTACTCTATTTTTCAAAGAATCGCACTGAAGGACTTGTATTCCCTCTTGCATTGCTGCAAAGAAATTGGCGGGTATTGTAACTCTACCGATACGTTTACTCTCACATTCTACAATAATATAAGGGAATTCTTTTAACAAGAGAAGTTCCTCATATAATAATCCTTCGAATTTTTTCTGGGACGGAGGATCTCCTAGCCCCATTGCACCAAAGACTGATCCTCTATTATTGGCAAGTTTTTCAAGGTCAATCGCAGGATATCCCTCCGCCCGCAACTGTCTCAAAAGGTCAGTTTTTCCAACCCCTGTATTTCCACGAAGCACCACAACCTGATAGGGAAGTTTAGTTTCAAAAAAATCAACAACTTGGCTACGGTATGCTTTATACCCCCCTATTAAGCGATATATAGGAATGCCCATTAATTCAACAACTGTCGCCAGAGACTTACTCCGCATCCCACCTCTCCAGCAAAAAAGCACTAAAGGACCCTTTTTTGATAGTTCCTCTACCTTTTTTACTAATTGCGGAAGTTTCGGACTAATGATACTCAAGCCAAGTTCACGAGCCAGAGTAGGGGTCGTTTGTGTATATGTGGTACCAACCTGAGCACGTTCTACGTTATCAAACAGAGGAAGGCTGACCGCCCCCGGAAGTGTTGCTTCGGCAAATTCCCCCTCTGAGCGCACATCGACAAGAATTGGATTATCTAAAGTTCTAAGATCTTGAACGTTGATCTCCTTAATCATGCTTAATTCCTTCCGATTTGGCATTATTCTACATATCTATCATAAATGCTACAGCAGGATTATGCAACTAGTGAGTAAGTTCATCGGCCCATTGGCCAAACTTTATTTCAAACTGCCCTCTTGTCATAAGAACCTCTCGTGGTTTAGAGCCTTCATATCCCCCAACAACCCCTTTCTCCTCGAGAAAGTCCATCAAACGTGCTGCACGCGTATACCCAATACGTAAGCGGCGTTGTAAAAGAGAGACAGAGGCAGTTCCACCTTCTATGAAAAGTTGAGCAGCCTGATAAAAGAGTTCATCTTCCATATCTTCTGTTTTGGCGTTTCCTAGCTCTATGTCAGGAATTTCTCGGTATTCAGGTTTGGCCTGATTCTGTAAAAATGTGACGACATTTTCCACTTCTTTATCACCTAAATAACATCCCTGTACGCGCAGCGGCTTACTCGAGCCCATCGGGTAGTATAACATATCCCCTCGCCCTAATAATTTTTCCGCTCCGTTCATATCCAGAATGGTCCTTGAATCCGTTTGAGACGAGACCCCAAAGGCAATTCGGGAAGGTATATTTGCTTTAATAATTCCAGTGATTACATCAACTGAAGGGCGTTGAGTCGCAACAATCAGATGAATCCCTGCTGCACGAGCCATTTGAGCTAGTCGACATATCGCATCTTCGACATCCCCCGGTGCAACCATCATTAAATCAGCTAACTCATCGATGATCACTACGACATACGGTATCGGAGGCTGATCCTCCTTCTTTTCTTGAGTGCGCAAAAAGTTGTATCGGACGATGTCTCTAACGCCAGCTGCTGCAAACAATTCATAACGGGTCTCCATTTCTGTCACAATCCACTTTAACGCACCTGCTGCTTTCTTGGGATCTGTCACAACCGGTGCTATCAGATGAGGAATCCCGTTATAATTAGCCAATTCAACTCTTTTTGGATCAACCAACAAAAACTTCACTTCATCCGGGCGCGCCTTAAACAGGATACTGTGAATTAAAGTATTAATACACACAGATTTTCCAGAACCTGTAGCCCCAGCAATCAACAGATGGGGCATTTTCGTTAAATCTGCGATCACAGGTGTCCCCGTAATATCTTTACCTAAACACATCGCCAACTTACTCGTAGTCCCTTGAAACTCCGGAGTTTCTAAAACTTCTCGAAAGTGAACCATGGCTACTTCTTTATTGGGCACCTCAATACCTACGACTGATTTCCCAGGAATGGGTGCTTCAATCCGTACATCTGCAGAAGCTAAGCTTAGAGCGATATCATCCGCCAGATTTGTTATTTTACTTACTTTTACACCTGGAGCAGGTTGCGCTTCATAACGTGTAATGGCAGGGCCTTGAGTAACCTGTGTCACTTTTATCTTCACACCAAAACTAGCCAACGTCTCTTCTAGTATTTTTACATTATCGGCTAAGTCCTTATTAAGTCTGGGATTTTTCAGCTTCAAGGCTTTATTCAATAACGAGACTTGAGGAAGCTGAAAATTCCCATCTTCCCTGGTCTGACGAGAAATGGGTGTACTTGTCACTTTTCCTGTCGGAACAATCGTATTAGCTTGCGATCCTCCGAACATTTTTTCAAACCCTAACTGACCCTTCGGAGCGGTAGTTTCCGCCGGAAGATCAGGATGATCTTCAAGGGTTTTGATGACCAGCGGTCGTTCGACAACATCAGGGTCTAGAGCACGGGTTTGCCCCTTTGATGGGGTCGTCATTTTCTTAGGATTTTTATCCTCTACTTTAAGATTGACCTGCGAAATAGAGTCCTTCTCACCACTGTCATCATCTTCAGTATTCTTTAATACATCAATGAAATCATGCATTTGGAGTTTCATCCATAGTCCTGATTCTTTTCCCACAAGACTAACTTCCTGTACACCACGGATCAGGGAGCGATTTGTGATCATTAGGGCTCCCATAAAAGCACCCATAATTAAAACAACATAACTCCCAGGTATACCAATCGTTGTTTTTAATAGAGCCAACACCCCAGCACCGACAATGCCACCACCGTGTCCAAGCTTTCCTTCATTAAAGATATCAGTCCTAGAAAATCCCTCTATACCTGATAACTGTAAATGAAGAATCCCAAGGAAAACAAGCCAAAGCAAAATTGCCCCCACAACTTTGGCTCCCAAACGGGGAATACGCTGGTTAAGATAAGCAAGACCCCAAGCTCCTATCATAATGGGAATCCAAACCTTTCCACCCCCAGCCAGAACTGTCAAAAGCCGTTTAATTTCTCCACCGACCACGCCACTTTTATCGGAGTATAGCGCGACTATCCCTAAGCAAGCCATTCCAACCACAAAAACTCCAATGACTTCATTGCGTATGGTCTCTTTTAAAGTGCTTGCTCTCGTATTCACCAGCACATTCTTCTTGCGGCGTTTTTTTGTGATCGCCACAGAACAATCCCCCAAACATTATTTTTTAGTTATATAGTATAAATTCCACAAAAGAGACTGTTTTACCTTTTTTTTTAAAAAAATACGCGCAAAAAACTTAGCGACGTTTAATCACGATAAAAGCGGCTTTCGCCGCTTTTTCCAATAGAGAAATTATTCTACCATACCTAAGGTTATTAAGTTATCGAGTTCTTTAAAGGCTTCCTTCACCCCTCCTACAGCCTGGATTAATCCAGCATCAACCGCTTCTTGTCCTATAAGGATTGTTCCAATATCCTGGGCTAATTCTCCAGTCTTGAACATGAACTGTTCTAATTTTTCTTTACTTATTTCCGAGTGCGAGTAGATAAATTGATCAATCCGTTGTTGCATTTTTTGCAAATAATCAAACTGTTGATGTCCATTGATCACCAACCCAGTATACCGAATCGGGTGAACAGTCATCGTTCCCGTAGGTGCTATTAAACTCTTTGTGCAACTGACTGCAACTGGGATTCCAATACTATGACCTCCGCCAAGCACTAACGAAACAGATGGTTTACTTAGGCTACATAACATTTCTGCAATCGCCAACCCGGCTTCAACATCTCCACCGGCAGTATTTAAAATGACAAGAATCCCTTCGACTTTTGGATTTTGCTCAACTGCGAGCAGTTGTGGAATGATATGCTCATATTTTGTAGTCTTAGATTGGGGAGGCAAAATTTGATGCCCTTCAATTTGTCCAATGATGGTTAAACAATAAATTCTTTCAGTAGCATCAGGAATTTTAATTTGCCCTAAATCATTTAGATTAGATAAGGGACTATTATTTACTCCCTCTGGTAATATCGTTTCATTAGAACGCATGGATTAAACCTCCTTTAAAATAAGCCAGGAACCTCAATATGTTAACCTTTTTTTAGAGGTCAACACTGAATATACATTCTTTCAGAGGTTCTCTTTTATTATGGAGGTTTATTCCGAAAATCATACGAAATTCAAGTTTTACTTCCAGGGGGCTCCAATTGAGGAAACAACGGATATTCAATAGACAACCAATCACGGGTGCACCAAAGAGATTACCTCTGTATTTCAGTTGAGAAAAATAGACGCCCCTCAAAACTATTATTGATATTGCTTCACTACTTCTAGAAGCCTAAACGCCTTATCTAATTTACCTTCAACCTTTACACTACCTGTCATAAAGGCCATTGTAGTATTCAAGTCACCTTTCAGCAATTTTGAGTAATTATTATCAGAAATTATTAACGTTATTTCTGGTGTATACGGATTGTCTTCAAATACTGTAATACTACCATCTTTTATGACCATTTGTATGGGTCCACTTTCCTTTAGATTCACCTGGAATGCTAAATCTTTTGACTCCATATGACCTGGATCCGCATTCATTTTCTCACAAAATGCATATATCTCATCTTTTACGCTCAACTTAAAATCCTCCATTTTCCAGTCTATTATGTAATATTTTCTTTCTTTGATTATAGCTTCCTTATCTTGGTGGTCCAATTTCTGGATCTGTGACAACATTCACACAGGCAGGCTTACCGGAAGCCAACGCTCTATCTATAGCGTTTCCTACTTCGTCTGGGTTCGTTACGAATTCGCCATAGCCACCAAGATCCTCGACGATTTTCTCATAGTGTACTTGTTCTCTGAGATGTACACCAACGAATTTTGATTTTCCATTTGACTTTTTTGCTTCTCCTCTTTTAATCATTCCCCACATACCGTCATTAAGGATTACAGTGGTGATATCAAGACGATAACGCATACAGGTATCATATTCCATTGCTCCATAACCGAATGCGCCATCGCCGGTGACCATGATTACTTTCTTCTCTGGATGAGCCAGTTTAGCCGCAATAGCATATCCCATGCCAACTCCCAACGGGCCATAACTTGTACCTGCAATCGAAAGCGTTTGTCCAGGACCATAGGCTGGAATAGCTAAGGTTGCCCAAGTAGCTGTATCTCCTCCATCGATTACCACTATTGTGTTTTCGTCAACTCTCTGTGCAATTTGGTTCATCAGGTGTACAGGATGAATGGGCGTATGCTTTGCATCACACATTTGGACAAAAAAACCTGCAAACTGTTGTTTTACAGCATTAATATATCCAATCCATTCTGGGTAACCACCTTGACTGATTCTATCAGTGAGCTGTTTAAGAACTTCTCGGGCATCGCCGTTTATGCCGATGGTAATATCTAGCTGATTGCTGAGCTCGGCAGCATCGATATCTATGCGGATAATTTTCATATCTTTACGGAAAATTTCACGACTCAAGGTGAAGCCAGGTCTTGTGCCAATTACTATAGCCAGATCACTTTCGACCATGGTTGCTTGTAGAATAGGGTGATTATACCCAGGGCTTACGAACAGGGGATGGCTGTCAGGGACACAACCCCTTCCTGCATTACGAGTTGCGAATGGTAGGCCTGATTTTTCAACGAATTTTTTTAGTTCATTGTGAGCCTGTGCAAACCAAACTCCAGAACCTGCAATAATCATGGGCTTTTTAGCCTGCTGAATCAGTTCCAGTGCACCTTTAATGCTTGCCGGATCTCCCTGCGGTTTACTATCTAGGCAGTAGTTTTTCTGAAATTCCACTGTGGAGAAGTCAACTTCTGTATCCATCAGATCTCTCGGAATCTCTAGATAAACTGGTCCAGGTTTGCCATTCGTGGCATGAGCAATTGCTCTTCCTACATATTCAGGTATTCGTTCCGGTTCTGTTACTGCTCTGGCATGTTTGGTCATACTTGCTACAATTGCCATTTGGTTAAAATCCTGGAGTTCATTACGGTCATTTTCTGTAACTCTGGCCTTTCCTGCCAGATGCATTACGGGAATTGCTCCGACAAATGAGTTAGCCATGCCAGTCACCATATTAGTAAACCCAGGACCTGCTGTTCCTGTACATACTCCTATTTTACCGGTAGTCAACGCCCACCCTTCAGCTGCAAAGGATGCTGTCATTTCATGACGTACGCCGATGAATTTAATTCCCAGTTCTTCGCATCTCTCCATTGTAGGGTAGATATGTCCACCAGGGATTCCGAAAAGATATTTAACCCCTTCTTTGTTAAATACCTCTGATACGAGGGCACCTGCTCTACATTTGTTACTCATAGATAGAACCTCCTTAATTTTGTTTAAGACAATAGTTCAAGCTAATTATTTGGTTACATCTTTACTTCCTGCTGACCAGTCCGTTGTTCCATTTTTTGGTCTCAGGCAAGAATACAAGGATAAACATAAGAGATATTAACGGCATAAGCATGGCAATACTTACAGCATGACCAATTGACATACTCACCGCTAGTAACCCTATCATACTAGGTACAAGAATCTGACCTAATCGTCCGATAATATTGTTACTCCAAGCCGTTGCATTAGCACGTAGTTCCGTAGGGAATAATTCATTGGTAAGGGTGGAAGCCACTATAAGAAATGAGTTAACAAAACCTGCAGCAATCATTCCAAAAATAATTACTGTGTAGAAATTTTGAGCATTGAACTGCACGATAGTTGCAACTACTCCTACGGTGATAATGACTAGAGCAGCGCCTTTTCTACCCAGCTTATCCAATAGTCTTCCATTTAGATTAATAATAACCATACCTGCTAATGTCTGGGACAATATCGTTATGCTAACCATGCTGGGTGTCCAGGAAAGTTCCATCACCAAACGCATGGTTAAGAAATTTAATGAACCTTTGATTCCAAAATACATGAATAACCATACTAAAGCCATGACCAAAACATATTTTGTATGAGGCTTTCTCCATACGGCGAAAAAATCTTCCTTGGGCTGTTTTATTCCCGCTTTTTTCTGTTCCTGAAGCTCCTGGAAAGCCTGGGTTTCCTTTAGATTCTTTCTAAAGATAACTGCGGGAATTAGTGGAAGGGCGCCTATAAGATACAAAGCCCTCCAGGTAAAACCGAGCTTAAGGACTAAGGGAAGAAGCAAGGCTATAGTCAGTGCTCCTAAAACCGCTGTCATCTGGTACATACCGCTTACTTTTCCAAGGTTTTCTGTGGAAAATTCCTCAGCTAAAATGGTATACCCAACCGACCAGCAACCAATTAAGAATACTCTTGCTAATAACTGTACAGCGATAATTGTATAAATATTTGGTGCAAATACTGTCAATAGACTGCAGATAGAGTACAGATACACACAACCAAGAAAAATCGGACGTCTCCCAACCGTATCCGCCATTCGGACAATAAAGAACGCCCATAATGCACCTATCCCGACTAAAGATAAAGCATAACCTACTATTTCGGTTGTCAGATGAAATTCTTTTGTAATATAAGGCAGAACAAAGTTAAGGGCTGCGTCATCGAACCCTTCGAAGAATATTCCAAGAATCAATATCGGCCACATTTTTTTCTGACTGTCCGTCATTTTGAACTTTTCCTTAAGTACAACCGAAGATTCTTTGGTGTTCATACCTGTCACTCCCCTTATTGATCACAAGGTTTGTATTTATTCCAAAGCTTAAGTTGCTCAAGCAGAACTGTCTGCCTTTTCTGTGTCACTTCTTCTCCTTTCCCTTGATCGTACTTATAAAATCCTTCACCACTTTTGATACCTAATTTTCCTTCCCTCACTTTATCTGTAACTATTTTAGGTGTACTGGTATCGTTGCAGAGATCCGGGAAAATTATATTATTCACAAAAGCTACCGTATCAAGTCCTACAAAATCCATAGTATTGAACATCCCTTGCCAAGCTGACTTGAAGCCAATTGCCGCCATGCTAGTTTTGTCCAAATCTTCCGCAGATACTACGCCTTTATCCAGAAGATACAGGGCCTCTCTGGTCATAGCTAACTGCATACGATTCACCAAGAATCCTTTGATAAATCCATTGACAACTATGGGTGTTTTGCTGCACATTTCTAATTCTTTCTTTAGCCATTCAACTGCTTCTGTATCTGTTTTTTCATTCCTTACCAGTTCAACAAGAGGAATAATCTGGGGGGGATTGAAAAAGTGAGCTACAAAGAACTTTCCTGGCCGAAAATCCGGAAACATCTCCGGAAGGGGCAATGAAGACGTATTACTCACTATAATGGCATCCTCATCACATAGCTTATTTAAAGTTTCGAAAAGTTGTTTTTTAATATCCATCCTTTCGGGTACAACCTCGATAACTAATTTAGAGTTCTTTACAGCTTGTTCCAACGAAGTAGTAATTTCGAAACTAGACATATATTGACCAGCATCCTTCTCTATAATGTCCATCGACCTCATGGTTTTAAGACTGTCATAAATACTTTCTTTGCCAGCCTCCAAAGCTTTCTGCACAAGATCCGTAAGTACCACTTCATGCCCGCCCATTAACCATATTTGAGCAATGCCTGGTCCCATAACCCCTGCTCCAATCACAGCAACCTTCATACTCTATTCCCCTTTCTCTAATTCTCATGTGTAACACATCTCCAGAACTAACCATGTATGAGAATCGAATCGATTCGCTTCTCTTAAGTCAATATCACCAGTTACTTACATCGAGTTTTTGATACTTAGGAAGTAGACGAGTTGGCATCTGCAACGCATCTTTTCTGAACGGTGGTGCTAGCTGGGTGCCATCACAGACAATTTCTAGAACAAATGGTTTACGTAAGCTTAAGGCTCTCTTTAATGCAGGTCCAACTTCTTCTGGTTTTTCTACACGGATTCCTTCAGCCCCCAATGCAATGGCAACTGGTACAAAGCTTACTGGATTAGGAATTTCCGTCCCCACAAAACGGTTATTATAGAAGTCTACTTGATTTTTCTTTTCAGCACACCAAGCTCCATTTCTAAAGACAATGGCAACTACAGGTAAGCTATGCTCTACAGCTGTACTTACTTCGTGCAAACTCATGCCCCATGCTCCATCCCCTACGATACATACTACAGGTGCCCCAGGGCTAGCCATTTGTGCCCCTAGTGCTGCTGGGTAAGAAAACCCAGTGTTACCAAAGGTAAGAGCTGCAATGTGCTTGCCCTCTCCTTTAAACTCAAGATAACTGTTTGACGTGGAAGCGACGTTACCAATATCCGTGGCGACTATCGCATTTTCGGGCAGAGCCTTCTGAATTTCTAACAAAGCACGGCGGGGATTAATTGGTACGCCATCAACCATGGCCAATGAAACAAGCTCATTTCTCCATTCCATAACACGCACTTTAATTGTCTCCATACGAGCTTGATCTACTTTCGGAGTAGGAACTTTTGCCTCCAATCGCTTAAGGATCTCAACAGCAGCTTCCTTAGCGTCACCGATAATACCCACTTCCACTGGATGTGTACGAGCAAGGTTCCTAGGGTTAATATCGACTTGAATAATCTTGGCACTTTCCGGAAAGTAATTGATATCATATTGTGGCAAAGTACCAAAAACGGATAACCTTGTTCCGAGAGCGAGGATTACATCTGCCTCTGCCAGCGAATTCATGGCTGCTTTAGTTCCCATGTAACCAATCGGTCCAACCCAGAGAGGATGGTCACACGGAAACGCATCGTTATGCATGTAAGTGCATGCAACAGGAGCCGTGAGAAGTTCAGCAAGTTTTGCCACAATATCAGTGGACTTGGTATCCACAACCCCGCGACCAGAGACAATCACGGGTTTTTTAGCTGAGAGAAGAATTTCAGCTGCTCTATCAAGAGATTCGATAGAACCACAACCTCGGTTGTCGACACGGTATTGGTGTGGCTCTAAGATTTGTTCTTCAATCTCGCCATAAAAGTAATCGCGAGGGATATCATAAAGTACGGGTCCACGTTCTGCATAAGCAATGCGGAAGGCAGTTCTTAAACAATCAGCAACGCGCTTCGGATGAGGAACTTGGATGGTAGCTTTCGTAATGGCTTTAAAGATTTGCACAGTATCAGCTTCTTGGAAGCCATCCCACCCAATAGTTGGAGTACCCGCAGACGGACAAATGATGACCATCGGAGTGTGTGCCGAGTTAGCGGCAGCGACAGAGGTAACCATGTTGGTGATTCCTGGACCATTTTGCCCGATGATTACACCACACTTCCCTGTAACACGACAGTAAGCATCTTCCATATGACCGGCGGATTGCTCGTGACGAACCGGGATGAATTTAATTCCAGCTGTAGGAAATAAATCAAGTAGATCCATAAACGCAGAGCCAAGAATACCGGTTACATGATCAACGCCTTCGGCTAACAATGTCTCGCAAATTGCTTCACTGGGTGTCATTTTAATTTTTGCCACTTCTTTAGTTCCTCCTCTTAGTTCAATTTAAAACTTTGTCGAAAATTCTAAATTGTCTAACTTCACTGTTCTTAGTATTATCATATAGTTCAAGAATATCTTTGTACAATTGATTCTGTGTATCCATCTAGATAAGCATTTGCCGTTGTTATATAATTAGACATGTCTATGAGAGGTGCAAGGAGGGTCATTTACATGCGCTTGGAACAATTGTACTATTTGTGTGAAATTGCCAAAAACAAATCAATCTCCTATACTGCTGAGCTCGTCCATGTTAGTCAACCTGCTCTAAGCAGCGCCATTCATAAACTTGAAGCAGAGCTTGGAGTTAAATTACTTAATCGTTTACGACAAGGAGTCTACCTAACAGAGGAAGGGAAGAAAGTTGTAAAGACCGCAACTGAAATATTGGCCAGCCTAGAACAATTGGAACATGATCTAACATTATCCAAAGAAGCAAATCACACCCCTAGCGGCAGTCTGACTCTTTATACAACTCAACAGTTAGGTAATACTATATTATCCGTGGTACTAACCGATTTTTATGAAAAATATCCTCAGATATGCTTAAATTTAAAAGAAACTAACTCCTTGCAAGTGATTTCCAACTTTCAAGCTGATAATTGTTCTCTTAGTTTTATAGCAATATCAGATGATATTTTAAAAAAATATTCCAAAGTGCACGAAAAGGGAAATAACTTCGTTTTTGAAAAACTTCGTGAAGGGAAATTATACGCTGTGGTAGGCAAAGAGCATCCTTTGACTAAACAGCAGAATGTCTCTTTAGAAGAAATAATTAAGTATCCCATAATTATTGTTGAGAACGGATGTATCCCCTACACCGAGATGCTAAAAAAATATGGTGACCCCAACATACTTGTTCATTCCGATATTTTTGCTTCTTCCTCGGACTTTATAACTAAAGGGTTCTGTGTGGGACTAGCATCCTCTTTTTTTATTATTCCTGATACTCATTTTGCTTACATTCCAATTAGCGATAATATAAAAGTATCTCTCGGCCTAGTTTGGCGTGAAAACTACGATCTGGATCTCATTCAACTGCAATTTATTAATTTTTGTGTCGAAGCATTTAAGAAGAAATAACCACAATTCGGTGTTCGATGTGCTAGTGTCGGAATTGTGGTGTAATTGATAATCAACCAACAGCCTGGATTTATTCGAAATAAGTCAAAAGACTACCTCAATATGTTAGAGGTAGTCTTTTGACTTATTTACCTGGTTGACGTAATGCCCGTCCCGAATTGCTGTTCAGTGAAGAACGAAAATAATTACTCATAAACTTTTTCGTCTATAAGATGGGCATTGGGAGCATCATCTTCCCAATCACGTTGACAATCCTGCTTTCTACCAGCAAGTTCTTTGTAATACTCATGTTGAATAATAAGATTCATTATTTCGTTCGTTCCCGTCCAGATCATAATCAATCGAGTGTCTCTCAGCATCCTCTCGATTGGATATACATTGGTATATCCAATACCGCCCATAATCTGCATAGCTGCATTAACGATAGTCCAACAGGTTTCGGTGGCAAATTTCTTGGCTTCTGAAACAAGACGACGGGCTCGAGCAGATTCGACACCAGCATCAACTGCCAGCGCAGCAGTGTAAACGAGGGCCATGGCAGCATCAATCTGAGTAATGCTGTCCGCCACTTTAAAACTTACACCTTCAAACTCTTTAATCTTCTGTCCAAAAGCCTTACGTTTCGTACTATAACGTGCTGCAACTTCCAAGGCTGCCTTAGCAATTCCCAGAGCACCTGCTGCGCTGGTCATCCTCTCGGGAATCATCATCTGATAGAAAATAGCCGCAGCCCCATGCTCGACTCCAAGTAAATTTTCCATGGGCACTTTAGTATCACGGAATACAACGCGTCCTGCTCCACCGCCCCGGGTACCCATTAAACCATAGACATGTTCCACCTCAACCGTTGAGCTCCGTTCAACCAAAAATGCGCTGATACTTTGATGGGGAGGAGCATCATCCCTAGTCTTGGCGTAAACCATAAAATAGTCCGCGCCTTCTGCACCAACAACAAACCGTTTTTGGCCATTCAAAATATAGTAATCGCCTTCTCGCCTTGCTACAGTAGTAGTACCAAAAAAGTCAGATCCCCCTCTGGGCTCCGTCAGCGCCTCAGCAGTACAGATTTTCCCTTCCAAGGTTGGTTTCAAAAAGCGATTCTTTAAATCCTCACTACCAAATTTATTAATAGCCTCACCGACAATAGAAGGTAGGGAGTAAAGACAACCTAAACTAGTACCTAAAGTACCGATCTCCACAATAGCAAGCACTTCTTCTGCCCACCCTAATCCTCTTCCACCCATGGTTTTGGGGAACCGCAGGCCAAGTAAATTTGCCTTCGCCAGTGATTCAATGTACTCCTTAGGGTAGATAATCTTATCTGCATCCATGTCTAATACAAGTTGTTTGGGAACTTGTGTACGTACAAATTCTGAAGCTTCATGGACCAGAGCTTTTTGTGTCTCATTAAGTAAAAAATCGAACATCTCTTCCATCCAGTTTAACTGGATGATTCACCCCTTTTTAAGTAGATTTAAGCGTTCTACAAACCTAATATGATACTCCAATATTTCCTCTCTCATGACCTTCAAGTCCTGTAACATCTCGTCAATTGCAGTTAAGCGTTGCTCGCCATAGGCGATAACTCGTTGAAGTTGTTCTCTTTCCGTGGGATCCTGATCATATAAATCAATCATTTCCTTAATTTCGGCTAAAGAGAAACCAAACCGTTTTCCTCTCAAAATTAACTTTAGCCGAGCACGTTCTCGCGCACCATAAAGTCTCTGAGCAATATCCTCATGGCGAATAGGTTCAATCAAATCCACCTCCTCGTAATAGCGTATCGTTCTTGGCGTAATCCCTAGTTCTTCCGCTAGCTCAGAAATAGTAAAAATTGGTCCCGCATTCTCTATCATTTGTTTTTCCCACCTAATATGTATCTCTAATTTTTTACATAATTATAACACCAGTTAACGTTAAGGTAAATTAAATAATAGAACTTATTTTTTATCTACTACAGAAATAAAAGCAACCAGGAGCCTAGCGGCAGCTCCTGGCTATCTACAGGTCATGAAACATCTTCAACTTGGGGTTCCATCGCTTAAACACTTTCAGTTTTAGTTTCATTCCATTTGCTGGGCTCAAAGAATAAATATTATTTCACTCGAACATCAATAATCTTGTTGTAATTCTTAGCATAAGTCATTCTTTGAACAAACAGTTCAAGATTTTCTCCAGCACCAAGAAATCGCAATGTTCTTTTATGAATAATACTTCCATCTATTAGTTTGTCATAATTATCATTGATAGTTTCTTCAAGGGAAACCTTCACCCCGTCTATCATGAGATACAACTTCGTTATGATTAGGCTTTCTTCGCTACTTACGGTAATAAGCGTTTCAGCTTTGGTTTGTGAAATTTCATGAACCTCTACTCTTTGATTTGAAATTTCTAAAACCTGATTTCTCTGTGTAGTTTTTAGTTTGAAGTTTTCATTCACATCATGATCGGCTCCAAAACTTACAAGCTCAATTTGTAACTGCTTCAAATCTAAGGGTAAGGCATCAAAATCACTATTAAACTTCATTCCCTTTAGATCTGTAGTCATTCCTCCGCCTTGTACAGCAATTTCATTCCCATTAGCAATCAGCTTAATCTCAAAACTACTTGGCCTAAAACGCTCGCCACTTAAGTGATCCTTAACTAATCCGAAAATACTTTGAAATGAACCTTTAATTACCGTTTTGGTTGGGGACGCAAGAATTGAATCAATCATAATCTCCGTCTCATCGACTTGAATTAGTTGGTTCAAGTTACTCTTTAATGAATGACCCATTGCCGTATTTCTATTCAGAGAAAAGTCAATTTGCCCCGACTCAAGTTTTCCTTGCTCATATAACCCAAATCTAAAGCTAAGGTTCCTTTCAAAAGGAAATGGTGGGGCAAAGCTTGAAATATACTTAATCTGAGTTTTATCCACATTAATTTTCCCTTCAGAGCTACTATGTCTATATTCTCCCCAAAATCCTTTTACTGACATATACGATAAAAGATCATAGTCTTCAACGAAACCTGAGGGATCTTTTATCGTATAAAAAAGCAAAAACTGATTTTCATCCAGCATAACATAGTCCAGAGTTAATGATACTCCGTTGTTAAAGGTATGGCTTTTCCCAATTGTCTGTCCTTTACCAAGTTCATTTAACTGTTGCAATGTTCCATTCATTATTTGTTCATATCCAAGAAGTTGCTTGCCATAAAAGGCAATGACATCATAGTTAGAGGTTAACATTACTAGAGTTACGATCATCGCAGCAACATAAATTCTTACTCTACCTTTAAAAGAGGAAGCATGTTTTCTCGTTAAAGCATCACGAAGCCGTGCTTCTAATTCATCAGGTACTTCAAGTTGATCTATTCTAGCCTTATTAGCTCTTAGAATATCCTCAATATCATTCATCCGTTACCCACCCCCATGCTTAGCTTTAATTTCTGCATCCCCGTGTGAATTCTTGATTTAACCGTTCCTAAGGGAATTTTTAAAACTGTGGCAATGGACTCGTAATCCATATCTAGATAATAGCGAAGTTTCAAAACTTCTTGATATTTTTGATTTAGCCTCGACCAATGACTTTCGAGAATAATTTGATCTTCCTTAACTCCAAAAGCTTCATCGTATGACCCCTCAGGAACATCATTGAGAAACAGAACCTTGCTATTTCTTCGCAAATTATTCTTACAACAATTCACTAAGATAGTTTTACTCCAACTGTAAAAAGCGTGTTCATCCTTCAACTTTTTAATGTTTTCATAGACCCTAAGAATCATGTCTTCCATTATATCTAAGGCGTCATCATGATTTTTCATATAGACGTAGGCCAATCGATAATAATCTTGTTTCTGTCTCATGATTAGGTTAATTAAAATTTCTTTATCTCCAGCTTTCGCGCGTTTTACCATTTCAATTATTTCCTGTTCCACCCAATTCACCTCACTTCTATACCTAAGAGTCTTAAGTATTATAAAAAGTTCTTTTTTTTGCATGCTTTTTTTCAAAGTCAACTTACGGAACCCTGACGGGGTACAACAAAGCTTGCATATCAAAAAGTAAATTGATCAACATTCCCATATTGTTCCATATTTTAAATCATATGCATATTATGTACTATCTCATACAAAGGAGGAAAAGCATATGGCATTCGGTGGTTTTGGAGCTGATTCCGGAAAAGGACATGGCTTTGGTGCAGGAATTGCTGCAATTGTTGTAATTATTCTTCTTCTTATCGCAATGGGGATTGTATTCTAAATTTAGAAAGGAGGAACTTTAATGTACGGTGCAGGTGTAGGTGGATACGGATATGGCGGTGGTGCTGGCGTTGGTGTCGGTGCAGGGATTATCGCAATTGCAATTTTGATTCTTATTGCTTTGGCCGTTATCTTTTAGTATCGACTAACGTAGTGATAATTCGTTCTCTCGCTTCTATTTTAGTAGTAACATTATATATGGAAGGCAGATCCTTAGCCTGCCTTCCTTTATGCCCAACATAAATGGCGACTTATGACGCAGGCTCCAGCAGTGTGGATGAACGGATGGAACCCCAGCCCCATATTAGAGTATAACTCAACACAAAAAAGCTATCTCCTAAGAGATAGCTTTTTGCTTGTTTACCTGGCGATGACCTACTTTCCCAGGGGCTTGCGCCCCAAGTATCATCGGCCCTGGAGGTCTTAACTTCCGTGTTCGAGATGGGAACGGGTGGAACCCCT
>NZ_SPQQ01000019.1 GCF_004766045.1 Desulfosporosinus fructosivorans
GATTAAGGCTGCTAAAATTACATATCAAGAACTATATAGCAACACATCATCATAATAATCTTGTCTTCGGTGACAACAGACTATCCACATCAAGAAGACAGCTGACTGTACCAGTCAGTACCATCAACATTAATAGCATACTTTCGTTGCTAGCCCTCTCTTTATCAAATTCAACAATATAGTCATTTATATTTTTAAAATATCTTGCATTGCAAATCATCTATTGGAGCAGTAACTTAAAAGCTGGGACAAGCCGATGTGTGCACACTTTATATCTGAAACAGTTTATCCAAAGCGCGAAACTGCAATGCCTCAGCTAAATGCTCTGGAAGAATATCCGAGAAACCTCCCCAGTCGCTGCAAGAATCCCAATGGCAATCAGCAGATCAAGGCCTGAACCCTCTGAACTCTCATATGCTAATCCTGCGGTTTGCAATTTTTACAAAAATTTATACTGCTTCCATATCAATTGCCTCCTTTAAACTGCCATTTTTCGAGAGCGATAAAGGATTGTTTTACGCCGAATTCGTTGAATCGTGTTGTCTAAAGACTTCGGATGAAGTCCTAATCGTTCAGCAACTTCACGCTGCTTGAACCCTTGAATAAAATAATAGTCAAACACTAAACGTTCGAGATTTGTTAAGCCGTTACTTAAGGCTTGAATTATTGATTGGGCCTCATCATTGGCGATTACCATCGATGCAGGGTCCTCGGCGTTAGGCAAACGTTCTAAGAAGCTGGTTTCCTCTGACTCTGAAATCACATTGTTAAGGGAGTATGCTTCATTCAAGTTGACATGTTTTTGGCATGTGTATTTACGTATATTATCAATCAGTTTTCTTTTAACAACCATTCTTAAAAAATGTAAAAAAGGGATGTTTAATTTTGTGTCATAAGATAATATGGCCCTATAAATTGCGATTCGCCCTTCTTGAATTAGGTCATCATATTCAGCTCGCGGGAAAAAATATTTACACGCAATCTTACGCACTTCCGGTTCATAATGTTGAATAATCTCGTTTAATGCTTCTTCATCACCAGAGCGCGCTACTTCAAGCAAGGCCCTTTCTTTATCTATGGCATTTATGTTAGAAGTCATGGCACTCAACTCCTTGTCGAAAATAGTTGCAATCATTTCTACTTATAATAGGACCCACCTACTACCGGAGGATACATCCAATTGTTACATTAAGATCTTGGTTAACTTTGGATCTTGCCTACTTCATCTATCGAAGCATTATCCTTTGTCACACTAATACTAGCAGTTTGGGGCAATGCCAAACCCGCTGTCACTTCCAACGTTTTTAGAATTCCGGAAACTCCAGGGCAGCTAGGATGCGGGCTATATTTTGAGAAAACTTCATAAACCTTCCCCGTATGAAGTTTATGCATAATTTCTTTGTAGGCATCTACTTCGGTTAACTCTTCGGCAATCTTTTGGTAATTAGGGCAATCGCTTGTTATCTCTAATTTTATCATCTTACTTCTTCGCGAAGTTGCTAGGGTATCATCGATCACTGCCTTGACATTAATGGTAAAGCCGCAGACCCCTGCGTAAATAATTCCTGTCGCCATCTTAATCCCTCCAATACTTTAATAAGAGTAGGTCTCTAATTAATTTAAGTATTAAAGAGGCCCCGTACAATGCTGGTTGCAGCTGCCGGGGCTTCTTCATTCCTACATGACTTACTAGAATCTTTTAGCGTATGAAGTCTTGACACTCCCATGGATATTTCTATTTTGTGGTTGGATTAGAACAATCCAGTAATTACTCCATCAGCATCAATATCCATTCTCATCGCCGCTGGTCGTTTTGGCAATCCTGGCATGGTCATAATAGCGCCCGTGACCGCTACCAAGAACCCAGCTCCCGCAGAAAGACGGAGCTCCCGAACTGTGATTGTGAAACCAGTCGGCCGGCCCAAGCGAGTGGCGTCATCTGTAAGAGAGTATTGTGTCTTCGCCATGCAGATCGGCAAATCTCCATAACCCATCTCCACATATTTCTTCATAGAAACTTGAGCCACCTTATCAAAGTTAACGCCATCCGCGCCATAAATATCTTTGGCGATTTTCTTGATTTTCTCCTCAATGGACAAATCTAATTCATAGAGAACTTTGAACTTGGATTCTTTGCGTTCGAGAACGGAGAGAACTGTTTCAGCAAGCTCAACTCCACCTTCTCCGCCCCGCGTAAATACTTCGGAAAGTGCTACTTCTGCACCCAACTCCTGACATCTCTCGCGCACCAAGTTAAGCTCAGCTTCTGTGTCTGTTGGGAATCGGTTAATAGCGACTACCGCTGGAACACCAAATTTGGCCATGTTTTCAATGTGTTTCTCAAGGTTGACCACACCCCGCGCCAAAGCCTCCAAGTCTTCTGTGTCTAACTGATCTTTAGCAAGCCCACCATTCATCTTTAAGGCCCGAACCGTTGCCACAATAATGACAGCCTCAGGTTTCAAGCCACCGAAGCGGCACTTCAGGTCAAAGAATTTTTCTGCTCCAAGGTCAGCGCCAAAACCAGCTTCTGTAACGAGATAATCCGCCAGCTTGAGACCAATTTTAGTTGCCATAATGCTGTTACACCCATGAGCGATATTCGCAAATGGCCCGCCATGAATAAACACAGGTGTGTTTTCCAAGGTTTGAACAAGATTCGGTTTAATCGCATCTTTCATGAGCAAGGCCATTGCCCCTTCAGCTTCTAAATCATGGGCAGTTACAGGCTTTCCTTCATAAGTATAGGCCACGACGATCTTGCCAAACCGTTCTTTGAGATCCATGAGGTCACTGGCCAAGCAAAGGATCGCCATCACTTCAGAGGCGACAGTAATATCATATCCACTCTCTCGAGGAACGCCTTCCATCTTTCCACCCAACCCCATGACGATTTTACGTAGAGCACGGTCATTCATATCCACGACCCGACGGAATACAACTTGACGAGGGTCAATATTTAACAAGTTTCCTTGTTGAATACTGTTGTCTAGCATCGCTGCTAAAAGACTATGGGCAGACGTGATTGCATGGAAATCTCCAGTGAAGTGGAGATTAATATCTTCCATAGGAACTACTTGAGCATACCCACCGCCAGCAGCTCCACCCTTAACTCCAAAACAAGGACCTAACGATGGCTCACGCACCGCAATCATGGCCTTCTTGCCCATTTTCGAGAGTGCCTGCCCTAATCCCACGGTTGTTGTCGTTTTTCCTTCTCCTGCTGGAGTAGGGTTAATAGCAGTAACTAAGATGAGCTTACCATTAGGCTTATCTTTTAAGCGATTCCAAACACTCAGATTGATTTTGGCCTTATATTTGCCATATAACTCGACCTCATCCTCTTTTAAATCAAGTTTTTGGGCAATCTCTAGGATTGGTTTCATTACTGCTGCCTGTGCAATTTCTATGTCGCTTTTCATGTTAATTACTCCTTATTCTAGTTGATTTTGATGGATGACTTACCTGACGGTCAACACGTCCATTTCTCTCCAAGCTTCATTTAATGTCAAAATATCTGCATTGACCAAAAATACTATTTAATCTTGGCTAACTGCTCAATTCAACAAATTCGACAACCTCAGCAATCTCCTTCGCTCTACGGAATTCACTTGAAGAAAAACGCCAAGAGGACTTCTTTAATGTCCTGCGCTTGAATTCCATCAAGACTTTGACTCCTGCTGATATCGCTCCTTTGGCCATCTGAAGTTCCCTGATATCACTCTGGGTAATCATAATAGATCTGCCGTGAACAGTAATATCTGCTTCGGCTAGCAAGAATGCTCCTTGCCCCTACTGCTCCCCTCATTCCACTACTGATTTGGGCACCCTCAAAAACTGGGCCTGCGGCAGCCGAATAAGCAACGATCTTGTTTCTTGAGCCAAGTGCAATTTCACCATTCGTACCAATATCAATAACGAGCTTAATCTCTTCACTTCGGTCCAACTCGATGGTCAACAACACGACTACCGTGTCAGCCCCCACAAAACCTGCTATATTGGGGTAGCATGTACACTTTGCCGGCTTGATTGATGAAAACTTTGAGTTCCGATGCATCTAACCAAGGACTCACATCAGGGCCGGTACATACGGGATGCCGCATTACTCTCTCAATTCCCAATTAAGTCCGATGTGAATACCAGTCAGTATGAGCGTTAAATAGGATATGCTGATGTGTGACATCTTAAACCATGCTTCATTACCGATCCTCCTTTATTATTCGCGAGTTAACTTTTTGTCGATTACTTTGTACAACACTAATGGAATTACATAGATCTACGGAATTGTAATTGACAAATATACAGATATATTATAATATTTATTTGTTGCATATGCAACCGTTATTATAGAGGGAGGAAAGCACCGTCAAAAGTAGTGCAGGCATAATTGTAGCGTATGCCTAAATGTCAAATATTTAAATTGCATAATCTTTATCAAACTTTCTCTTCAAAAACAAAATGCGTTGGTGTGAGAATTTCTACCTTCTCTACCACGCATTAATATTTGTTCATCAAATTAAAAGTTTATTATATAAGCAGAACCCACATCATTTCGTAAGTCGCGTCTTAAGTGCAAACTTTCAACTTGAGATCTGTCGTGAATGTCCCTAAAAAGAGAGCTGTAGCCTTAAGTTTTAGAAGAAAGATACCGTTTTGTATGTGAATCAAAAAGCATTGACCTCAGAAGAGACCCGCATAAAAATCGAGAATTCAGAAGGATCTTGGCACCCCCTTTAATGAATCTAAATAATAAAAGCCCAAAAATTCTTTCTGCGAAGCCATTAGACTTTAAACGGAGGTAGGATAATGCATATCAACCATTTTAAATATCTTATCCACATTGCCAAAACTGGTTCAATCAGCCAATCCGCAGACTATTTCTATATTACGCCTCAAGGCCTTAGTCAGGCCATCCACCAATTTGAAAGAGAATTAGGAGTTGAATTACTAAACCGAAATGGAAATAAGATTTCACTTACAATAGCCGGACAAAAGACTGTAGTAAGAGCTGAGGAATTATTTATTATATATAATCAATTAATCACTGATCTGGAACCTTTTAAACCAAAAACAGAACAAGGTTATTTGAATATTTTTACTACAATGTTTATTTGTGGAACCGTATTGCCATTAGCTATACGGCGTTTTTACAAAAAATTTCCTTATGTAAAAGTGACTATCAATGAAAAAATACATTCTGAAATAATAGGACAAGTGAAAAATTCGCAAAATTGTATTGGTATTCAGGGCTTCCCTGATTACGTTTTTGATTGTTCTGGAAGACTTCCAGATCAGGATGTAAGTTTTGAAATACTGCATGAAAGTGAATTTTGTGCATGTATGGCAAAAACATTCCCCCTGGCTAATCGAAAGCAAATATGTATTGAAGAATTAAGCAGTTATCCTCTCGTTTTGTTTAACTTTGATCATAATAAAGATGGCCGAAAAATATTTAAAAACTCAGAAAAACCCTATATCATTCAAAATACCAGCAATCTTAACCTTTTTAAAGAAACAATAGCCAGAGGCTCTGCTATTGGTTTATCCCAAAAATTAATTGAAAAGTTTTATAAAACCGAGGGAACAGTAACAATTCCCATTGTGAATAGTTACAAGTTAATCTATGGCAGTATTACTCCCAGAAACCAACCGGTTAGCCCTTTTGTCGAATACTTCTTACAAATGTTAAAAGAGGCTTTTGACGCTTAGATTAATGTAGAATAGATTATGCCTGCATTTTACTTGGCTTACTGGCATAATCCATTTTCTATATTGATAATGAGTCCAATATTTGAAATTAAGGACCTTTTAAAAAACGTTCTTCAATCGTGGAGTTCCAAACAAACTCCATTTTCCCATTCTTAAAAGCCTTTTCAGCACTGAGTTTGTTGCAATCGAGTATCCATCATCATGCAAGAGAATGACCGTTACTTTAAGGGCAAATTTGGTGATGAACATGTTTTCTTCAACATCGACACTACTGTTGCTCATCTTTCAGTTGTCTAGCTTTACTATTAACCTTCACAAAAGCTATTGCAACTATTAGTGCAAGGATACAAAAAACAGTAATAGGCAGAACAGCTCTGGTCCAATTATTTCCAGCTATAAAATAACCCACAATTGGCGGCGATGAGAAATTTGAAATACCTTGCATTAAAGATACTACCCCCATACCTAAGCCAATATGGATAGGAGAAGACACTATATTAGGAATCATAGCCCAATTTGCGGCACCAATAAAGCCCGTACATATTCCGGTTATTATTAACCATGGTGGTATCAGTCCATACGGAAGCAAATATGCAATTGGATAGAGTATAAGCGCTATAATGGGAAACCCAAGATAAAGTACATTTTTATTTTTTACCCTATTAAAGATAACTGAACAAAGTATTCCTCCGACAGCAGCCGACAAAAATCCAAGACTAGAAACAGAAGCTGCTTGAGCCGCGGTTACCTTAAATGCATCAGCCAAATATTTAGGAGCCCAAGTCATAAAGCCTAGTCTTCCCATAACCAAGAATAAAAAAGTTGTAGCTAAAAGCCACATTCTAGCGTTCTTCAATCCCGCAAAATATGGGACTTTAGGTCCACTCTGTTCGTGCCTCACAGCAGCATTCGCAGGCTTAGTTACAACAACAGCATAAAGAACAAGTGCAACGAGCGCTAATGTAGCGTCAAACCACCAGACACCTCTCCAATTGCCAAATGCTTGTACTACGGGTTGAGAAACATTATAAGCAAGCGTACTTCCTACGGGGTACCAAGTTGCTAGGAGCCCCATGGGTATGCCTATTTCTTTACGATCAAAGTGCATGGCTATTACTGAGGGGGCTATAACACAAAGTAAGGCTAGCCCTGTACCCTCTATTACCCGTCCAGTCAATAACACCGCAGAAGTTGCCGCCATTGCACCAACTGCGCTTCCTAAAACAGTACAACTCAACGCAACCATTCCACTTATTTTCGGTCCAAAACGTTTCAAAATCATTGCCGCTGGAAAAGCCAGGATTATTCCCATCACAGAAAAAACAGACATAAACCAACCTGCTGTTACCGCATTGACATGAAATTCCTTCATCAACACACCCATGACAGGCGGGACTTTAAATTGACTCATAATAGCTACTATAAGAGCTAAGTAAACCACACCAAAGATAGTCCATTTACGCATTAAATCGCACTTCCTTTTTAATTTTTTAAATACTCAACATTCGCACCCCGGATGTGCGAAAAAAACCTGATATGAATGATGCGAAGGTTAAGATTGGGTGAGTTCTATAAATAATGATAAGCTCCTAACTATGACATACGAGAATGGTCGCCGGATCATTCGAAGATTGTGAAGAGAGTAACTTCAAAGATATTAGCAATTATCTTCTTTAAATTCACTTATAATAATTGTGCTTTAAGCTTCGCTTTGTCCATACTGCATTCTAGTTCTTTGATTTTTTCCCCTTTATCTAAAATAACAACTGCAGGTACTGTCTTTACCTTATACATTTCAGCAAGGTTTTTCTTGGTCGCCATATCAACTTTAACGAGGTTAAATTCCTCGCTAAACTCTTGTTGAAGTTCTTCCATACAAGAACTGAACTCCAGGCTTTCCGTACACCAGGCACTAAAGAATACAAGCAAAACTTTTTTATCGTTATTCGCTATATTGTTCTGGAAGGCATCTAATTCTTCAATGTAGCGTTCGGCAGCTACCGCTGCGCTTGCCCCATCTCCTGCTGCTGATACAACTTGTCTCAGATATTTCACCCGATTATCGCCCACGGCATAAACTCCGGAAAGATTCGTTTCCATAAGTTCATTAACTGGAATATACCCTCTAGGGTCCATTTCCACGCCACTCTCTTTAAGAAATTGAGTGGCTGGGATCATGCCCACGAAGAAGAAGACACCTTGACATTTCAATATGGAAGAGGAACCGGTCTTTAAGTTTTTAATTTTCACTCCTTCAACATTGTCCTCTCCTAAAACTGCTTCAATCGTGGAGTTCCAAACAAACTCCATTTTCTCATTCTTAAAAGCCTTTTCAGCACTAAGTTTGTTGCAATCGAGTATCCCTTCATTATGCAAGACAATGACCGTTACTTTACGGGCAAATTTGGTGATGAACATTCCCTCTTCGATAGCCTGATCCCCGCTGCCAATAACAACGACATCTTCCCCTTCAAAGAATTCCGCATCACAGGTAGCACAATAGGCCACTCCGTTTCCACGTAGTTCCTTTTCACCTGGTATATTGAGAAGTCTCGGAGTATTTCCTGCAGCAATGATAACCGCTTTTGCTGAGAAGTCCTTTTTCTTTTTTGTCGTGACCTTTTTTATCGGTTGGGGAAAATCTGTATTTACGACTTCATCTTTTAAAAACTCTACCCCAAAACTTTCCGCGTGTTTCTTGAAATCCCTCATGAGATCCGGACCACTTATGTTGATATAGCCCGGATAATTCACGATCTCTCTCGTGGTGTCAACCATTCCGCCAATGGGTCCTTTATTAATAATCAGAGTTTTGAGTTTTGCTCTTCCTCCATAAATTGCTGCCGATAGTCCAGCCGGTCCCCCGCCAATAATAATTAAATCATAGGAGTTATTCATTATTTTCCTTCTCCTTCTTTCTAACCTCAAAAGAAAGTTAAAATCAAAGATTATCTTCCAGATTCTCCGCTATCTTTTCTTCGATTTCCTCTTCTTCGACTTGACCGGAGAGCTTCCCTTGATATATCCCCTCTTTAAAAAAGAGGATCTGAGGAACTCCTTTGAGGGAAAGGGATTGATACAGCGATTTGTTCTCTTCAACATCGACATAGTAAAATCCAAACTTACCTTCATATTTGGAGTGTAGTTCTTCTACGATGGGGACGACTTCCTTACATACATGACAGCTTTTCCTAGAGAAAACGACTAAACACGCTTCACCGCTGTCATAGACTTTCTCTTCAAAGCTCTTGGAGTTTAACTGAAGTAATGACATCTTATCCTCCAATCCTGCGAAACTTAATTTTCATTAATACCCTTATGCTTCAATTATTACACTGGTTTCAAAAATTTTTTCTTGGGCAATCAGTTTAACTTGGTATTTACCCGATAATCCCGTCTTATTGATAAAGACATCGACATTACGCGGATCTGATTTCTGGAAGGTCCCCACGCACATCGCTCCGTAGGCTTGAGCCACAGTATTGATTGGGTATCTCAAGATATCACCGGCTTCATTCAGAAGAAGTAATTGAGCTGTTTCGCCACTTTCATAGATTGCATTAAAACAGAAGCGATCTTCCTCTTCAATGATCTTGGCTTGATAATGTTCCGGTATCAATTCCCCGGTTTCAGTTGCCTTAATTTTCATTCGGGTCGTTTGGGTTTCAACCAGTTGTCCGAGTATTTTGCCTTCACCCAACTCGGCCACTTCATTTGCATAATAGATAGGAAGTTTCTCAGCCCGATAAAAGTTAGCAGGAACTTGTAATTCATAGACCAACTCATCGTTTACAAGCTCACACGTGATTGAGTTGAAGGTGTAAACATTATTTTTAAACTTTGGATTTTTAGCTTTACTAACAGTTAAACCTTCACAAGTCTCTCCGTTCTCATATCCGATACCCCCGGAGTGCACCATATAATGCCCCTCATTGTAATATTCTACATTACAGATATAAGGGGAGAAAAAATCAGTGCCCCGCTCTTTGCCATACTGCCAAACTTGCTGAATCGTCATCTTCTCCGTGTCAATCCGGTAACGGACCCCGCGTGAGAAGTTGTCTTTGTTAAGCCGATACTTCTCCTTATTCTTAGACCGGCCTTGTCCATTGTCGAAAAGCATGATATCCCCATCGGGAAGAGCCACGCAACCGTGCTGTTCATACTGCCAGTCAAAATCCCCGTCGCCTACAGGTGTAAAGAAGTATTTGTCCACAATCTCCTGGGGCCAGCCCTCCGGATCGCCAATAATCCAATTGAGTTTGCCCGTTTCAAAGTCGATGTTGATGACGGCATCCTGGTGACGTCCGGAGAGGGTAAGGCTATGGGTCCTCTTGTCATACCAAATAGCATTATTATGGAACCAATCATGGGCCGTCTGAGTGCAAGAGCCAGCAACATCTTGGGGAAGTATCGTTTTAAAATCCCACTTTTTAATAATCTCCCCGCTATTCGGATCGATAAGCACGCATACATCTTCAGCAGTCTCGGCGTAGTAATCTTGTGTAAGCACCAGAATATTGCCATTTTCCATGACAAACTGGTCATGATGATACCCGCCCGGTATGACATATTCCTTGAAGATCTTGCCGCTAAAAGCCATTTCATACAAGCCGGATGTATGATAAGGCACTTTTACTAAACGGCCTGTACCGATAAGTAAATGTCCGCTAGCCATGCGTTTTAAATCGAAGACTAAGTTTAATGTGCAATACCAGCGTACATCACCGGCATAATCATACCCTACAATCAAAGATGCCATAGATGGCGAGAGGAACATTATGTTATTCCCCATATAGCCAGGGGTAGTTTTAATTGAAGCGGCAACCGGGACGTTGGATGGCAATGGGGAGGTTTTAATACTGACTGTATTTCTTTCCGAATTTGATAGGATAATTTCTACGGTGTTCTCATGGTCGGCGTAAAGGCCATAGACAGGAAGAATATGTGTTGTCGTGCTGGGGAAGGTATGATGGATATCCCCAGGATGTTTTTTCCCCTTTACAATAATTCTGGCTTCGCAGGCAACAGGTGTATTAAACAAAATCATAGCGGTCAATGGAGCAATTTCATAAGGGTTTAATATGATCAATGGATTGGTGAGAGTATAATTACTTGCTACGTACTTTGCCAGGAATGCTTGTTCAAGCTCATTTTGTCTTGTAATAATATGACGAACCTGCTTGTAGTTCACGTTTTCCATCTTATTACTCCTTCATCAACATTTTTAAGTATTTTGCTCACTTTTGCCATTCATTGAATGCAAATTCTTACTTTGAACAAGAAAACCAAGAGCGCAAACAGTACTATAGATTTTTCCTCGACTTTCTTTGGGGGTCATTTCGGACATGTAGGCACCGGCGATTGTCATCATACAAAAGATACCGAAGCCTGTGACTACTCTGGAAAGCATAAACACTCCAACGCTTGAGGTTAAGCCGTTCATGACAGATGCACAGGGGGCAAGAAGTAGGCTAAGCAAGAACGCTTTGCGCCGACCTAAAAAATCGGATATCAGACCGCCGGTAATCCCACCCAGAGTCATTCCTAAGAAGAACATAGAACTGATTTGAGCAATTACCATTGGTGTAACTCCCCAAGTCTTGATTATTGCCGGTGCAATAAATGAAAAGTTTTGATTGTCCAGCTGTTCAAAAAAGAAAGCAATGGAAATAGTAACAAATAGTAAAATTTGTTTTTTGGTAACGGGCAAACCATCAAAATAGTTGTTTACCAGCCTTGTTGATGTTACTGTTTTCACAGTTCCTTGGATTATTGTTGATTTATTTCCAAGTTCCGTATCCACTTTAACACTCTCCTTGTAAATGATTTCGACTCGGATAGGCGATAGCTTCACTTTTGAACATATCCATTTAAACCCTTCAAATAAGTTTTAGTTTTGATACACTAACCCGTCCAACCCTCCTCCAATGGTGAAAAATGGTTATGGGATTTCGATTGCAAGTTTACTTTGTGTTCACTATCACTAACCCGATTATAAAGAAAATTAGAAATATTTCAAACAATACTCTGTTTAAAGCGAACAAGATTTTCTTTAAGATTAAATAAAACCACAATAACTGGTTTTATCGCAACTAGTTATTGTGGTTTTATTTAATTACAAGATATGTGACAATCTGTTGAATTTAATAGATATTTAAAAATTATTTAACAACAATAATCTACAAGGTCTAAATTAGCTGGCTGCGGTTTGGCATTGGGGACCAATCATTTTCAGAATGCTCTTCTTTTCAGGTTACCTTGCAAAGGTAACAACCATTGCACTCCGCCACATCAATGATTACCGTCAAAAATGCAAAATGGCTCAGTGTACCAAGCGTTTCAAGAGGGTTTTATCGATGGTGATGTTGTAGCAATCGATGCCACTCATATTGAAGCGAGAGATCGATTGCGTGAGAAAGTAGGAAGATGAGGTTCCCGTTGAGCAATCTCCATTAAAACGTCAATTTTGAAGTTTTTATCTTGGCCTATACGCTTGGGAAATTAGCAGTTGATCGTGTTCGTGTTGACCTCAAGATCACCTATTGATGTTGTTACCCGGTTTATTCTGCACGGGAAGTTTTATCCCACACTGGATCAGATTGATCGTGGAGAATTGCTTTCGCAAGTCAACACGACCGGTTTCATTATTTCTTGTGAGCCTGGCAAGGAATTGTACTTACATCAACGTGTTCATTACGGTTTTCATCCAAGTAAGGGAACCGAGATACCGTAGCACTGATCGTTTTTTGCCGAGTGCCTGGATTACCCCAGAGGATAGAAACCTCGGTGCCAAGTTCGCTATATTCCGTATCTATTGAGCATAGAGAAATCATTTGGCGATAGTAGTAACTTAAAATTCGACCCGAACTGGCCCCAACAAGTTTACCGTCCTTTAGCACCTGGTCCGCATGTAAAACATTACGTCCATTTTGCTGGGTGAAATGGCTTGGTTCCATAGGCATGTAGTGTTCACCGGTTTGAAACTGTGAAGCATATACATCGACTATATCCTCAGGGTTCCAAACCAGCGTGACCGTTTTCCGGCGTGGGTTTGCCACTTCTCTTTCAAGAGCCTTGCGGCCGATAAAGTCGTGGTCAAACTTAATCATCTTATCCCATCCTAGCTCGACTGGGTTACGGTAGCGCAACCGCATGTCTGTACCCAAACTTCCTGCCAAGATCGGTGGCTGCATCTTTTGCCTCCTGCTCAGGTATTCCGCAAAACCTCTGTCTTCGAACCACGGAAATTGGAAATGGATGAAGGCCTGCGGGAAACCGCCCTCCGTATGGTTCATCTGATAAGCGCGAATGCCTAATTTCTTTATTCCGAAGGATTCACCTGCTGCTATGATCATGTTGTAGATAGATCTGGCATCGATATTCAGGCCATGAATCTCGTAGGCAAGAGGTCCTGCCATGCCCACCCGAATAATCTCTATATCCATATCTTCAATAATGCTTTTCTTAAGACGGCCAAATTTAATGTCGTGCAGGCATTCTCCAGTTACGGTTTCTAATATTTCAAGCGAGCGAGGACCAGCGAGTTGGAAGATGAACGTATCGAAAACATATTCGCCTTTGGCATTGTAGTTACCTGTTTCCAATTTATAAGCGGCATACGGGGCCAAATAATACGAGATGAATTCTTCTTCGCTGACTCGGATCAACACGCCGTCGGCCATGTTCAGACCTTCCTCATTGCACATGATGCAGTGCTTTATAGCGCCGATGGGGAATTTAGCAAAGCTGTTGACGCTAAGGTCAGCAAAAAATTTCATGGCATCAGGTCCTTTGACTCGATAAGTAGGAGCAGGGTTCAGACCGGCATGAAGATAGCAAGTCTCTTTATATGACATTATTTCGTCTCTCCAGCCACTGTATTCGTAAGGCACAGCATGCTCAAATCCTAGGGTCGACCTACTGTAAAGATATAAGTCAACCTTGGTATCGAAAGGTGCATAAATTGGAAGAGGAAAGGACTTCTCGACTTTAACTTCAAGATCGTTTTTGCATGTGTTTTCCATGGATAATACGCCTCCTATTAAAAATACTTTGGTTTCCTCAACTCTGACATAGAACAATAAAGAAGTGTGCGGACTGCCCACTTCTTTATCTTTAGTTGAACGAGTTCACTTTACAACTCCATAAATCTGCTTGCGACTGTTGATCTTTTTGGTCAATTCATTTGATTATTTAAAGTACTGGAATATAATTGCATAATTCAACTGAAAAGCATTAATAAAGTAATCCCAAGCTCCATACCCTCTTGGGCTTGCTCATTAGGCAAGAACTTAGAAAAAATGTTTTCTCTCGTCAGTTGGAAGATGATTTCCATATCACTTTTCTCGGTCATAAAATAATAGCCTCCTTATACATAAAATCATACAGTTTATTCTGATGAAAAATCTCAATTCCCCTAGCGTGCACCGTATTCTACGGCAAATTCAGTGACTGCTCTAAGGTTTTCCGGCTTGGCATCATTGATGGATATTAGCCCTTTATCAGTAGTCAAGACAAACCCTCCGCCCGGCGCCAAATCATCAATTAGTCCCTTGACGATATCAATGCATTTTTCCTTGGTTGCGTAGCATAGATCGTTCGTCTTTAGCCCACCGGCAATGCACATGTTTTTCCCCAAAATTTTCTTTGCCTTCCGCAGATCGTCTTCTTCGAAACATCCTAGAATTGAACCTTTGGGTAACTCTTGAATATACTCATATAAATGTTCCCAATTTTTTTCGAATAAGATAACAATCTTATGTCCCCTTGCTGTAACCGTATCAACATATTTTTTAAATGACGGCCAATAGACCTTTTCAAACTCCTTTGCCCTGATAAATTGTGGCAAATGCAAAAACAGCTGTACGTATCTGTCATCAGCTGGTTGGGGCGCCGTTCCAAATGTTTTTCTGATAAACAGGGGGAGCAGTGCATCGCAAGCAGCTGCTAGTTTGTCAGGACATATTTTAATATCCCGCATAATCCCCTTAAAATCCCTTAGATAGTCCATGATCGCATCCGCGGGCATATTACCGCAAGCACCATTATTGAAGATCGGAAGACCGTGTTCCTGTTTATACCGTTCAGCCATCATACCCCTCGACTGAGCGTACTGTAAAAATCGGGAAACCGCATGGGCATACTTACCAAACTTTTCTTGAACCGTTCCCTCCTGAAAGATTTTGTGCTTTCTCGGGAGGAGCGTATCGCGAATAAATTTTATAGGGTCGGCAATAAGTTGATCATACTCATCGACGCTCATAATCTCCGAATGTCCTGTGGCAATTTGAAGTGTTTCCGTCTGATTGTTGTAAATTCCGCCCCCCAAAGCATGAACAAAATTAAGCGGAAAAGTGATCCCTCCAGCAAGAGCGCCATCAAACGGAAAATCTGTTAAAGCCTTAGAGTAAGCTTTATATTCCAGCTCTACGTCTTTTAACGCCTCCTGCAATGTAGTGCCATAATAAGAAAGCGCCCAATTGTCTATTTGTGATAAAATAGGTACTCTGTCAGGTTCCCTCAATTCGATGGCATCTTTCATCCTTTGAACGCGTTCCTCATACAATTTCAACTTGTCTGTCATCGATATAGACCCCTTTCTAAAAGTATCTATGACCATATCTCTTAGTCCTAACAAAAGCGATAGCGCATATTACTCCTAAGATCTGAATAACGGCTGTAGGCATCACTGCTTTTGTCCAATTATTTCCATCTACAAAATAACCCCAAAGTGGTGCTGCAAGGAAATTTGACAAACCTTGCATTAAAGCAATTACACTCATACCTAATGGAATAAAGGCAGGAAAAGTCATAATCCCCGGAACCATTGCCCATATTGTTCCACAAAGATAGCCGGTTACTAATCCGATTGCGGCTAGTAGAACATACATATATTGCAGCGACACTAAAAATCCGGGTGTATAGGCTAAGGTAGCTAAGACAGCACAGATAACTATAATGATGTCTTTATTGCCCTTTATCTTATTAAACATAATTCCAGCAATGATTCCTCCGGGAGCACTCCACATAAATCCTATACTTGCGGTGAAATTTGCGGTACCCATGTTCATTCCGAATACATCCATGAAATATTTAGGAGCCCATGTTAAAAAGCCCAACCCTCCCAGGATCGTGAAGAAAAAAGTTAAACCCAATAGCCAGATTTTCGGATTCTTCAATCCCTCTGAATAAGAAACCGATCTACCGCGATGTCCGTAGCCCGCTTTGCCTCTCTGAGGAACACTTACAACGATATCAAATAAAATAAAGGCAATGAGCGCCAGAGCTCCGCCAAACCACCAGGAGGCCTTCCAGCTGCCAAATGCTTGGACTATGGGGTGAGAAATATTAAAAGCAATCGCACTTCCTACCGGAAACCAAGTTGCCAAGATCCCCATGGGCAAGCCCACTTCATCACGATCAAAGATCATAGCAACTACAGCAGGGGCAATAACACCAATTAAAGCTAACCCAATACCCTCTATTACCCGGCCAGCCATTAAATTTGACGGGCCTGGCGAAAGTGCACCAACAACACAGCCTAAAACAATACAGCCCAACGCTACCATTCCGCTTCTTTTCGCTCCAATGCGCTTTAAAAACGCTGCCCCCGGAAAAGCCAAGATTATCCCCGTCACTGAAAAGAGGGACATCAACAAACCAGCTACTACTGTATCAACATGAAATTGCCCCATTAATATACCCATGACAGGCGGTACTTTAAATTGATTCATAATAGCAACTACACAAGAAAAGTAAATCACACTAAAAATGGCCCATTTCCTCATTAAAGAGCACTTCCTTTTCATGATCACTAAATCTTTATGATTGTTTCTGTGTATCAACTTAAAGAAAATTTTAACTAATTGATTTTTTAATGTTGATTATAGCTAAGCCATCATTAATAACTCGAAACATTTCAATTGGAAGCCACTCTTGCAAGACAGGAAGGCGCAGAAGAGCTAAATCTACTCCCACTTCAACCGTACCCTGTAACTTCTAATCTGTGCTGACCTTCTGATAATTCAAGTTTTCATTGTCTTTTGGTTTTTTAAGAACAATTTGGCGTTTATTTGTACCTGGAATCGTGCCTAACTAGTCAACTTAACCAAGCGTTCTTGGCACAGATTTGGTGAAGTTGACATCCCTGATCACTAAATAACACCTCCTCTCACCTATTTTGAAAGAACCAATATAATAATATGATTGCATGTGCAACTTTATTATACCAAAACCAGATAAAACCAGTTGTATTTATAACTAGATTTTTATCTAACATTATTTTTAAGAATGGACAATTTATTTAATTCTATATCCACCCTTGGCATATTTTTACACCCTCGGCAGCATTGGTTGTAAAGGCATCAGCGCCGATCTGGTCGCAGGCTTCTTTGGTAACCGGATTCCCACCAATGATAATTTTGATGCCGTCTCTTAAACCCGCCTCTTGCAAAGCGTTAACGATAGCTTTCATGGATTCCAACGCTAGGGATAAGACACCGCTCATGCCAACGATTGCAGGCTTGATTTCCTTCACTTTGTCCACAAATACGCGGCCAGGTACGTCAATGCCTAAATCTACAACTTTAAAACCAGCGGCCTCAGCCATACTCCTGAAAATATTCTTGCCGATATCGTGCAAATCACCTTCAACCGTACCTAAAACAATTGAACCAACCTCTTTCCTACTGGCGGAACCTAATATAGGTTTCAGTTCTTCAATAGCGTTGTTTAGCAGGTCTCCGGCAAAAATTAAATCACCGACAAAGTATACCTTTTTCTCAAAAAGATCACCGACAATAGCCATGCCCCCCTGGCAGGCTGCAACAACTTTTTGAGCGTCTTCCTGAGACGGATTGGTTTTAACGAAATCACCAAGCATACTTAAGACTTTATTCTCGTCCAGTTCCCCCACTGCAGTTGTCAAATTATCCAGATTTATCATTATTCTCTCGCCTCCATGATTTAATAATTGCCTCTCGGCATTCGCCGAGGCTGTTGGGACTTTCGTTCTATCCCAGTTATTTTTTGAGAATCACCCCCTTTTAGGTAATTCCGAGACACTATATAATTTAGTCAACTTTAACTGGGCCTATCTTATTCTTACGGAATGCATTTGAATAATTACGACAGTAGCGATCGCGTCCTAATAATGCGTCGGTTACTAAAAGTGTTGTCACCAAATCGCGATTACATGGGTCTAGAATAGCAGAGTCCATTCCTACATAAGTCGCTAAGATCAAGAAATGCTGATTAACCACTTTTCGGAGCGGCATACCAAAAGAGATATTGCTTAAACCCGAGGTCACTTTAATCGTAGGATACAACTTCTTCACTTCTTTTAATGTCTCTATAAAGTTCATGAGCGAGCTATTATCTGCCGATAACGCCATGACGAGGGGGTCGATATGAATTCTTTCTGGGCTAATATCATATTTTTGCGCTTTTTCAACCAGTATTTTGGTGATATCAATGCGTGTTTGAATATCTGAGGGAATCCCTCTATTGTCACAAGTTAGCGCGATGACCTGCCACTCTGTCTCCTTAATGAGAGGATAAATAACTTCACATTTTCCGCCTTCTTCAGATACAGAGTTGATTAATCCGGGTCGTTTAGCATAGGGGATAATTTGTTCGATAACTTTTGCATTTGGGCTGTCGATACACAAAGGCGTATCAACTGAGTTCTGAACAATGTCCATCAGCCATTTCAGTGTTTCCACTTCAATATCAGGTGATGTACTTGCACAAATGTCAAGATAATCTGCTCCCGCTTCAGCCTGTTTGATAGCAAGATTGTGGATGAATTGTTCATCTTTTTCCTGAATGGCCTTTTTTACACTAGGAATTGTTCCGTTAATCTTTTCTCCAATAATTATCAAGTCTTAACTCACTCCATCACGTTTTATTGTTTCGATATGATTTGACCTTCCTCTTTTGACTCACCTAACTGACCTTTCACGTTGTCTATGATGAAGGTGGCTTCACTAAAGACGTGCCATTTTCTACACAACCGCTGCAATATTGATAATTAAGATATTATTGTTTAATAGAATAAGCGGAAGATGAAGACCATCATTGCATCTTCGTAGTTTTGTATTGTACGTGCTTCTTCTATATCAGCAACAATTGGAAATTGCTCTTTATAATCATTCCATTTCGTATAATATTTTGATTGAATATTGCATTCCATATTACTGTCCCTCCCTTTTAATACACGCCATATTCGCGTACGGTTGCAATAACGGCCCTCAAATTCTCCATGGAATTCCGTTTCAGGGATAAAATCGGCTTGTCAAAATTGAATATATAGTTGCCGTTACGGCCAAGGATATCAACAGCTTTTTTGGCGTAATCAATACATTCCTGTTTAGAGTTAGTTTCAAGCATTGTTACAGGATACAAGCCCGTTATAATATGCTTTTTATTCGTTCTGAGGGCAACTTCTTCCATATCTCCATACTCATGTCTTACATCAGGGTTTCCGGGAAGTTCGTTGATATAATCAATATACCTTACCATATCCCCTTGTAATAATAACTGGCTATTCGAGCCGCTTTCATAGATAAATTGACACAGTTTTAAGAATGACGGCCAATAGTATTTTTCAAATTGTTTCGTATTCATAAAAGCCGGCATATGAATGGGTATCATCGTTCGGCAATATTTTGATGACATACAGGATACCGCACACTTCTCCATATAGGGTAATACCGCATCGCACGCTTCAGCAATTTTTTCCGGACAACGCCTGATATCCTTTGCTATCTCCGTAAAAGATCTCAGTACATCGGCCAGAAAATCATAAGGCGCCTCTGTTATTCCTCCCAGTGGGAAGTGGGCATAACTATACTTTTCATTGATTTTTGCCATCGCAATTAATTGAGCTTTCTTATAATCTTCATCCGCTTTCATCGCCTTAGCTAAATTAAGGCTGGCTTTAATCCGATCACCACCAAACCCTGGATAAATTCTAGGTAGTGCTTTTTCCAATAGAAAAGCATAAGGATCAGCAATAAACTCGTCGTATTCTTCAGGTTCCATTGATTTAACTTCAGGATGCTGCATTACACCGCTTGAGCTCATGACAAAAGCTTTAGACTCCAAAATTTGATAATAGGCCGGCGTTCTTACATTCATTGAAACAGGGGCTACATCACATCCTAATTGTTCAGATACAGTATCCATAAAGGAAAAATAGGCATTTGTGTCCCACTGCGTCTTTTTTAAATCCATTTTGCAATAATCTATGGCTGCTTCTTGACTTACACCAACACGAATCGGAATTCGGCTAGGTTTGACCCCATCATAGATGTCTGTAAATAATTTAGTACGTTCTTGTTTCAATTCGTTCATCTTTGTTATCCGCTCTCCCTTCTTTTTAGCAAGGTTTTACTATTTTTTTAATAACGGGATAAACAATATTCTTGATTCAGGTGGGGTTCTACCCCCTCTGAGTCTTACAGCCATGATTCGAACACGATGTTCGAGGTTAGAACACCGCCATGGCTGGCAAGATGCGACCCTCCGCTTGCAGAAGTGGGGGTGTTAAAAGAGGCCTTTAAAAGCGATTGCAGCTAATACGCCGGTGCACAAGACACCAGCGTATTATTAGGATGGATAAGGTTTAGACTTTTTAACAGTGACAATGCCATGGCAGATGCTGACGATAGCCATGCCAACCGAGATGGTTGCTCTCCGCAACATGGTGATGGGCACGTTCGCCTACATGACAGATGCGACATAACCGGTCACACATCCACGTCGAGGACTTCAATCATTGCCTTATGCTATACGTTGAGATTGAAGAGACGAATAGCATTCCCGTTCATGATGAGCTCGCGTTCCTCTTCTGTGATATCCAAGGTTTTGACAAACTCGACACCTTGTGACATCCAACCGTAGAACACCGGGAACGAACTGCCAAACAGGATGTGGTCGGCGCCGCAGACCTTGATCGCACACTCGACTTCTGCTTTGCCCCAAGAGGCCGGGTGAGTCATATCGAAGTAGATATTATTCTTCAGATAGCCTAAAATCCTGTCGGCATCGGAGGTATCCAAACGCGACAGAGTAGCTTCCTTCTTATTGCTCTTGTGGGGCGCAAGCAAGTGGTAGTTCGCAAACCAGTTGCCGCCGAACATAGTGTGGATAAGCTTGAGGTTCGGGAATTCTTCGAACATGCCACTGAACAACTCGCGTCCCACAGCAGTACCCTGGTCAATGATACGACCGAACTCACGGCGCAGATTCGTGTAATCATAGATGGACTGCCAATAGACCGGCAGTGGGGTATGATGAACAATGACCGGTACGTTCATCTCGTTAAGAACCTTCCAGTAGGGCTTAAAGGCCTCATCGTCGAGGTAAAGCTGGCCGTAATGGCAGGCCAGTTGGACGCCGACCATTCCAAGATCCTTTACGCAACGTTCGAGCTCATAAAAGTTCTCCTTACCGCCCCAGGGCGGAAGACAAGCGTTCGCATAGAGACGGCCACCTGATCGCTTGCACATGTCTGCAGCGTTGTCATTTACGATCTTGCAGGTGTCAAGCCGTAGCCACTCCTGCCAAACCGGCACGCGAAGTATAGCCTTGTCGACGCCGGCGTCATCCATCGCCTGAAGCTTAGCCTCGAGTGAATAATCGCCTTCAACGTAGTTAAGGTTCTGATAGCCTTTTGGTTTTTCGAGAATAAGCTGGCGGGCGCCGGACTCTACTGCACCCAAAGACGCGATCTCTCCAAATGAGCGGGGAGCCGTGCTCAAGAAACCATCCAGAACCTTCTCGTTGGTAAACAGATCTTCGGGAAGGTGGTGCATATTGATGTCAATAATCACTGTTAAACACCTCTACTCTTAATTTTTTATTTGGGATCTTAATTATTAGTTGCTCACACAACTATATTAACAGACATTAGTTGCCAACGCAACATTATTATTTTTTAATTTTCAATTGATTCAATAATTATTTGGATATATAATGATATGATATAGTTGCATTTGCAATAATTCTTTTATCTAGGGGGACTGTCTCTTGTCTCAGGAAAGATTCGGTAAACATATTTCTTTAATTTATAGGTATAGTCAAATATTTATGGATCAAAATTTAAGTAACTATAATCTCGGAAGTGGTCAATATGTCTTTCTATTAAATTTACTTCAAAACAAGGGAGTAAATCAGGAGAAGTTATCAAATATCTTAATGATAAACAAGGCAACCACAGCTAGGGCCATCAAAAAGCTTGAAAAAGAAGGTTATGTTGTAAGGAATACTTCTAATGAGGATAAGCGATCTTATGAGTTGTACCCCACTGAAAAAGCAGAAGCAATTGAGGCTGTTTTAATGAAGCTTTTAGATACCTGGAATGGAATCTTATTGAAGGATTTTTCTGATGAAGAAAAAGATCAATTATTTATCTTAATTGAGAAAGTTGGAAATAATCTTTTTAATAACTTGGAACATTTCGGAAATCACGATGAAGATATGGACCTTGAAAACATTGATTAACTTTAATTATCCTTTTCTGTCTCAGGCAATGGTTCTGAGCATTTTTTACAAATCTTATTGACAAGTGGATTCATCGTATTACACTTTGGACACCGGATTGGTTTTTTAGTCTTTGGCGGACGAAAACACATAGATTTATTCCTTAAATTTCAAATTACATGTATTCTATTTGTTAGCTCAGTACCGCCTTAATAAAATCATGAATATAAATACCCCTGATCTCAGACGTATTGTCCGAACCTCAGGGGTATTTTAGCATCGTCACTACGAGGGCGGTGTGATTCACGCACGGCATGAGCTTGTCGTTTCTATATCGTTGACTTGTCGCAGGGGTTGGCGCAGACCACGACGGCAACAGGCATTCCACCATCGATAGTATGCGGCGGGACGGCAATTTCGCACTGTATTTTCGCATTATCTCCGACTCGTTTAATAAAAGGAACAGAGTATTTAAGCGTGTTTAGCAGAACTAGCTCTTAATTATTAGCCCTAAAAGATTTGAAAAAGACATTACTTGTTCAGGAGAAACGATACATCCATCTAGGTCATCAACGGTTACCCCTAATCCTTCTAGTTTACAACTACTCAAGTCAATGCCTTTTAGCTTTGCTCCAGACATGCCAGTTTGTTGTAAATTTGTATTGTTAAACCCAACTTTTAAGAATTTAGCTTTGTAGAAATCAGCGTTGCATAATGAGCTATTCTTGAAATTAACCTGTTTGCAATTCAAGAAACGAAATAAAGCATAACTTCCATTACAGTTATCAAACTGCACATTCCGCAGAGTAGATTCACTCATATTCGTCCCGACCATTTTACAATTGACCATCTCTACTTTGTGTAGGACAGACTCCCTTAAATCCATATTTGATAAATCACAGTTTTCAAACCTGACATCGACTAGATCGAGGTACTTTAAAGATACGTTATGAAAAGTCACGTTTTTAAAGATAATTTTTTCAAAGGATACATGTTCAGCAATTTGATTCTCGACCAAAGCATTGCTAATAATCCCCATAGTAAATGAATCTTCTGATTGGATATTCTTATCAAAAATTGTAAGCCTATCTAACTCATTCGGAAGATTAGGTGATATTATTTCCAAGCTTGATTTCTTATCCTCCATACTACGCCCCATCAGTCAACCTCCATTTGAAATTCCTTTGTCACTCGCCATTATGTCAGTAACATTTGCTTTTCTATTTACTCTAAAAGCATTAAGCCATGACAAAAAGATCTAGCACGGGAGGGCTACGCACCGTTCGTTTTCCATAACGCTCATAATTAATTATTACTATTGATTTCCCGAGTCTTAGATGGATTACTGCTCTTGACCATAACAAAAGCTATAGCGAATATTACTCCTATGATCTGAATAACGGCAGTAGGTATGACAGCCTCATTCCAATGATTCCCAGCTATAAAATTACCCAGGAATGGAGGCGAAAGGAAATTTGCCAAACCCTGCATTATAGCAATTACACTCATGCCTAGTCCAATAAAGTAAGGAGAAGTCATTACTCCAGGGACCATGGCCCATACTGTTGCAGCAGTAAAACCCATAATTAATCCGGTTACTGCCAAATACTCAAACATAATTCCTTGCGGCACAATAAATCCAAATGTATAGGTCATAGCAGATAAAATAGCACATGTAACTATAAGTGCATTTTTATTTTTTATTCTTTTAAAAACAATTCCAGCAATTATTCCTCCAGGAGCACCCCACATAAATCCTAAACTCGCAGTGAAATTTGCAATTCCAGGGTTTATCCCGAATGCATCAGCAAAATATTTAGGCGCCCATGTTAAAAAGCCCATTCTTCCCATAACCACGAATAAAAAGGTTAAACCTAAAAGCCAGATTTTAGGGTGCTTCAACTCCTCTGAATAGGAAATTGAAGCACCACCGTGGCCGTTACTCGTTTCACCATCCGAAGGACGCCTTACCACACAAGCAAATAGAACAAAGGCAATAAGCCCCAGTACTACGCCAACCCACCAGTTACCTCTCCAGCTGCCAAATGCTTGTGTTACGGGGTTAGAGATATTATAAGCAATCGCACTTCCTACAGGATACCAAGTTGCCAGAATCCCCATGGGCAAACCTATTTCATTACCTTTAAAATGCATGGAAATTATAACAGGTGCAATAACGGTAAGTAAACTTAACCCAATACCCTCTATTACCCGTCCAGTCATTAGAAACGGGGAATTTGTCGCAATTGCACCAACAACGCATCCTAAAATAGTACAACCCAACGCTAACATTCCGCTTTTTTGGGGTCCAAAGCGTCTCAAAATTACTGCAGTTGGGAAAGCCAATATTATTCCTGTCAGAGCAAATATCGACATCAACCAACCTGCTGTTGTTGAATTGACATGAAATTCCTGCATCAATATACCCATGACAGGTGGAACTTTGAATTGATTCAAACAGGCAATTACATTGGAAAGATAAACCACAATAAAAATAGCCCATCTACTACGCATTAAATCACTTCCCTTTCCTTCATTGGCAATACGGCACATTTCAATTGGAGGCCACTCTTGCCAGACTGGTATCTGACGGAGATCCTCCGGCTTCAGACATGTCCAGTTACTTTACTTCTTAATTGTACGAGCCTTCTGCATAATTGAGTTTCTACAACCCTTTGGTTTATCAAGAACAATTTGGCGGTATTTGTGCCTGGAGCCACGCCTTTATATACATTTCACTAAATGTTCTTAGGACAAAAACCTTTAATTTTTTTCATTAGTTAAATTTTCAGGACGGCAGTGTGCATATTCACAAATATTTTTAACACCTCCGTTTATTCAATAAAGATATTGCACGCAACCATATTATATATAGAAATAGTTGTTAATGCAACTATTTCTATATATAATATGTAATTTAATATCCTAGATCAGTCCACGTTGGCTTTTCCCGCTACCCCTCTTACCTATTCAGACACTGTTTGCACGTGTATCCTATTGAATTAGAGGACGGAGACATCATCCAAATTGACATTATGGCCAATGAAATCAACTTCGTCATAAGTGATACCGAACTGGAAAAACGCAGAGCCAACTGGAAGCCCAGAAAGCCGAACATTACAACTGGATACCTTGCTAGATATGCCGCCTTGGTTACGTCGGGAAACAGAGGCGCTATTTTAGAGATTCCGCAATAGCACAGAATTAAAAGCAACCAACAAACCGTTTTTAAACGGTTCGTTGGTTGCTGATATTTTCCTTCCACTTTGCCAGCACAGTATAAAATGCCGTATGGCAGCCACTCAGCTGAATAATCTAAATTACGAGGGGACTGGGCTAATCTGTGGGTCTATGGTCTAAATATTAAATAGTTTTCTCCAGAAAGACTAGGAAGATCCCAAACAGAGGGACTTAGAGGCTTGCTAATCTAACACCCATGTCAAAGGCTTTCTGACTATCAATTGGAAATTGTTCAGCTTTCACTTGAGACTTATGTTTTTCGTCAAACATAGATGCTTCATACTTGGAGTAATCTTCAAACTGGTAGGTATCTGTGGAGATCATAAATTCAGAAGTTCCCTTGAATATTTTCAGTAAGTTTTCGTTTTGTTGAAATAAAGCTTCGTAGTTAACTTGCTTCACAAAATCTTCCGGAACGTTCATTGTATAAATGAAACCCGATGATAGCTTACCTTGAAAAATAGATGGATGACCTTCATTATAGGAAAGGTTAGAAAACAGCAAACGTTCTAAAAAAGAACGCATTACTCCGGTAACATTGCCAAAATAGATGGGTGAACCCAACAAAAGAACATCAGATTCTAAAATTTTCTCAAGAACATTTGTCAGGTCATCCTGCATAGCACAGTGTCCGGCATGCTTGCTATTTTTCCTTTTACAGGCAAAGCAGCTGATACAACCTTTAAAATTCAAGTCATATAAATGTATGACTTCCGTTTGGGCTCCCATAGATTTAGCTCCATCGAGAGCTTTTTGTAATAATGTATCGGTATTCCAGTTCTTTCTCGGACTCCCATTGACAGCAATTACTTTCATAGCAACTATTCATCTCCTACTAATTAATTTAAGCTGACAATAGAATTATACTCACAAGAAACTAATATACAAGTACGCACTTTTTTGTGCCTTTAAACTTTTTAGCTAAGGAGTATCCACTAATGCATCTCATATTCACAACGAGTTTCTCTCAACTATTACTTCATTATTTAGCTCTTCCATTAGTAATCTAACTCCAACGTGCCACGTCTTGTCCTCTGCATATTTTGTATTGATCCAAACTATCGGGTCAATCGACAATGGTCTATCTTTCCTAAGAGTTGCCACCAAATTTGCTGCAATTCGGGACGAATCTAGTATATTGGTATTATAAGCTTGCCAACTACCATAGACATTAAAAGGGTTGTTGGCAATCATTTTAGCATTTTTAGCATTTTTAGGAACGAAAGATTGTTCCTGGCCTGTGATTGCAAATAATAGTAATGGATCAATATCATATTCATGGGAGGCTTGAATTATTGAAGAATAATACGGTTCTTCGCACAGTATCGAACCTTTTCTTGATAAGAACTGAATTAAGCTTTTCTCATCTAATTGCCTATATTGCAGTTTATACATTAGTTGCTCTTTATTATCTTGTTGATGAGTATTCTCTTGGGTTGGGACAACCTCATCATTCTTTTCTTTATATTGTAGTCCAGCAAATATCATTTGAGGGTTAATTCCGGTAACGCTATTAATTTGCCTTACAACTTGGCTTGAATTAAATATGGCAGTCAACATTAAAGAGGCAACTAGTACTTGATAAAGAATATAGTCTCTAATTATCTTGCCTTTTAAATAATCATAATTTGCACGAAATCTCTCAACCAAGAAACCTCTGAAATATGAGGTCTCTATCACAATCGTTGGATTAATACGGCAATCATCTTCCTGATTGAATATGGATTTATCGATTATATATTCCAATTCATAATTAAAGTACTCATTATATGAATTAGCGACCTTTATTAGTAATAGATCAATATGTTTTTCTTCGATTGGACTGCAGCACTTATTATTTAGCCAATTAATAAGTGCTGCATTAAAGTTCTCCCCAGTATCCTTTATAAATAGACATGCACGAAATATATCCGACCCGCAAATGTTGTAATTATCAGTTATTACAGCCCGTCGAAGAACTTCAACTTTCACCTGATCTCTGATTCTTTTATTGAAGTCTTGTATATACTTATCAATAACTTTATCAATTGAATCAGCTAGGATTATAGATCGTTGCTCAATACTGGCAGTAGGATATTTTCTTTGAATATAATTTCTAAATGATATTATTTGATTACTTTGTAAAACTTTAAATTGTTTAAGTTCAGCTACAAACTCCACAAAATCATCCTCAACATTAATTTAAGACGGCCCGTATACCCGTCAATCCTCACGCACCGTCCGTAAAGGCTATGTTCAGTAACGGCAATGTTTAGTAACGGATCTGCAGCCCATGATAACTTTATCACCGAGGATCGCCACGGAGACCCTGTGTTAGAGTCAACCTGATTATAAAGACTTTCATAGTTAACTTTCTGAATTCAACTTCTATTTTGAGGTGCTAATTACCATACTTCTAGTTACAATCCCACATCTTCCCTATTATAATTCCACATCTTTCCTATATCTCCTTCTACGATTGCCTAAATAATCCGCTCCAATTTATTATTCAGTCATTTAGGATGATCCTAACATACTGTTTAACTTCTCAGGATCAATGGGATAGCCTATCTCTCTTGCTGCATCCATCATCGCTTCGATGTTTCTAAGCGGCGTTTCTACCGGCAAACTACAGCCTGACATAATAACATATCCTTTAGGCGAATCCCAGGCTTGCTGCACGCAATTAATCACTGCCTCGCGCACATCGGCAGGAGTGCCAGCGTACATCACTGCTGAAGGATCTACATGTCCAAGTATTTTAACTCTATCGCCAATCTGTTCCTTGCATTTTTGAAGATTTACGACATTGTCGACACTGAATCCAGCGACGCCCATAGCGACTATATCTTCCCATATTTTATCTGTTTTTCCGCAAATATGCATCGTAACAGGCTTTCCTTTAGAAGTGATATATTGCACTAATTTTTTCAAATAAGGCTCACCAAATTCTCGGAAATGTTTGGGACCCACAATCGTGCAGGAAGACATGGGCTCGGAAATTGTTGGGGTCAGACCAAGGTCAATGATCGCCTGAGCATATCTGATACAAGTTTCCAAGGAAACTTGGCAAGCACGATGAACGTCCTCCGGATTAGTGAAGAATAACTTACTCATCTTCTCAATTCCCAATAGAAAAAAAGCATTAGTAAAAGGACCAACAAGCCCACCTGCACAAGAAACTTCTTCTCCCAATTCATCGATTAGATATTTCATGGCTTCGATATGGATAGGTAACCGACCATCTTTATACGGATCGGCTGATTCTAGACTGTCAATTTGGCCGATATCTTCAAGAGCTGGAGCAGCCAGATCGGCTGTATTGTCTGCTGGAAAATTAATTTTCGCGCCCATTGCTTCTGCCCAAGGAAACAAATCCGTAAATATTCTTACCCCATCATAGCCAAAACGGCGGTATGAAGCAATTTGGGCATCGGCAATAATTCTGGCACTATGATTAAATTCAGATATTCTACAACCATAAATCCGAGCAACCCCGTTGGCTACATTCGGATTGCAGGGAAGGCGATCCGCCATTTCCCCTCTTGCTATGGCCGTAGCTCTTTCAATCGGGGTCATTTTGTCCTTCATCATAGTTGCTCCTCCTGTACCAAATCTTGGGCTAATTTAGCTGCCTTAGAGGCATCTTCCGCATAATAGGCACCAATTTTATCGGCAAACCTTTTGGAGATTGGCCCTCCACCGATCATAACTTTGATCTTATCCTGCAACTTATCTCTTTCTAAGAGCTGCATTACTTCTTTCATACCTTCCATGGTCGTAGTCATCAAGGTTGATAACGCGATAAGATCTGCTTTAATTTCTTTGGCTTTCTCGACAAAGTCTACAGGCGGCACATCTCTTCCTAAATCAACCACCTCAAAGCCCAAGGTTTCCAACATTATTTTAACGAGATTTTTCCCAATATCATGCGTATCACCTTCAACAACCCCTATTACGACTTTGTGTTTCTCTCCGATTTTATCTTGCTTTAAATGGGGTCTTAAAACGCCCAGTCCTGCATACATAGCATCTGAACACATCAGCAATTCAGGAATAAAGTATTCTTCCTCTTCGTACAATTCACCGGCTCGATCCATCCCGTGTGCTAACCCTTTAGTAATGGCTTCATAGGGGTCAAAACTATTTTTTAGATACTCTTGAGCCAGTTCTACCGTCAGATTTTCATCCATATTTACAACTGAATCAGCTAATTGCACTAATAGCCTTTGCCTTAGATCTGACATACCCCGCCTCCTCCTCTCTTCCCCTAGTTAATCATTTCTAGGAACGCTTCGATCCGAACCTTTAATTGCTCCACATCGGATTCTGAATAGTCGGTTTCGATTTGCAAAAACGGACGACTTCTCTTCTCCTGAAGGTATTTCTTCAAGCTATAAGACTCTATGTTATAAGTATGACATCCTTGCCAGGTGAGATCCACGACACCATCCACGTCAAACTCGTCCGCTAATCTCTCGACAAGTTCAAACCGAGCAAGGTTCGGAGACATACAGGAACAAGGCGTTCTGAGATATTTCTCGGCAATCGCTAAAAGAGGTTCTTTCTCTTCATCTACTTGATCATAAACTGCTTTATACCCTTCGCAGCTTTCAAAACAGACAACATTTCCGCCATTCTCTTCAATAATCTGGACAACCTTATGAGACCCGATCCCTACTGGAACCCCAGTTAAGAGTATTCTTGGCGTCTTCGTCGTAAATGGGGTCACCCCCTTGCCGTGTAATGCCTTCAATTCTAACGTTAAACGATCGACCATGAGCACAACTTCCTGCTTGTCAACACTAAAGCTTCGATTATAAAGCACCATCAGCAAATCTATGCCACTGATCGGTGCGGGCTTAAGTTTAGCAATATCCTGTAAGGCTTTAAGTGAACGCCGCTCTTCATTCATCATTTGGATAGCTTCACGTAAATCGTGATCCGTTATGGTTACGCTGAATTCGACTTCCAAACGATTTTTCAGTCTAAGTATTTCTCCATACCAATACTGTAAAGCCTCTTCGTCCTGCTTTTGCGGAAGCTGCAGTAAGTGAAGAGGCTTTATTTCGGAAAGCAACTCATACATTTTTTTCTTACCATCACAGGTTGTTTCAGCAATCAGAAGATCAGATACATTAAAGAAGGGACATGCGCCAGAAGCTGCATACCCATAGCTTGATTTAATAAGAGGACAAAGATTTCTGGGCAGAACCTTTTCGGCTACGGCAATAGGGTCCTGTTTGGTACTACATAGAGGAATGGGAATTGCTCCGGCCGCTAGGACTAATTCCATGGGCGAATATATACAATACTTCCCTACAACTTTCCTACCCTCTTCTTTGGCAGCTTGTAACGCAGTAATACCTTTTGCGCGCAAACCCTCAAATTCACATAATAGATCGGATTCCATTCTAATTCCTCCTTCACTACAATTTTTCGAAGCCTAGGATTGCAGCACCAAGCGCACCGACAATCTGAGGTTGATGGGCAATATTAAATTTAGCACCGAAGGCTGAGGATAGAATAGCACAAATCTCCGGATTGTTTGCCACCCCACCAGAAAACGTAATTTCTTCTAGACAGGTAACTCTGGACGTTAAACTCATCATTTTATTCGCAATGGTTTGAACGATTCCTGAAGCAATTGCTTCTTTCGTCACTTCTTGGGCAAGGAGACCAATGATCTCTGACTCGGCAAAAACGGTGCACATACTGTTAATACTTACTGGCTTGCTCCCTGATGCCAGTCGTCCTAATTCATCTAACGTGATATCAAGAATTCCTGTCATGACTTGTAAGAATCGCCCCGTACCAGCAGCACATTTATCATTCATGATAAAATCGACAACCGAACCATCTTCGGCGACCGCGATCACTTTGCTATCCTGACCTCCAATGTCTATGACGGTTCTGGTTTGCGGAAAGAGAAATCTAGCGCCCTTAGCATGACAGGTTATCTCGGTCACTTTTCTATCAATAAAAGCAAGTGACACCCGTCCATAACCAGTACCAACGATCATAGATATGTCTTGTTCTTGTAAGCCAGCTTTGTTTAGTGCTTCAAGAAATACATTTCTTCCAGCTTCTTTAGGGTTCCAGCCAGTTGGGATAATAGCCATACTTCTTATCGTTCCATCGAAAATGACTGCCTTCGTTGCAGTTGAACCAACATCAATTCCAGCGGTTATCACTACTTCACCTCTTCCCCCAATATTAGTTGTTTATAGTCCAACGCAAAATTCTCACTTTCATGAGATCGAACAGGTACATTATCCCAACCAATATACACGCCATAAAGATAAAGCCGGCAATGACAAGATCAAAGCGTGCGAAATCAGAGTAATATTGAACAAAATAGCCCATGCCGGAGGTCGCTCCAAACATTTCCGCCACCACAAGCATTACAAAAGAGAATTTAAGGGCGATAGTGCACCCTGAAAGTATAGTGGGAGAAGCGGCCGGTAGAATCACACGGAACAATTTCTCCACTTCGCCTATTTCCAGAGTAGCTGCATTTTCCAAATATCTCTTATCGATTGTCATTACTGCATTTACAGTGGTTCCCAGTGTTGGCCAAAAGGCGCCTATAAATATAATAAATATTGACGCCGATCGAAACGAGGGAAAAAGGTGAATTGCAAAAGGGGTTAATAGGGGCGCGGGAATGGCACTGAAAGCATTGATAAATGGGGTTGTATTTTTACGCAATGACTTTTTTAAACCAATTAGCACACCGAGGCTTATTCCACTAACTGTCGCCATAACATATGCGGGAATTAGCAATCCAAGAGAGCTTATCAGCCCTTTCATCAGCATATCAAAATGTGAGCCAAACGCTGGTATGACCATGCTAAGTCCACGGAATAAGAACGGATCAAGTATGCCGAAAACATCTGTCAAAAGCTCGTAGGCGATTACTAATCCGCTGAAGATTAGCACTATACCCAACCTATCCTTTATAAATTTATTCATGGTAACGCTCCTCTTTGGAATACAAACTACTCTATGATTTTTCAAAACTTATATAAAAGGCATACTGGACAAATGTCTATATGCCCAGTATGCCTTTGTTTAGCAAAAACTGAAATTACAGGTTGAATTCGATGAACTCTTTTTGTTTCTCCTTATAGAAGTTACTATCAGGATACTTTGCTTGCAAATAGTCCAAAGCTGCTTTGTAATTAGTGGTATCAATATGATCTTGAATGTCCACCGTAGGATCAACGATATAATCGAATTTCTGCATCTTCTCCCACATCTTTACTACACTGTTCTTATATGGGTCCGTTTCATATTTGATGTGAGGGCTTAACAAAAAGCTTTTTGCAGTTTCAACTGACATATCCAAATTTTTAACGGTTAGTTCTACAACGCGATCCATATTTGAGGGCATAATTTCTTCTGCTCGCAAATAGGCACGGAGCAATCTCTGTGCTGCTTCTGGGTTTTCTTTAAGCCAACTTGTTTTGGCAACCATACGGCAGCAGGAGTGATTAGGCCACAATTCATCTGGCCACATAACAATGTTCATACCTGCATCTTTAATCTGAAGTTCAAAACCTGTGGATACCGCACCGAAATCCGCTCCACCGCTACGTACTGCTTCCATTACATCTGTATTCTTTTTCATTTCGACAAACGTGACATCTTTTTTCAGATCGAAGCCCGCGTCATACAAAATACCCTTTAGCACGATGTCCGGAGTGCCACCTCTCATAATAGCAATCTTTTTGCCACGGAAATCTTCCACGCTGTTATATTTTGTGCCGGGCATAGCAAAGACAGGCGTTGCCCCGATAATCATATAGCCACCGAAAATGGTGAATTCTTGGCCATTTGCAATTTGAATCAGAGGGCCACCAGTACCATAGGTGGAAATAACATCTACCTGACCAGAACTTAAAGCGGAAAAGGCGTCTGTTCCGTTATTAATATAAACGAGATCAACGTCAATCCCCTCTTCTCCCAGATATCCCTTGTCCTCTGCAAGATATTGGAACACTTGACCGGATGTTGCCTGTGCTGCTAATTTTACCTTTAACTTCTCGGACGGTGCTGCCTGGTTACTAGTGCTACCTGTGCTGACCGAGCCTTGGGAGCAACCAGTCAGCAACAGCATTCCTACTATTAATAGCGAAATTAATTTTACTACTTTTTTCATCAATCTCTCTCCTTAAATTGTATATATAATAGCCTTTTATAAATTATACGACTTCATTCTAACCTCATCATGGATGATTTTTATGAGGTTGTTTCGTAGTTGCATAGTCTGGGGATCGTCAAGCATCGTAGTCCTATCTGATTTCGACTTATCCTTAAATGAATAATTATAAATAACTTTGCTGGGCGATTGCCCAAATACAATAATATCCGTTGCCAAAAGCAACGCCTCATCCACATCATGGGTAACAAAGAAAATGGTCTTTCGACTTTCAGTCTCCTTATCCCACAAATCAAAAACCAAATCTTGCAGTTTAGCTCTTGTTACCGCATCTAACGCACCAAAAGGCTCATCCATCAAGAGAATCGGTGGATCTATGCCAAAGGCGCGTGCTATTGCACAACGTTGCTTCATGCCGCCGGAAAGTTCCTTAGGCAACTTATCAAAAACTGACTCTGGAAGTTCAACATCCCTGATTCTCCTAAGTGCTTCGGCTTTGCGCTCACTGAAGCTCATCTTCTTAAATCTCTGTTTAAGTGCTATCATGATATTTTCTCCAGCACTCATCCATGGAAAGAGACCGTAATCCTGAAACACAACTCCTCTTTGCAACCCTGCTTTCATTACTGGTGCATCATCTACAAAAATACTTCCAGAGCTTGGTTTTTCTAAGCCCGCTAGTAAACGAAGGAACGTGCTTTTTCCACAACCAGACTGCCCAAGCAAGCAGACAAAGGCTCCAGCTTCGACTTTCATATTAATGTCTGCTAATATCAAATCCTTGTCATAAGAAAAGCTTACATGGTTTACCGATACCTCTAGCATAAATTCCCTCCCTTTTCTGCGATTTCATAAATTCACCCTCCTATCGATCAACGTTTTACGACAGCATCAGTCTTTAGCACACTTAGATATAAGTATACATTATCTATATATTATAAGTCTATATAATTGTTAGCTAATGAATCGTCATGGAAGTGAGCGATAACTGGATAACAGATCCAGCGTTCTTGCCTGTCCAGAGTAGACGAATAATCACCACGACATCATCCTTGAAAAAAGAAGAAAGATGTCTCTAGTGTTACTGCAAAAACAGTAACACTAGAGACATCTTTCATGAAATATCCTTTATAAAAATACTCGCTGGTTGATAGTGTCCGACTTTATTATTTTACCTCATCAATTTCTTTCTCTAAATCAATAAGTCTACCTGAACCATTTGCTTTCACTCCACGTGCCCAGTCGCCCAATAGAGCTATATTTATTATAGTCATTTTGCTGTGACCAGGCCTAATGTAACTCTACAAACTATTTCTGCAACGGTATAAAGAACATTTGACATTATAAATGCTTGAGAAATAAAGATCTGAGTAGTCTTAATGCAGTAGCTATATCTCTTGACAGCTCTTTAAATACTAAAAGACACAAATAACATATTAAAAATATTATTATAATGCGTATGATTGTCGGATATTTTTTAATCCTTATTAGCAAAAGATTTAATCTCGTCCCCATAAATCCTATGATACCACCAATGGCCCCTCCAGATATTAATATTAGTGGAATGCAGCATAGGAAATATTCATACCAGTGAAGTGATTGAGCAATATCAAATTCCGCTGAATCTAATATGATTTTCGGTATCGGATCAAGTCCAAATAACTGTCGTTTAGTCTTCAATAGTTGAAATCTATCATGCGAAATTTCAAGTTTATACTCATTAAGATTTGGTTGTCGAATTACTCTAAGTTCATCTGAAGTGATTTTAACAGCCCCAGACCAAAAGGAAACGTTAATATCAATTTCTGTATCACCTAGATTATTTAACATAAACTTATATTTCATAAAATCAACCCGCTTTATAATTGATTTATTAGTGTAACATTCTACTATCTTGTTCGCTGGATTAATCGAATGTTTGTTTAGTTTCCTCCACCCTAATCACCGCTCTTCTCCAAAAACGAATGCGTTGTGTTAGAATTTCTATCTTTACAACAAACATATTCTTATGTGGCTCGGATAATTGCCTATAAATAGGTTAAGTCAGTTTTTAGGATTAACCTTTGAATCAATCAATAAACTTTTTTTCGGAATGGGATGGTAAGGAACACTCGTCACAAGAATACTTTTACGGAAAAGCAACATTAGCTTCATCAATTGTCCTGTCTGATTATGCAGAATGTTATGCCACAACTTTTCCGGGACGTATTCCGGAATTGCAATGGTTATTGTATCAAAATTACCATTCTTCTCAACTTTATCTATATAGTTCAATAAATCATGAACTGTTGCCCTATAAGGAGACTCTACAATTTCCAAAGGAATTTCCATATGTTGTTCTGCCCAATGCTTTATTAGTTTTTCAGTTCGATTAGGGTCTGAAGCAATATGAACAGCCGTGACTTGGGGGGTTAATGCATACGCGTATATTAAAGCTTTCAAAACGATTAGGTTTAAGTCGTAAACTGGGACAATAATTTTATTACGATAATCTGATATTTCAATTTGTGACCTTCTTCGATTTATTTTTTGCACATGCTTATGAAAATCGTCTGCGGCTTCCAGAGTAATCTCTAAATTCTGTATTTCAATATTGTAGACATAATGAACACCACGGAACATTAACACGAGGAGTGGCATAATGATTAGAATAATCCAAGCTCCTTGCATGAACTTAGTCGTAACGAAGACGAGTAAAACAAAAAATGAAACGATCCCACCAAAACTAAAGATTGCAAAATCGGACTGCCACTTCGGTCCTCTTTCCTTCCAAGTATGCTTGGCTAGCCCCGCTCCAGTAAGGGTAAATGAAATAAACACACCAATTGCGTATAGAGGAAGCATTGTATGAGTATCTCCGTGAAACACAATAACGAGAACACTGGAAACGAGGAACAACGTCCAAATTCCCACACTATAAACCAAGCGATCTCCTAAATTCTTAAAATACCTAGGAGTGTATCCATCTCTAGCCATTAAGCTTAATAAGATGGGTAACCCCGCGTAGGGAGTACTTGAGGCAATAACCAGGATCGCAGCGGCAGTCCCCATAAGGACAAAATAGGGAATAGTTTTTCCGAAGATTATTAACCCTAACTGATTAAGGACGGTATTTCCTTCAGCGGGAACAAGGTGGTAAGCACCCGCTAAATACGTCAACCCAATCAGCCCAATAGAAACAATAATGCCTAAAATTAACAAGGTTTGAATAGCGCGCTTCTGGGAAGGGTTCTTGAATGCTGTGACCCCATTGCTCACGGCTTCAAACCCTGTCAAAGCAGTTGTTCCCCCTGCAAACGCCCTTGCTAAGATAAACCAGGTCATTCCACTGACAGAGGACGATGCAATATGCCCTGTTGCTACTGCCGTTGGTGTTACGCCATGGACTAGAATCTCCACTAAGCCAGTTCCGATCAAGAGTGCCAGGGTCGCAATATACAGATACACTGGGAAGGAAAATAGGCGGGCTGATTCCTTTAAGCCACGCAAATTAATCCATGCCATGAACATTATGACCAAGCAATCTGCTAAAACTTTGTGTCCAGTAGGAGCTAACCAAGGGATAATCCCCGTTAAGTTTTCTACCGCAGAGCTGACACTGACTGCGACTGTCAAAATATAGTCTAGAGTTAAGCTAGCACCAGCAATAAGACCAAAGTTTTCGCCGAGATAAGCCTTCGCGATCGTGTAAGATCCCCCGCCTTGGGGGTATTTCTGGATCGCTTTGCGGTAAACTAGGAAAATACTAATCACCAGTAACACGATGACCAACGAAATCTTTAAAATATAAGCGTATCCCAATGTTCCAGCCAGAAGAAGGACATACAAAATCTCGTCCGGAGCATATCCCTCGGAAGAAATAATGTCAGAACCAAAAACAGGAACCCCTCCGCCAACACCGACTTTTGCCTCCTCGGCATTATGTGACGATAGCGGATGACCTAAAATAAGAGTTCGGATTTTCAGTGAGAAAAGTTTATTTATATTAGCCATCAGAACATGATGCCTTCCTTTCTTAACAAGATTAAAAGATAATAGTTACTATGATGATCTAAAATCATAGTAACCATATATCTTCCTTTAATTATGATAATTGTGTATAAGCTTATTTTCTTTTGATATCTTTCCTGTTAAGTGTTATTACCTGTCCTTTAAAAAGTAAATCTGATTCTAACCAATCAACTTCGCTGTCTTCAATAGGAGCAGACCGACAATAGATATCTTGAAGGTACGATATCAATTTATCGATAAGCATTTCCCTACCAGTAGTCATCCTTACCATTTCAATGAGCATGAAAATGATAAGAAATGAAACTCCTAAAGTTAACACTTGAAATAATAAGGTTAGCATATTATCCCCCTTTATTTTCGTCATTTGGCACTAATCACTCAAAGACAAAACAACCTCTGGTAAAGAGCTTGATTAACCATAACTATATTACATATAATTATAGATCTATCTCTAGTAAAAACAGTGTAAAGAATAATGCAGCAACCATAAAAAATAGGTAAAGAAAAATTAAAGTGTCGTTAAAACCACCTTAGTTACATTTTCCCCATTTGACGCTTGAATATCAGCAATCTAAATCCATTAAGTTAATCATATGCAGAAAATAATATGGGGAAAACATATCGTGTTTTTACTAAAGTGGGCTGTAACAAAAGTTTGTTACAGCCCTGTTCATTCACGGATCACTTTGATAAGATACCAGGTTTGCTAGACCTATTCAATTCAGATAAAAGGTATAGGGTGCAGAATGTGAGATAATCTTTAGGTTTTCTTTATGGTTTTTGATGCTTATTTAACACTGTTTTTATAGACAAACATCTATAATAAGTACTATATCCGGTTGATAAGTCCTCTATCGAGAGGAATAATGTTAGTTTTTACTACCCAGAACTGAAGATTGGAGATACATTTGGTGAAATTTGTCTCTACTCGCCTTCATGTGAGTAGAACGTGGCTCAGTTAAGGTATTTGCAAGGGAATAATTGAAGCGCAAATAGGCAAATCCAGGAATAATCATAAACTTAGACAATTCTCAATCACGTTAACCTAACCTTTACCGAATAATTCAAAGGTGGAGTTCCAATGATGAAAGAAGGAGTTCAAGGTGGAGACCAAATTACCAAGAATTTTAATTATTGATGACGAAACGCAAATTCGGCGGTTTTTGCGAGTGACTTTAACCAGTCATGGGTATAGTGTAAAAGACGTCGGGACAGGCAAGGCTGGTCTTAATTTGATAACCAAGTTTTGCCCGGATTTGGTTATCTTAGATCTAGGATTACCCGATATTGACGGACTAGACGTACTATGCCAATTACGGGAATGGTCCAAAGTGCCCATAATAATACTTTCGGTAAAAGATCAGGAGTCAGTTAAGATGACCGCCCTTGACTCTGGAGCAGATGACTATGTAACAAAACCTTTCGCCATGGGTGAATTATTAGCCAGAATTCGTGCGGCAATGCGTCGCATTGTCGGGGTAGACGAACAACCAGTTATGAATTTTGAAGACTTGACCCTTGATTTATTACATCGTCGGGTTACTAGGGATGATAACGAGATAAAGCTCACCTTAACCGAATATGAGCTGTTAAAAATTCTTGCGATTAATGCGGGGAAAGTAATGACCCACAATTATTTACTTCGTACTATATGGGGACCGTCTTCTGAGAAGGAAGTACAGTATTTACGAGTTTACATTGGTCAAATCAGGCGAAAGCTGGAACGTGACCCATCCCGTCCAAGGCACATTATTACCGAACCTGGAGTTGGATATCGCTTGCTATAATGAGTTAAGTGGAGGGAAAAGGGATTGAACACACTTGGGGAAATCATGACACCAGCTCGAGTTTTAGTTTTTGGCTTTGCTACAGTTATTCTGTTGGGGGCTTTATTACTGGCCTTACCACAAGCAACTCAGGATGGATTGGGCTTACCTTTTTTGAATGCCGTCTTTACAGCCACCTCGGCCGTTTGTGTTACAGGGTTAGTGGTTGTAGATACAGCGACTACCTTTACGCACTTTGGGCAATGGGTCATTCTTTTGTTAATTCAAGTGGGTGGTCTCGGCTTTATGACTTTTGCCACCCTGTTTGCTATGATTTTAGGGAAGAAAATCACCTTTAAGGAACGCTTGTTGTTGCAAGAGGCCCTAAACCAAGTTTCAGTTGAAGGTATTGTTCGATTAACGAAGTCTGTCCTACAGATTTCCTTTGCTATTGAAGCGATGGGTGCCCTCATTCTAACCTTACGCTGGTATTCTGATTTTGGGTGGAGTAAAGCACTTTATTATGGTGTCTTTCATTCTATTTCAGCTTTTAATAATGCAGGGTTTGATCTCTTTGGTAACTTTTCCAGCCTTACTGCTTTCGTCGGTGATCCCATTATTAATATTACCATCATGCTTTTGATCATATTGGGAGGGTTAGGCTTTATTGTTTTGGCGGACCTACTAGCACCTCAGAAAAAGTTAAGACTTCATACGAAAATAGTCTTACAGGTCTCTGGGGCTTTGATCTTATTTGGGGCGGCGTTTATTCTAATCATGGAATTTTCAAATCCCAAGACTTTAGGCCCTCTTCCCATAAGCACAAAAGTTCTCGCCGCTTTCTTTCAATCGGTGACTACTCGGACGGCAGGATTTAACACCATAGACATTTCAAATATGTATGGGACTACCTTACTATCTATGATTGTCCTCATGTTTATTGGAGCTTCCTCTGGTTCAACGGGCGGGGGGATTAAAACTACGACCTTCATAACGATAGCTCTATCCGTATTGAGTACCTACCGAAGTAATCTTCATGTCGTTTTAAAGGGCCGAACTATACCAAGGGAGGTAATTACAAAGGCCTGGGCAATTACTACGTCAGCTGCATTTTTGATCTTCATAGTATTATCGATACTTTCCCACTCGGAAAATTCAGATTTACAGACCTTGCTTTTCGAGGTGACCTCCGCCTTCGGGACCGTTGGTCTCTCTCTGGGAATTACACCCCATCTTACCGTAATTGGTAAATCGGCCATAATATTAACGATGTTTATTGGGCGAGTCGGGCCATTAACTTTGGCGTTTTTCCTAACCCAAAAACGAAACAAGTTAACCACCCAGATCAAATATCCCGACGAACGAATTATGATTGGATAGGAGGATACATTAGTGCGCAAACAATTTGTGGTGATTGGCTTAGGACGATTCGGAACAAGTGTGGCTAAAACTCTCAGTACATTAGGCCATGATGTTTTGGCGCTGGATAAGAACGAACACGCCGTTCAGGTCATCATGCAGGATGTAACCCAAGCGATACAGGCCGACGCGCGTGAGGAGGAGACGCTACGGGCATTGGGCGTTCGGAATTTTGATGTAGCTATAGTAGCAATCGGGGATGATCTTGAAGCAAATATTCTAATCACCCTAATGCTCAAAGAAATGGGAATACCCTATGTTGTCGCAAAAGCCCAATCAGTCCAACACGGAAAGGTGTTAGAGAAAATTGGTGCGGATAAAATCGTTTATCCAGAACAAGATATGGGCATTCGCCTAGCCAATAACTTAATTAGAACCAACGTCATGGATTTTATAGAATTGTCCTTAGATTACAGCATCTTCGAAATCATTGCTCCACCCCAGTTTGTCAATAAAACCCTCGGAAAAATAAATTTGCGGGCAGTTTATAAACTCAATGTGGTGGCGATCAAAAAAAGCGCTGATCAGATTGTTATTGCGCCAGGAGCTAACGCTGTCATCGAGGAAAAGGATATTTTAGTAATTGTCTGCAACAAAAAAGCTCTTTCTAAGTTACCAGACTAATGTTGACAATGAGGGGCATTCTATGAAAAAAAGACAACCTGATAATTTCTCTTTAGACAAATTAAGTAAAGAAGAATATTATAGTTTTACTGAACTGCCCAAAGTAATGTTAACGATATTTGATGTAGTAGTAACCTTAGGCATTATGACATTGGCAACCTTATTATCTTTTTTCTTCAGGCATATAGGCTTTCACGAATCAAACTTTATTATGGCCTATATCTTAGGTGTGTTAATAGTCGCGAAACAGACAAACGGTCATGTTTATGGTATCCTGGCTTCTGTCATCGGGGTTTCGTCATTTAATTTCTTTTTTACAGAGCCTTATTATACGTTTGTGACCTACAGGCCTGATTACCCTGTAACCTTTATGATCATGCTTATAGTAGCAATCATCACAAGTACGTTAACTGCAAAGGCAAAACAAGAGGCAATGCTATCATCTCTGCGTGAAAAGAGGACACAGATCCTTTATGAAATTACCAAAGGTCTGTTAAAAGTTAGAAACTTTAATCAGATCGCAGAGGTTGGAGGCAGGGATATTGCGAAGTTGTTTAACAGTTCCGTCATTATAGCAACGGTTAATTCATCAGATGGTTTGGAAGAACCCATAATTTTTGCTTTTAATAATGATGAACGTGCCAATATTTTTAAATCCTACCCTGAAAGGCAGGCGTTAGCAGAGACATTTCGAACAGGTAACCCGGTCGGAGCGGGCACTGAGGTGTTTGTTGATAGTCCTGCCTATTATCTTCCGGTCAAAGGTCAAATCGGACCTCTCGGTGTTGTAGGTGTCTCTTGCTTTGACAGCAAGTTCTTATCAGAGGAGCAAATAAGACTCTTAGAATCGGTGACGACACAAATTGCACTTGCTATGGAACGGGAAAGGTTGTCGGAAAAACAGCAAAAGGCTAAAATGGACGTGGAGCGGGAGAGGCTGCGCGGCAATCTTTTAAGGGCAATTTCCCATGATTTAAGAACCCCTCTAACTGGAATTCTGGGCGCAACCGCCACTATCCTTGATCATGAGGAGGTTCTTGATAAAAAAGTGAAAAGGGAGCTTTTACAAGGCGTTCACGAAGACGCAAGCTGGCTTATCCATTCGGTGGAAAATATCTTGAATATAACCCGCATTGATGAGGGAAGAATTGAGTTGAAAAAAAACATGGAAGCGGTGGAGGAAATTGTTGCCGAAGCGGTATCAAGGATTAAAAAACTCGCCTCCAATCATATTATAATGATAGATATCCCTACTGATTTAATCCTGCTACCGATGGACGGGACGCTTATTGAACAAGTGCTTGTAAACCTTATTGACAATGCGCTAAAGTATACCCCCTTTGGTTCGACTATAGGGATTAAAACGCAGATTGAAGGCGAAAAGGTTATGTTTGAAGTGTCGGATAATGGAAAGGGTATACCGAAAGAGGATATCCCCTTCATCTTTGACAGGTTTTATACTGCTCCAACCATCAGTGCAGGAAGGCGTGGCACCGGGCTGGGGCTTGCGATCTGTAAATCAATCATAGCCGTGCACGGCGGTGAAATCTCAGCGTTTAATAATACGTCCGGCGGCGCAACATTTAGATTTAGACTACCTTTGAAGGATGATACTAATGGATAACAAACCGCTAATTCTCGTTGTTGAGGACGAAAAACCTATTCGTAATTTTATGTGTGTATCCCTTGAAGCACAGGGCTACAAGTGTATTGATACACAGCATGGTAAAACAGCCATTTCCCTTGTTTCCGCCCATAATCCGGATATTATAATTATTGATCTGGGACTTCCGGACATTGATGGTATCGATGTTATTGCCATGGTTAGGCCGCATACTAAAGCAGCCATCATTGTGGTATCGGCGCGTGGACATGAACGGGAAAAGGTTGAAGCCTTGGACAGCGGCGCAGATGACTATTTGACAAAGCCTTTTAGTGTCGTGGAGCTTTTGGCTCGAATCAGAGTAGCACTTAGACATTCAAATCAACGCAGTCAACCTGAAAACCAATCTCCTGCTGTATTTTTAATTGGCGTCTTAAAAATTGACTTTGAAAAACGCCGTGTTTTTCTTGCCGACGATGAAATACACCTGACACCTATGGAATATAGGCTGATGGCGTTAATGGCAAAGCACTCAGGAAGAGTTTTAACTCATAAATTTATACTTGATGAAATTTGGGGTGCATTTTCGGGAAACGATACGCAATCACTCCGGGTCTTTATGGCGAATATCCGTAGAAAAATCGAAAAGGAACCTGCTCAGCCGAGATATATACTAACAGAAGTTGGTGTGGGATATCGACTGGCGGACGAATAGACGAATAGATAAATAGACGATAGTTCGATGTAAGCCTTGCTTAAAGGCTTCTTTTTTTTGTTTAAAAATCTTAACACATTACTTATACCGGTCATGATGTTCTTAACACTGTCTTTATAGGTTTTCTGTCAATATATGAATTGTAGAAATTCATTTATTAAGGCGATTCGAGGTGAAATTGATGAAAGTCGACACAGGTGCACGTGGTTCTTTTGAAAAAAAGATTGAACAGGCTGTAAATGCCTTGCAAGCAAAGGATTATGTTGCCGCACGGGAGTATCTCCGATAGGCAATGTTAGAGAATGAGAATAATAACGCTCCTGAGGTTCACAATCTCTATGGTGTACTTGCAGAGCTTACAGGAGACTTGGGTTTGGCTGGCAAGCACTACCGGGCCGCTTATGCGCTTGACCCGGCCTATAAACCGTCAAGCAGAAATTTAGAGAGGATAACATCGTTTTATTACAGCCCTTGGGATACGAACCCGGATTTTGGCGACCAGCCCGAAACGGAAGAAGTCACAAATTATGTCCTTGAGTTTGACAACAGGAATATTGGGCATCTAAGAAAAAGGAGCCAATAAAATGAAAAAAACAATTACAAGTATATCATAGTAGCAGGCTGTAGCAGATTTGGCGCAAATACTGGGTCCATTCTGTCAGCGAAGGGCAAGGACGTTGTGGCTTGACAGCGATAAAATACACTAAACAGGGATGTTATTGCATTGAAAGCGAGATACTATTCTCAGGCGGAGGAAAATATTAAGCAAGCCATGCTTATAAATCCTCATTCACCTATTGTCCATAATTTATATGGTTTATTGGAGGAACTTCTGATGGATGATGATTTAGCTCGCAAACATTATCGGGCAGCATATGCTCTTGATCCAACATTTAAACCTGCAATTCGAAATTTGGAGCGGATATCAACCTTTGATAACCGTTATGGCAGGGATCATATTGATTTTGGTGACCAGCCTGAGGGAGACGCTGGAAATCCATATGAAATTGTATATGACAAAAATTATGTTGAACACTTGATGAATAAGGAAAAGAGGGATTTTTAGATATGTAACGTATATGCAACACTATCAAGGAAGCATTACCTACTATAGTCTTCTTTGCGGTCGCAATAGTTACCGTTTTTCTGGTAAGAATGGCTATGATTACGAACAAAAATATAGTAAGGAGTTGATAAGAGTGGGAGCAGTTTTAGCGATTTCAGCGCTCATTGCACTGGCGTTGCTCATTTATTTATTCTATGTCTTATTTAGAGGTGAGGAACTATGAGCCATATTGTATTAGAGGATATACTCTATTTGGTCCTATTGATTGGGCTTTCCATTCCCTTGGGCATTTATATGTACAAGGTTATGACAGGGCAAAAGGTGTTTTTAACTCGTGTGCTTTCCCCCATTGAAAAGGGAATCTATAAAATCATGGGGGTTCGTGACGATGAGGAGATGGGGGCGAAAAAATACGCTTTGGCGATAATCGTCTTCAGCACCATTTGTCTTATTTTTCTCTGGGGGCTGCAAATGCTGCAAGCATTTTTGCCTTTAAACCCCGAAGGAATTGAAGGAACAAGCTGGCATTTGGCGTTCAACACATCTGCAAGCTTCGTTTCAAATACAAATTGGCAGGCTTATTCCGGCGAATCTGCGTTGTCCTATCTGTCACAGGCGTTGGGACTTACCGTCCAGAATTTCGTGTCGGCAGCGGCAGGAATTGCCGTATTGTTTGTCTTAATCAGAGGATTTATTCTCAAAAAGAAGACTACCGTCGGAAACTTTTGGGTGGATTTGACGAGAACAACACTCTATATTTTGATTCCGCTTTCATTAATCGTCGCGATTCTGATTACATCTCAGGGCGTGGTACAGACTTTCAGCCCCTATAAGGATGTTGTGACGCTGGAAGGCGGAGCTGTTCAGACCATACCGTTAGGTCCGGCGGCAAGCCAGATCGCGATTAAGCAGCTTGGAACAAATGGCGGTGGATTTTTCGGTGTCAACTCAGCTTTTCCTCTTGAGAATCCGACGCAGCTCTCCAACTTGATACAGCTTTTGTCCATCCTTCTGATTCCAGCGGCACTTTGTATATCTTTTGGAAAAGCGGTAAAGGACAGTAAGCAAGGCAGATCAATCTATATTGCCATGATTATTTTATTTGTGGTATCCCTTGCAGCTGTAACAGTCAGTGAACAATTTGCTGCTCCAGGCTTTGCGGGTGTAACAGCATCGGCCAGTATAGAAGGAAAAGAAGTCATTCACGGCATGGGAACATCGGCATTATGGGCTACGGCAACTACCGCAGCTTCCAATGGTTCGGTAAACTCCATGCATGACAGCTTTACTCCCTTCGGCGGGATGGTCCTCATGTTCCTGATGCAGCTTGGTGAAATTGTCTTCGGAGGGGTTGGGAGCGGACTTTACGGGATGCTGGCTTTTGTCCTTCTCACGGTATTTATTGCCGGATTAATGGTTGGCCGGACGCCCGAATATTTAGGTAAAAAGGTTGAACCCTTTGACATGAAAATGGTTTGCCTGATTGTTTTGACTCCTCCGCTGTTAACGCTCCTTGGTACGGCTGCCGCCGTTATAATGCCCGACGCGGCGTCATGGCTGACAAATTCCGGTGCTCACGGATTTTCGGAGATTCTATATGGCTTCTCATCCATGGGCAACAACAACGGAAGTGCTTTTGCAGGGTTTAACGCGAACACGATATTTACCAATGTCACAGGTGGGATTATCATGTTGTTGGTTCGCTTTATTCCAATGGTGGCGGCAATTTTTCTCGCAGGGAATCTTGCACAGAAGAAGACAGTGGCTGCCGGCGAAGGAACGCTGTCAACCACCAATACCATGTTTATCGGGCTATTGATTGCCGTAATATTCATTATCGGAGCACTTAGCTTTTTGCCCGCCTTAACACTTGGCCCGGTAGCGGATTATTTTACAAACCAATAGAATGAGGTGACAAGATATGAAAGAAAAAAGTTTCAACAAAAGTATCTTCAGAGACGCGATACGCCAGTCCTTTATAAAGCTTGCGCCTCGCGTACAGGTTAAAAATCCTGTCATGCTGGTAGTGTATATAGGGGCTATACTGACAGCCGCTTTGTATATACTATCATTTACAGGAATCAAAGATGAGAATTCAGGATATATCCTTACTATATCCCTTATATTGTGGTTCACGGTGCTGTTCGCCAATTTTGCGGAAGCTATTGCGGAGGGACGCGGACGTGCGCAGGCCGACAGCCTTAGGAGCGCCCGAAAAGATGTTAAAGCTAAAAAGCTAAAATCGGCATCCAACATAGAAGAATATACCGAAGTAATATCCAGCAATCTGAAAAAGGGTGATATCGTCTATGTAAAAGCCGGTGAACAGATACCGATGGATGGTGAGGTAATTAAAGGAGCCGCGTCCGTGGATGAAAGCGCCATTACCGGTGAATCCGCTCCGGTCATCCGTGAATCCGGCGGCGACAGAAGCGCAGTTACCGGAGGTACAACACTTGTTTCCGATTGGCTGGTCATCCAGGTCACTGCTGAGCCGGGGAATAGTTTTCTTGATAAAATGATCGCTATGGTGGAGGGAGCCTCTAGAAAGAAAACACCGAATGAAATAGCACTTCAGATACTGCTTGTAACGCTCACTGTTATTTTCCTTGTGGTAACCGCGACACTGTTGCCTTTTTCAGGTTTCGCAAGCAGTCAGGCAGGAGCAGGCTCGGCAATTTCTGTAACAAATGTGATCGCATTGCTCGTATGTCTGGCACCGACAACCATCGGGGCACTCCTTTCCTCCATCGGCATTGCAGGTATGAGCCGCTTGAATCAGGCCAATGTGTTGGCAATGAGCGGCCGCGCTATCGAAGCGGCGGGTGATGTGGATGTGCTCTTATTGGATAAGACAGGTACTATTACACTTGGAAACAGGCAGGCCAGTGAATTCATCTCATTAAAAGGGGTAAAAGAGCAAGAGCTTGCCGATGCCGCACAGCTTTCCTCCATAGCGGATGAAACTCCCGAAGGCAGAAGCATTGTAATACTCGCAAAAGAACGCTTCGGCATCAGGGGACGCGATCTATCCAAGCTTGGCGCAACCTTTGTTGGATTTACGGCCAATACAAGAATGAGTGGAATCGATTATCAGGGAAATGAAATTCGCAAGGGTGCTGCCGATGCGATAAAAACTTTTGTAATTGACAAAGGCGGCGATTATCCTGAGGAATGCGAGAGGATCGTCGAACGGGTTGCCGGTGAAGGCGGGACTCCTCTTGTGGTTGCTAAAAATAACATCATATTAGGCGTTATTTATCTGAAAGATATTGTAAAGAACGGCGTTAAAGAACGGTTTGAAGATTTACGGAAAATGGGCATTAAGACGATCATGATAACTGGAGATAATCCGATGACGGCTGCCTCAATTGCGGCAGAGGCGGGCGTAGATGATTTTCTCGCCGAAGCAACACCGGAAGCCAAACTGACACTGATTCGGGATTATCAGGCGAAAGGCCATCTTGTGGCAATGACCGGTGACGGTACCAACGACGCTCCGGCACTTGCGCAGGCAGATGTGGCAGTGGCGATGAACACGGGAACCCAGGCCGCCAAGGAAGCGGGAAACATGGTGGATTTGGATTCAAGTCCCACCAAGCTCATTGACATTGTGAGGATTGGAAAGCAGCTTTTAATGACAAGAGGCTCTCTTACTACTTTTAGTGTGGCAAATGATGTAGCAAAGTATTTCGCCATCATCCCTGTGCTGTTTTTCGGTATCTTTCCTCAATTGACAGCGCTTAATATTATGGGTCTTACCAGCACTACAAGTGCTATACTTTCGGCTATTATCTACAATGCGCTGATTATTATTGCACTGATTCCTTTGGCACTGAAGGGTGTTAAATATCGTGAAATGTCGGCTGGAAAGCTACTCAAACAGAATATACTGGTTTATGGATTGGGAGGGATTGCCGCACCCTTTGTGGCAATTAAACTGATTGATATGTTGCTGACCGCATGCGGCATTGTGTGAGGAGGATGGATATGAGTAAGATTATAAAAGTGTTAAGACCTGCGATTTTATGCTTTGTTGTGATGACAATACTCTGCGGTGTCATTTACCCCGGTGTTGTGACCGTTATTGCACAAGCGGTTTTTCCAAATCAGGCTAATGGCAGTATCATTACCGTGACATTAAAAGATGGAACTAAGAAAGATTTTGGTTCCACATTGATCGCCCAAGAATTTACAAAACCTGAATATATAATCGGAAGACCAACGGGTACGACAAATCTGTCGCCTGTCGGAGAAGAACAGGAAAAGCTTGTGAAGGAACGGATCGATTGGTGGCGTGCCCTTGACCCAAATAATACTGCGGATATTCCTATGGACTTGGTGACCGCATCCGGCAGCGGCGTTGATCCTAATATTACGCCGGAGGCTGCTGAATATCAGGTTGCCCGCATCGCAAGGGAAAGAGGTATCAGTGAAGACGCGGTAAGAGAAATAATAAATAAAAATACTACAGGAAGATTTCTGGGCTTTTGGGGTGAACCGGCGGTAAATGTTCTGAAAGTTAATCTAGCGCTCGATAGCTTGCTTTAGAACGAATATACTGAAATACTTAAGAGGGTGATTTTATGGTAAATTATGATAAAGAGCGACCGAATCCGGACATTCTCTTAGAAGGTATTCGTTCTAATGAATCACGAGAAACAGGAAAACTGAAAATTTTCTTTGGTTACGCTGCAGGTGTTGGAAAAACTTACGCTATGCTTGATGATGCCAGAGAGCAATTAAAAAGTGGCATTGATGTGGTTGTCGGGTATGTGGAACCGCATACTCGGCCTGAAACGATGCAATTGCTTGATGGATTGCCAGTATTGCCACCAAAGGTTGTGGAGCATAAAAATATTCAACTTAAAGAATTTGATTTGGACGCGGCTCTTAAAAGAAAGGCTCAACTGATATTGGTTGATGAACTTGCGCACTCCAATGCTGATGGAGTGCGCAACAGAAAACGATATCAGGATATAGAGGAGCTTCTCAATGCAGGTATTGACGTCTACACAACAATAAACGTTCAGCATATCGAGAGCCTGAATGATGTGGTGCAGGATATCACAAAAATAAATGTGCGGGAAACCGTTCCTGATTATATTTTTGACAGCGCTAACAAGGTGAAATTGATAGATATTGAACCGGATGAATTATTAAGGCGTTTTGAGAAAGGAAAGATTTACCGCCCGGAACGGGCCGAAACAGCTCTAAACAATTTTTTCACCAAGGAAAATCTGCGGCTTCTGCGTGAAATCGCCATGCGGAAAGCGGCGGACAGGATTAGTCATGATAATCAGAATGAGCGGCGCATGGCTGAAAAGATGGCCAGTATTAAGCTGCTTGTTTGCATCAGTACCTCGCCATCCTCCGCAAAATGTATTCGTTGGACGGCAAGAACCGCAGAAGCATTTCATGCGCCATGGATAGCGGTTTATGTGGAGAACATGGAAAGCCAGTATTTTACTGAAAGCGAAAATAAAAACATTCGGGCTAATTTGGATCTGGCGGCACGATTAGGGGCCGAGATTGTGACCCTCAATGGGCATGACGTTGCTACTGTTGTCGCGGAATATGCAAAACTTTCTGGAATCACTAATATTGTCATAGGAAAAAGCAGGAATAAAAAAACCCTGAAGAACATATTTGAAATGAATCTTGAGGATAAGCTCATTTCCTTGCTGTCAAGTATTGAAATTCATATCATTCCAGGCGATCCCACGCAAAATCCATATCGAAAGCCAAGAAGGAAGCAGATTAGGAAAAATCTGTTTCTATCATGGTATGATACGCTCAAAACAAGCGGCCTTTTGACGGCAGCTACCTTGCTTTCCATGGGTCTGCGCGCTCTAGATATCGGTGACCATAATATTATTATGGTGTATATCCTATCCGTATTGGTTGTTTCAAGGATTACTATGGGATACTTTTATGGCATTGTAGCCTCTATATTAAGTGTGATTGCGTTTAATTTCTTTTTTACTGTCCCGTATTATACACTTAATACAATACAACCAGGTTATCCGATTACCTTTGTCATCATGTTCCTCGTGGCATTTATTACAAGCGCGTTGACCGTCCGCATTAAAATACAGGCGCGGCTTGCAGTGGAAAGAGAGCACCGTACAGGAGTGTTATATGAAATCAATAAAAAGCTTCTCGTAACCAGGGGACTTAAAAATATCGTAGCATTGACTAATGAATATATTACAAAGCTCTTTGTCCGTTCTGTAATTTTTTACACACAGGATCCTGGAAATAGTTCGACAGGAGCCTTAATGCAACCGCCTTCAGATACAGACGCTTCTTTCATGTTATCGGAAGATGAGCGCGCGGTTGCTCATTGGGTATTTATTAACAAAAAGCGAGCGGGTGCGGGTACGGATACCCTCATGGGCGCAGGCGCTTTTTATATGCCCGTGATCTCACAAGGTAATGTTCTTGGTGTGATCGGCTTATCCTGTACAAAGGGAAACCTCAGCCAAAGTAACCGCTCGTTTTTACGGATGATTGCTTCACAGGTGGCAATGGCCTTGGAACGCCAGTACTTATCGGATGAACAACACCGTATATTACTGGAATCTGAAAAGGAAAAAATGAGAAGTAATCTGCTTCGTGCGATTTCACATGACTTGCGCACTCCTCTTACGGGTATTTTGGGTGCCAGCTCTGCCATTCTTGAAAACCGTCTGGATCTGCAGACGCATGATAAACTGGTTACGGATATTAAAGAGGACTCTCAGTGGCTTATCCGCATGGTTGAAAATCTCCTCTCCGTCACGCGTATCAATGAAGGTACAATGAATGTCGCAAAAGCACCTGAAGCCGCAGAGGAAATCGTGGCGGAAGCCATCAGCCGCATCCGAAAAAGGTTTTCGGATCAGAAAATATCCGTAAGGGTTCCCGATGAACTGTTGATGGTTCCCATGGATGGCACACTTATTGAACAGGTCCTGATTAACCTTATTGAAAATGCCATCAAGCATTCACCGGAGGACTCTGTGATTGAGGTGAAAGTGGAAAAAAGCGGGGGCCATGCAGTGTTTGAGGTAATCGATAACGGCAATGGAATTGCCGAACAGGATTTTCCCTATTTGTTTGAGAGCTATATCCCCAATGGGCAGCGAAGTTCAGATTCTTCAAGAGGAATGGGAATCGGCCTAACTATCTGCATGTCCATTATAAAGGCGCATCACGGGAAAATGGAAGCAGCCAATAAAAAGACAGGCGGCGCGATCTTTCGGTTTACATTACCTCTGGAGAGAGGTGAAGATAATAAATAATAAGCCGCTGATTTTAATTGTTGAAGACGATGAGGGAATATGTAACTTCATTTCCGCGATATTGACTCAACGCACTATGGGGTATCGACTGATGACGTTAATGGCCAAGTATCCGGGAAGAGTTTTATCTCATAAATTTATATACTGGATCAAATTTGGGGTACATTTTCGGGGAACGATACGCAATCACTTCGGGTCTTTATGGCGAATATCCGTTGAAAAATCGAAAAGGATCCTGCGCAGCCGAGATATATACTAACAGAGGTTGGTGTGGGATATCGACTGGCGGACGAATAGACGAATCGACGATAGTTCGATGTAAGCCTTGTTTAAAGGCTTCTTTTTTTTGTCTAAAAATCTTAACACAATACTTATACCGGTCATGATGTTCTTAACACTGTCTTTATAGGTTTTCTGTCAAAATATGAATTGTAGATATTCATTTATTAAGGCGATTCGAGGTGAAATTGATGAAAGTCGACACAGGTGCACGTGGTTCTTTTGAAAAAAAGATTGAACAGGCTGTAAATGCCTTGCAAGCAAAGGATTATGTTGCCGCACGGGAGTATCTCCGATATGCAATGTTAGAGAATGAGAATAATAACGCTCCCGAGGTTCACAATCTCTATGGTGTACTTGCAGAACTTACAGGAGACTTGGGTTTGGCTGGCAAGCACTACAGGGCCGCTTATGCGCTTGACCCGGCATATAAACCGGCAAGCAGAAATTTAGAGAGGATAACATCGTTTTATTACAGTCCTAGGGATACGAACCTGGATTTTGGCGACCAGCCCGAAACGGAAGAAATCATAAATTATATCCTTGAGTTTGACAACAGGAATATTGGGCATTTGAGAAAAAGGAGCCAATAAAGTGAAAAGAAACAATTACAACTATATTATAGTAGCAGGCTGTAGCAGATTTGGCGCAAATATTGCATCCATTCTGTCAGCGAAGGGCAAGGACGTGGTTGTGCTTGACAGCGATAATTTAGCGTTTAGAAAATTAGCACCCGAATACAGCGGTTTTACCATCCAGGCGGACGCTACCGACATTGACGCACTAACGAAAGCCGGTATTGCCAAGGCCGATGTGGTGGTTGCGGCCACCAATGACGACAACACAAATATAATGATCGCGGAAATTGCCAGTAAATTATTTAATGTATCTCAAGTGATTTCACGTCTTTATGATACGGAAAAAGAGATAGTATATCAGGACTTCGATATCCAGACCATCTATCCATCAAGACTGTCGATATGTGAGTTTGAAAAGCTGATTTCTACAGATTTGCTGGAGGGATTAAAATGAATATAGTCATGGTAGGAGGACGAAAAAAGATAGATTTTCTGGCAAAATCTCTACTCGCTAAAAAACACAATATAACGATTATTCATGACAATGAGAGCTACTGTAAATATTTATCGCGCACCCATGATGCACCAGTAATTTGTGGGGATGGCAGCAAGTCCTATATCCTTGAGGACGCTAATATTCAGGGTGCTGATATTGTGATCGCCCTAACGCCAAAGGATGCGGACAACCTTGTTATCTGCCAGCTCGCCAAAAAAGTTTACGGTGTTAAGCGGGTATTTGCTACGGTGAGCAACCCTAAAAACGTGGAGGTGTTCAAAAAACTCGGGATTAATTCGGCTATAAGCTCGACCTATATTATGGCGGGAATCATTGAACAAATGGCCGCCATTGATGAGATATATGATTTTATGCCGATTGAACAAGGACAAATTGTGATGATGGAGATAGTGGTGCGGGACCATTATCCCGTATGCGGGAAGACTCTTGCTGAGATTGACATTCCTGAACAGGCCATCATCGGATGTATTATCAGGGGCGTAAGCAGCATTATCCCCAAGGGAAAAACTATAATTCAGGCCGATGACAAACTCATTATCTTGTCCCCTCCCCAGGCACAGCGGGAGATGGTGAAGCTTATAGTGGGGAGAGATATTTAATGCAGTTCAATCGCAAAATTATTGACAGCTATAAGATTACTTTGGGATATATCGGGATATTAACCATGATTATTGGTGGTATGTTGCTGCTGCCGTTACTGGTTTTGGTTGCCTATCCAGATGAACTTCGTTATGCCATAAACTTTATTATACCTGCCGCAATAGCGCTTCTGATAGGCTATTTATTAAGTTTCCTAATCCGAGGCGAAAAGAATCACAAATTAACCCTTAGGCAAGATACGGTTATCGTTGTTAGCGTTTGGCTCATGGCCACCTTTTTTTCGGCATTACCATTTATGTTATCTGGACAACTCAATTTCACGCAAGCCTATTTTGAGGCGGTTAGTGGTTGGACTACCACAGGCTTATCGGTTGTTGATGTTACTGTTACTCCCAAAGTTTATTTGCTGCATAGAAGTATCATGCAGTTCTTCGGTGGGGTAGGTCTTGTTTTGGTAATGCTTTCGGCCTTATCGGGGACGTATGGAATGAGGCTTTACAATGCCGAGGGGCACTCCGATAAACTCTTACCGAACCTTGCCAAGTCGGCTAGAATAATTATGTCGATTTACGCAGGGTATGTTTTGGCCGGAGTAATCCTTTATGTGACTTTCGGTATGCCGTGGTTTGATGCGATAAACCATTCAATAGGTGCCTTGTCAACGGGTGGATTCTCAACCCAAACAGATAGTATAGGTGCGTATAAGAGCTTTCCCATAGAACTCATAACGATAATCTTGATGCTTTTGGGAACAATAAACTTTGCCGCCCACTTGCTTCTAATCAAAGGAAAGTTTAGGAACTTTTTTAGAGTTGGAGAAATTCGATTTATGTTTGCTTTTTTGGGATTCTCGATTCCAATAGCAGCCTTTGTTTCCTTAAACGGGATTTATGGGAGTGTATCTGAAGGATTCCGGATTTCTGCATTTCAATTGGTATCAGCGCTTACCACAACAGGCTTTTCAACGGTCACTTACAATAGCTGGTCTCCGTTTTCCATTTTTATAATGATTATTGCCATGCTGATCGGAGGAGGAACCGGTTCTACCGCAGGTGGAATCAAGCAGAATCGAATCTATTTAATGGTTAAAGCCTTTTATTGGAACTTAAAAAGAAAATTTCTACCCGAACATCTCGTTCATGAAGACTTCATTTATCGACCGGAGGGCAAAGTATATATTGATCAAAAACACTTAACAGAGGTTTATAATTTTACCTTTATATATATGGTTCTATTTTTTCTGGGTGTGAGTGTACTGGTTGCCTACGGTTATTCTTTACAGGATTCTTTATTTGAATTTGCTTCCTCATTAGGTACAGTTGGACTCTCGGTCGGAGTTACACTTCCCACAACTCCGTCGGTTGTATTATGGACAGAAATAGTGGGTATGTTGTTTGGCAGACTTGAGATTTATGTCATACTGATTGCTGTTATTAAGTTCTTTAAGGATGCCAAGAGCATAGTTGTTACAGAAAAATAAAGCATTGATTTGTTTAACGTTCCTGCAAACATCAGTTTGAGTCATTTATTGTTCATTTACCATTCCCTCCTATTTCCTCCCTCCTCATCCCACTCTTCAACTCAAAACAAAATGCGCTGGTGTGAGAATTTCTGATATGCTACCCCCAGACTGAGCAGTTTTTTATTTCACTGTCCTGTCTGGGGGTAGCATATCACTTCTCAACCAACGCATTAAATATTTGATCATCATATGGTCAAATGCCTCTTCAAAAGATCTTGAATCTGATATGAATTTAGCTACTTCCAAATTGTTAAGATTTGTAGTAAAATTAATCATGATGGTAATACCACATACAACATACCAGTCATATTAAAAAGATACTCTTTATCTTATATTGTCGCGACAATGGCAAACTTGGCGGAAGCTAAGGACGCAAAGCTATGGACCTTCCAGGTAATGCTGATGGTTGCCAGGCTACCGAACTATTTTTTCTGTCGCAAAAGCGACTTTTTTTATTATCCGATTATATTTTTAATTCTCAACTAAAAAATAAGGGGGAAAATTAAATTTGAAACTCAGGACACGATTATTCTCTATGCTCTTGGCAACTAGTTTAATTCCACTATTAGTTTTTTCAGCAATATCAATACCCTCGTTTATTTCAGCCTCTCAACAGAGTACCTATCAGCTAAGCCAGGACAAAATCGCAATTGCTGAAGCCAAAATTAAAGGTATGTTAAAAAATAATTTCACTACTCTACATATGGTAACCGGTCAACCTGCAATCCGAAATTTTGACTTAGCTAATGCAAAAAATATACTGGTTGAAGCAGTAAAAGCAAATCCCGACCTTATTATTGCTCTCGATGATACAGAAGGACAACAAGTCGTTAAAAGTAACAATGATGCTTTAACAAAAATTAGTGACCGGGAATTCTTTAAGCAAGCTATAAACGGAACTGAGGAATATGTATCCGATATTCTTGTCGCCAAGGCTACAGGTCATTTAATTGTCGTTATCGCTACGCCTGTTCGTGATATAAATAATAACATTATCGGGATTCTTCAGGCGAACATTGAGCTTACAAAAGTCACTGACTTTGTCACAGATCTTTCAAAGGACGGTTCAAACGTCTATGTGCTTTCAAGACAAGGAACGGTATTAGCACATCCAAATGAGGAATATGTGACAAACCAAGAAGATTTCAGCAAGTTGGATTTCGTAACAACAGGATTATCAGGTAAAAATGACACCCTCCAAACGACGAATATACAAAGCGAAAAAGTCATTGTTAGTCATGTTTATGATGAACTTACAGGTTGGTTAATTGTTGTTGAGACCCCTTATTCTATCGCCATGGCTTCAAGCACTCAACTTTTGTACATCTCAATTGGCTTACTATTAGCGGTTATTGTTGTTGTTGGACTATTAGGGTTTTACTTTGCAAGACGGTTTACAAAACCGCTCGTAGACTTATCCTCCGTTGTTGAAACTATTGCGAGTGGAGATTTAAAAGACTTTGAAATAAAAATCAAGTCGCAAGACGAAATAGGCCGACTTTATAAGAGTCTTAAAACCATGAATCAAAACTTAAGAGAACTTGTAAGTCATATCCAATCGAATGCGACAAGGTTGGCCTCTAGTTCTGTGGAATTAACGGCAACTACCGAAGAAACCACTCAGAGCTTAACGCAAGTGGTTACAACCATCACTGAAATGGCTCAAGGCAATAGTAACCAAGCCCTAATGATTCAAAGTTCAAACGATGCTATTAACATGGTTAGTGAAATAGTCAGCCAAGCTACGGAAAAGACAGATCTTGGAGTAACCAAAGCCAAAGACTCCTTAGAGCGTGCAAAAGATGGTCAAAGAGCTCTTGAACACCAAGGTCAAAAAATGCTAGAAAACAATAAATTTTCAAAGGCAGTTGATGATTCGATTCTTCAACTTGCCACAATGACCGATGAAATCCGCAACATCATTGGCGCAATTAACAGTATCGCAGACCAGACAAATCTTTTAGCTTTGAATGCTTCGATTGAAGCGGCCCGAGCGGGTGATGCAGGACGGGGATTTGCAGTTGTAGCCGAAGAGATTCGCAAACTTGCTGAACAATCTAGTGATTCCACCAAAAAGATTGAAGAGATTGTTAATGACATTAATGGCAAGATAAATGAAGCCGTTAATAATATGACACAATCCAAAGAAAGTGTAGCGGTTATGGAGTCTTCTGTTGAAGATACAAAAGAAAGCTTTTCTAAGATTTTTGCTTCAATTTCTGAAGTCGCGGAAAATTCACAGGAGGTTTCCACAGCCTTAGAGAAAATAAATGCTCAAACTAAAGAAGTGGTTAATCAAGCAGCTAATATTTCCGCAGTGGTTGAGCAAGCCTCGGCAGGTATGGAGGAAATTTCAGCTTCTTCGGAAGAGCAGTTAGCCTCAATTGAAATAATTGCCCAATCCTCTAGCAAATTAGAAGATGTGGCTCAAGAACTACTTACCCAAGTTTCCAAATTTAAAATTTGATAGAAAAAGGTTGAGAATAGCGCGTCAAAGGACTCGCTATTCTTTTTGGCTATCATCAGATAGGGATTGGCTCCTGTAATATTGCTGAGGATGTTTCCCGTCATGAGCTGCCCATTTCGGCGCTTATCGGAGTCCATTTTCTCAACCTGCAAAATATCGTCCAAATCTAATGGGAGGATTCGCTACGATTAATGATGCCCGAACATGGGTCAATAAAATGGATTGCCCCAACTACGCGGGTTAATCTAGAAATGGACGTCAAGTTATTGCCCCTTTTCCTAGCAAGGCTCGACAGGGAACTTGAAGTCCAGGCTATCATAAATAACAAAGAGTATGACAAAAAGATAATGATCAGTAAAAAATCAAGTCAAATAAATTATGTTTCTATAAATTTTAATAGGGCATCTTTGTCTAATATAACAATTTTTTTATATTTAGTATCAATCCATCCATACTGCGAAAATTTAATAAAGACCCTACTTACAGTAACTCTACTTACACCAACAGCTTTTCCTATATCTTCATGTGTACAAGCAATAGAACAATTAGTATCTAAATTGATATTAAACAGATATTGGGCAATTCTCTTTTCTGCTGATAAAAATGAAATGTTGTCTATTTCATTTGATAACATCCTTACTTTTTGTGACAAGAGCTCTATGAGATTCAAAGCGAGGAAGGGTTTTCTTTGAAAATACAACATAATATCAGCTTTATCAATCATAATAATATCTGACTCCGAAAGAGTTTTTGCTGATGACATTCTTGGAAAACCATCAAAAAAAGATGCTTCTCCGAAAATTGTCTCCTTTTTATAAGTTGTGAAAATTTTTTCTAAGCCATCTGAGGAATTTACAAAAATTTGAACTTGCCCGCTTTTCAAGTAACAAAAACTTTTAGCAATTTCTCCTTGCCGATATATTATTTGATTTTTTTTAAACGCCTGAGCCGGTTTTGTTTTGAAAGTCTCAAACAATTCGGTTGGTATATCTATTTTATGGGTTGAAAATAAATTCCACTCATTCAAGAAAAATACCTCCTTTCATTATTTTTAAATTGTATCATATGTAACATTCTTATTTGAAGTTCTGTGTAATAATAAGTAAAACTATTATATGGAGGTGGCTAAAAATGAAATGGAATGAAAAGCCAGATTACTAATTCTTTTATCCTGCAAGAATTTATTAATGGGGTAGAAGGTTTACACGTTTAAACACAGATTTGTGATTAAGCTAGAAAAATGCAAGGAGAAAAAAATGGGAAAAACGATAGCTGAGAAAATATTTAATGCACACAGGGTAAACATGCCATTTCCTGATACGCATGTATTAAAATTGGATAGGGTTTTCTGTCACGAAATTACCACTCCAATTGCAATCACGGATCTTATGGCAAGGGGAATGGACAGAGTCTTTGATCCCACGAAAATAAAGGCTGTCATAGACCATGTAACACCTGCCAAAGATTCTAAAACTGCTGAACAGGGAAAAATATTACGTGATTGGGCTAGAAGGCATGGTATCAAAGACTTTTTTGACATCGGAAGAAATGGTGTTTGTCATGCGATCTTCCCTGAAAAAGGATTCGTAAGACCGGGTTATACTATTATCATGGGCGATTCGCACACATGTACTCATGGAGCATTTGGAGCTTTTGCTCCAGGTGTCGGATCGACTGACCTTGAAGTAGGTATACTCAAGGGTGTATGTGCCTTCCACTTTCCGAAAACAATTAAATTTGTTCTTAAAGGCACCTTAAAACCGGGTGTTTATGCAAAAGACTTGATCCTCTTCATTATTAAAGAACTGACTGTAAACGGTGCAACGAACATGGTCATTGAATTCACAGGACCGGTTATCGATGCAATGTCAATGGAATCACGTATGACATTGTGCAATATGGCAATTGAAGCCGGAGGCACTTGTGGAATCTGCTACCCGGATATGACCACAGTCGAATACCTATGGCACTTCATTAAAGACGAATTTAACACAAAGGAAGATGCTTTGAAAGAATACTCAAAATGGACTTCGGATGCGGATGCTTCCTATGAAAAAGTCTATGAATATGATGTTGCGAATTTAGAACCAATGGTTACTTTCGGCTTCAAACCGGACCAGGTAAAAACAGTCAATGAAATGTCCGGTACAATAATCAATCAGGTTTATATAGGAAGTTGTACCAATGGCCGTATAGAAGATCTGAGAATAGCTGCAAGTATCCTTAAGGATAACAAAATAAGTGATGACGTGCGTGCAATTGTCAGCCCTGCAACTCCAGAGGTTTATTCCATGGCCTTAAAAGAAGGACTGATCGAAATTTTCCATAACGCTGGTTTTTGCGTTACAAACCCAACCTGCGGTGCTTGTCTTGGCATGAGTAATGGGGTTCTTGCTAATGGTGAAGCCTGTGCGTCTACAACAAACCGTAATTTTAACGGCAGAATGGGTAAGGGCGGTACAGTTCATCTGATGAGTCCTGCTACTGCTGCAGCATCAGCGATGGAAGGCAAAATAACAAATTCACAATTATATAAAGCGTAGGTAGCGGAGGGGAAAATGAAAGAATTTAGCGGAAAAGTTTTATTCTTAGACAGAAGTGATATCAATACCGATGAAATCATTCCAGCAAAGTATCTTACTGAAATCACTAAAGCGGCCTTGGAGCCTTATTTATTGGAGGATTTGTCGCTTACCGGATTTAACGCTAAAGAAGATATTAAGGACAAAGCTGTGATTGTAACACGAGCTAATTTTGGTTGTGGTTCTTCCAGAGAGCATGCTCCATGGGCATTAGAAGTAAATGGGATTAATGCAGTGATTGCTGAAAACTTTGCAAGAATATTCAGGCAGAATATGTATAATTGCGGCATGTTTGCAATCGAATTACCAAAGGATAAGATCGAATATCTTTTTGAGAACTACGCGGGAAAAGACACTTTAATAACAATTGACATTGATAAAGATAAGATTATTGTAACTTCAGCAGATAAATCAGAAGAACTTGATTTCAAAGTCGGCGAGTTTGACAAGACACTTGTTAAAGAAGGCGGCTGGGTTGGTTACGCTGATAAAAACTATTAATTCGTAAGCCTATTATTTATTGTGCTAAGTAGTGCTTTGAACTGTATAATTTTATAAAATCCAGCCTTTTAAGGAAGCTAAAGATGTTATTGATGACTATATTGACTTTTATAACAACGAACGGATACAGTTACGCGCAGAACTGACACCTCTGAAGTCGAGGTATCAGTTCTGCGCGTAACTCATTACCATGGGTGCTCTTGTTGAAGACTGTCCGGTTTATGGGTCTCAGTTCATTCTATCGATAAGGACGCTAGTGCTATTATTTATTGAACTCGTAAATCCATGAAGTTTGACTAAGTATCCGTTTTGAGAGTCTTAAAAGAAAATCATATTAATAACGAAAAAACTGTCCTTTGTCCAAGAACTCTTTCATCCCTTTAATGAACGGATTTCTTCTATAGGATAGTTTGCAAAAAACACTGAAATCAGGTAGATCTGATTTCAGTGTTTTTTGTGCGTGCTTACTCTATTAAGCAAACTTTCAGCGGAACATCAGCGTCATTTCAGACTTGTATTGCATAATGATATTGTCATACAAAACCACATTGAGAAACTGAAGATTGAAGGGGAAATATTAGTAAAGATACATAGT
>NZ_SPQQ01000001.1 GCF_004766045.1 Desulfosporosinus fructosivorans
AGCCCTTCTTTCTTTGCTAGTTTACAAGACTTCATGATCTTGTACTAGAGAAATCTTATGGCTCTATCTTACATCGCTAAAGAAAAGTACTTCGATATCGTGAATCAAAGTAAATTAATAGAAGTGCTGTCAAGAACAATCAAGGATGGACGGGTAATATCGCTAATCCATAAATATCTGAGAGCAGGAGTTGTAGAGAAGTAAAATAAAAGAACTCACTAGCAGAAGTAACGGAATGGGTAATGAGCTCAGGGCTACAAAACTCAGACGCTACATTATGGGGTGGGTAAACTACTTTAAGCTAGCGGACATAAAGAAGTTGCTGTTAGAAACCGATTCTTGGATGCGAAGACGTATTCGCATGATCTACTGGAAACAGTGGAAACGAGTGAGGTCAAAGCTGAAAATGCTTAAGTCACTGGGGATCCGCGAGCAGAAAGCATGGGAATATGCAAACACAAGAAAGAGCTACTGGAGAACATCCAATAGCCCAATCCTAGCCAAATCCCTAACAAACAATGTTATTAAAGGATTTGGATTCCTGTCCTTTTCAGAGTATTATCGACAAGTTACAGCGTAAACTGAGGAACCGCCGTGTACCGAACGTAAGATAGCCACAGATTTTAAGCTCAAGCTTGGTCAAATTGACGATACAGGGTACAGGATACCTACCATGAGCGAGGATAATCAAAAGCTGTTGGACATCATCTGCAAGGCGTTGGACTTGACTCTCATTAACTCAGGCAAGAACTATGTCTTCTTTGATGACTTTGGCTCTTTGTTCGTTAGAAATATAGATGATCTGTTGTTGGACTTTATCGTCGGGGATAACAGCCTCATGACGGACTACGTCCATAAGCTATCGATAGACTCCGACACCTACAACAAGATTAAGCTTTATAAAGACAACAAAGATACAGGTAAACGAGAAATCTATCTCGCCTACGATAGCGTCAATATGGACAAGTGGGGGGTTCTGCAGCTTTGTGGCTCTCTTGAGCCGTAATATTCATCTAGTTGACAGTAGTAGAATTAGCTATAAATTCTCAAACGAAAACTATAGTAAAACAGAGTGTATAAAAGAAAAAAGGATTTCTAGACTAAGGATAGAATATGTAAATCAGACCGAAAAACGGCACACTAAAAACAAATTAATCGACGCACAAGCCCGAATTTGACCGAATATGAGGAAACATACTTTTGTCAACTTGTCATTGTGTTTAGAGATTTATGAGGTTCGTAAGAAGTCCGGCTCCGTTTGAAGCAAAGGGTGAGATTCCCTTGGCTTACTCGACTGTGGGGGGTGTCGGGTAACCGGCATCTCTACCGTGATCGCGAAGGTGGTGCATTTATTGGCCATAGCAAAACGCTATAATACCAAAAGTTTATATTTTTCAGAGCGTATAACTGAAGCCATGGGCAGGATCTTTGATCATCCTCTGACTATCGTTGAAGCACCCATGGGCTATGGGAAGACAACTGCTGTCAGGGAGCATTTAATTAGTACCGGAGCCCATGTATTATGGCAAAAAGTAAATGACAGTTCAACAAACAGCAATTGGTATGGATTTGGACGCCTGTTTAGTAAATTGGATGACAACCGCTCACAGAGTCTTATCCAGCTTGGGTTTCCTAATGACAGCGTTTCAAGGCAGGAAGCCTTTAATATTATTGTAGATATTAAGCTACCTGTTCAAACTGTGCTCGTGATTGATGATTACCACCTGATGGATAGTTCCGATATCAACAGCTTTATTGAGTTTCTAGTAAGAAATGAAATAGATAATCTTCACATAGTCCTTATTGCACGCTTTACAGAGCTGCAAAACATTGATGAACTTATGCTTAAAGGGTATTTAAATCATATAACCAAAGAAACCTTTGAACTAAGGTCCAAGGAAGTTATAAAGTATTACAGGCTGTGCGGAATCAGTCTTAAGGATACTGAAGCAGACAAGCTGTATTCCTTTACCGAAGGCTGGATAAGTGCCTTGTATCTTCTGATGCTTAACTATATTGAGGATGGCAATTTTACCACTCTAATCAACATCTATTCGCTTGTTGAAAAAGCAGTCTACACACCGTTTTCGGAGGAAATCAAAGATTTCCTCTTAACCCTCTGTATTTTAGACAGCTTTACCCTTGAACAGGCTTCCCACATGTGGCAAAAAGAAAATGCAGGTAAGCTTTTAACTGAGATTACAAATAAAAACGCTTTCGTGAAATACGATCGCAAGACTAAAACCTATCAAATGCATAATATCTTTACCAACTTCCTCAAAGACATGCTGGAAAGCAAAAACGTTAGGACGGAAATCGAACGGAGAGCTGCTCAGTGGTACTTGAAAACGGGTGACTATTTTGCCGCTATGCACTATTTTTATAAGTGTAAGGATTTTGATCAGTTGCTTTTCTCACTGGAACAAAACAAGGCTAATGGATTGAACAACGAGAATAAAAAAGAATTGTTCTTAAAGTATTTTGAAGAATGCCCTGAGGAGGTGAAGGGCACGCATCACTTTGCTTTACTTATATTTGCTATGGCTTTTATATCTTATAAAGAACCAGTTATGTTTAGTAAGGCTTGCAGTGAATTTAACCTCAACCTTCAAAGGGATGAGAGCTTGAATGATGACTTTAGAAAGCGGCTTTTAGGGGAATATGAGCTGTTACTAAGTTTCACTGGATATAACGATATTAACAAAATGTCAGAGCATCACCGAAAAGCAAGCAAATTGCTTAGTGAACCTACTTCATTTATAGATTTGAAAGCTAATTGGACTTATGGAGCTCCATCGGTTTTACATATGTTTTATAGAGAGTGCGGCAAGCTTGAAGAACACGTTCTAGACTTAATAAAGAATTTGCCCTATTATTACCAAATTACCAACGGCCACGGCTATGGAGCTGAATATATCATGGAAGCGGAAAGATATTTTAACATGGGCGATGTTATCAATGCCGAGATTGTGATCCATAAAGCCTTATACAAGGCTCAGGTAAATAAGCAGACAGGGATCGTTCTTTGCGCTCTATTTCTGCAAATACGCCTTGCTTTTTTCAAAGGGGATTATTCCCATATGTTGGAACTTTTTCGGGTCATGTACGAGAGTATTTCGGACGTAAGTCAAAGAAACTTTATTTATACCATTAATATATGTGAGGGGTTTGTTTATTCTCTCTTGTATCGACGGGATAAAATACCAAGCTGGATAGAAATAGGTGATTTTAACAATAGCAGGCTTCTTTTTCCAACGGTGCCGATGTTAAATATTGTCTATGGCAGAGTCCTTTTAATTAACGGAGAATATTTAAAGCTCATAGGGAGCGCTGAACATTTTATCGGCATAGTCTCTGTTTTCCCTAATTTGCTCGGAAAAATTTATACCTACATCTACCTTGCAGCGGCAAACAAACAAGTATTCAGGGAGTACGAAGCACGTTCTGCCCTAAGGCAGGCACTTTCTATAGCCATGCCGGACAAAGTGTATGTACCCTTTGTAGAGAACTGTGATTATATTAAACCTCTCCTTGAGAAACTTTATGAGGATGGTAATTATCGAGAGGATATTAGCATAATATTGGAGCTTTTTAAGACCTATCAGAAGTCAGTAGAGCAAATGATTAAGGAAAACTTTTCGGTAGAGGAAAATCCCAGGCTAACCAGTAGAGAAAAAGAGATAGTACAGCTTGCAGTTGACGGACATACCAATAAAGAAATCGGTGAAAGATTGTATATTTCACCCAACACAGTCAAAACACAGCTAAAAAGTATATTTGTTAAGCTAGGCGTGAACTCACGGGTTCTTTTGAAACGATATTTGGAAACGTTGAGCGAATAGAAGCTGAAAGATTCATTACGAAAATTCACCCAGTGGGTGATATAAAATAATAAAAGTTCACTATACAATCATTGTATGGTGAACTTTTAGTTTTCGGAGGTGATGCAATGAGCCGTATAAAAAATGTGGTGCCCAAGGAGGACTACCGCTTAGAGGTACAGCTTGACAACGGCAGCTGCGTAACGCTGAATCTTGAAAGCAGGCTTCATACTGTTAGGTTTGGGATGCTATCTGACAAGCAGTTTTTTAAAACGGCAACAACTGATGGAATCTGTATTCGGTGGGGTAACAAAATTGAAATATCAGTTAATGAGGTTTTTCAGCTGGCACAAAAGTAGTGCTAAAGAAGGGATTGTGTCATTTCGTTTCAATTCTATATTAAGGGCTATTGCAATATTTAGAGTAATTTTTTGACTTATAATGAAGAATTTGTAATGACGATTTTCGAAGGGGGAATTAATTTATTGTTTGTTATATATCAAAATTTATTATAAAAGGGAATAAAGACCTATAGCCAATTTTTCATTATTTAAATTATAGTGGAAAATTAACTCTTATTTTACTAAATTTATTTATTTTGGAAGGAGTAAATTATGGACCCATACTTAGGAGATATTGAGCTATTTGCCTTTGATTTTGCACCTTCTTACTGGATGCTCTGCGAGGGACAAACGCTGAACATTGCCACAAATCAGGCTTTGTTTACACTACTCGGCACCACCTTTGGCGGAAACGGCACTACCACCTTCTGCCTGCCTGACCTGCGAAATGCGTTGCCTATGCAAGGCATGGGCATGCATTACTGCATAGCGGTACAAGGCACATATCCCAGCAGGAATTAATCGGAACGTTTAGAATTTGAGGAAAATCTTAATTTATTGAGGGAGGATAAGATCATGGATTATTTCTTGGGACAAATTGTTGTTTTCCCCTATAGTTTCGTGCCAATGGGCTGGATGCTTTGCAACGGACAGCAGCTTTATATACAGCAGAATTCAGCTCTGTTTTCATTAATCGGCAACAAATTTGGCGGAGACGGCCAAACTACTTTCAATCTCCCCAACCTGCAGGGAGCAGAAGCATTGCCTGGGACGGGATATTATATTTGTATCTCCGGCATTTACCCGACCAGGGATTAAGGGATATAAAACTTTAACTAAGGGATTTTTGAAAGGATGGACAGTAATATGAGTAATATTGTTCTAAATAAGGCCGCAGACGCGAGCAGTTTCGTCAATCCCTTTATACCAGCAAAAGGGGTTGACGGATCAGTGGCACCGTTGAACAGATGGCTGGGTTCTTCTCCGGTTCCACTGTCGGGAGCACCGGCACCCAATTGGTTGAGGGTCGACCTCGGCACTAACTGTTGGGTCAACCGCTGGGTCGTCAGGCAGATGGGAGGCCTTGGCTGGTCGCCGAATTATAACCTGATAGATTACAAGTTCCAGGGAAGCCTTGATAATTTAAACTGGTTTGACCTTGACAGCGTAACCGACAATTCGGCAAATTCGACCGACAGGATGATCATACCCAGCAAGGTCAGGTGGGTAAGGGTTTACATTACCAAAGGCTTAAGGTGTAATACCAATTTTGCCTCGATCGCGGATTTTGAAGTGTATGATGCACCTCCCACCGACTCGACTCTATCAGCACTCAGCCTAAACAACGGTACTACCAGCTTCCCCCTTGGTCAACCGTTTATAAAAACAACCACTACCTATACAGCATCGGTGGGCTTTGACACCGAAAATATAACCGTGATACCAACAACGACAGACCCTAATGCCACAGTTGCGGTAAACGGTGTTCCTGTGCCGCGAGGGCAGTCCTCTCAGCCAATCAGCCTGACAGCGGGAGTCGTTACATCGGTCAATGCAGTAGTAACTCCTGTTATAGGTGACCCGCAGACATATACAGTCAATGTGACCAGAGCCAGCAGTCCATATTTGACGGGGTTGGTAATTAAGTCAGGAAGGGTGACACTCACGCTTTCCCCGACTTTCAATCAAAATACTTTTGCGTATACTACTACGACCAGCGGTACCACAAGTGTTTTAATAACCGCTACCGCAGAGGATACTGGCGCTACAATCAAAATAAAAGGCACCCCTGCAACCAGTGGAGTTGCCTTAACGGTTCCGGTGAGCTCAGGTAGTAATACAATTGATATCGTAGTTTCTTCTGTATCTGGTACAGATCAAAAAACATATTTATGTACAATATCTGTCGGATCGTGATTATAAAAGCCTTGAACCACCTGGAAGATAGTTGCTTTTATCCTCTAGGTGGCTATGAACTTTAAAATCATATTAACAGCAATATGATGAACTTGACACAAACAAAAGACGGGCATTAAATAATGGTTTGCTAATCTGAGGTTAAAGATTATAAGAATAAGTTTTTTACGGGGGTGCCAGCATATTGTGATAAAAAGTACATATTTTAAATTATTTCTGATTTTAATAGTTTTATCAATTCTAAGCTTTACATCTAATGATGCTGCTTTTGCAGCAAGTGATTTAATTAATGTATCACAGGATGTTGCGACTGATAGTACTAGAGTAGAAAACAGATCATATACAGTTGCTGAAACCGATACGATTAAAGATAATTCTGGAACTATGAACATTAACTGGGTTGGGAGTGAACCAGGTTACACATATGCAAGATCGGCTATCAAATTAAGTCTTGCCGGAATTACAGGAACAATTACCTATGCCACATTTAAATTTTATGTTGTAGATGTTCAAGGAGCCCCAGTGGTGAATTTAATATCAACTACGGATGAATCTTGGAATGAAACTGACCCAAGTCCGGCTTTTCCTACTTATAATTCAGCAGGTATTGTTTATGATTCTACTATAGGTCCTACTGCTCCTTATTCAAATGTTCCAGTAACTTCTAGCGGTTGGAAAGAATTTAATGTTAAAGACTATATTCAATCGTGTGTTGATGCTGGGAAAACAGATGTTATTTTCGTCCTGACAGGAACAGAGGGCTCAGGTACGAATGATGATTTTAACTTTGTTAGCAATCAGGATAGTAATACAAATTTATGGTCAAAGCTGGATTTAACTTACACTCCAGCGCCAACTCCTCCTTCGGTGACTGGAGCAGGATATACCAACAACACGATGCCTACCTGGAGTTGGACTGCAGGTGGAGGGGGCAATGGGACATTCCAATATAAACTCGACAATAACGACTTAACTTCGGGAGCTACTACAACGACCTCATTGGGTTACACTCCGGGAAGCGCTTTATCCGAAGGTCCTCATACGCTTTATGTACAGGAATCGAATGGTGCATCTCCGGCCCGCTGGTCGAATAGCGGCAGCTTTACCATTGTTGTAGATATTACTCCTCCGACCGCCCCGGCGGTGATAGGAACTTCGCCGACCAACAGCGTCACACCGACCTGGACTTGGTCGTCAGGCGGAGGGGGTGACGGCAATTACAGGTACAAGTTGGATGACAGCGATCTTTCCTCCGGGACGACAGCAACGACTTCTCCAAGCTATACTCCCGGCAGCGCGTTAAGCGAAGGATCGCATACGCTTTATGTGCAGGAAAAAGACGCCGCAGGTAACTGGTCTTCAAGCGGGAGCATTAGCATAATTATGGATGTCACTCCACCGGACGCCCCGACGGTGACAGGGGCTACGCCAACCAACGATAACACGCCGACCTGGACCTGGTCGTCAGGCGGAGAGGGTGACGGCAATTACAGGTACAAGTTGGATGACAGCGATCTTTCCTCCGGGACGACAGCAACGACTTCTCCAATCTATACTCCCGGCAGCGCGTTGAGCGAAGGATCGCATACGCTTTATGTGCAGGAAAAAGACGCCGCCGGCAACTGGTCTTCAAGCGGAAGCTTTACAATCGTAATTAATACCACAGCACCTGTACAAACAGCAACCCCGACGATTACGGGAACGCCCACCGCTGGTGCTACCAGCGTATCTGGCACAGCCGTCGCAGGAGCGAGCGTTGTGCTTAGCGTCAACGGAACCGCCAAACCGGCTGTAACAGCTGATGGAAGCGGAAACTGGACAATCTCCGGATTAACCTTAGCCACAGGTGACGCCATCTCCGTGACAGCCCAATCCACAGGTGAGACTGTAAGCAACGCAGCCACGGCAACAGTAGCAGCAGCACCTGTACCTGTACAAACAGCAACCCCGACGATTATGGGAACACCCACCGCAGGGAATACAAGTGTGAGTGGTACAACTGTCGCAGGAGCGAGCGTTGTGTTAAGCGTTAATGGAACAGCCAAACCGGCAGTAACCGCTGATGGAAGCGGAAACTGGACAGTCTCCGGACTAACATTAGCATCAGGTGACACCATTTCCGTGACAGCCCAAGCCACAGGTGAGACTGTAAGTAACGCAGCCACGGCAACAGTAGCAGCAGTAGCAGTAGTCACAATCGATACAGCAGCCATAGCTGGGGTAACGGCGCCAGTAACAGGTGCAACTCCAGTATCGACAATAGCTGCTACATCAGAATACATAGCAACGATTGCTTGGTCACCAGCAGATACAACATTTGCACCGAGTACAGTATACACGGTAACAATTACGCTCACACCCAAAGCAGGTTATACCTTGACGGGTGTGTCTACCAACTTCTTTACAGTGGCTGGAGCAACAACAACCAATAGTGCTGGTTCAGGAGTTGTGACAGCGGTATTCCCGACCAACGTGGCAGTACCGACCATCAATACCCAGCCAAGTAATCAAACGGTGAATGTAGGAGGAACAGCAAACTTATCCATTACAGCAAGCGGTGGAGTGGTGCTCTCCTACCAGTGGTACAGCAATACAGTAAACAGCACCACGGGTGGAGCTATCATCAGCGGTGCGGCAAGCGGCAGCTATTCAGCACCGACAGACGCTGAGGGAACCAAATATTACTATTGTGTAGTGACTAATACTGACAGTGGAGCAACTGGGAACCAGACAGCCACTGCAACGAGCAATGTGGCAACGGTGACGGTCAATGCGGCACCGACCCACGGTGGAGGCGGCGGTGGCGGCTCGCCAACCCCATCACCAACCCCTACTACCGTTACCGGTAGTGTAATAGACGGTAATGGTACACAGGTTTCCAATGTGACAGCTACCGTAACTGCGGATAGTAATGGGAATTTTACAGTTTCCATGAATGTAGCTCAAACTGTAATGCTAAAACAACCTGACGGAACTAAGAGTTCTTTAAGTGATCTTTCTAAAGTGACGTTTGCAACAGCAGCAGGCTCGCCTGTAACAGTTTCTGATGATGGAACAATAAATCTGACGAGACTAGTAAAGGGAACGGACAATAACTTTAATATCACGTATGATTTAGGGAACGGACAAACGATTACGATCGGAACAATGGATGTCACAGTTTCTAGCAATGGTGCTGTAAGTTTAACCTGTACTTTAATCGACCCCTATGGAGTCATCATTGATGCAGCCACAGGCAAGCCTATTGCAGAAGCAAATGTCACCTTGTATTATGCCAATACGGAAAGAAACAAGACCGATGGCAAAACTCCTGACACTGTAGTACCTTTACCGGGTATTAATGGATTTAAGCCCAACAATAATCTAAATCCTCAGCTAAGTGATGCCTCAGGTGCCTATGGCTTCATGGTATTCCCCACGACAGATTACTACATCGTTGCCACCAAAAATGGTTACAACAACTATACAAGCCCAACAATTTCTGTGGAACAAGATATCGTCAAATGGGACTTTAGAATGAATCAACCAACCTCTGGATTAACAAGACTTTCGGGTCTGACGAGTGTCGATACTGCGCTCGTCATCGCCAAAGCAAACTGTACAGGGGAGGTTGCAAATGTCATCTTAGCTACTGTAGACAACTATCCGGACGCCATAGCCGGAAGTGTTCTAGCTTACAAGCTTAATGCGCCAATCCTACTGGTTGGAAGTTCTGATGCCGATCAAGAAAAAATATTGGACTACATGAAGGATACTATGAACCCGGCAGGAACGGTCTATATCCTAGGTGGCACGGCAGTCGTCAGCAGTGCCATGGAAGGTAAAGTAACAGCGAGTGGGTTCGCCAATATCACCAGATTAGGCGGGACTGACAGGTATGAAACATCTGTCAAAATAGCGGATCAATTGAAGGCCAAGACTGGAACACCGATTGTGCTTGCCTATGGAGACAACTATCCTGACGCATTATCCATTAGTAGTATAGCAGCAGAAATGCAGTACCCCATACTTTTAGTTCAAAAAGACGGACTTAGCGATGTGGTCAAGAACAAGATTGCCGAAATCAAGCCCACCAAAGTATATATCATCGGAGGAGATGGGGTCATCAGCGCAACTGTAGAAAGCCAAGTCACACAGATCACGTCATTAGGCAAAACTAATATTGTGAGAATCGCTGGAGCAGACCGCTATGAAACCTCTCTTGCCGTAGTAAAATACTTTGATTTATCTGGTCAAAGCGTCTGCATAGCCACAGGAAATAACTTCCCGGATGCTCTGGCTGGAAGTGTCTATGCGGCCAATCATAATGCCCCGATTATTCTGGCAGATGGAAGCTTGTCCGATCAGGTCATGACTTATCTTAAGGATAAAAAACTGATTGGAGCGACCCTATGCGGTGGAGAGGCTGTTGTCAGTAAAGACATTGAGCGGCAGCTTGGACAGTTGATGGGGAAATAGGAAAGAGTAGATTATTTGAGAGAACTTTGTAAGTATGCAACAACAAGTACATCCATTGTGATTAGACTATAGTTTAATTGCAATGGGTGAAACTCTTGATTGGGATTATTGTTATGTGAAAGAATATCCGATTAATAAATGGGATTTTCCTACTATACGATTCTTTCTTTTTCAGGATGTTGTAGATAACGGTAAGAAGCACTTTTAATCAAAGTGTCCAGCTTTAGAACAGAGAACCCGCATAAAGGGTTCTCTTTATATTATTATGTAAACACTGGGCTCTATTATGAGGGAGGAAGAAAAACTTGAAACAAAAAGATAATGAAGAACGGGAACGGATAGAATGGGAAAAGTCCAAAAATTCAGGGATGGGTAAATTCTTACTGCGTGAGGGTTTTTTCCAGTGGGGACTACCAATGGGTGTTATCTTTGGGATCATGTTACAAATAATTGAAAATGGATTTCATTTCGGAAATTTCGGATTTGTTAATAACATATTTTTTGGCTTGGTCATTTTCTGTAGTAATGGTTTGGTAATTGGACTCCTATCTTGGAGAAGGAAAAAGAAAAAGTATTCATAACTCCGAGTTACTGGTATGTCTATGCAAAAAAGTAAGCCACATGTTAATGTCAAAGGTAAACCAAGTGACAGCCCCCTGTCTTTTAATTAGATAAAGGGGGGCTGTCACTTTTCATAACGGTCTTTATCGGACGCAAGTTAAAGGAAATTATCAATGCAGAGGAATTTTCAATGGACCCGGAAAATTGGCATGGAATAACGCAGGTAAAATGCAAAAAACTAGACATAGACCAATATCTGCCTTTAAGCTGCGCGGACTTATGGAATCAGTTGAAGAATCTCAACGTATTTTGCAAGCAAACTCACACTTGTCTGGGGCTCGGCATATCCTATAACGGTATCTGAAAAGACATTCCGAAAAAAGGATGGGACGCCGGTATGAGGATGGCAATTTCCAACAGGACGCCTGAGCAAATTGCGTCCGAGATTAACGTTATCAAGGAAGAAAGCGGCAAAATGCTGCTTACCAATGCCGTGGAGATCGGACGGCGTCTGACGGAAGCCAAAGAGCTGGTACCCCATGGGGAGTGGCTCAAATGGCTGACTGAATCTGTGAGTTACTCCCGAAGCACGGCCAGTAGACTGATGAAAACTTTCCGGGAGTACGGGCCTATACTCTCCTCCTCCGACTGGGAGGATTCCCCAAATGGTGCAGCGCTGCACCATTTGAACTACACCCAAGGACTCACGCTGTTTGGGATCCCGCTAGAGGATCGGGATCAATTTATAGCGGACAATGATGTTGGGAATATGAGCCAGCGGGAGCTACTAAAGACAATCGATGAAAGTGGCCGGACGCCTCAGGAAGAAGACCTTCAAGAGCCCGAAAATCTGGTGACACAAAAGCAAGGAAGTGCGGCGGAAGAGGCAGAGGAAGCGGAAAAGGAAATAGATAAACCTATAGATAAACCTATAGATAAACCTATGGAACTGATCCCGGTGGAAAGGAAGATTATCAAGCCGAAGACTGTGCAAACTGTGCCGCCAGCAGAGAATACCAATGCCGACAGCATGAAATACGACGCCCAATACGCTATGCACCGCGACAATATGCTCAGCGCCTACGGGGGACTGCTGAAAACTCTCGTTGACTTAAACAGAGTAGACCCGGTGAAGAAGGAAGCAAACAGGAAAGAGGCCTTAAAGATAGCGACTAACATGGTGGAGACACTGAAACAATATCCTCCTAGGATTAAGACAAATTTGAATATTAAAAAGGACAGAGACTAGTGCACAAAGAGATGCCTGCTGCGGCATCTCTTTGGTATCCTCAAGGCACGTAAGAGAAGATCGGAATACCAATTTTGTATGTGTAAAGGCGATTCAGATATGAATATAAAGTACTTTCGACAAATAATGAAGATAGACTAAGAGCTTTTTCAGCAAACTTTCAGTTAATCTTCAGGCCTATTTCAGTCTAATATTGGATAATAACAGTGTCTTCAGAAATTGGTGTTGAAAAATAAGTTAAGAATGAGTTGAATATAGAATGACTTTAATTATCACCCTATTATTAGTGGGTATGGTTCCTTTATTATTAAGAATGTTGCTATCTGCCGATTTGGACACAGACAGTTAACCGTTAATTCGGGTTAATATACAGTACCTTCTTTTCATATTCACCTCCTTCACTCCCCCTCTAACGAGGGGATTTCTTTGTTTGTACAGTAAAGAAATAAAACTCTGATTTTAGTTATACAAGTATAAATCGAAGTCCTTGCAGATATTAAACCCTATAATTAATCGATCGACACATAGAAAAAAGAGTAGGGTAAGGGCGGTTTGGAAATACATGAATCCTAAGATAAGGTATTCTATTTAAGAAAATATAAAGGTTTGTAAATTATAATTTTCATGATTGATAAACAAAGGGGAGGAATCATCGGGTGACTAATAAAAAAAGAGTCAATATTCTTCAGTGGGTAACAGTAATATTGGTGGGCTCATTATTGTTGATATCAGGATGCAGCCCTCAAATGCCTACTTCGGTAGCAGAATCAGCGATAACAGTAAATGTTGAGACTGCAGAGTCAAGAGATATTTATGGCAGTATCAGTTATAACGGTCGTTTGAAGGCAAGCAGAGAAGTTCAGGTACTTCCCCAGACTAGTGCGCGGATAATTTCGATAAATGTAAGTGAAGGTCAGGAAGTCGGAACTGGACAGACGTTGATGACTTTAGATAGCAGCAGCCTGCAAGCTTCTTTAAAAAAGGCGGAAGCTCAGGTAGCTTCTGCAAAGGCAAATCAGGTCAACAATCAGATCAAACTGGAAGCTGCAGGCAAGAGCTATGAACGCACTAAATCATTGTATGACGCAGAAGCAACAACCCAGGTGGAGTTGGAAAATGCTAAGGATGCCTATGATTTATTAAACTCAGGGTCTGTAGAAGCAGCCGTGGCCGAGGCCGAGGCTGCATTGCTAGCGGTTCAAGAGCAGATAGGTTATACCTCGATTACTGCACCGGTGAGCGGATCTATCGGCAGAATTGATGCTTCCGTTGGGGATTATGTTAATACGTCTAATACGGTTGCTGTCATCAGTGACCCCCAAGAATTGAAGATCGAGATTATGGTTGGGGAGTCAGATATTTCGATAATGAAGCTAAATGCCAAAGTAGACGTGTATGTGAAGTCTGTAAATCAAGATTCATTAAGCGGTACAATCAGCAGTATTGCCTCAGTGCTTGCCGCCAACTCAAGCATGTATCCGGTTACTATTACCCTAGATAATGTAGATGGGGAAGCCAAATCAGGTATGTATGCTGAAGTTTCAATCGCTGCCAGCGGTGTCCAAAGTGCTCTTTGTATTCCACTGTCATCCATAATACCAGATAATGGGGTTAATGTAGTATACAGTGTAACTGAAGGGAATGGGGAAATGCGTGCCGCTCGTGTGGAAGTTAAAACTGGCATAAATGATGGGAATTATGTTCAGATATTATCTGGATTAAAAGCAGGTGATAAAGTTGTCACTCTGGGCAATACACTGATTAGCGACGGATCATTACTGACCATTCAGAGTAAAGAGGGTGAGCGGTCATGATGGACAAAATCGCTAAATTTGCGGTAAACAGACCAGCGAGTATTACGATTTTAGCACTGGCTATAGTTTTACTGGGCTTTATAAATCTATCCAAGCTCTCCATTGATGAGATGCCGGAGATGGAAATGCCTATGATAACTGTTATGACTACATACACAGGCGCCAGTCCGGAATCTGTTGAGGAAGAAGTAACTAAACCCTTAGAGTCTGCCCTAGTTAGCTTGAGCGATGTTGAGGACATCCAGTCCACATCTAGTTCTGGTTCATCTACGATTATGATAACCTTTAATTATGGTATAGATATGGATCAAGCTGCTCTCGATATCCGGGATAAAGTGGGGACGATTGAAAGCAGGCTTCCTGACGGAGCAGCTTCCCCAACTATCATGAAATTTGATTCTTCCTCGATGCCAATTATTCAGATCAGCTTATCCGGTGAGAACATGTCGCTGGCAAAGTTACAAGGCTTGGCAGAAGATACAATTGAACCGCGTTTATCACGTATATCTCAAGTCTCTTCAGTTTCCATAACAGGTGGGCAGGAACGGGAAATCCAAGTAGAGTTAGATGCTAATAAAATGGAAAGTTACGGATTAACTTTAGAGGATATTAACGGGTTCATGCAAGCAGGAAACTTCGATATGTCAACGGGATCTCTTAGATATGGGAACCGCAAGTATTATGTTCGTACTATACAGGAGTATAATCGGGTTGCCGATATTGGTAATATTCCCATAACTATAGGGGAAAGCACTATTTATCTGAGAGATATTGCCACTATTGAAGATACTACGGCGGATAGGACTATGTATACGAGGTTAAATGGCGAAACCTCAGTAGGGATATCCTGTCAAAAAGAATCGGGCTCTAATACGGTTGATGCCTGTACAGCTATTAAGAATGAAATTGAGGAAATTAGCCAAGAATTGGGTGGCGAGCTGCATTACGAGATAATTTCAGATCAATCTGAAAGTATTCAGGAGTCTATTGATTCCACTAAACGCATGTTGTACGAAGGAGCTGTACTGGCAGCGGTAGTATTGGTGATGTTCCTGCGCAGGTGGCGCAGTACCATGATTGTCTTTATATCCATCCCCTTGTCTCTAATTGCAACCTTTACCGGAATGTATTTTCTCGGTTATACGGTCAATACCATAACCCTAGGCGGTTTAGCTATGGGGATTGGTAGAATCATCGATGATTCTATTGTGGTTTATGAAAATATTCACCGCCATCGGGCCTTGGGTCTTTCCATGAAGGAAGCAGCTATTTTGGGAGCGAAGGAAGTCGGTGGAGCGGTTCTGGCATCTACCCTTACGCTGTTTGCAGTTTTTATCCCGATGATGACAGTCGAAGGAATGGCCGGAATGATGTTTAAACCCTTGGCAGCGACTATATGTATAGCCATCGCTTGTTCCTTTGTTGTAGCGATATCTGTAGTCCCTATGCTTTCGTCACGCTTTCTGAGCAATAAGGTCATCAAGGCAGTTGATCCGACTAAGCGCAAAAATATATTTGCCCGAATAGTCAATGCTTTTGGCAATTCGATAGATAATTTGGGTGAAAAATACAAAGTTGTTCTAGCTTGGTCATTAGAGCACCGCCGCAGAGTGCTTATTACCGTAGGAGTACTTATGGTAGCCTCACTGCTGACGGTAACCTCTATCGGGATGGAGTTTTTCCCTTCCTCGGAATCTAATGAAATATCGATCAGTATTGAAACCGATAGAGGGTCTTCCCTCGATGATACTGATGCCATCATAGCTCAGATTGAAGATATTTTATTTCAAGTTCCGGAAATGAAGGATGTTTACACAACGGTAGGCAGTAGTGGGTCGAGAATGTCTAGGAGCAGCAGTAATAATAAGGCCAGTATCACTGCCACCCTTGCAGACGAAACAGAAAAGGGCAGAAGCACTGACCAAATCATGGAGGAATTAAGAAGATCAGTAGCCTCAGTCGCAGGAGCCAAAATTGAAATAACTAAAAATACGACCATGGGCGGTATGGCTGGCGACGACATCAGCGTAGAGATCGAAGGAGATGATCTGGATACCTTGAAAGAGATTTCGATTAAGGTGGCCGATATAGTAAAAGGGGTTTCCGGTGCCCGCAATGTAAGCAATTCATTGACAGATGGAGAACCGGAAGTAAAGGTATTCATTGACGGGGACAAAGCTTCCATGTACGGTCTGACGCCGGTTGCTATTGCCTCGGAAGTAGAAAATGTGATGAATGGCCTAGAGGCCTTCACCTATAGTGATAATGGTGAGGATATTACTGTTGCACTTGGGTATAAAGAGGCTGTTGAGGATCTGGAAGATCTAAAGAAATTGACCATAACTAACGCAAAAGGTGATAATATTAAGTTGTCCGATATTGCTTCTTTTGAGCTGGGCCGGGCACCGGTCGAGATCAATCGTGTTGATCAGGTTCGCCAGGCCACGGTCACCGGGGATATCTATGGACGGGATAACAATAGTGTTAACCAGGAAATCAGAACCCAAACTGCCGAGATAGACCTGCCAGAAGGGTATAGCATTAGCTTCGGTGGTGCTAATAGGCAAATGCAGGAAAGCTTTTCGGGCCTGCTTATGGCCCTGGTGTTAGCGATTATTATGGTGTATGTGGTCATGGTTGTACAGTATGAATCTTTCTTTGATCCCTTTATAATCATGTTTACCATGCCTACAGCTATCATCGGAGCCATTTTATCGCTGGCGATAACAGGCAAATCTTTGAGTGTAAGCTCATTCCTCGGGATTATTATGCTGATGGGGATTGTAGTTGCTAACGCCATTGTGTTAATTGATTACCTGAAACAGCTTCGTGACAGAGGGATGGGGAAGAACGAAGCGATTATCGAAGCGGGCCGGGTAAGACTAAGGCCTATATTGATGACTTCACTAAGCACTGTATTGGCTATGCTTCCCTTGGCAGCTGGATTAGGGGAGGAGGCCTCAACCATGGCGCCTATGGCAACAGTTGTTGTCGGAGGTCTTTTGGTGTCTACTGTCCTGACACTAGTCTTGGTGCCGGTCGTATATAGTATTTTTGATGACTGGCGAAGTAAAGTAATGCGCAAGTTCTCCGGAAATAAGGATGAGCTTGTTCTGGGCAATAATTCGATAAACAGCTAAAGAGGATACAGAAGGAATTTGATAGGGAGCTTTCACCTTTGACAGAAAAAGCGCATTGTGTCAAGGCGAAAGTTCTATCAATAATTGAGGTGGCCGTCATGCGAGTATTGATAATCGAAGATGAAGAGCGGATAAGCGCGGCAATAGCTCATACTCTTAAGCAGAAGAATTATGAAGTGGATTGTGTTGAAGACGGAAACGATGGTTTAATGCTGGCGGAAAAAGGAATCTACGATATTATCATATTAGATATTATGATTCCGGGCAAAAGTGGTTTGGAACTATTGAAAGAATTGCGCAACCGCGGAATAACAACTCCGGTATTGCTTTTAACTGCTCTGGATTCGATTACCGACCGCGTTTCCGGTCTGGATCTGGGCGCCGACGATTATCTTGGAAAACCCTTTTCGATGGCAGAGCTTATGGCCAGAATAAAGGCTTTATCGCGCAGAATCCAATCTGTCTATATCAGTAAAGAATTATGTCTAGGTAATATGAGCCTGGATGCAGACAGCCTTTCACTTAACATTGATAAGGAGGAAATTAAGCTCACCTATAAAGAGGTGCAGTTTATGGAGATGCTCATGCGAAGGCCGGGCATGGTCTTTACCCGTGAGCAAATAATCGATAAAGTATGGGGCTACGATAATACGGTAACCGACAATAACATAGAAATATATATTCATTATCTTAGGAAGAAAATAGGTAATGCCAGTCATGTTATTGCCACGGTGAGGGGAATTGGCTACACCCTGGAAGCGAGGTAATTATGTTTAGAGAACTGCGCAATATGCGGATGAGATTAAATTTCTACTATACACTGATGTTAGTATTGTTTATTTCTCTGTTCATCAGCATTGCTTATTTTAATGTACATTATACCAATAAAATCACAACCGACCGAGATCTGAAAGTAAAGGCAGCCTTGGTAAGAGATCTGAACATTTTGCCGGAATTCGATGATAGACCGCCTAAAAAGGGCAATATTCCCGCGGGTGAGGAATATATTGACCCGTTGTTTAAATATATCTTGCGGGATGAAAATATAGATATAACCCAATCTACTATCCAAAATCAGGCTCTTTTTCAGGAAAGTCAGGAATTTGCACTGCAGACCTGGCTGGACCAAGAAGAACGCTGGGATATCATCAGTCTGCAAGGAATTGATTATCGAATCTTTTCAACTCCTTTTCATGACAACGAGGAAAATGGAGTTGTACAGACGTATTGTAATCTCAGTATGCTTAATAAGTTTATCAGCAAGTTTACTAACCTTTTAATAGCAACCGGTGTGGCATCTATTCTTGTAGCGGCTTTACTTGGGTGGTGGCTGGCCGGTCGGGCTATGATGCCGGTCAGGCATGCCTGGCAGCGGCAAAGAGAATTTATCGCTGATGTTTCACACGAACTGAGAACCCCGCTGACAGTAGTACAAAGTAACCTAGATGTCGCGTTAGCAGACAAGGACGGCAGTATTAAAGATAATATTGATTGGCTGCAAAATGCTTACAGTGAAACCGAGAATATGGGTAAGCTGATTAATAACTTGTTGTTTATTGCCCGGATTGATGCGCGTGAAATTCAGTTTAAACATGACGAATTTAATTTGTCAAATCTTTTGACCCAACTTGTCTCTCGTTTTAAGCCCCTGTTTCGGAGTAAGAACCTTATATTCACATCATCTATAGCGCCTATGGTGATAATGTATAGTGATGAAGTCTTGGTAAGACAGATGGTAAGCATCTTCCTTGATAATGCTTTTAAATATACACCGGCAGGCGGTACTGTTAGCTTGAAAATGTTTATAATACAAAATGCAATTGAAATTTCGGTGACAGATAGCGGTATAGGGATTGATAATTCTGAGAAAGAAAAGATTTTTAGGAGATTTTACAGGGTTGATAAAGCCCGTTCTCGAAAACAAGGCGGAACAGGTCTGGGCTTAGCGATTGCTGCCTGGATTGCTAGTGAACATAGGGGACAAATTCAAGTATTCAGCAAACTTGGAGAAGGCAGCGCTTTTAAGGTTCATTTCCCTAATCCAACCACCGCTAATGACCCGAAAACAGGAAATAAAATAAATAGGATTCATGGGAGAATGGGTGAGATTAGCTCTGCAATTAAGAAGAACTGAAATTTCTTAAGCCAATGAGGATTCTTCCTAACAGAAAGGAATCTCCAGGTTTGCTTAAAATCTCGAGCGGTATGGTATAATAGGAAAGTAATGGTGAAAAAGGGAGAACGCACATGGAGCAATACAGCCGGGCCGTCCAACTGTGGAAGTCATACAAAATATTGTCTGCCGCCGAGCTGGACAAATACCTTGACAGCTTCCGTATCCTGTTTGCGTTCCATTCCGGAAAGATAGAAAACGACGAAATCACTTATCACGATACAAGAGGAATCTTTGAAAACGGCAAGGTTGCAAATTACACCGGCAGTCCCCGCGCTATCTTCGAACAGCAAAACCAAAAGCTCTGCTATGAGTTTTTAAAAGACAAAATCGTAAAAAAGGAACCTCTGAGTGTCGAGCTGATCAGAGAAATCCATAAGGTTCTCACCAGCGGCACCTACGATGAGCGCAGGTATATAGAAAACGAGGAACGTCCGGGTGAGTTTAAAAAACACGATTATGTGACTGGAGTCCATGAGGTTGGTTCCGCCGCGGATGATGTGGAACGTGACCTGACGGAGCTGATAGCCGAAATGAATGCCTACAATGGCGGGGATGTAGTGAAAGCAGCCGCCTATCTTCACGCCCGGTTTGAGTACATTTATCCTTTCGCGGACGGTAATGGCAGAGTGGGCAGGACCCTTTTGAACTATTTTCTCATGACCCGCGACCATCCGCCCCTTATTGTCTATGACGAGGAGAAGCGGCTGTACTATGAATGCCTCCAGAAGTATGATGAAGTTGAGGAATTGAAATCCCTATACGAATTTCTTAAATATGAAACAGAAAAAACCTGGGAAAAGGCGCTTGCGCTTGCCGAAGGCCTAAAGCCGGAGCGCAAGGGCTTGTCGGATTTTACTCAAAGTATGTGAAGGAAGATTTTATATAGAAACGGAGGTCACCTCGAAAGGGGTGGCTTTCTTCTTAAGTTTCATTCAAGACCGTTATGCAATCTCTCTGGCTGTAGCCCAATACTTCGATTTATCGGGACAAAGCGTCTGTATAGCCACTGGCAACAACTTCCCAGATGCCCTTACTGGTAGCGTCTATGCCGCAAACTTTGATGCCCCGATAATCTTCGAGTAGTAATGTTGAATGAAATTCAAAACTATATAACTTCAGATATTTGGAATAAAGATTTTTTTGCGATATAAGTCACTATATTGATGAGGGCAAAAGCAGTGTAGGGAAAGAGATGGACTTTGATTTCACCTTACAACAATTGGCTGATTCTATGAGCATACCAGTAGGTAACGATGAATTGTAATCATCGTTACCTACTGGTATGATATGGGTAAAAAGGTGGGGCGGTTAATCAATGTATAATAGGGTCATTGGACTTGTAGCTTTTATCTTATGTATATTTGTAGCCATATTAGGCTCAGGAATTTTTTTAATTGGACTTATGGAGCCAGGAAGCGTTGAGAATCCCTGGATACCCTTTGTATTTGCGATCATGTTTGCATTTTTTGGATTCAAGGCAAAGAGGGAATTAAAGGTGCAGAAGCAGCAAAAACAACTGAAGGAAGAAAGAGGAATAATTGTCGATAGTAGCCTAATACACGTAGAGGGACTCCCGATAGCGGAAAAAACATCGTGTTATGTATACGTGACGGCTAATAGCCTCGTCGTTGAGGGTGGAGGAATTACATTTAACCTTGATCTCGATCAAATAAGAGCAGCCGAAGTAAAAACAGATGTTGAAATAGCAAACATCGTTTATAGTAGTGCGGCACAAGGAATCGTTGGAGAATTAATTTCCGGCCAAACAGGGCTTGCTATAGGGTTGAGAGTCAGAAGCAAGGAAAAGAGATCGTACACTTACTACCTCATAATAAATTATATTGACTCTTCAGGAAAGATTGCGTCCTTACTTTTAGAAGGAGGGAACGTCTCTGATACGGCATTTAAAATTTCAAGAGCTATACAACCCTTAATCGTTAATAATTTTGGAACAACCGTACAGCTTTAGCAATATCCCATAAAAAAGCACTCTTTAGCCCTAAGGGCACCCTCTTAAATTCGCACCCCACTAAATGAAAATGCACCCCCCTCGAAGCACAAGGATGTACATAATTCAATTGTATCAATTATTGAGTTATTAGACATAACATAACTCAATAATTGATACAATTGAAAGTCCAGTAACACTGGGCATTTCGGCCTTTTAGAGCAAGTTTAGCATCGTTTGAAACGACGCTTTTCATTTTTTGCACATTATCATTAAAAGATGCACACCTCCTCGGACAGAATTCTTACCTTTCGTTAAAAAGTATAGGTATCGTTAAAAGGTTTGATTTCCGAACCCTTTACTATGCAAGAAGGATTTAATATACAAGAACCGCTCCATTGTACTCCCGTATCCTTGTGCTTCTACTAATTTGGGCTTGACAAGTATAACGATATATGAATAGACTGAATATAATCGATAGAGGTGCATTGTACAATCAGTACCCGAAGTTGTTAAGGTTTACGCAAGACCGTAGCTTCGGTGAAAGGTGTAGATGCCGAAGTCCATCCCAATTACGTGGGGACTGGGCTGGTTGAACAAAATAAGATTTGTTCAACTGTCGCGTTTGCGGAGAGCTATCTATATTACAGTATGATTGGAAAATCATATGGGTAATTTAGTAGCTGATTCCGTATCAGCTATTTTTTTATTTAAAAGGAGACGTAGAATTAATATGAAAAAGAACACTGTTTTCAAAGGTATCGCCACTGCTCTCATCACTCCTCTGGACGAAACAGGAATTAATTATGAACAGCTTGGTAAATTGATCGATTGGCAAATTGCAGAAGAGATTGATGCTCTGGTGATTTGTGGAACCACAGGTGAAGCGTCGACCCTAACTGACGCCGAGCACAGAGCAGCAATTAGATTCGCAGTTCAGCACGCAGAAGGCAGAGTGCCGATCATCGCAGGCACGGGTAGTAATGACGTCGAATACGCGCATGACCTCACTCTTTGTGCCTGCGAAGCAGGTGCGGATGCAATGCTCGTAGTTACCCCGTATTACAACAAGGCTACGCAAAAAGGCCTGATTAAAATGTTTACACAAATTGCAGACAAGAGTACAAAGCCTATCATTCTCTATAATGTGCCTTCACGGACAGGGATTAATATTGAGCCCGCAACCTACGAGGTATTAGCTGAACACGAAAATATAGTAGGGATTAAAGAAGCAAATGGTAACATTTCGAAGATTGTTGAAACGATGGCGCGTGTGCGTGGCAAGCTTGATTTGTATTCAGGCAATGACGATCAGATACTTCCACTTATGGCGCTTGGTGGAATTGGTGGCATTTCTGTGCTTTCCAACATTATGCCGGCACAGACACGTGAGATTTGCACCCGTTTCTTTAATGGTGACATTGCCGGCAGTGCAGAGCAGCAATTTAAATTTTCTACCCTTTTAGACGCACTGTTTTGTGAAGTAAACCCTATTCCGGTCAAGGCTGCTATGGCAGCTATGGGTTTCTGCAAGGATTATCTCAGATTGCCTCTCACTACTATGGAGGATACAAACCGTGAAAAGCTGGTCTCTCTTATGCGAGCACATGGATTAAACGTATGAGGAAGGTTATTAGGGACGAGACCGTTGCATAAAGTTGCCGCCACATCATAAACATCCTGTACCATGGCGTTAGCCTTCACATCATTCAGGCTTTTCTGCCTGATCTCCGGGCCGCCGGCGGGTGTGGTCCCGGTTGGTATTTTACAATCAGCGTCGAATTTAAAGACGTCGCATTTACCGCCATCGTCCTCACATCCTTTCCGACCTATTGACCAGCCGCGGTGAACTCAGCCTGTCCATTTAGTTATGATCCTGCTTGTCCAGAGGTTACAGTCTGCGGCCAAACTATAAAAAAGTAACATCTATACAGAAGCCAGGCCTGTCCAAGAATCTTACGCGTATACGATTCTTGGACAGGCTAGAACATTCAAGGAACTGATATGGGAGTTGAGCGAGTTCGCTGCCAAGGATCCAGTGACCCATGAAGCGTATAAAAATAAGGTAATTGATTTTCTAGTGAGAGGTATGACGGAGAAAATGTGACAAGTGGGGGAGATGCCGAATAACTTGAATTTCCAACGATGCGGCAGGTATTCAAAACCTAGCCGCATTTTGTTGACGGTCATGATAGAATAATCCACGTTTTCTGATGGCTATAAATACTAGGTCCATTACATAAAGCACCCGGTTTAAATAGTTACAAAGTGAATTATATTACCATTTTGCTCAATGATTTTTTTCAAAGCATCAAAAGAAATCCATACCGTAGCAGTATTATCATTCGGATGAAATCCAAGCTTGTTTTTTCCTGCTAAATCATTGTCTAGTACAACCTCGACAAAAGAATCCGGGTCATTAATTATCCCTAGTGGGGTTACTTGCCCCTTTTGAAGATGCAAGTATTTAAAAAGCCTTTCTTCAGAAGCGAAGCTCAATCTTGTGCAACCTAGTTGATTTCGAATAATTCTTAAATCGGCCTTTTTGTCTTTATCTAAAACCACAAGGAAATGACGTTTACCATTTGCATCACTTAAGAACAGATTTTTACACACATCCCCATATTGAGTTATGTTCAGGTGCATATCTTCCACTGTAAAAACAGCTGGATGATTAATGATCTGGTATTCGATATTTAAAGCATTAAGCATTTCAAAAACTTTTTCTTGTGGGTTCATCGTTCATTCTCCTTTAAAAAGTATCGCATTGATCGATAACGTTCAAATCGCTTTTTGCGTCCTATAACTGAGATTATGACAAAAGCACCAGCAGGTCCAGAAAGGACGCTGGTGCTTTTGTGTTGGACTCATGTAATAAATGTGTATCGTTCCATAAAAGTTGCCCAATAAACGATTTTTAAGGTTCAAGGAGAGGACGGGATTCGAACCCGCGAATGACCTAAGCCACCGCTCGATTAAGTCGAGTGCGATCAACCACTCCGCCACCTCAACACGCCTCGTGTAAAATTATATCACCTCATCATAATTTTAAATACATATATTTGAAATTATGCAATTTGACCAATTCCCTACTCGCCATTATTCTGATATATAGAGTATATAAGTGGTACAAAAGGTAAAAGGTTGATTTTATAATTTAGTCATGTATGCAACCCCATTAATAAGTCATTATGTAATAAATCGGAGAATCCTCTTTTTTTATGGAATCTCCATATACCATAAAAATTAAACCTTCTAGCATTGTATCCTTTATCATATGTACACCTTGATCATTAATTGCATATAGATTATCTCCTGGGCCTATAGAGCCCGATGAATAAAAATTAACATTATAATAGGAATAATTTCCTTTGGGAAACGTTATTCGGTCTTTGTACTTATCAAGTTTTGTTAAGACTTCTGTTGCGGATGGTCTTGTTTTGTTTTCTTCTCCTTGTTTTTCTATTACATTTAAATAATTAGTTTCTTTATTATATTGTATAGAGTAACTCTTCAACTCAGCATTAGACGTATCAATGACATTCATAATCATTACTCTTACTTTATAATCAGTAGTAAGTCCAATTTTTAATTCTTCTAATTCTATTTTTTGATCAATACTAGAATTATAGACAAGAATTTGATTATATAACTGCATCATGGATATATCGCCAAATGTATGATTTTCAAGATATTGTTTCGCCTGTTCCATATTATTAATTTTTACAGTACTAGGCTTATCTTTCAAACTTAAAAATAAAATTAATATTGCAATTATTGAAACGGAAAATATTAAGATCCACTTATTTTTTGAAATAAACATTAACTATTCTCCTCCCTATTATGTAAATATGTTTGCAATTAGTGTTAACTCCAACAATAATTGAAACATATTTGAACGCGAAAGCTAAAAAAATGAAGAAATTATTTTAGAGTAACAAGTCGTTAGTTCATTCTATTACCTATGTGGTGACAATATCAATTAAGCGCATAACTTAACTGATATTGTCAATATAACTATTAACGGAGCTGAGCTATTAATACAAATTCCAAGTATAGGTGAGGTTTTGAGTTTCAGAGGTATATGTTGTAGTACTAGAGGTCTCGCCCGTTACCGTAAAACCTGCTCCGCCCGAGAATCCTACGCTGTTAGATACAACACGTACATAATATCCGCTAGCTCCTATTGTAACCGATGTGGTTGGAAATTCTGATGATCCTGTAGCTGGGTCTGACCATGTATACATCTGGGTCCATGTGGAGCCACTCATTCCGACTGCCATCTTTGACCCTATACCAGTACAATTTTGAATTTCGCCGAACGATCCAGAGGTATACACTTTTAGAGTTGCATTAACATTTGCACTAAAACTTGAATTTGCGAGTGAAGTACTAGATTTATTTGCTCACACATTATATAGAGTATAAAAGGGGTACAAAAGGTTACATATGTTTGGCAAAAATTTTACCAACTGTTAAGAAATAACACCAGTTTGAGAAAACTCGCTGTTATACTGCTAATTGAATCGACCCAAAAGTATCTTAAATGTCTCTATTAGCTGATGCCAACTAACTAACTACCTACTATAGATGCTCAAAGAGTATTTTACCGTCATGGTCCGTAATGACCAGTTTTACAGAGGTGTAATTCTGTTTTTGAATAGGTTTCGTCTGAAATAATGAACTCCTTCTGACTCATTCAAAAGACGCATTGAGCTAAAGCGTTTCTTAATCAATCGCTAGGTTCCTATACGCACCCATTATCGGATGTTAAATATTAGTAATATTTAAGTCCTTCTTCCTTAAGTCAATTACCCCAAGTAACTACACCCTCCGTATTGCTTTTAAAAATTTACACCAAATACTTGTAACCTTTTGAACCACTCTTATACTCTATATATTAGAATAACAGAGAGGGGACATGTGCAATGAAAAAACTTATTCCTTTGCTTCTAGCTATCTTCATGCTGCTAGGGACCCAAGTAGCTTTAGGAGCTACGGAAGCCAAATTAAGCGGGAGTGGGGTAGTAACACCACAAGCTTACGAAACAATATCAGATGGACAATGCTATATAGCTAACAATGGTGATGGTACAATCAGGATTACTGGTTCAACATCAACATCCTATGCAGTCGGGGAAATAGGTCTAAAATTGAGTTTGCAATATTATTCCGGAGGGAAATGGTCTACATTAAGCAGCTATAGTTACAGTAACGCCAATTCGGATTATGTTTTTGGGGGAAAGACCATTACAGTATCAAAGGGGTATAATTATAGGGTAATGGCACAACACACATCATTGAATGGCGGCGTAAACGAGAGCGGTCAATCTTACTCGACATCTATTTATTATGAATAATAGTTAACCTGTATCATGCTCAAGAATCCAACAATTAAAGGGTACAGCTATGTTATCCCTAAATAATAAATACCACGGTTTAAGCCGTGGTATTTATTATTTAACAGATTGAGCCATCTTTATAATTTCATCTTCGGTAATTTCTCCTTTAATTTGTAGCAATAGACCCCTTGTTTCCCAATTTAAAGTGTTTATCCTATTCTTTCTCATAAATAAGATAGCGGGGCTACCGTTAACGAATAGCTCTTTTATAACAGTATCATCTGTATCATACAACGTTCCCCGTGAAATCCCATTAGAGCTAACTTGTTGGCTAAAAACGATTGCACGTTCATTAAAATTATATTCAATAGAAATCTGATAAACATCTGCGCCTAGAGACGTAAGAACAACCCTTGTTATATTAGCTCCATGTGGTAGATAACTTGGGGTGGCCAACTTAAAAGGGATCGAAGTCTGCGCTTCAGCAAGCGTAACTTCTTTTTCAAAAATATCTCCAACATCCTGTATCGTTGGCACACCAGAGTCTTTAACCGATTTGTAAGTTTCAGCTTTATTTTGTGTTGTTTTTCCAACAATATAGTTAAAAAACTCAGCGATCTTCCCCCCCACAGCATTTGCGTTGTTTGGGTACAAGAAGTTTAATGAGCCAATTGATATGAGAATTGCAGCAGCCACAGCGACTCTCTTTATATTAGGTGAAGTTCTTTTGATTACTGGATTATCTTTTAATATCTGTCCCTTAATTTTCTGCCATTGATCCTCAATATCGGGAACCTCAATATTGGCATCTAAATCTTTTGACAGATGACTTGCTATTAGTTGGTCAAGCTCTATTTCTGATAAGGCCATTTGAGTATTAACCTCCTATATTTTCATTAATATCATTATCAATCAGTTTTCTAAATGCTTCCTTCGCTCTATGTAATCTAACTTTTGTATTTGATAGCTTATTGCCCAATAAATCAGCTATCTGTTGCAATGTTAAGTCAGCATAATACTTAAACACTAAGATTTCCATATCTTTTTGTTTTAATTTATTAAGGACATTGCCAATGTCTTCTTTGAGTTCTATATCATATTCCTTACTATCTGGCAGCTGGTTTAAGTGGATATCCGTTATCGAGGTGATCATAGGGGCATTATTTTTATCATTTAACATTCTTTTTGCTTCATTTATAGCAATAGAAATAACCCACGAAGCAAATTTATCCTTGTCTTTCAATTGATGTATCTTATTATAGGCTATCATAAACGCCTGTTGAACCGCATCCTCTGATATATATTTATCTTTGGTATAAGTATAAACAATTTGGTAGACTTTTTTATAATTTTGCTTGACAAGAATTTCAAATATATTTAAATCGATACCATATAATGACAATTTTTAACCCCCCTCGATTACTAATTCAAGGAATATCAAATAAATCCTCTTAAATTAAAAAATATTACCTTTCACGTAACCTTTTGCCATGTTTTAGTCTCTATATAGGGAGGCGTAAACAAAATTTGATAGCGAAAGAGGGTTAAAACATATTTGCTGCTCTCCTGTTTTCTATAAAATTACCCTCCCTAAGTAGATAATTGATTCTACTGGGAGGGCTCTTAATTTTTGTATTCTGGGATATAGATCTCAGTTCAAAGTCATAGACGCTTTAGTAGAGGCCATGAAGAATAATAAAAGATAATCATGTGTTAATCTTAACTTGTCACTGTTGGCACGCTTATAGTAGGTTTTGTTGGCGACATCCCTATATCTTTATAACTTATCTTGCATCTCTTTTTTTGCCTCGATCCTGACCGGATTTACTGAATTAAGGTCTTTAACTCTCAACTCTGCTTCTTTGTTTTATCTAAAAATCATATTTCCAACATAAAAAAGTATTACGATATGAACAGGATAAAATATATAGAAAAAGTATTTCATCTTTTTACCTCTTTTAGAATTATAGGCAAGTATAAAGGGTAAGGCCATTATCATCATCCATTGATAATTTTGGAAAAACATTGACCCTCCTATATCCATTGGTCTTAAGCCGATAATCATGTTTAGTGTATATTCAATGGTATCAGATAAAAAGGGCAGACCCCAAGTATACAGTTTGCCAAGGAAAATTGGCAGATAGGGTTTTACTGTTACTATGAAATAAAGAACGCAGAAACTTATATATCCTATAATCAATGATTTTTTATTGTTTTTTGTTAGGTATATTAAAACACCCAAACATACATAAACCAGTCCACCTTCTAATAAAAATACGTTTCCAAACAGTGCCGATAAAAAATAAGAGACGAAGTATGCCGACGGAAATATAACATTTAGCAAAAAGATACAAATAGCAACGCTAATAATTTGCCATGTCAAATAAACATATAAATATTTTTTGAATTTTGTATTTTTATTCTTATAGGAGTCTATTAAAAATATAATAACACACAGGGAGAAAAGCGATCTGAAAAAATTGTTATCTATAACAAGCCAACACTGTATTATAGCCATTACCAAACTGGCAGCATAAAGCCTTATAAGATAACTTTTTTTGTTACTTGTATATGTAAAACTCCATGCAGAACAAAATATAAAAATAGGTGCGGAGAGTCTTCCTATCCAATGAAAATATACAGGCAAACCGGGAATAAAACTCCCGATATGATCTATTACCATAAAAAACAAAGCTAATACTTTTAGCATATTACTTGACATATAAAAATAAAACCTCCATAGAAAAAGACCTTCTAAAAATTAAAGAAGGCCCCTGAATCCAATATTATGACTTTAGGGGCTTTTAATATTATACTTTTTTCATTAATCTATAGTTCCATTAAAGTCAATGTTTGTGCCCGAAAATGAAACATAAACTTGTGATGAAGCAGTCATTCCATTTCCCAAAACATCCCAATCAGCAAAACTGTTTGTGGTCATACTTTTAGTAGAGTATGTGTAGCCTGTATTGATGTCTTTCACCTTCACAGTCATAGCCTTAGCCGCATAAACATGAAGATGATAAGTGGTTTTGCCGGTAATCCTATACTCAGTATACAAAGTCTGGGTATTGGACCATCCAGAAAAATAATACCCCCCCTTGGTTGCAACATCCCACACCGCAGTTGGAAGAACTACTGAATTTGGGCTAATAACTGATGCCTTTTCAGAAACGACAGATTTTGCTTGAACTTCAGTCTGGCTAGAAGCAAAAACAGCACTACTTGATGTTAATAATACGGCACCAGATAAAATAGTAACTGCTATAGCTTTAGATTTACCTATAAATTTCATATTCTTTTCTCCTTTATACATTCAATTTCAGTGTTTAATTAAAGATGTTGCGTCGATAACTAACACTATGACAAGTTGGCCAAAACCCATTTTCGTCTGATTGTCCCCCTTCAATATATAGAGGGGTTGAGCATGTCAAAAGGTTACATTAAATTTCTTTGTTTCTAGAGTCCTATAACTATGTAAGGTTGGCCAATTTTTACCCGGATGCACTAGTATATACCTCTTATTGTTTAAATGAAAATCGATTAGACTAAATTTAAAAGTCCAAATTCCTCTCTGACAGTCAATTTGCTTGTTTTCACATTCCACTTTTCTGGCTCTCTCAGAGCGTTTTTGTTCGAAAGTCAAAGTCCGTTTTTCTCCCCCTCACGTCATTTCCTATGGTGTTTGTTTCGGGTTTTGCCTATCCGGGCCACGTCTTGTCCAGGCCTGTCCCAAATACGAATGCGCATTCGTATTTGGGACAGGCTAGAACAATCAAGGAACTATATGGGAGTTGAGCGATTTCGCTGCCAAGGATCCAGATACCCATGAAGCGAATCTGATCTTCCGATGAATGCCGCAGTACTCAGCTTCTTAGTTGTGGATGTAACAAACTAAATGCAGAGGGACAGGTTACAGCGCTTAAAAATTCACTCGCGTCCCACTTGACAATAAATGAATGATCGTTTATTATAAATTTATCATCAATTTTGTCGAAAAGTTAGGCGGCGCGCATGAGAAGAAAAGATGACGAAAAGCAAAGATGCATTAAAATTGCAGTAGTGCAATTGATTCTGGAGGAGGGGTTTCAGGGCACATCTATTTCAAAAATAGCAAAGGCCGCTGGCGTATCTCCAGCGACAGTATATATCTATTATGAAAATAAAGAGGCCATGCTTAGAGAAATATATCTGGAATATTCGGAAGACACGATTCAATATTTGCTTCAATGTTTAAGTCCCAATATGGTGGGGGAAGAAATCATTGCGGAATTGATTCGGCGATATTATTTCTTTATTATTGAAAACAAAGAAGTCTTTCATTTTATTGAACAATTCAGTACCTGCCCTGTCCTTCAGAGCAGTTGTGGTTCGATGAAGGGACCGGCGGATTTAAATCAGTTGCTGACGGATTTAAAGAAACGGCAGATATTAAATAATTTCAACAATGATAATTTGTACGCTATTCTGTTTTCCCCTGTAAAAATGATTGCAGTGAAAAGTTGTGAGTCTGAAAGCATTGCCATGGAACGCTTGGACGAGTTGATTTATATCATTCAAAAGGCACTTCTTAGAGATTTTTGAAACTAGTCTGATCTAGGGTCATTCGGTCTCAAAAGGGTAGATTACTAGTAGTTCTTAAGCGAGGGTAATAACTCGCTTCCCTATTTAAAAGTCAATAAACGAGCATTCATTTATGAAAGAGGAGACAATTTATATGATATTAGCAATAGAAAATCTTGTTTTATTACCAGGAATGACTTATCCATTAAGAATAGACCGTTTCAGCGAGGATGAGCTGGCCTGTATTCGAGACAAAAATCAAGAGATTGTGGCGTTGCCGTTAAAGCGCCATAGGGACCGACATGAAATCAAGGTGGAGGATTTCTACACAACAGGCGTTGCCCTTGAAGTACTAGAGGTGAACCCCGGCGAAAAAGGATACCATGTTCAAGTCAAGGTCTTAAACCGTGTGGAAGTATCGGATATCAACATTGCCGAAAACATGATCACTGGAAAAACAGTTTCCGCGCAGGAAGTCATCGACCTCAACGAAACCGGTCAGACAGAAATGATGACCTATATTCAAAATATATCTCATCAAGTTGGAGCCAAATTCAGAGAGTCAGAGGGTATTGTAAAAGCCATTGATGAGATAAAGGATCTTAATGTTCTGATAGGATATATCTCGCGGTTTCTTCCATTCTCAAAGGAAGAAAAATATACCTTGATGGAAACAGCGTCATTAAAGGAGCGCAGTTTGACGTTTATTGATTATTTCTTACACTACAAAGAATCGATTCAGCTCCAGATCGAAATGTCCGAACGGTTTTCTGAAAAAGCGAATAAAAATTATCGTGAAGCAGTATTGAGGGAACAGCTAAGAGAGATTCAGAAAGAACTGAATGAAGACGAACCAGCCGGCAAAAAGAAGAAAGATTATAAAACACGCATTGAAGAGGCACACATGCCTGAAGAGATTCAAAGCGCTTCACTAGAAGAGTTAAGCAAACTGGAAAGTCAGAATCCTGCAAGCTCGGATTATAATGTGATTCAAAACTATTTAGATCTTCTTGTACAACTACCTTGGGAAATGAAGGCGGAGAAACTCGTTGATATTGGAGAAGCCCGGCGTATCCTAGATGAGCAGCATTATGGCCTAGAAAAAGTAAAGGACCGTATCATACAGCATCTTGCGGTCATGCAATTAAAGAAAGATAAACATGGTTCTATCCTTCTGCTCGTGGGTCCTCCTGGAACCGGGAAAACAAGCCTGGGCAAGAGTATCGCGGGAGCATTGGGCCGAAAATATACGAGACTCAGTCTGGGTGGTATTCGCGACGAAGCTGAAGTCCGTGGGCACCGCAGAACTTATGTAGGTGCAATGCCCGGACGCATCCTGCAAAGCATCAAAAAGGCTGGTGTCATGAATCCGGTTATGGTTTTAGATGAAGTGGATAAATTAATGACGGGTTATAACGGGGACCCAGCAAGTGCGTTACTCGAGGTGTTGGATCCTGAACAAAACAATACCTTTACAGACCATTATTTGGATTTGCCTTACGATTTGTCCAACGTATTTTTTATTGCAACAGCAAACTCCCTTGAAAACATTCCCGGCCCCTTGTTGGACCGCATGGAAGTCATCCAGCTTTCAAGTTATACAATGAATGAAAAGTTTAACATTGGTAAAAATCATTTGATTAAGGAAGCACTAGAAGAACATGGTTTAACGGAGGCTGATGTTCAAATCAGTGATGAAACCTTAAAGAACATCATTTCAGACTACACCATGGAGGCCGGGGTCAGGGGACTAAAGAAACGATTGGCCGCCATTGCCAGAAGTGTCGTGGAAAAGATTGTACTTGGAACCATTGAAAAACCTTATGTTGTTGAAGCGGATGCCTTGGAGGAGATTCTGGGCAGAAAAATGTCCAGGCATGACATGGCTCAAGAAATTAATCCGCCGGGCGTTGTCACCGGATTAGCGTGGACGCCGGTGGGGGGCGAAATTCTGTTTATCGAAGCAACAGAAATGCCTGGAAACGATCACATCATCTTAACGGGTCAGTTAGGAGATGTTATGAAGGAATCGGCAAGGATTGCTTTAAGTCTTTTGAAATCTCGGTTGCCGGTGAATGCCATTCAGTTTAAAGATAAAGACTTACATGTTCATGTACCGTCCGGAGCCGTTCCCAAGGATGGGCCGTCTGCAGGAATCGCCCTATTTACGGCATTTGCTTCTCTGATTACCGGGATCATGGTGGATGCGAAACTGGCCATGACGGGGGAAATCACGCTTAGGGGTGTTGTTCTTCCAATCGGAGGATTAAAGGAAAAATTGATAGCTGCGGAACGTGCTGGGATCACCAAAGTCTTGATTCCCAAAGATAATGTTGCCGATCTTTTGGATGTCCCGGAAGAAGTTAAAAATAAGGTTCAAATTGTAGCGGTGGAAACCGTTGAAGATGTATTGAAAGAAGCCTTAGGGATCGCTTTGCCTAAAATTGAACAAGTCCTGACAGGACCTGGATTCTTCACCAAGTTAATAGATCAATAAGCTTAATTAACTAAATATATTTTTAAAGAAAAGAGGAAATGAAAATGACCGTGACAAAAAATACGTTAATCGGGGAAATCTTAAAGGCAGACCAAACAACGGCACCTTATTTTTTAGAGATGGGAATGCATTGTCTGGGTTGTCCTTCTTCCACTAGCGAAAGCCTGGAGCAGGCTTGCATGGTGCATGGCGTTTCGGTACAGGAACTGATTGATAAACTAAACAAGCATATTTCAAGCTAAGGCGGAGAGAAGCTTATGAATGTTATAATGATGCAGCTCCATACTCGATGCACACAGAAAGATTTTGTAAGGTCTTAAGCTTGAGTATTTGGTAGTCCGTTCGTATAGTAAAGGCATGCAGCAACGCATTGGGTTAGCCAGTGCGTTGCTCTCTCATCCACAACGCAGTACGTGAATAACAACTCAGTCTTTGGTACTGGAATTTCATTAGCTTGGTTTGGCCTTTCCAAACGATTTATAGTACAATGGAACGTGTTATGGTTCCGAATTCTGAGCTTGCAGTAAGTGCAATATCTGCCGCAAGTTTATTAGGCAGTGGTAAACCATCAAGTCTATGGATGGTTGTCAGTTCTAAAGAACAATTGAACAATAGGAAGCTAGATAGAAGTTCTCGTTATCTCTTTAAGTCTGCAAAATCTAACTGTTTGCTTCATTGATGAAAGCAAACAGTTAGATTTTGGTACGTGTAAAACTGGACGACAGAAGGGTTAATCATAATGATGTTAACAAAACAGTTCTTACTAATTGCATCAATTGTTGTGTCGTTGTTCATGGTTGTTGTTGTCAATTTGGTGCGATTGAGAAACACAAAAAAACCAGCAGTAGCAAAAAAGATTATTTTACCACCATTGTTCATGGCTACTGGTGCGAGTATGTTTATACTACCAATGTTTAGGCCAACATTCACTGAACTGATAAGTTCCGTTGTCATGGGAATGCTTTTCTCGATCATCTTAATAAAAACCTCTAAATTTGAAATTCGAGACAACCAAATCTATCTCCAAAGATCAAAGCTATTTTTAGTAGCATTGATAGGCTTAGTTGCTTTAAGGATGATTGCGAAAATTATTCTTGCTGAGACCATAAATATCGATCCTGCCCAAATGAGCGGTATTTTCTTTATCCTGGCCTTTAGCATGATTCTACCATGGCGGATTAGTATGTATATTGGGTTCAGAAAATTAAAAAGACAACTCGACACGCATAATTCTCAATGAACTTCTGACTAGGGTCTTAGAGCAAATGTATAAGAGGTTCCCCAGAGTACCATAGTGGCGATACATGGCAGACTGTTGGCACAGACATCACAACTGACTAAAATCAGCGAAGAAGTTAAAGAGGCATACCCAGTCTTTAAGTGTTCCAATATTCTTACCCTCATAGAGGGAGGCACCTGCTTTTCTTCTGTAGCCATGCCAGAAAAGTCGCCTAAACCAATGGTTTAGGCGATTATGGACTTTAATCTCGTTACAACATTTCACCAGTGATTCAGTGTACCTTGAACCCTTAGCTACTTTTTTTGTGTGTAGTCGTAATAGCAAGGATTACAATGAATGCTATTGTGCCAACCACCATGTAGACGGTAAATCTTAAAGGCATTCCATGGACACTGTCGTTTGCTGCAAAAACTGGAGTAGCGCAACTAAATAATGTGAATAAAATCGCGAGCATAATCGCATATACTTTTCTTGAAATCGTCCCCATTATTTATTTTCACTCCTTTCAAACTATGCCTTTTGTATAAATACCTTAGTGTACTTGATCTTCACTTCCTTTCACTCATTGATATAATATGCAGCTGATCTTTATTTGTATGATTATAATTAAATTCTGGACATATGGTTCTGCTATTAAGGGAATTAGATAGCAACTTCAATGTTGCTCATGGCACGATGCATACATAACGAAAACCTTTGAGGTGCATGAAGATGTACGCCTCAAGAATGAGAACTATATGATAACCAGCGGTGGAGTAATTGTAGCTGGCTCCTTTTGGGATCCAGCGAACAACATCTATTCCTTACCTGAAAAAGGCAATGTGGTGACCACGTTCAATAAACACGGTTTTACATGGGGAGGAAACGCTTGGAAATCGTCAAATGATTATATGCATTTTTCTTATTTAGGAAGATAATCGCATGTTGTTGTTTAATGATTAAGAGGTACATTAAGTGCAATATTAGATGGCTGTATTTAATCAGTTGTTTTGTAAGAAAGCCTGGACCGATCGGTCCAGGCTTTCTTGGCATCATTGTTCGTTTGTGCAGTTATTGACCCTGGAACCGCCTGTCATTTCATTATGACTTTTTGATTTCGAATAAGACTTGGAAGTCTTGTTTGCTTATTATCTCCGAAATCGGTATCCAGCAATGCTCTAAGTGCGCCAGCTAGACTTGTATACCCGCGGGACAGTTTTTATTACACAATGAGCAGTCTCCACAATCCGCATCGTTGGCTTGTTTGGAGCCCTCTAAAAAGGCCGCTAAGACTTTTGCCCTTTTCCCGGTGTAATAATAGCCCCTCTCTAACCCTTCTGCAAGGTATTTTGGGCAATCGACGAGACACCCTCCGCAGTGCAGACATTTAAGTAAATCCCACTGCTGGTTTTCAGCCGCCGCTAAACGCCCATTATCGAGTAAAATGATATACACTTCTTTGGGACCATGCATACCTTGGACCATCCTAAACTCGATATCCGCCGTTCTGCTAGGTCCACTGATAAAGGAAATATATTTAAGAATATCTTTTCCCATTCCATACACACTGATCGCTCGACAAACGGTCAAGGCATCTTCGAGTGAGGGGACGATTTTATCGATTCCTGCCACCACAATATGGTTATACGGAAGATTCGAGGTGAATCGTACATTTCCCTCACTTTCTAATAGGGCAAGGGTTCCATTTTGTTCAATGATGGCCTCTGCGCCTGTAATTCCATACTCCATATGGGCTACCTGTTGCTTGATCTCATCCTTAATCTGAGCTACCCATTCTTTGTTGGGGATTGACGTATTGATACTAGCAATCCAAGGGTGCGCTTCGACCTTTGTCCCGACAACCTTTTCCCCCAGATCGGTATCAAGAACCTCAACCATATTCGATTTCAAATAATCTCTCAGAGCAACTTCGGTGAAAACAGAGTTTTTACTCATCGCTACGCTCTGATTGCCCGCCAGGATTTTCAGGATTTGCTCTTGAGCCTCTCTGGCATCCTTAGCAAAAATCACATGACAGCCTTTACCTTTGAGAGAAGTAGTCGCCTTTTCAACAGATTCTTTGAGATTGGTCGCCATCGTGCTCTTGATGGCTTGCACCTGGCTAGCTAAATTAGGATACTCCTGAAGAAGCGTATCGCGGCGAGAACTAATTTGCGTTAAAATCCTTTGAACTTTTGTACTGTTCATTCTTCTCATCTCCTCCCATAGGCTCGGCTCAGAATCTGAATTACGTGGGAAACCTTTTGCTTCATTTTGTGCTGAGCAATCCCATCGCGGAAATGAACCATGCATCCAGGACAACTCGTCGCAAGAGTGGTGGCCTCAGTATCGGCAACGTTCTTCAATTTTCCTTCGTTAATCCGTTGTGATAGTTCATAGAAGCTCAAGCTAAACGATCCACCAAATCCACAACAGGTATCGGCATCCTGCATTTCCACATATTTCAGCCCAGGGATCTTCTGGATAAGTTCTCGTGGCTCCTTTTTCACACCCATACTTCGAGCGAGATGACAAGGATCATGATAGGTCACGGTTTCCGTGACTATTTGTTTAGGAGGCTTTAACTCAATATCTTGGATAAGGAACTCATTAATATCTTTTACCTTCAGAGCGAGTTTTTTCACCTTTTCCTGAAGCTCAGGGGAATCCTCCGCAAACAGTTTAGGGTACTCTTCTTTGAAAGCGACTGCACAACTCGGGCAAACAAAAACCAAGGCATCGATATCGAAAGAACTATAAATCTCGATGTTTTTTAGAGCCATAGTTTTGGCATGATCTAGATCTCCGCTCACAACACTGGGGATACCACAACAAACATCCTCTTTGGCGAGTTTAACCTCAACGTTATTTTCTCCTAAGACATGAAGAAGAGCTTCTCCAAGATCTGTCTCAGTGTAATTGACGACACACCCAGGATAAAAACCAACCTTTTTAATCGGTTTAGCAATCATTTTAGGTTTGGCGATTTTCGTAAAGGACTTGTCAGAGAAGCGCGGAATCACACGCTCTTGCGGTAACCCCAAGGAATTGAACGTTAAACGGGAGGTCATCCCCTTACCAGATTCTTTTAAGGCTAACTTTCCGAATGTCGTTGCTAGTCTACTTACCACTGGTAGTGTCTGGGGTTTGGTTAACATCGAGAAGACCAAATCCTTCTTCCAACCTAGCCCTTTTTTGGAGACAGCATCTTGCCGAAGCTTCCATAACATAGCTGGTGTCGCCATTTGTACGGGGCATGCACTTTGGCATCTCTGACATCCAATACAGAGAGACAAGCCATTTTCCTCAGATTTTTCTAAGTCACCATGAAAGGCAGCAAAGACTAGGCCGCGTCCCCCGAGGTACTTATATCCGTACTTAGCACCAACTTCCGCATAGACTGGACAGAAGTTCAAGCAGCTTCCACAATTGATACAGTAAAGAGATTCTTTAAATCCTGCATCTATCGCTTCCTTACGACCATTTTTCAATAAAACGATATGAACCTCTTTAGGCCCCTGACCGTGTGAATACTCCTCAAGATCAGGATCGAGGGATTCACTCACTCCTGAAATCACTGAAACATAGGTCCCGATATCCTGGCCGACGCCGAAGACCGCTGCCGCCCGCACAACTTGCATAGCATCTTCAAGGGTCGAGACGATTTTCTCCACACCTGCGATCACAATGTGTACTTTAGGCATCATCGAAACCGCCCGAATATTTCCTTCGTTCTCAGTCACGAAGATACTCCCCGTATCTGCTGCAATCGCATTAGCACCCGAGATTCCCACATCCGCTTTAACCAAAAAATTGCGGAGTCCCTTGCGCGCAGACACTACCAATGCTTCGGGAGTGCATTCCAACGTTGTTCCTGCCTCTTCAGAAAAAAGCTCGGTTATTGTTTCGATAGGAATGTGAATAGCAGGAGCAAGGGAATGGCTCGCCTCGCACTTCGCCAGTTGGTTAATTCGATCTCCGAGATCAGTTTCTACTACGGTCACACCACGATCTTCGAGGTAATGTGAAATATTGATTTCTTTACCCGCATTCGACTTGGACTTAACCACCAACCCCTCATTCGGAATGAGGCTGGCAATATATCTCTGAGCATCATCAACAGTTTCAGCAAGGTAAACTGTGCAGCCCTTTCCTTCCAACGACCTTTGCGCTTTCGCAATTACTTCATCCATATGATCCATACTGTATTTTTTAATCTTGCGCAAACGATCGGAAAGCTCGGGATAATTAGGAACCATCTTTAACATGGCTGGGCGAATTGCATCAAAGGCTCGAAATCGTCCCTTCCGTGACTCCATATCCTGGAGTCCTTCGGTGACCTTATTTTTTACTATTTTATAGGTGTGATCTCCCATGTTTTAACTTCTCCTCTCTTCGGCTTACAGGTTGGATTGGTTTGGATAAATAAAGAAAATCTTCGTGTAAATAATCCCCACACCTAGACAAGGGGGGGATTATTAGATGATGAAATGAATTGACTAACAAATACATTTAATGCATTAAATACATTAGGTATTTGCCTTCGCTCCGCCCAGGTAGGCTTCCATAACACGAGGATTTTTGGCAACCTCTTCAGCTTTCCCGTGCAAGACGATCTTCCCTGTTTCAAGAACATAGGCATAGCGAGCAATCTTTAAGGCTTGACGGACATTTTGCTCAACAAGAAGAATGGTCGTACCTTCCTGATTGATCTCTTGAATAACCTTGAAGATATCAGCAACAACCAGAGGGGCCAAGCCCATGGAGGGTTCATCAAGCAATAAAAGCTTCGGTCTAGCCATGAGCGCACGGCCAATCGCCAGCATTTGTTGTTGCCCTCCAGAAAGTGTTCCTCCTAATTGTTGCTTCCGTTCCCCTAAGATCGGAAAACGTTTAAAAATCTTCTCTAAATCAGCTAGAACTTCTTTATCCTTCCTCTGATAGGCTCCCATTTCCAAGTTCTCAAGAACCGTCATCCCTGCTAAAATATTCCGACCCTCCGGGACTAGTGACATACCCAGGTTTACAATTTTGTGAGGGGCGAAACCTCGAATCTCCTGGCTTAGGAATTTAATCTGCCCAGCGTGAGGCTTGAGAAGTCCAACAAGAGACTTCATCGTGGTTGTCTTCCCAGCTCCGTTCGCTCCAATGAGGGAAACGATCGAGCCTTTGGGAACATCTAGGTCGATCCCTTTGATTGCTTGAATACTACCATAATTTGTTGACAAACCGCTGATGTTCAGCATCTCTACGCCTCCTCCCGGCCCAAATAAGCCTCAATGACCAACGGGTTTTGCTGAATCTCGGCCGGTGTGCCCTCAGCAATCTTTTGCCCGAAATTAATCACCACGAGTCGGTCACAGACGTTCATGACAAGGTTCATATCATGTTCAATTAATATGACGGTTTTCCCCATCGTTTGTATTTTCTTAATCAAAAGACTCAAGTCTTCGGTTTCACTCTCATTCATCCCTGCCGCAGGTTCGTCGAGAAGAATTAATTCGGGTTCTGTGGCGAGGGCCCTGGCAATTTCCAAGCGCCGTTGCTGCCCATAGGGGAGTGAACCCGCAGGGGCATCCGTGTCTATTTCAATGCCTACTAACTTAAGTAGAGCTTGCGCACGTTCTCGGGTCGCTTTCTCTTCTTTGCGCTGGGCGGGAGTGCGCCATAATCCTTTCCAAACTCCAGCCTTAGTTCGACAATGTGCCCCGACCATGACATTGTCCAGAGGGCTCATATGCCCAAACAGACGGATATTTTGGAATGTCCGAGCTAAGCCTAAGGCTGTAACCTTATACGGCCGTATGCCTAACAAACTTTTACCTTGATAGCTAATCTTTCCCTCGGTAGGAAGAAAGATTCCCGTGATTAGGTTAAAGAGCGTCGTCTTGCCAGCGCCATTTGGACCGATAATCCCTAGGATTTCCCCATCATTCACCTTAAGACTCACGTCACTTAACGCAGCCAAACCACCGAAGCTTTTACTCACTTGATCAAGGACTAACGTCATTATTTAATCCTCCTTCCAAGCTTACGCTTCCAGAAACGAACCGTCTCCTCACTAATGAGTCCCTGAGGACGAAAGGCCATCATAGCAACCATCAGCGCTCCGTAAATCATCAGACGGTATTCAGAAGCTGAGCGCAACAGTTCAGGTAGCAAGGTTAGCAGTAATGCTCCGACGATTGGACCTATAATTAAGTCGCTTCCGCCTAAGACCGCAAAAGTAAGGATCTCAACGGTACGGTGGTAGGCAAAATCCTTCGGCCCGATAAAAAAGGTTAAATGGGCGGATAGACCGCCAGCCATCCCGGCGATTAAAGCTCCTAAAGCAAAGGCAAGTAGTTTATAATACGTCGTATTGATTCCCATGGCTTCGGCCGCCGACTCATCCGCTTTAATAGCAGCAAAGGCACGACCGACTCTTGAGCGGTTAAGTCTCGTACAGAAAAATACCAGAGCAGCGAGGATGAGAATGAGAAGAACTAAAACCAGCAAGGTACTGGTCTGCTGAGCGCTTAACCCGCCAAACCCCTTAGATAAACCTAGGGAAGAGAGCACTTTGCCGATCTTTGTTCCAAGGGTAGGGATTCCGGAAATCCCTAAGGCACCATTTGTAATTGATAAGTTTAAAACGATGACTCGAACAACTTCTCCAAATCCAAGTGTAGCAATCGCCAGATAAATTCCTGTAAGTCGTAAAGCCGGAAATCCAATGATTATCGAAATGAAACTTGCAGCGATACCACCGATTGGAATGGCCAAATAGACGGGTAAACCTGTTTTTACGGTCAGGATCGCACAAGTATAGGCTCCGATACTCATAAAGCCGGCATTTCCCAATGATAGCTGCCCCGTTGATAGCGTCATATAGATGCTTACCCCAAGGATGGCATTCACCAACACAAATATTGCGATTTGAAGATAATATTGATTAAATATAACGTCCATTTAGAAGCGTCCTCCTTGTCGCGACGAAGACCCAAAAAGTCCTTGAGGACGAATAAATAAAATCAGAATAATCATACCAAAGGCTACGGCATCCCTATATGAAGATGCACCGTAAGCTACAGTGAATACTTCGGCGATTCCTAGAATCAGGCCTCCTAACATAGCTCCAGTGATATTACCCATTCCACCAAGGATCAAAACCGCAAGCCCTTTCAAGCCCATACTCAATCCCATGGTGGGCTCAACTGCATTAAAAGAGAGTCCAACCAGAACTCCTGCAACGGCTCCTAACCCTGAAGCGAGTGCGACGGTTAATAAGATGATTTTGTTGGTGTTAATACCTAGGAGGTTGGCCGTTTCGATGTTCTCAGCGGTTGTGCGGATGGCTTTGCCAACACGAGTTTTAGACAACCAAAAACGAAGAACAAACATCAAGCCAAAGGATATTCCAAGAATTACAATTTGGACAAGGGTTATTCGTACCGGCCCAAGTTGTATCTGAGCTCCAGATAATGCTCCAGAAGGAAAAGCCCGTGATTGCGGCCCAAAGACTTTTAAGGCCAGATTTTCAAGAAAGATTGATACTCCGATCGTACTAATCAAAGGAGCCAGATCGGAAACGGCCCGGCGTCTCAAGGGACGCAGGGCCAGAAGTTCTAAAAGAGTACCTAGCAACGCACCGGCCACCATGGCGCCAGCCATGGCCACAAAGATATTCACCTTCAGATAAGTCATCAGAAACAATCCGACGAAAGCTCCGAACATAAATATTTCTCCATGAGCCATATTGATAATGTTTAGGACCCCCATAATTAGGGTATATCCTAAGGCGACTAATGAATAGGTACTTCCTAATGTCAAGCCATTAACCAATTGTTGCCAAAACAAGACCTTCACTCCTAAAGTTTATTTAAGTTCCGTAAACTGACCATCTTTCACGATCAAAACAGTAGCGTCCATCAAGGGATTCCGCTTATCATCAAAAGCAAACTTTCCGGTGACACCTTGGAAATCCTTAATGGTTGCTAAGCTGTCGCGTAGCTTTGTGCGGTCTGTGCTTGAGCCGGCTTTCTCCAAAGCACTAGCATAGATGTAAAGTGCATCATATGCTTGGGCGGCAAACTGGTCGGGTACTTTATTATTTTTTGCTTTATAATCTGCAACAAACTTCTTAATCTTTTCATTTTCTTTACCTGGGTACCAAGGGCTCGCCACAATCGCCCCTTCCGCTGCTTTGCCGGCGATCTTGATCAACTCTGGAGAGTTAAAGCCATTCGTACCGACAAAGGGAACATTAATTCCAGTTTCTCTGGCTTTCCTTAAAACGAGGGCTGCTTCCTGATAGAGGCTTGATACCATGACGGCGTCTGGTTTTAAGGAGGAAATCTTTGTCAACTGAGCGGAGAAGTCCGTATCCTTATCGGCAAAGGTCTCAGTAGCTAATACTTCTACCCCATTATCCTTAAGGGCTTGCTCCATCGTCTTATAACCGGAGACGGCCCAGTCGTTATTGCTAGAATACATAAGGGCAACTTTTTTTAAGTTATATTTTTGAACGGCCATCTTGACGGCTTGGGGGACTGCTGAAGACTCAGGCAATGCATTCCGAAAGACAAACTCCCCAATATCAGTTATCCCTTCAGCCGTGGTTGAAGTTCCCATGATTGGAACTCCTGACTGGTGAGCAATCGGGCCAACTGCAAACATTTCTCCACTTAAAGTCGGTCCAATAATTCCAACGACATTATCCTTGTTAATTAATTTATTTGCCGCATTAATGGCCTCGGTCTTGTCCCCACGGGAATCCTCGTATACAAGTTCAATTTTAACCTTGCCTAGGGCATTGATCTCATCCTTAGCGAGCTCCAGACCTTCCTTCTGGGCCTGGCCATAGGCCGCTCCGCCCCCAGACATATAGGCGACGACACCGATCTTGGCAGCTTCTCCACCTTGTGAAGCAGAATTAGCGGCGGGTGCAGAACCCCCTCCGCATCCGGCAGTAGTCAGGAGCAGTGTTCCGATCATCATTCCAGTAAACCATTTTGCAAGACTTTTTTTCATTGTTACAATTACACCTTCCTTAATCTATTTTGTGACTTTTGTGTCTTATAATAGAATTATTATTCGTCGCATATTATGGAATACCTCTAAGGTCGCAAAAAAAAACTACGAAAATTGTAACTCTGAGGTTCAACAATAACGCATTTATCAGTCTAGTCATTAACATTGAAAAAAGCCATGAGGTACTACATTGTACAGCCTCATGACTTTTTTGCATTTTAAAAAGAAATATTCGTTAGAACTTCACCAATATACGTTGTGTAGTTTTAACTCAGGACCATGCTGGCAATGGAACAATGGGGGGATTTAGTCATTGTCTTGATGTTTCTTCGAAAGCGTTCATATCTAATACAGCAGTATTCCAGAAAATCGTCTCCATTGTAATGTCTGATTAAAGCCCAGGCTGTCCAGAGTAAATCTTGTGCCATCATAAAGCTTTTTATTTTTAATTCTTCCATAGGGGTGAGTGGATGACCGAAGTAATTCTGAACTAAATGGTGGATAGCTTCTGAGGATAGTTTGGATTCAAGAATGTAGGCTGCCACATCCCAACAGGGATCGTTCATTCCAGAATATTCCCAGTCTATAAGGTATGTTCTGCCAGTATCGTCAATGATAAAGTTTTCAGGCACTGTGTCATTGTGACAGGGGACTAAGATTGTATTTTTAATATTTTTTTGGACAAAAGTGACTAATTGGTCTTTTAGGGTTGTGTAATCAAAGAAAAAGTCGCCGTGCAGTTGTTCGATAATCATTTCGTATTTGGAAAGCTCCATTTGCCAATCAAAGCGGTTTGAAAAATGTTTTGGAGAGGAGTGGATTTGCTTCATTATACTGGAAGCAGTTTCCAGGTTTTTAGAGGAGCCTGGATTAGCATGAGCCATGTTTCGGCTATTTTTTATGTATGTGCTTATTTTGATTCCGCTGTTTTCATCAAAGTAAATACAATCAGAGTTCACGCCAAACTCTGAGGCAATATGATTATTGACCCTTTCTATTTTTCGATCAATAATCTGATCTGTCATGCCGCCCGGTTGCCTGATGACATATTCGATACCCTTAATGTTCATTATGTAGTTGTAATTGGTAAGTCCGCCAGCAAAGCGGGATTTGTCAAATACGATGCTTTCATCGTGAAAAGCATAGCGCAACTTTTCTTGGACTAATTCTTCCATTTTCATATATAACTCCACCAAGTTATCAAGCTTGGATTTTAGGTTTATTGTTAATTTACTTTAGCAAAAAAAGCTAACAAAATCAATACATCTGGACCGATGAATTCGGATAGTTCATGCTAGGGTCGGATAATTTCAATAATCTAGGGAGTTTGTTAAATCGCAATTTGTTGATAAAGGTGTCTTAACTTGACGTATTAGTGATTCTTTGACGTTTGTCTCAATTATGCAAGTAAATCGCTTTAATACAAGAACTGAATTTTAATAGATATAATAATGCTAATTATATCTATTTATTCTTCAAAATACTATTTTCCGCATGCAATATTATAAAAGTAACAGATATCGGTAGATCTATAAAAAGATAAAAGACAATCCTTGGAAGTTAAAATTTATAGAAAGAGGGGTTGTTTCGATGGAATACTTTGGAGAAGAGGCATTGGGTCTTGTTGAAACAAGAGGTATGGTTCCGGCAATACAAGCAGCGGATGTCATGTGTAAAACTGCTAACGTTGTTCTTGTTTCGTATGAAAATGTAGGCTCCGGGCTTGTCACTGTCATGGTTAAAGGTGATGTGGCAGCAGTAAGATCAGCTGTAGAACAAGGTGCAGCTGCGGCAGCGGCCATTGGCGAGATGACAGCCTCCCATGTTATGCCGCGCCCCATCAGCCGGGTAGGTAAGATTGTTACAAGACATGACATTGATGCGGAGTAAACATTGACTATGTTGGAGAGGGGTATCCGTGTGGACAAAAATGGTGCATTAGGGTTCATAGAAACGTATGGCTTGGTTTCGGTGCTAGAAGCTGCGGATGCCATGTGCAAGGCTGCGGATGTGGAATTGGTTGGGTATGAAAATGTGGCTTCCGGTTTGATTTCCGTTGTAGTTCGTGGGGATGTAGGCGCGGTGAAAGCGGCTGTAGAAGCAGGCATCAAAGAAGCCAGCAAGATTGGTAAGATCTATAGCTCCAATGTCATTGCCAGACCGCATCCGGACGTAGAGAAGATTATTGCCAAATACGTTATCGACTGGTAAATAACGCATTTGTTAAACCTCTGATTCTGCGAGTGGAAAGGGGGGAATGACTGGGATATGAATAGAATTGACAATGATTTGCTCTCCGTTCAAGAGGCCCGGATTCTTGTGGAAAACGCCCGCGAGGCGCAAAAGATACTGGCGTCTTTTCCCCAGGAAAAACTGGATAAAATTGTTGGGCGTATGGCTGAAGCAGTGCATAAATATGCCAAAGAACTAGCCATTATGTCCCAAGAAGAAACAGGATTTGGTAAATGGCAGGACAAGTTTGTCAAAAATGTATTTGCCAGTGAATTTCTCTATAAGAAAATCAGGGACATGAAAGTTGTCGGTATTATTCGTGAAGACAAAGAAAACAAGACCATGGATATTGGCGTACCCGTTGGAGTTATTGCCGCGTTGCCCCCTTCAACCAACCCTGCATCCACTACAATATATAAAGCCCTGATTGCCATAAAATCTGGTAATGCTATTGTTTTTTCTCCTCATCCTAAGGCCAAAAAAACGATCGCCAAGGTGCTTGATATATTAATACGGGCGGCGGAAGAAAGTGGATTGCCAAATGGTGCCATCGGATATTTGCGAACGCTGGCTGTGGACGGTACGGTAGCGTTGATGAACCACAAAGACACATCGCTTATTCTGATTACGGGTGTGCCCAAGATGGTCAGAGCGGCGTATACATCCGGAAAACCGACTATTTATGGTGGCCCGGGTAATGGACCCGCCTTTATTGAACGTTCGGCTGACATTAAAAAGGCAGTAGCAGATATTATTCTCAGCAGAACTTTCGATAACGGAATTGTCTCAGCCTCGGAACAATCCATTGTTGCTGAGGACTGTATTGCCGATGAAGTAAGACAAGAGCTCAGGAAAAATGGAGCTTATTTCATGTCAGGACAGGAGTCAGTTCAGCTTAGTAAGTTTTTTTCCCGTCCTGATGACAGCTTGAATCCGGGAATTGTCGGGAAATCGGCTCTAGAGTTGGCACGATTAAGCGGCCTATGTGTCCCGGAAGATACGTTAGTACTAATTTCAGAACAAAAATATGTGTCCTCCACCAATCCGTATTCAAGAGAAAAGCTTTGCCCAGTTCTGGCATTCTATGTTGAAAAGGACTGGATGAATGCCTGTGAAAAATGCATAGAATTGCTTATCAATGAGGGCAAGGGGCATACCCTGGTCATTCACTCGAAGAATGAGAGTGTGATTCGGGAATTTGCCCTAAAAAAACCAGTATCAAGAGTGCTGGTGAATACTCCCGCATCATTAGGGGGTATAGGAGCGACAACAAATCTCTTTCCGGCATTAACCTTGGGTTCCGGCGCAGCAGGTGGCGGGTTCACTTCTGATAATGTCACACCAATGAACTTGATTAATATCCGAAAAGTCGGCTATAGTGTGCGGAAGCTGGAGGATATAACTAACGGTGTGCAGGCGGAGGAAGTCGCTGAAACAAGCGGGACTCGTTGCTCCACGAATCAGAGATCCATTGAAAGTACGAATGATTTGAAAGAGTTGCTCGAAAAACTGCTAGAGCAACTAAAGTAGTGCGGAGACGATTGAGGTGACGGAGTTAGTGAAAAAATTTGTCATTAAACCTAAGATTTATTTTAATGAGGGATCCATGGAATTTCTTAAAGAAATCAAAGGCACCTGTGCGTTTATTGTTTCTGATTCCGTAATGGAGAAGTTGGGGTACCTCCAAAAAACTATAGATTATCTCAATGAAACAGGAATAAAGTCTGCTGTTTTTACGGAAGTCCTCCCTGATCCGGATGTAAAAGTCATTGCTGCGGGGATGAAGAGATACCTAGAAACCCATGCAGATACCATCGTTGCTTTGGGTGGAGGGTCTGTCATTGATGCTGCCAAGGGCATTTTATACTCCTTGTGGCAGTTCAAAAAGGCAGCTGGGGAAGAATTTAAGAAACCACTATTTATTGCTATTCCTTCCACAAGTGGTACAGGATCTGAAGTGACGAATTTCTCTGTCATTACTGCGGAAGGCGAAAAAGTGTGCATAGTAGATGAGTGGATGGCTCCGGATATAGCCATACTTGATTCCACTTGTATCCAGCATGTTCCCCAGGCGGTGGTGGCAGATACCGGTATAGATGCTTTGGTACATGCCATCGAGGCTTATGTTTCTACGCAGGCAACTGATTGCACAGATGCGCTTGCGGAGAAGGCGGTGCAATTAATTTTTGATAATCTCAGGACTTTATACAACGATGTAAGCAATTCTTTTGCGAGAGAACGCATTCAAAACGCATCCTGTATAGCGGGTATGGCCTTTACAAATACGAATCTGGGGATTAACCACAGCTTGGCCCATGCTTTAGGAGGAACTTTTCACATTTCCCACGGGCGATCAAATGCGCTTTTACTGAGTGCAGTGCTTGAATATAACGCTAATTTGAATAGCAATGCCAGTAGACATGTCTCGGAAAAATTCGCAAAACTGGCTGCTATTTTGCAATTACCAGCTCGGACTTACCGGGAAGGGACAATAAATTTCATGCAGGCCATTAAGGATTTGAAGAAATCACTGGGCATCCCCAATGGTATTCGAGAATTGGGAATTGATAAAAGCAAATTTGAGAACGAAGTGAGTAATATGGTTGATCTGGCCCTTCATGATCGATGTACTCCCACCAATCCTAGACAGCCGTCTAGAGAAGATCTAATTGGTATCTATCAAAAATCATTTTAATAGATCAGAGAATAAGAAATTTATCCTGCTACTTAAAGTAAGAGGGAGGAAAAAAAGTTGGATATTAAAGAATTTTCGAATAAATTTGCGGATGTAACAAAACACTTGTCCCCGGAAGAAACGGCCGCCATCATGAAGCTGTTTCAAGGAATTTCCAAGGAATTGTCCGCAAACAGTCCAGCAACGAACAGTGTGACAAAATCGCCTGTGTATGAAGGGGAAATCACGGGACTGACGCCGCGCATGGAGCGATTGAAAGCAGCATATTTAAAGGTTAAACCAAGTGTTAGTATCTATCGTGCCAGAGCCTTCACCCAAGTGAGCAAAGAAAATACGGGGTTGCCCAAAATCCTTCTGCGGGCCAAGTGCTTTAGAAAAGCCTGTGAAACAGCTCCCTTGCTGATTCAAAACGATGAATTGATTGTGGGACATCCCTGCGGTAAACCGAGAGCTGGTGCTGTATCCCCAGATATTGCCTGGAGATGGGTTCGAGACGAACTGGACACCATGTCAACCCGGATGCAGGATCCCTTTGAAATCAGTGAAGAAGACAAGCGGGTTTTGCGGGAAGAGATCTTCCCTTACTGGGAAGGTAAGAGTCTGGATGAGATTTGTCAGACACAATATGAAGAAGCTGGCGTATGGGCATTTTCAGGCGAATCGTTTGTAAGTGATCTTTCTTATCATCAGGTAAACGGTGGTGGTGACACCTGCCCAGGTTATGATGTCATCCTGATTAAAAAAGGTATTAATGGTGCAAGACAGGAAGCTGTCGACAGATTGAGCAAATTGTCCATGGAGAACCCGGACGATTTAGATAAGATTTACTTCTATAAAGCGGAGATTGAGACTTGTGACGGTATTTTGGCTTATGCCAAACGACTTTCTGATTATTCAAGAGAGCTGGCTGACAGAGAACATGACTCAGCTCGACAGAAAGAACTTTACAAGATTTCCGATATTCTGACTCATGTACCGGCCAACCCTCCCCGCACCTTCCATGAAGCACTTCAGTCGATCTGGACACTGCAATCCTTGTTTGTGGTGGAAGAAAACCAGACAGGAATTTCCGTCGGACGCTTGGATCAATACATTTATCCCATGTTTAAGGTCGATATGGAATCTGGCCGAATGAACAAACTGGAAGCTTTTGAACTGTTGAGCTGTTTTATTATTAAATGCTCTGAAGTCATGTGGCTGTCCAGTGAACTGGGAGCGAAATATTTCGCCGGCTATCAACCATTTATCAACTGCACCATAGGCGGACAGAAGAGAACCGGTGGCGATGCAACCAATGACCTGACTTATCTGATCATGGATGCCGTTCGTTTTACCAAGATGTATCAACCGTCCCTCGCTTGCCGAATTCATAATAAATCACCGCAACAATATCTGAAGAAAATTGTAGATGTTGTGAAAGCGGGGCTTGGATTCCCTGCCTGTCACTTTGATGATACGCATATCAAAATGATGCTTGCCAAGGGATTCGGCATTGAAGATGCGCGCGACTATTGCCTCATGGGTTGCGTGGAACCTCAAAAATCCGGCAGAATCTATCAGTGGACATCCACCGGTTATACCCAATGGCCCATTGCCATAGAATTTGTTCTGAATCACGGCATGATGAAATGGCATGGCACCATGCAAGGTATTGACACGGGAGATCTTGACAATATCAAGACCTATGAAGAATTTGACGCTGCCTGCAAAAAACAAATAGAGCATATTGTCCGCCTGTCTGCCATTGGAACCATTGTCAGTCAGCGCGTTCATCGCGACCTTGTTCCAAAACCCCTCATGTCATTGCTGGTAGAAGGGTGTATGGAAAAAGGCATGGATGTTACAAGCGGCGGCGCTCTTGTCAATTGCGGCCCCGGACTTATCTTCTCGGGCTTGGGAACCTATGCAGATTCTATGGCGGCTATTAAAAAGTTGGTCTTCGAGGACAAGAAATATACGCTCCAACAAATCGGAGACGCTATGGCAGCGAATTTTGAAGGCTACGAAACCATTCGGACAGATTGCCTGAATGCACCGAAATACGGGAATGACGACGACTATGTTGATGAAATTGCTGCAGATATCGTTATCTGGACTGAACGGATTCACAACACCTTTAAGATGCTCTATTCGCGCTTCACTCATGGTACACTTTCCATTTCCAACAATACGCCCATCGGGGAACTTACCGGCGCATCAGCCAATGGACGTCTGGCCTGGACACCTTTGTCAGACGGAATCAGCCCGACCCAGGGTGCCGATAAATTGGGACCCACAGCTATCATTAAATCGGTCAGCAAGCTTAGTAACGAGTCTATGAGTATCGGCATGGTACACAACTTCAAACTGTTACGCGGCATTCTGGAAACGCCTGAAGGAGAGAATGGCCTGATCACCTTGCTCAGAACAGCGTCTATTCTCGGCAATGGTCAGATGCAATTCAGTTATGTTGACAATGAAGTTTTGAAGAAAGCCCAAATCGAACCTGACAAGTATCGAGACTTGATAATTCGTGTCGCTGGGTATAGCGCTTACTTCGTAGAACTGTGCAAGGAAGTACAGGATGAAATCATCAGCAGAACCGTGTTGGATCATTTTTAGTACGGGGTACCACTCCCGCTTGTAGAAGTGGGAGTGGTACGATTGGATAAAACTTTAATTTGTGTGGAAAATATCGGAAGAATGTAAGTTCTTCAGATATTCCATAAATAAGGAGGGAGCATAGTCTAGATGAGCATATCGGGAAACCAAAAAGCGATTATGATGAAGGAAAAATTGAATGCCAATTTTGCCAGAAAAGGCATCTTCACAGGTCTTTTTAGCGGCTGTACCTGGGGTTTGAACAGTGTACTCTTGGGGTTAGCCTTAGCTCTTGTGCCTGTAATGGGTGGAAAAGCTGCCATATTTGCCATCCCACTGGCCGCTGCCTGTATGAATGATTTTATTGCAGGCCTATGGCTACTCTTCTATAACGGTGGGGCCGGACGTTTACAGGAAATCAAACGTAGTCTCAAAACCTTTCCCGGCCTAATGGTTGTCGTAGCCGCTTTGCTGGGTGGACCTATTGCTAATGGTGGATACCTTCTGGGAATTTCTATGGCAGGTCCTGCTTATGCCTTAACAATTACCGCATTATATCCCATCGTTGGTGCTCTTCTTTCCCGGATTTTCCTCAAACAAAACATTGTGCCCCGCGTTTGGGTTGGCATGCTTATCTCTGTTATCGGAGCTATCGTCATATCCTATGTACCGCCCGAAGGTGGGAACAGCGAAACCTTCTACATCGGTCTTTTATTTGCATCGTTAGCTGCTTTGGGTTGGGGCGCTGAAGCCGTTTTGGCAGTATTCGGTATGTCCATGATTGACCCGAAAATTGCAATCAATATCAGAGAACTGACTTCCGGTCTTTTTCTAGCTATTTTCATTCTTCCATTCGTCGGTGGCTGGGCTGTCATTTCCCAAGTCCTGACTTTACCCCAAGCCTTTGGCGCCTTTGCTATTGCTGCCTTGGCTGGAGCGGTATCTTACTTGGCATGGTATAAGGCCAACAGTACAGTCGGAGTCGCCAAAGGGATGGCTCTTAATGGAACCTATGTTATGTGGGGCGTTATCTTCTCTGTTATCTTTTTGAACTCACCCCTTACACAGAACTTGGTTATAGGCAGTGGCTTGGTACTAATTGGTACAACTCTTGTGGCTATTAATCCTAAGCAATTCTTCAGTAAAGGCGAGGTGGCATAATCATGGCGGATCTATTACCACTGCGATTTAGAATGCTTCATTATATTTCCACTGTTGAAAAAACCTCTGTCGAGCAGATTATGAAGGCACTGCAAGGCGAATATGGCACAGAAAAGCAGTTTAAAAAAGCAGTCTTTATTGATCATCTCTTGGACATGAAAGCGAACTTTATCGTCGACGATAATGATGTAGTATTTGATGACAAAGGTGAATTGGTCATTTACTACTCCATCAACGATGAAGGGAGAAGACTTCTCAAAAAGTATCTTCCTAAAAGTTGGAATCAAACCTGAATTTTCAGTAGCCATATTTTATGCTAGCCAGAAAGCATAACTTAACGTAATACTTTCTGGAAGCATAAGTGCAACTAAGGCGGCCGCTTTCGCGCCAGCCGAGTTTTCTTTAAGGGATGGGGACATTATGAGTACAGAAACCAGTAGCATCTTAGAGAGAAAAGCGAGAATTTTCAATGTCCAGAAATATTCCATCTATGATGGACCGGGGGTTAGAACATTAATTTTCTTTAAAGGTTGTCCTCTGAGATGCCTTTGGTGTTCTAATCCTGAGGGACTTGTTCGTAAATATCAGGTCATGGTCAAAGAAGATTTATGCATTAACTGTGGTAACTGTATTCCTGTTTGTCCCGTCCACATACATTGTTTCCTGAATGAAGAAGACGGGCAATTGCGATTCAGAAGTGAAACACCTAGGCATAAAGTCAAGAGAAACATTGACTGTATAGGGTGCCGAAAGTGTGAAATCGTTTGTCCTAAACAGGTTTTGTCCATTGTCGGCACGGACAAAACTATTTCCGAAGTCCTGGAAATCATCGAACAAGATATGCTCTTCTACCACAGTTCAGGTGGAGGAGTCACTCTTGGGGGAGGGGAAGTTACAGCACAGCCAGAATTTGCCACCAATCTCCTGATGGAATGCAAACGGATGGGAATCCACACAGCCATCGAAACCTCCGGGTATGTGAAGCTGGACTCCCTACTCATGATAGCTCAGTTTACCGATTTATTTCTGTATGATATTAAGCAAATTGATTCTGAGCGGCATTATGAACTTACCGGAGTGCGCAATGAACGTATTTTAGATAATCTAACTGAACTCATACACCGAGGGTTTAATGTCAAAGTCAGGATGCCCCTCATAAGGGGATTGAATGATAGTGAAGACACCATTGGCAAAACTTTGGAATTTCTACAATCTTTTAAAACCTACAAGAATTTTCAGGGCATCGACTTGCTTCCTTATCATAAATTAGGCATCAACAAATATAAGCAATTGGACATGTTGTACACCATCACCGAAGATTTGAGCTTCAAAGAAGAAGAGCTGGATAAAATCGAAGAACTCATTAAAGGTTATGACTTAAAGGTCGAGGTCATCAGACATTAAAGGCTATAGACAGGACGGAGGGGTTTTATGAGTGTAGGCGATGAGTTTGACAGAAAACGTATTATCCAGGAATCTGTGCCTGGCAAGCAAGTCACTCTGGCCCATATCATAGCTTCGCCCGTACAAGAAATATATGAACGCCTGGGAATTGAAGAACAAGGATCCATTGGCATTTTAACCCTCACTCCGAGTGAGACGGCAATTATAGCAGCCGATGTCGCCACAAAGACATCGGACGTAGAGATCGGTTTTCTTGATCGTTTTACTGGATCCCTAGTCATTTCCGGTGATGTGGCAAGTGTCGAAGCAGCCATGATTGCCATTAATGACACCTTGGAAAAGTTGTTAGGCTTCACGCCTGCCAAGATTACACGCACATGAAAAAACGAATTATGGTCGTCGGACCAACCCAAGCTGGCAAATCAACCCTTGCCAATGTTTTAAATGATTCCACTAGGTTATTAAAAAAGACACAAGATGTTATTTATGGGAAAAATACCATTGATACACCGGGCTCATATCTTGAAAACGCTTCTATGTACAAATACCTGATTGCAACTGCACAAGCCGCATCTCATGTACTCATCCTTGTTGATCAATCCAGACTCGTTGAAGTATATCCGCCTGGTTTTGCCATGACGTTTACTTGTCCCGTTATTGGAGTGATTACCAAGACTGACTTAGCTCCGGAAAATGTTAATTTGTGCATTCAACAGTTGAAAAGAATCGGAATTACAGAACCATACTTCTGGATTTCTTTGAAAGACAATATAGGAGTGGAAGTCTTGAAACAATATTTACTTGGAAAATAAGAAACAACTTAACAGAAATAAGTTTTCTTCATATATATAGCATTCCATTAATATTCTTAGGTTTTAGTTATTCATGTTTTCTGGATATACGCTCCAGCAATTAACTAATGAGATATTTGATATAAAGAGATTTCAGGAAAGGTAGGTGAGGCAATGAAATTCATCACCGAGATGGAATTGCGAGATTTATATAAAACAGAACCCTTTACTCATTACGTTTTGGAACTAGATACAAAGATTACGCCAGGTGCCCGCCAATTTCTAACAGACAGACGAGTCACGCTGGGACAGACTCAGTGTAGTGAGGGCAAGAAATCAAACATCGACGAATCAAATCAGGTACAAGTTCGAGAAACCTGGTGTACCTTGAGATTGCGGAGAAGAATGGATTGCATAGAGTCCTTATTTCTCCTAATCGCGGCAGAACTTTTACACTCTGGAGACTCTGACCTGTCAGAAGAGGTCATGGCCTTAGGTAAATGCTTCAAAAACGTGCAAAATGCTGAACGGGAAAAGATAGCCCCGGACAACCTCCAATTTTGGGGATGGTCGGAAGAAGAAATTAAGAAACGATCCGATGATCTGGAAAAATCCGTTGAGATCAATGAGTTTCACGTGAGATTGGAAAACGGAAAAGAGATTGTCCAGTTAAATCACTTACGTGCCTCCCTCCTAGAAGTCGAGCCAGCCCTCTTGGAAGCCTTCTGGAATGAGGAGAAGCAGGCCTGTTCACGGCAAGACCTGATTGATACGGTCAATCTGATCATTAACATACTCTGCATAATGATGTGGAAGTGTTTAGGAGGACAAAAATGGAAACGGTAAATTCAGCTTTTCAATACTGCGATCAACTCGTTCGTGATTTTGAGAAAGTCATCACAACACCAATATTGAATAAATCGTCCGTTTATTACACTGGTGTTGACCTGGGAACAGCCTATATTGTGCTAGCAGTCCTTGATGAGAATTATCAGCCTGTTGCCGGTGCCTATCGTTTTGCCAGTGTCGTCAAAGATGGCATGGTGGTGGACTATATCGGGGCGATTCGTATAGTCAAAGAATTAAAACAAGAACTCGAACAGAAACTGGGCGTAGAACTGATCTATGCAGCCGCGGCGCTTCCTCCGGGAACTGATACCCTTGACTCAGGAGCTATTAAACATGTGGTACAGGGGGCTGGTTTCGAAGTTACCAACGTATTGGATGAACCGACGGCGGCCAATGCCGTACTTAAGATTCAAGACGGTGCGATTGTCGATATTGGTGGCGGTACTACGGGGATTGCCATCCTGAAAGACGGCAATGTGATTTACGTTGCCGATGAACCTACAGGTGGCACTCACTTTTCTCTGGTCATTGCCGGAGCCTATAAAATGAGTTTTGACGATGCAGATCAATACAAGCGGGATTTTAAAAACCATCGGGAATTGATTACCATAGTACGACCTGTCATTGAAAAAGTCTCCTCCATTATCAGTCGGCATATATCCGAATACCCAGTAAAAGAAATCTATCTAGTAGGTGGAACCTGTTGCCTGGAAGGAATCGAAGACATTATCGCCAAACAAACTAACCTTCCTACTTATAAACCGCAAAACCCCATGTTTGTAACCCCTTTGGGGATTGCCCTTAACTGCACACAGGAAAGCCTTTAGACAGGAGTGACGTTTACGCATGGATTATCGAATTATTAAATCCCCTTCTAGCGGGACTGTGGATATTCTCTTTCGGCGCAAAGGTTCGGCTTCCTCGATCCCCCTCGAGAACTATGATGCTGTAGGTTTGGTTCAGGGGAAGCTGATTGATATGGTTTTTGCTGCTGATATCGCAGAAAAAGCAGCTGGGGTAGTAGTGGAAGACATTAAAGGCCATTGCCCGCAGAATTTAATTATGATCGCCATCTTTGGAGATACCGCGTCGGTGGAAGCCGCAATTCAAGAAATACAATATAAAATGAAAGAACCAAATACAGGTGAGATTCGATGATAGCAGCAAAAGTAATGGATAGCATATGGTCGACAAGAAAAGCCGATTCCCTCGTAGGACTGAAATTCGTGATGCTAGAAGTCCTCGGTGGTAGTGATGCTGGTCGTCTGATGATCGCTGCCGACACCATCGGTGCAGGCGCTGGCGAGCGAGTGATTGTCTGTACGGGCAGTTCGGCTCGCAAAATGTTGGATCGGGAAGACATACCGATTGATGCCGTCATTGTAGGAATCATTGACGAAGACTGTAAGTTTTAAACATGGAGGTGAGAAACGTTGGATCTACTGACCATTATCAAGGATGCAGGGGTTATTGGGGCGGGAGGAGCTGGATTTCCAACTCACGCCAAACTAACTTCCAAAGCCGAATATATATTGCTCAACGGAGCTGAATGCGAACCCTTGCTCAGAGTGGATCAGCAATTGATGGAGCAGTTTCCTGATGAAATAATCAAAGGAATGGAAGCGGCGGGAAGATATATTGAAGCTCGCAAAGCCATCATCGGTATCAAAGGCAAACACAAAGAAGTCATTGTCCTTATGCGAGAAAGAATCGCGGCTCTGGGACTTACAGATTATATGGAAGTAATGGAACTGCGGGATATCTATCCTGCTGGTGATGAACAGGTTCTGGTTCATGAATTGACTCAAAGAATTGTTCCGGAGGCCTCCATTCCCCTGAAAGTGGGCTGTGTGGTTATTAATTCGGAAACTGCACTGAATATATTTAAGGCCATGGCCGGGAACCCTGTCACAGAAACGTACATCACAATTGCCGGAGATATTCCTCGCCGTATGACTGTTAAAGTACCTGTGGGCATATCTATTCGAGATGTCCTGGGACAATGCGGTATGGAAAATATAGATGACTATGCCGTAATCGACGGTGGTCCGATGATGGGATCCATCATGAACAATGTCGATGGGTATGTCACCAAAAAAAGCAAAGGTTATGTACTGCTTAAAAAAGATCACTTTTTGATTCGCAAGAAATCCGTGAGTCTTGATCGAGCTAGAATAATAGGCAAAACCGCCTGTGAACAATGTCGCATGTGTACAGACCTGTGTCCTCGTTATCTCCTAGGACACAATATGCAACCCCATAAAGTCATGCGCGCCCTGAGCTACAATCTAGAGGACGTCTTGGAACAACAAATTGCCCAATTATGTTGTGAATGCAATGCCTGCGAATTATTCTCTTGTCCAGTAGGTCTCCATCCGAAATCCGTCAATGTATTTTATAAGCAAAAGCTGGCAGAACAAGGGATTAAATATCAGCCCATCCAGATGGATTTTCAAGCGAGGTCAGCCAGAGAATATCGCCTGATTCCAAGCAAACGTCTAGTCATTAGAATCGGCTTAACAGCCTTCGATAAACCAGCACCCCTGACCCAAATTGAATTTCGCCCGGAATACATCCAGATCGCTCTCCGACAGCACATTGGAGCACCGGCACTACCTGTTGTCACCATCGGCGAACAGGTGAAAACGGGACAACTGATTGCTAAAATCCCGGACAACAGTCTCGGAGCTACCGTTCACTCTAGCCTCAATGGGACTGTGATCGAGATCAACGATAATTCTATTGTGATAAAGGTGGGTTCGTATGTATAGTGCAATAGGTATGATTGAGGTTACAAGTATTGCTAGAGGTATTTATGCTACAGACTTGATGCTTAAAACAGCTTACGTTGAAGTGGTCAGTGCAACCCCTGTCTGTCCGGGAAAATATATTGCCATAATCAAAGGAGACGTTGCCGCCGTAGAAAGCTCAATCAGCGTAGGGGTTGAAATGGCAGGAGAATATCTGGTAGATAGCTTTATCCTCGCCAATGTCCATCAGGGCGTTTTCCCGGCCATCACGGCCACATCCATGCCCGATGGAATCGGGGCTCTGGGGATCATGGAATGCTTTTCCTTGGCGTCCATGATCATTGCAGCTGATGCGACACTCAAGGCTGCTGATGTACAGGCTCTGGAACTACGGTTGGGCAGTGGACTGGGCGGCAAAGCCTACTTCACCTTTACCGGGGATGTTGGCGCTGTGCAGGCAGGTATCGAAGCTGGGAAGACAATCGCTATCGAAAAGGGCTTGTTAGTCGATGCAGAAGTAATTCCTTCTCCTTCTGACAGACTGTGGGCATCGCTATTCTAACATTAGAATCACATTTCTATGCCTTATACGATTGAAAGGAGGTGCGACTTTGAAAAAACTTGTTTGTGCAAACGAGGTAAAAGCAGCGGCAGAAAAGGGGCAAAAACTATTCTGCGTAGACGGCAATACGATCATTACACCGTCAGCCAAGGACCTGGCTAAACAACTGGGTGTGGAATTTACCTTAGATTCATCGATTGCAGGAAATCACATCGCGATAGACAACGGTCTGCAGAAGAAAGATAACCACGAGACAGCGATTGACAGAGATATGATCTATCAAGTTGTAAAAGCGGTATTGACCAACAGTCTTCTGGCGAATGTTTCTGCCCCATCCAACGAAACTCCTTTCCGTGCAGATTGTGACTCGAAAAGCGGACTGAAGATTGTACGCGGCAGGACAGTGACACTCGAGAGCTTTGACACGGGTGATTCTAGCACCAACGTAGCTTATCGTGAAGTGGTCAGTAAAGATGATTCTCAAATGAGTGCAGGTTTTTTAACAATTGAAAAATCCAGCTTTGAGTGGGAATTATGCTATGAAGAGATTGATATTATTCTCGAGGGAAGCCTGTCCATAACCATCAATGGCGAGACTTATCACGCTCATCAAGGAGATGTCCTCTTCGTACCCAAAGGTTCCAAAGTAACTTGGAGTTCCTCTGAGTATGTAAAATTCTTTTATGTAACTTTCCCGGCAAACTGGGCTGATCTTATGGCACAACACTAGGAGGGTAAGCTATGCAGGCTCTTGGCTTAATAGAGACACGAGGATTCCTTCCTGCTATTGAATGTGCAGATGTCATGCTCAAAACGGCGCAAGTAGAACTTTTGGGGAGAACCTTTGTAGGTGGTGGCCTCGTAACAATTGCCGTAACCGGCGATGTGGGAGCAGTTAAAGCCGCCGTGGAAGCAGGAGTAACAGCAGTTAAAAAGATTGGTGACTTGTTAGTGGTTTCTCAACATGTTATTCCCAGACCGCATCCTGAGATTGAAAGCATGATCGTTGTTAGGGAAATTTCCGTTGAGGAGCAACCAAGATCTGCACCACAACAGGAAAAATCAAGCATTCTTCCTGGCTCTGCTCCAACCACCAACTTGAACGAGCCTATAGCAAAGCAGGACCCCACAACAGGCACAGAAGCGCCTATGACTACACTCGAAAGCACTAAGTCAGAGCAAATAATGCTCAGCCAAATCCGTAAAGAGGAAGTAGATGCTCTCGTAGAGGAATTGGGCCTTGAAAAAAGCGTAGACATCCTAAAATCGCTTTCCGTAGTAAAACTTCGCAATCTGGCAAGAGAATACAAAGATCTTGGCGTCGCAGGCAGAGCAATATCCAAAGCAAACAAAGAAATGCTTATCCAGAAACTGAAGGGATATTACGAGAGAGAGTAAAAAGTGGCTTATGCCCTGAAATTGTATGTGTAACTTTTATACCTATTTAAATAGGTAGAGACTTGGAGGGAGGAATAGTAAATTGGATAACTTTGATTACGATTTACAGTCAGTTCAAGAGACCAGAAATCTTGCCCGCCAGGCCAAACTGGCACAAACTCAACTTGCAAAATTCAATAGCGAGCAGATTGATAAAATCATCCGCAATATGGTGAAAGTAGCAGGAGAAAATGCGGCATCTCTGGCTAAGCTGGCCGTGGAAGAAACGGGATTTGGCAAAGTAGAAGACAAAATCTTCAAAAATAATTTTGCTTCCGCAGAACTCTATGAATTCATTAAACCAATGCAAACCATCGGAATCATCAAAGATGATAAAGTCAACAGAATCATCGAAATAGCCGAACCAGTGGGATTACTCATGGGGATTATTCCCTCAACTAATCCCACATCCACGGCCATATACAAATCCATTATTGCCATTAAGTCCCGTAACGGGATTGTGTTCTCCCCGCATCCTGCGGCACTGAAATGCACGCTGCAAGCAGCCAGACTGATGAATGATGCTGCAGTAGCTGCCGGTGCTCCAGCCAATATCATTGGCTGTATCTCAAAACCCTCGAAGGATTCAACCAATGAACTCATGAAATGCGATGAAGTAGCCATGATTATCGCGACAGGTGGTTCTGCCATGGTAAAGGCTGCCTATAGTGCAGGGAAACCGGCCTTGGGTGTAGGTCCGGGCAACGTTCCGGCCTATATTGAAAGAACTGCCGATATTCCGAAAGCAGTCAAAAATATTATGGCCAGTAAAACATTTGACAATGGTACTATATGTGCATCCGAGCAATCGGTTATTGTTGAAGAATGCATGCGTGACCAGGTTATGGAAGAGTTCAGACGTCAAGGTGGTTACTTCATGACCCCCGCGGAAACAAATCTAGTTGCTGCAAAATTGTTTGTCGGCGGTTTTGCCATGAGTGGAAAAATGGTAGGGAGATCCGCAGCAGTCATCGCAGACAGCGCCGGCATTGCCATTCCTCCAGGAACAAAAGTACTGTTGGGTGAACAACAAGGCGTGGGTAAGGAATATCCCCTGTCTTATGAAAAGTTGACTACCGTGCTGGCCTTCTATACCGTAAAAGACTGGCAGGAAGCTTGTGAGCTGTGCATCAAACTCTTGAATAATGGCGGTGTCGGGCACAGCCTTTCCATTCATACGGAAAATCACGAAATGGTCATGAAATTTGCAGAAAAACCCGTATTCAGGATCTTGGTCAACACACCCTCCACCCATGGCGGTGTGGGCGCAAGTACCGGACTCTCCCCGTCATTTACACTGGGTTGTGGTACTTGGGGCGGAAGTGCAACCTCCGATAATGTGACCCCCATGCACTTGATCAATATCAAACGTGTTGCCTATGGAATCAAAGACTTCAGCGAAAACACAACTCCCTCCTATTCAGCGAGCGTGGCACAGAGCGGTAGCCCCAGTGCCATCAGTGATGATCAGATTATGAATGTTGTGAATGAAGTCATTTTGCTCCTTAAAAAAAGAGGTGATAACTAAACGTGGGAAAGTATGACGATTTAGCAGCGCTTCTGCTGGAAGCAATCAAAGAGGGGGGGTATTTAACAAAGGACTTAAGCTCCATACCCGTGGGAATATCTAACCGTCATATTCATCTTTCCCAAGCAGATTTAGAAACCCTGTTTGGTGCAGGATACCAATTGACAAAAACTAAAGATTTGTCCCAACCCATGCAATATGCCTGTAAGGAAACCCTGATCATAGCCGGGCCCAAAGGTGCTATTGAAAAAGTTCGTATCCTCGGGCCAACGCGAAGTGAATCGCAGATAGAAATACTTCAGGCAGATTGTTTTAAACTTGGCATAACAGCGCCGGTAAGGTTGTCTGGAGACCTGCAAGGAACCCCAGGAATCACTCTCATTGGCCCCAAAGGAAGTATCCTTCTTTCCAAAGGCCTTGTGATTGCCCAGCGGCACATTCATATGACCCTGGAAGATGCCAAAAACTTTAGTGTAGCCGATGGAGAACAGGTAACCATCCAAATAGATGGACTTCGGGGAGGAACTTACTCGAATGTCGTCATCAGAGCCAACAACACCTCGGCACTTGAATTTCATATTGACACGGAAGAGGCGAATGCTATGCATCTCGCAGACGCAAGAATAACCATAATAAAATAAAAATTTAGGAGGCAACAAAAATGAGTAGATCAGAAGCGTTAGGATTAATTGAAACAAGAGGTCTCGTAGGAGCAATTGAAGCGGCAGACGCCATGGTTAAAGCTGCCAACGTTCAGCTAATTGGGTACGAAAAAGTCGGCGGTGCTCTGGTAACTGTTATGGTAAGAGGAGATGTCGGTGCTGTAAAAGCTGCAACTGATGCAGGCGCTACTGCCGCTCAGCGAGTTGGCGAACTCATCTCTGTTCATGTCATTCCTCGTCCACACGGTGACGTAGAAATGATGCTCCCCCAAGTCAAGAAACAAGTATAATGAACCATTAGACAGGTCATATGGCAAAGGTCAAAATCTCCTTTTGGAGGTTTTGGCCTTCGTCTTTACATTTTTATATGGGTGTTGTATTATAAAATTAAATGCATCCGAATCTGTCTATTTCTTTTAGTTTCAGCAACTTGAAAAACTCGGTCAAGTACCCTCGGAAGCCTTCTTTTTTGAGAAGGCTTTACAACATTTATGATACATGCTGATGGAATGTTGGGTTGACTTGTTTAGGAATTGAACTACTGTACAGACAGTGGTTAATTCTTTTTTATTATTTAGGGTAAATTATTAAAACTTAGCGCAACAGGAATCTGAAGACACCTCCTCGAAATGGTATTTTCCTGATAAATCCACTAAGAAAATAGAATCAATCATAGAAAAGGAAGTTTTGGCGAAAAGCATGAACAAGACTGACAAAACATTAATAAATTTAGTGGATTCTAATCTGTATTCTCGCTATAGCGGGCTATTAGCCCTATCTAATATTTCTTTACAGCTGATAGATACCAGTGGCAATATTCTCATTGAGTTTAACCCGTCTCCTGATTTTTGCAAATTTATTTGCCAGGAAGATGAAACGAGGATATGTTCAGACTACATTTCTAGATTAAAGCTAGGTAAGGGAGAGCGATTTATCTGTCGGTACGGACTGGAAAACATTCTTTTACCAGTCGACATTAACGACCAAACCATAGGCTATGTCGTCGGAGCGCAGGTTTATTCAACAGATAGTGAATATCAGAAATATCTGATTGATATAACGGCCATAGCTAAGGATAAACAACTCGAACTGGAATTTATTGCTAAATCAATTTCAACGATAAAAACCATTGAAGAAAACAAAATTGAAATTCATGAACAAATTTGCAACCATATTACTCAAAATATTAGTTATGACTTTTCTCAAAGCATCCATACTACGGATAAGGCTATAGCAAGATTGTCTATCGAAAAAGAAATGCTGGAAAAAAAGATTATTGACCTCGAAGCGAAAAATATGTCTTTGGTGATTAACCCGCATTTCCTATTTAATACCCTAAATTCTATAGCGCGTATTGCCTATTTCGAAAAATCCCATACAACGGAAGAACTCATATACTGTCTATCCGATTTATTGCGGTACAACTTAAAGCAAGACGATGAGTTACACACCATCGGAGCTGAAATGGATAATATCGAAAAATACCTTTATATTCAGAAGATACGATTTAAAAATCGTCTGGAATATGACATTGACATTGCAGATCATATTAAACCCCATAGAATACCCAATATGATCATCCAGCCCATTGTTGAGAATGCTCTTATCCATGGCATTACCCCTAAGAGAGACGGGGGTAAAATAAAAATTTATGCAGAAAAATACAAAAATGACATCAATATTTCTGTCATGGATAATGGGAATGGTTTTCCTAAAGAAGTCTTACAAAGTTTGCAGCAATCAGAAAATAAGCTAGGAATTGGTTTTCGCAGTACTGACAAGCGCTTGAAACGATATTTCGGAGAACATTACGGGTTGAAAATCGCAAAATCAGACTTTAGTGGAAGTACCGTCACCATCTCGATTCCTACCAAACCCAATGCGAGGCGATAGTAATGAGCGTAGTTTTAATTGTGGAAGATGAATTACTCGAATTAGAATTTCTCAAATCGATTGTGGCTGAAGAGCTTCTCCCTAAAGATAAGATAATCACTTGTGAAAGTGGAATTCAGGCTGTCAAGCTGGCAAAACAGTATCGACCGGACATCATAGTGATGGATATACTTATCCCTGAAATGGATGGCTTACAGGCTCTTCAGGAGATAAAGAAATTCCTTCCCGAGGCATGTGTTATCATTTTATCGGCCTGTTCAGACTTTTCCTATGCGCAAACTGCAATTCGCCTCCGCGTTCAGGAATACTTGCTGAAACCCATCAAGCCGTCCGTTTTTAAACAGATATTCCATGATCTGTTGACTACGGTCGCTACGTGCCAGGTACAGACCGACGAAGAAATCGTGGAACAAAAAACCAATCAGATATATTGTATTGAAAAATCAATAAAATATATTCAAGATAACTTTAAACAAAAATTAACCCTGCAATTGGTCTCGTCCAATGTATTTCTGAATCCCCAATATTTCAGCCGCATCTTTAAAAAAGAAGTAGGGGTTACCTATATTGATTATGTAAATAAATTAAAGATTGAGTGTGCCTGTAAATTATTAGAAACAACCAACTATCCAGCCTATCGCATTTCCAGCGAATGTGGCTTTACAGATCCCTCCTATTTTAATCGTGTTTTCGTACAGCAAATGAATATGCCCCCTAAAGCATACAGAAGAAAATGCCTGTGTGACAGCGAGGATAAGGACTGAGTCGGTTGCTGCCATCCCAGGGATTTTTATATAGAGATACCATCTTACAAAAGCTTTACAAGGTGTATGTGGACCAAATCATGGGCAAGTGAAGCATCTGTCTTGCTTATTTTAGGCATACATTCTGCGTATTTCGCGATTGTGTTTTGTGATGCGTGATGGTACTTAAAATAGCTCTTTGACTTCTGAATTCATCAGAAGTCAAAGAGCTATTTTAAGGTTCAGTATGGCTCTAGATTATAATCGGAAATTAACGATTGTTATCCAGTGGGTTAGGAAGAGTTAATATTGACCAACATATTTCATGCGGCTTGTACCATAATCCGTAATAGTATAACACTGTTTAAGCTTGCCATTCTTATCTGAGGAGGCACTCACTATCTTAATAAGGCCAACAGCCTTCAACGAAAGAAGGTAGTTATCGATGCCCTCTTCATTGACACTTCGATCTCGTGGATATTCCTTCTTGAGCAATTCAAATATTTCTTGATTGGAGAATCCTTCCTTCTGGAAGATCATTTGAACTACTCTGAATTTTACCGGTAACTGACTCATAGTTACTACCGCCTTCTTATCGACTTCTTAGATTAACTAAATCTTTGGGATTGCCTATTGTAAAGATTGTCCCCAGGGAAATGATGACAACTCCGATAATTAAGTTTGGTGTTACTTGCAAATTGTTTAACAACCAGCCGAAGAAGACTGACCATAAAGCAAAGGTGACGTTAAGGCCCATAGCCCGGCCTACGCCAGTCATATTCATTGCACGATACCAGGATAAGATGGAAGTAGCACCTACCAAGCCGATCAAAGCAATGTACCAACCAGAGGGGGTTGTAAAACTATCGGAAAGGATCTGGTAAGCAACTCCTCCAAACAAGGGGAGTATGGCAAAAATATAAACAAGAAAAGAGGTAGCTTCCCTTATACCAATAGCAATATCGGAATCTACTAAATCCATCCCATAAGTAGACATAACTCCTTCTATTGCCCACCCAACGGCGGCGACCGCGGCTAAACCAATTCCGAGATAAAAGTGAGGATAGGCTGATCCTTCAGGTGGGACCATCCCTACTATAAACGAACCAATAATAGCTAATATTATGCCACCCCATACCCGCCGAGATATCTTCTCTTTAAGAAAAATAGAGCCTAGAATTGCACCTATAGCTGGATATGCAGCGGTAATTGCTGCAGTATAGGAGGCACCTGCGAAATAAATTCCTAGTAAATTGCCGGACATTCCAATGGGACCTCCCAAAATAGCTGCTAAGATGATCATCTTAGCTGGTCGAGTCTTTAAGGTACGCGCATAATCTCGCCATTTACCGTTAATGACATTATGAATAAATAACCATAATGTGGAGAAACCATCATGTAGGCAGGCACCTACTAAAGGAGCGGCGAAGATACTCATATTGTTGGTGAAGGGTGCTAAACCTAACACCATCCCCATCAACACCCCATCTAAGCCCCAAGCTGCGCCAGCTAATAAACCAATGCCTATACCCTTCTTCGCATAGGTTAGATCTTTGCCTTGTAAAAGTAACTGTGTGTCCTGATCCATATGGATGTAATGCTCCTTGTTTTTCTAATTCCCCACCGTAGCTGTACTCTTGAGAAATATTTAACATGGCTCAACAAAGAACTGCTAATCACGTAACTCAGGTGATTGTATTATAAGATTATGTCTAACCACAGTAAAATACTTAGTAGATATGCCCCCCATAACTACAATTAAAGTTACAAAACAACTCAGGTTTTGCGTGATCGACAAAAGGCCGAGATAACAAAAAGTTATCTCGGCAAAAGTAGCATGCTTATTATATTTAGCCAATGCATATGCCAGCTACGGCTATTTCAAGAGCCAGATGGCTCTGATGTTCAACTTTAGATTAAACGAGTTCACTTACATCCTCTTAGAGCAGACGGCTTTAATGACTTTGATAAATTCCTTTTCGACCATGGAAAGGTGGTGGCGATTCAACCAAATTAAAATAACTGAAACCTCTAAGTGGGTATCACTTAGGGTTATTTTTTTTATAATACCAGATTTGACATATTCATCTGCCATAAATTGAGGGACGAACGCAATGGTTTTCCCTTGGGATAAGATTTTTTCCATCATTTCTAAGTTATCAACCCTATAAGAAACGTTAAGGTCACCATACTTTTGCAACACACTAGATACTCCGCAATTAGTGATGTATTCAGTGTTGTACAAGAGAATAGGCAAAGAAAGTGCCATATTGAGAGTCATTGTGCTCGATCCCATAGTCATTTCGCAGTGAATTCCAGAAATAATGACGAATTCGTCAGAGAACAATTCTTTATAGTTAATATCTTTTGATTTGCAAAAAGCATCCGTTTTCAAGATAATACCAAAATCGGCTTTACCTGCTTGGACATCTCGTAAAATATTATTGGATTCACCGACTTTCAAAAGGGCATTAACTTTAGGATGATTATATTTAAACGTTGTTAATATCTCCGGCATTACAGTAATATTTATGCTTGGGTCTACTGCGATTGAGATATTTCCATTCAACTCAATTGAGTCACCGTGGGCGATGGATTTAATTTCATCAACCTTATTGAGCACTTCCTTGGCTATAATAATAACTTGTTCTCCAATTTCGGTTAGATGTGCACCAACGTTGGTTCTTTTTAACAGAACAACACCAAGTTCATCTTCTAGTTTGCTGATCGCAGAACTAAGCGCAGGTTGTGAAATGTGGGTGCGCTCAGCTGCTAGAGAGATAGATTTAGATTCATGGACAGCAATTAAATAGGTCAATTGTTCTAAGCGCATATTTCTAACCATCCTTGATAGCATATTTCCTCAATAAAGAAGTACAAACTTATCTTTATCATACTACTATTAATATTTCTTCTATGTATTATACTATGACTGATTCAGATAACAAATAAGAAGGTAAGTAATATGGAACTATTTAATAGAAGAAAGTGGAATATTAAGAGTTGTCGATAAGAAATATTAATAATGCAATATTGCGTTAGTTATACGGGGCATAATCACTAAGTATTTTACAGATAAACCTATATTACCTTATAATCTGCAGATAAGTGATAGAAATCACAATTAAAACTTAGATTATGAAGGGGGAAAAGTTAGCGGTCTTATTTCGATTTATTAATTTTTATAAGTGGGGTGCCATAATATGCCCCCAAGCCCTTGGACAGACAAATAAAATTGATTATCGTTTCAAGAAAGGGTGAATAACTTGTCACAAGAGAAGTCTAAAAGTATACATGCTCGTATTAATCCTGTTGTTTTCTGGGGCAGTGCTATTTTATGTGTTTTGTTATATGCGCCAATGCTTATTTTTGGTAAAGAGCTGCAACCCTATGTTGCAACCATATTAAAAGCTATAACCTATAGAATGGACTGGTTATGGTTATTATTTGCTTTGGGTTGTGTAGTGTTTTCACTTTGGTTGGCTTTTGGCAGATATGGTAATGTAAAATTGGGCGGAAAAGATGATAAACCTGAATTCTCAGACTTCAGCTGGATATCGATGATGTTCACTGGCGGTGTTGGAGCAGGTTTAGTTTATTGGTCCATGGCCGAGCCTATTTTTTATCTTAAGTTTCCTCCTTTCTGGAATGAGCCATTTTCAGCACAAGCTGCGCAATTCTCTATTGCTTATGGAATATTTCACTGGGGTGTTACGGCCTGGTCTATATTTGTCCCAGGGGCCATCGCCTTTGCCTACATGATTCACGTAAGAAAAAAACCCTTCTTCTACCCAAGCTATGCTTGCAGGGGAATATTGGGGGACCGGGTAGACGGATGGCTTGGCAAAGCTATCGATATCTTTGTTATTATCGGTCTGGTAGGTGGATTAGGAACAACCTTAGGAACGGTTATACCTATGATGTCGGCTGTATCCGCCGATATGCTGGGTATTGCGGATTCTATGACGCTAAAAGTTGCGGTCTCACTGGTGGTTGCAGCGGTATTTACCTATAGTGCTTACTCCGGTATAAATAGTGGAATTAAAAAATTGTCAGAATTAAATAGTTGGTTATGTATGGGATTATTAGGTTTTGTTATGCTTGTTGGCCCCACCTTGTTTATGTTATCCTTTTATGTTGACAGCCTAGGGGTTTTGGCTACTAACTTTTTACGGATGAGTTTATATACAGATCCGATTACCAAATCCGGTTTCCCTCAAGACTGGACAGTATTTTACTGGGCCTGGTGGGCAGCATGGGCCATGTATTTCGGATTATTTGTTGCCAGGATCTCCAAGGGGAGAACGATAAGAAACGTTATTGTAAATATGATGGTTGTAACGACAATCGGCTGTTCACTGTTCTTCTTAGTGTTCGGCACCTATGCAGTAGATCTTCTGCTTAATCAAGGGATAGCACTTGATAAGACTTTGGCGGATGCCGGTGCCGCGGGAATGATTTCCCAAGTCTTGCATACCTTACCCTTAACCCAAATAGTGATTCCCTATTTCTTACTTGTAATGCTTATTTTCCAAGCTACTACCATTGATTCCAATGCGTATATTATCTCCATGATTGCTTGCAAAGAGGTTAGGAATGATCAGGAATCTCCCCGCTGGACAAGACTTTTCTGGTGTGTACTCCTTGCTGTGATCGGGGTGGCTATCATGATGGTGGGCGGATTATCGGTAGTGCAGCTTTCATCTGTTGCCACCAGCGTACCCATTATAGTTATTATCATCATCTTATCGCTGTCCCTACTCAAGATGCTCAAGGAGGATTTCGGCGGCGAAAGTAAAGTGCAAGTTGTCGATTATCCGGAAGAAGACTAATCATAACTGGGCTGTCGCAGTAAGACCAGCCCCGAAAATAGCAAAAGGCGGCTTCAGCCAGAAGCCGCCTTTTGCCGTCAAATGTAAGCCATGCCTCGCTGAACCTCTAATTATATCCCGTATAAGTGTTTAGTATATTACAGTTATCCCGGAAGGTACTATAAAAAAGTAGAATGTGCAATGAGACACAAAAAGACCAGTGATAGGAAATTTAGATTGATCCATAAATACGTTAGCTATACGGGGCATAATTACTAGGTATTTTACAGAGAAACATGGATTGCATATAATTCGATTTGAAAGTGAATGAAATAACTAACTTAACAATTGTGGATTACACCCTTTGAGAAAGTCAATTTTTCTCCCGCTTTAAGTCGGAGGATTGTGATAGAACTTGAGTCTAAATTAAAAAAGGAGTTGGTAAGTATTATGAAGAGAACAGCACTTACCCATAAATTATTGGTATTAGGTGTCGATGGGATGGATCCAAGAATTAGTAAGAAATTCTTGGCAGAAGGTAAAATGCCTAACTTAAAGAAATTCATTGAACGCGGATCTGCGAGAGAAGACTTGCGTCAACTCGGAGCAATTCCAACGATTACACCGCCCTGTTGGACGACACTTGCTACAGGAGCTTATCCAGGAACCCATGGCATCACGTGTTATTGGAGACAATCGCCTGATAGTCTTGATGCAGTTGTTTACAATATGGATTCACGTAATTGCACCGCAGAACAAATCTGGAATATCACATCTGAAGCTGGCCTGAAAACACTCGTCTGGCATTGGCCTGGGAGTTCTTGGCCTCCAACCTCCCATAGTGAAAATCTAAGTGTTGTAGATGGTACGCAACCAGGTTCGGTCAATATGGGCGTTGCGCAGCTTGACTGGGAAAAAGTTATCATGGCGTCACCTGAAATTAAAGAAGTGCGTTATGCACCTAGGGTTGAGCAACAAGCCGGTGTTGGGTGCATAATTACGGATTTGGAATCCACTATCGGTGGTGATGTCGATGATGAACTTATGGAGCTTTGGTGGGGCGATACAGCTCGTCAAGGTGGCGAAATTCGCACCTACATTATGGAAGATGAAGATACAGAAGTTGTCATCGGTAGTAAGGTTGCTTATGATATTATTAACTCCCCACTCAAAGATGCTACAGGTTGGGCAAATGCTCCAGAAGGTGCTAAAGAGTTCACAATCTTAACTTCTGGTGGGGTTATGAGACGACCTGCCTTAATTCTTAAAAATGAAGCTGGCGAATATGATCGAGTGGCTATTTATAAGAATAAGAAAGCAGAAGAGCCGATTGTTATCTTAGAAAAGGGTAAAATGGTATCTGGTATTATTGATGATGTTACGAAAAAAGAAGTCACTAAGCCAGGCTGCCGTTCTATGAAGATTCTAGAACTCGATCCAGCAGGTGATAAAGTTAGAGTTTGGATTAGTAATGCTCTTGATATTTCTAATGACCAATTATGGCATCAAAAATCTCTCTATAAAGATGTCATTGAAAATATTGGACAAGTTCCACCTGTCAGTTTAATCGGCGGGGAAAATGATGAATTAGTGCGTGAAATCTTTACACCTTCTTGGGATATTTACTGTAAATGGCAAGCTGATAGTATGAATTATTGCATTAAGGAAAAAGGCTATGATGTAGTATTTTCCCATCTCCACAATATTGATTGTGCAGGTCATCAGTTGTGGCATCTTGCTAAGACACTGCCAGCATGGGATCACACAGATGAAAAAGTATACCAAGAGTTTATTGAAAAATTCTACGTCCAAACAGATAAATATCTTGGGGAATTCATGCATTTGTTGGATGAAGATTGGACTGTGTTATTAGTAAGTGATCACGGTCTCATTGTTGGGGAGAACGTACCTCCTATTATTGGGGAATATGGCGGTCTCAATACAAAGGTCATGGAAGAACTGGGCTATACAGTCCTGAAAAAAGACGAGAATGGCAATTCTATAAGAGAAGTTGATTGGGAAAAGACAAGGGCCGTACAAATCCGTAGTAACTATATTTATATCAATCTCAAAGGACGTGACCAATACGGTATTGTGGATCCGAAGGATCAATATGATTTGGAAGAACAAATAATTTCCGATCTATATAATTACAGAGATGCTACGACAGGTAAACGTATTATCGGCATCTGCCTTAGAAACAAGGATGCTGTGTTAATTGGGGCTAATGGACCAGAATGTGGCGATATTTTCTTCTCAGTTGAAGAACAATACAATCGATTGCATGGCGACAGTCTTTCAACTTCAGAGGGATATTTTGATACATCCGTGTCACCAATCTTTGTAGCGGCGGGTTCTGGTATTAAGACAGGATTCACAACAGAGCGTATGATCAGACAAGTTGATGTCGCACCTTCAGTCGCAGTACTGCTCGGCCTGCGCTACCCTGCACAATGTGAAGGCGCTCCAATTTATCAGATATTCTCCGAAGATATTTAACAAAGTGCTATATGGCAGCTATCAGAAGCAGCACTCTGATAGCTGCTTTTTAAATAGAGGGCAAGGCTCCCATATTTAAATCAAAACTGTAAAACCTATTAGGCATGAATATAGTTGATTAAAATACAATGTTATTTTTAAGGAGTGGAGAAAATGTCTTTGCAACAATTAAACTCAACCCGTTTCGAAGAAATTATCTATGATAATTGTGAGCCCTGTTTGGTTATATTTTCAAAAAAAGAATGTCATGTATGTAAAGTAGTCGTTCCAATGTTAGAAGAATTGAAACCTCAATATGAAGGAAAATTCAGTTTTTATTATGTTGACGTTGAAGAAGACAAGAATTTATTTCAACGATTTTCATTAAAAGGTGTTCCGCAGATCCTCTTCTTCAAAGATGGTAAGTATCAGGGGAAACTCGCTGGTAAAGTTGAGGATGAAACAGTTGAAGAGAAAATTGCAGAAGTCCTTGGAGCGTAACCAAATTTAAAGGGGATGTAGAAGACATGATTACTAGTTATGATTTGATTATTATTGGGGGTGGCCCTGCTGGACTTTCTGCTGCCATTTATGGGGGTAGAGCCAAGCTTAAGACCCTAGTTATTAATAAAGGGACGATCGGTGGCTTAGCGGATACAACGAGGGAAATAGTCAATTATCCTGGCTATATCCAAGTCAGCGGACCGGATCTCATGAAAGATTTTAAGAAGCATGCCGAGCATTTTAACGTCGAATTTTTAAAAGAAGAGGTAATCAGTGTCGATTTTTCCCAAGAAGAAAAAATAATTAAAACAAAAAAAGGTAAGCAACTCTCTGCTAAAGCCGTTATTCTCGCGTGTGGCAGCGAGCCGAGAATTCTAAATATCCCTGGTGAAAAAACACTTCGGGGGAGTGGCGTGGCGTACTGTGCGACCTGTGATGCAGAGTTCTTTGAAGGGGAAGATGTTGTCGTCGTTGGAAGTGGTGATCAGGCTATTGAAGAAGGCATGTACATCACCAAGTTTGCCCGCAAAGTGACCGTGATCGTTTTACATGATGAAGGAATCTTAGATTGCAATAAAGTAAGTGCTGAAAGAGCGTTTAGTAACGAAAAAATGAATTTTATCTGGAACTCAACGATTGAAGAAGTTCTTGGAGAAGAAAATGTGCAAGGGGTAAAAATTAAGAATCTAAAAACAGGCAGCTCATCTGAACTTTCCTGTCAGGGTGTATTCTTTTTCGTCGGTATGATTCCGTCAACCCATTTTCTTAAAGAGAGCGGACTTGTAATGGACAAAACAGGGTATATCCCCGTCAATGAAGGTATGGAAACAAACCTTGAAGGGATCTATGCGGTCGGTGACAATAGAGTGAAATATTTAAGACAAGTTGTCTCCGCAGCAGGTGATGGTGCAACAGCAGCCGTAGCAGCTGAGCGATATATCGAAGAAGTCAATTATTGCAATGCGAATATTCTTCAAAACGATAAAAAGGTATTATTATTATTTTTTAATGCCGTAGTCAATGAAAGCATAGAATTCTGCACCTTATTAGAACGACTCATTAGTGAAAATGGTGATGAATATAAAATATTTAAAGTTGATATGGCAACAAAGAAGAATCTTGCTGGTAAATATGAAATCGAAAAAGTACCCGCAGTTGTTGTATTGGCTAACGGAGAAGAAATCAAGAGGCTGGAATGTAGCATGGATAAAGAAAAACTTAAATCTCAATTATCCTAGTCCTCAGCGACATCCACTACATCCACCACAGTAACTGCAAGGTAATTAGTCAACCAGGGAAATCAGTTAAGGGAGTAGAGGCACAGGTTCAATTCTGCTGGGGGCGTAACAAAACTTGGAAAATTTTCTGAGTGGTGGTGCGCTATCCCCCAAAAAAAGGATTATACACCTATGAAATGATGAATAATCCTCGAAAATAACGGCAATTCTCGAACAAAAAAGGGTCTGTAACAAACTGGAAAACAAGTTTAGTTACAGACCCTTGGCAAATGGAAAGACACTAAAATTGCATTGTAGAAATTTGTCATATTATCCGATCTATAAGTGTGCACTTGTTTGTGGTCAACTCAGATTTTATTTATGGTGGGGGGCTTAATGGATGAAATTTAAAAGTATTCAAACTCAGTTTTTAATAATTTCTGTAGTAATTATTTTAATTACCCTAGTAGCTGTTGGTGGTATTGCGAGTTACCAGGTAAACCAGCAAGCTAAAAGCGATTATTTTAGCAATTCAAACGAACAGATGAAAATCGCTGAAAAGTCAATTACAATCTTTTATGATCAGATCGATAAAGATATCAATATGATGGCTACAAATCCATTGGTTATGGAGGCAAGTAGCGGTGGTATTACGTCCTATGCTTCCAATACTGAAAAAGTTCAAATGACACCTTCAAAAAATGGAGGATTAGAGCAACAGATTTATGACGTTTTTAATCACTATGTAAAAAATCATCCAGGTACGATGTACGTATATTTTGGCACAGAAAATGGTGCTTATCTACAGTGGCCCGAAACCAATATACCTGAGAAATTCAATCCTCCTGAAAAAGGATGGTATAAAACTGGCTTGAGTGGAAGTGGGGCTATTGTGAGAACAGAGCCCTACGTCGATGGTATTTCTAATGTTATGATTACAAGCAATGTAAGGTCTTTTGTGGATTCAACTGGAAAGTTGATCGGTACTATAGGAATTGATGTGCAGCAGTCCGTCATTAGTGATATGTTAAGTTCTATGAAGACCGGAAAAACAGGATTTTCGATGATCGTTCATAATACAGGCGTAGTTTTAGCGGATGGAAACAATCCAGAAAATAATTTTAAAAAACTAGAAGAAATTGAGATAGCCGGACTAGACAAGCTAGTGTCCAAAGCTTTACAACCCTTTGATGTAACAATTGCAGGAGTAAAGTACATAGTTAATCCCTATAAAGTAGCTGGAACAGACTGGATTTTAGCATCCTTTATGTCCGAGAACGAGTTAACCGAAGGGGCAAGAAGTATATCCCTTATGGTTCTAAGTGTTTCAGTCATCATGCTACTGATCACAATTTTATTCATTACGATTGCTACAAAGAAAATTACGACACCAATCATTAAATCGTCCCAGTATTTAAAGATTATTGCTGGAGGAGATTTTTTACAAGAGATCGACCCCAAATTTCTGGCCCGAAAAGATGAGATTGGTTCAATTACGAACGCTATCAATGATATGAAAAATTCAATCAAGCAGTTGGTCAATAGTATTAAGAATGAATCTTCAGCGATCGAAGAAGAAGTACACGATGTCATGGACAACGTGATTACTTTAACCACGAGTCTGGAAGAGATCTCTGCTACAACTGAAGAGTTGGCTGCAAACATGGAAGAAACTTCTGCAACGTCTGAAGAAATGTCAGCAACGACTCAGGAAATAGAAAAAGCGGTTCAATTAATCGCCGCAAAGTCTCAACAAGGTGCAGCCTCGTCAAGGGAAATCACCAAGCGAGCGGAAGATACTAAGAAAACTGTCAATGCGGCTCAAAAGAAAGCCTTGGATATATTTTTCGAAACTCGAGAAAAACTGGAAAAGGCGATTATAGAATCTAAGGTCGTCAGCCAAATCAATTTATTGACGGAAGCCATTATGCAAATCACAGAACAAACCAACTTGTTGGCCTTAAATGCCGCGATTGAAGCGGCTAGAGCGGGTGAAGCCGGGAGAGGGTTTTCGGTTGTTTCAGAAGAGATACGAAAACTTGCAGAGCAATCAAAAGGGGCAGTTATGCAAATACAGGAGGTTACAACGAAAGTAACAAGCGCAGTCGATAATCTCTCCCGAAATTCTAATGGGTTGCTGTCTTTTGTGTCTGTCGATGTAAATAATGATTATCAGGTTATGTTGGACGTGGCAGAGAAATACAGTGAAGATGCCAACTTCGTAGATGAGCTTGTAGCCGATTTTAGTGCTACATCTGAAGAACTTCTGGCGTCAATACAAAGCATTTCCTTTGCAATTGATGGGGTGGCCCAAGCCGCGAATCAAGGTGCAAGTGGAACGACAGATATCGCAAATCGGGCGACTGAGGTTAACCACAAATCATATGAAGTTAAGGAACAGATTCTACGGGCTAAAGAAAGTGCTAATAAATTACAAGAAGATATCAAGAGATTCAAAGTTTAATCGTTAGCTTGAGGGATTAACCCGATTTTAAAATGATCCGCTAGTCTGATGTCCTGGGACATTAGTCTAGCGGATTATTTGTGTTGTTACAACGATAGATTCACTTCCTAAGAAATTGTCCCAGCTTTTCCTACCTTATTGGAGATGAATACTCGTTGGACAAAATAAAGGAAGTGCCATTGTATTCATACTCTTGGGTAAATCTAGTCTTGGCATTAGCATGTGCTTTGACATTGAAGTTGTCTTGACTCATAACGATCCCATTTTTAGATATTTGCCAATCACCATCTTCTCCAGCCGTAGCGTCCCAAATGATGTTGTATCCGTCTTTGCCATTCCAATTTAAAAGCGTTAATTCCGGATAACTTCCGCTCTCACCGCTTGTCGTTATTAGGCCCAAGACAGGGAACGAAATCCCTGCAAAGTTATATAATTTAATGCTTATTGGATACATAGAAAAGTTAAGATTTGAATCATTACTTCCAATATTGAATGTAGCTTGCTCTTCAAATGCTTTGCCATTCCAATGTAAGACCGCAAGCGAATGCGTTTCATGGTAGTAGGCGATAAGCTCGTTTTTCATATCATTATCTAAGTCGAAGAGATAATGATCATTATCAGGAATGCTGTATCCCGGAGGTAGAACCGCTCCAGTAATTTCTGCTGGTACAGGGGAATCCGAGGAGGCAGTTATTTGTTTAGCAACAATGCTCTGCGTATTGTTGTCTAGGGCCAAATATCGGGGATCTATATTATTAGAACTTGAGCTGGACGCGTTTTTTGTAAACAGGTACGTAGTGTCTTTGTATTTGCGCCCAGGGATGATGGTAAGTGATTCCCCACCAAAATAGTTGCTGCGGCGGGCTCCAGAGGTTCTTATCATATTGATATCCAATTTATAGTTCCCCGGAGTTAGTTCATACGAGCTAACAATTCTGGTATCCTTGTCGTATTGAACCTTAGCAGACGTTCCATCACTCTTGGTTAGTTTGACCTCTGGTTTGTCAGCAGATGTTACAGACTCAATGTTAATGTAGTCGCTTAAGGCTAGCTGAAACTCGATAGCTCCGAAAGGAGGGTTTACTATATTGTTTAGCGTGGTAATGAGATCATCGCCACCCGCCGTAATAAAGGCACTTGAATTGCTAAGCTCATTAAGCTGCTTAAGAAGACTTTTACCTTTAGAGTAATATTTATCTTTCCCAAGCCCAGTATTATAGTAGTTATCGAAAAGAGGTGTGAAAGTATCGATCTCGCGGGCAGCTGATTTGGCTAAGCTATGGGCATATTCTTCAGATGCAGGATATTTCTCTTGTAGTATTTTTAATATATCGCCAGATCTGGTCTCGTCACTAAAATTAAGCTCAAATAGCTTTCCATACGCAAAAGAAACTTTGGCGTGCTGTGGGTAATCCGAGATGAAGGATCGGAAAACCTCATCAGCTTCAGTTTTCTTATCAATATTTAAAAGCGTAGTGGCTATCGATAGGCTTCGGTTTGGTTGATAAATTGTTGTAAACCAGTAGTAACTGCACCCGACTATGACTAGGCAAACAGCTATGATTGAGAAAATGGCAACCTTAATCTCTTTCGGTTTTCTAGAGCTTATTTGGGGACTTATGGTGATTTTCTTAACTTCACCGTTTTCAACTTTATGTGCTTCATCTTCTGATGTTGGGAGTGTATTGTCCAACTCAACGGGTCTCCCGCAGTTAGGGCAATAGTCGTTAGTTCCAACTTCATGGTCGCAGGTACACTTCACGTTTTCTCCTCCTTTAGTTCGCTTAAACAGGTACTAACTATAAATTAAGGATTTTGCCTATTCATCAGTATTTAACTAATCTTCCTCACTCGTTAATACGACCGTAGACTAGATTATCAGGGGGCCACCAACTGAATTAATCGTTGAGAGCGAAGAGCGAGTAATCTTGAAGATTAACTGCGCGAGTCCGAGCTCAATAGTGGGATCAAAGCTTACATGTTTAAAAAAGTACAAGCGTGGATATATTATAAGTAATAGAGAAGAAAGGAATGATTATTATCAAATTGGTTTGGGCCAAGGTAGATCTAAAAAACTCTGTCAATCAGGAAAAACGTAATTTTGAAAAACTTGAAAATCGCAGCTTTTGGGCACGATTATTTAGGAGATAATCTTTTGGTCTCCGCCTTTGTGACCTTCTCTACCAATTAGCTGCTTAGCTTTCTTTGGTGGGGAGGGTCCCTGTCATTATACATCTTATTTTAGATTTTTGTTTTCATAGCGGAGTTTGTAGGCTTTTAGTAAAATAGTTGACAAACAGGATTAATACGCATATTATAAATAATAATTCAATAGCTACAATAAACCGTTGATGTGGAGATAAAAACAAATCGTGCACTTTCAGAGAGCCGGAGCCGCTGTGAACCCGGCAGGACGCAGATTGTTAAATGGACCACGGAGGGCGCGATCAAAGGCAATAGCTGAGTATTTCGCGACGAGAAGGCATACGTCAGTTGCCAGGAATATGATAGTATTCTGATAAGCGTGCGGATTTTTCCGCAAAGCAAGGTGGCACCGCGGAGATTTGTTTATTCAAACCCGTCCTTGACTATATAGTCAAGGGCGGGTTTTTTGCGACCATAAGGAGGGTAATTATGTATAGACCAAGCTTAAATGAAGCCAAGGGAATTGCCACGGAATATAAAATGATTCCAGTCAGCCGTGAGATATATTCTGATGTCAGGACTCCAATTGAGGTGCTGAAAATCCTCAAGAACGTCAGCCGTCATTGTTTTTTGTTAGAGAGTCTGGAGAGTGCTGAAAAGTGGGGACGCTACACATTTTTGGGTTTTGACCCGAAACTAGAGCTGGCTTGTACAAACGGAGTGCTCAACATCAATTCGGGTACAAAAACTATTGTTTATACAAAACACCCCCGTGAGTATATCCAACAGATCCTAGACGAGAACAAAAGTCCACGCTTTGAGTACCTGCCGCCCTTCACTGGCGGTCTTGTAGGCTATTTCTCGTATGATTACATCAAATACAATGAGCCGTCACTAAAACTAGACGCTGACGATCAGGAAGGTTTTAAGGACGTAGACCTGATGCTTTTTGACAAAGTGATCGCCTTTGACCATCTGAGGCAGAAAATTATTCTTATTGCCAATGTAAAAACCGATGAACTGGATTCAGGCTATAACAAGGCCGTCCTGGAAATTGAAAGCATGGTAAACCTCATTAAACATGGTGTTTATCAAGAGACCTCCCCCGCTAAAATAACCTCTGAATTCCGACCGTTATTTAAGGAGACTGAGTATTGCGCTATGGTGAACAGGGCGAAGCATTATATTAGGGAAGGGGATATCTTTCAGGTTGTGCTATCCAACCGTTTTGAAGCGGATTTTGAAGGTAGCCTCCTCAATGCCTATCGTGTTTTAAGAACATCAAATCCGTCGCCCTACATGTTCTATATCTCCAGCGATGATCTTGAAATTGCTGGTGCTTCCCCGGAAACCCTCGTAAAACTCCAAAGCGGCAGCCTCCATACTTTCCCACTGGCAGGCACAAAGCCAAGAGGGAAGACGGAGGAGGAGGATCTTGAGAACGAAAAGGATTTACTCTCCGACCCGAAAGAATTGGCCGAACACAATATGTTAGTAGATTTGGGTAGAAACGACCTAGGTAGAATCAGTAAATTCGGAACGGTAAAGGTGGAAAAGTATATGTCCATCGAGCGTTTCTCTCATGTTATGCACATCGGATCCACGGTTCGGGGAGAGATACGGGACGATAAAAACGCCTTGGATGCTTTAGACGCAGTACTGCCTGCAGGAACTCTCTCCGGCGCACCTAAAATCCGAGCCTGTGAGATTATCAACGAACTTGAAAACAATAAGCGAGGCATTTACGGTGGTGCGATCGGGTATATTGATTTTACTGGTAACCTGGATACCTGCATTGCAATTCGTATTGCCTTTAAGAAAAATGGCAAGGTATTTATTCGCTCCGGCGCTGGTATTGTTGCCGACAGCGTGCCGGAAAACGAGTATCAGGAATGTATTAACAAAGCCCAAGCGGTTATGAACGCGTTAAAACTGTCTGAGGAGGGGATCGACTAATGATTCTTTTAATTGATAACTATGACAGTTTTTCCTATAACCTATATCAACTCATCGGCTCCATCAATCCGGATATTAAGGTCATCCGCAACGATGAGTTAAGTGTTCCAGAAATTGAGGCTTTGGCTCCTGAGGCGATTATCCTCTCCCCTGGTCCTGGTAGACCGGAGGATGCGGGAGTATGTGTCGAGAGTGCCAGACATTTCGCAGGAAGAATTCCCGTGTTGGGGGTCTGCCTGGGGCATCAGTCCATTTGCGAGGGGTTTGGGGCCACCGTATCTTATGCCAAGGAGCTCATGCACGGTAAGCAATCGCAAATAACCATTGATACCGACTATTCCCTTTTTGCCGGATTGCCCAAAACTATCCAAGGTGCGCGGTATCATTCACTGGCCGCAATCGAAGACACCATACCCAGTGAACTCAAGATAATCGCCCGTACGGATGATGGGGAGATCATGGCCGTTAAACACAGAGATTATGAAGTATATGGGGTTCAATTTCATCCGGAGTCTATCCTAACACCGCAGGGCAGAATCATCATGGAGAATTTTTTAGGAGGAGATACACATGATCGTTGAAGCAATATACAAGGTCATTAAAGGAGAAGACTTAGATTATGAGGCGGCAAAGGCGGTTATGGGAGAAATGATGGACGGGACCGCTACTCATGGGCAAATGGGAGCTTTTCTCACGGCACTGCGGATGAAGGGTGAGAGTATTGATGAGATTACCGGCAGCGCTATGGCAATGCGCGAAAAGGCCATATCCCTTAATCAGGAGGTTCATGATGTCATGGATATTGTGGGCACCGGTGGGGATGAGGTGGGAACCTTTAACATCTCCACCACAACTGCTTTTGTCGTTGCGGCCGGCGGTGTTCCTGTAGCCAAGCATGGCAACCGCAGTGTATCCAGTAAAAGCGGTGCGGCGGATGTCTTGGAAAAGTTGGGGATTAATATCGCCATTACTGCTGAGCATAGTAGGAAGATTTTAATGGAAATCAATCTATGCTTTATGTTTGCCCAAACCTATCACAGCTCGATGAAACACTGTGCTCCCGTGCGACGGGAATTGGGCGTCCGCACAATCTTTAATATTTTGGGACCTCTGGCCAACCCCGCCGGGGCGAATATGCAGTTGATGGGTGTTTATGACGAAAACCTTGTGGAGCCTTTGGCCCAGGTACTCTCCAATCTCGGTGTTAAGCGTGGCATGGTGGTCCATGGTTGCGACGGTTTGGACGAGGCAACTCTCACAACTAGGACGAAGGTCTGCGAAATAGAAGAGGGGGTTTTAAAAAGCTATTACCTTGACCCAGAGGAGTTGGGGCTGAAACGTTGTACCTTGGCTGAGCTGATCGGGGGCGACGCCGAGGAGAACGCCAAAATTACCCGCAGTATTTTAAACGGAACCGAGCAGGGTGCTAAGCGCGATGTTGTCGTTCTCAACGCAGCACTGTGTCTGTATCTGGCCGGGAAGGCAGCGACCATCGAGAGTGCAATCCCTCTTGCCCTGGACCTAATCACCAGTGGCCTGGCTAGTAAGAAACTTGAAGACTTCGCGAGACTTTCCAATGAGGTGGGGGTATGATCCTGGAAAAAATAGCAGCCCGAACCGTTGAACGGGTTGCTGAACTGAAACAACGAAAATCCCTGGAGCAGGTCATCTCAGAGGCAAAAGCCTTAGTCTCCAATACCAGCTTAGACACAACTACCGGCTTTCCTTTTGAAAAAGCTCTAAAAGCAGAGGGTTTATCCTTCATCTGCGAGCTAAAAAAGGCTTCACCCTCGCAAGGCATCATTGCTCAAGATTTTCCCTATCTGAAAATTGCTAAGGAGTATGAAGAGGCAGGCGCTGCGGCGATTTCAGTTCTCACGGAACCCTATTGGTTTCATGGACAAGATCGGTATCTCACAGAGATCAAGCAAGAGGTAAGTCTTCCTCTCCTTCGTAAGGATTTTATCGTGGACAGCTATCAAATTTATGAGTCGAAGATCATAAGGGCCTCAGCGATTCTTCTGATTTGTGCCCTGCTGAACACCGATACCTTGAAGGAATACCTGGATATCGCCCACAGCTTGGGACTGTCTGTCCTTGTGGAAGCGCATACGGAGGAGGAGGTCAAATCAGCTTTAGCTGCAGGGGCCAGAATGATCGGGGTCAATAACCGTAACCTGAAGACTTTCGAGGTTGACATTACCACCAGCCTAAGGCTTCGCGCCTTGGTGCCGGAGGACATCCTCTTCATCTCGGAAAGCGGCATTAAATCTCCCGAGGATGTGGCAAGGCTTAAAGCGAACATGACCGACGCTGTACTCATCGGGGAAAGCTTAATGCGCAGCGAGAATAAAAAAGAGCAGTTAGCTATTCTGCGAGGAGAACATGAAATCGTATGAAGTGAACATGGCACTATGAGAGGTGATTGTGTTTGAGGAAAATAAAAATTTGTGGATTGTTTCGGGACTGCGACATCGACTACGTTAATGAGGCTAGGCCAGACTTTATCGGCTTTGTTTTCGCTAAAAGTCGTCGCCAGGTGAGCGTGGTTTGGGCAGAAGCTATGCGTCCTAGGCTCAAGTCAGAGATCACGCCGGTGGGGGTATTTGTCAATGAGTCGTTGGAGAAGGTGGCCAAACTCTTAAATGATAACACTATCGAAATGGCCCAACTTCATGGGGATGAGAATGAAAATTATATCCGAGAATTAAAAACACTGACCAATAAGCCCATCATCAAGGCAGTCCGCGTTTTATCCGAGGAGGATATAGTAAGTGGGCAGCATACCGTTGCCGACTTTCTGTTGCTCGACAACGGAGCTGGTGGAACGGGTGAGAGTTTTGATTGGAGTCTAGTCAGCCAGGTGAAGAATCAAGAACAGAATCAGAAACCCTTTTTCCTGGCCGGTGGGTTAATGGCAGACAATCTTGAACAGGCGATCCTAGCTACAAGTCCATATGCTGTAGATTTAAGCAGCGGGGTGGAAACGGACGGCCTGAAAGACCGAGCTAAAATTTTAGAAATAGTAAGGAGAATGCACAATGGCTAAAGGCAGATACGGCATTCACGGGGGCCAATACATTCCAGAGAGCCTGATGAATGAAATCATTAACCTAGAAAAATCCTATGAGCAATTTAAAACCGATCCAGAGTTCAACGCAGAGTTGAACAAGTTGTTGAGTGAATATGCAGGCAGACCGTCTCTGCTCTATTATGCGGAGAAAATGACTAAGGATTTAGGAGGCGCTAAAATCTATTTAAAGCGTGAAGACCTAAACCATACCGGCTCTCACAAAATCAATAACGTACTGGGACAGGTCCTGATGGCCAAGAAAATGGGCAAAACACGCGTCATTGCCGAAACAGGTGCCGGTCAGCACGGTGTTGCTACTGCCACGGCGGCGGCGCTTCTTGGTTTAGAATGTGAGATTTTTATGGGCAAGGAAGATACGGACAGACAGGCCTTAAACGTCTACCGTATGCAGCTTTTAGGCTCCAAAGTTAACACGGTCACTAGCGGTACCATGACCTTGAAGGATGCGGTTAACGAAACGTTTCGGGAATGGACAGCTCGTGTTCATGACACCCATTATGTTTTAGGTTCTGTGATGGGCCCCCATCCATTTCCGATGATGGTCCGCGATTTTCAGAGTGTGATTAGCTTAGAAGCGAGAGAGCAGATTCTGAAACTCGAGGGTAAACTCCCAGATGCTGTGGTTGCCTGTGTAGGGGGTGGCAGCAACTCAATAGGAATGTTTTATAACTTTATCGGTGATCAAGCGGTACGCTTAATAGGCTGCGAGGCAGCGGGACATGGTCTTCATACCGAAAAGCATGCCGCAACTATTGCTAAGGGAAGATTAGGCGTATTCCATGGCATGAAGTCTTATTTCTGTCAGGACGAGTATGGACAAATTTCGCCTGTGTACTCAATCTCGGCCGGCCTTGACTATCCGGGGATCGGACCGGAACACGCTAACCTTCACGATACAGGCCGGGCAGAGTATGTGCCCGTAAGCGATGACGAGTCTGTAGAAGCCTTCGAATATTTGGCACGAACTGAGGGTATTATCTGTGCCATTGAGAGTGCCCACGCTATCGCCCATGTACAGAAAATTGCTGGGACCATGAGCAAGGACCAAATCATTATCGTATGTTTGTCAGGACGAGGGGATAAGGATGTTGCCGCCATTGCGCGCTACAAGGGGGTATGTATCGATGAGTAAAATTGCACAGGCTTTTAAAAACGGAAAAGCGTTTATTGGATTTGTCACGGCTGGAGATCCATCCATGGAAAAGAGCGAGGAGTTTATTTTAGAGATGATCCGGGGGGGCGCTGATTTGGTAGAAATCGGCATTCCGTTCTCAGATCCGATGGCCGAGGGCTTGGTCATTCAAGAAGCAGATATCCGCGCACTATCTGCGGGTGCAACCGTTGACAAGATTTTTGACCTGGTGGCCTCTGTGCGCCAAAAGACAGAAGTGCCGCTCGTTTTTATGACTTATTTAAATCCCGTGTTTAACTACGGTTACCCTCGGTTTTTCGCCCGCTGCGCTGAGTTGGGGGTTGATGGCATTATCATCCCTGATTTGCCCTATGAGGAAAAGGGTGAACTGGCTGAAGTTGCCGCAGGTTTTGGAGTCGACGTTATTTCCTTGATTGCGCCCACCTCGGAACAGCGCATTCAACAGATTGCCAAGGAGGCAACCGGCTTCATCTACGTGGTTTCCTCCATGGGTGTTACGGGGATGAGAAGTGAGATTAAAACTGATCTGTCGGCGATATTAGAGGTTATCAAGGAATCGAGTACTATTCCCACCGCCGTTGGCTTCGGGATTAACACACCTCTTCAGGCCGGGGAGATAGCCAAAATTGCGGATGGAGTGATTGTTGGGAGCGCAATCGTCAAAATAATTGAGAAGCACGGCGAAAATGCTGGCTCGTATATTTATGAATATGTCAGAAGCATGAAGAACGCTGTAAGGGAACAGGATTGAATTTTGAGACTCCCCGACCTAAGTATCGATGTTCAGCTTTAGCTTAAGCGAGTTCACTGATCAGGAATCAAATTGACATACGAGGAGTGAGGGCATATGGTATTTGTACTAAAACCAAACGTAACGAAGGATCAGATTAATGCCTTCATTTATAAATTTGAAGCAGAGGGCTTTTCCACAATCCTGAGCACTGGAACAGAACACACCGTGGTCTGTCTGATCGGTAACACAGCTAAGGTGGATGTAGACCATATTGTCCATACCAATGACATTGTTGAATATGGCAAACGCGTAACAGAGCCCTATAAAGCGGTTAACAGAATCGTTCACCCTGAAAATACCACCGTAAGGGTGGGTAATGTTAGCATTGGAGAAGGGTACTTTACGGTTATCGCTGGTCCTTGCTCAGTGGAGAGTACAGAGCAAATCCTTGAGATCGCCAAATCCGTGCAACTCAGCGGTGCAACCATCATGCGCGGTGGCGTATTCAAACCACGCACCTCTCCCTACGCCTTTCAGGGGTTACAAGAAGAAGGCTTAAAGATGCTTTTGGCTGCAAAAAAGGCGACAGGACTTCCCATTATCACAGAAATCATGAATCAAACCCAGATCCCGTTGCTAGAAGAAGTTGATATTATCCAGATCGGAGCTAGGAATATGCAGAACTTTGACCTGCTTAAAGAAGTGGGCAAATGTAGAAAACCGATCCTCCTTAAACGAGGGCTAGCCAACACGATCGAAGAGCTGCTGATGAGTGCAGAATATATTATGTCCGAAGGCAATGAACAAGTCATCCTTTGCGAGCGAGGTATCCGCACTTTTGAGACGATGACGAGAAATACCTTAGACTTATCCGCAATTCCGCTGCTCAAGCAGAAGTCGCACCTTCCGGTGATCGTGGACCCCAGTCATGCGGCAGGAATACGTAGCCTCGTTGCACCCCTTGCCAAAGCAGCCATGGCTGTAGGGGCCGACGGGCTAATGATTGAAGCCCATAATGACCCATCAAGGGCCCTGTGCGACGGTGCCCAGTCTCTGGATTTAAAACAGTTTGAAGAACTAATGGTCGATTTAAAGAGAAGAGCCTTATTTGAAGGTAAAATGATGTGATGACGAAGTGGCAGTTACACTATTAAACTAAGTATAAAGTCAATCTATATGTGTTTATATAATTAGCAAAACGTTGTGATTCACACTTTATTCCTATATACTACAATGGCCTTGTAAGCTTAAAAACTGTAGAAAATGTGTTGTTCGCCTCTATCATATTTACCAAAATACAACAAACAGTCCATATAGGACTGTTTGTTGTATTTTGCTCTTTTTGCGTTAAGAACCAATCTGTTTAGCTATAACTTCAGCAACTTTTTATGTTTAAGGAAAACCTATGTTTCTTTCGAAGTTTGAGCACTGATCAGTTAGCAGAAGTCATTAAATTTCTGGCTAATTGCATTTTAAGTCAACAATGTAACCATATAAATAGTAAATTGGATTCAACAGGTTTCGAAGGTTTTGCTAATTAGAAAATGAGAGGAGATTTTACCATAATAAGAATAAAGTATGAACGCATGAAGGATATAGCCTTATAATAGGTATAAAAAAGGATTATTATTTGATTTATCGAATAATAGAATATGACTAATTAATATGTCTAAAATACTCATCTTTAACAAATAATTTGTACGTTTCATCAAGAAGAACTTAACGACTACACAGTTTAAATTATTGAGAAAGATGTGAAACAGAATGCATATTACGGAATATGAGATTGCTTTAAGATTACTTTTGGCTTGTGTTTTTGGAGGGGTAGTAGGCTTCGAAAGAGAACGACAGGATAGTCCGGCAGGATTTAGAACGCATATTTTAGTATCCCTGGGTTCTGCTTTAATTATGGTCCTATCTATGTATGGATTTAATGATTTCAATTCAGTCAATAAAGACCCCGCCCGACTAGCCGCTCAAGTCGTTTCTGGTATCGGATTTTTAGGAGCGGGGACTATTTTAAGAGACAATACATCCATTAAAGGATTAACAACTGCCGCCTCACTTTGGGTTGTTGCAGCGATTGGACTAGCTGCAGGAGCAGGATTCTATTTTTCGGCCTTTTTTGTGACAGCTTTAGTTTTCCTTACTCTAGAGCGCTCTGTCGAAACTTATTTCTTCAGAAATAAGCAAACATTAAAAGTAGTTGCCGTAAATGGGACTTGTAAAGTTAAAGAAATAAACCGCCTTTTGGAATTACACGGTATAATTCCTCAAAATATCTCTATGACTTTGTTAACAGAGGAAAACAGCAGAACCATCATCGAATATAACCTAAGAACTCCCTTCCGTAAGATAAATATGGAGAATATTATCGAAGATATCAATGAAATTGACGGAATATACTCTGCTGAACAAGAGGGTAACGCTAGAAGTTCGTCACGGTTTTCCTTCCTCACTCATCAACGATGGCCATTTAGTAAAAAACCTAAAGATCCTCCCTCTATGTAGGTTAGATACGAAGAAAATACTGTATTCGTTCTTCGAGGTGCCACTCCCGCTTGTAGAAGTGGAAGTCTCATAATATGATACACTCATCATAAACAGAGGGTTTATGAAAATGGGTAATACCCAATTTCCATAAACCCTCTGGATGTTCTGGAAATCCAGTACGTACCATAATTAAAAAATCAATTATTAGATATATTAATTATGGTCATGTTGACTTGGGATAAGCACAATGCTAATCTTCTATTGTGAGGATGTATTGCCCACTTCCTATTTTGCAGAGTTATGTGAAATCTGGAACTTAAGATAAGAACATTAAGGAGAAGATAGAGATGGAGATGGAGTCGGGGGAAAGAACTTATCCAATATGGTTATTATTTGATCCAAGACATCCGGTACGCCATGACATATGGACACCAATATTAGATGAAGTACAGGACAAAGTATATAGGGAAACCCATAGAAGAGTAGATACTTCTAAAATACTGATTAGAAATGCAATTAGTAATAGTTTGCTAGTTCCTAATACCTTAAATTGGTGGGCAGAAGAAGTAGTCTCAGAAATAGGAGTATTTAGGGAAATTGCTCTTGAATATAATCCAAAGATTCTTATAACCTTTGGTGCATTTGCTTTTGAATTTATAAGGCGTGTTTACAAGACCAAACCTAAAAAAGGGCCTAAGCATTGGGGGACTGCTATCTTAGGAGACGAATTTAGAAAGTCAATTGAGACCTTTGATATAAACACCACAAATAGGATTCCTTTACTCCGACGAGTTATTACGAGTGGTAATTATATAGAAGCTCACAATTATTTCTGTCGGAATGCTGGTGAAAATTATTTCAATTATGTTGGAGTAAACATCGCCGAAAGAATTATTGAAAATAAGGATGATTTAGATATCTGGATAAAGTAGAAAGTAACAAGTGGCTTTTAAATAATGAAAGGAGGGGAATTATTATAAATATGAAGAAAACTAACAAGAGTCCCGATAAAAAGAATTCGAATCGAAGTATTTGGGATTACATTGCTGCGGGCGCATTTATAGTGGCAGGTACCTACTTTCTCGCGACCCAGCGTCTGAGTCAAGGCGCAATCTATATATTAGTAGGCCTTTTTTTTATTTTCATCACAAGGTCAAGACAAAAATAAAGTGAACTTTTTAACCAACGAATCATTGAGCAAACCTCGCATAGCATCGTTTGCTTTGCTCACATATCGTTCAGCAGTTGCGAACATCGCTGATACTTCCGCCTCAGTAAGCTCTCTTACCACTCGTGCAGGTACTCCCATCAGCATAACGCGCGGTGGATAGGATATGTTACCAGGAACAAGGGCACCTGCAGCAATAGAGGTTTCCTCATTTATTATGGCACCATCAAGAACGATTGCTCCCATTCCGACAAGTGAACCTTTACCAATTTTACATCCGTGGAGAATAGCGGAATGACCAATCGTCACAAAATCCTCAATTATTACAGGTTGATTTTCGCTGACATGAATAGCTACCAGATCTTGGATGTTGGTATTTTTTCCAATACTGATTAACGCTAAATCACCTCGAATGACTGAGTTATACCATACGCTGGATTGTTCATCGATCGTTACATCTCCAATTATTTTACAGCCATCAGCAAGAAATACACTTCTGGCAATTTTGGGTGTCCTAGTTGGGTCATTAAGCATTGCTTATTCCTCCGTTTAATGGTTTATTGTTACCATTCAGTTAGATGTTTGGTATCTAATAATGCTCTCTTAATAATCTCCATTATACTGTAGCCTATACAGCAGTTGCAATTGAGGACTTAAATATGCACTCTTCTAGTCCTCCAGAGAAGACTCTGCGTTTGTAACTGAGATAGTTGCTTTTGAATCATTTTTTAGTATGTAGGTTTAAGATCTATAAAATTGTATTTGAGTAGTTTAACCAGTGCGCCATCGGCGTGCTTTTTTGGTTTTAAGCTTAATTTATTGGAGTATTGGTGTATCGGGAAATAATCGCCAAGATAAGCTCAGTGTGATTTATCTCACACCAAAAGAACCGCTGCAATCACAGAATCACGAGCGGGATTGATTTATACTAACCTTAGTCAAGTTCAAGTCGAGTTACAGAAAATTTAAATAAAATTTAGGGGGAAACAAGAATGAGTATGTTTTGTTATCAGTGTCAGGAAACAGCCAAAGGAACCGGTTGTACGATTAAAGGAGTTTGTGGAAAACCTGAAAATGTTGCCAAATTACAAGACCTTCTGATCTACACTTTAAAAGGGATCTCTGTTTACGCGGTTCAAGCGCGTGAACGCCATCTTATCCGTAAAGATGTCGATAAATTTATCATGGAGAGCCTCTTCAGTACGATTACAAATGCTAATTTCGATTCAAGTCGTTTCGTAGATCGAATCAAAGAGGGGCTTGAACTCCGCGAAGATCTTAAACAAGCAGTCCTTAGAGTGGGCGGTAAAATTCCAGCGAACTTGCACGATGCAGCAACTTGGACAGCACCTGCCGCTGAGTTCGAAGCGAAGGCCGCACTAGTTGGCGTCTTAGCAACAGAAAATGAAGACGTTCGCTCACTCAGAGAACTGCTCACCTACGGCCTAAAAGGGATTGCTGCATATGCTGAACATGCATATACTCTGGAGTACAAAGAAGCGGGAATCTTCGCCTTCATCGAAAAAGCTTTGGCCGCCACACTCGATGATACGCTCGCCGTTGGTGATCTCGTCGCCCTCGTCTTGGAAGCAGGGAAATATGGGGTTGACGTGATGGCCTTACTCGATAAAGCGAATACTACTTCCTACGGTAACCCTGAACTCACCAAAGTTAACATCGGAGTTAGAAGTAACCCAGCCATTCTGATCAGCGGTCACGATCTGAAGGACCTCGAAGAATTACTGATCCAGACGCAAGGGTCTGGCGTGGATGTCTATACACACGGGGAAATGCTTCCTGCCCACTACTACCCAGCCTTTAAGAAATATGACAATTTCGTAGGTAACTACGGAAATGCTTGGCATAAACAAGTGACAGAATTTGAGTCTTTCAACGGCCCAATCTTTTTAACCACCAACTGCCTCGTACCACCGAAAGATTCGTATAAGGATCGTGTCTACACCACCGGAGTGGTCGGCTTCGAGGGCGTTAAACACATCGCAGAGCGCGTAGACGGAAAGCCTAAAGATTTCGCCGAACTTATCGCCCATGCCAAGAATTGCCCAGCACCGACAGAAATCGAGACGGGAGAAATCATCGGGGGATTTGCCCACAATCAAGTCATGGCACTCGCTGACAAAGTTGTCGATGCCGTCAAAACGGGAGCCATTAAGCGTTTCTTCGTCATGGCTGGCTGTGACGGACGTATGAAGAGTCGTAACTATTATGCAGATTTCGCGAAAGCACTACCGAATGACACCGTGATTCTCACGGCAGGGTGTGCAAAATACCAGTACAATAAACTGGACCTCGGAGACATCGGCGGCATTCCAAGAGTCCTCGATGCCGGACAATGCAATGACTCCTATTCCTTGGCAGTGATCGCCCTTAAACTGAAAGAAGTATTTGGACTGGAAGACATCAATCAACTTCCAATCTCCTATAACATCGCTTGGTATGAGCAAAAAGCGGTCATCGTCTTACTAGCGCTACTCTCCCTAGGCGTAAAAAATATTCACTTAGGACCGACGCTACCAGGCTTCTTGTCCCCCAATGTCGTAAATGTCTTAGTTGAGAACTTCGGTATTGCAGGTATCTCTAGCGTTGAAGAGGATCTCAAAATGTTCATGGCTTAATAGTACACCCAGAAAGCCCCCCTTTACTGAACTCAGTAAAGGGGGGCTTTTTGATGTAAGTTAGGGGACGATTCTTCATACTTGTACCTCTTGCAATCTGCTTAGTACAAGTTGGGGGCCGGTTCTTTAAACTTCTCTGGCATACCTGCTTAGGAATGTGAGTTATTTTTCATGTTACATAACAGTAATTGTGGACGAAAAATCAAAGTTTTTGGTCTGACGTGTTCTAAATAAGAAAAAGACGAAGGTTTTGCCACTTTTGACAAAAACGAGGGAGGAATAATCAGACGAACGTCGAAAATACATCTTTACAGAGTAAATGGAAAAAATAATTTAGATTACCGAGGAGTGTTATCATGTCAGAGATGTCTTGTCCAACTCAAGACTGGGAGCAGGCAATAAAGCAAATCAAGTCTGTTATAGCAGCTCGGATTAAAGTCAATTATCAAGGCGAAATCGAAGAGGTTCACATACTAGCCAGCGCAGGACGTGTCCCTAAACAGATCGTCAGGGATGTAGAATCTATTTTGGTAGCTCAATTTGATTTGCAAATTGATCATAAGAAAATCAGCGTAGCACAAGTGGAAGATGATGAAGACGTAACCCTCGCTATTATAGAGTCAACGCGTCCCAAATTGATTGGCGTGACACTCAGAACTGTCAATGGAATGGCTGAAGTTAAGGTGGAAATGTTAACAGGCGACAAGATTATTGAAGGAATCGCCCAGGGACCATCTTCGGCTCATAATAAGTTGCGTCTGTTCGTTGAAGCCACTCTGAAAGCGCTTTCCCCTCTCACTTTAGATAAATTTATTTTCGTCACTGAGGATGTTGGAGTTACGCAACTTGCTAAACAACAGATTGCTCTGGTATCTATAACCATGATCACCTCCGCAGGGGAACAATCCCTTACCGGATGCGCCTTGGTCAGAAACGATGATCGTGAAGCAGTCGTAAAGGCAACTCTTGATGCTGTCAATCGAAAACTACGGTTTCTTAGAAACGATTAACTTGCTAACTTTGGCCGACTTACCTAACAATTAGATTTGAACTCTGTGTTAATTCCCTACATAGCGGAGCGGAAAAAACAGCGGAACGGAAAACGAGCGAAGCGGTTAAACTGTCCCTTTGATAAAAAAGATCAAGGAGGTTTACCGCAAATGAGCAAATTATTCAAAGCTATTACTGTTCTCGTTACTCTCGTTCTTGCCGGTGGCGCAATGTATAAGATCTAATTGTAAAGTAGTCGGCCAGATTATATAAGGGGTTGGAGTGGCGAATGGAAGGTTTACCGAAGAAATTTAAAATCTTTTTTACTTTTGTAACTATCTCTGCCACACTGATTCTAGGTTGGAACATTCTTCATACGGATTGGAGTATGGCCCTGTTAATTCAGCTATTAATCTTTGCTTTTCTAGGAATCACCAGTGAATCTTTACCTGTTGCCCTACCAAAAGGTGGGTACGTAACGGTCAGTTATGCTATTTTCCTTTCTTCGCTGATTTTGTTTCCCTTAGGAGTAACTCTGACGGCTATGGCTTTGGCTGGACTCTTTGTGTTTGGCAAGGCTGGGTCAGAACAGCCTCTTTTTAAACGTGTTTTTAATGCATCGCAATTTGTCTTGTCTTTAGCGATCGCACATGAAGTAATGAATTTTATTAATCCTTCTTCTTTTCGATTTGATTGGTTATCGTTACTACTTTATTTAATAGTTGCCTCAGTTTTTTTGGTAATAAATATTACCATCGTATCAGTCGCCTTAGGAATGATGTTCGGCAAATCTCCTTCGGCAATATGGGTCAGTAATATCCGTTGGTCTGTGCCTAACTTTATGGCACTCGTTCCTCTCGGCTTTTTATTGGCTTTAATTTATAATAATTATGGTCCGATGGGGCTGCTACTGCTCTTTATACCACTGTTAATTTCTCGACACGCTTTCCAACTTTACATCGACATGCGAGAAAATTATCTTAGCACAGTTGAAGCTTTAGTCCAGGCGCTGGAAGCTAAAGATACCTACACTAGTGGACATTCTGCCAGAGTCGGGAAACTCGCCGTTGCTATCGCAGAAGAAATTAAAATGAGTGAGGAAAAGATTCAGTCACTAAAATACGCAGCTGTGTTGCATGATGTAGGCAAGATTGGGGTAAGCGAATTAATTCTGAATAAAGAAGGTAAATTACTGGATTCAGAGTGGGAATCTATCCGCAGTCACCCAGTTATTGGTCAAACAATTATTAAAGGCATAAAATTTATGTTTGATATAGGAGAAGTTGTACGTCATCACCACGAGCGTTATGATGGGAAGGGCTATCCAGATGGAATTAAAGGAGAAGAAATCCCATTAGAATCCCGGATCATTGCTGTTGCAGATACTTATGATGCGATTACTACGGATCGGAGTTATCGCAAAGGCAGTACACATGACGAAGCCATTGTTGAACTTAAGAGAGTCGCTGGATCTCAATTGGATCCGGAGATCGTGGGAATATTTTGCAAAGTGGTCACGAGTGAAATGACAGCGCGAACGGTCGGTTCTGACCAATTACAAACTGCTTTAACATATTAGGACGGCTTTTTAGAGGTGAAATATGCTCATAGAAACTTTGATTCTAGCTTTACTCGTAAGCCTTATAAGTGGAGGAAAATTAAGTCGCTTAGGAGAGCTCGTTCTACGGGGGTTTTGGCTGGTCCCTTTAGCTCTCTTGATACAGAGTGGCGTATATTGGGCAGCTGTTCAAGGAATTAAGTTAGGACCAAGTTGGGTAAGTCCAATGCTTGATACAGGGTCCTATTTTTTATTGCTAATTTTCACGTTGCGTAATAGACCACTGCCTGGGATGCGTTACATCACCTTGGGAATTTTGCTGAACACCCTTGTAATTGGGTTGAATGGAGGGTTAATGCCAGTTGATCCAATTTTTCTTTCTGAGACAAGTCGTAATGTCTTGCAAGAGGGACAAGGAACTCATGGGTTGATGACTTCGTCAACGCATCTTAGCTTTTTGGCGGATCGATTTTATTTCGATGTGTTGGGACTAAGAAAACAAGTGTTCAGCGTCGGGGATGTTCTTATTGATATAGGTATTTTTATCCTAGTGTTTAAGACGCAACAGCAACCTCGAGAGATCGGACCTATTGCATGTAGAAAAACAACGTGAAATCCATGATAAAGAAACTGGTTAGGAAAAAGCAGGTCAATACTGGGTTGCCCTGAAACATTTAACGTACAGACAAAAAAATGACGCACTAATTCGAGCCTGCCCGAAAGGGCGGGCTTCAGTCATAAGTTGAGGAGCTAATCTATCAATAAATCCCTCACAACTTCCCCAGCAATCAGCAGTCCAACAACAGATGTAACGAAGGAAATACTTCCGGGGATTTGGCGTTTTTCTGCACAATGAGCATCCCCACTAGGACAGATACAGTTATTTGTGCAATCAGCTTGCGAGGAGATCGGAGTCAGTGGTAGATCTGTAGTCGATACGACCTTAAGCCCTTTTGTAATACCTTCTTTGCGTGACAATTTGCGTACCGCCTTGGCAAGCGGATCCCCGCTGGTTTTGGAGATGTCTGTTACCTTGTAGTTAGCCGCAGTAAGGCGGTTTCCAGCCCCCATGCTTGAGATTAACGGGATTTTACGGTGCAAACATTCTTTGACCAGACTCACTTTACTGGACACAGTATCAATAGCATCAACCACATAATCTAGCTTACGTCCAAGCATGCGGTCGGCATCCTTGTCAGAATAGAACTCCTTGATCGTTTCGACATTAGCCTCCGGATTGATTTCCAGAATTCGACGTTTCATGACCTCGACTTTGGCTTCCCCTACAGTAGAGTGGAGAGCATGTAGTTGGCGATTAATATTCGTTAGACAAATATCATCATAGTCAACTAAGATTAAATGTCCCACAGCTGCACGGGCCAGAGCTTCAACTGCAAATGAGCCAACCCCCCCAATTCCCAAAATCATGATTGTACTTTTACGGAGCTTTTCTAAACCCCTGCTTCCAATAAGCAGTTCAGTTCTTGAGAATTCGTGTTGCATATTGCCCTCCACCTATTTTAAGTGTTTAGTTTATCATAACATAACCTGCTTATTCACCATATAAGCAGGAAAAGGCATCTAATCAAGTTCATGATTCCTGTTTTATCAATATTGTATTAAATAAAAGAGCGAGCACGTTATTTTTTATTCTACCATTAATATCAAGTGAAGGGTTAATCTTACTAAAGTAATCAAGACCACTCAGGGCTGCCAACACGACTACCGCTATACCCTCCACATCCAGATCTCTGTGGAAAATACCTTTTTTGACGCCAGATTCGAGAACATTTATTAAACTATTAACAAAAAAGTGATGTAAGTCTTTTGAGTACCCATCTATTTTCTTATTGTAGTTATAGGCTTCTGAAAATAAAGTGCTCGGATAAGGCTTTTCTATATATTTACAAAAACCTGTAATATATTTTTCCAATACCTCTGCAGGATTTTCAATATTTAATAATGTTTTCCCTGCCACTCGTTTGATCATTTCGGTTTCATATTTGACACAGTATTCTAAAAGCTCCTCTTTAGATTTGAAGTATTTGTATAACGTCGTTCGCCGGATCCCAGCTGCTTTCGCTATCTCATCCATGTCAATTCTGTTGTAGCCTTTCTTACTAAAGCTTTCCCGGGCCTTTTTAATAATGTCCTCCCGCTCATCAATGATTTGTAGGCCATTACCTCCTTGTTTTAGTTCGTTAATTAGAATTTTTTTTGATGGAAATATTTCATAAAAGGTCCTCTTACTGATATTGCATTTTTTAACTATATTTAATATGGTCAGGTTATGTATTCCTTCACTTTCGATAATATCTTTGGAACATACGAGGATCTTATCTCTATTTAATTGTTTCCTGTCCAATAGCTACAACCCCTTCAATGAAAAAATCTAGTACTGTAGAAAAGCAGCAAATCCAAGTTCAACACCACATAATTATTATACGATATTGACAGTTACATAATGATGGTAATATACTGAACACTGTGTTGCAATAAGTACCATTACCTGAAAACATTGTAAAAAGCAGACTAGTATAAATGGCCATTTTTGGAAATGTTTATACAGATATTCAAATTTAGTTGAACGAGTTTATACAGCTTTAATTATATCAGCTTAACCTTCGTCGTTCATGCCCCAAACTAATATATAGCTTGAAAAAGGCAAACTTAGCGAAAGCTAAGGACGCAAAGCCACGGATCTTCTACCTTGAAAAGTAATGATCGCCGGGCTACCAAGGGTGCTGCTAAGCTATACCCGTTGGGTATGGTTTTTTTTTATAACAGTTAGTCTATTGTATCCTGGAAGTGAGGGAAGATAATATCATGCAGATTTTGGTTGTGGATGATTCGATATTTATGAGGAAGGTAGTTCGGTCAGTGCTAGAAAGAGGAGGACATCAAGTTATCGGTGAGGCTTCAAATGGTCAAGACGCCATCAGCCAATATAGGGACTTAAAACCTGAATTGGTAATAATGGATATTACCATGCCAGTATTGGGCGGTATGGAATCATTAAAAGAAATTCTCCGCTATGCGCCGGATGCAAAAGTATTAATGTGTTCAGCAATGGGACAAGAAAGTATGATCGAGGAATGTATTAGGTACGGAGCAAAAGGCTTTATCATAAAACCTTTTAAAGCGGATTTATTATTAAAGGAAATTACGAACATATCTTAAGAAGGAAAGAGAGTGGCGAATGTTGAAGGCAAATATCTCGGAGTTTTTTTTCGATAGAGGGTTTTTAAAAAATTTGAAAGCAAATACTAATCAGTCGAAAATAAATATCCAGCTTATCCACACTCTTTCCGCTGCTGTAGAATATAACGATGAATATAATAGGGGGCATTCGTTGCGGGTTGCCACTTATGCCCGAAAGGCTGCAAGGCAGATGGGGTTTTCGCGGAACCTGGTCGAGACTGTGTATATTGCAGGTCTATTGCATGACATTGGTAAGATCGCGGTACCAGCAAGTATTTTGCAAAAACCAGGAAAGCTAACAAACGAAGAGTTCATTCAAATTAAAAGACATGTCGAATATGGAGTCAATATATTGCGAAACACGGAAAGATTTAAGGATGTAATCCCAATGATTGCTGACCACCACGAACGTTGGGATGGCTCAGGCTACCCAGTGGGCAAGAAAGGGACAGAAATTCACCATGGAGGGCGAATTATAGCTGTTGCAGATGCTTATGATGCCATGACTTCACGCCGAGTTTATCGCAGCTCAGTAGATAAGGAAGATGCATATCGTGAATTAAGAAACTGCAGTGAGAGTCAATTTGATCCTGAAATAATTAAGTGTTTCTGTTAAATATCAAAGTGAAGAGGGAGGAGGGACCGGTTCTTGTTCGTACAAGCAAGAACCGGTCCTCCTCCCTCTCCGCATGTATGAAAAAGAACTGTCTTTCTGGGAGTGAGAATCGTTCCATCTCCCCTATATTTTCCTGCGTTTTGTGAAGCTGGTGTGGAGCAATTGATGCGCCCTTTCTCCATAAGGTTCGCCGATGTAATCCTTATAGAGAGCGAGAACTGCTGGATTTTCGTGCGACTTTCGCAAAGGCTTGGAGCGGTCTTCTTCATAAATGGCGTTGGCACGGGCTTTAAGAAGTTCAACATTGCCATGGTGATAGGGTTGCCCTCCTCCACCGATGCATCCACCAGGGCAGGCCATAATCTCAATTACATCATAATGGGCTTCCCCAGTTTGTATTTTTTCAAGAATATAGCGGGCATGTCCTAGACCGTGCGTGACCGCAACCCGATAATCGCGCCCAGCGATCGGGATGATCGCTTCCTTAATTCCATCCATTCCCCGGAGAGCTTCAAACTCCACTTTCTCCAGAGTTTCACCGGTTATCCACTCATAGGCGGTCCGCAGGGCTGCTTCGAGGACTCCACCTGTCGTCCCGAAAATCACGGAAGCGCCAGTCGATTCTCCTAGGAGGTCATCAAATTCTTCATCTTTGAGATGTTCAAAATGAATGCCCGCTTCTCGAATCATACGTGATAGTTCTCGGGTAGTTATGACGATGTCCACATCCGGCATGACCTGGCTTTGCCCCAATTCGGGGCGGGCTGCTTCATATTTTTTGGCTATGCAAGGCATGATTGAGACAACAGTAATTTTCTTAGGATCGATCCCATAGGTCTCTGCATAATAGCTTTTGGTTAAGACCCCTAACATTTCATGGGGAGATTTGCAGGTCGAAGGAATGTCCAGCAAATCCGGAAATTGATGTTCAAAGAATTTGACCCAGGCTGGACAGCAACTGGTGAGAATAGGTAATCGTCCGCCGTTTTTTAGGCGGTGAACCAGCTCGGACGCCTCCTCCATAATCGTTACATCCGCCGCAAAATCTGTATCAAAGACGCGGTCGAAACCAAGTCGCCGTAATGCCGAAACCATTTTGCCGGTGACAATCGTCCCTGGTTCTAAACCGAATCCCTCCCCAAGAGCAACCCGTACGGCGGGTGCTGTTTGCACGACGACAAAGCGTGTAGGATCGTTAAGTGCCTTCCAGACCTTGTCGACTTGATCCAGTTCCATCAAAGCACCAGTGGGGCATACCGCAACACATTGTCCACAGAACGTGCAAGAGGTGTCGTGTTGAGGTAAATCGAAGGCGGTTTTAACCACAGTTTCGAAACCGCGACCCACAGCAGAGTAAACGCCAACAGTCTGAACCTCGTTGCACATCGTTTCACACCGGCGGCAGCGAATGCATTTGTTGGGGTCGCGGATAATGGCTAAACTAGATTTATCAATCTCAAACTCACATTCTTCTCCTTCATAGCTGATATTACGCACGCCTAAATCTGCCGCGAGAGATTGGAGGTCACAGTCTAGGTTCTTGGCACAGGTTAAACATGATTTTGGATGGTCAGAAAGGAGGAGTTCAACCATGGTACGTCTAGCCTGGATAGCTAGAGGCGTATCTGTTTTAACGACCATGCCATTTTGTACAGGGGTTGAACAGGAGGGGGCCAGATTTCGTCGCCCCTCGATATCGACCAAACACACTCGGCAGGAAGCAATGTGATTATTGATGTTCATTTCATGCAGGTTAAGGTAGCATAAGGTTGGGATATCGATGTTTATAGTGCGGGCAGCATCTAAGATGGACATGCCTTTTGGTACGGTAATAGGGATATCGTTAATGGTCATCTGTATATCCATCGGAGTTCCTCCTTCAAGGGGTTCTTTATCCAATCGTGAGACTCCCACTTCTACAAGCGGGAATGGTACGATGGTCAACTTTAGTTGATACGAGTTTAGTGACGGGTGATAGCACCGGCAACACGGCATTGCTCCATGCATGCCCCGCATTTTAGGCAACGTTCTTCATCAATGACGTGGCGCTCCTTGCCTGAGCCAGTGATGCAATTAGCCGGGCAGTGTTTTGTGCAGAGGGTACATCCTACGCACTTTTCGGTAATGCGATACTTCAACAAGCTCTTACATACACCCGCAGGGCAGGTTTTATCGACGATATGGGCAAGGTATTCGTCTCGGAAATACTCGATCGTGGAGAGGATTGGGTTTGGAGCGGTCTGTCCCAGTCCACAAAGGGAAGAGGTTTTCACGATTTTTCCGAGCTGAACAAGTTTGTCTAAATCATCTTCAGTCCCTTTGCCTTCTGTAATTTTAGTTAGGATTTCATGAAGGCGTTTGGTACCGACACGACAAGCAGTACAGCGACCACAGGATTCGTCTACAGAAAATTCAAGAAAGAATTTAGCAATATTGACCATACAATCGTATTCATCCATGACTATGAGCCCTCCGGATCCCATCATAGATCCAATGGCGGCTAAGGATTCATAATCAATAGGAGTATCTAAATATTTGGCTGGAATACATCCTCCTGAGGGGCCTCCCGTTTGTGCGGCCTTAAACGTTTTATGGTTTTTGATTCCCCCGCCCATGTTAAAGATAATTTCACGCAGGGTTGTTCCCATGGGGACTTCCACAAGTCCTACATTTCGAACCTTTCCAGCGAGTGCAAATACTTTGGTTCCTTTGCTTTTCTCCGTACCGATTCCAGCAAACCAATCTGCTCCCTTTAAAATAATTGGAGGGATGTTGGCAAGAGTCTCCACGTTATTAACACAGGTGGGTTTACCCCATAACCCCTTTTGGGCAGGGAACGGAGGTTTGACAGAAGGTTCTCCTCTAGCTCCTTCGATGGAATGAATCAGTGCTGTTTCTTCACCACAGACAAAGGCTCCGGCACCGTATTTGAGCTCAATATCAAAGCAAAAATCGCTACCTAAAATTCCTTTGCCAAGTAAACCGTATTCCCGAGCTTGTACAATAGCAACTTCTAACCGATGAATAGCTGCAGGATATTCTGCGCGGACATAGATAAAACCATGACTAGCTCCGATCGCCGAGCCCGCAATGAGCATAGCTTCTAAAACACTGTGAGGGTCACCTTCTAAGACAGAACGGTCCATAAAGGCCCCGGGATCTCCTTCGTCAGCATTGCAAATAATGTATCGTTGCTCGGCCTCGCTCTTGCGTGTGAGTTCCCACTTCAAACCAGTGGAAAAGCCACCACCGCCACGCCCACGGAGCCCGCTATTTTTGATCACCTCGATAACTTCAAGTGGAGTCATGTGGAAGAGTACCTTAACTAAGGCCTGATAGCCGTCCGCAGCGATATATTCTAAAATATTTTCAGGGGCGATAAAACCGACATTGCGCAGGGCGATGCGAAGCTGACCCTTATAAAAGGGGAGGTTGGATGCAAATCGTTCTTTTGTAATCGGATCTTTATAGAGAAGGCGTTCTACTTGGTTTCCTTTAACGAAGTGTTCTTCTACAATGGTTTCTACGTCCCCAACGGAAACCTCACAATAGGTAGTGTTATCGGGGTGAATCTCGATCATCGGGCCTCTTTCGCAAAAACCAAAACAGCCAGGTTGGAAAATCTGAACCTGTTCAGATAATCCGCGTCGACTTAGTTCCTCCTTGAGAAAGTCAGCGATTCCAGGACTGCCTGAAGAGTGACAACCAGGTCCCCCGCAGATCAAAACGTCCCTGTGCTGGCCTTGTGCATCTTTAATTGTGACAGGGTTGGATATGCGTCGGTTTTTTAGGAGACTGAGGTTTTGTGCCTTAAGCGCATTCAGCGCATCAGCATTTTCGAGTTTCATCGATGGCTTCCCTTCCTTCAATACATTAAATTTTCGGACTCTAATCTTCCGGGCGGTAGTTTTCAAGGACCTGTCTAACTTCCTCTGGTTCATGTATTCGGCCATAGACTTTCCCATCCACCATCATGACTGGGGCAAGACCACACGCTCCAATACAGCGCAGAGAATCTAATGAAAAGAGATTGTCTTCGGTGGTTTGCCCAGTTTTAATCCCCATCTGTTTTTCTACTTCTTTTTGTAACTTCTCTGCACCTCGCACAAAACAAGCTGTACCCATGCAAATGTTGGCAGTGTGTTGTCCCCGAGGTTTCATGGTGAAAAAGGAGTAGAAACTCACGACCCCGTAGACTTTGGCCGCAGGAATGTCAAGTTTCTGGGCGATATGTAACTGTAACTTGTCGGACAGGAAGCCGAAGAGTTCCTGGGCTTGATGCAGGATCCCAATTAAGTTTTCCTTTTTGTAGGGGAGGCTGTCGATATAGTCATCCAGCCGGTGATAGTTATCATCGCTCGAAGTGTTGTCACACATACAAATCCTCCTTATAGTATTGATTCTAACGTTCAGTGTTCCCATTGCTTCAAAATTTAGACTTAGAAATTTGAAGGAGCTATGAACTAATTGACATAAAATATTTATAGGAATTATAATAAGGGACTGGTAAACTCTCCAAGAGGGTAACCCTCGTGATGTTCAGAAGAACAACTGAGAGAGGGATGTCGAATTTGGTGGAACCCCCGGTTTTTGACTTGCATTCTGGTGTTAGAACAAAAAATAGATTAAGATAGATAAATGGAAATGAATTGCACGACACATATCGTCGTAGAATGCCAAGACACTTCCGCATAATGTTTAATGTAGGTGAAAGAAAGAATGACAAAGAGAATAAATAATACCAAGAAGGCTAACCTCACCCTAGGTGGGATTACCCTTGGATTTTTACTAAGTTATCCGTTTCATGGGGGCTTCGTTGGTGGACTCATCGCTAGTGGATGTAGCGCGGGAATGATCGGGGGGCTTGCCGATTGGTTTGCTGTAACGGCGCTTTTTCGACGTCCCTTGGGAATTCGACCGGGCAAAATAATTCGCACAGAGATAATTCCGCAGAACCGAGAACGGATTTTTGTGGCCTTAGCAGATATGGTACAAGATGAATTACTTTCGCAAGATGTACTCCAACGCAAATTATCCGCTTGGGATTTTTCAGGCGTGCTTATACGGATCTTGAGTAAGCCGGAGGTTAAGCTTTCCATCGAACCCTTACTAACGAATTTGGCAGAGGATGTCGTTAGGCATATGGGACAAGGCGAATTCACACAGGGTATGCAGGGCTTACTCCAGGAAAATATGGGTAGCATGAATCTCTCGCAAACTCTGGCAGAAGTCATCGAATTTTCATTAGACCACGGAGGTTTCGCGGAAGTTCTGGGGGTTATTTGTCGAGCAATCAACGAGTATGTAGAGCAACCTGAGGTCAAGGCAGCCCTAATAAATACGATGGATGCCGCCCTAATAAGGTACGGTGACAATAATGCTACCCGTAAAATGGTCGTAAAGTTCCTTCCTGCACCCGCTGTTCTGGCTCATGGTCTTCAAGAGAAGGTCAAAACCGCGCTACAGGACGGGACAGTTGAGCGGTGGCTTAAGGACTCTTTGCTCCACTTTGTGTTAGAACTTAAGACAAAATCCTCGCTTCAGGAAAGTATTAACAAGTTTATCTATACCATTCTTGACCAGAACCCTGAAAACTCAGCGTTTAAGAAAAAAGATGCGACTTTAATAGCAGTGATTGAACACTTGAGGGGTAATCTTTCGAACAATTGGGATGGGTACCTTGGGATATTAGAGGGCAATCAATCCCTTAGATTGAAAGTGGATGAGAGGGTCAAGCTTCTCCTTGAAAAACAGATTGGACTCCACCACAAGACAATAGGACGCATGGTTCGTGAAGGGTTGGATCCTCTGACGGATGACAAGCTTGTTGAATTGATTGAGGACAAAGCGGGTAATGACTTGCAAATGATACGAATTAACGGGTCGGTAGTCGGCGGTCTGGCCGGAATGTTGATCTACGTGCTTGGGATGGTGTTGAAATGAATTATCACAGAAAGGCAAATATTACGTTGGTCGCCGTTTTCCTCTTCTTCATGGGTACTGCGGTGTTAGAACATTTCAATCCAAGTAACTTCGCAATCAGGTTGACGTTTTTCGTCTCGGAAGCAGCCTTAGTGGGTGGAATTGCCGATTGGTTTGCGGTAACAGCGATTTTCAAAAAACCACTAGGTTGGGGCTATCATACCGCACTGATTCCACGAAACCGCGAGAAGGTGATTGTAGCTGTTGCCTCAATCGTGCAGACAGAGTTACTAAACATGAATTTAATTCGTAAGAAGATTGAGGGGATTCCATTTAGTAAAGGACTTCTATTGATTGTCGAAAAAGCAGGTGGAACAGGATACCTAACTGATACGATTCTGACCTATCTTCGGCGTTATGCTCAAAAACAGGAACCGGCCCAACTAGCAGAGAAACTAGCCGTGTTTATCCGTAGCACTGCAAAGACTTGGAACTTAGCGCCAAGGATACAGGGCCTAAGCGGGTGGGCGTTAAAACATGGATTTATTGATCTAGGATTGGATCGCTTAGCCGAAGGGCTCTGGGAAAAAGCCTCCGATGGAGAAACGCGTAAGACTATTCTCCGTTACCTAGAGGAGATTAAAGAAGAAAAAGTAGGCAATGGGGGGTCAATATTCCGCACATTGCTAGGTTTTGTTGAAATGTCAGATGGGTTAAACCTCGACGAAGCCGCCGATGCACTTCAGGTGGAGCTGCTCCTCACCTTACGCAAAATTAGAGACCCGCTAGATCCTTTGCGTATCAGCCTAAAGGATACCCTTCTAAATAGGGCAGAAGAATTAGAGTCTGATACCCGGTTTAGCGCTCAAATCGAGCAATGGAAGGAAGACTTGTTGGGCGATGCTGTATTTAGCAGATTTCTGGAATCTGTACTTGGGGAAGCCCTCAAGGTTGCCGCATCACCTTCTACACCATCGGATCCGAATGCCCTGTATCGTACGATTCATCCTTACGTCGAAAAATACTGGGTTAGCGTACAGCATAACTCGGGACTTCAGGCAAAGATCAACTCGTTCCTTGTGGATACCTTATGCAGGATAATTCAAAATGAACATGACCTAATCGGTGGCATGGTCAGGGAGACCTTGACCGCTTACACTGATCAGGATCTCAACCGATTTGTTGAGGAGAAGGCAGGTAACGACCTCCAATGGATCCGGATTAATGGATCGATGATTGGTGGGATCGTTGGGCTCTTCTTGTTTCTATTTTTAGAGTTTGTCTATAACCCTATTTTGCCTACTTTAATGAACTATTTCCGATGAAGTCTCTAAGTCAAACATAGGATATTGAAATAGCGGTTAGCCTATCTGAATCTCAGATGGCTGACTCCTAATCTCGGGTTCTGAATTCTGGCTTCTGACCCCTGTTAGGTATACAAGATTCATTAGGAAAAAGTGTTGCAAGACAGTTCGCATCTGTGCTAGAATATCAAACATAAGGTGTGCACAGCCGAAACAACTCGGTTAGGAAAAAATTAATGCAAAGCAATGGCGCTTTGAGGATACTCGTAAGAGTAGCTCAAAGCGCCATTTTGAGTTGCACTGCAGTGCAATTCAGCAAGGTCCCTTCCCGTCATCAGGTAACAGGGATCTCGACTATCGTGGATCTAACCATAAATGGGATGCTCTAATTTCGAACGTTTTGTTCGAGTCATGGTCAGCACGACCAGGCTAACTAAGTTTCGCTAATAACACAGAAGATGAGGAGGAAAGATTATGGATACAGGGGATACAGGCTTTATTATGATTTGCACAGCACTCGTTTTTCTTATGACACCTGGTTTAGCGCTTTTTTATGGGGGCATGGTACGTAAAAAGAATGTGCTTAGTACCCTCATGCATAGTTGGATCGTCATTGGTATTATGTCTTTGCAGTGGATCTTGGTGGGATATACATTGGCTTTTGGGCCAGACAATTACGGTTTAATTGGAGGCTTAGACTGGCTGGGGTTGAATGGAGTTGGTATGGAGCCCAACCCTGATTATGCAGCCACCATTCCAGCAATTCTATTTATGGCCTTTCAAATGATGTTTGCAGTAATCACCCCCGCTTTAATAAGTGGTTCAATTGCAGAACGGATGCGTTTTCCAGCCTTTATTCTCTTCATGCTGTTGTGGGCGACCTTTGTATACGATCCTTTGGCCCATATGGTCTGGGGTGTCGGTGGCTTTCTAAGAGAACTAGGAGCGTTGGACTTTGCCGGAGGTAACGTCGTGCATATTAGTTCTGGCTACTCCGCCTTGATAGCAGCCCTGGTGCTCGGTAAACGCAAAGGATTTGGTAAAGACTCAATGGCGCCGCATCACGTTCCGATGACTGTTTTAGGTGCAGGTTTCCTATGGTTTGGTTGGTTTGCGTTTAATGCAGGCAGTGCCTTAGGTGCGAATGGTTTAGCGGCTATGGCCTTTGTGAATACAAACACAGCAGGAGCAGCAGCAGCTATTGCCTGGGTAATTGTGGAGCGCCTGCACAGAGGAAAACCCACCATGCTCGGTGCCGCTAGCGGTGCAGTGGCTGGATTAGTAGCGATAACTCCAGGTGCAGGTTTTGTAACTCCGCTTTCCTCAATATTTATCGGTCTAATCGGCGGAACAATCTGTTATCTGGCAATTAGTGTAATGAAAGCGAAATTTGGCTATGACGATGCCTTAGACGCGTTTGGTTGCCACGGGATTGGTGGAACTTGGGGTGCTTTGGCAACAGGGATCTTTGCTACCACGACTATTAATCCAGCCGGCGCGGATGGTTTATTTTACGGAAATTCGTCACTCTTGGGAATCCAGGTTATGAGTGTTGGAATTACGATAGCCTTTACCGTGACGGCGACGTTCATCATTTTGAAAGCAATTGGTCTGGTGATGAAACTTCGTGTTAGCGAGGAAGAGGAATCAAATGGTTTGGATCTATCCTTGCACGGAGAGAGAGCTTATTCGGAATTCGTCTAAAGCTCGCTAGACATGAGCGTATAATAGGCAAGCTGGGGACGGCTCGATTTGAACTTGCACAACGTCGAGAAATCAAGTCAGGAACTCGAGCAGTTAAGACAATATCTCTATTTCTTTGAAAAGGTTGTCAATTCAAATTGCATAGGAGTGTTTAAATATGAAGAAAATTGAAGCGATTATTCGTCCCGGAAAGCTAGACTGCGTAAAAGATGCGTTGAGCAATCACGGGGTCAACGGCTTGACAGTCACCCAAGTAATCGGCTGTGGTAAACAAAAGGGGAATACCCAGATCTACCGGGGTGTGGAGTACACAGTACATCTTATTCCCAAGGTGAAGATCGAAGTCGTCGTTATGGATAAATTCGTGGAAGACATTATCCAGGTTATTACCAAAGAAGCTCGAACTGGGGAGATCGGTGACGGAAAGATCTTTGTGTCTGCCGTGGAAGATGCCTTCACCATAAGAACGGGAGCCACCGGAGAACAAGCCTTATAAGTTTAACCAAGTGCTCCTCTGAGTAGGAGGAATTCAGGTACAGTATATTTAGAACTCTCTCCTACTGAATCTACCGAGCGAAGCCAGTTAGAGCTCGGCAAAATAATTCGAAATAGAAAGTCAGTTACTCTTATGAAAGGAGTAACTGGCTTTCTTTGCCTTCTTTGACAAGATGTCAAAGAAAGGGGGGAGTAAGCTCCCCGTCATTTTGGTAAAATATGGAACAAATAAATGTGAATAAGCGTATGATGTACAAACGATGAAAGGGGGATTCAAAATGCTCGGAGCTGGTGGACATGGTTGTGGTTGCGGTTGCGGTGGTGTAGGAACTGGTATTGCGATTGTAGTTGTAATAATTTTGCTTCTCATCGCATTGGGTATTGTATTCTAAACTGTCAACGTCACGTGCTCAATAACCTGAATTTGAAGGAGGTTTAACAAAATGTACGGATATGGTGGTGCTTGTTGTTGTCGCCCTGTTGCCCCCGTTGTTGGTACGGGTGTAGGCGTAGGGATCATTGCGATTGCGATTTTGATCTTGATTGCTTTGGGAGTTATCTTCTAAGAGAAAATATTGTGCCAAGGTGAGGTCCCTATCTGGGGCCTCATTTTCATGAGTAAAGACACGATGCCTCGTGCCCATTTTTGCTGTTGATTTAATCCAATTGTAAGATTCCCTTGAACTTGAGCTGAACGAGTTTACTGTGCCATTTGCGTCATATTACTACTAGGGACACGGTGGATTGATCGTGTCCCTACTTTGAAGACAGGAGAATTTGAATTGCTGATGCGATTATAAAGAGGTTAAATGTTATTTCTGTGGCGATTAAGGCCCGTGCAGTTATATTTGCAGGCAGAATGTCCCCTAAATCGGCAGTGGCCAAAGTAGTAATACTTAAATATATAAACGAGAAGAATTGTGTCCATACATCGTCCCCTACATCTCCCTTAAAACTGGAAGGGAAAAATCGGTAGAGAAGAAGAAATTCTGCGCCAAAAAGTAAGATGATTGAGACAAGGGCTCCTGCAATTGGATAAAGTAGCTGTTCGGAAGGAGCTTTATGATTCGCTAAGAGATTAGTTACTGCGAAGGAAACAGAAACTGTAGCACCAATACCATACCAAACGATAGCGAGTTTAAAAAGTCTGTCCTCACAGCGTTCTGTTACATCGCCACTGTCCGAAAATAAGCTTAAGAACAGTGCTCCAGCAGCTCCTACTAGGGCAGGAGATAATAACTCCCAATAGCCAAGTTTGAGTGAAGGGTTCAAGGGAAGGAGCTGGTTACTGGGAGGCGGACAATTTTGGGAGTTTGGAAAAGGAGGCTTATATCCGCGAATAATACTAGGTTTTAAGGGATAGGTTCCATAATAATCCACGTTTCAACGACCACCTTTCCGTGGATGGATAATAACAATATATTCCAGATAGTGGCCATAGGTTAAGAAATTTAGAACGCCTAAGAAAGTTGTTTAATTACGTTTATAGATCAAAAGAAGGATTTTGAGAAATAGTAGAGAATTAGTGCTCGTTCACCAAAGTTGAACATCATACTTGGGGAAGTGGGAGTTCGCGATACGATTTAGGTGAAATAACTTTAAAATATTTATGCTAAATAATTTGACCTTACCTGACCTTTGTAATAAAATAAAGCTAATCGGTCAGAATATAATAGGTTTAATGCAGTATTATTTAATAAAGATGAATAGGGGGAATTATAAATGGGTTATCTCGTCCCAATGGTTGTGGAGCAAACAAGTCGTGGGGAGCGTTCCTACGATATATACTCACGTCTTCTAAAAGACAGAATTATTTTCCTCGGCGGTGCAATCGATGATGATGTATCCAATCTAATCGTAGCACAATTGCTCTTCCTCGAAGCGGAAGATCCTGAAAAAGATATTAATCTGTACATTAACAGTCCTGGCGGTTCGATCACAGCTGGAATGGCTATTTATGACACCATGCAGTTAATTCGCTCGGATGTTCGTACGATTTGTGTCGGGATGGCAGCCAGCATGGGGGCCTTCCTCCTTGCCTCTGGTACAAAAGGGAAGCGAGTCGCTCTGCCAAATTCGGAAGTCTTGATTCATCAGCCATTAATCGGTGGGCACGGGCTCTCCGGGCAAGCAACTGAGATCGAGATTCACGCTAGACAATTGCTCCGTACCAAGGCTAAGATGAACAAAATCCTTTCTGAGAGAACTGGTCAACCATTAGAGAAAATTGAGAAAGACACTGAACGCGACTACTATATGACTGCCGAAGAGGCAAAAGAATATGGTTTAGTTGATCAGGTTTTAGAAAAATCCGAACAAACTAAGGAAACCAAGAAGTAAGATAAATGAGATTGGTCCAGTCCTTGGGCAACATGATAAAAGTGGTATAACAAACTTATAAGTTTGTTATACCACTTTTTTTGTTTTGAGCTCAAATATCCCAGGTTTAAGATTTAGGAGTATAGTCCTAATTCCAAGCGGGAGATTCCCACTTCTACAAATGGAGAGATACTAATTATTAAATGAACCAGTTCACTTTCAGATAAGTGTACATGATGGGAATATATTGAGTTTCCTTCTTTCTGCTGACCGTCGGGGAAAAGGCTGTTTATTTTATAAACAGATAATTTTATACAGGAAATTTAATTTTTATGTAGAATAATGTAAATTCAGATAGATTCCACATGGCGAGGAGTGAAAGAGTTGAGTTTGAAAAATTGGAGCCTTAAATTACAAGTCACGGCCTTGATGCTGTTCATTGCCTTGGCAGCGGGCTTTGTCGGAGCCATCGGGATCTATGGGATGTCTCAGATGCATGACACCTCGAATCAGGTTTATCAACAAGATGTGATACCTATGAATCAACTCTCACAAATGCATTTTGATTCCCAGGCCTATAGGTCAAATGTTGTATTAGCAGTTAGTGCACGTACTCCTGAAGAACGTCAGACCTTTATGGCTCAAATTGAACAAAAAAAGGATGCCATGATCGTGCATATGGGCAGATTTGAAGCAATACAGAGATCAGTTGAAGAAGATGCCGACTGGAAAGAGTTTAAAGTTGCCTGGAATGACTATGTGGTGGCCTCTCAAATAACAATTCAAAACGCGGAAGATGGTCGCATGGACGAATCCTTGTCTAATATGTACGGCTTAGCTGGGACCAAAAACCAGTTAGCAGGGGACATACTCCAAAAGATGGTTGACTCTAAAATGGAGAAGGTACAGATTAACAGCACGGAAAAAACAAACCAAATCTTTACCAAGGCTTCAAAACTTTCGATCATTCTTGTTGTGATTGATATGCTAGTCAGCGTCCTCATCGGCTGGCTTTTGAGTCGAGCTCTCAGCAAGATGATGTATGATACAGTGCTCAATGCCAACGAAATTGCCTCAGGGGATATTGCTCGCAAGAAAAAAGCCCCTTGGAAAGCTTGGAACCGTGAAGGAGTCGAGTTGCAGAAGGCCTTTAGTGACATGGTAGTTTCCTTGAGAGATATCATGACGAACGTAGCCGAAACGTCAGATAGATTGGTCCGAACTGCTCAAGAAATGCGTCTTGGCGCCGAACAATCGTCACAATCCTCTGAACAAGTAGCTACATCTGCCAGTGCTATTGCGACGGATGCTCAATTGCAAGTTCAGGAAATGACAAGAAACTATGATCGAATGAGTCAGGTGATTGATCAGCTGAACCAAACTGAACAACGTGCGGAAAAAGTAAGTCTTGCCTCGAAGAACTCTGCTGAGCTTTCTCTAAGTGGTAATGTGGCACTCGGACAAGTGGTCAAACAAATGGATGAAATAGAGAGTCACGTTCACAGTCTAAGCAAAGTAATTGGAGATGTGGATGAAAAGTCAGAAGAGATCGCTCAAACAGTTCAAATCATTGATAACATTGCCCAACAAACAAATCTCTTAGCGTTAAACGCGGCGATTGAGGCCGCGCGTGCTGGAGAGAGCGGACGAGGGTTTGCGGTGGTGGCCGAAGAAGTCCGCAAGCTTGCGGAACAAGTCCAAACAAGCTTAATTAATATTTCCCAAAGAGTGGAGGAAATGCAACAGGCTTCTAGGAGTGCGCATCGAGAGATGAAAACTAGTGTGGAGAGTGTCAATCAAGGCAGTGCTCACTTAAAAGAGATTTCCCATCAATTTAACATAATCCTTGAGTCTGTCGAAGAAAGTGCTGGATTAGCTATTGACATTGAAAACACCATACAGAAAGTACAGCGGGACGGAGAACAAATAAAAGTTGGCATGCAAACCGTTGTGCATCAGGCTGAATCTACTTCTGCTGGCACACAAACCACAGCTGCTGCAGCAGAGGAACAAAACGCCTCGATCGAAGAATTATTTGCCTCCGCCGAAAACTTAAATGTATTAGCGAGAAATCTGAAGGAGTTAGTCGACCACTTTAAACTGTGAACTACCGAATCAAATTTCGAAAGGCAACTCGTCTAAGAAATCATGAAGGACTTCAAAACCTAAGCCCGCTAGGAACCATTCGGGGGCCATACGCAGGGTAATATACCCACTAATGCTTAATCTGTCACAGTACTGCCAGGGACAATCACCTAAGGCTTCCGCCAAAATAACACCACTAGAATATTCAATCATCCAGATCGTGGCTAAATATACTAGGCCTCGAGTCCACCAAGGGAAAGGCCGTAAGTAGTTATGTAAGGGTTCAAGAAAGATTGATAGCCCATAAATGGGCATCATCACCAAGAATGTAAACCCTTGCATTCTGAAATCTCCTTTGAGGAGGGAGGCCAAACCCGTATATATGACCTCAAGGATAAGGCCAAGAATACCGTAGATTAAGAAGCGTTTGAATGTTTTCATGGCTTTAGTATGGTTATACGAAACTAGAAGATACATTTTGAAGACAGGGATATTATGGAAAGCAAGGGCATATTACCCTTGCTTTTTTGCAAATTTATTACATTTATTATAGAATTAAATTTAGCAATTTTGCATAGATCCAGTAAAGTACAGAATAATAAGGTGGCTATAGAAGTCTTTAATTATTGTTAGAAGGGAGAAAAGGAATGCGTAAAATCCGTAAAGCTGTGATTCCGGCCGCGGGCCTGGGCACTCGTTTTTTGCCAGCAACAAAGGCTCAACCTAAAGAGATGTTGCCTATCGTCGATAAACCAACGATTCAATATATCGTGGAAGAGGCGATTAAATCTGGCATCGAGGACATTATCATTGTTACAGGTCGCAATAAGCGGGCTATCGAAGACCACTTTGACCGCTCGATGGAACTAGAAGCCTTCTTAGAGAAAAATGCCAAAGACGAACTGCTAGATTTAGTACAGGATATTGCCAGGATGGCGGATATATATTATGTCAGGCAAAAAGAAGCATTAGGCTTGGGGCATGCGATCTATAGTGCCCGGAAATTTATTGGAGATGAGCCGTTTGCAGTTCTCTTAGGGGATGATGTCATCTACTCTGAAGTGCCAGCATTGCGTCAAATGATGAATCAATACGAGCGCTATGGAGCCAGTATTGTAGGGGTTCAGGAAGTCCCTTTGAAGGATACATCTAAATACGGGATTGTGGATGGCGAAAAGTTTGCTGATCGGCTTTATCGTGCCAAGAATATGGTGGAGAAACCCCGTCCAGAAGATGCTCCAAAAACTCACTTAGCTATAATGGGACGTTATATTTTAAATCCAGACATATTTGATATTTTGAGCGTCCTTCCGCCAGGAAAAGGTGGAGAAATTCAACTCACCGATGGAATTAAGGAGCTTGGTCTGTATCAGGAAATTCTTGCGTATGAATTCGAAGGTCGTAGGTATGATGTCGGAGACAAGTTGGGATTTGTAGAAGCGACCATCGAATATGCCCTGCGCCGGGGAGATCTTTCTGAGAAACTCATGAATTATCTGCAGGTATTGGTCCGGAATTCTGAAACAAAGAGCTAGAATGACCGAAATATATTTTGGACATGCTGTTTTATCTTCGCGAAATTCATGGACTGAAAGCTTGTTATAGCATATCTCGAAAACAGATGACGGAAAATGATCTAAGCCTTACAGCAAATACGACACTCTTTTCTCCTAAAAATTGGTAAAATGCTAACGTAGCATAAATAAAATTTAAGGAGGGAAGAGACCAATGAAACCACTGATACCTATGGACAAAAAGAGGATTGTGACTTTAGCAGGGACGTTAGTACTGGCCGGTGCTGTCGTTGCTGCTGGGGTCTATGGCCCAAGCGTCTGGAAGGTTTTTAGGCAACAAAGTGCCATCACTGACCAGGTAGTCATTCAATCCCCACCCGTTGATCCGAGCGGAGCCACCGTGATCAACGGAGCAAATGGCACGGTGCCAAACGGTATAGCTCCACCTGAGACAACTGGAACAGTTAAGACAGCAGTTACTCCAGCCACTACCATTACTGCACCTCCACAAGGAGACACTGGTTCCAAAAGTAAATATAGGGAACCAGATGAGAAGCTATTAGACATGGCACCGTCTGTTGCAATGTTCTTTGGTGAGACCGCCTTAAGCAATGATGCCAAATCATTAGTCTTTGGTAGTGCTTGGAACATTCACCAATACGTAGACGGTTATCTCTATGGACCAGCCGCGGGTCCGCAGATGAACGAGCAGGACATTAAAAAGTATATTGTGTTTCATAAAACGCTCTTGGACAAGCAGTTGAAGAATGAAACGAATGCTTCCAAAGCAGTCACATTCACAAGTTACCTGGATGTGCTTTTGAACAGCGGAAGCGACGCCTTTGACTCAAAGGATAAAACGCGGATTGAACAATTCCACCAAGGGATTCATGATTTTGATACGCACCTTATGCGTAATGATCTGAGTTCAAAAATATACGGAGCGACGCCGTTTGCAACCAAACGGACATAATTCAGTTTATTATACTAATGCATTGAGCGTAGGAATGAAACGAAGTTAAGATGGAGTATTATTTGCGCAATTTATTCACACTGAATTGTTTCCCAGGTGCACGATGGCTCTTGTACTTATTGAACGTTGGAATAATTAGACAATCAGCGAAAATATTGCTTAGCTAGAGCATAAATTCCCTAGATTTAAAATAAATTCCCAATGTGAAATTTGAGGAATGATGGTATGGATTAAAAGTCTCGGATAACTGAATAGGCAACTATGTTAAGGTGAATATGAGACCTTGTATGTATCAAGGTCGAATAATAATTTAGTTGTTGTGTTTCTCGTCTAGAAAAACTGAATAAAAAGATCGAGGCCTGCCCTATTGGGACAGGCCTCGATCTTTTTTATACTCGTCAGAAAGTATAACTTTCAGTTACAATACTTTTTGGAAGCATGCCCAAAATAGGTTTCAATAATTCAATTAGGTTTAAAATCCACTTTTGCTGGTCAAGCTAGTAATAAAAACCAGTTGAAGGAGATTTTGGTCTTTATGCGTAAAATGAATTTGTTATTTGGAGCAATTGCTTTAGGTCTTGGTGTAATAGTTGGTACGCTAGGTGTATCTATGCTCGCCAATCCAGGTTCTCCAGGGTCGTTTATCTCCAAATTGCGTGGTAAAGAGAACATTCAAACGGTCACCGGAACGGTAAACGACTCAACGCAAACCCTACCATCCCCGAACATGATTCAGGATCATCTTTCCGATACAAATGCAGCCTTGTATAATGCTAATCCAGATACAGTCTTAGATCAGGCAGAACAACAAATCGTAGCAGACTATAAGCAGGATATCGGTATTTTCTTTGGGGCTTGGAAATCAGCGGATATGAATACTTTTCGTCTCAAACTAGCCAAAGCCTATACGGGAGAATTATTGGAAAAACATGCACGACGAGCGGAGGAATTTTTGGCTCAAGGCGTAGGTTTAAATGTCACCCAAATAACCTTTGACCAGATTGATTTGGAAAGCTCAGATGCAAATACTGCCACACTTCGAGTGGATTACCGTTACAAAGCAAGGGATTATAACCTGGCAGATGAAACCTCCATTGGAGAAGAACATGAACAAATCGTTCAGGTCCGCGTTAATATGCTAAAACAAAATACGCGCTGGCTGATCACAGGAGAGAACTCAATCCAGTAGTAAATTCGTTCAACTAAAGTTGAATATCAAGACTTCGGTGACGAAACCCTCGTGTGGATGGTTTCGTCGAACCGCCTATCCCAAAAGGAACACTTAGCGGCGAAGGAGAAAGCTACCCCCACTAAAAGCGGATCAAGGGGGTACCACTCCCTCAAAGTGGGAGTCTCACGGTTGGATGATAAGAGGACTACCGTCGATTTTAAAAGTTACCCTATAGCGTAGACAGTTAAAAAAGTCTACGCTATAGGGTATTTTATTTCTGATTAACGACAAGGTAGTCTTTTTTCGTGATAGGGCAGAAAGTATATCTAACAGTTTTTTTGTTGTATAAGAACGGCCATCGTGACCAGATCTTGTAGGGATGGGTTAGACTAGACAAGTTTTCTATTTGCGAAAACGAAGGGGTATGATAGAATTATGTCGGTGAACTGAAAAATATAAAACTTCGTAGTAGGGTCCGTTGTAACTATTATGTAGACCTAATTTATGCAGAACTATTTATCAGCAAGGAACATGGTCAGAATGTTTCTCCAAATATCGATGTTCAACTTTATGTTGAACCAGTTCACAGTTCCAAGGGCTAGGCGTGCTATTAAGAAGGGAATAGGCAGAACATGGATCAAAAGAAAATAGTTCATATGGCCCATAAAACCATTGAGGAAATTAATTATTTAAGAGGATTTGGCGTCTTAGCAGTCATAGCTATACATACAACAGGCTATTTCACAGAAATTAAGAGTTATAGCACCTTAGTAATAGTGAATTTATGGACAGATGTATTTTCCCAGTTTGCAGTACCCTTGTTTATTTTAATATCAGGGGTTGTCTTAGCAAGGAACTATCGTTCGAACTTTTCATTAACAGAGTTTTACAAAAAGAGAATACGCTCGATTATTCCTCAATACCTGATATTTTCTATACTATATACACTATTTAATAATTGGGCAGTTATGCAAGGTAACCCACTAAGCGCAAATCTCGCTCTCTTGCTGAATAATCTCGTTCATGCTAATGCCTCTTATCATCTATGGTTCTTTTCAATAATAATCCAGTTATATATTCTCTATCCGATCATCATTAAAATCTACGATCTTTGCAAACGCATCGACAGAGCAGAAGTTATGATTGCCATGTTGTTAATAATGCAGATCCTATGGATGGTTGGTTTACACTCGTCTTCTTTTCCTTTCATTAAGCTGAATTTTATGTCGTTCTTGTTCTATTTTGGATTAGGTATTTATATTGTCGATTATTTTGATTCCAATTCCAATCAATTAACGAAGGCTTCTAAGCACCTAACTCTAGTCTACTTAATAACGTCTTTGGCCTTAACCATCGGAGCTAGTTTTTTCATAATTATTGGCTTAAAGACGGGTTATGATTATTATTCTATACCAGCCTACTTTTTTATCGGTTCAGAACTTATTTATCCTGTTCTAAGAATCACAACCTTTTTATTGTTATTAAATCTTGCAACAAGCCTTGTAGAAAAAAGGAGTCTCCTTGCAAAAGTGATCTATAGAATTGGGGATTACTCCTTTGGTATATATTTAATCCACATTTTCTTCAATCAATATGCCATAAAGATCCTCAAAAACAATGCTATCGATTATAACAATTGGGCATTTTATCCGATCGTGTTTGTAACAACCGTCGTTTTCAGCTATTTGGTTGTAAGGCTGCTTAGTTACGTCCCGTATAGTTACTATATCATCGGTCGTAGGAACCCAAAAAGTAAGATTAGAATATGACAAAATTTGATTGTTAGTGCCTTGCTTCACAGGTGAGTGTTGTAAATCCTAGTAAGTTGTAGTAAACTTTAGAACGATAAAGTTTACGCACAGGTGGGAACGAGAAGGGGCTGAGCTAAGTGATATTACGGAAACGGACGTTATTTTTAATGCTGATTGATGCTATGTTAATCAACCTGGCAGCATTCGGCAGTTTTTATTTGCGGTTAGAGTCCTTCGGTGAAGGCGCTTTTTTAGAATATTACCATACATACTATGTTACAGCAGTAATCGCAACTATTTTGTATATCGCAGTCTTTCATGTTTTCGGGCTATATAATCGGCTTTGGCAGTATGCAAGTACAGGGGAGTTACTCTCAATTGTGTATGCAGTAAGCGTCGGAACGGGCGGAACTGTGGCGGCGGTTTATCTTTACGGTTTAATGAATGCGGCTACTTTAACTTATATTAGAATGCCACACACGGCTGCAGTGCTTCTCTGGCTTGCTATGGTGTTTTTAATTGGAGGCTCGCGCTTTATATGGCGAATCTTACAAGAAAACACGTATGACCGCCACGTTCCTGGTACGAAGAAGCAGGTACTTATTGTTGGGGCCGGCGACGCAGGTGTCTTAGCAGCTCGAGAATTGAAAAATCGCAATTATCGAGATGGGCGGCCGATTGGTTTTATTGATGATAATCATTCAAAACAAAAATTACAATTACTTGGCATTCCAGTTTTAGGTACACGTAAGGACATTGTCCGCATTGTAAACGGTTATAATATAGATGAAGTTATTATTGCTATGCCTTCTGCCTCAGGGGATTCCGTGCGTGAAATCGTGGAAATATGTGAAAAAGTTGGAGTCGAGCTTAAAATTATGCCCGGTGTCTATGACATTATTAGCGGAGATATGAATGTCAACCCGATTCGACAGATTCAAGTGGAGGATTTGTTGGGTCGAGACCCTGTTTGTGTGGATCTAGAAGAAGTAGCGGGTTATGTTGCCGGAGAGACGGTATTTATTACTGGTGCGGGAGGCTCTATTGGCTCGGAAATTTGCCGTCAGATTGCTAGGTTTAATCCAGGGAAACTTGTCTTACTTGGACATGGAGAAAACAGCATCTTTGATATCGAACAGGAGTTACGTGCCGAGCACCCAGGAATCGACTACATAACGGAAATATTGGATATTAAAGATCGTCAGAAAGTGGACCTTATTTTTAGAAGATACAAGCCTGGTGTTGTCTTCCACGCTGCAGCACATAAACATGTCCCCTTAATGGAACGAAATCCTGAAGAAGCCCTGAAAAATAATCTAATTGGTTCACAAAACTTGGCAGAAGCAGCCGATAAAATAAGAGTGAAAACCTTTGTCTCGATCTCCACAGATAAAGCAGTCAACCCAACAAGCGTAATGGGAGCAACCAAACGAACCGTAGAATTATTGATTCAAAGCCTAGATCGTCGTTCCAAAACTAAGTTTGTCGCGGTTCGGTTCGGAAATGTCTTAGGAAGCAGCGGAAGCGTCATCCCGACGTTCAAGAGACAGATCGCCAAAGGTGGTCCAGTAACCGTAACACACCCTGACATGGTGCGCTATTTTATGACGATCCCGGAAGCGGCCCAATTAGTCATTCAAGCAGGGGCCATGGCCAAGGGTGGCGAAATCTTTATTTTAGATATGGGGAAACCTGTAAAGATTGTGGATCTGGCAAAAGACTTGATTCGGCTCTCGGGCTTCGAACCTGATGTCGATATTAAGATACAATTTACTGGAATTAGGCCGGGCGAAAAACTTTTTGAGGAATTATTAACGGCCGAAGAAGGAATCACCTCAACTAAACACAGCCGAATTTTCGTAGCGAAACCGAACGTTATTGACGTTAAACTCCTTGAAGAGCTAACGCATATCGTTCGAGAGCGTGGAAGTTATTTGACGCGAGATGAAGTCATTGAATTATTGCAGACCGTCATTCCGACCTTTCGTCAGAAGGACACAAAAGTAGTAGCCAATCAATAAGGAGGAGAGTTATTAAATGATAACCGTTAAGAACGTAATTACCAGCGAAGACGTTGTCGCTGCTGCTCTTAAGGAAAAAATACTAAAGCACGAAGCAAAAATTGGAGTAATCGGTTTAGGGTATGTAGGACTCCCCCTAGCCGTAGAAAAAGGCAAGGTCGGATTCCCCGTGATTGGGTTTGATATTAATGCCGAACGTGTTGGACGCGTCAATGCAGCGGATAACTACATTGGAGACGTTTTAGACGAAGATCTTCAAAATGTGGTGCACAAAGGCTTTTTGGTTGCAACAACGGATTTCTCCCGACTAGCCGAATGTGATGTTGTAATTATATGTGTCCCCACACCCCTAACCGTTACTCGTGATCCAGACATTTCTTACATTAGAATCTCCACAGAAACAATTGTAAAGTATCTCCATCCTGGACAATTAATCACCTTAGAGAGCACGACTTATCCAGGAACTACCGAGGATGTTATTCTGCCCTTATTGGAACAGGCAGGACTTAAGGTGGGTAAGGACTTCTTCCTCGCTTTCTCACCGGAACGTGTCGATCCAGGTAACAAACGCTTTAGCACGAAAAACACCTCTAAAGTGGTTGGAGGGATGACTCCAGTTTGCCTAGAGATCGCATATGCTTTATATATCCAAACGATCACTAATGTCGTTCCAGTTTCTTCACCTGCCGCTGCCGAGCTGACCAAAGTCTTTGAAAACACCTACAGGGCTGTCAACATCGCTATGGTCAACGAATTAATGATGCTCTGTGACCGAATGGGGATTGATATTTGGGAAGTTGTTGAAGCCGCAGGAACAAAACCGTTTGGCATCCAAACCTTCTATCCAGGACCGGGTGTAGGTGGGCACTGTATACCCATTGATCCATTCTACCTCACTTGGAAAGCACGAGAATATGATTTCCATACTCGTTTCATAGAACTTGCCGGAGAAATTAACGTAGAGGTTTCATATTATGTTGTCAATAAAGTAGTTCGTGCGCTAAATAGCGAAAACAAGAGTTTAAAGGACTCTAAAATATTCGTTCTCGGCGTAGCCTACAAAAAAGACATCGACGATATGCGCGAATCCCCAGCTCTAAAGATTATAGAACTCTTGCGTAAACAGGGCGCGAATATCACGTATCATGACCCATTTATTCCAGTCATTGAGCCGCACGGTGGCAGTACTCTCCACCTAGAGAGTGTACCTTTAACGGATGAGGTACTTGCAGCCGCAGATGGTGTAGTGATTCTCACAGATCATAGTGATATTGATTATTCACGTGTTGTTGCCAAGGCCCAGCTCGTAGTGGATACCCGCAATGCCACCAAAAACGTCCTAGAAAATCGTAATAAGATTGTTAAAATTTAAAGCACGTTTTTATTGCGATAGTCGAGACTTATAGAGAAAACGTGTTTAAGGGGAATCGGCAGATTCCCCTTAAACCTATATACCTGAGACGATATCCCATCTCATTTTAAAACATTTGTCGGGAGGAGCCGCTTTTATAGAAGTGGAAGTCTCTTGAAGTGAATTATTTTAAGAAAAAAGAAAAGAGTTGTTGATGAACATGAACGAAGAAAGAAAGATTCGGTTTGCGATCATTGGATGCGGGAGAATTGCCCCGAAACATGCGGAGTCGATATTAGCTCTTCCTGAGGCAGAACTCGTCGCAGTCTGCGATATTGTGCCAGAGCTAGCTCAAGCCTTTGCCGATAAATATGGAGCAGAGCCCTACACAGATTATATGGAAATGCTCAAGAGGGACGACATTGATGTCGTCACCATAGCAACTCCGAGTGGAATACATGCCGAAATCGGGATTGCAGCAGCAGAAGCAGGCAAACATTTACTGGTCGAAAAGCCAATGGCTATGACTTTGAAAACTGCTGATCAAATGATAGAGGCTTGCCACAAAGCCGGCGTTAAATTAGGAGTCATACATCAGAACCGTTTTAACGACTCCATTAAACTCCTGCGCACAGCCTTAGAAGATGGCCGCTTTGGTAAATTAACTCATGGACAGGCCACCGTTCGCTGGAATCGAAATGATAATTACTATACTCAGGCCCCTTGGCGCGGGACTAAACTCCAAGACGGCGGGGTACTCATGAATCAATCCATTCATAACATCGACCTTTTACAATGGACCTTTGGGCCAGTGGAGTCTGTTTTTGGATATACGGCTACCTTTATGCGCAAGATTGAAATGGAGGATATGGGAGCAGCCGTTATCAAGTTCAAAAGCGGCGCTATCGGACTTATCGAGGCAGCCTCAACCATCTATCCAACTAACATTGAAGAGACCCTAAACGTCTTCGGTGAAACAGGATCAGTCATCGTCGGAGGAATAGCCGTTAACCGAATTGAAGTTTGGGAATTACCAGACAGCGTGGAAGAGAAAAAAGAGATTCTAGCCAGACAGGAAGGGAATCCGCCGGACGTCTACGGCTTTGGACATAGAGAACTGATTTTAGATCTTATTCATGCGATTCGAGAAGATAAGGAACCAGCAATCCCAGGAGAAGAAGGGCGTAAAGCGCTGGAAATTATCTTAGCTATCTATAAATGCCAGGAGACGAAGGAGCCAGTTGTGTTTCCACTTGTCGAGTAGGACGGGGGAGTTTGATTTACAACGTTCGCTCCTGAAGCCGCGTAGACCAAACTAACGCGAAAAGCCGCCAGCTCCGACGAGTGCCCGGCAATTCGCCATCCTTGGCTCAGTTGCCGGTTGGAAACATCCTTGTTTCCAACTCGTCTCCGCTGCCGGCTTTTCACGAAGTTTGGTAAGCTACTCGCTTAAGTCGTTCTCTTTTGTAAATCAAACTCCCCGTGATGCTGATAAGAACGAAGCTGGCAAGAAGACCTTCGAAGACTAAGGAGGAGCTATTAATGAGTTATCAGATGATCGCCCCCAGTGCCACCGTACCGACCAGCACCTCAATCGCACCTTTCTGTGTGATCGGAGAAAATGTCGTGCTCGGGGAAAATGTCGTTTTGGGAGTCGGGTGTGTCCTTGGAGACGGATCTAGCGTAGGTGCAGGAAGTGTGCTTGGAAACTATGTCAGTATAGGGGCAAGGGGTCACCTAGGCGCTCGTACTCGTATAGGGGATCATACAACCATCTATCCGCAAGTTGAACTTGGAGAGGATGGGTTTGTCGGAAGCAACTCTTCGATCGGGCGTTTGCCAAAAGCTGCAGCTACGAGTACAGTTAAAGCACAGGCAGATTTGTCGCCTCTTCAAATGGGAAATGGGTACACAATCGGGTGCTCGGTCGTCCTCTATGCAGGGACAAGCTATGCCGACTCGGCCTTTATCGGGGACGGAGCTTTAGTGCGAGAGAGATGCTCGATAGGACAGAACGTAGTCATCGGTAGTGGGGTTGCGGTAGAAAATGATACAAAAATTGGCTCGTTCACAAAAATTCAGACGGGTTCGTATATTACCGCCTATATGGAAATTGAAGAACGAGTGTTTATAGCACCTATGGTCACGACGACAAATGACAACTATATGGGGCGTACCGAAAAACGCTTTAAAGCAATCAAAGGTGCAACTATTCAGCGTGGCGCCCGCGTCGGCGGAGGAGCTATCCTTTTACCAGGTATAAACGTAGCCCCAGAAACCTTCGTAGCGGCAGGAGCCTTAATCACCAAAGACACCACAGAAAAACGCGTCCTAAAAGGTTTCCCAGCCAAAGACCTTAGAGCAGTTCCAGAGGAAGAACTCCTTCCTCCAGAAAAGTAACGAAGTTCAGGAACGGTTCTTCGACTTGCACGAACGTGCTAATTGACTTAGGAAAGGATTGATCAACTATGCGTATTCCACTACTAGACCTTCAGGCTCAATATTTGACGATAAAAGAGGAAATTAACGAAGCCATTCAAAATGTGCTGAATTCTTCAGTTTATATTCTAGGCCCACAAATGAAGACATTAGAAAAGGAAATTGCTGCTTTCTGTGGAACGAAGGAAGCGGTTGCTGTAGGCAACGGTACGGATGCTTTGGTGCTGACGCTGAAGGCCTTCGGCATAGGCCCAGGAGATGAAGTGATCACCACTCCGTTTACGTTTTTCGCGTCAGCAGAAACCATCGCTCAGGTTGGAGCAACGCCAGTTTTCGTAGATATTGACCCTGTAACCCTGAACATGGATATAACCCAGCTCGAGGGAAAAATAACCTCTAAAACAAAAGCAATTATCCCAGTACATATTTTTGGTCAGATGTTGGATGTAGAAAAAATCATGGAAATTGCAGCACGCCATGACCTAAAAGTCATTGAAGACGCTGCCCAAGCGATTGGGGCAGAGTATGGAGGTAAAAAAGCGGGTTCAATAGGACATGCCTCAACCTTTAGCTTCTTTCCAACCAAAAATTTAGGAGCTTATGGAGATGCTGGCATGATCGTCACAAATGACGAAGACTTAGCCGCGCAACTCCGGATGCTTCGTTTCCATGGATGTAAAGTGAAATATTATCATGACGAAATAGGGTATAACAGCCGTCTTGATGAGCTTCAAGCTGCGATTTTGCGAGTTAAGCTGCGTTATCTAGACGGTTGGAATGAAGCTCGTCGTGAAAAGGCTAAGGTTTATGACGAATTGTTGAAAGACCTCCCAGTTATTCTGCCCGGACGCGATCCGCAGGCCTTGTCAATCTATCATCTCTACGTGCTGCGCTCACTACGTCGCGAAGAACTTATGGAGGCGCTCAAAAAGGCCGGTATTGCTTGTGCCGTATATTATCCAGTCCCCTTGCATTTACAGCATGCCTTCGATAACTTAGGATATCAAGAGGGCGACTTCCCAGTTGCAGAGAAGGCCTGTCAAGAAGCGCTTGCCATTCCAGCTTATCCGGAGCTGTCGCGAGCAGCCCAAGAAGAAATATGCGACGTAATCAAAGGGGTATATTGTGGAAAATAAAGTCAGGAAGTTAGGGGTGTTTCGCCCGGGTAATTTTATTCTGATCGGTCTCTTTCTGCTAGTACTGCTAGGCTCCTTTATGGCCTACGGACAAGTTAAAGGGCCGTTTACAGAAAAAGAAATCCAGGAAGCACAGAGTGGGGCTACCCGTTTTATTAACGGTGAATTAAAGATCGGTCAAGGCCAGCTTGTTGATGTGAGGCATTTCTTCTTCGTTGGTACGGTATATGAGGTAGATACACCACAGGGCAGAAAAAACCTGATATCCTTCGTTACCCCAGCGACTACGCCAATCCCTGGCCAAAAGGTAGAATGGGTTGGAGTCGACAACTACACATCGTATATGACAACCATCTCTCCAGAGAAGAAGACAATGGATGGGGAAATTATTTCTTTAGAGAGAATTTCCCCGAAAAATAATGACCAATTCTACTGTGTTGTGCACTCTTTAACAGACGACACTGTTCAGCGCTTTATTGTAGATAACTCCAAATTGACAACTCTTAAAACTTTAAACAGCGTTCATGTAGACTATCACTCACCTGGGGAGAGTGTTGTCGAACCAGTTGCCAATACCCAAAAAGTAGCCAAGGGCTTCATAAGTGATCTTTGGCTAACAACCAAGATCAAAGGGCTGGAACTGGAAAGAAACTTCGATTTCGAAAAATATCCTTATTATATAACCTTGTCTCCTAAAACAAATGCCAAATATACTTGGACGTTTTATTTGACTAAAGAACAGAAGGAACTGGTGAAAATTGGAAATGTCCTCGAAGTTCACTATTCTTCCGTATTCCCTTCAAGTATTGCCGTGACAAGAGAGACCGTGGACCCGAATGTCTTGGCGGAGAAGTCGGATGATGGTAAGACACCATGAGCTTTATTCGCAATAGTTTTTTAACCCTCTTAGGAACGATCGGACGGGTTGTTTTTTCCATGGTAAGTCAAATCGTCATCTCCCGGGTATTGGGCCCCGTGGGAAAGGGATTATACACCTTTCTCGTTCAGATCCCTACCGTGTTAGTACCGCTGTGCAGCTTAGGGTTAAATTATGCCAATACCTACTATATTGCCAAAGATCCTGAAGATGGAAAAAAGGCTGTGGGAAGTTCACTAGCCATGGCAATTATCTTAAGCACAGTGATGGTCGTAGGTGTCGGCGTGAGTTACCATTTTTTAAAAGATGGGTACATGCAGGCGGTAACCCCCCTGCAACTTCGGCTTATTCTGCTGGCAATACCATTCGGACTGCTTAATTTGTATTGGTTGAGTGTGCTTTGGGGAATGGACTCTATCGGCAAATACAACCTGGCCTTGATGATCCAATTCATCGTACTCTCTCTAGGTGTAGCGGTTGCAGCGGCCTTTCATCGTCTAACAGTGACCACGGGTTTTGGAATCTGGGTGGCTGGTAATATTTTGACCACACTTTACATGCTCCCAGATATGGCCAAAATTGTCCGCTGGCGTTTCCACACCTTTAGCACGTCGTACATACGGCAAACTCTGAGCTATGGGGCTAAGTCCTACTTAGCCAATGTGATGATGGTCATCAACTATCGTCTCGATCTTTTTATTATCACTGGCTTTTTACCCTTATCTCAGGTAGGCCTTTACGCTACGGCAGTGACCCTCGCCGAAATGGTTGGGTACTTGGGCAATGCGGTCAATACCGCCTTAATTCCCAAACTTGCTTCGGGGAAAGACAGTCTTACATTCTCTCTAACTCCGAAAGTTACGCGCTTAACCTTAATGCTGACCTTTCTTGCTGCGCTTGGAATGGCCTTAATCGCTTACCCATTAATCCTGCTCTTCTTTGGGGCCCGCTTTAGTGGGGCCTATTATCCGTTGCTGTTATTACTGCCAGGAATTGTGGCATTGAGCGGGTCCGTAGTGCTTTCAGGCGATTTAATGGCCCGTGGGAAGCCTATTTACTCGAGTTATTCCTCCGGTATCACGGTCGTACTCACTTTGATCCTCGATTTTACACTCATCCCACTCTGGGGCATTATAGGAGCTTCCATCGCCTCGAGTTTGGTTTACCTATCACTCTTTGCTCTGAACTATGCCTTTTATCGCCGTGAAAGCGGAGAAAGGCTCATAACTGTTTTGATTTTTACGCGAGAGGATATTAGAGAAATGACGTCCTTTATTAAGCAAGCCAGTAATAAATGGGTGTCGAGGGGAAGGAAGGGCCAAGATGAAGACGATTAATCGAAGCGAGACAAACCCCAATAAGAAAAGCTGGAGCGATGAAAACCGTTGGCTCCTAATTCTCGAAGTCCTCGTTACGCTATTGTGGCTATATATGATCCTCCGCTGGATCTATTATCCATCAACGTTGATAACCCTGGGATATCTTTGGGCGGTTGTCTGGATTGCGGTAAAACGTCCTAGATGGCTTCCGGCAGTCCTCATCGTCACATTCCCTCTTGAGGTGTCAAAAATGTTTATACCAGCCTACAGCTTACCCGAGCGAGTAGCCGGCTTCAACGTCTCGATATTGGACTTTTTTCGGCTTTCCCAAGTGGTACTCGGCCTGCGTTGGCTAAGTGACCTTTGGCAGAGTCAAAGATACTACTGGTCACCCCTGAAAGATAAATTCAAGGTTTGGAAACGTCTTAAGACAGATGCCCTCTTGTGGCTTCCGATCATGCTTCTAGGCGTTTACTTGCTTTCAACGGCCTTTTCTATTGCACCTGCCCATTCGTTTGCGGAAACCATACGCTTGCTTTCCTTGATTATCACCCTCTACCTGGCCGTAACGTATATTCAAGATGAAAGAGATCTGCAGCGTTTAGGATATATTCTAATTGCTCTAGGCAGTGTTCTAGGCTTGATTGCCATTGGAGAGTATCTTACGGCGCAATACTTTTTTAGTGCGACCCCAGCCGTTGTTATTAACCGACGCGCCAACGCCACTTTCGCCGATCCAAATATTCTTGGCCGTTTCCTGGTGGTCACCTTCTTATTTTCAGTGGCAGAACTCGAACGGCGCACTTCCTGGTTAGCGCGCCTTGTGCCACTTGGCGCTATTATGCTACAAGGTGCAGCCTTGGGAATCACTGGATCACGCGGAGGAATTCTGGCTTTAGGGGTTGCATCGCTGATATTTGTGGTTCTCATCCCCCGGCGCAAGTTGACACTTTCCGCCATGGTGCTTATGGTGCTCGCCGTTGTTGCGGCTGCTGTTTTAAATCCTGTCATCATGGCTCGTTTTGAAAGCTTACGCACTGGCTTATTGAGTGCCTCCGGAGGAATCCGAGAGTACCTGTGGCGATCGGGAATGGCTATGGTCAGGGATCATCCATTGGTTGGTGTTGGAGTAGGAGGCTTTGGACTTGCCTTTACAACGATCTATCCCTATTTTAATCCCTACTCTACCTTTTATGTTTCCCTGTCTCACACTGCCGTCGTCACCGTGTTGGCAGAAACCGGGTTAGTAGGTTTTACGGTCCTTTTCTTCCTTTTTGGTAAGACTATCCAGAGAGGGTGGGATATTTCCCGCACGGTTAGCAGCGAACGCCTACGTTTCCTGAGTGCTAGTATTGTTGCCGGGGTCATAGCGGTTTTCATCAGCGCGCAAGGGGAAGGGCGTTTATACGAGGAGCCTTTACTTTGGATACTCTGGGCAATGCTTATCTCAGTCTCTCAAATAAGCAACGAGAAAACTGGAAAGGATATTGATATACTATGAAAATTGCAACCGTTATAGGGGCTAGACCCCAATTTATTAAGGCAGCAGCAGTTTCCCGGGTACTGAGAACCCAGCATCAGGAAATCCTGATCCATACCGGACAGCACTATGATGCCAACATGTCTGAAATTTTTTTTGAGGAGCTACACATTCCTCGACCTGATTATAATTTAGGAATCGGATCAGGACGACATGGTGCCCAAACTGGGGCAATTCTTGAACAAGTCGAGGAAGTACTGATAACGGAAAATCCGGATGCCCTTTTGGTCTATGGAGACACAAACTCTACCCTAGCGGGGGCTTTGGCTGCGTCGAAACTTCATATCCCAGTGATCCATATCGAAGCGGGGCTGCGAAGTTTCAATCGCAGAATGCCGGAAGAGATTAATCGAGTGCTGACTGACCATCTTTCCAGCTGGCTTTTTTGCCCGACTGAAACAGCAGTGAAGAACCTGACTGCAGAGGGGATAACGGCAGGAGTCTATAAAAACGGGGATGTTATGAATGATGCTTTTCTTTATAACCTCGAGTTGGCCAAGGAAAAGTCAAACATTCTCCAGACACTTGGCTTGACCTCTAAGTCCTTTATCCTCTGTACCATTCATCGTGCGGAAAACACTGATGATCCGACACGTTTGACCCAAATTCTAAAAGCAGTATCTCAAATTTCCCAACCCGTTGTCCTACCCCTCCATCCACGAACCCGCAAAATTGTACAAGAATTGGGGCTTAATTCCCTTCTTGAACAGGTTAAAGTCATAGAACCTGTCGGTTATCTCGATATGATTACACTTGAAGCACACGCTTTGAAATTAGTTACCGATTCTGGTGGGGTCCAGAAAGAAGCCTACTTTGCTGGTGTCCCTTGTATCACTATGCGGGATGAAACAGAGTGGGTCGAAACAGTCGAAGTGGGCTGGAACCGCTTAACTGGCGCAGATGAAGGAAAAATTCTAGATGCGGTCGAGTCGTTTACCCCTCCAGATGATCGTCCAAGTATTTTTGGGGATGGTCACGCCGCTGAGCAATTCGTAACTGCGCTGGAACGTTAAGACCGAAACACCCACTGCTTCCTCTTAGAAAGGACTGAAATTAATGCGTTTTTTGATCTTAACCCAATACTTCCCCCCAGAAACCGGGGCTGCCCAGGTTCGGCTCAAAGAACTGGCAAAAGGCTTACAACGACAGGGGCATGAAGTTGTTGTCGTCACTGCATTTCCTAATCATCCCTCCGGGATTATTCCAGAAAAGTATCGAGGATACTGGTCTATGAAGGATGAAGTAGAAGGGTTAACTGTCTACCGGACATGGGTTTATCCCGTGCAACGGGGGCATTTTTGGAAACGTCTTTTAAACTACTTTTCGTTTACCTTTTCCTCTTTATGGGGAATTTTAAAGGCAGGTCCCTGTGATGTCCTGTTCGTCGAGTCCCCCCCTTTGTTTCTGGGGATGACCGCCGTACTCGGAAGTCGGATTAAACGTGCCCAGCTTGTGTTTAATGTCTCAGACCTCTGGCCTGAATCTGCTGTTGCTTTAGGATTGGTTACTAACAAAACGATGATTCGCATGACGGAGGCCTTAGAAACCTGGCTCTACAATCGTTCCTGGAAACTTTCCGCAGTGACCTTAGGAATTCGAGATACCTGGTTAAAACGGGGGATACCGGCTAAGAAAATCTCCTTTTTACCGAATGGGGTCAACCTTGAGCTCTTCCGCTCACTTCCTCCAGATGAGGAGATGAAGGAGAGACTAGGGCTAATTGATAAATTTGTCTTGGTCTATACTGGAACAATGGGTTATGCTCAGGGACTGGAAACAATATTGGAGGCTGCAAAAATTTTAAGTTCCGAGCCACACTATCATTTCCTTTTTCTTGGAGACGGGACGGAAAAGCCGAAGCTCGAGGTGATGGCAGAAGAGATGAAATTGACGAATGTACAATTTCTTGGCTTTCAACCAGTGACAGACATGCCACGCTATTTATCCTTAGCTGCCGGAAGTATCATACCTTTAAAGAAGCTAAAGCTCTTTGAAGGGGCTCGTCCCTCTAAGATGTTTCCAGCTATGGGTTGTGCGGTCCCTGTTATTTATAGTGGAGAAGGGGAAGCCGTAGAGCTGATTAAGGAGGCGGGCGCGGGACTTACCGTTGAACCCGAAAATCCTATAGAGATGGCTAAGGCTATCCGTTCCCTATATGAGTTAAGTGATCAGGGAAAGTCAATGGGAGAAAACGGACGACGTTATGTAGAAGAACATTATTCTTGGGACAGTATTGTAAGTAAATGGCTCCAAGAACTAAAATAGGTAAGTTCGAGGCAGTGCAGTGGGTAAACTAGTTCAAAGAGAGGGCGTGAATGTGTGAAACGATGGAGTGATTGGCTTATTCCCTTGTTTTTTGCCTTGGTACCATGGGATATCAGTAAAGTACTGTTTCCACCGTATCAAAGCGGTTCGGAAACGTCGAGCACCTTAACCTTTTTGCGCATTGGCATGTTTCTCCTCATTGCCTGGGGAGCGGTGCGTTTAGTGCAGGACGGAATAGGGAAGACCCTCAGACGCTTAGCTGGGGCCCCTTTAATCTGGGCGGTGGTTCCTTTGTTTATCGCTGCCCTCGTCTCACTGACGATGGCCCTCCAACCAAGGACAACAATCATTGAAGGTATGCGTTTACTTGTCCTCTTCGCAGTCGGAATAAGTGTGGCTTTGGGCGCAGACCGCAAGACGGTTTTTGAGCGTGTTTTTAAGATGATCTTTGTTATGGCCACGCTTACTGCGGTTATAGGGTTGATTCAATACATAAGCCCTCAATGGATCTGGGGTGGAGGCATAAATGACATAGCCTCTGGTGTGCGGAGAGTGAACTCAACGTTCATAGATCCAAATATCTTCGCTCGTTATCTGAACATCTCCATCTTAGGGACAGTGCTCCTCCTCCTACGGCGCGAATGGCCTTTGCGCATCGGGACTGCCCTAGCCCTTCTTATACAAGTAGCGGCCTTAGGGGTTACCTTTTCGCGAACAGCTTGGCTCATTTTGCTTTTCGGGCTCTTTATATTGGTTATCGGAACTGCCAAACACTGGAGAACGCGTTGGAGTGCCCTGGGCCTGGGAACGTTGGGAGTTGTTGCTCTTTATCTGATCCCGAGCATCCGGGTTCGGTTCGAAACACTTTTCACTGGAATTAGTGCCCTTGGACAGCGAGAACACCTAATTAAGGGTGGCTGGGCCATGTTTATTGAAAACCCACTGACGGGAGTTGGGTTGGGAAACTTTCAGTGGGCCCTAGAAAATCCATACCATTACATTGTGCCCTGGAGTGATGCCGTCATGCGCTCACATACCAGCCTGGTCACTGTGGCTGCAGAGATGGGAATTCTCGGGATTGTGAGCATGTTTGCCTTTCTCCTTATTTTAGCGGGTATGAATTTGCGAGTGTTGAATCAGATGAATGCTTATGCGCAAGCAGTCTTGATTAGTGTTTTCGTGGTTTGGCTCAGTTCCCAGGGGGAAGGTCGCTTCTTTGAAGATCCTATGATTTGGGCCTTTTGGGGATTGAGCCTAGCCATGCAATGGAAATCATGGGGGGAAGATTGGAATGGCTAAACTTTGTTTATTAGCCAATGCAGCTAGCTCTCATACTGAAAAATGGGCAATAGCCTTGTCACAACGAGGGTGGGAGGTAGACATCTTAAGTTTCCTGCCCGCGGAGCTCCCCCAGGTGAAGGTTCATCTGATTCCTCGCTTGGCCGGGGACAAGGTGGATGTACTATTACGCCAGGCATGGGTAAGGAAAAAGGTCGCAGAGATTCAACCAGACTTAATCCATGCTCATTACGCGACGAGCTTTGGATTGCTCGGAGCCTTGACTCGAAGGCATCCGCTCATTATTTCTGCTTGGGGCAGTGACATCTTTTCTTTCCCCCGAATTTCGTTTTTACATCAAAGTCTGTTAAAATGGATTCTAAGTCATGCGGACGTTTTGTGCTCGAGCAGTGACATTATGGCTATTGAAATGCACCGATATATAGGTCTGCAACAAGGTGTTGAGATTATTCCCTTTGGAGTGGATACGACTTACTTTTCTCCCGCGCCGGGAGAACACGTACCCCCGCCAAAAAGTGGGGTCACAGATACTCCCGTTGTGTTTGGAGTTGCCAAAGGCCTTCACTCAGTGTATGGGCTAGATCTTTTGATCGAGGCGTTTTCTCAGGTGCATGAACGTTTTCCCCAGACACTGCTTCGGATCGCCGGGGAAGGTCCAGAGCGAAGGGCCTTAGAGGGCTTAGCAGAGAAGCTAGGGGTTGCCGACTGTATTGAATGGTTGGGGCGACTTCCGAATACCGACGTCGCTGATTTGTATCGAAGTGTGGATGTGGTGGTTGTCCCTTCCCGGCAGGAAAGCTTCGGCGTAACGGCTGTAGAAGGATCGGCCTGTGCCCGTCCAGTGATTGCCAGCAGGGTTGGAGGACTGACGGAAGTGATTGTGGAGGGAGAAACTGGTTTGATTGTCCCCCCAGAAAGTATTTCCGAATTAGGTAAGGCGATGGAACATCTAATTAAGGATCCTGCCCTGAGGGATAGAATGGGCCAAAAAGGAAGAGCGCATGTGCTTAGACACTACGATTGGCAAAAAAACGTAACCCAAATGGAACTCGTATATGAACGAGTACTTCGTGCTCATATTTGATGGCTTCGAAGCAGAATTGTAGGTATCTCAATGGTTTGGTTTGAAAGGATTGTTAACCCTATGCGTAAAGAATTTCTAGTCTATGGAATACCTCTTATTGAAGAAGACGATATCGCCGAAGTGGTGGATAGTCTTAAATCAAATTGGATCACTAAGGGTCCAAAAACTAACAAGTTCGAAGCTCAGTTTGCAGAGTATGTAGGAGTAAAACATGCGATTGCTGTGAACTCCTGTACGGCGGGGTTACATCTCTCGCTAATTGCCGCTGGACTAGGTGTCGGGGATGAAGTGATTACAACACCGATGACTTTTGCCGCCTCTGCAAACGTGATTATTCATACTGGAGCAACACCGGTCTTCGCAGACATCGACCCAGTGACCATGAATATCGATGTGAACGAAATCCGTAAAAAGATAACGCCCCGTACCAAAGCAATTATTCCGGTACATATGGCTGGACATCCGTGTGAGATGGATGAGATTATGGACATCGCCCGGGAACACAATCTCTTTGTCCTTGAGGACGCGGCCCATGCCGTTTATACTAAGTACAAAGGGAAATTAATTGGCTCAATTGCTAATGCAACCGCATTTTCCTTCTACGCCACGAAAAACCTGGCAACTGGAGAAGGTGGTATGGTCACCACAAACGATGATGCTCTGGCTGAGAAAATCAGGATTATGAGTTCACACGGTATGAGCCGGAACGCCTGGAATCGCTATTCGGCGTCGGGTTCATGGTACTATGAAGTTCTTTATCCCGGTTTCAAATATAATATGACCGACATCCAAGCAGCACTCGGGATAACTCAGCTTGCAAAGCTCGAGCGCATGCAGGGAGTTCGCCTAGAAATAGCCGAGCGATTTAACGAAGAGTTCGGTAAAATGCCCGAACTAGAAATTCCAGTCGAAAAAGACTACGCCCGCCATGCCTGGCATTTGTATATCCTGAAACTAAACCTAGAGATGCTATCCATTGACCGAACTGAGTTTATCGAAGAATTAAAGAAGGAACAGATTGGAACGAGTGTACACTTTATTCCCGTCCCAATGCATCCCTACTATAGAGATACGTTTGGTTTCCAAAAAGGAGATTTCCCACAGGCGGAAACGACGTTTGAACGTATTATCTCCTTGCCACTTTATCCAAAGATGACTTCGCAAGATACGGAAGATGTCATCAATGCTGTGAAGGGAATTGTGGAGCGTTTTCGACGGTAAGCCTGACTGGGACGACGACTGGGACGACTGGAGACGACTGGAGACGACGACGGCGAGGCTTTGTTTGCAAGCGTTCGTTCCGTGCGTTTCGCAGGCCAAACTAACGCCTCAAACTCGGGCTCCGGCGGGATGCCCGGCAACTCGACTCCTGTCTCGAATGCCGGCGGAGCACGTCCTGTGCTCCGTCCCGCCTACGCCCGAGTTTGAGGCGAAGTTTGGCTACTGCTTACGCAAGTCACTCTCTTGTTGCAAACAAAGCCTCTTGGGCTTGATGAAGAAGGGACGGGGGGGGTTCGTTCACAAACGTTTATTCTGTGCGTTTCGCAAGTAAACTAACGTCTCAAGCTCGGGCTCCGGCGGGATGCTCGGCAACTCGACTCCTGTCTCGGATGCCGGCGGAGCACGTCCTGTGCTCCGTCCCGCCTACGCCTGAGTTTGAGGCGAAGTTTGGCTACTGCTTACGCAAGTCACTCTCTTGTTGCAAACAAAGCCTCATTGGCTTGATGAAGAAGGACGGAGGTTCCGTTCACGGACGTTTTATTCTGTGCGTGTCCAGGCCAAACTAACGAGGGAGTACATCATGAAGAAGGGAGATAAAGGGATGGGACAGAGATCTGCGGCTTCTGCGATTTCTACGGAAAGTAAAGAGCTTGAATATTCTCGAGGGCAACTTATTCTGAAGCGGCTGCTTGACCTTTTAGTTGCGGCTGTTCTTCTTGTGATCGTATCTCCGTTGTGGCTTTTCATTGTCCTGTGGATTCGCATGGATTCTTCGGGATCAGCTATTTTCACCCAAACACGTGTGGGCCGGGGGGGCAAGTCCTATACCATTTATAAGTTTCGGACAATGATTCAAAATTCCGACGCCTTAATAAAGACAAAGCTAGAAAAAGTAACCGACTTGGAAAACTTCGTTTTCCAGGAGAAGGATGACCCCCGGATAACACGCAGTGGGAGGTTCTTGCGTAAAACCAGTTTGGATGAACTGCCACAGCTACTTAATATTTTACGTGGGAATATGAGTCTTGTAGGGCCTCGTCCTGAAGTCCCGGATATTGTAAAACACTATTCGCCGGAACAACGGCTGCGTCTTAACGTCTTGCCCGGGGTCACTGGATTGGCTCAAGTGAACGGACGGAGTGAATTGACCTTGGGACAAACTCTAGCTTATGATGTGGACTATGTCAGGCGTTGGAGTTTTTGGTTAGATCTAGTGATTCTCTGGAAAACCTTTTCTGTCGTGTTCTCTGGCAAAGGGGCGTACTAAGATAGATGACAGAGATCAGAGCTCAGAAGCCAGAAATCAGAAGACTGAGACCAGAAGTCAGAGGAAGTTAGAGGACTGCATACATGCAAGTCTTGAGAACCGTCACTAACATGCATATATACAAGTGGGGAGAACAGTCCCCAACTTGCGCAGAAGTTTAGAGGCCAGCATACATGCAAGTCGAGAGAAGCGTCCCTAACTTACATACATGCAAGTCGAGAGAACCGTCCCCTAACTTGCATCCAACTTAGATCAGGGCATATTGCATCGTGCCCCCAATAGAGGAGGAACAGTCTTGATAAGAGAAAAAATTCTTGATATTCTAACTGATATTTGTGGCACAGATGAAATAAAGCGGAACCCAGATCTGGAGTTATTTAAGAACGGCTTGCTTGATTCTTTTGGAATCATTGAATTATTTGTGGCTATTCATGAGCAGCTTGAGATTGAAGTGGCTCCGACAGAGATGGAACGTGAGGAATGGGAAACTGCCAATAAAATTATTGCATACTTGGAGGAGCGAAGTTCTTCATGAACAATCGAAATCGTCTATGGCCGATGCTCATTGCCGGCCTCCTCTTTTCGATAACAATAGTTTGGATGGGCCCGTTAAGCCAACAGATTGTGGAGCGTTTATGGCTCAAACAAGGAGTTACCCAAACCATCGGGGGATCACAAACATCTGTGTCTTTTCAGGGCATGATCTTGCAGAAAAGGGCCTTGAATTCTCCAGATATCCTTCCGGTTTACGGGTCTTCGGAATTTTCGGCTATTTCGGAGTTTCATCCGTCCCGTATTTTTAACGGAAAACCCACTGGATTTGTCCCCTTTCTTGTGGGACGAGGTGGAACCCAAGATCTTATTCATGCTTTAAATATGGCGGCGCTGGGAGGTTCCCTAAAGGACAAGAAGGTCGCCGTCATCGTTTCTGCTCAGTGGTTTACGCCAGAAGGAATTACTCCGGTGTACTTTAATCAGAATTTTTCTCCACTCCATGCTTATCGGATGATTTTTAATTCCTCTTTGTCGGGACAGACCAAAGCTCAATTGATAGAGCGTCTCTTGGCTTTTCCAGACAGTTTTAAAGAACAGCCTACTCTTAAGGCACTACTTATTCAACAGGCAGTCCCAGGTCAGAAGAGAAATCTCCAGAACATAAATTTAGAGCTTAAGGGAAGAGTTGAAATGGCGGCGCTTGAAGTCATCGACGCAGCTAAAACTATTCGTTATTCTCGACTTCTTAGCCCAGCAAGTATTACAACGAATGCCACAATTAGCGCAAAAGAGCTTCCCTCGTGGCTAAAATTGAAGGATATGGCGATCGGACAGGGGAAAGCAGCATCTCAAAATAACCAATTTGATATTATGGATACATATTACTCAGAGTATGTTTTACCTAACCTGGCCAATAATCGGGCTTCAGCCTCCAATGCGGCCTTATATCCATCCCCCGAATATCAGGACCTCGAACTTTTATTACAAATACTCCAAGAGGGGAAAGCTAAACCGATGTTCATTATTGTGCCAGTAAATGGTGCTTGGTACGATTACACTGGTTTTCCGGTTAAAGAACGCGATGCTTATTATGCTCGAATCGAGAAAATGGTCAGAGACAAGGGCTTCCAGGTGGCCAATTTTGGAGATCATGAACATGATCCTTACTTCTTGCAGGATATTATGCATTTAGGGTGGAAAGGATGGGTGTATGTCGATGAAGCGCTGGACCAATTTTATCACGAAGGGGCCTAAGTCATGGAACCCCACTCTGTTATGGGTAGGACGAGTATCCTATTACTACCTCATCCTGCTGGGTTTGTTTATTCTCTATTTAGTACAGAAGCAGCAAACCGCGGCTCCTTTTATTTACAATAACTTCTAGGTGAATGGGGAATGTGTTTTTATGCTTAGCGAGAAAATCCATGAATGGGCTAGAATATGTCCCGAACGGGTGGCACATCGGCATGCAGATACCACCTTAACCTATGCTGACTTAGAAAATGGATCTGATTCTGCTGCGCTTTGGCTTCATGAACTGAGCCTTGCTCAGGGTATCGCCCGTCAAACCCCTGTAGTTGTGTACGGACATAAAGAAAATGAGATGTTGGTATTATTTATCGCTTGTATCAAAGCGGGCTATCCCTATATACCTGTGGATTCGTCCGTGCCGACGGAACGTCTACGGCAAATAATCGAAGCCTCGGGTGCACGAGTAGTTCTTTCCCCGCAGCTTGTTCCGAAAGAGATCGTCGCCACAAGCGTTAGCATCGAAGATTCTATTTCCTTAGGTGGGCAGAACAGTATCTTCAGTGGATATCGGTTGGAGGTTCCGCCGTCTTCTTGGCAGGTGCAACTTGATGAAGTATTCTACATAATTTATACTTCCGGCAGTACTGGGGTACCCAAAGGGGTTCAGATTACATTGCGAGTCTTAGAGAGTTTTCTGAACTGGGTCAACTCGGAATACCTTCCTGAAGAAAGAAACGAGGTCTTTCTAAATCAGGCCCCGTTCTCGTTTGACCTTTCTGTGATGGATTTATATATGTCCTTAAGTACGGGGGGGACTCTGTGGAGTGTGGACAAGGACCAAATTGCCCACCCTAAAGAACTGTTTGGGTCTTTTGGAGAGTCTGAGGTTAGTTACTGGGTATCAACCCCTTCGTTTGCCGAGGTATGTTTAATGGATCCCAGCTTTAAGGATACCCTCCTGCCACGCGTCAAACACTTTCTCTTCTGCGGGGAAATTCTGACCCATGATTGTGCCTCTAAACTTATCCAGCGATTTCCTCGAGCCAAGGTGGAAAATCTCTACGGACCAACCGAGGCTACGGTGGCAGTAACTACTCTGACGATCACCCCGGACATTCTGAGTGAGTTTAACCCACTTCCAGTAGGTCGGGCTAAACAAGATGCTCAGGTCCTGATTTGCGATAGCGATAAATTAGCAGCAGAGATTGCGTCGGGGAACGGGAGTTTGCCCCACAGACCAGAGGCGCTATCCGATGGAGAAACAGGAGAACTGATTATCGCTGGGCCCAATGTAAGTGTCGGTTACCTGAACAATCCGGAGCAAACGACGAAGGCGTTTTTCACCTGGCAAGAACAGGGCGTGACTTGGAGAGCTTACCGGACGGGGGATGCCGGGTTGTTTAAGGAAGGACTCCTCTTCTACCAGGGGAGGTTAGATTTTCAAATTAAACTCCATGGTTACCGGATCGAATTAGGAGAAATCGAGGAAAATCTCAGAAGAATCCCGAGCGTAGATAATGCCGTGGTTTTACCTATAGAACGTCGAGGCAAAGTAGAGTATTTACAGGCCTTTATTACGGTGAGTAAGCCTGTGGAGGATGACTTCAAGGCAGTTCTTGCTTTGAAGGAGAATTTGCGGGAACATTTGCCGGAGTATATGATACCGCGCCGGTTTAAATTCTTGGAGAAAATGCCCATGACGCCGAATGGTAAGGCAGACCGACGTGCTTTACTAGGAGGACTATAATGACGCCGTATGAAAATTTTACTTTCTTTATCTATTTACTGATACCGCTAGTCCCAGCCGTTTTGCTAGGGATTCTTGGAGCAACGGGTAGGGTTCGAGCCGCCTGGATCTTACTTTCTACGCTAGGTATGCTGCAATACATCGCACGTCCGCTGGACGTACTCTATCAGATTGTGGGTTATCTCCTATTTCAGTGGATTCTCGTTCGGCTCTATTTGGCCTATAGGTCAAGGGAAAACGGGAAAAACCAAGTCGGTGTCTTTTATCTGATGATTGTCTTATCCATTCTGCCTCTGGTGGGTGTGAAATTAAACCCCAGTGTTATCGCTCTGGGTTTTTGGCAAACTGTGATCGGGTTTATAGGAATCTCCTATCTAACGTTTCGTACAGTAGGGATCATTATAGAAATCCGCGATGGGTTGATCAAAGACATTCGCTTCTTAGATTTCATCAGCTTTGTCCTGTTTTTCCCCACTCTAGCCTCCGGGCCTATTGACCGCTACCGACGTTTTATTACGGATCTCTATAAACCTCTTACCCGGCAGGAATACGGGGATCTGGCTGTCCATGGACTGGATTACATTTTTAGAGGCTTTCTGTATAAATTTATCATTGCCTATCTAATCAATAAGTATTGGCTTGATCCGCTGAACCACGCCTTTGGCTTCCTGCCGACGTTTCAATACATGTACGCCTATAGTTTTTATCTTTTCTTTGACTTTGCAGGGTACAGCGCCTTTGCCATCGGGGTTAGTTATCTGTTGGGCATTAAAACCCCCGAGAACTTTGACAAACCGTTCATCTCTAAAAATATTAAGGACTTTTGGAACCGCTGGCATATCTCGCTATCGTTTTGGTTCCGAGATTACATTTATATGCGCTTTGTCCTCGATTCAGCTAAGAAAAAGCGCTTTCGTAACCGCTACACCGCTCCGTACGTAGGGTACTTCCTGCTTTTTGGAATTATGGGATTATGGCACGGAATCGATCTCCGTTATATCCTCTATGGGCTTTATCATGCGGGACTAATGATCAGCTTTGACTTTCTGGACCGCAAGAACAGAACCTGGAAGTTTTGGGGAAAAGGACCGATGTGGGACCTGCTCGCCATTCTAGTTACCCTTCATTTTGTGATGTTTGGTTTCTTGATCTTCTCTGGACGCCTTGTATGATAAATAAACAGTCGACAGAACAATTAAAGGGAATTGCCATTATTTTAGTTGTTTTAGGGCACCTTTTTGTAACCAAGTTCATTGATAGCTCGAACCACACCTTTAATTATTTTGGGGCAGAGGGCGTCGGGATTTTCTTGATCCTCTCTGGCTATGGACTGACAACCTCCTTTTTAAAAAATGGCATGGATAAGAGCTTCCTTGTGCGGCGCATACGCGCGGTAATGCTCCCGTATGCGCTAGTGACTACTTTATGGCTTATGCTTGATTATTTTAAAGGCAAAATGTATTCTTTGAAAACAATTGTACTTTCTTTAGTAGGGTTCGATTTGCAGTTGACGATGGATGCGACGATGTGGTATATCACCTTTATCTTGATGTGGTACCTAATTTACTATCTGATCTTTAGTCTTAAGCTGCCGAATATCCTAAGCGTTGGATTATTATTTGGGGCTGCTTATCTTTTCCGATATCATTCCCAAATGAACTTCACTGAACAAGTGTATTGGCAATGGGGTCTTCACTCCTTCATGTTTCCGCTCGGAGCACTCTTTGCCCTTTTCCGTCAGCCGGGCTTCAGTGAGAAAATTGTGAACGTTGGGCTAGGTCTCTTTGGACTTCTGGGTTTCTGGGTTTATAACATTAATGTTATAAATAATGACCTGGGGTTAGGACCCTATATGGTCTCCAATTTCAGCTTTTCGGTAGCGATCCTGTCTCTGATGATCATTATAGAGCGCTGTGGTCTTTACTCACGGCTCCTGCGTTTCATAGGTTCGATTTCCTTTGAAATTTATTTATTTGAGGCAGTTTTTATGTACAGGCTCGGTATTCCTTATATTCTGCCCAACAAATTCTTGTCTTTGGGTCTCTATCTTATAATCCTGATAGGATCAAGTCTGCTCCTAAAAAAGCTAATCGCCTTATTGTTAAAGGGGTTCACACTCAGCCTACATACGAATCGAAAAAGTGGACCAGGGCAAAATCTTTCAGGTAGCTAAAGGTCTGATTCTAATCTTTTTGGATCTTTACTTCATTCTGTTGGTAAGCTTGGCTAGTCAATTGTAGAGGTTAAGCTAGGGGGCCTTTGGTGCAAGGGCGAGTACCGTCCCCAATTCTTGCTCAATTCTTGTAAAATCAGCTTCTCTAGTTAACCACAATGAGTTAACTAGAGAAGCTTTTGTAGTTTTGTAGCGGTCGATTCCTAGTTTTTGGGGAGGAACTCACTCCTAACGTGTCGAATAAGGAAGGGAATGAAGTATATGACTTAGGGTATGGAAAGGATGGGGTAGGAAGTATGAAGACACGTCATTACAGGAAGATCATGGCAGTACTGATCATTGGGCTCTTTATGTTACAGCTAATTCCGGCCAGACCAGCTATGGCGGCTGTTGATCAAACGGCTTACTACAATGAAATTGGCAAAAAATTAGAGGTTATGGCTAATAAGTACAATATACCACCTGCACTCCTCAAAGCCGTTGTTTGGATGGAGAGCGGGTGGAAGCAATATAAACTCGATCCAACGACGGGACAACCGTTAACCGATCAACCTTTAATCGGCTATGATGGTATCGGAATTGGGATTATGCAAATTTCTTCTTATAATTCCACGGACACAGTGACCATCGAGAGACTCAAGAATGATATCGATTATAATATTGAAGTGGGTTGTCAAATGCTCAACCAGAAGTGGCGAGCAAACCCCAAGATTGGAAACGGAGACCGCAACGTTTTAGAAAACTGGTACTTTGCCGTGTGGGCCTATAATAGTTGGGGTGCCAGAAATAACCCGAATTTCGCGACGACTAAACCTGCTTATCAGGACTCGGTCTTTAGTCTTTTGGGACAAAAGTACAATAGCGCCATTAAGTTCGCCCCAGGAGCCACAAAAATCTCCAAAGATCTTTTACCTCCTGTAAATCCTCCCAGCCTCCAAAGTCGCTGGAGTACGCCTTCACCGACCCATGCAGGGGACCTTGTGATCGACGGGAATCTCTTAATTTCGTCCGGCGGGGGCCCTGGTGCGGATGCAGCCAATGGGGACTATTGGCAGAACTATGCTCGCTGGGGTTCGTATTATGCCTTAGGATTTTATAACACCGCCTTTAATAGCCCGTTAGTCACGGATAAAGCGACTGTCTCACAGAAAATCCTTAGCTCCTATAGCAAACTCTTAGAGGAAGCGGATGCTTTAGCCCTTGAGCGTAAAGATTCTTCGTACGCCACGGCAGCTAAATACTACTGGACTGTCCTAGAAGGTCCGAGCCTTAATGCGGGGCTTGCTGAACGGGCCAGAATTGGTCTGCAGAGTTCACTCAGTAAACTCTTAATTGAAACAGATAAATTATCTCTCGCAGGAACAGGGAGCTCTCTTACAAGCGCTGTTCAATACTATTGTATCTTGTTACTGGGGCAGAACTCGGATGCCAACCTCGTGGCACAGGCAAAAACGGGCCTGCTTGGCGCCTATGTTAAACTCTTAGCTGAAGCGGATAAATTAGCTTTGGTAGGGACCGACTCCGCAAACGCCAGTGCTGCTCAATACTATTTAACAGTACAACAGGGGCCGATCTTAGATGCTGCCCTTACAGAACGGGCTAAAATAGGCTACCAAAAAACCTGTACACCCATATCAAATCCACCCTCGACCCCACCCATAACCCCACCCACAACTCCACCCCCAACCTCACCGCCAACTACAAACCAGCCTGATGCAGTGAGCATTACTCGTCTAGCGGGGATGCGGGCTGAAGACACGGCGATCATGATATCTAAAGAAGGGTGGGCTGACAAGTCTTCCCCCGTTGTACTGCTTGCTCGAGTAGACCGTTTTCAAGACGCTTTGGCAGCGGCCCCTCTAGCCAAGAAACTCAAAGCACCTTTGCTTTTAACGTCGACTAGTAAGCTTGATAACGTCGTCTTACAAGAACTGAAAAGACTTGCCCCGGGCGGTAAAGTCTACGTCATTGGTGGAGAAGGCGCGATATCTAAGACGGTTACTAACGCGATTGTTGGAGCTGATCTTACGTTCGAGCGAATTTCTGGTAACACGGCAGCCGATACAGCGGCAGCGATTGCCAGGAAAATCGGCCCCAACATACAGGTGATCCTAGCATCGAGTACAAGTTTTCCAGACGCCCTATCAGCGTCTGCCCCAGCAGCAGCTTTGGGAATTCCTATCCTCTTAACAGACCAGGGAACGTTACCCGAATCCACCAAACAAGTATTAAAAGACTTCAAGGTCACTAAGACTTATATTGTTGGAGGGAAATTTGCCATCTCCGCTGCATTTGACAGCGCGGGAGGTGCTCTGGCAAGCTATGGCCCCTTACGCTTGGCTGGGCAAACAAAATATGATACGATGTTACAAATTGTGAAGCATTTTAACCAAGATCCCAAATCAATCGTCATCGCCACGGGAGAAACTTTTGCAGATGGCTTAACTGGTGGTGCTTTTGCAGCGCTAAGTGGGAGTCCCATGCTCTTAATCCCAAAAGAGGGCGTCAATGTGGATACTCAAGCCTTCTTAACTAGTTTAAGCGGCAAGACAACCAAAACATATATTTTAGGTGGAACAGGGGTAATTTGTAGTAATAACGAGAAACTTATAGGGGATATCTTAGCTCATTAATCCCCTAATTGGCAGAGGATGGACGGCATTGGATAAATGGTATAGACTAACACGGCATAAATTAACACTACTCTTGTTTCTTATCGCCTTAATCGCAGAGCTTCTCTATATTAAATCGTACAATGTAAGCTACTATATTTCTCCCGATGGATTTCTCTATTCCAACATTACCGAGAATTTTCTTCAGGGCAAAGGGCTTATGAATACGCTGAATTTCGTCCAGGGGGATGACGGGGTCGTAAGGGCAATTGCCAAAACACGGGATTATGTGGTAGGCCCAGTTTATCCCATGCTCCTAGCCTTGGTCTACGGAGTGTTTGGCTTTAAAAGTTACGGCATGGTCATCCTTGTTCTGCACGCTGTGCTCGGTGCTGGTAGTGCGGTGTTTGCTTATAAAGCCGGGGAACTCTTGTTTGGTAAAGGGTATGCTTGGACCCCCTATGGGTTGACCCTAGGCTATCCTTTATTTGCGTTTTGGGGAATGTATGTCCTCACAGAGGCGACCTTTGTTTTTTCAATCTCGCTTTTCCTATATCTCTCGGCTCTCTATGCCGAAGAGTGGAATCGGCCAAAAATCAAGACTCTCCTGCTCTTAGGGGCAGCCATCGGGATTTCTAATCTCGTGCGTCCGTTTCTGTTGCTTTACTTCCCGGTCTTGGGTTTTTGGATCTTGTGGACCCAGCGTTGGCGTTGGAAAATCGCTCTGCGAGATTTCGCTATCATCGTAATGATGACGGCTGTCGTTATGAGTCCTTGGTGGATCCGCAACGAGATAAAATACCATCAGTTTATTTCGGTCTCAAATTATGGTTCCTATGAGTTTTACGTAGGTAATAACCCATTGTCTATTACTGACGAGTACTTCTATTTTGCTCAACCAAGCTATGACCCAGAAGTAAAAGCCCGTATTGAAAAATTGCCGATCTTAGAGCAAGAAAAGGAATATAAACAATTAGGTATGTCTTATATTCTGCAGCATCCTATCCAGTTTCTGCAGCGGACACTAGACAAAGAAAAGAACCTCTTCTGGCAACCTATTACTCATAATGACGGACAATTCTATAAGATGCAGGGGTATACCCTGGACAAATGGTATCTGTTATTGGGATTGCTTGGAGTATTCTTGAGCTTAATATATCTAAGGAAATACAGTTTCTTGTTGCTATTTACGATCTATTATAGTTTCATCGTGAGTATGATCACGGTGGTACCTGGCGCTCGCTATCGCCTGCCAGTGATGCCGGCGATGATCCTCTTGGGATCTTTAGTTGTGGTTATAGCCCTAAAGGGTATAGCAAAACTATCAAGCGCCAAGAGGCGAAAAGGTAGGAGGGCCTAAATGACACGCGTTCAAATTGTCGTTTTTATTGTGAGCGTACTTGTAACCGGATTTATCGTAGAAAAAGTCCGGCGTCGAAGCTTGGCCGTTGAGTATTCTCTGATTTGGATTGTTGCAGGGTTAGGCATGATCTTCTTTTCCCTTTGGAAAAACGGGATAGAGTATTTAGCCGATTTGATGGGAATTTATTATGCCCCTTCCGCGATTTTCGTGGTTTTTGGGGTGTTAGTTTTTGTCTTATGTATTCATTTTTCCCTAGCAATTTCTAAGTTAAGTTCTAACAATCGAGTTTTGGTTCAACGGATCGCCCTTCTTGAGGATGAATTTAATGAGAGAACGATGTCCTGCCCCGAAGAGGGAAAACGGGGGATGAACACGACTTCGAGCTCTCACATTGAAAAACACGAGTAGGTACACGATGATCGTGCCCTCCTTGTTAAGGACGTGTATGACGAAATACTATGAACACAATTTTAGCGATAGTTCCCGCCCTCAATGAGGTAGATAACATTGGTAGCGTTGTTCAGAATCTTAAAAGCACTGCACCTTGGCTCGATGTGCTCGTTATAGATGATGGCTCGACTGATCAAACCGCAGAGGTTGCACGTGCGCATGGGGCGAAGGTAATCTCTTTGCCAGTTAACCTTGGAATTGGAGGCGCAGTCCAAACGGGGTTTCTTTATGCTGTGAAGAATCACTATGATGTGGCGTTACAAGTTGATGGAGATGGGCAGCATAGAGCAGCGGAAATCGAGAAATTAATAGCTCCTATACTTATCGGGGAGGCGGATGTCACGATTGGGTCTCGCTTTTTAGTGAAAACGTCGTATAAATCGCCTTGGCCTCGGCGCTTCGGGATTTATTTCCTCAGTAAGACAATTCAGTCCGTCGTTCGCAAGAGGTATACAGATCCTACGTCCGGATTTCGGGCCTATAATCAAAAGGCTCTGCGAGTAGTGTCTATGCATTATTCTACAGATTATCCTGAACCCGATTCGATTGTAACCTTGGTTAAGAACAGATTAAGGGTGATAGAGATTTCGGTTGAGATGGATGCGCGGTTGTCTGGAAGTTCGTCTATTACTCCGTTTAAGAGCGGGTATTATATGTTTAAGGTGAGTTTGGCGATTATACTTAACTCGATGATGAGTAGGATTTGGCGCGAATAGAAGGAGCTTTTTGTACACTCGCTCCTGGGACTGGGCCCGCCGGGAGGAGCGCTTTCTGCACGCGGATGCTCGTTACGCCGCTGACAAGCTGGACGGTTCGCGAGCGCGTCCGAAACCTCAGGGATGTTCTGCATGTGAACCTGCGGCGCGCTACGGGACGCGAACCGTCGGAGCTTGTCTGGACCGCGGCTTCACTAAAGCAATCCGCTTAGCAGAAAGCGCTCCTCCTGGGGTTGGGCACGGGGGAGCGGAGACGCTTGGTAGAAAGGCGCTCCTGGGGCTAGGTCCGACGGGAGGAGCGCTTTCTGCACGCGGATGCTCGTTACGCCGCTGACAAGCTGGACGGTTCGCGAGCGCGTCCGAAACCTCAGGGATGTTCTGCATGTGAACCTGCGGCGCGCTACGGGACGCGAACCGTCGGAGCTTGTCTGGACCGCGGCTTCACTAAAGCAATCCGCTTAGCAGAAAGCGCTCCTCCTGGGGTTGGGCACGGGGGAGCGGAGACGCTTGGTAGAAAGGCGCTCCTGGGGCTAGGTCCGACGGGAGGAGCGCTTTCTGCACGCGGATGCTCGTTACGCCGCTGACAAGCTGGACGGTTCGCGAGCGCGTCCGAAACCTCAGGGATGTTCTGCATGTGAACCTGCGGCGCGCTACGGGACGCGAACCGTCGGAGCTTGTCTGGACCGCGGCTTCACTAAAGCAATCCGCTTAGCAGAAAGCGCTCCTCCGGAGTTTGGAACGGGGGCACGGGGGAGCGGGGGCGCTTGGTAGAAAGGCGCTCCTTGGGCTGGGCTCGACGGGAGGAGCGCTTTCTGCACGCGGATGCTCGTTGCGCCGCTGACAAGCTAGTTCTATGATTTTGCTTGTCCGAAGGTTATTATTTGTGGACCGCTTTTTCAATTTTATACAACCCAAGCTTGTCCCAAATACGACAACGTTTTCGTATTTGGGACAAGCCTCCTCAAATTTGGAGGAATTATTTGAGGGAGTGATTGAACCTCAAAGAATCATTGATATGTTGGGAGCGTTGCATGGCAAGAGAATCATCCCTGAAAAAACATTACTAATATTCGATGAAGTGCAAGAAATTCCTCGTGCTTTGACAGCACTTAAATACTTTGCGGAAAACGCACCCGAATATCCTATTTGCTGTGCTGGTTCACTGCTGGGGGTTACACTTCATAAAGGAACATCATTCCCTGTGGGTAAGGTAGAATTTTTAACATTACAACCACTAACCTTTGAGGAATTTTTAATAGCTAACGGCGAGGAGATTCTTTGTGAATATATCAGAAAATCAGACCTTGCCCCGCTACCACAAGCTTTTGTAGATAAACTTTATGATTTCTTAAAGCTATACTTTGTTATTGGAGGTATGCCTGCTGCAGTTCAGATATGGCTTGATGAACGAGATTTTAGCAAGGTAGAGGAGAAACAACTTGCAATCCTTGAAACCTATACACAAGACTTTTCAAAACATGCACCATCCTCTATAGTGCCTAAGCTTAGATATCTATGGAACAGTATTCCATCACAGCTGGCCAAGGAAAACAAAAAGTTTATTTACGGGTTGGTCAAGGAAGGTGCAAGAGCAAGAGAATATGAGGACGCACTTCTTTGGCTTCTGGACAGTGGACTAGTTAGGCGAGTGGGTAGAATAAAAAAGGGAGCATTACCATTAAAGGGATATGAGGATTTGAAGGCATTTAAATTATATCATCTTGATATTGGACTATTACGAGTGATGAGTGAGCTTTCACCACAGGCGATCACACAAAGTATTAGAATATTTGAGGAGTTCAAGGGTGCACTTACTGAACAATATGCTCTTCAGGAGTTGTCTTCGTTGCATAGTATAAGAACTATTTATTATTGGACATCTGAGGGCACTGCCGAGGTAGATTTTGTTTTTTCTGACGGTTTAAGGGTAATCCCCTTAGAGGTAAAAGCGAGCGGAAATACACAAGCGCGTAGCCTAAAGGTCTATCGGGAAAAATATGATCCGAAACTTGCCATTCGCACGTCACTAGCTAATCTTCGTTATGATGAGGGTCTCTTCAATATACCTCTCTATGTGTTATGGAGTTTTGATAATTATATAGCGTTGATTGATTTGGATTAATACTAACAGAAGATTGCTCCCTACGGTGGATTAGCCTAATACATAATGGTATAATATGGTATGAGCGCTGGATTGTTCACCCCATTGATCAGACGGTTATGGTTTTCTATTTAGGAGATGACCGTCAATATGGCAAGCCTGGCATTTTCACAGAGGATAGCCAATTGAAGAGCAGAGTCTTCGCTGACCTTGAAATTAATTTGCAGCAAGTTTTCGCTAGTCCATGATAAATGTCATCCATGATGATTTGATCAACTGGCTATGATATAATTGACTAACTACTGAGATAGAATGAGGGGGATAGGAATGGAAGAAAAAATTCTTCAGGCTATTGAAGGTCTTAAAAACGATATGGATCACAAATTTGATAAGTTATCCGAGAAGGTAGACAACCAAGGGAGTCAGATCGATAAGTTATCCGAGAAGGTAGACAACCAAGGGAGTCAGATCGATAAGTTATCCGAGAAGGTAGACAACCAAGGAAGTCAGATCGATAAGTTATCCGAGAAGGTAGACAACCAAGGGAGTCAGATCGATAAATTATCCGAGAAGGTAGACAACCAAGGAAGTCAGATCGATAAGTTATCCGAGAAGGTAGATCATCAAGGGAGTCAGATTAAAGAAAATACACAGATATTAAAGGCGTTGGAACACTTAGCCCAAGTCAATAAAGCAGAACACGATAAAATGTCGTTTAATATAGCAGAGATAAGTGGAGAAATTAAGGCAATTAGAAAAGACTTATCAAACGTTGAGATAATCACAGCAAGTAATTGGGGTGACCTTGCAAAGCTTAAATCTGTAAAGTGAAAATAAGTGTAAATAAAGTGCGAGATCGTAGGAGAATCCTGCGATGTCGCACTTTATTTACAGAACAATTTGTCATTATAATGGAAATCAGTCAGGCGGAGTATCTAGGTTGCTATAGCTGCACTTTTCACAGTGTGGGGACATAACTAGGTAAGTGCTTAATTCTTCCGGAGCACCTCATATTCTTCATCGGATATCCCGATATCCTTGAGGATTGCTTTAATCAGTCCGCGCTTAAGATCTTTGTTGTGCATAGGAATGACGGTGTTCTTGCCATCTTTCTGGTGGCTGAAAAATTTGTGACTACCCGTTTGTCGTATCTCATCAAACCCTAATTGCTTTAGGATTGCCACCATTTCTTTGGATGAGATGATTGTTAATTTGCTCATGGTTAGATAACCAACTCAAATTGTTTAGCTTCGATAAAGTTCGGATTAAAGACTTGGATTCCGTCTTTGGCATGGACCTCTAAACACAATTTGATTGCTTCATCAATATTTGCCATTATTTCAGCGATCGTATCTCCTTGGGTATGGCAACCTTTTAATTCTGGGACAGTCGCAATATACCCTCCATCTTCATCTTTTTCAATGAGCACCGTAAAATTATATTTTTTCATAAGGTTACCCCCTTTAATAAAATAGGTAAGGCCAGATCAAAAATACATTAACTATAGTATACTAAATATTAAGGAAAATTACCATATTATTCCTAATCGCCTATTCTAAAGTCGCAACACCCTATTTTTGATGTTAAGAACAGAACACAACGTGCCTATAGCCTATAATACCCCTCAATCGAAGTAAACTCAAACTTCTTCAAAGTGCGTATCAACTTGTTCTCACATCCGTTAATTCCGTAATAATGGATAAGGCTTTCTTTCATACTGAGAGTGAGCCGAGGCTGTCTGGGGTCGATCTCGCGAGGGTGGAGGTAGACGATCGCTGGGTGGCCTTCTTTATTGACGGTTTTAATGCACTGCGCAATCAGGGGATAGGGAAGGGCGCGGAAATAGAAGCCGCCAGCAAAGGGGATATTCTTATTTAAGACTCGTACAGTTGAGGAAGGGACTTCAAGAAGATCGAGGGTCCTTCCGCCTGACTCAGGATGGTAGGAAAAACGAGGCGCAGAGGGCAAGCCGTAGAGATAGGTTTCAATCGGAAAGACGCTGGCATCATACAGGAAGCCTAAATCTTGAAGAACCTCCCAGGCCCAGAGGGATTTGGAAGTGATGGACCAGGAAGGGGCTCGGTATCCCTTAACCTGTTTACCTATGATATCTTCGACACGTTTTTTTGCTTGACTAACGTCCTCTTTAAACACCGCCGGTGTTTGTTGGTAGATGAGTTGATGCGCATAGCCGTGGCTCGCGATTTCGTGTCCTGAGGCTGCAATATCACGGATCAGTTGGGGATGTTGTTCAGCGACGTGACCGAGAACAAAGAAGGTGGCTTTGGCTTTATATTCGTCGAATAGAGTTAACAGACGTTCCGTGTTCTGGAGAATACGCACTTCATACGTTTTCTGCGGATCAAATACGTCATCATGATAATTGGCGTGAAACCATTCTTCTAAGTCAATGGTTAATATATTTTGCATAGATAATCCCGCTTTCATTCAGTATGGGCAGAATGCACAGGGCCTCTACCCTGGATTTTCGTCCAGCTTAGGTCTAAAATTACAAAAATTTACTTATAAAATCCTTTAATCCTCATTTAAGAGCCTGAAGTGGGGATTAATTTTTGAGATAATCATTTAAGAGAGTGAAATGAACATTAAGGAGATTACTCTATGAATCATAGATTCGGTAGACTGGTTAAAACCAGAAGTGGAATTAGCCAATACGCTGATTGAAATAGGTATCTTATCAAGTCTGAGCAACGGAAAGAGAAAGAAGGTTTATGTTTATCGCAGTTATATGGATATATTCACCAAGGATTAGGGCACGATGCATCGTGCCCTTACCTTAACTCACCCCTAAATGACATCGTAATCTCCCATGGTTAAGAACCAGTGACTTAACTGTAGGAATGAATCATCATTATTTTCTTCTTTTTCATTCACTTTTACGCTCATCTTAGCGTTCTTGTCTGCAAGCGGGGGGTTAAACCTGCGGTAAACAAGTCGGAAGGGTTGAGGTTCTAAAGCTTTAGGACAGGTAAAGAATCGGTTAGCTTTGAGGATTCGGGCTTCTTCAGTGTGGGGCATCATCAGAGAACCCGCTAGATCCATCTTGTTGTCCACAAAGAAGCGCAAGAGACGATTAACGAGAAGGCTTCCTGCGGCAGGGTGGCTAGGGTCGATCAGAAAGTCGACGATCATGCCAGAAGCCATTGCATCCACTTCCGTACAACGCCCGACAATATACCCGAGGAGGTCGGAACTGTTTTTCTGGCGAACTCCGTAAAGTTGGTAGTCACGAAGGGGAATGTCAAAATAGCGCCAGCGCAGATAGTCCGCATCACGGATTCCCATGATCGGGTATTTATGTTGTATTTTAGTCCAGAAGGCATTCAACTCGGAGAGATTCAAGGCAGAGAGCGGATAGATTTCATAGCGGTCATTGGAGGGGTCTTTCACGCTGAAGAGTAGATGGAAGGGCAGGACCAGAGGCGCAAGTAAGGAACCCAACTTTTTTTGGACTAAGGCTTTGGGGTTTAAGGGACGGAGTAAAAGGGGGACGCTTCCTAAATCGGTGAACCCTAGTTTTCGAATGAAGCCAGGGTAGGAGTTAGGATTGGGAAAGGCATAGCAAAACTCCAAGCCTTGTTCAACACAGTCTTGATAAACAGGTTCGGCTAACCCTGTGAAAATCCCTTGTCCACAAAAGGCTTCCCGAGTGAGAATGTTTAAGCAGAGGGTGCCGTTCATGGGTCTATTATCCGTTTTAAAACGCATCGGGATAACAACGTTTTGACCAGCAAGCCGGTTGGTGTCCAGATCCCGGGCCAACTGAATCACCGCTGGGCCGGCTGGATTATCTTCATATTGCCATTTCAAGAATCCAGGGTCGGAAACCCAGGATTCTCCATAGTACTCTCTGGTCATCTCGCTAGTCTCCACTAGGTCCTCAGGTCGATATTTAACCGCTTTCCACATCGCGTGCTTCCTACTTTCGTGTGATAATAACAACACCAAGACAAATCACGAGAACTCCAATGACCTTCGTGAGCGTGAGTTGTTCTTTAAAGATCGTCGTTCCTATTATAAGAGCGAAAATAAAGGCCGTACTCTGAATAGGATAAACATAGCTCAGGTCGCCTTTGTTTAAGATATAAATCCAAAGAACTGAGGAAAATGCATAGACCATAAGACCTGCAATGACATACGGACTGAGAAAAAGGCGCAGGAGTTGCCCTAGGCTGTGAACTTCTTTACCGGTTGCCCCCAGCTTCCAAAGCGTTTGGCCTGTCACCATAAGTACGGAATTACAAATAGTCAGTAAGATTAACAAATAGGCCACCTCATAATTTCTAGTTTTGCTTTCATAATATTATACAATTTGAGTGTTTTTAAGCAAGCCTATTTAAGGAAGAACAAAGACAAGGAGGGCGTTTTTTAAATACTACTCAGCCCCTTAAGGTTGGCCCTAGCCGAGTTTTCTTTATACTAGGCAGAAAGTAGTACTTTTCAGTTTCATACTTTCAGGAGCATACGTGCAACTAAGGCGACCGCTAGCGCATGAAGGCTTAGCGCTCGGCTTAGTTTTCTTTATCCATTCTGAGTTCTCGTACCAGGAATATTACAAAGTTGTAAAGAACCGGTTAGTTAACTACGGGTATATACAGTATACCGCGTAAGACAGTTAATTCTATTGTTTTTAAGGTTATAACCATAAAAACAATGTTTATCTCCTACATATAGTAGGGTATACTAATAGTATGGAGGTGATCGCCATGATTAAACGAGAACTATATTTAGAGCAATTAAGACCATTTATTGATAAACCCTTGATTAAGGTCCTGACTGGTATTAGACGAAGTGGTAAATCTGCAATTTTGATGATGTTGCAAGACGAACTGACGCAACGTGGAATTAGTGGTGATAATATCGTCTATGTCAACTTCGAGTCAATGGAGTACTCTGATATAGATGATGCCAAAAGCCTATATTCATTCATAAAATCAAAAATCATAAATGAACTTAAATACTACATTCTGTTAGATGAAATTCAAGAGGTTAAGGGTTGGGAAAAAGCTATCAACTCCATGCTAGTGGATTTTAAGGCTGATATCTATATTACCGGCTCCAATTCAAAATTATTATCATCCGAGCTTGCCACTTATATAGCGGGAAGATATATTGAAATCAATGTAACTCCTTTATCATTCAAAGAAAATCTGGATTTTAAAAAGATTCTTACTGGAACAGATATCACAGATGTTCAAAAAGAATTTATCCGATTTTTGCGACTGGGAGGGTTCCCTATTATTCATACAGCTGACTATTCTCCTGAGGATGCCTATAAAATCATCAAGGATATTTATGCTTCCGCAATCCTGCGGGATATTGTCCAGCGTAATCGCATACGAAATATTGAGCTATTAGAGAGAATTGTTAAATACGTTTTTGAAAACATTGGGAATATGTTTTCTCCCAAGAAGGTAGCAGATTATTTCAAAAATCAGCAGAGAAAGGTTGATATAGAAACAGTTTATAACTATCTAGATGCTCTGGAAGGTGCATTTATCATTTACCGTGTTCCCAGGTATGATTTGAGGGGCAAAGCGGTTATGCAAACCAACGAGAAATACTTTCTTGGTGACCAAGGTTTGAAATATGCGGTGATGGGATATAAGGACAGAGACATATCCGGAATTCTCGAAAATATCGTTTTCCTAGAACTGAAACGTAAAGGATACCAGGTGTATGTTGGAAAGTTTGATGATAAGGAAATTGACTTCGTAGCAGAAAAAAAAGAACAAAAAGTTTATGTTCAGGTAGCCTATAAATTATCCGAAGAATCAACAGTAGCAAGAGAATTTGGGGTATTGCTGGGCATAAGAGACCATTATCCAAAATATGTTGTTACAATGGAGGATTTTTGGCATGACAATATTGAGGGTGTCAAGCATAAAAATATTGCCGAGTTTTTGCTGATGGAGGAATATTGAGGAGTGCACTACCCTGTGCTTTAAAATTACGAATTAGAGCAAAATTAAGCCGTTCACTGTTACTTAGTTAGTCGATAAATAATTTATTTGAAATAAACACATAGCGCACAAGGATAGGTTATTAGTTGAGATATTGAAGTATTTATGGTATAATATTACAAAATTAATTAGTGCGGAAGGAGAAAAACATGTCGAGTGAAACGATTAAAATAGAATTTGAATTGCCGCAAGAGTTATTTTTTAATAGTCGAAATTTCACGCAAACGTTAATTAAAGCTGAGGCTCTAAAACGAATTGCGGCTACCTTTTATGCCGACGGAAGTCTATCTTTAGGCAAGGCGTCTCAACTGGCAAATGCATCTAAGCAAGATTTCTTAGATTTTTTAGCAAGTCACAATATACCCATTAACTATGATGTGCAGGAGTTAGAGAAAGATTTATCCACAATTAAGGAGTTCATAGAACATGAAAATAGTCTCTAACTCAACTCCTCTTATTGCTTTGTCTAGGATTAATGAATTAGACCTTTTGCACATCATATTCAGTAGGATAATAGTACCTAGCGCAGTATACAATGAAGTGGTATTGGATGGAGCTGGGAGACCGGGGGTAAAGGAGGTTTCCAATGCTTCTTGGATAATAAAAATGGAGGTGCAAAATAACCTAGCTGTTTCTATGTTGCAAATAGATCTGGATCGTGGGGAAGCAGAGGCTATTGTTCTGGCCAAGGAGATAGGAGCAGATTACCTTTTACTGGACGAGAAGAAAGCCTGGAGAGTTGCCAGAAATTCTGAAATCAAACATATGGGCACTGTAGGTATTTTGGGCCTTGCTGCAAAGAAGGGGCTAATTGCTAACCTTGATGATACTTTCGAAAAACTAGAGAAAAATGGCTTTCGATTTACGGAGGAAGTCAGGAAAAAAGTCAAAGAAGAACTCAATACTCATAGCTAATAGAAATCAATGAGATCGCAAAAGCCGTTCACTGTTATTTAGTCAGTGAACGGCTTTTTGCATCTTTCGTTACAGCATCCCTAAATAAAAGTAGAGGTAGAGTTGATTATTATCGCAAATATTGCTTCATAAGAGGGAAGATCGCACTAGAGCTTGCAGGGGCCAGAGACCATTTCAGGGACCAAGCCCCGACTCCGCCAAGCCTATATTGGTTAAGCAATTCCATTTTGGCATTCAAGCTCTGTGCATCATCATAATAAACGGTATGCGTGCCTGAGGCATCGGTGTAATTATAATAGGGAATCTGAGATGAATCTCGTTGCACTGGGCCCTTGGCTAACGCTAACAGCTCCGCCATTCCGTCAGCACGTCTGCTATAGGTGGCCCCAGAGTCCGTAGTTGACCAGTCTACTCCGTAGTAGGGGAGGCCGAGGAGAACTTTTTGCATGTCAACCTTTTGACCACTGGTATATTGTAAAACCTTACGCATCCAGTCAATTGGGGCGATGGGTCCAGGGGAGCCGTGGCTGTAGTCATACGTCATAATGTTCAAGTAATCCACATGTTGAGACAGGGCAGAGTAGTCAAACTCAGCGAGCCAAGCCTCCGAGCCGGTTCGGGCCATGACGGCTTGAATCACTAACTTATTTAAGGGGTGAAGTTCGGCATAGAGTTCTTTCATGAACTGAGTGAGATAGGGGCCGGTAGGGTTACTCATGAACTCAAAGTCAATGACGATTCCGTCGGCGTTGGTGCTAAGGATACGGTCTTTAATCTGACTCAGTAATTTAGCACGGCCAGTTGGAGAAGAAAGTACGGTATCAGCGGCTTGCGAACTAGTCCAAGAAGATTGAATGACCGGAAGGACTTTCAAATTTCGATTATGCACAGAGGCTGTGAACTGGGCATAATCACTCGGACTAACATCCCATCCTCCAGTTACATTACCATCGGCAGTATCATCGAGGTAATACCAGCTTGGCGCAATTATATCTGCATAATTCGTAGCCGGTGCAGGTATGGATTGAAGCTGACTGAGCATTCCCCCTGAACCTGTTAAACCTCCCTGGGTGTATTGAAGAGAAATTCGCGGTTGGGCAACCCCAGTGCGAATGACACTTTCTAGTTTGTAATCGATAATGCCCCATCCCCCGAAAATTGTAAAGGCCGCACCAGAGGCGCGTTTTTGGTTGAGGTAGGCGGTTGTAGAAGCACCTAATTGAGCATGGGGGAGTAAAAGGATGGGCGCCTTATCCTTGGCAGCAAGAGCTGCACCCGCTAAAGCATCTGGAAAGTTTTCGCCCGTGGCTACATAAACGTTGGAAGTTTCAAACGGTAATTGATTTAAAACAGTAGTGTTTGTTTCGTATTGGTCGTATCCCGCATATCGCGCGCTGATTTTGACAGGTTGTGGGAGGTTGGCCAGCTGTGCTTCAACCGCATCTTTAATCACGGCCTTACCGCCAATCAACGTCACTTCCTGAACACCCATTTTAGTCAGGGCCTCAGCAGTTTCCGGAGGAAGTGAATCGCTTCGCGTGAGTAAGACCGGAATTCCTTTAGCAGCTGCATAAGACGAGATACTTAAGGCATCCGCAAAATGTTCCCCGTTGACCAAGAACGCCTGCGTAGAACTCGGAGTCACCTCACTAGCAATAGCCGCAGCCGTACCGTACTGATCCCAGCCCGCGAGACGCCGCGGCAAAATCCCTTGTGCCTTGAGGGCATCCTCGATGGTACTGTTCAAAGCAACTGTCCCACCCAGGAGATACACCTCTTGTGTATCGAGGCGTTTGAGTTCTTCTAAAACAGCAGGATTTAAGTGATCCGATTCGGTAAGCAGCAAAGGCCCATCCACTTTATGCGCCAGAACGGTTCCAGTTAAGGCATCGGGAAAGTTATTTCCAGTCGCCAGCACAGCGACATGGGCTTTATCCCACCCTTTTTTAGAGATCTCGACCGCAGTATCATACTGCGTATTCCCATAAATGCGATCAGTGACCGATTCAGTCATTTCAGCTTGTACACTAAGCGGGTGTAAAGGTACAAGGCTTAAAACAATGGCTAAACCGCAGAAGATACTAGTTGCTTTTTTAAGAAAATTCATTAATACCGTTACCTCCATTTATGTTTTGTCTTCATACAGTTATTCTTTGAAAAGAGGCGAAATCCTCCCAATAAATGAAGAATCGCAATTTCCAATATCCAACAGTGCGCACGAGCCCCCAAGAACTTCACAACTACACGACTAAAAAAAGAAAGGAAAGTTGGATTAATTGTCGAATAACGTCTTGATACTAATAATTTAGAAAGAGACGTGTTAGAGATGTTTATTAGAAGGAAGATTGTTATTAAAGCGAAATATGGGCTTGTAACTTTATTAATTATGGGGCTGACGGTTTGTAACTTAGGTTTAGCTCCCTTACCTGCAAAGCCATTTCAAGTCATCATCTCTTTAGCCCCTGGGGTAAATGTAGATGCGGTCGCTCAAGATTTTGGAGTGGAGGTTGTACGCCGGGGCCCTCTTAATTATGCAACGCTAGAATTTAAAGGAAATACAGGTACAACTACAAATGTGCAACAAGTCTTAGAGACGCTGAAGAAGACTCCGGGGATAATTGACGCTGAGGAAAACTATCGCCGGACAATTAATGCCTCAGGATTACCTGTACCGAAGGACCCGCTATTCGAGGAGCAATGGTCTATGGTCAGCGGCAACGTACAAGGAGCCTGGGGCTTGGGTGCAACAGGTCAGGGGATAACAATTGCCGTGATCGATACGGGCGTAGCTCTAGGCCATCCAGATTTACAGGACAATTTAGTCTCAGGCTACAATGCCATCACAGAGAGTGAGGCACCAGGTGCTAATCGAGATAACAATGGACACGGAACCCACGTCGCAGGAATCGCCGCTGCCGCGCGTAACGATGTAGGTATTGTCGGTGTAGCCTATCAGGCTAAAATCATGCCGATTAAGGCCATGGATTCCGTGGGAGAAGGGTATGACGATGCGATCGCTGCAGGAATAGTCTGGGCAGCAGATCACGGGGCAAAGATCATTAATTTAAGCGTTGGCACAGAACATGGATCGCACTCCTCAGATATTTTAAGAAACTCAATTGCCTACGCTTATAATCAGGGGTGCTTGTTGGTCGCAGCTGTAGGAAATTATGACCCTCTAGAAGAAGAAAATCCCGGGGTGAGTTACCCTGCCTCTGACCCGGATGTTCTGGCAGTAGCAGCAACTGATCAAGACAACATCGTGGCCAGTTACTCAGTCACAGGTTCAGAAGTGGATCTGGTCGCGCCGGGGAATTCTATCACCAGTACCTGGTGGAGCAAGAGTACGGGGGCAGGATACGCTATTGTGAGTGGAACATCCATGGCCGCCCCTTTCGTCTCAGGAGAAGCGGCTTTGATTTGGAGTCAACATCCAGCTTGGTCTCGAGACCAAGTGATCCAAGTTATGGAAGCGGGGGTAGAAGATCTAGGCGCTTCAGGACGAGATCCTCTCTACGGTTATGGGCTTGTAGATGTGAAACTAGCCTTGACTCTAGCTAACCAAATTCAAGAAGACCAAACGGCGTCGACTTCAGTAGGTGCCTTGGGTGGAACTGTTCAAGCCTCAGCGGGCTCTACACAGCTGACTTTAACAATACCTGCGCAAGCGTTTGTCAGCTCCGCTGACGTAGCGGTGAAGACTATCCCGGCTCCTGCCAATTTACCAAATGGGGCATCCTTTTTAACCTCAGTCTTTCAGATGGACTGGGGAAGCGTAACTCCACAGAAAATGCTTTCTTTTAAAGTGAACGATCCTTCCCTTAAAGCAGATTTAGGAGGAGTTGTTTATCGCTGGACTGGTTCCCGTTGGCTTGCCTCTGGCGGAGAGATTGTAAGTGGAGAGGCTAGGCTTGGGCTCTATAAAGGTGGAATCTATGCCGTAGGTACACCGCAGGAAAGTATAGGTGACAAGCGAATGGCTGGAGTCACGGCGGAGGAGACGGCAGTAAAGATTTCTCAAGCGACCTATACAACCGGCGCGGATACCGTTATTCTCGCCCAAGTGAATCAGTTCCAAGATGCTCTGGCTGGTGCACCTCTTGCCTATAAACTCCAAGCTCCGATCCTTCTCTCCCCAAACTCTGGGCTCACTGAGGGAGTACGAGCAGAACTACAAAGACTGGCTCCGAAAACCATTTACCTCCTTGGAGGTACGGCTGCCCTGTCTTCGGGGATTGAAGCAGAACTTCGCCAGACCTATGATGTCAAACGTCTCGCCGGCTACTCGGCTGAAGGAACGTCAGTAGCCATTGCTCGGGAACTTGGCACCAAAGGGAAGGCCGTCGTTGCCAGTGTGCGTTCCTTTCAGGATGCCTTAGTCATTTCCGCCTGGGCTGCTCGTCAGGGAATTCCCATCCTACTCACGGAATTGTCAAGCTTATCTAGGGAGTCCCAAAATGTTCTAGAGGAACTCAAAGTGACCGAAACCTTAGTCATTGGAGGGACCAGTGTGGTAGGTGCTAATATTGCGAAAAACCTACCCAATTCTAAGCGGATCAGCGGAAATACAGCTTACGACACAGCGGCAGCCGTCTTGCAAGCCTATCCGCCCACAACCGTTAAACTAGAACTCGCCACAGGGGAAAATTACCCAGATGCTCTCACAGGGGCTGTTCGTGCGGCTTATTACGGATCAATGGTGGTATTAGTACCGACCCATTCGGCCATTCCTAGGAGTTTGTCCACCCTCTTGAATTCCTGGAAGGGCAGACAGGTAGAAGCGTTCGGAGGAGTCATGGCCTTGCCAGAAAATGTCGTACAAACCGTGGAATCTTGGGTTCAATAATATTAGGACGAAAGTCCTAGTCTTTTAGGCAGGACATCGGCGAAGTATGTCGAAAGCATACAGGTAGACTGTATTGAGGAGGGATTACTGTGTGGCAAAGATAAAATGGAAACTCATAGGGTTGTTAGTATTCGGTCTCGGATTCTTACTTGGATTCCAGAATCCCGCGAACGCTTCCCTAGGCCTAGAAACGTCCAGGATATCCGGGGTGCGCCAAATAGATACTGCAATTGAAGTTTCTAAAATAGGTTGGCAGCAAGCAGATACAGTACTATTGGCTAATTGTGATCATTTTCCAGATGCCCTCGTTGCGGCACCGCTTTCCCATAAGTTGGATGCACCCATTTTGCTTACCCCAGCGTCCGGAGTCGATGCAAAGGTTTTGCAGGAAATCAAACGGCTTGGTGCCAAGAAGGTCATTCTTTTAGGTGGGGAGGCCGCTCTAACCCCTAAAGTTGTGTCAGATATCCGAAATGCAGGATTAGGTGAACCCGAACGCATAGCAGGCTATGATCAATTTGAAACCGCTCAAAAAGTCGCAGAACGCGTCGGAGCCCAAGGGAAAATTATCCTAGTGAGCGGGGAACAATTCCCAGATGCGCTTTCAATTTCAGCCTACGCAGGCACAACTCAGACTCCAATCCTTCTGACGAGCGCCAAAAAGATGCCTGAGACGACTCGGCAAGCAATTAATAGCCTGCAAGAAAAAGGGGATCTCAAGACAATCGTTATTGGCGGAGAAGCCGTCGTATCCAGTGCTAGCCTAAGCAGTGTGAAGGATGTACAACGGATTTTTGGCAACGACCGCTATGAGACGGCGTCAAATGTCTATGAGTTTGCTCGAGATACATTGATAGCTCGAACAACGTACTTGGTAACTGGCGAGAACTTCCCCGATGCGCTGGCAGCAGGGGGGCTAGCGGCCAAGCAACGTGCGGGAATCGTTATGGCCCAAAGGACAACCTTACCAGGCTCAACTTATGCCGTGTTGTCCAAACCAACGGATGTTCCCACGAAGGTCGTGATTGTCGGTGGACTAGCAGTCCTCACAGATAATGTCAAAGGTATTCTGGAAGGTACAGTGCAGCCCGATTTCCTCTTAGCAGGCCTAACCATTGTCATTGATCCTGGACATGGAGGACCCGACACAGGAGCTATTGGACCAGCAGGGACTTATGAGAAAAGAAACAACTTGGCTATCGGCCTTAGTATCGCAGGGTTGTTGCGCTCGGCCGGAGCACAAGTGATCATGACACGCAGCACGGATGTTACCCCAGCAGAAGGAACGTACTCCGAGCTTTCAGACCTTCAGGCTCGGGTAAAGATCGCAAACGATCAGAACGCAGATCTTTATATCAGCCTCCACAACGATGCGTTCAGTAATCCTGATGTAGGAGGGATAACGACCTACTATAGTTCAGCTAGTCCAGTGACTGACGAGTCGAAGGACTTAGCGACGAGCATACAGAGTGAGTTGGTAAAGGCGGTCTCCTTAAATAGCCGGGGCGTAAAGGATGCGGCGTTCTACGTCATTAAGAATACTAAGATGCCCGCGGTATTAGTAGAAATTGGTTTTATTTCCAACCCGACAGAAGAACAACTTCTAGGAACACCAGATTTCATACAAAAAGCAGCCCTTGGAGTCTATCAAGGGATTCTGAGATACAAAGGATATTAGAAATTTAACAACATATGTAGCAAAATCCCACAAGATATTAACATTTAGAAGCAAACTCCATGCTATACTTCTAGTATTCCTTCGGAAAGTTAGTATATTTTTTGACTAAAGGTGGAAAACTAGTAAGTTTTAGTGTAAACTAAATGAGTACTGGTGAGATCCTGTCCGAAGGGTCAAATATATTGAGGCCCATGAAAAAAAAGTTGGGACAGAAAGAAGGAATATTGGCTATCTTGTAGAATACATATAGCTAATACAGACCCTTTTATGGGTTCCTCATTATTATGCGTTCTAACGAGTACGCCACAGGAGGGATGATGGAATCATCCTTAGGGGGGACGCTCCCACTTTATTCTGTGGATGCTTTTAGATATTGCGCAATGTCTAAAGATTGTGCTACACATTTTAAGGGGGGTGAGGGACGACTACTAGACGTCCTAGGTTGTAAACAGAGTTACCGTTCACCAAAAGAAAGAAAAAGAGATCCAAAAGACGAGAGGAGATATTCACTACATGAAAAAAACTAAAAAAGCTTTAGCCTCATTAGCTATTGCTGGTATGGCCCTTTCACTAGTTCCTTTTAACGCATTTGCAGCAGGTACAGTTTCAACTCGCTTAGCAGGTACAACTGCTGAACAAACAGCAGTAAAAATCGCTGATCAAACAGGCTGGACAGGTACAGCAATCCTTGCATCTTCAGCTTCTTATGGAATGGTTGATGCATTGACATCTGGCCCACTCGCTAAATTCTTGAAAGCTCCAATCCTTCTACAAGGACCTGGCGCAACCTTGAATGCTGACACCAAAGCTGAACTTACTAAACTCGCTGTTAAGAAAGTTTATGTGACCAGTGGAACAGCAGTCATCAGTGCAGGAGTTGTTACTGAACTCAAAGGTATGGGTATTGAAGTAGTTTCCCTTGGCGGAAATGATCGTTTCGACACTTCAGTCAACATTGCCAAAGAAATGGTGAAACTCGGCGCTTCAGTATCTAAAGTTGCAGTCGCTTACGGTTGGTTGAACCAAGATGCTCTTTCCATTGCTTCAATCGCTTCCGCTGCAGGTCAACCAATTCTCTTAACTGAAAAAGATTCAGTGCCTGCTAGCGTAAAAGCTTTCTTGACGGCTAACATTACATCTACAGACGTAATTGGTGGAACAGGCGTAATCAGTGATGCAGTCAAAGCACAATTCCCAGGCGCTACTCGTCACTTTGGTATGACAGCATATGACACCAACAACCAAGTAATCCAAGACTTCGCAGCTGCCCTTAGCTTTGACAATGTCTTCGTTGCAAACGGCGTAACTGCTATCGATGCACTTGCTGGTGCAGCACTTGCAGCTGACACCAAATCTCCTATCGTTCTCACAGATGGCAAGACCGTTCCTGCCGTAGCTACTTTCACATTCAGCAAATCCTCTGCGAGCACTGTTGTTACAGCTCTCGGTGGCGAATTCGTTGTTCCTGAAAGTGTACGCGTTGGAATTTCTAAAGGCGAAGTAACACCTGATTCCAATGTGTTGTCAATTGTTTCGATAAGTGCACTTGACGATACTAACAAGTTCCTGGAAATTACTTTCAGCAAACCTGTAACTGGACTTCAATCTTCAGATATCACGGTTAAAAACGCTGATACAATGGCCCGTTATGGTATTAAAGAAGTGGTAATGTCTTCTAACGGACTAACTGCAACTGTTGAATTGTATGCACAAGAAGATTCTGAAGAAGTTCTTGAATATCTTCAAGATTATATTGTTACCGTAAATGCTAACGGGACAATGTTGACAGCTACCTTCAACCGTCCGTATTCCTTGAAAGTCCGAGTGCAGGATATCAACGTAGGCGATAAAGAAATTGTAGCTTATGTCGATAAAGGCGATAATGCTAGTGCGAAGGTAACTCTCGATGTACCTGATAGTCTTAAGTTTGATTATCAAGCTGCAATGGGTGAACTCGTACAGGTTTGGTACAATGGAGATAACGAGTTAGTTAATTACAAAATTTTAACTTCAACTGCAAAATATGATTCCATTGAAGTGACCGCTGATGATGAGATCAAACTTCTTGGAGAAGACGAGAAGTATGATATCTCAACAGAAGTTTACACTGGCACAAAAGAAAAATTTGCCTTCTATGTAGATGGTGTAAAAGAAGACGTTGAGGACTTCGTTGGTGACAAGTTTAACGTTGCCAAAATTGGCTTTGACACTTCTGGAGACATCGAATTCGTTAGTGCATATTCACTAAAAGACGTCTTAGTGGTTGATTCTATCGACGAAGACGAAGTTGTTGGAATTGATGGAAGCGGTGGATTCGACGCTGAAGACGCTACTATCGTAAAAGACGGAAAAGTAATTGATGTTGCTGATCTCGATAAAGGTGATTTGTTACTTTATAGCATAGATGCAGATGATGAAGATGGTTATGCTCAAGTTATGAATAACAAAATTGCATCTGGTGAGATTGAAGAAGTCTATGATGGCTCAATCGAAGTAGGCGGAGAAACCTATGACTATATCCATGACACTGATGTATTCGAGTATGAAAATGGCGGAGCAGTTTACATCAATGAAGATGGCGAAGTTGCAGATGTAGACTCTGATGCAGCAGAAGAGCTTCAAGCTGCTGGAGACGTAGCACTTTATGGTGATTATGCAGGAAACGTACTCTATATCACTGGTGACTTAGGTGATGTTGTAAGTAACACCAAAGTGGCAGTTCTAACCGAAGATATCTTAGGTTATGCATCAGCTAGAGACAAAGTGGAGATCGAAGCCTTAACTGAAGAGGGCGATGAACTATCCTTTGACATGGATTTAGAAGATTTTGATACCATTACTGTTGATGGTGAAGAATACGATATCGATAACGGTACTGGTGCAGACAGTGATTGGTCAGCAGTATTAGAAGATACTGATGCTGATACTAAAGATGACCGTATTGTCCTAAAAGACAATAGTTCCACTCCAAAAGCTAACGTAAATATCTCGTTCACAGATGAAGCTGACGCTGGTAGCCTAGTTAAGCTACACTTGGATGATGACGGCAATCTCGAGGAATTGGAATTCTTTAGCACCGATGCAGCGCTAGTAGGCACAGGCACAATTGCCGCTGCTAATAGTGTAGAAGCTGGTGACAAGTATATTAATGGTAAGAAGTTAACTTCAAGCACAATTATGTTTGATGCAACAGAAGATGGTAAAACTACTGATGCAGATGACTATGTCATCTCAGCTTTCGGCGACTACGAGGGTTCAGAAATCGATAATGGAACTTACATCTTTAATGATGATGCCGAAGTAGTAGCGATTTGGTACGATAGTACAACTAGCGATGATATGACCTATGATGAAGCAGTTGTAACTAAAGTTCTTCGCAATACCGATGACGAAATCGTTAGTGTTACTGTATTCGCTGGTGGAGCAGAGAAAACATTAAAAGTAGATGAAGTTACAGCCAACGATATTGTTAAAGGTCAAGTAGTAATCCTTGAATTTGAAGAAGACAATGCTGAGTTAGTAAAAGGATTTGCTAGATCTGGTCATGATATCGATGCTAATTACACTAGTCGTGTAGTCCCAGGGAGCGTTCTTGCTGACGGAGTTGATGTTGGTAACAAGACAGTAAAAGTTGGTAGTACTACGTACAAACTTGCTGACAACGGCTTAGTACTTGATGCTACAGACACTTCTGACATCACTGAAGAATCGTTAAGCGATCTTCGCGGTGAGACTAATGTAACGGTAGTACTAGATGCAAAAACTGGCTTATATGCTAAGTTGTTTGTTATCGGAGCTAGTGCATCGACACCAGCAGCTACTACAGGTCTTGTAACCACTATTAATAGTGCCTCAATTATTGTTGATAGCAAAACCACTTACTTCCTAAATGCAAAAACTATCTTAACAGATAACGCTGGAAACGTTCTCGCAGTAGGTGACTCGAATGTTGTCGCAGGGTTAACAGCTGGCGGTGGCGATCAAGTAGTTGTAACTGTAGTAGACGGAGTTGCAACTACAGTTAAGATTGTTAAAACTAAAGCAGAATTAGCAGCAGCAGCAGCACTAGCAACAGCTAAGAACGCAGCAGCAACTAAAGTTCAAGCTAACTACACAGTAGCTAGCTGGACAGCATTAACTACAGCTTTAGCATTACCAGAAGTAACAACGGTAAATAAGACAGATAAAGCAACTGCAATAAACAATGCGATAGCAGGATTAGTAGAATCAGGAGCCGCTAACTTAGTCACTGCAAAAGCTACTGTTGCAACTGCAAAAACAAACCAAGCTGATTATACAGTAGCTAGTTTCACGCTATTTAGTGCAGCTCTGATTACTGCTGAAGCACTTCCAGAATCAACAAATGCTGAAATAGTAACTAAGACAAGTGCACTGAATGCAGCATCAGCTAAACTAGTATTAAAAGTAGTAACTAGCGTTACTCTAACTGGTACAGCGAGTATCACAATTCCGACTAGTCCTGCTGCAGCTACAACAGAAGCTTATACTGCAGTAGTAAAAGATCAAGAAGGTAACGTGATGGGATCTGAAAATGTAACTTGGAGCTTACTAACTCCTGTTGCTGGAGTCACTATCAATACATCAACAGGTGTAGTATCAGTTGAAGATGATCTTACTACCGTCGCAGGTACATTTACAGTAGTAGCAACATCAGATACCAAAACAACAGTTAAAGCTCAAAAAGTAGTTACTTTAGTTGACTAATTATTGTTCGGGGGAAGTAGCCTAGCGGCTTCTTCCCCCCGGGGGTTAAGGATGTTACACAATGGGGAACTATTGTGATAATTCGACAAAAGAGTCTTTCGTCTTTGATTAGGCGGAAGGCTCTTTTGGTGTCTCCTAGGATAAAGGATGGAAACCAAATGCAAAAGTGTAGTAAGCGCTTAATAAACGGGTGCATGGTCACTCTGCTCTAACTATGAGAAAATACATTCATTAGACTAGGAATGAAGGTATTAAAAATGTCCAAGCGAGAACAGCAGGCTGCGCTCGTCGCAGAATGCAGGGCAAGTGGAATTACAGCAAAGGGTATTCAATATAGTCGGTATGTTACCTGGGCAACTAAGCTCAACCGGGAAGGCCAACATAAACCGCAACAGTGGGCTAATGTAACGATGGTAAACGAGGAACGTTCCATGAGCGAAGTTAGGCTTAAGTGTGGTAAATGGATAATTTGTGTTGAAACTGGGTTCAGTCCTTCATTGCTTGCAGACGTACTCAAGATCGTGGATACCGTATACTAAAGAACATAATGAATTATGACGGCATATATTTTGCTTCCATTTTGGTATAAGTCAACTTGTTCCAAGTTTGAAACTGTTCTGAAGTCGAAGCCTAAGTGCTATTCCCTAAGCGCAAAAACTTACTTCCAAATGTAGTTGAGTTAGGTGCTTCGATTATGTATTAATATAATAATTAATCGTTGCTTAGAGAGGGGGTTCCTAGGCGATCAAAGCAGTTTTTTCTGGGCAACCTCGCCTCAATAACAGAATCCATATATACTTCAAGTGGTAAAATGCTTCAAGATATGAGATAATATAAATTACGTTATAAACATTGGAGGATATAAGTTATGTTGTTAGATTTTAACAAAGCCAAAAGAGGTGCGAATCCGGATTCTGAGTTTTCAAAGAAGGATACCATTGAAGAAAACCAAATGGAGCAGAATTTTGAAGAAAAGTTATTTGAACCACAACCATCCGCAGTTAATGAAGGTCGAGTCAGCATCCAACTTACAAGCGTTTCGCCTGCTGATGGGGCACTATTGGTAGGTTTTTTTATTAGCAATGGATATAGCCAGAGATTAAAGTTTAAGAGATTGCCTTTAGTCTTAATAGATTCAGATAGGAAAGTTCTAGCGCGGCAAACGTTTGGCGGAGAGATTGTAGGTAAGGTTGTTGCTGGTTCGGAAAAGGCCTGCGTTGTTCGCTTTCATCCAGATAATATTTATTCTCAAGATATTCCTGAAGGATGTCAGGTATGCTTTGACGTAGAAGCTAAAGGTAAAGCTAAAGGTAAAGCTAAAGGTAAAGCTAAAGCTCCCCAAAGCATTGAATTTAAATATCAGACGTTGCCTGAGAATTTACCAGTAAGCCAACAGCAAGATCTAGAACGGATCTTAGCGAAACTTCCACCGATGAAGCCAGGTGAGGTGAATTTCTCACCACTTTGTGCAAAGATTACAACTCAAAACGATCTGCTAACTACTGTAATAATCAGAAATTCCACAGATAAGCCAATAGATTTTGAGCAAATACCTTTAGTTGTTTTTGATGCTAATCAGGAAGAGATAGCTCGTGGGCAATTCGATGTCAAGAGCTTAGCTATTGAACCATATAAGGCTATATTGTGGACATTTGACTTTGGCCAGGTTATACAAGATAGAGATATCGATTTATTAAGTTGGCATGTCAGTGTCGTAAAATGATGTACTAAATTTAGGACATCATGATTGAACCGTTTTGGTTATATTGTAGACACCTCACGTTCCGACAAACGGACGTGAGGCTATTTCTATTCATCGAACAAAGTAGTGTGAGATTGTAATTTGGAGATATATTTTTAATAGGAAATTCAGAAACATATGGAGAATTTAGCAGACGTTCGCAATACCTGCTTAGAGGATGGCAGATTAGACAGAACGGTTCAGTTCTACGTAACTGACGTAACTCATTCAAACAAGTCTCATGTAGTAGCTTTGTAACTTTACATTTGAGATTGTATCTGTTAAACTCACCCTAGAACTGGATAGGAAGGGGGAAGCATACAATGTCTAAGCATAAATGGTTACCGATTATAGGTGTTATAACGATACTGTTCTTGATAACAGGTTGTTCGGGGTTTAAATCAACTCAGGATAAGAACACTCCCAATTCAGGAACGGAATCGAAAGAAGTCAAACCTCAATCGACTACTAAATTAGAAACTGATGCTGATCTAACCAAACAGCTGGAAGCAGAAAAGGGAATCGAAAAGGTAATGGTTCAAGTGGTAGAAGGAGAACAACGTTCTGTGAACGTGGATATTGCAATTAATAATGAGCAGGAACTGTCGGCAGACGAAGTTATCAATAAATACAGTGCGGTTATTAAAGAGAAATATCCCGATAGAACTATTGATATCATTGTTGTCAAAGATGGGAAAAAGTTAAAGCAGGTTACATTGAAATAAATGACACTTAAACAAATGAGTCTTTCGCCTATAAATGTGGCGAAGGGCTCTTTTGCAGCTCATAGTAATAGCTTATAATAGAACAAGAGAGACGGCAATTCGTGCTAGTTGGGGATGACATTGCGAAAAGGGGAATTAGCGTGTTTTTTGGATTGAAGTTCAAGGATAAGAAAACAATTAAGGAGCTTCGAAAAAATCGAAACCTAACAGCTAAAGAACTAGCTGACAAACTTAAATTAGATACAGTGGATATCCTGAAGATCGATGATCAAAGGCTGAAAGACCTACCAGAACCGCTGAAAGCTAAACTCCTACCGATTCTAAGGGGAGACTACATGGACAATATGACATGGCTTTAAACATACATGAGTGAATTCAGTGAGCCATTGGATTACCTCTAATTACATTTGACATCAGAAAAATTGTGAACTACAATAAGCACATAGGTTTTAAGAGAGGGAGATTACATATGAAAAAAATAGTCGGAGCATCATTATTGTCAACTATGTTACTTTTAGGGCAACCTATTATGGCTTTCGCTGACATTGACACCACCACCACCACCACAGATGGCACCACAGCCACCACAGATTCGAAAACAATTAACTTCGGAGATATTGGAAGTATTATCGCTGAACAGAATATTGAGGCTCACATTAATGTCAACAAAAGACTGCAAAGTAAGCTTAGTTCCACAGATCTTAAAAAGACTATTAGAGAGCTTGAGGATGACTTAGAAGATGTTAATGATCAAAGGGATTCAGCTGATTTTGCTGAGATTATTCAATTAGGTGCAGAAAAACGAGTTTTACTTGCTAATATCAAGCTAGCAGAGAGAAATATCATTGATCAACCTACCTTGGAAGCGATGGCTGATCTGCAGGCTTCGATGAGTGATGATTCTCAGACACGTTTCGCAGAAAGTATATTTGTTGCTTATAATCAATTGAATCTAAATTCCGCAGACATTTCTCTGTCAATAAAGACTCTTGAAGACCAACTGACCACTTTGCAATTGCAAGAGAGTCTGGGTATGATAACCTATAATGCTATGAATGATCTAAAAACTAAGATAGTTGATCTGCAGACCAACCTTGAAAGTATTGAATTCCAGCGGGAATCTCTGGAGAGTCAATTGAAAAATGTGCTCAACGATCAGGAGAATACCTTAGTCATCGGGAGTATTCCTATTGTAGATCAGGAATTAATCATTGAAGATGAAGATGCCGATCTTAAAATGGCTCAGGAGAATAGTTATGCTATAAAATTGCAGGAACAACAGATTGTGATCCTACAATCCGCTCTTGCGAGTGCTCAAAAGGATCATGGTGGCTCGTCGAAAGAGTATAAATCGACAAATTATGAGCTGGAGAATGCAACCCTAGAGCTTGCACAGCTGAAAGATACCTTGAGATTAAATTATAATTCGATGCTCGACGACATCACCAAGAAGCAGAGTGATCTTCGACTAGCCGAGCAGACCCTTGCGGATAAAAAAGTGGCCCTGACTGAGGCTCAAATAAGGATGAGTTTAGGTATGCTTTCAAAGTTGGACATGGATAGTGCATTTACGAATTATCAGGTTCAAGAGGATGCAGTGAAGACAAAGCAGATCGAACTATTTAACGCAAAAAACAGTTATGAATGGTTTTTGAAAGGTATGCCTCAGGCGTAAAATTGTCCACGGGTCCACCGACCCGGAACTAGCACCTTTGGACACTAGACAAAGGGAAACTATTGTGATTAATCAAAAAGAGTCTTTCGTCTTCAAAATGAAGGCGAAAGACTCTTTTTATAGGCAAAAGTTCGTTGAAATCCCGACAATGTTTACAAACTAAAATCCTTCTTTTTTAGATTCTTATAATATGATCTTACTGGGCTATAATCGGGCGTATAATTATCGTCATCTGATTCGGGCTCGTTATCGTCTAAATAAAGCGTGGTTAAGTTTATGAAATCTTTTAGTACTGTAAAATCTTCAATATAATTATCGGATAGGTCAAGATATGTGAGGGATGTTAAACCTTTTAATGCTTTGATATCCGTGAGCTCAGTATGACTCAATTTCAAGGTATTAAGCTGGGTCAGCTTTGTAAGGTTAGGAATCTTAGTTATGGTATTATTGGTGAGTTCGAGGGTTCTTAAGTTCGTTAAGTACTCCAAGCCAGTCAAGTCTTCGATCCCTGAACGTTTTGAGATCAAGATGGTAATATCAAGAACATCACTCCTATAGATTGCCTCAGATCGGCTTTTCCCGCACTTTTTGCCGATAACGTATTTTAATCTTTCATCAGGAAAATCTATTTTGGCATCTTCAGACACTTTTAGGGTTAAAGTTGCAGTTTGGGTTAAGCCCTCAACCTTGCCTTGGAAGGTATAACTGCCGACCTTATTTAAAGTGACAATATTGCTGCTCCAAGTAACAGGAAAAGTGCTTACGGTACCACCGCTCATGGTTGCGTCAACTGTATCGGGAAGACTATAGGAGTCACCAAGAATTATTTCAGCAGAAATAGGAAGGATTTTCGAGACGATTGGATCGATCGTCAAGTTCAGGTAAACATGACCACTATAACCTTTTATCGTTCCTTCGAATTTATAGGTCCCCGCATGGAGGGTATTCACTGAGGAAAGACTCCAGGTCACAGGGACTTCCGCGGTTAAACCATCCGTCTTTGTAACGATTACGGTCTTAGGGGGATCGTATTTTTGCTTTTCTTGTACACTGTCCTTAACATTAGAAACCGAGTCGATCCTAGCGGGTAGTTCCTTGAGCGTCGAATCAATCGACTCATTGATCACACTATTTCCGCCTAAGATGTTGAATTCAGAAATAATGTTTGAGCGAATGAAGGCAATTGCTGAGTTCGGAATGGTGTCACGTTTAGATAGGATAAGGGCGTGTTTCCCCTTTTGAGCTAAAGCCGAAGCGGCAAGCGCATCTGGAAAGTACTCACCAGTGGCAATATAAATTGTGTCTAAATCGAGATCACTAGCAAATCGTTTGATAAGGTTGATATTCCTTTCGTAAGGGTCAGAACCACTAATAACTTCGCTATTAGGAAATTGGTTGACCACATTGTCACTTATTTCGGAATAGCCCTTGACGATGTAACTATTGGCGATTTTGGTTTTATTCTTACTCAAGAAATCTTTTTGTATTTTAGTAAGTTCATCCCGGGGAACCAGAATGATTGGCATTTCTTTTGCCGCTGCTATAGGGGCTATGGACAGAGCGTCCGGAAAATCAAGACCGGTTGTTACGAACACTCCCTTGGTGATACCGACTTCTTGGGCTATTTTTAAGGACGTTTCATAACAATCCTGACCAGCTAGCCGTACAGAGGTAATGCTCATCGAGGAAAGTTTCATTTCCACAGCCTTGGAGACGACAGCAGTGCCACCGACAATGAAGACCTTTTTAACATTAAGGCGTTTTAATTCTTGGGCTGTATCTTCATTCAGACTATAGGAGTCGGTCAATAGAATTGGAGCATTGTACTTATGCGCCAATGGTCCAGCACTTAAGGCATCTGGAAAGTTTTCTCCGTAGGCAAGAATGGCAGTAGCTGCTCCGTCGGGCCAGCCACTTTGACTAATGGCAACAGTCGTTTGATAGCGGTCATTGCCTGCAATGCGGTTAATAGATGTAGAAGCGTTAACCATTGGCGTGTCGGCGAATATCAGAAGATTAACCAGAATAAAAACTAAAAAAAAGTATTTTTTTATAAATGTCACGTAAACTCCTCCTTTACCGTATATTTCTAGAATTATTGACAGAAATCCTTCTTTCTGTTAAAGAAATCCTCATTTCTGCTTAGAATTAAGAACAAATTCCCTGGAGAATTTTCTAAGCAAGGCAAAGGTAAATCCAGTAGCGTGTCGAATCTTAACTAGAGTAGAATTTGTAACTCTAGAGGGGAGACTATAGACAAGATGCCTACAAGATTTTTAAGAAAAAAAGCAGTCGGTCATATACTTCTAAACCTTATGTTGGTCTTAACACTATTGCTGAGTACTTCGACGTCGGTCCTGGCCGCGAATGTCAATGTTTTGCCAGAAATCCGTACGTTACTTCAAAATCTATATGTGGACCCTGTTTCAGCTGAGGTATTAAACGCCCCGACCGTGGACGAGACGCTGGAACGGCTGGGAGATCCACACACCATGTATTTCTCTCCGGAGGAATATCAGGAATTTCTGGGGAGTATAGATATGCACTTTACTGGGATCGGAATCCATATTAATATGGAGGAGGACGGCGTGAGAGTGGTATCTGTCATTTCTGGTTCGCCAGCTGAGGAGGCCGGACTGAAGGCAGGAGATTTGATTGTGCGGGCAGCCGGGAAATCGCTGGCAGGGCTATCTTCGAATGAAGCAGTGAACATCCTGCGCGGTCTTGAGGGCAGTACGGTTCAGATTAGTGTGCAGCAAGGAATCGTGACCAAAAAATTGAGCGTTGAACGTAGGGAGATTTCAGAACCTACTGTGACAGGAGACGTACTAGACGGACATATCGGCTATCTAGATCTGAATTCCTTTGGAAGTGATACAGCGACGGAATTCGAAATGGTGGTCAATCGTATAAGAGGCCAAAATGTCGATAGCTGGATTGTGGATTTACGAGATAATGGGGGCGGATATTTAAGTTCTGCCTTTGACTTGGCGGGCTATTTCATCGGACCAAATGATATCGTTAGCATCAAAGACCGCACAGGTACTGTTAAGCAGTATAAGGCACAAGATCACGGCTTTATTCTGAACCAACCGGTTATTTTTTTAACTAATGAAAACAGCGCCAGTGCTTCAGAACTTTTAGCAGCTGCTGTTAAAGATCATCAAAAGGGGAAACTCGTAGGAACCACTACTTATGGAAAGGGGACGGTCCAGAGTATGTTCACTCTTGCGAACAAGGGTGTACTGAAAATGACGATTGACCGATTTTACTCCCCGTTTGGACATGAAATCAATAAGGTTGGGGTTACTCCCGATGTGGAAATAAAGCAGGCGGACTCACTAAAGGCAGCCGAATTGATGTTATCCGACGCAACGGAGGCCCTTGTCAAAGGTAGAACGACAGCTTATTGGGAGGCCTGGGGGGAACTTGCGAACTCAGTGAACTCGTTGCCCACCGATCAACCATCAGATCGTTATGCGCGTTATTATCCAAGTTATCTTAAGGTTAGTGAATTGTCGTCGATACCCCTCGATAAGAAGTTCACAGTGCTCTTTAACGGTGCAGTCGATTGGCAAAGTGTCAATAGTACCAGTCTTGAACTGATTGACAGCGCTACGGGTGAAAGAATACCTACAAAGATAGAAACCCTTGGGATATCCGAGGCGCAAGTAATTCCGAACGTGGCCTTGAATCCGAATACAACCTATTGGCTAATCATCCACCCGACAATTCATGACGTTAAAGGTGTGGGCATGACTGAAGGCGCCGTGGCGGTCGCCCATACCATCGAAGGGACTGAAGGTGCGGGTACTTCGAAGATTCAATCCATTGAGATTCAAGGAAAAGCGAGTAATTCACACCTGACGGGCCTCCGAGATCCGGATTATGGTTGGGCTCTGTGGGATTTAGAGGAGAAGGTAAAGGGAAACTAGTCTGTCAAAACAAAAAGTGTCTTTCGCCTTTAATAGGGCGAGAGGCCTTTTTGATTTTTACGTTGCAAGGGGGATTAATTAATATATATAGTGTATAAATGTATAATAGTGTGTTATAATATATAGTTGGGTGCCACAAGCGTCTTTTGCCTCGTTGGCGAGACTCACGCGCGATCGCGAGATAGTCTGTTTCCGCAGTGATAGAAACTTTTTCTGCGCAGGTTATAGATAGAGACGCATTTGGAAAACTTAATAATATAACAACATAAAAAAAGGAGTATGAAAAAAATTGGCAACATTTACAGATTTGGGATTAAGTGAACCGGTTATTCGTTCAATCATCAACATGGGGTTTGAAGAAACAACCCCAATTCAAGAAAAGACTATTCCTACAGCAATGCAAGGACGGGACCTCATCGGACAGGCTCAAACTGGTACAGGGAAAACAGCGGCTTACGGTATTCCCTTAATTGAGAGAATCCTTGAGCATGCCGAACAAGTTCAAGGGATTGTTTTGGCTCCTACGCGGGAACTCGCGGTTCAGGTGGCTGAGGAATTAAACAAGATTGGGCAATACAAGCGGATTCATGCTTTGCCCATTTATGGTGGACAAGGAATCGACTGGCAGATCAGGGCACTGAAGAAACGCCCTCACATTATTGTAGCTACACCAGGACGTCTGATGGACCATATGAGGAGAAAGACAATTCGCCTTAATGATATTAAAATCCTTGTTTTGGATGAAGCAGATGAAATGCTGAACATGGGCTTTTTGGACGATATCGAAACGATTCTCAAGGAAATTCCCGAGGAACGTCAGACCTTGCTCTTTTCGGCGACTATGCCGAGACAGATCCAAAATATTGCTCAGCGGTTTATGAAAGAACCGGAACTGATCAGTATTAAGGCAATGGGAGTCACAGTGTCGGATACAGAGCAACATTATGTTGAAGTATCAGAACGGCTAAAATTCGATGTCCTATCACGTATTTTAGACATCCAATCACCGGACTTGGCCATTGTTTTTGCTAGAACTAAGCGTCGCGTGGACGAACTTTCTGAGGCCTTGAGCAAGCGTGGTTATTCTGCAGAAGGAATTCACGGAGACTTGACCCAGAGCAAGCGAGACAGTGTTTTGCGTCAGTTTAAAGATGGAACGATCGAAGTCTTAGTTGCTACTGATGTGGCGGCACGGGGCTTAGATATCAGTGGAGTGACCCACGTCTTTAACTTTGATATCCCACAAGATCCGGAAAGTTATGTCCATCGGGTCGGCCGAACGGGTCGTGCTGGAAAATCAGGTCTAGCTATTACGTTAGTAACACCGCGTGAGATGGGTATGCTTAGACTCATTGAACAGGTTATTAAGCGGAGGATTGTACGGAAGCCTATTCCGACAATCATTGAAGCAGTTGAGGGTCAACAACGCTTGACTATGAATGAAATCTTACGCGTACTCGCTGAAGAGGATATTGAAAAATATAAAGGAGTAGCAGAAGAGTTATTGGCTGAAAACGACTCAGTAACCCTTCTATCGGCTGCTTTGAAAATCATAACCAAGGAACCAGAAGCTGTTGAAGTTCGTTTGACCGAATCTGCACCTATGCGGGGACGAAGCATGGGCAACAATGTAAGACCTCAACAGGGGAATTACAATCGAGACGGCTATGGACAGAAGACGGACACTTGGGCTCGACGCAAAGGCAATGATGTGCGTGGAGGCGCTGCCGGAGCACAACGGGGTAGAGATAATAAGAGAAACGGATAAAAGAACTTGCTTATGAAGTTGCAAACTTCATAAAAGTTCGGTAAGAGAAGGTGAGAATGTTCACCTTCTCTTTTTTTTAGAATTTTCATCTTGAGGAGGTATACTAGAGATGGTATAATTTAGAAGGGTGGAGGGCGGTGAGATGATGGAAAAAGAGATTAAAGAAATGTTCGGGCTTTTACTCAAGAGATTTGATGGCATAGAGACAAGACTTGACAGACTAGAGTCAAGACAAGATGAAATATTCTTAGTTGTTAAGGCTATAGAACATAATAATCTAGTGCATGGGGCCGAAATTGATAATCTAAAGTTTAAGGTAAGTCATACCGAGGGAACGATTAATGCCGTAGGGAATGCAATTACAGCACGGAAGGCGATATAAAATGAAGCATACTAGCAATATAATGATTCTGCATATAAATGCCTTCCATGAAGGGCATTTTTTTCTTTCGAAAGAACTTTCTGCGAAGTGGCGAAGGATAAAGGCTGTAAGGTGTCGAACTTTGTATTTAAAGTGATGTCCGACCTAGTACTTTGAAGAGATAAGACAGAATCCTCGTGGTACTGGTACTGGTACTGGAATATATTTTGATTTAGATTTGGCTATGTGAATTTGATGGAAAGACGAAAGACAATACACAGTAGACAGTAGACGATAGACGATACACAGTAGACGATAAACGATAAACAGTAAACATGTAATGGAGGATAGCTTATGATTTATGAAGTGTGTATACTCGTGGCCACCATCATTTTAGGGGTGTTGGGCATTGAATTGGTGCTTTGGGTGCGCTCGATCCGCAAACTGACGGATGAAGCAAAGCAGTCGATCAAAGTTGTTAATACTCATCTGCCGAGTATGCTTGATGATGTGCAAGCTATGACCAACCTTGCCAGACAAACCACGGAGCAGCTGGGAGGTACTGTCAATGAGGTTGCGGTTAGTCTTGAGGATCTGAGAAAAAATCCGTTGCATTTTGTTTCAGCCATTTTGTTGGCGGCCAAACAAGTGATCGAGCTCTGGAATGAGATTCGTGGCCGAGAAAAGAAAGACGTTTAATGACAAATAAGGGGCACGATTTTATCGTGCCCCTCAATAATCTAAGCCAATAAAGTAAGGGCACGATACTTCGTGCCCTTACTAATCACTCTATTTACTACTCATTATTCTTCTTGAAGCGGAATTTCCGGAACAAGGATTGGAGAATCTATTTCAAGTTCGGTTTGGAGCGAGTCTTCTGTTGGTGCATCCTTGGCAATATTAATGGGTATATACCCGGATTTTTTCATTTTCAGGGATTCTTGAATAAAGGTTTGGAGATCTTCAGCTAATTGTTTGCCTTTACCTACCAGATCGGTGCCCTGCTGTTTTATCGCTTCAGCATGATATGATGTAACGTCCTCGACGTGTTCTATGGCATCGTCGGCTTTTTTATAAATCCCATTACGTAACTCTTTCCCGCTTTTAGGTGCAAACATTAGGCCGACTACAGCCCCAGCTAGGCCTCCAACGAGGGCCGCCACTGCGATGGTGCTGAGATTAGTAGTCCGATGAGCTTTGTGCATTTTTAGCATAAGATCATTCCTTTCTTTATTAACACACTTGATGTATTCTATCATATTGCCAACAAAACGTCTAAGGGTATGGGCTTATAGAGAGAACTATGAAAGCATTTTCTGGAACATAATTCAGATTATCTTTGTTGAAAATATTGGCCTAAAAGATTGATTTCCACTGAGATATAATGTATAAATAGAGGGTGACCGAACAGTCGGTTCTCGTTTGTTAAAAAAGGTACACAGAGTTCTATGGATGCACACATACAAATTTTAATTAAGTGAGGGAAAAGGGCTTGGAAAAGAAGATGGGGAAAACGGGTAAAAAGGGAAAGATCGTGATTCTACTTGCGGTATTGATGGCTTTTGGAGTAGTGACAGGGTGTAGTTCGGGTAAACCCACTGCTGTAGTAGAAGAAAAATATATCCCTGTAGAAGTGGAAGCGGCTGGGATGCAGACGCTCGTCAATACGGCAACTGTCAGTGGTATGATATCTTCCGATACCGATGTTTCCGTGATTCCAGAGGTTGCAGGGAAAGTTATGTCGGTCAACGTGAAAGTTGGGGACTACGTTAGCCAGGGGGCTGTCCTTTTTAGACTGGACGCCACCGATATTGAAAAACAAGTGGGCTCGATGCAGGCCTCGCTTCAATTGGCAGAGGCAAGTTATCAGAAGAACAAAGAACAATGGGATACGGGAAAAACCTCTCTCGAACGTACACAAGCTCTCGCTAATGAAAAGATCACAGATGCTAAGCAGAACTTAGCGAACACGAAAGCCCTTTATGATGCTGGAGCGGTAGCGAAGGTTCAACTCGACCAGGCGGAACTAACGTTGAAGGAACTTGAATCGTCGTTTGCCAGTCAGCTCGAACAGCTCGAAGTACAGACTTCGGACAGCACTCTCAAGATGGCAGAGGCCCAGCTCAACCAAGCGCAGGTGGGATATAATCAGGCCTTAGAGACTTTAGATAATGCTGTCGTAACTGCACCAGTTGACGGAGTCGTCTCTCAGGTCAATGTCACAGTAGGAAACATGGCCACGAGCGCGCAATCAGCGCTGAGCCTTACGAATAAAAATAGCCTGTATACTACCATCAGTGTGGCAGAGAATTTGGTGAATCGCCTGACTCAGGGAAATGTTGTGCAGGTCACGGTTCCCACAGTGTCAGCGGGCAGCTTTGTAGGCAAGATCGATAATATTGGGCCTTCTTCTGACCCGAAAACCCATCTTTATCCCGTCAAAATCTTAGTCGCCAATGCTGAGGGTTTGATCAAGCCAGGTATGTTTGTCAAAGTCCAACTTACGACCGAAGAGAAGGCGGGCGTCATGGCCATTAAGAGTGAGGCGGTCGTTCTGAAGAACGATAAGACCATTGTTTATGTGGTAGACGGGGATAAGGCCGTTGCTAAAGAGGTTGTAACGGGTCTAGATACGGGGGTAGATATCGAAATCCTCAAGGGGTTAACTCAGGGGGACCAGGTGATCATTAAAGGGCAAACGTTAGTTGCCGATGGCCACAAGGTGAAGGTTGTGGGAGGGGAAGAGTCTTGAAGCTAGCTGAAGTATCGGTTAAGCGCCCAGTCACAATCATCATGGCAATGCTGGTTATCATTCTTTTGGGTGGTATTTCCATGTCCCGGCTGCCTATCGATCTTTTGCCGAACATTGAAGTTCCTGTTTCGATTGTTGTGACGCAGTATTCTGGCGTAGGTCCTCAGGAAATTGAGAAGCTCATTACCAATCCCTTGGAAGGGGCCGTTTCTACAGTAGAAAATATTGATACGGTTACGTCTCAAACCACTGAGGGGAGCTCCGTTGTCATAGCGCAGTTCAAGAACGGTACTGACATGGACTTCGCAACTCTCCAGATGAGGGAGAAAGTTGATCAGATTAAAAGTAGTTTGCCTTCTGAGGCTGGGGCGCCGATGGTCATGAAGCTTGACTTAGGTGCGATGCCTGTTGTTACTCTGACCCTTAGTGGACATGATGCGGACCTCGCTAAGCTGCAATCTATTGCCGAGGATAAGCTTAAACCTCAGCTTGAGCGGGTGGCCGGGGCTGCTTCTGTTTCGGTTGTCGGAGGGTATGAAGACCAGATTAAAATCAAAACCCATCTGGAAAAAATGAACGGCTATGGCCTAACCATCAATTCCTTAGCCCTGCTGATTGGTTCAGAAAACCTCAATGCCCCAGGGGGTGAGGTTCAAAAGGGCACGCAGGAACTCACGATTCGAACAACGGGCGAGTTCCAATCCTTGGATGAAATAAAAGAGCTTTTGATTCCTCTGCCTAGTGGAGGGCAGATCAGATTAAAGGATATTGCGGATGTAGGTTTAGAACATAAAGACGTTACCGCGATCTCTAAATCGAATGGTGAAAAAAGTGTCAGTATCTCGGTCCAAAAACAATCGGGAACGAATACTGTTGCGGTATCAGATGGGGTCAATGCTGCCGTCGTAGCATTTGCCCAAGAATACCCTGACCTCCAAATTAATACAGTGCTAGACCAGTCTGTTGAAATCAAGCAATCTATTAAAACCGTCGAAAACGAGGCTATTATGGGTGGGCTTCTAGCCATTGTGGTAGTGTTCCTTTTCTTCCATAATATCCGAACAACGTTTATTACCGCTACAGCGATTCCAATTGCCATGATGGCGACCTTTGCTGTTCTGTATTTTGCAGGGATTACGATTAATATGATGACCCTCGGGGGACTGACTCTGGCAATGGGACGCTTGGTCGATGATAATATCGTGGCCTTGGAGAATATTCATCGACATCGCAAGGAAGGATACTCTAAAGTCGATGCTGCTATTAAAGGGGTGTCCGAGGTTGGGATGGCTATTTTTGCCTCCACGTTGACCACGGTCGCTGTCTTTCTCCCGATCGTCTTTGTTCAAGGCATCGTGGCTACTATTTTCCGAGAATTAGCTATGACATTCGCCATATCTCTTATGGCTTCACTTCTCGTGTCGTTGACCTTAGTTCCGACGCTTTCCGCGAAGCTTATGCAAGCGGAAGCTATTCCTGAGGGGCGTACTGGAGTTAAGGGGGCAGTTGACCGCTTTAGCCGCTGGTTTGACAGGTTGTTTGGGCGAATTGAAGCGACTTATAAGAAGCTTTTGCACTATGGATTGCATCATCGTAAGACCGTTATGGTGATTGCGACGCTTGTCTTTGTTATTTCGGGCGCTTCCGCTCTCAGTTTAGGAGCAGAATTCATGCCCGCGTCCGATGTTGGGCAATTAACTATTAACGCTACTCTGCCGGATGGGGCAAAACTTCAGCACACAGAAGAGGTGGTTGCCGAGATTGAGGGGAAGATAGAAGGGATTACCGAGATTGAAACGGCCTTTACCCAAATTGGGGGGAGCGGAGGGCTTTCATTCGGAGGGGATACCACAAATTCTGGCTCAATCAGTATTCAATTAGTTGATTTAAACGCTCGAGATCGCAGTGTTGAACAGGTGGGTGATGAAATTCGTTCTTTAACGAAGGACATGGCTGGTGTCGAGATTGCGGTTACGATTACAGATACTATGCAAATGGGGGGCTCGTCAACCCCTATTGACATTGCTGTTAAAGGAGAAGAGCTCGATCAACTTAAGAAGATTGGAACTGAGATACAGACTATTGTTGCTACGGTTGATGGAACTCGCGAAGTTAAAACGAGCATGACGGAAGGAGTTCCGGAGGTCGTAGTCAAGGTCAATCGTTTGAATGCTACTCAATTCGGGTTATCGGCTGCTCAGATTTCTCAGGCGGTAAAGGGAACTATTTCTGGAACCACTGCGACACGCTATCGCTATGAAGGGACAGAAATCGATGTCGTACTGAGCGGGGACGATACGTTTAAGACGAGTCTTGAGAATTTAGGGCAGACTCCGATTCCCACACCTTCTGGAATCACAGTTCCGCTAAGTCAAGTGGCTACGGTGGAGATGGGACGTGGTCCAGTGATGATTCAGCGTACGGGACAGACCCGAGTAATCCATGTCACAAGTCAGATTATTAATCGAGATTTAAAGAGCATCACGACGGATATTGAAAATAAGTTAAAGGAGTATCAGATTGCTGATGGGTACACGTATGAAGTAATCGGAGAGAATAAAGAGCTTATGGACTCGTTTAAGGATTTAGGGCTCGCTCTAATCCTGGCGATTCTGCTTGTATACATGATTTTAGCAGCTCAGTTCGAGTCTTTATTACATCCGTTTACGATTATCTTATCCTTGCCGATGGGCTTTTCTGGTGGGATGCTGGGTCTATTCATTACCAGAACCACCTTAAGCGTACCCTCGTTTATTGGGTTAATTCTATTAGTAGGTATTGCCGTGAGTAATGCCATTGTCTTGGTAGATTATATTATCAAACGTAGAGAACGAGGAGAGGAACGGGAAGAGGCTATCGAAAATGCTGGGCCGATTCGCTTGCGACCCATTCTGATGACGACACTCGCAACCATCCTTGGTCTTCTGCCGATGGCTTTAGGTATCGGAGAAGGCTCAGAAACAATGGCTCCGATGGCAGTGGTGGTTATTTTTGGACTCACGCTCTCTACGGTTTCCACCTTGTTACTAGTGCCTGTAATATATACGATATTTGAAGACATTCGAGATTCTAGGAAGCGGAAAAAGGAAAAACGCATCGCGACACAAACTTCGCACTCAGTTTAAAGGTGAGATTTGAGGCTCGAAAGAGCCTCAAATGCCCAATTGGGTAATTTAAGGAGATGATATTACGGGCGCACGAGAAGAAAAATACAAAGACATCATTAAAGCTGCAATTCGAGTTTTTTCTGTACATGGCTTCGACGGCGCGAAAATGGAGAACATTGCCAAAGAAGCTGGAATCGGTAAAGGTACTGTATATGAGTACTTTGAAAGCAAAGAACAATTATTTGAAGAAATAATGAAATTCAGTATCGAGAAATTTCGCCAAGGGCTGAAGGACAGCATAGATCAAGGGGATACCATCGAGGGAAAGATCGTAAACTGCTCTCGCTTTAATGCAGAATTTTTGAGCAGTCATATGGATTTAGTGCAAATAGCCATGAAGGTTAAATTACTCTCGAAAGAAGTGCGTGTTCATCACCTTGCAACTCAAGTGGCTATTATGGAACATTACACAGAGATGGTCAGAGTAGCGAAAGAAAAAGGCGAGTTTAGCCCCGACCTCGATGAAGAATTGGCAACCTATTGTATTATGGGGACACTCGATCAGTTTTGTAAGCAACGCGTCTTTTTTGATCCTCGTCCTTTAGGCGAAATTGATCATCAGGCGATTGTGAGTTTAATGTTGAAGGGACTGAGATAGTCCAAATTGTGAACTCGTTCAACCAAAATAGAACATCAAGAGCTCCCACTTCACAGGTGAGAGTCTTACGAGTGGATAAGCAAACCCCCAAAAGTAGACAGACAGCTTTTAAAGTCTTGAGCTACTTTTGGGGGTTCAACTATGGCGAAAAACAAAAAAGTTTTGAAATTAATTTAATAAAGATTAAATTTACTATAGCAAAATTAACAGTTTTACCAAGAACTTACAAGAAAGAATGGTAAAAGTTTGAAAATATTAGACTAAACACGCGATTGCTGTATTTATTACAGGAATTATAAGGATATTTCGGTAAAGGATTATTTTCATTTTAGTGGAATAGACTATCGATAAGTGAAAATAATTCAAGGAGGTAGACCTGTGTGAACAGAAGAACCTGTCCTCACTGTAAAGGGCGATCATACTCTGCCTATAGTGGGCTGAACTGGGATTGCCCATACTGCGGGAAAAATATGGATAATGTTGATAACGAACTTTGTGATATTCCTAGCCCTGAATTGGAAGAGGAAACACCCACCATCAAGCTTTATGCGATAAATGGGGGGAAGTACTGAAGAGTGCCCCATAGAAGGCATGATGATGAAGGTGCCCATCTAAAGAAAAAGGTGGTTTGTTAAGGCCTTGCATTATACGGTATCGTTTATTGAGAAGACTATAATGAGTTTCCGCTAAGAGTAGCTCAAGCACCGCAAGTTCTACGTACTCTGGGGCTGCGTATTCAAAGTGATTCCAAGCATAGTGTATCTTGTTTTTCGCTTCTTCAATTTCTAAGATCAAGCGTTCTGCCTCGCTGAGCAGCGGTCGTTCTGGGGCAGTAACAGATAATAAGAAGTTCTTAACTAAAGTCTTCATAAAAATCAGCCACACCTCACTTAATGCTTATGGCCATTCTGACCGTCACGGCGACTTGCCATCCTTTGCGGCTTTATATCTAATACATCCTGTTTGAATCTCGGCAAGCCTAACTAAGACTTGGCGACCGTAACTAAGCTTAGCGATCGCCAAGGTTCTTTGTTAGTCCGTTCAAATATATGTACATGTTTGTTTGGATATGCCCAATGAAGTCAAATAAATAGCGTCCTTTAATATTGTGTTGTTATAAAACTCACCTCAATTGGGAAAGACTAGAAATAGTCTAAACTTTAAGAGGTGATTTGTATTTTATTACCAGACCGACGATGTCGGAAATCTTCCGCAATCTGCTTGTGCGGGATGATGTGCTTGTTTCTGTGGCAAGCCTGCATCTTTCCTGCTCTAGGGCAAGGAAGCGCCAATGAGTCCGGTGATCCAATAAAAATAAATAAGAATATTAGTATTGTGGTACAGCGTGGAGAAACCCTTTGGGAACTGGCACAAAGCCATCAAACGACAGTTGATGAAATTGTAAAGCTTAACAAAATCAAAAGCCCTAACAACATCAGAGAAGGGCAATCCTTATGGGTCCCGAGCCGAGTGCTGGAGGAGAAACCTAAAAAAATTGAAGATATTATGTTGACGGATTACCCAATTGAGCCTTCACGATCGTGGTGGGTAAATGCTTTAAGGAGACGAATTGTCCAGGTAGAATCCTTATACTCTCAAGCGAGCAGTACTCAATTGCAAAAGTCAATAATTCCAACCTTCGAAATCTTTGTAAACCGAGAAACACCTGAGCCTGATCTTCCCTTAAATGTTCCTAAGGTAATAGACGAGATTCAGAAACTGGCAGTGTTAAAACCACCTTCCATAGGGACTGAAAGCCAAATCCTCTCTCGCAGCTTAGGACGTTTGGTCTCCAAAGAGGACGTGGAACTATTAAGCCGTGTCATTCATGGTGAAGCTCGAGGAGAAAACTTCGAGGGACAAGTAGCCGTTGGAGCTGTTGTACTGAATCGTTTGAAAGACCCACGTTTTCCAAAAACCATACGCGCGGTCGTTTACCAAGCAGGAGCATTTACTGCAGTAGATGACAAGCAGATTCATCTAGACCCCAATGATCAATCGTATAAGGCTGCAGAAGCAGCATTAGCTGGCCAGGATCCGACGAACGGAGCATTATTTTACTTCAACCCAAGTATCGCCACAGATCGTTGGATCAAGAGTCGAGCCGTCGTCAAACGAATCGGGAACCATACGTTTAGTATCTAAGGGAAATGAAGTTTTCCTGAAGAAAATCCCGCAACAATGATCGTTTGCGGGATTTTTGGCTCTTTTTATCTAAGCGTGAGACTCCCACATCTACAAGTGGGAGTGGTTCCCTAGCGAATATCCTACAAATCTTTACACTTTATTACAAAACTTTTACTTTCTCTGATAGCCTGCTTGCAGTTACAATTAATATAGAAATTAGCTGAACAAATTGGGCTCCAGAAACCCAAGACAGAAGGAGAGAGTATGACAGAACAAGAAAGGTATATCATTGAAGCTATTCTAGTCGACATAGGGCTGGAACCGTTACACGTTGGGACTAACGATCAAGAACCTAAAACTAAGCCTAAGACGGTAGTTAAAACAAAGGGCTAGAGGCGAATACTCAAGTTGGGTATTTGCTTCTTTGATTGTTGGAAAGATTAAATGGCAGTGTAGAATATGTGACCGCTATATATCCCACCGGGTAATGTCTAGCGAAACTGGGTCGTGGGTACATTAGTAGTAATGGGTGTACCTCCATAGTGAGGAGCAGTATAAATTTATATCCTGATTAGCACCTAAGAACTTATTCCGTAAGAACTTATTATTAAAAGAGAAGAGGGGCCTACTAATGTTGGAAATAGAGAAACCAAGAATCGAGTGTATTGAGCGTTCTGATAACAACTGCTATGCTAAATTCGTTGTTGAGCCTCTTGAAAGGGGATATGGGATTACCTTAGGGAATTCTCTAAGGCGCATCCTGTTGTCCTCTCTTCCAGGATCAGCAGTGACATCGGTCAAAATCAAAGGAGTACTCCACGAGTCTTCTACAATACCGGGGGTTCGCGAAGATGTTACGGACATTATCCTCAATTTAAAGTCCCTCACCTTGAAGGGTTATACAGATGAACCCCGGGTTATTCGCTTAGAGTCTCAGAGCAGAGGGGTAGTTACTGCCGCAGATATTATCGCCGACCCAGATATTGAAATTATGAACCCAGAATTGAAAATAGCCACATTGGATAAAGGTGGCCGTTTATTTATTGAAATGATTGTAAACCGAGGGAAGGGTTATATCTCAGCTGACAAGAATAGTACGACAGAAGATTCCAGCGGAGCTATGCCCATTGACTGCCTATTTGCTCCAATTTATAAGGTCAATTACGAGGTTGAGGCAACCCGAGTCGGCCAAATTACCGACTATGACAAGTTAACACTTGAAGCCTGGTCTAATGGCAGTATCTCGCCGGAGGAGGCTATTAGTACGGCAGCCGGAATCCTGAATGATCATCTGAGTCTTTTTATGCGGGGCAGCGATATCTCCGATAATGTTCAAACTATTGTAGAAAAAGAAGAGAAGGCCAAAGAAATTCTTAACATACCAATTGAGGATCTCAAGCTATCTGTTCGTGCCTACAACTCTTTGAAGCGGACCGGGGTAAATACGTTAGAAGATTTGACACAAAAGACGGAAGAAGACATGGTTAAAATGCGTAACCTTGGCCGCAAGTCGATAGAAGAGGTGGAATGTAAACTTAAAGAATTAGGATTAACGTTTCGTGCAGAAGAAGAGGAGTAGTTTCAACTTTAGTTGGAAAGTTCACTCAGATTGGCATTAATCAGTGAAAGGCTATCACCATACGCAGAGGTGATAGCCTTTCACTTGTATTACTATTTTTAGAAGATGACTCCTAAGGCGATAAGAATCAAGATAGCAATAGCGATAATTCCTACACCAATTCCTGCACTAACACCCCCATAGCCATATCCAGTAACTGGAGCAACAGGGGTAGGACAACAAGCTCCACCCATTTTAACCTGACCCATTCCGTACATCAAAAATTTCCACCTTTCTAATTTGCGAATTTAGAATACAATACCCATTGCGATAAGCAGAAGAATAATTATAACAACAGCCGCGATTCCTGCACCAATTCCTTTTCCTTGATCACAACAGACAGCGGATTCATTACCAAATGCCATTTCGATTTCCTCCTTTACCAGAGATAATTCATAATATGAATATAATGGATAATATGGAATTTGTCTTAGGTCCTAAATAATCCCCGCTCTTGTTGCGATACGGTTAACATTAATAATAACCATTTTAGACATGGCTAGCCGTCTCTTTAAAAAGATGCAAGACATCTAAAATGTTTGGTGGTTCGCCTGGGAATTTCCCTGGTGCAAGGTAAAAAAAGCGATTTCTGGGGGGACATTAAACCTTATGGGTAGAATGCTTTCCCCAATGCCCCGATTAATGTAAAGAGGAATACCGTTAATCACATGATACCCTTCGTAGACTCCTAGATCTCCCAAATAGGTATTGGTGATAAGAGGCCCAAATCCAGGTAAACGGATTTGCCCTCCATGAGTGTGCCCGGCAAGGAGAAGTTCTGCTCCGTTTTTAGCTACATCATCAAGACAATCTGTGGAATGAGCCAAGACGAGGCGAAAGGGCGGACTAGATTGAGATTGAGGTTGAGATTGAGATTGAGATTGAGATTGAGATTGAGATTGAGGTTGAGATAGAGATTGAGATAAGAGTACTTCTTTATAAGCTAGATCCACATCGTCATGTGCGGTAGCAGGGTCGTCGACCCCGATGATCCAGAGATTAAGGTCTGATAAATAGGAAGCGTTGTTAAGTAAGGGGGTCCAACCTAAGTGTTGAAATTGTTGAAGATATCGTTTGAAAAGGGTGTTCGAAAGGTTGCTGTAATCGTTGTTGCCCATGACAACAAATTTCCCGTAGGGGGCCGTAAGTCCTCCCAAATAGATCTCTAGTTTATCTAGATCCGTTCGGGTGGAAACGATATCTCCAGTGATTACGAGTAAATCCGGTTTTTGAGCCATCACAATCTGCTCGATGCTTTCAGGTAAGATCTGGAGGGTTTCCAAATGCAAATCGCTGAGTTGGCAGATCGTCTTTCCTTCTAAGGAAGATGGGAGATTGGGATAAAACAAATCCCAATGTTCCCTTTTTAGAGCTAGGGTATCATGTTTGGCATAGCCGAGAACCCCTAAACCCCCAACAGGAAGTGTAGAAAGCAGCCAATGGTTTGCTATGAATCCGCCGATTCTACGAAAGAAGCCTCGACGGGATATGTTTTTAGTTAGCGGTGGCATGGTTGCCTCCTCAATTATTATAGTTTGCCTACATGAGGTATTCAGAACCCTTCTATTTACGCTATCATATCATGTTATAAAGTTACATTAAAATAAATTAAATAAGGAGGGGAGCATGGTGAAGTTCGGTGGGGATGAGCCAAATAATCCGTATCAGACACTTGGACCTCAGGGGTTCCCTATGCAGTTACCTAATAGTCAATTAGGTCAGGGATACTCTCCGGGTGCTATTCGCAATACGCTGGGATCAGGACTAAAAGCGAGTGGCTTTTTCCAAAAAGATGGGCAAATCCAAAACTCACGGGGAGGGTTTATAGGGGCAAAGCAACCGCCGCATCAAGGGATGCCATACCAGACCCCTCCACCTGCTCAAGGCACAGGCTTTATCCCCCCGCAACAGAGTGAATACAACCAAGGCTCAATGTACTCGCAAGGGCAAGGCCAAGGGCATAATCAGGGGGGATATAATCAAGTCATGGGATATAATCAAAACCAAAACCAAGGATATTATCAAGCTCAAGCGCGTCAACTTATTTTGGAGGCTGCCCAACAAGGGATTATAGGCAATGGTGTGGCTACAATCTCGCCAGACAATAGTTTTCTTCTGGTTGCCAATCTTCCACCACCACAAACGTTTCTAGGACAAGGACAAACGGGGATGTATGCGTCTTATTTGGTGGACGACAAGGGGAAGACGGGATTCTTGGTAGGGGTTTTAAGGCCAGTTGGGAATGGAGTTTATCGGGCTCATTTCCAAAGTCAGGTTCCACTTCATCATTACAGTCGTGTCGTAATCTCAGTGGAAAATCCAGCCCAGCTCGGGCAGGCTCCACAAGGCCCGATTATTTTGAAAGTCAAAGAGCCATTAGGAATGATGGCATTTTTAAATCCGATGAAAAATACTGCAACGACTGTTTGGGGAAAGATATCCGGATTCATTAATAACAGAAGGAAACCAGCGGGAAGTTCGGAAGTCGCCCCAATGAGTCCAGAACTTCTTCAATCTCTGAACCAAATGGGCGTGGCCCCCGGTACAGCACTACCTCCAAATATTACTCCTCCGACGAACCCGGAGTGAACTTGTCCAACTATAGTTGATATAAAGGATAACTCTTTCACAAAGTAATATAACAAGGTAATGGGTAGGTAATTCAATCGCAAGAATTATCTACCCTTCTGCTGTTTGCAATTAGCAGAACACTCGACCATCCTTGGTCAGCGCTTTTTAGGTTAGAGGAAGAACAAGATGAGTAAAACTAGGGCAAGGATCCCAAACGTTCCTAGGGTCACTGTGATGCCGAGTGTCGCCATGGTTGTTTGGACTAAGAGGACATTAGAAAAAAAGCTGATAGACAAGAACAAGGTCATCGCCAAAATACCCGCTCCCACGGGCGGGGACTGAAGAAGTGGAACAAGACGCTTAAAACTATAATCCCAGGTTTCTGCCGACTTAGGATCGGAACATCCACGCGGTAGGGATGGGGGGCTCGGTACAATCACAGGAACTCTGGGATTACGGGGTCGAGTTAGCAACGGCATTGGCATTCCCTCCGTCCCCTGTGCCATTTGGAGTTCCTATTCCGGCTCGTTCAACAAAGAACTGGGCAATCATTAAACCGAGTGCGATAAGCAGGTTACCGGGTGCTCCCGGCACTTCAAATAATGGCACAGTAAATGAAGTATCAGGGCTTCCGTCAAAAGGCACAAACGGAGCGGTTACAAATAAGGAGACACTTAAATTGTCAGGAAAAAGTGGCTCATCCGGACCGACAGGTCCGAAGCCTTGCCCTGGTGCAGGTGAAGCTGGTGTAGGAATAGGAACTTGTCCTTTGATAGCAGATTGCACAAGCTGGTTCAGTTGTCCTAAGGTTAGGGTTACAGGATAGAGGTTTGAAGCCGCGCGTTCTAGGTTCGGAGGATGAGCCAATGCTCTTTTAAAAAGAAACGACATCAATACATCCAAACCAACGATAATCATTGAGGCAAAGTGAAGTTCAATAGATGCCAAGGGAAAAATCATTGCACTGACCGGACTAAACTGCAAGTCTCGCCGGATCGGGCTGGTTACTATGATAGAAAAGGAGAAAGGAGTCGCTGGCAGCGGGGGAGCATATTGGTTAATCACAGCGAATCTCCTTTCTCAATAGATTTCATCAAAACCAAGTGCGAAGCGTTACCCATACTCCTAAGATGCTAACAATTAGGAACGCTATGAACGTTACGGGATGTGTGATATCGTTAACGAGACTAGGTCCCTGATAACCGTTGACTCGCACTTCTCAATAACACTTCCTTCTTCTATATCACTATTACAGGTTGAAGCCAGGTGGGAGTTTAATGCCTTTTAACATTTCTGGCGAGATTTGCATCTTCTCAATAGAGTCTCCCCCACCGATTCTGTCAAGAATTTGCTGGGCCATGCCTTTTAATTCTTCTGGGATGGGAAGATCATTGGCCGAGGGCATGCCATGCATCGCTGTAGTTAAGGTTAGGTTTACCATGGCCATAAGTTTTTCGAATTTTTGTTGCTGAACAAAGTACGCTTTGATTAGAGGATGTTTATTCATAAGACGGACCTTAAGATCAAGTAGGGCTAGAGATTCCTTTTCAGGAACAACTTTACTGAGCATTTGAGTGGTTACCAACCCGCGCTCTTTCTCCTGGTACTGGATAAATGCTTCTTGGCTTTGAGGATCGGCCATAATGGAAGCTTCTGCAGCTTTTAATCCTTGAATTTCAGGGGTTTGAGACAGGGCCGCTCCTAATTCGCGGGCCTTGTCGATGTAACTCATAGAGGCACCTCCTTTATCCTTATACAAAATATGCGATTAAAGGCATACTGGTGTATGATGGGTTCCAGGAGATCGATGAAAATAAGATTATAGTTGTGAAGAAGGAAAGTGGAGAATGGTGTAGAATCTTTATTTAAAAAGAGAGGTGGGATTTTTATGCGAACATATCGATTAGAGATACGTTTGATTCAAGTTGCTGCGGTGCTTGCTTTTATCGTGCTGGTCGCTGGTTTTTTTGGCTTATGGGGGCGGGGCGAAAAAGAACCTGTAGGAAAAACAGGAGCTGTGGTAACTAATCCAGTGGTTCTCACTAATACAAAGATTGTCGCCTTAGGAGATTCGTTTACGTTAGGATATCCGCTGGACGCAAAGCGTTCCTGGACTCAGCACTTGGCAGATGGGCTCGAGGTTTCAGTGGTCAATAAGGGGAAATCATCCCAGACTGCGCTAGATCTACTTTCCCGCTTCGATGCGGATGTGGTGGCAGAGAAACCGGGCCGGGTCATTATTTTCGCAGGGATAGGGGATGCGCTTAAGGATGTGCCCCTCGCTGAGGTTCAAAAAAATATTGAAGCACTAGTGGAGAAGGCAAAGGCCAATCACATTATTCCAATACTGGCCCTCCCGATCGGATACCCTAGTGTTCAGCAAGCTATTGCAGACACTCGGGAGTGGGAGATTGAGTACGCCAAGAAGCAAGATATCTTGACCTTAGACTTTTCAACAGTATTGTTTGATGCAGATGGTAAATACTTAAGCGGTTTATCCTCTGAAGGCGGAAAGTATCCCAATGCCAAAGGGTATGAGGCGATGGGAGAATATGCGGCAGGGGTGCTCAAGTAGGAGGGTCCGCGTCACACCTCCTCGGGCCCTGCGTTCGTCGTGCCAAACTAGGGCTTTAATCCTTTCTTTGGGGAGGGCAGGGTTCCCGGCAAATCGGCCATCCTTGGCCGTTGCCGGCGGGAAACATCCTTGTTTCCCGCCCTGCCTATGAAAGAGGATTAAAGCCGAGTTTGGCTACGACGACCGCAAAGGCGTCGGAGCGTGTGAGCGCGGACCCTCTGGCTGGGAGACGCGAGGGAGGAACGGGGGACGGGGGACGGCCTGTTTTCCGCGTTGCGGAAAAAGCGGCAAGGGTGGCACGAGTTGCAAGCTTGGGGGACGGTTCTTAGGCTGGGGGACGGCCTGTTTTCCGCGTTGCGGAAAAAGCGGCAAGGGTGGCACGAGTTGCAAGCTTGGGGGACGGTTCTTAGGCTGGGGAACGGCCTGTTTTCCGCGTTGCGGAAAAAGCGGCGAGGGTGTCGCAGGAGTTGCAAGTTTTGGGGACGGTTCTTAGCTGGGGAATGGCCTGTTTTCCGCGTTGCGGAAAAAGCGGCAAGAGCGGAAAGCGCGGAAAGCGCAAGTTTGAAGGACGGTTCTTAAGCTTGAATTATTAAGCTGAGTGGCTGTTGAGTACGTGTTTGGATGCAAAAGTCTTGAATGATAATCTGAAAAGGGGTAGACCGAAAGCTCGGTCTACCCCTTTTGTGCTAGTCAGACCCCCATGCCGCTGCGCGGCATCACTGATGAATGAAAATTTTGTCCATACTACTACTAAGGCTGGCGAAGGTAGGGCGAACTTTCTTGGTGCCGCGAGCCCGTTAACTTTTAGTTTCATACTTTCTGAAAGTATAAGTGCAACTAAGGTGGTCACCGGCGCTTGAAGGCTTGGCGTCAGCCAAGTTTTCTTTAACGTATCTGAAAGTTAAGTTTTCGGGGTACCCCTTTACCCTATGAAGTCTATCATAAATAGGGCTTGCCAATTTATGGAAAAGTCTAGACTTCGCAAGGGTTTACGGGTGGTGTCTTAATAACTATGTGCATGGAAAAACAGCCTTTGCGTCAAAAACCGTGCCCATGAAGTTAAAATCAAATGGTGCATCGATGCACCATTTGGCCTCTCTTCCCCGACGCGGGGAGTAACTCACTGATTCAGTCAGCCATTTGCGCCACTCCCCATGGGGTACCAGCTCTTTGGTTTCCGTCAAACGCCGTCCGATCTCAACGGCGTTGCTAAGCAGCATTTTGCAGCTTTGTTCCTTGATAAAGTTAATCTCGGACGTGATTTGCTCAGGCGTCCTGTTGGAAATTTCCATCCTTAGACTGGCTGCCCATCCATTTACGGAATGTATTTTCAGATACTGCTATAGGATATGCCGAGCCCCGGACAAGCGTGAGGGCTATAGCGCCAATTCTCCCTTGTCTAATTGCCCAAAGTCTGAGTTTGGATATTAAGTCGGAAAATCTTAAGACTCAGCCTGTACCATGCCCTTATAGGGCTAGAGCAAACCACCCGCTAAGCGGGTGGTCATGATTAACCTTTCTAAATAATATGAGGCGCGGTTCAGGAAGAGTGGAGCATGCTAATTACAGCAAAAAAGATAAATCCGATCGTTCCGCCGAGCAGGGCGTAATGGGGGTGTCGTTCGCGTGAGAGGGGTATTAGCTCTGCGAAGACTAGAAAACTCATGGCGCCTGCGGCGAGGGCAAGGAAGAAGGCTAGGGAATTCTGAACTCCTTCGAGGGCTAGGAGCCCGATCATGGCGCCGAGGGGGGTGAAAAAGGCGATTCCGATGTTCAGGAGAAGGATTTTCCACCAACGGATTCCAGCCATTTTTAAGGGTGCTGTGGTTGCCATCCCTTCGGGAAGATTATGCAAGGTGATAGCAAAGGCGATAAGTAGGCCAAGGCCTGGGGACGCTTCTTGGCTGACTGCTATGGCCATGCCTTCCGGGAGATCATGTAAGGCTATCCCGGTTGCGACGAGAAGTCCGGTCCTTTTTAGGCGTTGACGTCGGGACAGGGGGAGAGTGTTATTGGGTACATTTAGGCGAATTTCTGCAAGGTACATAAAGAGTAGGCCTAAGGCAAAGCCAAAGACTACTTGGAGCGGTGGGCCGATCTTCCAAGCATTAGGAAGCAAATCAACGCTCACGACTGCAAGCATCACTCCGCCCGCTCCGGCCAAGAGGGAAGCAAGAACGCGTTCCTTTGGCTTACCAAACAAGAGGACAAGTAGGCTACCAAAGGTTGTCGCCAGTCCAGCAATCATACTAGTCCAGATAATTTCGTACATGTCGTGCATGACAGGCTCCTTTCAATAATCTTAACGATACCCATATTTATGGCTCGAAGCTGTGCTTTATACAAATAAAATATAAATGCCCGGAATTTATTCAGACAGATCTTCACTAAAAGGGCTGTCTGTTTTAGTCTAAAATACATAGGATAGGCGATGAGAACCTGTACTATTTTTAAGCACAAAGCATAGGTTTAGAGTGAGGATAAGGAAACTTACTCAGTGATTAACTGAAGTTTAGTTGAACTTATTCAGGGGCTAAATGTTCGACATCGAGTATCGATGATCGGATATCGAACTGAGGAAGGAGCAAAAATTATGAAAGTGCGAATTTGGAAAAGTTTTCTCATGGGGGTTGTTCTCTTCAGCCTCGTTTTTATTGGAGGCTGTGGGACACTGGAAACGTTAGTGAATAAGGATGGAGCTACGACATCATTTGGGGATTTCATCGGTGGGGATAAAACTGCATCCCTTCCGGACGCGACAACAGTCTCAACAGGGGTAACCTCTTCAGATCCAAAGACGATCGTACTGTATTTTGCAGATTCGACAGGTAAGTCTTTGGTTAAGGAACAGCGAATATTGCCCAAGACTTTGAGTTTAGCTAAGGAAACCGTGACAGAGTGGTTAAAAGGACCTGCAGAAAAAGGAACGACAGTGCAGGCCTTAGTTCCCACGAATACAGTGCTACTTGGGATTGCCATTAAAGAAAATGTGGGCATTGTTGACTTAAGTAAAGAATTTCTTCAACCCAATTCAAAAGTTTCTCCAGAAGTTGCTTTGTATGGGCTTGTTAACACCTTGACACAGTTTTCAACAATTAAACAAGTGCAGATTCGAATCGAGGGGAAACCACTGACCAATTATGGGACACTCGATGCCACAATGCTGGTCAATAAATCGAGCTTAGTAAAGGGGATTACCTCAACAAACCCCACAAACCCCACAAACCCAACAACCCCAACAAACCCAATTATCCCGAGCTCAGAAACAGGAAATGCCGGCTTAGGGATTACAGCGCCTAGTAAAACTAATAACGGAGCCCTTTCTAAATCACCAAGCTCAATCAACCTTTTTAATTATCCTCCGACTTCTACCTAAGAGTGAACGTGGGCCCTCTGGGCTGGGAAGAACCCTCTGGGTTGGGAAGAAACAATTAAAGATTTTGAATCCTATGTTTATGTTAAAGAAGAAATGCAGGAGAGGCGTAAAGCCTATTCTGCATTTCTTCTTTAACTCTCCGACGGCCTGTTCTTGGTTCCTAGCCCGGGCCGTAGTGTCACACAAGTATCCAATTGCATTTAGGGAAGTAGCTGTCCCTTTGGTAAGAGCAACGAACAGTGCAAGTACCACAAGTTCTATTTTTATGCTAGAATAGGATTATAATGGGGATGGAGGGGGTTAGAGATGGCACCAACCGAAGATTTGCCAAAACAGTTAGAAGAGACAATAAGACGTGCAAACACCATTTTGTTCAGGCGCGGTCGATCCATTCTGATTGGCAGGGAGATTTCTGCGCTTCAGTTTAATGCGCTCTTATCCATTCGAGAATTTGGACCTCTAACGATGGGGGATTTGGGAAAACACTTGTTTGTGGCATGTAGTACAGCGACTGATTTAGCGGATCGGATGGAACGAGCGAAGCTTGTCGAACGGGCTCGGGACGAGAAAGACCGAAGGGTGGTCAGGATGCACTTGCTGCCTCAAGGAGAAGAGGTTCTGAATGAGGTCATTGCAGAACGTCAGAGCTTTATCGGCGAAGTTATTAAAGATTATACCGATGAAGAATATGAGGAATTGATGCGTAGCTTGGAGCTTCTGGAACATCGGATGGAGTTGAAAAGGTCGTAAAGACACTTCCACCCATCGGGATGGAGTTACAATAATAGTTGGGAGATCAAACCCTCACTTAGGAGATGTTAAGTGAGGGTTTTCTTTATAATATGGAATCTACATAAAATCTTGTGAACTTTCCTAAATACATCCCAAACATAAGCGGTATACTTATTAAAAAGAATCGTGGTGGAATCTGCCTAAACTAGTGAGGATGATTCAACGGCTTAGGCCTTTTACCTAATTAGGAGTGATGAATGTAAATGAAAATTGTCTTAGTCGATGATGAACCAGAAATACTGACCCTTGTTAGAGACTACCTTTCGAGGGAAGGATTTAGTGTCTTGACGGCGCTGAATGGAACAGAAGGTATGCAGCTCATCGAGCGTGAAAAACCAGATCTTGTTGTCCTGGACTGGATGCTTCCAGGAATGAGTGGTTTGGAAATGTGCAGACGCTTGCGTGAGACGAGCACGATCCCGATAATTATGCTGACCGCCAAGTCGGAGGAAATAGATAGAGTCCTTGGACTAGAGTTTGGGGCGGATGATTATATTGTTAAGCCCTTTAGCCTGCGAGAATTAGCGGCGCGAATCAAGACTGTGCTCCGGCGTTCCTCTGGGGTGGCACAAGAAAATGCACCTGCTTCGATCCTAATCCGAGGGGAATTGAGCATCGATGTCACGAGCCACAAGGTGTCCAAAAGAGGACAGGAAATTTTCCTAACCCCTACTGAGTTTAATATTCTCCATTTATTGGCGACTCGTCCGGGTACGGTTTATAGCCGACTTCAACTATTGCGTCAAGCGATGGGGGAGGAATACCTCTACTATGAACGATCCATTGACACGCATGTCTCAAATTTACGTAAAAAAATAGAAGATAACCCCAGTGAACCAAAATATGTGGAGACGGTGTTTGGTGTTGGATATCGCTTTGGAGAAGGGCTATGACCCTTCGAAGAAAATTTATTATGGCACTCATTGGCATGGTTATTTTCATGTCGATCGTCTTTATATCCATAGCTATGGTATCATCGATAGCCTTAGTTACGCGTGCTGAATCCTACGTGCAACAAGCCTCTGGAGAACGCTTAAAACAGCTCTTAACTGATTACTACGAGTCCCAAAGGAGTTGGGTTGGGGTGCAGGGCTATGTTGTGAAGATCACCGAGGGGCTAGACCCGAAATTTGGACGTCCGTCCCGTGAGCCACAACACTATTTAGTCTTCGACCAAGCAGATATCGTCATTGTGGATTCAGCTCGTAAAGATCTGGGTAAACCTCTCGCTGAACTTTCGCTAAACACTATAATAGAGAAACAATGGCAGGAAATTAAAGTAGATGACGAACTGGTGGGACATTATTGGCCAGATCAACACCCCATGGCCATGAATATTAAGTTATCCCTGGATGGTAAATTGGCGAAAACCATTGGAATCTCGATTATTCAAGCGATGCTTATCGGCTTAACTCTCACGTCCTTAGTGGCGTTACTGTTAGGACTTTTGTTGACCCGTCACATTACGAAACCTTTAAATCATCTCATGTATGCTGTTCGAAAAGTGGGAAAAGGGGATCTCACGTCTCGAGTTGAGGTGAAGGGAAACGGAGATATTGCCATATTAGCTCAGGATTTTAACCGGATGACAGAGCAATTGACCCGTAATGAGGAAGTAAGACGTAATATGGTTGCGGATATCGCCCATGAATTGCGCACGCCGCTGGCGGTTATTCTCGGAAAACTGGAATCAATTCAGGAAGGGGTACTTCCGTCAACACCGGAAACGATCCTACCTATTCAGGATGAGACTCTGAGACTAATTCGCTTGGTACGAGATCTCCAACAGTTGAGTCTGGCGGAAGCTGGTAAACTGCCGATGGCCTTGCAAGCCGTCAATCTCAGACAGATTGTGGAGAAAATTACCGAGCAGTTCGCCATAGAATTTGAGGAACGGGGCTTGAAGGTCGATGTTGTAGGGGATGCGCCTGAAGTGATTGGCGACCCAGATCGTTTAACTCAGGTATTTGTGAACATAATTGGGAATGCGCTTTTACATACACCCCCAGGAGGATCTCTTCAAGTATTATTAGCCGAGACAGGAAAACCTGTTGAAGAGGGTGAGATCCCTGACGAATCAACCCATCGTTTGCTCGATGTCTTTCGGCGTAAAGGTGAAAAAACACAAAAAACGGAAGCGGGGAACAGCGGGGAAGATAAAAACACCACTAGCAGTGTGCGATCAGATGGTTGGGTCCGAGTGACGGTGGTAGACTCTGGAGAAGGGATTCCAGAGGAAGAACTTGAGCATATTTTTGATCGCTTTTATCGGGTGGACAAATCGCGAGAGCGGGAAAATGGTGGAACGGGTTTAGGACTTGCCATTGCTAAAGAGTTTATTCAGGCACACGGTGGGGTTATTCAAGTGGAAAGTAAAAAAGGTGAGGGTAGTTGTTTCAGGATTTCATTACCCATCAAGTGAAAGATAGGTGTTAAGGAACTAGTTTTAGTATAGACGAATTCCTGACAAAATCTTGATAATTCCGTCGTTGTTTCATCATATAGCTGTGATATATTAGGCAAGAAATATTTGAACAATATAATATCTTGAAAGAAGCAGTGGGCTTGTAAAAAGGTGAAAAGGAGTAAGCGCATGAACAAAAAATGGCTGAATAAGAAATGGGTGACCATCGGAGTAGTAAGTCTTATGGTCCTGGGAGGCGGTTATTGGACCTATACAAACGTTACGGCTAAACCTTCCGTAACTACTAATACCACGACGAAAGCCAAAATGGGAGATGTGAAAAAAGTAATTACCGCAACTGGAACGGTAAACTTTCCTCACTCGATTCCTTTACAATTCTCCAACAATGGACAGGTGGTTGAACTGAATATTAAGGATGGAGATTCAGTAAAAAAGGGGCAAGTTCTAGCGAGAATTGATGATGCGGCTCTTAAAACGACCGTCGTGCAACAGCAAGCCAACTTAATGACTGCTCAAGCTAAACTTCAATCTCTTCAAGATGGATTTAACGCCCAAACAAAGGCAGAAGCTCAGTCGGCACTTGCTAAAGCTCAGCAGGGAGTAGCCACTGCACAGCAGAATTTAACCACAGCCGAACAGAACACAGATCAGAGTTACTTAAACAACCAGGTTTTACTAGCCAAGCAAAATGTTAAACAAGCTAGTGATGATTTAGCCAAGGCACAACAACAAAGTGGCACTGCGTCGACTACAGCGCTGAACCAAGCGTTGGCTGCACTCACGACCGCAGAGAATGCTCAAAATGGAGGAGCGGCTCAGTCTCTAGCTTCTGCGCAAGCACAATATCGGTCAGCTCAGGCGGATTTAACGTCGGCGCAATACAAAGTTAAGGAACAAGCGGATGGTCCAACAGCAGCTGATCTGCAATCGACTTATGCGAACATATCCCAAGCACAGGCTCAGCTTGACAGTGCGAACGCGAAATTAGCAGAAGCCACAATATTGGCACCGACAGATGCCGTGGTCATCGATTCTGGCTTGCAACTGTACCAATACACAACTGACGACTCAATGATCACGATCACGCCAACTGCGGGCACGGGGAGTAATCTTGAAGTGGCAGCGACGATTGATCAGGCAGATATTGCTCAGGTCAAGATAGGACAGAAAGTAGATATAACTTTGGACGCCTACCCAGATGATCATAGTACAGGGAGTGTGAGTTTAGTTGCCCTTCAAGGGACAACCGCTTCCAATGTTACAACCTTTAAAGTCACAGTGGCGGTCGATAAGGCCAGCGAAAAACTTCTCTCCGGAATGAATGCCAATATTGATATTGTAGTGGCGGAGGCCAGTAATGTTCTGACAGTTCCTAGTGAGGCGATTAAAACTGTAGGAGGTAAGAAGCAGGTTATCGTACCTGAGTCAGCAGGTGTTGAGGGTGCCACACAGGCTCAAGGCGAGCAAGCCCCTCAAGCAGGCACGAAAACAAACGCCAACGCTGGGAAGGCTATGGCGAATGCGGGTGTGAAAACTGTCACGGTGGAAGTCGGTTTGGATGATGGGACCAATGTAGAAATAAAAAGTGGATTAACGGAAGGGCAAGAGGTTGTGACAGGTACAAGCGCTGCTGTTACAGCCAAAGCGGCTTCAGGATTTAGTCTTGGAGGCGGCGGAGCTAGAGCAACAAGTGGTGGTGGCGGTGGTGCTGCTGCTACTCCTCGACCGTAGTAAGTTCAGGTCGTGTAATTCAGGGCAGAGTGAAGGGTAAGCAAGGCAAACCAGAAAGAATTCAACAAACCTACCCTTAGAGTGAACTTAGGAGGGGTGTTATTTGATAGATCTCAAAGGAATTAAAAAAATATATGCAAATGGGGATATTCAGGTTGCCGCTTTGAATGGAGTAAATCTTCACGTGGGCTCCAACGAGTTTGTGGCGATTATGGGACCCTCTGGTTCCGGAAAATCGACCATGATGAATATTTTAGGATGTTTGGATACCCCGTCAGAAGGGGAGTATTGTCTCGACGGAACCGATGTAGCCAAGGCTAGCGGCGACGAGTTGGCCGTCATTCGCAATCGCAAGATTGGGTTTGTCTTTCAGGGATTTAATCTTCTCGCCCGGACGACAGCGATAGAAAATGTGGAACTTCCTCTGCTCTATGCGGGTGTGGGAAGTAAAGAAAGACGAGCCCGTGCTATTACTGCCTTAGAATCAGTTGGCCTTGGCAATCGAATTCACCACCGTCCTAAAGAACTCTCAGGTGGGCAGCAACAGCGAGTAGCTATCGCCCGAGCCCTCGTGTCAAGTCCCTCCATCATCCTAGCAGATGAGCCCACCGGAAATCTTGACAGTCGATCAAGTGAAGAGGTAATGGCAATCTTTCAGCGACTACATGCTGCGGGAAACACGATTGTCATCGTGACGCATGAACCGGAAATCGCTGAATTTACCCAAAGGATTGTGCGTTTTCGGGATGGCCATATAGAAAAGGATGAAATAGTAGAAAATCAGCGCAAGGCCCAGGCCCAGGTTCTTGAGGAAGGAGCAGCAAAGTGAATTTTTTGGAAAGTATTCGGGTTTCTTTGCGAGCTCTGCGGGCGAACAAACTGCGTTCATCCTTGACGATGTTGGGGATTATCATTGGAGTGGCAGCGGTTATTGCCATGGTCGGAATTGGGAATGGGGCGACAGCGTCGATTACTTCCCAGATTCAAGGCATGGGTTCGAACCTTCTGACGATCAGCCCTGGTCAGTCAAATTCTGGAGGGGTTAACGGGGGGGCAGGCAGCTCAGCATCTATCACGATGGATGATGCTGAAAAGATTTCGACGCTTGGGTCAGCCATCAAAGCAGTCGCCCCAACCTCAAGTGCTAGTGCTCAAGTGGTCTTAGGATCTGGAAATACATCAACCAGTATTAATGGGACTACAGAAGGGTATGAAGTCATTAAAAATGTCTCAATGGCTCGTGGCCGCTTTATTACGAAAGCGGACGTGGATAGCAGTGCCAGAGTTGCTGTATTAGGCCCGACTGTTGTGGAAAATCTCATGGGGGATGCGAATGCAACCATTATCGGGAAAATTATTAAAATAAACAATGTACCTTTCCAAGTTATTGGGGTAACAACTGCTACAGGATCTACTGGGTTTCAGAGTAGCGATGATATGATTACAGCACCGATTACAACAGTTCAGGCCCGCTTAATCGGTAAAAAGACCGTGCGCAGTATTTTAGTCTCAGCCTCTTCAGAGGCTGAAATGCAAACAGCACAAGATGATATTACGGCTGCTTTGCGAAAAACCCATAAGATTCAGGAGGGCAAAGAAAATAACTTCAGAGTTCAAAATCAGGCGGATATGTTAGCAACCATGACCAGTGTAACTCAAACCTTGACCATGCTCTTGGGTGGCATCGCGGGGATTTCCTTGCTGGTTGGAGGAATTGGGATCATGAATATTATGCTTGTATCAGTTACGGAACGAACCCGAGAAATCGGAATCCGTAAGGCGATCGGGGCAAAAGGGAGCAATATTTTACTGCAGTTTCTGATCGAAGCGGTCGTACTCAGTGCCTTAGGGGGAGGAATAGGTATTGCCCTTGGCTATGGAGGATCAAGTCTTGCAGGGAAGGCCTTATCGATGGAGACCAGTATTTCTGTAACATCCGTGTTGGTAGCCTTCGGATTTTCAGCCGCAATTGGCATTATCTTCGGAGTCTTCCCCGCAAGAAAAGCCGCTGCAATGGACCCTATTGATGCCTTAAGGTACGAGTAAATAATCCAAGACGTGCAAGAACATGCAAGAACGAGTGCAAGAAAGAGGGACGGTTCTCGGACTTGCATCATTCACTCTCAAGGAACAAGAAAGCTGTTTAGGGAGATAAGGTTCAGTGAATCCTGTCAGAGACTGGGCAAGGAAGTCGGATAGAAGAAACGTCCCCGACTTGCACACATGTGCGAACGGAATGCGATGCAAGTCAGAAGAACCGTCCTCGACACTTGTATGCTTGCACTGAATAGTTGTTACTGCAAAATAGAGAGGAGAAATAATAACGTGGGGAAAAAAAGACAGACTCAGACAGTATTAAGTATCCTTATGATGTTCATGTTACTGATCGGAATGATGCCAGGGGTGGCGGTTGCTGCTACTGACGATGAAGATACTAACTCTACTTATACTACTTTGAGAGGGCTTGAGTTTGTAGCTGCTGAAGACTCTACCTTGATTCTCGGGGAACCCACTACCGTTAATTTAAAGTTAAATCGGATTCCAACTAGTAAGCTTTTCAAGGGATCGGTCAATGCGACCATTACAGATCCTGACGGTAAAGAGACACATTATTCCGTAGGGGGAGGTGCTGGTTATTACAATATTTCCAATGTAACCTTATATACCCCTGGAGATTACACACTCAAGGTTAGTGCTGTTTCCCCGGACAAGGGATCGGCAACTGGGATCATCAAGGTCCTCGATGCAAAAACCACGGTAACAGGTTCACTCATGGTTGACGTGGAAAACTCGATAAGTGTAAAGGTTACAGATTCAGAGGGAAATATTTTGCAACAACGATCAGTGACTGTAGATGGAGCGGATGTTGATGCAAGTCCAGCAACTCAAAGTTATACGACCTTAAATGACGGAACGTTTATGCTTGATATAACTCCATTAAAAGAGGGCAACGTCAATATTCTCTTTAGTGGAAAGATCATTGGGACAATACCCGTTAGTCCAGCTTATACAGCGGGTAATCGCATCGGATCACAAAGTTCTGATAACGTGGCGCTTTCAGTCGAGATCGCCAAGAAAGGTTGGTCGAGTGCAACAAATGTAATTTTGGCACGAGATGATCAATTTTCCGACGCTTTGGCAGCGGCTCCGCTTTCTAAAAAGCTCGACGCTCCGATTTTAATGACGGATTCTTCCAACTTAGATGAACGGACGTTAGCAGAGATTCGAAACTTGGGTGCTCAGAACATATACATCGTTGGAGGAACAGTGGCCGTTTCTCAGAGTGTCCAAGATAGCTTGAAGGGGTTCAATGTTACTCGGATAGCCGGGCAACAAGGCTATGATACAGCCTCTTCGATCTCCGCTAGTGTGGGGATTGACTCTACCCATACCGTATATATTGCCAATGGAAGTGCAATACCAGATGCTATCGCAATCAGTGCTTTTGCTGCTGAGCAAGGAAGTCCTATTTTGCTTACGGATCGGGATCAGCTGCCCGCATCTACAATTCAGGCCATGGCAAACCTTGGTGTGAATAATGTAGTCCTATTAGGTGGCACGGCGGTCATTAGCACTTCAGTGGAGGATGCATTACGCGCCAATTATTCGGTCAAACGCTGGGGCGGCAACGATCGCTATGATACTCAAAGTGTAATATTCCAAAATCTCTTTAATACACAAAAGCCCCAGTCCCCTCTCTATTTCACATCTGGACTGGTTCGACAAGATGATGTCAGTTACGGAAAACCTTATGCAGATGCTCTGTTAACAGCTGCTTTGGCGGCTAAAACTGGAGGATTTGTGGCAATGACACAACCACAGACTCTGCCGTCGAGTCTAAACTACTTTTTATTGTTCAATAAAGGGTATATTCCCAAGGCGGTAGTGGTGGGCAACGATAGAGGAGTCTCCGGAGATTTGGAACAAGAGCTTCAGGAGATGCTGGAGCGATAGAGGAGGGACTTGTGTGACACCGCGCTCGTGCTTACGACGCAGAGCAAACTAACCGTTCAAGCTCCTTCTTTGGGGAGCGGGGTACATCCTACGCCGATAGGTATTCCTTTGGGATCGCGGCTTCGGCGATACTCTCCACCGGAGACTATCGTGCCATATGCGCCGTCCTTGGCGCAATGGCGGCAGCGCACGTCCCTGTGCGCTGCCCCGTATTTGGGGTCGGGAGCTTACGAATGACAGTCTGCTTTCCCAAATTAATCAAAAAATCAAGCTGTGTGATGAGAAAAAGCAGAAACTGGTTGATCATTTCATAACCTGGCTAGTTGATGAAAAACTATAGTTTTAAAAAAAGTGCGGACAGCACTTTTTTTATTTATAGACTTTTAAAGGGACAAAGAGGGAGAGAAGCGACGATGAATACAATGGAGCTAGGGATTGAGCCTACAGCCCCCCCAACATAACCGAAGTGTGAAAGGCAAGCCTCTCATGCTCACCGTAACCCACCTGCAACACAAGACCGCTGTCTTGTGTTGCAGGCAACAAGCAAACACTGAATTTTGTCTCCTAAAATTCGCTTGTTAGGGGCAAAGCCCCTAATACCCCTTCAATATTGAACGTGCTGATATTGACAAACAGGTCTATATAACATAGACTGAAATCACAGGTCTATACTATATAGACTAAGGAGGGATTACCATGAAAGAGTATAAATTAGCACAGAGCGAAACGAGATTTGCGGAAATGATTTGGCGGCATGAACCAATCGGTTCCGGCGAGTTGGTAAAGTTATGTGAAAAAGAAATGGAGTGGAAAAAGTCTACTACTTATACGGTTCTAAAAAATCTATGTGAAAAGGGTATCTTTCAAAATCAAAATGCAGTTGTTACATCATTATTAAAAAAGGATGAGTTTTACGCAAAGCAGACTAGGCGTTTTGTGGAGGATACCTTTGGAGGTTCACTACCCAAATTCCTGACGGCCTTTATCGGCGGCAAAAAGCTCAGCGACCGTCAGGCTGAAGAACTGAAAAAGCTGATCGACGAGAACCGAGGTTAATGCTTATGTGGTGCTATACGCTGTTTCCAATAATTCTAAATATGAGTCTTACTGCGGGGATTGTTATCGTTCTAGTGCTGCTTGCCCGTCTGCCGCTGAAAAAAGCACCGAGAGTATTTTCCTATGCGCTGTGGGCGGTCGTATTATTTCGGCTTCTCTGTCCCATATCGTTTTCCACGGACTTTTCGCTCTTGGGCATCTTTCATTCTCCAGCCGTAACCAACGGCAGCATCACCTATATTCCCACCGATATCGTTCACACGGCAAACCCACAGGTGGATTTGCCGCTTCCAGGTATCAGCCAAGTCAACAATGAAACCCTGCCCCAGGGTGGTGAACAGACAGTTGCCGACCCGCTGGAAGCGCCGATGGCGATAGCTACGTTCCTGTGGCTTTTCGGCATCATGGCGATGCTGATTTACAGTATTGCTTCGGTACTGATTTTGAAAAACCGCTTGAAAAGCGCGCAGAATCTCGAGCAGAACATTTATGAGGCTGATAACCTGAAAACACCCTTTGTGCTTGGCATTTTCAAACCGAGAATTTTCATTCCCACCGGACTGACGAGAGAGGAAAAAAGCTATATCATCCGCCATGAGCAAACCCATATCCGCAGGCTTGACCATATTATAAAGCCTTTTGCCTTTATGGTTCTGAGCCTTCATTGGTTCAATCCTCTGGTGTGGATTGCCTTTGTATTGATGGGTGCAGATATGGAACTTTCCTGTGATGAGAAAGTGATCAAGGAAATGGGTGGCGAGATCAAAAAGCCTTATGCCGCTTCGCTTTTATCCCTGGCAACCGGAAAGCGCATCCTGAATGGCAGTCCGCTTGCCTTCGGAGAGGGCAACGTGAAGGGCAGAATTAAAAATGTGCTTAATTATCGAAAACCCAGGTTTTGGATGATGGCTGTGGCGGTCGTCGCCGTAATCACCGTTGGAATTGGCCTGCTGGTGAACCCTGTTGACGATGAGCCTGATTTGTCATTTTTGAAACCCGCTAATCTTATTGCTCTCATTTCCGAGATTAAGCAAATCGAAGTCACTTCGGCTGAATATGGCGCAACCTATGTGTCGGGTTCTGAACTGGCTAAATGGCTGGACAATGCTGAAAACGACTGGAGCAAAAAGCTCATAACCCCGTCCGAAGAACTGGAAACCACGATTGCAGTGTTTATTCCAGATGCCATTGATCATAGTATTTGCTTTTTTTCTTCCGATCCTTCCCTTGCCCTTGTGGTGTATGGCGATGAGAAGCGATATTACAATATTCCAGAAGAGGATTACGAGGCCATGGAAGAAGTAACCTTATTGGGAAGTAGGCATGTTCAGAACATAGTCCTGACCGACTATAAGGATAGAAAAGCTGCCGCCTCTGTTACCGTCACGGATACGGAGGCTATTAAGCGTATGTCGGTTATGGTTCTGAACGGTGATCAGGAAAAACCATATGCGACTGTTGACGATATACCTCCCGTAGCTGACTATATCCGCATCGATTTCAAGCACTTTGAAGATAGTCAGACGATAACGTACTATGTTTACAGCCAAGCTGATAAGAGCTATCTCGAGAAGCCCTACAGCCGCATCAGTAAAATCAACTCGGCAACGATGCAGGCCATCGCGGCGATCCTTTCCGGCCAGGACACTGGAACTCAGTCCGGGCTTACCTTCACCAGCTCGGAAACAGACCTCATAAGGCTCGGAACAATCGCCTTTGATGCCCATATGGCAACCTTAACGAGCGGCAACCTGCCGGTCAGCGACCGGATCGCAGCTTATCAGCTCAACCACATCTCTGTTGTGGCCGGCAATATCAATGAGTTCTGCGTTTCCCTGAATTATGATTTTACCACCGATAACGAGAGCTATGTAAATCCCTCACGCGGCGCAAAAGGCAAGGGAATCTGGACCGACAATTCTCTGGAGATCCGAGTCAGGCATATCGAGAAAAATAAGTTTGAAATTATAAGCATCGGTACGGGCGGCGGCGGGCAGGGCCTCACACCCTATGCAGCAGAGCAGACGTCACTCGAACCGCTTGCCGTCAGATGGTCACCTGAGCAGAGTATTGATACTATTGGGATGGCAGAATTGGATTATGCTTCGGACGACATGCTGATTTTCCACGGCTATTTCGGTCTATTTATATATGACCTCAAGTCGCTTCAAATTATCCGAAGTTTGGATTTAAAACCGCTTAATTGTACTGCAATACAGGGTGACGATTACTGTGATGTTACGGTTAGCACAGATGGGAACACTGTGCAACTCCATCGCATGAGCAGTAATAATATGTACGTCTATACCGTTTCAGACAATACCCTGCAAGAAATGCCCTATGAACGCATGAGTGATCGATTTGGCAGCAATTTTGTTCCAATTGAAGATGTGGTTGATTCAAAACAACTTGGGCATTGCAGTCATAATGCCGTCAAATTCGGCACGGGTGAATATGGATATCTCCATACCTCCGACTGGACACTGGGCACATTTACCTATGTACGCGGTGATAGGATATACAGGTTGTTTGATATAAACGCATCGGAAGATACAAACTCCCAAAATTCTGCCGGAGCCGAAATTGTCGACAGCTTAAGTGGCGATCTTATAACAAGCCACAGTGATGTTGAGATAACAAATGAGTGGATAAGTAAGGATTTTGGATATACTGTTTTGTTTGGCTCTCTGAAGAACGACCCACAACAGGGAGTTGCTGTGGTGATTCCGACAGGAGATCAGAAAGATAAAAATGAACAAAAGGTCCTTACTCCGGAAAAACATGGGGCAATAAAGGCGGAAAGTTTGGGCGCAAAGGCATCCATACTGGATGTCGTTGCCGAAGATGGTTACAGGTGGATTTTTAATGTATATAATGGTTTTGACCCTAAGAAATAAAAATCGACTTGGCTTTTAATATATGACAGACAGTTGAAAAGTGTATGGGCGTTGAGAGCTTTTAACGATGATAACAATCGGTTTTATCATGTTATATAAAGGAAAAGAGGTCTTCCTATCGCCATGAGCAAATTGAATAACCGGAAATTAATCATTCCAATTATTATTTTTACAGTTTTGCTGGTAATTAGCGCTTCTGATTGTTCAAGCAATACCGCCGGACAGCTTACGGCCTTCAGTCTTTGAATGTCAAACGGCATCAGTAACAGCCTATTTATATTGATGAAGGTTAAAGTTACGTAAAATAATAACCCACTCATAATTAATAGGAGTGGGTTATTTAGACAATACTATGGGTTGGTGTTTACTTCATCGATATACGGAACTTCGGCAACCTTTAGGAACCACCCAGAACGGATCCGCATACAAGGTGGTGTGAGAAAAGGCTTCTTTGGGATTTTTTGGTCGTGGTCCATTCAAGTCTGTGACAGCTACGCTGGTACTCCCCCTAATAAGATACACTTTTAGAGCTACTACTTTTTTTCGTAGCGCCATCTAGCGTTGATTCATGTTTAGCAGTAAGTTGCCAGTATTGTAACCCTGGTAGATTCAGGGCAATACAAATTGCTTGTGCATAGGTAGAACCAGAAGCAGTTTCATATTCGTTGTCCACAAAAGTATCATCTCGATATAACCAATTTTCTACTTTAACTTCATCGCAAACTGCATTAGTTTTTGTAATTGAAGTACCATCAATTGATGATACACTAGTTTGGATATTACTACTACCGCTCAACGTGTAAGCATAAGCAGCTGTTGAACACAATAGGATTAATGTTAATGTTAACGCAGCAATTTTAGATTTTTTCCTTTTCATTGTTTTACCTCCTTAGCTTCATGATCAATTCTAACTGGTTTTTCTTTTGATATATCAAATTTGTCAATAGAGATAGTTCCATCAGCATGCTTAATTGCTATTGAAATATTGTTTCCTTCGAGGAAATACACCGGTATAGAATCGCCAATAACCTTTATCTTCTTTATGTGACAACAAAAATACCTCCAATGCCTCCGTTTGTAAATTGTAAATATTATGGATATTTGACAGATAGGACTAAATAACCTTTAATCTTTAGAAAGAGTGTCAGAAATTGCAGATTGCAATATTCGACACGCAAGCAATTAAGTTGGCATCGCACGATTCCCCTATTTATTGACGAGGCAAACGGACTTTGGTTGTAAAAAGTGTAATTTTTCTACAAAATATCGCTGTAATTTTTGTTAGAATGGGGTATACTCATCTTGTGAGGTGATGTACCATGTATAGAACAGCGATAGAGGACCTGTATAAGTGGAAAGCGAAGCGAAACAAAAAACCGCTCATTATTCGCGGCGCAAGGCAGGTTGGCAAGACGTGGCTGATGAAGGAGTTTGGCAGGGTTGCCTTTGATAAAACCGTCTACATCAGCTTTGACAATAATCAGCGCATGAAGGATTTGTTTTCATCCGATTTGGATGTGGAGCGTATCGTGATAGGGCTGGAGCTTTACTCCGGTCAAAAGATCGATCCAGCGAATACCCTGCTCATCTTCGATGAAGTACAGGAAGTGCCGAAAGCATTGACTGCGCTGAAATACTTCAATGAGGATGCGCCACAATATCAAATCGTGTGTGCCGGTTCACTCCTGGGTGTTGCCTTGCATCAGGGCACGTCATTCCCTGTAGGCAAGGTAGAGTTTTTAAATATGTATCCTTTGAGCTTCACTGAGTTTTTGACCGCGATGGGGAACGGTCAATATGCGGAGCTGCTGCAAAAAGGTGATTTTGCTATGGTGACCACCTTCAAGCAAACGTATATCGACATGCTCAAATACTATTACTATGTCGGTGGGATGCCGGAGGTCGTGCATAGCTTTTCCCAAAATAAAGATTTTGTCGAGGTGCGGGAAATACAACAGCGCATTCTTGACGCCTACGAGCAGGATTTTTCTAAACATGCACCCCATGACGTTGTGCCGCGAATCAGGATGCTCTGGAACAGCATCCCCGCCCAACTTACCAAGGAGAATAAAAAATTCATCTACGGACTTATCAAAGAAGGCGCACGGGCGAAAGAATATGAACAGGCCATGCTTTGGCTAGCCGATTGCGGCCTAGTCCATAAGGTGTATCGCGTGAATGCGCCAAGCCTTCCGCTCAAAGCCTATGAGGATTTGAAAGCCTTTAAGCTGTTTTTGGTTGACGTTGGTTTGCTTTCTAGCATGGTGCGCCTGAAACAAGCTACACTTTTGGATGGCAACGAGCTTTTCAAGGAATTCAAGGGTGCGCTGACTGAGCAGTATGTATTGCAACAGTTAATAACCCTCAAGGGGCTGGAAACCTATTATTGGACGAACAACCGCGGCAACGCGGAAATTGACTTCGTTGTAGATGACGGCAGCGCGGTGATCCCCATTGAGGTGAAGGCTGAAACGAATTTGAAGGCGAAAAGCCTGAAAACGTATCAGGAGAAGTTTCAGCCCAAGCTGTCCATCCGTACATCCATGGCGGATTACAAGCGTGAGGATTGGCTGCTGAATTTGCCGCTGTATGCTATTGAAACGTTGCGCAACTTATGAGCGGAGTACATGCGGCCCGCGCAGACGGTCAATGTCACGTTCAACGACGGTTTCAAGCAACCTTTGCTATAGGCGAGTTTGAGGAAAACAGAGATTCCATCCAGAAAAAATATGGCCCCTATTCTTCATTAAGGATGAAGATGATTTGTTAAGGGGGCAATTGTTCTTAGCAATAAAAAGGAACCCGTTTGAAGGCGAAATCAATGATATTATTATTATCTTCATATTAAATTTCAGATGGTAAGGTATATTTATTGACACAAATTGATAATAATAGTATCATAATACTATACCGATGCATAAAATGTATTACTCAGCCAATATATATTTTATTGTCAAAGGAGGGATCCTTATGGAAAAGATATCTTTAAATAAGTTATCAGAATTAGTGATTAAAAAGCGGAAAGAAAAAAATATGTCTCAACAGGATTTACAGGATCAAACAAGCATCAATCGGATGTTGATCAGCCGGATCGAACGTAGAGACTTTGTCCCTTCTATTGCACAATTGGAAGTTCTGAGCAAAACTCTCAACTTTTCTATACAAGAATTAATTGAAGAGGATAAAACTCAAAATGTGTTTGTTGCTATGCGCGGCCAAGCCAAAACTCCAAAAGAAGAAGAGGGGATAGAAAAGCTTTTCTCAATGATGCTCACTCTCAAAAAGCAAAAAGTATTAAGGAGCAGATTATATGAAGAGCAATAGCAGCCTGCCTTCATTAACAGAAAAACAAGAGTTTGAGATTGTAGAGTTGACCAAACAACAAAGAAATTCATTAGGCAGTGATGATGCCCCTATTGCCAATGATTTGCTCCTTTTGTTGGAAAAGAAACACATTACTTTAGTCCAATATCCGATCGAGGATGATGGACTCAGATCCTTTGGAGCTATGTTTCTAACCACAAAAGATGCAGATATAGAATTTAACTTTATTGGCTTAAATACCAATGATTATTACGACAAACAGATTTTTTCAATTGCCCATGAGCTTTACCATTATGCCAAAAAAGATCAGTGGCATATCAGCCGTGATGACGAGGATAAGTCTGGTGATCTCACCGAGCTGTTGGCTGATAAATTTGCAGCTGAGTTTATCTTGCCGTTGCATACCTTTAAAAAAATTGTTGTTTCCGAATTTGACAAATCTGAACTATTCGACCTACAGCAAAGCACTATCTTGCGCTTCATCGCCAGAATTCACTGCACGTGGTGGCTGCCCTATAAATCGATTGTCAGAAGATTGTTGGAAGCCGGAAGCATCAATCAAGAAATATATAATAGGCTTTATCAAATAGAAGAGCGCCGTCCGGATGGTGAGTACTATAAAATAGGACTCACCACGAATGAACATGATTTCAAAATGTTAAATGACATTACTCGAAAAGTGGGTACAGGGGCTGCTGACCTTGAAATTCTGGTTAGGAATTACGAAGATGGCATCATATCAGAATCACAACTTGCTGACGACTTATTGCTTTTTGGAAAAAACCCCGAAGATTTTGGAGTGGCGTTTGAAATTGATGAAGAAGATGCGGCAGAGCTCAATGAGCTTTTCGCAGAGGGCGCCAAAAATGGATGTTAAAGTTGATAAAGTCAATGAGGCTTTCCTAAGTCTCATGCAAAATCCCAATCAGCTCGTTACCTTTGATGCGAATTTTTTTCTCTTGCCTAACCGATATAATGATTCCAAGCTCAACGTTCCAGACATGCCCATGGTTTTTTGGATAACAAATTGGCTTGATCCCCTCTTTTCTTGTTTTCAAAATTTAGCTATACATGAGGCAGTTAATGATGAAATTTTCAGTGGACAAGCTGGAGATTATGTCCATGCAAAATTAACTTCCATCCCGCCTACGCTTTTTTTACACAAAGACAGTCAGCTTTCTCCAGAAGAATTGATCATTAGAAATACTAAAGAAGCGCTAATTGCTCAAAATACCAAGTACATCCCGGAACTTGACAATAAGGACGATCGAGGCGAAGTAAAAACTCTTGCTCTATATTAGCACCAAAAATTTAATTTATTTTGCCTCTCATGATGACAATGCCTTGAAATTGATCAAAAACTGCGAAGAATTAAAAACTTCGCTGGATGAACAAAAAGCAATACACATGTATGAGTTATTATATTTTCTTTATAAAAAAGGTAAAAGCAATAGGAAATACTTAAAAGCAATTTATAAAATTCAATATCATCTAACAAAACATGAAAAAAATATAAATCTTGAGTGGGGTAAGTTTATCGAAGCTATGGATTCAATGTATGGAGGCATACTTTTCTAACTGAAATAATCAAATATAATGACTCGATAATTAACACGATTAAACAGAAATGTTTGGTCGTGTTTTTTTATACACAAAAATCATAAACAAAGGTGGTAAAACAATGATTTTACAGTGTGTAAACAAAAAAATCTACCTCTTATTAAGGAGGTTGGAATTATATCGTGTCCAGCCAAAGGACACGAAAGCCATTAAGATTTTATTGGCTTTCGTCTTAAGAGCTTTGCTGCTTGCAGGACTCTATGCGCTGTTCTTAATAAAAGCTGGTTCCACACGTTGGGCGCACTGTAAAAAGCACCCGCCTTGATCCAGCAGATGCTTTATTAATTTAAACAAATTCGAACCAGAATATTACCCCCTGATCACTATTTTAAGCCCCATAGGAAAAGTGATATAGTTCCAGAATTGTACGGGAAATAGCTAAACCAAGGCCTGTACCCTTTGTATTCCCGCAGTTGCTACGGCTATCACTACGATAAGCATCAAGACAATCCGTTTGGAAATAAAACTGGTCAAGCTAATCACCCCACCTTCACCTTCTTCACTTGATAATCCACAGTGTTCTGCTTACTTTGTGATGCTACCTCCTTTCTTCATACGTTCAAATCGAAATTTATAGTTCGATAACCCTTCGGGCCTTATCTTTAATTTTTTGATCATGTGTCACTATAATGACGGTTTTACCTTCGGCATTCAGCGAAAGTAGAGTATCCATAATTATTTGAGCGTTTTTGGCGTCCAGCGATCCTGTTGGTTCATCCGCTAAAATGATATCACATTTTTTAAGAAATAAACGAGCCAACGCCACTCGCTGTTGCTCTCCACCGGACAGTGTATAAACCTTACTATTCAGTTTGCTTTCTAACCCGACTCTTTCCAACACTTCTTCAATAGTATAATTCGTGCGGCTGTCCCGCCTGATCAACTCAAGGTTCTGTTCAACGGTTTTACTCTCAATCAGCGCAAAATTTTGAAATAGAAAACCGACGATAGAGCGAAAATACTCCATTTTTTGCTTATTCGTCGTGTACTCGATTCCGTTGATTCTCAACGTGCCGGCGTCAATCGGCTCGATTAAGCCAATCATGTTTAATAATGTGGTCTTGCCCGTTCCGCTGGCACCGGAAAAGCATACGAATTCCTGATCCTCGATGAGAAAATTATAGTTTTGAAATAGAGTCAGACCATCAAACTCTTTGGTGATATTAATTCCTTCAATCATAATACCCTTCCTTTTAGAATGGCAGGTACATTGGCTTTTTCCATAGTACCTGCCTTCTTAGCGATAAATACTGACTCAAGTGCCAGTAAAATAAGCCCTCCCCAGATGAGATCCGCCCCCTCGGCAATCCCCAAAAGTCCTCTAAGCAAAAATGCCAGCATTACGCTCACCAGAAAAACGACGAAAGTGAGGCGCATCAACCGGCTATTCCTAGCAAAAAGCGAGTAGCCAAGTACTTTTTTCAGTGCCAGTTCCATCGCGTTGAACTGATACTCCAGTTTGATAATAAAACTGATCAGCGCGATTTCCAGCGCCAGCAAGAAGATCGATAAAATAACGACTAATTTCATATTGCGTGCGATAATCGCCCAATTATGTTCATAGACATCCAGGGCATTGGATTTGACCATGATTTGATCAGACAGCTGATACTCCGCGATGAAATTATTGAAGTCCTGTTCGGGGATATCGTACATCGTACTGTAGGCATAGTACATATCGTTTCCCGCCTGAGATTCATCAATTTGTTGAAGCGTATTATTGAATAATATGATAGGGTTCACCATTGGCCGGCTTACATACTTCCCCATATTATGAATGCCCACTAGACTTATATCGCCGTCATATACTTTGGTTTTGATTTTAGTACTTGAATCAATATTTCGTCCCAGAAAAACGGTGAATATTTCTTCCGCGATCGCATATTCCTGAGAATCCTCCGATATACCGGACGGGATCAGTATATAATAATCATCATCGGCGCTTTTGACCGCCTCTGACAAGGCATTGCTCACTCTTGATATTTCTTCGAACGAATTTCTATTGATTAGGATAATAGGGTAAGGGCTGCTGAAATTAGCGGTCAAATCGTTGTATTGCAATGAATAGTTTTGAAATCGTTTATAGAATTCTTGATTAATCATGTCGTCGTCTGATATTGTTTTGCCTAAGTGATTATCCACTCTGTAGTTCAATTGATAGTAACTATAATCCTTATGTTCGGAGAAAAAATCACCTTGCTTATACATAAGATACCCTTGCGCCAGTATCGTGAAATTGCTGGACAGAACAATGAGGGTGAGTATGGTGGTCATGGTTTTCAAGATATAGTTGGCTGTAAGCAGTCCGCCGCCGGAGCGTCTGGCCGCTATATCTTTTTTAAAGTTAACGCGCAAAACGGCCGCGTTGATCAGGGTATTGGCAATCATGAACACCAGAAAGGACAGGGCAAGGGCTTTAATTTTAAAAAGTACATTGGAATTGGATAATAGGCTTAATATGAACGGCACGCTAAGGAATGCACTTACCAGGATACCGATATCGGCCAATGCATTTTTGCCGAAAACGGCTCTGACATCCTCCCCAAGGGTTATCCGCACCATGATCTCCTTCTTTAGGCTGATGATTTCATAAATCGTTAGCAGCAAGATCAAGCCAAAAACGATAGACCAAACCGCCAATAGATTCAGCCAAGTCTCTTTATCGGAACGAAACAATTTAGGGAGGCCGCCTCCGTATTTACCTACCAGGCTCGCTTTGAATAAGCGCATGGTTTCCTGTTGGGATTGATCGCCGATGTAATAACAGTCTTTGAACTTTTCCATCGTCTTAATATTACTGAAATCCGCGTATCTAACTTGTGTTTCTCCCATAAAAAGGCTGTTATGCTTTCCTTCAAAAATACCATTGTCTTCCAGGTTTTTTAAGGCGTTGGGCGTGCCGAATATGGTTATCTGTTTATTGTAGGCCGAGACAATCGTACTGTCCACAAAGAAGAAATCGACATCGTACGTCTTTCCTGCATTGAGAAAATCCTGGATGACTTCTTTTTCCTCGATTACAGCTTCCCGATTTACAAAATCAAATCCTGACTGGTAATATGATTCTTGAAAGCCGTCCAGATAAAGAATGAACAATTCCCCGTTAAAAATAAAGCCTATAGTGATTAACCAGTATATGACTATAAGTTTTAATTTCTTCATAATACAGAAAACCCTTCTATATTAAATTAATTGTGGCAAATACTGAACTAAAGAATGCCTCCATATCGACATATCGTAACCGAACCTTCAAACTCACTTATATTATAACTAAAGTACATGAGCTTTCAATCTGATTGAATTGAAAGCTCATATATTATTCAAATACGAAGCTTATTGTGCAGTACTATAATAATTCACTGTTGTTTCGGAATGTTGTACTTCTATAAAGTGTGGCACTCCTGTTCAGAAGTTGCCACGGATGGCAACCCTTTTACTCCATTGCTTTCTTTGCTAACGAATATATTTCTTTTACTGCATTCAATGAAGAGTCATCACTTTGATTCATATACGATACTGTTCTTGTACTCTCCATAGTTTCACTATCAGCTAAAATCAGTTCCTTCTCAGAAATTACTGCAATGTCAGCTTTCGAAATACCCTGTTTATTTTCCATTAGCTGTATTACATAGGTCGTATCCATGTTAAATACCTTCCCTTTATCTAATACTTCTTCCTCTTGCTTAATGCTCATCTTGCTAAACTTAATGCCATCCAAATGATCGAGCAAGATTTCAATTTGTTCTTTATCGGAAAATTCTTTTGTGACCGAATTGCCGTGGCTAATCGACATAACTGATATTTTATTTTTATCTAATAGTGCAATTTGATTCGCACTAGATTTCTCTTGGCTACATCCAGTGAACTGTATAATTGATAATATAATAACCATTACTAAAAGCAAAGAACAATTAATCATCTTCTTTTTCATCTGACTACCCCTCCTCTAGATATTGTAAAAAAGATTTCCTGCATTTAGACTATGCAAATACTCCATTAGCTTCACCGTTTACGACGTAGCTAGGATAAGGCATACCCCCAAAATAGCTCAAACTGCTCCTTTTAATTTTTAAAAATTACTCACCCTTTTCCTAACAAATTTTGTTTATTACATAGCCGATAACCTCCTTGTAATGCAGTTTGAAGGATTGATAAACCGGCAGATAAGACTGATCAAGCTTTTGCTATCCATTGCCGGGGGCGGTGAACGCCACATGAATTTGTCCCTTCATACATATACATTACATTTATCCACTAAAATCACAGCCCTTTTTAAAAAAAATTCTAAAAGCGAAAGGACCGGCAAACCCCTTCCACGTTATACAGGTCCTTCGGTTATACAGGTTATCCGCTCCTATTTCCTGTCGGTCATTTTCGGGCTGACTTTATCACTTTATACGGGAACCAGCCGGATAAGACTTTTCTTCATCGTCGAGGTGAAGCGTCGTTTCGGTCGAACGAGAGAACAGGGGGACCCTCTTTGGCAACCAGGGCCGCCGATTGCGCGGGGTGAATTTAACATTAATTTATAACAGAAAAAAACACTTGTCATGTATAGGACGTCGATATATAATGTTATATAGATAATCTATATATAGGAGTGAGTCATATGCAAGTCAACAAAAGCCTGCTTGCTAGCAGTACAACTATGCTGGTCTTGAAACTGCTTGAAGAAAAGGACATGTACGGCTACCTGATGATCGAAGTGCTTGCAAAGCGGTCGGACAATACCTTCAGCCTAAAAGCAGGAACTCTCTATCCTATCCTGCACGGCCTTGAAAAACAAGGAATGGTAAGCTCTTACGAAGAGACCGCCGACAGCGCGCGGGTGAGAAAGTATTATAATTTGACCTCAAAAGGCCGACAACTTTTACGCGAGAAGCAGGCCGAGTGGAATGCCTATTCCGGAGCGGTAGAAAAGGTATTGCAGAGAGGAGGCGCGGGCTATGCCTTCTCGTGAAAATGTAAGCGAATATATTAACAAGGTCTGCAACCAGATCAGATGGAAAAGGGTCCGTCCGGTCATCGCCAGAGAACTGGAAAACCACATTGACGATCAGATTCAAAGCTACCTATCCAGCGGCATGGAGCCCGACGAAGCAACTGAAAAAGCGCTTATTCAGATGGGCGACCCAATGGAGACCGGCTCGGCGCTTGACCGCACGCATCGTCCCAAACCTGAGTGGAGCATGCTGATACTCATGACTGTTGCCCTTTTGATCGGTCTTGCCATCCGCATGTTTGTCTCTTCCGTAAATGAATTTGGCCACCCCCTGCTGCCCGGCTCTCTGTTGGCGGTTGCTATTGGCGTGGTCTGTATGACGGTTGTCTACTTTTTTGATTTTTCGTTAATTGGGAAATACCCCAAACTCACCCAAGTCTTAATAATTTTTTCGACCCTGGTCGTTTTTGTTTTATCACCTCGCGTTAAGGGCGCACCCCAATATCTGTATTACGTTGTTTTGCTGCTGCCAATCGCGTATGCCGCCTTTGTTTATATTCAGAGGAAAAAGGGCTATTGGGGAATCGGGTTAAGTTTGATCGCTGCATTTATTCTCTCTAGTATCCCCTTTGCGGGATCACTTATGTCAGAAACATTTCTGGTGTTCCTATCCTGCCTGATCATGTTGAACCTTGCGATCGCTAAAGATTGGTTTTGTTCCAAACCCGCATTGGGGTTTATACTTGCAAATTTGCCGGCATTGGCTGGAGTATTGGCATTGATATTTACATATATCGAGGGCATCACACACCATCTCGGCATAGGGTACTACTATCTCCCGAACTTGATAAAGGCGCTTCTTCGCGGTTCAAAGCTGTTTGGACAAGGTGATTCCGCGCTTTACAATGTCCTCCCGTTCAGTTATGACGAGAGATATTTGCTTGCCTATCTGACATACAGGTTTGGCTGGATAGCCTTTTTCGCAATTGTTACCGTGCTGAGCGCCTTCATTGTTCGCGGCTTTTACCTTAGTTTCAAACAGACAAGTATACTTGGGTTGTTTATCTCCACTGCTGTGTTGCTCACCTTCACCTTTCAGACCATTATCTACATTATATCTAATCTGGGTTTTCCGTTCTTCTCCGCCATTACGTTACCTTTCATCGCCTATGGGAAGACGGCGACGGTGGTGAATATGGCGCTAATCGGACTTATGCTTTCGGTATTTAGGACAGGAGCACTTAGATTTGATAATCCTTATGATCCGCCAATAGCCTAAGTAAAAAATCGCCCCCACTCAATTAATTAGAGGAAAACCTCTTAATCATTTTATAAAGAACATATGTTCCCATGGTCCTAATTATGGAAATTGCACACTTTAATTTAAAAAGCCTAAGCTTTCAGTCGAAAAACCTAAGTACTGGTAAAACATTAGTGTTATCCAACCGGGCAAATTTCTCGGCATACTTAAAGGTAAAACCGTCAGGAAGCCATTTAGGTAATAGCGGCTTTGAAGGAAGATACTTTATAACTCCAAAAAATCAATTAGGCTTTTGATTGATTTCAAAATATATGAGGGGAATATTCCCAAAAATTGCAGGAGAATATTGGAAAGCGTGGAATATATAATTCTATAATTCAAATAACGGGAATATTCTTATTTAATGTGATTGGTAAAGGGGGAAAGAACGTTTCACTAATGCAAGGTAAGAAAGGATTGATGAAAATTTGTTAAGAAGGATTCGACCTTTAAACTTTATGGTGATTTTTATGCTCTTTTTACAATTAGCAGTTTATCCGGTAAATTCCCTTGGAAGTGAGAAAGCGGGCATTACGGTCGAGCAGGCTGTGCAGATAGTTAAGGATAATTTCAGTATCCCAGAGAAATATTCACGAATGTCTACGGGATACAATGAGTATAACAACCAGGCTACTTATTCCCTAAACTGGCATTCACCCGAAGCACCAGGTGGAAGTTTCCATGCAATGGTCGACGTAAAGACCGGAGAAATTATCAACATTAATCAATGGCAGGAATCGTTGAAGCCGTCTTTTAAGCTACCTGTTCTATCCATAGGCGATGCGGAGAAAATAGCCACTGATTTAGTCTCGAAATTAGCAAGTAAACATCAAGCGGAAATGCAACTTGTAAAAGATAACCAAGAGACTTTCTCATTAAATAACTCTCAACCTTTTTCCTACAATTTCCGCTGGATCCGTATGGTAAACGGTATTCCGTTTCCTGGAAACGGAGTGAATGTGAGTGTTAGTGGAGACAATGGGTTAATTAATAACTATAACAATAATTGGACACCAGATCTTGTGTTTCCAGAGGCGTCAAAGGTTATCACTCCGGAAAAGGCGCTTCAGGTGTTTACAGATACTCCGATGCTCGAATTGCAGTACTTTATTCCTCAAATCACGAATCCTCAAACGGGGGAACCGCAACGTGTGCTTCTCGTGTATCAGTTGAAAGATAAATACTACGGAGGAGCGATCGATGCGCTAAATGGGGAGCCTGTGATTCCTAATACTGTAGGAATTAACACATCCATTAGCTCAGTTGGTGGTGTCTCAGGGACTTCGTTTGTATCTACAACATTGTGGGCGGCAACAACAGCAACAACAGCAACAACAGCAACAACAGCAACAACAGCAACAAGAGTAACAGCAACAGCGACGGAGGCCGCTTCTCCAGCTATAGAAGCTTCAGCTAGTCAGGACACTACGGAGAGTTCCCAACAAATCAGCCAGGCAGAAGCGGCTGAGATTGTCAAGAAAGCGGTTAAAATTCCTAAGGGACTCACTCTCCAAAATTCCGGCCTGAATACAGACTGGCAGAACCCTAGTGAACAATTATGGGATTTAAATTGGAGTAGTCAGTCTCCTAGTATGGGAGAAAACCGTTTCGTTAGTGCTCAAGTGAATGCTAAGACTGGGGATCTAATCAGTTTTTATATGTCCAATGAGGCAAACTCAGATGACAAGTCTAAGCCCGTTACTCGTAAAGAGGCCCAAAAAATAGCAGATAACTTTCTCGAACAAATACAGCCTGAGCGTTTTAAGCTCGTTAAGATGGACTCAGAAGACTTCTATAGAGGTAAAATGCCTCTCAATACCCAGAGCTTTAGCTATGTTAGAGTTGTCAACGGTATTCCAGTTTCACGGAACGGAATGAACATAACCGTTGATACGGTTGCTAAACAGGTAAACAATTACAATATGAACTGGACTAACTCAGAGTTTCCAAGTTCCACTGATGTACTTCCTCTGAGCAAAGCAACTGAACAGTTCTTGAAAATGCGTCCATTGGCGTTGAACTACACCTCGATTTTCAAACAGAATGGGGAGCAGGAAGCTCGCTTAGTTTATCAACCGAATATAGACTATAACATGTACATTCCTTCAATACTTGATGCTAAAACTGGTGACGCTATGGATTGGTATGGCAAATCGCAGTCCCAGTGGTCTAAATCCCATAAGTATACGGATATTCAAGGGAATTATGCGGAAAAGGAAATAGGTATAATGGGTCTGACGGGAGCTTTTGGAGAATACGGAGAGACCTTCCGTCCAGATGAAAAAATAACCGCTGGATCGCTTTTGCGGGCGATGCTTACGGCGGAAGGTAATAACCGAGATCGCGTTTTGAGCGATGAGGATGTTTTAAAAATTGCCAAAGAGCGTGATTGGATCAAGGATGATTTGAAACTAGAGTCTGAATTGAGTAGAATGGATCTGTCAAAAATCATGATTCGCCTCATAGATATGGATCCATCGGCGCGAGTTAAAGGAATTTATGTTCTGCCATTTACAGATGCAGCAACGATTGAACCTGATTCATTGGGTTATATTGCGCTTAGCTGGGGATTGGGCATTCTGAAAATCGATGGGAATGTTGTACAGCCCAACCAAAGTGTTACAAGAGCAGAAGCTGCCTATGCTCTGGTCCATGCCTATGCATTGGAACCGCAAAGTTCTAATATGAAATAATTGTCTTTCAGAGGATTGATACAAGATAAGTAGGTAATTTGGCTATTTAGCTAAATTACCTACTTTTTTTATGTTTATGTGTAAATATTCCGAATATTCCGGAAGATTGCAGTGGAGGGTATATACTAAAAGATATACATTTCTTTAGACATAACAGTAAAAACTAAGCCTAAAGGTCTAAAGATCTGAGGAAGATGAGGTATTTATAAGCATGCTCACGGTTCGTGAATTGGTGGAAGAATTCAGCTTTGAGATTCTAGCCGGACATGAAGGGTTAGCCAAGAAAATCGAAGATTACAGTATCAAACGCCCAAGTGCAGAATTAGTTGGCTATTTAACGTATTTAACCCCGAAGCGAATTCAGATCTACGGGAGAACCGAGTTGGGTCTGATTAAACAAATGGAAGAGTCCGCGCGGCGTGTCAATATCTCTAATGTTATGGATAAAGAAGTTCCCTGTATTATTGTGACTCGTGGATTACCTGTGCCAGGGGAATTGATCGAGTTGGCCAGTGAGAGGCGGATTCCTCTGTTAACCACTGAACGCTCAACGACCCGATTGTTTTACTTACTTATTCGCTATCTCGCAAATCACCTGGCACCTAGCACACTTTTGCACGGCGGATTGGTGGATGTCTATGGGGTGGGTGTTTTAATTACCGGTGACAGTGGAATCGGTAAAAGTGAGGTTGCCCTAGAATTGATTAAAAACGGTCATTTGTTGGTGGCGGATGATGCAGTAGAAGTACGTCGCGTCGATGAAGAACACATAAGGGGGAAGGCTCCTGAGCGAATCAAGCATTTACTGGAGGTCCGCGGTTTAGGAATTCTCGATGTCACCACCTTGTTTGGGGCAGGTGCGGTCCGGGATGAGAAAGATATCCACCTGATTGTGCACCTTGAGGAATGGCAGGAAGGGAAGGAATATGATCGTCTAGGGATTGACCCTCCTGCAACGGAGGAAATCTTAGGAATTTATCTTCCTAAGATTATCGTTCCAGTACGTCCGGGGCGCACGATTGCATCTATTATTGAAGTTGCTGTGATGCAGAACAGGTTGAGGCACGAAAAGATACGCTCACTCAAGGTTTTAGGCCTCGCTTAGAGGGGACAAGTAGGCCTTTTCAATTAATGTTGAACATTGGGACTTCGGTGACGAAAGACGCCTATCCCAAAGGGAACACTTCTCCTACTAATAGAAGTGAGAATCTTAGAATTGGATAAAGGGAGTTTGGTTTATGTTTAAAAAATCATTTCAAGTGCTTCAGCAAATTGGTCGAGCCTTAATGACCCCGGTTGCCGTTCTACCTGCCGCAGGCTTGTTGCTCCGCTTCGGAAGCCCAGATTTGCTTAATATGCCGGTGATTAAGTCGGCGGGCGGAGTCATCTTTGAAAATCTGCCTCTGGTCTTTGCTGTAGGGGTAGCGATAGGATTGGCCGGAGGGGAAGGGGTTGCGGGGTTAGCTGCGGTCATTGGTTATCTCATCTTGACTAAGACCCTAGACAACATGGGAGAATCTTTTCAGTCGGCTCTTCCGTATCAAGGCGCGACTCATTTTATCGATATGGGTGTGTTTGGCGGGATTATTATTGGTTTGGTGGCCGCCCTTTTGTACAAAAGGTTTTATAACATAAAGCTACACCCTGTGCTGGGATTCTTTGCAGGAAAACGCTTTGTGCCTATTATTACTGCCGTAGCCGCCGTAATCCTGGGAGTGGTGTTTGCCTATGTTTGGCCGCCTATTCAACAGGGGATTGACGCTGCAAGTAATTGGGTTATGAATGCAGCGTCTGGTCCGTTCTTTTTCGGATTTATCCAGCGCCTGTTGATACCCTTTGGACTTCATCACATCTTCCAAACCCCGTTTTACTTTACCATGGGAAGCTTTATGGACCCCACAACTGGACAGGTGGTTCATGGAGAGATGGCGCGTTATTTCGCTGGAGACAAAACCGCAGGACGCTTTATGGTGGGGCTGTTCCCGTACATGATCTTTGGACTACCAGCAGCAGCGTTAGCTATGATTCATGAAGCCCGGGCTGATCGGCGTAAAGCAATATCTGGGTTGCTGATTTCAGCTGCGTTAACCTCCATGTTGACAGGAATTACAGAACCGATCGAGTTCGTCTTCTTGTTTCTCGCTCCTCCCTTATTTCTAGTGCATGCCTTATTAGCAGGCTTTTCCTTCACCGTTATGGATCTGCTTCAGGTTAAACATGGCTATACTTTTTCGGGTGGGGGAATTGACTATGTTTTAAACTATGGGCTGTCAACCAATGGGTGGATGGTTGTCCCCTTTGGCTTGTTACTGGGGGTACTATATTACTTCATCTTCAGGTTTGCGATTCGCAAATGGGATCTCAAGACGCCTGGTCGCGAATCAGACTCAGAACTGGAGGAAATCCAAACGAACGCCCAGTCTGTTTCTGCCGGGAGTAAGGCAGCAAATATCCTTAAGGCGTTTGGAGGGAAGGATAACTTAACTGCCCTTGATGCCTGTATTACTCGTCTGCGGATTACGGTTAAAGATCCAGGGCTGGTAAATATCGCAGAACTCAAAAATTTAGGAGCTTCTGGGGTCTTGGAGGTGGGGGAAAATTTCCAAGCCATTTTCGGCACCCAATCAGATTCCTTAAAGGAAGAAATGAAAGAAATAATCCGTACAGGGGGGACGGGAGATAAGGAAGATGCAAAAATATCAGGAACTTCGCTTCTACCTAATCCACAAAAACCAGAACCTGTCCCTCCGAAGCCCACAATGGACAAAGCCATATCAATCTATGCACCCCTTGCTGGAGAAATTATCGACCTTGCCGAAGTGCCTGATCCTGTTTTTGCAGAGAAGATGATGGGCGACGGATTTGGAATTAAGCCTTCTGACGGTCTGGTGTTATCTCCAGTGAAAGGGAAAGTCCATAATACATTCCCGACGAAACATGCGTTAGGTTTAGTGAGCGAAGAGGGTCTGGAAATACTCATTCATGTCGGGCTAGATACGGTGAATCTGAAGGGCCAAGGCTTTGAAATGTTGGTGACGGAAGGGGACTTGGTTAGCGTAGGAACTCCGTTATTAAAGGTGGACTTACCCTATATTGAGGCTAATGCCAAGTCTTCTATTACTCCGATTGTGTTTACAAATTTAGAAGGCCGAACTTTGGAAATCAAAAAAGGTCTAGCTGAAGCGGGGAAAACTTTAGTTTGTGTCGTTCAACCGGGAACCTAGTAATTAGATCCCAGTCAAGTATAATATTAGTTTGGAGAGGATGCTGAACAATGAAAAAAACATTTATTATTAATAGTCCTTCGGGATTACACGCTAGGCCGGCCGCGCTGCTCGTGCAAAAGGCCAATTCATTTCCTTGTGATATTTCTTTGGTTAAAGGGGATAAAAAAGTGAACGCTAAAAGTATCATGAGTATACTCGCTTTAGGGATCGAAGCGAAGGAAGAAATCGTTGTCATAACTCAAGGGGAAAAGGAAGCTGAAGCTATGCAAGCGATTGGCGAACTTTTGGAAATCTAACATAAAAGGAGGGGTAGAGATGGAGTACACTGGAATCAGCGCAGCTTCAGGCTATGCCTTGGGGCCAGCCTTTCTATTACAGGATCGACAAATTCAAGTCTTAAAATCCGAGGTTACTAAAGAAAACCTGGACTCGGAAATACTGCGCTTTGAAGAAGCACTGAGGAAAGCTGCCCAGGACCTTGAGGAGATCAAGGAAAGAGCCCGCCAAACGATCGGGTCTGAAGAAGCGGAGATTTTTACAGCGCATATCTTGGTGCTCCAAGATCCCGAATATAGTGGAGCAATCAAGGACATGATCCGTTCAGAGGCACGGAATGTGGAATGGGCAGTACAAGCGGTAACGGATCAGTTCCTCGAACTTTTTGCCAGCATGGATAATGATTATATTCGGGAACGGGCAGCCGATTTGCGGGACGTTTCCAGCCGGTTGCTGCGGCATCTACTGGGAATAAGTACCCAGTCTTTGTCTGAGATCACAGAAAAGGTGATTTTAGTAGCCTATGATTTAACCCCTTCGGATACAGCCCAGTTAGATAGGGACAAGGTAGTCGGCATTGTAACCAATATCGGAGGGAGAACGTCCCACTCGGCAATCATGGCCCGTTCAATGGAGATTCCTGCTGTTGTGGGTGTGCAGGATATTATGGAGAAGATTAAGTCTGGAGAGTTCGTCATTGTAGACGGAAGTGAGGGGAAAATAATTGTCAACCCTACAGAGGATTTGATCCAACTCTACAAGGAAAAGCAGCTTAGTTATGAAGCACAGCGGGAAGAACTTAAGAAATTAGTTCAGCTACCTTCGATGACCCCAGACGGAATTCAGGTTGAACTTATAGCGAACATTGGGAATCCTAAGGATGGATTGGCCGCTGTTGAAAATGGTGCCGAAGGGATCGGGCTGTACCGAACTGAGTTTTTGTATATGGGCAGAGAAGCACTTCCCTCGGAAGAAGAGCAGTTTGAGGCGTATAAATCAGTGACCGAGATGTTTGGCAGGGAACATCCTGTGGTCATTCGTTCCCTAGATATTGGTGGAGACAAAGAGCTTCCTTATCTTGATATGCCTAAAGAAATGAATCCTTTTCTGGGCTACCGAGCAATCCGACTCTGCCTCGACCGGACAGACATCTTCCGTACTCAGCTTAGAGCGATTTTGCGTGCCAGTGCCTATGGGAATATTAAGTTGATGTACCCGATGATTGCTACACTGGAAGAACTCAGGAAAGCCAATAAAGTGTTGGAAACAGTGAAGCAAGAACTTCTTGCCGAAGCAATTCCATTTAACAAGGGCATGGAAGTCGGGATTATGGTGGAAATCCCGGCAGTGGCGGTAATGGCTGACCGTTTCGCTCGGGAAGTCGATTTCTTTAGCATTGGAACCAATGACTTGATTCAGTACACCATGGCTGCCGATCGTATGAATGAAACGGTTTCTTATCTGTATCAGCCCTTTAATCTAGCCGTACTGAGGTTGATTAGGAGCGTAATTGAATCAGCGCATAAGGAAGGAAAACGGGTGGCTATGTGTGGGGAGATGGCGGGAGATTTAACCGCACTCCCAATTTTGCTCGGTCTGGGTCTGGACGAATTCAGCATGAGTGCCAGCTCGGTTTTACTGGCACGCGCCTTAGTTCGTCAACTGACGATGAAAAAAGCACGCTCAATTGCTGAGGCTGTTTTGGAGATGGATAACCCTCTTGAGATTGAGAACTTTGTGAAGCAAGAAATGCAGTGTTAAAAGTAATTTTTTACTAAGATTAAGTAGAGAATTTGAAAGGAACGCGAAAATGGGCTGTGTGAAAACACGGCTAAGAAAAACAGTCTAAAATGCAAGTTTTAGACTGTTTTTTGCCATTTGAAGAAGGAAATAATGGGGAAATATATGTAGAAAGAAAACGTAAAAGCAGGTGTATAAGAATGTCAAGGCTAGGATTACTTATGGAAACGCAACTGCAACAGATTTATTAAGTGGTAAAACAGCTACTGTGGACCCTGGGCAGCTAACTGGTACTCTAGTCAATAAAAAATTTTGTATACGTACTGCCATAATGAACCGATAATGTACAGTGACCCTACAGGACATTCTTGGTTAAGTACTATTATTTCAGTAGGGAAGAGTGTCGTGCGAGCTATAGGGTCAGCTAGTAAGAGTAATAAAGGTAAAAGCAATTCTAGTAGTAGTTCCTCGGGAAATGGAAGTTCTTCCAATAATAGTACTGCAGGTAATAGTGGGTTTTTATCAAGCGTTGTTAATACAATAAGTAGTATGCTATTTGGAAATAACCAGAGCTCAGATAACACTACGGTTCAACGACCTTCGCCATCATCGCAAATATCAAAACTAGTTAGTGATATCAATCATATAGTTAATTCTGGTCTTACTTACTACGATACTCAGGGGACGAGTAAAGCTGATGGAGCAACTAATAGGACAAAGTTTACCGTTATGGGTGGGGGGGAATCCTTATCCAATGGGTAATAGTACAGGTTTCTTTTCAGGTTTGGGGGACTGGTGGGATAACTATCAACAGTGGAGAGAAGAACTTAGTTATGAGAATGCAAGGTTTGTTGTAGAGATAACCTACACGAATGTTGATCTAGACAGCCCAGAGGGGTCAAATACAGTTAGTATCACTGCCTACGATGATAAGGATCTGCTATTGCAGACTAAGAGCTTCAAAGTAGAATGAGGTCCCGGTCTGCTAATTAAAGAATAACTTTACAAAAGAATAGTCACCGGTTTTGGATTGTTCCAAGCCGGGGACTATTTCGCCGGAGGGACCCTCTAAGCTTGGTGAGGGCATTGATTTAGTGATTTACTGAAGGATAATCAACAACTGAAGGGTTCTCCAGCCAGATTATTGCTTATGGTTTCTTCGATTATTACTAGCTTTTTCTATAAAATTACTTCGTTATACGTTTTCTTTCGTCAGTTAACCGCCTGGAATTTAGAGCTGTCAATAGCAATTAGTTCCCGTTCATACAGCTGCAGCCCCATACATATTTCGTAAATTTCTTAAAGATTGTTTAAGACATTTGGCATTATTCTTACGGAGGTCTACTATGGTTCGGAAATCTGGTGTCAGGTAGTTGAGCAGATAAAAAAGTTCAATATTGCATCCGCATTCTAAATTCAACAAGGCTACTATATCGAATGGTTTTGTTGATGGGCCTTTCGTCATAGTAAAATCAGATTCTTTCCTTATCATCTTTGAGGGAATCAATAAGCACCCCGTTCGGGGTGCTTATTTTCTATCGTATTTTTACTTGAGCAGTTTGATCATTTAACTGGAAAATCACATTTATTCCCGCTGAATCATCAGCTACTTTATCAGGAACCTTAATAACTGTAAACCCTTTGTTACTAGCCAATGGTTGTATCCAATCATTAGCTAAATCTCCATCAAATAAAGTCTTAGTATTTTTGTATTCATATTTATCATTATAAACAACCTTAATAGATACACCATCTATTGTTTTAATGAAGCCATCTGCTTTTGTTCCGTTGTTAGTTACATTAAGTCTAAGTATTAAATATTTATTTCCATCTTCGGTAGATGAAGACATGCTTTCTCTTTTGTTTGTAACAGTTTTATTAAATTCAAATGACTCTAGAGTCACATCCCAGTCTTTTAATTTAAACTTTTCGCCGATTGCTAAATTCTTAGCTGAAACATTTTTACTTTCATCATTCTTTTTTTCCTGTACTTGTGGACTATCACTTTGCTTCACATTACTTGAACTGCTTTGACTACCACAACCTACTACAAGAATCATTACCATTATCAATAGCCCGACTATTAACTTTCTCATAATCCACGCTCCTCATATTTCTAAATTATAGCAAACAGTGTAACAAAATAAATATTTGTATTTACTTAAAATTTGTTCTTATAGATAGCTAGTGGTTAACAGTATTGACAACCTGAACATTATTTTCATTGATATTCTTTAGTTTTACGAAGCCAATAAAACTTAAAATAATTTGCAATAACACAAATGGAGTATATATAATCATTGCCAGTGCTGAAACACAATAAAGAATTCCTCCTGTTAAAGCAGCCCATCTTAAGTTTATAGCCCATCCTAAAATATTGAAAAATACCGCAAGAACAACAATCAAAACATGAGGTAATAATAGTGCGATACCAAATCCAACACCTATAGCCGTCGCAGCTGACTGGGTCGTAGCACTTGCAGCGGACGAGAAGCAGTATTGCAGTATGTATATCGCGTATACTAAACCGAGAATCCAACTGACTAACAAAGCTGTACTTCTTTTCATTTCAACATTTAACCTCCAAAATATTAATATATCGTTAACTTGATTATCTCATAAATACCTTGCGAAATTGCGCGAAATAGGGAATATTAGTATTAAAAAAGGCATCTTCGACATTAAGGGCTGAGCGATGCGGTGATTATTGAAATTGTTCATGGCATCAAAGAAATCATTATCGAGCTTATAAACAGAAAATACCAGACAATAGCTTATCTCGACGAAAGGTAGGGCAAAAAAGTGGCTCAATTAACAAAAAACCAGATGGCTGATTATCAGCAGTTTTGTCACGATAGAAATAATGGCCGCGGTTTAACCCTAGACGGCCTGCGTTTTATATGTGAGGCAAATAATTATGACGCAGAAGCTATTGGAAAGCACTTTCTTGATGTGTTGCCGAAGGTTTGCCCAAAGGAGAGCTATCAATGAAACTCTTTATTATCGGGAACGGATTTGATATTGGTCATGGCCTTCCAACAGGATATTGGGACTTTAGGACTTTTCTCGATTTGGTGCGCCCAGAGTTTTTAAAGTCTTTTGAGGAGCACTATGTTATTTATCCGGGAATGAGCGATGAGGGAAAGAAAAAAACACGGAAGTCTTAACCGTGGATGTCATCAGAGCTCATCAGGGGAATTATTACAACGCTAAGACCAGTCCTAGCAAAAGTTGGAATGCTAAATTTGGGAAGTTTCTTAAGGACAATCAAGCGAGACTCAATTTGCGAGAAATTAAGAAGGATGTAAACACATTTGACGATAATCACAAACCAACTTCATGCTCGTTATGGGAAATATTATAGGGTATTCAAGATAAGAGTACCTATAATTATATTACACATTTGACTTAAAAATGTGTAAAGAACGCCATAACGGAAAGGCGTTCTTTTAGATAATTGTCGATGACTTTTTGTATCCTGAAAATGGAGACATAAAACAAAATTTATTTGGGGTCAATGTTTTAAGTGGAAAAAAGTTTTTTAAATGTATATCAAGAGATAGTTATTACATGATATTTGCTGATATAAAAGCGTATCCTATAGGCAATGAACGAGCTGAAATAAAGACATTTGAAGATTTTTTAGAAAGTAGTTGCGAAATGGTTTTTATGTGTACGGATTCAATATTTATTGAGTTTTACAGTAAAGACAGAAAGGTACTGGATAAGGTATATAATAATTGCATAGGAAATGATTTTGAAAAAGTAGTATACAAGACTGCTGCGGATGTTTCAGGGAGAGGTTTTATTGCTTGGTAGGAATATAGAAAATCTCAATAAAACAATAAGAATTTGTACAACAGAAACCAATGTTATATTGATAACGGTAGACCCTATTTCTTATACAACAACTAAGAAGTATTAGATACTCCCGAATTTAAGTTGAATAGGTGATATAACTTGAATGAGATTTTCACAATTGTTAATAAAGGAAACAAAGGGGAACTATTAAAATTGCTAAATACTGGTTTTGATGTGAGTGTGCAGGAAAAGCATGGAAGAACACCACTAATGGATGCGGTAATAAATAAGGATATGGAGATTGCAAGAATTATAATTCAAAAAGGTGCAAATGTGAATTTGCAAGATTCCAGAGGGCTGTCAGCTTTACATTTTGCAGCTCAGAACTATTTGTTAGATATTGCTCAGATACTTTTGCAAAACCAAGCAAGAGTAGATATACAGGATATTCATGGAAACACTCCTTTGAATGATGCTGTTTTCAATTCTAGAGAAAAAGGTGAAATGATCAAATTACTCCTTGCAAAAGGAGCGGACAAAGATTTGAAAAACAAGCATGGAGTGTCGCCACGACAGCTAGCAAGCACAATTGGGAACTATAATGTTGCACAGTTCCTTGAATAGCAAAATATATGACGATAGATATAAAAGAACCAACCGCCGAATAACGTCAATATACAAAACAAATCGGTTGGATTGCAAAATGCCTATTCCATTGATCGACATATTACCTAGCCAAGTTCTACACAACTTTTTGGCCATTGATTGCACCATTGAGGAACAAGAGGTACTTTTAGAGTATTGCATTAGTAGTTTACACTTTAAATGGTTTCGGCGTACTGGTCTAGACAACTCGACAACTATATGTTATATTAAGTGTATGAAAATTCGAAATAGGGAGGTGAGAGAATGAAGATTGATAAGACTAGTGCGGTTCCTATTTACTTTCAATTAAAGACCTTGATTCAAGAAGGGATCTCGTCGGGAGAATATCCTGTGGGCATGTGTCTACCGTCTGAACGGGAATATTGTGAGGAATATGGTATTAGTCGGATGACCGTTCGGCAAGCAATCTCTGAGCTGGTGAATGAAGGTTTGTTGCGGCGGGAGAGAGGTAAAGGCACTTATGTTTCCCAACCGAAGATTGAACAGGGGCTTCAAATGCTAACTAGCTTTACAGAGGACATGAAGCGGCGAAATATGCAGCCGGGAACCAGGCTCATTCACATGATCACTTGTCCGGCAAAAGGTCGTGTCGCCAGGCAACTTGGTATCGAGGACGGAGACAGTGTGTATGAGATCAAACGTCTAAGGCTAGCTGACGATGAACCAATGGCAATTGAGACCGCTTATGTTCCTATCTGTTATTTGCCGAATTTTACTGAGGAAAAGGTGGCATCAGGTTCGCTGTATGAGGTAATGCGGGAGAGAGGCATCGAAATATCACACGCTACCCAGACTTTGGAAGCGTCCCAGGCGAAGGGTACGGAGGCCACTAAACTGAATATCAAAAACAAGGCTTCTGTCCTTTTGATCGAGCGAACGACCTATGCGTCTGGGGGGCAGGTCGTTGAATTTGTGAAATCAGTTTATCGGGGTGATCGCTACAAATTTGCTATTGACCTGAGGTCATAAGTTAGAAGATGTAGGAAAAGATATCAGTAAAACCCTGAATGTAAGAGGAGGAGAAGACATTGACAAAGGAAAGAGAGTTAGCCGAACAAATCCTTAAAGTCTTTGGTGGTCAGGAGAACATCGCAGCTGTAAGCTTTTGCATGACGCGTCTCCGTTTGACAGCTGTGGATAAGGCCCAAGTGGATAAAGATGAATTAAAGGGAATCGATGGGGTCCTCGGTCTAGTGGAATCATCCGGGCAGTTCCAGGTAGTTTTAGGTCCTGGTTTGGTTAATAAGGTGGCCGCGGAGGTTACAAAATTAACCGGAATTCAAATGGGTGAAGTACAAGATTTAAAGGCCTCGATTGATGATAAAAATCGTACGCCGTTTAAATTATTCCTGCGTAAATTATCCAGCATATTTATCCCGCTTATTCCCGCCATTGTGGCCTCCGGCATGATTTCAGGTATAACCAATGTCGCTGTTCGCATGGGCGTGGACCCTAAAGGACTTATAGTCACGATCTTAACGACACTAGGGAGCGGAATTTTTGTCTACCTTGCTATCTTCGTCGGTATTAATGCCGCGAAAGAATTTGGTGGTACTCCAGCTATGGGCGGATTGGCAGGCGTTCTGTTGATTAACCCGGCCATTGCTAATATTACAATTGGTGGTGCCGCTTTGCTACCTGGCCGTGGTGGCATTATCGGTGTGTTAATTGTAGCGTGGTTTATGAGTACGGTGGAGAAACAATTGCGGAAGGTAATTCCAAACTCGATTGATATCATCGTGACCCCTACCTTAACCCTGCTAATCACGGGCTTTGCCACTTACTTCATTCTACAACCAGTCGGTGGTTTTCTTTCGGACGGAACTGTATATTTCTTCAAAACCATGCTTGGATACGGTGGGGCACTTGCTGGCCTGGTCCTGGCTGGAACTTTCCTGCCCTTAGTGATGACTGGCTTGCACCAAGGCTTAACTCCCATCCATATGGAATTTTTGAATACTACAAAAGAAAACCCACTACTTCCCATCTTAGCCATGGGCGGTGCCGGTCAAGTAGGAGCTGCGTTTGCGATTTACTTTAAGACTAAGAGCAAGAAGCTTAAGAATATCATCAAAGGAGCTTTGCCGGTTGGGCTCTTGGGAATCGGGGAACCCTTAATTTACGGTGTTACCTTGCCCTTAGGCCGGCCGTTTATCACTGCCTGTATCGGTGCCGCGATTGGTGGAGCAGTACAAGCTTCGTTTCACGTTGCTTCCATCGCCATGGGTGTTTCCGGTTTACCATTGACGTTCTTAATCAAGAACGGGAGTGTTCTTTTCTACTTGCTCGGTCTGGTTGTGGCTTACGTCGCAGGCTTTGTGGTAACTTGGATTGTCGGCTTTGATGATCCTATAGATCCTATAGAGAATGCTTAGCAGATAGAAACAAATTGTTATTTATGGAATGTTAGTGGAGAGAGGTAGCAGTCTCCCCTGTTTCTAGAGGGGGAGACTGCACCGCATATCTAGGTTTTTAAAATGAATAAGCTTGCGGTTAGGAGTTGATCATAAATGCTTAGCAAAGGTATCTCCGCTTATGTGGGGATGGGATATACGATTGAAGCTAACCGTGAATATTTGAAGCTTGCCAATCGAGCTGGTTTTACCAGGCTGTTTACTTCCTTACACATCCCGGAGGCGAATGCGGAGACCCTCCTAGAAGAATTTCAGTCTTTAGTGGTTGAAGCCGTAAAATTAGGTTACCAAATTACAGCGGACATTTCGCCCATGGCCTTTAAACTGCTTCAGGCCAGTCTCGATCACCTAGAACCTTTGCGTCGATTAGGAATACAGGCGCTGCGCTTGGACTTCGGCTTTACCCCGCTGGAAATAGCCCGGATGTCTAGGGAGAGCGGACTTGCGATTGAAATCAATGCCAGCACGGTTAATGAGGAGTTGCTTAAAGCGATCATGGATGCCGGTGCAGACCCTGCTAAGCTTCAGGCGTGCCACAACTATTATCCTCGACCGGAAACTGGTTTATCATATGATGTTTTTGCCGAACGTTCAGAGATCTTTCGGAAGTACAAAATACCTGTTTTGGCTTTTATCCCTTCTCGGCAAAACCCGCGAGGCCCTATTTTTGCCGGCCTTCCAACGTTAGAACAACATCGGTTATGGAAACCATTGCAAGCGGCCAAACATCTGGCGGCAAGTGCCTTAGTCGATGGCATCTTGTTCGGGGATCCGTTGGCAGAGCCTTTGGAGTTGGCCGCGGTTGGTCAGGTGGATGCTAGCTGTCTAGAGATACAGATAGAGGTGCATCCTGATTTGACAGAGGATGAACGAAACATTCTCTTTGCTACTCGACATACCAATCGCTTGGATCCCGGGGAACATGTTGTCCGCTCTCAGGAGGCACGTGGCCTATGTCGGGGAGACATCTTACCCCGTCCTCCACAGCCCCGTCTGCGTGGCAGCATCACCTTGGACAATTCTCAATATCTGCGTTATATGGGAGAGCTACAAGTCATGAGGCAGTCACTTCCAGCTGATCTGCGGGTGAACGTTGTGGGTAAAATAGTACCGGAAGAAGAGTTTCTGCTTGACTGGATTACTCCAGGACGGGCATTTCGATTTAGAGAAAAGAGCTAGAAGAACTATAGAAGGGTGGGTGGAGTTTCTATGAACTTGGAAAAACTGTTAACGGAAGCACGTAACCCGGAGACGGAGAATATTGACGAATTAGCAACCCTAGAAATCTTACGATGTATTAATCAAGAGGACAAGAAAGTCGCGCTAGCCATCGAATTAGTACTACCTCAGATTGCTCAAGCCGTTGATTGGATTGTTGAGAGCCTGAGTGGGGGAGGTAGGTTATTCTATCTTGGAGCGGGAACAAGTGGTAGAATGGGCATACTTGATGCTTCGGAATGTCCGCCTACTTTCGGAACTTCGCCGGATTTAGTGCAGGGGGTTATTGCTGGCGGGGAAAAGGCTGTTTTTCGGGCTGTTGAGGGTGCGGAGGATTCCTTGACCATGGCAGCTGAAGATCTGCTAGCCCGGGACTTAAATCCAAGAGATGTGGTCGTAGGAATCGCAGCGAGCGGACGGACGCCTTATGTCATTGGCGGTCTAGAGTATGCCCGCCAGCTTGGATGTCATACCGTTGCTGTCGTTTGTACGCCGGATTCTGAGATGCAAAAGGTGTCAGAGTTGTCAATTGCAATTTTGGTCGGTCCGGAGGTAATCATGGGCTCAACCAGGATGAAAGCGGGTACTGCCCAGAAATTAGTTTTAAATATGCTGACCACGGCGTCCATGATTAGGATGGGCAAAGTGTATGGTAACTTGATGGTGGATGTCCAGGCAACCAATAAGAAACTGGTGGAAAGATCGAAACGTATTGTTTGCTTGGCTACCGGCGTCAGTCGAGAGGAAGCAGAGGCAGCCATTGTTGCAGCTGGAGGGTCCGTTAAAGTGGCAGTGACCTTGTTGTTGATCGGTAGTTCCGCAGTTGAGGCACAAGAACTTCTAGTGCAAGTGGGTGGGAGTGTGTCCCAAGCTTTAAGGGTTTTTAAACAAAACTGAGTTTATTGAAGAAAACTGGGTTTATTATAAGGAAGTTGGGAGTGCCAGCCATGTGGCCTTTTGGGAAAACTAAACAGAACGAGACTGAAACGGTGAAAGCAGAAATAAGGGCACCGCTGAGTGGTAGAATTATGGCACTGGATCAAGTGCCTGATCCAGTGTTTGCTAACCAACTATTGGGTCCTGGCCTAGCTATTTATCCCACGTCGGGTGAGATTTTAGCGCCCTTTGACGGAGAGGTGACTGCTTTGTTTCCTACTGGTCACGCCATCGGGTTAAAGTCAAAGGCAGGTGTGGAGTGTTTAATTCACTGCGGTATAGATACCGTCGAATTAAAGGGGAAGGGTTTTAAGGTAATGGTTAGTCAGGGAGACAAGGTTAAACTTGGCAGTGTATTAATCAAAGCGGACTTAAAACTTATAGCCAGCAACGGAAAAAATCTGGCAACTCCGATAGTAATAACCAATAGTGATCAATGGAGTCTTGAATTGGCACGTAAGGACGGTGAGGTCGTTGCCGGAGAAGATGTTCTCTTCCTCGCTTTTCCAGTCCAAGCCAAAGCCAAAGCTTAACTACTCATTAATAGCCTTGGACATTGATGGAACCTTGTTAAATGAGCATAAAGAAATTACCCGAGCGAATCAGGAGGCCTTGCGGACTTTTCAGGTGGCAGGCGGCAAAGTCGTTCTGATTAGTGGGCGCTTACCACGCTCAATTCTTTGGCACACACAATTACTGGATTTGAACACACCGTTCGCAGCGTTAAACGGAGCGCTTATTGGTAATGGAGAACAAATTGTCAGCGGTGTGGCCTTTCATAGGGATGTGGTGTTGAACTTCATAGCCTATTGCCAGCGCCATGGTCTGTACTGCCATATATATTCAGTCGAGGGCATGATCTTTGATACCCCGGCGTGTTGGAACGAACACTGGCCAGAACAGAATCTGGCCAGGCTTGAAGGGCAGCAGCCACCGGCTGAGTGGGTTCAGAGAGTGAGAGAGTACTGCCCTGCCCTGCGGGTGGACGATTTAGCGGGATGGGTTAAAACAACTAGGGAACCAATCTATAAAATGGCTGTCTTAAGCGAAAGTTCGTTGGAGGAGACGGCTAGGGATCTTGGCCAGATATCGGGTTTGAGTGTGACGAGTTCCGACCCCCGAAATCTTGAGATCTGTCCGACTAATGTCTCTAAAGGAGCAGCCTTACGCCAGATCGCAAATTCTTTAGCAATTAGACCGGAGCAGATTATGGCTATCGGCGATAATTATAACGACTTGAGTTTGTTCCAAGTGGCAGGACTGAGCGTAGCCATGGGTAACGCTCCTGAAGCTGTACAACAGCAGGCCCAAGTAGTCACTAGGTCAAACTGTGAATCGGGCGTGGCTTGGGCCGTTCACCGCTGGGCACTTAGAGGGGGATTATAATGGATCGAGGTTTGGTGCATGGCGCAACATTAGTTCTGCCAGATCGTATTTGCTCTGGTGGAATGCTTTGGCAAGATGGTATTCTGAAGGAAATTTTTGACGAAGCCTCAGAAATTCAGCGATCTAGGCCAGAAGACTTGAAGGAAACAACCGTCTGGGACATGGAAGGGGATTTTGTGATCCCGGGTTTGATTGATACACATGTTCATGGGGCCGGGGGCTATGATGTTATGGATGGTACCCCAGAAAGTTTACACACCCTAGCCGAGGCTCTGCTAAAAGAAGGCACCACTGCTTTTTTGCCTACAACGATGTCGTGCAGTGCTGAACAACTAAAGAAGGTGTTACACAATGTCGCGGATTTTCACCGGGGTCAACTATGGGGTGCGGAAAGTTTAGGACTTCATTTGGAAGGCCCCTTTTTAGCGGTAGAGTTCCGCGGCGCGCAAGCGACGGAGCTGATTTGGGAGGGAGCTAAGGAGGGGAGTGCACAATTCCTGGCAAACCTACTCGGGGAATTCCCGGATCTTGTTAAGATTCTTACGTTTGCTCCAGAACGACCGGATGGACGAGAACTGGCTGAGATTTGCGCGGCGCATGGCGTAATTCCCTCGGCAGGACATACCGCCGCGAATTTTGATCAGATGGGGCAGGCTGTCCAGTGGGGTGTGCGGCATATTACTCATGCGTTTAATGCTATGCCAGGAATTCATCACCGTAATCCGGGCCTCTTAACGAAAGCGTTACTTGAGGAAACAATTACCATGGAGATTATTGCTGATGGGGTACACATTCACCCGGCAGTGATTGACCTAGTATTAAGGAATAAATCGCCAGAACGGGTTTGTTTGATATCTGACGGTACCAGAGCAGTGGGCATGCCAGACGGAGAATATGAACTAGGGGGACAAAAGACCTTTGTACGCCAAGGTATGGCCCAGTTACCGGATGGGACCATCGCTGGTAGTGCCTATCCCCTGCGACAGGGCCTAAAAACATTGGTTCAAACGCTTGAATATCCGTTGCCGAAGGCTGTTTGCTATGTAACGTTAAATCCCGCCAAACTCTTGGGAGTTGATAACCGGATTGGCAGTCTAGAACTTAACAAAGAAGCGACGTTTATCCGCTTGTCACCGGATTTTGACATCAAGCAGGTTTGGCTACAAGGCAAGTTAGTCTTTGAAGCAAGGGGAATCTAGGAGGACGTAAAATGGAATACCTATATGCCCAAGATAATCTGAGTTTAGGTCAAATGGCTGCCCGTTGGGTGGCCCGAGAAATCTTAGCTTGTCCAAATCTAGTGTTGGGTCTTCCGACGGGAAGTACGCCGATTGGCATGTACCAACATCTCACTCGGCTGGCTCAAGAAGGGCTCATTAGCTTTGCTCAGGCCCGAACCTTTAATCTTGACGAGTATGTCGGTTTAACGGCTGATCACCCGCAAAGCTACGCTTTTTTTATGCGCGAACATTTTTGGAGTAAAGTTGACCTGCCGAAAGGTAATGGGGATATACCGCGAGGGGATGTATCCGATTTAGCTGCGGAATGCCGTAGATACGATGATGCGATTCAGAGCGTCGGAGGCATTGAGGTGCAGATACTAGGTCTAGGACCCAACGGTCATATTGGTTTCAATGAACCTTCGCATAATATGGAGATTCATACGCATGTCGTCGATTTGACAGCGGAGACGATTCAGGCTAACACGCGATTCTTTCCAGGTTCTGAAGCGGTTCCTCGCCAAGCAATAACGATGGGTGTCGGTAGCATTATGCGAGCCCAAAGAATTCTCTTACTGGTCAGCGGGGAGAGCAAACGAGACATTTTGACCAAGACGCTCTATGGACCTGTAAGCACAGCAGTTCCCGCTAGCATTCTACAGCTACACACCGATTTAACTGTGCTGACGGACATCAAGATTTAAGTTATTAAGTTATTAAGTTAGTAGCTACTAAGGTATTAGTTACTAAATAAAACTTATCTAATTAATTTCCGTATCTCAATTAGAGCCGGTATCAAATTAGAGGTCATCGTTAGAAATGAATTAGTTACATGTATATTACTAGAGGTTAGGCCAGTCATTTATTTAAAAAATTCGTTGATGAATATATTTAAAAAAGGGTTTAAAGCGACCCGCCCTAGTTAAGTTAGATTTCGGAAAAATATTTGAATCAGTTTGGAAAGGATGTAGTTAAAGTGGAAAGTTCATTTATTATCAAAAGCCTTTCAGGATTACATGCCAGGCCTGCAGCTATGCTCGTTCAAAAGGCCAATTCGTTCCCTTGTGACATTTCCTTGGTTAAAGGGGATAAGAAGGTTAATGCCAAAAGTATTATGAGCATACTCGCGTTAGGGATTGAAGCCAATGAGAAGATTGTTGTCATAACCCAAGGGGAGAAGGAAGCTGAGGCCATGCAAGCGATTGGAGAATTTTTGGAAACCTAAATCAAAAGGATGTTAGAGATGTACACTGGAATTAGCAGCTGAAGGGCATGCCCTGGGGGCAGTCTTTCAGCTATGCTATAGGTCCGGAAGTTGGAATAATGCTTCAAATAAGGTGAAGTTATAATTACGCTCGAACCTGACACGGAATGTGACAGGTTTTTTTCTTTAGGAGCAGGCTACCCTACACCTACTCAAGGGTGGTTGGGCTTCGATTTAGGTTTCAATAGTTAATTAAAAGTAACTTCTATAAATAGTGTGATAAAGAAGGGGAATACTGATATAATGGCGAAGTGGTATTGGACTGGTTAACCATACCAATATAATGGGTGTTGCGAGCATAGAATAGATTGGGGTATGGAAGAAGGGTGATTAGATGGATCTGGACCGAAAAAGTGGTATACCCTTTTACATTCAACTTAAAGAGCAGATTCGGCGGCGAATCACTCAGGGAATCTGGACAGCAGGGACAAAGCTTCCGACAGAACGGGACTTATCTGAAAGCATAGCTGTAAGCAGAAATACGGTCAGCCAAGCCTATAAAGAGCTGGAAAGCGAAGGGATCCTAAGTTCTGCTCGAGGGAGAGGGACATTTGTGGCGGATACGCTGCTGATTATGCAGCAGGAAGGGCGTAAAGAGAAGGTTTTACGCATTGTTGATGTAGCCATGGAAGAGGCGGTTGGGCTCGGATTTTCCATCGACGATTTTGTATCCTTCGTGCATGTGCGCGGGATGGAAAAGAAGGACCTCCTTTCTCGAATGAAAGTAGCCTTTATAGTAAGTAACCCTGAGCAACTGTCAGACTCCAATTGGAATCTGGGCCTTGGTGTGACTCTCCTGCCGTTTTTGCTCTCTGAGCTTCAAGAATCTCCTAGGGCGCAAGAGCGTTTAGCTGGGGTGGATATGGCTGTCACGGGCGCGGCCCACTTAGCCGAAGTGAAAACCCTTTTAGCTAAACTTTCCACTCCTATTCTCGGGATATCTTTACAACCTAAACTGGAGACTATCGTGCGCATAGCTAAATTAACCATGGGACGTGATTTGGCGCTGGTTTGTGAAAGCCAACAATTTGCTGAAAAGGTAATAGTAGCGCTCAAACAAGCGGGTTTACACCCGGCAATTAAAACGCTGATTCAGCCTAGTGAGGACAATTTGCGTGAGGAGTTACTAAAATGTGGGGCCGTAATCCTGGCGCCGAAGCTTCGATTGCGGGTCGAAAAAGTGCTTCCGCAAAACATGGAATGTATTGAGTTTCAATTTGAACCAGATGCAGGCAGTCTCAATTTACTGCGAGGTGCCTTGCTTGAAATAAAGGGGGGGAAGATATGAAGAAGCAGCGCGTGATCGGCATGTTTGACTCCGGGGTCGGTGGATTGACTGTCATGAGAGAGATCCTGGATCAACTAAAGGATGTCCGAATCGTTTATTTTGGGGATACTGCGCGAGTTCCCTATGGAAACCGTTCTCGTGAAGAACTCATCCGTTTTGGAGAAGAAAGTATCGCTTTTTTAATTGGACAAGGGGCAGAGGTGATTGTCGTGGCCTGTAATACCAGTTCGGCAACGGCGCTTCCTACGCTTAGGGAACGGTTTAATATCCCGATGATTGGAATGGTGGAACCGGGGGCCCGTTTGGCGGTGGAAAAAACAATAACGGGTAGGATTGGACTGATTGCCACGGAAACCACTGTACGCAGTAAGGCATATTCGTCCGAGGTGAGCCGAGCGTTGTCTAAAGGGAGTTCTCCGGATGATTCGGTGCTCCGTGAGGCGTGGCAGCAAGGGGAAGCAGCCATTGCTCTTGTGAAAGCTCAGGCTTGCCCTCTCTTTGTGCCCTTGATCGAGGCCGGACTGGCCAACTCTGCTGAAGCTCGAGGAATTGCCAGAACTTATCTCGAGCCACTCCAAGCGAACTGTGTGGATGTCCTTATTTTAGGGTGTACACATTACCCCTTTATAGAACCAGTCCTGCAAAAGATCTTAGGGGAAAATGTCCTTATCATTGATCCAGCTCAAGCTGTTGTCGAAGAACTTAAAATCTTGCTTCAACGTATGGAAGGAGGTGGGTTATATGGACCAGTTGAAGCACCCACCGGTTCAGTTCTAGGAAAAAAACATTGGCGTGCCCGCTATTATGTGAGTGGGGATCCAGGGCTTTTCCGGCAAGTCGGAAATACACTCCTCCAAGAACCTATCGACTTGGTGGAACAGGTAACACCGGGGGAGTGAACTCGTTTACTAAAGTTGAACATCGAGACTACAGTGGAGACTATCCTCACTGCAGCAGAGTACGGGGACCACTTCCCCTTATTGAGGTGGGAGTATTAGGGTTGTATGAAGGCGATGTTCAATAGTCGAGGTTTGAAGTTCGAAGTGCAGAGCTCGAAATGCAATGCGCGAAGTGGGAGGGATTATAGTGGAACAAAAGACCTTGGTCCTGGGAGTTATCGGTTCAGATGTACATGCCGTAGGGAACCGAATTTTGGACTACGCGTTCACTCAAGCGGGTTTTAAAGTAATTAACATTGGGGTGTTGGCCACTCAGGAAGAATTCATTCATGCGGCGATTGAAACAAATGCCGACGTGATCCTGGTTTCATCCTTGTATGGACATGGGGAGATGGATTGCCGGGGTTTGCGAGAGAAATGTCAGGAAACAGGAATTGGTAATATCCTTATATATGCCGGAGGAAACTTGGTGTGTGGGAAACAGGACTTCGAGTCGGTCAAAGAACGGTTCTTGGTCATGGGTTTTGACCGAGTTTATCCACCGGGAACTATGCCCGAGACGGCGATTAAAGATTTACGTGAGGACTTAGGTATTTCGGAAGATTAAAGGGGGAATGGACCTTGCAAGCAGTCCTTCTCATTGATTTTGGCAGTACATACACCAAAGTGACAGTTGTAGACCTCGATCAAGAAGATATCGTCGGGACAGGCCAAGCAGGTACGACCATTGAAACAAATATCATGGATGGGTTAAAAGCGGCCTTAGCTCAGATTCCTGAACCTGTGGAAGGGTGGAATTTTATCCGCAAACTTGCCTGTAGTAGCGCAGCGGGTGGCTTAAAGATGATTGCCAGTGGCCTGGTGAAAGAGTTAACAGGGGAAGCAGCAAGACGGGCCGCTCTGGGCGCAGGTGCAAGAGTTCAACAAGTATTTAGCTTTGAACTGACCGCACAGGATCTCGCTAAAATCACCGCCGCAAAACCAGATATCATCTTGTTAGCAGGAGGTACGGATGGCGGGAATAAGGAAGTACTGCTCAAAAATGCAGAAATGCTGAGTCAGCTCCCAATTAGTCTGCCAGTCGTAATTGCAGGGAATAAAGTGGTCTCAGCCCAGGCCGCAGAAATATTGAAAAAACGGCATGATCCCGTGGTTGTGGCTGATAATGTGATGCCCGAACTCGGCGTTTTGTCGGTAGACTCCGCTCGTATGGCCATTCGGGACGTGTTTTTATCGCACATCATCCAAGCCAAAGGTTTAGACAAGGCTGAGGAGTTTATGGAGCGAATCATGATGCCAACTCCAGCGGCTGTGCTTGCGGCTGCAGAACTTCTGGCGCAGGGTCACGGTGCCGAAGGAGGAATGGGAGAACTGATGATCGTGGATGTAGGGGGGGCCACGACGGATGTGCATTCGATTGCCAAAGGTGACCCAAGTAAACCCAGCGTGATGCTAAGAGGTTTGCCAGAACCTTATGCCAAACGGACAGTAGAAGGCGATTTAGGAATGCGCTATAGTTCAGAAGCGTTGGTGGAAACAGCAGGAAGGCGCCTGTTTGACTATCTTGGCTGGACAGAGGATCAAGTTGCCTGTCAGCTGGGCTTATGCAAAGAAGATCCTTGGCGAATCCCCCAAACGGAGGAGGAAGTCAAGTTTGATGTAGCGATGGGTCGAGTGGCAGTAAGCTTAGCTGTGGATCGCCATGTGGGGACAATTGAAGTGGTTTATACCCCATTCGGAGCGACTTATGTACAGCACGGCAAAGATTTGACACAATTACCGGTCGTCATCGGGACAGGAGGAGTCCTTCTCCATCACCCAGAAGCTAAGGAAATCTTACGAGGGGCGGTCTTTAATCCGGAGGATCCCACGATTCTCAAACCACAAAAAGCGGATTTTTACATAGATAAAGAGTACATTTTAGCCGCCATGGGACTGCTTAGAGAAGTGGCGCCACAAATTGCACTTCGTATGATGAAAAAGTATATGGTAAAAGTATAGTAGGAGGGTTTAGAGATGGAATTAACAGTCCAAAAAATTGACGCTGAAGAGTTTCACCGTCAACGGCAGGAAGTCCTAGGACAATGGGAGACTGGTAAGGAAGTTAATTTTGAAGAAGCAGTCGCTTATCATAAGGAGTTACCCAAAAGTAAAATATTTGCTGAAAAACTCGCCGAAGGAAAGGCAAAAGGGATAACCTATGCTCAACCTCGCGCGGGTGTGGCCCTTCTCAATGAGCATATCGAGTTGTTGCGGTATCTCCAAGATGAAGGCGGGGCAGATTTCCTGCCCTCCACGATTGATTCCTATACCCGTCAAAATCGATATACAGAAGCACAAGCGGGTATTGAAGAAAGCCAAGCCATCGGGCGCTCCATGCTAAACGGATTTCCGGCAGTCAACCATGGGGTTGCAGCTTGTCGGCGAGTTGTCGAAAGCGTGCAAGTGCCTGTGCAAGTTCGGCACGGGACCCCGGATGCCCGTTTACTGGCGGAAATTACAATCGCTGGTGGCTTTACGGATTATGAAGGGGGCGGAATATCATATAACATTCCGTATTCTAAAGACGTTTCAATAGAAAGCACGATTAAATACTGGCAGTATGTGGACCGCTTGATTGGTCTGTACGAGGAGCAAGGGGTCAAAATAAACCGGGAGCCCTTCGGTCCCTTGACGGGAACACTCGTGCCACCGGCCATTTCCCATGCGGTTGCTGTTATTGAGGGGATCCTCGCGGTCTCTCAAGGAGTTCGTAGCCTGACACTCGGATACGGACAATGCGGTAATCTCATTCAAGACGTGGCAGCCCTGCATACCCTCCCCATTCTCGCGGAAGAATATTTAGCAAAACTCGGCTTGCCGAAAGTCATGATTACCACGGTCTTTCACCAATGGATGGGTGGTTTCCCACAAGACGAGGCGAAGGCCTATGGGGTTATTTCCTGGGGTGCTGTTGCAGCAGCCTTAGCTAAAGCTTCTAAAGTTATCGTCAAAACTCCGCATGAAGCACTCGGTATTCCGACCAAAGAGGCTAATGCGGCAGGACTTCGCACCACAAAACAGATTTTAAATATGTTGAAAGACCAAAAACTGCCTATGACTCCAGAACTCGCTTTGGAAGAGGAAATGATCTTGGCGGAAACTAGGGCCATACTCGATAGAGTGCTCGATCTAGGCGAAGGAGATGCCGCGGTCGGCGCTGTCCGGGCTTTTCAAGCCGGCGTCATTGATGTCCCATTCGCTCCGAGTCGTTATAATTCCGGGAAGATCCTCCCAGCCCGCGATACCACTGGTGCAGTGCGTCTCTTAGATTTCGGAAATATTCCCTTCAATGAGACGATCAAGGAGTTTCACAGAGAACGCATCGCTAAGCGCGGACGAGATGAAGGAAGGGACCCGTCATTTCAGATGGTAATTGATGATATTTATGCAATCGGAAAAGGGATGCTCGTTGGGCGGCCAAGGGCTTAACATCCTTGGCGGGCGGTGCCGATTGAGACACGTTCACGAAAGGCGCTCGAGAGGGTCCGCGAGACACGTCGGCCCCTCTGGCTAGGGTCGACGGAGACATGGGGACGGTTCTTCTGTCTGAATCTCGTGTATCGTGATTGCGTAATGATAGACATTTGTTTGCAGTATCAGCGTCTCTTTAAGTATTAACTTAGAACTGAATATGAGTAGCGGAGACATGGGGACGGTTCTTCTGTCTGAATCTCGTGTATCGTGATTGCGTAAATGATAGACATTTGTTTGCAGTATCAGCGTCTCTTTAAGTATTAACTTAGAACTGAATATGAGTAGGATAGTTATATAGAGGGTGCGGGGACAAGTTTCTCAGTCATGTCAGACAAGAGAACCGTCCCCCTGTCTAAGCAACATGAGGACCGATTTTAAGGAGGATCTACATAATATGAAAATTGTTGACGTTATTGCTTCGCCTGGGCTTACTGGATTTTATTTTGATGACCAGAAAGCGATTAAGTGTGGAGCTACTCAGGATGGGTTTACGTGTTGTGGTGAGCCGCAAACTCTGGGGTTTAAGGCGGTTCGCCAACGAGGTGAGTCTATTTCGGTTATGCTTATTTTGGAAGATGGTCAAGTGGCGTCGGGGGATTGCGCGGCAGTTCAGTATTCTGGGTGTGGTGGTCGTGATCCACTTTTCTTGGCAGAAGATTTTATTCCAATCATTTTAGAAGAAATTGCTCCTAAGTTGGTAGGGCAGGAACTGGATTCTTTTCGAGATTTGGTGGGGGTTATAGAGAATTTAGAACGGCCGAATGGAGACCGTTATCATACGGCCATTCGTTATGGGGTGAGCCAAGCTATTCTCGATGGGGTTGCTAAAGCAAAGAAAAAGACCATGACGGAAGTGATTCTTGAGGAATACGAACTTCCGATGATCCTTGAGCCAATTCCGATCTTCACCCAAACTGGAGATGATCGTTATGATAACGCCGATAAGGCGATTATTAAACGCGCTGGGGTGTTACCGCATGCATTAATTAACAATGTAGAGACAAAGCTGGGGAAAAACGGGGAATTACTCCTCGGGTATGTCGAGTGGCTTAGAAATAGGATCATGACACTTGGTGGCGATGATTATCGTCCAGTTTTGCATATTGATGTTTACGGCACGATTGGTATCGCCTTTGAAGATGATATTGAGCGGATGGTTGAGTACTTTGTTAAGTTAGAAAAGGCAGCGTTACCGCTACATTTGAGAATTGAAGGACCGATGGATGCTGGAAGTTTGAAAGGTCAGATTGAACAACTCAAGTCTTTGCGCGAGGCATTGAAGGCTCACGGAGTAAAGGTGGAAATCGTCGCGGATGAGTGGTGCAACACGTATGAGGATATCGTTAAATTTGTGGATGCTCAAGCGGCGGATATGGTTCAAATCAAGACTCCAGATTTAGGCGGAATTCAAAATACCATTGAGGCAGTCATCTATGCCAAGAAATTCGGGGTAGGTGCTTATGTCGGGGGATCTTGCAATGAAACGGATGGTGGTGCAAGGACCGCGGTACATGTATCTCTAGCTACTCGACCAGACCAAATGCTCGCCAAACCAGGTATGGGTGTCGATGAAGGATTAATGATTGTGAGCAATGAGATGAGTAGGACACTCGCTGTGCTTAAGAGAGGTCTGCGAAACCCTAGTTCAGCCATGCGTTAGTCGCGAAACTAGGGCTCAAGTGTTGTATCTAAGTAGAGGGGATTTTGCGTAGTTACAACTTAACATTTTGTGATTTAAGATTAAAATAGAGTATATATAAAGACATTTTAAGGAGTAGACAGCGATTATGGGCAAAATTGGCTTAACAACGACGGTGCCTGTTGAAGTGATTTTCGCAGCAGGAGATATACCGGTCGATTTGAACAATATTTTTATTACGGGTCCGGAAGCTATGCGCCGAGTGGAGGAAGCGGAGCTGGCTGGATACCCGCGCAATGTATGCGGTTGGATCAAGGGATTATATACGACAGCCTTGCATAACCCTGAGATTCAGAGCATTGTTGCTGTGACTCAAGGAGATTGCAGTAATACTCACGCCCTGATGGAGACGTGGGAAGTGGAGGGAATCAACATTATTCCTTTCGCTTTTCCGTATGATCGAGATCCTGACATGCTCCGGCTTCAAATGGACAAGCTAATTGAAACGTTAGGAGCAACGTGGGAGGGTGTAAATCTGCAAAAGAAACGACTTGATCAGGTCCGAGCCCTAGCGTGGGAAATTGACCGCTTGACTTGGGAAGAAAACCGGGTGAGCGGATTTGAAAACCACCTCTACCTTGTTTCTTGTTCAGATTTTAATGGCGACCCTGAGGGCTTTGCTCGAGAGATGGAAGGGTTTATTCAAACAGCGCGAGAGCGAGAGCCTTTTTCAGAGCGGGTGCGTTCAGGGACACGTGGAAAGGGACGTGAGCTTCGTCTTGGTTTTATCGGAGTTCCACCAATTTTCCCCGAAATGTATGATTTCTTAGAAAAACACGGAGCCCGTGTTGTATTTAATGAAGTCCAGAGACAGTTTGCGATGCCCTTTGAGACGGATGACGTCGTAGAACAGTACCGCTTATACACCTATCCATACAAAGTGTTTCAACGGCTTGAGGATATTGAGCGGGAGGCAGAGCGCCGCCAACTAGACGGGATTATTCACTATACACAAAGCTTTTGTTATCGTCAGATCGAAGATTTGATTATCCGGAAAAAGCTGGATTACCCGATCCTGACCTTGGAAGGGGAAAATCCAACAGGCTTAGATGCGCGAAGTAAAATGAGGTTGGAGTCGTTCTTATCCATGCTCGGGTCGTGAGACACGTCCCTCGGCCATGCGATTGTCGTGCCAAACTAGGGCGCAAGTGTTGTATGCAAGAACGGGATTGAATGGGGGTACTAATTTAGTACATACTTTTAGGAGGGGCGCGCATGTCTGGACAAACTATCTGTGGAATTGATCTAGGAAGCCGGAGTGTGAAGATCGCCCTCATGAGGTCGGAGAACGAGGAGGAAGGATTCGAGATTCTCCGCTTGGAAAGCCTGGATACGATCCGGTTTTACCGGGAATATGGGCGGAAGCAGGGCGAGAAGCTGGTCGTGGACTTTGAGGCTTTGGGATTGCCAGTGGTGGATTGCTTAGTTTCCACTGGTTATGGGCGTAATACTTTAGAGCTTGCCGGTGGAGCGGCGATTCCGGAGCTTAAGGCGCATGTATTGGGAGCGATTTATCAGACGGGGCTCAAAGATTTTACGTTGGTTGATCTTGGTGGACAAGACAGTAAAATCATTCAGGTCCGTAACGGGAAAATGGTCGATTTTATGACGAACGATAAGTGTGCGGCCTCTTCAGGACGCTACTTAGAAAATATGGCGACTATACTTGATGTGTCCCTTGAGCAGCTCGGGCAATATGTTGATGCTCCGGTGGAGTTGAACTCGACGTGTGCGGTGTTTGGCGAAAGTGAGCTGATCGGGAAAATTGTTGAAGGGTTTCCTTTAGCTGAACTCGCGGCAGGGGTTAATTCCACAATCGTTAAACGTATTTTACCTCTCCTTCGTTCTTTCACTGGGGAGGTTTTGGTCTTTACCGGGGGGGTTGCGCATAACCACGCAGTAGGGCGGCTTTTGGAGGCGGGCTCGGGTAAGCGGATTGTAGTGCCGAAGGAGCCACAGTTTAATGGGGCGATAGGGTGTTGTTGTGAGGGGCGCGTGTGAGCGCGACCCTCAGGGCTGGAAGGGAGTTATACTTGGAGGTTAAAGCATGAGCGACGTATTGAGACTTATAACCAGCATTATGAACTATTTCCACGACAACTTAGTCTTATTGTCACGTCACTTGGGTCTGCACTTTAACGATAAGCAGCTACATTTTTTTGTCATCGGGCTTTTAGGGATAGTGCTTTTTATAATTGTAAATAAGTTTTTTAAGTATCTTGTTCGGTATAGCCTAACGGCAATTTCCTTTATCTATACGTTTACTGTCCTTGTTGTTCTAGTTTTCGCCATTGAGATTGGGCAAAAAATAACAGGTCGTGGCAACATGGAATTTCAAGATATCACGGAAGGCCTCTGGGGTTTCTTAGTTGCGTTTGCAATTTACCTAGGATTTATATTTATAGCCCGAGGGTTAAAAAAGTTATTTAAATGAGGTGATTTCCGATGAAAATAACGAAGGTTGCTAAAGCGGGTTCTTTGGAATCCAATGATATTCTAATTATGGTCATGCCCATTGAATCTGAAGGAGTGGAACTTGAACTTGAAAGTATCGTTATGCAGCAGTTTGGCGATGTGATTGAGCAAGTGATTTTACATAAGGTTAAGGAAATGAGTGTAGAGGGGATTAAGATTAAGGCCCAAGATAAGGGAGCTTTAGATTATACGATCGGAGCAAGAGTTGAAACAGCTATTAAGAGAGCCCTGTAGAAGGGGATAGATAGATACTGTATCATATGCTTTAACTAAAGCGTACGCTGCGCTTGGCTAGTTGTAGAGTTTGTTGGCTGAGCAGAATTTGATGAGGTGGGAACGTGGAAAAACTAAGAAGATCAATGCTTTTTATGCCGGGAAACAACCCAGGCATGCTTCAAGATGCGGCAATTCTAGGGGCGGATTCCATTATCCTGGATTTAGAGGATGCAGTCAGTCTCACGGAGAAAGATAGTGCCAGAATTTTAGTAAGAGAAGCCATTAAAACGATCGATTACTCAGAGGTCGAAGTCGTCGTGAGAGTTAACCCCTTGGATACAGAATTTGGGCCACACGATGTGGATATGATCGCCAGAGTTAAACCAGATACCTTATTAATCCCGAAGGCAAATGAAGAACAAATAAAGCTTGTCGATAAAATGCTCGATCAAATAGAATCTGAAGAAGGATATCTCGCGGGCAGTATTAAACTGATTGCTCTCATAGAAACGGCCGTTGGATTGGAAACTGTGTACAATGTAATACAGGCCTCAACGCGAGTAGTGGGGGTATTACTCGGAGGAGAGGATTTGACTGCGGATTTAGGAATCGCAAGAACTAGAGAGGGAGAGGAAATCTTTTATGCCCGCAATAAGGTGGCTACTGCGTGTAGGGCTCTAAAGGTCGATTCTATTGATACTCCGTTCACAGATACGGATGACTACGAGGGACTTGCAGAGGATACCGCTAAGGCCAAGAGCTTGGGCATGACAGGAAAATCAGCGATCAATCCAAGACAGATTGAGATTATCCATTCTGTTTTTGCACCGTCAGAGGCGGAACTTAATCATGCGTTGAGGGTTCTAGATGCCATGGAGGAAGCAGAGAAGGAAGGAAAAGGAGTCTTTGCCTTAGACGGCAAAATGATCGATGCTCCGGTTATCAATAGAGCAACATCCACGGTGGACCAAGGTATTAGGCTAGGACTTATTAGTGGCGAGGGTGGAGCAAGATGAAGACGATATTAGGTCGGGATCTCCCAGCTTATATTGAGGGGTATGGAGAGGTTAGTCCGTTTCAAGGTACTTTTAGGAATTATGGGATTAAGACCCGAAAAGCAGTGAATGTGACAAGCGTAACCCCTGCGAATCAGAAAGTATTAGACGACCTGGAACAGGCCTTTGATCTGCTCAAAATCAAAGATGGCATGACTATTTCCTTTCATCATCATTTAAGAAATGGTGATCATGTCTTAAATATGGTCCTTGAGGGGTTGGCCAAAAGAGGACTAAAGGATTTAACCGTTGCTGCTAGTTCGATATTCCCAATTCATGAACCCCTAGTAGAGCACTTCAAAAATGGTGTCGTCACGGGTCTTGTCTCAAACTACATATCTGGTCCTGTGGCGGAAGCAGTATCGAAGGGTAAATTGAAAAAACCTGCTATCATGCAAACCCATGGCGGACGGGCAAGGGCCATAGAAAGTGGGGATTTGCATATCGATGTGGCCTTTATCGCATCACCCACGGCAGATACTTACGGCAATATTAATGGGGTATATGGTAAATCAGCTTGCGGCACATTAGGGTATGCTATTTCTGATGCAGAATATGCGGATAAAACGGTTGCTATTACCGACAATTTAGTATCTTTCCCTGCCTGCCCGATTCAAATAAGCCAAGTCTTTGTTGATTACGTGGTCCAGGTTGAATCCATCGGAGATCCCAGAGGAATCGTTTCGGGAACCACTAAAATTACCAAAGATCCAGTGGCCTTAATCATTGCTAAAAGGACAGCTGAGGTGATAAAAGCGTCTGGTTTAGTTAAGGATGGCATGTCATTTCAAACCGGAGCAGGCGGAACCTCCCTAGCAGTCGCCTCAGAGCTTAAAGATATTATGCAGCGTGAAGGTGTGGTAGGGAGCTTTGCTTCCGGCGGAATCACTGGCTACCTTGTGGAAATGTTAGAAGAGGGACTCTTTAAAACTCTCTTTGATGTCCAATGCTTTGACCTAAAAGCCATCGACTCCTTTAGATCTAATGCCACCCACCAAGCTATGTCTGCCTCCATGTATGGAAATCCTCACACCAAGGGGGCGGTGGTGAACAATCTAGATATTATGATTCTAGGAGCTACTGAAATCGACACCGACTTTAATGTCAATGTGACAACAAGTTCCAATGGAGTGATCATGGGTGGTTCTGGTGGGCATAGTGATACGGCGGCCGGTGCAAAACTTTCCATCGTCGTCACTAATCTTATGAAGTCTAGGCTTCCAATCATCAAGGATCGAGTGACAACGATTACAACCCCTGGAGAAAGTATTGATGTGGTCGTGACAGAACGAGGAATCGCGGTCAATCCTAGAAGAGTAGATTTAATGGAAAAGCTCAGTCATACGAACCTTCCTCTGGTGAGCATCGACGAATTAAAAGAGATGGCTGAGAGAATTACGGGAATACCCAAGGGTGTACAAACGCTAGAGAAGATCGTAGCTGTAGTGGAATATCGGGACGGAAGCGTTATCGATGTAGTAAAGGCAGTGTGAGGCAGAGTGAGGCATAGTGTGTAGGCCGTGTTTTTAGACCGTTCGCACCATTTAGGCCGACAAGTCGTAATCTGCTAACTTCATTTGCCTTCATCTAAAGGAGACGAAATCAATGAACGGAGTTAACCCTCTACGGGTAAATCTCAAGGATCGGGTAGCAAGGGAAGAAGTAGAAGTCTTTCTCCAGGGTTTTGACTTAGTACTAGATCAAGATGTGGATTATACCCTAATCATTAGGGATGGTGTGTCGGGCGGAGGGAATATTCTTGCCACTTGTTCTAAAGCGAAGAGTGTCCTAAAATGCTTTGCGGTCAAAGAAGAATTTAGAGGTGAAGGGCTAACTGCCAGCTTGATTTCCAGTCTGATCGATAAACTTTTTAGTGAGGGTATATACCACAGCTTTATCTTTACGAAACCTGCGAACTCACATTTCTTTGAAGCTCTTAACTATAAACCTATCCAGAGCAATGCCGATGTTGCTCTCTTGGAAAATGGGATTTATGACATCCAGCAAGCTATCACAGAAATGAAAAGCAGGTACTCGCTGGGAGTTGCGGAAAAAGCAGCTCTTGTGATGAATTGTAATCCGTTTACCTTAGGACATTACTATTTAATAGAAGAAGTTTCAAAGAACAATCAAGAAGTCCTGGTGTTTGTTGTTGAAGAGGACCGATCTATTTTTCCCTTTAAAACAAGATATGAACTGGTTAGTAAGGGAGTCGAGCATTTAGAAAATGTTCAGGTATTACCCAGTGGAGAGTACATAATATCCTCAACTACTTTTCCTTCCTACTTTATAAAGGAAGAGGGGGCAAGGGTACGGGCATATTCAGAGTTAGACGCCTCAATTTTCGGCAAATACTTTTGCGGTCGCTTGAACATTACGAAGAGATATATAGGGGAAGAACCCTATTGCCCGGTTACGGCGGCTTATAATGCGGCTTTAGAGAAAGTCCTTCCGTCCTACGGTGTCAAGGTGACGGTAATTCCGAGAAAATCCTTGGGAGAGAGTGCTATAAGTGCATCTCGAGTTAGAAACCTACTGAAGGTAGGAGATTTTCAGAGTGAGGAACTCAACAATCTTCTGCCTGAAGTGACTTTAGAGTTTCTAAACACAAGTTTTGGAAAGGAGATCGTGGAGAAGCTGAAACGTGGCGACTCTCCGCACTAAGTGATGAAAGAATGCACCGCTGATGAACTGCTTGCAGCAAGGGAGCAAAGGGCTGTTTTGATTGAGCAACTCCTAAAACGCTATAACACCCCGCTTTTAGGGATGAGAGTAAACTATCCTGGGCTCAAGAAAACGAACACTATAACAGTAGCTATGATTAATGAAATGAGCCCTGTGATTTGTACAATTCTAAGCGATAAGGTGAGGGAAACTCTTTTTACCCAAGGGGCGGACGGTCCTGCTTTTTACGTTGCGGTTGATGAAGGGGTTTGGGCTTTAAAGACGCTGGCCATCAAAATTGAAGAAGGACATAGTCTGGGGCGATGCTTAGATCTCGACGTGTATAATAGATCGGGGTCTAGTATAAGTCGACAGGAACTTGGGTTTTCGAAACGAAAATGTTATCTCTGTGAGGACTATGCCCATCATTGCGTAAGAGCGAGGCGACATAGTGAGAGTGAGGTTATAGAGTACATTGAAGAAAGGTTTAGGAAATATCGATGACCGAGCCATCCACCTAGCGAGTCTGGCAGTACAAGCAATGCTTTATGAGGTTTCCTGCACCCCGTCGCCGGGGCTGGTTTCTAAAGTATCTAAAGGCGCACATAGTGACATGGATTATTTCACATTTCTTGATAGTGCCACCGCTCTTATTAATCCTCTGATCCGTTGTGCGGAAGCGGGGCTTTCTTACGATAGCGCGAAAGAGATTTTCAGGCAAATTCGGCGGATTGGGCAACTGGGTGAATGCCAAATGTTTCACAAAACTGCGGGCGTCAATACCCACAAGGGAACACTTTTTTTAATGGGTATTTGCTGTGCGGCCGGAGGGAAAGCCATACAATCGGGTACCTGCTTCTCATCATTGCAGAGTATTATTCAAGATATGACCGAAGGTTTAGTGGAACAGGAGTTAAATTCAAGAGTTAGCGAACTGAAAAACCTCCCAAAATCTGTGTTGACGCACGGTGAAAGACTCTTTTTAACCTATAACGTTGAAGGTATCCGAGGAGAAGTTCAAAGAGGATTACCCACGGTCTTTGACTTTTCCCTGGAGTTTTATAAGGAAAATCACGAGTTAAACCAAAACTCAAGGTTAGTGCAAACTCTGTTAGGTATTATGCAGTTTAACGAGGATACAAATATTTTGCATAGGCACTCCTTTGGTGTGTTAAAAGAAGTACAAGAAAGAGCTAAGCAGATTATTTCTATGGGGGGTATGAGAACGCCCGCAGGAGTTAAGGCGATCGAAGAAATGGATAAGGATTTTTGTAGACGCAAGATAGGTCCGGGCGGGAGTGCAGATTTATTAGGAGTTACAGTATTTCTACATTTATTAGAAGGCTTTATGGATGGCGTTTAGTTGAACGAGTTCACTCTAAAATATTTCCCAACGATAGGAAGGATTATGCAGATATGACAAGAATAAAGAAGTAGTAAGGTTTTCGCAGATGAGAAAAGACATTAAACATCTGCTTGAATACTGATAAGGAATGATATGGAAAATATTTTCTAGAATATTGAGGAGGTAAATGGATGGAAAAGGTTAATCTCAGATTTATAACCATGATGCTTTGCCTATTAGTTTCAACATTATTGTTTCCCAAAACCACGTTAGCGGCAAGTATTCCATCAGCACCGACAGATTTCAGCGCTACGGCAGAAAGCTCCAGTGAAATATACCTGGACTGGGATTCCGTCAATAACGCTACATCTTATCAAGTTTATAGGTCAACCTCGTCTTCAGGCACCTATTCCAAAATTGCTACAACAACAAGCACACAGTATACCAACACAAACTTGTCGTCTGACACCACCTATTATTACAAAATCCTAGCCCTCAACAGTGCTGGTGAAAGCCCGTATTCTTCCAAAAAATATGCAACGACGGATGAGTCCGATGATTCAGATGAGTCGGATAGTCTCTCAGCACCGGAAGACCTTAATGTTACGGCAGAAGGCCCCGATGAAATATACCTGGACTGGGATTCTGTCAGTGACGCCACATCTTATCAAGTTTATAGGTCAACCTCGTCTTCAGGCACCTACTCCAAAATTGCTACAACCACAAGCTCAAAGTATACCAACACGAACTTGTCGTCTGACACTACCTATTATTACAAAGTCCTAGCAGTCAACAGTACCGGTAAAAGCGACTATTCTTCCAAAGAGTATGCAACCACGGATGAGTCCGATGAGTCCGATGATTCGGATGAATCAGATAGTCTCTCAGCACCGGAAGACCTTACTGCTACGGCAGAAGGCCCCAATGAAATATACCTGGACTGGGATTCTGTCAGTGACGCTACATCTTATCAAGTTTATAGGTCAACCTCGTCTTCAGGCACCTACTCCAAAATTGCTACAACGACAAGCTCAAAGTATACCAATACAAACTTGTCGCCTGACACCACCTATTATTACAAAGTCCTAGCAGTCGACAGTACCGGTAAAAGCGACTATTCTTCCAAAGAACATGCAACGACGGATGAGTCAGATGATCTGTCAGCACCAAATGATCTTAGCGCTACAGTTGAAAGCTCCAGTGAAATATATTTGAAGTGGGATTCTGTCAGTGACGCAAAATCCTATTATGTGTATAGATCAACTGACTCCTCAGGTACCTACTCTAAAATTGCTACAACGACAAGCTCAAACTATACAAACACCAGCTTGTCAGCAGATACCACCTATTATTATAAAGTCCGAGCTGTCAACAGTTCTGGTGACACAAGCGACTATTCTTCAAGAGCTGATGCAAAAACTTCTAAGTCAGGCACCACTACTCCTCCATCTGATCCAACATCAGAAATCAAGTCGGAGCGATTAGCGGGGAATGATATGTATGCAACTTCTGTTGAAGTCTCCAAAGCAGGATGGAATACTTCGTATTACGCCATTATCGTAAGTGGGGAAGTTTTTTCTGATGCTTTATGCAGTGCCCCACTGGCCCAAAAATATAATTCACCCTTGTTACTGACGACAAAGGCTAGCTTAAACGCCCAAACAAAGCTTGAGCTTTCACGTTTAAAGACAAAGAACGTTATTATCATAGGCGGAACCGGTGTTGTATCATCTGCCGTTGAACAAAGCATAAAAGACATGGGAATAGAAGTCTCAAGGATTGCGGGAAAGGATCTGTATGAAACATCGATAAAAATTGCTGAAGCCATGGGAGACTCCGATCAAGCAGTAGTTGCTTGTGGGGTAAGTTTTCCGGATGCCTTGTCAATTGCGCCCATTGCTACAATGAAGGGCATGCCGATTATCCTTACACCGAAGGATACTTTGCCTGAAAATATAAAAAACTATTTATTAAAAAATGTACAAAGTACCTATGTTGTCGGCGGAACCGGTGTTATAAGTGAGAATGTCTTTAAGCAACTTCCGTCTCCTAAACGTCTTAGCGGGATCAATAGATATGAAACAAATGTTAGTATTATTAAAGAATTCGCAAATGAACTGGATTTCAGCACCTGCTATATATCAACAGGGGAATATTTCACGGATGCTTTATCAGGGTCAGCGTTAGCTTCATTGACAAATTCACCAGTTATCTTGGTTAGCGATCCTGTCGATCAGTCAACCATAAATTTCTTTAGAAGTAAGGCAAGTAGTATCGAAAAAGAAGTTGTTTTTGGAGGAACCGTCATTGTACCTGAAAGTATTCTAACTAGTCTTCATGGAAGTTCCAATGGGTCTGATGCACCCTCCACACCGACAAATATAACTGCAACCACCGCGAGTGCCAGCCAAATTAACCTTACTTGGGATTCAGTAAGCGGAGCAACATCCTATTATGTTTACGGAGCAACCTCGTCGTCTGGAACATATACCCATCTTGCGACAGTAACAACCACGGGCTATATAAATACTGGTCTATGGGCGGATACTACCTATTATTATAAAGTTCAGGCAGTAAACAATACTGGTTCAAGTCCGTATTCCGACGTTTATTCTGCAAAAACTGATAATTAATTTCCTCTTGCATTTGCTTGGCCAAGTAGTAAAATGAGAGGAAGAGTTCACAATATTCAGAACTATCATATATATTAGGAATTCTTTATTTGCTACCGGGAAATGTCTTTAGAGGAGGGGATTCGAAAAGATGAAGGAAATACTCGTGGAAGAGATTATTTCAGCGGTTGAAAAACTATGTATCGATGCAAATTATGATCTAGGCTCGGACATCATGACTGGATTTCAAAAAGCTTTAAAGGATGAGAGTTCTCCCTTGGGTATTGAGGTGTTAGAACGACTCATTGAGAATGCAGAAATTGCACACGAAGAAAGAGTTCCAATGTGTCAGGACACTGGGATGGCCGTACTATTTGTTGAAATAGGCCAGGATTTGCACGTGGTTGGTGGGGGTCTCACCGAGGCGATTAATGAAGGGGTGCGCCGTGGCTATGACTTAGGATATTTACGCAAATCAGTAGTCAAGGACCCCTTTGAGCGGGTCAATACAGGAGATAACACGCCAGCTGTGATTCATTATGATATTGTCCCCGGCGATTCTTTGCACATGGTAGTGGCTCCGAAAGGGTTTGGCAGTGAGAATATGGGGGGCTTGAAAATGTGCAAGCCTTCTGAGGGGTTGGAAGGTGCAATGCAATTTGTGGTGGACACCGTCGATCGAGCGGGTGGTAACCCTTGTCCTCCGATTATTGTGGGAGTAGGCGTTGGCGGAACGATGGAAAAAGCAACCTTGCTTGCCAAAAAGAGCTTACTTAGGGAAGTGGGAAGCCATAATCCAGAAGAGCGTCTGGCGAAGATCGAGGAAGAGTTGTTAGATCGGGTTAATCGACTTGGCATTGGTCCGCAAGGATTTGGTGGTGTGACAACTGCTCTCGCTGTCAATTTAGAGGTCTATCCCACGCACATCGCCGGAATGCCAGTTGCCGTAAACATTGGCTGTCATGCTACTCGTCATAAAGAAATCACCTTGCAAGGGAGGGCAATTGTATGAGCGAAGTCATATGCCTTGAAACTCCCCTTACCCAAGAAAAGGTCAAAGGTCTGAAAGCCGGGGATAATGTCTTAATTAGCGGTGTGATTTATACTGGGCGCGATGCAGCCCACAAAAAAATGGTCGAGGCGATGGAGCAAGGCATTGACCTTCCCTTCACGATGAAAGATCAAATCATCTATTTCGTAGGGCCCAGTCCCGCTAAAGAAGGTCAGGTGATTGGTTCGGCAGGGCCGACGACAAGCGGTCGGATGGATGCTTATTCTCCAAAGCTGATCGCCGAAGGATTAACGGGAATGATTGGCAAAGGTCTCCGTTCTTCAGAAGTAATTGAAGCGATGAAGAAACATGGTGCCGTTTACTTCGGAGCGATTGGCGGAGCGGGAGCCTTGATTGCCAAACGCATTGTTTCGGCTGAGGTAATCGCCTATCCTGAACTGGGACCAGAAGCAGTACGACGTTTAGTCGTCAAGGATTTCCCTGTCATAGTGATCATTGATCATGAGGGAAACAATCTTTATGACCTTGGAAAGGCACAGTACAAAAGAGCTTAAGTTTGTAAAATAAAAGGGTCTGTAACTAAACTTGTTCTCCAGTTTGTTACAGACCCTTTTTGTTCGGGAATCGCCGTTATTGTCGAGGATAGCCCACCACCACTCAGAAAAATTTCTGAGTTTTGTTACGCCCCTTGTTCAAAGCGAGGTTCCTGCGCCAACCATCTTCCTCAGTAAGGAAATTACTTCTGATGTTGTAATTCCTGGAGAATTCCTACGATTATTTCAATTATTATATTTAAGTGGAAAATGCAAATTTTAAAAAGTTTTCGACTTTTATTGCTTAAAATCCTATTTTTTTCGAAATCATACCTGAAAAATATCAGATTTCGATAAATTTGGGATTATTTTGCAATTATTTTTGGGCATTAAACCCTCTTAGAGTGAAATGTACACAAAAGCTTCACAATTTATACCGCAAAAGTCAAGGGTTTTGCGGTATAATGTAAATAGTCTTTGAAATCCTGATTGGAGTTGGCATGAGTTATGAATGGTTGCCCGTTATGTGGAGCACGTGAGGTAGGCCGAATTGGCCGTGAACGGTATTACTGCAGAGAATGTTGCCACGAGTGGACGAAGGGTGGCGGTGAGGTTAAAATTTATGAAGTCTTGTCCGATGGATCGGTGGAACAATTAGAAACGGAAGTCGAACCTTTCTTTCATGAATTTACTCAACGTGTAACCCGTCGTCGTGCTGGATGAAGCACAAATTAAGAGTCAACATAGCAAAACACCTTTTTAGCAATGAATTGAACAATCACTTGATAATGAATGAATAGCTAAGAGAGCCAAACGCGGAGGCTCTCTTTTGCTGTTTCTAGGATAATATTTAAATTCTAATCAAACATGCAGGATTTAGTCGAAATATATAGAAATATAACTAAGAATTACTTTAATTGTTTGAGAGGAGACGTTTTATGACGGAACTTCAACGAGATGATAAATATCGCTGGACTGGTGATGCGATTGAATGTGAGAGCGGAATTCATTGGGCCATCGCGGAACAAGCCAACGGGATCGTGGCCATAATTGTAAATTCCCCGGGCGGGGTTTTGACCGGGAAACAGGTGCGGGTTTTGGCCGAGATTGTCGGGGAGGATGGGGTCATTAAAAACACACGTCGTATGACCTCGCTGCTCCTTATTCCAAAAGAAAAAGTTGAGACTGCCTTAGAACAGCTCCAAGCAATCGGTCTCCGTGTAGCGAATTTACATAGGAGCGTTCGGAACATCGCGGCATGTCCTGGTAAAGGATTCTCACCAAACTCTCGGGGAGATACCTTAGGCCTCGCCAAGGAACTTGATGAGGCCTTTTACGGAACGATTCTTCCTTGGGATTTTAAAATTGGAATATCTGGTTGTCCGCGCAATTGTACTGGTGTGCAATGCCAGGATCTGGGGCTGATGGCAGAGCCACGCGGGAAATATTCGATTTGGATCGGTGGTTCTGAGTCAGGGATGAGTCCTACGCATGGAAAATTAGTGCGAAAAGGAATTCCTCGGACCCAGGTTATCCCTGTAGTGAAACGGATTTTGGAAACTTATGCTGAAGGGGCAGAGGAATTTGGAGCAGAGCTTGGTGAAGGAGCCCGGGTTCGGCTTTATCATGTCTTAGAGAAAACGGGTTCGGAACGGTTTGCGCTGGCAATCGAAGAAGTCCTGAATAACCCGCATGTTGTGTAATAGTTATAAGTACGACCTAACTAAAAGTAAAAAAGGAGCAGGGATTACTATGGCAACTCGGGGGTTCAGTAAGCTTAGTGCCTATAAGGCATTTTCAAAGATGGATAAATCTTGTGCGGAAGGGTGTAAATGTTCTGCCTTGTGCCAATTGTTCATGGCCAAGGAATTCTTAAGTTTATCCGCTCAGACAGGGGAAAAATTTAACGATAAGATCCCAGAGGACATTCTGGATATGTTCCGGAGCGTGCCCTTGATTCCCGAACGATATAAAAATATGGAATTGCAAGAGGCCTTCGGTGAGGTACAAAGTATATGTGATGACTGTGCAATTGATGAGCACGATGCCTTTTGTACGGTAAACGTAGTTCTCACAGCCTTAGGAATTCTACTCGAAGGTAAAGAATTTACTACTGATAAGGATCAGATACTTTCTGGGGAATAGGGATTATAAATTTAATCCCATGAAAATAGTGAACTCGTTTAACTAAAGTCGAAAATTGAGTTTGGCGAACCACTCCCGTAGCTTGAAGGAAATCTCACTTAAATAGAAAATTTAATGATAGATAATGAAAGGATGATCTGTTTGATTCGCTTACACCAGTTTGACTTAGATGAATCCATTCGCTTGTTGAGAATAGATTCAGAACAGTTGGTCTTGATTAAAGAGGTTAGATCAGTCGTTGAACATGATTCGGAGGAAATCATCCGAAATTTCTACGCTCATGTCACAACATTACCAGGGCTTAAAGCGATTATTGAACAATTTTCGTCTGTGGAAAAGTTGAAAATAACCATGAAGAAGTATCTGCTTTCTCTCTTTCCGGACAAGATTGATGAAGAGTTTATGCAGTGGCGAGTTACGATTGGGGAGGTTCACAATCGGATCAATCTACCTCCGTTTTATTATCTGAGTGCCAATCAAATTCTTTGCGACGAAATCATACCTCGGATTTTTAAGCACTATCGTAAAAAAACTGACCAGGCCATTCGCGCCTCTTTAGCTGTTCAGAGAATCTTGAGTTTTGACCAGCAAGTCGTTATGGCTAGCTATATTCAATCTTATATGACCGAAATTGACAAAAAGGCTGAGTTAGAGAAGGCCTTACATGAAATTGATAGCTTGCAACGCAGGGTCAGTGAAGCCAGCCAAGCCTTAGCGGCAACTTCGGAAGAAACAGCGGCCTCTGCATCGGAAATGAATGAAGCCACAGCACAAATTTCGAATAATGCGTCTGAGGCGGCTCAATTCTCTGGAAAGGTGGATGCTTTGGCACAAGAGGGTGCCCGAAAGATTCAAATGATCTCAGAAACGATTTTGCGTCTAGCGGGTATGACATCCGAGATGAAAGGGAAAATGACCGAACTCGATAATAGCTCCGCGCGTATTGCTTCGGTTACGGATGTGATCAAGGAAATTGCTTCCCAAACCAATCTCTTGGCCTTAAACGCTGCCATCGAAGCGGCACGTGCAGGAGAAAGTGGTCGAGGCTTCGGTGTCGTTGCGGAGGAAGTGAAGAAGCTCGCCACTCATTCCGAACAGTCTGTCAAAGAGATCAGTGCACTGATTATGCTCACAAAGCAAAATACTCTGGCCGTGAATCAATCCATTGCTCAAACCACTGACGCCATGCAGATTGCTGCAGCGGAGGCAAGCGAAGTGGTAGGCCGTTTTGGAGACATTATGTCTGCAATTAATGCCAGTATCCAACAGGTTCAGGGAATTGCTCAACAGATTGATGCTTTAGCACTGACTGCTGGACAAATAGGGGCTGCATCTGAAGATGTGGCTAACTCGGCGACGAGTCTGGCGCAGATGGGTTTGCGAGATTAGGTGATTAGGTGACACAGCGCAGAGCAAACTAACCGCGCAAGCTCCTGTCTTTTGGAGTCGGGCAGAACATGAGTGAGTGTTCCTGCGCAATTGCGTCGTCTTGGCGCATTGAGGGTTGCACGTTCATGTGCGCTGCCCTGTATCTGGGGCCGGGAGCCTGCACGGACGTTTGCTGGTCGGCTTAAGTAGACATCGAGCGCTTGTCACACTTCGTCCCGGGCTTGTGGTTGTGGTACGGAGGAAGTTTAGACATTTCGAAGAGGTTGGAGGACGGCACATTTCATGTGCACCGTCCTGCTTTGCGTGTAAATCGGAGACGGTTTTTTCTTGCCCTTGAATTCTTTGGTCAAATAAAGTTGGGGTTTCTGATTGATATCTAAAAAGCAAGAAGTAGCTTTATTGGGGGAACGGAAATTGTTGCAAGATGCCTTCTATCTTCGCCGTATGTGGAGTTTTTCACATGCGCTTGATCTCGGTTTGGTAGATGAAGAAATTGAAAGGGGCTTACAGTTTTCACTGGGGCAACGTCACGGAGAACGTGTAGCGTATATTGCCATGCGTTTAGGTCGGGTACTAAAATTTAGTAAAGAAGAGTTGGTGGAGCTCACTGTCGCTGGGCTTTTACATGATATTGGAGCACTTGGTTGCTTTCGAGCATATAATGGAGATCCGCGGATCCTAGAAAAACATTGCCTTTCTGGAGCGGCAATAGTCGAACGTTTTCCATCGGGAGAGATTCTTACCACAGCGATCAAATATCACCATGAAACTCCAGATCCTTTGGCCAGTGCTTTGCGTGCGCCATACGAGGAAGTACCGTTAATGGCCCGTATTTTGTCCTTGGCAGATCAGGTTGATCTTCGCTTGAAGCGGACTTTAACTAGCCATGGGGAGCGGGACGAGATTATAGAATGGGTCACGGCGGAAACTGGGACGTTGTTTTATCCCGAGGTTGCCTCTGCGTTTAAACACGTAGCTCAAAAAGAGGCTTTTTGGCTAGATATCGAACAACCTGATTTACTCCAGATTTCTTTAGGGCTCTTATTTGGACAGTGGCAATTACCTGCGACGCGCGAATTAGAAATAGGGTTCACAGATGATTTGGCGACAACGTTTGCTGATTTGATCGATCAGAAGAGTCAATTTACGGCGCGACACTCACGGTCGGTTGCTGAAACAGTAGAGCGTTTGGCTAGGGGATTAGGTTGGAAGTCGGAGCGGCTTCACGAAATCTATGTGGCAGGCTTACTACATGATTTGGGGAAGCTCTCTGTACCTAAGAAAATTCTGGATAAACCGGGGCCACTTAACAGCTCTGAGATTGATATCATTCGTACGCATACGTACCATACGCATCGCTTATTGACGGAGGCAGGTTTTCCTACTCGCATGGTGGAATGGGCTGCTCATCACCATGAACGTCTCGATGGCAAAGGATATCCTTTTGCTTTGGTGGGAGACGAAATCGATGAGGGATCCCGTTTGATGGCAATTGCAGATATCTTTGTGGCACTAACGGAGGATCGACCTTATCGTCTGGCGATGACTCTAGGTGAATCGTTAGCGCTGATTCAGCGCGGAGCAGGGCCAATGCTGGACGCACGATTGGTGGAGATGGCGAAAAGAATGCTATCTTAAGGGAGCTTGATTGAACGATTTATTCTGGTACCTAAGGTAATTTGTTGAAAGAGTTCGAGAATAATTTCACTTAAACTTAAAAGTAGAATTTTCGCGATTATAGTAAAACCCTCGAATAATAGATCACTATTATGATATACTTGAGGAAGTATATGGTAATAGTGATCTATTTATGCTCAAAAGGATTAAAGTAGCCGGCTAAGGGATAATCAGCGCAGTTTTTATCTCCAAAGGGATTGTCACGATTCCGCCATTCCAACCATTAAAACAAATTCACATTCTGCTTTATTTTACATATTTTAATATTCACTAGACCTAACGGATAAAGAATTTATTATGTACGGAAAATAGATGGTGTTAATAAGTATATTTTGGTAAATAATACCTTTGTATCTGGAAGGAGGGACGAAAAAATGACCAGCAATCGTTATCTAGCAGTAATTGGAGATTTGGTTGATTCCAAAAAGATTATTGGTGAACAGCGAAAACAAGTACAATCTAGGTTAGAGGAAACACTTGACTCTGTGAACCAGCTGTATCGAGAGTTTATTGTGTCAGATTTTCTTATTACGCTAGGCGACGAATTCCAGGGACTATTGCGACCTAATGCACCACTGTATGAGATTATTTCCTGTGTTATTGAAGGTATTAACGCAGAAAGTTATAAGGAAAAATTTGTAGAAGTGCGTTTTGGTATTGGTTTGGGGCGCATATTAACGGATATTAAAAAAGTAGCCCTAGGTATGGATGGACCAGCGTTTCATTACGCCAGAAAAGCTTTGGATATAAGCCATAATAGAAAAGGGCATGCCATAATTTTCAAGGCAGAACCTAGCACTATTATTGAGCAAGATGAAACTACAATAAATACTTTGCTGGGGCTCCTTGCCGTTTCGCGAAAGTTCTGGATACACAAAGCCAATAGGTTTAATGAGATTTTGCCATATTTAAGAGAAAATAAAAATCAAAGAGACATTGCTAGCTTATTAAACTGTACCCAACCTTTAGTTAGTAAGCTGGTGGCTTCAGCTTATTGGAGTGAGATTAAAGAGCTGGAGTCAACCGTTGATGCCCTCATTAAGACGTGTTTAGATACACCAAAAGCACGAGGAAATCGAAAAAAAAATAGCTATGCCAGTCCTGTATAAACTATAAATTACAAATAAAAATTTATTATATTTTTAAGATATAACTGTATAGGTTATATCTTTGTTTTATAACTTATATAGTTATAAAAATCGTACAAATCATACAAATTATTGTCATTTCATTATGTTATTATTTAGATAAGGTCATAACTGCGGGTTATCTATAAGCTGGTGAGGTGAAGAAGGATGTTTTCAGATTACTTTTTGGCTTTGTTACTAGCACATTTGGCCGGTGACTTTGTTTTCCAGAATGATCGGTTATGCAAATTGAAAATAGATCCTGATATAAAGCAGCGAATGCAGGGTGTATCAATACATATAGTAATTATTTTCATATTAAATATAATAGTTTTCAGGTCTATATTTGAAAGTATTCCCTGGATTGTGTTATTTTTAGTAAACTCTTTTCACTGGCTTTTAGATATAGTTAAGTCTACCATCCAAGCAGAAATGAAGATTTGTGACATCGACTCTGTTATGACAAGCAAACTTGAAAATACTTCAGTAACAGAGAAGAGCACAGTGATAGAAATTGACGCTTATGACCCTGTCGATGCTACCACTTCTAAAAGAGAATTAGAAAAGGAAAAGGTTACCGAAACTGAAAAGATAACCGAAAAGATAACTGAAAAGATTTTGAAACAAAGTCCGTATTCTGGTCACATAAAATCTAAGTTGAAAACAATCGATATGACAGTACCCTTATTCTTTGGGGACCAAGTGTTACATTTAATAAGCATTTTTATTGCAGCCCATGCACTATACAATTTCGATTTAAGCCATTACATGGGCTTTTATTATCAATATGTTAATGGATCTGTATCTGTTTCTGAATCATTGACTTCGATGAAGAAAGTTCTACTGGCTTTAATCTACTTATGTCTTGTCACGTCTGTAGCTAATGTTGTTGTTAGGACATTGTTAGGTGGAATACGAAAAGATTTAGGTGCAGATGCTAAAACTGGGAGGTATATCGGTGGAGTTGAGCGTATTCTAACCATTAGTATTATTTTAGCGGGTGCCTGGAATGCTCTGGCCGCCTTATATGGTTCAAAGACCGCTATTCGATTTAATCAAGCTAAGGAAAACCCGGATTTTGCAGAATACTATATTCTGGGAACAACTTTATCTGCTTTGTTTGCGGTTATTATCGCCGTCGCTGTGAAAATTACATTTTTTTAATAATAATTTGCTGAGATGTAATATTAACTCACCCAAGAATCCCCTGGATTCATCCATGGAGATTGTCAATCAACTTTGTTTGTTAAGTTCAATTCGTACGAAAAACTAAAGTGAATATCATGAAACGGGGCTTACTATTTGATGAGTTATCGTTCTAAAACCATCTGTGGTAAAGTGGTAGTGGGAATTCTAGTGACAAGAAGGGAAGATGGCTTTGTTTTACCCTTTTGAAATGGAACAATATCTTGAAACATTGTTGGGAGAACGGGATCCACTGCTTAAAGAAATGGAAGAGCAGGCTCTGAAGGAAACAATTCCGGTGGTGACGCCGACGGTCGGAAATTTCCTTAACTTACTTGTACATATGGGCAACGCAAAGGCTATTTTAGAGATCGGGACGGCGATCGGATATTCCACGATTTGGTTAGCCCGTGCAGCGGAAAAGACTGGTGGGCATGTCACGACGATTGATATGAATAAAGATCGGCGTGCTCGAGCGCTTAAATACTTTGAACGTGCAGGTCTTCAGGATTGTGTCACAGCGTTAGGAGGAGATGCTCGTAAGATCTTACCGACGCTAGATTCAATGTTTGATTTTGTTTTCATCGATGCTGCCAAAGGAGAATATCTAGAATACTTGCATCTTATTTACCCGTTAATTTCACCTGGAGGGGTACTGGTGGTGGATAATGTACTTTTTCGGGGGTGGGTGGTCCCGGGAAGTATTTTTGTGGAAAAATATGACCGAATGGTGAATGGACTTCGCCAATTCTTAGAGGACCTTTGCCAGAATCCTGACTTTACCACTACTGTTTTACCGTTTGGAGATGGGGTGTCAGTCAGTCGGCGGCTAAATGCGATGTGAAAGATCTGATAGGGCCACTACTACGAGCCACGAGCAAGGAACTACGTAGCTAGGAACTAGGAGTAGGAGCTACGAGTTAGGAGCTACGAGTTAGGAGCTACGAGTTAGGAGCTACGAGTTAGGAACTACGAGTTAGGAACTAGGAGCTACGAACCACGAACTATGAACAAAGTAACTAGGAACAGAGCGAACAGCGAACTGGACAGTGGCAGGAAGGGCGTGATGAAGCGAGAATGAAAATGAAAATTCGTCATGGGGAGATTGATGTTCTAAGGGCGGTTGCGATTGTGTTGATGGTCCTCTTTCATTTTGTATATGATCTGAAGGAGTTTGCTGGAGTCAATATTGATTATCGGTCTCCACTTTGGTTTTTTATCGGAAAAGCTTCCGCCCTGCTTTTTATCTTTATTTCTGGGCTTTCAAGTGGATTTAGTAAATCCCCTGTTAGGAGAGGTCTGAAAGTGTTGTTCTATGGCATGGTCATCACGGTGGTAACCTATCTGTTCATGAAAGATGAGTATGTACGTTTTGGGATTCTACACTTTTTAGGCGTTTCAATGATCTTGTCTCCGCTTCTAGTCAGATTGTCATCACTGACTCTTTGGGGTCTTGCTGGTTCTTCGACTGTTCTCGGATTCTGGTTCAAAGAACAAGTGCTAAACACAAGTCTTATGCTTCCATTTGGCCTTATGTACGATGGGTTTGCTTCCATGGATTATTATCCCCTTTTTCCGTATCTTGCTGTGACCATTTTAGGAGTCCTGGCTTATCGATATTTCTACGCTGAGCGGACGGAACCACTATTTCCGTTTCAACAAGATTCTGCAGGGATTCAGTGGTTGAGTCGAAATTCCTTAGGTATCTATTTAATCCATCAACCCATACTTCTGGTTATGATCTTCCTTATTAATCGTTTGTGAGGAGCAATAATTAATTGATTCTACATAAGTGCAATTTTTTGTGTCCCATTTAATATTACTTAAGGGGGGATGAATTTTGACCATGTTTGTACATGAGCATTTAATGCAGGCGGTCTATTTTGCTCCGCGTGGGAGGAGACGTCTTTTATTTTTAGGAACAAATATTCAACAACGCTATCTAAGCCCTGAGGATAAGCTAATCGGGTTTGTGGGAGATGCTGGAGCTGGAAAATCGTTGCTCATTCGAGGCATGTTTCCGGGCCTAGAACTGACCAATGATGACGATGGAATTAATATTCGGCCGTTGCCGTTGATGGAGGATGCTGATCGTGGGCATTTCCGCTATCATACCTACCATTTGGATGTCCGTTTCGAGTCCGCTTTTACTCAGCCTTGGAAAATCGCCGAAGCTATTCAGAAGGCAATAGCGACTGGACATCGCGTGGTCATCGAGCATTTTGACCTGGTCTATGCTCAACTGGGGACTAATGCTGAAGTATTGATTGGCGTAGGCGAAGAAGTGATTGTAACTCGTCCGACTGTGTTTGGTCCAGAACCACATAGCATTGCGGAGATTGTCTTTGAGTCGATTAAGTATCGGCGAATGGCTCACAGTGCCGAGGATATTACATCGATGATCCTAGAGGAAATGGGTTTGGCAAAGCCCGAAGTGCACAGTGACATAAAACACGGTTTTGTCTTGGAACTTCCGGAAAAACCGGACATAGATTTAGACTTAGTGGAACAACGTGTTTTAGATATAATAAAGGCAGATTTACCCATATGTTTTGCCGATGACGGGCACATTCGGGTTGGAGAGATGCTTTACCCTTGCACAGGTGCGCGTATCCATATTCGGCGAACCAGCGAAATTAAAGGTTTCCACTTACTTAAGGAATTCCGGTTCGATTCGATAGCAAAGCTTTATACTATAGCGGGTATTGTGGGAGAAGAAACGATGCCGACTCGTTCCATTGATTTGTTTGGAGGGCGCGACCAAACTATTTAGACACTCGTCCATCCTGGGACCTCGGATTGGTATTTCTTGTTTTAATCTGGTAGACTAAAATATCTGATACTTCGTGCAACTAAAGTCGGCGAGTTTTTAAGGTGCGCAGCCCGTGACTGAAGTCAGGGACTTTCGGCTACGCTATAGTAAAAGACTTAGGTGAAAGAAAGGTTAGGTTATGAATATGCAGCGTACTCATGGCAGGGCTTATGATGAATTACGGACTGTTAAAATTTCTCGGCAGTTTACAAATATACCGGAGGGTTCAGTTCTTATCGAAATCGGAGAAACTCGGGTTCTATGTACCGCTAGCGTAGAGGAAAAAGTACCTCACTTTCAAAAAGGCTCAGGCAAAGGATGGGTCACTGCAGAGTATGCGATGATTCCCCGAGCCACTCAAGCCCGGACTCAACGTGAGGCGACCAAAGGAAAACTCACTGGGCGTACCATGGAAATTCAACGCTTAATCGGTCGTGCACTGCGGTCTGTAGTTGATTTAAAGAAGCTTGGCGAACGCACAATCTGGCTGGATTGCGATGTTTTGCAGGCGGATGGTGGAACCCGTACGGCGGCTATTACTGGAGCATACGTTGCCTTAGTTGATGCGGTTCAGTTTTTGATGGAAAAGAAACTTATTCGCACTAACCCCATCTTGGATACCCTTGCTGCCATCTCTGTGGGTAAAGTCCAGGGACATGCGATTCTGGATTTAGCGTATGAAGAAGATTCAAAAGCGGACGTAGACATGAATATTGTTATGACTGGTGCCGGGAAGTTTGTGGAAATCCAAGGGACGGCGGAAGAAACCCCCTTTGACCGAGCAGATTTGGATGCGTTCTTGCAACTTGCCGAAAAAGGGATCCGCACTTTAATGGAGGTCCAGAAGTCTGCCGTGGAAACGACCGCATGAAGATAATACTTGCGACTCAAAACCAGGGAAAGGTACGAGAACTTCGAGAACTGCTTGTGGATGAGGAGATTGAAGTTCTTTCTTTACTGGATATCCCAGACTGGGAAGATGTGGAGGAGAATGGGGTAACCTTCGCAGAAAATGCTGCAATCAAAGCCAGAGAAGCGGTTCGGAGAACGGGACTGATTGCCCTTGCCGATGATTCGGGTTTGGAAGTCGATGCCTTAGATGGTGCGCCAGGCGTATATTCTGCGCGTTATGCTGGGGAGCCTAAAGATGATGAGCGCAACAATGACAAACTACTACATCTCTTAGAAATGACCCCAGAGAATAAAAGGACTGCGCGTTTTCGTTGCGCCTTAGTTATGGCAACGCCTTATGGTGAAGAATATCTGACAGAGGGCGCAGTGGAAGGGCAAATTCTGACACAACGCCGCGGATCGGATGGATTTGGTTATGACCCGCTCTTTTATCTGCCTGAGTTTGCTCGCACGATGGCCGAACTAACCTTGACTGAGAAAAATACGCTAAGCCATAGGGCACAGGCATTTCGTAAAGTGATTCCGATTCTGAGGACTCTTGCTAGAGGCACAAGTTCCCAAGGCAAAATATAGAGGGTTTATGAGTAAATTCAACGTCGCAAAAAAACTTTGAATTTCTTCTTGACGAATAGGCTGGGATGGGCTATACTAATCAAGTCACCGTTTCGGGGCATGGCGCAGCTTGGCTAGCGTGCCTGGTTTGGGACCAGGAGGCCGGGGGTTCGAATCCCTCTGCCCCGACCATGATTTTCCCAATTATCCTCGGTTGATGGTACCCTGGGTTAACAATCGTAATCCTTGAACTGCGCCTGTAGCTCAGTTGGATAGAGCATCTGCCTTCTAAGCAGGTTGTCGGGGGTTCGAATCTCTCCAGGCGCACCAATATTTACAAATTTTTATGGTGGGTGTGGCGAAGTGGTTAACGCACCGGTTTGTGGTACCGGCATTCGTGGGTTCGAGACCCATCATCCACCCCATAACTCAAAAATTACACCGAACGTATCGTTCGGTGTTTTTGTTGTGTCAAAATCCTTCTAGAACTGCCTTAGTAGATCAAAAAAGCTTGGCAGGCACCATATTTTAGCGAAGAGCACAGTTGAGTTGATAACTGTTTTGCTACATAAGATTTATAGATACTAACTGATAAAATAAATAATGAGAGGGTTCTTGTGAAAAGGAGGATAATTATAGTCAACGTGGAATATTGTGGGGTGAGAGGTGCCTTTAACTAGTTAATCCATTGGACGATATTTAGTTTCTAACGGAATAGGAGTGCATCCTGTGTGACGTTTTTTCAAACACAAGCTATAACAGAGAAATACGAAAATGCCATCGATAAAATTATAGCTTACAATAATTTCAAGCAAACTAGTAAATTAGCTATTATCTTATTCTCGGTTAACTTGATATTGCTTTTTATTGACTATCTTAATAATCTGAATGGTCTCTGGATTATTATAAATGGTTATAAATTTCTATTTTATGCGCATGTGGCCTTAGGCTCGCTGACACTCTTTTCTATTTTTATTTCCTATTGGATTATTGCTAACACCGCAAATGACATAACATTAGTGCATAAATCCTATGTAATTTTAGTTGTCTTTTTGATGCTAAGCCTGGCAGCTGTAATATCTGGTTGGATTGATCAAAGGATTCATGGACAAATTACCGTTTACGTAGTAGGATGCTTAATCTTAGCTGTAATGTATAATTTTAAACCAAAGGTTACAGCACTTTTGTATGGATTATCCTGGCTTGTGTTTATAATTTCATTATCTATCAGTCAAAAGAATCCGATTCTTCTGCAAGCTCACTATGTAAACACATCTTTGGTTGTTTTATGCTCATATTTTCTTTCGACAGCACTCTATAAATATAGACGACAGGATTTACTACATGCGTATTATCTAGAGGATCTAGTCAAAGAGAGAACGCAGGAATTACAAATAGCTAATGATTTACTTACCCAAGAAATCTTAGATCGGAAACTAGCAGAAATTGAGATGGCGCGGCTTGATAGGCTAAACTTAATTGGTGAAATGGCTGCAAGTATCAGCCATGAAGTCCGAAACCCAATGACAACAGTTAAAGGTTTCTTGCAATTGCTGATGAACAAACAAGAGCAAAAGGATAAAGAGTTCTTTGTTCTCATGGTAGAAGAACTAGACCGTGCAAATTCTATTCTTTCGGAATTTCTGTCCATCAGTAGAACCAAACTAACGTTGCTTGAATGTCACAATATTAATGATATCGTCACTTCCACCTTGCCACTCGTCCAAGCGGACGTAAGCAACAATGATCAATTATTAAAGATAGAGCTTAATATAGTGCCGAATTTACCACTTAACATACAGGAGATACGCCAGCTATTGTTGAATCTTGTTCGTAATGGACTTGAGGCAATGTCTAGTGGCGGACAGTTAAGCATCAGAACATTCTCTACTAACAGTGACGTAGTATTAGCTGTATCGGATGAAGGTAGGGGTATAGAACCGTATGTGCTAGAAAAATTGGGCACCCCATTCTTTACAACTAAAGAACAGGGCACGGGTTTAGGGTTAGCCGTTTGCTACGGTATAGTTTCGCGGCATAACGGAAAGATAAATGTTGAGAGTAGTCCCCAAGGATCTACTTTTTATGTGAGCTTTAAACTAAGCAGCTAATAAGTAACTAAGAATGTTTCTAGATTGTTCGTCAAGATTCTGAAATGCGCTCTCTAGAATAGTTTCGTCGTATGGTTACTATGTGTCGATATCCTTCTCAGACTGCTCTCCGATAAGAGAACAGATGAGTAGGATTTTTGTGTTTTATGGATTTAATCTCCCAGGGGGGATAGGCAGTTTACGACATTTTTTTTGGTACGACCCCCTTAAAAATGATCACTAGCTCGTAAGAATATTATGAAAGGGTTAGAACAAGCCCGAAAAACGAAGTAGAACCCAGGTCGTTTCGATACATAATTGAACGACTAAAAAGAGGAAAGAGGTAGAAAATGATTAAGATGAAAAAACAACTTGCAGTTGCAGTAACGGTTGCCTTTTTGGCATTACCAATCAGTTCAGCACTAGCTCAGACGATCACTCCTGATACTCAAGTAATGGTAGCAAACACAACTACAACAGTAACAGCTACAACGGTACATGAGGTAGCAGAAGAAGCGGTTTCGGCCTATGAAGATGCACCGATCACTACATTAGTAGAAGTAGCGAAAGCTGAAGGCTTAAAAGCAGCAGCGGTTACAGCGGTGGCAGAGGTAAACGATGAAGACACAAATGCAGCTTTCGAACTTAGGATAAAAAACCAAGCAACAGAAATCGCAAAAGCAAAGATTGCACTTCAGGTAGAAGCAGCAGAAACAGCAATCTCGGCCTATGAAGCAGCACCAATTACTACATTAGTAGAAGTAACGAAAGCTGAAGATTTAAAAGCAGCTGCAGTTACAGCGGTAGCAGCAGTAAGCGATGAGGACACAAATGCAGCCTTCGAACTTAGGGTGAAAAACCAAGCAACAGAAATTGCAACAGCAAAAACTGCACTTCAGGTAGAAGCAGCAGAAGAAGCAGTCTCGGCCTATGAAGCCGCACCAATCACTACATTAGCAAAAATAGCGAAAGCTGAAGATTTAAAAGCAACTGCAGTTACAGCGGTAGCAGCAGTAAGTGATGAGGACACAAATGCAGCCTTCGAACTTAGGATAAAAAACCAAGCAACAGAAATTGCAAAAGCAAAAACTGCACTATCTGCACCGGTTGTAGACGAGGATGGCAATGAAATTCTTCCAGCCACTCTTTTCAGTGATTTGATCAATAAACTCCAACTTGCCTTGACATACGACCCAGCACGTAAAGGTGAGTTAAACCATCGTCAAGCACTTAAAAAGTTGTCACAAGCCCATCAATTTGTGAAGGATGGAAATATTGAAGCTTCCGAGGTCTGTTTAAATGAGTACACAGATAAAATCGCTAAGGCGCAGGCATTCCTGCTTGAAGTTGAAGATACTGACTCTGAAACAGCTAAAAATCTTGCTATAGCATTAGCGAATGTTGAAGCAAAGAACATTCAGGTTTTGGGCAATTTAGTAGACAAGCTTCCTCCTCAAGCAGCTCAAAAATTAGCACTTAATGTCGTACGAACCATGGAAAAAGCTGTCGATAAGATTCAAAAAGAAGAAGAAAAGGTCGCACTAGTGACATCAGTGCCTAAGGTCGAAACTGAAAAGACAATTATGGATAACGAAACTAAAGCTGCCTTAGAACAATTCAGAAAATCCGTCAATGAAAAAAGAAAGATTTACATTGAAGATAAAGACCAAAATCACCAAAACGATCAGGATGAAAATGTAGCCAAACAGACCAAACCAGAGCAAGTAAAGCCAGAAAAGCCAGAAATGGATCGGAACTCTTACCAAGTTAACCAAAGCGATAAAGCTCATGTAACAATTGTCCCAGTTAAAGCACAAATGGCCCCAACTGTTCGGTCGTCTGACAATAATAAAGATGACTTGAACAAACAGGGAGACCGTGACAAAGACAACGGTGGAGACAATAATCGTCGGGATCATAAATAATAGGAGAGTTGAGTTGAAGATGCAAATCCGCTAATGAATATGAGCGCGGTTCCGGCAAGTTCGACCTCCGTATCTTAGTTGGGGCGGGATCCATCCTTGGATCCCGCCCCGCTTATGAAGGCAACAAGTTTTCTAGAATAAAGCTGTCTCAAAATAATAAAAAAGTCATTTTTTGAAAAGACAGCTCCTTTTCAGCAATTAAGTAAAATAAGAGTGTAAAATCATCTTGCAGAATTGCTGATTTTACACTCTTATCTAATTTTAGGAACACCAAAAAGGAGGATTCTATGAATCTCTCAAAACACTTTCTTAATGAGGGTCTCAGCAGATTAGGGATGAATATGTAGGAGTCAATGGCATTTTAGAGTTGTGCGCCTGGGCATATCGGCTTGTATGAGAGAAAACATCAGCTGTTTCTTTGTGGAGACCATATACTAGATGAAATAACTCCGAATATAACCTTTTGGGGATTTGAGCAGGACATTTTAGCGATCTATTTCGAGAACAAGGAACCATAATAAATTATTAGGAATAATATGGTAATGAAATAAGGGGTGATATTAATGATAGCAGGCTGTAGATTTTGGAGTTTTACTCCTTTGTGGCTCATTCAAAGTTATTGGATTGTTTGGCTGGTGTTCTCTTTTGTAGTTTCTTTTGTACTAGGAGCTGTCATCCTGCGTAATTGGGAGACCGTTAATTGATGTATACGCTCTGGTTAGGAGGGGCTTCTAATGAATAGTATTCCAGTTCAAAAATCCAAGAACACTTATCCGACGGAAGGTAAGTATTGGGGAGTATGGTTACCAGTACCCACTATCATTGCGATTATCAACTCGACTTTCTGGATTTGGTTAATTTCTAAAACAGTAGGTCTTACAGAAGCGCCTAAAACAACTGAAAGCGAAAATGCCGTAATTGAGCAGTTTTAAGTAAGGAATGAGTGTTTTTTATGAGGGGGCCATCAAGTCCGTATATGTTCATGCAACAGTATCTTGAGCAGTACCTTAACAGTATTTCTTGGCGTCCTCAATCAATTGCAGAACGACAATATATCGAAAAGATCAAGCATGCTTTAGCAGAGCAACAACGTAAGTTTTATGTGAGAATCCTTAATCCACTTAATTTATCTCCACTTTCAGTAACGTTCTGGTTTCCTGTTATTCCCAGTCTGGCGATTGGTGTATCAGTAACAAATTTGGGAGAAGTAGATATTTATATTAGACAGGCAATGGACCCAACGTTTGCCAATATATTTTCGGCGTTTATAATCCTTGAGTTTCATGTGCCTTCTCCGCTCGCCTTATTAATCTTGGCTTCCTGTTTGGGACTTTATCTTACTGGTAAAATAAATAAATTGCTGGAAACCTTAAAAAAAGAATTATTAACGGAACAAGAGGAAAGGCTCCAGGCTTTAGGAGAAGAAGAACTTGACTTTTTGTCGACGCAAGCATGCTTAGATTTAGAAGGAAAAATATTAGAGACTATAGCCGAAGAAAAGCATAGGTCAATCATCGAAGCCCTAAATCCGTTTAAATTAGCCCCTATTTCGATGTCAATTTTTTTCCCGGTTTTTAAAGATCATACGGCCATTGGTGTAGTGTTCCATGATCTTGATTACCTAGCGATAGCTGTCTTACAAGCTCTTGAACCTAATGATAAGATGTATAGTATCTTTAGGTTTATTCATGCTCAAGTTCCTTTTTCTCTAACTTTATTGGTAATGTTTCTTGCCATTCACCTCTTTCTGAGTGATGAAATTAACAAGATCGAACAAGGAGCTCGTGAAGAAGTTATTAACGAAGTCAAGGGGAGTAGTCAACAAATGAAAAAGAATTATTAGGTTTAAAATTATTTACGGATAACATTAGTAATGGATGGGGGGACTTTGGATATGTCTCTATTGGACTTGTGGTTATACGGTGTTACATTAGGGGCACAGCCATTTTCCTATTTTGGTACAATCCTATCGTTAAGTGCCTTTATTTTTACTGTGTATGTAATCATCGCCGTTAAACAAGTAATTGATAATAAAAAACAGCGTTTGTTATGGTAAATTAAGTTTACTCTTCTGCTTTCACAGGCTTAGTTAAGTCTACTTGAGACATTTGTTCGCCCAGATTCCCTTCTTCTTTTACCTCGACAGTAACTGATAACTTGCCATCTCTTATCTCGGGTTTAATCTTACTGGACGCTCGGATAATCTCCAGGCTAACATTCTTTTCTCATCCTTAGGTAATTTTACTGTCAAATGATGGGTAGGAAGTCGGATAACCGTGTAGTACCTATCGGAGCGATGTAAAATGGGTTGCTGTGGACATTCGAAGAAAGACCATCTGGGGGAAATACCTTGAATTTCCAAGATGGGATTGTATTAAAAATTGAGGGAATGACTTGTGGACAGTGCAAAAGTTCAGTTGAGAAGGCGTTATTGAAAGTTCCTGGAGTTACTCAATAAACTAAATTTATAGAGTATTTTCCACTTTGCGATAGGGTGTCATGGTCCTGAGGGAAAACCTCAAATTTTAAGTTTCTAAAATCTTAATAAATTACGGAGGGTCGCATATGAAAAAAAGCGAAGCCGTTCAGGAAAGAAAAAAGGTAAGGTCTAGGTACATAGTGCATTTCCAGTAAACTCCCCATAATCTAGAATAGAAAGAGGGGATTAGATCAATGGACAATATTTATTCATCGCTTTCTAATAGCACACCTCCATTGCCTGGGACGAATCCTTGTGAGCTTGTTTCTTGTGAATGTTTTTCTAAAGAACCTTTAAGTTTGGGTCTTACCATTTTTGCTCCGGTTAGTTCTGTACCAGGAAGCGCTTCGTTTTTCTTCTTACAACCACTGTTAACGGGAAAGATATTTGCTTCGGTGGGTGTTCTTATCGTAGCTCAGATTTTCCTTTTTCTTGCTGATAGATTTTTTGGACATGAATTAAAGCCAGTTCAGAAAGGTACTATTATATCTCCTGAACAAACTGTGAGGATGTCTTTAAGTGATTTGCAGGATTTTTTGGCCTCGGTGTCACGCGGCAATGTCCAGCCTTCAACCAGCACATCCGTTCCTTCAACCAATCAAGCTGTTACTGGGATATTTCCCCTTGAAACACCGGAGATTCCCCTAGTAGTTGGTTTAGCCGTCTATGGCGATTTTACAAATAAACCTTATTGTCCGGCTGTCTTTCTTCTTGTTAATTTATTTACGTTTCCAGGCGTGCGAGGCGCCATACCTTTACTGATATTAGAACTTTTAACAACTATATTTGTCAGGTCGGTCGTGCCTCCAGAAACGACTGGTGCCAAACCATTGACTGCCCCAGCTTCAAATAGTAAATTACAATCAAAATCACTGCAATTTTCACCGGAGGATTTATTGAACTTATTGAACCGATTTGGCAAACGCTTTGGAGCTTAACGTTTGTTCCATGGCTCTACTATACAAACGTGTAAATAAAGTGGGAACACCCAAAGACTGTAGTACCCCCTGTTGTCAAGACATACTTTTCAAAAGTTAAGCTAATCAATATGTATTGAATAGAACAAAAGAGAGAACGACGGATATGGCGTAGCCAAGCGTCATCTTTTTTATCTCCTCAAGGCACGTTGTTTCATGAATGGTGTGATGCCATTTCCGCCTGCCAGTATGAACGCAGCCTTAAGACAATGCTGATACCTGGATGAATATACCGTTAATTGATCGGTTTCTAAGGGCAAGGGTCATGGTTTAGATAGCTACATGACAGGAAAGGTAAGATGTGGTACATTGAAGACAGAACGGATGATTAAGGAGTGAACTAATGAAGTCAGAAGTAATAATGTATACTGTTCCCCCTTGACCAAACTGTTTTCGCGCCAAGCGATTCCTTACGGGTAAAGGAATTTTATTTACTGAGAAAAATGTTCTAATTCCTAAAAACTTCAAAGAAAGGTTAAAAGTGACCGATGCACTTGGAGGACCTGTAACCGTTGTGGGAGAGCGAATTCTGATGCGTTTCTCGTCTGCTGAATTCGAGGAAGTCTTCCAAGATTTCTGAGACACTGTGTTTATTTCTTAATGAGGGGGAGAGATGGTGAGCAAAGTTAAGCCAGATGCTAATGACCTGCGCCGCTTTATCGGGTATATTATGATCACCTTCATGAGCGTATTTCTATTTTTGCCAGTCATCTGGTTTATCCAGGTATTTTCACAGAACCCTGGAATTTATTCGCGTTGGGTCATCTGCTCAGCCTTTCTTATCATTTTCAATATCCTGTTTTATTACTGGAGATACCCTCTAGATTGGTTAAAAAATCTACTGGCGTTGGTCGGAATTAATCTCGTGGTCTTAATCTTTGAATATTTTTGGTTGCTTCAAGGTATAGGATAGATTAATCCAGAGGTCCAGATTAATCCATTGGAAAGAGAATAACAAAAAAACTTGTCTTATTAATAGAACTATGATATTATTGCTCGTGTTGCAACAATTATATTATGCGGGAATGGCGGAACTGGCAGACGCACTGGATTTAGGTTCCAGCGGGTAACCGTGCAGGTTCAAGTCCTGTTTCCCGCACCATAATTTGTCTTAAAACCCGCTATTCATGCGGGTTTTCGGTTTTTTATAGTGGTAATTTTAAACAAAGGTGAAGCAATGAACGCATTAGCCAGAACAATATTCTTTGGTAAATTCGGTGAGCTGCGCGAACGCGCACTTCAGGACCAACTCCAACGGGCCAGTGCTCTTAACATAATAATCAATGCGATCAGCGTGTGGAATACGGTTTATTTGAACAAAGCCATAGAGTTTAGGAAGGGCAAAGGAAATCTAAAAGAGGAGCTGCTGAATCATATTTCGCCTCTTGGATGGGAACATATTAACTTCCTGGGCGAGTATAAGTTTGATTCAAGTCAAATGACAACGTTAAATGCCTTACGACCTCTTAAATACAGAAATGAGGATATCATCTGAAAAACGTATCGATTAAATTTTCTGCACCAATTTCACATTTGAGAAAAGCTACAAAACTTTTGGTGGCAGGAGAAAATATCTTGTTCTTATGATAAATAATATTAAACATTCGATAGAAACCTAATTCTTCTATTGGAATACAGACAATTCCCGAATTACTGATAACCGAAAACCCAGAAACTATAGAGACTCCTAAATTGGCACTTACCGCTTGTTTAACTGCTTCAGTATTATTTAATTCTAAAACAATACTTACCTTTAACCCATGGTTGGCAAGGATATTCTCGATAATTGATCTAGTGCTTGAACCGCACTCTCTAAAGATAAATTGTTCGTTTTCTAAGTCTTTTACTTGAACGCTGGCTCTGTTAACCCACGGATGCTTATCGGAGACAACTAAAAATAATTCATCTTTCAGCCATGGTTCTACATAGAGCTCTGGAGGACAAATTATTTCTTCTCCGACGATGCCGATATCAAGTCTATTTGTATTCACCATCTCTACTATTTTTTGACTATTGGCTATCTCTAGTTTAGGTAGTATTCCAGGATAAACAGACTTGAATTTACCTAAAATCTTAGGTAATAAATAGACACCCGGAGTTGTGCTTGCGCCTAATAATAACCGACCTTTGTGGCAGCCTTTAAGTTCTTCGATGGCATGAACACCTTCGTCAATTAAGGAAAAAATCTTTTGAGAATAAAGAAAAAGCGTCGTTCCAGCCTCAGTTAAAACTATATTCTTACCCAGTTGCTCGAAGAGACTGACCGCAAGGTACTCTTCGAGCTTTTTCATTTGCATAGAAACTGATGATTGGCTTGTATAGAGTTCTTCAGCAGCCCTCGAAAAACTCAGGTTATTTGCGACGCTATTAAAAACCATTAGATGATTCGCGTTGATCACAGGTAACCACCACCTATCTCCTTTTAATATAGATATTATATCATTTATATATTTTTAATATAGCACTAATAAGTATATGATTAAACAAGAAACTTTCATTTGACAGGAGCATGAAGACAATGTTAAACGACGCGAAACTTAAACTTACTGAGATGGTTAGTTGTGCAGGTTGAGCAGCTAAAATAAGTCCTCAGGACTTAGCGCAGGTTCTGCGCCAATTACCACAAATTAATGATCCTAACATTTTAGTTGGCACCAACACTGCCGACGATGCTGCTGTATACAAGGTAAACGATTCCCTCGCCATTGTGCAATCAGTGGATTACTTCACCCCTGTCGTGGATGATCCCTATACATTTGGTTTAATCACAGCCGCTAATTCATTAAGCGACATTTATGCGATGGGTGCTCAGCCCCTTTTTGCCCTAAATATTGTCGGCTTTCCTTCGAAGAAACTTTCCATGAATGTGCTTGCGGAAATTTTAAAAGGTGGAGCCGCGAAGGCGGCTGAAGCCGGGATTAGCGTTATCGGTGGCCACACGATCGACGATCCTGAACCTAAATATGGAATGGTCGTTACGGCAGTCATTGATCCATCTCAGGTAGTCACCAACGCTGGAGCTAAAGCGGGGGATATGCTCGTCTTGACCAAGCCTTTAGGACTGGGGATCATAACCACAGCTATGAAAAAAAGTCTTGTTAGCCCTGAGGTTATGGCTGAAGCGATTGAGATCATGAGTATCCTTAATAAGCGTGCTGCTGAAGCTATGGTTAAAGTCGGCGTTAACGCTTGTACTGACATTACGGGTTTTGGATTTCTTGGACATTTGCATGAAATGGCGAAAGCAAGCCGTCTGGGGGCAAAGATTTTCCTGTCTGACGTGCCGGTGATCCACGAGACATGGAATTTGATTAAGAATAATTCAGGAGTCGTACCCGGCGGCACACGGAAGAACTTAGATTTCCTTAAAGGAGACCTAATTATTAACCCCGACATATCTGAACACGATTTGCTTGTTCTGGCAGACGCCCAGACCTCGGGAGGTTTATTGATCTCAGTAACTGAAGAAAAGTTGCCAAACCTTCTCCAAGAGCTAAAAGATGCTGGAGTTCAAACAATCGCTACCGTGGGTAAAATGGTTCAGGACGATTTATATAAGTTGGAAATATCTAAATAATCGAGGGTTTAATATGACGACTTTATTGCTATTTGTTCTTTTTGCCCTTGGATTAATAGGAGGTTTTTTTTCTGGCTTACTAGGGATTGGTGGGGGAATCATCATGGTCCCCCTATTGTTATACGTCCCTTCATTGATTGGGCTTGAAGCCATTTCCATGAAAACGGCTGCCGCTATTACAATAGTCCAGAGTATGGCCGGGTCTTTTTCTGGGTTAGTCGTCCACAAAAAATATAACTTTGTTCACTCTAAACTTATAGCCTATATGGGTAGTGGTGTTGTTTTTGGTTCACTGCTGGGTTCTTACTTCTCCAAGCAGATTCGAGGGGAAGTAATGCTGGGAATTTTTGCAGGTATGGCACTAATGGCTACTGTATTGATGTTTATACCTTCTAAAAAGGATGATGATTTAGCGGTTGAAAATGTTGATTTTAATGAATATCTCGCTTTTTTCGTTGCCTTGCTGGTCGGCATACTTGGAGGAATAGTTGGCCAGGGTGGTGCATTCATTTTAATTCCGCTGATGCTATATGTTCTTAAAATTCCTACAAGGATTGCACTTGGTAGTTCGGTGGCCATAACGTTTCTTTCCGCATTGGCTGGGTTCATTGGAAAGTGGGGAACGGGACAAATACCCTTCCTAATGGCTATAGTCCTGGTTGCCGGTGCATTGATAGGGGCACAACTGGGGGGACGTTTAAGTAGCCGGTTGAAAACGGCAAGTCTTCGAATAATTTTAAGTGTCCTTATTGCCTTTACGTCTTTGAAGATGTGGTTTGAATTAAGCCCTATTGTCGGCTACCTTCTCACTATAGGGCTAGTACTTTTATTGCTAGTATTCCTTAAAGACAAAAGGAAACACAAAGAGTTAAACAAGCTAACACTCAAAACCTAAGTGGATGCTAAAAGAATAACTATAACGGAGGGGATTTAAATGCCAAAAGTAGGAATTATTCGTTGTCAACAGACCGAGGATTTATGTCCGGGAAACACAGACTTTAAGGTTGCAAGTGAAGGTAAACTGGGATTCGCCGAAACAGGTCCTGTTGAAGTAATCGGTTTTGTTTCCTGTGGCGGATGTCCTGGCAAGAAGGCGGTGGCTAGAGCGAAAATAATGATTGAAAGAGGTGCCGAAATTATTGCGTTTGCCTCTTGTATGGGTCGAGGAAATCCTATCGGTTTCCCCTGTCCTCATTTTGAAACCATCAAAACAGCGGTCGAAAAAAAGCTTGGTCCAGAAGTCCAATTAATTTCTTGGACACACTAATGGTACTAAACGTGAGAGAAAGCCAAGGGCCACTTTATGAAGTGGATTCTTATTTTGAAAATGGAGGAATCGAGTATGAAACTTGGAATTATTCTGGAAACAAAAGAGTTTGAAAAAGCCTGGAATGGCTTTAGATTTGCAAACACTGCATTAAAGAATGGCCATGAAGTTCAGGTGTTCCTGATGGGGGAAGCAGTAGAATGTGAGAATCTTACTCACGAGAAGTTTGATGTCGCTGGACAGATTAAGGTATATTCAGAAGCCGGTGGAGAAATACTGGCGTGCGGAACTTGTCTTAAGTCACGTAATCTTGATGGCACTGATGTTTGTCCAATTTCAACGATGGTTGATTGTCTTGAGATGGTTGTGTGGGCGGATAAGGTAGTGACTTTTTAATAGATGCAATAATTGTACAAGGGGTTCTCAACTGAATTGTTGTTAGGAGGAAGTATCTTGAAGTTCTCACCATTTAATTTCCAAGCACCTTTAGGGGCTGGGGGTATTACCCTCATGGCATTCAGTTATCTTCAGTTTGCAGTGCCTCATGGGAAAGGATTAATTAAGCTATCAGATATCCCTTGGGCAAGTTTGACAACAATGCAAACTAGCTTGTATGCTCCTTTAGTCGGGATTATGTTGGTATTCACTATTATAAACTTACTTTCTATTGTTGTTTTTTCAAAAGACCTCATTCAATGGCTTGCGACTAAGCAAGATTACAAAGAGTTTATGAGTGGCCCACCATCAAGAATTACAGGCATTTGTGTCCCCATTGCCTCCCTGTCTATGACTATGAATGTGATTTTAGCTCCGTTAGCTTTTTTTGTTCCGAAACTACATGACAATATCCAAGGAATGATGTTGCCTGGCTTAATCATGTTTGGATTTCTATTGTTGATGCTACTCAAACTTGAATTTACGATGCTCAAAAGCTGGTTAAGCCAGCCGTTGGATGTCACAAAGTCAAATTTCGTCTGGCTACTTGATGTTTTTGCCTTTGGGTTAGTGAATTTAACCGGGGCGGGAATAGCCTCCATGGCCAGTAACAGAGAGATTGCATCGATAGCAGCTGTTGCAACCTTGTTAGCGTTAAGTATTGGTTCTTTCTTACTTGTAATTAAACTTACTTATTTGATTTACCAACAGCTAAAATCCAGTGAATTGCCGGATAATCAAATACAACCTGCGTATTTTTTAGTAGTTCCAATTACTTGTCTGTATGCAATAAGTTATTACAAAATCATGCTATACTTGCAGACGTGGTTTTCTTTTGATATAAAAATAGCATCGTTCTTCTTTATCACATTTTCTTACGTCATAGCAATTGGTTGGGCTATATTTACAGCATATTTACTCACTGATTACTTCAAAAATTATTTTTACAAAAGTGAATATTTCCCAACTCAGTGGGCTATGGTTTGAGCGTTAGTTGGCTCCCAAGTTTTGGGGGTTTATGTACACGGGAATTATTTCCCAAGTGTAATACTTTCGATTGTGAACTATGTAAGTATAGTGATGGCATCAATTCTCTATATCTTTGTTTTTGTTAAATTTTATCAAGCAAATAAGAAAATTGCTTGATTTATGATTTTACTATCCTTATTGCCTCCTTTATGGCTTTAAAGATGTGGTTTGAATTGAACCCTATTGTAGGCTATCTTTTCACTATCTGATTAGTAGCTTTATTGCTAGTTTTTTTAAAGGCAAAATGAAATAAAAAGAGTTATTAAATAACAAACTCAAAACTTGAGTGGATAACGTAATGAGCCGACTTTTCCTTAGCGTTGGAAAAGCCGGCTCATTGTTACCATATATTGTCTTAGCGTGGGTTTTACGTCATTTGGTTGGCGGGACCCCTATAAGAGTAATTTTGTAAATAAAGCCCGACCGGGACCCGTACGTACAACAGAAAATAAGCCACCCGGCAGATCAGGTGACTTATTTACAAGTATCTATTTTATTACTAGATTTACTTTCGTTTTTAAACTTGCCAAAACCGGCGATTTTCGAAGGGCAATATTCGCAATTTCCATGACTTGTATTTTACTCGTGGAAGTCTCCGCAGTTAAAGTAATAACCGGATTTATAATCCCGCCATCACCCTCCTCGATCCCTAAAAACACCGCGGCATTTAAATCGGCTTCAATTGTGACATCTACATTCTGGGGTTCTGTACACATATCGTCCAAAAGTTCAATAGCGTGAATCAGCTCGCAAAATCTGGATTTTCTTCTAAATTGGACCCACTCCCATAAAATCTCACTATGTGAATGTAACTACGTTAGAAAACTAGTTGAGAAATGGCTCAAACTAACAAAATCACGTTCTTTAAATTACTCGATATAGCTTTAATTACCTGCTGTGTACCATATTGTGGAATATATACATAACTGACTCCTCTGCCGAACTTTTGGACGATTTGTGCATAGAACCCCAAGTTATCATCATCCCCACGCAAACCTCCTAGCCTATTGGCTAGGGGGTTTGCTCAATTAAGCGAGTCGTGTTTTTGTTGTTCCTTAATAAATGTTGTGAATCAGCCAATCCCTTCCCACAACATAATTATTTACTACGCTAATAATCGTCCATATTTGCGTTCAATTCTTCATCCGTTAAGGGCTTGCACACTTTTAGAACAAACGGAATATTTTATACAAGACAAACCTTTCACTTCTGAAATCATTAAAAGGTGGTGTTATTTATGTGGAGACTTAGATGTCACTGCTGCAGATGTCACTGTTGCAGATGTCACTGCTGCAGATGTCACTGCTGCAAATGTTGCTGCTGCAGATGTCACTGCTGCAGATGTAGTTAATTAATATCATATTCAGCCAAATACGTTCACCTTGATATGCTCCCCTTAAGGTAAACAGATTAAATAATAAAAATCTGATACCGAGAGGGGAGCATATCAAAGCAAGAGAGGGCTTTGTCATCGTTAAAAGAAATATTTCCGTCTAAAGTTCGTTGTCGACGACGATTTTATAGTTTGATCCTTCATAGATGACAAAGTACTGTTAATATCATGCAGGTCATACATTCCATTATCGGTTATCTTTCGTACATATTTACTTATTGTGAAAACGAACATAATATCTTCGCGAATTAGAATAATAATTCTTCTGAGTCCCATAAGCGTTACTGAACTATGTAAGTATGATGGCATCAATTCTCTATATCTTTGTTTTTGTTAAATTTTATCAAGCAAATAAGAAAATTGCTTGATTTATGATTTTACTATCCTTATTGCCTCCTTTATGGCTTTGAAGATGTGGTTTGAATTGAACCCTATTGTAGGCTATCTTTTCACTATCTGATTAGTAGCTTTATTGCTAGTTTTTTTAAAGGCAAAATGAAATAAAAAGAGTTATTAAATAACAAACTCAAAACTTGAGTGAATAACGTAATGAGCCGACTTTTCCTTAGCGTTGGAAAAGCCGGCTCATTGTTACCATATATTGTCTTAGCGTGGGTTTTACGTCATTTGGTTGGCGTGACCCCTAATATTGTAAGTTTTACCAAAATATTCGATAGCGTTTACTCTAATTTCAGCAGATTATGATCTATAAGATTTCACATATTCTACACACCCTGTCCGCTACAAAATAGAAGACAACAGAGAAGCCCAAGTTATTGTATCCCGGTCAGAAGAAAAGCTAGCCGGCAATAAAATGCTTCGTTATTTTATCAAGAATGAAAATTTCACAACGATCCTATCGAACGACAGCTGCCGGAGTATGGGTCTCTTCTCGTAGACAAGCTGAGAAATGGCAAGGTCAACTACTTGGAGTAATAATGAATCTTGGGATGAGTATGGTTGGTGGAGTATTGGGGGTAAAGTTATTAAGTTCATATGGACGTGATAAATTATTTCCCAAGGGTCTATTTTTGGGGATTGCGTTTGGATCAGTTATAACAGGTATTCTTAGTGGATTTTCTAATAACAAGGTGAGACCAAAAGATGCTGTAAGTAATCTTTCGTATCTTTTATCCCATGCTGCATTTGGTTTAGTATCAATATTCACTATAGCTAAGATAGGTGATGATTCACTGTTCGATACCCCACCTCAAAATGATCACTTAAAACCAACGATGAAAACAACTGAGCAACGAAAAGAGTCTAAAAACAATAAGATTCAACATGGTTACCCTGATAATGATAATCTGGAAAATGTACTACAAGTGGATAGCTAGATCTAACTTGCCAGAGCTTATCAAAGCTCTGGCTTTACTTTAATTCTTTATTTTAGACTCTCTTGTATATAGCAGATAATGAGTGTAAAATTTGTATAATGTTAGGATATATAGAAGATATTTAAACTATTTAAAAAAAGAGGATATATGAACACTTGCATAGAAAAAGGTGTAAATATGAGTAGAAATCAAATATTAAGAATTTGTGACAATTTAATTGACCAATTAACAGTTCTGAAAGGATTTATCCAATTAGATAAGATGAACAATAAAATTGATCATTCAATTGTTATATTGCATGAAATAGATTATATGGAAAGGATAGTTACTGAGTTAGTTAATCAATTAATAGCCGACGACGAATAACGGATGGAAATTCTAATTTTTAAAACTAAGGAGGGGCCATTATTAATAATTATATTTTAGTTGTTGATGATAATAATGGTATACGCCGACTAATGAGTGAATTTTTTAATCAGCAAGGTTTCTATGTTAGAGAAGCATCTGATGGATCAACAGCTTTACAACTTGTTATGGAGGAAAAACCTACACTGGTGTTACTTGATCTAAGGATGCCTGGATTAGGTGGTTTAGAAATTCTAGCTGAAATTAGGGATTTAGCGCCAGAAACAATTGTTGTTATAATGAGTGCTTATTTTGATGCCAAAGATTTAAAAAAGGCAGTTGAAGAAGGAAAGATTGAACACTTTATAATTAAACCCTTTAACCTAGAAGAAGTCCGTATTCTTATATATGAGTTATTGAATAAGAGTAATAATCCTTTAAAGCAAACTTTAAACCCATCATCGTTTGCCTAAGTATTACGAGAGATTATTGTCGATGCCTATAAATAAACTTTTTAAGAGATCAACGGCCATGCCTGATATTATCTCTAGTAAATCAGTCTGTAAGCTGGTATGTTTTGTCTATACGAATCCGAATAATTAAACCTAATCTAGGGCAAGAAATATCCCGACAAGTGGACGGGGCCATGTGTTTGAGTTGAAGTATGAGCTGCAGACCTGCAAATGGCTGTTGTGGAAAATGTAAAAGGAGAGCTCAGCGGCTCTCCTCTTCAAGGATGTGATACTATGGCCATCACAACAATACATATTATGCTTACTTGTCCAAAAATGTTACGAACTCGGTCTGTTGCTTGCTTCAAGAGACCGATAATGCTTGGTCATAAGAGATAAAAAGATAAAGCTTCCTATGAACCAGATCCATGGTCCGCCATTTATAAAGACTAAAATATCAAGTTGTCGTAAGATCATCGCAACAAAAGAAATAAAGGTACTCCACATTATCACATAAATCCAATAAATATATCGTTCTCTTTGCTGTGGTAAAAAATAAATAAATAGCATAACTGCCGGTGTCCATGCTAGGATTGTCCATAGAGGGAGAACACCAATGTTGAAGGGTGCCATATGCTGATACTTAGTTAAATGAACAAAATGGTAGATATATTCAACTAAAAAGTCTAAACCTGATCCCCATAATAGTCCGAACCAAAACAGTTTCTTGATTTCTAGTTTGGGGATAAAAGCGAGAATTAAAAACAATAATCCAAACGTAAAAATTAAATAGTAATACAAATAGGGGAGATCAAGTCTCATGTAGAGGCCTCCTGAAATTTGATTAGGATCTATTTGTTTTATGATTAACAAAGGCAGGTGGGAATATACACTGCATTTCTTTAAACTAGATCGAAATAGGAGGGGGTAGATGAATAATTAAAGGCTATCACCTTTCAGATGATAGCCAGTTTAAAAGATATTTCTAGAAAATAACACCTAAGGCTATAAGGATCAAAATAGCAACTGCGATAATTGCTACACCGACGCCAGGACCAACGCCGTCGGTGACAGGGGGGCAACATACAGGGGGACGACAACATGATCCACTCATTCCACCGTAACCCATTCCGAACATAGCAAGTTCCTCCTTCCTAAATTAGAATACGATTCCCAGTGCGATAAGCAGAAGAATAATTATGACAACAATTGCAATTCCTTCAAAATGAAATTTTTCGCGATGACAACAATCATCAACACCACCGAATGCCATTTGCAGTTCCTCCTTTGCTAAGAGATAGCACATAATATGCAAAAGCTTGGCGTTTTGGTACAATATGGTAATAGGCATAAAAGCGCTCGATCTGCTCATCTGGCTCTCCTCAGAAACGGTGCGGGATCTTTTTTTTGTCCAGGACTTTAGTCATGCAGAGTAGGATTTTAGTATCATTTTATCCCCACTTTGACCACATTAAGCAGGGAAAAGAAATATGAGAGGGGAGAATTCCCTGCGGATATACACTTGAACAAGTTGCAAAACACTGCGGTGTATCACCGGAAACGATCAGAAAATATGAACTTAATTCTTCGCGGTTACCACTTTATTTAATTATAAAGCTATCGGAACTATATAACATCCAACCTAATTCTCTAGTTTCATTCTCTTAATTAGGAAGCGTTATTTTGGTATCCATAACGCACAAATAACGCACAGAATATGAAATTTCAGTTTATAGACATGCAAATATAATTTAATATTGAGGTATATGCAACTTATTTACAAAGATTGTAGAAACGTGTAACGACCACGGAGTCTATATTTATGTACTATTGCGTAAAGCGCAATCTACTGGATTTAGGTTCCAGCGGGTAACCGTGCAGGTTCAAGTCCTGTTTCCAGCACCACTTACGCAAGTTTGAAGGCAGTTGACCTATGAAAGGGTTAACTGCCTTTTTTGTATTTACTTCTGGATTGTTATTGGAAGTCATCCTTCCAAAAGGAAATAGATGATAATATCAGGCAGATGTATGGAGATCAGGGCATAAAAAAAGAGACCCGCCGGAAGCAGGATTTTAAGAAAAGGTAAAGAATGTAAGATGCTAGGGAGATGGTCAGGTAATGAATAGCACACGTTATATGACTTCAATTAGAAGGGGATAAAAAATGGAAGTGGAACTGAAAGTCCTTACAAGAGAAGATTTCTCGATTCTTCAGGCATTATTGGTAAGATGTTCTGATTATTTAATTTTCCAGGATGATGAACCTGTAAAATCTACCGCCGCACAAGACTTATTCAGTTGTAGACCTGAGGGAGTTGAGGATAAGGATAAAGTTTTAATGGGTATTTTTGTTGATGGACAGGAACAACTAGTAGGCGTGTTTGAGTTGATTGAGGGTTACCCAGTTCCCAAAACATTAACTTTAGCATTAATGGTACTTGAACATTGCAGTCGTGGTAAAGGGATTGGTAGTAAGGCATATGAAGCCTTAGAAGAGTGGGCTATTAGTCGACAACACAATCGAGTTCGTTTAGGTGTTCTATTTGGTAACGAGAAAGGGCTAAAATTTTGGCTAAGTATGGGCTATTCTGAGACTGGAGAGATTAAGCCATACTTATCTAAAAAGTTTATGGTTCTTGAGAAGACCATTGGGCTTGTGTCAGATAATAGAGAGTTGTAACCCTTAGCCAAGATGAACAGAGAATAAGATTGGAGAGAAGAGACAAATTGTCTAGGATGCGCTAAAAACCCTAAAAGCCCCAATAACCCAAAGATCATTCCTTTGCACCTCCTCATTTAGAATCCAATAAGATGAGAAGGTTCCTGAATATTCTATTCAGCATGTCTCTTAAATGTTCATGGACGATACATTTGTAAACGCAGATGTTAGAGATCTCACAATCCCAGATTACCTTGGCATTGTCTATGACGAAAAAATTCCCTCCGTTCATTAAGCGGAGGGATAAAGAGGTTTTAACTACATGAAAAAAACAAAAACCTAGTTGAAAATAGTATACTCATGTATGAAAATTGTATACTGTATTAGACATTCATATTACTGTTCTGTGACCGTTGTATGGCGGATATGTAAAGTGAGAAAGTTCAAGGTGTTAAAAAATGTTTTCCAAAGTGAACATTTCAGCACCGGAAATTTGTTCGAAGAGAAGTTTCAAGGTCGTTAATTCTCCTAGAGATTCTGAAATGTCTTGTACACCGATGTGTTTTTCCAAGCGTTTGAGGTTGATGTCAATGTTGTCGATTGCCTGATGGTCGAGGAGAATGCTCCACCACATATTGTTATCTTCCCATTTTTTCTGGGTGATATTTAATTCTTCATCAGCCTTCTCCCATTTTTCAACAGTGATAGAATTCTCCACCGACTCAAGCAGAGTCCCCATGGTCCCGGTCGCTGTCGTGATATACTGATAGGAAGCGAAGGAACCACCACATAATATAATGACGATTGTGACAATGGTTATAATGGTGCGCAACTGTTTTCACCTCTTATTACTATCTGCTATCCGTGTTTGACCATCCCTCTAGGCAATAGGCTTGTCCTTCTAGCAGTGGGACTGGTACCCTGAGTTCACTTCCGTTGCTTTGCTTGGGTGAAAAGTGTCCCTGACGAGTCTAGGCTTGCTATGAGGACATCTTCGACCCTGTCTATCGCTTGTTTTTTTAGTTCATCTTTTAACCAATCCAGGTCCTTATCACTTTGCTGTAGGTTTTTAGTATTTAATTTACCGTCCATTATAATAGAGAGCGGCAAGCCTTCGTAAGGGGGTATGATATGAAAATCTTGGGGGATCGTTGGCCTTTTCTGTGATTTAGGGAAAACGCTCAATTCTCCATTGTTTTCCAGAATTGCATATTCGACATCTGCGATGTTAGGGACGTTCTTGATTCGAAGCTCTTCTAGCAGATCAGTGAGGTTGTAGCAATTTTTCTTCAATTCTTCTTCGACAATTTTCCCTTGTTTGATTAGGATACTTGGCGTGCCACAAATAATATCTCTAGCCTTTTCACTCTTTAAAGTAATCCATGCCAAAGTTAGATTTGCGGAGAGAAGAACAAGGATTGGGATGATGCCGTTAAGGAGTGGAATGCCTATATTCTCACTGGGGATGACAGCAAGGTCGGCAATCATAAGTAGCACGACCAACTCAAAGGGCTGCAATTGAGCGATTTCTCTTTTTCCCATCACACGAAGGGCAACGACTACCAACGTATAGAGAATCAGGGTTCTGATCACTATAATGATCATCTTCGTTCTCCTTTCGAGAATATGAAGATTATTTTACCCTTAATGCTAAGAGTTATTACGATATTTACAACTTATAGTTTCTTCAATTTGATTACGTAGTGTAAGTCTGGTATAATTGGTGAGTAAATTTATTGAATGAGACCCTTAAATAATGTCGATGTAAACTGGCTAATTAAAGGGGGAACGAAACGTTCCCCCTTTAGATTAAAGTTGAGTTATATTGACTTAGCGTAATTTCTTATGATGAGAAATATCTCAGGAACCTATAGGATGTATATGGCTTAAGCGCGGGTTTGTAGTCTTAATTATCTGGGAAGACTAACAAAGTATCCGATCGCGTTGCCTTGCACATAGAGTAAATAGTTTTTTAAGGGGGAGAATATATGTCAGTCTCAGTAGAAAAAATAGAAAAAAATGTTGTAGCTTTAGAAGTAACCGTCGCTTCAGGGGAATTCGTACTTGCGGTGAACCAAGCAGCCAAAACTTTGGCTAAAAAAGTCAATGTCCCTGGGTTCCGTAAAGGTAAAGCACCACGTAAGATGGTTGAACTACATGTTGGGAAGGAAGCCCTTTACGACGAAGCGCTGGATCATTTGATCGGACCAGCTTATGCTGAAGCAGTTATCGAAAGCGGCATCAAGCCTGTCGATCGTCCGTCAGTTGACTTAGTACAGATCGAAGAGGGAAAAGACCTTATTTTCAAAGCTAAAGTAAGCGTCAAGCCTGAAGTTGAACTAGGAGAATATACTGGCCTGCATATTGAACAAGATGCTATTAGCGTAACGGACGAGCAAGTAATTGCGGAACTAAAAAATCAACAAGAACAACACGCCCGTCTCGCCACACTCACCGAAGGCAAAGTTGAAAATGAAGATACAGTCACCATTGACTTTGAAGGATTTACAGGCGATGTCCCTTTCGTGGGCGGAAAAGCGGAGAGCTATGAACTAGTTATTGGTTCGGGTACCTTCATCCCTGGTTTTGAAGAAGGTTTAATTGGAACCGAAATCGGACAACATGTTGATGTCAACGTTACCTTCCCAGCTGAATATCATAGTGAAGAGCTGGCGGGAAAAGAAGCTGTCTTTAAAACAGACGTCAAAAAAATCCAACGCAAGGAATTGTCCGCATTAGATGATGAATTTGCAAAAGATGTCAGTGAATTTGCAACGCTTGATGAATTGAAAGCCGACTTACGGAATAAATTATTAAAGCAGGGTGAAATGCAAGCCAAGGGAAATCATATGAAGGCCGTCATTTCTAAAGTGGTAGACAATGCCAGCATTGAAATTCCTGAAGTCATGTTTACTGAACGAATCAAAGTTATGGTCGACGATTTAAATCGTAACCTGGCTCAGCAGGGAATGACTATGGAGCAGTATTACCAATATACTAACTCGACTGAGAAAGTTATGCTAGAGACTCTACGTCCTCAAGCAGTGGAAAGCGTCAAAACGGATTTAGTTTTAGAAGCTATTGCCAAAGTAGAAGGAATTACGGTCACGGAAGACGAAGTAGACGAAGGAATCCAAAAACTTGCAGAGCGTCATAAACAAGACGCAAAATTGCTCAAGCAGTCCCTCATTACGCGTGGCGAGATTGAGTTCTATAAAGAAAGTTTGATAAGCGAGAAGACAGTCAGCTTTTTAATAGAGCAAAACGCCTAAGCAAAGGCGTGAGGGAAAATTTTGAGGTATAGAGGTGAGAGAATGGCAAAGTACACCGACGACAAAAATCAGCTAAAATGTTCATTTTGCGGTAAAACTCAGGAGCAAGTCAAGAAATTGGTTGCTGGCCCAGGCGTATACATTTGTGATGAATGTATTGAACTATGCAATGAGATTATCGAGGAAGAGCTGACTGACGACTTGGGCGTTGAAATTGGAGAAGTTTTGAAACCCAAGGAAATCCGGGCGATTATTGATCAATATGTTATTGGCCAAGATCAAGCGAAAAAAGCACTTTCAGTTGCAGTATACAACCATTATAAACGGATTAATCTAGGCATGAAGATTGACGATGTGGAGTTACAAAAGTCAAACATCATCATGCTAGGGCCGACTGGATCAGGAAAGACTTTGCTGGCCTCGACGCTAGCTAAAGTTCTTAATGTTCCCTTTGCCATAGCAGATGCCACATCACTCACAGAAGCAGGGTACGTAGGTGAGGATGTCGAAAACATTCTCCTCAAATTAATTCAAGCGGCAGATTATGATGTGGAAAAAGCAGAAAAGGGCATTATTTACATCGATGAAATCGATAAGATTGCTCGTAAATCTGAAAACCCCTCCATCACCCGGGATGTTTCTGGAGAAGGAGTTCAGCAGGCCTTACTGAAAATCCTTGAAGGAACGGTTGCTAGCGTGCCCCCACAAGGTGGACGCAAACATCCTCACCAAGAATTTATCCAGTTAGATACTACGAATATTCTCTTTATTGTCGGCGGTGCTTTTGACGGGATCGAAAAAATCATTCAAAACCGATCCGGACAAAAAACCATGGGCTTTGGAGCAACGATCCAAAATAAAACAGATCTGAATGTTGGAGAAGTTTTAAAAGGGATTTTGCCGGCAGACCTTCAAAAATTCGGACTAATCCCTGAGTTTGTAGGACGTTTACCTGTAATTGTAACTCTCGAAGCGTTGGATGAAGCAGCCTTAGTGCGTATTTTGACAGAACCTAAGAATGCCTTGGTCAAACAATATCAAAAGTTGATGGAGCTTGACGGTGTAACCTTGGAGTTCAAAGAAGGAGCACTGACTTCGATCGCGACTGAAGCGATTCGTCGTAATACTGGGGCACGGGGCCTAAGAGCCATTGTGGAAGATATCATGCTCAACGTGATGTATGATTTGCCCTCGCGCAATGATGTCACAAAATGCGTTGTCACTCCAGACGTGGTTTCGAAGAAAGAAGAACCCCTTCTCGTTGTGGCTGAAAAACCCACCAAGAAAAGCAAGAAGGAAGAATCTGCGTAAGCCTGGTTCGAGGATCAGGGTTCATAGATCGAAAATGCATCGAATAACGAATAACGAATAACGAATGACGAATGACGAATAACGAGCAATGAATAGAGACACCGGAGACGCTGTAAAGCTTCTCCGGTGTTATTTTCTGTAGCGGCATAATGCATGCGAGCCCATCGTCGTATCCATTCCTATCATATCCATTTCGGTCAAGCCCTAGCTGTATAAAAATGTGTTATTTTTTCCACCACAAGGACACGATGCATCCTCCCTTAACTCTTGGGAGCTAGCAATTTTTCCTTACCTTGTTATTTCATGTTTTAATTCCCATCTTGTGGCAATACTAAAACAAGTGAGATTGTACAGGACAGGGAGGAAAAGAGATATGAATGGACTCAGTGGTGTAGTCATGGTCGTTCAGTTGGTTTTTGCCATCGTCATAGGGCTATATTTTTGGGGGATGCTCAAGTCCCAACAGGGAAATAAGACTTCGGTTGAGCGCGAGTCCCGTAAGGAACTTGAAAAATTACAAAGAATGCGAAAGATTGCTTTAACCACCCCTTTGTCTGAAAAAACTCGCCCTACTCATTTTGAGGAGATTATAGGACAAAAAGAGGGGATTAAAGCTTTGCGAGCCGCTTTATGCGGTCCGAACCCGCAGCACGTGCTGATTTATGGAGCTCCGGGCGTCGGTAAAACTGCAGCTGCCCGGCTAATTTTAGAAGAAGCTAAGAAGAATTCTCTTTCCCCATTTAAAGGTAGTGCCAATTTCACAGAAATCGACGGCGCGACCGCACGTTTCGATGAGCGAGGGATTGCTGATCCCTTGATAGGCTCGGTACATGATCCGATATATCAAGGAGCCGGAGCCATGGGCTTAGCAGGAATTCCTCAACCGAAACAAGGGGCAGTCACCAAAGCTCACGGTGGAATTCTATTTATCGACGAGATTGGAGAACTTCATCCAATTCAAATTAACAAGCTTTTAAAAGTCTTAGAAGATCGCAAAGTGATTCTGGAAAGCGCCTATTATAGTTCCGAAGACCCAAATATTCCCCAACATATTCACGATATTTTTCAAAATGGTCTTCCGGCCGACTTCCGTCTCGTGGGGGCAACCACCCGAAGTCCAGAACAAATTCCGCCTGCTATCCGTTCACGATGTATGGAGGTGTATTTCCGGGGTTTGCTTCCCAATGAAATTGCAGAAATTGCTCGTGTAGCTGCTGCTAAGATGGAAATGCCCATTACACCAGCCGCCATCGATGTCATCAAGCAGTTTGCCTCGAATGGTCGGGAGGCCGTCAATATGGTTCAGCTAGCTGCTGGAGTTGCTTTAACTGACCAGTTGCCCCAAGTTGACGTGGAAATTGTGGAATGGGTGGTCACAACCGGGCAATATGCACCGCGACCGGAGCGAAAAGTACCAATGGAGGCCAGTGTTGGGGCGGTTAATGGACTTGCTGTTTACGGGCCGAATATGGGCATGCTGCTCGAGCTGGAAGTGACTGCACTTCCTGTCGCTCCTGGCACGGGAGTTCTCTTGGTGACAGGAATCGTCGAGGAAGAGGAACAAGGGAGTGAAGGGAAGAAAATTCGGCGTAAGAGTATGGCCCGCAGTTCAGTGGAAAATGTTCTGACCGTCTTAAGACGGCAAATGAGAATTGAGCCGCGGAATTTTGACATTCACGTAAACTTTCCGGGCGGCGTTCCACTCGATGGTCCATCAGCTGGGATTGCTATTGCAACGGCCACCATTTCTGCTATTCGTCAGCAAAAGGTGGATAATTACTTAGCGATGACTGGAGAAATATCCATCCGTGGACGCGTGCAACCCGTCGGAGGAGTTGCAGCCAAGATCGAAGCTGCCAAACAAGCCGGGTGCAAGCGGGTTTTGATCCCCAAAGAAAACTGGCAGGAACGTTTTGCTGATTATAATAATGAAATCCAAATTATACCTGTAGAAGAACTTACCCAAGTTCTTGAATTAGCGATGGTTTCAGATATTAAACTTGAAAAAACTGAGATGCGTCCACCTCTTGAAGAAGTTTTAAATCGCTTGGATTTTGCAGTTAACAGAGTTGTAACCAACGTTGTCGCGAATTTGCCTGAACGGGGCAAAACATGTTAGAATAGTTCAAGATAAGTTTGGCACACTGTATTTAGTGTGCTTTTTTTCTATATGCTTTAATAGGAGGGATACTTGTGAACAAAGAACGCGAATTACCATTACTCCCTTTACGAGGGATATTAGTTTTTCCGTATATGGTTATTCATCTGGATGTCGGTAGGGAACGTTCTATGGCTGCTATTGAGGAGGCCATGCTCGGCGATCGAATAATTCTTTTAACATCCCAGAAAGAAACAGAAATTGATTCGCCGGTTGCAGAGGATCTATACCAAATGGGGACAGTCGCTGAAATAAAGCAACTCTTAAAACTTCCAGGAGGCACCATACGTGTCTTAGTTGAAGGGGTTTCGCGAGGACGTGTCCTTGAATTCTTGGAGGAAGAACGATATTTCAAGGTGCGTATAGAGGAACTACCTGAGGAAAAGAAAAAGCGCACGCCGGAAATAGAAACATTAATACGTGGTATGACCCACCAATTTGAGGAATATGCCAAACTTGGTAAACGTGTTCCTATCGAAACCCTGGGAACCGTTTTAGCGGTAGACGAACCAGGGCAATTGGCAGACATTGTCGCTTCACACCTGAACCTAAAAGTGCCAGATAAGCAAACGATTTTGGAAGCCATCGAAGTTGAACTCCGTGTAGAGCGCTTAACCGAACTTATAATGCGGGAAATCGAGATCCTAGAGCTTGAGCGACGTATTGGTCAACGTGTGCGCAAGCAAATGGATAAAGCGCAAAAGGAATATTATTTGCGGGAGCAAATGAAGGCGATTCAGAAAGAACTGGGAGATAAGGACGAGCGTCTCGTCGAGGCTGAGGAATTCCGTGAGAAATTGGCTAAGGCAAAGTGCCCCAAAGAAGTCGAGGAAAAAGCGCTCAAGGAAATTGAACGCTTAGAAAAAATGCCCCCCTCTTCAGCGGAAGGCACCGTAGTTCGCACGTATTTGGACTGGATCTTGGCACTTCCTTGGGCTAAAACATCGAAAGACAAAATCGACTTGAAAAAAGCCGAGGATATTTTGAACGAGGATCACTACGGTCTTGAGAAAATCAAAGAGCGTATTTTGGAGTTTTTAGCAATCCGCAAACTAACGCCTAAAATGAAAAGCCCAATTCTCTGCTTAGTAGGTCCGCCAGGAGTAGGCAAAACGTCCTTAGCAAAATCTATTTCTAGGGCTTTGAATCGCAAATTCGTGCGCATGTCCTTAGGTGGATTGCGTGACGAGGCTGAGATTAGAGGACATCGCCGTACCTATATTGGAGCTTTACCCGGACGGATCATTCAGGGCGTCCGGACAGCAGGGACCCGTAATTCTGTGTTCCTCTTAGATGAAATTGATAAGATGACTTCAGATTTCCGTGGGGACCCGGCCTCAGCTCTCTTAGAGGTTCTTGATCCAGAGCAAAACAGTACCTTCACAGATCATTACCTAGAACTACCTTTTGATCTATCCCAAACGCTTTTTGTGCTCACGGCGAATACATTGCACTCAATTCCCCGTCCGCTCTTAGATCGGATGGAGGTTATTACTCTTAGTGGGTATACAGAAGATGAAAAAGTGAATATTGCTATGCGTTATCTCATACCTAAACAGATGGAAGCACATGGACTTACCAAGGATGTCTTATCCCTTGATGAGGAAGTATTGCTCAAGCTGGTTCAAGGGTATACTCGGGAGTCTGGAGTACGGTCTCTGGAGAGGCAGGTCGCTAATCTATGTCGGAAAGTCGCCATTCGTTGGGTGAAAAAAGAATGGGAACCTCATTTGCTGACCGTTGAAGATTTAGAGTCCGCGCTCGGTGCACCTCGCTACCATTTCCAAGTAGCTGCTAAGGCTCCTGAAATCGGGGCGGTCACAGGACTAGCGTTCACCGAAGTCGGTGGGGTAGTTCTAACGGTGGAAGTAACCCCTTTGCCGGGAAAAGGGAAACTGACCTTAACTGGTCAACTCGGGGATGTCATGAAGGAATCTGCGCAAGCAGCCTGGACGTTTGTTCGGGCACACGCTCTGGACATAGGAATCGAAGAAGACTTTTATGATCGAACGGACCTTCACATCCATGTTCCAGAAGGTGCTACTCCCAAAGACGGCCCGTCGGCAGGGGTTACGATGGCCACCGCTATGGCCTCGTCCTTGGCAAAGCGCTCTGTTCGCTCAGATCTGGCTATGACTGGGGAAATAACCTTGCGAGGAAACGTTCTGCCCATCGGTGGGGTTAAAGAAAAAGTTTTAGCAGCTCATCGGGCAGGGATTAAAGTCGTGATCCTTCCTGAGGAAAACCGCAAGGACCTCGAAGATGTTCCAGAAAAAGTACGTAAAGTCATGGAGTTCCACTTTGTGAGCCGGATTGAAGAGGTACTGGAACTTGCACTCCTGCCATTAGCTCATTCGGATGAAATTCCGGCAGATACAAATTTGAAGAAATCCGTCTATGAGACAAAGGGAATACCACTTACAGAAAGGCCTGATGAAAGGCCAGTGTGGAAGTCTTAAGTAGGTCCGTAGTGTGGGGGTAGAAGAAAGAAGGTCAAATCTTGATAGTCATTCGTAAGGCTGAGTACGTTGCGTCAGCGGTAAAATATGAACAGTATCCTGTCGGGGGGTTGCCAGAGATCGCGATGGCCGGACGGTCAAATGTGGGCAAGTCCTCCCTGATTAACAGTTTTCTGGGGCGGCGCAACCTAGCCAGGACGGGGAATACTCCTGGAAAAACACAAACTCTAAATTTTTATGGGGTCAATGATCAATGGTTCCTAGTGGATTTGCCAGGTTACGGCTATGCTAAAGTCGCTAAAACTGTTAATGCACAGTGGGGCCCTATGATGGAGGCTTATCTTAAAAAGCGAGAGCCGTTGCGGGCGGTGATTCAAATCGTGGATATTCGCCATGCACCGAGTGTTGAAGATATTGAAATGCAGCAGTGGCTACGCCACATGCAGGTTCCAACCATGGTTGTGGCTACGAAAGTAGACAAAATTGCTCGTGGACAGTGGCATAAGTCCTTGAATATAATTGCCAAGGCCTTCGATATTCCTGATGCTTCCCTGATACTTCCTTTTTCAGCTCAGACAGGAGTCGGTAAAAAAGAGTTGAACGAGGCTATTGAAGAGATACTGGGACTTGGGTGACATAGCGCTCCGTCATACGACGCAGAGCAAACTAACCGTTAAAGCTCCTACTTTGGGGAGCGGGGTTCCCGGCAAATTCGCCATCCTTGGCTCAGTTGCCGGCTTCGCACGTCCTGTGCTCAGCCCCGTGTCTGGGGTCGGGAGCTTTAACGGAAGTTTGCTTTTCTGCTTTCGTAAAGACATCGCGCTCATGTCACCCTGCGTCCCGGGCTGGGGTCGAAGAACGAAGAACGGAGAACGGAGAACGGAGAACGGAGAACGGAGAGACGGCACATTTCATGCGCACCGTCTCATGTGGCAAGGGGACGTTTCATGTGGCAAGGGGACGTTTTGTTTGCCATATTGAAGAAAATAGACGTTATTCTGTCGGAAAGAAAATGCCGGGAATCCACATTAACGTTGATCACCGCTTTCCTGTGGATTTTATTCGCTGTATTTTAATCTTGCCAAAATATCCTATTCTAGGTAAAATGGACTCAGTTACTTCGAACTCAAGGAGGGATACTGGATGCATACAATCAAGCAAGAAGCTCTTGATGCTATTTCGAGATTGCCTGATTCAGTCGATCTTGACGACATCATGTATCGGTTATTTGTATTGGACAAAATCAAGAGAGGACAGGAAGCAGTCCAAAAGGGTGAAACAATAACAACCCACGACCTTAAGGCTGAAATTGAATCATGGTGAGATGGTCAAACCCTTCTAAACATGATTTAAAAAGTATATATGATTTTATTGCTAAGGATTCAGCCTATTATGCACAAAGCGTAGTAGCAACTATTGTTGAAAAGTCAGACAAATTAGATATATTTCCTTACATGGGAAGAATAGTACCTGAACGAAATGAAGAAAGAATAAGAGAACTATTGATTTATTCATATCGTATAATTTACCAGATTAACTTAGATGATATCGAGATCTTGGCACTCATACATTGCAAAAAGGATTTCTCTGCTATTGAATTCTATGAGCCTCAATCAAAACCACTGGCACGCTAACGAGGATAAACCGCGGAGCCACTTGGTTCTGGGACGCCATGCGAAAGTAGATAGTGGCAAGGGGCCGTTTGTCTGCCATAGGGTAAGTGAATAACGTCCTTATAATTAAAGAAAAAGCCGAGAATCCATTTTTTCGATTAAAATGGTCTCGGCTTTCTGTGTTTTAATTCGTCGGTCTTGTTTTATCAAATGCGCGGGGTGATAAAGGTATAATGAAAATATGGCAAACGAAACGTCCCCGTGCCACGTGCGTGCTTTCGTGCTTTCGTGCTACTTTCGCCTCCTGACGATCCAAGAGTGGAACTTCGCGCTTGAAAAGCGATTTTCTTTGATCTGTGAGAAGATGCAAGTGAGCGTGTGTATAACGCAAGTTCAAGCATAAATAAATCCCACTCTCGTATATTTAGAGTGACTGATGAATAGTCAGGAAGTCGAAGGTGAGCGCGAGAGGAAGGGAGAGGAAAGCTTGAGAGATATAGCGATGTTGCTTGTGAGTTTAGGGGTCATATTGATTGGGGCGGAAGCGTTTACCAATGGGATTGAGTGGTTGGGGCAAAGGCTAAAGCTAGGAGCGGGAGCGGTCGGGAGTATTCTTGCAGCTGTAGGGACGGCCTTACCAGAGACAATGGTGCCTATTATAGCTATTTTTGGGCTGGGGAAGGGCACAGAAGGAGCAGATATCGGGATTGGGGCAATTCTTGGCGCGCCTTTCATGTTAGCGACACTTGCTTTTTTTATAACAGGTCTTGCGGCGCTATTGTTTCGTCGAACGAATCGCCCCCTTCGATTGGATGCGAAGGTTGTCCGAAGGGATTTGAGATTTTTCCTGATAGTTTATACTATGGCGATTTTCGCGTCATTTTTGTCCGATAAAGATGTTAAAAACGGTGTGGCAGTGGCCCTAGTTTTAGCCTATGGGTTCTATGTGATTCAAACATTGCGTGATTGCAAGGATGGGTGTGAGTATGAAAAACTAGCACCACTTTACATAGCAAGGCAGAGCCAAAATCCGTCTTTAGTTAAAATCTTAGCTCAAATAGGGATCGCCTTAAGCGCGATCGTAGTTGGGGCGCATGGCTTTGTGAATGCAGTGGAACCTATTGCGGTGGCGATCGGGATTCCTGTATTTGTGCTTGCGTTAATTATTACTCCCATTGCCACAGAATTACCCGAGAAATTTAATAGCGTCCTTTGGATTCGGCGAGGTAAAGACACGTTGGCGATGGGTAACTTAAGTGGAGCAATGGTATTTCAGAGCTCTGTGATTCCGGCAATCGGAATTGCTCTTACGCCGTGGAAATTGGATACCTTAGCCTTGTCGAGTGCACTCCTTGCTTTATGTGCTGCGATGATCCCTTTCATTTCTTTGCGTCGCAAAGGGGTGATCTATCCGACAACCCTCCTCATGGGAGGAGTCTTTTACCTTCTATTTATTCTAACAATTTCTCGTTCGTTGATCCAGTAAACTCCGCTACAAGCATGCCTACTAAAACCAGTCCAGCGCCTAATAGTCCTTTAGGTGATAAAATTTCACCGACAAACAAAAAGGCAGAGAGCGCAGCAAACACTGGTTCCATAGAAAAGATGAGTGCGGTATGAGTTGGGGTGGTGAATTGCTGCATTTTGGTTTGGACAAAGAAGGCAAGTGAGGTTGCAGGAATTGCGGTGACCAATAGGGCAACCCAGACATTGGTGCTAAAGTGCATCACAGGTTGAGGTAAAAACAAGGATGAAATACCGCTTAAAATGCTCACGGTTAGAACTTGGGCGCTTGCTAAGACTGTGGCATTTGTCTGAGAAGCATAACGCCCGACGAAGAGAATATGTAAAGCAAAGCTTAAGGCACATACAAGAACCATGAGGTCACCTTTATTTAACTGAAATCGATCACCGAGAGAAAGGAGCGCAAGGCCTACTAGGGCGCAGAGTATGCCAAGGATTAAGCCTGGGCTTGGAAGTTTCCGTGTAGTTATGGTGAATAAAGCAGGAACAAAGACAACGGAGAGTCCTGTGATAAAACCTGCGTTGGAAGCAGTCGTATATTGTAGACCGACTGTTTGCCAGGCGTAACCAGAGAACAGAAAACATCCCAAAGCTACCCCTTTAAGTACGCTTCCCTTAGAGATATGTTTCTTTTGGAAGTAGAGAAAAGGCAACAAACTAATGAACGCAAGGGCGAAGCGAATAGCTAGGAAGGGAAGCGGTGGAAGGTCTTCAATAGCCAATTTGACGATGACAAAGGTTGAACCCCATACAAGGGCAACCAAAAGTAATGAAAAATCAGCCCATTGGCTGCGGCTTAGTTTCAAATAAATCACTCCTAATGTTCCAATAATTTAATAAAATTAGTAAAGAAAACTAAACGAAAGGCCGTTGCGTAGGATACGCACGGCCTTTCTGAACTTTAACAGATTTTAGTAACAAGTTGATATCTTCTGATCTCTCGCTTAAGACATCCGACCTTCGACGCTGTAAAGTTAAAGCACTAATTACGCAGTTTCTAGTATATCGCAAGAAGTGAAAACTGAAAAGAACTAATTTATTAACCTTTGCCTCCTTCATGAGGACCTGGAAGATTAGGTGGCATTTCTGGAGTCCCTGGAGTTTCCGGAGTTTCGATCGGTGTGTACATCGGAGGTGGAGAACATGGAGGTAGCGACGGGCCCGGAGCACACTCACCACAGTATTGCTGTTTCGCCTGACAGAAGAGATAGTAGTGGCGCTCTTCGTCGGCAGCGATTTCAGTAAGAATGCATTGAATTTCTGGAATCGGTATTCTTTGGGCGAGTTCAAGATATTCACGATGGGCTTTTGCCTCATCTGCAATATTAATGTCAAGAAGTACACAAAGCTCGCTGGTATAGTTGATAAAATTGGATCGCCAATCCACCCAATGGCCGCTACTCAATGAACCGTACCTGGGGTCGACACCCAGATGGCGTAGGGCGAGGGCTAATTTTTCAAGATGTTGTAGCTCGTCATAAGCTATGGGCCTGAGTAAAGCATCGAACTCTGGGCGATCCAGAAGCACGGCCTGGTAAAGGTAGGTGGTAACGGCAGTTAATTCCGAATCTTTACCTGCATAAGCGTCATAGAGCCACATGGCGTATGTAAAGTTCGGTTCGGGAATTTCCTCATCAGTAGGTTCATGGGTTGCTAGGACAGGGAGTAAAAGAACTTGACCAGCGTATATACGATCAGGATGTTTTAAATGATTTAGCTGAATGATTTGGGCCATTTCCACTGCGTAAGCTTTAGAAATCTTATAAATTGTATCACCAGCTTGAACAATATATCGTGCGTAATCCATTTAGGACTCCTCCTTACCCATGTGTCTTAGCACACTATATTCTCAGAGAACATGACATGATAATGGATAATGTTGGATCAATAGAGGAATGTATTGGACATGTTCGACGTATTTATGGTACGAGGAGAGATGAAGAGCTCCGGCAGTAAAATTGAAGGGGGAGGAAAGAATGGGTCCATTGATCTTAAGAGGAATTACCACCGCCTTGCTAGTTACGGTCTTGACCCTTTTTGCAGGAATCGTCTGGGGTATTACAGGTCTTGGAGGCTTGAGTATCTCTCGATTATTGGATATAGGGCTATTGGCTAGCTGTATTGTAGGCGGCTATCGTACAGCGAAGGAAAGTGGCGAGTGGTTATTGGGTGGTATCGTAGGAGTGGGTTACGTTACAGTAGGGACGCTTTTACTAGCGTTATTTTTACCAATCCGAGGGTGGGGTTTCATCCAAGTCCTTGCTGAAGGTGTGATTATCGGTTTAGTGGCAGGTGCTGTTGGAGCAGGTGGGGCGAAAGGCACAGGAATGAGCGCATGGTCAGGAAAAAGGTCGCAGATTACTCCATCTTATGCAGACTATGAAACAGATGATAGATATGAAACAAATGATAGCGTCAATAGTACGTTTGATTGGGATGAAGAGGAGGTACATGAGGACTGGAAAGAGCCACCAATAACTAATTGGATCGAAAGCTCAGAGCGCGATTACAAGGGGAGACCCGGGGCAAAGGGGGCCTGCGAAAAGAGTCCGGATGTTCAGTGGCCTTGGGACAAGGAAGAAGAGAAATTAGTTGATTCGGGCCCTAGGCAGTTAGAACCTTTTGTAGGTTGGGAGCCGGACTCTGCTCGCACAGATTTAGTGGAGAGGAATAAAGCAAGTCTAAGTAAGAATATAGCGTGGTGGGAACAGTAGGGAACTAGGGATTGTAAGACAAGGGAAAACTCGTGTTACGCCTCGTAAATGCCAGCACGACTTTAGCAAGGTGGAGAACCGTTCATACTTGCCCATGTCTCAACTTGTACGAAACCGAAAACGAAATAAAAGAATTTTATTAATGTGCAGGAAATGAGCGTTAAATATTGAAATATAACTAAAGATATAATCATTTCACCGTAATTATGTAAGAGGAGGAAGAAAATGAAATCGAAGACTAAATTAATTTGGACCGCGTTGGTATTAACTGCGCTACTGGTTTTACCGGGATGTAGTCAAAATCAGCAGGTGATTTTTGACGCAGGGATGAAGATGCAAGATGTAAATTCTTTGCAGCAACATACTACAATGACCTTTCAATTAAGTGGGTCAGATTTTGAACCTGAAGTTCAACAACAAATTAACACGGCTGCCATTTTTCTTAATAATGCAAAATTAGATCTCAATTCTAAAATTAGCAGTAATCAAGAAAAAACTGTTAGTAAAGCACAAGTAGATATGAGTTTGGCTTTACAGGGCATGACTATAGACGTGCCTATGTGGGTAGATTCGGATCTTACAGGGAATACACCGAAAGTTATTGAGATTCTCAGACTGCCGCAAATTGCACAAGCGACTTTGCCTCCCCAATTTGCAAGTAAGGAATATATGGTAATGGATCCATCGGAAATGACGGATTCTGAGCTTAGTAGTATCGACATGCTTAAGCTAACAGAATTCAGCAGAAATTTCCAAGAAACAGAAATCGCCTTTTTAAATAGTTATGCTAAACGCTTCAATCCAAAAATTGATGTCGTAAGCGTTGGAAGTCAAACCGTGCAAACAAACGATGGACCCGAAACAGCAAAAATTTATAAATTAAAACTCAATGACGCACAATTTAAGGATCTTATCCGATATACCGTTAATAACTTTACACAAGATGCTGAAGCAATGGATTTTGTTAAGAAGTTTATGTATTCGATTCTTGAAATCAGTGAAGTTCCTGATAAGGCAAATGCCTTAAGTGAGTTTGACAAAGCTTTTGAAGATTTTGAGGCAAACAAGTCACAATTTTTAGCTGAATTTAATACCATCATGGATAAATTAGATGCGGTGACATTTTTAGGTGATAAGGGTATAGAATTAAAGTATGCTATTTCCAATGGTTATTGTATACAAGAAAGCGGGACCGTTAATCTGAAAGTAAATATTGCTCAGATTAATAAATTCGTGAATACCCTAAGTGAAGAACAACAGAATACACCGGTTGAGGCAAAGGGCACGTTAGACCTGTTGATTAACTTTAAGACCGATAATTCTGGGATAAACAGTCCCCTTGAAATTACGATTCCGGAAGTGAACAGTAACAACTCATTTAATTACATGGATTTAATGAAAACTCTTACTGTCTTAGAACCGAACGGTAAAGCACGTTTGTCAGGACAGGATCGTTTTCAGACAGCCAAAACAATCGGAGAAGACTTTAATAGTGGCAAATGTACAAGCATCATCTTAGCATCTGGCAATAACTTTCCAGATGCATTATCCTCAAGTATCCTTTCCAAGAAATTTGATGCCCCAGTTTTATTGGTAGGAGAAACAGTAGAACAGTCATTAGATGCCTTAAGTTATATTGCGGCACATTCTAATCCAGATACGAAAATATATATAATCGGTGGAACTGGAGTAATTGGCACGTCTTTGGAAACAGAACTGATCAAGGGCGGGCATGTAAATATTGAACGATTGAGCGGATATGACCGGTATGATACAGCTATGGCTGTAGTTGATAAGGCTAACGTACAGATAGGCACGCCTGTACTAGTAGCATCTGGCGAAAACTTTCCAGATGCCTTGGCAGTATCTAGCTTCTCAGGAGCAAATCAGTACCCTACACTTCTGGTAGGACAAAACTATCTTTCAGACAAAACAAAAACTTATCTCGCGAATAGCAAGCCAACTACTGTGTATATTGTTGGTGGAGTATTTGTCGTTTCTCAGGCTGTCGAAGATCAAATTAAAGAGCTAGTACCTACAGCTGTAATTAAGCGACTTGCAGGGAATGATCGCTTTGATACGGTTGCTACCGTAATCAATGAGTTTTCGGCAAGTCCTACGACAGTATTTTTAGCAAATGGCTTTAACTTTCCAGATGCGCTCGCAGGAAGTGCACTAGCAGCAAAAACTGGCGACCCAGTTCTGCTTATTGATACCAATAGTGGAACTCTTCCTCCTGCTGTCGAGGCTTATCTCAAGAAACTCCGAGATGCAGGAATTCGTCCTATGGTCCGGGCGTTAGGTGGAACGGCCGTTGTTCCTGATACTCTGATTAAACAAGCTGAAAACCTTCTCGATGGGCCGACAATAATCATCGGCAAGTAGACTAAGATAAGTGCACCAAATAGTGCAATATCTAACAAAACGAGTAGAGATGATATCTCTGCTCGTTTTAGCGTAAACTCGCTTTGTGGAAAAAAATCCGGAAATGGATGGTGTTCCGCCTTGTGGACCTATATGTGAGAACATTTTGATTAAGGCAGGAAAATAAGCTGTTTTAGAGAATAACTTGTAAAAGCCAAGAACATAATATTTGAAGAGATAAATAAGAGGAGGATGGAAAATGAATTTTTTCGAAGTAGTTCAGGCTCGTCGAAGCTTACGGAGTTATTTAGATAAGCCTGTTGAGAGAGAAAAGTTGGAGCATGTCTTAGAATCAGCCAGACTGGCACCGTCCTGGAAAAACTTACAGTGTTGGCGCTTTATTATAGTTGAAGATGCAGCTGGGCGAGAAGCCTTGGCTGACAGTATGGAAGAGACCAATCCTGGGCGAAAAGCCTTGATGGGGGTTCCGATCGTTGTCGTACTCTGTGCGCTGCCTAGTGAATCAGAAGTCTGGGAAGGCAAGGACTTTATGATGCTCGATGCAGGCCTAGCTATGGAACATTTGGTGTTAGCAGCGACGGATCAAGGGTTGGGGACGTGTTGGCAGGGCTTGTTCAGTGAAGAGAAAGTTCGGAAAAGCTTAAACGTTCCCGATAATGTGCGAGTGGTAGCCATGACTCCGTTGGGGTATGCAGCCGAGGAGCGGCGTCCACGCCCGCGGAAAGCTATGGCGGAGATCGTTCATTATGGAAAATGGGGAGGACTTGCGTGACACAGCAAATATAAGGGGCATAACGAAAACAAAGAAATGCAGAATAGGCTTTACGCCTATTCTGCATTTCTTTTAACCATAGATTTTCAATAGTTTCTTCCCAGCCCAGAGAGTCAGCGATCACACGCTCCGACGCCTTTGGGCTCGTTCTAACCAAACTCAGCTTGAATCCGCTTTCATAAAGCAGAGCGGGAAACAAGGATGTTTCCCGCCGGCAACTGGCCAAGGATGGCCGATTTGCCGAAACACTCATTCGTGTTTCGCCCTGCCCACTTGCAAGAAAGGGTTAAGCCCTAGTTTGGCACGACGGACGCATGGTCGAGGAGGTGTGACGCGGACCTTCCCTAGTTTGGTACGACGGACGCATGGCTGAGGAGGTGTCTCGCGGACCCTCTTATCGGCTAGCTAATTGAACCGTCTTTTCAAGGACCTCTTTGGGGTCCGCATGAATACGTGCAAGTCCTAAGTCGATAGCGGCTTGAGCAACTGCCGCGGCAACTATCGGTGCTACTCGGGGATCGAAGACTCCTGGAATGATATATTGAGCATTTAACTCTTCATCAGTTATGATTCCTGCGATCGCATACGCGGCGACGAGATTCATTTCTTCCGTAATATCACTAGCTCGGACATCTAACACGCCTCGAAACATACCTGGGAAAACCAAGACGTTATTTACCTGATTAGGATAGTCAGAACGGCCAGTACCGACGACTGCCGCTCCTGCCGCTAAGGCTTCTTCCGGGAATATTTCCGGAGTAGGATTTGCCATTGCAAAAATAACCGCAGAATTCATAGTGGCTACCATATCTCCAGTCAGTGCACCTGGAGCTGAAACTCCAATAAAGACATCAGCACCTACCAGTGCATCGGCTAATGAGCCTTGGAGATTCGCATGATTTGTTAGATTCGCCATCTCTCGCTGCGCTGGGTTCATCCAAAGTTCACCTGGGCAAAGGATACCGGTACGATCGACCATGATAACATTTTTCAAACCCGCTTTTAGTAATAATTTAGTTATGGCTATTCCTGCGGAGCCAGCTCCATTAACGACTAATTTAACCTCACTGATCTTTTTATTCACAACTCTTAAGGCATTAATAAGCGCCGCTAACACGACGATGGCTGTACCATGCTGGTCGTCATGGAAAATTGGAATGTGGGTCTCTTTTCTCAGACGTGCCTCAATTTCAAAACAGCGAGGCGCAGAAATATCCTCTAGATTTATTCCACCGAAATTAGGTTCTAAGGCCTTAACGACCTGAACTATTTCATCGACATTCTTTGTATTTAAACAGATGGGGAACGCATTGACTCCCCCAAACTTCTTAAATAAGATGCATTTTCCTTCCATCACGGGTAAAGCTGCAAGGGGACCGATGTCACCCAAGCCTAAGACCGCTGTACCATCAGATACCACAGCAACCATATTACCCCGACCGGTGTAGTCATAGGCTGCGTCCGGATTTTCAGCAATCACTTTACAGGGTTCGGCCACACCCGGTGTATATAGAAGGCTCAAATCGTCAGGAGAATTAAGTTCTGCTTTACTAACGACTTCGAGTTTTCCGACCAGTTCTTTGTGGAGTTTTAAGGCTCGTTCTTGAATACTACTCATTTTTAGACCATCCCACTTTCTCATTTAGTATGTCATTATACTGCATTGGTAAGCAACTAATTATCATTTCAAAAGATTCGTATTCCATAGACGGCGCACATGAAATGTGCCGTCAACCCAAAGTCACGTTCTCCGTTCTCTGACCCAAGCAGGGACGCAGTGTGACACGAGTGCGAGGTCTTTTACGTAAGCAGAAAAGCAAACTCCGTGTAAGCGACCCCAGATACGGGGCTGAGCACAGGACGTGCGAAGCCGACAACTGAGCCAAGGATGGCGAATTTGTCACGATAGTCTCCAGTGGAGATTATCGCCGTAGGCGTGTTCTTTAAAATAATACTATCGCCGAAGGATGAACCCCGCTCCCCATTTTAGGAGCTTACACGGTTAGTTTGCTCTGCGTCGTAAGTGCCAAGCGCTGTGTCATACAAGTCCCCTAATGCCAAAGCTTCATCAAGATAGTGGCAAGAACAATCATCGAGGCGCCACCGATCCGGGTTGAGATCTGGGCAAAGGGCATCAATTCCATCCGATTTGAGGCAGAAAGAATAGCTACGTCTCCTGTTCCACCGAGGCCGCTGTGGCACCCTGTGACAATAGCTGATTCAACGGGATACATGTTCATAAAGCGACCAATGAAAAATCCGGAAGAGATCATGGCTATAACCACAGAGGCACAGACCACGAGGTATCCAGGAGTTACGGTAGCGATGACATCTTTCAAAGGGGTGTATAGAACGCCTAAACCGACCATCAAAGGCCAGGTGAGACTCGAAGATACAAACTTGTAAAGATGAAATGAACCTTGCTCCATTTTTGCAGGCATGATATTTAAATACTTTACGATGGCTGCGGTGAAAATCATGATAATTGCACCTGGAATTCCGATAAACGGACTCGCTAAGTTACCAAATACGAAAAAGGCGCAAGCGATGAGAATACCCGCTCCCATAAGCGGGAAGTCAACTGGTTTATCAATGCCCTTGGCGGTTAAAACTTCTGAATCATCCCCAGTTTTAACCAATACCCCGTTCCCGGTAAGCTCCGGTTTCTTTTCTCCTAAACGTTTTAATAATCCGGCACATATAATCGCGACGATATTACCGATAACGGCCGCTGGAATAAGTTGGCCGATAAGAGCTTCTTGGGGTATTTGTAAAATGGCCGAGTAAGCGATAGACAGTGGAAGGATACCTTCTCCAATGCCCCCCCCGATAATAGGAATAATAATATAGAAGAATGTGCGTTGGATAGTGTAACCAAACAAAGTACCGACGAGCAACCCAGCTGAAATAGCGGCAGCTGTTCCAACAATGAGAGGAACAAACATGCGCATAAACCCTTGAACGAGAACCTTCCGATTCATGCCAAGAATACTTCCGACGACTAAAATTGAAATATAAAAATAGAGAAAATTGGATGTTTTCATGACGGCAGTAATAGCTTTCAATGCTGAAGGATTAATCAAATTGAAAAAAACCATTGTTGATGGAACCATAATTGCCAAAATAGCAGGGCCACCAATTTCCTTTAAAATGGGGACCTTAAGTCCGATATCCCCGAGTAGGATGCCCATTATTATGATGACCGCAAAACCACCGATCATATCCGCAGGGAGTTTACCGTACATTGATGCCATAAATATGACCGCCGCTAAGACTAGATAGAGAGGCAAGGGAACAACCCCGACTTTTATGTTCGTAAACTTGGAGAAAAAACTGGAAGGTGGGATTTCCTTGTTCTCAGACAATTTTAATTTGGAACTTGGGACTTCCTTTTTCATAGCCAAACTCATAGAAGCACCTCCTGAATTTATTTGCTTCTTTATATTAAGTTTTTTCAAATAATTTAAACAGTTTAATTAATTATGTTAACTGTTTTGTAACTAAACTAACTAAAGAAACTAAACTAAGTGAAATAATAAACTAGGTAAGAAAGCGAAAACCGGCCTGATGGCCGGTTAAAAATACGTCTTTATAATATTACTTTCAGGCTTTATGCAGCGGTGCTGATAGACCGGTCGGCCGATTGAACCGTATATAACTTCCATGTCAATAACTCCAATATCCGTAAGAAAACTTAGGTATTTGCGCATCGAGACCCGCGAAACTCCAACACGGTTAGCCATTTCTTCTGTTGAAAAAGAGCGCTCCTTTATTTCTTGTATGTTATCCCAAACAGTCTTTAGGGTGTTTCGGGTAAGCCCTTTCGGCAATTCACTGGGTACAGCAACCGGGTTCGGACGAAGAAGACGTATATCCAATTCTGCCTGACTTAGTTTTTCTTGCCCCTTTGTCATTGTTGCCCAGTCTTGGTAAGCGGATAAAGCCGTATTGAAACGCTCAAATTCAAACGGTTTGATTAAATAATCAACGGCTCCATAGCGCAGAGCCTTCTTGATACTTTGACTATCACAAGCAGCGGATACGACAATAACATCAATCCCTTTACCCAGCTTTCGTATTTGTGCCAATAAATCAAATCCGTTCATACCTGGCATAAAGATATCAAGTAGGATCAAGTCGATTTCTTGATGGTCCAAAATGTTCAAGGCGTCAACAACTGAGGGGGCCATGGCTATTAACTCAAAGCCCCCGACTTGCTCAAGATAACGCCGATTAAATTCAGAGACCATAGGATCATCTTCTACGATTAGGACCTTAATCATTCCATCCATCCATCCTTGTTTTTATAAGGTAAAGACACTTTGAACTGAGTTCCTTGACCTTCCTCTGAAGCGATCTCGATTTTTCCATTAAGTTTCTCCACACTGCGCTTCACTAGGTATAGCCCTAAGCCCCTTTTAGTTCCTTTGGTAGAATAGCCTTTGGAAAAGATTTGGCTTTTTAAATCATCGTTAATACCTGGCCCGGTGTCCTTTACTTCAAGGCTTAAAACATTGTCTTCGTATGAAAAGTTAACGTCAATTTGTCTAAGTGGGCAATCAACCACGGCTTCTAGAGCATTATCGACCAAATTTCCAAACACGGTAACTATTTCGTGAATTACTTCCGGGTCTGCCGGAACCGGCAAAAAGCACTCTTCGAAAAGTACTAACTCTGCTCCAACCTCTCGGGCATAACTCATTTTCCCCAGAATAAATCCTGCCAATACTGGATCTTTAATATGTCTTACAATAAAACCGACTTCACTTTGATGTTGGTGAGCGATTTTACTAATGTACGTGGAGAGCTGATCATAATACTCCATATGGACCATACCAAGAATAACATGCAACTTATTCATAAACTCATGGGCCTGTGCGCGCAAGGCGTCTGCGTAGAGTAGCACACCGGTTAATTCTTCAGCCATTTGTTTTATTTCAGTTTTATCTCGGAACGTAGCAATTGCTCCGACGCTTTTACCCTTTACACAGAGCGGAATGATGTTTGTTACGATCGTTATTCCAAACAGATCGAGTTCCTGATCTAATTCCGCACTCCCCGTCTCCAGTACATTATTCATCAGTGTATTGGGTATACAGTCCGCTACTTTTTCTCCAACCGGGTCACCTGAAATACCCGCCCGATTAAATAATCGGAGAGCCGCAGCATTTGCGAGTGTAATGCGGGAATCTGTGTCAATTGCCAAAATACCCTCCCTTACAGATTCTAACATGGCACTGCGTTCTTCGAGCATTTTGGCAATCTCTTTAGGTTCTAGGCCAAACATTATGTTCTTTATTTTTCGGGCTAAGAATATGGCACCAATAACGCCTACCATTAATCCTAAGCCAACACTGATATAAATAATCAACCGACTCTGGGCTACAGCCTGATTGACATTGTTAAGCAAGATCCCAACGGCAACGGCCCCAACTTGTTTACCAGAAGAAGTAACAATAGGGGTAAACGCACGTAAGGACATGCCTAGAGTTCCTTTGGCAATGGAAACAAGTTCGTGACCCTCTAGGGCGGCCCCTTCGTCTCCCCCTACAAAGGGTTGTCCTACCTTGTTGATATCAGGATGAGACTTTCTTATCCCCTGCATATCCATGACAACTATAAACTCGACAGCGGTGATCTTTCGTATGTCATTCGCAAAGGGCTGAATTTCCGCTTCGGCTCTTTGCCCATTTAGCGCTTCAATCACAAGAGGCGAGTGGGCAACAATGCGGGCAATAGTCGTCGCTTTATCTTCTAGATTTTGTTGCGTGTTATCGGCAATTTCCTGACTAATTAGGATGTCAGTTACTGTTAAAGATAAAGCCACTACAGCGCAAACAAGCAAAGTCATGATGGTCTGTAAACTGAATAAGGGTCCACGTTGCCGCATGTTCTTCCCCCCAGTGGTCATTTAAAGTACATGCAAAGAATAATGAAAGAGGAGTACATTGTCAAGCTAGGTTCTTGTGTGACACAGCGTCTCGCGGACCCTCTCGTATATTATTAGCAAAACAACATAGACTACTCCTATCAAGATTGCTTAGATAATTCTGCGATAAAAGATGGGGGATTGACATTGCTGTTAGAGACTGCCCTACTCGTTGTTGCTCTCTCGGCTTTGGGGGCACTCATTGCTGGAGTCGTACTCCTTTTCGTATTCTATTTTGTAGGAAAACGTTCATTTCGAACTATCGTCCAGAGGCTTTTTGGTTTAGTTATAGAAAGGTTACTTTCAGACAAATACCATGAGAATCTTATGGAACTATGGAGTGCAGTCCGTCGCACGTCAATCCAAAATATTCTGGAAATCAGTTTGCGAGCCGAAGACGGGAAGCTGATCCAGCGCCCTTTAGGTTCAGCAAGAACACTGCCTCATTATGATACTCTAATGTTTGTCCCTGGCCAAATGGCTCGTCTACCCAAGGAGGGAACTATTCCAGTTGATATGAAGGTAACCCTTGGACCTAAAGCAGAAAAGCCCCTTCAAATCCAAATTCCGCTAATGATCGCTGGTATGGGTTATGGAGAGGGTCTCAGTGAAGAAGCCAAGGTAGCCTTAGCTAAGGCGGCAAAACAAATCGGGACGGCCACAAATTCCGGTGAGGGGCCCTTTTTGAAAGAGGAAAGGGAGGCTGCTGGAAAGTTTATTTGGCAAATCAGTAGGACCTCGTGGGGGCGCAATCCTCAAGCGATTGCGGCTGCAGATATGATTGAAGTGCAAATGGGCCAGGGGGCCAGGATGGGACCCTTTACTATTGAACCCTTCACAGTGAAGGGAAAGGCCCAAAAATTAATGGGCATATCTCCTGTGCAATCCGTCGTGACCCCAGCCGTAATGCCGGGCATTAATACCCCTTGGGACTGGCCAAAGTATGTTACTGATTTGCGAGCGGAGGCAGCCGGGAAACCAATTGCTATTAAAATTATGGCGACTGGGGCCTTAGAAAGAGACTTGGCAGTTTGTTTAGAGGCGGACTTTGATGTCATTGTCCTTGATGGGTCCCAAGGTGGGTCGAGTGGTGCATCTCCACTAATCTGCGATGATTTAGGAATTCCTAGTTTATTAGCATTGGTTCGTGCAGAACGTTTTTTATGCGATCAGGGTGCTCGTAAAGATGTGAGCTTGGTGGTTGCAGGAGGGTATGCAACGCCTGGTGAATGTCTAAAAGCCATAGCTCTGGGTGCGGATGCGATCTATCTGGGAACGGTTCCATTATTTGCTTTGATTCATAAGCAAGTACACAAAATTCTCCCATGGGAACCGCTAACCCAATTGGTCTGGTACAATTCTCCCTATAAGCAGCGCCTTGACATTGATTTGGCAAGTAAAAGTGTGGCCAATGTCCTAAAATCTATGACAATGGAAATGGAAGAAGGCGTGCGAGCTCTGGGGAAAACAGTCTTATCTGAAGTTGGTCCCAACGATCTTGTTGCTTTGGACGAATGGACAGCTCAGGTAACTGGGGTAAAGCGGGCTTATCCCTGGCAGAGTTAGGGTATACAACTTGCATCACCCTCCTTTTGACAATATTTATCACGTTGAGTATAATGTATTCAATGAAATATTAGTCAAAACCCGAAGAATGTGAGGAATAGCGTCAGTCAACTGTTCAGAGAGAAAGGCCATTGCTGGAAGGCCTTTTCGGTAAGACGTTAAGGTCGTGCAGGAGGGGCAGAGGGGAATAGAGTACTCTCTGACGGGAAGGCCCGTTAGCGTATAAACAAGTGCTGAGAGACATGTCCCTCAGAATAAAGGTGGTACCACGGAAGCTTTTCGTCCTTTTCTAGGATGAAGAGCTTTTTTTGAGCTCCAAATCGTCTCTAAAACTCGGACGGAAGAACCGACCCCGTGTCCTTCGCAGACGGAAGAACCGACCCCGTGTCCTTCGCAGACGGAAGAACCGACCCCGTGTCTTTCGCAGACGGAAGAACCGACCCCGTGTCCTTCGCAGACGGAAGAACCGACCCCGTGTCTTTCTCAGACAGGAGAGTCGCCCCCTTGTCTTTCCTTCCGACGAGGGATCCGTGGTGCTGTTTGCGTTTCTGAACGCAAAGGCGTATGGTGGGATGCAGAAGGAAGAGGATGAACGTGAGAGCTAATACGCCTAATATTGAAAGGAGTTCAGATATATGCCAGATAACATTGAAAAGACAGAAAAGCTAGAGATGGCGAAGACCTATGATCCTAGCCTAGTGGAGGGGAAACAGTATCGCTATTGGGAGGAAAGTGGATTTTTTCATGCTGAAGTAGACACTGAGAAACCAGCCTTCAGTATTGTGATGCCCCCACCAAACGTTACAGGTGCTCTTCATCTTGGACACGCTATGGATGGCGCAATTCAAGATATTTTGACGCGCTTCAAACGGATGCAGGGCTACAACACGCTCTGGTTGCCTGGGACAGATCACGCGGGAATTGCCACCCAAGCTAAAGTGGAGGAGCAGTTAGTTAAAGAAGGAACGAGTCGGGTTGAGCTGGGGCGCGAAAAGTTTTTGGAACGGGTCTGGGAATGGAAGCATCAGTATGGTGGGCGCATTACGCAGCAGCTACGCCGTCTAGGCGCTTCCTGTGATTGGGAACGTGAGCGTTTCACGATGGACGAAGGGTGCTCGAAAGCGGTTCGGGAAGCGTTTGTTAAGCTTTATGATAAAGGGCTGATTTATCGTGGGAATTATATTATCAATTGGTGCCCTAAATGTCATACCACCATTTCAGATATTGAAGTGGAACACGTCGACAGCGAAGGGAATCTATATCATCTCCGTTACCCTGTAAAAGACAGTGACGAGGCTCTCGTTGTGGCAACCACCCGGCCAGAAACTATGTTTGGTGATACTGCTGTGGCAGTGCATCCAGACGATGAACGGTATCGTCATTTAATCGGGAAAACTGTTCTCCTTCCCCTTACGGATCGGGAAATACCGATTATTGCCGACGACTATGTCGAGCGAGAGTTTGGGACTGGAGCGTTGAAAATAACCCCAGCGCATGATACGAATGACTTTGAAATTGGGCTACGCCATCACTTGCCCCAGATCGTGGTCTTAGATAAAGAAGCCAAGATGAATGAAAATGCTGGTAAGTACGTAGGGATGGACCGTTTCGAAGCACGCGCTGCCGTTGTGAAAGAGTTGAAAACTGAAGGAATTCTCCTCAAGATCGAGCCTCATGCCAATGCTGTTGGAGAATGCTATCGTTGCTCCACCGTGATTGAACCCATGGTCAGTAAGCAATGGTTCGTGAAAATGGACCCTTTAGCGAAGCCGGCGATAGATGTCGTCAAGGACAGTCGTTTGGAATTTATTCCAGATCGGTTTGAGAAGATTTATCTCGGTTGGATGGAAAACATCCGAGATTGGTGTATTTCCCGCCAACTCTGGTGGGGGCATCGCATCCCGGTCTGGTATTGCGAGGATTGTGGACATGAGATTTGTGCAAGCTCAGATCCAGCAAAATGTCCTGCCTGCGGAGCTAATCACCTGAAGCAAGATCCTGATGTTTTAGATACGTGGTTTTCATCGGGGCTTTGGCCATTCTCCACACTAGGCTGGCCGGAAGAAACACCTGAACTGAAACAGTTCTATCCGACCTCCGTCTTAGTAACCGGAAGGGATATCATTTTCTTCTGGGTTGCCCGCATGATTGTTATGGGGCTGGAGTTCAAGAACGAAGTGCCATTCCCTAAAGTCATGATTCATGGACTGGTGCTAGATGCACAAGGCCGGAAAATGAGTAAATCCCTCGGTAACGGTGTGGACCCCATTGAAGTGATCGACCAGTACGGAGCAGACACCTTGCGGTTTATGCTGATTACCGGTAATACTCCGGGAAATGACCTGCGCTTTCAACCAGAACGGCTTGAGGCAACTCGGAATTTCTCGAATAAGATTTGGAATGCCTCTCGATATGTGCTCATGAATCTAGAAGACTACGTAGAAGGGCCCCGTGGAGAACTAACCTTGGCGGATCGCTGGATTCTTAGCCGCTATGACTCCACCGTTGAGAAGGGGACGGAAGCTTTAGAAAACTTTGATCTTGGTGAAGGCGGACGCTTGCTCTATGAGTTTATCTGGAATGAATTCTGTGATTGGTATATCGAACTTACGAAACCACGTCTTTATGACAAAGAAAACGTGTTAGCTCGGCATACTGCCCAATCCGTATTACTTGAAGTACTCGAAGGCACATTGAGGCTCTTGCATCCCTATATGCCGTTCCTCACGGAAGAGATCTGGCAGAACCTCCCCGTACCAGGAGATAGCATCATGATGCAGTCGTGGCCGAAATTACCCGACTATCAAGACTCTGTGGCTGAAGCTAATATGACATTACTCATGGAAGCCATTAAGGCAATCCGCAATATTCGGGCGGAGATGAAGGTCGCTCCTGGTCAAAAAGTAGAAATTCTAATTCTTGCCCCTGATAATCTTCAACGCGCTGTGCTTGAGGACGGGAAGGCTGATATCTTGAAATTAGCTGGAGGAGCAAGTGTAGAGCTATTTGAAACTCTGGCAGAGAAACCCTCGCAAGCGGCTAGTGCTGTTTTGGAGGGCGTCGAAATCTATCTCCCGCTAAAAGGGTTGATGGATCTGGATAAGGAAATTGTCCGTTTGGAAAAGGAGATTTCGCTGGCGACTCTGGAGCAACAGAGTCTGGAAGCAAAACTCAGTAACCCTGGATTCACCAATAAGGCACCAGCTCAAGTTGTAGCTAAAGAACGGGAAAGACTCGAAGGAATCGTAGCTCGCACCGCTGCTTTAGAGGAACGAATCAGGGACCTTAAAGCTACTCTTTAATGTTGAGTTAATATGTTAAGGGGACCGTCCTTTAATGTGTTAGGGGACGGTACTTTAATGTGTTAAGGAAACGGTCCTTTTAACACACCTTAGAGGCACTTCGCTTAGGCTAGTCACAGGCGCTGCTCCGCGTGTCCAGCACCTATGTGAGTATATCTTCTGGATTTAAGGGCTTGCCACTTGCCGTAGTCTCTTAAGAAATGCCAAAACTGGTTTTTGGCATTCACCTTTGCCTAGACCAAGTCAGGCAACTTCAGGCAATTTCTAGCCTAATATAGCAACTTAACTTTAGAGAGCGGAAACATCAGAAGTAGGAGGGGAACTGGGTATGCTCGATAACAACCTAGAAAAGGACTACAAGGAAAGCTTGGACTACCTCGTCAACCTAACCACGTTTGGTATAAATTTGGGGTTGGGGCGTATCCAGGAACTTCTTAAGCGGTTAGAAAACCCGGAAAAAGCTCTGCGCGTGGTTCATGTGGGGGGCACGAACGGCAAGGGATCAACAACCGTCATGATTGCCCGTATTTTACAAGAAGCTGGTTACAAGGTCGGGGTCTTCACCTCACCTCATATGCATGATTGGCGTGAGCGTATGGTGATTAATGGCCAAATGATACCTAAGGAAAAAGTTATTCAGACGATTAGACGAGTGCGGCCGATTTTGGAGACTATGGTTGTCGAAGGGTTTGAACATCCCACCGAGTTTGAGGTAAGCACTGCCCTAGCATTACTCTATTTCTCAGAGGAAAACGTTGACTATGCTCTGATTGAAGTGGGGCTTGGCGGAGCCATTGATTCGACGAATGTGGTTTCTCCGCTGATCTCTGTGATTACGAATATTGCGATGGATCATATGGATTATTTGGGAAACGATCTGATTAGCATTGCCAAGGTTAAAGCGGGAATCATTAAACCGAACTCGATTGTCGTAACGGCGTCTGACAATCCGGACGTGATTCAGGTGTTTCGTGAACAAGCGAATACCATGGGGGTTTCGATTTGCTTGGTCGGGGAAGATGTCCGCTGGGAAAGTACTTGTAGTGGAGAGCTAGAACAGGAATTTAATCTCATTGGATTAAACACAACCTATTCTAAGCTACGCCTGCACTTAACTGGTTTCCACCAACTTCGCAATGCGGCAACAGCAGTAACGGTCTGTGAACTTCTGCAGACGAAGTACGGGGCACATATCCCTCAAAGTGCAATATATGCTGGATTACGCGAGGTAAGGTGGCCTGGACGGCTAGAATTACTTTCCCTAGAGCCTAAAATCCTTTTAGATGGGGCCCATAATCTAGATGGAGCCCTAGCCCTAGAGCAAGCACTCCCACTTTATGCACGGGATCACCTCATTCTTTGTTTAGGGATGTTGGCGGACAAAGAACGGGAAAAAGTGGTCAATCTGCTCGTGCCTTTGGCGGACGAAGTTATCATCACCCGTCCAAATTCCCCTCGTGCGGGGGATTGGAGAGCTTTGGGAAGTTTAGCGGAACAATATGGGCGGCCTGTCACTTGCATTGAAGACCCTAAAGAAGCGGTTATTTTCGCTCTCTCGCGTCTCCATGAAAACGACATGCTGTGCGTAACTGGTTCAATTTATATGTTAGCAGATGCTCGCCAAGCCTTAATCGACGAATTGAAGCAAAGATCAAACATTAAGGATATCTAAAGAAGAAACACGAAATTAATACGAACTTAACAAACTTAACAAACTTAACAAACTTAACATAGAATTAACACAAATTTAACTGAAATTTGATATAATACTCTCTGGAATGCATACAGCCCCTACTTCATTCTGGTTTTGAAGTCTGGGATTTCGGACGTATGAGAACACCTTGGAGATATCTAAGAAAATTTTAGGGTGGGGGTTATTTTCATGTTTGGTTTATCACCAAAGGAAGACAAATTTTATCTTCTTTTTGCACAGAGCACCGAAATCATATCCAAATCCCTCAAAAGGCTTCAGGGGATTATGCAGCAAGATTGTGTTTCAGCCGAAGATGCTGCTCAAATGAATCGCTTCGAACATGAAGCGGACGATGTCACCAAGCAAATTTTGCAGCGGCTTAATTCTACATTTATTACGCCGTTAGATCGTGAAGATATTTATAAGTTGGCCCAAGTTCTCGATGATATTGTCGACTACGCAGAGGGAACTGTCGAACGCATGCATCTTTACCGCACAGGTAAACCATCGCTCGGAACGCAGGAACTCGTCCATCTGGTGGGTTTGGCAGCTGAGCAAATTCAAACAGCCTTCTCTTGTTTAGGGAATATCCATTTTCAAAAGACAAAAATCATGGCTGCAGCGGAAGAAATTTATCATCTAGAAAGCGCAGGGGACAAGCTTTACCGCCAAGAAGTAGCGCGCTTGTTCGAATGCGAGAAAGACCCGATTGAGATCATCAAATGGAAAGAGATTCTAGAACATATCGAAACCACGTTAGATCATTGTGAATCTATTGCTGACCTTCTCAAAAGCGTGGTCTTGAAATATGACTAGTCTAGGCGCGTTGCTTATCGTTGTGGTGTTTTTGGCCTTGGCATTCGACTACATCAATGGGTTTCATGATACCGCCAATGCCATAGCCACAAGTGTTTCGACAAGGGCTTTGACACCAAAACGAGCAGTGATTTTAGCAGCTGTATTAAATCTTGTGGGAGCACTCTATAGCACTGGGGTAGCGCAAACCATTGCGAGAGATATTATCACGCCTAAATTTGCGACTCAAGAGGTCGTGATTGCTGCATTACTGAGCGCGATTGTCTGGAACCTCGTCACCTGGTATTTCGGAATTCCAAGCAGTTCCTCCCATGCTCTGATTGGGGGTATGATCGGGGCAGCAGTTGCCAAAGCAGGATTTACTGTCTTGCAGTGGTACGGTTTAGGACGAATCATTGCTGCGCTAATCTTCTCCCCGATTATTGGGATAATACTGGGCTTCATCATTATGAAATCGATGTTTTTTATTTTTGGTGGTTTTTCACCCTCCCGAGTTAATCACGGTTTTAAGAAAATGCAAATATTCTCGGCGGGCTTACTGGCCTTTAACCACGGGTCCAATGATGCCCAAAAGTCAATGGGAATTATCACCATGGCCCTCATCGCTGGGGGATTGCAAGCCCAAACAGATATTGCCCCGCACCTTTGGGTAAAACTCGCTTGTGCCCTAGCAATGGCAGCGGGTACCGCTGCGGGAGGGTGGAAGATTATTCATACCATGGGAGGCAAAATCTTTAAACTAGAGCCCATCAATGGGTTTGCTGCAGATTTAAGTTCCTCGATTGTTATTTGGTCAGCGACTGTGTTCCCAGGCCTCCATCTACCTGTTTCCACGACCCATGTCGTTTCGGGTTCCATCATGGGGGTCGGAAGCGCCAAGCGGGTATCCGCAGTGCGCTGGGGAGTCGCCAAACAAATGCTCGTCGCTTGGCTTGTGACGATTCCCACAACCTCTTTATTGGCAGCTTTCTTTTACACAGTGCTGATGAAAGTATTCTTGCGATAGTTCATGCATCCTTGGAGGGCCCATAATCTCGAACGTTCCTGTTCGACCCTTGGTCATTATAGTGCCAGTTTTTTGTAAGGTCGCCTTGCTCTTAGGGAGCAAGGCTTTTCTTGTTCTAGTCAAGACTCCCTTTATCGCTACGCGGCACCACTGATGAATGAAAATGAACGCCACTACCAAGGTCTATTTTCTTCCACTCCAACATATCTTCCGGTAAAAGGGTTGTCCAAAGTGGCGTGGAAGGAGACTGGGAAGAATGCGGCTTTCAGAACGAATTCGAGTTGTTGTTGTCTTGATCTTGGGGATGATGGCAATTGGTTTACTGACTTGGGGAGTGGGTAAGATATATTTGGAACTTGTAGGGCAGTCGAGCCATGAAAAGGCGGAAGCAGCACTACAGCGCAGCAAGGAAGCTAACTCGCAGTCAAACACCGTTTTGGTCCTTCCAGAAGCGAAATTCTGGACTTGCCAAGTTGGGGTCTTTCAAAGCGAGAGGAATGCTCAGCTGAGGAAAGAGCAGCTGAGATTATTGAATTTCAATGCAGAAGTGATTAGCGCCGCCCCTTGGATAGTAGGGGTCGGCTTGGGTCATTCGGCAGACGAGCTTAAGGGGTTGCGCCAAACTTTAGCGGATAGGGAAATTAGCACTGTCCCAAAACAAATCGTTTTGCCAGAGAGATCATTTCGTGTCGCCGGAAATGGCTCACAATTGACTGGGGAACTTTTAATAAATGTCAATAAGATACTCCAAGGTGGGGTGACAGTCGAGGCCTTGAATAAAGAAAAGCAGTCATGGAATGCATTAGCTGGAGATTATCCGCCCAAAGAATTGGAGGGACTCCATCAGATTTTTAGTAAGATTCGCGAAGAAATCACTTTTGAAGGCCAAAAAGCCATGGGATTATCCCTTCTTTTTGAGTCGCAGAGGGTTATAAATATTCTTTCTGGTAAATAATACTGTATAAAGAAGATTAATGTAATAAATAAGATGAAGTAAATTGCGTTTTTCCTTCTTAGTGATATAATTAACTATCTATCACAAGTTATTACAAATATCAGCTGAGAAATGAGGGGCACATTTTGAAAACTCTAAAAATTCCAGAGGCGACTATTATTCGACTATCAGTCTACTCACGCCATCTTACTGATGTCGATCGAAAAGGGATAATTACCACCTCCTCAGGAGATATTGCTGAGGGAGTTGGCGTTAGTCCTGCGCAAGTACGTAAAGATTTAGCCTACTTTGGAGAGTTCGGAACCAGGGGTGTTGGCTATAATGTCAAAGATCTCCGTCAACATATTCTGAGGATTCTCGGTTTAAGTGTTGATTGGAGTGTCTCCTTGGTTGGAGCAGGACACTTAGGTCTGGCCCTAAGTACCTATAAAGGGTTTAGGGAACGTGGTTTTATCATCACCAGCATTTTTGACTCGGATCCCAAAAAAGTGGGAACTACGGTCGGTGACGTAGTAGTGCTCCCAATAGAGCAACTTGTAGAGGTCGCCAAACAAAACCGCACTCAGATTGGTATTCTGGCTGTGCCAGCAGCTGTCGCACAAGAAATTGCTGACCAGTTGATTAAAGCAGGGGTACAAGCCATCCTGAACTTTGCACCAGTCGTATTGAATGTTCCTCCTGAGATTGAGCTCCGGAATGTGGACCTCGCAGTAAATCTTGAGGTCTTGACATTTAATGTAGGTGCGCAAAGGTTTTAAATGCTTAGCACGTTCTTACCATGGCTAAGGTCGTGCCTAAATTCATATGTTTCAACTCAGCTCCAGAGCAAGTTTTTAACCTGCCCTGGGGCTATCTATGATTGTGTAAGAGAAATCCAGCGGGCATATTTGAAGGAATTGGTGGACATAGTTCGTTAACAGACGAAAGTGAGCAAGAATGAGCCATCTACACTTAACGTGAGGCATAATAATTGGATTTTGTAACTTAAGTAAATTAAGTATCATAGTTTTTATAATATAAATAACAATTTTTATAATATATATAATAACCTTAAGGTGCTAAATTCAGTTTATCTTAGTCAAACGAGTCTACTTTGGGACGTTTATCTTCTGCCATCGAAAATCATGATAGAGAATTTATCGTTAGTTGAACGAGTTCACAGCTTAAACGCTTTTCTGATTTCGCTGTTGTACATCAATAGGTATGTGTCATATAATAGCAGAATAAGAAGTGTATCTAGAGTTCAGACGTAAGGTGCTGGACTAGGCGATACAGGTTGGAAAGTACGCCAGCTACACCGTGTGGGAAAAAGCCCCGTGGTCGGTTCTTAGGAACTAGCCAGGGGGTTTATAGTTTAATTTAGTATAGTTTAGACTAGGTAAAGTAAAGAAGAGATCCTATTACCACTTGTTGCCGTAAAGCCCCTAGCTTCAGCTATGGGAAAATGAGGAAAATATCAAGAGATTTTGTGTTACCAGATTAACGTTTACGTGAAAGAGGGGAAGAAAAATGGATCAAATCCATGAGAAGAAGAAAATCACGATTTACGATACTACGCTGCGAGATGGAGCTCAGGGAGAAGGGATTCATTTTTCAACACAAGATAAGTTAAGTTATGTGAAGCGCATTGAGGAGATGGGAAGTCTTATCGTGGAAGCGGGTTGGCCTGGTGCAAACCCACGAGATGAGGAGTTTTTCCAACAAGTTCGCGACTTGCGCCTGCCCTATGCACGCATCGCTGCTTTTGGAAGTACATGCAAAGTGAACGAATCTCCGCAAAACAGCGAAATCTTGCTCAAACTTTTGGCTTCAGGAGCGGAAACGATCACGATCTTTGGGAAAGCATGGGACCTGCATGTCCGAGATGTCTTGAGGACAACTTTAGATGAAAACTTGCGTTTAATTCGAGAGTCGGTTTCTTTTCTGGTCAGCCAAGGACGGATAGTATTCTTTGATGCTGAACATTATTTTGATGGCTTCAAAGAAAATCCAGACTATGCCTTAAAGTGCATTGCTACAGCCCTTGATGCTGGAGCAAAAATCGCTATATTATGTGACACCAACGGTGGAAGTTTGCCTGGAGAAATAGCCCGAGGGGTGAAGGCAGTAATGGAGGCCTTTGAACTCCAAGAACTAGGAATTCATGTCCACAATGATAGTGGTCTTGCTGTTGCCAATACCCTTGTCGCAGTGGAAGCTGGGGTGACTCAGATTCAGGGGACTTGGAATGGGTTTGGAGAACGCTGTGGCAATGCTAATTTAAGCACTCTCATTCCATTGCTTCAGCTCAAAGGAGACTATACAGTCGTAACGGACACCGCTTTATTAAAAATAACCTCCTTTTCTCGTTTTGTTGCAGAGCTTTCTAATGCACCCTTTGATGAGAAACAACCATATGTGGGTCGCAGTGCTTTTGCCCATAAAGCGGGCATGCATGTGGATGCGATTCTTAAAAACCAACGGACTTTTGAACACATGGATCCTGCTGGGGTTGGAAATGAACGACGTATACTAATTTCAGATCAGGCTGGGAAGGCTAACATTCTAGATCGTTTGAGGCGCTTTGAACCAACGATTCAAAAAGATGACCCGAGGGTTGAGCAAGCCATGACCGAAATCAAAGAGTTAGAGAATAGCGGGTTTCAATTCGAAGCAGCTGAAGGGAGCCTCGACCTCTTACTTTTAAGGATAATCGGAGAGTTAACCACTCCTCCATTTGAAGTCTTAGATTATCATGTCTGGAGTGACCCTTTGCGAGGAGAACTTGATTCTGTCGCTGTGGTCAAAGTCAAAGTCGGTCAAGAATCAGTTCATATCGCATCCGAAGGAAATGGCCCAGTTAATGCCCTAGATACAGCATTACGACAGGCCCTCGTAAGTTTCTTTCCGATTCTCGGGAAAAGTGAGCTAGTTAATTATAAGGTAAGAGTTCTCGACGGTGCTCGAGGAACCGAAGCCATAGTTCGCGTCATTATCGATACTCGACTAGAGCACGAAGTTTGGGGCACGATCGGGGTATCAAAGAATATCCTGAAGGCCAGTGCGCAGGCCTTATTGGATGCCATCAATTGGACGATATACTGTGGAGAGGTTTCGCGACACACCTCCTCGGGCCATGCGGTCGTCGTGCCAAACTAGGGCTTTAATCCTTTCTTGTAAGCGGGCAGGGTTCCCGGCAAATCGGCCATCCTTGGCCGTTGCCGGCGGGAAACATCCTTGTTTCCCGCCCTGCTTTATGAAAGAGGATTAAAGCCGAGTTTGGCTACGACGACCGCAAAGGCGTCGGAGCGTGTGATCGCGGACCCTCTTGGCTGGGAGACGCGGGGGAAGGAAACGCAACACAACACGGCCTGTTTTCCGCGTTGCGGAAAACGCGGAATACACCCATGGACCCTACTGACAATTGGTCGTCGACATACATTCGGAGAAGTTGTATAATGTATACAAAGTACAATATACAAAAGTACGATAATTTAAGGAGATAAAGATATGCGACAAGAAAAGGACTTAATAGGGATTCATGAAGTTCCTGATGACGTGTATTATGGAATTCAAACACTGCGTGCTACAGAAAACTTCCCGATAACCGGGTATCACCCGCATCGAGAATTGATTCGAGCTATGGGAATGGTTAAAGGTGCGGCTGCCGAAGCCAATATGCATATTGGGTCCTTAAGTCCTAAGATTGGAAAAGTTATTGTCGAAGCGTCAAGAGAGATAGTCGAGGGCCTGTTGCACGATCAATTTGTGGTCGATGTGATCCAGGGCGGGGCAGGTACATCCATGAACATGAATGCCAATGAGGTGATCGCTAATCGGGCCATTGAACTACTTGGTGGGGAAAAGGGCGAGTATTTTAAAGTACACCCGAACACTCATGTGAACATGGCCCAAAGTACTAATGATGTTTTCCCCACAGCAATCCGTATTGCGTGCTTGAATGTGGCCAATGACTTGCTGGAAGCTCTCGACCTCTTACGTCAATCTTTCGAAGATAAGGCTCAAGAGTTTGACGGAGTCATTAAGATGGGGAGGACTCATTTGCAAGACGCCGTTCCTATTCGCCTTGGCCAGGAATTTGAAGCGTATGCTCTCATGTTAGGGCGTGATCTTAAGAGAATCAAACAGGCAATACTAGCACTAGAAGTCATGAATATGGGAGCAACAGCGGTTGGCACTGGACTAAATGCTGATCCTGAGTATATAAAGAAGGTGACCCAGCGCTTACGCGAGTGGACGCTGTTACCGATGCGAATTGCCGATAACCTGGTGGATGGTACTCAGAACACAGATGCGTTCATGGAAGTTTCTGGGGCGTTGCGAACCTTAGCCGTCAACCTTTCTAAAATAGCAAATGATCTGCGCCTCATGGCCTCTGGCCCTCGGACAGGTTTTAATGAAATTAGTCTACCATCTATGCAACCAGGTTCCTCCATCATGCCAGGAAAGGTCAATCCAGTGATGGCAGAAGTTGTGAATCAAGTGGCATTTCAAGTTCAGGGGAATGATTTCACAATCGCTTTGGCGTGTGGAGCTGGGCAACTAGAGCTTAATGTCATGGAACCTGTTGTGGTCTTTAATTTGCTACAATCCTTGGACATCCTGCGCAATGTGGCCCGTGTCTTTAGGGACCGCTGTGTCGTAGGCATCACCGCGAATGTCGAACGATGCCGCGTAATGGTGGAAAATAGTGTTGGCATTGTCACGGCTATTAACCCCCATGTAGGTTATGACGTGGCATCAAACGTAGCCAAAGAGGCAATCATATGTGGCCGACCAGTCCGCGACATTTGTCTGGAAAAATGCGTCCTGACGAAAGAGGAACTCGATATAATCCTAAACCCATATGAGATGACCAATCCAGGTATTTCAGGGGCTGCTCTTTTGAAGAGATAAGAACTTGCACAACTTGCACGACTTTCACAAGTTATAGAAAATGCAGAAGAGGCGTAAAGCTTTTTCTGCATTTCTTTGTCTCTCTTCCAAACAGACTCCTCCGGGAACAATTGGAAGTTGTTTGTGCCTATTTATAGAAGATTATGGCTCAATGTCGACTTGCGTAGTAATGGGGAAAATGCTACACTTATACGAAGTTATATGAGAAAAAATGATTTGAACCGATGAGTTCAAGAATAAAATCCCAAGGGATGGAAGGGGGAAAAACAATGGCTGTGGGGCGAAATCCCTCAGGAACAGGGAGAAGCGTTTTGCTCACATTGATCGGTGCTGCTCTTGGAACTTTGGTCGGATTTGGCTTGGAAAAATACGGAATTTTTGCGCCGTTTTTGCGTCCAGCTGTCATCGATGTACCCTCCCATACATACTTGGATTTCTTTTTCCTCTCGCTTTCCTTTGGTTTTCGCTTGAGTATTACTATTGCGACAATATTGGGAGCACTTGGGGGATATTTAATGTCTAGGAAGGTGTAATATGCTCGTACTTGCTTCTTCATCTCCACGGAGGGCTATGTTACTTCGCGAGGGAGGCTACTCCTTTGAGACTATCAAAGCTTCTGTTTCAGAAGAATTGCCAGAGGGAATGAGTCCAGAGACTGGGGTTAGAGAGTTAGCTGTACGCAAAGCCCAAGCCGGTTTAACCCATTGGTTAGATCAGGGGGGGGATATCCAGGATGTTATTATCGGGGCAGACACGATGGTGGTCCTTGACGCTTGCATTTTAGGGAAACCTGAAACACAGGCGGAGGCAGAGGAAATGCTGCAAAGCTTAAGTGGTCGTACCCATGTCGTTTTAACGGGTGTGGCATTGATTTCTGGATCAGGAAAACTCGTTTCGGACGTAGTAGAAACAATTGTGCGTTTTCATCAACTCGGAGTGGATGTCATTAAGGCGTATGTGGCCAGTGGAGAACCGATGGACAAGGCAGGAGCATACGGGATTCAGGGGGAAGCAGGGAAGTTTGTTGAGTCTTTCGAGGGATCATTGACGAATGTCATTGGCTTACCTATGGAAAATCTTTCGGAATATCTTAGGGCGTGGGGGATTGAGCAGACAAATATCGCTTCACGCGAGGTGGATGATGGATTATCTGCGTTTAAAGGATCTACCCGAGGACCTTCTACCACGTGAACGACTTTACCAATTAGGTCCTGAAGCCTTATCTAACCGCGAAATTCTAGCAATTTTACTCCGCACAGGCATCAAAGGAGAAAACGTCTTGAGCTTTGCGGAACGCATTTTAGTAAGTGTTGGTGGACTTTCGGGGTTAGGCAAGCTGACTGTTCATGAGTTATCCCAAATACATGGCTTAGGTAAAGCGAAATCAGCCGAGTTGAAGGCTGCGCTGGAATTAGGACGTCGTTCTGTTTCTGTTGATCCTATGTCTCGACCTATGATTAATTCTCCCCAAGATGTGGCGCATATGGTTATGGAAGAAATGCGTTTTCTTGATCGTGAACATTTCCGCGTTGTCTTTTTATCGACAAAGAATCATGTGTTGGGAATCAGCCCAGTTTCAATAGGCTCTCTTAATTCATCCTTAGTCCATCCCCGGGAGTGTTTTAAAGAAGCTATACGGCGGAACTCAAACGCCATTATTTTATTACACAATCACCCCAGTGGGGATCCAACTCCCAGCCAGGAAGATATTGAAGTAACACATCGCCTAGCAGACGGAGGTAAGATTCTGGGAATAGAGGTCTTAGATCACGTCATTATCGGAGATAATCGCTTTATAAGTTTGAAAGAACGTGGAATCATATAGTCCACAGCGAAACACCAAATTTGGAAGGAGTTTTTAAACAACATGTTTAGTTTTTTTAGCAAGGATTTAGGGATAGATTTAGGAACAGCTAATACAGTGGTTTACGTTAAAGGAAAAGGTATTGTAGTTAGAGAACCCTCTGTGGTATCAATGGACATAACGACTAAGACCCCTCTGGCCGTCGGTGACAAAGCCAAGGAAATGATCGGTCGTACTCCCAGTAATATCATTGCAATTCGGCCCTTGAAAGATGGGGTTATTTCTGACTTTAACGTTACGCAAAAGATGCTGAAATATTTTATTAGTCGAGCACTTGGGACAGAACATCCATTTATACGTCCACGCGTGGTTATTTGTGTGCCTTCAGGGGTTACTCCGGTTGAAGAACGGGCAGTTAAAGAAGCGGCTATGGCAGCAGGCGCAAAAGACCCGATTATCTTAGAAGAGCCTATGGCAGCAGCCATTGGTGCTGGCCTTCCAGTCAGTGAACCGACTGGAAATATGATCGTAGACATCGGGGGAGGGACAACGGAAGTTGCCGTTATTTCCTTGGGTGGGATTGTGACAAGCCGATCCATTCGTGTGGCTGGTGATGAAATGGATGATGCTATTGTCGCTCATATTAAAAGACGTTATAATTTAATGATAGGTTATCGTACGGCTGAAGCTCTCAAACTAGAAATTGGATATGCGTACATGGCAGAACCGGGTACGTTCGTTGTACGCGGCCGAGATTTATTAACGGGACTTCCTAAAACGGTTGAAGTGACCTCAGAAGAAATTCAAGAGGCCCTGCAAGAACCAGTCATGGCTATTGTGGATGCTGTCAAATCGTGCTTAGAAAAAACTCCGCCGGAATTGTCCTCAGACATCATGGACCGAGGCATCATGATGGCAGGTGGGGGCTCTTTGCTACGTAATCTAGACCGACTGATCTCGGATGAAACGAGTATTGCGGTGCATATAGCGGAGGACCCATTGTCATGTGTTGCTATTGGGACGGGGCATGTACTGGAACATGCAGACATCCTTCGTAGAATAGCCGCCTCGCAAAAGAGCTAAGTATAGCGGGGAGGAATTAGGGTGGGGAAAAGATTAAATGGAACGGGAATTGCGGTTCTCGTTTTCTTTCTTTTGTTAAGCGTACTCATTGGAATTCGGTTAACAGGACTGGGGAGTACTTTCCCAAACCCCGTTGGGGGGGTATTGAAGGGTGTCTTGAGTCCGATAGAAAAACAAATTCTGCAATTGGGAAGCGGAATTAAGAATAATACGAAGATAATTTGGGACTTTCGGGAAGTTCAACTTCAGAATGAAGCTCTTCTTAAGAAAATTGACCAGGTAACAGGGGATAATTTACAACTTAAGGAACAAGTTTTGGCAGGTATGAGATTTACGGAGCTTGAACAGGGGCAGTTTCGAAATCCGACGCTTGAGAAGTATGAAAAGGTCGGGGCTAGCGTTATTAACCGTAACCCCACCACTTGGTATCGGACATTGACTCTGAACCGTGGAAGCAAGGATGGAGTTGCCGTTAATGACCCGGTCATCGGTGCTTTGGGACTCATAGGAAAGGTCGTTTCCGTCTCGCCGTCCACCTCGGAAGTCTTGTTGATTCTTGATGGAGAAGGCCAAGTCAGTGCCCTGGTGCGCAGTAGTGCTGGCAATGGGACCTTTGGTATTGTCGAAGGAACCTATAAGCGTGGCTCTCGTTTGACTCCAGAAGGGAATATGCAAATGCTCTTTCGCAGAGAAGACAATGTCAATGCGGGTGACCTTGTCTTGACGGCAGGGATAGGAGGGGTATACCCCAAGGATATCCCGATCGGGAAAGTTCTGGAAATCCAACTCGATCCTACAGGCTTGCTTAAAACTGCTTTTATTGAACCGTTGGTTAACTTTGACAATTTAGAAGAGGCCTATATTGTTAAAATGGCGGTGGGAAAATAATGCGTTATATATTGCTCGCAGTTATGTTCCTTCTGAGCCTGATTTTACCAGGGACGCTCTTTCACTATTGGTCGTGGTCGGGGATTAAGCCTGATTTAGTAATGTTACTCACAATCTATATCGCTATGCACCACCGCCTCTCCTCCAGTATGTTTTGGGGTCTGGGCGCGGGTTTATTAGTGGATTTATATTTGGGACGTTATGTTGGCATGTATACACTTACTCTTGCAGGCGTTGCCTTTTTAAGCTACTGGCTCGCCGAACGCTGGTATCGAGAGAATTTCCTCATAACGACGTTCGTAGTATTTATGGTTACCGCAGTAGGTCAGATTCTGGTCGCCTTTTTGAGTCTAGGGGCAGGACTTCAATGGCCTCTGGGTTATATCACGCGCTTGGTGATTGGAGTAGCATTCTACAATGCAGTCCTAGTTCCGATAACCTATCCATTGATTCATCAGTCATTCCTGAGTGGATGGCTAAGGTATCGACCGAGATATGAGCGATAGGGAGGGTCGCGAGATACTTGTTCAGCCATGCATCGACGTGCCAAACTAGGGCTTTAAACCCCTGATAAAAGAGGGCAGGATTCCCGGCCTATGCGACATCCCTGTCGCAGGGCCGGCGGGAAACGTCCCTGTTTCCCGTCCTGCTGATGAAAGCGGGTTAAAAGCCGAGTTTGGCTACGACGACCGCAAAGGCTTCTCGCCGTATTCTCGCGACCCTCTTCGCTTAACAGGCACGGGGATAAGGCGCTTCCGATGAAAGCGGGTTTAAAGCCGAGTTTGGCTACGACGACCGCAAAGGCATCGGAGTGTGATCGCGGACCCTCCGGGTTGGGAAGATACGAGGAAGAAAGTATACTTATATTGAAGGGAGGTGCACACATTGGATGACAGAGAAAGAAAGCCATATATTGCCCGTATAGTGGGTTTAGGCATCGTAGTGGTTCTTATTTTTTCCATCTTGGGCTTTAACCTTTGGCATTTACAGATAAGCCAAGGATCTTTCTATGCTGCTAAGGCCCAAGGGAACGCCATGAAACTAGTGAAGGTGCCTCCCACACGAGGAGATATCGTCGATCGAAATGGTAAGCTTTTAGTGACGAGTGTTCCAGAGTTCGTACTCAACTTAGACTGGTTGGATTTGCAACTGGCCAACAGCAGTAATTGGAAAGATGTGGTTAGGAAGTTAGCGGGTTACATTGAACCCTACTGGCCTATTCCCAATCAATCCATTGATTCAATTACGGAAGACATCTTGGTCAACATCCAGAATCATCAGTGGGAACGTTATCGTCCAGTCGTAATTCTGGACAATGTTCCTCCAGAACTTCAAGCCAGTATAGCAGAGCATCAGGAGGAACTCCCGGGTGTGAGTGTGGATGCAATACCAGTTCGTGAATACCCCCAAAAAATACTGGCTGGGCAGCTCCTTGGTTTTGTACGTGAGATAAGCGACACTGCGGAAATCGACCAGTTTAATAAGAACCCCGACGCGCAAAAAGCGGGTTTTGAGTATGCGCAGGGAGATATGGTCGGCAAGGATGGGGTTGAGAAGTCATATGACTTCTGGTTGCGCGGGATCGAGGGAGTTCAGCAAATCGAAGTAGACAATAACGCCCGCCCGCTTTCTAAGAAGATTATCACTCCCTCGCAAGCAGGAAAGACAGTCCAACTGACAATAGATGCTGACTTGCAAAAAGTTGTAGAAGATAGTCTTGATGACGTAATAGCAACCATTCAACAGACGAATCCTGCTGCTCATGCTGGAGCGGCCGTGGTGATAGACGTCAATACTGGCAAGATTCTGGCCATGGTTTCTCGGCCTGGAATGGATCCCAACGAATTGACGGGCAGTATTTCTGATGCCATGGTGGATAAGTATTGGCCTCAAGACCCCAAACGTGCCTCACAGGCGGCTTCTCTTAATCGAGCGTTGAGCGGGGTGTATCCTCCAGGATCGGTCTTTAAAATGGTGGTGGCAATGGCCGCGTTAAAACTCAACCTCACAACGCCATATGAACAGATTGATGATAGAATGTCCTCCCTGGGTGACCGCCCCTCACAACAACAAGGTTTTCCTGAGTGGGGAGGGAATTATTTCGGCCTAGTCAACATGTATAAAGGCCTAGCCAAATCTTCGGACATTTATTTTGAAGTAATGGGACGCCGGGTTTTTGATGCCAACACAGAGGTTATCAAACAAATCTCGAATGAATTTGGCTTAGGTGTCGAAAATGGCATCGATTTGCCCGGCGAATCAAAAGGAACTGCACCCTCTGCCGAATGGAAAAAAGCGTATTATGGGCCTACTTACGAGAAATCACGCGATAATAAGTTGGCAACGATTGAGAGTGATTACGCTCCCAAACTGGCCGATGCCGCGGACGCCAAAGCAAAGCAGAAGGTGCAAGCTGCGAAAGACGCAGAGATTAATAAGGTTAATGCTGAATACAAGCAAAACGTCAGTGAGTTTGTCGACTGGAAGGTCTATGATAGTTATAATAATTCCATTGGGCAAGGGGATAACTCCTATAGTCCATTGCAATTAGCCAATTATATATCTACTATGGTAAATGGTGGAAAACGCTTTAGCCCCTATGTTGTCGACAAACTGCTTGATCCAAATACTGGGGAAACAGTTTTGCAAAATGAACCCAAGGTTCTAAACACGGTATCGGTTTCTCCAGAGATCCTAGGTCATACAAAGCAGGGAATGCGTGCCGTAGTCACAGGAAGTGGAACGGAAGAAGGGACTGCTAAATTTATCTTCTCAGATCTATCGGAATTCACAGGCGGGGCTAAGACCGGAACTGCCCAAATTGGTAATGTCAATACGGAATTAGGTGAGGTATTCAATGGGATGTTTGTAGCATTTGCTCCATATGATAATCCTCAAATTGCCTTTGCTGGAGTCGTTGAATCCGGAAAGCACGGTGGAGATACAGCAGGTTACGTCGCCAAAGCCGCTTTTATGCAGTATTTTGGGTGGAAGACCGCGAATGGAAGCTAAAAAACGAGGAATTTTCCTCGTTTTTTCTCAATACTTTTCAATTGTAAAAAGGGAATTGGGACAGGCTTGTAGAATTCATAGATAGCATTCAATTAAAGACTAGTGATGGGGGATTGTGCAGGTTGACACGGACTGAACATGTAGCACTCAAAGGCACTCGTGATGGATTGGTATTGTACCTAGATCCAGCTGCAGACTTTGGGGTGCTAATGACTGAACTCGCTAAGCTATTGAAGAATTCTGTTCAATTCCTGCAAGGTGCAAGTGTACGATGCTATGCTGGGACAAAGGAATATACTGAAGACGAACACGCTAGGTTGGGGACAGCCCTGAGAGAACAACGGTTGGAACTCGTGGGATGGTTGACCTCAGAAGAAGTGGGCGTACCAGGTAAGACTCAAGCCTATGCAACGGAGGACAAAGAAACGCGTCTCTGGGAAGAAGGGATGGTAGAAGGAAGCTGTCTCTTTGTGGAGCGCACACTTCGTTCTGGGAAAAGCGTGCAATTTGATGGTCATGTGGTTGTTCTGGGTGACGTTAACCCTGGGGCGGAAATTATTGCAACAGGTAACATTGCCGTATTGGGTTCCCTTCGGGGGGTTGCCCACGCAGGAGCGACGGGTGAACGAAATGCCACAGTAAGCGCGTACCATTTGGCCCCTACCCAATTGCGTATTGCGGACTTGGTGACGAGGGCACCTGATGAGGAAGACAGTGGGCGGGGTCCAGAAATTGCCAAAATTAAAGATGATCAATTGATAGTCGAAGCGGCTGGTATGAATGGTTGGCGCGGCAAGGCTCGATAGGAGAATAAGTCTATGTGGAAAGGTAGGTCTAAATATGGGTGAGGTAATTGTAGTAACTTCCGGAAAAGGGGGCGTAGGCAAGACAACAACATCTGCAAATATTGGCACAGGACTGGCTGCCGCAGGGCATAAAGTCGTCCTGGTTGATACGGATATAGGTTTGCGTAACCTCGATGTGGTAATGGGACTGGAAAACCGCATTGTTTACGATTTAGTAGATGTGACCAGTGGGAATTGCCGCCTAAAACAAGCACTAATTAAAGATAAACGTTTTACAAATCTTTTTTTGCTGCCAGCTGCACAAACTAAAGATAAAACGGCCGTTAACCCTGAGCAGATGAGGACCTTAGCCATGGAGTTAAAAGAAGAATTTGATTATGCAATCATAGATTGTCCGGCAGGAATCGAACAGGGTTTCCGCAATGCGATTGCCGGTGCGGACCGGGCGGTTGTTGTTTGCACGCCTGAAGTCAGTGCGGTGCGAGACGCCGACCGTATCATTGGCCTTTTGGAAGCAGCTGAGCTGAGAAATCCGAAATTAATCATCAATCGGATCCGTCCTGAAATGGTTAAACGTGGAGATATGATGGATATCTCAGATATCCTAGATATTTTAGCGGTCGATCTTATCGGAGTTGTTCCAGAAGATGAGAGTATTGTTATTTCTACAAATCGTGGAGAACCTGCAGTTATGGATCAAACATCTAAAGCCGGCGAGGCCTACCGACGGATCACAAGACGAATTCAAGGGGAAGAAGTACCACTGATGTCCCTTGATGTGCCCCAAGGAATTATGGATAGATTGAAGAGACTCGTTGGTTTACGCTAACCGTTCGGTACTGAGAGGAGGAATCGTCCTTGTTAGAATTTATCAGCCGAATGCTTGGCAAGGAAAGTGCCTCGAGCAAGTCGGTGGCGAAAGAACGCCTTCGGCTCGTTCTGGTTCATGACCGTACCAGCATTTCGCCTGCCATGCTCAACAGATTAAGAGAAGATTTAATCAAAGTTATTTCTAATTACATGGAAATCGATGAAACGGCACTCGAATTCAATCTATGTCAAGATGACCGCGAAGTGGCATTAGTTGCTAACATTCCCGTCGTTAAGATGAAGCGGGACTACGCTGCCAAGCAATAAGCTAGAGAAACGTAGCGCCAGCGGCAAATGCAAGACAACAAGTGCGAGACAAGGGGACGGTTCTTCTGTCTAAATTTATTTAGACAGAAGAACCGTCCCCCTGTCTTTTTGTCTAAATTATATTTAGACAGGGGAACCGTCCCCCTGTCGCCGGTCCTTTTTCCGATTCATCCTTCGGTCGTCCTTGTTTTCTTGTTTTGGGCTGTGTTCGAGATGTGTTATAATGAGCAAGTATTTGGCTTAATTATTCGACCAAAGGGGAATTAACATGGATAGACGCACGCTGAGAAATCTGGATTTTTTATTTATCTTTATTACGTGTTTGTTACTAATGGCCAGTCTCGTAATATTGAGTACGGCTTCTACTAATGTTCTTAAATCAGACCCGTGGCACTATGTCAAAATGCAAGCTGCTTGGATTATGATCGGTATAGGTGCTGCAGCAGTTCTTGCCGTGATCGATTATGAAAAATGGAGAACCTATCGCTGGTGGATTTATGGCTTTAATATACTGTTACTCTTGATCGTGTTCTTTTTTGGAGCTGATGCCAAAGGGGCGACTCGTTGGATAGCTACCCCATTTGGTTTTAATATTCAACCCTCAGAATTTGCTAAAATCTTCATTATTGTTACCCTCGCGGATTTTCTAGCTGAGCGCAAAGGAAAGCTAAACAATTATAAGGATTTTATCCTGCCGTTTTTGTTCATACTCGTACCCATGCTTCTCATCTTAAAGCAACCTGACCTAGGAACTACCTTGGTTTTTGTAGCGATATTTATCGGGATGATGTTTGTTGCGGGCGCAAACCCTTGGAAATTCGGAGGGCTGTTACTGGGCGGAGCTGTCATTGTTGGGGTAGCGCTCTGGCTCCACTTCTCGACGAATCTACCGGGATGGCTACACTGGGCTGAAGGGCTTCCTCTTCCTATGCACGAATATCAGTTAAGGCGCTTAACTATATTCATGGATCCAGCGGCGGATATGTCTGGAGACGGGTACCATATTATTCAATCGATTTGGGCTATCGGGTCTGGAGGGTTATGGGGAAAAGGATACCAAATGGGAACACAAGGCCAATTGAACTTCCTGCCGGAGCATCACACGGACTTTATTTTTTCCGTAGTTGGAGAAGAATTTGGTTTTATCGGGACGGTCACCTTACTCTTCCTATTCCTGATCTTCCTACTACGCAGTCTTAGTATCGCTTTAAAAGCGCGAGATACTTACGGCATGTTGATCTCTGCAGGTATAGTCTCAATGTATACCTTTCACATTTTAGTTAATGTCGGCATGACCTCCGGGATAATGCCAGTTACTGGAATTCCGCTCCCGCTTATCAGCGCAGGTGGAAGCGCCATGTTGTCCAATATGGCTTCCGTGGGATTATTGTTAAGTGTTAATCTGAGACGTCGCCGACTAATGTTTTAGCTATGAGCTGAAAAACGAACAATGAAAAACGAACAATGAAATACGAACATCAAAATAGAACCGCAAATCGCGGTTCTATTTTTTTTGCCCTTTCATAGATTATTAAGGGGTGTACGAGCCTAAGCGTGGTTCGATGTTCGTGGATAGAGGTTTAAATCGAAGCGAACAGGTTCGCGAGATTTAAAGCCTTAACGTATAATTTCTTTCTTCGATTCGCAGAATCGAATTCACAGATCGAACCACGAACTACGAATATCATGCATCGAAAGTGAGGCAGAGAAATGAATCCTTATGAACGCTGGGATGACTGGGAATGGGAACGGGCAATCCATGAAGTGGGGAAAGAAGCAGGGCGGGGCAAATCTGCACCACGCCTTAATCAGCAACCCGGACGTTCTCAAAGACCTCGACGTCCGGTAAAAGGAGGATGGGATAACTACTTAAAACATTGGAACGGTACTCAGAAGCGCACGATCGTTTCTGCGACGCTATTTTTGTTAATTTTCTTTAGTGCCAACAGTACAGATCCATTTTCAGGTGCCATTCATTCAATTTACCAGAGCGCCATGAACTCAGCTAATTATTACGAATCCTTAAATGGCATGGCTAAAGAAGCTTTGTCCATAGGAGGAGTTGTTAGTAAGAACGTTCCAGTCGATGCGAAGATGAAAGGTCAGTTTTTGCCCCCTATTTCAGGGAAAGTGGTCGCTGAATATGGAGCTAAGGGAGAAGGCGGGAGCAACGCTGTGGGTTCAGTTCATAACGGGATTGATGTGGAGCCACTTCAAAATGCTTTGGGAACCCCGGTGGTTTCGCCCGCAACAGGGGTGGTCACCTCCGTGGGAGAAGATGCTCAACTAGGAAGGATTGTAAAGTTAGATTTTGGGGATGGCTGGACCTCAGTGCTTGGCAATCTTGGAGATATTTCAGTTGTCAAAGGTCAGCGAATTGAGAAAGGCGAGGTCCTTGCGACGGTAGGTCTTTCTGCTCCTTTAAAGAAGCCTTGGTTGCACTTTGAACTGAGGAAAAATAACGTGCCTGTCAATCCTTTACCTTATCTTATCCCGCCAAAATCCTAGGATTATCCTAAAGAACACGTAGGGGTGATTCATGTATTTGTCATAAAGAAGCCCGTACAAAGTGGAAGACAGATATCACCAAAGCACAAAATCTTCGATATATCGAAGATATGTCAAACTTACAACACGTATCCATGAGAACAGAAAAGGGCCGGGATTAAATGAATCACTACACAACCTGCTGTAACCTGCTGTAAAACCTACACGATGAGGAGGAAAAGATGGAACTCTTAAAAATTTACGGAGTGAGCCTCCGAATCCATCCCACATTTCTCGTGGTCTTGGTTATATATGGAGTCCTGGGTTTAGTAGCCCAGGCTCTTCTAGTCTTTGGTCTAGTATTTTGCCATGAATTGGCGCATTTATTGACGGCCAAGGCGTATGGATTTCGAGTGGTGGGACTAGAGTTGTTTCCTTTTGGAGGAGCGGCTTACTGTGATGACCTCTTTGAAGGGCGGAAATTTGAGGAGAGCATCATGGCTTTAGCGGGTCCCGCCTTAAATCTGCTCCTCTTATTTGGAGCCCAAGTGTTAAGGTGGCAGGGGGTGTGGACCGGGGAACTCGCGGAGGATTTTGTGCGGTTTAACTTTTGGCTGGCCACCTTTAATCTGGTTCCCGTTTTGCCACTTGATGGCGGTCGGGTAGCTCGGGCACTCTTTGCAGAAAACTTCGGCTTCGTCCGGACCACGAAATTTCTGGCCTGGGCAGGGAAATGGCTGGGCTTGCTCCTAGCCCTATACGGGATAATTTTATGGGGTACGGGAAAATTTGCCGAAGGTCCTCTGACCTTCATCGTCTTAGGGGGATTCTTTTGGCTGGCTGGCAACAAAGAAATCTCCTCGGCGCATATTATCTTTATTCGGCAACTAACCCGTAAGAAGGAGGACTTGCTGAAAAAGGGGCTAATGCGAAGTCTTTGGGTGACTGTTCATAAAGATACTCCGCTGGTGCGAATTGTTGAGGAGTTTACTCCCGATCGCTACGCTATGATCTCTTTGGCAAACAATGAGATGGGGCTGGATAAGATTTTAACCGAAACGGATGTGGTAGAAGGGATGTTGAGAGAAGGGATTCGTTTTCCAGTGGGGAAACTTTAGGGATATTCTGTTATTTATGATATAATTGAGGTCCACAATGTAGTACAAGGGGGCCTCATTCATACCATGAGTAAATTTACCGCGGCAGAGATACGCCGACAGGTCGAACGGTTTTTACCTAAAGTCTTGAAACCAAGCAGGTACTTAGGATCAGAATGGAACGCGATTAAAAAAGATTGGGATAAAACTGAGGTCCATATGGCCTTCGCCTTCCCAGATGTTTACGAAGTTGGGATGTCCCATTTAGGAACTCGGATTCTCTACCACTTGGTTAACTCCTACCCGGAATTTCTCTGTGAAAGAGTTTTTGCGCCTTGGGTGGATATGGAAGAAACAATGCGGGAGAAAGAAATTCCCCTGTATGCCCTGGAATCGTTTCAACCACTCCAAGAATTTGATGTCGTCGGATTTACCCTTCAATACGAAATGAGTTTTACCAATATCCTAAATATGCTTGATTTGGCGGGGATTCCGATGCGCTCCGAGGAACGCGGGATCGATGACCCTTGGATTATTGCAGGAGGTCCTTGTGCCTTTAACCCAGAACCCCTCGTAGGGTTCATCGACTTCTTTCTCCTCGGAGAAAGCGAGGAACAGCTGCCTGAAGTGCTTCGCCTCATTGCCGAGCAGAAGACCAACCCTCTTCCTAGAAGAGACTTTTTGGTGAGAGTGGCCCAAGTTCAAGGGGTTTATGTTCCGGATTTCTACCATGTATCCTATAAGGACGACGGTCGAATTGAGAGTATTCGGGCTGAAGAAGGCGTGCCAGCGGTCGTTGAAAAAGCCATCGTTGCTGACCTGGATCAGGCTTTTTTCCCGACCAATCCGGTTGTACCTTACTTGGAAATTGTGCATGATCGGATGATGCTTGAAGTCATGCGCGGTTGCTCACGGGGGTGTCGTTTTTGCCAAGCTGGTATGATTTATCGTCCAGTCCGAGAACGTTCTCAGGAAACCCTTCTTAGACAAATGGAGGAGCTAGTGCGTTCTACCGGGTATGATGAGGTTGCGCTCACCTCGCTTTCGAGTGGAGATTATTCGTGTATCCAGCCTGTCATTGAGAGCATCCTAGAGAAGCATGGAGATGACGGAGTTGGGGTATCTCTTCCTTCCCTACGAGTGGACTCCTTCGATGTCAATTTAGCGGAGTCGGTACAGAAGACTCGTAAATCTGGCTTAACCTTTGCACCGGAGGCGGGTTCCCAGCGTTTGCGTGACGTCATTAACAAAGGGGTTACCGAGGAAAATCTCTTAGACGCTGTAGAGACTGCCTTTAAAAAAGGCTGGTCCACCATTAAGCTCTACTTTATGGTTGGATTACCGACCGAGACCCAGGAAGACATCGACGGCATTGTTGATCTGGCCAAAAAAGTCGCCAATCTCGGAACCAAGATGGGGCGCAGAAATATTACGGTGACGATTTCTACAAGTTTCTTTGTTCCTAAACCCCATACACCATTTCAATGGGAACCGCAGGAATCAAAAGCTTCAGTGGATCTTAAGCAAAGATATCTTAGAGAAAAGCTAAGAGATCGCAGATTTAAATATAATTACCATGATGTGAAGACGAGTTATCTGGAGGCGGTCTTTGCTAAAGGTGACCGGCGACTTGCTCCCCTTCTCGAATGGGCAGTGAAACACGGAGCACGTTTTGATGGCTGGGGAGACCAATTTCGCGAAGATATATGGATGGATGCTTTTAAAGAGTTTGGCGTCGACCCACATTTTTACGCCAATCGAGTGATGGATTATGATGACATCTTACCATGGGAGCATTTAGGGAGTGGCGTCACAAAACAGTACTTGGTAAGTGAACATCACCGAGCATTGCATGAAGCTAAAACAACCGATTGCCGACATGACGAGTGTTCAGGATGTGGAATATGTCAGGCTAGAGGGGTTCAGATTATCTTGAAAGGGTGAGTGGCATGCGGCTAAGAATCGCCTATACTAAAGTTGAAGATGCGAGGTATATCGCACACCTTGACCTTACGCGTGTATTTGAACGTGCGGTCCGACGGGCTGGTATCGCCATGTCCTATACGGAAGGTTTTAATCAGCGTCCCAAAATCTCCTTCGGCTTCGCCTTAGCGGTGGGGACTGAAGGGGAACGAGAGTACGTAGATATTGATATTCAACGCGACCTGGATCTGGGAGAGGTACTCGGGCGCATTCAGGAGCAATTGCCTCCTGGAATCCGACTGTTGCAAGGGCGTGCTCTCACCCAGGGAGCTAAACCCTTGATGGCGGTCCTTAATGCGGCTAGCTATAGGATTCGCATTCTGATGGCTTTGCCGATTCTGCCGGAACGTTTGCAAGAGGCAGTCGGGGATTGGCTTGCCCGGGAGCAGGTGGTTTATTCACGCTATACGAAAAAAGGGCCTACGGACAAGGATATCCGGCCGTGGGTCAAGCGTTTAGAGGGAGAAATCCATGGGGACGAAATTGTCTTCGAGCTGGAAGTAGAGATGGGTAATTCCGGAAGTGTTCGCCCGGAGGAAGTGCTCGCTAGTCTCAGGGAACTTGAAAATTTACCGCTTGATATGGAGGAAATTCATATTAAACGGACGGGTGTGCATGTGAGTTACTTGGGGCAAAATAGCTCGCCTTTGGAGCATGATGGGTTTGTGCAGCTAGCTGAGTAGGGCGGCTTGGTGAACTCTAGGCTCGAGGCTCGATTTACCGTTTCTGGGGTGAGAGGGTCGCGAGCACACTTGTTCAACCATGCGTTCGTCTGCCAAACTAGGGCTTTAAATCCTTTATGCAAGTAGGCAGGATTCCCGGCCTATGCGACGTCCCTGTCGCAGGGCCGGCGGGAAACATCCCTGTTTCCCGTCCTGCTGAAGAAAGCGGATTTAAAGCCGAGTTTGGCAAGACGACCGCATAGGTTTCACGCCGTGTGATCGCGCCCCTCTCTCATGAATGAAGGTAGCAAATCTCGCCTCTCAGCTTTGGAGTTGAGCTGCGCCGCTGGGCTGGGAACGAACAGAATGAACAGAACGAACGGAGCGGAGCGGGAACGACGTGGACATGCTTTCTGAGCATGCGGCATCTCTGAATCGATGCTGGGCTTGGGTTTAGGTGAGCGTTTTAACAGGACGAGTTTGCTTAGGTTCTTGCTTAGTTTTTACTTATTTAAGCTGATTATGGTTACGCTATGGCAGGGGAGGTGTATTAACGCAAATGAAACATGATAGCCCAGGCAAGGAAATCGTCCTTCAATCTCACTCTCAAAAGCTCCGTGCAGCTGTTTTTGAACATGGCGATTTGACGGAAGTGTTCGAGGAAGAGGGTGGCTCGTCTAATTTGGTGGGAAATATCTACCGAGGGCGAGTTGAGAATGTTCTTCCGGGTATGCAGGCTGCGTTTGTCGATATCGGGCTGGATAAGAACGCGTTTCTTTATGTCGGCGATGCAGTCCTGTCACATTTTGATGAGGATGACAAGCCTACTTCAGTTGAATCTGTTCGAATTGAGCACGTCCTTACCTCTCGTCAAGAACTCTTAGTTCAGATTATTAAAGAACCGGTCGGTACGAAGGGGGCGCGCATTAGCGTTAACTTAACCTTACCTGGTCGGTATGTTGTGCTTCTTCCTCAGGTGAGTTATATCGGCGTTTCCCGAAAGATTACGGACAATGATGAACGGGTGCGTTTGCGAGACCTGGCGGATCAGTCCAAGCCTGAGGGCATGGGTGTCATTATCCGAACCCTCGCTGAAGGGATTGACGGGGAAGAGATTGCAGACGATATTTCTCAGCTTGTGGCGATATGGCTAGCCTTACAACCGAAAATTCCGCATGTTTCTGTACCTGGTCTTGTTCATAAGGATGTGGATTTAGTTGCTCGACTTGTCCGCGACTGGATTGATCATGACGTGGAAAAAATCACGGTTGATCAGGAAGAAACTGCTCAAATATTGCGTAAAGCCTTGCATAATATTGAACATCCAGCGGCTAAACATATTCACGTTGTCACGTCGGATAACCTCTTTGGCCAGTATGGTGTGGATGACGAAATCCGCAAAACCCTGCGCCCCAAAGTCTGGTTAAAGAGCGGTGGCTATCTGGTGATTCAACAAACAGAAGCACTGATCGTAATTGATGTAAATACCGGGAAATATGTAGGTCAACGTTCCCTTGAGGAGACGGTGGTCCATACGAATTTGGAAGCTGCCGGTGAGATTGCCCGCCAATTGCGCCTTAGGAACCTTGGGGGGATTATCATTATCGACTTTATAGATATGACCTCGAAGGAAGATCAACAACAAGTGATTGAAGTGTTGGAGGCGGCCTGTGCGAAGGATAAGACAAAGTCCCAGGTTCTAGGGTTAACTCAACTGGGGCTTGTGGAAATGACCCGGAAAAAAGTGGGTCAGACTTTGGCGGTGCGGTATACAGCTCCCTGTCCTACTTGTGATGGGAGCGGGAGGGTTTAAACCTCTTGCCTATATATTAACATTATAGTACAATGATAAAAGTGATAAAAATGATAAAGGCAAACTCGGCGAAAGCTGAGGACGCAAAGCCACGAGTCTACAGCCTCAGCGGGGGCCAAGATAGTCGGGTTGCTGTAAATAAGGGTAAGGTACGTAGTCCCTGTTTTGGCAACACCATAACAGGGTTATTTTCATTTTTTTTGGACATCGACGTCTTCATAGTTAGGCTAAACGAGGACTCCGAAGTGCACAAGAAAAAATGTAAAAGTAAAACTGTTGTTTAATGTCGCATATTGTAATATTATTATACAATAACTCACTCAAAAGAAGGGGGCAGGCGCTTAATGGCCTTACCATGGCATAAGCTAAATCACAAGAAACAGAACTATTATATTATTCTAGCGACAATACTCTTAGCCGTGGTTACTGTTGGGGTTGTATATCTGATAAATATGAAATAACTGAAGCAAAAGAGAGATAAAGAAAGATATAGAGAGATAAAAAGGCTTGGAACCCCAGTGGAAACACATCGGGTTTCAAGCCTTTTTGGTGCGTCAGTCTTGATAATTAATAGGGGATAAAAGTCCACTAATGAGGCTTGTAGGGGCCAATTTAGGCGGTCGAAAATTGTTGAAATTAAGTAGAAAATATTTACAATTTAAATAAATTCTTGCAGGAAAAAAATTTAAGCTGGCGAAGTAGTAGAAAGTTATATCTACTAAGGGGGCTACGTCAGAACATATAGATAACTGGTCTTATTTCCCATCCCATCCCCTTCGCCTAGAGGGCGAATACAGAACGAGGAGGCTAAATCATGAGTAAAAAAACAAAACAAAAGCTGATCAACGGTTGTATGGCAGCAGCCTTTGTATTGTCATCAACCCTTACCCCTGTCCTAGCGAACGCTGCAGACTCTAATGTGACCAGAATTGGTGGATTTGACCAGTACGCAACAGCAACCTTAATGGCCCAAAATGGCTGGACGGGAACCAGTGATAGTGTCGTGCTCTCAGCCGGACAGAACTACGCCCTTGTAGACGCCCTTGCAGCCGGCCCTCTAGCGGCTAAGCTAAAAGCCCCTATTCTCTTAACGGATAATGGAACAATGTTAAATGCTTCGGCTAAAGCGGAATTACTTCGTCTAAAACCTAAAAAGGTTTATATTACAAGTGGCACAGCGGTCATTAAACAATCCGTTCTTGATGAAATCAGCGCTATGGGTATTACCCCAGTTCAACTCGGCGGGTATGACCAATACGAGACCTCGGTCAACATCGCCAAAGAAATGGCCAATCAGGGCGTCGATATTTCCCGAGTCGTCCTTGCGGCTGGTTGGTTAAGCCCAGCAGATGCTCTGTCCATTGGGCCGATTGCTGCTGCTCAGGGAATGCCTATCTTGACCACTTCCCAGGGTCAGCTTCCTGACTCGGTTAAGACTTATCTTGACAGTATCAAGGCAAAGGTCACGGATTCCTATGTTGTCGGTGGAACGGCTGTAGTTTCAGATGCAGTCAAAGGACAATTGACAGGAAATGTAAAGAGATATTTTGGACAAACAAAGTATGACACGAACGTCGAAATCCTGAAGGGTTTTGCCAAAGAATATAAAAATGACAAAGTGTATGTTGCCAACGGGGAAACCTTGGTCGACGCTTTAGCCGTAGTACCTCTTGCAGCAGCAAGTGGATCTCCCGTTGTGCTTGTTCATCAACAATTAGACAGCTCCACCAAGGAATTTGTGAAGTTGAATATGTCAACCGATGACATGGTTGCTATTGGTGGCGAAGTGGTTGTTCCTACAGCCGGGATGAATGCCCTCACCTCTGAGGTTGCATATTCTACGGACGATGCTACTGTAGGTTCAACAGATCCTGCGGCTCCGCTTGTCCTGACGGATAACGTCAAGATCACGGGAGATAACGTAACCTTGAAAAATGCAAAAACGGATTACAGCGTTTATGTCAAGGGAGATAAAATCACGCTAAGCAATCTAACCGTCAAAGGAACGGTCTTTGTGGATCCCGGTGACGCTGGCTCAGCAACGCTAGACGGCGTAACTGCCACTAACATTGTAATTCTCTCTGGAGCCTCCAAGAGTATTATCCTGCAAAACACAACAGCGGGAGTTCTCACAGTGGACAGCAGCAGCAACGTTCATGTTGTGGCTAACGGAACCACGACAATTGGGGACACAGTGGTTCGCTCTTTCACCATCCTAGACGCTAATGGCGGTTCTCTGGGTGAAGTATTCATCACCAGCACGCCTGGCCAGAACCCAGTTGTTGAGTTGCGGGGGACCTTTACCGAGCCGGTTGTTGTCACAGGTGCGGTTACTTTGAAAGCAGCAGCAGGCGCAGTCATTCCATCCGTTGTGATTGACACGGAAAATCCTGGGCAGGTAGTCACTTTAGATGGACAATTTGCGTCCGTTGAAGTTAATTCAACGGGTGAAGTGGTCCTGGCAGAGGATACAGACATTCAATCCATGAAGGTTACTGCACTCGTCGAGATTACGATTCCAAGTACTTCGAGTATTGCTAGCTTAGATGCGGGATCAACGGGTACCCTTGTCAGCGGTGGCGGAAATGTTAATAACCTGCCAACAACTTCAATCCCAAGTGCTCCGCCATCTTCGGGAGGAAGCTCGGGAGGAAGTTCTGGTGGAAGCTCTGGTGGAACAACATCATCTACTAAAATCGTTGACTTTACTATTAAAAATGGTGCTTCCAATGTAATATCAACTGTCACGGTAAATGGAACGAGTGGCACGGCTGGGCTTACCCAACTCCCTAATAGCCAATTGATTACGGCTATTGATATTACAGCCAGTCCGGCAGATGGTACCCTAGAACTAACAAGTTTTTCATCCCCTTTGATGGGTAAAATAAGCTTTAATAAATCATTTGATTTAGGTACTAGTAGTTCGATAACTATGTCTGACCTTCTTGGGAGTGCGATCAGTGGTGGAAATGTTAGTTTAAGTTCTCTGCGAGACTTATTTGGCTCGTATGTGACGTTTAATGGCACACTCACTAAATCTGGATACACGTCAAGCTCAATTAGTCTGAGATTAAACTTAACAGATTCTATTACTACTCCAGAAAATGAGTGGGCTACATTGACTGTCAGTGGTCACGTAATCACCGCTGATATAATATCTGGTAAAGCAGATAGTTCTCTAAGTACTATGGGACTCAAAAATCTGCTGACCTCTTCGGGTAACGTCCTGCCATCCTCCGTGAGTACGAACAAAAATGATTGGTATAGTCCACTTAGCGAAAGTGGGGATATTAAAGCTGCAATCGCAACGCTTTGTGGCGTTACTACTTGGGGAGACGCAAAAATTGGTCAACTCATAGATGAAGAAATTTATTTCAAGGATAATAGTGGCACAATTTGGACGATAAAATTTAAGGCATAAAATGCTGGACTGTCTAGTCTGACCTATGAAGATGCAAAACATGTATAGTGCAAAGAACCGACTGCTTCAAGCGGTCGGTTCTTTAGTAAGGGAATAGCATTCTTTTGATAGTTTGGCATACGGTAAGGTGGAAGTTGCTGAGTACAATGCTGTTAATACGCACTCAATAAGTAGTTATCGAACCGTTTTAACACTTCTGCAGCAAACACCTCGTACCCCTTATCATTAGGATTCACACCATCTGCCAATAACTCAGATAGGGGAGTTGGATCGTTAATAAAGGCCGTCCACAGGTCAATCACTGGAAGCTGATGTTTAAGTCCTAAATCAAGAATGATTTTTCGATAAAGGAAAAATCTGTTATTCTCAGCAGTATCTTTAACAGGCGGTTCTACAACTAAAAAGAGGTCTGCATGCGGGCTTTTCGCTTTCAGTTCAACGAGAAGTTGTTCATATTTCTGCTTAAACTCAGTAAGTCTCAACTTACCGACATCCTGGTGACCTAGGCATAGGACAATAAGGTCAGTATCTTGTGTTGCTATGGGCACGAGGGTTAAGACATCATTGATGGAGGCTCCCGCGCTAGTCTTGAAGTACCATTGAATAGTACCGGAGTATTTCCTATGTAAATCGTTGGACACTAAGGTTGACCAGCCCAAAAGGTCTTTGTTCGAAGCACCGTTGCTCTCAGCGATAGAATCTCCGAGTATAAGGGCATTAACGGTTGTAGATTCTCTTAGTCTAGTCAACCCCCGGGGTATGACTGAAGTGACTGTCGCTTGCTCGCTTTTGCTAGAACCTGCTATAGTTTCTGTCGTTACCGGTTTTGCTACACTGATCGGGGAGGTTTGGTCTAAGGTATACTCGGGTTTGTCCCCTCTATTAAGAGCCCAAAATACGCCAATAACGAGAGACGCTAGGATTAAGGCGAATGAAATAATATATAGTTCAGTTTTAGCTGTGATTCTCATCAGATATGTCTCCTCCCAAAATAGGCATAGGTGGATCAATTTTCCATCAGATAGTAGTATTCGACATACAATATCTTATTTCCCTTCTAGAGATCAAGGATATTATGCGATATTGTTTTCGATAGGGAGGCTTTTTTTAGTAAGAAATAAAATTGTAGCTGTGAGAAGTCCTAGAGCCTGAGGTCTTGCCATATATGACTAAACTTTGCGAAAGGAATAATAGTTTTAACTTAAGTATGAAGGAAAAGTCAACACCTACCTCGAATAGGATAACGTTGGAATAGTTATGCACACAACGATTTTTGGAGGGCGAGAATGGAAGAAGAAATAGAATTACGGCAGTACTGGGAAGTACTGCGCAAACGTTGGATTATCGTTGTGATTTTACCACTCATCGCAGCACTGACCAGCGGAATTATTAGTTTTTATGTCATTAAACCAGTTTATCAAGCCTCCACTACGCTAATTGTCGGGAAAAAAGCTGCAGAGTCTGGCCAAGCGGCAGTGCAAATGCTCGATAATAGTGTCCTACAAGCAAACCTTCAACTGGCCAAGACTTATGCTACGATCGCCCAGAGCCGCACTGTCGAACAAAATGTCATCAAGGACTTAGATTTGCCGCTGACGGTCGGAGCACTTGACAGTATGATCTCCATTAACCCCGTTAAGACCACGGAGATCTTAGAAATCCAAGTTTCAAATATTGACCCAGTCTTGGCAGCCTCTATCGCCAACTCCATGGCTCAAGAGTTTTCCAAAGCCGTAATCGAGATCAAAAAAGTCGATAGTGTCAGTATTGTCGATAGTGCAGTGACCCCAGATAAGCCTGTTAAGCCCAATAAAACTCTCAATGTACTTATAGCCTTTGTGGTGGGTTTGATGGCCTCGGTTGGAGTGGTCTTCTTACTTGAGTACATTGATAACACGATCAAGACCTCCGATGATGTCGAGAAGCTTTTAGGAATTCCGGTACTCGGCGTTATTCCACATTATGAGATAGGGAAACAAGGGTAAGAGGGGAAGATTCCATTGGCATATTCATTAATCACCTTAGAACAGTCGAAATCTCCAATCTCAGAGGCCTTTCGAACACTCCGGACGAACGTTCAGTTTACGAGTGTGGACTCAGAGACCAAAAAAATTATGGTTACCAGTGCAGGTCCTAGGGAGGGGAAATCAAGTACGGTTGCCAACCTCGCGGTAAGTATGGCTCAAGCAGGTAAGTCTGTACTTGTAATCGATGCCGACTTGCGCAATCCAACCCAACACAAACTCTTTGGGTTGGACAATTGGGAGGGTCTATCGGTGGCCTTGGTTCAAGACTATGACTACCAACAATATATCAGAGAAACTGCTGTGCCCGGTGTCAGTGTGATCACAGGAGGCCCTATCCCACCAAATCCTGCCGAGCTTGTCGGGTCTCACCGGATGAAGCGTCTGATCGAGGGAGTTAGTGAGCAATATGATGTAGTCCTGATCGATACCCCTCCCATTGTTGCAGTGACGGATGCCGCGATTTTAGCCCAAGAAGTCGATGGAGTCATCTTGGTCTTGGCCTCTGGCGAAGTGAACAAGGACTTTGCGCAAAGGGCCAAAGAACTCCTGGACAAAGTCGGCGCTAAGATCCTCGGTGCAGTACTCAACAAAGCGGACATGAAAACCAGTGAATATTACTATTACTACTACTATCACGGATCGAACGATCCGAAGAAGAAGCATAAAGGCCATAAAGCACGTTGAAATCAACAGACAGTCTCCTTTCGGCATAATGCTGGAGGGAGACTGTCTGCTGGCGATTAATGTTGATTAAGAAATGCAGGTGAGTCGAATTTGATTGATATGCATAGTCACATTCTACCTGGACTGGACGACGGGGCAAAAGACATGGCAGAAACCCTGGAGATGGTGCGTCAGTTGCAAGAGTCGGGGTTTAAGACGATCTTCGCGACTCCACATGTCTTAGAAGGACGGGACTACTTACACCCTGCTGAAATTCTGACGGTTACAGAGCAAGTTCGCCAGCGTGTTGCTGAAGCTGGAATTAAGATTGAGATCTTACCGGGTGCTGAGAACTATATCTTCCCAGATATGGCAAAGTGGTTTAGTGCTGGGAAGCTACTAACCCTGGGAAACACAGGAAAGTATCTACTCGTAGAGCTGCCAATGCGGGAAATACCACACTACACGGATCAAGTGTTTTTTGAACTACAAGTTAAAGGACTGACTCCGATACTTGCCCACCCAGAACGCAACCTTGGTTTGAATGATGAACCAAAGCGTCTCCTAGAGTGGGCCAAAAGGGGAATCCTCTTTCAGATGAACGTAAGAAGCTTAAGTGGATACTATGGGCCGCGACCTAAGATGCTAGCTGAACTGATGCTGAGTAATGGGTTAATTCACTTAATAGGATCCGATGCACACCGCGTATCTCGAAGCGAGTCGATCTATACAGAGGCACTCCAGGGAGTTAAAGAGATCTCGGGTGAGGGTAGGTTCCAAGACATGACACTGTGGAATCCCCAAACAATTCTGGAAGGAAAACCACTGCAGGGCGGAAGGGATTATGCCCTCGATGAGCCAATTTTAAAGAAGAAGAAACGCGGGTTTCGGGATTTATTTCGACGATAGGGCCCCCCTTGATGGCAAGGGGGGCCTTTTTTTGTCGTTCATTAAGTTAAATTGGTATAATTTTAAAAGCTGTAGAGTAGTATTTGAAGTGATAAAGTCGAATTATAAGTAATAATGCACTTAATAAGGAGATTTAATGAATAAATTAAATTATTTCTGTCGTTATCAGGCGTAAAAATACATTTAATGCTGTAATATTAGCTCAAAACAAGATAAATGTAGTATTGTTTTAATTTAGTGTAAAGGTTTTTAATTTTAAGTGACGAAATAGATATAAGTACATTTGTCCTATGATCATGGACTTAAATGGTAAGGCTTAGGCAGTGTCCGTGAAGTTAGGTCTATTTTTTTTCTGTTTTAACGATTTGATCAGGGAGAGTGGTTCGTTTAGAGGTAGGTTATATCTCAGATGTACAGAATATTCCGGTCGGTGCCAAGCATGGGGTTAGGGCCAAGAGTATATTGAGGTGCAAGTGGGGACTGATTTGGTAGAGGGGATATTGTGCGGATATTTATGGGGTGGGATGAGGTTGAGAAGCATTGCCGAGTGGCTCGAGAAAGGGTCTCTAGGACTGATGAATCTGGGGTACAGATTATTGGATTCTAAAAGAAAAGGGGAAGTGGGACAATGTTAAGGGGACGAGGGACCCTTGAAAACATATCAGAAATCATTGACATTGTTCTAATGTCGATAGGTTTCTCTTTAGTCATTGAACTCTATCAAATTAAGCAAACCATAAAAGGGGATGACTGGGCGGAGTATTTTCTTATATATTTGATCTATCTTTTGACTTGGATCATCGGTAGCAATATCTACAAAGTCTACCAATCACGTCGTTTTACGTCGGCAGGACGTGAACTCACTCAAATGTTAAAAGCGCATTTTTTCTCATTCGCCTGTAGCATGATATTGATTAATCTCTACAATCCAAATTTAATACGCAATCGTTTCTTTTTTTACTTTGGAGCCTTTGTTGTGTGTTTAACACTGGGGATGCATATTATAACTCGGCTAATATTGCAAGCTTGGCGTAAAGTTGGCCGCAACACACGTTATGTCTTGATTCTGGGGGGCGGCTCTGCTGCTGGACTTTATCTGCAAAAAGTAAAAGCTAACCCCCAGTTGGGTTATAGAGTGATTGGGTATCTTGCTCCCACAAAGAATGGCCTTAAAATTCCTTACTTAGGAGATTATACGAATCTCGAATCCGTTGTTAGTATGAATATCGTGGATTTAACCGTAGTTACAGCACTCATCACAGAAAAGGGAATCCAAGAATCGATTGAGATCTTGGATATCATGGGAAAAAGTGTTGCTGTTTTACTCGATGATATAGTGACGAAAGTCGCCCGCAGTAGACCTGTTGATTTTGGGGGGCTATCGATGGTGATGTATGACAGTTACCCAAGGCGACCGTGGCAGGAAGTGGGCAAACGGGGTATTGATGTAATTTCCTCTGGTCTAGGTCTTATCGTTCTGAGTCCTTTGTTTTTAGTAATTGTGTTAGCGATAAGATTGACGTCCAAGGGACCTGCAATTTTTGCGCAAGAACGGGTCGGCTTGAACGGGCGCCCGTTTAAAATCTATAAGTTCCGTTCCATGGTTGTCAATGCGGAGGAGCTTAAGGAACGATTGGCTGATTTAAACGAAATGAGTGGACCAGTCTTTAAGATTACCAATGATCCAAGGGTGACCGCCGTGGGAAAATTTATTAGAAAAACGAGTATCGATGAACTCCCACAATTATTTAATGTTTTTAAAGGGGATATGAGTTTAGTGGGTCCGAGGCCACCACTAACAAGCGAAGTGAATTTATACGATTCAAAGCATCGGAAGAGATTGGCGGTTCGACCGGGGATTACGTGCATTTGGCAGATAAGTGGGCGGAATGAAGTGGGCTTTGAAGAGTGGATGGAGATGGATGCCGAGTATGTTGATCGGTGGTCGTTGTGGTTGGATATGGAGATTTTGGCTAGGACGGTACCAGTGGTGTTGGGGAGACGTGGGGCGAGTTAGGAAGGATGAAGGAAGTATGTCACTTTCTTAATTGAAGTTATATACTAAAATGCTCCATCGATACAATCTGTGGAATTAGCATCAATGGAGCATGGGTAATGATGAGAGAGACTTACCTAAGTTTCTATGATCATTACAGTTTTGATTCAAAGAAGGATTCAGACTTGGAGCGAGAAGTCGATATATCTTAAAATTGAGGGGCTGTCATAACTCATGAAAGGTATTATTTTAGCAGGGGGATCAGGAACACGTCTGTATCCGCTAACCATGATTACAAGTAAGCAACTCCTACCTGTATACGACAAGCCGATGGTGTTTTATCCCTTATCCATGCTGATGTTAGCAGGAATACGGGACATTTTGATAATCTCGACCCCGCAGGACTTGCCGAACTTTGAGAGGCTCTTAGGTGATGGCAGTCAGTTCGGTATCGAATTGTCTTATAAAGTGCAACCGTCACCGGATGGTCTAGCTCAAGCGTTTATTCTCGGGGAGGAATTCATCGGAGATAATTGTTGTGCCATGATCTTAGGAGATAACATCTTCTACGGTAATGGTATCAGTCAGTTGTTGCGCGATGCGGCTGAGAACGCTGAAAAAGGAGAAGCGACTATTTTCGGGTACTATGTCACTGACCCTGAGAGATTTGGCATTGTTGAGTTTGATGAGTATGAAAAAGTTATTTCAGTGGAAGAAAAACCAGAATTCCCTAAGTCGAGCTACTGCATTACTGGTTTGTATTTCTATGACAAACGAGTAGCTAGGTTAGCAAGAAAAGTCAAGCCAAGTGCCAGAGGTGAGCTGGAGATTACTGACTTAAATCGTATGTATCTCGAGGAAGGGACACTTAATGTAAAGTTACTGGGCAGAGGATATGCGTGGCTGGATACGGGAACAATGGATAGCTTAGTTGAGGCAACAAACTTTGTGCAGATGATAGAGAAAAGACAGGGCATTAAGATATCAGCGCCTGAAGAGATAGCCTATAAACATGACTGGATCAGCAAAGAAACGCTACTCTCTTCAGCAGCGCGCTACGGAAAATCACCCTATGGTGAGCATCTCAAACGAGTCGCTGAAGGAAAGATTAGGTATTAGTAGCTAATCATAAAAACTGACGTCTGAGAAAGTATAGGTGTTGTAGAAAGTGAAAGTACTAATAACGGGAGCAACAGGTCAACTGGGCAGTTCCCTTACGCAGATGTTGAAAATGGGGACATCTGAACTAGGAGGAATTCCTGGTTTCCTTGAAGCAGCTGAAATTGAAGGTGTCGATTTCCAAGAACTTGATATAACAGATCTAGAGACAGTACTGGCTTATACTGCAAATTCCAAACCGGATTTAATCATTAACTGCGCAGCCTATACTAATGTAGATGGCTGCGAAACATATCGAGATGATGCCTTTAAAGTGAACGCTTTGGGCGCCAGAAATATGGCGATTGCAGCGGAGCAGATCGAAGCCAAGCTAGTTCATATTTCTACAGATTATGTCTTTGCCGGCAACGGTACAAAACCCGATAACGAAGCATCTATCTGTCATCCCCAAAGTGCTTATGGCACCACAAAATATCTAGGAGAACAGTATGTCAGAGACTTTTGTTCTCGCTATTTTATCGTTAGAACAGCGTGGCTTTATAGTCCTATTGGTAAAAACTTTGTCAAGACCATTATGAGAGCGGGCAGAGAACGCGGAGCTTTAAAGGTGGTCAATGATCAGATAGGCAACCCGACTAATGCGGTAGATCTGGCCTATCATATTTTGAAAATAGCAGCCACCCAAGAGTATGGCATCTACCACTGCACGGGTAACGGGGAATGCTCATGGTTCGATTTTGCCTCTAAGATCATTGAATACGCTGGAATTAAGGCGACCGTTTCTCCATGTACGACCGAGGACTATCCTTCTCCGGCAAAACGCCCGGCGTACTCTGCCCTGGATAATATGATGCTCAGATGTACTGTCGGTGACGAGATGAGGAACTGGCAAGACGCCTTGAGATACTTTATGGATCATTACGACGGGGAATAGACCCACCCAAAAAACATAGAGGGGCAAGTAAATGAAAACATATCTAGTAACGGGTGGCGCAGGCTTTATAGGTTCCAACTTTATTATTTACATGTTAGAGAAATACCGTGATATCAAGATCATCAACCTTGACAAGTTGACCTATGCCGGAAATCTTGAAAATTTGGTCAACATAGAGAGCAATGTAAACTATCGTTTTGTTCAAGCTGATATTGGCGATCGAGAAGCGATGCAGACACTGTTTGAGAAGAACGAGATTGACTATGTTATTAACTTTGCAGCAGAGAGTCATGTGGACAGAAGTATCGTAGAGCCTGATATTTTTGTCAAGACCAATGTCATGGGCACAGTAAATCTTCTTAATGTTGCCAAGCAAGCGTGGCTCGTGGGCGATGATCTCTATAAAGAAGGCGTTAAGTTCCTGCAAGTTTCCACAGATGAAGTCTATGGCTCTTTAGGTGCTGAGGGTTTTTTCACGGAGACAAATCCGCTTGACCCTCATAGCCCCTACTCCTCAAGTAAGGCGAGTGCCGACTTATTTGTGAACGCCTACGCGGATACCTATAAGCTACCGGTGAATATCACGAGATGTTCCAACAACTACGGACCCTATCAATTTCCGGAGAAGCTAATACCTCTGATCATTAATAAATCCTTGCAGCACAAGCAGTTACCAGTGTACGGCGATGGAATGCAGATTAGGGACTGGCTGTATGTCGAAGACCACTGTAAGGCTATTGATCAGGTCATCCGTCAGGGTAAGCTGGGAGAGGTTTATAACATCGGCGGGCATAATGAGCGACCGAATGTTGAGATTGTGAGAGCGATCCTGGATTACCTGAAGGAACATGTGGACTCTGAGGTTGGAGAGCATCTTATCAAACACGTTGAGGATAGAAAAGGCCATGATCGACGTTATGGCATAGACCCTCAAAAAATTAAGGAGGATCTGGGTTGGTATCCGGAAACCACCTTCGAGGTTGGTATCAAGAAGACCATTAAATGGTACCTTGATCATAAGAACTGGCTAGATAATGTAACGAGTGGTGCTTATCAGGGAGGAGAAATTTGTGGCGAAGTTTAGCTTTAATAAGACGGAGATTGAAGGCGTCTACATTATAGAGCCGACAGTCTTTGGCGATAGTAGAGGCTATTTCATGGAAACTTACAACTATCAAGAATTCCAAGAAGGCGGCATCGAGGTTACCTTTGTTCAGGATAATCAGTCCAAGTCCAAGAAGGGTGTTCTGAGAGGCCTTCATTTTCAGAAGAAACATCCGCAGGGGAAACTGGTCCGTGTTATCAGTGGTGAGGTTTTCGATGTCGCAGTTGATTTGAGAAAAGACAGCAAGACCTATGGTAGGTGGGTAGGAGTTATCTTGTCGGAAGAGAATAAGCGACAGTTTTTTGTTCCGAGAGGGTTTGCCCATGGGTTTCTGGTGCTCTCTGAGACTGCGGAGTTCACGTATAAATGTGATGAGTTCTATTATCCGGAGGATGAGGGCGGGTTAATGTGGAATGATGAGACTGTGGGTATTATGTGGCCTGAACTGGAGACGATGGAAATTTTGCTAAGTAATAAGGATCAGGTGAATTCGAGGTTAGGAGATTTGAAAGATAGTTTTTAACGTGTTGGAATGAAGGACTAACAGACGTGCGATTAAAGTTTTTGGCGTCAATGGCAAGAATTTCATAAAAACCATGTTAAAGGTCGGCAAGACACATGACACAGTGCGCGTGGTCAACGACCAGATCGGTACACCGACATACACATTGGATTGTCGCGCCTACTGGTAGATATGATTGAACCCCAAAAATATGGTTACAATCATGCGACGATCGAAGGCGGCTGCATCTCTTGGTATGACTTTACATGCGAGATTTACAAACAGGCAGGATACACGACAAACATTATCCCTGTGACCACGATAGAATATGGTCTCTCCAAAGCGGCACGTCCATTTATCCCGGTGACGAGGGTGGTCTTGCTTGGAACAACCCTGAAATCGGTATTGTGTGGCCTCAGTTGGTTGGAGAATATCAAGGGACAGCCAGTACTGAAGGTTATCGCCTAGAAGATTGTGCAAAGCTGAATCTCAGCGATAAAGACCAGAAGTGGCTGGGGTTGAAAGATACATTCAGATTTTGAAGCAACATTTCTACATATGATGCATTCTTCGGAGGGACTAGTCCTCTAAATATATTGAAGTCAAGGAGTAAAAAAGATGAACTACATTATATTTGGCGGAACCGGCTTCATCGGAACCCATCTGATTAATCTACTCAAAGCAGAAGCAGTGAACCCCGACGATAAAATCTATGCCCTTGATATTGTCATGCCAGGTGAGGAAGGCGTTGTCCCTGGGGTTGTAGAGAAGATCGAGTGTGTTGAGTATGTACGCTGTGATGTTCGGAAACCCATTGATTTCGATATCACGACAACAACAGATGATATCATCTTCAACTTCGCTGCAGTTCATCGCACTCCTGGTCATCCGGATTACGAGTACTTTGAAACGAACCTTTATGGTGCGGAAAATGTGACGGCGTTTGCCGTGGAGCATGGCATCACAAAAATCCTGTTTACCAGTTCTATTGCGCCATATGGGGCAGCAGAGGAATTCAAAGAAGAGACCACACTACCCACCCCCAATACCGCCTATGGCATCAGCAAACTTGTCGCAGAAAAGATTCACGAGAAATGGCAGGCAGGAGGCCCGAAGCGCGAACTCACCATTGTTCGCCCCGGCGTTGTTTACGGTAAAGGAGAGCATGGGAACTTTACCCGTCTGTATTGGGGACAGAGGAAGCACTATTTCTTCTATCCTGGTCGCAAGGATACGGTGAAGGCGTGCATCTATGTGAAAGAACTTGTCCGCTTCATGAAGTATCGAATGATTGATAACGATTTTCCGGGAGTGGACGTTTTCAACAGCACCTTTGAGCCAGCCTACAACATGGAGCAGATTTGCAGCGAGATGCAAAAAGCAACGGACATGAAGCGTTTTGTCCCATTGATTCCTGGATGGATACTAATGACTGCTGCCGTTTGTCTGGTTCCGTTTGGTGGGATGAAGTTGGGGCTCCACCCTGCGCGTGTAAAGAAGCTGATGATTTCCACTAATATCTGCGGCAAAAAGTTAGCTGCCAGCGGATACAAGTTCTATTACACCTTTGAGGAAACGTTGAGAGATTGGTTTGAGGATTGTGGCAGAGAAGGGTTGGAATGATTATACACAAGTGCCAGCGCAAATATGTTTTATAAAAATAGAAACGGTGCGACTGTTTATTTAGATGAGGATATATTGGGGCAATTTTGAGAAGAGTGTCTAATCGTTGTTGAATATATGATTGAATCGATATTATCTAAAATGAAAGGTATAAAGGTTATGAAAGTTGATATTGTGTGCCCATTGTATTTGGCAGAAGATTACATTGAAGGCTTTCTGGAAAGATTACAGCGTCAAAAGAACGTTGAAATAGACAATGTGATTTTCCCAATTACTGAAGAAGGGAGTGTGGCGGAAGTTGCAAATAAAATATCTAAGGCGGGGTACCGGTACTTCCTTTTAAGTAAAGATGCATTTTCACATAGCTTGACACGCGAAAAAGCAATTTTTGAGTATTGTGAAAATGACATTGTTATTATGATGTCACAGGACGTCATTTTGCTGGATGATTACTGCTTGTTTGAGTTGGCAAGTCATGTAACATCTGAGGTTGTCTATGCATATGGGCGACAAATATGTTCTAAGAAAACGATTGAGCATTACACACGACTGAAGAACTACAGCGAAGCATCATCAGTAGTTACGAAAGCGGATATCGAAAGATTACAGATCAAAGCGTTTGGTTCATCGGATGCGTTTGCGGCCTATTATCGACCCGCATTTTTGCGGCTGAACAGCTATGATAATATCCACATGATGTTCAATGAGGATATGTATTATGCAAAAAAGATTTTGGAAGCAGGTTACAAGAAGGCATATGTTGCAACGGCGGTTGTGGAGCATTCTCATAAGCTGACACTCAATCAGCTTTATAAACGTTATTATGCTACCGGAGAATGGTTTAAGGAACACAGAGAGTTTGATAACTATAAAACAACTGACACAGGATTACAACTTGCTATCTTTGTGTTTAAGGCAGCGATAAAGGATTTCAATGTTCCAGTCTTGATTCGTTTTGTACCTGATATGCTTTCTCGGTATTTGGGCATGAGAAACGGGAAAATGCATAATTAAAGCGTTGTTAATTGCTGTGCGCTTGTTCTTTTGGAGGAATATGAAAAAATGAGGCTGTTAGTTATTCAGGAACAACATTTTACCCGGATGCCCAATGGGGAAGTATGGGTGGATGTTCAATCCAATCAAAGGTTCTGGGACAGATATTTGAATGTATTTGAAGAAATCGTCGTGTGCGCGAGATTCAACAAGTGCGAAGATTATGATACAGATGGCTTGATGCGTTCTGATCGGGACAGAGTGTCTTTTGTCGAACTGCCCAATTACCGGGGTGTCGGTGGTCTCATTAAGAACTATTCGCAGGTTTCAGAAACAATCAAGCGTGCAATCAGACAATGTGATTGCGTGATTTTCCGTGCGCCGAGTCCGATTTCCATGGTTGCGTATCCGTTGATAAAAAAGAGCAAAAAGCCGTTTGCAGTGGAGATTATGAATAATCCAGCGACGCAGTATTCCAAGCAGTCGATGAGTCATATTTTGCAGCCTCTGATATTAAACATTGTTGTAAACCAAACCAAGGATATGTGTCTCAAGGCGAACGGTGTGTCGTATGTAACCGAACGGACGCTACAGGAACTATATCCCAGCACGGCTCAACTGAAGGGTGAAAGCAAAAGTTTCTTTGAGGGGAGCTATTCTACGATTCGGTTAGACCAGGAAAATTACTGCTATTTGTATGTAGCAGACATTAAGGTGAGACCTGATCCATTCACATTTATCAATGCGGGAATGATGAACGATAATCGCAAAGGGCAAGACATCTTCATTGAGGCTTTAAGCATCCTGCATCAGCGCGGTTATAACGTGAAAGGAATCCTAGTCGGCGAAGGGCTCCTGCGTCAGGAATTCGAGCAACTCGGCGTACGCCTTGGCATACGAGACCGGCTTGACTTCGTTGGTTGGAAAGTTGGCTATGCAGATGTTCAAAAAGAACTACAACGAGCAAAAATTGCTGTCTTTGCCTCTTATGGAGAAGGTCTGCCCAGATCAATGATAGAGGCAATGGCAAATGGATTGCTCTGCTTTGGAACTAAAATTGATGGCATTGTTGAATTGCTTGACGATGACCTGCTGGTGAAAGAATTTTCCGGAGAAGCCTTTGCAAACAAGATTGAACCATTTTTATCTGACTGGAGTTGTGTAGAGCCAATTCGTAATAAGCTGTATGAAAGATCTAAAAAGTATGAATATACAATACTGGAAACAAAGAGAAATGAGTTTTATAAAAAACTACGAGAAGTTGCAGCAAATGGCGGATGAGATTCTGTGAAATATCGTTTTTAGCGAGAAATGATCTAAGTTCTGATTTGCAAAGTTGCATGGTGATTATGTTGAAAACTTAAAAGGATTTTGGGAAGGAATTTTATTATGTGGTTGCTGATACTTTTTTCATTTGTGATCTGCTTATTTACCTGTGTGACTAATAAGCAGATAAAATATCACCCGGTAATTCTGTTTAACGGAGTATGGCTTGTGATATTTATTCTTTACAAGATCGACTACTTAAACTTTACCATATTAACTGATCACTCAATTGCTATCTTATTAATAATGATATTTTTCTTTCCTCTTGGTGTTTTGCTAGGATTAAAAAATAGATACAGAGTAAAAAGACATGGCAGACTAAGTTATGTTATGAGTACTTACGAGTTTAGAGAGAAATTATTTTGGGCTCTGTGTATTCTGGCAAGCATAGTCATGTTGATTGATGAATTAACTATTATTATAAGGCTAATTCAGGGAGCGTCCTTTTATGATATTATGAGGGATGCATCAGGGAAAGGAACGGTAGAAATCTCTGGATCACTCCAAGTGCTTCTATACTTATTTGTTGTATATCCAGTTTCTTATTTGGTATCACCTATTTGTGCAGTCAAGTTCATTAACGGAAGTCAGAATAAATACCGTTATTTGGCTATTAATCTTATAATTGTTGCTTTGTCTGTTGCTCATCATGGCGGGAGAAAAATGCTCTTTTTATTTGGCATAAGCTATATATTGGCGTATCTTATATATGGAAAAAAAGCGCAGACAAGCCGAAAAACAAAATGGTTTGTGGTGATAATACTGGTACTGTTAGTGGTCATAATGAATGAGATTTCTGTCTCGCGTGGAATTGATGATGTTGGTACATCCTTCTACGCTTATTTAACATGTTCACCGTCATTGATGCAGACCTATCTATCAAGTTCAATTGTCTCATCTCAGCGACTTTTTGGCTTTTTCTCGTTTAATGGATTTGTCTATCCTATAATGATCTTGCCTAATTATTTAGGCATCAAGTCACCTGCTATTTATCAGACAACGCAAACAGTTCGGTTCTTTATAGAAAATAGCTATGTTCCTATCGGAGGGTATTCACATAATATGAATGCGTTTTTACCGGTGGGGGCTTATTTCTATGTGGATGGTGGATTTGCTTTTGAAATAATTGGAATGGTATTATATGGAATGCTGGCCGGATACCTGTATAAAAAAGTGCTAAAGAATAGAGATGAATATAACTGTTCACTATACATTTTTGTTTGTATTGGGTTAATATTATCTTTTGCAAGATTTTATTTTACATCATATGCATATGCATTCGCATTTTTGTATGTTTGCTTCTTGTTTAAGAAAAGGGATAACTTGGTTGATAATAAACGATGAGTAGTCTTTGCTTATTGAAGAATTTGGAGGATTTTGTATGAGCTCAGCAAGAGTTATAGCACTATACCTGCCTCAATTTCATCCGGTGAAAGAGAATGATGAGATTTGGGGTAAAGGATTTACTGAATGGACAAATGTCGCAAAAGCACGTCCTCAATTTAAGGGGCATTATCAGCCGCAAATCCCGTCTGAATTAGGTTTTTATGATTTGAGGATGGAAGAAACTAGAGTGGCACAGGCAGAGCTTGCCAAACAATATGGCATTGAGGGCTTCTGTTATTGGCATTATTGGTTCGGAGATGGTAAGCGCATATTGGAGATGCCTTTTCAGAAGGTGGTAGAATCGCATAAACCAGATTTCCCATTTTGCCTTGCATGGGCCAATCATTCATGGTCAACTAAAACGTGGAATGATGCAAAAAAAACGGCTACAGATACTGAGTTTTTGACGCAGCAGTATTTAGGCGTTGAGGACTATACTGCGCATTTTAATGCAGTGCTACCGGCATTTCTAGATGATAGATATATCAGAGTCGAGGGGAAACCATTATTTGCAATATTTGACCACAATGCAATCCCTGCATCAGAGCTAATCAGTTTTATGGATGTTTGGAATCGTTTGGCCAAGAAAAATGGAATACCAGGAATTCATTTTGTTGCTCGTGTTGAGAGCGTTTCTCAATTGAGCGACTCAGATGCGAAAGAACGACTGAAAGGCAAGTATGCTGAATATTATGACCATTGTCTCCAAATGGGTTTTGACGCAGTATGGTCAAATAATATGAGACGGGCTGAAATACTTGCTAGAGGGTACAATAGAATGTGGCTGAAGCGTGCTTTGTACCATGGGCTGAAGCTTCGTATGACCGACCGCTATAAGTATAAGGACATAATAGAGAACTTTTATACTGAAGCTGACAAACAGGAACAAATCTATCCTATGATGGTTCCCAGATGGGATAAAACCCCTCGCCAAGGTAATCACGCAACAATTTATTATGATGGTACACCGGAGCTGTTTAAGCAACATGTAAAGGATGCAATCAGTGTCGTAAAAAATAAACAGCCTGAGCATCGAATCGTATTTTTGCAGGCATGGAATGAGTGGGGCGAAGGGAACTACATGGAGCCAGACATTCGGTTTGGAAGAGCCTACTTAGAGGCACTGAAAGAGGCATTGAGTGAGGAGTAATGATGACTATATGAAACCAAAAATATTAGTGGTTTTTCACAGCGCAAACATACAAAGCGGCGCAACAAGATCGCTGACAGATATAATGAATCACTTGATTTCAACGAAGAAGTATGATATCGAGGTCGTTTTTCCTGACTGTGCCGGAAGTGCTATAGATTACTATAAAAACAAGAATATTTGCGTTCACACATTTCAGTATGGCAAATTGATGCAGGACTTGACTCAATCCCACTTAAAGCGGGCAATTAAATTCCCATTTTTGTGTTTTAGATATCTTTGTATGAAAAATGAAGCCAGACGGACTGCAAAAGAACTGAAAAATCAAAACATTGATATGGTGTACTCAAATACAAGTAGCGTTGTATTTGGAGGATGGCTAGGTTTGAACCTCGGATGTAAACAGATATGGCATATTCGCGAATTCAGAGTTAAGGATCACCAGATTGAATTTTTCTTGGGTGAAGATTATTTAAAGCGTTTTATCAACAAATGTGCGGATGCCGTGCTATTTGTGTCACGCAGTGTTATGGATGATCATGTTGATTTGATTGACAAAAACAAAATGGCAGTGACATATAATAGCTATCCGGAAAGTTTTATTATGCCCAGAGACCGTTTTAACATGTCCAGAAAACTCTGCGTTTTAATTGCGGGGGATATTAAGCCAAGCAAAGGGCAGTTAGATGTGGTAATGGCTGTGGAATCCTTGCTATCAAGACATGCTAACTGTGACATTGAATTGCATTTGGCGGGCAGAAAAAGTAATAGTGATTATTATGAAAAGATTGTACAGTTTACTAAGGAAAAACAGCTTTCTGATAGAGTTATTCTCCACGGACTGGTAAATGATATGGCTTCGTTGCGTTCTCAAATGGACGTAGGAGTTATAGCTTCGACAAATGAAGCATTTGGCAGAACAACGATTGAGGGTATGCTGAGCATGATGGCGATGATCGGTCGTAACAGCGGAGGAACTACCGAACAGATTAAAGATTGTGAGACAGGCCTTTTGTATGATGGAACTGTGGAAGACTTAGCAGATAAAATCTTCTGTTTATATAAGAATAGAAGCGATATGAAAAGATATGCTCAGGCAGGATTTGAAAATAGTGTAGAACTACATACTAAGGGGAGATGCGCTCAAATCGCAGAAATTGCAATCGACAGAGTAGTACTCAATCAGTAAGAACTGGTGGTTGGGAAGGATGGGTAATCAAAGAAAATGAAGAACACACAAATACGAAATAGAGTAGAATTTCTTGATAGTACTCGTGCCTTATGTATACTTTGGATTATTGGATTTTGGCATATGGCTGAGTACGTTAAGTGGGATATCTCAGTTCCATTAACTGAAGGTGTTACGAACGGTGTGTTGGCTACATTTACTTTGATTTCTGGATATTTTCTGGGAGCGAAAAAGATTTCAGGAATAAAGGATGCTATGGCTTTCTATAAGAAACGGTTTCTTCGGTTCTATCCATTGTTTTTTATTTCAAGTACAGCCTTTTTGTTTATTTATCTTATTTGGGATATTCAATATATAGGAAGTGTCCAACAGTATTTGTTAACGCTCTTGGGCTTGTCCTGTATAATAACACCGGCTCCGCAAACAATTTGGTTTATCAGTATGCTTATTTTATTCTATGCCTTGACACCTGTTATTAATTCAGCAAAAGGCTGTTTAAAAAAGTTTCTATACTGCGTAACTATTTTTGCTGTGTTTCAGCTATTAGATTTATTCTTATTTGATGTAGATAACAGATTGTTGCTATTTTTTCCATTCTATTGCATAGGATTATTGATAGCTAATAAAGTTAAATTTACTGACAAGATAAATTATATATATGCTATTTTTTTGTTTATTTTGTTCATAGTGATAAGTTTATTTGAAAAACTAAACAGTCTGTATTTGGTCAAAGTTCTGATGGTCTGCGCATTTATCTTGTTTGCATTTGAATTGGGTAAAATGTGCAATAAAATCAGTTTCTGCAAAAAAACTTTGGAACGGATAAGTTACGCAAGTATGTGCGCTTATTTATTCCACAGGCAGATGTTTGGTCTGGTATATAAGCTGATTGGAGTTTTTCCGGTATGGGCGGCTTATTTGATTATTCTGCCACTATTGATGGTTGTTTCATACTGTGTTCAGTATACATATGACAAAATTGTGATTAGCTTCGAAGAATAGAAAAGCATTAAGGTTGGTAAAAAGGAGAAAGCGATATGAGCAAGCTAAGTGGTTATATCAAAAATCCGACAAGTTTGTTATAACGTTACAGGCACATAATGCACTTAACTGGGATGCCTTATAAGATGTACCTTAAGCTGGTATTTAGAGCCAGAGTCGGAAAAAGACTTGATTTAGGCAATCCAGGCTAAAAATGTATTATCGAGATCCAAGCCATACGGCGTTAGTGGACAAGCTTGAAGTAAGAAAATATGTCGAGAAAAGATAGGCGAACGATATTTGATTCACCTGTTAGGATGCGCAGGGGGGGGGCTTTAATGAAATTGATATAAGCAGTTTACCGGACGTTTGTAATAAAATGCACGCATGACAGTGGTGGGCTGATAGTGTTTAAAGATAAGTCAAACCTGTATTTAGTTGCAGCGCAACAAAAAATCGAATAATGTATGCTGAGAAATTTCTTCTTGTATGGTAGAGTGTGGCCATACAATGGAGTGAAACCGCGCATACTTAATCGAACAATACATGGTTGATGAATCTGGGACAGATTTAAAAGATTACAAATTTTTTTCTTTAATGGCACCCCAAAATTATGTTGGTTACATCCGAACGGAGCCGTGAGCCATGATACAAAGTTCGATTTTATTGACATGGATTTCAATCATCTGGACATAATCAATGGACACCCAAATTAAAAAATAGGATAGCAAAACCTGCAGGTTTTGAAGATGAAGAGGCTGGCTAGAGTGCTTTCTGCAGGAATGCCTCATATAAGAGTAGATTTTTAGAGTATAAATGGGAGAATTTACTTTGGAGAGTTGACTTTCTTCCATCATTGTGGTTTTGTCCCGTTCGTACCTGATGAATGCGATAGAATATTAGGAGAATGGCTTCAGCTTCCGAGTAAACAGAGAAGTGAGAGTATGAGAAAAAAGAAACTAGTGCTAAATACTGTAAGTTCTTTAATCAATCAAATTGCAATGGTAGTATGTGCGTTTATACTTCCGCGTCTTATATTGACAATGTTTGGGTCAACAGTAAATGGCCTGGTTTCTTCAATTACGCAATTTTTAACGGTAATTACATTATTAGAATTAGGTGTAGGAGCAGTTGTACAGTTATCATTGTATGGTCCGTTATCACGAAAAGAATCTCAGTTAGTGAGTGCAATAATGTCTTCAGCGGGGAAGTTTTTTCGTCGATTAGCGCAAGTGATGGCAATATATGTAATAGCTTTGTTGATAATATACCCGCTTTGTATCAACAAGCAATTTGGTTTCCTTTACACAGGCACGTTAATTCTGTCATTGTGTATTAGCTATTTTGCTCAGTATTATTTTGGATTAAAGAATCAACTGCTTGTTATTGCTGATCAAAGAGGATACATCCACTATAGTTTAAATACAGTTGTTTTGATACTGAATAATGTATTGGGTGCTTTGTTAATAATAAATGGATTCAGCATCCAGCTTGTAAAACTTACGACATCATTAACACTACTACTTAGACCTATCTGTCTTGAACTTTATGTTCAAAAACACTACAAAATTGACAAAAAGGTACAGTATGAAGGTGAGCCGATTAAACAAAAATGGAATGGTATAGCTCAGCATATTGCTACGGTCGTTCTAAACAGTACGGATACCATTGTACTTACTTTGTTTTCTACGCTGGCTAATGTGTCGATATATAATGTATACTACTTGGTGGTAAATGGCCTTAGAAATCTCGCCATTTCTCTCTCAAGTGGAATGCAGTCACTAATGGGGAATCTGATTGCAAAAAAAGAAAATGAACTATTAAATAGAATCTTTGATACATATGAGTCTTTATTTCATTTGATGGTTACTTTCGTCTTTGGGTGCGCTATGGTTCTAATTGTACCTTTTGTTCAGATTTACACCTATGACGTAAGTGATGCAAATTATGTGGTTCCTGCATTTGGCTATCTAATATGTTTAGCTAATATGGCATATTGTTTGAGAATGCCGTATAATGTTTTAGTTCTCGCAGCAGGTCATTACAAACAAACACAAAACAGCGCTTGGATGGAGATGACAATTAATATTGTAATTTCTGTTTTGGTTGTTGTAAAGTATGGACTTATCGGTGTTGCTGTAGGTACTTTGTGTGCTATGCTCTACAGGACGTTTTATATGGTTTGGTATCTTTCCAATAATATCATGCGCCGGAGTCCACTCAATTTTATCAAGCATATGCTTGTTGATGTCGTTTGTGTTATGCTGATGGTTTTTGTGGGCAATCTATTTATGCTGAAATCTTTTGGCTATTCTGCGTGGGTAATTTTGGCCTTAAAAAAAGGTGTTGTCAATATAACTATTTGCACTGTACTCAACGTGGTTTTCTTTAAGAAAAGTTTAATGGGTATACGAAATCTGTTTAGTAAAAAGCGGACAGAGTGTTGATGATGAGTAGTATTACATACATAAATGTTTACTATTAATAAAGATTTAAACAGATATTCCGATATTGGATAATGGGAGTGATAGATTGATGATTCAAAAAGTTTTTTCGATTACCTATCAATTGAGCAAAAGGCTTTATTTCAGACTCAGGTATAAGGATTCTTTTGTGTACGGTAAGATATTTCGTTTCAGAGACAAATTTAGAGTGAATATTACTTCTTCGGAGGGAAAAGTTGAAATTGGTGATAATGTTTTCTTCAATCATGATTGTTCACTTCATTCTCATTCAAGAATTAAAATTGGTGACTATTGTATGTTCGGTGAGAATGTCAAGATATACGATCATAATCATGTGTTTAAGGATTCAAATACTCCGATTGTTATGCAAGGGTTTTCTTCTGCGGAAGTCGAGATTGGAGATAATTGCTGGATAGGAAGCAACGTCATAATACTTAAAGGTGTTCATATTGGTCGGCATTCTGTTATAGGCGCAGGCTGTGTTATTTATAAGGATATTCCGTCAGAAACAAGTATTAAGTGCAAACAAGAATATATTATTGAGGTAATTGTCAAAAAATCTGCACATACCAATAAACATCAGGAATTGAGATAATCACCTCAAGACTATTTGAGAAGGAATTATCCATGACTCTCGAAGTGCAGTCCATCATCAGACGCCAGCAGGTAAACGATTATCGTGCTTCTGTCCAGACCGCCGCCGCATGGTGCCAGAAAACAACCTAAGAGGAACCCCGGGAACCTCGTGCCTGATAGTGCGGGTGTGCCAGGTCGTAAAATATAGTGGGTGGGAATCCCATCGGGTAAGGTAGACCAACCGCCAATAATTAGCCTCAGCATCTTCGACCTAAACAAACCCTTTAGTTATGTGATGTAAATGTAGTATGAGGAGCCGTGTGCGTTAGTTGCGCAAGCCCGGTTCTGAGAGGGTTTGTCACTGTAAAGTGCCATTCCACTCAACCCAAGTTATAACTTATAACTTATCAACTTATTGTTTAGTTTGTGAAAACTAGGTTTCGACAGTCTGTAGGTACAAGAATATATCAAAACCTTTGTATAAGAATAAAATCAAATACCCAAAATTTCTGATATAAAAGGAGAACAACTATGAATAATATCTTATTTAAAACACTATCCCCACAAACCCAAACTCCCAAGACTATACCTCACCCACTTAATATAGCCGTAGCAGGGACAGGCTACGTTGGCTTAGTCTCTGGCGTATGCATGGCCCACAGGGGACATCATGTAACTTGTGTCGATATTGATGTGAAGAAAGTAACAATGATGCAACAAGGCATTTCTCCCATATACGAACAGGACTTAGAAGAATTAATGCATCTTAATAAAGAAAGATTAACTTACACTACTGACTACAAATTAGCCTACAAGAATGCAGACGTAATCTTTATCGGAGTTGGAACCCCGGAACTGCCTGATGGTTCGGCGAACTTGGCTTACATAGCAACAGTCGCAAGACAGATCGCAGAAACCGTAGAAAGAGACTGTCTCGTTGTGGTGAAATCCACAGTCCCTGTAGGCACCAATGACAAGGTGGAGCAGTTTATTAAGGACTTTCTGCCAACAGACAGCGAGAATGAAATTCTAGGTAAGAATAGTAAGATAAAGATTGAGGTAGCAAGTAACCCAGAGTTCTTAGCTCAAGGTACTGCGGTGCGGGATACTTTAGAGGCAGCAAGAATTATCATCGGCACGGATAGTATCATCGCCAAGGAAACTTTGATAAAGGTTTATGAACCATTTGGCTTGCCCATCGTTTCAGTCTCAAGAAGGTCTGCTGAGATGATTAAATATGCTGCCAACGACTTCCTGGCTTTGAAAATATCCTATATGAACGACATCGCTAACCTTTGTGAATTAGTGGGCGCGGATATACAGGATGTTGCGAAGGGGATGGGGTTCGATGGCAGAATAGGGGATAAGTTCTTAAATGCCGGTATTGGTTATGGTGGCAGCTGCTTCCCGAAGGATACGAAAGCCTTGGATTACTTGGCTAAGCAAAATGGCTATGAGCTTAGGACGGTTAAGGCTGCTATTGCTGTGAATAAAGACCAGAAAGTACTTCTATATAAGAAGGCATGTAAGAGACTCATTACTTTTAATGGTTTGAAAGTGGCTGTGCTTGGATTGGCATTCAAGCCTGGAACAGACGATTTAAGAGAGGCTCCATCATTAGAGAATGTACCTCTGTTGTTAGCGCAAGGGGCAGATATTTATGCCTATGATCCGGTTGCGATGGATAACTTTAGGAAGATATTTCCTGAGACCGGTACAGAGAGTAAAGGAGAGCAGGGCAAGGGTAGTATTAAATACGTAGAGAGCGTGGAAGAAGCCATCCAAGGTGCTAACGTCTGTTTCGTCCTTACAGAATGGGGAGAAATTAAAGCTGTTAAACCGGAAGATTATAAGAGATTGATGCGAACACCATTGGTTTATGATGGAAGGAATATTTATGCTGTGGAAGATATGAAGGAAAGCGGAGTGGAATACTATTCTATTGGTAGAAAGAAATTTGTGGTTAGTCGGTAGACTGCGATGATTGAAGGGCTAACTATCTCAATAAAAGGAGACCAACTAACATGATTGAAGGATATCGAGAATTAGACCCCAATAAAACCTATTTGATCACTGGTGGTGCTGGATTCATCGGGTTTTTCTTGTCCAAGAAGCTGTTGGAGCAAGGATGCAGAGTCGTTGGAATTGATAATATGAACGACTATTATGATGTGAATTTAAAGTATAGCCGACTGAAACAGTTAGAAGGATATGACCACTATACCTTCATCCAAGGGGACATTTCTGACAAAGACACTGTCACGAACGTCTTTGAGGAGTATAAGCCAAACATTGTCATGAATCTGGCAGCTCAGGCTGGAGTTCGCTACAGTATTGAAAATCCTGATTCCTATATTCAGAGCAATATCATTGGATTTTACAATATTTTAGAGGCTTGTCGTCATAATCCCGTCGATCACTTAGTCTACGCCTCATCCAGTTCTGTCTACGGTGCCAATACGAAGGTACCCTTTTCTACGGATGATCAAGTGGACAATCCTGTTTCTCTGTATGCTGCCACTAAAAAATCAAATGAGTTGATGGCGCATACTTATAGTCAATTGTATGGCATACCTTGTACAGGTTTAAGATTCTTCACTGTATACGGTCCAATGGGAAGACCGGATATGGCCTATTTCGGTTTCACTCAGAAGATATTTAAGGGTGAGACAATCAACGTGTTTAACTTTGGGGACTGCTATAGAGATTTCACCTATATCGACGATATTGTCGAATCTGTGGCGCGGATATTGTGCAATCCACCAGCTAAGCGAGTGGATAAGGACAGTATCTTAAACGGGATACAATACGCAGTCTACAATATCGGAAACAATCAACCTGAGCAACTGATGGATTATATCGCTGCACTGGAAAAAGCTCTAAGTAATGCAGTCGGGAGAGAGATTGTTGCGGAGAAAGAGTTCCTTCCCATGCAGCCGGGTGATGTTAAGGCCACATATAGTGACAGTTCACCGTTGGAGAGAGATTTTGATTTTAAACCTAGCACGAGTATAGAAGAAGGGTTACAGAAATTCGCGGATTGGTATGTTGAGTATTATGGGGTGAAGTGAATGCATAATATGCTCTGTTCAAGATACGCTCAAGTTGAGCCAGTCTCGCTAAAACTACTCGGGGTAACGGCTCCCTACCGTTCACCGCTCCGCGAAGGTTCCTGGACCCTTTCTTTTCCAAACTTCCATTCAGATTCAGACTTTCGGATATGGCTTTTTCCTGTTTGTTCTGTTCAAGAGATAATCTGTACTTGTGCTGTGTAATTCTGCCAGTCGGATTAAAATTCCGGTTGGTAAATCCACCTCACCTCGTTCGTAATTGCTGTATATCCTTTGGCTGCAGTTGAGATATGCTGCAACCTGTGTCTGCGTCAGATCCTTGTCTTCCCTTAAATGTCTTATTCTTTCATACACCTGAAATCACCTCAAGTTAATTATAGTTTAGCGAATTATTCGCTATTGACTTTTAGCGAGAATATCGCTAAAATTATCTCGAATGGTGAATTGAAAATATCGGGGTGATGAACACTGGTAGATTATAAAGAAATGTATAGTATCCTATTTAACAAAATGACGGATATCATTGAAGAAATCCAGCAGATTCAGCGTCAAACTGAGGAAATGTACATACATAGCAAGGACAGGGAATTGATTCTTTTGCAGTCATATAAGGATTTAGAACAGCCAGAGAAGAAAGAATAATAATAAAATAGGTGCTCATTTTATTATGTCCGGTGATAGCTCAAAACTTAATGAGACTCAAATAGAAAACGATTAATACGGTTATAGAGTTTTATGGAGTTGCTCGGGCTCGGTATTCGCGTTGAAGGCACGAGAGATTTGTAATAAATTGCAGAAATATTAAGGAAATAAGAAAAATCTAGGAGAATCAACACATTAAAGTAATATTGTACAAAAATGGTAGACGACTAGTGCGACGGTATAGTATATTAAGATTAGATTGTGAGTTAATCGTAATTGATTGTGAAAAGGCAAACTAGCTGAAAGGTTGGGGCGCAAAGTTAGAAGTCTAAGGCGCTATATGGTGCTATGATGGTTCGGCTGCCAAGTAATTGGCAGTTTTTTTATTGTTTTTTTTAAGGGAGGAGTTGAACGAGTAATGCGTAGAATTCGTAAAGCGATAATTCCGGCGGCGGGGTTGGGAACCCGTTTTTTGCCAGCAACAAAGTCTCAACCCAAAGAGATGTTACCTATCGTAGATAAGCCAACTATCCAATATATTGTGGAAGAGGCCATTAATGCCGGAATTGAAGATATTGTTATTGTGACAGGGAGGAATAAGCGGTCCATTGAAGATCACTTTGATCGTTCCATGGAGCTTGAGACATTTTTGGAGAAAAATGAAAAAGAGGAACTGCTAGATTTGGTGCAGCATGTCGCGCGGATGGCTGATATTTATTACGTTCGGCAAAAGGAAGCGTTAGGTTTGGGACATGCGATCTATAGTGCCCGTAAATTTATCGGTAATGAACCATTTGCAGTTCTTTTAGGTGATGATGTTATTCATTCTGAAGTGCCTGCCATACTTCAAATGAAAAATCAATACGAACGTTATGGTGCGAGCATAGTAGGAGTTCAAGAAGTTCCACTCCAGGATACGTCCAAATACGGGATTGTGGATGGTGAAAAGTTTGCGGATCGGCTTTATCGTGCCAAGACTATGGTTGAGAAACCTCGTTCTGAAGAAGCCCCCGAAACTCGCCTAGCCATAATGGGCCGGTATATCCTGAATCCGGAGATTTTTGATATCTTGAGAGTCCTGCCAGCGGGTAAAGGTGGGGAGATTCAGCTCACGGATGGAATTAAGGAACTTGGACGGTATCAGGAAATCCTGGCCTATGAATTCGAAGGGCGGAGGTATGACGTCGGAGACAAATTAGGCTTTGTAGAAGCAATCATCGAATATGCCTTGCGCCGAGGAGATCTTTCAGAGGATCTTAAGAATTATCTGAGAGCGTTGGTTCAGAAAATAGAATTTGAAGATAAATACTTAGCATAAGGGTTCATGCTCGGGGATACATCTTGTCCCTTGAAAGGCACCGGTATTAATCCCGATGACTTATCTAATTGAAGTGCTTTCGAATGGGGGTCCAAATGGTGCATCGATGCACCATTTGACCTACACCTAGGCGCTCATCCTTCTGGGGATCTCGAACAGCTCGCTGTCGCTCACCTCGTATGGGTTAGGATTATAAGGCATCGGTTTAATAATCCCGATGCCTTAATGCCTAATGAGCTTCCCAAAACGGTAGTTTAGGTGATAGGTTGATCATAGAGATCGTCTGTTGTCGTATTGACAATTTTGACGTCTCGTTTGGAAATGAGGTCACCACCGGAAGTAAGGAAAATATTCTTCGCGATGATTTGATCCATGACAGCTTCGACTTGGGCAGCTGTCAAATCAGTCTTAGGGTTTGCTAAAGTTATTGTCACTGCGTTCCCTAAGGCGTTGTTAAAGGTCATTCTTAAGACCTTCCTCGTTACGCTGGCCATTGGTCATCCCTCCTTTCTATTGTTCATTCACAAGCCTAGCCCTAATCACTAGCCAAGTCGACGCGATTGTCTCTTCGCACTCCCCTGAGTGGGTATTCCTGAAGCTCATAAATGGCAACGGCTATATTATAAATATCTTCGTCTGTAGCGATCAATTTCACATTGGGGAAACTACGTTGACTTAGTTTGGCTGAGCCTTGTGGGGTCACACCAGTTTCAAAGGTGACAACCAGCACACTGTCTTTATTACTGGCTATAACGGCCATATGCTCACCTCCTTTCTTGAAGATTGGACAATGGTTGTCCTAAGTTTAGTATATTGGCTGGACTTGATTTTTGTGACAGCTTGGACAAATCTGGGGTCTCCCTCCCCCTTGATCCAGAGTCCGATGGATTCAGAAGGGTTGTATATAGTCTGGATTTGCTTCTACTATGGTTTTACTGTTGGGAAGCATCTTTCTCCAAATCGCATTTTTTTATGGGTAAATAACCCTCACGCTTGTCTGGGGCTCGGCATATCCTATAATGGTAACTGAAAAGACATTCCGAAAAAAGGATGGGCAGACGGTATGAGGATGATTTCCAACAGGACGCCTGAGCAAATTGCGTACGAGGAAGAGAGCCCAAATGTTGCATCGATGCAACATTTGAACTACACCCAAGGGCTTATCCTTTTTGGGATCCCGGTAGAGGACCGGGATCAATTTATAGCGGACAATGATGTTGGGAACATGAGCCATTTTTTTGACAGCTTGGACAAATCTAGGGTGTGAAGTATAAAATGAAAAAAATTTTCAAATGGTGCATCGATGCACCATTTGAACTATACCCAAGGGCTCATCCTTTTTAGGATTCCGGTTGAGGACCGGGATCAATTTATAGCGGACAAGGCAAGCGCAGAGTGGAAAAAATCCGGCAATTTAAAGGAGTTCGCCCTATTGCGGGCGAATTTTTCATTGAGTGAATTAATTGGGTTGCGCGATAAGGGAGGGGTTCCCATTTTTAATCGAGGGCAAATAAAAGAATCTCTTTTGACAAGCATACGTAATAATACCCCTATTATCGGGGTGGCAGTCGGTTCTGGGCTTTCAGCGAAACAAGCGGCTGAAGGAGGGGCGGACTTTTTGCTTGTCTTAAATGCTGGGCGCTTTCGGACGATTGGTATTTCCTCTACGGGATGTATGATGCCCTTTGGCAATAGTAATGACATTGTTATGAAATTCGGGGTGGAAGAGGTTCTGCCCAGGGTCATTGAAAAGCCTGTCATCTTTGGTTTTTGTGCCACTGATCCTATGGTGGATCAGAGTGTCCTCATAGAACGGATTATCAAGAAGGGTTTTCATGGGGTTAATAATTTCCCCACAGTTGGCTTGATTGACGGCCAGTTCCGGGAGGCTCTGGAAGAGAACAATTTTGGCTTTGACCAAGAAGTGGAGTTTATGAAGAAGGCGATCAGTCGCGGACTTTTTACGATTGCCTTTGTGTTTAATGAGGAGCAGGCAGAAAAGATGGCTGAAGTCGATGTCGATGTTATTTGCGCCCATTTGGGTTGGACTGTGGGGGGGAAACAAAGTGTTAAGCCCAGGACGACCTTGGAAGAGGGGGTAAAGTACGCGAATCGAATCTTTGAGGCTGCCAATCGGGTCAATCCTGGTGTGTTAAACATGGTTTATGGGGGACCTATCAAAACTCCTCAAGATGCTAGCTTCTTCTATCAAAATTCCAGTGCGGTTGGGTATATCGGGGGTTCCAGTTTCGAAAAGTTTCCGACGGAAACGGCGATCAAGGAGACGACGGATAACTTTAAGAATTATGTACGCCTGATGAAGGAAAATGAAATTCTCAAGAAGGAACTGATTAAGAAAAAGGGTTTTGATGAGATTGTTGGCCAGAGCAGAGTGATGCAGGACATTTATGACATCATCAATAAGGTGGCTGACAAAGATATCAATGTTTTAGTTCATGGGGAAAGCGGAACAGGTAAAGAACTTGTGGTCCGGGCAATCCATTTCAATAGCCTGCGCTATAAAGGACCTTTTATTAAGGTTAATTGTGCTGCTTTAACGGAGAGCATCTTAGAAAGTGAACTCTTTGGGCATGAAAAAGGGGCGTTCACCGGTGCGCATCAACAAAGGATGGGACGCTTTGAACTGGCTAACCACGGTACTTTGTTGCTTGATGAAATCGGGGAAATGAGTCATAAGACCCAGGCCAAACTCTTGAGAGCCATTCAGGAGCAGGAGATCCAGAGGGTTGGGGGCAATAAGACTATCAAAGTCGATGTGCGGATTATTTGTGCCACCAATGTCGATATTCAAAAGTATGTGAGCGACGGGAGACTGCGGGAAGATCTCTATTATCGGATCAATGTGATTTCGATTAACACTCCACCTCTGCGTGAGCATAAAGAGGATATTGCGTTGCTCGTGCATCACTTTCTGAAGAGAATCGAGGAGAAGTTTCAAAAGAAGATTACTAGAATGACCCCTGCGGCCTTGGATTGTCTGATGCAATATGATTGGCCGGGAAACATCAGGGAACTTGAACATACTTTAGAGCGGGCTGCTGTGCTTTGCGACGGGGAAGTGATTGGCATCCCTGATTTACCGGTGTTGATCCAGAACGTTAATTCGGAGCAGGAGCTGGTTTTTACCGAAGGACAGATGACCCAATTTACCAATGTCAATCTAGAGATCATGGAGCGCCAGTTAGTGATTGATGCCTTAGAAAAATTTGATTGGCACCGAACCAAGGCGTCTCAGTACTTAGGAATAACCCGCAGAACCTTATATAACAAAATGATGCGCTATAAAATTCTCTAAATTCTGGCGATTGGGAAGATATCTTCTCAATCGCCTTAGTATTGAGCAAGGATTTTCTCAAAGGAGGGGAACGCTGGGAAAGTGGGTTCCCATTTTTCAGAATATATCGCCTATTCGGCCTTGGCATGGTTCTTGCACTAGGTAAAGTAAAAGGTGCAAAGGAGGGATAATTTAGAATGACAGCTGGCAAGGTTGTAATTATCGGTACTCTTGACACCAAGGGAGTGGAACTTCAGTACATAAAGGAGATTGTGGAAGGCAGCGGACTACAAACCATCGTCATCAATGCCGGAATTATCGGGAAGCCTTATTTTGAACCTGATATTTCCAACGTCTCTGTGGCTGAAGCGGCTGGAACGACCCTGATGGAATTGATCGAGCAAGGGGACAGGGGCCAAGCGATCGATGTGATGATGAAGGGTTCTGCCGAGATAGTGCGACAGCTTTTCCAAGCGGGCCAAGTCGGTGGCATGATCAGTGTCGGCGGATCAGCCGGGACCACGGTTGGGTGCTATGCGATGCAGGTTTTACCCGTAGGGGTGCCCAAGATTATGGTCTCAACCGTGGCTTCTGGAGATACCAGCCCTTATGTGGGAGTTAAGGACATTACCATGATGTATTCTGTGGTTGATATTTCAGGCCTTAACCGGCTTTCCCGGACGATTCTGGCGAACGCAGCGTTTGGGATTTCTGGAATGGTCAAAGGAAGCCAGAGTACTCAGACTCAGGCCGCAGAGAAGACGTTGCTGGGTGCAACGATGTTTGGAGTTACCACCGCTTGCGTTACCAAGGCCAGAGAGTATCTGGAAGAGCGTGGGTATGAGGTTTTGGTCTTCCATGCCACAGGATCAGGCGGCAGAGCTATGGAAAGCTTGATAGAATCTGGTTATATCAAAGGGGTTTTGGACATCACCACGACGGAATGGTGCGATGAGCTGGTGGGAGGAATTTTCGCGGCAGGACCGCTGCGCCTTGAAGCAGCTGGAAAGGCTGGGATACCCCAGGTTGTGTCTGTTGGTGCTCTAGATATGGTTAACTTTGGTTCGTTGGATTCTGTTCCTGGGAAGTTCAAGGGGCGTCGTCTCTATCAACATAACCCCACGATTACCTTGATGCGCACGACAGTGGAGGAAAACCGGGAACTTGGGAAAATCATTGCCCATAAACTGAATCAGACTCTTGGGCCAACCGCCTTGTTCCTACCCTTAAAGGGGGTTTCGGCGATTGATCAGGAAGGACAGCCCTTCTATGGTCCGGAGGAAGATGAGGCTCTCTTCCAGACCTTGCGGGAAGAGCTTAATCCAGTGCGGGTCAGCTTAGTGGAAATGAATAAGAATATCAATGATCAAGAATTTGCAGTTGCCATGGCAGAAAAGTTGATACAAATGCTCGAAGCAAAGGAGAATTAGAAATGACAATTTCCAGGAATGAAATACTTTCTAGGTTAAAAGCGCAAGTGGCTCAGGGAAAAGCGATTGTTGGTGCTGGTGCAGGAACGGGGCTTTCGGCTAAAAGCGCGGAAGCGGGTGGAGTTGACCTCATTATTATCTATAATTCCGGACGATACCGGATGGCTGGCCGTGGTTCTTTAGCAGGCCTGATGCCTTATGGGGATGCCAATCTGATTGTTGTGGATATGGCAAGTGAGGTTTTACCAGTTGTCAAGAACACGCCTGTGCTGGCTGGAGTGTGCGGTACAGACCCCTTCCGCTTAATCGATGTCTTCCTGAAGGAACTCAAAGATATGGGCTTTTCGGGAGTACAGAACTTCCCTTCAGTGGGCTTAATCGATGGCTTGTTCCGCACGAATTTAGAAGAAACTGGCATGGGTTATGACCTTGAGGTAGAGATGATTCGCAAAGCCCATGAACTTGATTTGTTGACAACCCCTTATGTCTTTAATGTCGAGGAAGCTGAGAAAATGGCTAGAGCAGGGGCCGATATTTTAGTGGCCCATATGGGGCTGACAACGAAAGGGGCCATCGGAGCAAAGACTGCCTTGACCTTAGATGATTGCGTTGAGAAAATTCAAGCCATTCACGATGCAGGTAAAGCGGTGAATCCCGATATCATGGTCATCTGTCATGGCGGACCGATCTCCGAACCGGATGATGCTAATTATGTACTGCAAAGAACAAAAGGGGTTGTTGGTTTCTTTGGTGCTTCCAGTATCGAGCGTCTCCCAACTGAAACCGCGATCAAAAATCAAGTGTTGGATTTTAAGAAGCTTGAACTGCGTCAGTAGTTGAAGTGGAACTATTAGAGTAAAAATGATCGAGGAGGAATTGCAGAATGAAGAAGAAATTGGGGTCTGTGTTACTCGTAGCCTCGTTAATCCTGAGCTTAACCGTGGTGGGCTGCTCCTCACCTAAACCTGCTGCTACACCTGCCACACCTACGGGTGAGCCAATCGGGATTGGGGTGGTTGGCCCGATGACTGGTTGGGCTACAGTCTATGGCGAAAATGTTGTTCAAGGGGTTCAGTTAGCCTTAGATGAAGTAGGCGGAAAGTATAAGGATCGCCCGATTAAGCTGTACATTGAAGATACCAAGGCAGAAGTTGAAGTCATGGTTACCAAATTAGACAGCTTAAAACAACGGGATAAAGTCAATATCATCATTGGGCCATCGTTGGGGCATGAAGGGGACGCTGCACCTGGTTGGGCAAAGAAAAACCTGGATGTTCTGATGATGCCTGGTTACGCCGCCCCCCAAGATATGACTATGAGAGATCGTACTCCTAATATTATCCGGGCTGGCTGGACGGCTGATCAGGTCATCTTTAACTTTGGTCAGTTCGTCGCTAAGGACCTTAAGTACAAAAAAGTGATCGTGGTTGGGCAGGACTATGCTTATCCATGGGGCCAGGCTGCCGGCTTTAAACGTGGTTTCTTAGAAAATGGTGGACAAGAGGTTAAGACGATTTGGCATCCGGTGGAAATGTTGGATTTTAGTTCGATGATGGGCCAGCTTCAAACCATGGCTAAAGATTATGATGCTGTGATGTATAACGGGGGCGGTGCCCAGGTTATTGCCTTCTGGAAGCAATGGGAACAGTATGGCATGGGCAAACTCTATCCCCAATTATTAGGTGGAGCCAATATTCCAGATGTTCCGATTCTTACGGAAGTATCCGAGAGCTTTGAAGGTCTCTACTCTTCCATGCACTATGCCGATGGCATGGATCTCCCGGCTAACAAGAAGTTCAAGGAAGACTTCCAAAAGAAATTCAATAAACAAGCGGATGCTATCGCCCTTCAAGGGTATGACACCATGAAAGTTATCCTCAAAGGCTTAGAGGCCACAGAGGGTAAGACGGAGGATATTGCTGCGTTAGAAAAAGCCATCTTGGCTGTTAAAGTGACTGATTCACCGCGCGGACACTTCTACTTCGATGAGTACGGCCAGGCTGTGCAGGATATCTATATCAAGCAAGTTAAGAAAGTCGATGGTAAACTCGCCAATGTTGTAGTTAAGACTTATAAAGATGTGACGCAATTTGGACCTTACGAGAGCATTAAGGATAAATATATGTCCATGCCTCCAGATGGTCGGGATTATCCGTCGGGCAACCTAAGTGAGTATACAGCTGATATCACTAAATATCTCGGGCAAAGCTATGTCGATGATTTAAAGAAAAATGGTGGTTGGAAATAGGAACTAAGTAATTGTGAAGGGGAGCAAATCTTTGCTCCCCCAAGAAATCCCGAGAGGGGAGGGTTTGCATGTTTTTATCAACTTTTTTCAATGGATTAACCCTCGCAGCACTCTTATTTATCATGGCTATTGGCCTTAACCTGTCCTTCGGTCTTTTGCGGGTTGTCAACCTTTCTCACGGAGCCTTTTATTTGTTTGGGGGATATATTGGCCTAAGTGTGCTTAAATCTACAGGCCACTGGTGGTTAGGGGTATTATGCGGAGCCCTTGTTGCGGGCGGGATCGCTGCCATTGAGGAAATCTTCTTCTTAAGGCGTGTGCGGGGTAAATCGACACTAGAGACCTTAATCACACTCTCTATGGCTATTATTATTTCTGATCTGATCGTCGTGATTTGGGGTGGCAACCCCAAGATGATTGCAATTCCCAAGGCTTTGAAAGGGTTTGTGAGCCTGTTTACCGTCAATGTTCCAATTTATAACTTATTTCTCCTAACGTTTGCCTGTGTGATCGGGCTTGGCTTGTGGTTGCTAATTAATAAAACTAAGATGGGAATGATTATCCGTGCCGGGGTTGACAATTTCGAGATGGTGTCAGCTCTGGGAATCAATATACGCCTTGTCTTTACGCTTGTATTTTCCTTGGCTGGCTTTATGGCAGGAATGGCAGGGGTCATTGGGGGAACGTTTCTGATGGTAGCCCCGGGTGAGGACTGGCGCATCTTGACCTATACCCTCCTGATTATCATTATCGGGGGGATGGGAAGCTTTGGGGGGACGATCATTGGTTCGATTATCATCGGCTTGATCTTTAGTTTCGGCAGTGTGTATGTCCCTCAATTTTCCCTATTTCTCATGTTTGCCCCTGTTGCTTTGACCTTGGTTATTAGGCCGAAGGGCTTATTCGGGAGGACATTATGAGAAAGAACTATAAGCTTTGGGCCCTAATAATCAGCATTCTTCTCTTAGCCGCAATCCCTCTGGTTGTGGATCAGTTTTTTATCACGATGCTGATCAGAATTATGTACTTCGGTTTACTTTCTGTGGCCTTTACCTTCTTGGCCGGACAATTGGGATTGTTTTCTCTGATGGTTCCCGTCTTTATGGGAATTTCCGCCTATACAATTGCCATTCTCGAATCCAAGGAAATCTTGCTGTTTCCCTATTCCGTCCTTGTCGCCTTAGGCATTATTTTAGCCTTTGCGGCCTTGGCTGGATTCCTGGTCAATCGCTCTAAAGAAGTCTATTTTCTAATGCTCACCCTAGTTTTGGGTCAACTCGTTTGGGCTATCGTCTTGCAATGGGTTAGCCTGACCAAAGGAACGAATGGGATTTCTGGTATTGAGGTACCCCATTTATGGGGTTTAGGACAGGGGTCGAATGTCGGATTCTATTATTATACTCTGGCTGTTTTTAGTTTGGTTGTCTTAGGGCTCACAGCCATAATGAGGTCTTCGTTTGGCCTGAAGCTGCGCGGCATTAGGGAAAGCGAGTCGCGGATGATCATGCTTGGCTACAATGTGGCCTTATTAAAGTGGGCAGCCTTTATGATTTCTAGTTTCATAGCCGGACTGGCAGGAATCTTCTACGTTTATTACTCAGGCTTGATTAACCCGGATTCAATCAGCCTTAACTCAGCGAACCAAGTCATGATTGCTTCGATTTTTGGTGGAGTAAACAGTATTATTGGGGCAATTCTAGGCACCGGGATTATTAAGACTCTGGAGATTGTGTTAAGTGGCAGCACCCAACGTTATTTGCTGATTATCGGAATCTTATTCTTAGTGGTCATTATGTTTGCCCCCAAAGGGGTCATCGACATTATGGAGCGCGTGATGAATAAGCTTTGGAAAGGAAGTCCTTATGACAAAAGAAGGTAAACCAGCCTTAACAGTTCGCAGCCTCTCCAAGTCATTTGGAGGAGTCAAAGCGATTGATAACGTTTCTTTGACCTTAGATGCAGGGTGCAGTCGGGTTCTGATCGGTCCTAACGGAGCGGGGAAGACCACTCTTTTCAATCTGATTACCGGAGAAATCCCTATGGATGAGGGGGAAATCTACCTGTTTGGGGTGGATATTAGTCAAGCAAAGATTCAGAAGAGGAGTGAGCTGGGGTTAACTCGGACTTACCAAATTTCTAACTTATTTAAAGAACTGACGGTTGAGGAAAATCTCTATCTCTCGTTAAAAGATAAACAGTGGAATTCCCAAGGGGATTTCTCAAGTCTCTGGACGTCATGGATGAAGTCGTATAAACGAGTGCAACGGATCGAGGAAGTCTTAGCCAGTGTTGGTTTAGAGGGTAAACGCCAAACTCTCGTGAGTAGTTTGGCCCACGGTGAACAGCGGCAACTGGAGTTGGGTATGGCTATCTCCTCTAATCCCAGAATAATCTTCTTTGATGAACCGATGGCAGGGTTGTCCCCGAACGAAAGGGTTTTCATGGGCAAGTTGATCCGGAAATTAGCGGCGGAAAAGATCATCTTAGTCATCGAGCATGATATGGATTTTGCTTTAAGTTTGACCGATGATGTGACAGTACTGGATCATGGCAGGGTGATCGCGGAAGGGCGACCTGAGGAGATCAAGTCGAATCCAGAGGTCAAGAAGATTTACAAGTTGGGCTGAGACGTTTTTAGGTTGCTTGTAGTTGTTCGTAGTTGCTTGTAGCTGATTTTGTTTGAGTGCAGTTTGATTTTTTGTTGGGGTTAGTGGTTTGGATAGGTGAGAAAAATTTGGAGAATAAGGAAGGGAAACATGGGAGAAGCAATTTTAAAGATTAATAATCTAAATTCCTACTATGGGAAATCACATGTTCTTCAAGAGGTGTCTCTCACTGTTAATTCCCTGGAGAGAGTTGCCGTACTCGGGAGAAATGGGATGGGAAAATCGACTCTGTTGAAGTCAATCCTTCGCCTACAGGATATTAAAGTAGAAGGGGATGTGCTCTTCAAGGGAGAAACGCTTAATCAAGCAAAAACCTATGAAATTGCCAAAAAGGGAATTGCCTATGTACCTCAAGGGTGGCTCTTATTCCCATCCCTTTCGGTTGAAGAACATCTTCTGGTAGCTTACCGCCCTGGTAAAAGTAAAGCTAAGGAATGGAATCCCGAACGGATCTTCGAACTATTTCCCGAGATTGCAGCTCGGAGAAAGGTTAGTGGCACCAAACTTAGTGGCGGGGAACAACAGATTTTGGCTATTGGCAGGGCCTTGGTGAGTAATCCTGAAATCCTTTTGATGGATGAACCTTCAGAAGGGATCTCTACGATGGTGATTGACCGAGTTATTGACCTGTGTCATCAACTCACTGAGCAAGGAATTTCAATCCTCATCGTGGAACAAAATTTAGAGCTTGCTCTCAGAGTGGCGCAGAGAGTATACGTATTAGTTAACGGGCGAATTGTTTATGAGGGGACAGCCGAGGATTTCCGGGCGGATAAAGAAAGCCAGCATCAATTTCTGGGAGTATAATATTATATATTGTTTAACCTGTCTTTTTTCGACATTAATTGACCACTCCTTATTTTATTAATTAGCTATAATAAAATATTACAGCTAATAATGTTAGCGATAATGGCAAACTTAGTGAAAACTAAGGACGCAAAGCTATGGGTCTTCTAGGTAAAGCTGATGACTGCCAAGCAACCAATATAATACAACACAGTCAAATAATAAGAAGGTATCTCCCGCTTCTCATTGGGAGATACCTTCTTATTATTTCTTTTCAATAGGTAAGGAATAGGGCTTCTCAATTAACTAGTTGCCCTATAGCGTGCCTCATTCCTTGTTCTGGTACATGCGATGATTACATCAACTACGATTGTATCTAAGGGATGTCGCTCTTGTAGTCGTTGAACGGAGAAAATATGAAGAATATCATATATCAATAGGGTAAATAATAACGAGGCATGTTTAATAATAATGGAGGCTTAGTTATGAGCGACTTACAACAACAACATCAATGTAACACAGAGCAAGTTCTTTTTGGAGCCGTCCAACACAATTTGTCTGATATTTTACCTTCAGCGTCTGAAGTTGGTCATCTTTGGACTAGTTACTTAGCGGAATGTATGTCTGTGTGTTTTCTCAAGTATTATGTAGCCAAATCTAAGGACCCTGATATTCACGCTGTTTTACAACGCGCACTTGATGTCTCAAGCCAACGGATAAACACTATGGAGGACATCTTTAATTCGATTCATCATCCTATTCCTGAAGCTTACGGTGAAAATGATGTCGATGTCAATGCTAAGCAGTTGTTTTCCGAGTCTTTTACACTTCAATATACTAGGCTTATGCACAAGTTTATCCTAATAAATTATAGTAAATCTCTAAGTACATCGTCTCGTTCTGATGTTCGTCGTTATTTTTCTGAATGCCTAAATACGTCTCAAGAGGTGCATCAAAAAGCAACGGAGGTATTATTAGCAAAAGGGTTATTAGAAAAATGTCCGAGTATTATGATTCCTGACAGGGTCGATTTTGTACATAACACGGATTATCTTGGCTCTATATTGGGTCTGGGAAATCAAAGACCTCTTAATGCAATTGAAATCAGTCATATCGTCACATTGATGGAGACTAAGCAGTTATTGAAAACCTTGAATTTGGGTTATGCTCAAGTTGTTAAGTCTGAGAAGGTCAAGCGTTTTATCTCGCAAGCAAAACAAACCGCTGATAAGCAACTAAAGAAACTTAGTTCTTATTTAGAGGATGAAGATTTACCTCAACCAATATTAACAGCCAATTTGGTGACCGACTCAACTGAATCTCCGCATAGTGATAAATTAATCATGTGTCACGTAACCGTTGTTATAGCCACTATTATTGCTGAATACGGACTTTCGTTGTCAAATAATGCCAGAAAGGACTTGGCAGCTACCTTCGCTAATCTTGTGATGGAGGTTCTTTCTTTAGCAAAAGACGGAGCAGAATTAATGATTGAAAGCGGATGGCTAGAGAAAGTCCCCCAAACAGCTAACCGTAAAGAATTAATTAACTAGTCAATATTATATTCTAGAAATAAAAGGCGGTTATTAGAAATGGACACTCTAATGCGTGGTAGTATTGCGGGACTTATTGCAACTATAGTCTATGGAGTTATCAACTGGATACTTTTCATGTTAGGGGTCTTACCATCAACTCTTACACATTATGCAGCAGTATTTATTACCCCCCCTGGAACTGCAATTTCAACTCTCCCTTTATTCTTAGGAGTAGTAAGTAACATAATGGCGGGCTCATTTGCTGGAGTTATACTTACTTACTTACTCAAATGGACGGGATATGATTACGCGTTCATAAAAGGGATTGGTATATCATTGGTTTTCTGGCCAGTACATACTACCTTCTTCCCTACATTGATTGGCCCAAGGCTCTATGAAACACTTTCACCAATCATGGTATTGTCCACTTTAGTTTTATCGATTCTATGGGGGATTGTAACTGTCTTGGTATTACAATCCCCTATATGTAATAAGACCCATGATTGAACTCGATTATTTTACTAAGATGGTCCTTGCAGGAATGATGGCTGTGGTTATTGAAACGGCTATTGATTATTTACAATACAAATTCCATACAATCGAAAATACAGTTATCACTTACGCAGCATCTATACTACTACCTGATGACGAACCATTGGATAAGCTTAGTGCTCAGGCAGTGGGTCTTATGGGGCATTTTATTATGGGGGCGGGCGCAGGCATAATCATTGGTCTCGTTTTATTATTTACTGGAGCCAGCAATGCATATCTAAAAGGTATGGGTGTTGGTGCTTTTTACTGGCTAATAATGCATAGAGGGTTAACTTCTAAGTTTTGGGTAAAGCCTTCTGCAAATATTTCTTCAGGACCAGCAGCTATTGAAATTTTGAAACATATATTAATAGGCTTATTAACTGTAAGATTTAGCTTTTGGCTTAGCTGATTTCAAATTATTTTACTGCTGAAGTTTTTACCTATGCGCAGTAATAGACTCCAAATATATGTCAAAAAAAGATGTGAAACGGACCCCTAGTTTCGTGACAATGCTTGCTCTGTTGAACCGTATTATTCAGATTAGTGGTCCAACTAGCAATAGAGTGGCTCAAGACAGTGCGTACTTGGCTCTGCAACACCGAAATATTCAGACGCAACTTAAACGTTATCCTGACAATACCAAAGAATCCCTTAAGGCCAGGCAACCTCAGGCTTTCTAGGGATTCTTAAATCGTAAAACTCTGAACCTCTTAGTAACTATGACGTATATAATATGATTAGAAATGTCTAACACAAACTATTCCTTTTTATGGAATTAATATTTACGTTGTTGTATAATGACCTATAGGGTGGTTATGTTTAGTTTTTAATAGAATGGTTGTGCTGGTGAGTGCGTGAAACTACTGTAGATTTTTTTTGCTAATATGATATTAAATAGTTAGAGCGGCTGACGTTAAAATGGCTGGGAGCAAGAAGAGTAAACCTAAACAAACAGCAACGGACGATGGATTTCTAATGTCACCAAAAGTCGACTTCGTATTCAAGCTAATCTTTGGAGACGAAAAAAATAAAGATCTTCTAATTGCCTTCCTCAGTGCAGTACTAGGTGTTCCAGCGGAAGACTTTGAGGGAATAGAAATCATCAATAATGAGCTTCTAAGGGAATTTGCAGAGGATAAAAAAGGAATTCTAGATGTGAGGGCAAAAACTAAACAAGGAAAACAAATCGATATTGAAATACAAATCTTACCTACAGAGTTTATGCCTGAAAGAACCCTGTTCTACTGGTCTAAGATGTATAGCAGTCAAGTAAAGCCGGGAGATACCTATTCTAAGCTAAAGAAATGTATCACCATCAACATCGTTGATTTCAAATGTACCCCACTTCAAAAGGTGTACTCCAGCTATCATTTGATAGAGGCTGAAAGCGGATACAGGTTGACGGACATCTTAGAGGTCCATTTTCTGGAGATCGTAAAGCTAGCAGATTTGGCGATTCCAAGAGATGAGAATGATCGAATCGTTGAATGGATGGAATTCCTAGATGCAAAGTCAAAAGGAGTGATTGAGATGTTAGCAGAAAAGAATAAAGACATTAAAAAAGCTTATGATTTGTTGCAGATCATCAGTAAGGATGAAAAGGCAAGAATGCTGTATGATGCCAGAGAAGCCGAGCTCCGTGACCAGCTAACGAGGATAGAGACAGCGGAGAATAAAGGGAAGGCCGAAGGGAAGGCCGAAGGCAAGGCAGAAGGTAAGTTAGAGGCAGCCCGAAACGCGGTAAAAAAAGGATTGTCATTAGAAGACATTGCTGAGATAACCGATCTGCCCCTAGAAACTGTGCAGAAGCTCAAAGCAGAACTATCAAACTAAAGGCGAGTACTCGGCGGAACGGCTCACCAAGGATCCCTTAAGGCCAACAATATCAGGTCTTCTAGGGATTCTTCAATGTAACATAATGCAGTTATGTGAATAAATGCTCTGCGAGAGTAGCCGAGACGCTCAGGTTGATTGAGCCAGCTAAAACTAAACCACCTTCACCCATGGTGAACCAGTCGATTACGAACAGGCTTAATTATATATTGCTTGCATCGAGAACCCTGATTTTGAGTTCAAATCATATACCCTAATAAAATACTTGTTCTTTTCAAAAGTATCCGTTAACTCTCCATCAATCAAATACTTAGTTGGTTGGTTATCCGTAATGATACCGCAAAATACTCCGTAATTTCTCTCGAAACCAGTCAACTCTTTCGGCAATATCCCGCTGGAGCTTTGCATGAAACCAAAATATTTGTATTTACCGTTTTGCAGACGTTTGAATGTCGCGAGTCCAGTCACTTGGGGAAAATTGGGGGCTGGTTGGTATGACAAAAGCAGTAAATGCAAGTCTTCAACATCTTTTTCTAACTCAATAGTAAAGTTCATTGGTTTACCTTCAAACCAGTGTTGTTCAATAGAGTTTGTCAGTTCATTGTACGATAAATCTTTGCTCTTAGCGTAAGTGGAATACCCGTAATACCCAATGAGCAGTGCGATACCAATTAATATTAATGACAATTTCGTCTTATTCTTTACCATTGGATATCCCCCTTTATGAAAGGTTGTTATTAATTGCCCATTTTTACACATTTGTGTTTCAAGTTTATCACAAACTTAGAAGTTTCTAACTGGTTAATTTTTTCCATTTTACACTCAGGGAGTTTCTACTAACGAAAGCCCCCCTTTTGTTGATTGCATTAAGGGAGGGTGGATTTTTCGAGTCCAGGAACCTTTGTTTAATATAGAGATAGAAGGACGCTTTAAGTGCCAATATCTCGGTGGTTCGTTCAGCCTATAGGTGGCTCTCGCAGAATATATTATTTTGTTTGTCTTTTTTCGACATTTATTGCTCACTTGTTATGTTATTATTAGCTATAATTAAATATGATAGTTTATAATGTTAGCGATAATAGCAAACTTAGTGAAAACTAAGGACCGCAAAGCTATGGGTCTTCCAGGTAAAGCTGATGACAGCCAAGCTACCGAACAACTGCCACGTTATCGCTTTGCCTTTTAAAGGTTGAGCGATTTTTTTGTTTCTATTGTAAAAGAAATAAGGAGATGAAGATTAATGTTGAAGTTTGCACTTCTTTATTTACTTGTTCTGGCAATAATTTTAGTATTTAATTATGGTGCTCACGCTGAAGATAGAATGGAAAATGAATTACAAGAAAAGGAACAAAATTCTGCAAAGCCTATGAAACCTCTTGGTCTTGTTGACGGAGGCGTTACCCATGGCGTGGTGTAACACAGGAATAAGTAGATAGGAAACATGAAAGCGGATACAGGTTGACGGACATCTTAGAGGTCCATTTTCTGGAGATCGTAAAGCCAGCAAATTTGGCGATTCCAAGAGATGAGAATGATCGAATCGTTGAATGGATGGAATTCCTAGATGCAAAGTCAAAAGGAGTGATTGAGATGTTAGCAGAAAAGAATAAAGACATTAAAAAAGCTTATGATTTGTTGCAGATCATCAGTAAGGATGAAAAGGCAAGAATGCTGTATGATGCCAGAGAAGCCGAGCTTCGTGACCAGCTAACGAGGATAGAGACTGCGGAGAATAAAGGGAAGGCAGAAGGTAAGTTAGAGGCAGCCCGAAATGCATTAAAAAAAGGATTGTCATTAGAAGACATTGCTGAGATAACCGATCTGCCCTTAGAAACTGTGCAGAAGCTCAAAGCAGAACTATCAAACTAAAGGCGAGTACTCGGCGGAACGGCTCACCAAGGATCCCTTAAAGCCAACAATATCAGGCCTTCTAAGGGCTCTTCAATGTAACATAATGCAGTTATGTGAATAAATACTCTGAGAGTAGCCGAGACGCTCAGGTTGATTGAGGCAGCTAAAACTAAACCACCTTCACTCATGGTGAACCAGTCGATTACGAACAGGCTTAATTATATTGCTTGCATCGAGAACCCTGATTTTGAGTCTAACGAAAGCCCCCCTTTTGTTGATTGCATTAAGGGAGGGTGGCTCTCCCAGAATATATTATTTAGTTTGTCTTCTTTCGACATTAATTGCACACTTCTTATGTTATTATTAGCTATAATATAATATGATAGTTTATAATGTTAGCGATAATGGCAAACTTAGTGAAAACTAAGGACGCAAAGCTATGGGTCTTCCAGGTAAAGCTGATGACTGCCAAGCTACCGAACAACTACCGCGATTATCGCTTTGCCTTTTAAAGGTTGAGCGATTTTTTTGTTTTCTATTGTAAAAGAAATTAAGGAGATGAAGATTTATGTTGAAATTTGTACTTCTTTATTTACTTGTTTTGGCAATAATATTAGCTTTTAATTATGGCGCTCACGCTAAAGAAAGACTGATCAATGAACTACGAAACAAGGAAGACAATTCTTTAAAGCCTGAGAAACCGCTTGGTCTCGTTGACGAATGCTCCTATCCCAGAAGTGTTACACATGGCATGGTGTAACAAGGTAATAAGTGGATAAACAAATAGTATAACTTTAATTTCATAATGTTAGCGATAATGGCAAACTTAGTGAAAACTAAGGACGCAAAGCTATGGGTCTTCCAGGTAAAGCTGATGATTGCCAAGCCACCGAACAAACAAACGTTTCGCATGTCGCTATGCCTATTTTTAGGCTTAGCGACTTTTTTTAGTGGTTTACCATGACCATTATCGCTACGCCTTTTTTAGGCTTAGCGATTTTTTTTATTGTCTGTGAAAAAATTCGGGTGAATTATGGATCAGGATCAAACTTTTAAGGAGATGAGTATATATAAATGTTAAAACAGAGAGCGATAAAGTTTGTCCTCGTATTACTCTTGTCTATGACATGTTTGGCATCCAATCCGTTTAACGCATTGGCTAATGGTGAAACAGCTACGGATTTAACACAGCTTGAGCAGGCAATTAAAGAGGATATGATTAACAGAGAGTCAAATTTTACCATTAATTATGTCGGGGACACTACTAAGATGCTGGGAAGCCTTGGGATTGTTACGAAACAAGCTGAAGAAAGTGATGGTTACTTGCACCTGTCCTGGACAACTATCAGGTATCAAGTCTCTGGAGAAGCAGGCAAAGCGAGTATCAATTTTACTGTGGAATATTTGACTACAATGGATCAAGAAAATTTCGTTACATCACAAGTAAAAGAAATTGTGCCTACTATTATAACGGCCACTATGACGGATTTTGAAAAAGAGAAGGCCATTCATGACTGGATTCTCAAAAATGTAGCTTATGATTATAAAGTGCAACAAAGAACAGCGTACTCAGCTTTGACAAGCGGGAAAACCGTGTGTTCAGGGTATGCTATGTTAGCCGAGAAAATGTTAACAGAGGCAGGAATAAAAACTATAATAGTTTCGGGTTCTATTCCGGGAGGGTTACATGCTTGGAATATGGTGCAAATTGATGGTAACTGGTATCAGTTTGATGCTACGAATAATGATGTACGTGGAAACACAACTAAGTACTATAATAAGACAGATGCTTATATGACTAAGAACGGTTTTGTTTGGGATAAGACAAAACTCCCTCAAGCACTGACCGTGTATCAGCCGGAAACAGCTAAGAGCAGTAAAAGCAATCAGGAATCAAGCCAATTGTTAATGAAGCGAGAATAAGACCCGTCCTGACTTTTTAGTAGATATCTATACTTGAGTAAGAAGAGAGAAGTTGCATTCTATGATGCTGCTTCTCTCTTTTTAGTTTTGCTTCTATATATATGATCCCTAACTGCAGAAGGGACAGTGCGAAAATTCCTAACTGTAAAAGTTGTTTGCGTGAATATCTAATGTTAAACTAGAGTAAATTTAGGTAGAAAAATAGGAGGCGTTCCTGATGAAAAAATGGTTAATTCCAGTGGGTATAATTGTCTTGCTGGGTGTCATGCTAGTTTCTGGTTATAATAACCTAGTAAAAATGTCCGAAGGTGTCAATGGAAGCTGGAGTCAAGTTCAAAACCAGTTACAGCGCAGAGCAGATTTAATTCCGAATTTGGTGGAGACCGTGAAGGGATATGCCTCACAAGAAAAAGAAATCTTTACTGAGGTTGCTGAGGCAAGGTCCAAATTAGCGGGTGCTACAAGCGTGGGCGCTGCAGCTCAGGCTGATCAGGCAGTCACCGGTGCTCTAGGAAGATTATTAGCCATCTCTGAAAATTATCCACAGCTTAAATCCGATGCAAACTTTCGTGCTTTGCAAGATGAGCTGGCTGGTACGGAAAACCGTATTGCTGTGGCTCGTATGGACTACAATAATACTGTTCAAAGCTATAATGCCAAAATCAAGACGATTCCTTCATCTCTCTATGCCGGGCTCCTGGGCTTTGGGCAACGAGACTACTTTAAACCGACTGCTAATGTAGAGAATGTTCCCGAGGTTAAATTTTAGACGTAAAGAAAGATTTGTCGAAGGGAATGAAGCCTCATGAAAAGGATACCCCTTCTCGCTGTGTTAGTTTTGCTAATACTCTCCATTGCTTCCCCTTTAAGAGCAGCAACCCTTCCTATTCCTGAGCGGAGCAACGTGAATTATTTCCTTGTAGATCAGGCCAATGTTCTTGATCCAGCTACGGAACAATTAATCACTCGTACATCGGCTGAGCTGATGCAAAAAACGAAAGCTGAGATCGTGGTTGTCACTCTAAGTAGTCTAAAGGGAGTATCCCTTGAGGAACAGGCTTTAGCTATCCTACGGGAATGGGAAACTGATAAAAAGGTAAAGGGAATTGGGGATAAAAATTTGAACAATGGGTTGCTCCTTCTTGTGTCCACAACGGATCGGGTCTCGCGGATTGAGGTCGGGTATGGGCTGGAAGGAGCCTTGCCGGATGCCAAGACGGGTCAGATTCAGGATGAGTATATGATTCCTTCTTTTAAAAAGAATGATTATAACCAAGGTATCTTGAATGGATACAGTGCTTTAGCCTTGGAAGTGGCTAAGGAGTATCAAGTAACCCTAGATCCCAATTCAGCACTCGTGATGCCTGTGCCTGATGCATCGTCATCCGGAGTGGAGACACCTATGCCAACCTGGGTTAAAGTTATTTCCTTTCTCTTTATCATCCTGTTGTTCTATGTCGATCGGCGTCTCTTTAACGGCTTCTTCTTTGGCCTTATTTTGGGAATGTTGCTCCGGGGCAGAGGAGGAGGCGGTGGCGGTGGTGGTCGTGGTGGATTCGGCGGCGGTGGTGGTTCAGGTGGAGGCGGAGGTAGCTCCAGAGGGTGGTAACCATTGGGTTCCTTGGATGGAATCTAATGCATTGATTTGTCAGAATCAATTGAAGGAAAATTTATATCATGGTATAATATACCATGTGTGAAAAGACTAAATCCAAATCCTTCATGCTAGAGCGGGATATTACCTCCAGGAAAACTTGAGTGTTCCAGCGCAGGCATACGTATCTTGTTAATCTTTAATATTTATTTATTTGTTTGGAGAAATTATGAAAAAATATCTAAAAATCACAGGAATTATAGTCATATTTATGGCACTGGTTGTTTTTTGGGGATACAATAAATTTTTTACTCCAGACCCGGAAATTGAACAACAACTTAATAACCAATTTGGGGCGGGTTTTTTTACTTCGTTTGATGAAGTCTCGGCCTCTAATAATTCAGGAACTGTAAATGATACAAAATCAGTTGATTTGGAAAATAAGCTTGATACCTCAATGCTTGAATCTATGGTGGAAAAGGCAAAAGACCCAGAGGCAGGCAAAAACGCGACCGCTTCAACTTCTGTGAACGAAGGTGCTGTTGCGAAACAGATTCAAGACGAAATTAATAGTAAGTATAAGCGTCAGTTTGATTATTTACAGAATGTTGCCTTGAGCCGTTTAGATACACTGTATTCGGCAGCAGTTCAGGAGTATAGGCAGGGTAACAAAGCTGGCACCTTGAAGCGTTCAGAGTTGGTCCAAAAATATATTCAAGCAGGAACTATGCTCGAGGCTAATGTGGACAGTCAATTTTACGGTGCCTTAAATATGATGCAGGCCGAACTGATTGAGAATAATCTGCCCACGGATATTATTGGTACGAAGAAGAGTGAATATGGAAATGCTAAGTCCAGTATGCGCTCACAGCTCTTGGGTAAAGCGGGCCTTTGAGCGACACTATTTGCTCATTTGGTCGGGATGAAGCGCACCCTAGCAGCCAGTGAGATAGAGGGCAGAAGCAGTATTAAAAGATTATCGAGGGGGGATTGATGACGTGGATCATGAAACTCGAGAGATGTTCAGTAATATTATTGGTTTACTTGAAATTATGAAGAAAGACATTAAAGTCATAAAACAAGATATTCACACTATAAATTCTCGTCAAGAAGCGCCGGATCTTTTGAATAGAGGAATAGAAGTAAGTCGTCAACCGAGCAAGGCCTTAGAAGGGAAAAAATCCACTTGCCCTATGCTTAGTGACCAGTTGAAAACGAGCAGGTTGAGATAGTATCTTGCGAAATCACTGATAAATTATACCGTGTTATTAAGATCGCAGGGCGAAGAAGGCAATTGCGAGCAGTCCGATGATCGATGAAATAGCAAGGATCAGGAGTTCTTGACGAGTTGGCAGACTAAAGGTTGGGGTCTTGAGTCGCTTCCAAGGCATATTTATCACTCCTTACAATATATGGTTATAATATTCTGCGTTACTAGCACAATTCCTTCTTCTAGACCGTGGATAACAGAAGAAATTTAACCATGTGCGACAAGGACTTTCCCCTCTAAGCTATCTTGCTCACGCCAAGGAGTAGGCAGGCGGGAGAGAATTGCAATGCTTTTTATTCCCAATGGGTATTTGAAGTTCGATTCTTAGCGAATATGCTTGACAAATAATATGCTCAGATGCTAAAATGTTTAAATGTGGTGACTTCTCACCGCAACCGCTCGAATCAGGTATTAACAGGTTTTTAAGTCTTTAAAAATCGACCTGCAATGGCGAGTCTAGGGCATGGGAGGTGTAATAAAATGTACGCAGTGATTGAAACCGGTGGTAAACAGTTCCGCGTTCAAGAAGGCGACGTATTTTACGTTGAAAAATTGGAGGCTAACGTAGGAGATTCCGTAACAATTGATAAGGTTCTCCTCGTGGAAAAAGACGGTGTGGTTAATATAGGAACCCCAGTTGTAGCTGGTGCTACAGCAGTGCTAAAAGTTGTGGAGCACGGTAAAGGGGAGAAGATAATTGTCTTCAAATTCAAGGCCAAGAAGAACTATCGACGCAAACAAGGACATCGACAACCCTACACAAAAGTTCTTGTCGAAGCACTCCAAGCGTAAGAGTCAAGATGGCATTCGTTTCATAATATGGGCGGATGATCAAGGGCGAATACGTAAATTTGAGTTGTCCGGACATGCTGGATATGCAGATTCTGGTCAAGACATAGTCTGTGCGGGGATTTCCGCATTGAGTATTGCGGCTTCCAATGGCTTAGAACATTTCTTGTCGGTAGCCCCTATTTTGCAGGAGGCAGATGGACATCTCACCTGTGAACTTGTTGGAATACCGGAGCTAGAATTGGAAAAGGCTCAGTGGATTTTGCAAACTATGACTCTAGGCATTGAACAGATACATGCGACTTATGGTCAAGACTATATATTTATAGATCGAAGGAGGTGGACTCCATGCTAAAAATGAATCTTCAACTCTTCGCCCATAAAAAAGGGGTTGGTAGCTCACGGAATGGTCGGGACAGTAATTCTCAACGTCTTGGCGTAAAACGTGGCGATGGCCAATTCGTAAACGCAGGTACGATTATCGTACGACAACGCGGAACGAAGTTTCATCCCGCTAAAAACTGTGGTTTGGGTAAAGATGATACCTTATATGCTCTGATCTCCGGTTATGTTAAGTTTGAGCATAAAGACCGGAAGCGCAAACAAGTTAGTATCTATCCTGATCGCCCAGCAACACCATTGGCAGTAGCCCAATAAGCTGTATTTATTCACCCCTGGGTTTTCCCAGGGGTTTTTATATATCTACATATCATAACTTCTTTTTCTGTAGGGGAAATTTATGAATCCGTACCTTAAACGAGCGCGATTTTGAGAGGAAAATGATGATGATGTCAGAAGTTGAACACGTTCTTCTGTCCGAACTCTTACAGTGGTATACTCTCCAGCGGCATGATTATCTGAATCACTGGCAAGTGATTATGGGTAACTTACAACTCCAGCAACCGGAGAAAGCCCTGGCTTATATGAAGGAAACGGTCGCAATCCAGGAGCAAGAACAAAAGATAGCGCATATTCAAGAACCAGCCCTAGCGGCTATTCTCTTAGGTTTACTGATTGGTCTTCGGCAGAATGGAATTAAGGCGACTCTCGACTTTCCTGAGGGGATGAAAAAGAAAGACTTTTGGCGAGATCATTGGCAAGAAGAATATGTCGCAGGGTTATACGGGTACACTAGAGAATGTTTGGACGTGTCTTCACAGTCACAATTGTTATCTAACGTCACTGCTGAAGTGTATTTGTTCGAGGAGCTGGGTGGATTGACTTGTCAGGTTATCTTAGAGGACGAGGAAACCGTTCTTTTTGATAAAATGCTTAAGTTAGAGATGTCGCCTAAGTGAACTCGCCTACGCTCAAGCTGAAACGAGATAAAGTTCAGCATTAGTTTAACGAGAGATCTAACAGTTAAGGAGAATCAACTATGTTTAAGTTTTATGATCAGGCCAAGATCTATGTTAAAGGCGGCGATGGCGGCGCAGGAGCGGTCGCCTTTCGACGGGAGAAATATGTTCCTGAAGGCGGTCCGAGCGGTGGAGATGGCGGACGTGGGGGCAATATTATTTTCATGGGAGATGAGGGCTTAAGAACCCTTGTCGATTTCCGCTATCAACGGCATTATAAAGGGAATCGCGGGGACCATGGGCAAGCAAAAAATTGCAGTGGTCGAAGCGGGGAAGATATTGTTCTGCGCATTCCGGTCGGAACGATCGTCTTCGATGATGGGACTGGAGAAACTATCGCGGATATAACCGAGCATGGACAACGGATCATAGTGGCTGCCGGAGGACGGGGTGGGCGCGGGAATGCTCGCTTTATGAGTAATACCAATAAAGCTCCAACCTTGGCTGAGAACGGTGAACCTGGCGTAGAAAACTGGCTCCGTCTGGAGTTAAAGCTCTTGGCAGATGTCGGATTGGTTGGTTTCCCGAATGTGGGAAAATCAACGATTATTTCGCAAGTCTCCGCTGCCAAGCCGAAGATTGCTGATTATCATTTCACTACCTTGATTCCGAATTTAGGCGTGGTTGAGCTTGAGGATGGACAGAGTTTTGTCATGGCCGATATTCCAGGGCTCATCGAGGGTGCTCATTCGGGGGCGGGCTTAGGGCATGAATTTTTGCGTCATACCGAGCGTACGCGTTTGATTTTGCACGTTTTAGATATCTCGGGATCGGAAGAGCGGGATCCTCTTGAGGATTTAAGAATTATTCAGGATGAACTGCGTCTGTATAGTCCAGAGTTGGCGTTGAGACCCGTGATTATTGTGGCCAACAAAATGGATATTCCAGGTGCTGAGGAACAGTTGCAGCGCTTGAAGGAAGCGGTAGAAGACGGTTGCGAGATTTTCCCTGTGTCGGCAGCGACTGGGGAAGGGTTAAAAGCCTTGGTGTATCGAATTGCGCAACTCTTGCCGGATACCCCAGTTCCCGAGCTTGTTAATCTTCCAGTGGATCATCTGGTGACGAAAGCTCAGTCGGATAAACGTTTTGAAATCTTTAAAGAAGAAGATCTCTTTATGGTTGTTGGCAAAGAAATTGAAAAACATGTGAAGATGACCTTCTTCGAGCGGGAAGCGAGTGTTTACCGTTTCCAGAATATCCTCAAAGCTATGGGGATCGATGAAGCTCTCCGGGCGGAAGGAATCAAAGAAGGGGATAAAGTCGAGATCGCTGGCGTGAGGTTTGATTGGGTTTAGAAGTAAAGGTTTAGGGGGAATAGTTTAGTGTTAACAGGTAAGCAAAAAGGTTATTTGCGATCCATGGGAAATGAAATGGATCCGATTATACAAGTGGGTAAGGGTGGAATTACGGAAGCCTTGGTCACCCAAACTGAGGAAACTTTGGAAGCTCGTGAACTCATCAAGTGCCGAGTCTTACAAAATTGTCCAGATGAGCCGAAAAGCGTAGCTGAGGAACTGGCTGAACAAGTTCAGGCTGACCTTGTGCAAGTTATTGGCCGGAATTTCTTATTGTATCGAGCGTCAAGAAACAAGCCCATTATTGTTTTGCCGAAGTAAGTAGGTATGTAAGTAGGTAACTCTACCGCCGTCCCCAATAGATTCATGGCTTGACCATGTATTTGTTGGGGACTTTATTTTGATTTAGATTTGATGGAAAAAATATTGTTAAGAAATTCAAAACACGGCTTAATAACTTACAAATTATGTTATAATTATGTCTCAAGGGGGGTGTTCAAATGGATCCGAAAGTTATGGAGCTTCTCGCGAACATATATCAAACACAAACTGAAATGCGTATTGAATTAAAAGAGTTTAGAAGTGAATTAAAAGAACTTAGAAGTGAAATGCAAAGTGAGTCGAAAGAGCTTAGAAGCGAAATGCAAAGTGAATTAATAAAGCTTAGAAGCGAAATTCGAAATGAGTCGACAGAACTTAGAGGTGAAATGCAAAGTAAATTTGATGTACTCAGAATGGATCAAGAAACATTAGCTCAAAACGTTGCAAAGATAAAAACTGTTATTGAGCATGATATTGCGCAAAAAATTGGAGCAATCTTTGACTTCCGTGAAATGCAAAAAGATTATAATCAAACGATTGGACAAACACTGGAACGAATTGAAGCCAAGCTCGAAGTGTTGCAGTTAGAAACATCCAACTTAAGACGAATTAAATGAACCCCTCCAATGACATTAGGTATTCTAGGGATTCTTCAATACATAACCCTCATAATAGTAGTTCTATGTAGTCCCCAATGGATCCATGGCTTGACCATGAATCTGTTGGGGACTACATATTTGATTGGATAGGATTTGGTAGAGGGAATATTTGAAAGCTTTATACGGGTACACTAGAAAATGATTTTATATCTAATCGCGCCCAGGAGCGTTTGGAGGGGATAGTGGTGAAGAAGCCTCTTTGGTGGGGTATCGGGATAGTCTTTGTTTTATCATTAGCATACGGAGGATGGTGGCTTTGGGGAAGGGATCAGGGGCCGATGAAGGTTAAAGCTGTTGCAGTTGCTCCTATCACGATGCAAGAAGAAGTCTATGCGACAGGGAGTCTGGTACCAGTGTCTCGCCAGGAGGTGAGGGTCTTAAATCCTGGGCTCGTAACAAAGGTGGCAGTGAAGAGTGGGGAGTCTGTTAAAGCAGGGCAGGTCCTGATTACTCTCGATTCGACTCTGACTGATGCTCAAGTGGCCCAAGCTAAGGCGAATGTTGAAGCCGCTCAAACGGGCGTAAATTCAGCACAATCCAATTTGAATGAGCTTAAGCGAGTCCAAAGCGCGAGTGAAGCTAATCTCAGCCCTCTTTCAGCATCTCCAGGACTTAGCAGCACTAAGCAGGCCGAGGGAGTTCTGGCGCAAAGTAAGGCAGCCTTAAAGCAGGCCCAAGAAGCGTTGAAAATTGCTCAGGTACAACAGGGGCAAATGGTTTATAAAGCAAGCATTGCTGGAACAGTGATCGAAGTCAATGCCCAAGAGGGAAATCTATCTCCAGTACAACAGCCGCTTGTGTCAGTGGCCGATTTAAGCCAAATGAACGTGGAGTCGAGACTGAATGAACTGGATGCGGGGAAGGTTCAGATAGGTGGAAAAGTGACGATTTCTAGTAAGCTCTTAGGGGATACGCCTGCTCAAGGAACTGTTACCGAAATCTCACCTCAGGCAGTTGCAACAGCGAGTGTTCAGGGAAATTCCTCGGCGACGGTGGGCGTGAAGATTCATTTAGATCAAGTGCCTGCCGGACTAAAGCCGGGTTTTAGTGTGAATATCCAAATGATTGTGTCTACCAAGGAGGGCGTCTTGGCCGTTCCTCAAGAGGTTCTCTTTCAGGAAGGGAAGAAGAACTTTGTCTATCTGATCCAGGATGGAAAACTTGTCAAGACTGAAGTATTGATCGGGATAGGTACTGAGACGCATCAAGAAATATCCTCTGGTTTAAAAGCCGGGGACCTGATCGTTCTTAATCCCTCTAACGAACTTTCGCAAGGTCTGGCGGTAACAGCCGATACTGGGAGTGGTGAGACATGAGCCTCTTAGAAGGTTTGCGGGGAGCACTCTTCAGCTTGCGGACTAATAAACTCCGGACAGGGTTGACGATGCTGGGAATTATCATCGGGATTGCGGCAGTCATCGCGGTCGTCACGATCGGACTGGGCGGCAAGGCTGCTATCATGCTAGAGATGGAAAAGAACGGGATTAACCTGTTCATATTATACCCGAAATCGGCAGGGCAAACGGGTGAATCAGTCGGATCAGGTTTGACAATTCAGGATGGGGAAAGTTTGAGACGGGCCCTAACACAAGTCAAAACGTTGATTCCGACGAGTGTTGAGTACACAGCCTTAGAAGTGAATCAAAAGCGATCTTCAGCCATGATCGTGGGAACGACTCCTGAATTTGCAGACTTACGTCGCCGGGAGATTGCCAATGGGCGGTATTTCTCGGAAGAAGAATTTTCGGCAGATCGGCGTGTGGTGGTGATCGATCAGACCTTAACTGAGGATTTCTTCGGGGCCGGAAATCCTTTAGGTCAGCAGGTGATCATTCAAAATGTACCTTGCCGAGTAATTGGAGTTTTGGCCAAGGATGAGTCTGCCTTTGCCCAATTCGATATGGGTCCAAAGAATGCCTTTGCCTATATCCCCTGGGGAAGTTGGTCAGATATTTTCCAGTCGACGCGTGTCGATCAATTAGAAGGCGCGACTTACCGAGAAGCAGATTTAAAAGGTACGATCGCTAGCGCTCAACGTTTATTGAACGTGCGTCACGGAACAATGGATCAGTATGAGGTTTATAATGTGCAGCAATTGGTGCAATCAGCGAATCAGATCACACGCATTCTAACAAGTTTTATCGGTTTGGTGGCGGGTATTTCCCTTTTAGTAGGGGGGATTGGAATTATGAATATTATGTTAGTTTCGGTGACGGAGCGAACGCGAGAAATTGGGTTGCGCAAAGCTGTGGGGGCCAAAGAACGCGACATTTTGGCACAGTTTTTATTAGAAGCGATTGTGTTATCCCTAATCGGTGGAATTTTGGGCATTGCTTTGGGGATAGGAAGTGCGCAGCTGGTGGCGTATCTTTTGCACTGGCCTCCACTTTTGTCGGGTTGGGCGATTTTCTCTGCGGTTACTTTTTCGATCGGAGTGGGATTGTTTTTCGGCTTTTATCCTGCACTGAAGGCGGCGAAGTTGGAGCCGATGGCGGCGTTGCGGTATGAATAAGTTGGGGTCAGCGACACACTTCCTAGGGAGGGTCCGCGTCACATCTCCTCGCCATGCGGTCGTCGTGCCAAACTAGGGCTTTAATCCTTTCTTTGGGGAGGGCAGGGTTCCCGGCAAATCGGCCATCCTTGGCCGTTGCCGGCGGGAAACATCCTTGTTTCCCGCCCTGCTGATGAAAGTGGATTAAAGCCGAGTTTGGCTACGACGACCGCAAAGGCGTCGGAGCGTGTGAGCGCGGACCCTCTGGGCTGAGGTAGACGGAGAGGAACGGGGGGACGCCTGTTTCCAGCGTTGCTGGAAAAGCGGGGGACGGAGAGGCGGAACTGCGGGGCATGGGGACGTTTCGGGGACGGCCTGTTTCCAGCGCTGCTGGAAAGGCGGAGGACGGAGAGACGACACTGCGTGGCATGGGGACGCGTGGCATGGGGACGTTTCGTTTGCCATGCGCAAAAAGGAATAAGCTTAAGTAGTGTATGCATTGGCGGTTGGAATGAAAGTCGGGGGCGATTCGTTGCTTGCATTAAGTTTATGAAGTAGGGTGGCTCAGACCTGTGTCGTTTTTCAATACTATGGTATAATATGGGTGCGTTGGTTTAGAACTCGGACAAGATTGTTAGGGGAAGGTGCAGAATGGCTTTCGATTTAGACGATAGGCTAATTCAAGGCATCCAGAAAATTGGTCAAAAATATGCTGTAGAACGGATAGTTCTATTCGGGTCACGGGCTAGAGGTGATCATAAGCCAGTAAGTGATATTGATTTAGCTGTTTTTCTATTACCAGAGTTTGAGAGCAAGGGGCGTATGGCTAGTGAATTTGACGACCTTAATACGCTTTTGAGAATAGATGTTGTTTATATCAATGGGCATACTGACCCTGATTTATTGGAAAATATTGAGAGGGAAGGGGTGTTTCTATATGAGCGAGCCATACACAAAAGTCAATAATTTTACCAATGCTCTTGGCAGGCTAAAAGATGGCATTGCTAAATACGATGAGTCTGATGATCTGCTCAGAGATGGGGTAATACAGCGATTCGAGTTTACTTTCGAGCTTGCTTGGAAAACGTTAAAGGCTGTCTTTGAAGATGAGGGTTTGACAGGGCTGAATTCTCCGAAGACGGTATTGCGTGAAGCGTTTTCGGCAGAGCTTATAAAAGATGACGAATTGTGGCTTGCCATGCTCAACGACAGAAATTCAACGGCACATATCTACAGTGAACAATTGGCGATTGAGATATGTCGTAATATAGAAGAGAAATATGTCATTGCCCTTGTGCATTTGCTGGAGCGAATCAAAACAAGGCTTGGCGAATGATATGTTAGATTGGGTATGTGAAATGCAGAAGAGGCGTAAAGTCTTTTCTGCATTTTTTGTCATGTCTTGGTGGTGGCAAGGGGACGTTTTGGTGGCCATGTCGATACGGATAGAAGTTGAGGATGGTCTGTGACTTATATCCTCTTGTAGTGCCTATTCTACTTAGCAAGTTGAGGTCCGTAGAGTTAAAGTCAACCAAGGGATGTCTTGATTGCCATTGTGTAAAAAAGTATACTAGTACAATAGATGATTATTCAAACTACTTGGAATAGGAAGAAGATTCTTGGATAGATTCAGGTGGTATCGCTAACAAAATGTCCCCGGCACGGGATGAGACAATGTAACGCAAGTTCCATAGGAGGCTTTTGAGATGGGGTATAGGCGGTACATGCGCATGGCCAAGACAGAAATGTTGCGTAAGGAGATTCAGATTTATAAAACGATTCTTAACTCAATCCATGAGGGCATTATTATTACTGATCCATCTGGTTATGTTGTTTTCTATAACCAGGAGTTGGCTGTTCTAGAAGGTTTAAACCGGGACGATGTGATAGGAAAGCATCTTTCAGAGATTTACAGTCAAGCGCCGGATACGAGTGAGCATTTGCTGGTTTCGCGGACTTCGAAACCGATTGGGGAGACGTATCAGAAATATTTTACACGCCAGGGTCATGAGGTTCACTTGGTTGCGACTACTGTTCCGGTGTTGCAGAATGGTGAGTTATTGGCAGTTTATTCACTTTGCCGCGAGACGACCCATTTGAGAGAAGTGTTGCTGCGTACGATGCAACTGCAAGAGATTAAAGAGGATTCTGTAGAAGTGGGAAAAAAGCAGGGAGTACAATATCCAAGGGCTTACTTTACGTTTTCCGATATTATTAGTAAGAGTAAGGCTATGGAAACGGTCATCAATGGGGCAAAACGTGCCATGATGGGTGCTGCGAACATTTTAATTTATGGAGAAACGGGTACTGGTAAAGAACTTCTTGTCCAGAGTATACATAACGGCGGTCCTCGTAGGAGTCATCCTTTTGTGGCGATTAATTGTTCTGCGATTCCAGAAAATCTCTTGGAAACTATGTTGTTTGGGGCAGTGAAGGGAGCGTATACAGGGGCGATTCCAACTGCGGGACTGTTTGAATATGCCGATGAAGGGACCTTGTATCTGGACGAAATCAATTCTATGAGTATTGGGCTTCAAGCTAAACTCTTGAGGGCCCTCCAAGAACGGAATTATCGCAAGGTGGGGAGTGTTGCGGAAATTCCTCTGCATTGTCGGATTATCAGTTCAATAAACATCGATCCTGTCACCTGTTTGGAAAAGAAGTGTTTGCGGGAGGATTTATTTTATCGTTTATCGGTGATTTCGCTTACTCTTCCTCCGTTACGGGAGCGAAAAGAGGATATTCCGTTATTAACCGACTATTTCATCAAGAAACACTCTCCTAAGAACTCATTGGAGAAATTAGAATTGGCACAAGAGTTGGTCCAAGGGTTTCAGGATTATCGTTGGGCAGGAAATATCCGAGAGTTGGAGAACGCTATCGAAAGCATGATCTGTATGTCGGGTGATGAGTTATGCTTGACTCGTGAACACTTGCCAAGCTACCTCAAGCAGCTGATGGAGAGAGGGTTAATGGATGTCCTAAGGGGAAAGAATCTAGCTCTGCTTAGTCCTTTCTTAATGGATACAGAAAACATTATTGTAACGGATGCGTTGAAGAAACATCGCGGTAATCTAAGCCATGCCGCGAAAGAACTGGGTATTCTTCGGCAAAGTCTGCAATATCGAATTAAGAAATTCGGCATTGAGGTGGAACAATTTCGTCGGTAAAGTTTTTGGATAATAGTTTGTTACCCAGAAGGTGAAAAAGTGAATTATAACATAGTTGAAGTGCATAATATTTTGCAGCAAAAATTTATGATGCACTTGTCCTAAAACTTGCTGTTTGAAGTATTCAAAGGTTCTTTTAGGGGCAAAAAAGTTATGCACCTCAGAAAAAGAGAAAAACGCCTCAAGGCCGATGCTCTCTATTGTCTGAATGTAGGCACGATTCTTGCAACAAATATTAAGTTTAACTCAGAGGACTCCTATTTGTAGAAATCGGGGGTCTCACGGTCGGATAAAGATTGGGGGAGTGATAGCGAGTGACCTTGCAAGATTTCCTGAGTTTTCTCGAGAAAAATACGGAGACGATTATCGAATATAGTGGAAATCACTTTACGCTAGTCTTGTCGGCGGTGATGATTTCGCTAGTGATCTGGGTACCGGTCGGCTTATTGTTGACCAAAAGCGATAAATGGGCTGCTAGGGTCTTGGGTTTGGCGAATACAATCTTTTGCATTCCTAGTTTATCGATGTTTGCTATTTTAGTTGCTATCCCTTTCTTCGGCTTAGGGCGGAAGTCTGCGTTGTTTGCTTTGGTTCTGTATGCGATGATGCCTTTGATTCGTAGTGTCTATGACGGGGTTAAAAATGTCGATCGCAATGTCATTGAAGCGGCCAGAGGGATGGGTATGAGTACGGGGAGAATTTTACGTGAAATTCTTGTGCCGTTGGGTATGCCGATTATCTTTGCTGGTTTTCGAATCACGGTTGTCATGACGACAGGCATCGCCGCGATCGCGACCTATATAGGAGAACGCAATCTAGGGCGCTTTATTTCGGAAGGGCTTGTCCGTTCAAATACGCCTATGATGGTTACTGGAGCCCTGATTATCTCCGTGATTGCTATTGGTTTGGACACGATCTTAGGGGTTATTGAGAAATGGATTGTTCCGAAAGGAATGAGGCGAAAGTTTGAAGGCTAAGTGGCGGTTTGCCATCGGATAAAGTTTCCAGAGGGGGATCTTGAATGATAGAACTAAAGCAAATTACGAAGCAGTACCCTGGTCAAGCGATGCCTGCAGTGGAGCAATTATCTCTTTCCATACCTGAAGGAGAGATTTGTGTATTAGTCGGTCCCTCGGGCTGCGGAAAAAGCACGATCTTGCGCATGATTAACCGAATGATAGAACCGACGTCTGGGTCGGTCACAATTAAAGGGGAAAATGTATCGAAGACCGATTCGGATCAGTTAAGAATGGGTATTGGTTATGTGATCCAGCAAATTGGTCTTCTACCCCACCGGACGATTGCAGAGAACATTGCAATTGTGCCTCGGTTATATAAATGGCCGAAGGAGAAGATCGCCAAACGTGTCGACGAGCTCATCGTCATGATGGGGCTTGACCTGGAAAAGACGCGGGGGAAATATCCGTCTCAGCTAAGTGGTGGGCAAATGCAGAGGGTTGGTGTAGCCCGAGCCATGGCTGTCGATCCTCCCATTATGCTTATGGATGAGCCCTTTGGAGCGGTTGACCCGATTGCACGGACCCATTTACAGGATGAATTACTGCGTCTGCAAAAGGAGATTAAAAAGACGATCGTCTTTGTCACGCATGATATTAATGAAGCCATTAAGATGGGAGACAATATTGCCATCTTCGACGCTGGTAAACTCGTTCAATTTGGAACGCCGGAAGAGATCCTCACGAATCCTAAGAATTCTTTTGTTGAGAACTTTATTGGACATGATCGAGTGGTCAAAAAGTTGAGCTTATATCGTGTTGATGAAGCGATGCAGCCCGTGAAGTGTCTTGTGAGGGAGGCTGAATTGCTGAGGGCCGGTCAGATGATGAAGGACGCAGGGACTGAGGTGGCGTTTGTCTTAAATGAGGTGGGTAAGCGCTTGGGACATTTGACGTTAGTGGAGTTTGAAGAGTGTCAGAATGAGCTGGAGGCTTTGCGGAAAAAGGTTCTTCGCACGGAGACGGCCTTCGTTCAAGCAACGACCTCTCTACCAGATGCTCTCTCGTTGTTGCTGGAATTTGACTCTGACTATCTGGGGATTCTTGAGGGCAAAGAACTTTGTGGAGTGCTCTCTTTCAAAGATATTCGGAGACATGTTTACCGGAAAGAGGGTGGGTAAATGACTTGGGAAAATTTTAGGTTTGCCCTTTTCGAGAAGGCGCCAGAAGCCCTACTGGAGCATTTTCTGATCGTTGTGATTACCATATCGATAGCTATTCTGATTTCCGTCCCTCTCGGAGTCTTATTATCTCGTCCGAAGTTCAAAGGTTTCGGCCTAGTAACCCTTAACATATTGAACGTTTTACAAGCGATTCCAGGGTTGGCTATTATTGCCTTAGCGTTACCGATTCTTGGTTTGGGAATGAAACCTGCCGTCCTCGCTTTGCTCTTTCAAAGTCTGCTGCCCATTGTCCGAAATACGATTGCTGGGTTGATTGGGGTAAGTCCAGATGTGAAGGAAGCGGCTAGTGGTATGGGGATGTCCCAGCGGAGAATTCTTATTGAAGTAGAAATTCCGTTGGCTTTGCCGATTATTCTGAGCGGTATTCGGACTGCCACTGTTTATGTTGTCAGTATTGGGACCTTAGCTGCGCTGATTGGGGCAGGCGGTTTGGGTAATTTAATTATGGGGGGCTTGTCTCTTTTCCGGCCAGAGTACTTGCTGGTTGGAGCTGGGCTTGGGGCGCTTATGGCGATCGTGTTAGAGCGGAGTTTAAGCTATCTTGAGTATCGAATTACTCCACCTGGTATGCGGGTTTAAATAAGTGAACCTGTGAATGGAGTTGAAGGGAGGGATCCACCCAGTAAGGGATTGAAGGTTTGGAAGGTTAATAAGATTTATAGGAGAGAAGGATAAAAAAGGTTTAGAGGAAGGGGTCTGTATATGAAGAAGAGATTATCATTGGGAATCGTTGTGATTATGTCGCTCGCCTTAGCTTTGGGAGGCGTAATGGGCTGTGGCGCAAAAGCGCCTGCAGCTGGGACTACTCCGGCTGCTACTGACACAGCTAAAAAAGGACCGACGATTAAGATTTCGTCTAAGACCTTTACAGAAGCGGCACTCTTGGGAACACTTAGTCTGCAGTACTTAAAGGGCCTGGGATACCCGGTGGAAAACAAGATGGGTCTAGGGGAATTGGCCGTGATTAGACCAGCTCTGACTTCTGGGCAAATCGATCTTTATTGGGAGTACACTGGTACGGGTGTCATCAACTTAATGAAACATGACCCTGTGTTTGAGGCGCAAGAGAGCTACAAACTTATTAAAGAGTGGGATGCTAAAAATAACATTGTGTGGCTAGATTATGCTCCCTTGGATGATACCTATGGAATTGTGGTCCGCGGAGATGTCGCTGAAAAGTATAAACTTAAGACAATCTCGGACTATGTTGCTCTAGTTAAGAAGGGCGAAAGCCTGAAATTCGTCGGCTTCCCTGAATGGGAAGGGCGAGCTGACGGTCTACCATCCTTTGAAAAGGTTTATGATTTCAAAATGCCTAAAGGGGATTTCGTCAATGTGGCCATGGGTTTAAACTACGATACTCTCAAAGCTAATAAAGGGGATCTAGCTATAGCCTTCACCACGGAACCGAGAATCGTTACGGATAAGTTGGTCATGCTCGTAGACGATAAAAAGGCCTTCCCGGTTTATAATGCTGCACCTGTTGTCAGAAAAGAAATTGTCGATGCTTATCCTACCTTGGCTGATGATCTAAAGAAATTGAGTTCTGTGCTCGATACTAGGACCATCACAGAGTTGAACATGCAGGCTGACATTGAGAAGAAGTCTGTCGAAGAAGTTTCAACGACGTTTTTGAAGAGTAAGGGTTTGCTCAAGTAGGGAGGCTCGCGAGACACGTCCTCGGCCCTGCGTTCGTCGTGCCAAACTAGGGCTTTAATCCTTTCTTTGGGGAGGGCAGGGTTCCCGGCAAATCGGCCATCCTTGGCCGTTGCCGGCGGGAAACGTCCTTGTTTCCCGCCCTGCCGATGAAAGAGGATTAAAGCCGAGTTTGGCTACGACGACCGCAAAGGCGTCGGAGCGTGTGATCGCGGACCCACCGTTCTTCGTTCCGTTTCGGTTCCAAGACCGGGACGCAGTGTCACACGAGCGCGAAGCCTTTACGTAAGCAGATTAGCAAACTTCCGTGTAAGCGGCCCCAGATACGGGGCAGCGAACAAGGACGTGAGCTGTCGCCACTGCGCCAAGGATGGCGCATTTGGCACGATAGTCTCCAGTGGAGATTATCGCCGTAGGCGTGTTCTTTAAAAGAATACTATCGCCGAAGGATGAACCCCGCACCCCCTTTAGGAGCTTACACGGTTAGTTTGCTCTGCGTCGTAAGTGCCGAGCGCTGTGTCACACAAGTCTGGCCACTTTATGCCCCGGAATTGCCTCTGGCTTGGGGCAGGAGGTGGCCATTATTAGTTTTTGAAACGTGAAAGGCAGGATATTTTATGTCCATATTGTCGAGGGGTGAGAGGTTTGCCGCCTTGTTTGGGGTACCGAAGTTTGTCGTTCCCCATTTGGCTTGTTTTGTGTCTGAACCTGAAATGGAGCTGGTGCTTCTGATGGATGGTCAGAAGTGTTCTGTCCCTGATTTAGCTTTGAAGATGAAATGCACGCAATTAGAAACCCGGGACCTGCTGGAGAGCTGCTATTTGAAGTCGATTGTCAATAAGGAAGAGTGTGGTGGGGAACTGGTTTATTTTGCTTCTAGTTTCTATGATAGATTAGATTATTTGTGTAAGTTTGACGACAACTATCATGTGGACCAAGAACTGTCTGCGGCTTTGAACGAGTGGTGCTATGAAGTGTACGCAGGTCGGATGGAGCCGTATTTAGATAGACTTCAGAAAAAGGAGGAAGTGGATAGGGCTCCGGAGATGTTTGAGCTGATAGATAATCTTGAGGAATTACTTGATTCTGTTAGTGAAATCCGTTTAGTTCCTTGTAATTGTCGGAAGTTAGCGGGCCATTGTTCTAAGCCAACTGAAACTTGTTTGAGTTTTGATCGCTCCATCACAGACCGTACTTTTGGTCAAGTTCTGACGAAGGAGGAGGCCAAAGAGATCGTGGAGGCGGCTCATCGCAATGGCTTGATGCATTCTGTGAACAGTGACTGGCGGACCAAGGGGTTGGCCTATATGTGTAATTGTTGTTCTTGCTGTTGTTATCCGACACGTTTTGCCTTAGATAGGGGAACAAAGGGCGTATTCCCGGTTATTAAATACGAGGCTCAGAGAGATGCAGTCAAGTGTACCCATTGTGGGGCGTGCACCAAGCGGTGCCATTTTTCAGCGTTTTATGTGGGTGAAGCGGAATTTGTGGTGAAAGGCAAGATCCGAAGGATGGTTGAATTTGATCCGGAAAAGTGTTGGGGGTGTGGAATCTGTGTTGAGACTTGTCCCCATGAGGCAATCTCCATGGGTGCTCTGAGAATCAATCTTAAGGATGGCTAAGAAGTGCCTAGTGAATCTAGTGAATTAAGTAAGAGGGGGAGACGTTTATGAGAAAGATTCGTTCTAATAGTATTGAATATGCAACCCCACAGCTACGGTGGGTCAGTGAGGGACAGATTGAGGAGATTCATTTCGCGACCTTGGAAGTGCTGGAGCGGACTGGGGTAAAAGTGGACCATCCAGAGGCCTTGCAGTTGATGAAGGATGCGGGATGTATTGTGACGGAAAACCGTGTTCGAATTCCGAGTTGGCTGGTCGAAGAGTGCATTCGCTTGGCACCGAGTAAAATTGTGGTTGCCAATCGCAAGGGTGAACGCGTCATGCCTCTGGAAAAGAATAGGACGTATTTCGGCACGGGCTCGGATCTTCCCTTTACCATTGATCTGGAAACGGGTAAGCGAAGACGCTCTACGAAGAAAGACGTTGAATTGGCCTGCCGGGTCATGGACTATTTACCAAATTATGATTTTGTGATGAGTTATGCCATTGCTTCAGATCAGAGTGCTAAAGTAAGCGACCTTCATCAGATGGAGGCTATGGTTTCTAACACGATTAAACCGATGATCGTGACTGCCCATGATGAAATAAATATGCGGGCTCAATTAGAGATGGCTGCCCTAGTGGTGGGTGGTAAGGAAGAACTTCGCAAGAACCCTTGCCTGATTCTTTACTCTGAACCGATCTCTCCGTTGGTACATACGAATGATGGGATTGGCAAGATGTTTGCGTGTTTTGAATATGGAGTGCCGGTCGTTTATACGCCGGGGATTTTATCTGGGGCTACAACGCCAGTTACAAAAGCAGGAACTATCGTGTTGATGAACGCGGAGGCACTAGCCGGGGTTGTCATGGCTCAGTTAAAACAAAAAGGTGCGCCCATTATTATAGGGGGCGGCGCGACTCCGATGGACATGCGGACCACGGCAACTCTCTACGGGTCTCCGGAGACGATGATGAACTATGGAATTATGACTCAATTATCTCAATTTTACGGGATTCCGAACTTTACAGAAGCTGGGTGTGTCAATGCACCTGTGCCTGATGCTCAGGCTGGAATGGAAGCGGGGAACGGAATTTTAATGGCTCAGTTGATGGGCGCTAATTTGGTTCATGACGTGGGATATCTCGAGGGTGGAAAAACCGGTTCACTGACGTTTTTGACAATGTGCAATGATTTTATGGATAACGCGCGTTACATGGGCCGTGGAACTCGAATTAATGAGGATACGTTGGCCGTCGATGTGATCGATGAAGTGGGCCCGGGTGGCAACTATCTCGGTCATGATCATACCTTTAAGCATTTCCGTGACGAGGTCTGGACACCAAAACAGTTCAACCGATCCTTCTGGGAGATTTGGGAAGAGCAGGGATCTAAATCGGCAGAAGACCTAGCTGCTGATTTGGCCAAAGAGATCGTCGCAACGCATACTTCTGAACTGCTCGATGAAACGATCCGCACAGGATTGAATGAGATCATAGCGGAGACTGAGAGGGAGAAAAAGTCCACGAGGAGAGTCAAGGGGACAAAGAAGGGGGAGTAACGTCATGGGAGTAGGAACTTCACACGGCAACGGGCTGTTTTTCCGAACACTGACAGAAAAACAAGCGATGGATATTCATCACGCGAGTTGTCAAATTCTCGAAGAGACGGGTATGGTGATTCACCATGAGGAAGCGGTCGAACTTCTTCGCCAGGCGGGGGCATTAGTAGAAAACGGTAACCATGTTTATTTTCCGACCTATCTTGTGCAGCAAGCTTTGCAATCCGCTCCTTCAAGAGTGACCCTATATAATCGAAGCGGTGGAGCAGCACTTCATTTAGAAGGGTCCAATGTATATTTTGGTACAGGGTCAGACACCCTCAATTATCTCGATCCGAACACTTTGCAAAGGCGTAAGTGGCTTCAAGAGGATGTGGCGAACGGGATTAAAATCTGTGACAAGTCGCCAAATATTGATTTTGTCATGTCCATGGGCCTTTTGTCGGATGTGGATCCTCGCATGATTAATCGGGAACAATATGCTATTATGGTGCAAAATACAGAAAAACCCCAAGTAGTTATCGCCGAAGATGGGGATACTCTGCGGGATATTATCGAGATGGCTGCTGTGGCAGTCGGTGGGAAAGAACGGTTGCGGCAAAAACCCCTGTTTATGCTCTACACCGAGCCAACATCCCCACTCCAGCATCCGAAAGAATCAGTTGACAAATTATTGATCGCCGCAGAAAATGGGGTTCCCACGAATTTTGCCTGCGGAGGGGTCGCAGGAGCCTCTGTTCCGGTAACGGTCGGTGCTGCTTTAGTTCAAGCAAACGCTGAGGCTTTGAGTGGTTTAGTCATCCATCAATTGAAAGCCAAAGGGGCCCCTTTTGTATACGGCTACGGTAATTCTCCCCTCGATATGCGGACTATGCAGGCTATTTATGCTACTCCTGAGGCTATTCTCTATCAAGGGGGGATGGTGGATCTTGCACACTACTACCAGCTTCCTTCTTGGGGTTATGCTGGGTGTTGCAATTCTAAAGTGTGTGATGAACAAGCGATTATGGAGTCGACCCAATTCACCTTAATGGGTGCACTTCAAGGGTGTAATATTATGCATGATGTTTTTTATATGGAATTTGGCTTAACGGGATCACTGGAACTACTGGTCATTTCGAATGAGGTGATTGAGCGGACTCGACGATTGCTAAGAGGGATTGATACGGACAAAGAATCCTTGGGTGTAGAAGCGATTATGCGAGTGGGTCCAGGTGGCAACTTCTTGGGGGATGAGCATACGGCCGCTCATTTTAGACAAAATTGGCGGCCAGAGCTCTCAGATTTTAGTAACTATGAGAATTGGTCAGAGAACGGAAGTAAGACGATGGCCGATCGGGCGCGGGAACGGATTAAAACGATCCTTGAAACACATCACCCAAAACCTGTCACAGAAGAGGTTAGAGCGGGAATTGAAGCGGTACTTATCAAGGCCAGAGAAAAGTGTGCGGTGCCCAGGAGCCGATATAAGGGTAAGAGGGGCAAGTGAATTCGATTAGCCTAAAGTGTCTTGGGTAATCGCTTAATAATAGAAGGCATGGGGTTTTAAAATTTGGGAGGTAGCGGGTAAATGATGCAGCGAATTGAGTGGAAAAACTTGAATATAGATCCGTCTGAGGTTTATCGGCGTATTGGTATGCCGGATGCGGATTCTAAACGGAGTCAGAATTTTAAGCCATATGTTGAACAGATGCGACTCAAGGCGTTAGGTCTTATTGAGGTTCGTTGCATTTATGACTACGTACCGGTAAAGGTCTCGGGTTCTGAAGAAATTCTTCTGGCCAACCAGTATCCAGTTAAAGCTGCTACTTCGTTCTTTGAAGGAGCAGCGGAAGTGCTAATCGCTATTCAAACTATCGGCTTTCGCCTCGAAGAAGAGTCAGCGCGTTTGTTTGAAGTTAATGAGATGCTCGATGGGATGGTCCTAGATGGCTGCGGGACAGTGGCCCTTGATGAAGCTTTAGAATTGTTAAGGGGTATGGTGGTTAAGGACGTGTCAGCTCGCGGTCTACAGACGGGTCATAATTTATGCCCAGGGGGTTATCAAATTCCCCTAGAAGCTCAGAAAACCATATTTGCTCTGCTGGATGGAGGAGAAATTGGGGTGACGTTAGGGGAGTCGTTGGTAATGTCTCCGGTAAAATCTCATACGCTGGTGATCCCTGTTGGACAAAAGTTGAGTAAGCCGAACTTGTCCTGCGCAATAACCTGTGAGATGTGCGTGGATCAGCAAAATTGTTCCCACAGTCGCTTGAAATTTGGCAAACCTAAGCCGCTGGCCACGGATGGAGAGAAAAGGAACACTTAGCGGTGAAGGAGGCGTATACCCCCATCGAAGCAGAGTATGGGGTAAAACTCCCCCTTGGAGAAGTGGGAGTCTCGATGGGATGAAGTCCTTTCAGGTGGAAAACCATCCCCCATACTTGCAGGAGGCGTACAGAAAATGGAATTAGAAATGACCGTTAATGGTATGGCACAACGAGTGCGAGTTAAGCCTAACGATCGATTAATTGATGTTCTGCGAGAGTCCCTGGGTTTAACGGGTGCCAAAGAAGGGTGTAGTGGAGAAGGGGAATGTGGTGCTTGTACTGTTATTATGAATGGTAAAGCCGTTAATTCCTGCTTGGTCCTAGCTTTACAAGCCAGAGGGAAAGAGATTGTTACTATCGAAGGTTTAGAGCATAATGGGGAGTTAGATCTCCTCCAACAAGCCTTTATTGATTCGGGTGCAGTCCAGTGTGGGTATTGCACGCCAGGCATGATTATGGCGGCAAAGGCTTTGCTGATGGAGAATCCCACCCCGAGTGAAGCGGAGATCAGGCTTGCTATTGCGGGGAATCTCTGTCGCTGTACAGGCTATATCAAGATCATTGACGCCATTCAGGCGGTAGCTGGCACGAACCTTGGGAAAGGGGGGCCAGTCGATGGAGGGGTATAAAGGGTATAACTTCTTTGGACCGACGACTTTAAACCAGTTAATGGAGGGGGTCTCAGACTTTAACGGGAGTATCTCCTTCATAGCGGGGGGGACTGACCTAGTCATTGACTTGAGAAAGGGCAAAAAAAAGCCACAACTTGTCGTTGACTTGTCTCAAATTCCAGAACTTAGCGGGGTTCATGAGGAGGATGGTCGTATCCACATTGGGGGTGCTACTACCTTTAGCCTTCTGTCCAGACATCCACTCATTTTAAAAAAGGGGTTATGTTTAGCGCAAGCGACCCGGAGGATTGGCTCAGAGCAGATCAGAAACCGTGGGACGATAGGGGGAAATATTGCCAGCGCTTCCCCTGCAGGAGATTGTTTGCCTGTGCTTTTAGTCTTAGAAGCGATGATTACCTTACAAGATCCTATTTCCGTTCGAAGGCTTCCTCTTTGTCAGGTGCTGCAGGGAAGTGGTCGAACCTGCTTGACCTCGAAGGAGGTGATCACCGGGATTGACTTTCCTCTCCTAGATGACGAGTATGTCAGCGGTTTTGAGAAGATTGGTAGTCGGACGACTGTGACCGTGGCTAGATTAAATATGGCAACGGTGATAAAGTACGATCGAGAGAATAATTCCATCAAGGAAGCGCGCATCGCTGTAGGAGCACTTGGCGAGACGGCATTTAGGTTACCGGACCTCGAAAAAAATCTTTTGGGAGAGATCAATCCGTTACTTTTACGCCGTTTTGAGGACATGCTAACAGAAGCTGTTGATAAGGCGATTACAGGGAGAGAATCTCACCCCTATAAACGTGAGGCAATAAGGGGAATAGCTGAGGATATGTTCGTGAACCTTTTTGGATCAAACTCGATTCCAGGAGAAAGTGGGCGAAAGCATGACCAGTAATTATGAAATTTCGGAAGCCATGACCATTAAACTAGACTCTCAGCTGCCAGAGATACAAGAATTTGTAGAGGGAATCCGCAGGGCTCCAGATAGAGGGTTTAGCCTAACACCAGCTCAAACTAAGATTGCTTTAAAAAATGCTCTGCGCTATGTGCCAGAGGAATTCCACGAGACATTAGCCCCAGAATTCCTAGAGGAATTGCGGACGAGAGGTAGAATTTATGCTTATCGTTTCCGTCCAGCGGGACGATTGTATGGTAAACCTATTGAAGAGTATAAGGGGAACTGCATCGAAGGCAAGGCTTTTCAGGTGATGATCGAGAATAACCTGGATTTTGATGTTGCTCTTTATCCCTATGAGCTTGTAACTTACGGTGAAACGGGAAGTGTCTGCCAAAACTGGCTGCAGTATCGTTTGATCAAAAAATACCTTGAAGTGATGACGGATCAGCAGACCTTGGTCATGGAATCAGGGCACCCAGTGGGGTTGTTCCCCTCGCGGCCGGAATCTCCGAGAGTGATTATCACGAATGCTTTAATGGTCGGAATGTTTGACAATCAGAAGGATTGGGAAATTGCGGAGCAGATGGGCGTTGCCAATTATGGACAAATGACAGCAGGTGGCTGGATGTATATTGGACCTCAAGGAATTGTGCATGGCACGTTCAATACCTTACTCAATGCTGGCCGCTTAAAGTTGGGGGTCCCGCATGATGGGGATATTCGAGGCTTTTTATTTATTTCGTCCGGTCTGGGCGGAATGAGCGGTGCGCAGGGGAAATCTGTGGAGATTGCCCAGGGAGTCGGCATTATTGCTGAAGTCGACGAGTCCAGAATCCAGACTCGTTACGAGCAGGGCTGGGTTAGTAAACGATCAGCAGACCTCGAGGAAGTCTTTCGGATTGCGGCGGAGTATTTGCAGAAGAAAGAACCTATGTCGATTGCCTACCAGGGTAATGTCGTGGACTTATTGGAGTATGCGGTCAAGAACAAGATAAAAGTGGACTTACTTTCTGACCAGACATCCTGTCATGTTGTGCATGAAGGGGGCTACTGCCCACAAGGAATTACCTTCGAAGAGAGAACCAGGCTTCTTGGTGAGGACCGGGTAGAATTTGCAAGATTGGTGGACGAGAGTCTAAGACGCCACTACGAATTGATCTCTACGTTGGTCGAACGGGGTACCTATTTCTTTGATTACGGGAATTCTTTTATGAAAGCGGTTTATGATGCTGGAGTCCAAGAGATCTCTAAAAATGGCGTGGATGAAAAAGATGGCTTTATTTTCCCCTCTTATGTGGAAGATATCATGGGGCCAGAACTCTTTGATTATGGGTACGGGCCGTTTAGGTGGGTTTGCCTGAGCGGAAAAAAAGAAGATTTACAGAAAACCGACAAGGCAGCTATGAACTGTATCGATCCAAACCGCAGGGGTCAAGATCGGGACAACTATATATGGATTAAGGATGCGGAAAAGAATAAACTGGTCGTCGGTACTCAAGCGAGGATTCTCTATCAGGACGCTGAGGGGCGGATTAAGATTGCCCTTAAATTCAATGAAATGATTCGTGATGGTGAGATTGGAGCGGTCATGCTGGGACGAGATCACCATGATGTGAGCGGTACGGATTCACCGTTTAGAGAAACGGCGAACATCAAAGATGGTAGTAATGTGATGGCCGATATGGCTGTACAAAGCTTCGCGGGGGATGCCGCCAGAGGGATGAGTCTTGTATCCCTGCATAATGGAGGGGGCGTCGGTATTGGCAAAGCGATCAATGGGGGCTTTGGCTTGGTACTTGACGGAAGTGAACGCGTGGATAAGGTTATTAAATCCGCCTTGTTATGGGATGTGATGGGTGGAGTCGCTCGACGGTCTTGGGCTAGAAATGAGCATTCAATTGAAACCAGCATTGAGTTTAATGAGCGTTACAAGGGGAAAGGACATATTACGGTTCCCTTTATTCCTGACGAGGAGTTAATTGAGAGACTAGTCAAGTAAGGCTCCGCGACATACTTGTTCAGCTATGCGATTGTCATAAATAATCGGTAACGCTGGAGGGGGAGTTTATTTTGGATAGGAAAGTTCTAACGTTGGGTTTAGTAATGTGCCTATCAAGTATTACTGTCACAGGGTGTTCAAATTCTCAACAGGATGAAATAGCCAGACTCGATAAGAGTTATGTTTTAGAACAGCAAAAAAACGTTGAACTAGAAAAGGAGAAAGCTGTTTTAAGTGAATCGCTTGAAAGTGCAAATAAGAGAGTAGAAAAGCAAGTATCGATAATTACAAGTTTAAGCAAAGATTCGGCAAATGAAATGAATATTTATTCCATCTGTACAGGTAATATTGATGATTACAGCAAGGTAATAGATTTTTATATAACTATGCCCAAGGAACTTTCCCTGAAGAGTAAATTGAGTACCATTGCAGAAACTATATCTGAAGCTTATTTTAGCAATCTTCCGATCAAGGTATTAGAGATTGATGATAAGAAAATTGCCACGGTCAATCTGGAGGAGATGCCAGAAAGCTCAACAGATACATCAATGAAACAGAGTAACTCATGGTCTACTAGCTTATTCCAAGGATCAACAGGGGGAACTATAACGAGAATTCGTTTAGCTGAATCATTCTTACAGAAAGACTATAAGGGTGAGTGGATAGAAGGTATAAGATTTTTGTATAAGGGACAGCGTATAGATTTTCAACATGTTCCAGAATTAAGTGAAGTTATTTATCGACGATAGTTTTCTTCGATTAGTCTCTTCGAACAGTCTTTCGAACAGTCTTCTTCCATCAGTATTCTTGTTCACTACCCTTGTTAACAAAAAAGCATACGGAGGTATTTCGATTATGAATTTGCGAGACTTAAGCTTGAATGACTTTGTTCAAGAGGTGGCATCTTCCTCGCCTGCGCCGGGCGGCGGGAGTGTTGCAGCTTATGCAGGGGCTCAAGGATATGCGTTGGTTGCTATGGTTTGTCGTTTGACGCTTGGACGGGAGAAGTTTTTCCCGGTTCAGGAGGAGATGAGGTCTTTGCTGGAAGTGGCTGTGGTGAGGCGGGAAGAGTTGTTGAGCCTGGTTCAGGAGGATACTGAAGGGTTTAAGGTCGTGATGGAGGCACTCGCGCTACCTAAGCAGAGTGATGAGGAAAAAGTGCTCCGACGTGAAGCCTTGGAGCGGGCAACGATGAAGGCAGCTGAGATTCCCTTGCAGACGGCGAGGGTTTGTTTGACGGGGTTGAGCGAAGTACTTGGCTTGTTGACTAAAGGAAATCCTAATGCCTTGAGTGACATGGGAGTTGCTGCTCAAATGTTTAAATCTGGGTTAGAGGGTGCCCTCTATAATGTTCAAATAAATGCGCTAGGCCTTAAGTCTCTGCCGATGAAAGAAGATTTAATGATGCAATGCCAAGCATTGCGCGAAAAGGGAACTCGCTTGTTTGAGGAATGCCAAGGTAATGTGTTGAAGCGGCTCGAGTAGTGAGACTCTCAAGGCAAGAGTCGGGGGCAGTTCGCAAGTATGAGGAGTGTTCTTGAATTTGCATTGAATTAATTGGATATTGGATATTGAATTATAAATTTTAGGGGGAAATAATTAGTGGTAAAGATTATGGAATGTATTCCTAATATCAGCGAGGGCAGGAGATTAGATGTTGTAGAGGAAATCCTGGCTGAGGTGAGACAGGTTGCGGGAGTTACTTTGCTGGATTATTCCAGTAATGCGGATCACAATCGGACGGTTATTAGCCTGATTGGTGAGCCAGAAAGGGTAGTTGAGGCTGCTTGGAGGCTTATCGTAAAAGCGGCTGAGAAGATTGACCTGGATCAGCACCAAGGGGAACATCCTCGAATGGGGGCAACAGATGTCGTTCCGTTCGTTCCAATACGGGGAATGGCGATGGAAGAATGTGTTGATTTAGCGAAGGGCTTAGGGGAACGTGTTGGGCGGGAATTATTAATTCCGGTCTATCTGTATGAGAAGGCTGCGACTAGGCCTGAACGTCGCAACTTAGCGGAGGTGCGTAGAGGGCAATATGAAGGGCTGAAAGAGAGTATTCGAACTTCTGAGCGGACTCCAGATTATGGGCCAAGTGTTTTAGGGAAGGCGGGAGCGATCGCCATTGGAGCTCGACCGCCTCTTGTTGCGTTTAATGTGAACCTGGGAACAACAAATCTAGAGATTGGCAAAGCGATTGCCAAAGGGATTCGTGGGAGTTCTGGCGGATTTGTCAATATTAAGGCTTTAGCGATTGATCTTTCTGAGCAAGGGCTTGTGCAGATCTCTATGAATATGGTGGATACTCAAGGAACGCCATTGTATCGGGCTCTGGAGTTTATAAAGACAGAGGCAGCCCATTTTGGAGTGCCTATTGTAGGTAGTGAAATCGTGGGACTTGTCCCGTTGGAGGCTATGATGGATGTTGCAACCTATTATTTAGGGGTGCATGATTTCTCTAGTGAGCAGATTTTGGAGAAACGCGTGTTCGGATTTTAAGAGGGTCCGCGAAACACTTCCTCGGCCATGCGTTCATCGTGCCAAACTAGGGCTTTAATCCGTCATGCAAGAGGGGTAGGATGCCCGGCCAATGCGACGTCCGTGTCGCATGGCCGGCGGGAAACGTCCTTGTTTCCCGTCCTACGGATGAAAGCGGATTAAAGCCGAGTTTGGCAACGACCACCGCAAAGGCGTTGGAGAGTGTTATCGCGGACCCTCTAGCTTGGGTCGAGTGGAGAGGAAGGATGACGGAAAAGACCGTGGCGCTGTTTGCATTTATTAACGCAGAGGCGCTTTGAGAGTGAAAAGTATTTCTTATTATTAAGGAGATGTTTTTATGTATGCGGATCTTTTGATCCATTCTGCTCAGATGATGGCGACGTTGAAGGGGTTCTCGACAGGTCCTGCCTGTGGAAACGCTATGTCTGAGATCGGTTTGATTGAAGATGGTGCCGTCGCTATTCGAGAGGGAATGATCGTAGCGGTTGGGACTACGGCGGAAGTTCAGGCTGGTGGTTGGGTAGGGCCTGAAACAAGGCAAATAAGCGCTAGGAATAGGGTTGTTACCCCTGGCTTTGTCGATCCTCATACACACGTTCTCTATGCTGGTTCTCGGGAAAATGAATTATCTTTGAAAATTAAAGGGGTTCCCTATCTCGAGATACTAAAACAGGGTGGGGGTATTCTTTCGACGGTTAGAAGTACGAAGCAGGCAACCGATGAAGAAATTAAGGCGCAAACAGGCCGCAGGCTTCAGACGATGCTTAGTCTTGGAACGACCACGGTTGAAGTGAAGAGTGGGTATGGATTGACGACAGAGGAAGAAATACGGTCGTTGCGTCTCATTAAAGAATTAGGGAGTGAACAGGTGCTTGACCTGGTGCCGACGTTTATGGGAGCACACGCAGTTCCACCGGGTTATAGTGAAGAAGAGTTTACAAACTATATTATCGAAGATATGTTGCCGAAAATTGCTGCTGAGGGTCTCGCGGAGTTTTGTGATGTTTTTTGTGAACCTGGAGTTTTCAGTGTCCGTTCGAGCGAGCGGATTTTAGCTAAGGCTAGACAGCTAAATCTCAAGTTAAAAATTCATGCGGATGAATTGGCTGCCTCAGCTGGAGGGACAGAGTTAGCAGCAAAAATGGGTGTCATTAGTGCTGAACACTTACTCCAAGCCTCGGATGAAGGGATTTCTGGTCTGGCGAAACAAGGAGTGATCGCGGTTCTGCTGCCTGCGACTTCGTTTAACCTTGCTAAAAATTCGTATGCCAGAGCAAGAACTATGATTGGCGCAGGGGTGCCTGTAGCGTTGGCAACTGATTCAAATCCTGGCTCATCTCCTACGGAATCCATGCCCCTAGTCATAACTCTTGCTTGTCTCTACCTTCGGCTTTCTCCAGAGGAAGCATTGACGGCCGCAACCATCAATGCGGCTCATGCTATCGGCAGGGCTGATCAGGTAGGTAGTTTAGAAGTTGGGAAACAAGGGGATGTTCTGATTCTCGATATTCCTAATCTGAATTATTTGCCGTATCATTTCGGAAGTAATCCTGTGGGGGTAGTTATTAAACGGGGGAAAGTGGTTTGGGAGTTTTGAGATAGCAAGAGTGTTGGAAAGGGTTTAGTTTTGATCAATTTTGAGTAATAATTTAGGAATTGTGCTAAAAGCTGATTTTCACTGCATAGTTATACATATTGTGACAGAAATATATATAATTAGTTATTGATGTTATCTCGATAATATATTACTATATTATGGAGAACTGTGAATAATAATGAAATGAGGTTTTAGTAGGTGAAACAGCTTACCACAGATGAAAAAATTGAGGAATTAAGATTACTTATGCAAGCGGTTGCTTCAGATAAAGATCTTACAGACCACAGAGTTGTAAGTTTGAGTACAAAACTGGACTTACTAATTAACGAGTTTTATAAAAATAACATAGGATTTAGTCACCCTGCCGTGTGATTTAGCCGGAAGATGCGCAAATTGTTCTTTGTCTTTTCACAAAGAGAAATTCAGGGTGATTGTGACTAGAGTATATAAGTTTCAACATTAGATTTAATAAGGGTTGTAGCAAGCGTGTTTCAGTTTGCTACAACCCTTATTAAATCTAGATTTACTATCAGGAGGAAATTCTAGGTAATGTGATGCGATTATGATTTTAGCTTAGGTAACAGGGGAACAAAGACGAGTCCAGAAAGGATAAGGAGCATCCCCAAACCTAGGGTCTTCAGGTCTGTAAGGCCAGACTTGAGAACCCAGATGGAATAACCAGCGGCGAGGGCTGCAATAAGGCCTTCGGTGAACCGTTTGGATTTACTGACATTCTCGTAACTTTCTCCTTTTAGGGTAAGCACTAAAGAATAGGTTGCTGCAAATAAATATGGAACAAGGTTAGCTAGGGTGGCAATAACTATCATGGTGTTAAAGGCGTTAGCAATGGAATTAGATAAGGTAGAGATTAAGAATACTTGAGTTAATCCATTGGTGACCCAGGCAGCACGTAAGGGGGCGCCATTTTTATTTTCTTTAACGAACCAGTGAGGAAAGAGATTGAGCCTTGCAGATTGATAAGGAACTTCGACACTCAATAAAATCCACCCGACAGCAGCTCCTGCCATGGATAAAACGCCTAAGGCGGCCATGATCAAGGAGCCGTTGGGTCCGATAATATGGGTGAGAACGTCGACGAGTGGTTTGTCAGTGGTCATGAGTTCTTGTTGAGGCAAGGCGCCCATGGCAAAGATTGTAATCAGTAAATAGATGGTTAAACTTATAAAGAGTCCTACTATGGTTGCACGCTTAACATCACGAAGGTTTTTGGCTCGGCCAGATAGCCAGACAGCAGATTCAATTCCGATGAAGGCCCACAAGGTAAGCAGTGCCCCGCGGTTCATTTGTTCGTAAAGCCCCAGGTGTTCTCCGGTCTCGAGTGTTTTTTCTGCTACAAAAGGGTGTAAGTATTGGGTTTGGAAGATGATCAAGACTACGGCGATGAAAAAGATAAAGCCTACTATTTTCGCAACGGTTGCTACAAAATTAATTTTGCTAACCGCATAAGTTCCGCGGTACATTAAAAAGTGTATTATCCAGAGAATAACGGACGAAATGATAAATGTCAGAAAATTCCCTAGGAGAAGATCAAAGGAACCAAAACTAACCATAAGTTGTTTGCTTTGAATTACTGGAAGAAAATACGTAAGATACCCAATCAGTGTAATTAAAACAGCTGCATTTCCAGGGGAGTTAGAAGTCCAATAACCCCAGGAAATTTCAAAGCCCATAATTTGCCCGAGTTTCGTCTTATTATTAAACAATTCGCGGGTGTAACTGGGAGGCCCACCTATCAAGTTAGGCTTGCGGTCTGATAATTGCCCAAAGACAAGCGCAAGCATGAGAACGCCGAATCCAGTTAAAAGCCAGGCGAGCATGGCTCCAGCTGGTGATGCGACGTTTGCCAAAGATTGGGGGAGCATGAAGATAGCAGATCCAACCATGTTGCCAGCCACTAAAGCAGTTAATAACCAAAAACCTAATTTTTTGTCTCCCATATTGATATGTACTCCTCTGCCATTTTAATATTGAATAGTAAAGCGGATCTTAGATGAAAACCTTCATTAGACTACCAACTTGGTGCACCATTGTCAATTAGTGCAAGTGTGGGGACGGTTCGGGATTTGTGCTTTGTACTCAACGTTTTACAGAAATTAGCGTTCCCAATTTAGGTTGAAAGATGACACGGTGAATTGGAATTTATGAGAGCTTAATGTAAGACTAAGTAGAGTTCGTGACGTTTTGCTCTTGAAATGGTATGATAATTCAGTCAAGGAGAATTAAGGTTATTATTGGTTGAGGATTTAGTTCAAAATGGAATTCAAATAGGCCATTATAGATAATTCAAATAGGCTGCCAAAAACAAGGGGGAATACGTAACATGGATTATGAGAAATTTATAGAGCGTCTAGAAAAAGAACTGGTGGTCACTTTAGGGTGTACTGAACCTATTGCGATTGCTTATGCGGCTGCGCTTGCTAGAAAACATGCCAAGGGAGAAATAGTAACGGCGGTGAGAGTTTTAGCTAGTGCTAATGTTCTGAAAAACGCGATGGCGGTTGTCATTCCAGGTACTCACGGCAGTGGGGTTAATTTTGCGGCTGCCTTAGGTGTATTGGCTGGAGACTTTTCGAAAGGTCTGGAAGTGCTGACAGGACTGACGCAAGGGGATGTAGAGAAAGCGAAGAAAATGATTGCAGATAAGCTAGTTACGGTAGGGGTTGCTGAAACAGCTAAAAAACTGTATATCGAGGTAGTCGTCAAAACCTCACAATCTTATGCCAAGGTTATTGTCGCTGATGAGCATACAAAGGTTGTACTCATTGAAGTAGATGGACTGACCTTAATCGATACGCTCACGGAAAAGAATGGAATTCTAAGCAGTGTCGGGAGTGAGAGGGAAGAGGATTCATTTATTACGTTAGACTCCATTTGGGAGTTTGTGCAACGTGTCCAGATTAAGGACCTCGATATTATTAAGAAGGCTATGGAACTCAATACTACCATTGGGTTAGAGGGGTTGACTCATGAGTACGGGTTGCAGGTCGGGAAAACGATTAAGGAAAGCATTCGTAAAGGGTTTTTAACGGATGACCTAATAACCTATGCTATGGCTTTGACGGCTGGGGCTTCTGATGCCAGAATGTCAGGGAGTACACTGCCAGTGATGAGTAATTCGGGAAGTGGTAATCAAGGGATTTCGGCGACTTTACCGGTTGTAGCCGTAGGAGAGAGATTGCAAGTATCTAATGAGCGCTTAATACGGGCAGTAACCTTGAGTAATCTTATTGCGATTTACATAAAATTACGGATCGGACGACTTTCTGCGCTCTGTGGAGCTACCGCATCTGGAACAGGTGCAAGTTGCGGGATTACCTACTTGCTAGGAGGGGGAAAGGCGGAAATAAAGGCGGCAATCCAGAATATGCAGGGTAATACGGCTGGGATGTTCTGTGATGGAGCAAAAGTAGGATGTGCCTTGAAATTATCGTCTTGTACCAATGCCGCTGTTTTAGCCGCCCTTATGGCAATAGATGGGATTGCTATTCAGCCAACTGATGGCATTATTGAATGTACAGCGGAACAAACTATTGAAAACCTTGGCCGTCTCGCCAATGAATGTTCGCGTGAAGTAGATCGGGTTATTTTGGATATTATGGTGAGTAAGAAAGTAAGTTAGGGAGGGAGGGTCCGAGTCACACCTCCTCGGGCCATGCGTTCGTCGTGGGAGGGTCCGCGTCACACCTCCTCGGCCATGCGTTCGTCGTGCCAAACTAGGGCTTTAATCCTTCTTGCAAGAGGGCAGGATCCCCGGCAAATCGGCCATCCTTGGCCGTTGCCGGCGGGAAACGTCCTGTTTCCCGTCCTGCTGATGAAAGAGGATTAAAGCCGAGTTTGGCTACGACTCACGCAAAGGCGTTGGAGCGTGTGAGCGCGGACCCTCTGGGCTGGGGTCGACGGGAGAAGAACGGGGGACGGCCTGTTTCCAGCGCTGCTGGAAAAGCGGGAGACGGAGAAACGCGTGGCATGGGGACGTTTCGTGGCATGGGGACGTTTTGTTTGCCATGGGGGGCGTTTAAGTAAGGTCCGCGTCACACCTCCTCGGACCCTGCGTTCGTCGTGCCAAACTAGGGCTTTAATCCTTCTTGCAAGAGACAGGATTCCCGGCAAATCGGCCATCCTTGGCCGTTGCCGGCGGGAAACATCCTTGTTTCCCGCCCTGCCGATGAAAGTGGATTAAAGCCGAGTTTGGCTACGACTCACGCAAAAGGCGTCGGAGCGTGTGAGCACGGACCCTCTGGGCTGAGGTCTACGGAAGAAGAACGGGGGACGGCCTGTTTCCAGCGTTGCTGGAAAAGCGGGAGACGGAGAAACGCGTGGCATGGGGACGTTTTCGTGGCATGGGGACGTTTTGTTTGCCATGTGGGGCGTTTAAGTAAGGTCCGCGTCACACCTCCTCGGACCCTGCGTTCGTCGTGCCAAACTAGGGCTTTAATCCTTCTTGCAAGAGACAGGATTCCCGGCAAATCGGCCATCCTTGGCCGTTGCCGGCGGGAAACATCCTTGTTTCCCGCCCTGCCGATGAAAGTGGATTAAAGCCGAGTTTGGCTACGACTCACGCAAAAGGCGTCGGAGCGTGTGAGCACGGACCCTCTGGGCTGAGGTCTACGGAAGAAGAACGGGGGACGGCCTGTTTCCAGCGTTGCTGGAAAAGCGGGAGACGGAGAAACGCGTGGCATGGGGACGTTTGCGTGGCATGGGGACGTTTTGTTTGCCATGGGGGGCGTTTAAGTAAGGTCCGCGTCACACCTCCTCGGGCCGTGCGTTCGTCGTGCCAAACTAGGGCTTTAATCCTTCTTGCAAGAGGGCAGGATTCCCGGCCAATGCGACGTCCTTGTCGCAGGGCCGGCGGGAAACGTCCTGTTTCCCGTCCTGCTGATGAAAGAGGATTAAAGCCGAGTTTGGCTACGACTCACGCAAAAGGCGTCGGAGCGTGTGAGCGCGGACCTTTGGGCTGGGGTCGACGGGGATAGGATTGAGCGGGGCCCGTGGCGCTGTCTGCGTTTATTGACGCAGAGACGCTTTGTGTGTTATCTGGCTTTGGAGACGGCCTGTTTCCAGCGCTGCTGGAAAGGCGGGAGACGGAGAAACGCGTGGAGTGTGGCATGGGGACGCAGGACGGTTCTTGAGTTGCCTTTTATGGTGAGATTGAGAAGAAATGCTGAAGAAGGAGATTAGTTATGAAGATTGTAATTATCGGTGGAGATGCAGCTGGTATGAGTGCTGCAGCTAAAGCAAAAAGAGTAGATAAAGATGCACAGGTAGTTGTCTATGAAAAAACCGATATTGTTTCTTTTGGTGCTTGCGGACTTCCGTATTTTGTGGGGGATTTCTTCGATGATCCGAATAATATGGTGGCTCGAACGGCGGAAAGGACAAGAGAGAGTGGCATTGATATCAATCTCTTACACGAAGCGGTTCAAGTAGATGTCCCTAACAAGCTTCTAACATTGAAGAATTTAACTACAGGGGAAGAGCGCGTGGACAGTTACGATAAACTTATGATTGCTACTGGGGCAACTCCGATTATTCCCCCTATTCAAAATGTAGAATTGAAGAATGTTTTCACTCTGAAATCCATTTATGACGGGATTGATCTAAAACAAGCGGCCTTGCTTCAAAGAAATAAAGAAGTTGTCATTATCGGGGCTGGTTTCATTGGGCTTGAGCTGGTCGAAGCGATGCTAAAGCTGGGGAAGAAGGTTCGTCTTATCCAACTCGATTCGAGAATACTACCGGAGGCTTTTGATCAAGAAATCACAGATATTATGGAAAAAGAGTTGACGGATCAAGGGGTGCAGTTACAGCTTGTAGAAAAGGTTCTTGCGTTTCAAGGAAAAACAACGGTAACAGATGTTGTCACTGACAAGGGAACCTACAAAGCGGATATTGTGATCTTGGCAACGGGAATCAGACCGTCAACAGCCTTTTTAGGTGATACAGGGATGAACTTGTTGCGAAATGGCGCTATTGTGATTAACGAATTTGGAGAAACTAACTTAAAAGATGTTTATGCTGCTGGAGATTGTGCGACAGTCTATCATCTGATCAGGGAGGAAAATGTCTATATTCCTCTAGCGACGACAGCGAACAAGCTAGGGAGGATTGTGGGGGAAAATTTAGTAGGTCAGAAGACTTCTTTTCAAGGTACCTTAGGGTCTGCGGCAGTTAAAGTCATGGATCTCGAAGCGGGAAAGACCGGACTGTCTGAAGGCGAAGCGCAGAAAATGGGTTTGAATTTTAAGACAGTTTTCATTAACGATCAAAATCAAACGGGCTATTACCCTGGCCAAGCGGATATCGCGGTAAAACTTATTTATGAGGCAGAAACTCAGGTCCTTCTCGGGGGACAGGTTATTGGCAAAAAGGGCGCAGTGTTGCGAGTTGATGTGCTGGCTGCTGCCATTTTTAAAAAGATGACTACTCAAGAACTGGGAATGTTAGATTTGTGCTATTCCCCTCCCTTTTCTAAGGCTTGGGATGTGCTTAATGTAGCGGGGAATAACGCTGGTTAAAGAGGCTACGTGTCTCGGAGCAGTGATCTGTTGCTTCTATTTAGAGGCTCTGGCTAAAGAGCGGTTCTCTATGAAGGTTTAGAATCCCCTCCTCAGGTTCGGGCCTAGGTGGGGAGGGTTCAAGCTATAACAGGCTACTTAGCGGAAGTTTGAAGATTATCATGACTACAAGAAACAATAAAGCTGAAATAGGCCAAGCGAGTAGCGGATTTTTATAATGTAGACTTATCATGGAAAACATTGTGACATTGAACCCGACGGACCACCAATAATTCCAGCCATTATGATAAGTTATGGACTGTAAGGGAATGGAGGTAGCTTCAAGTAAAGATAATATAAATGCCCAGTTTGCAATATGAAGAATTTTTTTGACTCTAGATTCTTTTGGAATATAGGGAAGAAAGAGAAGAATGTAACAGGGGAAAGATACAAACGCAATTAATAGATCACTGAATGTATGCTTAAGTACCGGATGCTCGAACCTCCATAATGGGTGATTCACAGTAAAAAAATTATAAAGAAGATCCCAAATAATAACATATAGAATGGTAGGGTAGTATTTTCTCCAGTTTCTCCAATCGCCCCATTTCAGACAAATAAGAATTAGCAGTATTGCTTTTGCTGGTCTTATGATATGTTGAAGAATGATAAGTATCATATATGCCACCTTTGGAAGATTGAAATGTCATGTTGACTCAATGTTAACTACCTCCTATTACTTGTTTTTAGGTCCTAGAACATTGTATACCAATAAATTCATAAAATGGAATATAGGACCATTGTATCGCGGGAAGGTCTTACCTATAATATGCCAAACGGCACATCCTAATAGGACTTTAGCCCTATTATCAAGGTCCTATTTGGAATTCGGGATTTAGGATTTAGCAGGAGGACTAAGAAAGCGAGCAAGTGGTATTATTTTTGTAGAAGAAGTCCCGTAGCGGTGCAACTGCCCCTGCTATGGGACTTCTTCTAAGCATCGTTTGCCTAAATATGATATAATAAATTGTTCTACAGCTTTTTAGTACTAGGTCTAGAGTATAAAATGACGTTTATATACCTTAGGCTTAGCGCCTGTTAAGTTTTTATATAAGGGGAAGAGGAACAAAACATGAACATCTTAACAGCTGAGAATCTGACGAAAAGTTACGGAGAAAAAGTACTTTTTGAAGATATTTCATTCGGGATTGACGAAGGAGAGAAGATAGGAATCATTGGGGTTAACGGGACTGGTAAGTCTACCTTGCTTAAAATATTAGCAGGTGTAGAATGGCCGGATTCGGGTAAGGTCACGATGGGAAATAACGTGCACCTCGACTATCTCCCTCAAAATCCTGAGTTTGAAGATGAGGCTACGGTTTTACAGCAAGTTTTTAAAGGGAATTCTCCAGTGATGAAGTTGCTCAGGGAGTATGAAGTGGCCGCAGAAAGGCTTAATGATGACCCAGATCAACCGCTTCTGCAACAGGCCTTGATTGGGCTCGGGCAACAGATGGATGAACTGGAGGCTTGGCAGCTCGAAAGTGATGCAAAAGCGATTCTGACTAAGCTTGGAATTTCTAACTTTGATACTTTAATCGGGACCCTGTCGGGAGGGCAGAGAAAACGAGTGGCTTTGGCGAGTGCGCTCATTAACCCTACGGATATTCTGACACTAGATGAGCCGACAAACCACATTGATAATGATACCGTGGATTGGTTAGAACAGTATTTGAATAAACGTAAAGGTGCTTTGGTCATGATTACGCATGATCGATATTTTCTTGACCGGGTCGTTGGTCGAATATTCGAGTTAGATCAGGGGAAACTTTATCCTTACCCTGGAAACTATAGCCGTTTCTTGGAGCTGAAAGTGGAGCGAGAAGAGCAGGTTGAGGCGACTGAGAGAAAACGCCAAAATCTTTTTCGCAATGAGCTTGCCTGGATGCGCAGAGGGGCCAAAGCCCGTACGACCAAGCAAAAGGCGAGGATCGATCGTTTTGAAAAGATACAGGCCGATAAACCAACGGATTACCTTGATCGGATTGAGATGCCGGCAGGGGCATCCCGCTTAGGAAAGAAGATCTTAGAATGTAATCATGTGCAAAAAGGCTTTCCCGACCGAGGGGTAGTGATCGATGACTTCAATTACATTCTACTGAGAAATGATCGGATCGGGATTGTTGGGCCCAATGGGAGCGGTAAGACAACCTTACTAAACTTGATTACTGGTTTAATGGTTCCAGATGGCGGGAGCATAGAGATAGGCAGCACGGTTAACATCGGGTATTTTGCTCAGGAGAATACGTATTTGAATCCTGACATCCGGGTTATTGATGAGATTAAGGCTGTGGCTGAAGTAATTCCCACGGCTGATGGTGGCACTATTACGGCATCTCAGATGTTGGAGCGCTTCTTATTTCCGGCGGCAACGCAGTGGACCCAGATCGGTAAACTCTCGGGTGGAGAAAAGCGAAGACTTTATCTATTGCGAATCTTGATGGCAGCTCCCAATGTCTTATTGTTAGATGAGCCGACCAATGATTTGGATATTCAGACCTTAACTATTTTAGAAGGTTATCTGGACGAATTTCCAGGCGCAGTCATTGCGGTTTCTCATGATCGGTATTTTCTCGATAGAATTACGGATAAGATATTCGCCTTCGAAGGGGAGGGGAAAATTAGATCCTATGTGGGAAATTACTCAGACTATCGCGAACAGATGTATGCAGAAAAACAGGCGGATGAGCAGGCTGTCAGTTTAGCCTCTTTGGCCAAAACTTTCCAGACTACGAAGGCGGAGGATCTTCCTGAGCGGAAGAAAGAGCGTCCGTTGAAAATGACGTTTAAAGAGCAGAAAGACTATGAGCAAATCGAGGCTCAAATTTCTCAGACGGAAGAGGATCTTCAGAAAAATAATCAACTCATGAATGATATGGGTAGTGATTTTGGAAAACTAACTGAACTGGTAGAAATTCAAAAAAATCTGGAGCAGAAACTGGATGATATGCTGGATCGTTGGACGCATTTGAACGAACTAGCGGAAAAGATAGCACAAAACAAGGGGTAAATAGGATGCACGATGCCAGAGCTGCAAGGATAGAGTTGCAACGCATCCCGGCTAAGGCAGTCGGCAAATTATCGTCAAATTAGATCAATAAAATTATTGGAGGATGAAATTTATGGATGACAAGACGCTTGAAGCGATGAAAAGAGTAGTAGAAGAGAAGAAACTGAAGAGTTCCCAACAAGGTGGACCGACTAAAGCCACGCAGAAAATCGGGGAGAGAAGAAAGGGCATTAAGCGACGCAAAGTTGGCGGTATGTTTGATAAGTAACTTAATTCCTAAATCTAGATAGTAAGTAATTTAAGGGGAGAAAAACTGTCATATGAGCATTTTAAATGTAGAAAGCGTTAGCCATGGTTTTGGTGGACGTAGAATTTTAGAGGATGTTAGCTTTCGCTTATTAAAAGGGGAGCACGTTGGCTTAGTGGGGGCGAACGGGGAAGGGAAATCAACCTTTCTAGATATTATTACAGGAAAGCTCATGCCTGATAAAGGCAAGGTCGAATGGTCAAGTCGAGTTACAGTAGGTTATTTAGATCAACACACAGTCCTGACCCGGGGTAAAACGATCCGGGACGTTCTCAAAGAAGCGTTTCAAGGTATGTTCGATCTGGAAGCGGAGACGCTACAGATTTATGATCGAATGGGAAGTGTCTCGGAAAGTGAAATGAATAAACTCTTGGATGATGTGGGAGAGATTCAGAGCATTCTAGAACACAATGGCTTTTACATGATCGATGCTAAAGTTGAAGAGATTGCCAACGGTCTAGGACTCGGAGAAGTAGGGCTGGACAAAGATGTCGAGGATTTAAGCGGGGGGCAACGTACTAAAGTTTTACTGACGAAGCTCTTGCTCCAAAATCCGAGCATTTTGATTCTAGATGAGCCCACGAACTTTTTGGACGTGGAGCATATTGAGTGGTTGAAGCGCTACCTTAATCAATATGAAAATGCATTTATTCTCGTTTCCCACGATGTTGCCTTTCTAAATTCCGTGGTCAACCTCATTTATCACGTAGAAAACGCGGGCTTGACTCGCTATACCGGTAACTATGAAGAATTTATGGCACTCTTTGAAACTCAAAAGGTTCAGGAGATTAAGGCCTATGATAAGCAGCAAAAAGAAGTGGACCGTATGGAAGACTTTATTGCCAAGAACAAGGCGCGATTTTCAACGACTGGGCGTGCAAAGAGCAGGCAAAAGCAGTTAGAAAAGATGGATCTACTAGATAAACCAAGGGAGAAAATTCAACCGAAGTTTAAATTTAGAGAAGCGCGGACACCGAGTAAGTTGATTTTTGAAGCGAGGGATCTCGTACTGGGCTATGATGAACCTTTGACAAGCCCTCTGAATTTGAGGTTAGAACGTGGACAAAAGGTGGCTATCCGTGGGGTCAATGGATTGGGTAAATCCACCTTGTTAAAGACCTTGCTCGGAATTATTCCGCCAGTGTCGGGAGACCTCGAACTGGGAGATTTTCTCTTCCCAGGTTACTTTGAGCAAGAATCCAGTCACAAGAACTATAACACTGCATTAGATGAAGTCTGGGGTGAATACCCGGGTCTTTCGAATTCAGAAGTGCGCAGCGCCCTAGCAAGGTGTGGTTTGACCAAGGAACACATCTCAAGCAAGATGATGGTATTAAGCGGCGGAGAAAACGCCAAAGTGCGACTCTGTAAACTCATGCTGAAGGATGTGAACTGGTTAGTGCTCGATGAGCCGACCAATCATTTGGATGTGGATGCTAAGGAAGAGCTTAAGAGAGCGATTACTGAATATAGAGGGACTGTGATTGTCGTTTCTCATGAACCTGAATTCTATGAAGATTGGGTGACTAATGTGTGGAATTTAGAGGAGTGGACGACTAAAATAGTCTAAAGAGTTTTAGAGGCTATCTGAGGTTTTTAACTAAAGTCTTGATAGTCTATCTTAAAGAGAGTCAGTGCCTCTCTGTGAATTCAAACTGATCAGTCCAAGGTGATTGATGAAGCACGTTACGACGCACATATGAATGAAATAATATGAGGCGGAATTTAGCGGATGCTGGACGGCAACGGGGTACAACAAATCTAGATTCTATCCATTATCCCCAATATACACAAGGATTAGCTTGTGTATATTGGGGATTTTTTCGTATTCACATTAACCGATGTTTTAGAGCTAAGTGTTGACGGTGGAATTCTAGCGATATTGGTGTATTGTCAGCATATTTCGTTCTACGATAACTTTCATTCTGAGAAAATCGAGATAATAATAAAAGGAAGAAATAGCAACTCGATAAGACAAAATCCAACAATTCATACGCAATAAATTTAGTATAATAGCTAATATCAAAATAAATAAATAAAAGGCAAACTTGTTGAAAGACAAGAACGCAAAGTCATGGCTCTAAAGCCAGTTTGATTATAGATTGAGAAAAGGAGGTGGTAAATTTGTTGCGAGTTAAGACTATAATAGTAGACGACGAATTTGGAGTATCATTATTACTTGGATCAATCCTTAGTGAGCTTGAAGGCGCTCTGGTTGTTGGAACAGCAGAAAATGCTATTGATGCTATGAAACTCGTCAAAGACAAAAGCCCAAGTTTAGCTTTCTTGGATATCGAACTGCCGGATATGACGGGAATAGATTTGGCTAAGAATATGAGAGAAATACAGCCAGATTTGGCTATAGTATTTGTTACCGCACATCAAGAGTACTCGCTTGATGCTTTTAAGGTGTTTGCCTCTGATTATATTTTGAAACCCATCGATAAAGAACGGGTAAAAACAACTTTCGCTCACATTCAACAAACCCTAAAAACGCTGGAGAAGGACAATTCAATCACGCAACCCCCTGCGTCTAGAATTTCTATAAATCTGGGAAATGAACGGGTCTTTGTAAAGCTCGGTGAGATCTTCTACATCGAAAAAAGTGGTCGCTACACTGTTATTAACGCTGTCAATGGAAAATTTAAAACGCGGCAAACCCTGATAGAACTGGAGCAGTACTTAGGGCCTATATTTTTTCGTTCCCATAAATCCTACATCATTAACACTGACCGAATTGAACGAATAGTCACTTATCCTAATTCATCGTATTACGAAGTTAATTTTGAAAACTATAAAGATAAGGCTTTGCTTAGCCGTGACCGCATACATGAACTTATGAAATATTCACATTACAATGTCTAAAAGGGGGAGTAATGATGGATTCAATGCCACTAATACCCTTTTTAGGCAGTTCTGTTCCTGAAAGTTTAATTCTATATTATATGGTGTTGGTACTAGTAGGTCAAAACGAATCTCTACGCTTTATTATTAGTCTTTCGTTGATAACTTCCCTGTTTTCTTATATCATCCGAGCAATACCAATGATTTTTGGTATCCATAGCATCTTACAAGTAATATTAATGGTTATTTTATTAAACTCTTTTTTAAAACTTCCCTGGCTAATAGCGTTTGCTGTGATGATACTGAGCAGTGTGATATTAGGATTGACAGAGGGGATTTTTGTACCTTTTCTTGCTTGGGTTTTTTCCTTAGAGCTACAACAGATTCTCACCGATCCGTTGCTGCGGATGCTATTCACTTTACCACACGTGATTTTCCTGGCAGTCTTAACCCATATGATTAGAAAACGTCAGTTCCGGGTGCCATTGATTGCACGAATATTGGAAGTGAATTGTGAGACAGCTAAAAGGACAAGAAAACAGCAAACCTACCTCATTGCCTTATGTCTAATACAAGCGTTAATGCTTGTATTATTAAAGATAAGTTTTTACGCCTATAGCTCAAGTGTTTATATCAGCCTTACTCTTGATAATTTAGTAGAAATCAGTATCTTTGTCTTAATGGTTGCGGCTTTAGCCACCATTTTTGTAGCTAATTACTTATTGCAAGTCATAGAACGGGAAGCTAGATTAGAAACGGAATTGCATTATGTCAGGGAAAGACATAACTTAAATCTGCGAGTACAAGTTGAGCGGCATGATTTTTATAATCATCTTACAGCCATTTACGGATATGTAAAAGAAGGCCATTACGCCCAAGCTGAAGCCTATATTGGAAATTTGTACGAAACTGTTCGCCATATAGAAAGTCTTTTAAAAATTTATCCCCCGGAATTAGCCGCTATTCTAAGTGTAAAACAGGAGGAAGCGAAAACCAGAGGGATCCGGTTTCATTGGAAAGTAAATGTGGAGGGTACTACCCTTCCGCTATCACCGGAGGATCTTACACATTTAACCGGTAACTTATTGGACAATGCTCTAGATGCAGCAAAAGCTAATTGTACTCCAATAGTAGACCTGTCACTCACCTGTAATAAGCTAGGTTTAGAGTTGACAGTCTCTAATAATGGCAACCCCATTCCTCAGAGTTATAAACAGAATATTTATATCCTAGGGTATACAACTAAAGATGTAAAACAGCATAGTGGTCTAGGACTATATATTATTCAACAAATTATAGATCGCTATGATGGTCAATTAGAATTGAAGGAGCCAGAAAATTACTCTGGTGTGGAATTTGTGGCCTATATTCCTTGGCGCAATTAACCAAGGGTTTAAGTAAATAGAAAAATCCTAATTGATTTATATCGTTTAGCGTTATTGTAGCATTAGATCCATATATTTCCTATATGATGTGGGCAACGTGTAAGAATCGTTACGTAACATGAAGTAATTGTTGCCTCAAATGCTGTTTCTTGTGCATAAGAAGAAACTGGGGCAGTGCCCTCGGTATATTTATCATGCTATTTCATTGCTTTCTATGCTTTCAAAAGATTTTTGACTGAAGTATATTGATGAACGTCCATTCTCTACTCCTCTGCTTAGTTACAAGAGAGGACTGTCTTCAACGGATCTAATACATTCTTCATATTTTTCAGAGCTGAAAAATAACGGTCTAAGCAACAAAACCTACGAGTCACAACGTGATTCCTACTGGTTGTACATATGATATTGGAACTATATGGAGTAGGTGGTACGATAGAATTGGAGGGGAAAGAATGAATGAATGAAATTTCAATCCATAAAATGGGACATGCAGTTGGTTTATATGTTGCAAAAAAGATTTCAAGACTTGACCAAGCAGAATATCTTGAATATGGTGCCGAAATTTTGTTAGGAAGTATTGTCAAGTTGAGTATCATCTTCTTTATCGCAGCCATGATGCAAGTCGTCCTTGAAGTAGCAGTCTTACTTGTAGTAACTGGGCTGATTCGCACTTTATCTGGTGGAGCGCATTGTTCTGCATATTATAGATGTCTAGTAATAAGTGCTTTAATATTTACGGCATTGGGTTACATAATTAAAACTGTTTACCCTTTTATTAAGCTATTACCATCAACCGCTTTGCTTGGAATCACAGTATTAGCAATGTTTTTGTACTGGCACTATGCTCCTCAAGCCCCTCTTAATAAGCCTTTTGAGAACAAAGCTAAAGAATTGGCCTTTCGTTGGTACACTTTAATTGTAGTGGGCACGCTATCTGCTACGGCAGTTATTGTAGGAACTAGCAATTTGATTGCTTGGACAATGGCATTTGCATTATTATGGCAAGGGTTTACGTTAACACCAGCAGGACATAGGTTTATCGGATTATGGGACATTTTACTTACTCTTAAAAAGAAAGGAGGCGAAGCAGAATGTTAAAATTCGCAACCAAAATTGTATTTCAAGGATTTGCAGCAGTATTAACTGTCGTGGCAATGACAAGCATTGGGACAACTAGCATGTTTTTAATGTACCAACCGGAACCGCCTAAGAAGTGAGTTTAGCAAAAGAGTTTTTCAAACTAGGCAACATATTATCAATGCATAATTGTTGAAGCTTCGGATCCTATTCAACAAAAGGGATTGCCTTGAACGTTCAAGGCAATCCCTTTTGTTGAGTCTTAGATCATTTAAATTGCTTTCGCTAATTTATCCAAGGTTCCTTCTCGGTTAGCAATTTATTTATATTAAAGAAAAAAAGGCCTAGGATGGTCTCTCCTAATCGCCTTTGCGGTATTTTCTTAGAATAAATTCTTTGAATTCTTCGAGGGCTTTCCTCGCTTCTTCTGGTAGATCTTCCATCGGATCATCTGAACGGTGGGCGTCTTGAGTATTGTAACCTTGTTCGCTTTCAAGCAAATAAGGAAAATTGCATTTTTCCATTGCAGTATCATCTGTACGACCTAATAAGAAGTCAGTAGATACTTCAAAATAATCGGCAATTTTTTGTAGAGTATCATAATCTGGTTTGCGTCTATCGACTTCATATTGTGCATACGTACTTCGGGACATACAAAATATTTTTGCTAGTTCTTCTTGAGTAAGTCCACGTTTATTTCTTAAATATAGTAGTCTTTTCCCCAGCATTACGGACATTCCTCCTTTACTATAGTATAGTCGCAATAAGCGACAATTAAAATAAATGTCGCGAATCTCAACAAAGAGTATTGACAGTCGCGAAGTGCGACTGTATTATTAAAATGAATATTAGTGGCGTAACGCAACCGGATAAAGGGGGGGAAGTGTGGCTGAATTTGGCAAGACGAGGCTGTGGCTAATAAAATACCGCGGGGATTTAACGCAGCAACAAGTTGCAAATAAAGCAGGAATAAGCAGATCATATTATGCAGAATTAGAGTCAGGCAGCAAAAACCCTGGTGTTAAAACTGCTAAAAGACTGGGTAGCGTTTTAATGTTTGATTGGACGATTTTTTTCAAAACATGAAGATTGTCATTAAGATGTATCAAAGTGATAGTTTTCATAGTTTGAAAGGAAAACCTCATCCAATAATCGGGTCTAGGTTGAACTGGAGTTAATGGTGAAGAAAGTAAAATAAATATTGGGGGAGGGCTGTTATAGAGCTCTACCCCTTTTGTTTAGCTCTTCTCTCATTTATAAAACATAAAAGTGGGTCCCCGGTTTTGCCGGGGCCTTACTTTTTGGGCGCACTGATCCCCAAATATAAAAATTAACGGAGGAGAGTATGTCTGAAATCGAAGAATTAATAAATCGAATCGAAGAATTACGCCTAAACATGATTCAGGCAAAAGAGGGAAGAAATTATACGGATCCCGAAGTCATAGCAACAAGTCAAGCGTTAGATGACGTATTAGACAAGTATCAAGAGATGATAATGAAAAAAGCTGAGCAGGATGACAGAGATAGAGCCCTTGGTGTGGGGCTCTAATCTTAAATGCCCTGTTCGAGTCCTTAACGAGTGCCCGAAGGCTTGGTGCTAGCCTAGTTTTCTGTAATTTATGGTTAATCTAAACGTGCTGTGTTACAATACCCAGTAGTTATAAATTTTTGAGGATAGATTATCATCAAGCTCGGTAATCCTATAAGTGTATGCACAAACTGCTAAAAATTAAGAAGGTTCATATAATTATTAGTCAAAGAAATAAAATTACCTTCTTAATCTAAACAAACTTAGCTAGCTAAGTTAATATAATTCATAGTTGAGAATTTAATGAAGTTGCTTGTTAAAGAAATTATACTTTAAGCTGTCAGTGACTGTTGAGCAACTTTAGGTTATGGAGAAGAAGTAATGGGTGATGAGCAAAAAGGCAAAGTGGATAGGTTGGGGATTATGGGCGGAACCTTTGACCCAATTCATTTTGGGCATTTGGTTGCTGCAGAAATGGCCCGCAGTATGTTTAATCTAAGTAAAGTGTTGTTCATACCGTCTGGAACACCGCCGCATAAAGATAGAAGCGACATTACAGACGCAGGGTTTCGATTCGAAATGATTGAACGTGCTATTCAAGATAATCCAGCGTTTGGAATTTCTGCCCTCGAACTTGAGAGAAAAGGGCTATCCTATACAGTGGATACGTTGCGCGCTTTGCGGGGCATATATCCTGAGCATGAACTATATTTCATTACGGGGTCAGATGTTCTTCGTGAGATTTTTTCTTGGCGTGAAGTAGAAGAGATTTTAAAGATGACCGAGTTTATAGGCGCGGCACGTCCGGGGTTTGACGCGAGTGATTTTCTTCTTCAAATCCAGCATAAGCACCCAGAAACACAGGGGAGAATTCATTATTTGGAAGTGCCGGCTTTAGCGATTTCCTCAACAGATATTCGATCAAGGGTTAAGCAGGGGTATCCCATTCGCTACCTTTTGCCTGAGCCAGTTCGTCTTTTTATTCAACAACATGGTCTTTATCGTGAAGACAATGTCTTATAAATTCGTATACTCTACCCGGATTTGATCATACTAAAAACGATCAAATGAATTAATTCGAAGAGGTGACTATAAATATGGCAACAACACTTTATGTCGGAAATCTCCCATGGAATACTACTGCAGAGGAACTTAATGAATTCTTTGCCCCATATGGACAGGTTGAGAGTAGTCGTATTATTACCGATCGTGAAACTGGCCGCTCCCGGGGGTTTGGTTTTATCGAAGTGGGAGAAGCAGATGCGGCTCGTATGGCTGAAGAGCTAAATGGCATGGATTATGGTGGACGACCATTGACTGTCAATGAGGCTAAACCGAAACAAATTTAATATACTAAGGGAGACCTCTGGTCTCCCTTAGTCGTTCAGGGTGAGAAGGGACGGTTCTTGTGCAAGCTGGGGGACGATTCTTGCGACTTGCATTTTTGTGTTAAGGAGTGATTCAAATGATCGGAATAGTAATAGTCGCTGTGATATTATGGCTTGTTAAATATACTTTTTATCAAAGAGTGAAACGGTAGTTGGAGGAGCGATTTAAATGATTAGAAAATGATTAGAATAATAAAGCTGGTAGTAATAGTTGCTGTGGTATTATGGCTTGTTAAATACTTCTTATAAAGGAGTGTGTCAGTAGGCATGGCGTGCTGTGGAGATATTTGCATTTATTCAATCAAAAACCCTTTGTGTTTTTGCATTGGATGAGTGTTAAGAATATAATAGAAGAATCAAGTTGAGAGATAAAGGGGAGCGGGAAAATAGTGAAGTTAAGGGCTGAAGATGTGTTGAATTTAGCAACTCGCGTCCTTTCCGAGGAGCGATTTAAACATACGTTAGATGTTGCAGATTGGGCTGAAAAGTTGGCAAGGCATCATGGATTGGACCCGGTAAGTGCCCGTTGTGCAGGGTTGGCACATGATTTGGCAAAGGAGATTCCGATGCAGGATCAGGTTAGTTTAGCCCATCGGTGGGATTTACTGAACTATCCTGAAGATGAACAGAACCCAGCTGTTTTACATGGGCGCCTTGCGGCTTATTGGTTGGAACATTATTTTAAGGTGGACGATGCTGAGGTTCTGGCGGCTATTGCGAGTCATACGTTAGGGAGGCCAGGAATGTCTCCTTTGGAGATGCTCATCTATAGTGCTGATTTGACAGAACCTAGTCGAGATTTTCCAGAAGTGGACATTTTGCGCCATTCCTTGTATGATGATTTAGAAAAGGGTACATTAGACTGTGTTGAGCGCACTTTGATATACTTAAAGAAAAGGAACAATCCGATTCATCCCTTAACCCAATTGACCTATGAGGATTTGCAAAGGAGGAAAAATATTGGAACTGGATCAAAAAATGCTTAAACAAGTCGTTGACATTGTTGAAGACAAAAAAGGCATCGATGTTTCCTTGCTTAATTTAAAGGAGATATCTATGGTTACGGATTATTGCTTGATTGTAACGGGAAATACGACAACTCAGGTTAAAGCTATAACCAACCATTTGGAAGAAAAGTTGCCTGAGATGGGTGTACCGGTATTCCATCTTGAAGGATTACCGTCTGCTAAATGGGTCTTGATGGATTGTGGCGGCGATTTAGTCGTTCATGTGATGACCCCTGATCAGCGTGAATTTTATCAGCTTGAACGTCTCTGGAAGGACGCTGGAGTTGTCTCCTTCGACCCTAACTTAGTATAGTCAAAAGTCGTGAATGAAATGTAAATGCCATGATAGGGAGCAGTACTTAGGAACCCTCATTTAGAGAGGCGGCGTTAGGTGAAAGCCGTTGTAGGGAACTTTTGGAACTCGCCTTGGAGCTGTGTTCAGGTCGCAATGAACACCGGTGCGAGCCGTTATAATCGTTTGAGCACTTTTTGAAATTGGGTGGTACCACGGGAGCTTAGTCTCTCGTCCCTTCAGGGACGGGAGACTTTTGCTCTTTTTGAGTATCTTTGCTTTGATAGTTTTGTTTATTTATATAAATTCTTGAGATTAATCTTTAAGGGGGCAGGCTCTATGCAAGAGAAGTATTCGTTTTCCCAGATCGAACCGAAGTGGCAAGAACATTGGGTGGAGAGCAAAGCCTATAAGACGGAAAAAATTTCTTCAAAGCCAAAGTATTATGCCTTGGCTATGTTTCCTTATCCTTCGGGAGATCTGCACATGGGGCATGTGCGTAACTACTCTATAGCGGATGTCATCGCTCGCTATAAGCGGATGCAAGGGTATAATGTCCTACACCCTATCGGTTGGGATTCCTTTGGCTTACCAGCGGAAAATGCTGCGATTAAGCACCAAACCCCTCCGGCGGACTGGACTTGGAAAAACATTGCTAATATGCGGCGTCAGCTTAAAGAAATGGGAATATCCTATGATTGGGACAGGGAGATGGCGACCTGCCACCCAGGCTATTATAAATGGACGCAGTGGATATTTATCGAGTTTTACAAACATGGCTTAGTGTATAAGAAAAAGGCTGCTGTGAACTGGTGTCCGTCCTGTAGCACAGTGCTTGCTAATGAGCAGGTTGTGGATGGAGGATGTGAACGGTGTGATACCATTGTAACGAAGAAAATCTTGGAACAGTGGTTTTTCAAGATTACGGATTATGCGGATATTTTGCTTGAGGATTTGGATAAGTTGCCGGGCTGGCCTGAAAAGGTGAAAACCATGCAACGCAACTGGATAGGTCGTTCTGAAGGAGTGGAGGTCAGTTTTCCTTTGGATGGGCGTCCAGAGAAGATCTCTGTGTATACCACCCGGGTTGACACCCTTTTTGGAGTGAGCTATGTGGTCTTAGCTCCAGAACATCCCTTGGTCACAGAGTTGGTCAGTGGAACAGAGTATGAAGCGGATGTTTCGGCGTTCATTAAAAAAATGCAGGGACTTAATGAAATTGCCAGGACGTCTACGGACGCTGAAAAAGAAGGGCTGTTCATCGGGTCGTATTGTCTTAATCCGCTGAGTGGGAAAAAAGTGCCGATCTGGATTGCGAACTATGTGCTGCTCGAATACGGAACGGGCGCGGTCATGGGTGTGCCAGCTCACGATGAACGGGACTTTGAGTTTGCAACAAAATATAATCTGCCGATTCGTTCGGTAATTGTTCCTGCGGGGAGTGCACCAGAGGCGAAAGATCAAGCGCTTGAGAGCGCTTTCACGGGGAAAGGAATTATGGTCAATTCCGATTCCTTTGATGGTCTGGATAGTAATGAGGGCTTAGAACGGATTGCAGATGAAGCGGAACGCCGTGGTCTGGGTCAAAGGAAAGTTAACTTCCGTTTGAGGGATTGGCTCATTTCTCGTCAACGTTATTGGGGTACTCCTATTCCGATCATCTATTGTGAATCTTGCGGGACAATACCCGTGCCTGAAGAACAGTTGCCTGTTTTGCTTCCCGCAGATGTTATCTTTAAGGCTGGAGAAAATCCTTTAGCCACATCAGCGTCGTTTACAGAAACAACGTGTCCTCAGTGCGGAGGAGTGGCGCGGCGTGAGACGGATACGATGGATACGTTTGTTTGTTCCTCGTGGTATTTTTTGCGCTATACTGACCCTCGCAACACGGAAGCCCCTTTCACTAAATCTGCGGTGGATCAGTGGATGAACGTAGATCAATATGTTGGGGGGGTGGAACATGCCATTCTACACCTTCTGTATGCACGCTTCTTTACTAAGGCTTTGCGGGATTTAGGACACGTGAAAGCGGATGAACCGTTCCAAAACTTGCTTACACAAGGAATGGTTTGTATGGATGGAGCTAAAATGTCTAAATCCAAAGGGAATGTTGTGAGCCCTGAGGTGATTATTGGAAATTATGGGGCGGACACGGCACGCCTATTCATCTTGTTTGCTGCCCCTCCTGAGAGAGACTTAGAGTGGAGTGATCAAGGGGTTGAAGGCTGTTATCGTTTTCTGAACCGAGTTTGGCGTCTGGTCGCTCAATATGAGCCGATTATTAAGGAAACTCTGAATCACCCAGCCTCATCTAAGGGCCAAACGGACCACTGGGCGAGCCTGGATGCAATCAGTAAAGATATGCGCCGGCATACTCATATGGCTATTCGGCATGTGACGATAGACATTGGAACACGTAATAATTTCAACACGGCGATTAGTACTGTCATGGAATGGGTCAACGCTTTGTACATCTATAAGGAACAGCCTACTGCGGATGCTGCGGTCGGCAGGGAGGCTGTTGAAGCAATTCTATTACTTCTTGCCCCCTTTGCTCCGCATATCACAGAGGAGCTCTGGATGGAAATTGGGCATACGGAGAGCATTCACAAACAGGCTTGGCCCGTCGTGGATGAAGCTGCTCTTGTCCAAGATGAAGTAACGGTTGTTCTTCAAGTGAATGGTAAAGTTCGAGACCGGATTATTGTGCCAGCTGATACTACAAAGGCAGATTTGGAAAAGATGGTGCTTACCCAGCCCAAGGTTTTGGAATTTACCGAAGGGAAGGCTATTGTTAAAGTGATTACGGTTCCGGGTAAGTTGGTTAATATTGTAGTTAGGTAGATAGGGACTTGTGAGACACAGCGCTCGGATCATACGACGCAGAGCAAACTAACCGTGTAAGCTTCTGATCTGGGGAGCGGGGTTCCCGCCAATTCGCCATCCTTGGCTCAGTTGGCGGCTTCGCACGTCCTGTGCTCAGCCCCGTATTTGGGGTCGCTTACACGGAAGTTTGCTGGGCTGCTTACGTAAAAGACGTCGCGCTGTGTCTCACTGCGTCCCGGGCTTGGAACGGCGGGGCGGGACCGGTATGGAGCAGGGACGGAATGCGTGGGAGACGGCACATTTCATGTGCGCCGTCTTGCTTTGAGGAGCGCAAGGTCAGTGTAAGGTCAAGGACGGTTCTTGGACTTGTGTGACACAGCGTCCCGGGCTAGGGCTGGGAACGGAGGACTTGTGTGACACAGTTCTCGGAGAAAGTGTAGGGACGTTCCTTTTGCTTCTTTGGTTTCGAAACGTGGTTGTTAAGTAAAGTGGATACATTGTTTTTGTATTATTGGCCTTTCGGGGCCAATTTTTACATTTCTTTAACATTAAGTAAGCTTTCGCTTTACATAAGTATGTTACAATTTTAATATGAACCAAAGTATTGAAAATAGCACCTAGAAGTGCATTCCGATTATTGGGAGGGATGGACCTGTTGCTTGGCAGCAGTTGTGATGGCAGGGAAGATAAAGAATTGAGTCATTTCAGAGCGACAGAAAAGGAGTGTTATATCTTTGCAGAAAGTATATGTACTCGATTCCAGTGTGTTACTGCATGACCCTAACGCGATATTTCTATTTCAAGATAATGAGGTAGTTATCCCTTATGTGGTTTTAGAGGAGATTGAAAGCAAGAAACGTCTCTTGGAGAATGTCGGTCAAGCCGCCCGAGAGGCCATCCGTCATCTTGATCGCTTACGAGACATTGGTCAACTTTCTCAGGGTGTTATATTGCCGAACGGAGGAAATGTTCGGATCGAGTTGAATCATTACTCCAATGATATTATGCCACTAAACTCGGATCTGGCCTTGGCGGACAACCGAATTCTAGCGGTCTCCTTAAATTTAACTCGTGAAGAAAAACGCACCGTCATTTTGGTTACTAAAGATATTGCCATGCGTGTAAAAGCGGATGCCTTGGGAATCTTAACGGAAGATTACTATAATGACAAAGTGGTACTGCCTCCGATTATGGATGAGATCTCAATAATGCCCTTAGAGGATACCGAGGTTGCTGCACTTTACCAAAATAAATACATCCCCTTAAAGGATCCATTGCTGCCAAATCGCTGCGTAAAGGCAGTTTTGAGTGATGACTCACTACTCCCCTTAGTTTCGTCTCCAGATGGTGAAAGATTAGTCTATCAGATGGGGCCGAGTAACGCCTCTTGGGATATTAGACCGAAGAATATGGAACAATCCTGGGCTTTGGAAATGCTCAATAATCCTGAGATCAAGTTGGTCAATTTGATGGGCCCTGCAGGGACTGGAAAAACTCTACTTGCTTTAGCGAGTGGCCTGGAACAAACGGTTCATGCAGAGAATTATCATAGGATGCTTTGCGCTCGGCCGATTGTCCCTTTCGGCAAGGATATTGGCTTTCTTCCAGGGGAGAAGGATCAGAAGGTTCGTCCCTATATGCAACCAATCTATGATAATCTTGAATATCTACTGCGACCACGGCGGGAGAAAGAGCGCGAGAGAGGTGGAGAATCTATTGTTGACAGCGCGATTGACCTGTTGATCAAGAAACGACAGCTTGAAATTGAAGTGCTCACTTACATCCGGGGCCGAAGTATTCCTAATCAATTCATGATTATTGACGAGGCTCAGAACCTTACTGCGCATGAAGTAAAGACGATTATTACGCGGGCGGGTGAGGGGACAAAGATTGTGCTTTGCGGGGATCCAGATCAAATTGATCATCCTTATCTAGATAAGGGGAGTAACGGGTTAGCCTATGTCGCGGCGCGGTTAAATGGTCAATCCTTCTATGGTCAGGTTAGACTGATCCGCGGGGAACGAAGTGACTTGGCAACACGAGCGGCACGTTTGTTGTGAGTTGTGTAAAGCAGAAAGACCTCTAACTATAATTAGAGTCTTTTTGCTTTTACTAATTTATTCTAAAGAAATTTAAACATTGTCTTATAGTGAAATATCTTGTGGTCTGTAAAATTCACAGCCTAGCTTTCTAAAATCCTTAGAGTTCCATGTCAATATTGGTAGCTTTAAACTCCTTGACTTCTCGGCTAAGTAAACGTCTACAAAATCTACATTTATCTCACGAAACCGAACTAAGACATGTTGCATCAGAATGTCTTCTTCGAGTTCAACTCCGTCAGATTCAATAAAATCCTCAAACACTTGTAAAATTGCTTCTTTTTCGAATCTATATACTTTACGCAAGACCCAATAGGCTTCGATTAGAACAAGTGACAGAATATAAAACGTAGTCTCACCTTGTTCAATAAGTCGTACCAATTGCTCGATTTGAGCGTCATCGTCTTTTACGAATAAACGAATCAAGATGTTGGTATCAGCTATCATAGGCTTATTCATTTTCGAATTCCCTTAAACCACTGGTAACTGCTTTTGCCCGTTCTGTTATAGCTAATTCAATTGCTTCATCTACATCTATGGAGGAGGTAGACTTCAATGCTCCCATGACCCCTCGAATTGACTTTTTAGTTTTAGGCTGAACTTCAATAATTCTTTCGTTTTCATCTAAGACAAAAGCTAATCTGTCTCCCTCTTTTATGTTTAAAAGAGTTCTTAGTTCAACTGGAATAGTTAACTGTCCTTTACTAGTTAATTTACCAGAAAGAAGTTGTTTTGCCATACTAATCTCCCTCCATCCTAACTAAAAGTATTACTAATATTATAAGTAATACTTTTAGAAAAGTAAAGTTTTGACAGTTAGCATTCAATCCAAATGCCTAAACATGTATGTGCAAGGTCAGGTGCAAGGTCAGGGACGGTTCTTGGCCTTGTATTTGCTTTTGTCTTTAGGGAGCGGGGTGCCGACAAAAGCGTCAGCTTTGGCGCAAGGAGTTGTAGTAGGACGGTTGTTTGACTTGGCAAACAAGTCAAACAACCGTCCCTGCTTGTCGTTCAGGAAGATGGCAGATTCTGTGTGCTCTATTTCTCGTATGGGTCAGCTTTATTTCCTACGAGTGAGCTTTTTTTGAGGGGCTTCATCTAGTTATGAATGGTTAGTTTATTCTGGAATATAGTTTAAGGGAGAGTGGAGTCGTTAACTGGTCGTCAGGTAGAAGATAATTAGTAATATATGGAATATAGTATTAAAAGAGTGACAGAAAAGGAGTGTTCTATATTTTGCAAAAAGTATATGTACTCGATTCTAGTGTGTTACTGCATGATCCCAATGCAATATTCCAATTCCAGGAAAGTGATGTTGTTATTCCTTTCGTGGTATTAGAGGAAATAGAGAGTAAGAAACGACTTATGGAGAATGTCGGTCGGGCTGCTCGAGAGGCCATCCGTCATCTTGATCGTTTACGAGACATTGGTCAACTTTCTCAAGGTGTTATTTTACCGAATGGAGGAACGATTCGTATTGAATTAAATCATTATTCTAGTGATGTTTTGCCGCTGAACTCGGATTTGGCTTTGGCAGATAACCGAATTCTTGCGGTTTCCTTGAGCTTGTCGCGAGAGGAAACTCGACCGGTTATACTGGTCACGAAGGATATTGCCATGCGTGTTAAAGGGGATGCTTTAGGAATCTTAACGGATGATTATCATAATGACAAAGTTGTGCTGCCCCCAATTATGGACGAGATTATCGTACTGCCTTTGGAGGATGAAGAGGTTGACGAATTTTATAAAAGTAAGTATGTTCCATTAAAGATACCCTTGCTGCCAAATCGCTGTGTAAAAGCTGTTTTGAGTGATGACTCAGTACTCCCCTTAGTTTCGTCTCCAAATGGGGAAAAGTTAGTTTATCATATGGGTCCAAGTCACGCCTCCTGGGATATTAGGCCTAAGAACATGGAACAATCTTGGGCTTTGGAAATGCTCAACAATCCAGAGATCAAGTTGGTTAATTTGATGGGTCCAGCAGGTACCGGGAAGACTCTTCTTGCTTTGGCGAGCGGTTTAGAACAAACGGTTCATGAGGAACTCTATATCAGGATGCTTTGTGCTCGGCCGATTGTCCCTTTTGGTAAAGATATTGGATTTCTTCCTGGAGAGAAGGATCAGAAGGTTCGTCCCTATATGCAACCGATTTATGATAATCTTGAATATTTACTTCGACCACGGCGGGAAAAAGAGCGCGAAAAGGGCGGCGAAGCTATTGTTGACAGCGCCATTGATCTGCTAATCAAGAAGAGGCAACTTGAAATTGAAGTGCTCACCTATATTAGGGGGCGAAGTATTCCCAATCAGTTCATGATTATTGATGAGGCCCAGAACCTTTCTGCGCATGAAGTAAAAACGATTATTACGCGAGCGGGTGAGGGGACAAAGATTGTGCTTTGCGGAGATCCAGATCAAATTGATCATCCATATCTAGATAAGGAAAGTAACGGTTTAGCTTATGTCGCGGCACGGTTAAATGGTCAATCCTTCTATGGTCAGGTTCGATTGATTCGCGGAGAACGGAGTGAACTCGCGACGCGGGCGGCAGTTCTACTATAAGGGACTTGTGTGACCCAGTGCTCGGGATTGGACTAAGAGCAATCTGGCCGTATAGGCTCTTTTCGATGCAGGGCAAATGAGCCGTCCGACGATCATAATTTGAGCAGGACGTTTGAGATTAGGGTACGATGAGCCTGACTTAGGAACGGCCATATTTCATGTGCACCTTGACATCGTCAGGCGTTAGTTATATATTTATAACATCATGTTATAAATATATAACGGAGAGTGATTTTATGAAAAAGAGGTTCAACCCTTTAGCCTTATTCGGTTTCCTTGGATTATTCGGATTGCTTGGTCCCCTTACGGGTAATGAGACATGGTATTGGTGGTTTGCTTGGCTCGTATGGTTTGGAAATTATAACAAGCCAACAGATGAAAGGTTTTTTGAGAATCTTGCAAAGACCGGGCTTGCATGCTTTGCTATAACAATGCTGGGACTTATGGTGATCCTTTTCCTGAAGGGGTTAGGTATATCTAAGGACATTATTTTCACTGGTATAGAGATTATTTTTACAGTGCCTCTGCTCAGTTTTGTTTTTTTACTGAAATATTTCGAAGAACGTGATCTATAAATGGGAAAATTAGTAACAACTTTAAAGAAGCATCGTTTCTTGGCTGAGATGTCTCAAGACGAATTAGCTAATTTAGTGGGGGTACGCCGCGAGACCATAGTTCATTTAGAAGCTGGAAGATATAATCCATCTCTAAAATTGGCCTTTGATATCGCAAAAATATTTAAAGTTCCCATTGAAGAGATATTTACATTTAGTGACTAAATAAAGGCAGGTGGATCATTTGTCAATCCACCTGCCTTGTTTAATTAGTCGCAACTATCTCATTCTACCAACATTTCATTGATAGTACATTTTACTATCCCCACCGGGCTTGATTGAAAAATCAGGCCCTTTCTTTATTCCATTCAAGATGAAGGAGTCAAATTGCTTGCCGGTTAGCATCTTGCATTAGTTGAAATTCATTATCAGAACAACCGCTATTGACAAACCGACTACTACGTGTTACTTTATAGCAGTAGTAAGTAATACTGAATATCGGTCATACAGAATAGCAAGGGGTGATTGTGCTGGAAAACCTAACGGAAATGCTCAAAGGCGTCCTTGAGGGCTGTGTCCTTGAAATTATAAGCCGCAAAGAAACCTACGGCTATGAAATCACGCGGCGGCTGAACGCCCTCGGCTTCACAGATGTTGTGGAGGGAACGGTGTACACCATCCTGATCCGGCTTGAAAAAAGCAAGCTGGTAGAGATCACCAAGAAGCCCTCCGACATGGGACCGCCGCGAAAGTTTTTCGCGCTCAACGACGCGGGGCGTGAGGAGCTGCGGAGGTTCTGGGAAAAATGGGAATTTGTTGCGTTGAAAATTAACGAGTTAAAGGAGAAAAAATAATGAATTTTTGGGAAAATATCACAGGCAGCGACATGACTAAAGAATTGAAAACTTTTGAATCGCGAGCCAAAAAGCTGCCGACTGATTATCAAGCGGCATGGGAAAAAATTAATGCCAATCTTTGGGCGTACTCAGATTTCACCGGTCGCAACCTCATGCCAATTCTTGACGGTGTGCTTGGCCTGCTCGAAGAAACGGCGGCGGACGGTCAGAGTGTCCAAGAGGTTTTGGGTGACGATATCAAAGGCTTCTGTTCAGCGCTGGCCGGCGAAGAAGGGGCAAAGTCTTTTCGCGACAAGTGGCGCGAGCAACTCAACAATAATATCGCTAAAAAATTAGGTAAATAGGAGGATAAAATGAGCATAAAAGATATCATCAAAGGCAAAAAAGAGTGGCGAGCGCACGTGGCGCGTGTCAAAGCGCTCCCGCAAGATTATCAGATTGTTTATAAAGAGATTCAAAAATATCTCTTTAAGGGCGGCTCTGGTGAGCTAACCGACGGGATGGTTTTGTTCTCGGGAATTATCGATCTTTTTGAAGAGGGCGCGGCCTTGGGGAAAGGCGTGCTCGAAGTGACAGGCAGTGACGTAGCGGCTTTCTGCGATGATCTAGTCAAAAATTCAAAAACTCACGCTGACATCTATCAAGAATCTGTTGACCAAGAAGTTAACAAGGTCATGAAAAAGGTTACGGATAAAACAAAGTAAAAGGGGGATAGCGGGATGGAAAAAGCAATTGAAGTGAAAGGTCTGCGAAAGTCTTTCAAGGACACAGAAGTCCTAAAGGGCGTCGATTTTGAAGTGAAGCGAGGTGAGATTTTCGCCCTACTTGGCTCCAACGGCGCGGGCAAGACGACGATTGTTAAAATCCTCACCACGCTGCTTAAACAGGACGGAGGCACCGCCGTCGTAAACGGATTTGACGTCGCGTCAAAGCCCGACCATGTACGGCAGTCGATCAGCCTGACAGGGCAATTTGCCGCCGTGGACGAGATATTGACCGGGCGGGAAAACCTTATCATGATCGCCAGGCTACGACACCTGAAAAATCCGCTTCAGGTCGCGGACGATTTACTGAACCGCTTCGGCCTGACCGATGCCGCCGACCGCAGGGTTTCCACCTATTCGGGCGGTATGCGCCGCAGACTCGACATCGCCATGAGCCTTAGCGGAAAACCGCAGCTTATTTTCCTCGACGAGCCGACCACCGGGCTTGATCCCGAAGGACGCATCGAGGTTTGGAAGACTGTCAAAGAACTTGCTAACGGCGGCACGACGGTATTCCTGACCACGCAGCATCTGGAGGAAGCTGAACAGCTTGCCGATCAAATTGCCATTCTGCATGAGGGTAAGATTATCGCGGGCGGCACGCTTGCTGAGTTGAAAAAGCTGCTCCCGCCCGCTAAAGTAGAGTATGTTGAAAAACAACCGAGCTTGGAGGAAATATTCCTCGCAATCATCGGCAAGAAGGAGGAAAAGTAAATGGAAACGATTAAGAAACACTTTTTCAGCGATATGGGTGTTATGCTTGGACGTTCCATGCGTCATATTTTCCGCAGCATGGATACCATCATCACGGTCACCATCACTCCGATCGCGATGATGCTGCTGTTCGTTTATGTGTTCGGCGGCGCGATTCAAACCGGCACGGATAACTATGTGAATTACCTGTTGCCCGGCATCCTGCTGATGGCGATTGCAAGTGGCATCGCCTATACGGCTTACCGTCTGTTTATGGATATGCAAAGCGGCATCTTCGAACGGTTCCACTCCATGCCGATTGCGCGTTCGGCCGCGCTGTGGGGGCATGTGCTGACCTCACTGGTATCCAATGCGATTTCGGTTGTCGTAATCATTCTCGTAGCGCTCATAATGGGCTTCCGCTCGTCGGCAGGGGTACTCTCATGGCTTGCCGTGGCCGGTATACTCGCGCTGTTTACGCTGGCCTTGACATGGATCGCGGCGATTGCCGGACTGTCCGCAAAATCGGTGGACGGTGCAGGCGCCTTTTCCTATCCGATAATATTCCTTCCGTTTATCAGCTCAGCGTTTGTACCGACTGAGACGATGCCGCCGGTCGTTCGGGCCTTTGCTGAAAACCAGCCAGTGACCTCAATAGTGGAAGCCATCCGCTCCCTGCTGGCGGTGCAGCCCGTCGGAAATGATATTTGGGTTGCGCTCGCGTGGTGCTTAGGGATACTGATCGTCGCATATCTATTTGCGATGCGCGCATACAAACGGAAAGCAGCTTAATGTTTGCAGGCATTAAAATGATAGTGGTCAACAAAAACAGCGCGGTATATCATATACACAGCTTGCGCGGCTGGCAGGAGTAACGCCCTCCACCGTATACAGTATGTTGCAGCCATGTAAGCGCGGTTACATTGACACTCCCCACAGATGAATCTGGGGGATTCTTGGGTGATTAAACGAACATCCGTTTCTGACTATCGAGTATGACCCCAAGTTAAGGCTAAGCCATTAGCCCTCCTAGATCAGAGCATATAGCTATCTAGGGGCTTTACGGCAACAAGTGGTAAAGAAACTGTGTGATGGATTGGATTTAAGCATTATAGATTTTTTCGACTGCGATTTATTCCGAACCCTGCCGCCGGAAATTGAATAGCTCTCATAAAGAGAAAACGCCTGGCAGTTCATTCAACTGCCAGGCGTTTTTTATTTGGGAAAATACCGTTAAAGGGACGACGAAACAGTGATAACTGTCCTAATAAGTGAGAGGATGATTTTTCTCCTACCGGTACTTTGATAACCGAATACCCGATGGCCCGGATACGTTCATGCGTGAGGGAGCCAAGCCGCAGGTGCGCCAAGACTATCGGCCCAGGGACGATACGAACGGGAAACACCATTACGGCAAGCAGATTACGGCAGGTCTGCCCGGCAATACCAGGTACAGGTCTTTTACTGAATATAATAAGAAGAATGTGCAGCAACTCTGAATTCACTTGGAGTAAGACTTGTCCATTTTTTAAATGCTCTATGGAAAGCACTTGCTTCTGAAAAACCAATAATATATGCGATTTCATCTATAGAGGCATTATTATCATTCAAGCATTGTAAAGCGATATCTTTACGTATTTCATTCAAAATTTTAGTGAATGAGGTTTGTTCTTTATTAAGATATGTCTGCAAACTTCGAACACTAATTGCCAGCTTTCTGGCTACTACTTTAATAGATGGCATGTCTCTATTCATTTCTTTCAAGATTATACGTGTAACCTTTTTGGAATAGGTTTCATCACCATCATATAATTCAATAGTTTCTTGAGCTTTCTTTTCAAATAGATCAAGCAGATTATTATTTGGTTCGATAATAGGTAGATTCAATAGCAAGTTGTCGAAGACCAAAGCACTAACCTGCTTTTCGAAATAAACTGGACATTGAAAAATTCTCTTATATTCGGATATATCTTTGGGTTTGCGATGTGTAAAATGCACCTCATTCAAGTTTATACTTTTTCCAGTTAGCATTTTTATATAAGATAGCAGCCCGGATATCTTATAATCGGAAAACTGCCTGTTATTTAAGAGTATTCTGTCGATGGTTGTAATACTTACAATGGCAAAACTACCCTCTATTCGAACATCAGTAATACTAGTTTCATCAACAATTTTTTCATACCTGCAATATTTTTCTGATGCATCACCTAAAGTACGGCAATTCATCAGAACGTATCCAAGAATGTTCGAAAAGCCTTTTGATAAAAGTTCTCCCAGATAAAGACCTATACTTTCATTATTAGCCAGCCTCATAGCTTCTTGAAGAATCTTATAAACTTCATCAGCTATCAACCTGTTATCGGGTGACTCCAGAATGGAAGGGCTAATACCGATTGTCTCCAAAGCCTTTTCTCTTTTAATACCATTAACTTCAAAAAAATTAAAAACTGTTGACATTTTGGTAACCGATATTGAAGATTCATTTCTCATAAATAAACCACCTAATTAAAGTTATTTATAGCACAAATATAGATTATTTTGTAGTGCGTTATAAGTCAATACTTTTTCGTTATATATCATTGGATGCAAAGTACTAATAAGGTATAACTTAATTAGAAATATTTGAGAGGTGAAAAATTGTGAATAAAACAGTATTAATCACTGGTGCTTCAAGCGGAATAGGAATGGAAATAGCAAAACTATTTGCTAATGACGGCTATGACCTGGTATTGGTTGCAAGAAGAAAAACACAGCTAGAAAAGCTTGCATCTGAATTGACTAATAATTATCCCATTTCTATAACTATCATTGCTAAAGATTTATCTCAACCGACATCCCCGGATGAAATATTCAAGGAACTAAAAGAAAAATCTATACACATTGATATTTTGGTAAACAATGCGGGGACACAGATTTACGGGGAATTTCAAAAAACAGATCTTAACAAGGAACTACAGCTTATACAGGTGAATATGGTATCCCTCACCCACCTTACCAAACTGGCTATTGCAGATATGCTTAAGCGTGGTTCTGGGAAAATACTCAACATTGGTTCAACAGGCTCTTTTGCTCCAGCACCACTCAATGCAATTTACTGTGCTACCAAATCATACGTATTAAACTTTTCCGAAGGAATATCCAAGGATCTTGAGGGAACTGGTATTTCTGTCACCGCACTTTGTCCCGGAGCAACCCAAACGGAATTTGCGGAGAAGGCAAAACTACTGAATACAAGATTGTTTAATTCATCTGTTATGAGCGCAGAGAAAGTCGCGAAAATAGGATACAGAGCTTTATTTAAAGAAAAACGAGTTGAGGTTGCTGGAATGATTAATAAATTACTGGTTTTTTCGATAAGGTTCACACCTAGATGGCTTGTATTAGAACTCGGAAAGATACTTATGAGCTCAAAGTAAATGGATAATATACGAAGAAGAATTTAAAGAAGAAGCGAAGCTAAACCTCATCCTCATCCTCATCCTTGCTTGTTGTCCAAGGCTATTGAATGAAGGGGAATAGTGTGAATTATGAATCTCTCTCTTCACTTTCGATGATATGGGAAAGTTGTTGGAGGTGAGAGTTAGTGCACATCATTCTACATATGTGCCATATAGTATACAAAACTTAACCAAGCTATGGGGATACACATTATGATGAATCCTATAATTCTACGAATTATAAATAAGGATTTTGGTGGTTCTTTGGTTGCCTTCCATTCTTCATGTATTTTCCACATAAATCTTGGATTTATAAAATTGATAAGACCAGTGAAGAAAAATATACCCAAAAAAATCCAAGATACAATGTTGACAATCTGGGGTATTCCCAATTTTAATCAACCCCTTATTAATTTTACTATTTAATGATTTACAAAAAAGTGTTTTCTTACAGTTCCTACTTACCTGGAATTAAGAACCAAATAGCAAGGGAAATAACTATAGCCATTATTCGCTGAATAGTAAATGCACTTCACTCAACTCAGCATTTTTACAAATACGTGTATTATAAATCACTCCTCCATCTTTACATGTTTCAAGTACCTAACTGATACGCATCATCCTTCTATTGTGCAGTAAGGGGTTCCCCGGAATCTCCTGTAGGCTGTAGAGTGTACCCTCTCCATAGAGTTCATATCTAAGCCAATCCTCTAACCAGATACTACTGATACTCTGATGGCTACCGCTCCAGGGCATCAGATGAATGTCACAGATGTATGTGCCATTTAGAACACTATTGTTGTCTCATGTCGCTATTGATTCAAGTGGAGTCTATAACCATATTATAAAAAAATAAGAAGATAGATCTTCTGTAAGATTTTATTTAAATTACCAAATACGACAGGATAAACCAGACTTCGCAGCAGGAAAAAGAAGGAATAAAGAGAAGTCAGATAAAAAATAAAATCAAAAGAAATAAAAGAAATAAAAGAAATAAAACTACAGTATTTATGGACGGAAAGCAAAGGACGGAGGAATCTGCGTATGGAACGTAAGCTTCGCTATGCTTGGTGGTTAGTGCTCATGGGCCTTGTTATTTTTGCCATTTGGAGGCTTTTTTTACCTCATGGCTCTAATGCCTATCTACAAAAAACAGTTTCAAGCCGAGAAATCGTTGTTTACGTCGCAGGAGCAGTTGAGAAACCGGGGCTCGTTCATTTAGCTCCGGATGCCCGTTTGGATGATGCTCTGAAGCAGGTCTGTCCTTTGTTGGAGGCTAACCTGGAGAGTATGAATCCAGCTGAGAGGCTTAAGGACGGACAAAAGATAAACGTGCCATCTAAAGCTCCCCCGATTTCATCGGAGACCACAGAGGGGGGGAATTCGGCGGTAGGGGTGGGTAGTGGCGCTGGGAATAATATTGGGTCAACAAATGGAACGGGTGTTGGATCTGTTGGTATTGGATCTGTTAATAGTGGTGGGGGCAGCCCGGCACTGGCTAGTGGAAAGATTAATATCAATACCGCTGGAGCAGCTGAATTGGACAAGTTGTCTGGTGTCGGGCCGGCGTTAGCGGAACGCATTATTCAATACCGGACAGAACACGGACCATTTACTCGGCCTGAAGACTTAGAGAATGTTTCAGGTATTGGAGCAAAGACTTACGAGAAAATGGCTTCGCAAGTGACGGTTAGTCCATGAAAGATCCTTGGATCGGACGAGCTACAGCTCTCTTGATTGGGGGAGTCAGTGGCGCGTATTTACCAGAGCAAGCACGTCTTTGGGCGTTTGGGGTTCTCATATTACTGGGGGTACGCCTTGTATTTTGGCGGCCCCGTGATTTTTTTGGACGAGTGTTTCGGCCAGAAATCCTTTTGCTTGGCGCAAGTCTCTTATTTGGCAATGGGTATGGTGCACTAGCGGATCGAACTTTGTTAGATCCCATTTCTTTGGATCATGTGGGGATTGTTGGTCATATTCAGGATTGGAACATTTCTGAGGATAAAATTGTTGGCATAGTTCGTGTCGAGGAAGTTGAAGGTGGCACTTCAAAGGATACGTCGGATACGGCGGATACAGCGTATGCTCTGGGTGAACATTGGCGAGGATTATACGGACAGAGTTATCGGCTTACGGTTTATGCAGATAGATTGGAGCAGATTCCGGGAGAGTGGATGAGGGTACAGCAAGGAGATCGTGTAAGTTTCTTGGCACGTTTAGAGAGGCCTAAGCCGATTGGGACTCCCGGTGCATTTGACCTGCGCCTGTATTATGCGGTTCGGGGTTTAAGTGGCACGTTGAGTGCGCAAGGAGATGCAGTACTGCTTTCTGCTGGGCAGTCAAGTCTAACTTGGAAAATTCGCCAGCAGGTACGAAGTCGGCTTCAGGTCTGGGATCCTGAGGAAACGGGGGTGCTGGAGGGGATTCTCTTTGGGGATTCCAGTCGTATTCCGGATGTGGTTCAAGAACGCTACAAGGTGACAGGCGTACTTCACGTCTTTGCGGCTTCAGGTTCTAATGTGGCCTTTGTGCTTGGACTTTCTTGGATGTTATTGCGCTTTTTGCCTAAGCAGCTGCGAATCAGCGGAACGGTCGTGGTACTTTTACTGTATGCTGCACTTTGTGGAGGGAATGCCCCGATTGTTAGAGCGACTGTTTTGGGTATCGTCGTTCTGCTTGGTCGGTTAGGGCGAGGAAACGTGGCCACGCTACGTTGGCTGTGCTTAGCAGCGGTAGCCCTATTTATTCAAAATCCTTTAATCATTAAAGACCTTGGGTTTCAACTTTCCTTTGCAGCCGCTTGGGGGCTTGTTGTCTTGGCTCCTCGGATTCTCAAGGGAAAGTGGCTTGAACGCCTCCCTAAGTTATTGCGTTTCGCTGTCGCAGGTACATTAGCTGCGCAAGTCGCCACCCTACCGCTTCTGATTTCGGCGTTTCATCGGTTATCGTTGATAGGATTTTTTGCGAATGTCTTTATCCTTTTCATTTTAGGCAGTGTGCTCGAAGTGGGACTCGTCGGGGTGATCCTCTCTTTTTCTGGGTGGCTATCTGCTCCTTTTTTTCAGGCAAGCCTCTGGCTTTTAGCAGGGACGAATACGATTTTGAAGATGTTGGCTGAAATACCGTACGCTGACGTCTGGGTGTTAAACCCAGGGCCCCTTTTTTGGATAATTTGGTATGGAGGAATGGGAATCATTCTTTGGGGAAGAGAGCGTGTGCTTTTTGCTGTCAAGGTGAGCTTGATTCAGCTTAGCAGAGGGTTAAGCGGTAGTGCTTTAAAGATTCTAGAACACTGTCCATTGAGATTACGCGGCGTCTTGCAGCGGTTACAGGTGACTATGTTGACTCGGGTTAGGTTTCGAGAGTGGTTACCTATTCGTATCGGGGGAATAGTACTAATTGTTCTTTTCCTATGGAGTCCTTGGAATTTACAGAATGATCTAGAAGTCGTACTGATCGATGTGGGGCAAGGGGATGCGATCTTAATCCGAACGCCTGAGAACCATGCTATCTTGCTGGATGCAGGACCGAGAAGTGATCGGTTTGATGCTGGAGAGCGCATTGTCCTTCCTTATTTATTGCAAAGCAGAATTGGGCACTTAGATGCGTTATTGATTACTCATGAACATCAGGATCATATCGGGGGTGTCCGGGCGGTGCTTGCCAATATTCCGACAGATTGGGTTGGTATTCCTGATGTCGCGGAGCAGTTAGAAAATGAGGAATGGCAGGAAGGACTTCCCTTTGAGCTGCTCTATCAGTCGGAGAGATTACGGACGCTTCAAGTTGGAGATCGGATCGAGCTTGATTCAGGGGCGTGGTTGGACGTGTTAGGGCCAACTAAGGTTCTCAGAGGAACGCATTCGGATCCAAATAATAATTCCTTGGTGCTTAAGCTTAACTACATGGGGCAAAGTATTATGTTGACAGCGGATATGGAGCAAGAAGAAATGGAAGAGATATTTGAAACTGGTGTCGATTTAGAAAACAGTATCTTCAAAGTACCTCATCATGGAAGCCGGTTTTCCTTGTATCACCCTTGGTTGGACGGGATTCATCCTCAGGCTGTTTGTATTTCGGTGGGGAAGAATACGTTTGGGCATCCCTCACCAGAAGTTCTAAACTATTGGGAAGAGCGCCACATTCCAGTTTATCGGACGGATGAACATGGGACTATCCAATTTAGGATAGGTGAACGCGGAGTTGATATACTGCCAGGTCGTTAACTTTAACCATCCTTAGGAGAAAGTAAATGCCTTATGCTTGTGTCTTTTGAAAAATTTAAGATAAAATATTCTTGGAATGTATAAAAAGGAAATACTGGGTAAGAATAGCAAGGAACATCTCTTTTCTCCTCCTCTTTCTTTTGCCCCTCCACGATCCGTGGGGGGCTTTTTTTTCAGGGCAGAAAGTATAAGTTGATGGTACCAAATAGAAATGATAACTTTCTGGAAGGCCATATCAATATATGATTAGGGCACGGCTATAAAATTCTGTAAAAATTAATGCTTCTTGCCGACACACGCACCATGCTATTGATATAGTTCTCGACCTGGTGCAAAAACACAACTTAACACCGGAGCAAATTGATAATATTGTGGTTGAGACGGGCCCTATGGCGAATCACACTAAGACTCTGTTACTAACTCGGTATGCAAGTTTCTCTTATCTAAGGCGTTAATATAAGCTTTGGCACTGGCTTCAATAATATCTGTTGAAAACCCCTTTCCTACTACAAGACGACCATCATTATTGCGCAATTTTACAGTGGCCTCTCCTAGAGCCTCGCTACTCCGAGTCACAGACTTTAGGGTATAATCTTCTAGGATGGCAGTATTGCCTGTTATCCTATCAATAGTGTTGAATAGAGCATTAACTGGACCGTTACCGCATGCGGCATCTGTGATCGTTTTGCCCGCTATTTCTAGGATTACGGTAGCTGTCGCCATCTCAACCCCATTTGTCGCGATAGACATACTTTGTAGCACAATACTGCTTTCAATACCTCCAGAATCCCCCATTAGGACATAGAGATCTTGATCAAACACTTCTTTCTTCTGATCCGCCAATTGTAAGAACCTTTGATATACGTCATCCAACTGAGCACCTTCTATGGTATACCCTAATTCCATCAGACAATGTTGGAGTGCATGTCTTCCAGATCTTGCGGTAAGGCTGATGATATTTTGAGGTACGCCGATGGTTTCTGGTTGGATGATCTCATAGGTTTTCCTATCTTTTAAAACCCCATCTTGGTGAATGCCTGAGGCATGATTGAAGGCATTGGCTCCAACAATCGCTTTATGATCCGGTACAGTCACTCCGGTTATCCGAGAAACAAGTCTGCTGGTGGCAGAAATTTCACGGGTGTTTATTTTGCTCTCTACTCCGTACCCGTCACGCCGGGTATATATGGACATGATGACCTCTTCTAAGGAAGTATTCCCTGCCCGCTCTCCGATACCGTTAATGGTTCCTTCCAATTGGCTCGCTCCCGCTTTGATACCGGCAAGGGAATTTGCCGTTGCCATTCCTAAATCATTATGGCAATGAACACTGACGATGGCTCTATCAATATTCTTCACGTTATTGATAACATAATTAATCAGTTCTCCGTATTCCCAGGGGTTAGCATAGCCGACTGTATCTGGGATATTAACTACCGTAGCTCCAGCAGAAATCACATTCTCGATCACTCTAGCCAAGAACGTTGGGCTACTACGGAAAGCATCTTCAGCGTAAAACTCAACATCGCTCACGTATTTCTTGGCATACTTTACGGCAGCAACCGCCTGCTCCACGACTTGGTCGGGGGTAAGCTTCAATTTCTTTTCCATGTGAACTGGAGATACCCCTATGCCCGTGTGGATTCGAGGGTATTCCGCGTTGTGTAACGCTTCAGCACAAAGATCGATATCTTGGACAGCAGCCCTTGTCAAACCACAAATGATGACTCCTTTAACTTCCTTAGCAATGGTTTTGACAGATTCCATGTCACCTGGCGAAGAAGCTGGGAAACCAGCTTCAATAATATCTACGCCGAGCCTCACTAACTGGTGGCTAATCTCTAATTTCTCTTTGACATTCAGGGTTATACCCAGGGACTGCTCTCCATCTCTGAGGGTAGTATCAAAGACATATAATTTGCGCATCGTCTTTTCCTCCTTTAAAATAAAAATAAACCCTTCGTCTCTGATTGAGACGAAGGGTTAGTTCGCGGTACCACTCAAGTTGACAGCAAATTGCCGTCTTCTCTGCAGATACGGGAGTTAATCGAGATTCGTGGTTCGTTGTTTGTTAATTTCGACTATCCGATATCTCCTTCCTTTTAACGGTGGAAGCTCCGTCCGAGCCTACTCTAATAAATTTCGGTCGGCTACTCGAGGAAGAGTTCCAAGTCGTTTCCATTACTGCCTTTCACCAAACGGCAGTTCTCTAGAATGGAAACAGGGCTGTACTATTTCCTCTCATCGTCATTTTAGCATTTTTAACATTCTACACTACTTTTTGCTATTGTCAAGTGTATTATTTGTCGTAAAGTTGGCGACACCCAAAGTTAGGCAATTGTCATTATAGGTCCCTTCAAAATTAAAGGGTTCCTATTCAAACTTTCTGTACTTTATACAATCATATGAGTCTAATTGGAATGATATAATTTTTACTATCAAATGCCATTAGTTCTTCCTTCATGCAAAGCACGGCCCCATTTCCGCGGTCTATATTTGCTCTATCTAGTGTATTAAATACATGAGTTAATTGTGATGCAGGTGATGCAGTTTTCTTAATTTCAATGGGGGATAGCTTTCCATCAGCTTCAATTATCAAATCGATCTTCTTCATATCTTTATCACGATAATAATATATGAAGGGTGTTTTTGCTGAGTTATTGTAGCTTTTAAATATTTCACTGACCACATAATTTTCTAGCACAGCCCCATTCATTGCGCCACTCTCAAGTGTTTCTGGACTACTCCATTTTGTAAGATAGGTACAAAGACCTGTAGCCAAGGCTAGTGGAAGTGTATCGAACCCATAAGCGGTCCTGGTATGACCAATATAGTGAAAATGAAAATAGACATTAATCAACTCCGAAAATGTGGCTTAGAAGTACCAGAGTTTGACTGTAACACCGCCCGTGGGGAGGTGTTACGTTCCTGTTCGAGTCTTGGCTGCAGCCATCCATGAGCAGCGCTCGGCGCTAGCCAAGTTTTCGTTATGGAAAGAGTTATAATTAGCTCTTTATCTGGCTTTTTTTGGTGGTCTCAATTAAAATAGGCAAAGGGGGTGGCAAAAATGCGTGAGATTGAACGAATTAAGGAAAGTGTAGCGAGCGGGAAGGTTGCAACCGTTTATTTGTGGTATGGGGAAGATCGTTTTCTAATTCAAGAGGGATTGAAGGTCCTTAAGTCGTTCCATTTCATGACGGATCCGTCTGGAAGTGGAATGGAAGTAGTTTCTGCTAAAGAGTTGTCACCAGCTGTCATTGTAGAGCGGGCAAATACAATGTCTTTTTTTGCCAATCGCCTGCTGATCGTTGAAGATGTGAATTATTTTCAAGATGGGCAGACGGCAGATTTGGAGCCGTTTTTGGACTACTTTGCTAACCCCAATCCCAGGACGTGCCTTTTGTTTATCGCTGAGAGTGTGCATAGAGGAAGAAAGTTTTACAAGGCTTTAGATAAAACCGGGGAGATTATGGAATTCTGCGCACCGAAACGACCGCAGGAATGGCTTACTTGGGTTCAGTCGGAATTAAAAGTACGTGGAAAATCGATGAATACTCAAGTCGCATCTCAATTTATTGAATGGACGGGACACCATACTGGCGTTTTGTCTCAAGAGTTAGATAAACTTATCGTATTTGTGGGAGAACGCCAGAAGATCACGTCGGAAGATATTAAAGCGATTACTCCTCAATCAATTGAAACAAGTATCTTTGATCTTTTGGACGCAGTAGCCAGTCGGTCCTCTGCAAAGGCTCTCCAAGCCTTAAGAGACGTGTTGCGTAAAGAACCTGCCTTAAAGGTCTTAGCGTTGCTGGTTCGACAAGTCCGACTACTACTGGGGTGTGACGCTTTGCGTAAGCGCGGGGGAAATGTTGCTGAAGCTCCCTCCGTATTAGGAATTTCGCCTTATGAAGCTCAAAAAATCTGGCAACAATCTGTTAGGTTATCGACGGGGCAGCTTTCCAAGGCGTTGTCAGAGTGTTTAAATACAGACTTAGCTATGAAAACTGGGGGCGGTGATCCGGGATTATTGCTGGAAATAATGCTTATTAAATTTTGTGAGGGTCCGTGAGACACGTCCTCGGCCATGCGCGGTCGTCGTGCCAAACTAGGGCGTTAGTCCTTGATGCAAGCGGGCAGGATTCCCGGCCAATGCATCCTTGTCGCAGGGCCGGCGGGAAACATCCTTGTTTCCCGTCCTGCTTTAGGTAAGAGGATTAAAGCCGAGTTTGGCTACGACGAACACGAAGGCGTCGGAGCGTGTGATCACGGACCCTTTGGTCTGGGGTCGACGGAGATTAGGAACGACGGAGTGGCCCGTGGCGTTGTCTGCGTTTATTGACGCAGAGACACTTTGTGTGCGTTATAGGAATAAGTGTGCGAGTTTGGTTACGACAAGGGAATAGGCGTCGGAGCGTGTGATCGCGGACCCTCCGAGCTGAGGCGCCGGGTAGGAACTGGGGACGGCCTGTTTCCGCTCTACGGAAAAGGCGGGACGTGTCTCGTGCAAGTCTTGGGGACGGAGAGGGAGTGTCTTGCAGAGCTCGCTTAAAAAAGCAAACAAAAAAAGTAAGCAACAATTTAATTTGTCGCTTACTTTTTAGTCCGTTATGTCCTACCCTACTTTGGCAAAAGCTTTAACGAATCTACTCGTAAGACGGGATTTCTTGCGAGCTGACAGGTTCTTATGAATCAAACCCTTGGAGGAGGCTTTATCCAAAGCACACATAGCCTTTTTCAAAGCGAGTGCTGCAGTTTCGGAATCCGTTGTGATTGATTCTTCAAAACGACGAATAGTCGTCCGTAAGAAAGATTTCGCAGCAGCATTCTTAATCATGCGGGCTTTTCCTAACTCAACTCTTTTGATGGCGGATTTAATGTTTGGCACTAATAGTCACCCCCTTTGGTTATTGATACTCCTTGCTTGTTACACAAACTATATTTTAACATCAGGCTGGGAATTTATCAAGGAAAATCAATTAATAAATGATTTATTAATAAATTTTGTTATTATTGTTTAAACTAAGTCAGTAGGAAAGGGTTTAAGAAATAAAGTAAATCCAAAACAAATGAATGGAGGGTACAAATAATGTTAGGAATGATCGTACGGTTTGTTGTTTCAGCTCTAGTTTTACTCTTGGTAAGTTACATTGTCCCAGGACTCAAAGTGAATGGTTTTACCGGAGCTTTGATCGCAGCAGTAGTGATCGCTGTACTGGGCTATGCTATTGAAAAGTTATTCGGTGACAAAATTACACGGACGGGTCGGGGGGCGGTTGGGTTTATTACGGCGGCTGTCGTCATTTACTTTAGTCAGTTTATTGTTCCCGGCTATATTACTGTTTCAATTATCGGCGCTTTATTGTCCTCACTCGTTATTGGAATTGTCGATAGCTTTGTTCCAACGACGCTTCGTTAGTTGAGAACTAAAAGGATCAAGTACCTATTCAACTAAAAATCTTCTTGATAATGTTCTACCTTGGACTTGTCCCTCATAATTCTTCTATAAAAGAGGAAGGGGGACAAGTCCTTTGTTACGGGAAGATTTTTTTCATCGGCAAAAAAAACATTACCGAATATGGAGAGTGAGAGAATGGGCGCGAGGATTCCTTTTAGTCTTGGTAAGCATTCTAGTTATCATGGGACTGGCTTATGCCCTCAAGAGTGGGAGTTCTCGTCAAATAATTGGATTTCTAGCTCAACAGTCGTTTCCCTTTGAAGCAATTTTAATGGAAGGGGTTCCTGGTTATTCTCAGCCTGAGCGCGCTCGCTTAGATCTTGTAAGGAATCAAGGGGCGGCGGTCGGTATGTTTTTATTAACAGGTGTGAATATTGCAGATCCCCGGACATTTTTTCTGGGCTATTTATCTCCCCCACCTCAAGGGCCTGTGTGGTTAGGGTGGGCTTATAATCCTAATGATCCAGAGTTTGAAGGTCCAATTCTTGAACCGATCGAACCTCAAAAGCCTGATGGAAACACGGATCCAAATCCGCCAGCGCCAGCGCCAGAGCCAGTGCCAGGGGCGAAAGAAGTTTTGGTAGGAATATATAATACGCACAACAGTGAGAGTTATGCAGGAGACGGAGGATTGGAACATGAGTTTGGCAAAAATGGGGAAGTCGTAACGGTGGGAGAAACACTTAAGAAAGCTCTTGGACAAAACGGAATTAGTGCTGCTCACTCCTTGGAAATACATGATGCGCTGGATTTCATGAAAGCGTATAGCAAATCGGTTGTTACTGCAACCAAAATGACCAAAGATTATCCTTCCATGAAGGTATTAATTGACGTTCATAGAGATGGATTCCCTCTTGGGGTTCCAAAGTCAACGATCATGGTAAAGGGGAAAAGTGTGAGTAGGGTGATGGTGGTGATAGGAAAGCAGAATCCGCACTGGGAAAAGAATGAAGCTTTAGCAAAAGAACTCATGGCCATAGGGGAAAAGAAATATCCTGGGCTGTTTAAAGCAAACATTAGTTATGCAGCTAATGCGCGGTATAATCAACATCTTTCTGACGGCGCGTTATTGTTAGAATTTGGGTCTCAGTTAAATTCGACAGAGGAATCAAATGGTGCAGCTGAAGCCGTGGCGGAGATTTTGGCTGATTATTTAAAGAAAGTGTCTTAAGCTAATAGCGAAGTTCGCTTTCAGACAGGGGGACGGTTCTTTTGTCTTTCTCCAGACGGGAGAACCGTCCCCCTATCTTTCTCCAAGTCAGACAGCAGAACCGTCCCTTGTCGCTTCTTTTCTCCTGTTCAATTTATCTCATTTGAATTCATCCTTGTTACGAACGCGCGAAAAATGCTATAATTTGAATGGTGGATTAGCACGAATGGGGAGAAGGGGTCAGCTCGATATGTCATCAACCAACCGTACACTCGTGAAAGCTGCCGGATTTTTAATGGCTGCTCAATTGATTTCTCGGCTGTTAGGGTTTTTACGCGAAACACTGATTGCTGGATTTTATGGCCAAGGCAGTACCACTGATGCTTATAATGCTGCTTTTATTCTTCCGGATTTATTATATTGGTTACTTGTCGGTGGAGTTCTAAGTGCTGCTTTCATTCCGGTATTTTCGGAATACATAGCTAAAGAGAAAGTTGATGAAGGCTGGAAAGTAGTCAGCTCGGTTGTGAATTTAATCTTTCTTACGTTAGGATTACTCATTTTTATTGGGCTCCTTTTCACTCCCCAATTTCTCCGTTTGATGGTTCCGGGATTTGAAAAAATTGGAAATATCCATTTGACCGTTAATTTGACTCGTATTCTCTTGATACAGCCTTTGTTTATGGCTATAAGCGGATTAATTATGGGAGTCTTGAATTCTTACAAAATTTTCTGGCCTTCTGCTTTGGGGACGGTTCTTTATAACGCCTGCATTATCTTTTTTGGGACGATTCTAGCAAACCCCGCTAAACCTGAGAGTATTTCTGGGTTTGCGGTTGGGGTGGTTGTGGGTGCTGTCGCAAGTTTTGCTGTTCAAATACCTTCTTTACGGAAAGTTGGAGTGCGTTACTACCCAATTATTGACTGGCACAATCCTGGTGTGCGTCGGATTGGGGCGCTTGCCTTGCCTATTATCATCAGCTATTCCTTAAATCAAATTCAAGTGGTGGTTAATAATAACTTCGGATCGACACTGCCTCCGGGAAGCATTACTGCAGTTTGGTATTCTTATCGTCTTTTTCAGCTGCCTGTAGGTATTTTTGCGTTAGCGATTGCTGTGGCTACCTTTCCGACAATGACAGAACAAGCAGCTTTAAAACAATGGGATAAACTGCGCCAAACCATATCTGGCGCTATTCGCATGGTCGTTTTTATCACGGTGCCAATTTCAGTCGGAATGATTGTTTTGCGCTATCCCTTGATTCGAGTCTTGTTTCAACATGGACAGTTTTCGGCTAACGACACCTTTACTACCGCGATCCCACTGTTTTATTTTGCCATTGGGATTTCTTCACAGTCCGTGATTCAGATTCTCCCGCGTGCTTTTTATGCCCTTCAGGATACTTGGACACCGGTGATTTTAGGGATTATTGCCATGGTGGTTAATGTCATTGCTATGGTATTATTGATTGGACCACTAGCTCACGGGGGGCTGGCTTTTGCCACGAGCATTGCGGCTGTGGTGAACATGGTTTTGTTGTTTTATATGCTGCGTCGACGTTTGGGGCAAATGGACGGCTGGGCTATGTTCTGGACAAGTGTAAAATCTTTAATCGCTTCGCTTTTCATGGCGGGTGTTATCTGGGTGTGGAGTGAATGGCTTACCCCATTGATCGGCATTCGTACGTTGGGTTCGCTGGTCGTCTTGATTACTGGAACGGTGATTGGGGCTCTTGCTTTTGCTGGGATGGCGAAAATCCTGAGAATGGGAGAATTCGAGCAGGCAATGGGTTTGGTTTACCGGAAGATTGGAACGAGATAAATACGCTCGTGGATGAAAGTATAAAGTTAACAGGGCAACAATCTGATGTATGACTTATGTATAATGTATTAAACAGTTATGCTGATTTTTTGGCGTTGACAACGGGTGGGTTATCGGGTACTATTGTGAATATCACTTAGTGATTAAACATTCGGCAATGAAGCCGTCAAGATGTTTCACAACATCTGGCGGCTTTTTCTGTTTTCTATTTAGAGGGAGGGGATGCTTTGCAAGAGCCGACAAGGGTTAATAAGAATCGACCTTCCTTGGAGCGGTCCGCAATACGTTTAGCCCTGACAGAGACAAGAGAGGAAGAGGATAAGCTCAAGAAATTCCTGCTTGAAGCGTACAATATGCGTAGTGGTGTGACTGAACTCGGAGGGACTGAAACAAATCTTCAACATACTGGAAAACTAACGAATTCAGTTCTGGCAGCAGCCTTTAACACCGGTGTTATCCCAAAGGATGCTCGAAAAATTCACGCATTGATCCATGCGACCTTGGAAGCCAGTAATAGCATTTTCATTCATAACAATAGCAACGCCAGTTATGTTCTGAAAATTGGTTTGACGACGGACACAGAATGGATCGCGGTAGCAATTTATGGCCGTTCATCTCTTCATCCTTTATTAGAACATGCTCGTGTAGGCTTGGGATTTATGCATCTTTAATTAGAACTAGGATAAGAGTGTTGAGTGATTAGTGTAATTAGGTACAAAGTATAAACCCTACTTCGATAAATGTGTTCATTGTTATTAGAGCCATCTAGATTGTCATAGAGTTATCATAGGATAAGAGTAGCTAGAGCGATAGAGTGATAGAGTACCAAGAGATCTGTTGATTGTACAATTTCATAACCGGGCACCAAATCGATTGATGATTTGGAGCGGAAAAGTGTTTTAGAGAGCCCTTAATTATACAAAATTAAGGGCTCTCTTTGTCTTTTTCTTTAATACAGTCAGATTCTTAAGTTGGTGCGACGCAATTTGAGGTATGGAAATTTCGATTGAGGGAGGTGATGCGATGGCGGAGTCTAGCTCCTTCGCCACTCAAGGTGTTCCTATTGGGAAAGCGGCGATAGTCTCGCACTGGAGACTTACATTGCCAGTGACTTACGTCACCGAAACAGAGTCCGAACTACCGCTCCCATATGGAGAAGTGAGATTCACGATTGGATGAAATGATTTAAATTTTAAGGAGGATGAATTCTATGAAAATGATTAGAGCAATTGTTAGACCTGATAAAACGGAGATTGTGGCTGAGGCCTTAGCACAGGCGGGAATGCCATCGCTGACAAAAATGCACGTCTTTGGCCGTGGCAGGACTAAGGGGATCCGAATTGGAGATGTGGTTTACGATGAGTTTCCAAAGACTCTTCTTCTCTTAGTCATTGAAGATGACAAGTTAGACAACGCCATTTCTATTATTATCGAAAGCGCCAAGACTGGAACTATGGGCGATGGCAAGATCTTTGTGACTGAGGTTGAAGAAGCGTATACCGTAAGTAAAGGGACAAAGGGGTTGTAGAAATGAAGGAAATAATGACTTTAATTCGACGCCATCAGGTACCCGCTACAAAGAAGGCTTTTGAAGATGCTGGTTTTCCTGCTCTGACGATTCAAAGTGTAGAGGGCCGTGGGAAGCAAGGGGGAATCGGTGGCTGGGCAGCTGAAATCGACCCTGAATTAAATTACATGTTGAGTAAAGAGATGGCGGATGATACCAAATTCAACTGGATTCCTAAACGGATGTTAACGATTGTGGTGCAGGATGACCAAGTCGAAGAAGTGGTCGATGTGATTATCAAAGCGAATCAAACAGGGCACATGGGGGACGGTAAAATATTTGTTCTCCCCTTAAAAGAAGTTATTCGTGTTCGCACGGGGGAAATCGGGAGCGAAGCAGTTATTTAACAGGACGATGGAGATAAGACCATAGTCTTAACTAGTTTGATATAAAGGAGTGTATTTACATGAGGCAAATCGCAATTTATGGCAAAGGTGGAATCGGAAAATCGACGACAACCCAAAACACGGTCGTCGCTCTAGCTGAAATGGGGAGAAAGGTCACGATTGTTGGCTGTGACCCTAAAGCAGACTCCACGCGCTTGATTTTACACAGTAAAGCGCAAACGACGGTTATGGACTTAGCCCGCGAACGAGGGACTGTCGAAGATTTAGAGCTGAATGAGGTTTTGGTGGAAGGGTATTTGGGGGTTCGTTGTGCAGAATCGGGGGGGCCAGAACCAGGGGTCGGGTGTGCTGGTCGGGGGGTAATTACGGCGATTAACTTCTTGGAGGAAAATGGAGCGTATACGGCAGATACAGATTATGTCTTCTACGATGTTTTAGGTGACGTTGTATGCGGTGGGTTTGCGATGCCGATTCGCGAGAATAAAGCTAAGGAAATCTATATTGTAACTTCTGGCGAAATGATGGCCATGTATGCTGCCAACAATATTTCAAAAGGGATTTTAAAGTACGCGCAAACTGGGACCGTTCGTCTGGGAGGTTTGATCTGTAACAGTCGTCAAACTGACAAAGAAAACGAATTAATCGAGGCCTTGGCCAAATCCTTAAATACCCAAATGATTCACTTCATGCCCCGGGATAACGAGGTACAACGCGCTGAAGTCCGTAAAATGACCGTTATCGAATATAACTCTACCCATCCTCAGGCAGATGAGTATCGAGCATTAGCCAAAAAAATTGAGAATAACACCATGATGACCATCCCCACGCCGCTTTCGATGGATGAATTAGAAGAGTTAATGATGGAATTCGGTATCCTGGATATGTAGTATCCATCAGCTATTGAGAAATTAGGGAGGTCAGCGTTATGAGCATAAATCAGACTAAGGAGTTTACCAAACAAGTTGTGGAAGAAGTCCTGGAGATTTATCCGGAAAAGGCCAAAAAGGATCGGAATAAACATCTTGCAGTCAAAGATGATGCCTGTGAAGGATGTGCAGTTAAATCAAATTCGAAAACAGTTCCAGGAGTGATGACTGCCCGGGGGTGTGCCTACGCAGGAGCCAAAGGGGTTGTCTGGGGTCCGGTCAAGGATGTGGTGCATATTTCACACGGGCCAGTCGGGTGTGGTTTTTATTCTTGGGGCAATCGCAGAAACTTGGCTGACGGTGAAATCGGGGTTGACAACTTTGTGCCGTTTCTTTTCACCTCGGACTTCCAGGAAAGCGATATCATCTATGGTGGGGATAAAAAGCTGGAGAAAATAATTGGCGAGGCTGTTGGGCTTTTCCCGAACGCCAAAGGGATTTCTGTTCTTTCAGAATGTCCTGTCGGACTGATTGGAGACGACATTGAAAGTGTCGCTCGACGCACGAGTTTGGAGTACGAAATTCCAGTCATCCCAGTCCGGTGTGAAGGGTTTAGGGGCATAAGCCAGTCCCTTGGTCATCATATCGCCAATGATGCTATTCGGGATCACCTCTTGGGTAAGGGACCCGGTCGCGAAGTAGGACCGTACGACATTGGAATTATCGGTGATTATAATATTGGTGGCGACGCCTGGGCCAGTAAAAAACTCCTCGAAGAAATTGGTTTAAACGTGGTCAATATTTGGACGGGTGACTCTACGATGGAAATGTTGCAGAATGGGCATCTGGTCAAACTTAATTTAATCCACTGTACAAGAAGCATGAATTACATCGTCAAACACATGGAGGACACTTACGGAACCCCCTGGCTGGAATTCAACTTCTTCGGACCGACAAAAGTCAAAGAATCCCTTCTTAAGATTGCAGAGAAATTTGACCAAACTATCATGGACAAAACTTTAAAGGTTATCGAAAAATATGAAGCTGAGATGGCGAAAGTGATTGAGTCTTATCGTTCGCGCCTGTCCGGAAAAAGCGTGATGCTGTATATTGGTGGTCTTCGTCCGAGACATATGATCGGAGCGTATGAAGATTTGGGCATGGAAGTCATTGGTACGGGTTACGAATTTGCTCATAAAGAAGATTATGAGGTAACCGTTCCAGATTTAAAAGAAGGAACCTTGATTTATGACGATGTGAATGCTTATGAGCTTGAAGAGTTTGTACAGAAACTAAAACCCGATTTAGTAGGATCTGGTATCAAGGAAAAGTATGTCTTTGAGAAAATGGGTCTACCCTTCCGTCAAATGCATTCATGGGATTATTCCGGCCCGTATCAAGGCTACGAAGGATTCCCGATTTTTGCTCGGGATATGGATATGGCTATCAATAGCCCTACTTGGAAATTAATCAAAGCCCCCTGGGCTAAATAAATCGGGCAGAAAGGATGTTACTCATGAAATCTTGTACTAAGGCAACAACAGCTTGGCTGAATACTGAAGAATACAAAGAATTGAATTTTGCCCGTGAAAAATTGGTCATCAACCCGGCCAAAGCATGCCAACCACTTGGTGCCTTGCTTTGTGCCTTAGGGGTCGAAGGATGCTTACCGTTCACGCACGGTTCACAAGGCTGTACTGCCTATTTCCGCAGCACGTTATCTCGCCATTTCAGAGAACCTGTAGCATCCGTCTCGGATTCTATGACCGAAGATTCAGCGGTCTTTGGTGGACAGACGAATCTTATCGAAGGATTAAAAAATGCCCATGCGCTTTACAAACCAAAGGTGATTGCAGTGTATACGAGCTGTATGGCGGAAGTTATTGGAGACGATATTAAGGCTTATTTAGGAAATGCCAAGCAAGCAGACGCAATTCCTCAAGAGTTTCCAGTCGCTTTGGCTAATACTCCAAGCTTCAAGGGATCTCATATAACCGGGTACGACACGATGCTCAAAGGTCTCATCGAATGCTTAGCGACACCACGGCAGGCGGATAAAATCAACGATAGGTTGTATGTTGTGCCGGGTTTTGACACTTATACTGCCAATCTTCGGGAATATAAACGTATCCTCAAATTGATGAAGGCTCCCTTTACACTTTTACCCGACAATAGTGATGTTTTTGATGCACCAAATTTGGGAACCTACCAATTGTATCCTGGTGGAACACCCCTTACAGAAATGAATGATGCTTTAAACGCTGCACAGTATTTGTTCCTCCAAACTTTCTCATCACCGACGACTAGTAAATATCTAGCCAGTCTGGATGTTCCGGTTGAAACAATTTCAATGCCTATGGGGATCGCAGGCATGGATAAATTCGTTGAGTCCGTGGCTAAATTCACAGGCGAAGGCGTTCCAGAGGAAATAACCTTTGAACGGGGATTGGCCATCGATGCCATGACAGATTCCCATCAATATATTCATGGCAAGAAATTTGCGTTGTTTGGCGACCCGGATCTTCTGATAGGGCTTGTCACGTTCCTGCTGGAAATGGGAGGACTGCCGGTCCATATCGTTTGCACAAATTCTACCCCAACCTTTAAAAAAGCCATGGAGAGTCTACTAGCGTCGAGCCCTTACGGTCAAGAAGCTACACTCTATGCTGGCAAAGACCTTTGGCATCTTAGGTCCCTTCTGGTTACAGAACCTGTTGATATGTTACTCGGTGACTCTCATGGTAAGTGGGCTGCACGAGACGCTAATATTCCTCTTGTCAGAATTGGTTTCCCTATCACGGATCGGGTGAATATCCACCGCTCTCCTATCATTGGGTATTCCGGAGTGATTAACCTAATTACTATGATCGTCAATACGTTTTTGGACGAAGTCGACAGGAACTCTACAGAGGCACACTTTGAAATGATGCGATAAGAGGTCAGGGGACACACCTCCTCAAAGAGAAGTAATGATAAGTGGCTCAGAGGAATGTCCCCACCAGAAGGAGGGTTGCTTCATGTTCACCAATCTCACCAAGTTAGATCTTAAAGATAAAAAATGCATGTCAGATGCTGGTTCGCCTAAATTATGCATGAAGGCCCTGCCCGGTGAAGGCGCAGAGAGAAGTTGCGCCTATGACGGAGCACGAGTTGTGCTAATGCCCATTACGGATGTTGCTCACCTTGTTCATGGACCGATTGCTTGTGCTGGAAACTCTTGGGATAACCGAGGAGCTCGCTCCTCAGGTTCCCAGCTTTTCCGACGAGGGCTGACCACGGACATTATGGAAAATGATGTCATCTACGGCGGAGAGCAAAAGCTGAAAGAATCAATCCTAGAAATCGCCCTCCGACATAATCCTAAAGCCATCTTTGTCTACGCAACCTGTGTCTCCTCCTTAATCGGAGATGACATCGACAAGATTTGTAAAGAAGCGGAAGCTGTGCTGACCATTCCAGTGATTGCCGTGAATTGCCCAGGCTTTTTGGGGGACAAAAATATTGGAAACCGTATTGCAGGCGAAGTATTATTCGATCGGGTTATAGGCTCAGGGGAGGGTTCTGACGAGAAAATTCCTCTTTCCATTAACCTAATCGGGGAGTATAACATCGCCGGAGATATTTGGGGAATCTTACCCGATTTGAAAAACTTAGGAATCACACTGCAAACCGCTATTACCGGGGATGCCAAATTCGACGACTTGCGTTCAGCTCACCGAGCGAGCCTCAATGTGCTAATTTGTTCTAAAAGTTTGACCAATCTAGTCAGGAAGATGGAAATTCGCTATGGAATTCCCTTTATGGAAGGGTCATTTTACGGGATTCATGACACCTCTGAAACGCTGATCAATATTGCCAAAGCACTTAAGGATCCTGACTTGCTGGAGAGAACCCTTGTCTATGTTCAAAAGAGGGAGGACGAAACTCGAAAGACCATTGCAGGGTATAAAAAGCTACTGGAGAATAAACAGGCCATTTTGTTTACGGGGGGGGTTAAAACCTGGTCTATGGTGTCTACCTTGGCGGAATTAGGAATTAATATTTTAGCTGGAGGAACGCAAAACTCCACCCCAGAAGATTTTCAGCGCATGAAAGAACTGATGGATCCCTCAGCCCAAATTATTGAGGATACAAGTTCAGCGGGCTTTTTAAAGATTATTGCGGAGAAAAAACCGGACCTCATCGTTGCCGGAGGCAAGACAAAATATTTGGCCCATAAAACGAGAACCCCTTTTCTGGATATTAATCACGGTCGCAAACTACCCTATGCTGGCTATGAGGGAATGGTTACGTTTGCAGAGACTTTAACGCGCACAGTGCTGAGTCCTATTTGGGGGCTTTTGAAACAAGAATTCCCGCCGAAGGAGGGTGAACAAGATGGCTGATAAGGCTAATACAATGATTACGACAAATACGAGACATTATCAAGGAAATCCGCAGAAAAACAGCCCAGCTCTTGGGGCGACTCTAGCCTACCTCGGCGTCAATGGACTTTTAGCCTTACTCCATGGTTCTCAGGGGTGTTCTTCGTTCATTCGCTTACAGCTCTCAAGGCACTATAAGGAACCGATTCCCCTTAATTCAACGGCCCTATTAGAAGACTCAGTCATTTTTGGGGGCTGGGAACATCTTAAAAAAGGGATTGCCGTGGCAGCCGATAAATATAAGCCACAAATTATTGGCGTGATGAGTACTGGGTTAACCGAAACTTTTGGCGACGACATGGTTAGTGCACTCGCCAGTCTACGCCAAGAAAGACCCGATTTAGACGATATGCCTGTGGTACTGGCTAGTACGCCGGATTATATCGGTTCGATGCAAGAAGGTTATCAGCGGACGGTAGAGGCTCTGCTTACGACCTTGGCTGGGCATTCTAGCCAGACGAAGGAACCGTCAGTTTCGGGCACTGCCTCGAACTCTAACTCTAACGAAGATCCTGCGCTGTATGTTGCTCTATTGCCGGGGTGTCATTTAACTCCGGGCGACGTCGATGAACTAAAAGAAATCGTTATGGAATTTGGATTTAGGCCGATTACAGTTCCGGATCTTTCAATTTCTCTGGATGGGCACGCTGAACTGGAAGCCGCCCCGGTGGTTCAGGGAGGAACTTTACTGGAGGATTTTCAGCGTTTGGCAAAATGCAGTGCCTGTTTATCCTTTGGTCTGAGTATGGAGAAAGCGGGAGAAATCCTGAAGGAAGCGTATGGAATTCCCTGTTATAACTTTCCGTCATTAACTGGCCTGAAGGCCACCGATGCGTTCATCTTAACGCTTGCGAAAATATCGGGTAAGGCTGTACCGGAGAAATTGCTCCGGCAAAGAAGCCGATTGCTGGATACGTTGGCCGATTATCATGATCAACTTGGTGGTCAAAAGATCGCAATCGCTTTAGAAATGGACCTTCTGTATAGTTTAGCTTCTTGTCTGGTTGAGGTAGGCTCGGAGATTTCTGTGGCTTTGGCGGCATCCCAAGGGGGCATCCACAAGTTATCCCTACCGATCCCAATCGAAGTGGGAGACCTCGAAACACTCGAGGAACGAGCGGCCCATAGTAATCTAATCATCGCCAATTCAAACGGTCGCCAGGCTGCAGGGTTGCTTAAAATCCCTCATTTACGAGCAGGATTGCCTGTCTTTGACCGTGTCGGTTATCCGCAAAAACGTTGGATTGGGTATGAAGGCACTCAACAATTTCTGTTTGACATGTTAAATTCACTAAGTTAGGGAGGGTACAGGTATGCTTATAGCCTTTGCCAGCGGCGATGGATTAACCATTGACTCGCATTTTGCCTCCGCTCCTAAGTTTGAAATGTATAAGTTTACAGGAGAGAAGCTGGGCATTATCCATACAACTCTTGTTGCTGAAGACATGGCAGAATCCGAAGATAGAGTTAATGCACGGATCAATATGCTCAAACTCTGTGCCATTGTCTATTGCACTCAGATAGGCGGTCCTGCGGCAGCACGTTTAGTGCAATGTGGTATTCATCCGTTGAAAGTGCCAGAAGGGACGTTGATCGTTGACGAGCTTAACAGAATGAACAAATTGTTGCTTTCCAAGAAACTTCCACCTTGGTTAAAAAAGAAAGTGGATGCGGTAGAAGCATAAAGCCTTCATTACAAGAGAGGAAGGCTAAGAACGAATATTAAGAGGAAATGAGAAATGATCTTAGGACTGAGGAGGGAGGGACAAATAGTGAGTGAAGTGCTAATTTACAAAACCTTTGGCGGATTACCCTGGACTCCAAAGTTTGTGGAAGCGATCGATACCGCGGTGTGTCTTGGATGTGGGCGATGTGTAAAATTATGTGTTCAAAAATGCTTAGGTCTGGAAAGCTTCGAGGATGATGAAGGGACAGAGCGACACGTAGCAACAATTGCGAATAAAGAACAATGCATCGGTTGCCAGGCTTGTGGCAGCATCTGTATACGCCACTGCCATACGTTCAAGGAACAATTAGCTTAACGCTTGTGAGGCGTGAAGGTCGAGTTTCTGTATAGCCGCTTTAGCAGCATAAATCAAAGTAGAGCTTGGAAGTAGATAACAAATAACAAAACGACTGGAGGGATTATGATGCATAAAGAATGTACTCAAGGTAATATGAATACCCCAAACCTGAATCTTGGCCATCCCTGCTTCTCAACTAAAGGGCATGGGAAAACCGGTCGAATCCACTTAGCCGTAGCTCCCGGGTGCAATATTTCTTGTAATTATTGCGTGCGTAAATTCGATTGTGCTAATGAATCCCGTCCGGGTGTAACTAGTAGGGTTCAGAACCCAGTAGAAGCGCTTGAAACTGTCAGGCAAGCCAAAGCCTCCGCTATTGGACCCCAACTTATCGTCGTAGGAATTGCAGGACCAGGAGAACCTTTGGCAAACAAAGCAACGTATGAAACCCTTAGAGCGGTAAAAAGAGAATTTCCGGAGATGACTCTTTGTTTAAGTACCAATGGACTTCTCTTGCCAGAAAAGATCGATGAGTTGGTTGAGATTGGGGTGTCTCACGTTACAGTGACGATTAATACTTTAGACGAGCAAGTGGGTGCCAAAATCTACAGTTACGTTCATTGGGAAGGCAAAACTTTAATCGGGCCTGATGCCTCAAGGGTGCTAATTAGCAAGCAATTAGAAGGACTTTCCTTGGCTTCTAAGGCTGGAATGACCATAAAAATTAACACAGTGCTTATGCCGGGTATCAACGATCACCTTTTATATAGCTTAGGTTTAGAGATCAAAAAAAGAGGTGCGAACATTCACAATATCATGCCCGTCATTCCCCAAGGAAAACTGGCTCATATTGCGGCACCGACTCCTGAATTAATATCAGATCGCCGGGAAATTTGTGGTGAAATCCTTCCTCAGATGAAGCATTGTCAACAATGTCGGGCAGATGCGATTGGCTTGCTCTGATGAATAGAAAGGGAGCTAATTAAAGATGGAGCAAAGGATTTTGTTATGTGATACTACCTTAAGGGATGGTGAGCAAGCACCTGGTGTAGCATTCGGTTTGCCGGAAAAAGAAATGATCGCCAGGGCCTTATCGGATGCAGGGATCGATGAACTGGAAGTGGGCGTGCCCGCTATGGGTGATGGAGAAATCAAAACCATTTCCCAATTAGTGACCCTTCAGTTACCAGTTCGTCTGATCACTTGGAATCGCGCTGTTTTGTCAGATCTTCAAGCGAGCTATAAGACGGGGGTCGAGGGTGTCGCCATTTCCATTCCCACCTCGGATCAACAAATCAAGAACAAATTGAGAAAAGATCGGGCTTGGGTACTTGATCAAATGGGACAATGTGTCCTTAATGCCAAAAAAGAAGTGGGTTATGTTGTTCTCGGTCTGGAAGATGCCAGTAGAGCGGATTTTACATTTCTGGCAGAGATACTAGCAGAGGCCCAGAAGTTAGGGGTTGACCGGGTCCGGTTTGCGGATACTGTGGGAATTCTTGAACCTCTTAAAATTTTCTTTACTCTGCAGGAATTAGTGAAAATCTCTAGAGTCCCGTTAGAGTTTCATGCGCATAATGACTTAGGAATGGCGACGGCCAATTCCCTGGCTGCTGTTCAAGCGGGTTTTAAAGCTGTAAGTGTAACGGTCGGAGGACTGGGTGAGAGGGCTGGCAATGCTTCCCTCGAAGAAGTTGCTGTGGCGCTGAAATATACTCTTCAGGAGAAGGTTCAACTTGACCTGAAACGTTTAAATTCAATCGGTTTAACGGTAAGCTTGGCATCAAATCGTAAAATTCCTCGGGCCAAACCAATTATTGGGGAAGACGTCTTCACCCATACATCCTCTATTCACATCGACGGTATACAAAAAGATTTTGCGAACTACCAAACCTATCCACCTGAAAGCGTAGGAAGGGGGCACTCAACTTCCATTGGCAAATACTCTGGTCGTAAGACTATTTTGCGGTTATTGAAAGCAAAAGGGATTGATCTGGATCAAGAAACGATTGATGAACTCTTAATCAAAATATTACAGCAAACTCATAAGCTCAAAAGGCCCTTAGAAGAAGACGATATCATGGGGATTGTGGTTAGCGCATGCTAGAACAAAAAAAGAGAAAAGCCAAAAACCTTCTTTTAATAGGGCACGATGCAACGTGATCTTACTAAAAGGAGGTTTTTGGCTTTATAGGGCGCGATTATCGTGCAACGAAATGACCAATACGGCGGTGTAGGACACGATTCTTCGTGCCCCAACGAAATGATATGTACTGTGTGGGCTGTTTGGGCTGTTTGGGCACGATGCATCGTGCTTAACGTCTTAAAATGCATTCTGGAAATCTAGAATATTAGGGGGCAGGATAGTGAAGGATCAGGTAATGAACCATGTTATTAGAAGAGCTAGATACTCGGATATCAGTGGCATGATTAGACTGTTAAGAATCTTGTTTTCCATTGAAACGGATTTTTCTTTCGAGGAGGGAACCCAACAGAGTGGTTTGGAAATGATGCTCGATGATGTCACCACACGGTGCATTTTGGTAGCAGAACAGAAGCAACAGATCGTAGGAATGTGCACAGCGCAGATTCTGGTTTCCACTGCCGAGGGTGGAATAGTTGCCTTAGTGGAAGATCTGGTTGTCGAAGACACCTGTAGAGGTGAAGGTATAGGGCGAGATCTGCTAGTGGCCATTGAAGGGTGGGCGATTGCACGAGGGGTTAAGCGTCTACAGTTATTAGCTGATCAAAAAAACACCCCGGCATTGGAGTTCTACAAAAAGATGGATTGGAAGTCTACCCAGTTAATAAGTTTACAAAAGAAATAGACTACTCTCGTAGATGTTGAGTGACAACAACTACCTCAGAGGCCCTTGGGAAATGGTTTTTTGCAACGTGTGCACTCATTAGGTGATTTGTTATCTTGAGGTAGAAGAACCATAATCGTGCCTTATTAAAGGGACTCAAGTTAATGTTGGACTTAGATGAGGATAGCAGTTCAGTCTTTAATATTATAATGCGTAATAGCTTTACAACTAAAAACCTTCTGCGAGCCCATCAGCTTGCAAGAAGGTTTTTGTCGTTTTATACGATATTGAGCACCTTTTTTTGATTGATTGTGCTATAATTCTGAAGGTAGCCAAGCAAAGTGAATAGGCATTTATTATTAAAGCTTGGGGCAAGGCTTGTTTTCAAAAAATCTAATGTAAAGGAATTGAGTGTATTGTACCAAGTAGAAAAAACGACAATCAACACGCAAGAGGGTTACCCTGCGCTTTCAAGGCAATCTCTGCAAGCGACTTTGCGTCGTATTCTACTCCAGGAAAAGCTGTTTCACTATACTTGGATTGCGTTACTGCTCAAATCAATATTCTTTCTAGGCTTAGTAAATAATGATGGGGTTCACTTTAACTCATCTAAAGCGTTTGAAATGTTTACCAATCAGCCATTTGCTTTAATCTATATTTCTTTTGAAATTGCCTTTCTTAGCGTTGCTTTTTTGTTCAAAGGTAAGCTTCATTATTGGGCGTTGGTGATCATTAATATTCTGTTATCATTTTCAATGCTCGTGGACTTGATGAATTTTAGGGCATTTGGTAATTTCCTTTCTGTTTATACGCTATCTCAAACGTCTAATCTAGACAATCTGTTTGGGAGTATTATTTCTATGTTGCGAACGGTCGATCTAGTGTTTTGGTTCGATATAATTTTGCTAATGATAGCTGGATATAAATTAGCGCCACGTTTTAAAGCCGTTAGGCGCAGTTTCCCAATTTTCTTAATGTTGATGCTTGTTTCGTCTAGTTATATCTTTGTTAATTATCTTGTGGTCGACGTCTTTGGTAAAAACGATCAGAAATTCTTGTTTAGGTGCTCATGGTCACAGAACCAAACCATGTCAAACCTTTCACCTCTCGGTTACCATCTCTTTGATACTTATAAGTATTGGGAAGATAGTAAGCCGTTTGCGTTAAGCGCTGAGGAGAAAAAACATGTAGAGGCTTGGTTTTCAGCTAAAATAGAGAACCTCCCAGAGAACAGCTATTCAAGCAAGTTTCAAGGAAAAAACCTAATAGTTTTACAAGTAGAATCCCTTGAAAAATTTGTGATTGGGAAGAGTGTTAATGGCCAGGAGATTACGCCTAACTTAAATAGACTGTTGAATAATAGTCTGTATTTCCCTAATTTCTATGAGCAAGTGTGGAATGGTACAAGTTCAGATTCTGACTTAATGACTAACACTTCGGTATATCCTGTGCGTCAGGGGTCTACTTTCTTCCGATTCCCCGGTAATACCTACAATTCACTACCTAAAATTTTGGAAAGCCATGGTTATGGTACGTTAGCTATTCATCCCGATAAGGGGGGGTACTGGAACTGGCGTCAAGCGCTCACGGCCATCGGATTTCAAAGAACGATTGACGAAGGTTATTTTCAAATGGACGAACGAATTGGCTTTGGACTTAGTGACGGGACTTACCTTAGGCAGGTTGGGCCGGTGCTCAAGGCGGAAAAACAGCCTTTCTATTCGTTTCTTGTCACACTTACCAGTCATTCGCCATTTGATTTACCGGTTCAATACCGCAAATTGAAATTAGACCCTGTTTTAGATGAATCTAAGTTGGGTGGGTATTTTCAGAGCATAAATTACACGGATCAGCAAATTGGGGCGTTTATCGATAAATTGGATAAGGACGGGTTACTTGATAATACAGTTATTGCACTGTACGGCGATCACACTGGGGTGCATAAGTTTTATGATGACGAGATAAAGCAACTGAAGAACCCGGAAAGTTGGTGGCTTGAGGGGCACAACCAAATACCACTTATTATTTTTTCTAAGGGGATGACTGGCGAGGAAATAAAGACGACTGGTGGGCACATTGATATTCTACCCACGTTGGCCTCTCTAATGGGGATAGATCGTAAAGAATATGAGGGCACAGCAATGGGCCGAAATCTCCTGAATACTAATCGGGATTTTGTCGTTTTATCAGATGGACAAACAGTAGGGACCTTTCCTAGTGATAAAGCTCGAGCAGAGGCTATGCTTGGGGTGGGAATTGCCGATGAAATTATTCGAAGTGATTACTTCCGAACGAAAAAATAGGGGGACTTGTGTGACACAGCGCTCGGTGCTTACGACGCGGAGAGGGCCTTGTGAGACACAGCGCTCGATCCTACGACGCAGAGCAAACTAACCGTTCAAGCTCCTGTCTCTGGGGAGCGGGGTTCCCGGCAAATTCGCCATCCTTGGCTCAGTTGCCGGCTTCGCACGTCCTGTGCTCAGCCCCGTGTCTGGGGTCGGGAGCTTGAACGGAAGTTTGCTGGTCTGCTTACGTAAAGACGTCGCGCTGTGTCACACTGCGTCCCGGGCTGGGTAACGGAGGGAACTTGTGAGACACAGCGCTCGATCCTACGACGCAGAGCAAACTAACCGTTCAAGCTCCTGTCTCTGGGGAGCGGGGTTCCCGCCAAATGCGCCGTCCTTGGCGCAATGGCGGCAGCTCACATCCTTGTTCGCTGCCCCGTATTTGGGGTAGGGAGCTTGAACGGAAGTTTGCTGGTCTGCTTACGTAAAGACGTCGCGCTGTGTCACACGGCGTCCCGGGGCTGGGTAACGGAGGATGGACGGGGGACGAAGAGCGAAAAGGCATCTTAGGGACGGCACATTTTATGTGCACCGTTTTGATTTTACTTGGGAAATCCCATGCAAAGTTTTGGAAGTACGAGGAGGTGCATTCATGTGCATCGTCTTTTTTTGGTGAAAGAAGATTGCCCTTCTTGCGAAGGCAATGTCACAATGCTTTTGGTTCACTATTTTAGTGAGCTTTTTTTATGATCAAAAAACATAACTTAAGAAGAAGGCTTTTTATACAAGTTATCTCTCAAATAATTTTGATTTATCTGAATTATTAAACATTTTTTTGGTTACATAATTATATATTAATGATTATCGTTAATATATTATTGATTTACGAATATAACTGCTATATAATTGAATTAAATTTGAGGAGGAGATATTATGAATCAAGACCAAGCCAATATAAGGACCATAAAAAAGAGAGCAGGTATTATTCAGAAAGTGGTACAATTCATTTTTATTATTGGTGTAATACTTCTAATTGCTACTTTAATAGTTGCTGCTGTATTGTTTTTTGCTTCACCTGACAAATTTAATGCAGTTCAAGGAAGCATGGACTGGTCTATACACTATACCCTAAATAATGGCTCTACCTTCTTTATTGATGTTCCTTATAAAATCATACAACTCTCTGATAGTAGGTTTAGTGCTAAATATGCGGCTATCGCCTCCTTGCTTTCAATTTCTATTAGCATATCTTTTATTATGTATGGAATAATGCAGGTATCAAATATTTTCAAGTCTACTGCTCATGATATAACCCCATTCATTATGGATAATGTGAAAAGTCTTGAAAATATTGCTTATACAGTAATCATCTATTCGGTTACGGTAAACTTTCTAACAAACCTTTTATTCTTAGTTTTTGTAACCAAAATGTATATATCTTTTTCCAGTTTTCATTTAAGTGGAGTATTAACTGGAATGCTTATTTTTTTTATGGCTGATATTTTTAAATATGGAGTTTTTCTTCAAAAAGAATTCGACACGACATTATAAGGATGTGCTAATCAGTGGCTATTATCATAAGATTAGATAGAATTCTAGTCGAGAAAAAAATAAAACTTATTGAATTAGCTGAAACAATTGGGATTTCTAATGTAAATCTTTCAAACTTAAAAACAGGTAAAGTAAGGGCTATTAGATTTTCAACACTTGATGCAATTTGTACAGCCCTTAACTGCCAGCCAGGTGATATATTAGAACATGTTTGCACAAATGACTCTGAAGAGGATAAAGAAGAGATAGAAAAATAATTCTGGCAGGTTCTGTATCAACCTCCATTTGGCAAGGAGTTGGGATTGCTTTTTAAGACGTTATTGCGTATTTCCACTTCTAAATATGTGGCAGTTTCTCTGCCATTTACATGCCAATTACTTAAAAAAACACATAAAGACATTAAGCAGTGTGCTAATTGGCAATACAATTGGCACACTGTTTAATGTCTCTCTTGAATTTACTCCTTTGAAGAGAAGTGGGTCGGGTCATAGCGTACCCCTCATTATCATACAGAAAATCAACAGTGAACTTTAAATGAGCCATTAACAAAAAAGAGTTGTCAAAATTGTCAGTAAAAAGTGGTGTCAGGATTGGTTTTCTTTAAATTGTAAAACTAAGAGGACAGGAATAATATGAAATTAAGAAAGAAGGAGGTATGCATATGTCGGCAAATCTGAATCCACTTCCTCTTGCCGGAGGCGGCACAACAAAAGCCAAGATCCAGAAGTTCGGAGGTTTCATGGCGGGGATGGTCATCCCTAACATCGGTGCGATTCTTGCTTGGGGCTTGATCACCATGTTTGTTATTCCCACTGGCTGGAAGCCCAATGCTTATTTGGCCAAATTGGTCGGGCCGATGATTACCTATCTAATCCCACTTCTGATCGGTTATGCGGGCGGTAGTCTGGTCTACAAACAACGGGGTGGAGTTGTCGGTGCCATTGCTACAGCGGGAGTTATCGTGGGAGCCTCAATTCCTATGATGTTGGGTGGCATGATCATGGGGCCCCTCGGCGGTTGGGTGATCAAGAAATTTGACCAGCTGACCGAAGATAAAGTACCCACAGGCTTTGAAATGTTAGTCAGTAACTTTTCTTCTGGAATTTTAGGCGCTCTGCTGGCAATCCTCGCCTATACTGTTATCGAACCCGTAGTACAAGGGTTTTCGAACATGTTGGGAAGTTTAGCCGTGTCAGTCACCAATGCTGGGCTCTTGCCTTTAATCGCTATCTTTATTGAACCCGGTAAGATATTATTTTTAAATAACGCTATTAATCACGGTGTTCTCACCCCCTTAGGAATTCAGCAAGTTGCTGAAACAGGCAAGTCCATTTTCTTCCTTCTCGAATCAAATCCTGGGCCTGGCCTAGGAATCTTGCTTGCTTTCTGGGTATATGGCAAAGGAATGGTCAAGCAATCGGCTCCAGGTGCTATTATCATTCAGTTCTTGGGCGGAATTCATGAAGTCTATTTCCCTTATATTCTGATGAAGCCATCCCTTCTCTTGGCTGTGATCGGAGGAGGAATTACAGCGGATTTTACTTTTGTTTTAACCAAGGCCGGTTTGGTAGCATCTCCTTCTCCGGGCAGTATCTTTGCCGAAATGGCTATGGCTCCTAAAGGTGGATTTCTGTCGGTTATGTTAGGTATCTTGGTTGGTGCTGTGGTTTCTTTTTTGATCGCCTCCGTTATTCTGAAACGGGATAAAACAATCGTAGACACTGAAGATCTTGCTGGGGCCCAACAAAAGATTTCTCAAATGAAGGCTGAGAGCAAAGGCCAAAAATCAAATCAAATGCCTAAACTGATCATCTTTGCTTGTGAAGCTGGTATGGGGTCGTCAGCAATGGGAGAATCTATCCTCAAAAAGATCCTCAAGGATGCGGGTTTGAACATCGAAGTGCGCCATTCTGCTGTCAACGAAATTCCTACAAACGTTGATGTCGTTTTTACTCAGGAAGGTTTGGCAGGGCGGGCGGCCCAAGTCGTTCCTAAAGCGGAAATTGTAACCATTAAGAACTTCTTAGACAAATCAACCTATGAAGCGTATGCCAACAGCTTGAAGAAATAAGGTTGTGAGGTATGAGTAATGTGGAGCAATTAACGGTTCGGCAAAAGTTCATCATGAACAACCTCATGGAGAAAGGTCCCCTGACTATTCGGGGCCTTTCTCAACAGATCGATGTCAGTGAGCGGACCATTCTGCGAGAGACATCTGCCTTGAATGACTGGCTCAAGCAACACAAGGTTCGCATCTCAGAAAGCGGCGGGTTGCTTCATATTGATGGGGTAGAACGGGATTTGGCCAAGGCAAGGGAATCCCTGAAAGAAATTCCTCATCTCTGGATGCTAAACCAGGAGCAACGTCAGGTTCTGATTACCGCCCAACTCTTGCTGGCGGATGAGCCCATTAAATCGGCTTACTTCAGCCATCAATTTAATGTTGTCGAAGGGACTATTGGCTTTTATCTGGACAAAATTAATAATTGGTTGCAAGAAAAGAATCTTACTATGGTTCGCAAAAGAGGGTATGGTCTGGAGATTAAAGGGTCTGACTGGCATAAACGCAATGCCTTTGTAGATCTCATTTATAGTTACCAACCTCTTAGCGAATTGCTGACGTTTCTATATGATGACAGCAAGGATTATTTACTAATGGCCTTTTTCAAGGTGACTTTTGGGGAAAAGTTAACGGCTTTGACCAAACAACTGATTGAAGAGATCTATGCGAATATTCCCCAAATCAATGACATTGGGTATTTCAGTGCGTATATGCATTTATTGCTGGTCATCAAGCGCACGGAGAGCGAGGTTCCCATCGAAATGCCCGCCCAACTCGTGCAGGAAATCCTCTCCTCTGAGGAGTATGGCTTTATGACAGGGGTTCAGGAAATTTTGCATAAGCATCAAATTAATCTGTCAGATGGTGAACTCGCTTATTTGGCCTTGCACTTGAACGGTGGTAAAAACCTATTTCAGGCTGACAATGAGGCTAAGGGACTTGACTTTGAACTCGAAGACTTGATTCGGGAAGTGGTCTATCTCACTGGAAAAAGACTCAACTTGAAGATTATTTGTGATGAGGACCTGATTAACGGCTTGATCCAGCATATTAACCCAGCGCTCTATCGCTTGTCGATGGGTCTGGAAGTCAGAAATCCAATTATTAAGGAGATCCGGCATTATTATGAACACCTCTTTGGCGTGGTAGCCTATGCCTGCCGGCATGTTTTCTCCAAGTACAACTTAGTGATACCGACCAATGAGGTTGGCTATATAACCATGCACATCGGAGCAGCCCTTGAGCGCCAACAAAGGCAAGAGAAAGAACTCAGTTTGCTGATTATTTGTCCGAATGGGATTAGTACCGCCAAAATGCTACAGCATAAAATAAGCAAGGAATTTCCGGATCTTAAAACAATTGAAACGTGTTCTTTGCGTCATATGCAGGACAAAATCAAAAACGACTATGCTATGGTGGTGTCAACAGTCAAATTAGATAGTAAAATTGAGCCGGCGCCAACCATGATATCTCCGTTTTTACTGAAAGCAGACATCGAGAAAATTGAGACGATGATCAACCAGTTACGGAAAGACAGAGTACTTGAGAAAAAAACGACACCCTTGCCGGTAAGTGAACCGGATGAAGTGGGCTTAGATTTTGACGTAGCCAATACAATGCTCAAAAATTTTCACCTTAAAAATTTATTAGCCCAAACATACCCCGAAACCATTACGGAAATTGTGGATGAAATACACGCTTTAGACTTGATTTCTGACAAGAAGAGCATCCGACGTCTCATTGCCAAACGCGAAGAGAAAGGGAATGTTATTATCCCGGGTCAGCATATTGCACTCATTCACTTTCGTACGGAAGAGATTTCTGTACCGTTTGTGGGAGTATTCCGACTACCGGAATATATCGAAACTAAAGGGGTTGGGTATATCCTCGAAAGAGTGGACACTTTCCTCGTGATGATAGCTCGCAAGAATGAACGCAATTACATTCTCGAACTGCTGGGGAAAATTAGTGTTGCTTTGCTGGAAGAAGATTCCTTGACCGAGGCTTTACGTTTCGGAGATCTGAAAGATATACGCAACGAGCTTGTAGAGATACTAAATAAGGAGGAAGAGCAGTGAATTTAGAAATATTTAATGAAAACAATATTGAACTTAATGTCGCTCGCGAAGCTAAAAATGCTGCCATCCAAAGAGCGGGCGCACTCCTCCAAAAGAATGGGTATGTCCAAGCAGAATATATAGAAGGTATGGAAAAACGCGAACAGAGCATGACGACCTATGTCGGAAATGGCGTGGCAATTCCGCATGGTTTACCAGAATATATACCGTTTATTCTCAAGTCTGGGCTTGTCCTGCTCCAATATCCTGAAGGGGTCGATTTCGGAGGAGGTAATATAGCCTATGTATTAATCGGGATTGCGGGCAAGAATGATGAACACCTCGAGCTTCTTTCCACCATTGCCTTGGTTTGTCAGGATGAAGAGAATGTGACTCGACTAAAACTGGCCACCAGTAAGCAAGAAGTCCTGGGAATTCTTGCCAGCGGTGATGAATAGATGATTAAAACTGTGACGTTAAATGCGGCAATCGATAAAACGGTTGAAGTCCAAGATTTTCGAGTAGGGGCTGTCAACCGGATAACTAAGCTACAATTAGATGCGGGTGGAAAAGGCATCAATGTCTCCAAGGTCATTCACGCTTTGAACGGGAAAAGTATCGCTGTGGGGGTCTTGGCGGGACGTAACGGGGAATATATCCGAGCAGAAATCGAGCGCAGGGGTATAGTCCACGATTTCCTCTTTGTTGATGGGGAGACCCGTATCAATTTAAAAGTTGTTGATCCTCTGAATTCAACCTTTACGGACATCAATGAAGCGGGGACTCTGGTTACGGATCAGGAGCTAGTGCAACTGGAAGGAAAGATCTTCAAGGAGCTTGGTTCGGACTCAAGCTTAGTCTTGTCCGGTAGTATCCCAAGTTCAGTGCCGGTCACGATTTATCGGCACTGGATAGAAAAGGCCAAGGGGCTGGGCGTGAAAACGTTTCTGGACGCCGACGGTGAATTACTTCGCGAAGGACTCAAAGCTAAACCTTATCTCGCTAAGCCTAATCTTCATGAATTAGAACGCCTGGTGGACCACGAGCTTTCTCGCCTCGAAGATGTGGCGGTTGCTGCCAGAAATCTGCTGAAACAAGGGCTGGAAGTGGTCGTGGTTTCGCTGGGTGCCGAGGGTGCGCTTTTTGCTTATCAAGATAAGGTCATTCATGCCGAGGGATTGTCGATCGAGGTCAAAAGTACGGTAGGAGCGGGGGATGCCATGATGGCGGCTTTAACCCTTGTGCCAGCAGGGGAGGATTATTTGGAGAGGGCCGTGCGCTGGTCACTGGCCACGAGCGCAGCCCAAGTCGCCACCACGGGGAGCCAGCCGCCAGAGTTCAGCCAGGTGTTATCCTACCTTGATCAAGTGCGTTATCGGGTTCTTGCTTAATTGGGTAATTAAATTTTTCTCAAGGGGACTTGTTTAATTTAAGTAGAACATCGAGACTTGCCCCCTATCAAAAAGAAACTTTGCTGCAAGGGGAGTCACCCTACCTACGCTGAGTACCGTGTAACATTCCAAATTTTAGAAATAGATGTATCACTCTATGAAACAAATAATTTATAAAGATACTTGGGAGGTAATGAACATGAAAACCAAAGCAGTGCGTTTATATAAAGAAAATGACCTTCGCTTGGAAGAGTTTGAACTGCCGGAAATCACGGATGAAGAAATTTTGGTCGAGGTTATTTCAGACAGTGTCTGCATGTCCACCTATAAGACCGTCATTTTAGGCAAGAAGCATAAGAGGGTACCCCAAGATGTGGATGTCCATCCGATTATTATTGGGCATGAGTTTTCCGGAAACATTGTGCAAGTTGGAGCAAAATTGAAAGATCAGTTCAAGGAAGGAAACAAGTTTGCCCTGCAGCCGGCCTTGAATTATAAGGGCAGCATGTGGTCTCCTGGCTATTCCTATCAATATTTTGGCGGGGATGCCACCTATAATGTGATCCCTCGGGAAGTTATGGAATTGGGCTGTTTCCTCAATTATCAAGGGGAAACCTATTATGAAGCTTCTTTGGCGGAGCCAATGTCCTGCATTATCGGTGCTTTTCACGCTAGTTATCATACGAGTATGGGGAGCTATGAGCATCGCATGGGCATCGTGGAAGGGGGTAAAATGGCCCTATTGGCGGCGGCTGGACCGATGGGCTTAGGGGCGATTGATTATGCCCTCCATTCGGACCGTCGACCTGCTCTGCTCGTGGTCACTGATGTTGATGCTGAGAAAATTGCTCGAGCGGATATGATTTTTACCGCAGAGGAAGCTAAGGAATGCGGAGTGGAACTGGTCTTTGTCAACACACAAGGGATCGAGGATGTTCCGGCTCATCTGCGAGCGTTAACTGGAAACACGGGTTTTGATGATGTCTTCGTCTTTACGCCTATTAAACAAGTGGCTGAACAAGGAGACAAGATTCTAGGCCGCGACGGTTGTCTTAACTTTTTTGCCGGTCCCACAGATCCCAGCTTTGGAGCGGAAATGAATTTGTATAATGTCCACTATGGCTCGACCCATGTCATGGGAACAACCGGTGGTAATACCTCGGATCTACTCGAATCCCTGAAACTGACCGAAGAGAAAATAATTAACCCTGCGGTGATGGTCACGCATATTGGTGGGTTGGATGCGGTAGCCGAGACGGTTTTGAATCTCCCTCATATTCCTGGCGGGAAAAAACTGATCTACACTCATATTGCGATGGAGCTAACAGCAATCGATGAATTTGCTGAGAAGGGTCTCACTCAACCGCATTTTGCGCGCTTGGCAGAAATTGTCCAAAGAAATAAGGGGTTATGGTGTGCCGAGGCAGAAAGTTATCTACTCAAGGATTGGGAGGTATAAGCTGCTATGATTACGCGAGAACTAACCATTAATAACAAATCTGGGCTCCATGCCCGTCCTGCGTCTTTGTGGGTTCAGGCTGCCAGTCGCTTTCAAAGTAAAATTAAAATCAAGCGGGGGGACTCGGTGGTCGACGGCAAAAGCATCTTAGGAATTCTCTCCTTGGGCTTAGCTGCGGGCAGTGTTTTTGAACTTCTAGCCGAGGGAGACGATGAAGCGGAAGCGGTATCAGCTCTGGAAAAATTAATGCTCGATTTGGAAAACCAAGATAGCTAGGTAAGCCACGGCGGAATGGAGGTTTGTATGGAAGAGAGGATTTGGCGGGGACTTGGAGTCTCAGCTGGGCGGGCGGCTGGTAAGACTTGGTACCTGAGAGGATTTGAAGCGGATGTTCAAGTGGAAAACCGGCAAGACATTTCTGTTGAGGAGGAGATGGCTCGTTTACAGCAAGCGGTTGTTCTCACTGAACAGAACCTAACACGCTTGGAAGCCCAGGTGAAAGAGGAACAGGGAGAGGAACTAGCCCAAATCTTTGGGGCACACAAACTCTTGCTGAGTGATCCTGCTTTTATCGGGGAAGCCCAACAGCGTTTGCAAAAGGGGCACTTAATTGCTGAGAGTGCCCTGCAGGAAGTGGCGGGCGAAGCAGTACAGATGTTGCGCAGTCTAGAAGATCCCTATTTTCAAGAGCGCGCTGTGGATGTGCAGGATGTCTTGGGGCAATTGCTTCAGAATCTTCAAGACTCCCAGGGCAGTAGCTCTGATTTGTTTCCGGAAGACGGCCAATATGTGGTTTTGGCTGATGAATTGACTCCTGCTCAAACGATTGCTTTGCCGAAGGAGCGAGTCTTGGGCTTTGTAGTACGCAAGGGGGGTAAAACTTCGCATGCTGCGATTTTGGCTCGTACCTATGGAATTCCGGCCTTGGCCGGAGTTGCAGACGGCTGGGAGGAATTGAAGCTTCAGTTATGGGTGGAGATGGACGGGGAAGAAGGTTGGATCCGACGATCTCCCGAAGGGCAAACAACGTCTGCCGCTAGAGATTTTCTGGAGGAAGAAAGCCTTTTGGATAGTGGACTTCTTAAAGGCATGGTTTTGGCAGCTAATGTCGGGAGTCCGGGCGATTTAGCGCTTGTGCAGAAGTTCAAAGCTCAAGGGGTCGGGTTGTATCGCACCGAATTTCTATTTATGGGTGAAAAACTCCCTGCTGAGGAGGAACAAATGGCAGCCTACCAGCAGGTGATCTCTGCCTGTGCGCCCCACCTGACCGTGATCAGAACCTTAGACATCGGTGGGGATAAAAAAGCGCCTGCTTTGCAACTTCCTGAGGAGAAAAATCCCTTTTTGGGAGTTAGGGCACTGCGCCTCACCTTGCGACGTCCGGAGCTCTTCCGTCAACAGCTACGGGCTATCTGGCGCGCTGCGGCTTCTGGGCCAACGGCGGTTATGTTTCCGATGATAGCAACTATGGAAGAACTCTTTCAGGCCAAGGAAATGCTTAGGGTGTCCCGTGATGAGGTTATCCAAGCAGGCTATCCGGTTGGAGAACTCCAGGTCGGGATGATGATCGAGATTCCATCAGCTGCTTGGATGGCTGATAAGTTCGCTGCTGAAGTGGATTTTTTCTCGATCGGGACCAATGATTTGACTCAATATATGCTCGCTGTGGACCGGGAAAATAATGACCTGTCTGACCTCTATCAGCCGAATCATCCGGCTGTCTTGGGCATGATCGCCCGAGTCAGTGAGGCTGGTCTCCGAGCTGGGATCTGGACGGGAGTGTGTGGCGAGGCTGGTGGAGATGCGCTGTTAGCACCTTTCTTTGCAGCCGTTGGCATTAAAGAACTCAGTATGGCAGCCGGGTCCCTGCCTAAAGTGCGGCGCGTCTTGGCGAACTTGGAGTTGTCGACTGAAGAAAAAAGAAGCTTGGTAGATGCTGTCTTGGCATGTGCTACTGCCTCAGAGGTTAAAGACGTGCTACAAAGGTTTTCGTCTAAGTCATAGTGAACTCGTTCAACTAGAGTTGAACCTCGAAAGTAGCTCGGCGATGCTCTATCCTTCGCCGGTAAGTTTTTCTTTAGGGATAGCGGCTTCGGCGATACTCTCCACCGGAGACTATCGTACCGGAGGCTATCGTACCGGAGACTATCGTTACTGAAGCAAAGTTCGGGATGCCACTCCGCTAGTAGAAGTGGGAGTACCACGATTGGATAAAAATAAGTAGGTGGGATGGAATGCTGACAATTAGCGAGTTAGTCGAGGAGTTTGGGTTTAAAGTGATCGCAGGGCAAGCAGGATTGGACAGGGAGATTACAGATTTTAGCCTCAAGCGACCTAGTGCTGAACTGGTTGGCTATCTGACCTATCTAACTCCGCAGAGAATCCAGATCTATGGTCGAACGGAACTGGGTCTCCTGCAACAACTCGCAGATGAAATTCGTTACGACAATCTTTCCAGGGTTATGTTGTCAGAGGTCCCCTGTATCGTTGTTACGCGCGGTTTGTCGATTCCCTCAGAGTTTATTCAACTCGCAGAGGAACGGAGTATCCCTTTGCTGACGACCCAACGCTCTACGACTCAACTCTATTATCTGCTCATTCGCTATTTGGCCAATCGTCTAGCACCTACTACTTTAGTGCACGGGGTTCTTGTGGATGTTTATGGAGTGGGCGTGCTGATCACTGGAGAAAGTGGCATCGGGAAGAGTGAAACAGCCTTGGAATTGATACGGGGAGGGCATTTGCTAGTGGCGGATGATGCTGTAGAAGTACAGCGGGTAGACGAGGAGAATCTGCGCGGCAGAGCACCTCAGACTATTCGACATCTCCTAGAAGTGCGCGGCTTGGGTATCATGGATGTCACTCAGCTGTTTGGGGCTGGGGCAGTGCGGGAGGAAAAAGAACTGCACCTGCTCATAAAATTAGAGGAATGGGAAGAAGGCAAGTATTACGACCGCCTAGGCCTCGACCCTCCGGAAACTTTTGTGATTTTAGGGATTCCCGTCCCCATGGTGACGATTCCGGTGCGGCCCGGACGTCAGCTGGCTTCCATCATCGAGGTCGCCGTCATGCAAAACCGTTTGCGAAGCAGGCGAGGGTGACGGGGATCGAGCCTAATGTTTAGGTGAAGAAATGTTTAAACCAGAAAACACCTCTCACGAGCAACGTGGCGAGGTGTTTTCTGGTTTGTCTTAACTTCTGCACTGGGATAATTATAGAGTTTGAAGCAATCAAAAAAAGCACTGATTAAAGCCTAAGAACTATCTATAATGATTGATGTTGTCATGTGTGCAATACTATCGCACTAACCACTCATAATCCTGTCTGCAATCCACGATATAGTCAACGTACACCGTTTGATCCTTGATTTGATACAAAATCAGATACCATTGTTCTACGAACATTTTATGATACTTATTGAACGGTATAAATTCGGCACTGAGGAACGGAAATCGTTCCGGCATTGTCGAAAGAGAACGGATAGCGTTTATCAATTCATTCTTTACCTTGCGGGCGGCAGAGGGATTCTTTTGTGCCAAAAACCGAACATGGACGGCCAGCATCTGACGGGAGCGATCGGAGATAATGACTCTATATTGAGGCTTTTTTTCCATGCTCCACCTCATTAATAATGCTTTCTAGATAGCTGTCCAGTTCATCCGGCGTAGTTCCGGCGCGTCCGGCCAGACGATCTTCTTCAACGGCCAGCAGTTCTTCGCGCAACTTTAGCATTTTCTCACGGCGGACAAACGTCCCGATATCCATGACCACAAGATCACCCTCGCCGTTTTTCGTGAGATACACAGGTTCTCCGGTAGATCTGCATAAATCTGCGATTTCGTTGTAATTTTGCCGGATGCTTGCGGACGGTTTAATCTGCATAGTAGCAACTCCTCATAGTAATATTGTAACTATATTATACTCATATAATGCTACTAAATCTATAATTTCTTTAAGCTTTCAATTTTTTGTGGGCACTGCAATCCAATGCATGTTTCAACTTTGGAATAATTTAGCGTTCCTTGCGAAATTCACACTGAATCTGATATAATTACTGATTAGAATGTCCTATTTGCATTATAAAATAAAATTTGTTACTTTTGAATTATAGAAATGAGGAAATACCTTGGCACAGGCTTCACAACGTATCCGGAATTTTTCTATTATTGCCCATATCGATCATGGCAAGTCTACGTTAGCTGACCGACTAATTGAATATACGGGTGCTTTGAGCAAACGGGAAATGGAAGAGCAAGTTCTAGATAACATGGATCTAGAGCGAGAGCGTGGTATTACCATTAAGCTGCAAACTGTGCAGTTAACTTATAAAGCGCATGACGGCGAGGTTTACGAACTAAATCTCATTGATACACCGGGTCATGTAGACTTCACCTACGAGGTATCCCGCAGTTTGGCGGCTTGTGAAGGTGCCTTGTTAGTAGTCGATGCGGTTCAGGGGATTGAGGCTCAAACCTTGGCTAATGTTTACCTAGCCTTAGAGAATAATCTGGAAATCATTTCAGTGATTAATAAAATTGATCTACCTAGTGCGGAGCCGGAGCGTGTTAAGGAAGAGATTGAAGAAGTGATTGGGCTCGACGCCAGTGAGGCAATCCTTGCTTCGGCAAAGACTGGAATTGGGATAGAGGAGATCTTGGAACGGGTTGTGAAGATGGTTCCACCTCCGCAAGGAGAAGATCAGGCTCCTTTGAAGGCTTTGATTTTCGACTCCAAATTCGACGCTTATAAAGGGGCTATTTCCTACGTCCGAATTGTCGAGGGTCGGATTGCCAAAGGCACGAAGATGAAAATGATGGCCACCGGAAAGGTCTTTGAAGTGACGGAAGTGGGCGTGTTTCTGCCGGCAATACGTATCGTTGATGAACTGAAAGCCGGACAAGTTGGGTTTATTGCTGCCAGCATTAAGAATGTCAAGGATACGCAGGTCGGGGACACGATTACAGATGCGGAAAACCCAGCCACTGAAGCACTTCCAGGGTACAGGCAGGCCACTCCAATGGTGTTTTGTGGACTCTACCCAGTTGATGCTAGCGATTATAACCGAATGCGCGATTCTTTGGAAAAGCTCCATCTTAATGATGCCAGCTTAGTCTTTGAACCAGAGACTTCAGTCGCCCTGGGTTTTGGTTTTCGGTGTGGATTTCTCGGTTTACTCCACATGGAGATCGTTCAGGAACGTTTGGAGCGGGAATACGATCTTAACCTGATCACGACAGCACCAAGCGTGATCTATAACGTCAACACCTTGAAAGGGGACGTTGTAAAGATTGATAATCCGTCTAATCTTCCCCCTCTCGAGTCAATTGTGAGTATCGAAGAACCGATTGTGAAAGCAACGATCTTGGTTCCGGCGGAATATGTTGGAGCGATCATGGAACTCAATCAAGAGAAGCGCGGAACGTATTTGACGATGGACTATGTGTCTAAGAGTCGGGTGAAACTGATCTATGAACTCCCCCTCAGCGAAATTGTTTTCGATTACTTCGATCAATTGAAATCACGTACCAAAGGCTATGCGTCGCTGGATTATGAGCTATGTGGTTACCAAGAGACAGATTTAGTTAAAATTGATGTCTTGCTAAACGGAGAAATGGTGGATGCCCTGTCGTTCATCGTTCACAGAGCGAAGTCTTATAATCGGGGACGGAAACTTGTGGAAAAACTTCGGGGAATTATTCCGAGGCAGATGTTTGAAATTCCGATCCAGTCTGTGATCGGGAACAAAGTCATTGCTCGTGAGACTGTCAGCGCTATGCGGAAAGATGTTTTGTCCAAATGCTATGGCGGAGATATTTCCCGGAAACGCAAACTACTTGAGAAGCAAAAAGTGGGTAAAAAGCGTATGAAGCAAGTTGGCAGTGTGGCAATACCTCAGGATGCTTTTATGGCGGTATTAAAAATCGAAGATTAAATCATGTACAGGGGCACGTAGCGTGCCCCTACATTAATTTAAAAGGAAGAGGGTTGTGCATGCGTATGCCTTCCTTATACATACACGTCCCGTTTTGTATTCGAAAATGCGATTACTGTGCGTTTTATTCTCATTCATTGGTTAACTCCCCTAAGGATCTTATATCTGTATATCTAGAGGGTTTAGAAGTCGAAATGGTTAAGCGACAAAAAGATGCCCCTCAGGGGGTATCTTCTCTATTTATCGGAGGAGGGACACCGACGGCGCTGAAGGATTCGGATCTAGAATGCTTGATGGATCTGATTCAAAGACATTTTCGCTTGGACCCGGAGGCAGAGCAAACCATGGAAGGAAATCCAGGGACTATCACAACATCAAAGCTAAATATCTTGCGAAGATACGGGATCAACCGTTTTTCCCTCGGTGTTCAGACCTTTGATGACAAATTGCTAAGCGCTGTGGGACGTATGCATACCGCCCAAGAAGCTCGTGATGCGATTGGGCGTTTGAGAGCGACAGGATTTAATAACTTAAATTTGGATTTGATGTTTGGCCTGCCTTCGCAGGATATGGGGACGTGGCAAGCGACCGTAGAGGAAGCCCTGTCTTACTCGCCAGAACATTTATCCCTCTATGGATTAATGTTAGAAGAAGGGACCCCACTGCATAGTCGGTATAAAGTAGGAGCGATCGACGAGACAGACGAGACAGATGAGGTAGATAAGGAGCAAAAACTTGAATCACGATGTGGTCCCGCAGAAAATGTAGGGTGTGAAACGCTTCCAGATGATGATCTACAAGCTGAGATGCATGATTGGGCAGTTAAGCGGCTAAAACAGGCGGGGTATACTAATTATGAAACGTCCAATTTCGCTCTCCCTGACTATGAATGTCGGCATAATTTAGGCTATTGGAGGGGAGAAGATTATTTAGGGTTAGGCCCCGGTGGGGTGTCATGTTTAAACCGGGTGCGTTGGAAAAATATCGAAGAAGTACGCACTTATCAAAGCCGTCTTGATAATGGGCAAGATCCCATGGATGAATCAGGTCAGGAAGCATTATCATTGCAAGAGTGCATGGCGGAACGTATGATTCTGGGGTTACGCCTCGAGGAAGGCGTTAATTTAACATTGTTTAGAAATGATTTTGGAGTTGATCTTAGGGATATTTATAGGGACGTGTTGGAACGATATAAGAATAAGGATGTTCTGATATTTCAAGGTGATTATTTGCGATTGAATCCGAAGTATTCGTTTGTTGCGAATTCGATTCTACAAGAGTTCGTGGGACTTGTGTGACATAGCGCTCGGTCATACGACGCAGAGAGGGTCTTGTGAGACACAGCGCTCGGATCCTACGACGCAGAGCAAACTAGCCGTTCAAGCTCCTGCTGTGGGGAACGGGGTACATCCTTCGGCGCTAGTATTCTTTTAAAGAACACGCCTACGGCGATAATCTCCACTGGAGACTATCGTGGCAAATTCGCCATCCTTGGCTCAGTTGCCGGCTTCGCACGTCCTGTGCTCAGCCCCGTATTTGGGGTCGGGAGCTTGAACGGAAGTTTGCTGGGCTGCTTACGTAAAGACGTCGCGCTGTGTCACACTGCGTCCCGGGGCTAGAAACAAACGGAGGACGGGGAACGGAGGACGGAGCGGCGTTTAAGGGGACGGCACATTTCATGTGCATCGTCTTGCTTTGTGGGTTCTGGGGACGGTACTTGAAATTGCATTGCGCTACCCAGCGTGTATAGCGAGTGTGCTTAAATTGTCGGGGTAGGACACAAGGGACGGTGGGGCTATCTTGACGGTACATTTCATGTGCGCCGTCTTGCTTTGGGGAGAAGGAGGTTTAAGTAATGGTTATTAACCCGAATGGATCGGTAAGATTCGATAAGGCAGAAAAGATAGAAGCATTTAACTGTGAAAGATGCGACACTGAAATGCTGGCAAAACACGCCAATGACTGGCTAGATCCAGATCATCCTGATAGAGAAAAGATTAAGATATGTAACAGTTGCTACGGTTTAATAGCAGTAATAGACAAAAAGTGATGTGCTTCAATTGTTCTACATATTTAGTTCATGTGAAGCGTCCTGCTTCCAATTAGAAAAGATGGGGAAGAATGCAAGTCTGAGAACCGTCCCCAAACTTGCACTACCTTGCATAAAATCGCATAACTTTAGACTGCGAGGTGCGGGGGGGGGGTTACGCCAAATGCGCTGTCCTATCTTCGGAGATGGCAGATTTCATGTTTGTCGCCTTGTTTTGGAGAAACTTGGCAGAAGTGTAGTCGTTCTACTTAAAATAATTTATTTTGAAATGATTCTTGACAAAGTGAAAGCTGAGTGGTAAGGTGAACACATAAGCTGTTAGCACTCATCGAGAGAGAGTGCTAACAAGTGAAATGAAAAAACGATAAGAACGTTAAATACTTAAGCGGAGAGGGGCAATCTTCGGAAAGGCGGAAAAGCATTATGCAAATGGATGAACGCAAACGCAAGATACTAAGGGCGATTGTACTGGATTATATTGCTACCGCTGAACCGATTGGTTCACGAACGATTGCACGTAAGTTTGATCTTGGGGTATCTCCTGCAACGATTCGCAATGAGATGGCTGACTTAGAAGATTTAGGATTCATTGAACAACCATATACTTCAGCTGGGCGAATTCCTTCGGATGCGGGGTATCGGTATTTTGTGGACTGCCTAATGGATCCTCAAACTCTTAGTGAAGAGGATCAGGAAACTATTGAACGGGAAAGTACGAAACGAATCCATGAGATTCAAGAAGTTATTTCCCATACAAGTAAGTTGTTGTCAGAACTTACAAACTTAACGAGTATAGTACTTGGGCCACAAAAAGGGAAAAGCACGTTTGGGAGAATGCATTTTCTGCCGTATCAACCCGGTCAGGTTATTATGGTGATCGTGAAGGAAAACGGTGTGGTAGAGAACCATATTGTTGATGTTGGAGAGAATCTCACGGCTGAAGAGCTTCAACATGTGGCTGGGGTTTTTAATCAAAAAATGCGAGGGTATTCCTTAGGGCAGGTTAAAAGCAGCTTGTTGCATGAAATTTATAGTGAGTTGTCCCGACAGAGGCTTCTGATTGACAATACCATGGATATGCTAAGGACTATTTTGGACGATCACGAGGGAGAAGAACGCATTTATCTTGGTGGAACTCTCAATATGCTGAATCAACCTGAATTTAAGGATTTATCTAAAGTAAAAACTCTATTCAGAGTGTTTGAAGAGAATGAATCTCTGAGAAAACTGCTGCATCCATACAATGAGGGGTTAAATGTCACCATTGGTGGGGAAAATATGTTAAAGGAATTTCGAGATTGTAGCGTGATTTCTGCAACATATAAAGTTAACGGGATAACTATTGGGGCGGTAGGTGTTCTTGGACCGACTCGTATGGATTACGCTAAAGTGATAGCTATTGTAGAATTTATGACGCGCAGCTTGACGGGAATTTTGACGGGCAGAAAAGGGATGTTGTGAACGCTTATTACGAGGCGAGCGCGGCAAAACCTCTGGGCTTTCTGCATGTGGGAACGCAAGTTATTTACACTAACTTTGGGCTTGAAACTACTTAGTTGTGGAGGGTCCTTAAATCATAGATTAAGTCGATTTTATTAAGCGCGAGAGGTGATTGTGGATGGTTCGAAGGAGAGATGAAGCTCTCAAAGACCAAGAGTTGGGTAAGGACGAGGATAACATGACGGACAACGGGCTTGATTCCGAAAAATCCATCCTGGATGAAGGATGCTTGGATGACGAGGATATGAACCCTCTAGAAAAGGAGCTGACCTTAGGAGCGGAGCTTGTTAAGGCCAGATCTAAAGCAGAAGACTATTATGGTCAGTTGCAACGTCTGCAGGCCGATTTTGATAATTATCGAAAACGGACTCAAAAGGAAAAAACTGAACTCATAAAATATGCGTCTGAACGCCTTGTGGTAGATTTGCTTCCTGTCCTGGACAATTTTGATCGCGCGGTTAGTGCGGCCAAAGATAATCCGGATTTTACATCTTTTTCGCAAGGAGTGGAGATGATTCTTCGCCAAATGCAAACCGCACTAAGCAAGGAAGGTTTAAAGGCGATGGATGCTGTTGGTCAACCTTTTGACCCGAATCTTCATGAAGCAGTGCTCCGAGTGGCTTCAGAAGAGCATCCTGAAAATACTGTCGTAGAAGAACTACAAAAAGGGTATTATCTCAAAGAAAAAGTGTTACGTCCTTGTATGGTTAAAGTTTCTAATTAATTTAAGTAATTTAAGGGGGAAGAAATAAAATGGGAAAAATTATTGGTATTGACTTAGGTACAACAAACTCCTGCGTAGCAGTTATGGAAGGTGGGGAAGCGGTAGTTATCCCTAACGCGGAGGGAAATCGCACAACTCCATCGGTAGTAGGTTTTTCGAAAACTGGTGAGCGTTTAGTTGGACAAGTGGCTAAGCGACAATCAGTTTCCAATCCTGACAAAACAGTTAGTTCTATTAAACGGCATATGGGTTCGGATTTTAAAGTGAAAATCGACGATAAACCTTATAGCCCACAAGAAATCTCCGCGATGATTCTTCAAAAACTTAAAACGGATGCGGAAGCTTATCTCGGTCAATCAGTCACTCAAGCGGTTATTACTGTGCCAGCCTATTTCACAGATGCTCAGCGTCAAGCGACTAAAGATGCGGGAGCAATTTCCGGACTTGAAGTACTTCGGATTATCAATGAGCCTACAGCTGCAGCGCTGGCCTATGGTCTCGACAAAAAAGATGATTCAACTGTTTTGGTGTTTGACCTAGGGGGCGGAACCTTTGATGTTTCAATCCTCGAATTAAGCCAAGGCATGGTTGAAGTGAAAGCAACGAGTGGTAATAACAATCTGGGTGGCGACGATTTTGATCAACGTTTGATCGACTATATGGTGGCTGAATACAAGAAAAGTAATGGCGCAGATCTCTCAAAAGATCGTGTTGCTCTGCAACGTTTAAAAGAAGCAGCTGAAAAAGCCAAGATTGAGCTTTCTGGTGTTACAAATTCAAATGTCAATCTGCCGTTCATCACCATGACAGAACAAGGACCACAACATTTGGACATGAATATTTCCCGTGCCAAGTTTGAAGACATTATCTCAGATCTCGTGGAATCTACAATTGGACCCACACGTCAAGCAATTGAAGACGCTAAACTTTCTTGGGACAAAATTGATCAGATCATTTTAGTAGGTGGATCTACTCGTATCCCATCAGTAGTAGAAGCAATTAAGAAATTAAGCGGTAAAGAACCACACAAAGGGGTTAACCCAGATGAAGTAGTCGCCATGGGTGCGGCCATTCAGGGTGGTGTTCTCAGTGGAGAAGTAAAAGACATGATCTTGTTGGATGTTACCCCGCTTTCCTTAGGAATTGAAACTCTTGGCGGAGTATTTACCCGAATCATAGACCGTAACTCTACTATTCCTACCACTAAATCTCAGACGTTCTCAACGGCTGCAGACAATCAAACCTCAGTCGATATTCATGTTCTTCAAGGGGAACGTGAAATGGCGAGTTATAATAAGACTCTTGGACGTTTCCAACTTACTGGATTACCGTCTGCGCCACGAGGAATTCCACAGATCGAAGTTAAATTCGATATTGATGCCAATGGAATTGTCCACGTCTCCGCAAAAGATATGGCCACAGGGAATGAACAAAAAGTGACTATTACTTCTTCTACTGGTCTCTCTAAAGATGATATTGAAAAAATGAAACAAGACGCCGAAGTTCATGCTGAGGAAGACAAGAAACTCAGAGAACTGATCGACGCTAAGAACCAAGCTGATTCGCTAGCATATCAAACAGAGAAGACTTTGAAAGACTTCGAGGGTAAGGGAGATGCTGCTGAAGTTGAAAGCATCAAAACAGCCCTTGAAGACTTGAGAAAAGTTGCGGCAGCTGAAAGCGTAGAGGATATCAATGCGAAAACAGAGGCCTTGAACAAAGTGCTCCATCCTTATGTTGAAAAGATGTATCAACAACAAGCTGCTCAAGACCCGAATGCTGGGGCAGAACCTGGAGCTGAGGAGCCCAAGAAGGATGACGACGTTGTAGATGCTGAATTTACTGAGGTTAAGAAAGACTAATTTCGATGGCTGTAGCACCGGTTAGAACTGGCTAAATATGGCTAGGATACGTATTAGGTGATTTTGGGTGCAAAGGTGTTTAAGCCTTTGCGCCCGCATTTGTTTGCAGATTAATAATATTATTTCCATTTAATTGGAGAATTCCTTGTGCTTATAGTCTAAGGGTCATATAATACTATAGGACTTATAGCCTTGTAGCGGATAGGCAAGCAGGAGTGTGGAGGGAAGACATGAAACGCGATAACTATGAAGTGCTCGGGGTCGAGCGGTCAGCAAGCGAACAAGAAATCAAAAAAGCGTATAGGAAGTTAGCCCGCCAATACCATCCTGATGTTAACCAGGGTGATAAAGGAGCGGAAGAAAAGTTTAAGGAAGTTACGGATGCCTACGATGTTTTGAGTGATTCAGAGAAGAGAGCGCGTTATGACCAATTTGGTCATGCCGGTACAGATCCCAACCAAGGTGGTGGATTTGGCGATGCTGGAGGCTTCGGAGACATTTTCGATATGTTTTTTGGCGGCGGTGGCGGCGGCGGGCGGCGCGGTGGTCCGCAACGGGGAGCTGATTTGCGCTATGCGATGACCTTGACTTTTGAAGAAGCGGTGTTTGGCGTCGAGAAGGAAATCCAGATTCCGAGGGATGAAACTTGCGTGGATTGTCAGGGCTCTGGGGCAGCTCCAGGAACAAATCCAACAACGTGTTCCCAGTGTCATGGCAGCGGACAAGTGAAAGTACTGCAACGCACGCCTTTTGGCCAAATCCAGACGGCTCGAACGTGTCCGACATGTCATGGGGAAGGACGCACGATAAGTAGTCCTTGCTCAATATGTAGCGGACAAGGGAAAGTCCGAAAGGTTAAAACGATTAAAATTAGCATTCCTCAAGGTTCTGAGGACGGCTTAAACCTAAGGCTCAGTGGAGATGGTGAGGCTGGTGCCAAAGGAGGTCCCTCGGGAGATCTTTATATCGTTTTGCAGGTCAAACAACACAAGTTCTTTGAACGTGAAGGAAATGACATTTATTGTGAGGTCCCAATTACCTTTATTCAGGCAGCTCTGGGCGCAGAAATTGATGTTCCAACGCTAGATGGGGTGGTTAAGATGAAAATCCCCGAAGGAACTCAAACGTCCACGGTTTTTCGTCTTAAGGCGCACGGAGTACCCCATCGCCGTGGGAGCGGTCGTGGAGATCAGCATGTTCGAGCTGTTTTAACAACTCCAACTAAGCTAAACGAAAAGCAAAAGAAACTTTTGCGTGAATTTGGTGAAGTGACGACTGAACAGCAACAAATGGGTAAGAAATCATTGTTCGAAAAGTTCAAAGAAAACCTCAAGGATGCGATGGGGTAAAAAGGAGCATAAACAATGAATTGGCGTGAAGTAGCGGTAACAGTTTCATCTGTAGGAGAGGAAGCTGTTGCCGATCTTTTTTATCAGTTAGGGTGTCTTGGTGTTAGTGTGGAAGATCCGGAACTTCTACGCAGTTACATAGAATCCGGAAATTGGGATTACCATGATTTTGGAGAAGTGGAACTCACAGGTACTTCTGTAGTAAAGGGCTATTTCCCTGAGGATGACGAGCTGGCAGATAAACTTGAGAAGCTGGATCTAGGAATTCGTGAACTACTACAGCGCTCTCCAGATTGGCTAATACAGGCTAAGGGGATTTCGTTAAAGGAAATAGATTGGGAAACTGCGTGGAAAGCTTATTTTAAGCCGATACATATTGGGAAACATTTTCTAATTAAACCGACCTGGGAGGCAGTCGATCCTCGTGAAGGGGATATCGTCTTGGAGCTTGATCCTGGCATGGCCTTCGGAACAGGAACTCATGCCACGACAACGTTGTGTTTAAGAGCCTTGGAAGACGTTGTTAAACCCGGACAACGAGTGTTTGACCTTGGGACAGGCTCTGGTATTTTAGCAATCGCAGCTGCAAAGCTCGGAGCAAAGGTGGATGCGGTCGATCTCGATTCCGTGGCGATTAGGGTGGCTCAGGAAAATGTTGATTTAAATCATGTGAACGATCAGGTCCGAGTTGTACGTGGGGATTTAGGGACCGTGCTCACGGGGCAGGCGGATGTCGTGATTGCTAACATTATTGCAGATGTTATTTTAATCTTACTCCCGGATTTGAAACGCATATTGCGTGCGGACGGTGAATTTCTGGCTTCTGGTATTATTGAAAATAGAGCGGACGATGTGGAAGAAGGATTGAAGGAAGCCGGATTAGAGATTGTGGAACGCCTTGAAGATTCCGGGTGGATATTATTTCGAGCGAGGTGGGCTAATTATGAATCGGTTTAAGATTACGGAGTTAGGCGACGAGGTATTTTGGTTGCGAGATGCTGAACGTGATCACCTAGTCCGAGTGCTCAGACTAAAACCCGGAGATTTGGTGGTTGGATTTGATAATACTGGGATGGAGTATACTAGTGTCATCAATAAGATTGAGGACAATAGCGTAACCTGTCGAATTCTCAGTTCGGATCATCCGGATGTGGAAGCCCATACCGCTGTGTATCTGGTGGCAGGGCTCTCCAAGGGGGAAAAAATGGAATGGGTGATTCAAAAAGGCACCGAACTGGGCATGAAGAGTCTAATACCCTTGAGAGCTAAACGGTCAGTCATGCAACTTGAGGGAAGTAGGGCTCAGGAAAGGGTCGTTCGCTGGCAAAGAATCACTTCAGAAGCGGCGAAACAGTCCCATAGAGTTCAGGAACCCTTAATATCTGAGGTCTGCGATTGGAAGGACTTGGCGGAGGCGGTGCCGCCCGATACTCAGTGGATCATTCCCTATGAAGAGGAAAAAACCCAGACTTTGGTTTCTGTTCTTAAAACGATGGACGCTGAACGTCCTATTGCTATTCTTATTGGACCTGAGGGTGGTTTTGACGAGACCGAGGTGGCTTTTGCCCAAGAAAAACTTGGGGCGAAGAGTGTGACGCTAGGGCCTAGGATTTTAAGGGCTGAGACGGCTGCTTTAGCGACGCTTGTAATGGTTTTGGCGCATTTCGGGGATCTCGGGGCCTTGTGAGACACAGCGCTCGGTGCTTACGACGCAGAGCAAACTAACCGTTCAAGCTCCTGTCTCAGGGGAGCGGGGTACATCCTTCGGCGATAGTATTCTTTTAAAGAACACGCCTACGGCGATAATCTCCAATGGAGACTATCGTGGCAAATTCGCCATCCGTGGCTCAGTTGGCGGCTTCGCACGTCCTGTGCTCAGCCCCGTATCTGGGGTTGGGAGATTGAACGGAAGTTTGCTGGTCTGCTTGCGTAAAAGACGTCGCGCTGTGTGACACTGCGCCCCGGGCTTGGGACGGGGACGGAGACGGGGCGGATGGGGGCTGTCGAGACGGCACATTTCATGTGCGCCGTCTTGTCTTTGCGTGTAGGGTGTGGAAATGGTTATTGACTTGCATTCAGTATTGAATCATTTTTGGCGGGGTTGCAAATATTAATAGCTAAGAAATGCTTTTTTGTATATACTATGTATATACGAGAGGAGGCTTTCTGATGGTTGCGATAATTACGAAATGGGGAAATGGTTTAGGTCTTCATATTCCTCAATACGTGGCAAAGGAAATCGGAATTAAAAATGGAACTCCAGTCGATATAAATATTGTTGACGGATCAATTGTAGTTAAACCCAGAATTTATTCTTTAAAAGAACTTTTAGATCAGGTAACTCCGGAGAACCTTCATGGAGAGATTCACGCAGGTGAACGGATCGGGAATGAAGAATGGTGAATAATTATTTTCCAGACCGGGGAGATGTTGTTTGGCTCCAATTCAATCCGCAGGCTGGTTCTGAGCAAGCTGGAAAACGACCCGCTGTAGTATTATCTCCAAAAGAATATAATCAAAAAACAGGATTGGCTTTATTCTGTCCGATAACAAGCAAGATTAAGGGTTATCCATTTGAAGTGAGATTACCGGAAGGACTGCCTGTAGGGGGGGTTATTCTGGCTGATCAAATTAAAAGTCTTGATTGGATAAGTCGATCAGCACAATTTGTGGGTATAATGCCAGTGGAAATAATGCAGGAAGTTATACTGAAAGCTGAAACGCTGTTTAAAGAGTGACCCTGTTAATTGTTTTGTAACAAAAGGTGGAATATTTATGCCTTTAGAAGGTGAACATAGTAAAACGCATCCGGCTGTTTGTTTCGTTACGCTTGGCTGCAAGGTGAATCAGACTGAGAGCGAGGCGGTGGCTCAACTTTTTCGAGAGGCAGAGTATAAGGTGGTCGAGGCCTCAGAGGAAGTGGCTGTTGATGTTGTTGTCGTTAATACTTGTACTGTGACGAATATGGGGGATAGTAAATCACGTCGAGTTATTCGCCGTATGATTAGGGAACATCCCGAAAGTGTTGTTGTGGTTATGGGGTGTTATGCGCAGACTGCTCCGGGTGAGGTCTTGGGTATTGAGGGCGTTGATCTTGTAGTCGGGACGCAGGATCGAATGAAGATGTTAGACCTGATTAAGCAAGTGAAAACTGAGCAAAAACCTCAGAATGCTGTGCACGAGATTTGGAATGCAGAGGAGTTTGAAGAACTTCCCCAACTCAGCGAAGAGCACAGGGCAAGAGCACTTCTCAAAATACAGGAAGGGTGTAATCAATTCTGCACCTATTGTATTATTCCTTATGCACGTGGCCCTTTACGGAGCCGTATCCCTGAGAATGCTCTAGCTGAGGCTCGCCGGCTTGTTGAGGCGGGATATCCCGAGATCGTCTTGACTGGAATTCACACTGGATATTATGGACAAGATTTAGAGGACGGTCTGGAGGGGAAGTGGGATTTAGCTCGTTTAGTAAGGAAATTGGTTGAAATACCTGGGCTAAGTCGTCTGCGCTTGAGTTCAATAGAACCGATGGAATATACCCCTGCGTTAATAGAGAGTATTGTCTCATCAGATAAGGTCTGCCCCCACTTACATATGCCTTTACAGAGTGGAAGCGACCGGATACTGACCCGAATGAACCGTCCCTATAATTTGAACGAATACCGAAGCCTGCTAGAAAGACTTCGACAGCGAGTTCCAAATCTTGCCGTTACCACGGACATCATTGCTGGTTTTCCAGGAGAAACTGAAGACGATCACGCTTCTACTTTAGAGTTTGTGAAGTCCTGTGGATTTTCCGGAATTAATGTATTTCCCTATTCGAAGCGGAAAGGAACTCCTGCGGCTGACTATCCTGATCAAGTTTCGAAGCAAATTAAGGAACGGCGGGTCAAGGAGTTGTTGTTGGTAGCTCACGATAGTCAGGAAGAGTTTGTTAGTCATTTTCTCGGAAAACCTGCGGAAGTGCTGATCGAATGGATTGATTCACAAGGTCGGGCGATAGGGCATACTCCTCATTATATTCAAGTTCAATTGCCGGCCAGTGAGGGTGTATCGCCTTGGGTTTCTCGGCAATTTGTAACGGTTGTTTTAGAAAAAGATCATATGAACAAATAGATAGTTAGTTTAATAAGATAAAGGGGGAACTGAAATATGCAAGTAGAGGATTGTTTATTTTGCAAAATCGCCCGTCGAGATATTCCAAGTGAGATTGCCTATGAGGATGATGAGATGATTGCGTTTAAGGATATTCAACCGTTAGCACCTGTGCATTTGGTCATAATCCCGAAAATTCATTTGGGAAGTCTTAATGATGTCACGTCTGCACACGAATTGTTAATCGGTCATATTTTTGGCGTAATCCGTCGTTTAGCTGAGGAGTTCGGAGTGGTCGAGTCGGGTTATAGAGTGGTGACGAATACTGGGACAGATGGAGGTCAAGTTGTCGGACACCTGCATTTTCATTTGCTCGGAGGACAGGCGCTAAACGCGAAAATTGGATAATTTACGCGAAAAAAATTCGTGTCATACCCTGTAAGGGTAATTCATGGATTCCCCATACTTGACGCAAACTACTTCATCCAGTATAATGAAAAGGTATATTTCTGATGATCCAGTGGAGGGAGGGATAAGACAATGAGTGAAGTCAAAGTTGGTAAAAACGAATCCCTGGATGCCGCACTCCGCCGGTTCAAGCGTACTTGTCAAAAGGCAGGGGTTAGTGCAGAAGCTCGCAAGCACGAGGCATATGAAAAACCAAGCGTGAAGAAAAAGAAAAAGTCTGAAGCTGCACGTAAACGCAAGTTCAAGTAAGGAGTGTCTCGAATTGACCCTGAAAGATCGCCTCGTTGAGGATATGAAGGTTGCCATGAAGGCCAAAGAGGAGGGGAAGGTAAGACTTTCCGTCATCCGAATGGTCAGGGCTGCTATAAAAAATGCAGAGATTGACAAGAAAATTGAATTTACCGATGCTCAAGTCATCGAAGTATTAGCACGTGAATTGAAACTACGTCGGGATTCGCTTGAAGTATATGAAAATGCAGATCGCCCCGAAACGGTTCAAGCTCTGGAAGTGGAAATATCCGTTTTAATGGATTACCTTCCTCAGCAGCTTTCCGAAGGGGAAATTCGTCAGCTCGTCCAGGAGACCATCACCGTTGTAGGGGCCCAGGGTCCTAAAGACCTTGGGAAAGTCATGGGTGCGTTATCCCCTAAGACGAAAGGTCGTGCAGATGGCAAACTCGTCAATCTGATTGTACGGGAAATTCTTGGGACATAATCGATATTCGCAGTTCGATTTTCGATAGTTGAACTACGAACCTCAATCATTGGACAAGTAATTAATTGCTAAGGAAAAGGCCCAGTTGCAACGCAACTGGGCCTTTTCCTATGAGAAATGCAATAACAATTAGATAAAAAGCTTGGACTAATCTTGCTCCTCCCTTCATAACTATCATACAGAAGGGAGGGGCTTTTTATGTTCAAGAAAATACAGACGAGCGTCGGAGATGTTTTGGATTTTCCACCAGATGTAGCGGGAGAAGGTCCTAAAATTACTATAATCGGACGGCGGCAAATTCTGGTGGAAAACTATCTGAGCATTGTAAATTTTTCTGAGGAGGAAATTCGGTTGGAAACTGCGGAAGGAGATGTCTGTTTTGAAGGCAAGGGGCTAGCGCTCAAGGTCATATTATCGACAGAACTTCGAATTGAAGGGGAACTTTCTTCCTTATCTTTTACTAGTCAGAAAGTATAAGAGCAACTAAGGCAATCGCCGGCGCCTGGAGTGTCCCTTCTCGCCATTCTTGGCTACAGGGACACTCGGCCCATCCATAGCCAGAGCTTGGCGCTGGTCAAGTTTTCTATATAGGGGAGGGAGATGAAATAATGTTTGAACGATTGCGGGCTTTTTGGCAAGGGAGGATCTTCTTTCTCGCGAGAGGAGAGCAGTTAGCACGTTTTCTAAATCAGATTTTGAAAGACGGTGTGATTGTTTTCCATACGCAAAAGTCTGAACGAGGAATGCGGGCGCAGATTAAGTTAGCAGATTTTCGGCGCTTGCGGCGGGCAGCTCGCCAAACTCATACTCGGGTGCATATTATGGCTAAATACGGTTGGCCATTTATTGCGGCGCGTTGGTGGCGGAGGAAAGGTCTTTTAACCGGGATTGCTATCATAGCCTTGGTGTTAACGATTTTATCACAGCTTGTGTTGTCGATCTCCGTGACGGGCAATCACAACGTTTTAACCGCGGATATCTTGGAGCGGGCCGAGAAGTTAGGTCTCAAAACTTGGACCAAATCAAAGGACTTGGATTTAAACCAGATTGCAAAGGCACTTCAGGAACAGTTACCTGACGCTGCCTGGATTGGTGTGGAGCAGAATGGGACTGGCGTGTTAATAAAAATTTCAGAGAAAACCCGTCCCTCCATACCTGAGGAAGCAGGGAATCTTGTTGCTAAGCATGCCGGCATTGTTAAAGAAATTATGGTAATTCAAGGAACCCCTCAGGTACATGAAGGTGAAACCGTCCGGGCGGGGCAAGTACTGATCACACAGGCATTAAACCCTAGCCTTCCAAGTGCTGCACCCAATGCTGCGGTCAATAATCTCAACACGTCTAAACCGAGTCCCCCAGCCTCTATGGCTAGAGGGTTTGTCCGTGCAAGAGTATGGTATAGTGCTGAAAAACAAACCCCCCTGGTGGAAGATAAAGTGGAAGAAAGTGGAGAGGTTGCTGTTGGATGGGGTATAAAATTTGGTTCCCGCGTCATAATGGTAACAATGCAGGATTCGCCATTTGAGCAAGATAATAAAGAAGTCACGAGTCATTCCCTCAAACCCTGGAGGAATTGGCGTTTTCCTGTCGAAGTTATAAGAGTGAACTACAAAGAACTCCATAAGGTGCACTTTGAACGTTCTATTGCCGAAGCACGGAAATTGGCAGAAGATGCCGCTCGAACTGAAGTTCAGAAGAAAATGACGCCTGGAGTTTTGGTTGTGGTGGAAAACGTGAAGGTTCTTCCGAACACTTCAGGTGCCGAACGGGTTAGGGTAGAGGTGGAAACATACGAGGATTTGGCGGTATATGCTAATCCTTAAGGAATGGAAAATTTCCTTCGGCCTTTGAAATGTGTCTATAGAACCAAGGCGCTCGTAAGTAAGGATGATGGTATTGAAGATTATTTGGGTTAGAAAGGTCTTGGGGATGCTATCCAGCCGTATGGATTGGCTTAGACATCACACCATTTGGCTACGCGCCATTGTTGGGGTGATGTATTTTCTCTTGTTTACGGTTCTGTTATCGTCAAGCTTGTTTGTCACAAAACTCCATTTGGTAGTAGGAGAGCCAAGTCCTCAGCTCATTATAGCGCCATGGAACAAGGATATTGATGATGTCGTAAAGTATACTCAAGACCAGGACGCCGCTGCGAAAGCCGTTCAAGCGGTGTACAAGCTGGACGATGGGTATATGAATCAGCTGACTACGGACCTTGAAGAAGCGTTTGATGCTGTGCGGGAAGCCGCTGCCCTCACTGAGGAGGAGAGTATACGTGTCACTAAGCTACAGCAAAGCCAGCCGTTCACGGGTTTAGCAAAGGGGATCTTAGTTTCATTGATGAAGACTTCTCCAGATGCTTTAACTGCTGCTGAGCAAATCGGTAGTACTATTATCTTGAATAGAGCGCGTAACGCTGATACTGGGGCGCGGACGGACTCGGATGTGGAGCCACTCCGTGAGGCTATAAAAGCGGATATTCATAAGTCAGAGCTGCAGGATGATGCTAAAGTATTCTTTGGGGCCTTTGTGGATCAAAAAGTGACGCGGCCGACCTTGACTGTAGATGAAGAAACCACAGAAAAATTACGTGCTGTGGCTCGAACGGTTATGAAAAAAGATGTGCTGCACTATAAGGCGAATCAAAAGATTGTCGGTGCAGGCGATATTGTTGACGAAAGTGTTTTCCAAGTGTTAGTTGCCTATGGTCTGATCAATAGTAGTAACACCTGGAAATCGGCGTCTGGAATCGGTCTGATTGTTCTTATTGGCATAGGTACAATATGGATTTACTTACTTCAATATAAAAGGGATATCTTGGCTGTGTTCAACCGAATTGTGCTGGTTGGACTGACGATGGTTTTGGTTTTGGCTATTGGTCGTGGAGTGATTTCCTTAAATTTAGGTGGAACGGAATTTAACTCCTTGTCAGGTGCGCTCATTCCAGTTGCTTGGGCGACCATGACGATTGCCATTTTAATCGGTGTGGATGTCGCTTTGCTAGTGGCAGTTGTCTTGGCAATTTTCGTGGCAATTTTGGTAGACCCTACACTCTCGACCGCCTTAGGCCTTCAAACTGGCATAGTGGCTCTTTTTGGAGGGTTTGTCGGGGTGTATAGCGTGTCCCATTTAAGTCAGCGTTCGGATTTGGCGCGTGCAGGCCTATTTGTGTCCGCGGTCAATGTATTGATGGTCAGTGCGATAGCCTTGACTACAGGAATGCGTGTGTCGGTGTGGTTGGTAGGATTGCTCTTAGGAACTGTAAATGGTGTGGCGTCTTCCTTTTTGACGGTGGGGGCCTTGCATTGGTTTGAGTCAGGATTTCGGATTACCTCCTCTGTGCGGCTTTTGGAACTATCCAATCCTAATCGCCCATTGCTGAAGCGTCTATTGATGGAGGCACCAGGGACCTACCACCATAGCATCTTAGTTGGTAATCTGGCCGAGGCCGCCGCTGAGGCAGTGCATGCAGATGCTACGTTGGTAAGAGTAGGCTCTATGTATCATGATATTGGAAAATTAAAACGACCTTACTTTTTTATTGAGAACCAATTTACCCAAGATAACCCTCATGATAAAATCGCCCCGACCTTAAGCTCACTGATTATCACCTCTCACGTTAAAGATGGGTTGGAATTGGCGAAGGAAAATAAACTTCCACAGCAACTTCAAGATATTATCGCTCAGCACCATGGAGACGGATTAGTCAGCTTCTTTTATCACAAGGCCCTTGAGGAAAATGAGGAGGTTCCTGAGGAAGCTTTCCATTATGAAGGGCCGAAACCCCAGACTAAAGAGGCAGCCCTTGTTTCTTTGGCGGACAATGTGGAAGCGGCGGTACGGTCAATGAAACAACACACGCCTGGACGAGTCGAAGGGCTTGTTCGGAAAATTATTAAGGATAAGCTTAATGATGGTCAGTTAGATCAATGTGATTTAACGTTTCAGGACTTAGACCGAATTGCGATGGCCTTTGTGCGAGTCTTGAGTGGGATTTTCCACTCCCGCGTTGAATATCCGGAGTTGCCGGCAGCTCGGGATGGTAGCGGTACACAGAAGAAACTCCTGGAAGAGGCCAGTAAACAAACTAGTAAATTGAGTGGGGAGGCAGTGAAGGTACTTGAAGATGGTGTTGCTTCAAAGACTGAAATTCCTCAAGTTGAGTCGTCGTCTCCTGTTAATGATGAGTCTTAGTGAACTTTGATGGTTGAAGGGAGGAAAGAAAAACGTGATCTTGGATATTGCTTGGGAAGAAGAGTCAATTTTGCTTGAACAGCGAGAACCGCTCGTCGCAATGTTAAATCGGGCTATTGAAGCGGGGATCCGTCTTTCCAAAGGGTCAGATGAGGCGGAAGTTAGTTTGATGCTGGTAGATGATCAGCGCATCCATGCCCTGAATTTGGAGTATCGAGGGGTGGATCGTCCGACGGATGTTCTTTCGTTTGCTTTACAGGAGGAAACAGAGGAGGAACCAGATTCTGAGTTTGAAGACGAAATGCTTGGGGATATCGTGATTTCTGTTCCTCGGGCAAGAGCTCAAGCAGAGGAATATGGTCATTCCTTCGAGCGGGAACTGGTTTACCTTGCTGTACATGGGACGCTCCATTTATTGGGGTATGATCATGAAGAAGAGCCAGATAAACTAGAGATGCGACATAAAGAAGAAGAAGTGATGGCGCTACTTAATTTAGAGAGAACTTGAATATTGGTTAACAAGCTCACGCAGTTAACCATACGGAGGATTCATGGGGGAATATCAGAAACAAGGGTTTTGGCGCAGCCTCAATCAGGCTTGGCGAGGATTACTACATACTTGGAGAACGCAGGGACACATGAAGTTTCATGTCGGTGCAGGAATTGGCGTCTTGTTCTCTGCTTGGTGGTGGCAGGTTTCACGCTTTGAATGGCTGATTCTCATTGCTGCGATAGGCTGTGTTATTGGTTCGGAAGTGATGAATAGTGCGCTTGAAATTGTGGTGGATATGGTTCAACCAGACTTTCACCCTCTAGCGGGAATGGCTAAGGACGTGGCTGCAGGTGCCGTTTTGGTGACTACGATCCAAGCTATCGCGATTGGGTTGATTGTCTTTTTTCCACGTTTTTTTCTCTTGGCGAGTAAGATCTTTTAAGATGCTTCTATGAAAGCTCTCCTATTTCAAGGCGTAAGTATCGAAGAGACAGGAGTTTTTTACTTGAAGATGGATCAATCCCCAACGATCGGAGTATTTAAAGACCTTGAACCAAAATTAAGGCTAGAACTAATTAATCAAGCTCAATCAGCTTATCAACAAGCTTATGTACCGTATTCCCATTATCCCGTTGGATCAGCCGTTCTTTTTTCCTCTGGAAAGATTTATAGCGGGTGTAACGTCGAGAATGCAAGTTACGGTTTAACTGTTTGTGCGGAGAGAAATGCTATTTTCCAAGCGATAGCTCAGGGAGAACGGGACTTGAAAGGAATTGCTATTGCTGTACCGACGGAAGCGTTTCCCTCCCCTTGTGGCGCATGTCGGCAAGTAATTCGAGAGTTTGCCATGGATTGTCCCGTTATTTTGATAAATGGCTCAGGCCTGACACGTCTGACAAGTTTGAAGAAGTTATTACCGGATTCGTTTGGGCCTGAGTTTCTATAAGGCCTTGTGTTACACAGCGCTCGGTGCTTACGACGCAGAGCAAACTAGCCGTTCAAGCTCTTGTCTCTGGGGAGCGGGGTACCCGCCAAATTCGCCATCCTTGGCTCAGTTGGCGGCTTCGCACGTCCTGTGCTCAGCCCCGTATCTGGGGTCGCTTTCACGGAGTTTGCTGTTCTGCTTACGTAAAAGACGTCGCGCTGTGTGACACTGCGTCCCGGGCTGGGAACGAGTGGACGGGCGGGAGAAGAGGGACTGATCTTGGTAGACGGCACATTTCATGTGCACCGTCTTGATTTGAGGGAATGGAAGGTTGAGGGAATGCAAGGTTCGTGAAGCACAGGGACGGTGGGAGAATGGGTCATTCTTCTATGTGTACTGTCTTACGGTGACACGGGGATGGCAGTGAGTTCGTTTTGGTTAATTAGACTTTGTCCTCTGTCACGCTTTGCGCTGTGGTTAAAAAAAGCCACGCTGGATAGATTTAATAGCTTAAGGTTATGGTAATGATGATAGATAGGATAAGATAGAAGATAAATAAAGTAATAAGATAGGGAAGTGACTTCACCGTTGGTTTCAACAACATCAAAAAAAGAATTTCGTTCAGGTTTTGTATCCGTTATTGGAAGGCCTAATGCCGGGAAATCGACTTTACTTAACCATCTACTTGGACAAAAAGTATTGATCATGTCAGATAAGCCCCAGACCACCCGAAATCGCATTCAGTGCATTCTGACTGAAGAACGGGGACAAATCGTCTTTTTGGATACTCCAGGAATTCATAAACCCAAACATAAGTTAGGGGAATATATGGTCGGCAAAGCCAAGGAATCTATGCGCGATGTCGACGTTATCCTTTATTTGGTGGATCTTACTGCTGAATATGGTCCGGGTGAAGAGTATATTATCGAGATGCTTAAGCAATCAAAAAGCCCATGTATACTAGTCTTCAATAAGGTTGATTTACTAGTTTCGAAAGAAATGTTGATGCATAAAATTCAGAAATATTCTGCGCTCGTCGATTTTAAGGCCGTTGTTCCTATTTCTGCAAAAACAGGGGAAAATACGGATGCCCTATTAGATGAAATTTTTGCTCAGCTTTCTAATGGACCTATGTATTATCCAGAAGACGAAGTAACTGATCAGCCGGAACGGTTTATCATGGCGGAACTGGTGCGCGAAAAAGTGCTTCAGCTGACTCACGATGAAATTCCTCATTCGATTGCCGTCGTAATCGAAGAAGTAGAAGAAAAGAAGACCCTTGTTAAAGTGAGGGCCTTGATTGTAGTTGAGCGTGAATCTCAAAAAGGGATTGTTATCGGGGCAGGTGGTAAACAGCTCAAAGAGATTAGCACCTTGGCTCGCATGGACATTGAGGCGTTGTTAGGGAGCAAGGTGTTTTTGGAGGTTTGGGTTAAAGTTAAAAAAGATTGGCGTAATCGCATGGATAGTTTACGTAATTACGGGTATGGAAAGGAACGGGAGTAAGATGAATCTTGCAGGAATGACTGATCATACGTTATTAAAACCTCAAGCCACAGAAAAGGACATCGTAACACTTTGTCATGAGGCTCAACAGCATAAGTTTGCGACTGTTTGCGTTAATCCGACGTATGTGCAAACGGCAGCGAAGCTATTACATGGCACAGGAATTGGTGTTGCGGCGGTAGTAGGTTTTCCGTTAGGGGCGACCTTTACTGAAGCTAAGGTTCAAGAGGTCTTCATGGTTAAGGCGCATGGTGGTAAAGAAGTGGACATGGTGATGAATATTGGTTGGGCAAAATCCGGACATTGGGAAGCCGTAGAGCAAGATATTGTTCGAGTGGTTGAAACGGCCCATGGCTGCGGGTTATTAATAAAAGTAATTATTGAAACTTGTTTGCTTACGGAAGATGAGAAAAAGACGGTTGCAGAGATTGTCAAACGTGCCGGAGCAGATTACATAAAGACCTCGACTGGTTTTGCCGGGGGTGGAGCAAGTGTAGAAGACGTGCGTAATCTTAAAGCGTGGGTTGGGGAGGGCGTTAAGGTTAAAGCGTCCGGTGGAATCAGGACTAGGGAGTGTGCAATTGAGCTGGTTCAAGCGGGAGCGGAACGACTGGGGACTAGTGCTGTACTTGTGTGACACAGCGCTCGGATCCTACGACGCAGAGCAAACTAACCGTTCAAGCTCCTGCTGTGGGGAACGGGGTTCCCGGCAAATTCGCCATCCTTGGCTCAGTTGCCGGCTTCGCACGTCCTATGCTCAGCCCCGTATTTGGGGTCGGGAGCTTGAACGGAAGTCTGCTGTCTGCTTACGTAAAAGACGTCGCGCTGTGTGACACTGCGTCCCGGGCTTGGAACCAGAGAAACCAGGACGTTTAGGGTGATGAGTGAGTTTCTTGGGAGACGGCGCATTTCATGCGCACCGTCTTGTGATGGGTCAGGGGACATTTGAGAATAGTTTTGAGAGCGCCGTAAAGGCCTGTCTAACAGGCTTAGGGGCGGGTGATGCGTTCTTGTGCCGTTGGTTTGGGTATGGGGCAGAAAATGATTGTTCTGGCGTTCACATGTATACTCGGATTATAGATTACAAAGAATAGTATGAGAAAGGGTGAGAGCGTGGCCGTTTATCATGCGGACGCGTTAGTGATCCGTAGCCGGGAATTTGGAGAGTCGGATCGGGTGCTCACTCTTTTTTCGCGTGAGATGGGGAAGATACAGGCTGTGGCGAAAGGGGTGCGTAAACCTAAAAGTCGTCAAAGGGCTGGGGCTCAGCTGTTTACGTATGCAGATTTTCTAATTCATCGGGGTAAGACTTTGGATACTGTTAGTCAGTGCAGCCCTAGGGAAAGTTTCTCGCATCTTTGGTATGATCTTGATCGGTCTTTTGCGGCGACGGGTATTGCAGAACTCTTAGATATTTCGACGCTTCCGGCTCAACCTAATCAGGAACTTTTTGGACTTACTTTGACGTGCTTATTTCTTATTGAACAGTTTGACCCTGCCCTAGTGCTCAGTGCTTACACCTTGCGCTCGATGACGTTGTTAGGATATCGTCCACGTTTAGGGGAATGTGCTGAATGTGGAGTTAGTATAAGCGGTGAGCGTTTGTTTTTTAGTTCGGATGCTGGTGGTACGCTTTGTGGAAACTGTAGACAGACTTATTCTGGACGATGGATTCGGGCTGGTAGTGTTGCTTTTATGCGTCAATTAATCAAGGTAGATATCACAAAAATTGACCGCTTGCGTTGGAATGCCTGGATGCAAGAAGAGATTCTGGAGACTTTACGGCTTTTTGTGGAGCATAAATTTGAGCGACCACTCAAATCATGGCGGATGGGGAGTCTAGGTACTGATGATGCGGGACGACACAATAGCAGAAGGGAAGGAAAAGAAAATGACTGAGAAAAAGTAATAGATCCTGCCTTCGGTTTATCGAAGGCAGGATCTATTTGTTTATTACTGTTCCCTTTTCTCAGAAGAATGTCTTTAATCCTTTTAGATTTAGATTAAGCCTTGAGCCTTAAGCCACTCGTTGGCAACATCTTTAGATGCTTTCTTATCTAGATCAACCTGAGCGTTTAGTTTCTGCATTGTTGTATCGTCCAGCTTGCCTGCCAGTGAGTTAAGAGCATCAGCAAGCTCTGGGTGTTTGGCTAACGTATCATTACGGATAATTGGAGCAGCGTAATAGGGGGGAAAGAATTTCTTGTCATCCTTTAGCACTAACAGGTCAAAGGCAATAATTCTTCCGTCTGTAGCATAGGCAGGACACACGTCCGCTTTACCGTCTTTGAGGGCGCCGTACATAAGGCCTGCATCCATTGCTTTAACGTCCTTGAAGTTTATGCCGTACAATTTTTGAATACCCTTATATCCGTCATCACGCTCAAGGAATTCTGGCTCAGACACCATTACTAAACTAGGTGCATCCTTAATCAGATCACTGAAGGTTTTAACACCTAACTTTTCTGCATCTGCTTTTCGCATGGTCAGCGTATAGGTATTATTAAACCCAAAAGGCTTGAGCCAAGTAATGTCTTTCTTTTCTTTGTACATTTTGCTTACCTTAGCATAAGCTTCATCTGGGTCAGTTATGACCGCTTGTTCAAGTTGAACCGTCAAAGCCGTCCCTGTATATTCAGCATAGATGTCAATATCTCCGGCATCTAATGCTTTCGAGGCAACCATTGTTCCTCCGAGCCAAGGTTTAGTTTCGACTTCAAGATCAGTTTTAGCCTTTGGATACTTTATTAAACCGTATCATTTTAACACCTCCTCTTTAATTTAAAATCCCCTATACATATATTAATACACAGCAACCAACAACCTATTTTACAATAACAAGTTGCCTGCAACACTCTACCATATTTTGTCTTGTAGTGCAACCCAAAAGCATTGGATATCTAGGAAATAGCCACATTATTATATATCGGCCTCTCATCCTAAAGTCTGGGCTAGTGACGAGTGTCCAAGAGTAGAGTTTAGATGTATACTGGGATTACAGATTACAAAGAATAGTAAAAGAAACGGTAGATATTCTGGAGACTTTGCGACTTTTCGTGGAGCATAAATTTAAGCGACCACTCAAATCATGGCGGATGGGGAGTCTAGGTACTGATGATGCGGGACGACATAATAGATGAAGGGAAGGAAAAGAAAATGACGGAAGCTTTATGGACTGAACTCGAAAAGTTGGATGTGTTGCGTGAACGTATGGGTATCGGTTATGAAGAGGCCCGTACAGCCTTGAACCTGGCTCAGGGTGATATGGTAAAGGCATTGGATGATCTTGAGAAGGCTCAAGCGGGAGAAGAGCTAGGTTTTGACTTTGCCGATCAAGGGCAAGGGATATGGGACAATGTTAAATCGACTATGTCGGCATTTGCGCACAGCACAATCAGTCTTAAAAGACATGAAAACACGATTGTAAGTCTTTCTGCTCCATTGGGTTTGGCACTGGCGTATACGATTTGGCGGAAGCCAGGCTTAAGAATGCTAGCACTTGTTGGTGCGGTAGGCGCAGCCGTGAACAATTTTGAGCTGGAAGTGGCTACCAAGGATGAGACTTCTTATGAAGATGATGCATTTAATTTTGAGACGGATAAGGAATATTAAGGAAATTATATTGACACTACTTCTTCCTCCGCATATAATTAATTTAATTGAAAACTGACATGCAATGATGAGAAAGAAGTCCGTGAATCCTCTCTTTTAGCGAGTTCGGGTGGGTGGAAGCCGAATGGGAGTCTGCGGATGGGGTAGCTTTGAGCATACGTAACGAAGTGGACCCTTAGGGGTCAAACAGGGTGGAACCGCGGGAACAAGCTCTCGTCCCTGTAGCTTAAATGCTACGGGGGTGAGTGCTTTTTTATATCTTCTTTTATCTAACTGGTCAGACAATTGTTCAACTAAAGTTTGAACATCGAGACTTCGGTGGCGAAACCTGCGGCAGATAATTTCGACGGCCGTCTATCCTAAAAGAGACACTTAGCGGCGAAGGAGAGATTGATCTCCGTCCCTCAATTTGTGCACGAACTGTAGAATACTAAATTAGGAGGTTGCTGAAATGAAGTTCCAAGACATTATCCTTACCCTGAACAAGTTTTGGGGAGAACAAGGGTGTATTATTGCCCAACCTTATGACGTGGAAAAAGGAGCCGGAACGATGAATCCTGCGACATTTCTGCGCGCGCTTGGACCGGAACCGTGGAATGTGGCCTATGTCGAGCCGTCTCGCCGGCCAGCTGATGGACGGTATGGGGAAAACCCCAATCGCTTACAGCACTATTTTCAATATCAAGTTATTATGAAGCCCTCGCCTGACAATATCCAAGAACTATACCTTCAGAGCTTGGAGCAAATTGGGATTAATCCGCGAGAGCATGATATTCGTTTCGTCGAGGACAACTGGGAGGCTCCAACTTTGGGCGCGTGGGGACTCGGCTGGGAAGTCTGGTTAGATGGCATGGAAGTGAGCCAGTTTACGTATTTTCAACAGTGCGGGGGTATTGACTGTAAACCGGTTTGTTCAGAAATTACCTATGGACTAGAGCGACTTGCCACGTATATCCAAAATAAAGACAGCGTGTATGATATTGAGTGGGTCGGAGACATCACGTATGGTGATATTTATCTGCAAAATGAAGTCGATTACTCGACTTACAATTTTGAAGTGGCGGATATTGAAGCCTTGCAAATTTGGTTCGACATGTATGAGCGTGAGGCGAAGCGAGTCGTGGAAAAAGGATTGGTGCTTCCGGCCTATGACTACGTGTTGAAGTGCTCTCATACCTTTAACCTTCTGGATGCTCGCGGGGCGATCAGTGTCACGGAAAGAACAAGTTATATTGCCAGGGTGCGTGTGCTGGCTCGTCTGTGTGCTCAGGCTTATGTGGAGCAGCGCGAGCGGCTTGGATTCCCCTTATTAAAGACTAATTCAGGGAAAGAGGTGGAGTAAGATGGCTAATGATTTTTTGCTTGAAATAGGAACAGAAGAAATCCCAGCTAAATTCTCCCCAGGGGCTATGACCCAACTGGAGGAACAAGCGCTCAAACGATTAGCTGAATTGCGTTTACCCTTTACGGAATTGAAAATCTTCGCGACTCCTCGTCGTCTGGCCCTTATTGTCAGGGGTCTTGAGGAAAGGCAAGTTGATTTATCGATGGAGGTCAAGGGACCTGCTGTGAAAGCCGCCTATGACGCAAGTGGAGCGCCAACGAAAGCGGCCCAAGGCTTTGCCAAGGGTCAGGGGGTGTCGGTAGAAGACCTTTTTGTCCAAGAACTCAACAGAGTACCGTATGTATTCGCCTGTAAATCAGAAATTGGGCTGGAGACCAAGGCGTTGTTGCCTCAGTTAGCAAAGGATCTGATTAATTCCCTGCATTTCCCCAAGCCTATGCGCTGGGCAGATCTTGATTTCCATTTTGCTCGACCGATTCGCTGGATCGCCTCGCTTTATGGTACCGAGGTGGTGCCATTTGAGTTCGTCGGGCTAAAGTCCGGACGCATTTCCCGTGGGCATCGTACACTGGCAACAGATGTTGTGTCGTTCGGGCAACCATCCGATTATCAAGAAGCTTTACGCAGGGTCTTTGTCATTGTCGATCCTGTGGAACGTAAGGCTGAGATCCAAGCACAGATTCAAGTCCTCGCAGAAAGTGTTGGAGGCGAAGTACCTGAAGATGATGAACTTCTGAGTGAAGTGATCCATCTTGTCGAATATCCGACGGCCTTATTGGGTGAAGTGGCCCCCCGGTATATGGACTTGCCCGAGCCAGTAATTACAACCCCAATGCGTGAGCATCAGCGGTATTTCCCAGTTCGGGCCTTGAACGGAAAACTTCTGCCCTATTTTATCACGGTACGTAACGGTGATACTTTTGCACTAGACACGGTGAAGGCAGGCAATGAAAAAGTCTTGAAAGCTCGTTTGGAAGATGCGGCCTTTTATTATAGGGAAGATCAAAAGACTCCGTTGGCAGAGTTGGTATCCAAGTTGGGGAAGATCGTGTATCACGAAAAATTGGGGACGGTAGAACAACGAGTAGAGCGTTTGCGTGGTCTATCTCGGTTCATGGCGAATAAGCTTGAATTTGGGGGTGCTCAACTAGAAGTGATTGACCGAACTGCGCTCTTAGCAAAAGCGGATCTTGTAACTCTGATGGTCAGCGATTTTCCAGAGCTGCAAGGGATCATGGGGGCGGACTACGCCAGAGCCAGTGGAGAAAAACCAGAGGTCTGTCAGGGAATCCTTGAACATTATCAACCTCGTTTTACAGGGGATGAGTTGCCGGTGTCTGACGCTGGGCGTGTGGTTAGTTTCTCAGATAAGCTGGATGCTATTGTCGGGGCGTTTAGTATTGGGATTCAGCCTACGGGGTCCCAGGACCCTTATGCCTTAAGACGGCAAGCACAAGGGATTGTAGCAATTCTCTTAGACTCTAAGTGGAACGTTTCCTTAACCGAGCTTTTACAAGAGTCCTACCGAGCTTTCGAAGTGCAGGGAACTTCCCCTTTGCCACTGGAGGAGATATTGCCCCTTTTACAAGATTTCTTTCAACAACGGCTACGGTTTGTGCTTCAGGAACAAGGGCTACGCTATGATACTGTGGAAGCGGCATTGGCAATCGGAAGCGATGAGATTAATCGCGCGGTGAAACGAGCCCGGGTACTTTCTGAAAAAAGGAATGAAGAACCCTTCATTCCTTATGTCCAAGCCTATACACGTTGCTTTAATCTAACCAAAAAGGAAACCCCTCAAGTCTTAAATCCAGCCTTGCTGGTCGATGCGACGGAAATAGCCCTTGAAAATGCAATATCCTTGCGTAGAGCGCGCTTTGATCAAACCCTGGAGAGGGGTAATTATGTGATGGCTTATAGTCTAGCAGAGGAACTAGTGCCCCACATCGAGGCCCTCTTTCAAGCGGTAATGATTATGGTAGATGATGAGGCTTTGAAACGGAACCGTTTAGCGTTACTGAGAGAGTGCGTGGAAATGCTGGGCTGTTTAGGAGATTTAAACGTTTTAGCATAAGAAAAGTTTGGGGCTCGAAGTTCGCTCATGTGATCTTCGAGCCCCAAACATTGTGGCAAGTAGTCATCAGATGCAAAAATTGCGTTCCCGATTAAGCTCGTTCATCTTTAGTTGAACGAGTTCACTCCTGGAATCGTGGTAATTAGGTAATTAACGAAATTAACGAAATAATATGCACACTATCTAGTAAATGAATCATATTATGATATAATAGCATCGTGTAAACGCTCATTAGTATGTCACATTAGGGCGTAGAGAAACATAAGAGGTGAAAAGGGTTGGAATGGACGGATCGTCAACAGCGAATAGTGGAAATCGTGAAAGACTCAGGTTCCATCACTGGTGAAAAGATTGCGGCAAAGCTGGATTTGACTCGGGCCACTCTTCGCCCAGATTTAACTATTTTGACGATGTTCGGGGTTCTGGAGGCCAGGCCACGCGTTGGGTATTCTTATCGAGAGAATACCAGACCTTCTCCAATTATGGAACGCTTGCTTCAGCTTCGAGTTTGCTCGTATAAGTCGATGCCAGTTACCATACTAGAAAGCGCGAGTATTTATGAAGCGACGGTTGCGATGTTTACCCAAAACGTAGGAAGCTTAACGGTTGTTGGGCTAGATCGACTCCTTGTTGGAATGATCTCACGCAAAGATATTATGAAAGCATCCTTAGGGAAAATCGACCTTCAACAAGTTCCCGTCGGTGTTATTATGACGCGCATGCCCAATATCTATATGACGACACCAGATGAGCCAGTCTATAGTGCGGCCAAAAAGCTTGTACAACATCAGGTTGACAGTTTACCAGTGGTAGAAGGGTATGTAGACGAGAACGGGGATGAGTGTTATGAGGTCGTAGGTCGGTTTACTAAGACGAATGTCACAAAGCTCTTTGTGGAGATAGCGGAAGCAAGGTTGTAAGCTTGATGCAGAGAACGAGTGTTTTCTGAATTTCCTTATATCCCTATAGTTAAAACTAGGAGCTTTACGGCAATAAGTCGTAACTTGAGGTTCGAAATTAGAAAAGTGTTAACTCGAAGTTCGAAGTTCGCGGCTAGACTCAGGTGACTGGAACCTAGAGGACAGAGACCAAAGATAACAAGTATAGATAATATGGAAGTCGGAGAGTGGAGTCTGGTTAGACTTCGGATAAATTCGGAGGTGTGAACGCGTGACGACCCAAAATACAGTGATCTATGTCATTTCAGATGCACTTGGAGAGACGGCTGAGTTTGTAAGCCGGGCGGCTGCGGCACAATTTCTTGGTGTGAAGACTCGGATTCGTCGAGTTCCCTACGTGCGGGATGAATTGCATCTGGAAGATATTATGGAAGAGGCTGTGGCCGAAAGAGCAATTTTAGTTTATACCTTAGTACTTAAAGAACTGCGTGATTATTTAGAGAAAAAAGCGATCGAGAAAGGGCTTAGAACAGTCGATATATTAGGCCCTCTGATTGGAGCCTTAGCCAGCCAAACAGGCTTGGAGCCCACACATATTCCCAACATTATTCATCGTCTAGATGAACAGTATTTTCGTAAGGTGGAGGCGGTCGAGTTTGCTGTCAAATATGACGACGGCAAAGACCCTCGAGGGGTTCTATATGCTGACGTTGTACTCATTGGAGTCTCACGGACTTCGAAAACTCCCCTCAGTATGTACTTGGCTCACAAAGGACTCAAAGCTGCTAATATTCCGCTGGTGCCAGAAGTAAATCCTCCGGAAGAGCTGTTTAATATTTCTCCTAGAAAAGTAATCGGGTTAACATTACGACCTGAATTACTTAACTCAATTCGGACAGAGCGTTTAAAAACCTTAGGGTTACGCGCTGGCTCGGATTATGCTAACCTAGATCGCATTATGCATGAGCTAGAGTATGGACGAAGTGTTATGAAACGCGTTGGTTGTCCAGTCATCGATGCCACTGGCAAAGCGGTGGAAGAGACTGCAAGCATAGTGTTAGAATTATTATTTAAGGAGGACAGAAATGAGTAAGAAATATGTATACTTATTCCAAGAAGGAAAAGCTTCTATGCGTGACTTATTGGGTGGAAAAGGTGCCAATTTGTGCGAAATGACCAATATTGGTTTGCCAGTGCCTCCGGGATTTACTATTACTACGGAAGCGTGCAATGAGTATTACACCAACGGCGAAAACGTCCCAGAAGGGACCTGGGAACAAGTCTGGCCGGCCTTGGCCGAGATTGAGGCTTCCACGGGTAAGCTCTTTGGGGATAAAGTGAATCCGCTGCTCGTTTCTGTTCGGTCTGGGGCTAAGTTTTCGATGCCCGGCATGATGGACACGGTTCTTAACTTGGGCTTAAATGACGATACCGTTGAGGCCTTGGCTGCGAATACGCAAAACGAGCGTTTTGCCTGGGACTGTTACCGCCGCTTCATTCAAATGTTCGGAGATGTCGTCTTAGAAGTGGAACATTACGTCTTTGAACATATTTTAGAAATCGCTAAGGAAAAACAAGGGGTGCAATATGACTCCGAACTCTCTCCAGAGAGCCTTAAATGGATGGTCAGTGAGTATAAGAAGAAGATTGTACGGCACACCGGCAAACCGTTTCCCATGGATCCTAGAGAACAGCTCAAGCTAGCGGTTGTGGCTGTATTCCGTTCGTGGAACATTGACCGAGCTACTTTTTATCGCAGAATTAATAATATTCCCCATGACATCGGCACGGCTGTAAATGTTCAGTCCATGGTCTTTGGCAATATGGGTACCGACTCAGGAACTGGTGTGGCCTTTACCCGCAACCCATCGACAGGGGAAAGTGCTCTCTACGGGGAATATCTAATGAATGCCCAAGGGGAAGATGTGGTGGCTGGTATCCGGACACCAAATCCGATCGCAACTTTGGCAAAGGAAAACTCGGAGATCTACAAGCAATTTGTGGATATTTCCAAGCGTTTAGAGACCCATTATCGAGATATGCAGGATATTGAATTTACAATCGAGCGTGGAAAACTATACATTCTCCAAACTCGAAATGGCAAACGTACCGCCTCAGCCTCCATCCGTGTGGCTGTTGAGCTTTTCCATGAAGGCGTAATTACCAAAGAAGAAGCTGTCATGAGGATTGAACCGGATCAATTAGACCATTTATTACATCGCCGCATGGATACGGATGCTACGCTCCAGGTTTTGGCGAAAGGGCTTCCTGCGTCGCCAGGCGCCGCCTCTGGACGAATTGTCTTTAGTGCGGAAGAAGCAGAACGATTAGGGAATGTCGGAGAGAAAGTAATTCTGGTCCGCACTGAAACGACACCTGATGATATTCGCGGTATTTTAGCAGCTCAGGGAATTTTAACGAGTCGAGGCGGTATGACGAGTCATGCAGCTGTCGTCTCTCGTCATATGGGCAAACCAGCCGTATGTGGGTGTGATGCCTTAAAGATTGACTATGCTAAAGGTTTATTGGCTATTGATGGGGTTGAGTATCTCCAAGGAACTATCCTGTCTATTGACGGATCTACTGGGCGGGTTATTAAGGGAGAAGTTTCGATGGTCGATCCGGAACTGAGCGAAGGTTTTAAAGAGTTCTTGGACTGGGCAGATGAAATTTCTCGACTTAAAGTGATGGCTAATGCCGATAGTCCGACAGAAGCGCTAAACGCCCGAGATTTCGGAGCGGTCGGGATTGGGTTGACTCGGACTGAGCATATGTTTATGGATCCTGAACGGATTCCGATCGTTCAAGAAATGATTCTTGCGCAAACCCTCGAAGAACGTGAAGACGCCTTGACTAAGCTCTTGCCTATGCAGGAGGAAGATTTCTACGGTATTTTAAAGGCGATGCAGGGACTTCCTGTGACCATTCGCCTCTTGGATCCTCCGCTTCACGAGTTTTTACCGCATTCTGAGGAGTTGGTTGTGGAGATCACGAAACTCAGAATTAATAAAAACGATTCCGAAGCCTTATTTAAGAAAGAGATTTTGCTCAGCAAAGTTCGGGCATTATCTGAGCTTAACCCGATGCTTGGTCACCGTGGTTGTCGTTTGGGTGTGTCTTATCCTGAAATTACGGTTATGCAAGCTCGGGCTATTTTCCAAGCCAGTGCACGTTTGATAAAAGAAGGGTTTGATATCCATCCGGAAGTGATGATTCCACTGATCATGGGGAAAGAAGAATTTCTGATGATGCGTGAGCTTGTGGATGATACTGCGAAATTAGTCATGCAAGAACAAGATGTCCATATTCACTATAAAGTGGGGACTATGATTGAAGTACCACGCGCGGCTCTCCTCGCGGATGAGATCGGTTCAGTCGCAGACTTTTTCTCCTTCGGAACGAATGATCTCACGCAGATGACGATGGGCTTGTCTCGTGACGATGCCCAAGGCAAGTTCCTGCCAGTCTATCTGGAAAAGAAACTCATGAAAACAGATCCCTTTGTTGTGCTCGATCGAGCAGGGGTAGGCAAGCTCATTGATATGGGTGTGAAGCTGGGGCGGAGCACGAATCCGGATCTTACCTTAGGAATCTGTGGCGAGCACGGCGGAGAACCTAACTCCGTAGAATTCTGCCACATAGTTGGCCTCGATTATGTTTCTTGCTCTCCATTTCGCGTACCTATTGCACGTTTGGCAGCAGCCCAAGCTGTCATAAAAAATCAAGGAAAATAGTATAGACATTGCTTTCTAATCATTATACACCAAGGTTAAAAAGTATACGTACAGAATAGAGAATGGGTATTGTCTTTTAGTGATTTTAAGAGACAGTACCCAATTTTCAAGCTGTTCTATTTTAAGAATCAAGTTGAATTCGGTTGTATAGATAGAGGCTGGTTGTGTAATTTGAACACAACCAGCCTCTTCGTCTCTTAGAAGAAATTTTAACTTTCTTCTAAATTAAGGTACGCTAAGAGGAGCGGTAGAAATGATAAGTTATAAGGCTTTCAAATAATACTCATATCCGCTCGCTACACTCGGAATATTGGTGCAAGTAGGTGACACACGTCGCAGTTGCTGTTTACCGAAAAAAGACACATAAAATTTGCTATACTGAAAACTTTTTAATGATTTCAATAGTCTAACAGTCAGAAGGAGGCAATGAGATGACAAATAAACAGCTGTTTGAAACCTATATTTTCCAACATATAAATAGCATCTATCGGTTTGCTTATACATACACCACAAATCAAGAAGACGCTGAAGATGTAGTTAATGAAAGCGTTCTTAAAGCATTAAAATCAATAAACTCATTAAGAAATCCTGATCAAATAGGGACATGGTTGTACAGAATTGTAGCAAACACAGCACTTACTAATATTAAAAAAAATAAAAAAATAGTGTACATGGATCCTATAGACATGGCGGATGTTCAAGATGATGGTGATGACTTTTCCGATATTTCTTTTGAGCAAATGATAGGCGTTCTGGAACCAAAGTATAAAAGTATCGTGGTTTTAAGATTCTTCGAGAGAATGCCTCTTGAAGATATAGCGCTTATTCTCGATGAAAATTTGAATACGGTCAAAACAAGGCTGTACAAAGCACTTAAAATACTTAGAATCGAAATGGAGGGAGCGTTATGAACGAAAAACTAGAAAAAATAAAAGAAGAGTATATGCAGATTAAGGCGTCTGACACATTGAAAGCAAGGATTGATATGACCATGAAAGCGAGTAAAAGAAATAACACTAATACTTGGAAAAAAATAACAGGCTTAGTTGCTTGTCTCATTATTGCCTTTAGTTTATCTCTTAATCTAAGTCCGGTCTTTGCAGCTACAGTAGCTGATATACCGGGAATGAGCGAAATGGTAAAAGCGTTAACATTCGGAAGATATGTAGTGAAGGATGGAGGATATCAAGCTTCTATAGAAACACCAAAGATCGAAGGTCTATTAGATAAAGAGCTTCAGGATAAACTCAATAAGGATTTCAAGGATAACTCAAATGCCCTCATTTTAGCCTTCGAAAGCGATATGAAGGAGCTTAAAAAACAATTTCCGGGAGAAGAAGTTCATTTAGGCATTGACTCTGGATATATCGTTAAAACGGATAATGAAAACATTCTTGCAATTGATGTCTATATGGCAAATACCGTTGGTTCATCATCGACAACACATAAGTTCTATAGCTTAGATAAGAAAACAAAAACTTTGCTTACATTACCATCGCTCTTTAAGAAGGATTCTGATTATATTAAAAAGCTTAGCGAGTATATTACAGCCGAAATGAAAAGACAGAATGAGAAAGGTGAAAATACCTATTGGGTAGATGATCCAACATTCGGACCATTTAAAGGTATTAAAGAAAACCAGAATTTTTATATCAATAATAACGGCATGATAGTAATCTGCTTTGATAAATATGAGGTTGCTCCTGGATCATCCGGAAGCCCTGAGTTTGTGATTCCTGATGAAGTAGTTAAGGATATATTAAAGTAATATGTAGCATATAATACCAAAGCGGAATTTGCTTTAAGACGTGGCTCGAACTTGGATGGGTGGCTATTTTCACCTGAGAGATGTTCATAATCATTACAGGAGAATACTGGCTTTGTCACAAAATAATATCCACCCTGAAGAGGGTTAGGAGAAGAGACAAACAAATAATCAATCACTCAAAAAAATATACATTTGGTCTCTTTTTATCAGATACTGGATACCTTATCCGTCAATGGATTGGACTTTAAGGAATAGTAACAAACAATTTATGCAACAGATGATAAAAGTGTTCCATAATGCTAAAAAATGCGATTACCCCTTTTTGATTGCAGCCGCCCAAGCGGCGATAAGCAACAAGGGGCTAGATCATAGCTAAAAATGTAAGTTTTTCAAGGAACGTACTTTCGCTCATAGTTACGAAATAATACTTCAAACCCCTGTATTCTCGAATGCTGAGAATACAGGGGTTTGTGATTTTATTTATTTTTTTGAGCTGGTGCGACCAGATTATTAGACACTTTAGAGAATTTGGTTCTGAGAATATTCCAAAAGTTTATTCGTTTGATGCAAGTGTATTCGAACAAGAAGAACTAAATATACTAGATTTGGTCTGGTCTGTCTATGGTAAGTACGATGCGAAATATCTTGAAAGATTAACTCATTACGAGAAACCTTGGGTCAATGCCAGTGTTGACAAAAATGAGGATTAGTATAAAATTAATATAATTACACATGTGTAATATTACTCGTGTATAGAGAAAGGCAGAATTCAGGATATGATTAACGACATTAAAACTAGAACAGAACGAAAAAAGGAGGAGACCCAAAAAAAGATAGTCTCAATAGCAATGGGTCTATATAGGGCCCAGGGTATTAAAGCGACAACTATGGAACAGATTGCTGACGAAGTCGATATTTCTCGCAAAACCCTTTACAACTATTTCTCTAATAAGGAGGCTATTGTCGGTGAATATATGAAGAAATACCTAAAGGTACATTTGCAACATTACCTACAGTTACTCGATGACTTACCAGATACTAGCTCTAGATTGGTTGCCATAATGTCTAAAGGTGAAGAATGGTCGAGAATGGAGATTCCTGAAGATGTTGCGACTGCTTACTCAGAGTACCGCCTGCGTACATTAATTCAGTCGCTGAGCGATCAGAGTATAAGGACTGGTCTGAGTGACATTTATTGCTATATCATTAAGTTAGGCCAGAGAAGCGGAGAACTTAGATCAGATATCAATGAAAAGGAGTTAACTAATTACCTAATAACGATAGTTATGGTCAGTATGTTAAGCAACCATGAGAAAGTTCAGTCAGAAGAAAGCATTGCCAAGAACATCAATTATTTTCTCAATGGAGCGAGAAACATGTTCAGTAATTAATTTCGAAGGTCACATCTTAGCTCGTGAAGAGGTGTATTTAAAAGGAGTAAAAGGAGTAAAAGGAGTAGAGGGAGTAAGAGAAGGAGTAAGAGAAGGAGTAAGAGAAGGAGTAAGAGAAGGAGTAAGAGAAGGAGTAAGAGAATGGAAAAAAAGGAAGGTTGCTTTTTCAGTTGGTCCGAAGCTTTTCTCATGAGTACAGAGACGGTTGGGGGAAAGGGTTGGAACTTGGCAAGGCTTGATAGGTACGGGTTTGAGATCCCTCGGGGTGGAGTTTTGTCTGCAGCTGTTTACGGGAATTATCTTGAAGCAAACGGATTAAAGTCAAGTGTGCAGGAGCTTGCGCAATCGATCACAATGACTAATATCTGTGAAGAAGAAGTCTTAGCCCAACTCACAGATATTAGGGATAGAATCAATTCTGGTTTTATCCCTGCAGATATTCAGGAGCAGTTATTCATGTGCTTAAAAGAAACGGGCGTATTAGAAAGACCGCTAGCCGTTCGCTCATCGGCTACGGCTGAAGACTCAGCGAGAGCCTCTTTCGCAGGCATGCACGAGTCTTTCTTAAACGTACACGGGCCAGAAGACCTCCCGTCTGCTATAAAAGGATGTTTCGCCTCTCTGTGGACCACGAGGGCAGTGGCTTACCGACGAAAGATGAACATCAAAGATGATGAGGTTCAAGCGGCAGTGGTGATTATGGAAATGGTAGAGGCTAAAGCTGCAGGGGTTGGTTTCACCTGCGATCCCCGCACGGGGCGGCAGGATATCTTGTTGATTAACGCTAATTATGGTTTGGGAGAATCGGTGGTTAGTGGAATGGTAGAACCGGACGAATATCACTTAGATCCCACGCCCTCCTTGCCAACGGTAATAGCAAAAAAAATTGGGACAAAGAAGAGTCAAGTTGTCGTTAAAGAAGGTGGAGGCACTGAAATTGTTCCTTCGGATAAACCCGAAAGAAACCAGGTGCTAGAGGACGGTCAAATCACGCAATTAGGCTTGCTCATGTTGAGAGTTTATGAAGCTTTGGGACAAGGGGAGCAACATCAAGATGTGGAGTGGGTCTTTGATGGGCAAGGTTTTGTTATAGTTCAAGCTCGTCCTGTGACCGTTTTGCCGAGGTATACGTATGCCGAAATCAAGGATCAACCAGATATTTGGTCTAGTTCCGGTTTGCGAGATTCAAATGCCATGGTCCAGTCCACCCTCAATTGGAGGTTAGTTGAACTACATTTAAATACACATACGATTGAACCGATTCGATCCACTGGCTATCCGCTGGTTCCGGGTGTCCAGTATATTAGACTGTTTGAGGGACGGGTCTATTTGAATATTACCGCCTTTCAATGGCTGGACTATGACTCAGTGGGTTTAAATCCGGCCGATTATCAATCGTCGTTTGGGTATCCTGTCGTAATAAAAATAAGGGATAAAAGCCCTTATCATGGGATTGTCGGGATGAAGAGACTAAGGCGATTAACAAAAATCCTCTTGAAGAATCTTAGGATTTGGCGTCATGAACGGCAATTTTATTCTCGAGTTAAACGTACTACAGAAAGTTGGCAAGAGAGCGGTTTCGGTGACGTACTAGATCTGGCGTGTATTGACTTATATAACGATTTAACCAGTATGCTGAAAGAAGTAACTTTGGTCTTTTACGCAATGATGGCTGCTGCTATTTACCCACATATAGTATTAACTAAAGCGTTACATAAGTATTTACCAGGCAGAGAAAATGGCATCATTAATGGCCTAATGGCTGGAGAAGCGCAAATTACCAGTGCTGAACACGGTTATCGCCTGATGGAACTGGCTGAGCTGGCGAGTCATGATCAAGAGGCACAAAGGTTCCTATCCTCAGAGGATGATTCTTTGTCATGGGAAAAGGAACTGAAGGACGATTCCCCGTTCAAACAAGCCTTCCGCGTTTTTTTAACGGAATTCGGGCATCGGGGGACTGACGAACTTGACATCATCAATCCTCGTTGGGGAGAAAGTCCTGCTTACCTCTCGCAAACGATCAGAAACAGCATAAATACAGCTGACGTCAGTAAATTGAAGACTCGACAAAAGGAAATACATCAACGGGCATTACAAGAGGTCCAGCAAAAGGTTCCTGTTTATCGACGACCTATCCTCAAGTATTGGCTCAAGCGAGGGATTAAAGGCGCAGAGATGCGAGAAATGTCTAAGTCAATCTTAGTTAGGGTCTTTGGATCGTTTCGAATATTGGCGCTGGAGTTGGGTCAGCGTTTTGAGGAACGAGGAATTATTCAGCAGCAGAATGACATTTTTCACTGTGCTTGGTCAGAAATCTTTTCGATTTTACGCAAGGAATGGGACGGTAAAGGATTAACAGAGCTGGTGGCTGAGCGCAAGGACAGAAGACGTAAAATGGAGGAGAGGTCCTTGCCAGTCCTAATAACTGGGGAAGTTTCTAAACATGTAGAGCCGGTAAAATTGAGTGCGGGCAGTTCCTTGACAGGATTTGGGGTAGCTTCAGGAAGAGCTGTTGGTCGTGCTAGACTAATTTACCATCCCAACGAAGGAGGAAGTTTGGAATACGGAGATGTCTTAGTGGCTCCATCTACTGACCCTGCCTGGACGCCACTGTTTTTGAGAGCGTCTGCAGTAGTAATGGAAACAGGGGGAGTTATATCCCATGGCGCTATTGTAGCCCGGGAGTACGGCATTCCAGCGGTAGTGAACGTCCTCGGAGTAATGAAATCAATTAGCGAGGGTCAGACGATAGAGGTCGACGGTGACGAAGGAAAAATTGTTCTGCATGACTAATCCAAGATAACAAAATTCAGGCAGAAAGGAATGATAAACGAAGTGAGTATAGAAGAAACAGAAAAACTTATTTTAAACATGGGTCCTCAGCACCCGAGTATGCATGGGTTATTTCGCATGGTGGTCCATTTAGAGGGGGAAACAATTACCAAAATTGAACCTAAACTTGGATATCTTCATCGCGGGATGGAGAAACTTGCTGAAGGTCGAACCTATGCCCAGTTCATCCCCTATACGGACCGGTTGGATTACCTGGCAGCTCCGCATAATAACTGGGCCTATGTCCAAACCGTAGAAAAACTTATGGGTGTTGAAATTCCCGAACGGGCGGAATACCTCCGGGTTATTTTCGGTGAACTTTCCCGGATTGCCAGTCACCAGGTTATGATTGCCAGCACGGCTCTTGATATGGCAGGGTATACGGCCTGGATGTATATATTCCGTGATCGCGAACGGATCTTAGATATGTATGAGATGAGCGCTGGAAGCCGCTTGACCGTCAATATCATGCGCATAGGGGGAATAAGTACAGAACCACCTGCAGAATTTTGGCCTGCTCTTCAATCATTCCTTGATGATTCTCCAGAGATGCTTGAAGAATATTACAACATTTTTTTCGGAAATGAGATCGCCCAAGGACGCATGAAGAACGTGGGTATCTTACCGAAGGAACTTGCGGAAAACCTTTCTATAACTGGACCAGTATTACGTGCTTCCGGAGTTAATTACGACGTTCGTAAAACAGAACCGTACAGTATCTACGATCGATTTGACTTCAAGGTACCCGTTCGAACAGGGTGCGATTGTTATGACCGTACGATAATCCGGATGGATGAGATCGTGGAAAGTATCAAGATCATTAAACAAGCGGTCCGTGATATTCCGGAAGGCTTGATTATGGCCAAGGTGCCTAAAGTTATCAAACCTCCGGCTGGTGAAGTTTATCACCGCGTTGAGAATCCCAAAGGGGAATTGGGCTTCTATATCGTCAGTGATGGAACGACGAAACCAGCACGAGTACGTATCCGACCGGCCACCTTCATCAACTTGCAAATGCTCCCAATAGTGGCTTTAGGATGGAAAATACAAGACGTTATCATGATTTTTGCGACGCTTGATGCTGTATTGGGGGAAGTCGACAAGTAAAACCGTAATCTTTACCGGAAAAGTGGCAGAGCTTACATCTGACTTAAGTAAAGATCCTTCTTCAAAGAGGGTTCTAACAAATTGTCCAACTACATAGAGGTTGGACGGCATTTATACAACTGGATTTAAGAATAATTCGTAGCATTAAATGCTTTTAATAACTCTGCATGGGTTACCTACAGCGATTACATGGTCAGGTATATCCTTAGTCACGACACTTCCTGCACCTATAGTTACGTTATCTCCAATTTTTACTCCTGGGCATATTATTGTTCCACCACTCCAAACATTATTTCCTATCACAATTGGTTTAGCGTATTCTTTGCCAGTAAGTCTTTCTGTAGGGTCAATAGGATGTGCCGCTGTATAGATTTGAACATTTGGTGCTAAAAGTACATTATCTCCGATTTTAACCTTATTAACATCGAGTATAATACATCCATAGTTGGCATAAAAATTTTCGCCAATTTCTATATTATAACCATAGTCACAATTAAATGGTGCTTCGATATGAAACGAACCTTTAGAATTAAACAGTTGCTTTAGAATTTGCTGTCTTTTTTCTTTTTCATTTGGTCTTGTGTGGTTAAATTCGAAAGTCAGATTCCTTGCATAATTTCTTTCTCTTACTAACTCTTCATCACCAGCATTATAGTAATCGTCTGATAACATTTTCTCTTTTTCGCTTTTTTTCATATGGTTCTCCTCTATTGTTAAGTATAAAGTTATTTTTGCTTAAATCTGCAACTTTAAACAAATATGTCTTGTGTCCATCAATATATATGGTAGCTTCACCCCAGTCGATTTGCACTGCATAAGGAAGAGGAACACTGTTCTGTGGTGGGACTGTTCTTTCTGCTTTAAGACTTCTAATTGCTGTACGCAATATTTGATATTATTCTACAGGGTAAACTAACTCACTGTCAAAAGGTGCTGAAGTGGTACACTTTTATTACATTATCATTCACAGACGAGATAACAATTGTCTTTGAGATGGGCGTTGGATTCAGGAGTTAGACGACAGCCTAGAAGGTATTTATTATTATGGAAAAATACGGTATAATATTTCTGAGGTGATTTGAATGCAGGCTATTAAAGATATCATTAGTAAACGTGATCAGATTATTAGTATTGCGTCACATTACAAAATGTTTAATGTTAAACTATTTGGCTCTGTACTTAGAGAAGAGGAAAACGCGGAAAGTGACATAGACTTTTTGGTTGATTGTGGAGATGATTGTTCTCTGTTTGACCTTATCTCACTGAAATATGATTTAGAAGAAATTTTAGGTAGAAAGATTGATGTGGTCACTTCGGATTCTGTGCATTGGACGTTAAAGGACAAGATAGCACAGGAGGCTAGACCCATATGAAAGATGACAAGGTATTTCTTCAAAACATCCTTGAGTGCATCGTGAAGATTGAAACATATACTAACTCTGGTAAACAAAAATTCATGAGTTCAGACCTCATTCAGGATGCGGTTATTCGGAATCTCGAAATAGTCGGAGAAGCTACAAAGAGAGTATCACAAGGAACCAAAGAACAACACCAAGAAATTCCATGGAGACAAATGGCCGGACTACGCGATGTGTTAATACATGATTACATGGGAATTAGTTTGAAAATTGTTTGGAATGTGGTACAGAACGAGTTGCCTCAACTTAAAACTAAAATAATAGAATTATTGGATTAAGCACTGGACTTTTTTAGTTCAGTGTTTGTTTATTTGGAGTTAGGTAGGCGTATTACTAATAGCGATTTCATGATGTTTGAAAGTGTAAAAGGGTTCACAGTAACCGATAAATGATCAAAACAAATTATCGGTCACTTCTATATATGCAGGGTTTGACAAATAAAGTTCCGACATAAGACCCCAATAGTTATCTCCAAAATCAACATTCTTTACAAACTCATTGGTCTCATTAATAGCATTTATCAGCTTAGCAACAATTTGTTGATCAGAATGGAATTCAAGCAGATTAACCGATGTATCAAAAACAGCAATAGTTTTACCCTTAGATAAAATTACAGAAAAATAACCAATCATCAATGATCCGATGCCTAAATATTGTATGGATTAACTTACAAGGAGGAGAAAATTATGGCAAAAGAAGCCGCTAAAACAGGAGTTGCTCCAACAACGCTAGTCGCTATTGAGCAATACTATCCTAAGAAGAAGCGCATCATCGAGGATGACTTGGCCCATCTGATACTGCCGTCCGGTCGTGCCTTTTTATGGCTGCTACGGTCTAATTCGATCAGGGCTTGGATGGTTAGAGCAACTGAGAAAGACTTTCCCGGCATGTGGGGGGGTATGATGTGCAGAAAAAGGTACATTGATGAAAAACTAATCGATTCTCTCAATCAGATTGACGCGGTAGTGAATCTGGGTACAGGATTTGATACTCGGGCATATCGGTTGCCTGCTCTTTCTGACATACCTGTTTGGGAGCTCGATCAACCTGAAAACATCAACCAAAAGCAGATCAGACTTCGTAAGGTGTTTGGAACAACTCCTTCACATGTTGAACTAGTTGCAATAGACTTCGACCGTGAAGATCTAGGTACCGTACTGGGATCGCACGGTTACTCTGCGGACAAGCGGACATTTTTCATATGGGAAGCTGTTACTCAATATCTAACAGAAAAAGGCCTTAGGACAACCTTTGATTTTCTGGCTAAGGCCGCGCGTGGTAGCCGTCTTGCTTTCACATATGTTCGCAAGGACTTTCTTGAAGGGCGAGTTATGTATGGCTGGGAGAAGGGCTACAAAAGGTTTGTGACAAGTAAGATTTGGATTTTTGGGATGGATCCCGAAGCATGGCCGAACTTTCTAAAAGAGTACGGTTGGCAGGTAATCAAGGACATGGGTTACGATGAAATGGCCGAGAAATATGTTAAACCTACTGGTCGGCTACTAGCCTCAACACCGATCGAACGAATGGTCTACGCGGAAAAATTGTAAGAGCTTTTTATGACAATACAGATTTTTAATGATAAACGACCTAATAAAAAACTGCCTATTAAAAGATTTAGATAATTTCTCACATAACAAAATTCAAAATATATGAAGTAATGGACAGTTCACTCGGCTATAAAGTTTTATTATTAGATTGAATGCAAAATAGTAGCAACTCCTAAAGACCCATATTTAGCTCCTCCGTCACAATGATCCCGAGGTAAAGTGCGTCTATTTAGTTCGCATAGATTCCTTTGCCTGATCGAAATCATAGCCTTCGGCTATTTCGGATATTTCTTTCATCTTTGTTTCTGCAGGAACGTTTTCAGGAATCTTGAATTTAACATAAAATACTTTCAGGTCTGTTTTGGTGGACTCTGCTGCTTCTTTGATACTCATATACCCTTTGACTTCGTCATAATTAAGGGATTCTCCCGCTTTTAGTGGGGTTGGAGTGAGTTGATATAGTCCAGCGGCCTGTGAAGCAAATATTGAGCCAAAGAACACCACCATCACCAGAGCAATTATAGGCAATGGCTTTATAATCTTATTGCCCATCTGGTGATCAAGAGCCCCTGCCTTGGGGCAGTTTAAGACACAGGTCTGACAATTCATACACTCTGCCGTCGTAACCTTAAAACTGTGCTGGACATCAATATTCATCGGACAGCCCTTAGTACATATTCCACAATCGATACATATACTTTCGTTCCTGACCACTTTAAAGGGGCTTATTTTACCTACGATTCCGTAAAGTACCCCCATAGGACAAAGGTATTTGCAAAAAAATCGGTCATAAATCAGTGAACCAAGAACAGTAATAACCAGAATTATTAAACCTACTGCCGATTCGGACCACACACTTTCTAATCCCTCGGGAAGATGTGCATAGGTTGCCCATGGATCATAGGGTGCCATCCATAATCCCGCAGTCTTCCAAGCATAAATTACTGTAACAACAAGCACTACGTATTTCAAATATCTTAAAGGCTTATCGATGGTAGCAGGCATAATCCACTTTCGCTTGAAAATCTTCTGACCAAGTTTTGCAAAGAATTCTTGAATTGCGCCAAAGGGACAAATCAATCCGCAAAAACTTCGTCTGAAAAGAATCGCAACAACTAGAGTGATTACAAACAGGGTCATTGTTCCTGCAAATATTTTGGCGATGAAGCTTCCTGTTGTGAAGATCTGATAGAGGCTCTCTAGCCCGCCAAAAGGACAGAGTGCATGAATTGAGGGGGCCTTTGTGCCTCCTAATACCTGATGGAGATAGGCTGCGTAGCTAACAAGCACAACGAATAATGCCAATAGAGCCCATCTCAGATATTTTACCAACTTATTGTTCTTCAATTAATGTCCCCCTTAAATTCTTATATATTAAAAGTTTAACTTGAGGCCATAAGAGATTATGCAAGGGCTGTCTTTCTCGTCTTTATAGTGTCACGCATTTTTACAAACTCAATCGAACTTAAGTTTCCACAGGCATATCTCTCCTTGAGTAATATGATCGCTGAACTATCGGAATCTTCGTCTTGCAAAATTGACTTAACTTCATAGTATTTATCATCATCTATTTCGTTTTTTGCATATCGAACATTTAAAATATCTAAGATTCGTTCATGTTCAGGTTTAGTTCTGGTTGGTGCCATAAATACTATGAAGAAAGCAATAATAGCAAGAACAAGGAGTCCTACCGTAAAGAATGGTGAATAAATAAAATCTGTTCCAATAGAGTGACCATACCTCATACAAACGTCTCCTATCACTAAAAAAATCTCTTTAGAAAAAGTTTCAGCCGGAAAACATTCTGTGTTTCCCAGCTGAAAATACATTAGAATGGTTTCTATTGGTTGTTCAAACCATTCCCCATGCCACGGCCCATGCCGCCACCATTACGTTGTCCTGAACCTCTACCTGTTCCTATTCCTTGTCCAAAACCTACGCCATTGGCTTTACCAATGCCAGCACTGCCAGTTCCGTCGCAGGTTGCCTGGTTCGTCTTTATGGAATTATAGATATCATCCGCCTGGGCCTGAGTTAAATTGCCGTCCGCAACTCTTTGGTCAAGAACAAGTTTTTTCTGCTCAAGTGATTGAGCCTTAAATTCATCTAACTTTCCAGCTTCTTGGGCAATGGCTCCATAGGTAGTTCCGGCTGCTCTTTGTGCAGTAACATCTTCTACTGACTTTCCTGTTAAACCAGCCGCTATACCCGCCGGTGTCGTTGTGCCAGTAGCATAGGAAGCACCCGCTACCCCGACTACCCCTAAACTACCAATGATTGTGGCCACAGCTATAAGTTTCTTGAAGTTTTTCATAAAATACACGCTCCTTTTTGATTTAGGTCGTTTTGCTTTGTTTCAACCTTACGACTTTATTATGTCGGGAAATTGTGTCAAAAGTTTGACATAAGTTTGACATAAGTTTGAAACATGCCATAAATATGTCACAAATAATATTCGGATTAATGATAAAATATAGGATGCAAGGACGGTGCGAAAATGAACAAGTATCTACTAATTGCAGATGACAATGATGGCATTCTCGATATATTAAAGACCTATGTCACTAAAGAAGGGTTTCTCCCGATTATTGCGCATGATGGGGAAGAGGCAATAGAAATGTTTATTAAATATAAGCCACTGCTTTTACTACTGGACGTTATGATGCCTAAAAAAGACGGCTTTGCGGTATGTAGGGAAATTCGTCAAAGTTCCAATGTACCCATCATAATGATTACTGCTAAAGGAGAAGATATAGATCGCATCATGGGACTTGATATCGGTGCGGATGATTATATTGTGAAACCCTTCAGCCCGGGGGAAGTCATGGCCCGTATCCGTGCTGTTTTAAGGCGCCTCGATATTTCAGAGGAGCAAAGCGAAGAAGTTGTCTGCCATCCTGGTCTAAAAATTAATATCACGGACTATGAAGTGATGATCGATGATCAGCCTGTCAGCCTTACAAAGAAGGAAATTGAGATTTTATGGCTTTTGGCATCTAACCCGGGAAAGGTTTTCACACGGGATAATCTTTTAAACAGCGTATGGGGTTATGAGTATTTTGGCGATGCTCGCACGGTAGATACCCATATCAAAAGACTAAGGTCTAAAATAAATATTCCTGAAACCTTTAGCTGGGATATAAAAACCATCTGGGGCATTGGGTATAAATTTGAGGTAAAGCATGTTCAAGAATAAAATAGCCGTCAAACTAACGTCGGGCTTTGTAGTCATCGTGCTTATATCAATGCTAGCTATCGGAATATTTTTCATTCAAATGTTTAGGCAATATGCCTTTGATAGCCGGGAAAAGACTATGCTAGCAAGTGCACGCAGCATATCGCTGGCGGTGGCTGACTCCCTACAAACTAATAGTCAGATGCCGGGCTTCGGAGGGTATATGCGTTCTCTTGATACACTAACAGAGTCGAAAGTTTGGATTACTGACAGTAAAGGGGACCTCACCATAATGTCAGGCATGGGGCAAGGCATGGGGCGAGGTCAAGGTCAAGGCCGAGGTATGGGGGCCGGCCTAGGACAACAGGGTAACTTAAATAACTCAGGGCCTCTCCCGAAGGAGGCTGAAAACGTAATTCAAGAGGTTCTTTCAGGTAAGGAATCCGTCAGCGAAAGTTTTAGCAGCGTCTATAACGAAGCGACTCTAACCGTGGGTGTCCCAATCGTTGATACCAACCATGCAGTCATTGGCTCGGTGCTTCTTCATTCTCCGGTAACTGGAGTAACAGAAACGCTATACAAAGCTGTGAGTATATTGGTAGTCAGCCTTCTGGCAGCCTTGATTCTTGCTGTAGGTTTGGGCATTTTCTATTCTCTTCTCTTTACTCGTCCCTTGAAAGCTATGAATCGAACCGCGCTTGAAATAACGCGGGGAAATTATTCAGCCAGAACAGGTGTTGAGCGCAAGGATGAATTGGGACAGCTTGGAAATTCACTTGACACTTTGGCGTCAGAGCTGGGTTCTACGATCAATCAACTTTTTCAGGAGAAAGGAAAGCTCAAAGACATAATAGCGAGTATCTCAGAAGGAATCGTCGCCTTTGATACGAGCCTAAAACCGGTGAGCTTCAATTATGCTCTCGCAGAAATTATGAATAGACCTCAGCCATATTTGAAGGAAGACATGGAAAAAGACCTCAGTAATTTAGAAATTGAAGTTCAGCTTACAAAAGTTATGGACGAAAAAAAGTCATCGCAAGTTCTAAAAGATTGGTCGGGTAAAAAGCTTATGCTTATCTTTTCACCCATTGTGGATAATAATGGAAAGGTGACAGGGAGCGTTGCGTTAGTTCATGATATCAGCGAAAGCGAGCGGCTTGAGCAACTACGTCGGGATTTTGTTGCTAATGTGTCTCATGAATTCCGTACCCCACTGACAGTCATCCGTGGCTCCCTCGAAGCATTGGTGGATGGTACCGTTGAAAAGAGCGAGGATATTACGCGTTATCACCAAAGGATGCTTTTAGAAACCCGTGGCATGGAACGTTTGGTAGGAGATCTCTTAGAGCTTTCCCGGCTTCAATCCGGTAAAATCACAATGCATAAGGAAACTATTCATATCTCCAGCCTTCTGGCAGATACGGTAAAGAGTCTTCAGACAATCGCAGAGAAGAAGGACATTGAAATCGAATATTTATCTGAGCAAAACGTTCCTCCCGTGCTCGGCGATTATGATCGTTTACGTCAACTGTTTGTAATATTCTTAGACAATGCCATTAAATATTCTCCAAATAACACGAAGGTGTCCGTTGAAACAAGAGTTGTTGAGAATAATGTTCTGTCAGTCATAATTCGCGATCAGGGGTATGGCATTTCTGCGGATGAACTAACACATATCTGGGATCGCTTTTATAAAGTCGATAAATCTCGAAAAGGTAATAGTACCGGGCTGGGCCTTGCTATTGCCAATCATCTGATGGAGCTTCACAATGCTAAAGTTTCAGTACAGAGCGAGGTCGAAAAGGGCACTACGATAGAAGTGAAGCTACCCTTAACTTAAAGGCGATATCTGGTATGAACTGCTAAAGACAGCGTCAAAGGGGTTAAAGTTAAGAACTTATAAACAGGCCATGGGTATGAATACTGAATAACGGATATACGATAAAGGACCGAGGCGCAGCCTTGGTTTTTCTTATTACAATTAGAAATTTGTTTAACAGTTTCAAAACCTTCTAAATATTTTCTTTATCAACAAAAGACTTTTTTTAGTAACATAAACGTGACAGATGAAATTCAGATATTAAACTTAAAGGGTTGCTAGTTCGCTCAATAAACATTTATAAGAAAGGAGCATCAATCTTTAAGTCCTCAAAAATTGTATCTAAGATTCCTGATCATATGATTAAAGAAAGGTTTACCCATTAAGACATTAGTTTTAAAAATCATTTTTATTTTGTTCAACTCTGTGAATAAATGCGTTTTTCCTTGAGAGGAAAACTCCTAATACCCCACGACTAAATTTTACTAAACTCTTAATGATTGCGCAGATAAGTGTAAAGTTCACAAAAACAAGTGAAAATTTTCACTTGTTACACAATTCTAAAATTCTTTAATAATGTTATCACTTAATGGGTAGAAAACAATAAAACAGTTTCAGTTGAGAGTTCAATAGCAATTTTGCAAATAGAGTTTACTGAAAAAGGTGGTAAAACACATGGCAAGCAAAGCAGGACAAGTAAAAAATTTGTCCAGACGTTCTTTTCTTAAGTTTGTTGGAGGTGCAAGTTTAGCCGGTGTCTCGCTAAACTTGGCTGGTTGTGGTGAACCAATAACAGTCGATAAAGCTATTGGTGGAAACGGTTGGATGCCAACCCAATACAATACACCAGGTAGCTGGCCAACCAACGTTCGCGGACGCGTTCCAATTGATCCACTAAACCCTTCTATTATTAGAGATGACCAAAAGTGTATTCTTTGCGGTCAATGCATTGAAGTTTGTGAGAAGATTCAATCGGTGTTTGGAAATTACGAACTGCCGATTAAAAAAGAATTTGTTTGTGTAAATTGTGGACAGTGTATTCAATGGTGTCCTTCTGGAGCAATTTCAGAACGGAATGATATTGATAAAGTACTCAAAGCTATCACAGATCCAAACATCACAGTTGTAGTGCAGACTGCGCCAGCAACACGTATTGGTCTTGGCGAAGAATTTGGCCTGCCTGTCGGAACTAATGTTCAGGGCAAACAAGTTGCAGCCTTGAGAAAATTAGGGTTCGACGTAATTTTTGATACTAACTTCACAGCTGACCTGACAATTATGGAAGAAGGCACAGAACTTGTTAAACGTGTTAATGGGGAATTGAAAAAGCCTATTCCACAGTTCACTTCCTGTTGCCCGGGTTGGGTTAAGTTTATTGAATATTTTTATCCTGATCTTATTCCTAATTTATCATCAGCGAAGTCTCCTCAGCAGATGGAAGGTACTTTAATAAAAACCTATTTTGCTGAAAAGAAGGATGTCGATCCCAAAAAAATCTTTTCAGTAGCCATCATGCCTTGTACAGCAAAGAAATTTGAATGTCAACGTCCTGAAATGGCTTCAGCCAGAAATGAATTAAAAGACAGTAATGTTTCAGCGGATGTGGATGTTGTTCTTACCACGAGAGAACTTGCCAGAATGATCAAGAGAGCTGGTATCGATTTTCCTGCTCTTCCTGAAGAGGAGTATGATCAGCTGATGGGTTCTGGAACAGGGGCAGGAGCAATTTTCGGTACCACCGGTGGTGTTATGGAAGCTGCAGCTCGTTCTGCCTATTATCTGATAACTGGACAACAGCCACCTGCCGCGCTTTGGAATTTAACACCTGTAAGAGGAATGCAGGGTGTTAAAGAAGCAGCAGTTGATATTCCCGGTGTTGGTAATCTTAAAGTTGCTGTAATTTCCGGCCTGGCCAATGCCAGAAAGGTTATGGATCAGGTTAGAGCAGGTAATGCTCCTTGGGTTTTCATGGAAGTGATGGCCTGTCCTGGAGGTTGCCAATATGGTGGCGGACAACCCCGTGCGTCTTCTCCTCCGTCAGATGAAGATCGTAATAGGCGTGCTGCATCTTTATATAATATTGATGCTAAGGCAAAACTTCGCAACAGTTATGATAATCCCCAGATCAAACAAGTCTATGCCGATTTCTTAACCGCTCCGATGAGCGAAAAAGCAGAAGAACTTCTGCATACAACTTATGTTTCCAGGGCTGAAGAGTTTGTTGCTAAAAAGTCCGAAGAAAACAAATTATACTAAGTATTAGGAGGTGGAAAAACATGGCAAAGGGAGTGCTCGTAGATATACCGAAATGTATAGGGTGTGAAAGCTGTTCGGTAGCCTGTAAATTGTGGAATGAACTTGAATGGGATCCGCAGGAAAAGAGCAAGACTGCTACAGACAGAGCAAAGGAACCCAATAACGGCTTATGGCCTGAAGAATGGACATCAATCAATCGTTATGACCTCCAGAAGGACGGCTCATCAGTCGGGAGATATGTCAAAACCCAATGTTTTCACTGTGAAGATCCTGCCTGTGTGTCATCATGTTTCTCCAAGGCATTCCAGAAGCTTCCCGAGGGGCCGGTCATCTATGATCAGAAGCTGTGCGTAGGTTGCCGCTACTGCATGATGGCATGTCCATTTGACATACTGAGATACGAATGGAAGAAAGCCATTCCTGGAGTAAGGAAATGCCAGATGTGCCCGACAAGAGTCGCCAATAACATGGAAACGGCATGTACCTCGGTGTGCCCGACAGGAGCAATTACCTTTGGGGACAGAGACCAATTGTTGGCAGAAGCAAAAAAGAGAATCAGAGAAAACGGTTATGTAGACAGAGTATTTGGAGAGAAAGAAGCAGGGGGAACATCCTGGCTTTATATCTCGGATACGCCATTTGAACAGATGAGATTCAGAACGGATGTAACAACCAAGCCGTTACCTTCTTACACAGAAGGATATATGAAAGCTACACCATTTGTAGGGGTCGGCTGGGCGGCCATATTAGCCGGATTGTATATATTTAACAATAAAAACAAGGAACCTCTAGATTAAGACAGCAAAAAACAGGATGGAGAGAAATTTATGGAACTTGTTACTACATTCGTTAACCGTGCAGGAGCGAAATTGAACAGCGTGAGATGGAGGTTTAGAATAACCCCCATGAGATTGGTGTTTATGTCCATAGCAGCCGTAGCCATAGCAGTAATCCTGGTGCGTTTTGTATTAGGCTTGGGAGCGACAACCAACCTAAACGACCAGTGGCCATGGGGATTGTGGATTTCATTTGACGTACTGTTAGGGGTAGCCCTGGCAGGAGGCGGATATGGAACAGCCCTTATAATATACGTACTACGCCGAGATAAGTTTTATCCAATAGCAAGAAGTGCAATGCTGACATCATTATTAGGTTATATTGTTGTCGTACTCGGCTTATTGATTGAGGTAGGACAATGGTTTAACTTCTGGAGACCCTATGTATCATGGGGACATGCCAGCGTATTGTTTGAAGTTTTCTGGTGCATATCATGTTATACATTGATTCAAGTATTGGAATTCTTTGAAGTAGCAACAGAGAAAGTGTTTAAAGGGTTACATAAATACCTTAAGAAAGCAATGCCTGTATTGCTGGTCATCGGTATTACCCTGCCAACCCTGCACCAATCATCACTGGGCCAATTGTTTTATCTAATGGTAGGCAAAGTGAACCCGCTTTGGTGGTCGGCATTTTTGCCGCCGTTCTTCCTGCTATCATCATTTTTTGTCGGGGCAGGCATGATTATTATAGAAAGCAGCTTAGCCGGGAAGGCATTAGATCATAAAGTAGATATCTCTGTCTTAAGAGGGTTGGCCAAAATATCTGGTGGAGCAATGATCTTGTATTTGATCTTAAAGATCGTAGATGTGGCATTACAAGGAACCTTTGCCAATGTTTTTGCCTTTGATCTACCCAGTGTCATGTTCCTGAGCGAACTAGTTTTTGGTGTAATAATACCCATAATCATAGCATTCAGTTCCTTGTCCAGCACTCGTAAAGGCTTGATCTGGTTTGGAATACTTAATGTAGGTGGAGTAATTCTGAACAGGTTTGATGTAGTGTTCACAGGAATGGGAAACTATCTGAACCAATACGGCGGACATTATTTCCCTGCTTGGACAGAGATTATAGTCAGCTTAGGTTTAGTATCAATAGCTTGTTTAGCATACCTATTCATAGCAGAAAATTTCAATATTATGGGTCATCAAGAATCAGAACCTGTCGAAGAAGTAATGACTGAGGATTGTGATTACGCTTCCACCGCGAAGTAAGCACTTTAGCCTCTACAAAAGTCAAACCATTGATAGTACGGGTGTTAAGGAAGTAGAACTGTTTTTACTTAGGGGTGCTGAACAGCCCCTAAAGCTAGGAACATATAACGGCTTGCACAAAAGAGGGGTCTTAATGATTTATAATTGTCAAATTGTATATAATCACGATAATTGCCTCAATAGCAAAAAAGCATTTGTTAATCTTTGCCGGTTATGTATCAACTTCTGTCCCCATCAAGCCATTTCCGTATATCGTGAACTCGATGCCAAACGCTGCACAGAATGCGGGATTTGCATGGCTGTTTGTCCCAGCGATGGATTTGTCTATCGCAATTCCGATAAGCTCTATGATTATATCAAGAATTCAGAGAAAATCGTTTTGAGTTGCCCACAAGCAATTCCGGCGGGCCATGAAATTCCTTGTCTTGGGATTCTGGACCGGGATTTATGGATGACTCTCATGTTATATGCCCGGGAGAAGGAATTGACGATATTCACCGGAGTGTGTGCAGAGTGTCCGGATAAAAAAGCTTGTGGAACGAGTGTGCAGATTTTTAAGGAAGTGCATGACACCTGGAAAGATCATCCGCCGATATGGATTAAAGTTGCATCTGATGATGGGAACTGTGAATCAGCGATCAGGGAAACGATGTCAGAACAAACCCAGAACGAGAGAAAGGGATGGAGGGACATCGGTCGTGAGAAATTCGAGGCAATGTTGCCAGGGATCACTTCCGGCGAAACGTATCTGATTCCGAAGACTCGGCAGTTCTTGGGGGAAACCTGGAAATCCCGAAAATCCGGGTTTGAGGTACTCCCAATACCGGCCTTAACTGTGAGCGAAAGTTGTACAAATTGCGGTGAATGTTCAGTGATTTGTCCGCAAGGAGCCTTGACGAAAAAGGAAAATAAGGAACAGTTGGCCTTGATTTATGAACCAATAAAATGTGTCCGCTGTCAAAGATGTGTCAGTATATGCCACTCGAAAGCTTTAAGTATGGAAATTAAATCGTTATCTTATCGCTTACTAGCAGGTAAAGTTCTTTTGCACCAAGGAAAAAGACAGTTTTGCTCTCGGTGTGGCAAGCAAGTGTTTGATAGCTTAGAGCCACCATTGTGTATAGCTTGTGCATTGGACTTTAAAGGACAAGATAGCACAGGAGCCTATCACCAGCGGTAGTTTGTTTATGAAGAACCGGATAATCAGAAGCACTACATTGGAGATGGGGGGGCGGAAAGGGGCGAACACAGCTTAATGTAAAAGGCTACACCTTCTTCCCCGTTATCCACTTCATTACTAGCCCATATTTTGGCTCCGTGAAATTCTGTGATCTGCTTAACTATAGCCAATCCCAGCCCGAACTCACCATCCTGGCCGATTTGGTACGGCTCAAACAGTGAGTCAATCAATTCATTTTCAATACTATTTCCATCGTTCCAGATACGTAACAGAACCTTCTCTGTTGTATCCGCTAGTGCATCCAGCGACAAGACAATCCGTTTTACGGCATAGCGTATCTGGTTATCAAGCAGGTTGTCAATAGCTACTCCCCACTGTTCACGGTCGCCCGTGGTACAGAAAGACACTAATTTTACAGTCCATATTAATTCTGGCCGACGACATTGAAACCTCTCCAAGCGCTGTTCCAGTAATTCAGTCAGGTTAAACGATTCCCGTTTTTGCTCCTTTGTTGACAAATAATTAAGCTTGGTCAAATATAGCAGGTCGCGAATACGTTTTTCCAGTCGCTCCGCCTCGCCATTGATAACTAGAATGCTTTCGTCTAGCGTTCCTTTTGGATAGATGCCATCCAGCATCGACTGGGCATAGCTACGGATAACCATCACCGGAGTTTTCAATTCATGTGAAATGTTCTGAAGAAAAGACTGCTGAGTCTTATCCTGTTTAACCAGACGTTGGCGCATGTTTTCAAACGCACGGCCTAGCTTGCCGATCTCGTCACGCCGATCCAGAACAAACGGCTCGAACCAATCACGCTCGGCTATGCGAGCTGCCTGAGTCTCCATCAAGACAAGTGGCCTGGAGATATAGCGTGCTAGAAATAAAGAAACAGGCCAACTTAGCAGTAATGAGATCAGCATTAGCAACAACAATCGCCAGAACAAGGACATTGCAAGGTTATTGGGGTAATTACCCCAGGCAAAGGATACAATATAGCGCGGTTGCTGCATAATTTCATCTTTACGAATCACATAAAAAAGAGTCTTGTCGTCAATTTGGTGGGAGTACTGAAGAACATTTACCTGTTGTTTTTGGGCATCTTCTTGCACGGCTTGGAGGAATTTATCGGGCAGCGGTAGAGACGAAGATAGAGGAATAGCATCTGAGATAACGATATGCCCTACATCGGGCATTTTTAGTACACCCGGGACACCTTTTATGTTCATCCCCAAGAAATCAGATGTCGGCTTTGTCTGGCGAGGAACCTCCAAAATAATTGTTTGTTCAGGCGACACAAAGGCTCCGATCGCAGGGACAGGTTCTTCTGCCAGAATATTGACAGAGCCCTCCTGCATCGTGAGCACCTTGGAATATAGTAATGCATCAGGCAAAGCGGAAGCAGCCCCCGTTTTGGCGCTTACTATCGAGAGGTTCTTTTGAGAATCCTGCAAAATGTCGTAGGTCTGCTGGGTGAAGAAGCTCTGCAGTGTCCAAGGCAGAAAAATCGCCACCAGGCCACAAACACTCAGTGTGATACCTGTGCATACCAGCCAGATCTGTACTACTAATGGACGATTTTTCATGATCTTACCAGCCTATACCCGTACCCATAGATCGTCTCCAACCGTAAGTCCGGCAATTTTTTGCGTAGTCGGCGCATTAAGTCATCAACCACCCGATCGGTTCCAAAATAATCCGCCCCCCACACTTTTTGGAGCACTTGTTCACGACTCATTGACTGCCCCTGATGTTTGACCAGGCAAATCATGAGGTCAAATTCCTTGGCGGTCAGCTCGACAGGTTCGTTACCATCAAGGATAAGCCTCGCCTGTTCCTCTATTTTGTAAGAGGCTATGTGAATAAAAGGTTTAGCCGTAGGGTCGAGAGCTGTTTGAGGATAGACTCTTTCCAGTACTCGACGCGCCCGAATCACCAATTCCCGTGGCAGAAAAGGTTTAGCCATATAGTCGTCACTGCCCATTTCCAGCCCGACGATCTTGTCAATATCAGCATCACGAGCGGAAATAAAGATAACCGGGAGCTGAGGAGAATCCGCCTTGATCTCCCGAATCAAGCGATACCCATCAATTCCCGGGAGCGTTATGTCCAGGATCCAGAGGTGAGGTCGCTCTAGAATGGCTGCTTGGGCAACTTGTCCGTCGAAAAAGGAGCGTACCTGCCAGCCCTCCTCTAGCAGGTACGAAGAAAGCACCTTGTTGAGATTGTCTTCATCTTCCACAAGAAATATTCGATATTCCACTATACCCTCTCCCACCATTTAGATAGTACAAGAAAGGGTGTGACTTTATAGCACACCCTTTCGTCTTTTAGCAAAGTGAAGACCGCTTGAATCCATCGATAACCTACTTGTTATTCCTTCGTATCCGATTTAAGTTGTTCACTAAATTCCGCCATCTGCTGGGTCATCTTCTGGTAATCGGCTAGGACCCTCGGAAGCACCTCTTTAAATGCACTCGCACTGTTAGAAGCCACAGCCTGCTCGAAATCTGCCTTCAATTGTATTGCTGCTGTCATCTCAGCTTCCATCTTATCTTGAGTCTCCTGATCCATGGGAACCGCTTTTATGAATTTTCCCTCGCCAGGCTCAGTTAAGGTCGTCCCGTCCGGAAGTTTGATCATGATCGTCTTGCTTGGCCCAGCGAAGGCGTCGTCCATGTCTTGAGTAATATCTATTTGTTCGGCATGCCCGATTTGATAGCTAACACCCGAAACAGCTTCAACTTTATCCGGTTTTGGCATTGTCGCTGCTACTTTATTTCGCTCAGCAAACGCCGCCTGCCAATCACCTAGGCTCTCTGGAAGATACTCATTTACGAGGTAGGTTAAGTACTTCTGTTGGTGAACGTCAGAGTTAAGATATTCTCCATGATTCATTATGTGTTGCACTCCGACAAGCTTGGGTATAGTTAATCCTACTTCCCCGTTTACAAGATCGCTTGCCTTCGCCTGAAGAGATGCACCCGAAATACTTAAGCCCACCACCATAACAAAGGCGCTTGCGGCAATCAACTTTGACAACTTATTCAACTTGACCACTCCTTTAAGTCTTTTCAGTCAGGCCTCCCTGCTGTAGCTTCTACTTTAAAGGAGCAATGCCGCACAAATATCACAACATTATGGGAAATTGTCAAATACTTTGATGCTTTTTTCTTTCGGTAGCTTTATTATAACACTCCGACCTCTCTAATAAAAAGAATACTCATTAAGGATTAGTAAATATAGGTGCAGAATAGAGAATGGGTATTGTCCCTTAGTGATTTTAAGAGACAATACCCATTCTCTATTTTATTTATCGGATGATACATGCGGATAATTGGCTTAAACTCTCCTTAGAAATCTCGTTGATGAGAAAAATCGTATAAATCTTGGAAAATAATCATTGACGGAATCATGAACGGCATTCATAATTATAAATAGCAGAGAATTTGATGAACTAAAGTATAGGAAGTGATGAGTTGAGAGTCAGGCAAAAACGAGAACGGGAATCTAGGCGGGAAAGTATTATTGTGGCTACCCAGCAACTTCTAAACGAGAAGACATTTGAGTCAATTACCATGGATGATATAGCCCTGAAATCTGATTTTGCTAAAGCATCTATTTATCAGTATTTCAAAAACAAGGATGAATTAATGTCTGAAGTTTTTTCAAAGTCCTTGGAGATGCAATGCTATCTGATCGAAGATAAATGTATATCGCAAAGGGATCCTGTCCAAGCGATGAGGAACTATATATTGCTTGAATTTGACTTTATTCACCTAAATCCATGGATGCCGAAGGTCTCGGCAACTATTCCATTTATCGGCTTTAATGCAGAAAACCGTTTAATCGAACTATACAATAAGAAGAAAATTCTCATTACAAGTATCATCGAACGAGGCCAAATCGAAGGATCATTTATTGTGTCCGATCTAGTTGTTTTGACCAATATGATTCTCGGTGTAAGTGCAGGATTTGCGAATTACTTAGCTACTCATATATCTGCTGATTTACAAAGTCCAGTAATCGAAATACTTGTCTCAACAATTATTAAAGGAATGACTAGGGGGAGCAGTAATGAATCCAATTGAAGTTAATAATCCTATCGAGAATTCAAAGAAAAAACCGATATCCAAGATCGTTAGGATTGGTATCTTGATATTAGCCATAATTGCGGTGGCTATTCTAGGTGCTCGCTGGTATATTCAGCTAAGTACCACGGTCACAACGGATAATGCGAAAGTGTCTGCAGATTTGGTTAGTATCAGTGCTGAGGTTGCTGGTAAGCTTACCGAGGTCTATGTTCGAGAAGGGGACAGTGTGAAAGTAGGGCAGCTGTTGGCTAAGGTAGATGATTCCCAATATCTTATTAACCTGCAGCAGGCCAAAGGAGCCCTAGATCTGGCCAACGCCAACTACGTTAAACTCCCTGATGACATCAAGTCAGCCAACGCCAATATCCAAAAGGCTCAAACCGCAGTTGTGGCAGCAACTGCCCAAGTTCAGTCAGCTCAAGCTCAGTGTGAATCAACCCAAGCTCAGTATAATTCGGCCCAGATAACCCTGGCAGATGCTGAGCGGCAGCTAACTAATACCAAAGCTCTCTTCGAAGCGGCTTCGGTGGCACAAGAGAGTTTATATACGGCCCAGTCCAGTTTCGATAAGGCTCAGGCCGGTTTGACTGTGGCCCAGGCTGCTTCAGACGCAGCGCAGGCCGGCTTAATTTCTGCCCAAGCCAGTTTACAATCAAGCGAGGCGGGGGTGAGCGACGCCCAAGCCAAGTTGAACGCTTTGAACGGTTCACAGGCCAATATTTATAAAAGCCAGATTGAGTCGGCGCAGGCAGCTTATAATAATGCCGAACTGGCTTTAGCGCATACAACGATAAAAGCCCCCATTAATGGAAGCTTAGTAAAACTTGGGGCCTTAAAAGGGCAAAACGTTAGCGTTGGCACCTCAATATGTACCATCGTCGAGCCTGAGCAGGTCTGGGTATTAGCCAACATAGAAGAAAAAAAAGTAGAGCGGATACATACTGGAGATCAGGTTAACATTGTCGTCGATGCCTACCCTAATACTGTTTTCAACGGTCAGGTTGAAGAAATCTCTGGAGCTACTCAGTCAAGTTTTTCGATCTTACCAACCGAGAACGCATCCGGCAACTATACGAAAGTGGCCCAGCGCATATCTATAAAAATAGGCGTTAGCCAGCAGGATGACAAGCTCAAGCCAGGTATGTCTGCTGGAGTTACCATTAAGACCAATTCAGCGGGGAAATAACAATGAATAATGTTGAATTACAGGAAAAAGTTAACTGGCCAGCAATCAGTGTTATAATAATGGGAACCTTTTTACAAGCCCTAACCGGGAATATCGTTAATGTGGCGATACCCAAACTAACGGCTGTCTTAGGTACGAATGCCAACGACATTACGTGGATACTCACAGCCTACATGATGACTCAGGGAATCGTAATCGCCCTGGCAGGGTATTTAGGGGATAAATTTGGCTATAAAAAAACCTTTGTTTTTGCTCTAATCCTGTTTACTTCAGGTTCGTTCTTATGTGGCTCATCAGTGGGTTTTAGTATGATGGTTATAAGCAGGGTGCTGCAGGGGATCGGAGCGGGGATCATTATGCCTTTAGGCATGGCGATTTGTTTCAGAATTACCCCCATCTCCAAAATTGGCATGGTGCTTGGAGTATGGGGGATCGCCGGAATGGCAACCATGGCTATTGGGCCCTCTTTGGGAGGGTATATTATTGAGGTAGCTAGCTGGCGAATGCTTTTTTATATAAATGTACCGATTGGTTTGATAGCCGTCTTTATGGGAATTGCATGGCTGCCGGAAATGGAGAAAAAAGCAACCTCGACATTAGATACGATAGGTATTGCAACCATCTGCATTGGTTTGTTTTGTCTAATATTTGCCTTAAGCAAGGGCAATCAGATGGGTTGGGGAGATCCCGTGATTGTCATAATGTTGTTAGTTGGAATTGTTAGCCTGTTGGTGATGGTAGTTCACGAACTTCGATGCCCAGAACCGGTTCTCGATATACGATTGTTTAAAAACAAGCTTTTCACCTTGTCTACTATTGCTTCTTCTGTCATTCAAGTGGCTATGGTAGTGGTAGTGTATCTATTTCCTGTTTTTATGCAAAGCGTACTCGGGCAGACCGCAATGCAAACCGGCTTGGTCTTGCTGCCGCCTGCGTTGGTCACGGCCATATGTATGCCTATCAGCGGTAAGCTATTCGATAAGTATGGGGCTCGGAACCTGGTCCTTATCGGCATGGTAATTATGGCTGGTTCATCTTACGCCATGAAGGACTTTAACGGGTCTACATCGTTTACCACCATGATGTTTTGGTTATCGATTCGCGGAATAGGAATAGGGCTGGCGTTATCACCGGCCATTAATGCTGGGATGGTAAGTCTTCCGAAAGAGTCTACTGGTACCGGTTCTTCCCTAGGAAATGTCATACGGAGTGTGATAAGCACTTTTGGAATTACTCTCATCACGAATTTTATGCAATCGCGTAATGCCTTCCATTATGCTAATTTAGCACAGAATGTAGTTTTGGATAAACCGGACAGTTTGAATATGCTATCAGCTTTGCAGGGGATAGGGTTAAATGCTGGTCTGGGGGCACAAGGAGGGCAGATCCTAAGTATGTCTGTGCTATACAAGTATGTAGCCCAGCAATCAATGGTGATGGCTATATCCGACTGTTTCATTATAGGTGCTGTGTTGTGCGGTGTGGCATTTATAATAGCTTTATTCTTGCATGATGAAAAGAAAACTAAGGTTGCCACCAGTAGTCCTGAGCTCGCGGAAATTTAGATAAAATTCTCCAAAGAGTTTGCTGGTAAATAGGGAAAGGAGAGGATCGACGAATGTTTAAGAAAATCATGGTCGCAACTGATGGGTCTGTCCTGGCGGATAAAGCCCTAAAAACTGCTGTAGAGCAGGCCAAGGTAGAAGAGGCAGTTCTCACCATCTTAAACGTGATTCCAGTGACAGATATGGGATCAGCGGAGATGATCGGCTTATCCCGTGCCGAAGCTACAAAGATGAAATATCCTTTTTTACAGAAGGCTCAGGATTATGCTGCCAACAATGGCGTGGAAGCCAAAACTTTAACCTTAAGTGGGCATCCAGGGCCGGTTATTGTAGACTATCTTAATAGTCATCCCCATGACTTGGTGGTTCTTGGACATAGGGGATTGTCCAATATCCAGGCTTTACTTATGGGGAGCGTAGCCTTTAAGGTAGCCAACCTAGCTCCTTGTGCTGTACTCATTGTTAAATAATAACAATGAGTTTTGAGGTACAAAGAATGTCCGAAAGAGGAACGATTAAGAATCGGTATAATATTCCATGCTAAAAGGCAAGGGCCAACGTTTATGCGCTGCGCTCTTGCCTTTAGCATGGAATATTCCGAGGGTATAACCTTACATTTATATACTTCTGAAAGTACAAGTGTGGCTAAGCCTATTTCCGGTGCCTGAAGGCTTGGCACTAGTTAAGTTTTCGTTATGCAGTGGCATCCCTACACGTAAATGTCTGGGCAGTATGTTAGAATAAAGTAGAAATGAATCGCTCGGAGGGGATTATGATGAGTGTGGGTCAAAAAATTCGTGAGCGTACTGAGAAGGAAGAAGAAGAACGCCTTTCACGATATGCTACTAAAAGTAGGGATGCTAGGCGCGAGCGATTGGAAGAAGAGTGCCCGATCCGTACAAAATTTCAACGAGACCGTGATAGGATTTTGCACAGTAAACCGTTTCGCCGTCTTAAACATAAGACACAGGTTTATATTGCCCCTTCAGGGGATCATTACCGAACTCGTATGACGCATAGTTTGGAAGTTTCCCAAATATGTCGCACGATTGCTCGGGGGCTACAATTGAATGAGGATCTCATCGAAGCGATTGCTTTAGGACATGATGTGGGTCATACTCCCTTTGGACATGTGGGAGAGGAGGCCTTACGGCACATCATCACACACTTTGAACATAATGAGCAGTCAATACGTATTTTAAAGGTCCTAGCCCGTGAGGGCCAGGGATTAAATCTCACAGAGTCTGTTCTCGATGGGATTTTACATCACACTGGTGAAATCATCCCAATAACACTCGAGGGACAGATCGTGAAAACAGGAGATCGGATTGCCTATCTTTGTCATGATTATGATGATGCCCTGCGAGCGGGTTTGCTTATCCAAAGTGACTTGCCTAAAAAGGTTAAGCAGACGCTTGGAGAAAAGCCAAGCGATATGATTACGACGATGGTGGTTGACATGATTGAGGCCTCTGTGGAGAGAAGTGGCATTTACCAGTCGCCCAAGGTCCAAGGAGCAATGCAGGAATTCCGGCAATTCATGTTTGACAGGGTTTACAACAGCTCAACCTTACGCGAGGAGCGTCGTAAAGGGCAATACATTATTCAGGCCCTTTTTGAGTATTATTATAAAGATACCTCTAAACTCCCCGAGAGTTTTTTGACATGGGCAGGCGGGGACGAAACTCAAGCAGTCGTCGACTATATATCAGGGCTGACGGATAATTACGCCATTGATTTGTTTGGAAGATTGTTTATCCCGCGCTAGGGAGGGTCCGCAAGACACGTTCTTCGACCATGCATTAGTTTGAGTAGGGTTTGCCGTGATGCAAGAGCACCAGCGGAACCTGAGTGAGAGTTCCGGCCAAAGGAATGGAAGTGATATGATACTTCCTCTACTGGGTAGCTTGGGGATTAGCGTGGCACTGTCTGCGTTTGTTGACGCAGAGACGTTTGCGTATTATACATGCATATATCTACCGACATATGGTTGAGTAAGAAAACTCAACACCCAGTAAAATCTTAGCTCGAACCTTTAGGATAAGTTAATGAGATAAAGGTGGTTGAGAGCCTAAACTCTCAACCACCTTTATCTCATGTTATTTTGACGTAAGCCTCACGCCGTATACCCAAGCAATGGAACATCAGTTGGCTTGGGTATGCAAGTCCGAGAACCGTCCCCGAACTTGCACTTGACCGTGCTAAGACACGACTCTCTATTTAGCAATTAAGCTTTCATTTCTCTTAAGCGGAGTACTGGTATCTAAGTTCCCGAGTATCCCATCAAGCTTTTTCCCATCCAAGAGAAATTGCACACTGGTGATGCTCGGAAGAGTGGTTAACGTATTTATGATACTATACATTGTCATTTGTTCACCAGCAGAACCTCCGCCAAAGTTCTTTTTGAAGTCTGAGGAGAGATCAATAGTGGCTACGCCGTCTTTGCTAACTGTCGCACCGAGTAAAGTAGTCCCTATAGGAAGTGGTTTTTCCAATCCATTAGGGGGAGTTGCCAGTTCTGTAAACATCGCTTTGATCGTTTCTTGATTCTTGACGATCACTGTTCTCTCCGTGGCAATTAGTCCACTAGCATCGGCGTTGGGAAAGTAGAGGGTTAACTTTACGGAATCTTGGGTCTCTGTGGGGGTGACTGAGGTAGGAGGAGTTTGAGAATTTTCGGGGGATTTAGTAGTAGTATCACCGGGTTTGTCGGTGGATGTTTTGGTCGAAGTACATCCTGTCAGAAAGATTCCAACAAGTAGCATTGTTATGATCGTAAAAAAAAGAGTTTTTAATGTATGTCTGGACATAATATATCCACCTTCCTCATAGGGTACTATATTTGTATCAATCTGTTCTTTTCAGAATGATACTAATGCTGTTTATATATTAACACGATTTTCAAGTAGGGGAAAGGGTTTAATTGGTAATGTGAACGCATCAGCTACTTTGGATAAATAAATGTCGAAGAAAGGAGGGATTATCATGTAAAAAGGAGAATAAAATAGTTTCTGGAAAAATATTTGAATCCTTTATAAAAGTAATTATGAAGAAGAAGACAAAAAAAGAGGATTCCGTGAATTTTCGGCGAAGAATTGTATGAGCGAAGGGTTGACAAAGTAAATAAAATGTGGGTAAACACCGAAGGGCGTAAGAACGTGGAAAATAGGATTCATGACGAGTTAATTCCGGAAGCGACTATTGACGAAGTGCGTTCGCGAGCCGATATCGTTGAGGTTATATCTGAATACGTCAGCTTGCAGCGTAAGGGGAAAAACTATTGGGGCCTTTGTCCTTTCCATTCGGAAAAGACACCAAGTTTTACTGTGACCCCTGAAAAACAAATGTTTTATTGTTTTGGCTGTAATGTTGGAGGAAACATTTTTTCTTTTGTCATGAAGAAAGAAAATTGGTCTTTTGTTGAAAGCGTTAAAAATTTGGCAAGTCGATACGGTGTGTCTCTTCCTGAAAAGGAACTATCTCCTCGTGAACGGGAAGACAACCGACTACGCCGACGTTTTGAAGAAATTAACGAATGGGCAGCAAGCTACTTTCATGATGTGCTATTGAGATTACCTTTAGGAGAACCTGGACGGGTCTACTTTGCTCAGCGCGGGGTTGACCAAGATACTATGAAGAGTTTTCGGTTAGGGTATGCGCCAGACCGCTGGGATGGATTATTGAGTTACATGCAGGAACGAGGTGTTCGGCCTCAAGAATTAGCTGAGGCCGGCCTAGCTGTCGAAAAGGAGACGCAAAACAAAGAGGGGCAACAATATTACGATCGTTTTCGAAACCGCGTCCTATTTAGTATACTTGACCGGCGCAAACAGCCAATCGCCTTTGGTGGCCGAGTGTTGGATAATTCACTTCCTAAGTATTTGAATTCTCCGGAGAATGCTTTCTTTAATAAGGGGCATCACCTCTATGGAATGCATCGAGCGCATCAAGGTATTCGTGAAGAAGGCTATGCTCTGTTGGTCGAGGGTTATATGGATGTCATTGCTTTACAAAATGCTGGGTTTCCAAATGCGGTAGCGTCCTTGGGAACAGCGTTAACAAAGGATCAGGCAAAGCTTTTGAGACGGTACACTTTACGAGTCGTTCTGCTCTATGATTCTGATGGGGCAGGAATACAGGCTGCATTTCGAGGGGGAGAAATCCTGCGTGACGCTGGGGTTCGGGTGGACGTCTTAACCTTAACTGGGGCCAAGGATCCAGATGAGTTCTTGAAAAGTTACGGTGTGGAAGAATTTAACAAAGCTCTGAGCAAGGTTTTGACCTTTGTAGAGTTTAAGTATCGAACATTAGTTCGCGAAAAGCCACCCGGGAACATTCCAGAAAAGGCAGAACTCGTGATTAAACTTGCGCCAGACATCTTGAAAGTTACCAGCCCAGTGGAACGGGAAGGGTATGAACGCTTTTTGAGTTTGGAACTCGGCCTTACATTAGAGGCTGTACAACGCGAGATTGCGAGCCAGGAAGCAAAAAAACCGAAAAAAGAGCGCCTAGAGGAATATTCTCAACAAAATCAGGTTAGTTCTATAAAAAGTAGAGATAATATTACTGATGCCATTATAAGTAAGGACAATAGTGCCCCCCCTCTACCGACTGTATATTTAGGGGCATATCGAGCAGAGCTCTTGCTTCTGCGCATGCTTTTAGAAGATCTTGCACACTTGCCTAAAATCAAGGCAATGCTAGGAGGATCTTTTTGGAAAGTCCCTGTACATCAGAAAATATTTAATTATCTCGATCAGGATGGTGTATTGCCGGCACACTGTGATGAAACAGTTCAAAGCCGATTGGCAAGTTTGCTCCTGGAAGAGTTAGATATATCCCAAACTGAGCGCCTTTTAGAGGATTGCATCAAGGAAATTCTTTCGACTCAGGCTGAGGAAAGAGTGGAAGATCTCCAAGAGCGTATGGCGATTTTAGAAAAATCCGGTGACATGGCAGGTGCCATGGCTCTGTTGAAAGAGATAGGAGAGCGGTTAAAACGTGGCGAATAGTAAGGTTAAAGACTCGCAAAAGAATGATCTGAGGGAAGGTGGGGGTCAGATGAACGAACAGCAAAAAATGGATAGCGTCCAAGCCCTCATTCAGAAAGGTAAAAAGAAAGGATCCATAACATTCCGAGAGATTATGGATGCTCTCCAAGGGATTGATCTTTCCGCGGATCAAATTGACGATGTCTACCAACAATTTGGCCGTATGGGAATAGATGTGGTGCCTGAACCTGGTGAAGTTGACCTGGAGATTTTAAAAAAGGTCAAGGATGACGAGGAGGATATCGCAGAGGAGTCGGAAGACGATGAAGAGGTAGAAGCGGAGGTTGACCTTAGCGTCCCTGAAGGCGTGGGGATTGATGATCCGGTCCGCATGTATCTCAAAGAAATTGGACGAGTCCCTTTGCTTTCCGCCGAGGAAGAAATACAATTGGCGAAACGAATGGAAGAAGGCGACGAGGAAGCGAAGCGCCGACTAGCGGAAGCGAATTTGCGACTCGTAGTCAGTATCGCGAAACGATATGTTGGACGGGGGATGCTTTTCCTTGATCTGATTCAAGAGGGTAACTTGGGACTGATTAAGGCAGTCGAAAAATTTGACTATATCAAAGGATTTAAATTTAGCACGTATGCCACTTGGTGGATTCGTCAAGCCATTACTCGTGCTATTGCTGACCAGGCTCGGACGATCCGAATTCCAGTGCATATGGTAGAAACGATCAACAAGTTGATCCGCGTTTCACGGCAACTCTTGCAGGAATTGGGGAGGGAACCCGCTCCTGAAGAAATCGCCAAAGTGATGGATATCCCTGTTGAACGGGTACGGGAAATCATGAAGATTGCTCAAGAACCTGTTTCGCTTGAGACCCCCATCGGGGAAGAAGAAGACTCCCATTTGGGAGACTTTATCCCTGACGAAGATGCTCCAGCGCCAGCGGAGGCTGCTTCATTCATCCTCTTAAAAGAGCAGTTGGAAGAAGTTCTAGAAACGTTAACCCCCCGGGAAGAAAAAGTGCTGAGGTTGCGCTTTGGACTGGATGATGGACGGACCCGGACATTGGAAGAAGTTGGCCAAGAATTTGGAGTTACTCGAGAACGAATTCGGCAGATTGAAGCCAAAGCTTTACGGAAATTGCGCCATCCAAGCCGAAGTAAAAAACTGAAAGACTACTTGGAATAAACCCAGAAGGCGAAGTTCGATGTTCGAAAATCGAACTTCGGGTGTGCCGTTAATTCTCCGGATATTGAAGGTCGTTCGGGGTGCGAATTAATTAAATTTCAGATTATACTTGACTATGAGCCCTGAATTACGTATAATAACCCGTGCAAAGGACATTCCTCGATAGCTCAATGGTGGAGCAACCGGCTGTTAACCGGTAGGTTGTAGGTTCGAGTCCTACTCGGGGAGCCATTTTCCTTTGATACTAAATACGGGCCCATAGCTCAGCGGTAGAGCCCCCCGCTCATAACGGGTTGGTCCTTGGTTCGAATCCAAGTGGGCCCACCATTTCATAGGTCAAGTGGTCAGAAACCAGAGGCCAGAGACGAGAAAAGGTGGGTATTCCTTAGGGAATACAACAAGTCTGAAGTTAGTGGCCAGAAGCCAAAGTATTATACATACTCGAACATTGAAACAGGGGCGATTAGCTCAGCGGTAGAGCGCATCCTTCACACGGATGAGGCCACTGGTTCGAGACCAGTATCGCCCACCAATAAAGTGAGACTTGATCGCTCACCTAAGATGTAGATAATGGACTGTAGCAACTTGCTGGGTCCATTTTGTGTTTCCAAAATATGTTGAGGTTCCATTGATAGAGTTTTTTGGACATAATAGTGAATAAGGTATTACTTATTAGGGAACGTGAACTTGTTAACTCTAACTAAAGTTGAACATTGAGACTACGGAGTACTACTCCCACTTGTAGAAGTGGGAGTCTCACGATTGGATGAGGTGAACTATGTCTTTATCAGTTACAATAGGTCCCCGCCTGCAAATGGTCGCTTCGTTTGTCCCAAATGGTGCAAATCTTGGGGACATAGGGACGGATCATGCTTATTTACCGATAGCCCTTTTTGAGACTCAGAGAATTTCAAAAGCAGTTGCCATTGACGTTCATGAAGGTCCGTATCAATCGGCCTTAGCGGCCGTCAAAGCTCGGCACCTAGAAACAGTCATAGATGTGCGGTTTGGGGATGGGCTAATGCCCCTTAAGAAGGAGGAAGTCAATGTCTTGACGCTTGCCGGAATGGGTGGAAGGACCATGCTAGATATCCTCGCTGCTCGACCGGATGTTTTAGAGTCAGTGCACGACCTTATCTTGCAACCTCAAGGGTCTGAGAGCGCGCTCCGTTTGGCATTGTTAAAGGAGGGGTGGCGGCTGAAAACGGAAAGGTTAGTTGAGGAAGACGGCCGAATCTATGTCGTTATGGCATACTCTAAGGACGATGGCTGGAACAGCGCCGAACTTCAAAGATTTGAACACAAGTGGAGTGAACGTTTACACACCGTCTTTGAAAACGAGGGTATCTCAGCTCCGGAATTTCAACGCCTTGTACAGAAGCTGGTTTGGCATTTTGGGCCGCTAGTCTTGGAAGAACGGACGGACCACTTGAACCAATATATGAGCGAATACTGGAGTATGCTTACAAAGCGAATGGAGCAAATGAAAAAGTCAAACAACACTGAGATTATGGTCAAAATCAGAGAGGTATCTGAGGAATTGGCGTTGTTGGAGGGATTGCGGAGATGGCAGTAACAACAGAATTAGTGGCTCAGGTCATAGAAAAAATAGCGCCCAAATCATGGGCTGAGGTGTGGGATAACGTCGGGTTGCTTGTCGGGTGCGGATCTACCCCTATCGAGCGTATCCTAATCACCTTAGATGGAACGCTGGAGGTCGTCGAAGAAGCAAAAGCCTATGGTGCGCAGCTTATCGTGGCGCATCACCCGATAATTTTTCGACCCCTGAAAAATTTAAGAGCAGATAACGCCGCAGCTCAGGTCCCTCTTCGACTTTTGCAACATCAGATTGGCTATTACGCAGCCCATACGAATTTAGACCAGTCCATTTTTTCTTCGAGCCGAGCACTTGCTGGGGTCCTTGGGTTAACAAAAATAAAAATCCTGGAAGAATCAGTGTCTGATCTCAATCCTTTGCTTGATCTTGGAGAGAAGCGAGGGTATGGGGTGAGTGGGTACCTACCGAGGCCAGAAAAGTTAGGAGAGGTCTGGAAACGCTTTTTGGGTCTCTTAAGTCAGTCAGGATTGTATGCACATCCCTATGATTTGGCAGGAGTTCGCTTAGCTGGATCGTTAGAGAAGACTGTGCGAAAAGTGGTAATCGTCAATGGGAGCGGAGCTAGCTTTGTACCGAAAGCGTTGTTTAAAGGCGCGGATCTTTTTATTACGGGTGACGTTGACCATCATGCTGTCCTAGACGCCCTTGAAGGTGGAATGGCTGTCGGGGATCTCGGGCATTTCCTGAGTGAGGCCCCCATGCTTCAAGCACTTTATGACTATCTTAGCGCTGAGAAAGCCCTGCAGGGTGTCGAAATTAAGGTGAGTTCAATCAATTGCTCGCCTTGGAATTCATAAGGTTGATTAAGGGCGAACGAAACTTTCTCATCAGATAGTGAGTTAGCTCGCTCGCCCTTTATCTCTATGTATGTGTCTATAAATTCCGCATATGGGAGGTATAGAAAGATAGAATAAGGGTACTTTGTGAAAGTAAATATTACCACTTGACATAGATTGAAGGATATTGTACTATTAAGTTCAAGCAATAGTCTGAAAATAGATTCTTTTCACGGAAGTGCATAAAGCCTATTTAGAAGAATTATCATCCTTGATTTGCTTAGAACCAATTAAGAAAGGAGTCCGATGCGATTATGTTTATGAATCGAATAGAAGTTCTACAAAAAGAACGAGAGAAGGTCTTAGTAAATTTAGCGGAAAATAAAGGTAACCGAGCGAAATGGTTAACCGCGCTAATGGACATTGACGATGAGATGGAACAAATGACAGAGATTAAGCAGAAAAACTAATTAGGTAAAACTCTCCATTTGACCAAAGCTGATTTTTCTAGTAAGATAGCGTAGCGAAGCCAATCAGATGATCGCGGAGGTAAGGACCGAAAGGTCGCCTCTGAGGAAAGTCCGAGCTCCACAGGGCGAGGTGCTGGGTAACACCCAGTGGGGGGAACCCCAAGGATAGTGCAACAGAGAGATACCGCCTGGTCCTCAGCGTGCTGAAGACTAGGTAAGGGTGGAAAGGCGAGGTAAGAGCTCACCGGCAGCCAGGTGACTGGCTGGCCATGTAAACCCCACCTGGAGCAAGACTGAATAGGGGAACTATGAACGGCCCGTTTTTGTTCCCGGGTAAGGTCGCTAGAGGCCGTCGGTAACGGCGGTTCGAGATAGATGATCATCACCTCCATACGGAGGGACAGAACTCGGCTTATAGATTGACTTCGCATTATATTCTGGGTTATCAGAAACAATGGGCCTATTTACTATACAAACCCTTCGGCTCAAATGACATCGTTTAACCGCATATTAATTAATCTAGAATACGTGACAAGAGGCAACTGTGAGGTTGCCTCTTGTTATTAGGGTAAATCCCATTACTTGAGGTTATAGGAACGCTCCTAGGCTCTTTAGCCATTAAATTGTTGAGGTTAAACTCCGTAATGTTAATTTGTCCCCAATATTCGCTGTGATAGTACGTAGCGGATACTTCTTTTTTTGATTTTAGGCCTCCGGCGATTTCTTTGGCAGTGGCGCCTCGAAGGGTCACCGGTTTCTATAAATTGTGACTGGTAAAATTAGTGTTATGTCACTGGGGGACTCTTTGACTGTAGCTACATCATTAAGAACCCAATCAGTCTCCAGAATGGAATGAGTATCACGAACACAAAAACTATAGTTAGTAAGGTTTTCATTGCTTGGAACTTGACAAAGTCTGACAACTTAACAATCCCAAAAGAGAAGAAGATCAAATATAGGACATATTCATAGGGCAAGATAATCGCGTCGATTGCTATTTGGATGAACATATACCAAGCAGCGGGGTTAATGCCAAAGCTCATAGCAATTTCAGTAAGCGGTAAGGTGAATGCCGACATAATTGCCAACGGAGTCATTAAAAAGTTTAAAGAAAAGATCATTGAATAGACAACCCCAAAAATGAACATAACCCCTTTACCAGCGAGCATCGGAAGCATGACAGTGGCTACAACTTTTCCTAAGCCTAAGACTCCAGCAGTTGTTCCAATACCCATACAAGCGGCTGTAAATATTGCCATTCCATAATTGACATTTTTTATGTCTTCATTGGTGGCTACGTTGAATCCGGGGAAGTAGAGCAACATCGGGAAAACTACAAAACCCCAGCCCGCTTCTATCTTATGGTATTGAGTGGTTAAGAGGAAAACAAAAAGCATACCACACATAATGAGAACTTTTTTCTCATCAAAAGACATTTTCCCTAATTTTACTAATTCATCTTTGAAATATTCTTTAGCATTGATAGGTACAGCGGGTTTAAACATTTTGGTGATGACCCAAAACATAAATGCGTAGAAAACAATAGAAATACTATTGTACATAAGGTACTGAATCCAGGTTAAATCGACTTGACCGGCTACACCTTTGCCTAGTCCTGTAAGCAAACCCCAGTTCGCGTTGAAGATGAACCATCCGGGAAGGAGCGAGGAAATGGCAGCAGCCATGGTGATGCCAGCTGTTTCTTTGCCGATTTCAAGTTCTAAGGCTTTACAAAGACCATAAGCTAAAGCTGCCAAAGGGAAAACAGTATTTCCGGGAATTAAGAGAAAGAGCGCTACCCCGGCTAAAGATAATCCCCAAATAATGCCGTTATAACTTGCCCCGGTCAGCAAAATTGAGTTATAGGCAATTCGTTTGAGCAGGTTGGTGCGTTCCATAACATTGGCCAGAAATAGTCCGCCAATGATAAACCATGGAATGTAGAGTGACCATGGGGCAAAAACAGCTGCAGCAGGTGCTTTTGCTAAAACTACATAGCCAATCGGTAATAAGATTGAAATCGCAGTCTGATTTATATTACCAAAAATAAAGGTTAGAATTGCAAAAAGTGTAATTGTTAAATACATTCTAATTTGGGGGGTAAACAGTTCATTGGTCGGAATAAGCAGAATTGCTAGTGGCAGAAGAAATGTCATTAGCATAATCACTGAATTTTTCATACTCATAGGTTGTTTTACTGTTTGAACTGACATGCATTAACCTCCTACATTTATAGAATTGTGTATTGCTATAATCAGGATGCTCCTCCCTTCCCGCGTTGAATAAAATGAACTTTTCCTTTAGATTGTGAAGGTTATTTTAAGCACATTGTAGATTGTCTAAAGTCTTAAGACCAACAACGTTTTATTGAGCTAGGTATCAAGTATTTATTGTAGTAATAATTGTTATTTAGATATTAGAAATACGATCCAACCTGTCGTGAACGGCGTAACATTAGACGCGCCATCGCAATAAGCGTTCTTGATGAGGCGCAAAGAGAGTAGGGAATTTGGCCTAATAGCTAATTCCCTACTCTCTTTATATTTGTTAGTAGACGCTGATAGTGGTTTACAAAGATTACTTGTGACAAGACACATGGAATCTTTGTTTGTGATAATTATTGCAAATAAATATACTTTGAGATAGAAATCTGTCAATCATGAAACGTTGGTCGGGGAGTTACAATGACAGCTTAGTCATTATATAGGTTTTATAAATCTCAAGAAAATCTAGGCCTGCCGATGATACAGGTTGTTGCGTAGAAATAAGGTACCCGAAATCTAGGTTAAGACTATCTTTAATTGGTATCGCGACCATTGATTTTTCGCGAAATAGGCTAAAATCCGTGAGTGTCGTAATACCAATGGCTTTACTGTGGATTATTGTCCTCAAATAGATTTCTCGACTGTTCGTTTTCACAATGATATTTAGTTTACTCAAGTCGCCAAACATGTGAGTAAGGATTTCTAAATAGGGTTCATGCTTGTAGACCACAATAGGGTGATCCTTTATCTCAGATTTCTTGAATATTATTCTCTTAGATAAGGGAGATGATTTAGCCACACAAACCATGAATTCGAAACCACGTATTTTTTCAAAAAGAACGTTGCTGTTTTTGAGGTGTTCATAGTCATAAAAATCCGGTAAATTAACAAGTCCTATATCAGTACACCCTTCAGTAAGCTTGGTTACAATCTCATTAGGTTTTTGTTCTTCGATGCAAATGTTGATATTGGGGTGCTTTTTCCGAAATAGATCTAAGATCTGAGGTAGGTAATTGCTCATGTAAGGAGTCGCTCCAAGGGTTAATTTATCGTTTGAATTTGAATTGTCAGCATTGAAATAGGGCTCCATACTACGCAGTAATACCTCGTATTTAGTTATAACCTCTTTTGCTTTTTCTACGGCGAGGATACCTGCATCCGTCAGAGCTACTCCCTGACGACAGCGTCGAAACAAAGAAACATTTAAGTCTGCCTCGAGCTTTTGAATAGCTTGACTTAAGCCCTGCTGAGAGATGAAGAGATGCTCTGAAGAAAGTGTAATAGATTTTGTTTTAGCTATATCAACTAAATAATAGAGATGCTCTATACGCATGGTTAAACACCTTCCTCTATTTACATTGTCGAGCTTTATGTATCAAAAGTTCTAGTTGTACACCATATTATAACTCTAATTGTAGAACAAATTATATAGTGCATATATAGTGCAGGCAATAAATACTAAAAGACCACTTGAGGATTACTAAGTTTAAGCAGTAAGAGCTTTTATGGAAAAGAAGGCGGATTTATGAGTTGCGTACTCTTTACGGCTACTGGGTGTACTCGCTGTAAGATTGTGAAAAGTTTCATGGTTAACAAAGGCATTCCATTTGAAGAGAAGGACATGAAAACAGACGGCAAGGAAGACTTCAAGAAGTTTTACTCAGCTAATCGAGGCCTTATAACGCGGGGCAAAGATGGAGTGGAATTTCCGATTCTTACGGATGGGGAAGTGATTCGCCAGGGAATTGGGGCCTCGATTGCTTATCTCAGTGCTGGGAAAAGGTTAGATGGATTCTTTTGTGTCGGGACTCTTCACAAGGAGTGGGTAGATGGGATTCACCCTTGTTCCGGAAATCCTGAAAATGCTGCTGAGCTTCTTGAAGTGCTGCGATTTTTGAAAAAGAATGCGATGAAGTTGCAGGTTGAGACGACTGGCATAAATAGTGATATTCTCAAACATATCCTCGAAGAGGGGCTGGCTGATAAGGTCGTCATGAATGTTGTGGGACCGACGGTACTTTATAGTAAGATCTTAAGAAAGCCACTGGTTGAGAGTGATATCCTAAAAAGTATCCCATTAGTAGCTCAGTTTCCATGCTATCAATTTCAGACCACAATTGCTCCAATCATTCGTCAAGAAGGTGATGTTTCCGAGATCAGTTATCTGACCCCGGCGGAAATTGGTGAAACTGCTAAGCTTATAGAAGAGGGAACGGGAAGCAAGAATAATCCCTATCTAATTCGAATGTTTAGACCAGCAGAAGCAAAGGACGAGCGTTTAAAGTCGATAGAACCCCTTGTTTCGCTCTTTCCCTACAGGACCGCAGCGAGAGCTTATCAGGTGTTAACTGAGATAGAAAAGCTTTATTAAAAAGAAGTGATTTGTGATTGCGGATTTCGTAAAGGAAGCTTATGGTCCGCAACGCAAATTAAATAAATGAAAAGAGGGAGAATTTCATGAGACAATATCTAGAAACTCAAAAACATTTAATTACTTTACAACATGAATCCGAGGAAAAGTTTTTATCTGAATTTAGAACAGGGAAATATACTATAGAGAATCCATATGTAGTCAAAAACCCTTATCTAATTAACCCCCTGGCCGCAGTGATTTGTTTTAATACCGAAGAAGATGTTGCTGTAAAAGTAACGGTAAAAGGCAAAGCAGTAGAAGGGGATTTAGACCATACTTTTGCTGCCGCCAGGGAGCACGTGTTGCCTATTTATGGCTTATATGATGCCTATGTAAATACCGTTGTTTTAACCCTAGAAGATGGTAAGACAGCCGAGGTTAAAATTGAAGTGGAAGAATTAAATATTAACAAGGCATTCTCTTGTGATACGACATATGATTACTTTGGCAAAGATATTATGATTATATCAACGGCAACTCCTTTGATTGATTCTGCCAGAACTTGCGGTTTTGACTATGCAGGTGATTTAAGATGGGTGATGACAGAAAAGGCAAGCTGGGATATTAAGCAATTAGCTAACGGAAGACTATTAGTATCTTCTTACCGCTCTATGCAAAAGCCATATTATACTGTTGGACTTATGGAAATAGGCTTTTGTGGTAAAATCTACGTCGAACATAGGCTGCCGGGTGGATATCACCATGATGCAATAGAATTAGAAAACGGCAACTTATTAGCTGCAACGGATAACAATTTTGATGAATCTGTGGAAGATTATGTTGTCGAAGTTGATAGAGAAACTGGCGCAATCGTTAAGTCCTGGGATCTGCTCAAGATATTGCCTCGAGAACAAGGTAAAGCAGGAGACTGGAATCACCATGACTGGTTCCACAATAACGCTGTTTGGTATGACTTACCCACCAATTCCATTACCATGTCCGGACGGCACCAGGATGCTGTAATTAACTTTAATTATGATACAGGCAAGTTAAACTGGATTATTGGTGACCCTGAAGGCTGGGGAGAAGAGTGGCAACAATATTTCTTCAAAAATGTAACTAAAGGTGACTTTGACTGGCAGTACGAGCAACATGCGGCCAGAATTTTACCTAACGGCGATGTCTTCCTCTTTGATAACGGAACCTATAGATCCAAAACCACGGAAAACAGGGTGCCGCCTGAGGATAACTTCTCTAGAGGGGTTATTTACAGAATAGATACTGACAAAATGGAAATAGAACAAGTCTGGCAGTATGGCAAAGAACGAGGAGCGGAATTCTATTCCCCTTATATCTGCAATGTGGATTACTACGGTGAAGGACATTACATGGTACACTCAGGCGGTATCTCAACTTTCAAGGGGAAGCATACCGACGAATTAGGGGCTTTGCAGATAAATAAGCATCGAGAAGAACATATCCACTTGACCTTGGAAATAATCACTGTAGAAGTGCTCAACAATGAAGTTAAGTATGAATTAAAAGTCAAAGGCGGCAACTACTACAGAGCCAGAAGACTTGCCTTATATGATGAAAAAACTAACTATGGGCTGGGTAAAGGTAAATTTTTAGGTGGTTTTGGAGTTAACCTTGAGTTTGGCCTGAAAGTTAAGTTTAAAGAGGCAGGTGTGGAGTTGCCGAAACAATATGCCCTCTCCTTTGTGCTTGAGGAAGATCGTTTGGCGCTGCGCGGCACATTTGCGGAAGGTTCCCAGGTCCTGCTGGAATTAAAAGGTGCGGAGGGTTCAAAGTTTTACTCAGTACCCACCGAGGTGCATGATATCACAGCCGCCTGTGTATCGTTTGAAGAACAAAAGGAAAATGATGTGCAGTACTATGTGAACAGGGAAGGTCTGTCAGGCGAATTTGATATGTATTTGAATATCGATAACCTGAAGTACGATATAAAAACATCATTAAAGCTATAATACTGCTGTATTCGTATGCCTGTATAACTGGGAAGTTCTACCGTGATGCATATCACGGTAGAACCTTGATGGTCTGTAAATAGGAGATTTAAAAATGAAACTCAAGGTAATTAATGCTGAACTTTTTAATAAAGCAATTTATGATAAGCATGAGGCCTGCGTTGTTACATTTACAAGGCATGATTGTCATGTATGTAAAGAAGTTGTCCCCAGGTTAGAAGAAGTTGCGGAAAAGTATCAAGGCAAATTATCAAGGCAAATTATCATTTTACGCTATGGATGTCGAGCATGATAAGGCTTTGTTTAAAAATTTTTCCCTCAAAGGTGTTCCTCAGCTGTTGTTTTTTAAAGGCGGGGAGTTCTATGGAAAGTTAGCAGGCGATGTTGAGGAAGAGGATATGGCAGAAAAAATTGAGGAGTTAATATAAGAGGTGCAGGATGAACAATTATGATATCGTAATCAGCGGCGGGGGACCAGCAGGCTTAACTGCTGCTATTTACGGTGCGAGGGCGAGATTAAAAACTTTAGTAATTAATAAAACAATTAAATTGTGCGATGGATCCTGAAAGGTTTTATACTCAATTGCAAGATTGTATTGCTACATTTTAAAAGAGAGGAGTTTTTATTATGGGTCAACCCACAATTCATCCTACAGGGGTCACAATTTACAATCCCGAAAAAGCCTGGAGCGGTTATACTATTATGCCAATCATGGGGGTAGGAGCCGTTTTGATAGATATGAACGGCAATGTGGTAAAGCAGTGGAAAGATTTGCAAGGATTCCCCAACAAATTATTGCCGGGTGGTCAAGTCTTTGGACACCTCGGGGTCCGTGATACCGCTCATGGTTATCAGGATCAAACCGATCTTGTCCAAGTGGACTGGGATGGCAAAGTGGTTTGGAAATTTAATCAAAAAGAATATATCGAAGATCCTGGCAATGAGCCACAATGGATGGCGCGGGTGCATCATGATTACCAAAGAGAAGGCAACTCCGTTGGATACTTTGTACCGGGTATGGAATCAAAAACAGACAGTGGTAACACAATTTTGCTTTGCCATGAAACCGTATACAACAAAAAAATCTCCGATAAACGGTTGTTAGATGACTGCTTTATCGAAGTTGATTTTGAGGGGAATATTGTTTGGGAGTGGCGAGCTAACGAACATTTTAAGGAATTTGGCTTTTCTGAGGCGGCGAAAAACGCCTTATCCAGAAATCCCAATATGCATAAGAATGGTGGGGGTATGGGTGACTGGATGCATATCAACTCCATGAGTCTCTTAGGACCTAACAAATGGTACGATGCAGGGGATGGGCGTTTCCATCCGGACAACATCATTTGGGATGCCCGTGAATCGAATATTTCTGCGATCATATCCAAGGAAACAGGAAAAGTCGTCTGGAAAATGGGACCGGATTTTAGAGAGACCAAGGAATTAAGAAAGATCGGCCAAATCATTGGACAGCATCATGTGCACATGATTCCCAGAGGTTTGCCCGGTGAGGGTAATATCCTTATTTTCGATAATGGCGGTTGGGGTGGTTATGGAGATCCCACGAGAACGTCAAAAGATGGTAGCAAAGCGGATATTCGTGATTGTTCCAGAGTGTTAGAAATTGATCCGGTAACAATGAAGATTATTTGGGAAGTAAACGGCAAAGACTTATACCCTGGCGTAGATGTAATTGGCAACTATCGATTCTATAGCCCATTAGTCTCTTCAGCTCAACGCCTGCCCAATGGCAATACATTGATTACCGAAGGGGTTGGAGGCAGGCTAATTGAAGTGACTAACGAAAAAGAAATTGTTTGGGAATATCTTCAACCATTCGAAACAATAATGAATTTCGTATACAGAGCTTACAGGTATCCTTACAGTTATGTGCCGCAAATCCCAGTACCAGTAGAAATAGCTGTAGAGAAGTTAAATATCAATACTTTCCGAGTACCGGGTGCTGCAGAGGGTCAATTAAACAATGTATCAGGTGTAGAAGGATCAATGGGTTGGCCGAAGAAAGTTGAGCAATGTGTATCTACCCTAGATGAAGTAGATCCTGCTGCAACAACTAAACCTGCTGAAGAAGATGACGATGATGAATTCTCTCCATTTTAATAAAACACAACTTTTCAGTATCTGTTTGTAGGCGTTGAGCTTTAATATCAAGGGCTTTCGATTTATAAATATTCAGAGTACACAAGAGATTGGGGCATTCCCCCAATCTCTTAATGCAATTATGTCTCAGAATCGAATAAATCCAAAACGCATGCTGGAACGCACAGGTCACAACTCGTGTATTGGAGTGAAATCGAATTGGAAAAACTTATAGTTTTAGGAACTGGTCATGCCTTTGTGACAAAATGCTACAACACCTGTTTTGCAATAACTAAGGGGAAGGAATACATTTTGGTGGATGCTGGGGGTGGCAATGGGATTCTTGGAGTTCTGGAAAAAGCTCAGATTCCCTTTGCTGGTATACATAATGCCTTCGTTACACATCGGCATACAGACCATTTATTGGGTATGGTATGGGTTATACGTAGTATAGCATCCCTAATGCTTACAGAACGATATGATGGCAACTTAAATATTTACTGCCATAGAGAGCTAGTTGATAATATACTATCGGTTACTGATGCGACACTGGATAAGGTAATTACAGATTTAATCGGAAGGAGAATCATCTTAGTTCCTGTAGCAGATGGACAGAAGGAAATCCTAGCCGGGTACGAGTTTACATTTTTTGATATTCATTCAAAGAAGGAAAAACAATTTGGCTTTACTACTAAGTTAAATAACGGCAAAACTCTCACCTTTCTGGGAGATGAACCTTATAATTCGTTATGCGAGGAATACGTAGAAAATAGTGACTGGTTATTAAGTGAGGCATTTTGTCTTTATAGTGAGCGTGAAATCTTCAAACCCTATGAAAAAAACCACAGCACTGTAAAAGAAGCCTGTGAACTCGCCACACGATTGAACGTTGATAACCTCGTTTTGTGGCATACTGAGGACAAAAATATTGAACACCGCAAGCAGCTATATTCTGATGAGGGGGAAATGTATTATAAAGGGAATATTTTTGTACCGAATGACTTAGAAGTCATTGAACTGTAAGTCGTTCGTTTTACACGATAGCTACCAATTTTTAGACCAAAGTAAAATCAGATCGCCAAAACAGGAAGGAAATTTACTAGAGGAGTGAACTTGTATTGTGAATAATCTACTTACAAGGTTTGTTATTGGAAAGCTTACCAATTTGGGGGCTCAAGGTCGGGCACAATCCTTGGCTTTCATTCGACTTTTCAAGATGTTAGTTCTATAAGTATTAATACTGATGTTTAGGCATTTATTGACCTAGAAACGTGTCGCACGCTCATTTCGCCCCGGATTATTCAGTTACAAAAAGGGAGAACATATGCCGCCTTTGATGAAGAACAAATTATACCTTTAATTACTGCCCATTAGCCGCAGAGTTTTTAATAAAGCGTTAAGTCCCCGCCTCAAGGTGGGGGCTTAACGCTTTTCCGTTTCATAATGAATATATTTACTCAAAAGACGACGAAGTAATTCTTTGAAAGATGTACGAGGATCGGCAAGATCCTTTTCTCATGGGGCTTTGCGAGATTTCGATTGATTGGCACGTTTATTGCATATAAGTAATTGAGAGAAATCGGAACATAAGGTAACGGGCCAAGACCAAGGTAGAAGAAATGAAGAAATCACGGTCATTATGGTATTACAAGCAAGTAGGAAAGTTACAGGGAGGTCTATGAATGGTGCAGAACTCAAGTATTCCGGTAATATCTTTTGTTGCCGCCAAATCAGGTTCAGGAAAAACTACTCTGATGGTGAAGGTCATCAGGGAGTTGAGGGCAGAGGGATTAAAAATTGCTACCATAAAACACGATGCCCATAGCTTTGATATGGATAAACCGGGTAAAGATACCTGGAGATTGGCTGAGGCGGGGGCCAATATTGTTGCCATTTCGTCTCCAAAAAAACTAGCAATAATTGAAAAGGTTGAGGAAAAGACTCTTGATGAAATTATTGAAAGGATATCTGGTGTGGACCTTATTTTGACCGAAGGCTTCAAGAAGGGTGGCAAACCTTCAATAGAAGTATTCAGATCTGCGGTGCATCGGGAGCTCTTAGGTGAAGCTGTTCAACGTCTTGCAATTGCTAGCGATATTCCATGGGATATTGGTGTTCCCTGCTATCATGTTGACGATGTTGACGGTGTTGTAAAGGAAATTAAAAATTATATTGCTAAGTGTTAAGAAAAAATCTCAAATCATTTTAAAATAATGTTTCAAAATGAGATTATTCCACGTGAATACCTATTGGAGACAAAAGTGTCAACCCGTACTAGTGGTTATTATGGGAGGTGAGAGAGTTTGAAAAACGCAATTATTGTTTTCACTAAGGTACCCGAAGCAGGAAACGTCAAAACTAGGTTGACTCAAGAACGTGGTGGAATTCTGACTCAGGAAGAAGCGGAATATGTCTATGAGGCTTGCCTGCTGGATGTGATTGATGTTTGTACATCGGTAGAAAACGCCAAGGTTTGGATTTGTTATAACGCTAACGGAGACAGAAACCATCTAGGTATGGTACTCACTCAATTAAAGCGTCTGGATAAAATTGCAGGAATATTTGCAGACCAGGGTGGTTGCTTTGATGAATGCATGCAGCATGCGGTTGAGTGTCTGCTAAAGCCTGGCCAGAAGGAAAAGCTGGCGGAGAGCATGCTGATTGTAGGCGGCGATGTGGTGGGCTTGCAAAAGCACACACTGATTGATGCATTAGAGAAGCTAGAAATACTAAGTAGTAGCCCGGCTGGACAACAAGCTGCGACTCATAATAATAATTCTCATTCAGATATTGGAGCAGCAATGGTTGTGAGCGCGGATCAAGAGGGTGGGTTTAACATTGCGGGTTATACCTGTAATACCCCCTTTGATTTTCGAACGGTGTTTTATAACATGGAGGGAATCACAGCGCTAGAGGCGCTGGCAGAAAAAGCCAGAGAGGAGCACATTCCCATTCTGCCACTAGATATTGTGTTTGATATCGACCTTCCCGTAGATCTCGCAAGCATGATTCCAATTCTGAATGTATTGGAACAGGGTACAAGCTATGATTCCAGAATCACCGCTCCGGTGCGAACCATAGCAGTGCTACGGGACCTCGGGTTGCAATCTATTTGCGAACAGCGTTGAGATTGGCACAGGATATTAGACAATTTTTATGATCTGCGAGGAAGGATAGTATGATGCTATATGAAGGGATATCAGCCCGTAGTTCGTTCTAGTTAAAAATAGGATGAGATGAAGGAAGGAACTTTATAATGGGTAAAATAATTGCTGTTTGCGCGAGTCAAAAAAAAGGAATGCGCAAAAAAAATGTGGGCGAAGGAATTTTGAAAATCGGCTTTGGTCTTGAAGGAGATGCGCATGGTGGAGATTGGCATCGTATGATCAGCTTGCTGGGGATGGAAAGTATCAAAAAGATGTCGGACAAAGGGGCGGATGTTGGACCAGGGGACTTTGCTGAGAATTTGACAACGGAAGGACTGGAACTCTTCACCCTTCCCATTGGAACAAAACTGAAGATAGGGGAAACCAGTATCGGAGAAGTCACTCAAATCGGTAAAGAATGCCACACGAAATGTGCAATTTTCAAACAACTTGGGGAGTGTGTCATGCCGAAAGAGGGAATTTTTATTCGCTTGTTGGAAGGCGGAGTGGTTCGTTCTGGGGACAGCATTGAGGTGATGGCTTAATGCTTCGAGTAGGGGTCATACGGCTAGTGACAAGGGTCGCGTGGAGAACGGGAAGACCTCTCAGGGAACGCATATTAGGCTTACTATAAACTTAATATTGAGGTCCATTTTCTTACAACATAATATCCTCGAGGACTCTAGAAATCTCTGTGAAATTAAGATAGCGAGCCAAGGCAAATAAGGCATAAAAATCTCAATATGACAAAGTTTTTTTCATTTTAATACTGAATCATAGAAATTGAGTTGCATTGTCAAGAATTCAAAACCCTTAAAAACGGGTTTCTATAAGGCTATCCAAATAACAATCAACTTGGCATAGCTTTTGCATTAATTATTGGTGTAATAATGAAAACATGACAGGAACCAATGCACATATATGTAAAAAACGCTTTAGCTACTACTCATATGTTCAATTACATTCACGGATCGGCAAGATCTACTGGGTACAGGAAGGAGAGAAGAGAAGTGAATTGCCCAAAATGCTCCGGCTTTCAAAGCATGGGAGCATTCGAAATATTGAAAAGAACCCTGTTCTTCTCAATATTTCGAATGCTAAAGCGAGGAGAGTATCTTAAATGCAATTATTAGATGACATTACAGTTACTGATTATACAGAAAGTGTTTGTCCAGTTTGTCTACAAACTATAGATGCAAAGATTGTTAGTAAAGATAACCTCGTTTATCTTGAAAAAGAATGTCCTAAGCATGGACCATTTTCTGTCTGTATTTGGCCAGATGCCAAACATTATAATTGGCTGAAGTCGTTCCGTTTTCCTTTCAACCAATTAAAATCAGGGCAACTCTCCAAGAAAGGTTGTCCCCACGATTGTGGTCTCTGCTCGAGCCACCTTCGACATTCTACGTTAGTCGAAATTGAGGTAACAGATAATTGTAATCTTAGATGCCCAGTTTGTTTCATGTCAGCGGATACATCGGTAAGACCTGCAATCGTGCCAAATCTTGAACAGCTTGAAAAACAATATAGGCAGATTATGAATAAAACCAGCCCGTTAACCAGTATTCAGCTTACTGGAGGAGAACCGAGTACACGCAGAGATTTAGCGGAAATCGTACGATTGGGTAGAAAAGTAGGCTTCGAGGCCATTGAGATTAATAGCAACGGAATTGTAATTGCCAATGACCTCGATTATTTAATGGAGTTAGCAGATGCTGGTGTAAGCGGTATATATCTGCAATTTGACGGTTTGGAAGGCTCCATATTCGAAAAAACTCGTGGGAAAGACCTGCTTAAGACAAAATTACAGGCCATTGAAAATTGTCGAATGGCAGGACTACAAGTTGTCCTGGCTATGACTGTGATTTATGGAATCAATCATGACCGAATGGGCGATGTCCTGGATTTTGCTCTAAAAAATAATGATATTGTTGCTGGAGTCGCTCTTCAACCGGCCTTCATCTCAGGACGTTTTGAGGTCACAGCGGGTCGTCGTCTGTCGATGGGAGATGTAATTTTTATGCTTGCTGAACAGAGCAAGGGACTAATTCAACCCTATGACTTGTGGCCGTTGGGTTGCGCACATCCGCTATGTGATACTGGTACCTACCTGTTAGAGCAGGAAGGTGAATATCAACCGATCACTCGGCAGATAACCCCGCAAGAATACGCACGCTACTTCGATCCCGATAGTCCTCAAGGATCAGTATTTACTGATATTGCAGGCAAAATGTTTCCTGATTCACACAAGGGACTTTCAATAATAATCATGAATTTTATGGATGCCATGACTATGGATCTGAAACGCCTAAAAGAATGTAGCATGGTTGTATCAAAACCTGACGGCAGTTTGGTTCCATTCTGTTCATATCAACTGAATCCGTTAGTCGGACAAGAATAAAAGAAATTCTTGAGATTTAGCCTGAAATATTAAAAATTTAATGTTGGAGGTAGTAGATGAACAGGAATGTGGATTTGGAACAAGAAGGTATAGAAATTAAAAAGTCATGTTGCTATTTTTGTCACGAAAACTGCGGCGTTTTAGCCTACGTGAAAGATGGCAAAGTAATAGCAATCGAAGGTGATCCCGAATTTCCGACGAATACGGGGGGATTGTGCTGTCGAGGAAATATTGCATTAAAACACATTGATCATCCTGCACGGATCAATTATCCACAAAAACGGGTTGGCAAAAAGGGCGAAGGAAAATGGGAAACTATTTCCTGGGATCAAGCTCTTAGTGAAATTGCCGCTAAACTCACCCAAATCAAAGATGAATCTGGGGCCGAAGCTGTGGCCACAGCTGGTGGTACAGCACGTACGGATGACTGGGCACGTCGTAGGTTTATGAATCTTTTCGGTAGCCCAAATGGATTTCACAACGCTCATCTCTGCTGGATGCCAACCTTCATGATAGAAACGGCAATTTGTGGTTGGAGTCCTTTTGACTTGGACATGGGTAACAGTCGCTGTATCATTTTATGGGGACAGAATCCTGGAGCTTCTGGCATGCCAGCAATGCACCATCTTACAGAGTTACAGAGAAAAGGACTCAAACTGATCGTTATTGACCCGCGTTTTACCGAAACAGCGTCTAAAGCGGATCTGTGGCTGCCTCTTCGACCTGGTTCAGACCTAGCTCTGGCTTTGGCTATGTTGCACGTTATCATTTATGAAGGGCTAGCCGACGATGAATTTATTGCAGAGAATTGCGTAGGTTATGAGGAACTGGTAGCACATGTTGAAGACTTTACCCCGGAATGGGCGGCTCCGCTTACCTGGCTTAGCCCAGAACAAATCAGAGAAGTCGCCACGATCTATGCTACAAACAAACCAGGCAATATCCAATGGGGGACTGCGCTGGATCAGCAGGGTAGAACAGCTGGAGGAGCCATTCATGCACGTGCCTTATTAAGAGCACTAACTGGTAACCTAGATGCCATCGGATCAGATCTCTTGACGGGTCCTAGTTTAGACTCTATTACGGAAGAAGAGATGGAATGCAATGAGTATCTAACAGACGAACAAAAAGCTAAGCAGATCGGCTCAGATCGCTTTAAGCTTATGACCTGGCCGGGATATAGCAAAATTGCTGAAAATACAAGGAAAGTTTGGGGTAAAGCACCCACCGCGGAATGGATGTGTGAAGCTCACCCCCCCTCAGTCTTTAATGCAATTCTTACGGGTAAGCCTTATCCGGTGAGAGCATTGCTGGTCTCAGCAACCAACCCCGTTAACTCCTATGGAAATAGCAAAATGGTTTTAGAGGCCTTAAGAAAAGTAGAATTCATGGTAACCTGTGATTACTGGATGACCCCGACAGCGGCTCTTTCCGATTATGTCCTGCCGATAGCCGGAGCCCTTGAACGCCCGACCATGACTGCTGTCTATGGGTGTGCTGACTTTATTCTTGCATCCCAACGCGCCATACAGCCCATGTATGAAAGACGAAATGATTACAATTTCTGGAAAGAACTGGGGGAGCGCTTAGGACAAAAAGAGATGTGGCCTTGGGAAACGGTTGAAGATGCTTACCATTTCAAATTAGAACCATTGGGGTATGGTCTCGACACCTATGACGAGTTTGTAGAATTTTATCGATTCCACTTTCCTGAAAGAGAATACAACAAATCTCAGAGGCAAGGTTTTGCCACACCTTCAGGAAAAATTGAACTTTATTCCAGTGTTTTAAAAGACCTCGGTTATTCTCCGCTACCGGAATACGTCGGTCCCGTAGAAAATGAGATAGATCATCCAGAATTGGCCAAAGAATACCCGCTGGTTTTAACGACTGGCAATGGGTTTATGCCCTTCCACCATTCGGAGCAGTTCCAGATCCAAGAACTTCGTTACTTAAGACATGAACCCTATTTCCAGATAAACCCAGAGACGGCTGCAGAGTATTCTATTAAAGAAGATGATTGGGTTTGGATTGAGACGCAGCGTGGACGAATGAAACAAAAAGCTGACATAACCCAAGCTGTTGCACCAAGGGTCATTGTGACCCAGCGTGGTTGGTGGTTCCCCGAAAGAGAAGTAGTTGAACCGGATTTGGGTGGTTGCTTAGAATCCAATACCAATGTCTTAACGAGTACCCGAGATGAAGATTGCGACCCGATGAGCGGAACGTGGGCTAATAGAGGCTTATTATGTAAAGTCTATAAAGTTAAAGCAACCGATGGAAGGGGGGGAAACTAACATGCGTTACGCAATGGTTATAGATACACGTAGTTGTATTGGCTGCCAATCCTGTACAGTTGCTTGTAAAGTTCATAATAACCTTCCAGTCGATATGATCTACAATCCGGTGACGACAGTGGGTCCTACCGGAGTATATCCTAATTTGCACATGGCTCATATTCCTCTGTTATGTATGCATTGTGAAAATGCGCCCTGTGTAAATGCCTGTCCGACGGGGGCATCTCAGCGCCGCGACGATGGGATCGTATGGGTAGATGAATCCAAGTGTGTTGGATGCAAGTCTTGTGTGATGGCTTGTCCTTATGGAGCTCGCGTTTCAAATCATGAAAAGGGAACTGTCCAGAAATGCGATTTTTGTTTTGATCGCGTAGATAAAGGGAACGTTCCTCGTTGTGTGCAAAGTTGTCATCAAAAGGCTCGTATTTTTGGCGATCTGGAGGATGAAACTAGCGATGTCTTTAAACTGGTGAACGGAGAGCATGCAGTACGCTTGCTTGATGAGCTTGGTACTGAGCCTTACGTTTTCTACATTTACGGATTGGAGGGACAGATCCGATGAGCCACAAACATGATTCTTGGGGTTGGATGTTAGCCGTTGATTTCTTTTTTGCCGGTATGGGCGGCGCAATGCTTGTTATTGCCGGAATCGCTGATTTGTTTTTAGGGACCGGAATGACTTCGGTCTTGGGTAATCTTTTGGGTGCGTTGTGTATAGGGCTGGGAGCATGCTTATTGGTCCTAGAGCTTGGTCGACCTTTTCAGTCTTGGCGAGTGTTTATGAATCCGAAAGCCATCTTAACAATAGGTGCTTGGAGTATGGTGTTGGCAATGGGAGCTGGCATTATCTTCGCTTCCTTTGGAATTGGATCCCTACCTTGGAGCGACGCAATCCTGGCTCGTAAAGTTTTTGCAGTAGTCAGTGTAATCTTTGGTTTGATTGTGGCAACTTACCCTGGAATCTTGCTGGCACGACATAAATCTCGTCCGTTTTGGACTGGAGCAGGAATCATGAGTTTGTTCGTGATCTCTTCGTTGGTTACGGGTGCCGCTGCGCACATTGTAAGTCAGTTCGTATTTGACGCACTCGCTTCAATCGTTACGTCATGGCAAATTGTTGATGCGTCTTCTTCAGTTGTGTTGGATGGATTACCTTATTTGACTGTCGCATTATTGGTGTTACAGTTCATTCTTTGGATAGGATACATCTGGATCAAAAAGACCGGGACTACTGAGCGTGAAGCGAATGCAGCTGATCGATGGATCAGTGGAAATTACGCTATGCACTTTAAAGGAGGGTTCCTCTTTATAGGAACCTTACTACCGATCGTACTAATCCTGGTACCCATTAATCTAATTCAAGTGTTTGGCACCTTACTAGTCTTAGTGGGTGGAGTCGTCATGCGTTTACTGGTAGTATACAGTGGTCAAGATCGGACTTGGCTGCCAGGTGAACAAAAATATCGGTCCAGACTCCCTATTGGTGACGAAGCATTTTTGAAAGCTTGGAAATAATAATGGGGAATTCTTCTTTCTGTGTTAATCAGGCGTTGCTAGATAGGCAATGATCAGCGGTTTCAGAATAGAACCTTAGAAAAAACGGAGTACTGTGCTGTCTTTGGTTTTAGGACCGGGAGGTACAGTATTCATATTAACGGAGTCCCTTAGATGGAAAAGTGAGGTTATAATGAAGGAAGAAAGACAGGTAAGAACAAATTGCCGTTTTTGTGGATATTTGTGCGGACATACAGCCACTGTAAGTGAGGGGCGATTAATAGATATTGCCCCGGATAACACTCGATTCCCCTGCGATAACAGTATTTTAAAAGGTTGCCAGCGCTGGCGGTTAGCACAGGAATATTTAGAGCATCCACAACGGGTGAACTATCCGCGTAAAAGAATTGGAGAGCGGGGCAGTGGGCAATGGCAGGAAATCAGTTGGGAACAAGCTTTGGATGAGATCGCAGAGAAATTACAAAGCTTGAAGGATCAACACGGACCAGAAATGCTTTCATCGGCGATTGGTGGTCCGAATACCAGCTATTGGCCCCTTCATCGTTTCATGAATCTCTTTGGTAGTCCGAACAATATGGGGATTGGACAAATTTGTTGGAATCCTGCTACTTGGGTCAATACATTGACATACGGTTGGACCATTGACAATGAAATTGACCTTAATAATACTGAATGTGCTTTGCTTTGGGCAACAAACCCCAGAGAATCTGATAACTCTCTGTTTTGGAGGACTGTTTTAGATTTCAGTCGTACTGGGAAACCTTTGATAGTGGTTGATCCTTGCAACACAAAGACAGCTGAACGGGCTACACTTTGGCTTCAGATAAAACCAGGAACAGATGGATTTTTGGCGTTGGGTATGTTGCATGTAATTATTGATGAAGGCCTGTACGACCATAAATTTGTAGAAAAATGGTGCCATGGGTTTGATCGTCTCAAGGAACATGTCCTTCGCTTTCACCCAAATTATGTGGAGGGTATTACTGGAATCAAAGAGGAAGACATCATTAAAGCGGCACACTTATATGCTAAAAGCAAGCCAGCGTCTTTGTGTAGCGGGCGAGGAATAGATCAACTTGGCTCAAATAGCATTGCAATTCACCGTGCTTTGGCTATCATGCGGGCAATTACAGGGAACTTAGATGTTGCCGGAGCATCACATTTAAGTGTTATGCCAGACTTTGTGCCAGAGCTTGATCAGGAGTTAAGTGAAATCGTTCCGGACGCTTTTCATGAAAAACAACTGGGAAAGGATCAGCTGTTACTTCAATCCTATCCCGGTTATAAACGAGTGCGGGAGCTTACGATGCGCCAAGGCAAGCGCTTGCCCATGCGCTACCTCACTTCCGCTCATCCCAATTTAGTGTGGAAGGCTATGCTGTCTGGGGAGCCATACCCGATCAGGTCGTTGATTGTCATGGCGACGAACCCTTTGCTGACACAGGCAGATACGCAATTGATCTACAAAGCTCTAAAAAGTCTCGATCTACTCGTGGCCTTAGAATTGTTTAACACACCGACCGCTATGCTTTCCGATTACGTTCTTCCCAGTGCAGGTGCTTTCGAACGACCCTTGTTTGAGACTAAAGCAGGAACAGCTAATCTAGCTTACGGAGGAGAGCAGGCCCTTGAACCATACTTTGACCGAAAACCTGACTTTTATTTCTGGAGAGAGCTAGGAAAAAGGCTTGGACAAACTGAATACTGGGTAGAAGAAACGATGCAAGACAATCTAAGAGAATGTCTGTCCCCTGCGAATATGAGTTGGGATGAGTTTTGTAATGAAGGATTATATACGAAACAAAACACTTATCAAAAGCACAATATGACAGAGCTTCAAGATAGACAACCAGCTGGGTTCGCAACCATTAGTGGAAAGGTCGAGTTATATAGTGAAATCCTTCTGGAAATAGGGTATGAACCTTTGCCGGAACCTATATTACCCTTATCTTCAAATACTAAATATCCATTGCAACTAATTACTGGTTCGAGGGTACAACCTTATAATGCATCCAGCTTTCGTCAGTTTGATCGATTGCGAAAACTACATCCCGAGCCATTGGCCAAAATCAATCCTAAGACAGCAGATCAGTTGGGTCTCAAAGAAGGAAGTAAGGTATGGGTTGAGACGGAGCGGGGGAGGGCATTGTTCACATTAAAATATGCTGACATGTGCCCCGAAGTAGTGAGTGTGGAATATGGTTGGTGGTATCCTGAAATGGAAGCAGCTGAACCTTCCTTGGGAGGACTTTGGATTTCTAACGCCAACATTCTAACCAATGCGGATTTTGACAAATCTGATAAATTACTTGGAACATGGACATATAATGGTATACCCTGTCGAGTTGTTGAAACTGAAACACAGAAACAATAATCTACACAAATATATACCATTGCCACTGAAGGTGTGTTTTTCCCGGAGGAAACTGGATTCCCTGTATATGCAGCGGGGAGGGAAGGGTATGACCTATGTCCTATGTCCTATGTCCTGTTAGTTGAAATGATAAAATAGAGAGAAAAATTCTAAGGCTAAAATAATTAACTCTAGCGAAATAATAAACTTCTTATGCGTACTCGTTGAGATCTTCAACGGGCGCTTTTTTTTATTTGAGCAATAGTGGCCTGATTTCCTTGAAGTCATGCAATAAAACATGGCATATTTCTTGACTGAATAGTGTAAAAAAATGTCATACAGATTAGGAAAGCTAAGAATTCACTAATAGAAGAAAAAAATCTACTCAAAGCAAGAACATTTTCATATTGGGAAAATTAATTTTAAAATGATACAAAAGTAATTTGACTGTACCAATGCTAAATCAGAAAAAGCCCATTCTAACGAGGCATTGAGGAATCTAAACTTATTGGCACAGTATTTGCATATTAACTGGTTGATAAGACATCAAGCTCAATATTGATCAGAAACCGCGGAAAATAAGGAGTCGAACGGTAAGACCGTCGACCAAAGGAAGGTGTTTTGTGTCAACAGCCCTTAGATCGGTTACGGTGAAGTTCCATCAAGCCATGTTCGAACAAATCAAGATGATCGCGGAAAAAAGAGGTGAATCCATATCGGATACTATCAGGTATTTAATTAAACGGGGATTAGACGAAAGAATCTATGAGGAAAATGCAGATCTATTGGCAACGGTCGTTAGAACCCAAATAGAACTAGTCATGGATTCTTATGCGGTATTCTCAACTTATGGGAACACCGATCACCCTAGAAAGGTAACCGCTAAAATATTTGATTCCAGAATAACCTTATGTAGAAGTTTCAAGAACACAGATAAAGTAAGTTAGTAACTCAATAATCTCATATGCCAGGATCAGAACTAGATAAGTTGGGATGGATTCACAAATGTTCCAACCCAATTAATTAAATGATACATAAAGGAGAGAAGATAGTGAAAAGGCTTATTAATTGTACATGCATACTCTTTATGGCGCTTATCTTATTAACGGCAGGTTGTGGTAAAGAAGCAGCGCCGCAGGGTGCTGCCACAACAGACAACAGTATTTTTGAGACAGTAATAAAAAATGCTAAAGGGACAACAGTTAATTTTTACGGATGGGGCGGTGATGAAAAGATTAACAAATGGGTTGATAATGTACTAGCTAAGAAAGTCAAAGACGACTATGATCTCACCTTAAAACGTATACCAGTTGACGATATACAAACAGTTATCTCAAAGCTTGCAGATGCAAAACAGGCCGGGGTTCAGAAAGGCTCGATTGATTTAATTTGGGTGAATGGAGAGAATTTCTATACAGCGAAGAAAAACAATTTGTTATATGGCCCATTTACACAAAGTTTGCCGAATTATATGAAATATGTCGATCAGACGTCCGATGATGTCAAATATGATTTCGGCAATAGCGTTGACGGATTGGAATCTCCCTATGGAAAAGCGGAATTGGTACTGATTAACGACGCAGCCGTTACTCCTGAAACTCCCAAAAATACCCAAGAACTTTTGGGTTTTGCTATGAAATACAAAGGGAAGGTTACCTATCCAGCGTCGCCTGATTTTACGGGAAGTGCGTTCTTACGTAATGTCATTTACGATGTTGTTGGTTATGAAAAAGTCAAGGCTGCTGGCACAGACAAGCAAAAACTCAAAGAGGCGATTCAGCCCGCAATAGATTATTTAAAAGAGTTGAAACCATATTTGTGGAAAGAGGGGAAAACCTATCCCGCTTCTATCGGTCAACTACATAATATGTTTGCTGACGGGGAAGCCGTATTAGACATCTCCTACGATCCCAATGCCGTTTCCAGTATGATTAGCAAAGGCAAAATAAAAGATACAGCCAGAAATTTTATCTTTGATAAAGGGATGATTGGTAATACGCATTTTTTGGCAATACCAAATAACGCGGGAAACAAAGATGGAGCCATGGCTGTCATTAATGCCGTCCTTAGTCCGGAGATTCAAGCCTCCAAATATGACTATGCCAATTGGGGAGATTTGCCTGTTTTGGATAATACCAAACTCAGTAGCACTGAGCAAGAATTATTCAACAAGATCCCACTAGGCAAAGGGGTGATTCCGCAAGCAATACTGCTAAGTAAGAGACTTCCAGAATTGCCGGCCAATATGGTGCCTCTTATTGAGGAAATATGGCAATCTGAAATTCCTAACAAATAAAGGATTAGTTGATGAGTTATTCAAAATTCAAGCCTTATATTATGATTCTTCCGGTGGCTTTGCTGATGGCCATTTTCATCATTGGTCTGATTAATGGCGTGTTGCAAAGTTTCGGAATTATCCCTGCAGCTGGGTTGACCAAATTTACTCTTTCTTATTATCGAGAAGTCCTTAATAATGGCGATCTTACCGCTTCACTATGGCTCAGCGTGTATATTTCAGTAGCATCATCATTGATTGCTGTTGTAATGGGTGTATTAGTCAGTGTGGCGGCTACCGCATCCGGGCTGGTTAAGAGCAAATTCTTTCAGATTCTCAAAATACCCGTGATTATTCCACATGCGGTATCTGCGTTACTCATGCTGAACTTGTTTTCACAAAGTGGTATCATCGCAAGAATGGCTTATCAAATGCATCTTATTCAGGGGCAGGAGGGTTTTTTATCAATAATGTTTGATGAAAGTTCACTAGGATTAATACTAACATACTCGTGGAAGGAAATACCGTTTGTTATCATGGTTGTTGTAACCATCATGGCTAATATTAATGCTTCTTTAGGGGAAGCGGCGGTAAACCTTGGGGCGTCAAAGTGGAAGGTCTTTAAGCATATCACTCTTCCGCTTTGCCTCCCTGCTATAACGACATCCTTTATTATTATTTTTGCTTATTCCTTTGGAGCCTTTGAAATACCTTACCTGTTAGGAGCAACCCATCCTAAAGCACTGCCAGTCCGGGCCTTTGTAGAATACGTCCATCCAGATATTGCCCACAGGCCCTACGCTATGGTGCTAAATAGTATCATGATCATCTTCACTATGGTTGTTACTTATATTTATTATAAGATATTATCGAAGAATTTTGTGAAATTGGGTACTCAAAATGACTAGAAAAAATAATAAACTAATAATGCGATCCTTAATATATTTAAGCTATTTCATGGTTTTGTTTCCCATACTTATATTAATAGTCTGGAGTTTTACCGGAATATGGCCTTGGCCCCATCTAGTTCCGGAAACGTTTTCCCTCAGAGCTCTAGGTGAATTGTTTGGGGGGTATTCTGGGGCGATTAAAATACTTATCTCCAGTATATTTCTCTCAACTATAGTGTCACTGTTAGCGATTGCCGTAAGTATACCAGCGGCTAGAGCTATTGTCTTATTAGACTTTTGGGGCAGGGATCTTCTGAAATTCATCATACTAATGCCTGTAATCGTGCCTGTTACAGCGTTTGCCATGGGGATAGATGTACTCTTTATGAAAATAGGCTTAAGTGATAATGTACTGGGCGTTATCTTAGTTCATATTATTCTGTGTTTGCCATACACGCTAAGAATAATGACGGAGGTAACTGAAGCAACTGGGGATAAGCTGGAGATACAGGCCAGAGTTCTGGGCGCTTCTCCAATTAAAACTTTTACAAACATTACTCTTCCCATCGCTTTTCCAGGCATAATATCCTCTATCTGTATGGCTTTTATCGTATCGTCTAGTCAGTATTTTATAACACTCCTCATTGGTGGCGGAACAGTTGTAACGTATGCAATGTTTATGTTTCCTTATATCCAAAGCGGAGATAGGACAATCGCTTCGGCGTATAGCGTTTTGTTCCTTCTGTCCACGCTTATAGTATTTATGATTTTAGATAAAACGGTTAAGCGGTATTATAACATTGAGGATGTTTTCTTTTTTAGTTGAATCGAAAATTAATTTTCATATCGCGAAGCTACTGTGTGAGAGGTTAGTTATGGATAATTTATCGTTAAGCAATCTACATGTTAGTCTGGGTGGTAATAAGATTTTAAAGGGAATTAATTTTAAGGTTAAAAAAGGTGAGATAGTTTCATTACTAGGGCCTTCAGGTTGTGGTAAAAGTACATTGCTGAAAACAATAGCAGGGCTAATTGAGCCTAGTGAAGGAGAGGTCTATATTGGCGGCCAGCAGGTAAACAGACTGGCACCCGAAGAACGTGGAACAGTTATTGTGTTTCAAGATTTAAGATTATTCCCGCACATGGATGTCGGCCAAAACATCGGATTTGGCCTAAAAATGAAAGGTGTCCATAAGGAAATCATACGCAAAAATGTGATTAATATTATGGAGAAAGTAGGTTTAGACGGTTATGAAAAATTTAAAGTTTTTGAACTTTCCGGAGGGCAACAGCAAAGAGTAGCATTGGCCAGAGCCTTAGCGGCAGAGCCGCAAGTGCTTCTACTGGATGAGCCTTTTTCCAGTCTTGATGAAAATCTGCGCCAAAAAATGAGAGAACTGGTCATTAAGCTTCACAGGGAACTAAATTTAACGACGATTTTGGTTACCCATGATCAAGAGGAAGCCTTGGTTATGTCCGATCGTATCGCCATTATGTTTAAAGGACAAATATTACAATATGATACGCCTAAGTCTGTGTACGAAAATCCCGCTACCCCAGAGGTTGCAAATTATTTCGGTGAAATGAATAGTATTGAAGGATTTGTGGAAAACGGATTTTTTCAAAGCTTCTGTGATAGTTCCATTGGTGGTTGCAAAACCTCACTGGAGGATGGAAGCTATTCATTAATGCTTAAACCCAGCCATATCAAACTGGTCAAAGAGCCTGGGGCCTGGATAATAAAAGCAATCAGCTATCTTGGAGATAAATACAATATTCGGATCACAGACAACGTTTTAGATTTAGTTGTCGTCACAGCTTCAAACATTGATATTCATGTCGGGGAATCAGTGAATATCAATGTAGATTATCCAAAGGGAATATTATATAAGAAAGAATTAGGTTAACGTTTTATTTTCACGAATAACAAAGCGTTAGGTCAGCTGGCAGAACAATTATAAGTAATGCAATTTAGTGAAGGAGTGTGATGATATGAAAAAAGTAATTCACGACTGTGATAACACACTAGGCATTTTGGATTGCGATGTCGATGATGGCTTGGCTTTAATATATCTACTGGGTAAAAAAAATATCGAATTATGTGGGATAACTTCAACATATGGCAATAGTGATATTGAAACAGTCTACGCGAATACGGCTACCATGCTGAAAGAACTAGGTCGCACGGATATTCCACTGGTCAAAGGTTGTGCTGACAAATATTCTTCGCTAAGTGAAGCAACGGAGTTCTTGGTCGAAACCGTAAAGGCCAATAAGGGCGAAATCTCAATTCTGGCTACAGGGTCGCTCACCAATTTATATTCAGCCTATAAACTAGATAATGAATTCTTCGAAAATGTAGCTGAGATTGTGCTCATGGGTGGTATCATCCAGGAACTAAATATTAACGGCCAAATTCTTGATGAACTTAACTTTTTTTGTGATCCTGATGCGGCAAATTGCGTCCTCCAGAAAGGCAAAAATGTTTCATCTATTACTGGAAATAATTGCCTCGTGGCTTATTTCACGGAGCAGGAATTTCGCCAAAGATTAGAGTCAAATAATAAACCGATAGCTCAGTACATTTTTCAAAAATGCATAGGCTGGTTTGAAAATATGATCAGAAGGTTTGAAATTGTCGGTTTCCATAACTGGGACGTGGTAGCGGCAACTTATATCGCCGAACCAGCTTTATTCAATAATAACTTCCAATATCTAAAATCTGACGTGCAAAAATTGCAAAAGGGTTTATTAAATATCACAAGTCAGGAAAATGGCGATAGTAGGGTTAATCTGCCGGAGATCCGTGATCTTGGTTCATTCACGAAGGAGGTTTATAAGTCATGGTTAGACGTTGATATTTCGGTATTATGAAAAAGGTGTTGGAATACTAAAAGTTATTATTCGGTAAAAATTTAAGAAGGTGTTACAATTTGCTGGCTGAAAAATTATTAGATCAAGTAAAGGACTATGTTTTGCAAAACTGTTTTACTTCAGTATTTGATTTTGACCAAGAGGTAGCTGTAAGTTTTCTTGCCCAGGGTGAATATAACCTGAACTACTTGTTGCAATCAGGTGCGCAAAAATATGTTTTCAGAATTAATACCGGCAGCCAGATGGACTTAGACAATCAGATTGCTTATGAGTATAAAGCTTTACACTTATTAAGTAGATCGCGAGTCACTCCCCGGACATATTATCTTGACGACACTAAACAAGAGATACCCTATGGGATACTGATGATGGAATATCTTCCCGGAGTATCATTAGATTACCGCTGTGACCTGGTAAAGGCCGCGCGAACGTTAGCCAGTGTACATGGTTTAGAGTTTACAGCCGATGAAGTAGAATTTTTGGTCAAAGAGTCCGAACCCTTTACCGCTATTTATCATGAAGCGAGCCGACTGCTGGAAAAATACTATGCCTGTCCGCAGGCAAATCCTCAAGCAGTTAGGCTGTTCGAAAAGATCATGGCCCGAGCGGAGGAACGAAAAAAAGCGGAACAATATCTTATGGCGGATCCATGGCTGCGGGTTATCAATACGGAAATCAATTCTAGTAACTTCATCGTGAATGAGCAGGCAGAGACTTGTTTTTTGATAGATTGGGAAAAACCGATCTATGGCGAACCCGCCCAGGATATAAGCCATTTTCTCATCCCAACCACTACTTTGTGGAAAAGAGATTATGCCCTTAGCTATGAGGAAGAAGATTTGTTTATCAGCGCCTACCTAAATGACCTTTCGCCTTGTCCCCAGGCTATAACATTGCGGGAGCGGGTGGAAATGTTTAAATTTTTTAATTTATTGCGAGCAGTATCCTGGTGTGCGATGGCCTGGACAGAATACATCAAGCCAGGTCGTCCTTTAAGCAATCAAGATACTTTCACCAAGATTGAACAATACCTGGAACCTGATTTTTTAAAGAAGATTCAATAGAGCCGTAGAATCTCATCGCCAGCGATCCAAGGTCTGCCGACATAGAACACCCTCCTTAAGCTGATAGTCTTACCGTTCGAGTCTTTGAATTTCGCCTTTTCTGACCAATATCTGGATTTATGTCTTATCACCTCAATACTTCACTAGAATGGTTTTTTCTTATTAGCCTTGGCACAGTCGAAATTATTTTTGTGTCATTTTAGTATTAATATTCCCAATCTGAAAAAAATCCTGATTTTAGAAAATTTCTTCGTATTAGCGAATTCTACCCCTCAACTATTATCATGGTTTTTAATTAAAGGATAAGGGACTATGAACGTCCTCATAATCACTGAAATATGGAATGCTTGCCCAGGTGGATGTCATTTAGGCACTAAATACACTGTTGAATTATCTAAGTGATAGCAATATCAACACGTTATTTTGGGCCTATTTTTTTAAAAAAATTCCTTTTTAGTTCTGGCACGGTTATTGCATTGTGAATACATACATGGGTAACAGGCCCAGCCCCAATATTTAGGGTTATCTTGGTAAATCAACCCTAAAACAACAATGTTCGGGAAGGAGTGATGAACTATAAAAAAATCTTTGGGTGCAACCATTCATGCAATGCCTTCACCTGTTTGGGTCGTGGGGAGCTACGATAACAAGGGTGAGCCCAATATTATGACTGCGGCCTGGGGAGGGATATGCTGTTCGTCCCCACCTTGCATCGCGATATCCCTGCAGAAGTCGCGCTTAACCTATGCAAATATTCTTGAACATAATGCTTTTACAATTAGCATTCCGTCAAAGCTATATGCAATGGAAGCGGACTACATTGGTATCGTTTCGGGAAAAAACACTGATAAATTTTCTGTGACTGGACTTACTCCTGTGAAGAGCGACGTCGTTAATGCACCTTATGTTAAAGAATTCCCCATAGTGATAGAATGCACCCTCTTGCAGACGGTTGACATTGGCTTACACACTCAGTTCATCGGCGAAATCGTTGATGTGAAGGCTGATGAGGGGGTTCTTGGAGAAAAGGGTGTACCAGCCATCGAAAAGGTGAATCCAATCATCTGTAGTGCTTCGGATAGAAAATATTACGCGCTTGGTCAGTATTTGGGAGAAGCCTACGCCCTCGGTTTAAAACTATCTGAAGAGAAGATTTCCTAAACTCATACTTGTGAAACAATTAAGAACTAGGGTTTGGCGACTAAAGTTGGAGAGGAGTAAACAATATGCAAAATGCTATCGTTGTTTTTACTAAAGTGCCAAAAGTAGGAGTAAGCAAGACTCGGCTTACCACTGCCCGGGGGGGCTTGTTTACGCCTGAGGAAGCAAAAGATTTTTACGAAGCGTGCCTGCTAGACGTTATTGATCACTGTGTATCTGCTAATAGTGGGGATGTATACATTTGTCAGGATAATCGTGGGGACCGAGATTATCTGAAACAATTTCTTGCAAATATCTCAAATCCACAAGCAATAAAAGAGATATTCTCCGACGTGGAAGGTAATTTCGATCAGTGTATGCAGTATGCAGCTGATTATATACTGAAAAAGGGCCAAGCTGGAAGGTTAGCGGACAGTGTTTTAATCGTAGGAGGAGATTTACCGTGTTTGCAGCCATTAAATATTAAAGATGCTGTGAGCAAAATGAAGAAGCTTGCTTCTACCAACCAAGGTCTAGCGGTTGCAATGCACTCTGAAGACATAGAATCGTCAGTAGGGGCGGCCATGGTCGCATCTGCCTGTCAAGAAGGCGGATTTTCAATGATAGGTTACACGTGCACCACGCCATTTGAGTTCGAGGGGGTTTTTTATAACAAGGAAGGAATAACTGCACTTGATGTTCTAGTACAGAAAACATCTTCACATAATATCCCATTTGGGTTAGTTGAAGCAGTACCAGATGTCGACATTCCACTGGATCTGGCGAGCCAAATTCCTGTCTTAAAGGCTCTACAGTTAGCAGGGAAATATGATGCGACGATTGAGTTACCTAATAGAACGATAAAATTTCTAATCGACGAAATGGGTCTTGAGTCTTCGGCCATGCCCCCACAACGTTAGTTAAGTAATCTGTCTATCCGACATGCCTTGAACCTTCTTCTGGAATGTGACGAAGACTATACGGAAACGAAAAATAAGGCAGCACAAATGTTTGCAGAACAGGATGAAGTGCAGGATTAGGAAATGATGATGGCAGGTAAAGGAGATAGCTAAGATGGGTAAGGAACAACTGGCCAAATCGTTAAAGGAAATTTTAGGGCTACGGTGGTCACCGGTAGCCGTTAAGCTCATGAAACCGGGGGAAGAAATACCCAAAGGACTGATGGAACCCCCTATGCCACTTCGATATTGTCAGTCCATTATTGCAGCTCGCAGAGGAAACTGCCTGTATATGCCACCTCGCAAGCACGCCTGCCCAGACGGGTCGGGTATTCTTGGAATGGTGGAAATGTCTGAGAAGTTGAGATCTGGAGCATTATATTTGCTTTTTAAGAAATTACCAAATATTGAGTGCGCTCAAAAAATGATTGCCAGCAGGCCAGAATTTGAAACTGGGAGCCATACAGCAACAGTACTGGCGCCCCTTGAAAAGGCGACATTTGTACCGGATGTTGTTATCTTTACGCTGTGGCCGGAACAAGCGATGTGGCTTTGTTGTGCTAAAACCTATTCCAGCGGAGAACGGCAGAATTTTATAACCTCAGGTTACAACTCTTCTTGTGCTGACCTCACCGTCCAAGTCATCAAAAGTGGAGAAATGAATATTTCTTTTGGCTGTTATGGTGGGCGAGCTTCTAGTGAGATTGATGACTTTGAACTCTATGTTTCGATACCGTATGGGCAATTGCAGGATGTGACAGATGCGCTCCAGAAGTTATCAGTCAAGAGTATTCCGGAAGAACGAAATAAGATCTATATGCCTCCCATTATGGATAATGTTGGTATACCTGGGGTTCAAGAAGATGGTAGTGTTGAGATCTTGATCGATACCGATCGTTGTATTGGATGTGAGCTATGCGCAGCGTTTTGCCCAGGGTCAGTTTTAGAGATGGTCGAAATTGATGGGAAAAAGAAATCCAGCGTCATAGCCATTGAAAATTGTAGTTCCTGTTATACCTGTGTCGGACAGTGTCCTCAAAAGGCTATTCAGTTGAAACACCGAACAAAAGTAGGATGAACAAGTATGGAACCTATGATTTCATTTGCAGAAAAGAAGGATAAAGAAGACGTTCAGCAACTGCTCTGGGAGGATGGATTGGGGATATCCGGGGATATTGAAGATCATGTGTTGTTGAGGGTAGAAGGAAAGGTCGGGGCAGTCGGAAAGCTATTTCAGACTAGCCCTAACTAATTTCATTTAGAAGTGTTAGGCGTAAGAAACGATCAATGTAGGACTGGCCTAGGCGGTTTTCTACTTTCGGCATTAACAAGTTGGCCGTGGAATTATTGTCGATCCATTATATCGTCGGCAAGAGGACCTTATGAGGTGACAACCGTGCCAATGAATGACACAGGTCTCTTTTATAAAAAACATGGTTTTGAAGTTTGTGGCTTTTCCCAACTTTCTTCTCAGTATGTCGAACAATGTGATGCGTGCTCTGATCGGGAAAATTGTCAACCCGTCCCTATGATATTTCAATTTCCTGGGTATAGGCGACAAAGGGAGGTAGTAACAATGCCACAGTTTAGGATATTGGGTTCAGGGGCTGGTACGGGAGTACCTTCCTTCTTTTGTAGTTGTCCTGCGTGTCAGGAAGCCAGAGAAAACCCAGAGTATACTCGTACTCGAAGTGGAGCATCGGTGTTAACGAATAATACAATGGTTCTGATCGATGCTTCACCGGATTTGAGAAGTCAACTCGTCAAGAATAATATAACTAAGATCGACAGTGTTTTTCTTTCACATTGGCACTATGATCACTTTAGTGGTCTAGGAGAGCTTGAGTATTATGTAAAATTAGACCGAATCGAGAAATTGCCCCTGTATTTACCTCCTAGCGCCGTGGCTCAATTTGAAAGCGCCTTTCCTAATCTACTGGACATTTTCAACATCATACCGTGGCAATTCGGACAACGATATCAATTCGGGGAAGTGTGTTTGACGCCTTTAGTGGCTAATCACAGCATTGAAACCGCAGGATTATTAATAGAATCTAATGAGAAAAGACTAGCTTATTTTACGGATACTTCCGGTCTACCTGAGGAAACGGAGAAATTTGTGAGTGGAGCTGACTGGCTAATCTGTGACGCCACGTTTTATGGTAAGAATTGGTATCCTCATTCTCATATGTCAGTAGAGCAGGCTGTCGAACTGGGTAGACAAGTTAAAGCCAAGGAAACAATTTTAACTCATCTGTCCATGCATTACAGCCAGGCAGTTACTACAGAGGCGCTTAAGAGCGCAGTTTCCCGATATCCTAATGTTTTAGTTGCTCATGATGGAATGGTGATAGAAATATAACAACAAAAAGTAGGCCTATCCAATTAGGATGGGCCTACTTAGATAGTAGCAACATTGCCACTCAAGTAACCTCATCTTTCGGTGGTGTATGCCACCTGCAGGACTGTTGTACGACGCCATCTTTAGGAAGTGATTTATGTTTACCGCAAGGATTCGCGCACATCTTTTCGATGTTATAGCACATGACGGCGGGACGTTCAACTGATTCAGGCAAAACTGCGCCACATTTTCTGCAGTTTTTAAATTCGGGAAAAGTATAGCCGCTGCAGACCGGACATTTTTTTGGTTTTTCTTTAGGTGGTTTACAATTTCCGCAATAGGGATTACAAGACCAACACATGATATTGCCTCCTTGGTGTAAACAAAATGGCTACTTGCTATATGCTGCAGTAGCCATTTTTCTTATGCAATGAGTTGCTTTTTTAAATCCTACTGACCAGCAAGTTGGCTAAGGGCGGTTATAAGCGTTGTCTTAATGTGAAATACATGCACCTTCTCAGGATAGGCCATACCAGCACGTTCAAAGATGTCCCGTAGCGTTTGTTCTAAGACATCATTGGGCTTATAGTCTTCTAGAGCCATTGCCATATCATTTTTGAGTACCGATAGCGGAGTTGTTGAAGGACGGTTCTGTTGAAGTTTATCCCACAACGTTGCCGCATCTATTAATGTAAATGCCATTATTAGTACCTCCTTTAATTGTTAAGATGAGTATTACACTAGAGAAGTGCGTCGAGTTGTTCCCGCTTACTTCTCTATACACCTCCTAGATAAACTAATGCAAAAACTGTGCCAACCTGTAATAAAGTGGGCACAATTGGGCTGTGTACGGGTAATTAAGGGTTCTTGTTCCACTAAATGCATAATATTTTGATCTCTTTTTGCATCCTTAACCAAGCCTCAATGTTCACAAACCCAGTTAAACCAAAGAAAACTACCTAATCTTTTTTTGGGATTAAGTATCATTTTAGAATTTCTAAACCACTGTTTAGAGAACTAATGAAAAAACTAACTACTAAAAGATGTACGTTGAGCCCCTTAAGGGGCTTTTTTATGTTCAGAAAGATCCTAAAACCGAGGGGATATCGCAATGTAGGATTTGAGTAGGTGATTAGATTATGCAATCAGCTGAAAATCACATTGTCCTAAGTAATCGACTTTAGTAGAAATCCAACTGACATAACGTTGTAACCTGATGCCCTGTTACGTGGTCTAGCGTGAAATAATTTTTCCTAAAATGATACTGTGATTGCAAAAAAGGATTAGCTATTTATTCAGCGATTCACCTGCTTTGTAACCTAATAAACAACAGCTTACGCATCTCAAAAAGACATAAAGCATCTTAAGGTAGTTGAATGATAAAACCGTAACAATGCTGGTACCAAGCCATCTTCCTATGTTTTAACCAAGTTGGCACGATTATTGCAAATATCAATATAAAGTAATACTTGCAAAGGGGTAATTTGGTCGAGTAGATAAGATTAAAGGTGGTGGTATGAAGAAAACGAAGGTTTGTTGTTTGGAATGGTGCCTAGTAATAATCTGATCCTAAAAGTCTAGAAATACAAGTTTTTGAAAGGACTGTGAGAAAATGAATAAAGAATGGAAGCATGACAACGAAGATGGTTCGTATACAGTCAGGACCTGCGGCTGGTCGCCGCCAGGGGACCATCCAGTAGGATGCGGCATGAAATTGACTGTTAAAGGCGGTAAACTTGTAAAGGTTGAGGGGGATGCAGAACATCCCATTAGTCAAGGCAGGTTGTGTGTTAGATGTCTAGCACTAGCTGAATATGTACATCATCCTACACGCATTATTTCTCCAATGAAACGGTCAATTGAAGATCGAGGAAAAGAGAAATGGTCAAAAATATCCTGGGAAGAAGCTTGGGATATTATTGTTCCTAAGATTTTACAACTTAAGAAAGATCATGGTGCTGAGTCGATAGTCGTGTTCGGTGGAACTGGACGAGAAGCATGCCTATACTACTATCCACTTGGTTTTGCCTCAATTGGTACTCCAAATGTGTGCTATCCGCTCAGTGGTTGGTCTTGCTACGGACCAAGATGCGCGATCACGGACTATATCCTAGGCGCGGGGTATCCTGAGATCGACTTTGCTGGTACCTTCCCAGATCGCTATGATAACCCTGCATTTACGTTGCCAAAATATATTGTGGAGTGGGGTAAGAATCCTCTGATGTCCAATCCGGATGGCTTTTATGGACATTCCCTCATCGATATGATGAAGCGAGGAACCAAAATCATTTCAATAGATCCGAGGATCACTTGGCTCGGCACTCGGTCGGAGTATGTATGTCAATTGCGTCCTGGCACAGATACTGCCCTCGCAATGGCATTCCTCAATGTCATTATCAACGAAGACCTCTATGACCACGAGTTTGTGGATAAATGGTGTTACGGCTTCGACGAACTTAAAGAACGCGTTCAGGAATACTCGCCCGAGAAGGTTGCGGAAATAACTTGGGTGCCGAAACAAACGATCATTGAAGTTGCTAGAATTATCGCGATGAACAAGCCTACTGCTATCCAATGGGGTTTGGCTGTGGATGAAAATCCAAACGGTGTGCAACTCGGACACGCGATACTCTCTCTCGGTGCGATTACTGGCAATCTCGACGTGCCAGGAGGCATAACCTTAGGGGCACCCGCTGCACTCCTCGGAAAATGGCGTATGGATACCCGGTCCAATATATCAGAAGAACTTTGGGATAAGAGAATCGGAGCCAAAGAATGGCCGGCGCTGGCTAATGCCTTGGCTACAACTCATCCAGACGAAACACTGGATACTTTGGAAACAGGCAAACCATACAAACTTAGAATGGGCTGGTTCAACAGTAGTAACTTCATTACCGCTACTTGTTCTGCTCAACCTGACAGATGGTACAGGGCTCTTAAATCCTTGGAGTTCAACGTAGTGCAAGACTGTTTCATGACCCCGACAGCGATGGCTTTCGCCGATATTTTCTTGCCGCTACCCACGTTTGCTGAGCACGATGGCATAGTTATTACTCACTTTGGTCGAAATCCCGTATTTTTAGGAGCGATGAATAAGGCCTTTACTGTCGGTGACTGCAAGTCTGACATCGAAGTTTGCATAGAACTGGGTAAAAAGCTCCATCCGGATATGTGGGAGTTTGATGACGTTCCGGATTTCTTTAGCAAGCAATTGAAACCTGAACTAGGCATAGATTTTAATGATCTAAGAGAACTTGGCGTCTATCAGCCTAAATACACGTATGGGAAACACGAAAAGGGCCTCTTACGGCCAGATGGTGAACCAGGTTTCAACACAGTAACAGGTATGGTTGAGCTGACATCGACACTTTTCGAAACGTGGGGCGATGATGCTCTGCCGTATTACAAGGAGCCTCCTTATAGCCCAGTAAGTACTCCAGAGTTATTTAATGAGTATCCGTTGATTCTTACAACTGGTGCTAGGACTTTCACCTCATTCCATTCGGAGCATAGACAAATTTCAACCTTACGTGAGATTACTCCAGATCCAGTTTGTGAATTACATCCGGAGACTGCTCAGAATCTTGGTATTAATGAAGGCGATTGGGTTGACCTTGAGAACATGTTTGGTAAGTGTAAGATGAAGGCCCATCTAACACCATGCATTCATCCTAGGGTCGTTCATGCAGTGCACGGTTGGTGGTTCCCAGAGAAACCTGCTGAAGAGCCTAGTCTGTATGGCGTATGGGACTCGAATATTAACAAATTGGTACCTCATAAACACATTGGGAAACTCGGTTTTGGCGCTCCATTCAAGCAAATGATTTGCAAGGCTTCCAGAAGGGAAGCATAAGATTTCATCGTTGAACCAGACTAATACACAATTATCGGGAATGGAGGAAAAATATATGTCAAGTAATGGTTTATTGATTGATTATGAATATTGCACAGGTTGCCATAGTTGTGAAGTTGCTTGCAAGAACGAGCATGGGATTCCTCTTGGCAAATGGGGCATTAAACTTACTGAGGTTGGTCCCTTTAAGTTGACTGATGACAAGTTCGAGTGGAACTATATCCCTGTTCCTACCTCGCTCTGCGATTTGTGCGAATCAAGGGTGGGCAAGGGAGAGCTACCGACTTGTGTTCATCACTGCCTTGCTAAGTGCATGGAATACGGGCCGGTGGAAGAACTGGCGAAAAAGATGGCTGCTAAAGGTAAGAAAATGGTAATGTTTATCCCTTAAGAAAATGCTAGTCGGGGCCCCTTCATAGAAGGGGTTTCCCGAGCATCAATATCCAAGAAATATACAATTATAGGGGGTATTATTAATCATGAATAAAGAAGATTATTTAAAACTTGACACCGATTCTGCATATAAGTTTCTAAGTTCGGAACTAGCGGAAGGAAAAGAATTTAGTCAATTATTAGAAAGTATAGGTATGAGTAAAGTCGAATTAGAGAAGAAACAAGGCTTTTATTATATAAAAGGTAAAATCATGAGGAAACCTTTCAAGGGATACGCAACTCCAAAGGTTGAGGAAAAGTTTCAAGGGTTACAACGCGAAAAGTAATTTATCATCAGGATATCGTATCTGATTAAATGCCAAAATGTTATTCGAATTAGTAGTTTGCAAGGAGAGTGTAAGCGTGATTCAAAGAAATACCAATACTAATAATGGAATACATTATGGCTGGATGGTTGTATTTGGAGGATTCCTTACTCAGATAATCCTGATGATCAGCCTACAGACTCTGCCGATTATCATGGCTGAAGTAAAAATAGGCCTTAACTTAACCAATGCATCAGCAGGAACGATCATGTCAGTTTTTGGTTTGACCTATGCTGGGTGTTCATTTATCTGGGGCTACATTGCTGATCGATTTGGTGCGCGATTTGCAGTAACAGCAGCAGGTATAATTTCTGCCTTGATGGTCATATTATTTGGCTTTGTTGGCGACTCATTTACCAAAGCCCTCATTATATTTGCTTTGGTTGGCTTCGGAGCTGCGGGAATTTATAGCGCTACAATACCTAAGCTCATTGGAGCGTGGTTTCACCCGAGTAAACGAGGCAGGGCCATGAGCCTCATCACCCCCGGTGGTGTTCTCACGGCTGCAGTGTTAGGAATTGTGGCACCTAAGCTGTCAAAAGCTTTCGGTTGGCAAAGCACCTTTGTTATTTTGGGAGCTGTTGCCCTTGTATGCACAATTCTAATATACGTTATCGTAAGGAATAGAGCTGCAGATAAGGGTTTGACACCTATAGGGTCACCATTGGATGTAATAGTTGATTCAGTTCCAGCAGCAAAAGAAGGAGGATTCGGCGAGGTCCTCAAAATGAGGATAACATGGCAGCTGGGAATAATGTACATCTTCTGGCAACTTGCCTTTATGACGATTACTGTTTTCCTAGCTGTTTCTGTTAGAGGTGCTGGATTTACCGCTGTGCAAGCTGGCCTTGCAGTCACAATCTATAGTTTATGCCAACTAGTGGGTCAACAAATATGGGGTCCGTTGTCCGATCGCATAGAGAGAAAATTCGTTATAGGAATTGCCGGTATCTGGTGGGCAGTATTCGCGATGGGATACATTTTTGTCTTCGGAAGTGGACTTAGCAATATGTATATTGTCGTGGGTTTGATGGGGGTTGGTATGGGGATGGTCCCTGTATTGTTGGCTTCCTTTACTGACTATTTTCCTATGGAAGTTCGAGGAACTGGTGCCGGTGTTATATCAACTTTTGCCACAGTTGGACGTTTCTTTGGACCTATGGTAGCCGGAATAGTAGCAGACGCTACAGGTAAAGTTAGTTCAGTTTTTGGGTTCGCAGGTGCAATGATGCTTATAGCTGCTTTGATCGCATTAGCGTTACCAAGCCTAAGAAACAAAGCTGCTGCATAATTGTCTTTGGACCAAGATTAGATCTGTTGGTACAGGCTCCACTGATGGCGGTTCTTTTCTTTGCGGGTATGATGAAAAGATTTATTTTTTGGATTTGATAAGATCAGGATAATGATTCCTGATCTTATTTTCTAAATGCGCCACGCATGGCGATTAACTTGGTGGTGAAATAGCACCGCATATGACAGAGAGACTCAACAGTAGCCTAACGGTCAGCTGTAATGGCTGATACACGGTGAAGAGAAGCAAAGAGAAAGACCTCACCTCTAGAAGCAACGGAATGGGCAATGTGCTAAGGGCAACAAAACTTTGCCCAACGGATAATTCAATTAATGTAGATAATGGACGGTTTAACCTTAAAAGTCGAATATTTATGAATAATCTGCAATATCGACTTGACCCATACTAATACTGGATATAATATATTGATATCCGGTATTAGTATAAACTATAGTGATATATGAAGTTCGTAGGACGCCTAGGCGGAAACCTTCCATAAAAACAGAATATCCATGTAATTAAGGAGGTAAATCAGGTGACTAATAAAAACCTAGGTTTTGATACTCCGAATTTGCACGAGCATTTATCTGATGAAGTTAATGACAATGTATTCGAAAAAAATTGGAGAGTGTTACTATCCTGCAAAAAGAATTTTTTGCAAAATATTGATACAGACATTTGTGATAATGAGCACATGAACAAAGAAGTCAGTGCCTCCTGGTTGAGATCTCGAGAATTGGGAATCAACCCCTACATGGAAGTTAGCAAGTCACATTTGAGCTCCAGTCAATATCAGGAAACAATGGACAAAAACAGTTTAATTATAGAAATTGCGAAGCCAATGATTGATACTTTTAAAGAAATGACAATTTTGACTTCAGGTTATATATTATACTTATGCGATAAAAATGGAGCGTTTTTATTACAGGAAGGCGATATGATGAGAGTGCCTACGGAGAACTTAATTTGGAACGAATATACCATAGGTACCAACGTTCATTCTTTATGTGTACGTCTCAAGCGACCTGTTCAGTTAATGGGTCCTGAACATTATTGCGTAGCTTTAGAAAATATTATGGCTTCAGCTGCGCCTATACTGGATAATTCTGGGGAAGTAATCGCCACTCTGATTTTGAGTCAACCTTTGATAGAGAGACCTTGGCTAGAAAGTTTTCATAATCTTCGTTCGCATACTCTAGGCCTAATAACTTCCTTGGCCACAGCAGTTGAGTTACAGATAAAATTGCATATAAATAACGAAGAGCTAAACGAGAGCAATGTCAATTTAAGAATTGTTAATGATAAATTGATCACTACGCATGGTACATTAGAAACCACATTTGCCTTTATTGATGAGGGGATTATAAGCATTGATCGAACAGGGGTGATTATTCATATCAATAAGGAAGGTACCCGGATGTTGAAGCTTATTTCGGATGAAATTGGAACGATAAATATAAAAAGATTTCTATGTAGTCACTCTCGCATCATGGATTTAGTAATAAAAGGTAACAATGTTGATGTTGAAGAATCCATTTGTATAGCTGATGATGAACAGACTTATTTGGTCAATATTCGGCCGATTGTAAACTTGAAAACTAACCAAGTTGTATCTGCAGTTTTAAAACTTACTCAGATTGAAAAGATTAATGCCTTGGCAGTTAATAGATCAGGAAGCATTGCCACTTATAGCTTTAAAGATATCCTTGGTGAGAACAAAGAATTCAAGAAGAGTATAGCCATAGCAGAACGCTTTGCTAGCTTGCCGGAAAATATTCTCATGATTGGGGAAAGCGGTACAGGAAAAGAACTTTTTGCTCAGGCTATCCACAATACATATCGCCCTCAAGGAACGTTTATGGCAGTAAATTGTGCAGCAATGCCTCGGGAATTAATAGAGAGCGAACTGTTTGGTTACGAAGGAGGCAGTTTCACTGGCGCTGAACGCAATGGAAGACCTGGAAAAATTGAGCTGGCCCACGGAGGGACACTCTTCCTTGACGAAATTGGGGACATGCCTCTTGAGATTCAGGCTGTTTTACTTCGAACTTTAGAAGATAGGCAAGTTATGCGTATAGGGGGTCGACGCTATAAGAAGGTAGATTTTAGGCTAGTTGCCGCTACAAATAAAGATCTCTATAAAATGGTGAAAGAAAATCAATATCGTGAAGATTTGTACTTCCGCATGTCAGTATTGACGATTAATATTCCACCTTTGCGTAAACGAGGTAATGACATCGAAATTCTTAGTAAATTGTTTATAGAAAATTACTGTAAAAAACAAGGACGGAAAATTCAGCAAATCAGTCCTGCGGTACAAAAAATAATTAATGAATATGAATGGCCCGGTAATGTAAGACAATTGGAAAATGCTATGATTTATGCAGTGAATACTGCTCAGGATAACCTAATTAAACCTGAGAACCTGCCCAATTATATTCTTCTAGACAGCAGTCCTATAAAATTTAATGAAATAACGGATAACAAAATGCTACGCCTTGAGAATCTGGAAAAAGTCGCGATAGAGAAGTCTTTACTACTTGCCAACAATTATTTACCTGTTGCCGCAGAGATCCTAGGAATTAGCCGTTCGACACTCTATCGAAAATTGAAAGATTATAATATTGATAATACTACTGCAAAAACTCCTTCAAAGATGCCCAAATAAATAGGATTGGGTTGTGAATAAAGGAATGTGTATAAGGGAATTGGGGCCGTCAACGGTTGCCAATTCCCTTTGTGTGTATCATTGTGTCTCATACTGGCTCTCAGCCCCCTGGAGGGTTTCCACCTCCTAAAATCATACACCATCCATCTAGCGCACTCTACACTGGAGTCTCTCGATCATTAGCTACAGTGGCTTTTATTCGTGTATATTTTGCGATCCACTTAAACAGTGGTTTGAAAATTCTAAAATGATACTTAATCCCAAAAAAGGATTAGTCAGTTTTCATTGATTTAACTGGGTTTATGAGCATTGAGACTTGGTTTAGGAAGCAAAAGAAGATCAAATGATTATGCATTTAGTGGAGCAAGAACCCTTAATTATCAGGCATACAGCCAATCATACTGATGATTAACAGGTTGGCACAGTTTTTGCATTTAAAACATGTATACCTAAGGAGGTGTAAGAGGTGTAAGAGGTGTAAGAGGTGTAAGAAGCGTGAAAGGGAACAGCGGCAATAATATTCCCAATACAAGAAAAAAGGAGGTATTTTAATAATGTGTTTTAGACCTGCAGGCGTATCAAAGCCCGTTGAATGTCCAAATTGCAAAAAGAAGCTCGCTGCCATAGGAGGAGTTCAACAAAAGAAGTGTCCTTTTTGTAAGACTGAAATTCCTCCTGCAAACAATACTGGGAAAGATGAGAAATAAGGTTCGTGTTATCACTCTAGTTAACTTATTTGCTATACAAGAAGCAGTGGAGTCATTGTAGCGGGGGCCTGTTCTATAGAGAACGGGTCTCCAGATACACATACAGGATCCGTTCAGACTATTTCCGGGATGATATTATTCTTTTACATCATTCGAAGTTGATAGCTTAATTCACTCAATGTTCTCGCATGTTTACAGCAAGTAGCACCTTGCATAAACACTAATGTAGTTACAAAGGGAGAATGAAAAGATGAAAAAATTTAATATATCTGAAGTAATAGATTCCCTCGGTGTAAACCGGTTTACTTGGCATATATTTTTCCTCATCGGCTTAGCTATGGTGTTTGATGGCTTTGATTACATGATCGTTTCCTACACCATGCCGCAAATAGCTATTGAATGGGGTTTAACCGCAGTTCAAAAAGGTAGTCTGTCCTCTTGGAGCCTCATAGGTTTGATCTTTGGCGGCGCAATTGCTGGCATCGTCTCTGATAAAATTGGTAGAAGGAAAACTCTGATTTACTCTATTGCCGCGTATTCCATACTAACCGTACCTATCTTCTTTGTACACAGCTTCGAGGCATTTGCGTTTTTCCGTATATTAACCGGAGTGGGCCTGGGTGCTTGCATCCCTGTTGTCGCAACTACATTATCCGAATTTGTACCAACCAAACGACGAGCTGTTTTTATTACGTTTGGTATGGCATGGATGATCGTTGGTTGGGTACTGGCTGGTGTTGTGGCCACCTTTCTTGTACCAAGATTGGGGTGGAGATTTTGTTACCTGTTGGGTGGCATACCTCTACTGTATGCGGTTTTCTTATATTTTAAAATGCCAGAGTCAATCCATTGGTTAGCGAGTAAAGGACGTAAAGAGGAAGCTGTTAAAGCTCTTCAAAATGCTGAAAAAATTGCTACTGGTAGATGTACTGATTGGGACTCTGCAGGATTAATTGTTCCAACACCCCCAAAAGTAGTCGGAGTCAAGGCCCTTTTTTCCAAAGAATATAGAACAATAACTGCCGGTATTTGGATCATGTACTTTATGGGCTGCTTCATTGTTTATGGCATAAATGCGTGGTTACCTTCATTGATGTTAGAGAAAGGTCTAAAACTGTCTTCCGCATATGGCTTGGCAATTGCGCAGAACTGTGCCGCAATTATTGCCAATTGTTCAACTGGCTTCACCTCAGAAATACTGGGCCGCAAAAAAAATATTGTTATGAGCTTTATTGTCGCTGCCGTTGCCATTGTCATTATGGCATCTGTTGGCAATAATTTTGGAGCAATCTTAGCTGCGAATATCTTCCTGGGTTTTGCTGTTAATTATGCAATTACTGCTATACAGCCACTGATTGTAGAATCATACCGAACTGAATTCCGAAATACAGGAGTAGCATGGTGTCATGCATTTGGGCGAGTAGGGGGCGCAGCTGCTCCAATTGTTGCCGGAATAGTCATACAAATGAAACTTGGGTATTCAATGTCCTTTCTCTTTTATGTTATTCCGGCGATAATCGGTACAATTGCAGCTCTTATGTTTGTAAAAAGTGAAACTAAAGGAAAATCCCTGGATCAGCTTGCCGAGGAACAGATTAATTCTTCTGTTTATAATTCCTAAGCCTGAAGAAACTAGAGTCATGCATGCTTCCCTTTATCGGTAGGCATGCTTATTTTTTGTTAATTAAAAACACATGAGACTATGTCAAAATAAAAACAAAGTCATATCTCTTGATAATGAAAAATGAAATAGTGTCAAAATGAAAAAATTATCCCAAAATGAAAAACAATTTAGTTATGGTAAGACGAGGAAATAACGTAAATTAGTGATTATAGCGAGGTTTATGCCGGTTTTTAAATTGGCATGATTCTTGCTGTATAACATGATACATACAGATCTTACGATCAGACTTGATTGTTTCGCAAAGTAACAAAGTGATAGTGGTGTGAAAGGAGCTTAGGATGTGAATTATGGTAGCCGAAATACTTTTTGCTGAAGTGCAGGATAAGAATGAATTAAGTGAAATTCTCTTGGAGTATGGAATGGGTATTCCTGGAGAGATTGAAGAGCAGCTCATCGTCAAAGAAAATGAAAGAGTAGTAGCAGGGGCCAAGATTGTTGAGTATGAAGATAAACACTTTTTCTTGGAGGTGCTAGGGGTTAAGCAAGATAAACTCTGTCAAGGGATAGGTCGGCTCCTCATGAAAGAAATCGTCCAGAATCCATGGAAGTGTTGTAAAAATCCTCTATCAGAATTTGTACCGAAGGGATCTTATATCATTATGACCGTGGCTAGAGGATATGCAGTAAATTTCTACAAAGCTATAGGGTTTAAGTCTTGCAATTTCCTTAGGTTACCAAAATTATTTAGAGAACAATGTAGTGATTGTCCGGATAAAGAGGACTGCGCACCAGTTCCTATGGAATTTGTTGGAGGTATGCCTAAAGGTATTTATATCAGCCGATGAAGCGTGAGAAAATCTATCTCCACCCCGTTATGAACAAGATTGGTTCAATACCCAGTGTAGTTCTTCCTAGCGAACAATCACTGGGCTTATTCACCCGGACAAAAACTAATACTTGGTATGCTTTTTGAAATGTCTATTAGCATTGTATCTATCTTTCGTTAGTACATTCCGAATCCTAACCTAAGAATGTTTATTGAAAAATCTGTGAATGGATTAAAGAACTAGGGCTTGTCGACTAAAGCTGGAGAGGAGTAAACAATATGCAGAATGCTATCGTTGTTTTTACAAAAGCACCAAAAAGTAGGAGTAAAAGAGATATTCACCGTTAGGTAAGTCAATAGTTAGGGCTATAAGGAGAAAAATATTATGCAACTAAATTTGGAAACATCTACACAAGAAATAATTGCGGAATGTGCGGAATGCGGTTTATGTTCAAGTGCTTGCAATTTCTTAGCCCAAACGGGAGTATCACCGCTCGAGATGGCCAGTAGAGGGATAACGTTTGAGGAAGCGTACGGTTGCGCGCAGTGTGGTTTGTGTGAAGTCGTATGCCCGCTTCATCTCAATCCCATGCAGATGTTTGTTGACCGGCGAGTTGAAGCAGTAAGAAATGAAGAACTTGACCCGAACGATTTCAACTATCTTTTACCAGACGAGGAAGAAAACGTAATGAAGCTGTATCGCAGTTATTATGAAGTTGACTATAGCGATATAACCATTGATTTAGATTCTAAAACCGGCTTTTTCCCTGGTTGTACTTTGATGACTTACTCTCCAGGACTGACTAAGAGGATTTATAGTCAGATACAATTGAAATATGGGTGTCAGGGGATGCTCACGAGCTGTTGCGGTAAACCCTTGTACCAAATGGGGCTAATAGACAGAGCTGAAAAATATTCAGAAACGATTATTAATGAAGTAAAACAAAGAGGAATACAAAGGCTCGTGGTAAGTTGCCCAAGTTGCTACTATTTGCTTCGAGATTTGATAAAGGGGACAGGAGTTGAAATTCTCACGGTTTATGAGATGCTGGATTTCAAGAACGGTTCGCCAGAGAGTTTACCTCAGTGTACAGTCCATGATCCATGTCCTGACCGGGGTGAAGGAATATTTGCGCAGCAAGTCCGTGGTGCCCTCGAAACTTTTGGATATGAGTTGGTGGAGATGGCTAATAACCGGGAAAATACACTATGTTGTGGGAGCGGAGGGCAGATATCTCATTTTCGTCCTGAACTGGCCTGCAACCTAGTCGAGAGCAGATTAAATGAAGCGAGCGGTTCAGGTGCTGTAATTCTCGCTAGTAGCTGTCTCAGCTGTGTATTAAACTTTGCCCGCAAGCCGTCTCAGCTTTCGATTCGACATGCCTTGAATCTTCTTCTAGACTATGATGAAGACTACACGGAAACGAAAAATAAGGCAGCACAAATGTTTTCAGATCAGGATGAAATATTAAATTAGGAAATGACAACGACAGACCGAACAGATAAAGGAAATAGCTAAGATGGGTAAAGAACAACTGGCCAAATCATTGAAGGAAATTTTAGGTCTAAATCTACTAATTGTGGCATTAATTTAGAAGGAGTATGAACTTATGAATGTAACCTTAGAAAAAGTAGAAAACAGTGAAGCTTTCTTTGAGATTGTAATTGAAGTAGGGAAATTTGAGGAAGGCCTTGAAGAATCATATAAAAAGAATGTTAAGAATTATAACATTCCTGGTTTTCGGAATGGGAGTGCACCCCGAACAATTATTGAAGCGAAATATGGGCCAGAAGTCCTTTTTCAAGATGCCCTTGATCTTGTAGTGCCTGATGAATATTATGCTGCCATTAAGGAGTTGGAACTAAAAACTTTTGGTGAACCTGATATTGAAGTGAGATATATTAAAAAGGGAGAACCGATTAGTGTTAAGGTACGTGTGCCAGTTAAGCCTGAGTTTACCCTTGCAAAGCTTGAAGGATTGGAAATCAAAGTGCCAAAGGCTGATGAAGTGACTGAAATAGATATTGATAAGTATTTGAAAGACTTGCAGTCTCAAAATAAAATTATAATCGATAAATCGAAGGAACCTGCGGCTCTTGGAGATACAGTAACCTTTGATTATAAATCTACAATAGAAGACGATTCCTTTGATGGGCAAGAAGATTTCAAACTGATTCTTGGATCAGACGCGTTTTTTCCTGGTTTCGAGGATAAATTGGTGGGTGTAAAGAAAGGTGACAAGTTGAATGTTGAAATCACCTTCCCCAAAGAGCACGTGGCGGCTCAATTGGCCGGTAAAAATGCTCAATTCAGGGTAACTGTAAAAAATGTAGAAAACATTCAACTCAGAGAACTTAATGATCAATTTGCTCAGGAAATAGCAAACGTGAATACACTGCAAGAATTGCGTTTAGAGGCTAAGAAGAAGTTGCTTGAAATGGCTTCCCTGCGTTATTCAAATACAGAGAAACAAGCTGTCGTTAAAGCATTAACGGATATGTACGAATTTTCCGTTCCTGAATCCGTAGTAATGGAACAAGCCCAGGCGATGCTAGAACAGTTTTCAAATCAATTGAAATCCCAGGGGGGAACCATTGAAGGGTATCTGCAGATGATAAATAGTAACGTTCAGACCCTTAAAAAGCAAATATGGGAAGATGCTAAAAATGTTACGAAATCAACCTATATCTTGGATAAGATCATTCAAGAAAAGGGATTTGAGGTGAGTGACGAGGAAGAAAATAGTGGCATTGAGGCCTTCGCCACGAGTCTCGGGATGGATAAAGAAAATGCAAGAGAGAACCTTGGTCCATTATTGGGGAAAGTGTTATTTGATTTAAAAGCAGATAAGGTAGCCCAATATTTGCTGAAGCATGCGGTTATTACGATGCTTTGAGAGAGTTGATAGGTATTTGGCAAAACACTGGGCATATCTAATAATGGTTAGGAACAAACAGGGGAGAGATACCCCTGTTTGACATTTTCAGGTCTGACGAAAATAAAATGTACAGTTGCTGAGCTAGATTAGCCAAATAAAAAAGGTTTTGCTTTATCAGTTGATGTAATAGAGGGTGGCAGAAAAATCCCAATATGATAATGATAGTATCATTATAAAACCGAATTATATAAATTAAGGGCATTGTTTAGTCTCCAAAAGTCCACTAAATTGGGCTTTTTGTTATTTGGGAGTCATTTTTATTCTCTGGCATGTTTATTGCATATTAACTAGTTGCAGGGAGCCAGAGAGCTTCTAGTTTACTCACAGTGGAGGTGAGATTTTAAAACTAAGTTATTCAGACAATTATATAACTCCGAGCCCGATTACCTAAGGGAAGACTATGGTAGTGCGGCCTGGGCTTCTAGCCCACAGGGTTGTAGGAAAAATCTTGCAGCCTCCATTCATGGAAAGGAGAGCATAGAATCAACTCAGTATGCTTCTGTATTTCTATGAAAACAGAAGCATTTAATTTATATCTATCGATATGAAATTTAGCAAATCTAACAATTTCGATGAAACAATAGGGAAGGAAGTGCTTATATTGCAAACAATAAGAGTAGAAGATGCAGTTGGAACCGTTTTGTGTCACGATCTCACCAAGATCGTTCCGGGGAAAACTAAGGGACCTGCCTTTAAAAAGGGCCAGGTAATAACTGAAAAAGACATTCCAGAGCTTCTTAATATGGGAAAATCCCATATTTATGTCTGGGAAGTGAAAAAGGACCAGGTGCATGAAGATGATGCTGCCATTCGGCTCAGTCGAGCCTTAGGCGGCCAAGGCATCAGCTTTACTGAACCCAAGGAAGGAAAAGTGAGCTTGATTGCAGATTTTAATGGTATGTGTACGATCAACGAAGATTTACTGGTACAGGTAAATATGATTGAAGATATGGTGGTCGCTACCCGAAGCAATCGAAGACCGGTAATAAAAGGGGATATAATTGCGGGCATTAGAGTGGTGCCGTTGGTGATCGATGAAAATAAGCTTCAAATGGTGGAGCACTTGAGTAAGGAACAGGAGACGATCAGAGTAAAACCCTTTCATTCGCTCAAGGTGGGGATTATCACCACCGGCAGCGAGGTGTACTCTGGTCGTATAGAAGATAAATTTGGACCGGTTGTAAAGGAAAAAATAGAATCCTATGGGTGCGAAGTTTTTAAACAAATTATTGTTCCTGATGATGTGGAACAGATTTCCGCAGCGATTCACAGCTTAAAGGCAGAGGGAGCGGAGTTGATTTTGACTACTGGGGGGATGTCGGTAGACCCAGACGATGTTACGCCCCGCTCTGTTCGAGAAGCTGGAGCTGAAATTGTCACCTATGGAGCGCCCGTATTGCCGGGAGCTATGTTGATGGTGGCTTACCTGGAAGACGTTACTATCCTAGGACTACCTGGATGCGTCATGTATCACAAGACCACTATATTTGACCTAATGATTCCATTGGTTCTGGTGGGCGAGCGGATTGATAAAGCCATGGTAGCCAAGCTCGGCTTGGGAGGGCTTTGCTTGAATTGTAAGGTCTGCAGTTACCCTGTCTGTACATTCGGCACCGGCGCTTAGTAGAAATAGGAGGTATAAGGAAGGATGAAGAATAACATCCAGTTGGAAGAAGCCCAAAGCTTATTATTAAATAGGATAATACCAGTTGGAAAATGCCTTGTATCGTTGTTGGAGTCATCTGGAAGGGTTTTGAGTCAAGATATAAAAGCAAGCACTAACATTCCTCCATTCAGTAAATCAGCATTAGACGGTTATGCTTTGATCGCTAGTGACACTCGTCAAGCAGATTCTTCTGCGCCAGTTCAACTTAGGGTAATAGAGGAAACTAGGGCTGGTTTTATTGCTCAGGAAAAGGTCGTGTCCGGTACCACTATTAAAGTGATGACGGGTTCTCCCATTCCTAACGGAGCTAACACACTTATAAAACATGAGGAAGTGGTTAGAAACGGAGATTATGTATCGATTTTTCGAACTATAAAAGCCCAAGACAATGTAATAAAGGCCGGAGAAGACATTGAACAAGGTAAGGTGGTCGCCCAGAAAGGTAGTTTGATTACGCCGCCTCTGGTCGCCTTACTGGCAGGACTAGGTATCAGCCAAGTGCCAGTGTACGCTAAAGCCAAAATTGCATTTATGAGTACCGGAGATGAACTGCTGGATCCATCAGAAACACTACAACCGGGAAAAATATATAACAGTAGTCTTTATGGATTGATGGCACGATGCTGTGAGATGGGAGGTCATCCTTTAGATTTGGGGATTGTTCCTGATGAAATAGCCGCCACCACTGCTCGGATATCAAGAGGTCTGGAGGAGGCAGATATTGTAGTAAGCACTGGAGGCGTTTCGGTTGGGGACTATGATGTCATGAAGGATGCTATGGTAGGTGCAGGTGCAGAGATTATTTTTTGGAAAGTTGCGATGAAGCCTGGATCACCAATCATAGCAGCAGTTAAGGACAAAAAACTCATTATTGGTCTCTCGGGAAATCCGGCCGCGGCTATGGTGACTTTTGATATGATTTTGACCCCCCTAATAAAGAGGTTGATGGGAAAGAATAATCCGCTGCCTGATAAAATCCAGGGGGTATTTGCTGATAACTTCTTAAAAGCGAGTCCGCAAAGAAGGTTCCTGCGAGCGAAATTGGAGAGAAAAGATGGCGTTGATTGCCTGAAGCTCACAGGGGCTCAGGCTAGTGGGATATTAATGTCTATGATTGGCTGTAATGTTCTGGTAGATATCCCTGCTGGTAGCGGTCCCGTAATATTTGGACAAAGAGTTTCTGGTCATATTGTGGGAAATATTAGTGATGGTTATCATCAGGAACCTGTTGAAGTTTATGAGGAAGAACCTAAGCGTGAAGAGCTAAGTTTTAGTTAAGGGGATGACATGATGATTGACAGTCACAGCAGAAAAATAGACTATTTACGCATTTCGCTTACTGAACGGTGCAATTTGCGCTGCAGGTACTGTATGCCTGAAGAAGGTGTCGAGGATGTGGGGCATAACCGAGTATTAACGCTGGAACAAATTTTTCGTTTGGTAAGGGCAGCAACTCAAGTGGGCTTTCATAAAGTGAGATTGACCGGGGGAGAACCCCTTGTCAGGAAGAATATTGTGAAACTCATCGCAGATATTGCCGGGTTGCCTGAAATTGACAACATCTCTATTACTACCAATGGAATATTATTTGCGGATATGGCAGAAGACTTAAAAAGTGCAGGGCTAAAGCGGGTTAATTTTAGCCTTGATTCGCTAGTAAGTGAAAAAGTTAGCTATATTACCCGCGGGGGCCAATTGGCTGATGTGCAGCGTGCTATTTTCAAAGCCTTGGAACTTGAAATGCACCCCGTGAAGTTAAATGTAGTAGCAATTAGAGGGTTTAATGATGATGAAATCCTTGATATTGCCCAACTGGCATATGCCTATCCGTTGCATGTGCGTTTTATTGAGTTTATGCCTATAGGCGATTTATCGTTTTACAGTCCAGAGAAATTTATCAGCATCGACGAGATACGAGCTAAAATAGAGCAAAAATATGAATTATTAAAAGGTAAAGATATTATGGGTTCTGGGCCAGCCAAATATTATAATATTGTTGGTGGACAAGGCTCAGTAGGTTTAATAAGCCCTATCAGCCACCATTTTTGCGATAAATGTAACCGAATTCGTTTGACAGCCGACGGTAGATTAAGAAGCTGTCTTTATGATAGTAAGGAGATTGATTTAAAGTTGGCCCTGCTAAATTGCAGTAATGATGAACAGTTACTTAAATTATTTACTAAGGCCATAGAGACGAAACCAGGTAGACACCAGATGCAAGAAGGCTGGGGAACTGAAAATCGTCGTAAAATGTTCCAGATAGGGGGATGAATATGGACTTTACACACCTGAATGAAGAAGGACGCGCCCGTATGGTAGATATAACTCAGAAGAACGATACAAACAGGGTGGCTGTAGCTCAAGGGAAAATACGTATGCAGCCGGCAACCCTGCAAGCCATACAAAACGGCGTGATTAAAAAAGGCGATGTCTTGGCGGTTGCTCAGGTGGCGGGAATCATGGGTGCCAAGCATACTGCCACTCTGATCCCAATGTGTCATCCACTAAATCTAACTTCAGTTGATATAAACTTTAGTTTTAACCAAGAGAACTCGGAGGTAATCGTGAAATCCTGGGCCAAAACGACCGGGAAAACAGGTATAGAAATGGAGGCAATTACAGCAGTAAGCATTGCTTTGCTCACAATCTATGATATGTGTAAAGCCGTGGACAGATGGATGGAAATTGTTGAAATCAAGTTGTTGGAAAAGAACGGTGGAAAAAGCGGACATGTATTGAGGGGCGAAAACTCATAGGAAATCCATATAATCCCTCTAATACTTTGAGAAGGGATGTTATATTCATGGCCAAAGGCAGTATTTATTCAATATGTATTAGTCCTGAGAGAGGGCAACTGAAAAAAGAGGTAGTGGAAGCCGTTGTTACCCAATATGGGATTGAAAATGATGGGCATGCTGGAGAATGGGGACGGCAGATAACATGCCTCAACTGGGGTAGCGTTTTAAAAGCCAATATGGAGAATAATCTTCAAGTCGGGCCGGGCGAATTTGCTGAGAACATTTTAATTGAAGGACTAGACTTGTCTCACATGGTTGTTGGTGATCGCTTGAAAATGGGTGATGACGTTATTTTAGAAGTTTATCAGATCGGGAAGGAAGATCACCCTAGCGTTGTGACTCGAACTCTGGGAATAACCCTTTTACCCTATGAAGGACTTTTCTGCAAGGTAGTTCAGGGCGGAACCTTAAAAAAAGGAGATCCTGTAAAGTCCTTTTTGTTTCATAACTAAAAGGAATAAGACGCGGGATAGTAACACTAATTAGAGACGTTCTACACGGAAGAGAGCTGCATCATTATGGAACAACAATTTCTTATGTTTAAAGAGGTGGTAGAATGCCAAAATATTTCATTTTCAGCTAAGAGGCGAGGTAATTAGGAAGCTCAATATAGCTCAGTAAATGAACCTGTACTTCAAACGAAAGAAAGTTAAGCAGGTAGTAATGCGTGAATAGCCGGTCATCTATATTTCGAAATCTAGGAAAATTGAATAATAAATCTCCGAGCCAGAATGACCTAAAGAGGAAATCTATGGTCACTGGCCAGGGCTTTAAGCCCTCAGGGTGTTCCCGGAAACGGGTATGCCTTCACGTTCGAAAAGGAGTGGATTCACTTGTCAGATAACTATTTGGTAACGGCTCTATGTTATATTAGCGAAGTCATTTCATTAACACTTTTATCATTCTGTATTTCATTGGAGTTACACTTTTTTCAAAAAAACGATTATCAGAAAAGAGGTGTAACCGGAATATGGGAATAAACTTTGCAGAGGAAATGCAGATTCCAACTTTTAAAGAAAAACCTAAAGCGGAGTATTGCTATTTTATGGGCTGCAAATCACGTTTTGACGAAGCCGCTCATAGATCGGCAATTGGCTTTATGAGTATTCTGAATTATTTAGGAGTAAATTTTGCTGTTATTGAGGAAGAGTGGTGCTGTGGGGAAAAATCACGGAAGATGGGGGATGAAACTCTGTTTAAAATGCTAGCCATAAGAAACATTCGCTGCTTTGAAAATGCTGGGATTAAGAAAATTATTACAACCTGCCCAATCTGTTTGAAAATATTAAAAAATGATTATCATCGGTTGGGTGGCGATTTTGAAGTAATAGCACAGGCGGACTTTTTAGATGACCTTATACACAATGAAAAATTGCAAATGATAAAAACGAATAATTCTGATTTGGGACTCTGCCATAGCCAGGTCTTCTGTTAGAATTTAAAATAGCCTGCAGGAAGAAATCTTGTAGCTGTAGATGAGTTAGGTTCGCTCTTGCTGGAGGTATTCGTTGATTATATTAGCCTTGGCGACCAGGAAATAGCCTCAGACATGCTTAAAGACTCCAGATTTTCTCTGATTTCATTGGGCAGAGCTGTAACTGAGGCAACGAATCCTCAGCTCAAGGGGCTAATATTAAGCAACCTGTTGACAGCAGTGGAACAGCACCACCAGTTGTCAGACTTGGCTTCACAAAAAGATTGGTACAAACCTTTACTCACTCCTCAGCAGCAAGTTAGGAAATGATTTGAGTATAGCTCAAAACATTTCCTAATTGGGTTCGACAAACGACTACAACCCTAGTATACAGGTTGTAGTCGTTTGCTTTACGGTTATATAATTGATTTGAGATTAGTTTTAGAAAATAACGCCTAAAGCAATAAGAATTAAAATGGCAATTGCGATAATTCCGACTCCAATACCTGCGCCTGCATAAGGAGCAACAGGTGCGACTGGAGCAGGACAACATGCTCCACCACCGAATCCACCATAACCCATTCCGTACATTATTATTTCCTCCTTCAAACTTAGAATACGATTCCCATTGCAATCAACAGAAGAATGATTACAACAACGACAGCGATTCCAGCACCAAACCCATGGCCAGTTTCACAACAAACATCTCCATCAACAACACCCAACGCCATCTTTGTTTCCCCCTTTGTAAGTGATGATACACAATATGCAAAATGTAGTATAGGTGGAACAATGTGGAAATATATTTTAGAGGGAACTTTGGAGCCAAGGTCTGGAATACATTCTGACTAAAGCAGGGGGCGGAAAGATTGCGGGCGGATGAGTATAAATAGACAATCACGAGAGAAAACTAAAGCGTCATCAAAACAATAGGGGGTACTAGTTGAAGAGCCTATTTCAAGGAGTTCTGATTCTATGAATTTATTAACCGAAGCGCGTCCTTTAATCGTCGCCTTATTTTCCATCATCTTAGGTGCCACAGGGCAATTCTTATTTCGATTGGGAATGCTACATTATGGCAAAGTTACGGTAACGGGGATTTGGGGACAACTCGGAGCAATCATTTTTACCCCAGCGATTTTCCTTGGTTTTTCATGCTTTGGGATTAGTTCCATTCTTTGGCTTGTTGTAATTTCACGCTGGGAACTTAGCTATGCCTATCCGCTTGTTGCGCTGGGATATGTGTTAGCAATTCTTTATGGAACGCTTTTACTCCGTGAAACTCTCACTTTACCTAAAATCGTGGGGAGTGTACTGATCTTAGCAGGAATAAGCGTTTTGGGATTGTGGGGACGATCTTAAGGGAGGAAATTGAGAGAATCACTAAATTTTATAGTAGAGTTGCAACGCTTCTTTGAATAAGATATGATAATCTAAAGTAAGAATCGCTAGTGATTCTTAATGATTTGTACACCTGCAGATACAACTGAATATCGCTCAATATCTTTTTATTAGGGATAAAGAAAAGTAAAAAGGGGCGTGTGTTGGATGCAATTGAAGGACTTCGGGCGAGGCGCGCGGATTGAATTATCTAAAATGGCCAAACTACTCGGAATGAAGTTTATCGGTTATAATCCAAAGGCTCAACAGGTATCGTTGGAGGTTGGAGGTAAAGGGGTTACTTATCCGTTGGAAGAGTTTATCCGACAGTATGAAACAATATGTCCGACAGCTTGATCATAGATTTGTGTTGCGAATTACGCAGAGTTAGTCTCCCACTCCTAGACGGGGAGGCTAATTCTGGCACTGGGTTGAAAAGATCTCTCATTCAGAGGAGTGGGAGATCTTTTTGGTAGGTTTAGAGAAGAGTAGCTGGGATCTTATTCGATGGGCAAAAAAAGATGGCGAATTGTTCGCCATCTTTTTATAGAAGAATACAAGGAGGATTTATTGCTTTTGATAAAAGAAAGATGAGATCGATTTAAGGCCGAGTTGGTTCATGCCAAAGAGATGTTCTGTGCTGCCGGTAAAGAGGATTCCGCCTGGGCGTAAGGAGTCTGTGAATTTTTTGTAGAGGATTTCTTTGGCTTCATCTGTAAAGTAAATAACAACATTACGGCATGCGATAAAATCATAGCCAGATTGGAAGCGATCTGTCAGTAAATTCTGGTGCTGAAAGCTAACCTGCCGTTTAACTGAGTCTTTAATTTGATAGCCATTGTCTATTAGGGTAAAATACTTTTGTAGAACTTCGGGTGGTGTGCTCGCAAAATCATTTTGTTTATAGAGTCCATCTTTGGCTTGTTTGAGGACATTGACATCAATATCCGAACCTAAGACAGTAAACTTGGCGGTAGAAAAATAGTCCATCATTGTCATGGCTAAGGAGTAAGGCTCTTGGCCGCCTGAACAGCCTGCACTCCAGAGTTTCAATGGAGTTTTGTTCTGAAGGAGCAGGGGGAGAATTGTTTCTCTAAGTGTTTTCCATTGGGCCGCGTCTCGGAAGAATTGGGAAACATTAATGGTCAAATGTTTGAAGAAAGCGTCATATAAGGTGGGATCGGCGCTTAGGGCAGTGAGGAATGGCCCATAGCTTGAGTGTCCGTGGGAGTTCATAAAGCTTAGGATACGCCGTTGCATTTGGTTTTGCTTATAAAATTTAAGATCGAGTCCACTCTTGGGATGAAACGCCTTAACAAAGTCTTCATAGGTATTGAGCACGGATGCGTATGACAAAGGGTTAAACCTTCCTTCTGTTAAAAATATTAGTGTAGGTACTCAAAATAGAAGATATCTATGGTTCCTTAGCGAATACGTTTAAGAGCCATAGTCGCTTAAGCGAAGAGGTCGACGATCAAACCGCGAATTTCATCGATCTTGGTGAGGATTTCTAGGGGTTTGGCTTGCTGATCAAGGAGTTGCTTCCCTAGCTCATCTAAGGCGTGATCGATTTTAGCGACTCTCGCCATGATCTTTGGCCGCCCTTGCGAATCCCAAGATGACTCATCCTGCATTTTTCGGCTTTGTCCAAAGGTTGAGCGAAGAAAGGATTTAACCATATCACGGAAATCTTTAAGATCACGGAGCGAAAGAGTTTCAGATAGCTTCGTTCCCTGAGTTTTAAGGCGGTCGAGAAAGGACTGTAGTTCAATTCCTTGGATTTTTTGGGTTCGAGATAAGATTCCGCTAAACTCACCGCTTCGCTCTGGGGAGCTTTGAGAATCGAGATTGGGTGTTGGTATTTGATGTTGGGCATCGATACGTATAGACATAAGTCAGTCTCCTCTTAGAAAGGATTAAAATGCAGACGCGTAGAGTATTTTTAAAAGTGTTACTGGCACTTGGTGCAATCGTCTTACCTTGGAGTCTTTTACCAACCCGCGTTGCAGAGGCTTTAAAGACGAGGCTAGGGCTGCCACCCGTAGCATTGTTATTACCACCTAAAACTAAAGTGAATAAGGATTTCAAAGCAGAGAGTTTAAGTCGCATCGAAATGGACGATATTTTCGCTTTAACTGGGCCTGAGATGCAAGGTCGTAAAGCGGGGTCCGTAGGAGAAGTCAAAGCTGTAGAGTATTTATCCTCCCAATTAAGCATGCTCGGATTAAAGCCTATGGGCGATCACCAAATAGGGTTTACCCATGTGTTTACGATTCCTCCAGTTTTGGAAACTAGGGTTAATGGTCGATTAACCTTTAAAGCTGGGGAAAACAAGCTCTTACGAACCCCGAGTGTCAATCTCTTAGGTGCTCTGATAGGAGAAAACACGGAGGAAATTATCTTGCTATCTGCCCATTACGATCACTTGGGGACTTTTGAAGAGCAAGTTTATCCTGGGGCCAATGACAATGCCTCTGGCGTAGGGTGTGTTCTAGATGTCCTGCGGCGAATCCTTCGTGAAGGAAAGACTCCAAAACGTACGATCGTTCTAGCCTTCTGGGGTGCCGAAGAGATGGGGTTTGTGGGATCTCAGGCCTTTGTACGCTCAGGGACGTTTCCCCTGCACCAGATCCAGGCAGTACTGAACGTCGATACGGTTGGAAATGGGATGATCGGAGATTTTGCGCTTTGGGCGGATGGGGATAACCCAGCTTTCAAGGCTATCCGTCAAGCCTCAGCCGAAGCGGGCGCCAGTGCCCAAAAAGTATCTCAGGCCGCCCATAACAGTGATTCCATCAGTTTCGCCTCTGTGGGTATACCAGCTGTGACTCTCATGGCACGAGATTGGCTCTATAAGAATCATACACCAGAAGACAATATCGCCCTGTTGAAGCCAGAACAGATTCGATTAGCAGCGGAGATTGTGTACCGGGCAGTTCACATTTTAGCCTTCTAGGGTTATTGAGGTTCGGTGACCTCATATTTGGTATGAAGTATAATTAGGTCAATCCGGCGGTTTTTACCACGACCGGCGTCGGTATCATTCGAGGAAATCGGGCGATATTCTCCGTACCCCGTTGCAGAAAGTCGGCTGGGGGGGATCCCATCACGCTGCAGGATTTGCACAACATTTGTGGAACGAATCACGGATAGTTCCCAGTTGCTGGGGAACTGTGGTGTGCGGATCGGTAAATTATCCGTATGTCCTTCAACCTTAATTTGGTTGGGTGCTGCCGCGAGGACCGTGGAGACCTTCTCGAGAATATCCCGTGCTCGTGCGGTAATATCGGCTGAGCCGCTTTCGAAAAGTAACGTTTCCTGAATGCTAACAACAAGACCACGTTCTTCAATCGAGGTTACCAATGTCGTCTGGATACCGTTGTCCGCCGCAAATTTATCAAGTTTGGCCTTGATCGCCTCAAGACTCATCCTTTCTACGTTGCCATTTGTCTGGCCGGCGTTTACGTTTGCGTCAGGCGGGGTATTGGTGTTAGGAGTTTTTTCTGGAGGGGACCCGGTCTGAATGAGAGATGGTCCGACTGGGTTCGTAGAAATCTCAATCTTAGCTGGAGTACTTCCGCTGAGAGCTTTGTTTAAGGACTCAGCTACTGCTTGGAATTTCTGAGTATCGACTTTACTCATCGAATAAAGGACGACAAAGAAAATCATAAGGAGGGTAATTAGGTCCAGATACGTAAGCATCCAACGTTCGCCATTTTCTTTTTCTGGTTCATGTTCGCGTTTTCTACTCATCGGCCTTCACTGACCGCTGTCTTACCGGATACACCTTCTGAACTATTTTCCTCGGAGGGAAGAATAGAGCCAACGTGGGTTTTTAATTTCTCTTTTAGAATTGAAGGATTTTCGCCCGCTTGAATCGAGAGAATTCCGTCCAAAACCATCTCCATGGCGGATACTTCTGCTTTGTCTTTCATTTTGAGCTTTGAGGCAAGGGGAAAATAGATAAGGTTGGCAGAGGCGACCCCATAAAGGGTAGCTAGAAAGGCAGCGGCGATAGAATGGGAAAGTGCTTCAGGATCAGAAAGATTGCCCAACACCATGACAAGGCCCATAACCGTCCCGATAATTCCCATGGTTGGAGCATAGCCGCCAGCGGCTTCGAATACGGCAATCCCTACTTTATGGCGTTTCTCAAGGACGGCGATATTTGATTCTAGGATCTCACGGGTAATTTCGGGGTCTGTTCCGTCAATGACGAGCTGCATGCCTTGGCGAGTATAGCGATCTGTTACAGTTTCAAGTTCTTGCTCAAGGCTAAGTAATCCTTCACGCCGTGCTTTTTCAGCAAAGCGCACCAGCGTTGAGTAAGCCTCAACGGTGCCAAACGACTGGGCGGTAAACGCAATTTTGAACCAAGTCGGAAGGTTTTTAAGGTCGGAGAGCGGAAAACTGGTTAAAACGGCCCCGGCGGTTCCCCCAAAAACGATAATAGCTGCGGATTCTCCGCCAAGCGAGCCGACAGTTCCTCCTTCTAAAATATACCCGATAATCATGGCGCTAAATCCAGCGAGAATACCTAATACTGTTGATAAATCCATTTTGTGTTGCCGTGCCCCGAATACGTTAACAAGAATATTGCTTTATATAAGGGGTTGCGACGTACCTCCCTTGCTTTTTATGTAGGTGTTTAAGAGTAATATAACTAAGCTAACTAAGCGTCCTACTATATTGTATCGTCAAATCTGATGCTGAACTTTAGGCCCTTTATTTTACACTTATTATACAGGAAAAACAGAGCAATAGTCATAATTCATGCTTTCCCCTGAAAATATTCCAAGATAAAATAAAAATTTCTCTTTAGTTTTACCGAGCCATCTTCGATATAGAGAGTAAGAATATGTATTTTGGAGTGAGCGAAATGAAAATAGACGGGACATCCACGTCTCCCGTTGGGAGCGTTCAAGCAACTAATCGTGTGAAACAAGTTGAAAAGAAAACGACAGTCTCCGAAGCAGATAAAATAGCGGTTTCGGATAAGGCACAAGTTTATCAGGCCTTACTTCAGAAGACTAAAGAGATTCCTGCTGTCCGTGAGGCACGTGTACAAGCCCTCACTGAACAGATTGAACGGGGAGAATTTAAAGTGGACGGACAAAAGATAGCCGATAAGGTACTGGAAGCATGTCAGGAAGATTAACACTTGTTTCAGTCTTTGTGATCACCATACATCTCAGAGGGGGAGATTTTCGTGTCTGAAGCATTTCAAAACGTCAATGAAAACTTAAGAAGACAAGTTGAACTATATAATGAACTCCTGACCTTAGAAGGGCACAAACAAAAAGCATTGATTCAGAACGATCTTCACGAGATTGAATCGATCACAGGTAAGGAAGAATCGTTCATAATAAAGGTTAATCGCCTAGAGAAAGAACGCCTTTTGTGGGCGGAACAAATCGGACGTGAACTCGGGAAATCACCAGAAGACCTTACTCTGGCTGAAATGGAGGCACATTATCCGGCTTTAGAGGAAGTTCGCCTTGACTTGGACAGAGTTGTCGCCCAGCTGCGAGCAATTCATGAGACTAACTCTCAACTTCTCCAGCAGGCCATGAAAATTGTGGATTATACTGTAGGACTGCTGACGCACCAAGAGAGTAATACTTATACGTATCCAGGCAAGAGAGAGAAAGAAGAGAATAAAAAACGGCAGCTTATGGATTGGAGGATTTAAGATATGAGTTCCACCTTTGGAGGTTTAAATATATTATCCCGAAGTTTATCTGCTCAGCAGGCTTCGCTCGATACGGTAGGGCATAATATTGCCAATGCCGGCACCGACGGCTACTCTCGGCAGAGGGTCAATCTGGTAGTTGCTACTCCAGCGGGGGAGGTTTATGGTCGAACTGCAAATCATTCGGGAAGTGGGGTTACGGTGGCTTCAATCACCAGAGCTAGGGATACCTTTACGGATCGACAATTGTGGAAAGAATCAGCCACTCTAGGCTATAGTGAAACAAGCAGTGAGGCGCTGAGCCGAATAGAAGGAGTGTTTAGTGAGCCTTCAGATACTGGAGTTCAGACCGTGCTCAACCAATTCTGGACGGCTTGGTCAACACTAGCGACTAACGCTTCTGATTCTGGAGCGCGTACGGCAGTAGCGCAAAGGGGAGTAGCGGTCGTAAATGCCATTCAGCATGCAGGCCAGCAACTTAAGGATACAGTCGAGAATATTAACTCCTCAATTGCCTTAGATGTTAAGAATATTAATCAGATTACTTCAAGCATAGATACATTGAATAAGCAAATTGCCTTCACGGAAGTGGGGGGGAAGGACCACGCCAATGATTTGCGTGACTCAAGGGATTTGCTTGTCGATCAATTATCGAAGCTTGTCAATATTTCAGTGCAGGAAGATAGCGATGGAAAATATACCATTTTATCTGGAGAAGATAACACATTGACCTTAGTGGATCCCGATGGTTATACCGAGTTGGATGTGACAACAACTGGCACGGCGTTTGGTTATGAAGTCACCCAAGTGATTGTGGCTGGAGATTCTTCAGAAGTGAATTTTACGAACGGAGAAGTAAGTGCTTTGATCGATTCCCGGGATTCAGATAAAAGCGGTATTGCTGCTTATATGACGAACCTAGAAGCGATTAGCCATTTCTTATTGGAAGATTTTAATGCGGTGCATAATGCTGGCTATGGTACGAACGATGATACAGGGGTTGACTTCTTCGTAATGGATGGCGGTGTGGATTATTCAGATGGTGGTTGGATTGACGCCTTAGTAGTTAACTCTGATATTACGGATTCGACTGCGGGACTGGCTTTGATAGCGGCAAAAACGGAGGCAGGCTCCGACAACAACGCTAGCGGTGATAATGCCATTTTACTAGGGAATTGTTTAAAAACTGATAAATCGACCATTTTGGGCGATATTTCGTTGGATTCGTTTTACTCGGCGATGATTGGTACTTTAGGCGTACAATCCCAAGATGCTATACGACTGAATACCAATCAGCAAACCGTGATTGATCAGCTCAGCAATCTCAGAGCATCTGTCTCGGGGGTAAGCTTGGATGAAGAAATGACTGATATGATTCGATTTCAAAAAGGCTATAATGCCTCAGCGAGAGTCTTGACGGCTATGGATGAAATGCTAGACAAATTAATCAACAGTACCGGAACAGTAGGACGATAGGAGGAGATCTGTTATGAGAATCACTAATAGTACTATGAGTTACAACTTTCTGAGTAGCCTTAATAAATCCCTAGAAAAGGCAAATCATATCCAGACACAACTAGCGGACGGCAAGGCCCTCCATGCCCCTTCGGATGATCCGATTAAAGTTGTGCGGAGTTTGCGTTTGAGTTCTAGTATGGAGTTGAACAATCAGTATACTCAGAATGCCCAAGATGCAATTAGTTGGATGGATTCGACAGACGATAATATGCAAGACCTGAGCGCGATTATGATTAGTATCAAGGAACAGGTTATCCAGGCCAGTAACGGGACTAATCCTGAATCTGCCGTGCAAACGATCGGGGAATCTGTTGATAATCTGATCAATCAGATGATTAATATTGGTAACTCTCAACTGGGGGGCCGCTATATTTTCGCGGGACAGAATGACAAGACGGCCCCATTTGTCCGTGATGGTGACACTATCACTTATAATGGTAATGATCTTAAGATTTCCATGCCGATCCACCCAGGGGAGGCAACGCCAAGTCAGGATAGTGTGAATTTGACGGGAGAGGATGTTTTCGGCGAGGACTTGGAAATATTAACCCACCTCATCGAAATAAAAGAAAAGCTCAAGTCTGGAACCACGGACGATCAGGAATGGCTTTCGACTACGGGCCTAGAGTATCTAGAGGCTGACCATGACAAGATGCTGGAGTCTCACACGAAGTTAGGGACTCGTATGGCGATGTATGAGATGGCTAAAACTATGCTGGATAATAGCAATACAATTATTGAAGGGGATCAAGCAACCAATGATTCTATTGATGCAGCGAAAGGTATTGTGGATTATAAAAACGCTGAGAATGTCTACAAGACAGCACTTCAAATCGGGGCAAGGATTATGCCGATGTCTTTAGTAGATTTTCTATAGATAATAGTGCATAGCGGAAGGGAGTTATTTCTATGCGCCAAATCAACATCTCCACTCAGCCTATTCGTCTGGATTATTCTATCAATAATGCCCAGATGAATCTGCACAGCACTCAACCAAAGATCCAGTTAGAGAGGACGCCGGCGATCGTTGAGATCAGTCAACCACGTGGGGAACTGACGATCGACCAGACTGCCTGCCGTTACGCAATCGGATTCAAGAATATCGCTGATTTTGCCCGGGATGTGGCTGCTGAGGGGCGGCAAACTGTGATGGAGACTATCGGCCGAATTGCCCAAGAAGGGGACCAAATGGCTGGGACTAGCTCGCATGTGCTTGCTAATATTGCTGCCAACTCCACCGTTTCCGCAGATGTCGAAGTTATTTATGCACATATCCCTTTGCCTGACATTAGTTATCAAGCTAATCCGGTTCAATTCAATCCCATAGACGGGAATGTAGATTTAAACCTACACCGTGGCACCGTCCGACAAGATTACCGGCGTGGGAGCGTCGATATTCAGGTCACTCAATACCCGAGTATTGAGATATCGACCGTGGATGTCAAGGTTTGAAGGACTTCGCCTAGGCGGTATAATAACTCCCCCAATAGGAGGCAATACTATGAAAATAAAGTCAACCAGATTCGGCGAACTGGAAGTGGAGGATGAGCAACTATACAACTTCCCCCAAGGAATCCCTGGTTTCCCTGACATGAAGACTTTCGTCTTTATACCGTTTGCTGAGGAAAGTCCTTTTTCTTATCTCCAGTCCACAACAGAAGCAAATTTAACCTTCTTGTTGGCGAATCCTTTTGCGTTTTTTGAGGACTATGAATTTGTTTTGGAAGATGAAGTTGCACAGGAATTGGACCTTTCCCAAGAAAACCCGCCCCAGGTGTTTTTGATCGCTACAGTAAAAGGAAAACTGGCAGAAATGACGGTAAACATGATGGCACCCTTAGTGATGAATGGGCTCAAACACACTGGTAGGCAGGTCATCCTAGATAAACCGGAGTATTCTATCCGGCAACCACTATTTCCTGACGGCTTGCCGAAAGAAGCTGGCAAAGGGGGAACGTAATATGTTGGCGCTTACCCGCAAAGTCGGCGAGCGAATCGTCATCGGGGACGACATTATAGTAACGGTAGTGAGTATCAAAGGAGATAACATCCGTATCTCTATAGAGGCACCGAAAGAGATCAAGATTTATCGTGGTGAGATCTTCGATGCCATAGCAGCAGAAAACAAACAAGCTGCGGTTCCCAGTGATATATCGGAGTGGGATATGCTTAAGGTATTACAAATTAAGAAGAAGTAAGCTACGTAGTGCACCTTACTTCTTCTTAATTTCTGTCCGACTTGGCACACTGTTGCTTTACTTTGACTAATATTTATTTGTTTTTCGAAAATAAGGTGTAAATCGCAGTAATCCGGAGTATAAGCGACAAAACAGGGCAATAGACGTCATAATCATACGTTAATTGTCCTAAGGGGAATATAGAAAACCTGCGATATATAAGTATGCAAGTGTAGCAGAATATTCTTCAGCTCAACCGGCCGGAGGGTAGAGTGTCCTGTTACCAGCAAAAATTAAATGCACGGGCAAGGATGCCTGGCATCAAAATCAAGGAGGAAAAAATAATGATTATTAATCACAACATGGCTTCCCTCAACACTTATAACAGGTTAAGTGCCAATAATGCTGCGTCTTCTAAATCTTTGGAAAAACTGTCTTCAGGTCTACGCATCAACCGCGCTGGTGACGATGCCGCTGGTCTTGCAATTTCTGAAAAAATGCGTGGTCAAATCCGTGGTTTGGATCAAGCTGGTCGTAACGCTCAAGATAGCATTTCCTTAATTCAAACTGCAGAAGGTGCATTGACTGAGTCGCACTCTATTCTCCAACGGATGCGTGAGATTGCAGTTCAATCTTCGAATGATACCAACACTGACTCCGATCGTAAAGAACTTCAAAACGAAACCACGCAGCTTATCGCTGAATTGGATCGTATTGGTAATACAACCGAGTTCAATAGCAAGAAACTTCTTGATGGTTCTGCAGTAGGCGTGACAGAAGAAGTAGCAGGTTCCGTGAGAGTGAATAATAACTCTTCAATGACCATTAATTCCGCTTCAATGGCCGCCGCTGTTAGTGCTGCAGCAACAGGAGCAGTAAAGAATGGCGCATACATGATCGTTAAAATAGCTGAGGCAACTGCGACTACATTTAATATAAACGATTATGAAATTATTGGTCCTGACGGCAAAACTGGCAACACAGATATCTCTGTTGCAAGCAGCATCAATATTAGCCTTACAACTGCTGTTGTAGGAGCAGCAACTGCTATTACACTTTCTGCGTCGAACTTCAAAGATATGAAAGTCGGAGAGAGCATCACCTTAGTATTTGGTGAGCAAGAAGATGCAAGCTCTACCCTTGGCGGCGCCATTATGACTCAAGTCGGTGCAAACGCAGGCCAAACTGCATTTATCTCCGTCAAAGACATGAGAGCTGAGGCTATCGGCGTAAAAGATGTTGATATTTCTACTAAATTCGGCGCTCAAACTGCAATTGAGACAGTTAACAACGCCCTCGAGAAGGTTTCTTCTCAGAGAAGTGCGTTGGGTGCTATGCAGAATCGGTTAGAACACACTATCAATAACCTAGGTGCTTCTTCAGAAAACTTAACTGCTGCCGAATCCCGTATCCGCGACGTAGACATGGCCAAAGAAATGATGAACTTCCAAAAGAACAACATCCTCTCTCAAGCTGCTACAGCGATGCTGGCTCAAGCCAACCAACAACCTCAAGGTGTTCTTCAGTTACTTCAGTAACAGAAGGATCCTTCGAACTACCCGTATTGTAAAAAAGAGACCGACTTCATGTCGGTCTCTTTTTTACAAAAGGCATAATAAAACATTTCATGAAGCTAGTGCGCAAAAACGATTTAAGGGGAGCGTATATATCGTGAGTAAAATATTAAGTATCTGCATGATGGTCAAAAATGAGGATAAAAACTTGGAACGTTGCTTGGAGAGCTTACGTGAGTTAAGGATGAAACTTCCATGCGAACTGATCATCGTGGATACTGGTTCTGAAGACAATACGGTAAGCATTGCCAAACGATATACAGATAAAGTCTACCATCACCCGTGGAATAATAACTTCTCGGAAATGCGCAATATCAGCATTAGCTATGCATCTGGAGAATGGTTATTCATTATCGATGCTGATGAGGAGTTGGTGGCAGCGGAAAAACTTATACAGTTTTTTAAGAAGTCATATCCTAAATCCATCGCGGGAGGAGCTCTGCTTGTAAAAAATTTAACCGGAAATAAAGTGAACAAAAATGTGGTCGTATTAAACTCATCTAGAGTATTTAGAAATGATGGTGCCTTTCATTATGAGGGTTCTGTTCACAATATGCCGATCATCAACGGTCAAATTCTCGAGATTCAAGCAAGCATAAATCATTATGGGTATGACTCTACGGATCAGGAGCTGATGGAACAAAAATTTGTTAGAACAAGTACCATTCTCAAACGTGAACTAGCGAAAAATCCGGATAATATCTACTATAGGTTTCAACTATCCGTTACATATATGATGCATAAAGAGAATAATCATGCTCTTGAGGAAATTGAAAAGGCTTATCGACTGATGAAAAAAGCTAGTGACAAGAAGAAACATCTTTATGTATATTGTCAGCTTGCAAGATCCTATATGAAGATGAGCCAATATCAAAAGGTTGAAGAAACTTGCCTAGAAGGCATAGCGATCGAAGAAGAATACATTGATTTGTATTTTTATATGGCGCAGGCACAAGGAACTCATGAAAAATATGAGCAGGCAATAGAAAATTACAGCCAATATATGAAACTCGTCGAGAATTTTGATAATTTGGCGATCAAGTTAAATCCCGTAATTAATCACTATACCTTGCCTCACATGGATGAGGCATTATACAACGTATCGGTAATGCTGTTTAAAACAGACCGATTTGAGCAGGCCTTAAATAATGTTGAAGAGCTAATTAAGGATAATGATTCGGATGTAAATTTGATTGTGCGAGCAATTCCCATACTTGTAGATGCATGTTTCACAACACAAAATTTCATTCGATTAAGGGATATACTATTAGGGGATTTACAAGCTAGAGGGTTGACACTTGTTGAACAAGCTTTGCAGCGAATCGAACAAGACCGAAAGAAATTAGACAAAATAGTGGAGAAGAATTTCTTCCAAGTGTTTGCAAGTTTTGGGGACAAATATGGGATATTAAATAAAATACGCATAATGAACAACACTGGAGATACTGAATTAGCTGATGCGATTTCTAAATTTAGCAACGCAAATGATTTTAACTCTTTACCAGACTATTACGGAGACCTGATATATAATTTGATTAGACTAGGAAGACCTGAAGAGGTGTTGGGGAATCTAACAGAACTAAATGCCGTAAGATATTTAAAATACTTATCTGATGAATATGGCGCAACAGTTAATGATGCAATTCTTCTTTATTGCGGAGAGGATTTAGAAAGTGATTTTAAGAAGTTGCGCAGTAAAAAAATGTTACTGAAATACGTGCTCTTTTCGGAGGAATGTTCTGATGAAAGCTATCTTTCGACTTTCCAAAAGTATTTGACGAGTGGAACCACCTATATGCAAAAAATTTATACTCCACTTGTATTAGATCAGGAACTGATTCATGATGTGAAATCTGTAGAAGAAGCATTTTTGCTATATATGCTAAATGCTAGGTCATACAAGCATGGTGAAAGCGGCTACGTCCAGTATCTAAAGAAAGCTGTCACTATCTTCCCTGAAATGAATAAAGGAATCAAACTGCTGCTTCAAGAGATTGAAGAACCAGCAAATAACGCGGCGAAAGAAATGACTGATTTGAGAGGAGAATTGATCCAACATATTCAGACATTGCTTGACACCGGCGAATATGCTTCAGCAAAAAATATATTAGAGGAATACGAACAAATCTGTGGAGCAGATGCTGATTCATTGACGCTTAAGTCTCAAGCGATGTTGCATTAGGTTAACACTGATTTTCTCTAGAATTGTGCAGAGGAGTAACTCGAATGAGTAATAATTGTCAGCAGTACAGTGCTATAAAAGAAAATATTCAGAAATTGATTGAACAAGGAAAAACGGAAGCTGCAGAAGCAATTCTCTGTGAATATGAAGGAATTAATCCTGAAGATGCGGATATTTATAGTTTGAGGGCATCAATTTTATTATCAGAGAGTAAAGTTGATGAAGCCATTGCGTTGCTGGATTCTGTCGTAGGTAAATATCCGTTCAATTTCGACCTCTTATATAATCTGGGGTTTATAACCGAACAATCAGGGCGAAACCAGGAAGCGTTGAAATGGTACCGGGAAGCACAGAGCTTATCAAAGCCAGAGCATGAAACGTTATTGGCGGAAGCCTTGATTAGATTAGGAAACAATGCAACCCACTTTAAAGCGGGAAATCAAAAGAAGTTGGCAGTATTTGTAAAACAAGGTCTAGACAGTTTTCTAGGTGACATTATAAAGTCGCTATCATCCGAATATGTTATCAAGAAAATAATTGTAACTAACACAAAACAAGTAGACGAGGGGATGGAATGGGCGGATATATGTTGGTTTGAGTGGTGCGATGAGCTCATTGTACATGGGAGCAAGTCCCCGCTGGCAGCAACAAAATATATTATCTGCCGACTTCATCGCTATGAAGTTTTTACGATATATCCAAGCCAAGTGAGCTGGCATAATGTAAACAAATTGATTGTCGTCACAAGTCACTTAGTACAATTGCTGAAAATGTCGATACCAGATATATGTGAGCGTGTTACGGTCGTAACCGTTAATAACGGAGTTAACTTGGAAGAATTCCCGTTCTGTGAGCGTAAATCTGGTTTTAATATAGCTTATATCGGATATCTCCATTTGCGGAAAAACCCTATCCTCTTATTACAAATTATGAAGATGTTAGTAAACCTTAATCCACTTTATAAGCTCCATGTTGCTGGCGTTTTCCAAGATGATCTTACCCGAATATATTGGAATTATCAGGTGCAAGAACTTGAGCTGCAAAAAAACATTCTCTTTGACGGTTGGCAAGACGATGTTGGTGAATGGTTGAAGGATAAAGAATATGTGATTTCAACTAGTATCCATGAAAGCTTTGGATATGGCATCGCCGAGGCTATGGCGCGAGGAATAAAACCCATTATTCATAATTTCCCGTACGCAAAGGAAATTTGGCATGAGCAATATTTATTTAACACTGCTCAAGAAGCAATTGAGATGATTACGGCCGATTCTTATCAATCGGAAATGTATCGACAGTATATAGAAGAAAACTATTCTCTAACTAGGCAGATTGATGCAATTAAAGAAATACTAGGGCATGTCGGAAGTAATAGTCGTACAATGAACAATTTGGATACAGTGATCTCTGCGACCCAGGACTTTTTCCTTCATTCTCCTCAAGAATTGATGGAATATGATTGGAAGAAGGCGAAGATTCAGATCGGAAAGCGGGAGAGGATGCAGGGCGGGAAAGAACTATTTGAGTACATTCTTATCAATTCAAAGAAAAAGAACTTAATCTTAACAGGGATCATATACAGTCACTCGACCAAAGAGTGGAGTTTTCCAAATATTGTAGACGCTTCCTTGTATCTTGAAAAAATTAGATATTTCGCCGAACAGATGTTGAATTATAAAGACATTGTTTATAACAATAACATTGCTGGTTTTGTGTTTGACCGGGCTTTAGCCCAGGATATCCAGCACAATCAGTTAGCATATTTGTGGGAAAGAGCTATACCCGCAACTCAATTTATGCCCTTGATAGGATATTATCAGATTGCCAATCGTTATAGATTTATTAAAAGGTATCTGAATCCAAAAGATGTAGTTTTAGATGCTGCTGCTGGATATGGCTATGGCACGGCTTTTTTGAGTGATTATTGTAAGAGAATCTACGGCTTAGATATTGCCTTGGATAATATTAAATTTGCTAATAATTCATTCGTTAGAGATAACTTATCATTTATGGAGGGGAACGTGACATCTTTGCCGTTCCCTGAGGACTTATTTGATACCTATATTTCATTTGAAACAATTGAGCATCTATTAGATAGTGACGTTAGCCTTTATCTCGAAGAAGTTTTAAAGGTGATAAAGCCTAACGGTTTATTTATTGTTTCTACTCCCAACAGAGAGATGCGGATGCACATCAATAACCCATACCACATTCGCGAATATACCTTTGTAGAAATCAACAATATACTTAGCGTATTTTTCAGAAACATTGAGTATCATTCTGTTGTCGGGTTAGAGGTGCGCGAAGGAATAGATAAACGGGCAAGTAATATTATTGCAATTTGCCATAATCGTATAGAGGGAACTTAACACTAAAGTTGGGGTTAGGATTGACTTAAAAACTTATTGTAGTAAGTTTAGATCAATGCCTATTTGTTGATCAATTAATTTGGACAAAAATTCATTGTTAGAATAGGTCTTTAAGAGTTCGATCTTCAGGAACTGCTTAGTGCTACCATTCTGGGGGTTCTCTCTCGGATACAAGCAGGTTGCGGACCTGGTTGGAAGGGTGATTAACGTTTTACAATAGAACGTCTCTCGAGGCTTATAAGTCGTCCAGTATGTATGTATATCCTTGTAAACCTATGTTTGATATAAAAGACTATTCACTCGAATTATCTACATAGGCTTGAGATTAACGCTCAACTTGACAGATTGACGCTTTCAATCCATTGAAAATGAGGTGAATCGAGTGCGAATAAACAATAATATCTCTGCTCTCAACACATTTCATGCTCTGGCTATAAATGAGGCTGCAATAGGAAAATCTTTAAGACGGCTTTCCTCAGGACTACGTATTAACCAAGCTGCTGATGATGCTGCAGGTCTCGCCATCTCGGAAAAAATGCGTGGACAGATTCGTGGCTTAGGACAAGCTACCAGGAACGTTCAGGATGCGATATCCTTGATTCAAACGGCGGAAGGGGCTGCTGGTTCAATCCATGATATGTTGCAAAGAGGTCGGGAGTTGGCAGTACAGGCTGCCAATGGAACGCTCACTGATCAGGATCGAGGCCAATTGCAGGATGAGTTGGGCCAAATACTAACCAATATTAATACGACAGCCAATAATTCTGAATATAATACTAAAAAGCTTCTTAACCAAAGTAGCAACGGAATGTCACAGTTTCCTGGCATCTCTCAGGCGGCGCTAGACCAAATGACGTCTAGGCTACCGGGTTGGCTGAATGATGGTATGCAGGCAATTAATACTCAAATGGGGATTGCATATCCTGTTGGAAACCGTCAGATGAACGTTGAGTATTACTATGATGGAGTTGCTACAACGGCGGCTTCCATGGGTACATATGATGGTGGAGTTACTCTAACACTGAGAGTTAATACGGCTCAGGTGTTTGATGGATCGGGCAATCTTCGCTCAGAGGGTATCCTAGATACTCTGCTGGCTCATGAAATGGTACATGCTTTTCAATTTACCGAGATGCCCTTTAGTAATTTTATTAAAAAATTAATTTAAAAAAACTCCCGGAATGGCACGTTCCGTTCCTATTGAGCTTGCGCTGTTATTAATAACAGATACTCATAGAAACTAAATGATAGAATACCTGGCAAAATAGTCCGAGTTTAGTATTTTACCCCTAAAGGTTAGCAGAACTTCTGCCGATATCTATACTAGATATAAAAATCAAGTAGAGGTGTGCGATTTGGATATTGGTGCAGTAAAGAATCCCGTAGATTTTGATATTTCTCGCCAGGTGGCTCAGACAAATCCCCTTACGCAAGCTGTTGATAGTGGGCTAACCGATAAGATGGGGAACGTTGCTGATAAGTCAATAACTGTTCAAACCGACGGAAAAATCGATAAAAGACCGACAAATCTTCAAGAAGTAACCCAAATGACGGAAGCAATGAATAAATTTGTAAAAGCGATTGATACCAATATACACTTTATGCTCCACGAGGGAACTGACCAACTGATAGTTCAAGTGATTGACCAAGACAGTAATAAAGTACTAAAGGAGTTTCCACCTAGTGAATTTCTGGATACTATAGCAGCGATTCGCGATTATGTCGGGATACTGTTGGATAAAAAAATATAACGGTAAAATTTTAAAAGGAGGTTTTAGGTATGTCAGTTAGTTCGGTCGGAGGCACTTATGGCCTGTCTGGTTCAGGGATGGATATTGACACACTTGTTAAAAATTTAATGGCTGGCCAACAAGCGAAAGCAGATGCTTTACTACAAAAGAAAACGGTACAGGAATGGCAAAAGACCGCCTACAATACTGTTTATGATGATATCAGTAGCTTTAGAGATTCGGTCTTTAATTATAAGCTCGACGCAACTTTAAGCCCACATAAAGTTACTTCCAGTAACACGTCGGTAGCTACTGTCACAGCCAATGCTGATGCAGCGGATGTGACTCATTCCTTGGTGGTTGCGCAGCTAGCCAGCGGTGTAAATCTAACGAGTAGTGATAGCATCAGTTCTACCACGGGAGCAGTTAAGACCTCTCTTGCTACTCATATGGGAATCACAAATTCATTTTCTCTTACCATTGGAGACGGTACAACGAGTAAGACTTTAACTGTTAATCCAACCGATAGTATTAATGATGTAGTAAGTGCCATTAATAAAGCTGGCGCCAATGTGAAGGCCAGTTACGATAGTACGCTGGATCGCTTTTTCCTATCGACGTCTAATATGGGATCTTCTGCGGGGATTGAGATTACCACGTCCAGCACTAATACCACAGGTACTGATGATGGCAAAGCTTTTGTTGACGGGTTAAAGCTTTTCACTAGTACCCCTAGCACTACTACTAGTACTGACGGTACAAATACGACTAACACCGCGACATATACTAGTGCAACAGGCAAAGATGCTGTGTTTCAACTCGATGGGGTGGAATTGACTCAGGCCAGCAATACGTTCACTATTTCCGGCGTGAAGTATAATCTGACCGGCGTTTCGACGGGTGCCAGCATGGATGTTAGTAACAATCCCGTTTGGGGATCGTCGAATACAACCAACCTGAGCGTGTCCTATGATGTCGACGCGGCAGTAGCCAATGTCCAAACCTTGGTCGACGCCTATAACAAAATTTTGGCAAAGCTTAATGGCCTGGTGGATGAAACCCGTTATAAGGATTATACGCCCCTTACGGATGCTCAGAAGGAAGCAATGTCGGATTCCGATATTACTGCTTGGGAGACCAAGGCTAAGAGTGGGATGCTCCACAATGATAATACCTTGACAAGCCTGATTAACAGTATGAGGAATGCCTTCTCTAACCCTGTGACGGGAATTTCCGCAACCTATGATACTGTTACTGGCAAAAATATAACCTATAATACTGCTTCCTCGATTGGTATTACCACTGGCAACTATTCCGAGGGTGGAAAGTTAGAACTTGATACCGATAAGTTAAAGGCGGCTCTGGCTAACAATTCTGATGTGCTGAAGGAACTGTTCGGCGCTGCAGGGACAACGAAGTCAGATGGAACTGTTGATACCAAAACCCAGGGGATCGTAGGGCGCCTGTATGATACCATTGAGAGTTCCAAAAAGGAATTAGACCAAATCGCTGGTACAACGGCTAATGCCCAATACGATACAGAGAGCGATTACGCCAAAAGAATTCTCTTAACCAGTAAGCAGATTCTTAGCGCGGAGGACAGATTCGATGCGATGGAAGCCGCCTACTATACAAAGTATAATGCTATGGAAGTTGCCTTACAGCAATTAAGTTCGCAGAGTAGTTGGCTAGAGTCGTATGGGACTACTTCGTAGCAATGGAGAACACAGCAGATCATATAGGAGGGGTTATTTTGGTGAATCAGAAAATGGCGAATGCCTATAAAAATCAGCAAGTTATGACATCTTCACCTGAACAATTAACTTTGTTGCTCTATAACGGAGCGTTGCGATTTCTGACGGAAAGTATGCTAGCAATGGAACAGGGGGATTTACAAAAGTCTCACAATGCGAATATACGTGTTCAGAACATCGTGCGTGAATTTGTACTGACGTTGGATATGAGTTATGAACTATCAATAACCTGGGCGCAACTTTATGAATATGCGGAGCACTGCCTTATCCAAGGTAATATTAAGAACGATGTGGCACTGCTAAAGCAAGCAAAAGATGTGTTACAGGAATTACGTGATGCTTGGGTAGGTGCCATGCAACAAACTCATGTGGCACGAGCAGTCGGCAAGTGATGGCGGGCGTTAAGACAGTTCAAGCTTTGTGGCAGGATTATCGATTTTTGACGAAAGAAATAATGAAGTTTTTGACTAAGCAGGATATGGACATCTTCTATGACTTGCTGAATCAGCGCGAGAAGCTACAGGCCATCATCGACCAAACGGTCGATGATGGTTTCAAGGACTCCCCTCTTGGCCAAAGCTTGATTAACGAAATTCAGCGAGATAGCCAAGCGATCACTCAGGGGATGCAGCTTCGAATGAGCAGCACCAAGCGTCACCATCAGGTTTCAGAAGCCTACAATGTGGCGAGCACTACAGCCGTCAGTCAAATGAAATGGAAACGTTAATTTGTTTCAAGTAGGAGGAATATGTGATGATCAATCCTATTCAACCGAACACTCAGTCGACTATGATTCCTGTCGATGCATTTCCAGGGCAAAAGCTGGAACGGTCCCAAGATAATCCACTTAAGGTGGTTGACCGGAAGGGTGAAGTTCCCTCTGCGCGTGAAGAAATTCCGCGTGAACAAGTGGAAAAGGCGGCGGAAAAGCTCAATCGACTGATGGGAATTATTGATAAACGCTTAGAATTTACGGTTCATGATGAATCGGATGGAGTAATTGTTAAGATTGTAGATCAACAAAGTGGCGACGTAATGGATGAGATTCCTCCTCAACGGGTTATGGATATTTTAAGCTCCTTTAGTCAAATGGCTGGATTGTTTTTCGACAAGAGAGTCTAACTCATTACAAAGGTGAGTTGCGTGGGAAGGAAAACGGGACAATCACACTATATAAATAGTCATGAGAAAAAACAGGATGCAGACAAGCATCCTGTTTTATTTATGCCCAAAGGTCCTATAGGATTTAATGAATAAACTGTATAATTTTTGATAAATAGATGCTATCATTAGACAATAAAATAATAAAATAATATTTATGGAGACGAATTATCAGTTTTATGAAGGTGATTTCAGAGAGAAATGACGAATGTTAGGGAAATTAAGCTTGGTATTACCTCGATCATTACGCAAATAGTTTTAAAATTTATACAAATATTGTCGTTAAATGGTGTATTATAAATAGGTCCTTTAGAGGGAGTATGCAATAAGATAGGGGTGGCAAAGCATGAAACAAGATGACGACAATAATATGGGAATCGATTTAGGAGAATTTCTAGAATTTTACTTATTGGATTCCTCAGAACAGATTGAAAGGCTTGGAGCAGGACTTTTGCAACTGGAGAAAGAGGGAGGAAATATCGGACTGATCAACGATCTATTCCGCTCGGCTCACAGTTTAAAGGGGGCTTCTGGAACAATGGGCTTCACGCCGATTGTGGCGATGACCCATGCTGCGGAAGACTTGTTGGATCGTTTGCGTCAGGGGAAAATTGATGTCTCTCTTGAAATGATTGACATTCTATTAGCAGTGACGGACCGAGTCAAAGCGATGCTATCTCAAGTGGAGCAACGTCAGGAAATCTCTCTAGGATACGAAGACTTAGTTATCTCTTTGAAAGGGTTGATCAATGGAGATAAACCCGTTGTTCTGGATAATTCTCAATCTGTCCAGAGCGAAGAGCCAGAGATAGCGCCATTTGTCCAGTTGAACTTTTCACTGACTGAGACCGAATGTGAAAAAGTGAACGATGCTCATATGATGGGACACGGTATCTATCAAGTAGATGTGAAACTTGAGTCTGGTACTCTCATGAAGGCTGTTCGTGCTGTTATGACCACCCAGCGGCTTGAGGGAATGGGTTCGGTAGTTAAGGTCCTTCCTAGCCTTGAAGAGTTAGAAGCAGGAGATGCAGAGAGTTTTTCTCTACTATTACTTAGTGATGAACCCGGAGAAGAGATCCGGAGGGAAGTATTAGAGATTTCAGAGTTGGTAGAGGTGACTCTACACCCATACTTGGCTGAAGGATGGGCTTCTGAGGGAATTACTAAGGGCGGAACAGAGGGTGTCGTTGCTCCTTTAATAGAACAACCTGGGATTCCGACAAATGGTAACATCAACGCTGTGACTGAAACTAAGAAGCCAAGTACAGCCACTACGACAACGACCACCGAAGTCGCAAGTGGGGAAGGCAATACACAAGTACATACTATTCGCGTAGATACTGTCAGGATGGATAACCTCATTAATTTAGTGGGAGAAATGGTTATCACCCGGACCCGTTTGGTTCAAATCGGTTTGGATCTGAAGGCTCAATACAGTTCTGATAATATGGTGAATAATTTGAACGAGGCCAACGTTTATTTGGGACGTTTGATGAATGACCTGCAAGAGAGTGTTATGCGCTTGCGCATGGTGGCTATCGGGACAGTCTTTAGTCGTTTTCCTCGCTTAGTCCGTGATCTTGCCAAGAAAACGGGCAAAGAGATAGACCTAGTTCTAAAAGGTGAAGATACAGAACTGGATAAGACGGTCGTTGAAGTTATCGGGGACCCTTTGATGCACCTGATTCGGAACTCTGTGGATCATGGGATCGAATCTCCAGAAGCGCGCCGGGCCTCAGGTAAAACGGATCTTGGTACGATTACACTGGATGCCTATCATGAAGGAAATCATATTGCAATTGTGATTTCTGATAATGGGGCAGGGTTGGATCTCGATAAAATTCGAAACATTGCGGTCTCTAAAGGCTTGGTCGGAGAGAAGGAGGAACTCTCTGAACGCGATATTGCGAATCTTATCTTCTTGCCTGGCTTTAGCACTGCAGACAAGGTGACAGATATTTCTGGTCGGGGTGTAGGGATGGATGTGGTGAAGAAAGCCTTGAATAATCTTGGCGGAATAGTGGATATCACGACCCGTAAAGGGCAGGGAACCACCTTTACCATTCGCTTGCCGTTGACGTTGGCTATTATTCAAGCCCTTCTTGTAGAAGTAGGGGAAGAGATTTACGCGGTACCGCTATCATCGGTATTAGAGACCCTTCTCGTCGATCGGGTCGATATAAAGACTGTCGGTGGGTTGCCCATGGTTCAATTGCGTGGAAACACGTTGCCACTGATTTCCTTACAAGAAAAATTCGGTCTTCCCACTCCAGAAACTGCTAGCAGTGAGGTTTTTGTTGTGGTTGTAGGCTTAGGAGATAAAGCACTAGGCCTCATAGTGGATGAATTACGTGGACAGCAAGAAGTGGTCATAAAATCTTTGGGTGAATTTCTCAACAATTTACCTGGAATTGCGGGAGCAACCATTCTTGGGGATGGTAAAGTCACCTTGATTCTCGACATCGGATCCCTAATCCAGGACGTCTTAGTCACACGCTAGGCGATATTCGATATTCGTGGTTCGAATAAGAATTTCGACTAATAAGATAAAATTTAACTTTAATGTATTCTGAAATTTGACATATTTATTCCAGTTCGAACCACGAACAACGATTAGAGGGGGAGAAAACCAATGGCGGAAGAACAATTAGTAACCTTTAGCTTAGGCGCTGAGGAATTCGGGGTCGATATCATGCGGGTCCAGGAGATTATCCGTATTCCACCAATAACACGTGTGCCAAAGGCACCGAACTATGTGGAGGGTGTCATTAATCTACGAGGGAATGTGATCCCGGTGGTTAGTTTGCGCACACGTTTTGGCATGACCCGCGTGGAAGAAACTGACCTCAGCAGAATCATCGTCCTGCAAGTTCAAACGAAAGTTTTCGGAATCCGAGTTGATGCGGTAACAGAAGTTCTGCGCTTAGACAGTGAAGCTATTGAGCCACCGCCACCCATTTCTTTAGGAATGGACTCCCAGTTTATACGCGGAGTGGGGAAAATCGGGGAACGATTACTTATCCTCTTGGAACTCGATCAAATAATGGGCGGAGAGTAAGATATGAGTTTAACGCCTAAACAGCCAATCGGGGTTCTAATAGTCGATGATTCGCCCTTTATGCGTTTGACCCTTCAAAAGATCCTCAATCAAGACTCTGGTATTAAGGTTTTGGACACCGCTCGGGATGGGCGGGAAGGAATTGTAAAGCTGCAAGCTCTTCGGCCTCAGGTCGTGACGATGGATGTTGAGATGCCGGTTATGAACGGGCTTCAGGCGTTAGAAGAAATTATGCGGTGGCGCCCAACGCCAGTGATCATCTTGAGTGCAGTCACGAAGGAAGGGACTCAAGCAACGTTAAAGGCCCTTGATCTTGGGGCGTGTGATGTCGTGGCTAAACCGTCCGGAAGCCCTGGAGCGGATCTGCAAGCATTTTCTCGCGATTTAGTGGAAAAAGTCAAAGCCGCGGCTGGGGTAAATCTTGCTCGCCTTGGGCGGAAGGATTTACCGTTGAGTGCTGCAGTTCAAGCGGTTCCACCACGGGCAGGATCACCTATCGGAGTAGGCGGTGATACTACACACCTTGTTCAGCCTCTTGTAAGCCAGGGGAAGACTGGTCGGACTCCTAAGCATGCGGTAGAAATTGTAGCCATTGGTACATCGACAGGAGGACCATCTGCTTTACAAGCTGTTCTCCCTACGCTACCTGGGAATTTTCCGGTTCCTGTGCTTGTTGCTCAACATATGCCCCCTGGCTTTACTGGACCGCTCGCTCAGCGCTTAAACGGACTGTGCCCGTTGAATGTACGGGAAGGGATACATGGTGAAGTATTGAAAGCTGGAACCGTGTACGTAGCGCCTGCTGGTAAGCAGATGCAGGTGCTACGTAAGTCTGGGCAACTGACGCTGCATATTGGAGATGAGGCACCTATACCCACGCTTTATCATCCATCAGTGGATGTTATGTTGCTTTCCTTAGCGAAGGCGGTGGGTAAAGGAACCCTCGGAGTGATCATGACTGGGATGGGAAGTGACGGTACGAAGGGCATGAAGGAAATCAAAGCGTTAGAAGGGTTTGCGATTGCCGAGTCTGAGGAGACCTGTGTGGTCTATGGAATGCCTAGGTCGATAGTGGATGCAGGTCTGGCTGACCGAGTTGTACCACTGGGGGAGATTGGGACAACGATTGTAGAATGCGTTATGAGGAGGAGATGAATCCATGAGTCTTTTTGGAGCGATTGAGATTAGTGCTTCGGGTTTAACCGCCCAGCGTCTAAGAACAGATCTCATTGCTAACAACATTGCTAATATTAATACAACGCGGACGGGAGAACTAACTGCGGCGGGAAACTCCATACCTTATAGTAGGCAAGTCGCTACGTTTGTCCCGCGTTCCCCGGAAACCCCATTTGCAAGTGTATTAGGAGGAACTATAGGGAGTAGAAATCTGGGCAATGGAGTGCAGGTGGCTAGGATTGATCGCGACGTACAGGAACCTTTTCGCTTAGAGTATAACCCCTCTTCCCCGGATGCAGCGAAAGTGGCCGAACCTGGCTTACCCGTTGGGTACGTTCGTCAACCGAATGTGAATATTGTGACGGAAATGGTCGATATGATTTCCGCATCTAGAGCGTATGAAGCGAATGTGACTGCCCTCAATGTCAGTAAGCAAATGGCAACTAGAGCGCTAGAGATTGGAAAGGGGTAAGTAATAAATGAGTATTTCTCCTATTGCACCAATCATACCACTGTTAAGCCCCCTCACTCCGATAAGTGCTGAGAATTCGCTGAATATAAGCCTTGATGGCAGCGCCCAAAAAGCGGGTCCGGATTTTTCTAAGTTCTTAACGGATGCATTAGGCCAAGTCAATGCTCTGCAAAAGAATGCGGATACAGCCAGTCTGCAGTTAGCAACGGGTCAGGTCGATGATCTTTCGTCGGTGATGGTCGCGCTAGAAAAGGCTAGCTTATCGTTATCCCTCACTGTGGCAACGCGAGATAAAGTGTTAGATGCCTATAATCAGATCATGCGGATGCAAATATAAGTGCTGTCATTTGTAGTACGTTTCGAGTTTTGTTTTTTAGGGGGTACAGATACCAAGTGATAAAGTTTATTTATGAAAGGAGGAGCGAAGGATGGATTTTTCTTGGGCCGGAATCAAGCAATCGGCAACAACCTTTTGGAACAGGCTTTCTAGCCCACAGAAAATTTTAACGGTGCTTGCTCCTCTTGCGGTGGCAGTTGCTCTCATAAGTTTGATTACTTGGGCTGGTCGCCCGCAGTATGTGGCCATTTTTACGAAGCTTAGTGACGCAGATGCCGGGGCAATTACCACCAAACTTAAAGATCTGAAAGCAGATTATAAGTTAGCAGACAATGGATCAACGATAATGGTCACTCAACAGGCGGCTGCGGATCTCCGCCTCCAGCTTGCTAGTGCCGGGCTTCCGGAACAAAGTAAATTTAGCTTTAGTAACTTGGATTCAATGCATCTGGGGGAAACGGATGCGGATCGAAAATTACGTTATGTTCTCGGGTTGCAGAACGAACTAGAAAATACTCTAAAAACCTTGAATGGTGTACAAGATGCACGTGTGCATCTTGTGATGCCAGAAGAGTCCCTCTTTGTGGATAGTCAAAAAGCGGCAACGGCGGCGGTTACCTTAAAACTCGTTCCGGGAACGAAACTCGGAGATGTTCAGATACGTGCTGTCGCTAATCTATTAGCAGGTTCGGTTGAAGGACTGCAAACGGAGAATGTGACGATTGTTGATACTAACGGAAACGTTTTGTCGGATGTTCTAAGTAAAGACCAAGATCCCAACAGTCTCACAGGAACTCAATATCAACTAAAGCAAACGGTCGAAGAGGATACTCGAAAATCGATCCAGAGTATGTTAGATCGAGTGTTGGGTCAAGGGAAGACTGTTGTACGAATCAATGCGAGCTTGGACTTTGATCAAATAAAACGTGTAAAACAGACAAATGGTCCTGGTGCTTTAGTGAGTGAGCAAAGCTCTATCGAATCCTCTATAAATGGTACAGCCGTCGGTGGGACACCAGGTTTGGATGCCAATGGGGCCCCAACGTATCAAGCTGTAACTCCCGGGGGGGATGTCATCTCCTCAAAATCCACTGCTACCAAAAACTATCAAGTGGACACAACGCAAGAAGAACAAGTGGTAAGCCCTGGTGCAGTGAAACGTCTTTCCGTGTCCGTGATGGCGGATGCGGATAGCATTAATCAGGATCAACTTGATCAAATCAAAACGATTGTGGCTTCTGCGGCAGGAATTCAGGCAGTCCGTGGAGATGATATTCAAGTCGCGGCCATTGCCTTTAATAAGACAGATCTGCAGCAAGAAAGACTCGCTATGGAGGAAGCTCAGAAACGGCAACAACTGGTTACTTACATTGGGATTGGGGCTGTTGTACTGTTTGCCCTATTCTTAATGGTGATGTATATGAGGTCACGAGTGAAGAAAGCTCGTGCTGAGAAAATGATGGGATTAGCTGATGCGCAGCCTGTCTCACTTGCGGAGGCGGAACTTCTGATGGCCCAGCAGTTGGCTGAGGAAGAAGCTCAGTTAAAATTCGCCCAGGGAAAGGCGAAGACTGTCGAGGAAATCCAGAAGCAAAAAACTAAAGAGTCTGTCGAGCTTTATTCGCGCAATAATCCGGATGAAGTTGCCCGTCTAATGAAAACTTGGCTATCGGAGGAGAGTTAGATGGCTCAAACGTTAACAGGAATTCAAAAAGCCGCGATTCTCATGATTTCCTTGGGCTCAGAGAGCTCGTCTGAGATAGTAAAACATCTCGGAGATGTAGAAATAGAGCAATTGACATTAGAGATGGCCAGTGTAGGTAAAGTTTCTCCGGAAACACGAGATTATGTAGTAGAAGAGTTTCATCAAATGTGTCTTGCCAATGACTATATTACCCAAGGGGGGATAGAGTACGCCCGTGAAGTCTTGGAAAGGGCTCTTGGGCAATCACGAGCGTTTGATATCATCAGCCGCTTATCCACCTCCTTGAAGATGAGGCCCTTTGATCTCGTGCGTCGGACTGATCCCAAGCAGCTTTTTTCCTTTATTCAAGGAGAACATCCTCAGACAATTGCGCTGATTATGACGCACCTTCCTGTCGATAAAGCAGCGACCTTACTCTCCAGTCTCCCCATGGATCGACAGGCTGATGTGGCTAAACGTGTAGCGACAATGGGAAGAACGAGTCCAGAAGTGCTTAAAGAGATCGAGAAAGTATTAGAACGCAAGATTTCAAGTTTAGCCCCTACAGACTATTCGGCCTCGGGTGGGATTCAAAGCATTGTGGATGTCCTCAACAGGGCGGATCCAGGAACCGTTAAAGTGGTTATGGATGCCTTGGAGATGGAGGATCCTGATTTAGCAGAACAGATTAAACGCCAGATGTTTGTCTTTGAGGACATCGTTATTCTTGATGATCGCGGGATTCAATTGGTCTTGCGTGAGGTTGAAACCAAGGATTTAGGCATTGCTCTGAAAGGGTCCAATCCCGAAGTCGCCCAAAAGATTCTGGCAAATATGTCGTCACGGGCCGGTCAAATGCTCAAAGACGATATGGAATTTATGGGACCAGTGCGCTTGAGAGATGTCGAAGAGGCTCAACAACGCATTGTAAAGGTGATTCGCAAGCTCGAAGAAAGTGGCGCTGTAGTCATTTCAAGAGGGGGTAGTGATGAAATCATCTATTAACAGACGCGTCGTTAAAAGTTGTAATGTGGCGGTATCCTCACCACGAATGGTGGAATGTAACGCGGGGTTTCAGCAGTTGGATCTGTATTTGACGGCGATTAGTATTCGAGAAGAGAGCCAAAAGCCTACTGACTCGAAAGACTTGGAACAATCGGACCCCCTGGCCGACTCAGCCGAGGCCGAGGAAAATGAGAAAGCTGCCATGGTCCTTGCGGAAGCCCAAGAGGAAGCCTCCATGATCCTTGCGGAGGCTGAAAACGGGGCTCAGGCAATTCTTGAAGAGGCTAGAGCGGACTTTGATCGTTTGCGCCAAGAGGTTGTAGAAACTGCACAGGCAGAGGTTTATCCGGCAGCGCAGGCAGAAGGTTATCAAGCTGGATTTCAGACGGGAGAAGCAGAAGCTAAGCTCTTGGTTGATAAGGCAAATCAACTCTTCCACTTGGCTCAACATGCTGTTCAAGAGGAATATGCCAAAGTTCAAGAGGATTTACTGCTTCTGGTGATAAAAATCGCTGAACGCTTAGTTCGCTCAAGCTTGGCTGTGCAACCCCAACGATTGGCGACAATCATCAAGGCTTTGACTTTATTACCCCAGGAACGCCATGGATGGATGCTTCATGTAGCTTCAGATGATATACGTTGGGTAGAAGACCAGTCACTCTGTCCTTGGGTTATAGATGAGACTCTTAACCCAGGAGATTGTTTTCTAGAGTGCCAAGAAGGGATTTTTGATGCCCGACTTGAAGCCCAACTTGATAAATTAGAACACACTTTACGGGAGGAGCTCGAACATGGGAGCGTGGAAGCAATTGATTCAGACGGTGGAACAGACTGAACCGATTTCAGCCCAGGGGCGAGTTTCTAAGATCGTCGGACTAATGGTTGAAGCAGCTGGCCCACGTGCTAGCGTGGGGGAGTATTGCCATATTATTACGCGTAACGGACGAGCGCTTCCAGCTGAAGTGGTTGGCTTTCGGGATTCAACGACTCTACTTATGCCTTTAGGTGAGCTTGAAGGAATCGCTCCAGGAGATCGCGTGCTTCCGCAATGTCAGAAGCTGACTGTGTCTGTGGGTCCTGGTCTTCTCGGACGAATCCTCGATGGACTGGGACATCCTATGGATGGGCGCCCGCTTCTCACCGAAACAGCGTACCCTCTCCAAAACAAACCACCAAATGCCTTATTACGTCCTCGTATTCGAGATGTGCTCAGTGTCGGAGTTAGAGCTATCGATGGGATACTTACGATTGGTCGCGGGCAACGGATGGGTATCTTCGCGGGTTCTGGGGTGGGCAAGAGCACCTTGCTAGGTATGATGGCTAGAAACACGGTGGCGGATGTCAACGTCATTGCCTTGGTGGGGGAACGGGGACGAGAACTGCGCGACTTTATTGAGAAGGATTTAGGCCCGGAGGGATTAGCCCGCTCTGTGATCATTGTGGCGACTTCCGATCAACCAGCCTTAGTGCGTTTAAAGGCAGCTTTTACAGCGACAGCCATTGCCGAGTATTTTCGGGATCGTGGGGAGAATGTGCTCCTGATGATGGACTCTGTAACCCGCTTTGCTATGGCCCAGCGGGAAGTGGGCTTGACGGTAGGTGAACCTCCAGCAACTAGGGGATATCCTCCTTCCGTCTTTGCCTTATTACCAAAGTTATTGGAAAGGTCGGGTATGGCGGAGACCGGAAGTATTACTGGGATCTATACGGTGTTAGTGGATGGGGACGACCACAATGAGCCAATTGCGGATTCTGTTCGCGGAATCCTCGATGGGCATATCGTCTTAACCAGGGAACTAGCCATGCAAAATAATTTTCCAGCTATCGATATTTTACAATCTGTTAGTCGGGTAATGAACGACGTGATCAGTGAGGAACACAAGGAATTGGCAGGTATTGTGCGTGAACACATATCAGTATATCGGGATGCCAAAGATTTGATTGATATCGGGGCATATACGCCTGGTAGTAATCCTAAGATTGACGCCGCCATCGCGCATATGGACAATATCCTTACTTTCACTCGGCAAGGAGTGGACGATCACACCAGTTTTGTAGAAATGCTTACGCAACTAAAGAGGATTATTAGGTCCAGCACTTAACACTAGCTACCGTTTTCTATGAAAAGTTGAGTGCTGAAGGGGGTGGCGTTATGGCAAGATTTCGCTTTCGCTTGGAAGCAAGCCTCCGTATAGCGGAACAGGCTTTGGAAAGGGCACAACGAGAGTTTGCTCAAGAAGTGAAGATCTGGAAGGGTTTGCTCGAAGCTAACGATATTCAGCAAGTGCAATGTAATGTAGCGCAAGAGGTCCAACGAGATGCGGGGCGACACCGGCCCAGTGAATTAGGAATTTGCCAACTCTTTGCTTCAGAACAACAGCTTCGGTTGTACCAATGTAACGCAGAGCTGAGGAATCAAGAACACATTATGGAAAACGCACGTCACATTGTATTGGAGGCTCACCGTGAAGTGGAGAAGTTAGAGCGTCTGAAGGAAAAGCAATCCAAAGCTTTTTTGTTGGCAGAGTTGCAAAAGGAACAAAAGATATTGGATGAAACTGGTCAGGTTCTTCACTGGCGTCGGCAAATAGTTAATACCACATGAAGGAAGGACGAACGAACTCATGATTAATGTAACTCGCTTAAATCACAAGATATTTACCGTTAATTCCGATTTGATTGAAATGATGGAAGAAACCCCGGATACGGTCATTACCTTGACGGGTGGAAATAAATTCGTGGTGTTAGAGTCAGTCGAAGTTCTTGTCGAGAGGATTATTGAGTTTCGTCGGCGCTGTCACCCGATTATAAAATTGGAGGAGAGATTAAATATATGAAAGGAAAATCTCTGATTTTCATGATCCTGGCAGTGGTGTTGGGTGTGGGACTGGGTGTAGCGGGGACTGTTGGGGCACAAAAGTACATTTTTGAACCTCCAGCACAAAGTTCAGCGAGTAGGGGTGTATCGAAAAATACAGGAGTGTTACTACCGATCGGCGAATTCACAGTGAATTTGCAAGGGGGAGCTTTTCTAAAGACGACGATTACCGTTGAAGTGGAAGACGCGAAGGCTGAAGCTATTTTGAAGGAAAAGGATGCTTTTTTGAAAGACCGGGTAAATTCGGTTTTGGCGAACAAATCCCTTGCCGATGTACAAACCCTTGCTGCACGCGAGAAACTGAGAGAAGAATTAATCAACAAACTGAATGAAGTAGGGGGAAATAAAATCAACGATGTGTTGTTCCTGTCCTTGGTATACCAGTAGGACCGGTGGTCAGAGGTCAGAGGTCAGATGCCGGAGGTCAGAATCTGAGAGGCCTGAGTTTCAGGGCGTTAGGATAACGCATAATGAAGTGTAGTTCGTGGTATGAGCCACGAACATCTAATAACGATTATCGAGAGTGTGGTTTTTAACTCAAGCAACTAACCACGAACATCGATTTCGACAAGAGAGGGGGGGTTTGATGGGAGACATCTTGTCCCAAACTGAAATTGATGCACTGTTGAGTGCGCTGTCCGATGGGCAAGTCGACGTGGAAGAAATGCGGACAACCAAGAGCCAAAAACGAATTAGAGTGTACGATTTTAAACGTCCAAATAAGTTCTCCAAGGATCAGATTCGCTCTCTCCAGAACATTCACGAGAATTTTTGTAGAGCACTCACCACTTATTTTTCTGGAAACTTACACGCAGTTGTTGAAAGCTCCGTTCTTTCAATAGAACAAATCACCTATGATGAATTCATCCGATCTCTGCCAAACCCTACCGTGCTCGGCCTCTACTCTATGGATCCTTTGGAGGGGACAGTTTTAATTGAGGTGAGCCCTTCACTTGCCTTCAATGTAGTGGATCGGCTTCTAGGAGGTCAAGGGGAGGGTGCAGAAAAGAACCGAGATTTGACCGAGATTGAAAAAACGATTATCGAAAACAGATTATCCCAAATCATTTTACTTGAGGAAGAGGCTTGGACTGAGATTTATGAGTTTAAACCTCATTTCGTGGCGATGGAAACAAATCCTCAGTTTACGCAAATTGTGGCTCCGAATGAAATGGTCGTTCTAATAACTATTGAAGTCAAGATTGGGGAAGAGGTGGGGATGATCAATATATGTATGCCCTACCTCGTGCTCGAACCTATCTTGGATAAATTAAGTACTTTTTTCCTCTTTTCTACTCACACGAAGGTCAGTTCTCCAGAGCAAGTTCAAGCAATTCGCAGGAAGATCGAATGGGCGAAGGTAGATTTGATAGCCTTTTTAGGCAATTCGGAAATTCTTGTCCGGGACCTCCTCAATCTTGCACAGGGAGATGTTATTGCGCTGGACCAATCCGTCAATGAGCCCCTGCCAATATATGTCGGGGAATTCATGAAGTTTAAGTCTATTCCTGGACTAAATGGTGAACATCTTGCGGTTCAGATTACAGAGATTATTAAGGAAGGAGGGGAAGAAGATGGGTAATGGGATGCTCTCACAGGAAGAGATTGACGCGTTGCTTCGAGGTACAACGGAAATAGACTCGGAGACTGAGATAGAGACACCGACTACACTAGTCTTGCTTACTGAAATGGAAAAAGATACCCTTGGAGAAATAGCGAATATTTCAATGGGTACTGCGGCTACAACATTATCTCAACTTTTAGGCAAAAAGGTAGACATCACTACGCCTGTCGTTGATATAACGAACTCCGAACAGATTCAAAAGGATTATCCTGTTCCCTCCGTGATTTGTGATGTAAAATACAAAGCTGGAATTGAGGGCTCGAACCTTTTGATTCTTTCCCAGAAAGATGGTTCGGTCATCGTGGACTTGATGATGGGGGGGGACGGTAATAATCCGACTCCTGAACTCTCGGAGCTTCAAATTAGTGGTATTTCCGAGGCGATGAACCAAATGATGGGGTCAGCGGCTACCTCCATGTCCACCATGTTTCATTCTATGGTGGATATTACTCCTCCCAATTTAGTGCTTACTGATTTGTCGATGGAGGAAGATATAATTAAGACTTTCCTACATCCCGATGAACCGCTGGTGCGCATCTCCTTCCGGATGGTTGTTGAAGATGTTATCGACAGTGTATTGATACAAGTCATCCCACTCAGTGTGGCAACAGGGATGGTCGATAAGTTAATGAGCGGGATGGGAGGTGGTTCCTCTGCAAAAGAAGCTGCTCCAGCAGCACAAGCCACTACCCAAACACAATCTGCGCCTTTGTCTTATCAAACTTCGCAGCCATCTCCACCACCAGCGTATGATACATCGTCTTATTCAACGGCACCAGTCGGCTATCCACCTCCCTATGGGATGGAACAAGGTAATACTCAGCCTAGAATGCAGACACCCGTCCAACCGGCCCAGTTTGCTCCGCTTCAACCGACTCAACAGATGGCCCAGCCAGACAATTTAGCTTTGATTTTGGATGTGCCCTTGCAAATTAGCGTGGAGTTGGGTCGATCGAAAAAAACGATTAAGGAAATCCTGGAGATGGGCCCGGGTTCAGTCATCGAACTAGATCGCTTGGCTGGAGAATCGGTGGATATGATTGTGAATGGCAAGTTGATCGCTAAATGTGAGGTCATTGTTATTAATGAGTTGTTTGGAATTCGAATTACCGATATTGTTCATCCCCTAGAACGAATGAATTCGCTTAAATAAAGGAGGAAAACCGAGTGAGTGGTACAATTATGATTGTTGATGACGCCGCGTTTATGCGTATGATGTTAAAGGATATTTTGACTAAGAATGGGTTTACGGTCATTGGTGAAGCGGAAAATGGAGCTGTAGCCGTGGATAAGTATTTGGAATTGCAACCGGACTTGACGGTCATGGACATTACTATGCCGGAAATGGATGGACTTCAAGCGGTCAAGGAAATCTGCAAACGAGATCCTAAGGCCAGAGTAATCATGTGCAGTGCTATGGGCCAGCAATCTATGGTGATTGAAGCGATTCAGTCCGGGGCCAAGGACTTTATCGTAAAACCCTTCCAAGCGGACCGAGTGGTTGAGGCTGTCACGAAGGCGTTGAAGTAGTATGAACCTAGAAGACCTGGAATTCCCTCCTAAGGGGGCCGTTCCGGCGGTTCCCGAGTCTGTATTTTCTTGGTGGGGGCTGATGGGAACACTGTTGGTTTTCCTCCTGATTCTACTCGTGTCTCTCTGGGTCATCCGTCGTCTTAATCGGGCAAACGTTCGAAACATGAATGTGCCATGGGCAAGGGTCCTCGACCGACAAATTTTAGGTGGACAGCAGAGTCTTTACCTAGTAGAGATTGCAGGGCAGTTACAGGTTTTAGGGGGATCGGATCATCACTTATTGAAAGTCAGTGAGATCAATGATCCCGAAATAGCTGCCGAAATTCTGGAGGAAATAGCAACGCGCCCTATTGAAAGGGTTGATAATTTGACTAAAAGCCTTCAGAAGCTTTGGCCGAAACTGTTCCAAAAGAAAGAATCTTTTTCTAATGAATTGGAACGCCTGCTCGATGAGGTGAAAAAATGATATCTTCTTCAAGTAGGTTAAGGAGATTTTTAAAAGGTTGTGTGCCTTTTGGTATCGCGCTGGGATTAGGGATGTTGGCAAATCCCAGAATGGCCTTTGCAGCTGAGATAAGTTTGGATTTAGGAACTACGGCAGCTCAACAAACGGGAACGTCTTTACAAATCTTGATGATGTTAACGGTCTTATCCTTGGCTCCAGCTATTCTCATGATGATGACATCCTTTACTCGTATTATTATCGTCTTGTCCTTTGTGCGAAATGCACTGGGAACTCAACAACTTCCCCCAAACCAGGTTATGGTGGGATTGGCCTTATTTCTTTCTTTCTTTGTGATGATGCCGACTTGGACCCAGATTAATACGAATGCACTTCAGCCCTTTCTGAAGAATGAAATCACTCAGACAGAGGCCTTAGCCAAAGCGGAGGAGCCATTAAGAAATTTTATGTTTAGGCAAACCCGAGAGAAAGATTTGGAGCTTTTTGTAGGGTTATCTAAAATGGAGCGGCCCAAAACCTATCGGGATGTTCCCACGCATGTTCTTATTCCGGCCTTTGTTATCAGTGAGTTAAAAACGGCTTTTCAAATGGGATTTGCGATATTTATTCCCTTTATTGTTATTGATATGATTGTCGCGAGCACCCTGATGTCGATCGGAATGATGATGCTGCCCCCCATGATGGTTTCACTACCGTTTAAATTGCTTTTGTTTGTCCTTGTCGACGGATGGCATCTAGTGGTTGAATCGCTGGTGACAAGTTTTAAGTAATTGAAAGTTGAACGTTTGGAGTGGATTAGTTACGCACTCGAGGCTTGGCTACGACGCTCTTAGGTTGGGAAACGATAAATGGTGTTTTGGCGTGACCTGTTGCATAACTTTACTGGAATTAGAGAGAGAGGGGGAGGCGACTTGGATCAGAGCATGGTGCTTTATATGGCAAAAGAAGCTGTTGGTGCTGTGCTTCTTGTGGGAGGACCGATTCTCGGGGTGGCTTTGTTGGTTGGACTTATGGTCAGCATCTTTCAGGCAATGACGCAAATCCAAGAGCAGACGCTTACCTTTATTCCTAAAGTTATCGCTGTGATTACTGTCCTTCTGGTACTAGGTCCGTGGATGCTGTCGGTTCTAACCGCATACACTTCGAATTTGTTGAAACAATTGGCGACGTTTGGAGGACTGTAGTCGTGGTTTGATATTCTAAGTTCGATATTTCGAATCACGAAATTTGGACCTTGGTCTTCGGACCACAATCAGGAACTACGAACCACGACCGGGGGAGAGAAATATGGGCCTGTCAGACCTGCTCCAGTGGAACATTTCTTTATTTATACTAATCCTATCCCGTTGGGCGGGCATGATTATGTTAGCCCCGGTATTTGGTGCTAGGGGAGTCCCAGCGTTAGTAAGGCTTGGATTGGCGGCAAGTATTACTGTGATTGTCTACCCATTGATATCTGCAGCTAAGCCATCGATTCCTATTGAATTATTGCCTTACATCGCGGTGGTGATTAAGGAGGTTTTGGTGGGGCTGGTCATTGGATTTTTGATTTATACGTTGACGGCCATTTTACAAGGGGCAGGGCAACTGATTGATTTTCAAATGGGTTTTACAATGGGCGCTGCAATTGACCCTGTTTACGGAGTTCAAAGCCCTATGATGGGTAATTTCCAGGTGATTTTGGCTACGATGCTTTTATTGGCAACTAATTCTCATCACTTTCTTATAGCCGCCATGCTCAAGAGTTATGCATATATTCCCATTAACCCATCTAACCTGCCCAGCAACTATCTGTATTACGCCCAGCTAGTCTCGAATGTATTTACTTTATCGATTCAATTGGCAATGCCTATTTTTGGAGCGCTTTTAGTTTCGGATATCGGTGTGGGACTTTTGGCTAGGACGGTGCCCCAACTTAATATTTTCTCAATCGTTTTCCCAGTTAAAATTATTTTTGGATTTATCATTTTGTTCCTGGCGATTCCCTTTTTTGGAGAATCTGTAACTCATCTCTTTAATACGAACATGTCTTGGATTTTAAAACTGTATCAGGGGTGGAAGCAGTGAGTGGCGAGAAAAAACACCCAGCCACGCCCAAGCGCAAGGCAGACGCGCGCAAAAAGGGCCAGGTCTTTAAAAGTCAGGAAGCAATATCGGCGTTAATGCTCATGGGTCTTGTTAGCGTTCTCAAATACTGGATCCCGAGTATGTTACTGCGCATGGAAAAGCTTTTCCTATATATCTTTGGAATTTCCTCAGACTGGACCGAACGTTCAGTGGCCAGCTTAATGGTGAACATACTTTGGCTAGGAATTCAGATCATGGCACCCATTTTTGCCACAGGCCTAATGGTTGCTTTAATTGCAAATTACATGCAAGTGGGGGTCCTTTTTACGGGGGAGTCTATGAAACCCCAACTTTCCCGAGTTAGTCTAATCAGTGGTGCGAAACGGATGTTTGGAGTTAAGGCCTGGGTCGAAATGACGAAATCCTTGGCCAAAGTGATTTTAATCGGATATTTCTTGTATGCGAGTTTCCGAGACCGTATTGATCTCTATCCCGCTTTGCAGCAACTCGATGTCAGGCAAGGAGCTGTCTTTCTAGGTCAAGCATTGATGGAACTTGCCTGGAAGATCTCGCTTTCTTTTCTAGGTTTAGCTGCTTTGGATTATCTCTATCAGAGGTGGGAATATGAAAAAAACTTACGAATGTCCCATGAAGAATTAAAACAAGAATACAAGCAATCAGAAGGAAGTCCAGAACTTAAAAGTGAGATTAAGAAACGCCAAAGGGCCATGGCCATGAGTCGGATGATGCAGGACATGAAACAGGCGGATGTGGTCGTCACTAACCCAACCCACTACGCAGTAGCCCTTCGTTATGACTTGAAAGTTCAGAAAGCGCCCTACGTCGTTGCCAAGGGACAAGATCAAATCGCCCTGCGCATGCGTGAATTGGCCAAAGAATATGACCTCGTGATTATGGAAAATAAGCCGCTGGCACGAGCCCTATATGCTCAGGTGGAAATCGGGCAAGGAATTCCAGCGGATCTTTATAAAGCGGTTGCCGAGGTTTTGGCATTTGTATATAGGCTAAAGAAAAAGAAGTCTGCGGGTTAGATGAATGCTAAAAGAAAGGAGGAACACTCATGGCCACTTCAATTAAACGGAGATTAATGGATAATACAGATGTTTTAGCAGCCATAGGAATGGTGGGCATCGTGGTCATGATGGTTGTTCCGTTGCCTGCGGGACTGTTAGATATACTCATTACCATTAATATCACGGCCTCGGTTCTAACTATGATGCTGGCGGTTTTTGCCAAAGACCCGTTGGAGTTTTCTGCCCTACCTTCACTCTTGCTAACGTTGACATTGTTTCGTCTGTCCTTGAACATTTCGGCTACTCGTCTTATTCTCCTCGACGGCCAAGCTGGAGATGTCATTCAGCAGTTTGGAGAATTTGTCATTCGTGGAAATCCGGTCGTAGGTTTTATTATCTTTATTATCTTAGTACTTGTTCAATTTATCGTGATCACCAAAGGTGCAGAGCGTGTTTCCGAAGTGGCTGCGCGGTTTACCTTGGATGCTATGCCAGGAAAACAAATGTCTATCGATGCGGATCTTAATGCGGGAATGATTAGCGATACTCAGGCTCGTGATCGTCGTAAAGCAATTCAGCAAGAAGCTGATTTCTACGGCGCAATGGATGGTTCTACCAAGTTTGTCAAGGGAGATGCCATTGCTGCTATTATCATTTTATTCATAAATATTATTGGCGGATTTATTATGGGGGTCGCCATGCAGGGGATGCCTTTACTTGAGGCACTCCACAAATATACTTTGCTAACTATCGGGGAGGGGCTCGTTTCCCAGATCCCTGCGCTTTTAATCTCAACAGCAACAGGTCTCGTTGTCACCAGGGCAGCTTCAGAATCTAATTTAGGTAATGATTTAGCCAAACAACTCTTTCGAAATCCGAAGGCATTGTTCATCACCGCTGGTGTGTTGATCATGTTGGCCATTCTTGGGTTGCCTCCATTCCCGATGATAATCGTGGCTATCGCTTTAATCGGAGCAGGCGTGATGCTTCGGAAGAACTCTAAGGTGTTGGTCGTTGAGGAAACAGCCGCGGCTAGGGAGTCGGAGATTGAAGAGAGCAAAAAATCGGAAAATGTCCTAAACCTTTTAAACATTGACCACATGGAACTTGAACTAGGTTATGCTCTGATCGCTTTAGTCGATGTTCAGCAAGGAGGAGATTTGCTTGACCGAATTGTCCTGATTCGGCGCCAAATCGCCAGCGAACTGGGATTTATTGTTCCGGTGATACGGGTTCGAGACAATATGAATTTGCAACCTAATCAATATGTCATCAAAATCCGAGGAGCAGAAATTGCCACGGGTGATATTTTGGCAGACCATTATATGGCTATGAGTAGTGGGTTTGATGACGATGCCATCCCAGGTACTCCAACTAAAGAACCGGCTTTCGGACTTGATGCCAAGTGGATAAATGCCATGTACCGGGAAGAAGCGGAACTTAGCGGTTGGATGGTAGTAGATGCTCCGACCGTACTGGCGACTCATATTACAGAAGTGATTAAGACACAAGCGTGGGAAATCCTCAATCGTCAAGATGTAAAAACTCTCGTAGATCATGCCAAGGAGCAAGCTCCTACTGTTGTGGATGAGTTAATTCCAGATATACTTAGCCTAGGGCAAGTGCAGAAGGTTTTGGCGAACTTGCTGCGCGAAAGGGTCTCGATTCGGGATATGGTATCTATTCTTGAAACTCTTGCAGACCAGGCACAGGTCACAAAAGATCTGGACCGCTTGACTGAACATGTTCGGCAGGCTCTGGCTCGACAGATATTACAGCCCCTCGTCGGTAAAGATAAAACTCTTCAAGTGATCACGCTAGATCCGAAGATTGAACAGAGTATTCTCGACAGTATTCAACCTTCCGATTATGGTACGTATTTGGCACTTGATCCGAAAATCTTACAAGTGCTCATCATAAACCTTTCGAAAGAGGTAGAGAAGGTCATGCTTAAAGGGTTAACGCCAGTGGTTATTTGCGCTCCACTGGTGAGAATCAATTTGAAACGTGTGACGGAGCGCCAAATGCCACAACTAATGGTGCTTTCATATAATGAATTAGTTCAAGGTGTACAAGTACAAGCTGTAGGAATGGTGGGGATGGATCGTGCGAGTTAGGCGTTTTGTTGGAGATAATGTGTCAGAAACCATGGGAAAAGTAAAACGAGAACTTGGGTATGAAGCCGTCATTCTTCAGACACGTGAATTTCGTGAGGGTGGTTTCCTAGGCTTATTTGGCACGTTGAAGGTAGAAATCACGGCTGCCATTGAAGAAAAACCGGTCAATGAGCAGATAAAGCCTACTTCGAATTATGTGTATGATACCCCGGAAGTAATACAGCCTGCTAGACCAGTGTCTGATTCTAAGGATCAACCCGGAGCCCTCCAGATGGAGATGAAGTCTATGCACCTAATGCTTGAGAAAATGAATAAGCAAATGGAGGGGCTTGGTGAAATAAAAAGTGTTTGGCCTCCGTTGCTCCAAAGATGGGCGGATCATTTACAGAACAGGGGAATAAGCGGAACCCTAGTTAAGCGCTTAATAACTGACGTACAACATACTTTGTTGGAAGATGAATGGGGTAATGATTCGCAGGTATGCTCCCGAATTGAAGCTAATATTATAGAAATTTGCGGACTGACAGGCCCTATACAATCTAAGCAGGACAAACCTATAATTATCGCCCTAATTGGGCCGACCGGCGTGGGTAAAACAACAACTATCGGTAAACTTGCGGCAAGTTTTAGTGTGGTAGATAAGCGGAAAATTGCATTGATCACGGCAGACACCTATCGTGTAGCGGCTGTGGAGCAAATCAAGACGTTTGGTGAAATTATCGGCGTTCCCGTTGAAGTAGTCATGACTCCGAGTGAACTTCATAAGGCCTTAAGTCTTCATATGGATAAAGAACTGATTTTTATAGATACGGCAGGACGAAGTCCGCACCATGACTTACATATGTCTGAACTCCGAGCATTTTTAAATAAAGCGAAACCGGATTTCTCAATGCTAGTCATGAGTGCGACTACGCAACCGGCGGATCAGCTTCGGATCTATCAACGATTTGAAGCTCTGTCGACACATTTGATCTTTACAAAGTTAGATGAGACAGAGAGTGCAGGGGCTATTCTAAATCTTTTGGGTCAGACTACGCTCCCCACAGCCTATCTGACGAACGGTCAAAATGTCCCGAATGACATTGTGGCGGCTACGCCGAACCGTTTAGCAAGATATGTACTAGGGGAGGAGATGCCCAGTGCATGATCAGGCGAGCGTCTTACGCGAGTTGGTCTCCAGTAAAAATCGCAAGCAAAATAAGATGAGAGTAATTGCAGTGACCAGCGGCAAAGGGGGGGTGGGTAAAACTAATTTTACGGTTAATTTAGCCTTAGCCCTTGCTGAAACTGGAAAACGCATCATTATTCTCGATGGAGATCTAGGTCTAGCAAATGTGGATATTGCCTTCGGTCTTACCGCTAGGTATACGATTGAGCATATAATATCTGGAGAAAAAACGATCGAACAGATTCTCTTAACAGGTCCTCGGGGGATAGGGATCATACCGGGGGGGTCCGGAGTCCAAGCCCTTGCCAATGTAGATCGGGATAAATTAACCAATGTTTTAACTAATCTCGGTCGGTTGGAAGATATGACCGACATACTGATAATTGATACAGGAGCGGGGCTCGGGCATACAGTAACGAATTTTTTGCGGGCAGCTGACGATATTATTCTCGTGACAACGCCGGAGCCTACAGCGTTAATTGATGCGTATGGTTTGCTCAAAGCGTTGAAGAGTGAAGCTATCGAAGTACCGATCCATGTGGTTACTAATCGGGTGCGGACAGAAGCAGACGCTCTAGCGACGTTTAAAAGGTTGGAGACGGCTGTCCACAAATTTCTGGATGGCTCGCTTGATTTTATGGGATGGATCTATGATGATCCGAATGTTGGACGATCTGTCATGCAGCAAGAGCCTTTAGGTATTAGCTTTCCCACAAGTCCAGCCTATAAATGTATTCAGTGGATTGCCGGTACGGTAGCTGGGATTTATCAACGGCCGCCACGTCAGGCTGGCGGTGTGAGGAATTTTCTGAGCAAGTTGCTACGCTCGTTGTAGTGTGGAATTATTGGCCTATAGGTACTTATTTCGGTCCAGTTGAGGGGTAATTAATAGTCGAACCACGAACTACGGGAGGGGGGGTGAGAATTTGTTGCACAAGAAGAAACTTATTCTTGGGCAGGTAGTGGAACTTGTCGTATCTGAAGGGAATTATGAGGGAAGATATCGAACGCGTATTGAAGATGTGGGAGAAAAGATCCTCGCGGTTGGGGCACCAATTGATCATGGCGAAGTGGTGCCTTTGCGCGAAGGAACAAAGGTGAAATTGATATTTTGGGACGAAGCGGCAGTCTACTCGTTTCAGGGTAAAATAATGCAAAGAATCGCGGTCCCGATTCCAATGCTTATTTTAGAGCTGCCAGAGTCTATAGATAAAGTCCAACGTCGCAACTATGTTCGAGTTACTGCCCTATACCCGATATCGTTTCTATCAGTGACTAGGCAAGGTCTGAGCGAGATTCAGCACGGAACGATGCTTGACCTGAGTGGTGGTGGGATGCGTTTTTTGACGAAGGAGCGGGTAGAAAACGATTCGTTACTTTATGTCTTCTTATCTTTGCCGAGTGGAGAGATGAAGACGCCGGTCCGTGTTTGTCGTGTGGAAGCTATCGATGATAGGAAACACTATAGGGTTTCAGTAGAATTCCATGACATCTCTGAACGAGACCGAGATCGAATTATCTCTTGCGTCTTTGAGATACAGAGGGCTATGCGTAAGAAAGGACTGGAATAAGAAATGAAGATTACGCAGTTCCAACTTGATGCTTTGCGAGAAATAGGAAACATTGGGTCGGGACATGCCGCAACAGCATTGTCTGTCCTTTTACAACGGCGGATTGATATGTCTGTTCCGAAGGTTTGGGCAATTCCGTTCGAACAGGTTTCTGAGATTATTGGTCAACTTGACACGCCTCAGGCTGTCATCTATGTGAAAGTTGAGGGGGAGGCCTCAGGGAAAGCAGTTTTTTTCTTTCCTGTAGAAAGTGCCGAAATCGTGGTTCAAGCTCTGTTTGGGACGAGTGAACAGATGGACCTTTACACAAGTGAGATGGCCCAATCGGCCTTGAAAGAAGTAGGAAATATCTTGGTGAGTTCATTCATTATGGCCTTGACACAGTTTTCGGGGATTCCCCTTCAACCTTCTGTGCCTGCTTTAGCAGTGGATATGATTGGAGCTATTTTAGATGCTATTTTCCTGGAAGAGGGTGTACTGGATGAAACTGTATTGTTTATTGATACACAACTTTCCGGAACACCTAAAATTGAAGGGCAATTTATCTTTCTGCCGGATGCGGGTTCACTTAAAAAATTGTTGGGGGCCATGGGATTATGAGTGTCGTTATTAGTGTGGGAATGGCAGATTATAAGATTGCGAGAGCGCCCGATCTTTTGCTAACCGCTGGACTAGGATCCTGTATCGGAATTTGCATCCATGATCCGTTTCTGAAGGTGGGCGGGATGGCTCATATAATGCTACCAACGGCTAATGGAAGCCTTGGGGGAAATCTAGCGAAATACGCGGATACAGCAATGGAATTACTGCTACGGGATATTGCGGGTATGGGTGCTAATAAATCTCGCCTCAGGGCTAAGATGGCAGGTGGTGCTCAGATGTTTTCATTTCCTGGAAAACCTCCCGTTCTCAAAATTGGGGACCGTAATGCCGAAGCAGTAGAGAAGGAACTGAAAAAATATGGAATTCCTCTCCTGGTAGCTGATGTCGGCGGAAGTTTTGGACGCACAATTCATTTTGATGTTGGAACGGGAGCATTGCGCATCCGGACGATTAATCAAGGGGAAAAGGTGGTTTGATGACTTTTAAAAAAGAAGTGTATCAGAAATGGGTTTTAATCCTGTCACTAGTTACTGCGATTATTGTCGTGTTTCTTAGTTGGATCAATGCGGTGAAAACATTCGAATTAATAGTTCGGGCCGGGGTTTCTTTTGGGGTTATGTATATCTTGATGGCGGGAAGTTTAAGCCTGTTTGAAAGGACTGCGCTCCAAGAACCGCAGGATAGCCCGCTCGACTCGGCTGCTGTCTATGGTGGTAATATTGACTTCTCAGTTGGAGACGATCAGCCTCTTGCCTCAGAGGTACAAGAAGAGAGAATTGCCGGACAGGTCGATCGTGATTTAAGTTCAGGGCTACCCAGTAGTGAGCGACAAGCAGATATTGTCCGCAGTATGGGTTGGGATAAAGAAACGTTTAAAAAATTAGATAAATAAATGATGATAGATAATTAAGAGAATCAGTATAGAGGTATTGTCACGAAAATTGAATTCGGAGGTGAGTAAACTTGGTACCGAAAGCCTATGAAGCCGCCTCACGCGGATCTTGGAAACAAGAGCATATCGAACAATACTTGCCATTGGTTAAACGTATTGCTGGCCGTTTAGCAATTTCGTTGCCTCCCCATGTCGACGAGGATGATATCATTGGTTATGGTGTCTTTGGGTTACTCGATGCCTTGGAACGATTTGAAGCAGCCCGGGGGTGGAAATTCGAAACCTATGCCTCGATCCGTATTCGCGGAGCGATGATCGACGGACTCCGAACTATGGATTGGGTCCCACATTCGGCGAGACAAAAAGTGAAACGGGTTCAAGAGGGCTTTGTTGAGTTGGAATATCGACTGGGAAGGGCTGCTACGGTAGGTGAAGTTGCAGAGTTACTAAAAGCTGAGGTTCGGGATATAGAAGGAGTTTTAGCCCAGGCACAAATTTTAACGCTCACCTCATTTGATGAAACCACTGTCGATAATGAAGGGGATAGTAGTGGCACACCCCTTAATTTGCTGATGGATACAGATGCCCAAGAGGCATATTCTGTGATAGAAAAAGAGGAACAAAAACAGATCCTTGCTATAGCTGTGGAAAAATTACCAGACAAAGAAAAATTGGTAGTGGGGCTTTATTATCAAGAAGAATTAACGTTAAAAGAGATTGCCGCAGTCATGAAGCTTTCTGAATCTAGAATTTCCCAACTTCATTCCCAAGCAATCTTACGCTTGCGAGGAAGGCTCAGTCGACAAAAGAAGAATTTATTTTAAGAAATAAACATCCTAATGTTTTATTGGGAGTTTGCCGATATAGCTAAAGAAGACTTATTTAGGAGGTGATGGTAAATGGCAGGTATAGATGTCCTTTCGAATATCCCAAAGGGTGGCAATAAAGTAGAGAACATGTCTTCCTCCATGGGAAGAAAGACGTCAGGCAGCTCTGGAAATGGAGCATCTGATTTTGCTACTATGCTTACTGGCAAATTAAAATCATACTTAAATTCGAAAGGGCAAAGCTCCTCTAAAGCAGACCAAGATGTGGAGGAAAAGACTAATACTAGTCCATTGCCAAGTGGCCAGAGCCCAGATGGATTGGAAAGTCTAGCGTACGGTAATATTGTACTTCCTCTTATTTCGCAGGTGATGCTTCCGGCAGGCAAGGAGGCCAATTCCGGAGAAAGTATGAGTCAGAGGATTGAAAATTCGACAGGAGGCAAGAATCTTGCCCCACTGTTGAATCTAATTTCTCAAGGCTCAGAGGAGGGTTCAGGGTCGACAGGGATGACGATAATGAATCCTCAAGAGGATAACCTCGGAATCACGGAATTGGATAAATATAGACAGGTGATAAACAAGCTTTTAGTGGAGCTTTCAGGAGTGATTACTGATTCTACTCCAGAGGTGGACCTCGAAAGAGCAGATAGCATGGGGGCAAAGGATCTTCGTCAAGAATTGGCGAGGATCACACAAGGCTGGATGACCATGACGGATGAGGCTATTAAGGCTGAACTTAGTACTAATGCTCAAAACGGACTTCAACGCTCAGTTGAGGGTTCTGCGTTAGGGAATGCTAATCCTGAGTTGAGCACGAAGGCAGCTAATATCCTGGCCGCTCTTTACCCTCTCTTTGTAGAAGGGACGGGAGGGGAAAAAGTACCTCAAGGCGTAAGAGAAGCACTTATCGATCAGCTAAAAGGCAGTGGGATTGACTTAGATTCTATAGCGACCGCTTCGAAAGATACTCTGACGAACGTTTTGCAGAAATCCGAAGGAATGGGTCTTCAAGAAAGCAAAAACACAAAAAACTTTCAAGATATTTTTAGTGAAGCTAACAAGGCTAACTCTATGAAATCCGTAGAACTATTTGGCCCAAAAGATGCTCTAACTCAGTCTTCCAGTTCAGAGGTTGGAGTTGTGGTTAACGTGGTACCGCTAACCCTTTCCGACGGAAAAGTAGTCGCGATTCCTGTATGGGAACAGATTTCTACTGTAGTGCGTGAGCAAGTGATGCTCAAGCAACAGGTGTTAAAGCAATTAGATATTCAGCTTCATCCAGCGGACTTGGGGAAAATTCAGATTTCTTTGCGTTGGGAGAGTGGACAGGTCCATATGCAGGTGCAAGCCTCTGAAGCGGCGACAGGACAACTCCTTCAGAATCAGCTCTCGGATTTGCGCCAAAACTTAATGAACCAGGGTGTGAACTGTGGCTCGTTGCAAATGGGACAAGGCGGAGAACGGCAACAACAGTCTCAGAGTGATGAGTCCCAAAGGGCGCTCCAGCAAAGTGACTCACTCCCTAATGAAGACGAGGATTTGATTCCAATCAATCCCCTTTCTCTAGGACAAAATGGACTCAATCGGATTAATGTCACGGCATAGGAGGTAGCTATGAGTAACACCATTGATACAACTTTAAGAACAAATACAACTAACAATACGAACGGAAGCCAAGATATCGTAACCAATGATTCACTGGGAAAAGATGATTTTCTCAAGTTACTTATTGCGGAGATGCAAAATCAAGACCCCCTGAATCCTACGGATAACAAAGATTCAATCGCGCAATTAGCTACATTCAGCTCTTTGGAGCAGATGAACAATATCGCTGCATCCATGGACGCCTTGGACAGTACTATGTCCCTATTCTCCCAACAATCTTCACTTATGCAAGGAGCAGCCATGATCGGCAAATGGGTGAGCGGAGTCGATACTGATGGTGAGACTATTATTGAAGGAACCGTCGAAACAGTGAAGTGGCTTGATGGGGATCCTAAGTTGCAGATTCGCAAAGAAGATGGAACGCTGGTGGATTTAGAAATGGGTCTAATTACATTGGTTAAGGAACAAAAGCCTGATACAACTACTGATACAACAGTGACTGAGTAAATAAAGAGGAGGAATATGGACTATGATGCGTTCGCTATATGCAGCAGTTTCGGGGTTAAAAAATCACCAAGTCAAAATGGATGTTATCGGGAACAATGTTGCTAATGTCAATACCACGGGATTTAAACGGAGTAGGGTGACGTTTTCGACAATGCTAAGCCAAACCTTGAAAGGGGCTTCGACGCCTCATAACACGGATACTCCCCCTAGTGGAGGTACTAATCCTGTTCAGATTGGCTTGGGGGTTTCGCTGGGGTCCATCGATCAGATTATGACTCAAGGGAGTTCACAGTCGACGGGGAATCCCACGGATATGATGATAGAAGGATCTGGTTACTTTGTTTTAACAACCGATGGGACTGATCGAGTTTATACTCGCTCAGGAGCTTTTACGTTAGATGGTGAAGGGTATTTAGTTGATCCGGGATCAGGCGCGCAGGTATTAGACACAAATGATGAAGCCATTCACATTGATTTTGATACGTATAGTAGCTATAGCATCGATGGAACAGGTGTTATAACAGGTATTCGAATAGATACGGGTGAAGGAGAACCAATTGATACTAATACGGGAATTGCAATTGCGAAGTTTTCAAATGATGCTGGTCTGACAAGCTTGGGAGGTAGTTTCTACCAGGTATCTAACAATTCTGGGCCGGCTATAGTATATGGCGATGGTGCTACTGAGGGTCCTTATCTTGCAGGAACAAAACTAATAGTTAGTGCTGTGGAAATGTCTAATGTTGACCTTTCAACCGAATTTACAGATATGATTACGGCTCAGCGTGGTTTCCAAGCGAATTCGCGGGTAATCACGGTATCAGATACACTCTTAGAAGAACTTATTAATCTCAAACGCTAATAGTATGAGTGTTGAACTCATTTGGAGAAAACGGAGGGCTGCCTCATGCGCCTAGTAGGAACTGCTGCGTCGGGAATCCGTGCGCAGCAGATAGCGATAGACATCATAGGCAATAACTTGGCGAATGTCAATACGCCGGGATTTAAAGCGAATCAGGTGGTTTTTGCTGAGGCTTTGTCAACAGAAATACGTTCTGGAAATACAGCAACTGAAGGGAATGCAGAGGTTACCGTTGATGTTGGAGCTGGAGTGCTCTTTAGTGCCAGTGGGACTAATCTTCAACAAGGTAATCTGGGGCAGACTGATCGTCCGTTAGATTTAGGAATTGATGGATCGGGGTACTTTCAAGTTATAACACCGGATGGGCAGACGAGCTATACCCGTGCAGGGGCTTTCCAAGTGGATGAGGCAGGGCAACTTGCCGATATGCAAGGAAATATTGTACAACCGAGTATCTCGATTCCCTCCGGTGCGACAGACTTGTCTATTGCTTCTAATGGCAGGATAACTGGGGTTAGCGATGGAGAACGTATGGAATTTGGACAGCTTGTTCTGGCAGCCTTTCAGAATCCTAAAGGGTTACAAAGAAACGAAAATAATCTTTTTATGCCTTCTGTTAATTCAGGCGAACCACAGGTCGGACAACCAGGTAGTGTCCTAGCGGGTAATCAGGTGTTAGGAACAATTCGTAGTCAGTCTCTGGAGCAATCAAATGTGGACTTGGCTACCTCTATGACGGATCTCATCCAGGTCCAGAGAGCATATCAAGTGAATGCTAGGCTGGTTCAGGACGGAGATCAGATGTGGGGAATTGCCAATTCAATGAGGAGGTAACAGAATGGCCGGTTGGTTGGATGGACCTGTTTTAAATGTCTTGCAAAAGGGACTTGATGCTTCAGGTATGAGGCAACAGATCTTGTCTAATAACGTAGCGAATATTGACACTCCAAAGTTTAAACGTTCAGATGTTGATTTCCAAGCGGTCCTCGGCGCTGTTTTAGGGGAAAAAGGTGGAGTTCTTCCGTTGAAGCTGACGTCTCCGAAGCACATGAGGAGTCTTGCAGCAGGCGATGGTTCGGGGGTTGTGACGGATCAGTCAACTTCATTGCGCAATGATGGAAATAACGTGGATGTAGATCGAGAGATGGCTTATGTCGCGGAAAATGGACTGTATTATAACTCCCTTACTAATGCTATCTCTTCTCAACTAGGTTTGCTGCGTACAGTTCTCAAGTAGGAGCAATTCATGAATTGCCCAATTTGGGTCGGAACAATTAGGGGATTCATGAATCGCTCAAATTAGATACTTCTTAGTAACTAGTAAAGGCGGGGTAAAATGATACGAGGATTGTATTCTTCAGCTACAGGTATGTTAGCTGCGCAAACGCAGAGTGAAGTTATTGGGGATAACCTCGTCAATATGAAGACCCCGGGCTACAAAGAAGAACTGGCTAGTAATATTTCGTTCCCATCGATGCTGATTGAGCGCATGAGCGGAAGCCAGGATTCTGTAGCAGTCGGCGGGATGGGGACGGGGTTAGGTGTCGATCGCCTTACTCTGTCAAATGTTCAAGGGTCGATAGAGACCACGGATGTTAATATGGACTTGGCTTTAACGTCACCAGGATACTTTGTAGTTCAGACGCCGGCTGGAGAACGGTATACCCGCAATGGACATTTCCAGGTAGACGGTGCTGGAATGCTGCGAACTGCGGATGGTTATGCCCTTCAGGGAGAAGGCGGGCCAATAGGCCCAATAAGTTCTGAATTTAGAGTTAATGCAGATGGCACAATTATAGATCAAGGACAAAACGCCGGCCGTCTACGTGTGGTAGAGATACCAGCAGAGGCTTTACAACGTGAAGGCCAATCCTTATACAATTCGGCTCAACCAGTTCAAGTTTCAGCTGGGGCACAAATTCGACAGGGCGCGATTGAAACATCCAATGTCGATCTCTCAGGACAAATGGTTCAAATGATGTCGGTCATGAAAGCGTATGAAGCCAATCAAAAAGTAGTCCAGACCCAAGATGAAATGTTGGGGAAGGCAGTTAACGAGGTCGGGAAGATATAGTTGTAGAGGATGTGGCAGGATGGCAGTTCAAGTGGTCGTTTTTACCCTGGGCGAAGAAGAGTATGCAATGCCAATCGCAGTGGTCCGCGAGATCACCCGCTTGGGAGAGGTGCGTGGTATTCCACAAGCTCCTCCTTATGTACGTGGCCTAATTAATCTGAGAGACAAGGCCATCCCTATCATCGATTTGCATGTAAGGTTTGGTATTGGTGATGCAAACGTACCTGCGGATAGTTCGGATCAATCGGCAGAGCGGAATACTTTTGCTTTAATCACCGAGGTTCATGGAGATTATGTAGCTTTTGCTGTGGACGAAGTCCGAGAGGTTCGAATTTTAGAAAATATTGATCCCCCGCCACCGTTGGTCACGGCTCCATTTATCGGCGGTATTGTAAATCTTCCGGATCGCATTATCATACAACTCATTCCAGAGCAGATTTTGCAGAGCAACGAGGTTGTGGGGCTGAGTCAGTTAACTTCGTAGAGTAGTCAAGGTTAATAATAATAGTTTTTCTAATGTAGGGTAGTGGAAGGAGGCTTATTTGCATGGATGTCGCCCAGATGTTTCTTATGTTTCAGCTTCAACAGATGAATTCGTCTTGGAAGACTGCTCAATCTGGTCAGTCTGGGTCGTCTGAATTTGGAGGCATGGATTCACAATCCCAACTTTTTGCAGCCTTATTTCAGGCGGCTCTTGGGGGAGGATCGACTGCTTCCCAAGGATTGACGAGCCAATTGAAGGACCTGCCTTATACAGCACAAGTCAATGGTGATAAGTTTGCTTCTGCTCCCCTAGCGAAGAGTGGAAACGTTGGTTCGCTTGAGAGTGTTATTTATTCTATGGCCCAAAAATACGGAGTTAATCCAGATTTGATTCATCAAGTTGTCAAAGCAGAATCAGGCTACAATTCCAAGGCGACGTCTCCTGCTGGAGCCATGGGTTTAATGCAGTTAATGCCAGGGACTGCTGCTTCTTATGGGGTGAAAAATCCCTATGATGCCACCCAAAATCTGGATGGTGGAACACATTTCTTAAAGGATTTGCTCGATCGTTTTCAGGGAAATGTTCCGCTGAGTTTAGCTGCATATAATGCCGGGCCAGGGGCTGTTGATAAATACAATGGGATACCACCGTATAAGGAAACTCAGGGCTATGTGCAAAAGATTATGGTGGGATTGAACCAGAAGAATTGGCAAGCTTAGTATATTAAGATGACTCAGATCTAGAAAAAGGATCTGGGGCATCTTTTTTTTGTTTCAGAGGCAAGGAGAAACTAGCGGGTCAATCTGAGCGAATAGGACTTTAGTCCTATGACAAGAGCTAAAGTTTGCACTTGGAATAACCGATATAAGTAGTAGGTCTTTTGAAAATAGGAGGATTAGTTATATTTTTTTATAATTTCACTGGAAGATATAGTGCACATAGATCAGGAAATTATGAGAGATTCCGCGATTCCGCGTAGGAGTATAGCTAAAAGTGAGGTGAAATAATTTAGACTTTATGCAGGTACATAGTCTGTAAGTGGTACGCTAGCTACTCTTTATTAGTATCAGCTAAATTATGAAAAAATTAAATATAAAGAGGAGAGATTGATTTGTTAAGAAACAAAAAAGGAAATTTTGGATTAGCACTATTATTAGGACTTATATTTGCTCTTGTACCAGTAAGTTTCGTGCAGGCTGCAGAGATAACATTTACTGGTTATACTGCAGAAACTGCTTATAGTACTCCCATTAGTATAGGAAATATAACTACTGTTGGAGGTAAAGCATCTATAAAAGTTGACAATCTCCCAGTGGGTGCAATTGTAAAGGTGTATGACCAATCCTCAGGTGGGAAGTTACTTGGAAGCTCGACTGTAAAAACAGGAACTAGTGCAACTGTAAGCTTATCAAGTCTGAGCAGTAATGTGTATGTATCCGTTACTTTGGAAAGTGTCCGAAGCGAAATTTCAATCGGTCAAAGTACGAAGCTGACTGATCTTAACACAGTAGTTAAAAACAATGCAGGTATTTCCGATACGGTGACAGTCACTGGAGTGTCTGTTGGCGATATCGTCAAAGTTTACGATGCTCTTACAGAAGGACAAGTATTAGGTACTGCTACAGTAGCTAAAGCTAAAGACGTAGCAGTCGTGAGCATAAAGCAATTGGGAACTACAGCAGGCTCTATTTATGTAAGCTTAAAAACACTTGGAAGTACTGAGTCCGAACGTTCAGCAATAAACTATGATGAAGAACTTGTAACGGATGCTCTGATAATAGGGAGCAGCATTGCGGTAAACAATGCTGGTGTTTCCGATACGGTGACAGTTACTGGACTGTCAGCTGGCGATGTCGTCAAAGTTTACGATGCTTCTACAGAAGGACAAGTATTAGGTACTGCTACAGTAGCTAAAGCTAAAGACGTGGCAGTTGTGAGCATAAAGCAATTGGGACCTGAAGCGGGCTCAATTTATGTAAGCTTAAAAAAAGTCGGAGAAAATGAGGCAACCACTCGACTTAAAACAGACTATATTGCGGAACCCCAAACGTATGAATTGGCAGATCACAATATCGACATCAAGAACAATGCAGGGGTTGCCGATACGGTAACGGTTACTGATCTGACGTCAGGCGATATTGTCAAAGTTTATGATTCTCCAGCAAAAACCATATTATTGGGTAAGGCTACGGTAGCAAAGGGCAAAACCGAAGCTGTCGCGAGTATAAAGCAATTGGGAATCGCTTCTGGCAACGTAAGTGTGACCGTAACAAGTCCTGGGGAAAGAGAGTCCGAAACTTACGAAAAAGGGTATCTTAAAGAGGAACAAACAGAGCCTTTGGAAGTAGGTCAAATCAACGTAATAAACAATTCGGGAACTGCCGATAAGGTGACAGTTACAGGGCTAGAGGTTGGCGATATTGTCAAAGTTTACGACGCCGCCGGAACCAAACTATTGGGTAAGGCTACGGTTGCCAAAGATAAAACAGAAGCAGTTATTAGCATATCCCAATTGGGAACCGCAATTGGGACAGTTAAAGTATCAGTAACAAGCATAGGAATGAGAGAGAGCGATCCGGTCGCGAAAGGGTATGATGAAGAGGATCAGTCATCTTCCCCGAACCTCAGTGACATTTCTATCGCTAACAGTTTAACAGCAAATGATAAGGTAACGGTAGCAGGTCTGGCTGTTGGTGATATTGTAAAAGTTTACAAGACTTCTACAGGGGGGATCTTATGGGGTAAAGCTACAGTAGCAAGTGGTGAAACTCAGGCAGAGGTGACTATTCGACAACTGGGTTCGGGTGCAGGCACGGTTTGGGTAACTGTAACAAGCTCGGGAAAGCTAGAGTCCTCAAGAACCGAGCAGACTTATTTGGCTGAGTAGTATCGACAGGAAAAAGTACTAGTATTATTTCCAAGTTATAGATACCGTATTTATTTACAGAATACATCATAGTTTTAATAAAGAAGTGAAGTAATAGCAAACAACTATGTTTTTGTCAAGTTGTAATTAACACTTTACACTTCAAATCAATGGAAGGAGTTTTTCGTCTTAAGGCGAAAGGCTCCATCTGTTTTTAGTGAATTAAAGAGTAATATTGCTGTAGCTATTATGAGCTAACAGCTGAAATATTGACAATAATATGGAACATATATAGAATATAAGCAACATTAGAATTATTATTAAGCTTGGAGGGGATTGTTATGGCGCTTTGGAAATGTTCTCAATGCAGTGCAACATCTGAAGGTCGTTGCCGCCCTAAGGTTTGTCCGAGCTGTGGTGCTGGCAAGGAACAAATTGTTAAAGCAGAGTAATTTAGAAAGACAAAAATTAAATTTATAAAAAGAAGGAAATTAAGAGCCCTTAGCAGAATAACACAATACCTATTATAGAGGACCTATTATAGAGGAGCCAGATGATCGCTAGTATGCTTTAAATAGACAGGCTGGTGTCTGTCAGTATCGCTTGGAGACGATAACACATGTTTGATAAATCAACGCTTAAGGAGCGGTTTAAAATTCGGCCTTGGCTTTCAGGAATAATTGTTACTGTGGTTTTAATTCTCATTCAGGGGATTACTAATTTCTGGCTGAGAACACTGGCAGTGACTTTGATTTCAATTGCTCTTTTTCTGGTAATTAAAAAACTTGCCGATGAAAACAGAGGGCTGTTGAGTCTCGTAACTCTTGATGAGTTGACTGGACTTGGAAATTTCAGGGCTTATCAGGAGCGGATGCGACTCGAGACGCAGCGTGCACGGCGTAGACATGATCCTCTTACCTTGATTCTAATTGATTTAGATCATTTTAAAAACTATAATGATTCCCATGGACATCGCTTAGGCAATGAGTTATTAAATTCAGCAGGGCAGATTTTCCGGGGAGCCGTTCGTTCCATCGATGGGGTTTACCGTTTTGGTGGGGATGAATTTGCTATTGTTTTGCCAGATACGGATATTGAACAAGCACGATACATCATAAAGAGGATTCGACATTCGTTTGAAAGCCTTCCGAATCGTGAGGTGGTGACCTTGAGTATGGGCGTGGCCAATTATCGTGAAGAGGCACTGATCGAGTTTTTCGACCGCGTGGACCACTTGCTTTATAGTATGAAAGCAAGTGGCGGAAACGGTTGTCAATTTGAATCCAGTGAAAGCTATGCCTCTAAAAGTAGTTCCAGGACTGCGTTGTAAAGGGGTAAGTGATGGCAGACTATTATGTCTATCTCTGGAGTACGACCTGGCCGTATTTGCTGGTACTCTTTTTGATATGGGTGGTTGTCCTTTCGCGATTTGTTTGGAAATTTGTGGTCACGTGGCGCTATGCTCGTGATGCATGGGGCTTCTTACTGCTGGCGGGCAAAGCTTTAATCTGGATTGGAGTTTTAGTGGTTTATACAAAATTACTACTATATTCCCAGTCAGATTGGTTTTCTCAACCGGGTAATATTCTTGGGGTGGTTGAAGGGAAAACCTATGATCCTGGCTCTAGCACCTACACATTAGACGTCCGTTCTGGCTCAATACAAAACCAGTTCTATGTCGATAATTACGTCTATATGAATGTTAACATAGATGACCAAGTGAGACTGACTTATCTCCCGGTACGACGGGAGGTTGTGCGTTGTGAATTAGTGGGAAGTTTGCTTAAAAATGAATAGTCTAATAAGATAGGGAAAAAAGAGCTTGTTCCTTAAAGAAGGAGTGCTTATATTGAGTTCTAAAGTTTATTTCACCAGCATGAAAACAAAAAGAGGAGAAAGCCTTTTAACAAAACTTGAGCACTTAATTGTGCGTGCAGGATTACTTGAAACGATTTCACCTAATGACCTCGTAGCGATCAAACTGCATTTTGGAGAACGCGGAAACCTTGCTTATGTTCGTCCTCAATATGTGCGTCGTCTCGTGGAGCAGGTTAAATCAAAAGGGGGACGCCCTTTCCTCACGGATTCCAATACGCTTTATGCTGGTTCTCGTTCGAATGCAGTTGACCATTTAGAGACGGCGATTGAGAATGGTTTTGATTACTCCGTCGTGGGGGCTCCTTTGGTGATTGCCGACGGTCTAAATGGGAAAGACTATGTTTCAGTGCCAGTCAATCTTAAACACTTTAAAGAGGTGAAGATCGGGAGTGCTGCAGTTCAGGCTGATGTGTTATTGGCAGTTACTCATTTAAAAGGGCATGAGGCGACAGGGTTTGGAGGAACTTTGAAAAATCTGGGAATGGGTCTGGGTAGTCGCGCTGGTAAACAGCAACAACACTCGGATTTGTTGCCGCTGGTCAATGAAAAAATCTGCATAGCCTGCGGTAAATGTGCTAAATGGTGTCCGGCAGACGCTATTGTCGTGGAAAGCAAGGCGAAAATTTCACAAGACAAATGCATTGGGTGCGGTGAATGTACAGTTACCTGTCCAGTACGCGCCATTGAGATTAACTGGAAAACGGAAGCCGACACTATTCAGGAAAAGATTGCTGAGTACACCGCGGGTGTGCTTAAAGGTAAAGACGAGAAAACTGGGTTTATTACTTTTGTGACAAATGTTTCCCCGTTGTGTGACTGTTGTGGCTGGAATGATGTGCCTATTGTTGGCGATATTGGAATTCTCGCGTCTAAAGATCCGATTGCCATTGATCAGGCTGCGGTGGATCTTATTAACCAAGCGTACGGAAACCCGCTCTCTGAGTTGGGGGAACGCCATGAAGAACATGATAAATTTCGGGTTCTATTTCCGAATGTAGACTGGACTATCCAGCTTTCCTATGGTGAAACGATTGGTTTAGGAAGCAGGGAGTATGAATTAATTCGGATCGGATAAAAAAATAGTATGAGAAACATGGTATAAATTCTAATATTTCACAGAAAAAGTGATGGCGTAATATGCTATAATGGGAATAAGATAGGGTATGAGCTTGAATGCGGAAAGGAGAGTGGGGTTATGCGTGTTCAAAAAGTTAACGAGCATACCATCCGCATTTTTATCTCCTTGACAGAACTAACTGACAGGGATATTACGATGGCCGATCTATTTCAACGATCAGCGAAGACGGAACAATTGTTTTGGGAACTCATTGCACAGGCAAGAGAAGAAGTTGAGTTTAATTTAGATCAGCCCTTCTGGATTCAGGCGACTGTGGCCTCGAATGACGAGTTTGTAATTACAATTATGAAGCAAGAAGAGCAAAACGAGGGTTCTAATAAGGAGAAAGTGGCGCGTAAGTCCAATAAGGGGCGAGTGACAGAATTAGTTTATGTGTTCACCGACTTCGAAGATGTTTTAGGTGCAGTTGGACGTTTGCCCGAATTTAATCAGTTGCGTTCAGGACTCTTTTTATTCGAAAGTGAATATTACCTTGTCTTGAATCGTATGGGAACTGGCAAAAAGAGACTGTTAACTGAGGCTATCTTGGATGAATACGGGGAAATCGTGGCTACAACTGGTGTTTTTCTATCCGAACATGGAAAGGTAATCATTCCGTTAAAGGCTGTGCAAACACTTAATGCTTCTTTTAAAAAGCCTTCATAAAGTAGAATGAAGAAGGTAGGAGTAAGAAAAGGGAAGCGAATGCTTCCCTTTTCTTACTCCTACCTTCTCGCCAATGGCGCTTAATGTCTATCTACAGGAAAAGATATCTGGAATTCGAAGCAGACATTGTATGCAAACGGTCTTGCCTTTAAAGTTTTGGATCTTCATTGTTTTACCACAAAAAATACAGGATTGGAACTGTTCATTTGTGCGGGCTGGCCTTTTGAATGGGATAATGACAGCTAGGTGAGTTGGCTGGTTTAGTGGCAGAGTTGAGCTGCTAATGGACATGGATCTACCTCCTCGAAGTCAGAAGTTGGAAGTCAGAAGCTGAAGGCAGATGACGAATACTTCAAGAAAAAGTAAGTCTGAGCTGCCTGTGGAAAGTTCAGCAAAACATCAGATGGAGGTTTAAAACTCCTCGGATGTAAGTTTCCTTTATCATATGCCAATCGGGCTGTCGAAATCCTAAAAAGTGTGCGGGCTTGTTTCAGCTTAATTGGTCGATATTAGGGGTGGCTACTAAGGAGTGATAATCGAGTGGATCAAGAGAAACAAAGGCGCCTGAGGTCCCTTCCGGCTGTTCACGAAGTGATTTCTCGGCTGGAGCATGACGAAGAATTCAGTCCGTTTTTGGCGAATGAAAAGCAGTTACCTCGTTTAACGCAGGGAGTTCGACAGGTTTTACAAAAGGCGCGGGAAAATGTCAATCGGAATTTTACAGATTCAGCCAACTCTAGTTGGACGAGTTCACTTGCTGAGTTTGAAGTCTCTCTTTGGTCTTGGCTGAAAACTCAACTTCTGCAAGAACTGACACACCCTGAAACTAGTTTGAGGCGGGTCATCAATGGGACCGGTGTTGTCTTACATACTAATTGTGGAAGAGCTTTGCTGGCGCCAGAGGTCGCTCGTTTTGTTGCAGAACAAGCTGAGAGGTATAGCAATCTTGAACTGAATATTGAGACTGGGGAGCGGGGGTCACGCTATGTCCATGTTGAAGAGCTCCTTTGTCATCTGACTGGGGCAGAAGCAGCTATGGTAGTTAATAATAATGCTGCTGCAGTACTTTTGATGATGAATACGTTTGCCCAAGGGAAAGACGTTATTGTGTCCCGCGGAGAACTGGTGGAGGTTGGTGGGTCCTTTCGAATTCCAGAAGTTTTGAAAGCTGGAGGAGCCAAACTCGTTGAAGTTGGAACCACCAATAAAACCTGGCTCAGAGACTATGAGTCAGCTATCGGACCGGAAACGGCCGTGTTGTTAAAAGTACATACGAGTAATTACCGGGTTGAAGGATTCACCCATAACGTTTCAGGGGCTGAGTTAGTGGAACTCGGGGCAATGCGAAATTTGCCTGTGATGGAAGACTTAGGGAGCGGAAGCTTTTTTGATGGGACAACCCTTGGTTTTCCTCTCGAACCAACCATCCAGCAAACTGTAAAAGCAGGGCTTTCCCTTGTTTCCTTCAGTGGCGACAAATTGCTGGGCGGCCCTCAGGCAGGAATCATTGTAGGAAAGCAAGATTTTATCAAACGTTTGAGGGCGAATCAGTTGACCAGGGCATTGAGGGTCGATAAATTGACCTTAGCAGCCCTCGAAGGAACCCTCCTTTTATATAAAAATGGGGGATTAGAGGATATCCCCGTCTGGAAGATGCTCTCTCTTCCTATGGATACCTTGAAAGCAGCAGCGTCAGCGCTTAGAGAGGCACTTCAGTCAAATCCCGCTATCTCAGTCGAATTAAAAGAGGATGTCTCGCAGGTCGGCGGTGGAGCATGGCCTACGGTTGATCTTCCAACTTGGGTGTGTGCCATCCGATTGAAGACTAGAAGTGCTATCGAGTTAGAAAAGTTCCTGCGCTTGGGGCCAATCGCGATATTAGCTCGAATACATAAGGATTGGGTTCACATCGATGTAAGAACGATCTTGGTTGGGGATCGGGAGGATATTGTGCGGCGGCTTGGCGAGTTGGTTTAGAAGTGTCTTGCCGTACGCATGCCAAGACAGACACTTCCTCCTATTTGCTTTCATCCCCAATAAGGATATAATTAAAGAGTGATACATTAAGTTGACATAGTTGTAATGGATGATTGAGATATGGAGGTGTCGGTGATGGATCTTACAATTCAAGATAAAGTCCGGTTGACCCAGTTTTCGACTAAGGCTGGCTGAGGATGCAAGATAGGTCCTGCGGACCTGGCGCAAGTTTTGCGCTACTTGCCTCCCAATATAGAGGATGCCAACTTATTAGTAGGTATGGAGACTTCGGATGATGCTGGGGTCTACCGCTTAAATGATGACCAGGCTATTGTGCAAAGTGTTGATTTTTTTACCCCTGTGGTGGATGATCCTTATGCGTTCGGGCAGATTGCTGCAGCTAATGCTTTAAGTGATATTTACGCAATGGGAGGTAAACCGCTGACGGCAATGAATTTGGTCTCCTTTCCAGTAGGGAAGCTGAAGATGGATATTCTAGCCAAGATCCTACAAGGTGGGAGTGAGAAGATTCGGGAAGCAGGCGCAGTTCTTGTCGGAGGACACTCCATCGATGATGCAGAGCCGAAATATGGACTCTCAGTCACGGGTATCGTCCATCCAGACCATGTTCTCTCGAATGCGAAGGCTGAGCCAGGGGATGTTTTAGTTCTTACTAAACCGCTCGGGGTAGGGATCATCACGACTGGGATTAAGCGTGGGATTGTAGCGCCAGAAGCAGAAGCAGAAGTTATTGAGGTGATGGCGACCTTGAACAAGGGTGCGGCCGAAGCTGCTATTGAAGTTGGAGTCCATGCCGTTACGGATGTAACAGGCTTTGGCTTTCTTGGTCATCTGCATGAAATGCTACAAGCTAGTGGCTGTAGTGCGGAAGTATATGCTTATGCTGTGCCAGTTTTGGATAGTGTTTGGGATTGTATAAAACAGAAGGCTATACCTGGGGGGACACAAGCCAATCGACGTCACCTTGAAGGCAAGGTGGACTTTGCTCAAGAGGTCTCTGAGGAAGTACAGATCGTGCTCTTTGATGCAATTACTTCAGGAGGATTACTGATGGCCGTGCCAGAGGAACGCGTTGATTCACTAATTAAACAGTTAAAGACGAATAAGACCCCTGCTGCAGCTATTGTTGGACGTATTCAAAAAGGTGAACCTGGAAAAATTGCGGTTTCTGGCCGTGGATAAAGAAAACTAAGGCTAGCGCCAAGCCTTCAGGTGCCAGCGGTAGCCTTAGTTGCACTTCTGCTTCCAGAAAGTAAATAAACGTAAGTTTGTACTTTCTGCCTAGTATGATAAAATACCCACGTGGTCAAAAAGGTAGCGGGGGGATAGATATGAAAGAAATGAGAAATCCAATGAAAACTATGGCTACTTGTTTTGAACAAGTGGCTTTATTCTTTCCGAGCGGGAATCCCAAGATTCAAGAAAACTTCGAGCGGCGTGCGGCTTATTTAGATACAAGAGTTTATTCTCGAGAGAGTTTGGCGGATGCTTTAAAAGCCTTTCATAAGAATTTAGGGACAAGTACGGAAACTCAGCAGATGATTGAAGAACTGAGGCTAAAGGAAACGCTTGTTGTTATTACTGGTCAGCAGGCGGGAATCTTGACCGGCCCGTTGTATACTTTATATAAGGCTATGACAACCATTCGACTCGCCAAAGAGCAACGAGAAAAACTTGGTCGTCCGGTAGTACCGGTTTTCTGGATTGCAGGTGATGATCATGATTGGTTAGAGATTCGTGAGACTTTTATTTTGAATTCAGAAGGAAAGTTATCCTCTTGTCGTCTCCCTGGCGATGGGGGAGGGCAATCTGTCGGAAATCAACAGGTTCCTTCTTGGGAAACGATTGAAGCTCAACTTACTGGGGCATTGCCAGACAGTGAATTCCGATCTACCGTCTTAAAACAATGCAAACAGTTCTTAGAGCAAGCGGAGAATTTGACACAGTGGTTTGCTCTAACACTACAGTGGCTTGTCAGTAAGTGGGGACTTGTATTCTTTGATCCTTTGTTGCCGGAATTCAAGCGCCTCGCTGCCCCGATGTTTGAGCGGATTTTGAAGATGCACACCGATGTTCGAGATGCCTTGGCTAAGCGGACGGAGGAATGGGTGAAACTGGGGTTTGAAGCCCAAATCCAGCAAACTGGCATTGACGTTAATTTATTTTTGTCCTTACCAGAGCGAAAGTTGATCCAATATATTGATCAAACATTCTATTTAAAGGGTCAAGAGGAACCTTGGGATCTGGATGCCCTTAACGAATTATTAGCACAAGCGCCAGAACGATTTTCTCCCAATGTGGTGACGCGTCCAGTTGTTCAGGAATACCTTTTCCCGACCTTAGCCTATGTCCCAGGGCCTGGAGAATTGAATTACTGGGCACAGTTAGGGAAGGTTTTTGAGACATTCGGATTTATAATGCCGATTCTTTATCCACGGGTGTCGGTTGTTTTATTAACTGCTTATTGGCAAAAATCCTTAAACAAGGAAGCTTTGACCCTTGATGATGTTTATGGTGGGTTGGAAAAACATCAAGAACGCTGTGTGAGAGAACGCGATGATCAACATATTGACGAACGCATAGATCGTTTACGCTTGCAAGTTGAAAAGGCGTACGCAGAGCTTGCCCCTTTAAAGGAGATTCATGTTAATGTAGAGGACTGGTTGATTCGTAATGAAGCGAAGGTTAACTTTCAAGTGGATTACTTAAAGAAAAAGGTCTGGCAGGCGCAGAGAAAACGATGCCGTGAGGAACTGATTCGTTTGCAAGAACTCCAGGATGGGATTGCTCCAAATCATTCTAGACAGGAACGTGTTTTGAATCCCTTGAGTTTTGTTGCTCGTTATGGGCTTAGCTTTGTGGACCGGATTGCAGAACTTCCAATGACCGGTGATTTCTCAGAACATCAAGTACTTTTATAAGAGGTAGGGGCACGAACACAGCGTGCCCCTACCTCTTATAATTAATTAAGTAATAAAGAAGACGATCCCAAGAGCTTTGGACACGAGACATCGTGTCCAAACTATATTATTTCTATGAATTCTCTTTCATAACATTTAATCTTGGGTATAATGGTACAAGAAGTAAAACAATGGAGATGGTGATGTGAGGCGTAAAATAAGATCGATTCTGGTGATTCTAATGCTTATCTTCCTAATGGGAATATCAGCCGCTGGGTTTCTCTGGTATAACGGGTTTATTGGAGGTGGGAAGACGCTCGGCGAGGATGATATATTTGATTCGGAAAATGAACTTCGAGATCGAGTGAGTATCTTACTTATAGGGGCAGATCAGCGTCCTGAACAGATAAAGTTTAATACAGATTCACTGATTCTTGCCAGTGTGGATCCCAAAACAAAGCAAGTTAGCCTGCTTTCAATTCCACGCGATACGCGTGTTGCCCTTTCTGGGCATGGTCACCTCAAAATTAATGAGGTCGCAGCCTTAACAGATTTGCCAACACTACAAAAAAACGTTGGACAACTGACGGGCCAACCGCTCGCAGGATATGTTCAAACCAACTTTGCGGGATTTAAGAAGATAATTGACACATTAGGTGGAATTACGGTCGATGTAGAGAAGGATATGTACTATGAGACGGGTGATGATGAAGATGGCTATATTAACTTAGATAAAGGTGTTCAGCGCTTAGATGGTTCGCAGGCGCTTCAATATGCTCGTTTTCGTCACGATGCCTTAGGGGATATTTCACGTACGGCAAGGCAGCAGATCGTTCTGAAAGCGGTTGCCAAGGAGATGTTTCGATTAAGTACTCTGCCAAAGCTTCCATTCCTCATTCCGCAATTGATGGAGGCGGTAAACACCAATTTGTCGGGCAAGGATATGTTTGCGTTAGCTAAAGTGGCTGTTGCGTTTGATAGTGCGAATGTAGTTTCTCAGACGTTACCTGGAGCGTTTCAGGATATAGATGGGGTAAGTTACTGGAAGGTCGATCCGGTTGAAGTCAAGAAAGTAGTGAAGAATTTATTCATGGGGATTACTACCACTAAAGTGATTGACCAACAAACTGTGGATTTGCTAAAACCTGTCATAGTGACCCCCATTAAGCCGTTGCCTAAAGTTCCTGGTAATAGTCAGGATCCAAACGGGCAGAATTCTACGGGCCATCAAGTGACCAAACCGTGAAATAATGGTCAAAAAGGTAGCCATATTTATCAAATAAGTTATCCTTTCTCACGGGTGAGAGAAAATAGAGCTTTATTGTAATTTTTTAGGCCCTTAGCCCTATCCTTAATAGGGCTAAGGGCCTATGGGGATAGTGCTAAATTATAGTAAAATATAACTATATGAAAATTCGGATAAAGTGGGGCGATTAACGTGCCAGAAGAAATAGTTCGGGGACATTCCCTGGAAGAAATCCGAGAAGAATGGGCGCTTAAGCTCAATTTTTCACCAGAAGACATTACCCTAGAAGTGATAGATAAGCCTGGATTTTTTTCCCGGCAGTGGAAAGTTCGCCTTATTTGGGCGGATCAAATACTTCAGGCCCCTCTTTTGACTTCTAGTCAAGCCATCTGGGACGGAACCAAGTACATCATTACCCCTGGTGAAGGTTGCAAACTATTGCTTCCTTTCATGAAGGCTGGAGAAGTTTGGATGAATGGCAAGTTGCAGGACAGGCCCTTTCGAATATGTCCTGGAGATCAGGTGGAGTACCATCCCTGTGTCTATGAAGGGACATTGACCTGGGATATGCAAGTCCGGTTTCATGGATTGTCGGCCGTAGCGAAAGTTCGGCATGAACTACCAGGGCGTTATATCCTTCCTAAAGACCTTCCTGCTCTGGAAGAGATCAATTTGGCTCAGGTTGCGACCTGGGAGAGCTTACCGGCCACTGGAGAGGTTTGGGATGAGACAAGGCTTAATGCAGACCTGAATCAATTAAAAGTAGTCCATGGACGTCGCCCTGAGGCTTGGTCGGAGATAATGGCTGTTCGGGGCGCTGGTGAGGTTGTTATCGCTGCTTCAACACCTGTTATACCGTCCGTAAATGCTAAGTTAGAAGACTTTGTGGGAATGACTCCTCTGTCGGAGACCGGGGAGAAAAACATCGACTTTTTCGCTTCCAAAGTGCAATTAGTCAATGAAGGGACTATCCTTGCTCGCAAACTTCCAGGCATGATTGGGATCCAAGGACAAGACGTGTTAGGTAAAGTATTTCCTGTTGCGGCAGTGAAGGATTTCCAATTTCGTTTGAAGAAGAATGTCTATCTCTCAGAGGATGGACTAGAAGTGGTGGCTGCCTGTGCGGGACAGCCTGTTCGTATTGATGAAAGGACATATTCGGTTGAGAATGTCTTTGTTCATAATCAGGATGTTGATCTGGCAACTGGAAGTATCGAGTTTCCAGGAGATGTTTTAATACAGGGAAGTGTTCAGGACGGGCTTCGAATTATCGCTGGAGGAAGGCTCGAGATTAAGGGATCTGTCTCTCATGCAGAGATTAAGGCAGAAAAAGGGGCCCGGATATATCAAAATCTTTTGGGTGGGAAGATTGTTGTTGGGGAAAAGTTTGTGGTTCGTTCTGAACTCCTCAGCGGCATGTCTGAGTTGCGAGACCAACTGAGCGTTTGTTTACAAAGTACGACTGAGTTGATTAAGGCGCCAGGAGCTAGCAGTTTTAAACCAGGACAATGCTTGAAACTGGTGATGGAGAGGCAATTTTCCGAGCTTCCCAAACTGTCTAATCGGGTGGAAAAGTTTGTAATAGATCATAAAAATGACGAAATAGTTACGGAAGACTTAATTGTAACTGTCCAGACAGCAAAACGCTTTCTAGTTGGGCTAGGACCCTTAGAGCCTCAATCTTTATCTTCTTTGCAACGGGTTGAGGAAACTCTTAATCAATATATTGAAAACATAACTCTTGAGATTCCGGAAAAACTCAGCTTCGTGGTAAGTTATGTTCAAGGGGCAACCGTTGAATGCGCTGGATCATTTGAGTGTCAGAAGGGGGTCTATAATTCTGATATTCGGGTCGAAGGAGACGTTTCGATTGAAGGTGTATGCCGGGGAGGGAGAATCACTGCTGGAGGGAACGTGAAGATTCGTGAACTTGGGGGTTCTGGGGTGAGTTCAACCTTTGTGCAAATCAGTGCTAAAAGTCGTCTTTATGTAAATTATTGCCATCCCAATGCCATCATCTGCGTGGGGAAGGAAATTGTTAATATTGAAGAAGCCTGTCGGAACTTGGAGATATACCGAGAGAATGGTCGTGTTCAAGTTGAAAAGATTAGGGGGACCCCCCTTTAGCTTCCTGATCAAAGAACCTGCCGAATCGGCAGGTTCTTTTTGCAATAACAATAGGGTCCCTTATGGGCCTCACAGCGCCTTGCCTTCCATGGCGGGGATCTAATCTCGGAGGTCTTTCGAATCATGCTTACCGGACACTTGTCCATCCGTGGACGGTGGATTATGATATACTAACACAAAACGGGTCGAAGTTCGTTGAGACTTACAGGGGAAGGAAAGATCCGCATGAAGATTATGATTGAATTAGAAGAAGCTTTGGAATTGGTTCTTACTCGCATTAGGCGGGTTGAAACAGAGCGTGTTTCAATTAGAAATGCCTATAAGCGTGTATTAGCTATGGATGTGACATCCCAAATTGCCATGCCACCGTTTGAACGTTCACCTCTGGATGGGTATGCTTATCTAGCCACGGCGGGCGATCCTCTACCACTCCAGCTTAACGTGGTGAGTGAAATTCCGGCTGGTACTTTCCCAGAACGAGTTATCTCGCCAGGTGAGGCAGCAAAGATATTCACGGGCGCACCTATTCCGACGGGCGCAAACTGTGTAGTGAGGATGGAAGACACTAAGCAAGTCGGTGATGATGTGACCATATTACAACCAGTATTACCTGGTTCTAATATTATACCGAGAGGGGAAGAGATCAAAGAGGGGGATTTGCTCCTTAAACAGGGTTTCTTTTTAACGCCACCGGCAATTGGTTTACTTGCGGCAGTTGGCCTGGATCAAGTTACCGTTTACCGTCGACCCCGTGTGGGATTGCTCTCCACTGGGGCGGAACTTATGGAGGTAGGGCAATCGTTGCGTCCAGCTAAGATTTATAACAGTAACAGCTATACTTTGCGCGGTATGCTGCAAGAAGCCGGTTGCGAGGTTTCAGTGATTCCTATCGTTTCCGATGAAATTGATGAGACCATCAAAGTTTTGCAAATGCTTGCAGACACCGATATGGTCATTGCGACTGGCGGAGCCTCTGTAGGTGATTATGATATAATGCGCCATGCACTTGCCCAGTTTGGGTGTGAAATGTTGTTTTGGAAGCTGAATCTCAAGCCGGGAACTCCAGTGTCTGTCGGGCAAAAAGAAAAGCAACTCTTTTTCTCTCTTTCAGGAAATCCCGCAGCTGCTATGGTGACGTTCGAACTTTTAGTTCGGCCGGCAATTCGCAAATTAGCAGGACGAACGACTGCAGAAGAGGGTAGATTTCTGGTTAAAATGGCAAGTGACTTTGGAAAAACGGGGAAACAACGACGTTTTCTACGTGCTCAAGCGGTGTTTAAAAATGGAGAAATCTGGGCTGATCTGGCTCCAGCACAAGGATCAGGAATTCTTCGTTCCATGATTGGCAGCCATTTGTTAGTGGATGTGCCAGAAAACCATGGTTCAGTAGAACCTGGGGAACTCTTGATGGCGAGCTGGATTGCGGATTGGGAGGCTTAAGATGCATTGTCGTTCAACCAGTGTTCGTCCTCAAATTCCTGTCATTTCGATTGTGGGTGGAAAGTCAAATTCAGGGAAGACGACGCTTTTAGAGAAGCTTATCCGTGAAGCAAAAGGTCGTGGGTGGAAGGTAGCCACTCTGAAACATGATGTCCATGGGTTCGAGATGGATCAACCGGGCAAAGATACTTGGCGCCATGCCCAAGCAGGTGCGGATATTGTCGCCATAAGTTCACCCCATAAAATTGCCATTTTGGAGAGTGTCTCCGAAGATCAGCCCCTCGATGAGGTCATTGCCCGAATTCAGGGGGTAGATGTGATTTTCACTGAGGGATACAAGAGCGGCAACAAGCCGAAGATCGAGGTGTTTCGTTCGGCTGTGCATCAGGAACTTTTCTCCAAACCTGAAGAACTTATTGCTATAGCAAGTGATATCTCGTTTGATAACGGGATTCCCTGCTTTGGGTTGGATGATGCTGCGGGGATTTGTGATTTGATCGAGGAGGTATTCGGCTTCAGGGGAGAACTCTCTTAAGAAACCGAGTTGCCCAAGGCAAGAGAGGGAAGGCCAAAACTGAGGAGAGAAGATTGAAGAGGGTGTGGGCGTTAGCTACTTGCCTAGAGAGGCTTCCTCCCATCAGGGTGAGTCCAGATGCTAATGGCCCTACAAAGGGTAAGAAGATTAAGACTCCAAATACGTTTAGTAAAACATGAAATAAGGCTACCCGTTGAGCTGCACGCGAGGTGGCTAGCGCCGCTAATACCGCTGTGAAACAAGTGCCAATGTTAGCGCCAAAGATGAAGGCGAGCGCGGTAGGTAGGGTTATCCAGCCGTCCTCGGTGAGGAGCATGACAATGCCTGTCGTGGCACTAGAGGAATGAAGTAGGGCAGAGAGCATAGTACCGGCGAGGACCCCTTGGAGATGGTTGTCGCCTAGTTGTTGGAGAAAAAGTTGGATCGCTGGACGGTCTGCGAGTGGAGCCATACCTGCTTCGAGTAAACTTAATGCGAAAAAGAGAACGCCGAGTCCGAAGATGGATAAAGTAAGAAAGCGCCATCGATTCTGTATAAAAAGGTATCCTAAGGCACCGAGAATCATTATGTAGGGAGTTATGCGCTCCAAAGGAAAAGCGAGTAACTGGTTGGTTAGCGTGCTTCCAATATTACTTCCTAAGATCAGTGCTAGGGCATTTTCAAAGGGCAGCAGCTCAGCATCGACAAAAGTCACGGCCATGACTGTCAAAGCAGTGCTTGATTGGAGCAGGGCGGTTGAAACTGAACCACTCCAGAAGCCACGCCATGGAGTGGCGGTCATCCAATAGAGTACCTGGTGGAGGCGAAGCCCTGCAAACGACTGCAGACCGTGACGCAAAATGTGCATCCCCCAAAGCAGAAGACAGAGGCCAAGAACAAGGGTTAGTAAATACAGTCGGGCCAGCTCCTTTCGGGAGGAAGTAGGAGTGAGACAAGGGGACGGTTCTTCTGTCTAAACTGGAGATATTGTATTCCATTGTTATTCGCTCGTCGCTAAGGCGTACTAGTTAATTGTATTGAGCTAGTATTTCATCAAGAACTAGAGGGAAAAATTACTGAGATTGGCTTTAATATGCGCATAACAAAAGGACACTTAACTCAGTGTCCTTATATATTTTTTATTAACCTAAAAACGTGACAGGGGATATCTGCATAAGTTACCTTAAGAGGTGGTAATATGCGAGTTCGTTTTGGGAATGTTCGTGATTGGCCGTTTATGTATGCACTTGGAAAACAAGGGATTGCTCATAGTATTTCTCCATGGCGTGAACAGCCAATGGAGGAGACACTTAAATATCGAGAAAGTATTCTCAGAGGGTTTTGGAATTGGATTCAGCAGTCTGGCTCTGTCGTATTTATTTCAGAGGATTCTTCTGAGGAGGGTAAATCTGGTTCGGAAAGTGGAAAGACCCACCCGATCGGTTATTTGGTCTTACAGACTTCTGCTAGGGAAGAGTTAACGGGTGTTTCGCAAGGCTGGATCATGGATTTTGCGGTCCTTCCAGAGTGGAGAGGAAAAGGAGTGGGTAGGGCGTTGCTGGAAGCGGCTGAAGATTACTGTAGTGAGCAAGGGATTCCATACCTAGGCCTTGCTGTCAGCAGTCATAATGTGAGAGCACTTTATCTTTATGAACAGTTCGGTTTTGCCGAGGAGAGAAAGCTTATGGTCAAACGAGTGGAGAAAGGGTAAAAAAAAGCTTGCGACGAAGTATTCGCCGCAAGTGAAGTAAAAGAGAGGAGTGGGGATAAAAAAAGAAAATGTGAGTCTAATTAGATTGTGTCCCGAGGCTGCATGAATTATACAGGCCCCGGGATATATTTTTGATCTCTTCTCGCACGACTTGGAATCCTTGGCGGATAAAATACTTAAGACCTCCTAGCAAAAGCTCCGACGTATAGGTAACGGGCCTTTCTTTCATTCTTTAATGTGGAATTGATCTTAAGATTTCGGTGGCCCTCTCGTTTCGAATTGAACGAGAGGGCTGTTGCTTAATGCAAGTACAAGAAGAACCATGTAGACGTTTGCGCGTATTTTCGTGATAGGTTTTTTCTTCCGTGGTATAATATCCCTATTGAATTGAAAGGTGACTATTAGGAGGGTAATTGTGGAACAGAAGGAAATTAAGGCGTTAGTTCTCTCTGTACTGGCGGAGACTCGGGAATTTGATGGGTATGTCATTGTTCGGGCACAGTCGCGTAGGGAATGGAGCATGCGCTTAAGTAATGGGCAGTTTGAACGGGTATCGACTGGCGCGGATAGTGGCTTTGGGGTTCAGGCGTTTACGAAGGATGGGGCATCGGGCTTTGCTACGTCAGACGTTTTAGCGGAAGGAGTCGGTCAAAAACTGGTAGAAAAGGCTATTCAGTTAGCCCGGAGAAATGAAGCAATCGGGACGAAGCTTAATCGCGCGATCTGGGATGCCCCACAGGTTCTGGCTGAGGAAAAAAATCCTGCCAAAAAGGTTTTTGGAGAAATTCCTTTGGTTCAACTTGAGGAAATGGTGATGACTTTGCACACCCGGCTACGAAGTGTTTTCCCTGAGGGAGTTTGGCAAACGAGTTATCGTCAGGTAGAAGAGGTCTGGTGTATTGGGCGTACGGATGGGACCAACGTGTCGTTTGTTATCCCTAGAGCGGTCCTGATGCATCAAGGAACGGTGCGGGAGCAGGACAAGGCTCAGAGTACTCTGGTTCACCGCAGTGGGATGGACGCAAGTGTGCTCTTTGAGGAATTAGCGGATCATGTTCTAGAAGGAAAGGCCTTGGACCGGGCTGAATTTGCCAGAGCGGTATGTGGTGCGCCCCAGCTGCCGAGCGGTCATTATCCTCTGATTATTGATTTTGGGCTAGCAAAGGGTTTGGCACACGAGGCCTTTGGGCATGCCGTGGAGTCAGATCATATGAAGGAGTCTGTACTGGGCGAAGCTGGAAAACTCCGAAAGGGTCTAAGGGTAGCTAGACCAGGTGTAAGTATTATTGATGGTCCACTCCCTGGGGATTGGGCGTATCAGCCGTATTCCGCTAATGGGCTGGTCCGGCAAACTGTGACGATTGTACGGGACGGGGTTCTGGAAGCTGGGCTCGGGGATATTTTCTCAGCTGAAGAAGCAGGTATGCCCGTAACCGGAGCGGGTAGGGCGGAGAACTATGGACATGTCCCACTGCCTCGAATGAGTAATATTAGGTTGTTAGTTGATCGCATGCTTCCATTAAACCCAGTAGAGCACTTGATGGATGAGGTAAAGGCCGTGCGAGAAACTCTCCTACAACATGAAGAGCTGGTCGAAGGGGAGAAAAACCTACTTCTCTTGGGGTATCGTGGTGGCCAGGTCAATCCTAAAACTGGGGATTTTGTCTTTCAATGTGACGGAATTATTGATGTGTCTGACCCCAAACTGCCAATTTATCAACCCTCAATTTTTAGTGGGAAAATTCTATCTGCCTTGGAAGCGATTCGAGGAGGGCTTGGTGAAGGGTGCTATGACGCGATCGGAACTTGCGGAAAGGGTGGACAATCTGTTGCCTCGAGTGGAGGTAGCCATCGTTATCTGCTCATGGATGCCGACCAACAGGTAAGTTTGGGAGGGGAACACGGATGAAACTAGTTGCACAATTAGAGGATCTTCTTTATCAGGCTCAGCATGCTCCAAAGAATGAGGAACTACGCTTAGCGGATTGGCGCATTTTGATTAATGAATCGGAAGCAGTGTCCTTAGGTATTAAAGATAATTCTCCGGGGAGTGTCTATACGCCACCAAGTTATCGTCAGGGCGAGAGTGGTGAAGTTTTTTTGGTCTGGGCAGATGGGAAATGCAGTCAAGCTATGGTTCAGCTGGGGTCGCACGAAGACCAGGCGCATTGGCAACAAGAATTAGAACAATGGAGACAGGCTTCGTATGACGACCCTGATGCGACGCATATCCCAGCTCCGGGACCTTTGCCGCTTGTGGCAGTTGAGGACCGGGCAATACAAACGATTTTTGCTGGATCGGGTGATGATCAGATCTTATTTGATCAAGCCAGTCGTTGGCTAATGGACAAACCCTTGAAAGCCGAGATGCAGGGAAGTATACAAGCGGCCTGGGGTTACCGTCATGTTCGCACTTCGACTGGTCTTGCCGTTACATATCAACAATCACAATTTGTAGCTTGGTTTTCCTTTGACAGCTTGATCGGAGGAGGGTTTGCTAAGCGCCGGCTATCTCGACCAGAGGAACAGGAGGAGTTATGGTCTCAGACGGTGAATCTGTATGAGGCAATGCATTTAGATGCTCCGCCTGTTGGGCCCCAGACGCAAGTGATTCTAGCCCCTTCTATGACTGAGAGTATGCTGGGTCAGTTTATACTGCCCAATTTTTCAGGAGACCGAGTGATTGAGGGACAGGGTGCATTTCCTAAGGAGAGTTTTCTTGAAAATAAACTTCTTTTTCATCCGCACTTTTCATTGATCATTGACCCTCTCCGTCCGCTGGAATTAGGCTCTTATCTGGTTACGGCTGAAGGAGTACCCGCAGAACGTACTGTGTTGGTTCGGGACGGAAAACTTCAGACCCCCTTTCTCCGGGTTAAAGATTCAGTGAGATGGGGTGCAAAACCGACGGCTATTCCTCAAGGGACGGCAGGGCTTTATCTTACCCATAAGGCAGAAGTTCCGTGGGCAGAGGCTTTACAGACCGTGGAGGATGGCGTGTTGGTTTTATCTGTGCTTGGCTTGCATACTCAGGAGGCAGTTTCGGGGTCGTACTCGCTTAGTGCGCCTCACAGCTTGCGTATCCTAAAGGGTCAGATCGTCGGAAAAACTGATGTTAAGCTAACGGGTAATTTCTTGGCAGATTTGGCGGCACCAACAACTAAGACAGCCCAGTCAAATCTTGACGCACATCCTTATCTTATGATCATGACTGGAGTACAAACTCTTTAGGGATTGGGGAGGACTATTTAGAGATGTTAGATATGCATGTTCATCTTATCGGGCACGATGATCCACGAGAAGTAAACCGAGAAATTATTCGGGAGTATTTGGAGGAAGCGTCCATCCGCGGCTTAAAAGAAATTGGGTTTGCCGATCATGATTATTTCTGGAATCAGATGAACTTCCCAATGATTCGAGAAGTGGCGGAAGAGTTTCCTGACTTAGCCGTTCGTATCGGCTTGGAGGCCGAATACCGTCCTCACGAAGAAGGAAGAATTAAACAGCTGCTGGAACAGTTTCCTTTCGATTTTGTGATAGGGTCAGTCCACGAGTTTGACGGCTGGATTTTTGATATGCCAGAAGCGGAAGCCATTCATCATAAGAAAAATGCGGATGAGATTTACGGCCGTTATTTTGAAGTTGTGACGCTAGCAGCTAAAAGTGGACTATTTACGACGATTGGACATTTAGATCTGATCAAGTTATTTGGAGTTAGACCCGGGAAGGATATTTTAACGCTGGCGGATGAAGCACTAACGGCGGTTGCTGAGCATGGTTTAGTCCTGGAAGTGAACACGAACGGTCGGTATAAGCCAGTCGCAGAATTCTACCCCGAGAGACGCCTAGTTGAGGAAATAATGAGACGGGGGATCGAGTTTACTTTAGGGTCAGATGCTCACTGTGCAAAGGTAGTTGGTCGGGACCTTGAGGAAGCAAGTCAGATGCTCACTCAAATTGGGGTCCATTCCGTTGTTGGGTTCGCAAACATGGCTAAAATAAGCTACAAACTGGGCTAGGAGGGACATACTTTGGCCGAGTTGTTCGATGAAAAATGGCTCATTGAAGAAAGTGCGGCACTGGCGTTGGTGGAAATATTAAATCTTCAAACAGGCGTGAAGTATCAAATATTTAAACATGCAGATCGGCCGGATATTGTCATTGAGAATGAATTTGATGGTACCCGACTGGGTGTCGAGGTTACGCACCTTTTCTATGATGCAGACGAGGCACGATTCATTCTGGGACGATCTCAGAAATATGTTCATCCTCCAGAATACATTGAGGAATATATTCAACGTCTCAACGCTTTGTTGCAACAGAAGAGCGAAAAGGCTAAGGGATACGATCACGAGTATCCTTTAGCCCTATTGATACGAGTAGTTTCCCCATTATTTCACATGTTGAATTTTGATGAGTATAAATCAAGAATCATTGTATGTACCTACTTCGGATTTCAAGGTAATTTGGTTGTTGTTCTATGATTTCTTGGAGCGGCGTTGGACACTCTTAAAACGATTGAGTTAAATAGTTTCTATGTCTATACCCTTAGGGAATAGACTTCACATTTCGGTGAAACACTAAAGATATGTGTAAGCTGGTATGTGAAGGAGACGTGTAAATGCCTTGGATTGAAATCGAGCTTTCTCCCCGAGTAGAGTGGAATGAAGATGGTCTTGATGATTGGACACTAGCCCTAGGGGCCTTTTTGACGGAAAGGGGCACTGGTTTAAATCCCATGATCAGGATGTTGCCGGGGTATAATATATTGCAATTAGGGGAAGAGGGAATTGGAGAACTTACTTTAAGTGGCTCGGAGCGGCTCGTCATTTTGGATGGATTATCGCTAAAAGGAAATGTAGAGTGCGATTTTGCCCGTTTTGTGGTACGTTTCGCCCGTCAAATGGGTGCGGTTGGGGTTTGCGTCTCTAATGCTAGTTCCACTGAAAAGGGTTTCTGGAGGAAACTAGGTGGAGTTATACAACCAGATCCGGTTCCGTTGAAAGAATCTATCCTTCGCGAGAAAGTGGCTATAAAACGGCTCGCAAAATTTAGTTTGCTTGTGACTTATGACGGGAAGGCAGTACTATGTCTAGAACCAATTATGTGTAACTCTCATGCGCCTGGGTTAGCAAGTTTAGCTCAACGTCGCTTAGAAAAAATGTACGGGGGAACTCCGTTGGGGTTTGCTAGTCGGATGGCTGTTCATTGCCCTTGGATTATTACTCGTGAGCAATGGGATGATTTATTGTCTTTTAGCAGGTTACAGGCTTTTGACTTGTTGGAAGGTCTCGTTAATAATTGTGAGGAAGGTTAGTTCTTAATCTCACATCCTGTTCTTGTCAGAGCATGTGTATGATTGGGAAAGAGATTATTTGTTTCATGTCTTAAAGTTCTATATAATGAGTCAATAATTAGATATAGATTGGGGACTGAGAGAAGTGGACAATATGGCAGCAAATGATTTGGCTCATGAATTGGCGCGTACATTGAAGGAATCTGATGAATTCAAGCAGTTTCTTAAATCTAAAGAAAAGGTTATGAGTGATATTAATAATCACAAGATGATCCGTGAGTTCCAATTGAGACAATGGGAGATTCGCGATGCTCAAATGTTGGAGGCTGAAATCAGCGAGGAGAAGCAACAAGAGTTAGAACGTTTATATAGTTTGGTGAGCTTAAACCCGACGGCACGTGAGTATTTGGAAGCGGAGTTTGAAGTATCACGCATGGTCAATGATATTCAGAAAATAATTGGAGAGGCTATTCAAGACGCGATGCCGATAGGTTTTGATGAGCTTACTCTCTGAACAATAGCCTTTTGGTTGGGTCCCTTCTCGCCGTCAGTCAAGTTTTCTATGGAGGTGAATAAATGCAGAGTTGGAGCTATGATGCTATTGTCTTTGGTGCTCATCCAGATGATGCAGAAATCGGCGCTGGTGGAATGATCGCGCAGGAAATTCGCTTGGGTCGTAAAGTTCTGATTTGTGATTTAACGGCGGGGGAAATGGGTAGTAATGGCAACGTGGCTCAGAGACGAGCGGAAGCTCTAGCTTCAGCAGAGGTGTTGGGGGTTTCTGAACGGGTGTGTTTAGGATTACCGGACCGGGGAATGCATGAGTGTGATGATCAAGTCTCAGAAATAGTTTGGATGATTCGGGAATATCGTCCACGTATGGTATTTACCCCTTGGCATGGAGATGATCACTTGGATCATGTTCAGGCCACTAATCTCGTCAGGGCTGCGGCGTTAAATGCTCGTTTGAGAAAGTATGGATCCTCAAAGCCCTGGGCAGTAGAGCGGGTCTGGGAGTATTTTATTCATGAAATGTCGCCTAATCCCCTGTTATTACGGGTGGGCGAAGAAGACGGGGTACAGAAACAAAAGGCCTTGCGATGTTATCTCTCTCAGTTTCAGGCGGGGGAGGGCACTGTGCCCACTCGTTTGCACGGACTCCTGCAACGTTTAGAGTGGCGTGATCGTTACGCAGGGAGTCAGATAGGAGCCCCGTGGGCTGAGGGCTTTTATCAGAGAGAGCCTCTGAGTATTTACGATCTAAGAAATATGCTTTAATTAAAAGAGGGTGCTAGGAATGAAAATTGGGATGGTTTGTTACCCAAGTTATGGAGGGAGCGGCGTTGTAGCGACTGAGCTAGGGTATGCTCTGGGCGAGAAAGGACATGAAGTTCATTTTATTTCATCTGCTCGGCCGTTTCGTTTACATCGATTCCATGAAAAGTTGTTTTTCCATGAGGTGACGGATGTAAATTATCCGTTGTTTAAATTTCCGCCGTATACATTATTACTTGCCAATAAAATTGTCGAAGTAGCCAATTTTGTGGGACTCGATGTGATTCATGCCCACTATGCGATTCCTCACAGTATTAGTGCCTATTTGGCCAAACAGATGATGACTAGATCACTACCGCTGGTGACTACGTTGCATGGTACGGATATCACGTTGGTTGGTGCTTTTGAAGAATTTAATCTGTTAACACGATTGGCACTGCGGGCAAGCGACCGAGTTACAGCAGTTTCAGCTGCGTTAGCAAGGGAAACGGAGGATGCTTTTGGGACTGTAGAGCAAGGTATCAACGTTATTCCAAATTTCATCGATCCTAAAATATACTTACCTAAAGAGGGATTGATGGAAAGATGTCGAGAACATTTTACCCCCTGTGGAGAAAAAGTTTTGGCTCACATCTCGAATTTTCGGGAAGTTAAAAGAGTTGTGGATGTTGTTAAGATATTCGCTCAGGTGGAGAAAGTCATTCCTTGTTGTCTCTTACTCGTCGGAGATGGACCGGAGATGGCACGGGTTGGTCGGGAGGTCATAAGGCTTGGGCTGGAGAAAAAAGTTCAGTTTCTAGGAAAGCAAGAAAGTGTTCAGGAGATATTACAGATGGTCGATGTTTTTATACTTCCATCAGAAAAGGAAAGCTTTGGGCTAGTGGCTCTAGAGGCGATGGCATGTGGGGTTCCAGTTGTTGCCAGCAGGGTAGGAGGACTACCTGAGGTTGTGCAACACGGAAAAACAGGCTATCTCGCCGAAGTCGGGGACATTCAAGGGATGAGTGAGGGCGTACTTAAATTGTTAACCAATGAAGTACTATACAAGACCTTTTCCGAACAGGCTGTAACTTGGGCACGAGAAACATTTCCAGTGGAACGTGCGGTGGAAAGTTATGAGGCAGTTTATGAGAGCGCTATTCGTAGTTCGTAGTTCATTCGTGGTTTATGCAGTTCGTAGCTCTGGTTCAAAAAAAGTAGTTCTTTGTTCTTTGTTCTTAGCCTAGTTTAAGTTAGTAGTTCGAGGTTCGTTAAACTGAGTAAATATTCGAATCGCATCGAGCATCTAGTAAGGGGAGATTTGATGTCTAACAAGATGACGCTAGATCAGTTTGAAAAGGCTTTAGAATCAGCCGGCTATATCAGCGAAAGAGATGACCGGATCGCGCTGACGGCATTTTTAGCGACCGAGTTAGGTAAGCCACTCTTGGTCTCTGGACCTGCAGGAGTAGGCAAGACGGAAATAGCCAAAGTCTTAAGTCAGATTTTTGAAGCGCCTCTTATCCGCCTGCAGTGTTATGAAGGGTTGGATGAGACGAAAGCGCTCTATGAATGGAACTATCAGAGGCAACTCTTGAAGATTCAAATGGGACGGGAGAATTTGCAGGAGTCAGATCTTTTTTCTACTGAGTATTTACTCCCGCGTCCTTTGCTCCAAGCACTTTTGAGTGAGGAGCGAACTGTGTTGTTAATTGATGAAATTGATAAGACAGACTCGGAATTCGAGGCTTTTCTCTTTGAACTTTTAGGGGAGTTTCAAGTCACAATTCCTGAGATGGGGACAATTAAGGCCAAAGAACGACCCATTGTTGTCTTAACGTCAAATGGAGAACGGGAGCTTTCCGATGGATTAAAAAGGCGTTGTATTTTCCTTCATGTGGAGCCCCCTTCAGTTAATAAAGAGGTTCGAATTCTTCGTGCCAAAATCCCTGATTTGCCAGAACGCTTGGCTGTAGAAGTGGCCAGGGCTGTGAACGTACTTCGGGAACGACTCTCTCTCAATAAGATACCCTCTGTTTCTGAAACAATGGACTGGGCCAAGGCGTTGCTGGTAATGGGAAAGACGGGCCTCGATCCGGCCTGGGTCGATGCGACGCTGACCTTGCTGCTTAAGAGCAAGGACGATGTAGAACTTTTCTATAGCGAGATGGGAGCAGAACGCCTCCTATTTGAGTCGAGCAAAGTGGTGCAGGGAGAAAGGCAACATGGATCAAACTAGAGTCAGTGAATTGGATCGACACTTAGTGGGATTTGCCCAATTGCTAAGGGCGGTTGGGCTTAAGGTCAGTCCTTCAGAAATATCGGATGCTTCAGAAGGACTAACTCATATTGGCTTAGTGGATAGAGATAGGGTAGAGACTGTGTTGCAAGCAACTCTCGTTAAAGATATTGGGCATATTTCTGCTTTCAAAGAAGCCTTTCGGGCCTACTTTGCAAGTCCTGTACAAATTGAGGCGTGGAAAAAGGATGTAGCCCAGAAAGCAACCCAATGGGATGAGAAGATTGAGAGTACCCGGAAGGATTTGCGTTTTCAGGAAAATGAATTAGATATTACGGATGAACAGAGGGCTGTTTATGCCAGTCTCCCAGAGCAGGATAAACAACGCCTGCGTGATTTTTTAGAGAAATCATCGAAGGGTACGAGAAGTGGAATCCCAGTGGATCATTCTTATCAGCCTATGGTGGAGCGGGTCCTTCGTGGGTCGCTTGAGTATTGGCGCAAGAAGTTAAATGAAGAAGATGAGCCGATTCTTTCTCCGGGCTCTACAGATGGCGTTCTCTCTGAAGTGGAGCGCGCGCTTCGAGAACAAGAGTTTGAAGTCTTAAGTCGGGATCTAAAGAAAATTCCTCCTGAAGAATGGCCGGAGGTGATTCGTTTAATTCGCCGTCTTAGTCAGCGATTGGCTAGTCAGGTAACTCGTCGCTACCGAGCAGCACGACGACGAGGCGGTTTAGATATGCGCTCAACCCTTAGAAGAAATTTACGCTATGGTGGGGTCTTAGTTGAGCGAAGCTATCGCAGTCGGCGTAAGGGGCGGCTTAAAATTATCTTACTTTGTGATATTTCTGGGTCTATGCTCAAATATTCGGAGTTTATTTGGCAATTTGTATACGGACTTGCCTCCGCTGTTAGCGGGATTAAAACCTTCGCCTTTGGAGAAACGCTAATTCCCTTAACAGGGAAATTCCGTAAAGGACAAACCTTTGAAGCAATGGTCAAGGAATCCCTCGTTGTGTCAGGAAAAGAATGGGGGGGCGGGACTAATTTAGCGAAAGCCCTAGAAACCTTGCAGAAAAAATTTCCGTCCTTTCTTTCCAAGCAAACGTTACTACTGATCGTAAGTGATGCTCAAACTTTAGAAGCAGAAAAAGCTGCAGCCTTACTGGAGAAAATTCAGCGTCAGGTTCGCCAGGTATTATGGCTGAATACGCTCCCTGAACGACGCTGGCTAGAGACCCCTCATGTGAAAGCATTTCTCCCTTCCTGCCAAATGTATGAATGCTTTACGCTTGGTCACTTAACCCAGATTTTAAGCAAACAAATCTAGACCCGACTGGTGTTTATTTTCCGGACAAATGGAGCATACTAAGAAGGTAAACTATTTGTACAGAAACACACAATGTCTAGGGGGGTTAAATAAATGTTGGAAAAATGTCGTGCCTGTGGTTTTGAACATGAGGATTTAGGGCATATTCTTTTTCGACGGAATCATGTGAGTAATCGAGTTTTACCTTATTGTTCACATTGTCTCCGTCGACTTTACCAAGTGCCGTATAGGCCTGAGCGCGATCTTTAATTGCGAATAAGTTCTTAGTTAATGGGAATAATAATGTTTTATGCTTGCCTTTTTTCCTTAGCTTTGGTATATTAAATTCGGAGTTAAGGAAAAAGGGGATGTTATTAATGGCATACGTTATTAATTCTGAATGCATTAGTTGTGGAGCTTGCGAAGGAGAATGCACAGTTTCCGCAATTAGTGAAGGCGACGATAAATTCGTCATTGATGCAGAACTCTGCATCGACTGTGGTGCTTGCGCTACTGTTTGTCCAGTTGAAGCACCAAATCCAGCTGAATAAATCCTAAAAAAATACTATTTAAAAAAGGAGAGTTTTAACTCTTCTTTTTTATTGACAAATTTCCTATATTACTTTAAAATCAAATTAGAAATTACTATAAAGTAAAAGACAATGAAAGGAGATGCCATTCATGGATGCAATCGAGATTCTTAAACAATTAAAGGATAAAGGCGTCCGTTTTACACCGCAGAGGCAAGCAATTTTGGAGTTTCTGCTTGAAACGGTCTCTCATCCCACAGCGGATGAAATATATCATCATGTTAAGGCTAAATTTCCAGGAGTCAGTTTGGGCACGATTTATAATACACTGAACATGCTTAAAGAGCATGGGCATCTATTGGAGTTGTCTTACGGTGATATGTCAAGTCGTTTTGATGGTAACCCAAAGAACCATTATCATATTGTTTGTTCGAAGTGTGGCACTGTGGCCGATTTCCATCGTCCGTTAATTGATATTGATCAGGAGGTTATGGATAACTCTGGTTTCCTAATTATGGGGCACCGTATGGAGTTTTACGGAATTTGCCCAGAGTGTCGCGCCAATGAGAAACTTAATTAGTCCGAAAATAAATAGTTTTTCTTGAACCTCCTTAAAAATTGGCTCTAAGAGCCAGGTTTTTAAGGGGGTTTATTTTTATAAGGCAGGGGTTTTCGAAAGCTTGCACGAATATGTTAACAATGAGATAAATAATGAGGGGTCATGTTATGTTTAATCGTCGATTAATGACTTTTATTGCTTTACTGGCATTAACATTAGGAACACTATGGTGGTCGTGGCAAAGCCCAATAGGAGAATCTCTTCAAACGGGGCAAGGCTCACTAAGCACTGTGAGGTATTCGCAAGATTTAAACGGGAGTTGGGATCAGTTCTCTTCGTTGCGTCAGGCTTGGACTACGGAATCCGAACCTCAAGATAAGTCATTCTTGACTGCAGGGCCGCCTGTAACGTTACCTTCAAGTGAGAGAATTTCTGTCGTAGCTAAACGTTTTCGAATCCCAGGAGAATGGAGTTCCCGGACCATGCAGCTTACGTTTAATGGTGTCCAGGGACATGCAAACGTTTACTTAAATGGGATCACTAGTAGCCAGAAAGTTGGAGAATTTGAAGGAAGTGGCGGTACGGACGGATTCGAGATCCCAGCCAAAGCGTTTCGCTATGGAGAAGATAATATTCTGGTGGTTGAACTTGTTGGAAGCATCGGGCAACGCACCATGTTCTTAGGTTCCAATTGGCCGAAATCCGGAAAAATTACCGGTAACATTCGGTTAGACGCTGCGGTAGAAACTACCCTCATGTCACCAGAGGTCAATGTCACTTGGCTAGAAACTACAGCGCAAATAACAGTAAAGACAAATTTGCAACATCATGGCTTTTCGCAAGAAGGGCCTTGGACGATCCACGGTGTGCTTTCGGATGGCTCATCCGGCATTGCAGAGCAGACACTTTCAGTGGACCCCCAGGAAGGTACAGATAATCAATCAGTAACGATGACCTTTACTGTACCGAATGCAAGGCGTTGGACATTGGAAGTACCGTTTCTTTATCAGCTGTATTTAACCGTTACGAACAACAAGGGAGACTCTGATGATTTGGCAGTGCCTGTAGGCCTACGTTCGATCGCTTTATCTTCTGGTAATTGGGTATTAAATGATCAGGCGATCGTAATTAAGGGAGAGGCCTTAACGATTCAGGAGGAGTCTCGTCTAAGACATGCTGGAGAGGTGGAGTCTTGGTTAAAAACAAAACAACAAAATGGGATAAACCTCATCTATTTTATTGGACAATTGCCAGATGAACTCTGGTTACAAGGGGCTGATCAAGTGGGTATGGGGGTGTGGGCCGAATTACCCGTAGAATTAATCCCCTCGAGTCGGTTACCTGAACCAAAGGTTTTTAGAAAAGCCGTTTCAGACAAAATGATTCATCCGTCCTTATGGGCGTGGACTATAGGAAAAGGGTTAGATTCGGACGCCTTGGCCCAAACCTATTGCCGTGAGGCTGTAAAAGAGGTTCAGCCTAATTTGGCTTTTGCAATTAGGAAGGATTCTGGAGTTCTTACGGGACTACCAGAGGAGCAGGCACTTTATGTTCAGGGAAACAAGCTTCAGGGTGTATGGGGAGAAGTTACGGTTGAAACTGCTTCGACCTCAAGTGTTCAATGGGCTAAGGAACCTTTAGTTGCAGGAACTTGGTCCCTAATGATGATTTTTCTGGCTTGGATGAACATCCGGTCGGTAACCTGGCGCTATAAACAAATCTCAGAACGAAAACCCAAACGCCGTTTGCGCAATGCTTGGTTTTGGAATGGATTGTTCGTTTTAGCTCGTGAAGGGATGCTGGCTGGGTTAGTTACTTCGGCAATATTTCGTATCCCGATCCATTCGAATCCGTGGTTATCACATTTATGGTCAGGTATCAATTTGATTCAGGCTCAGTCTCCATGGCTAATATGGGTGTTGTTAAGCGTGTTGTTCATGCTTATTCGATTAATTCAGGTTGGTGTGGTTGCGCCGCATTTGCCTGATGCTCCCCACTCATTAGCTCTTGTTTATTGGCTCGAACGACGATACTACTTTGCTGTTTTTGTCTCAATTGGCTGGGCCTTACTCCCATGGGGGGTCCCATTCTATATGCCAATGCTTGGTTACATTGTCCTTGTGTTCCTTTTCTTGCCGATACGTATCCATGATATCCGACGTATCGGTGGGCGTTACCGAACGTTTCTATGGGTCCCTGGAATGATCTCTGCTGCCTTCTTTATTTGGGCTTCGTTGCATTACGTAGATTGGATTTATCTGTGGCACATGGTTCGAGGATCAATGTTTTAGTGTCTTTAAGCAGAAGTTTTGAGACAAGAGAATGAGACAGGGGGACGGTTCTTTTGTCTGCACCGAAGACGATCGTGTGCCGTCGCTTTGCTTGTTGCCAAGGGTTACGGTAACCCTCTGGGCTTTCAAGTGTGTTGTTTTATCATCACTCGCACTGCAACATAAGTCCATTCATGAACAAGCCAGTTTCTTCTAAACGCCTAACTAAACGCGCTATATTGATGATTGTTTGCGTTTATGGACGCAAATGCGCTTAGCATGATATTATGATAAGAAACGGTGGTCTTCCTTCCAAGTAGTTAGCCCCGTAGCCCCGTAGGCCTTCGTCGTAGCGAAGAAATGGATGCAATTTCATTTGCATTCATCATATTCAAGAATTGGAAGTGTTTAAGATATGCAAATAAATAACTTTAAACCAAATTTCATAACAACGGGAGTTGGAAGTATACCTCTAACTAATGGCCAAGATGCTTTAGAATTGATTTGGAAAAGTGTACCATTGGCGCCACATTGGCCTCAGCTTCCGCGTCTTGGAGCAGAAAGCTCTTTTGTTGGGCAATATCTTAACGCCCTGATTGAAACTGGGGTCATAGGAGATGTTGAAGTTCCGAAATTTCAAGTCGATGCGCCGGATTGGGTAGAACGGATGACGATTTTTTATACGCTGTATTTAGAGGCACTTGAGGGCGACCAAAAAGCGCTAGAGCGTTTTGGATTCAGCGCTCAGGGTGGTGAAGGGTTTGAAGCCTTTTGTCATAATCTTGAACAGTTCGGAACAAGGGATGCTGTAATTCTAAAGGGGCAACTCAGTGGCTCGTTGACCTTGGGAATGCAGATCACAGATAAAAATAGACGGTCGAGTTATTATGATGATACTCTCCGGGATATGTTGGTAAAAAGCCTTGCCTTGCATGCTGAGTGGCAGACAAAACGGCTCAGTCAGTTTGGCCTACCTGTGCTGATGATGATTGACGATCCAGGACTTTATGGCTTTGGTGCCTCAAGTCATATTACGTTGAAACGAGAACAACTAATTGATGAGCTGAATTCAATTGTTGAGGGGATCTTGCGCCAAGGTGGAATTGCCGGGGTGCATGTCTGCGCAGGGATGGATTGGACCCTTCTTTTTGATTCTAAGGTTCAGGTGGTAAATTTTGATGCCTACGATTATATGCAGAGCATGATGGCTTTAGCGGAACCGCTAAATGAATTTTTAACACGTGGAGGAATTCTTTCTTGGGGAATTGTTCCTACGAATCCGATTGCTTGGGAAGAAACTTCTCAAAGCCTAAAGAGTAATTTGGATAATAATATACGGGAACTCGTAAAACGTGGCGTTGATGAATCCCTTCTTCGCCAACAAAGCATGTTAACACCGAGCTGTGGAACGGGAACACTTCCAAGGGATTTGACAGAACATGTTTATGGGTTATTAAAGGACTTAGGTGACAAAACTCTCGGTGCTTATACGACACAGTAGCAAACTAGGGAACTTGCAATACGACGTTCACTTGCTTGCTCTCGCAGATCAAACTAAGACTTAAGAGCTTGCTCCGTGAGAGGGCGGGGCGAAACACATGTGTTTCGGCAAATCGGACATCTATGTCCGGTTGCCTGACGTGTACGTCCTTGTATACGGCCCCGCTGTATTAAAGTGCTCTTAAGTCAAGTTTGATTTCTGCGCTATCAAAGAAGATTCACTTTTGTATGAGGGGCCATGTGCACCGTCTTGTTTATGCGATACGATACACCATTTGAACCATAGATTTCGAACCACGTATCACGAACATTGAACTTCGAGTGAGTGTTTGCTAATCGAATAACATTGCTTTATAATAAAACCAAGCATTTTACTAAGGAATCCAAAGGAGGAACAATAAATGTTAACAAAAGAGATGACAGTTGGCCAAGTGTTGAAATTATATCCTCAAACGGTACAAGTTTTTCTGGAGCTTGGAATGCATTGTTTAGGATGTCCTTCTTCTACAATGGAAAGTATTGAAGGTGCTGCTTTAACTCATGGACAAAATCCTGATGAACTTGTGGCAAAGTTAAACAAAGCTATCGTAGTAGTTTAAATTTCACGGTATACTTATGCAAGAAGAACTGGCCTAATTAGGGCTAGTTCTTTTTTAATTAAAAAGTTTCTAGGTACAAACACACTATTCCATACTTACCATATATTGTTATTAGTTAAAGAGAAGAATGCAAACCGCATAAAGACAACATCAATAGTTGATGTAATTAAAGGAGGAAATCAATATGGAATTACGTTCCGTTGCTTATAATCCTACTCAACCTGGAATGCAAGGAATGGCTGGAATGCAAGGAATGGCTGGAATGCAAGGAATGGCTGGAATGCAAGGAATGGGGGGAATGCAAGGTATGGAAGGAATGCAAGGTATGGAGGGAATGCAAGGAATGCAAGGAATGCCTGAAATGATGCATTGTATGCCTGGGATGCAACATGGAATGCAAATGGCCCCTGGGATGTATCCACCTGGTGGTTTTGTGAATCTTGATGTAGATATGGATCCTGGTTGTGTTAGTTATGATGTTGGTGGCCCGATGCACTGCTCTCCGTGTGAAACACCTATGATGCAGCACCACCATCAACCATGTCCGTTGCCTACGCCTATGCCTATGCCAACTCCTACACCGTCCACTAAAGTCTATGTAGTAAAAAAAGGGGATACAGTTTATAAAATCGCAAAACGCTTCGGGACAACGATGGAAGCCATTATCGCAGCAAACAACTTGCACAATCCAAATCTTATCTATCCAGGGCAAGTCTTATTAATACCAATAGTCTCTACAGGGGAATTTTACGGCTAATAGTAGCCATTGAAGCGATACAAGTATAACTAATCGAAGAACAGCCTGAACCCTGAGGTTAGACCCGGGGTTCAGGTTTTGCCTGTTAGGTGTGATGTAAGGGCAGAATGCTTTCTTAGCGTTATTGATGAAGAGATGTTTTACGTGCTTTGTAGGTCGTGGGACTGCTCATGCATATGAATGGATAGGGTTGGACATATTGTTTAAGGATTTATAACAATATAAACATCAGCGGGTAACTAAGAAGGAAAAATGTTAAAGAGAGTCGAAATATTGAAGAAAGGGTATGGAAGGAGAGACTAACAATGGATTATCAGGTCGGTATTCTTGGCGGGGGACCTGGAGGATATGTTTGTGCGTTAAGAGCTGCTCAATTGGGTTTATCAGTCGTTCTTATTGAAGGGGGGCGGCTGGGAGGTACCTGTCTAAACCGGGGGTGCATTCCTACTAAAGCATTAGTAAAAAGCGCTGATTTATATCGCGAAATGGAACATGCTGAAGAATTTGGCTTATTTATAGGTGAAAAAAGAGTGAATTATGGTGCTGTTGTCGCCCGAAAGGATAACATAGTCAATGCGCTTGTTGGCGGTGTGGAAAAGTTGATGAAAGCGGCGAACATACGTGTGATCAAAGGCTGGGGCGAATTTAAAGAAGTTGGTCAGATTTCAGTGACAACGGAAAACGGTGTTGAACTAATTCAAGTAGAGAATGTCATATTGGCGACTGGTTCTGTACCAATACGGATTCCGATTCCGGGGGCAGATCTCCCAGGAGTAGGAACTAGTGATGAATTCCTCGAAGAAACAGAACTCCCAAAACGCCTTGTTGTCATAGGAGGTGGCGTTATAGGGTTGGAATTTGCTTCGATTTATAAAGCATTTGGTGTTCAGGTTAGCGTCGTGGAGATGCTTCCGACTTTGTTACCGACCATTGATGAGGAAATCCCTAAGCGGTTAACCCCATTATTAAAGCGCAGTGGGATCGAGATTTTTACAAAGACGGCGGTTAAAGAGATTCGCCAAGAGGGGGAGACCCTCATTGTCCAAGTCGAAGATGGGAAAGGGATACGAGATATCCCTGCCGATCGCGTCCTTCTTTCCACTGGACGAAGGCCTAGCTTGAGGGGGATCGATGTTCAGAAACTAGGTTTAGAGACTGATAAAGGGGTCATTAAGGTGAACGCGCAGATGCAAACGAACCTTCCCCACGTATATGCAATTGGAGATTTAATCGGGGGAATCATGTTAGCTCATGTAGCTTCTGCAGAAGGGATCGTAGCAGTAGAGCATATTGCAGGGCGTTCAGTCGAGATGAAGTATGATGCTATACCAAGTGCCATTTTTACGCATCCGGAGATTGCAACGGTGGGGTACACTGAACAGGAACTAAAGGCTTCAGGGAATATTTATCGTGTGAGCAAATTCCCGTTTTCTGCAAATGGTAAGGCTCTGGCCTTGGGGGAAAGCATTGGATTGGTTAAAATATTGGCAGATCATGAGGGAGTTATTGTAGGGGCGAGTATCATGGGTCCCCAGGCTAGTAGTTTGATTTCAGAATTAGTACTAGCTATAGAAAAAAGACTTCGAGCCGAGGATGTTGCTCGTACAGTTCATGCGCATCCGACATTGCCGGAGGCAGTTATGGAGGCAGCGCACGGGATTGATGGCAAGCCACTTCATCTAGCGTAGTTTTATCCTAAAGTCAAGAAGACTCGACAATAGAGGAAAGATATGGGGGACGGTTCTTCGAAAAGACAGAAGAACCGTCCCCCTGTCTTTCCTTTCCTTGTCTTTCAAGTGGTGCTTGTTTTGTCGGTTTTGAAACCTAATTTCTGAATAAAATTCTCTGAATTTTTGTTTAAGGTATTTTAATCGACAGGATTTGATGATTTTTGGCTACTTGGAGTAGGACCTTCTTCCTTATTTTTAATATTTACAAAAAAGAATTGAGATTTAGGGTTGCAGGATAATCGTTAAGAAGGTAGAATTAGTGCAATTAGTGGTGTAGAGTGGGGTAAAGTGGGGCGGTTGACCACAACGGTGGGGTGAAGAGCATGTTTATGGGTGAGTACATTCATACGATCGATGGAAAAGGCCGGTTGATTATTCCGGCAAAATTCCGTGAGGCTTTGGGAGAACAATTTATTGTGACCAAGGGCTTAGATCACTGTTTGTTTGTTTACCCTCCCGCAGAGTGGAATACCTTAGAAGAGAAGCTGCGTGCTTTACCATTTACCCAACCCGATGTTCGTGCCTTTGTCCGTTTCTTTTTTTCTGGGGCGACGGAATGCGAACTGGACAAGCAGGGAAGAATCCTATTGCCGGCTAATTTGCGTGATTATGCGCAATTGGAGAAGAATCTGGTTCTGGTCGGAGTGTCAAGCCGTGTTGAGATTTGGAGCGAGACTCTTTGGACAGAATACAGTCGGCAAGCGGAAAACGCTTATGCCAGTGCTGCAGAATCCTTAGTACAGCTGGGGATATAGAAAGGAACGGATTTACTTGGATTTTCATCATGTCACTGTTTTGTTAGAGGAGACAGTTAATGCGGTTGTTTTAAATCCCTCTGGTAAATATGTTGATTGTACGCTAGGTGGGGCTGGACATAGCAAAAGGGTCTTAACTAAGCTCGATACATCAGGAAACCTGATCTGTTTCGATCAAGATGAGTTGGCGATTCGTCACGCGGAAGATTTATTTGGCGAGGATGAAAGGGTCACTTTAATCAACCGAAACTTTGAATCTCTGGAAGAGACCTTAAAAGAATTAGAGTTACTTCCGGTGAACGGAATATTATTTGACTTAGGGGTCTCGTCTCCTCAACTAGATGAAGCTGAACGCGGTTTTAGTTATATGCAGGATGCGCCCTTGGATATGCGCATGGATCCTTCGAGTCCCTTGACGGCTAGAGAAATTGTGAATAAATGGACCGAAGAGAACTTAGCACAGCTTATTTGGAAATATGGGGAAGAAAAATGGTCCAAACGGATAGCTCAGTTCATCGTTCAAGCTCGCCAAGAGAGGGAGCTTGAAACAACGGGTGACCTAGTTCAGGCGATTAAAGCGGCAGTGCCTGCAGCTGTTCGAAGAAGTGGGCCTCATCCAGCTAAGCGTACCTTTCAGGCAATTCGAATTGTTGTTAATGATGAACTTGGGGTCTTAGATCGAGTGTTGGATCAGGCGTTGAGTTGCTTGGATCATGGAGGCAGAATCGCTGTGATAACCTTTCACTCACTCGAGGATCGTATCGTAAAAGATAGAATGAAATCTTGGCTGGGACGTTGCACGTGTCCGCCAGAATTACCGATATGTCGGTGTAATCCAGTAACATTGGCTAAGGTGTTAACTCGAAAACCCATTCTTCCCTCTGAGGAGGAAGTAGCGCAAAATCCACGTTCCCGAAGTGCTAAATTACGGGTCGCCGAAAAGATATAACGGTCTAAAGGAAAAGAAGGAGGAATACCAATGGTAGTAGCGCAGGAGAAAATTGAGTGGCAGGAGCCCTTAACGCAGAAATCTAACGAGAGAAACCCACGACGCACGCGAAAAGGGGGTAAGTTCGCTAAAGTAAAAAGTATTTTAGGATTGGCCTTAATTGTTGGGCTGACTGGTGCCATTGGGGCGACAACGATTCAACTAACAGTCGTCCAGGGGGCAGAAGTACGGACCTTAGAAAATGAGATCTCCACGATTAAGGCTCGGAAAGATCTTCTTCAGATGGAGGCTGACAAACTTCGTGCGGTAGGTCGGATTGAAAGTGCAGCCCTAGCTATGGGCATGGAAAAACCTGCAGGGATAGTATATGTGGCCGGTACAATGCCTACGCTTAAGAATCAAAAGGTGGCTCCGTCGACCCAAGCGGCAACACAACCAATTGAGGTTAAACTCACAGCACTACAGCAATTTTCAAAGATATTTACGAGTTTTTTTGCTTCAACACAACGTTAAGATAAAAGGCGCTTTGGGTACGCGGAGACCCCGATAAATTGGGGGGTGAGGACTAATGAGTCCTTTTGTTGTCATGCGTAAACGAATCGCTTTTCTTTTTTTATGTGCGACTATTTTTTTTGGTATTCTAGTCATTCGACTTGGGTATGTGCAACTTAGTCAGGGAGCTGATTTACGGAAAAAGGCAGACGATTCTCACTTTCGGGGTGTGCCAGTCGCCCCTAAACGCGGGAATATTGAGGACCGGCAAGGAAATGTTCTAGCTATGAGTGTTAGTAGCGAAACAGTTTATGCCATACCAGCAGAGGTTCGACAATCTGGCAGGGCCAAAGAAATGGCTCAGACTTTAGCTCCGCTTTTAGGGAAATCAGCATCAGAAATTGAACAGCATATTACGAAACGCACAGCGTTAGAATACATTCAAAAGCAGATCAAACCAGAGGTTGCAGCACAGATACGGGCGTTAGCGCTCCCGGGGATTGGAACCACGGAGGATAGCCAACGGTATTATCCATTTGCGACACTAGCGTCTCATATTATCGGATTTGCCGGGATTGACAATCAAGGGCTTGAAGGGATAGAGTTAACCAGAGAATCGGAGCTCAAGGGGATTGCAGGCAGTATTTTGCAAGAATTTGGGGCAAATGGTATTCCTCTACCCCAGGCGGAGCACCAGTACTTGGCTCCCAAACAGGGAAATACCGTGCGCTTAACGATTGATAAAAATATCCAGTTGTTTGCGGAACGAGAGTTACAGAAGCTGATGTCTGGCCAAGGTATCAACATGAACGGACAAGTACCTAAGAGTGCTTCAATTTTGGCCATGGATCCGAGCACGGGAGAAATACTAGCTTTGGCTTCAGCACCGACCTTTGATCCCAATCGTTATCAAGAATCGGATCCCAGCACTAGGCGAAATATTGCGATTCAGAACGGATATGAACCTGGGTCTACTTTTAAGATTATTACCTTAGCAGCGGCCCTTGAAGAAAAGAAAATTAAGTTGCAAGAGCACTACTTCGATAAAGGGTCTTATACAGTTCTAGGTAAAAACGTACGTTGTTGGAAGGCTGGAGGGCATGGTGACCAAACATATATGCAAGTAGCCGAGAATTCCTGTAACCCGGGTTTTATCGAGATGGGTCAACGGTTAGGGATGGATAAATTTTATAAATATCTTCGAGACTTCGGTTTTGGCCAGAAAACAGGGATAGAAATGTCTGGAGAAGCACTTGGAATTCTTGCTAATAAGAAAAAAGCGACGGCGTTGGATTTGGCAACCATGTCCATTGGACAAACAAATAACGTCACACCGATTCAACTATTGACGGCTGTGTCAGCCGTGGCTAACGGCGGAACGTTAATGAAACCACAACTGGTGAAAGAAATTGTCGGTCCCAGTGGAAGGGTTATCACCCCTTTTGAAAAAAATGAGATTCGACGTGTTATTAGTGAGGATACTTCAAAACTAGAACGCGAGGTCTTGGAATCTGTCGTGACCAATGGCACCGGGCGTCGATCTTTTCTTCCCGGATATCGTGTGGCGGGTAAAACGGGAACAGCTCAAAAAGTGGCTAACGGAGGATATATTCAAGGAGAATATGTTGCTTCGTTTGTGGCATTTGCCCCTGCAGATAATCCAAAGCTAGCGATGTTGGCCGTGATCGACGGTACTCCGTTTTACGGAGGAGTTGTCGCAGCTCCTGTGCTCCAGACTGTCATGCTTGATTCCTTGAGATATCTCGGCATTAAGCCGGATGCCCAGGCACCCCTTACGCCTGGAAAACCTATGCCAGGACTTGAATTTCCGCCAATTAAGAAGGCGGCAACTGTTCCTTCTGTCCTGGGACTCCCGATAAGCGAGGCGCAAAAAGTATTGACCCAAGCTGGTTTTACGGGAATGACGGAAGGACAGGGCGAAACGGTTCTTGACCAAATACCGCATGGAGATACACAAGTAGAAGCGGGGTCCAATATACTCCTTTATTTAGGTGCGGATGCATCCGCTCCTACGCTTGCTCATTGGTGGGAAGAGGGAGATGAAGATATCGCAGCAATCTACAGTCTAACGGGACGGGTTCCAATTGAGATCAGTCCTCTTGGACAGTAATCATTTGTCCTAGGTCTACTGAAGTGGAGAATTGTCTATAATATAGAATGCGTTAATGAGGATGCTGAGGAGCTGTTAACGTTAGAACTTGGAGAGGAATGATGAGGAATGCCCACAGCAAAATCACTGGCGGAGATAATTAAAGTAATTGAGGTCATGGCTTCATCTGGGGATAGTCAAATCATTGTTAGTGGAATCTCTATGGATTCTCGGCAAGTTCAGCCTGGTGATCTGTATGCCTGCGTGCCTGGATTTAAGGTGGACGGCCATGACTTCGCGGTGAAGGCTATCGCTACAGGGGCTGTGGCCTTAGTCGTTGATCATTTTTTGCCAATTGATGTTCCTCAAGTAAAGGTTTCCAATGTGCGTCAGGTCCTGGGGCAGTTGGCTGCAACTGTGTATGACCATCCCAGCGAACAGCTGGAATTAGTCGGGGTAACTGGGACAAATGGGAAAACAACGATTACATATCTGATTGAGAAAATCGGGACAAAGCATGGCAAGAAAGTTGGTTTAATTGGTACACTCGGTGCTCGGATAGATGGGCGGGAGATTCCAGGAGAAAGGACAACCCCAGAAGCTATTGAAGTTCAAAAACTGCTTGGGGACATGGTGGCAGTTGGGGTAAGTTTGGCTGTGATGGAAGTTTCCTCGCATGCCATGGACCTCGGACGCGTGTCGGGCTGTGAATTCGATGCGGGGATCTTTACTAATTTAACCCAGGATCATTTGGATTATCATAAGACAATGGAGGATTATCTAGCCGCTAAAAGTAGGCTTTTTTCCGGTCTTGAAGGGAAGAAACAGCCCAAGGTCAGCATATTAAATGGGGATGATTCCTCCTACTCTAAACTAAGCCAAGCGTCGTCAGCTCCGGTTGTTAGTTATGGAATTCACAATGAGGTAGATTATCGGGCAGAGGATGTAGAAGTCACCTCGGAAGGGGTGCGCTTTGTGGTACGCTTTCATGAGGGTATACAAGAGATACGGTATTCTACTCCTGGAGTTTTTAGTGTTTATAACGCCTTGGCTGCTTTTGTTTGGGGCGTTGAACGGGGATTTGACTCAGCAACCGTTGCTGAAGCTTTAGCGGAAATTCCAGGGGTGCCAGGACGCTTTGAAAGTATCCGTCTTGGACAACCATTCCAGGTCATTGTGGATTACGCTCACACGCCTGACGGGTTAGAAAACGTTGTACGAACCGCTCGGGGTTTTACCAAAGGAAGACTTATCACAGTCTTTGGGTGTGGTGGAGATAGGGATAAAGGAAAACGGCCAATCATGGGTGAGGCTGCCTCAATGGGGAGTAATTTCCTCATTGTGACATCGGATAATCCTCGCACTGAAGAACCTGATCAAATTATTAAAGAGGTGCTCCTCGGGATTTCTGGGGTGGATTATGTTGCCTTGCGCGATAGAAGGGAAGCTATTTGGAGCGCTTGTCGCATGGCAAAGGCGGGAGATACTATTTTGATCGCTGGCAAAGGGCATGAAACTTATCAGATCTTCGGGACAGAAATCCATCCGTTTGATGACAGGGAAGTAGCGCGTGAAGCATTGAGGGGGCTGGGATATGGGCAAGTGGACTGTTGAGGAAGTCGCTCGAAATGCGCAAGGGAACTTGATCGGAAACTCAGATTTAGAGGTTGCAGGGTGCATTATCGATAGTCGTCAAGCTCAGGGCGGGGAAATGTTTTTTGCTCTAGTAGGGGAACGCGTCGACGGACACGATTATATGGAAGCCGTCTGGAAAAAAGGGGCAATTTTAGTGATTGCAGAGGAAGCCCGTTTTCAAGGGCCAGAGAAGACCCCTTTCGTTCCTGATGGGAAGGCTCTACTTCTCGTAAAGTCTGTGTTTGCAACCCTACAGAAATTAGCCCAAGCATGGCGTTTGGAGCTTGGTGCCAAGGTGGTTGGAATCACTGGGAGCAATGGAAAAACTACTACGAAGGATATGATCGCCGTAGTCCTGTCTCAGCGTTTTCAAGTGTACCACAATAAGGAAAATCATAATAATGAATTAGGACTTCCTTTAACCATACTCAATGCGCCACTAGGTACTGAGATCTTGGTACTTGAGATGGGAATGCGCGGTTTGGGTGAGATTAGGGCCTTATGTGACATCGCGAAACCAGATGTCGGAGTGATAACGAATATTGGCACAACACACTTAGAACTATTAAAGTCGCAGGAACGAATTGCCCAAGCGAAGTGGGAGCTAGTTGAGGCCTTGCCGGAAGATGGTATTGCTATAATAAACGCTGAGGATTTCTTCTCTGTACAAAAGGCGAAAAAAGACGTGCATTCGATTCAATTCTATGGTGTTGAGGGTAATTTAGTAGAGCCAAACACTAAAGGAGCTAAACTGAGGCCATGGGGAGCTCTGGGGACGACGTTTGACGTAAGTTATATGGGCGAAAAATCAACGGCTAATCTGCCGCTACCTGGTAAACACAATGTCTTAGATGCCCTTGCTGCGCTAACTGTAGGTAAGGTCCTGGGGGTTTCGTTGGCGGAAGGGTGTGCGGGATTGGCTAAGCTGGAATTGTCTAAGATGCGCTTAGAGGTACGGTACGGGATCTTCGGAACCACTCTGATTAACGATGTCTATAATGCAAATCCAATTTCGATGCAGGCTTCGTTGCAGGTTCTTAAGGAGCGAGCAGGTGGAAACAAGACTCTGGCTATTTTGGGCGAAATGTATGAACTTGGAACCTCAGCCGAATCAGGGCATCGTGAAGTTGGAGAGACACTTGCCAAGTTAGGAGTTAGTGAATTAATTACCGTGGGCAAATTGGCAGAAGAGATTGCACAGGGAGCGCGTTTGGCAGGATTCTCAGAAGAACATATTACGGTGACGTCTATACGCGAGGAAGCAGTTGCGAAAGCAAAGGATCTCCTCAATCTGCATGGTCCGGGGATATGGGTTCTGATCAAAGGGTCACGAGGAATGAAAATGGAAGAGATCACTGTGCAATTAGAAGAATCGGAGTAAAGGGTGGAAATATACATGTCTGAGCGTTTAGTCATGGCGGCAGGATTAGCCCTTATCATTACGTTAGTTCTGGGACCTTTGTTAATACCAGTCTTAAGGAGTCTGAAGTTTGGTCAAACTATACGCGACGATGGACCCCAAAGACATTTGAAAAAGGGCGGAACCCCAACAATGGGGGGGATGATTTTTCTCGTCGGTATTATTATCAGTGCTTTGATGACGGCAGAAAAACCTACTTCTCTAGAAATGGTAACAATGGTGGGTATAACCTTGGGATATGGCTTAATTGGATTTATTGATGACTTTATCAAAGTAGTCATGCATCGTTCGTTAGGCCTTCGAGCCTACCAAAAACTTATTGGACAGTTTGCCTTGGCTTTTATTCTAATGTGGGTATCCGTGCATTGGCTGGGGAGGGGTACGGATGTTGCTATCCCATTCACGGCTATACATTTGGATCTGGGTTGGTTTTACTATATTTTAATCTCCTTGGTGATCGTAGTAATGACAAATGCGGTTAATCTTACAGATGGCTTGGACGGCTTAGCGGCGGGAAGTACCATGTTTACAGGTATCGGCTATCTTGTGATTGCTCTTCTGGCAGCCAACCAAGGAGGTGGGGTAGCGGTTTTAGCGCACGAGACAGATATGGCTGTCTTTGCAGCGGCCTTGGTGGGTGGAACTCTTGGTTTTTTGCGTTTTAATACCTATCCGGCCCGAGTCTTCATGGGGGATACTGGATCTTTGGCCTTGGGTGGAGCCTTAGTTAGTTTAGCAGTTCTCACGAAGAGCGAATTGGTTCTTATAATTATAGGCGGATTATTCGCTATTGAGGCAGTTTCCGTTATTATTCAGGTTATTTCGTTTCAAACTACGGGGAAGCGGATCTTTCGTATGACCCCAATCCACCATCACTTTGAACTCGGGGGCTGGGGCGAATGGAAAGTGGTTCTAGTTTTTTGGTCTGGGGCGCTAATTTGTGCGATCCTTGGGATCGCTGCTTATTTGCCTACGCTTGGATAGGGAGGGTCCGCGTCACACCTCCTCGGCCATGCGTTCTTCGAGCCAAACTAGGGCTTTAATCCTTGATGCAAGAGGGGCAGGGTTCCCGGCAAATCGGCCATCCTTGGCCGTTGCCGGCGGGAAACGTCCTGTTTCACGCCCTGCCGATGAAAGCGGCTTAAAGCCGAGTTTGGCTACGACGACCGCAAAGGCGTCGGAGCGTGTGATCACGGACCCTCTATGCAAGTAGGGGGACGGTTCTTAAGCTTGTTAAGCTTGCATTAGGATAGACTGTCGTGAAGGCGCGGACGCTACAACGAGCCTTATCGCCGCAAGATCTGCGAACGGCGAGATACTGACGCTCGATGGAACGTGTGTGAACAGGCTAAGACACTTTTCTCTATAGGAGGTCACTACTTTGGATAATCAGCTTATTAAATCGTTTTATGATCATAGAAATCAAGACCAAGGCACAAAAATGTCGGCGTATATGAAAGATCACTTTCAATATTTAGGGATACAGAAACCACAGAGGACAGAATTACAAAAGGAGTTCTTCAAACAAGTAAAGAAACAGAAAAGAATTGACTGGGATTTTATTTTTATGCTTTGGGATTTACCAGAACGTGAATTTCAGTATTTGGCGTTGGATTATATTCTTGCATTGAAGAATGGTCTGCAGAAAGCTGATATGGATAGAATTAAGTTGTTAATTATTAATAAATCGTGGTGGGACAGCGTGGACATCCTTGCTTCAAATATTACCGGAAATTTATGTGCCAAACATCAAGAAATTGTCCAAAGTCATATATTAAGTTGGGCTGAAAGTGATAATATATGGCTTGCCCGAGTTTCAATTTTATTCCAACTAAAATATAAGGAAAATACAGATGCAGAATTACTGAAGTTTATTATTACTAGGAACAGTAATAATAAAGAATTTTTTATTAATAAAGCTATTGGCTGGGCATTGAGAGAGTACTCGAAGACTGATAAAGAGTGGGTAAAATCGTTTTTAGAGTGTAATACACTGAACACTCTCAGTGTTCGTGAAGCAAGTAAATATTTGTAGATTCGTCGCTATTTTGGAAATTTGGCTGCAAATCACTTAGGGACATTCTCCTCGCCGCTCCGTTTTGATTTATCTAGAATCACAAGATAATATGTTTCAACGTAAAATAGGGGGGATATTTGTGCTGAGAAGTGAGTTAGCAGACCAATATCTGATGTCGGAATTATGGGAAACTGAAAGAATGATTATTAGGGATGCAAATTTACAGGATGTGGACAGATTACAAGAAATATATACGCAGTCTCGAAGTACGGAAGGATGGACTAGGGATGATGAATTGACACCCGACTATGTACTTAATGGTGTAGTCAAGGGTCATTTACCGCCTAATGGAATGAAAGAGTTCTATAAAATTCAAGTAATTATCCATAAAAATTCATTTGAAATCATTGGATTTATAGAATTTTATCATGGCTATCCTGTCAAAGAGGTATTGTATATTGCTACACTTTTGCTGTGTGATGATTACAGAAACAATCGCTATGGTCAGGAAGTCATAAATAAATTATGTAAACAGGCACATGGATTAGGATTCCATCAAGCTAGGCTTGGAGTTTCACTTAGAAATTGGTTAGGTATATATTTTTGGACTAAATTAGGGTTCGATACAATTATTAAATATTGTGGTAATAAAATGCTTTCCAAGGATTCTTATGCATCGTTAGAACTAGGAAAAAACCTAAAAAGAATGCAAGTATAAGAACTGTCCCCCAACTTGTACCTACTCGACCCAACTTGCATGAAGGAGGGATTTTTATGGATAGAGAAAAGATGCTTTCTTATATTTTAGATTCTTACCCTTATCCGATTGTATTTGTTGATTGTGAACACATTATAAGATACATGAACAAAAGGGCAGAATACCATTATTACCAAGAGCGAGGTTATCGTGAGTTGATTGGCAAGTCGTTGTTTGATTGTCATCAGAATCCGAAATCAGAAGAAATGATAAAATCATGTGTTGAAAAACTTAAAAAACATGCAAATGAAGTGTTTTTGATGGTTAATGGACGAAATGAAAGAATTTACATTGTTCCGGTCAGAGATGATCTTGGAGATTTGATAGGTTATTTTGAGAGGTTTGAGATGAATTTGCAAAAGTAATTGAACTCATTCATCATTACAATAGATGAATGGTCGAGTGTTTTTGTAGCCAATGGGTAACGAGAAGGAACCATCACTAAGTAGGCAAAGATGCCCGTATGGCAAGGGGCTCGCATATGCATAGCTCGGAATGCAAGTTAGAGATCCGTCCCTATACTTGCAGAAGAACGGAGGATTTTAGTGTGAATTGGATGAATAAACGAGTCTTGGTTATTGGTGCAGGCTTGAGTGGTCAAGCGGCCGTGCAGAAGCTGCAGCGTTTAGGTGCGGAGGTTTTCTTGACAGATAGTAAGACGCTGGAGCAGCTCGCTGGTGTTGAGGAATTAGGACTTGATCAGGCACATTTGCTTCTTGGCAGTGTACCTGAATTAATAGGGATTAAGCCGGTACTTTTGGTATTATCCCCAGGGGTATCTCCTAAACTTTCCTTGGTACAGGAGGCTATTTCTCAAAATGTTACTGTGTGGAGTGAAGTTGAGCTTGCTATGGTTGATTGTCCTGGTCTATGTGTTGGGATAACTGGTACCAATGGGAAAACAACGACAACTACTTTGATCGGCGAATTAGCGAAGAGAACGGGTCGGCCTACGGTTGTCGCTGGAAATATTGGGGTGGCTTTAAGCGGGCAAGTGAAGGGCTTGGGAGAAGATAGTATAGTTGTGGCTGAACTTTCGAGCTTTCAACTAGAGTTTATTGATAAACTGCGTGTCCACGTGGCTATTTTACTGAATATCACCCCAGATCATTTGGACAGGCACGGTACGTTAGAAGAGTATCTTAGGGTCAAAGCACGAGTTTTTGAGAACCAAACAGCTACAGATTTGGCAATTTTGAATTGGGATGATCCATTAGTTCGGGATTTGGGACCGAAGTTGAAAAGTCGGGTCTTGTATTTTAGTCCAACCTCTTTTTTGCAGGACGGAATTAGTCTGTGGCACGATGAGATCGTATATTCGGAAAAAGAAAAGAGGACTATGATTCCCATTATTCCGCGCAAGGATCTCCATCTTCGGGGTGCTCATAATTTGGAAAATGTTATGGCAGCAGCAGCGACAGCGAGAGCGTTTGGCCTTTCTTGGACTGAGATTGCTGAAGGACTCTCTGAGTTCAAAGGGGTGGAGCATCGAGAAGAAATTGTAGGGAGTTTTGAGGGGATTCTTTTTGTCAATGATTCTAAAGGGACTAACACAGATGCAGCAACTAAGGCTCTGTTGGCGTTTGAGGAACCTTTAGTTCTGATTGCGGGGGGGAAAAACAAAGGACTTGATTTTCATGATTTCATGAAGGTTGTTCGAGTAAAGGTTAAAAGTCTAATTTTATTGGGCTTAGCGGCTGATGAGATGGAAAAGGCGGCTCGAGATGAAGGGGTACAGACGATTATTAGGGCTACCACATTTGAGGATGGGGTAGAGAAGGCGATAGGTGAGGCCATACCTGGGGATGTGGTTTTATTATCCCCTGCTTGTACAAGTTGGGATATGTTTAAGAGTTATGAAGAAAGAGGGGAATTGTTTAAGGAGTTAGTGCGTAGGCATTATAGTAAACCCATTTAAGATTAAAGGGGGAACTATATATGCACATGCGAAGGCATCGACCGGATATGGTCTTGCTTGGAGCGATTCTGGCTCTGTTAGGGATAGGCTTTATTATGGTGTACAGCTCAAGTGCAGTCAGAGGGTACATACAATTTGATGATCCCTATCACTTTCTCAAGATGGAGGTCATATGGGCTCTAATGGGGCTCAGTGCAATGGTCATAGGCATGTGGGTGGATCTGAAAATGTTGCGCAGATTTGCTAAGCCAGCCCTCATTATAGCGATTGCCTTACTAATTGCAGTGAAAATACCAGGAATTGGGCGCAGGGTTAATGGAGCGGATCGTTGGATTGGGCTGGGCCCGTTGTCGATTCAGCCTTCTGAGGTTATTAAACTTTCTATGGTGTTGGTAATGGCTCATGTATTAGCACTTGACCCACATAAGATTCAATCGTTTCGCAAAGGGGTTTTGCCTATTCTTGGGTTGCTTGGGGTGATAGCAGGGCTTATTATGCTGCAACCTGATCTGGGAACGACCTTGGTTATAGCGGCTACGACATTTTTTATGTTAATAGCAGCTGGCGCGCGGGTAAGCCATATTGTTTCATTAGCGGGGATGGGGCTTGGGTTAGTGGTTGCAGCGATTGCAGCTGCCCCATATAGAATGCGGCGTATCTTTGCTTTTTTGGATCCTTGGGCCGATCCTTTAGGAAAAGGGTATCAGACGATTCAAGCACTTTTGGCGTTAGGTCCAGGTGGACTGTTTGGTTTGGGCTTAGGGCAAAGTCGACAGAAGTTTCTTTATTTGCCGGAGAATCATACTGATTTCATCTTTGCTATGATTGGGGAGGAACTGGGTTTTATCGGTGCTTCCTTGGTAATTTTGCTCTTCTTCTTCTTCGCTTGGCGAGGATTTAGGGTGGCAATGAGGGCCCCGGATGAATTTACGGGTTTTCTCGCGGTTGGATTAACGGCTATGGTATCCATACAGGCGATGATTAATATGGGCGTAGTTAGCGGGGTATTGCCGGTCACCGGGATTACCTTACCATTTATAAGTTATGGGGGTACATCGCTTGTCTTTACTATGCTAGGGGTTGGTGTTCTGTTGAATATTTCCAGGGAAGTCAGGTAGTGTAGGAAAGGGGTAACCAAGGTGCGTGTAATCTTGACTGGTGGTGGAACAGGTGGGCATATTTATCCAGCGTTAGCTATTGCCAAAGGTTTGTTGGCGCGTGATCCTGAAACCAAAATTCTCTATGTGGGAATAAAGGATGGAATGGAGGCGCGCTTGGTGCCGGAGGCGGGCATAAAGTTTGCGGGGATCTCAGGAAAGGGACTTCCACGTAGATTAAGTCTGGATACGATAAAGGTTATCGGTACAAGTTTCAAGGCCCTCTGGGAGACGAAGAAAATATTGCATCAGTTTCATCCCGATCTGGTGATAGGAACAGGGGGATATGTGTCAGGCCCTGTTGTTTTGACGGCTGCCCTTTTTAATATTCCAACGTTGCTTCATGAACAAAATGCTTTGCCTGGAATTACCAATCGAGTTTTGGCCCGGGTAGTACGCCGTGTCATGGTAACTTTCCCAGAGAGTATGGAACGTTTTGGTGTTAAGAAGAAGCTAGATCTTGTTGGACTACCGGTCCGCCCCGAAATTGGACATGTGTCTCGAGAGGCAGGGGCAGCAAAATTTAAGTTGCGACCGGATCGATTAACTTTGCTGGTGACAGGCGGGAGCAGAGGTGCTCGAATGTTAAATCAGGCTATGATCGAGGTCTTGTCGCAGCTTGCCCAACACTCGGATATTCAGGTGATCTGGGCAACCGGAAAAACGACGTATACGGAAACTGTTGAGGGGTTAAAGAAACGGGGGATTTTCTGGGATCGTCCTCAGTGGCGCGTCCTAGAGTATTTGAAAGATATGCCCGAGGCTCTCGCCTGTACAGACATTTTTGTGGGACGGGCAGGGGCAACTTCTCTGGCTGAGTTGATGGTTGCGGGTATTCCCAGTCTGTTAATTCCCTACCCTTTTGCAGCTGAAAATCATCAAGAATATAATGCCCAGGCACTAGCACAGGTGGGCGCTTCTAAAATTATTCTAGACTCTGAATTAGACGGTCAACGATTGTGGAAAGAATTGGAGGGGCTGATTACTCAACCTTCGCTCCTTACTGAAATGGGTGCTGCGGCTAAGACACTGGCTCAGCCACACGCTTTGGATAAGATCGTGGACCTTTGTAAGTCCACTGCTTGGCACTAGCTCGTGGTTTGTGGTTCGATATTCGTGGTTCGAACGGAGAACAACGGATTTGAAGATTAAGTTTGTGGTTCGAACCACAAATATAATATTCAACCACATGTATGCCGTTCTAACCACGAACCAAGAATATCTAACCACGATTACGTTCACACCTTTTTACTCCAATGCATAGCATATGGCAGTATACAAACGAAAGGAGTGAGCGTGGTGTGGCCAAAGAGAAAGATACAATTGGTTGCCTCTTCTGCGGCTCCAGGAATTAACGGAGTTAGGGCCGTGTTGAAGGGGATGAAGCTTGAATTTTTCGAGGCGGAGGATTTAAGCGGAGGGATCATAGAAAATTGGTGGGAGAAGCCATTTGATCAAAAGGCTGCGACCGAGGGGGCAGGGCCTGTGACGGACATCTTATTCTGGTCTGAGGGGCGAGAAAATGCCTTCTCAGAAGGCTTGAACCAGCAATCGATTGAATCATTCATACATAATATTTTAGAGGATTATGAAATTTTAAGAGTTTCTGAACCGACGATTTTAATAGAAGGGCGACCCTTGTTAGGGCATGTTTTGCATGAGGCTGGATTTGAACCAACTATACTCTGGCCGACGACAGACGGGGATTGGCAATGCGAAAGAAAACAAGGCAACCATTGGGTCATACCTGAGTCGTGGATGGTGGGCTCTTACGAAGCGCGCCGAGCCACGAACTTAGTTCCTTCCCCGAATGTCGGAGCCGAAGAAAAAGTGACTTGGGAAGTCCGCGCAGATAGGATCGATTTTTATCAAGGGCAAGATGGTCTGAAATTCGTTGGCCAAGTTCCAAGGTGGCCTGAACTAATGGAAGAGCATGTAGCTGCTGAAACAATCGCAAGGTGCATTGAATTAGGAGTTTCTTGGCTGGATATTCGGTTGGCTCTTAGTTCTTTTTGGCAGAATATAATAATGACGGATAACTTGAGGTGGAACATTAATGATATTGGATGGAATGGCTGGACGGGTGGAGAAGAATTACCCTCTGCACCAATTGACCACGTGGAAGATTGGTGGGCCCGCTGAGGCTGTGTATTGGCCCCAAACAAAGGAGGACCTGGCGACGGTGTGGCAACGTGCTCAGAAGGCAGATGTCCCTGTTTGGTTAATCGGGCAGGGTTCAAATCTACTGGTTCCGGATTCAGGGCTTCCTGGGGTTACATTGGTGACCACATCACTGCGAGCGATAGAGTGGGGTAATTACACAGTTCAGGTTGAAGCGGGGTACCCGTTAGCCCGTTTAGCCCAAGAAGCGGGGGAACGTGGCTTTAGCGGCTTAGCCTTTGCTCGGGGAATTCCCGGATCTGTTGGCGGCGCAGTTATGATGAATGCTGGTGCTCATGGAGGAGCAATGGCTCCTCACATAGCTGCTGTTACTGCACTTTGGCCGGATGGTACGGTTAAGAAGGTAGGAAAAGCTGAACTCGAATTTGCTTATCGGTCCTGTTCCTTGCGCGGCCACGCGTGGGTACTGGAGGTTGAACTTATGTTTGCTCCAGGGGATCGTGAAACGATTTTGCAGGAGATGAAAGAAAACTTAACGAAGAGAGCTCTCAATCAACCTCTTGAGAAGCCAAGTGCGGGAAGTGTTTTTCAAAATCCTCCGGGTGATTCGGCCGGGCGACTAATTGAAGCCGCTGGTTGGAAAGGGAGAGGCGTGGGAGGAGCTCAGGTTTCTACTAAACACTCGAACTTTATTGTGAATACGGGTAATGCCAAGGCTATCGATGTTCTCACTTTGATCGAGAAGATCCAGAAAAGTGTAGAGTTGGAATTTGGAGTTATCTTGCAAACGGAAGTAGCTTACTTAAACGATACACAATACACGAGGAGCGATGCACGAATTAAAGGCGAACAAAGTTTGGAGAACAACTAATACCAAAAAGCTTAATTTGTACGATTCGCGGAATTGAATTTACAAATCAACAAGCCTCGAAACAGATCTACACAGACGAAAAGGGGGTAATATCATGGCGATGGATCGCTATGTCATCACTGGGAAACAGCGATTAGAAGGGAAAATCCGGGTGAGCGGGGCGAAGAACTCTTCCCTTCCTCTATTAGCTGCAACCATACTAGCTGAAGGGACATCCACCTTGTTAGAAATCCCGGAGTTAGCTGATATTAGGCATATGATCGAAGTACTTGAGCACCTGGGATGTGGGGTTGTGCGCCAAAATAAGGCGATGTATATCAATGCGGGTGGGTTAGAGTCCTGTGAGGTTGATGAAGGGCTTATGCGGCAAATGCGCGCTTCTAATCTCATTTTAGGCCCGTTATTAGCCCGGTACGGACGGGTGAAGATATCTAGACCGGGAGGGTGCGCTATTGGTTCGCGTCCAATGGATCAACATATTAAGGGGCTTCAACAGCTAGGAGTCAAGGTTAAAGAAAAACATGGCTTCATTGAAGCATGGACAGATCAGTTACTAGGTGCCGATGTGTACTTGGATGTCCCAAGTGTTGGGGCTACTGAAAATATTATGATGGCAGCTGTCTTAGCTAAAGGGATCACAGTGATTCGCAATGCGGCCCGCGAACCTGAAATTGTGGATTTACAAAATCTCTTGAACAAGATGGGAGCAAAAGTACGTGGCGCAGGTATGGATGTTCTTAGGATTGACGGGGTAGAAAAGCTCCAGCCCGCTGAACATACAGTCATACCCGATCGAATAGAAGCCGGCACGCATATGATTGCTGCGGTTATGACTAAAGGGGATGTACTGATTGAGAATGTTGTACCTGAACACTTGGAACCTGTTATTGCTAAAATACGTCAGGCTGGAGCAAGCGTAACCCTTTTAGATGATTCGATTCGTGTTCAGCATCGGGGGAAAATTAGGGGCGTGGACCTTAAGACAATGCCATACCCGGGATTTCCTACAGATATGCAACCGCAGTTTATGGCCATGCTCACGTGTGCGGAAGGAACGAGCATCATAACGGAAACAATCTTCGAAAACCGCTTCCAGCATGTAGATGAGTTACGTCGTATGGGAGCACAAATAACGGTTGAGGGAAGAACATCTATTATTCGCGGGATTGAGACGCTTGAAGGGGCCTTTGTGGAGGCTACAGACCTTCGGGCAGGGGCCGCGCTCTTCCTTGCAGCCTTAGCTGCTGAGGAAGTAACTGTACTCGAAAAGGTGGACTTCATTGATCGAGGGTACGAAGATTTAGAAGAGAAATATCGTCAGTTAGGAGCAAAGTTGCTGAGAATTTATCAAGAAGGATAAAATTCGTGGTTCGATGTCCGATATTTGATATTCGAACCACAAACCTTTTAGACTTAGGACTTGGATTTTAACAGGAGTAATATAAGCTTATTTTCAATTTTTTTTATAAAAAACATGACAAAATAGGACTGTATTCGTTATACTGGGAAAAGGAGGAATTGAGAAATGAAACCCAAGAAAATGAATACGTCCTACTTATATGTTGCAGTCTTGACGATATTGCTTGCTATGGGTTTGGCTCTTTTCTTTCGGTCTAGTACTTTTACAGTACAAAAAATAATAGTACAAGGTCTTAACTTGAGTCCGGAAGGTGAAATCTTAAAACTAACCAGCGGGGTACAGGGGCAAAATCTATTTTTATTTGATCAAGAGGCACTCAGTCATAAAATTACATTACATCCGCTTGTTCAAAGTGTTCAGTTTCAGCGGAAGCTTCCTCAGACGCTTGTCATTAAGGTTACTGAACGGACTCCTGTTGCCTTGGTCGTTGTACCAAAAGGGGTCTTAGAGGTGGACGGGCAGGGGACTTTTTTACGCCGTTTAGAGAGTTGGCCTAAAAATGATCATCCGGTGCTTACTGGAATTGATCTTAAGGATACAGTGGGACCGGGACAAAACTTAGCAAACCCATCCCTTATGGCCGCGCTCAACTTGCTGGGACAAGCCCCACCAGAGTTGCTTTCTCAGATTGGAGAACTGCACGTAGATCCTTCTCAGCAAATGACGATGTACTTACGAAGTGGGGTTGAAGTTCGACTGGGACAAGCTAACGACTGGAAACTAAAATTAAATGCGCTTTTTCAACTGGTCAGCGATAATGAGTATAAGTCATTTCAGCAAGGGGTAAGATATATTGATTTCACGGCGGCAAAACCTGTAATTGGTCGCTAGGTCAGGGAGGAAGAATGAACATGTGGTTACCGTTATTAGGATTAGTATTAGGATTGGCTATTGGGTATGTAAGCCCGTTTTCTGTCCCAATCGAATATGCCAAATACTTATCCGTTGGAATATTAGCAGCACTAGATTCCGTCTTAGGTGGGATCCGCTCAGCGCAGGAAGAACATTTCGATAGCGCGGTGTTTTTGTCTGGCTTTTTTAGTAACATGCTTTTAGCAGCTTTTTTGGCGTACGTCGGTGATCGTATTGGAGTGGATCTCTATTTGGCTGCTGTTGTAGCATTTGGTGTGCGGTTATTCCAAAATCTAGGAAGCATTCGACGTCATCTGATAAAAAAGTAAATTAGGGTACGAGGGACCGCACCCACTTGTAGAAGTGGGTGTCTCGTGAGTGGATAAAGGCATGAGTAAGGACACGAGGCATCGTGCCCGTAGTTTAAGCGCGTGCCGATTCATAAACTGTAAAAAAAGTTTTTATTTCAAAAAAAAGGGTTAAAGCATAAACATATCGAATTCGTTATGTTGTGTGCTTTAAAGTGTTGGAAGGATAATTTCTCACTTTAGTGGGCATGTGTCAACTCATTTTAGTGAATACAAGCGAGTGTTTGGACGGCGCAGTTGAATAATTTAGTTTAACGTGTACTTATCCAAAGCATAGAACCAGATTGAACACGTTCAGCCAAAGCTGAACAGCGGACTTCGGTGGGGGACTCTACCCACCAGAAGCAGAACATGGAAAACCTACTTATAGAAGTGGGTGCCGCGAACATGAATAAAGCGAGGGGGTTAAAGCTTAGATGCTAGAATTTGATACTGACTTGATGCAATGTGCAGAGATTAAAGTGATTGGTGTCGGTGGCGGTGGAAACAATGCGGTTAATCGTATGATTACCGCTGGTTTACAAGGAGTAGATTTTGTCACAGTAAATACTGACTCCCAGGCCTTACAGCTATCCCGTGCAGGTCAGAAAGTGCAAATAGGGATAAAGTTGACCAAAGGACTTGGAGCAGGCGCAAATCCAGAAATAGGGGCTAAAGCGGCTGAAGAGAGCCGTGAAGAACTTACAAGGGTATTAAAGGGCGCAGATATGGTCTTCGTTACTGCGGGAATGGGCGGTGGAACGGGAACTGGAGGAGCACCTATCGTTGCAGAAGTGGCCAAGGAAATGGGAGCACTGACGGTAGGCGTAGTTACACGTCCATTCACCTTCGAAGGCCGAAAACGGGCTATGCAGGCAGAAAAGGGAATCGCAGAGCTAAAAAGCAAAGTAGATACTCTAATTACTATCCCTAATGATCGTTTGTTGCAAGTAGTGGACAAGCATACTACGATCCATGAAGCTTTTCGCATTGCAGATGATGTTCTACGCCAAGGGGTTCAAGGGATTTCGGATTTAATTGCGGTCCCAGGTCTGATAAATTTGGACTTCGCCGATGTTAAGACTATTATGTCGAATACGGGTTCTGCTCTTATGGGTATTGGTCAGGCAACTGGGGAAAACCGTGCCGCTGACGCAGCTCGTAAAGCAATTTCTAGTCCGCTGCTGGAAACTTCGATTGAAGGAGCCAAAGGAGTCCTTCTCAATATTACCGGAGGGATTAATTTAACTCTCTTTGAAGTGAACGAAGCTGCAGGAATTATTGCGGAAGCCGCAGACCCTGAAGCAAATATTATCTTTGGTGCGGTCATTGACGAGAACCTCAAGGAAGAGATTAGAGTCACCGTCATCGCAACTGGCTTTGATCAGCAGTGGGCTGGTTTTGGTCTTGCACCGGGGAAAGCGCAGGAAAATATTATCAAACCTGTATCGAAAGAAGGAGACGTTGACATTCCAGAATTTCTGAGACGTCGTCGTTAGTTCAAGCATACTTGCCTACAGGACACGACCACCTAAGGCCAGCCCCTCAAGGCTGGGTGAATAGCAAAGCCTGTCTGAAATAGATAAATTTCTATTTCAGACAGGCTTTTTATATTTGCTCACATATGCTCACTGCTAGGCTATCTCACCCGATAAGTTGGCACATTCTGTCGACATATAGAATACCTTAAAGAATTCATACGCGACATGCATTTGTTCTCCTAAAAAATTCCATTCTAACCCACGAAAAGCGACAGGTTTTACTACTGTCTTTAGGTATAATTTTGTGAGAAGCGTATGGAAAGGGTGCACTAGATGGGCGTAGCAGAGACTTATCTCGACCTGGATATTCTCATTAATGGAGGGATGGACGCCCTTATTCTCACTCTCACCAGTCGACTCATTCGTCTCCCAGTCCGACCCAGCCGAATCTTGGCTGGAGTCCTTCTCGGAGAAATTCCAGTGCTTCTAGCTTGTTATTCCGCTTCTCCGTGGACAACGTTAAGCAAATGGGTTATTCCGTTTCTAATGGTTGGAGTCACTTTCACTGCACGGAGACCGTACACTTTTTTCAAAGCAATGGTTGGGTTTTGGCTTCTTTCAGCAGGACTCGGCGGTTTTGTGTATGCAGTATGGGGATGGGTGCAATTTGATAACGGATTAGGTAGCGAGCTCTTTTCGCTGGCCCTAAAAAATCTTTGGGTCCTTCCGTTGGGGGCATTAATGTGGTGGTTTTTGCAGCGTCTTTGGCTACGGTGGCAAGAAAGAAATGCGGTTTTGGAGCAAGTGATTTACGATTTGGAAATTGATTTTGGTGGTGAGGGACGTGGGGTAGTCTGCATTAAAGCGTTGTTGGACACTGGGAATCATTTGCGTGATCCCTTGAATGGGTTACCTGTTATTCTGCTGGAAGAGGAGGTTGCCGTTGCGTCTTTGCCAGATAATGTGAGATCCTTTCTAAATATCCCTTGGAATGACTACGCTGACCCTTGGCCATTGTTATGGAAGCTTAATCCCAGTCTAGTGAAACGCCTAGTATTCATTCCTTTTCAGGCAATTGATCGTCAGAGCTGGCTTATGGGGATAAGACCTGAGCGCGTGACGTGTTTTGACAAAAAGGGATCCCGGCAGATCAAGGCAACGGTGGCACTCGTCAAACAAGTGTTAAGTTCAGAGGGTGAATACCAAGCTTTAATACACCCTGAACATGTGCAGAAAGGTGGAGATGAATAAGTGATGTGGTGGAGGAATGTTCAAGATAGGGCCAGACGCTTCTGGTTCATGCTACGTCAGAAAATCTTTGGAGTCAGTGGAATCTATTATGTTGGAAGCAGTGAAGCCCTTCCGCCACCACTCAACTCTGATGAAGAAGGGGTCCTCTTGGAACGGTTGGAATTAGGTGACGGTTCCATTCGGGATATTTTAATCGAACGCAACTTGCGCTTAGTGGTGTATATTGCTCGGAAATTCGAAAATACTGGGATAGGGATTGAAGACCTGGTTTCCATAGGAACTATTGGGTTAATTAAAGCGGTCAACACCTTTGATCCTCAAAAGAAAATAAAACTGGCCACCTATGCATCCAGGTGTATTGAAAATGAAATTTTAATGTATCTTAGACGAAACAATAAGACCCGCTCAGAAGTATCGTTTGATGAACCCTTAAATATTGATTGGGATGGGAACGAATTACTCTTATCAGATGTTTTGGGTACAGAAAATGACATTATCTCGAAGCCTATTGAAGAACAGGTAGACCGGCAGTTACTACATTTGGCGATGGGGAGGTTAACGAATAGAGAAAAGGTAATTATGGAACTAAGATTTGGCTTGGATAATGGCGTTGAGAAAACACAAAAAGAAGTAGCTGATCGACTGGGTATCTCACAGTCTTATATATCTCGTCTCGAGAAAAGGATTATTCGCAGATTACGGAAAGAATTTTGTCGATTGGAATAACCTAAACTTTGTTAGGGCATACTTCCCAACAGAATTGTTGGCTGGGGAGGTGCTCGGAATTTGGCATTAAATAAAGTTGAGATTTGTGGAGTGAACACCTCGAAATTGCCTGTTTTATCCAGCGTTAAAATGAAAGAGTTGTTTGTAATTTACCAAGCTGGAGATCGCAGCGCACGGGACAAACTTATTCATGGAAATCTACGTCTTGTTCTCAGTGTGATTCAGAGGTTTACAAATCGCGGAGAATACGTGGATGATCTTTTTCAAGTCGGTTGCATTGGCTTGATGAAAGCGATCGACAATTTTGATCTTGGACAAAACGTTAAGTTTTCTACTTATGCCGTCCCCATGATCATTGGGGAAATCCGACGTTATTTGCGAGATAACAATCCGATACGGGTAAGCCGATCCCTGCGAGATATCGCATACAAGGCGCTTCAGGTGAGAGATCAATTGGTTTGTGAATGTTCACGTGAACCAACAGTAACGGAGATAGCTACTAAACTTTGTCTACCACGAGAAGAAGTTATTTTTGCCTTGGATGCTATTCAAGAACCGATTTCTTTGTTTGAACCAATCTACCATGATGGAGGGGATCCAATCTTTGTAATGGATCAAATAGGGGATGATAAGCAATCTGACACTGGTTGGATTGAGGGGCTTGCTGTGCGGGAAGCATTACGACGTCTCAGTGAACGAGAAAAGCTTATTTTATCCTTGCGGTTCTTCAACGGCAAGACTCAAATGGAGGTTGCGGATGAGATCGGGATTTCCCAGGCGCAGGTATCCCGACTTGAGAAAGCCGCCATGCAACACATGCGCAAGTATGTTTAGTGAGGTGTGTGGCACGAGGTTTAAGGTACATAGCGCGATATTTAGGCTATGGACCTCGAACATCGGGCCTTGATTAGGCAAAATACGTTAATATGTGTAGAGACTAGGCTATTTTGAGTCCCCCCTTCATATGATGATATATAAGGCACGAAGCGCGATACACTTATGCGCGATGTACGAGAGGTGCTTGTGTGTAATATTCGAACCTCTCACCTCACGCGATCGAGCCTCGTTTAAGGGGGGGCTTAACAATGCGAATCTCGGAATTGCGATTATTGGATGTTGTCAATGTTAAGGATGGACGAAGGTTAGGTCCTATCAAAGACCTAGATTTGGATCTAGAACGTGGCGTCGTCAAAGGAATTATTGTGCCAGGGCCCACGCGGAGTTGGGGGCTTTTTGGTAATGGTAAGTCGGATGATTATATTATCCCATGGGACCGTGTGAAGAAAATAGGAGTTGACGTCATCTTAGTAGATGCCAAGGATTTGCCTGAATTTAACACAGACCTATGATCATTGATAATTTACAAAAATATTTGACAAGCATAAACCCGCTACAGGATAAGGGCTTATGCTTTTTTTATACTAGTCAGAAAGTATAACGATTAATTATATACTTTCTGACTAGTATAAGTGCAACTAAGGCGACCGCCTGCGCCCGATGGCCTGGCGCTAGCCAAGTTTTCTTTATAATTCCATCACTTGGCTCGTCTCTACTAGGACTAATGGCAGGTTTGTCCTCTGGGTTATAAAATGGTATATTTAAAGGAAATTGAAGGAGTAAGAGGAATGCGCTGGAAATGGCAAAAAAGAGGAAGCTTGAACTACCTAACTCTTCCCAAATGGCAAGCTGAAGGGGTTGACGTGGGATTCTCGACTCGGGTTGGGGGAGTAAGCGCGGTTCCCTACGATACGTTCAATTTAGGACTTCATGTAGGTGATGACCCCAGTGCGGTTTTGGAAAACCGAAAGCGTTGGTTAGATCACTGGGAGTTTCCCTGCTCGAGGGTGGCGGTGGGCGAACAGGTTCATGGCACGAATGTTTTATGGGTGGATGAGAAAGATGGGGGCCGTGGGGTTCTTGAATTGGAGACTGCAATCCCAGCTGTGGACGGATTAGTGACGCAGAGTGCCATTGGATTGATGAGCTATTTTGCAGATTGTGTTCCTATGTTCTTTTATTTTCCAGATATTCAGGCTGTTGGAATCGCGCACGCTGGTTGGAGAGGAACTGCCCAAAAGATGGGGCAAAAGGTCTTGGAGTGTTTTGAAAAAGCTGGAGGACGATCGGAAAAGGCTTGGGTAGCAATAGGTCCAAGCATTGGCCCATGTTGTTACTTCGTGGATGAAACCGTAGCAACCCAGTTTCGTGCAAATTTTGCAGAGACACCATTTTTGTCTAGGCAAGAGGATGGACATTATCTTCTAGATTTATGGGAGGCTAACAAGACTACGCTTTTGGAAAAAGGCGTTAGACCGGAAAATATTGACGTGGCAGCTACCTGCACTGCGGATAATCCTGAATGGTTCTTTTCCCATCGACGGGATGGAGCGTGCACAGGACGAATGGCAGGGTGGATCAATATGCGAAGTTCGAGGCACGACTGAAAGTGCGAAGCAGATGAGTGAGGCTCGTTGCACGAGTGGTGGATAATCAAAATCGCACCTCGAGCATCACGCATCAATAGGGGGGATATAGGTGGCAAAGATATTAGTAGTTGATGACGAGGAACCAATTCTGGAACTTCTCAGATTCAATTTAGAAAAGGAAGGGTACCTTGTTAGTGTAGCGAAGGATGGTCAAGAAGCCTTACAGCATGTGGAAAATGACCAACCTGACCTCCTTGTGCTTGATCTGATGCTCCCGGGTATGGATGGATTAGAGGTTTGCCGAAAACTTCGATCTAATCCTAAATTCCAACAAATTCCCATCATTATGTTAACTGCCAAGGGTGAGGAATTTGATAAAGTTTTAGGACTCGAGTTAGGTGCAGATGATTATATGACCAAACCGTTCAGTCCGCGTGAATTGTTGGCCCGTATTAAAGCTCGTTTGCGCCGTCCGAATTCTCAGGAGGAGGATACGGATGCTAAGGTTATTATTCGGGGTGAGTTGCGGGTTGATGTAACAGGATTTCGTGTTCATGTGAGGGGAGAAGAAACTGAGCTAACTCCCAAAGAATTTGAACTTCTACGCGTTTTGGTTGCTCACCCGGGGAAGGTATATTCGCGGGACGAGCTGTTGGAACGGATTTGGGGATATGAATATGATGGGGATACTCGAACTGTCGATGTTCATGTGCGTCACCTGCGACTAAAAGTGGAAAGAGATCCTTCTAATCCTGAATATATTGAGACTCTACGCGGGATTGGTTACCGCTTTAAAGGATAACGTGATGAGTATAAAATGGCGATTAACAGGACTTTTTATGGCGATGACGGGGCTTTCTCTTCTTTTATTCTGGGTCGGAGAGAGTGTGAGGATAGCCTCTAATGTGCAACGAATTGATTTCGGAGTTATATTATTAGCAGTGGGTCTACCCGCAGGGGTAGTTTACATCTATGCCAGCCAATTATCTCGGCGGATGGAGAAACTTCATTTTGCGACTCAAAGGATTGCTAGAGGAGATTTTGAACATATTCATTTAACCGATTCGACAGATGAACTTGGGCAATTTACAACAGAATTAAATAGTCTTTCCCGTCACGTTGAGCTGATTGTTCAAAATGGAACCCAGGAAGCATACAAGATGGAGACTATTTTGGCGGGAATGCAAGAAGGCGTAGTGGCAGTGGACCACGTTGGGCGGGTTGTTTTGGTTAACTCGGCAGCTGAAAGGATCTTTGAAAGACAAGGAACGAATCGAGAATTGAAATATCTGTTGGAGTTGACTTATGATTCGGAATTGGAGCACTTAATCCGTAAGGTGCTTTCGGGGCAACAACTTTCAGCGACGCGAGAAACCTATATAGCCCAAAGGAAGGTTCAAAGTCAGATCAACCCGATTCTAAGTGGACAGGGTCAGATAAGAGGTGCGGTCATCGTGATTCATGATGTTACGGAACTACGGCGTCTGGAACAAATGCGGACAGAATTTGTAGCGAATGTTTCTCATGAATTACGGACTCCACTGACTTCTATTAAAGGATTTGTTGAAACCCTTCTGGATGGAGCGGCCGAAGACCCCTCCTTACGTGATCGATTTCTCAAGATTATCCAAGCGGAAACCTTACGCCTGCAACGCCTGATCGATGACCTGCTTTCTTTAGCCCATTTTGAAGGACGGGATAATCGCCCTGAAGTGACTTCAGATAACGCGAGTTATGTTCAGAAGGCTTATGAAACCATAAAACCAGTAATTCTGAGTTTTGCTCAGGCTAAAGGAATTAAAGTAGAGGTGGATCTTCCGGAAACTATGCCACCGTTATTAATAGGGGAAAATCTCCTGAGTCAACTTCTTCTAAACCTGCTAGAAAATGCGGTCAAATATACAACAGAGGGGCGTGTTTGGCTGCAGGCACGTGTGGGACCGGATTACATTCACTTAGAATTCGGAGATACGGGCTGTGGCATCCCAGAAGAGATGCTGCCACGGATTTTCGAGCGTTTCTATCGGGTGGATAAGGCCCGTTCACGAGAACAAGGGGGAACGGGTCTAGGTCTTAGTATTGTTAAACATTTGCTGGAAGGCATGGGTGGCAAAATTAGTGTAACTTCTCAGCTAGGGGTGGGGACTATCTTTACGGTTGATTTGCCCCGAGCTTAATCGTGGATTCGCTGCAGTACGTGATACGTGATACGTGGCGTGTATGTAGTACGGACGAAACTGAATGACGAAACCGAAAACGAAAACGAAATGAAAATCTGAATATCGAACATAGAGTATGTGGACTGTGTCAAACCACGAATATCGAACTACGAACTACGAACTGGAGGGAGCCATGGCGGGAAAAGGAAAAAAAACAATCTATCTGTTTTGGGGTGTTCTGATGATCGCCTTAGCCGGAGGGATCTTCTGGTTCTATCGCTCAAATTTCGATACGAGGACTATTAAATTTGCTGTGGCCCAAATCGGAACGATTACTCATGAACGTAAAGTTACAGCAACCTATGCGAATCAGGAGCTACCAATTGCTGCTCCTGTCTCTGGTAATGTTCAATATATTGGTGAAGATGGACAGCGATTCAGGCGAGGAGAGGGCGTGGCAACCCTTCTACCTGAAGGAGCTACCCCTGGAACCAAACAAGAAAATGCTATTAACCAAACGATTCCAGCAACAATGGGAGGGTTATTTTTCCGTCAAACTGATGGATTAGAAGCTATCATAACTTCTGAAAACTTAATTTCTATGGATTTGGATAGATTATTGGCCCAGGCAGCTAACGTTAAAATTCCAACAACTAACGTTCAACAAGGGGAGTATGTCGGCAAAATAGTGAATAACCTCATTCCCACTCAGGCCTTCCTCGAACTTTCAAGTATCGAGGGCCTTACTATCGGGAAGACGATAAGATTAACGATAGGAGAGCAAACAGCCAGTGCAAAAATTTTGCGTAAATCTGAGAAACCTATGGGAGTGGTCGTAATGTTTCCTTATTATATCGATGGATCAGCGACCAAGCGACGTCAAGAAGTGACCTGGAGCTACCAATCACCGACTAGTGGGGTTCTCGTTCCCATAAGTGCTCTGTGGACGCAGGGAGAGGAACTCGGAGTTTTTCTCTGGAGTGAGGGAGTTGTGCATTTTAAGAAGGTTAAAGTCCTTGATCAAGATGAGAGTCAAGCCTGCATTGAAAATCTGACGAGTGGTATTCCCATCGTGATAACCCCTCGTGACGGACTGGAAGGGTTAGCGGCTGATGTAAAGTAATCTTGGCTAGAGCCACAAGCCCTCAGGCGCTGGCGATAGCCTTAGTTGCACTTATGCTTCCAGAAAGTATATAAACGTAAGTTTATACTTTCTGACTAGTATAAAAAATATTTAGGTTAGAGCTTTATAAGCAGGAAACGACGAAAGGGCGTAGAATTTATTGCGAAGGGGATATTCTAATGTTGACAAGTTCAGGTATTGAGCAACGCTTAGTCGAGGTTCGTCAACGGATAGACCGAGCTGTAGCCCGGAGTAATCGGGACCCGGGAAGTGTTCGATTATTGGCAGTATCTAAGACCCAGCCAGTTTCAGCCTTAGAGGAGGCTTATCGTGTTGGACAACGTAGTTTTGCGGAAAATCGTGTTCAAGAATGGTTGGAGAAAGCCCCTTCTCTAGAAAATGATTGCGAGTGGCACCTGGTGGGAAGTCTTCAGACTAACAAAGTAAAGTACTTAGATCAATCTGTTTCTATGATTCATTCACTTGATCGATCTTCGTTATTAAAGACTCTTAACGCACAAGGGGAACGATGTGGTATAATCTGGACAACACTCGTTCAAGTCAATATCGCTAGGGACCCTGCAAAGGCGGGATTTATGCCAGAGGAAGTACCAGACTTTCTAAAGTTAATTGGGGATTATCCCCATGTCCGAGTTCAAGGATTAATGACTATAGGGGCATTGGAAGCTAGTGCGGCTGAAACGAAAGGATTTTTTCGTCAGCTACGGGTACTAAGGGATACGCTGCAAACTGCAAAAATGTCGGGCGTAGATTTACGTGAGCTTTCGATGGGGATGAGTGGAGACTTCGAAATGGCTATCGAGGAAGGGGCAACTCTTGTTCGCGTCGGACGTCTGATTTTTGGAGAACGAGGATAGACTGAGGTCAGAGGACTTAGTCTTGGAAGTGAATAAACTTAGTGAAGGAGATAGGATAAATGGCGAAATTAATTGACAAAGTGATCGGAATTATGGGATTTTCAGATGAGGAGCCAGAGGATGATATTTTTGAAGAGAATGATAGGGAAAAGAACTCACAAGAAGAGGTGCGCTCAAGTCGTAAAAATGCTCAGGTAGTAAGTATCCATTCTCAAAAGCAAATGCGCGTGGTTGTGATGGAACCAAGTTCTTTTGAAGAAGCTCAAAATATTGCTGATCAACTAAAATCGCGCCGACCAGTTATTGTTAATCTGGAAAACACTGAAAAAATGTTAGCTAAACGTATCGTGGATTTTATCAGTGGGACAACCTATGCGTTAAATGGCAACATGCAAAAAGTTGGAAATGGAATTTTCTTATTCGTGCCTACGAACGTTGATATTTCGGGAGAGATGCGCGATGAACTTAAAGACAAGGGATTATTCTGGCAAAAATAGGGAGGTTTTACGTTGATTTCACTAATCGCTCAAGTTGCTGACAAGGTGATCACCATTCTCATTTTCGCGATCGTGATTCGAACGATTCTGTCCTATTTTCCTAAATACCAGTCCCATAAATTTAGTGCCCTTCTTACTGATGTGACAGATCCACTCCTTAAGCCGTTTAAGCGTTTTCAAATCGGCAGTGCAGCAGGTGCAATCGATTTTTCCCCGATCGTAGCAATCATTGTGCTGAATCTGATTCAATCTGTGATCGTTAGACAATTTATCTTCTGAAATGAACTATTCGACAGATCGAAGTGGACTTAGATTTTGGAGTGGAAAAGAAGCCCGGTTGGAAGCAGCTCATATCTTAGACCTTGTGGATGCAGTGCGAAATGAGGAGTCTAAGCAAGTAACGCCCTTTTTGAGCTTTGCCATGCGGGAGTGGGCGGAAGCCATTCTACGCAAGGAACACTTGGAGCTTAGGGAAGAGGGAGGATTCCAGGAGGCAGAGCGTATTCGAATTATAATCGCTCCTTGGGGTGAAACCTTGGATTCGTTAGATGCCAATATATCGTTGCTTTGGGTGCGGGCAAAGGACCCGCGTGCTCAGCTTGAACACCGCCAGATCTTGGGATCCCTCATAGGCTTGGGCTTGAGGCGAGAAGTTTTGGGAGATATTCAGACTGGACAGAAGGGTCAGTATATCGCGACTGCATCAGAAATCACCCCTTATTTATTAGATCATTGGACCCAAGCAGGGCGAGAAAAAATTAATGTTTCGCTCTATGAGGATAAACCGGATGTGTGTCCTGATTTAGGTGAAGAACGCCGAATTACAGTTAACTCTTCACGCATAGATGCGGTGATCGCCAATGCTTTTGGGGTTTCGAGGACAATCGCGCAGGAATGGATCACTCAAGGTAAGTTGAGGAGAGATGGCCTAGTGGTAAGTAAAGCAGATGAAGAAGTTCAAGCTGACGAGATGATCTCTTGCCGGGGACAGGGGCGGATTAAACTTCTGAAATGTACCCAGACTCGCAAGGAACGGGTAGCTTGGCAAATCGTGCTTTTCCGATCACAAAGGCATTAGGGGGAAATATTAATATGCAGATGACTCCTCTTGATATAGGAAATAAAACATTCAGCAAAGGAATTCGGGGATATCTTTGCGGAGAAGTAGAAAAGTTTCTCGAAACCGTAAGTCAGGAATTTGAATCCGCGTATACTGAGAACTTCGAACTGCGCGAAAAGACGAAAGGGCTGGAAGCGGAAATTAGCCACTATCGCCAAATTGAGACTACCTTACAACAGACGTTAATTTTGGCTCAACAAACTGCTGAAGAGGTTAAAAAAACTGCACAGCATGAGGCCGCTCTTATGCTGAGAGAGGCTGAACTTGAGAAGTTAAGTAAAGTTTCTGAAACTCAATTAATATTGGAAGATATCAAAGAAGAAATTCAGGGACTTTCAAGGAAACGTGATCTATTGCGGACACAACTTAGGTCATTTTTGCTTGCCCATCTTGATTTAGAAAAGTTGCAGGAACGAAATGATGACATTGCATAAAAATCCTCAGGCTGCTTGAGGTTGCGGACAAGCCTTATTTCGTGATAAAATAGTCATTAGACAACTTTGAAGGAGAAGGATTGGAATCGATGAATTATTTATTAATTAGTGAGTTAGCTCCTGACTTTCTCATTCAAGGGTTTGGGTTGCATCAGGATGAGAATCAGTGCTACGTTGGAAAAGTTGGGGGACAAGAAATCCAGCTCTTATCTTCCATTGATGATTTGCAATCAGATCAAACAGATATAAAAATCTTGAGTGTCGGATTCACTGAAGCGAGTCAAAATTTCCGACCAGGGGATGTGTTGATGACCGGGAGTGATGATCTACTCGATCGTGCGTTTCAGGCTATGGATGAGCTTGAGCAACGTGGAGTGGTTGTCAGTTTGGCATCCCCTCAAGATCCGACGCATTTATACTTAGCTAAGGAACAGATGGATCCCTTCGTGCAGAAGTGGAGGAGTAGGAAGATTTCCTTTCTGTGTCTATGGATGGTGGATCCTATTGAGTCGGAAGGACAAGCAAAACTTGTCAGCATCTTGCGGAAAGTTCTCTCGAAGGAAAAATCAAACGATAAATAATATGCACATGAACACATCGATGAGGGCTAAGGACGACAAGGATGGTGCGGCGAGTAATCTCGTCCCTTTTTGAAGGGACGAGATTACTGTTTTTATCTAATCCTCCAAATGAACCTGTTATACTGCAGGGCAATTCACGAATTGCCCCCTACACCTGTTATCTGTAGGGGTAATTCATGAATTACCCACTACGTATCCCTTATTCCCTATAAGGATTTGTGAATGCCTTGCGTAATTTAAGGAGGAAATATCAATGGACTATCGTGATACTCTTAACCTACCTGAAACTGATTTTCCAATGCGTGGGAATCTTCCCAAAAAGGAACCAGAAATCCTTAAGACATGGGGAGAAGACGATATCTACAAAAAGGTGCAAAATGCGCGTGCTGGACAACCAAAGTTTATCCTTCACGATGGCCCGCCTTATGCTAACGGGGATATTCATCTTGGGCATGCTATCAACAAGGTGTTGAAGGATGTTGTGGTCAAATATAAGACTATGATGGGTTTTGATGCTCCATATGTTCCTGGGTGGGACACACATGGACTTCCCATTGAAATACAAGTGATCAAGAAGTTGGGTGTAAATCGACATGCTGTATCTACCTTGGAATTCCGTGAGCAATGTAAAGACTATGCCGAAAAATATGTCGGGATTCAGCGAGAACAATTTAAGCGCCTGGGAATTCGGGGGGATTGGGACCATCCTTACCTGACCTTGCAAAAAGAATATGAGGCAGCTCAAATCGGGGTTTTTGGAGACATGACTAATAAAGGGTATATTTATAAAGGGTTAAAGCCTGTATACTGGTGCCCTTCCTGTGAAACCGCACTTGCAGAGGCGGAGATTGAATATGCGGATAAACCTGCCTCGGCTATTTACGTGAAATTTGCCGTGCGAGATGGTTTGAAAGTGCTTGGAAAAGAGAACACTTTTCTAGTCATTTGGACGACCACGCCTTGGACTCTTCCAGCAAATCTGGCGATTAGTGTACATCCAGAGTTAACGTATGCTGTGGTCACCGCCCATCAAGAACACTGGGTTGTTGCGGAGGGGATGCTTGAGTCGTTGCGTTCGCTGTGGGATCTAGAACTTCCGGTTGAAATGACCCTCTCTGGAAAAGAGCTAGAAGGAGTAATTTGCAGGAACCCACTGGTGGACCGTGATTCCGTGCTGATCTGTGGGGAACATGTCACCTTAGAAGCTGGTACCGGATGCGTTCACACGGCACCAGGTCATGGAGAAGATGACTTCCTGATCGGGAAAAAATATGGACTACCTGTTTTATGTCCTGTTGATCACCAAGGAAAATTCACGGCAGAGGGCGGGGTATACGCCGGTCTAAAAACTGGAAAAGCGAATCCTGTGATCGTAGAAGATTTAAAGAAAACTGGAGATCTGGTACTTGAGGAAACAATCCAACATAGTTATCCTCATTGCTGGCGTTGTAAGAGTCCGATCATTTACCGAGCGACTGAACAATGGTTTGCCTCCATTAGTGGATTTCGTCAGGCAGCGCTGGATGAGATAGAGAAGGTTCGTTGGATTCCTGCATGGGGGAGAGACCGGATCTTTAACATGATTGCAGATCGTGGAGATTGGTGTATTTCTCGGCAAAGGACCTGGGGAGTCCCGATCCCTATCTTTTACTGTCTGGATTGTGAGAAAGTATTGGTAAATAAGCAAACAATTTCAAAGGTCCAGGAAATCTTCCGCCAAGAAGGTTCCGATGCCTGGTTTGCTCATCCTGCTGAAGAACTTTTACCAGATGGAATCACATGCACCTGTGGCGGGACAAAATTCCGTAAAGAGACGGATATCATGGACGTCTGGTTTGATTCTGGTACCAGCCACGCTGGCGTATTGAAGCAACGGAGTGAGTTGTCCTGGCCGGCAGATCTCTACTTAGAAGGGTCTGATCAGCACAGAGGGTGGTTCAATTCCTCTTTGTCCACATCGGTGGCCGCGTTTGGTCAAGCGCCTTATCGTAATGTATTGACCCACGGCTTTGTAGTTGATGAACAAGGGCGTAAGATGTCTAAATCGTTGGGTAATGGAGTTGATCCACTCAAGGTTGTCCAAGAACTGGGCGCTGATATTTTACGTCTATGGGTTAGCTCGGTAGATTATAAGAATGATGTCGCTGCTTCCCCTCGCATTATGAAGCAAATGTCGGAAGCTTATCGAAAAATTAGAAACACCCTTCGTTTCCTGCTGAGTAACCTCAATGATTTTGATCCAGCAAAGGATAAAGTTGTTTATCAAGATCTCCAGAAGATTGACCGGTGGGCCTTGCTTAAACTCTCAAAAGTGGTTGAACGTGTGCTTCTTGGATATGAGACTTATGAATTTCACTGGGTATACCACACAATTCATAATTTCTGTACGGTTGAGTTGAGTGCCATTTATCTAGATATTGTCAAGGACCGGCTCTATGTGGAAGGGAAAACATCCCTCAGCCGTCGTTCTGCCCAAACGGTTCTATATGAAGTCCTAGATGCCTTGGTTCGTCTTATAGCGCCAGTCTTGACGTTCATGACGGAAGAAATTTGGCCATATATCCATGGAGAAAAGAACGCGGAAAATGTTCAAATGGCAGAAATGCCGAAAGTGAATTCCGAATGGATGGATGAGAAGTTTGCCACTGAATGGGATCAGATATTAGAGCTACGGACGGATGTTGCTAGAGTGTTGGAGAAAGCTCGCCAGGAAAAATTGATTAATCATCCGTTAACCGCTCACGTTGATCTTTATCCAACGGAAGCTCAGTATGAGTTTTTGCAAAAAGTGCCTAATCTCGCAGAAATCTTTATTGTCTCTGACTTAAACGTGCATAAACCCAGCGAAGAAAGACCTGAAGGCGTACATCTTGCCGAAGTTCACGAGGGCTTAGGAATTCTTGTGCAGCCTGCCAAAGGAGCAAAGTGCGAGCGTTGCTGGATGTTCCATGAAGATGTCGGAAAGAACCAAGAACATCCGACAATTTGCCCGCGTTGCAGTGCAGTGGTGAAAAACCTAAATATTCAATAAAATACCAGTTGATTAAATGTATAAGACAGTATATTATATACACAATAATAAATATAGGATACCGAATGATACTAGCGGGAGAGATCTGGGATATCCAGACGCCGAAGGAGAAAATCCCTGAATCGCTTTCAGGGGGGAAACTCTCAGGCAAAGAGTACTGCTAGTAGACGGGACTCTGGAGAGTTTCTTGTAACAGAGAACACCAAAGGGGATGCCTAAACGGCGAATCTCTCAGGTTCAAGGACAGAGGAAGTGCGATGTGCATTTCCTCTGTCCTTTTTTATGTTGCTTGTAGGAACTAAGGTTTCCCTTCTCGCCATAAGGCATCTAGCCAATCCAAGGCGCATGTTTTGCTCAGGGACACTCAGTCGTCCATGGCAGCGCTTAAGTCTCGAACGTCCTGTTCGAGTCCATGGCTATAGGGACAATTGTCCATCCTTAGACGGCGATCTAATCTAAAATGGCCTGTTTGAGTCATGGACAGCGCTTAATTAGGGATACTATTTACGTGACAAAAAATGAGGAGGTTGCGATATGGTTGGACCAAAACGAACGCCGCTTTATGAAGAACATCTGGCGGGTAAGGCCAAATTAATTGACTTTGGCGGGTGGGAAATGCCAGTACAATATGCTGGTGTAATTACAGAACACCATGCAGTGCGGAAACAGGCAGGGCTTTTTGATACTTCTCATATGGGAGAAATTGATGTTCGCGGTAAAGACGCACTAGCCTATGTCCAGATGTTGATTACCAATGATGCGAGTGTACTTAAGGATGGGAAAATTCTATATTCTCCCATGTGTTACCCTAGCGGCGGTATAGTTGATGATTTGCTCGTTTATCGCTATGATTTAGAACACTTCTTTATCGTTGTCAATGCATCTAATACTGATAAGGATTACGATTGGATGCTTGAGCAGGTTCAAGACTTTGAGGTGAGTGTCGACAATGTTTCTGACAAATATGTGCAACTCGCGTTGCAGGGCCCGCTCGCAGAAACAATTTTGCAACGTATATCAAATGTTGATCTGTCCAAGATAATATATTACACATTTACACACGGCGAAATTGATGGCGTGCCATGCCTTATCTCCCGTACTGGCTATACTGGAGAAGATGGGTTCGAGATTTATTGTTCACCTGAGTTTGGTCGGCAAATATGGCGGAAGATCTTAGAAATCGGTGCCAAGGATGGTGTACAACCGATTGGCTTGGGCGCTCGTGACACATTAAGATTTGAAGCTCGCCTTCCTTTGTACGGCAATGAATTAGGTAAGGAAATTACTCCGCTAGAAGCAGGGATTGGTTTTTTTGTTAAATTTGACAAAGATGATTTTGTCGGGAAGGCTGCTCTCCAAACCCAAAAGGAGCAAGGAGTACCCCGTAAATTGGTCGGTCTAGAAATGATCGGACGCGGCATAGCCCGCTCTCATTATCCTCTACAAAAAAATGGTGAAGAGATTGGATTTATCACTTCAGGCTCTTTCTCTCCGACCCTGAATAAAAACATTGCTTTAGGGCTAATTCGCGCGGATTTGGCTGTTCAAGGTGAGGTTCTGGACGTGTTGATTCGCGAGAAACCTGTGCAAGCTAAAATTATCCCTTCCTTGTTTTATAAACGCGGCTAAATTCCAACGTGAATTGCGAGTCTCAGCTTAATTGATAACTGTTTCTGGTAGTGTGGTTGACCCATAATAAGGGTAAGATAACAAAAATATTAGGAGGATGATTATATTGAATCCTGTAGAATTGAAGTATAACAAAGACCATGAGTATGCAAGGGTGAGTGGTAACATTGTAACGTTTGGGATTACTAATCATGCACAGGAAAGCCTCGGGGACGTTGTGTTCGTAGAGCTTCCAGATGAAGGTTCGTCTGTGACAGTCGGAAAATCCTACGGTACAGTGGAATCCGTGAAAGCAGTCTCTGATATTACGGCTTCAATTAGTGGGAAGGTCGTTGAAGTAAATACGCTAGTCTTGGATGCACCAGATTTACTAAACAGTGATCCCTATGGGGAAGGCTGGTTAATTAAGGTTGAAGCAGATGACTTATCTTCGCTAGAGACAATGATGACGGCTGCCGAATATGAAGCGTTTGTAGCTGAGGAGGAACATTAGAATGAATTTTGTACCGAATACGGACAGCCAAAAGGAGCAGCTCTTAGCCCGTATTGGGGTTAAGTCTGTTGAGGATCTCTTTGAGGATATACCTCAGGAAATCCGCCTAAAACGCTCTCTCAATATTCGTGGAGGAATGTCAGAGCAGGAATTGGTTAAACAGGTTCAAGGGTTGGCTAATGCTAATAAAACGGTTGAAGAGTATAGTTCATACCTGGGAGCCGGTGCTTATGAACATTTCATTCCGAGTTTTGTGGATCAATTGTTGCTACGCTCTGAATTTTATACAGCATATACACCATACCAACCAGAGATTAGTCAGGGGACACTTCAAGCAATTTATGAATATCAGACTTTAGTCTGTGAGTTAACAGGGATGGATGCGGCCAATGCCTCGATGTATGATGGGGCTTCGGCCCTAGCGGAAGCAGCCCTTATGACAGGGGATGCTACACGACGGGAAAAAGTGCTTGTCTTACAAACGGTGCATCCGGAATATCGTGAGGTATTGAAGACTTATCTGCCTCCGCGGGGCGTGGAGATTATTGAAATTCCCTATCAGGATGGAGTGACAGATTTTTCCGTCTTTGAGGCTGCGCTCCAAGAGGATGTTGCCGGTGTAATTCTCCAAAATCCTAATTTCTTTGGTAGTGTTGAAAAAGCTGAGCAAATTGTACAGCTTGCGCACGCCAAAGGGGCCCTTGTGGTTATGGCAGTTAATCCCGTCTCTTTAGGATTACTAAAGTCTCCAGGAGAATGCGGTGCGGATATTGTTGTTGGAGAAGGACAGGCCTTTGGTAACCCGTTAAATTTTGGAGGTCCTTATCTGGGATTTTTGGCCACTCGGGATAAATTTGTCCGGCGTATGCCCGGGCGGATTGTTGGTTTAGCCAAGGACAAAAACGGAAAAACGGGATACGTATTGACGCTTCAGGCCCGTGAGCAACATATCCGGCGGGAAAAAGCTTCATCCAACATTTGCTCTAATGAAGCGCTCTGTGCGCTAGCGTTTACTATGCATTTGAGTGCACTCGGCAAAACAGGGATCAAAGAATTAGCATATCTAAACTTGCAAAACGCTCATTATGCCGCACAGGAGATTGGAAAGATTCCAGGGATGAGTTTGGCTTTCTCAGGACCGTTCTTCCATGAATTCGTGGTTAAGACGAAGGCTGAACCAGCGATGGTCAATGCTTGGCTCCTGGAGAATAAGATTATTGGTGGATTAGATCTTGCTCGCTTCTACCCGGAACTAGATCATCACCTCCTCTTCTGTGTGACCGAGACGAAGTGTAAAGAGGATATTGATCGGCTAGTGGCCAGATTGGGGGAAATCCAATGATAACATCGGAACCGCTAATGTTTGAACTTAGTGCCAGCGGGCGAACTGCGTTTAGCTTACCTACTTGTGATGTACCAGAAGTTCCGGTTGAAATGCTTATTCCTGGAGAATTTCTTACGCAGGTGGAATCGCAACTCCCAGAACTTTCTGAAGTAGATGTCGTTCGTCACTTTACCCGTCTTTCCACTTTGAATTATGGTTTGGATACTGGGTTTTATCCGCTAGGGTCGTGTACTATGAAATATAACCCGAAAGTCAATGAAAGGCTGGCTCGCCTGCCTGGCTTTACAGCCTTACACCCTTACCAGCCTGAGTCCATGACTCAAGGGGCTTTGCAGCTCATGGCTGAACTTCAAGAAGATCTCTGTGAATTGACGGGAATGGATGGATTCACTCTCCAACCTGCCGCTGGTTCACATGGAGAACTGACTGGGATGTTACTCATCAGGGCCTATCATCAGCACCGTGGAGATAAAAAACGCACGAAAGTGATTGTCCCGGATGCTGCCCATGGTACCAATCCTGCCACGGCGGCGATGGCAGGTTATGAAATTATCGTGGTTCCTTCCAATGATCGTGGCGGAGTTGATGTTGAGGAACTAAAAAAAGTTGTCAATGACGAAGTCGCCGCACTCATGCTGACAAATCCCAACACGGTGGGACTCTTTGAAGAGAATATCGTTGAAATCACTAAGCTGATCCATGATGCAGGTGGGTTATTGTACTACGACGGAGCGAATACCAACGCGATTATGGGTATCGCTCGCCCTGGAGACATGGGCTTTGACGTTGTACATCTGAATTTACACAAGACGTTCGCCACTCCTCACGGGGGCGGCGGTCCAGGATCTGGCCCAGTCGGAGTCAAAGAATTTTTGGCGCCGTTCCTTCCAAAGCCTATAGTGGTTCGGCGTGAGGATGGGACTTATGGGCTTGAGGAAAACTTACCATTATCCATCGGCCGAGTACGATCGTTTTATGCGAACTTTAATGTTCTGGTTAAAGCCTATTGTTATATTCGAAGCCTTGGTGGACCAGGATTAAGAGCGGCCTCGGAGAATGCAGTGCTGAATGCCAACTATTTAATGAGTATTCTCAAAGAACATTATTTCCTGCCCTTTGATCGTGTGTGCAAACATGAGTTTGTCATTACCCCTAAAAATCTAAAATCTACTGGGGTGCATACCTTAGATATTGCTAAGCGCTTATTAGACTATGGCTATCACCCACCGACGATTTATTTCCCGATGATCGTCGAAGAAGCCATGATGATTGAACCAACCGAAACTGAAAGTATCGAAACCCTTGATGGCTTTACAAAGGTCTTAATAAAGATCGCGGAGGAAGCACGTACTGAAACAGATCTTGTCAAGAATGCACCGCATACTACCGTAGTGTCGCGCTTTGATGAAGTTGCTGCCGCGCGGAAGCCAAATCTGCGTTGGCGGAAAGAGTAGTGTAACTGTACGAGCCATTGCAAAACCCCCTCAATTCCTACTCAATAAAGGATTTGAGGGGGTTTTTGATAAATAGCTAGCGCTTTACCCATTAATCGAACTCGAAATTGCAAAAATGTGCAAGGTTTTTTTGCTATACTAAGATATATATTGAAGTGAACACTACGTTGTAGTGCTAAGTAGGTGAGGATAAAGATGGAACAATTAGACGCGTTAGTTAAAGATGCATGGGAAGTGCGACGCGCGCACTTTGCGGACGAAATATATTTTGACTTTCCGTCGTTGACGGAGAGCATTTCTCTTACAGGTAAGTCCTGTGCTCTTAACTGTGCACACTGTGGAGGGCATTACCTTATGGGAATGCGCGACGTTACGGAGATTAAAGCCCAAGGATCTCTAAATTCAACAAACTATGCCTTTCACAGTGCATTAATCAGCGGAGGGTGTACCATAGATGGCAAAGTTCCATTTACCCAACATCTGGATTTTCTGAGCAATCTAAAAAAAGATGTGCGCTTGAATTTTCATGTCGGGTTGCTGGATGGAGATGAAATTAGGTTGCTGAAAGATTTAGCAAATGTTGTTTCCTTTGATTTCGTTGCAGATCCAGAAACTATTCAAGAGGTCTACGGGTTAATGAAGGGATTGGAAGATTACAGTCGTGTTTATCAGGCACTCAGAGAGGTGGTGCCGGTGATGCCTCATTTAACCCTTGGACTGAGAGGGGGGCAATGGGGTGGAGAAGAAAGGGCCTTGGATGCGCTCGAGGAACTAGGGCTAGATGGCTTGATCTTTAACGTCTTTATTCCAACGCCGGGGACACGTTATGCGCAAAAGAAGCCGCTTCCTGTGGAAGAGGTGATTCGCTTTTTAGCAGGAGCAAGAATGCGTTTTCCAGACCTATCTTTAGCCTTGGGATGTATGCGGCCGAAGGGCAGATATCGCCAGGCTTTAGATGAGGCGGCGGTTGCCTTGGGATTAAATCGGCTTGTCATGCCGACCCCGGGAGCGCGCCGGCTAGCAGGTGAGTTGGGGTTACGTGTGATTAAAGGAGAGGAGTGTTGTGCGCTATGATCCGCTGTTCAATTGGTACTGCAAAAGTATTAGGTTTAAAAAAAGTTAAAGTGGACGCCTTGCCTACAACCGCTTATCTTATGGTCGGGGAACGTTGCCATTTTAATTGCGCTTTTTGTGCGCAAGCTCGGGAGAGTAGCTCAAGAGCTGACCTCCTTTCTCGGGTCAGTTGGCCAAAATTCCAGCGGGAATCGTTTCTTCAGGGATTAGTCCATCCGGATGCCCAGGCGGTACTGCAACGAATTTGTTTTCAAGTCGTCCAAGACAAGGGGGCGTTAGAGGAGACCAAGGAATGGGTCAAATCCGTAAAAGACAAAACCAATCTTCCGATTTGCGTTTCAGCAGGTCCTCGAACGCTTGAGGAAGTCAAAGAGCTTCTTGACCTTGGGGTTGAACATGTCAGCATTGCTTTGGACGCAGCAACTCCTGAAATCTATGAGCAAAGTAAAGACGGATCGTGGACAAAACGCTTTGAGTTATTAAATCAGTCGGCCAAAAAATTTCCTGGTCATATGACTACGCACTTGATTGTGGGACTGGGAGAAACTGAAGAGGAAATGATCAGACTCCTCCAGACAATGTATGACAAGGGAATATCCGTAGCACTATTTGCGTTCACTCCGATCAAAGGGACGCGTATGGAAGGGATAAAACAACCAGATATGTCTCAATATCGGCGGGTTCAGGTTGCCCATGATCTGATACGGACAGGTTTGCGTGTAGAAAATTTTAGATTTCGAGATGGCCAGATAACAGACTTTGGGATTCCCGTGGACGAGCTCCAAGAGAGAAGGGGCGGGGAGCCGTTTCAAACCTCCGGTTGTTTGGGATGTAACCGTCCGTACTATAATGAAACTCCTGGAGAAGAACTTTACAATTATCCCAAGTCCTTAACGAGTGAAGAAGTTGAGGTGGCATGGTCGCATATTCGTAGAGTACGGGGTACCGCTTAGAGAAGCGGGAGTCCCGTGATCGGATCAAGGGATAAGTGGGAAGGAGTATGAGAAGGAGTATGACAATCTGGCGTTATTTACCTTATGCGGTTTATTCCGGAGCAGAAAATATGGCTATTGATGAGGCTCTCTTACTGACGATGGCTCAAACGGCAGATCCCCAACCCGTGCTGCGATTTTATGGGTGGAGTCCTGCGACTCTTTCCTTAGGGTATGCCCAGAGTTATCATAAAGAGGTCGATGAAGAAGCCTGTTTTGCTGAAGGGATTGACATAGTTCGCCGACCAACGGGTGGAAGAGCGGTTTTGCACCAATTCGAACTGACTTATAGCATCATTGCACCTGAACATGATCCGCATGTTGCTGGAACGGTGATAGAATCCTATTTGAAAATTAGTCAGGCCTTATTAAAGGGTTTAATAGCTTTAGGGGTTCCCGCAGAGATGGTTGCGTGCGGTGGACTCCATGAAGCTAGTTCGTCCGCCTGTTTTGATGCGCCGTCTTGGTATGAATTAGTGGTCAACGGTCGCAAACTTGTAGGGAGTGCTCAGGTACGAAAAGAGGGGATGCTCTTACAACACGGGTCTATCCTTCTTCATTTTGACGCAGAACTGCTCTTTCGGCTGCTTAAGTTTCCCAATCAGAAGATCCGGCAACGATTATTGACAGGATTTAAGGACAAAGCCTGCGCACTGGATGAAGTATGGACACAGCCAATTGAGAGAGAGGAACTGGAACGCCAACTATGTTCCGGATTCTGCGATATCATGGAAATCGAGTTAATTCGTAGCCGATTGACAGAGCCAGAGAAGGCCTTGATGGAAGATGTGCTTCTTAAATATCATTCTGAGGGGTGGACAAAAAAGCGATAATAAAGTGAAAATTAAACTTCTACACAATTTTGCAGGACTTTGGATAAAAAAGTTGAATCTTTCTAAAAGTAAAGGCAACTCTCTTTGGCAGACATTATAGGGTAATTGCTTTGATACACCAGAGATGGGGGCGCTAAAATGCAGGTTGAAGTATTGCCGAACGCGGGTTCACCGCTTTTACCCTACCTAGAAGATAAATTAGTCATCGTGATTGACGTTTTAAGAGCTACAAGCACCATGGTAACTGCTTTGGCCAATGGATGTCAGTCCATTATACCGGTGCTTTCGCCTGAAGATGCTATTGAAAGGCGTTTAACACTCCCCGGATCTTTATTAGGTGGGGAGCGCGATGCGCTACCGATTGACGGGTTTGATCTAGGCAATTCACCCTTTGATTATGTTCCAGAAAAGGTCGGAGGTAAAAGAGTCATTATTACCACGACAAATGGCACAAGGGCAATACGAGATGCAAGCGCAGCTCCTAAGATCTGGATGGCTTCATTTCTAAATATGCATAGCATTGTCTTGGCTGTTTTACGACAATTCGAAAATAACGACAAGCTTCAAGGGGTTGTGGTGTTTTGCGCGGGTACAGAAGAGCGTTTTGATCTTCCGGATACGCTATGTGCTGGAATGCTGATTGATGGGTTGGGATCAACTGTAACTCTCAATGATTTGGGCGAAGCCGCACGCATGTTATATCGCAGTTCAGAGCATAATCTTGTAGAAAAGATCAGCGATTCGGTTCACGGAAAAAGGCTTATATCTTTAGGGTTTGAACGTGACGTCGTTTATTGTTCCACGCCCAATGTTTTGCCGATTATCCCAGTCTTTGATGAGGGAGAAATTGTGTGGTTGACGGAGGAGTAGCGGAAATGCTCGGAGAACGAATGTTTAAATAATGTGAAGAAACAGTAAATTTTTTTACGAGATATAATAGGGTATAATGAGGGGGACATATTATTGTAGAAGGAGGCTGATGATAAAATGGCAAGTTTTAAAGTCCCTGTTGGCATTTCAAACCGTCACATTCATTTGTCCCAAGAACATATTGAAATTCTTTTTGGTGCAGGTTACACTTTGACTAAAATGAAGGACCTGAGCCAGCCTGGCCAATTTGCGTCTGAGGAGACCGTTACCCTAATTGGACCGAAAGGATCGCTTCCGGGAGTTCGTGTTCTGGGGCCAGCCAGGAAAGCATCTCAAGTGGAGCTAACTGGGACGGATACGTTTAAGATAGGTGTAAAACCCCCAGTTAGAGATTCAGGTAAGCTTGATGATACACCTGGTATTGATGTCGAAGGTCCAAATGGGCGCGTTCACATGGATCAAGGAGTGATTGTTGCAGCTCGTCATATTCACATGACTCCGCAAGATGCTACGAAGTATTCATTAAAAGACGGAGATCATGTTCGCGTCGTAGTTCCCGGTCCCCGAGGCGGAGTTTTAGAACAAGTTCTCGTCCGTGTTAATCCCGAATACGCTTTGGATTTGCATGTTGATACTGACGAAGGAAATGCATTTGGTCTATTTAATGGTCAGCAACTGGATGTCTTGCTTGATTTATGGGTTTAGATCTAATTTAATTAAGGTGAGCTTATTTGAACTATCTTAATAACAAAAAAACCAGAAACTTGTTTCTGGTTTTTTTGTACTATTTAAAAAGTATAACTTTCAGTTATGTACTTTCTGGAGGATCCCTTTTCCTCAGCTATGGTTACGGGGATTCTGGGCTATTCATGCCAGCGCATTATTGCAACTAAGGCAATCGCCGCGCCTGAGAGCTTGGCGATTACCAAGTATATTTATGCTATTTTCTGGAAAGAAAGGTATTGGGGTGAAAGCTCTATTTTTGCATACCTCTCTAAATGATATCTGCTTAGTCTTGTATATGCTTAGATGACGGTGTAAATTTTATTGACATGGGAACACTAAATTTGATGTTTTAACGTGAGGTGGAATATTTTGACCGATTCGGATGAAGAAAGTGAATCGACAGTGTTACTCTCAGCGAATCCTGTAAACGTTCAGGAGTTGGCCGGGTTAAGGCGTCAGGTTACATTATTGGCGGAGACTTTGGAAAAGATGAGATTGGCTGAATACATCGCGTATCTAAATCGTCCGGGACGCCTTCTTTGGTTCAATTTCTTGGTTGGTCTTGTGCGGGGCTTGGGAACAGCATTGGGAGCTGGACTCCTCGCAGGAATTGCTTATTTCTTGTTAAAACGTATTGTTGTCCTTAACTTGCCGGTTATTGGAGGGCTTATTGCAGAACTAAGTAAATATGTGAATCAACCTTAGATATGATAGGGGACGAGAGTATGAAAGAACAAACGCGTTATACCAAATTAATCGAAAAGCTCCGCGAAGAGCGGAAATATTCAATGGAAACCGCGACAGAACTTTTTAATGGAGATATGAGAGAGTCCTTGGGCGAATTGTCGCTCATAGATAATCATCCGGCAGATATTGGCACTGAGGTTTATGAACGCTCACGAGATGTTGCCCAACATGATCGTCTGATCCACAAGGTTGAAGCAATTGACGTTGCTTTAGCTCGGTTTGACGAAGGGAAATATGGCATCTGCGAACACTGTGGTCATGAAATCCCGGTAGAACGACTTGAGGTTCTGCCCTACACTACAGTATGCACAGAATGTAGCCGTGGGGAGGAGCTGGAGGAGCAACACTCTTTACATCGCGATCCAGTCGAGAATGAGCTTTTGAATCGCCCATTTTCACGGACCTTTAATGACGGAACGGATCGAGTAGAGTTTGATGGCGAAGACTCTTGGCAAGCAGTTGCTCGCTATGGCACTTCAGATTCTCTTCAGGATTTAGGTACAAATCGAGATATCTCGGATCCAAATGACCTATATGAAGATTCGGATGAAGTGATTGGTGCTGTTCAGTACATTGAGACAATTGAAACGGAAAGAGAGCCGAAAGGGAGGGGAAACAAAATTCACTATAGTAAGGAACATGGTTTGACGTAGAGAGGAAGTTTATTGGCAAGTTCGCCTGAAATTAAATTGTAAAGAGAACCATCAAGCGATGGAGCGAGTCGAGTGCAGTTGGCGAAGCGTGAAGACGCACATTGGTCGCATTAGCTTCGCCAAGAAGCGAGGCGCTCCAGAGCTTTGGTGAATGTATAATACATTTTATTCACCCATGAATAGTTTGCCCTGGTTGAAGCCCTGTGTTAAGATGAGGGAAAACGGTGGGGGTAAGAAGGTTGCTGGTTTGGCTTACAATTATTGGGGTATGGATCATTGATCGTTTTCTAAAGGTGTTAATTCAAACGAACTTTAGTCCTGGTGAAACGTTGATAGTCATCCCCAAAGTATTTCATTTAACGTTTGTTTTAAATCCAGGCGCTGCATTTGGCCTGATGGCCGGTCAGACTTGGATTTTTATCGTTACAGCGTTTGTAGTTATAGGTGGAGTGATTTATGGCCAGTTTCGTATTCCTCCAAGAGAGAGGCTCACGCGTATAGCGATTGGGATGATCGGTGGCGGAGCACTTGGAAACTTGTATGACCGTCTTGTAATCGGCCGAGTAGTAGATTATTTGGATTTCCAAATCTGGCCATACGTTTTCAATTTTGCGGATAGTATGATTGTTTCATCGGTGGGGTTACTCATGTTCCTTATATATAACGAAGAGAAGGCCCGAGGCATATCAGAAAAGATAGAAGAGCCGCCCACTACTCCTCGTAAACAAGGCAATGAGTGAATCTCATTCAGGTCCAGCGTTCTAACCTTCAAACGGCCTGTTTAAGTGATGGACAAGTCTCCTGAAAATTTGCTAGAATGTGTAGTCAAGCATTCATCAAATGATAATTAAAATTAATGGGGTTATAAGTGTGGAAAAAGTGTTAAGTGAAGCTGGTATGGAAGATTTTGAATTGGATGAAGAACTATCAAACGAGGAAAACCTGTTGAGCGCTAACCAATCTGCTGACTTGGAAACCTTTGAACTTGAAGTAGGTGTTCGCCTTGATGTTGGTGTAACTGATATTTTGGGAAAGAGCAGGTCTTTCGTTCAAGGACTCATTGTGCAAGAGTGCATTAGAGTAAACGGTATCCCCAAAAAAGCGAATTATAAGGTTCGTCAGGGGGATAAAATTGAAGTGGAGATTCCCACTTTACGTGAGTCTACTGCTGAACCAGAAAATATTCCACTCGAAATCCTCTATGAGGACGAGGATGTTTTGGTTGTGAATAAGCGTCAGGGAATGGTAGTCCATCCAGCTCCCGGGGCATGGACGGGAACTCTGGTCAATGCTCTGTTATACCACTGTCACAATCTTTCAGGTATCAACGGGGTATTACGTCCAGGAATCGTGCATCGGATTGACAAAGACACATCGGGAATTTTGGTGGTGGCTAAGAATGATATTGCTCATCAAGGACTGGCCACTCAGCTTAAAGCACATACGATGGCTAGGAAGTATCGAGCGCTTGTTCACGGGGTAGTATTAGAACCTTCTGGCACGGTTGATGCCCCCATTGGGCGTGATCCTTCTAACCGAAAGAGAATGGCTGTGGTAATGCATCACTCGAAACCAGCGGTCACGCATTATACGGTATTGGAACGGTTTCAGGATACTACATATCTTGAGGTGCGTTTAGAAACAGGTCGGACGCATCAGATCCGTGTCCATATGCTTTATATTAAGCATCCAGTTTTAGGGGACCCCGTGTATGGAACAAGGAAAAATCCCTTTGGACTACACGGCCAAATGCTACATGCCGCACATTTAGGATTTGAGCATCCGCGCAGTGGGAAATGGATGGAGTTTGATGCCCCTTTACCTAAGGTGTTTGCAGGACTTGTTGAGAAATTACGCACGGAATAAGGATGAATGCAAATATCCTCGGTTTTTACGGGTAATGAGTGAATTGCTTGGTGTAGTTGGATTAATTTTAGGCCTATATAGCTTTTTGGGGCTGAGCCCCAGAGTTTAACGCTTTAGTGTTCTGCCGCAAAGAAAATAAGAAAGGGAACATTGTTGCTCCCCAATTCTCATTGTGGCAGAACCCAATTTAGGCGCTCAGGTTGCTCTCCGGCATAGCCTTATTCTCTATAATTGGTAAGAGCACCTATAAAGAGAACTATCATATCAACTACAAATAATTGCATCCTGAAGCTTTGCTGGACGTATATTTAAATTTCATTCACTATTCATCCCTTTCATTGACTTTCAGTCGATCGTGAAGTAAACTAATGTACAAGTGTTATAGCCTTTAATGAAGTCCCGAGAGGCTTGGGAAGGCAGACGGAAGCGTGGGAGGACTGTCTGCTGATTCAGACGGTTTTTTTTATACCCTTCTATCAAATCTTCAGAGCCAAGTATTAACCCTAGAGTGAAAGGAGTTAGTAAGCTGTGGAAGTAGGCGCGTTTAAAAGCAAAATCTTAGATGCTGATGGAATTCGTCGGGCGATTACTCGTATTGCTCACGAAATTGTTGAAAAGAACAAAGGCACTGATAAACTTGTTTTGGTCGGCATTCGTCGTAGGGGCGTGCCATTGGCGGAACGAATTCAGCAGTACATTGAGGAGTTTGAAGGAGTAAAGGTTCCACTGGGAATTCTGGATATCACCCTTTATCGCGATGACTTAAGTACGATTGACATACACCCAGTTGTCCATGAGACGGACATTCCAGTAAGTATAGAGGGAAAAACGGTGGTTCTTATCGATGATGTACTTTATACAGGGCGAACGGCCCGCGCGGCTTTAGATGCAACAATGGATTTGGGAAGGCCAGAACGCATCCAATTGGCTGTGCTCGTAGATCGTGGACATCGAGAGCTACCCATTCGTGCAGATTATGTAGGCAAGAACCTACCTACATCACGGCGGGAAATCGTGGCGGTGCGTTTACAGGAAGTTGATGCGGAAGAAGATGTACTTTTACTGGAACATGAAGATATGAATTAAATGAGACTTTACCCTTTAAATGCTATCCTGAGAGATAGTCAAGGGGCGAGTGGGAAATAGGTTATGCCTATCTTAAATCCTCTCCCTCTTGGGAAGAGGATTTTTTTAATAGGAAGTGAGTGGAAGGGGAAACTATTTAAATTAGAGAACGTTTTCCGGGATAAGTGAATTACTACGAGTGGTGGTTCGTTGAATACGTAAGGAAGAATGCAAGTCAAAGAACTGTCCCCCAACTTGCACAACTTGTATGGGGGAAGAAGTTAGGGAGGGTTAATATGAAATGGCAGCGTAAAGACATACTGGGGTTAGAAGATATGAGCGTGGATGATATAAGGCATATCCTGCATACAGCAAAAGTGATGAAAGAGATTCTGATGCGCCCGATTAAGAAATTGCCCACATTAAAAGGTAAATCGGTAGTTAATGTTTTTTATGAGGCAAGTACCCGGACTCGAACCTCCTTTGAAATGGCTGCCAAAGTGTTGGGGGCAGATACAACCAGCATCGCAATTGCCCAAAGCAGTGTGAGCAAAGGGGAGAGCTTATATGATACCGCTAAGACGATTCAGGCCATGCGAGCGGATCTGGTGATCCTACGCCATCCTAGTTCAGGCTCGGCAAAATTCTTAGCAGATATCCTTGATCCTGGGGTTATTAATGCGGGAGACGGTCAGCATGAGCATCCGACCCAAGCGTTGCTAGATATTTTCACGATGGAAGAAAAATTGGGAGCCCTCGACGGAAAGAACGTAGTCATTGTTGGAGATGTTTTGCATTCTAGGGTTGCCCGGAGCAACGCTTGGGGGCTTCAGAAACTTGGCGTAAATGTTACCTTAGTGGGTCCTCCAACCTTGTTGCCAGTTGAAATGGAGGGGTTGGGCGTTAAAATGACTCATGATCTTAACGGTGCTTTACCAGGGGCAGATGTGGTGATGGCCTTACGCCTTCAACTTGAACGCCAGAAAAGTGGTCTATTTCCTAGTCTTCGTGAGTATAGCCAGCTGTATGGATTGACGACTGACCGTTTGAAGAAAACGGGAAAAGAAAGTATTGTGTTACACCCCGGTCCCATGAACCGAGGCGTGGAAATTTCAGATGATGTTGCAGATGGGGTACAAGCCTTAATTGAAAAACAGGTTACGAATGGTGTGGCTATTCGCATGGCCTTAATTTATTTACTGATAGGAGGGTCCAGCAATGTGGTGGCTTAAAGATGTATGGGTAATTGATCCGAGTCAAAAGCTTTCAGCCCCTCGAGATGTTCTCGTTAAAGATGGACAGGTGTTAGAAATCTCTTCCTCGCTGACAGAAGAAGGGGTGCGGACAAAAGCGCAGGGCGAGTCGGTGGACACGATAGATGGTAAGGGGAAGTTTGTTTTCCCAGGACTTATTGATGTACACACTCACCTGCGAGAACCTGGACAAGAGGACAAAGAGGATATTCTGAGTGGTTCGCGTGCTGCAGTTCGCGGTGGATTTACAACGATTCTGGCCATGGCAAACACTCAACCAGTGATCGATAATAGGGCTCTCGTCGAATTCGTGAGGATGCAGGGAGAACGTGCTGGCTATGCTCATATACATCCGATTGGGGCAGTCACTAAAGGAATGCAAGGGGCAGAACTGGTTGAAATGTCAAATATGAAAGAGGGCGGAGCTGTCGCTTTTTCCGATGACGGTAAAAATATTCACAATGCAGAAGTGATGCGGCTAGCCTTAGAATATGCTAAATTGACTGGGCTCCTCATTATCAGTCATTGCGAAGATAAAGACCTCGCTGGGGACGGACAAATGCGCCGTGGAGTGGCGTCTGCACGGATGGGCTTGAAAGGGATTCCAGCCAGTGCGGAAAGCGTGATCGTCGCTAGAGATCTACAACTCGCTGAGGAAACTGGTGGAAGGCTTCATTTGGCCCATATCTCCACGGTAGAGAGTGTCGAACTAATTAGGCGGGCCAAAGAACGTGGGGTCGATGTCACGGCAGAAGTCAATCCTCATCATCTGATCTTTTGCGATGAAGAGATGGGTATTACAGATACATTCTTTAAAGTGAATCCTCCATTGGGTTCTCGAGTGGATAGAGAGGCACTAATCGAAGGACTTCGTGATGGGACTTTAGACATGATCGCGACTGATCACGCACCACATACCCAAGCAGAAAAAACCAGACCCTTTGCAGAGGCCCCCTTTGGGATCGCGAGTCTAGAAACAGCTTTGAGTGCGGTGTGGCAGCATTTAGTGGTACCCGGACGAATTTCCATGGATCGAGTGATCGAGGCTTGGAGCTTCTCTCCGGCCCAGAGGTTTGGTTTGCAGGGGGGATCGTTAGTTCCTGGGTCTCCTGCGGACATGGTGCTCTTTGATCCTGAATTTTCAGAGGTGATTGAGCCGGCAACGTTGGTTTCAAAAGCTCGTAATACCCCATTTTTGAATAAAACTTTACAAGGATGTCCGGTAATGGTGTGGGTGGAAGGCCGACTGGTCCAGAAAAACCGTACAGTTCTATAGGATCGATTGTGCATTGCATAAATTATTTTTTGCAGAAAATCAGAAAATGATTGAAAGTCACTCAGTATAAGAGGGGCAATATCGGGCAGAGAGGAAGTGTCGAACGTGGCTTATCTTGTTTTCGAAGATGGGACAACCTTTGAGGGGGAAGCTTTTGGAGATTGGATGAAGAGTAATCCCACGGTGGCTGAACGTGAAGTGGTCTTCAACACTTCTATGAGCGGTTATCAGGAAATGGTCACAGATTTGTCCTATGCAGGGCAGATCCTCGTCCTGACTCAACCTCAAATTGGTAACTATGGGTGGCACCATGAAGAAAATGAAGCGGATAAAACTCGTCTGCAGGGACTGATTGTTCGCGAGCTTTCCCAAGGAGAGGGCAGTTTGCATGCTGAAGGATCCTTGGAAGACTATTGTCTAAAACACAATGTGCAGGGGTTAAGAGGTGTCGATACTCGGGCGTTAACAAGGTATCTGCGTGAGTTTGGCACATTACCTGGCGTGATGGTTGAAACTCGAGATGTCGGACTGGCGTTCTGGGTGAACTCTCGAGATAGTCATGAAATAAAGGAAAAAGATGAACACTGGGTGTATCGGTCAACGGTCAAAGAAGCCTACGAAATTCCAGGATCAGGGCCTTTACTCGCTGTACTCGACTTCGGAGCCAAACGAAATATTATTCGTAACCTTCAGCAGAGAGGGTTCAGGATAATGGTGTTCCCGGCGGGATCATCTCCTGAAGAAATTCTAAGACATCATCCCAGCGGAGTTGTTTTAAGCAATGGGCCAGGTGATCCCGAAGAGTTAACGGAATGCGTGGCTACGGTTCGAAGTTTGTATGATAAGTTACCAGTATTAGGAATTTGCCTCGGACATCAATTGTTAGCCTTAGCCGCAGGTGGGGAAACTTACAAACTTCCTTATGGGCATCGCGGCGGAAATCATCCGGTGATTGATATACGTTCAGGAAAAGCAACTATGACGGCACAGAACCACGGGTACGCTGTCCAAGAAGAATCTTTAGCGGGCTCTGGTTTTCAAGTGACGTTGCGCAATCTCAATGATGGAACTGTCGAAGGAATGGAGCATCATACCTACCCAATCTTATCTGTACAATTTCATCCAGAAGGCGCTCCAGGACCTGAGGAGAACTCCGAGATATTTGATCAATTCAAGAAATTAGTAGAGAAAAATCTAACAAGAAAGGGGAGAACATAATAATGCCCAAGAAAGAGTGGAAAAAGGTTCTGGTGATCGGATCAGGCCCCATTATCATTGGGCAGGCGGCTGAATTTGACTACGCCGGTACGCAGGCCTGTCGGGCACTGCGTGAAGAAGGAGTAGAAGTCATTCTTGTAAATTCTAACCCAGCAACGATTATGACGGACCGGGAAACTGCAGACCGGGTTTATATTGAACCTTTGACGGTCGAATCCGTAGAACGAATTATTGAGCGAGAGCGACCGGATGGATTAATTCCTACAATGGGCGGTCAAACCGGCCTGAATTTGGCTTATCAGTTGGCTAAACGGGGGGTCTTGGATCGCTGCGGGGTTACGCTGATGGGAACCTCCCTTAAAAGCATTGATCAAGCGGAAGATCGGGAAAGCTTTCGGGCTTTGATGCAAGAGCTCGGAGAACCCATTCCAGAAAGTAAGATTGTATCTCGGGTTGAAGATGCTATTGAGTTTGCGGCTAAAATAGGATACCCACTGATTGTGCGACCTGCCTTTACCTTGGGAGGAACCGGGGGAGGGATTGTGCAAAGTGCTGAAGAACTAGAGCAGATTGCAGAAAGTGGTTTACAAGCTAGCCTAATTGATCAGATCCTTATAGAGCGAAGTGTGGCTGGTTGGAAGGAAGTTGAGTTTGAAGTCCTACGCGATGGAATCGGAAACTGCATCACGATTTGTCATATGGAAAACATGGACCCGGTCGGAGTACATACTGGGGATAGTATTGTGGTTGCACCTTGTCTAACCTTGACTGATCGGGAGGTTCAAACCTTACGCACTGCGTCTCGCCGAATTGTGAACGGACTGAAGATTGAAGGAGGATGCAATGTACAGTTTGCTCTGCACCCTTCACGTAATGAATACGTAGTGATCGAGGTCAATCCCCGTCTAAGCCGTTCAAGTGCCCTCGCTTCCAAGGCCACCGGATATCCAATTGCCAAGGTGGCAGCTAAAATTGCTTTGGGTTATGCACTGACAGAAATCAAGAATGCTGTTACAGAGAAAACTTCGGCCTGTTTTGAGCCGGCCTTAGACTATGTGGTTGTTAAAATCCCTCGCTGGCCCTTTGATAAATTTACGGAGGCAGATAGACGCTTGGGTACCCAGATGAAGGCGACTGGAGAAGTGATGGGTATTGGTCGCAACTTGGAAACCGCCCTTCTAAAAGCCATCCGTTCTCTGGATATAAAAGTTTACGGGATCCGATTGTTTGAACTTGAGGGACTCTCGGATGCTGAATTAAAAAGATTATGCCTTGAACCGGATGATCGACAGTTGTTCGTTTTTGCAGAAGCTCTGAAGCGCGGTTGGACTGTCGATTGGTTGGCTGAAGAGACGGGCTGGAATCGTTATTACCTAGGTATACTCAAGCGTCTTGTAGAGAATACTGCTTTATTAGAACAAGCGCCGTGGGATAAGGAGATGTTACTCCGCGCCAAACGGCTTGGTTTCGCGGATCAGGAAATAGCCGACCTATGGAAGAGTACGGAAGATGAAGTTTATCGGTTTAGGCTTGAACAGGGTATTCGACCCGTTTTCAAAATGGTGGATACCTGTGCCGGAGAGTTTGAGGCCACAACGCCCTATTTTTATTCTAGCTATGATGTAGAAAATGAAGGAGATGTTCATAAGCGACCCAAAGTGGTTGTCTTAGGGTCGGGTCCGATCCGGATTGGACAAGGCATTGAATTTGATTATTGTTCCGTTCATGCAGTTTTGGCACTGCGCAAAGCCGGATTTGAAAGTATAATTATTAATAACAATCCTGAAACGGTTTCGACGGACTTCGACACGGCTGACCGCCTGTATTTCGAACCCCTGACCTTAGAAGATGTCTCGGCGATTCTGGACAAGGAACAGCCAGACGGCGTGATTGTCCAGTTCGGTGGACAAACGGCTATTGGCTTAGCTAGTGGCTTAGCGGGGCGTGGATACAAGGTCTTGGGTACGACGGTTGAAGACATTGACCGGGCGGAGGAGCGGGGAACCTTTGATCGTGTTCTTCAAGAGCTTGGCGCAAAACGTCCACGCGGTGGTGGGGCAACGAACATGGAGCAAGTACAACGTGTAGCTGAAGAGATTGGATTTCCTTTGGTGGTTCGTCCGTCGTATGTGTTGGGTGGACGGGCTATGGACATTGTCTATGAAGCTAAGGAATTAGAGGCTGTCGTAAAGCGTGCTCTTTCTGCCTCCTCGGATCAAGAGATTTGGATGGATCAATATCTACTCGGGACAGAGGTGGAGGTCGATGCGATCTCAGACGGGGAGAACGTCTTTATTCCTGGGATTATGGAGCATCTGGAACGGGCAGGCGTCCATTCTGGAGACTCCATTGCGGTCTATCCTCCTCAAACCTTGGAGTTAGGTATGCAAGAGCGAATCATAGCTTTAACGGAATCGTTAGCTCGATCTTTGAGAATTAAAGGCTTACTGAACATTCAATATGTGATTTATCATCAAGAGCTCTTTGTTCTTGAAGTCAATCCTCGCTCAAGTCGTACAGTGCCCTTCCTTAGTAAAGTCACGGGAGTTCCGATTGTAGACTGGGCCACTCAGATAATTTTAGGGAGAACTTGGGAAGAAATCAAGATTCCGCTCGGCCTCTGGCCTACGGGTGATCGGGTAGCAGTCAAAGCGCCCGTGTTCTCCTTCTCCAAGTTACAACGGGTCGAACCGTCTTTAGGTCCAGAGATGAAATCCACTGGCGAGGTCATGGGAATCGATAAGACCTATGAGAAAGCCCTTTACAAAGCACTCCTTGGGGCAGGCCTGACCTTCACGACGTACGGTTCGGTGTTCGTAACCTTGGCAGATCGTGATAAAGCGGAAGGAGTTGCTCTTGCCCGACGGTTCGCGGATATTGGGTTTCGAATCTTAGCGACTAAGGGGACTGCGCGCTACTTACAAGGCGAGGGACTGAGAGTGGAACAGATCGCTAAGTTGCATGATGGATCGAATGAAATAATTGACGGAATACGAAAGAATCAAATTCAATATGTCGTCAATACTACAACTCATGGTCGAGTACAAGAAAGTGATGGATTTGCGATCCGTAGAGCGGCAGTGGAACATGGAATTCCTTGCTTCACTAGCTTGGACACTGCTGCGGCTTTGCTCCAGGTGCTTGAGAGTATTTCTCCGGGTCTCTTGCCGCTATAGCGATATTCGCAGTTCGATATTCGTGGTTCGAATCACGAACGACGAGGTGTGAAGCGAATTAGGAACGACGAACACGAGATGCCGTGAAACTAGGAATGAGAAATACGAATTACGAGTTACTTTTGCGGTATCGAGTACTGTAAAGTGACTTCATTTGAGAATTATAACTACGCATTACTCATTACGAACATTAACTACGAACTACGATAGAAAGAGGTGGGTGCGATGCTCACAGAAGGACTAGTGGTCGTTCATGAATGCTTGGGAGAGGCAGATCAAATGCTGAGGCGTTTGGTTTTAAGCGGACCAATTGCTAAGACTGCGAAGGCTGGACAGTTTGTAGCTGTCCAAGTTCAAGACTCCTCGATCTCCTCCTTTGACCCGTTGTTGCGGCGTCCGATCAGCTTAGCCGAGGTTTCTCCAGATCAAAACGAAATCACCTTGCTCTATCGGATTCAAGGGCGGGGAACCGAAATCTTAGCAAGAGCGCGGTGTGGAGAGCGGCTCAGTGTTATGGGGCCGTTAGGCAACGGCTTTTCCTTGCCAGAAGTAGGGGAATTATGGCTAGTTGCAGGTGGGATTGGCATATTTCCGCTTTATGCTCTCGCTCAAAGCGCACTCGCTCAGGGTTTGAGCGTTCGCTTGTTTTGGGGGGGAGAAAACCAGTCATTTCTAAGAAGTGCAGGACTGAACGATTGGCAAGCACTAGGGATTCCGATTCACCTCTGTACTTTGGATGGAACGTTAGGGGATAAGGGTTTTGTGACTGAGCAACTTCAAGGTCGATTATTTCAGTCGTTTCAGTTGTTTGGGCAGACGAAACTGATCAACATAGAGAACCAAGCGAACAATGCACAGCATTCAATTTCTGAGCAAATTACTGTAGCCACTTGTGGCCCGAAAAAGATGATGCAGGTAGTTACGGAACTATGCATGAACTTTGCTGTCCCAGTGCAGGTTTCTCTGGAAGAGCGCATGGGCTGCGCAGTGGGCGCTTGCTTAGGATGTGTATGTACCCTCGTTGATGAAACAGGCACTTTAATCCATAAAAAAGTATGTCAGGATGGTCCGGTTTTTCGGGGTGAGGAGGTTGTCTGGGATGAGTCATGTTGATCTAACTACCGAGCTAGCAGGAATCTCTCTAAGGAATCCTGTCCTTACCAGTTCAGGGACCTATGGGTTTGGGGAAGAATATGCCGATTATTGTCCGCTGGAAGCCTTAGGGGGAATAACCCTGAAGGGGATTACCCCTCTGCCACGGTTAGGAAATTCAGTGCCTCGGTTGGCAGAAACACCGGCAGGGTTACTCAATGCGGTCGGGTTGGAAAACCCGGGACTCGAGGAATTTCTAGTATCTTATCTGCCAAAGGTTCGAAGAATGCCTACAGCGGTGATCGCCAATATTTCTGGTTTTTCACTAGAGGATTATGAACGTATGGCTCGTGCATTACAAGCAGATTCCGGGTTAGCCGCTCTGGAAGTTAACATTTCCTGCCCAAATGTCAAACATGGTGGGATGCATTTTGGAACAGACCCAAGGAGTGCTGAAGAGGTGATTGCGGCGGTTAAGGCAGCAACGGATCTCCCAATTATCGCTAAGCTTTCTCCCAATGTTACCGATATCGTGGGAATGGCCCGTGCAGCTCAGCGTGGGGGGGCGGACGCCCTATCCCTCATTAATACGCTGTTAGGGATGAGTATTGACATAGAACAACAACGGCCTTTGTTAGCCAATACATTTGGAGGGCTTTCTGGGCCGGCTATTCGACCGGTTGCTGTCCGTATGGTATGGCAAGTGGCTGAAGCCATCGATTTACCAATCATAGGTATGGGGGGTATCACCACTTGGCAGGATGCTGTGGAATTTCTCTTAGCAGGAGCAACTGCCATAAGTATTGGAACTGGGAATTTCGTCAATCCTCAGGCTCCACTGGACATTCTACAGGGGATCAAGAATTATTGCGAAAAATGTGGAATGACTTCCGTGCATGATTTAGTCGGCTTGGCACACAAAGCTTAGCTCATAAAGGAACAATGCATGAATTGCCCTACAAGGAAAAGGGAAGGCACATAGTCCTGCGCAGTTAGAAACGGAGGAATAAGTCAATGGATGCAACATTAAATAAACGAATAATGGTGGCACTTGATGTTCAAGGACGTGACGAAGCTTTAGTCTTAGCTAAGGCTCTCCAAGGAAGCGGATGTTGGCTTAAAGTGGGAATGGAACTGTATGCGTATACTGGCCCGGCAATAATCCGGGAACTGAAGGAGATGGGATTTCCTATTTTTCTGGACTTGAAGCTTCATGACATTCCCACGACGGTAGAACGGGCGATTCGCGGTTATGTTCAGTGTGGTGCGGATATGATCAATGTTCATTGTAGTGGAGGATATGAGATGATGGCCAGGTCGGCCAACGCTGTTAGGGAAGCAGGTCTTAAGCTGAAAAGTGTTCCTAAAGTAATTGGAGTTACGGTCCTAACAAGTATGTCAGAAAATCAATTTAAACGAGAGATGGGAGTACAACGGAAACTTCCAGAGCATGTGGTGGAGCTCGCCAAACTTGCAGAAAAGGCAGGACTAGACGGGGTTGTTGCTTCAGCTATGGAGGCCAGTGAGCTACGGCGAAACACTAACCCCGGTTTTTTGATTGTTACGCCAGGGATTCGCCCGGCATGGAGCGAAGCAAACGACCAAATGCGAGTCCTCACCCCCCATGAGGCTTTAGAGGCTGGTAGTTCATATCTCGTGGTCGGAAGACCGATTACCCGTGCAGAGGATCCTCGACAAGCCTTGGAACGACTTTGGGTACGGTAAGGCACATTCAAAAAAATATCAAGTCAGTATGTCAGCCTATTTTGTGTCATACTGCGTCGGAATGTTCATCTAATAGCCCACTATGAGGTAACATTCCTCCTTGTCTGACGCAAAATATCCATGGCATCTTTGACTTGTGATTTTACTTCATATGCCTAAAAAGGAGAGAAATAACGATAATGGAAAAACATACGAATGCAAAAGAAACCCGGCTCACCCCAGAGGAATACCTTGATTTGTTTAGAAAAAGTAAAGCTTTATTGGACGGACATTTTCTGTTAACCTCAGGTAAACATAGTGCTCAATATATGCAGTGTGCTCAGGTTCTACAATATCCGGAGAGGGCTGCCATACTTGCGGAGGGACTTGCCGCGTCGTTTCGTGACCAGGGAATACAAACTGTCATTGGACCGGCCACGGGAGGGATACTAGTGGCCCATGAAGTCGCCAGGGCTTTAGGAACGCGAGCGCTATTTACAGAGCGTGAAAACGGGATAATGCGTTTGCGCAGAGGATTCACACTTTCCCCGGGAGAACGCGTCTTGGTCGTTGAGGATGTGATCACAACAGGTGGATCTGTTCGTGAGGTTTTAGCTGTGGTCCGAGAATTCGAAGCGATTCCAGTAGGTGTCGGTATTCTTGTTGACCGAACAGGGGGGACTGTGGATTTTGGACTGCCGATGGCTTCTCTCATTCAACTACACATCCAGGCTTTTGAAGCTCAGGAATGCCCACTTTGTGCTCAGGAGATCCCTGCTATTAAGCCAGGGAGTCGCAAAATCTAAAAAGTAAAATGACCCAATCTTCTCGTTAATGTAACTGTCGTTGATCCAATAGTGAGACTCCCACTTCTACCAGTGGGGTGGTAAACCCGTACCCTGCGATATTAATCCTTTGCCGTTTGATACTCCTTGGGGATAGCGGCTTCGGCGATAGTCTCAACTGGAGACTATCGCCGAAGTCTTGCTGTTCAAATTTAGTTGAACGAGTTCACTATCTAATACACTAGGATAAGTCTGTCATAATAAGAAATCATAATGATCGTTAATGAGGAAGGGATATAATTCAATAGTGTGGAATGTATGCCTCATAGGACGTCAAGGGCAGGGAGATGAATTAGGAGGGGAGGTTTATTTTGAAGAAAATATTAGTGGCCACTGATGCTTCAGAGTATTCACGCCAAGCGTTGCAAAGGGCTTTGGAACTCGCTAGGAAATTTCACTCGGAAATCGTGCTTCTAATCGTTATAGACAAGCCGCGAGGGTATGCTGTGAATCTGCTCGATGAGCATGTCAATTGGCTGGAACAAATTGAACAGGGGGGGGAGTTGGCGATACAAGCCACTCTTGAAGGAATCGATATTTCGGACGTCCCCTTAATCAAGAAAATTGTGCAAGGAAACCCAGCAAACATGATCTTACAAGAGATTGAAACTGAAAATATCGATTTGGTTGTTATGGGAAGTCATGGTTACGGGGCGATCACTGGTGCCCTATTAGGTAGTGTCAGTCAGCGCGTTCTCCACGGAGCAAAGTGTTCTGTTCTTATTGCTAAGTGATTATTAACTATTAATAGGTAGTTGGTGTTCAAACAAGGCTGAAAGCTTTTTGCTCTTAGCCTTGTTCTGTATCTACGCTCAAAGAATGACTCAGTGAACCAAGATGATATTTCTGTGGAGTTGTAAGGTTGTTTAAACAATTAGTGACAACATGTCAATGATTTGGATATAATCTATAAATAGGTTATTTATGGAAAGGAGGTCGATCATGAAAAAGGTAATCCTATTCGTGATAGACTCTCTTCATCCTGTGGTCTTGAGGAGAATCCTTGCGCAAGGGCACGCCCCAGCTCTCCGTTTTTTAGCTGAACATGGAACTTACTTTGATCGTGTCATTTCCTCTTTTCCAACTATGACGCCAGTTGCTACAAGTTCCATGATCACAGGAACTTGGCCTGATCGACATGGGGTTCCTGGGTTTATCTGGTTTAACGACGAGAACCGAAAAATCGTGGATTATGGGGCAACACCTTATAGTGTTTTAAAAATTGGGACTGAAAAGGTCCTCCGCAACTTATTGATAAAGCTTAATGAAGAACATCTTAATCCAAAGACACCGACCCTATATGAAAGACTAGAAGCTAGCGGATATAGTACAGGGAACGTCAATTTTTTTATGCATCGGGCCACACACCTTTATCAAGCAAAAGTCCCTCTTTTACTCACTTTGGCGACTGGTTTTCACCTCACCCAAGCAGAGGTATCGGGTCCTTCCCACTTAACATTAGGCCAGCTCATCCATCCACCTTTCACAGATTCGCTTAATAGCTATCCAAGAGGAGTTCTTAATCGTTTTGGTTTTAATGACGTCTTTTCTGGGAAAATTTCTGCTCAACTAATCCGTGAGGGTAAACAGCCAGATTTTATGGCCGTTTATTTCCCAGATAATGATAAGTATTCTCACAATTATGGCCCTCTGCGCACAGGAGTATCAATTGAACGTGCGGATTCCCTTGTGGCTTCAGTCCTTGATGAGTGTGGTTCATGGGAGAGAGCCCTTGAGGAAAACGTAATTATTGTTACGGGAGACCATGCCCAGTCGACGGTTGGTTTAGGGAAAGAATACCTTATTGATTTAGATCGTGCGTTAAAGTCTTTTAAACGGTTAAAGTCTACAGAAGAGGCAACTGAGGACAACGACAAGGAAATTGCCATCTGCCCGAATGAACGGATGGCCTTTATTTATATTCTTAAGCGAAAAAACGAGATATTACCAGATGTCGTGGGCGTTTTGTGCAAAGAACGGCGTAATGCTCAGATTGCTTGGAAAATCTCTGAAAATAAGTATTGTGTCCTTCAAGGCGGAACGGAGAAACAACTATTCTTTTCTCGCGTTGGTCCGTATCAGGATGTTTATGGTCAGAGCTGGTCCTGTGAAGGAGATTTATCCGTGGTCGATGCCCAGGTGACGGGAGAGCAAAAAATTGAATTCGGAAAGTACCCCGATGCTCTGAGTCGACTGATTTCAGCTCTCGAGGTAAGGAAGGGAAGTCGGGTGGTCGTTTCAGCGGCTTCAGGGTACGAGTATTTAGCAGTCGGGGGACCGATTCACTCTGGCGGAGGAAGCCACGGATCTCTTGACGAAGAAGATTCGACGGTTCCAATGATCGTTGCTGGTATGCAAGCTAAGTTGAATAATCCGAGGATTATTGATTTGTTTCCAATGATTTTAGGGCATTTTGGACTATAGAGTGGAAGCATCTTTGCACGGGCACATGATGCCAAGATGCTCGTAACTGTTGACCTTCTAGTAATCAAGCTATATTATAGGGATGGGAATGATTATCATCTGCGAAATATAGCTTAGAAATAACCCCATGAGGAGGAAGACTTGTTTAAGATATTTTGGCTAATATGTGGAATGTTATCTTTAATAATTGGGATTATCGGGATTGTTCTTCCTCTACTGCCTACGACTCCGTTCGTTTTGCTTGCAGCAGCATCATTTGCTAAAAGCTCTACAGCATTCCATGATTACCTTATTAATAGTAAATATTTCGGTACCATTATAAAAGATTGGCAAGAAAACCGAACAATCCCACTCAGGGCAAAAATTGCTGCAGTATTAATGATGAGTATATCTATCATTGTTTCTATAATATATTTAATTAAGTAAAATCGTTCAACTAAGTTGAAATTGGGGGAGACCACCCGTGCATGCAAAGAAGATACCAAGCTTATTACTTGGTGTCTTCTTTGCATGTAGGGGCTATACAAACTAGCTATCAACTAAAGTCCTGTTATCTCGCTCCATTTTTGATTCAGGTTGCTGACCGCTGGTAGATTAGACGTTCGCGAGGACTCCGGTTTGTTTATCGTCAAGGTTGGGGGCTTGGGCTTTCGGCAATCTTAGCAACTTCAGCTTAAAAACTATCCAGTTATTATTAAGTCAATATTGCAAAATAACATATAGCTGTTAAGTATGATATTATTATGATTGTTTAAAAATTAGTAATTTAGGAAGTGATTTTTTGTCCAACGAAAATGTTCATCGGATAGAAATGGACGGTAGGCAGATAATCCTAATTGGAACTGCTCATGTCTCTAAAAAAAGCGCTGAAGAAGTTAAAGAATTAATTGAAGAAGAAAAACCAGATACAGTATGTGTAGAGTTGTGTGAGTCTCGTTATCAAGCAATTATGGATGCTGAACGATGGAAAAATACCGATATCGTCAAAATTATTAAAGAAGGCAAATCAATGCTGTTATTGGTTAACTTAATCATGTCTTCTTACCAGAAACGATTAGCTAAGCAGTTTGGGATCAATCCTGGACAAGAGATGATCCAAGGTATCGAATCAGCTAATGAGCATGGCGCTATCATTTGTTTAGCGGATCGCGATATTCAGGTTACCATGCGACGGCTATGGCGCGGGTTAGGTTTTTGGGGAAAAGCCAAATTGTTTTATCAGCTTATCTTAAGCTTAGTCGTCGACGAAGAAATCAGTGAAGATGAACTGGAGAAGATGAAGAGCGAGGATATGTTAACATCAGTCTTAAATGAATTATCTCAGTCTTTCCCTTCACTAAAGTCGGTTATTATCGATGAAAGAGACAAGTACCTAGCTCAGAGAATTAAAGAAACCTCAGGAGATAAGGTGATCGCTATCTTAGGTGCAGCCCATATTCCGGGCATAAAAATGCAACTTGCTAATGATAACAACTTAGACGAACTGTCCAAGGTTCGCGCTACTTCAAAGACTTCACAGATAATTGGGTGGACTATACCTGTTCTTATTCTAGGCATAATTATTTCTACGCTTTCGCTTGATAAGACTACGGGGATTGATCAGATTGTTAGTTGGATTCTATGGAACGGCTCTCTTTCGGCTATAGGAGCAATGATTGCTTTCGGTCACCCGCTTTCTATCTTGGTAGCATTTTTGGTCGCACCCATTAGTTCTTTAAGCCCCCTTTTGGCTGTGGGATGGTTTGTAGGTCTCACAGAGGCTTTTATAAGGAAACCGACCGTTCAAGATTTTGAAAATCTTTCGGAAGAGATTTGGACTATTAAGGGTTTTTGGCGTAATAAAGTTACCCATATTCTCTTGCTAGTTGTGCTGTCTAATCTAGGAAGCACCTTTGGTACCCTAATTGGGGGAGCAGATGTGATCAAACAGTTTCTTAATGCTATTCGCTAGGAGTGTTCTCGTATTCAAAGATTGCACGAGAACACTTCTTATGTTAAAATAATATAAAATTAATAGTTACAGGGGAGCTAGAACGTTCTGGCTGAGAGGGGCAACGGCCCGACCCTTAACCTGATCTGGGTAATGCCAGCGTAGGGAAAATTTGAAAATTGGGACGCCGCATTACATGCGGTGTCTTTTTTTGTACTCGGCAGAAAGTATAAACTAGTTTTAAGGAGGAAATAGCAATGGCAAAAATTATTATGGCTTTACAGGTGGTTCCTAAAGTTGAAGAATCTCGTATTTATGAGGTCGTGGATGAGGCGATCAAAGTCATAGCAGCCAGTGGAGTTCCCTATGAAGTGGGGCCCATGGAGACAACAATGGAGGGCGAACCAGATCAGCTTTGGGAAATCATTAAAGAAGCTCAGGAAGCTTGCATTCGCGCTGGAGCCTCTAGAGTAATGGCCTATATTAAGATGGATTATGTTCCAACAGGCTCCACGATCGGTGAAAAAATTGACAAATATCGAAACAAATAATGGGCTGGTTAAAGTGGAAGTGGATCCCATCCCTAGTGTTCTTTCTCTTTTTGCTTGGGGCATGGCAAATTGTGATTACGTCGTTTCATGTACCCCTATGGCTTCTCCCAACTCCTACTCGAATCGCCCAAGCTTTATGGGAGACTCGCCAGCTTATCTGGAGTCATACCCTGACAACTGTTGCTGAAACAACAGTTGGTTTTGCGCTTGCCGTTGTCTTTAGTCTGATCTCGGCGGGCGTGATGGTTCTATCCCCTTGGATAAAACGCCTAATATATCCGTTTCTAATAATTTCTCAGACAGTTCCACTGATTGCAGTTGCACCTCTTTTGATCCTTTGGTTGGGTTATGGACTACTGCCTAAAATTATGATCGTTATGATTATTTGTTATTTTCCGATTACCATCAGCTTAATCGAGGGACTTGAATTACCTGACCCTGACTATCTTAATTTATTAAGAAGCATGGGAGCTTCCCGTTGGCAAATTTTTCATATTGTTCGCTGGCCTCATGCCTTACCCTTACTTTTTGCAGGACTGAAAATCGCCGCAACCTATAGTGTAATGGGGGCCGTGATCGGAGAATGGTTGGGGGCTAGCTCGGGGTTGGGCGTTTATCTAACGCGTTCATCCCACTCTTTTTTGACAGACCGTGTTTTTGCCGCTATTTTTGCGATCACCGCCTTGAGTTTCCTTTACTATGCCCTTATCTCCATCCTTGCGCGACTCGCCTTACCCTGGATCCAAAGCAAGAATCATGATTCCCATTAAAAAATTACCGTCTGGTTGTTTGGCCTTCGATCCTCTATTTAGTTTTTTTCAAGAAACGGATGTAAATAAATCATAGGGGAGATTATCGTATGAAAAAGTTGCTTGCAATATTTACCATTTCCTTGCTATTGCTGTCTGGGTGCGGAACCGGATCTACTTCACCCACTCCAGCGACAACTAAACCACCTACCGTCGTAAACTTAATGCTAGACTGGACGCCTAATACAAATCACACGGGTCTTTTTGTTGCCCAAGAAAAGGGGTATTTCGCTAGGGAGGGTTTAGAGGTTAAATTCATCCAGCCTTCTAGTTCCGGAAATGTTGAACAGCTTGTGGCGGTCGGAAAAGCTGACTTTGGAGTGAGTCATCAAGAACAGGTAACCACTGCACGCGCCAACGATGTGCCGATTCTCTCCCTAGCCGCTATCATTCAACACAACACTTCAGGATTTGTTTCTCCAACCTCTAAGAATATTTTAAGAGCCAAAGACTTCGAAGGGAAGACTTACGGGGGATGGGGGCTACCCTCAGAAGATGCGATTCTCAAAGCACTCATGCAAAAGGAAAATGCTGATTTCTCGAAGCTTAAAATGATCAATATTGGAGAGTCTGATCAACTTACGTCTTTAACCAAAGATATTGATTTAACCTGGATCTTTTATGGTTGGACCGGCAAAGAAGCAGAATTGCGAAATCAGACGTTAAATATGATGTGGTTAAAAGACGTTGACCCAGCTCTCGACTTTTATACTCCCGTCGTGATTACCAACGAGAAAATGATACAATCTCAACCAGAACTAACCCGTCAGTTTATGCAAGCGGTTAGTGAAGGCTATCAATATGCGATCAAGAATCCGACGGAAGCGGCAGAGATCTTGATAAAGAATGCGCCCGAAGCAAATCCAGACTTAATCCGAAGCAGTCAGGCTTGGCTCAGTCCCAGGTATCAAGCAGATGCAGCCCAGTGGGGAATACAGAAGTCAGAGGTTTGGGAGCGCTATGCGAAATGGCTTGTCGAACGCAACCTGTTGCCGAAGATGATTGATCCCTCCAAGGCCTACACGAACGAGTTCTTACCTGAGGCAAATTCCTAAAAGTAATCAGTCAATCTGCCAGTCTATTTCGCGTAATACTGCGTCGGTATGTTCACCCTATAACCCGCTATGAGGTGAACATACCTCCTTGTCAGACACAAAATATCCATGGCATCTTGACTTGTTTTTCTTTCATATATTTAAATCCTAAGGAGGAGTAAAATGGGACTATCTCTTAGAGGTCTTTCCAAATCTTATTCTAGTCCACAAAAAAACTTATCCATGGAGGTTTTGCAACCTCTAGATTTAGAGGTTGAGACGGGTTCCTTTGTTTCCTTGATCGGACCGTCAGGTTGTGGCAAGAGTACGATTTGCAATCTTGTGGCTGGAATTGAGAGTCCAGATACAGGGAAAATATTTTTGGATGGTCGAGCGATCCAGGGGACTCTAGGAAACGTTGGTTATATGCCCCAAAAAGATTTACTGCTACCCTGGCGTACTCTGTTAGAAAACGTACTTTTGGGTTGTGAGATTATGCATAAGGACAGACTCGAAGCACGGGTAGAGGCTAAAGAATGGTTAAATCAGTTCGGGCTCTCTCCATTTTCTGAGCATTACCCGCACCAGTTATCAGGGGGGATGAGACAACGCGGAGCTTTACTGCGGACGATTCTCTTTGGCAAAAAAACATTGCTTCTAGACGAGCCCTTCGGTGCTCTGGATGCTTTGACCCGACGAGAAATGCAACGTTGGCTTTTAAGCATTTGGAATCGAACAAGGCACACCGTTTTATTGATCACTCACGATATTGATGAGGCTATTCTTCTTTCCGATAGAGTTGTTGTTCTAAGTCGACGTCCTACGCGGATTATCCAAGAGTTTAAAATCCCATTTCCCCACCCGCGTGATCCGGATGAGTTGTTGCTTTCTAATGTTGCCATAGGTTTAAAAAGGCAACTCCTAGACCTGCTTATACATTAAACAATATCAAAGGCACCAGGCACTTAATTCCATTAATTAAGTGCCTGGCGTTGTTTCATAAAACATTCGGGTGAAACCGGAAGGGGCTCTGGTGAATAGGATACCTATGCTCTCTTTCAAAAGGAGCTAGAGCGTTGTGTCCTCAACTCCCTAGTAATCTGTCTCTTCGCTCGAAAGCTGTATAACCGGGAAATAGTCCTGAACCACTAAGGGCAGTCGGCTATACACTGACAGACGACGATCTAACAACCATCGGAAAACGGATCTTCGAGTCTAAACAACGCATAAAGAAAAACTAGGGTTCGACCCGCGGCAGGTGAAATTACCAAAACGCTTCCTCGAAACTCCTAGTATGCATGGCAAGCTTGACATGTCGGTAGTGGAAAGAATGATTCAGCAGTATGTAGAAAAATGCGAAGTGTCTTTAAAGAGTTGACATATGTTGAGAAAATATTAAACTTAGATTTAAATAGTATGTTTAATAAAAGAAAGGTTGAACGCTATGATTTCTAATACAATGCAAGAACAGGTAAAGAACAGTTCTGTTATCCGGGCCATGTTTGAGGAAGGAAAAAGACTGGCAGGGATTCACGGAGTGGAAAATGTCTTTGATTTTAGCCTAGGGAACCCCAATGTTGAACCACCGAAGGAAGTAAAGAACGCAATTTTAGAGGTTATAAATACTGGGAATTCTATGGGCATTCATGGGTATATGAATAACTCCGGTTATGAAGATGTAAGAGCTGCAATTGCCAAGTCAATCAATGATAAATTCTCCACCGCTTTTACACAAAATAACATTATTATGACTGTTGGCGCAGCAGGTGGGTTAAATGTCATTTTTAAAACACTACTTAACCCAGGGGATGAGGTCATTACGTTCGCACCATTTTTTGGAGAATACAGAAACTATGTGAAAAACTTTGAGGGCGAATTAGTTATAGTATCCCCTAATACGATTGATTTTCAGCCGAATCTTGAAGAATTCAAAGAGAAAATAACCCCTAGAACTAAAGCGGTTATCATCAATTCCCCTAATAATCCAACAGGGGTTATCTATTCGGAAGCAACCATTATCAAGCTCTCAGAAATACTGAATGAGAAGCAAAAAGAATTTGGCACAGATATTTATCTTGTCTCTGATGAACCGTATCGAGAACTTGCTTATGATAATGCTGAAGTGCCTTACCTTTCAAAATATTATGAGAACACGATAATCGGGTACTCCTTCAGCAAATCTCTTTCGTTACCCGGCGAAAGAATAGGCTATTTAGTGATTCCGGATCAGGTGGCTGATTACCAAAATATCGTTTCAGCAGCAAATATTGCTAATCGCATTTTAGGTTTTGTTAATGCTCCGTCATTATTCCAGCGCGTCATTGCAAAGTGCTTAGACGCAAAGGTGGATATTCGTACCTATAACAGAAATCGTGAACTCCTTTATAAAGGGCTTTCATCATACGGCTACGAATGCATTAAACCTGAAGGTGCATTTTACATGTTTGTTAAAACTCCTATTGAGAATGATGTTGAATTCTGTAACCTGGCAAAGAAGAAGAACATTCTTCTTGTTCCTGGCACTGTATTTGGCTGCCCCGGTTATGTTCGAATTGCCTATTGTGTGGCTTATTATAAAATTGAGAAAGCATTGCCGTACTTTAAGGCTCTCATTGAAGAAGTTAAATAAAACAATATTCTAGACTAAAGCGCGTGTGAAAGACCCGTTTGCAGTGAATTATTGCAAACGGGTCTTTCTAGCAGCAAAATTTGTAGCCTACACCCCATACAGTAAGTATATATTCTGGGTGGCCAGGGGTGGGCTCAATTTTTTCTCTAATTTTTCTGATGAAAACCGTAATGGTTCCCGAATCCCCTAAATATTTCCCCTCCCACAGATTATCAAAAAGTTGCTTTCTCGTAAATACCTGTCCTGGGTGATTTGCCATAAATGATAGGAGTTCGAATTCTTTAGGGGTTAGGTCCACTTTTTCTCCTCGTACATTGACTTCAAAACTCTTATTGTTGATTTCCAACTCTTTAACTACAATGCAATCTTTATTTTCCTGAGAACTCTCAGATTCTTTTTTAAAGGCCACCCGTCGAAACATGGCTTTCATCCGCAAAGCTAGCTCTACAGGGCTGAAAGGCTTGGTTATATAGTCATCTGCTCCCATATTGAAACCCACACTCTTATCGACGATATCTCCTTTGGCCGAAAGTAAGATAATCGGAACCACGCTATCTAGACGAATTCTCCGACAGACTTCAAATCCATCGATTTCTGGAAGCATGACATCTAGAATGATTAGATCTGGATTTTCACGGGTAAACATTTGCAAAGCTTTTTCTCCGTCAGCAGCATAGCAAAAGTCATAACCTTCTTTTTGAATAAGATGTTCTATTATTTTACGAATACTGTCTTCGTCATCGACCAACATCACTTTTAAGCGTTCCACCATTGTTTACCTTCTTTTCACTTTACTCAATATCCTGGATAGGAAGACCTACAATAAAACTACTGCCACCGCCACATTTACTTTCTACTTTAATCCATCCTCTATGAAGTTCTACTAATTCCTTTGCTAAGGCTAGTCCTAGCCCGGTACCTCCATATTTTCGAGATGGCGAACTATCAGCCTGCGTGAATTTCTCAAAAATATACTTTTGGTATTCTTCGTTAATCCCTATCCCATTGTCATTTACTATGATAATGATCTCTTTCCTATGATCATTAAATTGAACCAGGATCTCAACAGTTCCTCCTTTTTCTGTGAACTTCACAGCATTTCCCGCCAGATTTTCCACAACTCTCCGTAGCTTCTCGGGATCGGCTTTGGTCAGCGGAACCTCCGGTGTAACCTGAACATGAAATTCCAATTCTTTGTTTTTTGCAAGAGGAGCAATGACACTCTCCACTGAAGCTATTATATCGGTCATATCCACCACTTCTAAAGCAAGCTGACCTTTCCCTGCTTCAATTTTGGCCAGATCTAGAATGTTATTGATAAGTCTTAATAAGATTTGGCTGTTTAGGAGCACTTCTTCGAGATAGTGTTGTTGTTTCTTTTCCTCCGGGGGAATGTCAACCAACATAAGCTCGGCAAATGCCATAATCGATGTAAGAGGAGTTCTTAACTCATGACTCATGACAGCTAAGAATTCAGATTTGTAAACATTTGTCTCTTCTAATCTAAGATTAACTTGTTCTAATTCTTGTTTATGCTTTTTTAATATCAAATTGGCTTTTTCCAGTTCAGATGTTCGCTGTTCAACTTTCAACTCTAAATTACTATACAAATCCTTCAACTGCTCCGTCATATTCTGAAAATGATTAGTCAGCCTCTTTATTTCTCCTTTGGCTTTCAAATGACTTAGGTTCACATCCCATTTACCTGCGCCTACCTGAGCCACGACTTTTTCCAGTTCACCAAGAGAACTGGTCACCATTCCGGTCACTAAGAAATAAATACAAATGACACAAACTAAAATCAGGATAACAGAAAAGAATCCATTGCTTAATTGACTCTCTCTGATATTTTCATAGTAAATATCCATGGGCATTGTTAAAGAAAGAGCACCCGCAAAATCTCCAATCTCCAGGCCATCTTTGGCAAATCCTGATATATCTATTTCTCCTTTAGGTTTGCCATGACAGTCCAGACAATTTTTATCGATACTTAAAGGGGTCATATAGCGGAACACATGTGTTCCATTTACTGTTTCAATAGACCAATATTCCATCGTAGAGGGATTCTCTTTAAAGTAGGTAATACCTCCTATCTCAAAATCATCAGGGGTATTCAATACATTTCTACAAACAGTATTTGTTGGTTTTATGTTATATTCAGTTTCTGAAGCTAGCATTGCTCCTACACCCATAGCTACGGTAGAACAGCTTAAATGCTTAAACTCTAAGTTTCCTGCAAAATTATAATTGATCTTATGTTGATTAATGGCCATGAATTCCCACAAGGCTTTCTGCTGCTCAGAGATAATCTGGGCTTTCTCTGTCATCGCACGTACTGCTTGTTTTTTCTCTTCGTTAAAATCCCAGAAAAACTTAAAACTCATCACGGTGATAATGACAATGACAGTTGCTAACATAAAACGAAAGGTTAAATTATCTGTGGTTTTTAATTTCTCTCCTAAGTCTTTCATAACTCAACGCCTTTTTATTCTTGTGATTATTTTCCCGAAGTATTGTGATGGAGAACTTAAAAAAGTTTATCATATTCCTTCGTGTTTTGTAAGGCCATTTTAATAGCCACACATTCCCTTGAAGTAAAGTTCCCTTCAAGGGGTTAAATAAAAATAACAAGATATTAATATTTTGTTAATATCTTGTTATAAATGGTTAATATCTCTATGCTAAACTACACAACAAATGGATTTTTTTTCAGCGCAACCTTTCCATTTGCGTAATCGTGCTTGTTTAGCAAATCTATTTAAACTAATCACACCTTGATACTACATAACTAATAGAAAGGAGGTTCCATTATATGACTAAGCAAAACGACGGTATTGCCATATTTCTCGCCAATCGTCATTACCTCTATGGATTATTGCAGCACATATTCGGCCATGAGCCGAGCATCGAATTGATAGAAGTTATCGTAAGCGAGCATACAAAAAAAGCCCTGAAGCTATTACTGGATGAAGATGAGCATAAACTTAACGACTGTTTGGCCGTATTGGAGGAATTGAAGCAGGCCATTTCTACTGGCGCAGATGATACTCTGGATAAGCTGAAAAGCGAATACACTTATTTAATGCTGGGGCCGAATAAGTTGCCTGCTCCTCCTTGGGAATCTGTATATCTGACTGACGAGCGGATGATCTTTCAGGAAAACACTTTAAGGGTGCGACGTACTTATCTAGAATATCAGTTCTTGCCAGCGAATTATCCTCATGAAGCGGATGACCATATTGCTTTGGAGTTGGACTTCTTGACACATTTGGCGAAGCTCACGCAAGAAGCCTTCGAGGAAGAGAACATTGAAGAAGTAAAGAGGCTGTTGTCCGACCAGAAGGCGTTTTTAGAGGAACATTTGCTGGTTTGGATTGGCGATTTTGCCGAACAAATACAACTTTCAAAAACGCATCACCTATATCCGCAGATGGCGTCATTAACTGAGCAGGTTTTGAAAATAGATGCTGCCGCTCTCGATGAACTTATTTCCTTGCTCTAACCCGAGATAATTAGATGAATGATGACCTATAGTCTCTTGCAGTTATGGTAAAAGGCTATGGCTATGGTTCAATTCAACCCATGTGACAATCGCTAATACAAAGATAGAATAACAAACAAAACAAGACAAAATATTTATCTTTGTATTTGATACACAAGGGTAGGAACTTCAACTAATTCAATCCAATGGCTGAAAAGGGGGGAGACAGACCCCTGTAGGTAATCTTTTTACTTCAAATATGTTTAAAGGAGGTTAATGACCCATATGACTAATTTCATTGACAAAATTAGTAATTTGAACCTGAGCAGAAGAAACTTTATTAAAGCAAGTACGGCCGCTGCTGCCATTTTACCTTTGGCGGGTTGTGGGAACACTTTAATGAGAACGAGTGCCGATAATATTGCCACGATGGAAGAGCGGTGGATTACCGCTGCCTGCTGGCATAACTGTGGTGGTCGCTGCCTCAACAAGGCTTTAGTAGTGGACGGTGTTGTCCTTCGTCAGAAAGGCGACGACACACACCCCGATAGCCCTAATTATCCACAACAAAGGGCATGTATCCGTGGACGCTCTCAACGGCAACAGGTTTTTGGCGCTGACCGTTTGAAGTATCCAATGAGAAGGAAAAATTGGGCGCCGGGTGGCGGGAAGAAAGAGCTTCGCGGAAACGATGAATGGGTAAGGATTTCTTGGGATGAAGCGTTAGATGCAATTAGTGGTGAAATTAAACGTATCAAAGAAGAAAAGGGAAATCGAGCATTATTTGCGGATTCCGCTAACGTATCTAAAGTTTTATCTCTATATGGTGGTTGTGTTTCCCATTGGGGTACAACATCTCGTGGAAATTGGACCTATACTCCAGATGTAATAGGCTACAGTCCAGAGTCTAATTCAGGGATCAATGACAGATTGGATATGCGTAACTGTGATACAGTTATTATGTTCGGTATGAACCCGGCTTGGAGTTCTGCAGGAAATCCTGCGTATAATTTTATGCAGGTGAAAAATGCTGGGGCAGAATTTATTGCGGTTGACCCCTACTATAATGATACTTATGCCCTATTGGATGCGGAGTGGATTCCTTGTCGTCCTGTTACAGACACGGCTTTATTACTAGGCATTGCTCATACTTTATTGCAGGAAGATAATCCAACGACAAATCCTTTGATCGACTGGGAGTTTTTAAAGAAGAATACGATTGGCTTCGACGCGGAAAGCATGCCAGAGGGAAGCGATTCTAAAGAAAACTTCAAAGACTATGTTCTGGGAACCTATGATGGCATTCCTAAGACCGCGGAATGGGCTTCTGAAAGTACAGGGGTTGAGCCGAATCGTATCCGTTATCTGGCCAGGGCGTTGAATAAAAATAAGAAAGTGGCTATATTAACTGGCTGGGCATCCGCTAGAACGCATAATACGGATAATCTGCCACAACTATTTATGACAATCGGGGCAATGACTGGCCATATGGGGAAATCTGGTCATATGTGTGGAATTAGTTGTCATAGCCGCGCTGGTAATGGTGGAGCAATGTTGGTGGCACCTGGTTCTAATGGTTTACCAGCGGTGAAGAATCCGGTCGATGATAGCTTCAATGATACGGAAATGTGGAAAGCCATTGTTGATGGTCAATACAATTTCACGGGACAGCAAAAATATCTTAAAAGTGAAACGAGAAAGATCGATATTGGTTTGATTTATCACGAATTGAGTTCAAAACTACAAACTAGGGCTGGGATGACCAAAGGAATTGAAGCGCATCGTAAGGTCGATTTAGTGGTTAGTCATTCTCAATTTTTGACTACTAACTCCAAATACGCTGATTTTGTGCTTCCTGTGACTACAGAGTGGGAAAAACCAGGAGGGCTCTTAACGGGCAATCGAGAAATCTTAATCATGTATTCTCAAATTACGAAGCCAATGTATGAATGTCAGGATGATCAATGGATTGCAAAAGAATTGGCAAAACGTCTTGGTGTAGATCCAACAAAGGCTTTTCCTATTGACTATACACAACAATTTTTCAATCAAATTGCGGGTGCGACCACAACCAACGAAGATGGGGTCACAAAAGAGCCTTTGGTTACAATTACAGCAGCAGATATTGCAGAGTGGAAGGTAAAAGGTAAACCGCAACAAGGTCGAATTGGTTTGAAAGAATTTCAAGAAAAAGGTATTTACCAAATTGAAAGAAAAGTCGGGGATAACTACGGCTTTATTGCTTTCAAAGATTTTAGAGATGACCCCGTGGCGAAGCCACGCAAAAACTCGGCTAGTGGCAAGATGGAGATATATTCCCAAGTACTAGCAAACACAATAAATAATATGGGTTATAGTAAGATCAAAGCTGTCCCTACACATATTCCGCCCGTGGAAGGTTATGAAGAAACCTTTAAAGATTGGAAAGGGAAAGTGAAGGGCGATTATCCTTATCAAGTGATTAATCCTCATTATTTGCGTCGTTCTCATTCTGTTTTTGATAATGTACAGTGGCTCAGAGAAACGTGGCCAAATCCAGTGTTCATTAGTGCAAAAGATGCTCAAGAAAAAGGTATAGTCGATGGCAATACCGTCTTATTGACGAGTAAGCATGGCAAGACTCTGCGTACAGCTCTGGTTACCGAACGTTTTATGCCCGGTATTGTTGGTTTACTTCATGGTTCTTGGGTTGATATGGATGAAAAAACAGGGATTGATACTGGTGGTGCGGATAACATTCTTAATGGCCCGTTAACGTCGGGTCAAGGGGTTTCAGGATGGAATAGCTGCGTGGTTAATATTGAAAAATATTCCGATGCGCCATTAACGCCAGATGTCAATAAATCACAAAGAATTATTTTCTAGAGGGGAGAGTGAGCAATAGTGGGTCGCAAAGGATTCTATTTTGATATGACTTCGTGTATTGGTTGCCGAACTTGCCAGATAGCCTGTAAAGATAAAAACGATTTAAAAGTAGGTACAATATTTAGGCAAACAAGAACATTTGAAATCGGTGTTTATCCGACTCCCGGTGTGTACCACTATTCCAGTACCTGTAATCATTGTGCTAACCCTAAATGCGTAGAAGGATGTCCTACTGGCGCTATGCATGTTGATGCAGATGGTACGGTGCAACATGATAAGGATAAGTGTATCGGCTGTCGTTATTGTACTTGGGCTTGTCCTTACGGGGTTCCTCAGTTCATACAAGATTTAGGCAAAGTAGGTAAATGCGATGGGTGTAAGGATTTAAGAGATAAAAATGAAACCCCAGTTTGCGTGGATGCCTGTCCCATGCGCGCAATAGAATGGGGAGATATTGAAGAATTAAAAGTTAAATATGGCAGCAACACTACCAGTGATTTACCTATTCTGCCTCATTCCTCTGTCACCAACCCTTCATTGGTTATCAAACCTAAAGCTGGTGCCCTTCTTAAAGATTTTAGGAAAAAGGAGGTCTAGAAAATGAACGAAACTGCTTTAATCATTTTTTCATTTTGCATGCAGGCTGCTATCGGGATAATGTTATGCATCACTCTTGGAAAACAGCTTTCCAAAGACAAACAATTTAAAAGGGCTGCGCTAACCTCTGCTGCCTTAAGTGTCATCAGTGTTTTAGCTTCTTTAGCTCACTTAGGCCAGCCTCTTTCTGCTTTGAACTCTCTCTCTAATCTTGGAAGCTCCTGGTTAAGCAGAGAAGTGCTGTTCAGCGGAATTTTTATGGGAATTGCTGTGTTGAATGCTCTACTCCAATATTTCAAATCAGATAATCAAAGTCTTAACACTGTTTTAAGATGGACTGGAAGCGTGGTTGGTTTGATCACTGTTTTCTCTATGGCCAAACTCTATACAGCTACTGCTGTTCCTGTCTGGCATGGAGTTAACACTTTCGTGGATTTTTATGCTACGACTATTGCTGTAGGGACTTTAATCTTTTTAGCTACTAGCCTGTTAGAGTTACAAAATGTCAATAAAAGAATCTTTGGGGCTATTGTTTTGGTTGTAGTAATCATCCAAGCATCCGTGGCAGTTCCTTACGCTATGGGCTTGGGTCTAAATGGTATGGCCGCCCAAGCCAGCGCTGAAATACTCAAAGGAATGAGTGTTGTCATCGGTCTTAAATGGTTGCTTATTCTAGGTGGAGCCGGGTTCCTTATGTGGCCGGTAACCCAGGAAGCCATAACAACTGAGACAAAATCTGTATCAGGTATGATTTACGTAGCGGTTGCTACCTTAATTTGCGGTCAATTTATTGGAAGATACATCTTCTATGCCGCGATGATAACCACGAACGTGGGATTGACTTAAGGTTCAACCTTTTAACTTTGCTTTCAATATCGGTATAAAGAATCCTGCTTTCTATTCCATTTCTAGAAAGCAGGATTCTTTTTTGTTGTTATGGGTGTGCGGTTTTCGTTTATCCCCCACTACATCGAGGGTGCATAATTACGTAGAATTAGAATGCCACTCCAAACTTATCCGCTCTATTTCGATAGTAACGGTAAATCCGAGTGTAGTAAATAAAACGAGCAAAAATCGCTTTCGCGTTTCTGCTCGTTTTATTTATACTAGTTAGAAAGTATAACTTTCAGTTACATACTTTCTGACCTAGCATAAGTGCAACTAAGGCGATCGTCGGCGCCTGAAGGCTTGGCGCTAGCCTTAGTTTTCTTTACTCTGGAAGTTCTTCGCTTGCCAGCAACCGCTCTAGAGTCTCCGTCTTAGGCGTAAGATATAATGTCCAATTTTGGTCGTATATCACCATTCCGGGCTTAGCGGAATTAGGTTTTTTAATCTGTTTGACATGTGTATAATCTACGGGAACTTGAGAGGAACCGCGCGCTTGGCTGTAATAGATCGCGAGAGCAGCTGCTTCCTCTAAGGTGGTGTCATCTGGGAATTCTTCCCCATCTTCGAGAGGGATTAGAACGTGAGAACCTGGAATGATTTTGACGTGGAGCCAAAGATCCGTCGGTTTTCCTTTGCGCATAGTCAACCAATCATTTTGAGCATTGTTTTTTCCGACATAGATGACTCGGCCTTGGCTTGATCGATAGACTCTTGGGTGAGGAACCTCCTTCGGAGCTTTCACTTTTGCTTTTGACTTTGTATTAAGGTAACCCTTTTTTGGTTTAGAAAACTGCTTTTTTACGTGTTTTCCAGCAACATACCCTTGGTCGACTAGCTCGACGTGGATTTCATCAAGCTCTGTTAGGGTGGACGCTTGGTCCAAACTAACCTGTAGTGATTCTAGGTATTTAACTTCCTCGAATGCAGCTTCTTTGAGAGGTTTTGTTTGGCGCAGTGTGGCCTTCGCTTTGTTGTAGCGTTTGTAATAGCGCTGGGCGTTGTCAATAGCGCTTATGTGAGGATTGAGAGGAATCGTTAAGGAAGAGAGGGAGGGGTCATAATAATCTTCCACAGTCACTTCAGTCAATCCTAGCGAAATATTATGGAGGTTTGCAGTCAGAAGTTCTCCCCATTTTTGATACGCAAGACCGGATTGAGCACTTATTTCGGCTTCCTTATATATTTTAAGCTTCTTGCTGAAATGGGCATGCTGTTCTTGAACGATTTTGCGTAGTGAACCGCGTTTTGACTCAAGGGTATTATTGCTGGATTTTGACTGATAAAAGCCCGTGATCGCGTCATTCAACGATGGCACATTTTCCATTCTCAATTCTTGGTATTGTTGAAAGGGGGTAAAGGTGAATGCGACTGGACGGGAGTGGAGTTCTGTTTTGTAATATAGACAGGGGTGAATGTCGAGAACGCCCTCAGGGTTGCTTAATCTACGATATGCCTGAAAAAGTCGTGAAAAATCAATATCCCCACATTGATGGAGGCTAATATCCAGCACTAATCCGGCTTGAATGACGATTTCTCGAGCCAATTCTGGGCTAATACCTGCAAAGCGAGCGAGAAGGACGTTCGTTATGGGTTGATCAAGGTCTTCCTCATAAAGTGCCTTTCGCCAAAGTTCTTCGTCCTCCATGGGAGGTCGTTTTCCTTGTGAGGGCGGTGCGAGATAAATCCGCCCAGGTAATACTTCCCGGTAGCGACTGAGGGCGTGAGAGTATCGTTTAAGACCGTCCAGAATCACGCCAGTGGTTGGCTCAACAAGGATGAGATTGCTGTGTTTTCCCATGATTTCCAAGTGTAGATGCAGGGTGACCAAATCACCACGTTCGTTGTAATTCTGAATGTCAAAGGTTATGACTCGTTCAAGCTCACTTTGATGCAGGCTGATAAGTTTTCCACCCTCAAGATGTTTGCGTAGAATCATACAAAACATTGGCGGGGAGGACGGGTTTTTTTTGTTTTCTTGGGTGAAGTGGAAGCGGGGGGAGGTTGCACTGGTACTGAGCAGCAGGCGCCTAGATCCCTGTTGCCTTAATAAGAAATGAATTTCATCCTTTTCAGGCTGAAAGATTTTATCGATACGTGCTCCAATAAGTTGTGGAGCTAGCTCGTTAACTAGATAGGCGAGGGTAACACCGTCTAAGGCCATGGAGGAACTCCTTTCGTTGTTTAAGTATCTTTTTAGTATAACACACTTGGTCGGACGAGGCATTTTTCAACGCCTTTAGGAATAAGCATGTACTACTAAAGGGACAAAGCCAATTGCGCTTATGCGCGATGCACGAAAAGGGGGAAAAAAGCATGCGGCAACAGGCATGGCATGTATTGCCTTGGCTTGATGTGGCCAAGGTCTTGGATGTACATCCGGGGAAAGGGTTGAGCGTTAAAGAGGTTCATCGTCGGTTATTAGAGGTCGGGAAAAATGTCCTAGTCGTTAAAAAGGGAGTTCACCCTGTTTTTCTGTTCCTAGGACAATTTAAAGATTTTATGGTATTGGTCTTACTGGCAGCCACAGTTGTATCGGGGCTTCTGGGCGAGATAGCGGATGCAGTCACGATTCTGGCTATTTTGATTATTAACGCGATTCTTGGTTTTGTCCAGGAGTATCGTGCGGAGCGTTCCATGGAATCTCTCCGCTCCCTCACAGCGCCAGAAGCGCGGGTCTTAAGAGAGGGCTTAGAGCAAAGAATTCCAGCTGCCGAGGTTGTGCCTGGGGATATTGTGCTTCTGGAAGCAGGGGATCGTATTCCGGCTGATGTAAGGTGGATTCAGGCAGTTAATATGCAAGTGGAAGAGTCTGCCCTCACTGGAGAATCTCATCCCGTTAATAAAAGTATCTTGCCACTACAAGAAGAACTCACGCCCATGGCAGATCGAAGGAACATGGGGTATATGGGAACCTCCGTAGTCAATGGTAGGGGAGCTGGCGTTGTTGTAGCGACCGGGATGGAAACGGAAATGGGTGTCATTGCCGGGATGATCCAAAGTGTGGAAGATGAAGAAACACCTTTGCAAAAGCGTTTAGCTGAACTTGGTAAATGGTTGGTTCTGATCAGCTTTATCGTCTGCACTGCGGTGGTGGTCACGGGAGTTTTAAGAGGAGAGGGCTTCTATAAGATGTTCTTCACCGGTGTGTCGTTGGCAGTGGCGGCAATTCCGGAAGGCTTACCAGCGATTGTCACTGTGGCCTTGGCGGTGGGGGTACAACGAATGGTTAAAAGGAAGGCCATCATAAGAAAACTTCCTGCCGTTGAAACCTTGGGGTGCGCGACGGTGATCTGTTCTGACAAGACGGGGACACTGACTCAGAATGAAATGACAGTGCGCCAAATATACTCAGATGGACGAAGAATCAGCGTTTCCGGGCAAGGGTATGATCCCAAAGGGGAGTTTCATGGCGCTGAACCGGAGAAAGAACGGGATCCTCTTAATGCAGCGTTGAAGATTGCAGCACTTTGCAACAATTCCAAGTTGACTAAGAAAGGGGTTCAAGTTGCAGGTCTCTTTAGATCTAAGGGGAATGATGCCCCTTGGGGCGTTGAGGGGGACCCAACTGAAGGGGCTATTCTGGTGGCTGCCGCTAAAGCAGGGATATGGCGAGAGGTTCTGGAACGCAAACAAGAGCGTATCGGAGAGTTACCCTTTGATTCGGACCGGAAGCGAATGAGTGTAGTCTATAAGACTAAGCAAGGGCGTATGGCCTATGTCAAAGGGGCACCGGATATGGTGCTGAAGCTTTGTCGACAGGAGTTGACAGCGAAAGGGATCGTGGAGCTGTCAGATGAACGTCGGCGACACATCCTGCGAGCTAATGATGAAATGGCGCGGCATGCTCTCCGTATCCTGGCAGTTGCTGAGAAACCGTTGTCAGAATCAGAACCATTGGATGAGCATGTCGAAGAAGGGTTGACGTTTGTCGGATTGTTAGGGATGATTGATCCTCCGCGACCCAGTGCTATCAAAGCGATAAAAATTTGTCGGCAGGCCGGTATCAAACCTGTCATGATTACGGGGGATCATCGCTTAACCGCCGAAGCCGTTGCTCATGAGTTGGGAATGTTTCGTGGATCAAAGAGCGGAGTTGTTACAGGTGAAGAACTTGAGACGATGTCTGAAAGGGATTTAGATGAGCGGGTTATGGATATTTCCGTTTATGCTCGCGTGACACCAAAAGATAAACTAAGAATTGTGCGGGCCTTTAAAAAACATGGGCAAGTGGTTGCTATGACAGGGGACGGAGTGAACGATGCTCCTGCTGTCAAGGAAGCTGATATTGGCGTGGCTATGGGCTTAACTGGAACGGATGTAACGAAAGAAGCTTCTGCTATGGTTTTGGGCGATGATAATTTTGCAACGATCGTGGCCGCCGTGGAAGAAGGACGTGGAATTTACGACAACATCCGGAAGTTTATTCGTTACTTGCTTTCCTGTAATTTAGGAGAAGTTCTAACTATGTTTTTGGCGACACTAGTGGGTCTACCACTTCCGTTGCTCCCTATTCAAATCCTCTGGGTTAATCTTGTCACAGACGGCCTGCCGGCGATGGCTTTAGGGGTAGACGGAGCGGAACCGGGCATCATGAATCGTTCGCCTAGGGCTCCGGGAGAGAGTATTTTCGCGCGAGGGTTGGCCAGCAAAATTGGGATTCGGGGGACGATGATCGGACTTGGAACACTTTTTGTGTTCGTAGCTGGCCTCTTTATGGGGGTGAACATGTTAGGAGCGCGCACAATGGCTTTTACGACTCTGGTGTTTTCGCAGTTGTTTCATGTCTTCGATTGCCGGTCTGAAGAACGAGGGATCTTCGAAGTGGGTCTATTCACGAATCCTTACCTAGTAGGCGCGGTGCTGATTTCCACGATTATGCAACTCAGCGTCATATATCTTCCTCCGTTACAGACTATCTTTAAGACTGTGCCCTTAGTTAGTTGGCAATGGATACTCATCCTGTGCATAGCGGGTGGACCTTCTGTACTAATAGGATTTGGGCGACTTATGAAGAACAGCTGGCAAGGTAAAACAGTCATAGCCAAGGGAAAGGTGTATTGATATTATCACGCTGGTGAAATGTTCACAGCTAGCTAATCGGCTAGCTTTTTTCTAAGCGGCAGGGTTAAGGGAATCGTAAGCAAAACGACGACTGCTATGATCATGACTGTGGCCTTTAAACCAATCGCATCACTAATTATTCCATATAGAAATGGAGATATTGAACCCGCGCCGATTGTTGCAGTGTAGAATATGGCAAAAGCCTGTTTTTGGTGGTTAACTGAAACTAATTCTGGAACACTGCCGTATAGTACCGATGATGTACCATTTAGAGCCAATCCTAGAAGGGGAGCAAGTACTAGCGCACCATAGAGAGGAAGAATAATTATACCGTAGATGCATAATGCTGTCAGGGACTCCGTTGTGATGATAGTTCGCAAGGCTCCCAGACGAGTAGCAAGAACGCCGCAAACAAATTTACCTGTAGCGCCCCCCGCAAAAACCAGAGTGAGAGCTAAGCCCACTAAGGTTATATCAGCGCCTTTGCCTTGTAGGAGAAAAGGGAAAAACATCAGAAACCCCATCCGGGTTGCACTATCAAACACGCCAATTGTCGAAAGCACCCAAAAGAGCTGATTTCCATTCCAACCTATAAACTGGCCGCCCTTTGGCGAAACTTCGGTATCCTCTCCTGTGGTACTAAGCTTTCCAAGATAATGAGTTTTCGAAGTAAAATAGAGAAAAATGGTAATAATTACTCCGAAAATGCCAAGTATGTGGCAAGCAGTCTGCCAATCAAATTGCGTAATTAGGAATGCCGCTGCGCTAGGAAGAAGCAGTTTGCCAAAGTCACCACTAACATTGTAGGTACTGAGCGCTATCCTCCGTTTTCTATTTTCTTGGTAGGCACTGGAGATAAGTGAAGATGATAATGGGTGTTGAACGCTTGACCCAAAGCCCCCAATCACCAATAGGCAACCAAGGAGTATGGGGGTTGTCCCCAATCCATAGAATATGACTGCAAAACTTGTCATGACCGTTCCAATCAATAGTAGCTTAAATTCTCCTACCCGATTCGCGAGCATTCCAGCTGGTATTTGAAAAAGAGCCATAGTACCAGAGAAAAGCGTTTTAAGAAATCCCACTTCAGCAAAGCTCAAACCAAATACTCCTTGCCAGATAGGAAAGAATACATAGAGCATATCGGTAAAGCCGTCATGAATAAGGTGAGCTAGTCTACCAGTAATGAGGGCCTTCTGTTGCCGATCATTTTGTTGAGTGTTAACGTCAATGGGTTTCTTACTGAGAGAGTCCAATTATATTCATCTCCTTTAGAGTGCAACCAATTAAGAAAGTTCGACATCGACTAGCTGAACCCTGCCATTTAAGAATTCCCTAATAAAAAACTAACAACTTTCTTTTGCGCCTCAAAACAACTGATATATAACTCAAAAATGATTCGATTTTTTAAGAAAAGAATTGTCTCAAAATATGAGCGAGCTGAAAGGCTTAGTTGATCAGTTTTGTGACGTATAATGTATATCTCTGTCCTTCCTCGTGTATACTTGGTTAAAAATGGTTGACCCACTTCATTTAGCGTAGTATTCTTTTAGAAAGTAATGCGTATGATGGAGATACGAGGGGGGGAAGCACAATGAAATTCATTAAAATGCATGGTCTAGGGAATGACTTTGTTTTCCTGGACCATTTTTCTATTGCGGCTGACGAGGATTACCCAGAGTTAGCCAAGAAGCTTTGCCATCGACAATTTGGTATAGGTGGGGACGGAATAATCGTAATTCTGCCTTCGCAAGTCGCGGATGCCCGGATGCGTATCATTAATTCAGACGGATCTGAACCTGAAATGTGTGGTAATGGCATCCGATGTTTCGCGAGATATGTTTATGATCAAGGAATTGTAACGCAGAACCCAATGCGTGTGGAGACTCTCGCTGGTGTTATGACAATTCAACTAACTATTAAAGAGGCCCAGGTTCAAGGGGTGCGGGTAGATATGGGAGAACCCATTTTGCGGGCAGACCTCATTCCAGTTTTGGGACAAGGGGAGCCTGTGGTGGGTAAGACCCTTGAAGTGCTCGGGGAAACGTTCCAATATACTGCCGTGTCTATGGGGAATCCGCACTGCATTATCTTTGTGAAAGATCTTGCCACACTGGATTTTGAGCGTCTTGGTCCGGCGATTGAAAAACATTCGTTATTTCCACGGAAGACTAATGTCGAGTTTATAGAAATTAATTCTGTTCAAGAGATGACCATGAAGGTTTGGGAACGGGGCGCTGGACCAACTCTAGCCTGTGGAACAGGTGCTTGTGCCTCTGCGGTCGCTGCTGTGCTCAATGAAAAAACAGAACGCACAGTGACTATTCATTTACCAGGTGGAGATTTATTTATTGAATGGGGATTAGATAATCACGTCTATATGACTGGCCCAGCCATGTATGTGTTTAAGGGCGAATGGCTAGAGAATTAAAGGCTCTGTGTGTTCGACCCAGGGACGGTGTGCGCTCGGGTGTTTTCAGACGTGGGCGGTTCGGTTCCAGACACGGGGACGGTTCTGTTGTCTAATTTTATGTTAGACAGGAGAACCGTCCCCATGTCTGAGAGAAGGAAGAACCGTCCCTGTGTCTGGAACAGATTTCTTCCTTCCGCCGCCGTCGCAAACGGTTGATAAGCATTTCAATAGGAATATACCTAACTAGGTTTTAGCTAATATTTCTAATTTGGTATAATATATTAGGAAGAAGTTTCTTAACTGCGTATAAAAGATAGTGTGATTTATCAAATAGGAGGTGAATAGCCTGGCTGATTGATTCGCTAGGTGGCATATGGCAAATAGCATGACTGGATTTGGGCGGGGTGAAGCAAGCGTAGGTGGTTATCAGTTTTCTATTGAGCTGAAATCTGTTAACCATAGGTTCCTAGAGATTATAGTAAGAGCCCCTCGTCATTTAATTGGTTTTGAGGAACAAATACGTAAATCATTACAAGGGAGATTCCAACGTGGTCGGATTGAAGTACATGTTAATGTGGTGGAAACTGAAGGAATGACGAGATTGGTGAAGGTTGACAAAGATTTAGCACTGTCGTATGATAAGACATTGAAGGATCTCGCTCTAACCCTAAATACAGCGTATGAAACGGATATTTACCATTTAGTCGCTTTTCCGGACGTTCTTTCGGTTGAGGATCCTGAGCTTGCTCTTGATACTTTATGGGGAGCGTGCGCTGAGGCCCTTAGTAGGGCTACCGATAGTTTTGGGCAGATGCGCAGTATTGAAGGAGAAAAACTAACAACCGATCTACTACTTAGACTTGATCTCATTACGAAGTATCTTGCACTGATCGCTGAGCGCGCGCCCTCTGTTGTGACAGATTATCAAGAACGTTTGCAGGAACGCATTCAGACGCTTATGGGCGAGGTGGAATTGGATGAGACTCGACTGGTGAACGAAGTGGCTTATTTTGCGGATCGCGCATCGATTGCGGAAGAGTTAGTTCGCTTTGACAGCCATTTAGCTCAAGGGCGTGATGCGTTGAGGAGCAACGACTCGGTGGGACGCAGACTTGATTTTTTGGTTCAGGAGATGAACCGAGAAATTAATACCATCGGTTCAAAAGCTAATGATTTAACAATTGGGCAACAGGTAGTTAGTGTGAAAAGCGAATTGGAAAAAGTGCGCGAGCAAATCCAGAATCTAGAGTAATGGAGGATTCATCTTGGACATTAAGCTCATTAACATCGGCTTTGGCAATATCGTATCTGCCAACCGAATTATATCGATCGTGAGCCCTGAATCAGCTCCGATTAAACGTATCATTCAAGAAGCGCGGGATGCGGGTATGCTCATCGATGCGACTTATGGCCGACGGACACGCGCCGTGATTATCTGTGATAGCCATCATGTGATTCTATCTGCAGTCCAACCTGAAACAGTGGCTAATCGACTTTCAACAAAAGAGTCCAATAACCACGTAGAAGATCCGGCAGACTAGGGGTGTAGTGTGGAAATAAATCATGGACTGTTAATTGTTTTATCTGGTCCTTCTGGTGCAGGTAAAGGGACGATTTGTCAAGAACTTTTACGCCAAATGCCCAACCTGAGATATTCCGTCTCATCAACGACGAGGTGTCCACGTCCAGGTGAAGTGGATGGAGTCCATTATCATTTTCGTCCGCGGCAAGAATTTGAGGCCATGCTCGCCAGTGACGAATTGTTAGAGTGGGCGGAGTTTTGTGATAATTATTATGGAACACCACGATTTGCTGTTGAGCAAGCGATACAGGCAGGACTTGACGTTATCCTTGAGATTGAAATTCAAGGGGCGTTACAAATCAAAAAGCGATTCCCTCAAGGGGTTTTTACCTTTATTGTACCTCCTTCCTTGGATGTGCTCTCCGAACGTATTCACAAACGAGGAACTGAGACTGAGGAAGTCATTCAGAAACGCTTAGCTAAGGCTGTTCAAGAACTGGAATATGTGAGTGAGTATGATTACGTAGTTGTTAATGATGAAGTTCCAGTGGCTGTCGATAAACTAAAGAGTATCTTAGTAGCCGAAAGATGTCGGGTTAAACGAAAACCGTTTGTTTTTAAGGGGGAGTTTATTAATGAAACAACCTTCACTTGATTTGCTAATGCGTAAAGTGGATAGTAAGTACACATTGGTCGTAGTTGTAGCCAAGCGGGCTCGAACAATCATGGAAGAAGCAAAGCACGAGGATTTAGCTAAGGGTGTGAAACCAGTCAGTATTTCTCTTGAGGAGATTTCTCATTCCAAATTCACCTATGAATGTACCCCGGAAGAAATTGAGTAATGTTAACAGAACGAAAAATCCTCGTTGGAGTTACTGGTGGAATTGCAGCTTATAAAGCAGCTGAAGTTGTTAGGCAGCTACGTAAGCTGCATGCAGAAGTACATGTCGCTATGACAAAGTCTGCAACCGAATTTATTACGCCACTTACCCTGCAGAGTCTTTCGTCGAACCCAGTGTATGTAGATCTCTTTGAAGAGCCTAAACTTTGGAATGTAGAGCATATCGCCTTGGCGGAGCACGTTGATGCTGTCATTTTGGCTCCTGCTACGGCCAATATATTGGCAAAAATGGCGATGGGGTTAGCGGATGATTTTCTTTCGACGGTTCTTTTAGCGACTCGTGCACCGATTTTTGTGGCACCGGCCATGAATCATGCGATGTATCATCATCCTGCGACACAAGCCAATTTAGCACTCCTCAAGGATCGCGGGATCCACGTCATCGGCCCTGACACAGGCTTTCAAGCGTGTGGAACCAAGGGGGACGGTCGTATGAGCGAACCAGTGGAGATCGTTGAATCTGTGGCTCGGTCTTTTGCTGGCTTGAATTGGCTACAAGGAAAAAAAGCCCTAGTGACTGCAGGGGGAACCCAAGAACCGCTTGATCCAGTTCGTTATCTCGGTAACAGGAGTTCTGGTCGGATGGGGTATGCTATTGCACAAGCGCTGCAGGAAGCTGGTGCAGAAACCATTCTAGTCAGTGCCCCAACGGATTTACCAACTCCGCATGGAGTGACCAAGATATCAGTGCAGACCGCCCTCGAGATGTACGATGTAGTCTTGGGGTTATTTCCAGAAATAGATGTTGTCATTAAGGCGGCAGCGGTTGCGGACTATCGCCCTGCGGTTGAGGCAGAACAAAAGATTAAAAAAACCGGGACAAGTCGTACACTTGAGTTGGTCCCGAATCCAGATATATTAGCTGAGCTTGGGCGAATGAAAACGTCCCAGGTTCTTATTGGGTTTGCAGCTGAGACGGAGAACCTCATGGAAAACGCCCAGCATAAAATGCAGAAGAAGAACGTAAATCTACTAGTAGCCAATGATGTTACCAAACCAGGTGCTGGTTTTGGCTGCCCAACCAACATTGTTAGTTTTCTCTTCCCTGACGGAAGAAGAATAGATCTCCCTCAGATGAGCAAACTTGAGGTCGCACGGCATCTCGTTCGTGAGATTGCTAAGCTCCTCGGTATTCAAACAAAGGAGTGAACTAAATGGGTAAAAAGTTATTTACATCTGAGTCTGTGACCGAAGGGCATCCGGATAAGATCTGTGATCAAATCTCAGACGCAATTTTGGATGCAATTTATGAGTTAGATCCGAATGCTCGAGTGGCCTGTGAAACGACCGTAACGACTGGCTTGGTCCTAGTCAGCGGTGAGATCACGACCACGTGCTATGTGGATATTCCTCATGTTGTGCGGGAGACCGTCCGTTCAGTTGGGTATACACGGGCCAAATATGGCTTTGACGCCGATACGTGCGCAGTTTTAACCTCGATTGGAGAACAATCTGCAGATATCGCGTTGGGTGTGAATCGGGCGTTAGAATCAAAAACTGGCGAAATGACCGATAGTGACATTGAAGCGATCGGGGCCGGTGACCAAGGTATGATGTTCGGCTATGCAACGAATGAAAGCGAAAGCTACATGCCGACTCCCATTGATTTAGCACACCGCTTGGCACGTAAACTCAGTGAAATGCGTAAATCGGATTTTTTAAGCTACCTGCGTCCAGATGGTAAAACTCAGGTTACCGTGGAATATGAGGATAATAAACCAATTCGAGTGGATACAGTGGTTATCTCTACACAGCATCATCCAGATGTTACTCAGGACCAAATCCGACGTGATTTACTTCAGTATGTAGTGTATCCAACCATTCCCAGAGAACTTTTAGATGAAGATACTAAGTATTTCATTAATCCAACGGGCCGTTTTGTCATCGGTGGCCCCCAGGGAGATTGCGGTCTTACGGGACGCAAAATTATAGTAGACACATATGGCGGGATGGCTCGCCATGGCGGCGGTGCATTCTCAGGCAAGGACCCCACAAAAGTTGACCGTTCAGGTGCTTATGCGGCACGTTATGTTGCTAAAAATGTTGTTGCTGCGGGGTTAGCAGACCGTTGCGAGATTCAAATAGCTTATGCCATTGGGGTAGCCCGCCCGGTATCCGTTTCAATTGAGACTTTCGGAACGGGAAAGATTGCCGATGATAAGATCACTGAATTTATCTTGCAATCGTTTGATCTTCGTCCAGCAGGCATCATTAAGGCTTTGGACCTTCGTCGACCGATTTACCGGCAAACAGCGACTTATGGGCATTTCGGAAGAACCGACCTTAATCTGCCCTGGGAAAAAACTGATAAAGCAGAGGGCTTGCGTAAACTTGCAGGACTGTAAATATAGTAATTAGAGCGTTAAAAAGGGGCTTGTAACAAAACTCGTTTCTCAGTTTGTTACAAGCCCCTTTCTGTTCGTAAATTTCATCTCAGTTAAACGAGTTCATTTGATATTTGAAGGTTATTTCTACTCCTAGTTGAATAGTCTTTTTAGAGATTTCGTCTCCATCTTGCAACAATATTAAGTTTTGTTCGCCCTTTGAGCGGATGTTCCCTCAAAAGTGTCCTGCCAAAGTAGACAAAGTAGTGGTATGATATACAAAACTGTAGTATATTAGATCATATAATTACGGCATTGATGTAATGTGTTATAGGAATAGTTATTAATCTCTAGACAAATTTTTTGTAAAAGTAGGGGATAGGTAATGGGCATAACAGATAAAGTACCAGTAGGAACTTATCGTACAGAACAAGAATGGTTGAAGGGTCTTCGCGAAACGGTAGAGCGTGTCTTGCCAATTCCCTACTATCGAGAACGTTTCGGAGCAGTAGGAATAAGCCAAGCTGAAGATGTTCAATCTCTTCAAGACTTCCAGCGGATTCCCTTAACGACAAAAGAGGATTTACGTAAGAATTATCCGTTTGGGCTTTTTGCCGAACCTATGGAAAACATTGTTCGTCTTCATGCATCCTCAGGAACAACGGGTAAGCCAACTGTCGTAGGCTATACAAGTAACGATATTGAGCTCTGGGCAAAGATCGTAGCCAAGGAGCTTGAGCGATTAGGTGTAACCAAGAAGGACGTTGTTCAAATCGCTTACGGATATGGTTTGTTTACAGGGGGGATGGGGCTACACTATGGCTGTGAAGAGCTTGGTGCCATAGTCGTTCCCATATCTGGAGGAAATACTGCGCGACAATTGATGCTGATGCGAGATTTTGGTACGACTGTGTTGGCGTGTACGCCCTCCTATGCCTTATACCTAGCAGAAAGTCTTGAAGAATCAGGAATATCACGAGACGAACTAAAGTTAAAGTTTGGGATTTTCGGTGCAGAACCTTGGTCAGATGGCATGAGGGAACAAATCGAAGCTCGTCTTGGTATTAAAGCGTTTGATATTTATGGGCTTAGCGAAACTATGGGACCGGGGGTTGCCTTAGAGTGTCTGGCTCAACAGGGATTACATATTGACGATCATTTTTATCCGGAAATTTTGGACGCAGAAGGAAATCCTTTACCTGTTGGCGAACGAGGAGAGTTAGTGATCACTAGTTTGGACAAAGAGGGCTTCCCAGTTTTGCGCTACCGAACTAAAGACCTGACCTCCTTACAATATGGTACGTGTTCCTGCGGACATGTCGGCTGGACCATGGAACGCGTCTCGGCTAGGGTAGATGATATGTTAATCATTCGAGGGGTTAATGTCTTTCCGAGTCAAGTTGAAGAGGCGATTCTGTCTTTGGGTGGTTTTGAACCACATTATCTGCTAGTCGTTTACCGTGAGGGTAGCTTGGATCAACTAGAAGTTCAAGTGGAAGTCAATGAAACTAGTTTCTTTGATGAAGTACGAGAATTGGAAGGACGTCAAGAACGTCTCAAGAAAAGTATTGAAGATATTCTAGGCATCTCCGTTCGTATTCGTCTGGTAGAACCAAAAAGTATACCACGAAGTGAAGGCAAGGCCGTTCGGGTCATTGATAAACGCCGCTAGGGGAGGGTATTAAAATGTTACAATTATCAATCTTTCTGGAAAATGCAAAAGGACGATTGGCTGAGGTGATAAGTCTTCTCGCCGAACTTAATGTGAATTTGCGGGCCCTATCATTGGCGGATACCAAGGATTATGGGGTATTACGAATAATTGTGGATGAACCTGAAGTAACTACAGAGAAATTACGTGAACGAAAAGTTGTAGTCTCCTTAACTCCTGTATGGGTACTTAAGGTTCCAGATCGCGCTGGAGGACTAGCAGAAGTACTCAACCAACTCGTCAAAAAGGATGTTGTCGTGGAGTATATGTATGCTTTTGTAGAGAAAGAGAATCAACAGGCCCAGGTTGTCCTTAGAGTTCAGGACAAAGCTATTATGGAGAAGGCGATGAAAGAGATTAATTTGCCCTTAAAGTAGGGGCGGGTTCTCGACATACGTTCACGGTCATGCGTTCGTCGTTCAAAACTAGGGCTATAGACCCTTGTTGCAAGTGGCAGAATGCCCGGACAATTATTAATTGGAATGCAAAAGAGCCTTTCGTTTAGTGACGAAAGGCTCTTTTGCAAATTAGACTTCATAATTCCATCTTCGAAGTGCAAAAAGACGGTATTAGTTTTCTTTTACTTATTATTATTTTGTTTCCCTACACTTAAATTATTGACGGGCTCAGGTTGTCCTTTGAGTACAAGGTTCAAGGTAATCCCGACGATGGTTGCCCAGGCTACTCCGTGTTCAGGCAAACCAATACCTAGGGCGAAAATGACGGAAGCAATGATGAGGTTTTTGGTATCTGAGAAATCTACTTTAGCTTCGATCAGAGTGCGTAAACCTGTCGTACCAATCATCCCGAAGAGGAGGATGGTGACCCCACCCATAACCGCAGTGGGAATGGACATGATCGCGGCTTGTAAAGGGTTAATCATACTAAAGATAATTGCAAGAATTGCAGCAACCCATATGTTGAAGGTGCTATATACTTTTGTTACGGCAAGTACCCCTATGTTCTCACCGTAGGTAGTAACAGGAGGTCCTCCTAGGAAACTGGCTACGGCTGTGGCCAGACCATTGCCGAGGAGGACTCTATGAAAGCCTGGGTTTTTAATTGGATCGGAATGGGTAATATTTCCTAAGACAATCATATGTCCTAAATCTTCGATGATGGTAACCAAGGCAAGTGGAGCCATTACTAAAATCGCTACTTTATCGAGGCTAGGAAGTTGAAAACCGCTTCCTAGTACGACTGGAAAGACAAACAGCTGATCGAAGGAGGCATAAAATGCCTTTAGATCGACAATGCCCATGACAGTTGCGACGATATACCCGGCAATGATAGCTATTAGAATGGGGATGATCTTGAGAAAGCCTTTAGCATACACCGATAGTAAAGCTGCAACGGCTAATGTAAAAGCGGCAATCGGCCAGTTTCCTGAGGCCATACTAATTGCCACTGGGGTTAAGCTTAAACCTATGATAGCAACGACTGGACCGGCAACGATGGGCGGCACTATTTTGTGAATCCAGTTGGTCCCAAAGACAGCCATGAGAAGATAGAGTATGATATACACGACACCGACAGCTAAAACTCCACCCATAGCTCCAGAATGATTATTATTTGTCTGAACAAAGGTGGTTAAGGCAGCGATGTAGGCAAACGATGAACCGAGATAAGCAGGAACACGACTTTTAGTTAGTAAAAGGAATATTATCGTGCCAATCCCTGAAGAAAGTAGTGCGACTGATGGGCTGAGCCCCGTTAAAAAAGGAACAAGAACTGTTGCGCCAAACATGGCAAAGACGTGCTGCAAACCGAGAGGGATCGCTTGGGTTAAGGGAAGTCTTTCGTGAATTTGAACTTCAGTTGACATGGTATTCCTCCTCTTTTATACAAAAAACCTCTTCCCTGCCCGCAAGCAAGAAAGAGGTGTCCATGTTGAAATCATGGTCGCCATTCCCTTCTTAGTCTCACGGGACTAATTTAAAGGTTCAAGGATTTAACTTTGTAGATCATATCATAATTCATTCTATTTTGACAAGGGGTTATATAAGAAAGGCTAAAAGGCCTCTTGCTCGCAACAATTTCGACTTTGATTATTTATGATAGAAGTAATGTGATAAAATATAATGCGAGCATGGTTTTGATATACTGATGAGTGACCTATATAATCACTTTATTTACTTTAATTAGGAAATTTTCGCTGTAAGGAGGCGTCGTATGTTTCGTTATGCTGAAGTACTGATTGATGTAGCAAATCGGCGCCTTGATCAAAGTTATCATTATCTTATTCCAGAAAATCTTGACTTGAAGATAGGGATGCGGGTTCTTGTTACCCTTCAGAGCCGCAAGGTTCAGGGGCTTGTTGTGAACTTGACGAATGATTTACCAGAGGAACTGGCGTCTGTGAATATCAAACCGGTATTAGAGAGGGTGGGCAAGGATAGCCTTGTTCCTCCCGATCTGATTGAGCTCGCCCATTGGTTAGCGCAAACGACCATCTGTTCAATTGCTCAAAGCTTACATACGGTTTGGCCACTTTTCAAGGGAAAAGTGGAAGAGTGGGTTATTCCTCTGGCATCCCTTAAAGACTCGGATGTTCAGACCTTACAGTGGCTTGATCCGGATGCCTTCCGGGCGATTAGTGTACTTAACCGAGCACGAAGTAAGGGGATTTCGCTTAATACTTTTATCAAACGAGCGGATATTTCGGGGACGACGATCGAGAAGCTTATCCAACAAGGGTGGGCGAAAAAGGAAACAAGATTTGTATCGCTAGGGGAAGGGTCTGTGAAGAAAGAATCCCTAGGCGGTAGACCTTTAAAGCCTAAGATTTTAACTGGTAGAACCTACGAATTAACCGGGGAGCAAACGATTGTGGTGAATAGCGTGTCGGTTGCGCTAGAGGAAGGTTCGTCCCAAACTATTTTGTTGCATGGTGTGACGGGGAGCGGAAAAACGGATGTTTATCGTGAGTTGATAGCGCATGTACTGGATCAAGGCGGAGATGCAATTCTTCTCGTACCAGAAATTTCCCTGACATCTCAAGTCGCCCAGTATTTTGAAACACAATTTGGTGACCAGGTAATTGTTTTGCACTCTGGCTTACGACCGAGGGAAAAAATGAAAGCCTGGGAGGATATTCTGGCAGGTCATAAGCGGATCGTCATTGGGGCCCGTTCCGCAGTATTTGCACCTCTATTGAATTTGCGCCTCATCATATTAGATGAGGAACATGATGGCGCGTATAAACAAGATGAGAACCCTAAATACCATGCGAGAGATGTCGCTCGCAAACGTATGGAACAGTTAAAGGGCGTTGTCTTGCTGGGGAGTGCGACGCCATCCTTGGAGGCCTATGCTGCAGCACAATCGGGTAAAATTAGGCTGCTCACGATGACTAAGCGGATAGGAGAAAGCACCCTGCCCCCAGTTGAGATTGTGGATATGCGAGAAGAACTTATACAAGGGAACCGCAGTATGTTTTCTCTTCTGTTGCAACAAAAGCTGAGGGAAAGGATAGAGCGAGGCGAGCAATCTATGCTTTTTTTGAATCGCAGAGGGTATTCTACATTTGTTGCTTGTCGAGAATGTGGTTATGTGGTCAGCTGCCCTAATTGCGATATAACCCTGACATATCATAGCCAAGGACAGGCTATGCGCTGTCATTATTGTAACCACAAAGAACTTCCTCCTCTTACTTGTCCGAAATGTGCTAGCCGATATATTCGATTTTTTGGTCAGGGCACACAGCGAGTAGAAGAAGAATTGCAGGGCTTACTTCCAGAGGCGTCCATATTACGATTGGACTTTGATACCACCCGCTCGGGAGACGCTCATCGCACCATCTTGGAAAGCTTTCGTCGTCAAGAAGCGTCTATCTTGGTAGGAACTCAGATGATGGCCAAAGGACTTGATTTTCCAAATGTCACATTGGTTGGAGTCATTGCTGCAGATCAGACACTCAATATGCCGGATTTTAGGGCTAGAGAACGAACGTTTCAACTATTAACTCAGGTCGCAGGTCGAGCGGGGCGGAGCACAAAACCGGGTGAGGTTGTAATTCAGACCTATTCTCCATCAGATGGTGCAATTATGCGGGCTGCTCAGCATGATTTCCTGGGTTTTTTCTGGGAAGAAATACGCTATCGAAAAGAACGAAAATATCCACCGTATACCCATATTGTTCGTGTCTTGTTGCTTCATGAGAAAGAGGACCGAGTCATAAAAGGAGCCAACGAATTGGGGGCTTGTCTAATTCAAGGAATGAAGGACCTAAAATATGGAAATAATGAAATAGATATTCTGGGGCCGGCACCAGCTGTATTAACCAAACTTAAGAATCAATGGCGCTGGCAAATATCTGTCAAAGGGAGGCGTCTTGATATACTCAGGGCGTTTTTACATCAGGGGGTCCAACATTTTAGTAAGGGTCCAGCTAGTAGTGGAGTTGTCTTGAACATCGAAGTTGATCCACTTTCGAGCTAAAGATCGTTTTTAAGTAAGAAATTTTGGAAATCTTGAGCTGTATGTGTCCTCGACGTAGGGGCTAGTCATAGGATACAATAATATTCAAGCACGATACGCGATATTCGAAACAGAGACAAGGACTTCATGTTCGAGTATCGGGCTTCGAGTTTAATTTGAAGGGAGTAAAAGGCAATGGCTGTATATAAGATTGTAGAAATCGGTGCAGAGGTATTACGTGAAAAGGCAAAAGAGGTAAAAGAGGTTAATTCGACCATTATAAAACTCTTAGATAACATGATAGATACATTGGATGTCGCCGATGGTGTGGGGTTAGCTGCTCCTCAAATTGGGGTCTCCAAGCGAGTTGTCATCGTAAAGGTGAGCGATGTGCTGGTAGAGCTCATCAATCCGGTTATTGTGGAAAAAGAGGGAGAGAACAGTGCTGAAGAAGGGTGCCTTAGCATTCCAAATGTTACAGGGGATGTGCTGCGGGCCGCTAAAGTACGTGTTCAGGGGTTAAATCGCCAAGGGGAACTGTTGGACATTCAAGCAGATAAATTGTTGGCTCGTGCATTGCAACATGAAATTGATCACCTAGAGGGGATACTATTTGTCGATGTGGCCAAGAAAACATATCGAAGTTAAGTTGGGGTGCAGGTCGGATCGCTGGGAGGAGCGCTGTTCTGCACACGTCTGCGAGTTACGCCGCTGACAAGCTAGACGGTTCGCAAGCACGCCAAAACCTCTGGGGAGGAGCGCTGTTCTGCACGCGTCTGCGAGTTGCGCCGCTGACAAGCTAGACAGTTCGCGAGCGCGCCAAAACCTCTGGACAGAATGCATGTGAACCATTGGCGCGCTACGGGGCGCGAACTGTCGGCGCTTGTCTGGACCGCGGCTCCACTTACGCATCCGCTTAGCAGAAAAGCGCTCCTCGGGCTGGGGTTACGGGTTACGAAGAACGGAGAACGGATAGAACGGATAGAACGGATAGAACGGATAGAACGGATAGAACGGATAGAACGGATAGAACGGATAGAACGATAGAACGATAGAACGATAGTAAGACTGAATTGCGAGCAGAGAGGGGGGTTAAGTATGCGTTTAGTTTTTATGGGTACGCCGGATTTTGCTGTGCCTTCTTTACGGGCTTTGGTTGAGGGTGGTTATGATGTGGTTGGGGTCTTTACTCAACCGGATAGACCGGCTGGTAGAGGGAAAAAGTTAAAACCAAGTCCCGTTAAAATAGCTGCAGAGGAACTTGGCTTAGCTGTTTTTCAACCTGAAAGGATAAAAACACCAGAAGGAATCGAACAGCTCAGGTCCTTAGCCCCGGAGTGCATAATTGTTGTTGCTTACGGACAAATTTTATCACGGGAAATTTTGCAGTTGCCTTCAAAAGGGTGTATCAATGTACATGCTTCTTTGCTTCCTTCATACCGTGGGGCAGCGCCTATTCATTGGGCTGTTATGAGGGGGGAAACCCGCACTGGAGTGACCACCATGTTGATGGATGAAGGTTTGGATACAGGTGACATGTTGCTGAAACGTGAAGTGCTAATTTCTAAGGAAGCAACTACGGGAGAGATCCATGATGAGTTAGCTTCGGTAGGTGGAGAACTCCTCATAGTCACGTTAAAGGAGTTGGAAATGGGGAGCTTAAAGGCAACGCCACAAACTGGAACATCAAATTATGCTCCCCTTCTGAAACGTGAACATGAACATATAGATTGGTCAGGTAAGGCGGCTGAATTGCATGATCAAATTCGGGGGTTAAACCCTTGGCCAGGAGCGTTTGCGACCTTTCGGGGAGAAAACCTTAAAATCTGGCGGAGCACTCCTTACGTACTATCAGACAAGGACTTAGAGACGGAACTGTTTTCGAAGAAGCTGGCACCTGATCCAGGTCAGATTCTACAGGTGCTTGAGGATAGTTTAGTAGTTCAGACAGGGGATGGAGTCCTTCGGATTCTGGAAGTCCAACCAGCGGGGAAACGTGCCATGCCTGCCAGGGATTTCTTCAATGGCAGACATGGTCAGGTAGGAGAAAAGTTAGGGTAAGGCGCGATGCTCGAGGCAATAAGTAGGCAATTCATGAAATGCCCTACAAGGATTGTCATTTGGAGGCAAAACCGGAACGGCGAGTATACGTTCGCCTCGAGTTCGACTTAAACCTCACTGCTTTGAGTTTGAGTCTTATTTATTTGCTGAAACGGAAACGGAGGTCATATTATGATTTTTTGGGACAACACAATGGTTCTTTTAATTCCAGCTATATTACTTTCTATGTATGCACAGTTCAAAATCTCCTCGTCTTATAAACGTTATTCTAAAATCCGTTCACAGTCAGGGCTTTCGGGAGCACAGGCTGCACGAGCGCTCTTGAATAGAAACGGGCTATACGATGTTCGGGTCGAACAGATTGGAGGAAGGCTTTCCGATCATTACGATCCGCATACCCGGATCATTAGCCTTAGTCAAGACGTCTATCAGGGAAGCTCGCTTTCTTCTTTGGCAGTAGCTGCCCATGAAACGGGGCATGCACTTCAACACGCTTCAGGGTATGTTCCAATGACACTGAGGTCGTCCTTTGTCCCAGTTGCGAACCTCGGTAGCGGGGCTGGCCCGATCTTGATCATGCTGGGGTTGTTCATTCCGAGTTATGGGTGGCTTCTTGAGTTCGGTATTTTAGCCTTTTCGTTTGCTGTACTCTTTCAAATTATTACGCTTCCTGTGGAATACAACGCAAGTAACAGAGCATTAGTGCTTTTACAGGAGGGTAATATGCTGGGAAGTGAAGAAATAAGAGGGGCACGCTCTGTGCTAAACGCAGCAGCTTTAACCTATGTGGCAGCGGCGTTAGCTGCGGTACTTACATTAGCACGCTTTATCTTGATTTCTCGAGGTAGAAGCAATGATTAAAGAGACAGCCCGAGGAATGGCGGTTCATATGCTGACGCGCGTTGAGACACAAGGAGCTTACGCGAATCTTTTGCTCCAGAAAAATATTATCAGATTAACGGATTCTAGAGATCGTCAATTTGTGACGTTGTTGGTGAATGGTACGCTCAAACACCGGTTAACTCTCGATTACGCATTACGGTTGCACTTAAGTAAACCAATGTCTTCGCTTCCCCACGAAGTGCGGGCTATATTGCGTATCGGCGCTTTTCAATTGCTTTATGTTGATAAAGTACCTTCCGCAGTTGCGGTCAATGAAAGTGTGGAATTGGCAAAAGCATACCCCAAATTTACGGGACTAGTAAACGGCGTCTTGCGCAAGGTTATGGATAAGGCGTGGGATTTTCCTTGGCCGGATGTGAAACGTGAAACCGTGCGCTATCTTTCTGTGCGCTATTCTCACCCCGAATGGATGATTCAACGCTGGCTTAAACGATGGGGCGTGGAGGAAACGGGGGCTTTGTGCCGAGCCAATGACGAGCCCGCTCACACGTGGATTCGTACGAATACCTTAAAGATCTCACGCGAAGAATTAATGGATCGTCTAACTCAGGAAGGCGTTACAGTTGAACCAGGAACCCGGATTCCGGAAAGCATGAGGATTCAACATTTTGGAGCTATCGATCGGTTGGGGAGTTTTCAAGAAGGACTGTTTACAGTTCAAGATGAAAGCTCACAACTTGTTGCCCATATAGTAGCGCCTAAACCAGGACAACGTGTCCTGGATGCTTGCAGTGCTCCTGGCGGGAAAACGACGCATCTGGCTCAGATGATGCAGGATGAGGGAGAAATCCAGGCATTTGACATTCATGAGCAAAAACTCGAACTAATTAATCAGTCAGCCCAAAGACTAGGGATTACGATTATCCACCCTCAATTGGGAGATGCTCGGGATTTGCCTGGAGTAAAACTCGGCTCTCAGCAGCGTGTATTGGTTGATGCTCCTTGTTCTGGATTGGGCGTTCTTCGACGGAGAGCGGATCTGCGTTGGCAGAAAGAGGAGAAAGACCTTAAAGGTTTGCCTTTACTTCAGCTTGCCATCTTGGAACGGGCTGCGTCTTGCGTTGAAGTGGGGGGAGATTTAATTTACTCGACCTGTACAATCGAACCCGAAGAGAATTTTGAATTGGTAAAGACATTTCGCTCAACTCATCCAGAGTTCGAACCGGTTAACTTGGTGGAAGACTTGCCCTTTGACCTTGAGGATCCGAGAGATATTCAACAAGCGAGTAAAGGCATGCTTCAACTTTTACCACATCGCCATAACATGGACGGATTTTTCTTAGCAAAATTTCGTCGTACCAGTCAGTAAAGTATAACTTGCAGTTGTATACTTTCTGAAGGATCTTTTCTCGCAATCACGGCGTACAAGTCGTTCATGGCGGTGCTACTAACATCAAACGTTCTATTTGAGTCATGCTTACAGGGACATTTACAGGGATATTTGTCCCTCCGTGGACAGTGCATAAGTGCAACTAGGAGACTGCCGGCGCCTGAAGGCTTGGACGCTAAGCAAGTTTTCTTCATAAGGAAGTTTAACTGGAATGAATTGGGTGAATAATAAGTATTATGGTAAATATTGAGCTTCGTGGGTGTTCAGAGGATGAATTAATCAAAATTTGTAAGGAAATTGGGTTAAAAAGGTTTCGTGCAATCCAATTATTTCAATGGGTACAACAAAAGGCGGTGCGTACTTGGGAGGAAATGAAAAATATTGGAGAGCGTGATCGGCAAACTTTGCGTTCTCGCTTAAGTCTTTATCCGTTAGAAAAGGTTCGAGAACAACGTTCCAAGGACGGCACTCGCAAGTATCTATTCCGCCTTGAAGACAGTGAAACGATTGAGTGTGTGTTAATGGATTATGCGCGGACTAGCTCGAGGGACCGTCATACAGTTTGTGTCTCTACTCAAGTCGGATGTGCGGTGGGGTGCGCCTTTTGTGCTACAGGTTTAGAAGGGTTTCGGAGAAACCTCAGTGTCGGAGAAATTGTCGGTCAAGTGTTGGATATCACTCATCTTGTCCGTCAGGAAGATCCAGATTTCCAGGTGACCAACATTGTCTTTATGGGTATGGGGGAACCCCTTCTGAATTATGATCAGGTGCTGCAGGCAATTCAACTTTTGAACCAAGCACAGGGGCTAAATATTGGCATGAGGCGGATGACTATTTCAACCTGTGGGGTCGTGCCTCAGATTATTCAACTGGCTAAAGATAACCCCCAAGTGGGTCTTGCGGTCTCTCTTCATGCATCTCAGGACGAAGTGAGGAATAAGTTGATCCCGATGAACCGCCGCTATCCACTTACCCAGCTTATGGAGGCCTGCCAAGAGTACACACAAATCACGCATCGTCGCATTACGTTCGAGGTAGCTTTGACGGCTGAGAATGCGAAACGTGAGGAAGCTGAGGCCCTTGCCAAGTTACTTAAAGGACAGTTTGGATATGTAAATTTAATCCCAGTGAATCCTGTGGCGGGAACTGGAATGGAGCGACCCAAGCCAGAGCTCATAAGAAGGTTTGCCCAGGTGTTAGAAGATGCTGGAATTTCTGTTTCATCACGTGAAGAACGGGGAGCGGATATTGACGCAGCGTGCGGTCAACTTCGCCGACAGTGGGAGGGGTGAGTAATAATGAGCCTATTGGCCCGATTTGAAGGAATGGCCGAATTTCTCTTTACCGGAGCTTTCAAAAAAGGCGCTGCCCGCCTTCAACCTGTGGAAATTGCTAAAGAACTTGTGAAGGCGATGCTTAAAAATAAGCAGGTCAGCATTTCGCAGGTTTATGTACCGAATATTTATCGGGTTTATCTCCATTCTAGTGATTGGGGGCCTTTGGCTAGTTTTGGGGATGTGTTTCTTATAGAACTTTCGAAGTATTTATTTGCGGAAGCGACTCGGAATGGATATACGTTTTTAAGCAAACCGGCCATTGAATTGCATTCGGATGAGACGGTTAATCCCCGAGAAATGGTTGTTGAAGTTGATTTTGATGACTCTATTGACGTACACTGGGGTGATGAGGAAGAAGCGGAGACCGTGGATGAACCTGATTGGCGGGAGAGTACAACCATCTTTAAAGAAAGTGTTAAGCCAAAATTATCAGATCAGGGTCTTGAAGGAAGGAATCCAGAGTACTTTATCGAAATTAAAGAAGGACCAGATATTGGTCAGAAGTTTTTGCTGAAGGATGAGGAGGTTTTCATAGGTCGCCATGGACAATGTGAGTTGGTACTCCATGATCCTGAGGTTTCGCGGCGGCATCTGAAGCTTTCGACAGGGGAGAACGGTTGGTGGTTGGACGATTTAGGAAGTACTAATGGTTCATTTGTTAATGGACAAAGAATTACGCAGCATACTGTTGCTCCTGGAGACCGGATTCAAATTGGACAAAGTGTACTGGTGATACAAAGAGCGCCTCTGGGGTGAATTTAAACTGGAAAGCTTGTGAGTTTAAGTTTCGGACTTCTGGCTTCTTGCTTCCAATTTTCGACTAGGAGGGTTGTATGCAATTTATAGTAGTCATTGGACGGTTAGCTTTTGTAGCTCTTATCTATCTATTCATATTCCGTATTTTTACGGCGCTTATGGCAGATCTCCAAATTAAGGGGATTTTTCAGCGCCCAAATAGTGAATATGGACGGTTAGAGGTACTGACTGGGGCAGAAGCGCTTTCAAAAGGGAGTGTTTTCCGGGTGGATGGAAAAGGGCTACGTTTAGGGCGTGGTAAGCATAATGATATTGTTTTACCAGATCATTTTGCTTCCATTGACCATGCTGTTTTTAGGTTGAAAAAAGGATTGACTATTGTGGAAGACCTAGGAAGTACAAATGGAACCTGGGTCAATGGAGAACAAATTCATTCTCCAGTGCAAATGGTTCCTGGGGACTATGTGAAAATTGGAAGTATTACCTTCCAATACTCGAGGTGGCAAAATGAGAGTTCTAAGCTTTAGTGAAAAAGGATGTATTCGTAAAAATAATGAGGATTCTTTTCTGGTGTTATCCCAGCAAGGTTTCTATGCAGTGGCCGATGGGATGGGGGGACATCGCGCGGGAGAAGTAGCTTCTTCAACAGCATTACAAGAATTAGAAAAATTGGTTCCACAATTGCTTGAGTTTGAGGGGCAGGCTTTGGAAAATGGGTTGACTGAAGCCTTTATGCATGCCAATAGAGTCGTCAATGATGCATCAACGAATAAACCGGAAAATGCCGGGATGGGAACGACTATGACAGTTTTGCTGGTGCGCAGTAACACTGCTGTTATAGCCCATGTCGGGGACAGTCGGGCTTATTTGTGGAGAGATGAGGCGCTGACCTCCTTGACGGTAGACCATTCGTTAGTTGGGGAACTTGTGCGTTTAGGACAGATCACACCTGAAGAAGCGGAAAAACACCCTCAACGGCATGTACTAATGCGTGCGATAGGTGCAGACCAAGAGATTAAGGTGGATTGCCGTAGTATAAACATTCAGACCGGGGATGTCTTTCTTTTATGCACTGACGGTTTTTCTAATCTAATCAGTGATCAAGAACTTGCAGAAGAATTTCAAGAACCGAGCTCATGGGAGGGACGGTTTGAGAACTTACGAAAGCTTACCTTAGAACGAGGTGCACCCGATAATTTCACAGCCTTGTGCTGTATATTGGAGTAAGGCCGATGATTCATCGTTTAACCACGCGCATTGTCATTTTAGGAATGATGTGGCTAGGACTTAGCCTTCTTAAGTGGGAGAGCCTGAGTACTCAACTCTTTACACAAACGCTGATTTTCTCGGCCATAGTTATTCTGGGATGCTTGATGGAACAAATTTTCAATTATCAAGGGGATCCCTATATCTTACCAGTGGTCCAGGCAATAATGGCTTTAGGGCTTGTGTTTGTAGTGCGAATTAATCCAAATGTTGCCCTGCACCAATTCTGGTGGGCGAACATTGGGCAGGTGCTCTTCTACATAGTTTTATGGGCAATGCACGATTATCGAAAGTTAGGAAGGTTTAGATATCTCTGGGGACTTTTAGCAGTTGCCTTGTTGTTGGCGACGTTACTGTTTGGTGCCGAGGAAGGCGGTGCAACAAGCTCATTCAAATTCTTGGGAGTTGGGATTCAACCAGAGGAATTTGTCAAACTAGCTTTGCTTTTATTCATGGCAACGTATTTGGAAGAAAATGAGGAGTTGTTGCGGGTAGGTACTGTGCAGTGGGGGAGATTCTCTTTACCTGACTGGCGGACTTTAGGTCCGTTTATGATCATGGTAGCTTTTATCCTTGGAATTTTGGCTGCTCAAAAAAGCTTAGGGACAGCTTTGGTGTTCTATATGCTCTTTGTGCTTATGCTTTATGTTGTGACCGAGCGGGCCCTTTATTTAGGAATATCCTTTCCGATTCTTCTGCTCACAGGAACCGTAGGCTATATGCTCTTTAGACATGTGCGTGTCAGAGTGGCAGTGTGGATGAATCCTTGGCTAGATCCCTCAGGTGGGGGGTACCAAATTGCCCAATCTTTGTTTGCTATTAGTGGTGGTAAGATTCTAGGAACTGGGTTAGGAAACGGCATAGGAGCTACGACCGTACCAGTAGCCATTAGTGATTTCGTCTTTTCCGTCATTGCGGAAGAACTTGGTTTTGCCGGGGCCATGGCTGTACTAGTCATGTTTCTCATTGTTGTTATGAGGGCTTTTGCGGTTAGCTTAAGGGCCAAGGATCGGTTTGGACAAATCCTAGCTGCTGGGATCGGAATTCTCCTCGGAACAGAAACGTTGATTATTCTCGCGGGGGTCACTAAACTACTGCCCTTGACAGGTATACCACTTCCCTGGGTAAGTTATGGGGGTAGTTCCCTCATTGTTCACTTTATTTTGCTAGGACTTTTACTGAATATCTCAAACGCCACCGCAGTAGCTTCCCACAGCACAAAGAATAAGGGAAGGGAGTATGCAACATGATGAGAGGAGTACGTCGTGTAGCGCTTGGTATGGCCTTTAGTTTCTTTATGCTAAGTCTGGGCTTGGTCTATTGGCAGGTTGTTCAGGCGGATACGTTGCTGGAAAATCCCGCGAATCGTCGCCTGATACTTATGGAAAATCGCGTGAACCGGGGAGGAATTTTCGATCGTAATGGCGAAATACTAGCACAAAACCAGACTTCCAACGGTAAAAAGGTTCGGGTATATCCCAAAGGGGAAATGTATGAGCCACTACTCGGTTATTCGTCAGTAAAATATGGTTCCTCCGGTCTCGAAGGAAGCACGGCAGATTGGTTGCTGGGAGTCAGGAATGCAACGCCTACCCAAACCGTTCAACAGCTCTTCGCCCTTCCCCGCCAAGGAAATGACGTGGTACTTACGTTGGATTCACGGCTGCAGACCATTGCCTATAACGCGCTCAAAGGGAAAATGGGGGCAGCTGTGGCTATCGATCCTCAGACTGGAAAAGTCTTGGCAATGGTAAGTCAGCCCAGTTTTGATCCCACAAGCCTCGAAGAGAATTGGGCTAACATTAATAGTCGGGTACAGGAAAGACCGTTTGAAAACCGTGCTTTTTCCCTCTTCCCACCTGGATCAGTCATGAAGGTGGTTACGTCTGCAGCCTTATTCCGAAGTGGGATTAATACCACTGATCTGTACGAAAGTACGGGCTCGGCGATTATTAATGGGCAAACAATTAACGAGCAAAACGGCAAGGCATTTGGCTGGGTTAACTATAATATGGCATTAGCCAACTCCAGTAACGCGTACTTCGCAACATTTGGAGTACAGGCGGGAGATAAGAATTTCCTTTCCGCGGTCAAAGGCTTCGGTTTTGGACAAAAAATTCCTTTTGAACTTGATGTTCGAATGAGTTCTATTACGAAAGCAGACAAACTTCCTGCGAAGTTGACGACAAACCTTCTCGCTGCCAGTACGTTTGGTCAAGGGGAAGTACTAGTAACACCCTTTCATATGGCGTTAATAGCAGCCGGTATCGCAAACCATGGGGTTATTATGACCCCGCATCTAGTTGAACGTGTCTTAGACCCTACTCAAACTGTTATATTTGAACCTAAACCCCAGCCTTGGTTAACTGCACTTTCTAAAGAAGAAGCCGATAAAATTACGAGCGCGATGGTGACTGCAGTGACCGATGGAACAGCTGCACCGGGGGCCTTGCCTAATGTTCAGGTTGCGGGTAAGACTGGTTCAGCAGAACCTGGAGGAGATGTCCCGACGCATGGTTGGTATATTGCTTTTGCGCCAGCGGAGGCTCCACGGATCGCAGTAGCGGTTATGGTGGAAAATGGTGGAACGGGTGGAGGGGCGGCTGCTCCAATTGCAAGACAAATCATGCAAGAAGCATTGAGCCAGAAAGTAGGTGACAAATTGTGAGTAAAATCTTTGGGGGACGATATGAGGTCTTGGAGCGAATAGGTGCCGGCGGTATGGCGATTGTCTACAAGGCCAAGGATATACTACTGAACCGTGTTGTAACGATAAAGGTACTTCGGGAGCAGTTTGTCACAGATGAAGACTTTATTCGTCGTTTTCGGAGGGAAGCGCAATCTGCAGCGAGTTTGTCCCATCCCAATATAGTATCAGTTTATGATGTGGGTAAAGAAGAGGATACTGAGTATATTGTCATGGAATACGTGGAGGGTCGTAATCTCAAAGAAATTATTCGAGAGTACGCTCCACTGTCTACAGATCAATCGATTAACCTGGGGCGGCAAATTACTGAGGCCATACAAAATGCTCATGAGCACCATATTATTCATAGGGATATTAAACCGCACAACATCCTGGTGACGGAGGACGGACAGGTTAAGGTCACGGACTTCGGGATTGCACGGGCCGTATCTTCGGCAACCGTGACCCATACTGGAGATATCATTGGTTCGGTTCATTACTTGTCGCCAGAACAGGCTAAAGGGTTGCAGAGTAACGAGCAATCAGACATATACTCCTTAGGGATCGTTCTTTATGAGTTGATCACAGGTAAAGTTCCGTATGATGGTGAAACCCCGATTACCATTGCCCTAAAACATCTCCAGGAGCAGGCTGTATTGCCAAGTAAGATAAATCCTCGGATCGAAAAGGAATTCGAAGCTGTTATCATGCGAGCAATCGCAAAGTCGCCCGAACAAAGGTATTTATCGGCCAAGGATCTTTTAACTGATCTGAACCATATTCAGGCTGGCCGGCCGATTTCGAGCGTGGCGATCCCTCTTACTGATGACTCAGAAGCAACCCAGACTCACAAGGGAATGGGCAAGATTTTAGCACCTATCCAGCCAAATGATTCGCCGGTCGGGGGGAAAACCTCCCCAGCCAAGACAGAAAAGAAAGATAATAAAAAACGCCGGAAGTGGATTGTGGGGGGGCTCGTACTTCTCTTCCTCTTGTTAGCCATATGGTTGATAGCCAAAAACCTTACAACAGGAGAAACAAAGGTCCCTGATGTTGTCGGGAAAGCAAGCCCTGTGGCGGAGCAATTTCTGAAAGCGGAAGGACTAACTCTTGACCCGAACGTCATAGAAGGGTTCAGTGATACGATTGCTAAAGATCTCATCATTGATCAGGAACCGAAAGCTGGGACATCCGTTAAACTTGGCAGGGCCATTAAAGTCACAGTCAGCAAAGGCCCGGAAACGGCGATATTTCCAGATGTAACGACCGTAAAGACGTCTAAAGCAAATGCCATAATCCAAATTGAGAATGAGGGGTTTACTGGGGAAATAACCTTTGAAGCTCAACCTGATGCGACTGTACCTAAAGGTTTTGTGCTCGCCCAGAGTGTTATGCCAGGTGCTACTTGGGCGAAAACCGCGCCATTTAAATTGACGATCAGCGATGGTGCGCTAAAGGAAACGATTAATATGCCCTATGTGCTTGGCATGACCTCCGTAGAAGCCAAAGCTCTACTTGAAAAGAATGACCTGATTGTGCTAATAGAATCCCAGACCACTACTGCTTATGCCAAAGATGTGGTGATAAGTACGACTCCTAAGCCTGGAGAATCCATTGTGCAGGGATCTGAGGTTACGATGGTTGTCTCGATTGGACCTGGACCACTTGCCCAAGGAATTGATCCTGTGGCGGCTCTAGCCCAGATCATCGGATCTGTATCAATAAAACGGTAAAAAAATTCCACAGTAACCGTTAATTTAGTAGAAGAGCGAGCGAGCCTCACGATTGGATAAAATGATAAATAAGGAGTATTTATGATCGAAGGAGTTTTACTCAAAGGGTACGGCGGATTTTATTATGTCTATGCGGAGGACCGAGTATGGGAATGTTCTCTGCGCGGTCGCTTTCGTGTAAAAGATCAAGACTTTTTGCCGGGAGATCGGGTGAAAATTCTACCAGACGAGGAGAATAAGGCGACGATTGAGGCTGTTGAGCCACGGCGAAATGCTTTGATTCGTCCGACAATTGCCAACGTGGACCAGGCGATTTTGGTCTTTGCGATGACATCCCCTAAGCCGGATCTAAATCTTATGGATCGCTTGTTGGTCCAGGTGACGGACGCGGAGATTGATCCCATCCTAGTTTTTACCAAATTAGATAAATATGAAGAGGATTTAAAGACTGGCTCTGAGGAACTTACAATTATGGATGTATACCGCAAAATCGGATACACTGTGTTTGAAGTTTCCAATGAAACGGGCCAGGGGATAGAGGCGGTCGGTGCCGGCTTAAAGAATAAAATCAGTGTACTTGCCGGACCTTCTGGCGCTGGAAAATCAAGTCTCTTTAATGCATTATCGACCGGCAAGAAATTAAAGACAGGGGAATTAAGCCTGAAGTCTAAACGTGGACGGCACACCACACGTCACGTCGAATTAATGGTTTGTGCTGGTGGACTTGTTGCCGATACACCTGGATTTTCTGCTCTCTTTTTACCGGATATGAACCGATTAGAGTTAGCAGAGTGCTTTCCAGAATTTGCCCAGCGTCGCAGCCAATGTCGGTTTAGTAGCTGCATCCATGATAAAGAACCAAATTGTGCTATAAAAGAAGCCCTCGAAAACGGAGAAATCGCTTCTTCTCGATATGAACACTACTTAATATTCTTGCAAGAAGTAATTGCAGCAGAGAGGAGATATTAATATGATTCAACTTGCTCCTTCCATTTTATCCGCCGATTTCTCTCGACTAGGAGAACAGGTGCGTTTGGTTGAGGATGCTGGCGCGGAAGTCTTACACATTGATGTGATGGACGGGCACTTTGTACCGAATCTTACCTTTGGACCGGCTCTTGTAAAATCACTGAGGGCCCATTCTAGTATGCGCTTTGATGTTCACCTAATGGTGGAAGCCCCGGAACTTTTTATTTCAGACTTCGCTGCGGCTGGTGCCGATCACATCACTGTTCACTTAGAGGCCGCAAGCCACCTACACCGAGTGATTCAACAGATCAAAGAACATGGGATGACGGCTGGAGTCTCACTCAACCCTGCGACACCATTAGATGGTATTAAGTATATTTTGCAAGACTTAGATATGGTGCTATTAATGACGGTCAACCCTGGATTTGGGGGGCAAAAATTCATAGCGAACGTTATTCCGAAAATCCAAGTTCTCCATCGCCATCTTAAACAAACTGGGTCCTCTTGTCTGATCGAAGTCGATGGAGGAATTAATCTGGAAACGGCACCTGTAGCGGTAAAAGCGGGGGCTAATATTTTGGTGGCAGGGGCTGCTATTTTCGCACAACCTGATCCCAAACAAGCTGTGGAAAAACTTCGTCAAGCAGCACACTCTGGGATAAGTGAGTAATGAAAATTGCGGTCTTAGCTAATGGTACTTGGGATTCCGAATGGGGAAGTCAAGTCCTAAAAGAAGTGGATTATTTAATATGCGCGGATGGGGGGGCTAACCATGCCGCCCTTTCGGGACGGATACCTAATCTTTTAATCGGGGATTTAGATTCGATTAAGCCAGAGGTCTTAACACAATGTGAAAATGCGGAATGCGTTATTGAACGATTTCCCTGCGAAAAGGATGAGACGGATCTCGAATTGGCATTAATTAATGCTGAGGAGCAGGCCCGTCTTGTTAGTGAACGGGATATTTGGCTATATGGGGCGACTGGAGGGCGAATCGATCATCTAATGGGTAATATGGCTTTGATGCTCGCCTATGCCAGAAGAGGGTACCGGATTCACTTGGTCGATCCCGAACATGAGATCTGGATTCTGCTAGGTCGCGAATGTATTCGGCAGTTGCCTGGACAAGAACTTTCCTTGATCTCTTTGTCTGAAAAGGCTGTGGTTACAACAGAAGGGCTGCATTACCCTCTCACACGGGGAGTGTTATTACAGGATTCTCCGCGTGGTATCAGCAATGTGTTTCTTGGTGTAGAGGTTGTGGTTGAGGTGCACTCAGGGTGGGTGCTCGTGGTTTTGCCCAAATAGGGCTTTGTAGCCGGGAGGTCGTGATGTTGCTGCACTCACCCACAGCGCCGTCGCTATCGCGCTTAATTACGAAGCGAGCTTAGGCAAAACCTCTGGGCTTTTCTGCATGTGGGGAGGTCGTGATGTTGCTGCGCTCACCCACAGCGCCGTCGCTATCACGCTTAATTACGAAGCGAGCTTAGGCAAAACCTCTGGGCTTTTCTGCATGTGAACCTTGCCACGCTACAGCTTCGTAATGTAAGCGCGATTGACGCGACTCTGCTGAATGGGTTCGCTCCGCAACATCACGCCCTCCGGGCTTGGGACGAAAAGGGACGAAACGACCAAGGAACGACCAAGGAACGACCAAGGAACGACCAAGGAACGAACTTAGAACGACGTGGATAGGAACGGTTGAATTGCTGCGCTCTCAACAGCGCTGATGGCGCTTTTGGTAACGCTTTGGTATTAAATGATCAGAAAAGGAAGACGATAAATGCAACATGATGAATTATTAATTGGTACGATGCTTGAGGGTAGGGCTCGGTGGGTCGCGGTTAGGACGACGGATACGGTTGAAGAGGCTCGTAGGAGACATGGGATGTCGCCGGTTGCTACGGCGGCTTTGGGTAGGTTGATGACGGGGACTCTTATTTTGGCTAGTTCTCTTAAAGGAGACGAGAGTATTACTTTGCGATTATTGGGAGACGGCCCTTTGAAGGGGGTTGTTGCTGTGGGAAATGCGCAAGGTGAGGTGCGGGGTTATGTTCAGGAGCCATTGGTGGATTTGCCGTTAAAGGATTCTGGCAAACTTGACGTGGGGGCGGCGGTCGGACGTGGCGAGTTGGCTGTTAGCCGAAGTTTGCAAAATGGTGAGGTTTATACTGGCATGGTTCCTATGGTTAGCGGAGAAATTGCAGAAGATCTTGTGCATTATTTGTTGACGTCGGAACAGATTTCGTCGGCTATGCTGCTGGGTGTGCTGGTAGAAAAAGATTATCATGTGGCTGGAGCAGGGGGGCTATTAATTCAACCGCTGCCTGGAGCGACAGAAGAGGATATTCAAGCCATTGAAAGCCAACTGGGGCAATTAGACACGGGAATAAGCGAACTGGTAGCTCAGAGCCAATCTATGGACGAAATGTTGGAGCGGTTGATGGGACAACTTGCCTTTCATGTCTTGGAGCGTCGTGAGGTAGAATTTTCTTGTACATGTACAAAAGACCGCTTGAGTGATACCTTGGTCTCAATTGGTAAAGAAGGAATAGCAGACCTAATCACGGATCAAAAAGCCGAGATGGTCTGCCATTTTTGCAACGAACATTATCAATTTACGCTAGAAGAACTTCAACAGATCTCGGGAAGGTGTTAATGGAAGTGGTGTGAAATTGATACCGCACCACAGCGCCTTCGTTCTCAACAGCGCCTTGTTGGGTTTCTCATTTTGAGGCTGGAAGTTACCGGGAAATGAAAAAAGCCCGATATAATATCGGGCTTTTGATTCATTAGCTAGCGCGCTGAACTTTTCCTGAACGTAAGCATCTGGTGCAAACTTTAAGTCGGGTGGGAGTACCGTTCACAATCGCACGAACGCTTTGCAAGTTTGGTTTCCAAGTTCGCTTTGTCCGTATATGAGAGTGGCTGACTTGAAATCCAGTGGTTACTCCTTTGGCGCAAACTGCACAAACATTAGCCATGCTCTAAAACCTCCTTTGCAACCGAAATGACACTTATATATATTATCAAAACTCTTGCGGGTTGGCAAGGTGTCGCGGAAAAATTTCTCAATGAAAATTTTTCTTTGAACATTTTTGATTTACTTGGTAGAATAAGAGCAACGTGGACGATACCGAAAAGGGAGGGTCCTGTTTATGGGAAAAGAGATTATTAACACTTTAGGTAAGATTGATATTTCTGAAGAAGTGATATCCACGATAGCAGGTGCTACCGCTGTTGAGTGCTACGGCTTAGTGGGCATGGCCTCACGCAAAATCACAGATGGGTTTGTGGATTTACTAGGACGCGAAAACTTGGCTCGTGGCGTGGTAGTTTCTATTAAAGACAATGAAGTGGTTATCGATCTCTATATCGTTGTCGGGTATGGTGTTAAGATTTCTGAGGTTGCGGCTAGTGTTATGGAACGAGTCCGTTATACTACCGAGAAGCTCACGGGATTAAACGTGTCCCAAGTGAATGTGAACGTTCAAGGTGTTCGCATTTTGGAGTAGTGCAAAAGAGTAGGGGGATACGGTTTTGGGAGCAACGACTAAGACAAAAAGTGGAGCAGACGGACAACTTTGGAAACAAATGATGGTTGCAGGAGCTAAGGCTTTAGAACTTAAGAAACACGATGTGGATGCCTTGAACGTTTTCCCTGTGCCAGATGGGGATACAGGCACGAACATGTTTTTAACGATCCAATCGGCAGCAAGGGACTCGGAAAAAGTAACTAGTCAGGCTATCAGCGATGTGGCAGCAGCGGCTTCGATGGGATCCTTGATGGGCGCCCGCGGAAATTCTGGGGTCATTCTCTCTCAACTTCTACGAGGGATTGCCAAAGGGTTCGAAGGGTTGCTAACGGCAAATCCTCTGCAAGTGGCTCAAGCTTTGCAAGCCGGAGTGGATACGGCATATAAAGCGGTTATGAAGCCTGTCGAGGGCACGATTTTGACGGTTTCTAAGGAAACAGCGAAGGCCGCTCTCACTAAGGCTAAGGGGGGAGGGTCACTTCTCGAGACCCTTCAGGATGCTCACAATAAGGGTATGGAATGCTTAGCAAAAACACCAGATATGTTGCCAGTGCTAAAACAAGCGGGGGTAGTGGATGCTGGAGGACAAGGGTTCCTCATTATTTTAGGTGGCTGGATCGCTGTCCTAAAGGGTGAAACGGTTACTCCAGATAGTCGCTACGAAGTCGGACAAAAGACTGCGCCAAGCAGTCAAGATACTCATGACATACAGCGGGAATTTATGCGGATTGAAGATCTTGATTATCCCTATTGCACTGAATTTCTGATTAAAGGGACCGATTTGCGTGTTGAACGAATACGTCAGGATCTGAAGGATCGTGGGGACAGTTTACTGGTTGTCGGAACACCTGAAGTTATAAAGATTCATGTGCACGTAAAAAACCCAGGGAAAATCTTAGAATATGCTATACAGTGGGGTTCACTTCACCAAGTTCAAATTCACAATATGCTCGAACAAAACGAGAACATGGCCCACGCGATGAAAACTGAGCCAACTGAATTAACAGAGGCAGTGTTTGAGGAAACCAGCACTTTCAGCGAGACTCAACCAATGAAAGAGTTCGGCTTGGTTGCCGTAGTGATGGGGCAAGGAATAGCTGATGTCTATAAAAGTTTGGGTGTCGATGAAGTGGTGTATGGCGGTCAAACCATGAATCCGAGCACGGAAGACTTGGCGGAGGCCGTGCGCAAGATTTCGGCACGCCATGTTTTCATTCTGCCTAATAATGGGAATATCATTATGGCAGCACGTCAAGTAGGCGATATCATACAAGATCGTGGAGTTTCTGTAATTTCTAGTAAATCAATTTCCCAAGGAATTTCCGCTCTATTGAGTTTTAATGCAGAAGGGGAAGCAGAGGCTAATGTTAAGAATATGGAACGTGCGCTAGGTAATGTCGTTTCAGGAGAAGTGACTTATGCGGTTCGCGATTCACAGTTTGGGACTATAAATATCTCGTCTGGAGATATTTTAGGACTAGTAGAAGATGCGATTGTCAGTTCTGGCCAATCATTATTGGAGGTAGCACAGGCAACGTTGGAAAAAATGGATTGGAAAACACATGATTTGGTTACCATATTCTATGGAGAAGAAACAAAACAAGATGAGGTTGAACGTCTCGGAAATTGGCTTAAGGAAGAAAATCCGAATGTCGAAGTAGAGGTTCATCCCGGTAGGCAACCGCTCTACTATTATATTTTTGGTGTGGAATAGGTTACCCTCCGGAATTTTTCCGGAGGATTTTTTTTACTAGTCAGAAGTATAACTTACAGTTATATATCTGGAAGGTCCCTTCTCGCCATCACGGCTAGGGATACTCGGAGGAGGATGCGATGTGGGTAGGAGTAATGTATTTGATCTTCTTGGACCGATTATGGTTGGACCGTCGAGTTCGCACACTGCAGGTGCAGTGCGGCTGGGGGCGATGGCCAGAAAGATATTGGGTGAAGAACCTGTAGAAGGGACGCTTAGTCTCCATGGATCATTTGCAAAAACAGGGAAGGGACATGGAACAAACTTGGCGTTGATCGCGGGTCTTTTGGGGATGGCCCCAGATGATGAACGGATTCCAGAGGCAATTAACATAGCAAAAGATCTCGGTCTGAACTTTGGCTTTAAAATTGCAGACCTCGGAGATGTTCATCCGAACACGGTTAAGTTTGAACTGCTTGGAAAGACTGGATGCCATGCTCAAGTTGTCGGGTCGTCCATTGGTGGAGGAACTATTGTCATTCGAGAGATTAATGATTTTAAGGTGGAAATTAGGGGCGATTATCCCACATTAGTTATTCTACACCAGGATCTCCCGGGGCTTGTGGCACAGGTGGCACTTCTCTTGGCAACTGCCCAGACCAACATTGCCCGGATGCTAGTTTCCCGAGAAAAAAGGGGAGCTCAAGCCTTAATGGTATTGGAAACCGATGAGTTGGTCGACGATGCTGTTCTGGTTTTAATGCGGAGACTACCGAAAATTTATCAGGTATTGGCAATTGAACCGTTAGAATAGGAGTGAAACTATCATGCGTGCTTACGAAGATTTGGTTATTGAGGCTGAAAACAGAGGGCTAAAAATTAGCGAAGTCGTATATCAAAATGAGATGGAAGATTTGCAACAATCGGAGCAAGCACTTTTTCAACGCATGCGTAAAAATTTAAAGGTAATGAGAGAATCTGTTGCAGTAGGTCTGAGTAGTGAAGGTCGTTCTATATCTGGTTTAGTAGGGGGAGATGCAGTCAAAGTAGAGGGCAGGCGGAAAACAGGAGAGAGCTTGGTTGGAAAACAACTAAGCGGTGTGATTGCCAAAGCCCTTGCTGTGGCCGAAGTTAATGCTTGTATGGGGAAAATCGTTGCAGCGCCGACCGCGGGTTCCTGCGGAGTAATTCCTGCGGTCCTACTAACGGTTGAGGAAACCCTTCAAGTCTCAGAGCAGGAACTTTTACTCGCCCTTTTCACTGCAGCTGGGTTAGGGATGATTATTGCAGAACGAGCGAACGTTTCTGGTGCAGAGGGTGGGTGTCAGGCTGAAATAGGGTCTGCAGCAGCTATGGCGGCAGCTGCTGCAGTAGAATTAGCCGGAGGCACCCCTCGGCAGACTGCGGACGCTGCGGCAATTGCCATGAAATCAATGCTGGGTTTAGTTTGCGACCCTGTGGGTGGGTTTGTGGAGGTCCCCTGCGTCAAACGAAATGCAACGGGGGCAATGATCGCTATGGCTGCGGCTGAAATGGCACTTTCGGGTGTGAAGAGCGCGATTCCTATTGATGAGGTTATTGATGCTATGGGCGAGATAGGTAAACAAATGCCCTGTGCTTTGAAAGAAACGGCGCAAGGCGGGCTTGCGATGACGCCGACGGGACGACGAATTCAGGCTGATTTTCTATGAAAAGTACTCAGGTCCAACTCGTCTTAAATAATTTGCAGCGGGCACTTTTGGCTGAGGAGAAACAGGGATTCACGAACACTGGAGTATTAGGAGGATTTAACGTTTTTATGCGGGGGATATTGCCTCGACTTGAGCAGATATTTCCGGGATATGACATGGATTTGCTGAGAAGCTTGGCTATGCAATACCCGAGCTGGAGTCCACTCAGACGAAGAGAGGCTTTTTCGGAACTCCGCCGGTTTATGCAAGAAATTTCCTTGGAGGCTCAAGGGCGCTTGGTGCAGAGTGAGCCATCGAATGTAGATTTAAAACTTCAGGGGAAACAAGATTTAGAGGAGATAAGAGATGTACCGGGGAAACATATATCGGATAAACAGGAAGATCAAAAACCACTAGAAAAACAAGAAGTAGAAAAGAATAACGACAAAGCTCATTCTGTGGGCTTAATAAAGAGTCAAGAAATCCCTCTCGAAAGAGCTATGAAGGGATCTAACTTGGTTTCTTTGCAATCAAAGCCTTTACAATACTTAAAAGGAGTGGGACCAGAAAGGGCTAAGCAGCTTGAAAGGCTTGGCATACATAATATCCTAAATTTGTTGCAATATTTTCCTCGACGGTATGAAGATCGCCGCAAGCAACTAATTGCGGAGTTGCAAGAGGGCGAAATGGCAACAATTGCGGGGAAAGTGGTAGCGGGAAATATAACAAGTGGCAAGATGAAAGTGGTTAAATTAAGTATTGAGCAACAAGGGCGTTTGTTCCAAGCGACATGGTTTAACCAAATTCATATTCTCAAACAATTCCCTGCAGGAACAGAAGTTGTGGTAACGGGAAAAGTTCGTTGGAAACAGCAGGTACCAGAAGTAATGGCGACAGATATCGAAAAAGTTAATGTAAGTGTTCCAGTGAATGGCCCTGATCTGGGGTCTCAAACGATTTTACCGGTTTATTCAGAAACGGCACGTTTATCCTCTAAAGTAATACGTAACATAATTCAAGGTGTCTTGGAGCAAGTTGACACAGGTTTTCGAGAGATACTGCCCCATGAAGACCAGTTGGAATGGATGGAGAGATCCCTTGCTTATCGAGAAATACACTTTCCGGAGAATTATACAAGTTTGGCCCATGCAAGGGAGCGCCTAGTCTGGGAAGAAATTCTCTTTTTACAATTAGCGGTCGCCGGACTACACAAGGGCATGGAACGACTTGACAGTCCTCCATTATTGGGGGGAGAAGAGAAGATCCAAAGTTTTTATGAGGCCTTGCCCTTTAAACTGACGAAGGCTCAACAAAGAGTGATCCAAGAGATATTTCAAGATTTAGCTAGGCCACAAGGAATGGCTCGATTGGTCCAAGGAGATGTTGGTTCTGGAAAAACAGCGGTTGCTATGGCGGCGCTACTGCGCGCGGTAGGGTCAGGGTATCAAGGTGCTATGATGGCTCCGACAGAAATATTAGCGGTCCAACATTACCAATCGCTTGAGAAAATATTCACCTCAATAGGGATTTCTGTTGTCTGTTTACTGGGTAGTCAGAGTAAAAGTGTACGGGAGGAAACATTAGCAAAGATTGCGAATGGTGAGGCACAAGTCGTGGTAGGAACTCATGCTCTAATTCAAGAAACGGTCATATTTAAAGCGTTAGGTCTTGCTGTTACTGATGAACAGCATCGCTTTGGAGTACGGCAGCGTTCGCTTCTTCAAAGTAAAGGGGAAAGTCCTCACGTATTAGTCCTTACAGCTACGCCAATTCCGCGGACGTTGGCCTTGACGCTATACGGCGATTTGCAACTCTCTGTGCTCGATGAGATGCCGGTTGGGCGAAAGGCAATAATAACTCGCAAATTGGCGGAACGTGCCCGCCCTAAAATGGAAAAATTTTTAGATGAGCAGATTAACTCTGGGAGGCAAATTTATGTTGTTTGTCCGTTAGTAGAGGAATCAGAGACGCTCGACCTTATTTCGGCGACGCAACGTGCCACAGACCTACAAGATAGGTTTCCCAACCGTCGCGTCGCCCTTTTGCACGGTAGAATGAAGGGAATAGAAAAAGAAACGATTATGACGGCGTTTCACGCCGGTGAGATTGATATCTTGGTTGCTACGACCGTCGTCGAAGTCGGGGTCAATGTCCCGAATGCTACGGTAATGGTGATTGAATCTGCTGAACGGTTCGGTCTCGCGCAATTGCATCAGCTTAGGGGAAGGGTAGGACGAGGGAAAGAACAGTCATACTGCTTTTTGTTGTCAGGAAACAAAGATAGTCGTCGTTTAGACATTCTCTGTCAAACAGAGGATGGGTTTAAGATTGCTGAAGAAGATATGCGCTTGCGTGGAACGGGGGAATTATTAGGGACACGACAGCATGGTTTAGCTGAGTTACGGCTGGCTGATCTCTCACAGGATGGTCATCTTGTCGAGAAGGCCTACCAGATGGCACAGAAAGCACTGCAAGACCCGGAAAAGTATGAGCTGCTTTTTCAGGAAGTGCGGAGGACGTTTCCTTTAGAGGAAATTGGAGTGCATTAGTTCCGCGTCACACCACCTCGGCCATGCGATTGTCGTGGGAGGGTCGCTCATTCACAGATGGAGGTCATTAGAGATGGAATCAAGACGATTGCAACAGTACATAAGATCTATTGAATTAAATCGAGCGGAAGTTCCATCGTTTACCGAATATCCTTTCAATTTAGCGGCAATTAGGAATTTAGAAACACTATCATTTCATCCGAAGGTAACATTTATTGTCGGAGAAAATGGTTCTGGGAAGTCAACTATATTGGAATCAATAGCGGTTTCCTATGGCTTTAATGCCGAAGGAGGAACTAAGAATTTCAATTTTTCATCGAGAGCTACTCATTCGGACTTGAATAAATATATTAGACTTGTCAAAGGATTGAAAAGACCAGAAGATGGTTTTTTTCTGCGAGCGGAAAGCTTTTATAATTTGGCGACGAATATCGATCAATTGGACGCAGAACCTTCCTTTGGACCACCTTTAATCAACTTTTATGGAGGGCGGTCTCTCCATGGACAATCACATGGAGAGTCATTCTTTGCAGTTTTTCAAAACAAATTTCGAGGTAATGGCATATATATTCTAGATGAACCTGAAGCAGCTCTATCGCCCTCACGGCAAATGTCAATGATTACGAGAATCCATGAGTTGGTTCAACAAGGGTCGCAGTTTATCATAGCAACCCATTCTCCAATCATAATGGCTTACCCCCACGCACGTATATATCAAATTCAAGAGGGCTTTGAAGTAGTAAAATATGAAGAAACTGAACATTATCAGATAATGCGAGCATTTATCAACAATACCCAGAAGATGTTAGATATTCTCATGGAATGAGATTTGAATCCTTGGCAAGATTTGCCGGGTATGCTTGTCTCAAAACAATCAAATAATATAACCAGATTGAAGCAAAGAATTTTTTTGCTCGGCAGCAGCGAAGTAGGTCTGCTGCCTTTACAAATAATATCTGAGGAGGTGGAAGCTTTGGCTAAGACATCGAAACCAATGATCCAACTCACACCAGAATTAGAAAAATTTAAGTATGAGGTTGCTCAAGAGATTGGGATTGCTAATCGAAAGCACAAAAGTTTTCCCAATACGCCACAAAAATAATTTAAAGTAGAAATGGGTCAGGTTGGTTAAAACCAACCTGACCTATTTCTATTGAAGACTACACTTCCTGTGCAGTCTTCAAGGTTCTACCGCGTCCTATCCAAGCTAAGTTGTCTAAGCTGTGCTAAGGCCAAGCCAATTCATCTCTATTGTAAATAACGCTCGTAGTCTGCACGATCAATTCCAGGGTGCAAACTGATCGCCAAAGCACCTGCAATAATTTTAGCAGTTATTTTTATAAGCTCATCAATTTCTTTTGGGGTAACCATCAGGTTTCCTTGGAATGGGGAAAGCACATTATCAATAATTTTGCTGAATGTTTCAGGTTTAATACCCTTATAAAGCTTATATACGGATGGTGTGCTTACGAATTGCTCAAAAACTCCTTCAACTGCGTCATGGGCAATCACAAATGCATTAACGACTGTAGGGAGTCCAATGGCAATTACTTTACAGCCCACTGTTTCTTCATTAATGCCAGCCCGTGGATTTCCAACGCCTGAACCAGGATGAATGCCAGTATCAGCCAGCTGAATACTTGTCCCAACACGTTCCAGTGAGCCGGCTGCAAGGGCATCGATGGCAATCACCAAATCTGGCTTGACGTGTTCAACGATGCCACGGATAATTTCAGCGGTTTCAATTCCTGTAATCCCTAAAACGCCTGGGGCAAGGGCGCTCACTTTGCGCATATGACCTTTTAATTCGTCTGGAGTGAGTTGAAATAGATGACGGGTAACCATAGTCTTATTAATGACTTGAGGACCCAGAGCATCGGGTGTAGCATTCCAGTTACCTAATCCGATTATTAAAATGCTGGCATCTTCTTTAAGATTCATTAGTTCAATTAATTTGTCTGCTAGTACATGAGTAATGTCTTCATGGATGATATAATTATTTGTTCGGATTTCTGGAGCATCTATGGTAATGTAGTGTCCTTTAGGTTTACTGATCGCTTCGGCTCCTTCGTCGGTCTGGACGGTAATAGTAGTGACTTTAGCATGTTCAAATTCTTGTTCATCCATTAAGACGCCAGGGATTTCTACACCACTTTCTCCTCGTAAGAGCTGGTGGGCCTCAACTGCTAAATCGAGTTGTACATTGAGGTGGCGATATAGTTCTGATTTTTTCATCTTCTTGACTCCTTTAAATGCATTTAAAAAAGTCACTGGGGCTAAAGAGCTCCAGTGATCAGAGAGGAAAAACGAAAGGAAGAGTTGGATGGGGGAAGGGCACTCGATGATTCATGTTATGTTCATCGCTTGCAAAATTAGTATTAGCTTAAAAAGATAATGATATACAGGAAAATCTAGGGATTATTTAATCTTTAACGGCTGTGGTATACTTATGAGATTAGATGTCAATTATTCAACAATTGTGCTGTAAAGAATATTAAGCTCTGCTATAATGTAATCTGGAGGGTTTATGCGGATTATTGCTGGTGAGATGCGTGGCCGTCTACTTAAGACGGTAGAAGGAATGCAGACACGCCCGACCTCGGATAAAGTTAAGGGCGCAATTTTTAATAGTTTAGGGAATAAAGTCTTGGATGCGCGTGTCTTAGACCTTTTTGCTGGAACCGGAAACTTGGCGATCGAAGCACTTTCTCGAGGCTCACGTGATGCGGTGCTGGTCGAAAAGAGTCGTGACGCACATCAGGTAATACGGAAAAATATTGAACAAATGGGAGTTGGCCATAAAGCCAAACTTTTGCTGTTGGATGCTTTTAAGTACATAGATAGATACCCTGATGAGGTTTTCGACCTTATTTTCCTAGATCCCCCTTATCGGGAGGGACTTGTTTTAAAGGTTATATCGACTTTAAAGGAACACCCTTGTTTAGCAGCAGACGGTGTAATCATTGCTGAGACAGCTAAGGACGAGGAACTAGATGGTGATATCTATCCGTTCGAAATTCGCAAAACAGGGAAATATGGTGATACTAAGGTATGGTACTTACAGAGGATGGATGTATGACGAGAGGGAGGATACAAGTGGAAAACGATATCATGAGTTTGCTCAATGAAGTGGAAGAAATTATTGATCATGGGACTAAGATCCCGATGACTGGGAAAGTTTTAGTTGATGATACTGTGATCTTCGAATTACTGGATCGCGTACGTGCAGCCATGCCTGAGGAGATAACTAATGCTAAATGGGTCTTAAAGGAACGGCAACGAATCTTAGATGAAGCACAAGTGGAAGCGCAGAAACTAATGGAACAAGGAAAAACATACGTTGATAAGATGGCTATTGAAAATGAAGTGGTTAAGCAGGCGCAGATCTACGGAGTAGACATCGTTAGGCAGGCGCAAACATTTGCCCATGATGTAAAAAGTGGTGCCGTTCAATATGCTGATGAAATGCTCCAACATGTTGAGAAGAGTTTGTACGAAACGCTTCAGTCCCTTCGGAATAATCGAGAGGAACTAAAGGGGTTAGCCAAAGAAGACCGTGATAAAACAGGTAAGCCTGAAAAAGAGAAGGACGAGTAACTTCTTTTTGAACGAGTTGTGGGGGCGGTCCTTTTAACATACTTTAAAGTGTGTTAAGAGGACCGCCCTAAACACGTTCCTAGATTATCTGGGTTGTCGTACCAAGACGAGAATGAATAGAAGAGTCATGATACCCATAAACATTACAGAACTTGCTTGCCAAGTATTCCAGAAAACAACGGATGTACTAGGAAATTGAATAGCGATAGTAGAAGTGGGTATCTCCACAAAAGTGAGAAAGACTTGGCTTAGTCCTAGTGCAATGATTCCTTGAAGTGTTCGAGCAACTACGAATGGAAAGAAACGCAAATCAGTTTCGCTAATAAATCCAGCAACTTGGGCAAATACTGAAAGGCCGCTCCAACCCATAAGAAGTGCTAGGAGTGCAACTTGATGATTAAGCTCAGTAACAGCTTGAATTGTCCCTTGACAGCCTAACGTCATCTCAAAAAGACCATTGAAAAAAGCTTGCAGAATAGGAATTGGGATTGCCTCGATAAACACATGGCTTAGGGTCGCTAGAAATGTGATGACATGCCAGACATTTAAGAGGCGGAGGATCACTGAAAAAAAGGCCATAAATCCTGCGACCATCAGTACAGTGGTTATACTTTGCTTGATGGCTTCACTAAGGATTTGTCCGAAGGCACGGTTGTCTTTGAATTGAGCTTCTTTCATCTCTTGCCAAGCTCGTCTGAACGAAGGTAAACGGCTCGATTGTCGCGGACCAGTGGTAACACGGTAATAACGGAAGAGGAAACCGACCAACAAATTGGCGAGATAAATAGAACTTGAAAGGATTATTCCGAGTGCGGGTTTACCTAACATGCCAGAGGCAACGGCACCTAGCATAAAGCCGGGACTGGGGTTATTAGTGAATGCCAAGAGACGTTCTCCTTCTACGCGTGTAATCTCTCCAGCTTTACGAAGCCGGGCGGTTAGTACTGCGCCCATAGGAAAGCCGGACGTGTAACCCATAGCCACTACAAAGGCCGCCTTGCCAGGCAGGCGAAAAACAGGACGCATGAAGGATTCCAGAAGAACTCCGAGGAAATGGACAAATCCAGCCGACATGAGGAGTTCGGAAAGAATAAAAAAGGGGAGCAAAGCAGGGAGGACAAACCGCCACCATAAAACCAACCCTTCACCTGCAGAGCTAATAACTTCTTGGGGATAGATAAACATGCCTAGGGCTAGGAGACCTAAGGCAAAGACTCGAGCAACGGTGGACATTACTTATCACCTTCCTACACCTTCCTTCATAATTTATATGGAAGAATGCTTGGACCTAGAAGTTGTAGTAGGGAGGAAAATATAATGAGCCTCAAGAGAGGTCTTGTTTTAGGTTCCGGAGGGGCTCGGGGCTTTGCCCATCTGGGAATATTACAAGTACTCAATGAACAAAAGATAGAGATTGACTTGGTGGTGGGATGTAGTGCAGGAGCGATATTTGGAGCGTTATGGTGCGCTGGATCGGATCTGTATCGTATTGAACGGCTTTTTACTTATCCTGGATTTGCCAAAAAGTTGATTGACCCTACTGTTTCCAGAGAAGGTTTGATAAAAGGGGATAAAATTCTTGAATTGATTCGTTTACTGACTAAGGATATGTCGTTTGCAGATTTATTGATTCCCTTAGCTGTTATAGCGACAGATATTGAAACAGGAGAACTTGTAATTTTTAATGAGGGAAGTGTGGCACAGGCTGTTCGGGCAAGCATTTCTATTCCTGGGTTTATCAAGCCTTATCGTTATCAAGGTCGTCTGCTCGTTGACGGTGCGGTTAAAACCCGTTTACCAGTAAAGGTTGCACGGAATATGGGGGCGGAGAAAATACTAGCCGTTGATGTTAAAAAAGGGCTAATGACTAATCCTTCTAGTGCCATGGATATTTTGCTCCAGTCCATTGAAATTCTCGAAGATGATTTGTTACGTGCGCAGCGCCAAGATGTTGAGTTGCTGATTCAACCAGATATCGGACACATTGGCAGTTTTCAGTTCGACCGTGCTGAAGAGGCAATTCGTCTTGGACGGTGCATAGCATTGGCGAAATCTTCTGAAATAAAGAGATTAACGACGTAAGGGTTGAAAAAACGTGGAATTTTGTGCTACACTTAAGGCGACATAATAAAGCATCTGTACTGGGCAAAAATGGAAGCAATAAAAAGCGAGAAATAGATGTTTTCGGGAACACTATGGTTATTAATACTTAGAATTCTGTGAATTGGGGTAAAAATATAAAGGGGCTAAATAAATGAAAATTCTTGTTCTTAACTGTGGAAGCTCTTCACTTAAATATCAAGTCATTGATATGGACACTAGGAATCCGATTGCTAAAGGATTGGTAGAGCGTATTGGGCTTGAGGGTTCAGTTCTTACGCATAGTGCCTTAGCGCGGAAAAAAGAGGTTATTAAGACAGAGATTAAGAACCATACTAAAGCAATCGAGCTTGTACTCAAGCAATTGGTAGATCCCGAGTATGGGGCCCTTAAAGATCTAAAGGAGATCTATGCTGTAGGTCATCGTGTGGTCCACGGGGGCGAGACATTCGCAAAATCTGTAATAATCAATCCAACGGTCATGAAAGCTCTCAAAGACTGTATCGAGCTTGCTCCGCTTCACAATCCTCCCAATATCGCTGGAATTAAAGCATGTCAGAAAATGATGCCTGAAACTCCTCAAGTGGCTGTTTTTGATACGGCTTTCCATCAAACGATTAGTCCTTCTAGTTATATCTACGGATTACCTTATGAGTTTTATGAGAAATACGGGATAAGAAAATATGGCTTCCACGGGACATCCCATAAGTATGTCAGTCAACGTGCTGCAATCCTTCTCAAAAAACCAATTGAAGAGTTGAAAATCATTAGTTGTCACCTAGGTAATGGTGCCTCGATTGCGGCTATCCGAGGAGGGAGATCCGTAGATACGTCAATGGGCTTTACTCCTCTAGATGGACTTATGATGGGGACACGCTCAGGCGCCTTAGATCCGGCAATCGTTACTTACATTATGTGTCGAGAGAACTTTACTGTTGATCAGATGAATGACTTTCTGAATAATAAATGTGGCGCTTTAGGGGTTTCAGGGATCAGCAGTGATTTCAGGGACATCGAAGTGGCAGCTAAACAAGGAAATAATCGTGCCCAGCTGGCGTTAGATATTTTTGATTATGACGTCAAGCAATACATTGGCGCTTATGCCGCTGCAATGGGTGGGGTGGATGCCCTTATATTTACGGCAGGGGTTGGCGAAAATGCCCCAAATACACGAGCATCTATTTGCAAGAATATGGAATTCTTCGGCATAGACCTTGATTTGGAGAAAAACAAGGTCCGGGGCGAAGAAGTGGACGTTGCCAAAACAAACTCTCGCTGTCGGGTTCTTGTAATCCCGACAAATGAAGAACTGATGATTGCTTTAGAAACACTTGAATTAACTAAATAGTTAGGGCTCAGTGTATTGTCTCTACGATTGTTCTTGGCCTAGTAAAGAGTTTCCCTTGACAAAGAAAAATGTGCCAACTATAATAATGAATGTGTATTGGGGTGGTTAATATGAAAGTGAATGTAGCCGAGGTTCGATACAGCGAAGGTGAAAGTGTCCATTTTGAGCTAATGGAGGATTTTTCTTCCTTTGATTTGGGAACTGAAGCCCTCTCGTTTCACGCACCTGTACATGTTCAACTTCAGGTGAACAACACCAACAAAGCGATGCTGGTTTATGGAAACATTCAAACGGAACTTAAAGCGACTTGTGGGCGCTGTCTGGAAACGTACGTATATCCATTGAGTCTCTCCTTCCAAGACGAATGGGTTTTTCGGGCGCAGGCAACCGAAGATCTGTTAGAATCAGCACTCCTATTGGACAAAGATGAGGTCGATATCAAAGAGCGCATCTTTGAACAAATTGTGTTAGCTTTACCTATGAAGTTCATTTGTTCAGCAGAGTGTCAGGGGCTATGCCCAACCTGTGGTGCGAATCGCAATCTGACTCCGTGTCATTGTGGAGAGGATAACCTTAACCCTCGCTTTGCAGCACTAGGTAAGTGGCAATCCAATGACTAATTAATTTTTGAGAACTTAAAGGGGGTGTAATTTATGGGTGTTCCGCAACATCGCCAATCAAAATCCAGAGTACGTAAACGTCGGGCTATGTGGAAACTAACTGCACCAAACCACATCGAATGCCCCCAATGCCATAAACCAAAAATGCCTCATTATATCTGCCCTAGCTGTGGGTATTATAATTCTAAGGTAGTTATTGCTGTCGGGGAATAAGGTTTAGTACGCAAAAACAAAGAACTCTTTTCAAAAGAGTTCTTTGTTTTTTTTAGGATACAGTGCAACGCGTCTTGTGTCCTAAGAGAATATAATACAGGAATGCTCTAATATTCCATCAGCAATCGACAGGGTTATTTCTTGAAAAGTGTACCGACATAGTTTATAATTGTGACCAGGTCATAATTTTGAAATTCGATTGTTAGTTATACATTTCATGGTTTGACACCTGAATTTAGGACTTCGAAACATGATTTAGTATTTACAATGTTAATCAAGAAACTGTAATTAGGATAAGAAATGGTGATATAGATGGGCCGTAGGAGTAAAGAGGAACGCCGCAAAATATTAGGGGAAGAGCTCTCTAAACATCCGTTCTTTACAGATGATGAACTTGCGGAAAAGTATAAAGTAAGTGTCTCGACCATTCGTTTAGATCGTGGAGAACTAGGAATTCCTGAACTACGTAAACGAACCCGGGCAGTTGCCCAGGAAGCGTACTCAACGTTACAGTCGTTAGATTACCAGGAACTGATCGGGGACTTGCTAGAACTTGTTATTGGTGAGAGAGCTTGTTCAGAGCTAGTGATTGATGAGAGTATGGTTTTGACCAAGGCTCGAGTTGCACGTGGGCATTATTTATTTGCCCAAGCTAATTCCCTGGCCATTGCCTTAGTTGATGCACCTATGGCTTTGACTGGCAGCGTCAAGTTAAAGTTCTTACGGCCAGTTCAGTTAGGTGAGGTCGTCGTGGCTGTCGGAAAGGTTCTAAAACGAAAGCAGAACAAATATTGGGTCCAAGTATCTGTACATGTTGGTACAGAGGAAGTGCTTCAAGGAGATTGGGTACTCTTTGCATTAAATGGTTCGGATGTACGGGAAATGGAGGTGGAATAGTGAGAATTGCAGTGGATGCCATGGGTGGAGATTATGCCCCGGAGGAGATAATAAAAGGAACGCTGATGGCCGCTGAAAAATGGCCTAATGTGCAGCTTATCCTAGTGGGCCAACAAGAGCGGATCCTACCATTTTTCGTAGGCGCCAAACCCGCTAATATATCCCTCGTAGAAGCGTCTGAAGTGATAGGGATGGATGAACATCCAGCAAATGCTGTTCGCAAGAAGAAGGATGCCTCAATCGTGGTTGCGAGCCGATTGGTTAAACTTGGCGAGGCTGATGCTGTTGTGAGTGCAGGTAGCACTGGAGCACAGATGGCTGCTGCACTATTAGGTTTAGGACGTATCAAGGGAATCGAACGACCGGCCATTGGGACAGTCCTGCCAACTGCGGAGGGAGGAAAACTTATTCTCGATGTAGGAGCTAACTTGGATGCGTCACCTGAACAACTTTGTCAGTATGCACTGATGGGTAGCATTTACGCGGAAAAAATTTTAAAAATTCCAAATCCGCGCGTTGGCTTGCTGAACATAGGAAGTGAAGAAGGGAAAGGAAACGAACTGACTCAGAAAGCGTATTCTTTGCTTAAAGTTGCTCCCCTTAATTTCATTGGGAATGTTGAGGGCCGGGATGTACCTTATGGGCGTGCTGACGTGGTCGTTTGTGAAGGGTTTGTCGGTAATGTTTTGCTTAAAACGGCTGAAGGATTAGCTGGAGTACTGTTTCAGTTGATTAAGGAGAAAATTACTTCGAATTTAATTCGCAAGTTGGGTGCTCTAGCGGTGAAACCAGGTTTAAAAGAGATCGCTCGGATGATGGACTATGCTGAGTATGGCGGAGCTCCTTTGCTGGGCGTTAATGGAATTAGTATAATTTGCCATGGGAGCTCGAAAACAAAGGCAATCTTTAATGCCATTCGAGTGGCCCAAGAATGTATTGATGTGCGTTTGATTGAACAGATCCGAGAAGGTATTCCTAAATCGTGAGATGCGTTCAACTAAAGTTAAACATTGAGGGTATCATTCTCACTTGGAGAAGTGGCAGTCTCACTAAAGAGAAAAGAGGACATGACTATGTTTAGTGTTGGAATTGTAGGGACGGGGTCATATGTTCCTGAAAATATTGTAACCAACGTGGATTTGGAAAAAATGATGGATACTAACGACGAATGGATTACCTCACGCACAGGTATACGGAAACGCCATTTTGCTGCTGAGGATATGCCAGTTTCAGAATTGTGTTATATAGCGGGATTGCGGGCTTTGGAGGATGCAAAGTTAGCACCTGAGGACGTTGATCTCATCATTGTAGCGACGATTACACCTGACTATGCATTTCCGGCTACAGCCTGTCTTGTAGCAGATCGGTTAGGGGCCAAGAAAGCGGCAGCTTTTGATTTAGAAGCAGGATGTACTGGCTTTATCTATGGAGTGGTGACAGGTAGCCAGTTCGTTGCCACTGGAATGTACAAAACTGTGCTTGTCATCGGAGGCGAGACAATGAGCAAAATCCTTAACTGGGAAGATCGTGCGACGTGTATCCTCTTTGGTGATGGTGCAGGGGCAGCGGTTTTGCAGCCAGTTGAAGAGGGATATGGTTTTTTAGGTTTCGAATTAGGTTCTGACGGTTCTGGTGGCAAATTACTCAGTCAACCAGCTGGGGGGTCTATGCATCCGACAAGTTTAGAGACCGTTCAGAAAAAGCTGCATACTCTTCAAATGGCGGGCAGCGAGGTCTACAAATTCGGAGTTCGAATTATGGGCGACGTTGTGGGGAAAGTCCTTGAGAAGGCTGGTTTAACGCATGAGGATGTGGATTTGCTGATCCCTCATCAAGCCAATATTCGAATTATAGATGCAGCAGTTAAGCGGCTGGGGATTTCCCCGAATAAAGTGGTCATTAATTTAGATAAATATGGTAATATGTCCGCCGCTTCTATTCCGGTGGCGTTAGATGAATCCTCTAAAGAAGGACGCCTTGTCGAGGGGGATACCGTTGTTATGGTTGGATTTGGTACAGGCTTAACTTGGGGGGCTTGTGTATTGAGATGGAGGAAAGTAGGGTTAAAAGAATGATTAAAACAAGAATTTGTGACCTAATTGGGATTGAATATCCGATTTTTCAAGGTGGCATGGCGTGGGTTGCAACTGGAGAGTTAGCCGCTGCTGTTTCAGAAAGTGGTGGATTGGGTATTATTGGTTCTGGACAGGCACCTGCGGACTGGTTGCGCGCGGAAATTCGAAAAGTGAAAGCCATTACGAAAAAACCGTATGGAGTTAATGTAATGCTTATGTCTCCGTTTGTGGACGAAGTCATGCAGGTGATTTTGGAAGAGCGTGTCCCAGTAATTACAACTGGCGCAGGGAATCCTGGAAAGTATGTGCCAATGCTGAAAGAAATCGGAACAAAGATAATCCCGGTTGTTGCCTCCGTCGCGCTGGCTAAACGTTTAGAGAAGGCAGGAGTTGATGCACTCATTGCTGAAGGGATGGAGTCCGGGGGACATATCGGAGAAATTGGAACGTTTCCTCTAGTTCCTCAGGTGGTTGATGCTGTGAAGATTCCGGTCATTGCAGCAGGCGGTATTGCAGATGGCCGAGGCTTAATTGCTGCTTTAGCATTAGGAGCTGAAGGGGTGCAAATGGGGACTCGTTTTATGTGTGCAGAGGAATGTACTATTTCTCCGCTTATCAAAGATAAAATTATTAAAGCTAAGGACCGTTCTACGGTTATTACCGGACGTTCAACGGGTCATCCGGTTCGTTGCTTGGATAATCACTTTACCCGTGAGGTTGATCAATATGAGCGGGAAGGCATGTCGCCTGATGAGATCTCTGAACTGGGTGTCGGTCGGTTACGTTTAGCCATGGTGGATGGAGATGTTCAGAACGGCTCCATTATGGCCGGCCAAATTGCTGGAGCGGTTAACAGAATTGAACCTGTCGCCAATATTGTTCAGGATATTATGGAATCAGCAGAACGAGAATTTATGCGGCTTTCGGCCCGATTCGGGGAGAGGAGGAGCTAGAACTTGGGTAAACTAGCCTTTATTTTCCCCGGACAAGGATCACAGTATGTCGGTATGGGAAAAGAATTATTTCTAACGCCGAGCGGGGAAAGAGTGCAGCAGTCGGCCTGCGATATTTTAGGTAGAGAATTTATAACATTGTTGTCAGAGGGGCCAGAAGAAGAACTTCAACAGACGGCTAACACTCAACCGGCGATCTTACTGGTAAGTGTTGCGGCATTCCAGCTTCTAGCCGAGGCTGGAATTGAACCGGATTATGTTGCGGGGCACAGCCTCGGCGAGTATTCGGCGCATGTAGCAGCGGGGAGTCTGGACTTGGTGGAAGCACTGCGTGTGGTTAGAAAACGCGGAGAACTAATGCAAGCGGCCGTTCCGAGTGGCGGGGGGATGGCTGCCATCCTGGGGCTCAGTAGTGAGCTGGTGGAAGCAGCCTGCCTTCGAGCAAGGGGGCAGGGCGTGGTCGCACCCGCAAATTACAACTGTCCGGGACAAGTGGTTATTTCCGGAGACGTTTTGGCAGTAGCCTATGCGAGCGAGGTCGCGAAGGAGTTGGGGGCAAAGCGTGCGATTCCGCTCGTAGTGAGTGGGCCATTTCACTCTTGTTTAATGGAAGCAGCGGGGGAAAAACTAAGGCTGGTTTTGGAGAGTGTGCCCTGGAAAACTCCACGTTGCTCAGTTATTGCGAATATCGATGCGACGGAAGTCAACTCTCCAACACGTACGGTGAGCACGTTGGTCGAGCAAGTTAGTGGTGCTGTTCGCTGGGAGCAATCTGTTCGTCATCTTTTAGATTTAGGAGTCGATACCTTTGTCGAGTGCGGTCCTGGTAAAGTTCTGACAGGTTTAGTAAAGAAAATTGCCCCTGATGTCAATCTTCTCCGCGTAGAGGATATGGCGTCCTTGAAAAAGTCACTTGCATATTTGAAGGAGAGTCGTTAAAATGATGCTGAATGATTGCGTGGCCATAGTCACTGGAAGTGGACGGGGGATTGGACGTGCCATTGCTCTGGAGTTAGCAGAAGTGGGTGCGAAAGTTGTTGTCAATTATGCTGGACGTGTCGATAAGGCTGAGGAAACACTCCAATTGATTCGTGATGCTGGCGGAGAATGTATAGCCGTTCAAGGGGATGTCAGCCAAACTGCTGATGTTGATCGTTTAATAAAAACTGCATTAGATCATTTTGGTAAGATTGATATTTTGGTCAACAATGCTGGAATTACAAGGGATTCTTTGTTGCTCCGTATGAAAGAGGTCGATTGGGATGCGGTCTTAGCTACTAATCTCAAAGGTGTTTTCCTCTGTACTAAAGCGGTCAGCAAAGGAATGCTTAAACAACGATCAGGTGTTATAGTCAATATTTCGTCCGTCGTAGGTCTTTCGGGTAATGCTGGACAAGCTAATTATGCGGCAGCAAAAGCTGGTATTATCGGTTTTTCTAAATCCATTGCTAAGGAGTTTGCATCGCGGGGAATTCGGGTTAATGTTGTTGCTCCAGGTTATATTTCGACAGATATGACGGAAACATTAGGAGAAGCAATGCACTCGGAAGTTTTGCGTGCAATCCCACTCGGTCGGCTAGGAGAGCCCGAGGACGTTGCGAAAGTGGTTCGATTCCTTGTGTCCCCGGAGGCAGCTTATATAACAGGACAGACATTGAGTGTTGACGGGGGTATGGAAATATAGTTTTTAGTCATCTTTGAAAGGAGGTGAAGAAGCAGCATGGAAGTTTTCGAAAAAGTGAAAGCCATCGTCGTCGAACAACTTGGGGTAGACGAAGTTAATGTTACCCAGGAGACCTCCTTTGAAGAGCTAGATGCAGATTCTTTGGATATTGTAGAACTAATTATGGCTCTAGAAGAGGCATTCGATTTGGATATTCCAGATGAGGAAGCCGAAAAAATTCGGACAGTCGGAGATGCCGTTAGCTACATTCAGGGAAACAAATAACCTAAAAAAGTCCCGTACTCAGTTGCGGGACTTTCTTTCAAGAGATGGTCTCTCTCCCCTGAGTATAGTTGGAGAGAGTTCAGATAGATATCTAGAGGATTGTAACTCATACCTGACGATAATAGGTAGAACTCTGACAGGAGGAACAACTGTGAAAATACCCGAACTTCGTATTGCTAATTTAGTGGCCAAAATTCCTGTTATTCAAGGAGGGATGGCTGTTAGGATATCCATGGCCCCTCTCGCCGCAGCTGTTGCGGAAGAGGGAGGCATTGGAATAATTGCAGGCAGTGGTTTGTCTGTGGAGGAACTGATCTCGGAAATTCGCGAAGCGCGTCGACTAACCAAAGGCATAATCGGGGTAAATATTATGTTTGCTGTCAATGAATTCGCTCAGTTGGTTCACGCTGCGTTTGATGAGAAAATTGACCTTCTAATTTCAGGAGCTGGCTTTTCAAGGGATATGTTCACCTGGGGAAAAGAAAAGAACGTTCCGGTTGTACCTATTGTTTCATCAGCTAAACTTGCTAGATTATCTGAGAAGCTTGGAGCAGCCGCTGTGGTTGTGGAAGGGTTAGAGGCTGGTGGTCATCTTGGGACAGATCGTTCTATACACGAGATCCTACCAGAAGTAATAGAAGCAGTCAGTATCCCGGTCATAGGTGCGGGAGGTTTCGTTAATGGAGAAGACGTTGCTAGGACACTGAAACTTGGCGCAGATGGGGTACAAATGGGAACTCGGTTTGCACTAAGCGAAGAGAGCGGTGCGGCTCTCGCTTGGAAAATGGAAATGTTAAAGGCTACTGAAGAGGACATCGTTATGGTTCATAGTCCAGTTGGGTTACCTGGGCGGGGAATTAGGAATCCCTTTACCCAGGCGCTTGAGGACAAGGTCGACGTCAGACCAACGGAATGTAACCATTGTCTCAAACGGTGTGAGAGAAACTTTTGTATAATGAGTCGCTTAATTAAGGCCCAACAGGGCGATGTCGGAGAGGGTCTTATATTTTCAGGGGCAAATGTTCATAAGATTAAAGAGATATTGTCTGTGCATGAAATTTTTAAGGATATAAAAAACGGTATACTCAGCTTAAAGGAGGAAGAGTGTTGAAACACCGAGCAGTGATTACGGGAATGGGTGTTATCTCTCCCGTAGGAAACCATCTTGATGAATTTTGGGATAATTTGATCGCGGGGAAGTCTGGAGTTGGACTGTTAACCCGTTTTGATACATCAGATTTGCCGACTAAGGTTGCAGCAGAGGTCAAAAACTTCGAACCAACGGAATGGATTAGCAAAAAAGAAAGTCGCCACATGGACCGCTTTGCTCAATTTGCCATCGCAGCAGCGAAGTTGGCGGTGCAAGACTCTGGGTTGGATTTCGAGAAAGTAGACATGGAACGTGCCGGTACTGTTATGGGATGTGGAATTGGTGGCGTTATAACGTTTGAAGAACAAAAAGAAGTGCTCATGAAAAAGGGGAGCGGTCGGATTACTCCATTTTTTGTCCCAATGCTGATTAGTAACATGGCAGCTGGACATATATCCATTGAGTTTGGATTGCTGGGATCTAGTATGACGATTGTTACTGCCTGTGCTTCGGCCACCAACGCTATTGGGGAAGCGTTACGGATTATTCAACGTGGAGAAGCAGATGTCGTGCTTTGCGGAGGGACTGAGGCGCCGATAACAAGTTTGGCTTTTGCTGGCTTTTGCGCAGCTAAGACGATGTCCACTGAGAAGGAAAATCCAGAGCAAGCCAGCCGACCTTTTGATAAACGACGAAGTGGCTTTGTCATGGGCGAAGGGGCAGGGGTTTTGGTTTTAGAATCCGCTGAACACGCAAAGGCTCGTGGTGCCCACATTTATGCCGAACTGGCGGGCTATGGTAGCACATCGGATGCCTATCATATTACGAGCCCGGCACCTGGCGGTGCTGGTGCAGTCCGTGCAATGCGCTTAGCTTTAAAGGATGCAGGGGTAAGTGGCGAGGATGTTAGCTATATCAATGCGCATGGAACTAGCACAGGTCCTAACGATGCCGCGGAAACAGCTGCCATAAAAACTGTGTTTGAAGATCATGCGTCGAAGCTGGCGATTAGTTCTACTAAATCAATGACCGGGCATTTAATGGGAGCTGCGGGAGCCATTGAAGCGATTATTTGTGCGCTTAGCATTGAGCGAGGAATGATCCCGCCGACGACAAATTATGGTGAGCCGGACCCAGAATGCGATCTCGATTATGTCCCTAATCTAGCACGCAAAAAAGTCGTGAATGTGGCTCTGTCCAATTCCTTAGGTTTTGGAGGGCATAATGCTACCATCATATTGAAAAAATTTGACTAAAGGTAAGGAGATCTAAACTAATGGTCGAAAAGAGCCCTAAGGTGAGTACGAATTACTTGAAGACAGAGGGAAGGAACGGGCGAAAGAAATATGCCTTAACTTCTCAGAAGCAAGAGCCTGGACTTAAATTGGCAAAGCGATTGGGCTTGGAGACCCCGCCTAATCGCTTGTTTAGCACGGCCTTGACCCATCCTTCGTATGTTTTTGAAAATCCACAGTTCGGCAAAGAAAATAACCAACGTCTAGAGTTTTTGGGCGATGCGATTTTGGACTTTGTTGTTGCGGAATATCTGTATCTGAGTTATCCAGATCGGCCAGAAGGGGAACTCACGAAAATGCGAGCCGCGGTTGTGAATGAAACCATACTTGCTCACAAAGCGCATGAAATTGAGTTGGGGCAAGAGCTATTACTCGGTAAAGGGGAGCAGGTATCTGGTGGTCGGGAACGTCCCTCCATCTTGGCAGATGCTTGGGAAGCCGTTATTGGAGCAATTTACTTGCAATATGGATTACAAGAGGCACGCAGGATCATTTTGGAGTTGCTCAAACCGTCTATCGACGAAGTCGCCGAAGGGAATTATGGAGACTACAAAACTGTGTTGCAGGAAAAGGCGCAACGAGAAGAAAAAGAAGTAAACTATCAGATATTAGTAGAAGAAGGACCTGATCACAATAAATGCTTTACGGCGGGTGTCTTTCTTCAAGGGGAGTTAATGGGCAAAGGTATGGGACGTACCAAAAAAGAAGCAGAGCAACATGCCGCAAAGCAGGTTCTAGAACATTGGGGGAGGGAGAACGATGGCTAAACCTGAGGATTTCCCGGTTTTCTTAAAGGGAATTCATATTCAGGGATTTAAGTCGTTCGCTGATCGTGTCAAATTAGAATTAGGCCATGGACTAAGCGTAATTGTCGGTCCAAATGGGAGCGGTAAAAGTAATGTCGCCGATGCAGTGCGTTGGGTGCTGGGAGAACAAAGCGCTAAGAGCCTCCGTGGGGTTAAAATGGAAGATGTGATTTTTTCTGGGAGCACACAACGACGCCCTGTCGGCATGGCAGAGGTTTCTCTAATCTTTGATAACACAACTGGAATTTTCCCATTAGATTTTCGAGAAATCACGATAACTCGACGGGTTTATCGCGATGGTGATGGGCAATATTTGATTAACAATGCATCCTGCCGACTCAGAGATATTCAGGAACTATTTATGGATACAGGAGCCGGAAAAGAAGGATTCTCGATCATTGGGCAGGGGCGGATTGAGGAAATCTTAAACCTAAAATCGGAAGAACGTCGATCGCTGATCGAAGAAGCGGCTGGAATTACCAAGTTTCGTTACAGAAAGCGCGAAGCCTTAAAGCGTCTTGATGCAACAATATCAAATCTCCAGCGGCTTGATGATATCGTGCGAGAAATTGAGGCGCAACTGACTCCTCTGGCTGCCCAAGCCCAAGTGGCCGAACAAAGCCTTGCGCTCTCTACTGAACAAAGACGTCTAGAAATCCAATTGACCGTTCTAGACATCTCTGAAGGGAAGCAAAAATTGTCTTTAGCTTCTAAGGATTCAGAAACACTGCAATCCAGCTTAGTAGAAGCTCAAGCATTATTGAGGCTTGAAGAGAGTAAAAATATAGAAGATAAGGTCCTGTTAAAAGAAATAGAGGATGACCTACAACGGATGCAAGGAGAAGGTTTTCAGGCGGAGCAGGCACTAGATGCTTTAAAACATGAGATGAGCATTCGCGCTGAGCGTTCCAAGTATCTTGAGGAGCAAATTGCTTGGTTGACCGATGAAATCCAGGTAGATGAGGAAAAAATAAGGAATTTGAACCAACGGATTAGTACCCTTGCGGCAAAGCAAGCGGTTTTAAAGCATACGGTTGAAGAATCACAACGCAAGGTCTTAGAACAAGAAGAGAAGCTCAATGTTGTCCGAGAAAGAAACCTGGCAGAAGTAATTGAACGAATTAAAGCTGACCTTTTTCAAGCCCTGTCAGAGCAGGCCAATTGTGCTAATGAATTGACTGGGGCTCAGCATACTCTGGCATCGCTAGAACAACAAGTTCTTCAAATAGTGCAGGAGCAAGGGATCAAAGTAGCGGAGCGTCAAACCTTGAGTGAGACTTCTGAAGCGCAGGAAAAAGAATTGCGTCAGATTGAAAGGCAAGCCATAGCTAGAGAAGAAGAAATGTTAAGTCTACGGACAGAGCGGGATCAGTTAAAAGGACTTCAACAAGAAAATAATGCGGGACTTCAGAAGCATAAAACTCTTACAGAACAATCTAGAGCAAGGATGCACGCTTTGCGGTCTTTAGAAAATTCCTTAGAGGGGTATCAGCGTGGGGTACGCGAGGTGATGCTAGCCAAGAAAAAAGGGATCAAAGATTGTATTGGCCTCTGCGGGACGGTAGCTGAACTGATCACGGTGCAGGAAAAATATGAACTGGCTTTGGAGACCGCCCTTGGTGCTGGGTTGCAAAATGTTGTGGCAGAGAATGAAAAAGGTGCCAAAGCAGCTATTTCATATTTAAAGGTTCATCAATTTGGACGAGTAACCTTCCTGCCACTTGATATAATTCAAGGGAACCGGATGTCCGTGAGCCAGGTAGTAGAGAGAGATCCAGGGTATATCGGGGTTGCGGTAGATCTTGTTACATACGACTTAGTATACAAACCGGCAATGGAGTTTCTGCTCGGTCGCATCGTCGTGGTCTCGGATATGAATGCCGCGACTCGGATCGCCAAAGCATCTGGGTATAGGCTGCGCATTGTGACGTTAGAGGGGGACCAAGTTCATCCAGGAGGTTCTCTGAGTGGCGGGAGCGTTCAGCGCAAAGGTGGAAATTTGCTTGCTCGCTCCCGTGAAATTGATTCCTTGCATGTCGCTTTGGTGCGGTTAGAAAAAGACTTGTCTGATAAAGAACAGGAATACTCCGAGAATGATCTTCGACTGAGGGCTATTCAGGAAAATATGGATAATTTAAGTCTTAAGCAACGTGAAGATAAAGAACATCAGGTCATGCTTAAGACAGTACACGAAAATGTGCTGAACCAGTTGGGTCGGTTAGAGAGCGACTTAATGGGGTTAAATCTGCGGAACCAGGACAATATGGCCCAAAAAGACGCACTTTGCCTTCGTTTGACAAGTCTAACCGAACGTTTGGATATAGCTGAAAGAACGTCGGTTAATCTGCGTGAAGAGTACAATCGGCGGGAGCAGGAAGCTAAAGTCGCAACTGGTGAGATAGAATCACATGGGGAGCAACTGACCCAGGAAAAAATTCGCTTAGCCAAGTGGGAGCAAGAATTAAATCAATGCACAGAGCAACTTGGACACGAACGATCCATCATTCGTGAAAATGAATCCAGTCTTCAACTCAAAAAACTGAAACAGGTTGGTTTTCAAGAAAACTGTCAAACGGTTGAAGCGGAGCAAGGAGCGTTGAACCAGCAATTGGAGAAACATTCACTTGCCCAAGAGGCACAACAATACTCACTAATGCAACGGAGACAAGAGCGAGAGGGTTTAGCGGCAGGGTTACTTAAACTGGAACAGGAGATACTTTCTAAGCGCCAGCTAGAGCATGCGCTGGAACAACGCCTCCATGCCAATGAACTTCGCGTTGTCCGTTACGAGACGGAGTGCCAAGCAGGAGAAACTCGTTTAGTTGAGGAATTTTCTCTAACTTGGGAGGAGGCAATACCTTATCAGACCGAGGAGGAAAGGTCAGTTTTATGGCGAAGGGTGCAAGCCCTTAAACAAAAGATTGACGATTTAGGCCCTATCAACCAAGCCGCGATCGAAGAATACCCCAAAATGCTGGCCCGGAAGGTTTTTATGTTGGCACAGCAGGACGATTTAGTCGAAGCAGATCAGACCTTGCGCCAAGTGATTTCCGAACTGGACAAGACCATGAGTGAACGGTTTATTGAAAGCTTCCATGCGGTGAATGGAGCATTTCAAGAAGTCTTTAAAGAGCTATTTTGTGGCGGAAATGCTGAGCTTCACTTAGTAGATCCAGAGCACTTGTTAGAAACAGGTGTCGAGATTATTGCTCAGCCCCCTGGTAAAAAACCACAGCTCCTTTCTCTCTTGTCCGGTGGAGAACGAGCTTTAACAGCAATAGCCATTTTGTTTGCCCTACTTCGGGTTAAACCAAGTCCGTTCTGTATTTTAGATGAGATTGAAGCATCTTTGGATGATGCTAACGTTCAGAGATTTGCCCAATATATCCACCGACTCTCGGACTCAACCCAGTTTGTCGTTATCTCCCATCGCAAAGGAACCATGGAATCAGCTGATGTTTTGTATGGAATTACCATGGAGGAGAGCGGTGTTTCTAAGTTGCTTTCTGTCCAACTTGATAAGAGAGAGGATACGTTGTATTCGGCATAAGGCCCTTGTAGGGGACTTGTGTGACACAGCGCTCAGTACTTACGACGCAGAGCAAACTAGCCGTTCAAGCTCCTAAAGCGGGAGCGGGGCGAAACACGAGTGAGTGTTTCGCCAAATGCGCCGTCCTTGGCGCAATGAGGGCCGAACATCCCTGTTCGCTTCCCCGTATCTGGGGTCGCTTTCACGGAGTTTGCTAGACTGCTTACGTAAAGACCTCTCGCTGTGTCACACTGCGTCCCAGGCTTAGACCGGGGGACCGAAGGGACGAGGACGGAGAGGGTGTGGAAGTTCGGGGACGGTTCTTGAGCTTGCATTTGGGGAGGACTTATGGGAGACGGCACATTTCATGTGCGCCGTCTTAGCTTTGGGGTCTTTGGGGGTCGCTTTCACGGGATTTCTATCTCGCTTGTGAATACAAGTTCGGGACGGTTCTTGAACTTGTATTCGGAGGCGATATGGGAAAAAAATGCACATTTCATGTGGACTGTGTGCAATGCCTGATGCATTATGATATTCTAGTCTTGTATGTTAACTAGGAATCCGAACTTCGAACCACGATTTTTGAGAGGATGTTAAAATAGTGGCAGGATTTTTCGCTAAGCTTAAAGAAGGTCTTACTAAAACCCGCGAAAATTTTGTGGGAAAGATTGAAGAGGTTTTTACTGGTCGTAAGAAAATTGATGAAGAGTTATATGATGAATTGGAAGAGGCCTTGATTGGTTCAGATGTCGGTGTTCACTCCTCGCTTGAATTGGTAGAACGGTTGCGTAAAGAAGTTAAGAAACGGAAAATCTCACAGCCCAGTGAGCTTAATGAGGTCCTCCAAGAATTGATCGCGGAGTTATTGGGGGAAGAGGAAACGCTTAATTTCGCAGAGCAAGGTCCTAGCGTTATTCTCGTGGTTGGAGTAAATGGGGTTGGCAAAACAACAACGATTGGTAAGCTTGCGAACCGGTTGAAAAAGGATGGGAAGAGGGTTATCATGGCAGCAGGGGATACTTTTCGGGCGGCTGCTATTGATCAACTTGAGGTTTGGGGAGAAAGATCTGGGATAGAAGTTATTAAGCATCGGGAAGGTTCAGATCCTGCCGCTGTTGCCTATGATGCGGTACAAGCGGCAAAGTCTCGTAATATAGACGTTGTTATTGTGGATACCGCTGGTCGCCTCCACAATAAAGTAAACTTAATGGAAGAATTACGTAAGGTCAAGCGTGTGATTGAGCGTGAAATTCCGGGGGCCCCTCATGAAGTGTTACTCGTGTTGGATGCTACTACGGGACAGAATGCGCTACAACAAGCCAAGCTTTTTCAAGAAGTAGCAGGAGTAACTGGAATTGTCCTAACGAAATTAGATGGGACGGCTAAAGGGGGCGTGGTATTAGGGATCCGAGGAGAAACTCAGATTCCTGTGAAATGGATTGGGATAGGAGAAGGAATCGAAGATTTGCGTCCGTTTGTGCCTCAGGATTTCGCAGCAGCGCTTTTTAATCGGTCTGACGAGGAGGGAGAAATCTGATACCTTATGCACTAATTGGGGGAACAGGTGTTGAGCATTTTACACTGACAGAACAGCGCGTTATTACGGTGGAAACACCTTATGGAACGGTTGAACCCGTTGTTGGTAATCTTGCGAATCGTGAACTTGTTTTTATGAGTCGCCATGGACGTGATCACGCCACACCTCCTCACCTCGTGAATTACAGGGCTAATATTTGGGCGCTACGAAAACTAGGAGTGCAAAAAATTATTGCCACAGCAGCTGTTGGTTCTTTGTCTCCGAGTTTTCGCTTAGGTGAGTTGGTGCTTCTAGATCAGTTCCTTGATTTTACTAAAAGCCGACCGCAGACGTTCTACGAAGGTGGTAAACAGGGCGTACTCCATGTGGATATGACAGAACCCTACTGTTCCGCTGTGCGGCAGGTTATTATGGACGCTTCAGAGCATCTTGGTTTTGCAGTTAAGAATGGGGCTTGTTATGTCTGTACAGAAGGTCCACGGTTTGAAACCCCTGCAGAGATTCGGATGTTTCAACGCCTTGGTGCTGACCTTGTCGGAATGACGAGTGTTCCAGAAGTTGTTCTGGCTCGGGAGCTTGGGATGTGTTACGCTTCTATTGGGATGGTAACGAACGAAGCGGCTGGGATTGCAACGCATCCTTTAACCCACGCAGAAGTAACGGAGAGTATGAAGATACCAGGGGTAAAGGTCGCACAGCTCATTCAAGAGACCTTCGAGTTATGGGCTACTGGTCAGAATTGTCTATGTGCCTCAGCGAATGAAGAAGTTGGTAAGTTTTAGAAAGGCAGTGGGACGATGAAATCGATTGAATGGCTAGGAAATTCCTTGCGAATATTAGACCAGAGCAAGCTTCCAGTTGAAACTGTATATCGGAATGCTTTGTCCTATAAGGAAGTGGCAGAGGCGATCGAACACATGGAAGTACGTGGAGCGCCTGCCATTGGAGCAGCAGTTGCTTATGGATATGCGTTAGGAGCGATAGAATACCAGGGTGATCGAGAAGGGCTTCCCAGTTTCATGGAAGAGGTACAGGATAGACTCGAGGCAACTCGACCCACTGCGGTCAACTTATTTTGGGCACTGCGACGCATGGAAGATCGCTTGCGTGAATGTTGGGAAGTCGAAGATTTAGATGAGGTAAGGCGGATTCTCATTGAGGAAGCGAATCGCATTGCCGAGGATGATTGCAAAATGAATCGCCTTATTGGGCAACATGGAAACGAGATTGTCCCTGAGAAGGCCAATATTCTAACCCATTGTAACGCGGGGGCTTTAGCCACTGTAGAGTACGGTACTGCTCTAGGCGTAATTCGAAAGGCCCATGAAGCAGGTAAAAATATTCATGTTTATGCGGATGAAACACGACCCTTGTTACAAGGTGCACGCCTTACAGCCTTGGAACTCATGAAAGATAAGATTCCAGTGACCCTAATTGCAGACAATATGGCCGGTTACCTAATGCAACAAGGCAAAGTGGACCTAGTGATTGTTGGAGCGGACCGGATCGCGGCCAACGGAGATACAGCGAATAAAATCGGGACTTACTCCGTAGCGGTCTTGGCGCATGCGCATGGCATTCCTTTTTATGTAGCAGCTCCGACCTCAACTATTGATTTGAAGGTAGCCACTGGCCAAGAAATTCCAATTGAAGTACGCCCTGACAAAGAAATGCGTGAGTGCTTTGGGCTACAAGTTGCGCCTTCGGAGGTTAATGTTTATAATCCAGCTTTTGATGTCACCCCAGCGAAATATATCACTGGGATTATCACGGAAAAAGGGATTGTAGCCCCACCATATTCAGTCAACCTCCTTAAATTGATGGTACGATCGTAATCTTCTGAGAAAGAGATCTTCGTAAGTTGAAGAGATCCCTTGTCGACGGGTGGTGAGGAGAATGAAAAGTATGTCAAAAGTTCTAATACGTGCCATGGTATTACCAATGACAGGTCCAGATTCATTTTATCCCCAAGGGGAAATTGCGATAGAGAACGATCGGATTGTTTCGGTAGGGGCATATGGCTCAGTTCCGACAGGATTTATACCCGACCGTATTCTGGAATTGCCTAATGACGTGGTTATGCCGGGTTTAATTAACACTCATACCCATGCCGCTATGACGTTACTTAGGAGCTATGCAGATGACCTGCCCCTTATGCCTTGGCTCAAGGAGAAGGTGTGGCCCTTCGAAGAAAAATTAACAGAAGAGGACATTTATTGGGGGACGGCCTTGGCGCTTTGTGAAATGATCCGTTCTGGAACGACGACCATGCTTGATATGTATGCTTCAATGGATCAAGTTGCAGAAGCTGTGCTCATGGCCGGGACTCGTGCTGTCCTTTCCCGAGGACTTATAGGAAACGGTCCAAACGGCAAGCGGGCTTTAGAAGAAAATATTGAATTGGTTCAGCGTTATCACGGAGCTGGGGCAGGACGAATCAGTATCATGTTTGGTCCACACGCTCCCTACACTTGCTCTGCGGAGTATCTGCGCAGCGTGAAAGTTGAGGCTGATCGACTGGGCGTGGGGATTCATATTCATGTGGCAGAAACTGAAGATGAAATTAAGATTATTCAGGAGCAATACGGAAAAACCCCTGTGCAGTGGCTCGATGAGCTAGGGCTTTTCGGAGGGCATGTCGTGGCAGCGCACTGTGTTCATCTGACACCGGAAGATATGGACATCCTCGCTAGTAAGCGCGTTTGTGTTGCCCATAATGCGGAAAGTAACATGAAGCTAAGTAGTGGCACTGCTCCAATAACGGAGTTGCGCGCTAAAGGCGTTATCCTAGGACTAGGAACTGACAGCGCATCAAGTAATAACAATCTTGATCTTTTTGGAGAGATGCGCTCTGCGGCACTCCAACAAAAGCTAAAGGTAAATTCAACTGCACTCCCAGCGTATGAAGTCTTAGAAATGGCGACGCTTGGTGGGGCTCAAACGCTCGGTCTTGAAGATGTGGGGATGCTCGCACCAGGCTTTAAAGCAGATATTATCTCCATAGACATGGATCAACCGCATTTCTATCCTCGCTTCTCCATTCCAGCACATCTGGTCTATGTTGCTCATGCAGGGGATGTGCGCACGGTGATGGTAGATGGCAAACTACTCATGGAAGAACGCAAGCTTTTGACAATGGATGTGGGCAAGGTTTGCCAAGAAGCGGAAACCCGCGCGAAACGGATTAATGGGGAGTTGAACGGGTAATCACGCCAATACCGTAAGCTCGTAAATCCTAAGGGGCATTCGTGAATTGCGCTACAAAGAGGAACTGGATTTTGTAGGGGGAGTTTATGTATCCCTATTAAAATTCTGTCTTGACAAACCGTTCAATATCGTCTAAAATTCGTTGTAAAGTAAAATTGCTTTACAAGGGGGTTGGGATGGAAAAACTCGCCAAAATGGCTCTCTTAGCAGATTTCTATGGCCCACTTCTTACTGAAAAGCAACGTAACGTATGGGACCTTCATTACCAACAGGATCTTTCTTTAGCTGAAATCGCTGAGTTAGAACATATCAGCCGTCAGGCTATTCATGATCTACTCAAACGCACAGAGCGGATCCTTGCAGAGTACGAGGAGAAATTAGGGCTTGTTCAGAGGTTCTGGGCGGAACGTGAGAAATTAATGGAAATAAAAGAGTTGTCACAGGAATTAGTGGAGCAGGATTTTACCAGCTCGTCAGCATGGAAGCGCCATCAACGAATACGCGCCATAATTGATGAAGTTTATGTTAATATGTCAGATGAGTGAAATCAGAGTTAAGGGCCAGAAGCCGGAAGTTAGAGTCTTAAGAGTGGATCAAATCGAAAGCGGGGACAGGCATGTTTCAAGGACTAAGCGAAAAACTCCAAGAAACATTTAAACGGCTCAAAGGAAAGGGCCGATTAAAGGAAGCGGATGTCAATGAGGCTATGCGAGAGGTTCGCGTTGCTTTATTGGAGGCAGATGTTAACTTTAAAGTGGTCAAAGACTTTGTAGCCAAGGTTAAGGAACGTTCGATTGGACAGGAAGTTTTAGAATCCCTTTCACCCGCACAATTTGTCATTAAGATTGTGCATGAAGAAATGATTGAACTTATGGGTGGCGCAACAGGTAAAATCTTGATTGCACCAAAACCACCCACAGTGATCTTACTAATAGGCCTTCAAGGTGCAGGGAAAACAACCCATGCCGCAAAATTAGCCAATATGCTAAAAAAACAAGGTAAGCATCCGCTGTTAGTTGCGTGCGATATTTATCGTCCTGCTGCTATCAAGCAGTTGCAGGTCTTGGGTGATCAACTGGAAGTGCCTGTTTTTTCTATGGGCCAAGACGCTCCTGTAGATATAGCTAGGGCGAGCATCAAGCACGCTAATTCGAATGGGCAAGATGTGGTAATTATAGATACGGCTGGACGTTTGCATATCAATGAAGAGTTGATGTCTGAACTACGGGATATTAAAGCGTCTGTGAAACCACATGAGATTTTATTAGTAGTCGACGCAATGACGGGTCAGGACGCTGTTAATGTTGCGGAATCGTTTCATAAAGACTTGGGTCTTGATGGTGTCATTCTCACAAAGCTGGATGGAGATACGCGCGGCGGGGCTGCTCTTTCTATTAAAGCAGTGACCGGGTGTACCATTAAGTTTGCCGGGACGGGCGAAAAAATGGATGCGCTAGAACCTTTCCATCCAGACCGTATGGCTTCTCGAATTTTGGGGATGGGCGATGTGCTGACTCTGATCGAGAAAGCTCAAGAATCTTTCGATGAGAAAAAAGCGAAAGAAATGGAACAGAAGCTTCGTAAGCAGGAATTCACTCTCGATGATTTCCTGGATCAGATGCAGCAGATGAAGAAAATGGGCCCGATTTCCTCAATTTTGGAAATGCTTCCAGGTGGTATGGGTAAGCAATTAAAAGATGTTCAAATCGACGAAAAGGACACGGCTCATCTTGAGGCCATCATTCGTTCAATGACGATGGAAGAGCGCCGCAAACCGATTGTTATTAAAGATTCTCGAAAAAAGAGAATTGCTAAAGGAAGCGGAACATCGGTACAAGACGTAGGCCGTCTCCTAAAACAGTTTGAACAAATGCAAAAAATGATGAAGCAATTTGCCAACCCGGGTGGCATGGGAATGCTCGGAATGGGCAAAAAAGGGAAAAAAGGGAAAAAGGCAGGAATGCGCTTTCCGACGCTTTGATGGACACACGCTATACTATAGCGTTGTTTATATAATAAACTTGCTTTAAACGAAGTTTTAAGTTTAGTTTAACTAATCTATGGCTAAATGTGCAACAGTATTTTAAGGAGGTGAAAAAATGGCTACTAAAATTCGTTTATGCCGCATCGGTGCGAAAAAGAATCCTATCTATCGTATGGTTATTGCAGACGCTAGAGCTCCTCGTGATGGACGGTTCATTGAACAAATAGGTTATTATGATCCGGCAAAAAGCCCTGCAATTTTGAACATCGATGAGGAAAAGGCTTTAAAATGGCTCTCAACAGGAGCACAGCCTTCGAATACTGCTAAGTCTTTGCTGAGTCAGGCTGGTATCATAGCCAAATTCCACGAGTCCAAGAACTAAGTGTAAGTGAGAGGGGGGGTTCCTGTGAAGGAACTTGTCGAAATCCTCGCGAAAGCACTTGTCGATCATACTAACCAAGTCAACGTTACCCAGTCTGAGACAGATAAGAGCGTTCATCTGCAACTGACTGTTGCACCTGAAGATATGGGTAAGGTTATTGGGAAACAGGGAAAGATCGCAAACGCTATTCGTACGCTGGTTAAAGCGGCAGCTGTCAAAGATGGTCGCCGGGTTCATATGGACATTGATCAATAACGTTGAGGAGGGCCTAGTGCCCTTCTCAACGTTTAAAACTATCTGCGTTAGGGAGGGAAAACAATGGATGAAGTGCTGATCGGAGAAGTGTTGCGTCCGCATGGTTTTAGCGGAGAGCTGAAGATTTACCCGTTAACGACTGACCCTGCGCGATTTCTCAAACTTAAGGAAATAATCTTGAGGTGTGGAATGCACGAAAGACCCTTCAAAATTATTTCAGCCCGAGTACAGATGGATTTAGTCTTTCTCATTGTGGAAGGAATTGAAGGTATAGACCAAGCAGAAAAGTATCGTGGCTGGGAGGTTCTGATCGACCGCTCAGAAGTCCCTCCTTTGAAAGAGGGCTGGTATTACTTTGAGCTTGAAGGAATGCAAGTGTATGACGGGGATGTCTTGTTAGGCACTTTGTCTTCAGTCTTGGAAACTGGAGCAAATGACGTCTATTTGGTCAAGGGACCCAAAGGTGAAATATGTGTCCCAGCACTAAAGAGTGTTGTCTTGCATGTGGATGTTGAGGGTCGACGAATGGATGTCACACTTCCTCCGGGGCTGTTGGAGGGTTAAATATCGGATGATAAAATTTACCGTTTTGACGTTATTTCCAGAAATGTTTGCGCCTTTACAAGAAAGCATCCTCAAACGCGCACAAGAAGCGAAATTGGTTAAAATACAGTTTGTGAACTTCAGAGATTATGCAATTAGCAAACATAAAAATGTGGATGATGTTCCCTATGGTGGGGGGGCAGGCATGCTCTTAAAGCCTGAACCTATTTTTGCAGCAATACGAGATTTGCCTAAGCCTTGTGGGAGACGAAAGGTTATTCTAATGTCTCCACAAGGTGAAGTCTTTCGTCAAGAGAAGGCTAAGGAGTGGGCAGAAGAAGGGGAACTGGTTTTCATATGTGGGCATTACGAGGGGTTTGATGAGCGAATCCGTGAGTTGGCGGACGAAGAGATGTCCATCGGAGACTATGTGTTGACAGGCGGAGAGCTTGCCGCAATGGTCATGATTGATGCAGTTGCGCGCCTTGTTCCTGGCGTGCTTGGAGAAGATGCCTCTGCCGAAGAGGATTCACACAGCATCTCACTCTTGGAATATCCTCAGTATACGCGTCCGGCTGATTTCGAGGGGCGGCAGGTTCCTGAAATTTTGTTATCTGGCCATCACGCGTTTATTAAGCGGTGGAGAAGAAAAGAATCGCTAAGACGCACTTTTTTGCGTCGTCCGGATTTAATTAATGCCGTTACTTTTGGACCTGAGGATTATTCAATATTAGAGGAACTCATCCTTGAACACGAGGAGATTGCAGCCTGGCAAGATTTGGGGAAACATCTCTGCCCGCGGCCTAAACGGCGACGGAAGTCCTCTCATAATCCCGCGAGCAAGCTAAGCGAGGACTCCCATTGAGAGAAATGGAAGCTTTGAAAATAGATACGTGAATATTGATAATTGACTCAGACATCTGGGTTTTAGTAGTGCGTTGGGAGGAACTCCATGGCAGACATATACTTAGCTTTAATCCATGCTCCTGTGTACAATAAGAATATGGAAACGGTAGCAACTTCAATCACAAACTTGGATCTTCATGATATTGCGCGTTGCGCAACAACTTATGGCATTAAACGCTATTATGTGGTTCATCCCGCTGAAGCACAACGCCAGTTGGCTAAACGTATTATGGGTTTTTGGCAAGAAGGGTATGGAGCAAATTATAATCCTGATCGCCAAGAAGCGTTTGCACGGGTAAAAATCGCGAATAATTTGAATGAGGTATATACAGAAATTGAAGCAGAACATGGGGTAGCACCTGTTAAAGTGGCGACGGATGCTCGGAAATATGCTAATACAGTCACCTATGCACAGCTTCGTGAGGACATAGAAACTAAGGAAGCGCCGATTCTATTACTGTTTGGTACGGGTTGGGGACTACTTAAAGAAGATGTCGAACAGATGGATCGAATCCTAGAACCAATCTATGGCCCCACGGATTATAATCATCTATCCGTGCGTTCGGCTGTTGCTATTATTTTGGATCGCTTACGCGGACACTGAAGATATAGAAAAAACTGGAAACATCAAGCCATCAGGCGTCTAATGGTAGCCTGAGTTGCACCCTATGCTTCTAGAAAGTATATAAACGTTGTTGATAGTATCTAACTAGTACGAGATTAGCTTGAAATCTATTGCATAGATAAATGAGTTGTGATAAAATAAGTTGGTCTGATAATAGGTGGTCCGCTCGCTGAGAATCAGTGTATGAACATCTAGACAAGGAAGGAGGGAATTTATAATGGATTATATTCGCATGATTGAAGAAGAACAAATGAAAAAGGATCTTCCTGACTTCCGTCCAGGGGATACAGTACGTGTACATGTGCGTATCGTTGAGGGAACTCGTGAACGTATTCAGGTTTTTGAAGGGCTTGTCATCGCAATGAAAGGTGGCGGCATCAGAGAGACTTTTACTGTTCGTCGTGTCGTCGCAGGCGTCGGAGCAGAACGTACTTTTCCTTTGCACTCACCTCGTTTGGATAAGATTGAGGTGGCGCGTCGAGGTGTCGTTCGTAGGGCTAAGCTTTACTACTTACGTGCACTTTCAGGTAAAGCAGCACGGATTCGAGATCGTCGTATCGTATAAGGTTGAAAATGGGCTGGAGCAATCTGGCTCTTTTTTTTTACACAACGAGAAGTTATAACTTATTGGGATATAATTTCTCGTTGTGTACCTTCTCGTTATCACGGCTTGCTGTCCTTGACGGCTCTAATAACCTCAAACGTCCTGTTGAGTCAAGGCTACAGCGTTATAAGTGCAACTATGGCTACCGCTAGCGCATAATGTGTCCCTTCCTTGCCAATCAATGGCTACAGGGACTCTCGGCCATTCATGACCGTGCTTGGCGCTAGCCAGTTTTCTATATACTATTGGCACGTTGTTGCCTGATATGAGATGGAAAATAATAATATTGAGCCAATAAATTGTTTTTGTGGCGTATGCTCCAGAGATTCTTGTTCATACTAAAAGAGTAGTGCAAGAGGGGAGCGAGACGATGGAACGTCAGAAATCAAAACGAAAATGGATTTTGGGAATTATCGGTGTGGTTATACTGATCGGTGGATTTCTTCGTTGGGGAGTATTGCAACCCTATCTGATTCGCCAACCTTCCATGGAACCTGGGCTTGCTTCGGGAGATCGCATAGTCGTTAATCGTCTTGCGTATCGCGGGTGGGATCCCACTAGAGGGGACGTTGTTGTGTTTGCGTTTCCGAAGGACTTAAAGCGAACTTTCGTTAAACGAGTGATTGCGGCCGAGGGTGAAACGGTGGAACTTCGCGACAATAAAGTTTTTGTAAATGGAGACGTTATTGAGGAACCCTACGTTAAGCCTGGCGATTATCCTCCTTATGGTCCAGAAGTGGTACCAGCAGGGAAGGTGTTTGTCTTAGGGGATAACCGTCGTGAGAGTGAAGACTCTCGAGAATGGGGTCTTCTCCCTAGAGAATATCTCTTGGGAAAGGCTTTGTTGGTATACTACCCTTTTCAGCGGTTTAGGTTTTTTACAATCTGAGTGCTGAATTAAAAGAATAAGGTTCTGTTAAGAAGGATGAAGAGGGATTATATTCATGAGTATTCAATGGTTTCCGGGGCACATGGCGAAAGCAAGACGCCTTTTAATTGAGCAACTTGAATGGGTAGATGTTGTTTTAGAACTTGCCGATGCTCGAATACCAGTCAGTAGTCGTAATCCAATGCTCAATAAATTGCTTGGAAATAAACCTCGCTTATTACTACTGAATAAAATGGATTTAGCAGATCCAATTTGGACGGCAAAATGGCTTACTTACCTAAAAACTTCAAGCCCTGTTTATGCGGTTAGCGCAACTACCGGGCTTGGGGTCAAACAAATTGTACCAGAATTGGAACGTATGGTTATGGCTAAACAAGCAAGACAGGCTACAAAGGGCATCCGCCCTCAGGCGATTAAAGTCATGATTGTGGGGATTCCCAACATTGGTAAGTCATCCTTAATAAATCAATTGACGGGTGGAGCCCAAGCAAAGGTCGGTAACAAACCTGGTGTGACCCGCGGAAATCAATGGGTTCGGATTCATGAACGAGTTGAACTTCTAGATACCCCAGGGATGTTGTGGCCTAAGTTTGAAGTTCCAGAAGTCGGGCGGAAGCTGGCTGCTCTCGGAGCTATAAAAGATGACGTTTTTGACATTGAAGAATTATCTGGATGGATTATTGATTGGCTCAAATTGTATTCGCCAAAGGCCTTACTTCGTTATCAGGTTCAAGATGTAGTAGAGGTTACCTTAGAGAGTCTCGGTCGAAAACGTGGGTGTTTGATTCACGGTGGACGTGTAGATACGTTAAAAGCCGCTCAAATCTTCCTGCGGGAACTTAGAATGGGACAACTCGGACCAGTGACAATGGATTATATTCCCGAATAAATTTCTTGGTGATACAGTTTTTAAATAGTGCATATTCCGCACTAAATAAAGGAAATAGAGTTTTCTTGGCGAAAAGGAATATTAGGTAGAGAAGAGGAAAAAAGTGTGGAACCGTTATCCCAGATGAATGTGCGGGAAGTTGAAGAAGCACTATTTAAAGACCCTTCCCCTCGAATGATCTGCGCATGTCAGAAGGATCCGCGTCAAGGGGTTAGGCAACTTGCCGTTCGTTTACTCAAGTTCCAGCAAGCACAAGCTGTGGAAGAAGCCCGTATTCAGCTAATGCTTGTAGAAGAAAAAAAATTATGGCAACAAGGATTTCTGCTACTTGCAGGCATTGATGAAGCTGGACGGGGACCTCTAGCAGGCCCAGTTTTTGCTGCAGCGTGTATTCTGCCAGTACGATTTGTTTTGCCAGGTCTCAATGATTCTAAAATGCTGACTGAGAGTAAACGCGAAAAACTATACACTCAGATTCAAGCACAAGCGATTGATTATGCGCTTGGAAGTGCTGAACCGGCAGAAATCGACTCTTTGAATATTTTGCAAGCTACTAAATTAGCCATGAAGCGAGCGGTTGAAGGCTTGAAAGTTCGTCCTCATTATTTGATGATTGACGCACTAACCCTCCCTACAGTTAAGTTGCCACAGCTTCCCCTTATAGGTGGAGATCTGATAAGTGCCTCAATCGCGGCAGCCTCGATCTTGGCAAAGGTGACACGTGACCGCTTGATGGTCGAACTCGACACCCTTTATCCAGAATACATGTTTTCCAGAAATAAAGGGTATGGTACGAGTGAACATATGCAAGTTTTGCGGCGACTAGGACCATGCCCTCTTCATCGTAGAAGTTTTGCTCCGGTGAAACGAGGGTCGTCTGCTATTTAAAATAATAAGTAGAGGACGTCGCATTATACAATACAATATTTATTGACCACTCCTTCTTGATGTGGCACAATAAGTTTGGCTCATAGTGTATCTAATATTCTATATGAAGGGAGGTTAGGAGGATGTCTGACAACAATTTTGCTGGTGTAGGTGTTTTTCTCGTTGGTGCTATAGCTGTATCTATCATTATGATGATAATGCCAAAGTTATTGGCACCCAACAAACCACACAAAGAAAAATTAACTACGTATGAGTGTGGGAACGAGACAATTGGTCGGACATGGCTCGGATTTAAGAGCAATTATTTCATGTATGCCTTAGTCTTTGCAGTTTTTAGTGTTGAAACAGTCTTATTGTATCCTTGGGCCTTAACGTTCCAAAAACTAGGGACATTTGCCTTTGTGGAAATGTTCATCTTCATTGTCATTCTCTTAGTTGGTTTCTGGTATGCTTGGAAGGAGGGTGCTTTAGAGTGGATGTAACCTTGGAAAAACGACTTCGCGATGACGAAACGTTGATGGACAAAAATTTTTTGGTTACGAACTTAGATAGCCTTCTAAATTGGGCTCGAGGACATTCCTTCTGGCCAGTAACGCTGGGTTTAGCCTGCTGTGCAATTGAGATGATGGCTACTGGCGGACCTCGTTATGACATTTCTCGATTTGGCTGGGAGGTTTTTCGTGCTTCTCCACGTCAAGCGGATGTTATGATTGTGGCGGGAACCTGCACTCGGAAGATGGCTCCGTTGTTACGTCGTGTCTATGACCAAATGCCTGAACCTAAATGGGTGATCGCTATGGGGAGTTGTGCGAACGCTGGAGGACCCTTTGTTGATTCTTATTCCATGATGGCAGGCGTTGATAAGATTGTCCCTGTGGATGTTTATATCCCTGGTTGTCCCCCACGACCAGAATCTTTGTTATATGGGCTTTTGCAACTTCAATACAAAGTTTCAAATCCCGCTAAGGTGAGGTTAATGAAACATGGAAAATAAAGAACAATTTAAACGACAAGTTGAAGAACTTGCTACCCGGGTTAATGGTGAAGTTGAAGAGAGTTTTGGGGTGCTTATTTTAAAGGTCAATGCTCCTTATATTATCGAAACTTTGACAGCAGCCAAAGCGTTCTCCAATTCGCCATGTGATTTTCTGCACGATCTATGCGGAATGGATTTAGTGGATCATTTTGAGGTAGTTTATCAATTGTCAAGCTTGCGCGGGCCTCAGACCTTGCGTGTTAAAGCAGCGGTGAGTCGGGAAAACCCGGTGGTTGACTCTGTGACTCGTATTTGGCAGGGTGCAAACTACTTAGAGCGTGAGGCTTATGATATGTACGGAATTATATTCACAGGACATCCCAATCTTAAACGAATTTATATGTGGGATGATTTTGAAGGTTACCCGTTGCGCAAGGACTATGTGACCGAGCCCATTGAGGTTCGCAACATTGTGCGTACACGGATAGAAGGGGAATAGGGGGAAAAACCATGAATATTAATGAAACAGAAGAACTTATTTTAAACATGGGCCCCCAGCACCCGAGTATGCACGGTTTATTCCGCATGGTGGTTCATCTAGAGGGCGAAACTGTCACCAAAATCATACCAAAAATAGGTTATCTCCATCGGGGAATGGAAAAATTGGCGGAAAGCCGAACCTATACCCAGTTTATCCCTTATACGGATCGCCTGGATTACCTTGCATCGCCGCACAACAACTGGGCCTACGTCCAAACTGTAGAAAAGCTAATGGGGGTAGAAATCCCTGAACGGGCAGAATATCTCCGGGTTATCTTTGGTGAACTTGCTCGGATTGCTAGCCACCAGGTTATGATCGCCAGCACAGCTCTCGATATGGCGGGGTGGTCTGCTTGGTCTTATGCGTTCCGAGATCGGGAACGGATCTGTGATATGTATGAGATGACCGCAGGAAGCCGCTTGACAGTAAACATTATGAGAATAGGAGGAATGAGTGCAGAGCCACCGGAAGAATTTTGGCCTGCTCTAAAATCGTTCCTCGATGATACTCCTGAAATGCTTGAAGAATACTACGGCATCTTTTTCGGAAATGAGATTGCTCAGGGCCGTTTGAAAAATGTCGGTATCTTATCGAAGGAACTTGCTGAAAACCTCTCGATTACCGGTCCGGTATTACGGGCCTCTGGCGTTGACTACGACGTGCGTAAAGCAGAACCGTACAGTATTTACGATCGATTTGATTTCAACGTTCCAGTTCGAACGGGGTGCGACAGCTATGACCGTACTCTAATTCGCATGGATGAAATTGTGGAAAGTATCAAAATCATTAAGCAAGCGGTGCGTGATATCCCAGAAGGTCCGATTATGGCCAAAGTACCGAAGGTTATTAAACCTCCGGTTGGTGAAGTTTATCATCGTGTGGAGAATCCCAAAGGGGAACTCGGATTTTATATTGTCAGCGATGGAACCACCAAACCAGCAAGAGTGCGTATCCGACCAGCGACATTTATCAACCTACAAATGCTTCCAATTGTAGCTTTAGGTTGGAAAATCCAAGACGTTGTCGCAATCTTTGCGACCTTAGATGCGGTATTGGGTGAAGTCGACAAATAGTAAATTCCAATGAGGGGAGAATAAGATGGAGACTATTAATAATCTGTTGCAGACTTTAGATAATCTGTTTTTGATTATTGCGTATGCCATCCGTAGTCTTTTTGCGGATCCCCACTCGGTTTGGGCTAATTTAACCATGGATATCATTAATTTTATTATCGTGGTTATCATTGTTGTCCTGGCTGCTTTGATCTTGATTTTGCTTGAACGTAAAATTGCAGGTTGGACTTCACAGAGGACAGGCCCCAATCGTCTTGGTCCGCGCGGATGGTTTCAGACAATAGCAGATGCCTTAAAACTTATGGGGAAAGAAGATGTTACTCCAGCCGGTGCTGATAAATTTATCTTTAAAATTGCACCAATGATTATCTTCTCTCTACCAATGATGACGTTAGCGGTCATACCGTATGGAAATGGCATGGCACCCATTGATCTCGATTTAGGTATTTTTTACTTTGTAGCTATCTCCTCTATTTCAACACTGGCTTTTCTTATGGCTGGATGGGGCTCAAATAATAAGTACTCGTTACTTGGAGCAATGCGGGCTGTTGCCCAAATGGTCAGTTACGAAATTCCTTTGCTCTTTTCTTTGCTTGGAGTGGTCATGATCACTCAGTCCTTTAATTTAGGTGTCATTGTTGAGTCACAACCGAACATTCCCTTTATTGTTCTTCAACCTCTGGCGTTTGGGATCTTCATGATTGCTGGTTTGGCGGAGCTCAACCGCGCGCCGTTTGACCTGGTTGAAGCGGATCAGGAAGTTGTTGCTGGACCGTTTACTGAGTATACGGGACTCCGCTGGGGATTGTTTTTCCTTGGTGAATACGGAAACATGACGGCTATGGCCGCACTTGGGGCAACCGTGTTTTTAGGTGGTTGGCAAGGGCCAGGGTTCTTACCTGGTTATGTTTGGTTATTTATGAAAATCGGAATTCTCATCTTCTTTATGATGTGGGTTCGTTGGACCTTTCCAAGAATTCGTATTGATCATTTAATGCACTTGGCGTGGAAAGTGTTATTACCACTTTCAATTTTAAACATTTTGTTAACGGGTCTGGGAATATACATTTACCGACTCGTGATAGGGGGGTGACACAGTGTTTGGTAAAGGTCTACTACAGGGTCTAGGCATCACGTTCAAACGCATGGTCGGTCCTAATATCACCGAGTTTTACCCAGAGGAGAAGCCGAATCTTCCGACTCGGGTGCGTAGTTCTATGGGACTTCAACGGGACAAGTGTATTTCTTGCAACATGTGTGCGATGGCCTGTCCTAATACGGTCATAAAATTAACCAGTGAAAAAGATGAAAACAACAAAAAGAAGCTCACTAGCTACCAAATGGACGTTGGACGTTGCTTATTCTGTGGTTTGTGCGTGGAAGCATGTCCGACCAAGGCTCTGACAGTGACTCAGGATTACGAAAATGCAATCTTTGAACCCGAAGACATGAAATGGGATATGCTTAAACGAGCTGAGCAAAAAGGAAAGGTGGGGTAAGTGTGAGCACAGTAGTTTTCTTCATTTTTGCAATCTTGGCGATTGCAGCAGCCTGGGGTGTTGTCACCTCGAAGAATATTATGCATAGCGCGCTCT
>NZ_SPQQ01000020.1 GCF_004766045.1 Desulfosporosinus fructosivorans
TTGATATGTTTGGTGTTGAATAACACTAGGGAACGTGTCATTAAGACAATCAATCGATCGATCATTTAGCTAGCTTTGCTATGCTCCTTGACTGATTGTAAGTAGGAAAGGGTGCAAATTCTCGTATCTGCGAGATTTGCACTCTTTTTCCTTTGTCCAATTCTAGAAATCTCACTTCTTAAACTAAATGGAGTTCTATTTTTAATTCAGTAGATGAATTCTGCACAATCGTGAGACTCCCACTTCTAAACATTGGTACCCCGTAATTTGTTTTGGTCTTGAATTACGATACTAATCCCGCGCCTTTATAGGTAGAGGTTTGACGATACTTTCAACTGGAGAATATCGCCCGGGAGGAAATTATTATTAAATATACTGTTCCATGAACGAGTTCACTTTGCATAAGTATCTCAGTGATTAGAGCAATTGAGGTCTTACGCTATGTCTTTAGAAGCAATTGTGGCGATTATTTCATAATCAAAATTGCTAATGGTATTTCACTGCATTAGTACAGCAGATTGCAATTTGTAGACACCTTCGTGTACTGTACTCGGCCCGTGTGGCGTAGTCGTGGAGAGGGTAAAAGCCCTGAGGATATAGGGAAATCCGCAGGTCTTTTACCCATTAATGCTATTTAGAGGGCATCGATATATACATATAATTGGATTTATGTGACAAACAACTTCAAATGATAATTATTTCGTAATAGCTTAACCTGATTATGATAGGATTGACTTCGTTATAACCCGATGTTATTCTTAGTTCGTGAGAAGAATTTCACAAGGATATTAGACGTTGAAGGAGGAATTCGCAGCGTTTCTTGCCTACGATGGGCATCCGTTGCTGCATTTCAGTCGTGGAATCCCAGGCATTGAACCATTGAATACTAGTGTGAGCCAAAAGCATCAAAGCAAACTGAACGTTGACCACGGGTTAAACAAAAGCAATCTCTTATAAGTTAGAACTTATGTGTATTGAGATTGGAGGACAATCCTTTTACCGTGTACAAACTGGCACAAGTAGCTATGAAAATCGTTTTTGACATCAATACTTAGCTAGACCTGATTCATGGTTATGCTAGCCTTATTCTGAAAGGTGGGATTCATATGCACTTATCACGATTTAAATACATTCCTTTAATCGGGACCATTAGAAACTATAAAAAAGAATATATTAGTAAAGATATAATTGCAGCCTTGACAGTTGCAGTCGTAGTTATTCCCCAGTCTATGGCGTATGCTCTGATTGCGGGTGTTAGTCCAGTATATGGTCTATATACGGCTATTGTATCTACGATTTTTGCTTCTGCATTTGGAAGCTCGAAACACTTGATTGCTGGACCAACCAACGCTATTGCACTACTAGTAGCAGGCAGTATGAGCCCCTATATGGCACAAGAAAATGCCTATCAATTATTGTTTCTAATGACCTTTATTGTTGGCGCCTTACAGATACTCTTTGGAGTCATTAAGTTGGGTAAGGTAATCAATTTCGTGTCCCATTCCGTAATTATCGGGTTTACTGCAGGTGCAGGTGTTTTAATTGCGCTCGGTCAACTAAGTACCCTACTGAGCATATCTATAAAAGATTCATCACATATGTCAACCATCACGAAGTTTTATTACGTCTTAACCCACTTAAGCCAAACGAACTTGTATGCACTCGGACTTGGGGTTATGACAATGGTAATAATAGTGATTTGTAAGAGGATTAATAAAAGCTTACCCGGTGCCTTAATTGGAATTATCATACCAGTTATTTTTATTGTTATCTTTGCTTTAGATCAGAAGGGTGTCAAACTCACAGGCGCTATTCCATCCACATTACCTCCTTTCGTAATGGTACAGTTCAGCCTTGCAGGCGTTCAGGCTATGTTTGGTGGTGCGATAGCCATTGCTATCATTGGACTGGTAGAGGCCATATCAATTGCCAAATCCATTGGGACCACTTCGAGGCAGAAAATTGATGCTAACCAAGAATTTATTGGCCAAGGTATTGGAAATCTAGTTGGTTCTTTCTTTCAGAATTTTGCAGGATCAGGTTCCTTTACACGTTCTGCCATTAACTATCATAGCGGCGCAGCTACAAGAATTGCGGGAATCCTATCAGGTGTGCTTGTTGCGTTAGTTCTTGTATTCTTAGGTGGCTTTGCAAAGTATATCCCCAATCCTTGTCTTGCAGGCGTAATCATGGTTATTTCATACAACATGATTGACAAAAAGGAGATCGCCCATATTGTAAAAGCGGGTAAATTCAAGTCTGATTCTCTGGCCATGTGGGCAACCTGTTTAGCGACAATTTTCATGCCGCACCTGGATTTTGCAATTTACACGGGAATTGCCATTTCTATCATGTTGTATTTGAAAGATACCAATAAAGTACCTGTTAGAATTCTTATCCCGTCACAGGGAAAAGATTCACAAATTATTGAGAAGAAAATTGAATCGGTCAAAGGCAAAGTCGATATTTTAATTATTGAATTAGAAGGAAATCTATATTTCGGTTCTGCCGAAGATCTTGAAACAAAGCTTGATGGGTTAATCGATAAAGCTAAAGTTTTCATTTTAAGAATGAAATATGTTACGAGTGTCGATTTAACATCCCTTAATGCTTTGAAAATATTTTTTAGATCGGTAAAAGACGCAGGTGGTATCGTTATCATTAGTGGTGTAAAGTCAGAACTAAACTCATTGCTAAAAAATTCAAATGTAACGTCTGATATCGGCGAAGAAAACATTTTCATGACGGAGAATGAAATTTTTGCATCTTCCACTAACGCCTTAGAGAAGGCAAGATCAGCCATCAACTGTGATCCCACTGATAGTGGAGAAAAATCTGCCTCTTGTACACTACTAGAATCTGTTACAAATTTCAATGGAAGTACTGGTGGGACAAATAAGTCCACCGCTTCGTTATAAAAAAACTTTACCACATGTTTGACAAGCCATTAGACCAATCCAGCTATCTGCTGGCGACAAGCAAAATAGCAACGAACAAAACTACTTGTGACAGATGGTAACAGTTTAATAGTTATTGTCTCATCTGCAAAGTCCCGTTATAATGATCAGTAAGGATATACAGCCTGTTAGGCTGCACAATAAGCCTTATTCTTTTAGGAAAGGGGTATTGCCCATGAATGAGTCGAAATTTGATGTACTTCTTTATTCGGATGGATCTCAGCAGTCTTTTTCTGCGGCCGTCTACACTGCTACACTATTTAAGAATATGCCTAATATGCATTTAACCGTTGTGCAGGTACAAGAAAGTGATGAAGGTTCTAGCGGGGCAGAATATAGTTGGAAAGAAACCTGGCCAGTTAGCCCTACCGCGGATTGGATGAAACTCGTAATCGATGAATCTGATACAGTTGTCAAAAATCAATATAATGAGATCCTCAACAAAACTAACGAAATATTTACTAAGAGAGGACTGGACGTCAGTCACCAAGTGATATACTCTAATCCTAGTATTACTGATACAGTAGATGCACTCTTGGAATATGCAACAAAAAAGCAATTTAAATTGATCATTATGGGTACTCGCGGTCTTACCACATTAAAGGGATTGATTTTTGGTTGTTTGGCACATTCCGTTCTTAATAAGTCTACTATACCAGTATTGCTCATTAAGAAGCTGTCTCAAGAGTTCATTGACAGTTACTGTGCGGACAATTCTTAAACGTAATTTCGTCGCAAATAATGTAACCAACGTGTTGCTACTTATGCCCCATGGATTTCCATGGGGCATCTTATTGCTTAAAATACATTGCTGAAGATGGAAAATTACCCATTAGTGAGACCTCAACTATTACCATGGAAGTGGGACCCGTACTTTGCTTCGCTGGGGTAGATGTGCTACGGGCGGTTTAACCATAACTCGAGCGGATTGTGATACAATTGTCTTGAGTAACAATATAGCAACGTAAGGGTTGTTATGAATTGTGCATATAACTGCTTACAGCTGAAGGCAAAGTTATTCGAGTACTGGCGTATTGAATGATCATAACTTAAGAGTAATATGCCAGAAAAGACAACTGACTTTCATTAATTCTCGAAGAAGAAGTCTATTTCTTCTTCGAGAATTAATGATGATGCCGTTTTGTGTGATGCCCTATTTTTGATGAATCCGGGTAATGGATACCAAACTAATCAACAATATATTTTCGTAATAAGATATCGTGATTATGCCGGTATTGATTTCCTATAGACACGACTACGTCCATAATGCTAATCTTTAATTGTGAGTAAATACACATAGTTTGAAAAAAGGAGGTCAGAGCAGATATAGGAGCTTGCTATTCAAAGTTGTTTTTGAAATTATAAAGCTGCTGTTAAAGCCGCTAAGAAATTTTATCGTACTCATAAATGAAAGAATTCTTTCTTAGGTGTTGGTAGTATAAGAATTAGAAAGGTGGGGTTCCTAGTGTCCTGCTTATCACCTAATAACACTTTTCGAGAAGGTGACATCATGAAACAAGAATTGGGAAAAAGGAATTATCCGATATGGTTGATCATTAATCCAAAATACCCTGCAGTTCGCCATGATATTTGGAGACCTGTACTAGATGAGATACAGGATAGGGTATTTAGGGAATTTCAAACGAGAATAGAAACTTCAGATATTTATATTAGAAGTGCTGTTAACGATGGTGGAATAGTTCCTAATACACTAAATTGGTGGGGGAGGGAAGTAGCTAAAGAAATTGAATTTTATAGAGAGATTGTCCAGGAGCACAAACCGAAAATGATAATCTCTTTCGGTGCATTTCCTTATGAATTTACGAGACGAGTCTTTGAAGTAAAACCAGAAAAAGGACCTAAAGCTTGGAGCTCATCTATTATACAAGATGAATTTGAAAAAGCAATTGAAAACTTTGATATAAATCAAATTAATAGGATTCCCTTACTTCGTCGAGTCATTGCAACTGATAAGTTCATAGAAAATCGTAATTTTCTGTCTCGGACTGACCGAGAAACTTATTTCCAACACGTAGGCGCAAAAATCGCTGAAAAGATTATCGAGAACAAGGGAAATATGGATATTTGGATTAAGTGATCTAAATCAGCTAAAGTTCATTACGGAGATTTCGGTAACGAAAGTCTAAAGTGACGTTTATTACTGGTGACGCTAACGAAGGTGCATACTCCAAAGAGACTAACAGCCTGAAAATTACTAATGCCGTAAGCGCCTTGCCTTTAGAATAATTTGTAACTCACTTTCCGTTGAGCGAAGGAAGTGTTTATATTGAATAAGATACTTATCATTGATGATGAAGAGCATCTGTGTTGGGCTCTCGAGAAAGGCCTCCGCCAGGAAGGATATCAGGTGATAACTGCCACCCGGGGGAAAGAAGGCTTAGAACTAATTCAGAATGAAACACCTTCCTTAGTCATTCTTGATCTCAAAATGCCTGAAATGGATGGGTTAGAAGTATTGGTAAAGGCTAAAGACCTCATTCCAAAGCTTCCTGTAATTATGATAACTGCCCATGGGACTATTGACACTGCCATCGAAGCTATGAAACTAGGGGCAATTGACTATATTACTAAACCGTTTGACCTTGACGAGCTTAAGATCGTTGTAAAGCAGGCCTTAATGGTTAGTCGTTTACGGGAAGAAGTTGTTTTTCTACGTTCTGAACTAAACAAGAAACACGGTCGAATCTTAGGTAACAGTCCAGCGATACAAGAAGTTAACACTCTAATAGAGAGGGTAGCTGACAGTAATGCCACGGTATTAATTACTGGAGAAAGCGGAACAGGCAAAGAGGTTACCGCGTTGTCGATCCACAACCTAAGCTATCGCCGGGACAAATCCTATGTGCCTATCAACTGTGCAGCGCTACCAGAGTCGTTACTGGAAAGTGAGTTATTTGGACATGAGAAGGGCTCTTTCACAGGTGCTGTCGTACGAAAAATTGGCCGTTTTGAGCTGGCCGACAAAGGGACAATTTTCTTAGATGAAGTCACTGAAATGCCACTTTCTATGCAAGTAAAACTGCTGCGAGTTCTTCAGGAAAGGCAGTTTGAAAGGGTAGGTGGAACCGAAAGTATTAAAATAGATGTAAGGATTATTGCAGCTACTAATCGCGATCCTATGGATTGTATTAAAAACGGGACTTTTCGAGAAGATTTGTACTACCGATTAAATGTTTTGCCGATTCATATTCCACCCTTACGTTTGAGAACAGAAGATATCCCTTTATTGGTCATGCACTTTCTTCAAAAATTTAACCCCTCTCAGGAACAAATGATCTCTCCAGAAGCTATAGGTTTACTGATGAACTATGAGTGGCCTGGGAACATTCGAGAGTTGCAGAACGTAATTGAAAGATCTGTTATCCTCTCACGGGGAAATGACATTAAGATCAACCATCTACCAAAGGAAATTCAAAAACTTGAAAACCGAAAAAGCGCTGCCGATCAAGGTTTGATTCTTAATTTCCCAGACAAGGGGATTTCCTTTGATGAGGTCGAAAGAGAGCTGATTCTTAAGTCTCTTGAGAAAAGTAGAGGGAATCAAACAAAAGCGGCCCACCTGCTAGGTCTTACTCGATCGGCACTTCTTTATAGGGCTCAAAAGTACCAATTAAAGTTATAAAAATAACATTGACGATCTTATAGTCTTTGATCAGAGCTATATACCGGAGTAGATTAGTTATCAGAAACTGATTATGCTAATAATCAGTTTCTGATAGTTTTAAATAAAGCCGTTACGTTAGTCATGAGGATAATTTTATCCCACTCACTCCCACTTCTACAAGTGGGAGTGAGTGGGATCCTGTACTCCGCTTCAGTGGAGAGGGAACTTCGATTACTTCCAACGCAGTAACATCAAAAATTGAAACGCCTTTGAAATGAATTAGGAAAATTTTTGAGTCTGAGTATGAGTCACTCAATTTATTTTCAAGATCGGCCGAAGAACCAAAGCACAAGTTTCTTTCTAGTTGAAAGATAGAGATAGACTTACTTTCCCCGTTGACAATCTGTTCTACAAATTGACCGTCACCCCAATAACGCTCTAGGCAAATTCTTATTGATTTTTTTACATATTAATAATACTGCAATGGTAAAAATACCGATACCTAAAGCATGATAATTTTACATTTCCCAAATTTTTAAAACAGGCTACAACTTTACCACAGTTACTTGCTCCTGAACTTTATCATTGTTTATAGAGTGGAATTTCCGCATCACTTCAATAATTAGCCTGCTAGTTTCTATTTCATTATGAACATTACATGAGTCAAATACTTCTTGAACCCAGTCTGTGAATTGATTAGTAGTCATGAAAATCCCTCCTATGTGTTTATAGGTTTTTGAAACTACGATCTTGCTGTCTTTAACATTATTTATCTCTAGCTGTGTGGCCTATTTATACACAAGTATTCCCCTTTGTTTGTTTTCGAACACAAGTAAGTGTATTGTCTTGAATTCGAACTATTGGAGGGATTGAATTGTTAAGAATTCTAAAAAATAAATCCTTTGCAACACAAATTATGGTCACTGTTGCAGCCATCCTGTTAATCCCCATCCTGGTGATGACGTATGACATATTTTTTTCAGGTGCCAAAGATGAAATGCTCTTAAAAACAAAGGAAGAACGATTGGGTACCATGGTTAACGCAACAGTTCAGGGATTATCTGAAGTTCTGGACCGTTCCAATGTAGAATTCAACTCCCACCTCACAGCTATGGATATAAGCATAATCAGCAATGCCTTTGATGTAATTGCCAAACCATTGGCGGATGGAAACCCAGGAGTACGCTTGGGGCTATATATTCCTGAAACAAATGACCTTTACGTTTATGGTTTTCTCCACCAATACCGGCCTCAAACGCCTGAAGAAATGAAAGCAAGAGAGTATCGAATTTTAGACGAGGCTTCCTCGGGGCTTGTAGCTGTTAATGCAACTAAAAAACCACTTTCCCGTATCGCAGGCTCACTTGGTAACCAAGCGTTTGAATACTTAATGCCCGTTATGCAGCAGGGGAATTTAATTGCTATAGCCTGGGCAGACGAACAGGTTCATCCAGTATTTGCTCAGAGTAGGCAATTCAGTCTAATCACTCGAATCTTGACGCTGTTGGGACTGATCTTTGGCCTAGGAGCAGCTCTTTACGTCATTCATAACTTGGCTGCTGAAGTACAGCTGATCAAAAATGGAATCTTGGGTATGGAGGAAGATAGTGATAAAAGGTTACCTGCTATGCCAGGGGAAATTGGAGAAGTCGTCCAAGCTATTAACAATATGGCAGATAACCTAAAGAAAAAAAAGCGACTGGAAGAAGAATTAATGCGCTCCGAAAGGCTGGTAGCACTTGGTCGCCTTGTTACTGGAGTTGCACATGAATTAAGAAATCCCTTGGCGATTGTTAAAGCGACTGTCCAGGTTATGGAGGGAGAGTTTAAAAGCCAACAGGGATTGAAAGAATATTCTAAGGTTATTTGTGAGCAAATAGATCGGGGCAATAATGTTATTAAAGAGTTGTTAGATTTTGGCCGTCCTAGTAAACCTATCGTTAGTCCCACCGAGTTAAATCGATTGTTAGAATCCGTTCTAACGTTTACCTATCCAATGTTGCGGCAAAATAAAATTGAATTGGAGAAGAGGTTTGAATCTAATCTTCCTCTTGTAAACATTGACATGGACCGAATGAAACAGGTTTTTGTTAATTTAATTTTAAATGCTACCCAAGCAATGCAGGGTGGAGGTAAACTTATCATCGAATCAATTATCAAAGAAGAGGATATTGAAATTAATTTTATTGATTCAGGTTCCGGTATCGAGATCAATGATCTTCCGCGCGTTTTTGATCCCTTTTACACGACAAGAGACGATGGGGCTGGTTTAGGACTATCCATTAGTTATCAAATAATTCACATGCACATGGGTAGAATTTGGGTTTCTGAAACTTCCCCTAAAGGAACTACTATGACAGTAAGTATTCCCAAATCGAATACACTTCCATTAAGAACAGGTTTACCACTCTAATGATCATCAGAATAATGATGATCTTAACTCTCCTAATAGGATATCTGCCCGTTAGAGTGCATTATTATTTGGCGATGGTGAATTATTTATGGTTATGGTGAAGAATCCTGAACCATTATTTTTTTTCTAAATGGAGACCAATTAATAATTATTTTTTAGGTAAGACTTGGAGAAGCGCCGTTTATTAAATCCATATTTTGAGACTATCCTTGTTTTCAATGATCCTATCGGCAATCTTTGTTGCAACATCATGATAATGACTTTCGTTGTCTGTCCAATCTTTATTGTGCTTATAACTTTTAGTTGCTCGGCGAATTAAGGGAATCCAATTTGTTCGACTTATATCAAAGTTTGCAATTGATCGTTCAAATTCATCTCCTAAGTTACTAGTGCTCCAATACTTAGGCCCATTATTAGGAGTGATATCAAAGACACGCCTCACAAACTCATTTGTAATGGTACCGAAAGTAATTAGAAGTTTGGGTTGATGTTCAAGGATGCTTTTTCTTAACATCACAATTTCTTTGGCTACCTCTGCTTCAATTAAGGCATTAGGAACTCTGCCGATGTCGCTAAACGCACTCATCATGAAAATATTTCTACTATCAATTCTTGCATGAAGTTTACGATACACCTTGTCCTGAATTTCATACATTATTAATGCCCAAATATCGTGAATGTCATGGTAATGTTTGGGATTAACTAATAACCAAATCGGACAATCCTTATTTCCGGATACTATCTTCATTTTATCGACAACATAAGTAGAATAATTATTGAGTACTGAGCTGGACAAACGAATCCCACCTTTCTTTGTCTTAGTGCTACTCAAGTAATCATTTATGCAATTATCATGCCACCCATTTTACCCGTTTTGCGGATAAATTATGTGTGTTTTCAGACATCTAAAATGCTGAATAAGTAGATAAAGGAGTTCAAACTACTTTAAAAGAATCAAGATTCTCCTGATTGTGCGCTTGATAACAGGTATCTTCACTTGTGTTTGTTTATGAACAATTACAAGTGAGTTGTCTGTATTCATACTGCTAATGAGATATCATAAATGGAACCTCAAATTAAGGCATTTGGCCCCTACTGAGATAATTTTACTTTGAAAAATAAACGCTCCTAAGAGAAAATTTTCTCTTAGGAGCGTTTATTTCCATAATAGTTCTGATTGATTGAGAAAGGGGAGTGAGAAGATTCATTATTGTCTCTATGAATTGCAATAGAGAAGTTTCGGGAAGTGAACCCCTAGTTAGGCGCATATTTCACTTGTAATGAGGCGCAAAGAAGCATCGTGTTAATAATTTGAGCAAATATCACAGAAATTGTTCAAAGAACTTTGTATTGGCAATAGCGTAAAGCGATTAAGAGCATATTGATTTGCTATAGACGCGAAGCTAAGCTCAATGATAATCTTTGATTGTGAGCAGAGTCACATGATCAAAAGAAAGGAGGCTTGAGGAGTTTTATCACTTCTTTGAAATTTCTAAACTTTAATGGGTAAGGGTCTTAGTAATTGGCTGGTTATATGAACAAATAAATTGTATAAGTCTTGTAGTCAGAAAACATTTGAGATCAAAAAAAAGCAGCCTCGAAAGGCCGCTAAGAAATTTAATCGTAATACTATTATAACATGAAATTTGGAAAAGTGTATGATTTTGTTCAGTGTTGACTGTTAATAGCCATAAATGCTGAACAGATGGGCACCTAAACAAGAAAGAGGGGTGTACTAATAATGAATGGTAAGAATGCAAAACGCATTTTCTTTATTTTACTTGGCGTAGCATTATTTTTAGTATTCTTTTATGCTCCACAGTTTGGACCTGCGGTAGATCCTTCCGGTAAAGCTTTTGCGTTAAGCCAACAAGGTAAAGCAGCGATCGGTTTGTTTTTTCTAGCCAGTATATGGTGGGTATTTGAGGTAACTCCCATCGGCGTCACCAGTCTAATGATTGGTGTTGTTCAAGCTTTATTCCTTATACGTCCTGCAAAGGAAGCGTTTAGAGATTTTATGGATCCCACGGTAGTGTTTATTTTAGGATCACTATTAATCGGTTTAGCGTTCACCAAAGCGGGTATTACTAAGAGAATTGCCTATAAAATGTTAGACGTTGTCGGTGAAGATACCCGAAAGATTCTATTAGGGGTCTTTGTTATCACTGCATTATTAACCCATATCATGGCTCATACGGCCGTGGCAGCAACGATGTTTCCAATTTTAGTGACTATTTTGTCCTTGTATAATGGTGATAATCACGACGGCAAGCCCACCAAGTTTGGTAAGGCCTTATTCATAGGGATGGCTTACACTGCTGGTGCGGGAAGTATCTGTACCCTTCTTGGTGGTGCTCGTAACCCAGCGGCAGTAGGTTTTTATACAGAGTTTACAGGGAAAGAAGTTTCTTTTGTCGACTTTTCCATTCATTTAGCTCCCTTTGGTTGGGCAACAGTATTTCTGATTTGGGCATTGTTAATGGTCATTTATAAGCCAGAAAAATCTCATATCCCCGGCTTGCGTGCTAAAGCCAAATCAGAGTATGCAAAACTTGGTCCTATTAGCAAACAGGAAAAATTTGTAGGGACTGTTGTTTTCTTCGCTTTGGCTATGCTTGTATTGCAAGCAATTATTCCTGCTTTAAAGACCATGGACCGTTCAGTCCCGTTGCTAATCGCAGGAATATTATTCTTCCTCGCCAATGTATTGACAGTTGAAGATCTGGAGAAGAAAATCCCTTGGAACATTGTCTTATTATTCTCTGGTGCTATGAGTATTGGTTTCTGTCTATGGCAGACAGGCGCAGCTCAATGGATTGCGATCAAGTGGTTAGGAATGTTGGCTGGCGCACCTTGGTTGGTGTTCTTGATAGCTGTCTGCTTCTTGGTAATGATTATGACAAACTTTATTATGAATGTGGCCGCTATTGCCATTACCCTGCCGGTGGCACTCGTTATGGCTCAATATTTAGGAGTTAATCCAGAGTTGGTCCTCTACGGTGCGACCGCAATGGCTGGTATGCCTTTCTTACTACTGATTGGCGCAGCTCCTAATGCTATGGCTTATGAATCTAAACAGTTTACTACAGGAGAATTTTTTGTGAGTGGTATTCCGGCCAGCGCTTTAATCATGGGCGTCTTAGTACTCATGACATTTACCTACTGGCCATTAGTTGGTTTGTCTCCACTTATAAGGTAGTAAGTAGTTAAAACTGATACACTTAGGTCGTCGATCTAGGTGTATCAACTTCTTTGCTGGACTATTTATCTTGGTTGGAGGATTGGAACATGTCGGAGTCATAGAGTGGATAGCACTAGAGGGCTTAAAACTTACCGGTGGAGCGATGTTGCCTACTGGAATGTTAATCCTTTGGCTCTCTGCTATTGCCTCGGCCTTTGTAGATAATATTCCTTTTGTGGCGACGATGATCCCCTTGGTTGAGGATATGGGACGCTTTGGTGGTATTCCAGACCTTAACCCTCTCTGGTGGTCATTATCCCTTGGCGCTTGAGTAACCAATTTTAAAAGGTGTGAAAGGTGGGAATTCGTTGTCCGGCTTTGCACGCGATAAATATATACCTTTAGTTAATAGAGATTTAGGAGATCGAAACTATCCAATTTGGCTATTAATTAATCCAAAATACCCAGATGTTGTCAGCGATATTTGGAGACATGTCTTAGATGAGATTCAGGACAAAGTCTATCGAGAAATACATGCTCGAATCGACACTTCAAATATTTACATCCGGAGTGTAGTCAGTGATTGTGGAATAGTTCCTAATACATTAAATTGGTGGGGAAATGAAGTAGCCACAGAAATAAAGTCATTAAGGGAAATTATTCTTGAATATAATCCCAAGATGTTGATTTCCTTTGGTGCGTTTCCCTATGAATTTGTTAGGCGTGTCTTCGAGAGCAAACCAGAAAAGGGACCTAAGTATTGGGGTGCGTCAATTTTAAAGGATGAATTTGAACGATCACTTAAGAAGTTTGATGTTATCCAGACTAATATGATTCCCTTGCTTCGCCGAGTGATTACCAGTGACAAGTTAATAAAATCAGATGATTCTTTCAGTGGTAGTGACCGCCAACAACAATACTTTCAGGATGTTGGAACAAAGATTGCGGAAAAGGTTATTCAGAACAGGGCTAGTCTAGATATCTGGATGAAGTAAATTCAAAACACATTTTTTAGAATTGAGGGGATGGACAATGGAAGTTAAATATGTGGCTACTATTGATTTCACATCTCTCCATGCTTTGAACACATTTATTAGGATTGTAAAAGAAGTCGGTGGAAGTGTTTCAATCAACGGAGATAGGCCGGATAAAGGTTCAACGTTAGAAAATCTGATTATTGTTCCTCAAAGCGATTCGGAGACTATTTTCAGTACTGATATTAAGATTTATGCTGCATCAACTATCGATTTAGAGAGGGCCAACGCGGTTTTGAATTGTGAAATGGCCGATAAGGAAGAGAAATCAGTCGCGAGTACTCTACTAGAGTCGGTTAGTAATTTTACAGGAGTACGCCCACGAACGCAGTAAGACCGTAATGACTAGATTCGTCATTCGCTAAAAGTACCTTCCGAGAAAACTATCTGCTTGTTTTAACTGGTACGGATCTCCACCGCAATCCAAGAAGCGCTCATAATGATAGACCCAATTATCAATTTCTGGGATTACTTCTTTCCATGAACTAATCCCTAAAATCTTGTAATACCAATACATCATTTGAGAGTTAGCAAGCTTTGAAGAGTTACAATATTTCTTTTCAAATTCTAAAAGTAATTCGAGAGATTCCTTGGAGTTTTCCATGCATCAGTTCTCCCTTCTACGATGCTTGCTTAGACCTTTTCTCATTAAATGATAGCGTTTACCAGTAGTGGATAGCATTGCGCATTTTTAGAGATATTATTACCACGGCCACATACTTTGAGCCTTTAAGTTGTTTTCTGTCCCGTGAATTTACCATTGTAGAAATTGATTATAAGCATTTTGTTTTGCTATATACGTGATTTTAATCCGATGATAATCTTTAATTGTAAGGATAGTGAACAAACAGGAAGAAAAAGGAGGCTGACTTAAGAAAGTAAAAAAGGCAGTCCAGTGAAGAAGTAAAAATTTTGATATTATCATTTTGCTAAAATATAAAAAGCTGCCTCAAAAGGTCGCTAAGAAATTTAATCGCGTTTCAGATTACAACAGTTAAGGATTGAAGAAAATTACCACACTTACCATTTCGCTTCAAGTGAAAGGAGGGTTATCAATGAGAGAAGAATCCCTTGATTATGGGGTAAGATACACTCGGGGCAAGTTTTTAAAGGTTGTAGCAGTGTCTCGATCAGAGGGTAATCGTAATTTCAAGTTTGAACTATTAAATAATCGGGTTAGAGCTAGACGTCCTGTGGCTACTCTGAGCACAAGTGTAGGAACCGTTCTCCAAGAAGGTATGGTCAAACGTGCATTTTATGCTACCTTGGAGATCAGACCAGATGTTCCATTTAGTCAGGAGGAATTAAATGATTTACCAACTGACGTTGCTACACTAATGATTCAGGAGTTAGGTGGGAACCCCTCAGAAGAAGTTTTTATTATCCAAATAACTTGCCCGGTCAGAGATAGTTTCGACAAAAAGAAAGCAAACGTGATTTCAGAATCCTGGATGAGCGGAGTAATCGATATGAATCACTACAATATTCTTTCCAACAATGCCCCAGTCGCATCTTCAGGATACTAAGATTAGATTTAAGAAGAGTCGCCCCAAATACTGAGTATCTCGTCCATTATGGAAATTGGGCTATTTATAATAACCTTGCAGGTCAGTCAAGCTGACTTGTAGAATTAATAAAATCATCTGAGATTATTTTGAAGTGTTGCATGGCGACACTTCATTTTGCGTTTTAGAGAAAGGTTTGAGCTATCGAATTCTTAGACCCTACTTTAATCATAATTATATTTCTGTTTTATCCGAGTGGGTTGTTGGTATTTTGATTAAAAAGATTTGGTTTTTGTAATGCAATAAAATGGTGTACAAAATAATGGCTGCGAAAAGGTACCGACGTACTACTTAATGCAACTGAAAAGCTAAAAGGGCATTTGCTCTGGGTGCTTTCATTAATCCAAACCCTTAAGAATCAAGTGCTTTGCTATACAGTAATCGTCAACTTCGGAGAAAATAGCTTTGATTTATTAAATGAATGAAAAGCGCTAAGTAGAGTAACTCGGCTTGTTTCTTTTACAAAAACAGCGATATCTCAGCCTTTTTACAGATCTTAAGTAATTTTGCTATAGAAATCCTTGATTATAGAGATACGATTACACTATAGACAGCATTCGAATGCAATGTTACTCTTTACTTGTGAAAGGAAGTTCGAAGGAAAGGAGAGTAGATGTTTGCCCCTTATAATTGAGGAGGACCAGAATATGATACATCTTTGTAGCGCATAGGCGAAATCTTAGCCTTAGTTTTGTCCTATAAATCACAAATTAGGGACAGTCATCAGAGTAGCTATGAAGTAAGATGAGGTACCTCTTTAAGAAAAAAGCAGCCTATAAAAGGCCGCGAAAGTAATTTCTCATTAGTTATTATATCATAAACCTTCAGAAAAGTGAGGACGTGTAATAACTAAAATCTTATTTTTATTAAAAGAGAACAACATTGGAGGAGGGAAACATTAGAATGAAAAGTTTATACAACTCCTTTATGTACGCATCTAGGGCTCACGCCCAGTGGGAGATTGAAACGTCTTTTAGCATTATCAAAAATCGCAAGAAATTATTAATATTGTTCATAATGGCTCTGCCCTTACTCATCCCGGCAATGGCTCATGCGGCAGCTACTCTACCAGCTTTCATTGGCGGTAAAGCAGCCTTCGGACCATCCTTTTTTTCACCTGCAACTTTTTATGGCTCCATAGCAGTGGGTGTCATTGCTGGCCTAATTACAGGGTGTATAGGTGCAGGGGGGGGCTTTGTTATCACCCCAGCACTGATGAGCCTAGGAGTTAAGGGTATATTGGCAGTAGGTACCGACATGTTTCACATCTTTGCGAAAGCTATCATGGGCACAACCCTACACAAGAAAATGGGTAACGTTCATGCGGGTCTCGCCATCGCCTTTCTGGTTGGTTCGGGACTGGGAGTTACAGGCGGCGGTACAATAAATCGTGCATTATATAACTTTAATCCTATAATGAGTGATTTCGTAATAAGTTCGATATACGTGATTCTGTTGGGATTCCTGGGTATCTTCTCACTGAGCGAGTATCTTGGTTCTAGGAAAAATGCTCCTAAGGACGGTGGCGATGCTCACGGCGGCCCGGAAGAAATGACAGCCCTAGGAGCAAAGTTGCAATCCATTAATCTTGCTCCTATGATTAAATTCGATGAGAACGTAGTCCCCGGCGGGAGAAAGATATCAGGTGTTTTTGTAGCACTTTGCGGTGCTGTGACAGGCTTTTTAGCCTCCATCCTAGGTGTTGGCGGTGGTTTTGTTACCTTCCCAATGTTTGTATACGGACTGGGAATTTCCACCGCAACAACTGTGGGTACAGATATATTCCAGATTATTTTTACAGCTGGTTACGGTTCCATAGCGCAGTATGCGATCTACGGTTATGTGTTCTACACACTTGCCATGGGTATGCTACTAGGTTCGCTATTCGGGATCCAAATAGGCGCTATTACCACCAAAGTGGTCCCTGGCACCCAGATTAAGGCCTTCTACGCATTAGCAATATTGGCTGGTTTTGTCAACAGACTATTTGCTCTGCCGGAGAAATTAACACAAATGGGCTATATCACCCTATCAGCATCCGCTGGTGCGTTAATCACCAAGATTGGAGTATGGTTATTCTTCGGCCTAGTTTCCTTCTTCGCCATCTGGATCATCGGCACATTTATTATTAATGTACCGAAGCTCCGAGCCGAGTCGGCTGCGGATAATGATGTCAATTTAAGCAAAGGGGGTGTTTCCCAATGAGTTTAGTTCGAAACAAAAAGACTTTTTCCATCGGTCTAGTTATGATCTTGAGTTTTGTACTATGCTATGTTGGCATGATGTCCCCAAACTTCGGTAACGGCAGGAATGGTCTACAATACGCTGATGATATGTTTAACTCTTTATCTAAGGGCTCAGCCTATTTCATCAAGGACGCACAAAAAGTTGCTGATGGTCAAAAGGGAAAACCCATCAACCTTACGATTAAAGCTTCATCTGCAGAAGACGCCGTAAAATGGGGTAAATTGTACACTACAGCAGGTGCAACTGTGACGGTTAAAGATGCTTCGGTGACCATCGACGGAGATTATGGCAAAATCCTAGGAGCCGTCGTAGCTGACAGCGACTTCATGTATCACAATGATAGTAAAGCATTGGAAACAAAATATGGTTATGATGGCCGTGAAGCAACCAACAACTGGAACAATTCCTTAAAGAAAATTGACGCCGCACTGAAATCTAAAGCGCAGTTCCAAGAGGAATTTGACTTGGTCAAAGTTCAACAAAAGGCACTTGAGCCAGCCTACAACTACTACGGAGTTGAAATAAAGAAGGTTAGCGAAAATACAACTGCTCTCGCCTTCCTACTCTGCTTCTACCTTATATATACTGTGTGGTACGGCTTTGGACTGTTTTATCTCTTTGACGGCCTAGGGATAACGGTTAGTAAACCGAAAAAGAAGGCAGCTTAAATAGACGTCTTTCTGTAATAGTCCAATATAATGTCTGACTAACCTTTTGCTACAACTAGTGGCACAAATGGAGCATCATCAGTTGTGGCAAAAGGTTTATATTTTAGCAAAAATGCATTTTTATATCCCGTATTTAGTTAGTACCGCCTTACTCTGTTAATGAGGGGATTGAGAGATGTTGAAGAGAGAGTCGGGGGAAAGGGAATATCCAATTTGGATATTATTTAATCCAAAACATCCTATTAGCCATGACAATTGGACACCTGTATTAGATCAGATTCAGGACAAAGTATATAGAAAATTGAACACTAGAATTGATTCTTCGGATATTTATTTTAGGAATGCAGTTAGAGATATCAGCATTGTTCCCAATACTTTAAATTGGTGGGGACCCGAAGTAGCTAAAGAAATTGAGATGTTCAGAGAAATTGCCTTGAAGTACAAACCTACCATTCTATTTTCATTTGGTGCCTTTGCTTTTGAATTTTTGAGGCGTGTTTATGAAATTAAACCTGAAAAAGGACCTAAGTCTTGGAGTACTTCACTCTTAGGCGATGAATTTGAAAGATCAATGGAGAACTTTGATATTAACAAAACTAATATTATTCCCTTACTTCATCGAGTGGGGGTTAGTGCAAGCTTCCTTGACACTCAAAATTACTTCTGTAGAAAAGACAGCGAGAATTACTATCATTATGTTGGGTCTAGATTAGCAGAAAAGATTATTGAAAACAAGGATCGTCTTAATATATGGATTAAACATTCGCCAGTTTCCAATAATGCCACCTGTATCTCACCTTAGTGTTTCATTATTTAGGAAAGGGGTATTTGACATGAACGATGCAAAGTTTAACGTGCTCCTCTACTTTGATGATTCACAGCAGGCCTTTTATGCAGCTGTTCACACTGCTAAACTATTAAAGAATATGCCCAATATGCATTTGACAGTCGTACAGGTGCGAAAAGGCTGTGAAGATTCAAAGATTACGGAATATAGTTGGATCGATACTAAAGACCTAGTAAATTGGGCCTTGGAAAAAAGTAATCAAAGGGAAAATGAATATTGGCCGATAAGCGCAACCTCGGATTGGATGAAGCGCGTTTGTGACGGATCCAATGTCTCCGTTAACCATAAATACAGTGAGATTCTTACTGAAACCAACAAATTATTTTCAGATAGAGCAAAGGACGTTAGCCATGTTGTGATTTATTGTAATCCTGGAATTACGGATACAGTAGAGGCACTTCATGACTATGCCGCAAAAAACGCATATAATCTAATCATTATGGGTACGCGGGGACTTACTACTTTGAAAGTATTACTTTTCGGTTGCTTAGTTAATAATTCTCCCATACCAATGATGTTAATTAAGAAGCTCCCCCAAGGTTTTATTAAATACTAATATAAGGTGTTCAATAGGGCTTCCTCTCCTTAGAATGTAATTTCTAAAGGAGAGGAAGCCCTACTTCAATTTCCAAATCATTTTGAGATGAGAAGGTAAAAGCACGTGAAACAAGAGTGGAGCTTGCATTCGTACTTAGTCAAACAAGTTTACAGTGTTAAATACCGTAGTTTGCATTGACCTATAACCTTATGCCATACTTTTGCAGGCGATAAAGAAGAGTCGGACGTGTAATTCCCAGATATTTAGCGGCCTTTGTCTGGTTATAATTATGCTTTTCCAAGGCTTTGATGATAAGGTGTTTTTCCAACTCTTCCAAAGTGAAACCACCCTCTGTAAGACTGATTACAGGTTCTGTAGCTTGTTCTAAACTATTGAGTAGTTCCTTGGGGAAATGTACGGGCTGAATTTCAGAGCCCTGACACACAATAAGAGCTCTTTCGATCACGTTTTGAAGCTCTCTTATATTACCGGGCCAGTTGTAGCGGGTTAGAATTTTCATCGATTCCGAAGAAATTTTTTTACTATGGGTTGGATCAAATTTCTCTAGAAAATGATTAACCAGAAGGGGGATATCTTCTTTCCGGGATCTAAGTGGTGGCATGGTGATATGCATGACATTTAAGCGATAATAAAGGTCTTCCCTGAAGGTACCGTTGGAAATGGCCGTAGCAAGATCAATATTAGTGGTAGCAATGACTCTTACATCTACATGAATAGTTTCAGTTCCCCCCACTCTCTCAAAACACCTTTCCTGAAGTACCCGCAGTAACTTTGCCTGCATACTGATTGGCATTTCTCCGCTCTCATCCAGGAAAATAGTACCTTTATCTGCTATCTCAAAACGTCCCTTTTTTCTACTGGTTGCCCCTGTAAAGGCACCTTTTTCATGGCCAAATAATTCGCTTTCTAAGAGCTGTTCTGGAAGAGCTGCACAGTTTACTGCTACGAAGGGCTTATCAGATCGGTTGCTTGCTTTATGTATTTCTACAGCGGCTACTTCTTTTCCAGTTCCACTTTCTCCAGTAATCAGAACAGTTGCACCAGTTTTTGCAACTTGTCTAATCAAGAGGGCAACCTCTTTCATTGCATCGCTTTGGCCGACAATCTTTCCATATTTCTTGCCTAATTCCTGACGTAGGAAATTAACCTGGTTTTCTAAATTAGAAAGGTGTAAAGCTTGCTTAATCTGCACCTTTAATTCTTCTAGCTTAAAAGGTTTAGTAATATAATCTGTGGCCCCAATTTTCATCGCTTCTATTGCAGTGTCTATGGTTCCATGAGCAGTAATCATAATAATAGGAATACTGGAATTGATCTTTTTTATCTCTTTTAAAACCTCAATACCGTCGATGTCCGGCATTTTCAAATCCAGTATTACCATTGAAGGTTCGGTTTCCTGGGCCAAATGGATACCTTCTAAACCTCTTGTAGCGGTTACTACCTGATAGCCTTCGTGACCTAAAGCCCTCTCGAGGGCCCAGCACATTCTTTCCTCATCGTCAATTACTAAAATTCTCGGTGTCAAGAAGATCACTCCTGTCGCATAGTTTAGGTATTACAGGAAGAGAAATAATAAAAGTTGATCCTCTACCTAAGTCGCTTTCCACATCAATCGATCCACCATGCAATTTAACACTTTGATAGGATATCGATAGTCCCAGACCAGTACCTGTTTTTTTAGTTGTATAAAAGGGATCGAATATTCTCAGTTTTTCCTCTGCAGGAATGCCTTCTCCGGTATCGGAGAAGCTGATAATAACTATGCTGTCAGTTTCTTTTGTAATTATTTCTAATTTCCCTCCGTCAGGCATAGCTTCTGCGGCATTAACAATAATGTTAACAAATACTTGTTTTAGCTTTTCGGTATCTGCTAAAATTTGAGAGAGTGTGTTATCAAGTAGCAATTCGACTCTCACCTTCTGATTTCGTAACATAGCAGCCGAAAAGGAGAGGACACTCTTGATTAAATCATTGACAGAACACTCCCTAATAGAAACTCTGGTAGGGCGTCCAAAGTCCAGTAGTTCTTGTATTTCCATGTCCTGACGGTCAACTTGCTCGTCTATGGCTTTTGTAAATTCTTCGATGCCACTCACTTGTGAGTATTCTTGTTTCATAAGTTCAACTAAGGTTTTAATAATACCGATGGGGTTACGTAATTCATGAGCTACGCCAGTTGCTAATCGACCAAGTGCGATCAAGTGTTCAGATTGCCTGAGTTGATCTTCTAAACGTTCCTTTTCAGATAGACCTACAGCCATCCGGTTAACTGCTTGGGCCACCTCACCCAGTTCACCCGACATTTCAGGCAATAAGTGATGTATATCCTTCTCCATGCTATGTATTCCCTGTTTTAAGCGGTCGACCCCGCTGGTTAAATTTCTGATTACTATGAGGGTACCAATCATAACTATGGTTAGTACGCCCAAGTTAAAATATCGCAGAAGCTTCCGAAAGTAACTACTTTGGTAAAAGAAGGGGTTAAGTCGTTCTCCTGCCCACATCACTGCTACAACTTTCCCTTTTAGGACAACAGGAGAAATGTACTCTACAACCTGATCATCCCATGAACCAGAAATTCTAAAGAGTGGTTCATTACTCATCTCAGTTGCTATCAGGCCTGGTTTAGTATTGGAAAATATCTCTCTTTCTCTCTGAGCTTCTTCTTCTTTGGAGAGGTTACGATAGTTGTGTAGGAAACCAAGTACTGTAATCTTCTCTGTTCGGGGAACGTATAGACCAAAGCGAATGCCAGGATTCGCTGGTACCTGAGGATCTACGACCCGAGTAAATTCGTTATGAAGCATGGCGGTTATGATATCTTCCGGCTCTCTCCCCAGAGATTCTAGACTTTTAGAAAATTCATTATTGGTACTTTTGACCAAGGCCTCCAGTCGTTGCTCTTTGTCTAAGAAGATTACTTTATCCGTCCGTGAAGCGAAAAAGATGTCATACATTAAGGCGACTAAAGGTACAAGCATGATCGCGGCAATGATAATCACTATTTGATTAGTTAAACTTTTTCCTTTGAAAGAAGAAAACATTATATTCTTCATAAAACTACCCCCTATTAGCGAAGAATTCAAAACTGTATGAAATGATACATATAATAGAAGGAAAGCTACATTTATCAAAATGCTAGAATACTTAATAAATCAGAGGATGAAGATGATATCAGCCATAATTAGGCGATCTAAAACTAATTTTAAGGTGTAGCATTTGCTACACCAATTTTATTTTTAATTAAAAGAAAGCTTGAATTAAGCGGGTTTTAGAGGTGGCACACTATTTGCTATATAGAGAATCATATCACACGCAAGGGAGGGAAGATATCTATTTTATGTACCTTGTAATAATACCATGTAAAGGGAGAGATTAAGAATGAGTGGAGCATCAAAACCAGGTTTTTTGAGAACTGTAATTTTCCTGGCATTGGCCACTATTGCGTACCTTGGAATTTACTTTAATATCGACCAGTTAAATCAATACTTCATTAGTAAAGGAATAATTCCTGCTTTCTGCCTATTAGGCACTGTAATTGGAATTGCTTTTCTGTATGGGACAGCGATATCTAATGTGTTAAGTCTACTCGGGTTAGAAAGCGATCATTAGAGGGGGACTGAAAAATGGCAGGAGAAACTGTTAATTTAGTCGGAGAAGTAATGAGATTTATCGACATAACCCCGAAGACAGCATTCTCAATGGCAGGGCTTGGATTTTTAGGTGGAATGTTAAGTGGTTTTATTGGGAGTGGGGGCGCTTTCATAATGACCCCTGGTATGATGGCGCTAGGAGTTCCAGGCATCGTTGCGGTTAGCTCAAACCTTGCCCACAAATTTGGTAAAGCAATGGTTGGAGCTAGGAAACACTCTAAAATGGGTAATGTGGATATTAGATTGGGTATTTGTATGGTCATATTTCTATTATTAGGCGTTAATATTGCAGTGTTTTTGAATAAGTATATATTCGATAGTATGGGTAAGGCTGGGTCAAATCTGTATATTAGTCTGGTATTTGTAGTTCTTTTGTCTTACCTAGCCATCTTTATTTTAAGAGATATTTTTAAACCTAGTCAAAAACATGGATCGATTCAACGCGAGGGAGTAGCTAAAAGACTTACTAAAATTAACATCCCGCCAATGATTTATTTTAGAGTAGCGAATGTTCGTGTTTCGCTATGGTTTGTTGCGCTTATTGGATTGGCAACTGGATGGTTAGCGGGTACTGTCGGTGTAGGAGGATTTATTGGAGTCCCTGCCATGATATATATTCTAGGTGTTCCAACAATGGTAGCCGCGGGTACAGAGTTATTCTTAGCAATTTTCTCAGGGGCTTCAGGCGCATTTCAGTACGCTTTGAATGGTTTTGTGGATATTCGTTTAGTGTTACTGCTGTACCTAGGTTCTCTATTGGGCCTATATATCGGAGCAAATGCCACTAAAATGGTTTCTGAATTGCAAATTAAACTGGTAATGGCTGTAGTAATTGGTATGTCCGCTATTAGCAGGGCGTTTGCCATCCCAAAATATTTAGTCGATCTTCATATGGCTAATTTGTCGGAAGGAGTTACTATGTTCCTCGACATTGCAGCCGCCATCACTCTGTATGGAGGTGCTATTATCGGGGTAATAATGATAGTACGTTACATTGTTCGATTTAAACAGGGAAAAAGGGTAGATAATCAATATCTTCGACGCTCCGAACACCAGGAACGAGATTCTGCATAAGAATTGCTATGTTAAGTAAATCATTAAAAGGTGGTAACTGAGATGACTAATTCTAACCCGTTAAAAGTCCTTCTTTACTCTGATGGGTCTAAGCACTCGTTTTCTGCGGCCGTTTACACAGCCAACCTATTCTCTAATATACCTAATATGCAATTAACTGTCTTGCATATACAAGAAAATGCTGAAGGTCTCGTTGATGAAGATTACAATCTGCTAGAAACCTGGTCGAGTAAAACTCATTTGAACTGGGAGAAACACTTAGTAGCAGAAGCCGATTCTAGCAAAAAAAAGCAGTATTCTCAAATCATGACCAAAACTAAGGAAATATTTACAGAGAGAGGCCATAATGTTAAACAAAAGGTAATATACTCCAACTACAATATTGCTGATACAGTGGAGGCGATTCTTAATTATGCAATAAATTATGGATTTGAATTAATAATTATGGGTACTCGCGGACTAACCAGTTTAAAGGGACTGATTTACGGCAGCTTGGCACATAGCGTACTAAATAAATCTGATATACCAGTGTTACTAATTAAAAAGCTTCCCCAAGAGTTTGTCGATAGATACTGCTCAGCTGACGTTTAACGCGTATACTACGCACTTCCTTTCTATATGAATAAGAATTACCCTTTGCAGGTATGTGGATATAAAATATGAGAGAAGAAAAATGCCCAGGAGAGAAAACCTTTTTCTCCTGGGCATTTAATGATTGATTCAAAAGATCGTCTTTACTATAGAACAAAGTTGCCGTTTTTAAAGACCGCAATTTCTCTATTATCAGTAGTTATTCCTAGAATTTCAAGATCACTTGTACCGATCATAAAATCAACATGCACTAGAGATTCGTTGACTCCTAATTTCGCTAAGTCTTCTTGGTTCATGTTCTCGCCATTTTTTAGACACACAGGATAGGCTTTTCCTAGGGCTAAATGACAGGAGGCATTTTCATCGAAGAGGGTATTGTAAAACAGGATATTGGAGTTTGAGATCGGAGAATCATAGGGAACCAAGGCGACTTCTCCGAGAAAATGGGAACCTTCATCCGTCTCAATAATTGTTCTGAGCGTTTCGTAACCTTGTGCTGCATCATAATCAATGATTTTTCCATCTTTAAAGGTCAGAGAAAACTGTTCAATAAGGTTTCCGTTATAATTTAAGGGCATGGAGCTGACGGCTTTGCCATTCACTCCTGTTTTTAAGGGCAACGTAAATACCTCTTCGGTGGGTATATTAGCGATAAACTCTATGCCCTCAGGAGTGAATTCCGAACCTCCCAGCCAGATATGATTTTCCGGAAGCTCAATTCTTAGATCAGTACCTAAAGAATTTGTGTAATGGAGGGACTTTAAGGTAAGAGAATTTAAAAATTCCATCCTTCTTTTGAGATTAGTCTTATGTTCATCCCAGGAAACTACGGGATTCTCAGTGTCGACTCGTACTGTTTTTAAGATGACCTCCCATAGCTTCTCAATTGAGTCTTCTTCAGAAAGGTGAGGAAAAACCTTTTTGGCCCAAGCTGATGTCGGTATTGAAATAACGCACCAAACATTTTTATTACCCATAAGCCGTTCTCGATACACTTTAAGTGCAGTGCTGCTGGCTTTTTGAGCTTTGGTGAGTCTTTCGGGATTTACATCCTTCATAAGCTCAGGGTCTGAAGCAGAAATACTTAAGAAAGCTGCACCTTGGTGTACATAGAATAGATAAAATTCCTTTTGCCACTCTGGGAATTCCTCGAAAACCTCTTCTGGAGCATGAAGGTAACGAATTTTTGAAAACAGTTCATCTTTCCATTGGATCACAACATCTAGAGCCCCAGCCTCATAAGCTAATTGAGAGACAATGCGTGTAAAGTGCGCACATTCAATCGGAGCAGTAATGACCAAAATTTGTTTTGGTTGAAGGTTTAAGCCTGTTCTTACAATAAGGTGAGCATATTTTTCAAGTGAAATATTATCCATAAAGACTCCCTTCCTTAATCGAAATCAAATCGAAATCATGAACCCGCAGAATTTAAATTTCGATAATCTTTAACATTAAATATTAGATGGATTCTTAAGGTAAATTATACCATAAAACTCGAAATAGGTAAAAAATAAGTATAAAATATCTAGTCGATCAAGATCTCTTGATATTTTATCCAGAGATTATGATATAATGTTGTAAAATTTTATTATAAAGGAGCACTAAAATGATAAAACATTTAGAGGATCTAAAACAAGATACAATTCCTGAATTCCGGGGGGGAAAAGGTGAAGTGCAGATAACGCACTTTCTGGAAGTTGATAAGGGCGAATTTAATTCCAAAGGTCGATTATTTGCTAAGAACGTCTTAAAACCAGGCTCTTCTGTTGGTCTTCACGAACATGTTGGAGATTCTGAAACATATGTCATTTTAAGTGGAGAAGGCCTAGTAGATGATAACGGAGACCAAAAGCTTGTTAAGCCTGGAGATGTGATCATTACTAGAAATGGAGAAAAACATTCCATTGAAAATACAGGAACAGTAGATTTAGAAATTCTTGCTTTAATATTATTTGATTAGGAGTCTATATATCACTTACCGATCGCTTGATGAAAAGTAAAGTAGGAAATAGCAGCTCGCTGAAGGATCTATTCTTCCGAGCTGTTTTTCATACCCAAAACGTGGTCTCCTCATCAACTGTGACTTATTTCAATTGATACGGAATTTTTGGATTATCCAGGCAGAGGTGATATAATTCCCTTGTTAAAGAAAATTGGGCTAGGGATGGTAGTTTATGAACGTATAGTTCGGAGTGTTGAAGTTGAAATATAAAATATTCGAAAGGTGGAGATACAATGGCAGTAAAACTTAGTAAAGGGCAAAAAGTAGACCTCACGAAAAGCAATCCTAACTTGAAGGAAATTATTGTCGGATTGGGTTGGGCTTCAAATCCTGCGGCTAGTAGTTATAACTTTGACTTAGATGCTTCTGCTTTTTTGATAGGGTCGAACGGTAAAGTGAAAGATGAAAATGATCTTGTCTTCTATAATAATCCTTCTGGCGGACAGGGTTCAGTGAAACACAGCGGGGACAACAAGAAGGGTTCTGGTGCGGGAGATGACGAGCAGATTCACATTAATCTTTCTGCAGTGCCCTCATATATCGAGAGAATCGCATTTACTATTACCATTAACGATGCCCAAAATAAACGGCAAAGTTTCGGAGATATTAAAAATTCTTATGTGCGAATTCTCAATGCCACCACAAATGAATTACTTCTTAATTACGAGCTTGGTCAAGAGTTTTCCATCGAAACGGCTATTGTAGCGGCCGAGCTTTATCGCCATGCAGGGGAGTGGAAATTCAATGCTATAGCCAGTGGATTTCAAGGTGGTCTGGGCGCCCTTTGCCGTAATTTTGGACTTGAGGTCGAAGAAGAGCAAAGCTCAGCGGGTGCTAATACGCCTAGTACTTCCAGTAGTCCTAGTTATGGAAACACAGGGAATGCCAGTTACACTAACCCAGGGACTGGAACAGCTGCGGTACCTTACGGACAAAATAGTCCACAGCCCTATGGTCAAAGCGGTTCACAATCCTATAGTAACAATAGTTCCCAATCCTTTGGACAAAACAGCACTCCGATCTATACAAATCCATCTGATCAAGGGGGCATGTCCTGCCCTCGTTGCCACTCAACCCAAGTGACAGCTGGTAAGAAAGGGTTTGGAATTGGCAAAGCTCTAGTGGGGGGCGTTTTGCTGGGACCAGTAGGGATATTGGCAGGCTTTATTGGAAGTAAAAACATGGAGTTTGCCTGCTTGAGCTGTAAAGAGCGCTGGAATGCTGGAAGTAACACCAACACCGCTCAGTGGCTACAGAAACAAACTGAAAGTGCTCGTAACGTTGTGAGTAAATATATGGGAAAAGATCTTACTGAGGCATTGGTAGCAGGTAGCGCGTTGGTGGCAATGGCGGACGGATTCCTCGATCCTTCGGAAAGAGAGAAACTCATCGACTATTTCCGCACTAGTCAGGAAATGCGTGGGATTAATATTAATGAAGTTGATACACGCTTTAATTACTTTGTTCAGCGGATTCAAAGTGATCAGATGATGGGTAAAGCGGAAGCCTTAAGGGCAATAGGTAAGCTTGCGAGCAAACCAGATGCTGCCCGCTTAGTCGTACGCTTGTGCTGTGCAATTGGTTTTGCAGACGGAGAATTTGCTCCGGTGGAAAAGAGAATTGTAGAGGAAATATCCCGCGAGGTAAACTTGGACCCGAGGGAATTCATATTTTAAGGCTTTTAAAGGATCGACCCGCGAAGGCCGGTCCTTTCTTTATACTTCCTAAGGTTCCGCGGACAGACGACATCTAACTATTTAAAGTCATAGTCAATGACAGCGGACGTGCAATGTGTTCACCTCAATATCATGTGAATAATAAGATGAGAGAATGTATTACATGCGACTCTGGCACCAGGAACTACTTGCTTTCTTACCCCGTGCTCAAATTTTAGGTCAACATCGAGAATGCTGTGCCCTAAGAGGAATGGGGTGGGGAAGGAAGCATTCTACCGTAGACTACGTGTTCAAGCACAATGTCAAGAGGCTTGTCAACTATCATCAGCTTGTTCTCAGGGAAATGGTGCACAGGGGATATAAACCAGCTCAACAATGGTATTGCCCTGAATACCGTGGGAAAAATACGATGCCTTGGCCTTGCGCTTTGTCCTCTGAGTATAACCTTTGTGAAGAAGATCTAATTTACCCAGAACATGATGATGCGTATCGCGAAGAATGTATTGCAAATCTTAAGCACAAGGGTATCGAGCTTTTTTAGTATGTTTTGAAGGGATTCGATATTAAACTGTAGAATATTCAGGATAGATACTTGTTCTAGGCGAATTAGAGCTGTTTGTATTAAATATTTTAAGGGGAAGTTCGAGAACTGATGAATATACAAATTTTCGGCGTTAAGAAATGTTTTGATACAAAAAAAGCAGAACGTTATTTTAAAGAAAGAAAAATAAATTATCAATTTGTGGATTTGACTATGTTTGGTTTGAGCAAGGGAGAATTACAAAGCGTAAAGGCTTCGATAGGGTTGAATAATCTAGTTAATAATGCATCTAAGGATTATAAAAAGTTAAATATGGATCGTATTATCTCTGAGAGTGGTAGGGAAGAAATGCTTTTCAATAACCCTGGTCTCTATAAAACTCCAATTGTACGTAATGGCAAGAAGTCAACTGTTGGCTATGTACCGGCTGTATGGGCTTCATGGGTTGATTAAGGTTTTTAAATGTTGACATCACTTTGGCTTGAAAGGAGTGATTAGTATGGAGGCAAGGAAGGATATTCGAACGAACCTCAAGCATTCCGACGATATTTTTAAAGATATTTTGTCTCCTTTGATTGATAGGGAGGCTGTTTCCGATGTTTACTTCTACCGAATTATTGGGTGCGATCATGAGGAAAAGTACCGGGCACAGATTGTTAGTCTAGATGAAAAACTTAGATCACTTGGCAACTATATTTTCCTTGATAGAAGAATCAAGCTCGCAAGCAACTCATCAATTGAGGCGGCCAGAAAATTACTTAATCAAGTTCCCCTTAACGATTATAGCAATGGGGCACTCTTAAATGTATTGGAAACACATGGCTATTTTTCGCTAACCTCAGACCTCCAAGTCAACCTAGAAATTAAGAAGGCTTTCGGTGTAATACTTAGACTCTATATGACTAATGAACGAACTGTAAATTTGAGTATTATCATGAACTTTGTTATGAAAGTGTTGCTGTGGTTCGTTGATTATGGCAAACAAGTAGGAAAGAAATCTCCTTATAATCCTAAAATAGTGTACTGGGGGAGTCCCAAAACACACGAAGTTTACTTCCTTATCCTTATGTCCATTATAGGGTGCGATGTTCTTGTGCTTAACACATCATTTAATGACAGGTTTGATCAAGTAGATAAACAAAATGAATTTTCATTGTTAATTAGGCAAGAGAGAGAACGGCCGATCGCTGATTTTCCAACGAATGAATCTATAAAAGCACCTACTGTGAAGGTCGAAGAAGCCCAGTCTAAAGTAGAAAAGCCCAGTAAACTGCAGGAAAATACTGAACGAGATCTGAGTACATATCACAACCTAGTAGCCTTATATGATCCAACGATTGTGGTAAAACTTAAGAAATCTGAAACTATCTTTGAGGAGATCCTCGTTCCCTTGACCAAACGAAGTGGCTATGTAGGCGGGTCCTTTCCAATACTCCCGGTATATTTTGTGCGTTATATTGGTGCTCCTGATTGCTCAGATGATTGGGAGGCAGAGTATTATAACAGCCTCTATAACCTGGATAATGCCTTTAAAACAACGGGCTTTTATTTGAAGTTTCTAGATGGAATACCTACACCTAGTTCTGCGGAAAGTAATCTAATACCACAATGGCTAATTCATTACCCCTATAGTGATAGGTTTGAAATTTTAGAACAACTTCTTCAGTCCAATATACTTCCTCAAACGTATGATCAGCTTCTAGATAACACAGTTAGAAAAACGTTTGTAGATTCAGTTAATCTTTTCGTAGAGAAAAGTAGTAATGTTAATACATCTATAGTCTTGAACTTTTCGTTAAAACTTGTTACTTGGTTCAATAGATACTTGCCCAAGCTCTTAACTAGAAGTAATCGGAATAAGAAATTCAGCGTCGGTGGGCTTGACTACGAGCATAACCCTAAAATTCTTTTCTATGGCACGATTAAATCGCATGAAATTTACTTGCTCCACGCATTCCATAAAATGGGGTGTGATGTACTTTATGTTAATTCCGATGAGGAGGGCGACCTACCGTTTAGGAGCTTTGACGATGACAAATTAATGACCCAAGTGATGGAGAATGAACATAACCTACCCTTGACAACATTTCCGGAAGGCGAGCGGTTGATTCGCAAAAGTACCATAGCCTACAAAGCCTCCAAAGAAATTGAAGAAGCGATCTATAACGAAGAGGTTGGCCTTTTTAAACCATGGCAGTTTGAAAGTTACTCGACCCAACCCATAACGCTTAAAACTACCTTAGATGAATTGAAAATTCTTTGGACAGAACCCGCTAAAATTCGTCCTGAGTTCAAGGTTAAAAACAAAAAAGTATATGTTCCCAACATGTTTGCAAAGATTAATGGGGTTAGCGAAGATCTTAATTCATATTGGCTAGACCTGAAAACACTTTCGTCTGCTCCCAATACTAGGTTACTGGAGGATCTACCCTTTACTAAAATTAGTTACACTAGACAAGAACTTTATCAGACTGGTTATTTACTGAACGAGCAGGGCTTCTTTGATGAAAGCAAAGTGATGGAAAGTCAGCACTACAAATTCGGTTACCTGAAAGCAGACTTACAACATTTCCTTATCGTGAAAATCAATGAGCTTCTTAGCTCTGGAATGTTCTTGGTGTCAGTTGATGACAAATTCAAGCTTAAGATAATTATGACCATCCTAACCATGGACGACTCGCTGATAAAGCTTATCGAAGTCTTTGATTATCCGCAAGAGATCCCTAAAGTGATTGTCTACGACAATGAAAAAGCAACCTTCAGTGAAAACGACGCTATTTTACTTGCTTATTTTAATCTTATTGGTCTCGACGTCGTGATCTTTACACCCACGAATTATAAAACGATTGAGCAGCAGATCAAGCCCAGTCTTTTTGATATTCATCAACTGCCATTCGTTAAATATGATTTAGCTCTTCCGTCTTTAAGCAGTATTTCTGCTGCCCCGGTACAGAAACCTGGATTGCTTTCTCGCTTTTTTAAACTATAGGAGGGTCCGCGTCACACCGTGCGGCCCCTCTGGGCTGGGGATGCTACGAGGGAGGTACGGGGATCTGTTTCCCGCCTGCGGGAAAAGCGGAGAGCTGGAAAAAATGAGTGATGTTGGCAATGGGTGGCAAGGGGACGTTTTTGGCAAGGGGACGTTTTGATTGCCATGCTAAGAAAGTATACAATTAGCAACAGATAATATTTAAAGGCTTAATTTATAAGAAGAGTTTAAGAGCAAATCTAATCGTAGGGTAAAGATTCTAATAAAAGGGGGAATATTCATGGAAATTCAAGGTTTTACAACGACATTAACTGAGGATAAAAGTTTAGTACCAGCCATAGTTCCGGAGTTTGATCTCGAAAAAAAGAAAAGCGAGGTTATGGCTAAGGTTCAGGAAAGTCCTGAGGTGCGCAGTATTGTTCGCCAGATTAATGTTGAAGATGTAAGTTCAATTATGACGTTTGGTAAAAATGTATCTGAAGAAGTGTCTCGTTTTTCAGACGCTATTCTTCATTCTATGCAAACAACTAAGGTTGAGGACTCAGGAGAGCTATTAATTCAGCTTAATAAAATCATGGACAAGTTTGATATTAAGGATTTCGAAGATAAATCTCCTGGCTTTCTAGAAAAGATGTTTTCGAAAGCAAAGAATACGGTTGAAGCTCTCTTTCAAAAGTACAATTCTATGGGTGATGAAGTTGATAAGGTTTTTGTCACTCTGAAACAGTATGAAGCAGAGATCAATGTTGCCAATAAGCATTTAGATGACATGTTTGATAAGAATGCTGAGTATTACGAACAGTTAGGACAATATATTTACGCAGGACAGGTAGTCTTGACCGAACTCAAGAACAATATTATCCCTACGGCCCAAGCTAAAGCTAACGAGACGGAAAACAGACTTGACCAGATGACCGTCAATAACTTATTACAAGTACAAGAGATTATGGAACAGAGAATTTATGATTTACAACTCGCAGAGAACGTAGCTGTTCAAAGTATGCCGACCATAAAGTCGATTGAGTACGGTAATTATAACTTGGTACGCAAGATTAATTCAGCGTTTGTAATTACTATGCCGATTTTTAAACAGTGCTTAGTTCAAGCAATCATGTTAAAACGTCAGTCGGTTCAAGCGAAAGCGATGAGTGCACTCGATGAGAAGACCAACGAACTATTACTGAGAAATGCCGAAAACACGGCATTGCAATCAAAAATGGTGGCTAAACTAGCCTCGGGCAGTTCGGTTAGTATTGAAACCTTAGAAAAATCATGGCAGACCATTGTTAAAGGCATCGAGGAAACTAAAGCGATTCAAGAGGAAATGAGACAAAAACGACTAGACGGTACGAAGAGATTAGAGGTTCTCAAACAGGATTTTGTCAATCGAGGAATTGTTAGATAGCCTTCCAGAAAGTATTACTGAATAATATAGTAAAGAGGTACTCACAAATATTTTTGTGAGTGCCTCTTTGCTGTATAGCTTACGGTTAAATTAATATGGGAAAATATATATGGAAATGATTAGCAACCATTAAATGAGTAATAATTCGAGATAATAGAGCAAGAGTAGTATTTTCAGGAGAGACTTATTATAGATTGTACCATTTTTTTGAATATTTTAGATGCAGATTATTTTTGCTGTTTGACTACATTAAATATATAGAGTAATATATACTCCGTAGGCGAAACAAACGAATGCGAAATATATGTATACGAACATTTTGGAAGCGGAGGAAAAAATGGACGATAATAATGAAAGCACAAAAGTTGCCAAACTCTTTCAGGAAGTTATGATTTTATTTAAGCACAGCATGAATAAAGTCTTTGAGGAGATGAATCCTGGCTTGACTGCGCCTCAAGGTATGGTTATGGGGATTTTAAGTAAGGAAAAAACAATGAAAATCACAGAACTCAGTACCAAGCTTAGCTTATCAAATAGTACTGTATCAGGGATTATAGATCGACTTGAGAAGCAGGGCATGGTAGAGCGAAAGCGGAGCGAAGAAGATAGAAGAGTTGTCAATGTCAGTATAGCTCCTAGCTGTAAGGGGATACATCATGACTTTCATAAACGGCTAGAGGAGAATATCGGGAATGTCCTGAACAAAGGCACACAGGAAGAGCTAAATAAAATTTCTGTTGGTTTGGATGCTCTAAAGAAGCTTTTAGGTAGTCGCGAGGAATAATTATATAAACACAGTTATATCACGAAAGATTGGAGATTGTTAGTCATGATTAAATTATTTAGATTTCTAAAACAATACACGCTACACATAGCAGTTGTGATCGTGCTTCTGTTTGTACAAGTTCTTTCCGACCTCTATTTACCCACTTTGATGGCGGATATTGTTGATATAGGTTTGGTGAATAAAGATGTCAATTACATTCTTAAAATTGGCGGCTTCATGTTACTAATTGCAGCAGGAGGAACCTTATGTGCAATTTTGGCGACCTATCTCTCTTCAAAAACAGCCGTAGGGTTCGGAAAAATATTGCGTGAAAAGATTTTTACTAAAGTTGAAAGTTTTTCCTTGCATGAGTTCGATAAATTAGGAGCAGCAACCCTAATAACAAGAACGACAAATGATGTAACCCAAATTCAGCAGGTATCGGTTTTGATTCTTAGTATGATGATTACTGCGCCTTTAACTTGTATTGGTGGAGTGATAATGGCCTTGCAACAGGATACATCGTTAGCTTGGGTGCTTGTGGTGGCAATTCCAATCCTGTTCGGTATCATTGGAATTACTTTGAAAAGAGGTTTACCTCTCTTTAAGGTAATGCAGGAAAAAATAGATAAGTTGAATCTTGTTTTAAGGGAAAAACTGACGGGAATCAGAGTGGTACGAGCTTTTAATCGCATTGATAAAGAAAGAGTACGCTTTGATGATGCCAACGCAGACCTTATGGACAACGCAATAAAGATCAATATCATCATGGCCGTGTTAATGCCAGTCATGATGTTAATTATGAACGTAACCACTGTGGCACTTATTTGGTTTGGTGCTCTCCGTATCGAAGCAGGAACTATGCAGATCGGATCGCTGTTGGCATTTATTCAATATGCTACTCAAATATTATTTTCCTTACTCATGTTGGTTATGTTATTTATTATGGTACCCCGTGCTCAGGTTTCGGCAGTAAGAATTAATGAGGTACTTGAAACTGATCTGGACATCGTTGACCCTGAAAAACCCAAACTATTGAATAATGCAAGAGGTTTTGTGGAATTTAAGGATGTTTCCTTTAGATACCCTGGTGCAGATCAACCAGCTCTTAGCAATATCACCTTTACTGCGAAACCAGGTGAGCTAACGGCTATTATTGGAGGTACGGGTTCTGGTAAATCTACGTTGATAAATTTAATTACTCGTTTCTACGATGTTGAAAGTGGAAGTGTACTGGTGGATGGAGTCGATGTTCGAGAAATGAGTCAAAAAGTGCTTCGTGGTAAGATCGGTTTTGTTCCTCAAAAGACAGTGCTTTTTTCGGGTACTATTGCTGAAAATATAAAATACGGTAAAGAAGATGCTAGCATGGCAGAAATTGAGCATGCAACTCAGGTGGCACAAGCAACAGAGTTTGTCTCTGAGCTTGAAGCGGGCTTTGAGCATCATATTGCCCAGGGCGGAACCAATGTTTCTGGAGGACAGAAGCAACGTCTCTCCATTGCCCGTGCTTTAATTAGAAAATCGGAGATCTATATTTTCGATGATAGTTTTTCCGCCCTCGATTTTAAAACGGACGCCAAGTTACGGGCAGCTCTTAAACCAGAAATTGCGGACTCTACGGTATTTATTATTGCTCAAAGCGTCTCAACTGTTATGTATGCCGATCGAATTATTGTTTTAGATGATGGACAGATCTCTGGCATTGGAACCCATAAAGAACTGCTAAATACCTGTAAGGTATATCGAGAGATTGTAGCTTCCCAGCTGTCAGAGGAGGAATTAGCGTGAGCGAAGAACGTAAAGGGGATAAATCCCAACAAGGTTTTGGTGGAAGGCCAGGTGGCCCGGCGGGATCCTTAGGAAAACCGGTAGAAAAAGCAAAGAACTTCAAGGGGACACTTTTTAGGCTGCTTCGATATTTAAAGCCGCAGAGAACTAAATTTATTGCAGTGTTTGTCTTTGCCATTCTGAGCACAATTTTTAGTATTATCGGCCCAAAAGTTATGGGTAAGGCGATCACAAAAATAGCAGAGGGTTTTGGCGCCAAAATGATGGCCATTAAGATGAATCTGCCTGTTCCCTCCATGGATTTCACTTATATAGGTCAGATCGTGTTAATTCTTTTAGGCTTATATCTTATTAGTGCGGCATTTAGTTATTTGCAACAATATATTATGGCAGGAGTTGCCCAAAAAACAGTTTATAATATGCGCAAAGAAGTGGATGAAAAGCTTTCGCGCTTGCCGCTTAAGTTCTTTGATGCCAGAACACATGGAGAAATCTTGAGCCGTGTTACCAATGACTTTGATAATATCTCAACGACGCTACAACAAAGTCTCACCCAATTGATTACTTCTATTGTAACGATTATCGGTGTCGTGGTAATGATGCTATCAATTAGCCCGTTATTAACCCTCATCGTAATTTTAACCCTGCCTCTTTATATTGTGGTAACCATGAATATTGCTAAACACTCTCAAAAACATTTTGCCGCTCAGCAGAAATCACTGGGAGAACTTAATGGGCATGTTGAAGAAATGTACACTGGTCACAAAATTGTTAAGGCATACGGCCGGGAGGATGAATCCATCGCAACATTTAAGGCAATTAATGACAAACTCTATACTGCGGGCTATAACGCCCAGTTTATTTCAGGGATAATTATGCCTTTAATGAGATTTGTCGGCAATCTAGGCTATGTTATTGTCTGTGTCGTTGGTGGGATTTTTGCAACGAAGGGTACTATTACAATTGGTGATATTCTAGCCTTTATTCAATATTCAAGGCAATTCACGATGCCCATCGTTCAGACCGCTAATATCGCGAACATTATTCAATCGACTATAGCCTCGGCAGAGCGGGTCTTTGAACTACTAGATGAGGTTGAAGAACTACCGGATCAGACCGATGCTAAAGTGATAGCCTTTCCTAAAGGAGAGGTAAGGTTTGAAAACGTAGATTTCAGCTATAAAGAAGAAGAACCCCTAATCAAGAACATGAATATTGATGTCAAACAGGGACATACAATCGCAATCGTTGGGCCAACTGGTGCAGGGAAAACGACACTTGTTAATCTATTGATGCGTTTTTATGAACTAAATGCTGGCAAAATAACAATAGATGGGGTTGATATCAGAGATATCAAGCGTGGTGCTTTACGCAGTATGTTCGGCATGGTACTGCAAGATACTTGGCTCTTTAATGGCACTATAATGGAGAATATTGCTTACGGTCGTGAGGGTGCTACAGAAGAAGAGGTTATGCAAGCAACAAGAGCCGCTCATGCCCATCACTTCATTAAAACACTTCCTGATGGGTATAATACCATCTTAAATGAGGAAGCTTCTAATATCTCACAGGGGCAAAAACAACTTCTAACGATTGCACGGGCAATCTTAGCTGATCCTGCAATCTTAATTCTTGACGAAGCTACAAGTAGTGTTGACTCAAGAACTGAGGTTTATATTCAAAGAGCTATGACGGAATTAATGCAGGGCAGAACAAGTTTTGTCATTGCGCATAGGCTTTCTACAATTAGAGATGCAGAATTGATATTGGTCATGAACAAAGGAACTATTATTGAAATGGGTAACCATAATGACCTTCTTGTACAGAAAGGATTCTATGCAGATCTTTATAACAGTCAGTTCACCGGAGCAAATTTGAACGCAGAGGTCGTATAACAGAGAAAAGTCCGTAAAAGGATGCTGCCCGCATAATATGTAGGCAGCATCTTTTTGGCGAACACAATAATTTCAACGGTAACAGGATGTTGTGAATATTTATTTGTTTATGAATCCAAATTCATATTGTCATAAAATAGAAACTAAGTTATACTTTATCTAAGGATCATTTGTATACAATTAATGTTATACAAACAAAATGTTAAATCAATAATTTCTAAGAGGTGCAATTGTGGACGAGATAACTAACAGCAGTAGGCCGTCAAAGTATGTCTGCTATAAACTTAGTCGAGTGATGAGAAGGGTTCATCGTTATTATGAAAGCAGTTTTTCGCAGTACGGCATTACACCTGCTCAATTCTATGTATTGAGTGCAGTGTGGGAAAATGATGGATTAAAGTTTAAAGATCTTGCTAAAAGTTTAGACATGGATGGATCAACGCTCACATCTATCCTTGATAGACTTGAGCGTCAGGATATGCTCGAGAGGAGAGACGACCCAAATGACAAGCGCTCACTCCTGGTATTTCTAAAAGAAAAGGCTAAATTGAGTATCGTCGAGATTACTTGCCTCGCGGAGAAGCTTAATCAGGAAATTAAAGAACGTTTTTCGGATGAAGATTTTGCCACGTTTGAAAAAGTTCTTGAAAAGCTTTCCCAAGATTAGAGATAAGAAAAATTTGCTAGGGTTCATATCAAGTAGTACTCTCTGTGGCATAGAGGTCTGACCCTGACATCTAATCAATGATAAATGGGGGGGTGAGTGGGACCCGTTTTTTTAGACAGAAATAATGGAATATTCAAAACTTATTTTCTAATTATATGGAATTGTAGTTATTTCTTTCGAAGAAAGGACTAGTGCTTTAAGCAGCATATGGGTTATTTAGAGTAGAACAAAGGAGAGGTAGCGATGAAAGAATGGAAAAAGACCAGTTGTGTTCTTTGTGCTCAAAATTGTGGGCTTGAGGTACTGGTGGAGAGCAATCGCATTGTTAAGGTCAAACCGGACGAAGATAATCCTCGAAGTCAAGGCTATGTCTGTCGTAAGGGTCTAAATATTGCCCATCATCAACATCACGATCAAAGGCTCACTCATCCACTGAAAAAAATGGGCAATGAGTTCGTTCCCATTACCTGGGACCAGGCATTAACCGAAATAGCTGAGAAACTTCGCTCCATAATTGATGAACATGGACCACGTTCCTTGGCTTTTATGGGTCTTGGTGGCCTGGGGGCTCATTCAGAAGCGGTTTTTGGACTCCGTCTACTGCGATCTCTGGGCTCCCAGTATTACTACAATGCCATAGCAGGGGAACTTACCGGGATGTACTGGGGTTACGGACGCACTGTTGGTAAGCAATACAATGCCACCATACCTGACCACGATCACACTGATATGCTGGTTGCCATTGGCTGGAACGGATGGATGAGCCATCAGACACCACAGGCTAGGCGACATCTGGATCAGATGGCTAAGGACCCCAATAAATTGTTGGTGGTCATTGATCCGCGACGTTCTGAGACAGCGGAAAGGGCGGATATTCACCTGGCTTTACGTCCAGGCACGGATGCCCTTCTTACCCGCGCCATGATCGCCATCATACTTCAAGAAGGATGGCAGAATCAAGAGTATATTGATTGTTATGTTAGCCAGTTTGAGCAAGTTAGACCTTGGTTCGTTGATTTCGATGCCCGTGCGGCCTGCCAAGTTTGTGAGCTGGACTACGATCAGGTTAAAGAGGTGTCCCGTCTTTTCGCCACCCGCAAATCTTCTCTTCACGCTGACCTAGGTGTGCTCATGGGTCGGCACAGTACGCTGACAACATATTTGGAGATTATTCTGCTCGCCGTCTGTGGGCGGCTATGTGTACCGGGAGGGAACGTTATTCCAGGTTATTTAATGCCCATGGGCTCGCACTCCGACGAACGGAATCCTAAATACTGGCGCACAGTGGTTACGGATTTTCCGCCAATCATGGGTATGTATCCGCCCAACGTAATGCCAGAAGAAATTAATAACAACCATCAGGAGCGGCTGCGCGCAGTGCTTATCACTTCCAGTAATCCGCTGCGTTCTTTTGCCGATACTTCGGCCTATGAAGAAGCCTTCTCTAAGTTGGACCTCCTGGTCACTGTTGAGATCGCCATGACGGAGACGGCTTTGATGTCCGATTACGTTCTGCCCGATCTTTCGGCCTACGAACGTTGGGATACCACTTACTTTCAGTGGAATTACCCTGGGATTTACTGCCAAATGCGCCACCCCATCGTAGAGCAAACGGGTCAGGCCCTTGAAGGGAGTGAAATATTGACCCGTTTGGCAGACAAACTAGGTATTATCCCAACGATCCCCGAGTCAGTGTATGAGGCTGCGAGCAAATCCCGTTCGGAATATGGTCAGGCACTATACACCTATGTGCAATCCGACCCAAAAGTAGCGGCAGTTCTCCCCTTTATCGTAGCTAAAACACTGGGTAAAGAAATGGGCTCGGTCAACTTGGCCTGGATGTGGGCCTTACTGCAGAATGTGCCAAAAGACTTTCGTGAAAACGCGGCTCGTGCCGGATTTAAACCAGGTCCAACTATGGGTGATGACATCTTTCAAGCTCTTGTCGACCATCCTGAGGGCTTGTGGATTGGCCAAGTGGACCCAAATAAAAATTTCGCCAACCTACGCACAGAGGATAAACGGATCAATCTATATATCCCAGAAGTCGAGGAGTGGGTATATAGTATTACCCCTGAGTCTGAAGCTGAACGTTTAGCGACTGATGGGGATTACCCCTTTATTCTCATGGCCGGAAGACATATGGACATGAATGCTAATACCTTGATGCGCAACCCAGAGTGGAACAAGGGACGCCGTGCTTGTACGCTAGCTATGCACCCGGATGATGCCGAGCGAATGGGTTTAAGTGATCGACAAATAGTGAGAGTTACCACTGAGGCAGGAACGGTGGATATTGAACTGGAAACAAGTCTAGCCACCCGGTCCGGAAATGTGATAATCCCTCATGGTTTTGGCTTGTCCTATAATGGTGAGGTATATGGTGTTAATGTCAACTGGTTGACCAAGAACACCCATCGCGACCCAATCGCTGGAACTCCGCTACACCGTTATGTCCGTTGTCGAGTTGAAATGATTAAATAGAGTATAAGTAATATTTATATATAAATAAAAGGAGGATTTATTATGTCTATTCTTTTTTCTCCCGCTCAAATAGGTTCACTACAGCTTCGTAACCGTCTGGTAATGACGCCTATCCATTTAGGATACAGTCCTAAAGGAGAGGTTAATGACCAACTCATCGAGTTTTATCGCGCTCGTGCGCGTGGAGGGGTTGGCCTTATCATAGTCGGCGGGTGTGGCATCGATCGGATTGGCAATGCCTTCGGGATGACTCAACTTGATGATGATCGCTTTATTCCTGGTCTTCGCCGTTTGGTGGATGCAGTACATGAGGAAGGTGCCAAAATCGTACCACAACTTTACCAAGCAGGAAGATATGCTCACTCCGCCCTGACTGGTCAGCCCTCAGTCGCTCCATCTCCGATCGCTTCAAGACTTACGGGTCAAACCCCTGAGGAGCTTACGGAGGGAAAAATAGTTGAGATAATCGCATCATTTGTCAGTGCAGCAAAAAGATCCCAAGCAGCAGGATTTGATGGAGTTGAGATCTTGGCCAGTGCCGGATACCTTATTTCTCAGTTCCTATCCCCGGTTACAAATCAGCGCACAGACCGTTATGGTGGAGACCTCGAGGCACGCATGACCTTCGGACTTGAAGTGGTAGAGGCAGTGCGTGAAGCTGTCGGTCCAGATTATCCTATCATTGTCCGGGTTGCAGGGAATGACTTTGTGCCTGGTAGTCACACGAATACCGAGTCCCGAGCCTTTTGTCAAGCCCTGGAGAAGGCAGGAGTAAACGCCATCAATGTAACCGGCGGGTGGCACGAAACCCCAGTTCCTCAACTTACTATGAATGTTCCTCCAGGAGCCTATACTTATTTAGCTTCCGGAATCAAACAGGTTGTCTCTATCCCTGTTATTGCGTGCAATCGGATTAACACGCCTGATCTGGCAGAGGAAATCCTCCAAGAGGGTAAGGCAGACTTTATAGGCATGGCTCGGCCACTCCTCGCAGATCCAGAACTACCTAATAAAGCCATGAATGGGCATTCGGAACTGATTCGTCAATGTATCGGGTGTAATCAAGGCTGTTTGGACTACGTTTTTCGTTTGAAACCGACGAGCTGTCTGGTTAACGCGGAGGCTGGCCGAGAGGCTGAATTAGCGTCAAGTGGTCCTACTAAAGAAAGTCAACGAATTCTAGTGATTGGCGCAGGTCCAGCTGGAATGGAATTTGCACGGGTAGCCACAGCACGAGGACATCAGGTGACGATTTGGGAAGAAAATGAGCAGTCTGGTGGTCAATTAAAACTAGCTGCAAGCCCTCCCGGTCGACAAGATTTCTTGAATCTAGGTACTTATTTAGCTAATGCCTGTCTGGAACTTGGAGTGACAATTGAGTATAATGTAAAGGCAACTCCAGAGAACGTTTTGACGTCTGTGCAGGAAGGGAAATTTACTCGAGTAGTTATTGCTACTGGGGCTCGTCCAATTTCCCCACCTATCCCTATTGAAGCAGGAGTTGAGACACTGCAAGCCTGGGACGTTTTGTTAGGCTGTGGAAAAATAGGGAAAAACGTGATTGTCGTAGGCGGCGGGGCTGTTGGAGTTGATACGGCATTGCTACTAGCGGAATGTGGCACCCTGGATAATGATACTTTACGGTTCCTCATGCTACAGCACGCAGAAACAGACAAGGAACTCTATCGTTTGTTGACTCAGGGGAGTAAAAAAATCACCGTTCTTGAGATGGACAAAGGAATCGGACGAGATATCGGTCCTAGTACTCGCTGGTCTATGCTGGCAGATTTAAAACGTTACAAGGTTAACTGCCAAGATCAAACTAAAGTACTTGAGGTTCGTGCAGACGGTGTTTTGGTAGAGAATGAGGGCGCACAAAAGATTATCCCGGCAGATACAGTAATTTTAGCTGTAGGTTCTCGCTCTAATAATGAACTTTATCTTGCTTTGCAAGGAAAGATAGACTCTTTAAGTATCATAGGGGATGCAGCAAAACCACGTAAAGTTCTAGACGCCATCCATGAGGCGTATGCTGAGGCGATTAGAGTATAGAAGGAAGTACCTTAATCCGAAAATCAGCTTGGTTAAGAAACATAACTTAAACTTAGAATGGAGCTTAACTCCATTCTAAGTTTAGCTATACTTCTAGGAGAAGCTGCATTTTCGTGCCTTTCATGTGCATGCATCGTGTTTGGATTACGAGAGAAAGGGGATCTAGGAGTGGGACATATAATTAATGCCAAAGAAGAGATCTACCATGCCTTGGCAGAACGATTAAGCAGAACTCCAGAAGGCGCGCCAATCAATGAAGATCTCATGGCAATTCTTCATCGACTGTATACGGAAAGCGAAGCATTAGTAGGCAGTAAATTCTCTTCAATTCCTATGAACCTAACTAAGATTGCGTCTCTTACAGGGATTGAAGAAAATGATTTAAAAGTAATTCTAGACGGAATGTCGGATAAGGGACTGGTCCTGGATATCCCTCGTAAGGAGTCCTTCTACTACATGCTGGCTCCAATGTTGGTCGGATTCTTTGAATACACCTTTATGAGGACAGGTGACCATGCCTCCTTAAAAGAGCTCGCGGAGTTGTTTGAAATCTATTTTCACAGCGAAGGGGTTATGAAAGAAATTGCTGGGTTGGATACTAAGATCATGCGAACTTTGATTTATGAAAGTATTATCCCTTTGGCAGTAGAAACAGAAGTATTAGATTATGAATTGGCATCAGAGGTCATCAGACAATCCGGCGGAGGTGCAATTACTATGTGCGCTTGTCGTCATGAAGCCTCTCACCTAGGTAAAGCCTGCGACGCACCGGTAGAGGTGTGTATGTCCCTTGGTAAAGCGGCTGAATGGATTGTACGCAAAGGGCTAGGTAAACCGGCAACCGTGGAGGACCTGCTGGGAGTGCTAGCTCGGACACAAGAACTTGGGTTAGTTCACCTGTGTGATAACGTGATGAATAAACCAACTTATATTTGCAATTGCTGTGGTTGCTGTTGCAAAGTTCTGCGCAGCATCAATGAACAACAGGTCTATGCCACGCATTCTAGTAATTTCACTCCGTCATTAGAGTTGAAAAGCTGCATAAGTTGTGGTATTTGCGCAGATAGATGCCAAATCGATGCAATCGTTATGACTGACCAGGGAAGTGTAATAGAAATACCAGTTTTGAACAAAGAACGCTGTATTGGCTGTGGTGCGTGTGCATCAGCTTGCCCTAGTGGTTCATTGACGATGTCTCGTCGATCTGTTTTGAATATTACCCCAGCGGATGGTCGGGAGAAATTACGGCGAATGGCAACGGAGAAGGGTCGATAAAGAATTATCAAGGAACAGTTTCTTGGTAATTCTGCAATAGAATAAGTAATGAAGCCTGTTTCCGGACTGATGAACTGAGCTGGAAGCAGGCTTCATTATTAAATGGCGTTCTATTATATGACTTTAGGTGAAGCAAACTCGCGTTGTGTGCCCTCAATCCAGGTTTTGGTTAGAAAGTCCCGCCCTTTAATAAACACTTTGTTATCGATGACTTCTACTATTAGGCCTTCACTCTGGTTAGGAAGAGGTTTTCCGTTAACGTCTCGTGGTAGGGCGACAGAAGAAGAGTTTACCATGTTAAAATTTTCCTTTATCATTGTGCTAGGGAGAGACAATTGGTGGTGAATATGACCAGAAAAGAAAAATACCTCGGGATATTTCTTCAGTATTTCGCGAAGTCGATCAGCCTGAGTTATAAAACCATTTACACTAGATCCGAGACGTGACAATGGTTGATGTAGGAAAACGAAGATGGGTTTACCTGGAGAATAATTCTCCTTAAGTTCCGACTCTAGCCATTCTAATTGTGTATTCGAAAGAAAAGCTTTATCACCAATAGTTCGATCAGAGATCGCCGATTTTTCGGATCCAAGAAAGATAAAATGATAGCCCTCTAGATATTCGTCATAGTAAACTTGGTCACGTCCTGAAAATATAAGAAATCGATTGATAGCTGCAACCTCAGTTTCACCATTGGGGAAGGTTTCGGGACTCCAAGCATCGGTTATTGGATTGTGATTCGCCTTGTAAAACTCGTGATTACCAATCGTGTAAAAGATTGCTGGAGTGTTTTTTTGACGTGAGATAAGGGTACTTAAAGTATGATAGTCTTGTGGAGTTCCGTCTCCAAGATCTCCGTTGATGATTAGGTTAGGGACTTGGAGCTGCATAATATCACTTAGCATCTGCTGGAACTTGTTTTGGGCAACAGGATTGGCACGTTGCACGTGGATGTCACTTACTACGCCGAAAAGTAAGGTTGAAGTTCGTTGACTAAGTTTATTTAATAGGGGTATAGTTGTACGATCGATTGAGGACCTAGAAGGCTGGGCGATAACAGGTAGGCTACCAACTTGGAGGTTTAGGAAGGAAGCATTGTTGCCTCCAGCAGAGCTGGCTGTTACAAGAAAAAGGAAAGGGAGTAGAAGGAGTAGGACCTTTTTCATATGATTTGCCTCCTGATCGCTAATATTTATAATAAGCTCATTATGCATGTTATTCTCTCTTTGAATAGAGGATAATTGCGGTAATTCGATATTATTTTTTTCTCACTTCCATAGTATGGATTATCTTAGATTTAGATTTTTTTCATGGAAAGATTTATGATAGAATTGTAATAAGGAGATGGAATTTAATGGACAAATATCAAGTGGTTTTTCATATTGATGAGCGTGACAAGGGGTTACTAGGATTAAATAATATTGAAAATCTGTTAGCGGATTTAGGTGAAGACAATGTGAATGCTGAATTAGTTGCAAATCATGAAGGTATCGAAATACTACTCAAAAGCCCTGATACCTATGTGGAACAAATTGTTAGGCTCGCTAAAATGGGGGTTAAATTTGCTGCTTGCGCCAACGCCATGCGCCAAAGAGGTGTTACTAAGGAGCAGCTAGTTGAATTAGTCCAAGTTGTTCCATCAGGTGTTGGAGAATTAGTGAAAAAGCAGGCACAAGGATGGGCCTATATTCGTCCGTAATAACAAAGGTCCAGCTCAGACACAGTTTCGACTAGTGTCGAAAATCCAGATTGTGGGAGTATCGCAATTGGATCATTTATTGAAAGTGTGATACTGTTCACAGCTTTCCAGCCAAGATTCGCTTATAATTACGGTATGGAAATTGAGCTGGGAGTGAGTCTAGTGCAAGAAGTAAAAAAACTGGGGGAAATCGTGGTTCCGTCTGATCTAGAAAATGCAACTACACAGACGGTACCATCTCTAATGATTATGTACTTATCTAAAATGAAAGGCCACAAAAGGACAACTCCCCTTGTGGCGCCTCCACCCTTGGACGTATTTATTACCTGGGTTGGTGCTTTTTTAGGCATAACAGCTATAGTATTATTCTCTCACAAGTTTGACTTATCGGTAGTGGCTTCCTTTGGAGCATCAGCTGTGTTGATTTACGGTGTTCCTGATGCGCCTCTATCCCAACCGCGTAATGTAATATTTGGGCATACTCTGTCGGCTGCAGCGGGAGTTGCAACTTTTATGATGTTTGGGTTAACTTGGTGGTCCCCGGCCTTGGGCACTGCTCTTGCTTTGGTCGTTATGATTATTACTAAGACTACACATCCACCGGGGGGCGCAACTGCACTTTTTGCTGTTTTGAGTAAAGCCCATTCTAGCTATATTTTGACACCGATTATGGTCGGAGCGGTTATTTTAGTAATAATCGGAGTTGTGGTCAATAACCTGTCTCCAAATAGACAATACCCGAGGTATTGGTACTGAGAAAGTAGATAATCATTATTACTTAAGATCAACTTTGCCTTTATCATGGTAGGTATTATTAATTTATAGAGAGCGGGAGAGGAAATGTTTAAGAATATTTTGGTTCCGACCGATGCATCTGAATCAGCACAACGTGCTTTGATAACGGCCTTGGAATTAGCGAAGGAGTTTGGCTCCAAAATCGTCCTTCTGCATGTGGTTTATACACCAGAGGCATTGGGCTATACCCTTTCTAGCGGGATCTCTGTACCCCAAGAAGAAATTAGTATTTACGGGAGAGAGGCTTTGACGGCTGCACTGGCTGGAGTTGATACCGGAAATGTACCTATAGAAAAGAAACAACAACCTGGGCATCCAGGATTAGCAATACTAGAGGAGATCGAGAGCGGTCAAATTGATCTAGTCGTTATGGGAAACCGTGGCTATGGAGCGATTGCCGGATCTTTGCTGGGGAGTGTTAGCCAGCGCGTCTTAAGTAAAGCAAAATGTCCTGTCATGATTGTTAAATAATAAGATAATGAGGACGCTCAGACGATTGTTTCTGAGTGTCCTCATTATCTTATTGGAATATATGAAAGTATAAGATGTTGGGAGTTTAATTTGTTTATTTGTTTGTTTGTTTGTTTGAGGATTTTCTTTAGCAAGTACGCAAAGGGATTGTTCAATATCCACAGCATAACTCTCGTTTACTAGAGCGAAGATATTATCTCCAGCATAGAGTAGCGTATTCCCTTGGGGTAAGATCTCATGATCGCCTCGTTTAATATTAACCAATAGACAATGCTTAGGCCAAGCAATTTGTTTAACACATTTGCCACTCATTTCCGAACCTAAACAAACGACAGTTTCGATAAGTAACATGGTTTTCTTTTCGTTGTTGGTACTACCTTTTTTCGTCAAGATACGATCATAAAGTGCTTCATAAATGGGCTTGTTTTTTAATAGGTCACTGGCTAGATAAGCCACTGTGGAAACAGTAATTAATGCCCATAAGTGACTAAATGAGCCTGTCATTTCAGTAATGAGTATGCTTCCAGTAATAGGTGCTTTCACGACGGCCGTAAAATAAGCTGCCATAGCAAAGATGATAAAATTATTACTATAATACGGGCTAACATGGAAGACTTTTATGATCAAATCGCTGTAGAGATTTCCTGTTAATGCGCCAATCGCTAAGATAGGTAAGAATATACCACCTGGTACGCCTGTACCATAGCTAATCAAAGTAAAGAAAAATTTTACTAGTACTAATATGATCAGTAGGCTTATAGGGTATTTATTTTGGCCGAGAGAGTCTATTAGATGATTCCCTCCACCAAGCACTTCTGGCAGAAAATAGCCTAATAAACATGCAATTAGCAAAGGAATTAAAATAATTAAAGTGTTTGGCAAACTCATTTTATTTTTTATTTCTAGAGTTTTAAGTAATGAACGGTTGAAAAAGCCCCCGAATAACCCGATGAAAAGACCCAGTCCTATTAAGTAAATGTAATAATTAACGGGTAATATCGGGAGTAGGGGGAAATTAAAGGCAGACGTTGAGCCATAGAATAGTTTGGTTACAAAATCTGCTGAAAGAGAGGCCCCAACTGCAGACATTAAAATGGCGGGAGAGAAGTTTTTGTTTAGTTCTTCCATTGAAAATATAACACCAGCTAAAGGTGCATTAAAGGCCGCAGCCAAACCTGCACTTGCTCCGCTCGTAATTAAAAACTTTTCCTCTATTTTTAAACGACCTAAAAGTCTACTTACGCCTTGACCTACTGCGGCTCCTATCTGGACGGAAGGCCCTTCACGCCCTAATGATAAACCTGCACCAATCGCTAGAACACCACCAACGAACTTAAGTATGAGAACTTTCGCCCACTTCAATTTTATGTGACCCGATAAAACCCCTTTCACTTGTGGAATCCCGCTACCACTTACAAGAGGTTCCTTCTTAACAATCAGATTTAGTAAAAATGCTATAAGTCCAAGTCCAACAAGTAAGATAATAATTTTTGATATTCCCATGTTCTCTAAGTGGAAAATAGATTCTCTGAATGACTCTGCCTGTTCTAAACAGTATCTAAAAGCCACAATAATTAAGCCTGAAAATAGTCCGATAATAATCCCTTCAAAAAAAACTTTTAGTTTAAAATCACGCCAATGAATCAGTTGGTGAAATGTCTTAGCTGTCACAAGATTACCCCCCATTAATTTAGAAAACCATATATAGTAGGTATTTATCCTCACAGCAAAATAAGCAGTATTCTATCGAATCATGAGACTCCCACCTTGGCACCCCGTACTCCGCTTTGGGAGGAGAGTCCCCTACCGAAGTCTCGATGTTCAACTTAAGTTGAACGAGTTCATTGTCGATTTAGCAAATAGGTTATAGGTTCTCACTCAAAAAACATATGGAGAAACGTTATATGTTAAAGCTCATGGATACTATATTACATCGCTTTTAATATTGCTTCAAGGAGAAGATGCATTTTGTTGGTATACTGTTATAATGTAGAGTTGCTTGTGGAAAATTAAGAGGTCTGGTACATCAAACTAATTTTGGATTTGTAAAAAAATGATAATTTAGGGTTTTGAAAGTAAATTATATGGACAAAGGGGCTTAGCAGGTGATATTCTACTTATCGGCGGGTAGCCATCGTGAAATAAAACCGATAGGGAGGCGAACTGTTCTTGACAGCTAAGCAATATAATGCAGAATCTATCCAGGTGCTTGAGGGGTTGGAAGCGGTCCGCAAACGTCCTGGCATGTATATTGGTTCCACTGGAAGCAGAGGGCTTCACCATCTTGCCTTTGAAATCATTGACAATGCAATTGATGAGGCTGGGGCTGGATTTTGTGATCAAATCGCAGTTACTATTAACATAGATGGGTCAATAACGATCGTGGACAATGGACGTGGTATTCCAGTTGACATACATTCTGTCAAGAAAATCGCTGCTGTACGCTTAGCTTTTGAGACGTTACATGCTGGAGGTAAATTTGGTGGAGAAACCTATAAAACCTCCGGAGGATTGCATGGAGTCGGAGCAAGCGTGGTCAATGCCTTGTCTGTTTATTTAACAGTTGACATAAAACGAAACGGTAAGCTTTATCGAGTTGAGTATGTCAACGGGGGTCAGCTTAAATCGGATTTACACGTCATTGGCAAAAAAATGACAGGCACAGGAACATCTGTGGTTTTTAAACCCGATCCCCTCATTTTTAAAGAAACGACCGTTTTTAAATATGATTCCTTAAGAAGTCGTTTAATGGAACTGTCTTTTCTGAATAATGGTCTCACCATTCTTCTTACTGACCTTCGAGGAGAGACTAAGACAGAAACCTTTACTTCAAAAAATGGGATAATTGGTTTTGTTGATCACTTAATTAAATTATCTAATGTTTCCCCCGTACATAAAAAACCGATCTATTTCCAAGGGGAAAAAGAGGATGTAGTTGTGGAGTGTGCCATTCAGTATAACGACGGAGATGATGAATCGCTACACTCTTATGTCAACAATATCCCGACAGATGAGGGTGGAACTCATGAGTCAGGCTTTCGAACGGCGTTGACAAAAGTCTTCAATAATTACGGACGTAAAAATAATCTTTTCAAAAAAGATGAGAATCTTATCGGGGATGACCTCAAAGACGGCTTAACGTGTGTGCTATCTCTCAAGGTTAAAGATCCTCAATTTGAAGGGCAGACCAAGACGAAACTATCCAATATGGAAGTTGAGGGCATTGTTCAGTCGTTGACCAATGAGGGGATCAGTCAATTTTTTGAGCAAAATACTTCCGTAGCCAAAGACGTGATCCATCGCACGTTGACAACCTGTCTTATAAGACTCGCAGCGAAGAAGGCCAAGGAGCTAAAAAAGAAAGCTCGAGATGCCGAGGTTAAAGCACTAAGCGGTAAACTTGCAGCCTGTAGTGGAAAGGATAAGACACGTAATGAACTCTTCCTTGTCGAAGGGGACAGTGCAGGTGGTTCTGCTAAAATGGGACGAGATCGCCGATTTCAAGCCATTCTTCCCTTGCGGGGGAAGGTCATAAACACTTACCGTGCTAAGATCGATAAAGTCTTAGGGAATGAGGAAATTAGGAGCATTATTACAGCCGTTGGCTCGGGGGTAGGCAAAGAGTTTGATTTAGAGAAGGGCAATTATGCACGTGTATGTATTATGACCGATGCTGACATTGACGGAGCACACATCCGCTGTCTACTGCTGACCTTTTTCTATAGATATATGAAACCCTTGATTTTAAGCGGAAGGGTCTATATCGCGCAATCTCCTTTGTATAAAGTAGAGAAGGAACGAGGCAAAATTATTCGCTACGCGTTCAACGATCCTGAATTAAAGAAAGAACTCAAGGAATTAGGGAAAACGGCAAAGATTTCACGCTATAAAGGACTTGGAGAGATGAATCCAGAACAACTTTGGGAAACAACCCTGAATCCCGCCAATCGACGCATGATTCAGGTAACAATTGATGATACTTTGGAAGCAGAGCGTAAGCTAAGTATCCTGATGAGTGAGCAAGTAGAGCCACGACGCGATTTTTTGATGGAGAATATTGTCTTTACGGACGATGATATGTAGAGTTTAGGGGAGATAATACAGGATGAGCATTACGGAAGATAATATTATTCAGCGGCCACTCGAAGACGTTTTACCAGAAGCGTTCTTAGGTTATTCTAAACATGTTATATTGCAGCGGGCCGTTCCTGATGTTAGAGACGGGCTTAAGCCGGTTCATCGCAGAATTCTTTTTTCCATGGACGAAATTGGAATGCACCCGGATAAACCCTACAGCAAGTCAGCTCGCTTGGTAGGGGACTGTATGGGAAAATATCATCCCCACGGAGACTCTTCAATCTATGAATCCGCAGTTCGTATGGCTCAACCGTGGGCAACAAGATACCCTATGGTGGATGGCCAGGGGAACTTCGGTTCAATCGATGGAGATAATGCAGCTGCTATGCGTTACACGGAAATGAAAATGACGCATTTATCCCACCTGATGACCCAAGATATTGAGAAGAATACGGTTCTTTTCAAAGCAAACTATGATCAACGACTGAAAGAGCCTGTCGTGCTCCCAAGCCCTTTTCCTAACCTCTTAGTTAACGGAGGGTCTGGAATTGCTGTCGGTATGATGTCTAATATGCCTCCTCATAATTTGCGGGAAGTCGTAACAAGTGTGATCCTTCAAATAGATAATCCTCGGATTACAATTGATGAACTCATGGAGAAGGTGAGTGGACCAGACTTCCCCACGGGTGGATTGATTATAGGCACTGAGGGTATTGTCAATGCCTATAAAACTGGTCGTGGCAAAGTGACGATGCGTGGTAAGGCGATGATCGAACAAGGTTTAAATGGCAAAAGCTTAATCGTGATCACTGAGATTCCATATCAAGTTAATAAATCAACGCTGGCCGCCAAAATTGAAACATTGGCAGATTTGGGGAAGATCGAAGGAATTAGCGAGGTCAGGGATGAATCTGATCGGGAGGGGATTCGACTTGTTGTCGAATGCCGAAAAGAAGCCGATCCCTTGATCGTCTTACGTCTCCTGTATAAACACACTCAGATGGAAGATACCTTTGGGATTATCAATTTAGTCATCACGGCAGAGGGCACGCCTAAGGTCCTTGGTCTTAAAGAGATCAATGCGGCATTCATAAAACATCGCAGAATCGTTGTCACAAAACGCACAGAATTCGACTTAGAAAAGGCTCGTCTAAAAGCTCACATCCTTGAAGGATTAGTGATTGCTATAAATAACCTTGATGAAGTGATTGCTATTATACGGGCCAGTAAAACACCTTCGATTGCCAGGGCAGCACTTATTACTCGTTTTGAATTATCCGAGATCCAAGCCCAGGCAATCTTGGATATGAGGCTGCAAAACTTAACAAATTTTGAACTAGAAGGAATTCTGAAGGAACATGCTGAGGTCTTAAAACACATTGCAGAGTTAGAAAGTATCCTGGCAAATGTGAACAAGGTTTATGATATTATCAAGAAAGAACTTAAAGACATCTCCGACAAGTACGGGGATGAACGACGTACGCTCATTCTGCCTGAAGAAATGAGGGATCAGCTTGATCTAAGCTCCTTTGAGGAACCTGAAAATCACATCGAAGTTATGCTCACAGCGAATGGATTTATTAAAAGGATGCCTCTCCAAACAAAGAAAAATAAGGGGAGTGCTTTAATCTGCGCTTTTAAGGATGGAGATACTCTAACAGAGAGGATTACTTGCACTGACAAAGATATCCTTTATTTCTTTACTCATACCGGAAAGTTCTACAGCATTAAGGCTAGAATAATCCCTGAAGCAAGAAATAAAGATAAAGGGGGTCCCCTAACTAATTTATTCCCGTTGCCTATGGGAGAAAAAGTAGTCTCTACCCTTTCCATCAAGGATGTACCAGAGGGGTTATTCTTCATATTTATCACGAAGGATGGACAGGTCATGCGGAGCGCAGCCAGTGATTTTGTTAACGCTCGTTCTTCGGAGGCTATGGGACTTAAAGAGGGGGACGCCGTGGTGAAGGTGTTCTTGGGAGATAGCCAAGGGGAATTATTCCTCGTTTCACATCAAGGACAATCAATACGGTACTTGGAAGCCGAAATCAACCCAATGGGGCGAAAATCACGCGGTGTCAAAGGAATGGCTTTAGGCAGTGAGGATCGGCTTGTTGATGCAATCCTATTGTCCAATTCAAAGGAAAACCCTTTGGGGGATTTAGTGACAGTGACTGAACGAGGTTTTGTAAAACGTACCTCGTTTGAGGAATATAAACCTCAAGCTCGGGCCGGAAAAGGAATTGCAATTAGCAAGGTAGACCCAGTAGGAACTGGCTTTGTCGTGGGTGTTACTCACGGTAATGATGGTGATATATTTCATGTTATACAAGATAGTGGCACGGTAACCCAGATTGAAATGAAGAACGTTAAAGCAGAGCCACGGGCAAAAGCCGGTGCGCAATGGATCCCTGTTTTGCTGAACGATTACACGATTAGGATTATATAGCATCATTCTGAAACACTTTCTATACCTTGTCTTAATCACTGTGTTTTGCCGAATGTAAGATTTTGATTGTTTTCTGTATAGCTACTTTCACGTATTTCTTAATCAATAAGATCACACTTTGGACAATACTTATTGTCCGTGCGGGGACTTTTGTTAAAGATATACGTGCCACTGAAAACTTTAGTTTGAATAAAGAAGTTGCCGTAATAACATAATAAAAAGAAAACGTGCTTAAAGTGGGAGGTAGAAATGGAGATTTTCGATATTGCGGTTAACGGGTCAGGTTTTGATAGGGAATCTAACTTTAACAATTATGCGTTAACTCTAGTCTTAAAAGACGATGAAGCGGAAAAAACAGTTAGAGCAAATTTGCGTTACTATCCTTTAGAAAACGAATGGGATCTAAATCCAATCTTTTACGAATACACAAAGGACGAAAAAAAAGTCATGATTGATCAGATAATTGAAAGTGAGAGTTTTAAATCTGCGTTTGAGACTACAACAATTCATTTGGAAGGATAAGAAGTTGAACCAATAAGAATACGAATAAGGGATAGGATTCAAGTGCTATGAATCCTATCCCTTATCGTATTCTTTAATAATGCTCTTATTGCATTTGCACCAGTACACCATACATACTACTTCTTAAGCACTTAGGGCAAATCAAGAAACTATCATCTTTCAACTGCTGTTCTTTCGACACAGAACATTGATAAGTCGGAGTATCAAAGCATTCAGTTGCCCATTGACTAATATGAGATGGTTCTGTACAGATGGGGCACTTAAGGTAGAGTATGGTTAATGTTTCCTTTTGGAGACGTTTATTATTTGACATAGGAGACTCCCCTTATTAAAAATATAATCATAGTAACTGTTTGAAGACAACGCCATTATGAGTGAAATTTCTACACTGATAGCCAGGCGGAGTCGTGATCAAGTTGATTTTAATTAATCTTACCCAACATCTTATACAAAAACTATGAAGGGTGTGTATTGAAATTGGAGAATAACTTTTGATTATTTATAAGCTTGTACATTATTTTTTATAAACTAACTTATTTATAATAATACCCAATGGAAACAATAAACTATACGTAATGGATTTTCTAAGAAGTAGATACACAACGGGAGGAAGAGAAATAATGAAAAGTAATATATAGTAGATCTGTATTCTCAGTATTAAAACGATTGAGAGCTCTTCAAAGTATAAAAAGTGATGCGAAGGCCTGGATATCGATAATATAGGATAATACGCAGAAGTATATCTTGAAATAATATATTGACAGCATACACTAGAAATGGTATTCTATTTGAGCGCCACGAAGACGCACACTGAATGAACAAGTGAGGGGTTAAACCCTTCAAACTATTCAATCTAAACACAGTAAATTAGTCATTGACAACGCAAGTTGAAAATGCTAA
>NZ_SPQQ01000021.1 GCF_004766045.1 Desulfosporosinus fructosivorans
TCCAGGGCCGATGATACTTGGGGCGCAAGCCCCTGGGAAAGTAGGTCATCGCCAGGTAAACAAGCAAAAAGCTATCTCTTAGGAGATAGCTTTTTTGTGTTGAGTTATACTAATATGGGGCCGGGGTTCCACCCGTTCATCCACATTGCTGGAGCTTGCGTTATGAGTCGCAGTGTGGGGAAGGCTTGTCCGCCTTTCGACCTCCAGGGCCGATGATATTTGGGGCGCAAGCCCCTGGGAAAGTAGGATCCACACTGCTGGAGTGTCTGCCGCAGCTCCCGCTTGCTCATGTTCCCAACATCATTGGCCGCTATAAATTGATCCCGGTCCTCTACCGGAATCCCAAAAAGGATGAGCCCTTGGGTGTAGTTCAAATGGTGCACCGGTGCACCATTTGGGCCCTCTTCCTCGTCAGGGGTGGAGAGTATAGGGGTTCAAATGGTGCATCGATGCACCATTTGGGCTCTCTCTCGTCAGGGGAGGAGAGTATAGACCCGTACTCCCGGAAGGTTTTCATCAGTCTGCTGGCCGTGCTCCGGGTGTAACTCACGGATTCAGTCAGCCAATTGAGCCACTCCCCATGGGGTACCAGCTCTTTGGCTTCCGTCAGACGCCTTCCGATCTCCACGGCATTGGGAAGCAGCATTTTGCCGCTTTCTTCTTTGATAACGTTCTCGGACGCAATTTGCTCAGGCGTCCTGTTGGAAATCATCCTCATACCGGCTGCCCATCCTTTTTTCGGAATGTCTTTTCAGATACTCTTATAGGATATGCCGGGCCCCGGACAAGTGTGAGGGTTATTCACCCATAAAAGAATGCGGTTTGGACAAAGATGCTTCCCAACTGTAAACCATAGTACTAGCAAATCCAGACTATATACTCCCCCTTGATCCATCGGCCTCTGGATCAAGGGGAAGGGAAAAAGAGATGGCTATCGTTGATAAGCCGTAAGGAGCATCTCATTTATGTTAGAGGTGGTCCTTATCCTTCGTTTTATCAGTAAAGGAAGGTGGCAAACGAAACGTCCCCTTGCCACCCTTGCCAACTCAGTCGCAGTGTAGCGAAAGGCTCGTCAGCCTTAGTACATTGTTGGATTTAAAGTTTGGTCGACATTGGTGTCAGGATGGATGGACCGATTGAGATCATAATTGGTATCTTGTAATTCCACCCCTTTTTGGTATTGGTTAAGAGCTGTTAATGTGTTTCTGTACTCATCATTCATACCAAGTCCCTTTTGGATTTGTGCCAGCATTTCTATGAACTCTGAGCATGTACTCGAGTAGTATCTGTCACCCGTTCCCAAATCATCATAGACACTTATCATATCTAAGATTAAAGGAATCCTTTGTTTCACATTAGAATAATCATTGGTCTCCTCGGCTCTCTTCACATCAGCTCTGAAATAACTGGCGATTATTTTGGTTTTTTGTTCAAGGGTCTCAATGTATTCAGTTTGAGAGATATCCGACAATTAAAACACCATCCTTAATATATGTCCTTATTTGACCTTTCCATTATAATTTGGTATGCGTGAGTAGTAACATCTTTCCCACTATGTAAGATCTATACTGTTGTTTGACTACTATCGCGAACTTAGTTGAATCGTCATATTTTTACCAAAATCTGCACAAACTATGTAAGTAGCTTATTATGAAGGAGATTATGCCATGGAAAACGACGACCTAAACGTGCAAAAAGAGAGCCCTGTGGATTATCAAACAATGTTTCCAGGATACGAGAAACATGTTTACAAAAGTGCTTTCGCTAATGAACTATCTCCTCCAGATAAACTACCAGGTGCACCATGTCACAGTCCTTTAGAGTGACTTTGTGCACCTGGATTATCACAGCTTATAGCATTAAAGAGACTACATGACAGATGTAGTCTCTTTAATATATTTCATAGGGTTTAAGTTTCGTAAGTCTGAGGCATATCATTTTGAGTTGGTTATTCTTTTTTCGAGGTATTCGTGGTAGACATATATTAGAGTAAAAGCTAGTATATATACGATTGGAGACCAAGGGATTATTTTCCATTTTGGATAAAGCGAAATTTTATAGGGCACTACAATGAATATCTCAAAGAGTGTAAGAGCAAGAGAATAAAAGGCGATATAGGCCATGACAGCATATCTTGATCTAGGTGCAAATTTCAAAAACGTAATTGCAAGACTTGGAAATACTAATAGACATGACCAGAAGCTATACCACCCTCTGTATTCTACACTTACAATGTAGTATAACGAAAACTGTTTGCAAAGAAGCATATCACTGCCCATTGAAAGTGCGATAACCATTACTATGATTAAACCATCAATAAATGTTAGCTTATGCCTGGAGACCGCCACTACTGCCATAACCATAGATACAGTTACCATAGTCCAGTACGGAACGTAAAACAATTCATCACCCCGGTATTTACGCAATTTTATAACAATCGATTATATAAGCGAGTGTTCCACTTTTATTTGTTTTGGTGGAATAGTACACTTCTTTCCGCGAAGCATTATTTTTTGGAGACGACACCCTCAACTGGAGACTATAGTCACTGAAGTCTCACTGTGCTGCTTTAGCTGGACGTGTACACTATCACACTCTGTTAATCTATATCGGAATTAGTCATTGGATTCTAGATCTAATTTTCTTACACCTAGAGCGTGGTGCTCCCAAAGTAAGTCTTTAACCATCTCCACTTGGGTTTCTTTACACTCAATTATTAAGACAACCTCCGAGGCCTTTGAATTCTTTTGTCTATAACAATTGTATTTCTTAGTGATACTCAACTTAATAATTAAACCTAAACTAAATCCAACCACAATACCGATGATTCCCCATAAAATTGGCCCCCATCGTAGTAAAAAGCCATAAATGCTTGCAAAGAGACAAAATAGAGCAGCTAGAATAATAGGCAAATCCAATAAACTCAAACCGTCCGAAGAATGAATAGAATCAAAGAGTTTTAGGTCTTCTCCTCTTTTATCCATCGCCACACCTAGGATTTTATCTTTGGGGATTCCTTTCATTTGCATTGCAGTAATAGCTAATTCTAGATAATTCGAATGGTCAAATGTTGAGACAATATACATGTGTTTACTCGCTTTCGTCCGCTTTAAACGGCATTTTAAAGTATCTATTCTGATAATTCTTATTAAGAAATTTGTTTTGTTCCCAATCAAACAATTTATTATTTGATACACAATTTATATAGGCGTCATAAATTGCAAAGAAGTAGACACTAGGAATATTTAAGAACCATTGTGGATTAAGAATAGATTTAGCGTAGTCAATCTGTCCTAATAACGTGTAATGGATAGCGGGAAGTATAGCGGCTTGCTGGGCAATCGCGATAGTAGCTATTATGATAAACAAAGCACCTGGAATCCGATGAATTAAGAGTTGTCCGAGTCCTGGCATCATTGCTGACCAGAGGGCTGCTGTCCATGGTGTTCTCTTATCTAAATAATTAAATTCAAGCTGGCCTATGTTGAACATATTAAATTCAGCATCTTCTCTGACCGCTAAAATGTATTGATGATTAATGTCAACTGTAGTTCGATAGGCATCCCAAACGCTAAAAATATAAGTCGGAATATAGAGTAGTACCCAATTAATATCAAGAATGTCTTTCGCCATTTCGAATCTGCCAGTAAAGGAATATAGAATTGCTAGGTTAATATGTGCCTTCACATTAATAAAAATTTCCCAAATAAATAGGAAATATCCCCTTATGTATTTTGATAGCAATAAGTGACCTAAGCCTGGAAAGGTAAGGGACCACCCAGCAATAATGTAGGGGTTTCTTAAATGAAGTTGTGTAGTACCATATAAACCAATATAGGCAATGTAACGTCGTACGGAAGAATATAATTCTGGACGGTCCAATTAATAGCCTCCTCAAATGATTATATTAATAGTATGTCCCTATTTATAAAGCTTCTTCCTGGCGTGATAACATTTTGTTTGTTACAAGCTTACTAAGAATAGATATCAGTATGTAAATTGGAAATGAATAAATGAACTGCCAAGAAATTAATTGGTACTGTTTTATGTACACTGCTAGGGGTTCAACAACAAAAGCTAAAGCTAGGGCTACGATTGTACTAGCAATCAAGAATTGCTTCCATGCTTGGTAACGCTGATAGATTAGCATGTAAAGAATAGGTAATAGGATAAAATCTACAGGAAAAAGCAAAGGCGTTTGGGGGAGTATTCTTATCGTGTAGTTCCAAAGAAGTGATTCAGACCCTAATACATCAAGAAAGCTCGCTGAGACATTTATCAAGAGCCCAAATACCGATATTTCGAGTATTCTTTGTTTATCTACAAGTTTCCACCATACAAATAACGGTATGACTACGCAAGCTATCCCAATCCACCATTGCCAAGTGAACACCTCATACTTGAGCCAGTGTTCTATTGATAACTGCTTATAAACCTGCTTTGTTTGAATTATTTGCTCAGTAATTGTTGAATTGTTCATAGATCACCCTCCAAATAGTACTAAACTATATCTGTCTTAATGTAGCTCTAGTCTTCTTACACCAAGTGCATTATGCTCCCAGAGTAAGTCTTTTATCAACTCGCACTGGCTTTCTGGGCACTTAATGATTAAGACACACTCCATGAAATCAAGCTGTTTGTCCCTATTATCGTTTCTTTGAGTGGTGATCAACTTCATAATTAGACCTAATCTACAACCAATAAGCATACCGATAATTCCCCATAAGACTGGACCCTATGAAAGCAAAAAGCCGCAAATGCTACCAAAGAGACAACAAAGAGTTACGTGTATAATGGGTATCGACATTAGGCTAAGTAACGCCTTACAGATGAATTATCCAGGATGCTACACTTAATACCCTCCTAGAATTCTTTTATTTAGCATGCCCTTTTTTATATAAAATCCAATGAGTAGGGGAGGAGTTTCGACATTAGTGGCGAATCCTACTATAAAAGAGTAAGTTGAGGGGTTAAATGAATGAAAAAGATACGTTTTCTACATAAGGCAAGCTTAGTAACCATCATGGGCATCATTCTTTTAGCAGCTTCAGTGATCCCAGCACGTGCGGATACTTTACAGCAACAGCTGAATCAATCTAAGGAACAAGCAAATCAGTTAAATAGTTCCTTAAAGGCTCAGAAAGATAAAGTCGCGGGTGTAACGACACAGGTAATGGCATTAAAGCAATCTGTTTTAGCTTTAAATAATAGTATGGCGCGGGAACAAGCATTACTAACAGCGGAACAACGTAACCTTAAGGGATTGGAAGAAGAGCAAAAAAAACTTGAGGCTAAGCGTCAGGAACATATAAAACAGTTAGGTAATGTCTTAAAGAGTAACTACGAAGATGGTATGACAACGTATTTTGAGGTGTTGTTTGAAGCCACTAGTTTATCTGATTTCATTGAACGCGCGGATAAAATCCAGATGGTCGTCGGGAGCTTTAGTAAGCTCCAAAAGGATATTGTAAAGTTAAACGAAACTATGGACAATCAAAAAGGAATCATAGTGCAAAAGCAGACTTTAATTCAAGCTTCGATAGAGAATAAAGCACAAACACAGCAAACCGTGCAAGAAACGCTGGACAAGCAACAAGCAATCCTTGCTCAATTAAGTACAGATGAGAAATCATTACTTAATTCTTCTCTGGCAGCTCAAACAAAGGTTGGTCGGATACAACAATTGATTGAACACGAAGCAATCGAAGCTGCTAACGCCGCTAAAGACCCCAGTTCTCGTGGGACGAGTAATGGTGGTGGAGGAGTTGCTGGAACTGTTAAAGTTTCAGGTGGAGCCCAACAAATTCTTAATTTTGGGGCTAAGTTTATTGGGACACCATATGTCTGGGGAGGCACAACCCCTTCGCCCGGATTTGATTGTTCAGGATTCACGCAATATGTGTATAGTAAAAATGGCATATCGTTGAGTCGAACATCGGAGCAGCAGTTTAACAATGGAGTTTCCGTTTCACGATCAGAATTAAGTCCGGGGGATTTAGTGTTCTTTCATACGTACTCTTCAGGTGCTTCCCATGTTGGAATCTATACAGGAAATAACACAATGATTAATTCGTCTAATGGTGGTGTGTCTTATGACGACATGTCAAATTCCTATTGGGCACCACGATATCTGGGTGCTCGTCGTGTCGTGGCGAAATAACAGGACCTTTTAGCTGAGACTCCCACTTCTATAAGTGGGAGTGTACCCCGTACTCCGCTTCGCTGGGGAGAGCGTACTCCTTCGCCGCGAAGTGTTCTTAATAAGATAGAGCAGTTCGGCGAACCCATGCACAGGAAGCTTTCATTACTGAACTCGATGTTCAACTTTAGTTAAGCGAGTTCACTCCGGTTAGTACTAAGATAAGAAGGCGTTCTCTCAATCGAGAAACGCCTTCTTAATCAATCTAACGGATGAGGCATTTTTACTTCTATTTTAGTGGGCCCAAAATTGGATAAAACAATTTGATTATAGATAATATATGAATAGAATATCCAATATTCGGTAAGTGTCTATGTGAACACTGTCCTTGCTTGCGTTCTGTGGTATAATCAAATAATCAATTTTGTAATAGCTCTACATTGTGATTTTGAGCGAGTTTCAGAATAAGGAGGACGGGTTTTGAAAGTACTTGCCATTAATCCGGGATCAACGTCAACGAAAATCGCGGCCTATGCGAATGAAACTTGCCTTTGGAATCAAGGAATTGAGCACTCAGCTAGTGAGATCAACGCTTTTGCCTGTGTAGGAGATCAATATAAATATCGAATAGCGTCAGTCTTAAAATTGCTTGAAGAAAAAGGGACGCCATTAGAGTGTTTCGATGGGATAGTTGGACGGGGTGGCTTACTTAACCCCTTAGTGGGAGGCACCTACTTGGTGGATGACGATCTTGTCCGCGCTTTGCATAATGCCCCTGGCGGCGAACATGCTTCCAACTTAGGTGGAATTATTGCGTATCACTTAGGGCGGAGTATCAATGTCCCTGTTTATATCGTGGATCCAGTCTCAGTGGACGAAATGGAACCAGTAGCACGACTTTCTGGGCTGCCAGAATTGCCTCGTATGAGCCAGTCTCATGCATTAAATATGAAGGCAGTTGCCCGAAAAGTAGCCCTTGAGAGGGGGACAACCTACCAGGATCTAAACTTGATTATCGCTCACTTGGGTGGAGGGATTTCTGTAGCCCCGCACTGTAAAGGAAAAATGATTGATGTGAATAACGCCAATAATGAGGGCCCTTATTCCCTAGAACGGTGTGGCACGTTGCCAGCTTATCACCTCGTTAAACTCTGCTTTTCCGGAAAATATACTGAGAAAGAGGTAGTCACCAAACTTCATAAAGAAGGGGGTCTATTCGCTTACCTTGGGATAAAAGATGGGCGGATTGCTGAAAAAAGGATGAACGAGGGAGATCTTTTTGCTAAGCTTATTTTAGAAGGGCTCTGCTATCAAGTTGCTAAGGAAATCGGCGCAATGGCCACAGTGCTAGCGGGAGAAGTAGACCACATCGTTTTAACCGGGGGACTCGCTCATTCTGAATATATAACCCAAGAAATCGCTCGACGCGTATCGTTTATTGCCCCTGTTCGGGTGATTCCTGGAGAGTCAGAAATGGAAGCACTAGCACTGGGAGCCTTAAGAGTCCTCAATGGGCAAGAGAATGCGTTAACCTATGAAGTATAGCAGGGGCTGGTAGCCATCGGAAAAATGGAGTGTAAATAAATGCGATTTATCGGATTTGAATCTTTACTCGACAGGGCGAAGAGCATGGGTCGGGCAAAGGTTGCCGTAGCGGCAGCAGCAGATAAAGAAGTATTGGAAGCGATCAAGTTAGCAGAAAAAGAAGGCCTGATCACCCCAATACTCGTCGGTGATGTATCAGAAATCGAGCGCTTAGCTAAAGAAATAGGGTTCGACTTAAATGGAGCGCAGCTTGTCCATGAAGCTAGCCCCGAAGCAGTGGCGCATAAGGCAGTAGATGTCGTTGTCGATGGACAGGCGCATTTCTTAATGAAGGGACTTATTAACAGTGCGGATTTTTTACGGGCAGTATTACGACCTGATCGGGGATTGAGAACGGGACGGTTACTCAGTCACCTATCTGCATTTCAAGTGCCTGGATTTCCCCATATGCTATACGTGACTGACGGGGGAATGAATATTGCTCCGAATTTGGCGCAGAAGAAGGAAATTTTAGAGAATAGCTTGTTATATTTGAACGGAATTGGGATGGATTCAGTCAATACGATTGTGTTAACGGCGAATGAAGTAGCGAATCCCAAAATGCCGGCGACAATGGATGCCCAGGCCTTGGCACAGATGAGTCAGGCTGGAGGATTTCCAGGGGCGATTGTGGAAGGTCCGATGGCTCTCGATGGAGCAGTGAGCGCTGCTGCTTTGAAACACAAGGGGATTTCTAGTCAGATTAATGGAGATGTTGATCTGTTTTTAGTATCTAGCATTGAAGTCGGGAATGTTTTAGGAAAATCTCTGGTTTACTTTGCAGGGGCGACAATGGCAGGAATTGTGCTGGGGGCGAAGGTGCCAATTGTCTTGACGTCGCGTAATGATACCCCAAGGAGTAAGTTCATGGCGTTGACAATGGCTGCGCTTAATCGAACAATATTATAAGTTAGAAACTAGTGTTTTTTTGACATAAGTGAAATATAGCTAAATGAAGGACAAACTGCACAATAAAGAACCTACTAGGCTCTTACATTTTTCTATTTTCTGAGTTAAAATGCTTACATGGGCTAAGTTTAGGAAAACTTTGCTCATTTCCACTAAGAGGGGAGACTTAAAAAGGCATGAATACATTAATGACAGGCAATGAGGCAATTGCTCGAGGTGTCTACGAATATGGTGTCAGCGTTGCTGCAGCCTATCCTGGCACACCAAGCACGGAAATCCTCGAAAATATTGTAAAATACCCAGAAGTTTATTGTCAGTGGTCTCCTAATGAAAAGGTAGCAATGGAAGTAGGCATTGGCGCAGCTATTGCCGGTGCTCGAAGCATTGTTACAATGAAAATGGTAGGTGTTAATGTTGCAGCTGATCCGCTTTTCACTGTAGCTTACACCGGAATCCGTGCTGGCTTAGTCTTGGTGTCAGCTGATGATCCTGGAATGCACTCCTCACAAAATGAGCAAGACAATAGACTATATGCGGCATTTGCCAAGATACCTATGTTAGAACCCTCGAACTCTCAGGAGGCTAAAGACATGGTTGGCTTGGCTATGGAAATTTCAGAAACCTTTGATACCCCAGTTATGTTACGGATTACGACTCGTATAGCTCACTCCCTAAGTTTAGTGGAGCTAAATGATCCAATTGAACGACTTGTTAAGACTTATGAACGAAACCCACGTAAATACGTCATGCTTCCAGGAAATGGGCGCGCCCGGCGTTTAGTGGTGGAAGAAAGAATGCATAAACTAGCTGACTATACAGAAACGGTGGCAGTCAATAATATGGAGCTGAAAGACCAGTCCATTGGCATCATCACCTCAGGAATTTCCTATCAATATGTCAAAGAAGCTCTTCCTACTGCCTCCGTTCTCAAATTAGGATTAACCAATCCCTTACCGTCAGGCTTAATCAAAGAGTTCGCTGCAAAAGTAGATAAGCTTTATGTTGTTGAGGAATTAGAACCTTATATGGAAAAGGAAGTCCGTCTCTTAGGAATTAATGTCATAGGGAAAGAACTCTTTCCTCCTTACGGAGAACTCTCCGTTCGTATGGTATCGGAAAAGATCAGTGGCCAACCCGTAATAACGGTAGCCCCAGTCTTTGACGCTCCGATTCGTCCACCAGTCATGTGTCCTGGTTGCCCACATCGCGGAATATTTTACACCCTAAAACAACTCAAACTCGTTGTTTCGGGTGATATTGGCTGTTACACGCTAGGAGCAATGGCCCCACTCGAAGCAATGGATACTACTATCTGCATGGGAGCCTCAATATCCGCAGGCTTAGGAATGATTAAGGCCCATCCAGAAATGGCCGAAAATATGGTCGCTGTGATTGGCGACTCAACCTTTTTACATTCGGGTATTACAGGTCTCATGGATGTTGTTTATAATGGCGGAAATCTCACGACGCTCATCCTTGATAACTCCATTACAGGCATGACAGGGCACCAGCATAACCCGGCTTCAGGCAAGACTCTCATGGGTCAGGCAGCTCCTCAGGTCGACTTTGTTGCCTTGTGTAAGGCCTTGGGAGTAAAACGAATTACAGAGGTCGATCCTTTTGACCTAGCAAGAGTTAAAGAAATTATTAAGACCGAAGTCGCCGCTCCTGAACCCTCAGTGATCATTGCCCGGCGTCCTTGTGCTCTTATTATCAAAAATACTGAAAAACCTCTCCAAGTCCAAGACTGCACCGGTTGTAAAATGTGCTTAAAACTTGGTTGTCCAGCACTCTCCTTTGATGAAGTAAACAAAACAATCCAAGTAGATCAAGCCCTATGTACAGGGTGTGGACTATGCATTAATGTGTGTAAATTTAAGGCCTTGAGAAAGGCTGGTGACGCATAATGTCTAAAATAATTAATGTTTTACTCGTGGGAGTCGGTGGTCAAGGAACGATTTTGGCCTCCAAAATTTTAACCCATGTTGCGATAGCTCAGGGATACGAAGTCAAAATGTCAGAGATCCACGGTATGGCCCAACGGGGTGGATCAGTAGTAACTCAAGTTCGTATGGGAGAAAACGTTTACTCTCCGGTCATTGAAGCAGGAGAAGCAGACTTTATCGTTGCCTTCGAACAGTTAGAAGCTTATCGGTGGGCTCACTTCTTAAAAAAAGACGGCGTCTTGATCGTTAATACACAAAAGATTGTGCCCTTAACAGTACTCATCGGAGCTGCGACTTACCCAGAGAGTATCCTTGTCGACCTCAAAGAGCGAGTGGAGTGTTTTATCGGATTGGACGGATTGAAATTAGCTTCCGAAGCTGGTAACGCCAAGGCCACGAATGTTGTACTAATGGGAGTCCTCTCTAAATATATGGATTTCCCTGCGGATTCCTGGCAAAATGCCCTTGTGGCAAGAATCCCAGCTAAGATGCTTGAATTAAATAAGAAAGCTTTTGCTTATGGGGTTGCTATGGCGAAGTGAACTCGTTCAACAAAAACTTGGCAACTCTGAAGATTAGTTAGTATCATATGCAAATAAACAGAAAAGAAGCTGGAACACCGTTAGGTAAGCCAGCTTCTTTTCTATTTATTGAGCTTTTCATTTATCCGAATCCTCAGAGCTAACCTGGTCTTGTAAACGACCCGCTCGTCGGACTGCCTCCCGAAGCAGAAACTCAATGTGAGCATTAGCGCTGCGAAATTCATCGGCAGCCCAACGCTCCAGCGCGGTGTAAAGTTTGGGATCAAGCCGTAGGGGGAACTGTTTTTTGATTGCCATAATATCCACATCCAATTATTTAGCTGCAGTTTCTTGTAGATTAAATGAGGCTATTTTAATAAACTGTTCCTGTATTAATGACAGGTTGGACTGCGCGTTCAGAAACGATGGACACTAAGAGATTATTTATCATGGAGGCTTTGCGTTCTTCGTCAAGTTTAACGACACCATCGTTTTCTAGTCGTTCAATAGCCATTTGCACCATGCCCACAGCACCTTCTACGATAATCTGGCGAGCAGAGAGAATAGCGGAAGCTTGTTGACGCTGAAGCATTGCGCCTGCAATCTCGGTGGCATAGGCCAAATGAGTCAGACGGGCCTCGCTCACTTCGACACCTGCGAGCATGAGGCGTTGTTGCAGTTCTTGCATTAATTCTGAGGAAACTTCTTCAGGATTGCCTCGCAAGGAAAGCCCCTTTCCTTCAAAATTATCATACGCATATCGGGTAGCTACGTGTCGCAAAGCAGTTTCACTTTGTATTTCCACGAATTGTTCATATTTTTCAACATCAAACATTGCTTTTGCGGTATCTACTACTCGAAAGACGACAACAGTAGCAATCTCAACAGGATTGCCTTCGATATCATTGACTTTAAGGGTTTTGCTATTAAAATTTCGAACCCGCAATGAAACTCCTTTACGTATAGCAAAGGGAACACTTAACCATAGCCCAGGTTCGCGGAGTGAACCGATATAACTCCCGAAAAAGACCAGTGTGTAGGACTTGTTCGGTTGAACCACTAAAATGCCTGTTCCTAGAATAGTAGCAATGATTATAAGCGGAATTCCCACCAAGTTTTCCTGGATGAGTAATGCAATTCCACCAATCAAGAGGGCGAGCATAAGGATCAATGCCAGATAACCATTCACGGCCCATGCTTTCTTTTCAATCATTTTGAAGAATCCTCCTTTAGATTAATTTCTTTAGATTAAATTCGATTGCGGAACATCTAATTCAACCTAAGGGTGATATTGATATGATATCACTTTTATATCGGGATGTGAAGAGATGCAGAGAATAAACATGAGTATGAAATAGTAAAAATGGTCATTTTAATAAGTATGGAGCGTTTAAATGACTAATTAGGGAAGGGTGTGAAGCATATGTCCCAGGCGAAAATTCCTCAACCCACGTTTCCAGCCCAACACCAAGATCAACAACCAGGGCTGGAATCTATTATGAATCCCAAACCAGCTGCCGAAGATGCAGCATATTTGGGAAGTGCAAAGTTGAAAGGTAAAGTGGCAATCATTAGTGGGGGAGACAGTGGGATAGGTCGCGCAGTGGGGATTGCTTATGCAAAAGAAGGGGCCGATGTTGTAATAGCTTATTTGAACGAACATGGCGATGCGTTAGAGACGAAAGCGCGTATAGAACAATTGGGGTGCAGATGCTTAGTTTTAGCTGGAGATGTAGGTGATGAAGTCTTTTGTCAGGAAGTCATTAATCAGACGGTACAGACTTTTGGAAAAATAGATATCTTGGTAAACAATGCAGGAGAACAACACCCTCAAAATAGTTTGCTTGATGTGACGACTGCACAGCTTGAGAGAACCTTCCGTACGAACATTTTTAGTTACTTCTTTTTGAGCAAAGCTGCGTTACCCCATCTTAAGGTTGGGAGTGTTATTATCAATACCTCATCGATTACAGCGTATGAGGGGCACGATCAACTTATTGATTATTCGGCGACTAAAGGAGCGGTCGTTTCCTTTACTCGTTCACTGTCCGAATCTCTATGTAAGTCGGGTATTCGCGTCAACGGGGTTGCCCCCGGACCGATTTGGACGCCATTAATTCCTGCCTCATTTCAAGCAGACCAAGTTGCAACCTTTGGAAGTACAACGCCGATGAAACGAGCTGGACAACCTAAAGAGTTAGCGCCTGCTTATGTATTTTTGGCCTCCGAGGATTCTTCCTATATGTCAGGGCAAATGCTTCATATAAATGGGGGAATCATAGTGGGCGGATAGGTACTAATCAATTGATAGCAAATATTGTTCCTCAACTTGGAATAATGATCGTTATTGCCATGAATAATTATGTTAACTCCATTTCTTAGCATATAATTTAAAGAAAAATTGAACTGGTGCTGAAACTTGGTTTCAAAAAATTCTAGGATAGAAACTCAATTTGTGCAGTGTTTATAAGAAAGAGAAGCTCAGAAATAAATGACGCTCTCCTGGGAAAATAGGTTAAAACCTACCCCAGAAGAGCGCCATTGCTCTGTAACAATTTTAGAAATCGCCATTAATAAAGATAAAATGTTTTATGGGAATATTATCACATGGAATCTGAGATTTAGGCATGATATATTTAAAAGTAAGCTTTAAGGTGTTATTTGACTGAGATTGTGATTCACATCATAGTTCATTCGAAGACTATAACTTATAATGGACAAGATCAGTATAACTAAATTAATCCAATCGTTAGACTCCCACTTCTACAAGTGGGGGTTGGCATTGTGCTTCGCTTCGGTGGGGGTAGAGTCCCTACCGAAATCTCGATGTTCAATTTTAGTTGAACGAGTTAACTACAACGAGGAATGAGGGGTATCTATGTATTTGAAATTGAGAAAACATGTTTCTACGAGACATGTGATTCAAAGTTTGGTCGCAATGATAGTTGTTTATATCGGAATAACATTTGTTATCTTTATCAACCAGATTGCCAATAACTCAACGTCTATCCTAAATCGACCTGCTGGTGTCGAGGCCTTTTTGCCGATTAGCGCTTTGGTCGGATTAAAAGCGTGGATCACAACAGGTAGTTTTGACCCTGTTCATCCCGCTGGATTAGTGATTCTCCTGTTAGCGTTGACTCTATCGCTGTTACTCAAACGGACATTTTGCTCTTGGATCTGCCCAATCGGAACGTTGTCTGAAGGGCTCGCTAACCTTGGGAAACGAGTGTTTGGACGGAATTTTACAATACCTAACTGGCTGGATTATTTACTACGCTCCGTAAAGTACCTCATACTATTTTTTTTCGTCTTGGCCATCTTCTTCGGGATGAGCGGGCTGGATGCGGCTGCATTCGTGCAATCTCCTTATAATATGGTCGCAGATATCAAAATGCTGAAATTCATGCAACACTTAACGAGCGTTGGGACGATTGTTATAGGGATGATCGTAGTCTTTTCGATTCTTTATGAGAATTTTTGGTGTCGATATCTGTGTCCCTACGGTGGGCTATTGGGACTTTTAAGTGTTCTAAGTCCGTATAAGATCACACGAAATCGAGAATCTTGTATTCAATGTGGGAAATGTACTAAACGTTGTCCGAACCACATTCTTGTGGACCAAGCAAGTCGAGTATCGTCTCCAGAGTGCACGGGTTGCTTAAACTGCGTACAACAGTGTCCATCTAACGATACGTTGACGTTTAAGTCCCGGCTAGGACTGCCAGCCCTCGCAGTTAGTATTCTGGTTATATCGCTCCTGTTTATTGTCAGCGCAAAAATTACGGGTCATTGGGAAACGAACGTGACGGTGGAGATGTATAAGCAAATCCTACCTCTCGTCGATCAGATCGGACACTGAGGTTAGGGTTAGGGTTAGGATTTAAGATAAGATTGTCAGTCTAAGTGGAACCGGAATATGAAAAATTCCTGTTCCACTTTTTTATTGTACATAAGCAAGAATCACCGAACTATGTTGAAGTCAGAGAATTAAGTCTAATATCAAGTTAATAATGACTTATTGAAGTATAGGTAGTGGGGATAGAACTCAGAAGATCCCTTAGAAATGTTGAAATTCTGTAAGGGGTGCCTAATTCTAGGGGCATATAAGGTTAATCACGCAGAATTGCCGCCATAAACTAAAGAGACTTACTTTGGCATAACAATTGCAATATCTCAATTGCAGGAATAGGGTGTGAGGTGATAAACGGATGAAGGATGACGGGGTGAAAATGGATAAAATGTATCGGCAAGATACGGGACTAGTTGTAATATTTATTATCTTTGCTTGGTTGGTCTTAGGATTTGTCTTAGTGAGTGTAAGTAGTATAGCCCCAAATGATCTAATTCGGAATGTAACTCTAATGGCTGGATTAATGGCTGGGATTTTCGTAACGAGCTCGTTGATTGCTGTTTTAGTGCATTTGAAGAAAAACCGGGTCGGTATATATAGTGAGGAATTGTGCCAAGGCATAAGACAAGTTGAAATGCCGATCGAAGGAAAGGAGATTACAACTTGAAAGCTGGCGAAAAACAAAAAAAACATGTAAATAGTATGTGGATGGAAGTATTTGACGTCATGTTTATCATGTTGCTTTGCTTCGTTATACTACTCACAACGATGTTGATGCGGGGGAAGGTTCTCGTAGGTTCGGGCTCAACTGGGGGTATTGATTATTCTTTTAATTTGTCGACTTTCATGATGATTGTTGTGGCCTTGGGAGCCTATTTGTTTTATGTGATTTCCATGTCTGATAAGGAACTAAAAGCCATGATCAAATACAGTTATGATCAGGTTCGAAAAAGAGTGAGTTAAAGTATGAATTCCAGGATGGGGGAGTTAGTTTGAATCTATGGTCATTGATGAACTGGGTTGCTTGGGGTTTATGTGCTTTTTTCTTTGTACTCCTTGCGCAAGATTTCATCCGGGTTGAAATGAGCAGGAGAGGGGAGGACAAGAACCTTGACTGATTCAAAGACAATTCAACACGATGAGGAACAACATCTTTCGAAAGTCTTAGGACCGATCCATATATGGGCATTGGGAGTAGGGATTGTTCTTGTTGGGGAGTTTATGGGTTGGAATTTTACAGTTGCTAAGGGAGGATCGCTGGGAGCAATTATAGCTTGCTGGATCATCGCGCTCCTTTACATTGCCTTAGTTATGATTAACACTGAAATCGGATCGGTTATTCCAGAAGCAGGCGGACAATATGCCATGGCTAAATATCTCCTGGGTCCGCTTGCAGCCTTTAATGTTGGACTAATGCTTGTTTTTGAGTATGTCATGCTTGAAGCGGCTGATGCTTTGGTGGTTGGAGCTATTTTGCAATCGATTAATCCCGCAATCCAAAGTCTACCTTATGTAATCTTGACGTTGTTATTATTGACGTATTTTAACTATCGGGGTGTCTATGCAACCTTGACCCTTAATTTCTTTATTACGGCTATAGCCTTGGTGACCATCTTTGTGCTTCTGTTTTCGACTCACTTTCATGTTCCTTCGCAAAGTATTCTTAGACTTGGAGAACTGACGAATGGATTACCTTATGGCTGGGTAGGGGTGATCGCGGCGCTTCAGTTCGCAATCTGGTTTTTCTTAGGGATAGAAGGAACTGCCTTAGCAGCAGAGGAATGTCGTTCAACTGCCCGTTCTCTGCCAATGGGTACACTGATTGGAATGGTAACTCTGCTAGTTGGAGCCACTGTTACTTGGTTCGTTTGTTCTGGACTGGTAGAGGCTGGAACTCTCGGGGGATCGGTTTATCCACTCTATGAGGCTGCACTGGCAACGAAAATGTCCGGGGTTATTGTAGTCATGTTCGTTGGTACAATTTTAGCCTGCATGGCGAGTGCGAATGGATGTATTAATGACGCGAGCAGGGCTTGGTTTGCGATGTCGAGAGATACTCTGATTCCTGGTGCATTTTCAGCTGTCCATCCTAAATATAAAACGCCTTATCGGGCTATCTTGTTCCTGCTGCCGATTTCACTGGCTTTTGGTTTCACAGGATTACTGGACCAAGTCATAACCTTTTCAATTTTATCGGCCTTGCTAGTCTATCTGTTTATGGGATATATGATGTTTAAATTTAGAAGGATGTATCCCATGGGAGCGATTGAACGAGGGTATGTAGCACCTTGGCACCCATTGCCAGCAATTGTCTTGCTTGTTCTGACATTAACAACGCTAACCGGGATGTATTTTGGCTATTGGGTTAATTTATTGGCGGGTTTATTATTCTACTCTTTAGCGTCTCTTTGGTTCACCTTACATCGCTATAAGTTCGTCGATACACAAGCCTTCCTCAAAGCAGGTGCGACTCGCTGGCCACGGCCACGGGGGTACTAAATAATATTAACAAAGGAGGGTCTTTATGCCGACATGGGGTCCAGTAGTGGCAGCTTTCCTTGTACCTGGTTCAGGTTATGTCATCTTAGCAAGGCCTATGCGAGGACTGGTTATGATTTTTTGGATGTGCATTTTTGGCTATATCACATTTCGTCTATCATCGGCCAACATTTCATTGATTGGCAGATTCTCTGGAGGAATCGCAGTTTGGGTTATTTCAGTCCTTGAGGTACATCAGCTAACTCGAAAAAAACGAACGGGTCAAGCTCACAATTAAGTTAATTGTGACTGAATGGAGTCCTGTATGACTTGAGGTTCTGGGAAGAAGGTTAGTTCATCAGGTGAGATCTTGGGATATATTTTAGGATGTTAACAGAGAATAAGACAAGGATTCTGCGCAGGGACGCAACCAGAGCGTTCTACAAGTGAGGCATTGGGGACAATTATTGGTTTAGAGAAATGAAGGTAGAGTCCATCCTGGGTCGCTGGCATAGAATTTGCATAATAGTTTAAGTATGCTTCATTGGAAGCCTAAACACACGGGGGGTAGATCGGATTGATCGCGTGGTCTCTAAATCCATGTAGGCGGGTGAAACTCCCGTACTCCTCGCCAATAAATTCAGGGGGTAAGCGGAATTGAATATCACATGGACGCTAATCCAAAAACAGAGATTTCAAGAACTTAACGCAAGTGTTGCACAACGAGAGATGTGCTTTGAATCGCAGCAAGACCGCGATCGTGTTTTTCAAGAACAGGAACGTATATTGGTTCAGCAGGGGAAACTCCGTTTAAAAGAGCTACATGACACCAAAAAACGTCCGTCTTTGTGTGTGCTCGAACAGAAACTCGTAGAAGCTCTGACCCAGAAGGGGTTCGTCCAAGTGATCACACCAACGATTATATCCAAAGGGTCATTGGCTAAAATGTCGGTCGCGGATGATCACCCACTCTTTTCGCAAGTGTTCTGGCTCGATACCAAGCGTTGTTTACGCCCGATGCTGGCACCAAATCTATATACACTATGGAAAGATTTATTGCGTTTATGGGAAAAACCGATACGCATCTTTGAAATAGGGACGTGCTATAGGAAAGAATCCAAAGGTGCACTACATCTGAATGAGTTTACAATGCTTAATCTAACAGAATTAGGCTTACCAGAGGATCAGAGACAACAACGATTAGAAGAACTGGCGGCTCTGGTTATGGATACTGCCGGTATTACTGATTATCAGTTGGAATTGACGACATCTGTGGTTTATGGAGATACGTTAGATGTTGTCAAAGGCATTGAGTTAGGTTCGAGTGCCATGGGGCCCCATCCACTTGATGATCAGTGGGGAATTACTGATCCTTGGGTTGGGATTGGATTTGGTTTAGAACGGTTGCTAATGATCAAGGAAGAAGCCCAAAATGTCCAAAGTATGGGTAGGAGTCTTACCTATCTGGATAGTGTACGCTTAAATATTTAAGGGACTGTTAAGGTACAACATTTAGTGGACTCACCAACTAAAGTTGAGGAATTAAACGACTTATGGGGGATCACTCCGACGTGCAGAAATAGGGTTTCATACGATTAAATTAATTGAGTATTTTGTATATACGGCATAAATTTATTGATAAATATTATTACTTGCATGGGAGGACTTTATTATTTATGCATGAACAAATTATGATTGAACCATCCATCCCTTTGGAGACGATTGGGCGAGTCTACAAACTGATTAGTGAGATTCCTTACTTTGAGAAATCGAAAATTAGGGTGATTGAGATTTTACCGGGAGGGTTAACAAACAGTAACTACAAAGTTACGATTGATAACGTGACCTATGCTGTAAGGCTAGCTGGAGCAGGAACGATGGAGTACTTAAACCGTCCTGCAGAAAAACATAATGCTCAGGTCATGGCTGATCTTGGTATTAGTGCCCCTATTGTTTATTATGACGAAACAACAGGAAATCAGGTGTGTAAATATATCGATGAATGTAAAACATTGCGCATTAAAGATTTCAAAGAAGAAGAGAATTACCTCAGTATGGCAGCCCGTGTTTTCAGAAATTATCATGACTGTAAAAAAGAGTTCATCTCCGACTTCAATCCCCTAAAAGAGATAGAGACCTATATACAATTACTTTCTGATAAAAATTTTGAATTTTATGAAGGCGCAGAAATAATGCGTGAGAAGATAGAGGAAATTAGAGAGTTGTTTACAAATAACCCTCCGCCAACGGCGCCTTGTCATAATGATCCGCTTTGTGAAAACTGGTTGGATGACAAGAAAAATTTCTATCTAATTGATTGGGAGTATGGTGGAATGAACGATCCTTTGTTTGATCTAGGAGCTTTAGCCATTGAAGCTGAACTGTCTGACGAACAAGAGCGCTTCTTTCTGCAGCAATATTTTGGTAAGGACCTGACGGAGAAACAACTGGGTTCACTCATAATCAATAAATTTCTATGCGATGCTTTATGGGCTTATTGGGCTGTACTTCAAATTGCTATGGGAAAATCAAGGGAAGACTACTGGCCATATGGATTGAATCGTTTTAATCGAGCTTATGCATTAATACACAATGGAAGTTTGGATCGGGCGATTAAAGCTAATCAATAGAGAGTCAGTGTTGTATGGGAGGATTTATTGTTATGCATGAACAAATTATGATCGAATCTTCTATTTCGTTGGAAACTATTGGGCGAGTCTTTAAATTGATCAGTGAGAGTCCATACTTTGTGAATTCAAGAGTTAGCCAGATTGAGATTTTACCAGGCGGTATAACGAACAATAACTACAAAGTTACGGTTGATGACGTGACCTATGCACTAAGGCTTGCTGGAGTAGGTACTATGGAGTATTTAAATCGTCCTGCGGAAAAACATAATGCGCAGGTTATGGCTGATATTGGTATTAGTGCTCCAATTATTTTTTACGATGAAACTACAGGGAATCAGATCTGCAAATATATTGATGACAGTAAAACCTTACAAGCTGTAGATTTTAAGGCTGAGAAATATCTCAGCATGGCAGCTCGCGTTTTCAGAACCTATCATGACGGTGATAAAGAGTTTATCTCTGAATTTAGTCCCTTAAGTGAGATAGAGTCCTATATAAAATTACTTGATGAGAGAAATTTTGAGTTTTATGAAGGCGCAGAACTAATGTGCGAAAAAATAGAAGCAATTAGAGAGCTGTTCAAAGATAACCCCCCGCCAAAGGTTCCTTGTCATAATGATCCGCTTCCTGTTAACTGGTTGGATGACAAGAAAAATTTCTACTTAATTGATTGGGAGTATGCTGGGATGGACGATCCGATGTTTGATTTAGCTGCCTTAGCTATCGAAGCTGAACTGACTGACGCTCAAGAACGCTTCTTACTACAGCAGTATTTTGAGAAGGAGCTAACAGAGAAACAATTGGGTTCCCTCATTATTAATAAATTCTTGTGCGATGCTATATGGGCTTATTGGTCAATCTTGCAAATTGCTATGGGCAAATCAAAGGAAGAGTACTGGCCGTACGGATTAAATCGCTTTAACCGTGCTTATACTTTAATACACAATGGGAGTTTAGATCGGGCGATTAAGGCTAATCAATAGAGGAGTCAGTATCTTAGCCCGTTCTTACATCCTTCGGCGATAAGTGTTCGTCTTGGGTTTGTGCCTTCGGCGATACTAATCCTACGCCGATAGGTATGCCTCTTGGGATCACGGCTTCGGCGATAGTCTCCACTGGAGACTATCGTGTTCCATCGCTAAGGCTAAAACTCAAAACCTCTGGGCTTTCTGCAAGTGAACCGTTGAGTTTCTTGCGCAAGTTTGGGGACGGTTCTTGGACTTGCAGTTGCATTTTGTCGAATTGGGGTTTGTGGCGCTGTTTGCGTTTAGTGACGCAAATGTGCTTGGGGTGGTGCTTAAGAAAGTGCTTATGAAGTGGTTCGGTGTTATGTCACCGGGCCTTTTCCTTTAACCTTTTCTCCCCTAAGGTGATAGTCACCCTTAGATTATCGGATTGAGTTAATTATGACTTATTGGACCTGAATCGACTTGAGTGAGATCATTTTTCTCTGGATTTGTGGCTTAATAGTAGTTTGGTTTCATTCTGGTATGTAGAATTAGGATGGAGGATATCCTTTAGTCTTGAGGGTTTGAGGAGAATATTTGCGTAATAATGAAATGCTCTTATTTTGGCATAGAACTTGCAATTAAAAACGTGTATAGTGGTTAAAGGCTAAGCTAACTAAGGAGAAGGTGACTCAATGGCAATGAATCCGGCTACGGCTAAATTAGATGGAATTTTGGAAAAGGCAAATCAAGAGATCCTCTTAGGGAGAGAAGAACTCCTGTTTTTGTTGGGGCTATCCGAAGAAGAAGAGCTTTCTAAGGTGTTTGAAACAGCAAGGCTTCTGAGAACTCGCTATTTTCTGGACAGGGTATTCATCTATGGTTTTGTTTATTTCTCAACCTATTGCCGGAATGAATGTGCTTTTTGTCTATATCGTAAGTCAAATCGTTCGTTGGTACGTTATCGTAAAACTGATTTAGAAATTATGGAGACAGCTTTGAGTCTCGTCGAATCAGGGGTACACTTGCTCGATCTGACAATGGGAGAAGATCCGTTTTATTTTGACGATCGAGAATCCGGATTTGAACATCTTATTAGAACGGTGGAGCTTATCAAAAAAAGCACCGATATTCCGATTATGATTTCTGCGGGAGTCGTTCCCGAGGTGATTCTTAAGGAATTCAAAGCGTCTGGGGTCAACTGGTATGCCACTTATCAGGAAACCCATAACCAGGATTTATACCGTAAACTTAGACTAGGGCAGAGTTATGCTGAACGAATGGACCGGAAAAAGCTAGCTCGAACGATGGGATTTCTTATAGAAGAGGGATTGCTGACTGGGGTAGGTGATACGGACGAAGACTTGGTTGACTCGCTGGAGGCGATGAGGGAGCTCGGGGCAGATCAATTACGGGTAATGAGCTTTGTTCCACAGAAAGATACACCCATGCAGAATTATCCGATCGTACCCCACTTAAGAGAGTTATTAATTATTGCAGTAATGCGTTTAGTTTTTCCAGATCGCTTGATTCCAGCGTCATTGGATGTCGATGGTTTAAATGGTTTAGCGGATCGCCTCAACGCTGGAGCGAACGTCGTAACCTCGATTATCCCGCCACAGTCTGGCTTAGCTGGAGTATCAAACCATTCTTTAGATATCGAAGCTGGAAACCGGACGATAAGCAAAATTATTCCTGTATTAAAAGAGTGCGGACTTGTTCCTGCAAGTCGCGAAGAATATGCCCAGTGGATCTTGAAGCGACGATAACGTAGGTATGAACTCTAGGAAGGAGCGCTGGTATGCGGGTAGCGATTGTAGGTGGAAAACTTCAAGGGATGGAAGCGGTCTATCTGGCGAAGAAAGCTGGCTGGGAGGTTGTCCTAGTCGATAAAGAATCTGAGGTGCCTGCAGCAGAGCTCTGTGACCAGTTTTACTCGATCGATGTCACAAAAGTCGTAGAGTGGATTCCATTTTTGCGAGAAATTGATTTGGTTATCCCCGCTCTGGAGAATCAGGAAGCCTTAGACTGCCTCGTACGGACAGCGAATTATTCTGGGGTCCCGTTGTTATTTGATGGGGATGCCTACGAGATTTCCTCGTCGAAGATTAAATCCAATCTTATGTTTGCTGAAACCGGGGTTCCTGCACCAATCCCGTGGCCTGAATGCGGATTTCCTATTATTGTAAAACCTTCCGAGGCAAGTGGAAGTGAAGGGGTAATCAAGATTGAAGGAGCAATGGAATTACAACGTTTATTTGCTAAAAATAATTTAACGGACTGGGTTATTGAGGAGTATCTAGAAGGCCCCTCCTATTCATTAGAAGTTATTGGTTTCGCGGAAGTTTATAAAGTGTTGAAAATTACAGAGCTTCATATGGATGAAAGCTATGATTGTAAACGCGTCTTAGGTTCAGCTGGTTTGTCAGAAGAACTCAATGAAGAATTCGAACAGGTTGGTCTAGAGTTAGCCCGAAGCTTAAAGCTGAATGGGATTATGGACATTGAGACGATACTTCATCAGGGAAAGTTAAAAGTTTTAGAAATTGATGCTAGACTTCCTAGTCAAACACCGATCGCAGTTTATCATTCGACTGGAATTAATATGTTAGAGATTCTCGGAGAGGCGTTTGTGCAAGGGAAGCCCTGGCAGTCATTTGAAGTTTCAGAAAAGCGGGGTGTGATTTATGAACACATCCACGTTATGGATGATTACCTAGAAATTATGGGTGAACACATTATGGCTGACGTCGGTCCACTTCACCTCTATCCAGATTTCTTTGGGGCTGATGAAGCAATTTCCAGCTATTCTCCCGGTAAAATTGAGTGGGTAGCCACTTTGATCATCACTGGGGAAGACTGCCAAGCGGCATGGGATAAACGTGAAATTGTTCTTCAAGAAATCCAGAAGGAATTCGGAATTAAACATTACTATGATCGGTATCCGGTGATGAAGGACAGCGATGGGTTTATTAAAATAGCTTCAGGGAGTTGATCAATTTGACTCGACTTAAAAAAGATGACGTTGTTAAGATCGCCACTTCGTTAGAAGATTATAACTCTCAATTGGTAAGAATGACTGGGTGTTCGTTACGAGAGCTCGCCGCCCATGCAGTAGCTAAGGGCTCTAACGAAGACTACGTTCAGAAACTGAACGTTGCCGTGATTCCGATGACCTGTGGTCAAGGTGTTATAGAAGGCTTTGTGGAGTCGGTAGCCAGCATCATAAGCTATTTGGGATTTAATGCCGTAATTACAAAAAGTCGAGATGCAGGTGGTGTGGCGGAAGCCGTGCAAAATGGCTCAGATATTTTGTTCATGGCAGATGATGATCGCTTTGTGGCCATAAATGTGAAGACCGGTAAGGTATCTGACAATGGAGAGGCTACTGGTAAGGGATACGTGGCTGGTTTGGTGCATATGTGCGACGGCTTAGAGGGTGAAAAGGTGTTGGTGATCGGGGCAGGTCCTGTGGGCACAGGGGCAGCTTTAGCCCTCAAGCGCATAGGGGCAGAGGTTTCAATCTACGATACAGATTTGTCGGCTAGCCAACGGTTATCTGGAGAGTTGATAAAACAGGGTTATGTTGTAGAAATAGAAACAGACTTAGAAGGTGCTTTAGGAGGACATCGCATTTTGGTGGATGCCTGCCCAGCTGAAGAATTTATTATGTTGCGGCATATCTCGGAGCATACCATGATTGCGGCTCCAGGTATTCCACTAGGGATAGAGGCCTTAGGAGTAGCACAACTGTCAAGCCGATTGCTTCATGACCCGTTACAAATTGGAGTTGCGACAATGATGTTTGATGTTTTGTGAACTCTAGATTGGAGTTGAAATAGATGACAGTCGATCCCTCAAAAAAGAAGCGTTATTACCGTAAGAATGTAGATTTTTTTAAGTTAGTTGAAAAGATTAAGTTATGGCCCTCTAGAACGGGGACTCTGCATGGCATTAAAAGTATGACGATTAGAGGGAATAAAGCTGAGATTATTACGCATTGCAACGAAACCTTCGAAATATTTAATTCCAAGCATAGTCGAGCGGCACGTTGCCTTAGAAATAAATTGTTTTTTCATGCCTGTACCACGTGTAAAATTCCAGATTGGAAATTGAAAAAATATTCATCTACTTATGTTAATCAAGACTACGGCTCCCGCCTTTAGAAAATTAATTGGAGATAATGCTTGTTTTCTCCATCTTGTGGAACGGCAAGCTTTATTATATAGACCTTTACTCAGGTTAAGAAAGCCCAGCTAAGTTGGTAAATCAAGGTTTATATTAGTGACAAAAGAGGAGGAAATTTGTAATGGCTAGTTATGCGGATCTTGCACAAAGTGTTATTGAGGGCCAGAGGGATCAGGTTAAGGATCAGGTCACGAGTCTTATCGCAGCAGGGAATAGCCCATTGGAGATTGTGAACGAGGGATTAATTGCAGGAATGAATGTAGTGGGGGTTCGCTTCAAGGCTGGGGATATGTATGTACCAGAAGTGCTCATGGCTGCCAAGAGCATGAGTGGTGGACTTGAGATTGTTAGACCGTTAATTGCCGAGGCTGACCAAAAGAGCAAAGGGAAAATTCTTCTTGGAACGGTAAAAGGGGACCTTCACGACATCGGTAAGAACCTTGTCGGCATGCTGATCGAAAGTGGCGGGCTTGAAGTGATCAATATGGGAGTAGATGTCTCAGCAGAAGACTTTATTGATGCGATTATTGAGCATGAACCGGATATTTTAGCCTTGTCTGCATTATTGACCACGACCATGCCGGCAATGCAAGACATCATTGAGTTGTTAGAAGAAGAAGAGCTAAGAGACAAAGTAAAGGTGATTATTGGGGGAGCGCCGGTTTCTAGGGAATATGCTGACACTATTGGAGCGGACGGTTATGCTCCAGACGCTGGTTCAGCGGTAGAGCTATGTAAGAAGCTTTTAGCGGACAAAGAATAATAATTGCTTCCTATTATTATATAGCCAAATTTTAAGGAGGTGATGTCTTTAGTAAATCCAGCCTAATCTTACAATTAATGTAGACGCTTGGTGAAAATATATGGAGGTGATCAATTTGACCGTCAGAGGAATACACGCTGGTTCCACCCGTATGGATGGCATCGGACTGAATATGTTTACTAACGATGAACTGTATGATGTCCATCTAGCGACGTTGGACCTTTTATGGGACATTGGGGTAAGGGTGGAAAGTGAAGAAGCACGAGAAATATTCTATAGTGCTGGATGTACTGTCAACCGGGAAACCAATATCGTAAAGATACCTGCGTTTCTTGTAGAAGATGCGATTCGCTCGATCCCTAAGACGTTTAGGGCGTGTGGGAGAAAGCGCGAGAATGACTGGCTTAATGAAGGCAATCGTACTGGGTTCGTGAACTTTGGGGAAGCCATACGCATGATTGACCCTTATACCCGCCAACTTCGTAAACCATTCAAAAAAGACGTCGATGATGTGACTCGATTCTGTGAAGCAATGGATCAAATTGTCGTCTATGAAAGGGCTCTAGGGCCCTCTGAAGTCGATCCGGATGTTTCTCAAGTTCATATTGCCGAATCGTTTTATAACTTTTCGACAAAGCATGCCTATATTGGCATGAATCGTCCAGAGAATATGCGTGCTGTTGCAAAAATGGGCTATGTTGTTTCCGGTGGCGAAGATAAGTTTCGGGAAAGACCGCTATTCTCACAAAGTACAGACCCAGTTGCTCCGCTCGTCCATGCTAAGGGCGCGACGGATACCCTACTCCAAGCTATTCGCTTGGGCGTTCCGGCTAAGATTAACTCCATGGGACTAGCTGGGGGGACGACCTGTGTTCACCTCGCTAGTACACTCGTTACTCATAATGCCGAGATCTTGAGTATGTTTGTTTTAGGACAGTTGGAAAAGAGAGGGTATCCGATGGTCTATGGAACTTCCACGACCATGATGGACTTGAGAACAACTGTTGCTTGTGTGGGAACTCCGGAACTTGCACTCTTCAGTGCAGCGTGTGCTAAACTTTCTCAATTTTACAATATACCCGTCTGGGTGGCCGGTGGATAGACAGATAGCAAAGTACCGGATGCTCAAGCGGCACATGAGTTTACCCTGACCGCCTTATTACCAGCGTTAGCAGGCGCTAACATGATATATGGTTTGGGGATGCTCGAAGGTGGCCTGACTTGGGACTATGCTCAGATGGCTATGCAGAATGAAATGGCTCGAATGATCCTGCATACTATTAAAGGTATTCCGATAAGTGATGAGAAAATGGCTTTAGAAGTTGTCCGTTCGGTAGGCATCGGCGGGGAATTCATTAGCTGTGATCATACTTACGCGCATTACAAAGAGCTTAGTAAAACTGAGTTACTAAATCGACAGAATAGAGAGAACTGGGAAACGGCTGGCAGTAAGGATATTGTCGAAACTTCCTATGCAAAATCTATTGATATTCTAGAGAATTACGAGAATCAGAACCCACTTTCCGAAGATATCCAACGCCAGTTAAAAGATATTGTTTTAGAAGCGGAAGCAGAAACGACAGAAATCAAGGCGAAGGAAAAAGAAGCCCGAAGAAGACCGAGAAAACCTAAATTTTAATTCATCAGGGTTCATTGCAAGGGTTAAGGGGCCGGTTGCATTGCCGGTCCCTTATTTTCAGGATTAGTTTGATTCTTTAATAATGAAGTTTTATAGAACTTATTTAATATTGAATTTGACTCATAGGCGAGTCGATTCTGACTTGTGACAACTTCCGAGGGATACAGAAACCTTGCCGATAGGGATTTACTCATACTATTGAGATAATATTTTATTGGCAAGGTTTTTGCATATCACTTTAGGTATGAAAATTCTGAAAATCGCGAGTCAAACGGAAAACTGTAGGAAAGGGGGAGATTGCTTCTCATAGAAAAATGTAAAACGTAGTTCTATTCCTTAAATCAGTCATTGTAATACTTGCCAAAGTTAATTACGAAGGAGTGACAATGAATGGGAAGTGCTGATGTTAGTCCATTATGGTACTGGTTAGTTTTTTTTGCATATATTGCTTTCCTTATTGGTGTAGGTGTGAATGCCTATAAAAAGCAAAAATCTATTGGTAATGCTGAAGAGGAACATAATGATTATTGGATTACAGGTCGCAGTCAACCGGCTTATATGGTAGGTATGTCCGTAGCATCTGGGTGGATGTTAATTGGGATGATTACCTGGATGACATGGGCCACCTATGATCTGGGTGTATCCGGTTTATGGGTCGTGGCAATACCCTGGTTTTTCTCGAATATCTGGCAATTCTTAATGGCTCGTCCACTCAGAAGGATTAAGGCCATATCACAGTGCCAGATGCTGGAAAAACGTTTTGGATTACCAGCGAGGATTTTGTCGGCTCCTATCAATATTTTTTCTTATACTATCTGGTCAGCTGCTGAACTTTATGCAGCATCGTTGATCATGGCACCAGCGCTTCACATATCGATTGAGGCAATGATTATTATTTATGCAATACCTATTGCCATGTATATGTGGATGGGTGGTTTCCGGTCAGTAATTAATGCTAACATAGTACAATTCTTTATGGGCACAATAATATTGGTTGTAACGACTATTGCCATTTTCATGACTGCGCATGGCATCGCAGTAGCTCAAGGTACAACAGTTTGGGGTATGCTGCACGCTCAGCCAATAATCAACAGTCTTGCCTATCCGGTGGATGCAGCTAAGGACTCAACCAGCTTTTTTGCCTATGTCTCATTATCCTTCCCTTTGATCGTTATGCTCGGACTAGTGCCAGGGTGGGCAGGGGCTGAAGACTTCTGGTTAAAAGCACAAGCCGCTAGAAGCACACGCGAAGCTCGTCTCGGCGGATTTTATAGTATCTGCTTCAATACCGTTATTATCGTTTTGCCTGCCTCAATTATTGGTATTATGGGCCTCGTTGTATTCCCGCCTGAGATGAAAGACGGTGTATTATCTGCTGCCTCTGCTCTGGGAGATAAAGGCGGATATAATCTAATTTCAACTTACATTAATTCCTATATGCCTCCATTACTCAAAGGACTCCTGATTTTCTTATTGTCAGCTCACACGATGTCTACGGTAGCTAATTACAGTAATATCACTGCTATGAACTTGTCGTACGATGTTTTGCAACCTTTGATCTATAAGAAAAGGAACTGGTCTGATGCTAAGATTGTCAAATATTCACGACTAGTTACCGTGTTCATGATCGTAGTTAACATTCTTCTAGCCATTCTCTATAACAGCCCAGTCATGGGAGCAACTCTGAATGACGCTTACTTCTTATCGTCAGGGTTACTTACAGCTGGAATCTCCGTGATGATTTATGTTCTATGGTGGAAGCGCGCAACCCTATTGGGTGTTATGCTCGGTGGATTATTCGGTACTATCGGAACTTTCACCTTCTTTATCTTGGAATACAAGGTCTGGAAATCTGTTTATTACACGCCGATTTGGGACTGGGTTTTCGGTGCAGGAGCCATGGCTAACTCATACTTGGGTTACTGTGTCGTCGGTTTGTTCTGCGGGGTTGCCGGTGTACTCATTGGTACGTATGCGTCCCCACCTCCGTCCAAAGAACAGCTTGCTGCTGTCTCAGATACCCCTATTGATAACAATGAAGAGTTCTTCTCAGGGATGAACGTTTAAAGTTAGTGAAGGGTTAAGAGTTCAATGGTTACAAAAATGGCTAAGGATTATTTCCTTAGCCATTTTTACAATAAAGAATTGGAAGTTGTAATCTGTTTAATATATCGATATAATTTTTATAGGTTATTTTTATGCTCTATTTGAAAGGAGTTTTGAAATGCTGGCAGCTGATTTTTCAAGATTTGTGCTTATACCTTTATTTGTGCTAAATATGGGTGCAATGTTAATAACCTTACAGATGAAAAAGAAGACTAAACCAGAGTTCTCTGGAAATCTTAACATACTCTACTTGATAGAGAATATAATTGGCTTAGGTTGTGCTATTGGTTTAAGTTATATTGCTTTTTTTGGTTAAATAAGGGGTGTCAGACAGAATAGAGTTCTATATAAAATTAATCCGTCAGTTTCAGGTCATGTTCTGCGGCTGGAAAATATTTTCGTATTAAACGGCTAGCTTTACTCTGGCTGATATCTAGGAATTTGGCGACTTCATAGGAGCTACCTAACTCTTTGTAGGCATTTAATATCAGATTTTTTTCTACATCACACATGGCATCATCAAGGGACAGGGAACGAGTAGCAGTAATTGTTGGAATAGTAGAGGAAGCTGGCCTATCTGCCTGATTAAATGATTTAGGTAGGTCACATTCATCAATAATCGATGCCTGAGTCACAACGGTTAAGCGTTCGATAATATTTTCCAGCTCTCGAACATTCCCAGGCCAAGGATATTGCATAAAGAGTTCATAGCACCTAGGGCTCAAATCGTGCTCTGATTTATATTTCTTATTGAACTTCGCCAAGATATATTGAGTTAGAGGGATGATTTCCTCTTTTCTTTCTCTTAACGGCGGGAGCAAAAGTTCAAAAATATTTAATCGATAATATAGATCTTCCCTAAAATCACCTTTCTTGATCATGCTTTGTAAGTCACGGTTTGTTGCAGCAATGATTCGGCAATGGACTTGCTGGATTTCGCGACCTCCCACTTTAAAGTACTGATTTTCATGGAGAACTTGCAAAAGCTTCGCTTGCATCCGCAAAGAAAGTTCCCCGATTTCATCTAAGAAAAGGGTACCGTCTTTAGCTAACTCGATCAAACCAATGTTACCTTTGACATTGGCCCCAGTAAAAGCCCCTTTTGAGTAGCCAAACATCTCGGCTTCCATCAGTTCGGAAGGAATGGAAGCACAGTTAACCGTAATAAATGGACCGTCTCTGTGGGGACTGTTATTGTGAATGTATTTGGCCATATGCCCTTTTCCAGAACCAGATTCACCCAGAAGGAGAACGGTTGAATCGACGGGAGCAATGCGTCCAACGAGCTTCAAGAGGGATTCCATTTTTGGACTTTTACAGATAAATCCGGGGATGTTTGTTTCTTTTTTACGGAGGACTTCTACCTCCATTTGGTAGCGTTTTAATAACTGTATACTCTTATCTAATTCATGTTTTATGCCTTCAGACTCAGTAACATCTCTGGAATTCTCGATAATTAGTTCTATATTACCCTCTGAGTCGAAAACTGGGGTTGCCGTGGTTAGGAGAGTTTTTCCTGTACATGTTTTTTGTTCGAGGGTAATGCTCATTTTCTTGTCGATAGCAATGGGACTGATCCGCGGACCCCAATATTTCTTTTCTGATATTTCCCTAGATTTTTTGCCAATGATTTCGGACGCTTTCACACCGTAATGCTTTTCACAGACATTATTCACATAAATGACGATTCCCATGGCATTGGTGACATAGATTTCATCATGGGAATTGTCAAGAATTTTTTTCAGGGTCTCTAAATCAAGATCTGAATTTCCTATATCCATATTTTTAATACCCCCTACTTTCACGTGGCATTTCATATGGTGCTTGCATGTTCACCCTATATTCTAAGCCATGTGAAGATATCGATCAAATGTTTTACTATAAGTATTTTCGTCTTAACGCTTAAATCTCCTTCTATATTTTGCGCATTTGCAAAATATTTGTAGTAAATTGTGATTGCTTGTCGTCCTTAAGATATAAGATATAGGATTATACTGTTTGTAATCAGAGAAATTTAGATATGGGGAGATAAGGTGATAGGTTTGTCGTTCACCATTGACACTGGACTTTGCCTATGGCAACATTAAATAGACACAAGATGTTAGATATAGTGGTGGAGGTCTGGCCAAAATGCTCCAGGACAAAGAATCACTTGTTTTCTCGAATGATATGATATCTGATGCACAGGACATATTGATTACTAACAGGATAGCTGAGGACTTTTTACAGAACCAATATATGAAGAAAAATTTAGATACAAAATCTTTATGGGTTCTGGGTGTTGGAACCATAATGGCCGGTCCACTTATTGGCTGGAATTTTGGAGTAGGTGAAGTAGGGCCGCTGGGTATGTTTGTAGCCTTAATTATTCTATCTTTTTATTATTGTGTATTTTTCTTAATTTCTGCTAAATTATCCGTACTTTATCCTTACATTGGTGGGCCCTATGCCTACGTTCGACAAGGCTTAGGTTCGTTCGGAGCATATTGGGCTGGGGTTCTAACTTGTTTTGAATTTATTGGTGGTACAGCGGTTGTTTTAGCAGCCTTTAGGAACTATCTAGCCTTTATAAATACTGAGTATTCCACCTTGTTTTATTTAAGCATTTTTATAGTACTCTTAGTTAATTTGCAACTATTTAGTTCCATTGTTATGACCTTTGTTCATTACTGTTTTACTTGCTGCGCGCTAGGCGTACTTGCTATTTTCTTACTGGGGACTTTTGAAACAGTACAAAGTGCTAATCTTTTAATAGCGGCTCCTACTCTTTTTGATTGGCGAGGAATCCTAAATGCACTTCCATTTATCTCATTATTTTTCATGGGCTTGGAAAATATTACAATGACTGCCGAGGAAGTCAGGTTCCCCGGTCGGAGTATGCCTAATGGGCTATTCCTTGGATTTTTTACTGCAGTGGTCATTAGTTTTAGTATTGGCTATTTTACTGTGGGTTCGGTTAATTGGCAGCTTTTAAAAGCAAGCGAATTTCCATTGCTATTCACCTTAGTACACGTTCAAAGTCAAGATAAAGTACTGATAAGCACGTTCACTGTCATGAGCTCAGTCGGCTTTATAGCTGCACTTCAAGGGTTTATTAACGGTTATTCAAGACAAGTCTATGCGCTGTCCAGGGGCGGATATTTTCCATCTTTTTTAAGTAAACTCCATCCAAGGAGAAAGACCTATCCTTTTGCAATTCTTGTGCCTGCGGCAATTAGTTTAGGGCTATCCTACCTGTTCTCGATTAAATTACTAATAGTGGGAGCATTCTATTCAGCCGTTATAGTTCATTTACTAATAATAATTTCATTCATCAGAATCCGTAATTCGGAGCCAGAGCTTTTTTATCCATATCGACGGGTTTACGATTCTTTCCTGTTATACTTGACTGTCGTCATATTAACAGGCATTTTATTTGGTTTTGCTCATCGATATTTACTTGAGAACTGGAGGATCATGGTTCTAATTCCGAGCATAATTAGTCTTTATTATTTTATATTCGGTGTTAAAAATATTCGGCAAGAGGCACCTGAAGAAGCAGCCGCCGCATCTAAAATAAGAAGAAACCGGATACGTTTTTCTTAGACAGACGAATTTATCTTGGCATTTGAGGAGTCATAAAATGGTCGCGAAGAATCGATTTAAGAGTCAAATTGAAAAGGATATCTGCGATTTAAATCGGTTAGGATATGCACAGGAACTTTACCGAACTATTGGAGGATTTTCTAATTTTTCGATCACTTTTTCGGTAATCTCAATTTTAAGCGGTTTATTGTTTCTTTATAGCGATGGGCAAGGACCAGCAGGGAATTGGAATATCTGGGTGTGGGTCATGGTCTGCGTCTTTCAGATTATATTAGCGCTGGCCCTCGGTGAAATCGCATCGATTTATCCATTGGCCGGAGGAGTGTATAAATGGACAGAACGGCTTAGTAATAACCAAAGTATTGGGTGGGTTTGTGGCTATTTTTCAATAATAGGATGGATTGCCTGTACGGCTGGTATCGAATTTGGAATGGGGACATTTCTAGCGTTTTATCTAGGCTTAGATAAGACTCCTTGGATGATACTGGGGATGACTGGAATCATCATTTTACTGCACAGTTCGATAAACATTTATGGCATTCGTATTGTAGCATGGTTCAATGATTTCAGTGTCAATGTTCATATTATGGGGGTTGTAATCTTAGTTAGTTTATTGCTGATTTTTGGACAAAGGAATTCTCTCAGGAGCGTTTTTTCCATCAAGCATAGTTTAAATGGTAGTATAGTTGCTAACTTTGCCCAGCCACTGCTCATGTCAGCTTGGACTCTTATGGCATTTGATGCTTCAGCAAGTGTTTCAGAAGAAAGTATTAACCCCTCTAAGGTTGTACCCTGGGGAATGTTTTATGCGGTAGTGATGTCAGCATTGCTTGGTGTGATCCTGTTGGTTAGTCTGAATTTGGCTTTACCAGATTTAAAGCAGCCAATTGACAACAATATGCCGTTTTCACTTTATGTCATCCAACAAGCAATAGGGCACACCATGTTTGAATTTATTATGAGTTTTATCTTAATGGCTCAGTTCGCAGCCGGGCTATCTTCCCAGACAGTACTAATTCGAATTCTTTACTCCTTTTCTCGGGATCAAGGATTACCTTTATCAAAAACTTGGCGGCGTGTTTCGTCTAGATATGATACCCCTATTTATAGTGTATTTTTAGCCGCGACATTAACGTTTATTTTAATCCTTTTGACCAGGAACTTATATTTTATAGCGTCACTCAGCACCATGGGCATTTATTCGTCTTATGTTATAACACTTGGGACGGCAATTTGGGGCCATCGGAAAATTAAAGAAAACTACGGTTCTTTTTATCTAGGTAAATTGGGGGGGAGTATCCGTTTAATTAGTTTTCTCTGGGCTCTTTTTATTGTGGGATTTATTATTCTTTTCTTTTTCGGGAAAGCGGGTAGACTTCCATGGTTTTAACTTTGGTCAAGCTGGTATATCATGACTCAACTTCAAATTTAACAAAATGGAAAGTAGGTCGAAGTTAAACGCCTTGCGTATCAATAAGCAGAGCGAAACTTTGTGACATTGACCGCCATCGTTGGCAGATGAAAGGTGTGAGCGGCAAATTCATATTAAAGAGAAATGCTTAATTCATAACGAGTTTAACTTTGATCAAATTATTGCTCTGGAAAAAATAACCGAACACGTAAAATTACTTGGGCCTTATCTGTATGGTCGTACGGAACTTTCTATTTTCAGTAAAGAGAAACAGGACGTTATTTTAGCGTCGAATGATAATAGATTGCCTGAAGTAATAGTTAGGGATAATGAGTGGAGTGAAGAAGACAAAAAAACGATTCCAATTTACCTAGGAATTAATAATAAGGTAGGAATTGTAGCAGTTGAAGCTAAAAAAACACTTTCTGAGAATTACTTTGAAGATTTGAAGCTACTTTATACAGGGAGGTCTAATGCTTATTCTCCAACGAATGATCTGCTTCCCGATGGATTTTTGATCATAAACCTTCAAGCAGAGATAGAGTGTACGAATTATACAGCCGACAGCATCTTATTTAGGCTGGGTTTTCAAGATCTCTCGTTTAGCGAACTTGGTAGGGCACTGGGTTTTAGTAGGGAGGACATTGCTAAATACATTACTCAACCAGCTTTTCTGGCCCTTAACCTATCAATTCAACAATTTGATATTATTTTAATTGTAAATCCTCTTTTTGCTGGGGATAAGTTCGTGGGGGCACTGGTAGTTCTTTCAGACATAAGTTCTGTAAAGAGAATAGAAAAAGAACTCATGGAAAAACATACTGTAATTAAAGAAATTCATCATCGTGTAAAGAATAATCTTCAGACCATTATCAGTTTGCTGCGTTTACAAATGAGAAGAACGAACTCAAAAGTTGTGGAAAAAATCCTGAACCGAAGTATTAATCGAATTTTGAGCATTGCTCTGATCCATGAAGCTCTTTCCAAACAAAATTTTGAAGTAGTCAATATTAAGCAAACTAGCTATAATATTTTACAAACGATTCTCTCCAATATGGTGGATCCAAGTCAAAATATTACAGGTGAAATATCCGGGACCGAAGTCTTCCTTCCCGCTACAGTAGCCAGCAATGTTTCTCTTTGTATCACAGAATTGATTCAAAATGCAGTTGAACATGCCTTTATCGCTCGTTCTGAAGGTAGCATCCGAGTGGCAGTGGGAAGAGAACAGGATGAGGTTTTCATAACCGTTGAAGATAATGGGATTGGAATATCCGCTAAAGCTCAAAATGGAGGGCAGTTAGGTACGCAGATAGTTGATAGCATTATTCAGCGCAAGTTGAAGGGGCGGTTCTCTTTAGAAAGCTATCGTTACGGAACTAAAGCTTGCCTGAGGTTTCCTAGTCCGTACCATGAGGAGGATGAGAGATGAAACAATTGAGGATCATACTGGCAGATGATGAGCCTATTACATTATTAGATATAAAAGAAATACTCACTGAAGAAGGGTTTATGGTGATAGGAGAATGTGAGGATGGAGTGAGTGCAGTTAACTTAGCCAAAGTCCTTAAGCCAGACTTGGTGATTTTAGATATCAAGATGCCAATTATGAACGGAATAGATGCTGCTAAAATACTTAGTCAGGAGCGAATAGCCCCGGTGCTACTTCTAACAGCCTACAGTAGTGATGAATTTATTAACCAGGCCGGGGCAGCTGGAGTGTTGGCTTATTTGGTTAAACCTGTCACAAAAAACAGTTTAATTGCCGCTTGTAAAATCGCGTTAAAAAGGGCTGAAGAATTTAATGTCTTAAGAAATGAGAATTTAAGCCTTCAGGATGCCTTAGAAACCCGAAAATTGATTGAGAGAGCTAAAGGGATCTTAGAGAAGAAATATCTGTTGAGTGAGGAAAAAGCATTTAATAAAATTAGACAAATAAGTATGGAGAAAAGTAAATCAATGAAAGAGGTCGCAAAAGCAATTATTCTCAGCTTATCATAAGCATATATATTAATGTTCAGAAATGAATTAAGGCTTTACTGACAACGGTAGAGACGATTTTGACTATGTTTAGGATCCGATGATTTAGAGGGACGGAGGATATGCCACATGTTCCTGTGTTGGTTTGACATTTGTGAAAAAACGTGCTATAGTCGCATCATATTAAATTATTTAGAGTATATCTACAATTCAAATTCTACTTAGCGAATATTAGGGCAAAAAATTGTATAGTTATCAGGAACAATGTCGTTTCTGACGAGGGTGCTGAAATCCTCATAATCCGGTCAATACTTGACCGGATTATGAGGATTTTTTATTTGCAGGATTTGCTGTTTTAAGGTGTTGTTTATCAGGCTGTCCAAGGTTGCAGGAAGATTCTATTTAAGGAGCTATAAAGATTCGTATTCCTAATCATATCAGGTGGGGAGAACGGCCCAATTCTGGGTATTAAACTAAGGAGGTGAGTAGGGGCTTAGAGACAGAAAAACAAAAAAATGAGGAGGATTATTATGGCACAGATTGGCAATTATATTCTTTACATTATCATGGCCTGCGCAGTGGCAGGAGCGTTAGCGTCGATTCTTAAAGAAGAATCAGCTCTGGGAAAAGAATTTCTGGAAGGTTTATATTCTATTGGACCTATTTTTGTTCCAGTTGCTGGCATTATGGCGGCCACTCCCTACCTGGCCCTTTTTGTAAAAACTGTGTTTGGACCTATTTTTGCTGCCATCGGCGCAGACCCGGCCATCGCTGCTACGACCTTTATTGCCGTTGACATGGGTGGCTATCAGTTGGCAGATGCCTTGGCGGCTACCCGTGAAAGCTGGATTATGGCGATGACCACCGGCTACATGGCAGGAGCGACCATCGTTTTTAGTATTCCTGTTGGATTGGCTATGTTGGAGAAGAAAGATCATAAATATATGGCCCTTGGAATTATGTCCGGGATTCTCACAGTGCCCATCGGTGTATTTATCACCAGTACTATTCTGGCTCTAAGCAATGCCAAAGTTCGCGATATCATCACCACAGATGGCGAATCCACTTATCAGCTTGCTTTGAGTTTCGGTACGATTTTTTCTAATCTGGTTCCGTTGATCGTTATTTGCGGGGCTATTGCTATCGGATTAAAATTAATTCCAGAGAAGATGATCAAAGGGTTTATGTTCTTCGGTAAAACGATGGACACTGGGATTAAACTGGTTCTCGTCTTTTCCATCGTTGAATATTTTACAGGCGTCTTCTCTACCGTTTTAGGCGGCTGGGGGTTCAACCCGATTATCGCTGATGCGGAAGATCAATTCCGTGCTTTAGAAATTTCGGGCTATATTGGGATTATGTTAGCTGGAGCATTTCCTATGGTTTACCTGATTAAGAAGTATCTAGCTAAACCTTTGGAAGCGATTGGCAGCAAATTCGGTTTTAGTTCTATTGGTAGTGCTGGGATACTTGCCGCCGCCGCCAACATTTTAGCCTTATTCAGGATCATTAAAGATATGCCGGCTGCTGATAAGGTGAAATGTATTGCTTTTGCTGTTTGCTCCGCTTTCCTATTTGGGGATCACTTGGCCTTTACGGCAAACTTCCAGCCGACGATGATTCTGCCGGTAATGATAGGCAAACTCAGCGCCGGATTGATTGCCGTCGGACTCGCCATCTGGCTCGCAGTGCCCGAAGCGATTAAACTGGAGGTTGAAGATAAACTTGCCGATTCACAAAATGATATTCAGGCAAAGTGAACTCGTTCAACTAAAGTGGAACATCGGACTTCGGTGAAATAGTCTCCGGTAGAGACTATCGCCGAAGCCGCTATCCCGAAAAGAATACCTAACGGCGGAGGACTAATATCGCCGAAGCCGCTATCCTAAAAGGAACCAGCACAGCTACGGTGGGGTTACCCCCGCCGTAGCTGAGTACGGGGCGACAATCCCGCATGGAGAAGGAAGAGTCTCAAGAACAAATTAAGTCAAAAAGTAAACTGTTAGGATAACTGAGTGAAATATGGTTCGTTGAAGTCATAAACGACTTAATGAAACAATCTCGTTTTGACCTGCTTTATTGATGTCATTGGTTTAATAAGATACTTGTATAATGGCATGATTCTTGCATTAGTTCTAAGGATAAAGGCTTAGTGAAAGAGGAGTCAAAGGCGGCTTGTGGATACTAAGGCCCTTATTGACGTCCTCGAAGTGGCTTCCTTTTTATCAATCATCTGCTAAACAGCCACAACAGCTATCGCGTAATAATGCATAATTAGGCGTCCTAGAAAAAATTGTATTAACCTATTAAATGTGGGAATACAGCAGTTGACACAACTGCTTATCAGTTATAGTTTAAAACTAGAGCGATTGCTAAATTAAATCGCTGAGTAGCAACGATGTATTCCAAGCGATATTTTGGTTTAATGAAAGGAGACTAACGAAAATGGCAATAAGAGATGATATGGTTGCGCTAGGAATGGTAGAAACCCGAGGAATAGTAGGAGCAATCGAGGCCGCCGATGCGATGGTCAAAGCGGCGAATGTGACCTTGATCGGTAAGGTAAAAGTAGGGGGAGCCTTAGTCACAGTGATGGTACGAGGAGACGTAGGAGCGGTGAAAGCAGCCGTAGATGCAGGAGCAGCAGCAGCAGAACGAGTGGGAGAACTCGTCAGCTGTCACGTAATACCGCGCCCCCATCCAGAACTAGAAGAAATCTTGCCAAAGCTCCCAGTGTACGTTGAAGAAAAGCCGAAAACAAAAAACGTAGAGAACACGAAATAAGGGGTCGGAAGTAGCGATAAGCGACCGGCGTCATAAGGAGGGTTACCATGATCGAGCCCATTAGAGCCAAGGTTTTAGCCGTCAGATTAATACCCAATGTTGCTCCGGATTTAGCCGAGAAATTGGGATTGACGGGAAATCAGAGATCCATAGGAATGATCACAGCGGACATAGACGATTCCACCTACGTAGCATTAGATGAAGCCACCAAAAAGGCCGAAGTAGAAGTTGTGTATGCGAAAAGTTTTTATTGCGGAGCAGCAAGAGCCTCAGGCCCATTATCCGGGGAAATCATCGGAATCTTTGCCGGCCCGAATCCCGCTGAAGTACGAGCAGGCGTAGACGCCTGCATCGAGCACTTAGAAAGCGAGTGCTTTTTCTACACGTGTGATGGAGGAAAAACAGCCTGGTTCCCACACACGATTTCACGAACGGGAAGTTACCTCTCTAAAATAGCGGGAATAGAAGAAGGGCAACCCCTCGCCTATTTAATAGCCCCTCCAATCGAGGCCATGTACGGACTCGATGCCGCCCTAAAAGCAGCGGAAGTCACCATGAAAGCGTTTTACGGACCACCAACAGAAACTAACTTTGGGGGCGGGTTATTAACCGGCTCACAAAGCGCGTGTAAATCAGCGTGTGAGGCCTTCCAACGCGCGGTAATCGATGTGGTGGAAAATGGTCTTAAATTCTAGAAGAAGGGGAGGTGGAGCTTTGTAATGGAACTTGACCGGGATTTATGTTCTTTACAAGAAGCCAGAAATTTAGTGAAAGCTGCCCGCAAAGCCCAAGAAGCCCTCAGAAACTTCACGCAGGAACAAGTCGATCACATAATAGACATGATGCGCGAGGCAGGAGAAGCGAATGCAGCGAGATTAGCCATGATGGCCGTTTCGGAAACTGGAATGGGAAATTATGCCGACAAATGCTTTAAAAACTATTTTGCATCCCGAACAGTGTATGACTTTATAATGCCTATGAAAACTGTGGGAATCATCCGAGAAGATCACGAGCAAAAGATCTGGGAAATAGCCGAGCCCGTGGGTGTGATCGCCGGAATCATCCCGACCACGAACCCGACGTCAACGGTGATCTATAAAGCCATGATCGCCCTGAAATCCCGTAATGCGATCGTGTTTTCCCCGCACCCAACCGCGGTGCGCTGTACGAATGAAGCGGCGAAAATCATGAATCAAGCAGCGGTCGCAGCAGGAGCCCCCGAAGGAGTCATAGGGTGTATCCTAAATGTTTCCATGGGAGCGACCACCGAACTGATGAAACATCCAAGTGTCGCGATGATCCTAGCCACCGGCGGAAGCGCGCTCGTGAAAGCAGCCTATAGCAGCGGAAAACCAGCCCTCGGCGTAGGACCTGGAAATGTGCCCGCCTTTGTGGAACGGAGTGCGGATCTAGCCAAGGCAGCAGAATACATCGTAATGGGCAAGAGCTTTGACAATGGGACGATTTGTGCCTCAGAACAAGCGATTGTAGCGGAAGAATGCATAGCCGATGAACTAATAAGCCAGCTCAAGCGTCAGGGTGCCCACTTCCTCGATCCCGAAGAAGTGCAAAAAGTGTCGTCAGTGGTGATGCTAGGAAACGGAGGAGTCAACCCCAAAGTCGTGGGGAAAGACCCTAAGTTCATAGCTCAACTGGCCGGAATCAGCATCCCAGAAAAAACTAGATGTCTAATAGCCCCGTTAGCAGGCGTCGGTATAAAATGGCCCATGTCATATGAGAAGCTGACAACCGTACTAGGGTTTTACCGAGCAGCGGACTGGCAGGCGGGATGTGAGCGTTGCCTTGAGCTCTTAGAGGCAGGTGGGATTGGCCATAGCTTGGTAATCCACAGCAATAATCAAGAGATCATCCGAGAATTTGCGCTTAAAAAACCAGTCAATCGAATCCTGGTTAATACCCCAGCAGCCATGGGAGGCGTGGGAGCGACCACAGGCTTGGCCCCCTCGTTCACCTTAGGGTGTGGAACCTGGGCAGGCTCGAGTGTCTCCGAAAACGTCACCCCCCTGCACTTGATCAACATCAAACGAGTCGCGTGGCATCTGGGAATCCCCGAGCGCAAACCCGTAGAAGCCATAAAAGATATGGGAACGGGCGAAAGGGCTCAGAACCAGAGCCAAAACCAAAACCAGCCAATTGATATCCAGTTGGTTCAAGAGATCGTCAGTCAAGTTATGAAACACTTAAAAAGTAAGTGAGTACTAACGTGTTAAGTGCGATGCTCCTTTTGACAACTTTTAACCCATTTTAAATACGACTCCAACTTGATGATGAATTGTGAATCAGCAATGATCAAGTTCAAGCACTGAAGAGCAATACACAATTTGCGAACCACGAACCACGAACTACGAATGAGGAGGGAACAAATCATGGCACAAGATCGAAGTGTAATAGCGCTTGGAATGATAGAAACCAAAGGATTAATCCCAGCGATCGAAGCAGCGGATCAAATGTTAAAAGCGGCCAATGTAACGCTTTGTGGAAAAGAACATGTTTCTGGAGGATTAGTCTCAGTAATGGTCCGTGGAGATGTCGGGGCAGTGAAAGCGGCCGTAGACGCAGGAGCAGCAGCAGCCCAGCGAGTGGGCGAGTTACTCAGTGTACACGTGATACCACGCCCACATCAGGACGTCGAGTACATTTTGCCAACAGGCGATAATAAAAGCTACGGCGATAAATAAGCAAACTTAGATAGTCGATAGTTGATGTTCGGTGTCAGAAGACCTAAAGAAATTCTCTGACCTCTGGCATCTGATCTCCGACTTCTGTAATGGGGTGAGGACTTGATCGTCACAGAGTATGAATTGCGAGCCAATTGGCATAAAACGAAGGAGAAAGTCATCACGTTACCACCAGGAAGCGTGATCACCCCTTCGGCGAGAGACTTTATACGATCCAAGGGAATCGATGTTCAAATCGAAGGAAACGGGATTTTAGACATAAACAAGACCACGTTTTCCAATTCCCAGCAAACCGTTATAAGGCCTAAACCATTTGAAAAACCAGTACGCCAGAACGTCCCAGGAGAGAATGCATCAAAGGTAGGGGTACAAGACCGTGGGTCGGTAAGCCCTTTAGGGGTTAAACCCGAACATATGACCCATCTGCATCAAGGCGCCTTAGTCACAAAAACACACCCGGTGATTGCTTACCGAGGACAACTCGATCTGTTTCAGTGTGAACTCGTCGAAGCCCAAGTACTCTTTATACAAGAGGGCGAAGAGGGATTAGTTGCAAGGTTAGAAGAGATCGCCACCTTCGCCAGAGAGTTGATGGTCCATGAAGTGAAAGAGACTCCATTTCAATGGGAGATTCTCATCGGACACACCCCAGAGGAACTACGTGAACGATCGCATCATCCTAAAAAATACTTTGGGGTTGAGCATACGCCCTTAAGCTATACCCACGGACTGGTCGTTGCTAAACTACAACATCTGAGAGCAAAGTCCCGTGAAGTCGAACTCTATGCGAACCGAGCGTTTACTAACGAGTCGGGAGAATGCACCCGGACGGACTTGATACAGGCCTTAAACCGACTATCCAGTGCGTTTTATATTCTCGCCTGTGAAGTTCGGGGGCGGAAAAACGATGAGAAGAAACCAGAGAAACGAATTTCCATAGGCATTTCAAACCGGCATATTCATCTTTCCGAAGACGACTTATTTGCCTTATTCGGCGAAAACTACGTCTTGACCGTCCAAAAAGAGCTTTCCCAACCAGGTCAATTTGCAGCGCAAGAAACTGTCACTTTAGTCGGCCCGAAAGGGTCACTAGAGAAGGTACGTATCTTGGGACCTATGAGAAAAAGTACCCAGGCAGAAATAAGCGCAACGGATTGTTACAAACTGGGGATCAAACCCGTCATTCGAGATTCAGGGCAACATGACGGAACACCTGGCCTGGAAATAGTCGGGCCACAGGGTAGAGTAACGTTGGAATCGGGCGTGATGGTGGCCAGTCGTCATATACATCTAAACCTCCAAGAAGCAGCAGAGTGGACTGTAAACGATGGGGACAGAGTACGCGTTCAAATCCAAAGCAAACGCCCGATGATCTTGGAAGATGTGTTAATTCGAGTCAATGAGCATTACCATAAAGAGATGCACCTGGATTTGGATGAAGCCAACGCGGCTCTCATCGACGGACAAACCCATGGTGTGCTCATGGGGGTATGAAGGATGAATGAAGAACTCATCAACCAAATCGTAAGTCGAATCCTATCTGAACCCGCGTTTCAAGCGCTGCTGCACGGAAACAAGGATGGAAACAGTGCAGAACTTAAAGCGGTTAAACCAGACGCTTTAGTCTTACTAAACTACGTTCCGGATTTTGAACGAGTTTTGACTGCCACACAGCAACAATTTGGATCGGACTATACCCTAAGTATTTTACCAAGTGATCAGACCAATATGTCCAAACCAAAGCTTCCAGAGGGGATGAGCTGGATAACTCCCCAAGACGCTTTAAGCAAATCGAATTGGCAAAAAATCATCCTACCAGCCTGTTCCCCGAATACCCTAGCTAAAGCCGCTTTAGGCATAAGGGATAATCCGATCAGTGAGACTATTGGGCGCGGGATCACCCAAGGTACATCCATCTTACTGGTGACAGAGTATCTCGGATTCACCGCCCAAACCCCAAAAGCCTACCGTGCACTCTATGAAGGGTATCTTCAAACGGTCCAAGCCTACGGAGTCGTGGTGAGTACAACCCTAGGAGAAGGGTGTACCAGCACCTTGAATAAAGATAAGGGCAGAACAAGTTCGGTTGGAGATAGCCTGATTACCGACAAAGGGACAGTGCAATCATCGCTTTACCCAACCGTTACACACGCCAGACAGTCCAATCAAGCAAGCCTTTTTGACCAGAGATTAGCGATTAATGAACAGAGAAAACCCTCCACCGAGCAGAGTGCGCCGAATCGGGAAGAGATCCGATTCGATAAGAAGTTCTTAGGAGACAAACAAGTCTACGGAATTCCAGAAGGATCTATTGTCCTAGTGAAACGAGGGACGGTCATCTCCCCGCTAGCCCGAGACACCATGAAGAGTCGCCGAATCGAATTGCGGCAGGAGAAGGAGGAAGGAAGACGATGATTTTAGCCCGCGTCATAGGCAATGTATGGTCCACGCGAAAGGAAGAATCCCTACGTGGACTAAAGTTTTTAGTCGTCCAGCCAGTTACCCTCTCCTATGCTGAAGACGGCTCAGCGAAACTCACGGAATTTGGGAATTCACTCGTTGCAGCAGATCAAATCGGAGCAGGAGAAGACGAAATCGTGATGATCGCTAGCGGCTCTTCGGCCCGACAAGGACTGGCTGACCATAGCATACCCGTCGATGCCACCATCGTGGGTATCATCGATAAAGAAACCTTTGAAGCGTAAGCTAAAGTGGGTGAAAAATGAACGACGTAAATGAGAACCATGAACTAATTCATGAAATAAGTGCAGAGCAAATCAGCACCCTCGTACGGAATGCTGGTGTCGTTGGAGCAGGCGGAGCAGGATTTCCGACGCATGTCAAGTTCGCGGCGCAAGCCGAAATCGTGATCGTCAACGGAGCAGAATGCGAGCCCTTACTGAAAACAGACCAACAACTGGTAGCACTCTATCCAGAACAACTGATCAAAGGCTTAAGTCTCGCAATGGAAGCAACGGGTGCCAAACAGGGGATCATCGCGTTGAAAGCCAAGTATAAGGAAGCCATCACGGCCTTAGAGCCCTACTTAAGAGAACACCAGCAGATCTCGATTATGCCCGATATTTATCCTGCAGGAGATGAAGTCATCACCATCTGGTTAACCACAGGACGGCGCGTTCCTCCAGGGGGAATCCCGCTCAATATCGGTGTGGTTGTCAATAACGTACAAACTCTCATCAATGTAGCCAAAGCCTACGACGGTGAACCGGTCACAACGCGTACTCTAACCGTCACAGGCGCCGTGAAGAAGCCCAGCACGGTCACAGTTCCAATCGGAACCTCCCTGCGGGAAGTCCTAGACCTTGCTGGTGGAGGACGTTCAGAAGACCTAGTGTATATCAATGGAGGTCCGATGATGGGGAGCGTGATCACGGATCTAAGCGATCCCGTGACTAAGACCACAGGAGGACTCATTGCCTTACCCAAGGATCACCTTCTGATCGAACGAAAAGGCAAAAGTCTAGAAACTATTTTGCGCATCGCCAAAACAGTGTGTGAACAATGTTGCTTCTGCACTGAACTTTGTCCCAGACACATGATCGGGCACGAATTATCGCCGCACCTTCTCATCCGAGCGGTGAACTATAAAAACCTTGGAAAAGCCTCCATGCTGACAAGTGCCCTGACCTGTTCAGAGTGTGGCGTGTGTGAAGCCTATGCGTGTCCGGTGGGAATATCCCCACTCCGAGTGAACCAAGCCTTAAAGGCAGAGCTACGAGCCAAAGGGCTAAAATACCAAGGAGAACTCGGCAACGTTGACCCGATGGCCAAACATCGTTTAATACCGACAACCCGCTTAATGGATCGTCTAAACTTACGTTCGTTGTACAGCGAAGCCCCCCTATCTCTCGAGAGTTATATTCCAGACGAGGTCACCCTAAAGCTGCAACAGCATATCGGAGCACCCGCCGAGACGAAAGTCAAGGTTGGAGATGTCGTTCGTCACGGACAAATCGTGGGAGAAATACCGGAAGGAGCCTTGGGTGCTCGTGTCCATGCAAGCATTGACGGAACAGTAATGAAGGTTACGCCCCAAACAATAACGATAGGGAGAGGGGGTGGTGCAAAGTGATCCACGCAATAGGGCTCGTCGAATTTACAAGCATAGCCCAAGGCATCGAATGCGCCGACATCATGGCCAAATCAGCGGACGTGAAGATCTTAGTGGCGAAAACCACGTGTCCTGGGAAATACATTGTCTTAGTGAGTGGAGAGGTGTCGTCAATTCAGCAATCGGTGAACGCCGGAATTGAACTAGGCGCTGAGACCGTAGTGGATTCGTTTATCATCCCCAATGTCCATCCCTCCATTTTACCAGCGATCAGTGGCGTGAGTACGCTCAAGGATATAAAGGCCCTGGGGATTATAGAAACCTATAGCGTTGCCTCCTTGATTGAGGCAGCGGACGCGGCAGTAAAAGCGGGCGACGTGGAACCACTGCTCCTTCATCTAGCCTTTGGGATCGGCGGAAAGAGTTACACGATTCTCACGGGAGAAGTCGCCTCCGTGAAAGCAGCAGTTGAAGAAGGAAGTGCCCTAGCCAGCGCCAAAGGACTCCTCATACGCCAAGTCGTTATCCCACGTCCTGCGAAGCAACTTATTGAGAGTTTATTATAATCGAGGCACCAAGGGAAAACTAAGAATACTAACAACGAAGACTTGAATATGGCATCGAACCACGAAGAGTGAACATCGAAAAAGGGAGGTGTATCTATGGGACGTTTTATTTCAGCGAATGTATTGCGAGAAATGGCCAAAATGGATAAGGATATATTATTAGAAGAAGATAGTGTACTAACCCCCTCCGCCAAAGATTTAGCCAAAGAATTGGGGATAACGATTACCAAAGGACGACAAGAAATCATCGGACAGAGCGTAATGGGTCAGTCGACGGGGCAACCTGTGAATCACCAAAACGAACGACAGGTGACAGCTGGAGTTATAGGAGCAGAAACCAAAGACGCTGACCTTAAAAAAACCGTGCAGAAAATTCTGAGTGAAGTCTTAAAACCGGCCTGTGAGAACCCCAAAGCGACGCATGTGATGGGCAAAGATGTGGTAATCCAACCCTTTTTAGAAGCTCCTCCGGGACAAAAGGTTGGACTGGTTGATGTAATTGATGCACGAGTTGGAAACATGGCTTCGGGCTTTATGACGTTTGACCACTCCAGATTACCCTGGTTTTTAAACTATGACGAAGTCGATTACATCATAGAAGGGGATTTTGTACTAGAGGTTGAGGGCCAAGTGTTCCGAGCTGTCGCAGGAGATGTGATTTATATTCCGAAGGGAAGTGAAGTTGTCTTTTCTTCTCCAACCTTTTGCAAGGTGTTTTATGCAACCTATCCTGCCAACTGGGCAGAATTTTGCGAATAAGATCACTAAGCCGGATTGAGAAAGGTACGATAGTTTTAATATTTTTGATCTGAGCGCTATCTGTAAAAAACTCTTCCAGAAAAGGAAGAGTTTTTTATTTGTCTAACGAAAACCACCTGCTATGCAGGTGGTTCCAAAAAGCTTTAGCTATGCGTAGAAAAAACTACCTACCTT
>NZ_SPQQ01000022.1 GCF_004766045.1 Desulfosporosinus fructosivorans
GTTTTTTTGAAACTCCTTAGAGTTTCTCTCATTGGCTGTCCTTGTTGTTTAGTTTTCAAAGACCATTAAAGTCCATGTTTTATAAGTTTGTATCCCCTGCACCCGTTTGGGCCGGAATCATATCTTAGCATTTTCAACTTGCGTTGTCAATAGCTAATCTATTTTATTCCTTTTACGGCTCACCGCATATTTACTAACAATAGTATTATGTTTTGCGGGCACTTGGATATATTAACATTTGCTTACTCTCTTGTCAACTACTTTAAAATGTATATTCTTAAGTATTCAGGAGAGAAGTTAATCGCGAACGAACAGAGTGCAGACCTAACGATGATCAATCAACTGTCGCACACTCTGTTCTCTTTAAATAATACTATTTAAATTTAATAAGATAGTAGTTTTTCTTACCACGACGTATAACAAGATACTTCCCATCTAAACGCTCAAGTTGAGAAACAGATGTTTCTACATCCGTATATCGAATATCATTAATATAGATTGCTCCATTCTCAATCGCCTCTCTGGCGAGTCGTTTCGAAGTGACTACCTCTCCTTTAATCAACAAATCGACCAACCCGATCTCTGGGCTTTCAATAGTAGCTGATGGCACATCACTAAAGCCCTCTTCAAGTTCTGCTGACGTCAGATTCGTAAGGCCTCCTCCGAAAAGAGCACTCGATATTTTTTCTGCCCGTTCAAGAGCCTCTTGCCCATGTACTAACTTCGTCACTTCTACCGCTAATGTCCGTTGAGCCTTTCTCTTTTCAGGCTCCTTTTCTACGCCTTCTGCTAGGACAGCAATCTCATCTAACGATAAGAATGTAAAATATTTAAGGAATCTTATTACATCCTGGTCATCGGTATTCATCCAAAATTGATAGAATTTATAGGGAGATGTCTTCTCAGCATTTAGCCAAACTGTTCCCGATTCTGTTTTCCCGAATTTTACTCCGTCGCTTTTCGTGACGAGTGGCATCGTCAGTCCGTACATTTCCTTAACTTGATCACCCGAAGTGCGTCGAATTAAATCAATTCCTGCTGTTATATTTCCCCACTGATCACTTCCACCCACCTGCATCTCACAACCGTACACTTCATTGAGTTTCAGATAATCGTAAGATTGTAATATCATATAGCTGAATTCAGTATAGGATATTCCTTTACTCATCCGCGCTTCTACAGCGTCTTTGGCTAACATGGCCCCTAATGGGAAATTCTTACCTATGTCCCGCAGAAATTCAATAACTTGTAGAGAACCTAGCCAATCATAGTTATTCGCAATAATTGCTGGGCTTTCTTTGGTTTCAAAATCCAAGAAATGTCCAAGCTGGTCTTTGATCTTGCTCGCCCACTGCTCCACGACTTCTTGAGGATTTAGTATCCGTTCAGCCGCTTTACCGCTAGGATCACCAATTAAGCCCGTGCCTCCACCTACCAGTGCGATCGGTATATGTCCCGCTAGTTGGAAGCGCTTCAAGACCAAAATGGGCAGTAAACTTCCAATATGCAGGCTGTCTGCAGTAGGATCAAATCCACAATATAACGTCATCGGTCCCGAATCTAATCTTTTGCGCAGTGCTTCCTCATTGGTATGCTGATAAATGAGTCCCCGTTCCTGTAATTCCTTAAAAATGTCCATATATTTCTCTCCTTTATAGTGTTACTATCACCCAGAATTTTAACATTGGAAATGACAAAATCCCCCAACTCAAGGTTGAGGGACGAAAACACTTCCGCGGTACCACCCACATTGATGCCCAGGTTACAAAACAGACATCCAGCTTAATCAGCAGTAACGGGCTTATCCGAGAGTTGTTAACTCTAGTCATGAGGTGTACCTCTTGGTTTCTAGGTCGGTTCTCACCCTACACCGACTCTCTGCTACTTTCCGCCAAGTTTCTTCTCAATCATACCATTCGCGATATGTACATATACTTCACTAGGATATTATATCCTGTCTACGTCGAGCTAGCAACTAATCTGATATTTCCCTTCCCTCATTTATGCAAGGATTTCCTTACAATTGAAGAAGTATGATATAATTCAAGAAATTCGAAATTTCTACGCGCCTCATTTTTGCACTATTTAGGAGGTATAAATTATGCCATCATCCCGGAAACCAACGCGTCCACAGCGCCGAAAACGCTCTTCAAAACTACGAATTGTCCTTATATCCATAGGGAGTGTAATTGCCCTTGTGATGATAGGGGTAGCAATATTTGTAGGCATTGCTGCGGCCGGCACCCCAAAATGGAGCCCTTCTGGTCTTCTCGACCAGAAACAGAACTCCTCTGTATACGACAAAGACGAAGTCAAATTCACTCAATTGCGGGGGGTCGAAAATAGCCAACCTATTAATTCTTCCGACATTCCCGACCTTGTTAAGAAAACATTTGTCGCTGTTGAGGACAAACGCTTTTACCAGCATTTTGGAGTAGATCCCATACGAATCATTGGTTCAGCGATCAACGACATTCGCTCTAGAAGTGCCAAAGAAGGAGCAAGTACCATTAGTATTCAACTTGCCCGCAACGCTTTTATCGCAGATCCCACGGCCAAAACATTTACTCGTAAGATTCAGGAAGCAATTCTTGCTATTCAGCTTGAGCATGAATACACAAAGGATGAAATTCTCACGTTTTATCTCAATAGAATTTTTCTTGGTGAATCATCATTTGGGATCCAAGCTGCAGCCAAAACATACTTCGGCGCAGATCTCAAGGATTTGAAACCTGATGAAGTTGCTCTGTTGGCTGGTTTACCACAAGCTCCAAGTCAATACAATCCTTATTTCCACCCCGAAGCAGCTAAAAATAGACGGACCATCGTCCTCGGTGTCATGCGAGATGCGGAAATAATTACCGCCCAAGAGTACAGCACGTTTAACGATACCCCGTTCACTTATGTTGATACCATGAAAAAAACCATCGGCGGAGCTCAAAAAACAACACTTAGCGATGCAAGTTATAAATATCCCTATTTTGTGGATTACGTTATTGAGGAACTAGAAAACACCTATAATTTAACTCCTGATCAAATCTTCAGCGGTGGTTATCAAATTTATACGACCGTCAATCCTAAGATTCAGGTTGCCGCTGAAGCTGCGTTTGCTGACGCAGCCAATTTCCCCAAAGGAATCGATAGTGTAAAAGTTCAAGGAGCTATGACTGTCATCGAACCTTCGACTGGATCAATTCAGGCAATGGTCGGCGGGCGGGACTATACGACCCGTGGACTGAACCGGGCTTGGCAAGCCAAACGACAGCCTGGCTCAACGATCAAGCCGTTGGTAGTCTACGGTCCGGCCATTGAGAAGGGCGGCTATTTCCCAGGCACAGTACTTGACGATATGCCGGTGCATTACGGAACCTGGGCACCTACAGACTTTGATACGATAACTAAAGGCTGGAAAGGCCTTATTACCATGCGTTCTGCCCTTGAAGACTCTGTCAATGTCTATGCAGTCAAATTGCTTAACCTAATCGGAGTCGATTACGGCTGGAAGTTTGGTAAAGAAAATCTTGGACTTCCTTTAGAACAGGGCGATCGCAACTTAACCTTAGCGCTCGGCACGCCAAAGGTCTCCACGCTGGAGATGGCCTCTGCTTACGGGATTTATGCCAACAACGGCGTTAGTGTCACTAACCATGCTATTGTAAAGGTCGTTGACGCTAAGGGGAATACCGTACCAGCGAAGATCACAAAAAACCGTGTAATGAAGGAAACCACAGCCTATATTATCAACGATATGCTGCGAAGCGTTGTGACCGACGGAACAGGCACTAGTGCCCAAATCGGAAATTGGGCTATTGCTGGTAAAACTGGTACCACTTCATTGGATCCTCAATACTATGGCAATAAGTCTGGTAACCCTGATGCCTGGTTTGCTGGTTATACCCCGAACTACTCTGGGGTAGTTTGGATGGGCTACGATAAAGACGACGACAGACAGCATTATTTACGAAACGTCTATGGCGGCAGTTTCCCCGCCCAAATCTGGAAGAAAGTCATGACTGCTGCTCTTCAAGATCTTCCTGTGGTATCTAAGTTTGAAGAACCCTCAGGGATTGTTAGTGGCAAATTCGATACAAAGTCGGGGCTCCTCCCTAGCAGCTTAACCCCCTCAAAATTTGTTGGGACGGAAATAGCAGCCAAAGGAGATCTCCCCAATCGGGTCAGTGATGTCTGGTTTCAAAAAAACGTAGACGCAGAAAATCCGAACATGTTAGCCTCTCCAAATTCCAAAGACCCTTTAACTAAAACATTCTTGAATTTACCCAACCGTGATTCGTCATGGCCGTGGCCATCTGACGAGGCCCCCTACAGACCACCAACAGCGACGGCTCCTGATAAAGTAGATGTTCCCGATCCCGATGATCCCGATGCCGATCCAACAACACCACCCGCAAACGTGGATCCCAGCCTCCCCTCACCCACACTTGGGGAAGTCTCCTATAATAAACAAACTTTTAAGGCGGTTATCCCCATGTCTGTTCCGTTAGAAAACAAAGGTGATTCTGTTGTTTTTTATATGCGCCGACCAGACAAGACCGTTCTTGAAATGCCCATTAAGGCTTCGAACTCAGCATCAACCTCCATTTCCATTTCACTTGCTGAAAACGGCCAACCTCCTAATCCTGGTATTTATGTCTTTACTGCCGCTTTTCAAAACCGAAACGGGTCGGGGGTCGGGCCACCTTCTGGAAGTGTTAAACTAACAATAACCGATTAATAGCATATAATTTCAACTAAAAGAGGAGGGCATTCGCCCTCCTCTTTTGAGTCCGTATATTCGTTCGACTCACAGAGTTTTTCTCACTTTAACTCAACAACCGTGACTCCAGAATCCCCTTCTCCATATTCTCCGATTCTAAAGCTTCGAACATGCGGGTGCCCCCTTAGGAAATCCTGTATCCCGGTGCGCATGGCCCCTGTCCCTTTGCCGTGAATAACGTAAACCAGACCGATTCCACTAAGAATCGCATCATCTAGATATTTGTCTAAAGTGTATGTCCCCTCCTCGACGAGCATACCTCTTAAATCAATCTCGGTGCGGATTCCCTCAGCCTTTTGAAGACCAACGCTCGCTTCTCTGGAATATTTCGGCGGGATTTTCTTTTCCTCCTGGGCTAACTTTAATTCGGCCAACGGAACCATGACTTTCATAATACCAACTTGTACCAATACTTCTCCGTTGGAATTTGGGAGTTTTAAAACTTGTCCTTTCTGCCTTATTTTCGTCAAATGGACCGTCTGCCCAAGCTTAATTTGATTTGCCGATAATTCATTGCCAGAACGCTTTACTTTCCGACCATTATCAAGCTTCGATGAGATACGCCGAAATCCCTGACGGGCCTTTTCTATATCTTGTTGTTGTTTGTTTTCCTTTTTCAGGGCCTCTTTTAATTCCTCGATTAGCTCATCAGCTTCACGTTTGGCCTTTCGAATAAGCTCGCTGGCCTCTTCCTTTGCTAGAGCTAGTAGTATTTCAAATTCCTCGTCTAAGCGTAACGTCTTTTCTTCCAGAGCCTTACTTTCCTTTTCGACCGCTTGCCGCCCTGTTTTGGCCATTTGCTTTTCTAATTCAATCTCTCGGTGGGTTTCTCCCAAGTTTTCGATCAGATCCGCCACTTGCATTTCTCGTTCGGTGACAAAGGTGTTGGCCTTTTGAAGGACTCGCTCACTTAAACCCAGTCTTCCGGCAATGGTAAAGGCATTACTCTTACCGGGAATCCCAATCAACAATCTGTAAGTCGGACGTAAGGTCTCTAGGTCGAATTCCACGGAAGCGTTTTTAACACGTGGGGTTTCATAAGCAAACGTCTTTAAGGCACCATAGTGAGTTGTCGAGACCGTTCGACAACCTCGTTCATGTAATTCAGCCAAAACGCCCATCGCGAGCGCAGCCCCTTCAGTCGGATCTGTTCCAGCTCCAAGCTCATCGAGCAAGACTAAAGATCGTCCGTCTGAATGGTTGATAATTTCTACGATATTTTTCATGTGCCCGGAGAAGGTGCTTAAGGATTGCTCGAGACTCTGTTCATCCCCAATGTCCGCGAAGATCTGGGTAAAAACTCCCATACGCGAGTCGCTTTCCGCCGGAATGTGTAGACCAGATTGAGTCATGGCAGCCATGAGCCCGACTACTTTCAGCGCTACCGTTTTCCCTCCAGTATTAGGTCCAGTAATCACTAACGTATCAAAATCTATCCCTAGTTCTATAGAAAGGGGGACCACACCCCCTGTAATCAGAGGATGCCGGGCCTGAACAAGCTTCACGTGTTGCCCTATGACCAATTCTGGTGAACCTGCGTTCATTGCTTCACTCAAATGGGCTTTGGCAACCACCAGGTCTACTTTGCCCAAGGCCTCATGAAGTTCTGCCACAGCATCGCCACGCACTTCAATTTGGGCGGAGAGCATTTGGAGGATTCTCTGAACTTCACGCTGCTCCTTCAGAATCACTTCACGGAGTTCGTTGCCCAGATGCACTACGGCCATGGGTTCAATAAACAGCGTAGCACCGCTCGCCGATTGGTCGTGGACAATCCCGGGAAAAGCTGTGCGATATTCCTGCTTAATAGGGAGCACATAGCGATCCGAACGTTGCGTAATAATGGAATCTTGGAGCATCTTTTGATACGAAGAATTCCTCAAGGTCCCCTCTAAACTTTCTCGAATGCGATGTTGCAGGCGATCCAGAGAACGCCTTAGGTCTGACAGGATTGGGGAGGCATTGTCTGCAACCTTTCCATCTTCCGAAATGCAGCGGGAGATTTCATCCTCTAGATCTTTCTGTGGTTCGATTGGTAACACAATCTCCCCTAATCTAGGAAACTCCTCTTTAGATTCCTGGAGGAGTTGTTTTATTCTTCGCCCAACTCGCAGCGTATCTCGAACTTCTAGTAGTTCCTCCCCAAGAATTACCCCTCCGCGCAAACAGCGCTCAATATAGGGGCGAATTTCTTTGGCTCCACGAACTGAAAATAGGGGGTTTCCCCGCAAGAAATTCTTTCCCTCTTCCGTTTCTTGCAATGCCAAACGTACCGATTCAAAATCAATAAATGGTTTTAAGCCAACGGCGAGTTCCCTGGCGCGTGGCAGGATACAATAATCTGCCAAACGTGATAATACTTTCGAAAAATCCAGTTTATTTAGGACTTTATCTTCAATACCCATAGTTCCTCCTCTGCGGAAATGACTCGAACAGGCTGTTCGAGGTTAGTTTTCGCTGGTCATAGATGACCAATTGTCCATATAAACCTATAACACACCGCGGAAGAAATGCCCTTTCGTAAATCCGTCAGGGAAAAGAGAAGCTAAGTCAGCCATCCCTTCCTCCGAGGTCCATGAGGCCCGCTTGCCTTCATTTAAGCTATCCCAAGCCTCAACAAACAAACGAACAATCCGCTGTACTTGTCCAGGAGTTTGTCGAGTCAATTGTAAACGTATTGTTGAAATACCCATGCGCTTGATTTGGCCAAGCTCTTCGTATAAGTTGAGGATCTTCACATTAAATAGATGCATCCTGCACTCCTGATCTGTCTCCACTGGAAAATCATAGCGCATCCGATCGCGCAGGAAATGCGGTTCTTGCACACACGTACCGGCACAGTGTTGCCCCTTTTTCCCACCTAGCGTTGCCCCTACCGGACAGTATTCGCTCACCATCATTTCCAAATCGCCAAATGCCAAGAGCTCCACTCCCGGCCATTTTGCTAAATGGGCGAGTTGTTCGTGGTGCAGTTCGGGAGAAAGCGTCACTCCTTTGGCACCCTGACGCAAAAAGTAAGCAAGGCTGGCCTCATTAAAAATATTTAAGGAGTAATCCACTTCGAACGGCCAATCCGCATCAACAGCTCTCATGATTTCTAACTCCCCAAGATTGGAAACCATCAATTTCGGTTTCTTTGCCCATCTCGCGGCCTTCTTAAGATCTGACAAAAGGCTTGCGCTCTGATCCTGATTTAAGATGCGAGGTAAGCGCCAAGCACAATCGATTCCGAGCTTTCTGCAACTTTCGAAACTGGTGCGAATCTCTTCCAGCGAAAACCCTCGCCGCGAACGCCAATGTTCTCCACCAATGAGGACTCGTTTGGCGCCCGCTTGAATGGCAGCTTGCAGTGTTTCTGGATCACTCACAGCCACCGAGATCTGGGGATTCGCACTCCTGATAGTTTGTTGGCCTGCCCGCTCTTCGGCCTGACGCTGTTTCCAACGCTCTATTCTCTGCCCATATTCGTGCCGCTCAACCTTTGGCCTAGGCGTCACAAGGAGTAATTCTTCTACTGCTAGGCGACGCATTTCATTGAGCTCACTAACCGGCAGCATGATGCCCTCATCAACATCCAGCTCCAGCTTATCTAACCAAAAAGGGGTTGTCCCTAAGCGACCTAACTGTTGGAAGGCATAATCCCAGGTCAGAGGTCGCTTCAAAGCGATTTGTGCTACACCCACTGAATAAACAGTGACTCTGCGCTCGCTTTCCAGGACATCCATTCGTAATTTTTCCCCGACATGGCCCGCTAGACGAATGCTCAGGGGGCGTTTGCGTTGCTCCCGTCCCTCTTGGAAACTTACACGGGCCTTTTCCATCAACAAGGCATCATTGGTTTTAAAGACTCTGTCTCCTGGCTGAGCCATCCCAAAAAACTCGATCTGCACAGTTTCTCCGTGTAGTCCTTCTGTAACCTCTGTTTCTCCACTCCAGATCTTGCCTATTGTGACCCCTTCTCGTCCACGACCTGTCCAAAACTCAATTCCGTCGCCAGGGTGTAAAGCGGCTTCCAACTTGAGAGATAATCTCCCAGAGTCTAATCGTGCCACCCGTCCGAGACGAGTTCCTCGGTTGTTCGGTCGGCTATAGCTCATAAGTTCTGCACCGAGATTGTCCCTGAAATACCCACTTGTAAAATCTCGGTTAAAAACCTGTAATAACTCTTGATGTTCTTCCTTGGTAAGTAAGGGACTACCTTCCGTTTGATCTTCAATCCGACTTAAAGCTTGCCTGTAGAGGCGAATGACTGTTGCCACGTACTCTGGCCGCTTCATTCTGCCCTCAACTTTAAGGGAACGAATGCCTATCTTCTTTAGCTCAGCCAATTCCTCAGCTAAGTTTAAGTCCCGGGGGCTCAACAAGTGATCTCCCGGTTTTTTCTGGGTTAGAAGGTTCTCTTTCTCTTCATTCACGAGCTGATACGTCATCCGACAAGGTTGGGCACACGTGCCACGGTTTCCGCTCCGCCCCCCGATAAAGCTCGACATTAGGCATTGCCCGGAATAGCCTATACAAAGTGCGCCATGTACAAAGACTTCCAGTTCTAGCGGGGTCTGATCCGCAATCATTTTCATTTCAGCAGCAGAGGTCTCCCTGGCCAACACTGCTCGACAAAAGCCTAGCTTTTCCAAATGCTGAACACCCCAACTGGTATTGACCGTCATTTGGGTGCTCGCATGGGTTTCCAGTTCCGGAAGAATCGTATGAATTAAGTCTGAGACCCCCACATCTTGCAAGATCACGGCATCAACACCAATTTCATGCAAGGCAAAGAGATAATCCAACAATTCCTGAAACTCTTGGTCTGCAACCAAGATATTGACAGTCACATACACCTTAACATGTCGTTCATGGGCATAACAAAGCGCCTTTTTTAACTCTTCTGAATCAAAATTGGCAGCACTTGCCCTGGCACTAAAGCTTTTCCCTCCGAGGTAAACTGCATCGGCGCCATTTTCTACCGCCGCTTTGAAGGCCTCGTAGCTCCCTGCAGGAGCTAAAAGTTCCAGTGGACGGGTATTCTTAGTTTCTAGTTCATTCATTTAATTGTTACGCTCCCATTCCGGTCATTCTACCGGCTGATTAGACCAACGTATTGCGTTGGCTCTGGACAATAACTTTATTATAATTGTTTACCTTTAATTTGTACAATTGATGCAACATCATCAAGCTCATCTACATTTAAATCATAAGGCCCTTTTAAAAATTAATTAAAATAGATGTAAAATAATCTGTAAGAGCATCAATTGTGTCAGCATCAGTCACTGATACAACCTCGCCGGTATTTCCATTTCGCAATTCTATTGCTTTTATGTCGGCTAAAGAATTAGACCCAAAAAGGTTTTTTTTGCTACAAGCCGCCATGCTTCCTATCAAAAACAAAATTGTAAGTATAATGAACAGTTTCTTCATTGTTAGTCACTCTCCTTATATTGTAAGACGTATTGAACACGCATTCTGTTCCACATAGAAATTTTGAAGCGGCACAACGAGCGGAAAAACCAGGGTTACAGCAATTCCGACATTGTGAAAAACCGTTCCCACCTCAACGTACATTTCAAAACCTGCGAGGGCAGTTATGTAGAAGCCTTTGACAAAATGATTAAGCCGGAACCATCAGCACGCGCGGCCTGCAAGCGGACGCAGAGGTCATTGACGAGCTTGTTTTTGATGTGAATACCGCCTACTTTGACCGCAACGGCGGCTATGAATACACCAAAGAATTTTTCGCGGAAGCCTACCGCTTGGCAGTTCAGGAAGCCGGCGGCGAACAGTACATTTTGTCGGCGGTCATGCACGCAGACGAGCGCAACCGCGCCCTTTCCGAACAGCTTGGGCGTGATGTGTTCCATTACCACTTGCACGTTGCCTGTGTGCCTGTGGTGGATAAAGAAACCAAATGGACGAAACGCTGTAAAGACCCGGTCTTAGTGGGTACTACAAAGGAAATCATCAAACAGGTTAGCCATTCTAAAAAATGGCCGAAACTGAAACAACTTGACGAGAACGGCGATGTATTCCTATGATTGTAAGTAAGTTATAACCGTGGACAGTATAACCAGTTTAACTGTTTAACTATATAATCGTTTAACTGCGACACCGTGCAACTTTGTAACCGTCACACAGTGTTCATTCCGATAAATAAGGTTACGTAAAGCACCAGGACGTATCCGGTTATTAATAATGCCGTTTCCCCAGGCAGGATTTTACTATTGTGATAGAGAAATCCTTTTTAAATAATAAACCAATATTTCGGAACATACGGAGGAAAAAATGGATAGTGGACAGTTAGTATTACTATCGTCAAGCATAGGTGTAGGGCTTCAGTTGTTAAGTACAACGTTTCAAACTTACACTACTTTTAGAAAAAACAATGTTGAAATTCTCTTAAAGAAACTCTTGGATAGTAACGCAAATTTAAGCGATATTGGCGGGAATGAAGAATTGCAAAGGTATTTTTCTTCAGCGCCATAGATAGAGATAGAATTCTTGACTTTCGTTCCAAAAGCTTGTTAGATACGGCTCTCACGCCTCTTATTTTAGTGGTGTACGTAGCAATAAATATTAAGAAAGAGGTTTTAGAAAATGAAAAGAATCGCGTACTTATTATCTATTGGACTTATGTTTACGTTGCTAGGATGCGGAACCTCAGTAGCTTCAAAGGAGACATCTGACCCTGCATCATCAATGAAGGTTAAAGCAAATGAAACCTTTGAGGAATCAATAGATTCAAAGCTTATTAATATAACGAAGTCTAAAGATAGTAAAGTATCGTTATCTTCCAACCCCTATGACTGTATTAAAGGGGTAGATAGTAATGCAGATTACAAATATATTGTTTCACAAAAAGAAAAATCTTTAAACTACATGCTCAATAAATTTGCTAATAGTAATAATGATGGATTAGAGGAATATATTATGGCAATTGCCTGTTCGGAGATACTAAAAGAAGATCCTACTTCTAAAAACTGGTCTACGGGTAGAGAATGGTATAATAATTACGTAAAACAATAAAATTTTAGAGTTGAATTGTATAGTAGCACCAGCATCCTGAAGATTGAATGCTGGTGCTTCGTAACATTTAGAGATTTATGGGGTGAGTAAATAGAGAAAAAGCCATTGATCAACGTCAATAGCTAAAAGGAAAGCAATAATTCAGTGTAGATTATTGAACCTCATGAATCTCAGGTTGTACTGAACCGCCTGCTGATCGCACTAGATCTATATGGGGATTCAATCTTTTCTATTCGAGTATAAACTTTCTGGGTAAGGACTGTTACAAAGGATATTTTCACCTACACAATAAAAATACCAAGTAAATCCTTAAAATGGATAGACTTTCCCCTCCCCAAGATAGGTAGTTTTCCGAAACTATTAAGTTATACAGCGATCATGGACTTAAAGCCGTAGTCGAAGAATGAGGAACCAGAAACGTAATAAGATGAGCACTTCCACAGAAACAGCAGGTTTTAGCGTCTTTCTGGACTCTAAAAGTTAGAGTTAAGGATTTCTTTCCGGTATGTCTCATGCATTTAAAAAGCTTTGACTTAATATTTGGGCTGCAAAGCAGACCATAATGTCTATTCTTAACAAAGCGATTCGGCAGAACATGAAGAAAAAACCGTCTAGGAAAAGTTTCCTAAAATAATCCGGGTCCGATACCCATCCTATTCGGATCATTGGGGGGCTTTTTCTCTGACCTCCTTGACGAAGAAACGCCCCGGTATATACCGGGGCGTGAATTATTTACAGTAAAAGCGTCTTAGCTATATAACTTGAGCGTGATTTTTTCATCATTTGGTTATAGTTAACTTTCCGTACCTACAAGCTCACGCAGATTATTAAATTGGGATTTATTTTTCTTCACCCAATCTAATTTATCTGGAATTGCTTGACTCATGTTAAAATTAGGATTTCCTCGAAGTAACTGATCTATAGATGGGAATAATTCAGCGTTTCCTTGTTCTATTTTGTCCATAATAAACGGTATTGCTGGAGTCCCCAGCAATACTAGTTCTTGGACCTTCTTATCGTTGGACTCATTTGACACTACAATATTATTTACATTGGTAGGAATTTGTTTTAAATGCGTTTTCCATACCTTTGTAAAACCTTTAGCCGAGGACCATTCACTCTTATCCTTCTTTAGGTCTACTTTTGCAATTTCTTCAGCAGCAATTGATAAAATGTATTCCCTTAAGCCCTCTTCCTTACTTTGATCTATTCGGTCAACAATAATAGGTAGAGCCTCTGAACCCAAATTAACAATACTCTTATAGTTTGCATTATTGATATAGTCATATGGATTTGAACTTAATTTTTGAGAATCTTGGGTTGCTAATTTACTGACATCATCCATAATACTTAACATATTTTGATCAATTTTAGAAGCAACTGATGCATTTACTTGTGAAAGTGTGGATGTCAGCATAGTTACAACGATTAAACACACAACAGATAACAGTATGATAAACTTCTTCAAAGTTATTCCTCCCCTTTATTAATAATATGTTGTAACTGCCGGACCATAACCACCTCCAGGATTATAAGGATTCAAACTATAACTTTTCATACGTTCAAGCTCACCCCATTTTGCAGTCGTAATCCCAGAACCAGTCACTTTACTAAAATGGACAACTGCGGAAGAAGAACCATAAGAAATAATCAAGGGGTTGTTAATTGGGGTACCATACCCTACATTTCTATAGCCTCCTACCAAATCCATATAATAATTCACCTGAGAAGATGTTGGATTGGAAGCTCCCCATGCCCACATCCAACGATCAGTATATCCTAATGCATAGGCAAGGCAATTATATGTGCTTGTGGCTGGTGCGTTGTATTCCCAAGTCCAAGCTACTGCATCATAAAAACTATTTGGTTTAACAAGGGCTGATGCTGGAGTCGCTACAGTAGCAACTGTCATTAAACTTAAGATAACAATTGCTAAATTTTTTTTAACATTCATTTTAGACGTTAGTATGCTCATACGTTAATCCCCCTTTTTTAAATATTTAACTACGAATGCAATGTGTATTAAATCAGAAGTTCATCTCCTAGGTCTTTTTCCAACCAGATACCCACCATCTTATGGTGATATTAACGGTTTTGCGACTATTTTTGACAAAGTGTCTTTCTTTGGTCCTATAATGAGCATTACGTAAAGAGCGAAACTACCTTTTCCCCATATTCGGTCAAATAGGCCTCTGAGCGAGGTTTGGATGTTTTTAATTTTAGTCCCCAAAAAGTGTGTTTTTGATTTGACCCTCGAAGTTCGTTCTTCTTGCGTTTAGGTCGTTCTACTATATCGTCTATTCCAAGTTTTCTTTGTCTGTCCCTAACCGAAACACATCCTACATCCTTAACGATGTTAATACCTAGTTACTACTTTCGGTGCAGTTGTCCAATTTGTAGTTCTTTAGCAATCTCGCACTGCGTCATACCACTTGAACGAAGTTCTTCAACAGCCTTGATTTTATCTTGCAGAGGTCTCGCCAACATTTTAACGGAAATATATTTTCAGAATTTTCCCTACTGAATACTTCCTTGCAGTGCTTAGCAAGCTTCACCTCCAGAGGTTTAACCGTATTACACTTTCGGTACTCTTCAGGCAGCTACATGGTCTTCGTTTCATCTAAGGTAGCTGTAAGAACAGATTATCGCAAATTTTTAACTTTGTCCTCCGTAATTCTGCTAATATACCCTGCGTAATTCACGACAAACTATCATATACTTCGACACTTTAAGTCACCTAGATTGTGAATGATAATGTAAAATTGTACCACTTCAGCACCTTTTGACAGTGAATTAGTTTACCACCTGTCATAAAAACCTGTAGAATAATATCAAATATTCTATGGGGAGGAATGAAAGGTGTGATCATTGAAGTGGACATGTATTCAGCAATTCGCACCCGCTTTATTGATGGAGAATCCATACGATCTATAGCAAAAAGCTTGAATATTTCAAGACCAACCGTTACAAAGTATTGTGAAGGATCCACTCATCCAGACGTTCGAAAAGTTTATCAGCGACAACCCGATGTAATCACTGATGCCATCAAATCGTTCATTCTGAGCTGCTTTAAAGAAGATGAACAAGAAAATCTAAAAAAGAAAAAGCACACAGCTAAGAGAATTTATGATCGGCTAATCTCTGAAAGAGATTTCAACGGTTCTTATTCCACGGTACGTACAGCCGTTAGAAAGCTTAAAGCCGAAAGAACTGTTCCACCACAGAGCAGTATTCCTCTTTGAAGAATTTCTACTGGCGTTGATGAAGATGGAACTTGACTCTCGCATGGAAAGCAGCCAGAAACGCAAAATTAAGTCCTCGAACTTTCCATACATAAAGACTATGGACGAACTTGATTGTAGCCGATTTGAGCACCTTTCAGAGGCCTTTATTTACGAACTGGCTAGTTGTGACTTTGTAAGCAAACGCCAAAACGTTGTGATGATTGGAAACCCTGGCACAGGTAAGACTCATCTCAGTATTGCTCTGGGTGTAAAAGCTTGTATGCAAGGTATGAACGTGAAATTCTACACAGCAGCTAACCTTTCCAATGAATTAATTGAAGCCCAGGAATACAAGGAACTCATGAAGATAGAGAAACAGCTTTCCAAAATTGATTTATTAGTGATCGATGAGCTGAGCTATCTCACCTTTAATCGTCATCAATCAGAATTACTCTTCAAGGTCATAGCAGATAGAGCTGAACGACGAAGCGTTATTGTATCTACAAACCTCAAGTTCTCAGATTGGGTTACCATGTTTGAAAACACGACCATGGTAACAGCCTTGATTGACCGTTTGACGTTCAAATCCCATGTATTAAACATGAACTCTGACCATCCTTACAGAGCCGAACAATCAAATCAAGGAAGCAACAATTAACTGCTTGGGATTCTACACCGGCAGAACAGCCACTCTGGGGTAGACTTGACATGGGACCCTACGTCGGATGCTTAGATGGGTCGAGGGCTGTGGCTCCTGTGAAGTATTCCTCTTGGGAAAGCAAATCGTATTTTTAAAGTTGCGTCCGATAACTAGGGTTACGTAAAGCGACAACCCCTTGTTTAATTAAAGCCAGGGGGTTGTCGCTTAATATTACTCTGGCATTCACAGGGTCAGTTAATTATTTCTACCCCTCATTTTCCTAAGGCAGACCGGCTTTGCAGTTGGAATTTTTTTAACATAAGTCTAGAGAGGCCACTTAACATGGATTCTATCGGTTTTGTTAGTGATACCTCTTCCAAATTCAACTTAGTGATAAAATACATTCAGAGTTCCTTTTGTTATTTCAGACTTTTCTGGCTTATCAATTTTGAATTTTCCTATAACAGTTTTTCCATCAACATTATATAGTGGGATGTTTTCTGGAGGGCTATTTTCCATTTTTTCCATGTACGCTACAGCTTCTTCAGGGTTATTTGGTTGATCTTTGTTTAAGTCTTTTAATTTTATATACCCATCAGTCCCATCTACACCTTTCGCCAGAATTAAATCTGGTTCCTGCCCGGCAACAGTAACTTCACTATTTGAACCGTATGTCTCTCCGTTTTTGTTGACCGGAAATTTTGGTGTTGGCTTAATATCTTGGATGGACTGGTTAGGAGTAGTATTGGCTGTTGCGGGAATGGCCCCATAACTAAATGACCCTGCTACAAAGCCAGCAATAAGAGCTAATGGGATTATTAATTTTACTCCGTGTAACTTTATAAATCTCATCTTTTTACCTCCCTTAATAATACAAATACGGGGTATAATTTGATGGTTTCTCAGTATAATTGCTGCCATTATACATCTTGCAAGAACCTTTACTTCGATAATAATCATGTGAACCAGTGTACCAACTTGTAAAAGATCCTATTGATTGAATACTACTAGTGTTGTATGACCAAGGAGAGTACGTTACACATGCGCCAGCTGAATTATACACATAAATACTAATCCCCATATAACCAGTTGGTACAGTCCCGCCTGAACGTGTTATAACAGAATATCCCCTAGCACCGGAATCATTGAAAATTAATCCATTAGCACCGTAACTATATCCACCAACAGTTCCTAAATTAGTGGTATCACTTGCCACACTTTCAGCCATGGCCATGGCTGAAAGTGAAAGAAAGATCCCCATAACAAAAGCTAAAAAAATAATTCTAGAATTTTTAAACATTTGTGTTCCCCTTTCTATAATAGAGTATCGCCAGCCCAAAAATACCACTCTGATCAATTTATTACCATTAATGGTTTTACGACAAATTTTCCATTTTCCATTTTAATTTGGGTCCGTCAAATAGGCCTCTGAGCGAGGTTTGGATGTTTTTAATTTTAGTCCCCAAAAAGTGTGTTTTTGATTTTACCCTCGAAGTTCGTTCTTCTTGCGTTTAGGTCGTTCTACTATATCGTCTATTCCAAGTTTTCTTTGTCTGTCCCTAACCGAAACACGTCCTACATCCTTAACGCTGTTAATACCTAGTTACTACTTTCGGTGCAGTTGTCCAATTTATAGTTCTTTAGCAATCTCGCACTGCGTCATACCATTTGCACGAAGTTCTTCAACAGCCTTGATTTTATCTTGTAGAGGTCTCTCCAACATTTTAACGGAAATATATTTTCAAAGAACTTTCCCTACTGATCACTTATTTGCAGTATTTAGCAAGGTTTAGCAAGGTTTAGCAAGCTTCACCTCCAGCGATTTGACCGTATTACACTTTCGGTACTCTTTAGCCAGCCACATGGTCTACGTTTTATCTAAGGTAGCTGTTAAGAATAGATTATCGCAAATTTAGAACTTTGTCCTCCGTAATTCTGCTAATATACCCTGCGTAATTCACGACAAACTATCACATACTTCGACACTTTAGTTACTTGATATACAAATGAAGGACTTAACAGTTTGCCAAGTCCTTCATTTGTGTAAATTTGATTAAAGTTAATTCCTTGAATTATTCCAATCCTTAACACTAGAAAAAAGGTTGTGGACTCATATTTTCTTCCACAACCTTTTAAATCTCTTATTAGCCTATCTATTTAATATCTTCTTAATCAAGATTTTCCCATGTAAGACAGCTTCAAAACGTGTGCTTACCCCTAATTTAGGAAGGATATTACTCACATGAGATTCCACAGTCCGAACGTTAATACCTAAAGCTGATGCAATCTCTTTATTGTGTAAACCTCTTGATACTAATTCAATTATTTCTATTTCTTTAGGGGTCAATAGTTCACTAAGTACTTTAGATTCAACTGGAATCTGTACGTTATCACAGTTATTTACGGGAAGAAAATCCTCTAACCCTTGGGATAAATAGACTCCACCGTCATAAACTTTCAATATTCCCTGAATCATTTCCTTTACGGAACAGTCTTTAAGTAGAAAACCATTAGCACCTTTACTGATAGACTTAGTAACGTAACCTTTTGGACTATGTCCGGTCATCATAATAATTTTTACATCCGGTTTAATCTTTATTATTTTGTCTATTAAATCAGTCCCACTGGTATCCGGGAGCTTTATATCTAACAGAACGACGTCAGCATCAGTTTTACTAACAAGGTCCATACATTCTATCCCATTCTTGGCTATTCCAACGACCAAAATACGGGGTTCGAAGGATAGCAAGGAGACTGTTCCTTCCGCAAAAAGCGTATGGTCATCAACTACTAAGACTTTCACTCTTTCTGATTTCTCAGATTTAATAACCACGTCTATCCCCCTCCTCTTTCTTTTTAGACTCCTTTGACTTATTAGCCTCCATGATGACTCCGTGCTTTTTATCTTTCTCTATTTATTCTACAGGGATAGTAGCTTTGAGCATTGTGCCTCGCTGAATTTCCGAACTGATCTGAAGCTCCCCACCTAAGCTTTCTATTCTTTCTTTCATTCCGACTAATCCAAAATGAGCACCTGTCAACGCCCAATCTTCTATCTTGCTAGTATCAAAACCTTTACCCAAGTCACTTACCATCAGTTCAAGGTTAGATTCGTTCCTCTCAATGTGAATCTTCAATTTATTAGAATCGGAGTGCTTCACTGCATTAGTAATCCCTTCCTGTAAGAATCGGTATGCAGTTAATTCTACTTCTTCCTTAAAGTGTTCATCTCGACTGATACCTACAGTCTCTAAGGAAATTAGTAACAGCTCTTTGAGCATTATTTCTTCGCACATAAATTCAACGGCAGTAAGTAAGCCTAAATCAGTTAAGGATGGCGGTCGTAGATCATTTGATATTAAACGAAGTTCAAGATTCAAGTTCTCAACTAGCTTTCGCATATGAGAAATCGCCTTGACTGTTTTGTTATCATTATTAGTTAGGCATTCTTCAATAAGGTATTTCAGGTATCGATTCAAATCCAGTCCCAATTGCAGGGGGCCATCATGGATCTCGAAGGCCACTAGTTTCCGCTCTTTCTCAAGACCTCTAAACAAAGCAGTCGTTATTCCTTGTAGCCCCAGATTTCTTCGTTGTGTTTCCTGAGATTTTTGAACCATGAATTTAATTTCTTTCGATAATTCCTGGATGACAAACGTCGTTATTAAACGTTGGGCCAATTGACTTGAGATCAACGTAATTAAAGGCAGTTCATCGAGTTCAAATTTGACGTGGGAATAACGGTGACCTAAAAATATTCCGCAAGAGAAATCATCAGAAACAACGGGAATATAGATTTCAGCCGAAAAACTTTCAGGAAGTATCTTTGCTTTTAAATTAATCCTTTGATCCGCTTGAAAAAATTCTTCCAGTTCGGCTTGTTGGCTTGGCTTTTCCAAAAGCCTTCCGAGAGCCTTCTTTAAGTATCCTCCTTTGCCGTCTTCTACGATGATAAAAGCTCCCTCAATTGATAGACTCTTCACCACCTCTTCTAATATCCTGTCCTCATCATTAATTGAAGTTAGGCTTTCGTTCAACCTAAGAACTCTCTTTCTAAAATCTTTCTGTCCTTTGAAAAAAGAACATTTCTCTAAGATTTTTCTTTTTACAACTCTAATAACGCTCAAACAAACCATGAACAGCATGGTTAAAGATAGCGCAGCAAGATACACCTCAAGATTTAACGCCTTTACTACTTTTGAAATAAAGAGCACACACGAGACAACAACACTAAGAATTATTCCCTCAGCGAAAAATGAAATTATAGCTTCTAAGAGCCGACGACTATCCGGCAAATATTTATTGACGATCACATAATACCAAGTAACTGGAACAATAGAAACAAATAAATAACTAACCTGAGTGTACACTAGCGGTTGAAAACCAACTATAACCGGGACTGCGGTTAATAATACGATGGGCAAAAAACCAATCGCCATGCCCAACAAAACTATACTTGCCTGGTTTCTTTCCGGTTTATCTCTGGGAAACCTTATAAGCTCCCCTAGCTTCCATAGTGCTAAAAGAATTCCTAAGATCATATTTGATAAAACTAGTTTTCTTAATAAACTTATACAGTGAGCAATACCGGCAGATTGTAGAATGGTTAAGCTTAATATTATTACAAATATGAAGGCTAATAGTAGGCGAACGAACTGATTTACTTGATTTTTATTTCCGCTCGGCAAAGCTGAGACAAACTCGATAAGAAACATAGGAACCAACGACAAAATTATGTACTCCAATTCTCTGGCAAACAGCAAATCGCGACTTGAAGCTGGAGCTAAGATGATCGCCAAACCGATCAACCAGTTCAACCAAAATAAAGTTCGTGCTTGAAGCAAAAAAGAGCGCTTATACCAAGTAATAAAACCCAAAATCCAGAAAGAGAACCCCAAGACAACCATTGGAATTTCACTAAATGACCTCAATAAAACAGTACTTTCAGGTATTTTCATGATGCTATTTGTTGGTTGATCCGACTTTTGGACTTCAATAGTTGAGGCCCCTTCAGCCTCACCCCATTTTTGAACAAATCTGTACTTCCCTGAATCTTGATCATTGATTTTTAGAATCAGATCTCCCACTCGGATCCCAGCGTGGTACCCTTCGCCATTAGGATTACTGGACGTCACCATCCATTGTTCACCGACCATTTCAAGCCCAAGACCAACGAAGGGTTGATGAATACTAGCTATAAAATAAACGATCCACAATAAAACAAAGGCGGCACTCGCAATGTAGTATGCTTGCCGCCTAAACATGTTCTTCAACAAGTTTTATCAACTTCTCTTTGCGTTTTTCCAGAACTGGAATTGCCTGAACAATGTCCATAGCCTTTTGACGATAAATTTCAAACATTACTGTGCAGTAATGTACCGCTCCTTCATTGAAGGCAATTTTCTTTAAATAGTCTCGTTCTTCGTTTCCAAATCTGCGCAACCCTTTACTCTCTAACTGCGTTAGTTTTTTGAATTGGTCGGCCGTATCCCCTTGTAAAGTACTTGAAAGATAGACATACGGTAGGGTTTTTGTATTATTTTCAAAATCCTTTTTCCTTTCGAAATCTAAAAAATCGTTTAAGTCGTTTCTGATTTGGCTCATTATCCCAAGGTTTGTCCCATACTGATCTAATTGAGAAACCAATGATTCTGATGCGCCACCTAATGTGGCACCAATTTTACAGGCACAAGCAGCTAAACTCCCCGCCTTACTCTTGATTAGGTCAAAATACTGTTCAAGCGTAACTCGCTCACAACTATTATAAAGAAACTCTTGGAATTGAGCATTACTAGCGCATATTCCAGTTCGGTTTAAGATTGTACTGACCTCTCTAAAGAGTCTATTATCTGGTATCTTTGATACGGCCTCATAGCTCAGCATAAGTAGGCAAATGGCTAAGTTTATTGCGTTCGCATTAGTGAGTTTACGCCAGGCTAAATCATTATTGTCCTGATCCTGAATATCATCGAAAATATCGGCTGCCAAGGCAAATAGTTCCATCGCTATTGCTCCCGGCAGCGCAACTTCAGTTACCTCGCTTACACACTCACAACTCAATAAAGTTAAGTGTGCCCACTTATACAGTTCGCCTGTCTTGCTGTCAGCATTAAGCGAGGATTGAATCAGGCTTATCATTTCCGAACTAAGTTGGATTCTCGTCAGGATTTCTCCGATTCCTTTTGAAATATCCTGATCAAGCTGAAGATTCATCACTTTTTATCCCCACAAATCCAAAGGCAATGCTTCAATCGCTAGGGCATCTCCAGATACTTCATACTTGGAAAAGACATTTTGTACGATAGTTAATTCTTTAATGTCAAATTCTCCTGAAGGTAGCCTGTTTTCTAGTTTCAATATACTTTTTGGATCTTTGACCAGATTGTGGACCAGTTCCGCAATACTTTCATAACTCATTAATAACCCACCCTCTCTTTAATTAACTAAAGATAGTATTTGACACTTTTTGCCTAATTCCTTCAAGTTATAATTCATTTTTAGAATTTTCTTATTTCTTCTTGATGTTTATATAATTGCAGTGCTTGCGCCTTAAGATTGAACATGCTATAGACACATCACCTCCGGTATACACAATAAATAAATAAATTCTTGTCAAAGAAAAAAAGCATTGCTTTCCAACAGGCCCTTTGCAGTGTTTGAAAACCTATTGAAGCATGGTATAATCTTACAAAGACAAAGATCGGAACCTAAACGCTAGAATAGCCTAAAGGGGTGTTGTCGGTGGGGAAAACACCATTGGAATCCGAGTTTGAACGGTGGGAACGAATTGATGGTGTAATTTACGATATGACACCACCACCATCCTCCCAACATCAAGCTATTGTAGGAAATTTATACGGTGAGTTTTATACATATCTGAAGGGTAAGCAGTGCAAAGCCTTTCCTGCACCGTTTGGGGTCTGGTTGGATGATGCCAATGATATCTATGTTGAACCTGACATAACTCTGGTCTGTGACCCAGCAAAGATTCACAAAAAAGGATGCGTTGGTGTTCCTGACCTTGTGGTTGAGGTCCTAAGCCCATCGACGGCCTTAAAGGACAAACGGGTTAAGTTAAAACGTTACAGGTTGTCAGGGGTCCGTGAATACTGGATAGTTGACCCGTTTAATCAGATTGTGGAAGTTTATAAACTCTCTGATAACGTATTTACCGAACCTCAAGTGTACGGGAAAGACGAAACGGTCAAAGATGGTATATTTGAGGACTTGATCATTAACTTGTCCGACATATTCGAATAAGTGAAAAGAAGCAGTGCACCTAACTTTTGTACACTGCTTCTTTTCTTCACGTTTTTCATAAGTTTTCAATTTGCCAGTCGATTGGAGTTTTTCCGATGGAAGCTAAAAACTGATTCGTTCTAGAAAAGGGTCTACTGCCAAAAAATCCCCGAAAGGCAGAGAGTGGGCTCGGATGTGGGGATTTTATGACATAGTGATTCGGATTAGTGATCAGATTGGATTTTGAATGTGCGTTGCTCCCCCATAGGATGAACACAATGGGATCCCTCCGCTCGTTTAATAAAGTAATCACTTTATCAGTGAATGTTTCCCAGCCTCGATTCCTGTGAGAGTTTGCCTGACCAGCAACCACTGTCAGTGCGGTATTTAATAAAAGTACTCCTTGGTCCGCCCATTTTTTCAGATAGCCATTATTTGGAAGATAGCAATCTAAGTCACTCTGAAGTTCCTTAAAAATATTAACCAAGGACGGGGGAGGAGCTATTCCCGGCTGAACAGAAAAACTAAGGCCATGTGCCTGCTTGGGCCCATGATACGGGTCTTGACCTAGTATTACAACCTTAATATCCTGATAAGCAGTATAATGAAGGGCATTAAACAGATCATGCATATTAGGGTAAATTACCTTTGTCCTGAATTCCGTTATCAAAAACTGCCTTAATTTTTGATAATACTCCTTATTAAACTCATCCTCTAATAAGCTTTGCCAGTCATTTTTGAAAATAATCATTACTATCACCCATTATGAATTATATCATATTTAAGTAGTGGAACTAGCCCTCAGCCCCATTTCCTCAGCCTACTCTCCGGTTCTTTTCTCGCAAATGTATATTAGTCTTCGCTGAGAACAGTTTTGATAGATCTCCCGATAGCATAAAATCCGTAACTATACCGGCGATTAATCCCCAAAAAGGTGATCCCACTCCGGCAATTGAGATTCCGGATAATGTAACTAAAAAGGTGATCAACGCAGCTTCCTTTTTTGCCTCTTCCTGCATCGCGGATGTAAGGCTTGAACCTATCGATCCAAATAAGGCTAATCCTGTTATTACCACGATCAATTCGCTCGGAAAAATCGCAAAAACAGAAACAATAGTTGCCCCAAAAATGCCAAAAATAAGATAAAAGATACCTGCTGAAATTCCAGCAATATAGCGTTTGTCCGGATCGAGATGGGCTTCCTTTCCTGTACAGATCGCAGCTATAAGGGCTGACATATTAATGCCATGAGCGCCAAATGGAGCGAATAGGATAGAGGCAATCCCTGTAGTAATAATGAGTGGATTCACCGGAGTATTGTATCCATCAGCCCTTAACACCCCAATGCCCGTAGCATTTTGTGAAGCCATAGTGACAATACAAAGGGGTATGCCTAAACCTATTAACGAACTCAATGAAAATGTAGGCTTAGTAAAGATTGGGTCAACGAGAAAAACGCTAACCCCTTCAAAGTTAACTATGTTTAGACTGTAAGAAATCAAGAGACCCAGAAACAAACTTGTAACCACTGCATAGCGTGGGAACCAGCGCTTGGACACCAGATAACTCAAGATCATCGGGAGCGCTAACATAGGCAGCTGTTTTGAGGAAACAAAGACATCCACACCAAACTTTAGTAGTATTCCCGCCAGCATCGCTGTGATGATTGCGTAAGGAATTCGTTTCATAAAGGAAGAAAAAAGACCGGTGAATCCAAGGACAGTAATAAGTATCCCCGCAAAGATAAAGGCCCCAATCGAGTCTGAATAGGCATAAGCGCTCCACCCCGAGATTAACATGACCGCCCCCGGTGTTGACCAGGCCGTTATCACAGGGGCCTTGAATCGAATACTTAGAATAATTGACGTCAGTCCACTAGCGATAGAAATGGCCCATATCCAGGATGATAAGTTTGCATTACTTAAGTTTATGACCTTGGCCGCTTGAAAAATCAGCAATACTGGTCCTGCAAACCCAACAGTAACTGCAATTAAACCGGCGACAATGGCGGAGATCGACGAATCACTCCTTATTCTTTTCAATAATAATATAAAGCTATCCATTTTAGGCCTTCCTTCCTACATGTCTACTATTGAGCGCTATAACGCACACATTCTGTAAAGTATATCACGTGTGCGCTATAACGCTCAATAGTTTTTGAAACTATTTTTTCACCTGCTCATCCTAGTCGACGTATGAATGATGGAATTAATTAATGGCGTCAAGCTGTTGCGGTTAGAACTATGGATTTCAACTTCCTCCAACTTTAGGTGCCAAATAGTCTTAATCCGCTCTAAATGAAATTTATGTCATCCAAATCGTCAGCTTAATGCTCCTGAAAAAGGAAGTGGATCCGCAAAAAGCACACACGACTATGCCAGTTGCTCGTCGTGTGTGCTTCATTACAATCCATAGCCCTATTCTCTTTAAGAAAAATAGTAAATTAAATGATGGAAACTGGTGCGCTGATCAGAGATATTGCGATAGATGTGTTCTTTATTGGCCAGATAACGAATAGCGTCCCCTTTATTTAACACATAGATATTTTCATCAATGCAGATTTCAAGGGCTCCTTCAATGAGGCTAATATATTCTTCAACCCCCTCGTCATGTGGAGGGGATCTATGGCTACACCCTGCTTCAAGCTCTATGGTGAACACTTCAAAGCCCCTATTACTATCAAAAATGAACTGTGGATATATTCTCATTTGCCCATTTTCTTCAATGATTGGGTTCGTCTCTGAGTGGCGTATTAAAAGGGTCTCTTTGTCTTCTTCCCCATTCGCTAATAACGATGAAAACGACACTTTTAGCCCTGTTGCGATTTTCCAAAGGACGTTTACTGTGGGAATAGACTCCCCACGTTCGATCTGTCCTAGCATTGCTTTACTAACGCTTGTTAATTCAGCAACCTTGTCTAAACTTAGCCGTCGATTTTTTCGAACAGTATTTAAATTTTTCCCAATCGTAAATCTCATTTTTCGGCACTCCATGCTACTCTGTTTTTTCTCCAAGTAACTGCATTAATGTTTCTTGTTCTTCTCGTAATTTTGCCAGTTCATCTGCTAAATTTAGGGCTGTTAAAATAGCCATCTGGTGAACACTCAAGCGAGGTAGCCGTTGAGCGATTAGACGCATCTTCTTATCAATTTCGTGCGCCAACCCTTGGATATACAGTGCTGTCCCATCACCGCGGACCACATGCTTCTCTCCAAAAATCTCAACGGTGATTTTGACTTGTTCATGTGACACAATTTCCCCCTCGCTCTCTTCATACCATTCTGATTTTGACCCAAAGTTTCAGAAGAAGTCTCCCATTTCTACAGACAGGAGCTAAATTCGGCACAATTCACTATTACACCTACTATTTTCGCCATTCCGCGGCGAATTCCTGCTGAATCCCTTCTAAAATGCGTGAATTCAGAATATTTACTTCCTCATCGGTTAACGTCCTTTCTAAGGACTGATAACGCAGCATGAACGCTAGACTTTTACGATCGTCTGGTATGGGTTTACCCGTATAGACATCGAATATTTCAACTTGTTGTAGTAATTGTCCACCAAGCTTTTTCATCTTAGACATAACTGCATCCGCTTGAGTCTCCACGGCCACGACGACTGCCAAATCCCTTTGTATGGCAGGGAAACGTGGGATGGAGTGGGCACGAACGGTTTGGCGCATCCGGGCAAACAATGGGTTAAACTCTAATTCGAATAATACCACCCGTTCTAGCTCCCACTCTTTTTCCAGAGAAGGATGCATCTCCCCCAGGAATCCAATGCACTGGTTCTGGAGATAAACGTCAGCGGAACGCCCTGGGTGTAGTAAGGACTGATTCTTGGCGATACGGTATTCCAATTCAAGCCCAAATTCCTGAGCTAGCCCTTCTAAAATTCCCTTAAGGTAATAGAAATCATAGTTAACCGATTGGTTTAGCCAATGCCTTCCACTCTTTCCTACAGCAAGTCCAGACACTCTCAATTCTTCTCGAGGAAGATTCTGCAAAGGGCGCTCCTCTCCCCAATAAGTATTCCCGATCTCGAAAATGCTCACATCCGTGTTTCGTCGTGCAAGATTCCGAGCAGCCACATCTAGGAGCCCAGGAACTAGAGTGGTACGCATCACACCAAGTTCATCTCGTAAGGGATTGAATAGGGGGATTGAATGCTTTGCGCTCCCCCACTGCGCATCTGCCTCCGCGCGAGTGAACGAATAGGTAATTACCTCATCCATTCCAGATTGGGCTAATGCCCTACGCAGTCGACGGCGAAACTCCTGTTCCGCTGTTCTACTTCCTTGGGTCTGATCCCCTTGAGGTAGAGTTGTTGGAATTCTGTCATACCCGATCAGACGGGCAACTTCTTCCATAAGATCTTGTTCGATTTCGATATCTGAACGATAGGATGGAATCTCAACGTCGAATATATCACCTTGTTCCTGATACTCGAAATTTAAATCCTCTAGGACCTGGCGAATCTCCGCCGTTTTGAGGTCGACGCCAAGCACGGTTGTAGTATGTTGGACTGAAAGACTCACTCGGCGGGTAGGCGGAAGGTGCTTCACTTCATCTATCAGGGCTACCGGGCGACCTACCCCTAATTCTAGGATTAGATCCCTTACTCGCCCTAGGGTAGCTACGCAACCATAGGGGTTAATTCCCTTTTCATAGCGATTCGAAGCCTCCGATCGGAGTCCTAAACGACGACTTGTTCGGCGAATACTGACCGCCGAAAAATGGGCAGATTCAATTAGTAACCTCTTCGTATCCTGCGTCACTTCGCTATTTAACCCACCCATTACCCCAGCGACGGCCAATGCTTGGTGATCGTCTGCGATAACTAGTGTATCCGCTTGTAGAAAACGTTCAACTCCATCTAGAGATACAATGATTTCATTAGGATAGCCAGCGCGAACGTGAACATCCCCACTGATCTTATCCCGGTCAAAGGCATGTAAAGGTTGTCCCATTTCCAACATACAGTAGTTAGTAATATCCACAATATTACTAATGGGGCGAACTCCAGCAGCTTTAAGCCGTCGCTGCATCCACTCCGGAGAAGGAGCGATCTGAACATCCTCAACTACTAAGCCGGCATAGCGCCAACATAACTCCCCTTCTTCGATGATAATCCGCAAATCCGAAGCCGTTGGCAGGGTCATCACTTGATTTGGTTCCGCCCATTTTGGTAAATGAGGCTTTTTCCGGGTTAGAGACGCGACTTCACGCGCAACATTTACCATTGCCAAACAATCTGGCCGATTCGGATAGAGTTCCAAGTCTAAAACACTGTCTTCACGTCCTAAATATTTGCCGAAGTTCTCTCCGATTGGGGCATCGGGTAATAAAATTAGGATCCCGTCCGCACTGCGCTCCAAACCTACCGTCGCATCAAGAAGAAGTTCTTCACGCGAACACAGCATACCTAGAGAAACAACCCCTCTAAGTTTGGACTTTCGAATTGTAAGATCATTGGGAAGGGTCGCTCCTACCATGGCAACAGGAACCCGGTCTCCAACCAATAAATTCTGTGCGCCAGTGACAATAACAATCTCCTCTAGACCGACATTCACAGCACAAACCAAGAGTCGATCTGCGTCCGGATGTTTAGTTAAACTAACTAACCCACCAATCACTACTTTTTCGAATCCTTTATTCAGATTCGCAACATCCTCAACTTCAATCCCGCCACGGGTTAGCGTTTCCGCTAACTCTTCTGCGCTCTGATCGACATCAACGAGTTCGCGCAACCATTCTAAACTGACTTTCATGACCTTCCCCCCTTAAAACTGCTGTAAAAAGCGCAAATCATTATCGAACAAGAGTCTCATATCTTCAATTCCGTATTTTAGCATGGCGATTCGCTCGACTCCCATACCGAAGGCAAATCCTGTGAGCTCTTTCGGATTGTATCCACCCATTTCTATGACCTTGGGATGAACCATTCCCGACCCTAACACTTCTATCCATCCAGTCCCTTTGCAAAGACGACAGCCTGCTCCTCCACAAAGCATACAGGAAATGTCCACTTCTGCGCTGGGCTCAGTAAACGGAAAAAAGCTCGGCCTTAGACGGATTTCTCTAGATTCACCAAACATTTGACGCGAAAAATTTAACAGAATCCCCTTGAGATCTGACAAACGAATCCCACGGTCCACAACAAGTCCCTCTACCTGGTGAAACATCGGAGAATGAGTTGCATCGTCATCATTACGATAAACTGTCCCCGGAGCAATAATTTTCACGGGGAGTGCTGGACAGAGTTTCTCCATCGTTCGAATCTGGACAGGAGAAGTGTGCGTGCGCAGCAGAATCTCTTCTGTAATATAGAAGGAATCTTGCATTTCGCGAGCTGGATGATCCTTTGGGAGATTAAGAGCTTCAAAGTTATAATAATCCGTCTCAATTTCTGGTCCTTCGGCAATTTGAAATCCCATTCCCAAAAAGATATCTTCAATCTCTTCAACGATTTGTGTAAGAGGGTGAATATGTCCACGCGGAACACGAAGTCCTGGCAACGTGATGTCAATGCGTTCGGTTGCCAACCGCTTCTCTAGGGCCATTCTGTCTAACTCAACACCGCGTTCTTCCCAAGCTTGTTCCAGACGGCTACGTACCTCATTGACAATTTGCCCCATGATGGGGCGCTCCTCGGGACTTAAGCCCCCCATTTGGCGCAACAATGCTGTGAACGTTCCTTTTTTTCCGAGAACTTTCACTTTAAGCTCTTGGAGCGCTTCTAACCCATCTAGCTCCTTCAGTTCTCTTAATGCTTCTTCTCCAACACGTCGTATTTCATCCTTCAAGTTAACCACCCTTTCCGATATACATCACAGCCGTACGGCAATTAAATGAATTCCCGTACCAGATAGACTTACCTATAAAAAAAGACGCCCGCCCCTTGTTCAAAGGGACGAGAGTCTACTCTCGCGGTACCACCCTAGTTTGGCTAATATGCCACACTTAAGCTCCCTTTAACGGTGGAAACCGGGCCTACCTAATCAGCAGACCACTCCTAGGCGAAATTTAACCTCCATAAGAGGTGGGTATCTTCTTAGCTGGCTCACAGTCTTTGGCCATACCTCCCTGAAAAGAAAACACTCTTTTAACCTGATCATCGCGTTAGTTGTCAATTCACATCATCACTTGTTCAGAGAAAATTATAGCATAGCTCTTCTATGTTTTACAACAAATCCCTTTGGCGAACGATTTCATAGAGCAATATACCTGTAGCTATCGCCACATTAAGTGACTCAACTTCGTGGGACATAGGAATCGTTACACACTGGACATTTACATTTCGAAAAGCCGGAGATGGTCCATTTCCTTCATTTCCTACGACAAGTGCAAGGGGGCCATCTGGTAGCCGGGTATGATAAACCGAGCTGCCCTGGATATCGCCCATGAAAACACTCAATCCCTGGTCCCGGCAAAAGTCCAAAATATCCTTTGGCTGATGTCCAGGCAGGAGGACTAGGGAGAAAATAGCCCCCATCGTACTTCTCAACACTTTCGGATTATATAAATCAACAGTTCCCGGTGTCAAACAAACATACCGTACGCCTGAAGCCAAGGCAGTACGCAAAATAGTTCCTAAATTCCCAGGATCTTGTATGCCATCCACAATGAGCAAGACAGAATTCTGATCAATATGTAGATCTTTCCAGGTATAGGTTGTTTGGCGTACAACCGCCAAAATTCCCTGCGGTTCTTCCGTTGCACTCATTTTACGAAGAACGCGCTCATCCACTTCCTCAAAAGGGATGCCTCGTTCACGTAGCTTTTGCTGAAGGGGATGCCACTCTATCGTCTCACGTTCTAGGCAAACAAAAACCTTCTTGATAGGAGCATTTCTGCACACTGCCTCCTCCACAAATCTCCAGCCTTCAACCACAAACAATCGGGCTTCCTCGCGGGCTTTACGCCGCTGCAAAGAAACCACATATTTTACTTGCTCATTCTGCAAGGACTCAATCATTCAATACCACCTCCAGGGGCAAGTATAGAAAAATTGTACGGGCAATTCATAAATTACCCCTACCTAATGTAAAGGAAGCTAAGGCTAGCACCAAGCACTGGCCATGGATGACAGAGTGTCCTTGTAGCCAAGGATGGCGAGAAGGGACCCATCAGGCACCGCCGATAGCCCTAGTTTACTATGTCCAGAAAGTATGAACTGACTGGTACCAGCCAATTCATACCTTCTGACTAAATGCCAAAAAGAGGGTGCAAATGCACCCTCTTTGTTTTATCCGTTGACTTGTACTTTGGCAACATTTACGATTTCTGTAAACGCCGCAGCATCGCTGATCGCGAGTTCTGCCAGCATCTTTCGATTGACAGTAACTCCAGCTTTCTTCAAACCGTTCATCATGCGGCTGTAGGACATACCGTTCATACGAGCAGCTGCATTGATTCTGGCGATCCAGAGTTTACGGAAGTTACCTTTGTTATCTTTTCTATGAGCATAAGAATAAGCTAAGGATTTTAGGACTTGCTCATTAGCTGGACGGTAGAGTTTACTTTTCGCCCCACGGTATCCTTTAGCTAATTTTAATATCTTTTTGTGGCGTGCATGTTTGGTTACGCCTTTTTTGACACGGGCCATGACGAAGACCTCCTTATTAGATCAAATAATATTATAGATAAGCAATTAAACTCTTAATGCGTTTCACATCAGACTTGTCCATCACAGTTGATGAGCGCAAGTGACGTTTGCTTTTCGGTGACTTCTTCTCCAACATATGGCTTGTGTATCCGTGCATACGGATGATTTTGCCAGTTCCTGTTTTCTTAAAGCGCTTTGCTGCGCCTCTGTGAGTTTTCATTTTAGGCATTTACGTAATCCCCCTTATGGTATTAATCGTGTTTAAGCGTAGCTAAGATCATGATCATGTTTCGTCCCTCAAGCTTGGCTTCTCTTTCGACAGTACACTCTGCTTTGCAAAATTCTGCGAGTCTCACGCATAAAGCCTTTCCAAGCTCTGGGTGGGTAACTTCCCGTCCGCGGAACATAATCGTCACCTTAACTTTATCTCCATCGAGTAAAAAGCGTTGGGCATTGCGGGCTTTAGTTTCGAAGTCATGATCCTCAATATTTGGACGCAGTTTAACTTCTTTAATTTCTGTATTCTTTTGCTTTTTACGAGCCTCTTTGTCTCGCTTGGCTTGCTCGTACTTGTACTTACCATAGTCCATTAGTTTGCAGACCGGCGGTTTTGCCGTCGGTGCGATCTCTACGAGATCTAAGGATTTCTCCACTGCAATGTTCAAGGCATCTCGAGTCGCCATGATTCCAAGTTGTTCTCCCTCTTCACCGACGAGACGAACATCCCGAACCCGGATTTCGTCATTTAGTCTTAAGTCCTTGCTAATAAGAAACCACCTCCACTTAAAATATCCGCTCAACACAAAAAAGACGGATGAATTACCACCCGTCTTCTAAACAATCGCGAGCACACACTAAGCTCAGGACCAGAAGATACCTTATCGACAAACGCCGTAAGGTGAGAAGCGGATGGCTTCTGCTTGACATCAAACATCTTATATCAATAAGTGACCTTTGTCAATACCTCATCTTGACACAGTATCCAATGTTCTTGAGCCTATTCATTCAGGATATTCCTCTTAGGCTTCTTTGGTATCAACTTTATGAATTACTTTACTTTTAATCTCTCCCTGGAGAAGTTCAATAAATGCCTCAACAGTCATCTTTTCTCCAGCATCCCCTTGACCGTACCGTCGGACTGCTACCATGTCTGATTCAGCTTCCTGATCCCCAACAACTAAGGTAAAGGGGATCTTCTCTGTTTGAGACTCTCTAATCTTATAGCCAATCTTTTCTTTGCGTTCATCTGATTCTGCTCGGACATCGAGTTCATTGAGACGGGAGACGAGGCTTTGAGCATATTCATGATGTTTTTCACTAATCGGCAGGATACGGACTTGAATCGGGGCCAGCCAAACAGGAAAAGCCCCTGCATAGTGTTCTGTCAGAAGTGCAATGAACCGTTCGATACTTCCATACACGACTCGATGAATCATAACTGGACGATGTTTTTGACCGTCTTCCCCAATATAATTTAAGTCAAATTTCTCAGGCATTTGGAAATCAAGTTGAATCGTTCCACACTGCCAAGTCCGATCGAGGCAATCCTTGACATGGAAATCAATCTTAGGACCATAGAACGCTCCATCACCCGGATTAATTTTATAATTGATACCCTTTTCCTCTAAGGCTTCTTCAAGTGCCCTTGTTGCCGTTTCCCAATCCTCGTCGGATCCCATGGACCCTTCAGGGCGCGTTGACAATTCAACATTATACTCAAAGCCAAATACTTTATAGAAGTAATCAACTAGTTCAATAACCCCAATGAGTTCTTCCTTAATTTGAGATGGGAGCATGAAGATGTGCGCATCATCTTGAGTAAAGTTCCGAACACGTAGTAACCCATGGAGCGCACCCGAAAGTTCATGGCGGTGCACAAGTCCAAGTTCACCCACTCGAAGTGGCAGGTCACGGTAACTACGCATTTTAGTCTTATACATGATCATCCCACCCGGACAGTTCATGGGTTTCACACAATAATCTTGGTCATCAATCTCCGTGAAATACATGTTTTCTTTGTAGTGATCCCAATGCCCAGATTGTTCCCACATCGAACGATTGAGGATTATCGGGGTTTTGATCTCCTGATATCCGCGTCTGCGGTGTTCCTGTCTCCAGAAATCCTCAAGGGCATTACGTAAGATCATGCCTTTAGGATGAAAGAAAGGAAACCCAGGTCCCTCCTCGTGTAAGCTAAAGAGATCAAGTTCTAAGCCGAGTTTACGATGGTCACGTCGCTTAGCTTCTTCCAGCTTAAACAGGTGATCTTGCAAATCCGCGGGTTTTGCAAATACTGTTCCGTAGATACGCTGGAGCATTTTATTTTTCTCGCTCCCCCGCCAGTAGGCACCCGCTAAACTCATGAGCTTGAAGGCTTTAATATTAGCGGTCGAAGGGAGATGTGGTCCGGAACAAAGGTCTGTAAAATTTCCTTGAGTGTACATCGAAATTGTGACGTCTTCTGGAAGACCTTCGATAAGTTCTACCTTATATTTTTCACCCAATTCATTGAAATGAGTAAGGGCCTCTGCCCGTGAGACTTCTCTCCGCTCGAAAGAATGCTTTTCCTTCACAAGGCGGTTCATTTCTTTCTCTATGCTCGTCAAGTCCTCTGGAGTAAAGACATGTTCGGAGTCAAAGTCATAATAATAACCTTTAGCAATTGACGGACCAATTCCGAATTTCGTCCCTGGAAATAGATTGCCTACAGCTTGAGCCATTAAGTGTGCGGTAGAGTGTCTTAATACGTCTAACCCTTCCTCGCTATCTATCGTTACGATCTCTACAGCCGTATTTTCTGTGAGAGGATAGCATAAATCCTTCATCTTATCATTGACTTTCCCTGCAACCGCTACCTTCGCCAAGCCCCGAGAGATACTCGCTGCAAGTCCTGCTATTGTCGTTCCTGGCTCAACCTCGCGAATTGAACCGTCTTTTAAGGTGACCTGAATCATAAAAATCACTCCTTACCTATTAATAAATAAAAACTCCCGTCCCTACTAGGGACGAGAGTTCACTCCCGTGGTTCCACCCAATTAAAAGGTCATATGCATTACCTTTCACTCGATATCCCTTAACGCGGGGTACGGCTAAGCTTACAAATTTTCAGCCCAGCACTCAAGGGTGGTTTTCTCCTGTACGTTCGTGAAAAATGCTTTCAGCCATGGCATCTCATCTCTTGCGCGACAGTTCAGGATACTCTCCCTTTCAACGATTTTTACATTTTTACATTTTAGTCTAGCTTATGATAAGCATTTCTTACTTACAAAGTATTCAGTAGGATCTGGTTAGTTTTATTATATCAATAATTATTCGCTTGTCAAAATTTTTCACATAAAGGGCACCCTTGACAATCGCTCACTCTATCCCCAAAGACACTTCGAATGGTATTTAACGTATCTTTGTAACCCTCATAACGAATATGTAACGTAATTTGGCGGGGAGCAACAGCGATCAAAGCACTGACCAATAAATCTTCATACCCTAACTCGTGAACGTTGTCGAGTTGGTAATCCTCTAGAAATTGATGAGTCACCTTGACTCCTTCATTGTTATACAGATGGAATTTTCCCTGGGGAGTCATTCCAACATGTAACCACTCTAAGCATGGTTTTTGACTATCCACAAACTGTTTTAAGAGCAAGATAAAGTCCAGATATTCTTTTTCAATCACATATTCCTCAAGGGCATACTCCACAGCTCTATTTACATCGTTTTTATACTCGTGGGCCCGAAAGCGCAAAAAACCCTCTATGTCAAAAACATCACTATGATCTAAGCACCCTAGTATCTGGGTAACAAGGCTTGTCTTGCGATTTACGCTATACTCTTGAACTTGCCCTAGCCCTTTATTTAGATATTCCAAAGCCTGGTTAATCACCATTTGCCAATTTTCTTCTTCTAAATGTTGTTTCTTTTTGATTATCTCACGTACATGCACTTTCTCCCAATGCAACAAAATTGTCTCTGCCAAGGCATTAGCTAAGTAATAACGGTGGATTTTTTGAATCACATTCCCATCTTTTGTCTCCTCAGACAAAGGATCATGAAATTTGCACTCAATAAGCCAGCGATTTCCCTGACGTAGTTCAACAATTTGCAAAGGAAGTTGCTCTTGGTCACGCAGTTCGCGTAAGCATTCACAGATACTATCATGGTATTCTTGCGTTGATAATTGTACGGAATGTTCCACTGGCATCCCTCCATACTAGAGTATATGAGCTAGGTTGAGTCATATTTCGGTTAGGTCAATCTCTAAGCTTAGTTTCTTTCAATATTATTTCCAAAAAGAAACGGACACCCCTTAATATTTCCATAAATTTGGCTTTCCATTCCTATAAATGGATTCTTCTCAATAAATGATACCTGCATAATTGGATTACCTTCTTCAATATAGGTGAATGTTAATTCCTCAAAGTGTTAACTGTACACTGGGCAGACCTTCTTGCTGAACGTAAAAAATCCCCCTTTCGGGGGATTTTTGTCAGTAGTCTATTGATTTGATAACTTTGCCTTCTAAGTAAAATTAAGAATTAATCCTCTGCATTTAATAAGAGGTCCTTGACGTAGCTAGGCAGAGCAAAGCACCCTTTATGAATTTCAGTGTTGTAATACTTTGTTTTCAAGCCTAGACTGTTCCAAGCTTGTTCATCTATGTCAGTCAGAGGATCGAATTTTTTTGACGCGAAACCAAACAGCCAGTGACCGGACGGATAGGTAGGAATGTGCGCCTGATACACCCTGCATACTGGGAAGAATTCTCGAATTCTCTTATGTGCTCTTTGCATAGATTTGGCATACTCCCCATAATAGGGACTTTCATGCTGATTAACGAGGATTCCGTCTTCTTTCAGTGCCTTAAAGCAATTACCGTAAAACTCCCTTGTAAATAGCCCCTCTCCTGGTCCGAAGGGGTCAGTGGAATCGACAATAATCAGATCATAGACATTTTCTTTGGAGCGGACAAATTTCAATCCGTCCTCAAAATAAATTTTTACTCTCGGGTCATCTAGCTTGCAGGCGGTCTGTGGCAAATATTCTCGGCATACATCCACAACCATTTTATCTATTTCTACCATGTCAATATGTTCAAGGGTGCTGTAACGAGTCAGTTCCCTTACTGTTCCACCGTCTCCTGCACCGATAACTAAGACATTCTTAATTTTCGGGTTGGTTGCCATCGGTACATGAACAATCATGTCATGGTAAATAAATTCGTCCTTTTCAGTGACCATCATTAAGCCGTCTAGCGTAAAGAAATTGCCGAATTCATGAGAGTTAAAAACGTCAATTCTTTGAAATTCGCTCTGCCCCGTATAAAGTGGCTTATCAACTTTGATAGAAAAACGGACATTGGCAGTGTGTTGTTCTGTATACCATAATTCCATTGTTTATTCCTCCACTATTTTAATGTTCTCAACGGAGATATCCTCCGTTCCAGTCAATAAACAGCCCTTGGCCTTAGAATAAGTAATATAATCAATGATTTCCTCAGTTATCCGCTCTCCCGGTGCCAAAATAGGAATACCGGGTGGGTAAGACATGACAAATTCTCCACATATATATCCAGTGCTTTCTGCAATAGCAACAGAGTGTTGATCGGAGTAGAAGGCTTTCTGAGGCGCCATCACCACATCGGGATTAATATATTCATGATCAAGCATCCCTGCTTTATCCTTCATATAAAGCCTTTTTATTTCAGACAGAGACGAGACAAGCCGTTCCAAGGCCAGTTCTCGATCCCCAACGGAGATAATTGCCAGGATATTGCCTATATCACCTAACTCGATCTGAATTCCATAATCATCACGAAGAATGTCATAAACCTCTATTCCTGCCAACCCTATTTCTCTAGTATAGACAGAAAGTTTGGTATGGTCAAAATCAAACACCGAATCTCCGTTGATAAGTTCTTTGGAAAAAGCATAGTATCCCCCGATTTTGTTAATCTCTTCCCGGGCATAATTGGCAAGAGAAGAAACTTTCTTGAAGATGGCTTTACCATCTATGGCTAGGTTACGTCTGGAGATGTCTAAAGATGACAATAATAAATAGGAGCCGCTTGTAGTTTGGGTCAGGTTAATAGTTTGCCGCACGTGACCTGTGCTGAGACGACCATTTTTCAACAAGAATGAACTTTGGGTCAGTGAACCGCCTGTTTTATGCATGCTGACTGCCGACATATCTGCTCCTGCTGCCATCGCACTGACAGGCATATTGTCTCCAAAGTAGAAGTGCGTACCATGTGCCTCGTCCGCAAGGACAGCCATATTATGACGATGGGCTAGCTCAGTAATGGACCTTAGGTCGGAACAAATACCATAATACGTAGGATTATTAACAAAAATTGCTTTGGCCTCTGGATTTTCCTCTATGGCTTTTTCCACATCAGCTACGGACATGCCTAAGGGTATGCCCAAGAGTTTATTTACGCCAGGATTAACATAAACAGGAATTGCTCCACTGATAATTAGGGCGTTAATAGCACTTCTGTGGACATTGCGAGGCATGATGATTTTATCGCCCTGTTTACACACACTCATAATCATGGCTTGAACAGCTGCTGTGGTGCCGTTAACCATGAAAAACGCGTGTTCTGCACCGAAGGCCTCTGCGGCAAGTTCCTCTGCCTCTTTGATTACGGAGACGGGGTGAATAAGATTATCGAGTGGCTTCATAGAATTAACATCCACCGAAAGGCATTTCTGGCCTAAAAATTCTGTGAGCTGGGGGTTCCCTCTGCCTTGCTTATGTCCTGGCACGTCAAACGGTACCACACGCATAGATTTGTACTTTTCAAGGGCTTCATAAATAGGTGCCTTGTCTTGCCTAAGTGAATGCATAAAAAGCACCCCTTTCAATAAAACATAATCATTTGACATTCGTGTCACTTTATCTTTCAATGATCTCCTAGCCGTGATCATTCCTCTTAGGCACATCTCAAAAAAATAACATAATAAGTATATTAGACAATCCGAAAAATATCAATAAAATTGACTCTCCAAGAACCCCGCAAATAAGCATTATCACTAATCCTCTATTATCAGCAATCTCATACTGCCTTAAGGAGCTCTCTTCAGTTATACAGGCATTCTTTTACATAAGACCCCTGTGGAGGACGCAGAGAGTCATTTCTTCCCAGTGGGATATAGTACGGCTATCTTAAGAGTCTATTTTGTCAGCTGGGTACCTTTTTTAACGTAAGTCCTCTATAAAGGCTCAGGGAGCTCTTGAGCGCCTCTACAGACCATCTTTCGATATCATGTCTGTGCAGACAAGAAGTGACTCAATGAACTACGTAAGCATTATGCAGACCATTGCTGGCAGACGTTTGGCAGACTTCTTATCGTAACTTAGGGTTTCTTGGGGCTCCTTCGAGCAAGCTTACGATTTTTGTGCAAATACCTCAATAATCAGTATGTCTAACAAAGTGCCCTGTAACCCGCCTGTACCCAGGGTTTCTGGGTATAAAAAAAGCTCCTCCGAAGAGAAGCTTTTATGTTTCCAGATGGTGGGTTTGAGAGGACTCGAACCTCCGACCCCCGCGATGTCAACGCGGTACTCTAACCAGCTGAGCTACAAACCCATATGGTGCCGATGACCGGAATTGAACCGGTACGGGCTGTTAAGCCCGCGGGATTTTAAGTCCCGTGCGTCTGCCAGTTCCGCCACATCGGCATGAATTGTTTGGAGGCGGCACTCAGATTTGAACTGAGGAATAGAGGTTTTGCAGACCTCTGCCTTACCACTTGGCTATGCCGCCAGGGAAATGATAGTGGAGCGGGTGACGAGATTCGGACTCGCGACTTTCACCTTGGCAAGGTGACACTCTACCACTGAGTTACACCCGCATGGTGCCTCAGGACGGAATCGAACCGCCGACACGAGGATTTTCAGTCCTCTGCTCTACCGACTGAGCTACCGAGGCAAATAATATGGCGACCCCAATCGGATTCGAACCGACGATCTCCTGCGTGACAGGCAGGCGCTTTAAGCCGCTAAGCTATGGGGCCATGTGCTCGATGTCCAAGGTAAGATGACTAGGTACTTTGACCTATGAGCAACTTTTCCTTCAGCATCTATGTCTTACGCTCAGCCTCTGGTTTCAGCTTGGTGGGCGATGACGGGTTCGAACCGCCGACATCCTGCTTGTAAGGCAGGCGCTCTACCAGCTGAGCTAATCACCCGAGGACTGACGATTATCAGTATACACAAAAATACGCACTGTGTCAAAGGTTTTTTTTTACTATGAATATTTATCTAATAATCATAAGTATCCTGAGCAATCTCTGTTCAATAATATGTTCAGAAAGGGTTAAGTCAATCGTTCAACCTAAGTTAAAAGCATCTCATTAGTTTAGTTTGTGGATACTTTTTTTTGCTTTACCACATCTTCAATACAAATTGAGCGGGTGTGCTTAGTATGTGACCATTGCTTATCCTTGCGATTAATAAATCCTAAGAAGACAATTGGAATCCAACTATAAATAAAGATGGGATATAGTATGAGCCCAAGATAGGCCCTCCAAGGCAGGCGATCGAGTGCTAGGGCAGCAACAGGGTAAATGTATTGAATTGTGGATAATATCTGCCAACCTGTCCATGGCATCACTAGCGTAAATATAGGTGTGTAACTATTTTGTAATACACCTATAAAGTTTGTCAACATAAAGAAAGTGGCGATCATTACTAGAGCAGGTTGAAAAAGATGGATAGCAGCATCAAAATACATTATTTTTCGTTCCCGTATTCCCTTAATAATGAGAGGGAAGAAATAACGTCCCGCTACGTCAACTTGTCCCTGTGCCCAGCGTTTTCGTTGATACCAAGATTGCATAAACGTCAAGGGTTTTTCATCATATACCACTGCATCATGAGCCCATGTCGTTTTAATTCCATGAGATAAGGCTTTCATGCTGAACTCAAGGTCTTCAGTCAAGGAAGTAGCTCCCCAACCAAATTCTTTTAAAACGTCTGTTGAAATACACATACCTGTTCCACCCAGAAGGTTCGAGAGACGGCCTGTGTTGTACCTTGCAAGCTGCAGTAAACGATTCGTTACCCAGAATGCAATAGAAAAAGTATTTGTCACCCACGTATCAAAGGGGTTCTTAGAATCTAAGTAACACTGAACTATCTTGTGGCCTTGGCAAAGCTTACTATTCATTTCAAAAAGAAAGTTCTCTTTCACAAGGTTATCTGCGTCAAAAATTGCTATCGCATCGTATTGACGTTCCATTTTAAAGAGACGTTGGAACATCCACTCTAGGGCATAACCTTTGCCTCGCTTTTCAGTATTAAATCGCCGATGGACGATGGCTCCAGCATTTCGGGCAATTAAAGCAGTTTTGTCGGTACAGTTATCAGCAACAACAAAAATATCGAAAAGTTTCTTTGGATATTCTAGTAATAAAAGATTCTCTAGTAATGGTCCAATGACAGTTTCTTCATTATGCGCAGCAACAACAATAGCAAAACTTTTCTCTGGCTCAAGTACCTTTATCTCTTGTTTCCGATACAGACCAAATATCGAAAGTACAAAATAATAAAAGGTAAGGAAGATAATAATAAATTGAATTGGAAGCATAAATAAATTAAATAGTTGCGCACCCGTAATACCAGTTAAAAAATCCACGGATCCAACCTCCTTCAACCAACAAATTTTAACACAAGAATTACACCTATGCAAGAATTGAATTGTTCTCACATACAGATTGTCCATAATTTACATATATTTAATATCTATCGAATTAGAACTAGAAACACGGTTATCGTCAGTGTCGTCTAGATAATTTAAGTAAAATGTAGACTATGAGCGAGCAACTAAAACAAAGAAAGATAAAGCTTGTTTTAATTCCAAATCCAATTGACTGCCAATAAACTTCTCCGACACGTGATCCAGATACCCATGGAACAAATGAGCGAAAGATTTGTGATATTCCGTTTCCAATTACAATAAACAGTAAGCAGCCTGAAATTATAGTTATTATGCCCATAACTACAGTCGGAGTATCCAATCGCCAACGACGCATTATATTACGCCTCATCCAATGTAGTTCTATACTCAGATTTCTAATCCATCTTCTCCACATCTTAATCACCTCATATATAGTCTATGAGGGAGTTAAAGAAGAACACACACCCTTTGTCATTTAAAAAGTATAAATACCTAATTAACTGGAAATACTCGAGACCAAGGAGGTGGTTTATAATGCCAGTACCGGGTAAAGATGGTAAGTTTGTGCATTGTTCCTATTGTAACCAAAGGTTCCTCTTCTCATATGACGCTAGTAAGCATGAAAAAGAGAAACACTCCGATCAGTTGGGATCATCTAGTTTGTAACGCTTCAAGATTTAGTTTTTAGTGAACTTAGAAAAGCAAAAGCCATCCTTGAGGATGGCTTTTGCTTTGTTTACCTGGCGATGACCTACTTTCCCAGGGGCTTGCGCCCCAAGTATCATCGGCCCTGGAGGTCTTAACTTCCGTGTTCG
>NZ_SPQQ01000023.1 GCF_004766045.1 Desulfosporosinus fructosivorans
ATTTAGAAGAAAGTTAAAATTTCTTCTAAGAGACGAAGAGGCTGGTTGTGTTCAAATTACACAACCAGCCTCTATCTATGATAACCGAATTCAACTTGATTCTTAAAATGGAACAGCTTGAAAATAGGGTACTGTCTCTTAAAATCACTAAAAGACAATACCACCCATACTTTATTTTGCACGTATACTTTCTAAGCCCTGATCTATAGGGCTTAGAAAGTTATTTCTATAATATTTTTTGTTTTAATTTATTGCCCCTTGTTGCTTATCGCCGCCTGGGCTGCGGCTATCATAATAGACCAATCACTTTTTTCACTATTATGGAACACTTCTTGTAATTCAACACAACTAAAAAGTTTTCCTGCCTTTATATGTTTTTTTAGGATATGTTTCATGATAGCATTGAATAAGTGATTCTATTGAAGAGCGTGATATCTTTTAATTATAAAACTTGAATATTGTTCCATAATTACATTAAATGTGTTCACCGACCTTAAAACATAACAATAAAGTCGTTTAGAACTAGTTGCTTCTATTTCGACATAAAGTTACTTCTGCACTATCTGAATAAGGTTGCCGCATGTATCGTCAAATACAGCTATTGTGACTTCGCCCATTTCTATCGGCTCCATAGTAAACTTCACGCCGTGTTTCATTAATCTTTTGTACTCTTTACGAACATCTGCAACGCCAAACATTGTTGCTGGGAAGCCCTCGGCAAATATCTTCTTTTGGTACTCTCTGGCGGCCGGATGGTCATTCGGTTCGAGCAAAAGCTCGGTACCGTCTTGATCATCGGGAGAAACTAGCGTTATCCACCTGAATTTTCCAACGGGAACGTCATGCTTTTTTACAAAGCCTAGTATTTCTGAATAAAACTCCAGTGCCTTGTCTTGATCTTGTACGAATATACTGGTAACAATGATTTTCATACTGTTTTGCCTCCTTTGATATATGCGGCGTATGGTGGTCTGCTAACATCTGGCTGCAAGCAAAAACAGCCCACACACTCGTCAAAATTTCTGTTCCGATTTTGTTACTTGTTTTTTATAAAATTACTTTATCCATCCTTTCAGCAAGTCTTTAAGTGGTTCGTTGTTGAAACTAAGTACTCGATATTTCCCCTTTCGTTTTGATTTTACGAGCCCTGCATCATCCAAGGCAGAAAGATGTTTAGCTATCGCCTGTCGCGAAAAGTTAAGATTGTGCTTCGTAATTAGACGTACCGTAAGTTCATACAACGTCACCTCGTTGCGTTCGGATAGCTCGTCTAATATCAGCCGTCGAGTCGAGTCGCTGAGTGCTTTGAATATAGCGTCTTTGTCCCACATACATCAATTATAAGCAACCTCACGGTTGCTTGTCATGAACCGTATGCATTCTTTTTCTCCAACAATCTAAGTTCACTTCATCAACTAAAAAAGAAGTACAAGAAATCAATAAAAATAGGGTACTGCCTCTTAATCTTACTAAGCGACAGTACCCTTGCCTTATTTTTTTATATAACTCATCAAGCCCTTGATACATAAGGCTTCAACAGCTTTATTTATACTATTTTAAACCTTACTTCGATTAGGCTTTGTTCTTTAACACAGCCTGGGCAGCCACTATCATAAAGGACCAATCTCAATTTTTAACCATTATGGAACACTTTTTATTATCTGTTAAATTATTCCAGCGCAGAAACCCCAAATTGTAAAATAAGTTTTCAGGATCGTCGGAAATAGTTGCTCGTCTCTATTCTCTGCCAAATGACTGAGACCTTTAAACCCGCTTGTGATCGGGGTTCTGTAAATAGGGATTAATCATCCAACTGATTTTCAATGCGATTTAGTACGATGAATGAAAACTTAATTTCGTTTTAAGACTTTCTGCACTGGAATCTTAAATAAATTATGTTACTTCAAACTCTTTTACAGTACCGGCTATAGCTATCGTCATATCTCTCAGTTTAAAATAGTTGTTGCAGTTAATATTGTAAGCGTCAAATGCTACCTTCTGCCGGTGCTGTATATCCGGTTTTTGTCGATACTGTATTGCGTTTCCAGATATTTGATCAGATCCGCCGTCATGTCCAGGTTAGGCGTTGTACTGTGTTGTCGCCAACAATGGTATCCCGGAAACTGGGCACCAGGACGAAGCATTCATTTTTTGCTTGTTCCGCGGTGTCCGCCCAAATGACGCCGCCAAGGCCCTGTGTCAGGGAACCCGCGTGCTTGCTGCTCAGTGAGTCTTCATCCTGAATAAACAGCACCAGCGGATACGATTTGCTCTTGTCGTAATCCTTGGGGACATACAGATTGAACTTGTAATGCTGCTGGTAGTTGGGTTCACTGAAGTCGGGCTTGAGGAAGTCGTCCACAATCAGGTTGATGTCTTCTTGGTTGTTCAGCGCGGTGTTTCCTGCTTTATAGGTTTCACCGTCAACCGTTGAGATGCTGCCTGTCTGGGTGAAGGAGACAGAAATACCGTCCCCACCGTTCGTTGTGGAAAGCAACAATCCGGGATGCTTCGTTTTGTCCTCCTGGGTAATGGAGGGCGCTGCACTGTCGGATTGGCTCGTTCCCGTTCCCGGCGCGCCGCCTGCCTGACCGGTGGGGGCATTCCCTCCATTGGCCGGCGGATTGCCTGCAGGTTGTGATGAAGTGGCAGCCGCGCCGACAGGAATCTGGTAATCGGTCGAAAGCTCAACGATGACAAACTTGCCGTCAACGCCCTGTGCGGCCGTTGACGCCTCGGTGTTTGCGTACACCTTCGTAACGGTCTTGCCTTCCACCGCAAAAGCGGAGGCCGAAAGCTTTGCGGTGCTGATGCTCTTGTCGTATTCAAGCACAACGGCTACAGTCTTGATGCCATCCGAAAACACCTTGTTGATGGCCGTTATGCTTTTGACATGCGAATTTTCCGTATCACCCGTTCCGGTTGTGCCACTGGCAACGGTATTCGGACCGGCCGCGGCCTGGTTTGCGCTGTTCTGGGAACAGGATGCCAAAACCAATATGGCCACAGAAAATAACAACAGTAATGTTAGAATCCTCTTCATGTGATCATCATCTCCTTTTCCGCCATGCTGTCGCAGGCACGGGGAATTGACGGTGATTACTTCTTCACCTGTTTGAACAGCCAGTCCCGCACACCCTCAATCGTATAGGCATACTGCCAGGTATACCTATGGCTGCCGTTCTTGAAGACCGTATAATTGATGTTGCAGCCCGCAGCAAGCATGTTGCTAACATCGGTTGATAATTCCGCTGCACTGGCTTCTGCGTTCCAGGTCGCCTTGCTGCTTACGGTAGCACCCTGCTTCTTCAATGCTTCAGTGATGGCGTCCATGCCCGGGCTAGCCTTGCTATCACCCTCGGAGACGATGATCCACAGGTTGTCCTTCGCCATCGGGGTTACCTTGGTCGGATCCCACTGACAAGCAACCAACAGAGACGCCGCAAACATGTCCGGATACTTGATGTCCATAGCGATGGAGGTCATGCCGCCCATGGACTGACCGGTGTTATAGAGGCGGTTGGGGTCGATGCTGTACTGCTTCTCCAGCTCCTTGACCAAATCCACTGTGATGTCCATTAGTTCAGTGGTCGTAGAACTGTCATCAGCTATAACAGAGGTGTACTGGGGTGCAAGCACAAAGCATTCGTTCTTTGCCTGTTCAGATGGTGTGGCCCAGATGACAGCGCCTAAGCCCTGCGTCAGCGTATTCGTGGGGTTGTTGCTGACAACGCCGGCATCATGCATGAACAGCACCAGCGGATACTTCTTGGACGGATCGTAATTCTTCGGCACATACAGGTTGTACATCAGTTTTTCATTGTTGTAGTTCGGATCCGTGTAAACAAGCTGCTTGAAGTCCTCCACCACCAGGTTGATGTCCTTGCTGTTCGTCATCACGCCGGCATCCGCCTTGTAGGTTTGTCCATCCGTCGTCGCGATGTCGCCGTTCTGTGTCACATTGACGGTCAAGGGTTTGCTTTCGGATGAATCGCTTGCTGCGGAGCCCAAGCTGGGACCACCGCCGCCCTGGGGCGGGTTGGCACCCTGAGAAGCACCCTGCGCGGCATTGCCATTCTGGCCGTTACCGGCTCCATTGGCACCATTGCCGGGACCATTCCTTGTATCGGGCGAAATATCCGTCGAGAGCTCAATAATTACATACTTTCCGTTTACGCCTTTGGATGCCTTAGCCGCCTCAGTATTAGCATACACCTTTGTTATTGTTTTGCTGTCTACTGAGTAATCTGAAGTTGTAAGCTTTGAATTATCAATGTCTTTGTCGTATTCCACCGCTACAGCGCTTACCTTTTGCCCGTCCCCAAATACCTCAGTGATTGCTGTAACGTTTTTTATTTGTTTTAAATTACTTGAGCCTGTAGCGTTTGTGTTCCCATTTGTATTCCCACATCCTGCTAACGAACTCATTACCATTACAAGCATTAGAAATACCACTAAGGTTAATAATCCCTTTTTCATTTTTATATCCATTCCTTTCGATTCGCTCAAGGCACAAAACGTAATGAAATACGTTGGCTTTGAGCGGTTTTTTATGAACGCCCCCGTGATTTTATCAAACGTTTTCTGTGTCCATAAAATCACGGTATGGTCAATTATTGTTGTATGTTCTTATGTTTAACCGAAATGTAACCGACAAGGGCAATGATTAGTTGTTGTCAACTCCTTTTACCTTAACGCATGTCCTACCTTCGTTGCATAACCTGTACCATATTTATCTTCTTGTGGTTTTAAAGTTATGCCCATGGGTGCGTGAGCTATTAATCTCTGATGCTTTAGACCCTGAAGCAATGTCATTGATTTGAATAGACTTCCCCCTAAGAAAATACCCCCAGTAACATCCATAATTGTATGTTGTTTTAAAAAAACAGTTGATAATATTACAAGCACAGAAAGTATTTGACTCGCTAGCAATATTTTCTTGCTACAACCTTTGACCTTACCACTCGCCATAAAAGCAATGTACGCTGTCATTACATGAATACTCGGAAAAGCGTTATATGGATTATCCATCCCATACATAAATCGGGTTAAATTCGAGAATAAATCCTGACCCAAAATGACTGGACGAGGAACCGTAGTCTGAAATACTGTGTAGACCAGAAAACTCAGGAATAGACCGAGACATATAGAGGCTAAACTCAAAATATATAGCTCATTATCTCGTTTCATAAGCCAAGCCAAGACAACAAACATTAAAAGATACCATGCTAAATATGGGACAATGAAATACTTTATAAAAGGAATATGTTGATCCAAGACAGTGACAAGAGAATAAACATTTCCATTTGCATGGTTGAGTGGCCCGTAGAATAACATAATAAGCGGTACTAGAAGCATCCAAAATCCTCTAGCCAAATAGTTTCTCACCTTCACACCCCGCATCCCGCTTCTAATAAATCCAGCTCAACGCCATTGATATGATGCGGCGAATCTCTTGCCAACTCTAATATGGCTTTAACCGCTTTTTCGGCAGAATGTCGCGGCGAGATTTGAGCTGCAGCGTTACTCATCTTCTTTATTTCCTGTGGATTCGTAATCAGTTCATTAAGTATGCTTATAAGCTCTTCATCCGTACGAGCAATACGTCCCGCACCGATTTCCTCAATATAATTAGCATTGTTTTCTTCTTGGCCGGGAATAGGTTTGAAAACAATAATAGGAAGTTGTTTGGTCAACGACTCCGAAACCGTGAGTCCACCGGCCTTTGTGATAATGATATCGGCTATACTCATCAACTCATCAACGTAATTTATAAAGTCAAACCTTACCACTGGATTACGTGCATCTTGGACTACAGAATCTAAAGACTTATAGAGTTTATGATCCTTGCCGCAAACTATAATCGCTTGTACCGGCCCCTCAAGATTAGCAACGAGGTTACACATCCATTTCGCCTTACCTAAGACTCCATAGACTCCACCCATAATTAAGAAAGTTAACCGGTCTTTCTCCAATCCTAATTTGGAAAGTCTTTCGTCTTTGTCTGCTTCACGTTCAAATCGAGGATTGACTGGAATTCCCGACACTTGAATATGGGAAGCCTTTATTCCTCTATTCATCAACCCCCTTGCTACTTGGGGGCTACCTACAATGTAACAATCCACCCCGAAATGAATCCAATGACTGTGAACAGTATAATCCGTTACAACGGTAACAATAGGAATGCCCAGTTCCCCTTTCATCCTTAACTGGGCAAGCACCCCTGCAACGGTCGGGTAAGTACATACAATAACATCGGGTTCCAAATCCCGAATATAATTGATAAATTGTCTTCGTCCAAACGTATTCAGAAAACGTTGAAGAAGGGAATCATCTGCTATTTCTTGTGTGCGATAATAATACTTACCCCAAACCTTTGGTACGTGTTTAATAACTCCAATATAAGAACTTCGGAGCAACTGATTTAAACCCCTACTAATTACTGCTATTGCATCTTCGTGAATAATCTCGGCTGAAGGTTCATTCATTCGAAGAGCTGCAATTAGGGCTTCCGCCGCCTTTACATGACCCGTCCCATAAGTAGCGGAAAATACCAATACACGCAATGGCCTCATTTTAATACCCCCTAAGTATCGATTATGGTATCTAAAAGGCTTCTTAAAACCTCTCTTTACCTTGGAGGTAATTCTAATTCACTAACCTTTAATTTCCCTTAAAAATCTATTCGAATTTCCTCTAAGGTAAGTTTTATTCAACCAAGCCCATGCTAGGAAATAATAATGCAAAAATGAAAGGATGTTCTGAATTTCAGTTCAGGTACATCCCTTTTATTTTCTCAATGCATTTTTTTTAAACCCCGTCACTTATGTACCAGGATTTAATCCATGTTGAAACTACGAAACTGGATTTTTGATTATTTCAACACTGCGTTCCTTTAACATTTTGATAACTATATCGTAAAGGGCGTCGGCTTTGGGATCACCTATACCGATGATGTTAAATCCTACTTTTTCGAACCCACGGCTATCCCCCCGTCTATTCCCCTTTTTGCCATCACTCTCAGCTTTACCTGTTCCAAGCTTACCATGGTCTGTTAACGTCTGATATTGGACAGGAGTCAGGATTTCATAAACCTGTTTTGCGAGATCATTTATTGAGGGCGAACTATTTGTATCAGATGTAGACATTTTTTCAATTAGAGGTAGTATTGTTTTAGCTTGGTCCGGTGACATCTTAAAAGTTGAGGTGCTATCCAGGTACAGCAAATCTTGTTCCACTGACCTTGCCGTTTGCACTCCGATATTTGCTTGTCTAAGGTAATATTTTGCTGCTAAACCACCGCCCGCTCCTAATAATAGGATCAAAACTAGTAATAGGTACCACATCTTGTTAAGATTTTTTAGTTTTTTAAACATCATAAAGTATCCCTCCTATATTTTCTAACCCAAGTATAAATTCCAAAACTTTAAATTAGCTTAAAAAATAATAATTTTTAATGATATTTTAAGAATGGTAGGTTAAGATTATTAAGAGGTGATTTCTATGAGGTTATTGCTAGTCGATGATGAAAAAAGGTTAGTTGGTCCCTTAGCCTATATCCTAAGAAAAAATAATTACGGAGTTGACTTGGCTTATAACGGGGAGACAGGTCAAGCAATGGCCGAAACTGGGGTATATGATTTAATTGTTCTAGATAGGATGCTGCCCTATAAAGAGGGGGTAGAGGTTTTAAAAGATCTTCGAAATAAAGGGATTATGACTCCCATTATCCTGTTAACAGCGAAAGATTCAGTCGAAGATAGAATAGATGGACTTGATGCCGGGGCTGATGACTACCTAATAAAACCATTTTCAACTGGGGAATTGTTAGCCCGTATAAGAGCATTGGCCAGAAGAAAAGGAGTTCAAATAACTGGGGATAGAATTGAGGTATTCGGATTGGTACTTGACCCGCTCCTTTGTGAGGTATCATACGGAACGGATAGTGTTAAATTGACCTTAAAGGAATCGTTATTACTTGAACTTTTCATGCGTAACCCTAATCAGGTGATAACCAAGGATCAACTCTTAGATAGGGTTTGGGGATTAGACTCGGACGTAGAATTGTCCAATGTTGAAGTATATATCTACTTCTTACGGAAAAAAATTAAATTTAAATGTTTTTCAATAGAAACGATTCGGGGTGTAGGTTATTGTTTAAAGGGAATAAAAAAATCAGCTCTTTAAGATTAAGAGCTACGTTTAAAGGAGATAAGCTATTTGATTCTTTGAGATTAAGGCTTACCTTATCAAACATTTTAATTATGACAATTCTCTTATTGCTATTTATAATAAGTACCTATTTTCTCATGGAACATCAAATCTTCAATCAATCGGAACAATTAGTGCAAAATATCGCTGTTGCCATTGAGTCCGACTCAGCGGAACAACTGGAACAATTCAATAGAACAGAATATTTTTATATTAAGACTAAAGAATCCGGCGAAATTACGCAAACCTTTTCAACTAACCCACACTTTGGCCCAAAGGAACTAAAGGAGTTGGCTCAAGGAGTTCTAAAGAGGAAAGATAGTAAGGGAGATTCTGATTGGCACGGGCTCTCTTTTACCTTTCTCAAAGTCCCCCAAAAACAACAACCGGGTTTGCTGGTAGTATTTGTAGGTCTTAAACGAGAATTTATGGTTCTTAGGTTCTTACTGGCAGCTCTTTTTATGACCGGTATTATCTGCTTAGGATTAGCGTTTTACTCTAGCCTTTACTTAGCCGAAAAAGCATTAATACCTATAAGAAAGTCTTGGCAAAGGCAAAAGGATTTTGTAGCAGATGCCTCACATGAACTACGTACTCCCCTGGCAGTAATCCAAACAAACCTTGAATTAGTGATGGGTAATCCGAGAGAAACCGTCGAAGAACAGGAAGAGTGGTTGAATAATATTCAAATTGAAGCGTCTCATATGACTAGACTAGTGGAAGACTTATTGTTCTTAGCCAGAGTTGATTCTGCCCAACAGATACTTGAAAAAATTACTTTCTCTTTAGACAGAGCTATTCACCAGGTTGTCAAACCACTTATACCTATGGCAAACAACAAAGGAATAGAGCTAAAGATAGAGGTTGAGCCAGGAGTGGACTTTTATGGGGATGAAAAAAGAATAGGCCAACTCATACTTATTCTAGTTGACAATGCCATTAAACACACCCCAATTAAGGGTGAAGTGAGATTAGTGGGGAGGGTTATCGGAAATGCTGTCGAAATTTCAGTATCTGATACCGGTGAAGGAATCGAACAACAACATTCAGATAAAATCTTTGAGCGTTTTTACCGAATTGATAAGGCCAGAGCAAAAAGTATTGAAGGTACAGGGCTTGGCCTCTCTATTGCAAATTGGATTGTTAAAAGCCATAAAGGTACTATCAAAGTCTCTAGTATTCCGGGAAAAGAAACCTCTTTTGTAGTTCGGTTGCCAAAGGAATATTGCTCAATCTAGATCTTTATGGAGTTAGAAAATCGGCGATTGGAATGAGATGAATTCCTTCCGACCTAGCGCAAATTTACTACTATTCCACAAAGTGTTCCATAATTAGTTTCAAAAGTGTGTTCCATATACCTATTTTTCTATTAATATTTTGTACCAGAATCAAAAAATTAAAATCAGGGTATTGTCTCTTAAAATCATAAAAGACAATACTCATACTTTATTTTGTACGTATACCTTCAAAGCCTTGATGTTAAGGCTGAAAGCTAAGTCAATACTATTTCACTTGATGTTTTATCGCCGCCTGAGCCTGAGCTGCCACTATCATAAAGGCCCAATATCAATTTTTAATAATTATGGAACATTTTTATCATCTGTGCATAAATGGTTTTTTACTACTCCTTAACAGTTATTCCCGGTGTTACGATAGTTGTCGTAGGGACTAAAGAATAGTATCACCTGAAGCCGCTCAACATCCCTTAGCCAAGCGCCCTGAACCGACGAATAAACTCGCCCCTTATCAGTTTGATGATGTAATTGTGCTATGAAAGTTTGATAGGCTTTGTTTTTTAAGAAAAATATTGCGAACGGAATGACAAAAACGTCCAAAATATTTTTATCAATAAAAATCATAAAACAACTTTTAATAAGCAGTCCAACCGCCATCAACAGTCAAAACTGTACCGTTAACAAATCTGGAATCATCTGAAGCCAGGAACAGAGCAGCTCCGGCTATTTCTTCCGGTTCACCTAGTCGCGGAATCAGACTCATTCCGGTCCTACATATTGCTGCACCCCTCTGATTAACGTTGCCCATAGTTGCATTGATATTGGTTTTTATTGGCCCTGGAGCAATGGCATTGCAGCGGATGCCTTCTTTTGCATATTGGAAACCTGTATTCTTGGTGAAGCCTACTACTGCATGTTTGGAAGCAGTATAGGCAGCACCAGCTATACTGCCACGAAGGCCCCCTACTGAAGCTATATTGATAATTACCCCAGCGCCTTTAGTCAAAAATATCGACAACACTTTTCTGGTAGCCCTCATCACTGAAGTAGTATTAACTGCAAATACCCTATCCCATAGTTCATCTGTAACATCCGCAGCCGCAGCCATATTGTCCATTATGCCGGCATTGTTGACTAGAATATCAACTGTGCCATAAGTTTTAACGGTAGTATCAATTAGGTTTTGTATGTCTTCTTCTTTGGTTACATTGGTTAATACTGCCATAGCAGATCCACCATTTACCTCAATCTCAGCTACAGTTGCTTTTGCACCTTCCAAGTTAATGTCAGATACTACCACCTTTGCTCCTTCCTGAGCATATAGAATGGCAATGGACTTTCCCATTCCTGAAGCAGCTCCTGTTACTATTGCAACTTTTTCCTTAAGTTTCATTATTATTTCTCCTTTAATACTTATATAAGATTTGTTTACGCTTTACTTGTTTACTTTTCTTTCTTGAGAGTTACTTTTTCATTGATTTCATACCAGATACTAATCCTCCATCACAAAGTATGTCCGTACCTGTTAAAAATCCATTTCTTTTATCAATACAAGAAGTCAACAGATATGCAACTTCTTCGGCATAGCCAAATCGCTTAATTGCACAACATTTTGTAAATTTATCTCCTTCTTCAGATTCTAATTTTCCCATCGGTGTTTCAATATTTCCTGGAGATACTGATACTACACGGATTCCTTTGTCTCCATATAACGCTGCGCATTTCTTTGCATACCAGATTACGAAATTTTTAGATATGGGATAGGCCATACTGGAATGCATATGTTCTGGAAAATGCTTTACTGCGTCTACCATCTTTTTTATAAATTGCTCTTTATCTGTAAAACTTAATTCATAATTCGATACAGGTAAAGCCTCATCTGGCAACATGTATGCCGAAGTAGATGCAACATCCAGAATACAGGTTCCTTTTCCCATTTTAGCACTAAAAACCTCATTCACATTAATAGTTCCAAGTGCATTAACTTCCATAATTTTTTGTGCCTCACCCATATGCGGTGATAACCCTGCTGAATGAATGACAGCATCAATTTTTCCAACTTCAGCCGCACGCTCAGCCAATCTGGTAACCGATTCAAAATCTGAAACATCACAAGCAAAAGCTTCTGCCTCAATTCCTTCTGCTTTTAACTCATCAATTGCTGATTGTAATTTTTCAACATTTCTTCCTGAAATAATTATATAATGATCTTTTCCCGCCAGTTTAGCAGCTGCAAATCCCATTCCACTTCCGCCACCAGTGATTACACATACATTTTTCATAATATTTACCCCTCACTTTATCTATAATGTTTAATCATGCACGTTACTTGATACTTAAAGAATAATAAGGTCATAGTCAATTCAATACTTGATTTCAACTTTAAATGCTTCTTCTGTTTTGCTTGCTGTTTCTATCGCTTCCACAATATCTTTCAGATTGAATTCATGGGTAACAAGAGACTCCAAGTTAAATTTCCCGCTTTCCATAATTTCAAACACAGTTGCAACATCTTGAGGATGGTAGCCGCCTGATCCCAATATCTGAGCATCTTTATAAGTTATCAGTGTAAAGTCAATCGGTACTGGTTTATGATGAACGCCTACTACCACCAGCTTATTACCATACTTTGCCATGTTTTGCCATTGTTCAATGACGACACTTGCGCCAACAGCATCAATGTAAATATCTACATCTGCACATGACGAAGGGTATCCAGGAACTTCTCCGAAAACAGTCTTTGCTTTCGTTATGATGTCCTCCTTTGCACTGTTACAAACTTCAAAACCAAGATTCTTTACTTTATCCAAGCGGAAATCAGACAGATCTGCAATCATTACTTTCTCAACGCCATAATGTTTCAGGGCAATGGCGGCAGCTACTCCGATTGCTCCAGCACCAAACACAATAGCCTTTTGACCAGGCTGTGGATTTGCTTTTCTCGCAGCACAGGTTCCCACTGTAAATGGTTCAATGAGTGCCGCAACTTTGGAAGAAATCTTGTCGTTCACAAGATATACGGATTTTCCTAGTTCGCAATTAGGTATTTGAACATATTCAGAGAATCCGCCTACAGTTGCTGCTCTTGATCTATCATTTTTGGCTTCTAAAGGATAAGGATAGACTCTTTGTCCAATTTCAATCCCCTTGACATTTTGTCCAACTTCGACAACTTCGGAAACCATTTCGTGGCCAAATTCAAAGCCTTTAAAAATGCGAACAGAATCACCTCCGTGATAATAAGCGCTAATATCCGAGCCGCAAATGCTCGCATACAGATTTCTAACGATTATGTCATTTTCTCCACATACCGGCATTGCAAGTTCATTAATAGTTACGTCTTTAATACCGTTATAAATAGCTGCTTTCATTATAAAACACCTTCCTTATATCTTTTTTGCCTGAATTACTTTTGTGTAATTCATTTGACATCATGATATAAAATAGGTGTTTGTAAAATGTTAAACTATTGTTAAAGAAATATTAATCTAATAGGATTGTTTAACATTATTTTGACAACTTAGATTTATAATAGAATAAATTCCAAAAATCAATAGAGTTTTCTAAAGTCATAAACTACTAAGAAGCAAAGTTATGATTAATATTCTCGTTGTCAAATAGGTATAATATTCCTAAGAGCTATGTCGGATTGGTAGGATAATGTGACATATAAATTATTTAGTTAACAACCCGATAAATCGGAATTTATCCTGTGAAAAAGGAAGGATATACAATCATGCGTAAAGAAAGTTCAAGAGAAAAAATAATTAATAAAGTGAAAAAGTCCCGGGATTTCACCAATTTCCTGATGAAAATATTTGGCCCCAAATCCACCCACGCAGGAAAAGAAGTTATTCTTGAGACCGAAGTGGGCCCGGTGCGTACTTTGTGGTACGGATTCGAGGACAAAACAGTAAAACCAATCTTTTTCGATTTGCATGGTGGCGGTTTTATTTTGATGGATGCAGACAGTGATGAGCCTATGAACTTGATTTATCTGAAGAAGGTTGGATGCAAAATAATTTCTATAGATTATGGCAAAGCACCGGAAAATCCGTTCCCCATAGCAGTGAACCAGACTTATGCTGTGGTCAAACACGTACACCAGAATGCCGAAAAATATGGTATAGACCCCGACCACATGGCAATTGGCGGCTACAGTGCTGGCGGTAATCTGTCAACAGTTACCTGCCTGCAGGCTACACGTAAAAAGGAATTCTCTTTTGTATGTCAGGCGTTGAATTATCCGCCACTAGATTTATCTACAAGTCCTTATGACAAGCCATGTCCAAATGGTGCAATCAAGCCAAAACAGGCCAGCATATATGACGCTTGTTATATAGAACAGAAGGATGCGAAAAATCCATTGGTTTCCCCCATATATGCATCTAATGAAGAGCTGGCTGGCATGCCTGATGCGCTTATGATTCTGGCAGGGCGTGATTCTCTTCACGATGAGGGTGTGCGGTATGCTCATTTGTTGGAGCAAGCTGGTGTCTCTGTAGAATTGCATGATTATGACAATGAACGGCACGGGTTCCATTTCTACCGTTCCAAAAAAATTGATAAAGCATGTAATCGAATGGCAGACTTTTTGAAAAAGCATTTATTTGCCTGATTGCATATTATCTTTCATACGTATATCAATCACCGTACTCCGTATTCCTTCTTCTCTATATAAAAATGCCTGACCTTAACGTATATTTTCCATTTTTGCAAGTTCATTAATAGTTACGTTTTTAATGCCTTTATAAATAGCTGCTTTCATTATAAACCTTCCTTATATCTTTTTTTGGCTAAATTACTTTTGTGTAATTGACATTACGATATAAAATAGATGTTTGTGAAATGTAAACTATTGTTAAAGAAATATTAATATGAAGAAAATAGAATCTGTTAGATTTATGTTAGAATTGGCTGCTATCGTGTATTAAGAATGAGATGAGATGCAGGAATATGAATCATAAAATTTTAATTGTGGATGATGAATGCGATTATTTGGATATGTTGAATCTTGCTAATTCTAATCTGATAGGATTGTTAACATTATTTTAACAACTCAGATCTATAATAGAATAAGATTTCTAAAATCAATAGAGTTTTTCAAAGTGATAAACTAATTAAAGGAGCAAAGTTATGATTAATATTCTCGTTGTCGAAGATGACTTAAAATTGAATCACATCATATGTGCCTATCTGAACGATAATGGCTATCATGCAATCGGGTGTAAAACTGCTATGGAGGCATTTGACAAAATGATGAACAATATGATAGATCTTATCACTTCGGATATTATGATGCCTCAGATGGACGGATTTGAATTTGCATCTTTGGTAAGAGATCAGGATAAAACCATACCGATTTTGTTCATTACTGCCCGTGATGATATATCTGCCAAGCAAAAGGGGTTCCGGATTGGCATTGACGATTATATGGTTAAGCCAATTGATATGGATGAACTGGTACTACGGGTAGGTGCTTTGCTACGCAGAGCCAACATTGCCAATGAAAAGAAGCTGATTATTGGCAGTCTACTGATGAATGCAGATGAAATGACGACATATATAGATGAGGAAGAGATTCGGCTTACTGTTAAGGAATTCAATATCCTTTTCAAACTTTTGTCTTATCCCAAACGGACATTTACTCGTAATCAGCTGATGGATGAGTTCTGGGTAATGGACAGCGAAAGCAATCCCCGCACGGTGGACGTTTATATCACCAAGCTGCGGGATAAATTTTCATGTTGCAAGGACTTTGAAATAGTTACTGTTCATGGACTTGGGTATAAGGCAGTGCTGAAATGAGGCGAAAAAAAGAAGATAAACGAATCGATACGAGTTTTATATCCTTTAAAGACTTCGCAGGCATACTCCTGGTGCTCATCATCTTCATCGTAGGCGGTCTCTTGATTTACCTTGCCACTGTAAAAGAAGATTTCTGGACTACCTACTCCATATTTGGCTATTTAATTTTGATGGCCCTGATTTTAACTGTGATCACTGGCATCATGCGCCACTACTCTTTCAGCCGCCCCATGCGGCGGCTCAGTGAAGCTGCAAGGAAGATCGCAGAAGGTGATTTTTCGGTTCGTGTTGCCCCATTGCGTAAGGACGGAAAAAAAGACTACATTGAAGTGATGTTCAATGACTTTAATAAAATGGCAGAGGAGCTTGCCAGCATCGAAACCTTGAAAAGTGATTACATTGCCAATGTCTCTCATGAGATCAAGACGCCCCTTTCTGTCATCCAGAGCTACGCTATGGCGCTGCAGCACGAAACTCTATCACCGGAGGAGCGCAGGGAATATGCCAAAACCGTCGTGACTGCAGCGCAGAAGCTGTCTGCGCTGGTCACCAATATCCTGAAGCTGAACAAGCTGGAAAATCAGGCGATCATGCCGGGATCTGCACCCTATGACCTAAGTGAGCAGCTGCGTTGCTGTGCCCTTGCTTTTGAGGATTTATGGGAAAGTAAAGGCATCACATTTACAGCCGATTTAGATGAGACAATCGTAAGCTATGACGAAAGTATGCTGGAGCTTGTGTGGAACAATCTGCTTTCCAACGCCATCAAATTTACCAATCCGGGCGGTTCCATCGCATTGACACTGAAAATCGAAAATGGCTTAGCTGTGGTTTCGGTGAAGGACAGTGGCTGCGGTATGGATGAAGCCGTAAGAAAACATGTTTTTGATAAGTTCTATCAGGGAGACACCTCACATTCACAGGAAGGAAACGGGTTGGGGCTTGCCCTTGTTAAGAAAGTCATTGAAATTATCGGCGGCGGGATAACTGTAGACAGCAAAATAGGATATGGAACAACTTTCACTGTTTGCTTGAAAATTGCATAAATCTGTAATGGAATAAAGAAAACTTGGCTGGCGCCAAGCCTCAGCGAAGCCGGCCGCCTTAGTTGCACTTATGCTTCCAGAAAGTATCCAACTGAAGGTTATACTTTCTGACTAGTAGAACAAATGGCGTGCCACCGGCACGCCATTTGTTCTACATAATTGTCCTGGTTCAAAACGCTTTGCTTTTGCCAATCCCAATCCAAACTGCTATTAGCCGCCCACCAGTGTATGAAGGAGGATTTCGAATCCGTCGATACACTTCGAATAAATTGCTAGACATAATTTACATAATGATTCTTCATCGTCTCTCTACTGTAAAGCGTTTAATATCCTGATGACATTCTGCTCGGAGGCGGCTGTTTTTAAATCGGCATAAGCAATCATTTTCTCCCCGTCAAAAGCAAACAGGTAAAATGTCACGTCGTTTGTTTTAAAATTGTTGATCTGATAGGTTAAAAACTTGATCTTTTTGCCTGTATATTGTGCCAAAATTTCTTTTTGAGCTGCTAGTTCTTTGATGGGAGGATCGGCGGCAAAAGCATCTGTTACCGTAACCGGAAATCCCGTACCGCTGTTTACAGTAATTTGACGGTCATCCCCGATCACGGAATAGATCTGCTTCTCTCTCTCTATACTTTGCTTTTGTCCTTCGCTGTAAAAATCCTCCGCATTTTTTATAGTGGAAACGTTGTTCAGGTAATTGGTGAAGGAATCCAGGCTGCCCGCGGCCTCTTTCACCGTATCGTCCGTAAAATATTCCATTCCGTAACGTTCGCTTAAGTTTTCCCGGTTATAATAAGACCCAGCAAAATCGCCGTATTGATCATAAAGTCTGAACGAAGTCTCGCCGGCATTAGGAATCAAGCTGAACATCACGGCCGCGTTTTTGTTCCAACTGGTCTCAATATCTCCGAGAGAACGATAATTGGCCCGGCTGTCAACCTGATAATTGACCGTAATTCCATAAGGCTCGCTATCCGTTTGTAGCTCGATGGATTTTAGAGGCAAATCCGTAAAGCTAAGTGCGTGGATAATTGCGGCTACCGTTGAGTTATCACCGGTATAAGTTCCTTGATATTGATATAATTTTTCGGCATAGCCGTCCGGCTGGCCAAGGGTTCCTTTCTTTTGATTGTCGCTACTTTCTTGCGTATCGACGCTTACCTGTCCACTGCTGCAAGCAACCATTGTGCCGGTAACACCTGCCAGGGCCAGGACAAACACCAGCGCCCAAATGCCTCTTTTTTTGTTGTTCCTGTCAAAAATATTGGCAAATCTTTTCTTGGCACTCTTGCCGCTCTCTGAAAAGCCCGTTGAAAGCGCCATGGAGTGTGTTGTCCGGCTGTTTTGCATCGATTTCAGGATGGTCAACGAATATTCTTTCCTAAAATTCAGATCGCTGTTTCTGACTACGATGTCATCACAGGAATACTCCAAATCCCGGTTGGCCGCCTTGATCATGAAATAGACGAAGGGATTAAACCAGTGTACGGAATTGGCTGTAAGCAAAAACAGTTTATACCAAATATCGCCCCTTTTGTAGTGGATAAGCTCATGCTGTAAGACGACAGACAATTCCTCCCGGGTATAATCCAAGTCAGGCAATAAAATCGCCGCCTGAAAAAAGCCTGTCAGCATGGGGCTTGCTATTTTAGAACATCTAAAAAGCTGTGGCCTCCCTTTTATTTTCATAGAATTTAAAACACTGTCCAGCACCGTACGATCAGTCTCGCTGCAATACGGCTTGATTTTTCTCTGGAATATTACATAACTGATCATATGGAACAGGAAGAAGGACATGGCGCCTAAGGCCCAAATGACAAGCAATAATTCCTGCAGGGTGATGACAGAGGTATAATCGGCAGAAGCTGATTCAGAAACGAATGCAGATGCAGATGTAGATGCAGAAACAGGAGCAGAAGGGTTATTGCCTTTTTCCAGGTAACTGTCGCCCATAATCAGACCGGGCATTCCATCTTGATTAAGAATAATGGTTTGGTTGGACGGCGCGGGTAGATGGACAGGCGCCTGAGGCAATTCAAGCCTCCAAGGTATTATTAGGCGGAGCGCTAATAACAGCCACACAAAATAACACCATTTGGCACTGTACCTTTTAAGTAAAAATGGCGAAATTATGAGCAGTAAGACAATGACTGCCGACATGGTGAGGGAAATCAGAAAAATATTATTCAGCATTTATTCCGCCTCCTCTATATACTTTTTCAGCTCCTTCAAATCTTCCTTGGAAACGCTTTCTCCGTCGTAAAGGGCCGCAACTAAACTGGTCAGGGAGTTGTGGTGCATTTTCCGCAAAAATGTCTTGCTTTCCTTTTGCAAATAATCGTCTTTTTTTACCAAGACCTCATAAATATTAAACCGGCCTTCCTTGTGGCACGATAAAAAGCCGCGGTCACAAAGCCGACTTAAGAAATTAAGCACAGTTGTTTTCTGCCAAGCCTTATCCAGGTGATCCATGATATAATCGGATGTTACTTTTTCATCCGCATCCCAAATAGTCATCATGATTTCCAGCTCACTGTCGGGGATTTTTTGTATACCTGCCATTTCCAGTGCTCCTCATTTTACAATTGTCGAATTCATTATTATTTTACAATTGTAAAACCTATTTGTCAAACGTTTTTGGAATCTGGGCATAGGCCACCTATTTCCAGTATTGGATTTACCGATATATTTGGTGTGTTGCCATAATATCGCAAGCCGATTCATATATATTGATGAACACAAGACCATGTTCGTTTAAAGTTTCATATTTAAGCAAAAATAACATTAATACTTAACAATGGAGGAGAAGCATATGATAAAAAGCGAAAAAGAGAAAATGTTATCAGGCGATCACTATAATGCTGGTGATGAAGACTTAGTTAGAGAAAGAAATTATGCAAGGAATCTGACTTTCGAATTTAACCACACGAGACCAAATGAAAAAGAAAAAAGACAGCAAATTCTAAAGCAACTGTTTAATTCTAAAGGTTCGTTTCATATCGAAGCACCATTTAATTGTGACTATGGTTATAATATAGAAATTGGCGAAAATTTTTATGCCAACTATGGATGTATTATACTCGATGTTAATAAGGTTAAAATCGGAGATAATGTACTTTTAGCACCAAATGTTCAAATATATACAGCTGCACATCCTATTGACCCTACAGAAAGACTTACTGGCAAAGAATACGCTAAACCAATTGTGATAGGAAATAATGTTTGGGTTGGTGGTGGAACAATAATATGCCCAGGAGTAAAAATTGGAGATAACGTAACTATAGGTGCAGGAAGTGTCGTGACTAAGGATATACCCGACCATGTAATCGCTGTAGGTAACCCATGCAGAGTTATTAAAAGCATTTAATGCTATTAAAGGATTGGATCACCTATTTTCACCATAATGGCCTCTGAATTCGTCGATTGTCCATTGATCTCTTTGAAGCCATATCCGATACCCACAACATTAGCAAAGGATAAAAGGTGTTCGATAACACTATTTGCTCAGGAATTTATTCATCTGCCTTCCTCCTTTATTCTTGTACTATTTAATACTGGGGACCAAGCCAAGTGTGACAAGGTCGGAGTTACTTCAGAAGGCGGAAATGATCCGTTCAAATTAAAATACGAGTGCAATTCTACTATTCGAATTTGCACTCGCATTTTAATTTGAACCGCTTGATTTGGATTTTCCTAATTAGAACTGGTGGCAGTAGGCAACTGGCTTTCCTCTCGAACTTCAATGTTAATTTGGTTCCTAACTTCAGTGATATCCGGGTAGAACACTGGTCACTCTTACGGTCAACTGTATTTGTGGCCCACTCATCTATCCTTCGATCATTCGCTGAATAATTGGTTTTTGTTGCAATCCTTTTAACCGGTCTACTTCTTTACCATCGTTAAAAAGAATCAATGTAGGATAGCCCACTACACCGTACTTGTTTACCGCTTCTTTATTTTGATCGAAATCTAATGTTACTATTTCTATATCGTCTACATTCTTGGCAACATCTTTTAATACAAAGCTTAACATTTTGCATGGTCCACAAACCTTTGAATAAAAATCAACCAAAACCTTACCTTTACTAATTAATTGGTCTAATTCTTCTCCATTAATTTCTCTGATTATAACTGCCATTTTCCTACTCTCTCCTTTGGTTTTATTGTAAGTCTTCGATATATTTAGCCACTGCTTGCGCCGCTATCGCTCCATCACTACAGGCTGTAATAACTTGTCTCAAGTGCTTGCTGGTTATATCACCAGCACTATAGATCCCTGGTACTTTCGTCGCCATATAGGCATCCGTCTCAATATACCCCTGCTCATTGACTATTCCTAAACCCACAAAAGCCCCCGCTTTCGGTTCTAACCCGATATATTCAAAGGCGCCGTCTGCTTGTACCGTGACCTCTTCTCCGGTCATCGTCGATATGGCTCTTAAACCTTCAAATTTGTCTCCACCTAAGAATTCTAAGATATCATAGAATTCATAAATTCTAACATTGGACATAGCTCTTAATTTAGAGCAAGCCGATGGGTCTGCCGTTAAATTGAAGAGCGTTACAATGGTCACTTCCTCCGCCAAACCTGCTAAATAGATAGCTTCTTCAACGGCACAGTTACCACCACCGGTAACAATCACCTTTTTGTCTCGATACTGGGCTCCATCACAGATAGCGCACCAGCTAATACTCGTTCCTGTAAACTTTTCTTCGCCAGGTACTCCGAGAGTTCTTGGCTTGGTGCCGGTAGCGATAATGACGGCTTTTGCTTCATAGGAGTGGCCTTCTTCGCAAAGGATTTTATTTACGTTGCCTTCTGATTGGATTTCCATTACTGTGCCATAATCAAAGGTAACCTCCAACTCCTGAGTATGTTCAAACATTTTAATGGCTAATTCCGCGCCATTAATAGTTCCCATCCCAGTATAGTTTTGGATTTCAAAGGTATTGACAATTTGCCCTCCAGGAGCCAATTTATCTAGAAGCACTACCTTTAGATTTGCTCTGGCTGCATAAATAGCCGCCGTCATCCCAGCCGGACCCGCACCAATAATCGCTACATCATATTGTGTCATGTGTTCCCCTCCAAAATGAATATCCCTGTTTGTAAAAATGAAATAATAGTCTCTCAGAGGTTGCCAAGTTCTGCGCAGCAAGAATGGTATCATCAGACTGCTGGCACTTAGATTCGGGACCCTCGAAGTGCCTCAAACCCTTACGGTTATTAACGAAGGAAAGAGGCACTTCATAATTATATTCGTGTTCCTTTTAGAGCTTAACAGATACCCCAGTTTCGTATTTATTCTCATCAACAATTAAAGACACCCTAAATTGCCCAACTAACCCTTCTCTACTGACTGGGAATTCGACGGCCCGATCGTCGCTTTCGAGGAACGTACCTACACACATTGCCAAGAATGGTCGTTTAGTTGTGGGGACAAAGTAACTATGAGTTGTATCTCCTTCGAACTGAAGCAAAACCATTTGACCTTTCTCAAAGGTTGCTTTAAATATCAATCGATCTTCTTCTAGACCGATTTTGACATTGTATTGTTGGGGAACCATGCCTGCTTCCTCAGCGGGTGGAATCGTTAAGAACTCTTCGGTTACACCTAGAGACCCCAGTAATTCTCCTTTGCCTAGAGTCAAAATATCCTCTGTGGTGTATAGCTTTAACTTTTCAGCACGATAATAGTTTGCTGGTATTTGCATCTCGTACATTACCACATCGTCTTTTAGCTCGACAGTAATGGAGTTAAATACCGTCTTTTCTTTATCTATGCCTGCATATTGTACGGGAGGTCTATTGCTTGGCTCACCATCGAAGTAGCCGATACCCCCAGAGTGTACAAGATAGTGACCTTCAGTATAGTACTCCACGTTACAAATGTACGTAGAGAAGAATTCAGCGCCTCTCTCCTTACCATACTGCCAAACTTGCTCAATTTCCATTTTGTCGGTATCGATTCGATATCTTACACCACGGGAGAAGTTGTCTTTGGCCGCTACATAATTTTCTTTAACCTTGGATCTCCAATGTCCATTGTCGAAGACAAAAATATCTCCATCGGGCAACACCACACAAGCGTGCTGTTCATATTGCCAGTCAAATTCACCGTCCCCTACTGGGGTAAAGAAGTATTTATCAACGAGTTCTTGAGGCCAGCCTTGGGGGTCACCGATAACCCAGTTCAAAGTACCACTCTCATAATCTAAATTGATAATGGCATCTTGATGGCGGCCGGATAACGTTAAGGAGTTTGTCTTTTTATCATACCAGACCGCATTATTGTGGAACCAATCATGGCTGGAATGACTACCCGATCCTGCAACATCTTGCGGCAATACTTTTTGGTAATCCCAGCTTTTTAGGATTTCGCCAGTTTTGCGATCAACTAGGACACACATATCCTCCACCGTACCCCTCGGTAAGTACTGACTTAAGATGAGTAAATTGCCATCCTCCATTTCAAATTGGTCATGATGATAACCACTTGGGAGTCGATATTCTTTATAGATTTTACCGATCATCCCCATTTCATAGAGACCTGTAACATGGTAGGGAGGGGTAACCAATCGGTGCGTCCCAAGCAATAAACGACCGTTTTTTACCCTCTTAATGTCGAAAGCAGTATTTAGTGTACCGTACCAGCGGGCATCCCCTTTATAGTCATAGGCAGCAGTACTTGCAGGAGAGGTGGGGCTGACAAACATCATATTGTCCCCGAAGTATTCTGGCGTGGTCTCTATTTTGCTTGGTAGTTTGACGGAATCGGGCGCCACTTCGGTTTGTATTGTTACTGTGGTTTTCTTCCCATTATTCAAAACTAACTCCACTTGATTGACATAACCGGCATAAAGACCATAAACAGGAATCATATGGTCTGTGGCTGCGGGGATTTGGAAGTTGATATCTCCAGCGGTTTCTTTTCCTTTAACCGAGATGCCTACGGCTGTAGGCTCTGCTGTTTTGAACATAATAAGAGCTGTCAATGGTGCAACGAGATAAGGATTTAACTTTACGTAAGGCTTACTAAAAGAATAGTTTCCTTTTTGATATTCTGCTAAGAAGGCTTCCTCCGAGTGAAACTGTTCACTAATAATATGTTCAAATTCTTTAAATTTTACCGTCATGTTTAATCGCTCCTTGAATTTTATTACGAATTATCTTAAAAAATTAAATTTGACAGCGGAAATCCTACAATAACATATAACACGAGCATAGTGACAACAATGATCGCCCCATATTTACCAATATCCTTCGCTTCCACCCAATCTTTGTTGCCATATAAAATAGCTGCATATGGGGAAGCTGCTGGCGTCAAAATTGCCACATGCAAGGCAAAGGTAATTGCAGTTGCAATCGCCATCGGATTGGTGCCATTTTGTAAGGAAAAAGAGTATACAATCGGCATTAATAAGACACCCATTACACCATTGTTGGCAACATTAGTAATTATCATTGAAAAGATGATGAGAATTGTAGTAAAAACGATTGGTGACCGATTTCCCAGTAAGGGATTTAACACTTCGGTCAAAAATGGTTTAATACCAGTTGCATCTTGAGTTAAGGCACCAGAGATAACCATAGCCATTGCTACCAGGAAATAGACATCCCAAGTAACATAACGCCCAGTGATCTCTTTAAAATCGATAATTGGTTTATTATTTATTTTAAACAGACTTAACCCTACTATAAACGCAATGACCACACCCCAAGGACCTATCTTATTGATTAAAGCAACAAAGCCAATGGTCTTGGGTAAAATACTTGGCAAGAGAATTAATCCTAAGTATCCAAACAAACATGCAAATAATATTTTTTGTCGTAAATCCATTGCTGGTAGCTTTTCTTTCTCAAATTGCTCTGTATTAATATTAGCAATTCTGCTCATATCCGGTTTGAAAACAAACTTAATTAATAAGCTGAATGCTATAATGGCCAACGTGGACATAACCAGGCCAAATAGCATATAAGGTAAATAATCGAGCTTCATTTTAGATACTTTTTCGAAAGAGGCTACAACCATAAGGGCTGACCCAGTAAATGGTTTCGCAGCTTGACCCGAAATAGCGCCAAACATTGTACCAATAACCATAATTGAAGCGTATGCGTCACCCTTCTTATAACCAACGTTCTCCAAAACGCCATAAAGAATCGCCCACATCAAAAGCAAGGCTGGTAAAATATTTGCTGAAAGTGCTGCCAAAACATAAGTAGCATATATAAAGATAAAGCTAAAGACGACAGGCCTTCCATTAATAATTTTTCTGGTTAAAAACCATCTGCTAATATAATTTGTGATGCCATGGTGCTGAATAGCTCCAAATAGGATCATAGCGAAAAACACTAAAATAGTGACCGTATCACCAAAGGATTTAAGTAGAACTTCTGGCATAGTTGCATAATCAGATATGCCTAATGCAATCAGTCCTAATAAGCTGGGCCATAAGATACCGACAAACGACCACAAGTAAATTACACCAATAAAAATTCCTAAAACTTGCATACCTATTGCGGTCACCGGAGCAAAGGGCTCTAACATCCCAAAACCGAACATTATCATAATCCCGATAGCACAGTGGACATAATATAATATATTGCTTTTCTCTTTTGGCTTTACATTTGTGCTAGTAATTTTAATCACATCCTTTTATTCGAATATGCAATGCCTACTGATACAGTGGAAATCCTTCTTAAGTTTTCCTTATATCCTTTTTTCAGCCTAAAAGCAGCCCTCCTCTTCAACTATTAATTTTCCTAATCTCATCGATTAGTTAAGCCTATCTTAGCAGCTTTGCTTCTGGAAAAAGGATAACATATGTTAACCTTTCAACTTAATCCTTAAATATGCCCTTAGTAATGGATTTCATAATGTAGATGTTTCACAATGAAAGAGGCTGTAGATTTCATAAAATCTACAGCCTCTTTCGTCTAACGATCTTCCTACTCTATCTAGTAATCCATCATTTTCTCAGCCTGTGCATAGTTGTCCAATCGATCTTCATCCAGTATGATAATACCTTCTTTTTGTTTATCGATGATGCCCTCATCTTTTAGGACTCTTAATATTCTAGCGACCGTAACCTTATGAATACCTAGGAATCGGCTGATTTCCGAATTACTGTACCCTTTATTTATCAATCTTTTTCCCTGTATGGTTTGAGCCTTTATTAACAAAAGCTTACATAGTCGATTGGCGACCTTGCCTTCTTGCCTAGCTTGAAACGATCCCGCCAACTCTCGTAGTTCCCACATTGCCAGATATAGCAATTCAGTCAAAAGATCTGGTTTATCCTGCACATACTGGAGAAATATCTCTTTTGGGATCTTATAGCAACAGCACTTACTCCTGGCAATGAAATGATTCGAGCTAATCCCGTCGCAATATAAAACTAAGACACCCAACAAAGAGTGAACTAGGCTTTTATTTGATTCTTTAACACCATAAATGATCTCGTCGCCTTTTTCTGTGATGCTTGTCCGATAGCAAGTACCACTGACTAAATAATATATGGAATCCACTTTTTCCCCTTGCCGGATAATATATCCATTATTTTTAAATTCACAGTAAACAACACCTGGTATTTTGAGCAGATCCATACGGGCTCTCCTTCCTGCAACCAATAGACTCAGGCTCTAGAATAATATTAACTCATAGCAACAGTATATTTGAAATTTCATGCAACTACAATATCCCATATGTTACATATAATATTACCAATAAAATCTATTGTCTTCCTCCATTACTACAAATTAATACAGAGTCAAAACAACCTTGAAGCAATATATCGAAACTAAGTTCAACTTAGTTTCGGCACGTCCCCTTTTTGTGTCTATGTTATTTATTAGGTTGTAATAAATATAGACACCACTTTTTATCCCATCATCACGGCCATCTTTCTCATGTTATGAGCAATACAGTGGAGACCCCATTCAATCTTAACCTTTTCTAACCCTTTCAAGAGAAATCGGCGTATGCCAAAGTTGCCTTTGATATCACCAAAGACACTTTCTACCTCGACAGGACGTAAACTACGCATTTTCAGGCCTTCTTCAGAACACAAATTCTGTCGTGCCTGTTTCTTAAATGCGTTTAATTTCCTATTTATGTTAATTCTCCTATTAGCAAAGGGCTTTTCAGACTTTACACACTTATCTCTGTGGGGGCATCCAGAACAATTTAAACATTCATAGACTCTTAGGACACTCTCATACCCATTGTCGCTCTTGCGTTTGTGCTCGTACAGGAAAACAAGAGGTCTGCCGTAGCCACAAACATATTCGTCCTTATCTTCGATGTAACTGAAATTCTGTACTTTTGAGATATCTGCCTTCCACTTTGAACTAGCTTCTTTATGAAACGTGTTATATTTAACGTAATGATTTAGCTGACTTTCGTTCAAATACTCATAATTTTCTTCGCTTCCATAACCGGCATCGGCAATAATATTCTTGGGGAGATTGCCATCCAATAAGCTCTTGAGGGTCTCTAGATGCTCTTTCATGCACGTGGTATCACCAGGCTTCTGATGAATGCTAAATCCAACGATGAATTGATCCTCTGTCCCGATTTGAACATTGTAACCCGGTTTTAATTGACCGTTTTTCATATGATCTTCTTTCATCCGCATGAAGGTGGCATCATGGTCCGTTTTGGAATAGCTGTTTCTTTCCTCTAAGATTGTTTGTTGACTTTCATATTTCTGCATTCTCGGCAGATAATCCTTAGTCAGAGTTTTTCTGGCCTTCTTTAGTTTTTTTGTTTCATCATCGGGTTTCTGATCTTGGGACTTTTGAGCAAGCCTTTCGTCAATCTTTCGGACGGTTTCCTCAATGGCCCCTGAATCAATGGGTTTTCCGTTGCCGAGTTCTTCTAGATCAGTTTCTCCGTATTCGTTATTTTCTTTCTCGTTGATCTTGTCAATTTCGTTAAACAACTCCTGGCACTTTTCCATGAGGCCTTCTTTATATCGCTTGGTTGCTTTACCCCAGACCCAGCTATATTTATTGGCATTAGCCTCAATCTTTGTGCCATCCAAAAAGTAGTTCTCTAATTTTATGTAATTCTCTCGTACCAACAGAGCTACAACTTCAGCAAAGACTTCACAGATTATATCTTTCATACGCTCACTGCGGAAACGATTAACGGCCAGAAAATCCGGCGTATTACCACCACAAAGCCACATGTACATAATATTTTCACGAGCTGCTTTAGCAATTCTTCGGCACGAATAGATCTTATCGGTATACGCATAGACTAGAAGCTTAATCATCATGATCGGATGATAACTTGAGCGGCCTCCTCCAGGATACTTCGCTAGGATTGGCTCTAGGTCCATTTGATCAATAGCCTTATTGACAACACGAACGACGTGATCTTTTGATATTAGGCTCTCAATACTTATCGGAAGGGTTAATTGGTTTTGCATATAGGGAATAAATACTTTTTTATCATGAACTTTTTGCCCTTTCTTTGACACTGGCAAGCCCTCCATAACATGTAGTATAGTGATAGATTTCCCTTAATTATACCATTTCCGCTCGCTTCTTTGCATAAAAAAGTCGCCTAAAACCAATGGTTTTGGCGACTTTTTGGGCTGAGTTTTGATACAGCCTCCTGATTTTATTTCTGTATCTAAGCCCTTAAAGCCTAGGTATATAAGGATTCGAAAGCTATTTCTATACTATTTTTCATTTAAATTTTGCCCCTTGTTGCTTATAGCGGCCTGAGCAGCCACTAGCATAAAGGACCAATCTCAATTTTTAACCATTATGGAACACTTTTTATTATCTGTTGCAGTGCCTTTCCAGTCAAGAGAACTTACCATTGGATGGACCGGCTGGCAAAAGTCCCTGTTTAAAGTTAACGAGAAAGCTACCTCACGTATTATCTAAACTAAGCTTTTTAACCCCCCAGCTCATTTGTGGAAATATAAAATACACAAAACATTATTAGTAAAACTTCAGATCCCACAGTAACTAGCGTTTATTTGATGTTAAAATAAGTGCATTCTGCAAAGATTCTATTGAATTTTGGGTAACTACCCAATTCGACAAATTCAACCGCTCGGGCGATAACCACCACCCTACGGAACTCACTCGTAGATAGGAGCGCCAATTTTGAGCCTGTCCCCGCTGCATTGCCAATCATTTTAATTTTGTCTTCCAGTTCCGGGGGAATAAGACCGATTACACATGCACTATGCGGAGTAAGGTAATTGCCAAACGCACCTGCCAAAAGAACTCCTTTTATATCATCTGAGTCAACTCCGAATGTTTCCATCAGAACTCGTACACCAGCTGCCATCGCTCCTTTGGCCAACTGAAGTTGCCTGATATCATCCTGAGTAATAAGGATCGGCCGACCGTGAATGGTCTCCGCTGCAGTTGCCCGCATGAACGCTGTACGGCCGTCGTAGTTTATAGTATTTTTTAGGAAATTGTTTGCAGCGAATGGTTCACTTGTGCAGGAAACATAGGGAGCTACCGCAATACTCTGCGGATTTATACCCAGGAACAAATGGTGCATGCTAGTATTGGCAGCAATTGAAACTGAGTAAATGTGGTTTCTATTGATATCGGCTTTTTCGGCCGCTTCCCTAATTCGTTCATAATCCGCATTAAAGAGCTGCCTTCTTCAACTTCCACTTGTCTCTCTGCAGGCAGAAACACTATTTTATGAAGCTTCAACGATTCCACCCCCAGATTTTTTACAGATGTCAAAAATCAAAGATAGTAGTACCCCACAAACGAGCGCTACTACCTTAATTCTCATTGTTCTAAGAACTATCACTTGACCCATACCCAGTTTGTCGGATAATACAAGTGAGTTAAAGTACAATAAAACCTTTCTCGTCCATTTAGTTTTCAGTCCTAATCGGTCCAATTTTATTTTTCCGGTAAGCATTGGAAAATTGTCTGCACAGCCTGTCCCGTCCCATTAGTGCTTCCGTTGTAAGAAGGGTTGTATACATATCTCTGCTGCACGGATCTATAATTGCCGAATCCATGCCATTGAACAGCGCAATGGTCAGAAAATGCTGGTTTACAATTTTTCTTAGGGGCATCCCAAAGGAAATATTACTCAACCCTGAGGTTACCTTGATCGATGGATACAGGTTCTTGACTGTTTTCATCGTTTCGAGAAAAGTTAATAACGATTGGGAATCTGTAGATAAGGCAAGCACCAATGGATCAATATGGAGTCGATCGGGCGTAATATCATATTTTTGTGCCTTTTCCACCAGTAGTTTAGTTATATCTACCCTAGTCTGAATATCCGATGGAATTCCATGGTTGTCACAAGTTAAGGCAATTACTCCCCAATCCGTTCCTTTAATTAGTGGGAAAATCACCTCACACTTATCCCCTTCGGCAGAGACAGAATTGATCAGGCCGGATCGTTTTGCTTGATTAAATACTTGTTCTATCACCCTTGGATTTGGACTATCGATACACAACGGTGTGTCCACCGCATCCTGCACTATATTCATAAGCCATACTAAAGTTTCGCCCTCAACCTCCGGCGCGGTACTAGCACACACATCTAAATAATCGGCTCCGGCTTCAGTTTGCCTTACAGCCAAGTCGCGAATAAATTGTTCATCTCTTTCTTGAATAGCTCTTTTTACACTAGGTATCGTACCATTGATTTTCTCTCCAATGATAATCAAATTACTTTTACCTCCTTATTTAATCTTGTTAGTGCAGGTGGCGCTTGCTTCTAAAGAATACAAGCGCCACTTTCTGCAAAAGTCAATCAACTTTTTGCAGTAAATCAATAATGCGGTAGGTAAATTTCTCTTTAACGTGTACACACACAATTTGTATTTTTAAATAAACAATCCTACATAAATAACCATACTTACAAAACCATCAATTTCTTCTTGACTTTTAGCTTGCAGTATTTCCTTAGCAATCTTTTCAATTACCTGTACGTTAGTGATTTTCTCGTTCATTTTTCCCACCCCTTACCAATTAATTACAATCTACAGTCTCTGATATAATCTGCAACTGCTTTTAAATTTTCAGGACGTCCATCTACAGGATACATCATTGGAGTATCAGGTGTGATAAAATATCCGCCACCAGGGCATAAATCCTGAATTAAGCCCTTTACATGATCGATGCATTCTTCTTTAGTTCCATGTTGCATTAAAGTTGTTGATAATCCTCCTGCCACCGCCATTGAACTGCCCAGCTTTTTCTTTACAAGTCTCATATCATCCTCTTGGAATACACCTATAATTCCTTTTTTAGGCAACTCTTGCAAGTAATCAAATAAATGTCCATACTTCTTCTCAAAATAATAAACAACATTGTGGCCTTGTTCTACCATATATTCAGCAAATCCTTTAAAGGAAGGCCAATAAGTTTTTTCAAAATCTCTTGGACTTAAGAAAGCAGGTATATGCATTGGGATAAAAATCGCCTTATCACTCGCAGGCGACATCGAACGAATTATTGGCTTATATGCTTCTAATATAGCCAATCCTGCATCCCGAACTAGTTCTGGACATCGCTTTATATCACTGACAATACCTGTAAATTCCCTAAAAAAGTCAAATAAGAAATCAACCGGGTTAACCATAATTCCTGTCAGCGTAAGGTGACAACCCTTCTCCTCACACGCTTGCATATAATTCGAAAATTTTTGTCCCTCACCAAGGACCGCTTCCACCATTCTATTATATTTTTCTTCAGGTTTTATATCTTGTAGTACCTCAAATCTTCTAGGCAGGACTGTTTCTAAAAGATAAGTATTCGGGTCTTTTATTAGTTCGGGATATTCTTCAGGTCCCATAATACGGACTTTCTCCGGATCCTGCATTTTCTCAAAATTTCTGACAGTATAAGTTCCCCCACCAAGGATTCTGATCTTCGGTCCATAAAAAAGGTTTGCGGGCAACCATGGAAAAAGTGACGTATCAAATTGCAAATCGTCGGCTACTTTTGCAATAATGTCTGCAGCCATGTCATATGAAGTGACTGCGGATTTTTCGACTCCGGCATAGTATGGATAATAATCATCTGCACTTAACATAAAAGGCGGTTTATCTACTTCTTCTCTACGAATAGTTTTGGCAACTCTTTCTTGTTTTTCTTTGAATAATTTCGTTTGCCTTTGGTCACTCATTTAGCTCACCCACCCTTGAATCATTCTTACACCTTCCGCGGCATTGATTGTCCAGGCATCAGCGCCTATTCGCTTACAGGCAGCTTCTGTTACCGGACTGCCACCAATAATAATTTTGATATCATCTCTTAGCCCAGCTTCTTTTAGGCCTTCTACTGTATCTTTCATGGAATCCAAGGACAAGGTAAGTACGCCGCTCATGCCCACAACATCAGGGTTTACTTCTTTTACTTTTTCTATAAAAGCACTTACAGGTTGATCAATCCCTAAATCGAACACCTCAAATCCCGCTGCTTCCGCCATATTCTTAAATATTTGTTTGCCCATATCATGCAGATCTCCATGAACTGTTCCAATGACCATAGTACCTACTTTAGGCCCGTTCACTGCACCAATGACAGGTTTTATTAAAGCTAAGGCAGCTGTTAATATTTCTCCGGAAAAAATTAAATCTCCAACAAAATATATGCCTTTCTCGTATAAATCCCCTACCAGTGTCATCCCTTCCTGACAAGCAGCAACTACTTCTCGTGCCTCCTCTACTGTTGGTCCTGAAGCTATAAACTCATTAAGCATATCGAGCAGGTTTTTTTCGTCCAGGTCTCCCAAAGCTTGGGTTATTTTTTTTAAATCTAACATAAAATTTCCCCTCTTTCTCAAATTGCGGCACGATGCATTTGTCCTAATTTCCTTAACTCTTACCTATATGTGCTCATCGTAATTGTGCCTTTAAAGTGAAAAATCACCTCCAATTTCAATTACTAAGCCACCTGTAATATCTTATGATAACTTGTTATTACAAGTTATGTAATTATATTATTCTGACTTTTATGATTTGTCAAGATGGAATTAATGCTATTTTCTGATACAATTAAGCTTGTCATATTTCACTTATCTCTACTTGTCATTGAGGGAGAGCTATTTCAAATTGACAAGAAGTAGGAAGAGCGTTAGTATTATTCTATTGAACTTATTATTACAAGTAATGATAAGCAATTACTGTGCTTCTAGAAAATTAATAATAATCTTAGGAGGCGAGTAAGTTGGATGAGATACTGGTTCATGCCGTAGAAGAGCTAGATGAAAAAACGGTGAAGGAAGTAGTCATAGACAGACTTCAGGCCGGATTTGGGCCTTTATATATACAGGAACAAGTATCATTGGGAATGGACAAGGTAGGGATTCTATACGAGCAGGGTGAGTACTTTATCGCAGATTTAATTATGGCAGGTGTTATCTTTAAGGATATTTTAGAACTTGATGAAATGAAATCTGGTTTTTCTGTGCCTAGTGAAAAAATTGGCACTGTTATTATTGGAACAGCAGCTGGTGATTTACATGACATCGGCAAAAATATTTTTGGCAGTATGCTCAAATCGGCAGGATTTAACGTCGTGGATTTAGGGGTTGACGTTTCACCTGAAGACTTTTGTCGAGCAATTTTGGCTGTGAAGCCGGATATCGTGGCGATTAGTGGAGTGTTGACTATAGCTTTAGAGAGCATTAACGCAACGATTGAGCTATTAAGGCAAGTCGGGATGAGGGATAACGTAAAGGTTATTTTAGGGGGGAAATGTGTCAGTCCTAGCGCTTGTAATATCATCGGAGTAGACGCTTATACAACAGATCTCCCTGAAGGAGTTAAAATATGTTTGTCCTGGGTATAATCTTAGAGGTTTAACGCATCGTAGTTTAAGGAGTAAATATTTGTATGAACTTGCCTATCTATCGGTACCTTTTTAATCAACTGAAAGATAAAATTCTTCGGGGCGAATTGAAGCCGGGTGATATGCTTCAATCTGAAAACGAACTGGCTCAACAATATAGTACCAGTCGTTTAACTGTCAGAAAAAGCTTATCTATGCTTGATAATGAGGGATTCATTACTTCATTCCCGGGGAAAGGTTATTATATTATTGAACCAGATCACAGTAAATACACTTTACTTTTTAATGAGCTGAACAGTGGAAGTAAAAATACCCTTTATAGCAAACTTTTAGGAGTAGATGCCACAGACCCAGATGCGACAATATGCCAAAAACTGCAAATATCTTGTGATCATAAAGTTGTGGTTATTCTCAGGTTGTTGTATTCCAATGAAGGACCAATTGCCTATGATATTAAATATATTCCGTATGATCGGGGTCGGCCTATTGTCGAAAAAGCGATCGAATATGCAGCTTTACCAGACATGGTTGCCAAGAAAAGTTCTCCATTTGCCATAAAAAAAGAATTGTGTATTTATATTGAAAAGTCTAATCCGGAAATTAATAAATCGTTATGTTTGCATGAATCAGAACCTTTGTTAGTCGTAGAGCAAAGTCTGTATGATTATGAGAACAAACCAATAGGATTGGGAAAAACCTATTATGGTGGTGAACATGGAAAAATAAGAGCTTATTCCAATATGCGGGAGTAGGGAAAGAACTAATTCCATACTTTTGATCCAATCGTCAGACTCCCACTTCTACAAGTGGGAGTGGTACCCCCGGCTCCGCTTCGGTGGGGGTAGAGTCCCCCACCGAAGACTCGATGTTCAACTTTAGTTGAACGAGTTCACTTTTGCCTAGAAAGTTAAGGTCTTAAGCGGGTTGGAAACCAGTTGAACCTGTAAGTGTTGTTTTGTGGTCAAAATAAGGCATCTCTTCAGCATTAAGAAGCCATAATCTCGCTGTGATTTCCAGTGAGATTATGGCTTCTTATTAAACACGAAGGAATGTATCATATTTCCCGCGCAAGGATGACGCAGGGCTTTCGTACAACGTTAACCTATTAGACCATCACTATTAGGCTCTTTGATCACCTAAAACACAAGTCAATGCTCCACTCATCGTCAGAACGATCTGCATGCTATCCGATATTGCTGCGCTTAATTAGTAAGTGCAGTATTATTAGGAACACTAGGTGTACTAAGCACTAAGTGTTTCTTCACTTAATCTGTAATCCCTCTTCTCTCAAATCACTTTAATATTAGATTACTTTAATAGAAGCGACTGGCTAATCGCTAATCCCTCGTGCTTTCGATTCGTCTTAGCTTCTCAGTGTCCCTAGCTGGAGGTGCACCGAAGAAGCGGGAGTACTCTCGATTAAACTGTGAGGGACTCTGATAGCCAACTTGATATGCAGCACTGGCTACTGCATAACCCTCAAATGCCATGAGGTTTCTGGCCTCCAAAAGCCTTAACTGCTTTTGAAATTGAATCGGGCTTAAACCCGTTGCCCGTTTAAACTGACGGTGAAAGGTATTGATAGCCATACCTGATTTTGATGCGATCTCACCGATGTCAATTGGCTTCGTATAGTTATCGCGAAGCCATTTTACAGTCTGAGAAATCTTAGAAAAATTACTTTCTCTCAAGCCAAGTTGTCTCAGATACCATCCTTGCGATCCCATCAGAACACGATAAAGGATTTCGCGTTCATAAGCCGGTGCAAGCGCTGGAATATCTCTTGGATTTTTTGTTAATCGCAATAACCTCAGCCATGCCTCCATGAGTTCGATGTCTATTTCACAAGCTACGAAATGCTCAGAAGCAGTTGGCATTAGATCTTCAGGAAGATCTCTTAGCAAATTCTGAAGAACATTCTGATTTAACTCAAGACCGAGGGACATGTAAGGACGTCCATCACGGCTTGGATGTACACTCGCCATTGCAGGAACATGTACCGGTAACACGTAATATGAAGGCCCTTTCATGGCAGTACTACGTTCCCCAATTAAAAGAATCTTTGTTCCTTGAATCGTAAAACCAATCATCGGCTTGTAGAGCGCTGCGAGCTGATGTGTGGGAATGTCTCCCATAATCATGCTTAGCCCAGGTACTCCGGTTTCGATTGGTCGAGTGCCTGCTCTTTTCATTAGATCGATAATTTCATCTAAAACTTTATTCATACACATATTCTATCATATTGACTTCCTATTTTCCAACACAATTCCGAACTCCAAGGCATTTTTAGGCTCTTTAAAAGATAAAGACTTGGGATAATTCAAGTTGTTTTAGGAACTAGTGATATTTTTAGGCAATTAAATGGAACTTTTAGATCTAGTTTGTTTTATCAGAAAAGGCTAAAATAGAATCAAGATTGAACAACAAAAACAAGGAGGATCTTATGAAAATCGCAATCGTAACAGGTGGAAGTAATGGCATTGGAAAAGCAACCGCGCTTGAGCTTGGCAAGCGGGGAATTAGCGTCATTCTCACATACAATTCCTATAAAGATAGAGCAGAAGCTGTTGTTAAGGAAATTGAGAAGAATAAGGGAGTTCGGGCTGTAACACTGAAGTTGGATCTGACTCAAAGATCAACATTCGAAGGTTTCGTTCAGGAAGTGAAAAAGAACCTCAAAGAAGTTTGGAACAGAACGACTTTTGATTACTTGGTCAATAACGGCGGTGTCGGTGGGCCAATGATGTTCATTGAGATGAGCGAAGAGTACTTCGACAAGATTCTTAATACGAACTTCAAAGGACCCGTTTTCTTAACACAACACCTCGTCCGATTCATGGAGGATGCTGGAGCCATTGTAAATACCTCGAGCACATCCAAGAACCAATCATTTCCAGGTTACTCCGCCTACGGCTCGTTAAAAGCAGCGTTGTCATCTTGGACTCGCTACGTCGCCAAAGAACTTGCGCCGCGTAAAATTCGGGTCAACGCAGTTTCTCCTGGTCCCACTTACAGCAATTTTGGCGATGGAGTATTCGATAAACATCCTGAATTCATCAAGCCGCTGGCTGAGCAATCTGCATTCGGCAGAATCGGCCAACCCGAAGATCTTTCCAAGGTCATTGTGAACTTATTGTCCGATGATTTCGGCTGGGTCACAGCCCAGGACATTGAAGTGTCTGGCGGACACTTGCTTTAAGAATGTGAGGACGACATGAAAATCGGCGTCTTGTTAACCCTGCAACTGGCTTGTTCATCTTTAAGTCCAATTTTACGATATGATGTTCTACTGGAATTGTTGGACTTGTGAATTTAGTATAGCCCTCTTTTATCGCATTGACCCATTGTTTTAGTTGGTTTAAGATAAAAGGTATTTTCTCCTCAGCCACACATATCTCAAGGAGAAGGCTTTTCTACTTCCGGAAGTACTTTCTTAAAATGAGGCTCCGCTCGATATACACGTTCCACTCCCTCCAGTAAAATGTTGTGCTGCAGGTTTTTGGAATTTATCAGTTCAATTGTCAAGTGCCCGCACTGGTGACAAAATAATAGCAGGACCGTAAAAAGCATAGGCACTTTGCGGTCCTGCTATTATTGTCATAAATACCCTAGACAAGGGTAACCCCTGCCGGACAAGGTGCATAAGATAAAAAGACAGACCAAGCTTGGCCAGTCAAAATCCATAATAAAGGTTGTCCGTTATCAGATCGATATGGTCAACGGTTCCCCGGTGTTCCGGCAAAAAGGCTTTTCCGGGATGAAAATGGACGTGTCCGATGAGGGAAATGCACTCCCAGCCCATGGCATTGATTTTGCGGCCCAAGGGCCGCTCTTATGGATTAAAACCCGACCACGGTAATTTAAATTCGGATTCGAATCCGAATTTGAGAAGAAACCAGACGGATGTGTATAAGGCTTCAAAAGCTATTTCTATACGAAATTACTCCTCGTAGGTCAGTGATTTTGGGCATATTTAGCCAAGTTTCGTGCGCACCGTTCGATTCCTCCTAATTCTTCCTGAATAATCTGCCACAATACCTTAGGCTCAATATCCCAATAAACATGGACGAGCCGGTTACGAAACTGTACCATTTGTTTTAGGGTCAGCCCATCCTCCGTTAATAAGATACTATTTTCCGCAAGCACCTTAAAGATATCCGCATAATCTTTCGGAGCTCGCAAGCCTTTATCAGAAATAATATGATTTCCAATATTAATCAAGCATTCGATGGCTAACTGCAAACAACGCTCAGCACTATGAAAATCCCTTTTGGATCCAGTAAACTCTCCTTCAGTAAGCGATTGAAGCTCTTGTAAGAAATCCAAATATTCTTTGATAAGCTCTAATTGCCGTTCAACCTTTGTGCGATTAACCAACTCATAACCCCCTATCAACAATGCGTCGGAAAAATGCTTCCTGATGCTCTTTTAAACAAGGTTCAAAGTCCCAATAACGGGACCGTGTTTGTGTCTCTAACTCCACTCTTAGGCACTCATTACGACTAATGAGCAAGACACCTTCCTGCACGACAGCGTAACGCAAAGGTAGGTTTGCCTGATCCCAATCCACTAAATCGATGGCATCCGTTTCAAGAGTATCAGCAATTATGGAACGAATATTTAATTGTTCTTTCCATGTCATTTCTTTATTATATTTAACTGCGAAATCCCAATCGCTTAGAGGGGTCCCTTTTCCCTGTGCGCGTGATCCGAACCAGTACACCAACTCAATCTCTGGAAAGGCTGCAATCGCCCCTTTGCATTTTTCCATTAACTTATCCATCACTTTGAACCTCATTTTCCTCATTAGTTAGGCCTTATCAGTACGTACATCATACACTATACAATTTAATTATACCAAAAAAAGGTATTAAGACAACTACTCTTCACCCTTTATATCCTATTCTAACCTAGGGGGATGACAATGGTGCTATTTTTCTGAATCGTGGAGGTCCAGATTCTTACTATCATCCAATATATTTAGGAATAGTTGTCTTAAGCGGTTTAATTGTTGGATGTACTTATTATGTTGCGAAATTAATTAAAGGTCTTAATTCTAAGCCGATCGGGGATAAGGTAGTGGCGAAGGTCCCACCGGAATAATACCGACAGATATCCATTTGGCGGGTGTACTATTTTCCTATCGATATTTTGCACCAGAATACAAGAAATAAATAAAAATAGGGTATTGTCTCTTTAAATCATAAAAGACAATACCCCCACTATTTTTGTGCCTAAACCCTCAAATCCTTGGTGCATAAGGCTCCAGGAGATATTTCCAACCAATTTGTTGCTTTAATTTATTCCCCCCTGTTGCTAATCGCCGCCTGAGCTGCAGCTATCAAAATAGACCAATCACCATTTTTCACTATTATGGAACACTTCTGTTATTCAACATTACTTTTAAAGAGTCTTAAAAAATTTTCCTACCTTTTTATATAAATTTTTTAAGTATTATCTACATTAATAGAATTCGGTTACTCCTATGAATTGTTTATAACCGAACAGTTCTTCAGTTATTAAGTTCTAATCTTGTAGTTTAATTAAATCCTTAAACGAGTCCTTTATTATTTGGCATGCATTTTTGATAGAAATACTACCCTTGCTTTATTTTGTACTAAGTCTCTCAAGCCCTTGATATATAGTTTCGAGCTTTTACTATATCATTTTAAGCCTTATTTTGATTTACCCTTATTTCTGCGGTCGCCCTTCTGGGTTATTACCCCTGCCTCCGCCATAGACATTAGCCGGTTATGTGGATCATTGCGGGTCTGTCTAAAATCATAGGGATTTCCCATTCTCACGCAGCCTTGGGCGCGACGCTTACCGAGGTAAGCAGGTATATGCCACACCAGGGCATCCATACTCCGGCTGATTATGAGCCAACTGCCCTTGGTCTTGGCATGGTTAAGCACATTGCGGGTTTCTTTGTTGTTTACTATTTAAAGAAAGAAGACCGGTTCCTTTCGTTCTTTATACAGTTTATTTAGTCGTATTGCAGCGTCTTTGACCAGACCGTTTTTCATCGTTCGGGCGTTTTGTGGACAGTTCTTGATGCAGGCACAACACGTGATGCATTTTTCCATATCAATCAAATTATTATTTTCTGAATCGATAGCACCAACAGGACAGCCTTCCGCACAAATTCCGCATTGCGTACACTCGTTACTAATTGCTATAAAATCAACACTCCATAGCTCCGTAACTCCTCCATAGGGATAGTTGCCAGGTATATTTATATCAGAAATGTGATTGACTGATGAAATAGATAGTAGTTTTTCGTTTATTTTACGCCCAAATAATTCTGCGTGATTTAAGTCACTTGCATCAGGACGACCTTCGGCTGTTGGCGTTTCGGAACTAGAGAAGGAGTGTTCTCCAATATATGCTGCACTGGCAATCGGTTTACATCCACATTTTATCAGAATATCTTTAAGCTCAAGTAGTGCATCGTCATACACACGATTACCATAAACGACGATACATACTGCAGGTGTATTTCGAGCTTTAATCACATGCAGCCAATCATTTAAAAGCGCAGGCACTCTTCCCATATAAACTGGCACTGCTACAACAAGTAATTCATTTTCCGATGTTTGCAATGGTTGTATTCTAGCATCTGGTCTGGTAATATCAATTAACTCCACAGTACTTTGATTTATTCCACGCGCAACACCTTGAATAATCGCCTTTGTTGTCCCAGTAGGTGAAAAACAAACAAGTTTCAGTAATTGTATTTTCATTAGATTTCCTCCTCGAATCTGTAACCTTCTACAGTTAATAATACATTTTTTGTTTACCTTACAAGTTTTTCTAGAATTATAATAATACAAGACTCATAATGTTAATAGGAGCGAAATTATACTAGTATAAATTGTAATAGACAGGATTGATGATGATTTTGACTAATGAGAAGCATCGATATAAAGAACTAGCCGATTTTTTTAAAACGCGAAGAGCAAAAATTTTACCATCGCAGGTAGGACTTTCATCAGCAACGCGTCGACGTACTCCTGGCTTAAGAAGAGAGGAAGTAGCACAATTAGCTGGAATTGGTATAACTTGGTATACATGGCTTGAGCAAGGAAGAACTATTCATGTTTCAACTCAAGTAATAGAAAGCCTATCTAAAGTTTTATTGCTTGATAAACAAGAACGTATTCATCTTTACCGTTTAGCAAACCAACCGCTTCCAGCAGATATACCGGGATACCAAGGAACAGTAAGTCCAATACTTCAACATGTTCTGGATAGTTTAATATTCTGTCCATCTCTAGTCACGGATCAGCGGTGGAACGTCATTGCCTGGAACAAAGCAGCATTCTTAATATTTGGTGATTTTAGTGAAATGAATGTTCGCGAACGAAATATAGTTTGGGCGATGTTCACAGATAATAAATATAAACAGTTATTTGTCGACTGGAATCTGCATGCCAAGGGTTTACTGGGTAGATTCCGTTCAACATGTGGGCAATATATTGAAGATTCTTGGCTTGCTCAGTTTATTGATGATCTTAAAATGCAAAGCACAGAATTTAATTTATGGTGGCCTTTACATGAAATCCAAAGTAATGGTGAAAAATACAAACAATTGAACCATCCTATTGCGGGAATATTAGATTTTGAAGTTAGTAATTTTGATGTTTCTGATAATTCCGGCTTAAAATTGATTGTACATACCCCTTTATCAGGAACGGATACTGCTACAAAAATGAAATTATTATTGGATGAGTAAAAAGTTTTACTAAAATATATCAGTAAATAATTACAACCATTAGACTTCTTTCACCCATAAATTCCCATCTGCTTTTAAGTACAGTGACATATTTTATCGAAAAATTAATCTTACATCATTCAGTGGACATTGGTTATTAGTAGACTCACTAAAAATTTGACGAGCAACAAAAACAGGGTATTGTCTCTTAGAATCACTAAGAGACAATACCCTTGCTTTTATTTTATTCAAAGTCTTTCAAAGCTTTGGTACATAATGTTTTCAGAGTTTCGACCATATCGTTTAAAGCCTTATTTTGATTGGTCTTTATTTTTTATCGCGGCTTGGGCGGCAGCTATCAAAATAGACCAATCTCAATTTTTCACCATTATGGAACACTTTTATCATCTGTTGCATAAATTGTTTGTTACTATTCCTTAAAGTCCAATCCATTGACGGATAAGGTACCTAGTATCTGATAAAAAGAGACCAAATGTATATTTTTTTGAGTGATTGATTATTTGTTTGTCCTTCTCCTAACCCTCTTCAGGGTGGATATTATTTTGTGACAAAGCCAGTATTCCTGTAATGATTATGAACATCTCTCAGGTGAAAATAGCCACCCATCCAAGTTCGAGCCACGTCTTAAAGCAAATTCCGCTTTGGTATCATATGCTACATATTACTTTAATATATCCTTAACTACTTCTTCAGGAATCACAAACTCAGGGCTTCCGGATGATCCAGGAGCAACCTCATATTTATCAAAGCAGATTACTATCCTGCCGTCATTATTGATATAAAAATTCTGGTTTTCTTTAATGCCTTTAAATGGTCCGAATGTTGGATCATCTACCCAATAGGTATTTTCACCTTTCTCATTCTGTCTTTTCATTTCGGCTGTAATATACTCGCTAAGCTTTTTAATATAATCA
>NZ_SPQQ01000024.1 GCF_004766045.1 Desulfosporosinus fructosivorans
GAGTTTCTCTCATTGGCTGTCCTTGTTGTTTAGTTTTCAAAGACCATTAAAGTCCATGGTTTATGAGTTTGTATCCCCTGCACCCGTTTGGGCCGGATCTAAATCTTAGCATTTTCAACTTGCGTTGTCAATGACTAATTTACTGTGTTTAGATTGAATAGTTTGAAGGTTTAACCCCTCACTTGTTCATTCAGTGTGCGTCTTCGTGGCGCTCAGTTAGAATACCATTTCCGCAATGCGTTGTCAACTTTATTTACTCGAAAACGCTAGTTAAGTGATCATATCCACCTATTCAAAAGAGAAAGCCCTCTATCGCAGATCATATACAACGAATAGAGGACTTCAATATGCGTAAAAGCAATACCTTGGGTTGTTTCTATTTATTAATAATGATTTCTTTTCCTTCTTTACGCCACTTAGCAAATTCAGCTGTTGCTGTGAAAAGTGCGTCTGTGGATGAGTTAAGTGCCGTTTCGAAAGAGTCTTGTAAAACACCTACGATAAAGCCTACACCAACTATCTGCATAGAAATATCATTTGGGATACCAAATAAACTCGCCGCTAGAGGAATCAACAATAACGAACCTCCAGCTACGCCTGAAGCACCGCAAGCGCTTACAGCTGCTAATACGCTGAGGATTAGCGCCGTAGCGATATCCACTTCAATACCAAGCGTGTGAACCGCTGCAAGGGTCATAACAGAAATGGTAACCGCTGCGCCAGCCATGTTGATGGTAGCGCCTAACGGAATGGATACCGAATACGTATCTTTATCTAAACCTAGATTTTCACACAAGGTCATATTTACAGGAATGTTTGCCGCTGAGCTACGTGTAAAGAATGCTGTGATACCACTTTCTCTTAAGCACCTAAACACTAGTGGGTAGGGGTTTTTACGAATATTTACGTACACAATAATTGGATTGACAACAAGAGCGATAAAGACCATACAACCAATTAGAACTGCAAGTAACTGTCCATAGCTGAGTAAGACCCCGAGTCCACTTGTAGCAATCGAATCAAATACGAGACCCATAATACCTAAGGGCGCGAACTTTATGACCCATCTAACCATTAGGGTTAAGGCATCCGAAAAATCAGAAATCATCGTTTTTGTAGTATCAGGCACATTTTTTAAAGCAGCGCCAAGAACTAACGCCCAAGCCAATATACCAATATAGTTGGCATTAAATAGTGCTTTCACAGGGTTATCAACAACATTCATCAGTAATGCTTTGAGAACCTCGACTACGCCTCCAGGAGGAATCACATCCTTAGCGCCCGCCGCCAGTGTTAAGGTTACCGGAAATATAAAGCTTGCAGCAACCGCCACAACTGCGGCTAAGAATGTTCCTAAAAGATAAAGGAAGATAATAGATTTCATATTGGTTTGATGACCACTCTTGTGTTGAGAGATGGCTGACATGACCAAGAAGAAAACCAATATTGGGGCAATCCCTTTCAAAGCACCCACAAATAAAGAACCAAAAATTGTGATAGGTTTTGCTAAGTCTGGAACTGTTACAGCTAAGATTATACCAATAATCAACCCTATAATTATTTGTTTTACCAAGCTCAATTGATTCCACTTGTTCATCAGATTTTTCATAATCACTTTTCCTCCTATTATTTAAGATAGAAACAAAACAGCGCAGCAGTTTCTTGTTATTACTGTCCAGATTCCGGGTAACGAGCCTTCGAAGCCTCATAGAGCTTGTCCCATTTCTCATGAATTCATCACCTTGGTCACAAATAACACTGGTGAGTCGATGAGGAATTTAACCCTAATATGATGATGGTTGTAGTTTACCAATCGACGATTTTCTTTATCCATGTACTAGCATATTAATAATAGCGAATTCTCAAGCTGGATGGCTTAGCTGATATTTGAAGGCTCGGAAAGTGAACTCGCTCAACTAAGTCGCTACTTACGCCAAAATCAGAGTACTAGGTCACGCCCATATTAAGTGGGAGTTTAAAATAGATGATACGAGTAAGGAGTGAGGTCTGACATGACGGCAGACCTCTCAATAGTTTTCTCACTAGCTTGCATTCTGTCTTAACTTTTGTTGAATCTTCTGCAGCATATCTGAAGTCAATTTTGCTAAATCATAGTTAGTTGTAAAACCCCATTCTGCAATAGCTGCTGTAGGATCAATGGAATTCGGCCAACTATCCGCTATACCTTGACGGATAGGGTCAACATTATAATCCATTTTAAAAGCTGGTAGAGATTTTTTAATTTCAGTTGCAAAATCATCTGGCTGAGCGCTAATAGCAGTAACGTTATAAGCATTTCTGTGGATAAGCCTAGTAGGATCGGCCTCCATTAATTTAATAATTGCATCTAGCGCGTCGGGCATATACATCATATCCATATAGGTCCCTTGTGCGATATAAGAGGTATATTGTCCCTTTCTCAAGGCTTCATAATATATTTCGACAGCGTAATCTGTTGTTCCGCCCCCTGGTGGTGTGACATAGGAAATCAGTCCGGGGAGACGAACTCCTCTGGTGTCCACTCCGAACTTAAGGTTGTAATAATCACACAGCAGTTCACCAGCCACTTTATTTACTCCATACATGGTTGTCGGTCTCTGGATCGTAACTTGTGGTGTATTATCTTTGGGAGTTGATGGCCCGAACGCACCAATCGAACTTGGAGTAAAAAATTGGCACTGGAGTTCTCTGGCCGTTTCCAGAGCATTGACGAGCCCTCCCATATTTAAATTCCAAGCAAAAAGGGGTTTTGCTTCCGCCGTTGCAGATAACAGTGCCGCTAAATGAATAAATGTGTCGACTTGATATTTTTTGGCTATATCGAACATAGCTTGAGCATTTGTTACATCCAGAGCTTCATGAGGACCTGACTGCGTCAGCCAAAACTGCTTCTCCTGTCTAATATCAGTAGCAATGACATTGTCATTTCCATAAACGTCGCGTAATTTCGGTATAAGCTCTGAACCGATTTGCCCAAGGGCTCCGGTAACTAATATTTTTTTCATAATACTACCTCCGCTCATTTCTTAAGTAATACCCCTTGTGAACCGGCAGGTTCATGGAAGTAAGACTAATAATCTATGGCTCATTTCTACAGAATTTTCATTTCTAATCCAACTTTTCTGTAAATGACTAAAGCCTGGTCCAGCATTACTCTGGTATGAGCAGCTGTCGGCATATTTCTCACTCGGCCCGTTCCTTTGGGAACAGTAGGAAAAATGATTGCCTTGGCATAGACGCCATTTTCATAGAGCTTTCTACTGAATATTTGAGTTTGAATTTCGTCCCCAATAATACACGGAGTGATCGGGGTTTGACTTGCACCAATATTAAAGCCCAGGCCTTTTAGCCCTTCTTTCAGATAGTTTCCGTTTTCCCACAGCCGTTTTTGTAATTCTGTACTGTTTGATAAAATGTCAATAGCGGTAATACAAGCAGCGACATCACCAGGGGTTAACGCCGTAGAGAAAAGGAAGGGTCGGCTTCTCACCTTCAGCCAATCAATTAACTCTTTTTTGCCGGCTACATAGCCACCTATAACCCCTAGAGCTTTAGAAAGAGTACCCATCTGAAAATCAATTTTGTCGGATAAACCAAAATGTTTGACCGTTCCTACCCCGTCTCCTAACACGCCTGAACCATGAGCATCATCGACGTAAGTGATCAAATCAAGTTCTTCGGCGACTTCCACAATCTCAGGCAGCTTAGCGATATCACCGTCCATTGAGAAGACCCCGTCCGTAATTACCATGATTTTCTTATACAAACCCGATTTTTTAGCCTGCAACGATTTTGCTCGCAAATCAGCGATATCAGAATGTTTATAGGCAATGACTTTGGCTCTCGATAAGCGGCATCCATCAATAATAGAGGCATGGTTTAATTCATCCGACAGGATTGCGTCATCCTTATCCATGACAGCGGAAATAGCACCCATATTACAATTGAAGCCAGATTGAAAGGCAATAGCCGCTTCGGTATGCTTAAAGGCAGCTAGTTTTTCTTCTAATTTGACATGAAGTTCCATCGTACCATTAATTGTTCTTACGGCCCCTGCGCCGACCCCATACTTATTGATAGCTTCGATTGCCGCTGCTTTTAATCTAGGATCGGTAGCCAATCCTAAATAATTATTTGAAGATAAGTTGATCATTTCTTTTCCGCAAATTTTAATTAATGGGCCATTGGAACTTTCTAAGGGATCGATCACATTGTACAACCCTTTACTTTTCAAATCTGCCAGGTTTTCTTTTAAAAAGCTTTGTAATATTTTACTATCCATAAATTAAATCCCCCCCATTTGATGTCCGCTAACTGAATCTATGGTTTATAAAACCACATGTCCTCACCACGGAGACACTTTGATATATTATTCTAAATATATTTAATATATCCTCTTTAAAGTACCATTTTATCTCCGAAATGTCCACCCTATAAAGACATTTAAGGTGGAATATTTAAATATATATTTATACTCTTAGGATTAGTTCACGTCTTACCCAAAATATAAAAGGATTGTATTAAAAAAAGACTCCAAAAAACTCGGAATCTTTGAGGCCTAATTCTTTAGATAAGAACTTTGAAATCACACATCTAATATTTTAATGCTCATAATAAACTCCGCATTAATAAGTTCTTTACCCTTTTTCGTTTCTACTTCAAGCCAATTTTCATTGACATCAATAATTTTGCCCTTGACACTATTATTAAAATTCCCTGTAGATATCTGGCAATTCTTGCCGATATATTTCTTGATGAGCTCGTTTATCATCTTTACAACACCTTTACCTTTCCGCTTCTTAATTCTTAATAGTACTGCCTTCTGGGCTGCGCGTTGCTGTGGCAAAATAATTATAAAAATAATGAACAGTGGCATATAGATTGCAATCCATGATCCTGTATCCAATAGCCTCATCCTTCATTCATAGTATTGAATTGATTCAACGTTTTCAACCCAACTTACAACATGCTCAGTGTCGTGTGGGGTACTTTTAAGGTATTAAAACTCATCTTTGCTCCTTAGAGTAGTATTTATAACAAATTATGCAGCTTTTAAATGCGCATTAGAAGATGTATCAATTATCGGTCAAAGTCAGTAAAAAGAGAATCCAATTATTCCACTAGTTTTTAGAAATTCTCTACTTAATCTAAAACAAAAACGATCAGAGTTCATGTCATTGCACAGAAACTTCATGAAGACATTTAAAATAGAGTCTAGATAAGCTAGAGCTACGTTATTTCCTCATGAAATATAACGATATAGCGCCTTAGAAAAGGAACGCCAAGAAGGTGTTCCTTTCTATATACAACACTATGGTTTAATTCACCTTAGTTTCGCCAGAAGCAACAACTAGCCTTAACAACCTCGTTTTTTTAACTCTCCTACTAATTTCCATGAAGAATAAATAATAAGAACAATATAAAAATAAAAACTGAACTGTGCTGAGGACCATCTAGCATTTCCGAGATACACGTCCATAAGTTGGCCAGCCACCCCAGCAGCCATTCCAACAACAATGATAAGCCACATTTGAATTGCAACAATTACTCTTTCGTTGAAAGAATAAATACACATAAAGTGCTATGCAAATAAGAACCACGCCTCTTGAAATCAGTAAAAGTGTTGTCATTTCATTATCTTCCTCATTACTATAATATTCAGACCTAATATTTAAGTATATCATAACGCATTTGATCTTATAACTCATTATCTCGACTTAGTATCTTCCAATAAAAAGCAGTATCAACTTTAATTTTTAACCAAAACGTTCCGTATTTACCGAACATTTCATATTATAGGGTATTATTGGAAAGGGAAGAAATACAAATGGCATTTGGAAACGTTGATGGAGCAACATGCGGTTGCGGAAATGGCCTTGGCGCAGGAATCGCTGCAGTTGTAGTAATAATTCTTCTTCTGATCGCTATGGGAATCGTATTCTAAGTTTAGAAAGGTGGAGTTTTTCATGTACGGAATGGGTTATGGTGGAATGAGCGGAGCATGTTGTCCGCAGGCTGTTGCTCCAGTTGCTGCTGGTGTCGGAGTAGGAATAATCGCAGTTGCGATTTTGATTCTCATCGCATTGGGCGTTATCTTCTAAAAGCACTAATAAGTAAGTGCATACCAGAAACCAGTATGTCAATTGGCAATCAATTCATATACTGGTTTCCTTTTGGCTATTGTTGTTCTAACTCTTGAACAGAAGAAAGTCCTCCTTGACCAAATAGTCACCGATGGTAACCTCCCTCAGTGCAAGCAGACGCTTACAACTCAATAAAGACAAATCAAGCACCTTGTGACGGAACTGGTACTGCTCGAATAGGGAGTAGCATGGGAGCAGGATTTGGTCAAAGTCAAGGAATGGCAAAAGAGCTGGCCAAGGCAGCGGCCTTGGTGGTGGAATGGGCAAGGTTTTAGTTGCCGTTACTAACCCTAATGTCGCCGTTTCTTTAACTCTTGGAATAATTTCCACAAAGAATAAATAATAATCCCAGAATACAGAAAAAAGCTAATCCGCACGGAGTCCCAAGTATAATTTCCGAGATTCACGTCTACGAGTGCACTAACTAAGCCAGCAAACATCCCAACAACAATGGTAAGCCACGTTTGAATTACCACATCATTTTTCTTGCGTCGAGAGAAGTAATAGAGATAAAGTCCTACGGAAATTAGAAATACGCTTCTTGAAACCAATAGAAGTGTGGTCATGTAGTTTTTTTCCTCATTTACCATAAATTCAGCGACAACGCCGTATACAGAGTATAACAAAACATATAGGGTCTATCAAGGATCGCATCGGGCACTAGGTGATTAACTCTCTGTAATTTGCATCTTATGAATTAACGTTTCTCCCATCAGACTGAGATATAGTTCATACATGGACCTTTTAATCTCACGATTGATTGTTTCCTTGGACGCCACCAGTGGCAGTGCCATTAGATACATTGGAATATCCCAGATTGAATAATCCACGCCCTCGATAAGGTAAAATCCTACTCTTTCGTAAAATTCAATGCGACGCCTGCGTGAATCTGCATCCGCTGGAGTTTTGGCCTGGTCTGGCCGTTCCACTTCCACAAGAAGAACCTGTTTATCTCGATACATAAGTCGCAGTCTTTTCAAAAACGCAGATCCTATGCCCTGTCCCCTATACTCCTTAAAAACAGCCAAAAGACTAATCAGAACATAGTTATTTTCATGGCTGTCTGTACAGACTGAATAGGCAATATCCTTTTCGCCTTCACAGAAGATCAGCGCCTTTTGAAGGCCACCTTGAAGATGTTGATATATTATCGAATACGGTGCATATTCTCCCTGAGAAAAATCCCGTACAATTAGTTGATAGAAAGCCTTAAGTTCATCAAGTTCCATACGACGGATGCTGTAATTGGACATAATATGTCGCCCCCAAAAGTTTTTCGAACTATTATATAGATAAAGCTGCTCTTGTTTTTAGAGAGCAGCTTTATCATATTTAGGTTTTTACCCCAATCTATCATACTATCCATATAATCTATTTAAAGTAACATTGTGCTCATTACAAATTTCCCAATATCATGATAAAGCAATTCTTGCGTTTCTTTAATTAAAGACTTTCAAATATTAAGCAATAGAAATTATCTCCTAATGAAAATTTATCGGTAGTTTTTAATCCCCGACTATTACCCATTTCTTCTACATACTCTTCAGCTATCCTATGATCAACTGGTGGACCCATTGGTGTTTTTCTCTTATGAAACTCGATTATCATGAGCTTGCCCTTTTGCTTTAAAATTCGCTTGATCTCATTAATCATTAATTCTTTATTTTCTACTTCATGAAATACAGTTACCATGATCGCCATATCACAGCTATTATTATCTACTGGAAGGATAGTCGAATCAACCTTCTTTATTATTAGGTTTTTAATATTGCGCTCAGCCATTCTATTCGTAAGTAATTCTATCATACTATCGGATATTTCCAACGCATAGATATCATTGTTGCTTATTTCAGTCGCGGGATAAGTAAATACCCCTGTACCAGCACCAATGTCACAAAGTATCATTTTTTCTGTAAATCCTGCTCTAATTAATGAATTCTTTGGATCAAGTTCTGCCATTCTCAATTGATTTTCAAATTTAATAATTTTATCCTTATCCATCTAATTTATCCCCTTACTAAAGTAAAATCTGGTGGTTATAATCTTCTAGGTATGATTAATTTGTCCCAACTGAAAAATAAAGCTTGTTATTGACAATGATCCCATTACCTATAAATCCTTGAATATTAAAACCCGCTCATCTTCCTTTGATGCACCTAATACATATTATTCTATAGCTTCTTTCAGTTTATCCGTTTGAATTCAAAATAGCAAAATGATGCTAATTATTCGCTTTAACTCAATGTCAACGGAAGATTATTGTGCGATGGATATCTAAATGTCTAACAAGCACCTAACTCCGTGTACAATTATTTAATATGCCCAGGGTTTTTAACAAACCGATCCGGATGAACTAAATTAACGTCGATCCGTCCTGTTCTGCCATTCAAAATTAGGTCAGCCACAATGCGCCCAGTTGCGGGAGCATGCATAAAGCCATGTCCACTGAGCCCGTTAGCCAACATAAAGCCGTGTAACCCTGGTGCTTCGCCAATAATCGGGGAAAAATCAGGCGTCTGTTCGCATATACCCGTATAGGTGCTCAGCCATTTTATATCGATGGTCGAAGGGACTATGTCCATCGCTGCCAGAAAAAAATCTTCGGCCCTAGATTTATCAACCACTACTTCAAATCCCGGCCAGGTATATTGATCGGTTCCCCCCAATAATATCGCCTTAGCACTGACTTCCTGATGCAAATAGAAACCAGTAGCCAAATCTAGCAGCAACGGAGTAGCAGGTGGCACATCTATAGGGTTGCTGCAGACGTAAACTTGACGGCGAAAAGGCTGCACAGGAAGCCTAACCCCCGCTGTCGCCGCTAACTGGGCAGCATACGGGCCGGCAGCATTCACTATTAGTTGGCCCCATAGAGTCCCTTGCCTCGTTTCGACGCCTTGAATACTCTCTCCTTCGATGATGATATTCATTGCTTCCCATCCGAAATGAACGACGGCACCTTTTCGTCGTACCGCAGAGTAAAGTCCTGCCAAAACAGCAAACGGGTCAGCATAGGCATCCCATGGGCAAAATGTTCCACCCAAGAAACGGCCTCTGTGGAGATAGGGGAAATCTTTCAGCAGTTCTTCCTCTTTTAGTAACTTCATAGGTATGCCATCCGCATCAGCTTGTTCCTTTGTCAATTGCAGTTCATTCCACAAGTCCTCATTAGAGGCCAACATTAAGCCTCCCTTTTCCAAATACTCGATCGGGGTATCTAACGCTGACTCAAAATTTCGGAAGAAATCTCTGCTAAGAAGACTCAGACTACGGAGTAGCGGACTGCTGAATTGGTAGCGAATACTGCCAGTTCCTTTGCCCGTGGAACCCAGGCCTAGCATTTTTTCCTTTTCCAATATTGTTATCGATAGTTTGGGATCTGTTTCCAGAAGGTGATAAGCAATGCTTAATCCAATAATACCAGCACCGATGATAATTATATCTGGCTTAAGCTGTTTACTACTTATGTGCATTAAGTTTCCCGCCTTTAAAGATGAGTAATATGGATATTGATTGGTTCTACTCAATTAAGCATAACATATCCTCTAGAAATTCAACAAATTCGGTATACTCCACAGGGAAAAACCTATCTCACGTAAATTTAAGAACCTTACCGTAATAGTAAGGTCCTTAATACATTTCTGCAATTGAAATGTAGAATTTTTTTATTGAATTTTTTCCAGATCACCGGGGTCGTATGCAAATTCACCAGGTATAATATCTAACCGTACTACAATAAAGACCCCAATTTCGTCGCGATCAACTCGTACAACTGTTCCTATGCAGTGATTACACGTCTCTACGCGATCCCCAACTTCGAATAGGCATTCGTTCCGGAAGAAGAACTTTTTTTTAGATTCGATCATATTCACCCTCCCCTTTCTTCGAACAAATACAACTGTTTAGAATACCTCTTCAGCTGGATAAGAAATAAACAAATTCTTACGGTTCTTAACGTGATTAATTTCACTAGACTCAGCGTAATATTTCCAAGTGCAAGGGGTCAAGGATCGCTCATAACATACGCCTATATACTTATACCATGAATCATGTGGTCAGATGTTTCTGAGAAAATAATACAGTGTCCATACACACAAATGTTACTTTGCAGTATATTGAAGCTTTATGCACACATATTATACTCCTCTCATAAAGTCTAACATTATGGGCAAACCAAGTCTATAGCAAATCTATATGGCCATAATCAATTCTGGTTATAGTTAATTAATTATTCAAAATACTCATTTTCTTTATTTTCGGTTTAACCGTCTTTTTTGCTTTAGCTCTCCCTTTATTACCTACCTCTTTTATATTATTAATTGTGTCTTCTACCTTTCAGTAGTATCACTTTGCTTTAAGAGTGCTATAAAAAACAGTACTTAAAATCACAATTCCTCCTAAGATTTCTCGTAAGTCTAGTATTTCCCTTATGATAAAAACCGCAAAGATTATGCCATAAACCGGCTCAAGGCTAGAGATTATTCCAGCCGTTTGTGTCTTGAGATTTTTCAAACTATTTATAAAAAGCAAATGAGAAATTCCAGTAAAGATAACGCCCAAGACCACAAGTAGTAATATATCCTTAAGATTTATAACTGGGCGTAGTAAAAAATAAAAAGGAATTAGGACAAGTGTCGCAATAAATTGTTCATAAAAAGCAATAACAAAGCTGGAGTACTCTTTCACAAATTTCCTGTTCAGCATCGATAAAATTGCATATGTGAGTCCGGATATGATTCCCCATATAACCCCTTGAGTTAAATTATTCCCCAACTCTAAGGCTGGAATAACTAGCATTACCCCAAATAAAGTTACAACTGCGGTCAAACTATCGGACAACTTAATTTCTTCTTTGAAAAAAAATGGCTCCAAAAAAGTTACAAAAACAGGGAATGTTGAAAATGTTAATAATCCTATTGCCACTGTAGATACCTGAATCGATTTGAAGAAAGCACTCCAATGAAGCGCTAAAATTATACCCATCATTATTAAATACAAATAATGCTTTTTCTTTTTAAGTTTCACATCCTTCTTAAGATAAAGGATAATCATCATCAGAAATATACTCGAAAATAAAACTCTCCCTAGAACAATAATGGTTGGTGAAAGTATTATTAGTTTTCCGAATAACCCTGATAGACCAAATAACAGGACTGCTAAATGAATTTCCGTTAAACTCCTAGCTTTTGCATTCATATGCGCTGAACATTAACCTTAGTAAAGCCTGCAGCTTGATTAAACGCTCGTTTCCACTGAATAGTGTTCCTAACAATTGCTTTCATCTAACCCCTCCGCCATTATTCTCTTTATTCCTACCCGTTAATGGACTTTTACCACCAATCGGCATACCCTCTCCCTTTGTCTTCTATTAATTCTGGTAATCCTTTAGTAAGTTACTTTTTGTATTTTGTTCCTGTTCCTACCAATTTGTAAATTAGGTAGCCTAATACCCCACCAATCGTATTGAGTAGTACATCGTCGATATCCAAACCTCCGACATTAAATATATATTGGCATACTTCAGCGGTAATACTGGTGAGCAAGGCTATTAGCATTATAACGATCAATCGTTCCGTTCGTTTAAAAACCAAAGGTAATAAAAATCCCATAGGCATAAAAGCCACTATATTACCTACCAGATTAATAAGGAGGATACTTACTCCAAAACTTTCATAATTCTTAATATACCCCACGATTGTCTTCAGGGGCTCTAAATTATAGCGTCTAGAACCACCATGAGAACGATATTTCCCAAGAAAAAGCTCCCAAGCAAGAACTGTTATGTAACCTAAAAAAATTAGCCGATAAACTCGGCTCCATAATCTTGTATTCAATCGCTGGGGCTTATCGCTTGTTTGGTCTGTCATCTAGGAGCTCCTTTTTCCATGCTGTCAGTCAACCACAGAGGATTTCTACATACCCCTCAGTTCCGTTTCTCTGATCTACTGCCCGTCTATTATTGTTTATTACTGATAATAGGTATTTTCATTGTTCTTGTTCAAATTCGTAACCAGATGGCCAAAGGAAAACATCTCCTTAAATAAGGAAATGATGACATTGGCCATACCTCTGTGAACGCAAAATGATTATTTCTTCTTTTTCAATTTCCCTTCTGCTTGTTTTATATTCTCAGCAACTCTAAATTCAACTATCTTGCTTACTAATTGATAAGGCAGTGGCTTTTCTAAAGGAAATTGTACTGAACCTTTCGCTCCTTTATATTTCGATAATTCTTGTTTAAATGCCTCAATTCCGCTAGGACCTGGATAAAATCCTATATGATTTTTATGAGCAGCAAAATGGACCAGATTACCATGTAAGGCAAAAGTGGGCATTTGATAACTTATCTTTTCATTCGCGTCTGGTGCAGAGTCTTTTATGACTTTTCTGAACGTTTTAAGTATTTCTTGAATTTCAGGAGCAAATTCCGAAATATATTCCTCTATCGACTTAGCCGTGATCTTTTTGTTACCTTCCATAATTTTATCCTCTTTTATAAGCTTTTTTCAGCAACTATCATTTATCTATCAGGATAATCATGACCATTGTGTCTTTGGATTATCCTCACTGTGATCTTTAGTTTATCTTTATTCACAGTTCTTTGTAAACGTCTGCCTTAAAACCCAAAATTAGCTTGTTGTTCCCTGTAACCAAAGGGCGAATTATAGCTTTTGGATTAATCATAAGAAAATTGGCAACATCAAATTCGTTGGATACCTCTAGCTCTTTCCCTAATTCTTTGTACGTTTTGCTCCGCTTGTTTAGCCGTCCCTGGACCGAAATTCCCCCTAGTTTAGCTAATTCAACCAGTTCTTCCATTGTGAGTAGTTTTTTTTACAATGTTCCGGTATTCATACTTAACATGCTGTCGCAGAAGACCCGCTTCCGCTTTACGACAAGTTGTTCACTGGGGAAAACAATAAAATGTTACCATTGTTATTTTGCCTCCTCACTGACAAGTCTCTCTTGGAATTCTGTAGTATAGCGTAAATATTCCCTTGAATTATACCATTTTAGCGATGCTTATTGCATAAAAAGTCGCCTAAAACCATTTGTTTTAGGCGACTTTGGGCTAAGTTTCCTTACTGCCCCTCCAACCAGATAGTAAAAAGCCTTAGTAGGATCTTTGATCAGAAATTGTGCGGACACCTTCTAAATCGGTGGTTAACTCAACAGTCCATTCCAGACTGGAAGTGCCGCAAAGACAACCAAATATCGCAAAGTCATTCCACCGACCATCACCGCTCCATCAGAAAGCAATAAGATATTCTGGCTTTTCCCTTTTCCTACAACGTAATATATCAAGGGGGCAATGAGCCCAACTATGACAAACAAGAGCCAGAAAGGTATCGCAAGAGATTCAGTGAGTAGTAGGTTCGCGGATAACATAGCTGCTCCTTGGTTTCCTGCATATATGAACGCAAAGAAAGCAGCGACGACAATAAGTTCAGCGCTAACGAGCCATAAATGGACTTTTGAAACCCGTGTATCATGGACTGTATTTTGTTCGAATAAATGCGCCAATAATGAGGTCAACGATAAACCGGTTGAAAGTGCTGATATTACAAAAATTATCGGCATTAGATACGAGTTCCAAAAGGGTACTCCCTCTATTACACTTAAAAGCATTCCGGTATAAGCTGCTGTCGATAACGCTAATATTGCGCCAACATAAGATAACGCCGCTGGAGCTTGTCTCTTCTTCCATACAAAGTACGATTTAATAAAAGCGACAAAGATAAAACCTGTCAGTATATAAATACCCCATGTCATCACAGATGTATAATTTAAAAACATATTGATGATTAGCCAGGGTTTCTTTAGACCTTGCCCCAAATCTGTGATCAATAACAGGGCTCCAATTGCTACAAGGGGTGCTGAAACATAATAGCCCACACGATTCAAATTAGTTATTTTGCCTAAAAAGCCTTTTTCCGCCGCAAATGAAGATAGATATGCACCTGCGCCAAGTCCACCTAAAAACAAATATATGGCAATGAGCCAACCCCAATGTCCCATTTTTAATCCCTCCAGTTAATTATTCCTTAGGAATCGCAATCATAGATGGGTGCGTAATATCAGTATTAGGAAGCCCTTTATAATTTAGATCTCCCTTTTTAGACAATTCCTTCATATCCCCCATAGTCAGTACCTGAGTAGGACAAACCCCTACACATAAAGGAACGTTTCCTGCATCCTGCAACTCATAACAAAAATGGCATTTCGAAACAGCCCCTAATTGTTTTTGGATATTAGGCGCATGATAAGGACATGCATAGCTACAATAGCCACAACCAACACACTTAGCAGAGTTCTGAATGACAATCCCGTCACTCTCCCGTTTGGAATAAGCTGCAACTGGACAAACTTTGGCACAAGCTGGGTCAGCACAGTGATTACAACTCATGGATAAAGCGTCGCCCTCTGAGTTTTTAAGAAGCTTTCTCCACGGGGCCTCTGTCTCCCAATTGTAATTCGCTTGGCAAGTTTTCACGCACGCCTCACATTTGATGCATTTTCCTTCATCGTAACTAAAACCAACTTGCATTTTGGGGTTCGTTGCTACGCCTTCTTCGACTCCGACTCCGACTTTTTCTTCAGCCTGTAAAATCTTTGTTGGTATTACACCAATTGCAATAGCCGTTCCTAACAGTATTCCACCTTTTATCACGGTACGCCGGGATAAAGTTACAAACTTATTACGTGACATCTCTTCACAGCTCCTTTTCGCATTTGAACAAACAAAGTCGCCCATATGACGCTTGTTGTTAAATGCACAATTCTCTTACTCAGCTAGTCTAACATAATTCGACATCGTTCTCAATGGTGTGCATTATTTGTCAGAATATAAATAAATTGGCAACTTGAAAAGAGGTGATGACAATGATTCTCAAAAGTTATGATATACTAAAACAAAGTTAACTCATTCCAATAGTTGAACATTGAGAAGGATGTCTACACTCACCGAAGCAAGGTGCGGGTGACCACTCCCACAAGTAGAAGTAGGAGTCTCACGATTTGATCAAGAAAGAAGGTTGCGCTATGTCGGATTCATTGGTTTTTATAAAAAATAAAATTGAGTTTAAATATATTTCTGATCAGAATAAAAAATTTTAATTTTCGATGTCAAGAATGATAAAGGGTTACCTGCTTACACATTACCTGAGCAATCTGTAGAACTCGATAAAGCTACTTTCATCAATCTATGTCTAAATATCCGTAAACAGATTGACAAAGGAAGACATCCCATTAGTCAGTGAAATGATTTTGTTGCCATTAGTGTTCAATAGGGCCGGTTACCAAGCGGTAACCGGCCCTGAGATTTATTCTATATTGGAGCATATCCTCATCCCTATGCCCGCGACAGCCATATCGTCACAAACTGCAATTATTTCTTTTTTTGATTGAGGGATGGAAGAGAATTGGTGGGGGGACTATAACCCCATTGAAGAGGTGTACGGGTTTCCATCAATTCCCTTCCTTTTTATAAAGCTGAAAGGTTAAGGTATTTCCATCTACGAAACTACGGATTAGCAGATGAGCGTCTGTACTATTTTTGAATTTAAAATCAAGAATAGGAAAACTTACGGTTGCATCACGCCCGGGAGGAACATAATTTACGGGCAGAGAATGACTATGTCGTTCAAGAATTTCTAAATCAGCAAGAAGAACGACATTATAGAGTGTGGAAGAAACTTGGCAGACTCCTCCTCCGAGACCCGGGGTGAAGGTGTTTCCTTCGATGATCAGCGCCTCTTTATACCCCGCCTCAGCAATTCTTTCTCCTACACTATTATTGAAGGAGAACCTTTCTCCAGGTGCTAATAGTTTTCCATCGAGAGCCTTTGCAGCAAGACGAATGTTCTCCGTACGATTGACCTGTGTTGAGTCAAAGCGAGTTGAATATTGAGCGATTGGCCCTGGTTCTTTGACGGTTAGATTTAGCTTGATTGCTTTGCCGTATCCGTCTACCACGCCATCATAAACACTTGAACCTATGGTGCCGGTACCTACAAACGTGGGATTCCACTGAACCGGCACATCAATAGTATCACTGTTATAAAGCCTAGCTTGAACAGTTGTAGGTAAAGAATAGTCTTGCTTTTGAGTGACCGTTGCAGTTATATCGGCTATAGAATAAATACTAGTTTCTTTCGCTGTTCCCGAAATTAGGTCTCTTGAACTTATTATTAGCTCATCCGTTACAACTCCACTGCCACCAAAAGAGACTACCTTTGGACTTAAATTGTTAGCATAAAGTCTTCCTAAGTAACTGGCTACTGATTTTGGCAATGTTGGTACAGAAGGGTCAATTAATATAATGGGATCTCCCTTTTGGGCCGCCACAACACTACCTGCCAATGCATCAGCAAAACCGTACCCTGTGGCTAGATATATTGTTGATGGATTCAGTGCAAAGGTTTCTGAAATGATAACATTCGTATCAAACCGAGATTGTCCAGACAACCGTTCGACATTAGCCTGCGGCAACAAACTAGTTATTTCAGATTTTACATTGTCTAAGATCGCTCCTACTCCCCCAGTTATGTATACTTTCGAAGGCTTCTTATCCAGTAAAAAAATTTTCATTTCTTGAGGAAGTGTATCGTGAGGAGATAATAGTATCGGCCAGCCTTTATTAGCGGCAAAACTTGAGATACTTAGAGCATCAGGGTATTGTTCTCCAGAGGATATCACGACAGTAGCTAGACTTATATCCTTAAGTGAACTGGCTATCTTATAAGATGTATCATACTTGTCCATCCCGGCAATCCTAACAATATTTTTGAATCCAAGGTCATTAAATTTCGTCTCAAATTCCGTGCCAATTATCCCTGAACCACCAATGATATAAACTGTTCCACTTGGATCAAGATGTTGAATGACATAATCAAATGCTTCCTTAGAGCTATCAACAGAAGAATCAACTAATAGTATAGGGGCTTCCTTTTCGTGGGCCAGGACACTTGCCGATAATGCATCAGCAAATCCATTTCCAGTTGAAAGGATTACATTCTGAACTTTTCCGTTGCCATAATACTCAGCGATAACCTTGGCAGTTTCAAATCTTGTATCTCCTGAAAGCCTATTGGGACTATTTACTTGTGGTAATTCAGCAACTGAACTTAGATTAGTAGTAGCAAAAGCTGGTGCTCCTGCAAGGCAGCTACATGAGATTAAGATTAATGCAATTATCTTTCTGTTCATCTTATCCTACACTCCTTCAAATGACCATCTGGAAGATTATCTCATATTGAAGGAGTTAAGTGTGTCGAAATGAGCATTGTATTAACGTATTTTTAAATACCAATAGTGTCCCATTTAAACGAATATCAATGAAAAATCTTCGATGAGGGTTGATTATTCTGAGAGAAGCCTCCATAATCTATAAATGGTTATAAAAAAGATACCCTCCCAGACGTTAGTCCTAAGAGGGTATCTCTTCTATTAACGATTAATAGTTGTTACGTGAGCGAGGTTGAAAGCACTCACGGCAATATACAGGTTTGTCGCCAGACGGTTGGAAAGGAACAGTAGTTTCAATTCCGCAAGTAGCGCAAACAGCTGGGAACATTTCGCGTTCTTGACGGCCATAGCCACCGCCGCCTTGGTTTCTGGTTTGTGCTTTTTTAGCTGCACGGCACTCAGGGCAACGTCCAGGTTCGTTAGTAAACCCTTTTTCAGCATAGAACTCTTGTTCAGAAGCTGAAAATTCGAAATCCCGACCACAGTCTCTGCAATTTAAAATCTTGTCATTAAACATTATAAAAAACCTCCACTAATTATTTACCCGTGCTACATGGCAAGTTCACAACTTCCTGAAGCCTTAGGCAATAGAGAAGGTAAGCTTTTAATCCACTAGTTACAACGAGCTTTAATAAGTATAACTGAAAAAATAAAATATGTCAAATCTAACGAGCCTGCGATAAAATTGAAGACAAGTTCGTGAAATTTGCGGATATTGAGTCAATCCATTCCAAGATACCCCCTTCTAAAGTGGGTGTTCCATTTTCACTTTGGCGGGGGTAGAAGTGGAACTGTTCAGCTTTAACTAAAACGAGTTCACTATTCCTATGGCAAAACCTGAACAGGAATCGCTAAAGCCCTCGGCTCTGATTTTCCATTTATTTCGACACTAGTGCTAGCAAAGATAACACCTATCACCTTGGACTGATTATCTAAGACGGGACTACCGCTGTTACCTGGATTAATAGGTATATTGATATCAAAAATCTGATTTAGGCTATTCTTCACACTATAAAATTGACCTACTTCTCCTCTCTGCGATATCTTCTCATATCCCAACGGATTACCGATAATAGTCACGGTATCACCAGTTTGAACCCTGTCTTTTGTGTTAAGTGCTATCGTGGGGAGAGCACTTCCTTCTATCTGAATAATAGCTATGTCTACATCTGGGATGACCTCGTATTTTTTGGAGTAATACACCGTTCCATCACCAAAGCGAATAGTAATCGTACTGGCATTGACTACAATATGTTGATTAGTTATTATCGTACCTGTTGGGGATATATTAAACCCAGTACCCCGTTTTACCTCAGTATTGAAAAGCCCATTCGCAACCGTTGCTTCTATACTTACTACTGCGGGCTTGCATCGTTGAACGATTTCGTCTTCCTTTAAAGCCCTATTTTGTTCCAAAAAGTTCAATGTATCCGAGAAGAGAAAAGGGAAATTAGGTACAGAAATAGCTATAAACGCTAATAAAACCAGAAGGGTTACTAGTTTTCTAAAGTAGCCAGGTTTTTTATTGTTCAACATTTCGTCTCCAAGTTCATCGCCAGGCTCTTCATCCATTAATTCGTCATCGTTCATTGTTGCCTCCTGATTTTCAGCTGGTTCATATTTTATCTCTGTTTGGATTATATATTGAATAGTTCCGCATAGCTACGCCTTATATTTAACTCCTAATTTTTTATTATACATTCCATGTTCATGGACAACTTATTTAAGCGATTTGAATTGACTAATTCTGATACGTTGTCTAAACACGAAGAATCTTTCCCTATTCACTTTAGGAAAAGATTCTTAATTTTATCAATATAAATATGAAAGCGATACAACTGCTACACACTTTTTATAAATGTATCTATGTCACAAGAAGTGATTAGGAAATGTTCATCTCCATCGGTTGCGGGAAACGGACCAAAAAAGTAGTTCCATCAGGATCAGATTTAACTTCTATTGCCGCATTATGCCTATCAGCAATACTGAAACACATTGGTAAGCCCAGACCCGTGCCACTTTCTTTAGTCGTAAAAAATGGAGTCCCCAGTTTTAATAGATTCTCTGCATCAATGCCCGTACCTTCGTCGCTCACACGTAGGACTATGCATTCTCCTTCCATATATGTGTTAATAGTCAGGCACCCATTCAGGGGCATTGCCTCTAACCCATTACGAGCAAGGTTTAACACTAGTTGAGTAATTTCATTTGTGTCAATATCAAGGTCAGCTAAATCTCCTGGTTCAAAGACACACTTCTTACCTTGGTTATAGGCATCGGCCAGTAGTAGGGGAAATAGGTTATCTAATAACTTGTTTAAGGATTGTCGTTTGAACTCGGTTGGTTTATTCTTGGCTAGAGATAAAAAACCTGTGATTATCGAATTGGTTCTATCGAGTTCCTCGATCATCAGGTCGAAATAGCTCTTGTATGTAAGCAAATCAGTTTTGTTCTGAAGCATTTGGAGAAAGCCTCTTATAGTAGTCATTGGATTTCGAACTTCGTGGCCAAGTCCAGCTGCTAATTGGCCGATGATGTTAAGCCGTTCTAGTTTAGCAACTTCATGTTCAATGCGTTCTCTTTTATCAATCTCTTGTTTCAGCTCCTTCGCTCTGTCATCAACCATTCCCTGTAGAATTAGTTTTTGAGCTTTCAAATCAATCAATTCGCTTTTCATATTTACATAGCTTTCCCAATCTCCAATGCTGTGGAATCTTAATGTAATCATGTAAAACTCCATTCTGTTACAATACATTCCGCTCGTACCCTAGATACTTAATCTTTGCCAAATACAAGGGCCAACTGTGTTCATTATCAGAAGTTTCTAGGGTTTCCATGCTTAATTTCTTTAATCAATACGAAATGTAGTGCTTCCGATAATATTCTGCTTTGAAACCTTTCTCTGAATTGCTATTGAAGCTACAACTGCTGTCGTTTGCAAAATAGTCATGGGGTGCTCTTTCAACGTTAAATATTCAAAAAAATAGTGTCCCTCTCACTTATGCACAATTAAATCATTTTATAATTCGTCTAATTGCTTTCTATTCCTTTTATGCAGACAGAGGTTCTATGATTGCGTCAAATATTTTCATAAATTCAATCCTTTCGACAATTGTATCTAATAAGTTATACATTGGTATATTCAATCTCTTATATGCCAAGGAACATATTCACGTTGTATAAAATGTAAATTTCAACAACATAAATACTTTCAATAAAGCACAAGATACTTAAGAATAAAATTAAAACATCTTTGTAGAAGCTTATTTTTAAATGTCAATAAATATGTTTATTTCAAAAAGAAAATCAGATATTCTACTTAATAAAGGAGGAACCTTTTTTGTTTAAGGATAAAATTTTAATAGGAGCAGTAATCGGCATACTAGCCGATTCTCTAAAGTTAATAACTAATTATACCTTTTGGGTGTTTGGGTTCACAAAGGTTGTATTTTGGCAGATTGTAGCTACTCGCTTTATCCAAAAGGAGTACCTTTATCATAAGTTAGCTTATATTGTAGGCGCCATTGCTGACATTACATTTACCTCACTTTTGGGAATAGTATTTGTCTATGTAATTTACCTTTTTGGTCCGAAAAACCTATGGACAAAGGGAGTGGGATTTGGTTTAGTGGTTTGGGTAATCGTCTTTGGTACATTGCTTGGACAAACAGTTGAGGATAAATTGCCACAAGAGCCAACTGGCGTGGTTATTACACTTATCGCGCATATCGTGTTCGGTTTTGCTTTGGCTTTCTTTACCAAGGTGCTAGATCAAGATAAACTAGTGCTAGTTAAAAGAAATAAATTAATGCGTACATATAAGTCAAAGGGTGAGTGAACTCGTATAAAGTAAAAGATCTACATCTAAGTAACCCCGCTAGCAGAGCCAGCGGAGTAAGTGAATTGTTATTCATAATTATAAGTTGAAAATCAAGTCATCTAGAGCACGTTTGGGCACATGATGAATTCCTTGTTGATCCCGCCAATATTTAATGTTTCCGGATTCGCTTAGTTCCTCTATGACCACCACCTCTTTTGGTTTCCCTATAGCAATCACAGTCAAGATTTCAAAATGATCAGGTAAGGTTAGTACTTGGGCTAGGGTGACACGATCTACTGAATTAAATTGGCATCCCCCCAACCCTTTTTCAGTAGCACCCAGCAAAATGCTCTGGACAGCAATCCCCTGATCCCAAAAGAAACCTTTACTGATTCTTTGATCATGAAGCACGACTACGTAAGCGCTAGGCTTCTCTCCTTCCTCTGGTCCGTCCCAATCTTTAAAGTAACCCGCCCATTTTAGTGTTTTGAAAATCAGAGTATTAGTTTCGTGCGTCTGGGATAAAAAGAACTTTAACGACTGAAGGTTCCCCCCCGTAGAAGAAAGCCTTGCCAAGTCTATGAGTTCTCTCAAAGTCTCCTGACTTACCTCTACATCCTGATAAAACCGCCGATAGGTCCGGTTTTTTTCGATAAGTTCACGAATCATCATTCTTATATTCCTCTTTTCATTTATTTTATATTTGGAATATCCGCATAAACGATGGGATTAGTCAACACCAGTCTTCGTTTTATATCAGTTTCATCGGATAACGCTCCTTTTTTATAAAAAAGGTTCTATCATTAGTAATCCTACCGTGGTTGACTCTAAGCGTTCATTTAGACCCGACAGTCGCCAAATATATTACGAATTGTTCCTTTCCATCAAGTCCAAGTAGCTGATTCAACTCATCGTCTGAATAAGCAGCTATTGCACAGGTTCCACAATTAACAGATTCGGCACTTATGTATAAGTTTTGACAAACATGTCCGGCGTCGAGATACAAATACCTATAGCCTCTTTCTCCGTATCTCCAATTCATTCTGTAGGGTACCGCGACCCAAAGGAAAGTTACTGCACTGGATTTAACAAAGTTCTGGTTCAAACAAGCCTTTGTAATCTTATCAGCTATATCTTGGTCCAATGAAACGCCAATTAAACCGTGTTCCAATGCTAAAAATCTATATAACCCTGGCTTAATTCCTTCGACATTATTGATCAGCAGATAGGTTTCAAGCGCATGGCGAGCCCCCGCCGATGGGACGTTACGTAATGTTGCTGTTCCTTGGAAAACTTTTTTAACTCCTTGTGTACACCATAGTAGATAAGAAAGTTGATCCATCGTCAAAGGTTCTATGGAATATTTTCTTAAACTTATACGTTGCTCAACGATTTTTCGAGAATCCACAAACTCAGTTACTATTTTACTTGGTTTGGGCAGTTTAATTATTGGTTGGGCCTTGTCGTATTCCAATTGGATCGGTGGTTGAGGCTTACCTAAATACTGATCTGATGGACCAAGATTGCAATGTTTTGTTCGATTAAGGAACTGTTGTCCTGTCTCGTCCATTATTTCAACTCCTATTATCTCTTTGCATTAGTCTGCTCGAACTGATATGACATTATTATCATTTTCTACTGGGTGTCAATCACAAGATGCCGGGTACTACAGACCTCAAAACCTACTAAACAGACCCACCTTGCGGCGGGCCTGTTTAGGACTACTTTTCTAGTACAGCTTTTGCTGAGGCACTCTGATAGCCAGTTCTAGCCCGATCTGTGATCTTGGGATCCAAGCTCGGCCCTTGTAGAACGGTCCAGTAGTATTTTGCCGCAGTAGCGTACGAAGTATCTTTGTCCTCAATGGCCAACGCATCAGCTTCATCTAAGAGTTTGTCATAGGAACTAAGGATTTTCTGTGAGACAATTGTCTTATCCGCAACCGTGACCAACGGACTATTATAGGCGGTAATATAAAATCCTAAGCCTTGTACGTAATAATCGCCTCTAGGTTGGAGATCAATATGAAAATTGTACCAGTAATCTCCGTTAGTAATCAGCGATTCTGGATCGAACGCCAGATCCCCGATATGCACGGGAGTTGGCGTACTCCAGCAGCTGGAGCGACTGGGAGGACTTACAAGAGGCAAAAGGGATTTTGGAAGTTTTGTTGCACCTGGAGCGAACGTAATTGCGGTGTTGTACTTCTGCCCCAGCAGGCCAAACACCTTGTCCTGATAGGCATCTTCACCGGTAAAGTAATTCGGGTTATTCTGTTCGGTCCAAGCATTATAGCCCCATACGGCAAAATACCAGTTTTCTAAAACATTGCGGTTCCCATCCCCAATCTTGGGATTCGCTCGCCATTTATTATTAAGAATTTGGCAACCCACTTCAAGGTTATAATCGAGATCGCTTTTCAGTTTAGCCACGTCGTATTCGGGATAATTGGCTGGGGAAATTTGCATAATCCCAATTCCACCATCGCTTGCGATAAAAGGTTGATCTGTTAAAGGTAGTCCATTCGTTGGATCCACTTTATATTGTTTCCATCCGCTCTCCATCCAGGCAATGGCTTTGAGTAGTGCTGGAGGTATATCATATCTATTTGCCATAGCCTCAATTTTTTTACCTAAAATTGAGGTTTGTACACTTGTATCAATCGCACCAACTCCAAGACGACGTTGACTCTCACTAACTACAGCTTCTCCACCAAGTGCTGTTACAACACTGTTAGCAGACATTTTGCTTAACACAAAGGCTCCTGCTGCAGGAGTCCCAACACCGTCAGTAAGAACAATAGCGGACTTAGTTTGAGCTGCAAGTGGTGCACCGGAAAGAGCATCAATCCCAGTCACGCCATTAGCCAAATAGACATTCTCATACGTCAAAGAAGCGTTAAAGTCTTGAATGATTTGGTTATTCGTGTCATAAGCGGTGTAACCAGCATGACGATTTGCATTTGGCACCATTGCTTTGACAGCGTCGCTGATGATGCCTGTTCCACCAATAACATCACTTGTTGTAATGCCAGGATTAGCAGCTAAGAAGCTTGCTACACTATTAGGAAGAGCATCTTTATCAGTTAGAAGAATGGGCTCATTGGCAGCAGAGGCAAGCGCCGCGATAGAGAGTGCATCTTGCAAGCCGTTAGCCACAGCAACTTTCGTTACTCCAACCATTTTCGAAGCGATGTTCACCGATGTGGCAGAGCGATCAAATCCACCTAGAGGGATAACCGTAATATTCATAGTAACTAACTCATCGAGAACTGCTTGGCTTATTACAGCAGTCCCACTAGTAACATAAACTTTCGTAACAGCAAGTTTTACAAGCTCGTCTTTTGTAGTGGGGTCAAGGACTTTTCCAGCTCCGGTCAGAAGGATTGGCGCTTTCAAATAGGAAGCAAGGGGACCCGAGGTCAGTGCATCAACCATGCCATAAGAAGTTGAGGAAGCAAGAATTGCAGTTCCTGTCCACCCTGTTTGGTCAGCAATCTTAACTGCAGTTTGTTCAGCAGTTGTACCAGATAAGCGAGTTGGGACCGCTCCTGCAGCAAATGCATTAATAGGGAGCATTGTCAGCACCATACCGGCTATAGCTAATATAGCTAGGGATTTTTTAGTTTTTCTCATGTGATGAATTTTCTCCTCTCGTCTTAAGTCTTCTTCTAGAATATTGTAATTCTGTCTCATAGTTTTAAGGCGAACTTGTTCGCTCTAATTTCTCTATTGTCCCAAAGCTAAATATTCGTCATAATAATTCATTTTACCTTTTTTTAATTTGTACGTGAAAATAAATTTCACATTAAACAATTCCTTTCTCCTTGTCCGTTTAAGAACAAAGAGAGCAAAGGGCTTCCCCACTGACTCAATGTTCAAAACGCTGTTTTAGATGAATGAAAAAGCGGTAGTAAGAACAACAACCCAATAATATACAGTGCTCCTGCTGCCTCATACATGACCACCAAGGAAAACATCTCTTTCAGCAATCCTGCCACGCTCATCGTCACAACCATGGCTCCAGTATACAAGGGCATAAGAATTCCATTCACCCGGCCGATAAATTGACTATCCGAATTTTGCAAGATCATTATGTTGATGCCAATCATAATGCAAGGCATAACTAAACCCATCATCAAATACACGAGATAGGTTAACCAAGGGGTCGTCGATAATCCACATGCTGCAATGCCGATTGCCGAAATAAACATCCCGAATGCCAAAAGCTTTTGTGGAGAAATAGCCTTAGCATAAGTCATAACTATGACCCCTCCTAAAAACATACCGATCCCGCTAAGGGTCATTAACCATTGTAAACTTTCGATCGGTAAACCAAGTCGCTCTGTTACCAAAAAGATTCCTAAGGGTTGAACTAGACCTCCGCCCAAGCCAGCAGCCAAAAAGCACAACCCCAAAAGTGTCAAGATTCTCTTCCCAAGTACATAACGGATACCAGCCACCATTTCTTGGCGAAGAGTTGTCCCTATCTTTGCTACAACATTCTCACGATCTGGAGGTAGAAACGTCAATGCACCCGCCGAGAATATAAACGCCAGACCCATCACTGCAATAGAGATTTTAATTCCAAATGTCTGATAGATAAATGTACCAACGATTGGTCCCAGGATCATAAAAATTGTAAAGATTGTCTGATAAATCGACATGACCGCTTGCATATGCTCCGGAGGCAGGTTTTCTTTAATCAACTTCATCCCCGATGGCTGAGAAAACTGAGATAAAATAGCGGAAATGATGGTCGTGAAAAATACAGCTTTCCAGGTGCCAAATACCAAGGTAATCAAAACAGCAAATACTGACACAGCACTAAGTAGATCACACAAAATCATCGTTCGTTTCGGACGCCAGCGGTCCGCAAAAGTTCCACCGATAAAGGAGAAAATGAACATTGGAGCAAATTCTGCCACCGAAATCATTGAGATCGCGAGCGCATTTCCATTTGTTTGTTCCATAACGTAGAGTAACACAGCAAAATTACGTACCCAGATTCCAATTTGTAAAAATATTGCCGATCCTAAGATCGCTTGTACAAGACGATTACGTAGTAAATTAAACGTAAAAACCCCCTATCTATTCTCACCCAATTAAGGACTATTCGGGCAGGCGCCGGTTTCTAAAATGATTCTCTGAATGATTCATTCCTATATTCTCTAAGTTTGCTAATCCTTCTAACACCTCATCGATTGGCAAATTTCCTTTTTTCAGTTCACTTGGGTCGATGTGTATTAATCTCTCATAAAAGGCTATACCTTTAGCTACAAGATCATTGTTTGCCTCAGTTTCTTCAATTAATTTATAGAGTATATCCTCAGCCTTGGCATAGTTATTGGTGAGTTCGTGATATTGAAATAGCAACAACATACTTTCCTTAGGAATATCGTACCCTCTAACTTTCTCTATTAGGTCATTAACCTTGTCTTGGTTCTGTTTCAAGATAGAGTTGTCACTATCTGATATAACATTGATCATGATATTTAAACTCTTAAAGTATAAATTCCTTGCCCTCGACATCTCTCCCGTAATCTCGTATATATCGGCTTGTTGATTTAATAATTCAGCTAGAACAAGACTCTTAACGGTATTGGTATTTTTACTGCCACTTACATTCTGGATTAAGATTTCATAGGGTAGTACCTCGAGTACTTCTTTATTGAGACCAGTAAAGTCTTTTAAGGTATCAGTTAAAACCTCTTGACTCTCTTCAATTTTGCTTTCAGTCTTTAATCCCATAATTTTGGCGATAGCATTTGTGAATTGTCGTATCATTTTCATTATATAATCTTTTTCTTCATACATTTCAACCCCAACGTTCTGTACAATATTACCGTCTAATATCCCAGATTGGTTGTTACTCCAAGAAATGGCTAGGTATACTGTTGGTAGCCCTTATATCTTATAGTTTTCTTAAGACTAATGCTGTACGACTGGGAGCATAAATCGCAAATCCATATTTGTTTTCTCTCTCAGAAAGTAACTTTGTCTGATAAATATAGTCTGTGGCAATTCGGCCTTGTCCACCAAATTGTTTTTCGTCGGTATTAAATACCACTTGATATTCTCCATATTCTTCTACAGGCAGAGCAAAATCAGGAAACGATTTTGTAGGATTAAAGTTAAACAAAAATATCAAGCCACTTTTTTTGTAGGCTAATATATTGTCTTTCTCCTCGGTCCATAAGTTTACTAAATCATCCGCCTGCATTACTTTATTAGTTTTTAGAAATGCGATAGTTTCACGATCAAACGTTGCCAAGTCTGCATAGCTAAGCTCTTGATTATCCATCAGACTCCAATGCCTACAGGCGTATTTATAACTCCAATCGTTTTCCTTTGTTGGGAAATCAATCCAATCAGGGTGGCCGAATTCGTTGCCCATGAAATTCATGTAGCCTTCACCTGCCAGCGTGATCGTGAGAAATTTTATCAGTTTACTTAGTTCAATGGCTCTTTTAATAAGGATATTTTGGTCATTTTTCCCCATGTGCCAGTACATTTCTTGATCGGCTAACCTGAATATCAGGGTCTTATCCCCAACGAGTGCCTGATCATGCGATTCTACATAACCAATGGTTTTTTCTTGTGGACGGTGGCACGTTAATTCATGCCATATTTGGTTCATACTCCAGTTTTCATCCCGGCGTTCCTTAATGGTCTTTATCCAAAGGTCGGGCACTCCCATGGACAATCGATAGTCAAACCCGATACCACCGTCCTTCACAGGTAGGCACATTCCAGGCATACCACTCATGTCTTCTGCTATGGTTACGGCATCGGGACGTACTTCTCGAATTAAATCATTTGCAAATTGAAGATATGTAAGAGCATCTAGATCCGTTTCAGCACTAAAATACTTGCTGTAATCTGAGAAATTGACGCCAAGACCTTGGTGATGGTAAGCCATAGAGGTGACTCCGTCGAATCGAAAACCATCAAAATGATACTCCTCAAGCCAGAATTTTAGATTAGAAAGTAAAAAATGAAGGACTTCATTTTTACCATAATTAAAAAGTTTAGTTTTCCAGGCTGGATGATTCCCTCTTGACCCGACGTGAAAGAATTGGTGATCAGTCCCATCAAAACCATAAATACCTTCCATTTGATTATCAAGGGCGTGAGAATGCACAAGATCCATCAAGACAACGATGCCCATGGAATGAGCAGTATCGACCAATTCCTTTAATTCATCCGGAGTACCAAACCAAGATGACACGGCAAAAAAATTAGAGACTTGATATCCAAATGAAGCATAATAGGGGTGTTGCATTATTGCCATTATTTGTATTGTGTTATAGCCCGCATCTTTTATTCTGGGAAGAATCGTATCGGTAAATTCCTTAAAGGAACCAATACCCTCTTTTTCTTGAGCCATACCGATATGTAACTCATAAATAAACAGCGGAGATGTATGATCGACGCGAAACTTCGTATCATGCCACATGAACTGTTTCTCTGGGTTCCAAATTTGTCCGACAAAATCATGGGTTTCTGGATTTTGTACCGTACGTTTAATATAGAGGGGTAGTCTATCTCTCTCTTTACCGTTAGCTTTTACTCGTACTTTTACAAATGACGTGTGTTTGAGCGTGTCTCTACCTTCTATAAAAACCTCCCAATTTCCGTGCTCTTTTCTCTTTAAAGGATGGGTTTCAGGATTCCAGCCATTAAAGTCTCCCATAAGATGAAGTTCTTCTGCGCCAGGAGCCCATTCTCGGTAATACCAACCTTCTTTAACCAAATGAAAACCATAAAATAGGTGTCCATTTGCAAAGGATTTGAAATCCAAATATTGGCCAAGCAAGGTCTTTTTATGAGAGGAATACCTGTCCATTCGCAGCTGAAGATCCTTTTCAAAGGGCTTAAGATAGGGATCAATTGCTAATATCTTTAGTTCAGTTGTCACAGCAAGTGAACGTTGCATCCAATCCACTCCTTTCATCTGAGGTTAAGCAATACTACTTAGGGTTTCCATAAGGACAGACACTATTACAAACGCCTTAGATGGATTACGGTGCTATAGTGAGTCATAGCATTTCTTTGATTTTGGAAATTAACTTCTCATAAACCTTATGCATATGAGGTTCAGAACTATAGATATTCAGTTCATCAATGGAGATCCATTTAACCCCACTATTTTCATCTTCTTTAACGATAAGCAGATCGTTTTCATCCACTTCAATCAGATAAGTGATGGATAAATGCAAATGTGGGGATACATAGTTTCCCCTTTTTGTATGCCCTAAGACTGTAAGTACGTCCAAGGAGAAAATATCTGAAGAAACAGGATGAAAATTCTTCACCCCAGTCTCTTCCTTTAATTCTTTCATTGCAACCTCTAATAAGTCTTCTTCCCCATCGGCGTGACCTCCGATCCAAGACCAGGAATTATAGATATTATGATGGATCATGAGCACTTTTTCCTTTGATCTATTAACGGCAAATGCTGAGCTGGTAATATGTGCAACCTTATTATTTCTCGTTAAAATATCCTCAAATATCTCAGTACAATATATAATTAATTCTTTATCCTTTTTTTCTTGCTCATTGTAGGGGGCATAGCTTGTTATTGAATCAAACAATGCTTATTCACTCTTTCATTTTCAATCCTGTATCAATATTAGTTAAATCCGGTTAAATAATTAGTACTAGTCATAATTATAACACTATATGGGATGGTAAGAAATCTCTACCCTTTGAACGAGAAATAGTGCCCTTCATTTGGCTGAACCATTCTGTTTCATATAACAATAAGTGGATACATAAAAACGACTTAGATAAAATCCAAGTCGCTTTATGTATCCCATATAAGCAAGACCTACTAAACTCTTTTATCCTCTTCATCCAACTTGTCATTTATCTTTCCAGCAAGCTTCTCTTTGGTCTCGTAAAGCTTCTCCTTTAAATCCGCCTTTATTGACTGAAGCTTCCCTTTCAGTTCCGTCTCTTCACTGCCAGTGGACTTTCCCACAGCTTCTTTAGTCTTTCCTATAACTTTATCCTTAGCGTTCTCAAATTTGTCTTTAAATCCGACATAGTGCACCTCCCTTTTAATTGTTCGAATCTCACATTTACTAATTTATAGATAAACTCTTTAACCTGTATATAATATTAAAATTAAATAAATATTAATTACCAAGACGCATTAACATTAATTAACTCTAGCAAGATACTTTCTTCATCTCCTTATCCATAATAATCCTCTCGAAATATATCTTTATTCGCATAGCATCACCTGATTTTGGTCATCATAAAAACGCAGTACTGATTCAATAGGAGGGATTACTTTGGCCAAACCAGATAATCGTGCAGATAATGAGGTTCACCTACAGCAACATATCGATCATACCTTCGAAAATTTACGTGAAGCAGAGGATTACCTAGATGAGCATGCAGATGAGATTTCATCTGACGAAAAACAAAGTATTGAAGAAAAAAATGATCGACGCAAAGAAAGCATCAAAAGTTTCATAGCGGAAAAGAGAGACGAATCTCAACAGTAAAAGCCTATTCTATCTGCGTTCCACCAAGATAAGCAGCCCCTTCGAGTTCAGGAAGAGGCTGCTTGTTTCTCTTTTAGAAAGATTGTACATCATTTAGAAGCTGTAATTAAGAGCCTAATTCCAATGGAATTTGAGTCTGCATGGCCATGATTAAGCGACGTTCAACATCATACCAATTAACTAGTTGCCACCAGGATGCTACATAATCTTTGCGTTTGTTCTGATAATCAAGGTAGTAAGCATGCTCCCATACATCCATGGCAAGTATAGGAATACCACCCGCTTGATAGAAATCCTGGTGCTTTTCAATGGTCAGTATTTCTAGCCTTCCCCAAGCCAGTTGCCACACTAGTAAGGCCCATCCAGACGCTTCCACATTAATTGCAGCATTCTTAAACTGTTCCCCAAAAACAGCCAGACTACCAAAATAGCTCATTATATGTTTAATCGTTTGAGCCCCGGGGGTCTCCCACCGATTTCCTATAGGAGCCATCGAAGTCCAATAAATACTATGCAAAATATGCCCTGAGCCATGAAAGGCTAATTCCCTCTCCCAATGTTTGATTAAAGCAAAATCTAGTTTTTGCCTTGCCTCGATCAATTTGATCTCCGCTTTGTTCAATCCTTCAACATAGGTTTTATGATGTAAATCATGATGAATTTTTAATACTCTAGAACTGATTACAGGCTCAAGGGCATTAAACGCATAAGGTAACATCGGTAACTGATGTCGACCCGGGGGCACTATAATCGATTGCATAATTATCCCCTCCCACACAATTCCTCTTCTTCGCATTGCTCTAGTTCATATTCTTCCATATTCCACGCTAAAGGTTATTATGTTTCTAACTTTCCTTAGAAGGACTAGCTTCCTTCCAACGGCATTATCATTTTTGTATCTTGTGATCAACAAAGACTTGAGAACTTTCGTCTTTCAGTATCAAGATACAAACAATAATATGGAGTAAAGTAAAAGGGACTATCAGAAATAGAAATTCCGCTTCTATTTCTGATAGTCCCTTTTTTCAAAAATGTCCCTTGACACGGTGCTGCCCTTAGCTCACTTTACCCATTACTCTAAATTTATCAGCGAGAAGTGCAATGAATTCGGAGTTAGTGGGTTTTTGGCGTTCGATATCCATAGAATATCCAAAAATCCGTTTAAGCGTATCAGTATTTCCACGTTCCCACGCAAGCTCTATCGCATGACGAATTCCGCGTTCTACCCTACTTGGTGCAGTATCATGCTTTTTTGCGATGCCAGGATAAAGCTCCTTGGTTACCGCGCCTAATAAGGAAACATCCTCTACCACCATCAGAATTGCATTCGCTAAACACAGTTTCACTTCATAGTTTATAGGTATTAATCCAATTGTTTATTGGATTATCTAAATTAATTTTATCCCATATTTTAGTGAGAGTCAAACTTCGGAAGCAGAGTACATCAAGCCAATATTGGCCCTAGAATCAGAGTTAGTCCTCATACCTTTAGACACACCTTCGCTATTAATTACCCCAAGAATGGAGGGTCTACAACGTCACTCAGGGGCAATTAGGACGTCGAACTATAGAGACTGTTGAGAAATATCTATTCTGGTCATCAGACGATAAGTTAGAAGAATTTCAAAAATATAATCCATTAGACAAAATGGAATTTTGGATGATTGTCCGTCATGGACACCCCCTTTAATAATTTAGTCATTTGTTTGGATTGATCATGGTTTTATGGCAGGTTGTGTGAAAATTCTCCTCCACCACTTTCGCACCGTTTCCACCCTGTTAAGCGTTTGCTATTGAGGAATTTTTCTTAAATCCTAAAGCGTTCAACCAGTATAACAATTTCAGCTATACGTTCTTTTAGTTTTCACACAGCTTGATAATTGGAATTTGTATTCTGTAAACGGTTTCATTTATGATACAGTTCATCTTAAACATTTCATTTGATAAGGGGACATCTATCTCAATTATTAATTTCCCGATATATTGACATACAATATTTATACATCATCAATACGCATTCTGTATCCTAGCCCTGGAGTACTTGGATCTTCATTAAAAAAGCTTTTTTGGCTTATTGATTTAATTATATCTTCATATTTCCACCAATCTTTATCATTAAACCAAAAACAGCCATCAACTCTTGTTTCTTTATCTACGTTAACATAATTAAAATTCTTATCTTTTATATCTTGTGCTATTGATTTTAAAGTATAGCGTACAAGTTGTGTTACTAAGACGCTTTTTCCTTTCAATTTAATAAATAAAAATATCACATCATCATTTAGCTTATGAAGCATAATTTCTCTTCCGTCTGAAATGTATTTTTCAATAGTTGTCTTAATTATCGCATATGGCATTTCAAGATAAATAAAAAGTTCCCTATTAACTATCTGAGGGAATCTTCTTAAGAGTTCTTCATAATCCTCATAAAATAAAATTAGTGGTAATTCATATTTACACAATATGTCTTTACATTCATTATGGCTCGCATAAAAAAGATATCTTTTCCCCCATCCCAAATCATCAAACATCAATAGGTAGAATCTATTCATATTGACTATCCAAATCGAACTAAATAAACCTATATCTAACTTAAATTTATCAATTGGTATATTGTTAATTATTTCATAATTATTTTTAATTGCTATCGGTTTAATTAAGTCCAAATCCTCATATACCTTTTTTTCATTTATATCTTTTGTAATAAAATCTTCTTCACTTCTATTCAATAGAATATCAATATTCTTTTCTAATAAATCCACGCTTATATTTAATAGTTGATACTGACTTTTTAAATAGTTAAGAACTTCTAAAAGGCCATTTTTGTCAATTTTTTGGGTTGAAATATTAGCTTTCTTTATAATCATTTCATCTGTTATATTATTCGCATCTTCTACTTCCAATAAATCATCTAATACTTCTAGTAATAATGAAAATCTTTTATCAGGTTTATAGTCTAATGATTCATTTACTAACATATTAATTAAATTATTCTTATTAAATATACCTTTCTCTACAAAACTTAACATATTAATATTTAATGCAATAAAGCCTATCCTAATAATGAAATTATTGCTAAGAAGCTCCATCCAGTCTTTCCTATCCAAAAATTTTAACATTCTTTTAAGCTTATACATTTTATAAACATCAATGTCTTTTAATTTTGTTACATTATCTAGATATTCATTATTATTCTTTTCCATTTTAATGTATGCATATTGAGCATAATAAGCAATGCTTTCATAAGTAATTTCAGAAGCCTCTTTTAATAATTTTAAAAAATAGCTTAATATTTCGTTCTGATTCAAATTACCGTTATCGAAATTAAATAGGTTATTCGTATATTCTTGATTAATGAAAAATGCAAGTGTTCCAAAATAAGAATTTTTAATTAAATACATATGCATTAATTCATGTATTGAAGGAATAAAAATATCTTCATGTCGATAATTGGACTCTAAATATACAATATCTTGAAAAGAATACTTACCTAGCACTTTATTCATTTTTCTTGATCTCCATTATTATCCTCTTCAAATTCAACACTATAACAATTGCACCAAGCATTTTTTCCAACTTTGGATATGCCTACCATGACCAATGATATTAAGCCTGTTAGCATAGCAGTTTCAATTCCAAATTTAGAGGCAAGAATTGTAGCAATAGCAATGGTACCCTTTTCTAAATAGGACTTAACAGCATTTCTTTGATCTGAATATTCTTTAGAATCAGTACATACTACTTTGTATATCTCCTTTTGTAATGAATAGTAAAGGTTATTCCTGTTCACTTCTAGGAAATATTCATTTTTATAGCTTAATAAACCATTTAATATCCGCAGTTCAATTCCCTCAAATTCATCTCTCGTTGCTTTTGGATCATTATATACATCCTCCCACTCTGTGATGTATAAAGGTGAAACTCCTATTTTAGTCAAGTTTTTAATCGCATTCTTTTTTAGCAGTTCATAATCTTCATATGGTAAAAATCCTTTTTCCAATATTATCCCTCCAAAAATATAATACTTAGTGGTTACATAGATCCTCGTATTGAAGCAAGGCTTTTTACAGACGATTAAGTAATTTGCGATGCCTTAAATCACTCACATCTACAATTCCACTACAATTCCACACATTCCCTTAATATTCCTGCTATATATACAAATATTAGAGATATAATAATAAATCCTGGTAGTTGATATTCTCAACTACCAGGATTTATCCGATGCCTCTTTCAGACCGCGTCCTCAATTTTGGATTAGTTCTATAAGGGAATATTATAAAGGTGTAGCCATCATTTTGACTACACCTTCCTGTTTATTAAAAAGATCGTTTTTGCGTCTTTACAAGTTTTGTTTGCCGTCAGATTTCCGATCTGACACAATCTTACCCCCTTGATCGTTTAGGGTAATTCAGAGTGCTTTCAGCGAATTATGTATTTTGAGGTTTCATAAACTCTGCATATAATAAGGTTTTTTTGATTGTCTTAATTTAATGTTTTTTGATTGATGGTTAGGGTATGAATAATATGCTCCGTGAGAGCCATCGATACGCAAAGACTGAGCGACCCCCTCGCAGGGTGAGTTGCTCTGGGGTAGACTTGACATGGGACCCTGCTTTGGATACTTCAATGGGTCGAGGGCTGTGGCTTATACGGAGGTATTCCTCTTGGGTAAGCCCCTCCCTTGGGTATAGGGTAGCATCCTCAGCCCCCATGTAAAGTCTATCTTTGGGGTCGACGGGATTGACTGTTAACCGTTTATTCAACGAGTGGTTCAACCTGCAACATGGTGGCCATTTTCAGCGTGAAGGTGGCTCAGCCAAGAGCGTATCTGAACTGCACCCCAAATATTCAGGGTAGTTTAGAAAGGCACTTCCTCTTCAATTACTAACGGTATGGTCTTCAGTCTTGCAATTATGTTATTTACTACTATTTTTTTCAAGTGAGTAGATTTTGATTTCAAAAGTCTGTAAAAATCAATAAACACATGATACTTCAATATCTCTCGAGCTATAATAAGAATAATGATCAGTCCCAAAGAAACATGCAAATAATCTTGTATTGTTTAGAATATTTTTTTCAAGTGAACTTTCTGCAAGAAGTATTTCTAACTTATTAAGTATTATATCTGGATTAGATTCAAATTTCGGTTCTTCTTTTGTGAATTTATCCAAATGTGCAGAAAGTGCCTCTGCAAATATACCATAAATATCTATTTCATCCTCCGAAAAATTGATTTGTTGAAAAATATCTGTTGATAATAATTGTAAGATAATTGAAAAAGCATTAATTCTTTTATGTTGATTAGTATTAATCATTTTATCTACAATATATTGGTATTTAAAAGCATCAATACTGTTATCCTCGAGTAGTTTATTAAACATTTTACCCAAAAAATAAATATCTGTTTTGTGGTCATACTTCAAATCTCTAATTTCGTCTGGAAGCTCACTTACTGGCCAGTTTAATAAAATACTTGCTTCATTATTATTGTCAGCTAATATTTTTTTTCCAAATCCAAAGTCAATTATCTTAACGACACCTTCTTTAGTTACTAATATATTTTCTGGTTTAATATCCCTATGTAGAATTGATTTTCTTTCAAGATATTCAAAACCTTCAATTAGTTGTACAAATATTTCCTCAAATGTTTCGGTTTTCTCCCATGCTAAGAAATCTTCTATATTAGTTCCATCAATATGTTCCATCAATATATATCCCGTTATGTGCTCTGGATATAGGAAATAAGTGTAAATTCTCACAACATTAACATGAGAGAGTGTATATAGTATTTTTATTTCATCAATAAACCTATTAAAGCAATCTTCTTTATCATTACCATCGGATGGTTCATATTTCTTACATATGAAAAAGGTATTTAATATATCATCTCTTAGTAAAACTGTTCTCCCTGTACCGCCTCGCCCTACGAATTTTTCAAATAAATAATCCTTGGTTCGAATAAATTTTACTATCTCATCTTTTGCTAATGTCACAAATAAGCACCCCTTACATATATATCATTACATTCAGATTAATATTAACTCTCCATTTTCTCAGGTTTACATAATAAATTAATCATACCCCTTCCTAACGATCCCGAATGAAAGAGTGCTTTTTGCATACGGTTAAGCAGTTTGCAGTCCACAAAATTGCTCTCCCCTATAATTCCACACATTCCCTTAATATCCCTGCAATAAATACAATATTCAGAGAATCTTTGAATGCACTTACATTATGGCTGTTGATTCAACTCTAGTCATATACCAATAACTCTTTCAGCCCTCACTTTTCTCAAGTATTAATTCCCTAAAGGAATATATTAAGGTTTAACCGTTTGGTTACACCTTTTTTGTCTGAAAGGTATAAGTTTTTTGATTTCTACAACCCTTTTAAGACGTTAGATTTCTAATCTGACACAATCCTTACACTCGAAAGATGAACCCTCTTACTACAGGACTCAGTATGCCGATTACGGCGTTTTTGAGGTGTGATAAAACCATTTAGCACGTTCTGGTTTCATAATTGGATGTTTTTGATGGGGTTTATTTGTTTGTTTGTTTGTAAGGTAGGGTACTTGATGATAATTGAGCTAGACATTTCCTAGGTGTTTCGATGATAAATTACATCGGCCCCACTTTGCGGTGGTTGCCGTGGATAGATATGCTCTCCCCATCTTAATGAATGGTACAATGAATGCCGATGAAATCTATCCCTCCGCCTTAGCAAGAAAAAGAAGGGGAATAAGAAAGGAATATACTCATCTCATGAAAAATTAGGCTATGAGTTATTACTTGTCGCCAAAAGGATATGCAAGAAAATTCTGATTTTTTTCTCTTTGTGTATGTTCGGTATTATGCATCAAACCCATCTTTATATCAATTCCATTGTGGAGATGCCGCCAAAAATGGCTGATCTCCCCTGTTCAAAAATTAGTCAACTCATTAAAAACTTTTATCGCGAAGCTGTCAGTCATCCCTGAGATATAATCAATTACAGCTTGAAGATACTCTTCTCTTTTCTCAAGGTCATATAACACTTGATTTCCATATCTATTAGATTTTAATGTTCTGCTATTAACATTGGAGTATTTTAAAAGCCAATCTGAGAAACTCTTTACGAGCAAAGGATAGATTTCCATATTTTTTTTAATTACAGTTAACGTCTCTACTCCTTGATAATAGCCTGATAAGATATCATAAATAGATTCTAAAATCAGTTTAGAATAGCCAATAAATACATTTAACCTTTCATGCTTGTATATATTTATATAACTAAATTCTTTTAACGAGTTAATTAACCCTAGATATTCATCTGAAAATCCAATTCCCGTTTCAGGACTACTTGACTTACATAAATTAATAATTAACTTATGAGTTATTACCGTATTATTTATTTCTGCTATGTTAACATTTGCAAATCCTTTTATAATGCGTATTAAATCTCTAAGTTGACGAAACGATAAAATTCTTAAAGTTAAGGCATCTTCAATATCTCTACCCAGATAAGCAATTTTATCCGATATCTTGACTACGCTTCCTTCCCATGTATATGGAGGATACTGATTTGGTTTTTCAATATTTTCAAGTTCTAATTTATCTTCTCTAGGAAAAATAGAATTTTCATCAACTTCACCACAGTGTGATATTATCCCATCTCTTACCGCATAAGTTAAGTTTAAATTCTGTTCACATCCTAACGGATCAAGTAATGTCTCTATCTTGTCAATAAACCTCAAGCTATTTCTTTCATGCCAAAAAGGCTGTCTAAGTTCAGTTGATGCGATATTCTTTAGAATAGTCTCACCTGCATGCCCAAACGGGGCATGTCCTAAATCATGACCAAGAGCAATAGCATTAGTTAATTCAGTGTTAAGACCAAGATACTTTGCAATCGTGTAGCTAACTGATGCGACATGATTCACATGTTCAATCCTTGTGCAAATATGATCATTCCTTGTAGCGAAAAATACCTGTGTCTTGTGTTTCAGTCGCCGATAAGCGTTTGAATGCAATATTCTATTGTAGTCTCGTGCAAACTCACTCCTTATATCATCATCCCGAAAGTACATATCATGCTCTCGACTATTACACTCAGTCCATTTTGGATTACCAACATTAGTACTTACACCCGAAAACAGCCCTGCACTCATTTTTATCCCCTCCAAAAATTCAATTGAAAATTGAATATAACTAGGTATTACTTACATCGTTAAGGAGTTCGTGATGAAATTGCTCCCGTACCGCCTTATAGTTTTATCTGTAAAATAGAATCCTTTTTCTTGTTCTTCATTGTGTAATAATTAGCTAGAATCAATTTTGATAGAATTTACAGCAATCTTAGCAGGAGCAGGAATTTCTTTTTTGGTAGCATATGGACAGATTCCATTAGGATGTAAATGAGGACCAACACCGCGGTGGTAATGACAACCACCTAAACCACTTGCGTTTCTATTATCTTTATGTCCTCCACTTGAATCTGTTCTTCCAGAATGAGCTAAGGTATCTAATGTAAACATTGACATAATTAAACCAATAACTATAACTGAGAATTGATAATTATTTTGACATTCTCACTTTTCGACAACCATATTGCACGTCCTTTCAGATATAACCAATTCCCATAATATACTGCTTGAAAGCCAATCTCCCCACCAATGAAAATGATACGGATTGAGTGGTTTTCATCCTAGTACACCTTGAACTAAGGATTCCACACATTTCCTTAATATTCCTTTAATAAATACAAATAATTTAAAATAATCCAAAAATTAATATTTATGTTCTGTCAGTTGATCTTTATCTCAAATCAATTTACGCAATGTCTCTTTAAGCACCTTGGCTTAATTTTAGACTTGATTGCCTAAATATATTTAAGGTGTAACCATTTCGACTACACCTTCTTTGTTTGGTAATGTGCATTTTTGTACTTCTGCAAAGATTCTAAACCGACAGATTTTCACACTGACACAATCTTACCCCCTTGATCGTTTAGGGCAATGTAGAGTGCTGTGATCGACTTAGGTGTTTTTGAGGTTTCATAAACCTTACATGTATTAGGTTTTTTTAGGTGTCGTGATTTAATTTTTTTGGTTGTAAGTGGGGTAGGTGTGGATTTTGATGTTTTTGGCAGTCTTTCGCATTTGGGATCAGTCTTCAATTAGAGGATACTCCACTAATTAGTATCGAAACCAATATTGTAAACAAACAATCTATCTATCTATTTATCTCTCTTAATATAGCTAGTCAGTTGGAGAGATTGCAGTAACATTAGTTTACTGTCTAAATCACAGGATAGTAGTATTGGTAGTAAACCAGACACTTCACTAGATATCTCACTAGATACTTCACTGAATATCTCACTAGACACTTCTCTAGTTAGGTCATGAGGTAGTGTACTCGTCAGTCTGACCGAAACCAGGCATGGCCTGGCCTCCACCTCAATCCTCTCCACTCCGTAGCCACATCATAGTTCATTGGGCATTGCTATAAGGTACTATTCAAACAAAATGCACCCCAGATCTCTCATACGCATAAAAGGTAATACTTCCTTCGCTATTTTTTCTAATTCCTACGTCTGAGTAGATGTACTCTCACCGCCTTGATGTGGGTTCAGCTTGTTTTTGATGAAATCTCCCCCCCCCTCTGAATATTACGGTCTTTGAGGGCCATCATTCCGGTTGTCACTGAGCCATGTCTCTGTAAAAAGAGAGCAACCCCTCC
>NZ_SPQQ01000025.1 GCF_004766045.1 Desulfosporosinus fructosivorans
CCTTGGATGCCTTGGACTCCCTGGGTTCCCTGAATACCCTGGGTTCCTTGGATGCCTTGGACTCCCTGGGTTCCCTGAATACCCTGGGTTCCTTGGATGCCTTGGACTCCCTGGGTTCCCTGAATACCCTGGGTTCCTTGGATGCCTTGGACTCCCCCTATTGGATCAAGTTCTGCAGCTACTAATCGATGTGCTGCGACTAAATTCCCTTCGGCATCTTTTCCCCAGGCGGAAATCTCTACAGCATCAGAGCTGGTGATGAATTGGAATTCAAACTCATCAAACTGCGCGAAATAGATCCTTTCTGCTACTTCCCCTGGAGCCATAATAAACAACTCCAAGACATACAGAGTTTTCGCGATCCCTGTCACGAAAAACCCTTCAATAAAGACGCTAGCAGCAATTGTGTCATCATTGGTGATTTTTATTGTAAACGTTGAGGTTGGTCTTACTTCGGCGACCGGAGTATTTTCGATTAATCCAGTAGTTAATTCAGCCATGTCCTCGTCTCCTTCCTTCCTTACCTACTTTATTATAATTTCTCGTTAAAATTGGTTAACCTCTTGTGCAACTACCCTATGAGCTGTCGTCAGATTTCCTGCTGCGTCTTTCCCCCAAGCAGTGACTTCTACAGCATCTGAGCTAACCGTAAATTGAAACTCAAAGGCATCAAATTGGGCGAAATAGTTTCTCAGGACCACGCTACCTGCAGTAAGAGCCAACAGCTCCTGAACATACATCACTTTTGTCGTTCCACTTTGAAAAAATCCTTCAATTAGAATATCTATTGTAACGGTATCATCGTTCGAGATATTTACTGAGAGTGTTGAGCTCGGCCTAACACCCGCAACCGGAGTGTTTTCAAACAAACCCGTAGTTAAATTTGGCATTTTTTCCAACCTCCTTTATTATGGTTTATATATAGTATTGTACTTGTCCGATTTTCGTTACCATTCAGACGCTTGCTTCGGCTACTTCCACATGAATCGACGTAAGATTTCCAGTGTCATCTTTGCTCCATACAGAGACTTTTACAGCCTGCGAGCTAACAAAGAATATGAACTCGAAAGCATTAAATGGGATGAAATAATTCTTCAAAACCACTGTTCCTGCAGTAAGTGTGAAAAACTCTTCTACATACTTCACTTTTGTGGTTCCACTCTGAAAAAATCCCTCAACTTGAATTGCTACCGTAGAAGTATCGTCATTTGAGATATTAACCGAGAGAGTTGAACTCTGTCTAACCCCTCCAATCAAGGCGTTATCCGACAAACCCGTTGTTAAATAGGGCATATATCTTCACACCTCCTAAATTATGGGTTTATTTATTGTATTGTTCATGCCCTAATTTTGTTCCTTTCAATTGTGTTAATGCTGGAACGAATTCCTTTGTTGGACATATTTTATTTTTATAAAGTAGATTAGCCCAATGGATAATGTTAAAAGCAGAACTGATACATACCTCTATAGATGGTGTATCAGTTCTGCGCATGAACCATGCAGGGGAGGCCTCTTTGAGGCCGTCCTTTATATGGGTCTCCGTTTAAGTTTTCTTACAGCTTTTTGTTAAAAGTCCGCATGGCAAAAATTATCTTTGCATACATTTTTTGGAATTTTATCAAGGCAACAGTCTTTATCTTGGATGGTAATCCATTCATTTATTCTATGGCACCGGTCAAACTCGACAAAGATTCTCGTAGCTCCTACTATTACCTCTGAAAAAATTTCCATAAATTGAGGTGAAACTTCCCTAAAGGCTATGGCACCAGTATTACAAAGCTGAACAACCCAGAAAATTTTATGCTTCCTTACAATAAATAAACTGTCTTCAATGAGTCCTTGACCGCCCTTCGGGCAGGGACAAAAAACCCACTTCGGCTTACATTGTTTGACACATCCTTGTATTTCTAGAAGCAACTCATCATCTGATCCTATCCCTTGTTGGTCCATTTCTAGCATTACTTTTCCCCCTTATTTTTTGATAAACAGCTGTTTAGTTGTCCATCTAATCCATTATATGATTAGCTTTATCATAGTGTTCATAACTGCTGTCAAAATCCCCACGCTCTATCTTCGTTTCTTACCTTATCTCACCTATTTGGAAAAAGAACAGATTCTCAAAATCATGATTGGTATCATACCCTACGACAAAAAAGTAAGATGTCAATCTCTTGAATTAACGTCTTACTTTTTTAATAAAGACTATCGCTTATACCGCCCCCACTCTCTACCTTCGTTTCTTACTATTTATCAATTCTAGAAAAGAATAAATTTTAGTTGAAGTCCCATTCGAGAGGACCTCCACCCTCATAGTAGCCGTCCGCTCTGGGATGATACAAATGAACCGTTGCCGCATCTGTTGAACAGTAATGACAACCGTTTCTCAATAATCGATCAATGAAATCCTCCAACGATCAATACCTTTTTCATGCTCTTCTGATGCTCCTTATCATAACGCCTGATTATAATTAAGCCTTCTACAATTCCCTTTTACTAAAGCTTTAAGTGCTTAAACTCCTCTTTAGCCTTTTCGAGGTCGGCCATTGTCCCAATATCAAACCAAAGGTCCTCGCTTTCATAACTTACCACCTGAGCTTGTTCTGAAAGAAGACGCTGAACTACGTCCGGCATATCAAACCGTTCGTTGTCAGGAATTAGCGTAAGAACTCTTTTGTTGATGACATAAATCCCCATACTCGCCCAATAGTTAATAGTTGGTTTTTCAGAATAGGCGGTTATTCGACCATCCTTCGACTCTAATACTCCGAACGATGAACTGATGGATTTCTTCTGAACAGCCACGGTCATATCCGCATTCATCGCTATATGGTGTTCATACAACGCCCTAAAATCTAAGGTTGTTAATTCATCCCCATTAACAACTAAGAAGTTCTCGTCTAAATCATTGACCATTCTCAACGGACCAGCTGTCCCTAAGGGGATAGTCTCCACAGAATATCGAATCGTCAAACCAAAATAGCTTCCATCTTGGAAATACAGTTTAATGAAATCTGCAAGATACCCCAAACACATGATGATTTCAATAAACCCAGCCAGCTTGAGTTGATGCACGAGGATCTCCGCGATCGGTTTATCCCCAATGGGAAAAAGGGGCTTTGGTAAAATTCTGGTATACGGATCTAGGCGTGAACCTCTACCTCCTGCTAAAATGATTGCTTGCATAATCTTCTCCTTCACCTTTTCAAATTTGGTATTTCCCTATCTGGAATCGATTCATATGAGCAGCAACCCAAGCTACAGTCCTTTTGATCCCTTCTTCCAATGACACACGAGGTTCCCACCCGATCACTTCTTTAGCCAATCGATTATCTGCTAAAAGACGGTTTACCTCGCTGCGGCTCGGGCGAACTCGTGCTTCATCGACCACGATTTTCGCTGTACTGTGCACCGTTTTTACAATAATCTGAGCTAATTGACCAATCGATATTTCCCTACCCGAACCAATATTTATCACCTTACCGAAGCCCGCTTGGCTCTGCGCTGCTTTAATAAATCCCTCCGCCGTATCAGTAACAAAGGTAAAATCGCGCAGGGTTTCTGTGTTCCCAAGACGTATTTCTTCACAGGCTAGGGCTTGAGTAATTAAAGTGGGTATAACGGCTCTAGCAGATTGGCGCGGCCCATAACAATTAAACGGCCTTACCGTCACAACCGGTAAATCATAGGAAGCGTAGAAGCTTTCAGCTAGCTTATCTGCGCCGATTTTGCTGGCTGAATAAGGGGACTGACCCTGAAGCGGATGAGCCTCGTCTATTGGGACATAAAGTGCAGACCCATATACTTCACTAGTTGAAGTGTGCACGATTCGTTCCACTCCATGGTCGCGTGCTGACGTCAGAACGTTGAATGTCCCCATAATATTGGTTTCCACAACCTCACGAGGATTTTTATAAGAGTACGGGATCCCCACCAAAGCCCCTAGGTGGAAAACAGCGTCACACCCTTTAACCGTTCGATCGATTACATCTGCATCACGTAAATCTCCTGCTATTATTTCGACCTGTTCAAGTAACCCAGGCTCCAAATCTTCTAAGTTCCCACGACCATCTCTAGAGTTATATCGAATAAAAACACGAACCTTTGCGCCTGCTTTGACCAAGGCCTCTGTCAAGTGACTGCCGATAAACCCTCCTGCGCCAGTGATCAACACCTGTTTTTGCTCCCACATCACGTTCTTTCATCCCCTTTGTTACAGTCATTGATATATCGTATGTCAGAGTTTGTATATCTGACACCGTTGCTTCAAACCAATACTCCCTTCGTATCTTTGTAAGCACACCGAGCGCATTCTCGTCAAAGAAGCAAACAGCGTCAATCCCAGTCGTTCCACCCCCCATCGACACAAACTTGAAGAAATTTTTTAGCTTATGGAGCATGGGGAGAGGCATTGTGATTCCTATAGGAATACGTATCGGCCAAGGATGGTGCCGACTGTGCTAAGGCATCGACTCCCGCATGACCCTCAAATATTTTGGAGCAAGCTGATCCCACTCAAATGTCATGGCTCGCTCTCGCCCTTTCGCTGCAAGGGCCCGTAAAAGGGATGGATTATCGAGGGCTGTCATTAATGCACTCGACAACTGTTTTACATTGCCCGCTTCAAACGTGAGGGCACATGAGTCAGAAATCAATTCTGCGAGTCCCCCAGCTTTTGAAGCAATTATTGGAGTCCCGATTGACATTCCTTCCAGCGCCACCAATCCATAGGCTTCACGTCGACTTGGTATAACGAGACCCGCCGCACGCCCCATCCTCTGCCATACCTCTGAATTTGACTTCCAACCATGAAACTTAACCCAGTCTCCTAGCCTCTTCGACTGAACAAACATCCTCAAGTACGCTTCATAGTGATCTGGTCCCTTGCCGACAATATTTAAATGAAGTTGACGCCCGCTTTGCCGAATTATAGACATGGCGTGTATCAAATCCTCAACCCCTTTATAGTCCATCAGTCTGCCAACATAAAGAAACTTATTTGAGCTCTCTGGTTGCCAAGTTTCTGAGGGCAATGAAATACCGAGAGGCAAAACCTCCGTTTTGGAAAGGTATTGGGGAAAATGCTCCGCCAGGTAATTCCTTTCACTATGACTGATAAGTTGAATGCGTTGACAACGCATGAGAAGTTCTTCTTGAATTTTAAACTGCGCTTGCATCTCTAGCTCCGGTCTGTTGCCTAATTCTCTGCGTAAAAACGAATAAACGGAATAAAAAATAGGAATAAGTCCTCCCGAAAGGGTATAAGCCAAAGGAGTAAAATTGATGGCATGACTATGAATTAAATCCCACCGCTGATTAAGCCCAGGAAATCCCTGACGCACGACATCAGTCTTGATCATTCCTAAATAGCCAAAATATTGGCTGTTTCGAGGTAATCCTAAGACTTTGATCTGTTGTCCTCTCAAGATCCACCTAGGTACGTTCCAATCACTGCGTGGAACTATGACCGTCTGTTGTACTCCCCAGCGATCCAACATATTTATCATGCCTGTAGCCGCTGTTCCGGCGCCACCAAATCTTTCCTCTTCAAATTCATTGGTCAGCGTTAAGACATTCAAACATATCACCCCCACACTTCCATCCTATGCGACAAGCTTTAATAGGTTCCAAGGCATTAAAGGTAAACCGTCCGCCTGAAGAAGTCTGTCCGATACTAACTCGGTCAGACTTCTTTAGGCAAGATGAGACAACAACGGAGTACGCAGACAAGCACAGACAAGGGGGGACAGCCAGACAAGGGGACGGTTCTTGTGTCTAAATATAGACACAAGAACCGTCCCCTTGTCTGGGAAACCATTTGCGTCAAAGACGCAAACAGCCCCAGATACCTATCTTAACGTCTTTCAGTTCCAACCACCGTCGGTCCATCTCCATCTCCCAAGACCAGAGCAAGTGTCTACTTCCCAATTAACCCTTGTAAGCATATCTTGTTTTATAGCAACAATTAGGAACAACTAGGAGGTTACAAATGCCAACAATTATCTATCCGCCTTCAATCCCTTGGAGTTGGATGTTTCAGCGCCCGCAACAGCTATTGGGGCATTTTTCCGCTTCAGGACAGAAAGTTCTTTACGAAGATCTCGGCAACTTTCTCCAACCAGGGATCAGGAGTATATCCCCAACCCTACTTCTCTGTCAAGGGATTTCCGCCATGACAATCCCCCATCCACGACCACGCATTCTTTGGTTAACCGTTCCTTCGCATATTAATTTAATTCATTCCTATAGTCCAGATCTCGTTATTTATGATGCTGTAGATGAACCTAAAGATGAATTTGCCAGTTGGTTACCATATTATCCCACGATCCTAGAAAAAGCAGATCTCATTTTTTGTAGTAGTCAAAGCATTCATGACTACTTTTCTAAACGGCATCCACATGTTCATCTTGTCCCAAACGGTGTGGATTACGTCCATTTTTCACCTCACCATTTTAAGTGCCCAATTGATCTTCCTTCAGGAAAACCGATCATTGGCTACAGTGGCGCAATAGCCCCTTGGGTGGACTGGAAATTACTGAGTGTGGCGATCCAAGAAAATCCAGGCTTAAACTTTGTTTTTATTGGAGCCCTTTTTCAACTCAAAAAGTTTCCACTGAAATATGAAAATGTTTTTTATTTAGGACTTAAAAATTACCATGAACTTCCTTCTTATCTTCATCACTTTAATATTGGTCTTATTCCCTTTCTTCAGACTGAAATGACAAAAGGGTGCAACCCCATCAAACTCTATGAATATTATGCAGCGGGAATCCAGGTTCTCGGGACACCGCTTCCCGAATTGCTTACCATTCCAAACATCAATCTGGAAAATAACCCCCATTTATTTTCTCTGCGTCTACGCTATTTATTAGAAGGAAAAGATTTCAGCAAGGCCGAACGAATGGCTTACGCCCATGCAAATGATTGGGGTGAGCGGGCTGGAAGGATGCTTCAAGCAATTTTCTCAAGACTCCTAGAAAAAAATAATAGTGTGTAACACCCTACTCTGACATTGAATAGAATACGTTGAAAGTTCCGCAAATCCCTAGGTATTTTTCGGATTAAAAAAAAGGGGGAATACACACATGCTATTTGAAACCCATGCTTGGGTAACACTCGACAATGCCGTCGCCATATATAATGTTTACAGCGATGTGCTAGTCGCTACCATTCCCGTGGGGATTGCACCAGCTTTCCCAAAACGCACGCCGGATGGTACAAAGGTCTTAGTTCCCAATTCCGGTAGTAACACCGTCTCTGTCTTATGTACTGCGAAAAATCTTGTCCTAGCAACGATCCCAGTGGGTCTTGCACCTACATCAGTCGCAATTGATCCGACTAGCACAACCGCGTACGTTACAAACTCTGGAAGCGGAACTGTTTCAGTCATTAGCATTCCAACCGAGAGCGTTGTCAGCACTATAACCGTTGGTTCAGGCCCTGTTGATGTTACGCTTGCTCGGGACGGTAGCAGAGTCTACGTAAGTAATAGTGGAAGCAATTCAGTTTCTGTAATTAACCCAGTAACGAATACCGTGATCACTACGATCGCGGTAGGTAATTCACCCAATGGATTGGCCGTAAGCTTAGACAATACAAGACTCTTTGTTGTCAACAGTGGAGACAACAACGTTAGTGTCATTAATATCGCCACCAATGCCCTTGTAAGCCTAATTCCAGTCGGATCCAATCCTCAAAGAATTGCTGCGAACCCTGTAAATCCACTCTTTATGTACGTGAGCAACTTCGGATCAAACATCGTCAGCGTACTCTCTACAGCTGGACTTAACGTGATAACCACGGTGCCTGTAGGCATAAACCCTCGCGGCCTAGATGTGACTGGTGATGGGACACAAGTATGGGTTGCTAATGAAGGCGACAGCTCGATCAGCATCATTAATACCCTTACAAACACCATTGCAGCTGCACTTCCGACTTCCTTCCCGCCACGGGGAGTTTCTGTGGGCAGAGTTGGATCTGCCTTATCACCTAGTGACCCCATTGACTTGACTGACCCTTATCAACTCGAAGAAATAACAGAATCAGTCTGCATCATTGTTGAAAAAGTTTATGCTAGCTGTCAACAAAGAGAATGCTTCCCAGCCTTCATTGTCCCCTTGCCTACAGGTGGGGTACCTCCATTTACCTTTATCAGCATGACCTTTTCTACTGGTGTAATTGTTCCTGGCAGTGTCGTCATTACACCAATTCCAGCTCGCCCGAATTTCTCAAGGGTTCAGTTTACAATTCAAATCCCCTATACGTTAACCTTACGTGATTCAACCGGAGCTTTATTCACTGTCACTGGTACTCTACCCGATATCAATAAAGATATCGTAATGTACTTCCCACCAACTCGACCGGAATTCGACTTCAACTTGCGTGTTGAAACGAGAACGGAAGTATTAACAAGTCCATTGTTCACCTTGACTTCAATACAGCTTGCAATCGGAAGCTTCGTCATAACAAAAGTCACTGGCTTAGTTCAACTTCTCGTTCCTGCCTTTGGCTTCTGCCCAGAACCTCCGTTCTGCGAAGAGTTCCCAGACTTCCCAGAAAATCCATGTATCAATTTCTTTGATATCACACTCACCCCATTCCCCAGTGATTTCTTCCCACCTCAACAGGATACTTGCCTGTAAACGTTCAGCATGTGTTGTATCTTAAACTCTTATAGCATAAGGTATTGCCCTTCTAGAAAGAAAGGGCCGTCCACAACGGCCCTTTCTTTAGGCAATTTATTTGGATCACTTATTATGATGAAAATAAAGGAAGTGATCGTATTGGCTTTTCTAAATAAAACCGCTCTTACTCCTCTTCTCCTAACTTATGACAACGTATCAATGTACCTGCACATTGATCATCAAGAATGTGCTCTTTTTGGAGTAGAGAGCTCTGAACCCTTCTATCGGATCCACGAACCGCTACTTCTTGCTCATGGGATCATGACCGATGCCAAAACCGTCCATCTCGTCGTCCTTAAAACAAGCGGCGAACTCTGCTATACCCTAATTTCTGGCTCTTCAACGCCTCAGACAACGTTAATCGCCCAACTGGATGTACGCACCACAAAATACCGACGGCTCTTTCTTTTTCCTCAAGGAAAGATAATACATATCTTTTATGCCTCTACGCATCAAGCCATTCCAGATGTCTGGCATATTGAACATCGTCTTTGGAATGGCAACTCTTGGCTCAGTACTCGCATGGGAGAAGTTGTTCACCCGCGGGAACCCCTTTATCACGTAAACCTAGATAGTCAGGGAAACCTTCACTTTTTAACCGTCACTTTTCAGGGACGACATTCGCTCTTGTTTACGAACCGCTTTAATGGAACATTTAACATATGGGGATCTCCAGCAGAAACACTTAAAATTCCAGGTGAAATCGTAGATATAGCAGCACTCATGACATCGGATAATATCCATCATCTCTATTGGATTGTGAAAACTCCCAATGGTCAATTTGAACTCCGCTCTGCACAACAATCGGACGCCCATGAACTTTCCAGCACCTGGCATCCAGCACCCGCGCCTATCAAAACCTTTAATACTCCCTGCAAGAATATAGGAGCTTTGGAGCTTAATGGTGTTCTTTGGCTACTTGCACGTACGGTGGAAGAGGTCCTCATGATTAATAATGGGAACGGCTGGCGTTTGATCTCATCCAAGCCCGTCCTCCATCAGCCCTTACTATGGGTGCATAAGGCGAGAAGGAATTTTCATCAAACTTACTGGTTGGAAGATCAAGCTGAGCGGCGCGCTCCAGCCTTTTACCGTGAGTTGGGCTTCACTCTTAAAGATAAAGTTACGCCTGTGCCCACCCCTGTCCAAACTACTCAACCCATTCTTGCCCAGGATATTCCTCCTGTGCCAGCCTTCTATCCTGGGCAAATACCCTCTGATCTTCCTTCGCTAGCTTCAGTCACATTGAATGAAGTCGAATCAAGCACTCCCTCCCCAATAGAGGTAAATGTCATACCGGAAGTAATCGAGGCACCAGCTACAACAAATATACCAGATAATTCATCAGAGGATGTCTTGCCATCCTTGCCTATGAAGGAAAATGCCGAACTTGAACGTTTGATCACTACCGTGGCTCAGCTCGAACAAGAAAATACTAAGCTAAGTGATGTCCTTCAAAGCATGCTCTCGAAATTTGATCAAATCCTTGGGGCTATTTCGGACAATGTTAGTCAACCAAAACAACCCAGAAAATCCAAACAAAAAACATCGCATTATGAAGAATTCGAACATCCACAAACCGTATTCGAGACTTCTTTTGAAGAACCTGATGCGGTTAAAGAAGCCATGGCCAATCTCGAAAAAGAAACCGAAGGTCTCTCTCAAGTCCTACGGGTTATGATGGCCAAACAAGAACAGAGTGACTCATCTCTTGAGAATCTAGGGTTACAGATTTCTCAACTCCAAGAAGATAAAGAGGTTAAGAACAAAGGGGGTTTTTGGAACAAATGGATCACCTAGATTTGACCACTAATCTTGCTGAAATTCTATCCAAGTATCCTCAGACAGCCAATACTTTTCGTAAATTCGGTATTTCTACCTCCGGTTGAGGGGCAGCACACTTGCTCTGTATGAGCATTGAGCAGGCTGCTCAACGATATCACATTAACTCAGCAACTCTGATTAAGTCTCTGGAGGTTGTGATTGAACACTCTAAGCATGTATGGAGACAATACTAATGAAGATTTTATTTTTGAATGATTCATCACTATTGAGCTACGGATTAGCCTCGGGTTTTTCCTCCGTAGATGAAATTCGTTACCTCCCAGTCCGTTTGCCAGACTGGGAGGACCGTTTGACTGATTTGTTAAAGATATGGAAACCAAACTTTGCTTTTGCTGATGGGGTTTCTATTTCCACGGTGTTCGGAAAACTCTTTCCTCTTTTACGCCGTCATTCCCTCCCGCTCATTTATTGGGCTATTGATGATCCCCCGGACTGGCGCCTCATGTCCCGACCGTTGGCACGCGGAGCCAGTCTGGTTCTTACTCCTGCCCAAGAGTGTCTTCCTCTTTACCAGAGGGAGAAGCTACGAGCACTTTATTTCCACTTCGCCTGTAACCCAGCCTTTCATCACCCTACTAAGCCATCGCCTGCTTATACTTGCGATTTGCTTCTCGTTGCTAATTACTACACAGCCTATCCTCAACGGCGACTGGGGATAGAAACAATTCTCACACCCTTACGAAAGGGTCAGTTTCATTTGAAAGTATTCGGTAACGAAAACTGGCTGGCAAATAAGGACAATTACACTTTACCACCCGAAATCTACCAGGGATATTTGCCCTATGAGCAACTGCCCTGTGCTTATTCCTCGGCGAAGATCGTTTTAGGCTTACATTCTGTGATAGACTCGCCTACGATGATGAGCATGCGAACCTTTGAAGCCTTAGGTTCTCAAGCTTTTTTCCTCACGCACTGGTCCCTAGCTATTGAAAATATTTTTAAGAACCATGTCCATCTCGTCTGGAGTCGCCATCCAGATGAGACTTTAGAACTTGTGCGTTTTTACCTAAGCAGAGAGGATCTCCGCCGAAAAATAGCTCGCCAAGGTCAAGAAGAGGTGTACCTTAAGCATACGTATCAAAATCGTATAAAATCTGTTCGAACGCTTCTCGAAAAATTATAATATTAACCAATCATGATACTCCCACTTACAAGAGAGAGTGGTCCCCCCTGTACCACAGTACTCCCTTTTTAGTCCTTGTCTTTTTAGCTTTTTCTTTTAGAATCACATATTAGAGTTTCATAGGGGAGGAGTCTCAATGAAAGTACTTTTCCAAGCTCGCCCGGACTTTATGAAAAACCCTGCGGGCGATACTGTCCAGATGGTTTCGACCGGTCAAGAACTTAAAAACCTTGGCGTTGAAGTGAACATATCAACTGATCCGAACATTGATTTATCACCTTATGACTTTGTTCATATTTTTAATATTACTCGAATTAAAGAAAGTTACTTGTTTTTTCTTAATGCCCAAAAGCAAAAAAAAATGGTAGTCCTCTCTCCTATTTATTGGCCACCTAACGCTTACTTCAGGCGTGAAGGGGCTAGTCCCAATGCACTCTCTGTCTGGAAACACATGCAGCCTATGCGAGCCCGCTTGTTGAGCCAAAGCACTCTACTACTCCCCAATAGCCAGATCGAGATGGATGTTCTTCATCAAGATTTCCTGAAGATGGCGCCTTATCAGGTTGTACCAAATGGATTTCCAGATTCCTTCATTGGTACGACCCCAGACCTTTTTCGAAACCAATTTCCCCATATTCCCAAAGAATTCATTCTCTGCGCGGCTAGAATTTCATCGCGCAAAAACCAGCATTGGCTAGCTAAAATCTCACATGAACTAGGAGTATCTTTGGTTCTTCTAGGACCGGTTAACGACCAAACGTATTATGAGAGTGTGACGTCCTTTTCGAACGTCCTCCATATTGGGACTTTGCAGGGAGATCTTCTTGCTTCTGCTTATTCAGCAGCTGTTGCTCATGCCCTCCCAAGCTGGTTTGAAACTCCAGGCTTATCGAGCATAGAAGCTGGAGCGTGCGGTACCGTCGTAATATCTACAGACCAAGGAAGTCCTAAGGAGTATTTCCAAGATATGGCCCTTTATGTCCACCCACAAGATGACCTAAGCTTACGTACTGCCCTTGAACAATCCTTTAATGCCTCTCCCCTGCCCTTAATGCACCACATACACGAATATTATCCCTGGTCCAAAGTTGCAGAGATTACCTTAGAGGCTTACATAACGGCAATGGGGTGAGTCTTGAATTCAATTGTTATTCTGTCTCAGCTGCACCATGAATGAAGAGAGGGATTTCTCCCTCCCCACTTGTTAATACAAATCGCCGTGGTGTTCAGCAGTTAACCCGACTGCGCAGGCATATCTTAAGAAGGTATTGACACTGGCAATCACGATACGCAGATCGACTGTCAAAAGTTCTATGCCGACTAAGGAAACCCTCACATAGCCGTCTATAACTATCCCTTTCTCTAAAATACGATCAACAACTTCTGCTAAGCTTGAGGAATCGACATCCTTTTTCATGCGTTTCCCCTCCTTTCTTTGTCATACTTTAGCTTATGTCCAATAGAGGACAAGGGTGAGTGAAAAGCTTCCTGTTTTAACAAAAGGATTTCTCGAGACCACTGAAAAAGTTTTAGTTTTTCAAACACCTAGGGGTATTTAACCCTCAGCAATAAGAAGAACCCGTTGTTGAGACAATTTGGTTGCAAATTGTTCAACTACGGGTTCTTCTTTAACTTATGTTAATATAATTTACCGATAATATTTTCTATTTTTCTCTCATCAAGGTTATTATCCTCTTCAGATTAACCGCAAATATTGTGGTTGCCCCTTGTAAACACATACCAAAGAGACCTGAGGCAGATGCAACATCATACCTATGTCTATGCTTTTGTTCGCTATTTTTAACCTCTATCTTGTAGCGTTCCTTGGATTTTCCTTAAAGTACTCACTTTCTTGAAATGCAGCCTGTTCCTCATGCATATGGTGCTTTATGGTTACAGAATAAGATTTTGTTTTTGACCCTTCTTTGTAGCACCCCACCTTCAAGTGGCAGCCTTTACATTTTTCCACATCGAAAAAGTAGGATTCAATGGTTCCCGTACTATCTTTTGCATGCTTTTTGGGAGAGCTACTTGTTTTTTTGAAGCTCATGTACCCAGCCTAACAGACATACATCTCTGCATCCTTATTAAATTCAAAAGTATTTGGATTTATGCGGCCCGCCTGAAGGTGTGTTACGCTTTTGCTTAGTTTAGAGACCAAGCAAATGTTGTTTTCTTTTGCATAACCAATATTGTCTTTTTCTGAATAAGCCGTATCGCCTATTATATTCCTTACCTCAATAGCTGCCTCTTCACTTTTCTCCACCAACTCCTGGAGTTGCTTGCCATCGTGTTTTTCTCCCGATGTAACCGTAGCTGCGGTTATAATCCGTTCTTCAGTCATTGCAATATGTGTTTTATATCCAAAAAATGAAGTATCTGCGGTCTTATGACCAACTTTCGCGTCAGAATCCTTTGATAATAAGGCCAAGGCCAATTGTTCAAGGTCATCATCAACTAGCTCTTTTAGCATATTCAATTTTTCTTTCACAGCTGGATAGCCCGAAATAATTTCTTCATTTTCTATGATCGTTATTAGCTTTTGGCAACATACCAGCTCATCTTCCAGTAGTCCATTATTAACCTTTGCCGGGAATTGCTCTTTCATCGTTTCATCTATGGCATAGAGCGCTTTGCGCAGCCTCTTTGAATATTCTACTAGATTCTCACGCGGCGATTTTTGATTGTACCTCGCCTTTGTATGGGTGGAATCTACAATGATGGATTTGCTTTTTATTACGCCTTGCTCCAGAGTGATTTCCACTATTTTATTAATTAATAAGTCAAGAAAGTTTGAATCTTTTAGGCGCAACTTTCTAAATTAAGTTAGTGAGCTTGCATCGATAACTCCTTCTTCTAGCGTCATCTCCAAAAAACACTTAAACGACATATCATATTTAGATCGTTCAACTACATCAACATCTGAGATGTCGAAAATGCTTTTTAGCAATAGATATTTAAACATCCGTACGGGATCTATCGCACCTCGTCCATTATTTTGACAATAGACGTTAACTAACTCGTCATAAATGAAATTGAAGTCTACCAATTCATTCATCTGTCGCAATAAATTATCTTTTGGTATGGCCAGCTCGTACATGCCCGCATATGGACTAAGAACCATGCTCATTTGCTTTTTTATTATCTAAATCACCCGCTTATGTTATTGCTCTAATTATTTCAAAAAAAGAACCTGAATTACTCGCTTCTTCCGTAATTCCGGTTCTAAATTGGATTCAATTTGTTTTTTCAGTGGCCTCGGATTTCTCCCTCCCTTTTTGTTAAAACAGGTCACCATGATACTCGGTAGTTAGCCCCACTGCGCAGGCATATCTCAAAAAGCTATTGATACTGGCAATCACGATACGCAGATCGACCGTTAAAAGTTCAATGCCTACTAGGGAGACCCTTACATACCCGTCAATAATTACCCCTTTTTCTAGAATACGGTCAACAACCTCCGCTAAGCTTGAGGAATCGACATCCTTTTTCACGTGTTTCCCTCCTTCTCCTTGTCCTACGATATCCTATGTCCTAAATTGGACAAGGGTGATTAAAAATCACCTCTTCCAATAAAAAACAAGAACGGCTTTCACCCTCCTTGTAACTTGCTATATCAATTTCGATATTTAGGCCTTTTCAGAATCGGTTCTTTCTTTTCTAGAACTTTTGAGCTATCTTCAAAGACCTCATCCGGTTGAATATTAACCGCTTTTGCTTTTGGTTCTGGTTCTGCGTTTCCAGTAATAGCTTGTTGTTCAGGTACCCTCGCGCGTGACGACAGATAAGGATCATGCACCCACCAGTCAATCCCCATTTCCCTAGCTTTATCCACGGATGCCACAAGCAGGCGAATCTTAATGTTCAATAGTTCAACATCGGCCAATGAAATTTTTATGTCTCCAGCGATCACGATCCCCTTGTCTAAAATTCGTTCTAAGAGATCTCCCAAACCAGTACTGTTATTGGAATGTTGAATTGCCACGCTCCTCCCCCTCCCTACATAAGATTCCCCAAAGGCCCAAGATCAAGGTTTAAATCTTCCTCTTTTAGTCCAAATATCTCACGCATTTCAATCATTTTATTATCCAATTTTAAGAAGGTTTCTCCCATTTCTTCTATTTCAATTTCCGATAATGTCCCACCATCAATCCTTCGCAAAGCTTCATGCTCCATTACTCTTCTTAATAATTCCACCAAAGTAAGTACAAGTTTTGCAAGCCCCTGATCTGCATTCTCTTGATTGGTGTTAACACGGCTTACGTTGCTTTGCTCTTCAAAACCAATAATCTGCTCGGCAATCTTTACACCGGAATCGTCATCCTCAATCATCAGATAACCCTCCTACCCCCAATTCAAAGACTCGTGAAGAAGAAAATACTCTGGCTTTAGTGAAAATGAACTAAAATGAAACGGTGGCCACGGACCAGTCCATTCACCCGTAAAATCTACTTCATCCAAAAGGATTTTTAATTCATTGATGAACTCTTGTTTAAAGGTATTAGCTACTAAAAACCCCATATTTATTCCCGCTCCTCGAGTTTGAGGAGACTCCGACCAACAATCCTTTATCCACGGGGTTAACCGTGAACTAAAATGCGTAATGACCTCACGGGCCTTCGCCACTTCCCTTTCTATAAGTTGATGCCAAACCCTCATTCGATCTAGATATTCTTTTCCGTTTTGTACGTTTTCCCTCAACGCTGCATATGCTACATGAACGAACTCCTGATTTCTTTGTGGAATAGTCAAGCAATACTCCGAGCACCCTTCCACTTTGTCAAAACAGAGATCCAATTCTCGTTTATACGTCTGTAAAAGTTCAACCAAATGCACCTCACTTGAAGCACTCACTCCAGACTGTATCGGTAGCACCGTTAACTGAAGGCTGCGGATTTCTTCAAACCACTGCAACATAGCTGATAGAAAGTCCTGTTTCGTCGTAAATATTTCCTTTGGAGACTTGCACCAAATTACACTGTGCGAACCCACCGTTGCCATTGTTATTGAAAACGGCGGTTCGCTAGGCAGATTCGTACCATTACGTATAAAACCTAAAAGATAGGGCCGTTTCATAGAGTCACGTCCTTCTTTAAGGTATTTCCTTCGAGCATTGTCTGTACCGAGGTGAGGACGATTTTCAAATTCAGATACACTAAATCTACATTGCCACAGCTGAGGATAAGATCGCCGGAGATAACGACTCCCTTATCAAGCAACTTCTCCACCACTTCAAGGAGCGTAACTTGTTTCGAATTTGCAATATCACCCACCCGCAGTTTCCTCCTCATTCGTTAACCTTGAAAAATGATAGGGGGGCCAAGGACCAGATACCTCTAAATTGAACCCTAACGGATCAACCAATTCGTCAAATTCTCCAAGCTTTTTATTCCATTCTTCACGGTATTCTTTGGGCATCAAACACTGTACCGCAAAAACAACATGTTGTCCCTCCGATACAACAACTCCCGACTTATCTAAGAGTATTACTTCCGTAGCAATATTGTTTAGATCTTGGTAAAGTGATTCGCCATAGTCATTCATGACTCGTTCCATTTCTTCCTCTATCTTTTTCTCCCATTGGCGTTTCTGAAAATACCCCCCTCCGCTTTGCACACCAATATACGGTTGATCTTCATGCAGCTTTTCTAAAAGTTGTATACGATTGACAAAAAGCTTAACATGAATCTCATGCTGGTTTTCTAACCTTCGTAAATCCTCTTGTATGTCCTCTGCATTCTGGGCTAATTGTCTTCTGATATTTTCCTCGTCAGTGAAGATTGTGCAAAACGGCAGGGGAATGATCGACCTGCCCTCAATTGTTTTCATTAGGGTTTCTTCGTGACGCCGCGCATGATTCTCTACCCAGGCCATATCCTCCATATGGAGATGGAGGGACTCTTCATTGTACTCTTTTTTAGGGACTGGGCAGACAAGCATACCCAGGTTTCCATTTTCCACAATACGACATGGTCTGTCCTCCATGCCAGGTAAGTCAACAATATACTGATTTGTTTTAATAATGCCAAAGGCGTACAAAACCTCTTCATCAGTAAATGGTGTGGGATCAGCTCTACTGAAATCACACACCTTGCTAAGTTGACAAGTATTATTGACCTCACTGATTAGAGCTTGAGGCGCAGTGTCCTCTTTTTCCACTGAGACTTCTGGATGCTCTGTTGTGGAAACCACTAGATAAGACTGCTCCTGAAAAAGGCACTGGATGACAGCTTCACCTTTCGCTCTCAAGCGCGTCATAATGTCTTGTTCAAGTTCCTGGATAACCTTATCTTCACACTGACTAACAAGCCTTTCTACTCTCTGTTCCAATCCTTCAAGGGACCACTTCATTCTTCAATCCCTCTTTCCTGACCTGCCATCAGTCGTGCAAAAAGCCGTTGTTCGTGTTCGCGATATTCCGCTAGTGTAATTTCTTTAGTTTCCAACATATACTGCCGCTGGCTGAGTTCTCGCCGTATTGCTTCAGGACTATAGTATTCTGCTTCGGCATGCTCAATAACTTGTTTGATTGCCCAAATCGGAAATCTAAACATACCTTATCCATCCTCCAGGTCAGAAATAATTTAGGCTTTATTTCTAATTAACAAAGTGATGCGGCGCCCAAGGGCCTGTATATTTAAAAATCATAGTTGCCGAGTACTTTTCATAAAGAATTCCAACCGCTTGATCAAAGTCCGCTTCTTTCTGACGTTCAACTAAATATACTCCATCAAAGGCTTGGAACTCATCCATGGGATCTTTAACCACCCACTCGGTGGCTAAAGGGCGAAGCATTGCGAGAAAGGACTTTTCGATTTGTTTTCGCTCATAATCCGCAACTTCCATAATTGCTTTGCCAAACTCTACTACATCGTAACCCTGACCTTCCCCTCGCTCAAGCGCTTTTTTCCAGCGCCCTAAGCGTTTGTTCTTCATCATAGTTTCTTGGAAGCTCTCCTTTTTCCACCAAACCTTAAGTTCGACTTCTATTTTGTTATCTAGGTTGGCGAGAAACCTCAAATATTGTTTTTTATCTTTTTTAAGAACCTCGTGGATTTCCTCTTCTTTATCGAATAAGGTTCCAAAACGCAAAGGAACTATCGTTGTGTGTTTTATGACTTGACATAATACCTCCGTGTAGAGACTCATACTTTCTCTCGTTGCACTTGCCATCAAGTCATCTTCAATCTTCGCGCAGATCATCCCAAGTTCCCCTTCTACAATAAGGCAGGGAGACTCTTGGTTAAGGCCAACTTTCAACGCTTCGACTTGAATGGAGTTTGCCCGAATAATTCCATAACCATAATACAAATTCCCCCCCCCTTGTAACGAAAACTTGACCGGCATTAAACCTTCTAAATTAGCACCTAAAAAAGAAAGTCATGCTACGACACGACTTTAAAAATCTTCGCCATCTATTTGGCCAATTTCATCCCGTTCACGCAAACTGATCCTCTTATAGCCTAAAATCTCACGGGTGCCACTGACTTCTACCTCATAAATCCCCACAACGTCATCTAGTGCTCGGCGTCGCTGGTAGTCCGAATCCTCGATCGTTTCAACATGTACCGTCCAACCGTTTTCACGCCGCCTTACTCCGATGACGTTTGCCTCCTTTTCCAGGACGCTTTGAAAGAAAGTTTTTACATCATTGACTAATTGTTGAATGTCCACGCTTCATCTCCTCCTTTAATTCCTCATTATTGAGGAAGAATCAGCTAGGGTAAGCCCAATGGCGGAAGCGTATTTTAAATAGGTATCCACTGAAGCGATCACAATACGCGCTTCAATGGTGATGAGCTCGATTCCAACCAATGAAATCCTGACAAAAGCATCAATGACAATTCCCTTGTCAAGAATGCGGTCAATGACCTCCGCTAAACTACTTGACTCTACGCTCTTACTCAATGCCATGATCTGACCCCCTCCCTAACCTTGCCTATCACATATATATGATGGAGATCAGAAATCATGACATAAGTTCGAGTAATAGTTTTTTCCTAAAGCCATTCCTTAATGCTTAAAAATCAGTACGTAGGTTGGTCACACGTTTTTTGAGTATCCGTTCGAGTTTTTGCAACTCCTTTTGCACGACTTTTACCCTTTCCTCAATCACTCTTACGCGTTTAGCTATCTCCGCTTGCTCTGCCTCGAGTCGATGAAGTTCCTGATCGTACACATGCATCTGGAAAAAGCTTGGTTTATGATCTCGGATTGGCGGTCTCATTAGCTTCGGCCTTAGAGGTGGAACCTGTTGCATCATTTTCACTTCCTATCCTCTGGGGTATACTTATCTAATTCCGATTCTATACGTTTAGAGAGCAATGAATTGCTTTCGCCATCGTTCTCGTAGGAAATTTCCGACCCGATAACATCCATTAAAATCTGGTAGAATAAAGGGTTTGAGCGGACAGGTTTTGATCCTTTTGTCGCCAAGATCGTGGCTACCATGATTGCCGCACGAATGCTGACCTTAATAATATCATTTCCTCGAATACCACGAATGACATCTACAATTCTAGCCGCTTCGCGCCAGGGCAAACCTGATCGGCTGGCAACGATAGCCACCTCAGATTCACGGTCTAAACCTTTTATTGCTATAGTGATAACACGGTCTTTCAAGGCATCCTGAAGCACGTGTACCCCTGCGTATTCAACTGGATTACTGGTTAAAATTACTGAAAAGTCAGGATGAACGGTTAACTTTATCTCACCTTTTTGAATCGCTGATAAATCCAGAGTCCTTTCTTGTAAGACAGATAAGAGTACATTATTGGTTTCTGGTTTGGAACGAGTGAAGTCGTCATAGACAAAAGTATGGCCATTTCTGCAGGCATGAGTTATTCTTCCGTCATACCAAACACTATCCATAGATTCTTCAGCCTTCCAAACGGAATGAACATAGTTATCCAGCAATTTCTTCCTGCGCATTCCTGAGTTTCCTCCAACCAAATCAGAGGGTTTATACTCGTCATTACCCTGGAGCGTTACTATCGGGCGTCCCAAAAGCTCAGCGATATGCATTGCCAGAGCAGTCTTCCCCGTTCCAGCTGGCCCACAGAAATGAACGGCATAACCGGCTTGAAGATAGAGCAAAGCGCGGTTTGTAAGGTCCTTAAAATATGCTGTTTCGATAAATGCATCTGGCAATTGCCTTACCTCCCTATACGCTTTCTCAAGATATACCCTCCATTTTCATGCTCGCCCTTTGATTCTTCAGGCTTTCCCAAGATATACCTTCCAGCTTTATACCAGCCCTTCAAATCTTCTTCGCGCTCTCTAGCCCATGTGTTCATCTCACCAATCTGTGAGACCTCATTACCCTTCAGTACCTTCACTAAGGTCGCCCTTTCAACTCTGTACTTATCTAGTAAGCCACTAGCGTCTCCTACAATTTGCTCCTGAGCCTTCATTTGATTATTACGATCAACATCACTCAACTTATAGAGTTCTGCTCGATCCTTTTTCACTTTTGTCCGAATTTCCGAATGGAGTGTTTTCAATTCGTGCTCCCTTTGGTCGAACTCCCGACATAACACACGCCCTAATTCGGAAAGATTTATACTCATCATTTCTTCTCCTTTGCATAATAAATAAATGGGAGGGAGTCTCTCCCCCTCCCTAACATACCTCACCCAATTTAGAAATCGTGATGAAGCTCTGTTAAGCCAACTGCTGCAGCATATCTCAGCCAAGTATTAACGCTCGCAATTACTACACGTGCATCGATGGCCAGAAGTTCAATCCCCACAAGAGATACCCGCACATATGCATCAATAACGATGCCTTTGTCTAAAATACGGTCCACAACTTCTGCTAAGCTCGAAGAATCAATGTCTTTTTTCATTCTGTTAACCTACCTTTCTAATTTTAAAAGAAGATTTTGAGGAATATCGCTGATCGGGCCTTTCCACTCTCCCTCACTTCCAATTTATGTCATTATCCACGAAGGTGTGCAAGCTTTTCAGCAATTTATTTCCTCACTTTGTTTCCTTTACACTGTATGTGTTTCGGGCATTCGCTGTTACCAAATCCAAAATCTTACATAATAATAGTGAACGCAATAGAGGGTTGAATATGGAGCTAGCTTAGAAGGTTATATTTGTTCCAACTTTGTATCAACTGGTTTGCTACTTCCTTAAAATCTGATTTTGTGGTAAAAATAACTTCGTTCTCACCATATTCGTCCCTAACCTCAATGCAAAGATATTGTTCTTCACCCTCAGTATTCATAGCTGTATTTCTGTCAATTTTTAATTCTTTAGGCAACTGCGATATAATCTTGATAGAACTGATCTGGGAAAACACAAAAACCTTGCGATTAAAAGCTATTGCGTTCTTTGGATGAAGGGAAATAGCTATCGACCCTCTTTTTAAGTCCGGGTGACCTCCAATCATTTTTACTAATTTCGCCATATACGGTTTGCCATACTTTTCATCGATCTTGCCAAATTCCGTGCGTACCGTCATGAGAATGATAAGTAATACTATAAACAGAACACCACAAAAACTCAGACTAATTACACCAGCCACCGCTACATTTACCTCCCTTTCATACAGGAAACTTACTCCGTGAAGCACCCAACTTCATAAAGTTTTATTTACTTTTTCATATATCTTATTTTCAAATTCAGTAATTTGTTACCTATACCAATTTAGACAATAGACTAATTTCATTCCTTCGGGATACACATAAGCACAAGCAGGCTTCCGTTAAAGCTCCCGACCGCAAACACGGAGTATCGCACATAGAATCAAACGAACCGTCCCCCGACTTTCACAACTCCCATTTTGAGAGCGGCCCTAAAGACAAGACGGTGCACATGAAATGTACCGTCTCCAGAACCCTCTCCAAAAACACCTAAACGTTCCCCGTTCCAAGCCCATACCCATACCCATACCCAAGCCAAAGCCAAAGCTGCAGTGTGACACGAGCGCGACATCTTTACGTAAGCGGCTCAGTAAACTTCAGTGTAAGCGACCTCAAATACGGGGCAACGAATAAGGATGTGAGTTGCTGCCATTGCGCCAAGGACAGCGCATTTGGCAGGCACCCCGCACCTCCTTTAAGAGCTTACACGGTTAGTTTGCTCGCGTCGTAACAACGAGCGCGGTGTCACACAAGTCCCCTCACAAGTCCCCTAATTTTGAGCTTGAACCCAAATTCTCAACGTCGTCAAACCCTCCGCCTTATAAGATAACCGTGTATAACGCAGAAATTTTTCTGGTATTATAATGACAAGTTTTCCGGGACTCACCTCTAATTGATTGCCCTCTCCCGCCCAATGAACACCGTCAGGACTAAGCTCTGCTTGCACATGTGCCGACTCTGTCCCGAAATTATACACTGCAAAAGAAAAACGAGACAAAGCAGAGACATCACGAGTTGTTGTGGAGGACATTGTCTGGTCAGCTGTTACATCTTCAAGACTTTCCTGAAATCCATGTCCGCTAATCTCCACTTGTGCCCGTCCGCAAATAGACGTTGCTAAAGGAGCTTGACTACTCCCGAAAATTTGCACCTTATCTCGAGTCGGTGTGAGGTTTCGAATATCCGCATTAACATTAGCTTGGACAGTCACCGGGATCTTTAACGGAATCGGCATAGCAAGTTGAATCGGCTTAATTATTTCTCCGATGGTCTGTATATGATTTATAGGTTCAATCATCTTCACTTTTTTTACTCGCCTTTTCATACGAATTGGTGCCAAGGGATACGCCATTAGTTTATATATATATAAGTCACCAGGCCCCAAAACTCCCGTCTCTAAACGTAGAAACCGAATCTCAGAACCCACACTTATGGCTTGCTTAAACTGCTCTTGTCTCAATCCCGGTCGAAAGCTAAATTCCCACGGCTTCAATACCTCACCGTTTGATCTAACTGGATAAATACGCAAATAGGCCTGCAGTTCAGGCATACCACTTTTAAGAACCATTAAGATCTGCCAATCTGCGTCCTTAAGGATGTCAAGAGACGCCTCGGATGTCTGGATGATTCCAGCTCTGGGGGCAGTTGAATTTTTTATCTCCAAAACAGGTTTTCCCTCTAATGGCCTATTCTTAAATTTCCAGTCAGTTTGATAATTCCCTCCAATTTGAAGCCACGCATCCGGAAAATCCGATTGGGTTCTGCTTATTATTTGGAAATTTCCATTATATAGTTTACTGAATAACCCCAATAGATTCTTTTCCATTTCAAAACCCTCCGTTCGGATACGTTGCGCTAGACCTAGTTATGTTCAACTGAACTCCTGACATAAGAAGTGAGTTCCCTTTATCCTATCGGTCAAACTATAAAAATAGCACAAATTTAACCATTCATAACTTATTCCAAAAACTGGCATTTGATTCTTTTCGTAATTCGTGCTAAATTTGTGTTGTACAAGTTATATATAGAAACTAAAGACATTAGCGCAAAAACTTAAACCTCCCGACGGGGAGGTTTCTTTCTGTCCATATTTAAAGATATATGAAGAATTCCGCAGGGATTGGTGCAATTCATAAAAGATTTAAAAGGGAAGGGGTGAGCCAATCACAGGCTACCCCTTCCCTTCTTAAGATTCTACCAGGTTCTTACAATCTAGTAGAGCAATTCATGAACTGCCCCTACTAGATTCCATAGGAAGTAATTTCACACTTCCCCAAACTGCCAAACGATCGTCTTTAATGACTAAAATCCCCTTTACCCCTGTGATCTCTGAGGCAAATTTGAGGGCTCTTTCTAAATCGTCCGTCGTCTGAACAAGGTTCCCACAGGCTGTTGCAACTGCATCCGCTAACGCCACGGAGGGAGAGAGAACAACTACTGCGTCTGCCTTGCCAAAACTCAAGGAATGTCCTACTTTACCGGATGAAGTACAAATTCCAAGGGGAGTTTCGTCTGGGCGGATCTCAATCGCCACTCGATTTGATAGCGGCGATTCCCCTGCAAAAACTCCAATCCTGCGAATGCGACTCGTACGTATGAAGATATCTCCACCATTTTCCACAATTACATCTCGCGATCGTTTGGCAATAGCCTTTCCAACAACCTCTGAAACGGCACCTGCAACCGCCGCCATTGGCCCCACTCCAGCCAGACGACCAGCTTCTACCATCGTCTTAACAATCAAAGGGGCATTTGGTAATACTGTGTAAGGTGTTAAGGCATTCACAAAACCTGGGTCTCTCTGGAGGTAGTCTTCGAGTGGCGTGCGACAAGTCCGAATCGTCTCTTCCACCCAGGCAACAAGTTGGGGAGAAAACCGATCTTTACGAACCCCAATATCCAAGTCAGTCTCCTTCACGACCAGCTGAAAATGCACCAGATCAGCCTGACGGTGATCCCTCCTGTAAAAACGATCCGTGAACTCCAATTACAAACGAACCTCCATGGCCCTCATTGGGCAAACTTTCACGCATAATTGACAAAAAACACATTGGTCACCATCAAAACGGACTTCCATTGACGGGCGTTCCATATATAAAGCACCGGTAGGGCAAATACCCGTACAAGCCCCGCACATAACACACTTTTCATCATTGCGCACAATTTCTTGATTAAGGGCTTGAACAGAAACCCCTAGATTGCGTAAATAGTTTAGCCCTTCTTCGCTTTGATCCCCAATTACCTCTAAGATCATCGTTCCTTCTTTTTGAGGGTTGACGTCTGCTTTCACAATATTTACTATCAAGTCATAATCTTTCACCAAACGATAAACAATCGGTTTAACCGAGATATCTGTCCCGAAACGCAAAACGATTCTTTTAGGCGACATATTATCAAGCCTCCTTTATACTGTGAGCGATGAAGCCGTCAGCGGGTGAGGAAAGATTTTTAACCGGTTCCGTCAGGAGAAATTCGCCTTTTTGAATCCATCCCTTTAAGGTTGAGGCGATCTCACGTGCTCGCGGCATACTTGACAACGGAGCAGTAGTTACTTCCTTGCCATTCACCTGTATCTTTCCACTTTTTAGGTCTGCATAACTGACATACCCTAAATTACCTGATGTAAATGAAGGATAGGCTTCCCCATAGTCCACAATTGGGGCGAATAGTTCTTCATCCTTCATGGCAGCATACCGAGCGATTTCTTCATTGAGAATAGGGATAGGAATTCCAATCCCAACACTAAGTGTTGCACCATATCCTAGATAACTGGTGCCTACGAGCCATCTTGGGCTCATTTGTTTCAGATCCCCTGTGACAGCAAGTGTCCCCCCTGCAGCCCCCTGTTCTTTACCTTCAACGTTCAACATTGACGGGAAATGTTGTGTCCCGTTCCAAGCGACATATCCAACCCCACCACCGAGAAAAATCTTTGTGCCTACCCCGATGGTTTTAAAATGAGGATCCTTTAAGAGCGGGCTTAGTTGTCCGGAAGTTGAAAAATTGGCGTTTCCTAAATGAGGTTTAATCATTCCCATATAGGTGTATATCGTCCGATCGGTCAGGTTCACCGCACAATTGTAGTTCTGATAGCAATTTCGAGGATTAAAAAGAATTGCTTCATTGATCTCATCTAAGGTAATGGTGGTTTCAAGATTTCGACGAGGATAACAATCTGTACCATATCCTAACGCTTTAAGTTTGACAGGTTTGCGTGCGACAAGGTCATGAATGACATGGCCCCCGCCGTACCTAAATTCACCGGGATAATTGCTATTTAGTGGGTCGTCCTCATGCATTTCAGTCGCACCAATATAGGCATCAACTGCCGCTATGCCGGTATAGGCGGATACCCCGTTAAGCCATACCTTCTGCATTTTCATTCGTGGTGTTGTGTGCCCTAAACTTAAAAAGGCACCTGAGGAACACATTGGCGCAAAGGTTCCAGTTGTTACCACGTCGACTTCTTGAGCAGCTCTGGAGAGGCCCTTTTCCTCCACCAAGGCGATGAGTTCCTCCGCAGTCACGACGACTGCTTTACCTGATTTAATCTTGGCATTGATCTCCGCGTACGTCTTTTCAGCACTCATGAACGTCCCCACCTCCCGATTGTCATTAAACACTTCTGTGTGTCAACTTCATTGCATCTACGACTAAGAATGATACAGAAAAGACCTCTTCTAAGATAGAAGAGGCCAAAATTGCTTATAATCGACGCTCCTCTTATCTGTCAGAAGAATCTCTCCTGCAAGAATTAGCACCATGCTTTGAGCAAGCCATGATAATCATCACGTGCAAAGCTGGTTGCCGGGTTTCATTGGGCTAGTCCCTCCACCACTCCGGATAAGAGCATATAATATTCAATTCATTACGTTTGATTCTAACATTTGTCTTAAATCATGTCAATATGAAATCTCGGTATATCTCTAACAGATTTTAGTACAGAGTATTCCATAAAATGTATATTTACATATATTTACATTCGACAAATTGTAGCATATAATGTGTATAGGTTCTTTTAGTTTTTTTGATGTAGTTTTGTCCTCTCTTTTGAATCGCCTCTACAGGCGATCCTTTTTTGTTTCTTCAACATAATTATTTATTCGTAGGGTATCCTAAAGGTATTCCAACCTAAGGGAGGCAAAATTATGAATCAACCTAAACCGAGTAAAAAGCCCTTTCCTAAACGTGAAGAACTACCCTATAGCCACCAGGCCGATCAGGACGGACGTACAGATTATGGTCGCGATGGAGAAACAACGTATAATCCAAGCTAGCGAAAGGGAGGTATATAAAATGTCCAATAAAGCAACGGATAAAGCGCAAACAGGAAAATCAGACAGAGGGAAAAATTCCCCTTTCAAGAAAAAAACACCTCAAAACCGGGCATAAGCCCGGTTTCTGCTTTTATATTGTTCATGAAAGGGAAACTTTCTGGTATACTAAAAAGGATTATACTTGATTCAGAGGAAGATATTATTACTTCTTTTCTGAATCAAAGAAGTAATAATTAGTTTTTAGAAATTAAAGGGTGGTAGCATGAAAAAAATTGAAGCCATTATTAGGCCAGAAAAATTAGATGCCGTTAAGGACGCCCTATCGAACATAGGTGTAAAAGGGATGACTGTCTCTAATGTTCTAGGTTTCGGTAATCAGAAAGGGTACACTCAAATTTACCGAGGTCAGGAAATTGTAACTAGACTTTTGCCGAAGGTAAAACTGGAGGTTGTAATTTCTGACGAAATAGCCGATGAGGTTATAACAATAATCGTCGATACCGCTAAAACAGGAAAATTTGGAGACGGTAAAATATTTGTCTTTGATGTAGCGAATACGATCCGTATCAGAACGGGCGAACACGGCAACGATGCAGTTTAGATTCCAACCGTCTCATTAAATTCAAAATCAGGATAGGCATTTTCACTATGTTGAGTCAAATCTAATCCATTAACTTGCTCGTCATCGGTTGCCCTCAGTGGAGTGATCAACGCTATTCCTTTTAAAACGAAAAAAGTCATCCCACCCGCAAATAAATAAGTGACTACCACTGCCAGAAGTTGAACTAAAACAGGTTCAATTCCTCCTCCATTAATCAAACCGTTTTTGCCTTGAGGGTTCAGACTTAGATCCGCAAAAAGCCCTGTAGCTATTGTACCCCAGGTCCCTCCAATTCCGTGTATTCCAAAGACATCCAACGCATCGTCATATCCCAGCTTAACTTTAAGAAAGCTTATCGCTAAATAACAAATGCCCCCGGCAACAAACCCAATAAGGAGTGCACTACCAGTTGAGACAAACCCTGCTGCAGGTGTGATTGCAACAAGCGCGGATATCATTCCGCTAACTGCACCGAAAACTGTTATTTGGCGACGATGGAGCCATTCAACTAGGGTCCAGCCGATCATTCCAGCTGCTCCAGCAATTTGGGTTGTAGCAAGGGCAAGTACTGCCACACCATTTGCACCCATCGCGCCTCCTGCGTTAAACCCAAACCATCCAAACCACAATAGTCCGCCTCCAAAAAGGACATTTGGCATATGATGTGGGATGCTCCACTCATATCCTGCCTTGAGCCGTTTACCTACTACCAAAGCCGCCACTAACCCTGACACACCTGAAGCGATTTCTACAACAGTACCACCAGCAAAATCCAATACGCCGAGATTTCTCAGCCATCCACCCACGCCCCAAACCCAATGTGCTAGTGGGATGTACACGAGTGTACTCCAAAAGAGCACAAACAATATGAACGCTGGAAAGCGTAACCTTTCAGCAGTTGCCCCACTTATGAGTGCTGGTGTAATAATTGCAAACATCAGTTGGAACAAGAAGAACAACAAATGAGGAATAGTTGGAGCATAATCAGGATTAGGCTCAAGGCCCACCCCTCTTAGTGCCAGCCAATCAAAGCTACCAATTAAGTGTCCGTGATCTGGTCCAAAAGCTAAAGAATATCCAAACAATACCCAAATTACCGTCACCAACCCTATGGCAGCATAACTCTGCATCATGATAGAAAGAACATTACGTTTTCTAACCATTCCTCCGTAAAACAAAGCCAACCCAGGGGTCATCAGAAAGACTAGAATTGTACATGTAACTACAAAAGAAATATCTCCCGCGCTTAAAGTTGTCATCCTTTTCCCTCCCTGTTTACCCGCAAGTTTACCTCCAACGGGCATAAAAAGACAAGGCTCTAAAAGGCGCTATCAAAACGCCTTTTAGAGCCTCGTTGCTCTCTCAATCTTACAAGTATTTTTATTATAGCTTCCTTGAAGAAATGTGTCTAGGACATTATTACTTTATACATTATACACTTTTTTTCATCATCTTTTCTGTCTCTCATTTCACGATCACATGAAGTGGATCTATTTCCCATTTTAATCATGTGTTTCACTATGACTGAGCAAGTATTAATGGATAATACCTAGATTAAAACCAAAAAAGCTTCAACACGACGCTAAGGTTTTTTGGTTTACAGAAAAAATTCCCCTCACAAGGAGGGGAGAGAAGAAAAGGAGAAATGAGAAGCAAAGCTTTATTTTAACCGCTATTAACGGGGGTTGGTTCTGATATATTTATATTAAACTATATTTGTTACCGTTTCATGAATTTTGTATGAAGACTTTGTTAAACCTATAAATGGTAACTCTCTTATTCCTCGTCCCTATCATCCTCCTTTTGCAGTTGAACGAGCACTCTCCTTACACTCGGTGGCAAGGGTACCCCGAGAATCCCCAAGTTCTCCGTTACTGATATCCCTTCTCTCGCTACGTAAAAGTAAATGGCCAAGGTTCGGAGAATGGGATATGGGTTACCAACCATTCCGTCGAGCAGGACCGCTACAACCACAACAGCAAGGATAAGACCTTTTCGGATTCCTCCCCAGAACATTATCTCACTGTTCACCCGTTTGTTTTTAATTGCACCTAGGAACCCTGACACGTAATCGAGAACCATGAGAACAATGAGTACCTTCAAACTTGCGTCCCACCCTCCTAAACACGAGCACAGGATGGTTCCTAGAGTTGCACTAAAAGCACTAAAACCGAACTCTTTTATATTCATACTTTTGCCATCCTCTCAGGTACGTCGACGCCGAAGATGAATAGTATTCGTGTCTTCTCCTACAATTAAAGTATGCGAACATGCCTACTATTGTCACATAGGTTAAAGAAACTTGGCTAGCGCTCATAACCACCATGACCATGACCTGGATCAAGACAAACTTTCTTATAAATTCTTCCTCCTTCTTCTACTGTATTCAAAGGGATTGGACAAGGTTACAAAGGGCCTCAGCTTAACCTACAAGCTGAGGCCCTTACTTTATTGTAATGAAATCCCCCTCAAGAGAAGGAGACGAATAATCACTTATATAAATAGAAGTGATACGCCAATTAGAGAGATAACGGCACCAAAGATCTCTCTTGGAAATACTTTTTCTTTAAGTATGATAATTGACATTGGAATAATCAATATAGGGGTGATTGACATGATTGTCGATACGATGCCAGTCGGTGCATGCTGAACAGCAAACAATGAAAGTGATACGCCGATGAACGGCCCAAATAATGAGCCGATGGTGATATGTTTCATCGCCCTATGATCTTTTAGCGCTGTATATAAATTCCCCCAGTTTTTAGAGATCGTAATTACAATTGAAAAGCCGATAATAGCAGCAATAATTCTAATTTGAGTTGCAGCGATAGGGTTATAGGAACCCATCCCATATTTACTAAAAACCAAACCAAATGCTTGCCCTAAGGCCCCGATAAAGGCATATATCAGTCCTTTTACTGGATGCGTCAACTTAACTAGCTTGTCCCCTGGATTTTTGGTAAGGATTACAAGAGCAATCCCTCCAACTGTAATGACCATTCCAATTGCACCCAATAATGTAATTTTTTCTCCCATCAGAATAAAACCCATTATTGCCGTAATCGGCGGAACAGAGGACATGATTAACATCGATATACGTGCGCCTACCTGCACAAAAGCCTGGAATAAAAATAGATCTCCAATAACAAAGCCAATCAAGCCCGAAAAAGACAACCATAACCAAGTAGTGCCCGATGCATCTGAGGGTAACAACATTCCCCGAGTTAATAAATTAAAGACAGATATTAGGGCAAGTGCTATAAATAGTCTTATTAAATTAACCGATATCGAACCAACTTTTTTGCCTGCAGATTCAAAGGCAACTGCACTAATTGTCCAACATAAGGCCGTTGCAAGAGCAGCAATTTGTCCTATATGTGATTGAAACATATGATATTCCTCTATTCTCATTCTTACCCATAGAGTAGATATTTTCCATTCAGTCATTATAGCATAAGAGGTACTGAATAATTTACTATTTTTGAAAAAAGAGCAGCTCTTTTGGACATAACCAAAGACCCTGCAAATAGTCGCAGGGTCTTTGGTTCCTATGGAGCCGATCGTCGGTATCATTCCAACGGCCTACTCATTTTTCCTTATAGCGCTTGGTAAAATACTTTACAAACTCATCCTTAGACTTTAATTGCCTTGTAAGGCGTCTTGTTGAGCGTCAGTATTTGTTTCGCCATTTACATTACTATTCAAATCAGTCTTAAATTCGCCCTTATGGCCATTGTTGAATTCGCCTTTACTTTGCATACCTCTTTGAATGGCGTCTGCTTGAGCCTGGGTAATTGTACCGTCTTCCACTAGGCTAGTCAACGCGGTTTTAAGATCAACTTTTTCTGGTGTAGCTTCTTCAACAGGTGTAATTGCTACTTGAATAGAGTCTGCTTGAGCCTGGGTAATTGTACCGTCTTCCACTAGACCAACCATCGCGGTTTTAATATCTACAGCTTCTACAGCTTCTACTGCTTCTACTGCCTCAACAGCTTCTACGCCTTCTACGGCTTCTACTGCTGGTACTGCTTCTACTGCTTCTACTGCTTCTACTGCTTCTACTGCTTCTACGGCTTCTACGGCTTCTACGGCTTCTACGGCTGGTACGGCTTCAACAGCTTCTACGCCTTCTACGGCTTCTACGGCTTCTACGGCTGGTACGGCTTCTGCGGCTTCTACTGCTTCTACGCCTTCTACGGCTTCAACAGCTTCTACGCCTTCTACTGCTTCTATTGCAGGTTTAATTGCACCTTGAATAGCGTCAGCTTGGACTTGGGTGATTGTTTCGGCTTTTACTAGACCGTCCATGACGGTTTTCATATCTACTGGTGTTGCTTCTTTAGAAGGTTTAATTGCTTCTTTAATAGCGTCAACTTGATCCTGGGTAATCGTACCCTCTTGTACTAGACCCTTCAGAACGGTTTTAAGTTGGCCGAAATGATGTCCTTTATTGAATTGAGCTTTATCTAAGCTGACCTTTGGGGTCGCATTTTGAATGTTCTCTTTAGCCTGGTTAAGTGAGCCTGAAGTTACAAGACTATCTAAATGGCTTTTAGACCAATTGTATGCTTCACATGATTGTGTTTGTGAAAACTCTGAAGTATCTACTGTATTACTGCTTGTCGTGTTCGCAAAAGCAGCGGATGCCGATAATAGTGTGGTAATAGCAGTCGCTATTACAATTGTTGTTGTTTTAGTTTTTTTCATCATTTTGAAAACCTCTTTCCGATTTAACTCAACTATATATTAAAGTTGTATTTCATATTTCATATTTATCTGTTGCGTTGTGTTTCTTTGTTACAAACATACGCATCACCACCTTTCAATATTTTTTGACTTGAGAGGTAATTCTGGCGTTTGTTAACCTTAGCCTTAAGCTATCTCTGGAATGGCCCTTTCACATGGTTCCCTTTTTGCATTTGCTGATGGTACATTACCAAATCGTTTGGCGATACAACTGCATCTCATTACTGCAGAAGCATTTGTAGATCAAACAGGTTGAACAGGTACACAATAATTTGCTTGGCGTGGAATACAGTTTGTATTAACCGCTCAACTAGCGGGTAATAATCAGCTGTTGTTTATATAGTAGTACAAACTTGTTACCATTCAGTGACCCTTATATGTTGATAATGTGAAGGCATATAAGGGTAAAAATAGAAATAAAAAGGCCCCCATCGTTTCCGATGAGAGCCAATTAGCTTACATTCCCTACATACAAGCTAGGCACGCGCTTTCCTTACCATAGATAATTTCACTTATTTTTCAATAACTCGTATGGGGTCTGTCGATATTTCATCTAAGTTGTCTTCCCAAAGATATTTTTTCGTTTCAGCCACAATAACTCCACTTAAGAGAATTAATGCTATCAGGTTTGGTAGGGCCATCAGGGCATTCATCGCATCTGCCATATCCCAAACGACAGGCAATGCCATAATTGATCCTAAGAAAACAACAACAACCCAGGCAATTCGATAAGGCATAATTGCAACTTTTCCAAATAAATATTCAATCGCTCGTTCGCCGTAATAGGACCAACCGAGGATTGTTGAAAAGACGAAGGTTAAGAGCCCGAAGGTCAGTACTAGGGGTCCTACCACAGGGATCAAACCAAACGCTGCTTTAGTAAGTGCGGCGCCTTGCAATCCATCAGTTATTGCTGGACTACTCATGATACTACTGACTAAGACGATACCGGTCATTGCACAGACCACTACGGTATCCCAAAAGGTCCCTGTAGCTGAGACGAGGGCCTGTCGAACAGGATTTCTAGTTTGAGCAGCCGCGGCGACGATTGGAGCTGAGCCTAAGCCAGATTCATTAGAGAACAAGCCGCGGGAAATCCCATAGCGAGCAGCCATCATGATCGAAGCTCCGGCAAATCCACCTCCAGCAGCTTGAGGGGTAAAGGCTGATTTGAAAATTAAGGCGATGGCAGGGCCTACGTAAGCAGAATTTATAACCAAAATAACGATACAGCCAAGTACGTAAACAATAGCCATAAAAGGTACAAGCTTTTCACAGACACGTGCGATAGATTTTACGCCGCCGATTATCACGACACCTGTGAGGATGGCCATGATAGCACCGCTAATATAAGGTGATATGTTAAATGTTTCGTACACCATACTGGAAACGGAGTTGGCTTGGACTGCGTTGCCAATCCCAAAAGCAGCAATTGCTGTAAAAATGCTGAATAATACTGCAAGCCATTTCTGGCCGAGCCCGTTTTCAAGAGCGTACATCGGGCCACCAAGCATTGTCCCATCGGAGGTTTTAACTCGGTATTTAACCGCTAGTAAGGCCTCCGAATATTTGGTTGCGATCCCAAATACCCCTGTCAGCCAGCACCACAGTACGGCACCAGGACCGCCAAGTGCAACGGCCGTTGCTACTCCGACGATATTTCCTGTACCAATAGTTGCCGCGAGAGCTGTTGCGAGAGCGCCAAATTGGCTCACATCTCCTTCTGCCTTTGAGTCTTTGGTCACAGAAAGTTTAATTGCTTTAAAGATATACTTTTGTATGAAGCGGGTTCGATAGGTTAGGAATAGGTGTGTACCGAAAAGTAGAACAAGCATAGGAGGTCCCCATAGGTAACCGTTGGCCCAGATAATTATGTTGTGAAATGTTTCCATGCGTTCTCTCCACGATCCTTTCTCTAATAATTTAATCTCCTAGTCAACGTAGCCTCAAGAGGTAGGAAAGCCTATAATTAAGAATAACAGGCTTTCCAACGCTTAACATATCATATCATATCTTGTCTTGTTTTATGCTAGAATTTCGGCTACTGGTGTATATGGTAGATTTTGATCATCTGCTACAGCCTTAAAAGTTACCTGTCCATTATAAACATTAAGCCCGCGTGCTAATCCTGCATCGTCCTTAAGGGCTTGTCGCCAGCCTTTATTGGCTATTTTCAAAGCATAGGGGAGTGTAGCATTTGTTAGAGCAAAGGTGGATGTACGAGACACTGAACCAGGCATATTGGCAACTGAATAGTGTACTACACCGTACTTCATATAGGTCGGATCGCTATGAGTAGTAACCCGATCAATAGTCTCAATAGAACCGCCTTGGTCTATCGCCACATCGACAATTACCGAACCAATTTCCATAGATTTAACCATTTCTTCGCTAACAAGTTTGGGAGCTTTGGCACCAGGAATAAGTACTGCCCCAATCAAAAGATCCGCTTTTTCGACCCACTTTGCGATATTATAGCTGTTGGACATGACAGTTGTGACTCTACCGCCAAAAATATCATCCAGATAAGCAAGACGGTCACCTGAGTTGTCAATAATCGTAACCCGTGCACCCATACCAACTGCCATTTTAGCTGCATTGGTACCAACAACACCGCCCCCAATAATGACGACTTGGGCAGATTCTACACCAGGTACTCCACCTAGTAGGATACCTTTGCCACTCCATGGTTTTTCAAGCATTTGGGCACCAATTTGTACTGACATGCGGCCAGCAACTTCACTCATAGGCGACAAGAGGGGCAAGGTATTATTACGCCCTACAATGGTTTCGTAAGCAATACCAATTACCTTTTTCTCCAGCAATGCTTTTGTTAGCGCAGCCTCAGGTGCTAAATGCAGGTAGGTGAATAGGATTTGCCCTTCATGGAATAGATCATATTCCGCCGCTAACGGTTCTTTGACTTTAATGATCATTTCAGAACGATCAAACAATATTTTCTTGTCGGCAATGATAGTTGCACCAATTTTAGCATAACTTTCATCTGAAAAACCGCTTCCCAAACCGGCACTATGCTCGACCAATACCGTGTGCCCTGCTCTACACAAATCCCCAGCGCCTGCAGGAGTTAGCCCTACACGGTTTTCATTGTTCTTAATTTCCTTTGCTACACCAATAATCATTATTAATCCCCCTTATTGTTATTGCATTACACGTGAAATGCTAATCTGGCTTATCTTCCTGTCCTTGCCTTTATTTAAGAATGCAATAATCGTGCCAAATCTGAAGTGCCTGTTTAGTCTGAATTTACTAAATTAACAGTCTCCTTTCTGTAAACTTATATTTCCAATAATCGTTCCACTGTTACGTTAAGTTTCCAGAACAAACACAATCAGCACCCCCAAAGGGATGCTGATTGTGTTTGTTTAACTTCATTAAACGTGTTCACGATAAAGGCAACTCATATTTGCGCATTTTTTTCAACACTGCTGTATGAGATAGTCCTAGTACTGCACCCATACGCCTAGAAGATCGGAAGCGCAAAGAGGTTTGTTGTAGAATTACTCGTTCTATTTCTCCTAGACGTTCCTCCAATGTCTGATATGTTTCAAACTGTACTAAGGTAGGAGCTGCTGTTGATCCAGATAACCGACCTAAAAATATATGCTCTGACTGTACCTCTTCACCGTCAACTAGATTCACTGCACGCTCTATGATATTTTTCAATTCCCTCACATTACCCGGCCAATTATAACCCTCTAAGCGTTGTAATGCCAACGGAGAAAACCTCATTACTGAACGCTGTAGTTTTTCGGCGAAACGTTTTAGAAAGATTTCACTGAGCAGTCGAATATCTTCAAATCGCTCTCTCAAGGGCGGTATTAACAAGGGAATAACATTTAGTCGATAAAATAAATCTTCCCGAAAAGTTTTATCTGACACCATATCTTCCAAATTGCGGTTAGTAGCAGCAATAATCCGCACATCTATGGCTACTTCCTTATTGCTACCCACCCGCCGTACGCGTTGCTCTTGGAGGACACGTAGCAATTTCACCTGTAAATGAGCAGATACGTCTCCCACCTCATCGAGAAATAATGTCCCACCATTGGCTAGTTCAAATAGCCCCGGCTTACCTCCTTTGACCGCCCCAGTAAAAGCGCCTTCTGTATACCCAAACAGTTCACTTTCCAGCAACGTGTCCGGAATAGCTGCACAGTTAATAGGTACAAAGGCTGCTTTGGCTCTTCGTGAAGCACTATGCAGGGCCCTGGCAAATAATTCTTTACCTGTTCCAGTTTCGCCGTTAATAAGTATTGTGGAGTCACTTGCTGCATAGCGACGAGCCTGTCCTAACACTTCCTCCATAACTGGGCTGACAAAAGGAATATCAGCAAATGTCATTGGTAACGAAGTTGTCATACTACGCATCAAGTTCCTAACGTCATGGGTATCCCTAATTACTGCAATCACGCCAATTACATCATCACACTTATTCCGTAGAGGTATGGTATTTACAACACAATAACCATGATCTGAGGCAATGAATACTTCCCGATTGTTATGCTGACAACCAGTTTGTAATGTTTCTTGTATCAGCAAATTTTTAAAAAGCGTAGAACCTAAAGGCTGTCCCGGAACCTGTTGAGCAGACAACTTAAGCATACGAACTGCAGCAGGATTACATTGTGTGATAATACTATCCTGATTGACCGCTAAAATCCCGTCTTGGACCGAGGTTAAGATAGCCTCTAATTGCTCTGCACGCCCTTTGGATGGCATAAAGGAAATTTCTACTATTTCCTGCACCCCACTAATACTACTCAGTTCTTCAACAAACTCTATGCGTTGGTCTTGTAAAACATCCTGGCACTCCAAAAATACGATACCCTCTTGCACTTCCATTGATATAATATTAGTTTCTCGTTTCGCCAAAATCAAAGTAATATCATGGACAATGCCGACACGATCGATATATGGTATGCGTAAATACACAGTTAGCTCTCTCCCCTCTCCACGCTAATCTAAACAGAACGAAATCATCTTCAGTTCTTCAGTTTTGGACTGCTCAACACCCATACAAATTCAATTTCCGTTCGTCTGATCACAACATTTCGATCTTCAGCTGTATTAACAAACATATCTCTATCTCGTAGCGCTAGGTTCTTTAAGTAGTAAACTCTATTTAATATTAAATCAAAAGACGATATGGTATCAGAGGGAATAAACATAGTGAATTTTCCCTCTGACTCTTACCACATATATACTATACCATGCGTATAGATTACGAGCTATTATGTTCTATAAATAACCTATATTTTACATACTATACGCACAGGAAAGCGACCGCACACTCAATATCTGAAGACACGAGTGTGCGATCGCCATTTACCTATTACAATATTTGCATTCAAAACCCTATTTCAAATGATATATGATATAAAAAACCGCACCTTATGGTGCGGTATATATTCTCATGGAGCGGGTGACGAGAATCGGACTCGCGTAACTAGCTTGGAAGGCTAGCGCTCTACCATTGAGCTACACCCGCACGCTTAGTATTAGAGGGATATTCGAACGCTCACATGAACGGATATGAACCGCTTGCTTTACCAACTTGGCTCCCCGAGTAGGACTCGAACCTACAACCTACCGGTTAACAGCCGGTTGCTCCACCATTGAGCTATCGAGGAATATTGGCCACTCCCGCAGTTTGCTGGAGGCATTGAACGGATTGAATCTATGGTGGGCCATCCGCGACTCGAACGCGGGACACCCTGATTAAAAGTCAGGTGCTCTAGCCGACTGAGCTAATGGCCCTTTTGGCTGGGGTGGGAGGATTCGAACCTACGGATGCCAGAGTCAAAGTCTGGTGCCTTACCGCTTGGCGACACCCCAATCATTTATATTAAGCCTGAGCAGTTGCTCTAGGACCCAATAGCTATATCCATTATCTATTTTCACGTTTTGGGCATTAAATGCATCGTACCTCTCGGAACAGATTTACAAACGACTGTCGTCTGTCACCTTTTACACTCAAGCACTGCCCATCTTAGTTTAGAATATTTACTATTATTCACTGGAGAGCTTGATTCGGTGAAAAACCCGTGCAACCCTTAGACCGCTTGACCAAAGGTCCATAATTTAGTATAACGTACCTTCTTTAAAAAATAATCGTGACACAAAAGGGGCTACCCTTAAGGTATCCCCTATGTCTTACCTGGCGATGACCTACTTTCCCAGGGGCTTGCGCCCCAAGTATCATCGGCCCTGGAGGTCTTAACTTCCGTGTT
>NZ_SPQQ01000026.1 GCF_004766045.1 Desulfosporosinus fructosivorans
TCATCGCCAGGTAAACATGCAAAAAGCTATCTCTTAGGAGATAGCTTTTTTGTGTTGAGTTATACTGTAATATGGGGCCGGGGTTCCACCCGTTCATCCACACTGCTGGAGATTGCGTTATGGGTCGCAGTGTGGCGAAAGTCTCGTCCGACTTTCGTATTGCCAGGTAAACAAGCAAAATGCTATCTCTTAGGAGGTAGCTTTTTTGTGTTAAATTATACTGTAATATGGGGCCGGGTTCCACCCGTTCGATCCACACGGCAGGAGCGTGCTTTACTCAGATGCCTACTCCCTGGCAAGGATTATCAATGATTGGTGCTAACAATGGAAAGAACCACTATTTGTTAGCACTACAAACTATACAATTGATGAAGGAACAGAAAAAGAAGATGGCATTATTACTTATACTGACGAGTGGGAAGAATAACTGAGTCAACAGGATTATCTATATGCCTTGAGGATACCAAAGAGATGCCGCTGCCGCAGCGGGCATCTCTTTGGGCGCTAGTCTCTGTTCTTATTAATAATCAAATTTGTCTTAATCGCAGGAGGATATTTTTTCAGCGTCTCCACCATATTAGTCGTTATCTTTAACGCCTCTTCCCTGTTTGCTTCCTTCTTCACCGGATCTACTCTGTTTAAAGCGACGAGGGTTTTCAGCAGCTCCCCGTAGGCGCTGAGCATGTTGTCGCGATGCATGGCGTATTGGGCGTCGTATTTCATGCTGTCGGCATTGCTATTCTCTGTTTGCAGCGCAGTTTGCACAGTTTTCGCCTTGATGATTTTCCTCTCGACCGTGATTAGTTCCATAGGTTTATCGATCTTATCCGCTGCCTCTTCCGCTTCCGCTTTTCCTTGCTTTTGTGTCACCTGATTTTCCGGCTCTTGGAGGTCTTCTTCCTCAGGCGTCCGGTCTATTTCATTAATTGTCTGCCGTAGCTCCCGCTGGCTCATGTTCCCCACATCATTGTCCGCTATAAATTGATCCCGGTCCTCTACCGGGATCCCAAAAAGGATGAGCCCTTGGGTGTAGTTCAAATGGTGCATCGATGCACCATTTGGGCCCTCTTCCTCGTCAGGGGAGGAGAGTATAGGCCCGTACTCCCGGAAGATTTTCATCAGTCTGCTGGCCGTGCTCCGGGTGTAACTCACGGATTTAGTAAGCCATTTGAGCCACTCCCCATGGGGTATCAACTCTTTGGCTTCCGTCAGACGCCTTCCAATCTCCACAGCATTGGTAAGCAGCATTTTGCCACTTTCCTCCTTGATAACGTTAATCTCGGACGCAATTTGCTCAGGCGTCCTGTTGGAAATCATCCTCATACCGGCTGCCCATCCTTTTTTCGGAATGTCTTTTTCTGATACCCATATAGGATATGCCGGGCCCCGGACAAGTGTGAGGGATATTCACCCATAAAAGAATGCGGCTTGGACAAAGATGCTTCCCAACAGTGACCATAATACAAGCAAATCCAGACTATATACAACCCTGCCGAATCCATCGGCCTCTGAATCAAGGGGGAGGGGGGAGGGAGAAACAGATGGCTATCGTTGATAAGCCGTAAGGAGCATCTCATTTATGTTAGAGGTGGTCCTTATACTTCGTTTTATCAGTAAAGGAAGGTGGCAAACGAAACGTCCCCTTGCCACGCTCGAACGTCCCTTTGCCATGCTTTGGAGTCTGTGTTATGAGTCGCGGTGTAGGGACGTCTCGTAGTCGCTTTGTGCAGTAAAGTACTGAAATTTCATTCATACCTGTAGGAACTACTTGGAATTTTATTTATTCGACCTGTAGTTTATACGGATGCACAAATACTAGAACAATTTTATAATGAGTCAACGTCTATGTATTTTAGGCAAATAATTGTAAGGGGATATTCATCAAGTAATGGTTGATACCGAAAATGACCAAGGAATATATGAATAAAATAGTCCATTCTCTAGAGGGGAGAGAAAACCTATATAGTGAGGGGAGAATTTTAAAAAATGAAAAAAGTAGAAAAAGCTTTAGCTTCATTAGCAATTGCTGGTATGGCACTTACTATGATACCCTTCAATGCTTTCGCTGAGGGTGCGGTCTCGACTCGCACTAGCTTAGGTGCGGGAACTGGTCAGCAAATTGTGGAACAAATTGCTGATAAAGGCGGTTCGTCAAATAAGGCATCTATTGACCAAATCGTAACTGAAATTATGTCCTACCGTGGCTATCTTAATCCGAGCGAAAAAGATTCCCTTAATCAAGCCAGAACAAACTTCTTGACTGCAGCTCAAAATGGGACGTTAAGGAGTGCCGCCGATGGACTTTTGACGGAACAAGTAGTTGCCAAATTCCAAGCTAAAGGTGTTACAAGAGCTGATGCAAAAGTGGCAATCATCCAGTCTCTCCAAGCTTTTCAAGCAATCCACTATTCTGATGACAACGCAACTTTGGAAAGGGCACTCGTAAAGTTTATTACCCAAAATGGGAGGACATTCAGAACGCTTTTCGGAGATGACTTTAAAGCAGAATTATTTTATGGATTTATGATGGCCACGCAAGATGAGCTCCAAAAAGAGATCAAAAAAGAAATTAAACACAATCCACTCAGTTTATTAGGGTTCGGAGGTAGTTCTAGTTCAGCCCTCAAGGGAAAACTGGTTGAATGCCTGAAAACTGCCTTGCACAATGTTACAGGTCCTGTAAATAGTAAGTACCACGTCTTTGATCAAAAACTCGCAGATATTGGCTGGAATATCGATTTACTTGTTGAAACCCAACGTCAGGTAGGGGTGGTGATCGATCCATCGAATGCCGCTGAAAAAGCCGTGGCGATGTCTGTTATTCGCTCTCAAATCCAATGCAAAATCAACGGAACTATGAGCGATCCTTTGACGCCTCTGACATTGAAAAAGGCCGATAATAAACTTAAACTTGTTCTTGCTGTCAAAGGGATAGACACTGGTGCATTTAACATTGCAGGCCTGCTTGCTTGGAAGACCGATAATTCGGCGATTGCGACGGTTGCAGAGGATGGCTCTTCTATTAAAGCCGGTACTACAGAAGGTACAACAGTCATCACTGCTTATAGGATGAATGATTCACAAGTAGAAGCAAATGAATTAATTAGGATCACAGTGGCTGTAGATTAATATAGTTTTGGCTCAACGCTTATACTGCACTTGCTGTGGGAGGCATATAGATTATACAGAGAGTTGGGGATTCCAGCTCTCTACTTTTTTTGAGTAAATCTATTCAAGATATAGATTGTAGTTTAATCGATGTTTAAGGGGGAGATAATTCACGCCATGAGTAAAAAATGGCAACGACTATTCTATACAAGCATGGCTATCGGCTTGGCAAGTGTTATAGGGCTTTTAGTACGAATGGCCTCCTCCGCCACGGTGACTCCATCTTCATCCAGTTTCAAGGCGACGGTTATTGAGATTCAAATGAATACGGTTCCTTCCGGCAACTCAGATGAAATCAGTGGCTCGACTTTTGACATGAGTGGTGCTCCGGATACGACTCAAGTGACGGGGTTTAGTGTAACCGTCGACCAGTCTTGCGACTTGCAATTGAATATGATTAATCAGAGTATTCCTCTTATAGGAGGACAAGCCACCCGGGTGAACATTGATGATATAATCTCAGGAACACACGGTGGGGATGGGATTAGCTTAAAGACACTTCGAGCGTTTTACGGCAACACTATCACAATTAAAGGGAAGCTTAAAAAAGATGACAGTGTCGTTGGGAATCTATCGATGACTTTAAAGCTTTAGGCAGAGGCTGTTTAGTAGCTTCGTAAAGTCGAACAGGTTGCGGGATTAGTTTGGGAGGTCGACATGGAAGAGAAAATAGAATTACGACAGTATTGGAATGTGTTGCGAAAACGTTGGATGATAGTGGTGGCATTACCGATCATCGCGGCACTTACTAGTGGAGTTATTAGCTTTCTTGTGATTAAGCCAGTTTATCAAGCTTCAACTACGCTGATCGTTGGAAAAAAAGCTGCGGAGTCTGGCCAAGCGGCCTCACAAATACTAGATAATAGTGTACTTCTAGCTAACCAACAACTTGCTAAAACATATGCAACGATCGCGCAGAGTCGCACCGTCGAACAGAATGTGATCAAGGATTTAAACTTGCCGCTGACGACGGAAAGGCTCGACAGTATGATCTCCGTAAATCCAGTAAAGACCACGGAAATTTTGGAAATTCAGGTGACCAATACAAACTCTGAGCTAGCAGCTTCGATAGCTAATACAATGGCGCAAGAGTTTTCTAAAGCTGTTATTGAAATCAAAAAAGTGGACAGTGTCAGCATTGTTGATACTGCAGTGATCCCGGATAAACCCATTAAGCCAAATAAAACCCTGAATGTACTAATTGCCTTTGTTGTGGGCCTAATGGCTTCTGTTGGACTGGTCTTCTTACAGGAATATCTGGATAACACCGTAAAGACCTCGAGTGATGTCGAGGAGCTTTTGGGGATTCCAGTGCTGGGTATCATTCCAGACTATGAATTGGGGAAATAAGGACAAGAGGAGAAGATTTGATTGGCATATTCTTTAATCACCTTAGAGCAAACAAAATCTCCGATCTCGGAGGCCTATCGGGTGCTCAGAACAAATGTCCAGTTTACAAGTGTGGATTCAGAGACTCAAAAAGTAGTGGTCACAAGCTCAGGTCCCAGGGAAGGGAAATCTCACACAGTCGCTAATTTGGCGGTTAGTATGGCTCAATCCGGTAAATCCGTTCTTATTATTGATGCTGATTTGCGTAATCCTACACAACATAAACTATTTGGGATGGATAATGGTGATGGGTTATCGGTTTTTCTGGTTCAGGATCAAGACTATCGTAAATATATTTATGAAACGACTGTGCCCGGAGTCATGGTTCTCCCGGCAGGTCCCGTTCCTCCAAATCCTGCAGAGCTTGTTGGATCCAAACGGATGAAACGTCTGATCGAGGAAGTCAGTAAGCAGTTTGACATGGTCCTCATCGACACTCCTCCCATTATTGCAGTTACAGATGCCGCGATTCTTGCGCAGGAAGTTGATGGAGTCATCCTAGTCTTAGCCTCAGGGGAAGTGAACAAAAGTTATGCGCAAAAAGCCAAAGAACAGCTGGATAAATTGGGGGTTAAGATCCTCGGAGCTGTTCTTAATAAAGTGGACATGAATACTAACGAATACTACTATTACTACTCCTATAACGCTTCTGACGATACGAAAAAAAAGCATACCTCTGACAAAGCCTGCTAAAGAAACTGTTTCTAGAAGTATTAGCATGAGGGCTAGTGAAGTCGTAAGGAAATCTCAAGGTGTAACTAGATAACGCCTATTTCAATAAATTTTCCCGAAATAGGAGGAATTTAGGGATAAATGTCAAACTTAACTTAAAAGGAAAGAGGGAATAGAAATGAACTTTGAAAACATAGCTAAATTAGTTCACGAATTAGTCAAAAGTCCAAACCGGTGCGCTGTAATAATACCACAGGCAGAATCTATCCGTGAAATTACAAGCTGCGAAATGGACGCAATAGTAAATGTGTTCTGGAAAGAAGAATTGTCGGGTATGTCTTTAGCAGCTAGATTGTCACCGACTCGTTTTTGGGTCTAAAGGGGCTGGGAGATCATGAATATGGACCAAATTATTGCGAAGGAAATAAACCTGCTTTTGACTAATTCAGGGCTTAGCAACGGTATAGTAATCACAATCAATAGTTGGCTTGATTCCAATTTTAGAATCAAGGGAAGATATGGATGGGCCCAATTAACACTTATTACTTGCGAAAGCACTGGGGGAGTCTTAGAAGTAGGGTTGCAAGGAGCCGTCGCTATGGAACTCTACGCCTTGGCAGCGGATATTATGGACGATATTCAAGACCAAGATAACAACGAACTTCCATGGCGTAAAGTTCCTTCTGCACAAGCAATTAATATAGCTACTTGTATACTAGTTCTTAGCCACAAAGCTCTTTCGACTATATCTAATCGTAGGCATTTTGAGGAAATAAGCGACGTTCTTAATCAAATGGGGTTGCAAGCGTGTGACGGGCAATTTCAGGAGTTTTTGAATGACAGTAAAGAGAGAATTTCGCTTGAAGAATATTTCGAGATTATTAAGAAAAAGTCAGGCGGATTAACTGCTAGTGCGTGTAAAATTGGGGCGATCTTAGGAGGCGCTGAACAAACGCTGGTTGAGCTTTTAGAACAATTTGGGATGAAATTAGGTTTAATGAGTCAAATCAAAAACGATCTCGACGATTTCTTAGATTTTGAAACAAAAAGTGATTTTGTTAAGGGAAGGAAAACTCTCCCGTTCGTTTATCTTTTAAATGTTCTTAATGAGAGAAAAGCTGAAGAGTTAAAATATCTCAGTTCTCTGGCGACCATAGGTTTAGGCGGATTAGCGTCAAAAGAGAGAGGGCAGTTAAGAGAATTAGTTGTTAATGAGGGGACTATTCATTATTGTTCGGTGATTTACGAGATGTATAAGCAACGTGCGATGCAGATTTTAGAAAGTATATCCATTTCGGAAAAAAGAAAAGAGAAGTTGATTCAGCTTGTTAGATAAAATGTATAGGCGGCTAGCATTTCGATTTGCTAATGCCGCCTTTGTTATAATTTGCCTTGTGTATTTCACAGTGCTGGTCAATCACCCGTATATAGGTCTCGACATTGAAAGTAGGGAAGGAGACTGGAACGTTACTTTTAGTGATCCCCATGGCGAGGGTTATCGATTAGGGATTCGTGTAGGGGATATAGTTTTAAAGATTGATAACGACGACCCGGAAACGTATCCTTCTACTGAAAAGTGGGGCGAGGTAGAAGGAGCCTCTACGATTACCGTAGAAAGTTCTGGAGCGCCGATTAGAGTTGTCCGAATAGCTAAACCGCCGTTTGGCTATACATTGTTAAGTGAACTCCCGATGGCGGGTCTAGGATTTATCTTTTGGTTGGTAGGTCTTGTTACAGTATTTAAGCGACCTTTCCTTGTGCAAGCTCGTGCTCTATTTTGGTTAAATTGGCTAGTCGGACTGGTCATAATTTTAGCTCCGGCCTCAAGCCGTGGATTGATATTGGCGAGGGAACTAGAGGTAATTGGTTTCTCGCTCGTACCAGTTCTATTGGTTAATTTTGTTTTTGTTTTAACTAACACACGAAATCGATTAAATCGACTTATAGTTGGGGTCTTATGTCTAATTTCTGCACTTGTATTTACTATACTAGTTTTAAAAGGCTTAGGAGCTGTTTTTGCGCTTGCAGAAATAAGAAAACTAGTGCTAGTCAATGGGCTAATTGGTACCGGTACAGTTTTATGGAATTTATTTCGGCTTATTAAATTACCCGCGGATAAACCCGAGAAAAACCAGGTAACTATTGTGCTTGTGGGATTAGCAATAGGGTTGTTGCCTTTTATTATACTTACAGCGATTCCAATCCTTCTTGATATTGACCTTATGGTTAATCCTAAGGTTAGTACTCTCTTTATCGCTATTGTTCCAATTACGCTAAGTTATGTTGTATTGAATGAGAGCTTGCCTGATGGACGTAAGTTTCTCGAGTTTATCATTATTTCTTTAGTTTCTGGTATTCTAACAAGCTGGCTTTTTACTTGGTTTTTATGCCTGATAGCGGTAATTAAAAAGCTAAATATTGAGACCTATCTTTTATTATTGTCTTTAACCATAATGGGATTATTCATCTTTAATCTTTTTAAAGCTTTATTACATTATGCAATTGATAAGATCCTTGGAACTCATGGAAATTCTAGAATTGAAAATAAAGTTGTTGAACCAAACGGAAATCCGTCCTCTATGAATGAAGCTTTAATAGTAGAAGAGTTAGTGAAGCAACTTGGGCTTGAAGGTGCCTTTGTTATAGCAGAGGATATGAAAGGTTGGTACACAAAAAGCGCTGTAGGACGTTATCTTGGAAATACAACCGAACAAGCTGTTATGGAGGATTATTACCGAACAGCTAAAAGCACAAGTCATTCTATCAAAACTTTTGCTAACGATTTTCCTGCGGAGATGTATATACCCTTTGTTTCTGAAGATTTTACATGTGGAATGTTCCTGGGTCATCGTCGTTCCCATATCAGATTTCAATCAAATGAAGTACTGCTGCTATCTTCGGTGTGTTACCAAATAGGCCAACGCCTTAAAGAGATCCGCTACATAAAGCAATTGTTCAGGGAAATAAACGTGATAGAGAAAAAGTCCCGAGAATCACAACGAAGAAGCCAGGGGCTAGAAGTAATCAATCGTTCATTGTTTAGTAACCTTGAGGAAGAAAAGAAAGCTCTAGCTAGAGAAATTCATGACGGATCATTACAGATAGGCTTAGATCTCAACCGGAGGATGAAAGAATTAATTGCTAATTTTTCGACAGAAAATAATAATTTTTACACTGTCTCAGTCATGCAGGACATGATAGAGGATTTGAATTACGAACTACGTTCAATATGTAGTAATTTACGTCCATCTTCTTTGAGGGATTTAGGCCTTATTCCTGCTGTCGAGGTCCTGTTTCAGCAAATTATGCATCAAGAACTTCTAGTAATATTTCTAGAGGTAACAGGAATGAATAGAGAACATCGGTTTAAAGAGGATATTGAAGTGGTAGCGTTTCGCTTCTTGCAAGAAGGAATTAATAACGTTATGAAGCATTCCGGTTCGACTAGGGCAGATGTCACTATTACCCTAAGAGATGAGAGGATTGAAATGATCATTAATGATACTGGTAAAGGTTTTGACCGCCAGAAGATTGCCGATTGGGCGCTAGTGGGTAATCATTTCGGAATAATTGGCATGAAAGAGAGAATCGAAAGCTTAGGTGGGGAGTTTTATATCGCTTCAAATATTGGTCAGGGGGTAAAGCTTAAGGCTTCTATTCCAATTTAAAGATTATATTAAAATGTAATTGTCGGGCAAGGGTACTGTCGAATTATCAGGAAGACAACATAGAGATGCTAGTGGAGGAGGAGATATTATGGTCTCTAGCTCGGTTAAGACTATAAGAGTGGTGGTAGTGGATGACCATACGCTCTTTGCAGAAGGTACTGTATCATTGCTATCTTCTGAGTCCTATATTTCCGTAGTCGGAACGGCTAAAAATGGGGGGGATTGTTTAAATATAGTGAAGGTAGAACATCCTGATGTGGTATTACTTGATATCAATCTTCCTGATTTCTGCGGAACTGATTTGATAGAGAAAATAAAAGAGCTAGATTCAAATGTCAGTATTATTATGCTTACTGGACAAAACCCCGAAGAGTATGTTAATGCCTCCTTAAATAAAGGTGCCCATGGCTTTCTTCTTAAAGACTGTACAAAAACGGAAATGACTACGGCAATAATTCAGGCCTCTAGTGGTAAGTACTATTTTTCCCAAAACATGGCCCAATATCTTAGATCTGTGATTGTTGGCGAAGAGATTAGTACCAATATTATAGAGACCGAAAAAATCCATGGTACATCACTTACTCCAAAGGAAATAGAAATAATAGACTTGATTGCCCAGGGCTTGCGCAATAGAGAAATCGCTACCACATTGGGTATTAAAAACCGCACTGTAGATTTCCATGTTAGCAATATACTGTCAAAGTTAGGCGTTAAATCCCGGTTAGAGGCAGTATTGATTTATACAAAAGAGAAAGTGGAAAGTGCTAAGATTGGTTAAGAGTGAGCTAAAGATATATAAAATGAATGAAAAAGAGCCGCACATGATGTGTGGCTCTTTTTCATTCTGCAATCAATTATGAAATTTACCTGTAGAAAATACCATGAAATTTAATTTGTTTATCCTGTAGTTTACACGGATGTACAAATATTGGAAGCGACTTATAATAAGTCAAGTCACTAGGGACGTAGTCTTCACCTACGCTAATCATCGACGAAGATATTGAGAATCAATTGAAATTCTTGAAGTTGTGGAGAAATGTGTAGCTATCTTTCTCGATGAAATGGGTACAAAAGTTGCATAAAGCAAAAAAATCGAGGGAGGAGGTATAACTAGATTTATATAGCAAAGGAAGGTCGTCAATGAAATTCAACCAGAAATCCTTAGCTCTAATGTTAATTGATTCAGTGCTCGTTAACCTAGCTGCTTTTGGAGGCTTTTACCTTCGCTTTGAAGGAAATATTCCGCAGGAATATTTCCTAACATATTATCATACAGCATGGGCTGGAACGCTCATTTACCTATTCGTCTTCTCAGTATTTGGTTTGTACAATCGACTTTGGCAGTATGCCAGTATAAACGAGCTTATCTCTATTTTTTTTGCTGTTACAGTTGGAACAAGTAGCGTAGTGCTCGTCATTTATTTCTTAGCACCTATGCGCTATCCAAACACAGTAGCGGTGTTATTGTGGCTGATCACTACCTTCTTAATAGGTGGGTCACGTTTTATAGGGCGAATTTTACAAGATACTGTTTTTAGTGTCCAGCTTCCAGGAATACCGAAGAGAGTACTTATTCTAGGTGCTGGAGATGCCGGGGCTTTAGCTGTTCGAGAACTTAAAAATAGCAATTATAAAGAAGGCTATCCTATTGGCATCATTGATGACGCTCCAGAAAAGCAGAAACTCAAGTTAATGGGGATTCCTGTACTGGGAACTAGGAAGGATATCACGCGCGTTGTTAAATCCCACAATGTCGAAGAAATCATTATCGCAATGCCTTCCGCTCCGGGGGATGTCATTAGGGATATGACCGAACTTTGTGAGAAAAGTGGGGCTGTCATTAAGATTATGCCTGGTATTTATAACTATTTCAGTGGGCAAGTTGATACTCTGAAAATTCGGCAGGTGGAAATCGAGGATTTATTGGGAAGAGATCAGGTGAATCTCGATATCGAGGAAGTAGCGGGCTATCTAGCAGGAGAAACCGTCTTAGTGACAGGAGCAGGGGGGTCAATTGGTTCAGAACTTTGCCGGCAAATATGTAGATTTAAGCCAGAAAAGCTCATCCTTGTCGGACGTGGTGAGAATAGTATTTTTGATATAGAGCAAGAGCTGCGCTCTGACTGTCCTAATATTAATGTTGTTACAGAAATTCTGGACGTAAAGGATCGGGAAAAGGTCGAATTAGTTTTTAGAAGGTTAAAGCCAGGAGTCGTCTTCCATGCTGCTGCGCATAAGCATGTCCCGCTTATGGAGCGAAATCCTGAGGAAGCTTTGAAGAATAATATCGTAGGAACTAATAATGTTGCCGAGATTTCGGATTTGACTAAGGTAAAAACATTTGTACTTATTTCTACAGACAAGGCTATTAATCCGACGAGTATTATGGGGGCCACTAAACGAGTGGCCGAGATGATTATTCAAAGTCTAGATTGGCATTCGCAGACTCGCTTTGTCGCCGTGCGTTTTGGCAATGTTCTGGGGAGTAGGGGAAGTGTCATTCCAACCTTTAAGAAACAGATTGCAAAGGGTGGTCCCGTAACTGTGACTCATCCAGAGATGGTTCGTTTCTTTATGACAATTCCTGAAGCGGCACAACTCGTAGTTCAAGCGGGCGCCATGGCTCAAGGTGGGGAGATTTTCATTCTGGATATGGGCAAACCTGTAAAAATTGTAGATTTGGCAAGAGACTTGATTCGGCTGTCAGGGCTTGAAGTGGATGTGGATATTAAGATTGAATATACAGGCATACGTCCTGGGGAGAAATTGTATGAGGAGCTGCTCACGGCGGAGGAAGGGACAACGAGTACGAGGCATCAGAGAATATTTGTTGCAAAGCCTAATGCAATTGATGTCTTGGAAATTGAGAGTCTGGTTCAGTTGGTCAGGGAGAGGGGTTCGTATTTGACAAGGGAAGAGATCGTTGAGGCGTTGGGTCATGTTGTCAGGGGGTTTCAACAGCTTCCGGGGAAAAAAAAGGTGGAGAATATGTCTGTGTCTGCAAGGTAGAGTTTTATCCAAGGAGCTTTAGTATATTGAATATACTTCCAGAGATTAATAATGGGGGGAATTAGATGATGAAAAGATTTTCAGATGTTCTTTTTTGCATTATACTTCTCAGTATTTTAAGTCCGTTGTTACTCATTATCAGCATAGTGATAAAAGTTGATTCTAAAGGTCCAGCGTTATTTAGCCAGAGAAGAATCGGAAGAAATAACCACGAGTTTGTTCTATATAAGTTTCGGACCATGCGAACTGAAACACCTGATGTGGCGACTCATTTACTAAGGGATCCACAAAGCCATATTACTCCTTTCGGGAAGTTCTTGAGAAAGAGTAGTTTAGATGAGCTGCCTCAATTACTAAATATCATAAAAGGCGATATGACATTTATAGGACCACGGCCGGCCTTATATAATCAGCACGATTTGATAGAGTTAAGAACAAGCTGTGGAGTACACACCTTAAGACCCGGCGTTTCGGGATGGGCACAGGTAAACGGAAGGGACTGTTTGGAAATAAGAGAAAAAGTTAATTATGATTTTGAATACTTAGAACAACAAAGCTTAACCATGGATATAAAAATATTGTTATTTACGGTTTTAAAGGTTTTAAGGGCTGATGGGGTTCGAGAAGGGACCCAAAATCCAATTATGGTTGAGAAAAGTGAAAGTGCAATGTGAAGGGGTTCAGGGGTAAGGCGGTGAGGAGTAATTGGCGGATCTCATTATTATAGGAATGGGCGGACACAGTAAGGTTGTGACGGACATTGCAAGATTAAATGGTCATAAAATTTTGGGATACCTCGATGACGTTGAGCTAGTAGGTACTCAGCGTGAATTGTATCTTGGCAGAATTGATACATTGCCAAGATGGGTTAAGGATCGTCATAGTTTTGTTGTTGCCATTGGGAATAATTTGGTGAGGAAAGCGATTGTTGAAAATTATAAAGATTTGAATCTAGACTATGTGAAGCTGATTCATCCGGCAGCTATCATAGGAAGTAAGGTTGAAATTCTTAGTGGGACTGTAGTAATGCCGGGTGCAATTCTCAATGCCGGTAGTAAGATTGGTGAACACGTCATTCTAAATACATCTGCAGTTGTTGATCATGATTGTGTCCTAGGGGATTTTGTTCATATTGCCCAGGGAGCAATTTTGGCTGGAGGGGTTACGGTGGAGAGTTGTGGGCATGTTGAGGTTGGGGAGAGAGTTAGAGGGTGGAGTGTGGTTGGGGGGAAGCAATGAAGTTCATCTCTGTCTCTGTAGATATTTGTTAAAAATATCTACAGAGTGCATTTTAAAGACCTAGCTGAAAAGCCCGATTTATGACAAGTCTGATACAAGCTATTCGCAGCAACTATGTATTAGCCATCCTGGTAGAAAAAACAATCTGATATGTTTATATGAATTAAATGGAGTGGGTGTCATGACGCAAATTGCTTGTGTAAGCGTATTAATCCCTACGTTAAATGAAGAAAAATTTATTGGGAATTGTCTAAAATCAATAGTTTTTCAATGGCCCCCCGAGCAGTTGGAGATCATAGTTATTGATGGAGAAAGTTGTGATAAAACACTTGATATTGTTCGAGAATTTATGGAGGAATATAATTTTATCAAGATTATTAACAATCCACATAAAACAGTACCTTATGCATTAAATGCAGGCATTAGATCTTCTAGCGGAGATATAATAATTAGGCTCGATGCGCATGCTAAATACGATCCTAATTATATTTCTGAATGTGTAAAGGAACTAACCAACGGAAATGCCTTTAATGTTGGTGGCCCCATCGTGACTCAACCTGGAAAAAAAAGCTATTTAGGTTATGCAATATCGTATGCTTTGGCCTGTAAATTTGGCGTCGGAAATTCTAAATTTAGAGTTGCTAAAGTTATTGGAGAAGTAGATACTGTTCCTTTCGGAGCCTTTAGAAGAGATGTATTTGAAAAGATAGGTTTTTTTAATACTAATCTTACTAGAAACCAAGATATAGAATTCAATAGTAGAATCCGAAAAAATGGTGGAAAAATAATTTGTTCTCCTAATATTCAATCCACATACTATTGTCGTTCAGATCTTAAAAGTCTAGCAAGGCAGAATTATCTTACTGGTATGTGGAGCATGTATACTACCAGCATAGCTGCTTACAGTCTATCTTTGAGACATTACATTCCGCTTATTTTTGTACTATCCATAGTCATATCCTTCATACTTATTCCATTTTTTGAGGGCGCATTTTTCATTCTAGTTTTCATCTTGGCATTGTACTTTAGTACATCTGTATTTTTTTCGTTGAATTTGGGAAAAAGATTTGGTTTTAAATTCTCATTTGTTTTACCAATAGTCTTTCTAACATTGCACCTAAGCCGTGGAATTGGATCCCTGATAGGACTACTAACGTTAAAGAGATTTCATAGGTTTAAGATCAATGAAGTGCCAAAATCGCATGCTTTATAGGTCTCGGTTGCAGTTGAGATTGCCTTCGAGATACTTTTAGACCTGAGGTCATTTCAGGTATCATTCCCCATTTCACCGTAACTACTATTCTAGATGTTTTTGATTTAATGATGTCACACCAATAAGTGATTTTAAAGAATTGAGGAATAAAGCAAGTGAAACAAACACTCTTGAAAAAAATTGAAAATAAACAAATAACAGTGGGCGTAATTGGTCTAGGTTATGTTGGTCTCCCTCTTGCCGTTGAAAAAGCGAAGACTGGATTTAAAACAATTGGTTTTGACATCCAATCTCAAAAGGTTGATATGGTCAATTTAGGGGACAATTATATCGGAGACGTGGTTGATAACGACCTTAAAGATTTAGTCAAGAGCGGCATGCTCTCAGCGACAACTGATTTCAGCTTCGTCAAAGACGTAGACTTTATTGCAATCTGTGTTCCCACACCGCTTGATGACCATCAGCAACCTGATATCAGCTATGTAAGAGCTTCCACGGAAGAAGTCGCTAAATATCTTAAAAGAGAAACTATGGTGGTATTAGAATCTACAACATATCCTGGCACGACAGAAGAACTTATCAAACCAATACTTGAGGAAGGCTCAGGACTGAAATGCGGTGTAGATTTTTATCTTGGATTTTCTCCAGAACGTGTTGACCCCGGTAATCTGATATATAAGACTAAAAACACACCTAAAGTTGTAGGCGCTATCGGCGAGGATGCTACAGAAGTTATTGCTGCAATGTATAGTGCAGTACTGGAAGGTGAAGTATTTACCGTATCTAGCCCAGCTATCGCAGAAATGGAAAAGATCCTCGAAAACACATATCGTAATATAAATATCGGACTTGTAAATGAGCTTGCCATGCTTTGCAACAAGATGAATATTAATTTCTGGGAAGTAATTGAGGCGGCTAAATCAAAACCATACGGTTTTCAAGCCTTTTATCCCGGTCCTGGTCTAGGCGGGCACTGTATTCCTCTCGACCCTTATTATCTGTCGTGGAAAGCTAGAGAGTATGGCTTTCATACATCAATGATTGAATCCTCCATGATGATTAATGACCGTATGCCAGAGTATTGTGTTGAAAGAGCCAGTGAGATTCTCAATAGAGATAAGAAAGCACTTAACGGTTCCAAGATTCTTATGCTTGGTGTAGCTTATAAGCAAGATATTGACGATTATAGAGAAAGTCCTGCGCTAAAAGTTATTGATATTCTCAAAAACGCTGGTGCTTTGGTTGATTTCTATGACCCTTTCATTATTGAGTATAAATATCAAGGACAAAAATTCTGCGGGTTGGAAAGTACGGATGCTGAAATGTTAAAAGGTTACGACTTGGTTGTAATTACGACAGCTCACACTAATGTAGATTATGATTTTATAGCTACAAATTCAAAGTGGATTTTTGATACCAAGAATGCCACCAAAAATGTAAAGAATAGAGAGCGTATTATTTTGCTATAAGAGACGGATTAATACTCAACCACTAATATACTCCCAAAAGCGAAAAGTAAAAGATAGAGTTGCTATTACCCTAAATATCTCCAAGTGTAATTATAATAGTTGAGAATAGCTGGTCTTAATGGATATGGCATTGAGCCAAAAGTGTAGATTCATAGGTCGATACAGCAGATGCTAATGAAAAAATTCACATTAATCCTAAGAATTTTAGATTAGGCTCAAACGGAGAAGTCGGCTTATAGCTATTGGAGGGTGTAGAACAAGGAGATATAGGGCATGAAGATTTTACATATTAATTCATATTATAATGGAAGCTGTTTTTATAAGAATTTATTTGATAAGCAGCAAGATAGTGGCCTTGATATTTCGGTGTATGTCCCCATGGCTAAGGGTACACCTTCATCAACCCTTAACCTTGGAGAGTACACTACTACAAGCCCGAATCATGGTAAATATGACAGAGTGCTCTTCCATATAAAGCATAGGAAAATATATAAGGATATTATTAAGAAGTTTGAAATGAAAGAATTCGATATTGTACATGCTCACTCGCTGTTTTCCAATGGTTATATTGCCCTAAGGTTAAAGAAGATTTATGGTTTGCGATATATTGTCGCAGTAAGGAATACCGACGTTAATACTTTCTTTAAGTACATGATTCATTTAAGAAAGCTTGGTGTTGACATATTAAATGAGGCAGAGAAAGTAATCTTTCTATCAAAGCCCTATAGAGATTTTGTTATTGAAAGATACGTTCCAACTAAGTTGAAAAAAGAGATCCTTAATAAAACAGAAATTATTCCAAACGGAATAGATGATTTTTGGCTCAAAAACTTAGGAACATCGAGAGCCAGTTCTGGTCATAACAATTTAAGACTGGTTTATGCTGGAGTAATTAACAAAAATAAGAACCTTAAGACCACGGTCAAGGCGATAGGCCTGCTTCAGAAAAAAGGTTATGATGTTCAATTTACAGTAATAGGTAGAATTGCCGATAAGAGCATTCATCAGCAAATTATTTCATTGCCGTTTGTAAAGTATATAGAGCCAAAGCCCAAGGAGGAACTCATAGAGATCTACTGTAAAGAGGACATCTTTATAATGCCATCAATTAAAGAATCTTTTGGTTTGGTATATGCAGAAGCGATGAGCCAAGGTCTTCCAGTTATTTATACAAAAGGACAAGGATTTGATGGGCAGTTTGAGGAGGGACTAGTCGGTTATCATGTTGATTGTTTTAACGCAGAAGAAATCGCCCGGAGAATTATTGATATTTACAGTGATTACCAAGGCATGTCTGAGAGATGTAGGGTATTGAGTGATACCTTTGATTGGAAGAGTATTGCGCCTGTCTATTTCGATATTTATAAAAGTATCGTTTTAAGATAGATCAATACCCTGCCAATGGGAGTCTTACAACTTTTGTAAGGTTAGCATGTTCATCACATGGAAAGATGTTGATCAGATGAGTTCTGTAAGAGTTTTTCAAGCTTTAATATGGATAGTTCTCTAAATTCATGCGAATGGAAGGGAGTAAAGCATGCCGTTTTTCAGTATAATTGTTCCTGTTTATAATGTTGATGTTTTTTTAAAGGAGTGTATTGAGAGTATTTTATTGCAGTCGTTTAATGATTACGAAATGATACTAATTGATGATGGATCTACTGATAATTCAGGAATAATATGCGATGAATATGAATCATCAAATAGAGATAGAGTTCGTGTAATTCATAAAGAAAATGGAGGGCTCTCTGATGCCAGAAATGTCGGAATAGGAGTGGCCAAAGGTCAATACCTGATATTTGTGGATAGTGATGATTATATTTCTCCAGAGTCTCTACAGATATTCCGAGAAGAACTCTCTAAATATGAAGCTGTTGATGTGCTTATAACTCGGCTTATGCAAGTATATATCGATGGGCAAACCAAATATATGGATAAGAATATGCCAATAGATAAATTGTTATCTGGCAAAAAGGCTGAAGTGATTGAATGGATATTTAAGGATTCTCAAAATACATGGCCAGCACAACGATATGTTGTCAATAGAGATTTTATATATAAATATAATTTAAAATTTGCATGTGGTTATTTGCACGAAGATTTAGATTGGAGCGCGAGGCTTTTCTTATATGCTTCGAGTTTTTCGTGTTTGGGATATTACTGGTATGCTCATCGTATGCGTCGAGTTGGATCAATAACAAATACGCCGAATGTAAAGCGGGTTTTAGATGTTATTGAATTAGTTGCAAAGAATATAGGCGATGATGACTACATGAAACTTGATGCTGATTTAAGAAAAACAATATTTCAAAGACTAATTTATTCTTTATATGCTGCTCTAAATAAGTACAAGTATATGGATAAGCAAGATAAAACAAAGATAAGAAATTTACTAGAGCATAATCGTGAAGTATTCAAATACACAAGAGCATTACGACATCAGGTGTTTTTGTTTTTTAGTGTATTATTTGGATTTAGATTTGCTTTCTATTTTATGAATATTATACATAGACAAGGGGAATAAGGTTTTGGCTGAGCCTATAAGAAGTGAAAACAATATGACAAGTTATCCTAATATGAAGTTAATACCGCACGAACGAAAAATGCTGGTGCTCCTCCTACTCAGTACTATATTAATATACCCAAATTCGCCAAGTGGCGGTCTAAGTTATTTACCTCACCTATTATTAGGAATAATTGCGGTATATGCAATAGCAAAAATACCGGTGATTAAACCGGCTTATAGTTTCTTGTTTTTTGCCAATTATATGATGATATCAAGTTTCCTCTTCTCTTCAATTTATAGCGAAGGAATAATTAACGTTTTTATATCATCAATGCGGCTTTTCTTCCCCTTTTTAGCGATGATTGTGGGAGGACTGTTAAGAAGTAAAATTAAAGTCAAATCATTATTAGGGATTTTGTTGTTTTTACTCTTAATGGAATTTGTTGTGGTATTTTTGCAGATAAATAATTCAGAATTCAGGGCACTGTCTTATAATATATATCGAGCTAATAATTCAGCGGATCGCCTTTTAGCAAGTTTTATTTACTCAACAGGTCAGAGGGGTATAGGGACTATTGGGAATCCAAATTCATTGGGTATTTTTGTAATTGCTTTGAATAGTGCGATCCTTATTCTCTCTAATACTTATAGCAAAAAATTAATTAGAAATATATTGAATGCTTTATGTATCTCAGTAACTACCTACATTGTTATAAATTCACAATCAAGAACAGCGGCAATATTATTAGTCGTTACCATAGGTGTGATTATATATTGGAAACTCACAAATCGCAGTAAAAGTAAGCTGATAATGCTAATTATATCGATTTTTCCAGCAATATGGTTGTTAAACATGATACAGGCAGAAATAAGCAGAGATATAAGTCTTGTTGCTCTTGATACAAGATTTGAAGTTTGGCAAATGCTAATTTCTGAGATGTATGATCATGCATCGTATTCCGATATCTTTGTTAGTATATTTGGTGTAGGCTACCATACAGCAAGAAGCTGGGGGTTTTATGACAATATATATTTAAAGGTCTTTGTGTCTGCCGGAATTGTAGGAATTCTAGTCTTTTTAGGGACAATTATTAGCATCCATAAATCAATGGTGAAAATGGCAAATAACGAGTTTAAACAACTAGCAGCAATCCTTGTTTTAATATGGCTTGCTACTAGTATGGTTGTTGAGTTTCAGGAAATATTTAAAATTGCAGCATTTAACTTTATCTTGATTGGATATGCTTTATATCCGGATAAGGGGAAGGAATCATGAGCTCATGCACAACATCAATAAACAACATAGCCAAAAATATGATATAGGTGGATGAATTTGAACAGTAATGAGTTATCCCGAAAAGTAGGCAATGCCGCGAAATGGTCCATAATCACAGAAGTTTCATCAAAAATAATTGTGCCAATAACCAACATGATACTTGCAAGACTTTTAGCTCCAGAAGCATTTGGTGTAGTAACAACAATTATAATGGTTATTAGTTTCGCCGAAATATTTTCGGACGCAGGTTTTCAGAAATATTTGGTGCAGCACGAGTTTACAGATCTTGATGATAGAAACAAGAATACGAACGTAGCATTTATATCAAACTTAACCATTGCCCTTGTTCTTTGGGGTCTCATTATAATATTTCGCAATCCAATCGCTAGTGCAGTTGGTAATCCAGACCTTGGATTGGCATTAGCGATTGCTTGTGTTCAAATACCGTTGACTTCATTTTCAAGTATTCAGATGGCGTTATATCGAAGGGCGTTTAATTTCAAAACCCTGTTTATGGTCAGGATTATGGCGTCCTTAATACCGCTTATTGTTACTGTTCCCCTGGCTATTATCGGCTTTGGGTATTGGTCTTTAATAATCGGAACAACTTGTGGAATCCTTTCAAACGCTATAATATTGACAGCTAAATCAAATTGGAAACCAATGTTATACTACAATTTTGCATTACTAAAGGAAATGTTTTCATTCAGTTTTTGGTCGCTTTTAGAAGCAGTCTCTGTTTGGTTTACACTATGGGTGGATGCATTAATCATCGGAAATGCTTTTAATGTATACTACCTGGGGTTATATAAAAATTCTCTTAATATGGTTAATGCCTTTATGGCTATTGTTACCGCTTCGATAATTCCTATTTTGTTTTCTGTGTTATCGCGTTTACAAAACGATGAGGTTAAGTTCCAAGCAATGTATTACAAAACTCAGAGGTTTGTCTCCTATCTAGTTTTGCCAATGGGATTTGGAATATTCCTTTACAGCGACCTGGCGACGTATATAATGCTTGGGAGTCAATGGACTGAGGCAAGTGATATTATTGGCATTTGGGCTTTAGTAGCAGCCTTCGGAATTATATTTTCAAATTTTAATGGTGAGGTGTATAGGTCAAAAGGAAAACCAAAGCTATCGTTTATTTATCAGATGATACATCTTATGTTTCTTATCCCTACCTGTTTGATAAGTATAAGCTATGGATTTTGGCCTCTAGTTTACGCCAGATCACTAATCAGATTCCAGGGTACAATCGCAGGGTTTGTTTTTATGCGTGTCTTTATGGGGTTTTCTGTTAAGGAGATGCTAGCTAATGTGGCAAAACCTCTAGGTTGCACATTGTTGATGGGGTTGGTTGCAGTTGGATTGCAACAAATTTCCTCGTCTGTTATTTGGAGTTTCATCTCAATTGTTATGTGCACAGCACTATATGGTGGGCTCCTGTTGCTGACAGACCGAGATGAGATTAAGGAAACAATAAAGTTGTTTAAGAAGAGCTGATTAGGTACGGCCATTTTTAGTATCCTCTTGATGAGGTTACTAAGTTTAAAGGAGCGTTGAACTGATGAAAGTTGGAATCATGTCTATGCATCGAATAAAGAATTACGGCTCTTTTCTTCAAGCATACGGACTAAAGATGACCCTTGAAAATCTAGGACATGAAGTTGAATTTGTAGATTATAAGATCGAGAAACCCATTGTTCCTACTGACAATGACAAAGGCGTTATAAATAGAAGTGCGAGAGAAGTCTATCATATGATAAGGCGAGTAATCTTTAAGAAGAAAACATTCTCTAGCCTCTTCGATATGAACTATTTCGCTATGCTTGGTTTAAGCGAAAGAAGAAAATACAGAACTATAGTAGATGTCTTGGTGATTGGTAGTGATGAGGTCTTTAATTGTCTGCAGTCAAACCCTAATGTAGGGTATTCGAAGGAGTTATTTGGCAAAGACAATAACGCCAGCAAGGTAATTAGTTATGCTGCCAGCTGTGGATATTCGACGGTTAAGGGACTTAAGAACTATGGTATAAACTCTGAGGTGGGAGAGCTACTTAGGGCATTCTCTAGTATATCCGTGAGAGATAATAATTCATTTGAGGTAGTTAAAGAGCTGACAGGCATACCTCCCGTCATAAATGTTGACCCAGTAATTATTTCTAATTTTGATCAATTGATTCCGCCGCAGAGCGAGCTCAACAATTATATATTGATATATGCTTATGGGAGTCGAATCAACTCTGAGGTCGAGATAAAGGCAATTAAGCGATTTGCAAAAAAGTACAACAAAAAGCTTGTTTCCGTGGGAGCGCATCAAAAGTGGACAGACGTAAAAATTGAAGCTGATCCGTTTGAACTTTTAGCATATGTGAAGGGTGCAGACTATGTTATAACCGATACTTTCCATGGGAGCATCTACTCCATCAAATATAACAGACCGTTTGCGACTATCATAAGAGAAAGCAATAAGCAAAAACTTAGAGATTTGTTACAGAGATTTTCGGTTGAAGATAGAGAAGTTCGGGATATGGACAAGCTTGAGGAAATTTTACAGAGGTCAATAAATTTTGAGAGAGTTAATCGTATCATCAGCATGGAGACAGAAAAGTCCATCAAATACCTAAAGGAAAATATTAGGGTGAACATATGAAGAGGGGCTAGAGGACTATATGCAAGAGCGAATACAATGGCTTGATAATGCAAAAGGCTGGGGGATCCTATTGGTGATGATAGGACATACGAACTTGCCGGGGCCAACTAATATATGGGTTTATTCCTTCCATCTACCGTTATTCTTCTTCGTTTCGGGCTACTTGTTTAATCCGAACAAGTTTGATAATACGTTTGAGCTGATTAAGGCTAAGGCCAGGACACTGCTTATACCGTATTTTTCTTTTTCATTGATAATACTCCTGTTTAATGCTCTAGTTGGATTTATAAAATTACGGGCGGTGGGCGAGTATAACTATTTAAACATTATTAACCAATTTATCGGAATGTTCGTCCAGATGAGGTCTACAGAACTATCAGGAGTGTGCTGGTTTTTAACACTACTATTTATATCGGAGATTCTGCTCTATTGGGTTCTGAGATCGTCGAAGAACAATGACACAAAATCATTATTATTGTTAGTAGCTTCATTTATAAGTGGATGGTTCTACATGAAAATTGTCAGGGTTCCACTTCCTTGGCACGTTGATGCAGGTTTAGTGGCTACCTTTTTTGTCGGAATGGGTTATCACGCTAAAAGATATGAAAGTAGAATTGCAAGACTCATTAAATATAGAATTTTGCTACTTGCCTTAGGTGTAAGCCTTATCTGCACTTACATAAATTATCTGTTAATCGGCACCAGAGTTGATTTATATTACAGCGAACTTGGAAATCCAATAGTGTTCATTATTGTATCATTGAGCGGCGTACTGGCAAGTATTATTGTGATTCGAAAGTTACCGAACCCTAGATTCGCCGGATATATCGGGAGGAATAGTCTTACTTATTATGCATTACATGCAACTGTGTTTTATGTTGTACTGAATATGATATTATCCCGCATTTTGAGAGTTGTTACGGAGAATGAATTGTTGATTTCATACATACAGCCTATTTTGTGTGTGGGGTTAACGTGTGTACTTATGGTGCCGGTTTGCTATATCATCAATAACTATCTGCCCTTTATATTGGGCAGGAAGAGAATGCAACAGAAATAAGGAGAATCACTTGATAAGGACGGAATTTGAGAGGAAAAGCGAAAGGAGGCGCAAGACATGATTGCTATATATACCGATAAAAAGGAGTGCTGCGGATGTACCGCTTGTATGAGCATCTGTCCGAAGCAATCCATCACAATGCAGCCTGACGAGGATGGGTTTGTATATCCTGCTGTCAACGATGAGTTATGTGTGGAATGCGGACTGTGCAGAAAGGTCTGTGCTTTTCAAAATGTGCCGGTAAATGCTAATGAGCCACTCGCTACATATGCCGCTGTCAATAGAAATCAATCCGTTCTCGCAGCCAGCGCTTCAGGAGGGATATTTGCATCCCTTGCTTCAATAATATTTGAGAAGAACGGCGTGGTTTTCGGATGTGCCTTTAATAACGATATGGAGCCTGAGCATATCTGTGTTGATAATCCGACCAATATTATAAAGCTCCAAGGTTCCAAGTATGTACAGAGCAATATCAATACCACGTACGCCGATGTCAAGCAGTACCTTGAACAGGGCATAGGAGTTCTTTATACAGGCACTCCCTGTCAGATTGCTGGATTGATATCTTATCTTGGTAAGAATTACAAGAACCTTATTACAGCCGATATAATTTGCCATGGCGTTCCGAGCACAGCGTTTTTTAAAGGATATATCAAACATCTAGAAGATAATCTGAAGGGTAAAGTCATAGACCTAAAGTTCAGAGATAAATCAGAAGGCTGGGGGTTGATGGGAAAGGTGGTTTATGAAAAGACCGGTGTAGTACGGGAAAGATTCATACCACCCATTAATTCTTATTATTATAGCTACTTCTTGAAAGGCGACATCTACCGCGAAAACTGCTACGAGTGCAAGTATGCCAATGGTAACAGACAGGGCGATTTTACGATGGGCGACTATTGGGGCATAGAGAAGGCCCACCCTGAAATCGAAACGCGAAACGGCGTATCAGTTTTATTGGTGAATAGTACGAAGGGAATAGAGTTGCTTGAAAAGATCGGAAATTACCTCGACTTAACTCCATCCACATTTGAACAAGCCAGCGAGCAGAACGGACAGTTAAGGCAAGCAACTGCTAAGAGCTATAAGAGAGAAGCAATACTTAAAACCTGGCGTGAGGGTGGATATCAAGCTGTAGCTGAGGAGTACTACAACTCAAATAAGAAACAGCTTGTGGTGTTTAGGATTAAGATGCTGGTGCTACAGCAGGTTAAGCAGTTAATTAAGAGGATGAGAAGAGGGCAATAGAATTAGGTTTGGTAGATTTTATTGAAATACTCACTCATAAAGTCGAGGGTTGTTAAAAGGAGAGCGAAGAATATGCGTAAAATTCGTAAAGCAATAATTCCAGCGGCAGGATTGGGAACCCGTTTTTTGCCAGCAACCAAGGCTCAACCAAAAGAGATGTTGCCTATCGTGGATAAACCAACTATTCAATATATTGTTGAAGAGGCTATTAAAGCCGGAATCGAAGATATTATTATTGTGACAGGGCGGAATAAGCGGGCCATAGAAGACCATTTTGATCGTTCCATGGAGCTTGAGGTCTTTTTAGAAAAAAATCAAAAAGGGGAACTGTTGGATTTGGTGCAGGATGTCGCTCAGATGGCCGATATTTATTACGTTCGGCAAAAAGAGGCGTTGGGCTTGGGGCATGCTATCTATAGCGCCCGCAAGTTTATTGGTAATGAACCCTTTGCAGTCCTTTTAGGGGATGACATTATTCATTCTGAAGTGCCTGCTTTACGTCAAATGATAAATCAATACGAGCGTTATGGTGCAAGTATAGTCGGGGTACAAGAAGTTCCCCTATCGGATACGTCCAAATACGGGATCGTGGATGGTGAAAAGTTTGCGGATCGGCTTTATCGTGCCAAGGATATGGTGGAGAAACCTAGTCCAGAAGATGCCCCGGAAACTCATTTAGCCATAATGGGTCGGTATATTTTGAATCCGGAAATCTTCGATATCTTAAGTGTCCTTCCAGCAGGTAAAGGAGGGGAGATTCAGCTCACCGATGGCATTAAGGAACTTGGGCGGTCTCAGGAAATCCTTGCTTATGAATTCGAAGGGCGGAGATATGACGTTGGAGACAAGTTAGGGTTTGTGGAAGCAACGATCGAATTCGCCTTGCGTCGAGGAGATCTTTCGGAGGATCTTATTACTTTCTTGCGTGATTTGGTTCAGAAAACAGAACTGATAAGCTGAGGAGCCTACTACCTTCGGTGCTCGCTCGCCCCACTTGGTAGGGGGCGGGTACTACCTGAATTTGTCGATCGACCATTAAGCAATACAACTAAGAGAGGACTTAAATTGTTGTGCTGTTACCTTTTAAAATCGCCTGGCGGTTTCTGCTTAGTAAAAAATTACAAACACTTTTAGTTATTTTCGGCATAGCCATAGGAGTTTCTGTTCAGATTTTTATCGGTCTAGTCAGTCAAGGACTTGAAAAGACATTAGTCAATAAAGTTCTAGCTTATAGTCCCCATATTTCCGTGTACTCCAAAAGTGGAGGATTTAGTGACTGGCAAAAGGAAGCGGACCAGATCAGAAGCAATTTCCCGGAGGTTAAAGCGGTATCCCCAAATGTTAATAACCAAGCGTGGATAAAACTTGAGAATATGACAATCCCTATACTTGTACGGGGGTTCAATATCTCAGACACCGAGCGTCTGTATAACATTACAGCGGCAATTTACGAAGGAAGTTCATCCGTTAACGATAATGAGGCTTTACTAGGCAAAGAATTAGCGGAGCGATTAGGTGTTAAGGTCGGGGATGAGGTCAGTATCTTGACACTTGGTAGACAAACGAGACAAACTGTCACTATAAAAATTGTTGGCTTGTATGATTTTGGAGTTGCTAAGATTAATAATGCGTGGGTGATTACGAATTTGACTACCGCGCAAAACTTCATTGGTTTTGGGAATAAAGTGACTGAGATTGAATTAGCGATTGACGACCCGTTTCAAGCAGATGTTGTCAGTGTCAAAATTAGTAGCGCCCTGTCAAGGGAAGGGGAAGCGTTATATCTTTCCAATTGGAAAGACCAAAATCAGTTATTAGTCAGTGCTATCGTTGGCCAAAAATTAGTCACCCTTGTCATCCAATTTTTCATAATGCTGGCGACCATTATAAGTATTGTCAATATATTGACAATTAACGTTTTCCAGAAATCTAAACAGGTTGGTATTTTAAAGGCCATGGGGCTTACGGATTTTTCGGCAAGTCTTGTCTTCTTGTATCAAGCGTTATTGCTTAGTCTCATAGGAATCGCGCTTAGTCTTGGTTTCCTTGTCGTCTTTCTCAGAGGATTCAATCAATACATTGTGACTGCTCAAGGATTACCTGTGGTTAAGGTTACAATGGATTATAGGTTCATCGGGCTATCTATCCTTATTTTCTTTGTGGTTTCAATGTCAACTGCCATTTTCCCTGCGCTCAGGTGTATTAAATTAAACCCAATTGAGGTAATTAAAAATGCATAATGTCATTGAATTGATAGGTGTTAACAAAACTTATGGGACTCGGGTAAAGTCGCAGATTCTTCACGATATAAATTTAGAAATTGAGGAACACAGCATTAACTCGGTTGTCGGAGCCTCTGGAAGTGGTAAAACGACGCTTTTAAATATCATGGGCACTCTCGATAGGCCCACCAGTGGGGAAGTCATCATCGATGGAGCGAATACTAAAAATATGACGCAGCGTAAATTAGCTAAATTACGGAATCAGGCTATAGGGTTTATCTTTCAATTTCATTTTTTATTACAGGAGTTCAATGTATTTGACAATGTTCTCATGCCAAGTCAAATACAAAGAAACAACCAATTTGAAGTAAAGGAAAGGGCGAATCACTTATTAGATATGTTAGGGCTATATAAGTATCGCCGATCCAATGTTCTTGATCTATCCGGAGGTCAACAGCAACGCGTAGCGATTGCCAGGTCGCTGATCAATAACCCTAAGATTATCTTGGCTGATGAGCCGACGGGAAACCTAGATTTACATAGTTCCGAAGATGTATATAACATCTTTGAACAAGTGAATAAGGAGTATGGCGTTGCTTTCGTCATTGTTACCCACGACAAACACTTAGCTGGTCGCGTCATTAAAATTCCGTAAGGGACTGGTGCTCCTCGTATATTACCGAACCATTATAGGGGGGCGACAATGTATTTATTTCTTCATTCCAGTTAATGCGTAATAAGTATTGGCCTCTCCCGCGCCAAAGAGCGCATCGGTTCCAGGTTTACCTAAGTCGACCGCTGTCTGTCGAATCAATGCAGCCACTTGAGCTGGGGTCAATCCCGGATTATAAGCTTTAATGACTCCTGCAATCCCTGCAACTTTCGGTGATGCCATTGAGCTACCTTGCATCAGAGCATAGCCCCGAAGGTTCGAAGTGATATAGGGCTCCATATAAGTCGGATAGGTGCTAAACGTATTGTAATGGAGGTCCAGTAAGTTGAGATCACCGGTTTGGTCATAGATTGGTCCAAAGTCACCGCCGGGGGCGGCCACATCGATGGAGCGGGATCCATAATTAGAGTAGAAAGCAATTTTATCTTTAGACCATTCGTTAGAAGAGGATACGGTAATAACTCCCGGGGTTTGTCCCGGTATTTCGCGAGATGCGCCTTTAAATTGAAGTCCTGAATCTCCGTACACTTGGTTCAAGTAACTTGTGATTGTGGTCGGATTATTTAAGTTAAGAGACTCATTCCCCGCAGCAGTGACGATGGTGACATTATGATCTACGGCGTATTTAATGGCCCGTCTGTATAAAAGTGCATCGGCAACGTCACTATAAGCATTTTTGTCATCCAGGTATGTATAACGAGAGATAGTATCAAATCCACCAATGGACATATTTATGACATCGACTTTGTCTTTAGCCGCTTGTAGAATAGCCGATATAATCCAGGGCGTCGGCGAGCTGCCGCTGGCAGAGAAGATACGATAAGCACGGATTCCTAGATTGGGGCCAATCCCTTTCATTTTGCCATTTGACGCAATAAAACCCGCAACGTGCGTACCATGTCCGTAGCGATCCCCATAGTCATTTGGATCACCAGTTTCGGTTGAGTCTCCGTCTGCATTGGCAGGTACAAAGTTTTGACCGCCAACAATGTTAGCTTTCAGATCTGGATGGGTAAAATCAATCCCAGAGTCAATGATACCGACAACCGCCTTGTGGATTACTGTTCCGTTAACTCTTTCCACACCGCCAGTCTCAAGGGCATAAGAATCTCCATTATGGGTAATTCGTTGTATATCCCATTGATATTTCCAGTAACTGTCGACTTGATTCGCTTGAGGAATATCACTAACTGGTTGACCGTTAGCCGCCAATGGGTTAATTTTCTCATTATCTAACTTAATAACTAACGATAGGTTTGCAGCTTGGATTCCCTCAACAGCTTTTAGATTATTTAAAAACGACGGATTAGCTGATTGTACCTCGAGGCCTGAAACTTCAGGCAATACCCTAAGTACCTCACCTCCAGCTTTAGAAATAATTAGAGCATAGTCAGCGGGAATTTGTTTCTGGAAAGCAATTGTGTAGTTGTTCTTTGTCGGAGCTGCCCCGGCTGGAGCAATGAATGTGGTCATGATTAGGCTTATTGCGATTACCAAGCCAATTAATTTATTCATATTCACTTTTCTAATCTCCTTTCTACTAAATGAAATATGAGCTTTCTTTATTTTGCAGAGGTATCTTCCAAGATAAATTGGAAGATACCTCTGCAAAATTATGTATATGTAGGTTAAGTAAAATGCTAGTCTGTAATGTGCCCGCTTGTCAAGATATAATTTTTTGAAATGTTCCTTTTTAGAAGCGCGCGTGGTACTAAGTAAACCTCCCTTTCGCCATGAAGTCTTCCTTTGGGGTAGGTGGCTCGGCGATAATTCCATCCGAGACTATCGTGGTTTACGTACCTCGAACAGGGAAGTTAAGAATCCACCCTGCTAATAGACCTAGGGATCATTGAGGATATGGACCCAAATAAGTTTGGTATAGCGATTTCGTATTATGAAAGTGAAAGTAATTACTTTCTTTTTCTTTGTTTAAAGTGTATGATTATAATCAAAGGAAGCATATAGTATACTAAATACTAATGGTGAGGAAGAAGGGGGCGGTATTTATGTTAGCTTGGATTCCGGTAGTCATTGTTATAGGATTTCTGGGAGGCTGCGCGATTGTCATTACAACCTCTTGTTATCAAGTGATTAAGTCAATTTCTAAAATTAAGATGCCAAAAAATCGGGGGCCTTTGCCTAGAACTATCGAAATATGATTGGTCACGCAGAAAAGGGGCTATCTCTTCATAGAAATTAGTTTTCTATGAAGAGGCAGTCCCTTGTTATACATTTCAAAACAAACGACAAGTAAATAAGTGACTGGCATGTAAAACTACAGAACTTCGAATGATCTTGCAAAATAAGATTAGCGAGATCATTCAAAGTTCTGTAGTTTGTTTTAACTATTCTTCTAAACCAGAAAAATCCAAGGTGGCAAAAAGGTCTTCCAGTGTCTCTGCCCGCCGAATAAGTTCGATATTGCCATCGGGCTTGAGAAGTAGCTCTGCTGAGCGCAATTTGCCATTATAGTTGAATCCCATTGCGTGACCATGTGCTCCAGTATCATGGATGACGGCGATATCACCAATATCCATTCTGGGTAAAGCTCTATCTATCGCGAATTTATCGTTATTCTCACACAAACCACCTGTTACATCATAAATGTAATCACACGGCCAATCCTCTTTCCCCATCACCGTTAAGTGGTGATAAGCGCCATACAGGCCGGGACGCATTAGGTCGGCCATGCAGGCATCTAAGCCGACATAGTTCTTATATATTTCTTTCTTATGCAATACCTTAGTAACTAAATAACCATAGGGTCCCAAGATCATCCGTCCGCTCTCCATTGCGATCTTTAAAGGGTCCAAACCATTATCCACAATCAATTTGTCGTAAGCGTTCTTTATCCCTTTACTTACAGCCTCCAGACTAACTGGTTCTTGCTCTGGTCGATAAGGTATGCCAATGCCCCCACCCAAATTAACGAATTCAATTCTGATTCCTAACTTCTCGTAAATCTCTCCTACCAGTTTAAACATCATACTGGCAGTCTCAATAAAATATTTAGAATCAAGTTCGTTTGATATAATCATCGTGTGGATTCCAAAGCGCTCTGCTCCTTTTTCTCGGGCAATTTGATAGGCCTCGAAAAGTTGCTCTTTGGTTAAGCCATACTTGGCATCGTGTGGTTTACCAATAATCGAGTTTCCACCGTCACGTAAGCGGCCTGGATTATAGCGAAACGAGATGATTTTAGGCATACCGATATATTTCTCTAAATAATCGATATGAGTTATATCATCGAGATTAATGATGGCCCCTAATTCCTTGGCCTTTTTATATTCGTGAACAGGTGTATTATTTGAAGAGAACATTATATTCTCATCAAAAATCCCCGCTTTTTCTGCCAAAATGAGTTCTGACATTGAACTGCAATCTGCGCCGAAGCCTTCCTCGCGTAGGACCTTAAGGATATATGGGTTAGGTGTTGCTTTAACTGCAAAGTACTCTTTGAACTCGGGTGCCCAACTGAAAGCTTCTATTAAATTACGGGCATTTTGCCGGATAGCCAATTCATCGTAAATATGAAACGGTGAACCATATTGCTCGATCATTGTCTCCAGTTGTTCCTTGGTAAAAGGTAATGTTTTCTCTGCCACTCTGTTCTCCCCCTACTTAAATGTTTAATAGGAATATAAAAAGATTCTGCTACTTTTTCCCTAGCTTTAGATGCCCTAATTAGCAAACTTCAATGCCTGTTATGAAGAGCTTATTTCCGCACAATAAGGTATATTTTGTTGATCCTTAGTTGAGTGAGTTTTACTCAGAAACTAATTATACCAAAAAATAAGTGATTGTGCGTAGTTATACTGTATTTCGAAGACGTTGTCTTTCCAGACGTGATCCAATTTGCTAAATTCTACGTATAGCTCGTTTGTGGCCCAAATTTAAAATATAATAATATTACTCACCAAAACGGAGAAAATATAAAAAACTTAAAGTCAGGGTGAGAGATTTGATTAAAGAATGTTATAAAGATGATTTAGAGCGATTGGCCGAACGTGAGTGGATGGTTCAAAATCAACTAATAGGCCGTGGCATTACGGATGAGATGGTCATTAATAGCATGCTTATTGTCCCTCGACACAAATATGTTATGGAAGATAAACAAGAATATGCTTATTATGACTCCGCCTTAGAAATCGAATCAGGGCAGACGATCAGTCAACCGTATATCGTAGCGCTCATGGCACAGGCTTTAAAATTAAAATCAATTGATAAGGTTTTAGAGATTGGAACGGGTTCTGGTTATTCCGCTGCAATTTTATCTCGGATGGCCATGAATATCTACACAATTGAACGCCACGAGGGACTAGCTCATCTTGCAAAGGATCGATTTCGTTCTCAGGGTTATGATAATATTGCAGTACAAGTGGGAGATGGTACGCTTGGATGGCCTGAAAAAGCACCGTTTGATGCCATACTTGTCACAGCAGGAGGCCCTGTAATTCCTGATTCCTTAATCAATCAATTGGCCATCGGCGGTAGATTAGTTATTCCAGTAGGAGATAAGGGTGAACAAATACTGATACGAGTAAAGAAAACATTGACAGGTGAACTGATAGAAGAAAATCTGGGGTTGGTGCGTTTCGTTCCGCTAATTGGTACAGAGGGCTGGGGTGAATCGAACATTAAAAACGTAAAACCGTGTTAAGCATAAGCTTAACCGGTCTTTTTTTGTTATAATGGAGATAACTGTAGTTTATAACTTAAGGAGATGTTCTTATATTATGATCGAAAAGGCCTTGGAGGTACTGCAAAGGTATTTCGGGTATACTCAATTCCGCGATGGCCAGCAAAAAGTGATAGAAAGTTTACTCCAGGGTAAGGATACATTAGCCATCATGCCGACAGGCGCTGGAAAATCTCTAGCTTATCAAATCCCAGCCTTGTTATTTGAAGGAACGACACTTGTAATCTCGCCTTTGATTTCTTTGATGAAAGATCAAGTAGACGCGCTGCAACAATACGGGGTCTCGGCAACGTTTATTAATAGTTCGCTATCCTTAAAAGAAGTCAGGTCTCGGATTGAACGGGCTGCAAGCGGGGAATTTAAGCTTTTGTATGTTGCACCTGAACGATTGGAGGCGGAAAGCTTCCGTACCCTTCTCGAGTCGCTGCATGTCTCTTTCTTGGCGATTGATGAAGCCCATTGTGTCTCTCAGTGGGGACATGATTTTCGACCGAGCTATCTTCATCTGGGTCCTTTTATCAAATCGTTTTCTCAGCAACCATTGATTGGGGCTTTTACAGCGACGGCAACAGAGGAAGTTCAGTCGGATATTGTTCGATTGTTAGAGTTAAACAAAGCCAATGTTTTTGTGACAAGTTTTGACCGTCCGAATCTGACGTTTTCAACACTTCGAGGGGAAAACAAAAAGGTTTTTGTTCTGGATTATGCCAAATTACATGCCGACCAATCTGGGATTATATATGCGGGGACTCGTAAAGAGGTGGATGCCCTTCAGGCCTTTTTAGCAAAAAGTGGTTTGAAAGCAGGAAAATATCACGCGGGGATGAATGATGAAGAGCGCAAAAAGAGTCAAGAGGATTTTCTCTTTGATGAAAAGACGGTCATGGTGGCTACTAATGCGTTTGGGATGGGAATCGATAAATCGAATGTTCGTTTTGTAATTCATTATAATATGCCAAGAAATATGGAGTCCTATTACCAGGAAGCGGGACGTGCTGGGAGGGATGGAGAACCAGGGGAGTGCCTTTTGTTGTTTTCCCCTCAAGATGTGGTTTTGCAAAGATATCTGATTGAACAGACCATTTTTCAACCAGAGCGTAAAATGAATGAGCTCAAGAAGCTTCAGGGGATGGTTGATTACTGTCATACGCCGCGCTGTTTGCGTAAGACAATTCTGGAGTATTTTGGGGATGAAAATATTCAAGAAGAATGTGGCAACTGTAGTAATTGTAATGACGAACGTGAAAAGGTAGATATTACATTAGAGGCTCAAAAAATATTTTCTTGTATTTATCGAATGCGTGAACGGTTTGGTATAGGTTTAGTGGCTGAGGTATTAAAAGGATCTCGCAAAGCCAAGATTCGTGAGCTGCGTTTTGATGAGTTGAGCACACATGGAATTATGCACGATATCCCACTACAGGAGATCAAAGACCGTATCAGTTATTTAGTGGCGGAGGGCTATTTGCAATTATCAGGTGGAGAGTACCCAGTGGTGAAACTGCTGCCTAATGCAGTTTCAGTAATTAAAGGAGAAGAGAAAGTTTCGCAAAAATTTTCTCCACAGCCTTCTCGGGAAAAAGTGGAAGAGGTCGGTCTATTTGATCGTCTACGTGCGCTCCGCAGAGAATTAGCACTCCGAGAAAACCTACCTCCTTATATGATATTTGCAGATAGTACCTTGCGAGAAATGGCTCAGCTCTGCCCGACTGATCACCATTCTATGCTTAGGATAAGTGGTGTCGGAGAGCGGAAACTAGAGAAATATGGGAGTGCGTTTATTGAGGAAATTAGGAGCTTTAATCCCACTTTGGGGCAACGTAACATACCAGCAGACAGCGTGCCCTCACCGCAAGTTCGCAGTTCTGCGAAGGCTTCCACAGATAAAGTACTGAGTCATCAGCAAACTTTTATACTCTATCAAGAAGGGTACACCTTAGCAGATATCGCACGAGTTCGTAATGTTACTGAACTCACGGTACAGCAACATCTTGTACGTTGCGGTCTAGATGGACAAGCAATCCCTTGGGATGATTTCATTCCGATTGAACAGGAACCCCTTGTATTAGACGCCATCCACCAGGTGGGTGGAGAAAGATTGCGTCCAATTAAAGAACTCCTCCCAGATGAGGTGGAGTGGTTTACAATCCAGGCGGTTATAGAAAAGTATAAAATTTTGAATAAGGAAAAATAGAAATGTCTAATAAAACAAACCCTAAAATTGTCTTGGTCAGCATTATCTTAGCGATGTTCATGGCAGCCATAGAGGGGACGATTGTAGCAACAGCGATACCGAGTATTGTGGCGGATTTGGGCGGCTTCTCTCTGTTTAGTTGGGTGTTTTCATCATTCCTACTGGCTCAGGCAGTTACTATTCCGATATATGGGAAGCTGGCGGATTTGTATGGTCGAAAGCCTGTTTTTACCTTTGGAGTACTTGTCTTTCTGATTGGATCGCTGCTCTGTGGTTTTGCCAAGACGATGAATATGTTGATCCTTTTTCGCTTGATCCAAGGTCTTGGAGCTGGAGCGGTCCAGCCTATTGCCACAACCATTGTAGGAGATATCTTTACAATGACAGAGCGTGCTCGTATCCAAGGATATATATCTAGTGTTTGGGGAATATCGTCTATTCTTGGACCGGGACTAGGGGCATTTTTTGTGCAATATGTCCGATGGTCATGGATTTTCTGGGTGAATATTCCGATCGGAGTGTTTGCAATTTGCGGAATCTGGTTTTTTATGGTTGAGACAGTACATAAACAAGAACACAAAATTGATTATATCGGGTCAGCACTTATTTTCATCTCGATCAGCGCGTTAATGGTCGTCTTTATACAAGCAGGGACAGTTTGGCCTTGGTCTTCCGCACCGGTGCTTCTTTTATTAGGGTTATCTTTGGTTGGAAGTTATTTGTTTATTAAGCAAGAAAAGCTTGCGGCAGAGCCCATTATGCCTTTAGAAATCTGGTCGGATTCTTTAATAGTAGTCTCAAATTTGGCTACGTTGACGACTGGGGTGGTACTTATTGGGGTCTCCTCGTTTTTGCCAACTTTTATTCAAGGAGTAATGGGGAAATCCCCAATTACTTCGGGCTTTGCTCTTGCTTTTATGTCGATGGGGTGGATAGCTGGGGCAACTGTGGCCGCAAAGGCCATGTTCAAATATGGGTTCAGGCGCATCGCAGTCGTCGGTGGAATTTGGATTCTTGTGGGTTCACTATTCTTTATTACACTAAGTCCGGAAAGAGGGTGGCTCTGGGCTGGAGTGGGCTCCTTATTAATTGGTTTAGGGATGGGGCTTGCTAGAACTGTCTTTATTGTGGGAATACAAAACAGCGTGAAATGGGAGATGCGTGGAGTGGTAACCGCCTCTAATATGTTTATGAACATCTTGGGAAATGCCATGGGTGCAGCAGTGTTAGGTGGTATCTTAAACGTATCTTTATCAAATTATTTAATGGGCGTAAGCGGAGAGGCGTTAAACGTTGATGTTATCAACGTCTTACTCGACCCTATTAGGAGAGGGACTCTTTCGCAGGGTGTATTGCAAATAATGTCGTCGGGATTGGCAATTGCACTGCAACATGTTTTTTGGGGCTTGTTTATTCTGGCGGTACTTAGTTTCATTTTGATTTTATTCTTCCCGGAAAAGGCGAGGGACTCAGCTTGAGCGCGCTGCGGATAATGTCAAAACTCTGATTTCTTCAGCGATCCCTAGTCTAAAACTCGAAGCAATGACAAATAAAACAAAAAGTTGACAGCATACGCTAAAAATGGTACTATGACTGAGCGCCACAAAGACGCACACTGAATGAACAAGTGAGGGGTAAGACCTTCAAACTATTCAATCTAAACCACAGTAAATTAGTCATTGACAACGCAAGTTGAAAATGCT
>NZ_SPQQ01000027.1 GCF_004766045.1 Desulfosporosinus fructosivorans
TAGTTTAATGACTTCATTATCAATCCCCGTAATATTCAAACCAAGTTCTTTGTTAATTTTGGAGATGAAATGTTCAACCAACAAGGGGATGTCATCAAGCCGCGTCCGTAATGGTGGAATTTCAATACTCATAACATTAATACGATAAAAGAGATCCTCCCTGAAATTATCCTGGTGAACGAGATCATGAAGATTTTGATTCGTTGTAAATATCAATCTAACATCTATATCAAAAGGATTATTACCCCCAACTCTTTCTACCTCTTTTTCCTGAATGACTCTAAGAAGCTTGGATTGAAGATACAGGGGCATCTGATTAATCTCATCAAGGAGTAATGAACCACAATTAGCTAGTTCGAATTTGCCTACTTTACCACCCTTTTTGGCTCCGGTAAAGGCTCCTTCCTCATAGCCAAATAATTCAGATTCAAGTAGATCATTAGGAATAGCAGCACAATTGACCCTAACAAAAGAATGATGGCTCCTTGTACTAAGCTGGTGTATAGCATGGGCAACCAGTTCTTTGCCAGTGCCTGTCTCTCCGGTTATCAGGACCGTAGACTTGGTCTGGGCTACTTTTCTTATTAACTCCTTCATTTTGATAAGGTTGGGAGAGTTGCCGATAATTTGATCCAGCGAGTATTTAGCCCCTCTTAATTTGTTCAATTCACTCTTATATTGATTTAATTCCTGGCTTAAATGAGTGATTTTCTGAATTGTAGCAAAGGTACTCACTTCATCCAATTTTGAGAGAGAACTAAAGGCTGCTACTCCAATTATCTCACCATTTTTTCTAACTGGTATCCGGTTAACCAGTACAGACTCACCATTCTTAAGTTTAAATAAAGAACCTATTTCTTCGCGTCCTGTCCTAGCTACAATATGCATCCTTGTACCAGGGATTACATCTATAACATCTTTTCCGATGACTTCATGTCGATTTACATGTAAGATATCCGCATATCTGTCATTTAAAAAGATAATCTTGCCGTCATTATCTGTTACTACGACACCCTGCATGGACTCTAAAACATAATAAAAAATGTCCTGGTTCTCTTCACGGAGATCTAGCATTACTATTCACTCCTTATAAAGTCTTTGTTTGAATTTTAACACACTATTCTGATTTTAGCATTGCTGGTAAAGGACTAGAAATATTTAATCTGCTTTAATCCACAATGGAGTGCTACAAAACCTATGTTAAAAGAGTCCTCCTAGTATTACAAAAAAGACCCTATAAAATAGAGTCATTTGATTTTTGGCCAGTAGGCCTCTTTTTTAACTGTCTACTTTATAGGGTCCATTTTACAAATCATCTACTAGGAGGACTCTTTATAATTCGATAGCCCATCATATTTTATCTGGCAACCAGCCTAAGGAAAGTTTTCTTAATGTGCTTGCAGTAGGGTTTCTCGTTTCTATAGAGATCTTTCTGGCTGGGTAAATTTCCTTAAGTGAAATCAGGGTCAGTTCAATTAGCATTAACCATTTTTCGATTCAGTAATTTATACAAATATAAATGAGATGTTAGTATTAGTAAATATATGGGAAACGAATAGTATATCTCATAACCATTCTTATAGTGGTATACTCCGAACGCATGAGCAATATATTCTGTTACTAACGCAATTATTGTCCATAACAAAATATAGAAAGCGTTGTACTTATTTTGTATTTTAAAGAAGTCATAAAAGTAAATATATAAATATCCGAAGGGTCCGAATGAAAGATATGACATAAAATCCATTAATTGATAAGAGGATGAATCATTAACATCGTAATAATCAAATGGTTCAATGCTTATTGTGTGGTCAAATATCATTCCAACAAAAATAAAGTATATTAAATAAACTAATGATTCTTTGAATGAGAACCTTTTTGGAAGTTTCCACACCAGTATAACCCCTATTATTAATGAGCCTATAACAAACCATTCATTGCTATTGAAATTCCGATCATAAATAATATACATTACATTGACTCCCCTATAGGTAATTTAGTTACCAACTTCATTGTAATAAATGCAAGTAACATAAATACCATTAATAAGATAGCAGAGCCTAAATATAGGTTCGAGCCACAAGATATAAAACCAACCCAAAATGCCAATAAGTTGATCAAATATAAAATTGAAAATACCAACACCGTTACAAAGAATTTATCAATGAAATTAGCAAAAATCATGAGCGAAAATGGTATGATAATATTTCTGTGTAACCAGAAACTAATGAACATGTCCGTTTTATTACTATGCTGCATAAGGTTTAGATTTAAATCGAGTATGGTAAATATGTTCATTGAGATGATTGTAAGGAAAAAAAAGAGAAGAATATTATCTTTTGTACTTAATTGTTTAGGAACATAAAAATAAACACTAATAACTATCCAAGCAATAAAGACAAATAAACCTACAGTCACAATATTCACCTCATTTTCTCTACAACTTTCATTAATATGCCCGACCAATAAACTTATATGTGATAGCGTAAAATACAATTATCAATGTGCTATCTCACATCGCCTTAATTTGGTAAACTTATTTATCCAAGTAGATTTTGTGTACTACAAAGTAAACCAAAAAAATACAACCCCCAAATTATCAGAGGTTGTGTGAGTAAGTTTACAGTTCCTTTCTCAGCCGAGGGTCAAGAAAATCCCTCAAACTGTCGCAGATGAAGTTGGTCCCCACTGCCATCGTCAGAATAGCCACCCCAGGAAAGGCTCCAATCCAAGGATGGATCATGCTTGTTGCAACCACTTAGAGTTTCGGGGGCTGAGTTTTCACACACCCCCTTATTTTTTACATTATATTTATTCTAATACATTGGCCGCCAAATCTGCGTCAATTTAGCTGCCAGCTTGGTGTAAATTTTCTCCAAGGGTGTTCGTTTATTAACCTTAAAAATACATGAAAAACGCCATGCCATCAATGTGATGCACTGGATCATCTGTAGTGCTTCTCACGTGAAACACTTGTCCCCCAAATGAGCGGGCCTGATTATCGACGATATAGGCATAATCATACTTTCCGGGTGTCACCCAACCCATAAATGTATAAGTGTGGGTGTACCCTTGAGTGAAAAGTAACGGATAAACAGGCAAACCAAGGTTAAAACCGGGGGAGCTCAATACTTCCCCGGTTTTAAACATTCAGATGATCCTAAAGACGCAAACCTGTTAGATTTACATCAGTATTTACAATTAGCGTGGAAAGTCTCCCACATAGCTATAAAATTTTCAATAGGGACGTCATCTTGTACATTGTGAACAGTCGAGAACACGAAACCTCCATCTTTTCCAAATATATCCATGTTTCTTTTGGTTTCTTCTCTAACTTGTTCGGGCGTTCCGTTTGGAAGAGTCGATTGAGTATTTATCCCGCCACCCCAGAATACAATGTCCTTGCCATATCTACTCTTTAACAGTTCTGGACCCATATCTGCAGCCGCAATCTGTACAGGATTTAAAATATCATAGCCAGCTTTAATGATGTCCGGCAATGCCGCTGTGACAGAGCCACAACTGTGGAGCGTTATTTTGACATCTCCCTTGGATTTGACGTAGTCATTTAGTTTCTTATGGTAGGGGAGTATCATATCTCTGATGAGTTGAGGGGAAATAAAAGTTCCACGTTGTGTACCAAAATCGTCAGCCTCACTGGTAACATCAATCAGCCCACCATATACGTCAAAAATGTTGTCATAATACTCCATTTTCTTTTCTAGCAATTTATCCATAAATGGAATACAGCGTTCCGGCTCAGAAAGTAACATAGCAAGCCAGTTTTCAAAGCCCCAGATCAAAGGTCCGGTTTGCAAGAAGCCATTACCAAACTGCTCTGAAATGGTGTTTGCAAATCCTGCTGCACGGTAGTCTTCTAATTCCTTTCGTCCAGCCATATCGTATTTATCCGGGGTTGGCCATACAAACTTTTTGTCATCTTCTTCATCCTCTGCATCTCCCAAAGCACACCCGGCTAAGTCGTAATATAGACCTTGATGCTTTGGCATTCTGTATACGGTTCCCCAATCATTTCTATAGAAAAGACTTTTATCGTCTTCCCATTTCTTGGCATAATAACTCACGCCCTGTTTAATGGGCTTGATTCTTGCTGCACGAACATCACAGCCTAATAGATCCAATACTTTATCCGATGCATAGACTAGCTGGTAAGGTATATGACACATTTCCAGTTCATCTTCTTGTATGCCAAAGTAGTCTAAAAGCTTTACATAAAAATACTTCGTAAATTTACACGAACACCCTGCTCCAAGATCGAGCGGAATACGATCCGGTTCTTTATGATTCAGAGCACATAAAACTCTTTCGCGTCTGTTCATCTTTATTCCTCCCTGTTGTTTGAATAGTTTTTCGATAATATATGGTTAAGCTGAGAAGGCTTTTGCTATACTTGCAGCTGATCCCGCATCCGCTGCAAAAGCATCAGCACCGATCGAATCTGCAAATTCTTGAGTGATAGGCGCACCACCGACTATGATCTTAACTTGTTTATTTAAACCAGCTTCAATAATTGCAGCGACTGATTTTTTTAAAGAGGGCATTGTAGTTGTTAATAACGCTGAAAGACCAACAAGGTGACAATCTGGATTCGCTTTAATTGCTTCGATAAATTTTTCTGTTGAAACATCAACCCCTAAATCGATGACCGTATATCCGGCACTTTCAATCATCATAGCAACAAGGTTTTTACCGATATCGTGTAAGTCACCTTCAACTGTCCCGATGATGAATTTGCCAAGTACAGCACTCTGGTCGCCCGCTAGATGCGGTTTTAAATGTTCCACACCCTCTTTCATGGCACGCGCAGCGATTAGCATTTCAGGAACATAAATTTCATTGGCTTTAAATTTTTCACCTACAATGCTCATAGCCTCAATCATACCTTGATTTAAGATATCGATTGGATTACACCCTTCTGCTATTGCCTCATCAACGAGACCTTTGATAATCTTCTTCTTACCGAATTCAATGGCAGTTGAGATTTCTTGAATTTTCGACATGTTTTTTCCCTCCATTTTGTGCTTAGACACTAAATTATTATTTCAACAATTTTTACTGATTAGCTTTAGTATACTTTTAGCAAAGGTCCAATTAAGCCATCTCTAAACGCTGAAATATAGTCTAAGCAGTATTCATCCTCTTGTAATAATGCCTTTGAGGCATAAATCAGGCCCAACATATCTCTGTTTGTAGGGTCAACGATCGCGCTATCCATGCCCGCGTTCACAGCTAGGACCATAAAGGCTTGGTTAATGAGTTTGCGAGCAGGCAATCCAAAGGAAATATTGCTTAAGCCACTTGTCACATGGATGGTTGGATAGCGTTTCTTTATTTCTCTTGCACATTTTACAAAGGTGGTTAAAGCAGTTTCATTAGTGGATAAGGTCTCTACCAGTGGATCGATATGCAATCGGGATGGATCAATCTTAAATTCTTTTGCCCTCTTCATAATATTTTCAAAGACTTCTAAGCGTTTTTCCACAGAATCCGGAATCCCTTTGCCATCACAAAGAAGCGCAACACATTCCCATTTAGTATCCGCGATAACAGGGAATATCACATCGATTTTATCACCCTCCATGGATACAGAGTTGACTAAACCTGTTTTTTTGCAAAAGGGTAATGCGGCTAAAATGGAATATGGACTTGGACTGTCAACACAGATCGGTAGATCGGTAACTTCCTGTATCAAATCAATCAACCATTTCATGGTTTCGACTTCGAATTCTACTTCTACCGATGCACAAACATCAAGGTAGGTAGCGCCTGCTTCGGCTTGCCTTTTGGCGCACTCACGAATGAAGTCTTCGTTTTTTTCTCGAATGGCTTTGGCCATCGATGGAATAGAGCCGTTAATTTTCTCACCTATAATAATCATTGATTAGCGATTCTCCTCCTTCTTATGGGCTTTTGAAGAAATATTTTCAGCAATTCGTAAGGAAGTTGCTATTGTTTACTCAGTTACACCCAGTGTTTATACAAATCTGATTATGAGATTGACTATTCAACACCATGGGCTTTTTTTAAAGATTAGCCCCTACCGCGAATGATACAGAGGGGCTAACGACTTTAAGTACAATACTAATATATAGGTACTTAAGCGGAAATCTCCTCGAGCACTTTGCCTTTGGTTTCTACGCCTAAGAACCCGACGACGAGTGCAGCTATCACAAAACAAGCCGCTCCAAGTGCAAATATCCCAGACTGTCCTGTTCTTGGTAAGAGTACAGCAACAATATATGGACCTAAAAGTGATCCTAACCTGCCGATCGCGGAGGCAAAACCTGAACCGGTCGCCCTCGCCCTAGTTGGGTAAAGTTCTGGAGTATAGGCATAAATTGATGACCACATACCAAAGAGGAAGAATTGCATGCACAAACCGTAAGCAATGAGCGTTGTTAGACTTGTCGCAGTCCCATAGAAGTAAGCAGAAACCGCGCAACCCAAGAGCACTGTGATAATCGTTATTTTACGTCCTTTTGCTTCTATGAAATAAGCAGCTGTGAAGAACCCAGGGACGCCAGCAAGTGAAATAATGATCGTATAGAAGACTGATTTTGTGACCGAGTAACCAGCCTGTTGTAAGAAGGCTCCTAGCCAGGTCGTTATTCCATAGTAACCTAGTAAGGCAAAGAACCATAAAGACCAGACCATAATGGTCCGTTTAACATAGCCTGGTGCCCAAAGTTCAAGGAAAGAAAACTTACGTTTACCCGTTGATGCCACTGCGGAAAGATCGATATTTTGAACAGGTGGGAGTTCGTGTCCATAGGCTTTTTTCACGCCCTCTTCAAAGACCAACATCACTTTATTAGCCTCTTCATGTTGTCCACTGGTATCTAACCAACGAGGGGATTCTGGCACAAGCCGTCTAATAATGAGTACAAAGATCGCAGGTATGCCTTCACAAGCAAATACCCAACGCCAACCACCAATTGGCAAGATAAAATAGGCTAACAGACCAGCCGCAATGAAACCGATGGGCCAAAAACCTTCTAGTAACGCAATATAGCGTCCACGATTTTTAGCGGGGATAAATTCGGAAACTAGAGATTGTCCGATCGGAAACTCCATCCCCATTCCAAATCCTAATAAAATTCTACCAAAGGCTAACATACCGACAGTTGGGGCGAGTGCGCAAATGAAGCTAGCAGTTCCCCATAGTATCATACTATATTGGAAAACAATTTTGCGTCCAAATCGGTCAGCGAGCATTCCCGCAATAGCTGCTCCTAGAAACATTCCTAAAAAACTAGAGCTCGAGAGCAGCCCAGCTTGGACTGTAGTCAAGTTGAAATAGGTCTTAATGGAACCTAAAACAAAGGTTAACATTCCTAAATCCATTGAATCAAAAAACCAGGCTGTCGCTATGATATAAAAGATCTTTTTTTGGTAAGAGGTTAGTGGCAGTCTTTCCAACCTTTGAGGTATGCTAAAAGTTTTTCCATAAACGTTTTCTGCTGGTTGTGCCATCTTTAATGTCCTCCATTTTCTATTCGATATAGAATAATTCCGTTTCTTGGTCAATGCCTTTCCTTTACAGCCTCACTAAATTGATCCGGGTATTAACTTACTCCAAGTCCTCATATCCCCAGCCATCCAACAACAGATAGACTAGGTTTCTACCGATGTATTAAAGTCTCCTTTCGATCACCTTCCCTTTACTTTCCACTTTTTGATTTTGAGAGTATTAAACCCTCAATATACGCGACAAGCCAACTACAAACTGAGTATATTGATACTCCTTTCATTATTTATTTGCCTATCTATAACTCTTTGCAATTGTCATGCCAATCAAAAAAATCAGAGTATTCAACGTTTGCTGAATACTCTGATCACAGAAACAATCACTTAATTCTAAATAAATTCAAGAAAAGCAGCTCCCACTAACGTTTTACAGCCGATTCCAGGAGTGTTCGCATGATTCGATATTTCATCACTATAATTTTTACTACTCATTTAGTGCTTGTTGACTCAATTTTATACTTCTGCATTTTTTTAACCATACTGGATTGACTAATCTTCAAAATTGCTGCAGCCTTTCGTGTACTTCCTGTAGTACGGTATGCTTCAGCAAGTAGTCGACGTTCCTCACTTTCCACACAAGCCTGTAACGATGTGATATCTATTTTTGATGGCTTTAATAACTGAAGTGAAGTCCCCACTAATGCATCCATCCCAATACAATCTTCGCGATAAGTTACAACTAGGCGTTCGATGGTGTTTTCTAATTCCCGTATATTTCCTGGCCAATCATATTCCAAAAAGACATCCATAACATCTGGGTGAATCCATTTTTGATATCCATACTTACGATTAAATTTCCCTAAAAATTCCGCTACTAGAGAAAGTATATCTGCCTTACGATCCCTTAATGGTGGGATAAGTATCGGAACCACATTCAACCTGTAATACAAGTCCTCACGAAAAGTCTTTTCTTTGACCATGCTTTCCAATTCTCTGTTTGTGGCGGCAACAATCCTTACGTCAAGTAGAATTGGTTTCTTGCCACCTATTCTGGTTATTTCTTTGTCCTGAATTGCACGAAGAATCTTGACCTGTAAATCCAGCGATAGCTCTCCTACTTCATCAAGAAATATTGTTCCACCTTGAGCAAGCTCAAATAGACCTGATTTTCCCTCCTTTAGCGCTCCTGTAAAGGAACCCGACTCATAACCGAAAAGTTCTGATTCGACCAGATTTGGAGGAATAGCCCCACAATTAATTTTGATAAAAGGTTGCTTAGCTCGTTTACTCGCGCGATGGATTAGTTGAGCGATAAGTTCCTTACCTACACCGGTTTCTCCAAGAATCAAAACATTTGTGTTCACATCAGCAACATGGTAAGCAATTTCTAACTTCTTTTGCATTTCTGGATCTTTGGTAATGATTTTCTTAAAAGGCTGTTGAGAACGCAAATGCTCAAGCAAACGAAAATACTTGTCTTTTATTTGTTCGCTTTCAGCCAATTTTGCTTTTAACTCATTTAATTGAGAAACATCACGAATTGCAGTTACTACAAACGTAACGTTGCCACTCTCGTCAAAGATCGGGTTACCGCTCAATAATAAATCCTTGCCATTTCTTACATCCATTACGTTAACTTGGGATCGCCGTTCCAAGACCATTTCCGTAACCGATTTGTTCATGTAGCCTTGCTTTAACAAATCACTCACGTGTTTACCTACAAACTCCTTCGCGGTAATTCCTGTCATATGTTGATAGGCGTCATTAGCACGAACAATTACACCTTGAGCGTTAGCTACGACAATTCCATCATCTAAAGACTCGATCACATCATCCAAGCTTTTATTAATCGCCTTAAACGTATCTAGTTGATGAGATAGTACCTCAAATTCTGAAATATCTTGAAAGATAGCTACTGCTCCGATAATATTATTTCCTCGCCAGATAGGACTTCGGTTAGAAATGATAGAACGGTCATTAATATCCAACCGTTGATTGTATTCTTCCTTTCCATTCTTCATAACCTGGATTAAGTTTGAATTGGATATCACCTGATCTATCTGAGCTCCAATTGCTAGAGATTGAGGAATATTAAGAACCCTCGATGCAGCTCTATTAAAAACAATGACCTCTTTGTTTCGGTTGATCGCAACAACACCATTATGCATAGATTCAAAAATCTCTTGCCAATGCCAATCGCTTGTTTGGAGATTCATCATCCTCATCCTCTCCACTATACCTATGTAAATCCTTTAATCACCTTTAGAAGATGGGTTGTGTATACCAGAATTCTTCAATTACGACTTTTTAAAGGACCTAACCTCCTTAAAGATTGTTCTCTCTTGGTCAGCTTCAACATTAGTAATTAGTTTATCATAAGAAATGTATCTTCGAAAGATTCTCCTATCCACAGAGACCATATCCTCAGTGAGCAACTTCCATTACATTAGAAACAATGTAGTATAATGGATTATTGTCAATCATGTTAATAGAAGAGGAGAATTATGACGAAAACTGTATTGAAGGCCAATTTAGCCATGGTTGCTGTAATAATTATTTGGGGAATTTCTTATGTTAGCATTAAGGCAACTCTTATTGAAATCCCCCCTATCACAATGGCACTTATCCGTTTTATGATTGCCTCCTTAATACTCGGAATTATTATCCGAAAAGTTGAACCAAAGGCGAAACTAGATAAATCTGATCTGCCGAAAATGGTTTTAGGCGGGATTTTTGGCATCACCTTATATTTCATCCTTGAAAACATCGGAGTCAAATTCACCACAGCAACAAACGCTTCCCTAATCGTTTCCGTCGTTCCAATTATTACAATAACCTTAGATGTACTATTCTGCCACGGCAAGCTATCCTTAATAAAGCTATTGGGAGTTAGCATAGCCATAGGGGGTTCTTACCTTGCTGTTACCGCCAATGGTAGGGTTGAACTAAATTCCGCCCATTTTATTGGAAATATTTTAATGATTGCTGCAATGCTGTCATGGGCATTATTTACTTTGGTCAATAAGTCTCTTCATGGCAAATATTCGGGATTATTTTTAACTGCCTACCAAACGATCTTTGGAACCCTGTTATTTATTCCTTTGTCACTTTTTGAGTATAAAGAATGGAAACTGTTTTCGCTTATAGCGTTAGGTAATATTTTATTTCAGGCAATTTTTTGCTCATGTATAGCCTACTTTTTGTATAACTATGCCTTGAAACGTTTGGATGTGGCTCTAACAACCATCTATTTAAATCTGATCCCTGTTGTTGGAGTTCTCAGCGGTTACCTTATTCTCAAAGAACGTGTTTTAGCCATCCAGCTTGTCGGTGGGTTAATAACACTTCTTGCCATCGTAATTATCAATTTTGAATTAGGAACTCTGCGGAAAAACTTGTTTGATAAAGAACATGCTCGAACAACTGGAACTTCCCATTGAGGGAATCCTCGCATTTCGATACTACGCTCATAGCTCAATTCTACAACGCCCTTAAAGACAGGCCTCGCCAAGTTTTTGGCATCTATTGCGAACTGATATCATACAAACTGGGACGGATAAATCTCTAGGGTTAGATTTATCCGAGTATTCCGTAATTCGTGTCACTCGTGACTTTGTCTCTGTTTATGGTGATTTCCGGGTTCGTTAAAACCAGAACGTCCAAACATTCTGGCAACTATAGAAATTTTTTAATAGCTTTTTATAATTCCTGCTTAACTTTCGAATCGATTAAAGCGGTTTCTTAACCAAACCAATATCGGAGATTTTGGAATTAACAACGATATCCACTTCAGCTTTTGGGAACTCCTCCGCCCAATTTTCTTTTATTTCTTGCCATTCCTGTGGAAATTTTCGGCTTAACTCAGTCCCAAACCCAAAAATATCGGTACTGTATTTTTCTTGGGCTTTATCAACAATACTCCTGATTTCTTTTTCTATTACCTCACCCTGGCTCTTCTTTAACTCCATAAGCTTTTCCGGATTGCCCAAATCTGTTAGGCACGCCTGCTCAGCCAAACGAGATTCCACATTGACAGTAATCGTAAATTTCAATTTGCCATCGCTTATATCCGATTCGATTTTCCGGTTAGCCCTTAAAATTTCCATGGAAACTTTTTTATTTCCCTCACCCGGGCAGGGAATGCTAATTACTCCCGATTCAACTTTACCTTGGCTCCACAAATAACCTCTAGTATCTAGAGGATCAAGCCTTCCGATGAGCTTGTCTCTCTGGAAGACCGCAGCACCGTTAAGAAGCAAGGTTTTTTTAGGATTATTAGGGTCGAGTTCAATGTTACTGAGGACAGCCCCTGGCGAATCGTAAGCTAGCTGCTTCATGGTGTCGAGTAGGGAGGTAGCTACTGTTTTTGATGTTGTTCCAAAATCTTTAAGCATCATATCAAGCTGTTTTGCCGACATACTCTCCAAAGTGGATTGAGCTTTAAGAATATCGGCTGCTTCTCCCGGAGTGACTAATACCCATGTAAGAGGACGCATTTCGGCGTCCCGGTTGAAAAGATCGAGTACTGGCAGGATTCCCTCCTTGGCTATCTCATTACCAAGAATGATAGCAGTATTATGAGGATAATATAATTTGCGCCCAGACTTTAAAATAAGATTTCTTACGGCATCCATGACGGTATCTCCAGTACTACTCATAATAACACTGGCCCTTTCGCTTCCAGAACTGCCTCCACTACTTGATTCCGGGGAATCGGCGGTGCGTGCAATTTGAACGGAAAATTTAATTTCATTATTTTCTCCTTTGTCAAGAGCAACCAGCGTAACTATTGCGCGTCCCTCTAATTCCTTACGGTCCCAACAACCGGTTATCAGCAAAGGAATCCCTAAGATTAATAATAAATAGATTGCTGTTTTTCCTTTTTGCATGCTCTAACCTCATTTTTTCTTTGGGGATGGCCTGGTTGAGCGTCCTCTAATAGAATTCCAGGCTCCGAAAAGCCGGGGGCGGGTATTTAATGCCCAAGCAGGAGCTTTAACCAGGACATCCTGCCAATCGTCTAGATTCGCTGGAGCCAGAGGTGCCAGGTAGGGGACCCCAAAAGAGCGTAATTTTGTTAAATGAATAAAGAGGACCATACTCCCCATCAGGAGGCCGAATATGCCCAGAAACGAAGCCCAAGTTATGAGAAAGAGGCGACTAAGCGGAATAACATCCCCTAAAGATGGGATAACAAAACTGGCGATACCAGTTAAGGCTACGAAGATAATGACTGTATCACTGACCAAGCTCGCCTTTGATGCAGCTTCACCAATTACTAAGCCCCCGACAATACTAACCGCTTGCCCGATCGGACGAGGCATGCGAACTCCGGCCTCCCGTAATATTTCAAAGATCATTCCCATAATAAAAACTTCCACGTATGCAGGAAAAGGTATCCCTTCTCTGGATTTTGCCATGCTAACTAACAAAGGAGTCGGAATTAAGTCCGGATGAAAACTCTGGATAGCAATATACAATGCTGGAAGGTAAAGAGCAAATATCAGGGAAACAATCCTAAGCCAGCGAACAATCGTCACAAAATAAGGCCGAGAATAATAATCCTCTGAGCTTTGCAAAGCTTCGACCAAGAGATAAGGAACTGTCAAGGCAATAGGAGTGCCATCGACAAATATGCCAATGCGCCCTTCTAGTAGCTTCGCGGCTAGAATATCCGGCTTCTCCGTATTGCCAACCGTAGGAAAGATTGAGACTGGCGCATCTTCAATCAATTGTTCGATATATCCGCTTTCCAAAATTCCGTCGATATCAATTCTTTGCAGACGGTTTCTTACTTCATTGACTAATTTTTCGTTGACAACTCCGCTTAAATAGGCAAAACAGACAGTTGTTTTCGTACGAGCCCCCAGATTCAATTGTTCTAAAATTAAGTTTTCATTAGTAATTTTCCGCCGTAATAAAGAGAGATTTATCCCCAGACGCTCATTAAAGCCTTCCCGGGGTCCCCGCACAACAGATTCGGTAGCTGGTTCTAATATCGCACGACCTTCGAACCCTTTACTATCGAAAATCAAGGCTGAATTATAACTGTCAAGGAGTAGAGCTACATTTCCTCTTAAGATGCTGTCAATAACATCTTGAAGCTGACTAAATTCCTGCACCCTGTTATTGGGCACAGCATAATCCCTGATGAACGTGAGCAAGTTATGCTGATTAAGCTCCTGCCATAGTTCTTCCCTCGCGAAATCAAACATTAAGGGTTTTAAGATCGTTGCATTCATTGATTCAGCTTTAACCAGACCATCGATATAGATTAGGGCCGCGCTCTTATTGGGGTCAAAACCGACCTTGAATTCACGAAAAACAATGTCTACACTCCCCTGAAACCGCTCTTTCAGAACGGTAAGATTGGTTGTTAAGAGCGAAGTAAGTTTATTAACTTCAGTTTCAGATTCATTAGAAGGAGGACGGCTATCGCTCTCTGTTTTCGGTTGGCCGTAAGCTGGTAATTTCTTTAGTTCTTTTAATTTTTTTAGTTTCTTTAACAATTAAGCGCTGCCCCTTTCCCCTTAGTCATGTCTTCTTAATTCCATGACGAATTATACTGACAATAAGCAACATAATGATCAGGAAAACTTCGATAAATATAGCCAAGAAAGGGAAAATTGTCTCCGTAAACTGATGCATTTCCGCAATATTGCTAAATACAAACTCCGATAGTATTAGCATGGTAACTCCGAAATATGGCGTCAAAGTCTGATACCTTTGTATTTTTAAAATCTGGGCTAGTCCCAGAACGCTTGAATAATAGAGTATGACCAGGCTTACAAAAGCACCAGCAATCTGAAATATGATGACTAAAGTTTCAATACGCTCAAAAAAATCACCAACTTTAATGATCTGAGCAAGGCGAAATACCGGATATACTTGTTGGCTGCTATAACTTGTACCGAAAATGGTGATTAGGGACATCAATGTCATAATGGACAGAATGGTCACACTACTAATGGCGATCCATTTTGCTTTAAGACTTTCTTTAGGGTTGTTATGATACGGCATAAATACCCCCATTGTGACGCAGACCCCATACAAACTAATGGGTAGAAGGCTTAATTTTAGTAATTCCCAAACGTCATGTTGAAAAACTGGTCGTAAATTTCCTAGTTCGACCCGATTCAGGCTAAAGGTCAAAATGATCAGCAATGCAATAAGCATGAGTGGAGCAATGATTTCGCTCAGCCTGGCAACTACCTCTAAACCGGCATTGACTGCATAGAGACTAATCAGAAGCAGAATAAAATTGATAGCTAGTTCTGGAGTGCCTGTCAAGAGTACTGTATCAATAAATTCACTGACGGTTTTTAAGATAATCAGTGTCATGTACCCAAAAAACAGGATGAATAAAAGGCCTGAAATCTTGCCCAGCCATGGGCCCAGAATTGTCTCGCTGTATTGAATCATCGTCTGCTGAGGATACCTCATACCAAGGATAAAGTAAATTATAGCAATCGCAGCATCCATAACTAACGTTATAAGCATTACTTGCCAAACGTCTTGTTTACTTTGTTCAATCAAAATTCGAGGTAAACCAAACATAATTGTACTTAACAAAAGAGAAAAGAGCATTAAAGTAAATTGCCGGGTAGATATTTTTCCGTTTTCTAACATTTTCGACTCCCATTCTCCTCAAAGTACAAGATTATTCTATTGTAACCTTTCTGAATTTTTCTATGTAGAGCTGACCTCAATAACGAACCCTGCCAATAATATTCTTATTCATTGCTATCATCAAAGCAACCACGGGTTACGAGTTACCGAAGAAGGGAAGTCATAGGCTTGAATATGGGCAAACACGGCATGGAAAGAATCTACAAACTCAAAAGAATGAATAATCCGCGAAGTTCAAGGCTACAAACAAAAAAGCCAGAGCGTCAAAACGTTCTAGCGGAGTTTACCTTAACCTAAGAAATATTTACTTAATCAACTCTGGTACTAAGGACAACTTCCTGCCCTTCGACATCTTCGATTATGCTCTTAACCACCTACAACCGATTCCACCCGATATCGGACATAGCGATGTAAAGATGAGGGAATTGCTGCCGATTGGTCATCAACAATTCAGAAATTTGCTCCAGTACCTTTTGACTGGTAATCCTTATATAATGCCCTCTCCTTCACTAAGATCGTGGCCATCATAGTTCCATTGAACCGACAGTAGAAGGGACAATTAGCTTTGCTTCAGTCTTAGATTGGATTCCCTCAACAGTGACGCCCGATGCTAATTCTTTTAAGACGATGCCATCTTTGGTTACTTTCATAACACCCAGTTCAGTGACTATATAATCAACCTCCTTAGCGGCGGTGAGTGGCAAAGTACATTTTTTCAGAATTTTAGGGGCACCTTCTTTAGTGGTGTGTTCCATAGCAATGATAACTTTCCGTGCTCCGGCTGCTAGATCCATAGCCCCACCCATACCTGGTACCATTTTACCTGGAACCATCCAGTTAGCCAGGTTTCCTTTTTCATCAACTTCCAAGGCACCTAGAACCGTAGCGGCCAAGTGCCCCCCTCTAATAAGTGCAAAGGACGTAGCACTGTCAAAACATACACCACCTGGGAGAATCGTTACAGGGGCTGCACCGGCGTTAACCACGTCTTTGTCTTCCTGACCTTGCGAGGGAGTTGGACCTAGCCCGATAAAACCATTCTCAGACTGAAGCATAATGTTGCTCCCTGCAGGTATATAGTTAGCTACAGCCGTCGGCATCCCGATCCCCAGGTTTACCACGTCCCCTTCGTTAAAGAAACGGGCTACTCTTTTGGCAATTATTTCACGCGGATTCGACATTTTCTTACTCCTCCCCTTAACCCTTAATTATCATGTCTACGACTGCACCAGGTGTCATAATCTCATCAGGATCAAGCATCCCTATTTCGACGATCTCTTCCGCTTCAACAATCACGAAATCTGCAGCCATTGCCATAACGGGGTTAAAGTTTCTGGAAGTACGACGATAGACGAGGTTGCCATATTTGTCAGCTTTCCAGGCTTTTATTAGAGCGATATCGGCTTTTATAGGCAGCTCCAAAAGGTAGGTTCTTCCGCCTTTAGTTATTTTATCTTTGCCTTCTTCGACAACAGTTCCTAAACCAGTAGGGGTAAGAAAGCCTCCAAGCCCAGCACCTGCAGAACGTATTCTTTCCGCTAGAGTGCCCTGAGGAACCAACTCCACTTCCATCTCCTTGGCATGCATTTGTCGTCCTGTTTCGGGGTTAGTGCCGACATGAGAGACAATGACTTTGCTGGTCTGTTTATTGACTACCAACTTACCAACGCCTTTACCAGGAAAAGCTGTATCATTGGCTATTACCGTAAGATTCTTAACACCCTTCTCCACTAGACCGTCCACCAGGCTCTCTGGAGTTCCTGTACCTAGGAATCCACCAATCATCACCCATTGGTTGTCGGTAAATCTAGCTAGAGCCTCTTCCCTCTCGGCTACTTTATTCACAATGTTTTCCTCCTTTGGTTTATGACCACGTTTACCATATTTCATGCGTTTAAAGCTGCATCTTGTAATCCTTTAATGGATGTTCAGGAGGGGCGATGGGGCTCTATTATAGAATAATTTTGGAATTTTACTACTCCTGGTATCTGTTTGACATAGAACCTGTAAAGAACTTGGAAGCAAAGGATAGCTAAAATGCTATCCTTTGCCTACATTTATTATTATCTGGTCAGGGCCAGTAATTCCCTGGCTTCAGCAGGTGTAGCAGGTTGAAGGTCTAACTCAGTCATGATCCTGACCATCTTCAGTTCGGCAACTTTTTTTGTCCTTTCCCGGATGCTGCCATCCAGTTCACCAATATCATAGCTCATCTTGTTGGGGTCGGATGTAAGCATCGAGACTCCAGGACCCACATACGTTGCTCCCCAGCCCACAGTCCCGCTTAAGGTGCGCTCTTTACCGATAATTTCTGCTACGGCTTCCTCAGGAACACCATTTTGCAGAGTACAGACGACACTGTCGGGACCCAGATGAGGTAGTAATTGTTTTAAGGCAACCTCGTTATACGTTTGTTTAACCAGATATAGAACCACATCATAAACTCCGGTCATCTCATCAGGCGTGATGGCTTTTACAGGAATATTTAGCTCCATTGTTCCTGTAATAGTAGCCCCTTTTTCGTTTAAAGCTTTAACATGTTCTTTGTTGGCATCAATTAGGATAACGTCTCCGCCATTTTTCGTGATGAGAGCCCCGGCTATCGTCCCCAAGGACCCTACACCCATAATTGCAGTGCGCATAATATCTCCTCCTTGTTTGTTTCTATTACCGGTACTCATGTGGGCCAAGGCCCACATGAGTACCTAGTTTATTGCCGTCAATTTTCAAGTCAGCGCCCAAGGAATTTAGTATAAGAATATTCCGATAGCGATAGCCAAAGCGGTTGCCAGAAGAGGTATAATTACAGTCACTACACCGAGATCTTTATAGGCTTCTTTATGGCTTAAACCCATAACCATCAACATTGTAATTACCGCTCCGGAATGGGGTAGGGAGTCTAGACCACCGGAAGCAATCGAGGCAACTCTGTGTAAAGCTTCGGGATTTATCCCACTTTGCAGGAATGCAGGACCCATAGTTTTCATAAAGATGGTCAAGCCACCACTGGCAGAACCGGTAATACCAGCTATCACGTTAACAGCGATGGCTTCGGAAACCAAAGGATTGAATTTCATACCCAAGGCAAATTTAATAAACGCTTGGAAAGCTGGAACGTTCTGGACTACAAAACCAAAGCCAACAATAGCCGCAGTATTGATGAGGGCCATCACACTGTTTGAGCAACCATCATTCAGTGCCTTAAGGGGATTTTCAATACGCTTCCAGTTCAGCACATACGTCAGACTAATACCAACTGCTAGAGCGATGCTTACCCCATAAAGAGCATCCATCTTCCCTTTCAGGAGAAAAATCACGCCGATTACGACGAGTAAAGGTAAAAAAGCTACTTTCCAATCGGGCAGTTTACTGTCATCAGCCAAGGATATTTTATCCATATTGTCACGAGGACCTGGTACAAAATGTTCGCCATTAGCCTTAGCTTTTTTAGCCTGATTTTGCACATACCAGACACCTGCCCAGAAGAGGAATAGGGAGCAGATAATTCCCATCAAAGGAGCTGCCGTTGCTGTGGTTCCCAATACTTGAGCAGGGATGAGGTTCTGAATAGAAGGAGATCCTGGCATAGCTGTCATGGTAAAGGTTCCTGCTCCAATACCAACAGTCGCTACGATAAGTCTCTTGGGTAAATCAGCTGCCTTAAAGAGAATTAAAGCCAGAGGATAGACAGTAAAAATAACTATGAATAGATTAACTCCACCGTAGGTAAGGACGGAGGTAGCCAAAGCCACAACAAGAACGGCTCTGGCTTCACCAAACCTGTCCATTAACTTGTAGGAAATAGAGTTAGCACTTCCGCTATCACCCATAACTTGACCAAATAATGCGCCCAGAACAAAGATTAAGAAATAGGTACCGGCAAAATACTTAAATCCGTTGACATAATCCACTGAGAGGGATTTCCAGATGTCGCCATTGTTGGTTAAAATAACGATTAGAGCACAAAGAAGAGAAGCAGGAATGATACCCCAGCCTTTATAGGCCATAAAAATAATGACTGCGATGGCAATAAGCACACCCATAACACCTAACATTACTTATCCTCCTCAAAAATCGTTGTATTTGTCATTTCGTTCTGGTTACAGACCGGATGTACTGGCAGAAATGGGTTCATAACTGGTGTTTTTCTCGATTCCCTCCTTTCTCTAAGTTTTGCTCACGATCACCTCCTTTTGTTTTCTCGTTTACATTTCTATCGCAATAAACGTGCCAAAAAGAAGAAGCACGATTAAACGTCTAATCATGCTTCTTCTGGGCCTTTTAACATACTATCTGATCAAAAAAACTGTCTGATTACCCAACACTTGTCTGGATTACCCGACAGTTTCTTAGCAGAATATAAACTCTACTTTCGGTCGTGATCGAAAGTAGGGTTCATATCTTTATCCTATATTATATTTTTTTATTTTTTCATAAAGTACGCTTCTATTTATTTTTAATAACTTAGCGGCCATACTTATATTGGCGTTGGTCTGGGCAAGCGCCCTAACTATGGTTTCTTTTTCAGCTTTGCCCCTTACTGTTTCAAGACAAACCTCATTTTCGTTTCGACTTCTCTCCTTCTCCTTACGCAATAAAAAGTGTTCAAAAAGTTCAAGTTTTAGGTTGCCTTGTAAAGCTAAATTAGCGGCTCTTTCTATGGTATTTTCCAATTCGCGGATATTACCAGGCCAATGATAATCTTGGAATAGTTTAATGACTTCATTATCAATCCCCGTAATATTCAAACCAAGTTCTTTGTTAATTTTGGAGATGAAATGTTCAATCAACAAGGGGATGTCATCAAGCCGCGTCCGTAATGGTGGAATTTCAATACTCACTGTGGGCATTTGGCATTACAGCGATCTGTGAACTGGATAATTACCTGACCGGGGATCCTACCCTTGGCAAGCGTAACCATATTATCGAAGCGAAATACAGGATTGTTACTTTTCATCATCTGCACTCCCTCCACACTATTACCGTTATACATAACCATTATCCTCAAATAAAAAAGCGGCTTAAACAATTTTAAGCCGTTCTCTCGTTCCTTCCTGTAGGGATAGTTGTCTCCTTAACCTTGCCGGGCCGGAGGGAAATACGAAACACAGAGACATTTTTGTGATGCCGGTTGTAGAAACTGACCAACGAAATTATATTGTTTATCTCACTGATAAAAGGTACAGACTTAAAATATATAATTCTTCCCGATTATGCAATTAATGGAGGCAATGTCTACAAGTAAAAATCTGGTTTCTATATTATGTATTTTGGAAGGCAGTTATTAAAAAATAATTGACTGACGGTCAGTCATATGGTAAAGTCTAATCATTAACTGACCGTCAGTCAAGGAGGTTCTAATGAAAAGAGTTGTTAAAGATCCGAAGATACGGCGAAATGAGATACTAGCGGTTGCCGGGGAGCTATTTAAAAACCAGGGATATGTTAATACGACCGTGGAGGCTATCATTCAGCAGGTGGGGGTAGCGAAAGGGACCTTTTATTACTACTTTAAGTCTAAGGAAGATATTCTGGATGCACTTGTTCACGCCATGGTGGATCAATTCCGCGAAGACTATAAAAGAATTGCAGATAACCCTAAACTGAGCGCTATGGATAAGATGCGGCAGATGCTGAGGGGGCAAAACCAGAGTTTGGAAAAAGAAAGCGAGTTAATGGAAAACCTGCATCGACCTGAGAACAGAGAACTCCATGAGCGGATTAATATTGAAATTATAATTAAAATTTCTCCTGTATTTGCTCAAGTCATTGAACAAGGCAAAATAGAATCTGTTTTCAATGTGGAAAATTCTCTGGAAACCATACAGTTCCTACTGGCAGGATCCCAATTTCTTCTGGAATCAGGCCTCTTCATGTGGAATCAGGAAGAGGAAATGAAACGGAAACTATCCATGCAGTCCATCATTGAACGGTCATTAGGCGCTAATCCGGGCTCCTTTTCATTTATCCGATAGCTAACACCGCTAAGACTCCCGCTTTCATTCAGCTTTGTTAGTGAATTAGAAAAATAAGATAAGACAATGGTCATTAAAATAAGGAGGAAATGATGATTTCAATCTACAAGTACAACCCTAAAGTCTATTTTGTTACGACCTTTATAATAACCTATGCCCTCTGGTTTGCAGGAGCGTATGTAAGTTTTCAGGATGACATAAGCGAACTGTATATGCTATTTATGCTTCCTGGATTGATGGCGCCTTTTCTTATCTCTCTTGGGATGATTGCGACATCGAAAGATTCCGATTTAAAAAGGGATTTTCTCAACCGTCTTATCAATCCGAGACTAATCCAACTGAAGATGTTGCCGGCATTTCTTTTAATAATGCCGCTATCTGTGCTGGCATCGATCGTTCTTTCTTTACCCTTAGGAGGATCGATTTCCCAGTTCCAATTTGCTGATGGGTTCTCTTTTTCATCAGGTTTTGTCCCAGTATTGCTCCTGCTTTTACTTGCCGCAAGTTTTGAAGAGCTTGGCTGGAGAGGATATGCATTTGACAGTCTGCAGAGTCGGTATAACTTATTAACGGCATCGATTATGTTCAGCATAATCTGGTCGCTCTGGCACCTTCCCCTCATTCTTGTCAATAACTCCTATCAGTATGAAATTTTTCACGAAAGCATCTGGTTTGGTGTGAACTTTTACGTAAGCATCATCCCTATGGGCGTGATTATCAGTTGGATTTGCATAAAAAACAGAAAAAGTGTTATCGCAGCGATTCTCTTCCACTTTATTGCCAATATGTCACAGGAGATATTGGCTATGTCTCAGACGACAAAGTGTATTGAAACTGTGGTTCTCGCTGTTGTTGTTGCTGTTATTGTTATATTAGACAAAGAGATGTTTTTTCCCATAAAGAAGGCATCCTGTATGGTAAAATTATAACCTTTTGGTTTTTAATGATTGCGAAAGAGGGCAAAAGAGATGAATACTCAGGATAAAACGTTTAGAAGATTTCTGATTATCTGGTCAGGGCAGTTGCTTTCGGCTATAGGGACTGGACTTACAGCTTTTGCATTGGGAATCTATGTCTTTCAGAAGACTCAATCTGCCACGAGCTATTCTTTAATCATTCTTTTCGCATTTCTGCCGACCTTCATTTTGCTTCCGTTTGGTGGGGTGCTGGCAGACAGATTTGATCGCAAGAAGATGATGATCTTGGGGGATGCGGGTGCCATAGGTGGTCTATTATTCATTCTGCTTGTCATGTCGTCGGGAAGTCTTGAATTATGGCAGATTTATCTTGGAGTAGCAATGAGTTCGGTATTTGCGGCTATTCAAAACCCCGCCTATAAGGCTGCCGTCTCCGATCTGGTTTCAGAAGAGTTATATTCCCAGGCAAGCGGGCTTATTCAATTGGCAGGATCGGCTCAATATCTTATATCTCCGATTATTGCAGGGTTCCTTATTAGTGTTTTTAATATAAAACTCGTTTTAATCATTGATATCATGACTTTCCTGATTGCTGTTACAGCCGTGTTTATGATTAAGAAGCAGGATGCCGCTCCTCAAAAGCATAAAAAGCAGGATATCTCTCTCCAAAATCATGAAAAGCAGAAATTCCTCCATGATGTAACCGATTCCTTCCGATACATCTTCTCCCAGAAAGGGATTTTATGGTTGGTTTTGCTAACCTCAATGGTTTGCTTTTATGTAGGGTTAATTCAATCGCTGTTTGGGCCCATGATGCTGTCGTTGACCGATTCCAAAACTCTGGGTATTACCCTTTCCGTATCGGCGTCAGGAATGCTTGTAAGCAGCCTGTTTATTGGGTTATTCGGAATAAAGAAAAGCAAGGTATTCATACTTTCCTTGTTTCTTGTTCTTGCCGGTCTGTTTTATGCCCTCATGGGCGTATTCACAACAGTTGTGTTAATCGCCATTTTTACTTTCCTCTTTTTCAGCACGCTCCCGTTTGTGAATACAACCCTGGAGGTTCTTATTCGAACGAATGTCGATAATGAAAGGCAGGGAAGGGTATGGTCTATGGTTTATGCCATTTCACAAGTGGGTTATATACTGGCATTTGGGTCAGCAGGTTTTTTAGCAGATTACCTGTTTAACCCGCTGTTTTATCCGGATGGGGCGCTGGCCCAAACTGTTGGGCGGATCATCGGAACAGGGCAAGGAAGGGGCATCGGTTTTATATTCATCCTTTCCGGTTTACTTGTTTCAATCCTTGGTCTGATTATCGGACGGGTTAAGAAAATAAGCGCATTGGAATTAAACCAGTCGGAGAATTGCAAGGCATAACCAAGTGTACCTGGAAAATTCAGAGGCTGCCCGAATCCTCGGACAGCCTCTTTTTAATGCATTTCTTGTACATCAATAATTTTTAAATTCTTATTCATTACTGAAGAGTAATTGAATTCTACCTATTGCATAAAAAAAGGGGCTGCCTCAAAATAAAAATTAAATTTTTATGAAGAGGCAGTCCCTTGCCTATTGACCGATCTAAGTCTATTTTGCATTACTGCAACTTCAATAATCGTGGCCAGATTACGTCCCGGACGAACCGGAACGGTAATCTCCGGAATGGAGATCCCTAAGATCTGACGGGTCTGAGGTGGATCAATCCCTAGACGGTCGTAAATTTTTTCTTGCTGCCATTCTTCCAGGTGTACAATAAACTGAATATCTTTTTCCTCCCGAACGGCACCCGCTCCAAATAAGGTCGTCACGTCCAGAATTCCTAACCCTCGCACCTCCATCAGATGCCGTATTCGGCTTGGGGCAGTGCCCCTCAAATTTTCTTCATCAACCCGGCGGACTTGCACGGCATCATCGGCAACCAACAAGTGCCCGCTTTTGATTAACTCTAAAGCCGCCTCACTTTTTCCAATTCCACTTTCACCGGTAATCAAAACACCGACGCCGTATACATCGACTAATACTCCGTGCACCAGAGTACTGGGAGCTAACTGGTTCGTGAGGTAACGGATTAAGAGATAAAAAAGTTGGGTCGTCGATCGGTGAGTTGTTAAGAGAGGAATCTTCCGCTCAACGGCTAACTCGACAAACTCATGGGGAATCGGTAAACCCCGCGTAATAATCACACAGGGGACTTCTGCAACCATCACTTGCGCAAGATGTTCGCGGCGCACGGAATCTTCAAATTGCTGGATTAGCCCTAATTCAGTCCGCCCGTAAACTTGAATACGTTTGGGAGACAAATGCTTTAAATATCCCACCAATTCGGCACTTGGACGTTTTAAGCTATATTCCGAAATTTCTTTGCTTAATTCCTCCTGCCCTGCTATAACCTCCAATTTGAATTCTTCAATCAATTGGTTTACTGTAAGCAATTTTCCGCCTTCTTTCAAAGTGAACTCGTTCAACTAAAGTTGAACATCGAGACTTAGGTGGGGGAGTCTCCCCCCACCTAAGTAAAGTACGGGGTACCACTCCCACTTGTAGAAGTGGGAGTCTCACTGAACTCATTTACATACAATTCCAGATTAACGAACAACAAGGGTTGAATCTTAAAAATTCAACCCTTGTTAAATAATCCTCCCTGTCCCCTAGACTTGCACAATCGCGCCTCGGGCTTTTATCCAACAAATTTTTTTAATTGGTCTATTACCTCCGCAGCAGTGGAACAATCCAGAACGGTATCCACCAACGTCTGTTTTCCCACAGCATCAAAGGTTAACTTGAGCAAAGCTTGGCGAACTTTGGGTAATGATCCCGGCGCCATACTTAGTTCCTTGATCCCTACGGCCGCAAAGAAAGGCGCCAATAAACTGTCCCCTCCGGCCTCACCGCAAACTCCTACCCAAATGCCGGCTTTTTCTGCCGCTTGGCTCACTCGGGCAATTATACCCAATACTGCAGGGTGATGAGGTTGATACAAGTCAACCAGTTCATTATTGTCTCGGTCCACCGCCAACATATACTGGGTCAGATCATTCGTACCAATACTAAAGAAATCAACTTCTGTGGCTAACCTCTTGGCATTCCAGGCCGCAGCTGGAATTTCGATCATGATGCCTACTTCAAGTTTGCCCACGGCATATCCTTCTTGTACAACTTCGTCCCGGGCTAAAAAGAGTAGTTCCTTGGCCTGTACCAATTCCTCAAGCGTTGCAATCATTGGAAACATGACGGCAGACGGTCCCGCAGCCGAAGCACGCCAGATAGCCCGAAGCTGAACACGAAAGATTTCTGGACTGCGCAAGCACAGGCGCAAGGCCCTTACACCCAGGAAAGGATTTTGTTCCTTAGGTAACTTTAAGGCCGGCGCTGTTTTATCTCCGCCAATATCCAACGTTCGAATAACGGTCTGATGAGGAGCACAGGCTGCAATCACTTGGCTGTAAGCCTCGACCTGTTCTTCCTCGGAAGGAAGTTCATCACCCATAAACAAAAATTCAGTGCGGTAAAGCCCAACTCCCTGAGCTTTAAATTTCTGTACTAGTGGCAAATCCGCCGGACTTCCGACATTGGCGGCCAGGACGATGTTCCCCAAGATAGCCCCAGTTACACCCTCCTGTTCTACTTCGCCCAAATCATCTCGTTGCGTAGTGGTAATACCCTCTGGAGATCTCTTGACCCACCCTTTATCCCCGTCCAGTTCAATCCACTTTAAGTCTGTCAATTCCTCCCATGAACCGTCAACACCTGTAACTGCCGGAATCCCGTAAGTCCGCGCCAGAATTGCAGCATGGGACGTTTTTCCTCCTTTGCGCACGATGAAACCAAGCACTCGATCCTTTGGTAACGAAATGGTTTGGGCCGGAGTAAGTTCTTCAGCCACAACGATCCAACTTCCTATTTTTGGGAAAGAAACGACACCGGACCCTTGGGAACCAAGTAAATTTCGTAGCAACTGCTCCAACACATCTTGCACGTCGACAGCGCGTTCCTGGAAATACGGGTCTGGAATATTTTTCAGCATCTGAACCGCTTCAGCAGCTACTTCTTTCAGCGCTTGCTCAGCTAGTAAATTCTTAGATAAAATACGTTTTTGGGCCTCACCCACGAAAGCAGGATCCGTGAGCATAAGTTTATGGGCTGTAAAGATCTGAGCAAACTCATCCCCTTTTTCAGTCCGAACTTGTTGCTCATATTGGGTAAGTCTTTGGTTGGTGAGTTCAACGGCCTTCTGCAAACGTGCCAATTCTTGTTCCGCATAGATCTCACTCTCATGCTCACGAGGCAGCTCCGACATAAAAGCCTTCAGGATCCAAACTTCGCCCGCGGCTCGACCCGAAGATACCCCAAGACCACGCCAAGAGTTTTTATCCATATCCATCTTACTCACCCTGGTTTTCTAAGTTTATGACGAGGGCTTCTAAATTCCCGGCTGCTTCCTGTTCATCTTCTCCGTCCACAATCAATTCAAATTTACTTCCGGCAGTTAACCCAAGCGAAAGAATCCCTAAAATACTTTTACCATTAACCTCAGAATCGTTGGCTTTAATTATAATGCTGCTTTGATAACGGCTAGCCATCTGGACCCATAAAGAAGCCGGTCTAGCATGAAGCCCTGAACTGTTCGTAATCGTAATTTCTTTGGTAATCATTGCTTATACCTCCCCATGGATATCTATTCTGAGACTGGTTTTTTCACGACTGAAAGGACTGAGGCTGATACAATGGTTCCTGCGACCAAAGCTAGAATATACGGTACCAAATTGGTCACAACATGTGGAATTGCTAAGACCCATATCCCACCATGGGGCACGATGATCGTACTCCCAAACGCCATCGATATCCCCCCAGCAACTGCCGAGCCAATCATGATGGAGGGCATAACTCTCAAGGGATCTGCTGCTGCAAAAGGAATGGCGCCTTCCGTGATAAAGGATAAACCCAGTGCCCAATTAGCCTTGCCAGCTTCTCTCTCTTCCAGAGTATATTTCGTCTTCGTCATCACCGTTGAAAGAGCTATGGCCAGGGGAGGCACCATTCCAGAGATCATCACTGCAGCCATGATCGCAGATGGGTTACCACTTGCTACAGAAGCGGCTCCAAACGTGTAAGCGGCTTTATTGACCGGACCACCCATGTCAAAAGCCATCATTGCACCCAATATAATGCCCAGTAACGCAGCGTTTGTACCGCTTAAGGAGGTTAACCAGGCTGCTAAGCCCGTGTTAAATGAAGTCATAGGTTTACCAATCACATAGACCATCAGCAAGCCCATGATGGCTGTTGAGAGCACCGGGATAATCAGGATTGGCATTAATCCTTGCAGGGATTTCGGAAGCTTAATAAACTTTTTAATCGCAAGAACTGTATAACCCGCCGCAAAACCGGCAACCATGGCGCCTAAGAATCCTGATCCATTATTCGCTGCAATTAAGCCGCCAATCATACCAGGTACGATACCAGGTCTGTCTGCGATCGAAAAGGCAATATAGGCTCCTAAGACTGGAACCATCAACGCAAAGGCGGCTTTACCAGCTGAGAATAGCGTTTCCCCAAAACTTCCTGGAACTTCGTAAACATAGATACCACCAAAGGCAAAACCTAAAGCAATTAGCAAACCCCCTGCCACCACGAAAGGAATCATATAAGACACACCTGTCATTAGGTGTTTATAAACACCGGTCTTAGTTTCCTTACCCTCGGGTTTACCCTGAGTAACCTGATCCGCCGGACTTTTTGAACTTCCCTTAGCATTAACAGCCCTGGTGAGTAACCCTAGAGCGTCTTTAATCGCATCTTTCGTTGAGACTTCAATAACCGTCATTCCCGCGAATCTGCTCTTGTCGACCGACGTGTCTGCAGCAATAATGACTGCCTTTGCTTGTGCCAAATCTTCTGGAGTAAGAACGTTTTCCACACCGACAGACCCTTGGGTCTCGACTTTTATATCATGTCCCATTTCCCGTGCGGCCACTTGAAGGGCCTCTGCTGCCATATAGGTATGAGCGATACCCGTAGGGCAGGATGTAATAGCAACAAATTTCATAAAAACTCCCCCTCTTTTTATTACTCTTAACTCTCGTGTGCTTCAATAACCGCCTTGACTTCTGCCTGGGTTTTAGCGACTCTGAGAGACTCCAGAAACGAACCATGCATGAGCAACCTCGCCAATTTTGACAGAGCACGCAAGTGAATATCCTCTCCGTGGATGGGCGCTGCAATGAGGAAAAAGAGATCCGCTTGGGAATCATCCATCGACTGAACATCAACTCCCTTTTCCAGACGAGCCATGGCCAAGGCCGGCCTAGTAACCCCTTCAGATTTGGCATGAGGAATGGCTACCCCAAACCCTACTCCGGTCGTTCCCTTCGATTCCCTTATCGCAACGTCTGCCAAATACTGCTCTACATTATGAACTGCGCCAATTTCCTGAAAGCTGTGAGCCAGACCTTCCCAAACTTCTTCCTTGGTCTCCGCCTTAAAACCTAATATGATCGATTCATTTGCCAATAGGTCCGTAATTTTCATAATTTACACTCCTTCAATTCTTCTATTATTACGTTTGGTAACTGTTTTTCCACATCATTGAATTTCCCAGCTTGAGTTCCGGGTTGGGCAACCGAGGCAGCGGCAACGGCTGTCGCCCATCGAGCTTGTTGTTCTAGTGACATTCCCTGGGCTTCTCCATATACTAACCCCGCTACCAGAGCATCCCCAGCCCCTACCGTACTGCTAACCCTGACATCGAGTGGACGAACTATCAAGCGCTGCGATCGGTCTGCGACCACCGCCCCTTTTCCTCCCAGTGAAATCACGACTTTAGCAATCCCGCCGGAAATTAGCGTATCAATCGCTTTTAATACATCTAGTTCTTGCTCCACGGAATGGCCCATTAACTGCTTCAATTCATCTATATTGGGTTTGATGGCATAGGGTTTTGCTTTGATTCCCTCTGTCAGAGCGCTTCCACTGGTATCAAGAAAGACCTTGCAATCATAACTCTTCAGGATTTCAATAAACTTCCGGTATATATCTAACGGTGCTTCCTCTGGCAAGCTCCCAGATAGCACAAAAAGCTTAGATTCTACTGCCAACTGCTTAATGATGTTCTCAAGTTCATGTAAATTTGAAGTGTTGCAATGGATACCTGGAAAATTAATTTCGGTTACTAGCCCACTTGCCTCATCGACGATTTTAGTGTTTACTCTAGTCGCCCCATCTACTTTAATAAAATGGTTAGAAATTTCTTGAGCTTGAAAATAGTGTTCGAAAATATTGGCATTGTCTCGTCCTAAAAAACCGCTTACCACCACGTCCTGGCCTAAACTTTTGATAACCTTGGCAACATTTATACCCTTTCCTGCAGGATCTAAGCGTTCTTTGCCAACTCTATTAACTTGCCCGACATGAAATTGTGTAAAATTAAGGGTTTGATCAACTGCAGGATTGAGAGTTATTGTGACAATCTGCGCCAGTTTTTGCTTGTTCATGAGTACCTCCCTTCAGCTAATCAGCAATCTGCACTTGGACATACTGGCTTAACCTTTTTACATCCGCTTCCTCTAACCCATCATCGGTCAGGAGTAAATTGATCTCACTCAGACTACAAATCTTACACAGCGTTTTTTCCCAGAGTTTCGAGTGATCCACTACCAAAATGACCTCTTTGCCCGCCTTCACCATGTGTCGTTTGGTTTCCGCTTCAATTAGATTGGGAGTGGTTACCCCAAGATCGGGGTCAACAGCATTGGCTGCCAAAAATACTTTGTCAAAATGAAGACTTGCTAGCATCTCATTAGTCAAGAACCCCACCAGGGAACGAATACTTTTCCTTAAACTCCCCCCTAAGACAATCACTTCGACTTGGGGCTCATCCGCAAAAACTTGAGCGATATCCATACTATTGGTAGCGACCGTGATCGTTTTCCCCCTCAGGGCGTAAGCTATTTGCAGCGTGGTTGTTCCTGTATCCAAAAATACCGTTTCTCCATCCTTAACCAGATCAACTGCCGCTTTGGCAATTTTTTGTTTTTCGTCATAAAAGAGGATTTCTTTCTCTTGATAACTCAACTCTAAACTTGATTGAATAGAAATTGCCCCTCCATGAGTTCTTTGGATCAACCCGACATTCTCCAATTCCTGCAAATCCCGACGTACCGTCGATTCGGAAACTTCAAATTTTTCGCTCAAATCTCCTACTTTGACTGGTTTACCGGATTCCACTAGTTGCAAGATCTCCGCTTTGCGCTCTTCAGCAAACATATGCATGACCTTCCTCATCCGTTGGATTATCGTTCTTGCTCACTTATTGAGGTCATTACGCTTATTTAAATGCTCATTTGTGATTATTCATGATTGTTTATGCTCATTATAATCTATGGCGCGATATTTTTCAAGTAGAAATGTCAGAAAACTTAAACACCTCAGGAATAAAAAGGAACCCTTCATCTAATCCGCGTGTACGGACTAGGGTTCCTTTTTACCACTTGTTTATTCAACTTGTGTCTCTGTTTGTAATGAAGCACTATAACAACCGACAACCTCTTCTATCAATAACTTGGGAGCACAGGATAGCTGGAGTTGCTATCCTTTCCCTACATTAATTACTATTTGGACAAGGCCAGTAATTCCCTGGCTTCAGCAGGTGTAGCAGGTTGAAGGTCTAACTCAGTCATGATCCTGACCATCTTCGCCACTAATTCACCATTGTTCTTAGCCAAGACTCCTTTACCTAGATATAAATTGTCTTCCATACCTACTCTAACGTGTCCGCCCAGAATAAGAGCCATTGTAGTAGCAGGGAATTCGGCTTTGCCAGCCCCGATTACTGACCAGTTATACTTGCCAGTACCAAAGAGTCTTTCGGCTGTAGTATGCAGGTTCATGATGTCATACGGAGTTGAACCGATGCCACCTAAAATACCGGTTACATACTGCATAGTAATGGGAGGTTTTATAATCCCTTTCTGGAGTAGATAAGCAATGCTGTACAGGTGACCCACGTCATAGACTTCCAGTTCAGGTTTGGTTCCGTTTTCATTCATAATTGAAGTCATGGTTTCCATCGCGGCAAAGGTGTTTTCAAAGATAAAGCTCTTCGTCATATTAAGCATGGCAGGCTCCCAAGGGAACTTGAAATCTTTAATCTTGTCTGCGACAGGGAACAAGCCCCAGTTGATAGAACCAGCATTCATAGAAGCCAATTCAGGCTTGAATTCGGGAACGACAGCTACTCGTTGCTCTACGGTCATGCCTGCACCACCACCAGTGGTAAGACAGATGACTACTTCTTGATTCTGGGCCCGGATTTTGCCCACAATCTCACGATACAGTTCCAGATCAGCGGAAGGCTGCCCTGTTTCAGGATTACGGGCATGGATATGGACTATAGCTGCCCCTGCATTTGCAGCATCAATTGCGTTTTGAGCTATTTGGTCCGGAGTGATTGGAAGATAAGGTGACTGACTAGGTACATGAATAGACCCGGTAATTGCACAGCAGATGATTCGTTTCGTTGATGCTACGGCCATTTTATGTTCCTCCTTGTTATCTATGGTTCATCTTTAATCTAAGCTTCTGGAATTTCAGGCAGCTCAAACATATCAAGGTTCTCAATCTTATAAGTGTACTTACCTGTTTCGATGCCCTTAACTATTTCCACGACTTTATCACTGATTGGAGTAGCAATACCCAGCTTCTTACCCCAATCGGAAATAACGCCATCAATCGCATCAATTTCTGTCTTTAAACCTTTCTCCAGGTCCTGGAGCATACTGGCCTTTAACAGACGGTGTGGTGAATAGACGGCCTTATAGTAAGGGTATTTCGCAGCCCGTTCTTTCTTGTTCTCGAAGGCCAAACCACTCAGGTCATGTCCCTGGAGAGGCTCCAATTTAATACCTCTGGCTTTAACAATTTCAAGGGTCTCGTTACCTATGTGAGCTGCACAGGCAAGCGCTTTTTCATGATCTAAGATGTCGCCGTACGTACAGCCCAAGGCTGCAGACATACCACTCATGGTGGCATTAACAATTAATTTAGTCCAACGAATTCCAGCCAAATTTGGCACAATAATGGTCTCTGCTGAAAGGTTTAACAGTTCGGCAACTTTTTTTGTCCTTTCCCGGATGCTGCCATCCAGTTCACCAATATCATAGCTCATCTTGTTGGGGTCGGATGTAAGCATCGAGACTCCAGGACCCACATA
>NZ_SPQQ01000028.1 GCF_004766045.1 Desulfosporosinus fructosivorans
TTCCGTCAGACGCCGTCCGATCTCCACGGCATTGGTAAGCAGCATTTTGCCGCTTTCTTCCTTGATAACGTTAATCTCGGACGCAATTTGCTCAGGCGTCCTGTTGGAAATCATCTTCATACCGGCTGCCCATCCTTTTTTCGGAATGTCTTTTTCAGATACCCATATAGGATATGCCGGGCCCCGGACAAGTGTGAGGGTTATTCACCCATAAAAGAATGCGGCTTGGACAAAGATGCTTCCCAACGGTCGGAGCCTGAGATGATAAACTCTACGCCACCAGTCGGTCTATTTTCAGTGTTACAGTTGGATGAAATTCTCGTAATAGGCGCATATAACTACATAATTCGTTGGAAGAATATGCTTTTCCCCAAAAGTGAGGGATGCTCGTTGTTATACCATTCCCGAGGCCCTTTAAGACTTTTTCATGCTCTATAATACAAAAATTATAAATTATATTGACTATATTAAAATCATACCTTATAATTCACATGTAATAAGTGAATTATTTTAATATATCATGGCCTTGGCTTTATGAATTGAAAGGAAATTATTAATGACAAGTGCATCAGGTGTAATTGTGCAGTCTGTAAAGCGGGCGTTAGATATTCTTGGATGTTTTAGAGGGCAATCGATTGAATTAGGTATTTCAGAAATTTCCGGAAGAATGGAACTAAGCAAGAGTACGGTTTACGGATTGGTGAATACACTGCTTACAGAAGGTTATTTGGAACAAAATGCACAAACAAAACGGTATCGATTGGGAATCAAGCTCTTTGAGCTTGGGACTCTGGTGTACAACCGCTTGGATTTACGAAACGAAGCCAAGGGGTCCTGTGAAGAACTTGGCAGTAAATACAACACTACTGTACATCTGGCTGCTCATTATGGTGATGAGATTGTTTATATCGATAAGGTTGATGCCCCCGAGGCTGTGATTGTTTATTCTCAGACAGGTAAGTGCGCCCCTATGCATTGTACAGGAGTCGGCAAAGCAATCATGGCTTTTTTGAGCGATGATGAACTGAAACATGCTTTTGCAAAAGGGGATTTTAAGAAATATACTGAGCATACGATTACGGATCCAGAGGAATTATACTGTGAATTAAGGCGTATTCATTCATGCGGATATGCTGTAGACAATGAGGAAATTGAGGCTGGCTTACGCTGTATTGCGGCTCCAATTTTCAATTATATGAATCAGCCGGTGGCGGCCATCAGTGTTTCTGCTTCTACAGTGCGGTTGCCATTAGAACAAATTGAGGCTATCGCCAAGGATGTACAATATCACGCTCTCCAGATTTCAAAAAGGTTAGGGTATATCATAAAAACAAGCTAAAAATTGTAGCAACTTTTTTTTAACAGGGTTAAAGTGGCGTAGAAAGAACGCTATTTTTTCAAAGGGGATATCAGAACACTATTCGGTAATAACGAACATGATATTCTTCATATAAATTGTATGAAACTTTTTTAGTGGGCGGAGCGCAAAGGAAACGCCCTTTTTTGAAGGGTGATATCAGAACGCAGTTCGGTAATAACGAACATAATATTCTTCTACCATAATTAGTTGTATAAGTCATGGAGAAGATGGAAAAATATCTATTTAATGTTGAAATTCGAACGTATAAGACGAAAGGAGATTCTTGACGATGGGCTTAAATCTTTTAGAAAAAACAGAACTCTGGGTCAACCATATTACACTCGATCATGTCAATTTGACTGAGCTCGCACAGACGGTGGCGGATGTGCTGGGGTTTGATAGAAGTAAAGTGCTGGTGGTGGATGTCCGTCCGGACCATATTACCCTCGACATTATGGAAAACGATATTCCAGCCGAAAATATTGTTGGTAAAGAGCGGGCGGTGCTTGACGCGCTTTCCAAACTGAAAGGAGTAAGCCTCTACGAGGATTCCTGTCTGCACTCCAACGGGATTCTCGGTCTAATCTGTCTGGAAGGGGAAAACTCGGTCGAAATGAGCAGGACGGTGAACCACATGGTGGATGAAATTAAAGAGCGCATTTCAAAACGAGCGATCATCTTTCCGACTGGCTTTGAACTGAAACAGAATTTGATTGAGGACACCAATACTCCCTATTTAAAAAACCTTTTAGAAGCGGAAGGCTATAAAGTGACCATCGGGGATATTATGGAAGACGATATGGACGATATGGAATTTAAGCTTTCCGATGCGGTTTCCCGCGCATTTGGGTTGATAATTACAACTGGCGGTGTAGGCGCCGAGGACAAGGACAAAACTGTGGAAAGTATGCTGCGGGTCGATCCCCAGGCGGTGACGCCGTATATTGTCAAGTTTCAACAGGGAACGGGGCGTCATGTCAAGGATGGTGTGCGCATTGCGGTGGGAACAGTGGGTCCGTCCATGATGGTTTCCTTCCCCGGACCCAACGACGAAGTCCGGCTCGCTGCGGGCGTACTGGTGGAATGTTTGAAACACAACTGTGACAAAGAAGTCACTGCACACCAAATCGCAGCGGTGCTTGCGGAGAAGCTAATGAAAAAGGGTTTCCACCATGATTATCATGGATTAAATAAGCTTTAATAAGAGAAAAGGAGAAAGAGTATGGACTGTAAGAAAATTGCTCAGGAACTGTTTGACGCAGAAAAGGGACACTATCAGATTGAAATGCTGACCGCTTCCAATCCGGATATGTCGGTGGAAGACGCTTATGCCATTCAGCTCGAAAATGTATCAAAAAAAGTAGCCGCTGGGGAAACCGTAATTGGCATGAAAATAGGGTTGACCAGCAAAGCAATGCAAAATCTCTTGCATGTGAATGAACCCGATTATGGTCACCTGACCGACAAAATGCTTGTGCTGGAGGGGAATTTCTGCCCAATAGACGAACTGATTCAGCCTAAGGTTGAAGGGGAGCTGGCGTTTTGTCTTAAAACGACTTTGCGCGGGCCTGGTGTAACCATCGCGGATGTCTATAATGCTACCGACTGGGTGGTTCCAGCAATCGAAATCGTTGACAGCCGTATTAAGGATTGGAAGATTACGCTTCTCGACACTATTGCTGATAATGGTTCCAGTGCGCGGTTTATTTTAGGCGGACGAATGACGCCGATTGGAAATGTTGATATGCGTTTAACTGGCATGACCTTAGAAAAGAACGGGGAACTGGTCAACAGCGGAACCTGCGCTGAGGTGTTGGGAAACCCTGCAGCGGCGGTTGCCTGGCTAGCAAATAAACTTTCCGAATTTAATATTGAACTCAAAGAGGGAAATATCGTTATGGCGGGTGCTTTGACCGCCGCACTACCAGCCGCAAAAGATGACAGTTTTACTGTAACCTTCCACGGCATGGGAAGTGTGACAGTTAAATTTAAATAATATATGTGAGAGGATAAGTGGAATGGAGAAAATTAAGGTAGGTATCATCGGTCCCGGAAACATTGGATCTGATTTGATGTACAAGGTTATGAAAAGCAAACATCTGCAAATGCATTTGATGGCTGGTATTGTAGAATCGGAGGGGATTAAAAGGGCAGCCGGACTGGGCTTTAAGACTTCCCTAGAAGGTGTTGACGCAGTAGCGGCAGACCCCGATATAAAGATTGTTTTTGATGCGACCAGTGCGAAGGCACATTTGCATAATGCGTCAATATTGAAAGCGGCGGGTAAAATTGTTTTGGATATGACTCCTGCTGCAGTAGGGCCCTATGTGGTTCCCTGTGTCAATCTGGACAATCTGGCGCATGTCGATAACTTTAACATGGTAACTTGCGGTGGACAGGCAACGATCCCGATCGCCTATGCAATTAACCGCGTGGCGGATTGCGAGTATGCAGAAATTGTGGCGTGTCTTTCGTCTAAGAGTGCAGGCCCGGGAACCCGTGCCAACATCGACGAGTTTACGCAGACGACCAGGAAGGCGCTTGAAATTGTTGGCGGTGCGGACAAAGCAAAAGCGATCATTGTTCTGAACCCCTCCGAACCGCCGATTATGATGACCAATACAATCTATTGTCTAGTAAAGAATCCGGATGAGAAAAAAATTATTGAATCAGTCAATGACATTGTCAAGCAGGTTCAGGCATATGTGCCGGGTTATAAACTGCGCTTTCCCCCTGTTGTAGATGGAAATAAAGTTACCGTAATTGTTCAGATTGAGGGTGCCGGCGACTTTTTGCCCACTTACTCAGGGAACCTCGATATCATCAATCAGGCAGCGGTCGCAGTTGCCGAAAAAGTAGCAGAAAATCTGCTGAGCAGGGAGGGATAAACGCAATGGAAAAAAGGAAAATCAATATTGTTGATACAACGCTTCGCGACGGAAGCCATGCGGTCAGCCATAGTTTTACGATAGATCAGGTTACCGCAGTCGCCGAAGGTTTGGATAAGGTTGGCGTCAGCCTGATAGAATTGAGCCATGGAGATGGTATCGCTGGTTCTTCCGTAAACTATGGGTTTTCAAAAACCAATGAATTGGAACTGATTAAGGCTGCGAGCAAGGTGGTTAAAAATGCAAAGCTAACGGTTTTGCTGATTCCCGGAATTGGAACGATAGAAGATTTGCAGGAAGCGAAGGAAAATGGCGCGCAGGCTGTGCGTGTTGCTACCCATGTAACCGAAGCGGACATCGCCATTCAGCATATCAAATATGCCAAGAGTATTGGAATGATGGCGGTAGGATTCCTGATGATGGCCCATATGGCGTCGCCGGAGAAGATTGTTGAGCAAGCCAAAATTTTTATGGACTGCGGCGCCGATTATATAAACCTTGCGGATTCTGCAGGCCATATGCTGCCGGATGATGTCCGCGCCAGAGTCAGTGCGCTCAAAAATGCCCTTGATATTCCGATTGGCTTTCACTCCCATAACAATTTGGGTCTGTCCGTTGCAAATTCAATTGCTGCAGTGGAAGAGGGCGCTACCTATATTGATGCCACTTGCCGCGGTCTGGGGGCGGGTGCAGGAAACACTCAGAATGAAGTTTTGTGTGCGGTGCTGAATCGCCTAGGATATGACACAGGGGTTGACCTATACGGCATAATGGACGTTGCGGAGGAAATTTTAGAGCCGATCATGCAGCGTCCGCAGGTTATCAACACGGCGTCTTTAATGCTGGGCTATGCCGGAGTTTATTCCAGCTTTTTACTCCACACCTATAGGGCCGCTGAAAAATATCATCTAAATTCTAGGGATATTCTTGTTGAGCTGGGCAGCCGGGGGATGGTAGGCGGACAGGAAGACATGATCCTAGATGTTGCTTATGAGCTAGCTCAGAAGACTAAACAATAAGTAGGGGGCAGGTTATCAATTAGAAAAGAGTTGGTTAGAAGAAGGGAGAGGTTTAACGGATGAAAAAAGTAACCCTGTTGGCCGAAGTACAGCATGACTTGTGCAGGGGATGTAAAGTATGCGAAAAAGTCTGTCCTGTTTTAGCGATTTCAGTTTCTGATAAAAAGGCAAATGTAAAGGCGGATGAATGTCGTGGTTGCACCAACTGCGAATCCCGCTGCCCATTCTATGCTATTAAAATGGTTAAGCGTGAGGAACCCTTTACCATCGGAGTGGACGCTTCCAAGCATGATGGTAAAACAATTCGGGAGATGTGTGAAAAAGCTCATCTCAATCCGGAACAGATCTTATGTTACTGTGTGGGTGTGCGTGCTGAAGAAGTTGCCGCTGCGATCTTGGAAGGAGCAAAAACCCCTGAAGAAGTATCATCAAGAACCGGTATTCGCACGGGTTGCACAATTGAATGTGTACAGCCGCTGCTTCGTATGATTGAAGCTGCGGGCATTGAACTGAAACGCAATGAAAAGGGTTGGCAGTGGTATGGAATTACCCCTACTGCCTGGACGCTTCCTGAAACCGTAGTTGATAAATACAGTAAGAGAGGTTTCTATTTCCAAGAAGATAGAGAATTATTAGATCGCGTTGTTAATACCAAACCGGAAGGAGAGGAAATGTAATGAATTATAAAGATTTGATGCACGAACCAATTAAGCCGATTCCCCCCAAACCTTCTATTTATGGCATTGAACCAGAACTTGTAAAAGCCCGTGTTTCCGAACTTCCTGGAATGGTCTCTCTTTATCTGCGCGAATTGTTCCCAGATCTGCCTCCTGTGCTCCTGCCGGGTGGACCGGATGCCATCAAAAATGTTCGTCAAGCTGCCCATGATGCCCTGATGAACGTCGACATGAGCATGATCAAATCGGAACATTCCGTTAATGTCTTGGCTTCCCACCATGGATTTACTCTTTTTGGCGGCGACCCCTATGCGGAGTTGCTTAAGGCAATCAGAGATGTTGTAGAAGAAAGAACCGGCTGCACGGATATTCGGTTGCGTGCGGGCGTAGGTATGCGCTTCCGTGAAACGGAAGAATATATGAAGCGTTATGGCTTAGACACCTATTATAAGGGAAAAGCAGTCGGGATAGCGCCAATCGATGAAGGGATTCCCATTGAAACGGAAATCGGAACTCTTTACGGGCTCAAGAAGGCGTACGACGCGGACTGGATCATTCATGCGCATCATACTGACGTTCGTGAGGTTCATTTCCACAGACAGGTTGATAAAGCAGTAAAACCGTTTGGCATGTCTTACGCGCGCTGCGAAACGCGTAGTACCTATCATCAGAATCTCGGCCCTCGTGCAGCAAACTTTACAGCTCGTGCGATTTTTGAGTCCGAGTTTGTTCAAAGTAAGTTCGCCTTTGCCGCATTTCTGAACTGTGGACCGCATGGCGTGATCGGTGCAGACTGTGACAACGATTTGTATGCACTGAACGACCGTGCAACCTTTGTCGGTTGCCAGTTGTATGGAAAGATTATGACGCTATTCGGCGAAATTGACAAGTGCATTGCAGTTCTGGATTTCCCTTGCCCAGTACCGTACGTGTTTTCGGCAGGCGTCATTTATGCGAATTTCCTGGGTGCAAATAGCGATCTATATGATCTAAATACCCCGCTACCCCCTTACACTTGGTATACCGAGGCTTTCTATCGTAAGAACGGCAAACCGCTACTGCCTGAGACGCCTCCGATGAACCCTGCGATCAAAATGTGCGTGCACAACTATGCCTGGACAGGATATCCTTCCGAATTCTTTTCTAAAAATATCCCCACAGTTGTCGTAGGAGATGAGCAGGGAAAACTATTCGATACGGATTCCATGAATACTGGCTATATGGATTATGCCGTAACCGCTAGAACCGCAGAGAACGCGATGGAATTTGCGTACAATGTCAGCGGAACAGATCAAGTCATTATCTTTGACGGGGCTATGGGCGGTCTAAATGTCAGCGAATCCTTGGCTAAGCTTTTGATCGAAAAAGCCCCGCTAGTGAGTGAAAAGGTTGATAAGGAGCTTCTGCCAAAGTGGCTAAAGCAAAGAGGTGTAGATCTTTCTATTTTGGAATCAAAAGCGTAATCCCAGATTTAACATTACAAAGATAGTGCTTTTTCCGCACAATAAAATAAAATCACAACTGTTCAGTAGGCTTTTTATGAGTATGAAAAAGGGAGTTTCAATATAATATCTCCCTTTTTCAATAATGAGGAGCAGTGTTTATGAACGAAATCGTTGTCAAGAGAATTGCCGCGCTCCAACAGAAACTGAAGGTTCACGAACTGGATGCCGCGGTCATTATGGATAGGGAGAACCTAATTTACTTTGCAAACAGTGAAGACATTGAAGGAGGATCTCTGATTGTTCCGGCACAAGGTGAGCCGAAACTGATTTGCTTGTGGTTGGACGCTCGTCATATGCGGGATCAATCAGGATTAGAAGTGGTTCCTTATTTCTTTCCAAACGAGAATGTCAGCCAGAAAACTGCCGACATGGTACTAAATCTGGGCATCACAAATCCGCGGATCGGATTTACAAGGTATTTTATTAATTTAAAGGATTTTCAATGCCTACGCGCTACCGTACCCGGTATCTACTTCGGTGATATTGCTGAAGTATGCTACAGGCTGCGTTCAATCAAAAGTGAACAGGAAATTGAGTACATTTCAAAAGCTGCTGAGTTTGTTGCAGTAGGGATGAAAGCGGCCATGGAATCCGTTCGGCCGGGCATGAAGGAAACAGACATCCTTGCCGAAGGGGAGTATGCCATGCGCAAAGCAGGCTCCGAGGGCAGCACATTCCGTATGCAGGTATTGCGGCACGACCGCCAGCAACTGATACATCCTTACGCCGGTGATTATGTGATTGAAAATAATCAGCCTGTGGTAATTCATTTGGGTGCGTCTTACAAAGGCTATGCAGCGAAAATGTGTCGCACTGTATTTTTAGGAGAAGTTGCCCGGGAGACAATTGATATTTACAAGTTGCTGATGGAGGCGCAAAAAGTTGCGATAGAAGCATTGAAACCGGGGTCTGTTTCCAGTGAAATTTTCGACAAAGTGTTTAAGGTTGTTCACGACCATGGTTATGCAAAGATGTTTATGGAACAAATCGGCTATGGCGTAGGAATCAGGCAGTCGGAATTTTACCCCGTTATTGGAAAGGGAATAGACCATGTTATTCAGGAAAATATGGTGGTGGACCTGTTGCTTCCGACAATTTACGAACCGAAATTTGGCGGTCCTCGCATCACGGATACAGTGTTGGTAAGAGGTACAGGTAATGTCGTGCTGACAAATCTTCCTAAAGAACCCGTCCAATAAGGAAGAGAACATTATAGCAGACAGCAGAGACTGACTGTCCGGGTGGGAGTAATAAGGATAGGCAGGAGATCTCGACAAGTTTGGGATATAGGTCATAAAAAAAAACGGAGATGATATAGGAGGAGGTGATTGCCATGGAATTGAGAGAGTTTCTGTTTGAACCACTCAAAGATAGGTCTTATTCGTTCGCAATCAGGGCTCGGGAAAATGGAATACTGTCAGGAGTAGCTAGGATAAAAGAATTGGCGATTGACCTCGGGTTGGAAGTTATTTCAGTCGCTCAGGAAGGATCGTTGCTAGTTCCCGGTTCGGCGGTATTTGCCGCTAGAGGGGATGCTGAGATGGTTACTAGGGCAGAGGAAACACTTATGGGGGCCATTGGGAAACCCTCGGGAGTAGCCACAGCCACTGCAGACATGGTAAAAAAGGCCAGCCCGGTAAAGGTAGTTTGCGGTGCTTGGAAAAAGATAAATCAAGCTACTAAGGGGGAACTACGCCAGGCGGTTATATCAAGTGGGGCAGGACTCCGGATGTCCGAACAACCCTTTGTTTATTTAGACAAAAACTATATCCGGATGTTTGGAGGAGTTGCCACGGCTGTGGGGCGGGCAAAGTTATTTGATCCAGATCGGTTGGTAGTTGCCCAATTGCGAGGTGAGACCCAAGGTATTGTTGAAGAGGCTAGATCTGCAGTACAGGCTGGGGCAGGCATTTTAATGGTTGATACCGGTAATCTGGAGGACTTAAAAGCTGTAATGACCGCTGCTATAGCCGATGGATGGCGAAAAAGTGTACACTTAGCCTTTGCTGGCGGGGTTTCCACGGAAGAATTAAATAACATCGTAGCAATTGGACCGGATATTATTGATGTTGGTCGAGCCATTCTTGATGCTCCATTACTTGATTTTAGTCTTGATGTGGAAGGCGAAGATTGTTGATGTTGAGTGGTCATGGGGGCTGAGAGCACGGAGTCGGCACTTATAGAATTGAGCGGTTTGAAGATGATAAAGAGGAGGAAATTATGTGCTCATCGAAAAGGGATATGATTTAAGGGAAAGTTTAAGAATTTTATGGCAAAACAAAAATGCTGGTGCAGTCGCCACAGGTTTAGTAGCTACCCTCTTTAGCACTATGGGACCAGGTATGATTGTTATGAACGCTGCTAAGTCAGGCGGTTTGACAGACGCCCAAGCTATTTCCTGGCTTCTGGGTATCTACCTAATTGGTGGACTATCGACTATGTTTATGTCTTTACGTTACCGCTTACCGGTTGTTACAGCATTTAGTATTCCAGGGGCAGTCATGCTCGCGAAAATACTCCCGAATTTTGCATTTAGTGAGGCTATAGGTGCGTATATTGTCGTTGGTGTAGTCACGTTAATTCTAACATTAACTGGTGTAATGAAGAAGTTGGTAGAGAACATTCCAGTACCTGTTATGTTGGGTATGGTTGGTGGTGTATTATTAAGCTTTGGTACAAGCATGTTTACTGCAGCCATTAAAATGCCCCAAGTTTATGGTATCATGATAGCTGGTTTTTTTGTGTCAATGGCTTTTAAAGGTTTCGCTAAAAAGGTCCCCCCAATTATTATCGCGATTGTTACCGGGATTGTCGCACTGGCATTCTATCAATTGATTACGCCCATTCCACTATCTTTGGAAATCGCTAAACCAGTTTTAGCTATGCCAACTTTTAGCTTGCGTGCAATTTTAGATATCAGTGTTCCGCTCTTCTTCTTAGTCATTGGCGTTCAAAATATTCAGGCGGTTGGGGTCCTCATGGCCGCAGGATATAAAGTACCGATCAATGCAATGTATGTAGTACCCGCTATCGGAACGTTTATTAACGCAATGGTTGGAGCTCATCCAGCTGTGACTGCAGGTCCGAGTACGGCTATTTGTGCTAGCCCTTCCGCAGGTGAAAAGAAAGAGTTTCGCTTTATTGCAGCGTTCTCAGAAGGGGTCTTTTGGGTTACTTTTGCTTTGTTGGCCAAGATTATTGTAGACTCGGTGAAGATGGTTCCTAAAGAATTTACGGCAGTTTTAGCAGGGTTAGCTATGTTTGAAGTCTTTAAAAGTGCTTTTGAAGGAGCTTTTGCGGGCAAATTTAGAATGGGTGCTTTAGTCGCTTTCTTTGTCGCGGTTACAAACCTCTCAATCTTAAATATCGGAGCTCCTTTGTGGGCAATCTTTCTTGGTCTCCTGACATCCTTCATAGTTGAGAGAGAGGATTTTAGAATCCAAAAGGGTAAGGATATTGAAACTCCTCAAGCATTAAAATAAGTGGATATTATCCTCACTGACTTATTCTGGTATAGCTGTTTAAGAATCTAAAAGTAAAGATATGTTAGCGGGCGGCGACTGTCGCCCGCTACTTCCTAAATAAGACCATAATTGGACTTGCGACTTGTCAATTAGGCGAGTTGATTTGCGCCAAGAATATAGAGCAATTAGTTTGAAATGATCAAGGAGAAATGTTGTCGCGTTACCGGACAAGGAGTATGAATGACACTTTAAAGGAAGAGGTCGAAAAGTATGAACGAAAAAAGCCTGCGTGATTTGCTTATAGGAATCAAGCATCACGAAATTAGTGTTGATGCTGGGTTAGATAAATTGAAAGATTTGCCCTTTGAAGATTTAGGTTTTGCTAAAATCGACCATCATCGTCAGCTTAGGCAGGGATTTCCTGAAGTTATTTATAGTGCAGGTAAAACAACTGAACAGATCGTCACCATCGTCGAAAAGCTGGCTGAAAGGGCAGATAATAACATTCTAGCCACCAGGGCTAATCATGATGTTTACGAAGCAGTTGCTGCACGGATTCCTAACGTTGAGTATTATGATCTAGCTCGCTTGATCGTGATTCGACGAGGGGAACAGGAAAAACGAGGACACATCTTAGTACTGAGTGCGGGAACCTCAGACTTACCTGTTGCGGAAGAAGCGGCTATTACCGCTGAGGTGATGGGCAACCGAGTGGAACGGCTGTATGACACCGGGGTAGCTGGTATTCATCGTTTGTTAAGCCAAAAGGATAAGCTTTATGCCGCACGGGTCATAATCGTGGTTGCTGGAATGGAAGGAGCCCTCGCCAGTGTGGTTGGAGGGTTAGTCGACAAACCGGTGATTGCCGTGCCTACCAGTGTGGGTTATGGCGCCAGTTTTGGCGGGTTAGCGGCTTTGCTGGCTATGTTGAATAGCTGTGCCAGTGGTTTGAGTGTGGTCAACATCGATAACGGTTTTGGTGCTGGTTATCAGGCCAGTTTAATTAATAAATTAGGGGAGGTCGATGTATGAGAATCGCCTACTTTCATTGTTTTGCCGGGATAAGTGGAGATATGACCTTAGGGGCTTTAGTTGATGCTGGTTTAGATTGGGAGCAACTGCAAACAGATTTAGCCAAGCTTCCCTTGACTGGTTATCAATTGCAAAGGGAAAAGGTGATTAAAAAAGGCATCACTGGGACCCAGGTGCACGTTTTAATAGAAGAAGGCCATGTACACCGACATCTGCGGGATGTTCGAGAAATCATTAATAGTAGTACGCTGCCGGAAGTTGTCAAAGAAAAAAGTATCCGGATTTTTACACGCTTGGCTGAAGCCGAGGCAAAAATACATCAAACCTCTATTGACCGAATTCATTTTCATGAAGTTGGGGCTCTGGATGCCATCCTTGATATTGTTGGTTCTGTTATCGGTTTGTGGCGGCTGGGAATTGAGGAAGTCTATGCGTCACCAGTGCATACTGGAACAGGTTTTACTGAATGTGCCCACGGGATCATGCCAGTTCCTGCACCTGCGACTCTGGAACTATTGCAAGGAGTACCCATTTACTCCCGGGACATAGAAAAAGAATTAGTCACTCCAACTGGAGCAGCAATTCTTACCGCATATTGTAAAAATTTTGGCAATATGCCGCTGATGCGGGTTGATAACACCGGTTATGGGGCAGGTGAGCATGATTTAGTCATTCCAAACTTGCTGCGTTTAACCATTGGTGAGAAACTGGATCAGGTTGGTTCCGACGGGCATATTCGTTATGGCGGCAAGGGGGATGTCCACCAAGGAGAAGCCCTGATGATGGAAGCCAATATAGATGATATGAACCCGGAGTTTTATGATTATCTGATTAATAAATTTCTTAAAGCCGGAGCGATGGATGTTTTCCTGCGAAAAATCCAGATGAAAAAAAACCGCCCAGCTATAGTTTTAAGTTTATTGATCCATACCCATCAATTAGAAACATTCTACCAGCAGATATTTGCTGAGACAACGTCCATCGGGGTTAGGGTTTACCCCGTGACCAAGTATATGCTGCCTTATGAAATAAGGACAGTGCAGACCAAGCTAGGTCAAGCTAAGGTCAAAGTTGCCCGTTATCAGGATAGCCTGCGTAATGTGGCTCCAGAATATGAGGATTGCCGTAAACTAGCAGAAGAGCAACAGATACCCCTTAAAGAAGTTTACGATATTGTCAAATACGAAGCTTACCAACAATTAGAACAAAAGGTTCATAGCTAGCAGGCATGGTACGTCGTCAAATTTCCATTGTAAACCAAAAAGTGAAATCCTTCTAGCAAAAAAGGTGGGAGGCCATCAATATTGATGGCTTCAGTGAAGTCTTGAGCCATCTGACTGGGCGAACCCCGAGAGCCCATTATTACTTTAGGGAGGCGACGTTATCTTGATGTATTATGTCACTAGAGCACAACTGGAAGCATTTAAAACCTTGGAGGAAGTCATTCCTTACCTTTTGGGAGAAGAAGCCGTATTGTTTACGACAAATACAGAAGCCTTTGATTCGATGTATACCCCAAAAAGTTTTGTGACCTACAAGGCTAAAACAGGTGACAGACTGGCGGAGGGCAGTGGTGGTATGCAATGTGTGGTGACAGGCAAACCGGTTGACAAACTCGTTCCGAAAGAGGTTTATGGATTTACATTTCGAACGATTGCTCTCCCGGCTATTGAAGATGGCGAAGTTATTGGCTGTATTGCGCTTGCGAGAAGCAGAGAGAAGCCGGAATTGATCACCGAAATTGCGGACAATCTCTCCGCCAGTTCGGAGGAAATTGCTGCATCCTTGCTAGAAATGACAGTGTACGCGGACAAGAGTGTGGAATCCATGTCAGATCTAGAAAGTGCTATTAAAGCATTAATAGATGGACTGAAAATCATCGAAGAAATGAACGAGCTTGTTAAAAACATTGCTTCACAGACCAATTTGTTAGCGCTTAATGCAGCGATAGAGGCGGCCAGGGCTGGTGAACATGGACGCGGGTTCGCAGTGGTGGCGGAAGAAGTAAAAAAACTAGCTCAGAAAAGTGTTGATGCAGTGAAGAACATTAGGCACGCAATACAAAGTAGCCAGAAGAGCATCAATAATGTTGAGGATCAAATCAGGCAAAATGTTGCGTCTACTCAGAACCAGGCGCAGATAACACATGACATAGAATCGGCTATGGCTGAAGTAGTAAGCGGTGCTACGGGTTTATACGATGTTAGCAAAACAATCTAAAAGTCTGCGCAGTGACAAATGAATCCATACTTCTAGTGGGGACACGAACACGGAGTGATACTCAGATTTGTTTGGAAAGGAATGATGATAATGGATAAATTAATTCACGTATCAACTAAAGAAGATATTTTTCCAGAATATAGAGAAACCCCAGTTGGACTTCTTTTGGAATATCATAATCTTCATCGTTCATTTGATTCATATTCGAAAGCACAGTTATTAATAGGAATGTGTATGGATAATCGAAAACATCTTCGCATTCCAGATAATTTTGCGTATATACTTCGCAGTGGCGGGGGGAATTTACGTTACAGCGAGTTTAAAATATCGTATGCCATTGCTATTGGTGGTGTAAAGGCCATAGCTTTACTAGGTCATAATAATTGTGGTATGGCGAATCTTTATTCAAAGAAAGAAAAATTTATTGAAGGATTAGTTGAAACTGCAGGATGGAACAAGGAATTTGCAGAGGAGCATTTCATGAATTTTGCTCCAATGTATGAAATCGGAAATGAAATAGATTTTCTTTTAAGTGAGGCTGTAAGATTAAGATCAAGATATCCAAAAATTTTAGTTGTGCCGCTATTTTACCAAATAGAAGATAATGATTTTTATCTTATTAAAGAATGATTTCTGTGCAGGGAATTCACTAATATTTAGAAAACAGTTATAGAGTTATCCTACGCCGATGAGTATTTCTTTCGGGATCACGGCTTCGAAAGTAGGTCATCGCCAGGTAAACAAGCAAAAAGCTATTTCTTAGGAGATAGCTTTTTTTTGTTGAGTTATATTGTAATATGGGGCCGGGGGTTCCACCCGTTCGTGGCGATAATCTCGTCCGATTATCGATCTCCAGGGCGATGATACTTGGGGCGCAAGCTCCTGGGTAAGTTGGAGCCACACTGCTGGAGTTTTCGTTACTAGTTGCAGTGTGGCGATAATCTCATCTGATTATTATATCCTTAGGTAAAATGAAGTATAAGGAGCATCTCCTCTATGATAGAGGTGGTCCTTATACTTCGTTTTAGTAAAGGAAGGTGGCAAACGAAACGTCCCCTTGCCACGTGTGCAACTAAGTTTGCTTTGAGAGGCAGCACATATATTCCTTCAAATATAGATAATGGAAAAGTATAAACTAGCTCATTAAACATTGTTAATTGAATAATATAAATATATAGAAAATTGCAAAAACATATATAAACTCTAGGCAAATTGTGCTAAGATTATTTAAGAAAGTGAATGCGTATTCAAAACAGGAGGGTGAAACGATGAGGAAAGCAACTGCTGAGAGACCATGGTTTAAGTTCTACGAGCCTGGTGTTAGAATAAAACTCGAGATTCCAGAAATAACTCTAGTAGAAATGCTTAAAAGAACAGAGCGGAAGTTTTCTGATAACCCTGCTTTGATTTTCGCAGGGAAGACAACAACCTACCGTGAAATGAATATTCTCATTGAGCGCATGGCTAAAGTATTTATCCAAAGAGGGGTACAAAAGGGGGATCGTATCTCCATCTTTATGCCTAATAGTGCTAATTGGGTCATTAGCTTTTTTGCAATTCTAAGAGTAGGGGCAGTGGCGGTGCAGACGAATACACTCTATGTAGAAGACGAATTAAAAGCACTCCTAAAAGATTCAGGCGCTATAGGAATAGTGTCTATTCCACAACTACTGCCCCGCATCGCGCCGATCCAAGAATTATTGGGACTGAAATTAATAGCCTTAGACTGGTTAAGCGCTTTTTCGGGATTAAATGGTATGGGCTTAGCGGATAACCCTGTGTTTATGGATATTGAGGAAACTTTAGCGGATGCAAGCTTAGATCAGGTAGAGTCTCCTTCAATTGATACTCGATCAGACGAGTTGGCTGTTTTACAATACACAGGTGGGACAACCGGGACTGCCAAAGGGGTTATGCTAACCCACCGCAATCTTGTGGCTAACGCAATGCAGGCCTGGGAATGGATTGTGGGTCGCGAGGGGGAGGAAAGAGTCCTTACTGTACTGCCTTTATTTCATATCTACGCTTTGACAGCTTGTATGAATCTAGCTATGTTATCCGGAGGAGCTATGATTATTCTGCCTAAGTTTGAGATTGATGCTGTGCTCCAACACATCAACGATTATGCACCGACTTTTTTTCCGGGTGCCCCAACGATGTATGTAGCAGTCATTAATCACCCGCAAATTGCGGAATATAAAGTATCCTCTATTCGCTGCTGTCTAAGTGGATCTGCCCCGCTTCCCAAAGAGGTTGCGATTCGCTTTGGTGAACTGACAGGCGGACGATTGGTGGAAGCTTACGGTTTATCGGAATCATCGCCTGCTAGTCATTTGAATCCCATTTTCCATGCCAGAGTAGGATCCATTGGGATCCCTGCGCCAAATACGGATGCCAAAATTATGGATTTGGAGACGGGTGAAAGGGAACTGCCGCCAGGAGAAATCGGTGAATTAGTGCTTAAAGGGGATCAGGTCATGCTGGCATATTGGCAAAAACCCGAGGAGACAGGGGCTGTTTTGAGGGATGGCTGGCTTTATACTGGGGACATTGCTCATATGGATGAGGACGGATTTTTCTATATTGTGGACAGGAAGAAGGATATGATTATCAGTGGTGGATACAATGTCTATCCGCGCGATATTGAAGAAGTCCTCTATACTCATCCTGCAGTGAGAGAAGCTGTGTGTGCAGGAATACCGGATGCCTATTGGGGAGAAATGGTGAAAGCGTATATTGTGCTTAAAGATGGAATGAGTGTGACAAATGACGAGATCTTAGCGCATTGTCAGGGTAAGCTTGCTGCTTTTAAAATTCCGAAGATAGTTGAGTTCCGTGAGGGATTACCTAAAACTGCCGTCGGTAAGGTTTTACGTCGTATTCTTGTGGAAGAGGAGCGAGAGAAATCTAGAAAACAAGAAAAGGCTCGCAGGGTCTTGGGTGACTCTCAAGAAGAAGTCGCTGTCAGCTAGTAAATTATAGATCTCTATAAGGGAGTCCAGACCTGGGCTCCCTTATACGTGTCTGCACATTTTCATCAATCGCGAGACTCCGACTTCTACAAGAGGGACTGCTACCTATTCAATTCAGGAGAGCCTTGAAAAGAGAGATAATTAATTTGTTAGGATTAGGTAGTTTCTTGCCAAGGATAAGCAGGAAGTTCAGAATAAACCCTATACTAAAGAGACTAACTAGAAAGAAGAGTTCCTTACGCTGCTTCTTTTTAACAAGGGCAGGCAGGTCAACAAGTGATAGAAGAACTGTGATAATTAAGAGGGCAAGAACGTAGAGGGAAACTTTCATTAAGTGTCTTCTCCTTCATCAGTAGGTGGATGTACCGGTTGTCTAATGAATCCTGTCCAACGGAGTTCAGTGTCGATTACGACATTAACTTGAAGCTTTTGAAATTCTTCCCGCCAGTTCTTTTCTAATGCTGGCCATTCTTTTGGGAATTGGCGATGTACTTCAGTTCCAAATTCAAAGAGGTCCACCTCCCAACGTTGGGCCTTGTCTATGGCGCTATATATCTCTTCTTCGATTACCATGGCCGTCTTTTCTTCCAGTTCCTTAAATGGTTCAGGTTTGCTCAAATCTACGGTGCTCATTTGTTCTCCAAGATTACCCATTGCTTCTACGTTGATTGTTAGAACGAGATTGCCGTCCACCCTTTCAGGTACTATACGACTAGTCGCCTTGATAATCTCAATCCCGGATTTCTTTGTTTCGTCTCCTGGAGTTGGAACGACTACAATACCACTCTTTACCTCTCCACGAATCCATAAAACTCCTCTTGTCTCTTTTGCATCAAACCAGCCAATCAACTTGTCGCTTTTTAAAATGGCAGTTCCCTCAAGTTTAACAACATTTTTTGCGCCAGCTTCTGGAGCACCTTCTACTATGGTGATGCCGGGAATAATTGAATCGTTTGTTTTGCTGGCCAGGTTTTTGAGAAGGTCAATCAACTGGACTTCTGGTATTTTTGAAGTCGCAAACGATAGTTTAGCTAGTTTTTCGATTGCCTGCCCGGGGATTTTCTCTTGTTCGTGTTCACTTCTAATAATATCTTCTGCCTTTGTTTTGGAGATAAAGACAAAGGGTGATTGGCGAAATTCAGGGTCACGGCTCAAAAGGTCTAATTCATCCCTGATACCTTCCTTGGCTATCCTCTCAGATAAGATGTAGACTGTGTTATGAGAGAAATATGATTTTCGGTCCGTTTGCAGTGCAGCATTTCGTACAGCATCAAAAACTGTTTCTCCTTTACTAGTAACCACCCAGACACTTTTATTGCCACTGGCCTTTTCAGAGGTTGAGGTTTTAATCGCACTGGGTTTAAGTATCTGGAGAGAAACATTGATTTGCCCATCTTCAGTGCGGTCGATTCCTACAGCTTGAACGATAGCTAGAGTATTGAGTTCCCTTCTATTCCAACAACCGGGGAGCATCAGTAATAGAATGATACATAATATTATGGAGATTATTTTTTTCATACCTTATTTTCACCTTGCTTTCGAATCACAGCAATAGAGAATAGCATAGAGGGAATCAAGAAAATGAAAATCAAGTTATACAGTGGTTCTATCTTATATGAAAGGAATTCATTCAATTCAACGACACTACTCTGTAGTACTAGAGAGAGCGCTAAAGGAAGAATAATTGTAAGAGTCGGAATGACAAACGATTTATAACTTTTTAAGTTAAATGTCTGACATAATCCTTGTACGATGACATAATAATACAGAGTTATTCTCAAAAATCCGCTCAATATCCATATAGCTAGACTAATTGATTCTATCCGTTCAATAAAGTTACCGACGTTGACTTGCCTAATGGCAGTGAAGTAGGCGAACTGTAGGATTCGTGTCAGATCAAGTCCAAGTGTAGCAAAGACTGTTATTGTACAAATGATCCAAAAGAAGGCTAAGGTTGAATAACTGGATATAAAGACTAATTGAACCTTTTTTTTCTTTGCATTTAAATAAGGTAAAAGCATAGCAAATATCAAGATTTCCGATGTCCTACAAGATATTACCAAGGCACCTAAAAATATTGACATGAAGCTCTTTTCCATGAATGGGGTAAAAACCTGTAAATCTATATCTTTAGTTAATAACAGAAAACTTATAATGATTCCAACGAAGATCAGTGGTGCAAAAAACTCTGCAAGACGTGCAATAACTTCGATGCCTTTAAGAACTGCATAAGCACAAAAGGGCAAAAGAAAAATCAGTAAAAATAGAACAGGAGTTTCAGGCATAACAGCAGTCGTAAGGAAGGCACTCCATTGAAATAAAAATACAGACAGAGCATGAAGAAAATACAGAACATAGAGAATTCCGATAATTTTCCCCGCTTTGCCAAGGGTCGTCTGGCTATATTCGATAAGAGATTGTTTGGGAAATCGCTTCCATAGCAGATAGACCGGAATTGTTAAAAATAATTGGACAGGAATGCTTAGGAGCTCAGATATCCATGTGTCCTGATTTCCAGGAGGACTATCCAAGGCCGGGAAAAAGGTCATTGTAATGACGAGCCTACTGATAACAGCAAGCAAGATGAGTTGTTTTGGAGCGATTTGAACATTTTCTATCATACAGTCCTCCTTTCTGGGAGAGCAAATAAATACTAATTTTCAGGATTATCTCTTGATGGATGAGGGATTAAGGACCCTTTTTGTCTCGTAGAGTTTTTGCCTATGCGACTAGGTCGAGTAGTCATAGCCCACCAAGGAGCCCGAAAGAAAACATCTTTAAGGTCAGCCATCTTTAAAGGTACAATTGGAGACATATAGGGGACGCCAAATGATCTAAGAGATAGCTGATGGGTAATGAATCCCACAAAGCCTAGCATTACACCGTAAAGTCCAGCAAAGCCAGCCAAGATGAGCAGAGCAAAGCGGGTAACAGTGGTGACATCCGTTAAAGCCGGAACGACAAACGAAGAAATTCCGGTAAGTGCAACTACAACGACCATCGGAGCACCGACCAATCCTGCTGAAACTGCAGCTTCCCCAATTACCAGTGCACCGACGATGCTCACGGCCTGTCCAACTGCCTTAGGCAAACGAAGTCCGGCTTCTCGCAATATTTCATAGGCTATTTGCATGAGAATTGCTTCCACTATGGTGGGGAAGGGAGACCCCTCATTGGCACTGGCAATGCTTATTAACAGGGACGTGGGTAATAATTCTTGGTGAAAGGTGGTTATGGCTACATATAAGGAAGGGACAAATGTGGAAATGAAAAAGGCCAGCAGGCGCAACCAGCGGATACATGTTGCAAGATAGGGACGTGAATAATAGTCCTCACTATTTTGAAAAGCTTCAATAAATAAGTAAGGTAAGGTTAAGGCAAACGGAGTTCCGTCGGTTAGCACGGCAATTCTTCCCTCTAATAATTTTGCGCTAACAATATCTGGTTTTTCGCTATTTCCTATAGTTGGAAAGAGTGAATAGGGAGCATCTTCAATGAACGACTCAATATAGCCTGATTCCAAGATTGAGTCAGTATCAATCCTAGATAGTCTATGCTTAACCTCTTGGACGGTCTTAGCATCAGCGATACCATCAATATAAATGATACAGATATTTGTTTGTGTTTGTTTGCCAATTACCATTTTTTCAAATTTTAAGTTTGTGTTTTTGATTTTCCTACGCAAGAGAGCTGTGTTTGTACTAAGGGATTCAACAAACCCCTCCCTGGGTCCTCGTACGACGGATTCAGTTTTCGGCTCGTCAACTCCCCGAGCTTCCCACCCTCGAATCGAAGCAAGCAGCGCACTGTCCGCACCGTCAATGAATAAGCCCGTGTCTCCAGATAATATGCCTGCAACCGTATCGTCTAACGTATGTGTTTCCTTTATGCTTGGTACAAATAATGCACTATCTTTAACAACTTTAACGATAGATTCCTTGCTTATATCTCGTTGTAGAGACATAAGCGGTTTAATTAAGTTTTCATTTACAGATTCTTCGTTGATCAAACCGACGATCATAACGGCAAAAGCATTTATTTGTAGCTCTGTTCCAATTTTAAACTCTCGGATAATGAGATCACTGGTATTTTTGAAAATGCTATTAATGGCCTTTAGATTCTCGTTTAAATCCTTAGAAAGTTTAGGTAGATTACTAGATGAAGGAGGGGGAGTCTTCTCAGCGTGTTGATTCGTTATTTTCCGTTTGGATCTAGTAATAAGTCGATTGAACATGATCCACCTTCTGTTTCTTTCTGTCTATAGATAGCTTTTGTCTAAATTGATATATTTATCCAATCGTGAGACCCTTACTTCTATCAGGAGGAGATTACCCCGTATTTGTCACTCGAGAACATAGCGGTGGGCGCTGCATGAGGCTTTTACCCTTGGGAACTATAGGGGAGGAGTCTAAAGTAATACAAAGGAGGACCCTATCCGAGTGAATCGCGATAGAGTCCTCCTTCGTATCATTACATCTACAGCTTACTTTTTTGAACGTAGGGCTTCCTCACTTGAAAGACCATGACCATCCCGAGAATCCATGCTAGGTTGATCTTCAGGACGGGAAGGAATAGGTTTAGTGTTCGGGTTAGGATTTTTGTCAGGGAATTTCTTTTTCAAGGTTACGTCAACTTCCTTTCTATAGATAAATATTGATGGGTATGAGTGTTAAGTTAGTCTGCCCTATTTCTGCAATGAATACTACGATAATGCATTCTTGGTTAAAGAGATAATACACTTACTCAATGGATGATCCTTCTAAAAATAAGGAAGGAAGAGCAAGTGGACAATAAAACAAGAGGGAGTGAAGGAAAAGCGTCATAAAGAGCATAAATGAGTTTGACACACAACATATAGTGTGGTTAAATTAAAAAAGTACTAGATGTTGGGGGTGAAGGTGTGCATTGTCCATTCTGCGGCAACGAGGACACAAAAGTTCATGATTCACGTCAGGTTGAAGAAGGAACGGCAGTCCGAAGACGCAGGGAATGTGAACGTTGTTTGCGTCGGTTTACCACCTTTGAAAAATTTGAGGATTCTCCGCTCGTTGTAGTAAAAAAAGAAGGACGGCGTGAAGAATTTTCTCGTTCCAAAATGATGGCTGGTATGCTCAGGGCTTGTGAAAAAAGGCCGATTTCTACGGAACAAATTGAGGAGGCAGCCTACGCTGTAGAAAAAATCCTGCGTAACAGTAACGAGCGTGAAGTGTCGAGTTCTCAAGTTGGGGAAGCTGTGCTAGAGCAGCTGTTTGAATTGGACGAAGTAGCCTACATACGTTTTGCTTCAGTCTATCGTCAGTTTCGGGATATACAACGGTTTATGGAAGAGTTGCACGAGCTTATTGAAAAGCGGGGAACTATGTAAAAGAGGGACTAGAGTAAATAGTTATGAAGGAAAGTTGGGGATTCTAAGTTGAATTTCGAAGGACAAGCACCAAAAAACTGGCCTAAGGCAAATCTTACACCTAATGCTCGAGTAGTATTGGCTAAACGATATTTAAAACAAGAAAACGGACAAGTGGTTGAAACTGCGGAAGACATGCTATACCGAGTTGCCAGTGTGATTGCAGAAATCGAAGAGGATAAATACGGCAAAGGCAAAGAAGAAACTAAAGCCTTAGCTAAAGATTTCTATACCATGATGGCGAACCTTGAATTCATGCCAAATTCACCGACGCTTATGAATGCCGGTCGGGATCTTGGACAATTGAGTGCTTGCTTTGTCTTACCAATTGAAGACAGCATGGAACAAATTTTTGATGCAATTAAAAACGCTGCAATTATTCATAAATCTGGTGGCGGAACCGGTTTCAGTTTTTCTCGTTTACGACCTAAAAATAGCACGGTTCGCTCAACGGGTGGAGTAGCTTCCGGTCCGATTTCCTTTATGAAGGTTTTTAATTCTGCTACAGAAGCCGTTAAGCAAGGCGGGACTCGACGTGGAGCTAATATGGGGATTCTGCGTGTGGACCATCCGGATATTGTGGATTTCATCCAGTGCAAAGAAGATAACAAAGAAATTACAAACTTTAATATTTCCGTCGGGATCACTGAGGACTTCATGCTGGCTGTCCGAGAAGGCCGTCCTTATGATCTCATAGATCCACATACAGGCCTCTCAGCAGGGAAATTATCCGCGCCGGAGATTTTCAATAAGATCGTTGAACATGCCTGGCAGAATGGAGAACCTGGAATAGTGTTTCTTGACCGCTTAAATGAAGGAAATCCTACTCCTTTGCAGGGAATGATTGAAGCGACCAATCCTTGCGGAGAGCAACCACTTCTCCCAAATGAGGCGTGCAACTTAGGGTCGATCAATCTAAAACTTATGGTAATCGAGAAAAAAGGGAAAATGGTTATTAACTGGGAGCGTTTGAGTCAGGTGATCCGCTTGTCCGTTCGTTTTCTTGATGACGTGATTGATGTGAATCAATATCCACTGCCAATCATTGATGAAGTCGTAAAGGGGAACCGCAAGATTGGTCTTGGTGTGATGGGCTTTGCCGATATGCTTATTTTGCTTCAAACGTCGTATGCTACAGAAGACGCAGTTGAATATGCTGAGAAAGTTATGCAATTCATTCAGACGGAAGCCCGTATCGAGTCTCAACGTCTGGCTGAAGAACGGGGAAACTTCCCGAATTATGAAGGCTCGATTTATGATGGAGTCATGAAACTGCGCAATGCCACCTTGACGACGATCGCTCCAACAGGAACGATATCCATGATTTGCGGTGCTTCCAGCGGGGTAGAACCTCTTTTTGCAGTTGCCTATACTAAAACAGTGATGGATGGAACGGCTTTGGTCGAGGTCAATCCGCTCTTTGAAGCGTTTGCTAAAGAGTTTGGTTTCTATTCTCCGGAATTAATGCTTAAGATTGCAGAAGTGGGAACGGTCTTAGGTATACAGGAAGTCCCCAACTGGGTACAAGAAGTCTTTACCACGGCTCAAGAGATCGCGCCTGAATGGCACATCCAGATTCAAGCGGCTTTTCAGAAATATACGGATAATGCGGTATCAAAAACTATTAACTTTGCTAATAGCGCGACACGCGAAGACATTGCCCAAGCGTATCGTCTGGCAGATGAACTGAACTGCAAAGGATTAACGGTCTATCGCGATGGAAGTCGAGACGAGCAGGTGCTTTCCACAGGAACAACACAAGCCCAGGCTGAGAAGGAAGCCGAAGAACAACTGACGTCCGGACAGGTTATACCTCCAAGTACACCGTTCATTCCGGAAGTAAATACAGTCGTTCCGCGTCCACGACCAACCACTACGATAGGCGTTACAGAAAAAATAAAAATCGGATGTGGAAACCTCTATGTCAGTGTTAATGCGGATGAAAAAGGAATTTGTGAAGTTTTCACGAATACCGGACGCGCAGGAGGATGCTCATCCCAATCCGAGGCAACTGCCCGTTTGATCTCCATTACACTGCGTTCCGGTTTGTCCGTCGAGGCAATAACTGAACAGATCAAAGGTATTCGTTGCCCTGCTTGTATGCGCCGTGAAGGGGTTAACGTCACATCCTGCCCAGATGCTATTGCCCGAGTGATTAAGAAATATAATGAGGTTGGGATAAATATCGGAAGTATGCAAAAGGGAATGCAGGAAACAGCTCCTATGGCTGAAAAATCTGTTGCTCTCGGACGCGGGAAGTCCGCTACAGAAAAGGTCGCCGTAAAGAAGGCCCATACCAATGTTGCTTCGGGCAATGCATGCCCTGAGTGTGGCATGCCAATTAACCATGAAAGTGGCTGCGTTGTGTGTACGCATTGTGGCTACTCGAAGTGTGGGTAAAGGGTGTTCACTGATAATAAAGTCTGTCACTCAATAATAAAGTCGGACATTATTGGACAATGATATAATCTTGCTTGGAAAAATTAATAATGATCTGGACTAACCAAAACGCATCTTAGCCAATAACTGAATACTACGGTTATTGGCTTTTTATTATTAATTCACTGTAGCCATTTTGTCTAGCAAACTTTATTTAGAGGAGAACGGAGCTTTAATTTATTCACATTTAATAGGGAAAATGGAAGTGGACAAATGAGAAATTTAATAAGAATATCTGATTTAACGATGGACGAAGTAGTAGGAGTCTTTAATAAGGCAAGTGAATTAGAGAAAGCTTCTAATTATAAAAAGTTGCTTAAAAATAAAACTTTCGTATTGTTTTTTCCAGATTCAAGTATTCGTACAAGAGTAACATTTGAAAAAGGGATTTCATCATTAGGAGGACAAGTAATCTTGTTTCCAAGTGAAACGCTTGATAAAAAGGAAGATATAAAAGATGTTGTTTCTTATTTAACAAATTGGGCTGATGGGATAGTAGTAAGGCACAATGATATTAAATTAATTGAAAAAATATGTAAGTATTCAACTATTCCTGTTATTAATGCTATGACGAGTGAAAATCATCCTTGTGAGATTCTTGCAGATTTATATTCGATAAGTAAGATTAGAAAGAATTATTTGGATTTAAATTATATCTATATTGGAGGGGATGGAAATATAGGAAGGGCATGGGTAGAAGCATCAAAAACTCTTGGAATTAATTTAACTCAAGTATGTCCAAAGGGATTTGAGATTGATATAAACTCTAAGACATTTAATATATCTAATTCTATTAATGAAGTTATTGTAAAAAGTGATATAGTTCTAACTGATTCAATATCTCAAAATAAAGAGTTATTTGCCCCATATCAGGTAACGATTAATCTTATGTCAAAGGCTAATTCAAATGCATTACTCAATCCTTGTCCTCCGTTTTTCAGAGGAGAAGAAGTTTCATCAGGTGTCATTGATTCATCATATTTTGTTGGATATGAATTTAAAAAAACATTATTATATGTTCAACAAGCAATCATTTTATTTTGTTGTGAGAACTGAATAATACTCTTATAAACGTAGAATATCCTGGATGAATTCCAGGCTCCCATTATCCAACCAGAGTGGTGCTGGTACTACCCTTTCATTTTTCCTACTTGTTCACATTGGTACTATAAAAGCACAAGCAAACGATCCGAATGACGGGTTGGATGCTTGTGCTTATTTAAATATAATAAGGGG
>NZ_SPQQ01000029.1 GCF_004766045.1 Desulfosporosinus fructosivorans
GCCCTTCTTTCTTTGCTAGTTTACAAGACTTCATGATCTTGTACTAGAGAAATCTTATGGCTCTATCTTACATCGCTAAAAAGGGATTTTTCGATAATGTCGATCATGGAAAGCTTCTTAAACAGATGTGGACTATGGGAATTCAGGACAAGAACCTTCTTTGTATTATATCGGCTATGTTAAAGGCAGAAATTGAAGGAATAGGAATCCCCAGTAAGGGCGTTCCGCAGGGTGGTCTGTGTTCTCCATTATTTTCTAACGTGGTCCTTAATGAATTAGATTGGTGGATCAGCGATCAATGGGAAAGCTATGAAACTTCATACCCCTATAAAAGAAACGAAGGCAAAATTAGAGCAATACGCAGAGGGTCAAAACTGAAGGAATGCTATATTATCAGGTACTGTGATGATTTCAAAATCATGTGTCCAACCAGAGATGTAGCAGAACGGATGTTTGTCGCAGCTAAACTCTGGCTCAAAGAGAGACTAAATCTAGAAATAAGTCCAGAAAAATCAAAGATTACAAACCTGCGCAAGAAATCATCGGAGTTCCTCGGTTTCAAAATCAAAGCTGTTGTTAAGGGAAGGAAACGAGTCGCTAACTCAAATATCAAACCCAGTGCTGTTGTGAAAATAATAGCTAAAGGGAAGGATCTTATCAAGAAAATCCAAAAAAATTCAGCAGACAAGAATGTAAGTCTCTACAATTCTTATGTTCTTGGAACTTAAAATTACTATCGTATAGCAACACATTGTACTAAAGACTTCTCAAAAATCGGATATGAGCTTGATAGGAACATTAAAATCAGGTGGAAGTCAATCTCTACCAATAAGGGTTCTCCCAGCAAGCTATACTTGGAAAAGTATAAGGGATATGCTAAGAAGATGACATATATACATGGTCACATCATATTCCCAATGTCAGCATGTAAAACTAAAAATGCAATGAGTCACTCCAAAATGGTAAACAAATTCACACCTGAAGGGAGAAAATTCATTCATCAACTAAGCGAAAGTGTATCAGGCTTCGAATTCATATACCTCAGCAAAAATCCAGTAATAGACCGAAGTATTGAGTATAATGACAACCGAATATCCTTATTTTCTGCCCAAGGCGGAATGTGTGAGGTACTCGGTAAAAGATTAGAAGTAAATGATGTCCATTGCCATCGTATCATTCCAATTATTGCTGGCGGAGGAGATAAATACAGTAATCTTGTCATAATTGCTCCTGATATTCACAGATTGATACATGCAACCAAATCCGAAACAATTCAACAAATACTGGCGAAGCTTGAACTATCTAATAAGCAGATAACCAAAGTGAATAAATTCAGAGTACAAGTAGGAAATATTGTGATATAAGAAAGTAGTTTTAGGTTGATGGAACGCCGTGTGAATACGAAAGTGTGCGCCATGTCATTTGAGATTTGGAATTGTCCGAGTAACGGACCAAAGCCCTTGGAAATGCTTTGAGAACAACCTTCTTACCTAGACTCGAAAGGGCGAGGGGACAACAGCATGAAGGTAACGCAGAGGATATCCGAAGTTTGTTAAGGTATTGCTCTGCTAGTTCTGTGTAATATGGTTAAGGCTAAACTGCTTAAACTTCAATAACCAGTGATGGAACTTCACATTCAGGGATACACAATCTAAATACTCCCTGCCTGCAATATACTCAGATAAAACTTTCGTCTGAGGAACTCCTAGATTGCTGGACGTTGGGCAATGAGCTCAATCAAGGTTATGAATGAAGAACCTAAGTTGCACTAATACGTTCCTGTCATAAAGAACATGGGATTGCCTAAGGGGGGAGACCCCTATGGTAACGGAGTTTTCATAGTATTCAAAGTGGCGGTCGTAATGACAGTTGCACAGGCGGACTTTAATATGTGCCGCTGGATCGCTTAGACCGCCAAAAGGGTAACCAAGTAAGCGGGAGATCAGGAGAAGGAAGACAGGTGGTTACGATATCAATCGCTTGGAGGTATGCGGAATGCAGAAGGCCGAAAAAGTATTAGATATCATCGGCGACAGAGGCAAGCGAAAGGTGCCGTTATATCGCATCTACCGTTTGCTTTACAACAAAGAATTGTATCTTATCGCTTACAAAAATATTTATGCCAACAACGGCGCAATGACTAAGGGTGTGACAGACGAAACGGTTGACGGTATGTCCATTGCTAAGATTGATCGAATTATTGATCAACTGAAAAAGGAAACCTATCGTTTTTCACCCGTCAGACGTATGTATATCAAGAAAAAGGGCAGTAAAAAGCAACGCCCTCTCGGACTGCCATCATGGTCGGACAAATTACTTCAAGAAGTCATTCGTCTGATTCTGAATATCTACTTTGATCCGCAATTCAGCAACGCCTCTCACGGTTTCCGTTCCAATCGAGGATGCCACACGGCACTAGATTCTATTCGGGCCAAAAATGGTTGGAAAAGTGTGAAATGGTTCGTCGAAGGCGACATTCGCGACTGTTTTGGCAGTATTGATCACGGCGTTCTACTCGGAATTCTGACTGAAAAAGTGAAAGACAATCGCTTCATGAGACTGATGAAACACTTTCTGGAATGTGGGTATATGGAAGAGTGGAAATATAACGTCACCCTAAGCGGATGTCCACAGGGCTCAATTTTAAGTCCATTACTATCTAACCTGTATATGGATAAGTTCGATCAGTTTATGGAGAAACACATCCTCCCCGTCTATAACTGCGGGGGCAGACGGGCTGAGAACAAAACCTACAAAGCGCTGAACAACCAGATGAAAAGGCACATGCGCCATCAGGACTGGAAGATAGTAAAGGAACTTAATAAACAGAGACAGTCCATGCCTTCCAAAGATGCGTTTGACCCAGCATTCAGACGACTCTATTACATCCGCTATGCGGATGATTGGTTGTTGGGCGTTTCAGGTCCTATGCAGGATGCGATCAAGATCAAGGAACAAATTAGAACCTTTCTCGTGAGTGAACTAAAATTAACGCTTAGCGAAGAAAAGACCTTGATTACCCATGCGAAAACCGAAAAAGCGCGATTTCTCGGCTATGACATCCACGTGTTACATCAGGATACTAAACATGACAAACGTGGACAACGTAGCATCAATGGGGTGATCGGTTTTCGCGTTCCAGACGAGAAGATGAAAGACAAAGCAAGAGAATATAAGCAGAAAGGAAAACCAATTCACCGAAAAGAACGGACGATCAACTCCGACTTCGATATTATTGCCCAATACCAGTCCGAATTTCGTGGATTCGCTCAATATTATCTGCTTGCCTATAATGCTCATCAGTTGCATGGCCTCAAGAGAACAATGGAATTGTCTTTAGCACGTACCCTTGCGAATAAGTTCAAAACGACGGTCAATAAAATCTTCAAGTCGTACAAAACGACTCGTGAAACGGAGGGACAAAGTTACAAGGTGCTTCAAACGGAAGTGAAACGGGAAGGAAAAAAGCCGTTGGTCGCTTATTTCGGAGGATTTAAGCTCGGATACAAGAAGGATGCCGTGATTGTGGACGCGTTACCGACAGGGAAAGTGTTCAGCATTAAGAGCCAACTTATTGATCGTCTGATGAACGATACATGTGAGTTATGTGGATCAAGTGAGAATATTGAAATGCATCACGTCAATAAACTGAAAGACCTCGAAAGTAACGGTAGAAAAGAAAAACCAGAATGGATGAAACGAATGATGGCGATGAGAAGAAAGACTCTCGCAGTATGTCTCGAATGCCACACCAATATCCACTCAGGTAAATATGACGGTAAGCGATTTGTAAGCGCGAATGTCGGCTGACAGTGAATCACTGGCGAGCGGAGTGCACAGGAGACTTGCACGCTCCGTTCTGAGAGGAGCATTTGGAAAAGTACTATTTTTGGATAGCAACTCGCTGGGTGCTTACTCTACTTCGTGCACGGTGTGGAGCAGGGGAAAAAGTGGAGATCATATCAAAGCTTTACCTATTGCTATTAAGGTAATTGAAAGCCTTGGTATAACGGGTTGTAGAGCCTTATTTGAAAAGTACAAGGATACAGAGGCCTTCAAAGCCCATGGAATTTCAGCCTATTTTAAGGAAGCAGCCCAAAAGTTTGAAGATCTACTAGAGGGTAAGATCCAAGTTAAATTTCTTGAAGAAGTTTAATAGGCTGCAACGAGCTATTGACAGGAGCATTTAGAAAAGTTACAATTGATTTCGATAGTTATCGAATCGTTATAGGATGAGTTTGGAGTTGGAATATGGACACGAAAAAAGCGGCAAAGATATTTAAGGCACTATCGAATCCCAATAGACTAGAATTGTATTTTAAAATCGCTGAGATGCATGAATCTAGTTTTCCAACCGATTCGGAATGCTTTGTTACGGATATCATCAGTTCGTTGAATATTGGTGCTCCGACTATTTCACATCATATCAAAGAATTAGTGAATGCCGATTTAATTAGTACAGAGAAAAAAGGAAAATTTTTGATCTGCAAAGTAAATGAAGAGTTAATTGAGGAAGTTAGTAAGTTGTTATCATTACAGCAGCAATAATTTAGCGCAGTTTTTATAAGACATAACGGTTCGATAGTTGTGAAAATATAAAAGTATTAACCCTTTAACCATCTATTGTCACCCATAAGAGGTATTAGGGTATTTCGAACATTCATGTGTTTGAATTCTATTCGAAAACGAAAGATAAAATTAGTGGAGGTACATTATGAAAGTGTTTTATTTTACAGCTACTGGCAACAGTTTAGATGTTGCAAAAAGATTTGGAGGAGAAATTTATTCGATACCAAACGTCTTAAAGGGTGATCAATTTCATTTCGAAGACGAAAAGATAGGCCTTATATTTCCCTGTTACGGCTTTGCAGCTCCAAAAATTGTCCGGGAATTCATTGAGAAGATCACCCTTAAGAGCCCTTATATTTTTGTCATCATGACCTATGGGAACAAGCTTGCAGGCGGTGTCAATTGGTTTGTACGGTATGCTGAGGAAAATGATATTCATGTTCAATATGCAGACGGTTTACTCATGATAGATAACTATTTACCATTTTTTAATATTGAGAAGCAAAAGATGAAAAAGAAATATACTGAAGAAAATTTGAGCCGTTTGTTAAATGACGTGAATCAAAAGAAGCGATATATCAGGAATGGGTCATTCACAGATTCAATGTTGACCAAAGCCATTCAGTATTTCTACAAACGAAACCCAAACTTTAATACCGATAAAGACTTTTCTGTTGGGAACGACTGTAATCAATGTGGAACGTGTGTAAAGGTTTGCCCGCGTAACAATATAAAACTCGATGAGCTTAAACCCGCATATGGGGGGAATTGCGAATTTTGTCTTGCGTGTATAAACCTTTGTCCGCAAAAGGCGATCCGATTAAAAAAAGAAAGTAATCCAAAGGCACGTTATTTGAATGAAAATGTCACGTTAAAAGAAATTATTACAGCAAATAATTAAACAAGGGTTGGTTAATTTATGACAAAACGAAGGGTGGTTGGAATCAAATGACATCAGCGAGGTCGAAAATTCGAGCAATCATCACAGGAACTACGGGCATGGTAGGGGAGGGCGTATTGAACGAATGTCTTATGCATCCGGATGTTGAACAGGTGTTAGTCATCAACCGAAACCCGTGCGGCGTATCACATCCCAAATTAATTGAAGTCCTGCACAGCAATTTCTTTGATCTATCGACAATTGAACCTCAACTAATAAACTACAATGCCTGTTTTTTTTGCTTAGGCGTTTCATCGGTCGGGATGAAGGAAGAGGAGTACAAACGGGTAACTCATGATCTTACCTTGCATGTGGCAAGCCTACTTTCAGGCTTGAATCCGGACATGGTTTTCTGTTACGTATCTGGTGACGGGACGGATAGTACAGAGCGGGGGCGGATTATGTGGGCTCGAATTAAAGGAAGAACGGAGAACGACCTGTTGCGACTTCCGTTCAAAAGAGCGTTTATGTTCCGCCCAGGCTTTATACATCCTACAAAGGGCTTAAAGAGGACCCATAACTATTATCGCGCACTATCGTGGCTCTATCCCGTCGCCAGGCAGCTTATTCCAAATCACGTTATTTCCTTGAGAGAACTGGGCGTCGCCATGATTCATTCTGTTAATACTGATTTCGATCAATCTATCTTAGAATGCAAGGATATTGTAAAGTTAGCTCATACTGAGCAGTAACAACAAGGCAGAGTATCGTATAATTTTTACTTTTTCAAAACGGCAATTGAATTGTTGACGGCATCATTATAATAAAATCATAGCGCACACGCACACTTGTTGATAAAAACACTTTACGAACATCTATTTCGACATAAAGTTACTTCTGGATTATCTGAATAAAGTTGCCGCATGTATCGTCGAAGACCGCTATTGTGAAATCGCCCATTTTTGTGGGCTCCATAGTAAACTTCACGCCGTTTTTCAATAATCTTTTGTACTCTTTATGAATATCTGCAACACCAAACATTGTTGCGGGGATGCCATCGGCAAATAACTTCTTTTGATACTCTTTGGCCGCAGGATGGTCATTCGGTTCGAGTAAAAGCTCGGTACCGTCTTGATCATCAGGAGAAACAAGCGTTATCCACCTAAATCGATTTCTATGATCCTTTATTAGGCACTCCCGTTTACTCAATGCACAGGTACCTAGCCTGTGTTTTTTTTATTTTTAAGAATGGGGAATATATCTGGAACAGAAACAAAAAGCGATTCTAGTCGGCGTTCATATTAATAAGCAGCGGGACTTTTCGAACTCAATGGAGGAAGTGTTTAAATTGGTTGATGCTTGTGACATAGAAGTCAACATAGAAAGTGCTGGCGTTAAACCTACAGCTTTTTGATGTAAACGGCTTACTAGTAAGCGAGAATAATAGGATGAGGACGTGATGACGAATGAATAAAACGAAAAATCAAGTCATTGAAATAGCGAAAAAACATGGTCTACAGGTTAACGAAAACACTCTAGAATTTAATGAATCGGGACTGGACTTTCAGGTCGTATTTGCTACTGCTCATGAAGGATATGAGTGGGTGCTGCGTTTTCCTAGGCGTCAAGATGTTGTTCCTAGAACGAAAACGGAGAAAAAAGCCTTAGATCTCGTGAACCAATACGTTACATTTCAAGCGCCAAACTGGTCGGTTTACACAGATGAGCTGATTGCATACAAGAAGTTATGTGGCGTACCCGCAGGCACAATAGATCCTGAAACACATGCCTATGTCTGGAAAATTGATGAGAACAATGTACCGGAGTGTTTTCATCAGACGCTTGGTAAAGCCCTAGCGTCGCTTCACAGTATTCCAAATAAAAAGGCAATTGAAGCTGGATTGGTTGTTCATACGCCGGAAGAAGCAAGACAACCCATGAAAGAGCGTATGGATTCAGTCAAGATAAAATTTGGTGTGGGAGAGTCACTATGGAATCGATGGCAGGCATGGCTGAACGATGATGAGATGTGGCCTAAAGAGACGGGACTAATTCATGGGGATGTACATGCAGGTCATATTTTAGTTGATAAAGATGCAAACGTAACTGGTTTGATTGATTGGACTGAGGCAAGGGTGACAGATATGTCAAATGATTTTGTAATCTATTACAAGATGTTTGGTGAAGTAGGCCTCGACTCACTTATCAAGGCATACAAAGAAGCGGGGGGATATTTCTGGACAAAGCTGAAACCGCATATCATTGAATTAGTGGCTGCATACCCAGTCGGAATTGCCGAATTTGCAATAATATCCGGTCTCCATGAATATGAGCAGATGGCGAAAGAAGCCTTGGAAGTAAATCAGACCTAAGGAAACTTTCCATTTAATTTTACATTTGTCCTTTTGAGTTGGCTGATGTTAGGATCTTACTCGGACACCTAATAGCTACATCCCGCTGGTGGAATTTATTTCCACCAGCACATGCTGATAGCCTCCACCTTTGTAAAGAAATTAGCCATGAATCTGGAGCTTGAAGTGTTGCCTGAAAACGTAGTAATTGAAAGAGATGACACTGAAGTGGAGCATCTCTTGCAACAAGCGGCTTATATAAAAGGGGCTGAATTTTTAATAGGGGGGTAGATGATCATACTAATGATATTGAGTTGGAACAATACAAGAGAAGATTTTTGTCAGTTTCTATACCGGATTTATAGAAACTGAAGGATATGGTATAGCGAGTCACGTAAGTTGGGTTGAAAATTTAATCTCTGTAGGTTGCATCAAATAGGCATCTTCTCCTGGTCATTCATTGAATATCCATCTCTTTTAACATCACTCATATTTAGTGAATCATCTTTCGTTACAATATTCTTTAGCTTTTTAACTGCCCCATATGGCTCTTTTAAGGAAAGCTTATCTCCTCTCCCAGAAATAACCCATAACGTTTTATACCCTTTAGGTATGGTTAGAAGCTTTTCTTCCCCTAAGCCATCCGTAAAATAGACTAACAAATTAACCTTATGATGATTGGCATATTCAAAAACCGGGGTAAATCGGGTGCCGCCTCTGATATTAATTCGATCTTTGATATCCTTTGCAGATTTGACGTCATACACCCGTCTGATTTCACTATCACATTCGATAATCATAATTTCATGATTGTAATTTTTAACGATATCCAGGACTTCTTGAATGGCTTGATTAAATTCTTGATCACTAATGCTGCCGCTGATATCCAGGGCAACAACAATTTTTGCTTTATGACTTCTAAGTTGACCTCTTAAATCCAATCTATCGGGCTGTCTTCTATTTCTTCTGGTTATTGTCTTCTTGTTATTACTTTCAACAACTCCCATTAGCCTCTTAAGATATAAATTCCAAGGCAATTCACCCTTGCTGTTTTTAAGGGATGAGATCATGCTTTCTAAATAATTAGGAATGCTGCCTTTTTGAGCATTATTGATAAACTGCTCAGTAAATTCTTGAAGTGTTTTTTCATCGGTATCACTGGAGTCTGCCCATATGTCATGGGTTTTTTCAGGGTTATAAGCTGTTTCTATTTTTTCGTCTTGATTACTTTCAGTGGCATTATCTTTAGCAGCATCGGCTTTATCTTTGCTATCATCAGCGTCATCTGTGCTTTCAGCATGGGAGTCATCAGTATCACTTTCATCCGCCGCATCCTGATCTGCTTCCAACAAGTCTAGGGCAGTTTGGATCTCTTCCAAATAATATTCAAAGGGTTTAAAAGGCAGGAGTTTTAAAGAATAATTTAAATTTACCCATTCTAAGGTAACAGAATAGGGGGGCAGATGATCCAAATAGGTATTGACGACGATATTCATTGCCATATTGATAGCTAATGTGCTGTAGCTACCCTTGAATTCCTTTGCCCTTATTAAATGCAGGGATACTATATGGAGTATTTCGTGTTTAATGGTACTTTCCATTTGTTTTAGATTAAGATTTAAAAAAATGATGGGGTTAAAGTAGATAACATACTTAGCCCCTTTAAAATTCACAGCCGTAGGGCTGCTGATATCAAAGCGTATTTCTCTGGACATTTGCAGCAAAAAATAGCCATAGAAATGATCTTTGTCTTCCATCAGGCTTAAATTAACTTGATCCACAAGGCTGAAAAACTCGTCTTCAAACTCTTTGGGTATATTTATCCTGGTATGAGCATGATCACCTTTGGGTTTTGCTTTAAACAAATTATTGATAAGGATATCTGTTTTTTCGTAAAGCCCTTGAACTTGATTGTCAAAAAAAATTTCCATAGCTGTCACCTGACTAAACGATAAGATTCAAAGTAGGATTCGATAAACCCTTCATTCTCTAGGGCGTGTTTGTATACTTCAGGATAACTGTTTTTAATATCTTTCATGATTCCTATTTTTAAGTCGACAGGATATAGTTTTAACAACTCAATAAGCCTCTCCATATAAAAGTTTGAATCATCACGATGATTTAAGATAGTTGCCTCTAGGCTTTTAAGAATATTCTTGGCGGCTAGATAAAGCCGGGTATGGCTTTCGCTTTTTACTCTTTCTCTGATCGATTCGTGAAGAGAATTTCCTGAAAAAACATCTTGATAGGATATGAGGGAACGATGATCGGATTCCACAAAGCTCACAAACTCTTCGGCGATTAAGCGCCCGACATTTCCTTTGATAACATTTAAAAACACGGAGCGGGGTATGGAAGCTTTTTTCTCTTTATACATTTTATAACTGCTGGAAATTCTCTCATAGCTTCTGGGAGTTGCACTTAGGTCGTCTTCGTTGATCTTATGCAAATAATCGGGGAAGGTGGAGATAAACTCGACAACCTTTTGCTCAATTCCGACCTCTATGGCCCAATCTATCCACTGATTATAATCAGGCTCCATCGATAACCAGACAAACCGATTTTCTTGGGCGGCATCCATATCGACAACCTGGTAATCAAAATCTAAACCATATTTACTGGAAGGATTCATAGCGGCTAATATTTTTACCCCTTCAGGCAACTTATAGCCATTGATTTCCCGATTTAAGATCAAATTCATAAGTTCCTGTTGGACTGTATGTTCACAGCGATTGATTTCATCGATAAATAACAGAACTATTTTTCCTTGAGATATTTCTTCATCAATTTCCCTGAGCTTATGATGAACAGCATATACTGTCGCTTTCTTTTCAACCTGATCTTCTAGATCATTGACGCCTGAATAAGCTTCGATCGTTGGCAGACCGCCGATTTCACCTTCTTTAAGGAGATTCCCATTAATCACAATCAAACTCCAGTGATTTTCTTGAGCGATTACCTGGGCTAAAGCCGTTTTGCCGATTCCGCTCTCCCCAACGATTAAGGGGACTTCTCCCGTCGATAGTACTAAGTCAACACTTTTTAAGGTGTCTGTAAAATTCATGATGTCTCACTCCTATAGCATCTTCAGCTTTTCATCTACAGCTATTTTTTTCGCCTTTTTACTGCCATATTTATAAATAAACATGATCTTGTCCATGGGCATAAGGTCGCTGTTTTGATTGAGGTAACTGCAATTTAAAAAATCTCTGACATATTTTTCTTCAACCTCTTCATTGGCTAAGGCTTCCTTTAACACCTGTTCTAATTCATCTTTAGTGATTTGGTTCATAACATAGTTAATCACTAAACTATTGACTTTCAAAAATTCTAAGATTTTATGTTGATCTAAATCATTGATAAAGGTAATAGCGTTCTCACTATGCTTGATCGCTAGAAGCTCTGCCTGAGGGGTAGGAGAATTGATATATCTTAAGGCATCATAACTGATTTTTACAGCCTCTTCCTGGACACTTGCACAAGGTTCTTTGATAAATTTTATTGAATCGTAATTCTTTCTTACAGCTAATAATTGCAATTCCTCACTTGGATTCTTAACATATTTAATAGCCCAGCCGGCTCGATTGATCGCCAATTTGATTAAATGATAGCTGGGATTTTTAAGATACTCTAAATTAACCCAGCTATCATTGATCGCTTTGATCATCATAGCTTCTGTAGGATCATCTATAAATTGAATCGATCGGCCATTATTAGCTAGAGCTAATTCTTGCATCTCTCTGGTTGGATTATCAATATATTTTAACGTAAGTCCATTTTTTTGAACAGCCAATAACTTAATCTCATCGGTCGGATTAGTTATATAGGCTATGGCATTAGGATTATTCTTGATCATTTTAATCAGCTTTACTTTTTCCATAAGGTTACGTTCCTTCTGTGATTATTTTTATTTTACCCATTTTGCCACCACGAACCCAGGATTTCCTTCTCTTTTCTCCTCGAGAAAAAGGGCCTCAGCTGTTGTTCGAACATTCGGTGGGAAGAAAAGACATTCTCCAATTTCCACAGATCCACCGATTTGCCAGGAACATATTTCGGCTTTGGTATAAAGAGCAGCACGGGCAAAGACAGATGTGGGATTGTCACGAGCTGCCTCAGCATAGTATTTACTCCAGGCACTCCTGCCAGCGATGAGTCCGATCATCATACAGCCTCCGGGCTTTAAACGACTAAAAAGTTTTTGCAAGACGTTTTCCGGTTCGGGTACGAATTCAAAGGCGGTCATGGAAAAAATCCCATCATAGGTTTCCAGTTGATCCAGAATTGCTGTAATATCAGCATGCCACCAGTGAACAGGCTTTGTCTTTGCGGTGTTTCCCTCAATGGCCGCTAGTTTCTTTTGGGCTAGAGCCATCATTTCGGCGGAAATATCCACAGCAGTGACCTCATATCCCTCTTGCACAAGCCAGCTGGTATATTGTCCGGTACCACAGCCGATCTCAAGAACCTTGGGACCCGGTGCCTTAAACATGGACTGGACTAGGCGACGTTCAACTTGATCAGAGACTGATCCAAGCTCAGTATCATACCAGGAATCATAACCTGCAGCAACGTGGTCAAAAAGTGCTTCCTTCATTTGCGATCAACCTCGTGTTCCTTTTTTTATTTTTAAGTTTACTTTCGACTTTTGCTTTTTAATTCCTTCTTCACCTTTCCTTATAGTTCGATAAGCTAGTCAAGAATTTGCTTAAAGTAGGACGGAGCAATTGGATACGATTCATGGCAAGGCCAATGAGATACGTGGGGCAGTGGCGGAATACTGGCACGCAGACATCGGCGTAAAGCTTAGTCATCTGAGCCTCAACCCATTCCTGCTGGACAGAATGTTGGTATTTGAGACAATTTCCAAATACTCGAAATACATAAAGAAGCCCTGTTAAAGCTGTTAAAACTGTTAAAACTCCTACTATACTTTCCAATTTAGCCGAACTTCTTACCATCATTTCCCCTCCTAATTACGTTTAACCCTTGAGGATAAACTATAACTCAACCTGTGAGCTTTCTCAGACTTATTACCTATTATAATGTAATGGTATTAGATTTACCTGTGAGAGAGGGCTTTCATTAATATAAAATTGACAGGACTCTTTCTCTGTCTTAGGGAATGGGTTCTGTTTTTAGTATTGACAGTCGAACAGGAGGCAAGCTGGATGACCCTGGGAGATCTTGTAAGGTCCATGCAACGGTAACCTGATTGGCAGGAAGTGGTATGCTAAATGGTCAAATATGTATTGTGATAAAGTGGTGTAATGAATGAAAATACGTCAACTCATGAATATCGTGGCTGTAGAATTTGCTGATTTTAAAGAAGTATAATATTTATGTAACGAACTATTCGAATTTTGGATATATGTTACGAGGGAGGTGAATGCATGCAGGACATCGAGCAGCTCTATAAAGTGTATGCCAAACAAGTCTATAAATATTTGTTCAGTCTTTGTCACAGCGAGCAAATGGCAGAAGAGCTAATGCAGGAAACCTTTTTTCGGGCGCTTAAATCTCTTAGAACCTATGATGGGACATGCAAAATTTATGTATGGCTTTGTCAAATCGCCAAACATATTTGGTATCAAGAGCTTGCCAAAAATAATAGAACTCAAATTACAGAATTGTCGTCTGAGATTCCTTCAACAGAGAACTCTGTGGAAGAAAACAGCATACTTCGTGATGGGAAAATGAGCTTATTCAAAGATTTACATATGTTGGCTGAACCGATGCGGGAAGTGATGTACCTGCGCTTGACAGGAGAGTTCAGTTTTCGGGAAATTGGAGAGATCCTGGGAAAAGACGAAACATGGGCTCGGGTTACTTTTTATAGAGGCAAACAAAAAATTATGAAAGGGAGAGTTCAATGAAGTGTGAGATTATTAAGGATTTATTGCCGTCATATATCGAAGGTCTTACTAGCAATCACAGTAATGAAGAAATAGAGAAACACATGGAGAACTGTCAAGAATGCAAAACCTTTTATCAAGAGATGACGGGTGAAATAAAGGGAAAATTACCCGCAACAGAGGTTGAAGGCCTTGATTTTTTAAAAAAGGTACGCAAAAATAGCATTCGAACGGCAGCCCTTGCTGCAGGAAGCGTAGCAGTTGTCCTGCTTATTTTAGTAAGTCTATTCGCAGTCGGATTTTCGGTATCCTCCAAGGATATGGACATGACTTATCAGCTAACGGAGAATCATTTGCAAATTACTTTTCAACTAAAGAATGGACATGATTTAACTCGTCGTTCTGAAAAACCTCGATTTATTTATGATGATGACCACAAGTTGATCGGAATCGAAGACCGTTATAGACCTGTATGGGTATTCAATAATCCTTTTGATGATGTAGGTTCCAGTTTTTCTTTAGGGACTGAACTACTCCATCAGGAGTCCAAAGAGCAATTTACTAATACACTTATTATTGAGTATTCGGATAAAACGGTAACGTTTGTAAATGGTGAATTGGTTGAATGACAAAAGGTCAGCAAATTGCGGGCGTGGTGAATAAAACACAAATGAAGGAAAGTCAAAAAGCCGTAAAGTCTATAGACATTTCTCATTCTACAGCGTTAGAATAGATATCACATACTAATGCTGTAGAATGGTGGGCGAGATAAATGCAACAGGAAATTCCAAAGGTCACAGAACGAGAGCTTGAAATCATGGAGATTATCTGGAAGAACAAGGAAATGTCAGCTGTGGATATTTCAGCTCATTTCCTAAGGCCGGAAAACGGTGCTCATTTCAAGAATACTACTTACACCTTCATCAAACGCCTCGTTGAGAAAGGTGTAATTGAGCGGAGGGAACCGGGATTCAGCTGCGTTCCCCTTTTTGGACGGGATCAAATACTAATCAGCGAAACAAAGTCCTTTATCGACAGAGTTTATCAAGGCTCGTTCAATCAGTTGTTTTCTCAATTTATTGAAAATAGGGTTCTGTCCGAGGGGGAGTTAAAAGAGATCCGAGATTTGATCGACAAAACGGTCAAAGGAGGGGATGGAAATGCTTGAGAGCGTTTTCAAAGGGGGCCTGTGGAAATTATTTAAAGAGTTGTTGATGGACACGGGTAAAGGATAAGCTGGCAGAACAAATAGCCTGGTTTCAACCGTAGAAAAGATAGCGAAATCCTTGGTATGAGCGAGTTTGATAGAGTAATTGTCTTTCTGGAGTGACAGAGTGCGCGGGGGACTATATTGCATTTGTATTGCCAAATTGTTAGGTTTGCCTTTTTTGTTAAAACATTGAGCGTTATAGCAAATAATATGGGTTAAAACTATTGTAAAATGAAAAGAGGGAAAATCATGATTTCTGAGAGGATCGAAGGGGCAAGGCAGAATTATATCAATTCCAAGCCTGCTGTTTCCTATGAGAGAGCAAGGATATGGACAGAATCACATAAGAAGACTGAAGGTGAAGCGGTTCCTATCAGAAGGGCCAAGGCATTCAGAGACACCTGCCAGCAGATTGATGTAAATATCTTCGCTGGAGAGCTTATTATAGGGGGCATTGGCGAATTCAGAAAATGCGGCATTTTGACTCCTGAATTTTCTTGGACCTGGGTGGACAGGGAGATGGACAATTTCGATAAAAGAGTCCAGGATCCATATGTTATGACCGATGAGCAGAGAGACTATGTCAGGAAAGATATATTCCCATATTGGAAAGGAAAATCCCTGGAAGAAGCATTTCTGGCACAGTTGCCTGCAGAAATTGCCAAGGTTGCTGTTGATACAGGCTTTGTTGATAATGATTCAAAATGGAGACAGGCAGTCGGTGAAATTACTCCGGACTATCAGGATGTTTTATTCAAAAAGGGCTTCGGTGGAATCCTCAGAGAGGCAAAAGAACATCTTTCGAAGCTGTCGAGTACTTCAGCAGAGGATTTGAAGAAAAAGGACTTCTATAATTCAATCATTATAACTTCAGAAGGAATTATCACACTTGCAAAAAGATATTCTGAAAAGGCCATGGAAATGGCGGCCTTAGAAAAGGATCCTGGAAGAAAAGCTGAGCTTTTGAAAATATCCGATATATGCAGCAGGATACCAGAAAATCCTCCGGCTAGTTTCTATGAAGCTATTCAGTTCCTATGGTTTACGCAGATTGGCGGAATATTATCAGAAAACCCATTGGCATTAAATGTTGGCAGATTTGATCAGTTTATGTATCCTTATTACAAAGCTGATCTAGAAAAAGGAATTATGACCAAGGATCAGATTCAGGAGCTGATAGAAGCACTATGGCTGAAATTATCAGAATGGGTCTGGACGATATCAGCAAATACAGCTGAATTCTTTGCAGGCTACAATCAGTTCCAGAATCTTACTGTTGGAGGTAAAACAAGAGAAGGTAAGGACGCTACCAATGACCTTTCCTATATGTGTTTGAAGGCAACTGAAGCAGTAAAGACTCACCAGCCGGGCTTAAGTGTCAGGATACATCAGGATTGTCCTACTGAATTCTTAGATGCTGTAACCCATTTAGTAAGCAAAGGCACAGGCTTTCCTGCAATACACAGTGACAGTGCAGGTTACCAGATGCTTATCAATGCAGGCTATGAGCCGGAAGATGCAAGGGATTGGAACAACTGCGGCTGCGTAGTTCCACATTTCCGCAAAACGTCCGAATGGACTTCAGCTGTCAATATTAACTTTACTGCAGCCCTAGAATTTGCATTGAACCAAGGCAAGAGCAGGATTTCGGGAGACAGGATAGGCCTGGCTGAAAAAGCTCCGGCTGACCTTAAGACTTATGAAGAGGTTGAAGCTGCATTCTACAGACAATTTGACAACTTGATTGAACAGTCAATAATCGCTACATTGTTAGCACAAAAACTCCACAAGGAAATGGTACCGAGGCCTTTCCTGTCTTCATGTATAGAACAATGCCTGATAAACGGAAAAGACTTGGTTGATGTAGGAGCTAAATACAACCTGGGACCGGTTCTCACAGGTATAGGCCTTGCGGTAACATCAAACTCCCTGGCAGTTATCAAGAAGCTTGTATTCGAAGACAAGGCTGTCGATATGGAGACCCTCATAAAAGCACTAGACGCAAACTGGGAAGGCTATGAGGAGCTGAGGCAAGTAGCTCTCACTGTTCCTAAGTACGGTAATGACAATGACTATGTAGATGATATTGCCTGCCAAATGGCAAATCACTACTATAAAGAAGGGCACAAATATAAAGATATAAACGGCAACAATTTCAACACTGCCTTTATGGGCATATCGAACTATCTACCAACGGGTAAAGTCATAGGAGCAACCCCTTGCGGCCGAAAAGCAAACGAACCGTTGTCCGAAGGGGTATCACCTTTTGCCGGTTCAGATACTTCATCACCCCTTGCAGCAATGCGTTCGGCAGCCAAGCTAAACCAGGATGTACATTCCGGAGGAACATTACTAAACCTACGATTAAATGAAGACCTGGTAAGTACCAAGAGGGGAAGAAGCAATTTGGGTGCAATGATACAGACCTTCTTCTCCCTGGGTGCATTTCATGTACAGTTTAATACGATATCTACTGAAACCCTGCGCAAAGCTCAGAACAATCCGGAAAACTACAAAGACCTATTGGTCAGGGTCGCAGGCTATAGTACACAATTTGTCAATCTGTCCAGATCAATGCAGGATGCGATAATAGCAAGAACAGCACATGAAAATTATTAACACAAATAAGGGCCCTGCTAAGAAAGCAGCAACTTTAATCAGGCATTTGCATAAAGCCGAGAGGATATTGTATGGATACTAGCAGCGGATATTGTATGGAGATACAGAATTTTTCCGTTAATGATGGAAATGGAATAAGAACGGTCGTTTTTTTGGCCGGTTGTCCCCTCAGGTGCCAATGGTGCTCTAATCCGGAAAGTTTTTACAATAATAGGATCTCCTACTACGAAAAGACCTGCATAAAATGCGGAAGGTGTGTTCAGGTATGCCCTTATCAAGCAGCCTTGAACCTGGATGATCCTCTTGAATGGGAAAAATGCAGATCATGCGGACTTTGTGCAGAGGTATGTCCCACCGGCAGCAGGAAAAAACTGATCCATCATTATACCAGTGAGGAAATACTGAAGCTTATAGAAAAGCAAAAAATATTTTATAGATATTCAGGGGGAGGGGTCACTTTTTCCGGTGGAGAGGCAACGTTGCAGCAAGACCTGCTCAGGACACTTGTGAACAGGCTATATGACCAAGCTGTAAACTTAGCCATAGAGACCTCAGGGTGTTTTGAATTTGATGAGGTTAAGGATATATTGGAGAAAATGGACTTGATATTTGTGGATATAAAGCATATGGATAGGGATAAGCACATGCTTTATACTGGAACCGGTAATGAGAGGATATTAAAAAACATAGCCGGATTTAATCAGCTGAAGGTACCTGTAGTAGTCCGGATACCGGTTATAGACGGAGTAAATTCAGACATTGAAAACATAAGGGCTACTGCACAATTTGCTAAAGCTAACCTTGATACCCCCAAAATAGAGCTGCTGCCCTACCACTCTCTAGGTGACGGTAAATATGAAGCTCTTGGTTTGGAAAAGCCCTCCTGGAGCTTTAAAACTCCATCACGGAAGTATTTGCTAGAATTATGCAGAATAGTTGAGCATGAAGGGGTAGAGGTAGTCAGTTATAAGTAAGATTCTTTAAATAATTTGAGGTCGTATTTTCGTTTCAGCATAAACATGTCCGTTCGGGAACTGCAGAAGGCAATGAAGGATCAGCGTTGGGGAGATTGTCCTTACTGAATTCCAGGCGGAAGGAAATTGAACTGTAATGTAAATAAAAAGTAAAACCCCGGGATTAATCCGGGGTTTTAGAGGAATGTTTTGCTAATTAGGTGGTTTCTTGTAATATGGATTATCAAGATAAGTGTTGCAAATTGAGCAGTAGATCTTCTCATCATAGCGATGATCACTTGCACTAAATAAAGTGTTTTTACACTTTGGGCAGAAAAATTTAAACATCCTAGCTAACTCTTTCCTGTTTTTATAATCTTTCTGCTTCGCTTCGCTATATGTATTATACTTGAAATCCAAATAAAGAGTAAACACTTAAACAAGATGCTCAAGAGGGGATAGATATAAGGTTTCCTTGACAATTACCGTTTACAAATGTAATATATTAAATAACTACAAGTGTAAACTAAATATTGGCGTGGAGGTCTAGAGATGTTAGAAACACCGAATATTTCCGATTCGGAATGGGAAGTCATGAAGATTTGTTGGTTGAAATCAGCTTGTACTGCAAACGAAATTGTTATGGCATTAGAGTATAATACCGATTGGAAACCAAATACAGTCAAGACGTTAATCGGGAGATTAGTAAAAAAAGGGGCCCTCGGCTATAAAGAAGAGGGGCGGTTATATATCTACTATCCGTTAGTGGCTGAGGAAGAGTGTATCAAAGCAGAGAGTAAGTCCTTTCTTACCCGTGTTTTTGGTGGAGCCATAAAGCCAATGCTCGTCACTTTTCTTCAAGAAGAAAAACTCTCTCAAGATGAAATTGAAGAACTTAAACAGCTCCTTGATGCAAGAAAGGACTGAAGAAGATGCTGATGACGCTATTGCAGGAAAATTACCTGAACCTTTTTAACTGGGTTTTATCAACGTCTGCCAAAGCTAGCATCTTCATCGTATTTCTGCTGGGAGTAAAACATGTCCTTAGACATAGAATGGGAGCACGTTTCCAGTATATGCTATGGTCAGTTTTGATTATTGGATTAGTTTTACCGTGGACACCCAGTAGCCCAATGAGTGCCTATAATTTTATTAACCCGTCTTACATACAACAAGTTTTGTCCCCTATTTCTAATGCAACGACTAATGTCGTTGATAAGCAGTCTAGCCTCGCCCAAACTGCCGTTGTGGATAGCAATTCCAGCAAAGCTACCCTAGGCACGAATACACAGCAAACAAGTGGAAATAAGATGGCATCCTTTGGCATCTTTCCCTTCATATATAAGCTGATGTTCTTGATATGGCTTTTAGGAATTTTGATATTAACGACTCTTACAGTCCTTGTTAACAGACGGTTCTGTAAGAAAATTGAACATAATTTAGTCAATGACCCAAGGCTAATTACAGGTTTCAATAAACTCAAGGTGGAACTAAAGATAAAAGCAGAGATTCCCCTGCTGCAGACGAGATATGTAAACAGTCCATCTTTGTTAGGCTTCATTCATCCAAGGTTACTGTTACCAATTGGGATTGAGCAAACATTTAGTTTGGAACAAATAAGCCATATATTGTTACATGAGCTATTACATTTCAAACGTAAAGACATCATGATAAATTGGCTAACTCAGGTATTAGTAATCATCCACTGGTTCAATCCATTAATATGGTACGCCTTTTATCGTATGAGGGAAGACCAGGAAATAGCTTGTGACGCTTTAGCCATGGACCGACTCAATACGAAACAATCCAACGACTATGCTTATACACTCCTCAAATTGGTAGAGACATACTCTAACACGCCGCGATTGATAGGATTGGCAAATTTATCTGGCTCTAAATCTCAGATTAAGAGGAGAATAACCATGATTAAAGAGTTCAGAACGTCTTCCGTTAAATGGTCTTTGATAGGATTATCAGTGATAGCTTTGATAGCCGTTGTGGTTTTCACTAACGTTAAGAATCTACCGAACTACCATATACCAGTTAATCAAAGTGATATTAAAGAAATTCGCATTTCTATGAATGGTACAGAGAAAAAGATTAATGATAAAGATGGGTCTTCGATAATTCAGGCGTTCAATAATTCCAAAATCACACGTGTCCGAAATCTTGATGTAAATCACAGCTTGGTTGTTCTATTCGCCTTCAATGACGGAAGCGGAAGAACACTAGATTTTGCAGTTAACGGTAATGAAATAAGGGTATCTCGACATATCGGAGAAACAAAGGTGGATTATATAGCTGAAAATCCAGAAATTAATTATATTGTTACAAAGTTGTACGACAATGCCGATACGTCAACCATAGAGGTCGCACAAACCCCTGATGACTTAACCGCCGAGCAAGCCGGGTATAGTTCCCGTTATCCTAAACTGGAAATTATCAATGGAACGACTAAGCTCATTTGGACTAGGGGAGACGCCAACTACACTTCGCAGCCTGGCATGTTGATTGGTAATACGAATTTCGGCTTAGGCATTGACGAAGCTATGAAATTACCAGTCAGTGTGCTTAAGCCAGAATCACGGATTGAGTTCAAGGCTGACGAGGTTGCGGGTTTAGATAAGCCAACCTACAAGGTTAGGTTAGTAGATAGCAATAAACAATTGAAGTTGTATCCAATAAACCAAAACTCAATCGTTCTCCCCAAAGCGGAAGGTAAATATTTGTTTCAGCTTCAGGTTAATTGGGGTAACGAAAATCACGTAATTTATTATTGGTTTCAGATAGAAACACAGTCAGGAACCGCAGTGGATTATCAAAGTGTTGTTCAAGATTTCTTAAGCAAGAAGAATCTCAAGATAGCTGTAAACAGTGCTGGTGCTGAAGATGTTCAACTGCCAAGTGATTTTACAGTCGTCAAAGATGGTGCTAGAGTTGGTGACGTATTAAAACGAAGTAATGAATTATCGAAACTGAATAATTTAGACTTTGCTAAGTATATGGGTCAAAGAGTCAAAATGTATACGGCTCAGATTGAAACTGGTGACACTAAATCAAATTATGACGTAGTCCTATTCCTAGTTGAAAATAAAGTAGTCGGTTATTGGATTGATGCTGGAATGAAAGACCCTAAGCAAAACAGACCTGATTTTAATGTATTAGTAAATCTCCTAATAGCAAGATAAAGGTATTTTAATGAGGAATCAACAAAGACGATCATGCTGCTTCTTAGCTTGAACAAATTTGGCTAAGGATAGCTTGTTCAATATCCAACCAACGAGCCTTCTCCCCCAATAGCATTCGGGCCATACACAATGGATGTTTGTATCAATGCCTCCCCCCGAATAGAAAGGTGATTTCATATGACTCTTGAGAAAGTAAGTATTAAAGAAATTAATAACGAGGTAAGTTTGTCAGATAGCTTAAACGTTATCAAGGATTCATTTATCACAGTTGCAAGAGAGCTTAATCTAACGGAAGAAAATTGTCCTTCGAATCCAGCATTCGCAAATTTGGTAAATCTCAAGAAGATGAAAGCTAAAGGGATCGGTATGTTTGGTTTGTATAAAGACAGAATTCAAATTGGATTTGTAGCAATCGAAAAGGCTTATGATGTTTTCTACATAGAAAGATTATCGGTGTTACCGGGATATAGGCATAATGGGTATGGGAAACATTTAATGGATTTTGTCTTTGATTATGTGAAAGCCCAAGGAGCAAAGAAAGTCTCTATTGGTATTGTTGATGAGAATTTAGTTCTAAAAAATTGGTATAAGTTGTATGGCTTTAAAGAGACTGGGTTGAAAAAATATGAGCATTTACCGTTTACGGTATGCTTCATGGAAAAAGAATGAGGCGCCTAAAGAACTGAGTGCAGTTCAAAAGGTGCCTCATTTTCTGTGGGCAAATTGCTTACGCCACCGGTGGATCGTAGAGATCGTTGGTGGTCATGTCAATCACCCTGATATCCCGTATCGTGGCCAGCTCGCCGCTGGGGCTGATCCGAATTTGAACTACAGCCAGGTGGTGCTTCTTTTAGGTATCCCAAAGGAGGAACGGGCGCAATTCATCCTCGATATGGATATCGAGGGAATGACCAATCAGGAACTCAGGAAAGCGGTCAATGAACGGACGCAGACCCGGCAAGAAAAAGACCTGGCCCTGCAGGAGAACGCAGACCTCCAGAAAACAGTGGAAGACCAAAGCGGTATCATCACCGAGCTGACTACGGAGCTTGCCAATCTGAAGGTCCAATTGGAGAACGTCAAGACGTCCAAAGCGGAACTCGATAAAACGGCCAGGCAGCTGAAGGATTCGCTGGAATCGCTCCAACAAAGCTCATCCGCCGAGGGCTATGAGAGGATGAAAACGAACTTCATTAATACGTCGCTCAAGGTCAGGGCCAACCATATCGCCTTCCTCTGTGAAAACCTGGATAAAACCATTAAGGAAGTAAAGCATGAGCTGCTCCAAATCGCCCCCAATGACAAGGAGACGTATATCACTTATAAGAATAAAGTTTGCGATCTTTTGAATGTGTGGCTTAAGGACGAGACGTGGAACAGGCAAGCTCGTCCCGGCGGAGATACGCAGTAAGGAGCACATCCCCGAAGTTCGGATACTTCAGGCTGGGAAATCACGGCGGACGCGCAAAGACAGCGACATGCTTAGGACTACACTGATGGAATGTGCTAAAGTGGCCGGACAGCTGAAGAACACTATAGGGGAGGAGGTTTCACAAACAGCGAGACAGACTTCAAAATGGATATATATACTCCGCTTTCGGCTTCTCCGCAGGTGAAATTCTCGTCACGGTGATCGCTGGTTCATTATCATCCATATACTTCTCTATATGGATGATACCCTCTACAGTTACCCAAGTATCTGCCGTTAGTTGGGAGGCCTTATTATACTGGCAGATTATACCGCAAGGCATTAAATCAGCAACACAGCATGACATAGCCAGACGAGCGGGTACAAACTCATTGTCCTTCATGGTAGTGGGGTCACTAAAGACAAATCCCTTTAGTGTAATCTGATAGCCCTCATATTTCTCCATGGCGGTATATACTGGATATGTGCGTGTCCTCAAATCCTCTATGCTAAATATCCTCTTTGTTCGTATGGTGACGGTGTTAAGCATCAACGCTTATCTCCCCAAAATCATTTTCGATAAGAACAACCTTTTCTTGCTTAAAAGTCTCGCTGAGAAGCTTCTCGATAAGCGTGGTTTTTCCTGCTCCTAAGAAGCCTGAAATTACGTAGATCTCTGTGGCCATTTGAACCTCCCTTGAAAATATGTTTTTAGTGATTTTCTACTTGCTGATAGTTATTGATTTGATAATAATGATTGCAGTGTCCATACATTGCTAACGTATGTCCCATAACTGTCAGCACCGATGACCACATTGAAGATGATGGACGCCGTTGAGGAAGCTATCATGGGTTTAGCGGTCATGTCGCAAAAATGCCCTCCTGTGACTGATGAACGGTTTGCAATGATGGGATATCGAAAGCTGCCCGTAAAGAACTATATTGTCTTTTTCACGATAGATGAAAAGTCAAAGGTCGTTGATGTTGAGAGAATCCTTTACACAAGACGCGACTGGCATCATATCCTTTGACGGTTATGCTTATTTCTGACAGAATCGCATTACTTGCAAGTGAACTTTTCACAGATTACCCAGGCAGCCATTAAGGAGTACCTTGGAGTGGATTGACCTTAAAATCAAATGCTTTCAAAGCGAAGCATCTAGCAAAATCATAATGAGAGGAACCGGATGCGGGAAATCTGCACGTCCGGGTCTACGGGGGTTGTGGGGGAGTACATGATGAAGGAATTCTGGATTGCAATAAAGTCAGCGCTGAACGAGCTTTAAATCATAAAAAAATGGAATTCATCTGGAATTCAACTTTGGAAGAAGTCCTGGGGAAAGAGAATGTTGAGGCGGTAAAAATCAAGAATTTGAAAACCGGTTCAACGTCAGAGCTTAGCTGCCAGGGTGTCTTTTTCTTCGTAGGTATGGTTCCCTCGACGGGTTATCTTAAAGACAGTGGTATAGAGATGGATAAACGAGGGTATATCCCCGTCAACGAGCTGATGGAAACCAACTCTGAAGGGGTCTATGCAGTGGGGGACAACCGAGTAAAATATCTCAGACAAGTTGTCTCCGCCGCTGGGGACGGTGCAACTGCCGCCGTTGCAGCAGAGCGCTATATTGAAGAAGTTAATGACTTTAACAGCAATGTTTTGCAAAGCGATAAAAAGGTTCTGTTATTGTTCTTTAATGCCCAAGACAATGAAAGCCTTAAGTATCGCACAGCTTTGGAAGAACTGAACGAAGAATCGGGTACGGACTGTAAAATCCACTGCGTCGATATGGCAACGAAAAAAAACCTAGCCGAAAAATATGCCATAAAAATCATCCCCTCAGTCGTTGTGCTGTATAAGGGGACTGAGATCAACCGCCTTGAGGGATTAGAGGAGAGCCTAGAGGGTCTGACCCAATATCATCAGCTAGGGTACCAATAACTTGAAATTTGCCTTTTGCACTCGTTTCCTGGATCCCTTAGAAATATGACGTCGCCAAATACTTTGGGGGTGTCATATAGGCATATCAAATAGAAAACCCCTAGTTCGCGATTTGCATATCAAAATCGTGAACTAGGGGTTTTTAAAAGTAAAACAACGACGTCGGTCTTAACCAAATCTCTGACAATCATATGATTAATAGTTTTATTCTTAGCAACATTATGAAATCCTTAATATAGAATTTATTAACCCATGCAGCGGCTTAACGTCTGCATGTTTTTTTACGCAAGAATAGTTTAGCAACTGTTTAGAAATTGTTTAGATATTATCATCTTCTAATTTAGAAGCATTTTGTAAACTTGGTATTGTAATAGTAAAGAAAAGGTGTTGAATTGGAATGTATGAGGAAATT
>NZ_SPQQ01000002.1 GCF_004766045.1 Desulfosporosinus fructosivorans
GACTGATTCCTAGGCTAATTAGCCGAAGAATCTCTCGATAATTGGTCATTTTGACCTCCTATGAAATGTATTTACACCCGTTCCTGAGTGTATATCTACATTTTAATAGGAAGTATCATTAAACGGCTCTCAGGCCAGAAGGTATGCTCTGAAATTCCGGAATTGTGGCTCTCGTGGTCCGGAATAGTAGCTCATTTTGCTCCGGATTATTCACCCCTCCCCATAGCAAACAAAAAAGCAAGGTCATTCGCCTTGCTTCAGATTTTAGATTGCTACTAATAATAATGCTTTTCTTTTCCTCATTTCCCTTGTCAATGTCGCCTTGCTTATCTTAGTCATTTCAGCAACCTGTGTGTAAGAATGCGTTCCTAACAAGTCCAATGCCATATCAATTTGCGTTTGAGTAAACTCTTTAGGTCTACCTTCCTTAAACCCTGCCTTTGTCTTAGCGATTGCTTTACCTGTTTGGGTACGTTCTATAATAGTATTCCTCTCCATTTCAGCAACTGCAAGTAATGTAGTTAGAAAGAATTTACCCATTGATGTATTTTCTAACAATCCAACATTCAAGACATGGACAGCTACCCCTTTATCAAATAGGTTTTGAACTATCTGAATACCCTCAACAGTATTCCTAGCTAATCTGTCAAGTTTAGAAACAACCAAGGTATCACCGTGGTTTAACTCGTCAATGATCTTGTTGAATATTGGTCTTTCGGTAGTAGCACCAGTAAATTGCTCAAGCTCAATATGTGCATTCTCATACCTATTTAAAATCTCCTGCTTTTGCACCTCTAAAGAATAACCTTCTTTCAATTGACCTTTCGTTGACACTCTGGCATATCCCCTAATCATGATCAATAGCCTCATTTCTCCAATGTTATTTTGACTATATGTTTTGACTACATCCAATGCCTTGATTCTACACTATCGAAAAATCATAGTCAATACTGTTAAGTTATGACTATGATCTATATTATTCTGCTCGGAAGGGTCATTGATTGATATTGTGCGTTCCATAATTAGTTTTTCAACCTATGTTATGGATTTAGTATTCTAAAAGCCTTGGTTATGACTGCATTCTTGAAAGTGCTATAAGTGGACAGAAAGGTGTACCTTGCGATACATTTAATCCATTACATGAATATTTGATTTGCTTGATCCATTCTTTGGTTGAATCCTTTGTCTCGAAAATATTGAGGGCAAACATGACAATGATATACTAGTCCAAATTCGGTCATTGACTCAGTTAAATGATTTAATACTTTTTTATTTGTAAGACAAGTAGGACAAAACTTTTCATTGGTTTGACTATTCATATATATCCCAAATTCATTCACAAATTCCAAATTACTTTTTAACTCATTTATGTCTACAAAGTTTAGTCCTGTTTTAATTAGCTTTTCATATTCGCTTTTGTTAATAATCATATGAGTCTTAATATACTCAAATAAAAATTTAAATATAGGAATCATAAATAAAACAAAGGCTACTCCACACCCTGACCAAATAACTTCTGGATGCTGTTTAATGTAATTGAATATATTGTAAATCATATGTGCCTCCAAGATTAACATTTCGTTTTTTCCTTAGGCATTACATTAATAATAGATAGCAAAAGCACAATTTCACAGAAAATAGTAATATAGGACATTGTAATAACTGAAAATTCTAACAGATGCCATACTTTTTGTATTACTAATACAGGGGTTGCCATAATGATGATAAAACTAACCAGAACATAGACCTTTACCCATAATGGTTCACAACCTAAGAATTTTTCTGACAGTGAGTACATGGTATAAAACAACAACATAGAGATTGGAATTAATAGATATATCATAATAACAACACCTCTATTAATTACTATTTTAATAAAGTCATTAATAACTCTTGTGAATCTATGTATTCTTGGGCTAAGCCACCCGTACTATATTCATCCATTTCATGATGGTTATCTAAAAAGAATAAGATAGCCTTCCCTAAGTCATAAATTGTTCCATGGTTAAGTGTAAACAAATATGTTTGGTGTCTTTGGTTTAATAGGTCTAACATGTATTTAGCCGTAAAATCGGATATATGATAGTGCTTAATGAATATTTCCTCCATAAAATAGGAAACATATTCTAATATTTTATCAATTTCATTTAACTTATAATTCTGTTGTTCTAAGATTGGTATTGAACTGGATACGTATACACAAACCATCTCTAATAAGATAGATAACGATTCATCTTTTTTCAGATTATAGTTTGAGTAATTCATTTGATCATTTGCAAAATTTGAAGCTAGATCGTATGTGCTTTGAACAATAGTTTTAGCGGTGTTATTGATATCTCTTTTCTTAAATAGTCCAAACATAAAATACTCCTTTTGCCAACGCTCATGCTAGAACAGGAGACTCAGAATCCTGAGGTGTTGTTCTCTTTTGTCTATCTTAAGCTAGTATTCTCCATCGGCTTTTTCTATCAGTGAGTCATTATCCACCTCTAGTAACAAATAAAATTACTATCTGTAACAACCTATTCAAGAGATCTCAACGCCCCATCAAAATTCATTTGTGCAACTTGGGCATAGTCCTTTCCTTTTTCAATTTCCCAATACTCGAATATGCTTTGATATCCTGCTTTTTGTGCTAATATTTCCAACTCAATCCTCATGCCTTTTAAGATAACTCGTAAAGGCAACTTGTTTTTACGATCAGCCGATTTCTGCCACACAACCGTTATAATAAAAGTCACAATTGCGGTAATAGCTATTTGCAATTTAAAACCCCCTATCTTCCAAACTGTTTTGAGCATTTTCTAAGATTATTTGAGCATATTCAATTTCCTGTTTAATTTCTGATAAGGTTTTTTTTGATATGCTAGAATCGTCTAGCCAATTAGTGTGTCTTGCTTCTTCATCTAATTTTTGTATTGGTGAATCTAATAAATGCCTTGATTCAATAATAGAACCTCTTAACCTACCTATATCTTTTAAATGTTTTTGACTCGAAGAATATCCTATTAGCAGATAAAAGATAGTTGTTATGAGTAATGTAATAAATATCGCATCATATTTTCTTCTCATGATTTCTCCTTACTTAATACACTTATAGTTCCATTCCAATATAGTTTTTTCTTTTACTAGTAATAACAACCGCTACAATCAACCATATTCCTATAACCAAGATTACACAAACCCATATTTTAAGAAGACCATCACTACTCAACCAATAAATAGGGGGAGGTGGTGCTTGAATTGTTTTAGTAGCTGTGTAATAACCAACAATTGGTTTAGTTGTTGCAAATTTAAATACTGACTGAGGTGCATTTCCATAAATGGGTTCTTGATATTCTTCTTGTCTTTCAATCGGCTTTCTACTGGCTTCAAGCCATGACGGACTAACAATTTTTTCAGTATAACTACCATTTTTAATAGTGGTTTGCCAAACAGAACCGTTCCAATGGTCAACTTTTGTTTTAATAGTTGTGCCATTATTAGTTGCCGACCCTAAATCTCCCCATCGTAATATTAGTGCTAAGATCAAAAATCCTAACATAAACGCAGGTACTTTCCACTTCTTCATCTTGATTATCTTCATCCTTTCAGATAGAAATAGTATTTACATAAGAATGGTCACCACATATTCACAAGTATATCACCCTACTATACTACTTTTATGTAAAAACTTGTCACATAATAATAAATAAGCTATATACGTATCATCATTAATAAACGTATATAGCATACAAAGTATCACTAAATCAATCCTCGCCCTTACAAGCCACCTAAATCTCCTAACAATACTTCTGATTGTTCGCTTGGTTGTCTGTAAGTAGAGACAATTGAACTGCCTCTTGTTTTAATCTAACACCTTCTGAACTTGTATGAGGATACAGCTTCCTTTTTTCTTTGTTAAGTTAAATAGAAGCTGAGTCAATTTCAAACGCCCTATAAGCCTTTCTTAACATCACCCTGACATAATCCAACCCTGTCTTAATTCCGACTTAACCTAGCTTGAAATCCATGAAGTTTATGTGTATTAAATACTCTTCCACCCCTATCTGGCAAGGGTTAAACACTTATGTACTAATATACCATTTGACTTGTAACAAGGCACATTGACCCCAGACAGACATCTAGACCCGAACAATATTCATGGATTTAGCAAATCGATCCCTTAGTAAATGATAATGGTACAGCCTTTTATCCTTAAGAAGGGTTTCAAGACAATGGAGCAGAATAGTAACATAACATTCTTAATGTTTTGGAGGCTATACGGCAATGAGTACACAGATCACCCATGAATATAAATACAAGATTTTTTCCAAAGCACAGTTAACAAAGTTTTCCAAAAAACTAGCACGCTTTTACGGAACATCTACATCTAATTACCATATATTCTTGCACTATACAAAAGATGGATACGAAGCAAGTATACAATCCACGTTAGATGAATTAGATGATAATATTTGTAAAATTGGCGTTCCAGTTGAATCTCTTGGATTTCACTATGAGAGTGATATTATTAACTTAACTTTAAAAGTAAAAGGTTTCCCTGACCATTTACGTATTTGGTATATGCTTAATGGCGATATTCAGTACTCCAGAAGATTAGTATTTTTTATTCAAAATAGTTTGCAACTTGAAACGCTTGAAGAAGAGATTAGTCAGCCGACCGTTGTTCTTAGCCGAGACACACCAGACTCATCCTCCTCAAATGGCAATTCAATTAGCAAAGAAGATAATGATTTCGTTATGGATAAATACCAAGAACTTATCAAGCAAATTCAAGGTAAAACCATTGATCATATTGTTGCCAATAAAAAGTTAAATTCTGGTTTTGATATTGTTTTTACCGATGATACAGTTCTTGAGTTATATGCAGATAAATTAGGTTGGGTATTTGAAGAAAATCCCAACAAATAATAGAGGAAAGAATACTTAAGAAATATGGACGTAACACGAAGGCAGAGATTATCGAATTTGCAGAAGGAAAGTTTAGATTCATTTAAGCGACTTTAAGAGTCTCCTTTTGTTCACTGAATTGTGGCTCACCTTTATTATAGCTTTCATACGTTGCCTTTTGTTCTTGTTCAGTATTATTTGTAATTTTAATCCCTTTTCACATGCCAAGAATAGTTATCTTCCTTCTAAAAAATCTCATTAACATGCCTTCATCCAACTTTACACTAGAAGCGTAGACTGTAGCTCATTCATCCTCAAACCGTCTAACAAATCGACTTAATTCCTCGTCCCACATCCACGATGTTTGGTCTTCTGGATTATCCAAGAACTTTACCATTACATCGAATTTCGATGATTTCAAAGCAGACTCGAACCATTCTTCGAGGGAAATATTGAGCGATTTACAAATAGCATCAAGTCGAGCCTTTGTTCTTTCGTCAGATGGGAAACACATAAACATTATAGATCACCTCGTATTTATCAATTAATGATTAATATCAACTTTGACTTCTTCTGAAGCCTGCAGATTGAGCATCCTTCTCGCTATCGAACCATTCTTCTGGAATAGTAGCGTCATAGTATTTGCCACCAGGCATATGATAAATTTTCTCCCCCTTGGCGTTAATATTTCCTTTGATTTTCTGTCCTTGTTGTCCTGCACTATTAGGCTGTGTAGTTGAGAATCCGTTTACAGGTTTAGAGAAAATAAGATTACTCTTAACGGCGATAAACAAAGATAGAAAAGGAATATTTTGGCATTAGCATTAGCAGGTGTGTTAATAACAGCCGCCCCCTTGTAGAATCAATAAAACCTCACCAGTTATGTCATTTCTTCTGCTCAAACGCTCTAGAAAAAGGGTTTACGGTAGCTGAAGTTGCTAATATTGCAGGTCACTCAAACATACACACGACACTCAGATATACCAATCCAAGTCACACTAAGATGATCGAAAAAGTAAATTCTTTATAATGCAAAGAGGTAGGGGGTAACTAAACCCTACCTTCTGTAATCATCCCTCCATTCTTCGGTCAATGGATTTAAACAGAAAACATTATGATCTTGAGTGTTATTACTTATATACTTTGAGATTTTATCAATTTCCGAAATATAACCAATACTAAATCTGGTGCAACCTTTGGTACATGCACACGGGAAAACTTCCCCTTCTAAAGTTACATACAGAATATTAGTTCCTCCTTGGCATTTATGAGCATTATCAAATGGTCTACATGCCGTGAGTTCGGGGAATCCAGAAATTGTTATTTTAATAGGGAACTCATGTCGTTTACTAAAAATATCATAAATAACTTTATTTTGCGTTTGATATGATACACCAATATCTGACCAATTAGTAATAGCACTCCCATTGTGTACCAGTCTCAGGAGTCGTACTTCACTAACTCCTAAATCCGCTAATGAAAGAATTATATACTCTAACTCATTAATGTTTTGTTTAGTCAGTACTAAATGTATCTTAACCTCAACTCCTGCATTGATTAAGTTCGAAATAGATTCTTTAGTATATGCAAAAGAATCTATTTGATTGGTAATTGTATCATGTAATTCTGGTTTAACATGGTACACTGAAATATATACATCGTTTAGCCCAGTCTGTTTCAACATATTTGCTTCTTTGAAAGAAATAGCAGATAAACTGTTATTCGAAGTAATGACACCACAAGTAAATAACCCTATGCCCATAGACGCATCTGCTTTTTTGAAACTTGAAATAATTTCATGAAGATTTTTGTTAATTAGAGGTTCGCCACCTGTTATGTAAACATGTGTGGAAGCATCAAGAATGGAGATAAGCTCTTTAGCTTCCTCTAAAGAATAATTTAGTTGCTGATTCATTCTTAAATCATATGAGGAACAATGTTTACAATCCAGAAGACATTTATTTTCCATCTCAAAATGCACTTCAAAGTTTTTCTTCATATTTTATCACTCTCATATTCTTTAAAACGAATCTTATTCTTTTCCATTTTCGCACTGTACACTTTATCTAAATCAATATCAAGTTGATATATTAACTTGATAACATAAATAAAAATATCTATTATTTCCTCCGATAAATCGTCTTTAACTTCTTCTAGCGTCTTATCTCCTCGGATGACTTTCTTCACAATATTTGTTGCTTCCCCAAATTCCCCTACCATTGATAATAAAAGGAACTCTAATATCTCCAAGTGCTCATTATCGATTATCTGATTCCAATTAAATTTCCCTTTATAATTAGAATCAAACTCCTGTTGTTGAATAATTATTTCTTCAATAGTCATTTTCATTTTAGTCCCTCCATTACTCCTATTTTATTAAGCAAGTCTTCCATTTGTAATGATACTTGAACTTCAATTTTAGAAATCTCCTCGTAATTTGAAGTCTTTTCACATTCTTTCTTTAGAAATTCCATATCTTTCATTAATTTATAGCAAGAATCTATTAACTCAGATGAATAGTAATTGTCATCATTGTCATCCTCCTTCAAGCAATTATATAAATATATTATGCCTTGAGTATTTACTATAGTTTCGGATAGCTCAAATTTCTCCTTAACTAAATCCTTAATTATTAATATTTGTCTTTTTATTACAATTTTCATTAAAGTTCTTTCCTCTAGCATATCTAGTTCAGCTCTTCTAAAACAACTATACTTTTCTTTATATTGTGCTTTAAATGCCAGTATAGTGATATTTATTTTACTAATTGAACGAATACTTTCTTTAATCTTTATACTCATAATGTAAATTTCAGAAAGATTTATCTTCAAAAAATGGTTAACCTCTAATGCTCTTAAATACAGAGTACAAAACAACTCTGTCTTTTCTTCATTAGAGAATCCAAATTGAATAATATCTAAGGATGGTAAAAAATTATCCCCACTACCTGACACATCATTAAAGTTAATAAGAGGTATAATCGCTCTACTACTAGTTGCTTTATTATTAAGTTCACTAATGACGTGGCTTATTCCGTCACTATCACCCGCTCTCATATACTGTCCATGATTGTAATATAGTGTTTTAGGCACTTCAAGCGATTGCCAATCCTTTGCCTTTTCAATATCATTTATGAACGATTTCTCCATATCTACGATAAAATCACTGAACTTGGTCTGAACGTTCATACTCAAATTGTAAATACAACTATGAGCAAATGTCGCATTTCTTACGGATTCATAAACCTCACTTGTACTTAAGCCACTAAAAATATTTATATTTTGTCTCCTATATAGGCACGTCATAACAAATTTATCTATGTCAGAACTGTATCTGTAATTATCTACCTGCTGAACCTGGTTTGCCACAATACTTATCATGTTATATTGATTGTTTACATCATCTACTTTTTTAAAGAATGGACCTACCCCAATAATTCTACATTCTTTAGATACGTTTATATCACTATACCCATGTGTATGCCCATGAAGTACTGCGATCACATTATGCTTTTCAATCAGTTCGATAAACTTATATGTATTCGTGATCGCAGAAAAATCACCTTCATATCGGCTCATTAGCGTATGATGCATTACAATAACTATTGGTTTTTTGCACTTAGCAAGTGCCTCTAAAAGTTCTTCTAATGGTAGTTTTCCATAACTGTGATCCCTATGACTAACTGAATTAGCTAAAATAATATTTATGTCGTCATATTCTTTTAACACAACGCCACTTTCTTCATATCTGTATTCATCAGAGGAGTATAATGTAATGAATTTGTCAAAATCACTAAACGTTCCTCCACATAGGTCGTGATTCCCTGGAACAAATTCATATGAAATTTGTTTATCTACTAAATTTAATTTGATCAAATCAAATAATATTTTTGCATTTTCATATCCATCAACTGATCCGCCGTCAGTAACGTCGCCACATAATATAAATACCAATTTTTCCGTGTTATTACACTCCTGATTAATGCATTCACATAATATGCTTATCTTCGTCTTGCATTCATCCAGATTAATTTTAGAGCTTATATGGAAATCTGATAATTGTATGATTCTCATCTCATATTTCCCCCTACAATATTAAACGCTTCACGCTTCATTAAACCAACAATATTACCAATTTGTTATATATTTATCTTTTTCTCTATTACAAGAATTCTGTCCTGTATACATTGGATCAAATGCATTTAGTAACATTTCTTTTTTAATATAGTCACGTTTATAAATTACCTGTGATTCATATTTATTTATCATTTTTCGAATGTTAATAATATCTGACCTTTCCCCTTCACCCCACTTAGACCAAAAGCAATCAATAAAACTAAACCAAGTATATGAATCAGTCCTAGAAATCAAGAACGAGTGAGATGCATTTTCTTCATTCGCTTCAATTAATTCAAGCACTCTAGCTTTTTTTCTATTAACGTTTTCTTTCTTTAGTACACCTAATAAAATTATTTCGAAATTCTCTAGAGCAGGGAATGAACTGCCACAAGGGCTTGCTAATATAATATCTCCATGATATTCTCCTGGAATTATACCGAAATTGTTCTTAATTGTATCTTCAATAATATTCAAGGCTTTAGACCTCTCATCAAAATGAGAACTAAAAACATTATGATATGCATCAAAAAAAGCTCTATTTATTATCTCAGAACTATTATCAAGTTTCATGAGATCACATATTTCAATCACATCATCTAAATATTCTTTAAATCTACTTTTTGAAATAGTTATAAAAACGGATTTATGATACAAAATGTTACGAGTATTATGATACTGTGATATTCTATCTAGAATATCTATAGAATTAACAAGTATTTCCTTTGTTTCGTTAATGATTACCTCGAAATAACGATAATCACTTTTCGAATTAGTTTTTTTAGCTTTTAGAAAATTCACTAAGAACAGTTCCACCGCATTATCTAAGAGAATATATGCCTGCCTAAGGGAAGTGTCATTTAATTGATTTACTAAGAACATGGAATTTCCAACAGCTTTATAAAATTCTTCTATCCAAGGAAATATTTTTTCTTTTTCATGTTCAATAATTTCAAGTTCAAACCCTTCAAACATTTTTCCACCCCTAACTCCTAATTTTTCAGTATTTCAGCCCTATATTTTGATTGCCTATTCAGAATTTAACAATATTACCTTTTCGACAAATAATTACCTTTTACCTTTACGACTAAATAAAAAACACCCAAACCTTAAAGGGTTGAGTGTTCGTCATCTATTATATTCTCTTCAGATCCTCAAATCTGCTCAATAAAGGGTTTGCTTTGGAGTTTGGTATATGAGGTAGGGAGCAACCCTACTTTACTAGCTCTCTTTTATGAAAAGAAAGAGGGCTAGCCTAACCCTTTTTCTCTTCCTATACTTTGCTCCACTCTACTTCTCTGGGCTATTAACCAAATCCTCACATCGAAATATGGGACAGCTAATACCATCAGCTTCCGAACGTTCTGTATTTAAATCTTTAAATTCGCTGTTAAAATATCTTTGTTTAAACTCTTCAAACTGTTCTGGAGTATTATATGAATAACCATAAATACTATGATACAGCTTGTGAATTGGTCGTGACAAGCATACACCTAATGGATAATCGTAGTGTCGTTCTAAAGTCTTATTGATAATCATTAACATTTCTTCATTTGAATAATCATAAGCTCTCGGCTTGACATGCAAGTCTAATTCATCAAGTGCTTCAAGAACTATCCAGTGAAAGTTGTAAAGATGGTGTATGTCGTCAAATGTATTACCAGTGACAACACATTTGTAATTACATTCTTTCGCACTTTCTTTTTTCCATTCAGACAATTTAGACCTGAGATATTCAAATATTTCACTCAAGGGAAAATTATCTTTACTAAAAATTCTATCTTCCAGTGAACAATACTTACATTTTGTGCCATGTATAAAACTATCGAAAGAAACCTTTTGAATACGGTTCAGGTGCGTTCTGCACCTGTAGAATAAAGCCTGGAACGCATCTTGATAACTAGTTGACAACAACTCGTAACCATTTCCTTCGAAACATGATCGTACATGCTCAAGACTATGTCTCAACGCATTACCAGTTTGTTCCCATCCACAATATTTACATCCTTTACTAACACTTCTTTGGAAGGATTTATAAACAACCTTTTGAATACCCCTTGCAATATGTTTGGTACAAACAAACTCTAAATAGTGATCTACACTTATAAACTCTGTTGATAGTAATTGTAGACCTTCTTCTTCAAACTCTTTTGCAATATCAGAGATATTGTACTTCCTCTTAGAAACTCTACGTTTATCGATTCCCTCTGGTATTTGAGCAACGTTGTTAACACCATATTTAAGTTTGATAACATCACTTTGCTTCTTATATGAACATTTCTTACAAGCATCTAAATCCACTATAGGATTATCATGATGAATAAAATATTTTTTATATGGTGTTTTATATGGTTGGTGGCAATAGTCACACTCTAACTCGATTTTAACATCACTTCCAGTGGGTAGATCACAAATTTTCACTAAGATTTTGGTCCCTCTATGTACTGTTAAAATTCCATCTCTATTAGGTTCTCGAGGAATGGGATAACCCATATCTTCATAACGCTTAATTACCTTAGACCATAAATTAATTTCGATAAATTCATCTTTCAACATAAATTTCAACACCCTCTCGAAATCCTCAAGATCCTTCGTTGTATTACCTTTCCCAAAGTGTTCCTTGGAACTTTGAAGTCCTTCTTGGTAATCAAAATAAGTGGTTAACTCGATTATTTCTTGTTCTGCCAATCGCAATAAGTATTTTACGCACAATATAGCACTTAAACTTGAATCTTTAGATTGAAAAACCCTACTTAATCTGCCTTATTATACCTTCTAATATTTACATTATATACATTTATAGTAATTATTGTAACTATAATTGGTATTTATTCGAATGTTTAATCGTCTATATTTGTTCTAAGTAGTATCATTTATTCCTAAGTCAATTTAAGGCATATATTTAATCGTTTTAATGAAATATAGTTTCAAGGTTTGACTTAGACCATCAGCAATAGTTATGACAACCATATTGTTGTCAACTGGTTTAAGCATTCTACAACGGGAGGCAAAAAACGTGTAAGCATAGTGCTTACACGTTCTAATATATCGGATCATTAATGCAATTCGGCTCCTTTGTGGATAACCTAGGCATTTTTGACGCTCACAACGATGCTTTAAGCGTTCATAGATGACGTATGAAACATAGTGACCTCAATGCCTTTTATGACTCTTCATATGTCAAGAATACTAGTTCCAAAATCTATCTTTTATGTAATACTGCTCAAGGTCATTTTGTGATAACAAAGGAAAATTATTGCTTCTGACTATGTCTAGTATAAAGATATCGTTCTCCAAGTAAAACGGAAGCAAGTGTGGTTTTTGGACACCTGAATTAAACTCTGATTAAATTTACCTAGCTTCGATATCACTTCGATGAAATCCTTATGAGCCAAGGACTTTTGTAGGTTTTAATACACTATTTTAGTTGGAAAACCATCGTAACTCTCGTTATTATATAACTCGCTTATCTGAATAGCTGAGATGTTCTAACAATTATTAACACCCCTATGATAATGGTATCTGTATCCGATATTGTGACAGGATTGAACCACCAAGACACAAATCAATCTCACTCTCATTGTCTTAGAGACTACATAGAAATAGGATAGACACAATATGCCTACCCTTCCTACGAAATAATTTATATCATTGAACCCTGCTCACCATCCAAACATATAAGTCAATCTATTTATCTGTCTGTTGTTAGCAGGGAAGAGGAACTTCAACAGCAGGATTAATCGCTGCGAATCACGCATGGTATATCGAATTTGCATGAGTTCTTCATGTGCAGTGAGATCTTCGCTACGCTACGATCTCATGCACATTCCAGAAACTCATACAAATCCTCTTTTTGATGTACTTTATTTGTGTAGTGTCGTATGCGTAGGCTCTTCGCTTCGCTACGCTCCTAACGAATACGCCATACACAAAATCAAGTACATCAGATGACATACTTTATAATTAATGATTAACGAAACCGTTGCACTACTTATACTAATGAGGCTCTGTAAAGCATCTTTCATTTTTTTACCACTCACACTTTTTGTAGATTAGCAGAAACCCCAAGCCATTAGGAGTGTTTAAGAATCTGCTCGGACAAAGTGTATTATATTAGTAGCGTATCATCCGCATGATGTGCAAAAAAGGTCTTGTCATAAGCCATTATAGCATTTACAATTTCCCGACCTCTGGTAAATTTTTTCGGGGTATCTTTTGCGATCTAATATGATTCTGATGCAACCTATTTTGCCTCCCTGAAAGTTGGCGGTATAAACAAATCTTCCACACTGAAGTCAAATGACCTTTGAAAAACTCTTTGACCTTTATTATACGTGAAAAACTGGGAAGCCATGAACTCTTTAACATGTGAGTGTTCTATTTGCCGATATATAGTATCTGCTTTAAAACGGGATTCTAAAACATCCTGCAGACTCTTTAAACTTAGTTCATCTCCTGCATTCATTTTTTTCAGTTCATCGACAACGGCATACCAACAGCTCGTTTGTTTTGCTACAGTGGCATTATTGATTCCATTAAAATACTTTGTAATCCATTTCCTTCTTTGTAATACAAAATGCTTATCGAGTTCGGCTGTCAGTCCAATGTCATCTTCAAATAACATATAGACATTTGCTTCTTCACCTTGCCGTACACAAATTCTACCAATTTGTTGAATGCAGTCAATAATATATTCACTGAGAGCCAAATGCGCAGAATTCATACTACCTATTGCTAAAGACTTATTGGTATAATACAGTTTCCCTTTATTTAACATCCCTATGAAAACTATATTCTCATAATCTCTAAAATCATTTACCCCTGTAGTAGCCGCTCCGTAGTGCCTAACTGTATACAGCTTAGAATCGAGTTTTGAGAGCGTCAATATCTTCTTCAAATCATCTTCGAAATTGAATTCACCTCCATATTTGTCTACGATGGCTTTATAGCAAATAATCAATGTTTTTTCACATGTTACAGTAATTATATCTTGAATCTCATTAGCAATCAGATTCACATTCTTTAGGTAGAATTTTCTATCTCCCCTGGACTTTCTAAACCGCTTTTCTCCTTCAACAGTTGTAGAATTGTTACTAATTATCAAGGAACTTTTAGTCGTCCTTTGTGAACTATGATATAAATTAACTTTGCCTATAGGTGTTTTATTCAATCCGCCTAAGAAGACAACGTCGCTTTTTTTATAATCTTCGTCTAGTACCTCACCATTTCTTGCACTTGTAGCATCGAGAATAATAGTTTTCTCAAAGTGTTTTGTATAGTTTTCAAGGTTGATATACCTAATATAACTAAACTGCTTCCTACCTTCTTTATGCCAACTTCTGCTTGTTGTACCCCCATAGTTTATGAACTTTTCTACAGCCTCCAAGATCTTGATGTCATTATGATTTTCCATTAGTAATCCGTAAACTTTACTATCAAACTTAACTACATCGTCATACGGAGGTATCACCACAATTGTTCCATCTGACGTTTCTGGGTATTGTAAACCATTGAGGTATGACCCTATTCTTTCAAATTCCTTTTTCATCTCATCAGATAACTTTGAGGCAACTACTCTCGTCAGTATGGCTTCCCACTGATCGAGCAATACATCTCCGATGTCCTTTGTTTCAATTTTTTCATCGATGATTAAAACCTTTCTCCCAGATATACTTTTCGAGATTTCTTCCAAATCATTACTCATAAATAGTCTCTGATGAGTTATAACCATTGCGGGGTGATTATCCACTGCCCATTTACTCGATTTTGCACCACATGTCACTGTACACTCCTTGCATAAAACAGGAGAATATTCTCTGTAACTATCAGACAATTTACCAAACCAATTCTTCGCCGTCTTAGGGTCTTCATATATAAGGCAATCATTATAATTAAATCCTCTAAGCAATCCTGCAATGAATACATCTTCTCTGCGAAGCTCACCAGAGTAGCCAGACTCCTTGTAGACTTTGGTATCGCCATAGTATATGTCTTCTAACTTTTTCATTGGTTCATCACTCAAAGCTACCCAATCTTTCAGAGGTTCAATTTCCTTCAATCCAGTTTGAATACAAAAATCTCTTCCCTCTTGCAGTGTTCTCTTAACTATTACAGTGGAAAATGTGCTATCAATTTCGTAAATGTATTTTACAAACTCCATCAATAATGTTGATTTTCCTTGTCCTATATCTAGATTAACCACAATAGGCTTATCAATTTTCACATCATTTAAGAACAAACTGGCGAGCTTTTTTAAGTTTTCCACTTGCCTTCTGGGAATAGGAATATCTCTATTTAGAGTTTTTCTAAAGTTTTTAATAATATTATTTACATGTTTTTTGTATCCAGCTTTTGTTCTAACTAAATCTGTGATGTCCATGCTCTCCAAGACGTTCTTCTCCTTATTCTTCTGCATTTTTATCAAGGGAACAACAGATCTTTATCGCCTGTCATACCCTTATTTTCATTAACTACTATCCTTTTATGTTCTAACCATTGTTCCATAAGTAAGTTATCGAAGTCCCGCCTTCAAGACAATTAGACAAGCAATACGTCGTTCGCAATCTCAGCGCATAGCCATTGATCTTACCCTTATTGACAGATAGCCTTCTCCTACTCAACTTCTATCAATAATTCCTAGCACTACATTGCTTTCTTGACTATGTACGCTTCTTAGGTGACGCTGACCATTTAGACAGTTGTTCCCGCAAGGAGTTAATCGTCGTATAGTCAGTGTTGTCTACTGCCAATTTCTTATCGAGTGCCTGTTCTAACTGAGTTTCAAGGGTTTCGTTTTCCTTTTGAAGAGCATCCTTTTGATTTGATAAACTCTCGTAGTCTTGCTCAAGGTTTTCTTTTTCTTGTTCAAGTTCTTTCTTAGCTTGTTCGAGTTCTTGCTTTTCTTTTTTGAGAGTGGTATAAGCACCGTTGATTGATAATTTACCGTCATCTAGATCTTTGATCATTTCCTCTGTTGCGTTTTCCTCTATGTATTTGGCTTTCTCAAATTGTTTCCCTGAACCAAAACCTGACTTGTCGGCTACAATATCTCTGGATTCTCCTTTTTCAGCTTCCGTAGAATTCTCCGTAAGCTGACTCTTGCCATTCAACTCAGATTGTCTCTCCTTTGCCTTCAACCTTTCAACTCTTTCCAATCTCTTTGCCCAATCAACACGTTCACTGAAGGTAAAGTCTTTGCGGTTCTCATTCTCTGAGATTTCGATCTGCAATTGATGCTCACTGTCCTTTACAGACATGACCCTTACTTCAATTTGTTGATAGTTTAACAACATACAAGCTCTTAATCTGCGTTCGCCCGCAATCAATTCATTTGAAGGTGTTACCACAGGAGGGTTGATTAGATATTATATATTCTCTGCTCCAAGACGGTAGACGGTAATTAATGTCTTCCTATGTCAAACGGACATAATGTCCTCTTAAACCGTCAATGAGTGATCCCACACAACTTCTCACTGTAAACCTTACCTTGCTTAACTGGATTGTTTTTCAACCTGCCGAAGTTGGATGTCAATGGGATATAAATTTTAATGTAGTAGTATATTTTCAACGAACTATCATTTAAATTTGTTTTTTAAATCTACAAGGTTCTCAATAATCTCATCCATATAAGCAACAAAGTTACTTTTATCTTCCGCAGTCATTATTTCTGGTAAATTATATCTATTGAAAATCTTTTCATGTGCGATCCTTATTTGGTCTTGAATACAAGATTTAATTGACAATAATTCATCTGAAACAACAAGGTAATCCATGAATATTTTTGGTGTTTTCATATCCTTAATAACTGCTTCCGAAGGTTGATATTGACTTGTCTCTGTCGAAGTATTAATCTTTTCAACTTCAACTTTAACTTTAGGTTCGAGAGGAGGAGCTTCTTGCCCAGAGGACGATTTTTGCGAATCGTCTATCTCAACTTTATCTACTTTTGGTTTTGGTGTTTTTTGTTTCCTTTCTTGACGTTCTCTTATAGGTACATTAATCTTCTTGTCTTCAGATTCTAAGATCTCTTTTCTTAAGACTTCAATGTCTGCTGTACCATTTTTAATTTGGTTCCCAATGTTGATCACATCTTGTTTAGAGATTATTTTTTCCTTGTTCAGGATTATGTTCTTAGCTTTGATTCCAAAAGTATCACCAATTATATTTAAGGCAACGGCATACTTACCATCTTCCCTGATCGTGCGTTCACTTACCTGATGTTCTTTGCCTATCCTTTCTGCTGTTTTGACTGTTGGGAATAGTTCATTCTTGGTTTCCCCTTCGCTTTCATTTTGCAGAGTGGCAGAATGTTCCACTCTGCTATTAAATTGATTAGCACCTGTACCTCCCCACTTATTCTTCTCATTCTCATATTGAAATCCTCTGAGATAAGCCTTCGTTTCATCGTTGATGTTACGTCTGGCAAACTGATGCTTAATGATCCAATCTAGAACATCTTCATGAGTGTTAAACTCCATCTCAGTTATTCTGAACTCTAAATTATGTTTCGTACAGATGTTATGACGGTTGTGACCGTCAATTATGTATGTGGTCTCCGTAGTATTGTCTGTCCAAACTTTTAAAGATTCGGTACATCCCTCCTCTAGGATAAGTTCTTCTAGTTTGGTGAACTCTTCTTGAGACAGAGGAGGGAGTAAGTCTCTAAACCGTTGATCAATATGTAATTCTATGTCCATTAATTTCCTTCCTTCTAAATTACCATCTTCATTTCTCTACCTAACTGGGTATCCACCATCCAAGTGATCACTTCATCCTTGGTGTCGAAATCAAGTGTAAATGTATGGAACTCAATATTATGTTTCGTACAGATGTTGTAGCGGTTGTGACCATCTACAATATATCCATTCCAAATGGCTAGAGGATCTCTACAGCCGTCTGTGATTATGTTTTTCTCCAGTTGGTCAAATTCATCTGCGGTGAGATGTGGGAATAGATCCCGTAATTGCTCGTCAATGTTAAACTTTTGATTCGTTCATTCATTTATTTATTTCCTCCGTCTATGTTTATGCATTATACGTCTATGCACTTCTTACTGAAAGATAGTCTCTCTATGTACTCAATATCAGTATCCTATGATCTCGCCTTGGACTTATTTGCATGTGAGTGTATCTCATCACCATTGATCATTTAACCACATAACTTCGCCAGGTTTGCTGAATAACTTTTTCCATTCATCACCTCCTTCAATAAGTTACACATTTCGCCGTAATCCCCCCCTTCAGTCTGTTGTTTCTACAAGTCTGTTGTTTCTACAAGTCCGTTGAATGCCTATGACACATGATCATCTCCGCTATCTTTGTAAACTTTTTTGAGTCGCCACTGGTTTCATCTCTTTCCTGATTAATTCAACGAGATTATTCGTGAAAATGTCTGAATCAAACCCGCCATTGGTAGCTATTGACAATGCCCTTACAACCTTACTGAAAATATTTTGGTCAGCTTTTGAATCTAAGTTTATAATTTCTTCAAAGAAGTTTACTTTTGCTTCTGCTTCTAAAAGGGCTTTTTCGTAAGAGACAGATGTCACTCCATAGTTATCCTCTTGTTCTTTCATGCAATTTTCAATAATGCCACTTAATCTGCCTTCAATTTTTTTAGTTAACATGGCTTTACTGAGTTTATATTTTCGGATTATGTAATCCGACTCATCGATAATTCTGTGATGACTAATATACTTTTCACCTGTATCAGGGTCAGTAACTTCAGTTTCGATTTCTTCAACTTCTTTGTTAATTTTAACAATTCTCACCTTGGAATCCTCAATGTCGTCCATTTTATCCTTAAGTAAAAAGCCTCTATAATCATTCGGAAGATTTTTATTGAGCCCAAAGTACTCAACCAATTTATTTAATACATCATCAGTAATTATCCTATTACCCTTCTCGATTTGCCCAATTAATTGTTTACTAACGCCTATGGCGTCGGCTAACTCTTGCATACTGATTTTATAAATTTTCCTGAGCTCTCTTAACACCATTGTCATCACCCGTTTCTTGTTTACTTTTTGTCTACAAGATATAATAACATCTTGGTGACTAATTGTCAACAAAGGGTGTTTTTATAGTCCTTCGTGATTATAGGCTTGTCCATGAGGTCCTAATGGTAGGATAGCAATTTATAAATCCGACTGTTGTTAGAGAGATAATTAGACTATTTCTCTCAACATTAGAACTTAAGCAACAGAAATTCTTGGGGAAACAACACACAGGACTAAACCTCTCTGATGGTCAATTTTCCCTGAAAAAAGCCCTCACAAGAGTTATGAAGACGCTGTGAGGGCTTTTCTGAATCATCAGGATTATATTTTGTTTCTGAGAAACACCTGGGGATGTTACAAAGCCTCCAAGCACGTACAAAGCTAACAACTCATCCGTTACCTTAACTGGTTCATAAAGTTACAATAGACTACTCATCATCGGATATTCCTCATCATCCATTGTCCCTCCACTGCTGAAGCGAACTCCGCTATTCAAAAATGAAGATCTAAACACTGAACCATTACCAAACCTTGAACGTAAAGAATCAACGGCTTGATCCACTGCACGTTGCTTAACATAGTCTTTCTCGAATAATGCTAACTGATAAAAATCATTCTGACATAGTTCGGAAACACGAACTCCTAAATGTCGAACAGGTTCACCTGTCCAAAGCTCATCAAACAATTCGCAAGCAATTTCATGAATGGCGTTAGTACAATCAATTGCAGAGAGGATCTTCCTCTGGTGAGAACAAGAATAGAATTCATTAGTTTTTAGCGAAACAGATACCAACCTAGCACAATAACCTGATTGCCTTAACCTTGCGGATACTGTCTCGGTCAATGACAACAAGACCAAATGTGCAGCCCCTTTATCCTCTACATCAAAGGCAATTGTTGTGGAGTTGCCAATGCCTTTAATCATGGGTCTGCGATTTTCTCTTACTGGACTGTACTCAATTCCGTTAGCGTAATTCCAGACGAGCATACCGTGGCTCATCAGAAATAATTTGATAAGCTTGGGGTCATAATTAGCAAGATCACCAATTGTAGTAATAGCTCTGCTCCTTAACTTCTTCGCAGTAGCCCGTCCAACCATGAACAATTCTTCGATGGGTAAGACCCACATCTTTGTTGCAATTTCATCTGGGAAGATAGTATGAACCTTATCAGGTTTCTTTAATTCTGATGCCATTTTAGCTAGGATTTTGTTCGTACTAATGCCGATATTAACAGTAAAACCTAGCTCATTCTTAATTCGATTTTTGATTGTATATGCCGTTTCAACTGGTTCTTTATATAGACATTGCATGTTGCTAAAGTCCACAAAATACTCATCTATTGAATACTGCTCGATTACAGGTGAATATTCACGGAGAATATCACCAAAGGCTTTAGAGCATTGCATATATAAAGAATAATTGGGTCTAACGATAATTAACTCTGGGCATTTTGCACTAGCACTGAAAATACTCTCACCTGTTTGAATATTAAATTTCTTAGCAGGAATTGATTTTGTTAATACTATGCCATGACGAGTCACTGGATCTCCACCAATCACAGAAGGTACAGTTCTTAAGTCTAATGGATCACCATGCTGAAGTCTGTGAACAGCCTCCCATGACAAATACGCAGAATTTACATCAATATGGAATATAATTCGTTGACTCATAAGAACCATGATTCCATAATTATTCTCATGTCAACCACACCTTGCCCAATCTCCAGTGATACATTCTGTGCATCCACCAGAACGTATGAGTTTGTTTTGGCACACTGGGCATTTGTCATGTTGTATTAACCATTGTTCACACGGTTCTAAGCAATAAGTCTTTCGTTTACAATCAATGCATATATCTATCATTTCATTCGCCTCACAGTACATATATTTGGTACAAATAGAACATCTGTTCTTATTATAACCATCTTCTGTGATAATATCAATAAAAAAACCCCTTAGAAGGCATCTCTCCCACAGGACAAATATTTTTCAGCCACAAAAAATACTCATCCTTTCTATGAAAGAGGATGAGTATTTTGCACTGTAACGCACACAAAGCACGTTCTAAGACGTTCAATTCAATGGGTGGGTATGAGTTTGCTTTAATATACGTTAAATGCCAGTTAGTGGGCTAAATTTTAGATGTTGCCTATCCACGCTCTCATTATCCAGTTGCAAGTAAACCTTTGTTACTTCTAAAGAGTAGTGACCCATAATACGACTTAGAGAATAAAGATCACCACCATTAAGCAAATAATATTGAGCAAAATTCGCCCTAATTCTGTATGGAAATTCAAATGTGATTCTATCTAAGATTCAAACCATTTAACGGGCTGAACTTCTGATATTGTCGATTTACACTTTCATCATCGAATTGAAGATAAACCTTTGTAACCTCCAAATTTGAATGTCCTAAGATTCTACTAAGAGTTAAAATATCTCCACCGTTCAAAAGGTAATATTGAGCAAAATTAGCACGCAATTTATGAGGATATAATTCGATTTTTAACTCATTACCTATTTTTCTTAATGCCTTTTCATAGAGATTAATGGCTAGTAGCGTTCCCCTATTTGTTGGGAAAAGAAGATCATTGGTCATATAGCGATCTTTATATTTAAGCCATTGATTCAATTCTTTCTTCAACTTGGGAGAAAAGAAAACAGGACGTTCCTTTTTGTTCTTGGTGTATCGCAATACGACAACTTGATTAGTTAAATTCACATCATCAACCTTTATTTCTAAACATTCAGAGATTCGACAGCCTGTATCCAAAATAACCAAGGTAATAATATAGTTCCTATACTCATTGAAAATAGTTTTATTAAAGGAATTTAGGATTGATTTAATTTCTTTTTCACTAAGCATTGCTTTAATACGTTCTGATCCTTTGAGCAGTTTAATTTTCAGCATAGGGTTTTTTTCAATTTCATCTTCATCCGCTAACCAATTGAAAAAAACCTTAATATTTCTGACATAATTATTGATAGTATTCACGCTAATTGGTTTTCCGAAGTCAGTTCGAGCAGAAGGCTTATTATTCCCTTTCTCTTCCATGCAAGTATATTTTCCACGTTCTTGTAGAAATTTTACATAATGCCGAATATGATTTTTTGTTACATCTTCAACATCATCAACCGTATGTTCTTTGACGAGATAGTTTGAAAATAATTTCAGAGTTGTTTCATAAGATTTTAGTGTCTTAGGGGAAAGATTTCGACTAGAACAATACAGCATATACTCTTCGATTTTCAGGTCAAAATTTGAATACTTTAACATAATTGCCTCCTCATCATACCCATTAATGTATGAAGGAAAGCGTTTAGCGAACAAAAAGTTTATGGGTTTTAATGAACCTTGTTTATAGCACTTTAAAGTACCATTTTTAAAAGTTCATTGGTTTATAAAACCCTGCATCCGTTGGTACAAGCCCTTAGCTCACTTTACCCATTACTCTAAATTTATCAGCGAGAAGTGCAATGAATTCGGAGTTAGTGGGTTTTTGGCGTTCGATATCCATAGAATATCCAAAAATCCGTTTAAGCGTATCAGTATTTCCACGTTCCCACGCAAGCTCTATCGCATGACGAATTCCGCGTTCTACCCTACTTGGTGCAGTATCATGCTTTTTTGCGATGCCAGGATAAAGCTCCTTGGTTACCGCGCCTAATAAGGAAACATCCTCTACCACCATCAGAATTGCATCTCGAATATATTGGTAGCCCTTAACATGAGCAGGGATCCCAATTTGGTGCATCATCGTGGTCACTTCACTGAATAGATTGAGCCCACTTCCCACGGTAGTTATTACTGGACAGTCTGAAGAAGTAAACTGAACAGGAATGGATGACGACATATCCTCCATTAAAGAACGTATCCGTTTAGCAAGAAAATCAAGGTCAAATGGTTTCAAAATAAAGTAATCCACTCCGAGTGTCATAGCTTGATTCATCAAAGATTCCTGACCAAAAGCCGTTAACATGATAATTTTAGGACGTATCATGGTTGCTCGGGCATTGATTCGTTCCAATACGCTTAAACCATCTAAATTTGGCATCACAGCGTCAAGAATAATCAAATCTGGTCCCTGGGTTTGAATAAGCTCCCAAGCTTCTAAACCATTATAAGCCACGCCAACTATGTTGAGATCTTCTTGACCTTGAAGATAGTTCTGTAACATTTGACAAAGGTTACGGTTATCATCTGCAACAATAATTTTAATTTCCTTACCCATTCGCCATCATCCTGCCTAACTGTATTCCGGTACATTTTATTCTCTTTAAGCAATTACATCGACCGGTATCGTAATTATACGTTATGGACCTTGTCGAAATCGTAATAAATATGAGGATTTCGTAAAGCTGTGCATACTTCGAAAAAGCCTATCTATAAGGGTTTATGGATATTATTGGAAATAATAATAGCGCAAATTCCACACATGTTCTTATGTGAAAGTAAAAAATAAGGAATTCACGTGAATTAAGTAAAATTTCAATGCGATTCCGTATGGCATGGTTAAATAAAGTCATAATGAAGAAAGCCTAGATTTTAAAGAGGAATCACATATTTTTTGTCGAAACTATTTAAATTAAGCTACAGAATATAATTAGTATGAATAGGGGATCGAGATTAATGAAAAAATCAAGTTATTGGCTTACTATTTTAAGTGTTGTTCTCAGTCTGACCATCGGTGTTTCCGGTTGCGCTACAACTAAGGCCCCTGATAATAATCAACCAACAAAAAGCTCAGTGAAAACTGTTAAAATTGGTGTATTGCCTATTGAAGATAATTTGCCGTTTTATGTTGCGGAAAAAGATGGCCTCTATGCCAAAGAAGGAGTTCAGGTTGAACTTATAAGCTTTGCGAGTGCCCTGGAACGAGATACCGCCTTACAAGCAGGACAAATCGATGGGGAAGTCGCAGATATGGTAGCCGTGGCTTTATTAAAGAAAATTGGTACTGATGTAAAGATTGCTTCAATCGGGCTCGGGGCAACTCCCAATGAAGGGCGTTTTGCGATTTTAACGTCTCCCAAGTCAAATATTAAGGATCTGACTAGCTTAAAAGGTGCGACCCTAGGGATATCTCAGAACTCGATTATTGATTATGTCAGCGATCAAATGCTGCTGGATAAAGGAATCTTATTAAACGATGTCGTGAAGATGTCGATCCCTAAGATGCCTGTGCGCGTTGACATGTTGCTCTCGGACCAAATCAATGCCGCTTGTCTTCCTGACCCGTTAGCTTCGCTAGCTCAAGCCAAAGGGGCTCATCTAATTATCGATGATACTTACCGAAATATTTCCCAGACAGTTTTCTTATTTCGAACCCAAAGCATCAAGGATAACCCTGAAGGAATTAAAGCTACCATACGAGTTTATGGCACTGCTGGACAGGCGTTAAGTAAAAATCCCGATCAATATCGCGATTTATTTTTAGAAAAAGCTCAAATTCCAACTGATTTAAAAGAAAGTTATGAAACACCTACCTTCTCGAAACTTCAACTTCCAACCGAGGAAGAAGTCAATAGTGTAATGAAATGGATGGTCGATAAAAAGCTCATACCTCAAGCTTATGGCTATCAAGATTTAGTGGATTCCACTCTTCTACCCTAATCGTGGTTCGTGGTTCGTGGTTCGTGGTTCGTGGTTCGTGGTTCGTGGTTCGTGGTTCGTGGTTCGTGGTTCGTGGTTCGTGTCTACTTTAAACCTTCCATTTCGAGTATTCGAGGTTCGAACCTCGAATACTCGAGTCCGGTCTCTAATTTCCGATATCGATTATAAGGAGCGAATAACCTGTGATTGAAGTTTCCCATTGTGATTTAGCTTATGTTCAAGGAGCGTCACAGGTCAAGGTCTATGACGATTTTAGTTTGAAGGTTGAACAAGGAGAAAGCTTAGTATTAATAGGCCCATCAGGCTGCGGTAAGAGCACACTTCTCTATCTATTAGCTGGGTTGCTGCGACCAACAGGCGGAGAGCTCAGGATTTTGGGGGAGCGGGTGATGGGTACTCGGCTGAAAACAGCCTTTATCCTGCAAGAATATGGGCTCTTTCCTTGGCTTACTGTGGAGCAAAATGTGAGTTTAGGGTTGCGAGTTCGGCATATGCCCAAGCGGCTGTATCAGGGAGCAGTCCAAGAAATACTCCACAAAATGGGTTTGTGGGAAGTGAAGCATCATTTCCCAAGTCAGTTGAGTGGAGGGCAAAGACAACGAGTAGCTTTGGCTCGGGTGTTAACCTTACAACCGGATCTGCTCTTGATGGATGAGCCTTTGTCTGCCCTCGATGCCTTGACCCGTGAACGATTGCAAATACTTTTATTGGATATCTGGCAGGAACAAAAGTTAACCACTGTTTTAGTCACTCACAGTATTGAAGAGGCTGTTTTTCTAGGTAGCCGTATCTTGGTGCTGGCGGATGGCCGTCCCACTCATGTCATAGGCGAAATACTGAATCCGCTCGTTGGACAAAGTGGCTATCGTCAGACGTCGGAATTTTTTCAGAATACTAGCTACGTTCGTTCTCTCTTGGAAGGGGGAATGGTGGGATGATTAAACGAGGTAGTGGCTTTCAGCGACAGTTCCTTGGGTATTTTGGAGCTGTTTTATTTTTGTTAGCACTTTGGCAATATGCCGCCTGGAGTCTTAATTCTCCCCTTTTACCTACACCTCAGGCAGCTATAAAAGCCACTGCTCGATTGCTGTTCGAAGCGAGCCTTGGGATGCACCTTTGGGTCAGCACGTATCGAGTCGTCCTATCGACATTAATCTCCTTACTCCTTGGTCTTCCTCTAGGTTTGATTATGGGGTATGAACGGCGAATTGACCGGTTTTTAGCCCCATTGGTTTATATAATCTACCCTATCCCGAAGATTGTCTTTCTTCCTTTGATCCTTTTGTTTCTAGGTCTGGGGGACGGTTCAAAGATTTTTCTAATTACGTTTATCGTCTTTTTTCAAATTTTAGTGACAACACGCGATGCCGTTCGAAAAGTACCTGCTGAAACGGTTTCCTCTCTGCGTTCTCTGGGTGGAAACCGAGCTCAAATCTATCGATACGTGCTCTTGCCTGCGAGCTTGCCCGATGTTCTGACCTCTCTTCGCCTGAGCATGGGAACAGCGATTGCTGTTTTATTCTTTGCCGAGTCGTTTGCTACGACTGAAGGCTTAGGTTATTTTATTATGGATTCATGGAGCCGCGCTGCCCCAGATGAGATGTTTGCCGGAATCATTATGATGGCTCTTCTCGGAGTTAGTTTATTTATTGTCGTAGATCTTTTAGAAACGATCTTTTGCCGCTGGCAGCATGTCAAAGAAAACTGAGCGAACGCATAAATCCGAAATTATAGCGAAAAAAATTGCCGCTACTCACAAGTAGTAGAAGGCAATTTTTTTGTATCCAATTGTTCGAGACAACCGAATTCTATTACTGGTTAATTTCTAATATTGACCCACTTTCCTATTCTATATTCTTTGGCGTCTGCATTTGAAGCTGACACTGGACACGTAATCTCATGATCCGTGTTTACTTCTAGATCCGCACCGCATTTAGTACAAACTGCTGTCGTGGATATCCACTCACTATCAGTTCCAGTCAGCTCTTCCGCACCGTAGAATTCTACCTCTCCTAACATGTTCACGCTTAATTCGGCTGATTCAATAGAGTGACCAAACTTATCCAGTGCATCAATTTTAAGTACACCTTTACCACAAATAGGGCATGCAACCCCCGTCACTTGAGCCATGCTTTTCTCCTCCTCAATTGTGATTTATTTAATTAATATATTATATACAATTATCAGATAAGTTTGTCAACTATTAAAATTATTTTTCCCAGGTCACTTGCAACGGATTTCTGTCTACGAGCCGTTTATAAGTATACTTTGGATATCCCAGCAACAGTCCGCCGGTTACCGCGCTTTTTTCTGGCAGTCCTAAGAGGTTAAGCAGCGGCTGATAACCGATAGCTGCACATGCTTCAAAGAACCCCGCCCAGCACGTTCCCAATTCGATCGACGGCGCATATAGCTCGGCGTAAGACAAAGAAAAATGCGTATTATCCCGGCCACGGGACTGAAAATTTTCCGCCACTATACCCACAATCAGACAAGGCGCATCTCGCAGAATAACATCTTTACCCGTTTTACGGTAATTATCCACTGGCGCAGCATAATACGGCCCCCAAGAAGAGCCTTTTTGGACTTGTTCTTCCATCCAGTCAATTACTGCAGAAGTAATTTTGTGCAGTGTGTCAATGTTATCAATGACATGATACGCGACGCCCTGGGTGTTGCCACCTGTCGGTGCCAGCCGAGCGATATCGAGAAGCTGTAGGATTTTTTCTCGTGATACTGGATCTTGCTTATAACTGCGAATCGAGCGTCTAGTGCGGAGAAAACGAGCTGCCGTGTCCGCGTCTAGGACTGGCATATTTTCTAGTGACAATTGCTGGCTGAGAGGCGTTTTCGCGTTATCCAACGCCTCCACTGGACAAACAGCCACGCAGTGACCACAGGCAATACAGTTCTGCCCAGTAACCTGTGGTCCCTGATCCCCCATAGTGATAAATACCGTAGGGCAAACATCAACACAGAAACCACAGTGGATACACGTTTCTTGGTTAACTTGAATTAAATCTAAGTTCATCCTACATTCGTTCCTTCATTAATTTCTTTTACTGTTTTCTTACCTAGTTTTCCTAATACCAATTCATAGGACATATCTATCATCTGTCTTAAAATATTATCAGGCACATCACCCTCTAAATACATTGAGTTCCAGTGTTCTTTGTTCATATAATAACCTGCTACAATATGTTGATATTGGTCTCTCAAAGATCGCGTAAATAGAGGATCACATTTCAACGTAATGATTGGTTTATGATCTTTGTCTCCACCTTGCATGGCGAACATCTTTCCACCAATGAGATATCTCGTTGCGTTCCAATCTACTTTAAAGTCTTTTTGGGCTCCTTTCTTAGAAAGGCAATATTCATCAAGCCATTCATATTTCATAAAATCCCTCCTTCATAACCAGGCCCTTATTTAGCATTCAACAGGTTTTCCAAAGTTCCTGCTAACTTTTGTAAAGATAATCGCAGAATCATGAGTTGCTAATACTCCTGATTTCCCTCCAAATCACCTCCACTTCGTGACGGTAGTCACATAAATAGTCAGTGGAATTTGTTATCCTATATTTAAAGTTAGTGAACTCGTTTCAACTAAAGGTGATCATCGAGACTTCGAAAGAGGACTTTACCCCCACCAAAGCGGCACAGGGGTACCACTCCCCCTTGTATAGGGGGAGTCTCACGATCGGATGAATCTTAGACCAAGACCAAATTTAAATAATCCCCTGCTTATATAAACAAAAGGATGGTGCTATTACTATGACCGTTATAAAAGAGTTAAAAAATGAACACGAGGCGGTTTTGCTAACAATCCGAATTATAGACCAGATAACATCTCTCTTAAAGTCAGGTCAAACCGTAGAATTAATACATTTAGACCAAATTCTTGAATTCCTTGCTGTTTTTGTTGACAAATGTCATCATAGCAAGGAGGAAAAGGTTCTCTTCCCTGCCATGGAAGCAGCTGGTATTCCTCGAGAGGGCGGTCCGATTGCCACTATGCTCTATGAGCACGAGCAAGGACGCAGTCTTGTCCAGGGCTTAAGAAGTGGAGTTGAAGGCTATCGCGTTGGCAAAGAAAGTTCTATATCCGAAATTATCAAAAATGCCCACAAATATGGTAAGCTATTAACTTCTCACATTGACAAAGAAAATAACGTACTCTATGTCATGGCTGAACGCGTATTGTCTGCAGAGAAAATGGTAGCAATGGAAGCTGAGTTCACAAGGATTGAAGAAAATGAAGTCGGCCCGAATAAGCATGAGGAATTCCACGCTACCCTACATGCTTTGAAAAGTATTTATCTAGACTAGATAGAACAGACCAAAATTAGCCAGAAAAGCCCCGGCAATGCCGTGGCTTTTCTGGTTTTTGTGGCGTAATATGACCTTGATAGCAAAAAAGCCTCTCAAATTACCTAGAACAAATAAGATAAAGTTGACTGTTCCAAGCTTCGGACAGCCACTTCTCCCATCAAATTATAACCCTCGATACTTGGATGAACTTCGTCAACGAATAGTTGAGCACCCTGCCCGACTATCAACCTATCCATGAATGGGGTATAAAAATCAACTGAAATAATGCCTTTTTCAGTCGCATAGCTTTTCAACCAATTCCTATATTTAATCAGGATCTGTTCTTCTTCAAGTAATAAGGACGGAGTCGGTAATCCAAAGATAGGGGTAATCTTGTTTTGCCTACAACATTCCTCCATTGCTTTGAAATTTGCGCTTACACTAGCCAAATGGATTTTTTCGTAAGCATCGTTAGCCCCACCAAGAATAATCACATGGGTCGGAGTATGCTCAATAACATCCCGTTGGAACCGCGTACGCATACCGCCCGTGAAATCTCCGCATATTCCTTCGTTTAAAACCTGGCATTTCACTGCTTGGGCTAAATGTTCCACCCAAGACTCCTGATTGCTAAAAGGATACCCTTCCGTAATCGAATCTCCTATTGCAACTATTTTCATGTATTTTTCACCCATTTAGCTTTCCAAATAAGTTCTTTCTATCTTCATGATCTTCGGAAATGCTTTGTCAGTTATGCGTGCATGATGAAGTGATGGCATTGTGACACCACCTCCAACAAATGCAAAACAGCAAACAACGTATCTATCCCCATTTTTTCCTAGTGTATTCTCGCCCCAAACGGTAAGAGCCCAAGTTGGGCAAATTTAAAATGCTGTAGTCCAAACGGAATACCGATAATTGTTATACAAAAAACTGCACCAATAACTAGATGAGTTATAGCAAGCTCCCAGCCAAAAACTATGAGCCAAATGATATTAAAAATTAATCCGCCTGCTCCGAAATTTCCAAGTTCTATTTCTCTTCCAAAAGGCCACAATACGAATATAGCAATCTTGAAGCACTGAAGCCCAAACGGTATTCCAATTATCGTTACACACAAAATTAATCCTGCTAAAAACCATACGATTGCTGCAATGATCCCTCCAAATAATAACCATATAATGTTACCAATAAAATTCATTCTTGTCCTCCATTTACTAAGACTCAAAGTTCTTATCTCTTACTTAGCAATCACAGTCTGGATTATCGGTAATCCATAATAAACAAAAGCAAGAATAAGCACTATAGTTATCGCCAATTTAAATAGCTTTTTCAGCACAAAACCCACGACAACGATCCCTAAACCCAGGATCAGGATTTGTTGTAGCTCTAGCCCCGCAAAATAAGTCTCCATATATTAAAATCTCCTTCTATACGTTCAGTTATTTTCACTGCTTCACGACCTAATGTGCCTGGAAGTAATCTTTTGAAACATCATCAAGAGCCCAACGCAAAGCCGATAGAGTGAATCAATGTTGAGATTGTCTTCCGCTGACGAATCAAAAAAGACATTCAGCTTGGATTCTAGGTCCTCTTCTGGTTTGGTGTAACAAATGAGCATTGGAACCTTTGGCAAAGGGTGCAATACAAGGGAAATATCTGAGGAAAAACTATTTTCCACTTGCTTGCCGCCAAAAATACAAATCATGTCCTCGATCAAATCCGGATGGGTATCCGTAAGTTGTTTTAATGGTTTTTCGAACTTGTGTTCAAAATATGAACCCCATACAGTCTCCTTACTTAGTTCCCTGAACGGAACCCATTTTCCAGAAAGCTCATTTCCGACACTATAGATAATATAATTGAGTAAGGGTACCATCACCCAAACGATAATATGGCAGTCAGATATAATATTCCCCTCGGAATCAACCGTAAAGTCCTTTCCAAGAATCTTAATTGTCAACTTATCACCTGAAAGCGTGGCCCCTAATCGTTTCACAGATGCAGCAAAATCTATTGAAGCAAATTCTCTTTTCAACGGTTCGAGTATTTGCATCAATTGCTCTTCTGGAGTTGGTTGTCTGACAATATTTCTATTTAGTTCCTCAATGATATTGCTTTCCAGATGAAGGCATTCATCAAGACGTTTATCTCCCTTTATCACTGCAGCAGCAAACGCTAAGCATGTCGCTAGCCCACATAGTTTGCAATTTGATTTTGGGAGTAACTTATAAATTGCTAGAGGATTGTCTAGTTGTGACATTTAATATCACTCCTTAAATAAGTCTTCTTTCTCCTTAATTCTAGGTTAAATCTCTTTATCCTTCCTGGACTGCCCTATTTTCTAGGCAAGGTCTGTGTGTAGATTTTAAACCAATCCGACACCTTTTCGGTAATAATCATTCATTTCTGCTTTGGGCACCATATTGCCACCAGTTGCCCAGATAATATGAGAGGCATTCTGCATTTTACTGTTCAACTCTTGATCTTTAATATATTGTTGACCTGCTTCCGTCATGAACAAATTAAACACACCTGGAGCACCCGCCAATGCTGAAGGTTCAAGGTAAATCCCTTCTGTATCTGCCAAAGCACTTAACATTCTATAGAGCATATTATCGTTTACAGTATAAATCCCGCTTAATAAATCCCCCATTGTCTTCCCCACAAATCTCGACGCTCTGCCTACAGCGAGTCCGTCTGCAGCAGTGTTGTTGTCAATTCCGAAGTCTTGGACGCATACTTTATCATGTTTCCCTGTCATGCATCCTAACAACATACAAGGAGAGTGAGTGGGCTCAGCAAAGAAGCAATGCACAAGATTTTTATAGATAAGTTTTAGTCCGAATGCTACTCCTCCAGGTCCTCCTCCCACACCACACGGAAGGTATACAAACAACGGGTGGGTTTCATCTACCACAACTTCTAAATCTTTAAGCTGCTCTCTTAGTCTTAGTGCTGCAACAGCATATCCTAAGAATAAACTTTTAGAATTCTCATCATCTACAAAATAGCTTACAGGATCTTTCTCTGCCTGCTTTCTACCTTCCTCAACTGCTTTGCTGTAGTCGGACAGATATTCAATCACAGTAACCCCTATACTTCTGAGAATGTCTTTTTTCCATTGCTTTGCCTCTGCTGACATGTGCACTGTTACCTTGAAGCCTAACTTAGCACTCATTATACCTATACTTAACCCTAAATTCCCGGTAGAGCCAACTACTATAGTATAGCGGGCAAAGAATTCTTTAAATTTATCACTGTCTAAGATCAAATAGTCATCTTCGATGGAAAGCATCCCAAATTCAAACGCTAAATCTTCAGCATGTTTTAGCACCTCATAAATTCCGCCCCGGGCCTTGATTGACCCTGAAATAGCGAGATGACTGTCACACTTAAGCAACATATTTTCACATATCATTTTTTGGTTAAACATTTCCTCCATTTGCTCTTTCATACGTGGAATTTTTATAGTAGGCGACTCGATAATTCCGTCCCTCTCTTTTGTTTCCGGAAATACTTTTGCTATGTAGGGTGCAAATCTTTTAAATCGCGCCTCCGCCCCCAATACATCCTCTTCTGTTAGTGGAATCTTTGAAATGGCATCAGTATAATCCTTGTAGTTCGGATTGGTCCAGAATACTTCAGTAGTATTAATCATTTGAGTAAGCAATGGATATTCTTGCTGCCATAGTTCGATACTTCTTCCTAATATCATATTGATTACCTCACTAGTTCTTTCATTCTGCTTTTTCGGAGGGTATAAATTGATCCTTTAATCGCTTCAAACAGATGGACAGGTTTCTTCTGTTCTTGTCTATCCACGTGTTGGTCAAATTACGAACGACTTATTTTCTTTGGCGAAAACATTTCTTTCAGCAAGCTGAAGTAAGCTCATGGGGGTTCCGACGTCTAACCTCCCCAATTCAGGGCTACCGAGAATCTGAGCATTTTCATGAATTGCCATTCGGCAGACTTCCAACCTCGGAATTCCTGCCTGAATCATCCAGTTCATCTCATCATACAGGCTCTCGGCATGAGGTACTTGATAAGCTCCAGCATCTGTGCCCACCCCTATTCGAACGTTCATCTTATAGGCCTCCTGGATTTTGGCAAGGTGTCCCTCCAGAATCCGTTTCAATGTCTCGATTTCATGGCTTGAATAACGATCGGTTGGATATTTTAAGAGATTCCCGATCGGTGCAACTGTGGGGACCCAAGCAATTCCTTTTTCTCTCATCCGCTCAAGTTGTCCCGTCGTCATATAATAACCGTGTTCAATTGAATCTACCCTCGCCGCAATGGCCACCGAAATTCCCTCTTCTCCACTGGCATGGGCCATGACAGGTATTCCTCGTCCATGGGCCGACTCGACGAGCTTTGTTAGATCCTTAACCGTCCACTGAGTTGAACCAACCTTTTGAAACTCATCAAAACGTATCAGTCCTGTGACGACGACTTTAAGTTGATCTAGACCTTGATCGAAAAAATCCCTTTCGTTTCCCTGCCACTCTAAAATATCCTTGAAGCCACGACCCAGAAAACGCCCATACATTCCCGCTCGATTCACGGCCTCATGCACCGATATAACCCGTGGCCCTAACCAAACGCCTTCAGTTACCATAACTTTTGCCTTCCAAGAAAAGCCTGACAAGTCACCGCCATCTCGTATTGCCACAATACCTCTCTCCAAATAGCGTTGTAAAAATCGTTGCATGTTTTCCTCGATTAAAGAAGGCTGAGTCCAATTTTCCAAGCACTGATAAAAATCAAGGCTATCTAATGCTAAATGCACATGGGCATCGATCCATCCGGGCAAGAGGAAATAGTCATCCCAACACTGCGTTTTGTTAGGGCCGCTCTCTAAATGACCTAAAGGGTGCAAAGAACTAATCTTACCGTTCTTCCATTTTAAAAGTACGGATTGAGAGCACAAACCCAGTTCATGGCTCCAATACCCTGCTACAATCGCTTCTCCTTCATCAGGAATCTCTATGATTTTTTGTTCTGCACTACACGAAATATACATCTTCCTATACGTCTTGCAGGTATTTCAAGGTTATAATTATAAGATTCCTATTCATAATCTGCTTCCTTTCACAAGTGAAATTTGAGGATCAAAGCCCTCATTTTCTAGGGATATCCATCAATTGCCGTATCTTTCCATCATCATCAAGATGAGTATCTTTCCATCCATCGATGCTTCACCTTTCCTATGACCCTTTTGGTTCCGATTCGTTTATTCTATCCTACAACAAACTTTCGATAAAGGAAACTTTGTTTAGCGATAGATTTAATCTTCGTTGGGAGTTGTATGGGGATAGGTTTAAGCGAATATTTAATTCAGGATATTCACGAGTTTCTTGATAAATCACTTCAACTATCTTCATAGAAACAGAAGGGCGCTTGGCAATGCACTGCCAAGCGTCCTTCTGTTCCTTTTAATGCGTTTCACAAAAAAATTGGATTTATACTTCCTTGCCCGACGTAGTTAAATACTTGTACTAAACCTACTGAGGAAAGCCTGGGTTCGTTCCTCCTGAGGGTCACCAAAAATCTGAGAAGGTGGGCCTTGCTCCACAATCCGGCCTTCGTCTATGAAGATCACTCTGTCCGCGACTTCCTTAGCAAAGCTCATTTCATGGGTCACAACAATCATGGTCATACCGTCTTCTGCCAACTGTTTCATTACTGTTAAAACTTCTCCAACCAACTCAGGATCAAGGGCCGACGTTGGCTCATCAAAAAGCATTATTTTGGGATGCATTGCTAAAGCCCTGGCAATGGCCACTCTCTGGCCCTGCCCCCCAGATAACGTGCCCGGAAAGCTATCCTGTTTGTCGGAAAGACCAACCTTTGTGAGCAACTCCAGGGCAACTTGGATTGCATCATTCTTCCGCTGTTTAAGCACATGAACAGGAGCTTCGATGATATTTCCCAACACTGTTAAGTGTGGAAAGAGATTAAATTGCTGGAACACCATTCCCACCTCTCGGCGAATCTGCTTGAGACTTTTTGGGTTCCTTTCGAGGAGTACGCTCTCTATCACGATTTCTCCCGCGGTTAGTGTCTCCAGTCCATTCAAACAACGCAGAAAAGTACTCTTTCCTGAACCACTCGCTCCGATCAGCACCACAACCTCGCCTTCAGACACTGTCATATCGATACCGTCAATGACTCGTGTTACACCGAAGTCTTTGATTAGACCATGAATATCAATCATTGACTTTTCTTGTATGTTTAATTTCATGTTTAGCACCCCCTTCATCGGGTTTCTTTAGATAATCGCCATTCAAGACTGTGTAAACCAGCCGTTAACACAGTGGTCATCAGCAAATAGAACGCTGCTGCTGCTGTGTAGAATTCCAGAGAAGCAAACGTTGTACTGGCTAAGCGCTGGGAAGTTTGAAGGAGCTCCGCCATGGTAATGACGGAACAAAGAGATGAATCTTTCAAACTAATGATAAACTGATTGCTTAATGACGGTAACGCTATCCGCAAAGCTTGAGGCAGAATAATCCTGCGCATGGTCAAGAATTTCCCCATGCCAAGCGATAAAGAAGCCTCCGTTTGTCCTTCTGGAATCGCTTCAATTCCCCCCCGGAAAACCTCGGCGAGATACGCCCCGCTGTTAATCCCCAATCCCAGTACAGAAGATGCAAAGGCACTAATTTCGATGCCAACCTGTGGTAGACCGAAATAGATGAGAAATAACTGCACAAGCAAAGGGGTGCCTCGAATCAGCCAAATGTAAAAATGAGCAATATACCGCAGTGGCGTGTGGGATAGCCTCATTAGAGCAGCAACTAAACCTATTGCGATACCAAAAATAATCCCCATTACTGCCAGTTCTATGGTTAAACCTGCCCCTTGCAACAAAATGGGCAGATATTTAAAGATGATACTAAAGTCAAGATCCAAAGCGACTAACCTCCAGTCTTATCAAAGGTGTACTTTTGCCGATTCGTTTCCGGCTTATCGGATGTCCGAACCAAAATATTTTTCACTAATTGTTTTATAAGTTCCGTCCTCCATCATTTTTGCTAAAGCATCGTTCACTGCCTTCAGTAATTCTGGACTGTCTTTGCGAATCGCGATACCGATTTTCTCTACATATAACAAATCACCCACCAGTTTAAAAGGGGCTTTATTCATTTTTATCGCGTTCAATCCGACATTTTTTTCAGTGATCACGGCATCAAGCCTTCCGCTAGACATATCATTAAAGGCATCAGGGTCGCCTTTATACGTCTTCACAGTTGCCCCCAATTCCCGTGCTTTTGTTTCAAATGTTGTACCAAGTACAACCCCGACGTTTTTGCCTTTGAGATCTGCTCCTCCGCTGATTTTCGAGTCATTGGGCACAATAATTTGGGCTCCCGAGCGGTAATAAGGGGTGCTAAAATTCACTTTTTGCAACCTCTCGTCTGTTATCGCCATGCTCCCTAAGATCATATCAAATTTGCTGGCTGTTAACCCAGCGATGATCCCATCCCATTGGATAGCGACCGGTTCTGCTTTCACGTTCATTCGTTTGGCAATCTCTTGTCCAATTTCCGCGTCAAATCCAGTAAGCTCGTTCTTCTCATTATAAAAATTGAATGGTGGGTACTGCCCACTCATAGCATAGGTCAACTTTCCGTCGGCCTTAATCTTGTCCATGGCTTCTTTCGTGGCAGAATTACTCTTTGATGCACCACAGCCGGTTGCTACCAACATGATTAGGGTAACAAGTATAAGAACATTAAACTTTTTCATTTCTCTTTCTACCTCCTACATATTTTTAAGTTTTGTCGGAACTTCTTAGACAAAGATAACACTAGAAATACCCTCTAAGAATCCGAACCAATCTAGCAACTTGATTTCATTATTGAAGTTGTTAGATGTTTTACTATATCATGTTTAATAACTTAGGGTCAATGCCTAACAATGGAATGAATTGGATGAAGGAGAAATCTAACACGCATTCGTTTAGATTTCCCCTTCATCCAATCGTGAATCTCCTACTTCTGAAAGTGGAAATGGTACTCCATATGTTCCATGTTCAACTCTAACGTCTATGCCTAAAAAGTATGCAGTATTTAACCATCCCTGCGCTTACTCACTCTCTGCCAGTATTGAATGTAGGGACATTATGTTATATATTTTAAAAAAGGTATTAGTAAGTATTGAGTTAGTATAACAAATAAATTCCAAAGGACAAGGAGACAGTAAATTTGTTTACATTTAATATTGAGGATGAATTATTTTGCAAAGTGGAAGGTACAGGAAAATTCTGTGCTAAGAAAGGTGCGATGGTCGCCTACAAGGGGGACTTCAAGTTTGATAAAATGTTGTTAGGTCCCGACAACGGCGGAGGAGTGATGGGGTCTCTCTTAGGGATGGCAAAAAGAAAACTAACGGGAGAAAATATTCAACTAATGACGGTTGAAGGTTCAGGTATTATTTATTTTGCAACAAATGCTTATCATATTTCAGTTTTTTCACTTGAGCCGGGGGATTGCTTATCTGTTGAAAGTGAAAACCTTCTCGCTTTTCCTCTTGAACTTAAATATGACGTACGCTTTGTAGGTAGTGGAGTCTTATCTCAAAAAGGTCTAGCGACAACTGTTCTCAGTAACCTCTCCAACCAAGTTCAGCAAGTTGCCGTTATGTCTGATGGTAATCCCCTAATGCTTGAAGCACCTTGTGTCGTCGATCCTGATGCTTTAGTAGCTTGGACAAGTGACCCTAATGGAGGGGGCGACCCACGTGTAACAACTAATAATTTCAGCTGGAAAACTGCCATAGGACAAACATCTGGAGAGTCCTATCAGTTCCAATTTAATCAACCGAACCAAATGGTTCTCGTTCAGCCATCAGAAAGATTATCTGGATTAAAGATTAGTGTTGATTAACGCTCACACCATCAAAAAGGGTAGGTAATTCATACAATTATGAATTACCTACCCTTTTAATCTCACTAATTACGCCAACTGAGAGCTCTATAAAGTGCTACAGCTGCTTCAGCACGACTTACAGCTTCACGAGGGGCTAGTGTCAGCCCATCTACTTTAAGTATGCCAGTACTACTAGCAAGAGCAATATATCCTAGTGCATCTGGGGTAATTTCGGCAGAATCTTGAAAAGTAACAGAATAGATATCTTTCAGTTCGGCCAATTTATTCAGCTGGATGTAGCGTAACAAGAGTTTGGCCAACAGTTCACGATTGACAGGCTCCCCCGTCTTTAGCTCTTCTTTCACCCATCCCTGCTCTTTGGCTTTAGTCATAACCTCACTCTCTGTAAGGCTAGTATTCCCCTCTAAGCCAAATCGGTTGAGATACATCGCTCGCAACAACGAAGAAATACTCATCTGCTCCTCTGGTCTGAAACTATTTCCATAATCTCCGAAAAGCCCAGCTTGCCCGAGTGCTGCAATCTCTTGAGCTCCCTTAACTTCTGTTAAGTCTGAAAAGACATAAGGTTTTGGTCCTTTTCCTAGCGGTTGACCCTCGTAATCAAGGAGTTCTCCGCTTTTCGCATCCAATGTGTTAGAGAGTGGCATACTACGATCTTGGTCGGCAGGAATATATACCAAACGTAGATCCCCTGGTACTCCATTAGAATAGATACGAACATATGCCAAATTCAAAGGACGTGCCTTCAAAAACAGTTCTACACCTTTATCCTTCGTTAGGATACCTGAAACACTAGGCAAATTGGACTCAGACCAATTAAGATCATAACCAGTGACAATACCTGCCACAGGATCCACATTGACATTCATGCCATTATCCGGGAAATCCACTCCATTGGCCACTCTGTGATAAGAAAAGTTTTGTATATTCCAAGGCTCAGGACCCGTTTTTCCATTAAAGTTCCTTTCCGGATCCAACGCAACTTGGCTAAACTTCTCACCTTGTACTTTTTTCAGAAATTCCTCAGCTAGCTTTTGCGTAGCATCTCGGTCGAGTGTGACCTCGGTCTTACCAGTGTGTTGATAAGAAATATTAAAACCTAGTAACTCACCGGTTGTGGCATTGACGCTCGCATTAAAGTATTGAGGCTTCCCTCCGCTTATTTCGCCCCCTGTGTTAGCCCAGTCAAAGTTCCAGAGACGCTTATCTGAACTACGCCAATCGGTACTTAGATTTGCACTACGAAGGGTTAGGTTAGCTGGAATTCCAACCCAACGCTGTACAGCAGCAATTGCCTCATCTTGCTTTAAGAGCTTGGCAGTGCTTTCCACCTCTTGTTGTTCCTGAGGCGTCAGCACCTGGTTTCCATTAGAGTTCGAGCCGGCCCTTTCCATCTTGGCTCCGCCCATTCCACCACCGCCTGAGGAATCAGTTGCCAGCCACTCTCCCTCAGCCAGCTTCAGTGGTTCGCCTGTGAAAGCATCAATCGCACCCCCACTTTGCCCCGTTAATTGGTAAACGAGCTTTGCCTCCTGCTTTTGACCGGCAGCCAACGGTCTAAAGGAAGGTGGAATCCAGTATCGAAGATTAAAAAAAGATGATGTTGTGAAAGCCTTCTGTGCCTGACTGGCCTCAATCACTCCCTTAGTTTCAGGTGCTTTCACCTCACTCCAGTTGAGATTATATGAAATAATATGTCCATCCGTGCTGGACACCTGAACATTAACGCCATTGCTTAGAAAGGGTATGTTATTAATGAGTCGTTGATATTGTAGAGTATAATCAGTCGAACCATAATTGCTTATTGGTACAACCGCCAGATCGCTTGGAATAAGTCTTAACTGTCCAGCCCGATCGCCCAATAGACGGGTCAGCAATTTATCGCTAATTTCTTGGGCTTGATCCTTATTAATAGCTGGAAGCACCCCACTATTGCTCGATTGTTCATTATTGTTCCAATAGTTCATACTCAAAATATCACCATTAATCGCATTGACCTCTGCAGTAAAATCTCCAGTGCGCCCATTCGTCCCATTCCAGTGCAGGGACCAAGCCTGGCGATCATCGTAAGTGTGGTATGTAGAATTAAAGTCAGTATACTCTTTGGGTACGACAAAGTTAGTTTTAGTAATTTGAATTGCTTTTTCTAGTGTGATTTCAGGCATAGCCAAACCCTGTACCGCTGGCGATGAATTAACTTCTCCCGCCATAGCAACGGGTGCTGAAATTATCGGACCTAGCATAACTGCAACAACGATCATAGCTAAGATAGAACGCCTATTCTTCTGCATTCTGTTATCCACCATCCCCTCTTTTTTTACTCAGTTCAATTTAAAGTCCAATTCCCTCCAAATGTAACCTGCCTTATACCTCCTTTACAAAGATTATGCTTGTCCATAGTAGCATAGACTCGATTGCTTCGTTTTCCAGCCTACTCCCTACAAAGCTATAGACGCATTAGAAAGGAGTTTCTGACAAAGAAATTATCGACATTTATATACATATTCCGCAGGAGAACCACAAGAACAGGTACGTTGTTTGTCTTCAAAAGGCAAAACAACGTACCTGTCCCCTCGGTTTCCTGTGATTATTCGTTTAAATTCATTCTCTTGCCATTACATAGATACATGATCTCTTCAGCAATATTTGTACAGTAGTCTCCTAAGCGCTCTAAAAAGCGACAGGCAAAGATTAGATAATTGGCTTGCGTTACCTGCGCAGGATTCTTCATCATTATGTGAAGCAGTTCTTCAAAAACTTGAGAGTATATCAAGTCTATCTCATCATCCAATAGTGCCATCAGGGTGGCAGCCTCACAATCTTCCTGAATATATGCTTTTAGCCCCCTGTTGAGCATTTCCTGAACCAAGACAGTCATGCGAGGGATGTCGATAAGAGGTTTAATCAATTTATCTTGCCCTATTCTCAGGGTCAACTTGGCCAGGTCAACTGACAAATCACCCATTCTTTCTAAGTATATAGATATTTTAAAGCCCGCTACGAGCTTACGTAAGTCACGTGCAAAGGGTTGTTGAGTGGCTATTAATAAAATACATTGTTTTTCAATAATAGCTTGTAAATCGTTGACAGCTAAATCTCCCACTACGACAGTATTGGCTAACTCCAGATTCTGGTTAACTAAAGATTCAACGGCTTGACCGATACGTTGGCCTACAATGTTTACCATATCTATAATGTTTAAACGAAGATCCTCCAAGTCATTATCGAATTTCTGCCGAGTTGGCATCTCAAGCCCTCCTTTCATAGACCTCATTTATACTCAAGGACCATCTTTTAGCCGAAACGACCGGATATATAATCCTCCGTTTTCTTTTTGGCCGGTCGAGTAAATAGGATACTCGTTACATCCTCTTCAACAAGTTCGCCGTTTAAGAAGAACGCCGTTCGGTCAGATACTCGAGACGCTTGGTGCATATTATGCGTAACAATAATGATTGTGTATTTGTTTTTCAGCTCAGAAATCAGCTCTTCAATCTTCATGGTAGAAATGGGATCGAGTGCCGATGTGGGTTCATCCATTAACAAGATCTCAGGCTCCACCGCTAAAACGCGAGCTATACAAAGCCTTTGTTGTTGTCCACCCGACAGTCCTAGTGCTGATTTGTGTAAGCGGTCTTTAACTTCGTCCCATAAAACTGCACCCTGTAGACTAGTCTCGACTATTTCGTTTAGCTTTTTCTTGTTAGTTTCTCCATGAATACGAGGACCGTAGGCTACGTTTTCAAAAATAGACTTTGGAAAGGGATTAGGATTCTGAAAAACCATACCTACCCTTTTGCGCAACATAACTACATCAGAATTAGTAGCATAAATATCCTGCCCATCAATTCTAACTTGACCTAAGATCTTCACATTAGGTATTAAATCTTGCATTCGATTGAGAGCTCGCAGAAAGGTAGACTTACCGCAACCGGAGGGACCGATGAGGGCTGTTACGCTTTTCTCCGTCATTGCCAAGTTTATGTTATTCAAGGCCTGTTGCTCACCGTAAAAAAGGTCGAGGTTACTGACCACGATCTTGTCCATTTTAACGTCTCCTTACAACACACTTAATGAGTTCTAACCCTTATTTTTTCCTAAGAGGCGGTATTGAAGCCAGCGACTGGGTAATGTCAAACAAATGTTAAAGACTATGACCATGAGGATTAGCAGTGCGGCTGTTCCGTCTGCAATTTGGTCAGCGTTTGTCCCTGGTAAGGGATTTGACTTAGCTGCAAATAAATGTACAGCTAAGGTCTCTCCGGCAGCTAACGGATTCGTGTCGAATAAGATACGAGAAACATTCATCCCAGCCGTGAAGATCAGGATAGCCGTCTCACCTAAAGCCCGGCCAGCAACGAGGGTTATCCCCGTAATAAGACCCGGTAGAGCCGTCGGTAGAATGACTCTATATAGGGTTTGCCACATCGTGGCCCCTAAAGCCAAACTAGCCTCTCTGTAACTCCTAGGCACTGCTCGTAGAGATTCTTCTGTTACACGGACTAAAATAGGTAGGTTAAGCAACGCCAGAGTGGCCGCTCCTCCAAGAATCGTAAATCCCAAACCCAGCTTGTTCACAAAAATGATCATACCGAAAAGACCAAAGACTATGGACGGCACGGTAGCAAGACTTTCTGTGCTCAAGCGGATTAGATCCGTTAGTTTGTTTTGTGGAGCGTATTCCGCCATGTAAATTCCGGCGCCTACTCCCACTGGCAGAGAAAAAACCAAGGAAAGAGCAAGTAGATAGAAAGAGTTAAATAATTGTCCTCTTACTCCGTCAGGACCATTAAAAAAATCAGGTGTTAAATATGGTAGCCCCCGTCCTAAGATCAGTCCTAAAAACGCTACCAATAAAACGATTATGGCTATGGCCCCTACCCAAAGCATAACACTGGCCAATCGGTCAGTTTGGCGAGCTTTCAACGGACTGCCCCCTTTCTCACTGCCGTTCGAACAAGAATAATCATGATCAGGGCAATGATTAAAAGAATAAAGGACATCATAAATAAGGCATTATTCCAGGTCGAGCCATAAGGAGTGTTCCCCATTTCCATAACTATGTTACTAGTCAACGTTGATGTCGGACTAACTAAGGAACCTGGGAAACGGGGAGAGTTTCCAATGACCATTTGAACCGCCATGGTCTCTCCGATGGCCCTAGCCATCGCTAGAATAATCGCAGTTAAAATGCCTGGTGAAGCAGCAGGAACTAGGACCCTCCGAATAGTTTGCCATCGCGTTGCCCCTAAGGCAAGGGAAGCTTCTTTATAGGTTGCCGGTAAGGAGCGTAAAGCATCCTCCGAAAGACTGATTACCGTTGGCAAGATCATTATCGCTAAGACAATCCCTGCAGCCAAAACACCATAGCCCGACGATGAGTCAGTGTACCTCCGAACTAAGCCTACAATCACCGTAAGCCCTACATATCCATAAACAACTGAAGGGATTCCTGCAAAAAGATCCGTAGCTGGGCGCATGACAGAGCGCACCCATGGTGGGGCAATCTCGGCAAGAAATACTGCCCCAGCTAATCCCAGTGGACCACCAATGAGTATTGCGATTAAAGTAGTTCCTATTGATCCTACAATAAACGTTAGAGCGCCAAACTGGCCAGTGTCGGGGCTCCACTTGCTACTCGAAAAGAATTCGATGACGCTAGCGTCACGAAACGTGGATAAACCCTGCATTCCCACAAACCAAATAATACACAAGATAATCAATGAGACCAGAACAGCACTACTAATAAATAAATAACGCGCTAGGCGGTCACTAAAACACACCCAAGACTTACTATGAGGCAACCCTTTTCACCTCCAATTATTTGCTTTTACAACTTTAATTCCAGCTACTTTTTTCAGCACCCTTGACTCTAATAAGGTTTGACCTGTTTATAGTTTAACGCATTAGTGTAAACTCTTGATTAAACGATTGTTAAGTTAAGGTTAACAATCGTTTTTGAAACTCATATTCTTTATGGAAACCAAAACAACTCTGTCGACTGCTCTGAGCTAGTTTAAAGCCTTCTCGTAGCAAAAGGAGCAAGTAATAGCCTTGCTCCTTTTGGATCGTTATACTCAGATGAAGAGGTATCGAATGCTACGCGTTGGGAGAGTTCTAAATTATCATAAACAACGAGTTATTTTTTCATCGCACTGATGGGTAAAAATCCGGTCTTCTCGACACTCTTTTCTTGGAATTCCTTGCTCATGACATAGTCTAAGAAGAGCTTTACCGTTCCAGTGGGTTCACCTTTGGTATACATATGTTCATAAGCATAAATTGGATACTGTCCGCTAGCCACGGCATCCGCACTGTATGCTACTCCATTGTACTTTAAGGCTTTGACTGTGTCTTTGAGATAGGCTGCGTCAATATAGCCAATTGCACCAGGAGTTTGAGCAACACCTGTGAGCAAGTTGCCCGTAGAATCTTGGGCAGCTGCGGCATCTGTGAACTCTTTGCCGTCCATCACAATCTTAACTATCGTCGCACGGGTACCCGAAGATTTAGCTCGTCCGATAATGGCGATTGGAGCGTCCTTACCTCCAACCTCTTTCCAGTTGGTGATTTTGCCGGTGAAGATATCAGTCGCTTGAGCTTTTGTTAAGTTATCAATCGCAACATCTTTGTTAGTAATTAGAAGGAAGGGGGCTACGCAAACTTGGTGATCGATTAATCCTTTGTCCTTTAGTTCATCCGTAACAAATACATCTGAGTTTCCAATATCTATTGCACCACTAGCGACATTCGTTAGACCGGTCATAGACCCTCCACCGCTTAAGTTTACTTGTACACCAGCATTTTTAGTCATAAAATCTTCGGCAGCTAATTTAACGAGTGGTTGGAGTGCAGTTGAACCTGCAGAAGAAATAGTCATCTTGTCTATAGTAGTTGCACTCGGAGTTGAAACTGGAGTAGTTGTCGTTGGAGCAGCAGTTTTGCCACATCCGGCCAGGACCATTAACGCAATTAAAGTCGTACTTACAAGAGCAATTTTTGATTTAGTTTTAAACAATTTCATTTCCCCCTTAAATTTCCTGTGACCACAAATTGATTATACTGGAAGTTTGTTAAGTCCATATGAAATAAATGTAAAGTTAAAGTTAAAGTTATTAATAAATTTGTAATTACCGTCGTGCAAAAAGGTATCCTACTCCCCTAACCGATTCAACTACTGGTCCTACTGCCTTCAGCTTATTGCGCAAATGGCTAATATGGACATCAAGTGTTCTACTATCCGTGCTGGAAAGATGGCCCCAGACTTTCTGTATTAAGTATTCCCTGCTAAATACTTGGTAAGGGTTGGCTACAAAGAGAACTAACAATTCAAATTCTTTCACAGTTAAGTTTAAAGGCTTAGCCTCTATGGTTGCAATGTAGCTTTCTTGCACTATCTCTAGGTCTCCCCACTTCAAAGGACCGGTCGATAGCTCATTTTTCCGTTGCCCTTCTCTTAATCTCGCCTTGATTCTGGCATATAATTCTCGATGACTAAAAGGCTTTGTCATGTAATCGTCCGCCCCAAGCTCAAGCCCGATTATTTTGTCCGCTACATCGTCACGAGCACTTATAATTATGATAGGGATGGCTACCGTATCCGTTTGGTCCCGTAGTATTTTACACACATCATAGCCATCGATCAAAGGAAGCGTTAGATCTAAGAGTATAAGGTCTGGTTCTTCTCTTCTGGCAAGATTTAACCCCTGCTCGCCGTCCAAGGCAGGTATAACTGTAAACCCTTCTTTTTCTAGGTTAGTTCGGACCAGTTCTTGAATATAAATGTCATCCTCTATGAGCAAAATTTTGGTCACACTATAACTCCTCCTAATAAAGGCCCTCCTTACTAATATTGATTCTGTCTATATCATAATGGTTGTTTGTAAATTCTGAATGAACAGAGTGTAAAGTTATTGTTAAACATGTTTTTGGCTCGCCTTGAGCTCATAAAGCCGCTGAATCCACTTATTAGACATATTGCAACTTCCTAGAAGATTCGGCTTACCATCGTACATGCCATGAAAATCAGAACCACCTGTCAAGATTAAGCCGTATTTTTCTGCTTCGGCCAGAATTCGGTTAACCGCCTCATCATCGTGACTTGGGTGCCAAGCTTCCAAGCCATCTAAGCCAGCTTCTTCTATAAGTTCAGGTATCAGTTCCATATTTTTATACCCTATCGGATGAGCAAGTACTGCGACTCCTCCCGCTTTCTTTATCAACTTCACAGCCTCAAAGACATCAATGTACTCAATCTCGCTATAAGCGATTCCTCCTGAAGCCGCATCGCTAGGCTTCGCAAAAAGCTTTTTGTATAAATCACCTTTTAAGGCTGAGGTGTAGCCGAGCTCCATTAAAGCATGCATTATATGCTGTTTATAGACGTTTGTACTACCGGAAGAAATCATTTTCACAAAGTCCCAGGTTATTAAATAACCTGCCTCAAAAAGTGTTTCTACGATCCACTCGGACGTTTTCTGCCTTTTATTTAGGGTGGGGCGGCATGCTTCTCCAACTTGTTGAGGATGATCCATTAGAAAACCTAAAACATGTGCTTTTCTGCCTCTTTGATAGTCAAAGGCGGAGATTTCAATACCGGAGATTATCTTAACTCCATACTCTTTGCCAGCAGTTTCCGCTTCCGCAAGTCCGTCCACCGTGTCATGATCAACTATCGCCAGGGTCATAACCCCGCTTTTTCTTGCTAATGACACTAACTCTCTTATTTCGATTGAGCCATCAGATACTCTGGAATGGCAATGCAAATCCGCTTTCATAGGTTTGTTTAACATATTATTTCGACCCTTTCAGTGTTAAACACCTGAAAATCCGTTTGAAATACTAGGTTGCCGCCTACCAAGGTTTTTCGAATTAGAGGATAATCCTGATGCATTTCCACTATGATTAAATCCGCACATTTTCCAACTTCGATACTTCCAACTTCACAGTCCACTCCCAAAGCCTTTGCTGGATTTAACGTTACCATCTTAACGGCTTCGGTTAGCTTAATCCCTTCCTTGGTTAAATGAAAAACTGCCGGGAGCATAGCACTAGGCAGGTAATCAGAACATATGATGTCAGCGGCATTGTTCGTGATGGCTTCAATCGCTCGCATATTGTTGCTATGAGACTTCCCTCGTATAATGTTCGGCGCTCCCACACATACATGAATATCTCTGGATTTGGCATAGATGGCAGTCTCCATGTTGATAGGGAATTCGCTTAATACTCCTTCGCACGCTATTAGTGTCTCGATTTTCTCTCTATTGTCATCATCATGAGAAGCTAATCTAATTCCCATTGTTTTGGCGATTTTAGCTAAGCCTATTAGTTTGAACCAATCGATTCTCGCCTGGTTCATGAAGGTTCTATCCATAAAATCTTCAACTTCCTGCTCTTTTTTACCATGCTGTTGAATGGTAAAGGTCTTTAGTGCTTCGGCATCTTTAAACTGCCCCTGACCCGGAGTATGGTCCATATAGGACATAAAATCTATGCTCTTATCTCTAATAAGACCTTCTAAGACACTAATTCCAGCCAGGAAAGTCAACTCATATCTGAGATGTATTTTGTGGTTGATCATCGAACGAGCCCTTTTAAGCCTGTTTATGCTCCTGATAACTTCGATAACCATGTCAATATTTCGTACTCCCCACTCGTCACTCAACGTAAGAGAATGATACATGGTGGTAATACCGCTAACTGTCAGCTTTTTTTCCAGTTCATAAAAGGACATATCGATAGGGAATAAGGTGTTTGGCCTAGGTTGTATCTCTTTTTCAATAGCATCACTATGAAGATCGATCATTCCAGGCATAACATAACAACCTTCTGCATCTATCATCGTGACATCGGAATAGCATTTGACTTTTGGAAAATTACTTTCTGTCACCTCTGAAATACGATTACCCTCAATGAGGATATGACCCATAATAACTTTTTCAGGCAAAATGATCTGGGCGTTGTAAATGCATATCTTGTTTGTTCTCATACGTGATTACTCCTTGCCTTTAAAATGATATTTCAGCTCTAACCATAGAGTTCATTGATATTGACATTGATATTTTAATAATTAAGTACTTTGCTGGAGTTTCGCCTTCACATTCGTAGAAACCACCTCCAGAACAATCGCAATGGCTATAATGAGATACGTGATCAATCCCACTTCTCGCAGATCAAAATAGAAGCCACCGGCCATGAACAGATCAAAGCCAATCCCACCTGCTCCAGCAGCGGCACCCATAGCAACGGCGTTCGCGAAGTTTATTTCAAACCTTAAAAATGTCCAAGACAATAGATAGGTCGCAGAGGAAGGTATAACTGCCTGAAAGACAATTTGCCACCAGTTGGCCCCACTGGCCTTTAACGCTTCAATAACGCTTTTATCTAGGTCTTCAAATGACTCAGAAAACGCCTTAGTCAAATAGCTAATCGAATGAAAGCTCATACCAATAACCGCTGCTGCACTACCAAGTCCAGCAGCCACTGCAAAAATTAAAACCCATAAGATCGTTGGCACTGCTCGAATGAAAGCGACAAAGCCTTTAATAATATTGGTAACCATTTTCGGAGCCAAATTCTGCGCGGCCAGCAGCCCTAAAAACAAAGCGACGATTCCACCGATCAACGTTGTCAAAAAGGCTAAACCTAACGTCACCACAACATTGTAGAAAGCTTCTCCTAACGTAAAGCGATGCGTTGCAGGGTGGAGAAACATCGTCTGAAAATTGATGAGTGTATCGACAAAACCCTTGAGAACATCGACACTCTGATAATCGAGAGTGACAAAAAAATACACTGTCAACCCTGTAAGCACTAGGAGTAATGTCTGCATAACAACAGATGATCTATCAACAGGTTTATTTGTGCCTTGGAAAACATCCTTGGTGTTATAGCTTAACGCCATATATTCTGTAAGTGAATCTTCAATCAATATTGATTCCTCAAGTATTTCTTTTTCAAATTGGATCATAAAATCACCCTTCTGATATTATTTGATACAATTTCAATCAAAATAACTGTGATCACAATGAGCATCACCACTAGACTAGCTGCATGGTAATCAAACTGTTTGTAATACAGATCAAAAGAGAAACCGATACCCGTTCCAGTTAGGACTCCAACCAAGGTTGCATCACGGATATTGGTTTCAATCATAAACAATAACCAACTGATCATTTGAGGCATACAAGCTGGCAAGACCGCCTGGAAAACGATATGGCTATAATTAGCACCCGTCGCGTGCAAAGCTTCAATCGAGTTATTGCCCACTTCATCGATCGTTTCCATAAAGGCCCGTGTCAGAAACCCAAGAGAACCAAAAAACAAGGCCAAGTATCCTGTCAGTGGGCTTTGGCTGAACGCTAACATCAAAACCATGGCCCAAGCCACAAGGGGTATGTTCCGAAAAAGAGACGCTATTCCTCTGCAAAACATACTAAATAGGCTGTTAATCCGTGTCGTTTTAGAGCCAGCTATAGACAATAATAAAGCAAATACTGCCGCTACAGTGGTTGCTGCAATAGACATCAAAACCGTTTCCAGTAACTTAGGTAACACTTCAGGTACTATCCTCATTGAGTTGGGATCAGGATAAAAATTAGCCATTCCCCATATTAAGGCTTTGCCGATACTGGCAAAGCCTTTCAACACATCGTACTGAGTTATACTAATCGAGCCTACTGTTAAGATTATTAGTATCGATGAGAAGACCAGATTAACGTTCCTGCGTTTGGTAAAAATATCATCCCGCATGTCTTTCTCCTTGGTAAACCATCAGCTCTACACTCTCAGGCTCTGAATCATAAATATCATGAATTTGGCGAGTTGTTAGTTCACTTGGTGGACCGTCAAAAACGACTTTCCCATTGTTAACCCCTATAATCCGGTCTGAGTATTTCAAAGCGACTTCTACCTGATGCAAATTTACAATGACAGTGATCCCCATCTCCGTGGAAATATTTCTTAAATGATCCATGATGATCTTTGAAGCATTAGGGTCCAGCGAAGCAATCGGTTCATCACATAAAATCAGTTTGGGATTCTGAACTAAAGCCCGAGCAATACCAACCCGCTGTTTTTGGCCGCCACTTAACTGATCACACCGCTTGTTCACTTGATCATTAAGCCCCAACATCTCAAGGATTTGGAAAGCCTGTCTCTTTTCTTCTTGGCTGTATCTCCCAAAGACACCCGCTAGCGTCGATTTATAGCCGAGCCTGCCATGGAGTACATTCTCAATCACAGTTAGTCGTTCAACTAGGTTATAATGCTGAAATATCATGCCAATCTTTGTCCTAAGCTTTCTTAACTTTTTTTTGTTTAAACTCGATGATATAACGCCGTCTACACAGATTTCTCCCGTGGTTGGTTCAACTATCCGGTTAATACAGCGCAGAAGCGTGGACTTTCCTGATCCAGATGGACCAATCACGGACACAAACTCGCCCTTATCGACACTGAAGCTGACATCGTCCAAAGCGCAACATTCATGGTTATATCTTTTTGTTATATTTTTCAATTCTAATAATGCCATATTGACTCTTCCTTTCTCATCCTAAGTTGAAAGAGCTGTGTCTCTAAACCGCTCCCTTACTGGGAATATCTCTTATTTGCTCAGTTCTCTGATTGGGTTATACCAGGCATCTTCTGTGGTAAGAAAACGCTGTGGAGCTTTCCATATTCCTTTACTTTTGGAATCCTTGGGTAAGAAAATCTTTTCATTCTTGGCAACTTCATCCGAGGTAAGCGCTTGAGTGATTGCGTCAATAGTTTTCTTGCTTAACGCACCAGTATTGACCGCGATTGGTGCATTGATGACCGGAACCGATTGGATGACCTCGAATTGTTCACCGGCCAGTTTGCTGAACGGATCGGCGGCGTCCTTCTTGACTGTATAGACAGCTCCCGGCGTATTGTCTGTTCCTGAAGTGAGATCCACATAACTGACTACATCGAAATCATCGACGGCTGAGAGATCAGATTTATCTGTAAGCACGTTTACTAAAGATAGTTGGTGAGAACCTCCAAAAATTACTTGGCTGAAAAATTTGCCACTGCCCCCTTGCAATAGATCTTCTGACTTTAGGTCCTTCCATTTGTCTTGCTTGGAGAAATGAGACACGATAGCTGAAGAAGGCACCTTAAATCCGGATGTCGAACTAGTTGAAACGAACGAAAACTTTTTCCCAACTATGTTATCCAGAGCATAACCTGAGCCAGATTTGTATTGATCTCCATTGCCTTTCTTTACCAGTATCCGGCTATAATACATGGCATCTTTTAAGGTTCCTGAATCTCCGCTGTTGACCACTAGGGGAATAACCTTACTATTTTTTTTATGGGCCTCAACATATGATTCCGCTCCTACGAAGGCAAGTTGGGCATTGCCACTGGCAAGGGCTTCAACGGTAATGGCGTAATCTGTGGTTAATTTGTCTTCAACTTTTAGGCCCGTTGCCTTTTCAATGACCTTGCCAATCTCAGCCCGAGCCTCTTTAAACTCCTCTGCCGCATTATTCGGCAACCAAGCAATCGTGATAGTATTTGGGTCTTTCACGTCTGTAGCGGAGTCTGAGGCTGACGTTGTGGATCCGCATCCTGTTAAAAGAGATGACACAAGAACAACAGCCAGTGCTAGCGGTAGGACTTTTTTCATGTTGTATTCTCCTCTCAATTTTGAACTATTTATCTCATCCATTGAATTTAACAATGTAGATGATCGTTAACTTATTCTACCTGTTGAGGGTTAAGTCCCGATTATACTACTGTAAGATTTAGGTTAAATTTTCAAAAGCCGTCAATTTCCCTGCGCGCATAGTGTATTCCCGACTACAGAGGTTCTCCATAAATTCGATATCATGGAATATTCCCAGCATCGTCGTTCCCTCACTTTTCAATTGCTCAATAAGTTCTCTGACTTTTAATTTTGAAGCATGATCTAAACTGGCAGTCGGTTCATCCAGAAGCAACAACCTTGGACGCTTTACCATGGCCCTGGCAATATTTAGACGCAGCTTTTCACCGCCGGAAAAGGTGCTAGGATGACAGTCCCATAATTCTCTGTCCAATTCAAAATGCTCGAGCATATCATTAGCTTCTTGCTCTGCATAAGCTTCGACGTACCCCATCTCTAAAACCGCCTGTTTTACGATTTCTTGAGCGGTTGTTCGTGGCATAATGCTTAAAAACTGAGATACATAGCCAATTTCAAATTTTCTAAGATAAATCATCTGTCGTTCCGATATTTCTGCCAAGTTAAGAGGCCCAAATTTTTTAGAGTTATACCATATACTCCCTTTCTGTGGGGCATAAGTACGATAAATACACTTGAATACGGTCGATTTTCCACTGCCACTTTTCCCCGTGATACCCACAAATTCCCCTTCATTTATGTCGATGCTAATGTCATGCAGCGCTTCAATATGCTTGTCTAAATTATGGATAGTAAATGATTTTGATAAGTGTTTGATTGCTAGTATCTCTTCCACTTAAACACCTACTTTGTAATACTTGTCTGTGAATTCATTAATAGGAAGGTAAAAATCATCCAGCCTCTCTTTGAGAATTTCGTAAGACCAGTCCCACCACTTGATCACCTCTAATTTTCTGACAGTATCTTCAGCAAATCGCTGCTTGATTGGCTTGGCTGGCACTCCGACCACAATGGTATACGCGGCAACATCTTTAGTCACCACAGCACCACTGCCGACCACCGCTCCGTTGCCTATCTTCACACCCGGCATAATGATCACCCCATGGCCAATCCAAGTATCATGGCCAATATAGGCTATTTGTTTCGCTCGCCACTCTAGGAACACGTCATCATCCGTTTCTGCTAAATCATACTTCCTCCGCCGGTAAGTGAAGTGGTGCATAGTTGGCCTATCCATTGGATGATCCGTCGGTCCAATTCTAACCATAGAAGCAATGTTGGAAAACTTACCAATTTCAACATTTTGCAGCGTGCAAAACTGATCTGTATAGGAAAAGTCATCTAATTTGATATTTTCGAAGACATTGTACATCCCAACCTCTGTGTACTCACCTAACTCTACATTCTGCAACTTGCAGTTCTCATGGATACAGGGTTCTGTACTAAGCCTTTTTATCATTATCTTTATCCCTCCGTATGAAGTTGAACTTATCCAAGCTCTCGGATTATGTGTTCCTTTTTTACCTAGCATCCTATAGCAAAGATTGCACTAACTGCTGAGTATAGCTATGCTGAGGATCTTCGAGGATCTGATCAGTCAAGCCTTGTTCAATTATCCTGCCATCCAACATCACCATGGTTCTATCCGCGAGCATTCGAATAACGCCCAAATCATGGGAGACAATGACCACCGTGATCATCAACTCTCTTTGTATTGTCTTGATTAAGTCAAGTACACTCGCTTGTACCGACAAATCCAGCCCTGTGGTAACCTCATCGAGCAAGAGAATCGGTGGATTGTTCGATAACGCTTTGGCAATTTGAACTCTTTGCTGCATTCCCCCTGAAAAGTTCTTGGGAGCCTCTTTCATACGATATATCGGTATGTTGACGTGCTCCAACAGTTCTTTCCCTCTGGCTTCCATCTTCCCAACATTTCTGTTTCCCGCAGAAATCAATTTCTCGGCGATATTGCCAATCGATGAGAAATTCATTTTCAAACTCATAAGTGGATTCTGATAAACTTTACCCATCCTATGATTCCTGATGTAGCGTTTCTGCTGGGATGATTCTGCAAAAACATTCGCCGCCCCCCCTTTGTAGGAACTGATATATCCTTCTCCACTACTCACCTCCAGATCAAAATACAGACACTCCATCAAGGTGGACTTACCGCTGCCGCTTTCTCCTACAACACCTAAAATTTCTCCCTCAAACAACTCGAACGTGATATCTCGACAGGCATACACCGTACCGCAGACAGGGCAATAATTTTTCAGCAAACGCTCCCCTTTTGACCCGCTACAGTTTTCACACCCGCTGCCAAATTGTTTATTTATACTCTTTACAGATAAGACAGGTTGTTCGAAATCTTTTATACTAAAATCTTTCATACTAAAATCTCTCACCCTACCATTCTTCCATTCATTCTCTGCAAACAAAAGCTGGTATCGTTGCATTGATAAACGGTTTCGCCCGTGGTACTATCCAAAATCTCATCCAAATACACACCTTTAGCGGCGCACAATCGGCAGCTCTTATCCTGAAACGATTCAACCTTAAAAGGATAGTCTTCAAAATCAAGGGAAACGACTCTAGTAAACGGTGGCACTGCATAAACCTTCTTTTCACGCCCTGCCCCCAACAGGATTAACGCTGGGGAACTATTAAGCTTGGGATTATCGAATCTCGGGATAGGGCTAGGAGCCATCACATACCGGTCATGAACCATCACTGGGTGATCTGCACCTGTCGCCATCGTTTTGTAATTCATGATTTGCTCAAAGAGCATAAGCCAGGCACCACTGTACTCTTGTTCTGCATGGAGCTTTTTCGTTTCGAACTCGCTCGGCTCATAATATCGGAGTGGTTCTGGAAGGGGTACCTGCAGTACCAGAATCTGACCTGCTTGCAAAGGAATTTCGGGTATTCTGTGTCTTGATTGAATGATCGTGGCTTCCGCTGTCTCGTCGGTTACTTTTATGCCGGTGGTTAGGTGGATGAGCTTTTTAATATTGACCGCATTTACAGATTCATCTGAACCTTGGTCAATCACCTTTAGGATGTCCTCCTTGCCCACTAATGAAAGAGTCAGTTGTAGCCCTCCGGTTCCCCACCCTCTGGCAATCGGCATCTCTCTTGAAGCAAAAGGCACTTGGTACCCAGGTAGGGCAACTGCCTTTAGTGTCGCCCTTCTAATCTCACGTTTTGAATCTTCATCAAAAAAGGCAAAGTTGTAGTTAATTTTCATTGATTTCACGCCCTTCCTTTCTTGATCTACGAACACTGTCGAGCTCTGATTGGAAGGTCACATAGTGGGGCAACTTGAGATGGGATATAAACCCAGTTGATTCGACGGAGTCAATATGCAACAAGACAAACTCTTCGTTATGGGTTGGATACTCCGTACCACCTATTTCCAAGCAACGGTCTAAAATACTCATGGCAATTGCTTTTGTTTCATTTTGACCAAAGCAGATTCCATATCCTAAGCCAAATTCAATCACTCTCTGACCATTTCCCTGTTGAGCAGATGTCGGAAACAACGTCTCAACTTCCGTGACTTTGATTTCACCGATGTAATAAGCATCCTTATCCTCACGCTTATCCTTATTCTCATCACATTCACCCTCCTCATTCTCGATATGCTCATTAAAGGGGTTATCGACATACACGGGTAAATTTCCAATCCGAAGTTCCCCCACATTAGGATGTAACGCCCCAAAACTTCGCAAGGCAGCATACCCTAACGATGTGACAGCACCTGTTTGTCCGCTGGTTAAAATCTGCAACCTCTCACTGCGGCTGGTAGGAAACTGGACGCTTTCTTTGGTGACATCATCTGGATCACTATCATCCTTGGCACAGGCCGGAATCAACCCTTCCGCCCGCAAATAATCCAGAACTTTAGGCAGATTGGCTAAATCAGCCTTCTCACTGTGAACTACGCTTTCCTTGTTAAACTCACGCACCCAGTTGATGGCATCTTCATCCGTTTCCATAATTAAGTCAAAATCGATTAATCGATGAGTATAATCATAGGCAGCCCCTAAGATTTGTCCTCCTGGAATCTCTTTAAAGCTGGCTGATATTCTTCTTTCCACCAACATGTCCTCGGAGTGAACCGTTCGCGAATAATGCTTGCGTGGCAACGTTGAACGATATGCTCTCAGCAAAAACACCGCTTCTTCAGGGCTTCCTTCAGCCTGCTTAATGCTGATCGCTGCCAGAGTTTCGCTGTATAGGCTACTTTCGGACATAACTTGGTCGATCAGGCAGCGCATGCCACTTTCAATTTCATGACAATCTAAAACTAGACCCTTTTTCAGCCGTTCATACTTTAGCCGTTTGATGGATTCTTCAATTGCTTGAGTTCCGCCTTTTACTGCAACATACCCCATCTACCCAACCACCTGTTTTAAGATTTGAACCGTACGCGGCAAACATAAAATGTTGTTATTAGGATCGGTGAAGATAAGATCGATTCCCAAGGGATATTCAGAGTTTTTATCCGCCCGTAGATCTACCCAACAATCTGCTGTTGTCACTTTGACGTAGCTTTCTGTTTCGATTCCAGGACCTGTCAGAATCAAATCGCGTTCATTACTCAAAGCATCAGCTTCAATGATAATTGTTGCTGCTTTGTGGGGATCTTTCAAATCTCCTAGATAAGCCAATCTGAGTGCTCTTTCCAACTCCTCAGGTTGTGCGTCCTGTAAAACAAGAATATATTCCGCATTCTGGACTTCCGTTCTTTTGGCATACGTTAACTGATTTACTAGTTTCGCCATTTCAGCTTCATGTTTGGAACACACGCTAAATTTTACTTCTGTATTTAACAGCATCAGCACCAATAAGAAGGTTGCGTCAAAACAACCGATCTCCTCCATATCCAACTTGTCCGCCTGATTCAAGAAATTGTGAATAACACCCGGCCTAGACATTGAATCTAGCGTTTTGCGATAAACCCGTTGAAGATCATGAACCAAATCCAGTTTCATTAATTCACCCCTCTTTTCACAAATCCATAGTTTCAAAGTGGACTTTTGTCTGTAACACCTTATTATTTAGTCCTTCACATTCGTCCTTGATCCGGCGTTCCTCAAGCAGTAAAACGTCCATCCATTCTTTTGTCTCTGGTAAATCTGCATTATAAGCTGCATCAATAATTGCCAGATTGTATACGAGATCCAGCTCATGCCCTTTGGCCATGCCGATTCCTAAATATCCGTCGATCATAACCTTACATTCCGTGATAAATACCTCGCCTAGATAGAACAAGCTTTGTTGAGCGCTTTCCCGCACTTTAACCATCACCAGACTATTATTGGGTTCCTCTATGATTTTGACCTGATACATTTTAAGAATTTCCTGGGCAAATTCTTTGGAAACCTCGGCTGACCCTTTGATTAAGAGTTCAGTTCTTTTCTTTCTAATCATCAATTAGCCTTCCTTTTTTGCAGTTATCTACGTAATTAATCATAACTTGTTGCCAAGTTGGCAGTTGTTAAAAGTCTGTTACTTCCCTGTTAAATCTGGGTAAAGAAAACTTGGCTGGCGCCAAGCCTTGGCGAAGGCGGCACCTTAGTTGCACTTATGTTTCCAGAAAGTATATAAATGAAAGTTATACTTTCTGACTAGTATAAAATTAAAAACCTTACACAATTACGCATAAGGCTTGTCAGTTTATGGTATGACATAGGAAAAACAATCACATCTGTATAATATCCTTGAATACTCTAATACTGTGCCGGTCTTTTTATCCGAGCAGCCTGACTCTAAAACTAAAAGCGGTATTAATGATGTACAATTCAACAAATTTCGTTGGGACTTCGTGGGAAAAGAAACGCTCAAGATGCTGGGTTTTGAGAAAAATTCTCGATATCCTTTACTATGGTAATAGTCAAACATTGATGTAATATCCATTCCTACAGCATTAATATCCCGAAAGACTGATTTGGCAACGTAGGAGATATGAAGGGCGATGGGCTGTCGATCGATATACCTCAGTCTCCCTACTTTGAAAACCTTATCCTCCTCGTCCGTTTCTAAAGAGTCATGAATCCTTTTCTCATATTTAATCTCTTTGCAAAATATTGTTTCCGATCGAAAATCATAGCCTTTTTCAATCATTTTTTGGCTGAAACTCACATCCCCAGAAAGCACAAGTTCAATTTGTTTATGGCGGTCTTTAACATAACTTCCTTTCCCTTGCTTTTTATAGATATACCCCAATTCTCCGAGCCTTTCATAGGCCTTTCGGACGGTAATCCGTGGCATCTTATATTGATCGGCAATTTCATTTTCCGACGGCAGTTTATCGTGTGGGCTGTATTGGCCTGAGGCCATTAGCGAGATCACTTTATCTACTATTTCAATTTCATGTGACACTTTTATACCTCCTGTAATCATTAAGAAGCCGCCGACGTAGTCGCACGAAGTATCAGGCGTGTTGGTAGTGATACCCTTCCTTAATCAACATCTTCTTAACTTTAGTCAGCTCCACAGGATCAAAAAAATGCACCTCTTTACCTCTACGAGTAGTCCAAACCTGCGGAGTTAATATCCCTTCCTTGATAAGTTTCTTGAATTTAAAGCTTGATACTTCGAGATAGTACGTAGCCTCTTTAGTATTCAATACGGAATATATATATTGTGGGGTCATTATGTTAGCCTCCTTTTATTAAACAGTCGTTCATTTACCGAAAACGAATGTGCAAACCGGACGCTTTATATGATCTATAGGCTATAACGGATTATCCAATTTTTTGCTTTATTCTCAAATCCGACACTAATTGAAGCAAATCGTCCACAGCCCGTTCTGAGGAGCGTCCGGGTAGAGCGAGCGCTGCTTTTTCCTGCATTCTCGTAATATCCTCGGGATAGCTTAAGAAACGGTTTAGCAGGTGTTCCAATTCCTCTTCAGTCCCTGCAACCTGCCCTGCACCCATACGTTGTACAAACTTTGCATTTTCAACTTCCTGGCCGGGGATCGGCTTGAAGATAACTAGAGGTAGGTGCTTTGTTAAAGCCTCAGAAACTGTTAGTCCACCCGCTTTAGTGATAATTAGATCGGAAATCTCCATTAATTCATCGATATTTGAAACATACCCAAACCGCACGATGCGGTTACGGGCTTGTTCACTTACTTCCTCTAAAGATTGATAGAGCTTTTCATTCTTTCCACAAACAATAAGACATTGAACAGGAACTAGAGAATCTGCGAGTTGCTTGCAGATTCTTTTCACGATTTCCCCCTCGTACACTCCTCCCATCACTAAAAAAACGGGGAGATCTGAGTTTAAATCAAATTTAGAAATAATGTAGGCCCGATCCATTTTAGATTCAAATCTTGGACTGACCGGAATTCCCGTCACATGAATACGTTGTGCTTCAATTCCCCAAGACACTAAACTTTCTCTTACTTCCTCACAAGCCACCATATAGCGATCAACACCAGGATGGACCCAAAGACTGTGAACAGCATAATCAGTGATCACCGTCATCACCGGAACATTAAGAATTCGCTCCAACCTGAGTTGGGCTAGAATCGAAGACACTGTGGGATAGGTACATACAATAAGATCTGGTTCAAATGCCTGAATGTATTTCAGAAAATCACTTCGCCCTAATTGATTCAGAAAACGTTGCATTATCGACTTAGGGTGCAGCTTAGCAGTTTTTGCATAAAATTGGCCCCAAAGCCTCGGGGTATGTTTAATCATCTCCATATATAAGCTTTTAGCCATAGTGTTCAGCCGCTTACTTAAAAAATCGCCGAAATCTAAATGAATAATCTCTGCAAAAGGGTCCTTGAGCCGTATGCCTTCAATAATTGCTTCTGCCGCCCGAAGATGTCCATTTCCAAACGTTGCAGAAAAGACAAGAATTCTTAATGATTTCATCTCAGACCCTCCCTCACTCTCATCTTATTTTGGCTATTCTAATTCTAGTAGGAATCCGGAAAAACTCATCTGAAAGCTATCCAAGTTGTGATGACAAACCGTCTAATCTGTTACGTGCAAAATCTAAAAAGCCCGCTGAAGTGGCAATGGTCAGCGGGATCAATATTTTAGACGCCTTTTGATAGCTCTCTTCAGAACACTCTTTTTCCTGTGATACTAAGGAATATAGCTGACCGGAAATGTTAGCATTGTGATCAATCCATTGAGCAGGGTGAAAATACGGCAAATACATACCTTTTGTTGCAGGAAACTTACTCCAGTTTTCGGTTGCCCATGTTTCAAATTCTTTATGTCCGTCAAAGAGAATCCCCAAAGCATGGTGGGGTACACACATGTCTTGAACTAGGTGTAGCGCTGCACCCAAAAAGAACATACCTTTATCGACGTATTTTGGGAAGAGTGGAAAAGCCTTGTTAAAATAATACTGACACTCGGCCGTTGCTCCCGGCCAGCTAATGAGTCCTTTCTTGTCTGGATGACTATAAAAATGATTGACGTTTTTCCAACCACGGTCGGCCCAGTATAAACCTTTTGCCAGCGTCGAGTGATGAGCCTTAAATAATCTGGCAGTATCCTCTTTTCCATCCTGTTTTAAAGTAACATAGGCTTGTTCCAAACAACGAACATGTGTTACACCTGGTGTGTCGAGAAAATATTGCAAGGGGCCCGCTGAAGCAAGAAGTAGCTTTGTCATCTTCCCAAGGGTCTGACCAATAATCGTTTCATACATACCCTAAGTCAACACCTCTCTTTTATTCTCAAGATAATTTTAGCGCATGACTGTAAAGGAAGTATTATTCTTATGTTAAAAAATAACTGATTCTTGTTAAATTTGAGTTATTTTTTTGTTATTCTTTTTATTAACGTTTAATTAACATAACAAATTGCCATTACCTGGCATCTAAATAACACTTATTATTAAACTCAGTATTAAGGAATATGAGAGGATAAATTTAACAATAAATTTACACTCAGTTAATTTGATTTTTACAATTAAATATTATTATGTAATAAGATATTGCACATTGAAGTTAACTCAGATTCGGCACCATGTTTGGACAAAAAGGAGTTTTCGAATGTTAAAATCGGTAGATATGAGCCAACAAAAGCTATACCGTCTACTTAGGGACGAGAAAACAATTTGGGTATTATATCTAGATATTATTAAATTCCATGAGGTCGAATTTCGATATGGTTACAAAATCTGCAGACAAATCCTTGAAGAAATTGAACGCGAAATAAGTCAAACAATTAAACAGCAACGTAATCTCTATCTGTTTTCTCATTTTGAAAGCCGTGGCGGTGACGACTTCGTTGTCTATTTTGTTCCAGGAAAAAACATACATTGGAACATTACAGAAGTCATTGAACAATGGGTTCTCCCTATGGAAGAACGGTTTAACCGCAGAATTAGGAAGTTAGTTAACGAGAAAATAAGCCTTCGTTCTGGACTCGCTCAGTGTGTCAATGAAGTAGGCCGAAGCGCTGATTATTTACTTTATGCAGCTGTGAAGGAAGCCTTTCTCCTCAATAAATCTGAACCTGATCCCCATTTTTTTGCGCGTCGTGAAGAGATTACTCACCTAGTCGAAAACCCAGACAAGTACTTGAAAGCCGCTTTTCAGCCAATCATTGAAACCCGAAGTGGGGAGGTGTTTGGTCATGAAGCGTTGGCCCGAATACCGGGCTCCATTTGTTTTAGCAATATTGCTGACCTCTTCCCTTTTGCAGAAAAAATAGGACAGCTCTATCCAATCGAAACACTCTGTCGACGCCAAGCTATTACTTCCTACGCAAACGTTGTTCGAAACAAAGAAATGCTCTTCCTAAATATTAACCCTCAAGTATTAATCGACCCCGAGTTTGCCTCTGGTCATACTAGAAAACTACTTAGCGAAAAAGGTTTAGCTCCAACGGATGTTGTGCTCGAAATCACCGAAAGAAGTGCCATCGAGGATTTCTCCACTTTTCGAGATGCCTTAGATCATTATCGCAATCAGGGTTACCTCATTGCTTTAGATGACGTAGGAGCCGGCTACTCCTCCTTACAGTCCGTAGCTGAGCTACATCCTGACTTTCTAAAAATTGACCGTTCTTTAATTCAAGGTGTGAATGCTGATCCTATCAAATGGGCCTTACTGGAGACCTTTGTCACCTTTTCTAAGCGTATTGGGTGCCGTGTCATCGCTGAAGGCGTGGAAACGGCAGAGGAAATGCGTACTGTGGTCCAATTAGGGGTGGATTACGTACAGGGATTCTTTGTTGCTATGCCCACTTTTGAACGAGAAAGCATTAATCCTGCCGCGCTAGAAATTCTGGATCCTGTACGACGACTGAAATCTATTGATCACAGCCCTATTCTCAGTATGGTGGAGCCCTTACCTTTGTTTGATACCAACGCCCTGGTTAGTTCCATCGAAACTTACTTTCGTGAGCACCCACACCAATGGCTGGTGGGGATAACCGAAAACTCCCGTATTGTTGGTGTGATGCAGCGTGACAGACTTTTTTCTGCACTGGGTACTCGCTATGGTGTATCTCTCTTTTTAGAAAAAACGGTCCCCATCATAATGGATACAAATCCCCTAATAGTTGAAGACACCACACCTTTGGAGGTGGTGTCTAGTTTAGCTATGCAACGCTCGGATGCTCAGCTATATGACGGAATTATTGTTGTTAACCAACACAAGCCGCTCGGCATGGTTTCCGTGGCAAATCTAATCAAAGCAATATCCGAAAGGCAGATCCAGTTTGCCCAAGGTGCTAACCCGCTTACTGGGTTGCCGGGCAACCTACGCATTGATCAGGAGATACGGCAACATTTAGAACGTGGGTTAACTTTTGGACTTATATATGTGGACCTTAACAAGTTCAAGTACTATAACGACTTATACGGTTTTCAACAAGGAGACGTTGCTATCAAAATGTTAAGCGAGGTTTTGCTAAATGAGTCATTTAAATCTGCAGGAAATACCTTTGTAGGACACATCGGCGGCGACGATTTTATTATTATCTCTTCCCCCTCAGACTTGGAAACGTTAGCAGTTAACATCCTTGCCCAATTCGAACACTCCTGCAAACAGTTAGCTGGTACAGAAAACCTTAGCGTAGCCTTAGCTTGCCTAATCATTAACACGAACGACCAAAGTTGGACAACCTTACTGGTCTCAGAACGGGCTGCCCAAATCAAAAAAGAGGTTAAGGCAATGGGAGGCAACTCTTTTTTATTACGATAGGAGGATTAATGTTAATGAAATGGTTTTATAACTGGAAAATGTTTTATAAGATTAACGCTCTGGTCCTCGTCATGGTAGTTTTCATGCTTGGTTTAAGCTTAATGGGGTATTTCATTTATAATCGATCTAAAGTCACCATGAATGACACTTATTCCAATGCTCTAATTTCTGTCAAATTAATCAACGAAGCCAATGCCAATATGCGCATGATACGTAGTATAAACGTTGAACTTATCTTAGCTTCTCTTGACCCTTCTAAGAAGCAAAACCTCCTCATTCAAACTACAGTACTGAAAGGCTTAACCAACGAATCCCTTGACAGCTATACCCCCCTTGCCAAAGACCCTTTTGAAACCAGCAAACTCGCGAATGTAAGGGACGCTTTGGTGGAATACAGTAACGAATGGCAAAAGGTAGTCTCTCTAATGGATAGTGGGGACAAAGAAGGAGCGTATATCTACTTTTCTAGCAACGCGACTAAACACTTAGATACTATTCAAATCATACTTGCCGAACTTGTAGACTTTAACACACAGAAAGCCAAAAGCACCATCATGCGTGAAAATCTTAATTCTGCGCAAACAATGAAGATTCTGCTAGGATTCCCTCTTGCCGTTGCGGTTCTGGCATTCATCATTGGGGCATTGGTGGCCCGCGCCATCGCCAAACCTCTACAAATAATGCTAACAAACGTTCAAGAGCTTGCCTCCGGAAATCTTGGAGTGAACAAGTTAAAAACTACCTCCAAAGACGAAGTTGGACAACTTGCCCAGGCTTTTAATCTTATGACAGATAGTCTGGCGGGCTTGGTCAGACAAGTCTCCGAATCATCAACGGACGTCGCTACCTCAGCTTACCAGCTTTTAAATATTACGGAACAGAGTTCAAATGCCTCTGGCCAAATAGCGCTATCCATTAGCGAAGTGGCAGGGGGTACTGAAAAACAAGCTGGTGCAGTCAATGAGACCGTCTCTGCGATGGAGCAAATGAACGTTAACATTCAAAGGGTAGCCGAGGCTGGTCAGAGCGTCACAACCCTAACCTCAAAAACAACCACAACTACTGAAAATGGGCAAAGGGCACTTACTCAGGCCATTGCCCATATGGGCAACATTAGCAGAGATACTCAAGTCGTTAAAGAAACTATCACCTTACTGGCTGAGGGCTCCGAAGAAATAGCGGACATCGCTAGTATAATAGCTGGTATTACAGACCAAACAAATCTTCTAGCCTTAAACGCTGCTATTGAGTCTGCCCGTGCTGGCGAGCATGGTCGCGGCTTCTCTGTGGTGGCTGAAGAGGTTCGTAAGTTGGCTGAAAAAGCCAAAGTAGCGACTGGACAAATCACAGCTTTAGTAGTTCTAAACCAGGATAATATCAGTCGTGTTATCTCAGCTATGGATTTAGAAGAAGTTCACGTGAACGATGGAATTAAAGTGCTAAACACTGCAGGCCTTGGTCTAAGTGATATATTACATATGGTAATTGAAGTTTCTGTACAAGTAGGTGGGATCACCTCTTCCATCCAGCAAATGGCGAGCGGAAGCCAACAAATTGTCTCAGGGATTCAGCACATCGGTGCTGTCAGCCAAGTTACTGCTGACCAGGCAACCACCGTTTCAGCGGCCATCGAAGAATTTACCTCTTCTATCGATCAGATTAACTTGTCATGTCAGAGTCTGTCAGATTTAGCCCAAGATCTACAAATTGGGGTCAGCACGTTTAGGATTTAACTATAATGAAAAGCTTAATAACGCTAGGGGGAATTTACTGTGAGAGTTGCATTTATATCGGATATTCATGCCAACATCGTTGCTCTAAAGGCTGTGCTAAAAGATATTGAAGAACAACAAGTTGACAGAATTTATTGTGTAGGTGATTTAGTAGGATATGCCCCGTTCCCCAACGAAGTCATTGATTTAATCAGAGAAAAGAATATCCCGACAGTGATGGGTAACTACGACGATGGAATTGGTTATCAACGATTTATTTGTGGTTGTGACTATAAGAATGCTGAAGCTGAAGCTCTAGGACATGAGTCTATCGTGTGGACCAAGAATCACACCTCTGAAGAAAATAAAGAGTTTTTGAGAAGCCTTCCTAAAGAGATACGAGTAACTATAGAAGGTAGACGATTGCTTCTAGTCCATGGCAGCCCAAATAGGTTAAACGAGTATGTCACAGAAGAAATCTCTAAAGATTATGCCAGTGAACTCATTACCCTTGCTGATACCGATATTCTTATCTGTGGTCATACCCACCTTCCCTTTAGCATGGTCTTGAAGGATAAATTGTTAATTAACGTAGGCAGTGTCGGAAAACCTAAGCATGGGGGGCCGCAAGCTATATATGCACTTTTATCTTTTCAAAGGAAGGTAACAGTTGATTTTCGAAATATATCTTATGATTATGAGGCAACAGCCTCGGCAATTGAGGCCTCTGAGTTGCCAAATGAGTTTGCTAAAATAATTAGGACGGGGAAATTCTAGATCTTAGACTAGAAGGTAATCTCAACTTTAACTTAAACTTAACTTGACGATAATTTCCCGTTAACAATTAGACTATATAATGAACTAAACGGGTAGATAACCTGAGAATTTAAAAATAATGAGGTGTTAAAATGGAACTACTGGTAGATTTGCATACCCATACTATTGCCAGCGGACATGCTTACAGCACTATTACCGAAAATGTACATGCAGCTTCACGTAGAGGAATAAAATTATTGGGAATGACAGATCACGGTCCAAGTATGCCAGGTTCTCCTCACCTTTTTCATTTTGAAAACTTGTCAATTATTCCGGATGAACTCTCCGGGGTTAAAGTACTACCTGGCGTTGAGGCCAATATCACGAACCACGAAGGCGATTTAGATATGCCGTTAAAGTATTTAACGTATCTAAAACTTATCCTCGTCGGTCTACATCCTATCTGCTATCCAGGTGGGACATGTGAACAAAACACGCAAGCTTATATTAAAGCGATGGAAAATCCCTATACCGATATGATGGTACATCCTGGTCGACCGGATTTTGAGATGGATCTAGAAAAAATAGCACACACTTCTGCCCGTTTGAATATTCCTGTTGAAGTTAATAATAGTTCACTTTCGACGATTAGAGATAAGGATGAAGCACGAGATAATTGCCGATCTATTGCTCGTTACATGGTGAAGTATAATAGTCCCGTTATATTGGGGAGTGATGCTCATTTTTGGGACCGAGTCGGTGAGTTCAGCGACGCCCTCGATTTGGTCTATGAGGCTGGGATTTCGGAGCATCAGATTCTTAACACATCACCTGATCGTGTACTTGATTATTTGGCAACACGCCGCAGAAATCGCCCCGACATAAGCAGACTATTGCACCCATATAGGTTAAATATCGCTTGATGCCAGACTCAAAATAGGCATACGATCTATGTCCATGATAAAGGGTGGGTGATTCTAGTTGTTTTCTTCCCTTAGTGTCATTTCAGGTAATCTGGCTGTATCACTTTTAGTAGCCACTATAATTTATTCTTTCACAAATTATAGCTTTGGAGTTGACAGAGGTAAGGTCCTTTTGGGTGGCGGATTTGTCGCACTGATTCTTCTAGCGGTATCCTACTTACTAAATAACAACCCGTTAATTTAGCGGTTCAGATAAACTACATTTTCCTTCTTTTTTCTTCTCTTTCCTTCTTCTCGCCCCTCGTTAACGAGGGTTTTTTTTTAATTATTTTAAGGTGTCTTTGAAAGCAAACACACTTAAACCCGCCGTTTTTGTATGGCGGGTTCTTGAAACAGTTTTACCATGCTGTTGGTATTTTTCCGTAGACTGAGAGGTGGCAGCAACCTATTCCATGAACTCATAAATAAACTGCTGAACCATCTGTTTTATTTTATCACGCAGTTCCCTTACCATTTCCATTTTTTCTTCCTCAGTTCCTATGAAATCTTCTGGGTTTTCCAAATCCCAATGGATTCTAGTTGGATTTCCTGGAAATATCGGACAATCTGATTCCTTCGCCTTATTACAAACGGTAATTACATAGCCGAAGAACTTCTTCTCGTTATACAGATTAAAAACACTTTGAGTTCTTTTGCCAGTTAGGTCTACCCCTTCTTCCTTCATAGCTCGAACAACAAGAGGATTGATTTCAGTAGCCTCAAAGCCAGCACTTTCTGCTTCAAATTTTTCCCCACCAAACAGTCTTAAAAACTCTTCTGCCATTTGACTCCTTGCCGAATTATGAATACAAATAAATAGTACTTTTACTTTACTTTTCATACGCTTAATTGCCCCTTTAACGTCTAATTTAGTTATATCTCAATGAGTGAAGCTTTTTTGGGGTTCTTTAACTAATTATATCCTTCTATCATTATGGCAGTATTAACCCAACTTTAAGATTAGGTTAATTATATTAGTATCCTTATCTCCCCTAAAGTCACAGATAGGATCATACGCACTTACACCGTAAGCAAGAAACACAGAGAAATTGCACGTAAGGATTAGATTTTTTATCTTCAAGGTTAGCGTGCTATCTTTACATACTCAATTTATAGTGCTATGATATTCAAATATTTTTATACAATAATGAATGAAAGGTAACTATAAACGTGGAAAAAGTTGATGTACTTATTATCGGAGCCGGAGTTGTCGGCTTAGCCGTTGCCGCAGAACTATCTAAACATTTTAAGAATCTCTCTTTACTCTTACTTGAACGGCATGGTAAGTTTGGACAAGAAACCTCCAGCCGCAACAGTGAAGTAATTCATTCAGGTATTTATTATCCAACAGGAAGCCTCAAAGCAAAATTGTGTGTTGAGGGTAACCAACTTCTTTATGAATTTTGCCGGGAATGGGATATTCCACATAAACGCCTAGGAAAATTAATAATTGCTCGTAATCATAATGAAATTCAGTCATTAGAATCGATTTTGGCTCAGGGGCGAATGAACGGGGTTAACGATCTTGAACTACTTGATAGAGATCAGATCACAAAATTAGAACCAAATATCAGCGCTGTCGCCGCAATATTATCTCCCTCTACCGGGATCATTGATTCACACAAATTGATGCTACGACTTGAATGGTTAGCACTCGAACATAGTGCAATGATAGCCTATAATCATGAAGTAATTGGAGTGGATTCAAAAGGAAATGGGTATGATGTAGCCTACAGTAATCCAACAGGCCAACTGGAATCGATTCATTGTCGCTGGTTAATTAACTGTGCAGGATTAAGCTCCGATCAAATCTTTTCTTTCTTGGGGATTAACCTTGACGAGATTGGGTACCGCATCTACCCATGTAAGGGCGAATATTTTAGTGTCTCAAATACTAAATCAGCTCTAGTATCACGATTAATCTATCCTCCTCCCTTAAAGGAATTGAAGGGCCTTGGAATTCATGCTACCAAAACACTCGATGGCCGATTGAGGTTTGGCCCAAATGCTATCTATGTAGAAAAGTTAGAGTATGATGTGAATGCAGATCATGCCCAAGAGTTTTACAATGCCGCCAAAACATACATGCCCTTTCTTAAATGTACAGATTTTGTTCCAGATATGGCTGGTATAAGGCCAAAAATTCAGGCCCCCGGTGATCCGTTACGTGATTTTATTGTGTGTCATGAAGTTGAACGTGGATTTAAGGGCTTAATAAATCTAATCGGCATTGAATCACCTGGCTTAACCTCGTCTCTAGCTTTAGCAGAGCTAGTAAGGAGTTTTATTCATTGAGCCTTCTATCAAGATTCCGCGCACTCAAGAAGCCTCTTCCTTTTTAGAAGAGGCTTCTTTTTCTCTTTGAAACACAGGGACAGATAAAGAGTTTCAAGTGATTACTTTAATGGCTCTGGCTTAAAACTCGACGACAAGCGGCAGGGTATGATAAGCGGAGCACTTATCCCAACAAGCTTATCATTCACAAAGTTAAATTGTTGACGAAAGATTTCCGTGTCTTTATTCCAGGGATTTGAATTACCCCCAAATACAAAGTTTCCCAGACTATAGACTATACATTTGCCTTGATATATTTCGTATGGCTGAATAACATGGGGATGATGACCGAGGACCAAATCTGCACCTTGGTCAACTGCATAGCGCCCAAGTTCACGCTGTCCTTGGGTTGAATTATTTTTATTTTCCGTGCCCCAATGGAAACTTACTACTATTAATGAGGTTCTTTCTTTTAAAGCCTGGATGTTAAGCCTTAACTCTGACATAAGGTTTTCTAAGTTAACCCCTTCTTCCAATGGTCCTAAAGTGTTAACCCCAATTAATCCGACCTTCACCCCATTTTTTTCATAGATCATAATTTTATCATCACCAAAACTGGCTATTCCCGCATGGTCTAACGTTGATACAGTGTCTGTAAATCCTTTGTTAAGATAATCCAGACAATGGTTGTTGGCTAAGTTTACCGCCTCAATACTCCCATCCTTCAAGATCTCAGTATAGTACGGATTTCCCTTAAAGAAAAAGGCCTGGCTACCTTGCAGCCGTTTATCCGGTTTTTCTGTTGCCTCAGTTAAAGTTCCTTCTAAATTCGCAACGGTTAGATCGTCTTCACTGAGTATTTTCTTTACCCCCGCGAAGAAATACCCTGCGCCGTTCAATTTGTAATAATGATCAAAACTACCTTTATATAAATAGCGTTCATCTTGGCCCAATGTAACATCTCCAATGGCACTAATGCTAATACTAGTTTTTTCATTTTGACGCATTACAAATGACGTTGTTTCCTGGGCAAAATCAGCGGGTGTATAAGAATCCTTATCATCAAAGTGCCACCACTCGGTCGCCAATGCCTTAAATCCGTGCTTGACCATGACTTTTTTTAAGTACTTTGCATTTTCATTCGTCCGAGCTGCTGCATCTGTAAAATTGTCAAAGCTCGTCGGCATGGCAAGTTCAGTTCCCTGAATGTCCACCAGCGTCAAATCAACAGCCGACCCTCGCGAGTGGTTAGAATACCCTTTATGAGGATTCGCTACATACCGTGTATCAGGTACGAGATCCCACATGGCGTACTGAGCTTCAGGACTCCTATAGGCATCCCAAATTTTCAGACGGTATCCTTTTTCTTCTACTTCGTCAGCTACCTTTTTAAGTTTCTCGGCTGTCCCTCTGCGAAGAAATGCTTTTGAACTATCATATAGTTTGGTATGTGTAAAATTATCAGTGGTTGCATACTTTATGTCCAGATCCACGGAGGGGATAATTTGCTGGATATCGACAAAATCAGTTTTCTTTTTAGTATCTAAGATGTCTTGATGAAGGGGGGAATCCGCTGCTCGAACTTGGGCTGTAAATCCAAAAACGAAGGTGAAGGATATGAGGATAGCTAGAAATCGTTTGAACATGAAAAAGACCACCTTCCATGACGTTAAAAATTACATCATAGTTTAAATTCCCCTAGAGGTTGCCTTCTTATCTCAATTTCCAGCTGGTAATATAAAGGCCTTCTACCTGTTTTAGGTAGAAGGCCTTTATATTTCGATGGAGCTTGTCTGAAAAATATAAGTAAAATTCAAACAGAAGATGAGTTCCTCTTAAAAAGAAACACTATTTACACAGTGGAAAAGATTATATATTATACCGATTCAAATGTAATTGTACTATGTAAAGTTCAGTAAATTTAGCTTAATTTTTCGGTTTAGCTAAAGGTATTGGCAAAACTATGACGAATAAACTCAAAATATCTCTATTTTAAAAGATAAGGAGTTTATAATGGAAACTGCAAAATTACTGATTGTATTTGTGCTTATGATGGTACTACTATGGCGAAAGATTCCATTGGTCTATGTGGTAATTGGGGCTTCGATTATTTTGGCATTTTTGTTCGGGACCGATATAATCGGCTTTTTGAACATGGTTTGGTCTGCCACAAAAGATCCTTCCACCATAGAAATTGAAGTCATTTTAGCTTTGATTATGATTCTTGAGCTAATATTAAGGCAGCAAGGATATTTAGAGCGTATGCTCAACTCACTAACTAAGCTAATAAAGGACCGTAGAATCGTAATGGCAATCATACCCGCTTTTATCGGACTTATGCCTAGTGCCGGAGGGGCACTTTTCTCTGCTCCCTTGGTCGAACAAGCGGTGGGTAAAAGCGTTTCGCCTGCAAACAAAACCTTCATCAACTTCTATTACCGTCACATCTGGGAATTCTTTTTGCCCCTTTATACAGGAGTACTCCTAGTCTCAAACATTACAGGTATACCACTGACTCGCGTACTTCTGGGACTTATGCCTTTTGGTATCTTAGTAATTTTCCTCGGACTTCCCTTTCTCTTCAGGATCAAGGTTGATGAGGAATTAGCAATAGTTTCTCCAACACTCGAAGCAATAACTTCTAAAAATGGAGTTAAGGAAACTAGGCGAAACCTGATCAAAGACGTTTTCTTTAGTACCCTACCTGTGATTGCACTAGTTAGTCTTGTTATGGCCAAAGTACCTATTACTTTGGCCATAACAATAGTTATCGCTGTACTCAGCATAAGACACAAATATAATTTAGTATCATTTCTTAAATTGGCACATAAAGCTATAGTTATTAGAACACTAATTATGATCTGGGGAATTATGTTGTTTAAACAGGTAATGGAAACAGTCGGTTCTTTTGAAGAATTACCTGCTTTATTAGGAAACCTTCCCGTGCCAGAATTTCTAATATTTGCTTTGATTGCCTTCCTTCTCGCTTTCCTGACTGGGCAAACGGGTTCTTACATCGGCATTGCTTTTCCAATTGTTATGGCGGCTACCGGGGGCAATGTCAGTGTACCACTGGTGGTATTGGTTTTTATGGCGGGGTCTGCTGGAACAATGCTAAGTCCTATGCACCTCTGTCTGTCCCTTACTATTGAGTATTTCAAGTGTGATCTAAATAAAGTATTGGGAATGTTAGTCATTCCAGAGAGCATTCTGGTCGGAACAGCCATCGTGTCCTATCTAATTCTTTCTTGATGCTCCCTTGCCTTAATCCGCAAGACCAAGCGGGCATTTGGGCCGTGATAGGTTAACAGCCTCATCCCCTTTTAGGAGACGAGGCTGTTTCTGTGATTAAATCTCTGATCTCTTTTTCATCATCAACCACAAGTATTGTTCCTTAAGCCATGCGCGTAATCCCTCCATGTTTACGTAAAAAACGAGATCAAAAATTAGTCCAGCCAATACTATAGCAGATAAGAGATCTAGAATAACATGCTGCTTGATAAATTGGGTCGCTAGAATTATTGAAATGGCAGTTATATAAACTAGAGCTACGTTTAAATAGTTCTTAGCTGAATACTTATTGATCGCTTTAATCATTAAGAAACTTGTTAGAACGTGAATACTGGGGAAGGCGTTATAGGGCTGATCATTATTATAAACAAAAGAAATCAACATAGTCAAAAAGTCATTGCCTATTAGATCCGGCCTCGGAACATTAGTTTGGAAAAAGAAATATATCCCGTAAGATATTAACAAACACAGATTAAGTGACAATAGCGTTCGATAGTATATTTTTTTATCTTTCCAGCAAAAGTATGCTAAAGTTCCGAAAATGAAAAAATACCATATTAAGTAGGGCAAAATAAATATCTTTAGAAATGGAATCCCTAGATCTAAATCTGTCACTAAGTTATGGCTACCTCGATTATCATTATTGAGAAAACAATAGATAATATTTAAAATCGGAATAGACAACATTAAACAAAAGGGCATGAGGTTTTTAATATATTTTCGAATCTCTTTCATTCTTTCTTCCTTTCTAAGATAATAGACCATTTTATAAATATCAACCAATTCTTTGATCCAATCTTTGATCTATATTTGTATTCACTATTAATTTAAACATATTTTCTACAGCCCGTTCTGCTGAATGACCCTGAAAGGCGATCGCCGCCTTTCCTCTCATCTCCTCGATTTCCTGAGGATTACTCAAAAAACAACCCAGCAGTTCTTCTAATTCTTCCTCAGTACGTGCCACGTTTCCAGCACCGATACGTTGAACAAAGTGTGCATTTTCGTTTTCCTGACCTGGTATGGGCTTATAAACTAATAGTGGCAAGTGCTTCGTGAGCGCTTCAGTAACCGTTAATCCTCCAGCCTTCGTTATGATTAGATCAGAAACCGACATCAGCTCCTCCATGTTATCTACGTACCTTAAACGGACTAAGGGATTACGAGCATTTGTATTCACTTCTTCTAAGGAATGATACAATTTCTCATTATTCCCACATACAATAATCGACTGTACTGGAATCTGAGAATCTGTGAGTTTTTTACAGATTCTTTTTGTGATTTCCAAATTTCCATATGCTCCCATCACAAGAAAAGTGGGAATATCTGGTATAATTCCTAACTTGGTGGCAATCAGCCGTCGATCTATCTTCCCTTCGAATTTTGGACTGATTGGAATCCCTGTCACATGAATCCGTTTCGTTAGGATTCCCTCATTCACTAACATCTCCTTAACTTCCTCACAAGCCACCATGTAGCTGTCCACACCCGGATGGACCCAATGATTATGAACCGTATAATCTGTAATTACTGTGATCACTGGAACCTGAAGTATGTGTTCTATTCTCAATTGAGCTAGAATCGAAGAAATAGTAGGATAAGTGCACACAATCAGATCTGGCTCAAATTCCTGAATATACTTTAGAAAATCAGTACGACCCAATTGGTTTAAAAAACGCTGAATCCTTGACGTGGGATGTAGTTTAGCGGTTTGATAATAGAATTTGCCCCATAGCTTTGGAGAATGTTTAATCAACTCAAAGTAAAGTTTTTTAACCACACTGTTGAATCTCTTACTTAAGAAATCACCAAAATCCAAATGCGTCACAATTGCCAAAGGTTCCTTGATACATATTTCTTCAATAACCGCTTCCGCGGCCCGCAAATGTCCGTTTCCAAACGTTGCAGAGAATACGAGAATCCGTAACTGCTTCAACTTTAGCCCTCCCCCTCAAGAACATTTCAAATAACTCTCTTCCGCTTACCGTGATGTATCTTATCAAAATACCTCAGATATTGGATAACTGAATTATAAGGTTTAATTCTTAAAAATTAGTAGGACTAAATCTTAGGAAATCCTTAAATTTAAATTAAAATTGCATTGGAATTCAAATCCGTCATGGTCTTGCAGAAAACCGACCTCAAAAAGAAAAAGGACCTGTATCACTTTAATGTGATCACAAGTCCTTATTGTTATATAACTATCCTATAAGCTATCAATCAGTTACTCACTTCTATCCACTGCAAACTTTCAGTCTCGAATACCATTTGAAACTATACTTTAATCGATAAGCTCAGGTTTTGAGGTTGGCTTGCCCGCCTCTAACAGCACTTTGTTGCCTAGTAAGAAAAACCCCTGAATAAACAGCAGCAAACCAGTTCCCATAAGGAGCCACTCTATTTTGATGATGTCAGCTATTGGTCCAAACAAAAGCATTCCTAATGGCATCATCGAGCTTGCTATCATCCCGAAAACACCAAATATTCTCCCTAGAAAATCCGCCTCAACTTTCTCCTGTATTAAAACTGTAGAGGGCGTATTAAAGAGCGGCATAGTAATTCCGACCAACCCCATAATAATCAGATAGATCCAAAAGATAGGAATAACTCCAAGGGCAAAGGTACAGGCTCCAGTAACAAGCATAGACAATGTCATCGAGTGAATTCTATTCTTGAAACCGCCCCAAGAAGCCATGATAGCGCCGCCCACCATCATACCGATAGAAAAGGTAATTTCTATCGCCGTTAAACGCCAAACATCATTACCAAAACTACGGGTAACCTGTAGGGGCGTTAAAAAGGCAACCGGCGCAACTAAGAAAAAGAAGAATGCGCAAAACAAAAAGAATCTCTTGATATACGCATGATTTTTGATGTAAGTAAACCCTTCATACATATCACCGAAATAGCTCGTCGTTTGCTTTGCTTGAGCTTTCGCATGAACAGGTACATGCAAAAACAAAAACAATACCGAAACTGCTATAGCTGCTGTAACTACATCTATAAAGAATATAGTTTCTATGGTAGTCATCGTTAGCAGTGCACCACTAAGCATGGGAGACACCAGCATAACCATAGCTTGTATACTTCCATTGGTTGCGTTCACCTTAGTAAGTTTATCCTCCGGTACAATTTGCGGGAGAAAAGCTCCTATCGCAGGGATTTGAATTGCTGCCCCGAGCGCTCGTATGGCAGACGTCACAAAGAGCAACCATAACGAACCATATCCCATGAGAAAAAATATGGCTAAGATAAGTGTTGATAAGGCAATCAGCGTATCAGATAGCATAATGAGTGTCTTTCGATTATAACGGTCAGCCCATACTCCTGCAAACGGAGAAAGAAATAAAGTAGGCAGAAAACCGCAAATGATGGCGATTGTCATCATTACACCTGACTGTGTTGTCAATGTGATATGCCACATAATTGCATATTGAACCAGCGATGATCCAAAGAGCGATATGGTCTGACTAGCCAAAAAGAGAATGATATTCTTTTTCCAATCTTTATTCATATCTAAGTGGTCTCTCCATTCAATGTTCATTTATAGCCCTCCATGCGACATTTTATATTTGTGCACAACAAATCGGCCCGTCTGTTAACGGACTTATTATGAAAATGCACTTATCTAAGACGCCAGAAGGCTGACATAAGAATGAACTCCTTTCCAATCACTACAAAATTAGCATTCACTATAGAATAGCTTAACGCTCAATAAAAGTCTACTCTGGCAATCCGAACCTTTTCAACGTGTTTCAACATGACGCTAACTCTTATGGTTCCCATTGAAACCATAGGCATCCGCCTGATCAAGGAACTAATGAACATTGCCCCGAAAACCATAAAGCTTCCAATCGCCAATACCTTCACTAGTACCTATAATAATTAAAGTCGGAGAAAGATAATAAATAGTTAATGGAAACAAAAGAAACGATATATCTAGTCCCGTCTTTCTTAAAAGAATCATATGGCATTAGGAAAACATGAGCAGTGTAGTTTTAATGCCCATTTAAGATGCTTCATTTTATCGGCTCTTACTTTGATATTTTTCTGTAGCTAAGGGGCTTTGATCCTCTGGAATAATGGTATTACCAAAAATTTAAATATTAACGTGACGTTTTAGCTTCTTTTACGTTTTAGTAACTGAGGAGGTGAAAAAGTGACCACAAAGAAAGGCCCATTTACCGAACAAAACATGGAAACCTGGTACCATCAAACGGTCTCTAAACTTTATCGATTTACTTATGCCCTTTTACAGAATCGAGAAGAGGCCGAAGATATTACGCAAGAAACCTATTTTCGTTGTCTAAAGAAAGACACGGGGAGCTACCCACCCTATCCATATCTTAAACAGGTCGCTCGTCATCTAATCTATGATCGCTATCGCCACTGGAAGATAGCAAGTAGCCAAAATGAGGCTCTTTCTGTATCAGAAAATGTATCAACCACTGAAGAAAATTGGATCGCTCGCGCCTTGGTAGAAGAGCTCATGAATAAACTTTCAACACAGCATAGGCAAGTTCTCGAACTACGTATTATTGAAGGGTACACACGCAAGGAAACTGCAGAACGCATGGAACGCAGTGAAGATGCCATTCGTGGTTTACAGTATCGAGCTCTCCAAGCTTTACGAGATTTATACCATGCCATAGAGGAGAACGGAGGAAATTGATATGAATCCATACGAAAAAGGCTTAGCTCAAACGTCTCTAGAGCTAGAGCTAGACGATTTCATCAATGCTCTCAATTTAGAACGTCAGCCTATCGAGAGCAACAATCAAGATGTCGCGGAACTTCAGATGCTGACTAGGAGAATTAAAAACCAACGTCCTATTCCAGAACCCAGCGTAGAATTCTCACATACCTTATATCAAAAACTCCTTAAAGTGTCTAAACCTCGCAAAAGGTTCTTATCTTGGAGCGCCTTAATTGCAAGTGTCTTAGTCATTATCTTTTTGATTTCTCCCTGGTCACATTCCAACAAAGATATTGTCTTAGCAATGGAACAGACCGTTAAACAACTTCAGAACTATCACGGAATCCTAGAAAAGGTCAGTACAAATGGCGCAGGTGAACATCAGGTCATCCAGCGAACTGAGATTTGGTCCGAGGGAAGTAAATACGCTACCAGTAGTGACGAGGGCGTGGTGACGGCGAATAACGGAGAACTTCGCTGGATGACTCAACCGAAAAACAAAGAAATCACACTACTGCCCATATACCTTGATCCGCATGATTTTGACATCCAAAAAGAAGCGACAAAGGCTCAGCAATATCCCCATAAAATCGTCGGGCAAGACACAATTGCTGGTCGTACTGCCACTCGCCTAGAGATTGCTCCCCCTGGCGGTTTACCCTATTATTTATGGATAGATCCTGACACTCACATGCCAGTTCAACTTCAGACCGCTATGCAGAAGTCCATTCAAACGACTTATACTTTTGTTACTCTTGAAACAAACATTAAAATTCCAGACACCACCTTCAACTACAATCCACCTAAGGAATATCAGATAGTTGATCAAAATCCAGATAAACCTGTAGCTACCCTAACAGAAGCAATCGCGGTAAGTGGCTTTACTCCGCTTCAGCTCTCTGAAAAACCTCAAAGAATCTTTGCCTCCTCTAACCGAATCGTCTTTGACTTTGAAGATACGATTGTGATCGAGTCTAAAGCTACGGCTCCTTTCGTTCTTTCTCCTCTTGCAGCCTGCGGGCAGGTAGATGGAGCTCCCTTAGAAATTTTTCCAGATAGTCTGCGTTGGCAGAAAAATGACCTAGAAATTACAGTTCAGGGACAAAGACCTGCGGAATTAGCAAAACAATTATCAAATAATATGGTTATCCCTCAAAGCGGCCAAGTCCTCCCTAATCAGCCTACAGTAGAAGTAGAGATTGACATGGAAATCGTTAAGAACAATCAAAAACAGGTTGATGCAGGAAGTAGCCCTTGGCAACTCGACCCTGTACAAGTGGCATTTACCTTTGCCGTGCTGCAAATCTCCCCGGAGGGGATCGAGGGTGAACCACCACTCGATTACAACTCCCTCAAAGTCATATCAAATACAGGTACAGATGCAGTAATTCAAATATTAGACGGTCCGGTTAAAACTGTTTATGTTAAGCGTCTAATCCGTCAAGATCAAAGCGGAATATGGACCGTGGTAGGGTATGACCCACGGTAAAGATGGCTGAGCACATATTTGATTTCGAAAAGAAAGGGGTCTGTAACTAAACTTGTTTTCCAGTTTGTTACAGACCCTTTTTGTTCGAGAATTGCCGTTATTGTCAAGGATTATTCACCATTCCATAGGTGTGTGTTTAATCCTCTTTTTGGGGACAGCGCACCACCACTCAGAAAATTTCCCAAGTTTTATTACGCCCCCTCCTGTCTAAAACGTCGTCTCTGCCATAAAAGCCTAAACAACGCAACTGTCCCTTCGTTTCCAATCTAAGCTAAAATTTTCTTACGCTCCGATATAAACCAGAACTGCATCTCTTAAAAACTTGGCCGCGCCTGGTTGTTTCTCATCATAATATGCAGTAAATCTCGGATCATCGACATACATTTGAGCCAGTCCGGCATGCGCCTCTTTCGAGTAGCTATCCCAATAATAACACAACCACTGACGATGGAGATCTGCAGCTTTTTGAGCTAGTTCTCCAGCAGGGTCCCCAGTTTTAAACGCAGCATGAAGGGTTTCGATAACATCAGTCCCAAGCTTTGTCACCTCATCATGTTGCTCTTGAGACATTCCTTTGACTTTCTGATTGGACTTGTTAACCGTCTCATCTCCATATTTTTCGCGAATTTCCTTACCATACTTTGCTTCATTGTCATTGACTAGTTTTTGTTTAAACCCTTCAAACTTTTCTTTATCCATCATTTTAATTCCCCCTTCAGTAAGCGCAATGGTCTTTTCGACATTGAAAATCAACAGATCCAATTGCTCTCGCTTTTCAAGAAGCTTCTCACGGTGTTCTCTCAGTGCCTGTGCTCCGTTAAAAGTTGGCGCAGTTACAATTTCTTTAATACTTTCAAGGCTCACACCAAGCTCTCGATAAAAAAGAATCTGTTGCAACCGATCAACCTCATCTTGCCCATAAATGCGATATCCTGACGAGTTGATTCTTGCTGGCTTAAGCATACCTATCTCGTCATAATATCTCAGAGTTCGAGAGCTGACACCTGCCATCTGAGCTAATTTTTGCACTGTGTATTCCATGTGATCACCTCCTGTTGAAATAACTATACACCTTTACGCTACGTCAATGTAAATAGGCATTTTTACATTTTTTTAGAAGTATTTCGTTACTTCGATTTAAATCTTGGCACTATCAAATCTATGATTATGCTGGTTGCTAACCCTGAAACAAAACCAGCAAGAAACATCATAGACAAAATAATATTTGCAAGATCCGCGAATCCTTCATGCACTTGACCTGTCTTGCCTATGTAAAAGAAATATACCCCGACGAGTAGGCAAAGTACGGTGGGTGTGTATTTAACTAGCTTGACTCGCGGTGATACGCGCCATATTAGGTAGGTTATACTCGAAAAGAGTGCCACGATTCCAAGTAGAATGAGTATAAATCTATCCATCACATTGCCCCCTTAAAATAAAGTCTCTCCACAGGAAGTCTTGACGTCCATCACTAGTTGAATGAGTTAACTTTTTTAAAATTGCAATAATAGCATATTATTCCAGTAATAAATGCAGCCAAAATTTTGATTAGTAGATCTGTCGAGGTGTCTTCAAGACCTCCTTTTACCATACCCGATTTAAATAAGTAATCTCCTATAAACTCAAACATCTCCCACAAAGTACCTAAGGCGATCGAAAAGCTAAAGGCAAATATTATTGCAAATAAGGTAAACCTCTGCTCGGTAGTATCCTGTTCCTTTCTGAAAATCCCTTTTATTAAATATAAGGCAATTATAAGCGCATAGCTACCAAATATAGCGTGAAGAAGTAAATCCCACCACCAAAATATTTGATAGAATTTCCGAATTTCCCCCATGTATTGTGCCAAAAAAACAAATACTACCGTTGTTGATTGAAAACTAGGAGGTAGCACAAAGTTCTTTAGGTTCGCAGAATATGTAATTAGAAAAGGAAGACTAAGACATACCATAGCGAGTAGCGTCAAGGATACATTCTTCCATTGTCTTGAAGCAATACTCAAAAAAGCTGTAATTATGAGAATTGTCTCAAACAACATCGCTATTCCAACTGAGAGCTTACTGTTTTGATTATTCATTAAACGAACTACCCCTTCTAATTCTCTACTCCAAGTGATTCCCGCAACAGCTGCCAGGCCCCTAGTCGAAAGGTCGTTGTTAATACTCCCATGGATGCCATAATACAATCTCGATCTAACAACACAGCTATGCCTTCTTGAGGAAACATAGCATCGGTCTTCTTCATAATGCTTTGCTTCATTATTTCGAGACCATTTGGTAGCTGAGTGAGTGCCGCACCAGTTCCAACAATCCACCGAATCCCCTTTAAATCCCGACCCTCAAGACTCGCAACATTGCCACTCACCCAATTATTTAATCGTCCACTATGCCTTTCTAGAGCAGTTGTTATTGCCGCATCAGTTAACTCCGCGCTAAGAGCCACCTCTTCGGGCGTCTCAGGCCTTAATTTTAATAATTTTTTCCAACCTTGGCCATGACGCTCCTTGATGTTATTTTCGCCTATTAATTTCACTAAAGTCAAGGCATTGCTAAAAATACCAAGGTCTTCTTCAATCGTTTGATACGCTATTGGCTCCAACTTCAGGTTTGATTTTGATTTCTGATGTATATCATTCCGTGAAGTTATCGAGTATACCGCCGTCGATGCCCCTTCAACAGCAATAACTAGGACATCTCCTACTTCTTCATAAATGAGTTGGGCAGCTTGCGTGATTGCTCCTGGAGTTGTCAGAATCCTATCCTGGACAAAATGCCATATTTCATGAATGCCCAAAGAATCTGGAGAATATTGAACATTGCCCTTCTGAACAGCGCCTTGCGATGATAGCGAACTCGTCGCATAAAAAGGAATTTTGCCTAAAGAACTTACCGGTCCGATATTTTTTTCTAATGCAGTAACCGCAAATCGCAATCCAATTCCGATATCCCCATTGCGTAATGTTGTCCGAGAAATTCCCTGCCCAAGTAACAGGGGATTTTCCGCATCTAAATCACCAAAGGCATTCACTACCGTCATCTCACTTCCAATTTCGGCGACTAAAACCTTTTGCATAAGTTTACTCCCTCTCTTTGACAATATCTTAGTATTATCGTTCCCTGAAAGAAGAAAAGTTTGCAGAGGAATTACTAAATCCTCCTCCACCTACTTATCTACACTCAGCGGAGGGGCACATTAGCTGTAACACTTATATCCTGTCGTTCATAAACTGCCCAGAGGTGGTGAAACGACAGTGTTATTGCTTTGCCCAAATTGTCAGCGGATGGACCACTTAAGTAAGTGGATCCAATACACGGCTGAAACCCTTAAAATACATATCATTTCAGCCGCGAAGAGTCATGTCTATGTCTGCCCGAAATGCCTAAATGCTTCCCCTAGCGCAAGTCTTCCGTACATTAACCATTAGGTTCAAAGAATACCTAAATTCAATCCAGCGGTCAAAGGGAAGCGATCCACCAACAAAAAGCAACTCAGCATTTAAATAGCTGAGTTGCTTTAATGTCTACCATTGTCGACCGGGGTCGTCCGCCATATTATTGACGGTGCCTCTAGGATAAAGAACGAGATAATGATCCATCATGGGGTTGGAATTAGTATTGGTCGGTTCTGGAAATACAAATTCAATCTTAAACTCCGCCCCTGCAGTGTAACCGATGATTTCTTCTCCATTGACTTTCACATCATACGCAGGAGTTCCGTACACTTCTTTAGTTTTATTAAGGGAAAGGCTCTTCAATTGTTTATCAAATGAACGAACATCAAAGATTTGTGAACCTTTGTTGAAACCGAAAACCATTTCATGCATTGCATAGGTCGCATAGCTTCCTTTGGCAGTTGCTACCCATTCAGTTTTATCCGGCTCCCCCCATTTTTTCTTTACATCTTCTATTGCGGTTGTCTTTGCAGGGAAATCACTGTTAATTACTTTCCCTTGCTCCGCCAATTTCCGCATATTTAATAATAGCTCTCGAGCAGTATCTGGGGGTTGTTCTGATGACGATGGGGGTGTAGTTTCTGAGGATGGAGTCGTTGGAGATGTCGAATCCGGTTGCAAGGGTGGAGACTGTGTACTCGATGGCGAACATCCGACAGTAAGAGTAAGAGTAAGAGCGAGTGTTGCAATTATCCACTTTAAGGCAAGTTTATTAGCTGGTTTGAACATGATAAATTCTATTCCCCTTCATTTTTTCCCGATAGGAAGTAAACGTTTTAGTCCAACAGCTGCAGCTCCGAGAACGGTTGTTGCGCCAAGTGTATAAACCAACATACGAAGTATCGAGGATCTATTGGCTTCATTCTCACCTTTCTCACCTGAAGCAACATTTACTGGCGCGTTGGCAACCCCATCAGTTACAGTCGAAGTCCCCAATGTAACAAACTGCTGGCCTTGGACCATATCTTTGCCAAATATCTTATAAAGATACTCAGCACTGGTTTCGTTATAGGGTTCAATACCGATCTCAAGAAAATTACTTATCGGCCCAGTATGAGTCACTAAATAACCCTCCACAATTTACCCAAATAGATTTTGGACATTCGTTTACATTGTTACTTCCTCCTACACTTATAGACGAGAAAGAAGCGTAATTCTGACGGTTTTACTCCGCAAAACAAAACGCCCCTTACATTTCTGAAGTGATGCAAATTCTTAATTCCTATTGGGGCAGTTTTTTGCGAAGTAAGGCAAAGTACATAACCAAGGCTAACAAAGCAAAAATAGCTGAGCAGCCATACATGTATTCGTAGCCCATTTTTTGAGCTAAGAAGCCGAGCGTAACTGCACCAAGCCCAATGCCTAGGTCCATAGCCACTGCAAACGTTGCGTTGGCCGCACCCCTACGTTCGGGTGGGGATAAAGATATGACCAAGGCGTTTAAAATTGGCTGTACTGTTCCAAAACCAAGGCCGTAAACAACTCCCACAAGAAGAAACATTGGCAAGGAAGATGCCTTAACCAGTATAAGAAGAGCTGTAGCTATCATTAATATTCCGGGGACTAGAAATTTTCGGGCACCATATCGGTCTGCCAATTTCCCTATTATCGGACGACCTAACAATAATACGAGAGCATATACCGTGAAAAATATCCCAATGTTTTCAACGCCTCGGTAGGCTGCATACGAAGGTAAAAAGCTTACTATGCCACCATAGGTTAGGGTGATAAAGAACAAAACCAAAGCCGGAGGTATCGCGGTCTTTTCTAAGATTACACCTTTTACTAGAGGGACTTTGACTTCATCTTGAACTTTACGAGGTATTTCATAATTAATAAAAAACGAGCCGACCAATCCCAGGGCGGCAAGGATTGCCGATCCTGTAAATAAGACTGAGTAACTTCTGTACTCCACTAGATATAGCCCTAAAGCTGGTCCAAGAGACATCGCGATGGTGGCCGAAATTCCATAGTACCCCATTCCTTCAGATCGCCTGACAGCCGGTATTACGTCTGAAGCTATTGTTCCTGTGGCAGTAGTAGATGCCCCCCATCCAATACCGTGAACTACTCTTAGAACTAGTAAAGTAATGATTGAGAAGACAAGGTTATAAGCAAGTGCTGAAATAAAGAAAATGCCAACTCCGATGATGAGAATTAGTTTTCTTCCCTTCCGATCAAGCAAGTTACCAAACCAAGGGCGTACCAAAACCGCTGAGAGGGTAAAAACGGCGACAATTGTTCCAGCTACAGTCTCGTTACCTCCGAGCGTCTGAGCATACAAAGGGAGGGTTGGCAGTAGCATATACATTGATAAAAACATTAAAAATGATACAAGCATTATTAAAAAGAAAGTTTTGTTCCAAATCCGGCCTTCAGGTACGGGATTAGCATTGAGCATTTCGTAACCCCCTCAATATACTTATCTATTTTCCGGAAAAACTCTACCCTGCATTTGTAATCCTAGTCATTTAGTCGTGGAACTCCACTTCTACGAGGGGGATTAATAACCAAATCGGAATTATCACTTCTTCTACTTCCGAAGTGATATCTCCTTCTCTAGGATGCATCATCTCTGGTGATATACAGTACATTCAACAACATATCCCCTCTTCGCTAAGTTATACGTACCCCATCCTTGCAAGTAGGGAGAGCTAATCCGTGAATATTTGACAAATGATACTCGCATAGAAACAGCTTCATCCATTTTTAGAGATGAAGCATTAAATACTACTTATGAGTTCAGGCGCATATCAACTTTCTCTACTATGAGTAGCTTCAACTTTTCTCTACTTATAGTAGTTTCTCAATTGAGATAGATAAGATATTTAATGTACGCACAAGTTCTAAATATTCATCTCTGTTTAAATCAGATATGCAAGCCATATTTGCACTATCTGAAATATTGATGAGTTGTTCCAGGACACTTTCACCCAACTCTGTAAGGGTTACGCTATAAATCCGGCGGTCATTTAGATCAATGTTTCTAGCAGCATATCCTTTTTTCACTAATAAGTCCAAAATCCTTGTTACGTTTGTTTTATCTTTAAGGCATGCTCGCGCTAAGTCGGTTTGTGATACTCCAGGATTATGATACACCGCATTAAGAATTGCCCATTGTTCTGTTGTAATGTTTAATTCATTGTCTTTTATTAACTTAGTAAAATAGGATTTCATATAGTAGTTTGTCTTAGCAACTATAAACCCTAAAGAATTTTCTATATTAAAATCTTTCATAGTTTCCCCTTCTTCATCGATACCCATCTAAAGATAATAGCATGAATATTAAGTAGTTCATACTTTGTTCTCCAAATCTTATCCCCTTTTAAAAAGCAAGGGGCAGTACCCTTGCTCCACTGAGTTAGATCCTTTCTGCAATTTTCAGCCACGTTTCTTTTGTTAAAAAGCTTTCTTCCACTTGCTCTTCTAACTCTAAAAAGCGCTTATATGGGATGCTGAAGGAGAGGATATCTTTGTCGATAAACTTGCGTGCCGAGGGATCGGTTAGTCCAATAAAGCACTTAGGATTCTCTGCCTCCACTTGATCTAGCGCATACAATATGGACTGATGACAACCAGCTCCAAAGTCTACTTTAACATTATCTTGGGTCGGTTTATCGTAATTGACAAACCACATCAGAGCGGAAATTTGGTCAGGATTGGCTAAAATAATGATTATCTCAGGTATTTCACCTTCTACTAATTCTACCAAAGGTTTAAAGACAATATACGTTTTTGGAGAGACGACTGGTAAACCGGTTATAAATTTTGCTGCTAGCTCAGGATTTTTTTTGTAAAATTCTCCCTCTTGTCCACCTACTCCACCAGTGGACAAAAAATACTCCATAAAACCCAATTCGAATTGTTTAAAGCCTAGACCCACTGCTCCGCCCCCACACCCAGAGGTTTTTGAATCGAACACTACGCTCCGCCCCTTACTTGCGGCATTTAACATTGATGTAACACAGCCCCACTTTTCCTCCTTAAATTGTAGAGCTCCCTCAGGTTTTAAATCTGTGCGAAATACGGCAACAGGTTGGGTCTTAAGTTTAATGGCATTGGCGATCTTGCTTTTCATTTTTACACTTCCTTTAAATATTTTATGGTTATAACAATTATAGATATAGCAACTATTATTGTCAACAAATTTTATCAGACCCTGTTTTTAATCTCCTGCCCGGGCATCATGGTAATAATCCTTCTTTAAAACAATTTTCCTTTTGAAATAGAGCTCGACGAGAACAATATTACGCCATTAGGAACTTCTTTTGGGATCACGGCTTCGGCGATAGTCTCTCCTACATCCGTTTGGAACTTCTTTTGGGGTAGCGACTTCAACTATACTTTATCCTACGCCGTTAGGTATTTCTTTTAGTACTAGGGCTTCGGCGATAGTCTCCTCTGGAAACTATCGCACTGGAGATTATCGTCACTGAAGTCACGATGTTTAATTATTGTTGAACGAGTCACTCGGTTCACTTAGTATCTGAACGAACCCTTCTGTTCCATTTATTCGAATTAAGGAACCGTCTTTTATGATTTCCGTCGCTTTATCAATTCCCACTACAGCTGGAATGCCGTATTCACGGGCAACCACCGAACCGTGAGTCATCGTCCCCCCGACTTCAGTAATGAGTCCTTTTATCGAGATAAACAAAGGGGTCCATCCTGGATCAGTATAGGGTGCGATTAAAATCTCCCCTGGATTGATCTTGGCGTCCTCTAGTCTGAGAACAACTCTAGCAATTCCTTCCACAATGCCTGCTGATACGGGTGTCCCGATGAGAGCGCCTGCAGGAGCCTGAACATCGCGTAGTTTGCCAGTGATGATCTCCCCTTCACTGGTCATAACGCGGGGAGGGGTCAATTTCTGATCTAACACATGTTGTTTTTCCCGCTCTTCTACAATTTCCTGAGCACCTCCTGAAAAACGGTTCTCTACCAAAGAAATGAGTTCTTCCATAGTAAAGTAGTATACATCCTGTTCACCTCGCAGGATTCCTTTCTGAACAAGGAGTCGTCCCTCTTCAAGAATAGCGCGTTTGTAAATATCCAAAAGCATTATCACGATAAATTTATGATTTTCACGCGTTCCCATCAGATTACGGTACAGTTTAATCAACCGGGATATGCTTCTTTTTTCGAAGTAACTAAACTGGGAAAGAATTTCTTTGGCTGCTTGGTCCGCCTCAATTTCACCCCGCTTGAATTTTTCTCTATGTTCCCCGAACGTGGTCGTTCGAATATTGCTGAGAATAGACGGTACAAGTTGGGTAGGATCCTCATTCCATCTTGGCTTGGTAATATCAATTTCTCCTGAGCAACGCATACCATATTTATCTAGAAAAATTTCTAACTGCCGTTTAAATTCGAACCCACCACTAACCCTAAGCAAATCTTCATAAAAACTCTCGATAGTTGCTCTTCCCAAATAATCAATGACTTCAGGATACTTTCTGGCAATATCGGTAAGGTCACCCAACTCCAGACCAAGCTCGCCTGTAACATTGCCCGGCAGAGATTTATTCAATTGACTTAACAAATAAGCTCCTTGCTTATCTCCCACCTTTTTACTCAGTTTCTTAGCCAGCGATCCCGATGCCAAAATTCCTGTAATTGGATAAGCTACAATTTTAGCCAGCACATTCGGAAACATAGTTTCCATACTTTGATGTATCACTCGGAGCCGATCTGCCCCTGATGTGTCCATTATATTCTTCTCATGTTCTTTCACTATTTTTTTCATTATGGAAGCAACATGAATTCTAGCTTTACTGGGATCTCCCACTAGCAAGCTGCTTCGAACTTTTATGAGTATCGGAATAACAATTGGAGCTATTTTGCGGACCACCCGGAACACTTCTTTTTTAGGGAAGGATTGATTGCGAAACTCTTCGCGCTGTATTACTTCTGACATGGCAGATGCCATTAACTCATCCATACCCTTAAACACTTTAAGCAACATATTGCGCGAAGGTTTTAACAAAAGAGGTCCTGTAACATCGGCAAAGGCTCTTCCGCCTGCAGCAAGTAAAAAACCAGGACCTGAAGAAGCAGGATCTTTTTTAATAAAATTCGGCAAATAACTCAATAGCGATATGGCTAAAGGCTTCATAGCATCGGTCATCACTTGGATATAGCTAAACGAGACATAGACATGCAATTTATCATCGGAAACTTTTGGCGCTGGGTGTAATGATGTAATGGGACGGCTCTGAAGAATAAATATTTCTCCGTCAGCCAACCCCCATTCAATGTCCTGCTCGGAACCATAATGGACTTCGATTCTCTGACCAAGTTCGGCTAACTTGATAATGTTATGGTCCTCTAGGGCTTGTATTTCCTGTTTTTCAAGAGGAATATCTTGAGTGAACGTTCCACCTTCAGGGACCGAATAGATAGCTATTTTCTTTTTTGATATTTGTTTCTTAATGATTTTTCCCGAGCGGACCTGATATAAATCCGCTGTAACAATCCCAGATACGAGAGCTTCACCCAGCCCAAAGCTGGCATCAATAGAGATCGTTTTCCGATGCCCTGTAATGGGGTCTGCTGTAAACATGATTCCTGCTACTTCTGGAAAGACCATCTGTTGAACCACAACCGAAAGAAACACTAAGCGATGGCCAAATCCGTTTTTAGCTCGATAGGAGATAGCCCGGTCCGCGAACAGCGAAGCCCAACAGTCTTGAACCGCTTGGAGCAATTGTTCTGGACCTAGGACATTTAAATACGTATCTTGTTGTCCAGCAAAAGAAGCCGTTGGTAAATCTTCGGCCGTTGCACTGGAACGTACGGCATAAGCTTGGGCTTGTCCGGTAATATTCCAGGCCTCCAAAATGCTTGATCTTACTTCCTCCGGCAAACTGAGAGACTTTAGGTGCTCCCTGATGCGTTGTCCCAAGATACAGATTGGTTCTAGCTCATCAGCATTTATCCGATCGAGAAGATCGTAAAATTCACTCATTTGCGTACTTGTATCGATAAATGTGCGATACGCTTCGGTTGTGACACAAAATCCTTGAGGAACCGGAAAACCGGCTTTCGTCATTTCTCCCAGATTTGCACCTTTGCCTCCAACGTAAGCCAAATGCTGTTTGTCAATTTCCTTAAAGTATAAGACGTATTTTTGCATACTCATCCCCCTTTGCTTTATCTAATAAGCCGTAACAGTCCTACCATGAAAATTATTCTTCCTCAATCATTCTGCTGATGAGTGTCTTCATATTGTTGATGGTTTCTTTAAACAAGGCCAGATCGTCTTTCGTGAATTTTTTCATACTTTTACTTAATGCTACTTTCAGTGTCTCTAAAAGTTTTTCAAAATAATCGCGTCCCTGCTCGGTTAGTTCGATATTTACTATTCGTCTGTCAACATCGTCAAATTTTCTTCTAACAATATTTAACTCAACCAGTTTATCTACTAAAGTAGTAACATTCGGTTTGGAAACGGAAAGCAACCTGCCCAGATCACTCATGGAGCAAGGACCATAACTTCTTAAATTCTTCATTATTTGAAAATGAGGTCTGGATATTTCTTGATCCCTCAGAATATCGTCGCTTATTTTGAGAACTCTTTTACAGAATACTGGTAGAACTGTGAACATCCCCTCTAGGATCTCATCGATATCTTTATTTTCCATTGCTTTCTTCCTCTCACTGTTTTTTAACCGATTGAATCCTAAAGAAAAGGTTAATCATTATAATAGTTATATATGTTAACTATTATGCATTGTAATATATCTGCTTAGCTTGTCAAATAGTAATATCTATTCTGATCTGTAATCTACACATTTTTGATAGGAACAACTACATTCCATCGAATCAAAAGTCTTTAAATTATATACCATGAAATTATTCTTCATCTCAAGATGTTAAGAATGCCGATGTATGATAATAAACCTTAAAAAAGTACAACCCTACCTATTCGAAATAGTGAGGTTGTACTTTTGATCTTTTTCTATCATTCTAACGCTCAAGATATGGTAAACATAGTATAGAGTAAATATGAGGCCCATTATCGCTTTTATAATCGTCAATGGGCCTTCTGCTAAGATTTGAGACGATCCCCAAGGATACTATGTTTCTGCCCAAGAGAATGCGAGAAGCATCGGACGATTGTGAAGGGTAGAAATAAGGAACCCAGATAATCGATCGACTCCGCTTCGAAGCTGTCTCTAGTCTAAAAAATCAGCTCTAGTTAAGCGAATCATTTTTACTTTAGAATCCGTTTTTATCGCCTGGTTCAGCAGCGAATTATCATCCTTGTCCAAGTCAAAAATTATTATCTGCCCATCTCCTAATTCGTAAAACCCTGCGACTTTACCATCTCCATGTCTACTTTCAAACTGCTTATAGTCTGACCCATAGTTATCAAACACGCCTTTGGCCATATCTCCTGTTTTACTTCCCTTATTTGTCGGAAACTGTGCCGAGGTGGTCTCAAGTTCGAGAACCTGACCAGAATCCTTTCCTACTATAACGCTAATCCCTTGCTCATAGGTCCTTTTATTCCACGACTCTGGAAAATGACCTGGCTCAGCAAAATACTCCTCCTTAAAGACAGTCCCTAAGATCTCATTGACCTGACTCTGACTGTCACCCAGATGAATTTTCCCTATGCTAGGACGCGTATCTATCTGCTCATCCTTCAATACTATAATCTCATCGGCAGTAGCCTGGACAGGATATGATTCAGCGACTGGTCCATTGAAGCGTACTTCTACTCTTAGGTTTTCCTGCAATGAATCAAAGTTTGAATTTACGACCTTATCAGCTGACTTTTCATAGATCTTAGTCTTTTGAGTTACTTTAATGGATGCCTGGTCATAGGGCTTAGAACCCTTTTCTCCTTCGACTAAAATACTTCCAAGTATCTCTCCTGACTGGTTCTTAGTCAACTTAATGAGGGTACCAAGAATGTCTACTTTTTTGTTATCTTGAAAATCTCCTGAATTTTGAGGTTGAACTGAACTGCATCCAGAAAGCACTAAGATCCCTATAAAGGAAATAACCACTAGTTTAATTATCTTCTTATTTATTTCCAACCTCTTCCTCCTTATTTTTACTTACTTTTGCCAGATCAAAAGAAGCCACGGGGCTATCCCGTGGCTTCAATAATTGGAACCAGATTTAAGCAATTCCAGTCCTATTAGTGGCCTGCACTTTTCGTTGGAGCAAGAGTTTCGAGCAGTATTCAATCATTTCCCGCCTGCGAACAATCCCTATGAAAATCTGTTGATCGTCCACAACAGGCACAAAGTTTTGCACTACTGCTCTTGAAATCAAATCCTCAATTTGGGCATCGATCGTTACAGGCGAATTCTGTACATGTTGCGCCACTTCGCTCAGAAAAATATCCTCTGTATTTTGGAAGGTCAAACCCGGAGTATTTTTTAGCTTCCAAAGTAAATCTCCTTCTGTAATCGTTCCGACATATTCACCCTCGTCATTAATAAGTGGGACTGCAGAGTAAGTGTGATACTCCATCCTCTCCAGAGCCTGACGCATCGTTGCAGTTTCTTTAAGATAAACAATGTCTTTTTTAGGTATAAGGAAAAAAGCTACATTCATGATAATTACGCTCCATTTTAAAATTTTAACACCAATCCTGATAATAACAGACTTATCCGTGGCCTTAGGACCATTCAAGTCAGATAGGGTTTAGTTATATTATAAAGATATTCCTCCAAAAAGAAAAGAAGATAATCAATCACTGTCGTGATTGATTATCTTACCCGCTTTAGCCATATACGATTGTTACAAGTATCTGATCTGCTATATATTTATAAGCCAAGGAATGTAAAACGGGGCAATGAATGAAATGAAAATCGCTGACAACGCCATAGCTACTCCTGCCATCGCTCCTTGAGTTTTTCCTTCTTCTAAGATAATCGCTGTACCTTGGCCATGGGCCGTAACTCCCATAGCTAGCCCTCTGGCTACAGGATCATCTATCTTACATAAGGTAAGGAAGCTTGCACCTATCATCGAGCCTAATGTACCTGTAAAGACTACAAAGGCAACTGCAATGGCAGGGTCTCCACCCGTGAGATGGGAGATTTCGATAGCAATAGGGGCAGTGATAGATTTAGTGGCGATGGAGGTAACAATAAGTGAATCCAGTCCACTCATTTTGGCTAACAAAACGGCGGTCGTTAAAGTAGCTAGAGCACCGCTGGCTATTCCCACAAGTATGGGCACAAATGATTTCCGCAGTACTTGTCGGTTTTGGTACAGAGGCAGTGCAAGGGCGACAGTAGCAGGTCCCAGTAAAAAGGTCATAATATCTTTGCCTGGCTTATACTGTTCAAAGCTAATTCCTGAATAGTGCAGGATAATAATGATGGAAATGGTGCTGAGCAACAGAGGGGTTAACAATGCATTTTGTGTCTTCAAATAGATCTTTCGGCTAATAAAATATAGGGAGACTGTAATGCTAATAGTGAAAGCAGTCATTGCGATGTTTGACAAGTGAGATCACTCCTTTCTTTTCCTGGGGGACTTTGGTGAGGATTTGAACAATTCCTCCTGTTGTTAGTAATGCTACTAAAGCACTCACTACTAGGGGGAGAAATAGGAGATATCCCTTCTGCATAAACAAATCACTCCATTCCATTAATTGTACTGCAATAGGAATAAAGAAAAAGGAAAGATGTTTTAGCAGGGGATTTGTAGCTTTTGACAACCATTGTTCTTTAATAACCCCTGTGGACAACAATACAAATAGGATAATCAGGCCCAGAACGCTTCCTGGTATTGGTAAGAGCAATAACTTTACTACCCATGTACCAAGGTAGAAAATAACCCATAGAAAGAAGATTTGCAGAAGAATCTTCAGTATATTTTTCAAAGTCAATCACCTCTTTATGATAATTATACAGATTTCTTTTCAGCATCTACCATCTCTGTTGCTGTCTATATTCTAAATCCAATCTATCTATAAGTAAAATATATAATAGTAATCTTTACTATGACCAAATTAGATAGTACACTATCTTTGGAGGTGTTTACCATAGATATTCGACATTTAGAATATTTCGTTGAAGTGGCTCGCCAACAAAGTTTTAGTAAAGCGGCTACAATACGTCACGTATCCCAGTCTGCGATTAGTAAGATGATAAAAGATCTGGAAACAGAATTAGGAACTTCTCTATTTAATCGGACGTCGAAGTATGTACAGTTGACTGACACGGGGATTGTTTTTCTTGACCAAGCACAACAGGTCGTATTTATGTTTGAAAATCTCACCACCGAATTCAACAACAAAATTAAAACTGAGAAGGGGAAAATTTCGATCGGCTTACTTCCAATCACTAGCTCAACGATATTTGCTGAGCTACTAGGAGAATTTAAAAAGAAGTATCCACAAATCGAAATTGTCCTCTCTGAATATGGATCCAAAAAGGTAACACTCGCAATTCAAGACGGAACTCTAGATACTGGTGTGATCTGCATTGTCCCAGATAATCACTATTTTGATTCTCTTCCTTTTTCGACGGACCCTCTTTGTGTTATTGTTTCTTCTCAGAATCCCATAAGTCATTTATCGTCCATTGATCTAGCATCTTTATCTAATGAATCTTTTGTATTATACAGTAAAGATTTCAGTCTACATGATGAGATTAAAAATCAGTGTCGAAATGTGGGATTTTTCCCGAATGTAATTTTTGAAACCTCCCAGCTTGACCTTATGACGCAGATGGTTGCCGCTAATTTAGGAATTGCGTTCTTGCCTAGTGTAGTGTGCACGCAATTAGATACTAATCGCATTGTTTCCTTACCGTTAACACACCCTCAGATCATTCACAGCATGTCTATCATATGGAAAAGAGGTCGCTCCATGTCCCATGCCACTCGTTTATGGTTACAGTTTGCCGAAAATTATTTCACGTCAAATGTACCAAGATCAGATAAGAACCTTCTCTCTATATAATTTAGGGATTCCAATTTAGAGTTAGTAATTAAATAGCACACAAAATCGCTAACTAGCAGCCTAACAGAGCATTATTTTGTAGACTTTTAGCATAGAAATAACCCCGACTTGAATTCAAATCGGGGTTATTTCTATATAACATTTTTGGATTTATTTTTATACTATTTGTCCATCTCCATAAACCATATACTTAATCGTGGTTAATTCCCTCAGTCCCATTGGCCCACGAGCATGCAATTTTTGAGTACTAATTCCGATTTCCGCTCCAAAGCCAAATCGTCCACCGTCTGTAAAACGAGTTGAGGCATTCACATAAACTACGGCAGCGTCAATTTCCCTTAAAAACCGTTGGGCCCGCGAATAATTCTCGGTGATAATCGTTTCCGAATGCTTGGTACTGTACTGATAAATATGATCGAGTGCCCCATCAAGGCCGGGCACGACTTTAACACTTAAGATAAGGTCAAGATGTTCCTCTACCCAGTCTTCCGGGGCGGCAGGAACTGCATAAGACAATATTTCGCAGGTTTTTGGGCACCCTTTTAGTTCGACTTGATGGCTCTTGAGCACTTCCCCAATTAGTGGAAGAAAATCTTCGGCGATTGCTTCATCCACGAGCATAGTTTCCAAGGCATTGCAAACCCCAGGACTTTGAGTCTTGGCATTAATGACGATCGGGATTGCCTTTTCATAATCAGCTTCTCTGTCAATAAACGCGTGACACATGCCTGTTCCGGTTTCGATCACTGGTACGGTGGCATTTTGCACCACAGCCTGGATCAGCCCAGCTCCCCCTCTTGGGATAATGACGTCCACATAGTCATTCATACGCATTAACTGTTGAACCCATTCTCGACTGGTCTCTGTTATTAGTTGGATACATCCTGACGGCAAACCACTGTCTTCAGCGGCCTCTGCAATCACTCTTGCCAAAACTCTATTACTTTCTAAGGCCTCAGATCCGCCTCTTAGAATTACGACATTACCAGATTTCAAACACAAGGCCGCAGCATCGACTGTCACATTAGGTCGTGCTTCATAGATCATCGCCACAACCCCAAGCGGAACACGAGTTTGTTGAATACGTAGTCCATTCGGACGTGTCCACACTTCGCCCTCTCCTACGGGATCTCGTAAGGCAACCACGTCCTTTAGAGCTTGGCTGATTTGTGCAATTCTTGCTGAGGTCAGACTTAGACGATTGACAAGGCTTCTCTTAAGTCCTTTCTCTTCTGCAGCTTGAACATCTAGGCTATTGGCTCTTAAGATATCCTGCTCATTATTTATGAGGGCTTCGGACATCGCCAGCAGTGCATTATTCTTCGACTCTGTACTAGCAAATGCCAATTGACGAGCGGCTTGCTTGGCTCTGCGGCCAATCTCAAGTAAATCTGGGTGAAACACCACAATTCCCTCCCTATCATTCGTTTGCAATAGTTAACGCTATGTAACCCTTAAGCTAAATTCGAAATCAAACTGATAACCTAATGCTAACTTCATTATAGCAGAAAATAGGGAGGTAATCTTAAAAAGGCCTCAATGGTTTAGAGCCATTGAGGTCTGAAACGTTTATGCGCTGGTCCATATAACTTCCGCCTGCCATCATGTGATAACCTATACTTTCAGGAGTGATTGAGGAAGCGATTATTCCTCAATCATATAAGGATAGCTAACTTCTGTGCGAGGAACCAGGGTCTCCTTAATTGTACGTTGACTCATCCAACGATATAAGTTGATTGCACTACCAGCTTTATCATTGGTACCTGAGCCACGACTGCCTCCGAAAGGTTGTTGTCCAACAACTGCACCGGTCGGTTTGTCGTTGATGTAGAAGTTACCGGCTGCATGATCTAAGGCTTTTGTCATCTTGATAACGGCTGATCTGTCTTGAGCAAATATTGCACCTGTTAAGCCATAGATCGTAGCCGTATCGCAGTCTATTAATGTTGCCTCGAATTTGTCATTTGGATAGACATAAATGGTCATAACGGGTCCAAAGATTTCTTCTACCATCGTCTTGAAGGTAGGTGTCTTGGCTAGGATGACTGTAGGTTCTACAAAATATCCTACACTATCGTCGCATCCACCCCCAATGATGATTTCAGCATCACTTGACTCCTTTGTATAATCAAGATAGGTTTGAATATTCTTGAACGATTTCTGATCAATAACTGCGTTCATGAGGTTTGTAAAGTCACAAACATTGCCCATCTTAATCTTCTTGATTTCATTTTCGAGTCGTCCTTTTAATTCACCCCATAAACTTTCAGGAATGTAAGCGCGGGAAGCGGCCGAACATTTTTGCCCTTGATATTCGAAAGAACCAAGCACAATAGCACAGGTAAGTGCTTCGATATCGGCTGATTCATGAGCAAAGATAAAGTCTTTACCACCTGTCTCACCCACAAGACGAGGATAGGTAACATACTTTTCAATGTTTCCACCCACTTGATTCCAAATACCATTGAATACTCCTGTAGAGCCTGTGAAATGGAAGCCTGCCATCTTAGGATGACTAACCACAACTTTACCGAAGTCAACTCCTCTACAAGGGACAAAGTTGATAACACCGGCTGGTAAACCAGCTTCCATAAAAATCTGCATGACGTAGTAGTTTGAAAGTACAGATGTTGTTGATGGTTTCCATAAAACAGTGTTTCCCGCCATGGCTGGAGCGGAGGCCAGGTTTCCACCGATCGCTGTAAAGTTAAAGGGTGTGATAGCTGCCACAAAACCATCCAAGGCGCGATATTCGACACGATTCCAAACCCCATTTGAGTTAGCTGGTTGTTGTTTGTAGATTTCTTGTACGTAGTAAGTGTTGAAACGTAGGAAATCTGCCAATTCACAAATTGCATCAATTTCTGCTTGGTAAGGATTCTTACTTTGACCAAGCATACAAGCAGCCGCTAATTTTGCTCGGTATTTTCCGGTCAACAGATCCGCGGCCTTTAGAAAAATTGTAGCTCTATGCTCCCAAGGCATGTTCTCCCATTCTTCTTTGGCTGCTTCGGCGGCTTCGATGGCCATTAAAAGTTCTTTTTCGCCAGCCACATGATATTCGCCTAGTACCTTTTGATGATCATGAGGGCAAATCATCTTTGCTTTATTCTCTGTGCGAATTTCTTTGCCACCAATAATAATTGGTATTTCAACTGGATTAGCTAATTGTCTTACAAGTTCTGCCTTTAAAGCTGCTTTTTCAGGTGACCCCGGCAGATAACCCTTTACAGGTTCATTTTCTGGAAGTTTAATTTGAAAATATGCATTGTTCATTTTAACGTTCCTCCTTGAATTAATTTAATGAATTAATATCTTTATGCAGGCTCTATCTCTAAACCACCGCAGGTTCACGTAGTAATTCTCCTGTGCGGAAGCGGTCCAACCCAAAACGTTCAATCGGCATAAAACTCTCTTGTCCAAGAATCTTTTGGGCTAATAGCACTGCTGTCTGAGGGCCAACCATGAAACCATGTCCACTAAAACCAGCGGCCACCCACATCCCTTTCGCGTCTGGAATTTCATCCAAGATCGGATTGGCATCCGGGCTCATATCATAAAGACCTGACCACTGACGAACAACACGTAGGTTTTTCAGAAGTGGCAAGACGGTAGTTGCTTGGCGAGCGACATCTTCTAAGAACTCCCAGCTGGAATTAATGTTGAAATCCTTGGGTTCGTTGGGATCACCCACACCCATGATAAAACTGCCATGTGGGGTCTGCTGACAGTATAAACGATGGTGGAGGGAGATTACCATCGGTCCTTGGCAAGGTTCAACAGGCTCAGTAACAAGAGCCTGATGTCGTTGGGGATAAAGAGGCAGTTCGAAGCCAGCCATTTCGCAAATGGTACCAGCCGCGTAGCCGCAGGCATTAATCACCAGAGAGGTAGCGATATCCCCTTTCGTGGTCTGAACAGATGTGACCCTTCCTTTTTCACGCCTTATTCCTGTGACAGAGGTGTAGGTCTCGAATTTCACACCAAGCCGACTGGCTGCTTTATAATAGGCATCCACCACGTGAAACGGGTTGGCATGTCCGTCAGTTTGACAAAACGTGGCACCAATCAAACCATTGATGTTCAAATGGGGCACAATCTCTTGGGCTTCTAGGGGGGTAATCATTTTAGTGGGTATCCCTAACCTATGCTGAATAGCAACATTTTTTTTGTATTGGTTCCATTCGTTTTGGGTGTAGGAAACCATCAAGTAACCGCCTTGTTTAAATTCGATATCCATATCATATTCAAGTTCTTCGTTCATACCTTCAAAGCGTTTCACACTGTCCCGGGCAAGAATGGCATTAGTTTCCGTTCCCCACTGTTGGCGAACTCCAGCACCGCATCGACCCGTTGCTCCGGAAGAAAGATATTGTTTTTCAAGGACCACAATGTCCTTCACCCCACGGACGGCCAGTTCATAGGCCACGGAACACCCTATAATCCCGCCTCCGATAATGACGACGTTAGCAATATTTTGCAATTTACTCCCCCCCCGCAAACGTTCCCAGCTTCACTGGCTTCACAGGCGCACGGAAGGTAGGCATCAAAACATCGCATACTGGAATCTCATAAGCCTTGGCTAGCTCCTGGGCAATGAGCATCCGACAGTTGCGGCCTTGACAGGGACCCATTCCTGCGCGGACAACCCGTTTAATCTCATCAATGGTGCGGTACCCTTGGCTGATCAGCGATTTAATCTCGTCAAGGGTGATGTCCTCACATCGGCAGACGATAGTTTCCTTAGTTTGCATTTCGAATCCCTCCCAAACGTATACCGCGCACGTCCATGGCAAGATCTTGGGGAACGACCAAGCATATTGTGTAGGTTTTATTTTTCCTGCCGCCTGACTGAACCTTATTTACTTCAAAGGTACCAAGTTCTTCCCCAGCCCTATTCAATCCAACCACTTGTTCCCCAACTTGAGGTACTGGTGCATATTCATAGGGAATCCTGACTATTGCTTCAGTATCACTGTAGGAGGCATCTACTATAAAGATGGCCAACCCCGGACAGCGGCTCAGGCAAACACCGCAGCCATTACATTGATCGAAATCCAGTTTTGGCAGGTTGTTAATATCTTCCATCGGTTGAATTGCGCCTTGCTTACAGGCTTCTGTGCAAGGATTGCAGGGAATCTCTTGGAAGCATTCGATGATGGCTACCGGACCTTTTTTCAATCTTGCCTCGGAAGGAGTAACAGTTTTTATATCTTCTGATGTCGGAATCCCAGTCGTGTTCAGCATGCCGCTCCCCCCTTGTTCATCAGTTTCATAATTCCTTTCACCGTCTTTTGTCCAGCAGGCCCGGCGCGAAGTTCACTTAACTCAGCCAAGGCTTCTGCTTGAAGTTTTGGAGTCACATCGTTTCCGTGCCCCAGACTTGAAGCAGCGCAAATGCCGGCCAAGCGACCTTCCACCATAGCAGAACTGGCTTCTTCAACTCCACTGACGTCCCCTGCGACATAGAGCCCGAGACGGGTGGTTTCTAAATATTTATTTCTAATGGGCACATGTCCAGAAAGTTCCGGCACGTATTTCATCTGACAGTCCGCTTGGAAGCAGAGCTCGGTTAAAGGGCTCAAACCAACTGCGAGACAGATTACATCCACTTTAAGATCTTGTTTGCTCCCAGGAATCGGCTGCCATTTATCATCGAGCTTGCAGATAATGGCACCTTCTACGCTATCCTTACCGTAAGCTTCTATAATGGTATGTGAGGTTAAAATCGGCACTCCAGCGCGTCGAATCTTAGAAGCATGTACAAGATAACCTCCGATGGTAGGCGACGCTTCGATAATCCCAGCGATTTCCACGCCGGCCTGCATCAATTGATAGGAGACAATCAGTCCAATATTGCCAGCGCCGATCATCAACACGCGTTGTCCTGGAACAATACCATGCACGTTCATCAGAGTTTGAACCGCTCCTGCTCCATAGATACCGGGCAAATCGTTATTCGGAAAAGTAATCATTCTCTCTGAAGCACCAGTAGCCACAATAATTTTTTCTGGATTGATTTTAAGATGTTTACCTTGGCCTTCAGCAGTGACCACACCGTCTTCATAAATTCCCAGCACGGTGGTCTCTGTCCACACTTCAACCTTAGGATTATTTTCACACTGCTCAATAAGAAAATCGCCAATCTGGTAACCGCGGTCCCCAGCATACTGCTTTTTTGAACCGAAGAATTTATGAGTCTGTTTAACCAATTGACCGCCAGGTTTATCATCCCGTTCTAGGAGCAGAACACTAGCACCTAAATCAGCCGCAGCAGCGGCAGCACTCAGACCAGCTGGGCCGCCACCAATAACGAGAATCTCTATCTCTTTCACCTGAGGCACCCCTTTCCTTGCTGAGTCTCTACCCTCATGCCGGACTGAACTTTTTCCACACAGATTCTGATATTTGGTTCCCCATTAACCACCATTAAACAAGATGAACAATTACCGATCGCGCAGAATAGACCCCGTGGTCGGTGCATTACGTGGCTGTGGCCCAAAACTCTGATCCCTCCTGCATGTAAGGCAGCTGCAATGGTCTCGCCTTCAAAACCCTTTAGTTCCTGCCCATCAAAGAAGAAGGTAAATTCTTCTCCACGTTCAAAGTCTAAAATAGGATGCTCTGTGATTCTCAATGAACTCACTCCCTCAGTATGTAACTATCTTATTCAATCACAATAGTTGCAATTTTCGTTCCAATATTATTGAAATGATTGAATTGCAAAAATTAAAGTTTTGAAAAATAATGCTATGTTGAATAAGTTAATTTTCAGGAGATATTCGCAAAAAAATATCGGCTTATCAAATTTGACAAGTCGATAAAAACAAACACAACAAATTATATCTTATCAAACGAGCTGTAATCTCATTTGCGTGCATTTCGGTTCAATAAAGCCAAGTTTTTCATACAATGGTTTACCATCTTGTGTAGCAGAAAGATCAATTGAGGACACGCCTAATCGTTTTGCTTCATCAATTATTTTACATATCGCCTTTGTAGCAGACCCCATTCTGCGATACTTAGGATATGTAAATACATTAAGTAAAGTTCCGGTTTTACCTGTTATAAATGATGGATTTGCAGGTCTTTCTGATATTGAGAGAAATGCCGTTGAAACACTATAGGAATCCCCTTACAAATGTGTGCAATTATTCGACACTTGTTTTGAAAACCGACACCTATCTTAGGCTGAGCTTTTTCATTTTATAATATAAAGTACTGCGCGGAACCCCTAATTTCCTAGCTGCTTTTGATTTATCCCCACTACATCCTTCTAGGGCCTGGAGGATAACTTCCCGTTCCGCCCGGTCAGTGATATCAGTAAGAGTAGAATCTGGATCAGAGACGGCGAGATTATATTTTTGGAAACGGATAGTTTCTGGTAGGTGATCTTCTAAGATCAAATCCTCCTCAGCGAGGATAACCATGCGTTCCACCACATTTCGGAGTTCTCGTACATTTCCCGGCCAGGGGTAATTGAGCATGAACGGCATCACTTCTGGAGCCATTTGAGAAAGATCACGCCCCTGTTGCAAACAAAATTCCCGGATAAAAAGATAGATCAAATCCAGAATATCCTCTTTGCGCTGACGTAGGGGAGGGATTTCTATACTAACGACATTAATCCGATAATAGAGGTCTTGTCGAAAAGATCCATCGCTTATCATTTGTTCTAAGTCTCGATGAGTGGCTGCAATAACACGCACATCTACTTCTACAAGGTCATTGCCCCCGACCCGATAAAAACACTTATTTTGAAGAACACGGAGAAGCTTTACCTGCATTTCTAATGGCATTTCCCCAATCTCATCGAGAAAAATAGTTCCCTTGTGGGCAGCTTCAAATTTTCCCTGTCGCCCTTGGCGGTCGGCGCCAGTAAAGGCACCCGCCTGGTAACCAAATAACTCGCTTTCAAAAAGTGAAGCAGGAATAGCCCCACAATTAATAACCACAAAAGGGTTATTGTGTCGGGAACTTTCCTCGTGAATCGCCTCCGCAAACAACTCTTTTCCTGTACCACTCTCCCCGCGAATCATTACGGCTGCATTTGTATTAGCCACCCTTTGAGACAGACTGACGGTTTTCTGAAGTCCTTTGCTGTGCCCTGCAATTTTTCCAAATGCGGTGTTTGGACGGTGTATCTTGGTGATTTCCTTCTTAAGCTGTCGCACTTCCGAACTAGCCTTAGAGAGTTCATTGTGCAAAAGAACGATTTCCGTTATGTCTCTCTCCGCGCAGACGCTGCCAATAACTTCATCTCCATTAGTAATTGATGAGGCGTTGATCAAGACGTGAGTTCCGGGGAGAGGTTGATGATAATTTTCACGAATGATTTTCTTTTTAGGCAAATCTGTATTAATGACATGGGTAACGACTAGGCTAGAAAAAAAGTTCTGGATATCTTCACCAACAATGGTCGTCCCAGCAATCCCGTAAAGATCTTCCGCTTTTTTATTCCAACCAATCACCGTGTTGTTTTGATCAATGACCGTGACCGCATCATTCACCGTGTCCATGAGCATCGACATGGAACTACTCAGCCGCCTAGTTTCCTCCCATAATAGCGAGATCAACATGGACGGATCAATGACCCCCTGAGGAACGTGCTCGGAATCTAAAAGGACCGCGTTTTCCCCCGGATGAGATTTGATAGCGTCTATCAACTCTTGGAACGTTCCAGAAAGAGGAAAAGTAAAACTCGTCAGGGGCCGTTCCTGACCACCCTTCAAAGGAGTCATCATATCTATTGGTTTCCACACATCGCTGAAAGCTCTAAACAACACGTCACCCCCACCCGAACAATTCGAAACCGTGTGATTATCTCGTTATGTTCTACCTTTTTCAGTCTGAATATAAAAATGCAATTGAACGATTATCATTCAACTGCACTTTATTATAACATCTTTATAAGTCCTATAGCTCAATAGTTCATACGAATAAACAAGATATTTTCGTCGTAGATTACCCACACGCAATACAATTAGTCCTGGCTGCGATTTCTACTTTCCTGAATTCCATATCCAAAGCGTCAAATACCAACAATTTACCTGTCAAAAGTTCTCCGATCCCAAGCAGAAACTTGATTGCCTCAGTTGCCTGAATAGTACCAATGACACCTGGTATAACACCGAGCACGCCTTTTTCTTCATTAGTTTGGACACCTGTTGCCGGTGGAGGATTTAGAAATATACACCGGTAACAAGGACCTTCACCTGGAACATAGGTCATAGTCTGACCAAAAAGCTGACTGACTCCCGCGTGGGAGAAGGGCTTTTTTAACAGTACACAGGCATCGTTAATCAGAAATTTACTTGTGAGATTATCTGTCGCGTCGATAATAAAATCATAGTCTCTATCCTTTAAGATGTCTGATATATTCTCGGAACTAACCCATTCTTCATAGGTTACAACATCCACATCTGGGTTCAAACTATTGATTGTTTCTTTTCCTGATATAACTTTAGGCCTTCCAAGATCTTGACTAGAGTGGATAATCTGTCTTTGTAGATTTGAGAGTTCAACAACATCTGGATCAACAAGTCCGATCGTCCCTATGCCTGCTGCCGCTAGATACATAGCCACGGGTGAACCAAGCCCTCCCGTTCCTATAACAAGAACTTTAGAATTAAGAAGTTTCATTTGCCCCTTAACGCCGATTTCTTTTAAGACCAAATGTCTCGCGTACCTTTCGAGTTGATCCTTCGAAAACTCCATGCTTCCGCTTTCCTCCCCTAATATACAGCTTATGCGTCCAGCATAAGCGTCATATTATCGCGATGAACTACTTCTTCCCCTTCAAAATCAGGAATGAGTTTGAGTATTACTTCAGAATGCAACCCTTTAACTTTCTGCACCTCATCACTACTCAGCTCTGCAACCCCTCTGGCAATCTCTTCTCCCAATATGTTGACAATACGAACGATTTCTTTACGTTCCCAGGTCCCCTCGATCGTTGTTATACCTTTAGCTAGTAAACTTTTCCCTTCCTCTACAAGAGCCTTAGCTGCCCCTTTGTCGACTTGGATACTGCCTTCGGATAAACCAGCATAAGCGATCCAACGTTTTCTACCAGCAAGACGATGTTTTGCCGGTAAAAAATATGTTCCCTCAGTATCCTGTCCCTCTGTCAAGCTCAAGAGTTCTCTAATCCGCGTAAAATTCAAAAGGAGCATTCCGATTCCAAAACGCGTGGCAATTTTTGCCGCCCTCAATTTTGTGACCATTCCTCCAGTACCTATCGTCGTTCCTGCTCCACCCGCCATACACTCTACCGCGGATACTTCGCAAACTTCTTTGACGAGTTGAGCCAAAGGATCTTTTTTCGGATTAGCGGAATACAAGCCATCAACATCCGTCAAAATTACTAATAAATCTGCTCCAACGAGCCCGGCCACTAAGGCAGATAGGGTATCATTGTCCCCGAAACAGAGCTCATCCACCGCAACTGTATCGTTTTCATTAATAATAGGTACGACATGTAAGCGCATTAATTTCTCCAGCGTGTTTTGAGCGTTTCGATAGCGCGATGCATCCGCCAAATCTATACGGGACAATAGAATTTGAGCCCCCACGATATCATAGCGTTCTAGAGCTTGGGCATACCTCTCGATCAGCACCCCCTGTCCAACAGCTGCAACCGCCTGCTTGCCAGGTAAATCACGCGGGCGCACGTGTAGCCCAAGTTGACCCATACCGGCAGCGACCGCACCTGAAGTCACCAAAATACACTCCATGCCCTTTTTCTTCAGGGCTGCAATGACGGCGACTATTTCCGCGATGGCTTGATCATCTAACCCACCTTGAGGATGGTGCAAACTACTACTTCCAACTTTTATAACGACTCGTCGAACTTCAATTGCTATCAATCCGAATTCTCTCCTTCCAGGTCTTCAGCACGCTGAGCACATGCTTTAGCTGCCTTTAGAACGGTGAATTCTAATTTATCGTCTGTAAACACATTTAGTGCTGCATAGGTGGTCCCATTGGGAGAGGTTACTTCTTCGCGTAGCTTCCCCGGTGATTTATCGCTCTCAGCAATCATTTTTCCAGCACCAATTAGTGTTTCGAGCACTAGTATCTCTGCTTCTTCTTCGCTAAGACCTAGATGAACCCCTGCTTTAATTAAACTTTCGGCAAATAGATAAAAATAGGCTGGCCCGCTGCCACTAATTGCCGTAAGTGCATTGATTTTCTCTTCCGGGACCCACATAATCTTCCCAGTGGCAGAGAAAATCTCCCCCCCCATCTCAGCCTGTTCCTCAGTGACATTCTCTCCACGCGCCAGGCCCGTCATAGAATGAAGCACTGCAGTTGAAGTATTCGGCATCGCTCGAATCACCGCAATTCCGGGAAGGTGCTTGTAAAATACCTTTAACGGAACACCAGCTGCTACACTGATAATTAATTTGTCGTGCAACCTGTAATTCTTTAACTGTTTAACCACTCCCAGAACATCTTTCGGCTTCACAGCGATGATCAGAACACGAGAGTTCTCCACAAGCTCCTCAAGATTGCTCGCCGTAATACTATATTTATCCACTAAATGTTGAAGACGTTCGTGATTCGAACGATTACTTGCTCGAATCAGAAATTGTGCATCTGCTTTCTTTAGTCCGCCGATTATAGCCTCCGCAATATTCCCTCCACCGATAAAACCAATTGATTGAGTCATTAGCTACACCCTTTCATGAACCATTATTTCAATATTACCCTTTACTCACTTTTAAGCTTGCGCTCCATCCCCTCGGCGACGTGCTTCCCCGTTTCCATCCCTGTCTTCTGTGCTTTTTGACTAAAAAAAGGCTCCTCTCATCCCTATGTTAAGGGACGAAAGAAGCCTTCCGCGGTACCACCTTTATTGCCTACGCCAACTTTATGTTACAGGATTAATCCTGCAACATTCCGCTTAACGGTGGAAACCGTCTGATTCCTCATCAGAGCATCACGACTGGGTTTCTGATAACGGGGTGGAAAAACTCTCAGCTCAAGGTTTTTCTCTCTGAACACCACGCGTACCATACTAGGTCGATCTCATGCGATATTCCTTATGCAGTTAACTATACTCTAACTCACACATCTCAGAATTTCAAGTACTTCCACACTCAGTTCCTAACAAGTGCCTCGACGATAGCATTGCCCATTTCCCGAGTTCCTAATACTTTATCGCCTGGTTTTGCCAAATCTGGAGTTCGGTATCCCTCAGCTAAGACAGCTTCCACCGCTTGCTCAATCATTTGAGCCTCTTCTTCTAAATCAAACGAATACCTCAACATTAAGGCTCCTGAGAGGATCGTTGCTAAAGGATTCGCAATGTTTTTCCCTGCAATATCAGGTGCTGAGCCGTGGGATGGCTCATAGAGTCCTTTTTTTCCATTTAGACTTGCCGAGGGTACCAAGCCTATCGATCCACCCAGCATCGAAGCCAAATCAGTGAGGATATCTCCAAACATATTCTCCGTAACTATGACATCAAATTGATTGGGGCGCAGCACTAATTGCATCGCCGCATTATCTACATACATATGCGTCAAATCAACCCCTGGATAATCCTTGGCAATTTCGACCGTGATTTCACGCCATAGACGGGAGGATTCTAGGACATTCGCTTTATCAACTGAACAAAGTCTCCCAGTTCGCTTGACGGCCATCTGAAAGCCTAGTTCGACAATACGGCGAATCTCTTCCTCTGTATATATCAAAATGTCATAAGCACTCGTCGGGTTAGTCTTTCTTCCCTTTTCTCCGAAATAAAGTCCACCAGTTAGTTCACGCAATACGACGAGATCAACGTCCTTGACCACCTCAGGTCGAAGCGTAGAGGCATCGACCAACATAGGGCTCATTTTCACAGGCCGTATATTAGCGTACAGACTGAGGGCCTTTCTGATTTTGAGAAGGCCACCCAATTCTGGGCGTTCTTGCGCTGGGAGAGTTTCCCATTTTGGGCCACCCACTGCACCCAGAAGAATCGCATCTGCTGCTTGAGCCGCTGCCAGCGTTGCATCGGGTAAGGCCTTGCCCACTTCGTCAATCGCTGCTCCACCAATTAAACCGTATTCAAAATTGAGGCTAGTCGATCGACCTTTTAATACCGCTTCTAAAACCTTAACCGCTTCAGGAGTAATCTCTTTTCCTATACCGTCTCCTGGGAGAACTAAAACATTAGGCATTCTTATTCCTCCCTTCAATGTATGGGATAAGCCCACCTGCACGAATTAAGTCCTGCATAAAGGGCGGAAAAGAATTAGCTTGATACTTCATATTCGTTGTGCGATTCTCAATAATTCCAGTTGCCACGTCAACTTCTACCTCATCACCTTGAGAAATTCCCGCGGCTGCTTCCGGGCATTCCATAATGGGCAATCCAATATTAATAGCATTGCGATAAAAAATCCGGGCAAACGACTCTGCAATAACTACTTGAATCCCACAAACTTTTATGGCAATCGGAGCATGCTCACGCGAGGAACCGCAACCGAAGTTTTTCCCGCCAACCATAACGTCCCCAGTTTTAACATCCTGAGCAAACGACGTACCCGCATCTTCCATGCAATGTGCCGCCAGATGTTCAGGAGTGGATTTATTTAAATATCGTGCCGGTAAAATGATATCCGTATCGATGTCATGACCAAATTTCCACACTTTTCCCAATCTAAGACACCTCCTCTGGATGGGCTATTTGGCCCTTGATAGCGGATGCAGCTGCCACTGCTGGACCTGCTAGGTAGACTTCACTCTCCACAGACCCCATTCGTCCTACGAAATTCCGATTGGTAGTAGATAAGGCCCGCTCCCCTTTGGCCAAAATTCCCATGTGACCACCTAGACAAGGACCACAAGTTGGCGTGCTAACGGCCACTCCGGCTTCAATCAATGTGTCGATAATCCCTTCACGCATCGCGTCCCGCATAATGGTTTGTGTTCCTGGAAAAGCCAAACAACGGATTTCCGAATGCACTTTCTTACCACGCAAAATCTCCGCTGCCATACGCAAATCTTCTAGACGACCATTCGTGCAGGATCCGATCACAACTTGGTCTATTTTAATCCCACTAGCTTCTTGCACGGATTTGGCGTTTTCTGGGGAATGAGGGAAGGACACTTGCAAGGAGATCTCTGATACATCAAACTCCTGAACTTCTAGGTAATGAGCGTCTGCATCGCTGTAAAGAAGAGGATACGAATGACGAGCTCGTCCTTCTAGATAAGCAAAAGTCTTATCATCCGGCGCGATAATGCCATTTTTTGCACCAGCTTCAATCGCCATATTACAGATCGTAAACCGATTATCCATGGATAAGGCCGATATACCTTCTCCTGTAAACTCCATTGCACGGTAGCGAGCCCCATCAACACCCAATTTCCCAATGAGATAAAGGATGAGATCTTTTCCTCCGACCCATTTTTGAAACTTAGTCCCATGAAAGATAAACTTCATGGATTCTGGAACACGGAACCAAGCTTCGCCAGTCGCTAACCCTGCTGCCAAATCTGTACTCCCAACTCCTGTTGCAAACGCTCCGACGGCTCCATAGGTGCACGTATGAGAATCAGCGCCAATAATGAGGTCTCCTGGCAACGTTAGTCCTTGCTCTGGTAGCAGGCAATGTTCAATGCCCATACGTCCTACTTCAAAATAATGTTCAATATGCTGCTCTCGAGCAAAGTCCCGCACAAATTTGCATTGTTCAGCCGATGAGATATCTTTATTAGGAGCAAAATGGTCAGGAACAAGAGCGACTTTTGTAGGATCGAACACTTTTTTCGTTCCAAATTTGGCAAATTCTTTGATCGCCACAGGGGCTGTAATATCATTGGCTAAGACAAGATCTAATTTTGCGGTAATCAGTTGCCCTGGAACGACGTTATCCAGTCCAGCATGTTGCGCCAAAATCTTTTCTGTAATGGTCATAGACATTGCTCTTAATCCCTCCCTTTAGCTAGCATTTTTCTCTATAATCTTAATCCAGCCTCTGTCGAACGCCCGGTTTACAGCCTGGAGATAGCCTAATACGCTTGCTTCAATAATATCTGTGCTCACGCCACGGCCACCCACCATATTATCTCCGAATTTAACCGTAACCGTAACCTCTCCTTGGGCATCTTCTCCACCATCAATAGCCTGCAAGGAATAATGCATCAGCTTACCCTCAGTTCCTAGAACCTTATCAATGGCTTTAAAGGCAGCATCGACCGGGCCATCACCACACGTCGCATCTTCTAAACGTTGTCCGTTATACAATAGACCGACCGTTGCGGTCGGGGTAAGATGAGTTCCGCTAGAGACCTGCATATAATCCAAGCGAATCTGATCCTCTGTCTCCGTTTTCAAATCCACTAAGGAGAACAAATCAGCTGTAGTCACTTCTCGTTTACGATCAGCCAAAATCTTAAATTGTGAAAACACATCTTCGAATTGGCTTTCCCCTAAATCTAGTCCAAGGTCCGTTAATCGTTGATGAACTGCATGTCGCCCGGAGTGTTTTCCTAAGACAATTGTCTCTGCATCGATTCCTATGTCGCTCGGCAACATAATTTCATACGTGGAACGGTCTTTTAGCATACCATCTTGGTGAATACCTGATTCATGCGCAAACGCGTTTTTACCCACTATGGCCTTATTATGCTGAATCACCATACCTGATAAACGACTCACTAATTGACTCGTTCTTGCAATCTCCGTCGTCACGATCGATGTATCAACATCATATTGATCCCTACGAGTGTGCAGTGCCATCACGAGTTCCTCTAAAGCCGCATTTCCAGCTCGTTCTCCTATCCCATTGACCGTGCACTCCAGCTGATGCACCCCAACCCCAACAGCGGCAAGGGAATTTGCAACCGCAAGCCCCAGATCATTGTGGCAGTGTACACTTACTTTGACTTTCTCTATTCCAGTCGTACGCTCCATGACCGCTCGTAAAAATGCCGCATATTCTTCGGGTGTCGCATAGCCTACAGTATCTGGGATGTTGAGTACCGTAGCGCCTGCTTTTATTACCCCTGAGAAAACTTTTGCCAAAAAATCTACTTCACTCCGGGAGGCATCTTCTGCACTAAACTCCACATCGCCCACTTTTAATTTAGCCAAACGTACTGCCTGGATGGCTAGTTCCAAAACTTCTTCGGGAGATTTTTGCAGTTTATAAAGCATATGAATCGGCGATGTAGCAAGAAAGGTATGAATACGAGGGGACTCCCCAACTGAGATTGCATCCCAAGCACATTCAATATCTTTGGCATTAGCCCGTGCCAAAGCTGCAACACTCAAAGTTCTTACCTCTTGCGCGATCCTACGCACTCCTTCAAAATCGCCTGGGGAAGAAATAGGAAAACCTGCTTCGAGAACGTTGACGCCCAGCTTAGCTAATTGACGTGCGATTTGTAACTTTTCATCTGAGTTAAGTGCAACTCCTGGCGATTGTTCGCCATCTCTCAGGGTTGTATCAAAGATCTCAATCCGACGCATTCGCCAACCTCCATTTATCCAATTCTAAGAGCCCCACTTCTCTAGGTGGGAGTTCCTCGTTTGCTTCTTTTAATGGGTAGTTTTACTTCGCCGTCATGCTTTCTTTTGGGATTACGAGATTACGGCTTCGGCGATAATCTCCACTAGAGACTATCGTACTGGAGACTTTGGTCGCCAAAGTCTCCAGTACAGCCTTAGCTGTACGAGTTCACTACTCGTGTTTTTTAAGCCAGCTCATCATGCCTCTTAATTTTTCCCCAACCTTTTCAATGAGATGATTTTCTCCGTTGCGTGTCATAGCATTAAAGGCTGGACGATTTGCTTGATTTTCCAGTAACCACGCTTTAGCAAACGTTCCATCTTGAATTTCCGTGAGAACTTTTTTCATTTCTTTGCGGGTTTCTTGATTAACAATCCGTTTACCTACGGTCATATCCCCATATTGTGCGGTATCAGAAACTGAATAGCGCATCCAACCTATGCCGCCTTCATACATCAAATCAACGATAAGTTTAAGTTCGTGTAAGCATTCGAAGTAAGCAATTTCCGGCTGATAGCCAGCTTCTACCAAGGTGTCAAAGCCAGCTTTGACAAGTTCTGTAGCTCCTCCACAAAGGACTGCTTGTTCTCCGAACAAGTCTGTTTCTGTTTCTTCTCCGAAGGTCGTTTCTAAAACGCCAGCCTTCGTCGAGCCAATCCCCTTGGCATACGCTAGTGCTAATTCTTTGGCTTTGCCTGAGGCATCTTGATGGACCGCAATTAAGGCTGGTACCCCTGCCCCTTCTGTATAGGTGCGACGAACCAAGTGACCAGGGCTTTTAGGAGCGACCATAAAAACATCGACATCTTTGGGAGCAACAATTTGTCCAAAGTGAATATTAAACCCGTGAGAAAAGACGAGCGATTTTCCAGCTGTCATGTACTGCGCAATTTCCGCATAATAAACTTTACTTTGCGTCTCATCTGGAAGCAGGATTTGAATGACATCTGCACGTTTTGCTGCCTCTTCCACTGTGAAAATCTCAAAGCCAGCAGCTAGCACACGTTCAGTGCGTGCACTTCCTGGACGAAGCCCTATTATTACGTTAAGTCCTGAATCCTTTAAGTTTTGGGCCTGTGCATGCCCTTGGCTACCATATCCCATTACCGCAATAACTTTTCCTTTTAATAACTCTAGATTTGCATCTACCTCATAATACATTTTTGCCATTATTCTAACTTCCTTTCAACTATAAGCCTTTCAATAAACAGGCTATATATACTATAACACGCCAAGCAAATTCATTAAACTTCAGATCTCAAAATAGCTATTTTACCAGTTCGAACCAGTTCTAATAATCCATAGGGACGAATCGCATAAACAAACGCATCAATTTTTGCAATGTCTCCTGTTAACTCAATGGTAATATTGCTTCTACCCATATCAACAACCCGACCTCGGAAAACTTCGACTGTCTGGAGAACTACTGAGCGTGTTTCCGCGCTAACTTCCACACGTATTAAAGCCAGCTCTCGATCAACAACACTTTCTCCGGTCAAATCTGTGACTGAGTGCACAATTACAAGTTTACTGAGTTGATTCCTTACTTGCTCAATGATCTGATTATCTCCATTGACGACAATCGTCATCCTGGAAACTTCAGGATCTTCCGTCTGACAAACTGTAAGGCTATCAATGTTATACCCCCTGCGAGCGAACAATCCTGCTACCCGGATTAAAACACCAGGATAGTTCTCCACAAGGACTGCAAGTGTATGCAACATGTTATCACCTCACTATCATTTCCGTAATTTCTTTACCCGGCGGAACGAGGGGCAAAACCGCTTCGTTCGGAGAGATCGTAAAATTTACTAGCACTGGTCCGGGGTGATGAATGGCCTGTGAAATAGCATTTTTAACTTGATCAGGGGAATCAACATTAATGCCAAGCATGCCATAGGCCTCCGCTACTTTGACAAAATCCGGATTGCCATCAAGCTGAATTGAACTGAAGCGTTCTTCATAAAATGTTTTCTGCCATTGACGAACCATACCCAGGACGCCGTTATTCAGTAAGATAATTTTAATGGGCAATTTATTCTGAGCAATGGTTCCCAACTCCTGTATCGACATCTGTAAGGAACCGTCTCCCGTTATCAATACCACCAAATCGTCCGGACGAGCAATTTGTGCTCCTACAGCAGCAGGCAGTCCATACCCCATAGCACCAAGCCCACAGCTGGTCGCATAATTGCGCGGGTGTGCTATTGGATAATACTGAGCAGCCCACATTTGATGTTGTCCCACATCCGTTGTGACGATAGCATTTTCACTAGTAAGCTCTCCCAGAGATTCGATAACCATCTGAGGAGTAAGTCTGTCCAAGTCATAGCTCAAAGTATGGTCTTTCTTCCAAACCCGTAATTGATTCCACCAGTCTGTAACTTGAGGAACCGTAAATCCCGGAAAAGCCTCCAACACTTCTTCCAGAACCATGCGCGCATCCCCAACAATCTGGATATGTGTTTTTACCACTTTGCTAATCTCCACGGGATCAATGTCTATATGAATAACTGTTGCTTTGGTAGCAAAACGATGACCCAAACCGCTGGTCACACGATCATCAAAACGCACTCCCACGGCAATCAGCAAATCACAATCATCAACTGCATAGTTCGCCGTCACCGTTCCGTGCATTCCAACCATCCCTAATAAATTGGGGTGCCCGAAAGGTAGGCTCCCAATGCCCATCAACGTGGTAACCACAGGTAAATCTGCTTTTTCGGCTAACAGCCGAATAACAGCTTCCGCTCCTGCCGTAACCACGCCACCCCCGGCATAAAGTACAGGTTTTTTACATTCTGAGAGCGCCTTCGCTACTTCCTCGATCTTACAATTGTTTCCCCTGCCAAAAACTTTATACCCCTTCAATTTCATATCTGAAGAAAAGGGTTCAACATTTTCTTGCGCTAAAACATCCTTCGGAAGGTCGATAAGCACTGGCCCCGGCCGACCTGTTCGAGCAATATAAAAAGCCTCTTTGACAATCCTCGGAAGTTCTCTCGGATCTCTAACCAAATAAGAGTGCTTAGTTATGGGCATCGTTATCCCGATGATATCCACTTCTTGAAACGAGTCAGATCCGAGAGAACTCGTAGATACCTGTCCCGTTAAGATGACTAATGGGATAGAATCTGAATAGGCATTGGCAATACCCGTCACAACATTTGTCGCTCCAGGACCCGACGTTGCTAGACAAACCCCCACTTTTCCACTGACTCGAGAATAACCATCCGCAGCATATACCACGCCTTGTTCATGACGAGCTAACACATGTCGAATGGGACTATCCAGAAGGGCATCATACAATGGAAGTAACACTCCACCTGGATAACCGAAGATAACGTCAACGCCTTCCTGGTGCAAGGCATTTAATAAAACGGTTGCTCCTTTTAAACCTGATTTTTCTTCACTCATACTCATTTCCCCTCCTAACTCATCTGCCCTTTTCCTCTAAACGCTGTAAATTTGGGGACCGTTGACACGAGTAAGGTCCCGAAAGGCTGCGAGTAGTTGCTTATACACTTCTCTAGGGACTCCATCTCCGATTTCTCGCCCATCTACTTTAATCACTGGAATCAGTTCTGCGGCTGTACCTGTGAGAAAGCACTCATCTGAAGTATAGAGGTCGTGTCGTGTAAACAGCTCTTCCCTCGCTTCAATTCCCAATTTCTTGGCGATTTGTAGCACAGAATCCCGGGTGATACCTTCAAGTATTCCTGCTGAAAGAGGTGGAGTTATTAAGACTCCCTCTCGATAGATGAAAATGTTATCTGAAGTACCTTCAGCGACATAACCTTCTTGATTGAGCATAATTCCTTCAACAACACCCGCTTGATTGGCCTCCATCTTGGCAAGAATATTATTTAGATAATTGAGAGATTTTATCCTAGGGCTTAATGAATCTGGATTATTGCGACGGATTGCCACGGTTTTCACTTCCAAGCCCTGCTCATACATTTTGGGTTCAAAAATCTTGATTTGATCCGCTATACAAAATATTGCGGCCCGCGCGCATTTCGCAGGATCAAGACCTAAATCCCCTTTGCCACGTGAAACCACCAAACGGATATAGGCATCCTTTAAACCGTTCTTGCGAAGGGTTTCTAAGACAATTTCCTGCATCTCATCCTTAGAAATGCCGATGTTCAATTGAATCGACTTCGCGGACTCATAGAGTCGTTTCAAATGTTCATCTAATTTAAATACTCGGCCATAATAGGCACGAATCCCCTCGAAGATGCCGTCTCCGTATAAAAATCCATGGTCGAAAACCGATACTTTTGCCTCTTCTTCTGGAACAAACGCTCCATTACAGTATATAACTAGTCCCATTTAATCGACGACCCCTTCCTGGTATAAACTCCTAAAATAAATAGCCCAAGCGTAGTCCCCTAATATCGTGGAACTTTCCGCTTGGGTTTTTTCTACCCACGGTGTAAATCCAAATTGGATTCTGTACCGCTTGGACCAGACAGGTTTCCCCCGGAACCCTAGGTACACTTCCGCTTGTGTTGTATTACATTTAAAATGTAAACATTGTGTATATGATACAGAATTCATCCTCCAGTGTCAACCCTTTTCAAATGTAATGTCAGAAATTCCTCAAAGATTTTCTTGTCAAAATCCAATAGCACGAGGTATAATGTCCTCTATACAAATACATTTGTTTTTTTAAGAGGAGTTGACTTACTTTGGCAATTCAAATCGGCATATTAGGTTTAGGTACTGTGGGTACTGGAGTAGTGCGTATATTACAGCAAAATGCTGAGGATATTCAAACACGAACACACTGCGACATTCACATTAAATCAATTCTCGACAAGGATCTTCATAAAGAGCGTGAAGTTAAAGGAGATTTTTTCCTCACAGATCAACCAGACCAAATTCTTCAAGACCCAGAAATCGATATCATTGTGGAAGTAATGGGGGGAATCGAACCCGCGCGCACATTTATTTTAGAAGCTTTACGACATGGTAAACATGTTGTTACCGCTAATAAAGACTTAATAGCCCTTCACGGTCATGAGCTCCTTGATGCAGCTAATCTTGCTGGCAAAGACCTTTATTTCGAAGCTAGCGTTGGCGGCGGAATTCCCATCATAGCTGCTTTGAAAGATTCTCTAGCCGCTAATCGCATTACTGACGTACTTGGGATTATTAATGGAACGACCAACTACATTCTTACTGCCATGGCCGAACAGGGCCGTGAGTATTCTGAAGTCCTTGCTGAAGCGCAACAATTAGGATATGCCGAAGCGGACCCCTCTGCCGATGTTGACGGCTTAGATGCTGCACGAAAACTTGCGATCCTTTCCTCCATCGCCTTTAACTCCCGTGTAGCCCTCAAGGACGTCTTTGTAGAAGGCATTTCAAAAATAACTCGCGAAGATCTAGCTTTCGCCGCTGAACTTGGCTGTACGATTAAACTATTAGCCATTGCTAAACATCAAGAAGAAGGGATTGAAGTACGCGTTCATCCAGCAATATTACCGCTTTCTCATCCTCTAGCCTCAGTTAAAGGTGTTTACAATGCTATCTATGTAGTGGGCGATGCCGTTGGGGAAACCATGTTTTATGGTCGGGGTGCTGGTTCCCTTCCCACTGGAAGTGCCATTATAAGCGATATTATGCGTATCGTACGCAACATCCAATCGAACTCAACTTCTTCTATTAATTGCACTTGTTACCTCGATCTTCCACTTAAAGCAGTTTCGGATTTTTATACCGCTTTCTACATTCGCTTACTTGTCAAAGACGAGCCTCGTGTCCTTGCTACTTTAGCCTTACTCTTCGCTGAAGCCAATATCAGCTTCGCCTCGATTATTCAGAAACCGCGTGGCGAACACCAGGCAGAAATTGTCCTAGTGACTCACCCCTGTCGTGAAGGAGCACTTCAAGAAGCACTTGATTCCGTTAAAGCGTACAGTAAGGTCTTGAATATTCACAACGTAATTCGCTTTGAAAATGGCCAGGAGGAAAACCATGATTCACGTTAAGGTACCAGCCACCTCCGCCAATTTAGGTCCCGGATTTGATTGTTTAGGGCTGGCACTTCAACTTTACAACACGATATCAGTTGAACCTAATCGACCATTTCAAATTTCTTTGACTGGATCATATTATGAGGGAATTCCGGCCGATGAAAGCAACCTCGTTTGGCAAACAATGTGCCATCTGTGGGAACTGCTCCATTACCCGACTCCCTCCGTCGCCCTTACTTTAGAGAATCTAATCGCTCCTTCCCGTGGATTAGGAAGCAGTTCTGCTGCTATCGTGGGCGGTCTAGTAGCCGCTAACACTTTAGCTGGCTCACCCTATACTAAGTTTGAGTTGCTCCAAGTAGCTAACGACTTAGAAGGTCACCCAGACAATGTTACCCCTGCTTTATATGGAGGGGTAACCTTATCTGTACCCGCAAAAGATGGTATTTCGCCCCGCGTTCTGGCTCAATCACCTAACTTAAAAGCGGTTGTGCTTATACCCAACACCCTCCTGAACACAGAAAAAGCTCGAGGAATTTTACCGTTACACGTAACACGCAATGATGCCGTTTTTAACATTTCCCATGTTGGATTACTGATTGAAGCCTTTATTCGAGAAGATTACTCCCTGCTACAAGAAGGAATGCGCGACGTGCTTCACCAAAACCAACGAGCGATTCTTCTTCCCGGCATGCTCGAGACATTAGAATCAGCCCTCAAAGGAGGTGCCTATGGATCTGCTCTCAGTGGTTCTGGTCCCACTCTGATAGCTCTCGTTGCCGAAAGCACTCAGAAAGCAGTCAGCCAAAACATGCTCACCACGTTGGAGCAATATGGGGTGACCGCTCAAGCTATGGTTTTAGAAATCGATTCTTGCGGAGCCACTTCGTCCAGAACTTAGCAATGGTACAAGAAACCTAATAATATTATTAGGTTTCTTGTACCATTAAAAGACAATCATTCATACTATAAAGTAGGAAGCATTAATAAGGAATTAGTAATCCCCTCCATCTTTTCTATTTCTTATTGAACCATGAAGGGTTCACACATCATTTTAGAAAGAGGGGTTACCATGTTTCTAAATCGTAATTTGTCCTGTTATAAACATCAATGCGGTCCTTTACCAGGAACCTTACTCCGAGCCTTCGTTCCACCAGGCGCTGTTATTAATCTCCTTAACCTTATTGAAGTTGCCTCCCCTAGTGGCATTTGTCTAATTGTACGTTTACCCTTCCTTGGGTTACGCTAAACAATTAATTTGAGAGTAAATCTCGAAAAGAACGACTACTCATATTATAAAAACTTGGAATCCGCTAGGCTGATGCTTAGCGGATTTCCATTTATATAGGAGACTAACTAGCGTTTATAAGACAATTGCCTTAACCCATCATATCTTAATATAGAGTAACAATATACTGGTTCTCATCAAATGAAGGAGGAGGAGGAGATCCTATGGAAAAGGAATATGTAACTGCCCGGCTATTTAAGAACCACAGGGCAGCAGACGGTCTGAATACTGAAGAAGAATTAAGCGACTGCGATCAACAACAATCGACTGAAACCCAGATTAATTTGGGAGCAAATAGTGACACAGGCGCATCCGATTCAACTCAGAATATACCTTCCCTGCCCCAAAGACTACTAGACGTTATACACCAAGTGTTAGAATTACTCAACCACAAAAAATAGTTCTAGTAATAGTTTTTGTGTGTCAGTCCTATTGTACCAGTGACAAAAAAACCGCCGTTTGCTGATCAAGAGCAAACACGCGGTTTTCTGTCACAGTTATAAAACACCATTTTTATGACTGGGGTAATTTTATACCATCTAAATATTTTACGGCCTGCAGGGCAGCTGTTCCACCTTCTCCAGCAGCTTTTATTAACTGGAAGGGTTGACCCGTGCAGTCTCCTGCAGCAAATAAGCCAGGCATACTCGTCTCTAGCTTATGATTGACCTTAATTGCCCCATCTTCCATTTCTAAGCCGGATACCAATTGTTCAGCAGGCAAGGTATCTCGAATAATGAAGACACCGTCCACTGACAATTGTTCCTCCCCCAGATCGAGTTGGTTTACAGTTTCCGTTCCTACGATTCCCTTAACTTTGCTTTTCTTAACCTCGATTCGTGGGTCAAGCTTCGCTAAGTCGCTGTAGTAGGGAATATAATAAACCTTGGCACAGAAGTCCGCCATAAAATTGGCCTCATCTTCGCCTTCCTGATTGTAAGAAACGATTGCCACATTTTTATTTTTATATAAGGGCCCGTCACACGTGGCACAATATCCGACACCACTCCCCAGTAATTCTGCTTCGCCAGGAAATAGTTTACCCACCGATACACCTGTTGCAATAATAATGGCATCCGCTTCGAAGGATTGCTCCTTACCTACCAGCGTATGTGGTGGCCCAGGATAAATATTTGTCACTTTAAAAGGGACGATTTGAATGTCTTTGCTCTCAACATGCTTTAAGAAACGTTGACGTAATTCTTCCCCGGTTATTTCTGGAAACCCAAGCCAATTTTCAATGTGCGGAGCTTTCGAGAGTTTTGGGCTACAAAATTCAGAGCCCAGTAATATGAAATCTCGGTTCCGAATTTTGGCATTAAGAGCAGCTGCCATGCCAGCTGGCCCACACCCTATTATCGCCAGTTCATAATGATTCTTTAATGTTTGAAGACCTTCTGCCATTTTAACTCCTCCTATTTTTACTGACCGAACCTACAATAGTATCAGTTGCCCTCTTCAAGTATCCCCCGAATTGAACGAATCCATGATTTTATAAGATTCTACCATATTTCGCTAATAATTGCCCTGCCCTGACATCTTTTATCTTTCCATCATCTAAAGCTACTTTGCCATTAACAATCGTATATTCAACACCACTTGCCATCGTTAATGGATTTCTATAATCGATTTCCTCGTTTGAAGGATAGCCAAAGTTCTCTATATCAATGATGGTTATATCTGCCGCTTTCCCCTTAGCTAACACCCCTCTATCAGTCAATCTGAACTGCTGTGCGGGTAGGGAAGTTACCCTCCTAACAATCTCTTCTAGGTCTACACCTTTTTGCCTGCACAGGCCAAAAAACATTGGAAAGGCACCTTGTCTAAATAATTCATACCAAGCATATGGGTCGTCTGTTTCTCCAAATATCCTATCTGAACCAACCATGACAAGTGGATTATTAGCCACATTATCCTCATAAGGTGTTCCGGGAAAGTCCTGTCTATTAAGTCCGCCTTGGCAGAAGGTCAGTTTATCCCGGTCTTTTTCTAATAAGGTGAGAATTAATTCATCGACAGCTAGCTTTTTCTCTAAGGCAATTTCTTTTAAGATTCGGTTTTCCAATAGAGGATCAGCGGTATTAATAATCAGTAGTTTATCCTTAAATTTAAGCTTATTCACTATTTTCTGTCTTCCCTCAGGCGTCTCAAAGGCCTCTAGTGAGCCATTTCGGTCTAGATCAAAGAGCTTGGAGGATGCTGATACTGTAAACTGAAGCAACCGATCCCATCTCTTGAAATGTCCACTGCTCTTGGGGATAGTATCTACTGCAATTTCCACCCCTCTCTTCCTTGCTATCAGTATTTCATCAAACGCTGCAGGACTATTTGGCGTTAGATGAGACACCTGAACTCTTATGCCTGCAGCTTCACCAATCCTTATGACTTCCTGAACAGCCTCCAGGATACCACTATAGTTTCTGATATGGGATGTATATATTCCATCATATTTTTTTGTTATCTTCGATAGTTTTATTAATTCTTCGGTCTCGGCAAATTTACTAGGGCTATAGGTTAAACCAGTAGATATCCCTAAGGCCCCCTGTTCTAGTCCCTCTTCAATCAGTTGAACAATAATCCTTTCCTCTTCAATGGTTGGTTTTCTATTTTTAGACCCTCCCATAACGCTCCAGCGTAAAGTGCCATGCCCTAAGAGAAATCCCATATTTATATTGGTACCTTTGTTCTTGATAACATTGATATAGCCTGAGAAATTAGTCCAGGCTGGTATAATCCGTTTATATCTTTCTTTGGTTTCCCTAGAAATAAGCCCTTTTTGGGCCATATACTCATAAATATTATCAGAAGAATACGGAGTAATGGAATGTCCACAGTTCCCATTGATTGTAGTAGTAACTCCCTGGCGTAGGAATTCTTCAAACTTACCATTCGTTAAAACTGTAAGTTCTTCATGTACATGGGGATCAATAAAACCCGGACATACCTTTAAGCCTAAAGCATCGATAGTTCTCTCCGCTTCACATTCTAGTTTAGGGGCAATCGCAATAATCTTCCCTTCCCCCACTGCAAGATCGCCATAGAATCCCGGGTTTCCCGAACCATCTATGATGAAGCCATTCTTTATCAAAAGCTCACAGCCCATAAATTCCGCCACCTTTTCAGTTCTGAAGTTAACTATTCAAGACCTTAATTATAATACAAAAATCCAGAACGTAAAAATACGTTCTGGCAATCGAATAAATACTTCCCCATATCCCATCACTATCAATTAATTATGACGAGAAAGTCACTCTCGGAAACATTTTGACTGACCTCGACTCCGTTATCCAATATCCCCCAGGACTTGGATATGGAAGTTATATTATCCATTTCCACAGTGCGTCACTTGATGTAGACATTTCTAATGCCCAAACATAGTCAAGAGAACACCTGCGGCACAGGCAGTCCCAATTACTCCTGCGACGTTTGGCCCCATAGCATGCATAAGCAGATAATTTGCAGGATTTTCCTTTTGACCAACCACCTGGCTGACTCTCGCAGCCATAGGCACTGCAGAAACTCCTGCAGAACCAATGAGCGGATTTACCTTTCCTCTGTACGCCAAGTTCATGATCTTTGCGATGAGTAAGCCGCCAAAAGTACTAAAGGCAAAGGCCACCAGACCTAACGCTATCAGTTTAAGCGTGTCCGGTCTTAAGAAAATATCTGCACTTGCCGTCGCACCCACGGTCAAGCCGAGAAATATTGTTACTATATTAATCAGTTCATTCTCAGCAGTGCTAGAAAGCCTCTGAACAACCCCACTCTCCTTGAATACATTGCCAAGCATCAACATTGCGACCAGCGATGCGATCGGAGGAAGAAGTAATGCTACGATGATTGTTACGGATAAAGCAAACGCAATTCGCTCAAACTTTGATACCTCTCTCATCTGCTCCATTTTTATCATTCGTTCCTTCTTCGTCGTCATCAGTTTCATAATTGGAGGCTGAATAAGCGGGACCAGTGCCATGTACGAATAGGCCGCAACGGCTATAGGACCGAGCAAATGGGGTGCCAACTTAGACGCCAGAAATATGGAAGTAGGACCGTCAGCGCCTCCGATAATTCCAATGGATGCTGCTTCTTGGGGAGTGAAGCCAAGCAAAAGAGCACAAACAAAAGCGAAATATACTCCAAATTGGGCACCTGCTCCAAGTAATAAGGCAGAAGGTCTTGCAATCAATGGCCCAAAATCCGTCATTGCTCCGACTCCTAAGAAAATGAGTGGCGGGAAAATTTCAAACTGTACTCCTTGAAACAAATAATAGAAAAGTCCTCCCATGACTCCACCCTCAGGAGGATTCATAAGGCCAGTAAGGGGTAGGTTTACAACAAACATACCAAACGCAATTGGAAGAAGCAGTAAGGGCTCAAAGCCTTTATTTATGGCAAGGTAAATCAGTAAAAAGGAGATACACACCATAATAACGTTCCCTGGGGCTATGGCTGGATATCCGGATGTTGCCAAAATATCCGAGATTGCTTTAATGAATTCCGTAAAAATCGACATCTTAACACCTCCTCTCAATGACTATTTGAGTAAAATCAGTGCATCTCCCGTCTTAACAGGTTTACCACTCGTTACTACAATTTTAGAAACAACGGCATCACGAGGTGCAATAATCTCATTTTCCATTTTCATTGCTTCAAGGATAAATAAGACTTGCCCCTTTTGAACCTTTTGTCCCTCAGTTACTTTTATACTTGTAATCGTTCCCGGCATCGGCGAATTCACCGTTTCTTCATCACTACTTGCTGCGGAATAAGATGTCTTAGCAGGCTCTACCGGTGCCACCGCTGCATATTTAGTGGGGCTCTTAGCCCGATCTTTCGATTCAGTTACCTTTTCTACCTCTACTTCAAATTTCTTACCGTTAACTGTTACGTTGTATTTCATCCTTACACCTCCAAAGTATTGTAGTAAATCTAAAGCGCCTTGATTGAATTAAATTGTAGCCTGCTTAAAGGAATATCTGCGTTATTGCTGACGGCTGCCATAATTACAGCCAGTGTCTCATCATCAATTATGGCATTTCTTTCAATCTCGATTTTGTCCGTATTTATAGGTAAATTATCAACAGGTTTAGATTTCTTAAACATTTCCGAGAAATAAAATATCAGCTTTGACTGAACTACAATAACCGCCCATAAGACAATAAGGACAAGAAAAACAATTCCCATTCCATTCACTGTCGTGTTGAAACCCAGATGCAGATTCTCGGCTACTGTCATTTTTCGCCCTCCAATTTCCATATTATCGATATACTAAGTTGGATTTTTGAAAACCAAGCTCTTACAGATGTTTTTCCACTTTAATGTTAAAAAATTCCTCTTACAGTATTGCAGCACTTAAAAAGGAATGTTGCCATGCTTCTTCCGTGATTGCGCTGCTCCCTTGGAGCTTAGCATTTTAAGACTTTCAATGATCGTTTTTCGGGTATCCCGCGGGTCAATCACATTGTCAATCATACCCTTAGCACTGGCAATATAAGGGTTTGCGAACTTTTCTCTATATTCGGCGGTTTTTTGTTTCATTGTGGTCTTCGGGTCATCAGACTTCTTAATCTCGTCCCGGAAGATAATATTGGCGGCACCGTCTGGTCCCATAACCGCGATTTCTGCCGTCGGCCAAGCTACGGCTACATCTGCGCCTAAAGAGCGACTACACATCGCGACATAAGCCCCACCATAAGCCTTCCGTAGAATAATCGTAATTTTAGGGACAGTGGCCTCTGAATATGCGTAAAGGATTTTAGCTCCATGACGAATAATTCCATTGTATTCTTGATCCACTCCCGGCAAAAAGCCAGGTACATCTACGAACGTTACCAAGGGAATATTAAAGCTATCGCATAGACGAACAAAACGGGATAGTTTATCAGAAGCATCAATGTCAAGGCAACCAGCTAAGTAGGCGGGCTGATTAGCAATAATCCCTACGGACATTCCTTCGAAACGAGCAAAACAGGTTACAATATTTTTAGCAAAGCTTTGGTGAACTTCAAAGAAGTCACCGCCATCCACGACCAGATTTAGGACATCGCGGACATCATACTGCTTACTGGGTTCTATCGGTACTACGTTCAGTAGATCGTCCCCTTCAGCTTCAGGTGGCTCGTTCTCTAATAATGGAGATTCCTCCATGTTGTTTTGTGGTAAGAAGGTTAATATATGTCGAACGGATTGCAAGGTTTCTGTTTCTGATTCGCCAAGGAAATGGGCAACACCGCTCGTCTGATTGTGGGCTAGAGCCCCACCGAGTTTCTCTGCACTAACTTCTTCCCCTGTTATCGCCTTAATAACTTGGGGACCGGTAATAAACATTTTGCTGGTCTGATCTACCATGAAAATAAAATCGGTCAGCGCTGGGGAATAGACGGCACCGCCAGCACAGGGTCCCATAATAACTGAGATTTGTGGGATAACCCCAGAGGCTATGGTATTGCGATAGAAAATATCTCCATAAGCGGATAAGGCGCCAACACCTTCTTGGATACGTGCACCTCCCGAGTCATTAAGCCCGATAACTGGAGCTCCTTTTTTTAAAGCGAGGTCCATGATTTTGCATATTTTTCGGGAATGAAGTTCCCCTAATGCCCCTCCGAAAACGGTAAAGTCTTGGGAAAACAGAAAAACCAGACGACCGTGGATTGTGCCATAGCCTGTAACGACGCCTTCACCATTGACCGAGTCAGGTTTCGAATCGGTCATCTCATCTCTAATAAAGGTATCCGTCTCCACAAAACTATCGTCGTCAAGGAGTGCTTCAATACGCTCTCGAGCAGTCATTTTGCCACTATCATGTTGCTTGCTAATCCTCTCAACACCACCCCCTAGTTTTGCTACTTCATGAAGGGCTGTGAGCTCACTAAGTTTATCGTAAATATCCAAGGTTCCTGCCTCCTCTTGCTTAGCTCTAGCTGATCGAGTCAATGTGTGTACTAAATTCCAATATAATATGTCCTTACTATTGTCGACTTGAATAATAGATGAAATCTAAGTGCAATGCATTTATTTACGCTGTGATAGTTCAAGCAAAATACCGCCTGTCGCTTTGGGGTGGATAAAGGCAATACTCGCACCACCAGCGCCATAACGAGGAACTTCGTCAATTAAGCGGATACCTTTGGCCTTGAGGTCAACTAAAGCGTTTTCAATGTTATCGACCTTAAAAGCGATGTGTTGTATCCCTTCACCATTCTTTTCAATGAACTTGGCAATTGGGCCCTCCGGCGAAGTGGATTCAAGAAGTTCTATTTCGCTATCACCGCTAGGAATGAAGCAAACTTTAACTTTCTGCTGTTCAACTACTTCTTCTCCTTGAGCCTTCATACCCAACACTTCCGTATAAAACTTCTTGGCCGCTTCCATGTCTTTTACAGCAATCCCGATATGATCTAATTTCAAAACATTGAACATTATAATCGTAAACCTCCTTCATTATGGTTCTAGGTAGAGTTCCCTTGTCCCATTTCTTTCTTAAACAACTACTCGATTTTCTTAAAATGGAAGAAAAGTGGTATCAAAAAGAAGGCCAATCTACTTTAATAGAAATTACGTATATCTCTCATTACCACTCTTCTTTTGGAATCCAATGCCCAAAAGGTTTAGTAATTAATCCTTTGTCTGACCATTCTACTAGAATTCCCTTAAGAAACTGACGAAAGTAATTCTAAAATAGCATTTGATGCACAAATTAAAGTTGCAGTTGTTTGATAAAATTCACAATATCCACCGTGGAGGTTCCCGTTCCGAAAATTTCTGCTACACCCGCTCCTTTTAATAAAGTTTTGTCAACTTCGGGAATAACCCCTCCAGCAATCACCAAAATATCTTGAGCTCCCTCACGAGCTAGACTTTCGATAATTCTCGGTATCAGGTAACTGTGAGCCCCGGACAAGATGCTGATTCCAATGATTTGAACATCCTCTTGAATCGCTGCCTCAACGATTTGTTCCGGTGTTTGTCGTAACCCTGTATAAATAACTTCCATACCAGCATCTCGCAGCGCCTGAGCAATAACTTTAGCTCCGCGATCGTGACCATCCAAACCGACCTTGCCGATCAATACCCGAATACGATGTCCTTTTTCCATGACGACTCCTCCTGCCTAAAAGGTGTTCTCTTGCCTATATTCTCCAAATACTTTCCTCAAGACATCGCAGATTTCACCCAATGTGGTGTACTCCCGGACACAATCCAGTAAATAGGGCATTAAGTTCTCCGTGCTTTTAGCGGCTTTTTCCAAGCGAATTAAGCCAGTCTCCACCTCTGCTTGATTTCTTTTCCGGTAAACTGCCGCTAATTTTTGCTTTTGTTCTTGCTCGACTTCAGGATTTAGCCTGAGTAATCCCTTCGGTGGATCCTGCTTTGCCTGGAATTTGTTAATTCCGACAATAATTCTTTGTTGATTTTCGATCTCCATTTGATAACGATAGGCACTGGCTTGGATTTCCCTTTGTTGAAAACCAAGTTCGATTGCCCGGACGGCGCCTCCTAGTTCATCAATCTTATCTAGGTAGACCCAGACGGCCTTTTCAAGGTCCTCCGTCAACTTTTCTACAGCATAAGAACCGCCCAAGGGATCCACCGTATCCGTAACCCCAGTTTCGTAGGCAATCGTTTGTTGGGTTCGTAACGCGAGCAGCGCCGATTCTTGGCTAGGCAAAGCTAGTGCCTCATCCCAGGCGTTTGTATGCAGAGATTGGGTGCCACCGAGTACCGCACTCAGGGCCTGAAAGGCCACCCGCATAATATTCACCTCGGGTTGTTGAGCCGTTAAAGTGCAACCGGCCGTCTGAGTATGAAAACGTAGCATTAATGATTTAGGGTTCTCGGCTTTAAACCTAGTTTTCATGATCTTGGCCCACACTCGGCGAGCAGCTCTAAACTTGGCAATCTCCTCAAGGAAATTGGAGTGGGCATTAAAGAAAAAGGAGAGTCGGGGAGCAAAGCTATCAATTTCTAACCCGACGTCGAGGGCGGCCTGGACATACGCTATTCCGTCTGCCAGGGTAAAGGCCACCTCTTGAACCGCATTAGAACCGGCTTCGCGAATATGATAGCCACTGATACTAATAGTGTTCCAGTTAGGAAGGTGCTCGGCGCAATATTTAAACGTATCGGTGATGAGACGCATTGAAGGTACCGGAGGGAAAATATAGGTTCCCCTAGCCATATATTCTTTTAAAATATCATTTTGAATGGTTCCTGATAATTTGGAAGTGTCTATCCCCTGCTTTTCAGCAACTATAATATACATCGCCAACAGTATGGCAGCGGGGGCATTAATCGTCATGGATGTGCTAACCTTATCTAAGGGTATATCCTTAAAAAGCGCTTCCATGTCTGCCAAGGAATCGATTGCAACACCGACCTTTCCCACTTCTCCTTGTGCAAGTGGATCGTCAGAGTTATAACCAATTTGGGTTACCAAATCGAAGGCAACGCTGAGCCCCGTCTGTCCTTGTTTAAGTAGATAAGTAAATCGATTGTTCGTTTCCTGCGCCGTTCCAAAGCCAGCATATTGACGCATAGTCCAGAACCTACCTCGGTACATATCTGGTTGAACACCGCGAGTATACGGAAATTCTCCAGGGAAACTCAAATCAGTCAAGTAGTCGATATTAAGGCTATCTGGCGCATAAAGCGGCTGAAAGTCGATCTCGGACTCTACGGCTGACGCCTGTTTTTCGGATTTAGAAGGCTTCTTCTTACTCTCCCAAAGAGCTCTAGCTTGGATGATTTTTTCTAATTCTGTACCCTTATCCATAAATTTTCTCACTCCCCTGTGCTAACGCTTGCTTGACAAGGGGTCCAACCTCCCATGGAAGGCTAGCCACACGTACTCCAGCAGCAGTTAGTGCTTCAACTTTACTCTCAAAGGTCCCTTTACCTCGCTCAATGATTGCTCCAGCATGCCCCATTCTTTTACCAGGAGGGGCACTTCTGCCAGCTAAAAAGGCGACTACCGGTTTTGTCATATAGGCCTTGATGTATTCGGCCGCTTTTTCTTCCGCATTTCCTCCGATTTCACCGACTAGCACTACAGCTTTAGTATTAGGATCTGCCTCGAACTTTTCTAAGACTTGAATGAAGGACATGCCCACTACTCGATCCCCGCCCAACCCTACTACGCTAGATTGCCCGACTCCTGCTCCTGTCAATTGGTAAACAATTTCGTAGCTTAGAGTCCCACTTCGGGCCACGACACCAACCTCACCTGGCATAAAAATGTTATTAGGCATAATTCCAATCTTGCATTGACCCGGTGAGATTAGACCATACGTATTAGGGCCAACAATTTCTGCTTTTTGCTTTTCTGCGTAAGCCATAATTTCTAAGGTGTCATGTAAGGGTACGTGTTCAGTTACAATCACTAATATTTTAATCCCCGCTTCTAGAGCCTCTAGAGCACAATCTTTGACAAGCTTGGCAGGAACAAAAATTACAGACGCATCCACTTGTTGCTTAAACATTGCTTCTTCGACGGTATCATAAACTGGGACTCCGTGAACCTCCTGTCCGCCCTTGCCTGGAGATACCCCTCCCACTATCTTGCTTCCATAGGCTATCATCTGTCCGGTATGAAATTGACCCTGGGTTCCAGTAATTCCTTGCACAATAATTCTGGTGGTTTCATTAAGAATTATGGACATCAGCTCCTCCTCCCTTCAGTAAAGAGATTACTTTTGTTACTGCTTCTTCGACACTCTTGAATGATTCTATCCCTTGTTCCCGTAGAATCGCGGTGCCTAAATCCTCGTTTGTGCCGACTAAACGGATAACCACGGGTAATTTTAGATCGAGTGCATTCTTCACTTGCACAAAAGCGCGAGCTACATCATCACACCGAGTTATTCCCCCGAAGATATTAATCAAAAGGGCCTTAGGATTCGTGGAAAGTAAGATTTCCAAGGCCGCTGCCGTAGCTTTCTCACTAGACCCACCTCCGGCATCCATAAAGTTACGGGCACTCGACCCAAAGTGTTGGAGTAAGTCAAGCGTAGCCATCGTAATCCCAGCACCGTTAGCCATGACTCCGACCTCTCCATCGAGTTCAACATAAGATATTCCTAAATCATCAGCTTTCTTTTCCACTGCCGTTTTTTCTTCGACATAAGGAACATCTGGTAAGAAGCGAAAGGCGGCTTCATCATCTAAGGTCATTTTGGCATCAGCAGCCAGTACGTGCGTTTGGGTCACGACTAAGGGATTAATCTCTACTAATTCAGCATCGTACTTGCGAAAAATCTGGTAGAGTTTCAGCATAATATCCGCAGTTTGCTTAGCTTCTCGACCCTTCAAGCCCATTTGACGTGTAATTTCCCGGGTGGCATAAGGCTGGAGACCAATCGTGATATCAATAAAACGTTTAATCACCTGTTCCTCAGGCACTTGTTCAATATCCATCCCGCCAGCAATCGAGGCCAACAAAACAATTTGTCTCTTTGATCCATCAACTGTTATTGCGAGATAGAGTTCCCGTTCTATATTTACCTTTTCTTCAATTAAGACAGTCTCCACTTGGCATCCTTTGATCTCAGTGGCTAGTAAATCCCGCACTTTAGTAATGGTGTCTTGAGGATCCGTGGCAAACTTTATACCGCCTGCCTTGCCGCGCCCTCCGGAGAGGACTTGGGATTTGATCGCCACTGGGCCAACCTTTTCTACAAATTCAGCCACGCCGTCAATCCCTTTAAAAACAGCGCCCATTGGGACAGGAATCCCATTGCTCAGAAGAATCCCTTTGGCCATGTACTCATAAAGTTTCAACTCATTCGCTCCTTTTCTCTAACTATTCTGAATTCTCTGTATATAGTTATTATGCAATATATATGCCAAGTTCGAACTCAAGCAAAAAGAGGCGGAATATCATCATTCCGCCTCTTTTTATGTAGCTCTTATTATCTCTTGATGGAACATAATGTTTCATCTCCGTTGCAAACTGTTTCAATCGTTTCATGTTTCAATTATTTCAACTTTCCCCCCTTGAACATTAGATAGAACTGTATCCTTTCAATTTTCTCCAGAGTGTCGTTCGACTAATTCCTAGTTTTTGTGCGGCCTGGGCTTTATTTCCTTGCACGCTATTTAAAACACGGTTAAGTTCCTCTTGTTCACCAGAACAAAGTTCAGAAGGAGTAAGCCTTTCAAATAAAGATAGGAGTAAATCTTCATACTCATCTTCTTTATAAAGCGCCGCGAATCGTTCGATTATATTTCTAAGTTCCCGGACATTACCAGGCCAGTTATAATCTCTAAATACGGTGTGTTGGGAAATCCCCTCGATTTCTTTTACCGCTAGATCTTGACACATTTCTAAGAGAAATTTTTTAACCAGTAAAGGTATATCGGTTTTGCGAACTCGAAGAGGTGGAAGTCGAAGTTCTAAAACGTTCAGCCTATAATACAAATCCTTTCGAAAATAACCATTCTCAGTCATTTCCCAAAGATCTTTGTTGGTGGCTGATATCACCTGAATGTTTACTGAACGAATTTTGTCCCCCCCTATACGCAGGACCTCATGTTCTTCTAAGACTCGCAACAGACGCGATTGTAGAGACATGGACAGTTCACCAATCTCGTCTAAGAAAACCGTTCCCTCGTGGGCCAGTTCAAACAATCCAGGTTTCCCGCCCTTTTTTGCTCCTGTGAAGGCTCCTTCTTCATACCCAAAAAGTTCACTCTCCAACAAGTTGTCAGGAATTGCTGCGCAGTTTATGGTGACAAAAGGATGACGAAAGCGGATACCGGCATTATGAATACTTTGGGCAAAAAGTTCCTTCCCGGTTCCTGACTCACCTGTAATTAGAACCGAAGAGGGGTTTTTAGCATAGAGAAACGCCTCACGTTTAGCCTTTTGAATCTGTTCACTGGTTCCTAAAATATCCTTTATAAATGTTTTGGCCACAAAACCTTTTTGATATAGACTTTTGCGAATCTTTTCCTCCGCCTCTTGTATGATCCCAATATTTTGGAACGTTGCTACAGCACCCATTATTACTGCGTTGACCAAAATTGGGATGCGGCTGATGACAATTTGACTATTTCCGATCGACTCAATCTGGTTGAGCTCTGGTCTGCGACTTTGCATAACCTTTGTAAGCTTGGCAGTGGGGAAAATAGTATCAATAGATTTGCCTAAGACTTCGTGTTGAGAGATACCAATAATTTTTTCGGCACTTGAGTTAAATACCGTGATTAGTCCGTTTCTGTCAACAGCTATTATACCCTCATACGAAAAGGCTAAAATTGCCCTTAGTTCCTCCGCTTTTCTAGCCTCATTTTTTTTTGAAAATGCTATTTGGACCGCTGTATCCAAGGCCTGAGTCACGCCGTCCGCCGAATAAATAAAGATTCCTCTCATCCCTCTGTTGCTGATCACCTCTTGAAGAAAACTTCCCCCTATGACTACATTCACACCTTCTTCTTGCAGATGGTTTAGAGTCTCTTCAATATCACTAATATGTTGATAAGTAAATTGTTTAATCGTTATGTTTAGCAAACCAGATAGGTTCTCTAGATTGGCAATTTTACTTTCATACGTTATTAGACCAACGGTATCTGAATATTGTTTGGCTTCCTTCAAGGCAGCTAGAATGTCGAAGCCCGTGACTCTAATCTCGACTAATGGGTTTGCTAGCTTGCCAGAGAGAAGCTTAGCAGTTCCACCCGCAGAAAGGAAAACATCTGCTTCCCCGTTTTTTTCCATATTATCAGCCTTCTCTAGTACATCTTTTAGCATACAATCAATGACCAAAATTCGGACCGGATGAGGCGCTCTATATTGAAGTTGATTGATCAACGACGTTAAAGCGTGGTAGCTAAAGACTGCGATTGTAGGTTCATTCTTAGATCCTTCCTGCATTACTCACTCCCCCCTTTCATTTTAGAATAAAATTATTTTGTGATTAAAACTAAACTTCAATTCTAATTTTCATAAATATGCGATTTAAGATTCACTTATAAATAGAATATTTCGATAATATAAATTAATATCCTGCAATGAATTATTGTGTTGACTAAATAATTTTTTCATTCCGTAGATCAAGAATCATAGTACTATAGGGCCCCAGGGAACCACCTTTTGCCCAATGGTTTGCCTGGCGAATACTAAACATTGGGAGTACTCCTTTTCTATCTCTCGGTGTTTGGTTTGGTCGCCTTATTCCCATTAAAATAAAGATTTATGCAAAGCACTGTGAGGTGCTGGCAGTACTAGTTGATCCACTAAAAATCCACTAGCCTTAATGGCCTCACTGCCTGCCCGGACAGCGGCAGTTACCGCCCCTACATCACCCGTTAAAGTCACCATGGCTTTACCGCCCATTCCTCTCGCTAGACGAACTTCAATTAATTCTACATTTGAAGCTTTTACAGCTGTATCGGCAGCCACAATGGCTGAAGCTACTGAATAACTTTCAATAACCCCTAAGGACTTTATCTCATGTACTGCGGTGCAACCTGTTAAAGCAGGAAAAACGCTAGCATGTAAATTAGGGAGCATGAATTCATCCACTACATTGTCTGTTCCAGCAGCTGTTTGCCCACTTTTTACCGCACTTTGCACGGCTCCCACATCCCCCGCTACCATTACGACATACTTGCCAGGGCACATGGGCTGAGCGATAATCATTTCAACATTGGCAGCCTTTAGCATTGCATCTGCCGCCAAAATCCCTTTGGTCATGTTTTTTAGTTCAAGTAAGCCTATAGCTCGCTTCATAGTTTTCATCACCCCCTGTTGCTTTAGACCCTACTAATGCCGATACAATTATTATCAACCATGACTATCTGTCCCGAAATACTGGCATGCAAATTTGCCCCTAAACTTGCACCTTCAGGAATAACAGCGATCAGATCCCCTCTTACAACGTTATCTCCTGTCTTAACGATAGGTTTGGCAGGTATTCCCAGATGTTGAGAAAGGGGTAACTTTACTTCACTCACAATCATCTCTTGTACACTAAGCGGAGCTTTGACATCGTAGGTGGAAATCCCCAAACGAGCAATCAGTCGTTTGGTGGGAATCAGATGATATTCGCGATTTGTTCGTACCTGCTGTGATTTAGAGTGATGGGGATTTTTTATCCCTTGCTTAGTCAACTGCTTTTTGATTTCTGCATTGACTCTGCGAGGGGATAACCCCATCGTACAACCATAAGTATCACAAGCGCCACATTCAGAACAGAGAAATGCTCGTGTATAAATCTCAGACTCACCAATCTGCCCTCTGCCGATAGCCTGCATAACACGATGTGGCTCTAGACTATGCCCTAGCATATGACGGGGACAAGCTTCTGTACAAGCCAGACAATTGCAACAAACGGCTTTTGCCCTATTAACAATCATCTGCCAAGGAGTATTTTTGGCCGTCACCAAGGAATGATCTACTGGCAATACAAGGATACCACCTGTCGTCTTGGTAACCGGCGAATTTGGATCAATCACCTTTCCCATCATGGGCCCACCGTCAATTACGACATAAGGCTCCACAGTGGATCCACCTGCCAAATCAATCAATTCCTGCACCTTCATGCCAATAGGCACTTTAAGGGTTACCGGTTTTCTTACGGCACCGCCAATCGTAACGTATTTGTCAGTCAAAGCCTTACCTTCGAGAGCATGGGCGACATTCACTAATGTTTCAACATTGGCAACGACCACGCCCACCTGGAGTGGAATACCACCTTCTGGTACGATTCTACCTGTCACTTCATATACAAGCACCTGTTCATCTCCGGCCGGATAAATGTCCGGGAGGAAGAATAACTGGATTGTATTTTCGCTCATTTCTATTATTTCTCTTTGAAGATTGCTGACTGCTTCCTCATATTTACGCTTCAGTCCAACACATCCTTGACGCGCTCCAGTGGCCAACATGACAGTCTTCAATCCTAAGATTAGTTTCGTACTTTGCTCAGCCATAATATGCTGATCCGCCCTCAGTAATGGCTCACATTCTGCACCATTGGCAATCACTATGTCAACACTGGCATTTATCTTGACATGCGTGGGAAAGCCAGCTCCTCCAGCTCCCACCACGCCGGCCGCCTTAACTGCTGCAACAATCTCGTCACGCATTTTCTATCGACTCCCTACCTATTCGATATCTCAATCTAAATGATGGAAAACGCATCAACCAGAACACATCGCCTTTGCCGGGTAAAACTACGTGCTGAAGTCAAACCTTCTCCTGTCGGTCCGGCAATTGTGAAGGTAATAAAGCCTTCCCCACCAACCCCGATTCCAGCATAAGAAGGAGCATTTTTTACAAAAATTGTTGTTTCAATAGCCTTGGCAAACCGAGTCAGATTATCAACGTTTTTAGAATGCATCATAGCCGTGTGCCGATTACCATGCTCTACTTTCACAGCCAGTTCAATCGCTGCGTCAATATCTTTCACTTGTACAACTGGTAGTATTGGCATCATTAATTCTTCGATAACAAAGGGGTGATCCGCTGGGGTTTCGCACAAAACAACCCGTATAGTATCAGGCACATCAATGCCGATCTTACTTAATATATACTTTGCGTCTTTACCAACAAACTCTTTATTGATACCATATATTTTTTTCGGTTTTTCCGTACACCCTTCTGCCATCATCTCTTCTGTTGCTGTCATGACAACTTCCAACAACTGATCAATCCTTGAGCCTGAAATCAAATATGCTCCGTATTTTTGCATATAAGTGATCAGCTTATCAGCAATACACCCTATGACGATGACTTCTTTTTCTGCAATACAAGGTAAATTATTATCAAAAGAGCATCCTGCAATAATATCCCGAGCTGCTTTTTCAATATCAGCCGTCTCATCTACAATAACTGGGGGATTCCCAGCACCTGCACCAATGGCTTTCTTACCAGAAGATAATACAATTTTAACAACCCCAGGACCACCTGTTGCTACCAGCATATTGATTCCCGGATGTCTCATCATAGCATTCGCTGCAGTAATAGATGGATCAGCTACAGATGTCAATAGATTCATGGGACCACCAGCCTTGACAATCGCTTCATTTAAAAGGGCTATTGTCTTCTTGGATGTATTTTTTGCTGTGGGATGGGGACAAAAAAATACGGCATTACCAGCAGCAATCATGCCAATTCCATTGCAAATAACCGTTTCTGAAGGATTGGTAGTCGGTGTAATAGCGCCAATGACGCCATAAGGCCCCATTTCAACTATAGTCAGCCCACAGTCACCACTCCAGGCCTCCGTGCGCAAGTCTTCTGTTCCAGGTGTTTTAAGGGCTACAAGCTGATTTTTTGTGATTTTATCTTCTACCCGACCCATTCCTGCCTCTTTTACTGCCATTTGAGCCAGCATAGTGGCGTTTTCAAAAGACACATTCCGCATTGCCTTGATTAGTTCTTCCCGTTTCTCAAGTGACAGAGTTCTTAACTCTTTATAGGCCATCCGAGCTGCTGCCACGGCTTCATCAACCGTAGTAAAAATGCCACTATCCTGACAATGTTGGACTTTTTGATTCTGTATCTTGGCTAAAACTTCTGATGTTATTTTTACAATCAGGGCTTGATCTACACTCATATATTCTCCTCCTTCCAGTAGTGGCTACTGCTCATCAAGTAGCCATACCGGCCTTAGCAACCATCATATCCTCATCTACGCTGCCACCGCTTACGCCCAATCCGCCGATCATATTTCCGGCCTCAATAATAGGAAATCCACCGCCAAAAACGATTAATCTCCCCCCATTCGCAGTATTGAGACCAAATAGGGGATGCCCTGGCGTTACTAAGGCGGCCGCTTGATCGGTAGGCATTTTCAACGCAACTGCAGTGTATGCTTTATCAAGAGATATTGAAATGCTGGCCAGTAGTGCTCCATCCATGCGGTGTTGAGCAACCAGATTCCCCCCAATATCAACGACTGCAATAACCATAGGCACCCCAATTTCAAGGGCTTTTTGTTCTGCTGCTGCTATCATTTTTTTTGCTTTAGCTAACATACTACATTGATCCTCCTTTACACTATTTGCTTTTTCGCCCTTTAACACAGATAGTACCTTACTAGTAACAGTGCCGACTATTTCTTCTTGCTCAACACATCGAGCCAGAACATAGAGCAAGTCCGAAAGGCGATTTAAATAGAGTGAAACAGGTACAGTCACTTCCCCTGTTCTTTTAAGTCGAACAACACAGCGTTCTGCTCGGCGCACAATAGTTCGTGCCAGGTCTAGAGCTGCACTGGCTGAGGTAGCCCCGGGCGTAACAAAACCTCTTTGTGGAATGCGTCTTTGTTCTATGGAATCAATCAGTGATTCTAGCCCCTCAACATGCTCCGAGGTTATTCGATAGTCAACTGCAGTCATGGTATCTGTCGCCAGATCTGCATTTAAGGAAATTAATTCTACCTGAATTTGATGAATGATATCAATAGCCCATGATGGTTTGATAAGGGACTTTGCTAAGCCCATAGCTGAATTTGCCTCGTCTACTGTGCCATAGGCTTCTACCCGCACATCATCCTTAAAAACCCGTTGTTTGCTCAACAAGCTTGTTTGTCCTTCATCTCCGGTTTTCGTATAAACTTTCATGATATATTACTCCTCGAGTAAATATTTATTTAACTCGATATTATTAATAATCCCGATAATAGCAGCATCTACCGCCCCTTGAGGTTTGCCGATCAAATGCCGTGCTGAGCTGCCCTCTACAACAAGGACAGTCTCGCCTGTACCGGCACCGATGGTATCCACAGCCACAACAGGAGTTCTAATTTGTTTTTGATAGAATTTCTTAGGTTGTACAAACAGTAACTTGAAGCCGATAAGGCTTTCATCCTTAGGTGTAGCCACTAACGTTCCTATTACCATTCCCACCCACATAAACTCCCCTCCCATTCCTGTTGCTGCCTATTAACTATGATCCTTCACAATCTCAATACCATAATCTCGAGCTACATCCCGAGCTAAAGGAGTGATAATCGTTCCTTGGGAAACAGTAATATTCTTAAGGCCATTACCTGCAGCATCTTTAATGGTTGCAGCGTCCATCACACTCTTTTTTGTCTGTGGAACACTTAAGGACGTTTTAACCCTACGATCCATTATTTTTTGGCTTCCCGCAGATAAGTCATCTACTTGCACTAGCCGTATTCCATACCCTTCTACTTTTCGTAAATTCTCTCGCAAAGCTTGCAAGAGTCCTGGGGGACATTTCCCCATGTTCCCCTTTACCCGCCAGCTATCCTGAGGATCTGCTGCATTTATAGCCGCTAATACGGGCTTGCCCAGCATTAAGGCTTGCATTATGAGAGTTGAAGCTAGGGTATCAGACATTGTATAAGCCAACTTGGCAGCCGTATTTTGGGTAAGCACAGGGACGAGGACGATATCGGCCTCCCGCAATAACTTACCTGGATAGGAAGACTGGGTAGTTATCACGCTTGTGTCACTACCCAAACAATCTTTAATTCGCTTAATCCCCACAATTTCTTCAGCAGCCGCTGAAAGAACGACCGTTAGCGCAATATTTAGAGCCTGTATTTTCTGAAGTTCTACTAAACTTTGCTCAAGTCCAATCGTTCCCCCGGTAAAAATAGCCAAAGCCTGCTGTGGACGTGGGATAGCATTGTCGTGAGTAGCCAAGGGCACCTGTCCTAATTGGCGCAATACCTCAGCCGTAACTAATTGCACCAATTCTTCAATATCCATGCTACACCTCCTCGCACTGTGGCAACCTTACTTGATCGCCATTTTTCAGTCCAACGGCGTTAGCCTCATCAGTATCGAGATGAAATTCCAATCGAAAACTGGGATGTACGCGTACCAAAACGTTCTTAAAGATACATCCCCGCGGACCGTCAACCTCAGCCATAACACGATCTCCATCGGAAACACCGAACCGCTGGGCGTCATCATGATTCATATGAATATGTCTGGCTGCACAAATCACCCCATCTTTTAGGGTAATTGCGCCAGAGGTACCAACTACAACTAGACCAGCCGATTCAACAATCTGACCCGAATCGCGCAAAGGTGGCAAAATGCCTAAATTAAATCCGTCAGTACAAGATATTTCTACCTGTGTAATCTTTCGTGCCGGTCCGAGCACTCTAACACCTTGAAGCACGCCCTTTGGTCCTACAAGAGTAACTGTTTCTTCAGCGGCAAATTCGCCAACCTGCGTCAGATCTTTTTTCGGTGTCAGAGTATGACCTCGACCAAACAATGTTTCAACATGGTAGGCAGAGAGGTGGATATGGCGATTGGATATACCTACAGGAATGCCCTTTACCGCCCCATCGGCCACTACAGAATTTGAAAAAACGCTTAACACTTGTGTCACAATTTGATCAATCATAAACCTCTCCATCATCTCACCTCATTCTGCCGATACTTTAATTATTTATTAAATACCCTCAACCTTGGGAAGAATCTTTTCAATATCTGTATGAGGACGTGGAATAACATGTACAGAAACTAGCTCACCGACTTTTTGGGCAGCCGCAGCGCCAGTGTCTGTAGCTGCCTTCACTGCCCCAACATCTCCTCTTACCAATACAGTCACCAAACCAGAACCAATTTTTTCATAGCCGATTAATATAACATTTGCTGCCTTAACCATAGCATCAGCAGCTTCAATTGCTGCAACTAAACCTTTTGTTTCTACCATTCCCAGTGCTTCTCCGCGCATATCTATTCAGCCTCCTCATTATTTTTTCCATAGTGAATACAAGTTACCTTGGGATCACCCTTTTTGCGGTGACAAGCTGGATCTCTACAAAAATTGCAAAGTACAGCTGGATTTTTGCCCTGCTCGACACTAGAAACAACTCCAATGGGCTCTGGATTTTCATTATTCAGTTCGATAGGGGCTATTTCCAGCTCCTCTCCCCCTTCTATTTCTTGTAGTATCTGGAGCTGCACCCCATGTTCTTCAATATTCTCGCTTTCATTCGTAGCCACTTGAATATCAATGACCATTTCCGAAGCTGCCTGAACTTTCCTATTTGAGGTTTCCTTTGTGGCCAAAACAGAAGACAACTGTTGATGAGGCCGTGGTATAACATGAGTAGCCACTACCTTATTAACCTTTCCAGCAGCTATCCTACCTGCCTCAACTGCCACTTTAATAGCTCCAACGTCGCCACTAAATTTGACAAGCACCATTCCCTTGCCTTTAGTCAGTTCATACCCGATTAACTCAATATTGGCTGCTTTGAGTGCCGCATCAGCCGCTTCAAGGGCCGCAACCAATCCAACTGTTTCAATTAACCCAAACGCTTTTCTGACCATGTTTCACCTCCCCATGGCCTTGGTCAGTTTCTCGAAGAACTTTCTGAACGATACCATAAACTAAGTTATACAGTAGACTTGAATCCACAAACTGGGGAGCGAGATCTTCCAATGGCTGTTCTTTAAAGGGAATGCCTTTGACTAGACGAGCTGCATTGTAGCCGAAATGACGCCATTGTATAGGTGTTCCCGGAACATTTAGGGCGAATAGAGGGTGCTGATCAGGCAACTTGAAATAATGGATACATAAACCATCTGCCCCGATACCTAATCCCACCCCAAGTTTTGAAGCGCAAGCCCCTTGAAAAGCCAGAGCAACTACATCGGATTCCTTAACCTGTACTACTAAGCTAGGTATTCCCTCTTCTTCCAGGCCTGCTTGCACTTCTCTGATTTTCTCTTTCCAGCCAAAGTGGGGAAAAACATGAATCAGCACACAAGGTTTAACTGATGCTCCGTCGGGTAGCATTCTATTCACGCCTCTCCGCCAAGATAGGATAGTACCAGTCCAGTAGCAACGGCATTTCGCGGACCTTCCGAGCCCCGAATATTTCCCCGTCCGCATACAATTCCATACTCTGCCAAGGCATCGGTCACCATATCCGCCACTTCAAAATCCAAGGCTGATCCTCCTACCAAAACAACGAAATCGATATGGCGGATATTGCCTGTAGGGGCCACCCGCGCTAAAGACCGCAAGGCATTTGTTACAAACACCCGTTTTTTGGCCTCCCGACGCACATGACGAACCTTATCCAAGGGATGATTTGTGGGAATGGGAACCATATCACCTGCTTTTAGAATGACCACACGAGAAAAAACCTCAGGCGGAAGATGATGCTCATAAAACCGCACCGTCCCATCCTCTAACCGTATATGAAATAAACTTTCGACTTTAGCCAGAGGATATTTCTTGATGTCTTCTGATAGATCAAAATCATTGAGTCCTAATTCGGAATTGATGAGCATCGTGACCATATCACCAGCTCCAGCCAAATGGATAGATAATACCCGCTCATCCCTAGTGATAATGGCCGCATCCGTCGAGCCACCGCCCATATCAAGAATTGCCAGGGGTTTATCTGTACCAGGAGTCGTAAGGGCACCACGAATTGCCATATTAGCCTCCACTCCCGCAATCACAACTCGAAGGCCGAGATTTTTGGTTAACTGGTCGGCTATCTGTTGCATAGGAAGGCGGCTCGTTTTTACCATAGCCGACAAAGCCACCGCATTTTCTAGCGCGAATTCTCCAGCTAACCCGCCCTGTACTTTTTGGGGTACAAATGTATCGACTGCCAGCACATCCTGGATTTTCATTTCTCCAAGAGGTTGGGATGTAAGTTCACTCATCACTTGGCGAACTCTTTCCAGCATCCCGCTAACGTTGGTTCCAGCTTCTCCCTGTACGTCAAGAACTGGTTGTACCCGTTCCACTGTTGCCATTATTCGTGCAGCACCAGCATCAACATCGATATCAGCCTTACCTTTTGCTCCAAAGACAGTGATAAATCCAGCTGATATAGTCCGGGCCTTGACATCCCCTGCTGGTGTACGCACAACGACTGCCGATCGATTGCCGATAAGGGCCCGAGCAATAGGGACCACCATCTTGGTCTCCTCAGCAGATAACTTAAACACGGTTGCAATCCCGTATGGATTGGACAAGGTTGTAATGGTTTGCCCCGCTTCAGCCACTTCCACTGCTGCCATCATTCCAAGGGGAACCTTATCAATCAGGGTCACTTCGTCCACTACTGGTATGATTCTCTTGAGCCGATTAGCAATCAGCACCGCATCATCTTGCTTAACGATGACTCCTTGAACATCAATCCCTCGGGTCATAGCCTCATTAAGAGCATCAGCTGCTTCTTGAAAATCAATGCCTGCGGGAATAACACAAAGGACCTTCTCTCCGGCGATAATACCAACTAGTTGACTTAACCACACTGTTGTTCCAACCCCTAAGCCCACCCCGCCAGGTGTCGATGGATTGTGACCAATCATCGTTGATTCGGTAATAATGGTTTCGGTTATGGTTTCCATTGCCAAATCCCCAATGACTGGTGTTGCTTCATTTAGCCGTATTTCATCGAGCTCACTCATCTTAAGCCCTGATTTTTTCAACGCTTCTTCCAAAGCAATGACAATTCCTGGTACGTTAGCTACTGTACCTTTGATACCAGTCGTTTTTATGATACTGCTGGCTAAATATTTAATTAAGCTTAATGAGTCAAAAGTGGCTAAACAAACCTCCGTTGTGGAATTCCCGATATCCACACCCGCTACGATCGTCATGAAAATCCCACCCTACTCCGCTCTGAGACGATTCCGGCGTTCGTAAACCCCTGCAGCCTCTCTTACAAAGGCGGCACTTATGGTTGCCTTATATTTAGTTTCCATTTCCTCAGCAATAAGGATTAATTCCACTTTAGTCGATCGATAGGGACGAAGAGCATTATACATTTCAAGTATTCGGTTATCAGGGATAGCCGTTAATTCTGCCGCTCTGCGCAAATTATTGGCAAGTTGGGTTCTCCCCACACCATCCGCAATATCAGCCTGCATTCTAAGTGTCTCTGGAGCAATACTCACATCTTTGGGCGTTACCTTACCATTTAACACGTTCTCCAGCGTAATGTCTGAGAGCTTTTTACCCGTAGGAGTTTTCAATAATTCTGGTCGTTTAGCAGCCAAAGGGTAATCATGGTCTGGATTTAATCCTTGTAATGTACCTTTTGAAGGAGCCAATGTAGTTTGTGGTGCTTGAGACATCGACTTTAAAACTTCACGGACCATATTTTCTATCAATTTTTCTTGAGACATTTCTATCACCTCCGCTTAATTAAAATTCACTTCAAGTTCGACCGGTTTAGTTCCAGGAACCACGTGTTCCGTTTCTTTAATATGAAGCACTGCTGCTTTGGCCTGAAACTTAGGCCGTGCCATCTGATCATTTTTCGTTGGCACCGGAGTTGGGGATTCTCCTTTGGCATACTTAGCAGCATTACCGCCAATAGCCCGATAAGCTGCCAAATCCAGCAAGGGCGACTGGGAAAATAGTTCCAGATTACTCAAGGGTGGCAAACCTTTTTGGTGAATTACTGTCGTTCCTCTGGACTGTATCCCAATAGCAATTCCCGAGCCACTCAGCTTAGTAGCGTCATGGGCGGCAAAAGCCACATCAGAAGTACGTATTACCCTGATCACACGGGCATGTAAACCTTGTTCCTCAATACCAGCAATCATTTCCCGCAGCACATCGCCGTGAGGAACATTCACGATGGTTTTATTTTGATATTTGCCAAAGGCTGGAGCTAAAGCAATCACCACTTCATCAGCCCTCGTACCAAGGCGTGCTTCGCCTTTTTCCACCAAAGTCATCGGATGCCCAGCGACCACTGGTTTTGCACTTTTGGATTGTTCACTTCCTTGCAGGACTTGCACAATAATTTCTCGAATCATTTGCGCATTAAATTCCATTACAATACCCCTCTCTTCCTGACTCAAACGTCAAAATCAGACGGTTTAATGGCCTGACTGATGGTTTTAATTTCATCCCAACGTTCATCGCTGATGCGATAACCAGTTCCTGGACCACGATAGTCATTCCGGCTATTGACTGCACTTATAACATTAAAATTTTTGTCAAGAATGGCAGATGTATGGAGATAATCTCCTGAAATACGTTGTTTTAAAAGATTCAGTATATGGTCAGCTAAATCACTAAAACCGTTTTTAGCCAATGCTTTAACGATATCCAGACCAGTAATGCCTCTACTCATCAATTCTTGAGCGGCTTTTAAATCTTCAACTACATTACGTTCAGGCATATCCTTACTACCATGTGCATAGGTTGCAGCTTCGACTTCTTCATCCTTGATTTCCGGGAAGCCGAGTTCTTTAAACACAGCCTGCAACGCCCGGGCAGCTTTATTACGAACTGCAATAGCTTGTTCCTCGGAAATTGGTCTTAGTCCACCATCGACTTTCAAGTCACGCTGAATGATATTCCAATCGTCATAGTCTTCAACATCCCAGTTCGAACCAGCAAACATATTGTCATAGTTGGGAATGCCTCCAAAACCAGAACAGATGAAGTCAGTGCCGGGGAGCATTTGCATTAACGTACGAGCAGTACGCCGAATATCGGAATGAGTAAATGTCTGGTCATTACTAGATGCAACTTCCAGATCCAGCATAGTGGTGCACAGATTTTCTGCCAACACCGCACGAATACCCGATGGAACAGCAGCCGGTACACCAATACAACTTACAGATCCGTTCTGCAATCCCTGGACACCAGCCCCCCGTGTAACCATAATGCAACGAATTTCTAAATACAGCATGGATTTACCCTCTGCATAACCCATCTGCACTTCCGAACCGGTACCGGAAGTAAACCTCATTTTCAGACCCCGCGAAGCATAGGCCGAAGCAAGAAAGCCTTTTGACCAAGGTGTGTCATCACCGTCAACAAACACATTTTCTGTACCGTATACCGAAATGGTTTCCGCATAAGCAGTAATACCACGCATGCCAAGCTCTAACTCTGTCGCTTCTTCCAGCGCACACTGAATCAATGTACCGCCCCGACCAGTCTGACCACCAATCAGAAGCGCCAGGGCATTGAAGGGTGCATACCGGACGACCGCCACTGTAGTTTCCATTTCATCAAATCCGCGCATTGCTGCTTCCGCTCCGTCCGCAGCAATCAGTACTGGATTGTCCTTAATGTTAGTAATATGGCACTGATTAGAGGGAATTTTACGGGCCCGCATTTTTTGCATGGCCATCATCATTTCGACGACATTCATGGTGTTGAACACAGCCACAAGTTTAGCGGCTGTTAATCCACGAACAAGATTTACTATTTCGTCTCTTGAGACATTAATATCTACAAGCATCTTGGCGATATCGTTATTATCCATAGCCATTGACTTTTCGGCTACGGTCACATCAATGGCATAATCCGCAATAAATTGTTCAATAAAATCAAAGTTACTGCGAGATACCCCGTCCATTTCGACGATTTTCCCATTTTCAATTTTTATACTAGGCTCCGGGTCATTGGGGCTGCCCATGGCTATTAGACCCACCTCTGGCCATTCTTCTACGAAACCGTCCTGATTGACAGGGCGGGCAGCTAATACCTCAAATCGTTTTGACCTTTTCATTATTTCTCCCCTCCCTACTCTTAGATATATGGTGTCGTTATTGATGGAGCTGGACCACCTATTGCTTCCAGCAGTTTCAGACCCGCTTCTTTTGCCGCTAAGACCGATTGGCGTACTGCCCCAGAATCCCCAGTAACCATAAGAATTGCCTCGTTGGAGTGGCTACCACCCCCAGGACTGGCATATCCAACTATTTCAACATTTGCTGTTTTAACAGCAACATCAGACATTAGCACTCCGATGGCTGCAGGAGCGCCGACAATCAGGCCAAAAGCTTTACCAACTGGTGCGCCAAAAGCTTTATTGACAGCAAAACTTGCCCGAGCAGTATACTGCATTTCAAGATGTCCTGCATCATTGGCATATACATCCCCAAAGGTGCGATCAAGTTCTTTCAAGGCGACTTCAATTGCCCGGCGAGCGTCTGAAACTTCTTCAGCACCAAAAAGAATCAAGCAGCCGTGTCCGGCTCCACCTTTAGTGTCCCTGGGCAATTCAATGCTGACAATTTCAGTATTAGTAGCTTTAACTGCTTCATCAGCGGCCATAATATGAGGACCTGCTCCAGTACGGGCACCAAGGATCCCAATAGAACGATATTTTGGATCTATCTTCATCTTTTCATGCAACATGGGATCAACGTTGGCTATAACCAGTCCAATGGTATCGCCAATTGCAGTACCGACATACTCAGTCATGCCTATGTTTACGACCGCTTTGGTTTTTTCCTGTCCCGTCTCGTCAGGAACTTGGCTTTCCATACGTTTCTTGATTTCGTCCATGACCTTGTCAATTAACTGTTCTTGCATAATAAAGCTCACACCTCCAAATTAATTCCTATTTGACTTTGGGAAGAATTTTCTCCACATCTGTATGTGGACGAGGAATAACGTGAATGGAAACAACTTCGCCCACTTTCCGCGCTGCGGCGGCTCCCGCATCTGTTGCTGCTTTTATAGCACCAACATCGCCCCGAACCATCACCGTCACTAAACCTGAACCAATTTTTTCATAGCCGATTAATTGGACATTAGCTGCCTTTACCATCGCATCAGCTGCTTCAATAGCCCCTACCAATCCTTTGGTTTCGATCATACCTAAGGCCTCACTCATGATTTGAACCTCCCCTCCTCAAAATATTTAATAAGTAAACTACTCCTTCTCCAATATGGGCTGGAATAAAGAATATTAGTTCTTTGACACCCCCCTGCAATAAACGAGACTTTACTTTCACCCTATCGATTCCAGGTGCGTATATTTAAGTGACCATCCCTATAACCGGCAGGGAAAACATACTAGCAAACCTGGGAGGGAGAGATTTAAAACCTATACAAATAGTAGCTTTTTCTATCCATTTTTACTTCAGCATATATTGCTTACCCACTGGATATATTTGCGGTGTTCGTTGTAGATATTTATCCTAAATATTGGACCGAACTATTTTTATAAGACTTTATTGTTTTCTATCCACTGTTTTTTTTACAGAAAAGCAAAAAAGGACTGTTTGACCACAGTCCTTTTCGTTTGAATTATGCGTTTTTATAATCTGTTACTACTTACAATATTTTTCTCTATCATTTACCTTCATTGCCAGTCTTTTTTTGACGCATCTCCTTACGATACTGATTAGGTGTCAGATCAGTCGCTTGGCGAAATACACGACAAAAATAACTAGCATCTTGATAACCTACCTCTGCAGCGATACGTACTACATTATAATCTGGATTTTGCAACATCAACTTTGCTCTATCAATTCTAACTTTCGTTATAAAATCTACAAAGTTGCAACCCTTTTCCTGCTTAAATAATCGACTAAAGTAAAAGCGACTTAAATGTACAGTTTCTGCAACTTCTTCTAATGATATATTTCTATGGCAATTTTTCTTTATATAATCACACGCACTATTCGCAACTCGAATATTAATGCTGCTTCTATTTTCCAACATGTTGTCCATAACGCAATCTAAGGATTCTAACATCCACTGTTCCACCTGTTCTTTAGAACAACACCCCATTAAAACATTAATACTGTTAAAATTTAACAAGGTGAGCTGGTCTAAATTAGCACCCCCTTCTACTGCCGCTCGGGATAATACGATCAATAATTCGAGGACACAAGCTTTCACGGTCTCAATGCTAGCTTTACTCAAAAATATTTCACTCAATAACTTACTCAGTGCCTGTTTAGCCTGTTTTCTATCCCCACAACGAACCTTATCCAATACTGTCCGCTCGTAATGAAAAGGATAATTGAAGGGTCCTGTACTTAGATGAGGTATATCTTCAACATGAATGATCTGGTTATCTCCAAGATAAAACCTCTGCCGCTGGGCATTCAAGGCTTCGCGGTAAGACTTCTGTATATCCAATGGATTATCGTAATAACGTCCAATTCCAACCGTAATACTAGTATTCATAGATCGAAGAATACTATCTCTTATATTTGTCGCTATTTTATGCACATCATTTTTTATAATTTTTGGTGTATCTAATTCCTTAAATCCTAATAAAATAATCAAATTGTCACTGCTAAAGGGAGTAACCAAGCCATTATCACCCACGACACTGCAAATCAGCTGATAAACTCGCTGTTTTAACATTTGTTTTTCCAGTTCAGAATCACTATAGGTGAGTTGCTTAAAATTATCAATATCCACAACTAAGGCGACCCCAGGATCAACTTTCATCCCTAGAAACGTCGATCGTTCCCAAAATTGTTCCAGTTCCATAATGTTACCTGAAATCAAATCATATACAAAAGACATTTGGATAAATGGCATGGCGTCTTCTACGTTTTTACGTAAGAGAGCTTCTTCCTGTTGCTTTAACTGTATCACGCTAATTTTGCTTATGATAGTCCGTAAAGTGGACAGTAAATCATTAGGGCGTACCGGTTTTAGCAAGTATCCCTCAGCACCTATTGTTAGGGCCTGTTTAGCGCTATTAAAATCGTCCATTGCTGTAAGCATGATAACGCTTACATTGGGAAGCAAGTCCAATATACTTTTGGCAGCTTCCAAACCGTCTATTCCAGGCATGCGGATATCCATCAACACAATATCTGGTTTTTTACTTATAGCAATATTAATAGCACTAGCGCCATCCCCAGTATCACCAACTACTTGAATGTCGGGGAAATTTTTCTCGATTATAAACCGTAAGGCTTGTCGTTCTAATTGTTCATCATCTGCAATCAACAATCGATACATTCTTATTCTCCTCTTGATACATTTTATGCCCGGCAGTCTGGGAGACGAATGTAGTTACTGGTGCCTTCACCAACTTTACTTTCTATCTCTAGACCGTATTCAGGACCAAAATGATGCTGAATACGTTTATGAACATTAATGATTCCTAGACCAGTCGTTTGCCCATGAGTTATAGTTCGTTTTTCAGCACGGAAGATACTGCGAATGCGTTCCATAGGTACTCCGACTCCGGTATCGGTCACAATGATAATAATTTGCTCTCCTTCGATCCGTCCACTAACAAAGATCTGTCCGCCATCTACCTTTTTTTCAAGTCCATGAATGATGGCATTTTCAATGATTGGCTGCAAGGTAAGAGCCGGAATCATTATTTTCAATATTTGAGGATCTATATCGATGAATGATTGAATACGATCCCCAAAACGCACCTTTTGGATCAATAGATAGTCTTTGGCTGATTTTACTTCTTCTTCCAATGTTCGCAGAACGTCAATATCCTGTAAATTGTCCCGGAGCAAATCAGATAAGGCATAGACGACTTCCTGAGTTCTGCTGGCTCCTTCCAAAAGAGCCAACCGAGCAATGGTATTTAACGCATTGAATAAAAAGTGGGGATTGACCTGAGCTTGTAGTGCCTTCAATTCGGTAACACGCAACGTGGCTTCCAAGTGGGCTTTGGCTTTTACTTCTTTCACGAGTTGCTTCTGAGAAATATTGGAAACCCCAATTTCCACAATGTAATTTGTCATAATATAAATGAGATCGGCTGCGGCCTTGAGCCTTTTTTCTGGCACAACTTCTATGACATCAAAAAACTCTGACAAAACTTCTGTCTCCATACCCAACCCAGACACGCAGCGAAACATTTCTGCTTTGGCATCATAATCTTCTTTTTCTAAAATAACTTGCCCAGCAAGAAAAGCGCCGATGTATTGGTCTTGTACAATGATAGGTGCAGCCAAATCCGTTAATCCGCTATGGCATAGATACACAACAGGCTTTTGCTTGTCAATGTTCTTTCTACTCGCTCGACCAGCTCGATCATCACAACTAGTGCAGCCTGATAGCCCCTGAGGAAAAGAACGGATATATGTACAAAACTTGGTAAAATTGCTTGGTTCAGTAATAGGGTTCCCCTCAACGTCGACAATTACTGCTGCCAATCCGGTTGCTTCCGAAAAATGATCTTGAATTTCTTGCAAGATCTGGATATTCACAATTTGACCTAAGACAGATCGGCTCAGAGCTTCCATCTGAATCCCCCCTCGTAAAACTATAGCACTTTTTAGTTACGAGATATCCATTTATTACTAGTCCTTCTATAGAAGAAGTATTTGATACAGCACAGACTATTTCCTGCAAGAAGCAATAATTTGCTATATTATAGCAAACTATTATTATTCGTTGGATGTTCGATAATACTTTCACAGTCAGAGTCTCCCTGCCTTACGAACTCTCTATATAACTATTTTGCCCTCATTGCCACAACTTCGTCCATCCTTGCAGCGAATGCCCTTAAAGATGAGGGATACTTGGAAAATCTTTAGTTTGTTCTATGTAGTTACATAAAACAATATTATTCTATGTTGTCACAAAATAATCCAAAGGAAAAAGTATAAACTCGTCAAACTAAGTTACTTAGAAAAACTAGCATAGAAACAAAAATACTATGTTTAGTATTATGGGGGGGATTCCCATGTGGCTTGGCAAAGTTGTAGGAACTGTCGTGGCCCCAACTAAAAATGAAAGCTTAGTAGGATGTAAACTCTTAGTGGTTCAACCTATAAATTTAGATGGCATGAATACAATCAGCCTGCAGGTTGCTGTAGATACTGTAGGCGCTGGAAATGGTGAGAATGTTTTAGTAACCTCCGGAAGTTCTGCCCGCCATGTTATGGGAAATGATAACAGTGCCGTCGATGCAGCTATCGTCGGAATCGTCGAGAATATTGACCTTGAGGGTATTTCCAAAGCACAATATTGGGTGCAGAAAGGATAACGTTAGTAATCAATTTACTTTGTAACCTATTACATATGAGAATTTTGCACTAAACTTCTAACAGCAAAGCTTGGTTTTAAGAAGGAGAATTTTATGCTGACAACCTACAAAACGCTCGAAGATAGTCTCCAAGAAGTATCATGGGATCCCTTGGCTAAAGGAGTTTGGATTAAACTAGTCAACCCAACATCTAATGAAATCCAACAAATATCAGCTACAGTCCAGATACCGGAGCATTTTTTTCGTTTTGCAGTTGATGAAGATGACAGTCCTAGGATTATTTTAGGCAAAAAGTGTATTCTTGCCATTATTAGTGTTCCTGTTTCTCATGGTGCTGATCGATATGAGACCAGCCCGCTCAGTATTATTTTAACACCTGAATTAACCATAACCATAAGTGAAGACCTGATACAAGTACTTCCAGATAGCAACGATGTCAGTAGGTTTTTATTCGATACAACTAAAAGGACCCAATTATTCTTTCAAATTTTGTATCATGCCGATACAGTCTTTTTAAAATATATTCGGCATATTCGCCAGCGAACAGATGCGATTGAGTTTCGCCTACGCAAATCAACCAATAATCGAGAAGTATTCCAACTTCTTGATCTTGAAAAAGGCTTAACCTACTTTACCGCAGCCCTTCGTGGCAATGTGATAGTCGCCGAAACAATCCTCCGCATGCGATCTGACCCACAGATGCGATATCTACTAGAGATGCATGAAGAAGATGAGGATGTTTTGGAAAGCGTTATTATAGAAAATAAGCGAGCTTTGAAATTGGCTCAGACTTATAGTTACATAATGAGTAGTATGATGGATGCATTTTCTTCGGTCATTAACAATAATTTAAATCAGATTATGAAATTTTTAGCTTCTGTAACAATTTTACTAGCTATTCCTACAATGATCTCAAGTTTTTGGAGCATGACACTCAAGGTACCTTGGCAGGGTACAGAGAAAGGATTTTTGATAGTTCTTTTGCTGGCACTTATCACAAGTAGTACTATGGGTATTATTCTACGAAAAAAAGGAATGTTCTGATGCTCCAGCATATGTTTTGAATTTCTGAGGTCTAATTCTCCGCAGCTCGCTACGAGGAGTTTCATTTACTAAGAGTGGTCCAATGTCCCGATATCAAAGGGCTTTGGACCACTTTTTGTATCTTCATTAGAACTTTCAGTTACTTGTCAATCTATTCGGACAAATTAATCCTACTTTATATGTAATAATCACAATTATGGAAGATTATAGGTGAATGATTGGAAAATTCCTGGCTTTGCTAAGGCAATAATGTAATATATACCGGCAAATTAATGTACAGGTATTTATCCAAATTGGAGGTACTATATCAATATATTTTAAATTTAATCATTGTGAAGAAAGGAGCGTCTACTCAGCGGTAAGAAAAAAGATTACAAAATAATAGGAAAATGAGGAGGGCTCAAATTATGGTTACTCCATATTTAGGGGAATTTCTAGGTGTAACTACGCTTATTATTTTTGGAAACGGCGTAGTCGCAAACTCTTGTCTATCAAAATCAAAGGCTGAAGGCGCTGGTTGGGTGAATATCATTGCCGGTTGGGCGGTCGGTGTTATGATGGGTATTTTTGTTGCGATAGCCTGTGGTGCGCAAGGTGATCTTAACCCAGCCGTAACCTTTGCGAAACTCTTAAACGGTGTCTATTCAGGATCCGACGCCATACTCATCATGTTTTTGCAAATAGCGGGTGGCGTTGCCGGTGGTTGTATTACTTGGTTGCTCTTCCGCGGTCACTGGGAACTTACGGAAGATAAGGCCACAAAATTGGGAGTTTTTTGTACCTTTCCAGCGGTCCGGAATTATACGCAAAACTTGTTTTTCGAAATCATTGCTACAATTATGTTAATATTTGGCGTTTTTGCTATTTTCTCAAAAAGCGTAGGAGTTATGACCCCTGGATATGGTCCTTTGATGGTCGGTCTTTTGATTTTCGGATTAGGTGCCTGCTTGGGTGGTCCCACAGGATATGCTATGAACCCTGCACGTGACTTAGGCCCCCGCATTGCTCATTTCATATGCCCCATTGCTGGCAAAGGCGATTCCGATTGGGCATATTCATGGGTCCCTATTGTTGGCCCCATGATTGGCGGGGCGATTGCATTTGCTTTAGCCAAGGGTGTTGGCATTCTCTAAGCTAGAAAAGTCCTGTGATATTTGAACCTAATAAAACCAAAAGGGTCTGTAACTAAACTTGTTTTCCAGTTTGTTACAGACCCTTTTGGTTCGAGAATTGCCGTTATTGTCGAGGATTATTCACCATTTCATAGGTGTATAATCCTCTTTTTGGGGGATGGCACACCACCACTCAGAAAATTTCCCAAGTTTTGTTACGCCCCCTTTTGGTTATTAGTGTTAAACAGGGTCAGCATGCCTCCAATCTGGGTGGTATTTTTGTTCATGAGATTGCTGAATTATTATGTACCTGCTTACATTGTTGATCCAGTTGTGATAGATGAAATGGACCCTAGGGCTCGTATTTCCGGTTTCCCTGAAATAAAGCGTAGAATTTTTCATGCGCTGAATCAGAAAACTGTTGCCAAACGGTACGCTCGTGATAATGAGGCGTCTTCTACGTGATATTGCCGAGGGTCGGGCCTTGGGAGATGTTTCAACCTTGGCGGACGCTGCCGCACTTGATTTCTTGAAAAGAAAATTTAATGAAGAGTAATAACATCCAGGCCTCAATTATAATACAAAAATCCAGAACGTAAAAAAAACGTTCTGGCAATCGAACAGAAACCTGCACCTTATGGCAGTATAGATTTTTAGTACTTTATAAATTTCGTTCCCGAAGTACCGCAGATAAAACACTTTTCGGGCACTACTTTCTCAATGTTTCCACAAACAGGACAAAGATAGTAAAACACTTCTTCTTCCTGATCCAGATTATCCAGCGCTTCTTTATAGAGTCTTGCATGAACCTCTTCAGCCTTTAGAGCAAACGTAAACGTCCTCACTGCAGCTTGGTTTCCTTCTTCTTGAGCTACTTTCAAGAATTCCGGATACATGCTTTGATATTCGTGATTCTCTCCAGCTACTGCATCGTTTAAGTTCTCAACAGTTGACTTAATTTTTCCAGCGACCTCAAAATGCTTTTGAGCATGAATGGTTTCGGCATCCGAAGCAGCTTTAAAAAGCTTCGCTGCATTCTTTTTACCATCTGACTCAGCCTTTGCTGAGTAAGCAAGATATTTTCGATTAGCCTGCGATTCTCCTGCAAAAGCTTCCATTAAGTTCTCTAATGTTTTTTTGTTTTCCATAAAAAGTCACTCCTTATCTTACTAATCTAATAATCAGGCAGGATTTTGAGCCTAGTGAGAGTTATTAAGCCCAGCATGATACTTAAATTATCTTTGATAAATATACCACAAAAGCTACTTTATAACATCTTCTTTTGGTAATAATTGAGTGGTATTTATCATTTTGAGATATCCAAACCTTCTACAATCCTTGGTTTAACGGCCATTGTTAGAGAAGATTTATACCCTCCATCTATGTTTTTAACCTTATACCCTTTTTGTGTTAATATTCTAGAGGCTACATATCCCCTTAGGCCTATCTGACAATACTCGAGAATCTCTTTATCCTTATCTAATTCCCCAAGTCTTTCTCTTAGACTGTCTACAGGGATATTAAGAGCTCCTTCAAAATGCCCATTTTTAAATTCAAGTTCAGTACGTACATCTACTAAAACCGTGTTTTCCTGATCATATGCCATATACTGTTCCATCGAAATAGGGTCCACTCTTCCAGCTAAGACATTTTGGGCAACATAGCCTGCCATATTAACGGGATCCTTCGCTGAAGAAAAAGGTGGCGCATAACAAAGCTCTAATTCTGTTAAGTCATCGACTGTTCCACCCAGTCTGATAACTGTCGCTATTACGTCAATTCTCTTGTCCACTCCATCACGTCCAACGCTTTGAGCTCCTAAGATTTTCCCATCCTCATTAAAGATTAATTTTAAGGTCAGTGGGAACCCCCCTGGATAATACGAGGCATGCGATTCAAGATGAACCGTAATTGTTTTATAAGGTATCTTCAATCGCCTTAAGGTTCGTTCATTATTACCCGTGCCTGCTGCAGTTAAGTCAAATACCTTAATAATTGAGGTGCCCTGAGTACCTTTATACGTAGTGCCTAAACCTGTAATGTTATCTGCGGCAATCCGGCCTTGCTTGTTGGCGGGTCCTGCTAAGGCGACTGCCCCATTGAGTTTGGTCACAAAATCCACGATTTCTATGGCATCTCCAACTGCATAGACGTTAGGAGCATTTGTTTCCAGTTTCTCATTGACTATAATATGTCCTCTGGCACCGAGTGCAATTCCACTGTCCTTAAGAAATCCTGTGTCTGGACTTACTCCAATGGCTAGTATAACGAGATCCGCACACAAATTTACACCGCTATTTAAGGTTATTTCAACACTACCGTCCAGGTCCTTAAATGCCTTTACTCCATCATTTAAGATTAAGTGAATACCTTTATCTAAAATTTCTTTTTCTACAATTGTGACAAGATCGGTGTCTAGAGGGGCCATAATATGAGGGGCCGCTTCTACAATTGTTACGTCGAGCCCTCTATTTTTTAGATTTTCGGCCATTTCCACGCCGACATAACCGCCACCAATGACTACAGCGTTCTTAATCCCCCTTTTATCGACATAAGCTTTAATGTTATCAGTATCCGGGATATTTCTGAGAGTATAAATCCTCTGATGATTGATGCCCTCTATGTTTGGTTTAATCGCCCTTGCTCCAGGAGATAAAACCATATAATCATAGTGTTCTTCATACTCACCATTTTCTTTACTTCTTATCCTTGCAACTTTTTTAGCTGTATCAATCCCAATAACTTCACTGTTAACCCTTACATCAATGTTAAATCGACTCTTCATACTTTCAGGTGTTTGCACAATAAGCTTCTCGCGTTCCTTGATGGTTTCCCCAATGTAATAAGGCAAACCACAATTGGCAAAGGAGATATACTCATCTCTTTCGAACAATATAATCTCCGCAAATTCATCAAGTCTTCTAAGTCTTGCAGCTGCCGATGCCCCACCAGCTACACCGCCTACGATTAAAACTTTCTTACTCATCTTTGTCCTCCTCTAGTTCATATTTGAATCCATTCTACATTGCGTCCTCTAAAGCTTTCTTCAACACTGTTTCTACCTGCTGTGCAATACCTAGTAGTTCAGTTTTCCCAAACAAGCTCATCATAGAAGTGGGGCGCATCATCCCCATAAAAACACTGTTTTCCTTTTCATACACAACCATTTTGCAAGGGAGAAAGTATCCAGCTTCACTATGAAGATCCAATACTTCTTTTGCTTGTTTTGGATTACATACTTCCAGTACTTTAAAATTCTGATGAAAATCTAATCCCTTTTCCTGCAACTTATCTTTGAAATTAAGTTCCCATAAAACACCAAAATTATTTTCACTTAAACTTTTTTTCAGATCTTCAACGGCTGTTGAAAATTCTTTATTGGTCTTTACTTCATAATTAAACTCCATAATCATTCATCTCCTTTTCTTTTCTTTTCTTTTCTTTTCTTTTCTTTTCTTTTCTTTTTCATATTATCTCTCGTTGCATTGCGTACTATTCCAACCCCCAGTGGGGTATCGTCTTCTCAAATCTCTCTCGGTGCGTGTTATTATTTAACTGTCACTTTGACTTAACAAGTGCAAGATGCAGTCTCTTTCTTCCTCTAAGTCCTCTCGTTCTGCCACCATTTTTGCTTGCACCGAATGATAGGGCCAGCGTGCTATTAAATCTGTTAGCTTTGCTTCTATAATGTTAAGCTGGAGCAAAAGCTCCTGAGCATTAGGTTGTTGATTATCATCCATTTGCTTTCTTCTCCTCTGTAGCTTTAAAAGTTATAGCACCGTGCATACATGCTTCCATACAGGCTTCACATTCCGTACACAGAGTAGGATCTACGACAGCGAGATGTGCAAGCATTGAAATCGCTTGAAACGGGCAAGTGTCGACACAGCGTTTGCACGCTCGACACATTTTATCCAAGATGAACGCAGACATCTCCGTATCCCTCCCTAAAACCATAAGTACATACTCTCTAAACTATTTGAGCAATAAGAGAAACTCACGGTTTCTCATTTGCACCCTGCTCAGCCATACCGGCGTCGTGGAGCCTTGGACTCTCCCAAAGAACCTTTGTCTTGGGCGAAGCTTTTTCCTCCGATATTGACAGACGTAATCCGTTGAATTATCTGTTCACTTCCACAATACGGACAGCCTTGATGGTCTTTCTGGCTGATACTGCAAAATACTGAAAAATTTTTTGAACACTTTTGACATTGAAAATCATAGTTAGGCACTGCAATCTCCCCCTAAAATATCTACCTACACTATTTACTATTTCTTTAACGAGCACCTTACCCAGGGAATAACTTTGCTTGGGATAGCAGTTTATCATAGAAAACATCCGCACCCACTATCCCCCGTACCCTGTAAGGGTATCCTCTTTTTAATATATTCGCATCTCACCAATTTGTCAACCACTTTCAAGTATACCCTCTCGTTCTAGTAGTATTTCATAGATTAATTATTTATAGCATTAATAATTAATTTAGAATCACTGGCAGTGGGTTTAACCTCATTAATCCAAATATTATATATACCTTCACCAAGCATTATTCCTTGCCAATTTGCAAATAGATACTTCGTATATGCATTAGTAATTACTTGCCTATATTTAGGATAGAATATTTGGTCATAGTTCTTAATAAAGTCTGCATTATTTTGTATTTTAGTTACTTTATCATCAATTTTAACTGTTATGGGATATACTACTTGTTCCGCTAACTGTTCCTTATTTTCATTTACTAGATAACTTTGAATTCTACCAGCAAAGTTCTCTACATCTTGGTCATTTTTAGTATTCAGGGCTACAGAATATCTCTTTCCATATTCAACTTCAGGAAGATTACTTTGAAGTGACAATGTAAATGGATAACTCTGTTTACTAACTGGATTTACCCAGGTTCCTTCTATTATATCAACAGTGACAAATTTCCCTTGAAATACACCTGTATTAACCCCTGTCCCGTTATACTCAAATAGGATAATATCTTTTTCTCCTGCTTTTCCCTTGAGTTTAATCTCCTCTCTCTGTTTCTCATAAAAGTATGTTCCAACTACACCTTCACCTAATTGATAAATACTCATTTTAATCGGGATAGTGTTGTTTATATTTCCTTGATAATCATCAATATCCCTTTCTAAATGGGCTTTTAGTTGTATCTATATTTTCAAGTAAGCTGGGATCTGTGTTATCCTGATTAGTTGCACTATTTTGGGACGTGTTTTCTGATTGAGATTGAGATTGAGATTGAGATTGAGCTTGAGATTGAGCTTGTTGATTATTATTTTCCTCGCTCTTCTTTACACTTGAACAGCCTGACAATAGGACGATGGTTAAGGTCATGATAATTGCTATTACTTCTTTCACTATAAATACCCCCTGTCTACATCATCCTCTATTATGGTTTCACTGGTTGCAATTCCACGAGAGTGGATGTTTCTGCCTTCGTAAGTTGGATAAGCTCTGCGCCGTCGACAGAAATGTAGTTTTCATCGCCCTGCAATTTGACCTCCGCAAGATGACCCTCTGTAACAATACTCGCTGTTTGGTTATCATAGACGACTATTTGCCCGTTAACTCCAATGAGTGCACATACTTTTTCGTTAAAGGGGATAGAACCTTCCCATTCGGTCTTCAAAGAAGGATTATCTGTTAATTCTGAGCGGTCTGACGTGGTTTTAATCTTTACCAGTTCGTTGTTTATGACTTCCCCAAGATAGACCTTTCCTGCTCTGATCCCTATGACCCTATCGTTTGATTTTTTAGAGATGACCCAACGCTTAGTGCCACTCAACGCAAGCACTTGATGGGTATCGCCAATTTTACTGGTAACATAGAGTGTTCCATACCGATCGGAGGCAGCCATATTGGAGATAACCTCTCCTGACTTATTTCGTGTGAGTACGTCTTTCATGATATCTATTTCCATGAGTAGCTGAGAAGATCCGTTTTTCACGGTGAGATAGATTAGATTTGAAGGTGTTGAGAAAACTAAGTTTTCTAGTTTACCGCCTTTGGGTAATTGATCAATCGTTCGATTAAAACGATTATCGGGAGGGGTATCATCATCATCACTATCCGGAAGTTCAAGTGAATATAATTCTGTCAGTTGCGGATTTCCATAACGCTTTTCGGTATACGGTTGTGGTTGAACCACTTTGGGAACTCCCTTCTCAATTTTTTGGTTGGGGTCTTCTGTTTTTTCAGGAGTCGAATTCTGCGCAGGGGACTGGGCGGTCGCTTTAGGGTATATAGTAACCGATGTTATTTCATTTGGATTTTTCTTGGCATAAAAATAGAGTAAGGTGCTTCGGTCAGGTAGCCATTGGTAAGTAAGCACTCCCAGTGTTTTATCCGTAGTAGAAGGTGATTTTTTTTCAAAAACGACCTTTCCCTTTTTAAGGTTGAAGATTTTAAGAGTCCCATTTTCGGAATAAGCCAAATAATCCTTGGCGTAAGAAACCTGAATATTCATAAGATCAGAACCAGGAATAGTTGCTTTGAGCTGGGGCGTGATGGGTGGCTCACTCTCCCCACCCATCACGCCCATAACTTTTTGAATTTGGTTGTTCAAGAGGGAGTACCCTCCAAATTGAAAACTGAGTGAAACTAATATCCAAACTACTAAGATACGTAATTTCTTCTTCAACTATTAATCCCCTCTTTTAACCAACGTCAATTCATACCTTACCCTATTCTGGCATGACCACAATACCCGTCGGTAGGTAGCGTTCACCAAAAATATTCCAGAGTTTACTAATCACTTTTCCGTTATAGACTAATACTGAAGAAGAGCCGCCATCTAAATTGGCTGCATTGATCGCATCATAATCTTTGAATAAATTATAGAGGTCGCTCATTTTTGCGCCAAGACTAGAGAGTTGTCGACCATCAATTACGACAAGTATAATCGTACCATCGGCTTTCTGTCCGATAGCAGTTCGTGGAGCTGCTCCCCAAGCTGAGTCTTGAAATACGCCCTTTTTTCCGTCCTGTATTAAAGTCGGCCCAAACGATACAGCTTCTTGAATGTCTTTCTTCTTAACGTCATCACCGGTCATCTGTCCAACGATCAGGTTACCATCCTTATCAAGGGCAACAATCTCGGTACTCTTGTTGCCTACATTGTTATGGACGATTTCTCCATTATGGACGGTTAAACCGTCAGGAAAAGCTCCATTTCCGGTACCATTAGGATCATAAAATCCTCCGCCATTTATACCTGCAATAGCTCCTGTGTCTTTAACAAAGTCACTGACTCGTTCACCTGTAACCTCCAATTCTTTTGTCACAGCGACTTTTATCCGTTTTGGATCCTTTATTAGCATTACTTTGCCTTTAAACGCTTTACCGTCAATATCTTCAATTGTGATACCAGCAGATGCCTCTGATACAGTACGCTGGATTGGGATATCAGATAGCGAGCCTGAGTTATCATATTTGTTAACAATTTCACTAATTTCTTCATCCGAGAGAAATGCCCTAACAACCTGTGGATGCCTTGAAGAGAGAACGGAGCCTACCGCTAAAGTTTTCGTTGCTTCAAATGGCCCCCAGAAAATGATAAAGGGCGCTAGGATGATATCAAATACTACATTGAACATAAAAAAGGCAATAATCATTTTCAGGCTTATCTTTCGTATCTTTCGCATTTTTCGTACTTTCCTCATGTTACCTCCATTAATTTTGATTCGCACTCTCTCACGCTCTAAGGAGTAACCACAAAAGCTGTGGGAACATAACGTTCTCCAAAAATGTTCCAAAGCTTATTCAGGACTTTGCCTTGATGGACCATTTCTGAGGAAGAACCGCCATCAAGATTGACTGCATTTACAGCATGATAATCCTCAAAGACATTCATAAGGTCTCTTAAGGTCGCCCCGATACTCCAAGTAGGTTGACGTCCGTCGATCACTACGAAAATAACGGTCCCGTCAGCCATTTGTCCTATGCCGGTCCGGGGGGCAATCCCCCAGCCACCGTCCCCTGAAATTGCAGATTTTCCCTCTACGATAAGATTAGGTGCAAAGGTAACAGCTTCACTTATGTGTTGCCCTTCCAATTGATTGGCCGTCATGTTACCAAGGACCATTTTCCCCTGGTCATCAAATCCGACAATATTGACTTCTTTTTCTCCCACATTATTGTCGACTAGTTTCCCATCCTGCACGGTTAACCCGTCTGGGTATGCTCCGTTCCCTTTACCATTCGGGTCATAGAACCCTCCGGCGTTAATTCCGGCAATGGCTCCCATGTTTTTGACGAGCTCACTGACCCTTTCTCCCTTAACGCCAATTTCTTTAGTAACGGCTAATTTAACTCGGGTCGGGTCCTTGATTAACATCACTTTCCCTTTGAAACTTGGACCTGTGATATCCTCGACTGTTATTCCCGAGGTTGAATCGGCAATCCCCTTTGTAAGTCCCGAGGCTTGTCCCCCACGGATCTCTTGAGATACATTAAGGTCGCGACCTTCTAAGGCGGGGCTTGCATTTACCTGAGCACTGGTGAAAGTCGCAAAGGCTATCAATCCTATCACCAGAACACCTAACAGTGACCATTTAACCGAAGCTTGCTTAATCTTTCTATTTTGAAGCATTATGAGTCTCTTCTTGATTTGTGAATTTGAGCCACACAAACTTGCCAAGCCCTCTACTCTGGGAACTGTAGAATATGTCTCTGCCAGCTTGATAAGTGTATTAGCATAGTCATTGGATTGCTCAGTATCAATTCGAGATCTCGCTAAAGCATCACACGATATCTCCTGGTCTTCCCGCATTCGATAAAAAGCGTACCAAATTAGTGGATTAAACCAGTGGCAAATAATCAATACCTGGGTTAACCAATTTACCCATATGTCCTTACGTTTAAAATGTATTAACTCATGTAAAAATATATGGTTTACCTGTTCTAAACTAAATGTTTGCTCAATTCCGATGGGTAATAGTAACCTCGGGTAGATTAAGCCTAATAATGATGGGCTGTTTACATGCCTCGACTTAAAAAGAGGAATCTCCGTTTTTATCTTCAATTCCACTTTGAGGCTATTAAACTCCGAAAGCAAGCTTAGGTCAGTCACTCGAGCTTGTCCAATGTCTTTAGAAAACTGTTTGTTAACAATGACGGTGAGAACCGTCAATATCAAGATCCCTAATAACCATATATAGTACATTAGTTTATAAACGATCGGGAAGGCGGTCCATGAATTTGCATTTCCATCACTTGGGCGCTGGGTTTCAGTGCTTACAACCGCTTTGTTGGAATTGCTATCCACTACAACAGTTTGGTTCACACCAGATTTATTAGTATTGACGATAGTGGAGAATGATTGTGTGGTTCGGTCAACGATCGCTGCTATCTTTTGCTGTATGTGGGAAGAGTCGAGGTAATTATAAACGCTTATGGGAGTGTTAGGTGTCCATGGCAACACTAAACCAATGATTAAAACTGACCACAGCATATACTGAAAGCGTGCTCCCAACTTGTGTCTGAGTACAAATTTCACGCCAAGGAGAAAAACGATGAAGATACTTGCTTTGGCAGATGTTGTCAAAACCCAGTTAAAAAGGCTAAGATAATTCGCCATTAAAAGCGTTAGCATCTTCACTCCTTCCTTTCTTCAAGGATTTGTTTAAGTTCTTCAATTTCATCCTGTGAGAGTTTTTCATCTTTAAGAAAGGTAACGAGCATTGGCTTAAGAGCTCCGCCAAAAAACCGAGTCAGAAAGGACTTGCTCTCGACTATGACGCACTCTTCTTCCGTCACTAAGGGATTATAAAGATAAACCCTTCCCTCTTCTTTGTAACCGAGTGCCCCTTTTTTCACCAACCTCCCGATTAAAGTCTTGATCGTATTTGGTTTCCAATCTGTTGATTGTTCTAAAGCCTTAACGATCTCGTTTGCGGTACATGGAGTTGATTTTAACCAACAAATCTTCATAACTTCCCATTCGGCATCGGATATATTAGGTATTTCGAGCAATAAACCCACTCTCCCGTCAATGTTTACTTATGTAGTTAGGAACATATTACATATGTAATCGATTGATGTCAAGAATTATTTTCCAGAATAATCTCTGTTCCAGCTTTAAGACTAGGGAAAATCACTGCCCTACCTTCCTGAGATATTCAATAACTTTGAAACGGTTTTGCTTTTCTGGTCCAACAGTTCATTTGTTGCAAGTTGTCACTGTTCTAGTATCCGGGACATCTCTTAGCTTGCATATAATCAAATGAAAGCGGTATTATAGGATACATACTAATAACCTGAAGGCGTGTTTTATGGGCGACCGAATACTTTTTGATTACACTGTCTTAGCTACACTCTTTTCCCTTGTACTCGTTTTATTAATTGTTTACTTTATTGTAAGTGCAATACGGTTCTTTAAACGTAAAAGTACAACAGATGAAAAGCTTTTACAGAAGTTAGACGAGCTAATCAAGTTGCAATCTCAACAATCTGACCAAAAATCCAAACATGAAAAGCCTGTTTCTTGAGAAAGCCGTTTGATCTGTTTCTTAGAGTTCGAGTAAGCAAGATCTTAATTGGACTAACGTCTGCGAGGGAGCATTTATTTAATAGATTTTCCATAGATAAACCCACGGTAAGATCTCCGATATTGGGAGAAAATACTGTGGGTTCTTTTTGTGTTGTGCTGTTTATGTTGACGAATACTGCCTAACTATATGAATTGGTAATATCTCATATTGCTTGGACAAGTGAAATGGCACTTTACAATAAACAGCAAAATTATCCGTAGGCACTTAAAATTACCTTGACTTATTCAGATGGGTGTACGGACCCAGTGTGGCATTTATGACACAAATCTGCTCCTTGTTCATCAGCGGTTTGCTCGCAACTGCTTCCGAGCACTAATGGTATATTGAACGATTTCCCTGTCACACGACTCGACTGAATCCAAGTGTCTCTATTATGACGTAAGAACGGTAACTCTTCCCCTTTCGCCGTCATTAATATTTCATCCCCTGTTTTCAACTCAGGAAATTGGGGATTGGTGATATTCTCTTCAAACATCAGATCCTCCGGCTTCTCAACTTTCTTCGTGAGGGGAAGTTTTTCCTTGGTTCCATGACAATCGAGACATTGGATATGAACAGCATCATGCTGGGATGTGTAAAATTCGCCATCCCCCATAACATCCTGCCTTGTATGACAATCGATACAATCTAGACTAACTTCACACCTCGCGAATAGTTCTCCTGGCAGATAATAGTCACTCAAGCGGTCCGACCAAGTCAAATCTCCCGCAGTCCAATCTCTTTCAACCTTAGCCAAATCAGGTCGAGCAGAAAACTCCATTTTAAGGGGGTCATGGCTCCCTTGATTATGACACTGGTTACACTGGGTGTACGGAATTTGGGTCGTCAGATTATGGACCATGCCACGACTGCTGGTATTATCGTTAATTGCTGTATCATTACCGGTATAGGTATGAGTTGGATTGACCAAAACATGGCAGGCTTCACAGCCATTAGCATGGATTTTATCGTTGCCTGTGCTTGTATTCTTGCTTTGTGGAACTCCTTCTTCAAGCCTATTAGAAGATGCTGTCGGTGTTCCTAGCGACAAGGGGACGGGCAGCTCTCCTCCGCTTTGATGACATTGATTCAGACAATTCTGCTGAAATTGCCCTTCATTGGCTCGTCCCTGCAGGGGATTGGGGTAAAGATAAGCTACCTGACCCTTTGTAAGGCCTAGAACCTCCTTAGTCTTATCCAAGCCGAACGTCATGCGTACGACGCTTAACTCTCCGGCCTTTGTTGTCATAATCGAGGTTTTTACTGAGTCCACTAAATTTTTTCCAGATTCATGGTTTCCACTGTGACAGGCCACTCCGTTTGCGGCTGTCCCTCCGCAACTTAAGGAAGCAGTCTGTAAGGACCCCGGATGCCCTCCTCCGTACATTTGAGCATGAGCAGTCTCTTCATCAAGCGAAAGAGGATTTCCGCCATGGCAAACAGCACACCCAAACGTATTGCTGGGATGGGATTTCGATATTTCTTCAATACCCAGATGACAGGTTTGACACCGTTCAACCTTACCATTTGGAAGTACAAGGTTGACGATCTCTGGCTTGCGACCTTGATAACTCACAATTTCTTGTTGAATCTGTTTTACCTTAGCTTCATCATTTTCCGTACCAAGTACAACTTGTAATTTAGAAACCTGTTCAGTAAAATACTCGCTTTGATATTTGCCCCATTGGGGATTACTACCCTTCTCGAGCATAAGCATGACAATCAAGAGAAGTAAAAGACTTGCCAACAACAAAGTTTTTCTCATCTATGTCCACCAAACTTCTTTGACCATAAACCAGATCAGAAGGACTATAACGACACTAAAAAAGAGACTAAATATCCGTTCACCCGACTTCTCACCCAGATATTTAACGAGCCATGGTAACCCGGCAAGCCCTGCAATAATAACAATAGGGAGAATAAGAGCACCTAGCCACGGAGGGAGATATAACAATAGTATTTGGAAGGGACCAAAAATCCACGGTGCAACCGCATGGGAGGCAGAAGGAGCCTGATTGCTCGTTCCGACACTTGCAGTAAACTCAAGGGCTAGCGCCATACAAAAAAACACAAAAAAGATTGAGGCTATACCCTCTTTTTCTATGAGATGTTTAATCGGTGAACGTGCCATACTCACCCTCCTTAGAGCGGGCGAACTCCCCCATCACGGCGGATACGCCAGAAATGATAAAGTTGTAATAACAAAGCAATCATCGGTAGGGCGACACAATGCCATACATAGACCACGAGGGTACTTCCACTTAAGGCAGAAGGCTCTCCAAATAAGACCTGTGCTAAGCCAGTCCCTATTCCAGGAATTAAACCCAATATATTGACAGCGACCGTGGCCGCAGCGCCACTTTCTTGGGACCCGATCAGTAAATAACCTGTAAAATCCAAGAATAGAATCAGAATCAATAGAGCTACTCCTACAAGCCAATTTAGTTGCTTAGGAGGCTTGTAAGACCGGGTCCAAACGACACGCAGCATATGAAGATTCACTGTGACAACCATCAACTGACCTGCCCAATAGTGCAAATTTCGAATAACTCCACCATAGGGAATTACAGAGGCTATTGTTAGAATACTACTAAACCCAGAACTATCTCCGGGTTGATAATGAAACATCATTAGAAGACCAGTAATCCCCAGAATTACAAAAGCCAAAAAGGACAATCCACCCAGGCAAAACGTATAGAGCACTGTCAGGACTCCAGTGGGGACAAAACTAGGCCTTATGTGATTGACAAAGTTTTTCTGATCATTCATAGACGTGTATCCATTCCTACTTGCTTCGAAGTATTGATGACAAGAGTGCCATCCGGTTTACGCTCGACAGCAACTCTAGGTAGTGCTCTGGGCGCTGGACCAGATACTGGTCTTCCGTCTACATCATACGTGCTCGCATGACAAGGGCAAAGCCATTCTTTCTTCTCCGGATAATAATGAACCTCGCAACCTAGATGTGTACAGGTTGCCACCAAAGCCATGACTCCTAAAGGATCCTGCTTTACCCACACCCGATCATTTGCTGTATTTTGCCAGCCGCTGTTAACTACGAGGGGTAAGTTATACTCTACTAAGGGAGATCGGAGTCGGTCTTCTTTACTCGTGAGGTACTTAACTAGAGGCTCAATAGTCAAGGCACTAGCGGCGATGATACCGACCCATGCTAAGCGTAAAACCGCACGTCTAGACCAGTCTAATTGTTTAGGCACCTTTTCCCTGCCCCCTCTAGTGAATTCGCTTTCGCTAAAGCTGAACATCGAGACTTAGGTGGAGGAGTCTATCCCCGCCTAAGTAATACAGGAAACCCCACTTATAGAAGTGGGAGTCTTGGCTTAAAACCAACCGTTGGTCTGTCCTGCATAGGTTATGATATAACGCACGAAAAATCCTCCAAATAAGACCAGAAAACTGCTGCTGATGGTAACTGTCAGCGCCCATTTGACGGGAATTTTATCCTTGAGTTCCATCAATTCTAACGAAAAAGGTACAATCAAACCGAGTCCCACAATCAAAAACCAAAAAATCCAAGCATATTGTCCGTACAATAAACTCCCAAAGGCCATTGACACGCTTACAGAGCTTAGTCTTGCCATAACGATCATTATTATTATAATCAAACACTCTAGAATAATCAAACCAGCATCTGCCTTGGTTAAGGCGTGTAGTTCCTTATGTCTAGCACGTTGCCAGGGGCTCAGACTGGATACCAAAATCACGGAAGCCACCCCCGTTGATAACGCAGACACTAAAAACAGTACCGGAAGCAAGGGCGCATTCCACAACGGACGAACAGCGGCATTAAGCAGGAGACCGGTATAAGATGCGACGCCCACGGACAAGAAGGGCATGAATTTTGCCAACCATCTTTTCCATTTTTCCGAGCTCTTAAAGTGTCCAAGGATTTGATATTTCTCTGGAAGCCAAAGATAGAGGTAAATGACACTTAAAACGGTAAAAAGCAGAATTGCCCAACTCCCATAGGACATCGGGGAGTGTACTTCCAAGGTAAGAAATAAGCGATAAAAGTTCAAGGGACTACCCAGATCTAGCAAAAGCACCCCAAGCCCAAGGGAGATGGGAAACGGAGAGATATAGGCACCCCAGCGTCCAACTCGCTCAAAGTCTTTACCCCCGTAGAGGAAGGCGAGATTAGACGTTATCATTGATCCCGCACTAAGTCCTGCAGTAAAGAGGTAAATAACGATCATTAAAGCCCAAGTTAATTCCACACAACACCCCTCCTAAACTGTTAATGAACTTCCAGTGTTCTCACTCTATTTGTGGGAGTTTCATGCTCTTGATCTGTGGGGAGTAGACTCACCCTTCGCCGTCAAATGACCTTCGCAATAGGGGTCTTTCGTCAAGGAAGTCCTGATGGACAGCTCTACGAAAGCGAGTTTACTTCCCCTCAGGGATTTCTGGAACGGCTTCATCGATATAATAAATGTTCGGACCCGTACCCACATGTATTAGCAACCCTCGAGTCGGATACTTAGCGATCAATTTAGAAACGATACTATTTGGGTCGTTGAGGTCACCTGCTTGACGTGCCTTTCCTAAGCAAGTTTGAACACACGCCGGTTCTAGCCCTTGCTCCAGACGATGCAAGCATAACGTACACTTATCTGCCTTTCCAGTTTCAGGATTAGCGAAGCGGGCGTCATACGGGCACGCGACAATGCAATATTTACACCCAATGCATTTGCTGTTTTCAATGATTACAATGCCATCTGAGCGTTTTTGTGAAGCCCCCGTAGGACAAACCGATACACAGGGTGGGTTATCACAATGCATACAATTCCCCGGTTGAAACAGTTCCCTGACCTTTGGGAACTGTCCCAGAACTCCACTGCTTTTCACCCAATTACGAGTAGACCTGAGCGGCACGTTATTTTCTGCGCGACATGCCACCATACAAGCGTCACAATCGATACAGCGCGAAGTAATAATGACAAATCCCATGCGAACAGCCATATTTTCCCCTCCTAAGCCTTAGGCTTTACTCACTTTCACAAAGGTCTCGCTTAAGGCTGAGCCTCCTGAAATCGGATCCGTCACAGTCTTGTGCAGAGCTGAATCACTAGCGCCAAGACCATATGATGATTTAAGGCCTTTGCTTACGTGCCCAAATCCACCGACCATAAAAATGCAATCGGGTCGTATACCCTCTGTTACATAGGCCTTGATCGTAACTTTTCCAACTTCACTCTCCAATACCACGTCATCATCCGTCTTAACCCCTATTTTCTTAGCAACGGATGTATGCAGCCACGCCCGATTGACCGGGAAAACTTCTAAAAGCCAACGATTGTTCTGAGTGAACATTTGTGTATGCTGTGCTGTTTTACCCGTTAAGAGATAATATTGGTCCTCCTTTGGACGTGGTGGCTCATTCCAAGTGGGTACGGCCTTCTTGCCCATTTGAGCCATGATGCTTGAAGAGATTTCTATTTTCCCACTGCTCGTTTGGAACTCAAAATCTTTGGAATGGTCTTCTTTTAAGTTTTCTACTTCATAATACCCAGCGCGTTTTAAATCCTCTAGACTCACGGGGAACGGCTTTAGTTGCTGGGACAAGAGATCCATTTCATCCTTATAAGGTAGGAATTCTCCAAGACCCAGTTTATCCGCCAATTCCTTATAAATCATCAAGCTGCTCTTTGTATCATAAAGCGGCTCAATCACTGGCTGACGAATAAAGATTTTATTTTTAATGGGAATCAAACCATCATAGCGTTCCAGATAATAGGATTCAGGTAGAATCACATCCGCATAATACGCCGTGTCACTGGCTTGAATATCGATCACCGCGACAAAATCCAACTTCATCAAAGCATTGATGGTTTTTTGCCGTTCTGGAACCGAGAGGACAGGATTTTGCCTAGAAATTAGCCATCCTTTAGCCTCATATGGCTTACCTGATAAAATATTATCCCGCATAGTCTGGATAACACCGTAAGCTAAGGGCACCAAGGGATACTGCCAAGGCACTCCATCGAGTCTAATTCCCTGCGCTTGTGGAAAGGGTGGGTGAGATAAAACCCCGAGTTTAGCAGTACTCATTTCCTGATCCGGAATTAGCCCACCAGGTTGGGCCCAATTACCCATCAGAGCATTAAGCACGGCAATGGCCCGTTCAGTTTGAAACGAATTTACAAAATTCGACGTCCGCCAGTTAGGATGTGCTATGGCTGCAGGAGCAGCGGCGGCAAATTCCCGGGCAATTCGCTGAATCGTCGTCGCAGCGATCTCACACTTTTTCTCGGCCCATTCAGGTGTATACTCTTTCACTTCAGTGACAAGATCTTCAAACCCTTGAGTGTATTTATTAACAAACACTTCATCATACAACTTTTCTGCTACGATCACATGAATCATGGCTAGAAAAAAAGCTGAATCCGTTCCAGGGCGAACAGGGAGCCACTCCGTCGCTTTGGCGGCCGTCTTACTGAAGCGCGGATCGAGCACGACGACCTTTACACCTTTAGCCACCATTTCGATCATTTCCTGCGTCTCATTATTGGAAATCCCCTCCGCTAAATTACGCCCTGTGAAAATCATATACTTACACTGACTATAATCCGTACCGGGTTGAGGGGTACCATATGTGTACAGAAAAGCTGTTGTCATTGAATTAAAACATAAACTCCTTTGCGTACCGTAATTAGGTGTGCCAAACGCTTTAAGGAGAATTTCAAAAAATGGTTGAGATAAGTTATCTGTTGAATTGAACATCATTGCCTTAGCACCGTATTTATCTTTAATCTTCTTCATTTGCTCAGCAGTATAACTCAACGCTTCATCCCAAGAAGCTCTACGCCACAAGCCGCTCCCCCGTGCCCCTGCACGTATGAGGGGGAACTTAATGCGATCAGGACTATACATCGTTTCAATGGCTGCATTGCCACGCGGGCACAGTTTCCCTAAATTGTTGGGATGGTTTGGATTACCTTCCAACATCTTTACGACACCGTTTTCAACCTTGGCAATCACTCCGCACCGCCAAACACATTGCTCGCAAATGGTTGTAACAAATTTCGTACCCTTAGTAGCTGTCTGCGCGGGATTATCTGTCCCCAAACTGGCTTCTGGGGCCAGTAGACCTATTCCAGCCGTAGCGCCAACTCCAAGGGCTGCCGTTGCGACTGTGCCTTTGATAAACTGACGGCGGCTGAACAATTGGTCCCAAGTATACACTTTGGACACCTTGCTCCCTCCTTTCATTCGACCATTTGCTGTTCAACTAGGATTCTATAGAGCTCTGTTTTTCAGAAACCTTGGAACTTTCCGCAATTTTTGAAACCACGTAGAAAACAGCTGTGCACAGGACAAAGAGTCCGATAAATAGCCAGTGGTTGACATGAAAAAGCTCCGCTAGCGTTTTCGTTCCATAATCACCAATCGTTGATATTTTTAAAAATATGGATTGATAGGTAGCCCCAAATAATATTCCACCAGTAAGAAAGCCCAAAAGTCCTGGAATCAAGTAGTCTAAATTCCCCTGACCACAACCTGTGATCAATGTACCCGGTCAGGTGCCGGCGAGGGCCATACCTACCCCGAACAGAAGTCCACCTACAAGATTACCTAGTATATACGTGGACGAAACTTGATCCAACTGGATAAAGCCAAGATCTCTCAGCGCATAGAGGCCGACGAGTCCCACTGAGATTCCTGTCATCATAAATTTCATAACTGTATTATCTTTAAAGCGGAATTGATTGACGATTTTATGATAGTGCCCTAGGCCTGCCTTTTGGAGGGCAAAGGCGAAGAAAAAACCAATCACTATGGGGATAACGTAAGTCATCATCTTAATACTCCCTCCCATATAAAATTTTGGTCGTAATAATTCCAGACACGAACAGCCCGACAATGAAGATAAGCCCTGCTGGAGATAGTTGCATTGTGCCTGATATAGCTAAGCCACTCGTACACCCACCTGCAATACCTGCGGAATATTCGATGATGATCCCACCGATAAAAATCATGGTCCAGCGTTTAATCTTACTGGGCCCAAAAACTTTAGTCCATTGCTGATCTGGCATCATTCTAAACTTGAAATCTTTGGACCACATACTTGACGTAAAAGCCCCTAAGAGCATTCCGACAAACAGTAGAATTTGGAAGCTCACCACCGGTGGCATCAGGAATTTAAAATACATGGATTCTGCCAAGCTTGAGTGAAATAGTTTCAAGAGCATACTATCAATGTTCTCTATCCCACCCGATGAACCGATTGTTTTATCCACCAGAACATAGGTAGCTACGGACGTTAAGCCTAAGAGGACGCCTGCTGCCCAAGGTGACCAAATTTTAATCTTCATTTTTTCATTAAAGGCCAAGGTGCTCTCCCTCCTTTACGTTCTTCATGGGATCATTCAAGGAAGACAAAGATCTAAGTTCATTTTCATTTAAGGCTTGTAACTGGGTGATAATAGTTTCTGGCAAGTGAGACACCGCCTGTAATAATTGTCCACCTTGTTCACGGTTGAGAATTTCTTGGAGGGACAAGACAGTCGACATATCCCCATTTTGTAAAAGAGTGAACACTTCCTGAACTTCTATGGGAAGTGCATTAAAGGCTACGTTTTTCGGCCTTCCTTTCAAGAAATACCATGGCCATAATCCTTTTTTCCATCTCCAAATTAAAACACCTAAAATCATAAGCATAAAAGCGTTTATTATTCCAATTACCCATGCTAACCAGGGAGCCACATCATGGACATTAAAGTCAATTAAATCAAAATTAGGATTAGCATTTGGCGGAACTTGCGTTGCTGCTGCGGAGGGTGTAACTGCCGCATTCTCTGCAGAGGGAGTTCCGGTCGCTGGTGCGTCTGTTCCTGAAGCTGGAGCAGTAGGAGTACCAGTAGCAGTAGCAGTACCACCGTACTTGACAACCCGTACAGCACTATCCGCTGGATGACAAGCTGCACAAGATTGATCGGGTTGCTCTAAGGGTTTGACTAACCCAACATGTGCTTTTGTCTTATCTGTTTCCGTTGCTGCTCCCAAATGGCAGGCTTGACAAAAATCTCCGAAGGAATGTTGTATATGCCAATCACCCTTTTTAGAGACAGGATCTTCGCCTTTAACCTCGTGACAGGTCTTGCAAGAGGATGTTGATGCGCCACAGGCGGCCTCAGTAACTTTTGGCGGTGTAAGCCAAAAAGACCCTACGAGAACTACACTGAATACGCTAAAGATTAAGGTTAATAGAAACCACTTTTTGCTTTTCACGTTTACTCCTCACCTCACTTGTTAATATAACGTTCTCCAAAAGTAACGTCGCTTAATGAAAGATCGATTGTCTTAAACCACCTCCGAAAGCATTTCTTGTTTGAGGGATCTTCGATTACTAAAAAGCAAGTGTTATAATATATGCCATTGGGTTGAACTTAAAAAGAATATTACTCCGCTTCGATAAGATATTCACAAGCCTACCTTGAAGAAATATCTCCACATATCCACCCCCCCAGGGTAAGGGCCATTACTCCCTTAGGATACAACTAAACAATCGATTGGTCAATACGTTTCATAGTGCATTTTGAATGCTGATGCCATTTCATCCTTCTACGCCTACGGAATATCAAGGCCTATAAAACGAAAATCCTATTCATATAAGCGTAGTCATAAATTATCTAACTCGCAAACAATTGACATATGAAAGCTATTTAGATATATTAATGAAGTAGTATTGATACCCCATATGGGTATAGCGGCCTATAGTTTTAAAATAGAACCAAAATATAAACTCTACAAACTGTTCCCAGGTATTAAATTCACAGAGAAATGAAGGGAGAGAGAATTATGGAAGATTTGTCGATATTACGTGAAGAAGATTTAATACGCCGCCTACTAACTTTAACTGAAGAACTTGAAGAATTAGAAGAGGAAAAAAGCTATGTCTTAAGGCAAACTGGACTTCATGTCTCTGGAGGGGTCGTTAAAAAATATGAATCTCAGACAATTTCATTATCGGAATCTATTGCAGATTTGAAAGGGGAACTAGAACGACGCAAATAGAAATAATATCAATTCATGATGGCACAAAAGGCCCTTGTTTAAATACTTACTTTAAACAAGGGCCTTTTTGTTATGTAACTTATTTAGAAAATGGACCCTAAGAAGGCTATCCTTCTATCAGCGGGAGACTTCTTTATAGGACAATTCATGATATTACTTTTTAACTTGTTAGGGAGGTTAGAGACCTGCACTGAATCATTGAGCGTAGCCATTTTTTTTGCTAAAGGATGCTGCAGTTTCTTAGCATGTCACACGATTTACACATCTCTGCCTTGTCACTAGCTATGAGACAATAAGTACCTTCGATCTTCCAGCAAGCTTTAGATTCGTTAACTGGCACATGGCTGCTTTGGTTGGCACCTCCCTTGCAATTTTGCTTGTACCAGCAGAAATACATGGAAGTTAAGTGCTTTACACCTGCGATGTTCAAGCCCTTTTCATGCATAAGATATTTAATAAACTTAAGTCTTCTAATGTCATTATTTGAATACTTTCGTTGATACCCTTGCCGGTCTGGACGGATAAGGTCATTCCTTTCCCAGACCCTGAGTGTCTCAGGATGTTCTGCTATCAACTCCGCCACGGTACCTATGGTGTAAAGTCCTTTATCTTCATCAAACATTGTTTAGCACATCCATTTTGCTAGACCTTGCTCCAGATTCACTGATCTGAGTCAATCGGCCTTCTTTCCAGGCCATAATGGCCTCCATGAGTGTCATTGTTTCGGGTGCCGTATATGCGAGTATATTCATCGCTTGAATCACTTTCAGGGCATTACGACCCAATCTGCCCGTGATTAAAACATCCACCTTTTCCTTCGCCACAAAGTCGGCGACAACGATGCCTGCACCATCGATCCCCAGTAAAGAAGGATTTTCTTGATAATCCCCCGTACCCTGTGGATCGTCAGAGTCGCAAAAAAGAAAGTACGGGCTACGACCAAAACGAGCATAAACGAACTTGTCAAAGTTTCGTCCCCCAGTCGAGATTGCCATACGCATCCTACTTCATCCTTTCTTCAATCGTGAATAGTAATACAGCCATCAGTTCGTTGACATAGGCCTTCAAGGCAATCCCAAGGATATTTAATAATTCGAGTATATGTTATTAATTAGGAAATATCAATTATTTTATTGATGTTAGTTCCTAGCCAATCCTCTTCAAGGGTACTTCATGCTTTACAATAACTGAAATTCTCTTAGGTTAAGTGATTTTGCGCCTTTTTTTATTGTTGCATTTAAATACCTACAAGGATATACTTAGATAACTTAAATATAATATTTTAAGTTTAAATGATTACCTTATTCTAATACCTCTTATTTCATCAATTCGAAACGTGAGATCACTCTTTTTATTCCTTCATAATGAGGCGCGCCCGAAGCACCCCAAGGATTGGCTACATATTTTTTGCGAGTTAACTTTGCGGAAAGAGGAGAGCTGAGTATGATAAATCAAAAAGATCTACGGCCCAGGGATATGGGACGCCTAGATGAGCAACTGATCAAACTTGAACCCGGACAGCTAATGTCTTTATTTCCTCCCTATGATAAACCCGGAATGGAACCTCCATTAACGGATCCTAAGCCTGCTTGGCAAGAAAAATTCTGTACTTCTTTAGACGGCTATGTTGGTCTCGACACCTTAATCCGCCCAAAAACTAAAGAGGAAGAAGTTGAATTTGTCCGAAAGTTCCTATCTGGCTTAGAAAAGAGTTTTTCTGATGCCAACAATGGAATACTTGAACCGTTCTTATTATCCTTTGAATATTGCGCAAAATGTGATACGTGTTCAGCTGCCTGTCATATTTACGAAGCTTCAGGCAACAACGAGTTATACCGTCCAATATACCGATCTGAAGTTCTTCGAAAAATTGTTAAAAAGTATTTTACTACAAGTGGCAAGCTGTTAGGACGTTTTGTCGGAGCAGATGTTGATGTGAACTGGGAAACGATTGCTCGACTGGGGGAATTAGCCTATCGCTGCAATCTTTGCCGCCGCTGTGCTCAGACCTGCCCGCTGGGCTTAGATAACTCCATTCTCACGAAAGAGATTCGTAAGATCTTCAGCCAAGAAATGGGCATTGCTCCGCTTCCTCTGCACACAAAAGGGACCATGCTTCAGATAAAAACAGGGTCCTCGACAGGAGTAAGCAAACCTGCTTTCTTAGATACTATAGAGTTTCTAGAAGAAGATATTGAAGAAAAGTATGGCCTAAAGATCAAATTTCCGATGGACAAAAAAGGAGCCGATATCCTGTTGTTGCATAATGCGGGTGAGTATATGGCCTGGCCAGAAAACCCCATTGCCTTTGCCATTCTCTTCGAGGAAGCTGGTCTAAACTGGACACTCAGTAGTGAAATTGCGGGCTATGACAATGTAAACTACGGCATCTGGTATGATGATTTCCAAGCAAAACAGTTAGCCACGTTGCAGATGAAAGTCGCCAAGGACTTAGGTGTCAACCGAATTGTCATCGCAGAGTGCGGCCACGCCCATAAGGCTTCGGCACTTGTCGGAGATCGCATGGTGTACGGAGAGGATAAAGTTCCTGTTGAGAGTTGTCTGCCTCTACTTTGGGATATGGTGCAGAGTAAACGTTTAAAGTTAGATCCTAGTAGAAATAATTTCCCTGTGACGCTTCATGATCCTTGCAATTATGTTCGGGGAATGGGAATTGTTGAACCGCAACGGAATGTCTTGAAAGCTATTTGTCCTCAGTTTAGGGAAATGACTCCCCATGGAGTCGACAATTACTGTTGTGGTGGTGGTGGTGGGTTCGCCATAACCAATTCCCTCAATTTTTCTGAATGGCGGAATAAAGTGGCTTCTCGCATGAAGTTTAACCAGATTCTTGGAGCTTTTCAGGGTAGTATTGAAGATGTGAACATTCCTAAATATGTATGCGCACCTTGTTCTAATTGTAAAGGAGCTATTCGAGACATTCTAGAATTCTACGAGGCGACGTCCAAATTTAATGTTCAGTATGGTGGTTTAGTAGAGCTTATGGTAAATGCACTTGTAAGTATGAAAAAGCCTTTTATGGAGTTTTTAGAAGAATAGTTAATCTATGATAACTTTAGGTCCTTGTTTAAATCAGATTTAAACAAGGACCTAAAAAATAACAAGTTTCATACTCTCACTGTTTTAACGTTAAAGTATGATTTTGAAGAGAACTCGCTCCCAATTTGAGGGTTAGAGATACCTCTTTTTTCTAAATAATTATAGATTGCTTTTCGCAAAGCACTTACTCCTAGATTAGAACAATGTTGTTTTTTCTCAGGTAACCCATCCAAGGAATCAATGACATCCTGTTCGGATATTTTAATCGCCTCGTCAAGGCTCTTGCCCATAGCTAAAACGGTTATCATACTACTGGTTGCAATAGAAGCAGTACAACCGAAAACCAGAAAACTAATTCTCGTGATTATTCCAGCTTGTACTTTGACATAGATGGTCAACGAATCTCCACAATTTGGGTCCCCTACTGTTCCTTCTCCATCTGCATCCTCCATGCTGCCAACATTTTGTGGACACTTAAAATGCTCCATAACCTTCTCTGAATACATATGAAATCACCGCCTACGGTAGTTAATTATCCAATAAGTTTCTTCAGCCAAAAGTACTTAACTCTGACACCCGTTAAAGAAATTGTAATTGTCCCCCAGAAGGTTCCGTCAATTCTATGGGAATTTTAGCCCAGATTTCGCGAAGCGCTTGCGCCGCCGGACATTCATAGCGAGTAATTGGGTGACCTAAAGCGATCGCTTGGGGAACCATCGGATCGAAGGGAATTTTTCCAATGACTGCTACACCGAGTTTAGTACAGGCATCCTCTATTTCCTGTGAAACCTCAGGGTTGATATCCCATTTATTAATAATAACTTGCGTTGGAATTTTAAAATGCCCTGTTACTTTGATCACTCGCTCCAAGTCATGTTTACCTGACTGAGAAGGTTCTGTCACTACAAGTACCTGCTGACAACCTGTGATTGTGGATATCACCACACATCCAATCCCTGGGGATCCGTCGATTAGCACGTCCTTGTTTTGGCGTCGTGCCTCATCCCGAGCCAAACGCCGCACCTCAGCCACTAATTTACCCGAACCGTCGGCCGCTAAGTACAACTCTGCATGCGCAAAATCTCCTACCTGGGTCTCCGACAGAAAGACTTTCCCCGTCCCCTCGGGATAAAGCTGTATCGCTTGAGTGGGACAAGCATAGACGCAGGCAGCACATCCTTCACAACGTTTTGAATCGATATAAGGAACAAACTTATCTTGGTGAATACCCTCTCCTTTTTGAAACCTTTCTGTGACTGCTTCAAAGCGACATACTTCCTCACAGCGCTTACATTGGCTACAGAGCGCTGTATCGATACGTGCCATCTGATTACCAACGAATTCTCTTTCGACTTTGACCTGGTGCGCTATGACCAAATGCAGATTAGGAGCTTCGACATCGCAATCCGCGACGATCGTTGTTTCAGCCAGCTCAGCAAACGCTGCTGCCACGGTTGTCTTCCCAGTTCCGCCTTTACCTGAAATGATGGCCATCTGCTTCATGCTCTTTCAGCTCCCATCTTCCTCTGCTTGACTTCCGTCACAATACGCTCACCCAACATTCTGAACAAATCTGCCCACTTACGTTCGTGCATTAAGGACTGACCTCGTGAGTAGATCCTCGCAATTTCCAAGTCAAAGGGAATACTTCCTATAATGGTAATCCCCTCAAGAGTGCAATACTCCTGAATGATGGGACCGCCATCATCTTTGTTTAGAATTACCCCAAATTCTAAACCCATTTCCCGCATTAGGCGAACGGCTATCTTTAAATCATGCAGACCGAAGAGCGAGGGCTCCGTCACTAAAAGTGCTAAGTCGCTTCCTTCAGCCGAGTGAATCACACTGCAGGAACTTCCCGGAGGACAATCCGCCACTATTATTTCTTCCATTTGGGTAGAATATTGCTTCTCGTAGTGACGCAAGCTCCGAATCACAGGGCCAGCTAGGGATTCTCCTTCTTTTAGAACGCCTTGTAAACATTGCACCCCATCCCGTTCTCCCTCGTCAATTCCCCCGAGTGGACGGTTCACTTCATCCACAGCACCAACAAGACAAACAATGCCGCAAGTACCACAGCCATGACACAGTTCTGGAAAAACCAATACTTGGCCTCCGACAACTGCTAACGCATGATATTGACAAGCCTCGCTACACTTTCCACACAACGTGCACGCCCCATTAATTTCCGGATAAGGCAGGAAAACCGTTGAGGAGTTTCGTATTTGCGGACGCAAAAATATGAAACCATTTGGTTCTTCCACATCATAGTCAACATAGGTTGTTGGGCGATCAGGAGCCCAACCTAACGCTAAATTCACCGCTACAGTCGTTTTGCCGGTTCCTCCTTTGCCACTGAGTACAGCTAACCTCATAACTTCCCTCCTTATGTAAAGAAAACTTGGCTAGCGCCAAGCCTTTTAGGCGCCGGCGGTCAACTTAGTTGCATTTATGTAGTAAGCCATTTCTTCATTTTGTATTTTTAACCTTAGCGCTCCCCAGCATGAGCCACTCCAGCTTCACTGATCTTAACTAAAAGTCCTTCTTTCCAAGCCATAATGGCTTCGATAAGAGTCATGCTCTCGCTTACAGTATAAGCAGGTATATTTCCAGCCTCGATCACTCGTAGAGCATTCGGACCCAAACTACCCGTTATTAATACTTCTACCTTTTCCTTCGCCATGTACTCTGCGGCAGCGATGCCTGCACCACCAGTTCCTGACGACGCTGGATTCTCTTTATACTCTGCTGTTCCCAGAGGATTTTCTGAATCGCAAAATAAAAAATACGGGCACCGTCCGAACCTATCATCCACATACTGGTTGAGGTCGCGTCCCCCTGTCGAAATGGCAATACGCATCGTACTTCATCCTTTCTCTACCTTAAGTCGCAAATTGAGAAACCTTAGTAACGAAAATTCTGCTACTAAGTACTTAAATATAATTTATATTAACTCAATAATTTTATTTATGTTTCCGGCAAAAAAATAACTTCTACAAAATCCCCTATACGGACGCTACCACCACGGAGAACACGCCCAAATCGCCCTTCTCGACTTACGATATACGGTCGACCTTTTTCTTTAAATACCTCTTTTCCAATATAGAGAATCTCGATTTCGGCTTCCCCTAGTTTCAGCACACATCCAGCAGGAAAGTCTTCTAACAACAAACCAGAGATAGTGAAGTTCTCAGTATACCCATCCGCAGAAACTTCTGCCCTCTTCTCCTCAGGCACCCTGGCCATGGCTTCAATCGGAAAAACGCTAACCTGTCGATCCCAGTCTCCCCCATGAGCATCTCCCTCAAGCCCCCAACCTTCGAGGACTTTAACTTCCGCGACATCAGTTTTTATAATTCCCCGCTCGGCACTGACGTGGATAGATAATACGTTTCCCATTTCTAAATCTCCTCTTCTAACTATTGACTTATCTAATCGTAAAACTCTCACTTCTATAAGTGTGGAGGTATCCCATACTCCGAGTAGAGTTTCCCGCTTCAGTTCTACGTTCTACTGACTTTAGTTGAACGTAGAACTGAAGCATAGAAAGCAAGACCAGGATAAATGCTGAAGGGCAGTCCTGGCCTTACTATTATAGACTTAAGCTAGCTTTTTATTGTCGTGTATCTTAATCTGTTCTGCTAATCGTTTAGCAATCTGATCGAAGGCTTCAGATTGATAATCTTCAACTTTACCAGCATCCGATAATGCAGCCAACGCTGGATCGAGGGGAAGTTCTCCTAAGAAAGGAATTGAATTACGCAATGCATCTTCCTCACCTTTTGGTTTCCCAAATACTTCAATCTTCTTTGTGCAATCTGGACATTGTAGATACGCCATATTTTCGATCAACCCGTAGATTGGGGGTTCGTAGTTTCGCACCATTTTAACCGCTTTTCGCACAACCATATTCGCTAAGGCCTGCGGACTTGTCACCATAACAACTCCATCTAGTGGAAACGATTGGAAGACCGAAATCGGCACATCTCCCGTCCCTGGTGGCAAGTCAATCAACAAATAATCTAACTCCCCCCAAATTACATCTGTCCAGAACTGATTGACGATTTGGGTAATCAATGGTCCACGCAAAATCACTGGATCGTCTTCGGTTTCTATCATAAGATTTAGAGACATTAGTTTAATCCCATCCCGGCTTTTTGAAGGAAGGATACCAGTCTTACTGACGCCAGCTCTTCCTGTTACTCCGAAGATTTTGGGAATACTAGGACCGGTTATGTCAGCGTCTAAAACCCCTACTTTATAACCTTGACGCATTAGGCTCACGGCTAACATGCTTGTAACCGAGGATTTACCGACGCCTCCTTTGCCACTCATGATTGCAATCACTTTACTAACGTGACTCGCTTTTTGAGCCTCTGAAACTTTAGGTTCACTAGAACAACTATCAGTGGTACATGTCCCTGCTGCCGAACAACTATTACACGACTCGCTCACGGTAGTGCCTCCCTTTCAATCAACATCATTTACCAATTCCTTGGGCTACTAACCCAAATTCATCTTACTCCCCAAATTCTTGCATTGTCAAGTTTGTCTATGGATGTCCGTGCTTCGTGTCTTAGGACTCAATTTAATGACTACATCCCCCATCATCATGCCCGTGGTCATGACTTTGGCAAACTGACCCAGTACTCACAAGATTGCCAGAAGCATAAGTCTTTGCGACTTCGGCCACGTTTCCTGAGGCCCCAGTCACTACTTCAAGGCCTATTGACTTGAGGCCATTGATCATTCCTCCGCCAATACCTCCACAAACTAGTACGTCTACCCCATTGCGTTTGAACATACTTGCTAGTCCTTCATGCTGATGTTGAAGACCTGTTGCACTAAGTAATTCTACAAATCGAGCGTCTTGTCCTTCGATTTCAAACACTGTGAATCCAGCAGCTTTCCCGAAATGGGCATCTACGAGCTCACCGTTGGTTGGAATTGCTATCTTTTTAGACATAATATATACCTCCAATTAATAAATTTTTTCTCGCTTTAAGAATTTCCTCTGCAACATCCACCATGGCCTTGTTCTCCCGGTTGGCTACCACAGGTATGCACAACTCCGTTGTCTAGTCGTCTCTTCTTCATGTTCCCGCACCTTGGACAGGCAATTTCAAATCCGTGTTTACCGCCCACTGTGCAAGGCTCAACTTCCCACACATGACCACAATCAGCACACTCAAACACCCTATTTTTTATCAGATAGTTTCCTCCCCGTATAATAATAGGTCGTCCTTCGACTAAAGCAGTCGCAAGTTTGAACCTAGCTGCCCCTAAGATCCGCTGGAAGGTAGCCCTGGAAACTCCCATAGACGCTGCACACTCAGCTTGATCCAAACCCACTTTGTCCTTAAGACGGATGGCCTCTAATTCTTCGAGCTGAATCAATACCTCAGGCCAACGTGACTGTCCCTGGGGAATAAACGTTTGGCTGACTATTGTATCATCGATTAGGCCACAACAACGCCGCCTTGACATTGCATCAGCTCCTTTTGAGCATATGCTCAATTACAGTATATCTAAAGTTGTGTGATAAATCAAATACAAACTGGAATTAATTAAAATTAGATCAGTAAAGCCCTATCCGATAAAGGATAGGGCTTTACTGATCTATACTTGTGTGTCTACGCTAAATTCGTGTGCGCACTGCATGCACTTGATCTTAATGGTACCCTTGTTAATTGGAACGCGTATTTTCGTCGAGCATTTTTTGCATTCAACAAGCCTATGGTCGACAAGCTTAAGGATTTTTTTCGGGTCGAAACCCGTGACAAAATCCTTTCCAATCTGAAAAGTAGGAACTCCACTAATATTTCTCCGAAATAGTTCCTCTCTTGCTTTAGCATCAACATTAATGTCCTTTTGCTCAAACTGAATCTTATTCTGGAAAAGGAAATTCTTTGCAACTTTACAAGATGAACAGGTTTGAGAGGTAAACATGATGACATTTTTCATTGATTGAGTTTCATAAGTGTTTCAATTGCTTTATTAAGAGCGCCCTGACGATCTTCCCCTTGATCGATTGCGTCGATCAAACAAGAACTCGCATAACGTTGTGCAACTATAACAGAAGTTTTGTGCACAGCAGCACGGATAGCGACAAGTTGCAATAATATTTCCTCACAGCCCTTGTCTTCCTCGATCATCCGTTCAACTCCTGAAATATGACCTCGCACTGTCTTAAGTCGAGTAAGAATCTGTTTTACTTCTTCCGGGTCTACCTCTTTCACTAGGGTTATCTCCTATCTCATTTATAATTAGAACTATTTACTATAAAGCTTAGTGTATTTATCATAACTTTTCAAGACCCTACCCACATAATCTCGTGTCTCCTTAAATGGTATATCCTGTATGTGAATATTCTTAGGGTCAATCAGGTCATTATCAATCCATTCTTGAACATGTCCTCTTCCACCATTGTAGGCAGCGGTCACTAAGGTCGTATTATTGGCAAATACTTTTTGTAAACTTGCGAGATACCAGGTTCCGTATTGAATATTCTTCTCTGGATTAAGTAAATCACCTTCACTATATGTTTTATCTCCAAGACTTTCAGCGATCGATTGTGCCGTACTAGGCATTAATTGCATCAACCCTTTTGCACCTTTGTTGGATTCTGAATGTGAAAGGAACTTACTTTCTTCTCGGATTACAGATATAACAAACAAAGGATCCACTCCGTACTGTTTCGCATAATTTTCTATAATCGCACGATTGGGGTAAGGGTAAATAACCTTTTCTAACATAGGGATATTAAATATAATAAAAGCCGTTAAAATTGCAATGACAAACATGACTATTTTTTTGCCCATTGTCCAACGCTTCTTTTGCTTTCTTACCATCAATCTCCCTCTTCTCATTTATAGGATATCTGTATATGTATGAATTCAGTCCAGTATTTATTTATTTTCATAATTAATTTGCTAATTCAATCCAAATTGTTAATCCAACTTCTACAAGTGGGACCTCTTATTCTGTTTTTAGTGGGATAGACTCCTCTATCTCCGCTGGTGTTCTTTTTCGGAAAGGCGGCAGATGATTTCGGCCTTAAGCCAATCAGGAATTGCAGCTTCGGCGATTCTAATCCTATTCCACTAGGGATTCCTATTGGAATAGCGGCTTAGGCGATAATCACCAGTGGAGACTATCGCCTGGATATTTTTGTCACCGGAATCTCCAGGTTAGACTTCAGTTCATTCTTGGTGATTATTATCTGTATTTCCTCCATAGTTCTTCTAGTTGACGCTCCGTCTCCAGTTCGCTTCCGGAATTATCAATAACTACATCGGCTAGCCGACGCTTGTCATCTAACGACCCCTGGGCAGCAATACGAGCTTCCACCTCAACCAAGCTTAACTTGTCCCGCGCAAGAACGCGTAAAATCTGAAGGTCCCGTGGCACCCACACAACCCAAACTTCGTCAACAAATTTCTGAAACCCAGTTTCAAGGAGCAAAGGTACGTCCCATACGCACAATCTTGCTCCTGCCTCCCGAAGCGCTGCTCGCTCGCCCTTCATACTTTCTACCACTCGAGGATGCACGATACTCTCAAGAAGCTTTCGTGCATCCTCATTATGAAAAATTCGAACACCAAGTTTCGCACGATTAATTTCTCCATTTTCACCAAGGATCTCAGTCCCAAATGCGTGGACCAATTTTGATATGGTCGACGCATCCGACTTCAACAAATGATGCACTATTTTGTCTGCATCCAATACAGGAACCCCGTGCTTCTGAAACCACGAAGCAACCGTGGATTTGCCACTTCCTATTCCGCCCGTAAGTCCGATCGTGATCATATACCTCACCTCAGATCAATTTGCCCAGTCCGATCACAATTAAAACAACACCTGGTAAATATTCCGCTTTGGCAGTCCAGTTTTCTGGAATTTTACCGGCCATCTGTTGACCTAAGCGCAACATCATAATTTGAGTTAATGCAACGACGCCTATGACTGATAGCGTCATTCCCGCCATCGCGGCTCCGATCCCGCTGGCAAAAGCATCCACTGCTAGAGCACTCCCTAGGAGTAAACTTTCCCGAAGGCTAATCCCTCCAGAGCCATCGACATCCGCTATATCTGGTGTCCTTAAGACCTGGATCACTAAGCCGAAAAAGCTTAACTGAAATCGAAAAACTGGTTCTAGTACAGGTTTTTGAGCGACTACAGCCATTGCTGGAACCGCTTCAGGGAAAATCTCTCGGTTACGGTTCCAGATTGCTTTGGTCAGTTGGAAAACGCCTAGAGCGAGCAATATAGTAGCTCCCAATAAACGAGCCGGAATAAATTCAAGCCATAACGTGACCCAACTTCCCAAAAGCATAGATATACCCATAGCAAAAACTGTACACAATGCAATAGCAATAAGAGAACCCATCGGTATACGAATACGACGTAACCCGTAAGCTAATCCGACGCCAAAACCATCCAAACTTAAAGCAACTGCCATAAGCATAGCTACCCCCATATATGTATCCCTCCACCTTGCGACTTCAGGATAATATATGGGTTTGAACGCTATTTGGTGAAATGAACTACTCGTTTCCAGCAATCCATTCCTCTAAAACATTATCTCGACGTTTCTTCACACTCTCGGACTCTGCATGAAGTTTCATAGCTAATTCATAATTTGTACCTGCTAAAGCGAGTTCTGATTCTAGAGCAAGAAGAGTCAACTCTAACTCTTCGATTTCCAGTTCTAGTTGTTTCATCCGCTTTTTTTCTCTTGCCATATTACGTGTTTCTTGTTGGTCATTATAACTCGGCTTTGCACTTCGCTCAGCTGGTCCAACAATCGCTTCCTCTTGTTGTTTATATTCCTTAAAACCCGTGTAATCTCCTTCGTAAAGGGAAAGTCCCGAAGTCGTCAGTTCCGCTATCTTATAAACGATTTTATCCAGGAAGTAGCGATCATGGGAAACAACGAGGACTGTTCCATCATAATCTTGAAGGGCTTCTTCAAGCACTCCACGTGTTTCAGCATCAAGGTGATTGGTCGGTTCATCCAATAATAATAAGTTACCCTGTTCGAGGAAGAGTTTACATAAAGCCAAACGACTCTTTTCTCCTCCGCTCAACACAGAAATGAGCTTAAATACCTCGTCATTTCTAAAGCCAAAACGTGCGAGAAGACTTCTAATGTCCGGGTCTTTCAACCTTGAGACATCCCGAATTTCGTCAATTACTGTTCCCGAACTACCCAAATTTTCATGTTCTTGGGAATAATAGGCAACTTTTACATTCGCACCTAAACGTATATTTCCCGCAAAAGGAGCCTGCTGGAGAATCGCCTTTAAAATCGACGTTTTTCCAACTCCATTTTTGCCGAGCAAGGCGACCCGGTCCCCTCGTCGCAAATCTAATTGGACGTTCTGAAAGAGAGTACGTGTCCCGTATGTAATAGAAAGATTTTCAATCAAAAGAACACGATCTCCACTACGGCCTCCGCTTTGCAGTGTAATGGAGAGTCCATGGTCTACCTTTGTGACTTGGATCGGCTTAAGTTTCTGAAGCTGGCTCTCTCTGCCACGTGCCTGTTTGGAATTAACCCCTGCCTTATTTCTGCGAACATACTCCTCAAGCTTGGCAATTTTATAGGCTAAACGTTCAGCTTCACGGCCAATTGTCTTATTTTCCAAAATCTTAAGAAGTTCGTATTCAGAATAATTTCCAGTATACCCTTTTAGTCCCCCGTTTTCCAAGCAAAAAACTCTAGAAACAGTGCGATCTAAAAAGTAACGATCATGAGAAACGATAAGCAACGCTCCCGGATAATCTCGCAAATATCCTTCGAGCCATTCTAGAGCCGCAATATCCAAATGATTTGTCGGCTCATCCAAAATCAAGAGTTCGGGCGATCTGAGCAACAACTTGCATAAAGCCAGCCTTGTTTTTTGCCCCCCGCTCAATGTAGTGACCAAGGAATTCATCTCTGCTTCCAGCCCAAGTCCCGCCAAGATTCTCCGGACTAAGGCCTCAAGGGCATAACCACCCTGGCTTTCATATGACTCAGTCAAAGCAGCATATTGCTCCATGACCTTCTCACTAGGATTTAGAGCCATCGTTTCTTCTAGCTCACGCAAGTGTTCCTGCATTTGCAACAAATCAGCTCGTTCTTGGATCACACACTGAAAAACGTTCCCCTCATCCTCTACTATCGGAGTTTGAGGGAGGTATCCGTACGAACCGAGAATTTGCACTTCTCCGCTTTCTAAACGCACATCCCCTAAACAGGCACGAATCAGTGTAGTTTTACCAGCACCATTCGGACCGACCAGTGCGGCTTTTTCCCCCTGTTCTAAAGCAAAACTGATCCGTCGAAAAAGCGGTTCTCCAGAAATATCAACGCCGCAATCTCGGCAAAATAAAACACTCATCTCTCTAGTTTTCCCCTTTATCTTAACGAACGCACCATGCACCCGCTACTATTGCATATTCGTTTAACTATATCATACCCACTGCCTACTAACAAACGCTAAGAAGCACAGGGAAGCACGGGGACGGTTCTTCTGCTTCACTCCCCGGAACTTACCGATTCCTTAGATATGAAAGAATCAATTTATCTATTAATGTGCCTATTGCGATTCCAATCGAATATGAAATTAAATCACTCCATAAAAAACCCCGACCTAAAACAAGCCCACCTATCCTAGTATCCCTTAAATTGTCGATCCACGGCGAATGGTAAAGCTGACTTACTTCAATAGCGTTGCAAAACAACAGTGCAACCACAGCAACCCATTTAGTACCTCTTGATCTAAATATTAACCCTACCATAAAAAATATCATAAGTGCCCAAAGACAATCTCCTAGATATATATTGACCCACCTTGGTAGATATATGGCATAATGTCTGGAACTTAAGCCTAAAATAATTACAGCTATGACAAAACTGAGGTAAATCAACCCTTTTCTTGTTACTAACATTATCGATGAATTCCTTTCAGCATTTGCTTGTGAAGAAGTATGGATCACACTTTCTCAACATTCCCCGCCACATCCTGGCAAGGACGCCCTTTCCCCATGGTCTGTCGTCTAACGTTCCGAGGGTTTGCGGCGTCGGGTTACTACCATCATATTCTCCCCGATGTTACAAACCCTCGGTCACCCGAAATGTCTATCTTGTGAGGAATACTTTCAAGACAGGTTTTTTCTCATTTCAGTAACCCAAGTATTAATAATATAACTATTATGATGAAGATGAATCCGAATAATTTAAACCATCGTTTTCTTTGTATTTCTTCAAAACTTCCGAGTACTATACCAATTTCAGCCATAATTGAAGCTACAAATTCCAGCATATTTCACCCCTAAGTAAAATTTAATAACTCGGAGGGTTCTGATTTCCTCTATTTTTATCTATGTAGATAAAAACCGTTGACTCTAATATAAAATTTGCTCTTTAAGATATGTTTTATGATTAGACCGTATGTAATCTCTTCGGGAAGGATGAATTCGCATAGTCAAAATGAGTCTTGCAATGTCCCCAGATTCAGAACCCGCCACAGACGGCGGGTCTTTCGCATTGCATGTGCTTTGGACGCATCGGCAACAAGAATCACGTTATGCGCCATGCATTTTTACCATTTTACCAATTTTCATAATGGACCAGTTCTTCGAGTTTCTTTCGTGGACGAGCTTTTGGCTTTTCATCTGCATATCCAAGAGTGATAATCCCAACTACATATTTATCAGTAGGTATATTTAAAACTGGTCTGATTCCTTCTTGAATAAACCATGCAACCCAACAAGTACCTAATCCTAAGTTGTCAGCTTCTAGTAATATATGTCCTATGGAAATTGATGTATCTCTGATTATCTGTTTAAGTTCTTCTTGTGGACTATTTTCATTTAACGATATATCTACATCTTCTTCTATCCTTGAACGTATATCTGCCACACAAACGATAAAAACTGGCGCTGAGAGCATCCATTTTTGGTTATTAGATATAACAGCTAATTCCTGTCTAATCAATTCTGATTTTACAACAATAAAATGCCACGGTTGTGTATTGTCACCAGATGGAGCTAACCTTGCACTCTCAAGTACTTTAATTATTTTTTCATCTTCAACTGGTCTATTCATGTAGTTTCTAATACTTCTACGCATTTCAATCTCTTTAATCATACTATTTGATTCCCTCCATTAAAATATAATATTTGAAATTGCTACGCTATATCCTTTAGGTTGAATTATTCTTTTAGAGTCGTCAATGAGCCAATAAAAGGATCACTATGCTAGGCTTAATTTCTTCTATGCATTATCATTCTCCAAGTGTCAGGAACAAACTGTTATGTTATGTTATGTCGCGGCAAAGGAATGCCGAAACTTCTTGAACTCCTAGCATCAAGGAATGAGTCCGTCTTCAGTGCCTATGTTATTACTCAATCGGTCCAAAACGCTCCTAAGTCCAGGCTGTCGGACGTGATATTTTGCTCCCATATTATCGATGATTTGAAGATCGGATTCTCCAATTGCCTTAATCTCTATTTCTTGATCATTAATTAAATGAATAATAATCTTGGAATCATCTTTTGGGATTACTTCATTTGTGCCAATTACCTGAACTGAAGATAACATCCGCCTAATCTCCAGCCCTTCTGCATTAGAAACCCTCTTACCTTCATTCGGCGAAAGTGGACCATGAAAGTTTACATGTGAAAAGTTATCCCTTTCTTGTAGCGACGAAGTAGCAGACATCGTGATCCCCCTTAACTTTGCATCCAGAATTATTTTGTTTCTGGATTTAAAATATCGCAATCCTACTTCACAAAGAACAAATGACCCAGCGGTTTCACATACGTTAGACGATGTTGTGCTCTACATAGAAAATCTAAATGCTGGTTTTATTTAGCCTGCGTTTGTGCGATAACTTTCTTTAATAAATGACAGTAATAAAAGAATCAATAATATCCCTGATACAATAGTCGAATAATTATAAACCCGTTTAAAGAGATCTGCACTCCACTGGACGTTATCAGTTATTATCGAATATGCAATAGTATTAGAAATTCCGATCCCGTCATGAATGCCTGGTATGAGGCTATAAATATGATTATGGGAAAGGCTAACATTTGCTAAAACTGATACTCCGAAAAGAATTAACATTGTCTTTGAGAATTTGTAGTTATCATTTCTTTTATAAAGCAGAATGAAAAAAGCAATAGTTATTCCTATCACCACTAGTAACATACTAATCCTCCCAATTCGTTTTTTTAAAGTTCCCAGAACTTTGTGGAATTCTCTTTCATCTTACAAAGTTCGGTCTGTTCGACAACCAATTCTTCAAAGAGTTGAGCTAATGATTCTATATCAGAGGACGTAGCAATTTGTAAAGTTACCAATGCAACCCGCCCCCTGCCTCGAAAGGATTAATCCTAGAAAGTTGAGCAACCTCAAAACAGATGGGAGGCCTCCAACATTCACCTTATTTTGATGACCATATAGTAATGACCATATAGTAATGACCATATAGTAATGGCCATTTGTACGGAACCTTAATGTTAATATCACTTTGGATCAATGAAGCCTCACTACCTGTAAAAAGAAGCAATTAGCCGAGCGGCTGGTAAGAATAGCACCTGGCCTAACAAAGTACCAACCACCTTGGAAGTAATGAGCATCACTACCAGGGCCTTAACGTCGCCATATGGTCTCTTCCCTCTTAAAGCTTGATCAGTAATCATCGCTGCCTTTGGATCAATGAGAAGCGTTAGTAAAATTGCCGCAATCCCATTGATCATTCCAGATGATGCAACAACCGTAAGTCTATGTTCCTCAGAAACCAATATCGCCGCATAACTTGCTGAAAGGACGCCAATCGTATATATTCCTGTGACTAATACATTTAATATAAGTAGTCGCTTTGGGATTTCACGATACCTTAATCTTTCTAACATCGTCTTTGATGGTTTTGTGACACTTTTTACTATTCGTTTGATATTGTTTAAATGTAAGGCCTCAACCACAAGTGATGGGACAGAACCAGTTATTTCTAAGCGGTTTACTGCTTTCTCAAAAATCCTTAGGAATGATGGAATCAAAAGCACACCAGTTAGAGTACCAATCGTTGCAGCAAAAATCACCCTACGCATATCCATTATTGGATTTAAACCTTGAGTAATACTTATTCCAATAATCCCTGCAATCAATGGCGCTTGTAAAGTATTTGCGGTACGCGAAACTAGTGCGATGAGATTAAATAGAGAAAAGGATAATGCAACTTGCCCACTCTTAACTGAGTTCAGCCTCACAGAATATGCAAGGGTATCGACAAGGTGAATTATAGACGTTAGAATAATCAATTCAATTAACGTTCTCTCCACTGACTCACCCTCCTTTCTCCGAATGACGATTTCATCTAATGCCGTGAAGTATTCACGACGTTGACGGCCCCGTTTATACTACGGGTATCGTGTCTAAACCGGCAAAACCGAGATAATATAACCACCTGTAATTAAGCTTATAAGATTTGCGATAAAAACATAAATCAAGATACGGCTCTTTTTATGCTCCGTAATGAAAATGGGAAACGCAATCATTTCAGCCACAAATACAAAAACCTCTCCTATTATTAAACTGAAAATCAAATAGCTTGGCATCAACGAACCTCCGCTATTTAACCAGATATTCAATGCACCCTGTGTAACAAGGTTGATAGCAAGAAATATAAGCCAACTTCTCTTTTGTCTAAACCTAAAGAGCCCGAAAATGATGCCTTCAAGTAAAAGCGTAAGCAGTAACCGTATTGACACCAGGAGCACCGAGCGAGACGGATATTTGCCGAGCGTAAGCTCCCGATTGGATAGGTCCAAGGTAACCACGTTGTTATAACGCTGCAAGGGTGCACCAAGCGTACATACAAAGCTCTCCCCATTTGTGGTGACTTTGAACGTATACTTGCCACCGGCCAGCATATCTCTCGAATAAAAAACGTAATATCCTTCCCATGCAACCCACCGAACTATCGCTTCTGGCTGATTCTCATTGGATATCAATACAATTGAAAGGTCATCTGGCGGATTGTTAATGAGTATAACCAATGATGGCGGTTCCGCAGAATTTGCCAAGGCTGTTGTAGGCAGGATTGATATCATCAACGTACATAACACCATAACCAATAGCAAGCGTTTACCAGTCTTGTTCATATTATAACCCCTACTTTAACTAATCTTTTGGGCATAAACGAACATGTCTACTGTCGTTCTGCCGTCGCTTTCGGGATATAAATCTCGTTGAATTTTTAGTATTTTTAAATTGTTCTTTACTAGTATTCGTCTAATAAAATCTTCCGAGTAGTAGTTGAAGAATATGTAGTCGTTAGGACTAAAACTAGTTGTTTCGAAACCCGACTTTAAACCTTCCATACAACTTAAATATAAGAAACCACCCTTACTTAATACTACACCTATATCGTTAACCAATTTCTCAGCTTCCTCATTTGATAAATGGGGTAGGCAGAAAGACGCTATGACTGCATCATACACCTTACCCTTAAAATTCATGTCTCTAATATCTCCAACTAAGAAGTTTACATTTGGAGAAACGACATTTGCTCGTGCACGATTGATCATCTCTGTGGAAAGGTCGATGCCCAATATCTCAAATCCTTTATTTGCTTCGACCAGGAGCTTTGCAGCATTTCCGGGACCACATCCGACATCTAAAACCTTTGCCCTGGGCAATAAAATATCGCAAAATCCCTCTAATTTAGTCTTGTAACTCTCGAAATCCATGAACTTGCTTTGATATGAATCCGCATGCTTATCGTATGCCTCTATCGTCTTCTTCGTTTTATCCAAATTGGTCATCCTTTCCTGCGATGGTGTAGTTTAAGAATTACTATTTTCTAATCCAACTCGCCACGTTTAATAGCACCAATCCAAATATGATAGTCCATATCACAATTATAATTGCTGCAGCAAACCAATTCTTTGGTTTCGTCGTCAGTGTAGATTCCTTCATTCTTGCCTCTTCCATTACTGGTCCTGGAATCATCTTTAATACCATGGCAATACCCAAGGGAATAAGAACTAGGTCATCAAGATAACCAAGAACTGGAATGAAATCGGGGATTAGGTCAATTGGACTCAACGCATATCCCACTACAATAACAATCAACAGTTTTGCATACCAAGGAACTCTTGGATCTCTATAGGCAAAATACAGGGCCATAACTTCTGCTTTTAAGTGCTTAGCCTTATGTTTAAGACGTTCCAATATATTCGACATGGGAAGAACGCAACCCCTTTGTTTAAAAACTATCCGCTGACCTACCCCTGCCTCTGTATTTCCACATGAATAAATGAAGACCTAACCCAAATGGCGCAAAACGTTCCATGGGTTTGCGACGCATCCCAACCACTTGCATCTTTACAAAGTGTCGCAAACCCTCGGTTATATAAAGTTGCGCCCCCAGATGCTTGCTAGTGCAATAAAACCAAATATCAATATGACTATTCCTGATAGCTTATTTACCCATAGCAACCTTGTAGTGTCAAATCTCTTTCCGAGTACATGAACAGTTGAAATTAACATCAACCACCATAAACCTGATCCAACAAATACCCCTATCACTAATATTGACGACGACAAATAATTAGATTGAATTGTCCCTATTCCCAATCCAGCAAAGACAGCCGCAAAAGAAATGATCGTCATTGGGTTTGTAATTGTGAGTAAAAAGGTGGAAAGGTAATTCCTTATTAACCCTTGTTTATTAGACGATACAGACTCATCTGATGGTTTTGTTATAAATGTTTTAATTCCTAAATAACAAAGAAAGAGTCCTCCAATAAGCCTTAGCCAAATTTGTTGACCTGTTAAAAAATTCGATATACTTGCTAAGCTAAAACCGGCGATCATTCCATAGGTAGCATCAGCTGTGGCCGCACCTATTCCTGATATGAATCCAGATAATCTCCCCTCTGTCAATGTCCGCCTTATACAAAGAACTCCAATCGGGCCAACTGGCGCAGCAATTGAAAAACCGATAATTACACCCTTAATTAAAAAAGGTAAATCCACATCCTCAAATCCATTCTTGCATGGCAATTTTATATATCGTCCCGCGTATTCCCGAAGTCTAGGTACTACCTGCATATTCCCTCAGATTTTAGGATACGTTGTTATCTGGAGTTGAACGGCCCGAGCCAACCACGGTTGGGATGACTTCCAACATTCACCTTTTTCTATAAACAAATATTATGGCCATTCGTACGGACCTTGCTGTTAAGTATTAAAGTTCAATCTTCCAACAAACCTGTAGCTTTCTTTACGAATTCTTGAGGCATTGAAGTTTTCTTACAAATGTCTTCTTTATAAACAGTCTAGCGATCTTTCAAATTTCAATGCGACTAACCACAATCGTTATTAACTCTTACATTTGTATCCAATAAAGCTAATTCATATAGTTTAAACCAAACTAATCCTGGAACATTTAACCCTAAATCAACAGTTTCAACGTATTTATATCCACACTTCTCATACAATGAGATAGCCGGTGTATTGTGAATGGAAACATCTAAACGAATTGTTTTGATTCTTTGTTCAATACTATATCTCTTTGCAAAATTCATTAATTCTTCCCCAATACCATTCTTCATATACTTTGGATGAACAACAAGCGTATGTATCACGATAACGTCTTTATAGTCTGCTTCGATCCCCCAAGTCACTTGATCGTAGGCAGTCTCGGGTTCATGATTTAATATTATAGAACCTGCAATTTCATTATTTACTTTCAATACAAACAAACTATTATTTTGGATTCCATTAACAGCCGTTTCTCTAATTGGATATAACCCTTTTGCCCAACCTGGATAGTTCGTACCTAATTCGAAATAATCGTTTAATTTATCATATAAATTTTCTAATTCATCGATATCATTTATTGTTCCCTTTTCTAAAATAAAATCATTAATAACCAATTCTTTCACTGTTTTATCAAATGGTTTAATAATATCCATTGGTATGCTCCTTTTATATGATATAACTATTCTTCACGCGTCATATTATATTAATCTCGGCAAAGTATCATGAACACTCTGTTACACGCCCTCGACATCTTTAACTAATCTTTTGGGCATAGACGAACATGTCTATTGTTGTGCTACCGTCGCTTTCATTAGCAATTAAGAATGGAAAACTTTTATTCGATAATTCCTAATTGCAGATTTTTTTAAGTTTTATTATTGGCTTAAAACTGTTAATCCTAGCCAACCGATAATACTGACATACGGTAATACGAAAATCCACGCTAATCTACTTTTCTCATATTTTATAGCTAATGCCGAGCCAACAAAGAATATGGGAAGAGCATACATAATATATCTAAATTTCGGAGTGGAGCCCAAATACCAAGATATTGGTATAGCAAAAATCGCTCCTAAGATTATTAACCAAATCCTCTTAGAATATATTCCGATACATACAAGAACGATAGATGTAATAATTCCAGGCCATCCAATAAGCGTTCTTAGCAATCCATAAAGCATTTCCATAGACCTCACTCCTCTTGTCGGATTACCTGAATTGGATATATTTGATTTGGACCTAAAATAGGTTCCAATCACGCGTTGTTTTGTGACCCAACATTACACTCCGGAATGCCATTTTACATAACGTTTAGGTATTCCCGAGGCGTCCCAACTACATTCATCATCCTCTAAGTGTCGTAAATACCTTGTTGTGTAAAGTAGCGCTTTCCAGAGGAATACATTCAAGTGCTTATAATTGGGAGCTTGTATAATGAAACAAATCTCCCTTTAATATTTGAAGGAACTTCCTCGATGAATTGAGCACCTACTCTATTGTAAAACCCTATTGCATTTGGATCTGAAAGAATATGTAAGCAAGCAATATTCTTTTTTCTACACAATTCCTTAGCAAATGATATTAGTTCAGAACCCACTCTTTTCCCAATAAAATCTGGATGAACAAAAATATGATCCAACCAAAAGCCCTTTCTTATCAAGAATTCTTCCACCTGAAAATCATCTTTAACTTTGACTATTGAAATAAATCCGACTACCACCCCTTCAACCTTCGCGACATAAACTTCATTCTGATTTATGTAATCTACGGTTATTGTCAATTCATCCTTCCACACGTCGAAATACTCTTTGGGATATTTCCAATATCGTTTAGCTGCAAATGAAATTGATGTTAGCATGTCACTTTCTACACCTACAGCACGCCTAATCATAATATTCACTTGCTACACCTCCACTCATTTTATTGCAGAGAACGATTCTTAGACTATCTCACTTTATATCCCCAATAGCGCTATTTTACATAGCGTTTTGGGGATTCTCGACGCGCCATATTGCATTCATCTTGACAAAGTGTCAGGAATCCCCTGTTATAAGAAGTGATCAGCTCCTTGACATACTCAGACATGATTAATTACTTCTATTAATTAATCAGAAATCCCTTCTATTTCTTCTCATTCTGTATCTTGTATCTCATGCGACCCTGATAAAACGAACTTCCGATGTTGTACGAAGAAAATGAAACACCTCTTACTCTCTAGCCCCTCGGACCAACACAGAACACCTGAAGCGACACAGGCAAATCAAAAGATTAAAATTCTCTTTCATGACCATTTCTACGGAACCTTAATGTTAATATCAAAGTTCAATCTTCCAAAAAACCTGTAGCTTTCTTTACGAATTCTTGGGGCAATGAAGTTTTCTTACAAATGTCTTCTATACTCATACCAATTCTGAAATAATGAATAGCAACTGACTCCATTGTTTCACCGACTTCTATAATGTGAAAATCTGGATCATAGAAACGCATTACTCTTTGACCCCATGGCTGTTCTCTTATCTCATGTATAAATTCTACTTTCGCTTCTTTTAATTCTTCATAAACCCTGTCAATTTCTTCTGTCTCAAAATATAATTCAAAGTTATTAGATTTCTTTAGTAGGTTGCTATCCCCTACCCCTAACAACTTTTCAAAATGATCTTGTAAATGAATCGCAAAGTCTCCTTCAAAAGTCACGTTTTCACCAAAATCATATTTTACTTTCTGTCCTAATCTCTCATAGAAGTCTCTCGATATTTTTATGTCTTTCACTACAATCAAAGGACATACATATTTCATCTCTCATCCTCCATAATTTATTTATCCGTAAACGCGACACAATGTCGCGCCTCCCGTCCAATTTCAATTATATTCACTGTTTCCAATACCCCTCAGGGAAGAGATGCCATATGGTTTCGCCGTCTTTACTAACACCTCGAATTTGAAAATATTCCTTGTTTCCTGGGACATGTTGATAAGCAACAAATCTACGAGATTTTACCTGAATAATACTCAATTTTATCTTATCCTTTTGCGTTTCATAGTCCATGTAAATGATGTTTGGATCAATGACTTCGATTATTCCAAATTGGCCTCCACCAGATATCCTTACTGGGTCGTTTGACTTATATGGTGATTGCCCCATTGTTATCTGGTTCCATTTATTAAATCGCAGCTCGTAAACAACCGATTCTAAAATCTTCGTTCCATCAGTAAACTGTCCGTCGAAGATTTCAATCTTTTCCTTTCTATCCTGGGTTAGTAATCGAAGCACTGGTCCCTGATCACCAGTACCGGTATCCACAACAAACTGCTGTGCCGAATTTGTTGATGAAGTATCCAACGCAGAGCAAGCTGTTAAGACAAATAATCCGCCAAACATGATATAAACGATACTCTGATATATAGATTTATAAATTCTGACCTGTGTTCTAATTGTCTATCCCCCCAGATCATTCCTTCAACAGACCCCAAATAAATTTCTGTCGCCTAATGTTCCGATGGTTAACCGTATTTGTTAATATTTATAGTTTCTTTTTAAATCCCTTATGTATTTCAGGCTTATATCCAACAGATTCGTAAAATCTACATGCATCAATTCGATTTGTCTCTGTTACGAGGATTATTTGGTTACATTTCTCTGCAGCTCTTATCTCAAGTTCCATAATCAGGGCCTTGCCGATTCCGCGATTTCTATACTTCTTATCAACTATCATATTTTCAAGCACTAAAAATGATTTACAATCTCCATAAAGTTCTTCACAGATCACGCCCATTACAGAACCAATTAATTGATTATCTTCAACTGCACTTAGTAGTATGTGTGAACCATTTTCTTGAAACTTATAGAACTTTACATACATAGTCTCAATAGAGGATTCCTCACCCCAAAATTGTTTATATAAAAGTGCTAATTGAGGAATATCCTCTTTAATCATATCTCGAACTATCATCCTTGCTACTATCTCCTTTCAGTTAACGCGCCGGCATGGGACTTGGCTTCCCGCATGGTCTCTCGTAGTCACTGAGAGGTATCGGTAACCGTCACTCGCTGTAAGAACCCAGACCTAATTCATTTTTGCTGCGTAATAATGCATTAACACTACATAATTGTGCACAAAATATCGGATAGACACATTGAATTTCTGCTATTCTATTGGTGAAGGGAGGTCATGTCAATGAATTTGCTTGAAAAGATGAATGGAGCATTAAACTATATTGAAGATAATCTTACTGGTGATATTGACTTTAAAGAAGTAGCGAAGCAAGCTTTTTGCTCAGAATATCATTTTAAAAGAATGTTCTCTTTCCTTGCTGGTGTTACGCTCTCGGAGTACATCCGCCGCAGACGTCTTACTCTGGCAGCATTTGAGCTTAATAATAGTGAGCTAAGAATAATTGATGTTGCAATTAAATATGGGTACAACTCACCAGATTCTTTTTCAAGAGCTTTTCGAAGTTTGCATGGTGCAGCACCAACAGAAGCTAGGAGTAACGGGCAATTACTGAAATCTTATCCACGAGTGACCTTTCAATTATCAATTAAAGGAGGAAATGAAATGAACTATCGAATCGAAGAAAAAGAGGCATTTCGTATAATTGGTATCAAAAAAAGAGTGCCAATAATTTTCCACGGAGTTAATACAGAGATTGCATCTATGTGGCAAACTTTAAATGTTGAAACGATAAATAGACTCAAGAATCTCTCTAACGTCGAGCCGTTAGGACTGCTTAGTGCATCCACGAACTTTTCTGAAGATCGAATGGAGGAAAAAGGAGAGCTTGATCATTATATAGGGGTGGCAACAACGAACGAATGTCCAGATAACCTGCAGCAACTTGAAGTGACTGCCTCAACATGGGCTGTATTCGAAGCAGTCGGACCGTTTCCCAATACTCTGCAAGATGTCTGGGGACGCATCTATTCCGAATGGTTTCCATCCTCCAACTATGAACAAGCGGAAGGGCCAGAAATCTTATGGAACGAGAATAAAGATATGACTTCGCCAACTTTTAAGAGCGAAATATGGATACCTATCCTTAAAAACTTAAGTCTTTGCAAATAACGTTCTGAGGTTTTGCGACATCGGGTCACCACTTTCATATTCTTCCGATGTTGCAAACCTCCAGATATCTGAGTTGTCCCTTTCCCAGGGTCCTCCCCAAATGCTAACTAGAGGAAACTAATGTTACCAGTACAATTTCGGGTCTGTTATAAAACCTAATTGGTAAAACGCTTTCTCCTAAACCACCATTTATTATCATATTCGTAGAACCTGAAGTAAATTGACCGTAATCAAACTCGGGAAATAGTCCTTCCCCTGGTGCTACCACTGCACCAATCAAGGGAAGTCTGACTTGACCACCGTGCGTATGCCCCACTAAAACTAGATCAGCATTGGCTTCAACAGCCTTAGAAAATATGTTAGGAGCATGTGCTAATAAAACTTTAGGCATAGAATCCGTGACATCTGCAAGTGCCATATTTAACTTATCTCTTCCTAGATAAGGATCGTCGACACCCATTATCCAAATATGAGAACTGCCTATGTGATATTTAAAATGCCTGTTTTCCAGTATATGTACCCCATGATCTTCCAATGGTGATTTGATTTGGTAGTTTGTCCACCACTCATGATTTCCAGGAACAAAAAATACAGGTTTGGATTGTAACCCTTTCACTAAGGCTATTGCTGGTTCCATAATAGAGTTACTTTTATCGACTAAATCACCTGTTATTGCAACAGCATCGAATTGCTGTCGGTTAATCAATTCAATTAAATGCTTTTGAGCATCTCCGTAATCCTTACTATGTAAATCAGTCAGATGGAGAATAGTAAATCCCTGAAACTCAGTTGGCAGTTTTGAAATCGCAATGGTATATCGTTTTACTGCAATTGAATGGATATCGAAACATAGGTAGGATAATGTTGCAATCCCTCCCAAGATAAATGCTCTACGGGACAAGAACTTAGCTCCCAAAAATAAGCCTCCTTCAAATTCCACTCCGTTAGCGTAACCCAGATAACGTTCTGGGTGTTCACATAGCACCATACTACAATTAGCTCGGCTAGGTTACTAGAACACCTAGTTGTACAATGGATGGCAACCCCAGATTACGCTTAGAAATAGAAGCATCTTTATCGTGGTCAATTATTCGAACGCTAATTTTACAGCCCCTTTTGCATGAAGTAATGTTGTATCAAATAACGGCACAGTAGTATCCTCAGCTTTGACTAATAAACCAATTTCCGTACAACCAAGGATTATTCCTCCCGCACCTTGTTCTACTAAATCCTGAATTATCCGTTTATATATAGCTCTTGATTCCTCTAAGATTTTTCCTAAACAAAGTTCATTATATATTACTGTATTTATTACTACTCTATCCGTTTCATTTGGAACTAAAACTTTTATACCTTGGACCTCTAAACGTGATTTATAGAAAGCATGTTCCAATGGTATAACGAGTTCCCAAAAGGCCAATAGTTTTGATTCCACTAAGAAGAACCTGTTGTGCAGTGACATCTGCAATGTGTAGTAATGGAATTCGGATACCTGACTGAATTTCGCTAGCAACTTTGTGCATAGTATTCGTGCAAATGACAATAAAATCTGCCCCTGCTAACTCAAGACTTCGAGCAGCATCATTTAATATCTGTGCGGCTTTTCTCCATTCGCTCTTCCTTTGAAAAGTTTCTATTTCTTCGAAATCTACGCTGTAAAGAATGCATTTAGCTGAATGAAAACCACCTAGCCTTAGCTTAACTTCTTCATTAATAATGCGATAATATTCTGATGATGATTCCCAACTCATCCCGCCGATTAAACCTATTATCTTCATCAATTTCCCTCCAAAAATTCCAGCTATGCCTGTCGCGTATTTGTTCCGAGTATTCCCGACTTAGCAATCACTTTCATCTTGTCTAAGTATTGATATACCTAGACGTTAGACGATGCTGTTTTCTACTTAGAAAGCCAAATCTATTAGAAACTTATCTACTAAATACTGGGCTATTTGTTGCGATTGCTCATTATATTGTTTCGAAAAAGGATCACAAAAGCCGTGATTCCCATTTAGCACGTGTATACTAATGAACTGCTTTTGTCCAAGTACACTTGTCAATTCCGAAACATTAGCAGACTTTTCCTCTTTCGCGAAGATTAATAATATCGGGCATTTAGGGGTAATTTTTTGATAATCCCTTATTCTCGAACCATAGTAACAAATAACTCCATCTACCATATTTTCTGTTTCACTACATATCCAGGCTGTAGTTGCTCCTACGCTAAACCCTAGTAGAAATACATGTTTATAATCTCTTCTAGCTTTTATGAGCATTGTTTTAACTTCATGTGCCATTGAAGAAAAACCAATATGTTTAAAAAAATACTGGTAAGCTTCCTCTTCTCTACTATAAGCGAAATAATCGCTCGGCTTTACAAAATCAGGGCATAAAACATCGAACCCAGCCGCTAAATACTGTTCGCATATCCATTGAATATGCGGATTAATTCCATATATTTCGTGCAAAATGATTATTGCGGATTCTTTACCGTGCATATTCAGCATACATATTCCTCGACTCTTTTTTCCTATTATTTTTCAAACCTTCTGTTCGAAGCACGTTTTGTGAACTCAACCTTGAAACTATACTTCTTATAATCTATTATTATTCAAAAGTGTCCTGGGCTTTTTTCATTAGTGCCATCATTAGGACCAAAACTACGATTGAAAGAATAAAAATCGGTATAAAGCCTATGGCTAGTAGAAACGGAGCTATTAAACATAAGGGAAACCAGATGGTAAATATAACCTTGTAATACAAGTAATATTTCCACCTTTGGTGCGCCAACTCTTGAAGGGTATGATTGGATTGGTCTTTTGCTAGATCAATTATGCCACGACACAAGTGATATACGAGAAGCAAATCTAATACCATGGTTATGATTCCGACGGCATAAAATCCTAGCGATAAGGGATTGATGGTGACTTGCCCTACCGTGTTCTGAACTTGGTATAGGCTAAATAACGAAAGAACCGCCAGTGGTATAGACCATTTTTTAGCATTACCAAACTCAGAACTGTATGAAGCCAAACTCCCCAATCCAGAATACATCAACAGGTATCCGACAAAATTAGGTAAGATGTCCACGCCTTGAATTCTGAAGTCGAACATAAATAGAAAACCCCAAAAAATAGAACCAAAGCCGCTCAAAGCTTCAACCCCTTTCTCTTAATCTACTGCTATCCTCTAAAGTTGTTGGTATAACGTTCTAATGAACGAAATTCGTTAAGTCTAAATAGACTATAGGCGAAGAGTAATACCTCAAGAAGGTATTCATTTAGGATGAACTTCGTCATCAGGCGTCAAATACCTTCCAACTTATTGTAAATTATCCAATTGTCAAACTCCCGTCAAGTGGAGTGGTACCCGCATCATAGATTGCTAGATGCCGAAATGGAAAGATTTCGTGCTGATTGATACTACAAAAGGCTAGGGATTAATCCCTAGCCTCAAATTATTATTTTTAGATTGATTACCTATTTTCTTATCTACCTCTGACACCTCGCACAATACACCGTCGTTCGTCCAGCAAGACGTACTCGTTCTAACGTCTGCCCACAGACATGGCAGGGTTTCCCGCCTCGCCCGTATACTTGTAAGTCCTCTTCAAACATTCCTTTTTCCCCATTGGCATCCCGATAATCTCGAAAGGAAGTGCCCTGGGCATCAATTCCAGCCTGTAGGACACTTTGAATCGCCTGGTGAAGTTTTGAAAATTCTTCCTCGGATAGGGTGTCTACCCTGCGGTCGGGAGATAATCCAGCGAGAAAAAGGGATTCATCCACATAGATGTTACCCATTCCCGCGAGGACAGTCTGATCTAGTAAAGCCGCCTTTAAAAAGACTTTTTTCTTTCCGAAACGATCTTTTAGCACTGCGGGTGTGAAGTCCGCTTCCAATGGCTCAGGACCGAGTTTTCCTAAGGAGGATCCGCTGAAACAAAGAGGGGTGGGTATAGCTTGGATACGTCCAAACTTCCGCACATCTGAAAAATGCACTTCTCCATGTTCCAGGCGAAAGACTACGTGGGTATGTTTCTCAGGTTCCCGCAGATCTGGATAATAATTCAAGCGTCCTGTCATGCGCATATGCGCAATTAACGTTAAATCTTCATCCAGTCGAATTAAAAGATATTTGCCACGGCGGTCGATCGTTCTGATCCGTCGTCCAGTGACTAAATCTTCAAATGCCTTATCTTCCCATCCGCAAACAGCAGAGGGCCAAATGAGCTTAATTCCCTCAATTTTTAGATCTTTAACGTGTTCGATTAATGTCCGTCGAATTGTTTCGACCTCAGGGAGTTCTGGCATATTTTATCTCCTCATTCCATCGGTTTAAAAGACTGCATATCGTACCAATTCGGCCCGACTTTGCATTCCACCGTCATTGGCACTGAGAGCGGGAATGCGTTTTCCATAGCTTCGATCAGTACACGTGCTACACTCTGCAAATCTTCAGGAGCAACTTGAAGCAATAGCTCATCATGCACTTGAAGCAGCATCGCTGCTCTGTATGGTTTCAGGCCTTCTGCCACCTTAATCATCGCTAACTTCATAATATCTGCTGCGGTCCCCTGTACTGGCGTGTTCATGGCAATTCGTTCTCCAAATTGACGTTGCACTCGGTTTGAACTTAGCAATTCTGGAATACGGCGCAGACGATTTAACAAGGTGTGGACTTGTCCCTCTTGTTTAGCTTTTGCAACGACGTTTTCCAAATATTGTTTGACCCCACTATAGCGTTTAAAATATTGCTCAATGTAAAACTTCGATTCTTTACGAGGAATCCCTAAATCTCTCGACAGACCAAACTCCGTTAGTCCGTAAACCAAGCCGAAATTAACTGCCTTGGCGCTCCGACGCATCTCCGAAGTGACTGCATCAAGGGAGATACCGAAGACTTCCGCTGCCGTTCGAGTATGGACATCTTGCCCCAGCGAAAAAGATTCACACAGCAGAGGATCTTGAGAATAGTGAGCTAGAATTCGAAGTTCAATTTGCGAATAATCTGCGGATAGCAGTACCCATCCCGGTTCTGTAGGGTGAAAGACTTTTCGCAACTGTCTTCCCTGCTCAAGTCGCATCGGGATATTCTGCAAATTTGGCTCTGTGCTCGACAAACGCCCAGTCGTTGCCACCGTTTGTTGAAACGTAGTATGGATCCGTCCGTCCTTCACTTGAGCGAGTAGACCATTTACATACGTAGACATTAATTTATTCAACTGCCGATAGTCGAGAATTTTTGCTACGACAGGGTGAGCTAAGCGAAGTTCTTCTAAGGTCTCCGCATCCGTGGAATAGCCCGTCTTTGTCTTCTTAGCAGTCGGCAAGCCTAACTTCTCGAAAAGAATTATTCCCAACTGTTTTGGTGAATTAATATTAAAGGTTTCTTCAGCCAAAGCATAAATGCCATTCTCAAGTTGTTTTAAAGTAATACTTATCCCTTCACCGAAACTAGACAACTTTTCTGCGTCAACAGCGATTCCGTGGCGTTCAACTTGCGCGAGTACCAAACTTAGCGGTTCTTCAATCTCATGGAGCAAGTGGGCAAGTCCTAGGGAATGAATTTCCTCTTCAAACTTGGGCGCAACTTGAGCTAGAGCTGCTGCTTCGGTCGCAACGTTCTCGAAAACAGCTTGATTCGCGACATATTCTTTGACTAAATCCAGAGGAGCGAATTTAGGACGCGAAGATTGAATAAGATAGGACGCTAAGCTCATATCGAGCACAACGCCTTTTAAGCAAGTGCCTTCATTAGCCAGCAACAAGGCCACCGTTTTACTATCTGCCACGGTTTTGGGAACATGATCATCACCCATCAACTCTGACCAAGCTTTAAGAACCTCCGCGGACACTACCTCACGTGCAAATGTAAACGACTCACCTAGAGTAGCAATCCCCCATTCTAGCCAGTGTCCGCCCTGTAAACCTGTTCCTTCATAGCGACAAGCTAACGTGAGCGGATCTTTCCTCTCTCGCCACTGATCAATCTGTGCAAGCCAATCCGCATCCGTTAGTTTTCGTTCCGGCCAATCTTCCAGCAAAACATCTGGACTTTCTCCGATCGGTTCCCCATTATCTTTATGACGTTCTTGCCATAAGCGGGTCACATTCCTCAGATCATATTTTAGCAAAACGGGAAGCACTTTATTCGCTTGTGAACGGCGGTAAACAAGATCGTCTAACGAGAACACTAACGGAACCTCTGTCAACATCGTTGCTAATTTCTTGCTTAATATGGCCTGATCAGCAAATTCTTTTAAGTTGCTTTGTACTTTTTTCCCAGAGACTTTATCGACGTTTGCCAAAACGCCCTCGACTGTTTCAAATTCTAAGAGTAATTTCAGCGCGGTCTTCTCGCCGATGCCAGGAACCCCGGGAATATTATCTGAGGAGTCTCCCATGAGTCCCTTCAGATCGATGATTTGGTAAGGTCGGAGCTGATAACGTTCCCATAGAGCATGTTCGTCATAGCATTCCACCTCACTGATTCCTTTTTTAGTCAAATAGATATTCGTCTTAGGAGAGATGAGTTGCAGTGCATCTCTGTCTCCTGTGTAAACCTGAACTTCCATCCCTTGTGCTTCAGCCTGTTTGGCTACTACGGCAATAAGATCATCCGCTTCATACCCAGCTAACTCAAGCATGGGTACTTCCAATTCCGTTAAGACATCTTTCAAATAATCAAATTGTGGACGCAACCCCTCTGGGGTCTCTTTCCGTTGAGCCTTATACCCAGCATATTGTTCAATCCGCACAGTTGCCTTGGTTTTATCGAAAGCCACTACCCAGTAATCTGGCTGTTGTTCTTGTTCTAATCTAAAAAGCATGGTGAGAAAACCATGTAATACATTCGTTGGACGCCCATCAGCCGTAGTCAACGTCGGAAGTGCATAAAATGCACGATACACAAGGCTATTTCCGTCTAAAATCACCATTCTTGGCATCTTTAACCCCCCCATTCTTTCGCATCAACTATACCATACCGACTGCTTTCTCACAAACGATTGAGGACCATATTCTAAAAAGCCTAAACAAATATCTAACAGGATATTATAATATTTTTCAGCAAACTTTCAGTTTAGATTCAGCTGGCTTTCAGCTTTGTATACTAAAGTAATATAAGTATACGTACAAGTACATAAGCACTTCAAAATAATAAGGGCAGGAGGTATAAATTATGAATGTTTCATCAGTTTCTTCAATATCAAGTAGTTCTTATTCCTCTGGAAATGATACTGACGAAAAACGACTTTCAGATCAAGTAAAACAACTCCAAAACCAAATAAATACTGTGACCCAGAGTAAAGATGATGCTAAAACAAAGCAGGCTAAAATTCAATTATTAGAAGCTCAGATAATACAAATTCAAGCCCAAATACAAGCAAATTCAAAAAAAACGAATCAAAATAGCAATACTGAAACTCAACAAGCCACACAGATTCAAGCGGTTTCTACGAGTAGTAAACTAGATATTCAAGTTTAACAAAATGACAATTTGGCTTTAAAGACAAACGGCTCTATTCGCTAAAATCGTGAATAAAGTCGTTTGTCTTTAAAAATTTATAAACAAATTAATAATGATTTTCTTTTATTCTACATATTGGTAAATTCAGGGTTACTACTTCAACCATTACATGTTAAAATGAAAAATATTGTTAAGAGAGGAGTTAAGCGATTCACATTATTATCAAAATTGATATAAAGGAGGAGAGTTCAAATGTCGGATAAACAAATTCGCTGGTTAATGGTACTGACCGCTATCTTTTGGTCTGGCGCGTTTATTACAGGCAAAATTGCCGTAGGAGAGTTCCCCCCCTTTGCCCTAACTTTCTTTCGCTTTCTCTTCGCGTTACCGTTTATTTTCGTGATTTTCTACATTAAAGAACGGGGAAACCTTTTACCACGCGGTAAACAATGGCTCGCACTTATTCTTCTCGGAGTCATCGGTACTTTTTGTTATCATGCCTTGTTTTTTACTTCGCTAAAATATACCACGGCAATTAATTCTTCTCTCATCGGAGCAATTAATCCTATGGTTACAACCCTTCTAGCTGCCATGTTTTTTAGTGAACGATTGACCCCCTTGAGAGTAATGGGTGTCATATTGTCTTTCAGTGGCGTTTTTCTCTTTATTACCAATGGGGACTTAACGCTTATCTTCCAATTTCAATTTAACAAAGGCGATTTAATTATGCTGATCGCAGTCTGTTGTTTTGCCGTCTATGCGCTTCTCAGTCGACGGTATATGAAACAATATAGTCTATCACCGCTCAAGGTTACGGCTTATACTTTCTTGATCTGCGTTGTTATTTCCATTCCTTTCGTCTTGTGGGAGAAACCTGCAACCTATCTATTTTCGGCAACTGCGAGTGGTTGGCTCTCCATTCTGTATATGAGCGTGTTTGCTTCCGTCTTGGGTTACCTTATCCAGATGGTTGCTATTCAACGTATTGGCGCGCCACGCACAGCCATTTTTATTAATTTAGTACCAGTTTTTACGATTATCCAGTCAGTGATTATCTTGGGGGAATCAATCACTCTATTTAAACTCATCGGTGCCGCCATTGTAATCTCAGGCGTTTATTTAGCTACGCGACCGGAATCGAGAATTTACAATTTGAAAAGCGTAATGTAAATTCAGTTTTCAAAAACACTATGCCAAACAAGCTATTATCTACCTAACTGGTTTAATACATTGAAAAATTAAAGAGATTCTATACCTTTCCCGCAATACACGAGAGAAGGGTATAAAATCTCTTTTTAGCATCAATAGTACTCTTGAAATTATGTTAAAGATGCTAATACCTGTTCATATATGTTTTGCGATTGGCCTGAAGGAGCAGTTTGATTGCCATCAGGAGTGCCTTTTTGTCCATTTGTTTGATCCTTCTGTTGATCTTTTGGTTGGTCTTTTGGTGGTTCTTGCCCGGTTTGGCTATTTCCATCGGGCTTAGCTTTCGGAGTATTTGTACTCAGATATGTTTTTTGTGCGTCAGTATATACTGCATTAATGGCATCTGCTTTTTGCTGGAGAAAATCTTCACTCGGGCTTGTAGTATCGATTAATGTTTGCAATATTGGTTTAATTATGGCTTTCTGCTCGGTCGTCAAAACCGTTGCTTCATTACCTTGGAGACGACGTATCCCCATAGCGGCATCTATCGCGGGATTGATTGTCATTTTGTTGGCAGTCTGATTAGATTTTGTTGCAGACTCATCCACTGTAGAAGTTGAGGCTGTTTCGGTTGATGATGTAGCAGGTGAAGATGTTACAGCTTTTGCACCACAACCACCAACTCCGATTATTACTATTGACAATAACATCCCCACAACCACCCATGGCCTTTTTATTGATTTTTGCACTTGACTCAAGTCTTTCACTCAAAACTCCTCCTTAAATAAAACTAAAGGACATTAACATAGTTTGTGTGCTAATGGGCCGCCTATCCTCCTTTCTCTAATTACGGCATCGTCCTTGGGAAAATAACTTCAACAATAGTATGACTAACAAGTATTAAATCCAGAGGGGATGAGTCGGGCAGTCGTTTCAGTTATTCATACACGCTTTGATAACTCCTATTAGTAGGTTATTGATTATCTTTGTCGAATTGTTCAGCTTGGAATGACCTTCTCCCATCGCCCTCAAGACCATGGGCGTTACCTTGCGGACTGAAAACTATAATGGAATAACAAATACCAACAGAAACTATTAGCGTAACAAAAGCAGCCATCACTTTCATTTTATTGCGAAATATTGTCTTTGTGAGATTTGCAATCCATTCTACATGCATCAAGAAATGCAACACCAATATACCAGTCAGAATATAACCAGACCAAATATGAAGCGATTTTGCATTAAAAGCATTTAATTTGAAATCCAATAAAAAGCCAGTAACAATGCAAACAAGCGCCATTACTGTGAGTGGGATATTGATAAAATAGTTTTTCTCAGACTTAGATAACATTTTCAAATACACCTCCGTTTAATTGGCTTTTCATGCCGTTTTACTATGACTCAGCATAGTCTTTAGTTTCTAGTTCTCTATAAATATAACCGTCGTCCCTGAATCAGGCCTAAATGCCACCTGAGCGTTCGTTGAACGTTTCCTGAAAATCTGCTGAAGATGTAAATTAATCCAGAGTCACTAGGCAACAATGAGCAATATAATGGCCCCAGCGATTAAGCTGAGGCCTTTTCGTAGGCTCTGTTAAAACCTGAAGAGCGTCGACGATGGGTTTTCAAAAATTACTTATATTAACGCGCGGAAGGCATTTTTCTATTTGTGATCGTTCCTTGAATTGCATCTGCTTGAGCTTGCGTGATTGTACCATCCGTTACAAGACCATCCAAAATGCTCGCTGGGTCCGCAGGTTTAATGGCTTCTTGAGCACTTTCAATAGCATCTGCTTGAGCTTGAGTTATTGTGCCAGTGGTTACCAAGCTCTCCCAGATTTTCACGTGGCCTGCTGGTTTAGCGGCTTCTTGCGCGCTTTGAATTGCGTCTGCCTGAGCTTGCGTAATTGTTCCTGCTGCGACGAGACCTTCCCAGACACTTGCGTGGTCTGAGCCTTTCGACTCTTTAAGTGCACTTTCAATAGCATCTCCTTGAGCTTGAGTTATTGTGCCGGCGGTTATCAGGCCTTCCCAGATCTTTGCTGGGCCTGCTGGTTTAGCGGCTTCTTGCGCACTTTGAATAGCATCAACCTGCGCTTGAGTTATTGTGCCTGCCGTGACGAGACCTTCCCATACGCTTGTGAACTCTTTGGGTTTTGACTCTTTAAGAGCAGCCTCAATAGCGTCTCCTTGAGCTTGAGTTATTGTACCATCCGTTACCAGGCCTTCCCAGATTTTTGCGGGGCCTGCGGGTTTAGCGGCTTCTTGAGCACTTTGAATATCGTCTGCCTGAGCTTGCGTAATCGTGCCAGCGGTTACGAGACTATCCAAGATGCTCGTGTGGTCTGCCGCTTCTGCCAATTTAGCTGGTTTTAGAGCATTTTGAACAGCATCCGCCTGAGCTTGGGTAATTGTACCATCCGTTACTAGACTGTTCAAATCGGCTTTCGATCCGCCATGAGCTGGGCCTGACTGGAAGTGCGAGAACTTTGGAGTTTGCACCTCACTACTACTTGTCGTATTGGCATATACAGCTGTTACAGATAAGAGTGTTGTCATTGCAGCAACTATTGCGATCGATTTTGTTCTTTTCATGTGTTGATAGCCTCCTTCAATTTCAATAACTTAAACCATATATGTAGATGCTAAAGTTATTATTGTCATTATGTCATAACAATCTGAAACCACGCTGAAGGTTAACTGAATGTTTACTGAAAATCATAAACGGCTATATTCGCCTCGAATCAGCAAATATAGCCGTAATTACATTTCTAATAAACTTTATCTTTTTAAATCGCAGGAAGGTCTATGGAAAATATGCTTCCTTCTCCTTTGACACTAATTACCCGTATCGTACCCCCATGAAGGTCTACGATCGATTTTGTTATAGCCAATCCCAATCCTGCCCCGCCATGTTTTCTAGTCCTAGAAGGATCACTGCGATAAAAACGGTCGAACAGATAAGGCAAATGTTCATCCGGTATGCCAGAACCGTTATCTCTCACCGTAAGTTCAACACAATCGGCAACCCTATCCAAAGAAAGTTCGATATGTCCCTTTTCTGGATCCGTATACTGGACCGCATTATGGAAAAGGTTCAAGAGTACCTGTTTTATTTTATCCGCATCAAAACGACATCTCAAATCTGAAGTGAGTCGCAAGCTGACTTTGCGATTTCCTGCCAACACCCTCAACTGCGGCGCCATCTCCTTAATTATGCCGTCTAGTTCTCCTTCGGTCAGTTGGACCATGGGCGTACGGTCTAACCTGACTAGTAACAGAAGATCTTGAACTAACTTTTTCATCCGTTCAGACTCCGTATACATACTCTTCAAAGCTTTATGCAACTTATCAGGTTGATCCATAGCGCCACGGAGTAACACCTCTAAGAAACCATGAATAGAGGTCAACGGAGTTCTCAGCTCATGAGAGGCGTCAGCGACAAAGCGACGCATCTGCTCTTTTGCCTCTTTTTCCGCTTCGAAAGATAATTCAAGTCTCTCCAGCATTCCATTAAAAGAGACTGCTAAACGATCGACTTCCATTTGACCCTGTTCAACGGGTAACCGCTCGGCAAGATTGCCGACATCGATTTGTTCCACTGTATCCACGATTTTCGACAAAGGGACTAACGTTTTTCTCAGCACAGGAATAAAGGCTAACATACCTCCAATTAAAGCGAGTAATGAGAGAGATAAAAAAATGAGCAGTTGTCGAATCAGCATGTCCTTCAAAGGCTCCGTACTGACGCTTACTTGGATCAGTCCTTCCAAATGCCCCTTCGCTCCTATGGGCTGAAGAACGAGCAGTTGCTCCCCCCCTTCGTTTTGATTCACAATTTTGTAATTCAATCTACTGCTAGCGCTCAGGGCATCTTGATAATCCTGCTCAGCAAGCTTAGGCGGCGTTCCAACGTTCGCTTGGGAATTAGAAAGCTCCGAAAAATTTCCCTCGCCATCAACAAACGCAAAAGTGGTATCTGGCAAAAAGAAAAAAGGGAATCGATTATGCCCATTTCGTGGATTCAGCCCCATTCCCTTGTCTGGACCGTTATCTGGAATGCTGTCTAGTCTGTCACTAGCCAGTTGGTTCCAAGCATCCGCTGGGACCGCTTGAACCTGGCTTTGCAAGCTCAAAGCCTTATTTTGATAAATAAACTCACGCATCAAAACAAATTGGAACAAGCCGATTATTAACAGTAACACAGCCATAAGCAGTAGCGAACGGGATAATAACTGAAAACGAAGTGAGTTAGTTTTCATTATACGTCAACCCGATATCCCGCCCCGCGCAAGGTTCGAATCAGGCGGTGTTCCTTATCATTCAATTTCTCACGAAGCGAGCGGATATACACCTCAACAATATTTTCATCCCCGCCGAAGTCATAGCCCCATACCTTATCCAAGATTTTCGATTTGCTCAAAACTAAGCCTTGGTTAAGCACCATAAACTTGAGTAGTTCATACTCGGTTGTAGAGAGTTCCAAAACCCGTTGTTCATAAAGGATTTCTTTGCGCCTATCATCGATCCGAAAAGCTCCGATCACAACCTCTCCGACCAGATTAGGGAATTGATTGCGGATACGCGCTTGAATACGTGCGAGCAATTCCTCAAAGCTAAATGGCTTCATCATGTAATCGTCTGCACCTAAGGTTAATCCTTTGACTCTGTCATCTACTTCATCCTTGGCTGTGAGCATGATGATGGCGACATTCTCGGTCTTTTTAAGCATCCGGCATACTTCAAATCCATCCATACCCGGCATCATTACATCCAGAATCACGAGATGTGGCTGAAACTGCTTGGCGAGAGTTACTGCCGCCATTCCGTCTTGAGCCGTTTGCACCTCGAATCCTTCTTCCTGAAGGCCCATCTCTAAAAATTGTAAAATGTTTGGTTCATCATCGACCAGTAATATCTTAATTCCCTTTAACTTTTGCATATGGTTGTCCCCCTACGCTATTAACGATGCTCTACTTATTATCCAATATCAAGCTGAATTGACTCTGAGGGAAAGCTGAAAGTTTGCTGAATAGGTCGAGCAACTCCAAATCAAGCATAACATTAAGTATTCCCCCAGTAAATGTTCAAATTCGTTTCAGGCAAAGACACTATACTAATATTAACAAAACAACTATAATTGTACAAAACAAGATGAAAAGAAGTTATTACATAGTGAAAAGAGGAGATTTTATGGAATCCATTCTGGTATCCGGCGGAGCGGGATATATCGGAAGTCATACTGTCAGAACCTTAGCGGAGCAAGGTTATAGACCCATCGTTCTTGATAGCCTGGTAACAGGGCATCGACAGTCTGTTTCTTTGGACGTTCCCTTCTATCATGGAGATATTGCAGATTCTGATCTTGTTCGAAAAATCGTGGAGATTGAGCAGGTCAGTGCCGTCATCCATTTTGCTGCTAGAAGTTTAGTTGGAGAATCCGTCGAAAAGCCGGACCTTTATTTTGAAGAAAATACCGCCAAGACGAACCGCTTTGTAAGCGCACTCCTTCAATCCGGTGTAAAACGGTTAATTTTTTCATCGACAGCAGCCACCTATGGAATTCCAGACGAAGTCCCGATCCCAGAAAGCGCACCCACTAATCCCATTAACCCTTATGGATTGTCCAAACTCATGATTGAACAATCTTTTGCCTGGCTAGAGAAGGCCTATGGACTTAAGTGGATCGCACTGCGCTATTTTAATGCTGCCGGCGCGGCTTTAGACGGATCTCTGGGAGAAGACCATATTCCTGAAACTCATCTAATTCCCCTCGTCCTGAAGACGGCGTTAGGGCAAAGAGAGGCCATTAGCGTTTTTGGCACAGACTATTCTACCCCAGATGGAACCTGTCTCAGAGATTATATCCACGTCCTCGATTTGGCCAATGCCCATATCTTAGCTTTAGAGGGCTTGGCAACAGGGGTAGGTAGCGGAGTTTATAATGTAGGGACAGGTTCAGGATATAGTGTCAAGGAAGTCATCGAAACTGCGCGTTTTGTTACTGGTCGACCGATTCCAGTGCTCGAGTCCCCTCGTCGCCCTGGAGACCCGGACAAACTGGTAGCCAAAGTTGAGAAAATTCAAACCCTCCTAGGGTGGACACCAGAACATAGTTCCATAGAGCAAATCCTTCAGAGTGCTTGGGCTTGGCACCTTAAGCATCCCAATGGATATCTATAAGAGGATAATATTAGTGTAGTCATTTCAACTGAACAAGTAAAGGATTCTCACGCTCGGAACCATATTGACTACTTAATTTGGATATCAAACTCACCGAAAATCCGACTAGGGTAATCCTGAATCTGAACTTGATTGGAGATTGATAAGACGCATTTTCCGGGATACTGAGAACAATTGTTTGATCATATTGTTGTTATTTGAATTTACCATCTTTACTCCAATGTAAATAGCGCCTGATGCTAGAAACAGATCATATATACCTAATAACTTCTTCTCAATTTCTTTCATTTTCATTTACCCCCACTATCTAAAGAAGTGTTCGTAGTGCCTTTTGCGTCTAATGGAATATTCAATGCCAACTCTAATAACTTTGTTGGCATTGAATATTCTAAGAAGATATTGTAAATGCCAACTTTATTAAAATGTATTTTGAGAAAGCACTTGTTTTGCCTTGTGTCGGGATAAATTAAATGACTGCCAGCTTTGCTCAATAGATAATAGATTTTGTTGTCCCGCCAAATAACTTTTAAGATCATTAGACACGTTTTCATCCTTAAACACTTTCCCATCCTTAAGCAGATTCACTACCAATGGTATACTGTCGTAGGACAAGTTTCTCAAATAATACGGATCGAGCTTACCCGTTTCAACATATCGGGCTATATTGTTTTTTACGATTATTACATCAATGTTTACAAAATTGACGAGCATATAAGCCAGTATTGAAACTACAATATACGGTTTAAGTAGAGAGATACCTTCGTTCCAAATCTTATAGAATGCTATCGCTAACAATACACCTAGGAAGATCATAAAACTATGCGTGAGCACCCTCAAATACGTGTAACCATAGACTGCCTCATACAATGACATTCTGAGAAAAGCCGATATTAGTATTACGACGGTACAGATAATAAGGAGAGAATGCAAAATCTGAACTGTTCTAGCAACCAAATTACCGTCTTTTCTGGTGAATCTTATACTACTGAGCACCAAGCTGAAATTAATTAACGTAACCATTAATAATTCAAAAAATCCTCTTCGTGCGTATTCTGCATAAGTAAACTCTGCCGGTAAAGCATTATTGAGTGGACCAAACATATAGCCGAACTGAATAAGTGTAAAAACTAGATACACACAATTAATGGCGATCAAAATAGTTATAGAGATTATGGGGTCCCAACTTCGCTTATTAGATTCTAAAGAATTCGGCTGCCCCTGAGCTTGTATATGGTCATTAGGATTTGAAAAGCTCCATATATAGCTAAATACAATAACCATAATTAGTAAAGCAATAATTCCCTGTAACGAAAAATCACCAATGTTAATCGTTCCAAATGAGCTCGATATCTCATCTATGAAGTGCTTAAAAATCCTGTCCGCTGACGCGAGAAGAGAAATAACAATTATCAAGAGGGGAATAGCAATCGTCAAGCCGATAAGAATTTTCTTGAGAACATCATACTTTTCATTACTCTTTCTAATTCGCAGGGAACTTAATACGATTACAAATGGTTTTGAAGTGTAGCTAAATGCACGATTAAAAATCCCATTGACAATATCCTTAATAATCCTTGGATCATACCATCTGTGTTTGTTTTTCTTAGTTATCAAGATTGTTTGGGCAATTATTAAAACTGGAATGATAAAGAAGTTTAGCGATGCAAAAATTTGATTTGAAAAGATAAAATATGTAGCTGATAACGCGATAATAGGTATACTCAAAAACCAGCCAAGACTAAATTTAAAGGCTACTTTGTCACGTAAACTCCATAAAAAAACTACATAAAAAGCGACTACAAATAATGTGTATGAAATCCCTAGTGCTTTTTTATAAAACAGAAAATCAAAAAGCACCCCTAATAGAACTGAACGGACAATGAGGTATATATCTTCCTTTATAACGACAGTTTTACTAGCTTCCTCCCCTTGAACTATCATTATATCTTCCATGGTTATTTCCCCTTTCATTACAAAATATGATCATCCTCTTCAAAAGCTAAAATATCTCCAGGTTGGCAACTCAAGGCTTTACAGATGGCCTCCAGGGTTGAAAAGCGAATTGCTTTTGCTTTATTGGTCTTTAAAATTGATAAATTTGCTTGAGAGAGATCTATTTTTACTGCTAGCTCAGATGAGCTTATTTTTCTTTTTGCCATCATGACATCTAAATTTACAATAATCGACATATTTCAGCCTCCATTATATTGTCAAATCATTTTCTTCTTTTACAATGACGGCCTGTTGGAAGACCTCCGCTAAGATAATAGAGAAAAATCCAGTGATGATAAATACCATGGTTATAATAATGGTCAGAAATGAATTATAGAAAATTATTTTAATAATATAGCAAGCCACAATCAGCAAACAGGAGACAGCAATTCGATTCAGACTTTTAACATTAGCCCTAATAAAGGGATTTCTCTTATTTATGTTCTTAATTAAGTTTCTAATTTCATTGACGACCGCCAAGCCTAAAACACCAGTTATGAATAGGAAACCTAATAAGAAATCATAATTTTCACTTGTTCTTGTATACAGCAATCCCATATACCATTTCAAAGCAATGGGTAAACTTAACAAAATACCTATTCCTCCCACAAATATGAGGTCCAGAAGATGCTTAACTAACCCTGAAAACCCTCTCTGATCTAAAATTATCATGTTGCCAAATCCCCCTATAAACATATTTCGTTATAAGTATATACAATACTTTTCTATTAATCAATATATTTTTATCGTTTATCAATATATTATTATTGTTTATCAAGTGGTGCAATTAAGGCCAATTAAGGCCAAACTCAATTAAGGAAACTCAATTTTAGACCTGTGCCATAAAAAAATGTCTAATTGTAGAGACAGACCCGTCAACTACAATCAGACATCAAAAAAGCATATAGTTTGTGTGGTATATTTATTCATACTTAATATTTATCAACTACCACTCCAAAGGAAGCACCTTTAATATGAGGATTTCCAATAAGTGACTTAAGTTCATCCTTCGTGCCATAAACGATTGCTCCTAAAATAGGAACATTGGAGGAATCCGTGTAGCCTTTAGAGACAAGTTCTTTATAGACTTCGTTATATTTTTTATCTTTACTAGTATTTAGTAACCAAAGGAGACTAGCGTAGTCTCTAAGCTCATTATCATAGAATTCCCTCATACGTACTCCTAACACTTCATTTTCGTTGATATAGGTAGACTTAGCGTCGTGTTCTTGAGCGTCAGTTTTATGTTGGTCTAAATCGCTTGATCTAAAAGCGTCAACCCAATACCATGATTTCTTAACATTCGGTAGTATCGTGCTGATATCTGCCGCCTTATATGGTTTATCAAAGGATATGCCTAACTCTATAAGTTTATCGCCCGAGATCTTTTCCAACTCGTTTAGGTCGTTTTTGTATTCCTTGTAGGATATTTCCGGGTGAAAAAAGATCATCTTCCTGTAACCATTTTCCCAATAGTCAGTGGGCCATTCTCCCGCTTCCTGTCCTGAGCCTCCTACGCCTCTTGATAACTGGAGGGGATTATCATTATTTGCGTGTCTGTTAAATCTGAAATTCTTATGGAAGAATTACCTTCCCATTTTTCCGTCGTCATGGCTAAATTGCCACGGTATTCCGAATTTATCAGTTAGACTGCCGTAGCATTTGCTCCAGAATGTTTCTTGAAGATCCATGCCTACAGTGCCGCCTTCTTTCAGTTTACTAAATAAGGATTTGATCTCATCCACGTCCTTACTGATTAAGGTAAGACTTATGTTGTTTCCTGCAACAAAAGGCATGCCAGGGAAAACGTCAGAAAACATAACAGTACTTCCAGTAATCTTAAGTTGAGTATGCATTATTAAGGCTTTTGCCTCCTCTGGAAGAGGAAACTTTGGATCAGGTGGAGTATCTCCAAAGGTCATTATTTGTGGTTTTTCTGTTCCGAAAACCTGTACATAAAACTCTACTGCTTCGCGACAGTTGCCATTAAAATTGATATATGTTTCAATCGCCATTGCTTCAACTCCTTAAGCTTATTTTTGCTAAGCCTTCAAATAATAGAAAAGCTTGTATTTACTAGTCTATCACATTTAGTCTTAAAGATACGAGTCAACTATAAAGGTCTTTTATCTTACAAAGCAGAGGTGCAATTATTGAGTGAACACTTCATAGAAGCCACCTATCGAACCGACGTTCTAAGGTGCTTATTTTTTTGCAAATTTTTAATTTCTGAATAAAATAAAAAAACCCATTTTTAACTATGTGTTAAAAACAGGTTTTGCATACAATTGGTGGGCGAGGGGGGACTTGAACCCCCACATACTCACATATATCGGATTTTGAGACCGACGCGTCTGCCATTCCGCCACTCGCCCAATTGTTCGCCCATTGGTTTAAGACGACTTAGCTATAATACCATTAATTCAAAGATTTAGTCAAGACCTTTTGCTAAATTTAATGTATTTTTTTCTTGAAAGGCCCCAATTGCCCGTAATTTTTGATATCGTTTTTCCTCCAGAGCTTCAGGAGTCTCAGTCCGCAAGCGCACGAGGTATCTGGAAATAACCTGAGATAATTCTTCTGCCGTTTGCTGGAGGTTGTTATGGGCGCCACCTTGAGGTTCTCGCACTATCTCATCCGCAACCCCAAGTCGTAAAAGATCCTGCGCCGTAAACTTTAAAGCAGCCGCTGCTTCTTTGGCCTTGGTCGTGTCCTTCCAAAGAATTGAGGCACAACTTTCTGGGGCAATGACCGAGTAAAAGGAATTCTCAAGCATCAAGACCACATTGCCCACCCCAAGGGCGAGTGCGCCGCCGCTTCCACCTTCTCCAATCACCGTGCAGATCACTGGTACGTGATAACCGGCCATCGCTAAGAGGCATCTGGCAATGGCCTCACCCTGTCCTCGCTCCTCCGCCCCTAAGTCACAGGCAGCTCCAGGTGTATCAATAAAGGTTAATATCGGGCGTCCAAATTTTTCAGCTTGATCCATTAAGCGCACCGCTTTGCGGTATCCTTCCGGATGTGGCATACCAAAATTACGTTTAATATTCTCCTTCGTGTCTTTCCCCTTAACCTGAGCAATTACCGTCACGGCCGTTCCATGAAAAAGTGCAATTCCACCCGCAATCGAGCGATCATCCGCAAAAAGCCTATCCCCTTTGAGTTCTATAAACTCTTCAAACAGTAGTGGCGCATAGTCATAAAAATTAGGTCGCTCTGAATGTCTAGCAATTTGAACCTTTTGCCAAGGTTCAAGGCTTCCGTAAATCTCCATCTTTAAAAGAGCCACTTTATTTTCCAGGGTGGCCACTTCCCGTGAAAGATCAATACCTTTCTCAGCAGAGAATTTCTGGAGTTCCGAAATCTTTTGGACAAGTTCTACAATCGGTTTTTCAAAATCAAACAGTTGCGCCATACTATGCTCCTTCCTGATGGTATAGCAACAATCTTGCCAAAGTTGAACGCATCTGGCCACGTTTCACAATCAGATCAATCAAGCCATGCTCTTGGTTAAACTCCGCCGTTTGTGCTCCAGCGGGTAGTTCTTGCCTCATTGTCTGCTTGATGACCCGCGGCCCTGTAAATCCAATTAGCGCATTGGGTTCAGCAATTAAAATGTCCCCAAGTGATGCATAGCTAGCTGTGACCCCGCCAAACGTAGGATCCGTGAGCACTGAAATATACAGTAGATGTTGTTCAGCCAACCTACCCAGAGCAGCGCTGGTCTTGGCCATCTGGTAAAGAGAAAGAATTCCTTCTTGCATCCGAGCGCCCCCAGAAGCAGAAAATATGACCACTGGTAAACGCAAATCAAGCGCACGTTCGATAGCCCGCACAATCTTTTCTCCCACGACTGAGCCCATGCTGCCCATCATAAAATTTGTTTCATTGAAAGCTAGTACTACAGGGACTCCCTCGATCAAAGCACGCCCCGTGAGCACACCTTCCATCATACCTGACTTTTCTCGGGCCTCCATGAGCTTTTCTTCATAGCCAGGAAACTCCATTGGATCAAGAGAAAGCATCTCAGAATCCCACTCTTCAAAACTGTTTTCATCCACCAAAAATCCAAGGCGTGCCTTCGCGGAAATTCGAAAATGATACTCACACGTGGTACAAACACGTGCGTTTTCCTCAAGATTTTTGGTGAAGAGAACTTCTCCACACTTTGGACACTTTACCCAAAGACCATCAGGAAGTTCTTTTTTGCTTATAGTCATAGGTTCTTGTTCAGAAACATCAGAAGGACTGCGTTTCTGTTGTGGAGCAGATTGAATGGTGACGTACTTAGTTTTTCTGAATATATCTTTAAACATAATTAGCTCCCTATGGCGCCAGTAATGATTTCATGCGCTTCTTCGGCTTCCGATTCCGGAACGAGAATTTCTACTGAAGCATGGTCGCCGAGATGCGCCGAACCAATCGGCCGAAGTTGAACCAACATTCCTTCATTGGTGAGGAACGCTTTATATTTTTCCGCTATCAACTTATTGGGTGCAATATAAATGACTGTCCACATTCTGAAAAAGCCCCCTTATTAAATCCGTATTATGATACCATAGCCCTTCTGATTGTGCAACAAAGGTGATCTTCCAAGTCTAATCCACACCATTTGAATCTGTACGCAGGCTAGCATATTTAGACATTAATGCCTTTTCGACATGCGGTGGTACAAAAGCTGAGACCTCGGCATGTAAACTAGCAGCCCACTTGATCGCACTAGAACTGATAAAAGAGAATTCGGCCTGAGTCATCAGGAAAATTGTTTCAATATCAGCAGCAATTTTTTTGTTCATTAAGGCGAGTTGAAATTCATATTCAAAATCAGATAAGGCTCGTAGTCCTCTAAGAATGGCGACTGCACCACATTGTCGTGCAAATTCAACGGTCAACCCTTCAAAAACACGGACTTTAACATTTGGCATGTCTTTCGTCGCTTCCAAGAGTAATTCCATTCTCTCACCAAGCGTAAACAAGGGTGTCTTCTTACTATCTGCAGCGATGGCAATCGTCACCTCGTCAAATAGTTCCTTGGCCCGGATTAATACATCGAGATGCCCATTGGTTACTGGGTCGAATGTTCCTGGATAAATCGCAGTACGCACAGTGTATCTCCTTTTTATTCGATTCAAGGATATTTTCATGAATTTCGCCTTCAATGTCAAGAATCCTGCAACTCAGTCATTATTTAGCAAAATTTTTCGCTGGTTTCCAAACTACATTACCCTGCCCCATGACTTTATGAAGTGCCGCCTCTAAATCACCTTCATCATTTACCCAAAACTCCCGTTCTCCTTCCATAACTTTCTTGGTATCTTCAAAGTAGAAATACACCGGTTGACTTCCAGGAAATCGTTGTAGTATGTTCATGGTCGTTTCCAGCAGGTCACTTTCTTCAGTGGTAAATCTTAGGAAAAGACGTTTTTCAACTGTCTGAGGCTTGGGGATTTTAGGTAGGGTGATTGGATTCTTATCTACAAAAGGCTTTAAATCCTCAAGTGCTGTAATTTTCTCAGCGAAGATTTTTTTCTCTTCGTCCCTAATAATATACTTTCCTACAACCACGATTACCTGATCATTGCCCAAAGTGCGTGTCTGCGCATAGACTCGCGGGAAAACTAAGACCTCGACTCCACCCGTTAAATCTTCCAAAACAAAACTAGCCATCATCTCGCCTTTCTTAGTCACGTTCTGCCGAAATCCAGTGACCAATCCGCCAAGCGACACTTTCTTCTCCTCCTCACCTTCGAGACAGGTCAGAATATCGGAAGACAGGAAGGTCTGTAGCTGAGGAAGAACTGAAGAAAGGGGATGCCCACTTAAGTAGAGGCCTAGGTATTCTTTCTCCATGTCCAGGATCTCACGTTCTGGAAAATCGGGAAGGTCTGGCAAACTAGTCGCTGAAGCCATGCCTTCATCCAAATCGAAGAGAGAGAATTGACCAGAAAGCCGATCTTTTTGCCGACGCCCTGTCGTGTCTAAAACCTGATCTATTACCGCAAAAGCCTGCGCTCGTGAACAAAATGAACCCATTGCCCCAGCACGGACCAAGCTTTCCAGTACGCGCCGATTCAAAACCTTATGGTCGACACGAATACAGAAATCATCCAAGGATTCGAAGAGTCCGTCTTGTCGCGCTTCCAGAATTTTCTCAATGACATTTACGCCCACATTGCGGATAGCACCTAAGCCAAAACGGATCGCCTGCTCCTCAATTGAAAAACCAACTTGACTGTACTGAACATCGGGCGGGAGCACCTGAATCCCACCAAGTTTAGCATCTTGAATATAAAAGGATATTTTATCGGAAGAACCCATCACCGTGCTCAAGAGGGCTGCCATAAACTCTAGAGGATAGTTTGCTTTTAAATAGGCTGTCTGATACGAAATCACGGCATAAGCCGTAGCATGTCCTTTATTAAAGCCATATTCTGCAAACTTAGCCATTAAATCAAAAATTTCTTCTGCATCATGCGGCGTTAAACCAATCCGAAGCGCGCCTAGGATAATCCATTCCCCAGCTTCATCTTGCAAACCATGAATAAAGTTCTGACGTTCTTCTTCCATGATTTCTTTTTTCTTTTTTCCCATTGCTCGGCGAAGTAAATCCGCCCGGCCAAGAGAATAGCCACCAAGATCACGGGCAAGTTGCATGACTTGTTCCTGATATACGATAATTCCGTAGGTAGATTTGAGAATGGGCTCCATCTTTGGATGCAGATAAGTGATGTTACTTCCTTGTTTACGTCGAATAAATTCTGGAATTTGATCCATCGGACCTGGTCGGTATAGGGCATTGACTGCGATAATATCCTCAAAGCAGGTCGGCTTAAGTTCCTTCAGAATCGCGCGCATGCCACCGCTTTCCAGCTGAAAGATCCCGGTACTGTTTCCCGCAGCTAATAAGCTATACGTCTGAGGATCATCAAGGGCCAGAGTTTGTAAGTCCAATTTTAATCCATGCGTCTCTTCAATCCGTCGCACAGCCTCTTGCAAAATAGTTAAGTTGCGCAAGCCCAAAAAGTCCATCTTCAGAAGCCCAATTTCTTCGACCACTTTCATGGGGAATTGAGTCATGACAAAATCCTCGGACGTCCTCTGAAGTGGGAGATAATTCATCAGGGGTTCCTTAGAGATAACGATCCCTGCTGCATGAGTTGAAGCGTGTCTGGTCATGCCTTCGAGAGATCGGGCTAAGGTGTAGAGCCTTTTAACCTCTTCATCCTCTTCGACCATACGCGCCAAATCAGGGGACACACTAAGTGCTTTTTCCAAGGTCATCCCTAAATCCGCAGGAATCGCTTTCGCAACTTTATCGACCCGGGCTAAGGGCATAGCCAAAACCCTGCCTCCATCTCTGATCGCCGCTTTAGCCCCCATGGTTCCAAAGGTTATGATTTGACACACCTTATCCGCACCATATTTCTCGGTCACATAGCGGATCACTCGTTCCCGGCCGTCCGGGTCAAAGTCTATGTCAATATCTGGCATAGAGATGCGTTCTGGATTCAAAAAGCGTTCAAATAGAAGATCAAAACGCAGCGGTTCAACAGACGTAATTCCTAATAAATAAGCAACCATACTCGCCGCAGCAGACCCCCTCCCGGGACCTACAGCCACGCCATTATCCTTAGCGAAACGGCAGAAATCTGCAACGATCAGGAAATAGCCCGAAAACCCTGTCTGAAAAATGACTTGGAGTTCATAGTCTAACCGATCCCGTTCCTTTTCCGTCATTTGGGGGTAATAGTTTGGAAAAGCCTTGCGACATTCTGCTTCAAGATAACCATCTAACGTATACCCTTCAGGAACTTCAAACACAGGTAAAAGGTTACCCCCAAATTGGAACTCGACTTGACAACGTTTTGCGATTTGTGCAGTATTTTCCAATAGCTCAGGGTGTTCCCCAAACAGCAGCGCCATTTCATGTTCAGATTTAAGGTAAAACTCTTGACTGGAAAAACGCATCCGTGACGTATCCGCTATAGTTTTACCAGTTTGGATGCAGAGCAAAGCATCTTGCACGAATGAATCCTCTCGCTTAACATAATGCACATCATTCGTTGCCACCATCGGAATCCCCGTGCGTTCATGGACTTTCCACATCTCAGAAATTACTTTGCGTTGTTCCGCTAGACCGTGATCTTGAACTTCGAGAAAGAAATTACCCTTCCCAAAAATCTCCTCATACTCTAGGGCACTCTTTATTCCTATTTCTAATTGTTCCTGCAGAAGGCAACTCGCAACCTCCCCCGCCAAACACGCACTAAGCGCGATAAGGCCTGAGGAATGCTTGCGCAGAATTTCTTTATCTACTCGAGGTTTATAATAAAACCCTTCGATGTGAGCCATTGATACCAGCCTAATAAGGTTGCGATACCCTTCCTCATTCTCAGCTAGCAGGACTAAATGACGATTGGCATCATCCTTTCCGGGGACACGGTCTGTCCGCTTATTGGGAGCGACATAGACTTCGCATCCGATAATCGGTTTGATCCCCTCTTTAAGGCAAGCCTTATAGAAGTCTATGACCCCATACATGACTCCATGATCAGTAATTGCCAAAGCTGTCATTTTTAATTCAACCGCACGCTTAACCAAATTTTTGATCCGTGCTGCTCCATCGAGCAGACTGAATTCCGTATGGTTATGAAGGTGAACAAAGCCATATTTATTATCAATATCGTCTGTTTTCACAAGGCATCACCCTCCTTCCCATATCAAGGTATCAAGAACAATATAGTTTTGTAAAATTTTCGTGGGAGTAAATGAGCTCGTTCGACTGAAGTTGAACATCGAGACCTCTGGAGAGCTGCCCCCACAAAAAGCTTAGTCCAGGTTACGACTACCATTTGAGTGGGAGTCTCACAATGAATAAGTTTTGACTTAATACAATAATTGTATCGCTAAATTGGCCAATTGTCTAACAGCGCTACTAACTCTAATTAAAGTAATGATCTTATTCCAATCTTTAAGTCATTGTCGTTAGCATAGCAAATATTGTTAGCAAACATGCTTATCTCCCTAAAGAATAAAAAGGCCTTGATCTGGTCAAGGCCTTTCCTATGGATTATAAATAAATTATGATCCGCTCACTCTTTACTGGGCTCTTTGCTGACCAGTTTTTTATCCCCAATTCTAGCCGTCATTAGTCCTTTGGCAACCACAACATTATCAACCGTGACTTCTACTTCAATATTGCAATGCTTTTTGGCAACAAGCAGTAGTTTTGCAGTGACCTTTATTTCCGTCCCTACTGCGATGGGCTGAAGTTGATAAAGCGTAAAATTTTCGGTAATCGCATCTAACCGATACTTCTTTCTCAAGCCTATATAACCAGCCATGTTCATGACAGTAACGAGTACCCCACAGCTTGCCGAACCATAGTCATTAACCATAGAATTGGTGATTTCGCCCTCTATAGTAAGATGTTCTGCATCATCGACGTATCTGAAGCCACTTAAGACAAGGTTGTCCACTGTTTCACCAAATTGAGGTTGTTTTTGAACTTGCTGATAAGCCTCAATAACGTCTTGTAAGCTGACAATTCCAATCAGTTTGCCCTGATCTGCAACGACAGCAATTTCCCATCCTTCCCAAACCATGATCCGAGAAATATGGGTTACGGGATCATCTCGTCCAACCATAAATGGATTAACATTCATCACATCTTTAATCAACGTTTTAACATCCGCGCCAGCAACATCTACTGCAGTAACGATACCTACAAGAGTCATGTCTTCTTCTACGACAGGGAAACGACTATGATCCGTACTTTGCGAAAGTGCGCGCCAGTCTTCAACGGTCATATTTGCCTTCAAAAAACTAACATCTTTAACCATAATATCTTCGACTAAAATAAGTTCTTTCTGAATTAATCGATCATATAGGGCACGATTAATCATCGAAGTGACGGCAAAGGTATCGTAGGGGGATTGAATTATTACTAACTCTTTTTGTCGTGCTAAGGCTACGACCTCTTCGTCGGGTTCCTGTCCTCCAGTGATCAACAGCGAAGCATTATGTTCCAAGGCAAAAATCTGAGCGTCGCGTCGATTTCCGACAATACACAACGCGTCTCCTTCCAAATACCGTCCCATAGAGGCGACTTCCATTGCTGCAATAAGGAACTTATTTGGCGAACGATCGAGATGCTGAAAGCCACAAATAACGATCCCTTCGGCTATCTGTGAAACTTCACGCAACGTTAGGTCCTCAATTTGTCGTTCTTTGACCCCTTCAATTCGAATCGTTCCCACTTTGGGAATTGAACGAACAAATCCTTTTGACTCTGCCTCTTTTATAGCCCGATAAGCTGTTCCTTCACTGACATCTAATTCTTTGGCAATAAAACGCACTGAAACCTTACTGCCAATTGCAAGATCTTCAATAAAAGTCAAAATCTGTTGATGCTTTGTCAACTAAAAACGCTCCCAACTTATTACTTTACGAGCTATAATTATATCACAAGAATTCTTATTCAACCATGTTTATCCCTGAGACTCACTTTTTTTTCGTCTCCGTTGGGTCATGAGCCCTCCAATTTTCCCTGCCTCTTTGGCACTCAAAGAATGCCACCCATTACTGTGGATTTGGTTAAGTAAGCCCAATTCCGCTGCAATTTCCATTTTCAAAGGTTCTAGCGGATCTATTCTCTTCACCTTTGGTTTTGACTGCTTCATACTAGATCCTCCCCCTACTCATAATATTAAAATCTTCTTCGTAATGCGGACAGCTCGGTCCTCGTCGCTCTCCGAGAATGTGTTCTAATCGACAGTGCCCTTCAACTGCATAAAGACAACGTGTCGAACATGGTTTTCTTGTCATTAACCTCATCTCCTTTCTACCAAAAGTTTTACCTTTTTTACATAAAAATATCCCGCTTGACTAAATCAAGCGGGATATTTTTTAAAGATATGTTTTACACCTCGAACATTTCGCCGGGCTTTAACGCCTTGACTTGGCTCTCTGGAGCCCTGCGTTGAAGGAGATGTTCGAACTCTCCCACGTCTTGAGCAATTAGAGGAAACGTATTATAGTGCATCGGAATAACTACTTTAGGTCTTAATAATTGGGAGGCATGAACTGCTTCTTCGACGCCCATGACAAAATTATCTCCGATCGGAAGCATTGCTACCGCAAGGGGATGTCGACGACCTATAAGTTCCATATCGCCAAACAATCCAGTATCTCCTGCATGATAAAGCCATTTTTCTTCGATCTGAATTAAAAACCCGCAGGGTGGACCGCCATAGATCATGTTTCCGCCTTCTGGGTCTTCAATTCCGGAGCCATGCAAGGCCTGCGTAAGTTTGACCCATCCAAAGGGAAATAGGTGCTTTCCCCCAAGATGCATAGCGTGCGTCTTTGCTCCCTGACTCTGGCAATAAAGGGCCAACTCAAAAACAGCAATTATGGGGGCTCCTGTCTGCATAGACAACTGTATCGCATCTCCCAAATGGTCACTATGTCCATGAGAGACCAATATTGCGTCAAGTTCAGTAAAATCTTCAGGTTTAGCGGTGGTGCTTGGATTACCAGTCAAAAAGGGATCAATAAGAATTCTACCTGCATTTCCTACAATTTCAAAGCAGGAATGTCCATGAAAATAAATCTGCATTTTTACACCTACTTTTTTCTTGATGGATGCTTAACATAGGTTTGAAGTACATCCCAAAAGCTAGGATAACTAAGGTTCATTTCCCATAGTGCTACACCACGAATACTCTTAAGTAAGGCAAGGTCCAGCTTGTCTTTCAAACTACGGGATTCTTCGAAATAAACAGTATGGCGACCATATCGACCACCCATAGTCTCATAACGGAAGTACGTGCTATGTTGAGTTGCATCCCATTGCCATGGGGCTCCATGACGACGTGCCAGTTCGATTGCCTGTGGATAGCCGATCACACGACCAGCACCTTGCTCTGGCCAATCGTACCCATAGATCGAAATTCCCCTATAAATTTTCTGGAGCGGGATATTGGCAATTGCATAATTTAGGACGCTAGTAACCCATGGTACTGAAGCGACGGATCCTGGTTCACTTCCCGCCCTATGCTCCTCGTAGGTCATAATAATCACCTCATCGACCGCCTGACCAATCGCCTTATAATCAAAAGCCCCCCCCACTCACTCATCGGGTCATCCGATTTTTTTGCTGGCACATCAATCGAGACGAGGAAATTTGCCCTTTGAAACCGCACAGACCAATCTCTGATCAAATTGGTAAACAAGGCTCGGTCTGCAGGCCCGCTTTCTCCCAATCAAGATTAACTCCATCAAACTGATACTCGACCAAGACATTTCTAATGTTTCGCCAAACGAGGTTGGCAAAATCTTGATCGCCTACCAAACGCCCGATCAGAGCAGTGGAAAACTGACCTTGTGCGGTTAGATTGCTAACCACCAAGAATACTTTGACTCCCATAGCATGGGCCTCATTAATGAGCCGTCGACTTGGACGCCCAAGGAGTGTACCGTTATTTTGAATAGGAATTTCAAAAATCCCTCATTGGTTGATGATATCCCCGTTACGTCTAAGATAGGGATAACCCCTAGCATTTTCTGTTAAGCCATTATTAAAGGCAAACACTTGTAATGGCATACTTATACCCCCTTTCCGACCATCATATGCATTGATCAAAAAAGAAGTGTAAGCATGCCACCGAAGTCACAATGTTCATCTTAAGCGAAAGCGAGTTACTTTGAATTTCGTCGACTAAAAACCGCCAGTATTGCTGTTCTACGCATTAGAATGATAATAAGCAAGGCAAAAACTACAATAAGCATAGCCAGGGCCCAAATCCACTGCCCCTTAGCCCCAAGCACAGCAGCCACACCAAAGCAAGCGCTGATCCCATACATTGAAAGTACTGCTGTTCGTTGACTCAACCCAGCATCCAGCAAACGATGATGTAAATGCCCTCGGTCAGCTGTCGCCATAGACTGTCCTCTCAGCTTTCGACGAATAATGGCAAAGGTTAGGTCGGTAACTGGCATTCCTAAAACAAGCAGTGGGAAAACCAATCCCAGAATCGTAGCCGTTTTAAGCAGACCCATGATAGAAATTCCACCAATAATGTAGCCAAGGAACATACTTCCTGAGTCTCCCATGAAGACACGAGCTGGTGGGAAATTGAAGAATAAAAAACCGAGGAGTGCGCCAGCCAAGGCCAAAGTAAGATGGGCAGCCGGAAGTTGACCGATCCGATTCGCAGACCAAAACAGCAAAATTGCTACTATAAAACATATTCCTGCAGCTAGACCATCAAGTCCATCTGATACATTGACAGTGTTAACCAATCCGACAACCCAAAAGAGCATTAATATAAGGCCAATGGCACCTAGCCCCAGTTGCTGAAAATCAACTGGACTAATAAACGGCAGTGAGATGATGTTCATGGAAAAGCCAAACGCGAGAAGCACTGAAGCCGCCGCGATTTGCCAAATCAGCTTAACTAGGGGTCGCATTCCACGGGTATCGTCCCATATGCCAACCATCACAATGATAGTGCTCCCGATGAATAACCCCCATATTTGCATAATTGTAGATGCATCCATTGTAAAGGATTTATCCCACCATTGTATGATCAAAGCCGCACTCCAAAATGCGGCATATAGTGCCAACCCACCGAGACGGGGAATCGGCTTCTTGTGAACATGCCGACCACCGGGATAAGCAATAGCTCCCCACCTATCCGCTAATTTCATAGAAACGGGCGTAGCGATCACAGCTATCAAAAGCGCCATGAGAAAGGTTAACAAATATGTCATGATGGTTCCTCCACCGCCCCCGCTTTACGCCTGTTCTCTATAGTTTCAACGTTGGATACCATTTCTTTGCTCCTTTCTATACAAGACCGGGGAAACCCCATTGACGCAATGCTTCATATACAACGACTGCCACAGAATTCGATAAATTTAAGGAACGGGCTTCCGCACGCATCGGCAACCGGAACGCCGTCTCTGGGTAACGTGCTAATATTTCAGGAGCCAATCCTTTAGTTTCTTTCCCGAAGAGCAAATATCCCCCAGACTCATAGGTCATGTCTGTATAGGCCCGCCCACCTTTTGTGGTCGCTAAGTAACGGAGTCCTATTGGGTTTTTTTCCTCAAACTCCGCAAAATTTTCATAAACCATGATATCAAGTAAGTGCCAGTAGTCTAAACCGGCACGTTTTAATTGTTTGTCATCAATACTAAATCCTAACGGTTTTACTAAATGTAGTGTTGCCCCAGTTGCAGCACAAAGCCGAGCCACATTCCCCGTATTCGGAGGGATTTCTGGCTCAACCAAAACAATATTCAGACGCTTGTTCAAGACTTTGGTTCCCCTTTCAATGACACCCAGTACAGTTTCCATGACATCCTGGTGAGCAATTTCCACCTCCGGCCCCTCCGGAGACCCCCAGACTTGCAAATCCGGAGATTTGTCTTGTAAGCCCAGCGTGCCCACAGTTACCACACGTCAACAGCTCACCATTTTCCCCCATCTTATACAATTCCGTTGTCAGAATGCCACAGCTCGGACACCCAAATTCATATATAGGCATATTACTAATGATTCCTCCCTGCCACAAAGATTCTACCCTATAAACTATTATAACCTGAAATTATGACAAACCCAACTTAAAATATCGAAACATGTCACATATCTTGAAGTAAGGAGACTGTTCTCTGCTTCTCTAAAAACAGATATTCTGTATACTTTCAGGAAAACCCTAGATGTTCCGTCTTGTTTTTGGTAAAGTTAATACCATTCAAAGGAGGAATTACCATGGGGCAAAATTTGACACAGAAAATACTCACATCTCACTTAGTTTCCGGTGACTTAAAAAAAGGGAACGAGATCGCACTGAAAATCGATCAGACTTTAACCCAGGACGCCACTGGAACAATGGCTTATTTGCAATTCGAAGCTATGAACCTTTCAAGAGTTCGAACGGAGTGCTCGGTCAGTTATATAGATCACAACACCCTTCAAACAGGGTTTGAAAATGCCGATGACCACGCATTTTTACAAAGTGCAGCGGCACGCTTCGGGGCGTATTTTTCCCGACCGGGAAACGGGATTTGTCACCAAGTTCATCTTGAACGCTTCGCTAAACCTGGTAAAACGTTACTTGGCTCGGACAGTCATACCCCAACTGCAGGCGGAATGGGAATGCTGGCCATGGGTGCTGGGGGTTTGGATGTTGCTGTGGCGATGGGAGGAGGGGCTTTTTATCTTCCCAGCCCCAAAGTCCTCCGGGTCTGGCTTACAGGACAGCTCTCGGACTGGGTTTCAGCCAAAGATATCATTTTAGAAATCCTTCGCGTGCTCTCTGTCAAAGGAGGGGTTGGGAAAATCATTGAATATGCTGGACCTGGCGTAGAAACTCTTACAGTACCACAACGCGCAACCATCACAAATATGGGCGCAGAACTCGGAGCATCTTCTTCAGTATTCCCTAGCGATGAGCAAACCCTTCTTTTTCTAAAGGCGCAAGGAAGAGCGGAGGACTTTGTATCTCTCTCAGCTGATGAAGACGCCTCTTATGATGAAACCATTAACCTTGATCTTTCACTGCTTGTTCCATTGGTTGCCCAACCCCATAGCCCAGACAAGGTTGTTCCGGTTACTGATCTAGCGACACTAGCTGTACAGCAAGTCGCCATCGGTAGTTGTACGAATTCTTCCTATCAAGACCTGATGAGTGTTCGTCAGATCCTAAAAGGCAAACACGTTCATCCGAACGTAAGCTTAGTTATTTCACCCGGCTCCCGTCAAGTCTTAAGCATGCTAGCAAGTAATGGTGCTTTGACGGATCTTCTAGATAGCGGGGCACGACTACTTGAATCATCCTGTGGTCCTTGTATAGGAATGGGACAATCACCAGTCTCGAAAGGGGTCTCAGTCCGAACGTTTAACCGTAATTTTGAAGGTCGCAGTGGTACACAAGATGCCTCGATCTATTTGGCTGGCCCCGAAATTGCAGCGGCGTGTGCCTTGACAGGCTATTTAACCGATCCTCGTACCTTAGGAATCCCCCCTGTTGTTGATTTCCCAGATTTATTTCGCATCGATGACAGCATGATCTTACCTCCCGGTGATCCAGATACCCCAATTCGGCGCGGTCCCAATATCCAACCACTGCCCCTCGCCCCTGCACTAGATAATACGCTCAGCTTACCGATCATCTTAAAGCTTGGGGATAATGTAACGACGGACGATATTATGCCCGCCGGATCCAAGATTCTGCCGCTCCGTTCGAACATTCCGGCCATTTCAGAGTACGTCTTTAATAAAGTCGACGCTCAGTTTGCCTCTAAGGCCAAGGTCCTAAAGCAAAGCATCATTGTTGCTGGCCACAATTACGGTCAAGGCTCAAGTCGTGAACACGCCGCCCTTGCTCCCATGTACTTGGGACTCCGCGTTGTCTTGGCCCAAAGTTTTGCTCGCATCCACCGTGCCAATCTGATTAATTTTGGCATACTTCCACTCACCTTTGTCAACGAGGAAGACCTTACTCGAATGCAGCCCGGGGATATTTTACACCTCTTAGACATGCATCAAGCTGTACATTCCCCCGCTCCCTTTGCTATTACCCTTAATGACAGCTCAGACCCAGTTTGGGTTAAACATGGCCTAACTGAACGTCAAGCTAAAATTCTTCTTGCTGGTGGACTCCTTAATGCGACGAAAGCTTCAATCTAACTGAATTACCGAGCAGTTAACTTTGCTGGATTCGGAAGTAACAGCAATGTTACTTCCGAATCTAGCCCTGTTGTATAAAAGCGTGTTATAATTAATTTTGTTATGACTTTTATATATTTAAAGAGGTGTATTTAATGCTTAATGAACAAGATCATAGACTACTCAAACTCATCGCCGAAGATTGTCGACTTACTCCTGAAGAGCTTTCCGTGCAAACAGGCTTGACTGCTGAATACATCAGCAAACGTATAACCAATTGGGAAAAGGAAAAAATCATCGTCGGCTATCAACCCATGATCAACTGGGCACGAACTGGCGAAGAAAAGGTTTCCGCTCTGATCGAAGTTAGAGTCTTGCCTCAACGGGGCTATGGGTTTGATAAAATCGCCAAACGGTTACAAAAGTTTCCTGAAATCAAAGCACTTTTTCTGATGTCCGGTGGATACGATCTATCTCTGCTCATTGAAGGAAAAACAATGCAAGACGTTGCTCTTTTTGTAGCTGAAAAATTAGCTCCTCTAGAGCATGTTCAGAGTACCGCAACCCACTTTGTGCTTCGCAGATATAAGCAAGACGGGGTCGCGCTTCTCGGAGAGGAAGAGACGATTCAACGCCTCGTGGTTTCGCCATGAATCGCTACCTCGCCTCCCATGTCGCAGCTCTCCCGCCCTCAGGGATCCGCAAGTTTTTCGATCTTGTCGCAACTATGAAGGATGTCATTTCACTAGGGGTCGGAGAACCCGATTTCGTCACCCCTTGGACTGTACGAGAAAGTGGTATCTTTTCCTTAGAACAGGGCCAGACCATGTATACCAGTAATGCTGGCCTCTTGGAGTTACGTGAAGAACTTTCCCAGCATTTGACTCAAACCTTGGGACTTTGCTACGATCCAGCTACAGAAATCCTCATAACCGCTGGAGCTAGCGAAGCTGTTGATCTCGTGATGCGAGCCTTGCTCGAACCAGGAGATGTTGTCTTAGTTCCCGATCCGTCCTATGTATCCTACGCCCCATGCGCAATATTAGCCGGGGCAAGTGTTAGTTACGTTCCAACCCACGCCAAGGAAGACTTTCGTTTACGCGTGGAAGACTTAAGCCAAGTGTATACACCTAAAGCTAAGCTCTTAGTGCTGTCTTACCCGAATAACCCAACTGGGGCGATCATGCGTCGTGAGGACCTTCTCCCTATCGCTGATTTTGTGGCTAAGCACGATCTTCTCGTTCTTGCTGATGATATTTATTCTGATCTTAGCTATGACGGAAGACATGTCTCGTTTGCCAGCTTACCCGGTATGCACGACCGCACACTCTTTGTCAGTGGCTTCTCAAAATCCTACGCCATGACTGGCTGGAGAATCGGCTACGTTGCAGGACATGCGGATCTCATCAGCGGGCTGATCAAAATTCACCAATACACCATGCTCTGTGCCCCCATTATGGGCCAGATTGCAGCCTTAGAAGCGTTACGGTCTGCCTCTGAAGCAAAAGCCGACATGGTCACTGCTTATGATCGGCGACGTCGCCTTATGGTTCACGGCTTTCGGCAAATGGGGCTCGACTGTTTCGAACCCTTAGGTGCTTTTTACGTATTTCCGGATATTTCAAAGACAAATTTGACCTCCGAGGCGTTTGCCGAAGAACTCTTAAAGGAAGAAAAAGTTGCTGTTGTCCCCGGAACCGCTTTTGGTCCTTCCGGAGAAGGATATATTCGTTGTTCCTATGCTTATTCCATCGAGCAACTTCAGGAAGCCCTCGTACGGATTTCAAATTTTGTCGAGCGCAGGTTGAGCAAACTATAGAATAGCAGGAAATCTATCGTAATTAAGAGGGCGTAGTGAAACTAAATTTTAGTTCCGCTACGCCCTCTTCGAGCTAATTTTTCCGAGTTATCACTAGGCGTTTTACTTTTACAATTACAGGAAAGAGTGAGGTAACATAATCCATACCCCAAAACAGAGAAGATGCTGGCTGTTACGAAAAAATCTAGTCCGATATAGACTCCTCCCTCAGAAAATCTATTAATTTCATCCTTCTTCGGCAAATTCCGGATACGCCCTACATATTACTCTACTATATTTCAAATACTTCTGCACCGTAAATCGCACTGCAAGATACCGTAATCATATTGCGGTATCTTTGCAGTGCGATTTAAAGATAATGCTGTCAACTGAGCGATACTCTCCGTCCCGGACGAGGAAGAGAGCCCAAATGGTGCACCGGTGCACCATTTGAACTACCCCCAAAGGCTCTCGCCCCCCATACCTATCTTATTCCTGATTCTATTTTTAATGGACATCTCTTTTCAATGAATTTAAGCTCAGTACAATACCTATTACAAAAGTAGCCAATAACGTGAAGATTCCAAGTGGATAATTAGTGAATGATCTTCCTCCCTCGTGGGGGCTGAATATTGCGGGGATAGTCCAGGGGAAAATTGTATTAAAAGGTGTGTTAAGTATAATAAGGTTTAAAACCATTGCACAGATTCCAAGGATGATTGGCGGAATTATATTGCGTTTTGAAATACTTAATTGTGCGACGATTGGCACCAATGCAAAGTGCATTATAATCATTAACAAATATACTTTCAAATATTCAAAAACAACAATAGTAGTTAAAGGTTCATGCTTTAAAATAAATCCTGATAATATTGAAAGCACAAATGAAGCAAGAAGCGTTACAGCTATTATTATAAGCATAACGATTAATTTCCCAACAAAAAAATTGGATCTACTAATAGGGTAAGTAAATAAATTATTTATCATATGCTCCTGATATTCCCTGGAAAAGATGAAGCCTGTTAACAAAGCAAAAAAACCGATTCCTACAAGTAAATTGATAAGCATTACAGGGGTTAAAAAATAGTCTTGCCACACTACTATTGGATATTTTGGGTTGATAGCATAGATAAGAAACACTAAGAAGTTAGGAATTACAAAGATTGTCGGAATCGCCCAAAGAATTTTGCAGTTTTTCAATTTTTGAAGTTCTGTAGTTATAATCTTATATAAATCAAATAATATTGTCATCATACCAATCCCCCGATGAGTTTTAAGAAGTAGTCTTCAAGCTTATCTTCGATTAAACATATTTCCTCTACATCAATATTATTAGTTACTAAAAGCCTGTTAATGTCTACGGCTTCCTGGAGTCTTTCATATACTTTTAATACACCGTTTTCTACAGTGAATTCTTTAATATTCAAATTTTTAGTTAAACATTCGATAGCAGCATCTGCGTCATTAACTTTAACCCTAATATATCGCTCGCTCTTTTTTATTAGTGAATCGAGAGTTATTTCTTCAAGTAACAGTCCTTTGTTAATTATTCCAATTTTAGTAGCCATTTGTTCAATTTCACTTAGAAGGTGACTTGATACTAAAATAGTAATTTTATCTCTTTTTGCAAGAGTAACTATTAGTTCTCTAATTTCCTTTATACCTACTGGGTCAAGACCGTTAGTCGGTTCGTCTAATACCAAAAGTTCAGGCTTATGTAATAGTGTTCTCCCTATACCAAGCCTTTGCTTCATACCTAATGAGAATTCTCCGACCTTTTTATTTCGAGCTTCTGATAGTCCAACTAAATGAAGAACTTCTTCAACAGAATCTCTTTTCTTTATACCCATAAGTTTCCTGTGTATTTCCAGATTTTCCACCGCAGTCAGATTCTCATATGCGCCAGGATACTCGACCATCGAACCAATTCTTCTAAACACTTGATAATTTCTTTTGCTTACTGGTTCTCCAAATAATTCAACATAACCAGATGTTGGCTCAATTAAACCTAATATCATTCTAATGGTTGTAGTTTTACCAGATCCATTCTGTCCCAAGAATCCATAAATATCGCCTTGAGTTATATGCATATTTAGATTTTGGACAGCATACTCTCCACCATAACTTTTACTTAGATCAGAGATTTTCAAAATAGATTTCATTTATACCTCCATAGTATTCTTTAATTTTCATTAAAACGAGTCGTCGAAATGGTAATCAAAGAATTGGGATTATCGTCCGGTCAGAAGAGGATTAATTCTAATAAAAATCTCAAAAAAGACCATACGTACAGAAAAATTGAATTATAATAATACTATCTAGCGCCGGAAAATTCAACCACCACGGCTGCCGCATTTCTTGAATTTTGCGCATAGGTACGACTAGCTGGTGATCTCGCAAATCATCGCAGGCCTCCTGGAGAAACGATTATCTTTTTCCAAACCTCTGTTACAACTGTTGGTGTCCCTGCTTAGGACTTACCCAATAGGATTTATAACTATATAAAATCCTCATGAGGAATAACTCCAAGGCGTTTGGCTTGAAATATTGCTTCTGATCTCGAACGAACATTTAATTTCCCGAAGATTCGAGTCAGATTATACTCAACAGTACGTTGACTCATTAATAGAATATCCGCGATTTCCCTGTTACTCTTGCCTCTGGCTACTTCTTGAAGAATCATTTGCTCCTTTTCATCGATTGATATCCTTTTTACGCTTTCTTCCTTCTCCGAAGCATCTACCCGTGCCTCATTACGCCTTAGTTGGTGCAAAAGGGATATGGGTATAACTGCTTCACCACGCAAAGCACAGCGAATAGCCGTAATAAGCTGCTCTCGGGATGCTGTTTTACTTATAAAACCAGAGACACGTGCTTCCACTAGAATATTGTAGTGAGCCGAAATATCGTATCCAGTATAAACTAAAATAGGCGTATCGGAGTTAATTGCGATTACTCTCCTCGTTAATTCCAAGCCGTTGATTACAGGCATATTCAAATCAAACATCAGCACATCAAAAATCTGGTTTTTCAAGACCTCTAAGGCTTCCATGCTAGACGTTACAACAGTCGCTTTCATATCATTTTCTTGCTCAATCATACTTTTTGTTCCTTCACCAACTGAAGGATGATCATCAACTAGTAATATTTGAATCACGTTTGCCCTTTCCCCCTTAAACAACTTGTTCGTTTAGACTAGTAGCCTTGTCTAGTGGCATCCAAATTGAAACTTCGAACCCTTTGCCTAGACTCGAATTAAAACATGTTTTACCTTCAAGACTTAAAACTCGCTCTTTGATCCCAGACAAGCCCATATGATTAAACGAAGATTGTAAGTTTTCAAAATCCATACCAATACCGTTATCTCGATAGTTTAACGTTATAATACCATGACTATCAGCTAATATAATCTTAATCTCAGTTGCCTTGGAGTGCTTAGCGGCGTTTGTCAATAGCTCTTGCACTATTCGATAAAGCGCTAATATATGCTCATAATCTAAATCTATACTGAAACCTGTTGCCTTAAAATTCACAACGTAATCCGTTCGTAACTGAGCATTAGCAAATAAGTTCTTTAATGCCTCTACAATCCCAGTCTCTTTTAATAAAGGTGGCAGTAGTTCATTGCAGGTTTCACGAATTTGGTGAGTTACATCTAAGAGCCCTTCGGCCATAGTATTGAGTTGTTTCCTCAGATCCGCCGGGATTCTTTCATCGACTGATATTATTTCAAGCTTGCGATACCAAAGCAATTGTTGTTGTAGTGCCGAATCGTGCAAGTCTGAGGCTAGACGACGCCTCTCCTTCTCCGATAAGTTAAATAGAAGGCGCAACACCCAAGGCTTTGCTGAGTCTCTCTGAGTAACCTCTTCCTCTAATTTCTCTATTAACCCCTCAATTAAATGCAGATTTTCATAAACCATGCTCACATAAACTGCAATTGTTCTAAGCCATACTCTTTCCTCTTGATTAAATTCAGTTCGATTCAATTTTCCTCGAATCCATACAAGATTGCTTTTGGCTTTCTCACTGCCGATTATAAGAAAGACTCCATTACTACCAATATCAATCAATTCTCCAACCGCAATCAATTCAGTATTGTTTTTTAACCAATCAGTTATAACTGTTTCTGGGAAGTCTGGACTCCCTGTCTTTATTGTTAATGAATAATCCATAAAGTTCGTTTCCAATAACGAAATGGCTTTGACGGCTAAAACTTCAGTTACTTCCATGATTAATCGTTCTTCTAAATCAGATATTTTCATTACTTTGGCAATATCTTGAGAAAAACGATCTAAACTTGCTTGAAAGTTATATTTTTCTCTAAATAATTTCGAACGGAAATGGAAATCAAGTTCTTCTTTTATATAGAGAAACACTATAATTCCTATATAAGTAACAATGCCGAGTTTCATACACTGAACTAACGTAAACTCACTCAAAAGATAGGACAAGAACAATACCAAAAGTATAGTGGGTATGAGGCTTAGAATAGCATAATAGCGTATCCGATCAATGATGAAATCAATATCGAATAAGCGATTTGCTGTGATCAGATATAAAAACACGCCGGGAAGAAACACTAAAGAAACTGCCGCTAAAGCTCCTGGTATTAGTTCAACCCCGAATAAAATACTTGGTAAACCCATTAAGATGACAAACGGGGAAAAAGCCAGGGTAAAACCAACTATTATTATTTTGAATATTGGTTTGTGTATGGTATCTCTATAACGAAAATAACGGGAGAGTAAAATATAAAAACATAAAAGAATACTTATTGAGAAGACTGCAAGAAAGGAATATCTAATAATAACTAAGTTTCTTCCAAAAATCTGAAAAAATAAAGTAATAACAAGCAGTAAACTATTGGCTAAATATAATACCGATAAACTCTTACGATTAAACAAAGAAAGTCCATACCGAATAAAGTAGTTATTTAGAAATTCTAAAAATAGTACAGGTATTAATGAGAAGGTGATTCGGTTGATGTATATCCCTAGAGTGTCCATCCTAGATGAAACTGGTGCACTTAAATAACTTAAGCCAATAGCAAGAAAAAAGAGAATCAGAATGAGAGCAGACTTATCATCGCTTTTTTTCAAATATAAGACACAGGAAAATATGAACAAAATAACGAACACTAGTGTTGGTATCACGATATGATACTGAACTTGCTGCGGAGTCATATTATTTGTCACCTTATGTAATATCGGTTCTCCGTTTTTATTAATGACTAATGTCTCAGCTTGTTCAATGACACCATATTGTAGAATTGTAGAATAATTACTAGGTTGAACTCCATTTATTAATGATACAGTATCACCAACTTTGATTCCTTGTTGTTCTGCCCATCCGAGATGATCCACATAAGATATCTGCCATTTACCTACTTCATTTTCTTCCACGCTTAGCCCAATGTATGGAATGCGTAAAGTGACAAACAGCAAGTAATAGGAGATTATTAAAATGATTCCTGTTGAAGCTAGTAACACAAAACCTTTTTTAAAGTTTCCCATGCCAAATTTCCTCCAAAAAAGAGTCAGGAGCTATCCTGACTCTTCGTGAATCTATTACCAAAACACTAGTGGTGATATAGAAGTGCTGCCTGAACTTTCAAAAACATCGAGAACTGCCTTTTCTTCCATTTCAGTTAAACCTATTAAGCTTGCTGTACCTTCTTGCACTTTCTCTCTGACATCAGGATTTTGCATTAAATACTCAACAACGTTTTGCATCATATCCTTCTTCTCCTTTCATAATTTTTGTCTAAATCGTATCATGAATCTATCCCTTAACCTCGCCAACAGCACTGCGGGGTTCCGCCATTACATTGCGGGGAACAGAAGGTTTAGATATATTGCAACAACTTTTCCTTCCGTTCTTGCACTATACCTATACTTTCTATCAGTTCAATCGCCTGTAACTGATTTAGCCTCATAATAATACGAGCATATTCAAGGGCACCGGATTTATTGATCAACTCTTGAATTTCAACTTTGTTTTTTATTAAATCTTCTTTCATTAGTTTATCGCTAAAATAGTCCCTAGTAAACTGATATTGGGGTTGTTGATTTTTAAGTAAATATAAAGTAAGCAGAGTTTTCTTCTTATTGATCAAATCATTTTTTTCATCCCAACGACTGATAGCCTTAATGTCATTCTTAATTTGGGCAATGATCCCCATATGCTCTGCATATTTATTGACACTCTCATGATGTTTCTCGCTAGCTAAAGCTGTTCCCACTAGACAGGCTGAAGCCATAAGAGAACCTGACTTCCCCCTAACCATTTGGATATAATCCTCTTCGGATTCAATCGAATCCATGAGATCCGTGTGTTGACCATTGATCGCTTTTAGTACACGCGTATTTAGGTAGTTACTGGCCATTGCCTTTCTATCTCGATCAAATGACGTTTGTTCTAATGCTTTTGCACTAAGTACAAGAAAACCCGTAGCTATGTTCATTACTATTGCTTGGTCAATTCTATGCCAGGGGGTTGAAAAATTATCTTGATCCTGCAAGTCATCAAATATATCGAGCGAAAGAATCATCAGTTCAACAGCGGCAGCAGCTTTATAGATGTCTTTAGACTGACCTGTAAACATTTGATAATGTAAAATAACAAGCTGACCAAAAGGAAAGCAACTTTTCATTTTAAATGTAATGAATTCTGACATATAGTCTTTAAGCTCTTTTACTAGAAAATAGTCATTTACTAATTGTAACATTACTTCTCCAATAATGTCCCAATCTTCTTGCATAAGCTTGTCCCCTCCTATTCCTCGCCAAAAGCAAACTCTGGCGAAACCTCCATCCCCCTTGGGAGCCTTAATGTCAATGTCAGAATCTATTGTTTCTCCAGTAAATGGTTAATCATTTGGATTGTTATTCCTTTCGTCTACTAATTACTTTACTATGATTCAGCATCTTTTGCACAGAAAATCACACTGCAAGATACCGCAATTACATTGTGGTCACCGCAATCATATTTTATTAAAACAAGTTAACTAATGCAGTTTAAAGATATTCAAAAAGAAAACGACCTTTCCTGAACGACAAGTAAAGGGATACCCTCTGGTACCCCAATACTTGTACTTTCTGAATATAAAAAAAGGACCTCCATGGTCCTTGAAATATTCCTTTCAGATTTTTCGACAAGATAATTCGAGTAGAATGAACCATCGTTATTGTCTCAATCTATTTTATACCATAGGGATGCAAGTATTCAACCTCTTAGCTTAGGGTGTTATTTTACTCTTTAATGAAATCATTTTAGCCATATAATAGCCTATAAGAACTGTGACAGGCACCATCACTAGCCCCCCCAGCCAGGAGTGCGTCTTAATGGCCACCACAACACCGAGCATAAGTTGCCCTGGCAGAGCCATAAGGAATATAGCTTTCCTCATTGCCACTAGCTTCGTTTCTGGGCTCCAGGGAAATAAACAGACAAAGGGATCATTAATAGCCTCTTGCCAAAACAACCAAACGACGTTGGTTATCATTATTGAAAAAGCAAACCAGAGAAGCCAGCCATAGTCCGAGGGGAAGATTAATATAGCCACGCTGCTTGCCCCAAGCATTCTGAAGTAAGACATAATATCTATGTCATTACGCAACTTAGATTTAAGACACATTTCCACCAAACCGTTCACAGGGTTACGCTTCTTAAAAATCAAATTGGAATTTCTGAATAACAGAGGGCGTTTTCTATTGAATCTTGGCTTTTTCACATAGGTTCCAGCACTCTGCAGCATGTACTTAGCTAATCTGAGCTTCGCAGTTTGCTCCCTAGCTACATCTTCAGAGAAAGCGCCCCTCAGTTTCACTCGTTTGTATAAGAGCCTACCTAAGACGATTAAGAGTGCTAACATTGACAAATAAAACAGGCCCTTGCGGTTTAACAAAAGACCCACACTTTGATTCACATACACGCCCGTTATTAAAAAAACAACCGAGGTCAGGATCCGTTTACTCCAACCCTTGAAGCGAAGTTCGATAAGCTGTTTACCAAGACCCATACAGTTCTTAAGGATAAAGGCGAGAATAGTTAACCAGACGACACCTATCAAAGAAAAACCGTAATGCAATAACAAAAACGGTGCCAGAATAACCAGCAACAACGCGGTTACCACAAGGTTATAGATAATGGAATAACCTAAACTATACTTAATAATCCGGCTGATCCATACTTTACGCTGTAAGAGAAAGAGCTGATCCGCGTTCTCCACGAAAATACGGATTGTACCTGACCAAGCAAATACGACAATAATAGCTGTTAAAGCATTTAGCGGAATATAGTCCAGCCACCCAGGAACCGCCCTCCACCAGGAATGATAATAATATATGAAACCAGCTGAAAAGGGAATGACAATATAAAGCGCTACAATCCAATCTACGGCGCTTTTCCATACTTGGTACTGATATTTCCAGTCTGAAATAACTCGCCGAAGAAATAACCTAGTCACAGTAATCATTAGCGAATCTCCAAGAGTTTATCAAAACAGTCCGCTAGCGAACCCTCAGGTAACTGGCATCGTTCCCTGATTTCCTTAAGATCTCCCCGGGCTACTACTGTCCCAGCGTTCATCAATATAAAAGAACTACAGATTCGTTCCGCAGTATCCAGTATATGCGTACACATCAACACCCCTGATCCTTTGGCTCTAGCCTGGTTTAAATAAGCTAGAAAATCCTTTGTACCCCTGGGGTCCAGACCCATAAAGGGCTCATCTACCACAAAAACCCCTGGGTCCAAAAGAAAACCGACAACCAGCATGACCTTTTGTTGCATGCCCTTAGAAAAGGTACCAGGTAGATGGTGCTTGACTTCCGCCAAGCGGAAGAGTTTGAGAAGTTCCTCAGCTCTTGGCACAAATACTTTTCGTTCGATTTCATAGGCAGCGGCAGCAAGCTCCAAATGTTCCCAGAGTGTTAAGCCCTCATATAATACGGGTTGTTCTGGGATATAAGCATAGTTTTTACTCTCCCCGGCAAATTCCACCATACCATCCATCAGCGGCAACAACCCCATGATCGCCTTAATTGTAGTGCTTTTCCCCGCTCCGTTAGGACCAATCAACCCTACAAGTTCACCGGATTTTACAGATAAAGCCACATTTTTGATGACAGCCGGATTGCCAGAATACCCTGCCTGGTTGATATCTACGTTAAGTAATTCCATCGATTCATCCCCATTTGTTCTTAATTTACATGGTCATTACTCTACATTTCCCTTCATGGGGATAGAATTGATAGTAAAGTAACCCTATCTTCTATATAATAATTGGATGGTCAAACTATTAATATTGGGAGTGATTGTATGAAAACGGCCATAATCTTCTCATCGACTCACGGAACAACCGAAAAAGCATCCCAATTACTTAGGGAGCATCTCCAAGGAGAAGTCGACGTGATTGATCTAAAGAAGTGTTCAAACCTAAGTCTTTCAGGCTATAATTCCATAATACTAGGAAGTTCAATTTACGCTGGTTCTGTTAAATCAAAACTCAAACAATTTGTTAAGCAAAACCAAATTGATTTAGCGACTAAAAAACTTGGCCTTTTTCTTTGTTGCATGTACGAAGGAGATAAAGCTAATAAACAATTTGAAACAGCTTACCCTCTAGAATTAAGGAAACTCTCAGTTTCCAATGGCTTGTTTGGTGGGGAGTTTATCCTTTCCAACTTAAATTTCTTGGAACGCAAAATCATTAAAATGATCGATGGTGTTACCTCGGATGTTACCAAGCTTGATCTTGACGGAATTAAAAAGTTTGCCGATAAATTCAACGCCTATACGGCGTGATAATTGGCGGCACCGTTTGATCATTTTCGCGTTCATTCAACCACTCTCTACTTCTTCCATCTTGAAGATTGCGCAGGGCTAAAAAGGCATTTCTCTGAAGAACTCCTTTGCCACGCCAGCCAGCGGCTGTCGCTTTAAAATGTCGTTGAAACTCTCCTTTGGTTAAATTAAGAGTTACCATTAAATCGACGCCACGTTGGAGCTTGGCATCGGAGGAGAACGCAAGCTCTTCCTCGATTCTTGTTTGGTTATGCGGACAAACCTCCTGGCAAGTGTCACAGCCAAACACTCTTAAACCAAGCCGCTCGCACTCCTCAGGCGTGAGCACCTCTTTACTCTGGGTTAGATAAGAGACGCAGTGTTTGGCCGCAAACGGGTCTTTTCCAAGGATTTGCGCTGGACATGCTTGGACACACCTTAGACAGGTTCCACATTGGTCCAGCATGGAGGGATGATCCGGTTCAATCGCTTGGTCCAGAAGGAGCAGAGCTAAGGCCACAAAAGAACCGTAGCCAGGAATAATAAGGTTTTGATTTCGTCCAATCCAGCCAATCCCTGCCCTAAGTGCAAAAGCACGTTCAATTAGGGGGCCAGTATCCACTTGCAGCCGTATGGTACCCGGCCAGTCATTGTTAGCCATTATCTCTACTAGATGATTTATCTTCTGCTCCATAAAGTGATGGTAGTCTTCCCCAACGGCAGAGCGAGCTATAACACCTTTCCCTTCCTGAGGAATGGATGCATATGGGAACGGATAGGCCAAGGCCACGACCGTCTGACAACAATGCCAGCCCTCTTTGGGATCGATCCGTGACTTGATTTCCTTGCTTTCAAAAGGAGTCGACACTCCTTGATCAATTCGCGCTTCTAACAATGGGACTAAACTATTAATCGGTTCCGCCGTTGTAAACCCAATAGAGACAAAACCCAACTCCTGCCCCCATCTTTTTATCTTCGTTTTCCACTGCATCTGATCAAGAAAGTTCATAGGTTCCTCCTTGAGTTTTAGTTCCCCTCTGATATTTCATTATACCCTCATACCCATTAAGTTAAAAACAACCCCCTTACGAAATTCGCGAGGGGGTTGTGGCGTAAGAATTCTTCTGAACTATGTTTCGTTTCCAGCTTTGTCGATTTAATCTTCAGCAGACTTGTTATCCTCATCCGGCAGAAGGACGAATTTTTCCTTAGGAGCCCCACACATTGGGCAGCGATCGGGTGGTTCGTTTCCTTCGAAGATGTATCCACACACACTGCATTGCCATTTTTTCATAAATAATAACCCCTTACCTTTACTTACTTGCCCTAAAGAAAGCGTAGGTCATTGGATCTCCTTCTTGGAGAATCTCTCCGTAGGTAACATCTGCAAGGAATAACGTATGTGTCCCAGCATCCATCTGGCTTAGAACCGTTGCTTGCATAGTTACAAGGGAATCATCGAGTAAAAGGACCCCTGATTCTCCACGATGGACTGCCACGCCTTCAAATTTATCCGCATCTCGCCCCGATCGATAACCAAAGCGTCGTGCGTGGTCTTGACCTGTTTGACTTAGTACTGAAACCCCAAACTTCCCGCTTTTTTGAATTAACTCATGCGTAAAGTTTAGCTTATTAATCCCGATGGCCAACCTCGCTGGATCTGAGGTAATTTGGAAACAGGTATTTGCACATTGTCCATTGTCCCGGCCATCCACCTGGGCAGTAATAATATAAAGACCATACGAAATCCGGTAAAGGGCTTGTTTGATCGCTTTTTCATTGTCTGGTTGCTCAATGACTGGCTTAACAACCGGTTTAACGTCCTTTACAGTATTAACTTCATCCGACGGAGAAACAAGTTCAAAGAAGCTAGCATCTACGCCACAAATCGGACAGATCTCTGGCGGATTTTCACCACTATGGATATATCCACATACGGTACAACGCCATTGTTTTTCCACTAAAGTATCAACCCCTTTCATTGGAAAAGATTATAGCTTTACAATTCCTGCAAGTCAAGGTTTATTTTTTTCAAAATCTGTAAAAAGGGAAGCTCGCACAGTGACTCAACTTCCACCTGTGGGATCATGTACTTTATCCGCAAATCACTACATGGTTCTAGAATTTCTCTTTGCTTTCGATGTTACCGAACTTGGTTTCCAATAAACTGCATATTCCCGTTCCAGAAATTGAGGGTCTGTCAGCCTATACTTATTGTCCATCATGACATGCCGGCGTACCTGTTCTTTGAACCGCCCGAACAGTTCCCCTTCAAGCCCTTTACCACGTGCGAATTTTTCAAAATGTGTCCAATCGAGCAAACTGGCCCGCTCCGTCAAGAAAGCACAGGCATTTCTTATCGCTCTCTGAATCTCATCTAACCGCTCTATATTTTCAGCAGCATCTTGCTTCCCACCTAGGTAATCCGCTCGCCACAGATCTAGCACATTCTCAATCCTCTGTTTGTCAAACACTTGCCCATTCCAGCCTATCTCCCAAGCAAATTGACGAGTCTTATTGCGAAACTTAGTCTGGTCAATATCCCCTTTAAGTTCGCTCATAAAGGTAAGTGTCCCCAACATATGATGCCCAACAACATATTCGAGTTCTCGTTCACCGAGACTTCCTCCCGGAAGTACCATACTCCATCGGAAGCGAGGTAAGATTTCTTTGACTAAGCGTGCACTTTCCCTTTCGTGCATCAGAAAGTGGCGTTTCCCATCTAAAACCATCTCAATATGTTTTTTTTGTGTAGCTTTCGCTGGTTTGATACGTTTTACTATGATCGTATCTGGATAGTTATCAAGCCTTCCGCCGTGGACTTCTGCTTCCTTGTTTACCCACCGCTCAATGTTTTTTCCTTTCAACTTAAATCCATCTATTTCATACCCTTGATCTGTCAGACGAATGGTTCCCCACACATAGCATTCACGACTGGCGGTTTCCCATTTTCCCAAGTCATGAAATAAGGCTGCTAAACGCAAGGATATGCGAGGCACTGTATTCTTAACAACATGTCGGGTATGTTCCCAAGCATCTTTGGTATGGTAACGATTCTGAACGAGTCCTTTTAGCCTAGCCAATTCAGGAATAGAAATCTGAAAGTACCCCAAGTCATCGAGAAGTCCTAAGGCCTTGTCGATTTTATCTAAGATAAGAATTCGCCCCAATTCCACCGTTACTCGTTCCGCCGCAACCTCCCGAAGGTCTGGAACATGCTCGACCGCGGCCTGCCATGTCTCCGGCTCGATTGAGAGATCATAACTGACTGCTAGTCTAATTAGACGCATAATTCTGAGCGGGTCTTCTTTAAAGCGATCAGAGGCACTCCCACAGGCTTTCAGTCGACCCTCACGCAAATCTTGAAGTCCATGTAACGGATCTATCACTTCCCCTGTCCTCACATCTTGATAAATAGCATTCATGGTAAAGTCTCTACTCAAAGCATTCGCTTCAACATCTCCTGAGAAATCTGCTATGTCCACTCGATCTTCACCTTGGAATATACTGACCGTTTGTTGATGCGCACCTATCAGATGAGGCTTATAACCCCACTCTAACAGTTTTCCCTCTATCTTTTGAAGCGGAAGTGCCATGACTGCATCGACATCCTTAGCAGAAATCCCCAATTGCGCATCGCGAACAGCCCCTCCAACTATATAGACCTTACTTACGTCACTAAGCTTCTCTAAAATTTCCTGCTGAAATTCAGTACCAATCATGAACGCCCTCCACTATTACTACTCATTTGCTATTTCCTATTTTACCCAACACGTACTTTTCTACTCTACAAGAAAAAGGCTCGTCGGACTGTCGACGAGCTAATGGTATCTGTTCAACGATAATCTAGCAGAGCACTGAAATCTTAGGTCCAATTTCAATATTCCAGGTGCTTTCTGGACCAGCTTCTCCATCCAGATCTGACTTGATCGGTCGATCAGTATGTATTTTCAATTTAGAAGTGTGAAATTCAATAATTTTTTCGGAGTTTGCCTTTTCTCCTGTCAAAACACTTAATAGAAGACGGAGGGTTTCTGGCCAGCCAGCTGCTGGAACAATCAAAATGTCAAGCTTCCCGTCAGTTAGGGAAGCCCTTGGCACAAGATTTCTGAGTCCTCCTACAGAAAGGCCATTCACGGCCATAAATAAAACAACCTCTTCAGTATAGCTTTTTCCGCCATGTTCGAACTCGATATGAAAGGGTCGAAAGGACGGAAGTGTTTCAATGCCTTTAAGAAAATAAGCTAATTGCCCAAGTGTATTCTTTACGCGGGTATCAACTTTTTGAGAAACATCTGTTAAAAGTCCCGCGCTGGCCACATTGATAAAATATCGCTCATTCGATTTTCCAGTATCCATCTCAAAAACGCTTCCTTTGCCAATGACTTTACACGCTTCAGGAATGCTTTTAGGCAGATGTAACGCGTAGGCTAAGTCATTCGCTGTTCCAACAGGCAGAATGCCTAGAACGGGGCGTTTTTCCGTTGGAATGCGAAGTAAGCCGTTGACAGCTTGATGAATACTGCCATCTCCACCGGCGATAACTAAGCGATCCACATCCGCGCTTTGGGCGGCAATCTCTTCAACATCTTCGGGAGAAGATGCCCGATGGATACTTACTTCATGCCCACTTTCTTGAAAAATACGGATCACCGTATCTAGTTGAGCCGTTAATTTACGCCGTCCTGCGTATGGATTATAGACCAAACGTATTCGTTTACTCTTCATGACCGCTTGTAATCGACTCCTCTTCCACTTAATACCCTCTACTAATATCAATATGATTTGTCATTTGAGAAAAATCCGGATAAACCTTTAGATTCTTCTTAAAGAGTTCAAACGTTCTGGCTACATAATGTGGTGAACGCCCCGCAATATGGGGTGTCAATAAGACGTTTTTCATTTCCCAGAAGGGACTGCTTTCTGGTAACGGTTCTTGGACAAAAACATCTAAGGCCGCTGCGCGAATTTTCCCCGTTTTTAACGCTTCCACGAGCGCTGACTCGTCCATCACCGCTCCACGTGCGACGTTGACCAAATAGCTTCCGGTTTTCATCTGACTAATTAAATTTTTATTAAACATTCCAAACGTTTGCGATGTCAATGGAACAATCACAACAACAATATCACTCTTCGCCAAGAAAGCATTTAAATCGTGGCTCATCCCAATTCGATCGTAAGCTTGATGATTCTTCACACTATGAGTTATACCCCAAACGGTCATTCCAAACGCTCGGCATTTTTTGGCCACCGCCTCGCCGATACTTCCTGCTCCAATAATGCACACGGTTTTGTCATACAGTTCATCAATACGCACTTCTGGATCCCAGACTTTCCGTTCCTGATGGTGAATAGAGATTTGCCCTTGACGCATTATAGTTAAGATACTCCACAGGATATGTTCGGACATCTGAATTTGGTGAGCACCGCGGGCGTTTGTTAACGCAATGCCCCGCCCAGCCATCGCCTGAAGCGGCAGGTGATCAATCCCTGAGCTCATGACTTGAATCCAGCGTAACCTTGGAAAATGGAACAGTGTTTCTTCCGAAATATCATGCCCGAAACTAACAAGCACCTCGACATCTTGATCTACTTGAGAAAAGTCTTTGACCCCCAAAAAGTTTGCCTCACTTAGAATGGAACGAACCTGTTCCCGTTGCTCCTTCCTCACTGGCAAACTGCACAAAATTTTCATTCCCACTCCGCCCCTCCGCTTTCTAAGGTAAAACAGCATAGTTTTTCTAGTAAGCTCTAAGACTTCAGATTCTCTGGATTTAAGCCTTCAAGTTCCTGCAAGACAAAGCGCCCATCTTTTCGAACCAGCGTCTCATCAAAATAAATCTCGCCCCCGCCATAATCCGGTCTTTGAATACACACTAAATCCCAGTGAATAGCTGATTTATTACCGTTGTTGCAATCATCATAACAGGATCCCGGAGTAAAGTGGAAACTACCATCAATCTTTTCATCAAAAAGGGTGTCCTTCATTGGCGTGTGAATATATGGATTGACTCCGATAGCAAATTCTCCGACGTAACGTGCTCCCTCGTCCGTATTGAAAATTAAATTAATACGTTCCGTGTCGTTCGCAGTCGCATTAACAATCTTCCCGTTTTCAAACTCCAACACGATGTTTTCATATGTAAAGCCCTGAAAAAGTGATGGGGTATTATAACTGATCCGCCCATTGATTGATTCTCTTATTGGGGCAGTAAATATCTCGCCATCCGGGACATTAATGTGCCCATCACACTTGATCGCTGGCATTCCTTTAATAGAAAAGACCAAATCTGTCCCTGGTCCAAGAATACGCACTTCATCCGTTTTTTCCATCAGCGCTTTCAGTGGCTCCATAGCGCGCGACATCTTAGAATAATCTAAGTTGCACACATCAAAGTAGAAATTCTCGAACCCTTCGATGCTCATGTTCCCTAACTGAGCCATAGAAGCGTTTGGATATCTCAACACGCACCAGCGGGTATAGGGAACCCGTTGCTCTATATGCACTAATTTTTGGTAGTGAGACGAATAAGATTTCATTGCTTCAGCGGGGACATCTGCCCATTCATTCGCATTATCTCCTGCCCGAATTCCAATATAGGCCTGCATTTCCTTCATGCGGGCGAGATCCCACCTTGTCATCGCTTCAGCCTGCTCAACCGTGAATTCTTTTAATAGTTCCCGCATTAAGGTATGATTAAGGGTAGACAAAAATGGTAACCCACCTGCTTGATAAGCATAGCGCACGAGAGCCTGGGCGAGTGGAATGTCTTGTCCTAACACTTCAATCAGGATTTTCTCACCGGGTTGAAGCGCAATCGAGTAATTGATTAAGGAATTGGCGAGTTTTTCGATACGTGGGTCTTTCACTTTGGGGCCTCCTTATCTTCTTCGAGTCTAGTCAAGACAATATACAATTATATTCTTCACACTTTATATATTTACCTTTTTATCTGCTTTTTTATGTGAAGAAAGCCCGCTTCAAGACATTTTTGAAACTGTTCCATTATAAGGAGGAAATTATGAACGCTCACCATACTCTGTGGGAATACCAATTGAAAGCTGAGGACTCCGGTCAGAAATACTTATCCATCCTTCTCCATAAATTTCATTTCTCACTTAGGTTATTGCAACGCTTGAAGCAAGGTGAACGCGTTTGGGTTAATGGAAACTTCACCTACTTAACGGCTAGAGGTAAAGAAGGAGAAACGTTATCCATTCAGCTTTTTTCCGAAGAGGAAACTAACATTCCAGGAGAAAATCTCCCAATAGATATTCTCTATGAAGATGAATACCTTTTAGTGGTAAATAAACCTGTGGGGCAAGTGGTTCATCCGACACACCGTTATCTCACGAACACCTTAGGAAATGCCGTCGTTGGCTATTGGGAGCGCAAGGGAGAACCTCGCCTCTATCGTCCAATTCACCGAATCGACCGCAATACCTCCGGTGTCGTCATCATCGCCAAAAATCAATTTGCGCATCAGCAACTCGCTTGGCAACTGGAGCGCGGACATATCCAGAAACGATACTTTGGCTTCGTCGAAGGAGTTATTCCCGAAAATGAGGGTATTATCGATGACGCAATCGGGTTTGCTCCAGATAGTTTCATTAAACGACAAGCGCAGCCCGATGGGCAACTCGCCCGAACACATTATAGGGTTCTCCATCGCTATCCCAAGGCCACCTTTCTAGAGTTTATTCTAGAAACCGGACGAACTCATCAAATACGGGTCCACTGCGAAGGCATTAATCACCCCTTGCTTGGAGACGATCTTTACAATGGTGATACAACCTTACTTTCCCGTCAAGCCTTGCACTCCTCTATGTACGCTTTTTTACATCCTGCTACAGGACTGCCCATGGTCATTCGCGCACCTTTTCCCGAAGACCTTCGCAACTTGATTAAATCGTTAAATAGCGAAAACTCTCCTGGTAAATAATTACTTACTGATTTGCGAGAATTCGGGAAACCTAATTTTAAACTATTGACCTACTTAACTAACCTACTTACTTTACCTTACCTTAACTTAACTTAACTTAACTACTTAATAACCTACCTCCTTAAACAAAACTTGCTCCGAAAATTTACTAAGCGTATGCACTCGAGGGTCGAAGCTCGGATTTCGAACTTCGACCCTCAACTTAAGAGTTAGTCAAATTAGTGAAGGAAGAAGATGATTTGAGCATGGCATTCTTTTCAAGGGTACGATGGAATATTTCTAAACTAAGCAAATGGATTATGATAAGATTCATAATTCGTTTTAAAAGACTAAAGTTATAAAGTCTCTTATATAGTTGCTCATTGTCAGGAGAGTCATTTAATAATTGCTTGAACCCTTCCGACTTGCCCATCCGTTAGTCTAACCTTTATCCCTCTAGGATGAGTCTGTGAGTTTGTCAATATATCTTTGACGACTCCTCGCGTAAGTTTGCCCGTTCTCTGATCTGCTTTTAAAACAATATCCACTGTTACACCAGCATTGATTTCCTTTCGAATCTGTCCGTTCATTATAAAAACTCCTATTCAGCTTGTTACTTGTGAACTCAGTATTTGATAGTTACTTTTTCTGAAGAAGATCCCTAATCTCTGTCAAAAGTTGCACTTCAACAGTTGGACCTTTTGGCGCAGGGGGTTCTTCGGCTTTTTTTCGTTTAAGCTTATTGATTACTTTCACGATCAAGAAAATTGCTGCAGCGATTATGAGAAAATCAAAAGCTGCCTGAATAAAGTTTCCAACATTCAAAGTGACAGCCTCGCTAACCTTACCGGTGCTATCTTCTCCAGCAGCTTTCAGCGTCAGCTTAAGATCAGTGAACTTAACACCTCCCACGATAAGACCTATTGGAGGCATAATTATATCTGCTACAAGAGAAGAGATAATCTTGCCAAAAGCGCTACCAATAATGATACCTACGGCCAAATCCATCACGTTGCCCTTAGTGGCAAACTCCTTGAATTCCTTAATAAAACCCATTAAAACATTCCACACTTCCTTTTTGTTACTCACTATATTAGTTTCTCCATAAAGTTCATAAATCCCTCTTCTTAATCCACAATGTTTGGCAATCGTAGCGAACCCGTTCAACTAAAGTTAAACGACTATCCTATAAGGGGAAGCTTCGAGACTAAGAAAGACACTACCAACGAAACCCTTTAAAGAGGGAGTGGTAAGATTTTAAGCAGCTGCTCGCTTTTCCTTAGTGTTCAAAAAAACGAGTGCAATGGTTATTCCTGTTAACACTAACCCAAACGTGACCGCAATTCCATAAGCTAGGACTGTGGCGGGAATATAAAAAGAAAGCAAACCTGTGGGCGATTCATATCCTACCCCAAATAAAAGAGAACTTAAGCCTGGGATAAAACCCACTTGATACATAATATGCCCAGCCAAGACTAAAGGAGTACAAGCAAAAACTAACTTAATACGCCGAGATGCTGCTTTTGTTTTAAAGGGCTTGGCGATTATCCAAGTGAACATTCCTCCTGCTAAGCCTGCCCCCCAATAGAACAGACTAAACCACACCTTCCAGGTAGTGGCAGGCCATATTTTCTGAAGCGGTGCAAAGTAGTTAAGCGGCACTAAGATAGCCAACATTACCCCGATGAACACGACGTATCCCTGGTTAACCCGAACTAGATGCCAGACTTCACGACCCGCCAGACGCAAATTAACTTTCACGGAACCATTGGGACAATTTCGCACACAGTTAAAGCACAGTTTGCAGTCTAAATTATTATCTAGGAACGGAAGATGTTGGGACATTGGACAACCTGGAACCTTTCCTTTGCCGACGTAACACTCGAAGGTAGTACACTTATTTAGACAAACTGTGGCATCCGCTCGGACCTCCAACATTGAACCAATCGAGGCAGTCCCAATAAACCCTCCCAACGGACAAAAGTGCCGGCACCATGTATGGCGCGGATAGAGGATCGCGATAAGGATGGCACAGACCTGAATAGATATTAACAAGAAGGCTGTGTAACTAGGATTTAAACGCATATTAGTTATCACTTCAACCCAGAAAATCATGAGAAACAAAAAACTAACAAGAATGTAATCATATTTTATGATAAACTCTGGAATCGCACGGTTTAGGTGTACCCTTTTTTGCACAAAATCCATAATCGTAGAAAACGGGCAAACCGTACACCACAATCTACCTAAGAACGGGGAAATGAGCGCAAGTGCCGGCCACCATAAACCCCAAACTAAGGCAAAAATCTTCGTGGAAACCGCAATTTCTGGAGTAAAAAGCAATAATAAAACCAAAGCGGTAAACAGAGTTGCCGTGACAAGTCTTAACCCACCGAGGAACGTCCCCTTCTTTAGCAAATTTTCTACCTTGGACCACGCTAAAAGGTTAATTGTAAATCCATTTTCTTCGGACGTAGGACCAAAAAAGATCTGTTCTAATCCAATAACATCCTGCTCTGCAATATAAAAGGCTCTTTCAATAACCTGGATTAATTCTGAGACATTTCCCTGCTGGTAATGATGAGAGAGCAACAGTTGGATCGCTTCTCGATTTAGAGTAGGGACGTTTCGATGATTTTTCTGGGCGAGTTTCTCCAGAAAACCTTGGGCAAGAATAGGAATATCTCGTTTCCGCTTGCGTAACGGAGTAATTTCATACGTATGCGAGAAACACCTTTGCAGTTCAGGAATAATAATTTTCCCCAAAGCATCTGGTTCAGTATTCATACTTCCGATGATGAAACATTTCCTTTTTTGAAAGTCCATTGCTTGAGCAAGTTTAAGCTGAGTGTTGGGAGATATGAGATTTATTTCCCGTATAAACAAGGTTCCGCCCTCAGCTATATCGAAAAGATTTGAGTTATGAAGAACTGATGAATCCTCACTGTCGAGGGTCTCCATGATCAAGTCGCGCCACTGCTGATCAAAACGTCGACCGTCCACAACTACAAAAGGGGCTTCTTTACCTGATTGGCGTTGATGGACGTACCATGCCATCATCTGGCGTCCGGTGCCTCGTTCTCCTGTTAAAAGCAAGTGTCCCTTAGGGTGAGCGAGTTCTTCCAGTTTCCGTTCGACCTCTCCAGTCGTGCGAGCGCCTCCCCAAAGCCCATAAAATTTGTCTTTATATTGGGTAAGCTGCAAAGTTGAACGTAGAATTTCCTTGTATTTAGCTTCAGATAATATGAGATTTGCTTCATTTAGATCTTCGGTCAAACGGCCAATAAATGTTTGGTACAGTTTCGGCCATCTCAACAGCATGCGCGCAAAACTTTCTGCATTCAGGGCCAAAACCTGACATCTGCCCTGAGCTAGAATTGTTATTTCAGAGGGCTTACCATTAAGCAAAGACAATGCGCCAAAGGTATCTCCTGGACTTAAGGATCTGACACGCCACAAACGCTGTCCTTCTTTTTGGACCATAACATCTGCTTTTCCCTTGATCAGAATATAAAAAGAATGCTTTTCTTGACCTTGCTTGATAATCTCGGAGCCTAAAGCATAGTCTTCCCATTGAAAGTCACTAGCGAGCTCCGCTAATTCAGGGGATGATAAATCGGAGAACAACTCATTATCTGATAGACTATAAATTTTATCGTCACTCATATCCCCTCCATACTAGCTAAGATATTTGACCTAGAAATACTTTCTTATTAAGAATAACTATAACTTATTAGTTTCCTTCTGACAACACGAACTTCTTTCCAGTCAAACAACACAAGCATAGTGAATAGAGTTAATACGTGTTCATGAATTCGGTCTTAAAAATTATTGATATCTTATAGATATTAATATACAATGTCTATGTATTAATAAACTATATAGGGATGTGTTTGGATTTATGGATATTTCAGAACAATTCTGGAATGCATCATTTGACGACCTCAAATTTGGCTATGTTCAAGAAAAGGATCATTATGTCTGCCTGCTATGTGGCGAAAAAGTCGAGAAAGGGATTGTCTATCCCGAGGATGGGGTTCTCTATGAAGCGGGCAGATATATGCGCCTCCATATTGATAAGGTTCATCATTCGGTGTTTGAATATTTAACTCAGCTGGACAAGAAAATGACAGGTCTTACCGAGCATCAGACCAACCTTATCCGACTTTTCTACCAGGGAAAAAGTGATGGAGAAGTACAAAAAGAACTAGGTATTGGTAGTGCGTCTACGATTCGCAATCATCGTTTTTCACTAAAAGAGAAAGAACGCCAATCAAAGGTTTATTTGGTCATGATGGAACTCCTCAAAGAAAAGAACAAACACGAACCAACCTATTTAACTCCTCCCAAAACAGCCAAAATGGTGGATGACCGTTATAAGGTTACTCAGCATGACAGTGATAAATTATTGAAGACGCTCTTTCCAGAAGGCACAGAAGGACCCTTAATGACTTTTTCTATCAAAGAGAAGAATAAGTTAGTCGTCTTGCAAGTAATTGTCAAACGCTTTCAAGACGGACGGACCTATACCGAGAAAGAAGTAAATCAAATCTTGAAAGTTGTTTATCACGATTTCGCGACCCTCAGAAGGTATTTAATTGAGTATGGCTTTCTTGATCGAACCCCAGATGGAAGCCAATATTGGCTAAGAAAGGATACCGGGAATAAGGAGGAGACTATAATGGATCGCAAACAGGAACTCAAGCAACAGTATAAAGAGACGAAATTCGAGGCAGGAGTCTATCAAATTAAGAACACCAAGAATGATAAGGTTTTTATTGAAAGTACCATGAACCTTAAAACGATCAATGGAAAGCGCTTTACCTTGGATATGGGATCTTATCAAAACAAACGTCTTCAAAATGAGTGGACAGAATTCGGGGCAGACGCCTTTAATTTTGAGGTGTTAGAAATCTTAGAAATACCAGAAGTGGGCTATTTCGATGCCAAAGATGCCTTGAAAAAGCTTAGAGAAAAGTGGTTGACTAAGCTTCAGCCTTACGGGGATCGCGGGTATAATACACCCAAACCAATTCCTCAAGATATGTGAATTTTTATGCCTTATAAGAATTTGTCTTTCACAGCTGGATTCTCTCCAATAAAAGGGTGGATATGCTCCAATACAAGCACATCCACCCTTACATTTACTATAGCTTAAACATTGTTACACTGCCCTGAAAATCAGTTGCTATTTGAGCCAAGGAGGTTGCCGCCCGGCGAATTTCCTCCATAGAAGCACTCTGTTCCTCTGTCCCTGCCACTACATTTTCTAGACTTCCTGCAATCTCTTTAGGAATGTTAGCAACCTCCATAATTGAGGAAACGATTGTCTCAGTATTCGCTCCAACCTTCTCAACTACGTCAGCAACATCCTGTGCCTGTTTTGAAAAATCGTTGACTCCCTGCAAGATATCTTGGAACGCTTCACCTGCCGAGTTGACCATGGTAATCCCATCTTGGACCGCAGCCGTTCCATCGTTCATCGTCTTAACGGCCTTTGTGGTTTCCTTTTGGATTTCGCCTACCAATCCACTAATTTTTCCGGCTGCATCACTCGACTGTTCAGCAAGTTTTCGTACTTCATCTGCAACAACTGCAAATCCTCTGCCCTGCTCTCCGGCCCTAGCCGCTTCGATCGCTGCATTTAAAGCCAGGAGATTTGTTTGAGCCGCAATGTTGGTTATTAGTGCTACTATTTCCCCAATTTCCCCGGATTTTATCCCTAGGCTATTCACAACATCTGCAGCCTCTGTGACTTTACTACGAATCGCCTGCATCTCGTCGACGGCTTTTCGAACTACACTATTCCCCGTAGCAGCCTTTTCGGATGTTGTGAGAGAACCTTCAGTAACCGATTGGATATCTCGGGTGATCATATGCATATGTTCAGAAACTAATTGAGCAGACTGTGCTGTAGCATCGACACCCTCGAGTTTTTGTTTAACCCCGTCAGATACTTCCTGAATAGAAGCAGCAATTTGTTCCGTGGTCCTACTGCCCTCGTCAGCACTGGCAGTCAACTCTTCTGCCGAGGCAGCTAACTGCTGTGAACTGTTTACGATTCCCTCAATGATTCCCTTAAAATTCCCCATCATCGTGTTAAGATTTTCTGTCATCTGACCAAACTCATCTTTAGATCGAACGACAATACTTTTACTAAGGTCCCCTTGAACAATAGCTGTCGCGAACTGGTTGACCATTTTAATATTTTCAACAATATATCGACTATAGAGAAGCAGTACCGCCCCTATGACCACAATTGCCACACCAAAGATCATGAGCATTCGGTACAATAAAGCACTTAAAGGAGCAAATAGATCGGTCTCCGAAACATCAATAGCCAGTGTCCAGCCGAATCCCGGAATGGGCGCATAATAAACCCTTCTTGATCCATCTTTGGAGTAGGTAAACGTTCCTTCTTGGCCATTAAACATAGTTTTGGCAGCTTCACTCAAGCTCTGGTTAGGATCTTCAGTGATTTTAGCTTTCATTACTTTCTCTTGGTCTGGATTCGCTAAATACTGCCCCTCTTTATTGATTAAGTAAACATCAGCCTTAATATTCAACTGAATATCAAGAATTAGTTTCTGCAGAGTGACAAAATCGAGATCCCCAGTGGCTACACCTATAAAAGCTCCTTGCTTATCACGCAACGGTACGCAGGCTGTGATCATTGTAACATCAGTTACTTCATCGTAGTAGGGAGCTGTCCAAACAATCTTTTCTGTTGAGTTCTTGCCAGTTTTATACCAATCTTGGTTAGGATAGTCATACTTCTCATCACTATATTCATCCGTATAGATTATCTTGTCATTATCCTTATAAGCATAGGGTCCATAGTATTTAACGTCTTGCCTATAGGCGTAAGGCTCATAAAACAAGCCACTTCCAAAGGTAACGTCACTATTCGTTACATTGTTTTCAAGTAAACTAGTATACTGTTCTGGACTAAAGCTACCATCAGCAGATCTTACTGTACTGGCTATGCCTTTAATCAAAGTACCATGTTCCGTTAGTTGTTTCTCGATATCCTTTATTGTTCCCTCTAACTCAGCACTCATCTTATTTTGTATTTCATTGCTAAGCAGTGATTCCGAATATTTATAACTTATTGTCGTCATCGCCACAAGGGTTAGTATTATTAAGGGTAAAATGGTAAGTAGTGTCTTAGCACGAACACTAGAGATATTAAATAATTTCTTCAACATAACATCAACTCCTTCGTAATCTTTGAAAACAATAGTACTCTATTTTTTAACCCTCGCAACTTTTATAACTTATTTTGATCCCAGTATCAATCAACCTCTAATTCATCACAAACAAAAAATGTCTATCTACCAACACTCAGCAGACGGACATTTATAATGTACGTTTCTGCAACCCGGCTATCTTTGATAGAATCAGTACTATCTTAAGACCCGTGGCTTTGCGTCTCTACCTTTCGATAGATTTGCTCCTTATGATTCTGCGAACCTTTTGCTTATAAAACTTCGTACGTTAATATAAGCTTGATCTTCTAACTTGCAGATCTCTAAGCTTGTACTTAGGTCTCCCCCCAGTCCGATGAATTTCTTTATCAGCCGATTTCTGAGTTCCATCACAAACAACTCTAGATTGTATATCCTTACTATATAATAGTATCAATTTGTAAAATTCTAATGAATTAAATGTTATTTTATTGTTAAAATCTAAAAACCATTGCGATGACACATTATATCATCGCAATGGTTTTGTCTGTTGTCACATCTTTATCCGCGCACTTAATTTAACTTACTCGCTCTTCTCTCGCTTTGCGATAGCTAATTAAATCATCGACTGTAACCACGGGCATATCGTTTTTCTCGGCAAAGGTTATAATTTCAGGCAAACGCGCCATAGTACCATCGGGATTTGTAAGTTCACACAGTACGCCATAGGGCTTTAGTCCAGCAAGTCGCATTAAATCGACATTGGCTTCTGTATGTCCTGGACGTTCCAGCACCCCCAATGGCTTGGCCCTCAGGGGAAAAACATGCCCTGGCCGACGGAGATCGTCGGGACACGCATGATCCGTAATCGCCGCTTTCACAGTTGCGACACGGTCGGCGGCTGACACACCTGTAGTAACACCGATTGCCGCTTCGATTGATACAGTAAACGGTGTCTGGTAACTACTCGTGTTGTTGACCACCATCATGGGCAACCCTAAGGCTAGTACCTTTTCTTCTGGAAGACACAAACAGACAATGCCACTACCTTCTCGAATTAGCATGGCCATTTGTTCATTCGTCAAAGTTTCGGCAGCAAAAAAAATATCTCCTTCGTTTTCCCTTTGTTCATCATCCGTAACCAACACTCCTTGGCCATTACGCAACGCGCTAAGAGCATTTTCTACTCTCTCGACTGAGTTTCCGAATTGATTAAGAACAGTCTGATTCATTATAGTACGCCTCCTATGTGGTAGTTGACTTACTTGAATCAGGGCAATGAGACAGACAGCCATATAAAAACAACTAAACATCCCCTCAACATTATTTGAGGTTAATTTGATATCGATTATACTGACCGCCTTATCCTCTTTCATCCGGACTATACCGTCGGCACTGGCCTTTCACCAGTTCTGCTGACCCCTTCAATGAAGAAGAGCGCTCGCGGGCTCCCTAGACTAACTAGGATACCGCCGGTGGGGCCTCTAACCCCGCCCTGAGAATAAGTCATTTACCTTTAGTATACCCCTATGCTAACATTTGTCTAGCTTCTTTTTTCCAAATTTATCACCTAGTTATTGCTGGCGCAAATGATTTTTGCTCTAACACTCTGGCCTGTTCCTCCAATCATAACTGTTAAAGGGACTTCGCTGATAGCGAAGTCCCTTAATTTAAGCGTCTCTACATTAATCTTTGGTAAGAAATCTAATCTTATACATCTTTCGAGAACATCCCACGAAAGGCTCTCGTCAGAAGTTTTAGCAATTCACCAAAGATCACAACACTAAATGTGAATCCGATAATCTTCATCCACAGATCAAATTCAAGAGGCACTGTTTTAAATACATCTCCACCGAATTGTGTGACTAAGATCTGAACGAGGAAGGTTAAAAACACGACCCCTACCATAACTTTATTTCTAAGGAGATTGGGGAAAATGCTCGCTACTCCAAATTCCCGACTGTTAAAGGCGTTCCATAACTGGAACAAGACGAACGAAGTAAAGACAATGGTCGATTGTTGAGCATCGGTACCACCGAGCACCTCTGTTTCCATAAGCATGAGCAAGGCAGTTACGATAAATAAACCATTGGTAAGGATTTTAAACAGCATGTCCTTGGTAACAATTGAAGCATTTCTCCTGATGGGTTGTTTTTCAAGCAAATGCTCACGTGGAGGTTCTAGACCCAAGGTTAAGGCTGGTGGTCCATCCATGATAATATTCACCCATAACAACTGTAGGGTCGTAAAGGGCATTTTAAACCCTAAGAGTTCGGCCGCGATAACCGTGACAAACGCGACCACATTGACGGTAAGCTGGAACTGAATGAACCGTTGGAAGTTTTCATAAATTCCTCGCCCCCACTTAATAGCTTGAACTATTGTGGAAAAAGAGTCGTCTAATAGTACGATATCCGCGGCTTCCTTGGACACTTCCGTACCCGCTATCCCCATAGCAACTCCAACATCCGCAGCTTTTAAGGCAGGAGCGTCATTAATACCATCCCCCGTTACAACCACCGAGTTATTGTTTTCCTTCAAGAGTTTGACAACTCTCATTTTAGCGGTAGGATTTGAGCGCGCAATGACCACAATTTTGTCGAGCTTACTCTTTAACTCTTGATCACTCATCTCATCGATATCCGTGACTTCCAGAACTAAAGAGTCCTTTTTAACGATTCCAAGTTGATTGGCGATGGCTCTTGCGGTATTAATATTATCGCCCGTTAATATTTTGACGGTTATGCCGGCTTGTCGACAGTGATCAATAGCCTCTTTAACATCCGAACGAAGGGGATCTTCGATGCCTATAAAGCCTGTGTAGATAAGATCTTTTTCCACGTTATAGATATCTTCCCATTGAGGCTCATCCGTGAAATCATTATAGGCGAAGCCTAATACTCGTCTGGCTTTATCCTGAAGTTGTTTGATACTCTCTTCAATGGCAGTTTTGTGTTCTTGGGTCATCGGGATAATCGTTCCATTATAGAGAATCCGATTACAAATGTTTAACACTTTTTCAGGGGAACCCTTGGTATAGAGTCTAAAGCCATTGTCTCTTTGATAGGCTGTCGACATCATTTTTCTTGCCGACGTGAAATTATAATCAGCTACAGGCTCACTGAACTCTTTGCGATAATGCAGATAGTTGATGTTATTCTTATCGGCACAGACAAGCAACGAGCATTCTGTGGGATTTCCCAGAAATTCGTACTTATCATCCTTTTTCGAAATATCGGCCGTAGAGTTTAAACAAAAATTCTGAAGCATTACATCACAGGGTATTTTGTCGATCGGAACGTCTAAGCCATCACACCAAACATCCATCACGGTCATCCTGTTTTCAGTCAAAGTTCCTGTTTTATCAGAACAAATAACATTCACAGAGCCTATCGTTTCACAGGCAATCAGTTTCCGAACTAAGGCATTATTTTTAGCCATTTTTTGCATGTTAAAGGCCAGGGTAATGGCCACCATGGTTGGCAATCCCTCAGGTACTGCCGCCACGATCAGGGCTACGGAAGTAACAAAAGCATCCTTTATACCAGGCAGAGCTGCGCTGATATTATCCAGGACTAGGATTCCATGCCGGTACATAGTGAACAATTCGAAGAGGAAGATCGCTGCTGCCGCTATTGAACCGATAATGGAAATTCTTTTTCCAAGATCCGCTAATTTTTGTTGAAGCGGAGTTTGAGAAGTCTCTTCTGACTTGAGTTCGTTCGCAATTTTACCCATTTCAGTTTCGTCACCAATGTAAGTGACAATCCCAACAACCCTACCTTCAAGTACCATAGTCCCTGAATAGAGCATATTTTTTCGTTCTGCAAGAGGACAATTTTCTCTTTCAATTTTAGCGGAATTCTTAGAAGCCGCTTCAGGTTCACCTGTAAGCATCGATTCGTCGATTCCGAGACTCGAAGAATGCACGACCCTAGCGTCTGCAGGAACTTTATCTCCCGTTTCCAGATGAATTATATCCCCTATGGTAAGATCGCTCTGAGCTATATAGGCTATTTTACCATCTCGTACTGCCTTCACATGAACATCTTCACTTAGCTTCGATAGGGCTTCAAAGGCTTTATCCGATTTACCCTCTTGAATGATGGCAATCGAAGTAGCAATTAAGACAGCAACAAAGATTCCTATTCCATCTGCTATATGGCCCATTGCCAGGGAAATCAATCCTGAAATTAAGAGAATGACGATCAACGGTTCTTTCAGACTATCAAATATCTTTTCAAAGATATTCCCCTTCTCTTTGGGGGTAAATATATTTTTTCCATAACGTAAAATTCTCGCTTCAACTTCAGCGGTTGATAATCCCAGTTCTTCATTACTCTTTAATTCATCAATAACCACTTGGGCTTCTTTTTGGTAAAAATCCACGGTTAGTTTTCCTCCTTATATTTTTCTGTTTGATAGTTTCTCAGCTTGGCATTAGCTAAGTTTCTTTATATAAGCTTTAACAACCACTCCTTACTTATACGCTGGCCATTTACTCGAACAAGAATGTTCGAGATTAGAACGCTGGCCATTAAAGGCCGAGCGTCCTTAAGCCATAATAGCGAGTGGGAACGCTGGCGAGAAAGTAAACAAAAAAGACTTTTGACACGACCTAAATAGGCCATGTCAAAAGTCTCGTTACCTTCAAGGTTTACAAAGTCAGGTAGGCTTCCCTACCGGGTATGTTGCCTTTGTAATTCAACTACTCCCTCTTAACAACGTTAGTGTACAACAATAATGGCAACTTGTCAAATTTTAGTTTAACCGCGAAAATTGAGGCTATTATCAGCGCTAATAAAAAAGCGAAGACAACTATTCCTCACTAAAGATAGAAAGAACACTCATAATGCTTACGGATTGCTACTATCACTGTATATTGTTATATTCTTTAAACTTACAATTGCGAGCACTTCTTTTGGGCACCGTTAATTAGTTCCATGGAATATTACCGCAATTAATAGGCAAACTGTTAAAAACAAAAGATGGGGTAAAGATAATGAAAAATAAAAAAACGGGAAATAAAAAGGTCATTATATGGTCAGTCATAGGACTATTGGCTGTGGCATCAGGTATTACACTATATGCTATGCCCCAAAAAACAAGCTATACCGAAGTTAAAACTACGACTGGCAACTTGGCGACGAATTACAGCTTTTCAGGCAGCATCGAAGCAAAAAACCGGCAGACAGTTTTTGCGGATAAGACTATGCAAATCAAAACAATTAAGGTTCAGGAGGGAGAACAAGTTTCAACTGATACTGTTTTAATGACGACAATAATAGGCGGAGAAATGAAGTCAAAGATAGCCGGAGAAGTATCAAGTATTTATGTGGATGAAAATGCACAGATCATGCCTGGTGCAAAGCTGCTTGATATTGTTGATTATTCCGACCTACAACTGAAAGTACAAGTTGATGAATACGACCTCTCAGCCGTCTCCAACGGCAAAGACGCAACTGTTACCATCCATTCAATTAAAGAGGATGTTAATGGAAAGATTACTACTGTATCTAAAGAGGGAGAATATGCTAACGGCGTCACGACTTTTACAGCTACCATATCTCTCGCCAATGATAGCAATCTGCGCGTTGGTATGTCGGCAGAGGCTAAGGTTTTAAATCAAAGTGTTACTAATGTAGTCCTTCTACCGATGACTGCAATACAGTTTGACGCAAACAACAGCCCTTACGTATTGATAAAAGATAGCAACAATGCGCCAAGAACTGTCGCAATAACCCTTGGTCTTAATGATGGTGTGCACGCAGAGATTAAAAGCGGTGTAACTGCCAATGACACAGTATTAGTTCCGCCGATCGTAACACCCACTGGTTTTGGTCCAGGTTCACAAATGCGGCAAAGCACACCCGAAACACAAACCGAAACTCCTCAAGAAGGCTCTGGAGGTGCCAGAGTCAATGAGTGAAATCTTAACTATGCAGGATATTGTCAAATGCTATTATTTAGATGCTGAAGAACTGGTAGTGCTAAATAATGTCAATCTAAAAATTAACGAGGGAGAGTTTGTCTCAATTTTAGGACCCTCTGGTTCTGGCAAATCTACTCTTATGAACATTATTGGCTGTCTTGATGTACCTACAAGCGGAAAATATATTCTGGCAAATAATAACGTTGAAGATTTGAACGAAAAAGAATTAGCACGAATACGCAATCGAGAAATCGGCTTCGTTTTTCAGAGTTTTCAACTCCTGCTAAGATTGACCGCCCTCAAAAATGTAGAACTGCCGATGATTTATGCCGGAGTATCGCCAGCAGAACGTCATAAAAGAGCTGTTGCCATCCTTGAACGCGTGGGTCTCGCCGAAAAATTGAACAACTATCCAAACCAACTTTCAGGCGGACAACAGCAGCGAGTCGCAATTGCTCGGTCTGTTGTGACTGAACCGACAATCCTGCTCGCAGATGAACCGACAGGTGCACTTGACCAAAAGACCGGACAACAGATTATGCAACTCTTCAAAGAGCTTAACGCTGAAGGGAGAACAATTATTATGATTACTCATGACACAAATATTGCAAAACATTCAAAAAGAATTTTGAACATCCTTGACGGACGTTTAAGCGAGGGAGCTGTAAACTAATGCTTAAAGAAAGTATGAAAATGGCTTGGAGTAATATTAGTCATAATAAAATGCGTTCATTTTTAACGGTTCTAGGTGTGTTAATAGGGGTAGCCTCAATCATTGCACTTATTACTATCGTACAGGGCGCAACAGGAAGCATTACAAGCCAGATATCGTCGCTTGGTGCCGATAAAATTACCGTTCAGGCATTGGGCACGCGGTTAAAGCAAGGGCTTAGTGAAAAAGATATGGTCCAGCTATCACAGGTTAATAATGTCAGTGGAGTTTCACCAACAGTATCGGGTAAAACCTCACTTGTTTATAACAATAAGGTCAAAACAGACGTTTCTGTACAAGGTAAAAACGATGTTTATTTCCTAAGAGAAAAAGACATTTTAGCCAGAGGCAGAGGGGTCAATAGTCTTGATGTTAGCAATAAAAATCAAATTGCGGTAATAGGTAGCGATCTTGCAAAAGAGCTGTTCTTCGGGGTAGATCCCATTAATCAACACCTGCTGATTAATGGCAATACAGTTACGGTGGTAGGTGTGTTAAAGACGACGAGCGGTTCAATAATGGGGTCGACAAACAATACTGTAATGATGCCCTATACTTCGGCTATGAAAACCCTTGGAGTCAGGAACATTACCAACCTTGATGTATATATGAGTGATGCCACTAAGTCAGAGAGCATTACCAATGATCTGACCACTATCTTGAATTCCGCCTTTAACTACCGTGAAAACTCATTCAGTGTGCTTAATATGCAAAATATGATCGATGTTATCGGTAATATAACCGGTATGCTCACGCTCTTATTGGCTGGAATCGCCTCAATTTCCTTGCTTGTAGGTGGTATTGGAATTATGAATATGATGCTAGTATCCGTTACAGAACGCACCACAGAAATAGGACTCAGGAAGGCATTAGGCGCAGAGCCTGCCCAAATTCAATTGCAGTTTTTAATTGAATCCATATTTATTTCCCTATTTGGTGGCATATTGGGATTGATCATAGGGATATTGATCGCCTTAGTTGCGGCTATTGCAATGAAATTTACGTTTACAATAACAGCTTGGACAATTATCCTAGCCGTTGGATTTTCGGCAGCGGTAGGGATTATATTTGGCTTTGCTCCTGCAAGAAAAGCCAGCAGATTAAATCCTATCGATGCACTCAGACACGTTTAGATAATTAGAAGACCCATTCCAACCGTTTTGATTGGAATGGGTCTTCTCTTGAATTTACGACTTATTTGAAGTAACGATCAAGTAACCCTTTAAAGGCAGCCCCGTGCCTTGCTTCATCCTTACACATCTCATGAACTGTATCATGGATCGCATCGTAGTTTAACTGCTTAGCTTTTGTAGCAATATCTTTTTTACCTTGGCAGGCGCCATATTCAGCCTCAACTCTTAGCTCTAAGTTCTTTTTGGTATCAGCGCAGACCACTTCGCCCAGTAACTCAGCAAATTTAGCAGCATGATCCGCCTCTTCATAAGCTATCCGCTTGTATGCTTCTGCAACCTCGGGAAACCCTTCTCGATCCGCTTGTCGGCTCATTGCTAGATACATACCGACCTCTGTGCATTCACCCATGAAATTATCTCTTAAGCCTTGAAGTATTTCAGCGTCAACACCTTCGGCAACCCCGATTTTGTGTTCATCTGCCCACTGCATTATACCATCCTTTTTCTCAGCGAATTTCTCCTTGGCAGCTTTACACTGTGGACACTGGTCCGGCGCTTCATTTCCCTCAAAAGCATACCCACACACTGAACAAATAAATTTTTTCATTTAAATAACTCCTCCTCAAAATTTGTAACTTCCGATGTATCTATATTATAATAATTATAAACAAAAGTCAATTACTAAAATGAAATTCTTATAAATTTATTTTTGCATAACCAACTGCCGCCCATTTCCTGTCAAAAGGAAAGCGCCCCTTTGTTTGCCATCAAAGTAAGCGCCTATTGTTTAAAGATTTTCCGCAATATAATAGATTAATTTTTCTGTACTTTCCCATCCTAGACAGGCATCCGTTATTGATTTTCCATAGATATTTTCACCGACACCTTGCCTACCTTCTTCTAGGTAGCTTTCAATCATCAGACCTTTGATCATTTTCTTGAGTAGATCATCATATTTTCTACTCATCAATACTTCTCTAGCTATTCTTGGCTGCTCAGAATAACATTTCATAGAGTTTGCATGGTTTGTATCGACAATAATTGACGCATTTAAGAGCTGTAGTTTTTCATACTCTTTCGTAATGCGAATTAAATCTTCATAATGATAATTCGGGATATTCCTACCATAAGGATCCACAGCTCCTCTTAAAATGCCATGTGTAAGGGGGTTTCCGGTGGTTTCAACTTCCCATCCAGAATATTTAAACGTATGACCTTGTTGTGAAGCTATGATCGAATTTAACATTACGGACAGGTCTCCACTTGTAGGATTTTTCATACCAACCGGGATGTCGACGCCACTCACAGCTAGTCTGTGTTGCTGATTTTCTACTGAACGAGCACCTATTGCGATATATCCCAATACGTCTGAAAGATAGGAATAGTTCTCTGGGTATAGCATTTCATCAGCTGCAGGCATGTGAAATTCACATAATGATTTTAGATGCATTTTTCTGATAGCTATTATTCCCTCGACTAAATCTGGTTGTTTACTTGGGTCTGGTTGGTGTGCCATTCCTTTATAGCCTTCGCCCGTAGTTCGAGGCTTATTTGTATAAATTCTAGGAATCATTAAAATCGAATCTTTGACCTTCTCTTGAACGACTGCAAGTTTCTCAATATACTCACAGACAGAGTCTTCATTATCCGCCGAACAGGGCCCTATTATTAGGATAAATCTGTCATCTTTATTTTCAAAGATATCTCTGATATTTCTATCTCTTTTTTCTTTGATTGTTCTAATGTGCTTAGGCAAAGGAATCTGCTCTAAAATTTCATCTGCAGTCGGGATACGTTTAATAAATTTAATACTCATTTCCATGCTCCTTCATAAACGTCATATTTTTGAGTATAGTATTTTTCTACTGGACTGGCAATACCTTCAATAAAGTATATTGTATTTACAAAGGAGCATCTTTATTATGTTATTGCAATTGAAGCAATTAAAGTTAATAATACTTCTGTAGTGCTAATGAAAAAGAGGGTTAATAATGATTGAACCATCAAATATTAAAACAAGAGACTTGAAAATCGGAGGATATATAGTACTGTTATTTTCTTCTCTCCTCTATGGAGGGAATGTTGTAGTCGCTCGTCTCATTTCAGGGGATATTCCGCCCGTCGCGTTAGCTGTGTTGCGGGGACTGTTCGGGTTAATAGTGTTATTTCCATTGGCTCGACGTTCACTACGTGAAAATCCAACGCCAAGTAGACAAGATTTATACCGCTTTGCACTTATGGGTTTCCTTGGGATAACGGTCGCTTATATTACATTTTTATGGTCGATACAATATAGTTCAGCCACCAATGTGTCGATTATTTTCGCTACAACCCCGGCCATTACTATTATACTCTTGGCTCTCGTCTGGGGAATCATTCCTTCAAAGCTACGAGTGTTTGGGATTGTCCTCTCCTTCTCAGGCCTCTTAATCGTTATTGCTCAAGGGTCTTTTACACGGTTACTCTCTTTGAACTTAAATCCCAGTGACCTTGTTATGCTGATCAATGTTCTGTCAGTTTCTTTCTTTACAATCCTAGGTCAAGGGGTAATGGCAAAATTTTCGCCGATCGTTACAAGTGTCTATTCTCTCTTTTTCGGTACAGTTTTTCTGGCACCCTATGGATTATGGGAAATGTTCCACAAAAGCTGGCATTTCACGAGTACGAGTATGTTTGTCTTACTGTATATGGGATGTGTTGTTACAGGTATTGCGGTCTTGCTTAATTTTGAGGGAATCCGTCGACTTGGCAGCGGAAAAGCCGCCATCTTTGGAAATCTGGCCCCTGTGTTCAGTATTTTGTTAGCTTACATTTTCCTTGGAGAACGTTTGTCCTCCTACCACTGGATTGGATTTATTTTTGTCCTCGTTGGTATTGGCTTATGTCTATGGCCCAGGAGTACAAATGAAAGAATTGATCCACTGACCTCACCTTGAACCAATTCTTTCTCCCATACTCACACTACATTCCATGCCTTCTGACGTTTGATCTAATATGTCTTTGTCAATTTTACAGACGTCTTTTTTTAGAAACAATATGACTGTCGAACCACCAAACTTGAAATAGCCTTTTTCATCGCCTCTTTTTACTATTTCATTGATAGGGTAAGTTTGGATAATGGAGCCTACAAAAGTAGCGCCTACTTCGACATACAGAATCTCCCCAAAATTTTCCGAACTCAGAATGCTCCATTCGCGTTTATTTGAACAGAATATCTTATTGATTCGACTTAGGGAGGTTGGATTTACAGAATAGTAAAATCCTTTTATTTTTGTGGTTGGACTACATGTACCATGATCCACAAAATGAATCCTGTGGTAATCAGAGGGACACAACCTAAAAATTAGGCAGCTTCCTCCGGCATAGCTTGAATCGATGGTATCACTACCGATAAGCTCTGCCAAGGAATAGGTTATTCCTTTAATTTGGATAAGCCTCTTTACATCAATGTTCTCATAAGCCAGAACCTTCCCCTCACAGGGGGATATAAAACTATTTTTATCACTCGTTATCTGGATTTTCCCCTTCTGGAATTTTCGATAGAAGAATTCATTAAAGGTCTTATAACCTTTTTCTGGAATATCAAAGCAAGACATATCAACCTTAAATTCATCTACGAATTTCTGAATTTTAGTCTTGCTTATGGCCTTATCGCAATAATACCCAAAGATTCTAGAAGTCATTTTTTTCTTAAGAAACAGCTCTAGGAATTTCATTCCCAGAGGGGAGGAGTATATCCAATTAATATATGATTCTCCTGCGACTTGTTCAACCTCGTATTTTCCCGTTTTTCTATTATAAAAATTGATCATGCTGCCCTCATTTTTCTTATTTTTTTGTAGTGCATCTTCATCATTATTACACCATCGTCGTTTCTTAACACTATATAAAAGTCAATCCTAGATTCAAACAGCGCCTTATAACGCACTCATCTGTCTTAACCCTTCTAGATCTATGATTTTGACTGCGGTCAAATGAAAGTCTATAATACCCTCATCTTTCATTTTACTCATTTCTCTGGACATGGAGGGTCTGGAGACATTTAGAAAATCCGAAAGTTCATTGCGATTTAAAGGTAGCGTGATATTTAGATCTCCTCGCCTACTATATTGCTCCAGTAAATATGTGCTAATTTTCCCTCTCATACTCTTAATCGTAAGATATTCTACCTTCTTGTTTAACATTATAGCTCTCTCAGAGATTATCCTTAAAAAGTTTTTAATAAGTATTCTGTGCCATGAGCACATCTTGTCACATTCCCCGACAATTTTCCCTCTCGGCAAGAAGAGCACAACACAAGCCTCTTGTGCCTGAACAGTTGCGGGCCAAGTCGTTTGGCTAGAAAAGGCTATTATCTCGCCAAAAATATCCCCTTGCTTTAGAATTGTCATCACAATTCTATCCCCTTTAGCATTCTCTTTACTAACCGTTGCAGCACCCTTAAGAACTATACCAACGCTAGAATAAGCCTCTCCACCAGTTACTATACAATCATTTTTGGTATAATCGTACACCCTAGGCTTCAAGCAATTAAACATTGCTTGAATCTCTTCTCTTTCAATTCCTTGGAATAAGCTCGTTTTCGAGACTGCCTCGAGATATTTTTCAAGAATTTCCATCACCCCCTTAATTATGTATCCTCAGATACCGACTTAGTTCTTTCATTGTAATATAATGCACCTAGTAAAACAAATCAACTGAAGGGGGTTCTAACCATGAAAAGAAATATTGTAAAAATAGATGAATCCAAATGTAACGGCTGCGGCCTTTGCGTGACTGGCTGTCACGAAGGAGCCTTACAACTCATTGACGGAAAAGCACGTCTTGTTTCTGAAAGCTATTGTGACGGTCTAGGCGACTGTCTACCTGAGTGCCCGACGGGAGCCATCGTTCTTGAAGAACGAGAAACAGCCGAGTATGACGAGGAGGCTGTCAAGAAGCATATGGAGAAAAACAAGCCTCAAGCAAAAACTACGCCCCCCTGCGGTTGCCCTGGTACCCAAGCAAAACTTCTTGCCAAAAAACAACTTGAAGTCCTACCTGTTCTCTCCAGTGAAAATTCTCAATCTCAACTAGGGCAGTGGCCTTGCCAGTTAAAATTAGTTCCTGTAAACGCCCCTTACTTTGATAACGCTCACTTGCTGATCGCAGCTGACTGCACAGCCTATGCATACCCGAACATTCACCAGTTTATGCGCAATAAAATCACTCTGATAGCCTGTCCTAAACTTGATGACGTTGATTATTCAGAAAAACTAACGGCTATATTAAAACAGAACGAAATCAAAAGCGTCTCAATTTTAAGAATGGAAGTACCCTGCTGTGGAGGAATTCTTCAAGCTGTGAAGAAAGCCTTGTCAGACAGCGGAAAAATGATTCCTTGGAATGTGGTAACAATATCGACCGATGGAAGAGTTCTCGAAGATTAGTGAACTCGTTCAACTAAAGTTGACCTCGAGACTTTGGCAGGGACTATTATCCCCACAGAAGTGGAGTACGAAATCCCACTCCCGCTTGTAGAAGTGGGAGTCGCACGCTTAGATTAAAGTGAGATAGCGCTAAAACAGGTGGCTAGATAAGCTTAAAGCTTACATCTAGCCACCTGTTTTTTTGAGCATTCTTTTCTTTGGCTCATATTTATTTCTTTATACCTATTATTTCAGTCTCATACTTCCTGAGATAATCCTCTAATGTTATCTTCCTGCAAAGCTCTGCAATCAGGTCATATGGGATGTTACCCATCTTTTTAAAGCGAATACATCCCTTTCCCATATCAAGCTTTGTTTTAACATATTTAGGATATTCCTGTTGGAACCATGCTAAAATATCTGGATAAGAATAAATCCCCATATGATAAAGGCCTATAAAGTTTTTCTGAGAAGCGATACTCATAAATGGTAGAGGTTCCTTGGGATTGACATGATATCCTGACGGATAAATACTATGGGGGATGACGTAACCAATCATTCCATAAGACATTGTTTCTTCAAAACCCTTTGGAAGATTCTCCTTGATTGTTTTTCTTAACTTCTCTATCGCTTCCTGCCTATCTTCTGGTAATTGTCTGATATATTCTTCTGGGCTATTTGCTTTATACTTCAAGCTATCCCTCTATTATTACAAGATATATTTCTATATATCGTATATTAATTTAGCCCTACAACACCATGGCGAATGGGGTATCTATTGGCAACTTAAATCGCACGAAAATGGTCGTGCCCGACGGCCCAGTATCAATTTGAATTTCGGCATTGTGCCTGGCAGAAATGCTGAAACAGGTGGCCAGCCCCAAACCGGTACCGTTCTCTTTGGTAGTGAAAAAGGGAGTACCAATCTTCTCTAAGTCCACGGATTTGATGCCACACCCCTCGTCTCCGACGGCCAAAACGGGCTCAACACCATCCATGAACGTTCTAATAGTCAACTTCCCACCAGCAGGCATCGCTTCCAGCCCGTTACGGACCAAATTTAAAATGAGCTGGCGAATTTCTTTCTCATCTAAAAGCAAGACAACAGTATCCTGAAGTTCCATTATTATGTCCTTGTCACTGACCAGTGCATCCGCCTGGAGCAACGGTAATAGATTTCCAATCATGTAGTTCAGACTTAAAGGCTTCAAATCTACTGTCTTGTTTTTGGCAAGGCTCAAGAATTCAGTAATGATGGAATTTGCCCTGTCAAGCTCTTCGATCATTAGTTGGAAATAGTCCTTGGATTGTTGGAATTCTTCTTTGGCCCCCAGTAATTGAAGGAAACCCCGGACGGTGGTCATCGGGTTTCTGATTTCGTGACCGATTCCCGCCGCCATTTGTCCCACAAGATTCAATCGTTCTAGGCGAGCCATTTCTTTTTCGAACATCCTTCGTTCGGAAATGTTGTGGTAGTATACGGACAAACCTTCGTCAGACGGATAAACATGCACTTCATACGACTCATCAGAATGAATGCCCTTAATCTCAAAGTGAGAGGCTGCCCTCCTGCTCATGGCCTTCATAAAAAGAGGGTAATACTCAGGGAGATATTCTGGGAAGAATGCCCAAATATTTCGTCCAATTAATTCATCTCTCCCTTTCTGCCAATATTTCTCTGCTTCTTTGTTGACAAAGATAAACTGCCACTGATGATTTAGTGTAAAGAAAACATCAGTTATGCTTTCGAGAATATTAGTGAGTTTCAGGCTGGTCTTAATGAGCCGTTTACTGATCTTCTTGCGCCCTAATATTTCCTCTTTAAGTTTTTCATTGGCTTGGAAGAGTTCGCAAGTACGCTCTTGAACAAGTTTTCGAAGGGTATTGTTCTGGTCTTTTCGTTCCTCCTCCAACAGTTTGCGCTCTGTAATGTCCCGCACGGAGCAGACATGAATCTGCTGCCCCTCAATATTAGCCACACTGATCTGAACCTCTACGGGAAAAGCCACCCCATCTTTACGTGTGGCAGTCGCGTCTAAGACCTTGCTGCGATTATTCACGCCTCGGAAGCTTTTTTGAATTGAAAAGCTTTTACCAGGAAAGAGGCCAGAGACATGCTGGGCTAGCAATTCCTCATGTCCATATCCGAACATTTCCGTTACTGCTGGATTGACGTTTAATATATAGCCCAACCCGTCCATAGTAATAACAGTATCAGTGGAGGTTTCTCCAATCACGCGGGCTAACGCTTCTGCCCTGCGCAAATTCGAAGTGGTAAGCTCAAGGCATTCGTTCATTTTTTCTAGATCGAAAGCCCACTGCGTCAACAATTCATTTTGGAGCTTCATTTGTTTCTGGTTAAGATGTATTTTTACAAATGCCTCTATTTTAAGCTTTAATGTTTGCGGGTCGAATGGTTTAAACAAATAGTCGATCGCACCTAGGGTATACCCTTTCACGATATTTTCCGTGGTCTGGTAAATCGCTGTTATGAAAATAATCGGGGTATCCTTGTTCTTTTTCCTTGCCCTGATAAGCTTGGCAGTTTCAAAACCGTCCAGGCCCGGCATTTGCACGTCCAGCAGAATAACAGCAAAATCGTCTTTCAGCAAGCACTTCAAGGCCTCTTCTCCGCAACTGGCAAAAATGAGATTATAGTCTGGCGATTTAAGCACCGCTTCCAAAGCCAGCAAATTCTCTCGGCGGTCGTCAACAAGTAAAATATTCATTTTGTCCTCATCTCTGCACACTCTAATCCCCAAATTTCTTTATACTTTAACCTGTAATCGTGTCTAAAGAGTCTAGCAACTTCACCTTCTGGTAAATTTTCTGTTCGTGATCAAAGGCTTTGTAGTAATGGGAATAATGGTTATAAGCGATGTCCTCTTTATCGCCCAAGCCTAAGATACCGGACGGGCATAGGCTCTCATAAAATAGCCCGTGCACTCGGTTTTGTAGTACCTTGTCAAAATAAATCATAACATTCCTACAGATAATTACATGAAATTCATTAAATGAATGATCTATAGCTAAGTTATGTTGTGCGAATATCACGTTTTGGGTTAAAAACGGATGAAAGATAACTTTGTCGTTACTGACTTCAAAATACTTCCTAAACTCATTCAATCCGCCTGCTGTCTGATAATTGTCCATATAAGTCCGCATTTTGTCTAAAGAGTATACACCTTCCTTAGCCTTCTTTAACAAATCTTCGTTCATATCCGTGGCGTATATCTTTGTTTTGTTGTATAAACCTTCCTCGTACAGAATGATTGCCATGGAGTAAACTTCTTCTCCGGTGGAACAACCCGCGTGCCAAATCCTGACAAAAGGAAGTTCTTTGAGAAGCGGGACTACGTTCTTCCTAAAAGACTCAAAAAAGCGCGGATCCCGGAACATTTCAGATACGTGAATCGAGAAGTCCGAGAGCAACCTTGCCATCGCACTGGGATCATGAAGGACCTTTTCCTGCAAGCTAGACACATTCTGTATCCTCTCAGCTCGGATGCGGTACCAAATTCTACGTCTTATAGAAGCGGATACATAATTTCTAAAATCATAACCGTAATATGAGTAAATCCCCTCGAGCAGTAAATGTATTTCGATTTTTTCTAATTCACTACAGCTTTCCACTTCCGAACTTTCCCCATTTTCCTCTGTACCCATAATACCATCCTATCTATAAAGCCAGATCTTGATTAATGAAAACAGCTGTTCCAGATTTACTGGCTTACTGATATAATCTGACGCGCCCGCTTGGATGCATTTTTCCCGATCATTTTTCATAGCTTTCGCCGTCAGGGCGATAATCGGCAAACTTGTGTACTCAAGCATTTGGCGGATGCAGCGTAACGCTTCGTACCCATCCATCTCGGGCATCATGATGTCCATCAGAACCAGATCAATGTCCGGGTTTCTTTGTAAAACCTCGATTCCCTCCCTGCCGTTCTCCGCAAACACCGCCTCCATATTTTGATTTTCAAGGGCTGTGGTGAGGGCAAACACGTTCCGCATGTCATCGTCCACAACCAGTATCTTCTTCCCTTCCAAGCGTCTTTGAGATTCATTCGTCGCCGGCAAGACTGTTGAAACGACCCCAACCGGTTCAGCCCCTGGAGTAGGGGAATTATCGAGGGATACTGCCGCTTCGACGCAGGATATTCTAGAGACCTCTTTTTCAACATCTTGGCTGGGCAGATATAAGGTAAATGTACTTCCCCTGCCCTCGGTACTGTTGAGGTCAATAAATCCGCCCATCAACCTGGCAATTTTCTGACTGATCGTCAGACCCAAACCCGTGCCCCCGTATTTCCTAGAGGTTGTCCCATTCGCCTGCTGGAAGGCCTCAAAAATCATGTTCTGCTTGTCCTCAGAAATTCCGATGCCTGTATCCGTTACTGAAAAGGCGAGGACCCACTTCGCGTCCCTAAATTTGGGGTTTTTCGTGAAAACATGTTCTTCTGCCTCTCGGACCCGCAGGGAGACACTTCCATGCTCCGTAAATTTAAAAGCGTTGGACAATAAATTCTTTAGAATTTGCAGTATCAGTTGATCGTCAACAGTAATTTTACTCGGCAGACTTTCACTAAAAATTACTATAAAGTCCAAGTTCTTTTGGCGAGCTACAGGAAGAAAATACCGTTCGACATACTCCTTCATTTCTTTCAGATCTACTACTTCAGGGTTAATAGATACCTTGCCCGCTTCTACCTTAGAAAGATCTAATATCTCATTAATCAGGGTCAACAGTTCATTTCCTGAAGAAAAGATAGTTTTCACATACTCTACTTGACTGGGAGTCAAGTTGCCTTCCTTGTTCTCTGTCAACATTTGCGAAAGGATCAGTAAACTGTTCAGTGGCGTCCGTAACTCGTGTGACATATTAGATAGAAATTCTGATTTATAGGTTGAGCTTTCTTCGAGCTGCACAGCCTTTTCTTCCAGGCTTGTTTTCATGGTTTCTAGTTCCGCTGCCCTCTTTTCAGAATGTTTATACTGATCCTCTAGCTTTTCATTAAAGGTTTTAAGCTCTTCTTGCTGCAATTGAAGCTCTTCGGACTGGGACTGAAGTTCTTCAGTTAAGACCTGTGATTCCTTCAGCAGTGTTCCGACCTTCATATGGGCTTCAACCCGATTGATAGTAATCCCGATATTCTTGGCAACCTGTTCCAAAAATTCCTGTTGGGTGGTGCTGAACGAATAGAGAGATGCCAGTTCCATGATAGCCACTACCTCCCCCTCAAACGCCACAGGAAGCAGGACGATGTTTTTCGGTACTGTAGCGCCCAGGCCTGAGGTAATCTTGATATAATCGCCAGGGACTTGCTCTTGCATTATAGTTCTGTTTTCCAAAGCGCTCTGCCCCACCAGACCTTCCCCCAGGCGGAAAACCTCCCCGGTCGTTTCCTGTGGGTTACCTGCATATGTGGCAAGCCTTTTAAGGTACTGCTTTTTCTCGTTACCTTCCTTGATATAAAAAACGCCGTAACTTGCTTCAACCATAGGGGTTATTTTTGTAATCAAAAATTGCGCTAAGATTTTTAAGTCTTGTACTCCCTGGCACAGGGCGGTGATTTCGGCAATCCCAGACTCCAACCAGTTCTGTGCCTCTATTTTTTCAATGAATTCTTTTTCATGCCGAGCGTGTTCTTCCAGCGACTGGGCCATCGCATTGAAGGACGCAGCAATTTCCCCGATCTCGTCTTTTGCACGGATATCAATGCGTGGCAAATCAATGTGCTCCTGAATCGACGAGAAACCGTTCATAACCGATGTGACTTTGCGAATGTCTCTCGTAACCTTCTGTGTTATCCAAAGGGTTATCCCTGCTCCAACAAGCAATGTTAGCAGTAGATAAAAGAAAAAGACCACGAGCGATTGATTATTGGCGGCGGCCGTCGACTTAAGTAAGTCGTCCAGTGCCACATTCTCTAGATTCTTCAATTCCTCAACTAACTTGAATACGTGACCCCGTTCCACCGCTGCCTCATTTATAACCTGGATGGTCTCTGCTTTCTTACCTGCAGAAGTTAAAGCAATACAGTTTTCTTGCAAATCAGTGTAATCGATATTTTCAGTTTTTATTTGGCGGATTAGATCTTTCTTTACCTCACGGATAGCCGAAGCCTCAAGGGAATCGAGCGCCGATAAAACCGTCCGCCTGGAAGCCCGAATCGATTCAACAGTCTGTAAAAAATCAGGACTGTTCGCATCCTGTAAGACAAGATCCCTAGTGTACCTGCTAATATTGTTGATTTCATTTTGCACTGTGTTGGAATACTCAATCTTTTGATAGCGCTCCCGTTGAGATTGTTCTACGTTTTTGTTTGATAGATCAAAAGTCTGGATTGATACCCCAAAAAGTACAGCCATCATAACTATTATGAAAGGAAATCCAATGAATAACTTTGTCTTAAGCTTCAAGCCTCCCCCTCCTTACAAATGATGTATATAACTTTAACGCAGACAGTTCAAAAGAATTCATCGCATTGATTTTAGTTAATACATCCAATGAAATTATTCAACATTGAATGTCCTAATTTCTTCGGTAAATATGTCGCTTTATGTCTATATACACACATATAAACTAACCTCAAAGCCTATAATGTTCCAGCAAACCATATCCTAAAAACCATGAGTGAATGTTGATCAAATCCCGGTCAAAAGTCCAATTGAATACTTTTATCGCAAAGAGAGCCAAATCCTATTAAATAAGGACTTGGCTCTTCGTTGAATTCACCAATAATGTTTATGAAAATGCAATACCAGTTGTTCGACCGATAACGGAGATGGAAATGACTCAGGGTCACTTTCCAATTAATTGACTCTCGACATTGTAAATGATCTCGCAGTCACAAATCCCACCATTTTTCTTCAATACCTCTAAGACCTCGTTCATTTTACCTCGACTAAACTGCATCTGAGTTAGAATCTGTTCACTCAAGTGGAGAGTATGGTCGCATTCAAATGCTGAAAGTTTCTCATTCAATCTATAAAAGAACATTCTCTGAAAAAGTAGGATCAATAAATCGGAATCCTTGTTTTGCCTTGCCTTCTCCTCATTAAAAATTGAGTCGTACTCTAGAGGCATTGTTTTTATTCCAGAGACAATTCTATGATTAACCTCTTCTCTAATTAATTTTTTGTCCTTTAAAACTTCTGTTTCAGAGGTTAGCTGTTCTTGGAGTTCTCTACGTTTTTCTCTATTAGCCGTCCTTTTACCATTCCCTAAAGACATGAACATTGTCCTCCGTTCTGTAGAAAAAGCCCCTAAGCGTTGCCGCCTCGGAACTTTCCAAATTTTACAATTCCCTCTGCGAATTACCGCCTTGCAAAGTGCTCCATGAGCTTTGCCCAAATACGTTGCGTGTCTAGAAATTCACGATAATGCTTTTCGACATTTCCATGATATTTCTCTAAATCAGCCAAGACTTCCATAAACTCTGGCTTTCCAAAATAAGCGCAGATTTTTGGCAATGTCTCCTTGAGCTGTTCCCGCATCTCTTCGATCTTTTCTTCATATTGGTCCCGCTGAGTGATATAAAGCAGTAATGGCTTATAACGAATCCAGCCTATACACGCCTTGTAAAAGCGGGTGGTAACCTGCTCTGTGTCAGCTTTGATGAACTTCAAGCGGAGGGGGAGAACACCTTCTAAAAGGTCATTATATGTAGAGAATCCGTCATGGAATGTGTAGCATGGTACGCGCAAAACTTTTCGTTCACTTAGACATGTACTTAAGAAAGTATCCTCTCCTCTAGCTCCTGGTGGATTGTAAAACGGAAATATCCGGCGAGGATTGGTAAGGTTAATGCCTAAGTTAGCTCCTGAGATGAATTTGGCATGGTTTGATTCCTGTACTTCTATAGCCTCATCGCTAGTCAATATTTTTGTATCGGCATACGTTACCCCGCCGTTTTTCATAACAATTTTCAAGGTATCCCAGTTAACGATATCATTACTGATCGCCTCAATAAATGAACGGAAATTCTCTTCAGTCATCGTATCATTAAACTCAATATAAGGAATTGGTGATATATAACCACAGTGATTTCCGTGAGTGATGTCCGCTTGAGTAATATATTTAAGATGGTTTGTCAGGACCTCCTGACCTCCCCAAATTGCAGTATTTCGAGTATTGGTCACTGCCATCGGGTATTCGTCATCGTCTAGAAAAACGAGATAGTCCATCTTCAGCTTTATTGCGTTATAGAGCACAGCATTACGTTTGGCTGCATACCCCTTGCCAAAAATCATGCGAACTTCATTAATATTGATGACGTTTTCTCGAATCAAATAGTCAATTTCTTCTTTAATAGCAACGCTTCCAATAAATGTACTACCATCAATTTGCTCAACGAGTTCTGGATCTACATCAGTGTAATCCGTTATTTCCGTTTTGTTATAAATAAGATCATATGCAACAAAAAGATTTAAACTAATCTCTTGATTATCTACTAGACCGGATTCCTTCCAAGTGTGGATGTAGGTTCTTAGAACCTTTTGAAAACTCTTTCTTCCAGTCGCAAAACCAATTCCAAGTTTTATAGCTTTATTTCCATGCATATAATCACTCCCTTTCAAATAAAAAAATAGCCGTAAAGTCTAGTTTGATATCATTATAATAATTTAATAATTATAACATAACTAGAAAATTATAGCAAAACAACCCGCTGCGCTTTTCGGCAATTCCTTACTTCAAACTAAAGTCATAGGGACTTCATTCTCAAACAATCCTTTTTGCAACTTCAAAAACTTGCCCTTAGATGTAAAATCCTTTGGCATATAGGCATTATATGGGTACTTTGTATTTATAAGCCCCAGTTCTTGGTAAACAAGGGCAATCCATTCACTACAAAAAAAGTTGTCCTTATTGGCTTTTATTCTAAACCATCTACCAATTATCACTTCCCAAATCATCTTTGTCTCTTTGGGATCAGCAATACCGTAGTATTTTTTATGTAAGTTTAATATTGTATCTGTCATACCAACTCTTTCTACTTGCAAAGGTCTATAGGCAAACTTAGGAGAAACATAAGGTTTAACATCTTCACCATAATGATTAAGTCGTTCATAGAGATTCACAATTTTGGGGCCTGCCATAGTTTTATTAGGGTTGTCTGTTACTAGATCTTCTAGATTCGTCAAAGTCGTTGATTCCAAAAATAATGGATCAGCGAAACCTTCCACGCGAATGACCATTCCAACATGCGAGTATGGGCACTTCTCAAGCTTTTCTATGGTTTTACTAATAGGATATTCCCCTTCAAATAAAATCAAATCCCCTGTATTCATTTTATTCTTGAGTTCATCGTAGCGCATAACATTCTCCTCTATTCTAACTTACAATTTGGGCTTTGCCGCCATTTTTGGCTTTATACATTGTCATATCAGCGTTTTCAACAAAGTCATTGTAATTATTTTCAGTTAAAGCTATTAACCCGATACTCCCCGTTATACTAGTGCCAGTTGGTCCAACTTGACGAACCGAATCAAGAATTCTTATACAAATAATATTAGCTTCAGCTACCGTAACACCTGGAAATAATATTAGAAATTCATCTCCGCCATATCTGGCCACAAAATCGTGCTCTCGAACATTTTCTTTTATTATTTTCGCAACGCTTTTCAGAACTTGATCACCCATAACGTGTCCATATTGATCATTAATCTTCTTGAAATTGTCGATGTCTAGGACAGCTAAGCATAAATTGCCTTTGGACGCTCTACTTAACTCCTTCTGTCTTTCAATAATGCAAGAGATCGTCTGATGATTATAAAGATTGGTCAACCCATCATGTTCTGCCATGTATTTTAATGTTCGAAGCTGATTATTGATTTTAATCTTGTCTAAGAAGATCGTAACATTCTGCATATATAACATTCTAGCAATAATAACTACAATAATATTCAAGATAACCGCATTAATGATGGACCATTTTACAAACTGTGTATTTGGTTGTACAATTCGCATACCAATTGCAAAATAAATAAAACATAAACTATTAATAATTATATAATATCTATGGGAAATTCTAATAATAGCTGTAGAAATATAAAGCGCCATAATATAGATTGAAATATCAGAAACCAAGGCTTGGGCTGCTAAAGTATTGGCTACAGCTAATACTGTTGTGCCAAATAAGGCAAATACAACGATACCTCTAGAAATCTTAAACAATTTATACTTTTTAAATAGCCATAGTAGAAATGCAAGAAGTAAACATATAGCAACAAATAATAATTTAATCAACATAATTATCTGAATACCTTCTGTACTAGCTTCAAAAAACATTTCACCCAAAAAGAGAATCATCTCTATAGCTGCGATAATTAAAAACAAAGTAATCATTCTCGCAGAATTCATAGAAAATAGGTGTTCACGAAACTCTTCTTGATGCTCATTTGGGATCTGATTTAATGCAAATTTCAAGAATGAACACCTCCACCCCATTTGAAAGCATGCTATGGTAATAAATATTCGACAAATTGTCAAATGTATTCTTTCTCGACATCGAAATATGCCATGATAAAAACCTTTTTTTGACTAAAGATTGCTGTCTTTGCTGCGTTTATACTATCTACCTAACACAGTCTGTACATAAATCTATAACTTTCTGGCTATTTTTATAAATAATAACATAACACAAATAATACCATATATATTATGAGAATTTTGTCGCAAATCGAAAATGATAACTTATTTGTTTGAAGCTTTTCCATGGCGGGATCATCCAAATTAATTCCAATTATAATTCTCAAATTTTCTCGTTAAGAAATACTCTATCTAACATTTCTTAAGCATTTCACCTTCATCCGTGAAATCAGCAAATTCCAGTGCAATACGACGAAAATCATCCTCAAATTGAAGAAATAAGTCTACAATTTCGGGATCAAAAGTAGTTCCCCTACCCTCCCTAATTATATCTACAGCTTGGTGATGGGAAAGGGCAGGTTTATATACGCGTCGAGTAATTAGGGCATCGTATACATCGGCCACTGCCATTAGCCGTCCGGAAACAGGAATTTCTGCGCCTTTAAGACCTTGGGGATAGCCTGAACCATCCCATTTTTCATGATGAGTGTAAGCCATCTCCTGGGCGATCTTGAGAAATGAATTGGGACCCAGCCTCAATGATGAATCAGTAAGAACATCCCGTCCGTGGACAGCATGGTTTTGCATTTCGGTAAACTCTTCCGGGGTTAACTTACCTGGTTTCAGCAGAATACTATCCGGCACTCCTACTTTGCCGACATCATGTAAAGGGGCCGATTTCCAGAGATGTTCAATCATTTCCTCACTCAGGAAGGATTTGAAACTTGGATGGTGTTGGAGTTTTTCGGCCAAAAGACGGACATAATGTGTGGTGCGCTTAATATGACAACCTGTTTCGGGATCACGGTATTCCGCCAAAGAACCTAGCGTTTCAATCGTGACATCACGAGTGATCATTAGTTCGCTTGTTTTTTCCCGCACCATCTCTTCTAGTTTATCTCTATAGTTTTTCACTTCTAGGTGATTTTTCACTCTAGCCCTAACCAAAGCTGGATTAAACGGTTTGGTGATATAATCAACAGCCCCTAGCTCTAAACCAATCGCTTCATTTTCATCGGCGGTTAAAGCCGTCACAAAGATAACGGGAATGTTTGCGGTTTTCAGATTGGCTTTAAGTTTAGCGCATACTTCATAGCCATCCATTTCTGGCATCATGATATCTAGCAATATTAGGTCTATGGATGGCTCCATCGCCACAATTTTTAAGGCCTTCTCTCCGTTGATCGCCACCGACACATCGTAGCGATCCCCTAAAATTTCCATCAAGATATAAATATTTTCCGGCGTATCATCGACAATTAGTACCTTTTGTTGTTCCGCAAACGATGTCATTTTTTCAGTCCCATCTATAAAGAAATTTCCAAGGCCAAGGCAATCGCTTTCAATTTACATAAGGCACTGTCCATATCAAACATATCCACATCTTTCTTAAGTTGTTGAAACTGTTTTTCTACTTTGGTATTACTTAAATGACTATCTAAAACTGAAATTTGTTTCACAGATTTTAGCGAGCCGCTCTCCAGCATTTGCGCTAGATTAATCAATAGGGGCCGTACAATAGCTGCATCGACGACACCCATAATCATTTTTGCCTTCGGTATGGAAGCAAACCCTTCTTCAAATGCTCTTATCCCGTCAGTTACAATGGTAAGGGACGCAGTAAACTTTGCGAGCAGAACATCAGTACCAGCAATACTTCCTTGTGTCAGTGACGCCTCTAATTCCGAACTGGCAGTTGCCAATTGATCTGCCCCTATATTGGCAGCCACCCCTTTCACGGTGTGTGCCAGTCTGCCCGCTGACAGGTCATCACCTTTGGCTAGAGCAATTTTGATGTTATCCAGTGTATCGACATTACCAGCGCGAAATTGAAGGAGAAGCTTCTTATAAAGTTCTCGGTTGCCACCCAACCTGGCCAATCCGGGAGCGAGCATTATACCAGGTAATTCCGGCCAGGGCAGATCGTCCGTATTGCTCCACTCGTGGTTTAATTTGCTGGTGCCGGAGGGTGGCCAGCTACAAGTCTCGATCCATTTTGACATGGCCCTCAAAAGTTCATCTGGATTGATAGGTTTGGTTATTTGATCGTTCATGCCAGCCTGAAGGCTCTTTTCCCGATCTCCGCTCATCGCATATGCGGTCATGGCAATCACCGGCAGATTTGCCCAACGGAGGTTGCTCCGAATTTTATACGTAGCTTCATAGCCATCCATCACGGGCATCTGCACATCCATAAGTACTACGTCGTATTCAATCTCTTCCAGAGCTTCTAAAGCCTTCAATCCATTTGCGGCAATATCTACTTCCAAGCCCATTTGCTGCAATATTTCCATTGCTACCTGCTGACTGATTTCATTGTCCTCAACCAACAGGATTTTGGCCCCCTTGATATCCGCAGACCGATCCGAAATCAAACCCACTTGGCAATCATGACTTGACACAATGGATTTGTCCCTGTCAGAACTAAATACATCCATCACAGCATCAAACAGCTGGGATTGTGTTACCGGCTTGGTGAGACGTTTAATTATCCCGATTTGACTAGCTTTATCAGCCAGTTCTGATAGTTCATAGGCCGTAATCATGATGATCTCCGGCTTATAGTCTATTTCAGCCATGGTCTTAATCCGGCGGGATGTTTCCAAACCGTCCATACCGGGCATTTGCCAGTCCATAAGCACCAAATCGAACCTGTTAGCCTGATCTTTCTTAAGTGCAGCCAGTCCTTGCTCCCCGGAGCCAACGCCCACAGCTGAGAAATGCATAGTTTCTAGCATATTTATCAAGATCTCCACCGCAATAGGGTTGTCGTCAATAACTAAAACCTTAATATTTTTATTGTTCCGACGAGTAAGCACTGTTTGATTGCGTTCTACTGGTTGACCATAGCCGAATACTGCTGTAAAGATAAAAGTGCTCCCTTTGCCGAGCTCGCTCTCTACCCAGATCCTGCCACCCATCAGTTTCACCAGCCGTTCACAAATAGCCAACCCCAGACCCGTACCACCATATTTGCGAGTGGTGGAAGCATCCGCTTGGCTAAAAGCCTGGAACAGCTTGTTTTGTTGCTCTTGGGCCAAACCAATACCGGTATCACTGACCGAAAACTGCAGGGTGACCTCTTGCTCATCCTTTAGCAAAAGCTCAATCTTGACAACAATCTCACCTTTGTCCGTGAACTTGATAGCGTTATTGGTCAGGTTAGTCATAATTTGTCCGAGTCGGAGCGGATCTCCCCTCAACCCTTGCGGCACATCTGCCGTGTATTGGAAGAGTAGCTCGATGCCCTTTTGGTTGGCCTTCATATTGAGCATGTTGGCCAAATTGATCAGTATTTCATCCAAACTGAAGTCTACTACCTCGAGAACCATTTTGCCGGCTTCGACTTTGGAAAAATCTAGGATTTCATTGATAATCCCCAACAAAGCCTGAGCTGAGAACTGGATTTTCCCTATATAATCCTGTTGTTTAGAGCTTAAATCGGTCTGCAACGCCAAATATGCCATCCCGATGATCGTATTCATAGGCGTACGAATTTCATGGCTCATGTTAGCCAGAAATTCACTTTTGGCCCGTGTTGCCGCTTCTGCCACTTGTTGCTGATGTTTAATCACCTTGTTTTGGTAGAACATTTTGCGGGAAGCTCGTTCTAAACTGTTGCCACCTACGATGCAAGTGATTTCAATCAGCCATACAATAACGGAGAGTAGGGCAATATTGGCATTTTCATGGACTACTGGTATCAACATCGAACCTTGGTAAGCAATAACATAGAAAAGTGTGGTAAATAGCGCAATTTTAAACCTAAGGCGCAAAATAAAAAAGGCAAATAAAACAACCGCAATTTCGCCACAAATAGTGAGAATGTCATTTTTTAACTCAAAATGCCCCACATAAATAAACATTAAGCCCGCAAGGCCGTTGGCCAATGCAGTTAATGGTTGAAAATACTTTATATAACGTGGAGAGGATGTTACTAGTAAGATAAGGGTGAATAGCGGGTACAAAAGGATGACTATGGCCAACGTCATGTGAAGAAAATTTTGGGGATAGTTTAGATAACAAAATATATTCAGAACGAACCACCCGAGAAAGGAAAGCGAAATACCAATTCGGTTAAACACACGGGTTTCGTAGTCATAGGAATATTTAAACTCGTTTTCTAATTCTAAGTCCTTGAAACTCAAGCTCAATGGATGAAGCCGCATCTTTAACCCCCTGTCCTTAGGTAGCATATTTTAAATATTCTTCGCTACTCGGATAGTTCAGCTCAGCAATTATTTTTTTCTTTATAACAAAGGTACCCTATAGAGCAGTTTATTTTTTAAACCATTACTCCATAGGGTTATATTGCCAAAACGATCTTTCGAATCGCTTCAGAGCCGACCTCCAGTCCACCTCCCTGGCCTTCCTACGAACCAGTTTAAATAGACTTCATTCCGGCATAAAGACACTTTTTTCTGTCTTGAAATAGTCCAAGTATATTGATCAACTAACAAATTCTGCTTGCTATTAAGTTGTCTTTTTCAAATTATTTGATATTTATTACTTATGTTTTCTAAGGCCTCAACCGTGTAATCTATTTGTTCCTTTGTGTGTGCATAATTTACTAGAAGTCTTATTCTTCCTTCATTTGCTTTAACTGCAGGAAAAACAACCGGTGTTGAATAAATACCTTTCTGATAAAGTTCATCAACTACCATTCTTAATTTATTATGATCTTCAATAAATATAGGAATAATTGGACTTTTACTATTTCCTAAATTAAATCCTTTTGAAATTAAAGAATTCCTCATATACTGGTTTTTAGCGTGCAGTTCTTTTATTAACGAAGGATCATTTTCGATTTCATCTAGAGATGCTAGAACTACAGCTGCATCTGCTGGTGTTAAGCATGCTTGAAAAAGATAAGCATCTGACCATCTCAATAATGAACAATATTTTTGTTTTGCCGCAAAGAAGCCCCCTATGGAAGCCGTAGCCTTAGATAGTGTTGACATAATAAAATCTACTTCATCGGTTACACCTTGTTCGTAACAATATCCCTGTCCCTTTTCACCATAGATTCCAAAAGTATGTGCTTCATCAACATATAAATAAAAACTACACGATTTCTTTAGACTAGTAATTTCTTTCAATGGAGATAAGTCCCCGCTCATAGAATATGCAGATTCAACAACAACAAAAATATTTTCATATGAACTTTCATATTTTTTTAACTTTATTTCTAAATCAGCTACATCATTATGCTTAAAGGAAATCCATTTAGCCTCAGATAATTTAATCCCATTTAATATTGATGAATGACATTCTCTATCGAAAATAATTAAATCCTTGCTACCAACTATATAAGAGATCGCTCCAAGATTTGCACTAAATCCGGTAGGGAAAAGAACAGCCTTTTCTTTTCCTACAAGTTTCGCAACTCTTTTTTCTATTTCTTTATGTAAAGAACTCATACCACATGATGACGCAGCTGTACCACATCCAGTTCCAAATTGACGAAGGGCAGAACAAGCTTTTTCAATAACATTCGCATTTCTATTTAAACTAAGATAATGATTAACACACCATAAAATACATTCTTTTTTAGTACCGGAATGTTCAGTAACGACATTCATAAAAGTTGATGCCCCATTTTCCAGATATCGATCATATGCATTACCAGAGCTTTTATTCTCCTTATCAATAAAAGCTTGAATTAATTTAGCCCTTTCCTCAATATTGGAGATTTTTTCTTTTTTTAGATACATTAATACTTCTCCGATAGAAATAAATTCACAGTCCATTTACAGCAGCTCCTTATAAATAGAAATATTATCAATGTTAATATTTTGTTTAAAGAGTTCGGATAAAAACTCCGATTCCACCTGATACTTTTTAAATAATCCCCTTCTAAATACATAGTATATTCCACATTATTCTTCCATTTCCTCTAAAGATAACAAAGAAAACCAAGATAAAACAAATATGGCCAGACCGTCCAAAAGACGACCTAGCCTATTTCTATTTGGTTTATCATTTACTTGTTTACTGCTCCCTATCTACACAGCCTTTTGATTGACATATACAATTCATCTGATGTAAAGACGTCCACTATCTCGGTTTTCCCCAGGGACAAACACTTATACAAACTCCACAGATGGGTTTGCCGATTTCGGGCCGTTTCGCAAAATCTTCATTTACTTTTTCCACACATCGCGAAAAATGAAGGGCCTCATCTCTCGTTTGAGGATGGTCTTCCCAGGAACCGCCCTTTATAGCATTGGCGGGGCATGCATCTTGGCATTTTCGACATTTACCACATCGATTGTGTAGTAAATGATCCTCCTCAAGTGGTGCGTTTGTCAGTAATGTAGCCAAACGTACGCGTGGGCCGTACTTTGGAGTAATAAGCAAAAGGCTTTTTCCCTGCCAACCGAGACCTGCAGCCTTAGCCATTGCTTTATGAGATAAATGCCCCATCCAGTTAACCTTATCTACAGTTTGTGAAGCGGGGATGGCAAGGGCTCGGAAGCCCTCTTGAATGATTTTCCTTTGCAGTCGTAGATTAATGTCATCTAAGAGAATATTCGCAGCCAGATAATGATGAAGGTATAGTGGCGTTGGTTCATTCTTTATTTGCTCAAAAACATCTGGCGAAAGTGCAACAGCAATAACGATAGCATGAGTGTACGGTTCCATAAGTCCATGAGGTAAGGTTGGAAGGCCCTCCACACTCCGTAAGTCTGCTATCCCGACCAAATCTGCCCCTAGTTCAATAGCCTTTTGCTTAATTTCTAATGCAATCACTTTAATACCTCCACTAATTGAACCAATTCAGATTCATTAAGATACCTTCTCTTTAATTTCTTAAATTTAAAATTCTTCATGAAATAGAAAAACCCTCTTTTCCAATTAGAATTCGGAAAGAGGGTTTTATTTATTAACGTCAAGCCATTTAAATCAAAATATATTTCCCTTTACGCCACCTGTCTAAAAAGGATTCAAAATGAACTGATTAAAGCCGTTTGGTCATGCATTCCATCAATCACGATATGCACTACCATACAATCTACGTACCCTATCATATTGAAAAGCTATATTTTTATATAGTCCTATTATCATTTAGTTATTATTATCCATAATTTAAATGATCAAGGATATAAATACTCGCGTGTCAAAGGCCACGAGTTATTTACTCCTTTAGTAAACAAGAACTGATGGAGATCAATGTTACCGCAGTGGAAAGAAGCAGCACAGGAATTGAGATAGAGACGCCACATCCGGATAAAAGTTTCATCTTTCATTTTCTGGATTATGGGGAGAGACTTCTCAAAGTTTTGGGCCCAATGCTCCAAGGTTCGAGTGTAGTGTTCACGAAGACTCTCTAAGTCTATAAGGTAGAACCTATTGGAGGCCATCAGCGAAACCAGTTCTTGCACAGCAGGAATATATCCGCCGGGAAAAATGTATTTATTGAACCAGCTATTAATTGCCGATTCTTCGTATCCTGTAATACAGTGTAAGAGAGATACTCCACCTTCACTCAGGAGGTTTTTTACTGTTGAAAAATATTCCTCTAGGTGTTCCTTGCCTACGTGTTCGATCATCCCAACGCTTACAACTCGGTCAAAATTTCTGCCCTTTATTTCTCTATAGTCCATGAGCTGGACTTCAACTAAATCCTGTAACCCTTCATTTTGAATTCTTTCCAAAACCCGAGCATATTGTTCAGAACTTAGCGTGATACCCAGAGCTTTTACCTGATAAGTTTTCGCTGCAGTAAGAATAAGTTCTCCCCATCCACAGCCAATATCGAGTAATGTTTGCCCAGGTTGTAAGTTGAGTTTGCCTAAAATATGATCGACTTTGTTAATCTGAGCCTGAGTCAATGTATCTTCGGGCGATTTAAAGTAGGCACAGGAATAAGTCATGGTCTCATCTAACCATAAACGGTAAAAATCATTTCCTATGTCATAGTGATATTGAATATTCTCTTTGCTCTTAATAATATTATTAGTCTTAATAATATTATTAGAAAGTATTTTAGCCCATTTTACATAAGGATTTTTCTGGTTAAGAGGACTATCTTGTTTCCTATAGATGGATTCTATGACTTTTTGGACACTTCCTTCAATATCTATCTTCTTTTGCATATAACCTTCTCCGAAGGCTAAAGAAAGGTCACTAATAATTTCTTTTTTCCCAATCGGTTCGTTGAACCCGATCCGGAATTGAGCCTCCCCTTCTCCATAATTCACCACATTACCATCCCAATATCTTACTTCACACGGATCAGCAAAAAGATTTTTCATGAAATTCTGATAGAATACCTTATCAAGGTTCATATGTTCCTCCCTCAATGTCATTTCGTCCCGCACCATGGTTATCTAGGCAAGACTTGATCTTAAAGGATCTCCTCCCATCATTTTCAAACAAGATGTCCCCTAGAGAAGGTCACGATTAAATGGTACTTATCTTCTGTAACTCAAGGGCTTTCTATACTTTTACATAAAATAGAAACAAAGTACTAATAACTCTACTTTATTTCTATTCAATTTTTATTGTTGTTATTACTTATACTGTTTGCACTGTATACGTACTTAACGTTCCCCGAGCTCCCTTTAAACTAGCTAAAGTTTGTTTTACTTGAGAAGCAACCGTCATGTTATCTCCCCTCATTCAGTCTACCTTATTATTCCAATAGCATACTTTTTGATTCATATTTTCAATTGGTAAGTAAAGGCAAGTTTTAAAGCATAGAGGCCCCCACCGTTACCATGAGGACCAAAATGAATAGGCCAAGAGTTTTATTGAAAGTGATGTTGCCTCAGGACTTTCGAAGCTCCCTTATATTTTTTCATTCATTTAGTAAAAGATGAATCCACCGATGATATAATAAAACAATGCCACTTCCCCTGAAGGAGGAGAACATATGAATGAAAATCCTTTCAATATTATAAACATATTAACAACACTTTTTATGTTAGTATGGATTGCTATTGCCATGAGTAATGCAATAAATCCCAGGTTCATGTGGAAAATTACAGAAAGTTGGAAAGCTACAAAAGAACCCCAGGCTTCCTATTTTATGATTAGACGTGTTGCTGGAGCTGTTTTTTCGATAATTGGAATTGTATTTCTTCTTTTTGGCCGTTTCTCCCGCTAACTATTAGGGCTACTAAGTCGGTCCGCCCTTCCCCATCTTCCAATTATCAGGGCGGACTTGATTCAACGATTTCGTACTTTTGCCATCTTGGACTCCCAAATAATAACTTATTATCTCATTGCTAGTTACTAATTTTGACCTTCGCCATGAATTCATACCCACTTGGCACGGCATCCTTTTCAAAAGAATAACTTGCCACTTTGCCTTGATGATCAACTGAGAGCCACAAATGAAAAAGTGCAATACCAATATCAATTTGATTCATCTTCCCATATACCTGTGCTTTGAGAATATTCAACTTCTTCCGGCTCACTGTAATAAGCTCTAAATCTCCACTAAAAAACCACGTCTGTGTATTAGAGGCTGATGGAGCAAGGCGAACAGGCTCAAGTAATGCTTCCGCACCAGCTACACTTGAAATTTCAGGCAAATTTTTACGCTTAAATTCGGAGGTATTTGCTCTATGAATTGGTTCCATGGTATTTCCGAATGAAAGCATGATCACAAACTCCAATCCGTTCATAAGCATGGGTACGCCTTTTGCTGGCTTTGCCATCCCCAGCCAGCAACTTGCGAGATTGTTCTCGGATAGATACAAGTCAACCTGCTGAAGCAAAAACCCCGCATTCATTAAATAGTTTCCCTTTTTCTCAGAATACAGGCAAATATAGTGCGGAGCTTTGATAGGAAGGAGATTCTTTACATCAGGGGAACCCAGGTAGGTAAACTCATAACGGATACTTTCGTCAAGCGGCTTGGTGACGCTAACAAATTCTTGTAACTTTTCAAGTGTGTCAGCGGGGAGCGGCGACATGTCATATTTTCGGATGGACCTCCGGCGAAATATAGCGTTATAGAGTTGAGAATTTGTCATAGCGTTTCCTCCACAAATCAATCTTCAATTGCTCAGATATTTTAGCATGCTCAAATAACCCACTAACAATTTTGTACAGTAACGTGTGCTACACCATTCCATCATACACTCTGTCACGCTAATAAGCCAAGGCTACGGAAAATGAGTTAATAGCAGGGAATTTTCAGTTGCTCATCCACTGTTTCTTTAAAAACCTCAAGACTTTGTAAATTAAACTGAAAGAAACATGGATTATTATAGCTGAAGAAGCTAAAGTTCTGCGTTGGAGAAGTACCGAGCACAATACTCACTAGGACTGAGAAAGTGATTAAGTGAATATTTTCCACATGTTTTAAAAAATTTATCAAAGTAATTCTTATCAGGCTTATTCCATACAAAGCCGACCCTTGCTAAGGCTTCCCTTGTTTTCTTGTTTTCCACATGAACACTCATCTTATTCATGTATTCTTTGATTTCATTTAAATACAAATTCAAAATACCTATATTTTCATCCTGCATATCTGCATTTACTAATTTAACAAATCCCTTAAATGACTTCATTCTATAGTCTACATTTGCCATTTTTAGCATTTTTCTATAGCTTATCTGATTGTCATTAAATATGTGATAAATCTCACATTTGTCAGTTGTTCTAACAAGTTTAATAATGGCTTCTGCACATCTGTCGACTGGTGTAAAATCAATCGTCTTTAATAATAATGCATAGGGTACAGCGTTAAGTTTTTTGAATGCGGCAATTCTATTAATAAATCCGTTTTCTTTTACATTTTGCTGGAATACTCCGTCACAATCTCTCCACATAACATTTCCAACTCGATAAATGCAAGCATCAAGCCCATTATCTAGGGCATCTATCACTTCCTTCTCAGCAAGATACTTACTATGAATGTACACATTGCTCTTATAATCCTGGCCAATAAATAAACTGCCTTCGTCAAACAACGGATTATTTCGATTCTGTTTAACTAATCCATCACCAGACACTGTAGTTGTGGAAACGTGATGTAACTTTGAATTTGATTTCAAGCTAAATGCAATTATTTCCTTTGTTCCTAGTACATTTGTTTTATAAAATTCATCCCAGATTCCGAAATGTCTGACATTCGCGGCTGCATGAATTACTGTATCAACAGATTGTAATAGTTCTTCGTATTCTTCAAAGTTTAGGCCAAATTGCGGCTTATTTAAGTTACCTACTATTAGGATGATCCTCTCGCCTATTTCTTTTCTGTATGCATCTCCAAAATAATATTTCAGTGAATCTATAAAGCGATTGCCATCTCTAACAAGACAAAATATCCCAACTTCAGTGTTTTCCATAAGCTGTGATAATAAATGTGAACCTAAATAGCCAGTGGCCCCGGTTAAAAAGACATTTTTCATTTCATTTTTATTCATAAAACACCTGAAGTTATTAGATATTCTTCCATAATTCCTATCATCGTTAAGAGTCTCTACTACTTGTCCGCCCAGATTAGCTGATAACAGCCTTATTGTTGGGTATTCAAATACTTCTTTCGTCTTAATAGAGATATCCTGCGTTTCTGCCAATGTTTGATATCTAATAATGGTGAAAGAATTCCCTCCAAGGTCATGAAAGAAGTGATCATCAATACTAATACTTTCGGCCTCAAACAATCCACATAGAATATCAGCAAGTTTTCTCTCCAATTCGTTCCTAGGTGCAACATATTCTTTTGTACGAATCTCCTCCAGTATTGGTGCAGGTAATGCTTTCCTATCCACTTTCCAGTTAGGAGAGAGCGGTATTGACTCCATTCTTAAAAAGTATGCTGGAATCATGTATTCCGGTAATGATTTGTTTAAAAAAGATCGCATATCGTTTATACATATTCCCTCACTGGAAACATAGTAGGCACATAAATATAGGTTTCCCCGTTTGTCCAAATTAGCGGAAACCACTGTCTGTTTAACAAAACCAGATTTATGTATTGCATCTTCTATTTCACCGAGCTCTATTCTTATTCCCCTAATCTTTACCTGAAAATCACTTCTGCCAAGATGAACAATTTCACCATTATCACGCCAGTATCCGATATCCCCTGTTCTATATATTTTACTAGATTTGAAATAAGGATTTTTGATAAACATTTCTTCAGTTAATTCTGGTCGTTTATAATAGCCTGCCGCAAGTCCATCGCCGCCAATATATATATCTCCATTTTTCCCAACAGGAACTGGTTTCAAATATTTATCTAAAATAAGTATTTGCGTATTTGCCATTGGCTTGCCTATAGTAATGTTGTCTTCGGAAACCACCTCTGCCTTTGTCGACCAAACAGTTGCCTCTGTTGGTCCATATATATTGAAAATTTTAGCTTTTGTCAATTTATTTAACTGCCCGTACAATGATACTGGAAAGGTTTCCCCTCCAAGAATAATTACTTTAAGTTTTTGTAAATACTGCAAATTATCTTTATCCGCTAATAACAGTTTCATCCTTGTAGGCGTCGTTTGAAGAATTTCAACCTCGTTTTTAATTATAAGTTGATTTAGCATAATTTGATTGTTTTGCTCATCCTCATTAGCCATAACTACTGTCAATCCATTTATCAAAGGTAGTAATGATTCAGTAACAAATATATCAAATGATATTGTAGTTACTGACACAAATCTTTTTAACATTTCAGAGATTATGCCAGTATAGATATTATTTTTATTATTATTGCAGAAGTTTACAGCTCCCTTGTGTGTTATAATCGTCCCTTTTGGTTTTCCCGAAGAGCCTGAGGTATAAATTAAATATGCTGTATCATTGGGAGTGTTAATATTTTCAAAGTTCTCAACTACTGGTTCTTCGAATTCAATATCTTCAATATATACTATATTGACCGCGATCCCAGACTTAAACTTCTTCGAAATTTCTCTCGAAGTAATAACTACACTAGCACAACTATCTTGAAGCATATAATTGACCCTCTCTTCTGGATATAAAGGGTCAATTGGTAGAAAGTTAGCTCCAGATTTTAGGATGCCCAGTTGAGTAATAAGAATATTTTCACTTCTATTTAGCATCAGTCCGACAACGCCTTTAGTCTTTTCGCCCTTTTTTCTAATCATTTTAGCAAGAGCATTAGCTTTTCTATTTATTTCTTGATAAGTGAACTTTGTATTCCCGAAAACTACAGCAATATTATCTGGTGACCTTTCTACCTGCTCCTCGAACAACTGATGAATACACTTATCCCTTGGATAATCAGCATAAGTATCATTGAATTCATAAAGTAGTTGGTGTCTTTCCTTTTCGTCAACCAGTTCCATTTCACAAATCTTAATATCTTCATAATTTATTCCCTGAGCTAACAGGAGTGTAATTCTTTTATGTAAGTTATTAATCTCATCTTCCGTAAATAATTCTGTTAAATAATCATAATGCAGCACAAAAACACCAGAGTCATCCCGGTCATCTATGTGAAGCTGAAGTTGTTCTGACAGGTGCCCACTAAAATACCAGCTTGTCTTAAAATCATAGCCAACGTTTGACTTTGATATTTTAGCATTCTGATAAGATACTGTGATATCGAACAGATTTTCCGTGATCTTATGTTTTTTCCTTACTTCCGATAATATCAAATTATAGGGATACCTCTGATGACGGAAAACTGACATATGCTCAGCACTGATTCTTTTGCACAAATCATTGAAAGAGCCAAAATCATCAATTTGTATCTTCATAGGAACAGTACTTACAAACATTCCGGTTGTTTCCTTTTCCCTAACACCACTGCGATTAAGCACAAGGGTACCTATGACCATATCCTGAATATCTAGGAATCTACTTATATATATCGATAATACTGCTTCAAACAAAACTGCCGGTGAGGTCGAGTACTCTTTACAATAATTGCTTATGTCAATGGCCTCTTCGCCATCAACAATAAAAGTAAGTCTATTTGCTTTTGAACTATAAAAATCCTTATTCCTTATTTTTATTGCTGAAATATTTGGCCTGTCCTTGAATTTATTAAGCCAATATTCCCTATCTTTTTGAAATTTAGCTGAATTCAGATATTCTTGCTCACTTAATATATATTCTATATATGAAGGTTTTGCTTCATCACACAATGCCGTGAAATTCTTAATCTGTCGATAAAACTCCATAGTCTGAGTTCCTAATAGCGAAATTGTCCATCCATCTGCGATCGTATGGTGGAATTTGATAAAGTAGCCCTGTTTACCGTTCCAAGCTTTAATCATCACAAATTCGAAAAGATCTGAATCTGCCTTTTCAAAGGGAATCTCCATTTTCTTAGATATCCAGGAATCCTGTTCGTCTTTTGTCTTACCTGTTAAATCTACGAACTCCAGTTTATTGTACTGGTAGTCCATTAAATACTGAACAGGTTGTTCATCAATGACCTTAATTCGTAGTCGAACAGAGTCATTTTTTTCGATGATTTTATTAATCGCCTTTTCCCATAACTCAAAGTCAAGGTCTTCATTTATAAGCAGAGTCCCTCCAATGCTTCCGATCGAGGTGCCCTCAAAAAATCGCTCTGTTTCCCATATTCCAATTTGTGGTTGCGTAAATTCAAAATATTTCATTCTATATTTCACACCTCTAACAGTTTGCAAATTCTTTATTAAAACAATCTAGTGATACCTTCTCTAGATCAATTCTTATATTCCCCTTAGTACATACTGCTAATATAAATCGTTTCTCGGAAAAAGTATTAATATTATAGCCAAGTCTATAAGCTTGGTTTTTGCCAATTTCATCAAACGTAATTATTTTCAAATCATTAATAATTCCTGTGCCTATTGCTTTTAGGAAACTCTCTTTCATTGTCCAATATCTAGTAAACTCTGCATCCATATTAATAGCAGCTTTGATCGTTTTTATCTCTGTCTGGGAACACACTTTCTTCAGAATAGAATCATTCACGGGTCTAATCTCTTGGATGTCTATTCCAACCTCAAATGTAGAAATGACGCAGGCTGCCCCTTCTATGCAGTGGCTTAGGTTAAAGCATACGCTATCCGTATTCCATAGAAAGGGCTTTCCATACTCATTGTAACGAATCTCCATTAAACTTGTGTCTCTGCCTTCTTTCTTCAAGCCATAGAGTAGCAGTAAATATGCCAATATTGATAGAATCTTATCTCGATTATTTCCAAGTCGGTCCACTTTCATCATTCTTTCTTGAGAAAGCAATAATTTAGACCTGTTGAGAAATTTCTCATCTAGTGACTCGATCTCATCAAAATAATAAACCATTTCTAGACAACCTTCTCCAAGTATTCAACTACTTCACCGACTGTTCTAAATTGTTTGATGTGTTCTTCCGGTATCTCACTTCTTAATGAATCCTCGAAATCGCACCAGCATCTAAAAGGTGACGGGTATTTTATTAATACTTTCCAGTTAAGGGCTTTCTCTTCCGCGAGATGACTATTGAAGATCAGATTATTCCACTCTAACACTTCTACATTCATTTGCCATATCCTTCCATGTTATCAAAAATAATCCTTTCTAGTGTAACAGGCCGTCTATAACAAAAATGAACCGCACCCTGTCAAGTAGAAACCCAGAAAATATGCAACTGCTGTATATTTTCTTCTTTTAGACATGAAAAAGCTCCCATTAAGGGTAGACAGATTTTATTATTTAATCTGTCTACCTTAATGGGAGCTTTATCAGACTGAAAATAGAAAGTGAAAAAGAAGGTCAGTGGGGAGAATGTTTAAATCCCCACCGAATCATTGAGCCAAGTGAGTTCGCGCTTAATACTCTATTCCCTCTCGCGCCATGATGCCCTGGTTCATGGGATGTTTGCGGGCAGTTATTTCCGAGACATAATCTGCTAACTCGATCAGCCTTGCTGGAGCATCCCTCCCGGTGAGTACTAGTTCTAGTTCTAATGGCTTGGTCTTAACAAGCTCGACTACTTCCTTCAGAGGCAGGTACCCGCAATTCACCGCAGCCATAATCTCGTCCATGATGATCAAATCCCATTCCCCGCTCTTGACGGCCTCAATAGTATAGTTCAAACCAATCCGCATCTCTCCCGATATACTTTTCATTTCTTCCTCTGTCATTCCCCAACTGAATTTGTCATTTTCTTTCTTACTAAATAGTTGAAAGCACGGTCCTAAACTGGCGATAATTTTCATCTCTCCAGTAGTCCATCCCTTTAGAAATTGAACCATGAGAACCTTAAGTCCCTGTCCATACGCCCTGATCCCCAACCCGATTGCTGCAGTCGTCTTCCCTTTCCCTGCACCAGTATAAATATGGATGAGCCCTTGTTGCATGCTTATTTCTCCCTACTATAAGATTATTAATCAGAATCTCATTGCTCAGCGGACTCCAAACCCTCGAAAAGAGAAGGACAAATTCTTATCAAACCACTGAGATATTCTCTGCAGATCCTGCTTGTTCCCAGATACTTTTTTGAGATCCGTACTTTTACAGTTCTGCACGACATAGTTCGAAGCAATTTCAAAATCCAACATAATACTAGGTATATCATCTGCTTCAAGTTCAGGGCATAGTGTTGTCCTGAACTCATGGGCAAGTCCGCTAGATTTAATGACTTCCACACTTTCCCGAATTGTCGATAATTCCAGACCTCTTATCTCTGTGACCTGCTCATATTTGCTCAGGGGAGCCTTTAAATCCATGGCGATGAAATCCAGCAACTGATCATCAATCAACGCTCTCAATTTCTCTGGATTTGTACCGTTTGTGTCAAGCTTTACGAGAAAACTCATTTCTTTTAATTCTTTGATAAAAATGTGGAGATGTTCTTGCAATGTAGGTTCTCCTCCGCTTATCACTATTGCATCGATCATTCCCTTTCTTTTGGCAAGGAATTCGAAAATTTTCTCAGGCCGAATGTTGTTGAAAGTCTTCTTAATCTCTAGCAGACCGACGTTGTGGCAATAACCACATCTGCAATTACAACCCTGCGTAAAAACTACAGACGCAATCTTACCTGGATAATCCACAAAGGAGGTCTTCACAAATCCGCCAATATTCATCGAATCACCTCTGGGATTACGAATTTTTTCCTCTGGGCGTATTCTTCTTTCTTGCCAATATTATAGTTCTTTACTGGTCTAAGGTAACCTGTCACTCTGGACCAGACTTCGGCCTCGGCACCACATTCAGGGCAATTGAAATGTTCTCCGCTGAGGTATCCGTGAGAGTCGCAGATACTAAAGGTTGGTGTAATGGAGATGTAGGGGATTTTGTGTTTGTTAAATATTTTCTGAATCAGTCGCTTGCAAACACTGATATCCTCAACCGCTTCTCCCAGATAGAGGTGCTGAACTGTTCCCCCTGTGTAGAGAGACTGCAGTTCGTCCTGTAGCTTTAAAACCTCAAAAATATCATCCGTATACCCAACCGGAAGTTGGGTTGAGTTAGAATAATAGGGAACTTCATCACTAGCCGTAATAATAGAGTCATACCTCTTCGTATCAAGCATTGCCAGACGGTATGATGTTCCCTCTGCTGGGGTCGCCTCTAAATTGTAGACGTTTCCGGTCTCATGTTGGAATTTAAGCAATAGCTCTCGCAAATAGTTCATGACAGTCACCGAGAACTCGCGACCGTCTTCTGTTTCGATTCCTTTCCCCATGAAATTCAGTAACGCCTCATGCATGCCGACGATCCCGATCGTACTGAAATGATTGTGCCAATAATGCCCAGTCCGTTCCTTTGCATGTCTCAAATAATTACAGGAATAGGGATACAGTCCCCTCGCTGACTGCTGCTCAATAATTTTCCGCTTGATTTCCAAGGCCGTACGCCCGATTTCAGCCATTTGTCTCAGACGTTCTATAAATTCCTGAGTTGTCTCGGAGAGATACGCTATTCTGGGCAGGTTAATGGTAAATACCCCGATAGATCCGGTGAGAGGATTGCTTCCGAATAACCCCCCACCCCTTTTTCTCAGTTCGCCAGTATCCAGCCTTAACCTACAGCACATAGAGACGGCATCTTCGGGAGACAGATCTGAGTTTACATAATTGGCGAAATAAGGTATTCCATACTTACAAGTAATTCTCATAAAGGCGTCCACGACAGGACTTTCCCAATCAAAGTCTTGAGTAATATTCAGGGTAGGGATCGGAAATGTAAACACTCTTCCCTTGGAATCCCCTTCTAGCATCACCTCACAGAACGCCAAGTTGAACAGATCCAATTCTTCCTGAAACTCTCCATATTTATCCTCCGTATAGGTTCCGCCCATGATCACCTGCTCATCTCTCAACGTAGAAGGCACCTTGATGTCAAACGTAAGGTTGGAAAAGGGGCACTGAAATCCGACCCTCGTGGGGACATTGATGTTAAACACAAATTCTTGCAAGCACTGTTTGACTTGGGTAAACGTCAATTGGTCATTCCGTATAAACGGCGCACAAAAGGTGTCAAAACTTGACCAAGCCTGTGCTCCGGCAGTTTCACCTTGTGTCGTAAAGGTAGAATTAACGATTTGCCCTAGGAACGATCGCAAATGTTTGGCGGGAGCGCTTTCTACCTTGCCAGGTACTCCTCCGAAGCCGTCAAGCAGAAGCTGTCTTAAGTCCCAGCCTGCACAATAAGGTCCAAAAAAGCCTAGGTCATGGATATGGCAGTCTCCACTCACATGAGCCTCTCGAACTTCCTGAGGATAGATTTCATAAAGCCAATACTTTTTGGTAAACACTTCTCGAATGTAATTGTTTAAACCATTGATACTTTTTTGGGTGTTCGCATTTTCAGAAACTTGCCAGTCCCTATCTCCTAAATAATCGGAGAACATTTCTATTGTAGCCCCAATGAGAGCATCCATTTCACGGGTGCTTTTCCGTTTCTGACGGTAAAGGATGAAAGCTTTGGCTGTTTTGGCGTGTCCGTTTTCGATCAGGACTTTTTCGACGATATCTTGGATCGATTCGACGTCCGGTTGACCGTCTCTAAACTCCCTTTTTAATACATCGACAATCTGTCTGCCTATTTCCTCTGCACGCTCATAGTCCGATCCTCCACAAGCTGTGGCGGCTTTAAAAATTGCATGCACGATTTTCTCTTGCTTGAAACCCTCAAGTCTCCCGTTTCGTTTAATAATTTCCGTGATCATCGGTTAAATTACCTCCTAATTTCATGCTTTAGCTAATCGCAATAAAAAAAGTCCCTCGACGACGAGCGCCAAGAGACTATGTATTTCCCTATAATACAATACTTAATAAGAACCCCCCTATCGCTCGTAGAGTTGTTAGTTCATGAATAAAGGCAGGTCTTCTGACTTTGGTTCATTAATTGCTTCACGCCTTCCCGGTATATACCAGTGGCCTTGTGTGAAACATCTCCCCATTACAGTGGCGGGACCGTGCAGGACTTTAACCTGCTTCCCTTTTTAAGCCGTACTTGTAGTACGTGCACCTTTATTTTCCAATATTCAATTGATAATATGTTATCGTATATTCCCCTAATGTGTCAACCATGAAGTTTCAGCTCTATGTCTATTTTCATATTTCGCAGGAAATCCAGTTAACTGACGAATCTCTTTTGTATTAATTCGTATAATTTGAGGAAGCATGTTTTTGAATTCAATGCCCAAATCAATTCATCCCGGACTTCAGAAATATAACAATTAATACATCAATCTTACTTATCTACGAATTTTATTGAAATGTGTGTCGCATCGCAAAATGGACTATTTCTTGATTTGCCACAGCGACAAAGCGTAACTCGATTTCTTATTTCATAAATATACCCGTCTGAAGATTCAATAGGGATATTTCCTTTAACAAAAATTGGGCCACTGACTTCTTTTTCAGAATCCTGAAGTATATCTATGGCAGGTTCATACTTAGGTTCAATCGGTTTTCCCGCTTTGTCATAGGCAACTAATCTTCCTGCTGGACACTCAGAGGCTGCAATAATTGCCTCTGCTCTATAGTTCGGATTATACGAGTTTTCGGTAAGCCCCCATACATTTCCGTCTTCCCTGTGACAGAAACGAGCTAAGGCACATCGATTATCATCTAGAAGGTCGAGATCCGGACCCTCAATCATTTCAGCCCGTTCTTCAAACGTATCCCTTGATGCTTTCTCAACTCCGATAAAACCAACTTTTTCATGAGAGCCGTCACAAAAGGGCGCATTCTTTGTTTGACCACATCGGCATAGGGCATATTCTTCAGCCTGGGGAAATTCACGCCCCTTCCTATATTGATAGATTTTACCCTTAGGAACTATGATCCTCTCCGCCAAAGGTACATTTCCTGTGACAAGATACGGCCCATTTTTTAATATTTTAATCTTAGCAAGTTTGTTTTCGTCCATCATATACAATCACCCTTTAAATTTTTTGCGTGATACGATTTCTTGTTCTGTCAAAATATCGACATAGGCCGTTAACAGTTGATCTTCAGCTGCGCAATTTTGCTGATAATACCAGTCCCTGACGATTTTATTGATTTCCGCATCTGTCCCCTCAGCCTTATAGGGATACACAGCGAGAACTTTATTTGTTTCTTTGTCTCTTAAGCCTAACTTTCCAGCATTTTCGAATTCACCCATAAATACACCTCCATATTTTATCGCTCGATACAAACATTCTGTCCTTCAATCGTGTTTTGTATCATTCTTAGTTTTCTTAACAGGCCGTTCGAATTACGGCATTTTCCTTTTGGGTTAGAGCAACCATAACTTTTCTTTTTGAACATCAAACACTTCCTCTATTAATTTTTAAACAACACTTACTCATTATATCACTGCAAGCCATGCGCATCTAATTCTCTTTCGCTGTACTGAGTCGGTCGATCTCGGCTTTAAAAGGAGCTAGGAGTGGGAATTCTTCGAACGGTCATTGCATCCCTCTCCAGTAACTAAAAGTATTTTCCGGAAAAGGAATTGGAATGTTTATGTAGAAGTGTATTAATTAGTAATTAGAACTTGAAAGTTAATGACACACAGCTGAAAATTAATGGTCTATACGATTCTAAAATTGCAAGGGAGGTATTTATTATGTTAGATGCTAAGGATTATCTAACAATCAATAACACTCGTTTTTTTATTCCGTCAAAGGAGAAGGCGAGCCACTAGTTCTTATTCATGGTGGACCCTTTGGCGATCACCGTATTTGGGACTACCAAATTGATTCTTTAGCGAGCAAGTATAAAGTGATCTGTTTTGATAAAAGAGGGCATGGAAAATCCGATATCCCCATAGATACTTTTTCACATTTGGAAGATCTTAAATCATTAATGGATGCTTTAGCACTAAGAAAAATTACTTTAATAGGATCCTCTGCTGGAGGAGCTCTTGCGATTGATTTTGCACTACAATATCCAGCAATGGTAAAAGACATAGTCTTGGTTTGCCCTGCTTTGAATGGGTATCCCTATCCGTCCAATTTTATTTCTGAAATGGTGAATATATATGTAACGGGACAATCCGAAGGGCCTGAAACTGCGATACAAAAGTATATTTCCAATCCTTTTTATGAATACTGTTTTCCATCTCCGAACAAGGCAGATGCAAGAGACAAGGTGATTGAAATAGTCAAAGAGTCAACTAATTTTATTCGCTGGAATCCTATGTGGGAGACCGAGTTGAAGCCTTCTTCTTACGAACGACTGGGAGAGATTCAGCTCCCGGTCTTGATCATTTCTGCTGATAAGGATAGCGAAATTATCCTCAAGATAGGAGAGTACATTCATGAGAAGATCAATCACTCCAAGAAAGTGACGATGAAAGATTGCGGTCACTTTCCTAATGTGGAAAATCCAGTAGATTTCAATCACATTGTACTTAATTTCTTAAATTATTAGTTCGGGTTAATTATTAATACAGCAAATTGAGCCCCCCCAGCAAATCACTTAACCGCTTCAGTTCTTCTTTATCAAACCGGTATACCCTTCTTCATCTGGGAATGGGCGGGCGACGAATTCACTTCAATTTATTTTACCTACGCTGCAGCTATACGTTGACTGTGAGAGGTCGGACGGCTTTTTAGAAATAACAAGCCTATCAGACCTGCAAAAATCGGAAGTAGGAAAAGAACGAAAACGGCTGACGATATACCCCAAATATCAGCGATTCGGCCAATTAGAATTACGGCTAGACCACCTATCCCTCCGGCAAATCCCATTGTGAGACCTGCGGCGAGTGCTTTATTATTAGGGATGGCCTCTTGAGCAGCTACAACAGTAACTGCAAAGCTGGAAAGCAATGTTGCCCCAGCAAGGCCGAGGAAGATTGTACTCAACGTACCGCGTGTATAAAAGAAAGCAAAAAATAAAGGTGAGGAAATAATTAGGGATCCAACAATTAAACGCTTACGCCCATATCGATCAGATATGAAACCACCTAGGACCCCGCCAATTGCTCCCGAAAAAAGCATAATTGTTAATAGGTGACTCGCGGCGATGTTAGATAAATCCTTAGACTTAAAGTAAAGTGGAAGCATTGTTAACATTCCAGTATAAGCTAAGGAACGGACAGCAATTACACCAATTATGGCGATAAGTTCACGAGATGCAGACTTTAAGGAATATATTACCTGCGATAGTTCTGGCCTAGTACCCGGTGAAACATGATTACGCGGCGCAAAAAGAAGCAGTAATAAGGCTACCATAATTCCAGGAATCACAGTCACAATTGTAGCGCGTAAACCATACAGTTGAAATAAAGGGATTAACAAAAGTGGTCCCAAAGCAAAACCAACGTTACCGAAAGCTACGAATCCAGAAAGTACAACGGCTTTATTGTTACCACTTAAGTCATTTACCATGGTGGCTGCTTGAGGATGAAATACAGCAGTGCCTAAACCTGCCAGTGCGGCCAGCGTTACCAGAAGTCCATAGTTATGGACAATTCCCGTTAAGCTAAGCATACTCCCCATCCATAATGTCCCTACATATAGGAGCCAACGTTTACCTTTTCGGTCCAAAAAATAACCAAAGAAAGGTTGTGTGAAGGAAGAAGTTATGGTAAAGGCAGAAATTAAAATGGCCGCTCTGGTCGCTGTAAAACCGGGAGTCATTACAACTAAAAACGGGAGCAACTGGGGAAGGTAGTTGCTATAGAGATCATTAAGCGTATGTGCAAGAGATATTACTCCGATTTTGGGATAATTAATATGTTTATTGCTCACAGGAGGACTCCCTTTCATTATTTAGTGTCTTTGATGCTATATTCTTAGAAAAATATCATACTAAAATAAGTTATGGCATTGGTGCCGTTGTTGTATTTGATATTGCAGAGAGGTGCTTGTTGAATAACCATAATCCCAAAACTCTCAGTGGCAGGAAACATGCGGTTCGGAAATCTACATGGTTTTTCAGGATAAGTACATTTTTCGCATAGGTTACATCCTTCAGTAGATAGTGTGAGGCTTTCTTTGAATTCATCTCTGAAAATCCGAGCTACTTTCTCGGTGATTGATTCATGTAATAGACGGGTTTCACGCCATTCAGCAACATCATACTTCTTTTTAAGTTTTGCTAATGAAGTAAACATAAAAGCATTTTCAAAATCATTACATCTATTTTTACACTCTTCAACACTTCCAACAGCAGGAGGACACGCCCACGAAGTGCCATACATGCCACAGACGTTTTTGTTGCATAACATTCTTACCTCATCCGAAAAGATTACTGTATTGGATTTCATAAAAGCATATTCGTGAATGTATAGTTTATCTTTCTCTTGAGAAATTATCTCTTCAATTCTGGACATTCGCCCCCTCCATTCATTGGTCGTATCGGTTTGCAAAGCTCCCTACCTTATTGAGCTGAACAATATCTACTGCATATCTCATTGACTGATTTACACTACTCTTTTGGTGTGAAGATCCCGCAAAATGGTAATTAACAAATCGACTTTCCTTGCTGTCTCCTCCCTCTAAGATGATATTTTCCGATTCAAAAAGGAAACCTAAGGAAGAGAGTTTTCGAAGACCCTCAGTACTATCTCCGTCTTACTTTCTACATTTTCCCCTTACATCCTCCTACGATAGCAAATATAATCCAAAAAGAAGCAAAAAGCCAGACCGTCAGAAATGAACTGCCCCCTGTCATGAACTATACCCCCTTAAGTAGACAGTAGAAATAAAGAAAAATTAAGAACCAACGTGAGCCACTCTGGGTTAGACTTGACATGGGACCTTACATCGCCATCTTCATATGCTTTGGTACCGTCAAGAGGAGAACATCACCTATTTGGCCGAACACAAACGCGCCGCCATGATCGGGCGTCTGTTTCAGGACCCAATAAAGAGCACTGCCCCAGATATGACCATCGAGGAGAATCTGGCCCTGACTTATAATTGCCAAGGCCGTAATGGCTTGCGGCGAGGAATTTCACAGTCTCCAGTTTAAAAATTGCCGGTTTTGAGATGGACTAAGCTAGATTAGCCAGACCTCAAAACCGGCAATTTTCAATCATCTCCTCGGACACAGCCTCCACAACATCCTTCCATTGACGGGCCGATCCCTTCCCCAGTTCCGCCGGCATTTTCTTATAGCACCACCAGTCTGTTTTGCTATTTCTAATGCTAAATTCTTTGTGTTTTGGAAAAGTGAATAATAAACAATCAGTGTATTGCTCATATCTCTTATTTCCTTTCGTAATATTTAAATTTATTAGGCGGTTATAAACTCCATCTATATTATAATTACTCCGTTCAGTGGATGCTACCCTCTATTCATAATCAAAAATGCCCGATGTCATCTATTAAAATTCCTCAAAAACAGGACCAAGAAACATACCTTTTCGGCCCTGTTTTTGCTTATTTTCTGCTTGAAAACCACTATATATTGTGGTAATCTCGTCTCATTTGCCCTTAGAACCACAATACGTCATCAGAATTATCGTCTCAACGTGCCTTGAGGATACAAAAAAGATGTCGTAACCATCTGGTATCCCCTTGGCGGAGATCAGTTCAATCCTTTTCCTTTTCCTTTTCCTGACCTTAAAACTGACTGTTTTGCACAAATCGCTCCTTAACGATATATCCCACGGGAGAAAAATTATCGTTATCTTTTACCCATACATCTACGAATCGGATTGGCAGACCGGCGGAGGCAAAAAAGCTTTCGCAGTCGTTTAAATGAAAGTGAATGTGAGGCTGACTGGTATACCCGGAGTTTCCGCATTTGGCAATCACTTGCTCCGGACAACCCTTTGACCCGCCTTGACGGTAATGCTGTTGGGCATACCGAACTTCGGGCCAAGTTGGCCCGAAGTTGAACAGTACGTCTGCTATCTAACCCTTTATCTATTTTTATATAGTCGTGTGGAAAGCCTGTAACAAAACACATTTATGAAAACTGCAATAATAAACACAACGATCCAAAGAGTACTATTTATCAAATAGTTATAAAAAAGAGCCATAAGGCCCATATACGGGAAAATCGCAAGCGCACCGATTATATCCGCTTTTTGTGTTTCAAACATATAAAATATCAAGAACTCTATTGGCATAAAAGTGGCTACCAACAGGAAGCCATAAGGCAGAATATGTATTTGCACAATCGCAAACATTTCCGGCTTTATCGCATGTGTTATGCCGGAAAACAAAACTAATAGGGGCGTGGCGATTAAACAACAAAGGTAGATAATAATACCCCTTGCCCCTATGATTGCAGTAGGCGAAACAGGTAAAATGCTGAACAGCAATTTCGTTTTGTATTTTGCGTCATTGAACATAAAATTTCGCAGAATTAAATAAGACAACATTAAAAGTCCCGCAGCGTAAATAAGAACATTGGCCAAATCATTATTTATGTTAATTCGATTGAAAAACATCGGATATAAGGCAATACAAAGAAGCTGTAACCAAACAATTTGGCTTAGTGCTGAAATCTGCATTTTTGTGAAATTAAGAAAGTTTGAGCCCATTATTGTGCCTCCTTATATAGTAGAGCATGATATCCTCTATTGAGGGAACTTCATAAGCCGTTTTGTCAGGCAGTACCTTTTTAAGCGCGGCTTTATTATCCGTCAATCCTTCAAAGCCATAAGCGGATTGGTTTATACCGACAAAGTAGCTTTCATAATCCGGTAATAATGCCCCAGTATCGCCTTTTACAATAGCGTGTTGATCTTTTATCTCGTCCTTTTGCCCTTGCAGGATAATTTTACCGTCGAATATGAAAAACAGATAATCCGCTATTTTATCAAGGTCGGAAGTGATGTGTGTTGACATCAAAACGGTTTTGTTGTCCTCAAATACAATGTCTTTGAGTATCTCTATCAGCTCGTTTCTCACCAAAGGGTCAAGGCCGGATGTCGGCTCATCCAAAATAAAAAGTTCTGCGTCATGCGAAAGAGCAAACACAAGCGCGTACTTCATTCTCATTCCTCTGGATAAATCTTTGATTTTTTTATTCTCCGGCAGTTCAAACTTTTTTATATAAGTCTGATAAGCACGATCATTCCAGGTGGGGTACATAGGCGCAATCAAACTTTTCATTTTCTTCAAGGTCATATCCTCATAAAAATGACCATCATCAAGGACAATGCCAAGCAAGGATTTTATTTCTAAGTCATTGATAATGCTGTCCATACCCATAACCGTGATTTTTCCATCATCCGGCTTAATAATGTTCAGTATGCTCTTAATTGTCGTCGTTTTTCCTGCGCCGTTAGGCCCTACGAAGCCGGTCAGCGTTCCCTTTTCCAGTGACATATTTATATTCTGCAAGCTGAAATCATGATAGCTTTTGCAAAGGTTGTGAATTTCCAGAACCGTATCCAAACTTTATTCCTCCCGGCCTAATTCATCTATAATTTTTTTCAAGTCTTTGCCCAAAATTCCAACGGGCTTTGCATACTCAATAATGTCCACCAGTTTTTTTTCAATTTCCACCAATCGAGTTTCCCGTAAAAGTTCCATATTCTGCGGGGCGACAAAGGAGCCTTTTCCCATCATATTGATAGTAAATCCTTCTGCTTCCAAGCCGTCATACGCTTTCCTTGTAGTAATAACGCTTACATTCAAATCCTTCGCCAAGCCCCTAACAGACGGCAAAACATCGCCCTCTTTTAGTTCGCCGGACAAAATAGCAGCTTTAATTTGATTCATAATCTGCTCGTAGATTGGCACTTCCGCAGAATTTACTATGATTATGTTCAATACTGGACCACCCCATTTTTATTGTGTGCATGCACTGTAATCACAGTTTAGTATGAGGTCTTGGAAATGTCAATAGCAGGTTATAAAAAGTATTAAAATGACAAAAGAAAAGATGCTTTATCCCTCAGCATCTTCTCTCTCGCATATATTCCCCGTCTGTTGGCCGTCTATCTTATTTTTTGGTATTCGGTAGTTGCTTCCTTATGAACCCTGCCCATATAGTAAACGTCAATAAAGGTTTTGACCGTTTACATGGGGCAGATGCAATCAATATAGCCACTGCCAACCGGCTGCACTCATAATCTATCTATAACCCATCATTCTCGCTCTTTTCTCGTATATCATCTTTTTTATCTCCTCAATGGTAGACGACTTGCAGTTGCTATAAATATGCCTCAACCCCTTTATACATCAGCCTTTATGCATGTTCAAGCAAGCAGCAACATTCTGTATGCATCGTCCACGGGAACATATCCACTGGTTGCACACTTTCAACCGCGTAGCCTCCCTGAGTTAAGACACCGAGATCCCGGGCCAGAGTCCCTGGGTCACAAGACACATAGATGATACGCTGGGGTTTCAGTTCAAGTAAGCGTTGCACGACGGCCGGATGCATCCCTGATCTAGGCGGATCTAAGACAACGACATCAGGCTCCTCATCGATCTTCGTCATTCTTGACTCGACTTTTCCCATGAGAAATTCAACATGTCCGACAGCATTATTGTTGACTGCATTTTGGATGGCATTATCCACTGCATACGGATTTTCCTCGATACCAGTCACCTTTTGGGCCTTTGAGGCTAAAGCTAAAGCAAGCGTCCCTATTCCAGAATAAAGGTCCCAGACGATTTCTTCTCCTGTCAAAGCCGCCCCATCCAAGACATGAGAGTATAGAACGTCCGTCTGAAGCGAATTTACTTGCAAAAACGATAACGGAGAGACCTCAAAGGTCATGTCTAGAATCGTTTGACTAAATCTTTCCTCTCCCCATATCAGCGCTAAATTACCTTCCGAATCGGTTCCCCAAACAGAGCGCACGCCTTCCTTAAATAACGCCTCGAAGAATTCCGGATTATCTTCGGCGGACAAAGCTTTAGTTGGTGGCCCTTCTAAAAGTAAAAGTCCTTCTCCTTTTGTGTTCTCCCGAAACGATAAGGTGTGTATTTCTGCAAAACTATCGGTTAGAAATTCTTCAGCTAGTCGAATCCAACGATTCATCCGCTCACTTAACAGAAGACACTCTGAGAAATGGACAAGTTCCTTTGATTTTCCCTTATAATAGCCTAGTTTACCAGTTGGTTCACGGTGTAGGCTCGCCTTATTGCGATAACACCATGGGCTAGCCATTCCATGAATGGGCTTGACCTCAACGCTTATTTTTCCAATTCTCGAGAGTGCATCTTCTACCCAGCGTTGTTTCCACACAAGGGTCTCTTCGTAAGTCGTATGCTGCAGTTGGCATCCCCCGCACTCTTCAAAGACCGAACAAGGGGCAGCGATGCGCTCAGGCGAACGCTTGATAACTCTCAGAAGCCGGGCCCTTTGCCATTTCTTTTTAGCTTCATATACCTCGACTTCTCCAATTTCGCCAGGCAGAAGCCCTGGCACGAACGTCGCGATGCCGTTCAAATACCCGACACCTGAGCCATCTGAGATGAGCCGAAGACATTCTACCGTTAGCTTCTCGTCCGTGGGATTGTTATCTAATCTTTTATCGTTCATTTAGTTTCTCCTTCTCCTACAAAAATCTCTGAATCCATAAAGCAGCGGCCATTAACATATTCCAAGTTCCGTGAGCTACGACAGCAGGCCAAATACTCTCAGATCGCTCGTACAACCAGGCCAGTACTACCCCTCCAATTAATAAGGGTAAAAAGCGAACAATATCAAAATGTAAGGTCGCAAAAAACAGTCCCGTTAGAAGCATGCCTTTGCCTCGTCCCAGTGCGTGACGCAGTGGCGGATAAATCAAGCCACGAAAAATCATCTCTTCCTTAATTGGGGCTACCACTCCACCTAATAGGGCAAGAAGCGCAAATTGCCATTGATAGTCTACCCCTTTTACCGCTACAGTAAAACTTTGCGGTGCTGGGGTTCCAAATATGTGCGTCAAAAGGTTTCCTAAAAGACCAATACCGACAAACAATAAGATTCCGACTACAAATCCTAATACAACATAGCGTTTGAGTGGCTTGACAAAGCCTAGGTCAGAAAACGGTCGTCGTATCAGGCGGAGAAATATCCAAATAACACAGAAGTAGACGAGAACATCCCCTAAGCCTACTCCTATGAAGTAGAGAATCCCGCGCAATGAATCTAAGTCATTCGGTGTTTCCAACCATCCGAGCGAATATTCAACTAACGTCACAAGCGAGATCAGCAACAATCCTTGCCAAATATTCCAGGCTGGTTGCCTTGGTGGAATCCGCTGGTCAATCTTTTTGCCCATTTCACCCATCCTCTATCTTCTCTAAAACTCTCTAAACATACGCATCGTTTCCCTTCTTACCAATTCTAACGATTAAATGAAGGATTGTCCAGAAATGAAGCCTATCAAGTTTCGATCCGTTTCTCCATTAAAATAGTAAGGAGATGTAAAGTGTCTGATTACCTTACGTAATTTAGCGCATAGACTAGTCTATATCTGAAAATAAAGGTGGATAGATTATTAAATCTATCCACCTTTTATCTATTAAAATTATCTCCACTATGTGATCATTTGCCCACTAAGGCCTCCAAGCTTCTATCGTTCTACAATCATGACAATCCCTTGACCTCTTCCAAGGCACAGGGTAGCCAATCCACGATGGGCATTTTTCGCTTCATTTCTAGTAAGGTTAAAGACCTTGTTTTTTAGAGAATTCCTTTTTCTTGAGCTTCGTTAATCAAACTAACTCGAAAATCTGGATGAGCGATACTTATTAAAGCCTCAGCTCGCTGACGAAGATTTTTACCTCTTAAATTAGCAGCACCATACTCGGTAACGATGTAATGAACATCATAACGAGATGTCGTCACCGCAGCCCCCCGGTCTAGCTCACTAGTAATACGTGAAATCTTGCCACCTGCGGCCGTAGACGGCAAGGCGATAATGGATTTACCGTTTAGTGAACGGCTTGTTCCACGGACATAGTCAACTTGCCCTCCAACAGCACTAAATTGCCTTGACCCAATCATTTCCGCGTTTACTTGCCCCATCAAATCCACTTGTAAGGCAGAATTAATTGATATCATTTTTTCGTGTTGCCCTATAACATAAGGATCATTAACATAATCGACTGGATGAAGCTCAACGGAAGGATTCTTATCCACAAAGTCATATAGTTTTCGTGTTCCCATTAGAAAAGTTGCGATAAACTTACCTGGATTCAAAGTTTTCTTCCGATTAGTAATAACTCCTGACTCTGCCAATGCTACAACACCGTCAGAAAACATCTCCGAATGAATTCCCAGATCTTTCTTTTCCTTTAAGAATAACAAGACTGCATCCGGTATAGCTCCTATCCCTAACTGAAGAGTAGCACCATCTTGAACTAACTTTGCTACGTTTTCTCCGATGGCCTTTTCAACTTCTCCGATTTTAGGCGGATTTAGTTCAATTAATGGTTCGTCCTTTTCCACAATGAAGTCAATTTCGTCCAGATGGATTTTAGCGCCACCTGTTCTCGGCATATAACTATTGACCTGAGCAATGACAAGCTTTGCACACTCTGTGGCAGCCTGAGTATAATCAACAGAAATCCCAAAACTACAATATCCTTGCTCATCAGGGGGAGTTATCTGAATCAGTACAACGTCGACCTGTAGTATCTTGTTTTTAAACAACCGAGGAATTTCGGAAAAAAAACAAGGGGTAAAATCCGCCCTCTTCTCTTCAAAGGCTTTGCGAGTTGAAGCCCCAATGAAAAACGCATTATGCCGAAAACTCTTTTCCATTCCAAGTTGGGCGTATTTTGCAGGGCCCATAGCCACCATGTGGACAATTTCAACTGCAATAAGATCGGCTGCCCTACTGACTAATGCCTCAATCAAGGAAGGCGGTTCTCCACAGGCATGCCCAATAACAACCCGATCACCAGATTTAATGTGCATGACAGCCTGTTTTGGGGTTACAATCCTTTCTAGGTATTTAACTTTCCAGTTGTTCATAATAATTCCTCACTCTGTTTACAATTTCAGCTACCATTTCACTTTCGTCTACTATCAAAGTATCTACTGTAAAAGCAGCAACGACGACGCTATGAATATCATTCTTGCTATATTTTTGGGCACAGTTTGACATACATCCGCTTAAATTAATGACAACATTTACGTCAATACTGTTAAAAGATATAAGGTAACCATACGATATTAGAAGCTCTTTCACTTCGTCAGCAACTTTCCCTCTATTAATCCACGGATTACATCCACCACAAAAATTAATGCTTACACGTTTATCAAGCATAGTTTCTACTGTCGACCCCTTCAAAGAATTGCTAATGCTCAGTCGAGAGTTGATCTACTTCGTGGCTATCCCTGCAATGGCTTTGGCCAGTTCTTTTTTCTGTTCAAGATTACCCTGGCGAGATATCATAATGCGCTGGGCTTGTGGCGAACCTGCTCCATGCATAGATTCAGTCCGGTAACCAACAGCCGCAGTACCTAAGGTAATGTTTTCAATCAAACGCAAAATACGCATACGATGCTCAGTAGGTACTCCACCTACACCACAGAAGTATTTTTTAACTACTTCTCCTATTTCTGGGTGACGAAGATCTTGTTCAGAAGGCAAAGTGACCATTAGTCCACCGGCAATATCTTCGGCCAAACGGGCAATTTCGTAGGGAAACCGAGTAACATTTTGTTTGCAGACGTTAGCCAGTAAGAGGTCAATAATATAGTTACCCGACGCAGTTTGATGACCTTCCGCTGAGCAGGCAACCCCGCAAGCATATAAGGTTTCATTGAGATGCATCATTTCAATGAGCTTATCTTTGACATGGGAGGCTTTAGCTGCACCATTATAGTCAGCCGCAAGTGCAGCTGCACCAATTAAGACGTCGCCTACTCCAACCTTACAGCCACCATAACTTTGACGATGATATCCTGCAAAACGTTCTACCAATGCGCCACTAAATTCATATTCACCGCACATAAGGACATTTTCCCAAGGAATAAACACATGATCAAATACCATCAGCGCTTCGTGTCCACCAAACTGTTTATTTCCAACATCGATATCTCCGCCTTCTAGTTTGCGGGTATCACAAGATTGGCGTCCATAAATATAGGTTATGCCTTCTGCATCTGCTGGAGCCACGAAGGAAACAGCATAATCCGCATCTTCTTTAACCATGGCGATCGTTGGCATAACCAATATCATGTGAGAGTTAAGAGCGCCTGTTTGATGGGCTTTAGCACCACAAACTATAATACCGTCTTCTCTTTTTTCCACAACATGTACATATAAATCAGGATCAATTTGTTTGCTTGGTGATAAACCACGGTCACCTTTAGGATCAGTCATGGCTCCATCGACTGTCCAATCTTCTTCTTGCATTTGCAAGAGAAATTTAGTAAACCGTTTATGATAAGTAGTCCCAAGCTTTTTGTCCATTTCAAAAGTAACACTGTCAACAGCATTGATTGCATCCATACCTACACAACGTTGGAAGCAAGCAGCAGTCTTTTGCCCCAATAACCGTTGCATTTTTACTTTTTTTACAAGATCATCTGTGCTTTGGTGCAGATGACAAAAACGATTTACGGTCTTGCCCGTAAGATTAGATGTCGCCGTCATGAGATTTGCATATTGAGGTTCTTCTGCCAATTTATACGTCATTTTCACAGAATTCATCGACGGTCTAATAATTGGGTGATCCACTGGATTCTCCACCAACTCACCCTGTAGATAAACCTTGAAATTAAGTCCACGTAAACTCACTTCATATTGCTCTGCAGTTTTCATAAACTTGTAGCTCCTTTTAAAATTTATTATTATTCATAAAACTCAGGTGCAAGTTTCATAGTCTTGAAGAAATCCATATCATGGGAGAACATAACTTTAGCATTGTATTTTTTTGCATAATTACGTACCTTTTCGATTGAATCGAAAAATGCTATGCTGTCGTATACTATACCTGACCCTTTGGCTGGAGGTCCATAATTCCGGTGATCATACACGGCATCTTGGGGGAAAATCAGGGTTCCTTCATTTTTCAGATGGACTACCAAACCTAATATCCCCGGTGTATGCCCCGGCAAAGTAATAAGCTCGACCCCAGTGACCAGTTCAATATCTTTGTCAATAAGATGATATTGTTTCACCGGTACTTCTAGATCAGCCTTTACATAAGCACCATGGTTTGCTGGGTCAGGACTTAGGTGAACGAGGGTTTGCCCATATTCAAAATCCTTTTGGTGAACGTAAACATCTGCATGTTCAAATAGGTGCAGATGGCCTGCGTGATCCAGATGGAGATGAGATAATACTACCGTTTTGATATCTTCCGGTTTTGTTCCAGTCAGAGCAAGTTGTGAAACAAAGCTTTGTGATTCTTCGAAATAGTAAGGGAAAACACCTTGCAGCCCGGCTGGCCAATATCCCTTCATTGCATCTGGGTGACACCCTAAGTCGTATAATATTTTACCTTGGGGATGATCAATTAAGACCGCGTATACAGGTATCTTTATCCAATTAACTTGGGGTGTCTTATTACTCAATGAACCGAGCACTGACTGAGCAACCATCCAGTTCTCATCACATTCCAGCCATCCATTATTGAGAACATATACTTTCATTTTCGCTTCCTCCATTATGTTTAAATTTGTTTTTCAAGAAACTCACTTTCTTCCTAGGTTGAGAGAAGTTTGATAATCAACAGATAAGGCATTAGGACTTGATAATGAATCCTTAATTAAAACCTCCTTTGGCCTATATAATGATTTTTGGGTTATATTTCTAGAATATTGCAATAATGATGCCAAATAAAAAAGTCCTATAATATAAGGCTTTTAGAATTAATCTCAGATATAGTTGTCGCATAATTGCATTCTAAATTTTCTGAATTCAATTATGCGCTTACTAAAATAGCTCGTCGCAATATTACAACTGAGTTGCAATATTGCGACGAGCTATTTTAGTAAGCCGTGTTTTAAAGCTTTACGATATATGGTACTTTTGTTCACTCCGAGTATTTCAGCTACTTTAGTCCATGATTTCCATTCTTTATAAGTCTCGGAAATAAGATATGCTTCGGCTTGGGCAACCGCATCTTGAAGCTGTGAACTATATCCCGGAAGTAGTTCTTTCTTATATATCGTTTCTGGTAACAAATCTACAGATAACTCATCTTCATTTGTCGTAATTACTAATCGTTCAATGATGTTTGCCAATTCACGAATATTTCCAGGCCAAGGATAATCGGCTAATGCATTGAGCAGTTGAGCTGAAACATGGTATTTGTGACCATAGCGACTATTTAACTTATCAACGAAATATTTTACCAAGAGTGGAATATCCTCTTGCCTCTCCCTCAAAGGCGGTAGCTCAATGGGTACAACCATTAGACGATAATATAGATCTCCCCGGAAATTACCCTCGTTAACCATCTTAGGCAGGTCACGGTTTGTGGCAGCGATTATTCTTACATTAATATCAAACGGTATTGTTCCACCAACTCTTACTATTTGTCTCTCTTGAAGTACCCTCAAGAGCTTGGACTGGAGAAGAAGCGGCATTTCAGCTACCTCGTCAAGAAATAGAGTACCGTTGTGAGCTAATTCAAACAGACCAGGTTTTCCTTCTTTTTTTGCGCCCGTAAAGGCCCCAGGATCATACCCGAACAGTTCCGATTCTAAAAGCTGTTCCGGTATTGCTGCACAATTAATCTTAATAAATGGTTTATTGATACCTTTCCCATGTTTGTGAATTAGTTTTGCAAACAATTCTTTTCCGGTGCCTGATTCCCCGGTAATTAATACAGTGGAATCGACGTTAGCTAGTTTTAAACTCAATTCTATAATCTTGCTCATACATAAGCTTCGATAAATAATCCCAGTATCCTCGGCCTGTTGAGAACGCAAATGTCTTAATTCCGTTTTGTATAGTAATGTTTGTTCTTTTGATTTCCGAAGTTGATTTTGCAGATTATAAAGTTCTGTTACATCACGCACATTGGTTACTATTCGAAATAAGTCACCGTCTTCGTCAAATATTGGATTGCCAGTTACCAAAACTTGTTTATTGGTCTTCTTTATAGTTTGGGTAATGGTAATACTCTTTCTTTTTTCCATTACCAGAATAGATACCGAATTGTCGAATACTCCTTGTTTAACTAATTCATGCATTGTTTTTCCTACGACTTCACTAGCAGAAATTCCTGTAATTCGCTGATAGGCTTCGTTGCAATTAAGCGTAAGGCATTTGCCATCGGTGATATACATACCGTCATAAGATGAATTTATAATAGATTCTAATTCTCTTATAAGCTTTTTTACAGAATCGAGTTCACTGTGAATAGCGTCCATACTCGATAAGTCCTGAAACACACAGACAGCGCCTGTAATAATACCGTTTTTTTCAACGGGAGAATAATTTGCTAGAACCGGTGTCGTATTAAGTACAACTTTTTCACCGTAAAGAGATTGTCCCGATGTTAAAATGTTTGGCATTAATGAGTACGGAATATATTCAGTTACTACGTGACCCATCAGATGATTTACTGGAATTTCAAGGATCTCGGCAACAACGCGATTGGCTAGAATAATTGTTCCACTCAAGTCAACTGCCAATATTCCATTATGGGCAGATTCAATAACAGCATGCATACGATCTTGGAGGTCATCAATGCCTGACTGTAAAGCACGCATAAAATCAATATTTCTAATGATACCTATAACTTGGTCATCACAATCTAACACCACTGCACCACTACTAGACATAGGTATTATTTCTAATTCGATGTCAGACCTTACACTAGGCATGTGTTGAGTAAGGCAACTCTTTATACTGTCATTATGAGTTAAACCACTTAGGACTTCTTTCAGCAAAGAGTCCTTTGAAACTATGCCTACGTATTTTCCTTCTTCATCAATAACTGGGACAAAATCTGTATCACTCTTTTGAAAAATATCATTTGCTTCTTTAATATTAGAGAATATTTTCAGTGGATTTATCTTACACATAATGTCAGTAGCCTTCATCTTACCAACTCCTAGTCTCAATGAAAAAGACATTCCTGTCCGCGTAAGTATCTAAGTCATTCGACATTTCCAACCATCTGCCGGATATTCAATTAACGTCACAAGGCCAATCAGTAGAAAGCATTCTCTTCCTTTTTCCAATTCTAACCGTTGCCTTTAAGATTGTCCATAGATATGCGAAAGAAGGGGCCCCGCAAGCAGAGACTCCCTTCATATCCATACACACTATTAGTAATTAATGCCCTGATTTATTACGATTTATTATCGTTCTACAATCATGGCGATCCCTTGTCCTCCACCGATACAGAGTGTGGCCAAGCCACGATGGGCATTTTTCCGTTTCATTTCGTGCAATAAGGTCACGAGAATACGAGTACCAGAAGCACCCACTGGATGGCCGATAGCAATCGCGCCACCATTCACATTCGTCTTTGCCATATCGAGTTGTAACTCTTTAGCAACTCTTAACGTTTGAGAAGCAAATGCTTCGTTTGCTTCGACTAGATCGATATCTTCAATTGTTAGTCCGGCTTTTTTTAACGCTTTACGGCTTGCAGGAATGGGACCGGTTCCCATAATGAGCGGATCCACACCTGCCGATCCCCATGAGGTGATAGTTGCAAGAGGGGTCAAGCCTAGTTCAACAGCTTTCTCTTTTGCCATAACGACTACGGCAGCAGCCCCGTCATTAATCCCCGAGGCATTTCCAGCCGTGACGGTTCCATCCTTTTTAAATGCACCTCTAAGTTTAGCAAGAGCATCATAGGTTGCACCAAAACGTGGAAATTCGTCCTGAGAGACAACGATGGGATCGCCTTTGCGTTGCGGAATGGACACGGGTACAATTTCCTCATTAAACGTTCCGGCTTTGATGGCGGCCTCCGCACGATTTTGACTAGACACCGCATACTGGTCTTGTTCTTCTCGGGAAATACCAAACTGTTCTGCAATATTTTCAGCCGTTATGCCCATATGAATATTATGCATGGCGTCGGTTAATCCGTCATTAACCATCGTATCGATTAAGCTACCATTGCCCATTCGATAACCTGTACGAGCTTTGGGAAGAGCATATGGCGATAGAGACATGCTTTCCATCCCACCTGCTATTATAATATCAGCATCTCCGGCTATAATGGCCTGAGCAGCACAAACGACAGATTTAATTCCAGATCCGCACACTTTATTCAGTGTCCAGGATGGAGTTTCCTGAGGAATTCCAGCTTTCATCGACGCCTGACGAGCTGGATTTTGTCCAAGAGCACCTTGTAGCACGTTGCCCATAATAACCTCATCAACCTGATCAGGGGTAATCGCTGCTCTTTTCATCGCTTCTGCGATGGCAATTGCACCTAATTCTGCGGCTGATATTTGTCCTAAGGCACCTAAAAAAGAACCCACAGGTGTACGTACAGCACTTACAATGACAACTTCTCTCATTAAATAGTCAACTCCTTAAATAAATTACTAATTATGCAAATCATAATCTAAGACTGTCACTCTATTTAGCGAAGTGCCTTGAGAGGTACTTCGCTAAATTTACTGTAGTCTATATAAACAGTTTCTTAATTATAACAAGTTAACACAGAAAGGCATAACAATGGTTGATCCACTGAGACTCCTACTAAAGTGGGGGTATACTCCCCCCCACTTAGTTAAACTACTTCACTTACTATTCTTTAAGGATAAAACTACTGATTACAATTCGTTGTATCTCATTAGTCCCTTCATAAATCTCCGTAATTTTGGCATCCCGCATCATACGTTCAACAGGATAATCCCTTGTATAGCCATATCCTCCGTGGAGTTGAACTGCCATTGTAGTTACTGCCATAGCAGTCTCGGAAGCGAACATTTTAGCCATTGCGGAAGCCTTGCCAACCGGTTTATGTTGGGAAGCCAAATAAGCTGATTGATATACTAGGAGACGGGCAGCTTCAATTTGTGTGGCCATGTCAGCCAGTTTAAATTGAGTGTTTTGAAATGAAGCAATTGGTTTGCCAAACTGTTCTCTTTCTTTGGTGTATTTACGAGCTTGCTCATAAGCGCCTTGGGCGATTCCTAAGGCTTGGGAAGCGATGCCGATTCTTCCAAAATCAAGTGTCTGCATCGCAATTTTGAATCCTTGCCCCTCAGCGCCAAGCAAGTTTTCCGCGGGAACACGAACATCTTCAAACACTAATTCAAAGGTAGCCGATGAACGGATCCCCATCTTTTTCTCTTTTTTCCCGAAGGAGAAGCCAGGCATACCTTTTTCGAGGATAAAGGCGGCAATGCCTTTATTTCCTTTGCTTTTATCCATTTGAGCAGTAACTATATACACATCTGCATAAGAGGCATTAGTAATAAAGATTTTACTGCCGTTTAGTATGTAATCGTCACCATCACGCACAGCCATTGTTCGCGTCCCTGAAGCATCTGAGCCAGCCATCGGTTCTGTCAAGCCGAAGGCGCCGAGTTTTTCACCAGAAGCCAAAGGAGTCAAATATTTTTTCTTTTGCGCTTCTGTCCCAAACAGAGCTATTGGATTGCAACATAAGCTAGCATGGGCTGAAATGGTAACCCCTACAGACGCATCGACCCGAGATAGTTCCTCTACAGCAATCGCATAAGAGATATAGTCTGCTCCTACACCGCCGTATTCTTCAGGGAAGGTAATCCCCGCAAGGCCTAATGCGCCCGCTTTTTTCCATATCTCCACCGAAAATTCTTCGGTCTCATCACGTTCTTCCGCTCCCGGGCCACATTCCTTCTCAGCAAAATCCCGAACCATTTTACGCATCATGATGTGGTCTTCTGTTAAATCAAAAATCATTTCAATCCATCCTCTCTTATTTCCCTTCAAAAACGGGTTTACGTCGTTCTAAAAAAGCTGCACACCCCTCTGTTTGATCTTGTGTGCTAAATGTCAGCCCGAAAACTTCTGCTTCATAAGCTTGGGCACTGTCTAGGTCCATGTTACTCCCACGCTGGATGGCACTTTTACTTAGCTGTACAGCGGCAGGTGCACGACCTGCAATTCGGTTCGCGAGTTTTTGGGCCTCTTCCATAAGAGTTTCTAAAGGATAAACATGGTTCACCAAGCCTATACGATAAGCCTCTTGGGCATCGATGAGGTCTCCTGTAAATAGTAGCTCGCTCGCTATTCCTGTCCCTACGAGGCGGGGTAAACGTTGAGTGCCTCCAAATCCAGCCGTGAGTCCCAGCGTTACTTCTGGTTGACCAAATTTCGCAGTTTCACTCGCCAAACGTATATCGCAGGCCATCGCTAACTCGCATCCACCCCCTAAGGCAAATCCATTGATAGCGGCGATCACAGGTTGAGGTAATAGTTCCAGCTTTCGAAAGGTTGCTTGGCCTAATTGTCCAAAACGTCGGCCTTCAAGAGAGTTAAGGTCTTTCATTTGCGCTATGTCTGCGCCAGCGACAAAAGCCTTCTCTCCATTCCCGGTAAGTATGACCACTTTGACACTGGAATCCCTCCCAAGCTCATCGAGCACAGTGGACAGTTCCGTCAGCGTGTCAGCGTTTAAGGCATTTAAGGCCTTCGGTCGATTGATGGTTAGGACGGCGATCGCACCGTTTTGTTCTAGGATAAGATTGGTATACTCCACGTTTTATACCTCCTCTTTATCACCCATTTTGAGACTCTCCTTCTATAGGTGGGAGTAATCCCATGTCTTAAAGTGGGATTAGTAATCCCCCCTGTCTTGCTGAGGGTTAACTCCCCCACCGAAGTCTCGCTGTTCAGCTTTACTGAACTCGTTCACTGAACGGCCTTGGAATTAGACTCCGTAATTATAGAAGCCACGCCCAGATTTTCGTCCGAGCCAGCCTGCTTTCACGTATTTACGGAGTAACGGGCATGGGCGATATTTATCCCCTAGGCCTTCATGAAGAACTTCCATAATGGATAGGACGGTATCCAGTCCGATTAGATCCGCTAACGCCAACGGGCCCATAGGGTGGTTCATGCCTAATTTCATAACATTATCAATTGCCTCTACTGTAGCTATACCCTCATAAAGTGTGTAGACTGCTTCATTGAGCATAGGGATTAAGACCCTGTTAGCGACAAATCCCGGAGCATCATTAACTTCCACGGGTGTTTTACCCATGGCTAGGCTTAAGGTTTCGATCGTTTTATAGACTTCGTCACTGGTAGCCAGGCCACGAATTACCTCGACGAGCTTCATTACTGGAACGGGATTCATAAAGTGCATACCAATTACGCGATCCGGACGTTTGGTGAATGCTGCGATCTCAGTAATCGGCAAAGAAGATGTATTGGTTGAAAGTATCGTGTGCTTTGGGCAAATGACATCCAGTTGAGAAAAAACTTGAGCTTTTATGGCCATATTTTCCACCGCGGCTTCGATGACTAAGTCGGCCGTTGCAGCGTCTTGAAGAGAGGTCGATTTAGTAATACGACTTAGAGCAGCCTCTTTATCTTCAGACGCAAGTTTTCCTTTTTCTACGCTCCGGCTGAGGTTCTTCTGAATGATTCCAAGACCCCGCATGACAAATTCATCTTTGATATCATTTAAAATGACAGAGTAGCCTGCTTGGGCAGCAACCTGAGCGATCCCTCCCCCCATTTGTCCAGCCCCTATAACCATGATTGTTTTCATAACTTACCCTCCATTTTCTTGACTAGACTCATTTTCTTCCTCATGAACTTAAATCCTATCCCGGGACTCCCACTTAGTTAAACGAGTCACTGGAATCCTCTAAGCTCTTAAATGTTTTGCAATAACAATCCTCTGAATCTGATTAGTTCCCTCGTAAATTTGCGTAATCTTGGCATCCCGCATGTAGCGCTCAACCTTGTACTCCTTACAATATCCATACCCACCGAAAATTTGCACTGCATCTGCCGTTACCTTGACCGCTGTATCACTGGCGAACATCTTAGCCATTGAGGCTTGTTTGCCATAGGGTAGCCCGGCCATTCGAAGGGAGGCTGCCTGATAAACTAATAGTTTTGCTGCTTCAATTTGGGTTGCCATATCTGAAAGCATAAATTGAATTCCTTGAAAGTTGCCAATGGCTTGTTTGAACTGCACCCGCTCCTGCGAATACGCGAGTGCTGCTTCAAGCGCCGCCTCAGCGATCCCCAAAGCTTGAGCACCGATTCCGATCCGTCCACCATCCAGAAGACTCATCGCGACCTTGAAGCCTTGGCCTTCCGCTCCCAAAAGATTTTCTACGGGCACCATAGCATCTTCAAAGATCAGTTCACACGTTGCTGAGCCATTCAGACCCATCTTCTCTTCCTTTTTCCCAACTTTAAAGCCCGGTGTATCCTTATCCACCAGAAATGAAGTGACTCCATGGGGCCCTTTAGCACGATCTGTGGAGGCCATAACCAAATAGACATCCGCATAACCAGCATTCGTGATAAAGCGCTTTGTACCATTCAGGATGTAATGGTCTCCTTTACGCACGGCCGTCGTTTGAAGGCTCGACGCATCCGAACCAGCATTGGCTTCTGTTAGAGCAAACGCCCCAATGAACTTTCCACTGGCAAGCTTTGGCAGATATTTTTGTTTTTGCTCTTCTGTTCCGAAATATAGAATAGGGAATGTTCCCACCGACGTATGGACCGCTAAAATTACAGCTGTAGAAGCGCATCCCTTGGCAATTTCTTCAATCGCTAAAATATAGGATAAGAAGTCTGCACCCGCACCACCGTGGCCCTCGGGGATAGGAATTCCCATGAGTCCAAGCTCACCCATTTTATGAATAGTCTCTAAAGGAAATTCATGCGTCTCATCGGTTTGCATGGCTATTGGAACGATTTCTTCTTGGACAAAATCTCGCACCATCTTCTGCATCATCAGTTGGTCCTGGTTAAACTGAAAGTCCATCCCATTTCCCCCTTCGATATCTACACCTTTTCCTTCTAGGTTCCGTACACCTCAAGCATAATTGCATCTCCCTGTGCTGCCCCACTACAGATCGCCGCAATCCCAATACCCCCTCCACGACGACGCAACTCATAAATCAAGGTCATAATAACTCTCGCTCCACTGGCCCCAATGGGATGCCCTAAGGCAATGGCCCCACCATTGACATTGACTTTAGAAGGATCCCACTTAGCAATTTTTTGACTCGTAAGGGCGACCGCCGCAAAGGCCTCATTAGCTTCAATCAGGTCAATATCCTGAATGGTCATTCCTTTTTGTTTGAGGAGTTTATTAATGGCCAAACCAGGAGTTGTGGCGATATAAGCGGCTTCTTGTGCAACACTGGCATGCCCGAGGATTGTCGCCAGCGGCTTTTTACCCATTTCCCTGGCCTTTTCCTCACTCATCAGAACCATTGCTCCAGCCCCATCATTAACACCGGGGGCGTTTCCTGCTGTGACCGTTCCGTCTTTGACAAAAATAGGCGGTAAGGAGGCGAGCTTTGCAAGGGTAGTCTCCCGGCGTGGTCCTTCATCCACTGCAAACCAAAGAGCTTCTCCCTTTCTTTGTGGAATTTCCACCGGAGCAATCTCCTCGGCGAACTTACCCAATTCGATAGCCTGAGACGCTAACTGTTGAGAACGAAACGCAAAGGCATCCTGGTCCTCCCGGGAAATCCCATACTCTTTAGCCACACTAGAACCGTGAACAGCCATGTGAACATTGTGGAAAGCACACCACAATCCATCATTGACCATCAAATCTATGATACTGTCATTGCCCATGCGATAACCAAAACGCGCTTTTTTTAAGGCAAAGGGAGCATTTGACATACTCTCCATTCCACCGGCGATAATTACATCGGCATCCCCAGCACGGATGATGGTCTCACCCAAGCTCACTGCACGCATCCCTGAAGCGCAGACTTTATTGATTGTCTCTGAGGTTACCTCCACCGGAAGTCCCGCTTTGATACTCGCTTGACGAGAAGGAACCTGGCCTGCTCCACCTTGGATAACCATCCCCATCAAGACATTATTGACAATCTCCCCAGGGATTTCCGCTCGTTTAAGTGCCTCACGAATCACATGTGCACCAAGGTCAACTGCGGGGATATCCTTGAGACTTCCGCCCATCGTGCCGAAAGGGGTCCTGGCTGCACTCACAATTACTGCTCTGGTCATTAAATCTCTCCTTTATTTTTAGTAGACTCCCACCTCTACAAGTGGGAGTGGTGGAGACTATCGTACTTGAGACTATCATACCGGAGGCTTTCCCCACCAAAGTATCAATGCTCAACTTTAGTTAAACCAGTTTACTTGTCTAACACAAGTTCATTTTCTCAGCAGCTGCCGTTAGTTCTTCACGGAAATCTGGATGAGCAATGGCAATCAGGGCATGAGCACGTTCCTTAGCAGATTTCCCCTGCAGCTGAGCTACACCGTATTCAGTCACGACATAGTTTACATCGTTTTTTGAGGTCGTTACTGCGGAACCCGCTGTTAAGATTGGTGTGATTCTTGAAATTGTTCCATTCTTGGCTGTAGAAGGAAGCACAATAAATGATTTCCCCCCTTTGGAACGATTGGCTGAGCGTACGAAGTCTGATTGCCCCCCAGTTCCACTGTAAGGGGTGCTTCCCATGCTCTCAGAACAGCATTGCCCCAGGAAATCCACTTGAATTGAAGCATTAATAGTGACTAAATTATCATTTTTTCCAGCAAGACATGGATCATTCGTAAAGTTGACAGGGTGCATCTCCACATGAGGATTGCGGTTCATAAAGTCATAAAGACGCTTTGTACCCAAAGCGAAGGTTGCGATGACTTTACCAGGTAGGTAATTCTTTTTACGGTTAGTCACCACACCACTTTCAATTAAGGTCAAGATCCCATCTCCGAACATTTCTGAGTGAATCCCTAAATCGTGTTTATTGGTGAGCTGCATCACGACAGCATCTGGAATAGCGCCGAATCCGATCTGAATCGTCGAACCATCATTAATTAAGTCTGCCACGTATTTACCAATCGCTTCCTGAACCGGGCCAATTTCAGGAAGTCCAACTTCTGTCAGTGGGGTGTCATCCTCGACAATCGCAGTAACCTCAGATATATGCACTAAGCAGTTTCCATTGGCAAAGGGAACGTTGGGATTGACCTCTACCACAACAGTCCGGGCTTCTTTAATCGCAGCCATTGTATAATCTGGTGCCAAACTGATCGAAAAATACCCATGCTCGTCCATCGGGGAACAAATTGTAAAGACTGTATCAACCGTTAAAAGTCCATCTTCAATCATCCTCGGCATTTTGCTAAAATAACTTGGGATGTAATCGATCCACCCTTCCTGAGCACCTGCCCGTGTAGCGCCTCCCAGGAAATAAGCAACATGACGGACATGGTCGACAGTTTCAGGGTCAATATACCCGAACCTTCTAAGAGGGAGAATCTGGAATACTTTCACACCATGATACTCTCGGCGATGCTCTGATAAAGCAGTTAAAAGTGCCGGTGGTTCACCAACTCCTGTTGGTACGATGAGAAAATCCCCATCCTGGACCAGTTTAATAGCCTCTACTGGTGTGCAAAGTTTCTCTTGATAAAGTTCTTGATAATTCGGCATTTTCTCTCCCCCACCCTTTAGTTATTTTTGATAGTCATGGCTTCCTAGGTTTAACTCCTGTAGTACCTAGCTTTGGTTTCGATAATTGGCCAAGTTCCGCCGCCTTTTAAACTTTGTATTCCGAATCTACTGAATTATCTTGCAATTGTCATGCCAAGGATCTAATTCGCTGTTTCTAAAGCCCAGATCAAGCCATTCATAAGGGTTAGAGGGCTTTGATTCTTATGAATCCCCGAAATGCCTTGCTCCTGAACTGTACACGATGATATACACTTTTACGCCCTAAATTTACGTCCCGCTCCTTTGTCCTCACTTTAGGCACATGTCTACCAACGGATACATGCGTCTAAAAGTTTACACATAATTCAGAATAATTCTCCAAACCAAGAAAAAACAAACTTCCTCCTAAAGTAGGGGGAATATCAGAGCTTACGCTCATGGGGCCTTGCTCACTGACTCAGTTCATTGTGAATTAAGGGAGTTAGTGTAAGTCATGTTTTTTAAGTTTCTTGTATAAACCAGCCCGGGATAAGCCTAAATTTTTTGCGGCTTGAACTTTATTCCCTTTTGCGGTTTCAAGTGCATATATGAGCGCTTCTTTTTCAACACCAGCAAGAATATTCTCCAGTGATCCTCCGACGAAGGGACGTGTTCCATGCCCAGCAAGGATTTGCAAATAACTTGGAAGATGTTTAATCTGAATTTCCGAGCCGTCAAGCATGTTAAAGGCCCGTTCAATAATATTTTCAAGTTCACGGATATTACCTGGCCAGCGGTGTTTCATCAGCACGTTTTGCGTCTCTGTTGATATATCCGTAACGGTTTGCGCGAATTGGAGATTGAATTTTTTTAAAAATGTTTGGATCAGACTTTCTATATCATCCTTCCTTTCTCGTAAGGGAGGGATGGTTAAGGTGACTACGTTTAAGCGGTAGTATAAGTCTTCGCGGAATTGCTTGTCCCGAATCATTCCTTCGAGATCACGGTTGGTGGCAGCAACTAAACGCACGTCAACTTTACGAGGTTTGTTGCTGCCTAGACGTTCAATTTCTCGCTCCTGGATAACTCTCAACAACTTAACTTGCATGCCCATCTCCATATCACCGATTTCGTCAAGGAACAACGTGCCTCCATCCGCTAGTTCGAATTTACCAATTTTCCCGCCTTTACGGGCACCTGTAAAGGCTCCTTCTTCATATCCGAACAATTCGGATTCGAGTAGATTTTCAGGAACGGCGGCACAGTTCACCTTAATATAAGCACCTTGTGAGCGAGAACTTTCTGAATGCAGGAGTTGCGCGAATAATTCTTTTCCAGTTCCACTTTCTCCCCTTAAGAGCACGGTCGAGCCCGATTTGGCAACGCGTTGGGCAGTTTGTACCAATGAAGCCATGATTGGGTTGTTCCCTTTTAATAGTTCCAGTGCCGAGTCATTTTTTTGTTGCATCGTTTTTTTATAATAATCCAGTTCGTAACGAAGCGAATCAACCTTTTTCGTTAAGGCGTAGAGTTCGTTAACATCTTTGAAAACAACTTTCCCTAAAGCTCCAACTATTTTACCGTCTTGGATAATCGGGATTCTGCTGGCGATGATTTCATGACCGTTTAAGTCATGAATATATCCAATTACAGGCTCGCCTGTTTCTAGGACATCAATAAATTTTGGGTTTTTATATACTTCCGTTATATGTTTACCCATCAAATCCTCAGGTGCTTTCTGAAAAAAATTAGCAAAAGCTTGGTTCGTCATAGTAACAATTCCTTCTTTGTTAACCACGATAAGCCCATCATAAGCCGTGTTAAGAACGACTTCAAGGGTGCGTTGGAGCTGCTTAGTCTTCTCATGCTCAATAACTAAGTTATCCAGAAAATTTTGGAGAATTGTAATGTCTTGGAATACAGCCACGGCTCCAACGAGTTCGCCATGAATATAGATTGGGGTTCGATTACTTAATAAGACAGTATTATTAACCTTCATCTGCTGAGCTAACTCAGCAATTCCGTTTTCAAATACTCGAAGTAGCCCGGTTTCAGGGAAATGGCTGGTTATTGACTCCCCCAAAAGAGTCCTTGCAGGAATTTCCAATATGTTAAACACGGCAAGATTTGCGTATATAATTTGACCTTGGAGGTTAACTGCAATGATTGCGTTATTTGTATTGTCTAGAATTTCATCAAGGGTGATCGAGTTGCATCGTCCATCCATTAACATTGCCAGGCCTCCCCAAATTTGATGTTATTAGATTATTCGACTCATAGGAGGTTATTTCCTCTTAATTAACAGATATCATACAATATAGCAATCATTCAGAAAATACGTCACAAAGCACTTCTTCACTTGAAGAAGTGCTTTGTATTCTACGTATAAGCCATCGAGACTTGTTTACTGAACACAAGCCTGGTTTTCAACATCCCGAAAGAGCTAAAGCAAGTTCATTTCCTCGGCAGCTGCCGTTAGTTCATCACGGAAATTGGGATGAGCAATGGCAATCAATGCTTGAGCCCGTTCCTTTGCAGATTTCCCCTGCAACTGAGCTACTCCATATTCCGTCACGACATAGTTTACATCATTTTTCGAGGTAGTTACTGCCGAACCTGCTGTTAGGGTCGGTGTGATCCTCGAAATTGTCCCATCCTTCGCTGTGGCAGGAAGCACGATAAAGGATTTCCCTCCTTTGGAACGATTGGCCGACCGTACGAAATCTGATTGCCCTCCAGTTCCACTGTAAGGGGTACTTCCCATGCTCTCAGAACAGCATTGACCAAGGAAATCCACCTGTATCGAAGCATTAATCGTAACTAGGTTATCGTTTTTCCCTGCTAGACATGGGTCATTTGTAAAGTTGACTGGGTGCATCTCCACATGGGGATTGCGGTGCATAAAGTCATAGAGACGCTTTGTACCCAAGGCAAAGGTTGCAATGACTTTGCCTGGTAGGTAGTTTTTGCTTCGGTTCGTCACCGCACCACTTTCAATCAAGGTCAAGATTCCATCCCCGAACATCTCCGAGTGAATCCCTAAATTATGTTTATGAGTGAGTTGCATCACGACTGCATCCGGAATAGCTCCAAATCCAATCTGAATCGTCGAACCATCGTCAATTAAGTCTGCCACGTATTTACCGATTGCCTCCTGAACTGGACCAATTTTAGGCAGTCCAACTTCTGTCAGTGGGGCATCGTCTTCGACAATCGCTGTAACCTCAGATATATGAACTAAGCAATTCCCATTAGCAAAGGGAACGTTGGGATTAACTTCTACCACAACCGTCCGGGCTGCCTTAATCGCGGCCATCGTATAATCCGTTGCCAAGCTGATCGAGAAATATCCATGTTCGTCCATCGGTGAGCAAATTGTAAAGACAGTATCAACCGTTAGAAGTCCATCTTCAATCATCCTAGGCATTTTGCTAAAATAACTTGGGATGTAATCGATCCACCCTTCCTGAGCTCCTGCCCGTGTAGCGCCTCCCAGAAAATAGGCGACATGGCGGACATGGTCGACAGTTTCAGGATCAATATACCCGAACCTCCTAAGCGGGAGAATCTGGAATACTTTCACATCCTTATACTCTCGGCGATGCTCTGACAAAGCGTTTAAAAGTGCCGGTGGTTCACCAACTCCTGTTGGCACGACAAGGAAATCTCCATCTTGGACTAGCTTAATAGCTTCTACTGGTGTGCAAAGTTTCTCTTGGTAAACTTCTTGATAATTCGGCATTTTCTCTCACCCCATAACATTTTGATTTCTTCCTAAAAGTGATTTATCAGCTAGAGCTAGAGCTTGACGTTGTTTTCGATCCAACAACATCTATATGCTCAGCTGTTGACTTATAAAAAGGTACTTTTGACATAAACCAATCGTTAAAGAGTAATGGGATGATCGACCAGAATAACCACACCAAGGGTTTATTGACATGATTAGAAAATTCAGGCTTTAGCCCTAATAATGGCAAACATATTGAGTAGTAGATGAAAAATTGGGCTATAGCAAATACAAAGACGATCCCTGTACGTGTGAACCACGCAGCAACACTTCCCCATTTCTGAGGCCAGTTGTCAAAGTAATGGTTCCAGATCAAAAACGGAAACAAGGTAAATCCAGCAAGTGTGGCGGAATTGTAATAGCGCCATGCCAGAGACGCCGGTCCGTCAGCTGCCTTCGGATCCACGGCGCCCCATACTGCACCCATTCCGAAGATCGTAAGCTTTACTGTAAGAAAGGCTAAAAGAATGATTGAAACCAGGCCAAACAACCCACTCCAAGGTTGCTTCTTCACAAGGTGCCACGGTTTTCCCGACCATACATTCGCCGTCATGAATAGGTATACAACCATCCATTCCCAGACCCCTATTACATAGTTCAAATGCGAAACTCCATCAATTACCCCCCACCAAGGAGCTGCTGCTGCAAGAGGTTGCTTTAAAACTACGCTTACATAGAACGGGTAAATAAGTGCTCCATAGGCAAAGAGTGTCACCACTGTTGTGAATCCCCACTCTGCAAATCCGAGGGAAGGCTGGGTAAGTTTACCACCCCAAGGCCACTTTTTGAAGAGTATTGACCAGAACGAATAAGTCACAAAACCAATTAATACAAACATCGTAAGAGCGCCACCGACGTATTCTTTGGCAAGTTCTTCTGTTATACCTCTTGCCACTAGGGCGTCAACACTCCAAAGTGGAAGGATAAGTTTACCAAGAAATCCTTGAAAGATCCCATAGATAATTACATAGACCACCGCAATGTTTATACAGATTTCCACAATTCCGCGTGTTACTGGTTTAAGCTTAGCAAATGGCCAATCTCCAAACATAATATGTTGCCATATTCCCACTAAAAGCATCCATGCTAGAAACTCAAGCATAGGATGTTCATAGTTCTTAAAAATCCCATGAGGAGATGCAAAAATAAACCAAGTTATTAGTGCTATGAGTAAAAATGAAGCCGTAGCTAAAATACCGGTTAAGGGTTGTCCCCAACGAGGTTTAGAACTGAGATCTGACATTGACATTCCTCCTCTTGAAATTTCTGTTGGCTAAAATGTGTATGAATACTAGAATTTCGAATAATGCGATTGATGACAATTCGTAAGTTCGTTCAGCTTTCCTCCTTTCTCCCAATTTATGCCCCCAGATGTTAGTTAATTCGGAATCTACAGAATTATCTTGCAATTATCGCGCCAAGGAACTCTATCAAGATATATTGAGCTTGATTTATGCTATTTTGAAGGGTTATAGACCTTTTTTCCATATCAATCCTATAAAATCCTCACTCCAATGATGTATACTAAAGTTTACACCTTTTAACACTTAGCTCGCACTATACTTGCGTATCAGCCCTTTCGTCATATGTCTACTGATAGATACATGTATCCGAACGTCTACATTCCAAATTAGTCCTTTTCAGAGCCTAGAAAATATCATAGGCCTTTTTATTAGGATTGGTCAAAACCTATACCCGTAAAACAAACATCCTCCCACTTTTGTGGCAGGATGTTTATTTTCTAAATCAAAAAAATCAGTCTGTGTCTAAGGTAAATGTCCACCCACAATAGAACTCTTCTGGATGGGGGTCTGGTGGACAAGCAATGCAACTCGTCTTAATTCGAGAGTCAATCGTAGCAGCAAATAACGAGTATTCAACTTCTCCAACCGGCTTACAAGGGTGATCAGGAAGATTTTTTCGTTTTCGGGCAGATTGGACACGACAATCGAGCATTTTAAAGATTAATGTGCGGTCGTCCGGTCTAGAGCATTCTTGAACATTTAGAAAGGCATATAGTCGGAACTTGAGTGCTCTTTCCAATGCGTCTAGTCCCCCATTTTTAGGCAACTCAAGGAAAGCCATAATCCTTTTTGCCTCAATGACAGTAAACCTTCTCCAAGCCTCGATATCACGTTCCACCGCTTCGTCAAGTCCTCGCACTTGCTCTATCGCTTGGAACCATAGTCCATCGTGCGCTAACCAACGTTTTGCGAAGTCTTCTAGTAGTTCAAGAGCTTGATCTCGGGTTAAATCTTCTTTAGAGTTTAACATTCCAACCCCTCCTCTGTCATTTTTCAGTTCATTATATTTAAACTATTTTGTATATTCAGATATCATTCTCTGCTGGGAACTCAATTCCTGCTTTCCAAGATAATACTTTTCTCTAAACTGTTCAAAACATAATTATTAAATCCATTTCCGATCTGCCTATCCAATTAGATATGATCACCAAAGAACGTATAGTAAAAGCATGAAAGTTGGTATTTTAAGTAGAACTTGACGTTGTTTTGGATCCAATCACATCCACACATTCTGCTGTCGCCTTATAAAAAGGATATTTCCCCATGAACCAATCGTTGAAGAGTAACGGGATAATAGCCCAGAATAACCAAACTAAGGGTTTGTTAACATGATTAGAGAGTTCTGGCTTCAGTCCCAATAAAGGCCAACATACCGCATAATAGATATAAAACTGAGCTACCGCAAGTGCAAAAACCCCAATTGTTCGAATGAACCAACCAACAACGCTTCCCCATTTTTGAGGCCAATTATCAAAATAATGGTTCCAAATCAAAAAGGGAAATAAGGTAAATCCAGCTAGGGAGGCGGAATTGTAATAGCGCCATGCTAAGGATGTTGGCCCATCACTGGCTTTAGGATCTACTGCCCCCCATACTGCTCCCATTCCTGATACACTAATTTTTACAGAAACATAGGCCAACAGAATGATCGAGGCCAATGCAACAAGCCCGCTCCAAGGCTGTTTTTTAATTAGATGAAACGGTTTTCCCGACCATACATTTGCAGTCATGAACAAGTAAACAACCATCCATTCCCAAATCCCAACAATATAGTTCAGGTGGGAAACCCCATCAATCCCCCCCCACCAAGGAGCTTGCGCTGCCAAAGGTTGTTTTAAAGCTACTGCTACATAAAAGGGATAAATAAGACATCCGTAGGCAAAGATCGTTACCACTGTAGTAAGCGACCACTCCGCCAAGCCTGCAGAAGGACCGTCTATTTTACCTGCCCACGGCCACTTTTTAAAGATAATCGTCCAAAACGCATACGTGAAAAAGCCCATTAACACCACCATTGTAAGAGCCCCGCCGACGTACTCTTTGGCAAGTTCTTCAGTGAGTCCCCTAACCACTAATGCATCTACACTCCACAGAGGAAGTATGACTTTACCGAGGAACCCTTGGAAGATGCCGTAGATAATGACGTAGGTCATCACGATGTTGATACAAATCTCCACGCTCCCTCGGGTCACTGGATTTTTGATCTTTGCAAATGGCCAATCTCCAAATAGCATATGTTGCCAAAGACCCACTAAAATCATCCAAGCCAAAAATTCAAGCACAGGATGTTCATAGTACTTAAAGATTCCCTGGGGTGACGCAAAAATGAACCAAGTTACAAGTGCGACAAGTAATAGAACAGCTGTAGAAATGATACCAGTTAAAGGCTGCCCCCATCGAGGTTTAGAACTGTGATCTGCCATCGATATTCCTCCTATTCATTTAGTTTAATATTAAGGTCTAAATCCACATTATGGTAATTTCCTTTGCTACGTTCAACGATAGCCTTCCTTCTTGGAAGCTACCTTAAAGCTTGGGCTTGCGTTTTTCCAAAAAGGCAGTCATACCTTCCCGTTGCTCAGGAGAAGCAAAACACAACCCAAATAAAGCCGCCTCGAGCTGCAACCCTTCATTTAGGGAGCTCTGCAATCCATGCTCAATCGCCTCTTTGGCTAATCGAATTCCATTAGGTGATCCACTTGCTAAGCTTAGAGCCAGAGCATCGACTCGTTCTGTGAGCTGATCGTGAGGTACTACTTCATTTACGAGCCCCATCGCTAATGCTTGCTGAGCGCTAAATTGATTACCTGTAAGAATCATTTGTTTTGCATTGCCTGGACCAATTAATCTAGTTAAGCGTTGTGTACCGCCGAACCCCGGGATTATGCCTAGCTTCACCTCAGGTTGTGCAAAACAAGCTTTTTCACTTGCAATTCTCAGGTCACAAGCTATGGCTAATTCTGTGCCACCACCCAGAGCATAACCTTGAATTGCCGCAATTGAGGGACACCTTAACTCCGAAATGGTCGAAAAAACACTTTGACCAAGTTTAGCCCATTTTTCACCTTCAAGAGGGGTCATAGAAGACATATAGCTTATATCTGCGCCAGCAACAAAGCTCTTAGTACCGCCACCCATAAAAATTGCAACCCTTATATCTTCATTTTTTTGTATGGTATCAACAGCATCCTTTATTTGAAGTAAAATGCTCTCATTCATGGCGTTGAAGGCTTCAGGTCGGTCAATTACAATCCGAGCAATATGATGATCGATAGAAAGGGTAACACTCATAACCTTCCACTCCTTGTTTTTTCTTGATTGGAATTCATAGAAGTGTAACCATAAGGGTGAAACGCCCTAGGTTTTAACGCGCCAAATCTTAAGTTTTTTTGCCTCAGCAATTAATTCTTCCCTGAAATCAGGATGAGCAATTGAAATCAAAGCTTCTGCTCGTTGCCAAGTCGACAACCCTTTAAGATTGACCTTACCATACTCTGTGACGATGAAATGGACGGTCGTCCTAGTATCTGTAATCACAGCACCCAGTGTCATAAGCGCTTTGATGCGGGACTTAACTTGCCCTTGTTTATCTTTATAAGTGGAGGGTAAACAGATAAAACTTTTGCCTCCTTTCGAATTGTATGCGGCTTCCACAAAATCAAGCTGACCACCAGAACCACTCATCATATTAGAGCCTGCTGATTCTGAACATACTTGACCAGTCAAGTCGATCTCCAAACAACTATTGATGGAAATTAGATTGTCATTTCGCGAAGCATTACAGGGATGATTAGTGTAATCCACAGGATAAGCGGCTAGTGATGGATTATTCTTCATAAAATCATATAGTTTCTGGGTTCCCGCCGCGAAGGAAAAAGTGATTCTACCTCGATCAAGTTGTTTGCACGATCCATTAACTCTTCCGTTTTCAACCATATCCACAAATCCATCTACTAACATTTCCGTGTGAATCCCTAAGTCCTTAAGATCCGATTCAGCAATCATCTGTCCTAATGCATTCGGCATTCCTCCAATTCCCAACTGAATACAGGCTCCGTCCTTAATCTCAGACAATACATATCCGGCGATTTGTTTATCTATTTCAGAGGCAGGGGCCGAAGGTAATTCAGGAAGTCCTCTGTGCCCTCCTTCAACAACATAATCCACTTTTGAGATATGGACCATATGATCATACCCTCCATGGACACTGGGCATATCTTCATTAACTTCAACGATGACTGTACGAGCCTTTTCAATCGCTGCCGAATAATGCGATACCGTAACCCCAAAGCTGAAGTACCCATGTTCATCCATTGGCGCAACTTGAATAGCGACAACATCTGTCTGTAAATTCTCGCGGAGCCACCGAGGAACCTCTGAATATTTGATAGGAATGTAATACGCTTGACCATTTTGAACTAATATTCGTTCGCGCCCGCTGAGGTGCCAACTATTCCAAGTAAAATGCTCTCCTGTTGGGTCGCTCTCCAGAATAGCCGACGGCTTCATAAGCACAGCTGCACGAATATTAACATCTTGAAGTTCCTCTGTCCTCCTGGCTAAAGCCTCCTCTAATAAACACGCCATACTTGCAGCCCAAGAAAATTCAATCCAATCTCCACTGCGAACGAGTTTTACGGCTTCATCGGCAGAGACACACTTTCTCCGATACTCTTCACTGTACATAAATACCCTCCTTTACCTTTTTACCCAGACCCTTGTTTAATTCCTCCCTTGGAAATATATTCAACATACCTCGCAATCCCTTAGCCATCTACGTAAGATGGACAATAGTTCGATTAAATTAAGTTTGAGCGATGATGATTATTTTTTATAGCACCCCCTTCCTGCTTATAGTAGTTAGATTAAAGCAAGAGTTATGCCACAATACTGAATATTCAGAAATATCGCGTCTAGCCTTTGCTCCATACCTTTGAGACTAATTGCTATCACATATCTGTTGAGGACCTAGGCATATTAGCCCAGGCAAAGTTACCTATTCACCGCATTTTTGCGATTGCTCAAACCCAGTATGCCAATTAAGCCGATACTATCGGATCTATATCGACAGAGGTGAACAGAATATTCTAATCATCTGTGGGATACATTCCTAACCTCAAGCTATAGTTACCATAACTTCAGAACATATAGGAGTAAAGCCCATACTATTTTATAGCACAGGCTTGATATAAAATGTTAATTATTTCTCTTATGCAATATTTCTATACTATGATTTCAACTGAAAACATAAGTCATACTGCGACTTTTTCTGGAGTAATCAGAATCGCCTCTGTACAAGCTTGCACTTCCTCGAAGGTTAAGCCCGGTGCCATCTCCTTAAGAACTAAACCCAGGGGAGTAACTTCTATGACCCCCATATCCGTGACAATTAGATTAACTTGTTTTGCTGCCGTCAAAGGCAATGTGCACTTTTTCAGGATTTTTAAGCCTCCATTTTTAGTAGCGTGCTCCATGGCAACAATAACTCGTCGCGCACCAACTACTAGGTCCATTGCTCCACCCATTCCAGGAACCATCTTCCCTGGAATCATCCAGCTCGCTAAATTTCCTTCTTCGTCCACTTGAAGAGCTCCTAATACTGTAGCATCCACATGACCGCCCCTAATGATGGCAAAAGACATAGCACTATCAAAACTGCAACCGCCCGGTAAGATGGTAGCATATTGCCCTCCGGCATTAACTGTATCAGGATCTTCTTTTCCGACTTCCGGAGCAGGACCAACACCCATGTATCCGTTTTCGGATTGTAGAATAATTTTTATTCCTTCGGGTAGAGCGTTTGCAACCTTAGTCGGGATCCCGATCCCTAGGTTAACAACATCTCCGTTTTTAAACTCTCGAGCCACTCGTTTTACTAGCCACCTCATCCTTGCTTCATTGTCCAACATGGGTCACCTCCCGCGGCTGTTTCTGAACTAAAAAATCAACAAAAATACCTGGTGTCATGACCTCGTCCGGGTCAATTTCTCCAATTTCAACAATGTTATCCACTTGAGCGATAACTAAATCAGCCGCCATTGCCATTACAGGATTAAAATTCCGAGCAGCACGACGATAAACGAGATTCCCAGCCTTATCCGCTTTATAGGCATTTAATAATGCCACATTAGCGCGAACAGGGAGTTCCAGAAGATACTCGCTACCATTGACAACAAGCTTTTGCTTACCATCCTCCACGATCGTTCCAATTCCAGTTGGAGTCAAAATTCCTCCTAAACCCGCGCCCGCTGCTCTAATTTGCTCGACTAACGTACCTTGGGGTACAAGCTTTACAACAAGCTCACCAGCTGACATTTGCCTCCCAGTTTCTTTATTAGTGCCAATGTGAGTTGCGATGAGTTTACTAACGCAACGTTGTACAATGAGTTGGGACATCGCATCCCCGAGAATACCTGTATCATTGGCGATAAGGGTCAGCCCATTGACTTCCTTACGACAGATTTCTTCCAATAGTTCATTGGGTGCTCCACACCCGATAAACCCTCCCACCATGATGGTCATTCCATTCTCGAGCTTGCTAATCGCTTCGTTTAGACTTATTACATTTGTCATTTGTAATCTCAACCTCCCTAACACTGCAAACGATACTTATACAGGCATCTCCACCGTTGATGTTGCAACTCGTTTAATCCCCAGCTTTTTGCATTTTCGCAAAAGGGTTGAGATGTCAATACCAAGAGCCTGAGCGGCAGGACCGAGGTGGTCGTTTTGCTGAAAAGCTTGCACAATCAATTGACGTTCTGTGGCTGCCACCGCCGCCTTCAACGGGATTATTTCCTGCTCGTTAGGATGTAAGATATCGATATCCGCTAAAACCATAGTCGGACTTACCCTCCTGATTTTCTCAGGCAAATCTATTTTCTTAATCAAGCTACTCTGACCAAGTACGACCAACCGTTCCACAATGTTCTCCAACTCGCGCACATTGCCTGGCCAAGAGTATTCGTATAAACAGTCCATAGCCTCTGGAACAAAACTTACATTGCGATTATATTTCTGACAAAATTTATTCAGGAAGGATATGGTTAACACAAAAATATCGTCTTTGCGTTCCCGCAGAGGTGGAATAGCGACAGGTATGACATTTAACCGATAATAGAGATCTTTCCGAAACGTCCCCTCCTCCACCATCTTCTCCAGATTCCGATTAGTGGCACATACGAACCGAATGTCCATCGACAGAGGCGTAGTTCCTCCAACACGAAGAATTTTATGGTCCTGTAGTACACTAAGCAGTTTTACCTGGAGAAGCAGGGGTAACTCGCCAATCTCGTCCAAGAAGACTGTACCGTGGTTGCCCTGATCCAACAATCCAGCCTTGCCTTCTCGTAGTGCCCCTGTGAAGGATCCTCCCTCATAGCCAAATAATTCTGATTCTATTAATGAGGATGGAATGGCACTGCAATCCACCTTTATGAATTTCCCTTTAGTACTACGAGTGCTATGCTCATGAAGCAGGGAAGCGATTAACCCTTTTCCTACACCCGACTCACCGTAGATCAGCACTGTTGCGTCAGAATCCCCGATCCTTGGCAGCTCATCCAAGATACTCTGCATTTTAGGGTCACGAACCGTAATTTTCTGTTCGTCGTTATTCAATGCAGGATTGTAGCTTACTAGAATTTCCCGGTATTGCTTATTAAGCTGTTTAGAACGTTTTAAATCATCCTTCAAGGAGTTCAGTTCGCTTAAATCACGCACCTCGCAAACCACGTTGAAAAAGTTTCCAGCATCGTCAAAGACTGGGTTTCCTGTTACTAAGGCCTCGCAACCACTGGGAAAGACGGTTATTATAGACACTCGCTGCCGGGTACGAATGACCTCCAGTGTCGCCGATTCCGATATCAAGTTATCGTCGATCAGAGTGCTAACGTTTCGATCCACCACGTTTATAGGAATCCCAGTGATACGTAGGAAGGCTTCATTATGAGCAATACAGTATCCATTGGAATCCGTTATATAGATGCCATCGCTAATGGAACTTATCATAGCTCGAAACGTCATTTCGGGACACCAGCTCATCTCTTTATACCCCCTACTCCAACCAAGCATCCTTATGACTGCAAAATTTTTTCTTCACGACATAGCCTTCTTATATTTCGTGATGATAGGCTAACGAAAAATCAGACTAAAAGTTGTGCCATGATATTGAATATTCGGAAATATTATGTGTGAGGCCCAGACATTCAGGGCTCAGCGCCCAAATGTCATTGCAATTCGTCCTAAGACATAGGCAACTTAGCACAGGCAAAGTTGCCTATACAAGGCATTTACGCCAATGATACTGCTAGCCAATCCCTAGCCTTTAGCATTTGTGCAAAAGTGCCGAGATGTCAATACAGTTACAGCTCCCAAATTAAAGCCTTTTACCTGCAACCCAACATCCTTGCGATAACTATACGTTGAATTTCTGACGTACCCTCCCCAATTTCAAGTAACTTGGCATCTCGCAGATATCTTTCAACGTGATAATCTTTCATATATCCATATCCACCGTGAATCTGGATGGCCTCTAGTGAGTTCTTGACTGAAGTTTCTGAAGCATGCAGTTTGCCCATAGCTGATTCTTTTCCAAAAGGCAAGCGGGCATCTTTAAGGCTTGCCGCCCGCAAAATCATTAGTCGCGATAATTCCGTTTGGGTAGCCATGTCAGCCAGTTTGAACTGTATGGCCTGAAAACTACTTAGAGTTTTCCCAAATTGCATTCGCTCCATGGAATACTTCAAAGCCTTATCAAGTGCACCTTGCGCAATGCCCACTCCCATTGCGCCTATGCTAATCCTACCACCGTCTAATATCTTCATGAATTGACGAAAACCATTGTTTTCCTCACCTAAGAGATTTTCTGCTGGAATTTCAACATCCTCAAAAACAAGTTCCGTAGTGTTGGAAGCATGGAGTCCCATTTTGTCATAAGGCGTGTTAATCTGGAATCCTGGAGTACCTGGTTCCACTAAAAAGGAACTTATCCCACGGGTTCCTTTCGAAGAGTCGGTAAGAGCTGTTACAGTAACAACTCCCGAATAACTTGCATTGGTAATAAAACACTTCGAGCCGTTGAGTACCCACCCTTTGTCCGTTCGACGAGCTCTGGTTCTCGTACCGCCTGAGTCAGAGCCTGCCCCAGGCTCTGTTAAACCAAAGGCTGCCAAATATTTTCCACTAAATAAGGAAGGTAGGTATTTTTCCTTCTGCTCAGGAGTACCGAAGTAGTATATCGGACTTATCCCGAGCGAAAGTAATGCTGCATAAGTGATCCCTGTCGAGGCACATACCCGGGATAGTTCCTCAACAGCTAGTGCATAACTGACCGTGTCTCCACCCGTTCCTCCTACATCCTCTGAAAATGGTAGCCCTAAAAGTCCAAGTTCACCCATCTTTTTAATTATTTCCAGTGGGAATTCACCCGTACGATCACGTTCCTCTGCTCCAGGCTCTACAACATCATCGGCGAAGGAACGAACCATTGCACGCAATGCTTTTTGATCTTCTGTTAAACCAAACATTTAACTCTACCTCCTTCAGTTCCTATCAAGTGGGAACAAAATAGACATCAGTGGGTTTGAACTGACTCAAGCGTTTAAACTTCGCCTGAATATCCATACCGATTTTGACATCTTCTGGAGCTACTCCAATTAGGCGAGACAAGAAAAGAGTGTCAACCCCGGGCCATTCGACCATAATGAGGGTAAATGGCGTTTCTGCGAGAAATTCTTGTCCCCCGAAATAACACGTCGTATAGGTATGCACTTTTCCCTTCAACGGTAACTGCATCCATTCTGTCTCTGCTCCGCAGGTCATGCAGTGACTACGGGGGGTCGCAAACGTACCATCGCACTTCGTGCATTTACTCCCTTTGAGCTCTCCTTTCGTTAAGCCCTCAAAAAAGGGTGAGTCTTGAGCATAGCTATGAATGTAATCCACTTCATAGTGGTATTTCATGACGATGGGATCGATGTTATATAGAACACATCCTTGTTCGACTTCTTCCATCTTGGTTGGCAATGCAACTTTCTTTTCACTCATGGTTAGAACCCCCTTTCGAGAATGCTACAGGTAATATAGGTACCCGTCCCAGCATGGCTGTGAATCAAACCTCGTTTGGCATTTTTAATTTGCAGTGTATCGTCCCCGCCGAAATGTTGACCGATGGTCCCCTGCAGTTGCCAAAGGGCAAAGACGGATTGCATCAATCCCGTCGCTCCTACTGGATGACCGCAAGCTAACAGTCCACCTGAAGGATTTACAGGCATTCTTCCGTTGACATTAGCTGCTCCCGATTCTACGAATTTTCCACCGTCTCCGTATTTACACAAACCTAAATCTTCATAGGTTTGAATTTCCGAGGAAGTAAATGCATCGTGGAGCTCTACGAAATCAAGCTGCTCGATCGGGTTTTCGATCCCAGCCATTTTGTATGCTTCTTTCGCTGCGACTCGACCTCCCCTGAAGGAATGGACCCCTGGGTATTTCAAGCCTTTATAATCCTCAGCGCGTTCGTGATTAAGAAGGATGACTTCGCGTGAAGGTCGATCCGACAAACGCATAGCATCTGTTCCCGTACCCACGCCGCTAATCAGGATTGGTTTATCCGTTAACTTAAAAGCCATTTCTTCCGAGGCTAAGATCGCTGTAGCTGCTCCGTCTGACATGACGCAAATATCCAAACGTTTTAATGGATCAGCCACCATTTCGGAGTTGAGTACATCTTCAATCGTTAGTTCCGCGGGGAACTGGGCATACGGATTATGCAGTGCGTTGCCATGATTCTTAACAGATACCGCTGCTAGTTGCCGCTCTGTTGTACCGAATTCATGCATATGTCGTTTGACCATCATTGCATAATAGCCGGTATAAAAACCACCGACTGGGTAATCAAAGTTAACATCTGATGCCAGGGCGATAAACTCATTTCCCTTCCAGGTATTCACATGGGACATCGTTTCAAAGCCAACGGCAGCACAGACGTTCATCCTTCCACTGGCAATGGCCTCCCAAGCTGTCTGAAAGCCCATTCCTCCAGTAGCTCCACCGGATTCTACTCGTTTAGATGGTTTTGGCGTAAGTCCCAAATAATCTTGAACCATAATTCCTGCCATCAACTGGCGGGTAAAGTGATCTGAAAAATAGGCGATAACTGAACCGTCAATCTGGTCTAGTGTTAAATTTGGCACATCGGCCATAGCTTGATCAAAGGACTCTTTGGCCATATAACGAAAATCCTTTTTCGGTGTGGATTTGGCGAATTTTGTGATCCCACCGGACACCATATACACTGGTCTCATGATTTTCCCCCTCCTACCTATTAGATCTATGGCTACGTATAGCTTTTGCTTAACTCACTTACTTGTTTTCATCCCAGTCAATTGATAACGCCAGAATAAAAATATGGCACCCCCTTCCTGCTTCTAATGGTTATACTAGTGCAAGAGTTGTGCCACAATATTGAATATTCGGAAATATAGCAAAAGCCATAGGTATTAGGTCTTGGGGACTAATTGCTATCGTATTACAGTGAAGACCTTAGGCAATTTAGCCCAAGCAAAGTTACCTATTCACCGCATTTTTGCCGATGCTGAACCTCGCATGATTCCAAGTTTCTTACACTTGCGCAGAAGGGTGGAGATGTCAATACTGAGAGCCTGGGCAGCAGGACCGAGTTGAACATTTTGTCGGAGGGCTCGCTCAATCGATTGTCGTTCTGTGGCTGCCACCGCCGCTTTCAGAGGGATTATTTTCCGGTCTTTTCGACTTGAGAAATCGGTATGTTGCAGAACGATAACCTGATTTGCCCGCCGAATTTTCTCCGGCAAATCTGCTTTCTCTATTATACCAGTCTGATTAAGTACGACTAATCGTTCTACGACATTCTCAAGTTCACGCACATTTCCAGGCCAAGAGTATTCGTATAAGCAATCCATTGCTTCCGAGATAAAACTCAAACTGCGTTGATACTTTTGGCAAAACTTGTCTAAGAAAGACAACGTTAACATGAAAATATCCTCTTTTCGTTCCCGCAGAGGTGGAATAGCGATAGGTATTACATTTAGTCTGTAAAAGAGATCCTTACGAAATGTCCCCTCCTCCACCATCTTCTCTAGATCTCGGTTGGTGGCACACACGAACCGAATATCCATCGTTAGCGGCGTAGTTCCTCCGACGCGCTGTATTTTATGGTCCTGCAAAACACTCAGAAGTTTAACTTGGAGAAGCAGGGGTAATTCACCGATCTCGTCCAAGAAGGCCGTACCATGGTTGGCGTGATCCAACAACCCCACCTTGCCCTCTCGTCGTGCTCCTGTGAATGCTCCTCCCTCATAGCCGAATAGTTCTGATTCTATTAATGAGGGTGGAATGGCACTACAGTCCACTTTTATGAACTTTCCATTAGCACTGCGGCCACTGTGCTCGTGAAGGAGGGAGGCGATTAAGCCTTTCCCCACCCCGGACTCACCATAGATCAGCACAGTCGCGTCAGAATCTCCGATCCTAGGCAGTGCGTCTAAAATGTTTTGCATTTTGGGATCGCGCGCCGTTATTTTCCGGGAGGCATTGATCATAGTCGGACCATAGTTTATTAGGATCTCTCGGTACTGCTTATTAAGCTGCTTAGAACATTTTAATTCATTCTTCAAGGTACTCAGTTCGCTTAAGTCACGCACTTCGCACACCACGTTAATCAAATTGCCCTCTTCGTCAAAAGACGGATTACCAGTTACCAAGGCCTCGCACCCGCTAGGATAAGAAATCACCTTAGACACACGCTGTCTACTGTTAATAACCTCAATAGTTACTGAATCCGATATCAAGTGATCGTCAAGAAGCGTGCTCACATGCCGTCCTGTGACATCCATAGGGATCCCTGTGATACGCAAGAAAGCGTCATTATGTGCAATACAGTATCCTTCATAATCGCATATATAGATGCCATCACTAATTGAGTTAATCATAGCTCGAAATGTTATTCCCATATTCCCGCTCATCTTTTATGCCCCCTATCTCTGGAATGCAGTATGTATATATATCAATTTATATACATACTATCTTACTATTACTTAAATTGGAAGAATATTCTGAATTAATAATTTATGTCCCAATTGCAGGTATTGAGAACCATACAAGTCAATAATCGCTCTCTAATACATCAATAAGGTGACTAGATTATTACTAATCCAGTCACCTTAGGCGATCTATCGTGTTTGGTACATCATGCTGAAAATCCCTCTGTATGATTTAATCTTTTATTCACCAATAAGAATTAACCCATGGCTTTAATGATGGCAGCGGCCATCTCTTTAGTACCGGATTTACCTCCCAAATCTGCAGTAATATAATCTCTTTGCCTTAGAACATGCTCAATCCCTGTCTCAACTCGCTTGGCTTCCTCCACGAATCCAAGATATTTAAGCATCTCAATACCCGAGAGAATCATCGCCAGAGGATTAGCCAAATTCTTACCTGCAATTTGAGGGGCACTTCCGTGAGCGGCCTCAAAGACAGCGCCCATTTCTCCGATATTGGCCCCTGGTGCGACACCCAGTCCACCCACTAATCCAGCGACGAGATCTGAAATAATGTCACCATAGAGATTAGGTAAGACTAGCACATCAAATTGCTCGGGGGTTTGAACTAAATTCATACACATCGCATCGACGATCCGGTCTTCACACTCAATCTCTGGATAATCATGGGCCACCGAGCGCACACTTTCCAGAAAAAGACCGTCACTCAGTTTCATAATATTGGCTTTATGGACAATCGTCACTCGTTTACGCCCTTCCTGACGAGCTAATTCGAAGGCATACCTCCCAATTCGTTCTGAGGCTTCACGAGTAATAATCTTGATACTTTCCGCCGCATCGCGTCCAACCATGTGTTCAATCCCGGCATAGAGGTCCTCCGTATTTTCCCGTACAACCACAATATCCACACCTTCATAACGTGACGGAACATTCGGCAAGTTCTTTAAATGCCGCACGTTAGCATAAAGCTGCAATTGCTTGCGCAAAGCAACATTGACACTACGAAAGCCTTTTCCGACTGGGGTAGTAATGGGTCCTTTAAGGGCTACCTTATTACGACGAATCGTCTCTAATACATGTTCTGGCAAGGGAGTTCCGTACTGTGCGATACAGGCTTCGCCTGCTTCTACTACTTCCCATTCAATTGGGGCGTGACTAGCCGTAATGACACTTTGAGCAGCATAACTAACTTCTGGACCTATTCCGTCTCCTGGTATTAATGTTACTTTAATTGACATTGTTGTACTCCCTTTAAAGGCGGCTGATTGCCGCCTTTTATTTTTGCAAATTATTAAACTCCGTGTTGTTTTAACATATCACTATAAATATACACCAGTTCTTTATCAAAGAGCGAGCGCTTCATGTCGACAGCCAGCGCTCGGACCCTAGTCAACATTTCATTAGCATCTTCGTCTGACATTTCTCTTCCATACTCAAGAAAAAATTTCGCCTTGATGGACGCCGTCCCCGAGTGTTTTCCTATCACTATCTGCCGTTCGGACCCAACATCTTCAGGGCTGAATGCTTCATAAGTCTTAGGGTTCTTTAGCGCTCCATCGGCATGAATCCCAGATTCGTGCGCAAACATATTACTACCCACAATCGATTTCCAGGGTGGAAGCATCCGACCCGAGGCTCGAGCGACGTATTCAGAAACCTCGACAAAACGTTCCGTGGCGAAGCTTAAATCCGTATCGAGTAAATGTTTTAAAGCCATGACCACTTCTTCTAAGGCTGCATTACCAGCTCGTTCTCCCAAACCATTCACCGTAACCCCAACATGTGTCGCCCCGGCCTTTACTCCAGCTAAAGCATTGGCGGTTGCCAATCCAAAATCGTCATGGGTATGCATTTCAACGTCAATACCTGCTTTTTCGATCAGAGTTTTAATATTGTCATATGTTTTGAACGGATCCAAAATCCCTACGGTATCACAATAGCGCAATCGATTTGCGCCCGCTTTTTTGGCTTCTTTAGCAAATTCCACTAAAAAATCCATATCTGAGCGCGAGGCATCTTCCGCGTTAACGGATATATACAATCCTTCACGTTTAGCAAAGGTTGTTGCCTTTACCATCCGTTCTAAAACGTCCTCACGGGTGGTCATAAGTTTATGTTCGATATGAATATCTGAGGTGGAAATAGAAATCGCAACAGCATCAACACCACAAGCCAGTGAGGCTTCAATATCTGAAACTACTGCGCGATTCCAGCCCATAATACTAGCTTTTAATCCTAATTTAACAATATCACTAATGGCTTGCAATTCATCGCCACCCATGACAGGAACACCAGCTTCAATCTGCTGAACGCCAAGCTCATCAAGCAATCGAGCGATGCGCAATTTTTCCTGATTTGAGAACACAACTCCTGCCGTTTGTTCCCCGTCGCGTAACGTGGTATCCACAATTACTAAATGTCTACTCATTAGTCAGACTCACCCTTCTTCTTAAACTGGAATTAAGCTATTTAGCCGAGTATACAGCTAGATTTCCCTTATCTTTATACTAGCATAATACCCCCCGCGATTGAAGGATATCCATTTCTTTATACTGTATACTTTTTACAGGTTGTGTTACTAAAATAAGATAGGGGCTCCTCTTGATGAGAAGCCCCCTATCTTTAGGCTAATTTATCCTTGAGCAGCTGATTTACAAGCCCCGGGTTAGCCTGCCCCTTGGTAGCCTTCATGATTTGACCAACGAGGAAACCAATCGCTTTATCTTTTCCAGCTCGGTAGTCCTCTACCGATTGGGGATTGGCAGCAATTACGCCGTCGATAATCCCGAGAAGTGCCCCCTCGTCACTGATCTGAGCGAGTCCTTTCTCCTTGACAATAAGCCCAGCGTCCTTACCCGTACTATACATTTCTTCAAGGACAGTCTTAGCGATCTTTCCGCTCAGGGTTCCTTTATTGATAAGTTCGAGTAGCTCCGCTAATTGTTGAGCAGAAATCGGAGAATCGGACACATTACACTGGTTAGTGTTTAGCAGACGAGTAACATCGCCCATGACCCAGTTCGCTAAGGTCTTAGCATCTCCATAGTAGGTTAAGGCTTCATCGAAGAAGTCTGCCATAGCTTTTCCTTGAGTTATAACCCCAGCATCATAAGCTGACAGTCCTAATGCCTGCAGTCGAGCACGTCGTGCGGCGGGAAGTTCTGGGAGGGTTTTACGAATTCTTTCTACCCAATCTCGGTCAATAACCAGGGGAGGGAGATCGGGTTCAGGAAAGTAGCGATAATCATGGGCTTCCTCTTTAGAACGGAGTGTTAGCGTGACCCCTTGCCCCTCATCCCAAGTGCGTGTTTCCTGTACCACGTTTTCACCCGCATTTAACACTCGGGTTTGACGAGCCACTTCATACTCCATGCACCGCCGAACAGAGCTAAAGGAATTCAAGTTCTTCGTTTCGGTACGAGTTCCCAAGGTTTCCGTTCCGAAGGGTCTGAGCGAAACATTCACATCAAAGCGAACCGAGCCTTGTTCCAAACGGCAGTCCGACACCTCTGTATACTCTAGAATCTGGACTAATTTTTCGAGATAGGCAAGTACTTCTGGAATCGAGCTCATATCAGGCTCTGAAACGATTTCTAGAAGCGGCACTCCTGCTCGATTATAATCAACTGAAGATTCGTTAGACGTTGAGATCGTCTCTCCGCTATGCACGAGCTTACCCGCATCTTCCTCCATGTGGGCCCGCGTGATCCCTATCCACTTTTTTTCCCCATCGACTTCAATCTCCAACCCACCCTTGCCGCAAATCGGCAAGTCGAATTGAGAGGTCTGGTAATTCTTAGACAAATCCGGGTAGAAGTAGTTCTTACGGTCAAATTTTGAAAACTCAGCGATCTCACAGTCCAACGCCAATCCAGCCTTAATCGCATAATTTACCACTTCACGGTTAAGGACTGGGAGCGCGCCAGGCATACCGAGGCACACTGGGCAAACGTGCGTGTTTTGCTCTCCCCCAAACTCCGTTGTACATCCACAGAAAATCTTGGTCTTAGTTTGGAGTTCAACATGTACCTCCAGTCCACAGACCATTTCGTATTTTTCAGCGACTACCACAAGCCAGCACCTCCTTAGACAAACTCGGTTTTAACGTGTGATAATTCGTGTTTTGTTCAAAGGTATAGGCTACTCGATACAAGGTCCCTTCATCAAACGCTTTACCCATGAACTGCATGCCGATTGGCATTCCACCTACGAATCCCGCTGGAATAGAAATTGCCGGAATTCCAGCCAAATTTATGGGTACGGTCGTTATGTCCGATAAGTACATAGCTAAAGGATTAGCGGATTTTTCCCCAAATTTAAAGGCTGGAGTCGGAGCTGTCGGGGAGAGGAGCACATCAAACTTCTCAAACGCCTTGTCAAAATCCTGTTTGATTAGCGTTCTGACCTTTTGCGCTTTTAGATAATATGCGTCATAATACCCAGAACTCAAAGCATAGGTTCCGAGCATAATTCTTCGTTTCACTTCTGGTCCAAATCCTTCTGCTCTAGTTGATTTAAACATACCTAATACATCTTCTGCCTCAGCCCTGTACCCATAGCGTACTCCATCATAGCGTGCAAGATTAGAGCTCGCCTCAGCCGTGGCAATCAAGTAATAAGCTGGTATCGCGTACTCGGTATGGGGTAGTGAACACTCAGATACTTCTGCACCTAAATCAATCAAAGTTTGAATGCCTGCTCGAATCCCTTTGGCAACGTCTGGATCAATCCCCTCACCGTAATACTCACGCGGAATTCCAATTCTCAAACCTTTAACGTTATTAACCAGGAACTTAGTATAATCTGGCTTCTCATAAACAACTGATGTCGAATCCATAGGATCATATCCAGCGATAGCATTCAACACCAAGGCATTGTCTCGCACGGTTTTAGTAAACGGACCAATTTGATCGAGTGAGGACGCAAACGCAATAAGGCCAAACCGCGAAACTGCGCCGTAAGTTGGCTTCATTCCAACCACCCCACAAAATGCTGCCGGTTGTCGGATGGATCCCCCCGTGTCAGAACCCAAGGAAAAAGCAGCCTCGTCCGCAGCTACGGCTACTGCGGCCCCCCCGGAAGATCCTCCAGGAACATACTCTAAGTTCCAAGGATTGCAAGTTTTGGCAAAATATGAATTTTCCGTAGAAGAACCCATTGCAAACTCATCCATATTAACTTTGCCGAGCAGGATTGTTCCCGCAGCCTGAAGACGGTCTGTCACAGTCGCATTATAGGGTGGAATAAAACTCTCCAACATCTTTGAAGCACAGCTTGTACGAACCCCTTCTGTGCACATGTTGTCCTTCAAAGCCATCGGAATTCCCTCTAAAGCACCGAGGACCTCGTTTTGGGCAATCTTTCGGTCAATTTCAGCAGCCTGAGCTATTGCCCGATCTTCTACGACTGTTAAGTAGGCTTTCAATTCTGGATCAACCGTCTTAATACGCTCTATATAAGCTTTCGTCAATTCTGTAGAACTGACGTCTTTATGTACGAGAAGCTCATGCAGTTCACTGACTGATTTCCCTATATCCCCTGTTGCCATTTCTGCACCCTCCTTTCTAAGTCAAACTTATTCTCGGCACCCTAAAGAAACCCTCTTCCCCATCCGGGGCATTTTTCAGGGCCTTCTCATGATTAATCGAGGCGCTCACTTGATCTTCGCGCATAACATTGTGTAATGGAACAGCATGAGCAGTAGGCACCACATCCGCTGTGTCTAAGCGCTCCAACATGGCCGCATAGTCTAAAATAGAGTTAAGTTGTTCGGTATACTCTTGAATCTCCGGTTCAGTTAACTCTAAACGCGCCAATGCTGCCACATATTCAACGTTTTCACGTGAAATCGTCATCTAATTCACCTTCCCTTGGATAGTTTGTTGCTTTAACCTCTATCATAACAAAAATGGCAGAACGAGGCAATATATATGAAAAAAACAACACTAGGCGGGTCTTTTAAGGAAACTTCTTGGACTTATACATCGGGAGTATACCTAAAATAGCCATTAGGGGCCTTTTTCACGAGCTATCGGGGGGCTATGATGATTTGCAGGAGTTATTATCAAATCTTTATTAATTTTATCCAAAGTAATCAAATCTTCGACGGATCACGCATACGATCATGGTAAAAGATGATATACTTTAACTCAGGGGTGAATGTTATGGGAGGCAACCCAATACAATTTGATTACACTGTTATATTAACCTTATTATTTCCTATGCTCTTTTTCTTTATATTTTTTGTATTCGTTATTTACCTAATGGTAAGTGCTATACGGTTTTTTAAACGTAAAGAAGTCATTGATAAAGCGCTATTACAAAAGTTAGATGAGCTAATCAAGTTGCAAACTCATCAATCTAAGAAGAATTCTTAATAGTAAAAAGCCGGTTTCTCTTTTAGGGAGAAATCGGCTTTTTACTGCAAATAAGGAAGCTTCTTTCATGCTTACAAATGCATTTTCAAGAACCATCCCTACTACCTACGTGAATTGTGTTAAAAGGCCCGTCCCTCTGACACACTTTCAAAGAGGCTCATTAATCAATTGTTCAAATTCCTCTTCCGTTATAACCAGAACTCCCAGACCCTGCGCTTTTAGTAGCTTTGAGCCTGCTTTCTCCCCGGCAACGACAAAAGCCGTTTTTTTACTGACGCTGCTTGCCGCTTTTCCGCCATATCCTTCGATAAGATCTTCGATCTGCCGTCGTTCCCAGCGCTCTAGAGAGCCGGTTACGACGATGCTCTTACCTGCGAATATCTGCGGTTTAATCGAGGTTCCCGCGGTCATGTTCACACCAGCTTCACGCAATTTAGTCAGGAATTGTTCTGTACTCTCTAGCGCAAAAAACTGCACTAGGCTTTCAGCCATGGTCGGTCCTACGTCAGGGATCTCTTGTAGTTCTTCCACTGTCGCACTGAGCAACTTATCCATAGAGCCAAAGGCTTGTGCTAATGTTTTTCCAGATTTTGCGCCAGTATTGCGAATTCCCAAGGCAAAGATCAATGGAGCCAAGCCTCGCTCTTTGCTGTCTTCGATCGCCTTAAGTAAATTCTCTGCCGATTTTTTGCCCATCCGATCCACAGGCGTCAAATCATCAAAATTCAAAGAATAGAGATCAGCCGCATCCTTGATCAAGCCTGCATCTAGGAGTTGTTGAACAACCGCAGGTCCTAACCCATCGATTGCCATGGCATCGCGCGAAACAAAGTGGATAATCCCCTCACGTTGCCTTGCTGGACAGGTTATACTATGACAACGATATGCGACTTCCCCTTCGTCTTGCGTGACGGGACTCTGACATTCTGGGCAGAGATCCGGCATTTCAAATAGCCGTTCCTCACCCATGCGTTTTTCAGGTATAACTCTGATAACCTCTGGAATCACGTCCCCCGCTTTATGTAAAAGCACATGATCCCCAATCCGAATATCCTTTTCACGAATGTTATCAAGATTATGAAGTGTGGCACGACTCACTGTAGAACCTGCCACGGAAACTGCTTTTAGAACCGCCGTAGGCGTCAATACTCCGGTACGCCCAACACGGATGACAATATCTTCGATGACCGTTTCAACCTGCTCCGCCGGAAATTTATAAGAAATCGCCCAGCGGGGACTTTTGGCGGTAAACCCAAGTTCCTGTTGAAGGTCAAATTCATTCACTTTAATCACTAGACCGTCAATATCATACGGGAAACGATGACGCTCTGATGCCATTTCTTCACAATAAGTTATAACCTCTTCGATATCGCTAAATACCTTATACTCAGGATTTACGACAAAACCCTGCCGATGTAAATAAGTGAGCACCTCTGTTTGGTTATGAAGACCTAATTCTTTCGCTGATAAAACTTGATAGGCAAAGTAGTCGAGTTTGCGCTCTGCTGTGATTTTAGAGTTCAGTTGACGCAATGACCCGGCTGCTGCATTGCGTGGATTAGCAAACGTAGGCTGCCCTTCTTCTTCTCGTTCTTGATTTAAACGTGCAAACGAAGCTTTGGGCATATACCCTTCTCCTCGAACACTTAGCTTTGGAACCGTCTTATCCAAGCGCAAAGGAATAGAACCCATGGTTTTGACATTGACGGTAATATCTTCTCCAACTTCACCATCTCCACGAGTGGCTCCACGCATAATAAGCCCATCCTCATAGGTTAAGGCGACAGTTAAACCATCAATTTTAAGTTCTACAACGTACTCCACCGTGGGGGCAACCTTGCGTACGCGTCGGTCAAACTCTTGCAAATCACCCGGAGCAAACGCATTGTCCAAACTAAGAAGAGGCTCCAAATGCCGCACTTTAGTGTACTCTTTGGCTACCTCTCCTCCAACGCGTTGAGTCGGAGAATCCGGAGTAACCCAGTTAGGATGCTTGGCTTCCAAGTCCAGAAGCTCGCGCATAAAAGCATCATATTCAGCATCCGTGATGCGTGGCTGATCAAGCACATAATACTGCTTATTAGCGTCTTCGAGTTCCTTACGAAGCGTTGTTACAAGTTCAAATTCATCCTGCACTGAAATTCCTCCGATCCCCGCCTATGATACTACTTGTTAACTCATTTTCCGTTACCTAGGTACGAAAATTAAGCTTGGAAATAGGTTGTCATTTGTGGTACAACTTGCTTTTTACGGGAAAGAACGCCTGGTAGATCAACACTGCCATTAACAATTTCTTTGCCGAAAGCCTTAGCTACTTCTTCTGGGTTGTCCCCTTTAACAATCAGCTCTGTTGTGTCTGTTAAAATATCTGTTATCATTAAGCAAAGATACCGCATATCTTGAGCGACACGATGTGCTTCAATCGCTGCTGTTAAGTTTGCCCGAACAGCTTCAAAACCATCCATACCCATTAGACTGACTTGTCCAACTCCAATTTTATGAGCACCCATCGTAAAGGCCTTAAGGTCTTCTTCGATCATGCTTTGTGGAGTACGATCTGCGATGTTGGAAGCTGATTTAAACATCTCGATACCATATGCCATAGGTTCAACGCCTGCAATAGGTGCAAGATAAGCGGCGATCTCCTTGTCAAGTGGAGTACAAGTAGGAGACTTAAAAATTACGGTATCGGAAAGAAGAGCTGAGAGTAAAATTCCAGCGATCCCTTTATCTGGAGTGATGCCTAGTTCTTTGTACATTTGTGCAACGATGGTACATGTGGAACCTACAGGCTCAATACGAACATAAAGAGGTTCTGATGTTTGAAATCCGCCCACTTTGTGATGGTCAACAATTTGCACAAGCTGAGCTTGATCTGCACCAGCAACCGCTTGTCCATATTCATTGTGGTCGACGAGAATCAATTTTTGTTTAGGTTCTACAGACTCCAATACTTCAGGAACCGCAACTCCAAAATAGTTAAGTACGAATTCTGTCTCTTTATTGAGTTTTCCAGCAGAGCAAGGAACAACATTTTCAGTCCCTGTAAGAGCCTTCAAATTAGCTAAAGCGATCGCTGAACACACTGAATCCGTATCTGGGCTTTTATGACCAACAACATAAATTTTATCTGACATAGTTACACCTAAACCTTTCTTTTTTACGAAATTTTTGAAATGTACAATAGACAAAAAATGTTACAGCTTCGTTAACTTGGCATATTCAGCCATAAGTTTTTTGATTCCACCGTCGAAAACAATCGTCAGCTCCGCCTGGTCGCCTTCCCCCTTGATTGAGACAATAACTCCTCGACCAAATGTAGCATGTTCCACTTTGTCTCCTAAATGATGTGCCTCACCTCCTTTACTAACAAGAGTACTTCCGAAACCTTTTTCCCATGAACCTGAACCCAAGGGAATCGTACGATCTGCTTTCTTATCCTGCGACCACGACGATTTAGGCTTAGCGTTTGAACGACGTTTTGGTGGATCTAGAGGGTCAATATCCGTCATTAAAGCTGCTGGGATCTCCGCCAAGAAACATGAAGGCCGGTTGTACTGTGTTTTGCCGTAAAGCATTCGCATTTCAGCATTGCAGAGATATAGTTTCTCCCTCGCTCGGGTGATGGCGACATAACAGAGTCGCCGTTCTTCTTCTAATTCGATCGGGTCCATAAGTGAACGACTACTGGGGAAAATCCCATCCTCCATGCCCACTACAAACACTACCGGGAACTCCAACCCCTTCGCACTGTGCATGGTCATTAGAGCCACAGCTTCTTCTGACTGGTCCAGTTCATCGATATCAGCGACCAATGAAACCTGTTGTAAGAAGCCATTTAAGCCTGGGTTGACCTCTTCCTCATCTCCTCCGTCATTTAACGCATTTTGCGCGGCCTGGGCCGCCTTAGCATCATACTCTGCCGTGACGGAAAGAAACTCCAACAAGTTTTCCAGACGAGTCTCCGCTTCAGGGGTATCCTCTGCTTGAAGAAGTGCCTTGTACCCCGTCTTATTTAAAATTGCTTCTACCAAATCCGTAACCGACGCTTCCTTAGAATACGCCACTAAGCCTTGCATCAATTGGGCAAAACCAATCAAAGGTTTTTTGGCTCGTGTTGGCAATTCCGGAATATACTCAGCTTCAAGAATCGCTTCCAGCACGGGCATTCCCTGTTCATTTGCATATTCTAAGATCTTCTCCAGCGCACTATCTCCTAGTCCGCGTTTAGGTACGCCGAGTACACGGGCAAAACTCACTTGATCAGCGGGGTTAGACAAGACTCTTAAATAAGCTAAGATGTCTTTGATTTCCATGCGCTGGTAGAATTTCAACCCTGAGAAGATGCGATAGGGCGTAGCAGCCTTCATTAAACGCTCCTCAAGCGCCCGCGACTGAGCATTTGTTCGGTAAAGAATAGCACAGTCATTATAAGGCCGTCCTTCGAGCTCATGTAAACGTTGAATGCGCTCTACGACATAGCCCGCTTCATCTCGCTCATCATTGCCGATATAACACACTAAAGATTGTCCCTCGGCATTATCGGTCCAAAGCGACTTTTCTTTACGAGTTTCGTTATTTTTGACCACTGCATTAGCTGCATTAAGAATCTTTTGCGTTGAGCGGTAATTTTGCTCGAGTTTAATGACTTTCGCTTCCGGATAATCGCGTTCAAAGTCAAGAATATTCTTGATATCCGCCCCGCGCCATCCATAGACCGATTGATCATCATCTCCCACCACGCAGAGGTTGCGATACTCGCTCGCTAAGAGTTTGATTAGCATATATTGGGCATGATTCGTATCTTGATACTCATCAACCATAATGTAACGGAATTTATCTTGATAATAGCGAAAGACTTGGTTATTTTGCTGAAACAGCCGCACTGTCAGCATAATGATATCATCAAAATCTAACGCATTATTGTTCTTGAGTCGTTTCTGATAAGAACGATATATATCAACGACTTTATGTTGGAAATAATCGCTAGCCGCCTGTGAAAACCCCTCTGGATCTAACAGGTTGTTTTTAGCATCGCTGATGACCGCCGCAACACTGCGCACTGGGAATTTCTTTTCATCTAGATTGTATTCCTTCAAGCAGGATTTCAATAGAGACTGTTGGTCTCCAGTATCGTATATAACAAAGTTCCGGTTATACCCCGACATATTATCTATTTCACGTCTCAGAATACGAACACAGGCTGAGTGAAATGTGGTAACCCATAACCCATATCCCTCATTACCTACCAGTGTGGTCACTCGCTCACGCATCTCTTTGGCCGCTTTATTCGTAAACGTGATTGCTAAGATCGCACTGGGTTCTATCCCTTGAGCAATTAAGTGAGCAATTCTATAGGTGAGAACACGGGTCTTTCCCGATCCAGCACCCGCGAGAATTAGAAGCGGCCCTTCTCTATGCTCAGCTGCTTCTCTTTGTACTGGATTCAAATCGTCCAACCGATACATTAACCACTCCACCTCAATTCTTGTACATATTATAACATACAGTACGTCCGACTGTTGCTTGATTTGCCGCTAGTCTCTTTCCCTTGAGATATCGCGATAATTATTAGTTATACCTAGAGTTAACGGACACTATAGGACAAACTTTGTTACTTGGCCAATTACACAGTTTATAATCAAAATTTCATAAGATGACCACTAGATTGTATAGTAGGACCTCCTCGTTTTCAGCATTACTCCGACATATATAAGGAAAACAGTGATAATAGATGATTTAATAGCGAATAAGGCTAAATTCGAAGGTACAATAACACTACTTTCTTGAAACTTTATTTATTGTAACATAAATAAAGTTAATGGAGAACCGACTATTCTCCATTAACCTCATCTGCTCTATTATACAGTGATTATAAAAACTCGAAGGCAAGTAGCTATTGATTATTATTTTAGGTTATTTCACTTTTTTAAAATCGAGTCCCTTAATAAATTCTGCTTGGAATTCTTTCTTAGTGGAAAGCTCGATATGCTCCGCCCGTTTGGCAAGTGTTTCTGCCCGTGCTCTCTCTTCAGTTGATAGCAAAGCCATTTTTGCCCCATCACCTGCGGCATTCCCTATTGTCGTGATTTTTCCCAGCGGTAAGGACGGAAGTAGGCCAATTTCAACGGCACTTTCCTTCCTAATATAATTGCCAAACGCTCCAGCTAAAAGTACCCTATCAATCTCTTGGGAAGTGATTCCCATTTCCCGTACGAGAATCATGATTCCCGCCATAATTGCTCCTTTTGCGAGTTGCATTTCTCGGATATCCTTTTGAGAAAGCACGATATCCTCGTTCGAAGCCGAATCCTTACTCCATACAAGCACAAACTCGCTTGCCCGCTCTGTTTTGCGCAATCTCTCGCGTACCAATGTTGGTAGCTTTTCTAGTTGAGCAGGTCCACTTGCGAACCGTCCAGTAGATCCAATAACCCCGACCTTGGACATCTCAGCAATCGCATCAATCAGGCCAGAACCACATATACCCCGCACCTTGCCCCCAGCGATGACGTCCAATTGGACATCCTCTGTGATGCGTACCCCTTCGATCGCCCCCTCTGCCGCCCGCATGCCGAATTTAATCTCGGCACCCTCAAAGGCAGGTCCCGCCGCTGCCGAACAGGTGAGTATCCGATCCTTGCCGCTCAGGATAATTTCTCCGTTCGTTCCGATATCTACGATAAGGCTAACCCCCGGTAAACGATCCACCTCTGCAGCCAACATAACTCCCACCGTGTCCGAACCGACGTAACCGGCCACATTGGGGAGCATAACCACTGTTCCAGTTTCTAAAATATCCAGTCCAATCTCGTTGGCCTCGACCTCGACGGATTCCCGATAGACCGGAATAAAGGGCGCTGGGGCCAAATAAGTCGGATCTATTCCCAGGAATAAGTGGGCCATCGTCGTGTTGCCCACTACAACAGCCTGATAGATTTCGTCCTTAGCGATCTCACGTTCTTGGCACAATTGAGCAATAGTTTTATTCAGTCCACCGATCACCTTTTCTTGCAACTCTCGTAATTGATTTGGACCACTCGCTGCGTGAGTAATCCTTGAAATCACATCCGCGCCGAAGACTTGTTGAGGATTTGTCGCTGCACCACTGGTGACAACCCTTCCATTGTTCAGGTCCATTAGATATGCAACAACGGTTGTCGTTCCAACATCGATTGCTACTCCAAAACAGCGCTCGGATGTATCACCCGGCTCCACAGCTAACAATTTATCCCCATCCAACACCGCAGTGACCTGAAAATCCCCCAGTCGAAATACCCTTGGCAATGAAGCCGCCACAGTGCGGTTGAACTGACACCCCACTCCTGGCAAGGCAGCCATGAGCCGATCCCAATCTGGAGTCTGATCCTCTATACTTGGCTTAGGCAATTTTAAAGGTAGCTTCTGAATCCTCGGCGCAGCATTTAGCTGCTGTACTCCAGAGAAGTCAGTCTTACGTTGATAAACATCTTTCTGTTCTTGTATCCTCACAATCATGTCCTGTGTTAAGAGATGCTGGCATGCCAAAACCCAACCGGTCGCCAATTCAGAAGCACTTAGAAATTTCTTTTCTGTCTCAGTAATTTCTTTAATTTGTCTAATTTCTGTTGAAGTTAGGACTTTACATTTACCACAGGTTCCCTTACCACCACAAGTACTTAAGACATGCACACCAGCAGACATCGCTGCCTGTAGGATCGAAGTCCCAGCTGGAACCTGGATAACTTGTTCCGATGGTAAAAAAGTAATGTTAATCATCTACGCTTATCCCCTCCTTTCTAGCGCTGACTTGTTTCAGAAACCACACCGTAGTTAATGTGTATGGGTACACCTGGTGGGACTATGAGGAAATCTTCATCCCATTCTTCACAAAGCGCCTTAGTGATTAGTTTCAAAGTACCCGGAACAATCCCCTGCTTAAGGTCTAATTTCGCAGCAAACTCGGCCGTTCTACTCATCACAGACTCTAAATCATAACTCCCTGTATCAATGAAATTGAGAGTGGAATAATGTGCAAACATGGCTCGAAAAATACGTAAGGACCTAGCCTCGCCATATTTTTTCAAACTCTGCTCATACTCCCAGTAGATGTTTTTCTCATACCGAAGCCAACCATCCGTCAAATAAAAGGCTGGGGTCTTCCGGCTGAGAGCTTGACGAATCTGATTTCCTCCCAGCAGCAGGGATATACAGTCCTCAACCTTAGGCACCACTAATCTGGCCTGTGCAGCAACGAGACCCTCGATGCTGTTACCACAATAACCAAACAGGAGCAGAATATTCTCCACTCCACTAATTTTATCGATTTCTTGCTGTATCCTTTCCTTCAACTGAGCTGGAAAATTGTGCAGTCCAGATTCTACCCACACGATCGGGAAAGGGTCAGGCAAGGTATTGTAGATAGCCTTAAGTTCGTCTTCAATCGTTTGGCAGGCAATGGCCACTGTTTTCAAGAAAAGCACCTCGTTTCTTATCCAAAATCTATTGTTTTGGAACATGCAGTCCTCTGCACTTACTTCAATCCTCTTTATTTTAATGATACCTTCTGAACAAACGATTTCTTGGAGATCTTGACCCAGAGAACTAAACTCGCAAAGGCGAAAACCACATACATGAGCCCCATGACCCTTACCAGATTTGCCCAATCAAAAGAAATGAGTATCATACCAAGGCTGCCAAAGAGAGTAAAGGTAAAGGACATCAGAGATACTACTGCTCCAGTATCTCCCTTTTGCTGCTCCAGCATTAGGTTAGCGCTAGGAGGACGGGTAATGCTACCTGTTAGTGTCGCAGGTAATAAGGATAGAGCAAACAACCATGGGCTCTGAATTCCAATCGTACAAATTAATATCCCACTCAAACAAGCGATAACATAGCTGGCAGTGATCAGTGAGATTGGTTTAATCAGTCTCACAACTCTCATATAAAGCAAAGGCCCAATGACCATAAAGAAAGCATTAGCGGCAAAAAAATAACTGTAAACCTGTTCACTTAAACCAAATTGATTGACATAGATATAGGACGACGCTGAAATGAACGACATCATCGGAATTGCCATTAAGGAAAACGTAAGTAAAAGGGATATAAATCCTGGATTTTTAGCAACAACCCCTAATCTCCCAAAGGATTCAAGGATACTTCCTGTAGACCGCTGGTCGATGGTTTCTTCCATGGCAATCACTGCAAAGGTGATCAACAGACCGATCAGCGCCAAGATCACAAATACCCCACGCCATGATGTAAACCCCAATATCAGAGCGCCGATAACCGGAGCCACAATTGGGGCAACCATGGTCATTGAGGTAACTATGGCTAAAATCGATAAGCGTTTTCTCCCAGAATAACTATCCTTCACGATTGCTTGGGCGACTGAGGTCGCCGCTCCACTGGCAATCGCCTGTATAATCCTAAATGCTATCAATTGGTAAACATTACCGGAAAAGACGCACAGGGCACTCGCCACTGTGTAAATAACTAACCCTATTAACAGAATTCGTTTTCGGCCATACTTATCGCTAAGTGGTCCCCAGAACAGGGAGCCCGCCGCATAGAAAATAAAAAACAGGATTAACGTTAGGTTGATTAAACTTGGAGCAGCATTAAAATTCTCTGCCATCCGCGGAAGGGCTGGCAGATAAAGATCGGTTGATAAAGGGATAAACGCGCTTAAGAAGGCTATTAAGACGATAAGGCCCTTTTCTCCCAAATATTTTTGGGTTCTCAGATTTCCTTCCTTTTGATCCATCTCGGTGTTCATTCGTTTTTACAGTCTCCATTCTATTATATTTTCCTTTTCTCAAGTTTATCTTCTAACTGACTAAAATGAAAGAACGAATAAAGGTTATAACAAACTAAAATATAGAGGCCTAAAAGGCCTCTATACAACATGCGTCATATTTCAACGTTCTACAGCTACCACTTCTTAAAGCGCCGCTCCTACAAAGCAAAAATATCATTCGCAATCTTAACGCCATCGGTTGCAGCCTGCGCACTGTAATCCGCCCCAACATAGTCCCTGACAACATCGTCGATATAGTTCCCGCCGATCAAAACCTTGGTAGTCAATCCAGCCGCTCGAATCGCATCAATCGCTTCTTTCATGGATTCCTGGCAACCCGTCAAAAGGACACTCATCCCTACCATTGGAGCATTTGAGTCCTTAATAGCCTCAACAAATTTTTCCTTCGCTACATCCACTCCCAAGTCGATGACATTATAACCAGACCCTTTAAGGAGCATCACGACAATGTTCTTACCCAAGTCATGGATATCTCCTTTGACCGTACCAATCACAATGGTACCCTTGAATTCAGCGTTGCTTCCGATCAGGAGAGGCTCTAAAACAGCCATAGAGTCCTGCATAATTTCGCCACACATGATCAATTCCCCTAAGAAATACTCACCTGTCTCAAACCGGTTACCAGCCTCAGCCATACCTTGCTGTAGCGAATTTACAATTTCCAATGGAGAAACTCCGCTCTCTAAACGCGCCTTAACCATTTCCGCCACTTGTTCTTCTTCTAATTCGGCAATCGCCTTCGATAAAGAATCTGCTAGCATCATTATTCCACTCCTTGTAACGTTATTTCTGAAGTCTAAAGCTCAATAGACGTTATACTCGAAAGACTAGCGCTGCGCCCAAAACCAAATGAAATTGTACGCAAAATCGTCTAGCTTTTCCCATTCTTTTTTAGCGATTGCTTCGTTGCCAGGGAACTCGCCGAATTCTTCCATTTTGACTTCCCACGGTACACAAACACCTGGATTTGGATTTAATAATTTATCTTGTTCAGACATTGAATACCCCTCCATTCTTTTAATAAACGCCGTATTGTCTTGCCGCTTCGATCATGGCTATCACATTTTCCTGCTTAGCGTCTCCCATAACAACTCCACCAACATCAAGAATAAATCCTCCATCACCGGCTAATTCATCGATGGTTCTCTTAACATGCTCCTTGACTTTTTCTGGGGTACCATACGTTAACAAAGTCGTAGGCACACCACCTTGAAGACAAAATCTGCCACCCAGAATCTCTTTAGCCTTTTTGGCATCTGTGGTGTCAATCTGGAAAACGATACTTTTATCGGGCAACTCTGCAATCTTCTCAAGATATGGGGTCCAGTCTCCTTCAGCGTAGAATAACATTCTCTTTCCTTTTGCCCACAATCCTTCGATCGTCGCTTTCAGGGAGGGCCAATAGAAGTTATCCCATTGGTGAGGATTTAGGAAGGGATAGGCTCCACGGTGAAGAGGGGCAAAACAAGGAAAACGTGTATCGGCACCTGCACCTGCAAGACCACAATTGACATTATGAGGGGTAATGGCTTCGCAGGCGGCTAGGACTTTCTCTGGTCGTCGACGAAGATCCAAGAGCACTCCTTTCATCCCTCGTAAAGCATCCCCTAAAGTGTCAAATGGTGCTTTGGTAAATCCTGTCCCTTGTCCAACGACCCCATGCTCCATGGTCCATTTTTCCCAGGCTGCCCCCATCATGCCACCCGAGATGGCAAAAGCTGCAGCTCCTTTAATGAGAGCCACTGTGGCTCTGTAAGACCCTGGATTCTCTAATTCAGTACTAATATTCGGTAGAAAGTGATTTACAAGCCACTCCGTAGGACTGGCTATAAATTCATCGTAATCGTCTGCTTTCATATACTCTTGCTCATTAAATTGGAAGGTAGAATTTTCGTCCACGCCAATACCCGGAAATTTATATAATTTAGAACCCATTGCATCAAACATCGGAGGCCACCATAATGACGGACCGCCTTTGAACACATCGAAATCTAAACCTGGTAACATTTCATCGACAATGCTATTACTTTTATCGAGATCATAGTAAATCTCTTGGAGCGTAGTCCCTTTATACTTAACAACCCATTCTCCGATACCAAACAAAACAGGAACTACATCGGGTTTGCCACAATCTAGGGCCGTCATATACCGATTTAATTTCTTCTGATAAAGCATTTCCGTTTCATTCATACTTATTTTTCCCCTTCCAAACTTCTCAAAAATGTTTGAATACAAATTTAAACGCCAACACACGTTATTCTTCTAATAATTCCCCACGAAAGGCCTTTAAGAATTTTTTACCAAAGCGATCCTTACCCAAGAGGAAATCATTCGCGATGACTGAAGTCATAATTTTTTTATCTAGGGGATCGAGAATAGCAGCGTCCATATCAAACGCCATACAAAGGGTTAAAAAATGGCGATTTAAGATCTTTCGTTTCGGAGAATTGAATGATATGTTACTTAAGCCCGAGACCGTTTTCACCTTCAATATACGTTTAATATCATTAAGGCATTGGAAAAACATGGTTGCATTTGTGTGACTTACCGCCTGAGGGAGGACCAGCGGATCGATATATAACTTCGTTAAATCATAATTCTGTTTGCTTAATATCTCGACGAGACTTTCAGAAAGCACCATTCTTTCTTCAGCAGTTTTTGGAATCCCATTATCATCTAAGGTCAGTCCGATAACTGAACATTGGTATTCGAGAACTAAAGGAAGTACCTCTTCAATACGATTTTTCTCCAAAGAAACAGAGTTTACTAAAACCTTACTTCTATCCCCGCTAATCGTTTCTAGGCCCTTTTTAATGGCGGTAGCTGACGTGCTGTCGATGCATATTGGTGTATCCGTGACCTCTTGAACTGTGCGTACAAGCCACTCCATGTTGACGACTTCGTCCCCTTGTGCAGTATTCAAATCTAAGTAGTCAGCTCCGGCAGCCACTTGTCTTAGTGCTAGATCTTGAATAGCAGCGGTATCTCTATCATTTATAAACTGACGAACACTAGAAATTGAACTATTTAACTTCTCGCCAATAATCAACATCTTTAGCACTCCTCCATGAGTCTATCTTTCTTTTCCTCTGTAAAACAACGTTTCATAAAGTCCCAAGCCTCACCTCCCTAGGTTATCTTACGAATGATTTTCCATTCGGAAAATCATTCGTTAATCCTCAAATAATAGACCTACATATGAAACTGAATTTTTTCAGCATTGTAATAGGTTACTCTCGACTAGATTTTCAATGCCCATGTGATGCGATGCCTTCTTGCCCTATCTGGCTTAAATTAAAAATCGTATAGATGTCTATACAAATTTTTTGGCAAAAAAAATGTTATAATTTGTTTAGGTAATGTGATTTGTTTAAATATTATCATAATTGAATTTTAGCGTCAATGTATAATCTTCAAACTATTTGATTTATTCGGTCGAAACTCTAGTTATTTTATATCTAATATTTCGCGATAAATCTTCAGTGCTTCCGTCACATCGTTCGCATAAAAGTCAGCACCTGTGAATTCTTTGACCTGCCGATTAACAGGATACCCACCTATCACAACTTTCACTTTATCTCTCAAACCTGCATCAACTAGAAGGTCAACCACATTCTTAATAGAACCAACGCAAAAGGATATCAAAACACTAATCCCTAAAATCGTTGCTTTAGTTTCGCTTACAGCTTGAATGAATTGTTCTGGCTTTACATCAACACCTAAATCATGCACCTGAAAACCTGATGATCTCAATAAGTATATGATAATATTCTTACCGAGGTCATGAATGTCCCCTTCGATGGTTCCCATCACGATTGTCTGACCATTTTCAGAACTATTTACAGGGATATAAGGTTCTAATACCCGCATAACTCCTTTGAGAATCTCTTCGGACATAATAAGATCAGAGAGATAATAATGGCTATCACTGTATTTTTCCCCAACGATTTCTACTCCTAAACGGCAACTCTCGATGATCTCCATCGAAGTGTAACCCGCTTGGATCCTCTCCTCAACCAACATAAGAGTTTTTTCTTCATCAAGGTCCGCCATAGCTATTTGTAGTTCATCTTCCAAATTAAGAACCCCCAATTAGCTTAATCTTTTTTATACCATCCATCATAGCTCGTCAATTTATACCGGTCTCCCCGGTAGACTGCTTTACTCCAACCCACCGGTTTAAGGTCCTGGTCATAAATCGTCTGCTCTATTAAAAACACAGGCGAATTAGGTGCTATGCCGAGAATTACCGCTTCTGCTTCGGTACATATCGCAACTTGGAGAACTTTTTTCGCGCTCATTGGCACGTGTTCCGTATGCGCACTAATCAGACCGGGTAAACTTGGATCTTTCAGTTCCGATTCCAAGATAGGTTTACTCTTACTATAAATAGTATATTTCACTTCATAGGAAAGACGTTCATCCTCAGCGGAGAACACTGTCCGAAAATATAAGAATCGCTTGTGATCTTCGCCCACTTGAAACTTTTCTCGAAGCTCCGCATTGGCTCTGATAATCTTAGCTTCTAAGAGCGTTGTTTTATAGTTCAAACCTCTCTGTTTGATTTCTTGGTTAAAATCATTGAGCTCGAAAACAATATTATCTAATTTTGGCGTAGCTACAAAAGTCCCTCTCCCCTGCTGGGCATAAACCATGCCTGCCGACACCAATTCTGCGATTGCCCTTCGAACTGTCATTCGGCTGATTTCAAAACGCAGAGAGATTTCATGCTCAGTAGGTAAAGATTCGCCCGGTTTGAGATCCCCCCTACGTATTTGTTCCTCAATCAACTTAAATAGTTGATAGTAGATTGGAATAACTGAACTCTTATCAATCATTTCTTCTAGAATCACCAAAAACACCTATTCCTGATTATAATTATAATTGTCTATACATTCAAACTTTTGCTAATTCTAGCATGCCCTCATAATGGTGTCAACACGGGGGATCTTACAGCCGTATCTCCCAGGATATGGTTTAATCGTGAACTCATTTTAACTTAAGTTGGACATCGTGCTATGGTGGGGGACTCTACCCCCACCATAGCGGAATACGGGGGCCCACCTACTTGTAGAAGTGAGAGTCTCAAGATTGGGATAAAATGAAACAGATGCACCTTAAAGTACATCTGTCTGATATCAGACTCAACTTAGGTAGCTTAAAACTCGCAAGAATTCGCTGTCCTCGGGAACGAAATCACATCTCGGATATTAGACATTCCTGTCAAATACATAATTACACGTTCAAAACCAAGTCCATACCCTGCATGTTTCACGCCGCCATACTTTCGAATATCGAGGTACCACCCGTAATCCTCTTCATTCAGCCCGGATTCCCTCATTCTATTTTTTAATACCTCAAGACGTTCTTCTCGTTGGCTTCCACCAATTATTTCTCCGACCCCAGGTACCAGCAGATCCATGGCTGCTACAGTCTTATTATCCTCATTGAGCCGCATATAGAACGCCTTAATTCCTTTCGGATAATCTGAAACGAAAACTGGCTTTTTAAAAACTTTTTCTGTTAGATAGCGTTCATGTTCGGTTTGTAGATCAGTGCCCCAATGAACAGGATACTCAAATTTAGAGTTCTCCTTCTCTAGGAGTTCTACCGCTTCAGTATAGGTAATATGGCCAAACTCTGAGCCAAGGATATTTTCCAGTCGATCGAACAACGTCTTATCTACAAAGTAATTAAAGAACGCCATCTCCTCAGGGGCATTGTCCATGGCATATTGAATGATGTATTTCATCATTTCTTCGGCCAAGTTCATATCGTCATTAAGATCCGCGAACGCGATCTCTGGTTCGATCATCCAAAATTCGGCAGCATGCCTCGCCGTATTAGAATTTTCTGCACGAAATGTAGGTCCAAACGTATAAACGTTGCGAAAGGCCATACAGTAAGTCTCAACATTGAGCTGCCCGCTAACCGTCAGGCTCGTTTCTCGAGCAAAGAAATCTTTGGAGAAATCAACGTTACTCGCTTCGTCCTGTGGAAGTTTAGCCATATCGAGGGCAGTCACTCTAAACATTTCTCCTGCGCCCTCTGCGTCACTCCCAGTAATAATTGGCGTGTGCACATAAACATAGCCCTTTTCTTGAAAGAATTTGTGTATTGCAAAGGCGACGACAGAACGCACTCGAAATACGGCCGCAAAAGTATTCGTTCTTGGACGCAAATGCGCAATCGTTCGTAAGTACTCAAAGGTATGCCGCTTCTTTTGGAGAGGATAATCCGCTGCGGATACTGAGAGAATATCGATAAGTTCCGCTTTCAATTCAAACGGTTGCTTCGCTCCAGGGGAAGGAACAAGGGTTCCTTGAATACGTATAGCGGAACTAATCGTAAGCTTTCCAATTTCCGCAAAGTTGGCAAGACTTTCTTCAAAAACCACTTGGATGTTTTCAAAAAAACTACCATCATTGATTTCAATAAAGCCAAATGCTTTGGATGAGCGTAGCGTACGAACCCATCCAGACAGCTCTACCTTTTGATTGAGAAACTGGTCTGTCTCTCTGAAGATTTCCTTAACTGTTACCGTTTGCATTATAATCCTCCTCAGAATGCCCCTTGAGGGTGTTGAAATTCTCTGACAATATATTATACTTGATCGGAATCTGAACTTCAAATCACAAAACGATTACTTTGTGCTTTCATTTCCTCCATCAATAAAATTAACTGCTGCCCACTATCACGAATCGTACTAACAGTAGCACTCATTTCCTCTGTTGAGGCGGCGATTTCCTCTGCTGCGGCCGCATCTTCTTGGGACATGTCGGCAATTTCACATACTGACCGCGTAATTGCCTGCCCCATCTGAACGACTTGCTTAACCTCCCCTTCCATTACTCCTAATAGTTGAGAGACAGCTTGTGTCCCCTCCGAAATCTCTATAAATTGCACCTGTGCCCGATCCCCAATCCCTGATTGTTGTTCGATCATATACACCGCTTCTTCTGTAGCTCGGGCGGAGTTTTCAACATTTAAAGTCACTTGATCGATCAATCCCTCAATCTGGGAGGCACTTTGCCTGGAGCCTTCAGCCAATTTACGGACTTCTTCAGCCACCACAGCAAAGCCTCGTCCAGCCTCCCCAGCGCGTGCAGCCTCGATTGCCGCATTTAGGGCAAGGAGATTCGTCTGATCAGAAATCCCCGTAATGATCTGCGTGATTCCGCGGATTTGTCCTGTCTGTTCTTTTAAAATATGGCTCCCAGACTGAATCTCCTCAACCTTTGCCGCAAATATTCGCATTTTATCCGCCAAATCCTTCATCATTTCTTCTCCGCGCAGTGTCCGTGCAGTTACGTCAGAGGTTGTGCTAGCGATGCGTTCCATATTAGTAGCCAGAGTTTGGGCGCTTTGATTGATTCCTTCACTTTGCCCACCCATTTCACTCGTTCGCTGAGCAATTTTCTGGGCACCAGCGGCTACTTGGCTAACACTGGCAGCTACTTGATCTGCTCCTTGAGATGTTTGATCTGTTGCTGACGAAATTTCTCTCACCGAAGCCTCTACCTGCCCCACCGCTTGGTTAATCGATGAACATGTTTGCTTGGTGTTTTCAAGCATCCTTTTCATGGCAAGGGCTAAAGTTTCTAACTCTCCATACCAATTTGTCTTAATTTCAATTCTTAAATCACCTGTAGCTAGAACCTCCGCATCTTCCGCTAACTGAATTAGCGGCCGTGTAAAGGAAAGAGAGACAAAATATCCTGCAATCACACCGATAACAAGAACCAGTAATCCAACCATTAAGACCCAACGTTTTAAAGAATTTAACTCTTGTACAACCCCTTTTCTCGATAGCACTGCCTTGATATAACCCTTTACATCACCACGGTAGTCTTTAAAGGGAATGAGCAAGACATTGGACTGTCCATCTCCACTAACGGAAAACTGAGATTGTGCATTAACGAGGTCTTTCACCGAGCCTTCAGGTACTGGATAATTATCTGTACCTGTACCTGCTAATAGCCCTCCATTTTCCTTCACATTTTTGACCATTGAAGTAGAAGGATCGAGAAGATAGATAAAGTAATCTCCCGAATTCTTTTTCTGTAACGCTTTTAAAAAGTCTGCACCAAAATCCATTCCATATTCTGCACTCCCTACCCACTGATCTTGATACTTAACCGGCACCACCACACGAAACCCATATCCTTCAACGCCCTCTTCTAGGCCTTCCACGGTCTTGTGCTCTTGGTTGGCAGCTATTACCGTAGGACGAATTTTGGAAAGATCATCTCCAAATTTTTTAGGTGAATGTGCCCGATAAAACGAAACAGCAGGTGCCAGATGAAATTGAAGTTGGCTGAAGCCTTCCTTCTTGATTTCGTCAAAAACAGGCTGAACCTGACGGGCAAGGGCGGCCTGATCTCGTTCGGCGAAAGCCTTTGCCACGTCCGGATTCATACTTATCGATAGTACGGAAGACCTCGCGCGATCTAAGCGATTGACGAATTCATCCTGGATTCCCTGTACCACTAGTTGCTCAGTTTGAAGTTCACTCGTATTGAGTAGTTTTTGGGCATTCCAAAGACTTGCTCCAGATAAGGCTGCCACCACGAAAATAATCAACACACCCGCAATTAAGGTAATTCTAGTTTTGATTGACATGGATCGTTTAGTTTCATTAGACATGTTATGAATTCCTCCACTCAAAATATACTGAAATTATTATTATTCTCTTTTGATTACAACAGTCTAAGCCTAAAAAAGGCTACAGTGAACCCCAATTCCCTTCAATAAAAAAATGCCTACCTCCTGAATTTTCAGCAGATAGACATCTAAAATGTACCTTTCTGCAACCCGGCTATCGTGATAGTATGAACTACTATCTTTAGACCCGTGGCTTTGCGTCTCTACCTTTCGATAGGTTTGCCGTATATTTTTAAATTATTAAGATATAATTCCAGAGCCTAAAGAACAATCGAATACGTGTAAAGATACTCTTGGGTGATTCGCATATAAAACATAGTTTTTTTATGATACAACATTATACACCTTATAAATCAAATTCTTTTGGCGGACTCATGACATTATTAATGTCGGTTATATGACATAATCCAGTTGTATCTTTCTATTCTTAGGGACTTCTCAAGTTAGCGTTGAATGTATATGAAAGGGATGATGCTTATTATCCAAGCATCATCCCTTTTTCAATGTCCTTCATCATCTCTTAACAGCTTTAGTATCCTCTCCTCAGAAAGCTCCACTTCTGAATAAACCGGGACATTATGCTCTTTTAAAATTGCTGCTGTTACCCCCTGTCCAGCCCTTAAATGATGTGAAAAGCTACCATCATAAATATGATTTACCCCGCAGGAAGGACTACGCTCCTTGAGAATAGCTGCCGTGACCTTAACCATCTCCACAATTTTAAACACTTCTTTTGCCCCTAGGACAAATTTCGAGGTCACTACTTCTCCCTGCTCCCCCTGTACCGCACACCGACCAAGAAGTACATCCTTTCCAGTCCCATTGACAATCTCCATCGGTGATCGCGGTGTAGGCAAGCCCCCTAATTGTTCTGGGCATACTGGGATGAACTTCCCTGAAGAGCTGTATTTTTGAATCAATGCCTGGGCGTTCGTCGTGCCATCATATTTCGTATTTAGCCCAAGCAAACACGCACTTACAATAATCATAAGACCCACCCACTCTCTTACATTAACAACGTCACTATCCCAGCTAGCAAAACGCCCTCTCCACAATCATGGAGAGGGCAACAAAGCCAATATGTCAACCTATACTAATCTCCGACGCAAATTACGAATAGTAATTTCATGTTCGCCTAGAATGTGTGATGTTGCCAGTAGACTATCTTGAATATCTAGCAAAATGCCCTTTGTTTCTGTTCTATACTCTAGCAACCCTGCCGTTTGTTCAAGAATAACATCTTGTCGTACCCTAATTTGATCCACGGTGATCTCCAGGTTCCCTATCCTGGTCTTAAGCTCTGCCACATCTGTCTTTATGCCTTTTATGTCCTGACCCATCTCAATCAGTCGCTCAAGGATTTCCTTCATTTCGCTCACTGTTTTACCCCCTAAAGCAATACACAAAATGCCAACGTCAACTAGCTTGTTTCAATTATAATGGAGATAATCAGCTCGTTCAAGTCCTATTTTCGAATCTTTAACATATCCCATTTATTTAGTCCTCGAACGTTTCATCCACATCAATACCAGCCATTTTGATTAGATACATGGCATTGCGGGTGGTTGAGACCCCTGGCCGTAGTTTGTAGTCAAAATGGATTTCATCGTTTTTATAAAACTCCCGGAAATGATAGTTTCTGACTCTCCGCTCGCTTTCACGCTCTAGGTCTCCTAGCTCCAAATCATGAGTCGATACCATGCCCATGGCCCCGACCTTGCCCAATTGTCGAATTAAGACCTTGGCCCCAGCATGTCGATCTTGTGAATTAGTCCCTTTGAAAATCTCATCTAATAGGAAGAAAATCTTTCCTTCTGTTTTGGACGCGCTGACAATTTGTTTTATGCGCAGTAATTCCGCATAGAACGAAGAGATATTTTCTCCGAGGTTATCACTCACACGCATACAGGTATAAATACGCATCATCGAACAACTGAACCTGTCTGCACACACTGATGCACCTGCATAGGCCAATACCATATTGATACCCACCGTGCGGAGTAAGGTACTCTTTCCAGACATGTTCGAACCCGTAATTAATAAGATGCCGGAGCTCTTCTCAATCGATACATCGTTACACGTCGAATTAAGCAAGAGCGGATGTCCTAGACTAGCTGCAACAATCCCCGGATTTTCCGAGACAATCTCAGGCAATGCCCACTCTTGATGATCAAAGTGTATAATTGCTAGACTTGCTAATCCCTCTAGCTCAGCTACTGTATCCACCCAGCGCCCTAGAGAACGTCCGGACTTTTCTTTCCATGATTCTAAGGCGATCATGCATTGAATATCCCAGAGGGTGAAAATATTAATAACTAAAAACATTGAATTGCCCCGATTAGATATGAGCTCAGCTAAACCAGAAAGTTTTCTTATTTGTTCGAAGGCCTTCTTCCCATCGCGGTCATATAATCCCTTCTTCAAACCAAGCAAATAATCCGCTTTAAAGCGGCGCTTTTCAAACCGTTGCAACATTTTCCCATACATTTTAAGACTTTCTTTGTAGGCATATACCGATTCAAGCGCTTTGCCCCTTTCCTTTCCCAGAAAGAGTATGATCGTCTGAATTAAAAAACCCGCTAGTGGATACCAAAAAGGAACCATATCAGTCAGAAAATATAGCAGTAAGAATGTCAGCGTGATCATCGGGAGTGCCCGAGATAGAATGACAACCCCAGGACGTAGATAGAATGGGTCATACGTCTTCGCCCACTCTATAATCCTTGTTGGAGAATCTAAGGTACGCTTTAGAGTCCCAGCGTCCGACATAAAACGATGCCGCCAGGCAAAGTTCATCGCTAACTCCTTAATTGCTTCTTGTTTAATCTGAATAGAACTGGCTTCTACCGGAAGCTCAGTCAACCACTCTTTTAGCTTCTCTCTTCCCCTAAAGGTCTTTGCAGTATTAATCCACTGAAAAAGTGAACTAGTTCCAAAAAGGTCAAGATCTTCTGAATATGGGTGTGCAGGGTCTCTGAAGTCTTCTCCGGTATCTGGAAATTCTTTCCATTCACTCGTTAAACGCTTCAATGCTTGGTCATAGCTTTCATATAGCACTTGAATATACTTTTGCTTGGTCCGTAATCTCTGATGCCAAACGACGAGCCCAGCAAAAGAGACCATTGTAAAAAGCAGAATACTAAGGCCCATAGAAGAGTTTTGGGTCATATAAAGAAAAACTGCCAACGCGCCCCCCGCAAAGAACAGGGTTAGTCTTACATTACTTAAGCGATTAATCCTTTGGATCAATTTCTCTAACCGTCGAGCATAATACGTCCTGCGTTTCTCATACTTTTGTTTTGACTCTAACAATTGCTTATCCCCCAAATACATCAGCCAAGGAAATCATTAATCTTGAAATATTTCCCTCTTGATTGATTCACTCATACCATTATTTCCTGTCATAAAGGTACCCTATGGAAACTACAGATATTTTTTTACTCATATTTAGTATTATACATCACCCGAACAATCATTACCACATCTTGGAATTGACTATTCTGGTTCGGAGTGGATTACCCTATTTACTGTATTATCTCGCTTTCTTCTTCCCTAATAATTATTCAAATGCTATACTTGATCACTGGAGGGATTATTAATGGAACACAGCAAATCATTGTCCATGTTACTAGCTCTGGATTCACTTTCTATTTACAGGGGGCTGTTAAAGGACAAGGTAATAAGTAAGCTGAAAGCACTGCTTATTTGCCTTAACAAAGAAGACGTAGAACTTCGAAAAATAGTCAATCGGTTCAATGACTTTTACTTTGAACTAGGGAAAAGTAATACTCTTTCATTAAAAGACTATATTATAAACCAAATAACGTTTGATGAAAATCCATTTTCATTTAAGCTACCGGCTATGAAGTTTAGAGATTCTGACCGTGTTCTAGAGAAAGCTGTTTCCCATGATTTAAGAAATCTTCAACTTGTTTCAAGCCTTGACCCTTCAATGATCAAAGCTGAGATAAGCGCGTTGTTCATCGACAATAGCGCTAAACAAGTAATTGAAAGGCTTCCGGAATGGGTAATAGAAAGTGAGCCTACCACAGACAGCCTTGATCATATCCAACGAATGAAGGATAGGTTTAACTCATGCCAGCAGTGGGATGAATGTATCGAAGATCTTCGAAATTTCCACACAACCTACGGTTGCGGTATATACGCTCACTATATTGCCTTTGTTTGGGAGAAAACAGAAGGTCAAGGCTATCTAAAGGGGATAGATCGTCCGGACGCAATCACCTTAAACGAACTGGTGGATTATCAAAGTGAACGCTCAAAAGTGATTGAAAATACACTTCAGTTTTTAGCGGGCTGTCCCTCTAACAATGTTCTTCTATACGGAGATAGAGGTACCGGCAAATCATCGACCGTCAAAGCCATACTGAATGAGTATCATAACCAGGGATTGCGAATGGTAGAAATCCCCAAGGCTTATCTAGCTGACTTCCCCCTTATTATTCGGCATTTAATGAATAGAACGCAAAAGTTCATCATCTTCGTTGATGATCTGGTTTTTGGGGATAATGAGGAGAACTATACTTCTTTAAAGGCAGTGCTCGAGGGTGGTCTGGAAAGTAAAACACCAAACATCGTAATTTATGCCACTTCCAACCGAAGACACCTAGTAAAAGAATATTTCAGTGAGAGAGCTGGTTTGCAGTCGGGTAACCATAATGAGGAAGTGCATGCCGGGGACAGCATGCAGGAAAAACTCTCCCTCGCGGATCGTTTTGGCATTAGTGTAGTGTTCTCTTCACCGGATCAAAATCGATATCTAAAAATAGTCGAAGGGATTGCTGCAAGTAGACATTTAACGATCGACAAAGAACGTCTACAAAGAGAGGCACTGCAATGGGCGCTTTGGTATAATGGGCGTTCTGCGCGGACGGCAAGACAGTTTGTTGATTGGATCGAGGGACAGTATATAATAGAAGGTTCCCAATAATTATTGGGAACCTTCTATTATATACCCATTTTGTACTCGGTTGATTGGACGCATTAATTTGACGGAGGATCTCCATACGACATTATACTCCTGTGGGATTGGTCCTTCAAGATATCTCCGATGACGCTCCATTCCCTTAGTTTCTCCTCATAGCGCTTAGTATTCGCCGGACTGGAGGAGGTCAGCTTATGGAACGTTAGATTCGATGACACATCAAAACCTATAAATCTTTTATAGGTTTCGTACGCCTTACTTCCATTAAATAGTACTGTTTCTATGTTAGGATATTCTTTGAACAGACCACTAAAGTCGTTCACTTTCTCATCCCTAATCTTAGAATCCAGACTACCTTCTCGATAACAATTTTCGATGACATCCCATACTCCAATTTGCTTACTCATAATAAAGGACACTTTTTCTGCGTAGTCCAAGCTGGCTTGTGAATCGAAAAGCTCATAGAGTATTTTCCAAAATTGGTTTCTGGGATTAGCATAATACTGCTGTGAATTCAGGGATTCCACCCCGGGTATGGAGCCAAGAATTAGAATACGTGATCGCTCATCAATGATGGGCTGAAATGAAGTCAGTAGATTCAACCAGATCCCCTCCTACCTTTGACGTTTCTGGAGTCCAAGCAAGTCCTCGATTCTTTCATTCATATACTCATAAGAATCTTCTATCCCCTTATTGTAAATATAGGGACCTATTTCTTTTACAATAAAATCAAGCATTAGCTCGGCACCTAAATTCGTAATTTCTTCATCTCTCTCATTCCAATAATAGCCCTTTAAACTTTCAACGAGAACAGCTCTAACTTCTTTTTTAAGTTCTATTTCCATTTTTATCAACGGAATCTCCCCTTTTACTTGTATAGAAATATACAAATTCTCTCAACTCTCTATAGCAATATTATACCCTAAAAATAAGTCAAGTCGAAACTATTCGATGTCCTAGCCCAAGGAATCGACCAGACCGTTTATATTAGAGCGCTATCCTGGATAGCTAACCATGAATAGCGAGAAGGACCCTTCCAGAAAGCATGACCTAGCTGAATAGGTTTTAGGATCTTGGAGAATAATATAAAAAATTGCATAAAGGAGAAAATTTCATGGACGATTATTTTGACAACATAGACAGTACGGAGATTAACTTAAAGTATTTTACTGAACATCACGAGAGTATTTATAAGGCTTATGAGAAATACGGTCAGTTAGTCCATAAAGAAGGCGGCCCTTTAGATGAAAAGACATGTTGGCTAATTAAAGTAGCACTGTCTACAGAGTGCCAATACCCTAGGGCTTTAAGAACGCATATATTAAAAGCCTTAAGTAGCGGGTGCACTAAGGAGGAAATTGAACATTCTATTCTCTTGGTAGCACCCAGCGCAGGATTTCCTAAAACAATGTCTGGTATTTTGATCTTGAGAAAGATCTTAGAAGAATCCGGCGACGATTCTATACACTGAATTACCGATTATGAGGTAACACGCGCTTCTATACTCAACACCCCGACTTAAAGTCCCTGCCGAAAACTTAGGTAGAGGGCTTTCTTTATTGCCCATTCCCTATAATTCAGCGCACTTTTAATGTCCTAAATTCACAATTTTTTTTGACAACTGCTGTTATTGATAGGTTTTGCATCCGATCACCTATATCTTCTGGTATTAAAGTGATATAATGTAATCTTGGAAAAGAAAACTACACTGCTACCAAGCCTTCGCGACGTGGGTACCTTAGTTGCAACTTATGCTCCCAGAAAGCGTATAGCTGTCAGTTATACTTTCTGAACAAGTATAAAATATATTACAAAGGAACGATTAATAATGATAAGTACAAGTGGGATTACTTTAAGATTCGGCAAAAGGGCATTATTTGAAGATGTTAATGTAAAATTTCTTCCTGGAAACTGTTATGGGTTGATTGGAGCAAATGGCGCCGGAAAATCGACGTTTTTGAAAATACTATCCGGAGAAATCGACTCTACCAGTGGCGAGGTTAACTTAACGCCTGGCGAACGAATTGGCGTATTAAAACAAGATCACTTTGAATTTGAAGAGTCCGAAGTGTTAAACACCGTCATGATGGGGCATACCAAACTATATGAAATTATGGAAGCGAAAGATGCGCTCTATGCAAAACCGGACTTTTCCGAAGAGGACGGAATTAATGCTTCTATATTAGAAGGCGATTTTGCTGAACTCAATGGCTGGCAAGCAGAGGCTGAAGCCTCTGAATTATTGATGGGATTAGGAATTGGCAAGGACCTGCAAAGTAGTAAAATGAAGGACCTAAGCGGGGATGAAAAAGTTCGGGTACTACTTGCCCAAGCTTTATTTGGAAACCCCCATATCCTATTGCTCGACGAGCCTACCAACAACTTAGACTTGAATTCAATCGCTTGGTTGGAAAATTTCCTCTATAATTATGAAAATACGGTCATTGTTGTCTCTCATGACCGACATTTTTTGAACAAAGTGTGCACGCACATTGCTGATATCGATTTTGGTAAGATCCAACTATTCGTTGGAAACTATGATTTCTGGTATGAATCAAGCCAATTAGCCCTGCGATTGATGAGAGAGTCAAATAAGAAAAAAGAAGATAAGATTGAGGATCTCCAGAAGTTTATTCAACGGTTTAGCTCCAATGCTTCTAAAGCTAAGCAAGCAACCTCCCGTAAGAAACAATTAGACAAATTGACCTTAGATGATATTAAGCCATCATCACGTAAATACCCTTATATCTCGTTCACCCCGGACAGAGAAGCGGGCAACAATATCTTGACTGTCAAGGACTTAACTGTAATTGTAAATGGCGAAAAGGTACTCGACAACATCTCGTTTATTGTTAACAAAGGCGATAAAATTGCCTTTGTAGGTCCCAACGGCAATGCAAAAACAACTTTGTTTAAGGTTTTAATGGGTGAAATTGTCCCCGATGAAGGGGAATTTATCTGGGGAATTACAACGACTCAAGCCTATCTCCCGCTAGATAACTCCTCCTATTTCGAGACCAATTTGAACGTAGTAGATTGGCTGAGACAATTTTCCAAAGACCCTGAAGAGTCTTTCGTACGGGGATTCTTGGGAAGAATGCTTTTCTCTGGAGAAGAATCATTGAAGCAAGCCAGCGTTCTTTCTGGTGGAGAAAAAGTACGCTGTATGCTTTCCCGCATGATGCTCAGTGGGGCAAATGTTCAAATATTGGATGAACCTACTAACCACTTGGATATGGAATCAATTACTGCTCTCAATAACTCCTTAACGAGCCTTGATGGAAATGTACTGTTCGTATCCCAAGATCACCAGTTTGTCCAAACTATTGCTAACCGCATCATTGAAATTACACCCAAAGGTCTACTTGATCGCACGATGACGTTTGATGAATATCTAGAAAATGAAGACGTCAAAGTCTTGCTAGAGAAACTGTATAGTTAATTTGACTTCTTTCCATTTTTTAGTTATACTTAAAAACGCCTGTTAAAACTAGTGGATTTAAGCAAACCTTCTCTATTGCCTATGACTCCAAAAGTAGTTGGTTAACTTACCATGTAGCACGGGTAATATATTTAGTGGAGGTTTTTCATAAATGTTTAATGACAAAGTATTGAGTTGCAAAGACTGTGGTCGGGATTTCGAATTTTCAGCTTCTGAACAAGAGTTCTATGCTGAAAAAGGGTTCACTAACGAACCTGGACGTTGCCCTGAGTGCCGTGCAGCTAAAAAAGAACAAACCAGAAACCAAGGCGGCGGTGGCGGCTATGCTCGTCAACAACGCGAAATGTTCCCAGCTGTTTGCGCTACTTGTGGTAAAGAAACTACAGTTCCTTTCCAACCATCTGGCGACAAGCCTGTATATTGCCGCGAGTGCTATCAACCCCGCACACGTAGCAACTGGTAAATCGTAAATAGTAGAACCCTCTTGAGCTTAATAGCCTGAGAGGGTTCTTTTATATTTAATGCCTTAAATTATCATGGTAGGGGCAATGGATGAATTGCCCCTACATATCTTACTGTGTATCTGTTGGAGTACTGGTGGTAGGTGCTGTTGGCGCAATAGTACTACCCTTAGCACCTCCACGCATCCCCTTACCCATACCTCCGGGTATAAAGGTTCCGTTCGCCATAGCCTCTGCCTGAACCTTTAACTGTGCTTGTTCTGCGTCACTCCAGGTTTTGATCTGGTCAGAAGTCAATTTACTGTTCTTCTTCATAGCCTCAACCTGAGCAGTTAAGCGAGCTTGCGCCTGCTCACTCCAAGCTTTAATCTGGTCAGAAGTCATAGGTTCAGCGTTATTGAACTTCGTGACATCGCCGCGCATGCCCTTACCTCTCATTCCCTGGTTGAAAACCTTACCCTCCGCTAAAGCTTGGTCGCTAGCTTGTTGACGTTGATCAATAAAATTCTTCATTTTGTCTGCCTGTTCGGCTGTTCGAAGCCCAGCTTCCACTTCTTTGTCGACAATTTGCTTCTGAAGTCCGAACATCTGCTGTGTCATAGTTTTGATTTCAGCGAGCTTATCTGGATCTGTAGCGCCAAAAGCCGCCGTTGCTCCCCCAATCAATAACACAACACTTAATGCACCCGCTGCGAGTTTCTTATTCATACAATTCCTCCTTATAATTCGTTATCGATCAAAGCTTTCGATTTTCCTGACCGATACAGTGTTAGCATATCCTCCAATTATGTTCAAATTGTGAAATGGATTTTAAGAAGTTGTGGACTTTTATATAAGAATTACCTTGCTCTTTTCTAGAGATTAATATCATATCGGCGCATTTTTTCATAAAGCCAGGATCGTGAAATTCCCAAGAGCTTAGCGACCTCCGACTTGTTGCCCTTCATCTTCAGTAAAGCCTTTTGCAATGTATCTCTATCCAAGTGCTCATGAGCATTTTCTAGGTTCCACCTCTTCATCGACGGTACAGAGAATTCTAGTTTCTGCTCCCTTAGGTAAAAGGGCAAATCGTCCTGTTCTAGTACATTACCAGATGCAAAATTGACCGCTCTCTCAATCACATTTTTCAGTTCCCGCACGTTTCCGGGCCAACGATGACTGAGCAGAATTTCGCTCACAGCGGGGGAAACTCCAGTAATCCGTTTGCCGAAATCTCGATTTAGTCTTTCTAAGAATACATGAACAAGGGGAATAATATCTTCCACCCTCTCCCACATAGGGATGATATGGAAATGGATCACATTGAGACGGTAGTATAGGTCACTACGGAAATCCCCGCACTCCACCTTCTGGATAAGGTCCTTATTAGTAGCTGCAATGATCCGCACGTCTACTTTTACTAATTCATTACTCCCTAGTGGCTCAAAGGTCTTGTCCTCCAGCACTCTTAGAAGCTTGCTCTGCAATTTAGATGACATATCCCCGATCTCATCCAAAAAAAGGGTTCCTCCGTCGGCGATGGCAAATTTACCGGCTTTGCCTCCTCTTTGGGCCCCAGTGAATGCTCCGCTCACATACCCAAAGAATTCGGACTCCAGAAGATTTTCTGGAACAGCAGCACAATTGACCCTAACGTAGTGGCTTTTTCGTCGAGGACTTGCTTGGTGGATCGCTTCGGCAAATAGTTCCTTACCAGTGCCACTTTCTCCTGTCAACATAATCGTAGAATTCCCCTGAGCAGACATCTCCGCCTCTTGCTTTAAGCGGCGCATAGTTTGGCTCACCGTGACGATTTGGTCAAAAGTGACAGCTAGTCTAGCTGCTCCAGCCTTTTCCTTGTAAAACTTCAGTTCACTATCCATTTGAGCAAGTCTCTCAGCCACCTCTTTTGCTTCTTCCAGCTTCTGAAAGACGATTTTTCCGACCGCCCCAATAATCTTGCCTTGCCGCACGATCGGTAGACGAGAGACGATATACGCTCGGCCATTAATGACTTGGATTTCATTGGTTTCGGCCATTCCCGTTTTTAATGTCCGGAGAATGCGCGTATTTTCGATCACTTGATCTACAGGCCGCTGCAAAAGTTCTTTTTCCTTCTTGCCAAAAAAGCGACACGCTGCCTCATTGACCAGAGTTATTTTCCCCTGGATGTCCACAACAAAGATTGCTTCGTAGGCAATGTTGGTTACCGTGAGTAAAGTTTCATACAACCGTTTAGTAGCATCTAGTTCTAGGGCAACTCGATCTAAATCAGTGAAAGCCTGAAAAACGATCACGGCACCCGCCGCCTCGCCCACCGGGCTGATATTGCAAAGAACGGTCACCTTATTCATTTGAGTTTTAATTCCGACGAGGTGTTGCGACTGATTAAGCACCACGGCAAGATCCAAACCTGGAAAGACGCTGTCATACAAACACCCTTTGAGTGCCTCCTGCTTCAAACCAAGTATTCTCTCGCTCGAGGGATTCATCTGCTGGATGCAGTTATTTTGATCCACGAAGATGAGCCCATTAGGCATGGCCTCGTACACAGTATTGAGTTCGATGGCTAAATGTTCCGCCTCTTGAAAGAGCGCCATAATCATATCCACTTTGGTAAAAATACCAAGTACTTTCCCCTCTTTATTTACGACTACGCCTGTTCCAACCGAGCTCTGTTTCGCCCGCAGCTCTATCTCCCTGAAAGGGGTGTTATCTGCAACGGTTACAACCTGACTTGTAAAATGTCTCAGAATCGTGTCTGACAGTTCTGCTCCAGCCAGAAAAGCATCCAGCACGTTTGCTTTGGTAAAGATTCCAATAAGCAATCCTTCTAAATCTACCACTGGTAAAGCATCCAACTTTGTCCAGCGTAAAAGCGCTACCCCTTGGCCTAGACTATCCTTAGGCTGGAGAAGCGGAACATCCCGTGTCATCATATCCCTTATTAGCACACTCACACACCTCGCCTAAATAACATCCATCTTCATGACTTTTATCAATGATCTCTCTCGTTCTATTCTTCCTATCCAACAGCAATTCCTTTAATTTTCAGAACTTTCAACCACTAGAATTAGGGCCCCTCGTCATCCGAGGCACCCTAATTCATTATCCATTTAAATTGGACCAAATTTATAGGAGCAACGCTCTCAACTCTGCTCACATCACGCCATTTCAATCGACTCTATAATGCTACCTGATTCATCTCCACAAAACATTCTCTTTTCTTCAAACCAATTTTAAGTTTGCTTTCATTGATACATATTTCAGTCTAGCCGTTCGATAATTGTAGCATTAGCCATGCCATGCCCCTCACACATAGTTTGGAGGCCAAAGCGCCCACCAGTCCGTTCCAGTTCATTCATCATAGTTGTCATCAGGCGAGCTCCACTGGCACCCAGTGGATGACCAAGAGCAATGGCCCCACCATTAGGATTGAGTTTCCTAGGATCGACTCCCGTTTCTTTCAACCAAGCCATTGGGACAGCGGCAAAAGCTTCATTCACTTCAAAGATGTCTATGTCCGCAAGGTTGAGACCCGCTTTGTCCAGCACCTTGGCTGTGGCTGGAATAGGCCCGGCGAGCATGAGAGTAGGATCTGAGCCTATGACGCTTCGAGCCACAATTCGGAAACGAGGTTTAAGCCCCAGTTCTTCCGCCTTCTCTCGGGACATTACCAACACTGCTGCCGCACCATCCGAGATCTGGCTTGCATTGCCTGCCGTTACCCGACCGTTTTCTTGGAAAGGCGACTTTAGATTGGCGAGTTTTTCTAGACTAGTACCCCTTCGTGGGCCCTCGTCCATCTTTATTATCGCCTGGTTACCATTCGGAAGGAGTATGCTCACTGGCATAATCTCCCGCTCAAAACGCCCTTCATCTTGGGACTTAATTGCCTTTTCATGACTTTCCAGGGAGAATTCATCCAGCTGTTGCCGGCTGAGGCCCCACTTCTCCGCGATTCGCTCCGTCGAGAGCCCTTGATTGATAATCTCATAGCGGGAGGTTAGCTCCTTCGACAACTCCGTCCCTTGGACGTTTGAGCCCATTGGAACCCGGGACATGTTTTCTACCCCTGCGGCCACGACAACATCCATGTCCCCCGCTAAAATTGCTTGGGCGGCAAAATGAATTGCCTGCTGACTAGATCCACACTGACGATCAATCGTTAATCCCGGAACGTGTTGCGGATAATCCGCAATCAACGCAGCCTGCCGTCCGATACAAAATCCCTGCTCACCCACTTGGGAAACACACCCCATTAGTACATCCTCGACTAAGGCAGGGTCCACTCCCGCCCGCTTGACCACCTCTCTCAAAACTAGGCCCGCTAAGTCCTCGGAGCGTAGACCGCTTAAGAATCCATTCCTCCGCCCTACTGGGGTTCTCACCGCTTCAACTATTACAGCATCTCTCATTTTTATCCACCCTTTTCCTATCGACCTCAAAGCAGATAATGATTCTGTATTTTCAGCCGTTATTTCTCCATTAATGTATTGCAAATTCTATGCCACTCTATCATCAAGCCCTACCCCGACTCCTCTCCAATATATATGTCCTGAATGACGGACAGTTGACAACACAGTGGACACTTTACACACCAAACGACGCTGAAGGACGTTGTAGTTAGACCTTTTTGATTGGCATCAAAATTGCAAATACACATTGCTATCGACCTAATTATGAGAATCTTAGATTATAAGAGGAGGCAAAATCATTGAATTTTGAATTATCTGAGGAACAAATAGCCTTTCAAAGTATGGCTTACAAGTTTGCTATCAAAGAGTTTTCACCAATCGCCAAAGAATGCGACCGGGAGGAAAAATATCCGCGGGAAATCTGGCAAAAGGCTTGTGCTGCAGGTTTGGTCGGAGTAGTCATTCCTGAAGAATACGGAGGTCCCGGAGGGGGTTGGTTAGAGACAGCCTTAATCACAGAGCAGCTGTCTCGGGTAGATTTAGGTCTAGGCTTAGTCGCAACGGCAGCTACTTTTGGTTCGGAGAATATCCTCAACTTTGGCAGTGAAGAACAAAAGAAAAAGTATCTCCCCTTACTTCCACTCGGACAGGCAATCTTCGCCGGAGCATATACTGAACCCAATGCCGGGAGCGATGTGGCCGGAACTACGACCCGAGCCATCAAAGACGGGACGGACTATGTGATTAACGGCAGTAAAACGTTCATCACAAATGGCACGATATGCGATTATATGGTAGTTTTATGCGTGACTAATCCAGATGCACCCAAAAAAACTCTGCGGCATAGCCTTATCCTCGTGGAAGCAACCAGCCCAGGTCTCACCCGTTATAAACTCGAGGGGAAAATGGGTATCCGGGCTTCGGATACGGGTTCACTGAGCTTTGAAGACGTGAGAGTTCCGCAAGCAAACCTAATTGGTCAGGAAGGCCATGGTTTCCCCCAACTCATGCATTTTTTTGACATGACGCGCATCATGGTTGCTTCCCAAGCGGTTGGTTTAGCCCAAGGAGCCCTAGATTTGGCACTAAAATATGTAAAGGAACGAAAAACCTTTGGTGTTCCCCTTGCTGCGAACCAGGGCATCCAGTTTCAACTTGCAGAGATGGCGACCCGAGTGGAGTTAGCTCGGACCATAACCTACAAAGCCGCCTGGAAAGCGGACAACGGACAGTTGGATGCATCCCTCAACGCCATGGCGAAGTACTATTCTGGGGAAACAGCAGTCTGGGTGACAGACAAAGCCCTTCAAATGCACGGTGGTTACGGCTATATGGACGAGTATGACATTCAACGTTTCTATAGAGATGCTAAGATTCTGGAGATTTACGAAGGAGCTAAGGAAATCGAGAAAATTACTATCGCTAAACGACTCTTTTAGCACACATAATTTTTCTATTGATTGAGTCATACTTTTAAATTTAAAGAGAGGCTGAATTGTGACTATAACACAAATTAGCCTCTCTTATAAATCTTTTTTCTCTATCAATAATCTTAGTACTACTATGGGACAGACCTGAAATCTACCGACTTTATAAACTTCGTTAAATCCTGTGATAAATCACAGAAATAATCGTCATGTAAATAATTACCATCCTTATCGAATAAGATTTTAACGAGTGGGCGACTTGGGTAAGTTTGGTGAATCCCAATTACTATTCCGACTTCGGCAGTATTTAAGGTAACGATAGAGCCTTCCGGATAGAGTATTAAACACTGTATAAAAATATTGACAATTTCTTTATTAAATTGTTCATTTGATTCGGCAATAATAATTTCTAAAGCGTGATATGGAGGTAAGCCTTTTCTATAGGGGCGATCATCAACAAGAGCATCAAAAACATCTGTAATAGCAACTATTTGTGCATTCAGACCGATTTCTGATTGCCTTACAGCATCCGGATAACCCTTGCCGTTACAACGTTCATGATGATGGCGGACAATAGTGAGCACCTCGCCCGTTATGTTGCTCTTTCTAAGCATCTCTTCACCAAGTATCGGATGTTTTTTAATAATCTCAAGTTCCTCATCCGTTAGTTTTGATGTTTTATTAAGAACTTCAATGGGTATAGCACTTTTACCTATATCATGAAACATAGCCCCTAGGGTTAAATCTCTTAGGGCTTGTCCTGTAAAATTCATTTGTAATCCAATAAGAGTAGCCAAAATTGCTACATTTACAGAATGAATGTATGTATTGTTATCGAATTTTCGGAATTTGTTTAGATCTAGATAAACTCGTTTAGTTCCCTCTAACTCGTTGATAATCTTATCAACCACTAAGAAAGTCTTGTGTAAACGTTCACTACTTATAAGACCTGCATTCTCAAAAGCTTCCCGGACATCGACAACGATATCCTGATATTCCGACTCAGAAAATTTGTGCGTTATATTTGGGTCTTGTGATTTATTCAAATCATATTTTAAAGTATAAATCTGACGTCTTTGTAGAAGTTCTTGAATGTTAGTGGTGATCGGCTTACCTTTGGTTAACAGAAGTATTCCCTGTCTATTAAACAAGTCATATGACGAGGGTTGGCCGATATTAAATGTGGTAATTGATAAAGGTTCTAAATATGTCGTTATCAAAACCAAAATTTCCTCCTTAAACAAACGCGAATAATATTCATCAATACACTCTAAATAATTCCATTCTAGTGAATTGGTCTTAATAGCTAATATAACATACATCGTCGTGAAATACCCGTCATCATTCTTTCCCTTAGACGAATATTCATCTAATTAACCCAGAAAATAACACCTGCCTCTATCTTAAAGCAAGTTGATTTTCTGGATTAGACGAACCTACTAGCGTGAGGCTATTCCCGTAAGAACTCCATACCCCCCGAGGACCTTCACAGTTCCATCAAGTCCCCCCTTAAAGGATTCCTGCTCGAGCTCCTTGCCACTTCCTTGTTCAAGGAAATACTTGTCCAGACTGTAATCGACTCTGTAACCACCTGCCCCGTTAAACTCATTATATATTTCTTGAAACTTCCCTTTAAGATAGACCCCCTGCTTTGGTTTTGTTTCACTCACCTGATCAACCACATAATACTTACCCTCTTGTCTAAGACTTACATAAAGATTCTTGTTATTAATCTTATCGATAGGAAGATCTACCTTTGACTTCGGAACATCTGAAATGGCAAAATTGATAGCAACATAGTCTCCCCTAAACACATCCGTCGGGTCATAGGCCTTCGTTTCCAGAATGATTTCCTGCCCGAAGACAACAGTCGCTTGAGGCTTAATAGTCATTGCTAGGAGGATCAGCAAGGGAATCGCCACAGCTAGTAAGAACGTTTTTCTCTTAGTCATGCGAGTGTCCCCCCCTTTGTTTTAATCATTCGTTCAAAGTAGAAACCAAAGCCTAGTAACAACAGCCCACCAACGATAAAGAACAGTGATTTTGGTAAGAATGCAACTGTGTCCGTATAATACCTGAAGATTGTAATACACACAAAGATAAGGCTAATGATGCTACCCTTTCTGATTAAGAAAAACAATAGCGCAACAAAAGCCAGAGCAAAGAGAATACTTACCAAACGCGTCGACTGAGCACTAACGACTATGTCCCAAATATCAGGAATAGTCAAAATCACACCGGTAACTCCAAATAAAATATTGCCCTGAATCCTAAAAATATCAGGTTCTAAGGTGTGTTTCACCACGTACATCACAAGTCCTATCACAAAAAAGAGTAGTGCAACATATAAACCCTCGACCTCATATCTTATGGTTATTTCAAAGACAAACGTTAAGGCCGTAAGATTGGCGAAGAACAAGAGGAGTCTAGATTTTCCAAAGTAGTTATAGGCCAGATACACTACTGGTACCCCGGCCCACCCTGCATAAGGGAAGCCTCTATCATACGACCCAAACAGATAGACCATAAACAGAACGTTCGCAAACAGCATCAAATACTGATCTTTTAACAGAAACGCCATTGGAAGCACTCCCAAAGACCAGAGTAGAAACGCGGTGGGGAATTCTCCTCCAAAGTTATACATCTGTCCAATCAAAAAGATACCTGCTCCATAAACGAGAGTCCCTAAGTAAATAAAACTTCGACCTGTCTTGGGATTATTCTCGGAGACCATGTAACCTGCAACGTTTACCCCGCCGAAAACTCCGAAGATAATCAGGAGTTTGACTAAATGGCCGATCCCATCCCAGTTGCTGGCAATAAAACTCAAGATTCCGAGACCCACCAAGAGCGCACCAATCGTCACAACAACTCGAATGAAGTTGAGACCACCCTTAACTTCATAACTCTCCAAGATCCCAGTCTTTTGCTCTCCGGTGATAAGACCGGAACTTTCAAAGTGGTCGAGCTCTGAACTTACTAAGGAATAGTTAGATTTACTAATTTGCCTTTTCAAATTGTTTTTCCCTCCATTAACTTGGCCAGAGCAGACTAAGAATACTGAGGCCTTCTGCCTGACAGTTATTTCTCCACTTGAAAGGCTTATACATCAATTCTACCGCTGGGAAGTTCAACTCCGTCTGTATTTAGTTAAACTTCTTCTTATTTGATGATCACAGTAGATTCCGTAAGAACGACTGTTTGCTTCTCTGGAATATGGTATGGTTTGATACTAAGGCGAAACTCAAGACCTGTTACATCCTCAGGCAACGGCGGTGAAACGACAAAAGAATACTGCATCCCTTTGTCATGCCCGCTACCTTGATGTGGTCGGCTTTGATAGTCAGGAGAAATAAACAATTCAACGTGAGCATGTCCAAGCCTGACATATGGTTCAGAGTTATTCACTTCAGTTTCGACATAAATCACACTGGCGTTGCTATATTGTTTCATGTGCGTGACAGAATACAATACATTGTCAAGTTCCACATATTTCAAGATGGTTATGAACTTGAGAAACCCAGTGGGTTCCACTTGGAAATGGTCTGAAAAGTGATTTTCATTGTGCATGGATCCAAAAAGGCTCTGCGTCATTGCTTCGTTCAATTCATATTGTTGGCACCATGCTGTTATCAACTCGAGATTCGGAAATCCTGGATTATTTTCGGAAAGCTCTTTACGCTTAGCAATGAGTGCACAGATCTGCTCATCGATCGGTGCCAACGCCTCGCAGTAGTAATCGGTTGGAGGTTGAAATGACATTCTCCCCATTCCCGTCACCGTCAATATAATACCCTCTTTCTCTTCGTTATTCTAACTATTACAGATACGCCATGCATAATTGCAACAGTATATTATCAAGATTAGAAACGGCCTAGAACACCGAATGCTCCGTCCGCCCAATGATCTCTTCCTGCAAGGCCTCACTTAGATCGCAGAAATAGTCACTATACCCAGCAACTCGCACAATCAGATCTCGATATTTTTCTGGTTCAGCCTGAGCAGCCCTGAGCGTCTTGGCACTGACAACGTTAAACTGAATATGGTGACCACCCATTCTAAAATATGACCGCACCAAGTGCGCCAGTTTATTAAGCCCATCGTCCCCCTCTAGTACCTGAGGGGTAAACTTCAGATTCAATAGCGTTCCCCCAGTCCGTGCATGATCCAATTTAGAAGCAGATTTAATGACTGCTGTGGGCCCTAAACGATCCGCTCCTTGAACAGGAGAAATACCTTCCGAAAGCGGTTCCCAAGCCTTGCGTCCTTCAGGCGTCGCACCTATGACAGAACCGAAATAAACGTGGCAGGTCGTTGGCAACATATTGATTCTGTAGACTCCACCCTTGGTATTTGGCCTGCCATTCACTTCATCGTAGTAGGCATTAAAAATATCAACCATGACTTCGTCGGCATAATCTTGATCATTCCCAAAATGTGGCGTCTTGTTCATAAGTTGCTGACGCACCGCTTCATGCCCAGAAAAGTTATCCTCTAAAGCCCTGAGTAACTGCACTATAGTTAGATCCTTTTGGTCAAAGACGTGATATTTTAGGCCAGCTAACATATCGGTTAGACTCCCTAAGCCAACCCCTTGCACATAGTTTGTGTTATACCTAGCGCCACCATCATTATAGTCTTTACCCTTCGCAACACAATCATCAATCAGCAGTGAAAGAAAGGGTGACGGCATATAACTCGCATAAAGCCGCTCAATGATATTGCTTCCTTCAACTTTAATATCCATAAAATAATGAAGTTGCTTCTTAAAAGCGTCAAATAGCGCTTCAAAGGAATCAAACGTCTGAGGATCCCCAGTTTTCACGCCCAATTGCTGCCCCGTTCTGGGGTCCAAGCCATTATGCAGGACCAACTCTAGGATTTTGGGCAGGTTGAAATACCCAGTTAAAATATAACTTTCCTTGCCAAAAGCCCCTGTCTCCACACACCCGCTCGTCCCTCCTTGTCGTGCATCCTCGATTGATTTGCCCTGGCGCAGAAGTTCCTCGACCACGGTATCAGCATTAAACACCGAGGGTTGACCCCAACCTTTCCGAATAATCCGGGCTGCCCGCTTCAAAAAACGATCTGGGTTTTTCTTACTCAATTGAATATTACTGCTTGGCTGCAAGAGTCGCATTTCATCGATCACGTCTAAGACCAAATAGGTGACCTCATTGACGCCATCCGACCCATCCGCTTTCAGCCCGCCGCTGTTAATATTGGCAAAATCCGTATACGTGCCGCTTTCCGCCGCGGTTACCCCTACTTTCGGCGGAGCTGGTTGATTGTTAAACTTTACCCAAAAACACTGCAAAAGTTCTCTAGCCTGTTCATCACTCAGCGTTCCCTCAGCCACACCCTTTTTATAGAAAGGATACAAATGTTGATCCAGTCGTCCCGGACTAAATGCATCCCAGGTATTCAGTTCTGTAATTACACCTAAATGCACAAACCAGTACGCTTGCAATGCTTCTTGGAAATTCCGTGGGGCATGCGCCGGAACATACGAACAGACCTCAGCGATATTCTCTAGCTCCGTCTTCCTCAGTGCATCTGTTTCTGTATGGGATAATTCGATAGCTTTTTCCGCGTACCGTTTGGCAAACTGGACGATAGCTTCGGCACTGATTCTCATCGCTTTCAGTTCTTGTTGCTTGTAGTACGCATCAACATCGTTCAAAAAGTCAAGTCTTTCCAAATGGGCATCAATCTCGGCGATGAAATCCAGGCAACCCAGACGGTAAATTTTATTATCAAGCACCGTATGCCCAGGAGCCCTCTGCTCCATAAACTCCGTAAAGATACCAGCATCATAAGCCGTTTTCCATTGCTCGGACATCTCCGTGAAGATGAGGTCTCGCATCGACTTACCTTCCCAGTACGGAATAATACGTTCTTCATAAACACTGCGCACCTCTGGGCTAACTTTGAACGAGATCTTTTGCCGAGAATCTAAAATATCCAAATCCTCTAAACTATGGCAACAAAGTTCGGGGTATGTATAGGTAGCTTTCGGTGCTGGACCTCTCTCCCCTACAATCAACTCACCCTCGTTAATACAAATCTTCTTTTTCTCCAACAAATACTTAAACGCCAAAGCACGCTTAACAGGAATGGAAAAGTTCCCAGCCCCACGGTAAAATTCCGTCAGTAACTCCGCTCTTTCAGCGGAAATATATGCTTCGGTCTCTAGGCTTCGTTGCCTGAGCATTGTTACTCTCTCGTTCATTCAGTTTCACTCCTTAGCTTTCTGAATAACATTACTTATCCTTATTCTTAATTTGCTTTTAATCTTATCTTACAATCTAATTATACAATAAAAATGGCTCGTTTTCCTTATTTTTAGTTTGTTCTCGTATAAGAAATTGTCAAAAGTTATATTTCTTACATTAACCTTATCAGCTTTTGTACGTGACAGCAGTCTAAAGAGTATATCAATGTTGCGAAAGTTATCCTCCCATTATTACCGAGATTCCAAACTGCTCGAGCTTACATGCAATCTCGCCCATTCGCTCATTGTCAGGGGATTCTAGCTCTGACAGGCGATACTCAAGACCCAGCCTCTGATATTTATCCAGCCCCGCTTTATGGTAGGGTAAACAATGAATCTCTGTCACCCATTTTAAAGACGCCACAAACTCTCCGATTTGTCGGAGAGCTTCTTCATCATCATTAACCTCTGGAATGATCGCTACCCGCACAATGACCTTCGGATGGTGCTCTGCCAGCCAACGTAAATTGCTTAATATTAGTTCATTAGGAACACCAGTCACCTCTTGGTGTTTCCTACTATCCATCAGTTTTATATCATACAGGAATAAATCCACGTATTTGCTGATCGTTTGCAAGGAGTCTAGGCTGACAAATCCACATGTTTCCACGGCAGTGTGAATTTCCCTCTTACGGCAACTTTTAAGAATTTCCAGTAGAAATTCGGGCTGCATCAATGCCTCTCCACCCGAAAATGTCACGCCCCCTCCCGATTCGTCATAGAAGATGACGTCTTTCTCTATCTCAGCCATAACCTCGCTCTCGGACATCGTCTTAGCAACAAGCTCTCTGACTCCCGCATGACAAGCCGTGCAGCATGCACCGCAAGCAATACATCTATCTCGTAGGTACCCCAGTTTTCCCTCAATAGAAATGGTGGCACCGCTCGGGCATACCTCTAGACATTGTCCACAACTGACGCAACGGTCTGGCCTGTACATTAACTCCTGGCCAAACCCTTGACTTTCTGGGTTATGACACCACTGGCAGTTCAGGGGACAGCCTTTAAAAAATACAGTTGTCCGGATACCTGGCCCATCATGGATCGAATACTTCATAATGTTAAAGATTTTGCCCTTTACCAAATTCCCTCTCACTCCTACTTCAGCCTAGCTGATATTTACAGAAAATGGATTAACGTTCTAGTTAATAATATACTATAATTGCTAATTCTCCGCAGACCGATTAGTTCCTCTTCTCATCAATAAATATTAACGCTATCGGAAGGTAGATCTTCATACCTATTTTAGAATTATAATGGCTCCCAAGCCTAAGCAGCAAGGGAGCCGTATATTAAACCTTAAATTTCAAGACCATTTTGTTAAGATTATCTGAACTCTCTTTCGATATATTGGCCTGCTTTATGACCATATCTGATTCCTCTACCATTATTGCATTTTTTTGCGCAATGTTGGTTGAAGCCTCAGCTCCTTCATTGGCAGCTATTGCAATCTCCTCGATAACTCTAGCCATCTGTTGAATCGAAGCAGTGAGTTCCTCCGCAGTTGAACTGAAATCATTCACCAATTCATCCACAAACTCAGCGTCCGAGTGGTATTTCTCGCCGGCTTCAACCATCAATTCATAGTCTTTAAGGACCTGCTTGTCAATAAAATCCAAAACACTCGCCGAGTTTTCTGATAGATTTGCAACAGAAGTTACAACAATCTTAGTGATATTCTGTATTTCATTTGCAGCATCTTTGGAGCTCTCAGCCAATTTTCGAATCTCTTCAGCCACAACGGCGAAACCCCTTCCAGCCTCTCCTGCACGTGCCGCCTCAATGGCCGCATTTAATGCAAGAAGATTGGTTTGAGATGTGATTTGTAATATGGCATCAGAAAGGACGCTGATCTGATCGACGGATTTAGAATCATGAATTGCCTTTATCATTTTTTCTTGCGTGCTTAAATAAACATCCTGAGCACTCAACTGGGAAGAGACAGCACTTTGCTTCAGTCCACTTGCCCTTCTACTAATCTCGCCAGCCGATACAGCTCCTTGATGGGCTTTATCGGCGATCGACTCCACTGCTCGTTCTATTTCCGTTGCCGTTGCACTCATTTCTTCACTCGAAGCAGCGGTTTCTTCCATACCAGCTGAAAGCTGCTCTGTGGTGGCGGACACCTCTTCTATCTGGGAGGTTAACTCAGTGATAGTTTTCTCCGTAGTCATCACGGCCTTTGCAACATTCTGCGATTCCGTGATAACCCCCTGAATTACGTCTTTAACCGACATCTGCATTGTTTCAATTGCTCTAGCAAGTATCCCAATCTCATCCTTCTTTTCTATTAATCCCCTTGGAATATCGCGTGCAAAATCTCCTGTCGCGACATTTCTAAGATGCTCAGAGGCGAGAACTATAGGATTTGAAATATAACGAGCTGTTAAGTATCCGATTCCAAGGCCCAGAAATAAGAATATTATAGAGGCTATAAGTATCGACAAACCCATAGTTTTTAGTCCGGACAATACTTCTACCTTCGGAGCAGCTACCGCCAATGACCATTGTGTCCCTTCAACAGGTGCGTAGCCTAAGAATTTACTTTCTCCCTTATATTCATATTCACCAGCTCCAGTTTTCCCTTCGATCATTTGCTTTTCTAATTCGACCAACGATTCGAGTGTTGAGTCCTTACTGAGATTTTCTAAATCATTATCCTCGCTCTTCACAAGTTCGACATTGTAGTGTGCTACCTTAATGCCCTTTTTATTAATCATAAAGGCTTTTCCTGATTCCCCAAATTTAATATTGTTAGTAATAGTGCTTAAATCATTACCATCCTTTAAAGCCGCTAAAACTCCAATAGTTTTCCCATCCTTTTTGATGGGGACTGCATAAACGATGACAATTGAACCGTCATCTCTACTTACGATTGGTTCGGATAAAGCTCTTTCTCCAGCGAGAGCCTTTTTGAAATAGTCTCTATCCATGATATTAACTTTATTTCCAGTGGTGAGTTGTGCTGTTCCATCCAACTGTGCAATAAGCATTGAAATGTGGCCACTTCTTACTGCCTCATTTTGAAGAATTAGCGACTTGCTATCCCATGTATTATCCATGGCTAATATTTTATCGGTATTAGCCATCACTTCTAAACTCCCGAATACAGCATTTATTCTTTCGGTAACAACATTGCCACCTTGTTTCGCTAAATGCTCAAGTGCATCATCAACTTGTGTCTTTATGGCATTAGAAGCTGTTCTGTATGAGATTACACCTAACCCACCACAAACTACTATTAAAATGAGTCCAATACTAATTAAGATTTTCATTTTGATACTTCTCATCCAATTAGCCCACCTTTTTCGTTTTTTTCCCATGCGATTTCTCTTTTTTTTCATCTCCCTTCATTAAATTCCCCACACCAAATGAGCCTAGTTGAATTCAACAAGAGTATTTCTTAAACTTCCTTTCTTCCCACTTGAACTTTGTTCTCTAACAAACGTTTATTTTCCTTAATCTCAGCGTGTAGAAAGCGAACTTCCAACGTAATTCTTATTCGCATTAGAACTTCCGTATAGTCAAACGGTTTAGCAATAAAATCTTTCGCCCCCATAGTTAGTGCTCTAAGCCGGTTTGCTTGCTCATTATTCGCAGTAATAACGACTAGGGACAGGTATTCATCTTCTTTGACTTCGTTTAATTGTTCTATAACTTTGAATCCATCAATATTTGTCATCTGTAAATCAAGTAAAATCAAATCCGGTTTATACTCTTTGAATACTTTTAGTGTTTCTCCAAAATCGCTCGTACTCATAATATTAAAATAACCAGAAGATCTTAACAGTTTTTCAATCATCGAAATATTTGCCTGATTATCTTCAATAATCAGTATTTTGACCATAAAAATTGTTTTGGTATCTATAAAACTTTCACCATCCTAAATAATTATAATTGACTTTCTTAAAGTAATCGGTGTCTAATTTTTATCATTCTTATTTAATTATAGATCTATCAAGTAGAACTTTCTATTCTCTTTAAAGGCTAACATTTCGACAAAAAACGAGCGTCTTATTGTCTCCAAGAGACAACCACGCTCGTTTGACCTAGATTTCTCATATCATCAGAATATCCGCCAATCCAATTTTCACCTAGCGAAGTTTACTATCAAGATCGTTTAATATTGTTCAGTTTATGCAATTTTATTGCTGCCGAAATTGATAACCTTGTATCAAAGTTATCAAGGGATACTCCCAGAATCTTTTCAATGCGTTGTTTGCGAAACACCAGTGTTTTTTGATGGATAAATAATTTATTAGCTGAATCCTTTAGATTACTATTTTTTAGCACCTCTTCTAATGTAATTAGAAAATCTGTTCCTTTTTTAGAGTCATAAGCGACAAGAGGGCCTATCATTTTCTGAACAAAATCCGAAGTATACTCTTTGCCATAGATAGACGCGAGAATTTGGAAAATCCCCATATCCCGATAGTGGTAGATTCGTCCGTCATCTTGATCTTGACATTGAGCAGAAATCAAAGTATTCCATGCTTCCTGATAACTCTTCTCTATACTGCCTGAACCGCTATGAGTATCACTTATTCCGATTGAAACTACGAGATCGGGGTTAAAGTCAGAAATAATTTTCTTAATTTCTGATGCAACCTTCATACTTTGTTCCCATGTGTCATGGGTATCTCCTGTTTCACACAATACCCCGATCCTGTCCTTGTTATCCCATACAATATAACTAGTTCTAGTACTGATTGCATGGATAATCTTATTTTTTTGATTCTGTGGGTAGTTCAACTTTAAGATTTCATTGGCTTCATCGATTCGAATCAAACAACAGTATAATGGCAGGCTTAAATCCATCTTAAAATCTTTATCCATAGTGATTGTTATATCATTGTATGCCAGATTGCCACTAAGAATATCATTTATGAAATCGCTTTTGCGCTGTAACTCATACGTGAACTTAAGCATTTGATCTACTTGAAGCCGTTCAGTTATATCAGAAACAACCAAAGCAGCAGTCCTCTTTCCGTTAAGCCGATAGTTCATCGGAGCTGTTCGCCCTTCGAAATAGCGTTTCACAGATCCCATATCCAGTTCGCGAATCATACTCCGAGTTTCCCCTGTCAATATGGCTTGTCTAATATCTTCAAGCATTGAATCTGCAAGCTCCTTGGGAAATCTCTGATGAAATGTCTGCCCCTTCATACTTTTATCAGCATTAATGCCAAACACCTCGATATAGCGGCCATCTTCATCGACGATAGCACTAACATCGGGGATAGCTTGAGCAAAGTCTTTTAGTTTATTCTCACTTTCTAAAATTCGCTCTTCTGTTTCTTTTATCCTGGTAATATCAATAATGGCTCCAACTGTCCGTATAGGTTCTTTTTTTTCATTGTAAATAACAATCCCGGTTGCTTTGACCCAACGGTATGTACCATCTTTGTGACGCAAACGATGTTCGACATCATAGTGACTGCTCTTGTGTTCCTCACACTGTTGAATTGCATGATTAATTCTCGGTATATCTTCAGGATGCAAACGGCTTTGGCATTCTTCTGATACACTGGACAACTCTTGATCTTCATAGCCAATAATTGCCTTCCACTGTTTATCGATATAATTTGTTTTATCAATTATGTTATATTCCCATATACCTGCTCTAGTTGCCTCGATAACTTGCGCTAAACGCTCACGGCTTATCTCAAGATCTTTTTCAATCCGCAATTTAAGCGTCACATCAACAATGATTGAATTGATAAGATTCTGACCTTCAAAAGTGATTACTCCAGAAAAGACTTCTACATCACGAACTTCACCGTTTCTAAGTCGATGTTTAAAATGAAAAATCCTCTTGCCCCACATCTTAATATCCCTTATACACTCAAAGATAAATGATTGCTCCGCTATGTTAATGTCGCTAATCTTCATACTCAGGAACTCATCAGTAGAATACCCATAATAATCAATAGCGGCTTGATTTATATCGACAATATCACCGTTATCAGAGTTGAAACTAATCATAACAGCTGGACTCTCGAAAAAAAATTGCTCGTACTTCTGCCCCTTACAATATTCTTTTTTATCAATTATTCTAGTCATATGAACAACCCCTCTTATTCTAGAATAAATCGCTACATATTATCTTATATTTCGACCTTTTAATTGTAATTTCCTTTAATATTTTCAAATATACAATTGAATCGTTATTGTATTCAATATCAATATTTTTTAATTACCTTATCCAATGTGGATAATCCGACTGTTATAAGTTGCTGATAAAAAATCTCAAGGAAACAATTACTAAAGAAATTAGCCCCCTCGCTCAAACAGCAAGGGAGCTAACATCATTTCCGGTTCATAAAACCTATTCTCCGAGATACGATCTACGAATGGCTTCATTTTTAGCTAATTCTTGAGCCGGGCCTTCCAGAACGATCGTTCCGGTCTCTAGGACATAGGCCCGGTTGGAAATTTCCAGGGCAAGGTGAGCGTTTTGCTCTACCAAGAGAATGGTTGTTCCTGCAACATTAATATCTTCAATAATGTGGAATATCTCCTCGACTAACATCGGGGCCAAGCCCATGCTCGGTTCATCGAGAATTAGTAGACTCGGACTAGCCATCAGGGCTCTGCCCATGGCGACCATTTGTTGTTCACCCCCAGATAAGGTACCCGCCACCTGTTTGATTCTCTCCTTAAGCCTCGGGAAGTGATGATACACTCGGTCGAAGTCTGACTGTCCTGGCTTCCCCTTATGACTATGAGCACCCATTAAAAGGTTTTCGTAAACAGTCATCAGAGGAAACACATGGCGCCCTTCCGGTACATGGGACAGGCCCATCTCCACAATCTTGTAAGGAGCCATACATTCGTATTTTCGGCTTCCCTCTCGAATTCCAAAAATATACTCTTCTTTAAATATAACCTTACTGTCTTTATTAGCCGGTTTTAAAAGTCCTGAGATTGTGCGAAGGGTTGTACTCTTTCCAGCTCCGTTGGCACCGATTAAGGCAACAATCTCCCCTGCTTTTACTTCTAGGGAAATACCATGTAAAGCCTTAATTGAGCCGTAGCTTACATCAACATTTTCTAACTTCAACATGTCTTGGTCTCCTCTCTAGCGCCGGATTCTTCTACTTTTAAATTGACCGGAGCCCAAGTATGCTTCGATAACAGCTTTGTTACTGCGAACCTCCAGAGGATTACCCTCCGCAATCTTTTTACCATAATCGAGCACGGCAATTCTCTCAGAAATATTCATGACTAGCTTCATATCGTGTTCTACCAGAAATATCGTTATCCCCGTATCGCGAATTCTGCGAATCATTTCCATTAAGACTACTTTTTCCTGAGGGTTCATCCCTGCAGCTGGCTCATCTAGCAAAAGGATTTTTGGCTTGGACACTAACGCCCTAGCAATTTCCAATCGCCTCTGTTCACCATAAGAGAGATTCTTGGCCATTTCATCCCGTTTCGATGCCAAATCCAGAAATTCCAGCGCTTTAATTGATTTTTCTTCTAATTCCACTTCTTCCCGTTTCATACTTGGCAACCGAGTTAAGGCATGAAATAAGCCTGCTTTTCCTCGACAGTGGCCACCAATTTTAACATTGTCCAAAACAGAAAGTTCACTAAACAGCCGGATAGTCTGAAAGGTTCTGGTAATCCCCATATCCGCAATCTTATGGGTAGGGATCCCACCTAAAGGCTTGTCATCGAAGGATATCTTACCCTCTGTAGGTTGATATATACTTGTAATTAGGTTAAACACCGTACTTTTACCCGCTCCATTAGGACCAATCAAGGCGAGTATTTCGCCCTGCTGTACTTCTAGGTTTAGAGTATCAACCGCAGTTAGACCGCCAAAGCGGATGGTAACATTGTGTAAAGATAATAAACTCACCTTTATTCCCCCCGTCCGGCCTGTTTTTTCTTGGGCCACATGATTGCACGGCGAACGGCCTGCCTTAAGTTAACTCCGCCCAACAAACCATAGGGACGGAAGATCATGATCACGACCAGTAGTGCGCCGTAAACCATCATCCGATAGTTGGACAGTGGCCTCAAGATTTCTGGAGCCGCAGTAAGGACTATCGCGCCAATAATCGTGCCAGGAATACTCCCTAGTCCACCCAGAACGACAATACTCAAAATATCAATGGACTTAAGAAAGCCAAAATCCGTCGGTTGAATAAAAGTGGTTGTATGCGCAAACAGAGCTCCCCCCACTCCAGCACAGAAGGCGCCAATGGCGAAGGCCTGAATCTTATACAATGTGGTGTTAATCCCTACTGCTGAGGAAGCAACCTCATCTTCCCGAATGGCAAGCATTGCCCGGCCATTACGGGAGTTTTCTAACCATACCATAGCGCATATTGTCAGAACCGCGATGGTCATAACGATTGGGAAGGTCGTTGCCCCCTCAATCCCTAGGAATCCAATGGCACCATTGGTAATTTTCATATTGGTGAACTGGACTCGAACAATTTCTGCAAAACCCAGAGTAGCAATAGCCAGATAATCCCCAGTCAGACGCAGGGTTGGAAATCCAATTATGATACCAACGAGACCCGCTACGAGGCCACCAATGAATACTCCAAGTAAGAAGGGTAAGTCATAATTCACAGTCGCAATTGCCGAAGCATAAGCCCCGATACTCATGAATGCGGCATGACCTAGGGTAAGCTGACCCGTTACCCCCGTAATCAGGTTTAAGCCCAGAGCCATGATCAGATTTATACCAATGAACAACCCAATCATTAGAATATAGGGTGGCATAATGTCGTTAATGATTTGTGCTCCGTACGCAGTCAAGCCTAGCATGCTAAGGAACAGCAAAACTTGAACAAGCCAATTGTTTAATAATTTCTTCATTGCCATTCCCTCCTTACACCTTCTTATTGGCTTTACGTCCCATGATTCCGGACGGTTTGAATAGAAGCACCAAGATAAGTATGGTGAAGGCGAAGGCATCCTTGTACTCGGATAAATTCACAGTGATTCCCAATATCTCAGCCAAGCCGATCATTAGCCCCCCGATCATGGCCCCGGGTATGCTTCCAATCCCCCCCAGGACTGCTGCAGCGAAGGCTTTAAGGCCCGCCAAAAGTCCCATATAAGGCTGAACAGCGTTAAAATAAATACCAGATAAAACCCCTGCGGCTCCTGCTAACCCAGAACCAATGGCAAAGGTTATAGAAATAACTCGGTCAACATTGACCCCCATGAGCTTTGCTGCATCCTGGTCCTGAGAGCAAGCGCGCATGGCTCGACCAGTTTTACTATAGGTAACAAAAAGGTGTAACCCTAACATCAAGAGACCAGCGACTCCGATAATAACGATTTGATAAATTGTAATCTGGAAATTCCCGATTTCGAAAATACGATTTTCAAAAAGTTTTGGAAACCCCCTAGTATTTGGACCCTTTACTTTAACCATGAAGGAAGAGAGAAAGATGGATACCCCGATCGCACTAATCAAGGCCGAAAGTCTTGATGAGCGGCGTAGCGGTTTATAAGCAACTCGCTCAATAACAACTCCAAGCACCATGGTTATAAGTGTCGCACCTAGTAACGCCACATAAACATTGACATAATTAGTTAGTGCTAAAACTAGGCCGGCATATGCGCCAAACATAAATATCTCGCCATAGGCGAAATTAATCATGCCGATAATACCGTACACCATGGTATAGCCTAAGGCGATGAGTGCATAAATGCTACCAAGGGCGAGCCCATTGACCAGTTGCTGCATTATATTGTTAAACATTGGCCGCCTCCTTAAACTAAGCAACGTAATACGTGAAAGCTTATATTTCTTTGAATAACTAGTAGCAGCACTGATCCCCAGGGACCTCGTGCTGCTACTAACCTGAATGATTACTGAGCTGAGCTGAACTAACCACCTAAAGCCTTGATTACTTCATTTCGATAGGGACTTTCTTCAGAAGAGCGAACTTGCCACCTTTAACTTCCAGTAGGTAAACTGGGGTCTTAATAGGCTCACGGGAAGCTTGGAAACTGATGGTACCTGAAACGCCATCGTAATTCTTTGTGGCAGCTAGGGTATCCTTAAATTTCTCGGGCTCTGCGCTCGTGGCATCTTTGATAGCTTTGGCAACTAGCATCAAAGCATCATATCCTTGGGCAGCAAAGAGGTCAGGTAATTCATTGTTATATTTTGCCTTGTAAGCGTTAATGAACTTTTCAGTATTTGGAGTTGGTTGCTCTGGAGAGAAACCAGCATAAGAGATTGAGCCTTCAACAGCATCTCCACCGATTTTCATCAGATCGTCTCCTTGAAGACCATCGCCTCCGACCATAACAGCCTTGATTCCAACTTCACGAGCTTTCTTCATGATCAGGGCACCCTCAGTATAATAGCCAGAAAAGACAATGACATCGGGGTTTACCGCTTTAATCTTGGTGATTTGACCGCTAAAGTCAGTGTCTTTGTCCTGAATGAATTCTTCAATGGCAACTTTACCACCATTGGCAACAATAGCGTCAGAAAAGATTTTAGACAAAGATACGCTATAATCATTGTTCTTTGACGTGATTAAGGCAACATTTTTCCAGTTCTTTTCTTGGATTACGTACTTCATGGTTGCAGGAGCAGCAATCGTGTCCAACAGGGTGTCCCGGAAAACATAGGGTCCGATTTCCACAACATTCGTACCTGTAGCACCTGCTGAAATGATAACAGTCTTCTTAGTGTTGGCAATTGAGCCAGCCACACGGGTAATACCTGTTGTAGGATCGCCGATGATAGCAACAACCTTGTCCTGGCTAATGAGCTTATTAGTGATGTTGATCGCTTGATCCTTTTGCCCAGCATTGTCTTCTTCTACCAGTTGGACTTGACGTCCAAGAACACCGTCTTTGTTAAGTTCGGCAATGGCCATATTCAGACCCTTCAGTGTGTTCAGGCCATAGATAGCCACATCCCCAGTCTTGGCACCCAAGAAACCAATTTTAATAGGTTCTTTGCTGTCTGTTGCGCTGGGAGTGGTTGTTGGTGCAGGCTTGTTACCGCACCCGCTTACGACGATTAAAGCGGACAAAAGCAAACTCAGGGCAACTAGGGATTTTGTCTTTTTGCGAAACATCTTTTTTCCTCCTTCTGATTGTGGATATAATATTCTGGATACATCTTATTATTTGACAGAATATTAAAAATCCCTGCAACAATATTCAGAATTTATTACTTTATTTTCTGACATTTGATCCTCTTCCAAGCTTTGAATATTATTCAGAAACTCAGGGGAATCAAAGGACTCTCCAAAATAATGGATCCCCATGACACGTCCATTATTTCACCTATTGTATCTCCTTTCCTTATAGTATGAGAACGCCAAAAATCTTATTTAAATTATACTTCATCCATGAATTTATTACCTTAATACTAATGCATGAATACATTATTATTATACTTCACATTTTGTTTCCATTTACAGCATCACTTCGTACTTGATCAACATTCAATAAGATTGAATTAATCTAAGGAGAACAGGTAAAATAAACTAAAAAAACACCCCAAAAGGTGTTTTTTAGTTTATTTCTTGAATTTAGCCAACGCATCTGCTAGCGCAGTATTGACTAAGCCACGATCATTTTGATTTTGGAGAAATGATCCAACTTCTCTTTTATTTATATTACCCTTTTCAGTCTCTCTTCGTTTCGTAAAGGCCGAAAGTTTCTCGCGATGCCCACACACGCAGGAGAACATTTTATTGTCTCCATCCCCCTTGACCTCCATTTTCTTGTGGCATTCAGGACACCTTGCATTCGACGTTTGAGATATCCCCTTGCGGTACCCGCACTCACGATCTTGGCAGACGTACATCTCACCTTTCTTCCCTTTTACTTGAAGAAGGAACTTTCCGCATTCCGGGCACTTATTTCTTGTCAAATTATCATGTTTAAAGGTTTGAGCACTGCCAGTTACCGTTGATACGAGTTGAGTGGCATATCCCCTGATTCCAGTCAGAAAAGTTTGACTTGGTATCCGACCCTTGCTAATCTCTGTCAATTGTTGTTCCCATTTGGCGGTTAGTTCCGGCGATTTCAGTTCAGGTGGAACCAAACTGATCAGTTGAATCCCTTTAGATGTAGGGATGATTTCTTTGCCCTGTCGATTCATGTAGAAAGAGTTAAAAAGCTTTTCAATAATTTCTGCACGCGTTGCTGGTGTTCCCAGTCCATGGCTTTGATCCATCACTTCCCGTAGCTTTTGATCATCAATCAATTTCCCGGGATGTTCCATCGCCGAAAGCAAGGTGGCCTCCGTATGTCTAGCAGGTGGTTTTGTTTTACCCGTCGCTAATTTAACAGACAGGTTTTTCAGTATCTCCCCCTTACGAAATTCTGGGAGAGTTTGTTCGGCTTCTCCGTCTTCAGAGTCACCATCTAAACTGCCATACCCCTCATAAATCTTCCGCCATCCTTTAAGCTTCACGACTTTACCCTGCGCAGTAAAAATTTCTCCTTTTATACCCACCACGACCTTCGTTTGTTCATATTCAAACGCAGGAGAGAGTACAGCGATAAAGCGTTTGACGATTAAATCGTAAATTTTTAATTCTTCCGAGCTAAGCCTAGATAACGTAGGAGGTTGCTCCGTTGGAATGATGGCGTGGTGGTCCGATACTTTTGAACCATCAACAAACCGTTTCGTAATGATAAGTTTATTCCTCAAGATGCTTCGCGCCAAATCAACATAAGGACCCAAGGCAATGCTTTTGAGACGTTCTGGCAACGTCGCCACGATGTCTTCACTAATATGACGAGAATCGGTGCGAGGATAGGTCACTATTTTATGGTTTTCGTAAAGCTGCTGCATGACCGAGGACGTTGTTTTGGCGGAGAAGCCATATTTTCGATTAGCATCTCGCTGTAACTCGGTGAGATCATAAGCAAGTGGCGGCAGTTCCTTCTTCCCCTCTTTTTTGACCTCTAACACTTCCCCAGTCTGTCCAGTCACCTTAGCCGCCAAATGATCTGCTTTCAATTTATCGAATAGTCGAGTTTGACCAAATTTGTCCTGCCAGCGAAGGGTAACTCCAGTCGCTAAGACATTAATCGACCAATAGTCTTTGGGAACAAACTGTTTGATTTCATTTTCCCGTTCTACAACCATTGCCAGGGTAGGGGTTTGAACTCTTCCAGCCGAAAGTTGGGCATTATATTTACACGTTAAAGCTCTAGTGACATTAAGACCGATTAACCAGTCTGCTTCTGCACGACATTCTGCTGCGGCATATAGCGTTTCATACTCCCTACCAGGTTTTAAATTGTTAAACCCTTCCTTTATAGCACGCTCAGTTAGAGAAGAGATCCACAACCGTTTGACAGGTTTTCGCCAGCCCGCTTTTTTCATGATCCAACGAGCGACCAGTTCACCTTCTCGCCCGGCATCCGTCGCAATGATGAGATCATCAATCTCTGGACTCTTCATTAGATTTTTAACCACTCCAAATTGTTTCGAGGTTTCTTTCATCACCACTAAGTCCATTTTAGCGGGTAGCATTGGCAGGTCTTCCATCTTCCAAGTTTTATATTTTTCATCATACGATTCTGGGTCTGCGAGCGTCACCAAGTGCCCGAGTGCCCAAACCACAATATAGCGAGGCCCTACGAAGCAACCGTTACTTTTTTGATTGCAATTCAGAATCTTCGCCACCTCACGACCAACGGAGGGTTTTTCTGTCAATACTAGTGTTTTTCCCATGTCATACTTCCCACCTTATGTAGTCTCAGTAAGGACCCTCACGCAAAAGAGCCTCTTTAAGAATCTTCCTCTTGTAGTTCACTATGATCACCCCGAAGGCCACTAGCGCTAAGGCCATAAACATATTTAGAGTCAAGCGTTCACCTGGAATGAACAAGGCAGACAACATGGCTCCAGAGACTGGGGTCATAAATTTGTAGACGCTTATTTCACCCGCTTTATTATATTTCAAAATGGCATACCAGAGAGAAAAGGCGGTTGCGGAGAGAAAGGCCGAATAAACTAGAAGCACTAAGGCTTTGTTCGTAAAGACCATAGAATGAGGTTTTAAGCTAGGTAACCCCACAGCGATCAGAATTACCGATCCTAAAAGCATTTGCCACGCCGTCAGAACAAAGGGATGAACCTCTTTGGAAATCCGTTTTGCTAAAATTGTTCCAAAAGCACTAACTATGCCGGATAAAATCATAAAGCCTTCGCCCTGCCAAGAAAAATCAAAGGTGAAGTTCTGTCCAGAATTAATCAAGATAATCCCGGCAAAGCCTGCAATCAAGCCTAAGATCTTACGCCAATCCAGACGATCATCAACATAAACGAAGTGGGCAAGAACAACCACAAAAAAGATAGCAGCCGAGGATAAAACAGCCCCTTTCATCCCCGAGGTATGAGCCAGACCATTGTAGAAAAAGAAGTACATCAAACTAATTTGCAATAAGCCCAGTAGAAAAAGCTGAGGGAGCATTGCAATTTTAACCTTTGGAGACTGACGAATTCCTACAACAATTAAAGCAAAAATGAGCAATGAAGAAATAAAGAATCGGATTCCGGCGAGGACAATGATGGCGTAACGATCATCGGGTGCTATCCCAAGCTCGGCATAGCTTACTTTCAAGACCGGAAAAGCGCTCCCCCATAGTACAGCGCAAAATAACGCAATGCCAATAACCCAATATCTGTTCTTTAAGTAGTATCTAAAGCCACGTTCATTTTTTCGAAAATCTAAGTTCATATTCGTCCCTTCCGTAATGCTTTTTTCTTCTTACATATTGATAAATAATAGCCCTTATTTAGGAAATGGTCAAATAGAGTTTCTGTGAACTCTCTAGAACAAGCACAGAAAAAGAGAACCAGCATTTGGTCCTCTTTAGTTTCAAAATCAATGCAATCGTCATATATGAGGATCAGCATTAATTTTTGTCGTCAGCGATCTCAGGCAATTTCGGATTGAATGAGGTCCACCCACTGTCCCTGAGTCAGTTCAAATAGGTCGTCAATATTTAGCTTTATTGCCGTATTCGGTGCACCCGCTGCTGGAAAAACATGAATGTAAGATTGCAAGGAGTAATCGAGATAAATAGGTATGGATTGTTGTAAGCCAAATGGACATACCCCACCAACGGGATGTCCTGTTACCTCCACAACCTCTTTTGCTTCAGGCATCTTAGCTTTAGCCTTAAAGAGATCTTTAAACTTCCGGTTATCTAGACGTTTATCCCCAGCCATGAGGATCATAACAAAGTCATCTTTAACTTTAAACAACAATGACTTGGCTATCTCTCCATGAGTTACGCCCAAAGCCTCTGCAGCTTTGGCAACCGTGCTGGTATCCCCAAACGTTAATATTTCAATATCTTTTCTTGCTTGCTTTAAAAATGCTTCAACAGATTCTACTGACATACTTAGGCTGCCTCCTACTTATAACATAGAATTTAACGAGTTCACTGGTTAATATCGGCTAGACATAAATCTTCGTTCAAGGCTATTATGGCCTTTTTATACATTTTTCTATCAATAACAAATTGCATATTTACTTGGCGCAAAGACTGGGACACGCATTTAATGTTGATATTATTTTTAGCGAGAGCATTCGCCGCTCTTGCTAAAATCTTTGGCATAGCAATATTGGAACCAATCACACAGACGATCGCCGCCTCCTGAAGTGTAACTGTCTGATATTCTGCCTCCAGCTCAGGCACTAAGTCGTCATTAAGATCCGATTCCCAGATCACAAGCGAGATACTATTTGCGTTCGTAGCTTTCATGATGTAACTAATATTATGACTCATAAACTTGTTCATAATCTCTAAATCAAAACCTATTTCTCCGACCATTGATGAATCATGAATTTCCAAGACCACAATTTTATCGGAACCTGCAATGATTTCTATTTTCGCTTGGGGACCAATATAATCGTTGGAGATCACCGTTCCAGGGTGATCTGGTTCAAAGGTGTTCTTGATGCGGAGATTTATTCCCGCCATTTCTAACGGTTTCGATGCGTTCGGGTGAATCGCTTCCATTCCAATGTCCGCGAGTTGGTCAGCAACATCGTAGTTTGTCCTACCCACTACAATCGCTTTATCTACACCCACGACTTTCGGATCAGCAGATGATAAATGATATTCTTTGTGGATTATTGCTTCATCTGCTTCAAGATGGGTGGCAATTTTCGAAAAGGTTATATCTGAGTATCCTCGTTGATATTCCCTCATGATTCCTTCGATCCCTTTTGTATACCCGGTAGCAACAAGTATAGCCTCCTGAGGATTTACGTATCTGAACGATTTTTCAATACGTTCGCTGATTGAAAGTTGTTTAGAATCGCGAAATCCTGTTAGATCCACTAACTCAGAGAGAATACCATTGTTACGAAGTATGTTTACAGTATTAAAGGCGGAATGTGCCTCACCTATGGATGCCAGCAACTCTCGAGCTGCAGAAAATATACTATCCCGCCCGACATACCCAGAAGCAATGATATCTTCCATGCTATTTAGATAAGCCTTTGTTTGCATGATTCGTTCAATAAGAAAGTCACGACATACGTTTCCATCCAAGCCAATATCAATAAACGATTCATTAATTTTTAGGGCCTCACTTAATAAGTGATCAATGGAAGTTGTATAATCTTCACCCTTAATAAAATGTTGATAGATTCCTGGAGCTTTCGTTTTTTTATCTTCAAGGAGCATATTGGTTACCCCTGCATAGGCAGAGACAACAAAGACTCTCCCATAATGAAATCTCTCTGAGCTTGGGTATCCTATAATGTCGTTAAGGACATTATGAAATTGATACATTGACGTTCCACCAATTTTTTCGACAGTAAGCATAATTAAATTTCTACCCCTCTTCTACCATTTTTCCTCTAGACACTATTATTCGTTAAAGTTCATCAAATTCCTTCATTTCCATGGAATTTAATGTACTTCCACCAGAAACCTTTGTCTCTGGGAGCAAGAAAACAGGACCCTACCTGAAGTTTTCGAGACCCCCACTTTATAGAAGTGGGGGTCTCGAAAACTAGATATATAGCCAAGATATGATGATGATTATTTCTATTAAGACTACTCTCTGCCGAAAGATCGACTTGAATTAGCTAACATGAACAGTGGTTTTTGCAAATAATCGATCGGATATAAGTCATCCCGCGCAGAAATCAGGGCCATAATCTTACCTACTTGGGATAATGGATCAATGGCTATTACGACAAAAGCATCCTTTTCTAAGGTTAAGGGATAAATTATATTATCTTTATTGAGAACATCATGATACGCGTCCAAAGTAAGTACTCTGAAATCACTGTTACGCCAGCGTATATCGTAAAGTTTGAAAGCTTGATGTGCTACTAAAGGCAACAGCACTTCTTCTGTCAAATACAATTCGATTCCCATCATATATCCGGCATTATCTAGATCATTCCAGTATTCACAATGAAAGGCATTATCGACAGCTTCTCTATACGTCTTAGTCGCCAAACGCATATTGCTTAAACTTTGACCCATGCCAAGCCATTTAATTCGTGGGATGCTAAGACTATTTACATCATAATATAGTCCGATATCACTTTTCTCGAGGGTGTACTCAGCGGTCGTCTCATTAGGCATCAAATAAATATAGCCCATTTGCATGTTGTTATCACAGGTAATAAGCACGCAACATCCCCCCCTGTTAAGTATTTCAATTATGTTTCTTTAACTTTTCTTTACCATATAGTATCACTTCTACATATATGCACAGTTTTCCTGCAATTCTATATTAATACAATATTAGAACGCTTCAAGCATTAACTATATTTGAGCCTCGCAAGTAGTGAAATAGACTAGGCACCCTCAACTATGATATTCTTAATAGATATCCTTCAAAGAATAATGCCAACAAAAGGAGTATTTCATGCTTCGCTTTAACATTTCTGAGCAAATAATTCAAGATCTCGCCGATAATAATCTAGTTTATAAGAAGGGCTTTTCCTATTACACGGCAGGAAGGGTCAGAAATTTCGTTTTCGCCCCTGATAAAGGCTTAGTAAACGCTAATGTCATAGGAGGTTTGCGCTATGCCGTTCAGGTAGCTTTTGAAAATGACAGTTCTGTACGCTCCTACCGCTGCTCTTGCCCAACCTTCACAGACTTTCCTGGAGCCTGCAAGCATGTCATCGCCGTATTAAAAGCAGCTCAGCAGAAGTTACCCACTGCTTGGCCTGATCCCGTAATCCCTAACCGCGTTGTGGAGGATCTCTTAGAGGTGTTTTCTAATCATCACCAAGAAATACCCCAAGAAGAGGTGACCCTCGTCGTAGAACTTCAAATCATTCCGGGTCGACGTGTTTCTGCCCAAATACAGCTTAAACTGGGACTACAGCGACTCTACGTAGTCAAGGACATTGAACAATTCATTTCCTCTACCACAACGGGGCGATCTCTTGAATTCGGCAAACAATTTACGTTTGAACCATCGCGCCAATCCTTTAAGGAAGAAGATCGAGCGCTCATCGCCATGCTCCAGGAAATGGTGGAGCAACATACAGCCTTAATGGATATGCAAGGGCCCTTCTATACAACCAGCCTCCTAAGCCAAAAGTCCCTGCCACTGAGTGGGTATTACTTGACGAAATTTCTGGACGCCTTAGGAGACAAAGTGTTTCTTTGGTGCATCGGCTCCGCCCCTTTACTTCCTACTCAAATCGTCAGGCGTGAGCTCCCGATGGAGTTCACTCTACAGGCTCAAGATCAAGATCTTACTTTGGCACTAGAAAGTGACGAAATACCTCTCCAACTTACACCCGATGGCAGTTACTACTCCTACCAGGAAAACATTTATCGGGCTTCTTCTGCCCAGAAAAATCTTCTTCCACCAATTCTAAGGGCACTCCACAAAGGATCTTCGACCAATCTTCTCATTCCATCAGCACAAAAGGAGTTATTTGCTTCTGAGGCTCTGCCCTTACTCGGGAAACTGGGTCAGGTGTCTATTGACCCCACCCTAGAAGGAAAATTTAGCCAGGAGACCTTACAAGCAAATATATATTTTGATCGCGCAAAGGATATGGGAATCACTGCCCGTTTAGAATTCCATTACGGTGACACTATCATTAACCCCTTTGCCTCTACTCGGGAAACCACTAATAACTCAGCCGATAGCACTGTGATCCTCATACGCTCTGTAGAAGAAGAGCGAAAAATCTTAAACATACTTGAACAAGCCGATTTTATTGTTTCCAAAGGCCAAATCCACCTTGAAGACGACGATCAAATCTTTGAATTCACAGTGACCTGGCTTCCTCAACTGCGACTCCTTGCCGAACTATATTACTCCGATCAGTTCAAAGTCAAAGTCCGAACCTCTACTACATTCTCTGGCCAAGTACGTTTAGACGAAACCCTGAACATCTTAGAAGTTTCTTTTCAATATAGTGATATTGAACAAGAAGAATTGTCGGACATTTTTCACTCACTCCAATTAAAGAAGAAGTACCACCGCCTCCGGGATGGCTCATTCCTTGATTTAAACCAGGCAGAGTTAACTTCTGTTGCTGAACTTTTAGATTACTTGGACCTTGACGCTAAAGATCTCAACAACAAACTGCTTAATTTGCCTAAATACCGAGCTATGTACATTGACAGCTTTTTGCGTCAGGCTGATTTACCGGGAGTACATCGCAATAAAGCCTTCAAACAATTGGTCCAAAGCATCCTCGAACCTCAAGACGGGGAGTTCGAAATCCCCGCAGAGTTGCAGTCTGTGTTGAGAGACTACCAGAAAACTGGCTTTAAATGGCTAAAAACACTGGCTTCGTATGGCCTTGGAGGGATTCTTGCTGATGATATGGGGTTGGGTAAGACCATTCAGGTCCTCTCCTTTATTTTATCAGAAAAACCCAATTCCCATGGTCCCGCGTTGGTCATCGCCCCCACGTCATTAATCTATAACTGGCAGGAGGAAGCCAAGAAATTCACTCCTACCCTACAAGTTCTAGTTGTGGAAGGGACCCCCCAGGAACGGCATATACTTTTATCCGATATGAAAGAGCAATGGGACCTAGTGGTCACTTCCTACCCCATACTGAGGCGGGACATTGATAAATTTGCTGAGTTTAAGTTTTCCTACTGTTTTTTAGACGAGGCTCAACACACCAAAAATCCTCAAACCCTCAATGCAAAATCTGTCCAGCAGATTCACGCCAAGGGTTATTTTGCCCTGACAGGAACCCCAATTGAAAACTCGCTCTCCGAACTTTGGTCCCTTTTTAATTTCATCATGCCTGGCTATCTCCTATCCCACCAGGAGTTTCGCAAGAAATACGAAATACCGATTATTAAAGGAGAAGACCCTAAACCACTTGCAGAATTAAGTCGACATGCCAACCCCTTTATTTTAAGAAGACTGAAGAAAGATGTGCTTAAAGAACTACCCGACAAGATTGAAACTCTAATGAGTGCACCCTTGACAGAAGAGCAGAAAAAATTATACTTAGCCTATTTACAGGAGGCGAAAGGGAAAATTGCCCAAGAAATTGTAACTGTAGGGTATAACAGAAGTCACATGAAAATCCTCGCAGCTCTGACGAGACTTAGACAAATCTGCTGTCACCCGGCCATGTTCTTGGAAAACTACACTGGGGAGAGCGGGAAAATGCTACTTTTGCAAGAAATCCTTCAAGATGCAATCGATAGCGGTCACCGGGTTCTACTATTCTCTCAGTTTACGACGATGCTGGACATCATCCAACGTCATCTAACCTCGGAGGGTATTGAGTATTTCTATCTTTCTGGTTTGACAAAAGCTGCAGACCGTCTAAGAATGGCCAACGCCTTTAATGCTGGCACTGGAAAGGTCTTTCTGATTTCGTTAAGAGCGGGTGGCACAGGCTTAAATCTAACCGGAGCCGATATGGTCATTCACTACGACCCATGGTGGAACCCCGCCGTGGAAGATCAGGCCACAGACCGAGCACACCGCATCGGCCAAAAAAGCGCCGTACAGGTGATCAAACTTATTACTCAAGGAACAGTTGAAGAAAAAATCAACGCCTTGCAAGCCAAAAAAAAGACGCTCATCGATAGCGTCATTCAACCTGGAGAAACTATGCTCTCCAAATTATCGGAACAAGAATTGAGAGAGCTGTTTGATTTGAATTAAGGCATGCTTCCAAACGGTAATCCCCAGATTTAATCTACAGATACTTTTATATAGATTAAATCTATCTATATAAGGGATTATTTTGATTCAGATTGGGTAACTCTTGTGATCAAACGTAGGAAAAAGCGTATAAAAGGTCGTGCCATTATGTCCTGTTTCAAACTCAAACACCGCATTATGCCTTTGTGCAATCCCCATAGAGATTGCCAGACCAAGTCCAGTCCCAGTTTCTTTTGTCGTAAAAAATGGAATACCTACATTTTCTTGTATCTCTTTAGGTATTCCATTCCCTTGGTCTTTGATAGCTAAGACAACTCTATCTCCTTTTAAATATGTACATATTAGGACACTGCCATGCTCAGGCGTAACATCCAGTCCATTGCGAACTAAATTTAGAATAAGTTGCTTAACTTCATTTTCGTCGATCAGGACATTAGGTACTATTTCTAAATCTGTCGCGACTTCTTTGTTGCTATTGAAGGCATCTGCTTGGAGCATTGGAAATACTTTATTGACTACATCATTAATATCATGGGGCAAAATATTCTCAATGTTTGATTTAGCTAATGACAAAAAATCTGTGATGATCAAATTAGCACGGTCAATCTCAGATATCATTAAATCCATATACTCTTTATCCTGAACATAATTGGATTTTGCCCCTAACAATTGTAAGAAACCCCTAATCGTAGTCAGAGGATTTCTAATCTCATGACTAATCCCAGCTGCTAGCTGACCAATAAGGTTAAGTCTTTCCAAACGGGCAAACTCATATTGTTGCTTTTTGGACTCCGTATTATTCCTAAAAAAAACTGACAACCCCTCATTAAATGGATAAGCGTGGTATTCATAGGATTGATCAATCATCGTAAACCCGTCAGCTTCCCAATGAACAGCTTCGTCTTGAACCATCGCTTCCTGCATTTTCTCATAAGTTAATGTACTAATAACCTGAGGGAATACCTCCCATATTCGTTTTCCTATTAGTTCAAGCTTATCCTCGCTAATAATTTTCTGTGTTTCATTGTTAGCAAAGGTAAACTCCCAACCTCGATTTAATGCAAAAAAACCGTCAGAAATCCCTTCCATGATTTTAATCATTTTAAGTTTTGATAATTCCAATTCATTATTAATTCGCTTTAAATCATTCGTAAAACCAGCAATCTTATCTAATACAGGTTTTAATTCCGGCAATTTAATTAAAATCTGCTCTTGTTCCTGCTCACGCTCTTCACTATTAATAATGATAATCCTGCAAAATTTATCTAGATAATATTCTATCTGTTTAATATGTTTTCTAATTAAGAATATAATTATGACTGATAGGCTTAATGCTAAGATGATGATTTGACTCAATTCATTAAATGATTCTGAGACATAATCAGCAATCTTAGCATTAGCTAATACATAGCCTACTAATTTGTCTTTATCATAAATTGGCAAATTAATATTAACGACATTATTAACATTTGATATTTTATTAAATTCGATGGATGAGCTATTGAAAGACTTAATTTCATCAAATGGAATATTAGAGTAATTGTTATTCTTTAATGTTAAACCCAATTCAAGATCATAATAACCAATAATATCATTTTTATTTTCATTTATGATAGGTTGTATAATATTCTGTATCAATAACAGTCTTTGGTTCTTTGTTAAATTTTTATTTTGTTTCAATTCTTCTATATTAGAAATCTGAGATTGTATTTTGGATTGTAGATTTGAGCCACTGAGCAATAAATTGAAATTAAACTGTAGAGCTTGTTTCTCCCAAAAGTTTTGTCCGTAGAGAATTATGAAGATAATTAAAAACCCAAGTATACTACTGATGACTTTAAATAGTGTTAATTGAATAATAGATTGTTTACTTAAGAAATTTTTAATATTAAAGACCATCAAGCTTTCCTCCGACTAATTGAAATATAATAAAAGAAAGTTGACTTGCACTTACGCAAGCCTTCATGCATCAACGTTATTAGTCTAGTCTAGCAAACACCCTAGCGGGTATAGTTCACTACTTTGACTTTGAAAGCTTAATCTTATTTTAAGTCACCTGAAATTGATTCTCATGAACGTCTTAAAAGCTAAAACAAATCCATAACAATAACAATTTAAAGCTGGGATATCCCAGCTTTTAAATTGTTTGCCCAAATGTGTTTTAGGTGGACTAACTTCTAATTATCTTTGCAAGGCTTTCGGAGTTTTGGGCTGGTACGTCCATATGCCACATGCAAAAACTGAGGTCGCACTTGCTAGGAGCATTAGTATTGATGCGATTGCGGTAAATAAGTGCCTTTTCATAATCTATACTCACCTCCTTTTCTATTAAAAATAGGCAGTAGGGTTAGGCTTTGGTAAAACACACCCAAAACTGCACTAACGCTTATTAATTTATTGTCAACGAAAGAAATGACTAAGAATGAAACAATTACAAAAACTATTGATGAAATCTTGAGTTTAAATTTCAGGCTGCTGGAATGGATTGGTTTTGCTTCACTGTCTACTGGGGCTAAGAGTATTACTAGTAAAAAAGAAAAAAGTAAAATAATTAGTAAAACATACTGATTAGTAAAGTCATACTCAACGAGTTTCTTAGTTACAACTCCAATAGCACTATAAATAATAGCACCAATGATCAAACATTTTAAAGGGGAACTAAAATGAGCTCCTCCCGATACTCTGCGCAATAAGCCCCCAAAAACGGCCGCAATAACAGCTGGTATTAAAGCCTTAAAAGCATATCCTAAAAGAACGATTAAAAATGAGCCTACTACAAAAAGCAATGTTGTCTCGATGGCATAGGCTATGATTTCTTTTTTACCTTCGCTATAGTCCAATTCATTTGTTATTACTTCAGTGAGTTTAAGACTAATATTTTCAGAAAAGCTCATTTATTCAACCTCTTTATTGTAGAATTTTTTTAACAAAAAAGCTGTAATAAATAATAGTAGGACTTGGGGTTCTGCTATCGCAATCCTTATAAACGAGTCAGTGAATAGACTTTCAGATGTTAAACCAAAAACAGGCATAAGCAATGATAGACAAACAAACTCAAATATTACCAATGCTAAGAAACTCAATAAACTTGCAAGAAGAGATAAACTGAAGTCACCGTTGCCTAACTTAATCAAAGCTATCAATAATAAAATGATTAATAAAATAATATGGATCCCAAAAGGAATGGGAAACAGTCTCACAACATAAGCACAAACAGCTAAAATAACCCCAATTAATAATAATTTATTCCACTTCAAAGGTATTTTTGCAATTACAAAAGCTAATGTTGCGACTGCGGTTTGTTCTGGTATTCCTTGAAAGAGCAACACAATGAATGGAATCTTAATAGATCTCACAACCTCTCCAAACTTACCAAACAAACTGACCTAAGTACCCTAACACCCGACCTCTTCTACTTATTCAATTATTACATATTGCAAGAGAAGATTTGCTCGAATCTTGTCGTACAAAAAAATAATTTTACTGGCTTGGAGAGGACTTTATTTCCTAATAACCCTCAGCGCCTTATATGTTAATTAATCTTGCATTACCTCTGGTTCAAACTTCCAGCATTCTTCTTTGGCAAAATATCTTTTTAGAAGCAAAGAAGCGACAAATAAAAGAAGTACTTGTGGCTCTCCAACCAAAATCCTTAGAACTAAGTTATTGAATAGGGCTTCTGATGCAAATCCAAATAAAACCATTAACAATGACATACAACTATATTCGAGTATTGCTAAAGCTAAAATTGTTACTAAACTTATAAAAAAAGATCGACCGATATCTTTCTCCCCTAAGCCAGCCAAAAATATAGCTAACAATATAATTAGTATAATAGTATGAATCCCAAAAGGAATAGGAAGCAGTCTTATTCCATACGCACAAAAAGCTAGAACGACCCCAATCAGTAGAACTTTATTCAACTTCAAAGGTAATTTGGCAATTACACAAGCTAATGTTACAACTGCAATTTGTTCTGGTATACCTTGTAAGAGCAAAGCAATCAATGGAATCTTGATAAGTACTCACCACCTTCTCAAGCAACTCAACTTACATTCAGGATTCTTTATCAGAATTAATTCTGATAAAGAGAATTATTGGATAAACTCCTAGTAGAACTTAATTTTTCCTTTTTCTTCTATTATCTCACAAGAAACTGATGAATTGGCACGAATTTTGTCTTCTGAAAAATAAACTTTTCTGGTTAATATTTCGACAATCTAAAATGAGCCATAATCCCCACAAAATAGGAGATTATGGCTCATTCATTCCAGTTTGGTCTTAATAAAGATAATAAACGCTACACCTTAAATTTGGCAACGGCACTCATGAGGCTTTCCCCCAGCTTTGCCAAAGCTTCTGCGGATTGACTGACCGATATCATCGTAGCAGCTTGTTCTTCAGACGCAGCGGAAACCTCTTCGGCACTGGCTGCAGTTTGCTCCGCAATTACTCCAATGCTCTCCACGGATTTAACGGCGTGGGTGGTCCCGATGGCCATTTGCTGCGAAGCAGCAGTGACGAGCTGAATTTGATTAACGACCGAGTTGACCTCGTCTACAATTGTCCTGAAGGAATTTCCTGCTAAATTAACCGCTTCAACTCCTGCGGCAACTCCCACCTTCCCTTTCTCCATCAGTTCGACAGTACGTTCCGTCTCGCGTTGAATATTATCGATTAAGGTTGCGATCTGCGTTGCCGATATCGAGGATTGCTCTGCCAATTTCCTCACCTCTTCGGCAACAACCGCGAAGCCTCGCCCCTGTTCACCCGCGCGAGCAGCCTCAATGGCAGCATTTAAGGCTAGCAGATTCGTTTGGTCGGCTATTCCTTTGATCACATCCACGATTTGCCCAATCTGTTTGGACTGATCTCCCAATTGAAAAACGGCATCAGCTGTTTGGGCTGACACTTCTCGAATTTGTTCAATTTTTTGCACAGCGTTTTCTGCCTGTACAGCCCCCATCTCTGCAGCCCGAGCAGCCTTACCACTACTTTGACTAACCGCCTCTGCATTCTCTGCAACCTGTTGTGCACTTGCCGCAAGCTGTTCAATGACACCACTTGTATCTCCGACGGAGATGGCTTGATCCGATGCCCCGCTCGCAAGTTGGGCTAGCGTATCGGACACTTGTTCACTACTAGCAGTCGCTTCCTCAGCAGCAGCCGACAATTCTTGGCTGGTCGCCGCCACACTCTCGGACTGGACTAAAACTTCGCTAATGACTGCGCGAAGCGAATTTACCATCTCCGCGACAGCACTGGCTAAAACGCCGATCTCGTCTCTATTTTTTATTTTCGGCATTTGAACATTCAAATCCCCTTCTGCAACAGCCTGAGCTACCTTGGTTACCACTGCAAGAGGCTTGCTAATATGTCGGGCCAACATAATAGCTAAAACAGTTCCCCCGATTAAGGCTAGGGCCACGAAAATAATCAGAAGTCTCAAAACAGATTTATTAGTAGCATCAGCATCAAGTACTGCTTGATTTCCCCCAACAGCCATGAAGGCCATCTGATCTTCCATATCTTTAAGAAGCTGTTCAAAGCTTAATTTACTTTTTTCAGTTAACACTGATCGAGCTTCAACCTCACTTTTTTCTTCTACCAATTTCCAAACCTGATCAGCATCAACCATATAGGCATCAAATGATTTTCGCATCGCTGCGTTTCTTGCTTTTCCCTCCGATGTAGATACATATTTTTCATATGTGGTAAAGTCATTCTCCCACTTAATCTTATAACTATTAAAACTTGTTTTGCTGTTTTGGTATTCTGTCGGATCAGCACGCATTGTAAATCCCAACAATAGGGTGCGCCGAGTATCTTCAGTATCCTCTACAACTTGCGCTAAGGCAATCGTTGCTTTCAACCAATGTCCTCCAAGTTCTTCTGCACCCTGGTTGATCTTATAGACTCCATAATAGCCCACTCCACCCACAAGCATTGTTAAGAGCAAGACTGCTAAGAAACCCAATTGTAGTTTAATGCGTATCCCGTAGTTTATCGCGGACTTCGAAGTACTTAGTTTACTCATTTTTGCAACTCCTTAAATCTTCTAACTTATACTTTCAATTTATTATCATTGTCAATGATTCGACATACATTCTATCAATCCTTTTTATTCTGTTACGATAGTGTGTTCTGTCTAAATTTCTTCTCCTTACTAATTATATTCCCTAATTATTTTGATCGGCTATTTTTCGAACTAGGTCCCAGAAATTAGAGAGAACGTGTTGGTTAATTCAAATACGCTCATCCTAAAAAGAGAGTCTTTCACACGGACGTGTGAAAGACTCTCTTTTTAGGATGAACCCTTTTGTACAGTGGATATTTGCAGAAGATTTCTGTGATGGTTATTTTCATTCAGTCACCCTTGATAGTTATCTCACCATCATACGAGGAGATTAGTCTGTATAAGTCAGGTCGGCGATCCCGAAAAATCCCCCACTCTAGCCTTTGCGTCTCAAGTTGTTCCAGATTAAATTCAGCCACCAAAACGGTTTCCTCTGTCCGGCTAGCCTCTGCCACCTTGTTTCCTTGTGGTCCAGCAATGAAGGAAGATCCATAGAAGGTTATCCCGGAATCTTCGTCGTCCTCAACCCCGATTCGGTTTGAGGCAACCACTGGCATCAGGTTTGCAGCGGCATGCCCGAGCATACAAGTCTGCCAATGATCCTTAGAATCTATGGACCCGTCTTGGGGCTCAGAACCGATAGCCGTCGGATAGAAAAGCAATTCAGCACCCATTAAGGCCATACATCGCGCCCCCTCTGGGTACCATTGATCCCAACAGACCCCAACCCCGATTTTTGCGTATTGGGTATTCCAGACCTTAAATCCCGTGTCACCAGGGTTAAAGTAGAATTTTTCTTCATAACCTGGCCCATCCGGTATATGACTCTTGCGATATTTCCCTAACACATCTCCACTGGCATCAATGACTGCTAGAGAATTGTAGCGGGCTTGGTTTTTTTTCTCATAGAAGCTAATTGGCAGAACTACCTGTAGCTCTTTAGCTACTTGTTTAAAATGCTGAACGGCTTTATTCTGTTCCAATTCCGTCGCATAGACATAGTAGTCGGATTTTTCCTTTTGACAGAAATAGGGGGTTTCAAACAACTCTTGAAGCAATATAATTTGAGCACCCTTTTTTGCAGCTTCCCTAACTAACCCGTCTGCTTTTTCAATATTTTCATCGATACTTTTAGAACAAGACATCTGCGTAGCCGCCACTATTACGTTTCTCATACGTCACCACCCTCCGGCATCTGCTGAGTTGTACAATGCACATTGCCGCCTTCCCGGATAATCGCCATGCCATTGACTGTACGAATCCGTCTTTCTGGGAAGAGTTTGCCCAACATCTGCACAGCTAAGCCGTCGGTTTCAGCAGCTTCACCCCCGAAAACAGGCAAGATGATTCCCCCATTGACGAAATAGAAGTTCAGGTAACTCAAGGTGTATCGCGTACCAGTCTCTACATCGCACAATTTTGGAGGCTGTTGGATGGGAATTAGTTCGAATTTCCGCCCTAGGGCATCGGTTTCCGACTCTAGTAACTTTAAGTTGTCTTGAGTGATCTGGTAATTTTCGTCCTCAGGATCGTCACAAACCTGAATCAGGATTTTACCAGGTGCCACAAAGCAGGCGATATTGTCGATATGACCGTCTGTCTCATCCCCATCTAACCCTTTTTTGAGCCAGATAATTTTCTGTACATTCAGGAATTTCTTCAATTCCGCTTCAATCTGTTCTTTCGTTAGTTCCGGGTTTCGATTAGGATTTAGGAGACACTGCTCCGTGGTCAGAAGCGTCCCCTCTCCATCGACATGGAGGGAACCTCCTTCCATCACTAGGGGCGCATCAAAGCATTTTACTCCGACAGAGTTAAGAATTTGAGGAGCAACCAGATCATCTAAATTCCACGGCGCATACTTACCACCCCAGGCATTAAACTGCCAATTGACCCCCGCTAGCTCCCCCGTATCTTTGATTAGAAACGTCGGTCCATTATCCCGTAACCAGGCGTCATTATGATCGATATAAATAAATTCAACCCGCTCATTCTGAAATATTCGAGAGAGCTTTTCCGAGTTAGTGGTATTTGCTATAACCGTCACCGGTTCAAATTCAGCAATAGCCTGGATAATTTCGGTATAGCCAAGACAAACCGTTTCATAATCCTCTGGATAACACATCGATGACTGAACCGGCCAAGAAATATAGGTACGCGAGTGTTTGACCCATTCTGCCGGCATAGTGTAGTTTAGGTTTGTTGGATACATTGCATTCCCTCATCTTCTTAGTTGTTTAGAAGCTATTCTCTTATTCTACTTCATCATCTTAAGAAGATAAAGTTGCTTTGTTCGTTAAGCTATATCAATACCTTTCTCTAGGTAGACATCTTGAATCGCATTAAGCAATTCGACGCCTTCTCTCATGGGTTTCTGAAATGATTTCCTGCCAGAGATCAAACCCATCCCGCCTGCTCTTTTATTGATAACAGCAGTTTTCACCGCTTGTTGTAAGTCATTTTCTCCCGAAGCACCTCCAGAATTAATCAGACCCGCTCTCCCCATGTAGCAGTTTGCAACTTGATAGCGTGTTAGATCGATCAGATGGTCGGACGTCAATTTATCGTAGACGAGCCTACTTGTTTGACCAAATCCTAAAGCAACATACCCACCGTTATTGGTCGCCTGTTTCTGTTTTATAATGTCGGCTTCTATTGTAACTCCTAAATGGTTAGCCTGCCCCGTCAAATCCGCCGAAGCATCGTAGCTAACCTTGTCCTTTTTGAAACCATCATTGCGCAAATAGCACCAAAGCACTGTAAACATACCCAACTCATGGGCACGTCTAAAGGCTGCGCTGATTTCTTCAATTTGTCGCCCTGACTGCTGCGAACCATAATATATCGTAGCACCGATTCCCACGGCTCCCATTTGGAAGCCCTGTTCAACCGATGCAAATAACTTTTGGTCAAATGTATTTGGATAGGTCAGCAGTTCATTATGATTAATTTTTAGAATAAACGGGATTTTATGAACATATTTACGTGATACCGCTCCTAACACCCCAAGAGTTGATGTAACTGCGTTACACCCACCTTCTATTGCAAGTTTGACAATATTCTCAGGATCGAAGTAAATCGGGTTAGGTGCAAAAGACGCTGCTCCAGAGTGTTCCACGCCTTGATCAACGGGTAATATCGAAAGGTAACCAGTTCCAGCTAGACGTCCATGATTAAAAAGCGCAGCCAAATTCCTCAAAACACTATTTGATCGGTCAGTCATCCCAAATACCCTGTCAATAAAATCCGAACCTGGTAGATGAATGAGTTCTTTAGGAATAGTCATACATTTGTGTTCTAACAAATCCTTAGCCTCATCCCCTAAAATAGAAACAATCTTACGATACATTTACCCTCATCCTTTCATTCCTTTATCTCTATATTCTAATACAAAACATGTACTTGTAGTATAAATTTTTACAAAATTATAAATAATTTAAACAATTATAATCTAAAGAAAACGAAGGCAAGCACCAAGCCTTCAGGTGCTGGTGGTAGCCTTCGTCGTGCACTTATGCTTAAAATAATTGAAAATTATACTTTCTGACTAGTACAAAAAAACATCAAAATCTGACTTGAAATCTTATTTAATTGTTTAGTAAATAGTCTTTTCCAGAAGTCCAAATATATCTAGCGTCTAAACTAGAGTCTTTCATATTCACCTTTGGCATTGAGGTATTGGATGTCCATACACCCATAATACTCTCCATACATATCTAACGGATCAAAGCCCCTTGGTCTAGTACAGTCATCCGAGTAGCCGATATAGTAGACTTCGAGGTCTTGATCTCTCATTCGAAATATATACTGTGGTTCCGCTTCAAACTTTTTGATCAGCTCTTCGAATTCCGCCGTACCCTTTTTTGCCTCAGAGGAAAAGTATTCCGACATGGCTTTTTTTTCAACGCAATCCTCAGTAATTTTAAACATTAATTAACCACCTTCATTCTACGTTTGTTGAGTGCTTTAGTGAAATCGTTCAACTAAAGTTGAACATTGAGACTTCGCACGAACGAAGTCCCTCTTTTTACTTAGGTCTGGACGTTAAAATAATGGGCGCACTTCGGGCAAGTAACCTGGATTGTACCTTTCTTTATTGGCACCCGCATCTTCTTCGAACATTTCTCGCATTCTATCACAGGGTGATCCACTAACTTTAGGAGCTTTTCTTTATCTAAGCCCACGACAACATCTTCACCAATTAAAAAAGCAGGAACCCCACTAATGTTACGTCTTTGTAGCTCAGATCTTGCTTGATTATCACTGCTAATGTTTTTTTCTTCATAAGAAATTTTGTTTTGCGAGAGAAACTCTTTCGCCATTGTGCAATAGGGTCAGGTATTATTGGTAAACATAATGACTTTCTTCATCTCTATTCATCTCCTTATTCGCACCAAAATATCTATCTCGACAATTTTATCATATCATAACTACTTTAGAGTATAAATTATACCAAAAACCATACAGATTTATGGTATAATCTTCATATCTCGATACGAAAGGATGAACCATGTGAAAAAAATAATTTATACGCTAATTACATCACTTGCGGTACTATTAAGCACGCCTTTAGTAACGCCCGCTAGCCCATTGGTTTTCCCAGCAGAGCGTATATCCGGACAAGACAGGGTCGAAACGGCTCTTAAGATATCTCATAAAGGATGGGACTCAGCTCAAACAGTTATTTTATGCGAATACTCCGATTACCCCGATGCTATAGCTTCAACTCCTTTTGCAGTCAGCTTAAATGCTCCGATTTTACTGACTAAAGGAGACTCAATTGACGTACGTGTTCTCACCGAACTAAATCGCTTGAAACCTAATAAGATTATTCTCCTTGGCGGAACCGCTTGTTTACAACCTTCTATCGAAAAAGAGCTTGAGGAACTATCTTTACCTTACGAACGAATCGGCGGAGCGGATCGTTATGAAACATCTATTCTTCTTGCCAATCATTTATCGAGCGATTCACTCATCCTTGCTAACGGAGATGATTTCCCCGATGCATTATCTGCCGCTACCTTCGCAGGAATTAAACAGATCCCCATAGTTCTTACATCAACAACTCTTCCTAATTCCGTCATTCAATATTATACAGAGAATAAACCTAAGCATTTAATTGTGATCGGTGGGGAAGCTGTCATCCCTTCTGCTAACTTGACTAAGAATAAATTAACTGTCGAAACCCGTTTGGCCGGTCTAGACCGATACGAAACTAATGCCAAAGTCACATCATTTATGAAAGCTACATATATATCGGATGATATTTTCTTAGCATCCGGCATCACTTTTCCGGATGCCGTCGCAGGTACTGTGCTTGCTTCTAAATTCAAGGCCCCCCTTCTACTAACTGAAAAGGAAGATATTCCGCCCTCAGTCTACAGCCTCTTGCGAGAACATATGAAAATTGAGCCTCCAACTAAGAATACCGATGAAGGTACCAGCAACAATGACCTTGAAAAAGGAATCGTCACTGCCTCAGGTGGCTTAAATCTAAGAGATTCTCCTTCAGCAACAGGAACTGCACTGCTTACCATCCCAAATGGCACTACTGTTGATCTTAGCGAAAAGCAAGGCCAATGGTACAAAACTACCTATCAATCCAAAACTGGATGGATTTCTGCGGACTATGTTAGCCCTGCCACAACGTATAACATCAATTCAACGACCAACCTTGACTTAAGTGTGAATGGTACAGTCTATATCCTTGGCGGAACAGCAATTATTAGTTCTAACTCCCAAAACATTATTGAGGGGAAAACTTCTTCGAAATATAAGGATAATCTTAAACAATTTCCCACCCTTCCCTCGGAAATTAAAAAACCAGAGACTCCTTCTAGGGGCGACGATACTACTACACCTCCTACTACTACACCTCCCACTACTACACCTCCTACTGTTCCTACCACTTATGATCCAGCCAAGGAAGTTCTCGTTGATCCTTTTCAAGGGATCCCTGCTAACTCTTTAGCGGGCAAAACAATTTTAATTGACCCCGGTCATGGGGGACCAGATACAGGGGCAATTGGCCCAAATCATACTTATGAAAAAAATAACACCTTGGCTATAGCACTTGCCTTAAATGATATGTTAAAACAAGCAGGCGCAAAGACAATCTTAACACGAGATAAAGATATTACTCCGGCAGCGCATTATTCTGAATTAGAGGACCTTCAAGCCCGGGTGAACATAGCCAATGAAACAAAACCCGACTTATTTATTAGCATCCATAATAACGGCAGTAGTTCTAGCCCTACTGCTCAAGGCACTGAAACTTATTATTCCGATGATTGTTCTAAAAAAGCAGAGAGTTTACTCCTTGCCAACAGTATCCAATCTGCTGCCATCGACACACTAGGAACAAATAACCGCGGAGTCAAACAAGCTGGCTTTTATGTTTTACGAAATGCCACAATGCCTGCCATTTTGCTAGAGACCGCCTTTATTTCGAGTCCTTATGAAGAAGCTAGGTTACAAAACGAAACATTTCAAAAAAATGTAGCCAGTGCCATCTTCCAAGGCATCTATAAGTATTATAAAAGCCCCCTATCCCAAGATTAGTATGTAAACTCGCTCAATTAATTTAAAGATCGAGACCGATGCAGAGTACCGGGTACCACCACTTGAAGAGGGAGCTTATAATAAGATAAAAAGCCGGCAATAGCCGGCTTTTTATTATAATCAAATCTCAATATTATTTTACCGCATATATTCTTTATCTCCTTGGTCATTGATTAATTCAATAAAGAAGAGTTAATTGGCATTGGTCCAGCGTGAAACGACTGCATAAAATTCATCCACGACCAACGGTTTAGTTAGATAATCGTCCATCCCTGCCTCCAAGCACTTTTCCTTATCTCCCTTTAGGGCATAAGCAGTCATAGCTATAATCGGTGTTCTCCTACAACCAGTATCTTTTTCCATTTGTCGAATGATTTCGGTAGTCATGAAACCATCCATGACAGGCATCTGAATATCCATCAGAATACCATCAAACTTCCTCTGCCGAATGCAATTCACAGCTTCCTTTCCGTTTTCGGACACGGTAACCTGCCAACCTTTTTTCTTAGCTAATTCTTCTACAAACCGCCTGATTACAGCGTTATCCTCTACGAGTAAGAGACTTTGAGACGTTTCTTTGCTATAGTCCAGGGGTTTCGCGACAGGTTCTAATGCGGAACCGTCCTCACAATCCTGTCTGTCCAGAATACAGGTGAAATGAAAATTACTGCCCTCGCCTTCTATGCTATCTACCCATATTTCGCCGGACATCATCTCCACTAACCGTTTACATATGGCAAGTCCCAGACCAGTTCCACCGTATTGGCCTTTTGACAGACGACCTACTTGACTGAAGCTATTGAATAGCAACTCCATATTTTCAGGAGAGATACCGATACCCGTATCTTTGACGATGTATTCTAGTTTGACTCTATTGTTATGAAGATCCTCAATCTTTTTAATATAAAGATCGATTCTTCCCTCTTTTGTGCATTTGACAGCGTTTCCAAGCAGATTCGAAATGATTTGTCTCAACCTAAAAGGATCACCTAAAAGATTGTCAGGGACATCCTCTCCAACCAAGACCTCCATAATTAAACCCTTTTTCTTCGACGAAAGCTGAAACAAACTTACCACCTCATTGATCATGCTTCTGGTACTGAAACCCGCAATATTTAGTTTCATAACTCCTGCTTCAATCTTTGAGTAATCTAGAATATCATTAATAATGACCAAAAGGGAATCGCAAGCAATCTTAGACAGGCTCAGATATTCCTGTTGACTCTCACTGAGTTTCGTTGTCATCTGCGTGAGTTGAATCATCCCCATTATTTCAGTGATAGGGGTCCTAATTTCATGAGACATATTGGCCAAGAACATACTTTTCGCTGAATCTGCTGATTCGGCTTGGACTTTTGCTTTTAGAAGTTCTTCCTCTAATCTTTTGCGTTTGGTGATATCTTCTACAACTCCATAACGATACTGGGGATCCAAATCATCATCTTCTTGAATTGTACTACAACGGTCGCTAAACCAGCGATATTGACCGTCTTTACACAAGATGCGGTATTCGATTACGACCGAGACATTACTTCGTGACGATACTTCGTACAGTCCTTGTGTCACAATGGGCAAATCCATCGGGTGGATTCTTTCTAAAAGCCACTCTATGGGCTTGTCCATTAATTCCAGAGGAGTATACCCCGATAGTTTTTCGATCACTGGGCTCATATAATCATACCTGTTAGTGACAGTATTCGTTCTATAGAATGCGGACTGAGAGTGCTCAATAATCAGACTCAATCGTTCCTTAGATTTACGAAGTTCCAGTTCTTGTAACTTACGTTCTGTGCTAGCATGCAATATTGTTGCAAAATGGTCTTTCTTTGGTGAACAAACATTAACCTCAATCCAAGCGCCGAGTTCCTCTGAATAGTCTTCAAGTTTCTCTGAGACTCCTGTCATGGCAACCCGACCATATGTTTCAATCCAATAACTTTCCGTGTTCGGATAGAACTCAAGGACAGTTCTACCGATAATCGTTTCTCTCTTTAAACCTGTTAGCTTTTCAAAAGCACTATTTACTTCCAAAAAGACATAGTCAACCGGTTTACCTTCGGAGTTATACAGCATTTTATGGTAGGCAAAGGCATCAATCAAGTTTTCAAACATAACCCGAATACTCTTCTCATCCTGATAAAAAGAAACCTGTTCCCTGCCCAAACTGTCCTCGCTGATACTCTTCACAATCAACCCTCCGTAACCTAGTAGTCAAATACTAGTTTTCTAAAATTTTTTTCCCAGGTTGTGGTGATGGATACTCCTCATGTAAAAGCAAGTAATCACTAATCGAACCGTTTTGCCAAATACATCTGCTTGTATTAATTAATAATATTTATTTTAGAAATTTAATACATTTTAATTATGTCACAACTATTGCGCAATTTTTGTCGAAATAGACATGATTATTTATCGAATAATACTAATATAGCCGAAAAATGCAATAAAAAGGGAACTTCGCGTAATCCGAAGTTCCGTGGGGATTGTTATATTTGCCAAAGAGGTCATCTAGTCTCAAGCACCTATATGCATGAGTTTGTCTCTAGCTCAAATGATCTCCGTAAAATATCTGGACGTAAGGATCCAGCATGAAAAGATCTGCCACTGTTTAAATTACACAACCATATTTCTGCTGGAGTAAATTGATCTGGGTCTATATTGAAAAAATTGTTAGATGTTGTTTGTGCTTCCATGTAAGCATTTCCATACCCTCTAGTAAAACAGGACGGAACTTGTTTTACCAGATGTTCCAACGTTTCATCGTCATCACGAAGGTTACAGAGAACCGATGAACCATAAAAAATCGCATCATTGGTCCGTCCTAAAGCACTTCGAGTATCACGCGCTACAGGTGGAATAGGGCAAACACCCCAACCAGAAATAATATTTCCTAAGTCATAGCCCAACCGCCTAATTTTAAATAGGGCAGTTTCTAAGGCTCGTGCAGCTACCTGTACGGAACCCACCAGAGATGCAGTTGGCGCTACTAAGATATAAAGATTCCTGGGATCGCAGTGACACTCCTGTAAAATATGCTGAATTACTTCGTCCGATGGCAGTTCCCTACCTTCTAAGCAAATAATCGCTGTCTCAGAATGATCTTCATACCCCAACATCCTAAACAGACTACCCTTATGAACAATAGCGCATGCTGGACCGGAACCCATAGTCACCCCCCTGCCAAGTTTAATAGGCCACCCAGCATATTGTGATGCCATGCATGCCCGCACAGGGTGATCCGTGACTACTTCAACCGACGGCCAGCGCAACCCGTCAAAATCCATCCATTGTAGTTTTACTTGGGCCAGCCCTCCAAGGCAAACAGCAGCAAATAAAATTCCAGCATCCCAACTGCCCTCGACATTAACACCGCAGTCGATCACTGTTACCCCATTTTGTTTGTGAACCTTAATCTGAAGCAGTTCACTTCTATTGAGAAATTCTTTAATCAAGGGAAATGCTTGACGATTCGGACTTAGTTCTGGTATTCGGCTAAGCGGCAATAGCATGCGTTTCCTCATCTCCAAGTGTCTCTGAAATTTGTATTCATTTTTTACAATTATACGATCTATGCGTCTTTGACTAGCTTTCCATAACATTTGCCTTTTGTATCACTGGTCTTTTGCCGGAATTGGTCCCCGAGAGAGAGCGATCTTACCTGTACGTACAATTTCAATGATTCCATGATCATCCTCTAGTACCTGGCATAGGGCATCTATCTTAGTTTCGTCACCTGAAAGCTCAATAACCATCGTCTCTCGGTTAACATCTACAATGCTTGCTCTAAAAATCTCGACAATATTAATAATATCTGACCGTGTATTAACACTTGCTTTCACTTTGATCAATGCTAGCTCACGTTGAATCGACTCTACCGCTGTAAGGTCACTAATTTTGATGACATCTACTAATTTTGACAATTGATTGACAACCTGTTCCTGCTCGATCTCATCTCCCTCCACCACAATCGTAATCCTTGTTGTATCGGGTTCCTCCGTATAACCGGCTGCAATACTTTCAATATTAAAGGCTCGACGACTAATTAGTCCAGAAATATGGGTTAAAACGCCCGGTTTATTTTCGACTAAAACAGCGAGTGTATGTTTCATGCGTCTACCTCCCCAAAAATCATCTGATCCAATCGGGCGCCCGATGGAACCATAGGCAAGACATCCATTGTTTCCGGGATCCGAATATCCACTACCACAGGGCCAGGCGTAGCCAACGCTTCTTCAAGGACAATGCCAAGTTCCTCTGGTTTAGTCACTCTTAAACCAGTCACACCCATCGCTTCTGCCAATTTCACAAAATCTGTGTGTCCTTTGAGACTTGTGTGGGAATAACGTCCCCCGTAAAACATTCTTTGCCATTGAGCGACCATACCTAAAGACTGATTATTAAAGATCAGTACTTTTACTGGAAAATTATAATCGGCTGCCATCGCTAGCTCCTGGCAATTCATCATAAATCCACCATCACCGACAAACAGAACCACCGTACGATCAGGTAACCCACATTGGGCTCCTAGAGCAGCGGGAAGACCATAGCCCATCGTCCCTAGCCCCCCTGAAGTGAGCAACGAGCGCGGATTTTTAAATCCGTAGTATTGCGCAGCCCACATCTGATGTTGTCCCACATCGGTAACAATCACAGCATCCCCTTGTGTCAACTGACTAACTTTCTCAACGACCGCTTGGGGCATAACAAGATCTGTATCCGGCTTGTAAGTTAAAGGCTTTTCTCGTTGCCAGAAACTGACTTTCTCTGTCCAAGGACACACTTGTTCTCTTAACTCGTCGGAGATTTCCTTCACCCGCTGAGATAGAGCAGGAATTGACCATTTTATGTCTCCGAGAACACGCAGATGGGCCAACACGTTTTTGTTAATTTCTGCCGGATCGATATCAAAGTGAATAATCTTAGCCTTAGGAGCAAATTCGCTCAAGAGTCCAGTGACTCTATCATCAAAACGAACTCCGATGCCAAGCATCAAATCACATTCCGTCGTCGCCATATTAGCGGCATAAGACCCATGCATCCCAACCATACCTAAGAACTGGGGATGATCAAACGGTATACATCCCAAACCCATCAAAGTTGAAATCACAGGAAACCCTGTCTGTTCTATCAAACTCTTTAATTCTGCGGAAGAATTAGATAGATTAACACCGCCGCCTACAAAAATAAGAGGAGTATGGGCTAACTTTAATTCCTCGAAGACCTTATCAATCGTCTCGGAATCTCCTTCATACAATGGATGATACCCACGCAACTTAACCTCTTTGGGGTATTGATAATCTAAAGTTGCCACAAAGACATCTTTTGCTATATCAACTACCACGGGCCCAGGCCTACCTGTGCGAGCAATATAAAAGGCTTCTTTAAGAACTCCAGGTAAATCCTCTATCTTCTTCACCAAATAGTTGTGTTTTGTTATAGGGGTTGTAATCCCACGAATATCTGCCTCCTGAAAGGAATCCCTTCCGATCAGTGGAACTGCAACTTGCCCCGTAATAGCCACCAAAGGGATTGAATCCATATAGGCAGTAGCAATACCTGTTACGAGATTAGTTGCCCCTGGACCGGAAGTAGCAATTACAACCCCAACCTTTCCTGTCGCTCGGGCATAACCGTCGGCCGCATGTACTGCTCCTTGTTCATGCTTCGTTAGAATATGGTTGAAATCCGCTTTGTACAAAGCATCATAAAGTGTTAAGACTGCCCCGCCCGGATAGCCAAAAACCACATCCACTTTTTCGTTTTTCAGGGATTCTATAATTGCCTCTGCTCCAGTCATTTCCAAATGATTGAACCTCCCGCACTTCATATAGTTGCTTCTTCACCTAATATATTATCACGACCATATCAATAGCTTTCTCAAAATCCCCTTTGATTAATTTCAGGTGAGTGTTAATAAGCGCTATAGATCCTTTTTGTAACACTTTCCCGTACCAATAGTCCACCACTTCACTCGATTGTCTAACACTAGTTTGCTAAAAGAAAAGTCAACGATTAACCCCATAAAATATAACGGATAGTTTTTAGTCATAATTATAGCATAAATGGTCATCTTTTTGGCAACATCAAACGAAAGATCAAATGTAAGACGACGTTCACATAAGCACTCATGACCTAGTACTTCAAATCGACTTTCTCCACCCACTGCAGTGGAAACCCGTAAGCCTATAATTTCAGGAGAAATAGCCCGAAAAAAAGACACAGGTGCAGGAAGAAACGTCCTTCCTACACCTGTGTTTCTATGCTTGTTTGGTTGTTCGGCAGTAGTGGTAAAAACTAAATTGCGGCATTTAAGACACATTAAGAATCTAGCCCACTGAACCAAAAAAGCAGATCTGTCCTTCCTCTGACAAGTCATCCGTAATACTTCCCTCATTGATCACTGCATGGCTAAAATCCGGGGTCCCGTGCGCGAAGATTGCTTCGACGGCAGCCTTATTGTTTATCATGATATTTGTGATAGCTAAGGCGACTTGGGGCACCAACTTCAGTCTTTCTACCCACTGAAAGCAATAAAAATGAGTATTTGGATGACGCGATCCATCTTGAGCTGGTGTAGCGAACCATATCGTATAACTGTACCCTTCATTGGACTCATCCATACAGCGATTAAACGCGGCAGTGTCAGGAATTATAACCTTGTTCCTCCCTACCTTTAACGCGGCCTTAAACGCTGCTTGATTCTTCTGAGCGTCAATATTCTTTTTCAGAAAATTTATAACCGCAACATCTGCAAGGGTGCTGGTATCGCCCATTTCCCGACCATCGGCGATATCCTTTAGAAGACGCCTCATAATCTTTCCGCTTCGAGTCTTCGGTAATTCAGCCGTTAAAAAAATGTCATCGGGTCGTGCAAGGGAACCAATTTTTAGGACAACATGCGCTTTTAGTTCATCAATCAGCTCATCGCGGATGACAATTCCTTCTTTTAAGCTAACAAAAGCGAACACCGCTTGGCCCTTTACTTCGTGAGTCTTACCTACGCAAGCTGCTTCAGCAACCGATGGATGATCAACTAAAGCACCTTCTACTTCCGCCGTTCCAATCCGATGCCCCGAGACATTGATAACATCATCAACCCGTCCAATCACCCAGAAATAACCATCTTCATCCCATTTTGCTTCGTCCCCTGTAGAATAGGCACCCCCGAATTGACTCCAATAAGTATCCTCATATCGTTTGTCATCCCCATAAACCGTCTTAAGCATCGCCGGCCATGGTTCACGAACCACTAAATACCCACCCTCCCCTTTCGGAACAAGATTGCCCTCAGGGTCCACTATTTCTATATGGACACCTGGGAACGGGATCGTACACGATCCTGGCTTTAGAGGCGTAATCCCTGGAACTGGTGCCATCATAATCATACCAGTTTCCGTTTGCCACCAGGTATCGACAATAGGGCAACGCTCTCCTCCAATATATTTGTAATACCACATCCAAGCTTCTGGGTTAATCGGTTCTCCGACCGAACCCAAGAGCCGCAAACTCGAAAGATCCCTGCCTCTTGGATAGCTTTCCCCCCATTTCATAAACGTCCGAATTGCAGTGGGGGCAGTATATAAAATTGTTACCCTATATTTCTCGATGATTTCCCAATACCGATCCTTTTCTGGATAATCCGGTGCGCCTTCATACATAACCACCGTTGAACCATTTGTTAATGGCCCGTACACCAAATAACTATGTCCAGTTATCCAACCAACATCAGCAGTACACCAATAAACATCTTCTTCTTTGAGGTCAAATACCCATTCATGGGTTGTTGACACCCCAACCATATAACCACCTACACTATGAACAACCCCTTTGGGTTTTCCGGTGGTTCCACTCGTGTAAAGAATGAAAAGCATATCATTCGCATCCATGGGTTCGGCTGGGCAGACGCTCGAGACATTCTTCATGACCTCGTGATACCACACATCTCGTTCATCTTGCATATCCACAGGCTGACCCGTCCGCTTGACGACGATAATAGTTTCTACACAATTGTTTATACAAGTTACAGGCAGTGCCTTATCCACATTAGCCTTCAACGGAATACTATTTCCTCGTCGATAGCTCCCATCCGCAGTCACTACAATCGTTGACCGAGAGTCATGAATCCTGTCCTTCAAAGCTTCTGCACTAAACCCACCAAATACAACACAGTGCACAGCTCCTATCCTAGCACAAGCGAGCATCGCGATAACAGTCTCAGGGATCAGAGGCATATAAATTGTCACCCGGTCTCCCTTTACTACCCCATAGGACTTAAGCACATTTGCGAACTGGGCAACCTCACGATAAAGATCCTGATAGGTTAAGACTCTACGATCTCCCAGTTCTCCTTCAAAAATCAGCGCCGCTTTATTCCGACGCGCCCCCTCCAAATGTCTGTCTAGGCAATTATAAGCCGCATTTAGTTTGCCACCAACATACCACTTTGCAAATGGATGATTCCATTCTAGAACTGTGTCCCAGGGTTTAAACCAGTCCAAGCGTTTTCCCTGTTCGTCCCAAAACTTCGTCCGATTCTGCCCTAGTTCGTGGATTTCAGGGTTTTGAATTACGGCTTTTGAACAAAACCCTTCAGGAGGGAAAAACAACCGTTTTTCCTCCAGCAATCCTTCGTGTTGTTTCTCTTTCATATATTACACCTCCATTTTGTTGTATGTTATATAATACAACAAAATGGAGGCAATGTTAATACATTTTTTTATATTTTTCTAATTATTTATTGAACTTATTACAGAACTGGTGATAGTCCATAGTTTTATAACCATTGCCAAGAGACATAATAAGACTATAAAGAGCTTACCTCTTTGATACTGTCGATATAACATGATATTATAGATATAAGCGAAAATTTAAAGTCATTTTAGTAAATATTCAGGAGGCTCAATATTTTAATGGAATTTAAAAATTTCTTACAAAGTAATTTGTTTAGAAAAATGCTATCTTTACTGCTTTTGCTTGGCATAATTATCAGCATCAAACCAATGATGAATTTGCTCCTATTAACTTTTATGTTTTCATTTATTTTGTATGGGATTCAGAATTACCTCTTTCATAAAATTATTAAGTTAATTCCCGTAAATAGGACGGGGATCACCTTTACTATCTTTATTATCTTAGCTTCGGCGATTGTCTTTTTTATTTATAGATATATACCTATTTTAACTAAACAATTAATGTTTATCGGAGTCCAGTTAAGCAATTTTGATATTAATAGTTATGAAGACGCAATAAATCCACAGATTCGAGAAGCAATTAGTACTAATATTCAATCTTACATAACAGAAGCTGGCACTTACCTAATTCAATCAGTTACAAATATATGGAGATTCAGTTTAAATATCTTTCTTGCTTTGATATTAAGTCTATTTCTAATCTTAGAAAAAGATAAGACAATTAAATTTCTAAATAGGTTCGAGGACAGTAAAGTTAGCTTTATTTATACTTATTATAAGAAATTAGGCAGGAATTTCGTTAATTCTTTTGCAAAAGTAATGGAAACTCAAATTCTAATATCATTTATTAACTCCATTGTGTCAGCCTTCGTTTTAAGTATGATGGGATTTCATCAAGTGATCGGTTTAGGTTTTATGATTTTCATTCTTGGCTTAATACCCGTAGCGGGGGTTCTCATTTCATTAATCCCGCTATCAATCATCGCTTTTAAGTTAGGTGGAGTAATAAAAGTGCTCTATATCCTGGGCATGATTGTTGTGTTGCATGCACTCGAAGCCTATTTCCTAAATCCAAAACTTATGTCTATGAAAACGAAACTTCCAGTGTTTTTTACCTTTATCATTTTGATCATGGCAGAACATTTTATGGGAGTATGGGGTTTGTTATTCGGAATACCGTTGTTTCTATTCTTTCTGGATCTTATAGATGTAAAATCTCAGTGATCATTTCCGCCCAGTTTCCTGAAGAGTACGGAGGAGGCGTAACAAAACTTGGAAATTTTCTGAGTGGTGGTGCGCTATCCCCCAAAAGAGGATTATACACCTACGAAATGGTGTATAATCCTCGAAAATAACGGCAATTCTCGAACAAAAAGGGTCTGTAACAAACTGGAAAACAAGTTTTGTTACAGGAATGCTTAAAAGCTGGATAAATAGCTCCAACATTCACATAGAAATAAAGTGGGAAAAGGAATTTTCTACTTTATTTCTATTTGAATGTTGGCTGGAATTGAAACCTCCCTGTTATCCTATGCGACTTACAGGCCTACTAAATCGCAAGATCTTTAGTCTCAAACACCTTTTTTGTCAAATACCAAAGACCCGCTGAAGTGACACTAAACCCAATAATAGGCCACAATGGGTCTGTTGTTCCCTCTAGTACCTCTTGCGGCTGAAACCATTGGAACAGTGAGAGGTTTTTTAGCCAGGATAATCTATCGCTCAGTCCTCCAACAATATCCATACCGTAAAAGGCCAGCGTTAACCCCATCGCGTAGGTTACAGCCCGTTCTTCCTCAACAAACCAAGCTGAGAAAAAGAGACTATAAAATTCTATCAGCGAGAAAAAAGAAAGTCCTAAGAGTCCTAGGTCTATATAACGCGCATGTTCGACTTTAATCCCTGAACAAAATGTGCCCAAATATACTCCACCGATCATAGCCGCGACGAGAATAGCATTTGTACTGACCATAACTCCCGTTTGAGTTGAAAGAATCTCACTCCGAGAGACCGGTGTGGACAAAAGAAAAGCTAAAGATCCATCATCCACCATTTTGGCAAGTAAAGCATTCGCAATTTGAATTCCATATAAGGCCATCAACATTACCCAGATCCTCGCATAAAACTGTCCCGATATAAAAGACTCAAATGTATCTGTTCTGGCATTTTCAGGGACCCCAAAAACGGTTTTTACCGCAGATGGGATAGACCCTGCGATCTCCGTAACCGCCGGATTTTTAGCAATCACAGGGTAAACCCAGGTTAAGAGTCCTTCATAAAGAATAATCCCCATTGAAATGACAGCTACTTTCTTGCGATGCTGTTTAAACGTTGCCCGAAACAATGCCCTATTCATATTCACCCCACCTTAAGCCTATAACTATAGCTTTCTCTCGAACTTCGCGACTATCGGTAAAAATCCATAAAAGCCTCTTCTAACTCTAGAGATCGTTGCCTAAAACGTTTGACACGAACTTGAGAGAGCGCTAGCCATAAGTTATCGAGTTCACCACCTACACGGATGACGTAGCATCCCGCCTGAATCGCAGTTAGATTTAAATGACTCTGCGTTAAAAGCTCAGCGTCTTTCTTGCTCTCAACTTCGACTTCGAAGGTTTGATATTCAGCTTCTCTTAGCTGAGATATACTTTGAACGGATAAAAGCTTACCTTCGCGAATAATCCCAGCCTGCTCACAGGTACGTTCAATCTCTACAAATTGGTGGGAAGACATAAATATAGTCTTACCTTTTTTCTTTTCCTCTAGGATTAAATCAATAAACACTTTTTGCATTAAAGGATCCAAGCCGGATGTCGGTTCATCAAGGATCAGCACACCTGCATCCAACATCAATGCAGAAATTATCCCCAATTTCTGTTTCATCCCTTTTGACATCTTCCGAATGAGTATTTCTAAATCCAATTCGAGAGCACTTATGAAATAATCTCGATTCTTCTTTATATGAATTTTTTCTCTATGCATTCCTGCAATGAGATTTAAAAAGTCCGCACCTGTCAAGTTTTCAATAAAGTGAAGTTCCCCCGGAAGGTAACTAACAATCTTCTTCACTTCCGTCTTTTCTCTCCAACAATCATGTTCGTTGATTGTTACTAGTCCTGAATCCGGCTTTAAGAATCCCATCAAAAGGCGGATTGTCGTGGTCTTCCCAGCTCCATTCGGACCAAGGAATCCAAACGCTGTTCCAGGCTCGACCCGAAAGCTAATGTTCTTGATTCCTCGTCCTTCGTGATAAACTTTGCTCAGTTCTTTAACCTCGATCATGTCCTCCCTACTTCCTTAGCAAGACCTCTTTAAGATAAACCTACGGCTATTCAGTTTTAGATATTCCTACAAGTTCGAGAAACCTTTTAGTCCAACGGTTTTCTAGCGAAGAAATAGTGAGAGACTTCAAACGGCCAATCTATATTCTATTGTATTTTATTGGTAATTTAGTTGTGTCTGTCTCCCTGCCACTCCAAATTCTTTCCCAGAGATTCTTTAATCCAAACTTCCCCCAGATAAACCTTCTACTAAAAGGTTTGGCTTGTTCAACTAGCCTTATAGTCGGATCTAGGGCGTTTAGAGCCCCCTCAAGGGTCAGCAAGGATTTCCCTACGAGGATAAATTCAGAAGGAATATGAATTCCATGATGAAAGATGATATTGAAAAAGTCCTGAATCGATTCACCCATTGCAAATTCCCTCGAGGGTACTTTCAAATGTTTGTGACGTAAGGCAGAAATATCTGCTTGCAAGGCCAATCTGTCAACATGCTCCGGTACTATCCCCATTTTCGAGATTGTCTCTAAAATCAGAACATTATCACCTCGGATAAGTGCAGAAGTTAGGGACAAAATCTGCTCCCTCATAGTACGAGTTAGATGTCCTGTAATTCCGAAATCAAGTAAGGCAATTTTTTCCCCAGGTAAGATAAAAACATTACCGGGATGTGGGTCACCATGAAAACATCCCTCCAGAAGGATCTGTTGAAGAAGCGCTTTACTTAACCGATCCGCGATCTTGTGAATATTATAAGACGTCTCCTGAGAATCAATAATTTGATGCAAAGGCGTTCCCGAAATATACTCCATGGTTAAAACGGAGGGGTGTGATAATTCCCAGTAAATCTTCGGAATCAGAATATGGGAATTTCGCTTACCTATTTTTGCCAGTTTTTCTGCATTTTTTCCTTCATTGAGAAAATCCAACTCCCCTTTGATCGTATCGGAAAACTCCTTAAGCAGCATACGAATAGGGTATCGCTTTCCCCACTGCGTTCTCTGTTCCACTTGGCTGACAAGGATTTCAAAAATTTCTAAATCCGTTTTAACAATCTCCCGCAGCTGCGGACGTTGAACTTTCACTGCCACCCTTTCTCCATTATGCAGAATTGCGTAATGCACTTGTCCAATCGAAGCTGCCGCAAGAGGGACAGGGTCAAATTCTCGATAAACTGATTCCAGTCTGGTCTGTAAAGATTCTTCAACCACTCGGCGTATCTCCTTAAAAGCAAGCGGACGAACTTGGTCTTGGAGCTTCGCTAATTCTTGAACAATAGGTTGCGGAAGAAAATCTGACCGAGTACTGGCAAGTTGGCCCATCTTTATGAAAGCAGGGCCAAGTTCCGCTAAGGCAATTCTAAGGTGTGCTCCTACAATGCTTAAGTTTTCCTCCTGCATCGACAGCAAATTCCCCGAGATAAACATTGAACCAAATCCATGTCGTATGAGTACAGAAAGGATCTCAAAATATCGAGCAAAATGTCTTGCAGGTATCTCAAACATCTGAATGCTCTCCGTTTCCTAGTAGGCTGTTATATAATTATGAAACTTTAAGCATAACGTGACTGCAATTTTTAGGGTTCTTATCAGGCTTAATTACCTGAAAATTATTGGAATGCAAACACGCGCTCTGAATAGTTTACATATATTGGTATGGTAAAGGGGGCGAAAATATGTTCTTAGGAAAAAATCCGTTCTCAAATCAAGGCGGAACAGCTGGAGCAGGTAGCAGTCTAGGAGTGGGAGACACGGGATTTCTTAACCAAACCAAACCCCTGCCGATGGGGATGCAACGTTTTCTAGCCAAAAAGGGAATTAACTCTTTTGACGATCTAACAAACCGGGTTCAGTTCGCACCACGAATGCCTTTCAGAAAAGTACGGTAATCGAAAGAGCGGGGATTGCCCCCGCTCTTCGCCCGCTTAATACTTAATCCTATCACATAAACCAAGTAGTGCTACCTAATCACCGCATCTCCTTGAAACCCCAGTTCGCAATGGACACCATAAGCCCTACAAGAAAGGCAACTCCAAAGCCTGGCACGTAAAATCCCGGCAATAGACCACTGGTAAGCATGATCATCCAGGTATTGATAATAAGAGTGAAAACCCCTAATGTTATTAGATTAAGTGGAATGGTCAAGATAATCAGTACTGGGCGAATCATCAAATTGACAAGACCGAGGACTATTCCTGCCCATAAGAAGTGAAGAGGGGTTGCCGCCACAATCGGTAAAAATTGTGCCGCCAAAAAAAATGCCAGTGTGCTCACTAAAACTCGGTAGATGTGTCGTTTCATCCTCTACTCCCCAATCATTTGATCCTTATCTTGACTTGAACCTCTTCAGTTTCCACATCAACAAGGTCCAGGCCTTTGTGTTGACTTAAATCTTTGATAATTCTGTGTGTTGAGGCAATAACACCGCTCGGGGGAATTGACTTAACCCAGCTCAGATTCTTTCGAACGTTTTCATCTCGGGGAAGCGGAACACACCCAATGACCTTCTCCCCGACCCAAGCCAAATTCGTAAAGGCTTCCATGAATTCATCGATAACCCAGATAGGTACCAGAAACGAAAAGCCCCTGCGTTTCTTCACTTTGACCCGGACCATTAACAGCCTTGCTGATTTATTCCACACACACTTCCACCTTAATTCGTCCCTCTTCAGGATCGGAAACTTCCACGTCCACGATGTTGCCATCTAGGTTTTCTTCAAGAATCCGGGCGAGTCCCTCAACATCCAACGCTTGCAAATCAAGACCCTTTTGCTCTAGCTCAGCCCGTTTTTCCGCGGGAACAAAGCTCATTGCATAAACAATTAATTTAGACGCGGAATGTATCAGACTCAAAGGAACATTCACGTTGACCTTTAGCGATTTTTCTCCAACCACTCGAACTCGCAAAAAGCGTTCCCCAGTTGCGAGCCTCTCTTTTTTTCCCAACCCATTTTCCGTGATCTGAGTTCCCGCCTTAGGCGAGTTGCCTTCCTCGATGGCCTTCAACAGATCCATCCCTTCAGCCGCAGTCAGCTTACCTTCTTGAATCATTTCAAGAATCTTCATTTTTTCACTGCTCATTTGTTCTATCTCCCTTCAAGTCTATGTTTTCTCAATCTATATCTAACTGTTTTCTCATTTGAAGTGTCGCTTCCTGTACTGAAATTTCCCCACGTTCAAGTGCTTCCAGAATCCTTTGCCTACGCTGGCTTTCCTCATTGGTGTTTTCCCTTTCAACTTCGGGATTTCTTTCCTTCTCCACTCCGTATCCAAGCGCCTCAATCACACTATCTAAGCGACTTCGAACCGTCGGATAAGAGATACCCAACTCTTTTTCCACCTCTTTGATATTCCCACGACATTTAATAAATGCCTCCATAAAGATTAACTGTTCTTTTGGTAGCCGACAAAACTTACACGAGCTGAATTCCCCTTCGATTTTGGTCGGACAGAAGGTACAAGTTAACTTACTAATCTTCATTTCCTGATCGCAAACCGGACACCGATGGGGCATCTTATAATCCAAGACCATCACCTCTACATTCAGTTGCTAATACGCTTATATTGATTAATATAATAAACGTATGTATTAATAATGTCAATATATTATTTAATATATTTAATGTTATGCTGAATATTATTAGCTATTTACTAATACTTCAAAAGGCAGGAAGCGATTATGACGCTTCCTGCCTTTTCTTAGCTGGTAGTTATCGAAACTTGGTAAGCAAGGGGATGGTTCTCATGTTTCCTATAATTGCGAGCGTAGCTACAAGGTTTCTTTACTTCTCTAAACCCGAAACTTGCTTACGGCTTCCTGCAGATTCTGGGCCAACATAGCAAGGCTCTGGCTCGAGGAAGCGATTTCTTCCATAGACGCCGATTGTTCCTCAGTAGCCGCCGATACTGTCTGAGCTTCTCCAGTCACCTTTTTGCTCAAGCTATCAATCCGGTTCATGGAACCTACAAATTGTTGGCTACCACTAGCCATCTGATCTATAGTCAAAGATATTTCTTTGACCTGATCAGATACTTGGGTTACTAATCCTGCGATTTCTTGAAAAGCTTGACCAGCTGCGTTAACCACTTCTGCTCCCAGCCTAACTTCTCGGGTGCCATTTCCCATGGCCAGAACAGCTTGATCGGTGTCTCCCTGAATTTCAGCAATCAGGGCGGAGATTTCTTTGGTCGCTTCCTGTGACTGCTCTGCCAATTTGCGCACTTCTTCAGCCACAACAGCAAATCCGCGCCCTTGTTCACCTGCCCTTGCCGCCTCAATAGCCGCGTTGAGGGCCAATAAATTGGTTTGCTCAGCAATACTTGAGATGGTCACAACAATCTGCCCAATTTCCTTCGAACGTTCACCCAATTCAGCGACCGCTTTGGCGGAGGTTGTAACAGTTTGTTCGATCTGAGCCATTTGATGTACTGCTTTAGTCACCGAGCTGTTCCCCTCATTGGCCTTTTCGGTAGCCTGTACCGATTGCCCTGCAACCTCACTAGTTGTTGCCGAGACCTGTTGGATGCTGGCAGACATCTGCTCTACCGCGGCCGAGGCTTCATCCACTGCGCTTAATTGTTCTTCCGCACTTGTCGCCACTTCGGTGATTGACGTTGCTACCATGATCGAGGCCTGAGCTGATTGTTCAACACTGGCCGTGAGCTCTTCACTTGCAGCAGCTAACTGCTCAGATTGTGAGTAAACCTTAGTGACCAGTTCACGCAAATTTGTCCTCATATCCTGGAAACCATTAGCCAGTTGTCCAATCTCATCTTCAGAAAAATCCCGTGTCTCACGCTCTCTGAAGTCTCCATGGGCCAAGAGCAGGCATTCGTCTCGAATCAACAAGATAGGTTTTGTAAACCTTTTGGCAATCAATACAATTGCTAGGGCAGTGATGACTAAACACACTATGGCAATTATTATCATCATTCGAGCCAAACTGTTAGTTTCTCTGCTGGCCTCGGCTTCGGGCGCTTCCACCATCATGACCCAACGTTGACTGCCTGGCAACTCGATTGGCGTGAATACCGCGACACTTGGAACAATACCAAAGGAATATGTCCCACTTAACTGTTTCCCGGACTCCACTGTCGTTTTAAACAGGTTGATCAAATGGTCGTCCAGTTCAGCTTGTGATAACTTAAGTTCTGGATTAATGTTCTTTTCGAGAAGGTTGAGTTTACCAATGACTTCGGGTTGTTTGGGGTCAGCTATGACCACGCCTGAATCATCGGCGATTTGACCGTCGCCAGTCTCTAGAAATTCAACATTCTTTATCAGTTCTGACAATCTTTCCACCGAAAATGTTCCGACCAATACCCCAGTCGACTGATCGTCATGCGTAACTGGTACTGCTAAGACAACTGCCAACTTCCCAGTCGACTTAGACACCAGCGGGTCTGATACAACTGCTTTCTTAGTTTCTATAACTTTCTTGAAATAGTCGCGGTCTCCGTAGGGAGCAGATGCTCCTGTATTGGTAAGCCCAGACCCATCAGGTGCAATCAAAACGACTGCATCAAAAGTGCCGAATCGTGTTTTGGCCTCCGCTAGGACTTGAGCGATCTTCACCTTGTCAGTACCCGTGCGAATTTCCTGGAGATTTCCCAAATCTTCCAGTCGAGATAGCATTACATTTAGATCGGCTTGAACACGATTACTATAGTCCGTTCCCACCGCCATGGCTGTCTGATCAACACTCTGTGTCAAAGATTGCTTGGAAAGATAATAGCTAACCCCGGTTAGCACGCTTAAAACCAAGATAAAAAGGGGCAACAGGATCAATAGTAACTTGGTTTGAATGTTTTTGACTTTCATAATATAGACTCCTCCTTTATGTACATTTTTACAATATTCGACATTTTGTATAATAAAAAACTGTGGCATATAGCCACAGCTTAAAAATCGTGTATTTCACGATATTCTAGTTTGGCAACCTGACTATCATAGTGTAATGAAACACCTTAGACTCATGGCTTTGTGCCCCTACTTTTCAGTAAGTTTACTTTTGTCATTGTTATTTAATCATCGTATTTAAAGGCTCTGATAAAAACTCTATGAATAAACTGAAGACATAATTTTACACTATTTATATCTAAAATTCAACACATCATTAAATCTATATAACTACTCATTCTTCTTGATATTCTTCCCATTGCTCTAAGCATTTTTCGAGTGTTTTCTCTAAAACTTCCTTTTCTTGAAATAGCTCGTTTAAGCGACTGGCATCTAAGGCATATTCAACCATCTCTTCATCAATTTGTTTAATTTTATGTTCATATTGGTCGATCTCCTGTTCAAGAAGTTCTAGTCTTTTAGTTAGATTTTTTCTCTTCGGTTGATGGGAGACCACCTTTTTTTCAATCTCTTTTGAGGGCATTCTGGGTGATGAAACACTTATTCTTTCCGTTCCTTTTTTGCATTCCTCTAGATAATAGCTGTAATCGCCAAGATAGACTTTTACCCCTTTATTTTCAATTGCCATCATCTTATCCGCCACTTTATTGATAAAATAACGATCATGGGAAACAAAGAGTAGTGTCCCATCAAATTGAATTAAGGTTTCTTCTAATACTTCCCTAGAATCAATGTCCAAATGATTGGTTGGCTCATCCAGAATCATAAAATTCACGTTATCAAACGTCAGTGAACAAAGCTTCAACCTACTTTTTTCTCCTCCTGACAAAGATTTGATTTTCTTATTAACATCTTCCTTCATAAATAAGGCTTTCGCTAATTGAGTTCTTGCTTCGCCCATGGTCAAATCATGCAACTGAGTAAAGTACTCTAAAATCGTCAGTTCCTCATTTTCATAGACCACGTTTTGAGGTAGATAACCTATTTTCACTCGTGAACCTATTTTAATCGAACCAGAATCTGGTTCGATTTCTCTAAGTATCATCTTCAACAACGTTGTTTTACCACTGCCATTACTCCCTACTATACACACACTATCTTGATAATAAATAGTGAGTTTAACTCCTTGAAGTAATCTATTATCATCGAAGTGCTTAGCAAGCCCCTCTGTTTCAAGGACCAGTTTTCCGGTCCTACTGATTGCCTGTGCATCCAAGCGAACTTTTCTCTTTTCAAAAACAGGTCGATCCAGCGTTTCTATTTTTTCGAGTCGCTTCTCTAATTCTTTAGCCCGCCTGAACATTTTATCGCTGTCTCTCATGACCCCCCAAATACGATAACGTTCAATTTGCCGTTCCATATTATCGATCTTTCTTTGCTGATTTTGATACATTTTATAGTCTATTAAGAAGCGGCGTTCCTTCTCTACAATATAATAACTGTAATTGCCAAGGTAGGGCACAGCACGGTTAAATTCCAACTCCACGATCTTAGTGACAACGCTGTCTAAAAAATATCGATCGTGAGATACGACAATAACAGAACCCTTGTAATCTTTCAAAAATCCTTCTAACCATTCAATAGCTTCTAAATCCAAATGATTGGAGGGTTCATCCAGTAATAAAACATCCGGTTGTTCCAAAAGGATTTTCGCGAGCATGACCCTTGTTTTTTCTCCACCACTCAGTTGCTCAAACAGCATTCCTTTTAGTAAGTTAGTAATTTGAAGACCTTCTGTGATTTTACTGATTTTAGTTTCTATGTCATACCCACCAAGAGTTTCATATTGTTCTGTCAAACTCCCGTAGCTTTGAACTGCTTTATCTAAAGCCTCGCCTTGAAGATTGCTGAGTCTTTCTTCTTGGGCCTTCATCTCCTGCTTAAGCTTGAATACGCTCACAAAGGCAAGCTCTACAACTTCCATAGCGGTCGCCCTTGCCTCAAAAATAGGCATTTGATTAAGATAGCCAACTCTTGCATCTTTGCGAATAGAAATACTACCCTCTTGGTAATCCTCTAGCCCCATAATCGTGTTTAATATAGTCGTTTTGCCACACCCATTTTGACCGATCAACCCAATTCTTTCTCCTGTTTTCAAGTCGAAAGAAATCTCCTGGAATATTTTATGGGCTCCATAATATTTGCTTAAATTATTAATACTGCACTCGATCATTTTTATCGTCCGCTCCTAACGACAAGACGTAGAGTTTACTGTGACCTTCCAAATAGCGATTACTAATCACAATATCCTTTAAGACGTAATTTTGTTATATGTTCTTTTAAGATGGCTTCTAAATCGATGCCATATTGCTCTTCAAGGACAAACATCATTGTGACAGCCGTCTGAGCCACGTCGACCAATTCTCTGGCTACCATCTGCATGGCTTCTGCCTCTTCCAGGCGTTGTCGTTCCCCACTAAGTCCCCTTAGTTTGCCAATAGCCTGCGCTAACTCTCCGGATTCTTCCATGATCTTCAGTGCTGTGCTTTCCAAGGAAGGACTTAGGCGGTTCAAGCGCGGAAGTGTCACGGTCTTGGAAACGAGCAGCCCTTCCTTGATTATAGGATCTAAAGTCATAACGCACCCTCCCACATTCTCATCCCATTACTAAGTTTAGTCATTATAACATTCCTGCTCATTTTTGGCATAGCGCCAGCTTAGCCTTTCTTACGATATACCTTCGACAAACGATCCATTGCTCTCTATTTGGAAAATCACCTATACAATAAGTCCAAGTTTCCTAATGACCTCGAGCAGTTTATTAGTATCAATTGGCTTAGCGGCGTAAGCTTCACACCCAATTTCAAACGCTTTATTGACATAGTCCGTTTCTGCCAAAGCCGTGGTCATAATCACCTTAACCCGCTGTTCAGATACAACCCCTTGCTTGGTCTCAAATTCTCGGATAGCCTTTAATACTTTAACCCCATCCACTTTGGGCATCATAATATCCAGACAGATTAAATCATACGGGGCTTTTTCTTTGATAGCCATTAAATAAGCGTCCAGTGCTTCAAGTCCGTCAACCACCAAATCCACTTCACCATATTGATTAAGAAATTTTGACAAGAACCTCCGACTGGCGAGATCATCCTCCGCGATTAAAATTTTCATTATCTTTCCTCCTTCGTATTGTCTAAGAACAAATAAATCTCAAATTCTTTTTTGAGGCTTAGGATGTAGTCAATTGCTTGCTCTTGGTTTTCACGCCTAGCAGCTAGTTCAATTTTAAAAGCTAACGTTTTTAGTTCATCCGCTTCAATCAGGTTACAGTTATTTTTGATTTTATGAGCAATTTCTTCGATAAGATTCATATCTTCGTAGGTTAAGGGACGACTAATTTCTTCAATATCTTGGGAAATTTCTTGAAGAGTTACATCTCTATCAACCCCCAGCGGCACATCATAACTTAAATTTAATACTTTCCCAGAATCACTAATCTTGACCTCTTGCTCAGATTCATCGACACTTTTTTTTGCTGCAATACCTCGGTTCACCACCACTTCTAAGAGCTGAGATAATTCAGACATCTTAATGGGTTTAGGTATATACTCATCCAAGCCATAGGACAGGAATTTTTCTCGATCTCCGACAAGCGCATAAGCTGTCAAGGCAATGATCGGAGTATGCCGCCGCTCCCCCTCACGTTCTCGAATTTTGGCGGTTGCCTCTATCCCGTCCATGATCGGCATCTGAATATCCATAAAAATTACATCATATACATTTTTCTCATGTAAAGACAAAGCTTCAAACCCGTTTGAAGCTGATTCAATGAAATGACCTTTTTCTTTGAGCATTAAAGTCAAGACCATTAAATTCACCTTATCATCTTCGACAATAAGAATTCTTAAGGGTTTCGTGGTATGGTTGGGGGTGAAGGTATCTTGAGTTGGATAGCTTAGTTTTTCAGATAACAAAAACTTTAGGCTAAAGCTGAACGTACTTCCCTTTCCCTTTTGGCTTTCGACCGTTATCGTTCCTCCCATCATCTGCACAAGTTGCTTAGAAATCGCCAGGCCCAAACCCGTCCCGCCATATTTCCTAGTGATAGAACCATCTACTTGACTAAAATTTCTAAATAGTTTTTCTTGGTCTTGCTCAGATATACCAATACCCGAATCACATATTGCAAACATAACCTCTACCATTTCATCCATTATAGACAGTTCCTTAACAGATAGAGTGACACTCCCATGTTCCGTAAATTTTAAGGCATTATTTAAAAGATTATTTAAAATTTGCTTCAACCTGTTGGGATCCCCTTGCATTGTTTGCGGAATGGAAGAAGAAAAATCGCACTTTAATTCTAATTTCTTTTTCATCGCTAATGGCGAATGAGTTTTTATTGTTGAATCCAGAAGATCTCCCATGTTAAAGCCTATCTTTTCGATCACTAATTTCCCTGCTTCAATTTTAGAGAAATCTAAAATATCATTAATGATTTTCAACAGAGAATCTGCGCAAGCTTTAGCAATCTCCAAGTTTTCTCGCTGTTCTTGGTTTATTACCTTTAATAAGGTTAAATCAATCATCCCCACAATGCCATTAATAGGGGTTCGAATTTCATGACTCATATTTGCCAGAAATTCACTTTTCGCTCGATTGACAGCCTCAGCCTTTTCCTTGGCTAGATGGAGTTCATTTTCCACCTGTATGCGCTTAGTCATATCAGTAATAATAGAGACGAAAAAACTAGGCTCAGGACTATATAGTTTCATAGAAAACCAGCGTTCACTCCACTCAGAATAGTATACGGGCAAGATAAGTCCTACCCCTGTTGATGCCACCTCTCCGTATTCTACCATTCCTTGGCGAAAGATTTCAGGATCGTCACCAAAAAAAAGTTCTGAATGTCTTTTGCCAATAATTTCTGCGCGCGACACATTAAATGTTTTTTCATAGGCTTCATTTATCTCAAGAACCTCATAATCAACTGGGGTTCCATCTTCATCATAGATGACTTTGTTGTAAGTAAAGCTATCCGGCATATTCATAATCAACGAACGATATCTTTCATACAGAACTCGTTGTTTTTCCTCGCTTCGAAGTAATTCTGTCTCTGATTTTTTAGTTGAATCCTCCACTGCTTTACTATCCGTAATATTGTCTAACGCTACGACCACATTGCATTTTTCACTAATCATAATTGGGGTAACGCTAGCCCTAAACCAATACTTCCTTGTCTCACCGTTATGAATCAATACTTTAGCATATTCCACCCCTGTTATAGCTTGTCCTGTTTTAAGAACTGAATTTATTGCCAATTGCAGCTTGCATGATTGACATTGAAGTCCGAAACCACAGCCCTGAATATCTTCAGTGCTCCCTTGACAATGAATCTCGTTACCGAAACGTTGATTCAACGCATCCTTTCGATTTTGATTCAGAAACTCTAAAGCAGCATTGTTAATTTTTTTCACTAAGGAATATTCATTTAATAAGAACATCCCAATGGGACTAGTTTCAAAAATTATTTCAAAATTACTAGTCTCTGTGTTTTCTTTGTTAATGGTCATACCCAGCACCCGCCTTAAAAATTAATAGGAAGTGCAACAATCTCAATTCCCCCTGTCAATACGTTCATTGCTATACTTCGAATTATCGTTCCACCAATCTGAGCATCCACTATCTTTAATTCCATACCAAAGAGGGTATCTCGTACTGCCTTAATATTTTTGAGTCCAATCTGAAAATAGTCATCCGACCTTAATGAAACGGCTCCACCAAATAACTTGACTTGTAGATCCTCACGCTTACATCCGTATTCTCCGCACAGTTTTTGGATCAAGATGGGGATGCCCGAAGTAGCATAGTAGCCTGGTCGGAGCTTGGCCTCCTCTAGCTCCGCGGGTTTCGGTAGAGCAATGTGAATCATCCCTGCCAGATGAAGTAATGGATTATACGCTGTTACAGCGACACAAGAAGCGAGCGCAAAGGTCTTGATAAAGCTGTCGGGGGCATTTGAGACGACATATTCTCCAATACCCACAATTTTATCCATTTCCTCTCCTAAAGAGGGTTACAAGGGCTTCAGCCAGAGTTTCCAGTGGAATCTGTCGTTCCACCGCCCCGATTTCAAAAGCAACTTTGGGCATGCCATAGACAACGGAAGATTTCTCGTCTTGTCCTAAGGTCCTGGCACCCTTTCTTCTCATGCTAAGTAAACCTTTTGCCCCGTCATATCCCATACCTGTGAGTATGACTCCTATCGCACCCATTCCTACTTCTTTAGCCACGGACTCAAAGAGGACATCGATCGAAGGACAGTGTCCATTCACTTTTTCCCCCACGAAACACTCCACTCGATATCGTTCCCCGACCTTCTTGAGCCGCATATGCTGTCCACCTGGGGCGATCAGGACACTTCCTTGTTCCACATAGTCCCCCGTCTGAGCTTCCTTAACCCTCAACCGAGTTAAGTCATTGAGCCTATCGGCAAACATCTTGGAAAAAATAGGAGGAATGTGTTGAGCAACTACAATACCGGGTATTCGAGACGGTAATACTTTCAAAATATTGAAAATAGCCTCAGTTCCTCCGGTCGAGGCTCCTATGGCGATGACCCGCCCTTCTACTGAAGTGCCTTCCTCAACCACATTAGCTATGCTCCGCCCTACGAATTTCGGAATCTTGGCGTTAGCCGCTATCTTTATTTTCTGGATTAATTCGTGAATAAACCCCTCAACATCTTCAACGGACTGAACCTTAGGCTTCGTCACGAAATCCACAGCTCCAGCTTTCATCGCTTCAAAGACGGACTCACTTACAGAACTGACAACGACAACGGGCAATGGATATTGGGGTAAAAGCCTCTTAATAAATTCAATTCCATTCATTTTTGGCATTTCAATATCACAGGTCATCACATCTGGCGAATATTCTAAGATTTTATCTCTGGCATCGAAGGGATCAACAGCTTTGGCCACGACCTCGATGTACGGGTCGCTAGCGATCCCTCTCGCTAACACTTCACGAAAGATTAAAGAATCATCGACAATCAGCACTTTTATTTTTCTCATGCTTAAGATTCCTTTCGGTAAACGGCGGGCATGATGTATTTATACTCCGTCTCGTTTCGATTCAGTGATTCTGAGTGTCCAATAAATAAATATCCCCCTGGTTCAGTTATATCATAAAACTTCTTGACTAAATCAAGTTTTGTTTGGTTGTCAAAATAAATCATCACATTTCGGCAAAAAATTACCTGAAATTTCTTCCTGAAGGGGAAAACCCCATCCATAAGATTGAATTTCCTATATATAACTTCATTCTTAATCTTATTAACTAGGACAGATCTATCATTATTTAATTTCTCGAAATAGTTGAGTTTCCAAAAGGGCGGTATTGTCGCAATTCCCTCATTGTCATAGACTCCTTTAAGGGCGATATCCAAGACTTTACTAGAAATGTCTGTAGCCAAAACCTTTGCATCCCACCATTTTTTATCCGCACCAAGGAACTCGTCAATGATCATCGCTATAGTATACGGTTCTTCCCCACTTGAACAACCAGCACTCCATATCCGTAAGTCTTTATCCTTCGATGTATTGACGAGATGGGGCAGTATCTTGTCTCTGAAAAAGTTAAAGTGATCAATCTCTCGCATAAAAAAGGTATGATTGGTCGTTATTTTATCAACAAGTGTGCCAATTGCATCCCCTGTTTTATCCGCTATAAGATAATTAAAGTAATCATTAAAACTAGTAAAATTATTTTCTGTTAAAACATTACTAAGCCTTCCAAGTACTAAGGTTTGCTTCTCTTTTTTTAAATAGATACCGTAATTAGCTTTAATGTAATTAGCCAGTTGCACAAATTCTTTATCCGAAATCCTAAGCATAAGTACACCTCCCTCTTTACCATAATTTCTCCATTTTTTTTTTTTAGGAGAGCCCTTCGGCTCTCCCGTTTATGAGAACATTATTCGCACTAATACTTACCAAATTCGTTGTCACTTAAATAAATCTTGGGTTTATTACTTGCTGCCGCAGCCTCAGCATACCCTTGGTTGTCAAAGTTCTTATTGCCCTTTTTCCTTCGGGACATCTCTTCAAGCATTTGTAAGACTTCTGGGTTCAGATCATCTAATCCTCTGAAGGATGACACAGTGGTCTTCCTCAGTTTGAACTTTCTTACCTGTTCTCTTAGGAGTTCTGCCTGACTTGATAGTTCCTCGCTTGCAGCAGCACTTTCTTCGGAAGTAGCTGAATTAGTCTGAACTACGCTCGAAACCTGAATAATTCCTTGATTCACTTGATTAAGTCCCAAGGCTTGTTCATTGGAAGCAGTTGCGATTTGTGCTACAAGGCTAGTAGCTTTACTAACACCTTCAACAATTTTATTCAGAGCTAGGGCCGTGTCGTTAGCTATCTTAGTACCGCCCTCCACCTTCTTCGTTGAGCCTTCAATCAAGGCCGTTGTTTCTTTAGCAGCATTGGCTGAACGGGCCGCGAGATTTCTTACTTCTTCGGCGACTACTGCAAAACCTTTGCCATGTTGACCAGCCCTAGCAGCTTCTACTGCGGCATTAAGAGCCAAAATGTTTGTCTGGAAAGCGATCTCATCAATCACTTTAATTATCTTAAAGATATTTCCAGAAGCATCATTGATCTCCTCCATAGCTTGGAGCATTTCTTTCATCTGCTGATTACCCTGAATGGCGTTCTCTCTTGCTGCTTCAGCCAACTCATTTGCTTGGCTAGCATTTTGGGCATTAAGCATGGTTTGCGTGGATATCTCTTCAATGGAGGCCGTTAGTTCTTCGATTGAACTAGCCTGTTCTGTCGCACCTTGTGATAGAGCCATGCTCGAAGCAGATACCTGTCTAGATCCAGATGCCACTTGTTCAGATGCCGAGTTGAAGTTTGTCATCACCTCATTGAGATTATCCGCCATACGCTTAAAGGCTGAAGAAAGCGTACCTATTTCGTCTCTTGTCTTAGCCTCAATTGCTACATCTAGATCGCCATCTGCAATCTTCTCTGCAATGCTAACAAGCTCAACAATGGGCTTGCTGATGATTTTAGAAATAAATATTCCTAAAGCGATCGCGATCAAAACAGCAAATACCAAAACAGCCATCATCACTTGAATCGCATTAGTGGCTGCCGAATCATATTCTGTAGTTTTGCTCAAACCGCCTTCAATCTTTAACTTAAATAGCGTATTTATAGCATCCGCTACTGCTACAGTCGGGGCTGAACCCACTCCGTAAAACAGCGTGATTGCTTGCTCTTTCTGATTAGTTGCGACTAATTGAAAAACCGTACTTTTGTTGTCCTTATATTTCAACAAATTATCGGACAGCACATTATAGACTTCACGACCCTGAGCAGTCTGCATGTTTTTTTCGATTTTTACTAACCCAGCGTCGATAATAGCGTCCTTTTCCTTCAACGTGTCAAGGCTTTTCTGATAATCAGCATTGTGGAAAAGCACGTCTCTAATTACACTCCGTTCTTCTTGGAAGGCTAACCCGATCTCCGCAACATCTGCAGTTGCTATACCATACACCTCAAATAGGGTACCAAAATTCTTCGAAGTACTCTGCAAGCTGATGATTCCAACAACCCCAACAACACCAGCTAAGATAGCTATTAGTATGAATGAACTAATTAGTTTTGCGCTTATTTTCATGTTATAAAACCACTTCATTGATCCTTACCTCCCTCTTATTCGCTTAGATATTCCCGAACTCTTCGACGTCCACATCGTTCAAAAGCTTATCAGAATCTAGAAGAAGTTTCACATCATTTCCAACTTTACCTATCCCTTTGATATATTTATTCCCGTCTTTATTCAGGTTAGGCGGGGCTACGATTTCTTCATCCTGGATTGAGATCACCTCAGAAACACTGTCAACAATAAGACCTATCGTGATTCCCCTAATTTCAATGACCACGATGCACGTCCGATCGTTGTATTCTCTAAAAGGCTTCTTAAATCTCAGTCTCACATCCATTAAAGGAATAATCTTACCCCGCAAATTGATGATTCCCTTAATGTATTCAGGCATTTCCGGAATTTCAGTGATAGGCTGAAGACCAATGATTTCGGTCACATACTTAATCTCGATGCCGTAAAACTCTGTCCCCAAAGAAAAGGTGAAAAACTTACCCTTTTGAGTATCTTCTACTTGATCTTGGCTCTCTAGTTCCCCATTGTCTGCCATGTTGCCTCTCCTTTCCTCTCTGAAAAATAGCCCCTTTATTCTTAGGAAGCCTTGCGGCGCCCCCCTAGTATTTATCTAATATTTCCCATACTCTCCATCACTTAATGAGATTTTCGGCTTATTACTCGTTGCTGCAACTTCAGCATACCCATGGCGGATGGAACTGAAGCTCGACTTATTCTTTTGGGTCAAATCTTCAATCATCCTTAAAACCTCTGGATTCAGATTTTCAAACCCTTTATAAGACGACCCCGTGGTTTTCTTAAGTTTAAACCGACTGACTTGTTCTCTTAACAGTTCTGCTTGGCTCGAAAGTTCCTCACTCGCTGCGGCACTTTCTTCCGCCGTCGCTGAATTCGTCTGAACGACATCCGAGACTTGTAAAATCCCTTGATTCGCTTGGTTGATCCCTAACGCTTGTTCATTGGATGCAGTCGCGATTTCTCCTACGAGGTTTGTTACTTTAGTGACTCCTTCGACGATTTGGCTTAGTGCAATGGCAGTCTCGTTCGCAATTTTTGTACCGCCTTCAACCTTTTTCATGGAGCCCTCTATAAGTCCGGTCGTCTCTTTGGCGGCGTTTGCGCTTCTAGCCGCTAGATTACGCACTTCTTCCGCGACAACAGCAAACCCTTTACCATGCTGTCCTGCTCTCGCAGCCTCGACTGCGGCATTAAGGGCTAAGATATTCGTCTGGAAAGCGATTTCATCGATGACTTTAATAATCTTAAATATATTAGTTGATCCTTCATTAATATCATCCATGGCTTTAAGCATACCCTTCATATGTTCATTACCCTTGGTGGCGCCTTCCTTGGCTGCTAGGGCTAGCTCATTAGCCTGAGTGGCATTAGTAGCATTTAGTCTGGTCTGAGTCGAGATTTCCTCCATCGAGGCAGTCAACTCTTCGATAGCACTCGCTTGTTCTGTGGACCCCTGGGAAAGCGCTTGGGCAGAATCAGAAACCTGTCTTGACCCAGCAGCAACTTGTCCCGAAGCGTTATTCATATCACCTAATACTTCGTTTAAAGAATCAATAATTAAGTTCACTGAGCTCTTAATTTCTACAAAATCCCCTTTGTAATCTCCTTTGATCTCTAAATCCAGATTGCCCTTGGACATTTCCGTAAGTACTTTTGCTGTTTCGGTAACATAAGCAGACATAGCATATAAACTTTCTTCAAAACTTTTATAGATATTGCTAAACATTTCTCCAATTGCCTTCGTGTCTTCATCCGTTGCTTCAATCTTAGAGTTACACTGCAATTTTCCTTGGGCCAGATTCTCAATATTATCGAGAAGTTTTACAGTCTCTTTATCTTGGTACCTCGCCTGTTTTGCAGCGACTCTGGCAGCATTCATAATAGCAGTCTGGTCTACAACGAGTTCCATCGCCCCTATTACTTGATTTTTATCATCCTTCAGTGGAATGGCAGTATACATAATATCAAGATTCATTCCAAGGGGGTGCGCATCTGTTTCACGGCTGATTCTTTGTCCTTGCTGCATCGCCATAGCACAGGCGCAATTTGCAGTTTTGCAATCCGATGTTTTGAAGCTGTCATAACATTTAGTCCCAACAATCTGCTTCTGAGTGGTTGACAATAAGTCTGTACCATTCTTGTTCATATAAAGAATGGTGAAGTCCTTGTCAATTAACATCACCGGACTAGGCATTGAATCAATATGCCCACCCAATGTATCCATGAGGTTATTGATACCACCAACTAAAGTGCCCCACCCGCCCGAAAAAGCACTAGCATTAGCTCGAGTATTTAATTTACCTTCCCGAGTTGCTATTTCCAACTGGTCGGTTTCATTCATCAATGCTTTGATCGTGTTCTGCATCTCTACAAGCTTTTTACCCAAGATGTCTTTGTCCGACTTCACATTAACCAGAACCGATAGATCTCCTGCTGCAATTTTCTCCGTCACATTGACTTGATCGCGAACATTTTCAACCATTCTTTCAAAGGATCCCATCAATGAACCTATTTCATCCTTAGTTTTTCGTTTTACACTGTCATCGACATCAACCTCCCCAGAAGCTAACTTATTCGCAACTTCTGTAAGGAGCTTGATCGGTTTGCTGATAATTGAGCTCAGAAACACACCTAGACCTATTGCGATGAATATACCGACGAGTATGACAATCATCATGATAACTGTTGTGCTATTTGCTCTTTTTGTATTATCCGCGGACTTTATTTTTGCATCCTCTAATTTTACGGTGATTATATTGGCAAGTGCATCCTGTAGTTCTCTTGAAGCGATACCAGTGGAACCAGTTTCACTCATTAACGCTATAGCCTCTGCATCTTTACCTTGTTTTTCCAGTTCGCTAACCTTAGCTATCTGTTGTCCATATATAGCATTCTTCTTAACTAGGTCATCATACAGTCCTCTCATACTGGCTGATACTAAGGTTTTATTATAGGTCTCTAAACCCTTAGCTATGTCCGCCTGTCTCTGAGCTATTTTGTCTGAGTGCTCTTTTACCATGAGTGGATCACTCGTTAAGATCATATCCCGGACATTGACCCTAGAGCGTTGGAATTGTGTCGAAATATCTGCTAGTTCTGAGATCGGCACTGTCATATTTTCATAAAGCTCCGTATCCGACTTTTCTATAGCTCTAATATTTATGATACCTACTACACCTACAGTTGCTGTAATAATTGCGACAATCATAAATCCGGTTATCAATTTTGCTGAAATTTTCAGATCCATGAACCATTTCATTTACCAAAACCTCCAATTGTGATCTTAAAGACTTCTCAAATTTTCCAAATCGGTTTCAGAAATACTCTGCCATCTTATTTCTCGGTCTCATCAAGTTACGCAGATTATCCAAAAGCAATGAGTCCTGCGATATCCAGAATGAGGCTTATACTTCCATCGCCCAATAAGGTACACCCAGCCAGACCCCTAACTTTTTTCGTGTTTCGAATATATTCTGGAAGGGCTTTCACAACAACCTGCTGCTGACCGATCAACCCATCTGCAAAGATACAAAGTGTTTTGTCGTCTTGTTCCACCATAACGATGATTCCATCTGTAAGATGGGTTACCTCTGTCTGAACACGATAAATATCGTGCAAACGCAGAATGGGATAACATTGTCCCCTGACCATCATCATTTCGTTATTATCTGGGTCGACAATCACATCTGTCAGTTTGGGTCTAAAGGACTCCTTAATTGCAGTTGTCGGTATGGTATAGCGTGAATCCCCCACCTTAATGTTCATCCCATCGATGATAGCTAAAGTGAGTGGGATTTTGAGAGTAATGGTCGTGCCCTTTCCAGCTACACTATCTGCCGTTATTGCTCCTCCGACGGCTTCAATATTTTTCAAAACGACATCCATTCCGACACCACGCCCGGAAAATTCCGTAACGTTCTCGTTCGTCGAAAACCCAGGTAGAAAGACCAAGTTATAGATTTCTTTATCCGTGATTTCGTCTTCTGACACTTGAAGTAATCCTTTTTCACGTGCTTTGGCCAAAATCCTATCTTTATTAAAACCTTCACCATCATCGCGAATGATGATTAAAACATCCCCTCCGGCATTTTTCGCTTCTAAAGTAATCGTTCCTAAACGAGGTTTGCCTTTGGTTTCTCGTTTAGAGGGCATTTCTATGCCATGATCGATTGAATTGCGAATAAGATGCATTAAGGGATCAGAAATATGTTCAATGATATTCTTGTCAACCTCGGTCTCTTGTCCAATTAATTGAAGCTGAACTTCCTTATTGAGTTTTTTACACATATCACGCAGTGTCCTGTTCATCTTTTGGAACGTCCCCGCTAAGGGCACCATCCTCACAGACATGACAGTATCCTGTAGTTCACTGGTGATTTTTCTTAGCTGTCGGGCGGCCTTGGCAAAATTATTTAGTTCCAGGCCATTGAGATCTGGATTTTGAGTCACCATAGCTTCAGCGATCACCATTTCTCCCACTAAATCCATGAGCTGATCTAACTTTGCTACACTAACACTAATAATGCTTTGCTGAGATGCTGAAGCATGAACTTCATTTTCGTTGGCAACAAGGTCTCGATCGCTTGTTTTAGAAACTTTCATAGGGCTATCTTCCAGTAAGATTCTTCGTTCTATGGGGAGATCATTAAATAGTTCACTGTTTTCTACCTGGGTTAATTGAAGGTCCTTTAAAGAGATTGTCTGAATCAGAACTTTATGAATGTCCTCCAAAGAGCGATCCGTTTTTAGCAAAAGAGTAAAGCCCTGTTCACAAATAACTCTAGCACTATCCTCATGATCGAGATCTTTCGGTATATGATAAAATTCTTCGGCAAGATCTCCTAGATCGTTAACCACCCCGAACGCTCGCAGGTTTTCCATGCCACAATCTTGTTCAAAACGAAGGTTAGCTTGAAATGTGTTCCTAAGTGCAGTCGTCTCTGTCCTCACTTTACTTATGTAGTATTGTTGCTGCTTGATGGTGTCATTTCCATGAGAAGGTGTTACATTCGCATTTTTACGATCTAGAGTGCTGGAATCCTGACCTTTTATTGTTGCGTGAAAGATCTGCAGACTCTTAATCAATGCCGAAGCATTGCCATTAGCTTCTTCTCCTGTTCTAATTTTATAGATTTCCACTTTGATAAAATCCAAGCCCTCAAGCATTAAATCTGATAACTCCGAAAAGTCTACATTCTGAGGATTATCCTCGCGTAGAACAAAAAACAAATCTTCCATAGAATGGGCCAGAGTTGTAATATTATTAAATAGCATCATTGCTGAGGAACCCTTGATAGTATGCATAATCCGAAAAATTTCGTTGATGGCCTCTGGTGCATAAGAACTTGACTTTTCATTAGCAATGATTAAAAGTTCCATTTGCTCAAGCAATTGCATTGACTCAAAAATGAAGAGATCCAGCATAGGTTCGTTGACATACTGCTCAGACAATTCGTTCACCTCCTCTAACTTGGAGTCATCTTTAAATACCTAATACCTTAGCGAGTGTTTGGTAAAAGAATTCTTCCTTAAATGGTTTAACGATGAATGTTTTAGCACCACTAATTATGGCCTCTTTCACCATCCCTTCCTGTCCCATGGCTGATACCATAATCACTTTAGCCTGAGGGTCGAAATCCCTGATAGCTTTGAGGGCTTCAAGCCCAGACATCTCTGGCATCGTAATATCCATCGTGACAACATCGGGACGTAATTCTTTATACATTGCAACGGCTATAACTCCGTTTGCTGCTTCTCCAACAATTTCTATTTCATGTTTTAGCAGCATACTTCGAATGGAAAGTCGCATGAAAGCCGCATCATCCACAATAAGCAATTTCTTCACTTAAACTACACTCCTCTATCAACTGGGGCTACTCGTCCCAGGCTTTATTTTGAAAGCATCTAATAACATTTTTAATGCCGTTAAAGTATGTTCCTTTAAAGAAAAATTACAACTGTATAGGCGCCATCTTAGGACAACAATACTTTCTAAACCTATAATAAGATCTGCCAAACTTTCAGTATCGACATCCTTAGAGATTTCATTCTGACGTTTAGCATCCTCAACTAAGGATTGAATAGTATTGACCCTTTTATCAAAAATTCTTTTGACCACCTCACAGAGCTCAACTTCATGCATTAGTCCCTCATAGGACAGGGTAATTGCCGTTAATTCTGGATAATTTTCATAATACGTGACGTAGGCCTCTACAAAATAAGTAATGGCCTCGATCGGTTTAAACTCTTTCATACTTAATGATTCACTAATCGCTTGGTCATATTGAGAGAAATATTCGAGTACAGCTAAAATCAGTTCGTTCTTCGATTTATAATGCTTAAAGATAGCTGATTCAGAGATACCCTGCCTTTTCGCCACCTCCCGAGTCGTTAGTCCCTGCAAACCCTGTTCACTAAAAACCTCAATCGTCGATAAAATCAAACTTTCTTTAGTGTGTAATAATTTTGACAATAACCTTTCCTCCATTGGAGAGTAATCATTTACTCTCCTTTATTATATTTACATAATACGAGTTTTCTCTTCAATTTACCAGCTTTGTTTTCCTACATATAACTTGTTTTTTATATATTTTATTATTATATTCGACAAATCAATGTGCATTGATTATTCATTTCCTTCATTATTGTTTTCTGACTATTATCTTTTAATTATTCCCAATTAATCGTCCACTCTCCAAGAGCCGATGGTTTAGGGGGTGGATCACTTCAAATTGCCATTGGCAATTTGAAGTGATCCACCCCCTAGCGCATTCCAACACTCATAGTTTCTTCAGGCTCTAACCAGCTCAGTTTCGTGCCTTGGTCTCACTTTTTACATATTTTCCAATCTTCTCCAAAACCTTACTGAACTCAATCGGTTTCGTTATATAATCATCCATCCCGGAATCTATACATTTTTCTCGGTCTCCCTTAAGAGCATAGGCTGTCATCGCGATAATCGGCGTGTGGTATCTTCGATCCTGCTCCTTCAAACGAATGATGGACGTTGCTGTGTATCCGTCCAAATAAGGCATATTAATATCCATCAAAATTAAGTTGAATTTCTCCCTTTCAAAAGCTAAAACAGCATCTTTTCCGTTATCAACTGCAATCACCTCGAATCCATTCTTTTCTAAGAAGATAGTTACCAGCTTCCTACTTACAAGATCATCTTCTGCCACTAACACCTTTTTCCGTTCAGATTTTTCTTCCTGTGTAGTATCGTTGTGCGAAAAATCAGTTTCCATGATGTTAGATGATTTCGAATACTCTTCGTGATGTCCAAAGACTGCTGAGAAAAAGAAGCTACTTCCCACCTCTTCTTGACTCTCTACTCCAATTTCTCCGCCCATCATTTCAACCAAATTCTTGGAAATCGCCAAGCCAAGTCCCGTCCCTCCAAATTGTCGGGTATTAGATTCATCTACTTGACTAAATCGTTTAAATAACTTATCAATTTTGTCTTTAGATATGCCAATTCCTGTATCTGATATCACAAACCGCAATTTGATTATATGATCATCCTGCTGTTCAACATCAACCTTGATATGTATTTCACCTTGCGCAGTAAATTTAATTCCATTACCCAGTAAATTAGAGAGCACTTGTCGCAATCTAACGAAATCACCGATGATAAGCTTGGGAATTGTTCGATCAAAATTTGATTTTAACCTTAAACCTTTTTGCATTGCGCTGATATTAAACAAATCGATAACTTCATTGAGTATCTTTTGGAGATCGAAAGGCAGATTTACTAAATTAATTATACCTGCCTCGATTTTCGAATAATCCAAGATATCATTGAGCACTCCTAAGAGAGCTACAGTTGAAGATTTCACAATCGACAAATATTCTCTTTGATCATCCTTTAATTCAGTCATTAGGCACAAATCTGTCATCCCAATAATTCCATTCATAGGCGTTCGTATTTCATGGGACATGTTGGCGAGGAATTGACTTTTCGCGGCGTTTGCTGCTTCGGCTTGCTCTTTAGCACTTATAATTTCTTCCTCTGCTTTTTGACGTTCATAAATTTCTTCCTCAAGTACAGCATTCGTTTCTTCTAGCACACCATTACTTTCCTCAAGTTGTTTCGTTCTTTCCGCTACCCTCGTTTCAAGTTCATCATTTAATTTCAAAATTTCTTCTTCAACCTTTTGACGTTCATGAACTTCTTCCTCGAGCACAGCATTAGTTTCTTCGAGTTCACAATTACTCTCCTCAAGTTGTGTGGTTCTTTCCACTACTCTCTTTTCAAGTTCACTATTCAGTTGATTGATTTCTAACTCATTAATCATTCTTTGACCGATTTCATGAGTAAGCGAAATATTTTTCATTGCACTCTTTGAGAGTTGTTGGGCATTCAAAAATAGAAAATTACAGACATTTTCAAATTGCAAATTCGACATGCGTTTGATCTTCATTAATTCCTTTATATATATGTCACGTTTCATTCCAATTAAATCAGCGTAAGACAACAAATCTTCTAGTTCATAATCTTCATCCAAAATTTGTCCGACTAACCAGTTAGCAATATGCTTACCATCGAAAATGATACTTACCCCTCCATCAATCAGTCCTCCACTTAAGCAACGTTGGATTGTGGGCCCATCGATTTTGGAGTTGCCTATAATGCAATCCGATTTCATGCAATTACTCAGACCTATCGTTGTTTTTCTAATTTCGCTGCATAAGCTGCTAAATCCACTTGGGTTAGTTAGGGGAGTTCCATCAGGGTCCGTTATGAGTGAGGCGACACCAGTCGCAGCAGAAAACAGATCCTGAAGTTTTTGAATAACTTGTAAATCGAAGATTTCCGAAAACTTATAATGAGAAAGGTCAGAGCTTTCTATGGTATTGAGCTTTTCTTCCATACCTATCACTCTTTCTGTTAGTCATTTTTCGGCATATATTTTGAAATAATTCAATGTGTATAGCTAAAATGATTTTTTCACCTAATTCAACAATATTTTCACTTTCCTTATGTTTTCGCAATTCGTCAAAATTCATCGTATTCCCTCTATTCTGTCAGAATATAATCTTCAGTTATTAAACTATCTCAGTTTAGGAGAACAAGCTGGGATTATTAGTTATAGATTTCAGGGGAAATAAATAAAAATGATGAGCTTAACATCCTGTATTTTTGCGGATTGTGGAGCTTTTCTATGCAAATTTTTTACAATTTTGGACAGTATAGATTAGAACGACAAGAACTTTAAAAAAGGGATGATTATAAGTTGAGTTTAGGCTTTATGGCCAGGCTTCCATTCTTAGACCGAACCCGAGGTTTGATTATGGTTTTTATGGCACTAGACCATGCCTTGTTTTTTTGGAGTAGCGGTCGTATCAATAATGAAGGGTTACCTCTTTTGCTGAATGGTACGGTAACCTTCAACCCGCTTGGCGACTTCAGTTCTTTAGCCTTCATTGTCATGCTCTTATCCAGTATCTGCGCACCTGGTTTTCTCTTCCTTGCCGGTTATGCATTAGCCCTATCCATCAAAAGACGTGAATTTAAAGGACTTTCGAATTCCAATATCAACCATCATTTATGGCGCAGAGGTATGCTTCTAATAGCGCTTCAACTGTTCATCGCCTCTCCCGCCTTCAATCTTCAGATGCTCCTTCAAACAAAATCACTCTCCAGTGTTACATGGGGGACTTTTTTTTCGATGAGCGTATTATCGACGATTGGTATCGGCTTCTTTTTCATTTCCCTAGGCCGGCATATTTCCCCTTGGAACCTTTTCGGAATATCCGGATTCCTCTATTTATTGAGCCAATTATTTCTTCCCACCATCACCTTAAGCTATCCATCCCATCTGTCTATAGTACAAGCTGGACAAGCAATTCTAGTTCTACCTGTTTCCTTTTCGCCAGAGTCCTTAGTGAATAATAACTTCCCCGTCATCCCTTGGCTATTACCGATGACCCTTGGTTGGCTGTACGGAAATACTTATGCGGCGCAGGGAATTGCCTACGAAGCCGGACGGTTTGCAGTCTCAGGTTTTAGCTGTTTAACCCTTTTCTTGCTCTTGCGTTTTGCTGGATTAGGTGATTACCTTCTTCCGGATGGCACGTTTCAGGGCTTTTTCGGTCTTTCAAAATACCCCCCAAGTCCAGACTATTATCTGCTTTATCTAGGTCTATTTTTTATATTACTTTTTCTATTTTACAAGCTACCAGAAGCCTCCAGACTAGCCGGAGTATTAGAAGACTTTGGTAAGGTCCCACTTTTCTTTTACAATATTCACCTTTGGCTTTACGCTGCGCTTCCAGCACTACTTTCTAATTTTAATGGGTATTCTCTATCCTTTGGAGTTGCAGTCTGGGCCTTTGGTTTGATAATCCTATATCCCCTCTGTCATGGTTATTTGGTATGGAAAGGATTGAGATAGAATAATGATCTCTTCTATGTACTTTAAAGCAATAGGATATATTGACTGGCCCAAGCGATATTCTTTTCAACTCTGCATAATTGCTATTATTGTGTCCTTAATTGTTGCACCGGACCGTTCTACCCATTACTCCTATTTTTTACTAGCTGTAACCTGTTGGGGAGTCCAATATGATCGTGTGCCGATTTCTTGGAGACGTTTCCTCCGCCTTGGAATACCGCTCGGTATCTTTCCGATAGTTATGTGGCAATATTTCCCTCCATTATGGAACGAAGTTGTATATTGGCAATTGGGTACCAGTGCTCACCTTTTCGAATTGGACGCTCTTTTCAAATCAATACCCGGGAATGATGGCTGGTTGTTCAGAGTGATCCAAACACCATGGCTGAGCAGCTATTTCCGTTGGATTTATGCTAATGGCTTTACACTTCCAGTCCTTATCCCTATTTTCCGTTCCTTCTTAGCTAAGGATTCATTAAAAATGCTCCATTATAGTTTATCTGCTCATGTCTTACAATTTGTTTTAATTTTTCCTTTTTATCTTACGATTCACGTTAAGGAAGTCTGGTATGTTCTTGGCCACCCCGATGGTATGTCCCGTAATCTTTCAGCCGCTGATGCAACTGTAGTCGTTGTTAATTGTTTTCCTTCTATGCATACCTCGATTGCCTTCGCTATGCTCCTACTCGCATGGAGAGAAAAGGATCAACTCTTCCGCTGGGTTTGGACTCTATTTTGTCTATCAATTATCTATTCGACTCTTTATCTTGAAATTCATTGGGTTACCGATGTCATCGCTGGAATGTGCTTGGCCCTTGCAGCTGTCAAGATAGGGGACTGGCTTATTGAAAATCTCAAGAAAAGGTTCTTCTATAAGTCGGACCCCTTGCAAGATTGCTAGACATTCTAGATGTTCCAAAGCCATTCCTACTATTAATCTATTACTCGCAGAACCTTATTCACTAAGAAATAATAATTCAATATAACATAAGCAATCCGTTTAATTCGCATGGCGCACACTACTTCCACACTACTTCCACACTACTTCCACACTACTTCCACACTAATCCTTATGATAATCCAAGTAACTGCAGCTGTTTATTTTTGCTAATTTTATTTATAATGGAGCGTAACGAACTTATAGGTTTTAAAAGGAGAATTCATGCAACAAAATGCAGTTTTGGAACTCACCAACTTAAGAAAGACCATTAAAGGAAAAGAGATTATTAAGGGAGTAAACCTAACACTCTATCCCTCCCAGATTTTCGGGTTTCTAGGTCCTAATGGCGCGGGAAAAACGACGACGATCCGCATGATTGTCGGATTAATTAAGCCGACTGCAGGGTCTGTAACCATTTGCGGTCATTCTGTAGCCCACGATTTTGTGAAAGCTTTATCGAATGTTGGTTGCATTATCGAGAGTCCCGATATGTACACATACTTAACAGGGATGGAAAACTTACTACAATATGCTGCCATGGATAAGAGGATAAGTCAGCAACGAATTAACGACGTCGTTGAAATGGTAGGTCTCCAGCATCGGGTCAAGGACAAAGTAAATACTTATTCTTTGGGTATGCGCCAACGTTTAGGAATCGCCCAAGCCATCCTGTCCAGGCCCAAACTTCTAATTCTTGACGAACCGACAAATGGCCTCGACCCTGCAGGTATCACTGAGTTCAGAAATTTGATCAGAAAACTAGCTTATGAAGAAGGAATGGCGGTTTTCGTATCGAGCCATTTACTGTTAGAAATTCAGCAAATGTGCGATAGTGTCGCCATCATCAAGCAAGGGAATGTCATTAAAACCGCTAATATCCAAGACATCTTACATGATGATCGGATAGAGTGGCAGTTAAATGACCCTGAGAAAGCGATAGCACTCCTCAGGGAACATTGGAATATCGAAGGTGTTCAGATGAAAAAGAATATCGTTAGCGCTGACATAAGTCAGCACCCGCTTGATAAAATTAATGCCTTATTTATTGGAGAAGGCCTGGCGCTCACCTATTGCTCGACCAAGCAACACACTTTAGAAGATTTATTTTTAGATCTTACTGAAGGTGATGAAATTGTTTAGGTTAATTGAAAATGAAGTAATAAAGATGATCTCAAAGAAACGACTGATGTTTGTTTTAGCTATTCTTGTTGTACTGATCTCGGTGTTTGCTTATGGTCAAAATCAAACCCTAGAAAGGACCAAGGCCCAACTCACTCAACGCATGGGGATTTCAGCCACTGAGGACTGGCGCAAGCTAGCTAATCAGCAGTTAATCGATATGAAAAACAGGCTCGACAGCCCTTATATGGACGAGACCCGTAAATCTTCAAGCAGAGTAAGAATGGAGCAACTTCAATACAACCTTGATAATAATATTAATCCCCTTGAACAATCTGCCGCGAAATTTACAACTAAATTCATGGAACAAGCTATTTTCTTGTTCTTGCCGCTTTTAATTATTATGTTGTCGGCAGATATGGTATCTGGGGAAGCCTCGAGTGGTACAATTAAACTACTTCTGGTTAGGAACGTTCCTAGGTGGAAAATTCTTCTCAGCAAATTTTTAACACTGATAATCTTGGAGATTTTGGTTGTCTCCATTGCTTTTGTGTTATCTGTGGTTATTTCAGGATTCTTCTTTGGTTTTGGAGGATGGCTTGCCCCGGTGGCAACAGGCTTCAAAGTCCTAGCCGGAAAATTAGACTCCACGGGTGTCCTTAACGTCCCCCAGTGGCAATATTCTCTCATGGTTTATTCTTTGGCATTTTATGTTGCCGTGGTCGTAGGCAGTATCTCATTTATGATCTCAATCCTCGTCAAAAGCACGGCCGCTTCGATTGGTATCATTATGTCTACCTTAGTAGCAGGTAATTTCCTTAGCTTCTTCCTCTCTGATTGGAAGATAACACGCTACATGTTTATGGTCAATCTGCGACTTACAGATTATTTATCGGGCTCTTTCCAGCCGATTGACGGGATGAATATGCTTTTCTCGGTCACAGTCCTTTTGGGATGGGCTATTGCTTCAATCGTCATAAGCTTTGTCTATTTTACAAAACAAGATATCCTCGTTTAAGGAGAAATTATTATGGTGAAAAAAAGCATGTGGTACTCAATCCTTACGATTGCCTGTATTGGCTTCATCGTTTTATCGATGGGTTTCTATCAGGCGCTCATGGTCACGACGAAGGTCAATCCTCATCCCTCAACTCAAGCCGAAACTCCTCTAACTCCACCGGATTCAACAAAACTAGCTTCCAAAAATTCTACTACTTTTAATATGCTAATCCTCGGTGACTCTGTTGCTAAAGGCACCGGCGATGAAAATAGCAAGGGATTTTCAGGCTATCTACCCGAACAATTCAAAAAAAGCACCCCAAAAGAGATCCTAGTCACTAACGCGGGAATAGACGGGCTTGAAAGTATTGGCCTTCTAGAACAACTCCAAAGCAGGAAGTTGGAAAAAACCATCGTAGATTCGGACTTCATCTTAGTCTCTATCGGTGGCAATGATATCAGAAGCATTCTGACTCTAAACACTCTTGCTAAAGAAGATGCGTTCAAAGTTAGACAAGACAGCTTTCTTAGCAATTTAAAACAAACACTAAAAGTACTAAGAGACACCAACCCGAATTCTACCATAATTTTTCTAGGCCTTTATAACCCCTATGAAAAAGCAACTGGCGCCGAAGATACCAGACTCTTGAATACCTGGAACTATAATACCCAACTACTCGTTGAAGAAGATGGGAAGGCAATCTTTATTCCAACCCACGACCTATTGAAATATAATCTTGATCGCTTTCTTGCTAAGGACGGCCTACATCCGAATTCTGCAGGATATCAAGCCATCTCCAATAGAATCAGTAAATCGGTAGAAATGATCATCACGGGATCCTGATTATTGAGGATTTGATGAAAATAGTTAGGAGTCCACCGTCATAAAGGACGATGGACTCCTAACTATTCATTGGTTTAATTATTCAAACTTAGTAAGGGCCCCCTCTAGAGACCCAATTACTGCGATTTCCCCCACTTCTATAAATAGCATTAACATAAACCTTTGCTCTAACTCAGGTTTAAAATGTTTAACCATTTGGTTGCTTTTTCCCCTTAGCTATGTCCCATTTCCACAAGTTTTTTTGCCATACTCTCTATTCTCGCCAGACTAAGAGCAATTTCCGACACATCATTGGCATGATTTTCAGTTGCTGCTGTCAATTGCTTAATTGCGGCGATTAAAAGGCCCACGGAGGATTGAACCTCCTGAACATTACTGTCAATTGCTTTCGTCGAAGCTTCAGTATCCGAAGCAAGTCTCCTTATTTCGGCCGATACAATTGCGAAACCTCGCCCATGCTCACCAGCCCGAGAAGCTTCAATAGCAGCATTGAGCCCCAAGATGTTGCTCTGTTTGGAAATCTTCTTAATTTCCTTGGTTAATTCGTTGGTTCTATGCATTTCAGTGCTCACGTGTTCCGTCTCATCGTCCATACTCCGAATAGTTGCCGCTATTTCTTCAGTAGCACCTGACAAGTTCTGAGCAGCAGAAGAAATTGTTACCACTGCCTCAAGCATTTCTTTACCAGTTGTGAAAAGGTTATCATAGAGCTCAACTGAACATGCAATTGCAAGGCAACCAACAATTTCCGACTCCTCGAAGATTGGTAGGGCAATACCAACAAAGGGAACTCCAAAAAGCTCTTTAGAAACATTCCGCACAACGCGCTTTCCGCTCGTAAGAGCTTCTAGAACATTTGAGCCTGGAGTAGGTCTGTTCCCAATCTTGGCCAATGTGTCGATCACCTTCCCCGGGTAGTAGGCAATAATCTTCTCCGTATCGAATAGTGTTACCGCAACGTCATCATTGAAAAACTGTTGAACCTCAGCAACTATAAGCTGGTAAGCCTGGAATTTTTTCACTTCAATACCCCCGTGTTTTATTAGCTACACCCTATTAATTTCACACAAGACAATCATTAATAGGCTGTCCTGAAAAAATTCCTAGAGGACCGATTTGATTATATTCGACATTAAGCAAGTATAACCTTTAATATTCGCGCTAATAATTGTGCTGGCCTATACCCACAGACTATGTACTCCTAGCAACATCTGTCTTCACTCTTATCCGTAGGGCTCAGCAAGATTGAAGGGGGGAAAGAAGTGGGAGTCTCACGCTCAAATGGCAGTTGAATTCTTTTCAAAGACCCTGAGACAGACCTTTTAACCCTATTCTTTGGGAGACTTCGCCACTGTATCCATTATTGAATCAATCAGGGTTACGAGTTCGCGGACTTCAGGCTTACTCAATTGGGCATCTGCGCCTACTGATTCACCTTTATGTCTCAAGTCACCGGTAATTAGTGATGAAAATATGACAACTGGTAAGTTTTTCAGATCACTATGCTCTTTGATCATACGAGTTAACATATGACCATCCATCTGTGGCATCTCAATATCTGTAATTAACAAGTTAATTTCCTGGATAAAATCCCTACCTTTTTCATTATAGATTCCCATAATATAGTCTAAAGCTTCTTTCCCGTCGTTAAAAAACATTAGATGTTCAAAACCTGCTCGTGTCAGAGTACTCTTAAGTACCTCACGAATTAAGGGAGAATCATCCGCTAAAATAATCTTATGCTTACTTCGATTTTCATTGCTTGCTAAATTTTCAAGCCTTGCCAAGTTAATCCCTGATTCTGGACTAATATCCATCACTATTTTTTCGAAATCAAGCAGCATGAGAAGTGTATCATCTAAATTAATATTGCCAATGACCAAGGAATTAGCGATCAAGACATTTGGCTTGTGAATATCACTCCATTTAATTCTCGTAATTCCAACTACCTCATCCACTGAAAATGCAACTTTGAGCATATTGAATTCACAGACCAAGGCCATGGATCTTTTAATATCTTCACTTTTCATATTTTCTAGAACTTGTTTCATATCAATGACCGAGATAACTTCTCCTCTGATCAGAGATATCCCCTGCACCGCCGGGTGTGTCAGGGGTACTTTAACAATATTATCTATGTGAATAATTTCCTTCACCTTAACAACATTGATCGCGTAATGCTCTCCACTCACTGTAAAATGGAGAATTTCAAGCTCACCAGTTCCCGACTCCAATAAAACACCTTGATCTGTTTTCATATATACCTCTCCACTCCTGCTATAAATTATAACCCAGCATCTCTTCCTAAATTGTCAACCGTCCAACGACTTGCTTGAGTTCACTGTCCACAGTTTCTAGCCTTCAATAGCATTATTCTCCATTACCCTGACAAATCCTTCAGGAAACTCATTTTTATGACAATATTCTTAAAACTTCTCAAGTTCAACTCCAAATACAAGTGAATAATGCAGGTCTATAGGAGCGCAACAAAATACTCCCCCTTACATATGTTGGTGCAAGGGGGTATGTTACATGCGGACGCTCAAACGAGGCTCCAGCGGTAATGATGTCATGGAAATTCAGAGCCTCTTGGAGAAGATGGGTCTTAATCCTGGACCGATTGACGGATTTATTGGCCTGCGCACCGAGGAAGCAATTAAACAGTTTCAGAGAAAATACGGACTAACCGCCGACGGTATCATTGGCTCGCGCACAGATAAAGTATTGCAAGGATTCCTACTGGGTTATGAGAATTACACTATCAAATCGGGAGACACCTTAAGTAAAATCGCCCAAAAGTATCATATTAATCTCGCCGCATTAGTTACTGCGAACTCAGGAACTGATCCTCTGAAGCTCCAAATCCGTCAAGTGATCAAAGTTCCCTTCGCCTTTGACGTCGTAGATACCAATATAAATTATACTTATGAAATCATGGAGAGAGATATACAGGGCTTAAAAAGTCGATATCCTTTTATCGAAGTTGGGACAGCCGGAAAAAGTGTACTTGGAAAAAACTTATACACTCTAAAATTAGGAAATGGCCCAGCAGAAGTCTTCTATAACGCTACTCATCATGCGTTGGAATGGATAACCTCTCCCCTGTTGATGAAATTCACCGAGAACTTCGCCAAAGCATACGCTGAGGGGCGCCAGATGCGCGGCTATAATCCGAGAGATATTTGGCGGAAGAACACGATATATATTATGCCCATGGTTAATCCTGACGGAGTCGACTTAGTACTTCAGGGCTTGCAAAGGGATAATCCCTTTTATGACCAGCTAATTACTTGGAACAAGGGTCGAATGAACTTTGGAGAGGTGTGGGAAGCCAACATTAAAGGGGTCGATTTAAACCACAACTACGACGCTTCCTGGGAACTTTCTAAACAAGCAGAGCCATCTTATGGCGTATATGGACCAGGTCCAACTAGATTTTCCGGACCGTCACCAGAGTCCGAGCCAGAATCAAAAGCTGTGGCTAACTTTACTAGAAATCACAATTTCCGACTAGTCCTTGCTTACCATAGCCAAGGTGAAGTGATATATTGGACTTATCAAGATAAGACTCCACCCGAAGCACAACGTATCGGTGAATTGTTCGCCCGATTAAGTGGATACTCCTTGGCGAAAACGACTGGAATTTCTTCCTACGCCGGCTACAAAGATTGGTTCATCGACAAATACCGACGACCTGGCTTCACGATAGAAGTAGGTCAAGGTAGTAATCCCGTTCCAATATCTCAGTTTGCAAAAATTTATGAAGATAATGAAGGAATATTGCTGGCAGCCCCTAGTCAGCCCCTTTAAGTAATTTTAACAGAGGGTTCCAAGGTTTTATATAACCATGGAACCCTCTGTTCGCGGGCTTAACTTTTGTTAACGAATTCAGTCAGGCTTATATTAAATAAGACAATTTTCTGGTACGCTAAATAGATGGGAGGTGGGCAATATGATTCAGATGAAAATTCCAGGCAGAGACACCCTGAACCTGGAAATACTGATTTTAGATTTTAATGGAACATTAGCCCTCGATGGAAAGATGTTTGAATCTGTGAAGGACAGTCTCATTTGTTTGTCCAAGTCCCTTCAGATCCACATTCTTACCTCGGATACTTATGGCACTGTGGAGCGTCAATGTAAGGGATTACCCGTACAGATAAAGGTGCTAGAGAGTATGGATCATACTACAGAAAAAGCAGATTATTTAAGCCAGTTTAACACCCAGGAAATTATCGCTATAGGTAACGGCGCCAACGATCATCTAATGCTGAAACGAGCGCATTTAGGTATCGGAATAATCGGGTTCGAGGGAGCCTCCGTGCAGGCACTTCTATCCGCCGACCTAGTTGTCAATAAAATTGAAGATGCTTTCGGTTTACTCATAGAACCTCAACGTCTCAAAGCGACCTTAAGACGTTAAAGAGTTTAGTGAACTCGTTCAATTAAAGTTAAACATCGAGACTTCGGTGGGGGACTCTACCCCACCGAAGTGGAACACGAGAGTACCACTTCCACTTGTAGAAGTGGTACTCTCTCGATTGGAGTATTAAGAAAGAAGCGTGAAACCTATGTATGCTACTGTAACTTCAGATTGCATTGGGTGCGGTGCCTGTGAAGAGATTTGTCCTCAAGTTTTCAGGATAAACCTCTATGAGATCGCCGAAGCTTATACTAATCCGATTCCTCAAGATGCCGAAGAAGCGACTAAACAAGCTGCAAAAAGTTGCCCGGTGGCAGCAATTATTTTGGAGTGACGCAAAAGCACTCAAGGGATTATGCTGATAAATACCTTTACCAACTCCGGATCAAACTGAATGCCAGCACTATTTTCCAATTGATTTATTGCAGTTTCTTTAAGTAGAGGACTGCGATAGCTTCTTTCGCTAGTCATGGCATCGTATGCATCCGCTATAGCAATAATCCTCGATTGAAGGGGGATTTCTTTCGCCTTTAACCTCTTTGGATATCCACTACCGTCCCATTTTTCGTGATGAGCTAGTACGTATTCTGCCATTTCAGACATGTCTTTTACCGTACTTAGTATTCTATAGCCTATCTCTGGGTGACGGGTTATTTGTTCCCATTCATCTATCGTAAGTTTTCCTGGTTTATTAAGTATGTTTACGTCTATCGCTATTTTACCTATGTCATGTAGTAAACCCACAGTTTTCAGTTCCTCAACTTTGCTTTCAGGTAAACCAAGCGCTCTGCCCATTTTTTCACATAAAGCTGAAACTCGATAAGAGTGCTGTTCTTCCCGTTTATTATTTTCATGAAGGGTACTGATAATTGCGCTTATTGTCTTCCCTCTTATACTTGGGCTTTCATGAAGTTTCGTCTTGTACATAAGCTCTTCTGCCTTTTTTAATATTTCTCGCATTATTTCTTCTTCATTTCGCTTAGTTTCATAGCCAAAGGATACCGAGAGATCAATTGAGCCGACCTTTTCTCTTAAGGCAAGGGCCTTAATACGTTTAATAATTTGTTCTGTTTCATAGGCATCCGTATTGGGTAACAGAAACACGAATTCATCCCCGCCAAGTCTAGCTATAATTTCATCCGCTCGGCAACCTTGGGTCATAACCTTTGCCACCTTCTTGAGTAATTCATCCCCAATAGCATGCCCAAAGGAATCATTGACTAGCTTTAACCCGTTTACATCGGCCATTACAATAGTCAAGGGAAGGTTTCTTTTCACATCAAGTCGCTTTAGCTCTTCTTCAAAGAATCTACGATTGTATAGTCCTGTAAGTTGATCATGGTAGCTTAAGAATTGCAACTTCTGTTCCATATGTTTTCGATCGCTAATATCTCTCAACAATGAATGGTAGGTTTTCTTTCCATTAAGCAGGATCGAAGTCATCATCACTTCAACAGTTATGATTCGATCATCGCTTTTTTGTAACCACCATTCATATTTCAGCTTACCTTCCTTTTGAGCAGTTTTAATGATTTCTAGTGTTTCTTCTTTGGAATTTTTGCCATTAGATTGGTTTTTAGGGGAGAAATCCCACGGGCTTTTTCCGATGATAGAATTTTTAGAATCATAGTCTAATAAATCAAGGGCAGCAGGATTGCAATCAATTATTTGGTTACACTCCATCAGCAGTATCCCATCCGAGGAACCTTCAAACAATGTTCTAAATGTCGATTCACTTATTTTTAGATCCTTGATCAAATTATCAAGTTCTCTGGTTTTTTGTTCTACCTTTCTTTTAAGGGTCCTATTCCAGGAAAAGAGAACTAATATAACCAAAAGGATAATAATTGAAATACTGATCGCAGATCTAAAGATTTCCGCTTCATAAAACGAGGGACTTGAGATTCCGAACCATTTTTTATTAATCGACTTGTATTCATCGGTTGAAATCTTCGCGAAACCACTATTTATAGTACTAACGAGTTCAAAATTCCCCTTTTTAACTGCCCTATGAAGCGTGCTCGTGTATAACGAACTAGAATAATTAAATTCATCCTGAATTTGCATTTTATACATATAATATAATGCTGGAGGTTTTCCCAGAGTAAATATTACAATATTCTGGTCCTTAGCCGCTTGAACAACTTCTTCAGCTGTATCATATTCAACTATATTTTTTACACCATTTTCTTTAAGAAACTGAATACTGTTGTCTCCTTTTTTGACCCCTACTGTGAAACCCGACAACGAAGACACGTTGGAAATCCCTGAGATATTCCGGTGCGAAAAAATCGGAACATCTATATTTGCATAGGAATCCGTGAATTCAAGAATTGTTGCCCTATCCTTATTATAGGAGATAGTATCGATTACATCATATTCTCCACTTATCATGCTTAAATAGGCTTTATTCCAATCCATTCCGTTAATTCTGACTTGTATACCAGTCTTCTTTTCAAAGAGTTTCCATTGATCGATCGTAATTCCTTGTAAGATTCCATGATCATCTCTAAAGGAGTAAGGGGGATAGTTGTCATCAAGGACGACATTAATCGCTTTAGTGTCCTCAGCAGCACCCACATAAGTAGTATTTAATAGAAATAATAATAAACCTATTACTAGGATTAAGAAGTGCTTGTTCCTGTTATTTCTCATAAATACCTCACAAAAATATTTTACGCATGAGAATGATTCTCAGGCTATTAGCTCCACACTTATTATTCGTACCCAATTATATACGTCCGAGTCAAAGAAATAAAGATAATTAATGCCCTCACAGCCAAGCGCTACCCCATCCAGCTTGACGGAATTGTTGGGTGTAAAAGTAGGAACCTGCCGATTAAATCAAACGTAAAGAAAGGGCGCTCCTTTAATGTTAATTAAAGTGAGCGCCCACACTATTGGTGATTCCTGTCTATGGTTACTGGCAAACTTTCCCTGGATTCAGTATATTCTTAGGATCAAAAGCTAATTTGATATTTTTCATCAGCCCTACATATTCACATCCACATTGCTCTAGCATATAGCTTTTTTTGGCAAATCCAATACCGTGTTCACCCGATACTAATCCTTCTAGTTCCACGGATTTAGTATACATTGCTTCAAAAACCTCAGCCAACTTCCTCTTCCATGCCTCTTCTGAAAGATCATCCTTTAAGACATAAACGTGTAAGTTACCATCACCCGCATGCCCAAAACTCCTGATTCTTACATCAAACTGCTTTTGAAGCAGAGTTGTGTATTTAATAAATTCTGCCACTTTATTTCTGGGAACAACAACATCACATTCATCAATCTCAGTCGTTGATGCCTTCACTGCCTCTAGGAAAGCTCCTCTTGCGGACCAAACGGCTTCTTTTCGTTCATCCGTATCAATAATAAAGACATCAAAAGCCCCCTCTTCAAGGCAGATATTCGCTACTTTTTCGTAATCTTTTTCAATATCTTCCGTGCTGTTGCCATCAAAGGTTAACAATAAATAAGCATCTGAAGAATTGTCCGGAAACTTTTTGCCGAGAAATTCTTCGGCAGCTAAGATTACTTCCCTCTGCATAAATTCAATAGCTGTAGGGGTCGCTTTTGATTTGATGATCTTTGGAACGGTACTAATGGCCATATCGAGATCTGGGAACGGTATTAACAAAGAGATTGCTTTCTTCGGCAGGGGTATTAGTTTCAAGATCGCTTTTGTCACGATACCTAAAGTTCCTTCAGACCCGCAGATTAAGTCTTTTATACTGTAACCAGAAGAATTTTTAACTACTTTTCCTCCAGTATTAATGACTTCTCCATTAGGAAGAACGACTTCCAGCCCTCTTATATAATCTCTTGTAACTCCATACTTAACAGCTCTCATTCCACCTGCATTCGTATTGATGTTACCCCCTATGGTTGCCGATTTTTCACCTGGGTCTGGTGGATAGAATAAATCGTATTCTTCAACATATTTACTTATCTCCATTAACAGCACACCGGGTTCAAGTGTTAGCGTTAAGTTTTCTTCATCGATTTCTAGTATTTTGTTCATCAGACACATGTTTATCATAATTCCACCGAAAATTGGCACGGATGCACCCACAAGTCCTGTTCCTGATCCTCTAGCTACAACAGGAATAACGTTTTCATAGGCGTATTTCATGATTTTTGACACTTCGTCTGTCGAAAGAACTTCCACTAAAACGTCAGGCATTCTGCTGATTCCACCCAATTCATCATGACTGAAATCCTCATTAATTGCCTCTCCCGTAAAGACTCTCTCTTCCCCTAGTAGGGACACTAAGAACTCTATATCTTTGGCATCAAGTATCTTATAATCGTTCATGAAATCTCCTCCATGTTTCGTAATTTATGACATCGCACATTTCAGCCTCTTAAAAAGTTCAGCCAAATTCAGATCAAGTTTTCAAACTCCACTTATCAATTCCAAGACACCCACTTCTATAGTGGATGTTCCGATTTCCAATTTGATGACTACTCTCCGGTGGAGAGTAGCGCCGTGCCGCCTTTCTCAATGGGAACTTAGCGGCGAAGGAGGTAGTCGCCCACCGAAGCCTCGATGTTCAGCTTTATGGTTAAGCAAGTTCACTATCGTGCTGCGCAAGCCTCAGCCTTTGAATTTTTAAGGTCTTCAATTAATTGAGGAACGATCTCATAGATATCTCCGATCACTCCATAGTGAGCCACGTTAAAAATTGAAGCATTTGGATCTTTATTTATCGCAAATATTCTCTCTGAACTATTCATTCCTGCAGCAAACTGAACTGCGCCTGAAATGCCAAGAACAATGATGAGTTTCGGTTTAACCGTTCGCCCAGAGAGACCTATTTGCTTCTTGGCATGAATCCAACCAGATTCAACGAGGGGTCTTGTCCCTGCAATTTGAGCGTCCAGAAGATCGGCCAGTTCTTGAATCATGACCATGTCTTTTTCTGATTTTAAGGCTCTTCCGACAGCTATGATAACTTCTGCATCAGATATATTTTCTTCGATTTCTTTTTTCGTAACCTTTAAAACATTAATATTAGACGCTAATACCGCTCTGTCTAGTTCACATACCGTGATCTTCCCACTTGGATCACATTGTTTTTCAGGTGCATTCATTACCTTATATCTCACAGTTGCCATTTGGGGTCTCGTGTTCGGACAGACAATTTGAGCCATAATGTTCCCACCAAAAGCAGGTCTTATTTGCACAAGGTCTGTATCTTCTTTCATTTCAAGGACCGTGCAGTCCGCTGTTAAACCCGTTCTAAACCTTGCAGCGACTCTTGGTGCCAATGAACGCCCAACCGTTGTCGCTCCAACCAGTAAGGAGGACGGTTTCATAGTATTAACAAAGTCTTCAAAAGCGGCTGTATAAGGTTCTATTCTAAAATGGTTTAATTCTTCGTAGTCATAGACAAAGACTTCGTCTACTCCATAGTGAAGTAATTCTTTAGCTTTATCCGTAATATGGTATCCGATAAATACGCAGTAGACAGGAAAATTAACCACTGCAGCAAGTTCTTTGGCTTTTCCGATCAGTTCCATGGTTACTGGATGTATTTCCCCTTCTACATGGTCAACATAGACTCCAATACCCTTCCATAAACTCTTGTCGACCTTAGCAACCTCTTCTTCGATAAATTCCATGACCCCTTTGGGGCCCTTCTTAACACAGATTTTGCACATTTTGCAGCCAGCAGTGATTTCAATAATCCCGTTATTATTTTCAATAGCATCGAATGGACAAACATCTATTAATGCTTGAATGTTTGATTCACTAACCTTTTCTTGGTGACAAATCAACTTACTCATCAGACTACCTCCGTTTTCTTTATACAAACTTTAGCTGTGTGAGTTTTTCCGCTATTTTAGAACTAAGTTGGGTCCCAGTTCCAGTCCATGTTTCTCGGTCATTATTAACAGAGGGGGGGAAGATTCTTTCCACCTGGGTCGGTGAACCCGTAAGCCCATATCGCTTTTCATCTTGATCTTCGAAATCGTTTAAGCTTATAATCTGAATTTCTCTATCTTTCGTACTTACTTTTCTCTTATAGGAAGGAAGTCTTGGCTGAAATATATCTTTTTCTACGGTTAACAGACACGGAAATCGAATTTCAGCTATTTCAAGCGTATTGGGCATGTCCATTTCTACAACCACAGATTTTTCTTTGAGTTCAATTATTTTTAATACGTTGGCAATATGAGGTATTTCTAGATATTCAGCCATCTCAGGGCCTACTTGAGCAGTGTCTCCATCGGTCGTCTGCTTTCCACAAAGTATAAGATCGAAATTACCCATCTTACGCACACCTTGGGAAAGTGTGTAGGAAGTTGCTAGAACGTCTGCTCCCGCAAATTTTCGATCGGATACTAAAGCTCCTTCGTCAGCACCCATCATAAAGGCTTCTTTTATAACCTCTTTAGCTTGTGGTGGTCCCATACTTATAACTTTAATCGTACCACCTTTTTGTTCCTTAATTCTTAAGGCTGTTTCAATTGCATAAAGATCATAGGGATTCATTTTCGAATCGACTCCGTCTCGTTTTAAAACGCCTGTTATCGGATCAACTTCAATTTTCGAGGTTCCTGGAACTTGTTTGATACAAACTAATATTTCCATGATGCACCCTCCCTATATTGTAATTTTACAGTCCTTACTCACAGACCTAATTAGTATAGCGTTACATAATTATTCTTAACTTCTTACAAAAAACAAACATCACAACAACCGGTCAGACCACCTGACCAATTAATAATAGCATAGCATTCGCTCTTCCACAAAGTAAATATTTACAATTTTTGAAACAGTGTCTTTTTAACAACTTTAAGACTTTTTACCCTAAGCTAAGACTACTTACCCATCAATAGGCAATCATTACTTAGGAAACAAAGAGGCCAGGATCTTACCTATTAAAGGAATTTTAATGATATTGTTCTGGCGAATTAGCTTTAACATACCCAGCAACCAGACATAGACAAATATTGAAAACATAATTCCTATCAACATGATCGTTGTCACGCCCAATTTGGACGACAAATTATTAAGTCCAGTAAAAAGCATCCGTCCAAGGCATCCCATCGCCATCGCTGCTCCTAAAATCTTGATTAATGTCGAGATCTCCAGCTCGAAATGAATAAATTTAACAACGGAAGCGTAGTGTAAGGCGGTTTCCAAAATTACGCCAATGCTAATAGCTAAAATTACGCCGTTGATTCCCAGCATTGGATTGGAGGCCAATGGGTAAATAAGTGCAACTGCTGTGCACTTGGCTATAAGGTTATTGAACATCGCGGTCTTCGCTTGCCCTATTCCAACCAAAACAGACTGAAGTGGAGTCTGGAGATAATTTAATAGAAAAAAAGGTGCAATTAATTTCAATAATGGCGCCGCAGCCGACGCGTGGTATACCACTGTCATTAATTCTTGCGCATAGAGATACAGCAAAATAGTACTAGGTGCGCCAACGATCAGGGCAGCGCCAAGCGCTTGATTTAACCGTCGGTTGACTAAACGGAGATTGTTTTGAGCATTTGCTTCGCTAATAGCAGGGACTAAAGTAACTCCAAGGGACTGGTTGATAAAAGCAGGCAGAAATAACAGGGGCATAACGAAACCTGTCAACATCCCATATTGTCTTGTAATCAGGGCGGAACTGACTCCAGCCAAAGCCAGACTTTTAGTAATTACAACCGGTTGAAGAGCCCTGGAAAAGGACATCACAAAACCATTGCCTGTGGTAGGTAAACCAGTCTGTAGTAATTCCATTAGAACATCTTTTCCACGGATAATTTGATTCCAACGAGGATGAGTAACTCGAAATTTCCTATGATGTGAGATTCTGAACAGAACAATAAAAATAAGCAAGGAACAACCTTCCCCTAAAACGCTGCTAATCACCGCTCCTGCGGCGGCATATTCAATCCCCAATGGAATCAGCCACTGTACCAAACCAAAGGTAAAACTAACCCGCACAATTTGTTCGATTACTTGTGCAATGGCAATCGGATTCATAGTTTGCCGGCCGCGGAAATAACCTTTAAGCACACCTGAAACTGCCCCAAGCGGAATAATCGGGATCATAGCCATAAACGAATAATACGATCGCGAATCGATCAAAAAGTAACGTGAGAATGTCTTACCTCCTAAAACCGTGATACAGACGACAAGGATACTCAAACTGACCGTTATTGCCAAAGATATAATGAGTATCTTTTTTACTTTTACCCCATCTCTTTGGGCATCTGCTTCCGCTACCAAACGAGAAATAGCCACCGGTAAACCAATAGTCGTAAGGGTCATCATCAATCCCATAAAGGGCATGACCATCTTTTGTAATCCAATTCCTTCGGCACCTAAAACTCTTGATAGGACAATTGAATTGATGAAAACCAAGATTTTCGTTATGAAAGCGGCAACGGTTAGAACAAAGGCTCCTTTGACCAAACTTTGTTTCTTCATGTGATTAACCTTTCACCATACAATGTTTGATCTATATCTATGTAAGCTCAGGGCATTTCAAAACTTCATTCGAGTAGAAACGCCCACTTCTAGAACTATGGGTGCACCATAGTTCTAGAAATAGGAATCAGCATGGAAATTTCGAACCTCAGGAGACCGCACAAAAGAGCCCGTCCTGAGGACGAGCTCTTTGTGTGGGTTTCTCTATAAACTTATATGTTCATTACAAAATTATTCAATAATATATTCAACAAATAGCGTCCGTTCTTCCACGAGATTATATTCGATAACCCGTACTTGCTTACGATTAATTTTACCGTTAAAAATGCGTACAATTGGACGAGTAGGTAACCCTTTGTTTTGTCCGACAATAACTCCTGTTTCTCCATTATTAAGCTTAACTGTGTATCCTGTAGGATAGGCAGCAATATACTTTAAAAAAATATGAATGAGCTCCTGCCGAAAACGGACTCCGGCGTTCGCCATCAGTATTTCGCAGGCAACATGTGGTAAAACTCGAGGAATCCCAGGCGAACCATGGATAAGGCAATCATAGAAGTCTGCTACGGCAACAATCTCCGCTAAAGGGTGAATTGCTGCACCTTTTAATTGGCGCGGATAACCTTTACCGTTTGTCCATTCATGATGTTGATAAGCCATGTGGGCAATTATAATACTGGTTTCTTTTTTATTACGGATGAGATCATAACCATGCAGAGTATGAGTCTGATATATGTCCCTTTCTTCTTTCGTGAAAGGACCTCTTTTGTTTATAACCTCTTTAGGCAAATTGACAATTCCCACATCATGAAGCAACGCCCCTAGGGCAAGCTCATTGAGCTTATCTACCGCTAGGCCAAGCCCTTTGCCCAGAACGGTAGATAATACACAAACGTTCACAGAATGAGCATATACTCTATTATCTATGTTACGCATATCCATTAGGCTAATCATTATTTCCTTTTGAAAGAGAATATCCTGCACAATATTGCTTATCGATTCCTTAATACCTAATTCATTATCCTTTTGGGTTTGGATAGTTTTACAAGACTTTTCAATGGCAGCCATAGCCTCATAACGGTGTTGATCTGATATAACATCCTCAATGATAATATCGCTAGTCAAGTCATCATCAATATAAATACCATACACACCCAACGCCCGTAATCTAGCAATATACACTGAATTCAAAACCACGCCCTTGCCGAGTAATACTTTACCGTTTGAGGAATATACTTCTTTTGCTAAAACATCTCCTTCGTTAAGGCGCTCAACGCTTACTTCTCGCACTTTGTTTCCTCTTCTCTTCAAACTAAGTATATTCTGATTGTCTTGATAGATCCTTCACGTGGATATAAGCATGTTTGACTAGTATCTATATTTTTCGCCGAACTTCTCTTTTTTCCTTTATTCATGAATGCAAAATTTTAAGAGCCCGTCCTTCGGACGAGCTCTACTTTGTTTTTCAATTCAGAATGTCCTTTAACTCTTGATAACGAACAAAAGAGCCTTGTGGACAGCCTCTGTTCGTGCCTCTGCCTTGAATGCAATATTACGAAACGAAACGAAATAAGAGTATGGATTATGGAGCCTGTTCCCCTGGTTTTCCCAGGGCAGAAAAAAAGAAAAGGCCACTCACTGAGTGGCCTTAAAATCTAATTGAATCCCGCAAAGTTCCTCCAGAATTAATGGATACACGGCTCGAGATTAATCAACCAAGCTTCATAAAACTACTATTAACCAGAATCACATAGGTTTTACCGAATACACCTTACAACTAAGTGAACACTACTAGCTAAAAAACGTTTCTGAAAAACCAACCAGTAAGAAGGTTAATACTTTGACCTATACTAAAAGCAAACCAGTCAAAAACAAGGATTTAAGGTAAGGAAACTAATCTGGACAAATCCTCCACTATTTCGTTAGAAAAATCGACGAGTGTTAATCTGAAAACAACCCATTCAAAATAGAGAAACTCCCTGTGTGCAAATCACCTGAATTCTGAACTCAATTTCCCGATTTCGTTTACAGACTACCGATAGAAATCTTAATACTTATAGTCTAACTTAGAGGAACTTTGCGGGAAATCTTACTTTTTAACTACAAAAACCACCCTCCTAGGTGGCTCCAATTCTCCGAAATTCAGCATTTGCTCAACTGATTGCAATGCTTAAACCTTCGATGAATCGAAACTTTACCTAGCACGCGACCAACAAGATGTTCTAAACTGAATCTTTTACAATTAAGTGATTATGTCTATATTATAGCTGAATTCAGATCATTGTCAAGGGGTTTTGACAGGCACTTAACGCATTTTTTAGACTCTTTTTTTATACAACGCCTAAGTACTCATTCAGGTGTCTTCCGTTGCAACAACCATCCTAAACTGCAGCCAAATTTGCAAAAGATAATCCAATCCAATAGAATGTTACTGTATACTTTGAGGGAAGAAACAAAATCTAATAATGGTCAAATAACTCAAGAAAGAAGATGTTTTTAAATGGAATTACTCGATGCTATGAAAGCTAGACGAAGTATTCGAAAATTTAAATCTGAACCCATCCCCGAAGCATTCGTTGGGCAACTTATCGAAGCTGCCCAACTAGCTCCATCTGGTAGCAATATTCAACCTACTCGCCTTGTCGTGATTAAAAGTGATGCTGTTCGTGCACAATTAAGCCAAGCTACCCCCTTACCGTTTGTCAGCCAAGCACCCGTTATCATCGCATGTTGTGTAGACACAGACTCCTTAAGCGATATGGGCACTCGGGCGCGAGAACTCAAGGAAGCAGGGGCCTTCGCAGATACCCCCCTCGATAAGATGGACCCAGAAAGCTATGCCAAACGCAAACCAATGGATCAAGCTACCGCCGAAGCGTATCTCCGCTTAAACGCAGCCATTGCCATCGATCACATAACACTGCGTGCTGTCGACCTAGGTCTTGGGACCTGTTGGGTTATGATGTTCGACCAAGCGAAAGTAAAACAAATCCTTGAGCTAAGCGAAAATTACAACGTCGTAGCTCTGATTCCAGTCGGTTACCCTGATCAAAACCCCAACGCTCGTCCTAGAATTGAGTTAAGTCAGATATTGCTTAAGGAGATTTAATGGCAACCAAAGGGACAGTACGTAGTTTCTAAAACGACGTATCTGTCCCTTTGGTTTTTGGAGGAGGTCACTATACCTAGAGTTGATTAAGAAGCGTTGCGAATATTAAACCCCGAGTGAGTTACTTCTAGTATTGAACATCTCTTAAGACAAGACCTTTTGCTTGAGCTAAGGGTCCTGCTTCCCATCGTTTCTTTTCATCCAATATTTTTTCAATATCTGTCGGCTTAAGATTACCTTTACCAACTTCTAAAAGTGTTCCTACAATTACTCTTACCATATTCCATAAGAATCCGTTTCCATTGACTTCTATTTCTACAAGGCCATCCTTTTCATTGATGTTTAAATAATTGATCGTTCTTACCGTGGATTTGTCACTATTTCGTGAGTTCACGAAACTCTGAAAATCATGGCTTCCGATTAGAACCTCTGAAGCCTTCCTCATTTCTGTTAAATTAAGTTTGTCCGCAAGGTGATAACTATATTTTCTATTGAAGACATCTCTGAATTTGTTAGTGTTTAACCTATAGACATAGGTTTTGGATTTCACGTTATATCTCGCATGAAATCGCTCAGCGACATCTTCAATGGATTTAACAACGATATCTTCAGGCAAATATTCATATAAATAATCTAACATAGCATCTGTACTAAACGAACATTTAGTATGGAAATTTGCGATATAATTTTCAGCATGTACCCCTGAATCAGTTCTTCCACAACCCACTAACTGAATAGCCTCTCCTGCCATTTTAGATAGTACCGCCTCTATCTTACCTTGAATTGTTAGGTCATTCTCTTTTTGCTTTTGCCACCCTTTATACTTAGAACCGTCATAGGCTATAATCATTTTTAAATTTCTCATTATGTTCCACCTTTCCGATACCCGTTTTAACGGACATACGTTAGTATACTACATTAATTATCAGAGGGGTACTTTGGCCATAAAACACATGGCTTTGGTAGCAGTTTTCATTTGCTATCATCTTCGAACGTTACTAAACCCAACTATTTACCATCTTGGTAATATATGGTAAAATATACCAAGACATATTTTAAGAAGGGTTGTGTCACATGGCTAAACATTCTAAAACTGCTAATACCGTTAAAACTGCACGAATTATTTCTGTTGCCTCACAAAAAGGTGGGGTTGGCAAAACAGCAACCGTCACAAACATGGCTGTAGGGTTAGTTAGTCTTGGATATAAGACTGCGATCATCGACATGGATGCTCAAGGACACATTGCCTTATCGTTCGGGCTAAAGAAAAATAACTTAAAGAAAACGATTTATGATGTCTTAATTGCTGAAGCGACAATGAAAGACATCAAGCAGACTGCATTTGGGGTGGATCTGTACTTATCTAACAATTCCCTCTCTGATCTTGGCCCAAAAGTTACTGCACACCTTAATGCCAAGTTATTCCCAGCTCCCAAATACCTTTTAAAGAAAGCCATTGCTCAGATAAAGACTCAGTACGATTACATTCTAATTGACACTTCTCCTAGCAATGACATGCAAACTATGAATTCTCTGTTGGCTTCCACGGATATTATCATCCCTGTACTTCCAGAGGGTCTATCCATTGACGGCATATACGAAACAATTTTTCTAGTAAAAGGTATTCAGGAACAAGGAGCAAAGCTAAACATTTTAGGAATTTTGCCTACGATGGTCCAAGACCACACTAACCTTCATCATGTGAAGCTCCAAGAACTAAGGAGAAAATTTGCTGAAAGCCCTGACATAAAGGTCTTTGACACAGTTATTAAACGAGCTATACGCCATGGATTAGCTCAGTCCGACGGTGAACCTGACATTAATAAAGCACCCGAATACCTTTCTTTTGTTAAGGAGGTATTAGCCATAGCGTAAGTATGGTTACTTGCCCCTCAGTCTTGCGAATGTGATATGGATCAAAGAGTAAGTGATAAATGTTGGCAAATACAGGATTAGGCGATTCTACGTTCTAGTAGCCGAGCTACATACAATATAATCTCCCATTTTAGTGATGAGAACGACGGCAGTTGCTGAAACTGCCGTCGTTCTCATCACTGCTATATTAAACAACCAGTCCAGCTCTTATTTCTGTAGGTACCTGGAGCCACTCAGGGTTATCTTATCATTCATGTTACATTAATGGACTCCAAAAGTGGAACGATATATGCGCTAAGTACCTCTCGTGTCAGGAAGATCGGCTGTTTTTCGAACGAACACCTCTCAATCCAGAAATGCTCCATCCCAAATTATCTTTCTAGTAAGTTCCAGGTAATCGCCATCGTAATGGAAATCCTTTTGAGCGATCAAAATCGCCATCCAGTGTACCAAACTCCAGCATGACAAAGCCACGCATTTAGGTCCGTGCTCACCTGATACGTTATTTTCCATTTCTAATTTAAAGCGTCCAGTATTCGATTAACTTTATTCCTGGTTACAACTAGCTTCTTTAGCACATTCCTGAAAGCTGACAACTTTTTCAACTAGATTTTCAAGGCTTGTTGCAACCTGAACACCAGCTATTTGCAACTTTTCCTCTTTGCTTTGTACTGTTCCGGCGTCACCTTGAATAATAGCTCCAGCGTGGCCCATTTTTTTACCAGGAGGTGCATTACGACCAGCAATAAAACAAAAAACTGGTTTTCCATAATCGCAGCTCTGTAAGTACTCTGCCGCTTTCTCTTCTCGGTTGCCACCAATTTCTCCAAGCATTACTACCGCTTCAGTTGCCCTGTCATCTTTAAATATCTTTAGTGCATCTACAAAATCCGTTCCAATAATTTGATCTCCTCCAATTCCTACTACGGTACTTAGACCGATACCCTTATACATTAAATTAGAGGCTGTCTCATGACTTAATGTACCACTACGAGAAATTAGTCCAATGTTTCCCGTTCCATAGAGGAAACCAGGCATGATCCCGATCTTTACTTTTTCTTGACAATTAATGATTCCGATTGTGTTTGGCCCGACAAGTGTACACCCTTTCATTTGGGCAAAGGCCTTGATTTTCATGGTATCATGGACTGGAATATGCTCTGTTACAATGATTATTAGAGCTACTCCTACATCAATTGCTTCCTTAGCAGCATCTAACACAAAGGGACCGGGTACCATGATCAAGCTGGCATCAATTTTGTACTTGTCCATCGCTTCTTTGACCGTGTCAAATATAGGAACACCTTCTACATTTGTACCACCTTTTCCTGGCGTCACCCCTGCAACCACATTAGTTCCATACTCTTTCATTGCTTTGACGTGATAAGAACCCTGCTTACCCGTCCCCCCCTGAACTATAACTTTTGTTTCTTTCGTAATTATAAGGCACACTGGCTTACTACCTCCCCGTTCAAAACATGTCTTAGCAACCGAATCGCTATATCCGTTGTTCCGAACTTTACAGTTGGGATGCGATACCTTTCCAGGATACTCCACCCTTCTTCCTGTTCATGACCCCGCATCTTAACAACGAATTTGATGTTTGTTGGTCCTTCATCTAAGAAATCTGCTAACCCCAAGGCCATCGTTAAACAATTATTAATTCCACCGAAAACATTGATGATAACTCCTTGAAGATTGGGAGTCTTTGCCATTAGACACAAGGTTTCTTTCATTCTTTCCCTAGATATTCCGCCGCCTAAATCAATAAATGCAGCTGGTTTTGCCCCGATTGCATAAACGGCATCCATAGTTGCCATTGATAAGCCAGCCCCACCGGCGATAATTCCAATTTCCCCCTCTGCATCAAGCCCAACATAAGTTACATTGATCTCCTTAGCCCTCTGTTCAAACTGGTTATCCACAACTCGTGAAACATTCAGGAACTCTTGATGCCTGAACAGAGCTTCGTCATCGATAATCAATTTTGCATCCGCTGCGATCAATTTCCCGTCATCAGTAATCACCAGAGGATTTATTTCTGCAGTTATAGCGTCGGTTTCATAAAAAACTCTAACTAATTTTTTCAGGATTACCTCTAATTCAACCACCTGCTTGCCCTGAAAACCTGCTGTAGACCATAACTCTCTTAACTTATGACTAAATACTTCTTGACATGGATCGAGATAGGCTCTTACAATCTTCTCGGGATTGGTTAATGCCAAACTCTCAATCTCCACACCACCCTGCGTGGATACCATCATAACTGGTTTGCCTACAGCAAAATCCATTGTGATACTAGCATAAACCTCTTGAGCAATTGCAATTTGTTCTTCTACTAAAATACTGAACACCTTTTCCCCATGGTGCTCCTTGCCTAAAATCATTACTGCGGCCTGTTCAACTAAATCAGCATCGTCAGCAGATAGAATCAGACCAGCTTTACCCCGCCCACCAGCCATCACTTGGGCTTTGAGCATGACAGGCTTCCCAATTTTTTCGTAAATAGCCCGCGCAGCTTTCGGATTGGACGCCAACCCATTCTGAGCAATTGGAATACCATATTCACTGAAAACTCTTTTGGCTTCAAACTCAAATAAGTACATAATTTCCTCCCCTTTAACCAAAGTCCTTAACGCCCTATTTTAATATTTATGTTCATACCCTTAGTAATCATTAATTTGTAAAGTCTTTTGACTGATTATCACAGAAGGGGAACGATTCCGTTCCCCTTCTGTGATAATTTAACACCTTAAATAATTATCTCTGAAATTTCTACAGGTCGTTTCTCGTGAACGGATTTTACTGCAGCTAAAACAACTGCGAGATTTCTTAATGAAGCTTCAGCCCCGATCTCAGTTTCTCCACCATTTCGGATAACGTCTGCAACCTCTTCTACTTCAACTCTCAAATGATCAATCGTTTCAAATTCAACCTTAACATCTCGCAAAATACGATCATCAGGGTCATCACTCATGCTAGCGAATTCTCGTTTGATTAAAGTAGAATGTTCATCGGTCACATCTGAATTACTCCACCAGCTAAAGTCAAGTTGATAGAATAGATTAGCCTTGGTCCCATAAACATTGATTGAAAAGACGCCTGGGCAAGCCCAATTAGTGCCTAAGTAGGCTTGTTTTCCGTTTTCAAACTCTAAAATAGTTTGATTAACTGTGATATTCTCAACCTCAGTATACATTGGTTTACCAAAATTGAAGACCCTAGCAATTGGTCCCAATAAAAACTGTAAATTGTCAATTTGATGAACGCCCAACTGAGTCAAAGGTCCACCAGGAGCTGTTGCAGGATCCCCTCTCCAATTTCCTTTCTTCAACTCCAAACCTCGTTCATTAGAAAAGACTGCTTCGATCGTTGATACTTCTCCGATTTCCTTGGTGTCAATCATCTCTTTTATTTTGCGTAATGCACCCAAACGACGGGAACTATGACCACAAAGGAACTTGACTCCAGTTTCCTTAATTACTTTGTCAATACGTTTGGCATCCTCTACGCTCACAGAAATCGGCTTCTCAACATAGACGTGTTTTCCTGCACGAGCACATTGTTCAATAACTTCAGCATGCTTATCGTTGGGGACGGTTACTATAACCATCTCTACATCATCACGGGCTAATAACGCTTCCATACTTAGATCAGTGCCACAGTCATAACGTTGAGCGAATTTGTCCCTCTTGTCTGAGGTACGAGAAAAACAAGTAACAAGCTTTACTTTTCCACTTCGTGTATAGGCGTCAGCCAATACATATGCCCAGCGTCCTAAACCTACTGCTGCCACTCCTACAGAATTATACATAAGAATTCCTCCTCTAAAATCTTTAATAGCTTTACTGTTATTTAAACTTTCTTGAGCCCATCCGATACAAAAAGACAGCTTTCCTTTAGAGCGAAATTAATGGAAATATTATTTGAATGCATTCTTTCGGACAGTCAATACGACAAGCGCCACATAACCAACACTCTTCCGGATACTTAACAAACGGCATTTTGGTGACTTGATCCATATAAATTAAGTCACCAGGACAATTCCGCTCACATATGCCACATCCGTTACAACGTTTATAATCTATTTTAATAGGTAACATCTTTATCGCTCCTCTCTAGGTAGAACTTAATGGCACTGACCCACACCCAAATCTCAGCTAAAGGCTGGAACGTAACTAATTCTTAATTCTCCGTCCAGATAGGTTAGATGAGTTGATTTATGCCAATCGACATTTGTTTCTGGAAAATCACGGCGATAGTGCGACAAACCAAAACGAGTTTCCGTCCTAGCCAAAGCTCCAACAGCTATCCCTTTGCTAATTAAGATTAAGTCGCGCAACTCATGAATTCTCATTAAGTCGTGTCCATTATCGGCTTTAATCTGGCCGAAAATCTCCTCAAGCTTATTTAGCTCCTGTAAACCAGCTGTCAATCCTTCTGCTGTCCGGCTAATGCAAAGATAGTCACTCATAATTTGTCTCAATTTATTCTCCACATCGCTGTAAGTATATTCACCACAACTTTGGTACGGAGCATAGATAGCTTGTTTGATTTCCATAATCTGCTCTGTTAAAGGAGCCGTGATCTCACCCTCATGCAAAACATATTTTGCAGCTTCTGCGCCTGCGGATTGACCAAAGCACATCGAGCCTGCTAAACTACCGATTCCTACTGCACAGGCACCGCCTGCATAAAGACCAGGGACTGTTGTGCGACACATTTCATCCACAAAGATACCACTAACCGACCCCAAAAAGGCAGGGTGCTGTCCCTCGCTAATTTGTATTTCCATAAGATCTGCCCCAGGGTCAATCCCTTTTTGCTCACAATAATCCATGAAGGTATTTTTATCGACGGGCAAAAGGTGCTCGATCAGATGCTTCTTAGCGCTTTCCGAGAGATGCCTTACGTCGAAATAACATGGCCCTCTACCTTCTTGTTCCTCCACAAAAGTTCCCCATGGCATTGCCCAACGAGGTCCTTGTTCACCTTTTTCGTGGTATTTGAAAACGTAACGCTCACCCTTAGCATTGACCAGATGCCCTCCCATTCCTACCACAGCGTTTAAGGCGGAAGCACTGAAATTCTTGGGAGTAATCGTGTAATTTACAAATTCTAGGTTTTTGACTTCGCCACCAGCTCGTAAGGTCATAGCCTGAGCTGTCCCAGTGTTATAGGGGCTATGCCAAGTGTTAAACGGTAATCCCGAGGGATTTTCATACATCCTAGTAGCGTTACCTGTAGCAATGATAACCGCTTTGGCTTGAAACACGTAAAACTCTCCCGTTCTTATATGGAAACCAACCGCGCCAATAACCTTCCCACCATTTACCAGAAGATCTACCATGGCAATTTGAGAAAAGAATTTCACCCCAGCTTGCTCTGCCTTTTTGGAAACCATAGGCTTCAAGGCTCGTCCATCAAAGTTGATAAAGTAATCCCCCGGTTGAGCAAAAGATCTAGTACGGATATAATCCTTCTCTCCTGGATCCTTCATCGGAATTCCCATCTCTTCTAATTCCGCAACTAGTTGTTTAATTCGTTGAATATAAACCTTATCCGCAATTTTAATATCTACTAAACCTTGTGTTAGGCGCTTATACCAATTGAGGAAAACCTCGGGAGTATCCCATTCAGGACCTGTCTCAAGTACCGCCAAAAAGTGATCATTCCCCGCAGCACCGCAACCACTACGATAAATTCCACCTTTGTCTACAAGGGCAACCTCCAATCCATCTTTGCGTGCCTCCAAGGCTGCCATAGTGCCCGCGGAACCACCCCCTACCACTAGAACATCCGTCATGACCCAGCATTCTTTATTCACCTTAACATCTCCCCTATGTTTACTATACTAAAGACAAACCAAACTGCCTTAACAACCTAATACTCGTCGTGCTATTTCCAAAAATTCGTCATCTTCGAGCCAATCGTGTTTCGCGATCCCAGCTTCCTTGGTACGATGAACAATCTCTTGTAATTGTTCATCGCTCGCCTGTAAGCCCACTGCCTCAAGCTTCATAATCACCGATTCCTTGCCGCTTTTCTTCCCCATTACGATTTTCATCTCTTGTCCTACAAACTCAGGCAAAAACGGGAAAATAGCTGTTGGGTAATCTTGCAGTACTTTCATACCTAAACCTATTTCACGCGTAAATGGCAACACTCCCACCACGGGTTTGTTCTGAGCCAACTTTTTACCGGACATTCTTTCTAAATGTTTGGAAAGCTCTCCCAGCTTTTTAAAGTTGAATTTCTCCATATTCATGCCATATAGAATCTTTAGACCTATCGCAATCTCTTCCAAAGCAGTATTTCCGGTTCGCTCACCGAGACCGTTAATACAGCTATGAACGACTTGCACTCCCTCTTCAACCGCCGCAAAAGTGGTTGCTGTGCCTAACCCTAAATCATTATGAGTATGAACTTCAAGGGGTAAATCAATGGTTTGCTTAATTTGTCTGACTAGAAAACGCATAGCCATCGGAGTAATTGAGCCAGTAGTATCGACAACGGTCATCGAATCGGGCTTTGAGTGAGCCGTAACATTGGTCAAAAGTCTTTTTAGGAAGGGAAGTTCAGCTCGGGTCGTATCAAAGGGAAAATAGTTTACATACAGACCTTTTTCTTTCGCGTAGTTAATGGTATTAATAACCGCTTCGGTTAAACTTTCTTCAGTCCATTTACTGGCAAATTGATATTTAAGCTTTGGATATCCACTGGGTGCTTCAAGGACGATCCCGTCTGCTCCACAATCGACAGCGCGGTCGACATCCTCCCGCATTGCCCGACAAAACACCATAATCTTAGGTCCTAAATTTCGTTTAGAAATTTCTCGAATCGCTTCGGCATCATCCTTAGACACCGCTGGCATTCCAGCCTCAATCCGATCAACCCCGATTTCCGCTAACAATTCTGCAATTCTTACTTTGTCGTCTTTCGTAAACACTACGCCAGGAGTCTGTTCACCATCACGTAGGGTCGCATCGTGAATTTCGACTTTCTCGGGAAGATGGAAATCCTTGGTCACCTCTGTATTGTAATTATATTCACTAACCCACCAGTCTTCAGTCCACCATTTTCCGTTCATTCTACTTTACCTCCTTATTTTTTTATTACTATCAAAATCCTCTTACTGAATAGGATGATATTAGTTAAGTTAAGTTTAGTTAGATTTAACTTCAAACATAGGCGGTTTTCCATCTATAACATTCACAATGCTTTGAGATACGATTTCGCTAATGGCTCCCATAGCCCCCTCAGTATAGGCTCCCATATGGGGTGCAACGATGACGTTATCCAATTCAAAAAATGGCGACAGTGTAGGTGGTTCTGTTTTAAAGACATCTAAAGCTGCTCCTGCTATCCTCTTTTTACTTAACAGGTCATAGAGAGCCGCTTCATTCACCACTCCGCCACGACTCGTATTAACTATAAAAGCTGTCGAGCGCATTTTTTCAAGCTGCTCACGATCAATGATATTTCTCGTGCTTTCAAAGAGTGGCAAATGAACTGAAATATAATCCGAGCTGGACATAATTTCATCTAAAGTTGCAGCTCTAACTCCATATTGTTCCTCAAATGCTTCATCATGGACCACATCATAACCCAATACGTTCATTCCAAAGCCTTTGGCTCGACGAATGACCCCTTTTCCGATTTGACCTAGTCCTAAAACCCCGATCGTTTTTCCGAAAACATCCTGTCCCATAATCGGACCCCAAAATCCCCCACGAGTGCGTTTATCCGCCGAGACAATTTGTCTGGCCAAGCCTAGTATGAACCCGAAAGCTAAATCGGCTACTGAGTTAGCATTGGTCCCGGGGGCATTGGCTACGGTAATTCCTTTTGCCGCCGCTGCCTTAAGATCAATACTGTCAACACCGGTACCATGTTTGATAATCAACTTAAGGTTAGGAGCACATTCCAGATCCTCTGCATACACCTTGTTAATACCGACCACCCAAGCATGGGCTTCTGATAAAACACTTTTAAAATCTGTCCTTTGACGCAGATCATTCGGAGGAATCATGACCAGACTGCAATTATTTTCTTTTAATATACTAGCAGCTCTGCCTGAATACCTAGTAAACGTTGGAGAAGTCGATAGGATAGTATATTGTACCAACGCAAATCCCTCTTTTCTCTGAAGTTTGTTACTTACAATTGCTAATGCTAAATTTACAAATCAAGGTATTTCAACTTGAGCTCCTGGAAAAAAGCATAAAAGTCGGAGGGCCTTATCCCCTAGATTAATAATTCTATGCCTCATTTTCATAGGCACTACGATTAAATCATCTCTCGAAATTACCCTTTCTCGCTCTTCCACCCAAACTTTCCCTTGCCCCTCAAGTACAAAAATTACTTCTTCCATATCATAATGCGTATGGGGCATCCGAGCCCCACCCTCATGCTCTGGAAAAATCTCTACGACCCGGCATGTGACCCCTTCTGCACCTGTCACTGCAGCAGAGGCAAGCTCTGCCACAATTCTGCCAGTAGCCTGCTGAAATTTTGCCTGATTAATATTGACTAACGTGAACACCTTTTTCTAGCCTCTTTTCTACTCTTCCATGCGCTCAAATACTTGTTTAGTCGCCCGAACCACTTCAGCACTCACACGCTCTACCAGTTCCACCGCTTTCTCCTGACTCACGATTTTCAGATCTCCATACCAACCAGTTGGTGCGATCTGCCGAATATCTTTTAAGAGTGGGTAGACTGACTTGGACCGCCGCAAAGCATCTACTTCTTTGGCTACCTCATAGGGAGATGGATTTGTTGCCCTATCCAATTTAACGAAATCTGGGCAATAAGCCAGCACCGGAAGAACCTCCAAGGCTCCAGCATGGGTTAAGTCAGCTTCATCTTTATAAAGTTGTTCTGCTATGTAGCAGGCTTGAGCTACAACACAGCTTACTTGATAATCTTTTTGAAGTTGGGATGCTGCATAATTAATCGAAGTCGTATTTCCCTCATGCCAGTTGACAAAGACGATCTTTTTTGCGCCATGCCTTATGACACTTGTTGCTGTATCAGTAAGTAGGCTAACATAAGTTTCCTGCCTCAAAGTTAACGTGCCCGCAAAAGAAGCATGAAAAGGCGTGACCCCAGTATGACTAAATGGCAATAATAAACCGTCCAGTCCTATAGCAACTTTGCGGGCAATAGCCATAATGGCATAATGATCTGTACCACAGGGAAGATGGGGTCCATGTTGTTCGACGCTACCTGTAGGAATAATCACCAGTTGGGAACGCTTAAGAATTTCTTCTGCCTCAGGTTGGGTTATCTCGAGTAAATAGTTGTTTTTAGCACCTAGCAAATCAATCACTCCAATGTTCACAATTTTTTAATTCTATATAATGCGCAATATATCATACATTATATATCCTGTATAAAGTGAGAAATACCTTCTAGTGAATACGTCCTCCTCCAAACATACTTATTTAAACAACTTCTCGTTGCTTAAACGCAACGATATATCGTATATGATATATCATACATAGTTTACTACTTTATGCATATTTGTCAACCTATCTTTTCACTTTTCTGCTTATTTTCTAAACTCCAATCCTCGTCGCTAAGATTAACTTTACTGGTTGCATTTTTGATACCACTGGGCGTTTTTACAATCACCGTTGAGCAATTACCATCACCCGAACTCTTCCTTTACCCCATTAAGTTAGATAGATCTCCAGTGTTTCTTTGATTATCTGCAGTAGAGAAAATAAGCGGTTAACATCTCTTTTTTGACCAATGACAAAAGCATAGCTCCCATAGATCTCACAGTTCTCTCCTTCATTTTCAGAAAAAAGGTAACCGTACCATAGATACGGTTACCTTTTTTCTGAAAAACCTTCTTAAAAAGAAGAAATACCCTTAATCGCCCATAACTTGCTGATCTTGTACATTCAACGAGTATTGCAAGAATAATTTTAAGCCAATCTGAGTTTGGGCAGCCACCATTTCAGCTGCGCGATCTGCTTGACCAGCCACAATGGCCTCTACGATGGCTTGGTGCTCGGCAAAAGATTCCCTTAAACGGGATTGGTTATAGGAAAAAATAGCGCGGGCCCGATAGGTGCGCACGGTAATCGAATCGATCATCTTTTCCAACTGTTCATTCCCACAGAATGCATAGATAGTTCGATGGAAATTCAGATTCATGATTCCGTAACACTTATAATCAAGTTGCGACACGCACTCCTGCATTTCTGCCAATTCTTCCTTAAGTTCTGCGATAAATTCAGGAGTAGCCCGTTCAGTTGCTAACCTCGCGGCATAAGACTCTAGAAGAACCCGAATATCTGTTAACTCTCGAAAATCCTTTTCGGAGAGACGACTGACGGTAGCTTCGCTGTGGGCGGATAAATCAATCAACCCTTCGGATGCCAGTTGTTTAATTGCCTCACGAACAGGAATCGTGCTAACACCAAGATCGCTTGCCACTTTGCTCAAAACGATTCGCTCACCTGGCTTTAAATCTCCCGACATAATCGCTTCACGTAGCGTACTGTAAATCATTTCTGTTTTTGTTCTCCAGTTAATTTGCGTGTTAAAAATAGGCACATACTCATCTCCCGTTCGAAGTCTCTGATATTAATTATATAATATATCATATATTATATTTCAATGCCATCTATTTGAAGATTATTTCATAGTGAGATTGCCTTGACAATATAGAAAGAGATACCTAAACCACTCGACCTATATAAAATTCAGAGACTTCAGCCGACAACTATTCATAACCGAATTATAATAAACAGATAAAGTATTGACCATTTGTTTATTCAGATATTCTTCAGAACCATGCGCCATTAGCGTCGATTTGCTTCGGTAAATACAAGAAAATTTTCCTAAAAAGGGAGCGCTCCTACCCGCCAATTTTGGACATATCCAGCCATTTAAATCCTACACACTCTATAATGATCAATGAAAAGAGCGTTGGCCCATAAAACTCTGACATTTTGACAAGCCCCGTATAATAAACGGTAGCTCTTATGCCATTACTTTACGGGCTAGAAATCTTAGAGTAGTCCAATCCAATGATACCAGGTAAAGCAGGAAAGAACCTGCACGCAAATCGCCACTGCCGTATAAGAAGAAAGAAGCTTGATGGAGTCCTTCGTGGAAAAATAGCCCAACCCCATCAAAGCTAGAAAGGGCATCATCATATAAGGGAAAAAGGCAACGGTATCCGCACTGATAATTGACATAAGGGAAGGGCCAAGGGCCGGCACCCCTAAAGATTTAAAATAAGCAGCTACTGCTGGCGTAAAGGCTGCCGCAGCAGTTTTACTCTCAACTAGAGGAATGTGGGCGACTGCACCAACCAAATAGGTTACTGCTCCCATCGCCTGTGGGCTCATATCTGGTTTGATGAAAGTGCCTAATAAAGCCTTACCCATCCAAGTAGCTACTCCGGTCTTGCCTAATACGGTGCCAATCGTAATCGCTGCGCCAGAGAAAATAACAATTGAGAATTGAATCTTCTTTAATTGTTCTTTTGTAATCACACCAAAGCCTGGACCGCAGAATAACGCAGCTGAAAAAATGGCCACACCCCAAGAAGGAAGATGGTGCCAACGGTCGGTAGCCCATAACCCCAAAATAATCAACAAGTAAAGCAAAGCCCGTTTTTCGACACCCGTTATCGGCCCTAAATTACTAAACTCTTTGCTCGCATCTTGCTCTCTGGATTGTAAGACATAATCCTCTGGCGGGAAGATCTTCCAGGCGACAAAAATGGAAATGAGGGTCGTAATTACGATTGGAACGCCAAACCAGGTAATCCATTGCGACCAGTACACATCTATACCTAAGATCTGCTTAATAATCCCTACCCCAAGAATATTCACCGCAATCCCTGTCAGGATGCCAAAACCGAAAGTATTTCCTGCCAAATAAGTAATCGCCATAGCCAATTTTCCGGTATTTGTCCCTTTCACAGTTCCTTTGACAAACACTGCAGCAACACCAAGAGCAATAGGATAAATGATTAAGAGCCGCTCTACCCCTGCAGGAGTCAAGAAAGATAACAACGCACCGACAACGACGATGATCGCCATCATGGATTTAAAGGAAGAACCAGAAAAACGCATGAGAGTGCACGCAATTCTTTTGCCAATGCCAGACTGTTCAACAGCGGTGCCAAATACTAACGCAGCAAAGATAAACCAAACGATGGAATCTCCGTATCCAGAGAAAGCATCCACTGGGTTGGCCGCACCCATGAAGACAAAGAACGTACTTAATAAGACAGCCGTTATCTCTACGGGATAGACCTCAAATACCCACATTACAATAGCCGCCATCGTTAATGATAAAGCCATGCGCCCTTGTGGGCTCAAACCGGCGGAAAAGAACCAGACAATAAGACCTAAAAGAATTGCCCCAACTAATCCATAGATTTCCTTTGATAAAACGCTTTTTTCTTGCACAGGGACCGGATTTAGATTTTCCATCTTCAATTTACCCCCTTCAATTTACATTCGAATCAAAGCATCAATTGAAAAAGCACCTGGTCCCAGTACAAAAAGCATCATGCAAATTGCCAAATCGCTTAATGGCAAATCCATGCCATCAAAAATTGCGTGAGTGTCCATGTATTTAGCCCAAACGGCAACAAGCATTTCCATCGCAAGTATCAAAACAATCCACTGGGTAAGAAAACCTAGCACTAAGAGAGGTACTGCAATTAATTGGCTTAGTGAAGTTACATATGATAGGAATAAAGGAAAGGGAATGCCGCGCTCAGCAAAGCGATCCGCCGATCCGCGAAACTTTTGTTTACCAAAAGACTTAAACCAGCCGTGCGAAGCAAATATAACTGCCGTAATGATGCGAACAATAAATAATACTGCCTCAGACCAGTTTCCGGCAAAAGAAAAAAAATGTACAAAATTGGACATTTGTATTTCCTCCTTGTTTACCCTGCTTGAAGATTTAAAGATTTTATCGTGTTTGGGCTTACTCATCGTATTTTCGTAGTTGATACCTATACTCAGCTATTTGCTTCCACTCAACCTGTATGCATCCGTGAGGCAACATTATTTAAACTAGGGGATTGGAATCTCGGCTGCAGGAAATACACAGAGTAAATCTAAGGCAGCTTCACTAGAATTAATAATCCTATGTTGCACTGCAGTCGGAATCATGATGAGGTCATCCTTCTCAATTAGGATCTCTTCGCCTTCGATCCATACCCGTCCTTCTCCAGTCAGTACGAAGATGACTTCTTCCACGTCTGGATGAATATGCGGTTTTCTGGAACCACCTTTAGTTTCAGGCAAAATACTAACTACTCGACAAGTTACTTTCTCCGCACCATTTGCTGCTGCCGATAGGAGTTCGGCCACTACTCGACCCGTCGCCTGTTCAAAATGAGCCTCCATAACGTTTACTTTTTTAAACATGATTTTACCTACCTATCAATTGTTAGTCTATGGGCTTAAAGATTAAACGAACTTTATCCCTCCTTGTGATTTATTTGGCATAAGTGAGAAGAAGGATTTTCATCATATATCGTATATTATATACGATATATGATGACGACTTTAATTTAGCATTATCCATTAATCCTGTCAATAAGAAAATTCACAAAGATTTGAAATCTTGAAACAAATGATTTACAGGATTCCTAATATATGATATATCATATATTAGGAATCCTGTGTGACTATTACAAGCACAATTACGTTTACAGATCTGAATGCGATAGCTCTCTTTATTTGTGTTTATAGTAAAGTCCCTAATCAGGGTCACTATTGCATGCTGAATTAATACTGAGCAAGGGAGCAAAGAAAAGACATGCCATCATCAGAACGCATCTTGAACAGGGAATTCTGTCTAATTTGGCTAGTGAATTTTTTCATTTTTATATCCTTTCAAATTTTAATTCCTACGATCCCCCTTTTCGTCAGCAAGATCTTCCATAACGATGCAATTGTAGGCATTGTAGTGGGTGTTTACACTTTTTCAGCGGTCCTTTTGCGCCCTATATCTGGAAAATTGATGGAACGCCCTGAGGCTAAAGCTATCACTGTTTTAGGGCTGTTAGTTTTTGGTTTTTTGTCCATTTGTTACAATTTTTCTTCATCTCTACTTGTCTTTTTTCTCATACGAATTGGACATGGCGCTCTTTGGGGTATCTCGACTACAGCCACATCTGCAGTAGCAGCCGATGCTATCCCTGCCATGCGACGGGTCGAGGGAATGGGGTATTTCACCTTATCCCAGAATATTGCCATGGCTATAGGCCCTGGACTAGGGATCTATTTGATTTCCCGCTTTACATTCGGCAAACTGTTCTTCTGCTCCATGACCTTCAGTGTCATGGCCGCTCTGACTATGCTGAGAGTAAAGGCTCCAAAAAAGACGGACATTTCAGAGGGCGGCATTCTAAATTTGCTGGAGAAAGCGGCATTAGCTCCGTCGCTAATCCTCTTCTGCGCTACCATGATTCAAGGTGCCATCGTTCCTTTCTTGCCTCTTTATGCCGGTGAAAAGGGAGTGATTAGCTACTTGGGTCTGTACTTTGCCACTTTTGCAACCGTGTTGGTATTGACGAGGCCTTTTGTGGGGCGCTTGGCCAACCGGAAGGGAATTTACATTGTCTCACTGGCGGGACTGATGGCAACGGTTATGGCCTTGATGCTCTTGTGCCGTTTGAATACTCTAACCGGACTGCTGGCTTCCGCCGTCTGTTGGGGGCTTGGCTTTGGTGCCATTCATCCCTTGATGATGGCTGCTGCCATCCAATTGGCACCTCACAACAAGGCCAAAGCAACTGCAACTATTTGGACCTTCTTTGACTTAGGGATTGGCATCGGGGCCATTTTGGCGGGATATGTTGCCAAGTATTGGGGATATGAGGCTATTTATCTTACTTTTACCATGTTCCCCTTATCGGCCATGGTGCTCCTAATATCAAAACGGGAGTTATTCCGCCCTACTCCCATAACGACGATATCTAATATTTCTTAACAATAACGTGTAGTCCTTGAGTCACTTTATTCCGATTCTGCTATTAAACTGAACATATTGGTTACTGGATCATTAATAGAGCTGTTTAATGATCAACGTTTTTCCATATACAACAGCTTATTAAAGTAATCCCCGCCAAGCTCATTTATCGAAGTTTGGGGTTAAAATAGAATCAATAAAGTTTAGTTAACCGAAAGGAGGAGTAGTAAAGGAATATCTTATTATTCATTGACGAAGTTACAAACTAGCCATGTCAAGCCTAAGCAAAGTGACGGTGGAGGCGTTCATGAAATGCTCCACGCCTAAATTAATTGGAGGTGTATTTATGAGTGAACAACCCAAATCCAAAATAGACATGAGTTCAGGATGGAAAAGTTTCGAAGAGTTAAAAGAAAGCTATAGTCCTGCCGAAATAAAATTTGAAAAGGCTCGGCGTTCGATCGGCCTCTGGCTGGGGCCATTACTGTTCATGATCATTTTGCTTATGCCGGCACCTGCTGGATTGACCTTCAAGGCCCAGGAAGTTTTAGCCATCACGGCTTTGACCATTACTTGGTGGATTTGCGAACCCATTCCCATTCCCGCTGCAGGTTTAATTCCATTCATTATGATTCCGGCCATGAGTATAATTCCTCTTAAAGATTTTCTCGCGGTCCTAGGGCATGAAAACAACTGGCTCATGATCGGCGCCTATATATTTATTGGAGCACTGGTGCAACATGGTTTCACAAAGCGCATGGCCTTATGGATCCTATCCCGCAAAGTGGCCTCCGTCAGCCCTTTTGCCCTGCTATTCACCTATACGTTAGCCGTTGCCATCGTTTCAGCATTCTTATCCAACATCGCCTGCACGATGCTCTTTTTGGTCATTGGCGCCGGCGTTGCTGAAGCGTTGAACATCAATAACGTTCACCCCTTTTCTAAGGCCATGAAGTTTGGCGCAGCTTATGGTTCTCAGGCGGGTGGTTTCATGACACCCATCGGCTCTCCTAATACAAATTTCTTAGCCATGGGACTGATCGCTTCCTTAACTGGATATCAGGTTCGGTTTGGCGACTGGATGGCGTTTGGTATTCCTTTCGGCATTGTAATGTTGGTTATCATGATCTTTTACTTCCGTGGCATTTTCAACCTGAAGCTGGAAAACCTGGGGTCCGCCCGGGAATATGCAGAACGAGAACTGAAGGCCATGGGACCTCTGACTGTGGGAGAACGCAATGGGTTGATCGTACTGATCACAGCCATTGTCTTATGGCTAGTGCCCAGCGTGGCATCCATGATTTTGGGGAAAGACGCCGCTTTGACAAAATATCTTGATACAGTCCTCAATGGAACGATCGTGGCCCTTTTTGCCGCATTACTCGCCTTTTTGCTACCTACCGACTGGAAAGAACGAAAGTTTACAGTCAACTGGACTAATTCAGAGCGTGAGGTCAACTGGGGAGCCATTATCATCGTCACCACGGGCTTTGCCTTAGGCAACGCCATGAATGCCAAGGATGTGGGACTCCTCGCCTGGAGCGCCAATCAGCTTTCCTATGTTTTTGCTGGTTCCTCACCCTGGATGGTTATCCTTGGGCTTACGACCATCGGCGTAGCACTGACTCAGTTTCTGCCCAACGTTCCGGCCATCGCCATGCTTATTCCCATCGCGGTTCCTACTGCGCTGGCAGTCGGGCTAAACCCGGTGGCCATAGGATTGACCGTCGCAATCGCCTGTCAGCAATCTTATGCCATGCCTATTGCAGCACCTCAAATGGCCCTAGTTTACGGGAGCGGCGGTCTTAAAATTACGGAGTTTGTAAAAGTGGGCAGTGTCTTGAGCCTATTTTCTATTCCGATTACCGCCTTCGTTATTTATAACTGGACCAACTGGCTTTTCCCCTTCCTCGCTAAATAACGACCAACAATGGCCAAAAAACAACCTTCTTGGAGGTATTATCTATGAAAATTATTGATGCACCACCATTACATGCCACTGAAAATCTACCAAGAATTTTCCGATCCCTATGGACCCTCGAAACGAGTTGTCGACAGTAAGAATGACTTTACCTTCAATGTTCGCCTACACCAGCTAGATGCTCACTTGAGAGATATGGATGAAGCCGGTGTTGATATGACCCTCTTGAGCTTATCCCAATGGAATACAGGTGGGCCCGAACTGTGCCGCCGGATTAACGAGGCAGTTGCCGAAGACCTGATCCGTCATCCGGATCGTCTCCTTGCAGCGGGATGCATCCCCCAAGACAATGCTGAAGCGGCTGTGGCTGAGATGGAATACATGATCAAAGAATTAAAGTTTCAGGGTATTGCCATGCTTACCTCTATGGGGGCCGACGTGAACATGAGCAACAAGGATTTGATGTGGCCCATGTTTCAGAAAGCCTGTGAGCTGGATGTGCCCATCTTCTTACATCCCCACCTAAAACCATATGGCATTGAACTAGATTGCACGATCAACCGGGCCATAGGACGTGGTTTTGATGAGAACAAGGCCTTTTTGAGGATCATTTACGATGTCTATCCTCATTTTCCAGATATTAAATTCGTGATGCCCCATTTTGGTGGCAGTACCTTAGCTATGAAAGGCCGCATGAACATGTTTTTTGAGCCTCGGGAAGATTTGGGTATTCCCGTGCCCCAAGAAATCAAGCCGTTGCCTAAAACTATGTTAGAAATTGATGAATTGGGATATAAGAAAGCCTTTGACAAACTTTTCGACAAACTCTATTGGGACGGAGCTGGCTCTAGTGGTTGGGAACCCATAACCAAGCTAGCCATGATGACGGTTCGTCACGACCGACTTATGTGGGGTTGTGATTACCCCTTTGAAATACACACAGGCCGAGATATCAAATATTACTTAGACAGTGTGCGCAACCTGGATATTTCGGCTGCGGACAAAGAGGCTTTTTTGGGCGGCAATTTGTTGCACTTGCTGAAACTTGACAAGTAAAGCAAAGGAAATGAACATTCTGTGTGACACATTCACCCGCCAGGCCATCAGCTCAAACTAATCTGAACAAAACCGGCTAAAACAACCGGAGGGGAGCTTGATAAATTTCTCTCGGAGGTGATACTGATGCAACGAAGTGGCGGAGAAGTTCTGGAAATGATGAAAGAACTAGCACCCATTTTGAAAGATATAACCGGTCAGGACATGGGTATTTCTGTCATCAAGGATGATATCATTTTGACCTATGTTGCAGCCAAATCGTTGGACCTAAAAACAAAAGCCGGGGATACTCTCAAAGTCAATAACGGACCAGTGGCCCGCTGCCTAAAGTCGGGCGAACAAGTTGTTCAAGTGTTCAGGAAAGATGAATCCCCCTTCGGCGTACCTTTTATCAACTGTTCCACCCCAATCAAGGATGGAGGTAAAGTCGTGGGTTGCATAGTTATGACCCAGCCCATTACTAATTTAGAGAAGATTAACACCTTTGCTGGTGAGCTGGCCGGCTCCGCTCAACAGTTCAGCGCTGGCATGATGGAGTTATATACAAAGGCTATGGAGATTTCAGACAACAGCAAGAGATTAGAGCAATTACAAATAAATTTGAGTGAAGCTGTCTCTCAAACTGATCAAATCGTGGATTTCATTAAAAGCGTGGCGAGACAGACGAATTTATTGGGATTAAATGCATCCATAGAAGCAGCCAGGCTGGGAGAATCCGGCAGAGGGTTCAGCGTTGTGGCGGAGGAGGTGAGAAAGCTGGCCGCCGTAAGTGCCGAATCAGTCAAGAAGATTACCCAGTCTTTGCAGGAAATCAACAAGTCTATCCAAGCATTGGGAGAGAGTACCAGCTCTTTTGAAGCATCTGTATCCCGGCAATCAGATACGATCCAGGAACTGACGGCATCCAGCCAGAACCTGGCCGCCATGGCCACCGATTTGTCTGCTGTTGCTGATGAGATGTTTTCTGTTAAGGGTTAACTGAAACCATCGTATTAAACTCTACAAGTCCGACCTTTTCTGGAGTTCAGTTCAAGACAATGAATTGGAGGATGGGCGAGGATACATAGCTTGTAATAACGTACGCCGCTTTCTTGATTACCTATGGTCATCCACGCTGTTTAGAAAAAGAAACACAAGACTTGCGCAAAGCTGTCTTGTGTTTCTTTTTCTAAACCGATCCCATCAAGTATTAACGTTGCATTCTTCTCGGGGCCTTACAGTAAATTAACTAATTAACCAAAACTCTCATCTCATTAATTCCTTCCATCAGGAAGAGCGATTAAATTTCTATAATCATTTAAGTACAAATCACCTATTCGCTCGTCTGATTCAACAGGAGCATGATTTTGAGTCCCAACTCCAGTTCCAATCGGTTTTTATTATTCTCCAAATTAAGTTCCGTGATATCTTTAATCCTTTCTAAACGATAGAGCAAGGTTTTGTAATGAATAAAAAGTTCTTTTGCAGCCTTACTCGCATTCCCATTACACTCCAAGAATACTTTTAAACTTTTAAGGAGTTCTCCTTGATTAGTCTGATCATGATCATAGAGTTTCTTTAGTGGTCTTGGCACAAATTCCTCTAAGGCATTACGTTCACCAAACTTACAAAGTATCCGAAGGACTCCCAGTTCTTGGAAGCTAGAAATCACATTATCGCCATGGAGCATTTCCCCAAAAAGAATTGCATCCTGCGCTTCTTTATAGCTTTGGGGAATATCCTGAATCTCTGCGGCTACATCTCCTATACCCATGCTGATCGAGATTTTTTTAAGTCTTTTCTTCATTAGATTCTGAACTTCTAGACCCGTCTTTTTAATATCTTGCAACAACTGCTCTATATTCTCAATCACCGGCCATAAGACAATGATGGAGTCGCCCTTATGTCCCAGGATAAAGTCTCTGGTCTGGAACTTCATAAGGCTCGTAATCATGGTCTGAATCTCTGATTTAATCCCTTGCAAGGCCAATTTATCTGGTTGTACCTTCTTCTCCGCCAAGTAGGCATCAATATGCTTGATATTAAAAAGCACGACCACAAAAGGACGATTAATATCCCATTCTAGCAGACTTGCTCGCTCTAAAAGAGTATTAACTTCCACTTCACCACTGATTAGATGTTCAATAATATCATTACGGAACTTTTGTTCCACTTCTTTAACCGCAAACCGCTTCACTCTATCTAACGTTACAACCGTGGCAGCGTGCTCCAAACAAATGAAATCCATATCCTGCAAAGGCCTATTAATTTCAGCGACGGTCAAATAAGCTTTGATTTGATTGAGCGCCTGGATGGGTACAACAACCTGGGGAATCGGTTCTTCTCCACAGGAAGGGAAGACGACCATGTGGCGATAAAAGCTGAATTTATCACTTAACAATTCGCGATCATAAAGCTCCGTCACTTCACTAAACTGATTAATTTTTTCATCTGTCGTATGGAGGCATTTTCGACTTTTGTCAAAGACAGCAACGGGATTCCCAATCAACTCAGCCAGAGTAGTCGTTATACTTTCCAGCCCTTCACAATGAAGGGCCAAAGCGGTAAAGCGTTCTTGCACTTCCTTATAATATTTAAGTTCAACAACCTGTTTATTAAAAAGCATCTCCATCACAGGATACATAATGTCGACAAAGCGGACATTGCCTTCTAGTTCAATGATGGGCAATCCTACTTCATTGGCAGTCTCAATAATTTCCTGCGGAATATCATCCACAAATCGTCTTACCTTAACAGCGAGGGCGCAGACTCCTTTGGCGGAAAGCTTTTGAATGAACTCCGGATAGTTGACCTCTCCACCTGACGTTGAATATAAACTAGTCAGGAGTAATTCCCCTCCCGATAACCAATTTACAATATCCGGGGCCTCCATAATGGTAACACCTTTGACAACATTGTCTAGGTTTTGATAACCCGCAACGACTTGCGAGGCTTTAAGCGGTCCTAATTGCATCAATTCTTTAACCGTTATCTCCAATATTACCACCCCCAAGGCCGTATCTTATCCAATTAATTCTTATAATTCAATATCTCGATTACAGTCTTTGGTGTAGATATAAGTAAATCGCGTGCGCCCAACTCCATAGCAGGCTTGGGGGACATAAGGACCAAACCAGATAAAGTCTTCTGTCTTCACAGGAATCCAACGATCGTCAATGAGATAGACCCCTTCACCTTCCAAAAGATAGAGTCCATGCTCTTGGACATGGGTCTCAATAAACGGATGACAGCCTCCCGGATAGAAACTTAACGTATGAAAGTTTACATCAAAACCCAAATCAGTGGGGAGGACATTCTTAATCTTGACATTTTCCATGTCGTCATAATCTTCCTCTGGAATTTCATTCAGATTTCCAACCACAATTCTTGCTTCATATCCAGTTAAGGGACGATAACGTTGTTTATATAGAAGCAACCTGCATGATTCTTGAGCTTTATTTTTAAAACCTAGACCCAAGGACGCTGGGGCAAACACAAACCCTCCAGCCGTCAGTGTATAGGCTTTATTTTCTACAGTAACCGTGACTTCTCCTGCCATCACATAAACAAACGTTTCTATGCCCTCTTCTTGGAAAGGCTTATTTGTCCCACCATTGGGGAGAATTTCTACCGTATACATAGCAAAACGAGGACCGAGTTCAGGTGAAGCAATAATGCTCGTACGGCAATCTTGCAGATTGGGAATGACATTATTCACCCTACCTTCTGGAGGAATCAAGGCATACCTGCCGTGTTGGATAAGAGCGCGCGTGGAAAGTAAATCATTTGGATAACCCATGATTAAAAACCCCTTTCAAAATAAGCACAAGATTATAAATAGCTAGATCTTTCTCTTTAATATTAACATTCGGCAATTTCCCTCCTGTTCCTCTACCTAATATTGATAAATACTCCATCTACAATTTATCCACAATGGCTAAAGGATTATTCAGGCTGAACAAGAACATGATAACTAGCAATCTAACCCGTTAAGAAAGGAAAAAAACATGACTTTAATACTTAAAGTAGAACTCCTCACGTCTGAATCTTTCCGACCTTTTGGTTGTGTTATCTCCAAAGACCCGGGAACCCCACTGATTAAACAGACACCTCCCAAATTCACGTCACGTATGCCCTTTGAAGTTGACGACGGAAAAGCAGAGTTTGTTTATGCTCTTCTCGAACGAAAGGAATTTAAGTTTTCCTTATTAGAACGACATCTTAGAGTAACACAGGGTTTCTTCCCCATGTCCAATGGCCCTGCCATTATCACCGTCGCCCCAGCCACAGATCCGCTAGATCCCGAAAGCCTTCCTAATCCAGATACCGTACGGGCTTTTCTCCTGGAAAGTGATAAAGCTTTTGTCCTCCATCGTGGTGTTTGGCATGGCACAATTCTTCCATTGGAACCTCATTTTGCTTACATTCTAGCTACAAGGGATAAAACCACAGATGAATCTTCCTCTCCGCTTTATGATGGAGATGTACAAATACGGGACCTCGGAGTGACCTTTGAGCTAATCCTTTAATAACCCAAGTAACTTCACAAGCCCCACCTTAAACCAAAAAGCCCCACAGATTTTCTAACGATTATCTGTGGGGCTTTTTGGACCAAGCATCTCTGCCTGAATAGATTTTTCGCTTGTTTCTCACATAAGTATTCAGACACTTTTCAGCTTATCTGAAGGTTATTTTTCATTATTAGCCAGGCTAAGTAAGGAATGATAAAGGACATTAACTCCATCAGCGCAGTCCTCTGCAGAACTCCATTCCGCAGGATTATGACTGATCCCATCTTTTGAGCGGACAAAAATCATCCCTATCGGGCAGAGTCTGGCAATCTGCATTGAGTCGTGTCCTGCCCCACTCGGTAGTGAATAGATTTCTTTTCCCACTTTTCTGCAGGCCTGTTTAATTGCCTCTTGGATAGGTTCAGAGCAAGGCACTGGGGGTACTCTTTGTAAAACTTCAATCACATTTTCTATTCCACGCCTTTGGCAAACTTCAGCGACTCGTTGCAGTAGAGTCTGTTCTAACCTTTCTCCAACAGCTTGGTTAAGATCACGCAAATCCACTGTAAATTCCACACTCCCCGGGATAATGTTAATTCCTCCAGGTTGCACTTGAATTCTTCCCACAGTTCCCACCGCTGTTCCTGTTTTAAGGGTCTCCTCTTCCACCGCCTGTATAATTTCTGCGGCTGCCACTAAAGGATCATGTCTAATACCCATCGGGGTTGCTCCAGCATGACCTGCCTCGCCTTTAAGGGTTATCTTAAGCCACAAAGAGCTATTAATTCCAGTAACTACCCCGACCGAAAGATTCTTACTCTCTAACACTTTCCCTTGCTCTACGTGCAATTCAAGATGGGCTTTCACCGAGCCCAAAGGTCTGGCTGCCTGTTGAAAATGATCCGGGACAAATCCATTCATCTTGAGCGCTTCCGCAAAGCTCATTCCATCGCGGTCGAGGCACTGTAAGTCCTCCCTTTTGAGAATCCCGGCGATCGCTCTACTTCCCAGCATACTAAAACTGAATCTACACCCCTCTTCATCCTTATAGGCAATCACTTCGATCGGCTGCTCTGTCTGTATTCCCTGTTCGTTCATGGTTTGCAAGGCTTCAATTCCCCCGAGCACACCGAGACTGCCGTCAAAAGCCCCACCTTCATGCACTGTATCAATATGGGAACCCGTTAATACTACGGACGCCTCAGTATTCAACCCCTCTTTTCGTCCAATCAAATTTCCGACTGCATCTACCCGAACGCTTAACCCCGCTTCGCGCATATAGGTGGCCACTAATGTAGTTGCAGATATGTCCTCCAGGGTAAATACCTGTCGTGTAATACCACCAGTCGCAAGCTTGCCTATTTCCCCCAGTTCCATTAGACGATTAAAAAGACGCTCTTTGTTAATCATGTTGCAATCACCTCAAATCTCCAGTAATTCTAATTCCTATCTTCATTATTCAGTATTTTTCGCTTTTTGTCTTTGGTAATCATGGATAGTTATGAGACTACTCAATTATCCCTACGTTTATTAATGATATCGACGTTTAATTATTTGAAAGCGATTATTTATTGTAACCTGTTCTGTATTGACCGTTAAGCATACGGCCATAATACCCTTTAGTCTTAATGGGATAAAAAGAATTCTAACTAATTAGTAAAGACTGATAATGAAAAATAGAAATATTTAGTATATTCTTAATGTAACCCAAGATAGTTAATTGCAAATTGACATTTTTGGAGGAATTATTTAATAACAAGTACAGCTTACACGGTTAGGGCCATATTTCACAACCGGGGTGCGAAAGTTGAGTACCCTCTTCATAACAATTTTATCATTAGAGATAGGGGGCAGGAATGTGTTTGATCTAGTAATTAAAAACGGTAAGGTTGTAACCCCAAACAGAGTTTTTGAGGCAAGTATTTGTGTGAACGATGGGAAAATTGCAGCGATCGTTGAAGTCGGAAGCCCAGTCGAAGCAGAAAAGGTCATCGATGCAAGAGGTAATTTTGTGTTTCCAGGGGCCATTGACAGCCATGCACACTTAAACGATCCTGGATACTGCTGGAGAGAGGACTATACACATGGTACTGCAGCTGCAGGGGTTGGGGGAATCACAACGATCATCGATATGCCTCTTCAAAATGAACCTGCATTGACTGATGCCAAGATCTTCGATGAAAAAGTTCAAGCAGTTTCTCCAAACGCTTATGTAGACTATTGTTTCTGGGGCGGCCTGGTAGACTACAATCTGGATAAATTGAAAGAATTGGATGAAAAGGGTTGTGTTGCTTTCAAATCCTTTATTGGACCTGTTTCTCCCGATTATGTGTCACTAACAATAGGACAAGCTAAAGAAGCTTTGGAGATTTTAAAGGATTGCGATGCCCGCGCTGGTTTCCATTGCGAAGATTACTCTATAATCAAATGGGAAGAAGCAAGAGCTAAACGAAAAGACAAAAACGATTGGCAGGATTTCCTTAATTCTAGACCTGTAATTGCAGAATTAATTGCTACCCAAAACATAATCGACCTGGCAAGAGAGCTTGATGCTAAAGTTCATATATGTCATGTAAGCCACCCAAGTGTTGCCAAAATTATCAGATCTGCTCAGCTAGAAGGTGTCGATGTAACAGCTGAAACTTGTAGTCACTACCTCACCTTTACTGATAAGGATGTATTGAAAAATGGCAGTCTGTTCAAATGTGCACCTCCACTAAGAGACGCTGCTGCAGTTGAGGAAATGTGGGAGTATGTAAACAATGGAACCTTATGCTGTGTTGGTTCTGACCATTCACCTTGCGAATTGAGTGAAAAGAGTGAAGAAAAGCATGGTATCTTTGGAGCCTGGGGTGGTATCAGTGGAATCCAAAACATTATGCAGGTTCTCTTTAGTGAAGGGGTCTCTAAGAGAGGCTATAGTCCTACGTTGCTAGCCAGATCCTTAAGCGAAGGTCCAGCTAGGACTTTCGAAATCTATGGTAAAAAAGGCGCAATAGAGGTTGGATTTGATGCGGACCTTGTAATCCTAGATCCAGAACGCGTTTGGGAAATCACACCGGATTCCTTATATTATATGAATAATATTTCAGCCTTTGTAGGTTTAAAGGGTGTAGGTCTGCCTATATGCACCTTAGTAAGAGGTCAGGTTGTAGCGGAAGATGGTAAATTAGTGGGTCAAAAAGGATTTGGCGAACTGGTGAAGCCATTTGGCAAGCATATCAGTCCAAATGCTAAGACTAATAAATGAGGGGGATTAAGAAATGAGCAATCGTTATGACTTAATCATTCGAAACGGAATTCTTGTTTGTCCTGATGGCCTTAAACAAGCGGATGTTGCTGTTTATGATGAAAAAATTGTAGCAATAGCCCAAGATTTATCTGGGGATGCCAAAGAAACCATCGACGCAACGGGAAAATACGTCTTCCCCGGCACAACAGACGGGCATGTGCATTTTAATGACCCGGGAAGAACAGAGTGGGAAACAATCACAACCGGAAGCAGTGCCCTAGCAGCAGGCGGCGGCGTTGCGTACTTTGATATGCCGCTCAATTGCAGCCCATGCACACTTGACGCTAAAAATTTTAATGCTAAGCTAGCTGTCGCACAGAAGGACTCTTTAGTTGATTATGGATTTTGGGGCGGCTTTACTCCCAAAAATTTAGATAAATTTGATGAGCTTGCCGAGTGTGGCGTAATAGGGTTTAAAGCATTTTCGTGTAATAGTGGTATTGACGAATTTGAAAGAGCGGACGATTACACAACCTTAGTGGGCATGGAAAAATTAGCAAAGCTTGGCTTGCCGCTGATGGTGCATTGTGAGAATGCTGAGATCACAAGAGATTTGACGGCGCTTGCACTTTCCAATAACAAAACAACTGTTCGGGACTATTTTGCAGCACGTCCGCCCATTACGGAAATAGAAAATGTCTCGCGTATGATTTCATTTGCAGAGGAGACAAGCTGCAAATTAATCATTGCCCATATCAGCACAGCGAAGGCCGTCGAGCTTGTTACACAGGCAAGAAACAGAGGGATTGACGTCTGCTGTGAAACAATAGGGCATTATCTAATTCTTACCGATGACGATGTAGAACGGATGGGAACAGTGGCCAAATGCTCACCTCCCATTCGCGATATTGCAAACCAAACAAAGATGTGGGCCAGACTATTAAACAGTGAGATAGCCTTCGTTTCCTCCGACCATTCGCCCTGCGACCCGAAGCTGAAAGACGGGGAATTTTTAAAGGTATGGGGCGGAATCTCAGCTTGCCAAACAACGCTTCCAGCCATGCTCACTCATGCTTACCATGATAGAAAAGTACCGCTGGGGGATATTGCAAAATTGACTTCCCAAAATGTCAATGAGATCTTTAGAATTCAAGGGAAAGGGAAAATTGCTGTTGGTTACGATGGAGACTTTGCACTAGTAGACTTAGATAAGGAATTTATATTGCAGCCAGAGGATCTTTTCTATAAACACAAGGTAAGTCCATATCTCGGTGACAGCTTCCGCGGGTCAGTGACCCAAACGATTCTTAGGGGAACAACCGTTTTTAAAGATGGAAAGATTGTATCCAAGCCGATTGGAAGACATCTAAGACCTAACTTGTAAACGAAATTTCCTCATAGACACTATAAACAATGAATAAGGGAGTTGGATGCACGATGTCTACAAATCCAGAAACTGTCGTCACAAAAACGACTCAGATCCTTCATGATACGGGTGTGGATGAATCACTAAATCCGAAAACCGAAGTGGCTAGAACGGTAGGTCCGATATCTTATATGTTTATGTGGATTGGAGACGGGGTTAATTTAGGCAATATGACGCTTGGCGCTAGTTTGGTTGCAGCGGGAATTGCGACACTAAACATCTTTCAGACATTTGCCGCAGCTATCTTAGCAATCGGTATCATCTCAGCTGTTTTTGCTTTAAATGACAGACTCGGATACAGAACGGGTATACCCTATGTTGTGCAGCTCAGAATGTCCTTCGGACTAAAAGGCTCCATCATATCTTCACTTTTGCGCGGTATCCCAGCCATTGTTTGGTACGGTTTTCAAAGTTGGATTGGTGGTACTGCCTTAAATGAAATTATTAAAGTCTTTACTAGTGGTGCCTTTGATAATGTGTTCGTTTGCTTTGTTGTGCTTCAATTGGTGCAAATTGGTCTTTCGCTGTACGGCTTCCATGCCATCAAATGGGTGGAATCGCTTACCTCGATTGTTATTATGCTAGCGCTTCTCTATGTATTTGGTGTTCTTCTAACCTCCCACAGCGCTGTTATTGCAGACAAATGGGTTCATGCAAGAGGCACATGGGGCTTGCCGTTCTTTGCCTTCATAATGATGTTTATGGGAAATTATGCGGCTATCTTTTTAAGCGCAGCGGATTACTCGAGAGAGCTGAAATCCGGCATTAGCGACGCTAAACGAGGGTTTTTGTACTTTATCCCTATTGTAATAGCCTACGGCTTTGTGCTTTGCATCGGCGCCATGCTTGCTTCCGCAACCGGCATTACTAATCCTGTCAAAGCGATGGCCATAGTGGTCGACAATTCATATATTACAGTCTTTGTCTCCGCATTTATTGTTTTGGGTGCGATTGCAGTAAACATGGTTGCCAATATTATTCCACCGACCTATGTTATTACATTGCTGACAAAAATTAAATATAAACCTGCTGTTACCATAACCGGACTGCTTGCATTATGCTCATTCCCTTGGGTGCTAGTACAGGATTCTTCGGCAAAGGGTCTTGGTATGTTCATTCTTATCTATTCCGCATTTTTAGGCCCGATTGTTTCAATCTTATTAATCGAATATTATATATTAAGAAAGCAAAAAGTAAATATAGCAGATTTGTATAAGGAAGATGGTCCATTTGCCGGATATAATCCAGCTGCGCTGCTTGCCTTGCTCATCGGTGCCGGTGCTGCCTTTACAAAAGTGGAGCTGGCATGGATTATCGGCGTTGTTGTGGGGGGGATTGCCTATCTTCTTCTGACAAAGTATGCTTTTAAAGACTCAAAATTCAAAAAGGGCACGATATTTGAGTAATAATTGCCTACATCACTAAAGGGATTGTAACAAACTGGAAAGTTTAGTTACAGTCCCTTTTCTCACATCTGCGAGGTGCACTCATCTAAACCACGCCAGAGCATCTGAAGCTCTTATTTCGCTGTCCTCCTTTATCACAGGATAGAAAAAAGCTCCCCTACACTTTAAAGTGTACCCCTTGTCAAGGACAACTTGAAAAAGAGTTTAGACTTCGCAAGGGTTTACGGGTAGTGTCTTAATAACTGTGTGCATGGAAAAACAGCCTTTGCGTCAAAACCGTGCCCTTGGAGTTAAAATCAAATGGTGCAGCGCTGCACCATTTGGCCTCTCTTCCCCGCTCGGGAGTAACTCACTGATTCAGTCAGCCATTTGCGCCACTCCCCATTGGGTACCAGTTCTTTGGTTTCCGTCAAACGCCGTCCGATCTCAACGGCGTTGCTAAGCAGCATTTGCAGCTTTGTTCCTTGATAAAGTTAATCTCGGACGCGATTTGCTCAGGCGTCCTGTTGGAAACTTCCATCCTCATACCGGCTGCCCATCCATTTACGGAATGTCTTTTCAGATACCACTATAGGATATGCCGAGCCCCAGACAAGCGTGAGGGCTATAGCGCCAATCCACCCTTGTCTAATTTGCCCAAAGTCTGAGTTGGATATTAAGTCGGAAAATCGTAAGATTCTGGTTGCCTAAGAGGAAAAAAGGGAGTTGGTTAGCAAACCCTAAATAGAAATACCCTATAAGGTAGACGTTTTTTAAACTGTCTACTCTATAGGGTACACTTTATTTTCAGTCTAGGAAGCTTTTTCGAAAACAGGGTATTAGCCAAACAGTAAATTTGTATCGCAAATTCCAAAGCACTTGTCTGAGAATGCAACAAACAGAAGTCCTGTAGACCAACTCAAAGACGACACAAAACGGAAAACAGAATATGAATTACCTAACGAAGATATATGGCTATGCCCTCTCAGCAAGGAATCACCCTTAGTGCAGAAAAACAACCGCTTTTCCTCGAGTAATCCATCACGGTATTTTTTTTCATAGGCAATCCTCCTTACTGAATGATCATCTTATTGGTTCTATAACATCGCCAATCAGCATTATTGTTTCATATAGTGAAACCCTGTTTCACAGTTGTAGTAAAGATTATTTGATTCGATTGCCTTATCAATTTTAGTTTGAAATTCGTTCTTGCAATCTAGTTTGTTTTCTCGAACCTCATTTGCCAAATCATTAGCAGTTGATAAATGATTCAACTCTGTACATACTTGTTTCTTTTGCTTTTCAACACGACAAACAGTCATCTAGATCGCTCCTTTACATGCTAATTTATTTCTCTTAAGACGAGATTTCATTATCGTTTCATATAATGAAACCCAGTTTTAAACTTAAGTAGTATTGAGGATATCGTACCATATTTCACTCAATCTATCAATATCTTTTTCTATGTATACAAAGGAACATCTATGTGGAACAAAATGGCACAATGTATCCATTATCTTCACCGTCACAAAGGCAAAAGGCGAAGCAAATGTTGCCTCGCCTTTTACTTGTACCAGCCAGTGCGTATAAAGTTGAACCTTGAGACTTGTCAAAAATTCAATAGCCTTCGAAGAAATTCGGATAATCACTTATCCGAATCTACCCTTGGATAAGAACCGAGAAACTTATAAAAAGTTGTTTTCCGTTTTACCATGGTTAAAGCATCTCGAACATCCGGATCAGTCATATGCCCTTCAATATCTATAAAGAATATATATCTACCAAGTTTTCCACGAGAAGGTCTGGATTCGATCTTACTCATGTTAATATCCCACAAGCTAAATATATCCAGGATGCATGCTAAACTCCCAGGCTTATGTTCCGTCGAAAATACAATTGAAGTCTTATTCTGATCGGAAGTATTATGGGCAGGATTTTTCCCTACAACCACGAACCTAGTAAAGTTATTCCTGTTATCCTGAATATCGCGAAGTGCCACTTCAAGTCCGAAAATTTCTGCTGCTTGTTCAGCACCTATAGCCCCCGCAGTAATTCCATTTTTTTTAGCCTGATTTGCACCTTCTGAGTTACTGTTTGTTAAATACAATTTCGCCTGCGGCAGTTGTTTTTCCAAGAAAAGACGGCACTGACCGGCTGATTGGGGATGAGTGAAAACCTCAGTAATGTCCTGCCACCTTGCCCCAGGATTAATCATTAAAGTCTGTGATATAGGAAGAGTTAGTTCATTAATAATATGTAAGTCCACCTCCCAAGCCAATATATCCAAGACTACATTTACTGACCCTTCCAAAGAGTTCTCATAAGGGATAACGGCCAAATCCAGTTCGCCATGTTGAACAGCTAAAAGAGTTTCTCGAATACTAGACATTCCGACTAATTCAGAAGGCTTATCTGTGATATAAATTAACGCAGCTCGTTGGGAAAAGGTACCTTCCGGACCAAGAAAGCCAATTCTTTGCATATAAAATTCCCCCGTCTTTATTAATGAATATAAGTCATACCTTGGGAGATAATGCCTCAGCGCTAACACTTTTTCACTCCCAAAAACCCTTTGCAATCGCATCATAAGTTGACCACGCAATACAGAAAGAAAAAAATCAGAGATTGTTCCACTATAAAGTAAAGACATAATCAGTTAACATTTTATAGGAATCAACGTTATAGTTAATATTTTAATATATATTATTTCAATTGGATTAGATTAGCAAAGAAAATCGAAAAATAAGCCATCTGAATAAAATCAGATAGCTTATTAATAAAATCCAATTAGGTTCTGTCGATCATACTAACATATTTCCGTCTAGGTGCAACACTTTTGTAAGCCGGCCTAATGATTTTCCCTGCATTGACAATTTCTTCAATGCGATGAGCACTCCAACCAGCGATTCTGGCAATAGCAAAAATTGGAGTGAACATTTCATCTGGGATGTTCAGCATTCTGTAAACAAAACCAGAATAGAAATCGACATTAGCACTGACAGCCTTATACATTTTATTAGATTTAGCTATTACCTTAGGTGCTAGTCTCTCAACAGCTGAGTAGAGTTGAAATTCAGCTTCCAGCCCCTTTTCTTGAGCAAGTTGGGCAACATATTCTTTTAGAATTACTGCCCTAGGATCAGAGATTGAATACACTGCGTGGCCAATCCCATAAATCAAACCTGACCGATCAAAGGCATCTTTGCTAAGGATCTGGGTAAGGTAGTTCTCAATTTCTTCATCATCATCCCAGTTCATTAATTTGTCTTTCATATCCTCAAACATCTGAACAACTTTAATGTTCGCCCCTCCATGCCGTGGGCCTTTTAGCGCACCAATGGCCGCAGCCATAGCAGAGTAGGTATCTGTACCGGTAGAAGTGACGACGTGGGTCACAAAAGACGAATTGTTACCTCCCCCATGTTCGGCATGAAGTACTAAGGCTAGATCAAGCAGCGTTGCCTCAAGCTTTGTATATTTACTATCCGGTCTCAACATAGAGAGAACATTCTCCGCAATACTTAAGTCCGCTCGTGGACTGTGAATATACAGGCTTTGATTCCCATGGTAATGGGAAAATGCTTGGAAACCATAAACCGCTAAAGATGGGAAACAAGCAATAAGTCGCATGCACTGTTTTAAAACATTCTCCAGAGACGTATCATCGGGATTGTCATCAAAAGAGTATAGCGCCAGTACACTTCTAGCCAGGGTATTCATTATATCTTTGCTGGGTGCCTTTAAAATCATGTCACGAGCGAAATCCTCGGGTAGCCTTTGATAATTGCCAAGAAGTTGCTGAAAGTCCTTTTGCACATCAGGATCCGGTAGACGTCCAAAGAGCAGCAAATAAACTACCTCTTCAAACCCATAGCGATCATCGGCTGTAAAGCCTTTCACAAGGTCTGCAATATCGTAGCCGCGATAAATTAAGCGACCCGGAACAGGAACAATTTCTCCTTCATCGAGAATATAGGAATGGACCTCTCCAATCTCTGTCAAACCAACGAGTACGCCTCTCCCGTCTAAATCTCGGAGTCCGCGTTTAACTGCGTATTTGCTATACAATTCAGGTTTAATTAAGCTGTTCTGAGTCATCCTTGTTAATTCGCTAAGAATTCTTTCTTCAGAATTGTAATCATTCATTATAAGATCCCCCTTTAAAAATAAAAAGCCCCAGACAAAAACATCTAGGTTCAGCTAACGAAAAAAGCAAAGGAATAGCAAAGCTAGCTACAGTGCTCGATTCCTCCCTTTCCACGCTTACGAAGTTAGCTGACGGATTCGGGTTGAAAAGTTAACCCTACCCTCACCTGCAACTCTTGCCTGTGAAGGATTCACCCCAGAAATGGTTCCCCCGCTTCTAAATAGAATTAAGCGATAATGCGAGATATTAAGTTGGGATCGTCGTGTACAAACTTTAGGGTAGCAATAAATTCATTTTAGTTTATCACTTAACAATAGTCAACTTATTTTGCCCTTACCAAAAAAACATACTTTAGTTAAAATTTATTAAAATCCATTTCTTTCTTTCTTCGATTGATTTAGATAACTTTTAATATTTGTACATTTCTTCGTCCGTATTCGGCTGTAACTCAATTCAGGCGCAGCTTCTTTCCATTCCGGTGATATCGATATTCATTAATGCTAGCGCTTAGCTTTCAGAAGTAAAGAGTTGGGTTGTAAGTTGAATAGTGCCCTTTTTATCGTCCTAGAGGTATTCGTTTAATTATTTTTGACAGATTGAGCAGAAAAACGCGTTCCGCCCCCCAATCTCGGACTTTTCGATAACGTTTTGACAAACTGGACATGGTTTACCAGTTCGATCATACACTTTGAAATATGGATTATATCCACCGGTGAAATCGTCCCAAGGAGCGAACGGTTCCTCCATATCTCCGCCAAGACGAATAGAATCCCGAAGAATCATCGTCAAGGAATTGTATAACCTTATCCTGTCAGCACTACTTAGCGTCGAAATCAAGCGGGTGGGCAGAATACCCGCTCCAAATAATGCTTCATTAGAATACGCATTACCTACTCCAGCGATATTTTTGGGATTCATTAGCCAAGGCTTGATCATTCCCCTTTTCCCTGTAAGTAGGCGATTAAATTCTTGGGCATCAAAGCTAGGATCTAAGGGCTCGCTACCCAATTCTCCTAATTTAGCCTCAAGCTCATCTTGGCTCAGGTAGCGCAAATAACCTAGCGTAAGACTACAAAAGAAGAGCACGAGATCGTTAGATAATCCAAAAATGACACTTGGTTTTCCCGGTAGTTGCTTTATTCGTTGCCGTAAATCTTCCGCCCCACTATTTACAACCTCAGACTTTAAATTCTTAATCGGCTGATCTTCTTTCGATTCATCTAATGGCAACAAAAATAACCTGCCATCCAACATCATGTGTGTCAAGAGAAAATAGCCGTCGTCAAGATGAAAAATAATGTACTTACTCCTTCGGGTAATGTCCTGAATCCTTTTACCGATGAGATTATGGCAAAAATCCACACTTTCCAGATTAACACTTTTAACCCGTAAGACATTAACCTCACTTATCCGTTTGTCCTTAACCCATTTGTTCAAATAGTCCTTGTATATCTCCATCTCAGGAATTTCAGGCATAATAACCTCCATCATTTATCACTTCTCTTAGCATCTATAATTCCACTTAAGCCAAAATAAATGTATGGTTCCTCAGCTTTACACCTCAGACGGACCTCCCCAAATCACCACGTCAAACCCAAAATTTCTTCAATAAATACCCTAGCAATATCTGGATCAAATTGTGTGCCAGCATTTTTCTTTATTTCTGCAACTGCATATTCTTCACTTAAGGCCTTACGGTAAGGTCGCTCACAGATCATCGCATCGTATGCATCCGCAAGAGATATTATCCTTGCCTTCCAGTGAATAGCTTCACCTTTTAATCCTTTAGGATAGCCATTACCATCCCATCTCTCGTGGTGAGCAAGGACATATTCTGCAATATTATAATACTCGTTAGAAGTGCCTAACAATCGATACCCGGTTTCTGGATGGTGTTGTATTTGGGCCCATTCAGCCTCAGATAATTTGCTTGGTTTGTTTAATATCACTTCATCAATGGCTATCTTTCCTATATCATGTAATTCTCCTGCAATCCTTAGCTCTTTTATTTCATCATCACTTAGGTTATAGGCTCTACCGATATCTTCACAAATGATACTTACTCTTTTGGAATGTGCATCTTCCCGAGGACTCTTAAGATGAAGCGTGTTTAGGATGGATTTGATTACCTCACTTCTCTTGCTAGCATTGTTAAAAATTTTCTTCTTGTACATGAGATCTTCTGCATTTTTTAAGACATCCGGGGCAAATTGCTCCTCTCTAGTTTTTGTATCCCATCCAAATGAAACTGATATATTAATGTCCATTATCTTTTTTTGTTCAATTTTTTCCTTTATCCGCTTAACCAACTCCTGTACAAAAACAGCTTCGGTTTTGGGGAGTAATATGACGAATTCGTCTCCGCCAGTCCTTGATATAATATCATCAGCGCGGCATTCCGTTTTAAATACATCTGAAACCTGCTGAATAAGCAGATCTCCAGCTTGATGACCAAAGGCATCATTTATGGTTTTTAGACCATTTACATCAGCAAACACAAAGGACAGCGGTAGATTTCTTCTAGTATCTAACCGTTTTAATTCTTCCTCAAAAAATCTTCTATTGTATAACCCCGTCAGCTGATCATGGTAGCTTAAATACTCAATTTGCCTTCGTTTTTCCTTCTTATCACTAAAATCCCTAAATACTAACACAGCTCCTATCACATTACCAAGTGTATCTTTGATGGGTGATGCAGTATCCTCGATAGGTCTTTCCGTGCCGTCTTTTGAAATTAAAATTGTATGATTGGCTAACTCAATAATTTCTTCGGTAGCAAACACTTTCTGTACAGGACTTTCTATCTTCTCTCGTGTGTATTCACTAATAATCTGGAATACAGTTTCAAATGAATTTCCATAACCTTCTTCCATGCTCCAACCAGTTAAATGTTGTGCAATTGGATTCATAAAGTCTACTATGCCCTTTCTATTAACAGCTATTACTCCATCACCTACAGAAACTAATGTTGCATATAATTTTTCTTCGTTTTCTCTTACTTTATATTGCTCAGTCTCAATTCTACTGAGCATATGATTTACAGAATTTCTTAAGAAGGAAAATTCGTTTTTCCCCTTAGTAATACTTAATTTTTGAATTTCATTTTTTGTTAAGTCTAAACCTTTTAGTTCATCAATTAATTTGATAAATGGTCGTGATATGTATCTTCTCAATAAGTAAAAGATTAATAATAAAATAAAGACCATAATGGTTGAATAAATCAACATAAAATTTCGGATCTGATCCATACCACTGCTATAAAAGTTTCTGGTCTTTGTTAATGTCATCAGTACTGAAGACCCTTCATAAGCAGTATCTGTGATTATGAATTCCGCTTGCAAAGTGTTTTTCGACTTAGTTAGCGTCACTAGATCCAATGAAACACTTTCACTATCCTCCAAAGAAGGTTCTTGAGCTACATCACCGCTGTCCTTATTTACAGTAGATAGAGAAATGTTGCTATCTGTTATTTCGTTTAATTCTTTAATCATATTCTCATCGATAAGTCTTCCTATAAGCATTCTACCCATTGAATCTTTAACTTTACTGGAATCGGTTATTTCAGATGTTGCAAGAAAATAGTATTGATCCCCCAATTTCATGATCTTTGATATATCTTCTTTAGGTTTAGAATTTCTGATAAATTCCACGAGATCTTCATTAAAGTTTTCAGGGTATTGGATAAACTCATTGCTAATATCATCATAGTATTGTCTATATGAAATTGAGTTATCCTCATCCACAAAATAAATGAAGTTTACTCCAAGATTTGAAAAAGTGTCCTCTATTAAATTGCTATTAATATACTCCTGTTTATTTATGTTATTTATAAAATTATAAGAATCATCCCAATGACTATAATCATTAACGGTCCCCTGATACTTCATCTTTTTTCCATCGAAAAAGGACTCTAGGCTTCTACTGCTTGAATCAAGTTGGACCTTCTCCTGATTTTCTAAGTAATTGGAAAAGAACCTAGATAATACATTATTACTAAAGAAAACAAATGCGAATGTTATAACTATGATGATAATAGTTATTTTATTTCTCACCTTCATATAATCAGCTTCTTTCCCTACAAGCAGTTAAAGTTAACTGTCACCTGCGACAATGATATTGTTTTTTCTTTATAATATCATATTTTTTTTGTTTTATATGTCGAGAAAGTGAGATTGTAGGAAATTTTTAGCCCCGCTACATAAGTTTTTCCAAAAGGGATTTGAGTTGTTTATGGATAGAATTTGCTTCATCAAGCGACATTCCTGTACTACAAAACATTTTTTCTGGAATTTTACGAGCTTCCTCTTTTAAAGCAATCCCTCGTTTAGTTAATTTTATATATACATTACGTTCATCCCCCGTACTGCGTATCCGTTCTACAAGCCCCTGCACTTCAAGTTTTTTGAGGAGGGGAGTCAACGTACCCGAATCCAGGTGTAGAGGTTCTCCCAACTCTTTAACAGTGATATTGTCTCTTTCCCAAAGGACAAGTAAAACAATATACTGCGTATAGGTTATGCCCAGAGGCGCAAGAAGAGGCTGATATTGCTTAATCATTTCCTTTGAGCAGGCATACAAGGCAAAGCAAATTTGATTGTCAATTTTTAAGTTATCGTAACTCATTTTAAAACCACCCGTTTCTTAATTCATACAAGTTCAATTTGTTACTCATTATAATAAATTGTACACAACATAATTGTATTGTATTGTAATTAGGGTTGTCAACACTAGTTTCTGAGTCATTAGAGTCGCTCTCCAGCTCGATTATAAACCTTACAAATGTTTGCTCTTTTTCCCTTTGACAAGAACATACGTTTCATATTATAGTATTATTAAACTGAGTTAGGGGTGTTAGGCATAGATATTTATGATAAATTGACGATCTTGTCAGACTCAGCTAAATATGATGTGGCCTGCACCTCAAGTGGTGTAGATCGTAGTGGCAAGCAAGGGTCTATAGGTAGCGCTGCAAAAGCTGGGATTTGTCATAGCTTTTCGGCAGATGGGCGTTGCATTTCGCTACTAAAAGTGCTGATGACTAATATTTGCGTCTTTGATTGCAAATACTGTATCAATCGTGTATCAAACGATATCGTAAGAGTCGGGTTTACTCCTGTTGAACTAGCAGAACTTACGATCAATTTTTATCGTCGCAACTACATAGAGGGTTTATTCCTAAGTTCCGGGGTGATCAAAAATCCCAACAATACAATTGAGCAAATGATTAAAACTCTTGAGTTATTGCGTAACGCATACCACTTTGGAGGTTACATTCATGTCAAGGCCATACCTGGAGCAGATAGCGAGCTCATTACTCGCTTGGGTCTTTTGGCCGACCGGATGAGCATAAACATTGAGCTACCATCTCAGGAGAGTCTCAAACTCTTAGCCCCGGACAAAACGAAAGAGTCCATTCTACGTCCGATGGGACTGATTAGTACAACAATCCAAGAAAACAGGACTGACCTTGTAAAATTCCGCCATGCCTCTAAATTTGTGCCGGCCGGTCAAAGCACTCAGCTTATTGTGGGAGCGACACCTGACACAGATCATAAGATATTAACCCTAACGGAAGGGCTTTATAGAAAATACCATCTTAAAAGAGTCTTTTTCTCCGCCTACATGCCGGTGGCTGAACATTCGCTGCTGCCTTCTATAGATATCAAACCACCTCTCTTGCGTGAGCATCGGCTATATCAGGCCGACTGGCTTTTACGTTTTTACGGCTTTGAAGCAAAAGAGCTACTTGATGACCAGAATCCCAATTTCAATTTACAGGTTGATCCTAAATGCAATTGGGCGCTCAACCATTTAGATAAGTTTCCTCTTGAAATAAATAAAGCTCCCTATGAGATGCTTTTACGAATTCCCGGAATCGGCGTGACCAGTGCCAGGCGTATTCTAATAGCTAGGAGAACCAGCCCTGTTGATTTTTCCGGGCTTAAAAAGATGGGTATTGTCCTAAAACGAGCTCAGTATTTTATTACCTGTAAGGGGAAAATCATGGAGGGTTTAAAAATAACATCAGATGAAATAATTAGAGCGCAGATGTCCGATCAATATAAGCTTACGTCACCTTATCCCGAACAGCTATCACTTTTCAGTGAGCCTTTCATCAAACGAGAGGATGTGCAGCAATGCCTGACAGGACAGATCTAATTTATGCTTATGATGGTAGTTTTGTAGGACTGATGTGTTGCGTTTTTGAAAGCTACGAACAGAAGGAAATCCCTAACGTCATTCGACCTCCAGGTGTACAGCAGGGCCTTTTTGACACAGCGAAATGGATTGAGGCGGACGAACACAAGTCGGACAGGGTCTTCAACTCCATTCCATTAAAGATCTCGTCCCAAGCGCAAGAATTGGTTAAGCTAGGCTTTTTAACGTGTGCTCCGAACAAAGAATTACTAATCTATCATTTCCTGCGTTTGGGGTTTAAGTATGGAAGCAAGGTTATGACGATGCTCACGGATGATACGGTTTGTTCCCTAGAAAAAGCAGTACGCCACTTAACTTCAGAAAGCCATAAGTTTAAAGGATTTGTTCGGTTTTCTGTTTATGGTGAGGTCCTTGTGGCGGTCATAGAACCTAAAAACTTTGTGTTGCCCCTCCTATCACAGCATTTTTGCGATCGCTTCCGCAACGAATCGTTTATGATTTATGATAAAACCCACAGTATGGCCTTAATTTATCGTTCCCAAAAAGCAGAGTTGATCTTTGTCGACGAGTTAACGTTACCAGAAGTCGAGGCGACTGAAATTGAGTACCGTCGATTATGGAAGCAATTCTACAAAACGATCGCTATTGAAGGTCGAAATAACCCACGGTGTCGTAGGACTTTAATGCCGAAACGCTATTGGGGTCAAATGACCGAACTAGATGAAAGTGATCAACAGGAGAGACCTAAAGGGCCAGTTCAATGGCAGGTGGCGGAAACTGCCACTGAAATACCACAGACTTGCCTAAGACCTATAGATTCCTCGTTCCAATATCCAACACGCAAATAAGACCAAGCGACTCTATATAATTCCAAACGGCCAGAGCAAGCTATTAGTAGCCTACGTTGAAATATTTATAAGTACGACTTGAGATTATCCTTTTAAGGAAGGAAAATCTCTATAAAGCGCCTTAATCTTATTGTTTATTGGCTGCAGATCTACCGAACTCACTACCCCATCAGAGAGTGCATATTTGAGTTTTAAAGATAATACCCTATAAACACTTTGCTCTATCCTATCCATAGAAATTTCCCCGCTCTCTGCTGCCTTTTGAATTGCTTTAATAACTGCCTCTTCCTTAAGGTAATCATGGCATATTAAGACAATATCACTTCCCGCTTTTATGGATTTTACGGCAACTTCTCCAATATTATAATTATTTACGATTGCCCCCATGGTAATATCATCCGTTATGACAACACCTGCGAAATTCAGATCTCTTCGTAAGATTTCTGAAATGATTTTCAGAGAAAAAGAGGCAGGATTATCAGTATCGATCTTCGGTAATAAAATATGAGCCATCATGATTGCATCCACATTATTGTCAATAGCTGCCGCAAAAGGGACAAATTCTAAACTTTTCAACCTAGCAATATCGTGATTTACAGTAGGTAACCCGAGATGAGAATCAACTGATGTATCTCCATGGCCTGGAAAATGCTTAACCACAGATATAATATTCTGAGACTGTAGCCCCTTCATAGTTTGAACTCCAAGGTCTCTAACAACACTTGGCTCATCACCAAAAGCTCGGTCCCCGATCACCTGGTTTTTGGGATTACTGTTAACATCCAAAACTGGGGCAAAATTCATATTTAGGCCAAAGGAGCGTAACTCTTCTCCAATGATACTTCCTAGTTGATAGGAAAGCCCACTGTTATGAAGGTCTCCTATTCGTCGACTTGCTGGAATCTTCATTAACTCGTCCGGTATTCGGGAAACCCTACCACCCTCTTCATCAATAGCCAAAAATAACGGGATTTTGTTAACCGAATTTGTCTCTTTCAGCGAATTTATTAGGGCTAGCATCTGGTTAGCATTTTTGACATTCTGTTTCAACAGAACAAAGCCACTAACCTGATATTTTTTTATCAGTTGCCTGGAATTAGCATCGTTTTCATATCCGTTAACCCCCACCATAACTAATTGACCGACCTTTTCCTCTAAGCTCATCGCCTTAATTTGAGTTTGAATAGGGTCAGGAATATTATTATCAGTATCATTACCTATTGGTTTATTAGGCCCAGTTGTTCCTAGTGATTGCGAGTTATTTTCATTACCTATATTGAGGGTTGCTATATAACCTAAAGCTACCAATACAACACCGATTATTAAAAGCAGATTCCTTCTACGCATATTTCGCTTCCTTCCTCCGTGCTTCCTTAGAAAATCCTTCCTCTTAATTCTTAAATAATATTAACTATGCTACAGCTACATATTAATTGATTTAAGAATTTCGTTATCAAAAAGACTATTCATATAAGTTTATCCTAGATTTCTTTTTTTAGAAGCACTGAATGTGTTAGCCATGACACATAAAAACAAGGTGATCCACGTTTCCGCGGATCACCTCATAACCTTAAGAGTTCTGGATCATTTAACTAATTATTTTGACTTACGCCCCTGCTTTTTCCTATATAAGTAAACTCCGGCAAGGCAGAGCATAAGTCTGGGTTTAACTTTAATCAGTTGACCCTTTAAAGATCATACGGTCATAGGCATGTTCAAATCCCATTTTACTATAGAGCTTTTTCGCACGTTTATTATCTAGATCCACGTGAAGTGACAGCTTACCATCTGTCACTTCAATTGCACGTTTAATCATTTCGGAAGCAACACCGCGGCCTTGATTCCCGGTCTTAACACCAATATACGCTAGATGATAAGTGGGGAGAAACCGTTCAAATCCCATATTTACAATAATACAAATACCTTGTTCTTCTCCATTTCGCTTCGCTATTAACAAAAAGCCTTCTTTCATCGCTTTTTCAATCGCATCTAATGTCTCAGCTACTGAATCATTATAAGGGGATAACCAAGTATCTATCATCTCGACAAAGTCTTCCTTGCTTTTCTCTTTAAAACTCTTAATTTCATTTACTTCTATTTCACTCTTTGCATCGTTTAAAATAATCAAGTGTTTTCCACGTTTAAGAAGTTCTAGCTGAGATTTTTTGATTAATGCTGCCATTGCATAAGCTTCTTTTCTTGAAACGATGACATTCTCATATTCACGCAACATACTAGCAGCCTGCTTAAGATCAGCTTCTTCAAGGTCGATCATTTCAACACGTGTCTCCATAATAACTTTCATAACATTCTTTACGATATCTGCCATTTGACCAGTGTGTGTATTTTTACCATATTGATTAAGGATATCCTGCCTTGATGACCTAGAATCACATAATAATTGAGGTAATTGAGACAATTCTTCATCGATCCAACTTTTGATTATGCCACTATAGATGCTTGAAAGTGTATAACCATACCCTAATTGTACCGTAATCGTATCCACTTGAAAATTCATACGCTCTAAACACTCTTTCGCCATTTCTTCTAAGACGAGATGACTAATAGTGGTGTTTAAATCCCATTCGCATGTAAAGTACATATTGTTTTGTTCTGCTATATCCCTTAATTCCAGACGTGAAGAAGTGTCTTTATTATCTCGTAAATCCAATAATACAGCTTTGTTCAAACGGGCCATTTTCCACTTTTCTTGCTTCAATAGAGGAACCTTGACCTCGATTTGTGATAACTTTGCAAAGAACATTACTGATTGTATGTAGCATTCAGAACCATCAACTAGAATTTGCTGAAAACCATTAACAACCGCATCTTTTACTAAAACTTCGGTAACACGGTCATAAATATGCCCGGATGGATTAGCTCCTTCAAGCTTCAAAAATATCTCACCGATATCAAATAGCTTTTCCAAGCGTCTAGCTCTGAATAACGGGGTTCTTCCACTCTTACGCATAATCTCTCCTTCAATACTGAACTTCTAATAAAAATATTCTTTCCATAGTACCTTTTTTAATACTAGGATTGACAATTCTCGCTCCTTAGTCAGGGTCTTCAGGTATACGTCAATAATTTAGTTGACTAAATAACTAAAATTCTTAGGTAAATCAATTAAATTATAACATATGACTCTCCCAGAAACATGTAATCTTGATCTTACATCCAATTTCTCTTTCTCCCGCTCTGTCTATGCTTTTTGCCATGTACTATTATTTAAAAATAACACATTTTATCTCATGCCCGCCATAAATTTGCAGAGTTCAAATTTATATGAATCAATTCATTGTGATTAACCCCACGCGCAAATCTAGCTACGAACTTTCAACTTAAATTCACAAGATAGGTCACTTGACTTAAAGTAAGCTCTAAGGTATATGATGCTATCTAAAGAGCAAAATAGGTTTTTTAGTAAATAGGGTATCATTTATTTAATTTTTGGAGGTTGTTTGAGTATGGAACTATCAAAGGTGTATTTTACGGACTTTCACACTACGATGAAAGAAAACTTGCAGCAGAAGTTAAGCCGTTTGATCAAAACAGCAGGAATTAGTCAAATCGATTTTGATAAGAAATATGCAGCAATCAAAATTCATTTTGGTGAGCCAGGTAATTTGGCTTATCTGCGCCCCAATTATGCCAAAACAGTGGTGGATATTGTGAGGGAGCTGGGTGGAAAGCCGTTTCTGACAGATTGCAATACTTTATATGTCGGTGGCAGAAAGAATGCACTTGACCATCTGAATTCTGCTTATGAGAATGGTTTTTCTCCTTTTTCCACTGGTTGTCACGTGCTGATTGGCGATGGATTGAAAGGTACGGATGAGCTTTTGGTTCCGGTTGAGGGCGGTGAATATGTCAAAGAGGCAAAGATCGGTCATGCTATCATGGATGCCGATGTATTAATTTCTCTGAATCATTTCAAGGGACATGAGCTGACCGGTTTTGGCGGTGCGCTAAAAAATATAGGTATGGGTTGCGGTTCCCGCGCAGGGAAAATGGAGATGCACAGCAGCGGAAAGCCCCACGTTTCCCATGAACAATGTGTCGGCTGTGCCATGTGCACTAAGATCTGTGCCCACAGTGCCATTACTGTCAGGGAGCTCAAGGCTTCCATTGATCATAGCAAATGTGTCGGCTGTGGACGCTGTATCGGCATTTGCCCAACGAGCGCTATCCAAGCCGCTTGGGATGAGTCCAATGAAATCTTGAATAAGAAAGTAGCAGAATACACTTGGGCAGTACTGCATGGACGCCCCCACTTCCACATCAGCTTGGTAATTGATGTCTCTCCTTTCTGCGACTGTCATTCAGAGAACGATGTACCGATTGTTCCAAATGTAGGTATGTTTGCCTCCTTTGACCCGGTTGCACTGGATGTTGCTTGCGCGGATGCAGTAAACTCTCAGCCTGTCATGCCAGGCAGTCTTCTTGAAAAAAGCGTCCGAGAACATCATGATCACTTTACCGATGTCAGCCCAAATACCGACTGGAAAGTGGCAATCGACCATGCGGTAAAGCTGGGGCTAGGCAGCAAGGAATATAAGTTGATTACAATTTAATAAGTCCCATTTTAATACCTAAACTAAAAATAATAGGCCAGCGAATTAGATACCGCTGGGCCTATTATTAGTTTGTCATCAAACACCACTCCCGCGGGAGCTTCATAAGCTATAAACTGCTTGAAATTCAATTTCAAGCAGTTTATAGTTATGCTATGGCTTTGAGTTGGCTCTAAGCCGAATCTTGTTATAATAGTTTAAATCAATCCAAAAGCCGTTATAGAGGAGAATAATATTATGAGATACACTATCAGCCAAGTTGCAGAAAAATTTAATCTTACCGCACACACGATACGATATTATGATAAAGAAGGTCTGCTGCCATTTGTAGAGCGAAACAATGCTGGAAACAGACAATTTTCAGATGATGACTTTGATTGGCTGAAACTCATTTGTTGTTTGAAAAATACAGGAATGCCAATTAAACAAATCAAGCAATATATCGAATGGTGTCTTCAAGGGGATGAGACCTTGGAAATCCGAAGACAAATGTATCTTGACCATCGTGAAGAGGTTCTGAAACAAATGAACGATTTAATGGAAAACCTTAAAACCATCGATTATAAGCTTGAATTCTATAAGACAGTTTGTAATATACCCGTAAACGGAAACAAATCATCTGCAGAAAAGTAGAATGAGGAGCATCTTTCGAGTTTCGAGTTAAAATTATGAATCCTTATCTAAAAGTTCTCTGTATCTTTTTTCTCCCTTAAACCAACTCATTAATCTAATCGCCGTGAAGATTATAAACGTCATTGTGTTAAGTGCAATAACGAAATATATTCCATTATCATCAATCATCCGGTTATGAATACTCATACCGGGGTATATCCATACAATCATAATAGTTACTAGTGCCGTACAGAAGAAATAAATTAATGATTCTAATAGCACATATTTAGCTATTGTTTTTTCATGTATGATTTTCCATTTAGATAAAAATTGTTCATCATCCATCTTACTAACTCCTCATCAGACAATATATTCTCCCGTATATCTTACTCCTCAAGTTCATACTCAGTTGTTTTCATCGTTGGGCTTCTTACCTGTCCGCTTTACTTACCTTCCGAAGTCGGCCCTTAATCGGAGTGTCTTGCAGTTCTCGCAGCACCGACTCACCTTTATTGTTTAATATCTCGACAAAGGTTGATACGTCAAGGATGTTGATGATCCCGATATCTGCCGCGGTGATACCTTGAATGCTGCAAAGTGTACCGACAATATCGACCGGTCTCATCTTTGTTTTCTTCCCGGCATTGATGTGGATCTTCATTATTTCAGTACTCAGCTGAGCGCCTTTTGTTGCTTTGATCTCTGAGAGCGTATTAAGTTTTGCCATAAAACCTTGCTTCGACTGATGTACCGTTTCTTCTCCGGGTCTTCCCTTCAAAAGAATCTCTTTTCCGATGTAGTCATGGATATCCTGTAAAAACTTATCTTCATTTTTTCTAACCAACGTAATAGCTTTGCCTAGCTTGTTGACGCGACCTGTTCTTCCGATCCGATGAACGTAGCTTTCTCGGTCATGGGGGATATCGTAATTGATGACCAAGGTAATGTCCTCGATATCCAGCCCCCTCGCCGCAACATCAGTCGCACAGAGATATCTGAAAAAGCCCAGTTTAAAATCATTCATAACCCTCAATCGTTCTCGCTGTTCCATGCCGCCATGAAGTTTCTCACAAGAATAGGTCAGCTTCACGAGTTCAGCGTAAACCTCATCGACCGTTTGCTTAGTATTGCAAAATATCATGCAGCTATCCGGATTCTCGACAATCGTTAGATCTCTCAGAAGCTGCATTTTATCATTTTGATCGACCTGATATCGTTCCTGAACAATCCGATCTGCCACTGAATTTTCCTCTTCAATTTCAATGCGGATTGGATCTTTCATGATTTTACTACATAAAACATTGATGTCATTGGGCATTGTCGCTGACAATAAAATAGTTACCCACTCTTGCGGCAAGCTGGTAATGATGGATTCGATTTGCTCGATGAAGCCCATATTCAGCATTTCATCTGCTTCATCAATGACAAGATAGTTAATACTGGATGTATCCAAGGTCCCTCTCTCGATATGATCGATTAACCGCCCCGGGGTTCCAACCACAACATGGGTTTTTTGTTTGAGTTCCTTTTCCTGAACATGAAAAGGATACTTCCCATAAATTGCCGCTACTTTTAACCTTTTGAATCTGCCAATATGAAATATATCTTCTCGGACCTGGGCTGCAAGTTCTCTGGTTGGGGTGAGCACTAACACTTGCGGCTGATTCTGTTCCCAATCCACTAATTCGCAAATAGGAATGGCAAAGGCTGCCGTTTTCCCACTTCCAGTTTGGGACTTTACAATAACATCCTTATGTTCCAAAACGGCTGGAATCACCTGCTTCTGGACCTCGGTAGGACTGATGAACTCTAACAAGCTAATTGCTTTTAATAATTCAGCGCTTAATGAATACTTGTTGAAATTATTCTTGATCATTTAGTCATCTCTTTTCATTTTTACAATTTCTGACGGTACTTTTGCTTTAGTTTTTTCAAGCGCTGTTTGTCCTTCAAGGCCTATTTTTTGTAAGTCTAACACCCTCCTACGCTTTAAACTTCAACGTGGAGGGTGTTTATCTGCTCAACCAAGCAACTATTGTGCTAGGTTTGTTCGATCCGTTCCATCAAGCTTTATCCTGTATTGCTGCCCTTCGTTATGATTTCCCAGCGCAACACCGCTTTGATAAATGAACCCATTAATGCTATTGATAATGTAAACCATATCCTCAAATTTAGCTAGTTTAACTTTACCCGTTCCATCTGTTTTAATTTAAAGATCCCTGGTTGGGTCGAGGTGTCATGCGTCGATAAGTAATAGAATTAATTCTTGTATTAGATCGAAAAACTTTTTTTCTAATCTTAAAATCAAAAGAATTGATTTTTTATGATATTCAAGTTATCCTTGTTATTAACATTTCAATTTATTATACCACTCCTGAAAGGTTTTGGGAGTGTTTTCATTTTAAGAAGGGAGTACTACAATCATGCAACTCTTAAGAGATAAGATTCGAACCGGAAGCAAAAATAATTGAAAATCGAATTATTCAAGTGGATAATTTCTTAAATCACCAATTGGACATTACATTATTTAACGAAATAGGTAAGGAATTCAAACGGAGGTTTTCGAATAAAGAAGTTACAAAAATCGTAACCATCGAAACCTCAGGTATTGCCATTGCAAGCATCACTGCACAGTACTTTAATAATGTACCCGTCGTCTTTGCGAAAAAACACGCGGGCATCAATATGAATTTAGATGTATACGAAGCAACGGTCTATTCTTATACCAAAGATAAGGATTATACAATTAAAATATCCAAAGATTTCCTAAGTCCGACTGACAAAGTCTTGATTATTGACGATTTTCTAGCGAGTGGAAACGCTCTCATGGGATTGGTTAGTTTATTATCTCAAAGCAATGCGGAGATTTCCGGAGCGGGTATCGTCATCGAAAAATCATTTCAAGAGGGCAGAAAACGCATACAAGAAAAAGGCATTCAGCTTGAGTCGTTAGCCATCATTGACTCAATCAGAGATGGTCAAGTGATTTTTAAGTGAAGCTGCCTCTACTCATCTTCACTCACGTCCTAAATTTTCAGATAACAGCAACTAGTCCAAGGGCTGTAACTAAACTTGTTTCCAGTTTGTTACAGCCCCTCCGTGTTCGAGAATTGCCGATATTTTCTTGGGTTATTCACCACTTCATAGGTGTCTAATCCTCTTTTTTGAGGATAGCGCACCACCACCCTGAAAAAATCTCTCAAGTTTTATTACGCTCTCCGTACATCCGAATCTAACTATTACTTGCGATCGAATGAAGCTGGATAGCCGAGGATGTCTTAGTTGCCTACAATAACTAAAAAGAAGCTGGGGTCATTGCCCAAATTCCTATGGCAACCTGATCTCCATGATTAAAAAAGCGATGAGGAATTGTGCTATCTAAGTAAATGCTATCCCCTTCCCTCAACAGATATTCCTTAGTTCCTACCACAACCGTCATTTCCCCATGCACAACAACTCCGCATTCTTCCCCTTTGTGTGCCACTAAATCTCTATGAGTCCAAGTCCCCGGCTCCAAGACAATTGAAAGAAACTCTAACTTAGTCTGATTATTAACCGGTGAAAGAAGACGATAGGTCACATTGGATTTAGGCAAGATCAGAACTTTTTGTTCTTCACGCGGAATCACAGTAACCCGCTCATTTGAACTTTCTTCAAATAATTCAATCAGGGATATTCCTAAAGCGTGTGTAATTTTCCAAAGTGAATCTAAGGAAGGAGTGGAAAGTCCACGCTCTACCTGACTAATCAAACTGGGGCTTAAGTTACATTGGCTTGCCAAAGCCTCAACTGTCAGCTCTTTTTCATGACGATAATTGCGGATTTTCCTTCCTATATCTTTGAGGGGAATTCCCTCAGGCAACATTGATAAATCATTATTCATATTTCTCTATACTCCCGGAAGATAGTGCTGCAAAATGTGATCATCCAAATGTATTTTTGGTTTTCGAATGACAAAATCAACATGATAGACGGACTTTGTTAATCCCAGACTGTAACTATCCCCAATAGCAAAATGGACACTGCCACCTTCTTTTTCATCGGTTGAAATATTGCTGTATGGTTTATTGATGGTTGGGTTCATCCCAATAGCAAATTCACCAATATTACGAACCCCACCGGCGTAAAGGTTAATCCAGTTCATAAAGTCAGGACTTCCAGCAATCAAGGCCCCAGCCTCAAACTCTAACTTCAACGGTTCGCGTGGTAGCCAAAGTCGTGATATAGTGCCATCCACAACAATTTGCCCTGAAAATGTTTCTTCGATTGGGCAGGTATAAATTTCTCCATCTGGAAGTTGAGCTAATTTACCTTGCTCACAATACCCGTCAGCTATCAGCCAGGTCCTTCCTTCGATGGAAAAACTAATATCCGTTCCCAATTCCGAAGTAATCTTCACTTTTTTAACTGAAGATAGTTTCTTCATTAAGGAGTCGGTCGCAACAGAAATTGCCTGATACTCCAAATCTCCCCAAAAATCATCTTCCAAGTACCGTTCATCCCAATTCCAAAGCGCCAGAACCAGTTTTCCCTGCTTAAATAACTCTTGTCGCAGTTCCTTTAAGTAAATTGAATTTTCTAGAGTCGGACTATATAATTCAATGATATGGGTAGCTCGATACACCTCTGGCGATGAGGCTAAGTCTAGAACTGAAACATTCATAGGAACAGACAGAATCGGACTCCTGATGTTAAGTATTTCTTTAAGTTTGTATCCAAAAGATAGGTTATCGGTTAGGAACAACAAATTCTCTATGGGTTGATTTTTAGCTAGTGATTCTAAGATACGTTGTCCAACTTTTGGCAACCTATACATCCCCTTTATCCAATCGTGAGGCTCCCACTTCTACAAGTGGGAGTAGTACTCCGTACTCTGCATCGGTGACGAAACCCTCCAGTGCGATAGTCTCCAGTGGAGACTATCGCCGCTATCCAAAAAAGAATAAATTCCGGTGGAGAATAGGGTTTCGCCAAAGCCGCCTTTCCCAATAGGAACTCTTGGCGGCGAAGGAGGTTAGACTCCCACCGAAGTCTCGATGTTCAAATTTAGTTGAACAAGTTCACTCTCTTCTCTTCTCTTCTCTTCTTCTCGACTCACGACACTGCAAGAAATCCAGTGACCCTCGTTAACAAGTTGTAATTCTGGACCTACTTCTCGACACAGATCATTAGCATTGCTGCAGCGAGAATGGAAACTACATCCTAAGGGAAACTTAAGTGGAGTCGGTATTTCGCCCTCTAATTCAACGAGAAGGGGCTTTTCTGGATTGATATTGGGTATGGATTGCAGAAGAACTTTAGTATAAGGATGGAGAGGGTTATTAAATAACTCATTTGTGTCTGCCAACTCTATAATTCTACCAAAATACATAACCGCGACTTTATTGCTTAAATGCCTCACAACTGCCAAATTGTGTGAGATGAATAAATACGCCAGATTTAAATCTCTTTGCAATTCTTTAAGCAAATTGAGGATCTGGGCCTGTACTGACACATCTAAGGCTGAGGTCGGTTCATCTAAGACGATAAGTTTTGGATTCAAAGAGATCGCCCGGGCAATAGCCACACGCTGTCGTTGACCTCCACTCAGTTCATGTGGGAACCTGCCCAAGTATTCTTCCCCTAATCCTACTTTATCAAGAAGTTGCCTAACCCGATTCTTTCTCTTTTGTTTGTCCCGCCAACCGTTCAGGAGTAAAGGTTCCTCGACGATCTGTTCGATTTTAAATCTCGGGTTCAGCGAAGATTGTGGATCTTGAAATACAATTTGAATTTGTGTCTTCAAATCACGCCGCTGGGCTTTGTTGATATCTGTTAAATTTTGCCCCTCAAACAGGATCTCCCCACTTGATAAATCTAAGAGATTAAGCACCAAATATCCTAAGGTGCTTTTTCCACAGCCAGATTCACCAACTAAGCCTACCGTCTCACCGGGATAGATATCCAAGGATACTTCGTTGACTGCTTTATAAGATAACCCTTTTCCATATCCGCGAGCAGGAAACTCTTTTCCCACCCTTTGTAAGGAAAGAAGTGGCTTAAGCATGATCTCCCTCCCTCCAGCAGGCCACATAATGATTCTCAGAAACGCTGGTCAACGGCGGCCGAATCTCCCTACACCGCTTTTCAGCTAAAACACACCGTGGGTGGAAACGACAACCGGATGGGGGAGTTAATAAGTTGGGTACACTTCCCGGGATAGATTGCAAATCTGTTTCAGAGTCATCTGGATTAGGTAGAGCCTTCAGCAGAGCCTTCGTATAAGGATGTCGCGGTTTGTGTAAAACTTTGGTCACTGGACCACTCTCCACAATATTCCCACTGTACATCACCGCAACTCGCTGACATGTTTGTGCCACCACAGCTAAGTCGTGGGTTATTAGAAGTACCGAGGTTCCAAGTTGATCAGCTGTTTCTTTCATAAGCCTCAAAATCTGAGCTTGGATGGTAACATCGAGAGCGGTCGTAGGCTCATCTGCTAGAAGAAGTTTCGAGCCACAACTAAGTGCCATGGCTAAAAGTACTCTTTGCCTCATCCCGCCGCTTAATTCAAAGGGATACTCTTTGATAACCCTTTCTGGATTCTGGATATGAACCCTTGATAACCAACGAACAGCTTCCGCCTTAGCTTCCTTATTCGTTAATCCTCTATGCAATTTAAGAATTTCCACCATTTGTATACCGATTTTAAAAGAGGGATTTAAGGCATTCATGGGCTCCTGAAAAACCATGGAAATCTTTTTGCCCCTCAGGCTCTGGAACTCTTTCTCCGAACTCCCAATTAATTCTTTTCCTTCGAACCTAATTGAGCCCTTAGAGATCACAGCGCTCCTTGCGGGCAGTAATCCAAGCACGGCGTTGGCCGTCAGAGATTTTCCTGAGCCTGACTCCCCCACTAACCCTAAAAATTCTCCAGGAAAAAGCTCCAACTCAATCCCATTTAGGACTCGGGCCACTCCAGCATAACTGAGAAAGCCTACATGCAGATCACTAATTTTCAGAAGAGGTTCCATGACTTTCCCCCTAATTATGGAAACGTGGATCAAGCATGTCTCGAACCCCATCTCCAAATAAATTAAACCCTATAACCGTAATAAATATGGCTATGCCCGGAAAAGAGGCATACCACCATTGATCAAGCAAGTAGGTTCTACCCATACTCACCATTGCACCCCACTCGGCTGCAGGAGGTTGAGCCCCTAAGCCGATGAAGGATAGCGTCGCAGCAATCAGGATAGCTTCCCCAATACCTAAGGTTGCCTGTACAACAACAGGCGCTAAACAGTTTGGTATAATATGACGACTAATGATCCAAGCTTTAGGTGCTCCAAAAGTATGAGCTGCTTTTACAAATTGCCTCTCTTTTATAGACAGAGCCTGTCCACGGACCAAACGAACATAAACAGGGATTTTTACAATCGCTATGGCAAGAATACTATTGCGAAAATTAGGTCCTAGAGCAGCAGATAAGGCTAGAGCCAAAACCAAACTTGGGAAAGCCAACATGATATCCATAAGACGCATGATGACTATATCAATTTTACCCCCTAATAATCCCGAAACACTACCGATGAGAATACCAAAAAGCCCTGCAATTCCTACGATCCCCACGCCAGCCATCAGAGAAAGTCTTGCTCCATAAATTATCCGACTTAGTATGTCGCGTCCAAGCTCATCCGTTCCTAAAAGATAAGGACCACCCGGAGGTTTCAAACGATCTATCAAGTTCAACGTATATGGGTTATGCGGTGAAATTAAGGGGGCTGCCAGAGAAACCAACACTACCAGAAAAATGATGACTATGCCGACTACGGTCAGGGGGTAACGCTTTGTAAAATATCTGAGATATCTAATCTGATCCAACGTTAGTTCACCCCTTAATCTGCGGATCGAGTATAGGATATAAAAGATCAACTACCATATTAATTATGACGTAGATGGTAGCTACTAAAATTGTGAAACCCATAATAGCTGGGAAATCAAGAAAGGCAATCGAATCTACAACATATTTACCCATACCAGGCCAGGTGAAAATCGTTTCAGTTAAAATGGCTCCACCCAAAAGCTCACCAAAGGTTAAACCGATCAAGGTCACAGTAGGAATCAAAGCATTTCGCAAAGCATGCCGATAAATAATTCGGTAACGCGGAATCCCATTCGAAAGCGCCGTCTTAATGTAGTCTTGCTCAAGCACCTCAATCATACTGGCCCTTACCAAGCGAGCGATCGTAGCTAGTTGAATATACCCTAAACAAATGGTTGGTAAAATTAAATGTAATATACTACTTTTAAGGGCAACCCAGTCTCCTGTCAAGACACTGTCAACCACGTAAAGCCCAGTTATTTGGGTAGGCGGATTGATAAAAGAGTCAAGTCTACCCGACCCAGGCAACCAGCCCAAATGCTTATAAAACAACAGCAAGACCATCAGCCCCAGCCAAAACAGCGGTGTAGATACCCCTAAGATTGCCAGAATTCGGGTTCCATGATCAATCAGAGTATCTCGGTAGGCTGCTGATAATAAGCCAAGACCGACTCCACTGATCACTGCAAATCCCATAGCAAACATCGTTAATTCAATCGTAGCGGGAAAGTACGTTAACAGTTCGCAAAAAACAGGCCGCTGCGTTCGGATAGAAATTCCCAAATCCCCGTGTAATAAACCTCCTAAATAGTCAAAGTATTGGAGCCAAACTGGTTTATCAAGACCCATAACATGTCGCATGTTTTCCAAAGTTTGGGCATCTGCTCGTTGTCCAAGCAGCATGCGTGCCGGATCACCCGGCACAACATGCGAAACGAGAAAAGTTACCAGCGTAACTCCTAAAAGAACAATCAGAAGTTGGCTCATCCGTTTGGCTACTGATTTAAGGCCATTCATTCTATTACCCCATTTACTTGTTCATGTTTTGGAAATTATACATATCCTGAAGCATAGGGTTAAAGACAAAACCCTGCACGGATTTCCGCATAGGTAATTGATAGTTTTTCTGCACTAGGAAGACATAAGGCGCATCCTGCATAATCAGCTCCTGAGCCTGTTTATATAGGTCCGTTCTCTGAGCTTGATCATTGACACTGGCTGCTTGACGAACGAGTTGATCTACTTTGTCATTTTTGTAGAACGCGCGATTACCAGCTAAGCCAGAATTCTCAGAGTCAAACCAATAATTCATAAACATATAAGGATCTGCATAATCAGGACTCCAGACACCCAACGTCAGATCGAAATCGCCTTTATCGATTTTTTCGCGTTGAGCTGCATAAGCGATTTTTTGCAAATTCACTTTAATTCCGATCTCCGTAAGATTATTTTGAATGATTTGGGCTTCTTGCTCCCACCAAGCTTTGTTATCGGAATACATAAAATTAAGTGTCAAGTCTTTAACACCGGCTTCCTGTAATAAAGACTTAGCCTTTTCAACGTTTTTGGTATATTGGAACAAGTCTGGCTGATTACCCCATAGCCCTTGCGGAATCGGACCACGCATTTGAGTGGCATTACCCTGCCAAACACTTGAGATGATCCCTTGATAGTCTACAGCATAAGAAATCGCTTGACGGACTTTGGGGTTATTAAGGGCAGGTTTTTGTGTATTTAAGTACATATAATCGACCATCAGACTCGGAGTATCAAAGACAACTAAATCTGGATTTTTCTTTAACTCTTTAAGCTGATCCACTGGAATATTCTCCGCAATATCAACATCCCCTTTTTCCAAGGCCATGCGCTGGGAAGATGGATCTTTAATAATTTTTATACTAATCGTATTTAGCTTTGGTTTGTCACCTGAGTTATTGGGATTGGCAGTTAACTTAAGAGACTGTTCGGGAATCCACTCTGACAAAACATAGGGGCCACTGCCGGCAGTGTGATTCGCTAACCAGTTTTGTCCCATGTCACCGTCTTTCTCTTGCTTCATAACAGTAGGGTTTACTATACCTCCACCATTTGTTGCTAAGGTAGAAAGAAAGGCTGGAAAGACGGTCTTTAGTTTAAATACAACGGTCTGTGGATCAACGACTGTCACTCTTTCTAAACTAGGAAAGGCTTCAGAGGGTCCTTTCTTTATTTTCATTAACCTGTCAAAGGAATATTTAATGGCAGTAGCATCTAAAGGAGCCCCATCTGCAAATTTAAGGTTATCCCCTATAATAAACGTCCAAGTTAATCCGTCCGTAGAAATAGTCCATGACTTCGCTAAACCAGGCTCGACTTCAGTACTACTCCCTTTAAAGTTAACAAGGCGCTCATAAGCCGGATAACTAATTTTCCAAGCTGAATTGTCCATGGCTACAGCCGGATCAATCGTGCCCAAATCGGCGGCCGTCGCTACTACCAAACTTTTATCCTGTGTTGAAGACTCTTGAGGTACATTAGCTGATTTTGCACAGCCAACTAAACTAACCAGCATTAGGATACTAACAATTAGAACCCATACTTTTTTCATTTACTTTCCTCCTCATTCTAATTAATCTTGTTATAGGTTTCCTTAAGTTGATACAAAGATAAAGCTGCCCACCCCCTTTATTCACTACCTAAATAAAAACCACTCAAAAGTTAATACAGTTAAACTTTATTTAATGAGAGTGAAGAAAGTACTCAAACTTAAATAGTCTGAGTCCTTCCGTCTCAAAGTTAATCACTTCAAAAAAATAGGCCCAAGAAAAAAACTGTAAAGTTTAATTCCTGAGCCACATTGCTCTTTCAATTGCTAGAATTAGTTGACTTTATTGTATTCGCGACTTGTATGAGTGTCAATAGAAACCACGAATGTATACAAGATACTCATTTGAGTCATCCCTAACGCGTAAATAGACCCCATTCACCTGAAATGAGACTCTATTTACTGTCTGCTTTGTAATATTATCTCTTCTTCTACTTTTGCAGTTTAGCTAAATACCTATAAGACCCCTGTAAATCAATGTACAATTTCTTATAGAGCTCATAATAGTCTTCATACACCTTTCGTGTAGAAGGATTTGGATGATGGATACTTTTCTTACTAACTATATTGTCACAGGCAGCTTCAACAGAATCATAGATCCCTGCTCCAACTCCTGCTAGTATTGCTACACCTAAAGCAGGCCCTTCATCCGCTTTGATCGTGCTAACAGAGCAACCGTACATATCTGAAAGCATCTGTCTCCAAACAGGGCTTCTTCCACCACCACCGCAAGCTATCATATCATCGACGTTTACCTTCATTTCCTTAAAGACATCGACACATTCCCTCTGGGAAAAGGCAACGCCCTCCATAACTGCACGAATCATGTTAGCCCGATTATGCGTTGCTGACAGTCCGAAGAATACCCCTCTACAATAGGGATCTGGATGAGGAGAACGTTCACCCATCAAGTAAGGTAGATAAACAAGTCCGCCCGCTCCGGGCATTACTTGTTCTGCAAACCGATCCATTACAACATAGGGGTCAACGCCAAGTTTTTCCGCCTCGATCATTTCCTCACTGCAACAAGTATCTCTTAACCACTTTAACGATAAGCCAGCACCTAAGGTACAGCTCATTAGCGTCCATTTTCCTGGCACAGCACTACATAGTGTATGCACTCTTCCCTTAATGTCAATGGAAACGTCATCCGAAATTGCATAGACTACACCGGACGTACCTATAGTAGTAAAAGCATTACCAGCTCTTACAACCCCTGTACCAATCGCTGCAGCAGAGTTGTCGGCTGCGCCGCCTACAACGATCGTGCCCTCACAAAGTCCCGTCAACTCAGCTGCTCTTCTGTGGATTTTACCAGTAACTTCTGGAGATTCGTAGATCTTCCCCAGCAGAGATTTGTCGATATTAAACTTGGATAGTATTTCATCAGACCAACAACGTTTAGGTATGTCCATCAGCTGCATACCCGATGCATCTGACACATCTGTAGCAAATTCACCCGTTAACATATATCGAAGGTAATCTTTAGGCAGCAAAATATGGGCACATTTCTCATATATTTCAGGTTCATTGTTCTGAATCCAAAGTATTTTCGAAGCAGTAAAACCTGTAAGTGCAGGATTAGCAGTAATTTCAATGAGTCTCTTTTCACCCACTATATTATTCATCTGCTGGCATTCATTTGCTGTCCTCTGATCGCACCAAATGATCGAATTTCTTAATGACATTCCATTTTTGTCAAGCATTACAAGCCCATGCATTTGTCCTGAAAGGCCTACCCCAGCAATTTCTGATGAGTCAATTCCACTCTTAGTAATAACGTATTTAATACCATCACACGTGGCATTCCACCAATCGGAAGGGTCTTGCTCTGCCCAACCATTAGCTGGCTGATACATTGGGTACTCAATAGTTTTTGAACAAATTGCGTTTCCTCCAAAATCAAATAACACAGTTTTTGTACCCGAAGTTCCTAAATCAACGCCAAGTAGATATTGCATCGCGCACCCCTCCTCATATGCAAGCCACTAAAATTAGTGTAATCGAAATTTAATCGATTTTAATAACTGCTTTTACAACCTCTTGTTTATGGTTAATTACGAAGTCAAAGGCTTTGGCAACGTCATCAAAAGCAAACTCATGAGTGATAATCCCCGATATATCAATAACGCCCTTGGAAATTGCTTGTATTGCTTGAGGATAGATATTTCTGTAACGAAATACAGATTTAATTTCTGCTTCTTTAGCCAAAATTTTGGCAAAGTTATATTCGATTATATCCTGCGGTGCCATGCCAACCAGGACTATACACCCGCCATTTTTTATCAGATAGGGGGTTTGAGCAATTGTTGTGGCAGATCCTGCAGTCTCTATGACAATATCTACGCCTTTTTTGTTCGTCAGTTTATCAATTTCAGCTAAAACATCCACTTCAGTTGCATTTATGACCGTCGTAGCTCCTAATTTTTTAGCATATTCAAGTCTTTTGGGAATAACATCGACAACTGTAATATCAGTTGCACCAAACGCCTTACACGCCAGAAGCGTTACTAGGCCAATCGTACCTGAACCGAGGATCACCACTGAATCTCCCAACTTAACATTGCCCTGCTTTGCGGCATGCATACCAACTGCTAATGGTTCAACGAGCGCGCCTTCTTTAGTGGAGATCATATCTGGTAGCTTAAAGGCCATATTCTCTGGAAATGCAATGTAGTTCATTAAGCAACCCTGATAGGGTGGCGTCGCTAAAAATTCGACATCTGGACAAAGATTGTATCTGCCCGTCTTACAAAACTCACATTGACCACAAGTAATCCCCGGTTCTAAGGCAACTTTATCTCCAACCTTAAGGGTTTCTACCTTTGCTCCAATGGCAACGATCGTTCCTGCACATTCATGACCAAGTATGAAATCACCATTGACAATAAAATCTCCAATTTTCCCATGCTCTAAATAATGTACGTCAGAACCGCAAATTCCTACATACTCAAGTTTTACCAGGACTTCTTTTTCTTTCGGCACAGGGACTTCAATTTCCCTTATTTCCATTTTGTTGAGACCAGTCATGTATGCTGCTCTATTTTTCATTGAGTACCCCTCCTCATAAGTAAGTTAAAAAAGTGCAAGCTCTGCATTGGGCGCTTGCACCACAGGACATTCATCCCTGCGGGAGAATGTCCTGCTATTACAGAGAGCCGATGTATTATTTAATTGTTCCAGATTTTTTTAGGATTTCAATGTACTGATCAACATTTTCCTTGGTAACAAGTGGATTACCGATATCTGTATCAATCTTCTTTTCTGCACCAGTTAAGAGCTTATTACTTGCATCTAGCATTTTTTCAGCAAGTTCATTAGCATTTTGTAAACAGGTAGAAGTCATTCTACCTTCTTTGATGAGGAGTAACGCTTCTGCAGTTCCGTCGACACCATAAGCAAGCATTTGGGAATATTTCGAATTGCCCTTTACGACTTCAAGTGCTCCGGCAGCCATGTTATCATTCATGGCAATAACAGCGTCAATTTTATCATTAGCTTGAACCCAGTCTTCCATATACTTCATAGCTTCATCTTTGTTCCAGTTAGCAATTTGCTCTCCAACAATTTTAACATCAGGGCGTTTGTCAAAGAACTCTTTCTGCCAGCTCGCACGTCTTTCGTCGGCATGGAAGTTACCGGAAGGTCCTTTTAAAACAACTACTTTGGCATTCTGTGGAATTTGTGTTAAAGCTGCCCGCGCATTAACCGCTGCTTGCTCATATGGTTGAGCATCTACTGAAGATGCACCTTCAATACCAGAAATACGTGCGTTAGTTGTGATAGCAAAGATACCTGCTTTAACAACCTTTTCTACATAAGGCCTTTGAGATTCCCCACTATTTGGTTGTACGATTACCAGGTCAAATTTGTTAGTAATGGCATTCTCGATCATGGAGTTTTCTTTATCATCGTTCGCTTGTCCGTCGAAAACTTCAAGCGTAATGTTTGAATACTTCTTTGCTTCCTCTTTCACTGAATTGGCCAACCAAGCCGCAAAAGAATCGGATTGGGCTCGTGCGATATAAGCAACCTTGTATGTTTTAGCCGTGTCACTCTGAGCAGGTGTTGTTGGCTTACTTGTTGAACATCCAGCTAATAAACCTATTACTAGTAACATTGAAACAACTTTTAACACTTTTTTCTTCATTCTTTTATCCATCCTTCTCTCTAGTTGTAGTTTCTATTTCTTAACAGCAAGGCTTTTAATGTAGTAGGGAAAAAGACTTCATTAACAGATTTAAATTTTTCACTTCATTAATAAGCCTTATCTGATGTTTTATTTTTTCTCGGTTCCCTTTTCTTCGATTCTGCCTAACATGCTGTTTGCTCTGCGGTTCCTTGATCGAATATCGTAGATTACCGCAAGTGCGATAATTGTACCTCGAACTATTTGCTGCATATAGGAATCCACATTGTTTAGGTTCATAATATTGTCCAAAAACCCTACAATGAACGCACCAGCAAGAGTACCTCCCACAGTGCCAACACCGCCAGAGAAGCTCGTTCCACCAATAATAGCTGCTGTTAAAGCCGTAAATTCATAATTGATAGCACCATTGGGAAGACCGGCATTGACACGAGACATAAATAGAACACCAGCAATCCCTACAAAAATACCATTGATGATAAAGGCAGTATATTTAACCTTGTTAACGTTGATCCCTGAGGCAATAGACGCTTCCTCATTGCCCCCAACAGCATATAGAGCACGCCCAAACCGGGTATGATTCAACAAATACCACGTCAGAATTGCAATGGCTATTAGGAAAATAATAGGAATTGGAATCACCCCGATTGATCCCTGTCCTAACTCAACAAAATTCCCCAACTGCAGGATATTCTGTCCTTTTGTGAATAGGAGCGCTACACCACGAGCTACTGTAAGCATTGCCAGTGTAGCAATAAAAGGCGGAGCTTTGAAAGTACTAATCATCAAGGCATTGATTACATTACATATGATTCCAGTCACAATACCTACAGTGATTGCTATTAACAGAGACCCAGTCGCTTTATAAGCAGATACAGCAAATACTCCCGCAAGTGCCAGGACAGACCCCGATGACAAGTCCAGCATCCCACTGATGATAAGCATCGTCGCGCCCAGTGCCAAAATAGTAGTGACTGACAACTGCCTTGAAATGTTCGTCAAGTTATTGACCGAGAGAAAGTTAGGATTTGACAGCGAACAAACAATAAATAATCCTATCAAAATCAAATAAATGCTATATTTCTTTTTTACAGTATGCCAAAAATCATTTCTTATCTTCATTTTAGTTCACCCCATCAGACGTTAAAGTTCCAGTAGCGTACCTCATAATGAGTTCTTGAGAAAAATCCTCTCGATTTATCTCCCCTGTAATAGTCCCTTTGGCCATGACATAAATCCTGTCACACATGCCAATTACCTCAGGGAGTTCAGAAGAAACGATGATAACAACTTTACCTTCTTTAGCCATATCCGTAATGAGCTTATAAATTTCTAATTTGGCACCTACGTCAATTCCTCGAGTAGGTTCATCCAAAATTAGGATATCCGGATTCCTGATCATCCATTTAGCGAGAACTACCTTTTGCTGATTACCCCCGCTCAAAGATGCGATAGGTGTATCAATTGTTGGCGTTTTAATTCTCATTTTATTAAGAATATCTGAGACAAGTTTCTTCTCAACTTTATTGTGGTTCCTGAATCCATAAAAAACGCTTTGCAAGTAAGATATGGTTGTATTTTCCTTGACGGATCGCATAGGAATGATACCGTATCTTCTTCTATCTTCTGAAAGCATTACCATACCATGATCAATACTCTGGCGAACATTTTTAATAGTAACTTCTTTACCTTTAATTTTCACAACGCCGGATGTTTTAGCATCGAGACCAAAGAGAGAACGCATAACCTCGGTTCGTCCAGCACCCATTAATCCTGCAAAGCCTAAGATTTCCCCTTTTCGGACATGGAAATTAATATTATGAAACACATTAGTGCTATTAAAGTTTTCAACCTGAAGCATATCTTCCCCGATATCAATTTGTTCTTTTGGAAATGTCGTAGTAAGTTTGCGTCCCACCATCAGGGCGATAACCGTTTCGATGTCCAATTCTTCTTTAGGGTGACTTTCTACAACCGTTCCATCTCTTAACACCGTGATCTCATCAGCTATCTGAAAAACTTCATCTAATTTATGTGATATATAGATGATGCTTACTCCTCTAGCTTTTAGCTCTCTTATCTTAACGAATAGTTTTTCTACTTCCTTATGAGTGATCGCCGAGGTCGGTTCATCCATGATGATGATATCCGACTTGTAAGAAATAGCTTTAATAATTTCCAACATTTGAATATCCGATATCGTTAGATCCTTGAGTGGTGTCGTCGGAGAATAAGGTAAATTTTCTGCCGCTAACAGGTCTTCAGTGCGTTGTCTAACCTCCTTCCATTTGACTCTACCAAACCTATTTACAGGAAGATTCCCTAGGAAAATATTCTCTTCTACCGTCATCTCTGGAACATAACTCATCTCTTGAAAAATCATGGATATCCCTAAGTTTCTCGCTTGGATAGGATTATTAATTTTCACAGGTTTTTCGTCAATGTAGATCTGACCACTATCCGGTTGATAAATTCCATTAATGATTTTCATTAAAGTTGATTTCCCTGCCCCATTTTCTCCGCACAATACATGGACAGAACCTTTTTTAACGACAAAATCAATTTTATCTAGAGCTTTAACCCCTGGAAATAGCTTCTCGATCTGCACTACTCTTAACTTAATTTGTTCTTTCATACTCTTCCCCCATGAGATTATTTGTTTAATAGTTTCTCATGCTGATTCTGAAATTAGAATAGAATCTCACATTATAGATTCCCTCATATTTTTCCTTCTAACCTTTGGTAAAAAATAAACTTAATTTTAAGTGATTTATATAACACTTTTGTAAATATGATTTAATAAGATTATAACGCTTTTTCAGTTTATGTCAACGAATATAAATTGACAATATAACCTATTTTTTTGCTATGATTTAAGGAGTTTATAGTTGTTAAACGCGAAAATATCATCTTGCCTGAATTACTAAAATATCCAGTAAAGATGATATCGTAATTTAGAATGGGTATTAGAATGATAAACTAAATATTATTAATAAAGCTTTCGATATGCTGTAGCGCTGCTCCCACAGCTGTAGCCTCTAGCTTATATTTACAGACATGCAAATAACTTCCATCAATCTCGAATGAATTTTTGCTTGAAACTAATTTTCTTAAATCCTCAAGGTATTCATCCATATAGGCTCCAGCATATCCACCTAGAATAACATTGCAATCATAGAGCATTCTTAAATTATTAATAATGACGACTAAATGAGTGAGATATTCTTCCCAAAGAGCTTGTTGTGGTCCACTATTCGATCTCAAAAGTCTAAAGAAATCAGCAATATTCCCGTTTGTACTATCTGATAAATTTTTTGCTGAGCAATAGACATCAACACAACCTTTTTGCCCACAGTAACAAGTGCGACCGTCGGGAACAATTGTCATATGTCCAAACTCGCCACTGCGTTGATTTTGCCCTGAATAGATATTTTTACCAATGATAATAGATCCACCGACACTATTATTAAGTGAAAGATATACCACATTTTGTATGTCATCTTCATTCCAAAGTTCCGCAAATCCAGCTGCATTAGCATCGTTACTTAAAATGCAAGGATACGGTATAAATTCAGAAAAATCCTTAACGCTCCCCCCTTTAAAATCAATAACTGTGGCATAATTTACCGTTTGTTTATCAGCTGATAGAATGGCAGGCAAGGCAATCCCAACCCCTAAAATTTTGCTACTTTCTATTGTGCATTCATCAACAAACTGCTTTACTAAGTCACCAACTCCTGAAAAATACTCTTTGGAGTTAACAAAGGGAAACTGCTTTCGTACGTTATTAATCACCTTTCCGCTTAAATCAATTAATACCATTCCTACGTGATTTCGTGTAATATCTAATCCGACAGCATATTTCAGACTATTATAGGTAATCGCCTTTGCCTTTCTACCTCCCGTAGATTCAAATAAGCCGGTCTCAATAATCAAATCTCTTTCTTGTAGTTCTTTAAGATTTTGTGTAACGGTAGGTAAACTCATATTTAACGTTTGAGCTATTTCTTGTATAGATATAGGATCATGTTTATATAGAAATTTATAGATAGTATTTCGATTGATTTTTCTCACTTCGATGCTATTCACTCTATTAATCAATTATCCAATCACCGACTTTCATAAATGTCTTTTCGTAATGTCATTTATATTATTATATTTCGTCTGATTTTGCAATCATCGTCTAGCGGTTGAATCTGGCACATAAGAAAAACCGCTCCTCATGGTGCGGTTTTTCTGTTTACATTTTTTCTAACATTTTCTTTAAGTATCCTTCATTGAGTAGATGTACTGTCTTAAATTCCCCATTATAAAACACAGCCCAATTGTTAAATACACACGGAACATTCTTCGCCTTTTCAAGAGTATCAATCTTTACTGTGTTTATATTAACTCCATTAGCATCGCAATATGTTTCTATCTGCTCAATACAATTAGGAATATACGGGCATTGTAATCCATAATAAACCGTCAACTCTTTCGAGTCGATCGCTTGTTTTTTAGCACTTTCTTTAAATCTTGGACTGATCCCATCAAAAGAAAGTCCTAACAGCTCAAATTCTTTACCGATCCTATCGACCACCTCGAAACCATGCTTCTTCAGAAACTTTTTATCCGATAAAAACGGCATTTTCTTGATCGAGCTAATCACACAAACTCCAGATTTCTTTTTATCTTTTGCTTCATCAATACAATATTGTAACAATTCCGTACCATAGCCCTTGCCTTTAAAACTTCCCGATACCCACAAGCAATAGATGTAAAGATAGTTAGCCGCTTCAACTGGAACCCAAGCTGTTTCTAGCGGAGCATATTCGATAAATACTTTCCCCTTCTGATTTAGCTTTCTGAAAACATGCCCCTCTTTTATTCTTGCTTGTAGCCACTCTTTTTTAACATCTACACCCACTTGATGTTTTTTATCGACAATAGCACAACAAAGATGTTCGTTTTCGATGTTTTCTAATGTCACATTGATAAACTGTTCTTGCATATTAATCCTCCGTTCACAACTCCCATTTATGTACTCATTCTACTAATATATTCTTATCTTATCATCGCCATAAATGATAGTAAATCTTCTATTCGTGAATCCTCGTAGAGGATTCACGAACCATATTAATTTAGAACATAGCCTATATGAATATTAGTTAAAATATAAATCCCCCATTTTCACATGATGGTGAAATGGGGGAAAGGTCCTTGACAATATATCGGATTAGCCGACTGCGTCCGCTGCCGACAGGATTTTAACGATTTCACCTGATGGCGATTTTATGGTAATGTGATACGTTCCGATTTCGGAAAAATCGTCTTGGTTTGTCGGATATAATGTTATACTCCACTCTGGCTGGTCAGGATTCACAACGTTAAAGGCTGAGTCAATCGAAAATCTGGCCAGGGTTTCATTCGTTAGCGCGTATTTTTCCACAACGGCATTCTTGGCGATTTTGACTGCTTCTGCTTCAGCCAAATCATTTTCTGACGGCGTTCCGTCAACAAATATGGGCTTAATGTTTTTAAACTTTAAATCATAGCCGCTTTCTGCTAATTTCTTGGAAAAGCTTTCTCTTTCCTCTTCGGTCATAGAAAGAAGGTATTTCTTATATTCAATTCCCGTCATTTCTTCAACCTTTTTAAACTCATCCAAATCTATTGTCGTTTTTTGGGCACTCAATACAGTTTGACCTTTTGAATCGATTAAGACTATGGGCGATGGTTTAGCTTCCACCTGAACAGGAACCCCATCTGTCTCAATAACTGGCACATTTTGATTCGTATCCGCCGCAATAACCTTGGGTACCAAATAACCGTTGCCTATAACGGCCCCCGCACCAATTGCCAATGTTGCGGCGCAAGCTAAAATCATCTTTTGCCCTTTTTTCATGAATCGTTCACTCCTCAATCTTTATTATGTAAGCTTTCTTACACGCTTAGCATAGACTTTTCATATTTCAGAATTATCATCAGATTGTAAAAGAGTTGTAAATTTGATCTCCACCTTTGTACCCATCTCGGGTTTAGACGACATGTTCATTTCGGCATGGTGTAAATCGCAAATCTGCTTGCTTAAAGCCAAACCCAACCCAGCGCCCCCATTAACCCTCGACCTTGATTTATCCACTCGATAGAAGGGCTCAAGAACCTTTCCCAGCTCCCCTTCTTTCATTCCAATACCGTTATCGGCAATGGAAAGAATCAATTCGTTTTCGTCACCATAGGTTTTCACTTCGATTTCACCGCCGACCGGCAACGCTCTAACGGCGTTTTCCATGATGTTTAAGATAAGGGATTCCAACAAGTCTTTATCACCCTGTAATTCCGTTCTTTGCAGATCCTTCTTGATATGGATTTTCTTTTTCTCGATATTTTGGGACAACGTCTGCTCTATGTTTTCTAATATCTCCTGGAAATTGACGGTTTCAAACTTAATATTCCCGTTGTTGAGACATGCTAAATCCATCAGCTTAGCGGTCATATTTTTCATTCTTTCGCTTTGTTGAATAATATAATCTAGGGCCTTTACGCTCTCTTCTGGGCTGCAATTGGCGCATTTCAGAAATTCGCCGTAGCCCATTATGGCAGTGATGGGTGTTCTCATTTCGTGGGCTAGATTGTTAATAAACCTTTGGCGTTCCTCAGTTAAATCGAAGAGCTTTTGAATATGAACTTCTACAGAATCAGCCATGGCGTTAAAGTTATGGGCAAATTCGCCAATTTCATCCCTGCTCTTTACCTCAACGCGTTTTTGATAATGACCATTAGCAATCTCTTCAGCAGTTTTATTCAGTTTCCGTATGGGCCTTGTCAGCTTTAACAACATTCCTATGATAAGGACAGAAAGAAATAATGAAACGATAATACTGATCATAACAGCGTACCTGATCATTTCATGTTTATAATCCGTCAAATCCTGTATATCCTTAATGTATACAAATTTCAAATTAGAATAGGGCTCGTCAAGGTAGCCCGTCACAAACAAATAGGAAACGTTGTCTATCACTCTGGCTACCGTGCTTTTCTCGTCAGGATCAATATTCAGTTCCGGTCGTTCATCCGATGCTTGATTAAAATTGGAATAGACAAGGGTGTCATCTCGATAAAGCTCCATATAGATGTTTTGATTTTTATAATAGTCCCCATAAGGATTTATGTACATTTTTAAGTTGTCCGGGTTTAACTCTGTATATAGATCGGAAATATCAGAAATTCTGTCATACAGGGATTTTTGGATGATATACCGCTCATTTTGAGCTGTGGCATACACATTCCCCGTGTTTAGAGTATAGCTTTTTTGCACCAGAAGATATGTCGCTACATCAAAGCCTATCAAAAATACAATGATGATGCAGAGAAAGGCTTTTTGCCAAAACTTCATCTTGGCACCTCCAGCCTGTATCCCACTTTGAATACAGTTTTGATCCGGTCCTCCAAATGAAGCTTCTTCCTAAGCTTTTGCACATGAACGTCAATGGTTCGAGTTTCTCCCATGTAATCAAAACCCCAGACCAATTCCAATAGCTTGTCTCTGGAAAGAGCAATATTTTTATTCCGAATCAAAATCTCCAGAAGCATAAATTCCTTTGTGGTTAACTCTACTTGTTCGTTGTTCAGTAAAACAAGGTGCTCGTCAAAACGAACTTCCAAATTGTCCAACTCAAAACCATGGCCACTGGCTTTATATCGTTTCAAAACCGTCTCAATTCTTGTCAGCAATTCAATGGTCGCAAAGGGCTTCACCATATAGTCGTCCGCACCCAGCTTAAGTCCCGTGATTTTATCCGCTAATTCCTCCTTGGCCGTCAGAAAAATCACAGGAATCCCAAGTGGTCCAATTTCCTTCATCAACTCGAAGCCGTCTCTCCCCGGCAACATAACATCTAATATAATCAAATCTGGCCTTTGTTCCTCAATGTTGACCATTACCTCATTGCCGTCACTGACATGTAAACCGTTATGTCCCACTAATCTCAAATTCATTAGTATCAAATCCGCAATTGCAGTTTCATCTTCGACAACCAATATATTAGCCATTATTTCACCACTCTCTACATCATTTTAACAAAAAACAAGGATAAAGATGTAAGGGAGTTGTAAAAACGAGAGGATTTTGCGGTGTCATTAATACCCATCCACTTCTTGGGTTTATTCAAGCTTTATAGACGTGACAATATCTAGCTTTGATGATTTTAAGGCCGGACTTATTGAGGCTAAAAGCATTAAGGCCATACCGGCCAAAACGTAGATTATATAGGAACTAAAAGGGAAATGTATATCCTTAGAATTATTTGTCCCTGCCAAAATAATAATCATCAAGGTTCCTGTAAGAACACCGACTAAACCTCCTATCGCTCCACTTGAAAGTGCTTCGATAAATATCATCTGAACTGTTTGAACCTTGCTCATTCCCATTGACCTGAAAACGGCAAGGGAACGCTTGCGAACGAGAAAGCTTATCAGGAGATTGTTCAATACGCCAAAAACTCCAATAATAATTGCTAGAATCGAAAAGCCTGACATCAGTGTCGTAACTTGTTGATTGGAACTCATATATTCTTCCTGTAGCTTATCTTTTGTCTGTAAGTAAGGCTTAAGCCTTACAAATTCGTTTTCAATTTTCTTAAGTACGTCCTCAGGATTTTGGGATGTCTTGATAAAGATACCTGTATAATACTTATACTGCATATCAGCTTTTAAAAACCTTTGCGAGACTAAGCCAACATTTTTACTATTTGCAAAATCATCAAAGAAACCAATCACCTGATAGTCCTTTTCGCCGCTGTTTAGTTTAAGCTTGATCAGATCCCCTTTGCTTAGATTCAGCTTTTCCTTTAACGTATGGGTAATTATAATATTACGTCCTTTATCAAGTCCTTCAAACTCATCTTGAATATCTCCATCGATATCAATGTTCCAGAAATCTAAAATCTTGCTTTTATCGACCCCTTTGATACGGTTTATTCTTTCATTTCCATCGACAATCTCTACTCCATAGGCCTCATAATCCCCGTATACTTCTTGCACGCCGTCAATGCTAAGCAACCTGTTCTCTAGATTTCTGTCCCCTTTCTCTGTATACATTTCAATGTCATATAAAGTATTTTTAAACTGATTAGTTATGCTTATGACATTATCATAGCTGGCCGTATTGATTAAAAGTAAGCAAGCTATACCAATAGCGAGCATCGATATGTTGTTGATGATATTTTGATTCTCTCTCAAATTTTTGGCGGCAAGCATCCCTATGTTCCCAAACACATACACATACACCGTTTCAAAGATCCTAACAAAAACTGAAGTAATATAAGGTACCAGCATAACGATGGCTGTAAGCGTAAGAATCATCCCCACGCTACCCAATATCGGCCTCAAATCATCCGAATCGATCAAGGAAGAAACAAAAGCAACGATCAGGAAGATTAATCCAAGTATCAGTCTTAGCTTTCGTCTATTAGTATTTTTTTGCACAGAGTTTAAAACGATATCCTTAATCGGAATTTTCGAGACTTTTATTATCGGTATGATTGAGCTTACTAAGCAGAGAATTACCGCCACCAGAAAAGCCATCATAAAATTAACTCCCGAAAACTGCATTGTAACATTGAATTCCATTCCGTCAGATCCATTTGCCATTTTACTTAAGGCAAAAGACATCAGATATAGAATCCCTACCCCTACACCGCATCCTAAAACTCCACCGACAATACCGTATAAGACACTTTCTCCTAATAGCAAATAGTTTGTCATGCGTTTTGTAGCACCAATACTTCTAAAAGTCCCTATGATTGGTAGCTTCTCAGTAGTAATCACCTTAAAAGACGAGTAAATAATGAAGATACTCATGAAAAAAACGATGGAGGATAACATCAGAAATATTGCCGATATCATAGAAGTTTCGCGTTTAATTTCATCAAGAGGAAAAAGTTCAAACACTTTGTAGTCCTTATAGTCATTGGACAACAACTCAATCATTTCCTGTTTGTCTTCAGGGTCAAGAAGCTTGATATAAATAGCCCCTACCTTGCCGCGCGCATTGTTAAACGTACTTAAAAAATCCCCTGGCACTACTGCAGAGATTGATTTCGATTTCGCCTTAAAGAAACCTGTCGCGGAACCGATTCCACTTATTGTGAATCGTTGTCTCGATGTTTCCTGACCTTGTACTAATTCCAGCTCCAGACTGTCCCCTACCTTTAACTTATACTTTTCGGCAGCTGATTTACCAATGACGATTTTTCGCCCCTCAAAAGGAAATAGGTTATACTGCTCCTCAATCGTAAATGGGTTCATTTTTTGAACGTCTTCAATTGAAGCTCCTGTCAAGCTAATGCTAATTTCTTCATTCCTGTTGGGTTTATAAACTGCATTATCCTGAATTTCACCCATGATATATTCCGCACGATCTTGATAAAGCTCCGCTTTATCCATATAGAAAAACGGGGATGAGGATTTTTCGGTTGGGACGACCGTGATATCTGCATTACCATAGGAGTCTTTTATTCCTTTGATAATCATTTCCTCTAGACTCCCAGAAATAGCTATCGAAGCAAAAAATACCCCCGATGATAAAACGATTGCTAATAGTATTAGAAAAGTACGTAACTTTTTTTCAAAAATACTTCTAAAGATGAACTTGGTGATTATGTCCAATCTTATCACTCCTAAAGAAACTCCAATGGTTTAACGATCAACCACTGCCCTAACTCTGTTTTTTACTTTCAAAATCTATCTTCACATCGACATTAAATTCAGGAAGCAGGAAGCTGTCTAGATTTTCGATGGATATGCGTACTGGTATTATGGTCTCATTGTTCTTCAGAACTGCTTTCTCAGCAATGAACAAGACTTTCCCATTGTAAGTCCGCGCTTTATCTGCTTGAGGGTTTATTATAACTTTTGCTCCTATCCTGACATCCTTAATAAATTCTTCAGCCACATCTGCCTCAATCACTACGCTGTCTTTATTCAGGACACTTAAAAGCTTTTTCCCCTCGTCATCCGCAATGATATCCCCTTGAACACAGCCAATTTCAGTGACTACTCCATTAGGAACATCTGCAATAACGTCATTGCCGTTAAAATAGCTTTTGTTCATCTTTTCCTGCATAGCTTTAAGATCAAGCTCCTTGGAGGTAATTTGGGGAATTTTCTGTTCTATTGATGTTTTAAGCTGATCCATCTCTTGTTGAATTTTTTTCCTGGTGGTTTCCTCGGAAAAAACAGCATCTTCAACGGACTTTTTCTTTTCATTAACAGTTTTCTTAAACTCATTAAGCTCACTTAGTGACAATGCACCAGCATTATACAATGCTTCTCTAGCCGTTAAATCCCCCATAGCTATATTCAATAAATCCTCTGCATGTTTCTGATCATTGATATATTTCATGATATCAGGGTCAGTGTTTTTATCTAGACTGAGCTTATTTACCTCGTAATCCCTACTTAAACCGGATAATTCTCGTTGCAAAGTCTGTAATTCAAGTTCCCTGTTTCTGATTTGGGTTAGATAGTTTTGAGAGTCTAAGCTAACCAAACTATCTCCCTTTTTTACGCTTTGCCCCTCTACAACATTAACCTTAGTAACTACTGTCAAAAAATCGATCGTTATATTTTTCACTTCTGTAGACTTAACTGTGCCAAAAGCTTCGATTACCTGCTTGGTTTCTACTTTGGCTGCACTTTCGTCCTCATTTTTTTCAGTTTCTTTTCCACACCCAGATATACTCAATATTAATAACCCGATAAGACCTATAGTTAATAACTTTCTCATGATTGACATACCTTCCCGTCTTTTAAGTTAATGATTCTTTGACCATAATCTGCTGCTTCCCTCGAGTGTGTAACCTGTACAATCGTTCTTCCTTTTTCCAGATTAATGGACTTCAGAAGTTCCATAACCTCGGTTCCCGTTTTCGAATCAAGATTTCCAATTGGCTCATCTGCTAAAATAATCTCGGGCTCATTAATTAGTGCCCTCGCAATAGCAACTCTTTGCTGCTGACCCCCTGATAGTTCCTTTGGTGTATGATTTCTTCTGTCTGTTAGACCTACAATTGATAAAATATCATTAAGTTTGTCCTTACAATTTTTAATATTTTTCCCGTCAAGGAGCACTGGGAGTAAAATGTTTTCTTCAACACTCAAATTTGGTATGAGATTATAAAATTGAAATACAAAGCCTATCTCTCTTCTACGCATGGAGCTTTCTTCTTTATCCTTCATTTTTGAAATTTCATTACCATTTACTCTGATGCAACCGGAGGTTGGTTTATCGAGCCCACCAATCAAATATAAAAGAGTACTTTTCCCTGAACCTGATGGTCCCATAATTGAAACAAACTCACCCTTGTGAATAAGTACATTAATATCTCTTAAAACTTCCACATCAACTGTTCCGAGCTTGTATACCTTGCACAAATCTATTGTCTCGATAACTGGTTCCAATTTCACACCTCAACTTCTCTAATCTTGGCAATAGTAAACCCACTCTTATTATTTTCCTACCAAATAAATAAGAGTGATTACTAACCTTATATTATTTTAGACGCAGAATCTTGGTTCAATACTTCAATTTTGTGAAATTATGTATTTTAACCTAAAATATATTCTACCCTTGTGTTCTTAATTTTTCCTTAACATTTCATTAATAAAGTATTAACTATAATTCCAGCCACCTTAGCGTCAGTACAATCCCTGCTAAATACACTATGACTTTCTCGATACATTCCAGTATGGAATCCAATTTGCATTTGAAAAAAACAAAGGGACAAGGTTCGTTGTTTTGGCTTCAATCCAAAACATTGAACCTTGTCCCTTTGAACGTGCTTCTAAAGTAAATTCACGATACTATTCAATGTTTCTTTGTCCTCCACAAATTTGACCCTGATCTCATCACCGATTTTCAGGAAGGGTAATTTTTCTGATTTGGAAATATTAGCAGTAAAGACATCCGTCTGTCCTTCTAACAAGATATAGAAATATGTGTTCCCTTCGATAACGACATTTTTGATATCTGTAATCTTAGCCTTTACCTCAAATTGTTCTTTGAGTTCTTGTGGATCTTTTACTGTTGTTGCAGTACCATTATTCGTAAACTTCTCTACCGTTTCTTGAACAGTAACACCGGTTATCACTTTTTGATAATCCTCAGCATCTACTAAAGCATACATCTTAATCAGCCCTGCGTTGTCTTTTAAGGACATGAAATACGTTGGTTTTCCATTGATATTTAAAAGAATAGGGAAAGTTGAGACATAACCTTTCTCTTGTACTGCGCCTTTGGCGCTATCCATGGCAGAATATTCTTCTGCTGAAGGTATACTGTAAAATGTCGCTACTTTTGTTCGTTGATTGACCAAGATAAAACCGATATTTGATTCATCACGCACTACAGATGTTATTCCTGTGTACAAATACACGTCATCATTAATTGCAAGATAGTTGTATCCATCAGTTGTCGCCAGAACCCCTTGTTGTGAAAATATTGAATTCAAAAACCCGCCTTGATATTTACCATTGTAATTAACTTGTTCTAGCAAAAGTTCGGATTCATAGACTCGATCAACCCATGTAGGAACATCTTCAATTTTTATTTTTTGGTGCTCTCCAGTTGAAGCATTTAACATAATCACTTCTTTTACATCAGTCCCACCGAAAAGACCAATTTTATTTTCATGGACTGATACAATCCAATAAGGCGTTCCTTGATCATCGACTTCAAAGCTAAAGTCTCCGAGGATATCAGTCAGATAATTAAATCTTAAGTATCTTTTTACATTACTGCCAAATCGTTCGCTTTCAGAATACATGATATTCTGTTTTGGCTTTTCTAGAGTTACGGCTCCATTAATCATATCGACCATAATATAATTTGGAATTCCGGCTTTCGAATTATTAAGCCATTTAAAGAACCCAGCGTATTCCAAGGGAGATACTCTAACCGGTTTTTGTTTATAGTTGATTTGCGTATAATCCGCAGCTACTCTAAATTGTGAGACCAATTCGACAATCTCACCCATTTTTCTATCTCCTAGTCTTTGAGCAGTATCTCTATCAACTGTAGGGACTTGCTCAAATGTTATCTCTGCAACATCTTCAGTAAAATTCCCTTCCTGCTTTTCAATTAAAGTTGCGTAACGTTGAGCATGAAATATTGGCATTGAGTAAATTACCATTATTCCGACAGCTGCAAATATAAGCACTGACGCGGTGAGGAGATAAGATGATACTTTTACTTTCTGTTTTAAGGTAATTTTTTTTCCAACTGATACATTGGGCAAAATAAATAGTACTGCACCCAGTAGAAGCATTGAGGAAAAGTATACCCAAAGGCTCACGGATTGAATGTTAATAGGTATAAGCAGAAAGTAATAAGAGATTAAGATAAGTGCTATCCATATAACAGCTGTTATGATTTTCCCTTTTGAATTTATCATATATTCGTTCCTCTCTTTCGACATGGCAAATTTTTGCAATGTCTTACCACTACTTACTTCTGCATTACTCTGCTAAACCCTGCTAAAGTTCCGAGAAAGCCTGCACCTAGCCGGATTATCTTGGAGCTTTTTAGCATAATAAAAAGGCAAGCCTCCTAAACCATGGAGCCTTGCACTTAGCTAACTATTATTTTCTTAGGTTATTCTTGTTTACTTTTACTGTAACTCATGAATGAACAAACCACTTCTCAGCTTAGGTTCAAACCAAGTAGACTTTGGCGGCATCAATTTATCGGCATCGGATACCTCAAACAACTCATTTATTGTAGTTGGATACATTGCAAAGGCAAGCCTCATATCAGAATTCGCTCTCTTTTCAAGTTCTTTAAGCCCTCTTATTCCCCCAACAAAATCAATCCTTTTATCCGTTCTGATGTCTTTGATATTTAGAATTGAAGTTAATAAATGATTTTGAAGTATGGCAACATCAAGTCCCTCGACAGGATCATCAGAGCGCAGCTCATCCTTCGCTGTTAACTTATACCATACACCATCCAAGTACATTCCAAATGTAGCCTTTTCTACGGGTTTATAGGGTTCTCTACCCATTTCTTCTACAACAAATGCTTTAGCTAATTCACTTAAAAACTCTTCGTTATTCAAGCCATTTAAATCTTTTACAACTCGGTTGTAATCTAAAATCATCAATTGATCATGAGGGAAAAGTACAGAGAGGAAGAAGTTGAATTCCTCTTCTCCAGTGTAGCCTGGATTTTCCTCTCTTCTTTTCAAGCCAACCTTTACTGCTGAAGCAGTTCTATGGTGTCCATCGGCGATATAGATGCTTTCAACTCTTTCGAATCCCCTGGAGATCGCTTCTATGTCACTAGGGTTATCCATTTTCCATACCGCATGTCTCACTCCATCAGACGCTACAAAATCATATAATGGAGTTTCCTTCTTTAACCGATCAACGACTTCATTAATGAGCTTTTGGGAACGGTACGCCAAAAATATAGGTCCAGTTTGCGCATTACAAACATCGACATGCTTAATTCTATCGATCTCTTTCTCTTCTCTCGTTTTCTCGTGCTTTTTTATCGTATTTTTTAAGTAGTCTTCAATCGCAGCACATCCAACTAAACCTGTCTGGGAACGGCCATCCATAGTCAGTTCATAGACATAGTAACAGTTCTGGCCCTCCTTAATTAAGAGACCATCCTTGATCATACTCTGAAGGATATCTCTTGCTTTCTCATAGACCTTAGCATCATAAGGGTTGCTGTCCTTAGCAAATTGGGTCTCTGCTCTATCAACTTTTAAAAATGACAAAGGTTCCTTTAATACTTCCTCTAAAGCCTCTTCACGATTGTAAACATCATAGGGGAGTGCAGCCACTTTACTGGCAACATCCGCCCTAGGTCTTACAGAATTAAAAGGTTTTATATTAGCCAAAAATACCCTCCTCCAAACAACATACTTACTACTTACTACTCACTCACTCACTTACTTACTTACTTACTTGATAATTCTGACCTTCAATACCCCGTCAATTTCTCTGAGCTTCTGCGCGAATTCTGGAGTAGCGGGTGCTTCAATGTCAAGGATAGTATAGCCATATTGACCTTTACTTTTATTAATCATATCGGGAATATTAATGTTTTCTCTAGCAAAAGTTGATGTGAATTGGCTGAGCATATTTGGTATATTCTTATGATTAATTGCAATACGACCAATTTGCATACATACACCCATGTCACAGGTTGGATAATTCACAGAGTTTCTAATATTTCCATTTTCAAGGTAATCCATCAATTGCCTCACCGCCATAACCGCACAGTTATCTTCTGATTCACTTGTGGAAGCTCCTAAATGGGGAATGGTTATAACTCCTTCAACACCGCATACCATGGGATTTGGAAAATCTGTGACATAGCTACCTACTTTTCCAGACCCTAAGGCTTCAATCATATCCTCATCTCTCACTAAAGTATCTCTGGAAAAGTTCAAGATTACGACGCCATCTTTCATAATTTCAAAGGTTTCATTATTGAACATCCCTTTTGTTTCATCCGTAGAAGGCACATGAACCGTAATAAAATCACACTCTCTAAAGATCTCGTCTAAAGATTTGCTGTGCTTGATATACTTTGAAAGGTTCCAGGCAGCATCAACTGAAATAAACGGATCATACCCGTAGACTTCCATATCAAGTTTATTAGCTGCATTAGCAACTAAAACTCCGACAGCCCCAAGCCCTATGACTCCAAGCTTTCTTCCTTTAATCTCCTTACCAACAAACTTTGATTTCTTTTTTTCCACAAGCTTAGCCACCTCTGGATCTGGACCACAAGAATTTACCCAGTTAACTCCCCCTACAATGTTACGAGCTGCAATGATTAATGAGGCAATGACCATTTCTTTAACTCCATTCGCATTAGCGCCCGGAGTATTAAAGACTACAACCCCACTTTCTGCACATTTATCCAGAGGAATATTGTTAACTCCCGCTCCTGCTCTAGCAATAGCTACTAATGAGGGTGGTAATTCCAAATCATGAACACTTGAACTTCTTACAATCACTGCATTTGTATCGTTAAAGTTATCAACCAATTCATAGTTATCCGTAAATAAGTCCAGTCCCACATTTGCTATAGCATTCATACAGTTTATCTTAAACATTATTTCGCCCACCTTTAATTTTTTATTTGTGTTATCTGTGTTCAACTAATCTTTTTCTTTGATTATTTACTTACTCTCCTTCAACCAACGATTCTATATCCATTACGCTCTCAAGTCCGATTACTTTAGCTTCTCGTACAAATTTAGCATCCAATAACTCTCGCCATTTCACAAGGGCCTCCTTTTTATTTTTTTCACACACACTAACGATTATTAGCGTTAGACAAGGTCTCTTCAAAATAAACAAACCCCTCATCCCTATAAAGGGACGAGAGGTTATTCCCGCGTTGCCACCCAAGTTGCAAAAACTGCCAACTCATATCCGCTATACCGGGCGAAACCCGTCACAATTCATCATTGGCCACTCCAGGTTGGAATCCTTCGCATGCTAGACTGACTTGCACCAACCGTCAGCTCTCTTAAAGAACATGTGCTTAGGACTTCCCTTCATCGTGTTAGCTTTTTATATCGTGCTATTGAAGTAAATACTAATCTCTTAAGCGCAAAGTGTCAAGATATTTTTTTAAGATATAATAGCTTTTTATATAAGTTATATAACAGGCATGTTCTCCTGGGAGACAGTTGTCTTAATTATAAGGGATCAATCTTAATCGCGAGGGCACAAAATCTCGTTAATCTCGTTAATCTCGTTTAGGCCCCCCCAAAACCGTATTTCGGCAGCGGGAGGGCCTAAACTGTCACGCCAAACATAGTTTAGTATCCTTCATAAACAATGTTGGCGTTTTTGTTCCTAATCAAAGGCAAACCCCAGATACCCTTGATCTTCCGGTGTTATCAGTAAATCACTTTCTCTAGACACCTTACTCATTCCGAAAGGGCGAATTGTACCACCTAGTTCCCCCCCCAAGTGAGAAGGTGTGCGTAGAACATATTCCTTTGCAGGCAGTTGTTGGACGATCTGTCTGATAGCGACGTTCATAAAACCTTCAGGGAGCAAGATTTCTTTGATTAGCACCTTCTCTGAAGAAATTCTTTCAACCGTTAAACAACCCTGAATATCTTCAATGTCTAAAGCATAGATGTCCGTTCCAGACTGTTGGGACAATTTTTGCTGATAAGCAATATCTTCATCATTATACGAAATAAAAAGTCTGCCGCTAAGTTGAATATTCCTTCTCCGATTATACTCTTGGGGAGTAATAGATGAGATCGTACATTGGCAAGCTCTATAGATTGGCAAACATTCTACCCTATCGTGGCTAAGCAGAGCCTCCCTAATATAGAATTCTTCTTGGTATCCCTGTTTATGATAATAGTCATAAAGTTGCCTACTAGCCGGAACTAGGACAGAAAGCTCATTATTCCTAGCCATAAGACATTGGTTGCTAAAGTCCATTAAGTGAGTTGCAAAACCTAGGTTCTGGTATTTAGGGTGGGTTGCGATAGCGTAGAACATGACAGTATTATAGCTTCGCTTATCAGGAGTAACCGTTCTGACAGGTATCATCGTAAGCATAGCCGCAATCTCTCCATCATGAAGCAAGACAGCCGTTTCGTCCTCTTTGTACCTATTAGCATAGTAGAAGTCAATATAACTGTCAGAGTCTCCAAAGCACAGCTTCCAAATCTCTTTTTGGCGAACGGTCTCGCCTTTTTGGGCCAGTCTGATTTCATGCATCTTAATTTCAATCTCCATCTACCATTTCTAAAATAACTACTATATCTCGAAATATGTCGCTAAGTATTTTTCCTCCATCCTATCCGGCCGATAGGATAACTTAGCCTTCCTTAATCCCTCAAAGCCCATGTCCTCTTCGCGGTTCACATAAATCAGTTGGGGATAGTTCTTTTGAATTAAATCAGCAAATTCACGGTTGATCATTTGATAAGAACCCTCTATCTCACCAAGGGCTTTCTCAATATGAATGATATAAGTGTCCGAATTTAACCTTTCTCCCATCGTGAAAGCAATCACTCTGCCATCTAACCGAATAAGTCCGCCTTCTAAACCAAGAGCGGTAAAATTGTTAAAGCAACGACGCACAGCGCAACTTTCGTTAGCAATCTCATCCACGTGATCGGAATTAGCTCTGCACCAATGCAGATTCATCTCCCAGCATTCAGCTAAATTTTCTAAAGATATCTGTTCAAATTTCCAGTCTTGATTTTCCTTTTTAAATTTGTTGATATGATTACGTTTAGAGTGAAGCTTATTCCCGGACAGTGTGACTAGCTTGTCCAGAAGATAAACATAATCAAAGCTATCACGCATCTCTTTATACTCGAAGTGCTCTGGAAGCACTTGATTCATCACGGCAATATCCTCTGGAGATACTCCAGCTAAGACAAATTCATGACCGCAAGAAACCGAGTCTTCTTGCAGGGCCTCCAAAACAGTCTTGATATCACCCGTACCCGCAGGATAAAAATAATAGGGGGAATTATTAAGCACTCCTTTGACCACAAGGTAATTATTGACACGTGCCAGCCGATAGCTATAGATTTCTGACCAGGCAAAAATGTTTGTAAAGTTTTGATGACCGCCAGGCATATCTGCTGTGGCAAGAAGGGGATCGATCCATTGCTTATCGCTCAGTTCGACTTTTTTAAAGGTAATCATTTTCTCTCCATCAATTCATCATATTTGTTATATATATAACGTATAATATACACCTTATTAAATCCGTATACAATGCAGACCTTTAATAGACTCTCCCAATCACCAGCATCTAACTCAACCTAAGCGCTGGCGACGCTTGACAACAATATAATTCCGCCAAATAAAAAAAGACAGGAAAGATACGGTTGTAACAAATTATCCTTACAGTACCTAAATAAGGATAAAAGCTCTCTTGTAGCCGTGTTTCGGCAACGGAGAACTTTTATCCTTACAATAACTAATTTCACTAACGGGTCAACATCATACTTATCCCTAATCCTTTTAGCATTGATAATCTGAATATCCAAGCCATATACAACTAGAAATGACTCTAACTAAATGAATCTTTCAAGTAATATATCTTCTACATTTCTTCTTCCATCGATCACAGCAAGCACCCATACTTTATTCTCTTCAGTCTTATAAATAATTCGCCAAGGTGGACTAATTAATTCTCTGTAAATCAGGATACTATGATATCTCATTTCAGGAACAATCCGTCCTTGTAAAGGCATCTGCCTCAAGTTATCTGCTTTTTGTTTAATGGCAAGATAAACTCGTCTTGCTTCAATGGGGCTATTTGCTGCAATATATTCAATTACTTTTATCAAATCCTGTTGTGCAGTTTGTGTCCAAAAGACATGATATTCGCTTATAGTCATGATCTTACAGTATCATAGTTGTCTAATTCACGATCTAAGTCTAAGAAAAAGTCTTCCTGTGATAAAACTTTCCCTTCAACAATATCCCTTTCCCCTTGGGTCATTAATTTTAAGAAGCCAATAGCCTTCTTCATGTTTTCATAGGATTCAGTATCTACTAAAACAGCCCTAGCCTCTCCATTTTGGGTCACATAGACAGGTCTCCGGGTCTCATTCACCTGTTCCAGAATCTCGGCAGCATTGGCTTTTATATACGATATGGGTCTAATATCTTCTTTAATATTCATTGTATCATCCCCTATACAAATATAGTACCAAATTAAGTCCGGCTCGTCAAGAATTGTAAATCTGATCCTCAACCTGTACTGGTTCGGTAGTAATTGTATTCATCGTTTCCTCCCTCAATTAAATTCTGAAATGAAATCAAGAACTTTCATGTAACCTAGGTTGTATGTTAAAAGTTACCATGCTATAGTTATTTTAGGTTTTTAAGCCTACTGAAATAATTACTATCGCAAATCCCTACTTCGCTTGAGGTTGTTGCTTAGTTTTAACTGCCTTTCTCTCAAAAGGAGGAAGGCTTTTATATTTTATCACCTGCAATCCAGCATGTAGGAGAGGGCTAAAATGATGGGGTGTTTGATTTGGAAAATGTTGGACTTGTGCTTGAAGGCGGCGGTATGCGGGGACTGTATACCTGTGGCGTCTTGGAGTATTTTATGGAGAAAGATTTATATTTCAATTATGTAATAGGAGTGTCCGCCGGAGCATGTAATGCTACTTCGTATATTTCGAGGCAACCGAAGAGAAATGAAAAGGTCATTATCGGGTTCATTAAGGATTGGCGTTACATGAGTTTTAGAAATTTGATTTTGAGCAAATCATACTTTGGTATGGATTTCATTTTTGATGAGATTCCCAATAAGCATGTCTTATTTGACTTTGAAACCTTTTACAAATCGCCTGCTGTTTTCTTAGTCGGTGCAACTGATTGTCTATCTGGTAAACCGATGTATCTAAATAAGGATGATTTAGGTGAGCAATTCCAAGCGTTAAGGGCGTCCGCTTCATTGCCAATGTTATCCCCTATCGTCGACTATAAAGGCTATAAACTATTAGATGGTGGAATTTCCGATTCCATACCCATAAAGAAATCTATTAAAGATGGCAATACCAAGAATGTAATTGTTTTAACTAGGAATAAGGGATATAGAAAGAGTCCCGGAAAATTTAACGCCCTACTCAAATTCAAATATAGAAATTATCCCCTATTGATAGAAACCATGCTAAACCGTTATAAGAATTACAATGAAACGTTGGATTATATTGAACAGCTTGAGAACGAAGGCAAGGTCATTGTTATAAGACCTTCCCTTGCATTAGAAGTTGGTCGCTTAGAAAAAGATCCTAAGAAACTTTATGGGCTACTCTACAACGGATACAATGATACTAAACGTTCTTATGAGAGAATTATGGAATTTGTCAATCAATAAACGACAACCACTTATTATAAGTTAGTCTAGGTCGACAGCTATTACCACTTTAGAGGGACTTGAGCTGCAATCGCCTTTCTGCTACTCTAAAATAATCCCCTTATTTAAACACAGGCGTTTCCGTCAAATAAAAATAAAAAAACAAGAAAGATACAGTTTTAGCGCTTTAACCCTCCGGGTAGCTAAATAAGTATAAAATCCCTCCCGGTTGCCGTATTTCGGCAGCGGGAGGGATTTTATACTTACAAGTGCAACTATGCTCCATATTGTAATTCAACCTAATAAAGATTCGATTTGTTTTTTAATTTCTTTGGCGAGTTCCACGAATTTCGGACTTAAATCAAAGAGGCTTTGACCTGTGAGATCAGCCTGCACTGCCATAGGGTCATAGGGTAGATATCCTAAGATTGGAATAAAGTTCATTTCCCTTTGAATATCTTCCATTTGACCGGGGTGGACTTTATTAATGACGGCATACACCTGGTTAACCCCAATATCCTTGGCAAGTTTAACGACTGAATGGGCAGTCTCAAAGCTCCGTTTGCCCGGTTCGACGACGACGATAAAAGCATCTACCCCACCCGCCGTTCCGCGCCCGAAATGTTCCAAACCAGCCTCCATGTCCACAATTACGGTTTCGTCTCGTTCTAAGACCATATGCTCTAACAAATTGCGTAATAGCGTGCTCTCAGGGCAGGCACAGCCCGATCCTCCCAAGGTTACTGAACCCATCCGCAACAGTTTGATTCCGTTATGCCTAGCCACATAAGTGTCAGGAATATCCTCCACGTAGGGATTGATGCTAAACATTGCCCCGATTGAGCCTGGTTCTGCACCGGTGCGCTCTCTAATTAATTTCGCTTCCTTAGAAATTGGAGTGAGCTCAGCGAGTAGCTCTGGAGGAAATCCTAGCGCAGTCCCCAAATTAGCATCCGGATCAGCGTCAACCGCAAGGACACGCTGTCCATCTTGGGCATATAAATGACATAGAAGAGAGGCCAAGGTGGTTTTACCCACCCCACCTTTACCGGAAACAGCAATTTTTACACCCTTATTAGTTACGCTCATTTTTGTTGTTTCCCTTCCCATTATCTTTATTCCTTGAAATACTTCGATCCGTATGAATTGAAACAACATCTTTGCCATAATGACTTAAGAACTACCAGATTCTATGAGTTAAAACTCCAGATCGGGGCTTTGCAAGCCTAACGCTGTTCGTTTCTTAATAATTCGTTGGAGTAATACATGCGCCGCTTTAATGGGGTCTTCTTCATAAATCAACTTGCCCCCGAACAGCTCATCCGTTGTTACTGCAAAATCCCCTTTATCTCCCGTCAAAGCATTCTCTACAAAAGGTGAACCGCTTATGGGAGCGTTGAGACCGATATGAACATCGACTCCTTGGGCTATAAAGAAAGTACCAATTGACAATGCCTTTGGACTCTGAGGTTCTGGGCTTGATCCAGCAACCGGCAAATCGCGCACCCCTACTCCTACTCGATTGGCCAAAGCAACCAGTAAATCATCGATGCGGGAATTATCTACGCAGCTTCCCATATGCCACGCCGGAGGCAACGAAGTCAGCCCATTCGCCTCACCCATTGTTTTCAGCACGTTAGCGAGCTTCGGCCCACAATACTCAATGCCTTCTGGAGACAGAAGACCGAATTTACCTAGAGAGTGTGCCGAACAGCCAGTTGCCACAATTAGAACATTATGTTTTAAAAGTTCCTTTGCTAATTCTGTGTTAGCCCAGTCTTGTTTCACTCGCGGATTGGTACACCCAACAATGGCTACCACACCTAAGATATCCCCATCTGTGAGTGCTTGAATAAAGGGTTGGAGAGGATCTTCCTGATTGATCTTGGAAAGCACTTCAACGATTTGTTCCACGGAAAATCCGGCATAAGCTTCAACGGTTCCTTTTGGTATTTGTAGTTTAACCATATCGCGTTCTGTATACCGGGCTAGTGCTTTACGAACAATTTCCTCGCCCATCTGATCAGCCTTAGCCGGAGAAAACTCGACGTGACTAGATCCTTCAATCTTAATGTTAGGCAAGGTGGAAATCAATTCCGTGTGATAACATTCGGCAACTTTTTGCAAGCCTGGCATGATACATTGGGCATCGACAACCATCGCTTCTAAAGCCCCTGTCACAATCGCCAACTCTTGGCTAGCAAAGTTTGTTGCCACAGAAACCCCTTGCCTCATTAATAATTCATTGGCACTGCAGCATATCCCGATGACATTAATCCCTTGGGCTCCTAAAGCTTTTGCCTCCCCGTTTAGTTTCCGGCTCCATTCCACCACTTTTTCCGAAACCATTGGAATATGGCCATGAACCGCAATATTTACATAATCCGCTTTTATGACTCCCATATTATATTGAGCCTTGACTAACTTTGGTGTGCCGAAAAGCACGTCCGAAAGATCGGTTGAGAGGTGTAGCCCATCATACCCTTCAACAAGAGCCATGGTCATAACTCCGAGGAGAAGGTTGAGTGGATCACTGTCACACCCCATAGCAGCCTTATTAATGGCATTGGCAATCTCCAAGTGAGCATTGCGAGGTAGAATGTTTAATTTTTCCCAAGTTTCAACGGACTTGGCATGGGCATGCAAACTCAGCCAGGTGGCTACCCCAGTCTGTTTCTGGAAATCTTGCAAGGCTATTAACGCAACTTCCTTTGCCACTTCGTTCGTACTCTTACCCTCAAGGGTTAAGCCCAAGTCAAGGGCGATCTTCCATAACTTATCTTTCCCTTTAATTTCATAAGGCGCTATGCCCTCTGCAGCTTCTAAAAGCGTGTGTGCCACTTCGCGGGCATGTTCGACATGGGGTGTCGCCCCATCGACGATGAGGGTTAGTAGATTGCGAGCGACGATTTGATCAGCCGTTGCACCACAGCCCCCTCGTTTCGCCCCTTTTTCACCAAAACTTATACGGCAAGGTCCCATCATGCAACGTCGGCAGCAAACTCCAGCTAAGCCAAACTTACAGTGAGGTTCTTGTTGCTTGGCTCGATCAAAGGCTGTCTCTATCCCTTCAGAATTTGCTTTCAAGAGAAGTTCCTGTACTCCGGTATCAATTGTCAGATCTGTAGCCAAAAAGGTTTTGATCATAATTTCCTCCTTAAATTGAATGATTGCTTTCCTTGCTGAACTTAACAGTTCAACTATTCTGATTATAGAAGATAAAAAATAAGAAAACCGTCAGGATGCTGATGGTTTTCTTATTTTTACATACAATTCTTTAATTTTAGTTTTCTTCCATACTGTCTTGCAAAGCCTGAATATCTCTTATAACAAACGATTTGCGGTTCAAAATTAAGATGTCTGCTTTCTGCCAACGGTTGAGGAATGTAGAGGCAGTTTGACGGGATGTTCCTACAGCTGAAGCTATTTCTTCGAATGTTAAGCCTAAGTTCACTAGGGTACCTTGTTCAGTAGTCTGTCCTTTTTCCTTAGCAGCTTGTATCAAAAAGTTCGCTAACCGTTTACCAACGTCGCGAAAAACAAGATTTTCAATGATTCCTAGAGTGTTTCCCAAGCTTTCTCCTAAGACTTTGACCATGCTAATCAAGACCACTGGATCTTGTAGCATCAAGCCGCGAAAGACTTTAATGTCGATGGTCCAGACGATCGTTTCTTCCATTGCTTCGGCAAAAGTACCCGAATGGCTACTATAGACATCGCCGGGTTCTAAGAAGGCGATCGTAAACTCTTTGCCGTCTGGATAACTGAGATATATTCTAACTTTACCTTTAAGGAGAATTAAGATAAAGTCCGCATGCTTCTCCGGGGTGAAGATACATTCTTTTTTTCGGAATGAACGTTCGTGAGCGGATTGATTTAGGGCCAGTAAATGTTGTTCGCTCAAGGCCTTAAGCAGGGGAATTTTAAGCAATTCATCAATGTCAATTTGAGATAGCTTAGGTTTCATTGTTCTGACCTCTTTTTCCTACCCTTATTTTATCAGATAGAGCATATGATATTGCACAAGGATTGTCAACGACGCTAACTGAAAGATGAATAGGTGACCAGACTAAATCAAGGGTGCAGCAAAGCACCCTTTTTCTATAAATCTAATATATTAAGTTAAAAGAGACCTCCTGCTATGTAGTGAACTCGTTCACAATTAATTTAAACATCGAGACTTCCGTAGGGGACTCTACCCCACCGAAGCGGAACGCAGAAGTACCACTCCCACTTGTAAAGTGGGAGCCTCACGATTGGATGAATCCCAAATGGTTTCTTATAGATATCTCCTAGATTCTACTGTGTTATGCGATTTTCTGTTTTTGGAGGGCTAGAAATGAATAATTTAACACGTATTACTAAAGTCTTTGAATCAGCAGATGAAATTCCCTTTGACGACTCCTCCAGAATTATTTTAATGAGCGACATCCATAGGGGTGATGGAGGCTGGGCAGATGATTTCTCGAAGAACCAAAATCTTTATTTTGCCGCGCTGACCCATTACTATAATGAAAACTATACTTATATAGAGCTTGGTGATGGTGATGAACTTTGGAAGAACAAAAAGCTTTCTGACATAATATATGTCCATAGCCATGCTTTCTGGCTTCTTTCTAAATTTTTCAAGGAAGGTAGACTACATTTTATTTTCGGAAACCATGATATGGTCAAGAGAGACCCTAAATTTGTCGAAAACAATTTGTACCAATACTTTGATGAACGGGAGAAAAAGCATATCCCTTTATTCGAGAATATAAAGCTTCATGAGGGGCTAGTTTTAAGGCATAGGGTAACAGATCAAAAAATCCTCTTGATCCACGGGCATCAAGTAAGTTTGATAGATTATGAATTGTGGAGATTGGGTAGATTTCTGGTTAGGTATTTATGGCGACCCCTTGAGTCATTCGGGGTAAATGATCCTACAAGTACAGCCAAAAATTATGACAAAAAAGATGCGGTAGAAAATAGACTTATTGAGTGGGTAACCCGAGAAAAGCAGATGCTTATTGCTGGCCATACTCATAGACCTAGGTTTCCTGAAGTAGGTGAACCCCAATATTTCAATGATGGAAGTAGTGTCCATCCTCGTTGTATAACGGGAATTGAAATTGCAGAAGGTAATATTACACTAGTCAAATGGGACGTCAAAACAAAGAATGACGGCACCTTGTTCATAGGCAGAGAAATACTGGCAGGACCAAGAGAATTAAAGGATTACGTATATCAACAATAGTGCCTAACGAGGGTACACTATCTGAATCCTCCATTCTCTGACCCCAATATAGAGTGCTAGATTTGTATGCTCCCATGACGCCTTTAAATGCTCTTAATGTACCTCCTAAGCTTTCATTGTTTCTTCAAGCGTAGGCTTCTGATTTTGGATACATCTGCGACCAGGTTTTGTGACACAGCTATTACATCTGACGCATCTTGTCCGCTCCGAATGCTCTTTTTGATACCTATCTACAAGATCTGGTTCGAATAATAAACGATCGTTCGTTTGATACCGGTAAAATACCTACCTGACATGATGTTCGCTTACAGTCATGATCTTCTAATGTTCTGCCCAAACGTTCTCGGACAGTAGGAAGAACATAGGCCATCTTAACTTCCCGGTCCGGCGAATCAGGTATACCTCAATGATTAAGTGGAAAACTAGTTACATATTTATTTAGAAGGAGTTAGCTATGCAAAGAGATTATAAAGATATTACCTTGTGGAGAGATATATCAGCAGAGCAATGGAATGATTGGAAATGGCAAGTTGCTAACAGAGTAACCACTGTTGAACAATTGAAACAGGTCGTGACACTCACAGAGGACGAGATAGACGGTATTAGCCACTGCCTGGAAACACTACGGATGGCTGTCACCCCTTATTATGCTACACTTATTAATCCTAACAATCCTGAAGATCCAATCCGCAAACAGGCTATTCCCATCGCTCTGGAAATGGAAGAAGCTAAGTGTGATATGCAAGACCCTCTACAGGAGGAAAGCGATTCTCCGGTAAAAGGACTTACACACCGATATCCGGACAGAGTCCTATTGCTTATAACCGACCAATGTTCTATGTACTGCCGTCATTGTACCCGGCGAAGAATGGCCGGCTCAACCGATAACGCTATGCCCCGGAAATATCTGCAAAAAGCATTTGACTACATAAAAAACACCCCTAGAATTAGAGATGTCTTAATTTCAGGCGGAGACAGCTTGTTGGTAAGTGATGAAAGTATCGATTTCATTCTATCCAGTCTCCGAGCAATTGAACATGTTGAAATCATTCGCTTTGGCTCCAGAACACCAGTAGTTTTACCCCAGAGAATAACGGATGACCTATGTAATATCATGCGTAAATATCATCCAATATGGCTTAATACTCATTTTAACCACCCTCAGGAGATAACACCGGAAGCAATCGAAGCGTGTAGGAAGCTCGCAGACGCAGGAGTACCTCTCGGTAATCAAACTGTTCTTCTAAAAGGGGTTAATGACTGCCCGTATATCATCAAAAGATTGGTCCATGATTTGGTAAAGATGCGTGTGCGCCCCTATTACCTATACCAGTGTGACCTATCGTCTGGAATAGAACATTTTAGAACACCCGTCAGCAAAGGGATTGAAATCATTGAACTGCTGCGTGGACATACCTCTGGCTTTGCCGTTCCTACCTTTGTTGTCGATGCACCAGGAGGGGGAGGTAAAATCCCAGTAAGCCCACAATACTTAATATCTCAATCTGAAGATAAAGTAATTCTACGAAACTTTGAAGGCGTTATTTGTGCTTATACAGAGCCAGAAGTAAAGAAAACTGATTGTCATCATTGCAATTATTGCCGTCAATATGAGGATCAGCTTCCCACTGGCATTGAAAAGCTTTTTAGAGAGAAAAAGCTAAGCCTTGTACCTAAATCAGACAATCGAATTGCTAGGCGTGATAAAATCACTCCGCACCCTTAATGACGGCTTGGATCTCTCCCTTCGCTTCATTCGCCCAGTCGTCGAGTCCTTTCAGGGTGGCCTCCTGGGTTTGTTTGCAGATTTCCGGCAATTCACCGCCCCATGCTTTTTCGGCAGCCTTATATCCTGCTTCTATGGCATCTCTCAATAAACCTAGCTTGGCGGGGTCTCCCCCTGAAAGGGCCTTTGCAAAGTCTATTGCCCTTGTCGAAGTCTGCTTTACACCCCAAAAACCGTCTTCGGAAATTTCCTGTTGCGCGTTCAGGCGAGTTGAATCATCCACTTCTAGATTTTGATAAAATTCCTTTAGTTTACCATCATATTTTTTCAAAATTTGATCATAGTTTAGGCCTTTGCCTTCGCCTGTTTTCAGACTCTGCATACTGATAAGGTTTTCTACTATTCCCCGCAAATTACTTAGTTTCGCCTCAACTTGCTGGTTAATTTGGCTCAGTGTCGCCGACTCCTTGGTATACATTTTCTTGGTGTTGTTGGTCGTCGTTTGTTCTGAGGTCTCGTATACAGCAGCTTCAGGGACTGGAATTACTTGCGTCGCATCAGTGACCGCCACTTTGGATGTATGCTCATTTGCAATAACTTTCACCGCGTTGGTAACCCCACTTTGTACTGAGGTTGATATTGGAATAAGTGTCATGAAAATTCCTCCAATTTTCTTAAATACCCTTATTCTTATATATCGTCATCTTTGCCAAAAGTATGAGCGTTACTTGATGGGAGTAAACTGTTAGCTCTTCTCTATAATCAACTTGTCGATTATGTTTCAACCTCCCCCCTCTTAGCATTGGTGTTGTATTCCTTCCTTCTCAAATAATGAGTATCCAATGAGATCAATCGCAGTCTCAATCATTTCATCGAGGCTAACCTCTGCCCGCTGTAAGACTCCTGTACGGTTCGAATGAAATACGCCCTCTGCAACCGAATATAGGTAAAGAGCCAATTTGCTGGGATCAACTGGGCGTAGTTCCTGACATGCTATTCCCTCCCGGACAACACCCTCCATAATCATAACAAGTTCCTGGGATTTTTTATTTAAAGTTTCTTCTAGTGGTTGGGAAAGGTCGATACCTCCCATAATATTTGTCGCCAGATGCATAATTTCAAAGAGTTGTGGCTCTCGGTAATAAAAAGACTTGTATACATTGTATATGTTCTTGAGGCGCAGGGCGGCATGGGTAGCTTCCCCCGCAGCCCGGCGGAAGTCAGCGATCAGATAATCAAGTGCCTCACTACAAATGTAAAAGTAGACTTCTGCTTTATTTTGGAAGTGAAAGTACAAGGGGCCAGTAGAAATCCCCGCCGCCTTGGCAATGGCCCGCATTGTCGTATTGTGATAACCGAGCGCCAAGAAAAGCTCTCTCGCTCGCTCTAAAATGATTGATCGAGTTTCTCTTGAATCGATGTCCTCCATTATAGCCCCTCCATATCTAGTAACCCGTAATTAGTTATATCTTAGCCACAAGCTTTTTAAAAGGTTCAACCATTTTTGTAATCATTAGCTTACCGTAAATCTCTTTGCGAATAAACGGAATCTTAACCAGCAATCCTAAGAAATAATTTTGCATCCTAGAAGAGTAATCCTTCTGAGGGAAATCATAAATCCCATTACTTTTATAAAAACGATGATCCGCTCTAAATGGAAAGCGCAGAGGCCCCCAGATATCATCCCGGAAAACCTTAGTTCCACCCACACCCAGAAACGTTGCTGGTTTGACATACCGAAGATTCGAGTAATCAATGCTGCGCTGAGCCAATTCCTGGAGCATTCCGTCAATTTCAGCAGAGTTAGGATGCTCATCTGTCACAATCCCCACTAGATTAGCCTGTTGCCATTCGGTATAAGCTTCCATGATTTGTCGAAGATTTGGTAGTTGACCCAAAGGACCACTGATTAGAAAAGCAATCTGTAATCCTGAAAAAGAGGGAGTATGAGTATTAAAGAATCCTCGATCAAAAAAGGTCTTCCATAAAGACGATAGATATCTGTCATGAATGGTTCCCGCGAAAACGAGGATATCGGCGCTCTTTAGCTTGCTGTTGTAAAAATCAATAAACTCATCTTTGCCACTATATACACAAGTATTGTCATACCCACAGCGAATACAGCCAAGGCAACTGCCCTTAATATCAAGGCTGTGCAGATTATACACTTCCACTTGCCCACTGAGAAGATCGCCAAATCTTCCGATCAGTCTGTTTAGGTTTATATTATCTTCTTTGGAGTCCGTCAGAACAACCACTTTCCGACCATGTGTTTTCACCGGAACAAGATCTGTTCCAGGTACGTATTCTTGACTTTGATTTATGAGTGCCGGATACACCTTAATAGCGGGCGCATCCCGGGTAATTGATTCAAAAAAGCCCTGTGAGAAATCCAGTAATTTTGCTCTTTCTTTTTCTTTAAATAAATCATGCATCCCCGCAGAATAGGAGGCATAAAACTTCATATTCAAATCATCACAAATGCCATGCATATAATTGTGCGCCGTATGATCATAGAAGTGAATAGACGTTGTTAGGATGGCGGCATGTTTACCTTGAAAGATATCCCCAGCCGCCCGCTCAGTTATCAGTTCAATAAAGCGCTTATAGCCCGAATGAACCAAAAAGACATACAGAGGAAAAGCCCATATTATACCATCGGCGCTCTTAATCTCCCCAGTGATTTCCCCGAATATCTGTTCATCACTTTCGATTTTTTTGATTCTCTGGGCTATATTGACAATCTTAAAGTCATGCTGCGGGAGTTTTTTCTGCATAAAGGCTACATATTGCATGGTAACACTACTATCACCCTTAGGGCTTCCGTTAAGCACTACAATCTTCATTATACGTATCATTCCTTTCACTGCGCTACTCATTCTTACACTCAGGACATGCATGATCACTGGTGTAAGAATGAGTATAACGTTGTTATGCTACGCCTAAATTATAACAACGTTATACTGGATTGTCAATCATAATCCACACCCGCGATAGATTATGCGTTTGAAGTTATTGTTTAAAATTTGAACTAAAATTTCTCAATGTAGCGCTATATGACGCACTCGGGCGATATTATGCACCATCGGTATTAACATAAAGACCGCATGTAGACTGATGCTTTTGCGTGCCAAATCCCCAACTTGTTTACGGTTACACTCTCTATGTGCGTTCTACGAACCAGCCACAAACACTACACCAACCATAATGAGCAATGTACCGATAGCTCTAAAAACGGATATGCTCTCTTTAAAGACAAAATAGGAGAAACATAGAATCACGATATACCCAAGACTTATAAACGGATATGCGTAGCTGAGTTCAACTTTGCTTAATACCTTTACCCAAAGAATAAAGCTCAGGCCGTACAGAGCCATGCCGGACATCACGGGCAGATTTTTCGCAATGGCTAAGAGACTCCGAAGCAAATGAGCACTTGAAAAATCCAACTCTAAATGCTTGGCCCCGACTTTAACCAATAGTTGGCCCATCGTTCCAAGAAGCACGGATATAATTGTTAAACCTAACATTGTTTCACCCTCGCAATTTTTTTACTCCCTCAATACCCATTACCGCATAAACGCACAGGCTTAACACGGTTGGAAAGGCATAACGGCTTTGCCCTTCCGTGATAAAATAGACCCCGGCAAACATCAAGAAGGTTATAATCAGGAAAAGACGTCCTTTTCCTCCATCAAAGTTTAGAACAAACCGAGCGCTCCTTTTTGTCAGGCGATTTCCCACTGTCAGATAACTATAAAGCAAAGTATGAATAACAATGCTAGCGACTCCGCCTAGAAACACAGGCATTCTCACAAATTCTGAAAATCTAAACATAATAACTTGAAGGAATGGGAGCAGTCCGCTTCCCTGAAACGCGTAATCGATATCTCCAGCTTGTATAAACGTTTTTGAGAGTCGCTTTAAACCTAAGCAGACAAATTCTCTTGGGTGGCCCATAATCCATTCCCTCGCGTCACGACTCAGCATAATATTTTTTTGAGTAGAGTTTGCCAAATTGTAATCTGGCCTATTAACAACGGAGTTTTCAACATCTTCCGCGAGCATCCAACCACTGAGTTTGTTTTGCGTGTTATTGTTAATATAAAGGACAATCCCAGCATTATTAGAGACATAGGTAAACTCGCCAATAAGCTTGTAGTTACGATATAACCAAGGGGCAATGATCACCCCAGTCACGAGAAGAACAACCACACCGTTTTTCATGCTTTTCCATAATTTTTCATGGCCCAAGAAGTCAGTTAGAATTATAGCTAGGGCAAAGAGCGGGAAATAGGGTTTTACCATGGTATTCAACCCCGTTATGAGCCCAATGTATACGTACTTATAGTTTATATCAGTTAAATAAAGATAAGTGCCTAGTAAAAAGAGTGTTGTAAACAGAATCTCGGATGCGAGCATGCTATTATAATAGATATTCATTGGGAATAAGACATAAAGCACAAAGGTTCGTTGGCGGAGTGTCTCACGTATTCCTGTTTTTTCGAGGATATGCAGAACCAGCAGGTTGTTTATAGTGCTTAGAACCAGATTAAGCGCCTTCGCTACCCAAATTGAAGCCCCAAAACACCAATAAAAAGGAGCTAGAAAGATAGGGTAGCCGACTGTGGTGTAGGTATCTCCCCATTGTCCCCCATTCGCTATTTGAGTTGCTATCCTGTGATAATACTTAAAATCGGAAACAGGCTCTGTTCGCACCAAAAGAATCCATAGTACGCCTGCAGCAAATCCTAGGGCTAAAACCCAATAATAAAAACATCTTTCTTGTTTTAGTCCTAAACTCATTAATATTTTCTCGTCCTTATCCTCACCTGAAAACAAAGCACAACCTCATTCACTTATTTATCTCCCCATTAAATCCGGCGTAGATGTAGTATTTTAAGCTCAGAAGAAGAGCGTTACAATCTAACAAAAATTCGTATTTTATTATTTTCCGATTCCGCCCATATTTCACCATCATGGAGCTTCACAATACTTTTGGCTATGGACAGCCCTAGTCCTGAACCTCCGATATCTGACGTCCTGGATTTCTCCACTCTAAAGAATCGATCAAATAGATGTGACAGATCTTCTTTCTGAATCGTATCGCCACTATTTTCTACTATTACTAACGTTGTCTTATCTTCTTGAGCGATTTGTACTTTTATTTCTCCAGGCCTATAACTGTATTTAATGGCATTTACTAAAATGTTTTCAATCGCTCGAACGATTTTATCAGAATCGACTTCAACACTAACTTCATTTTTGAGATAAACCTTTAAAAACGTTGCATGATTTTCTCTAGCCATTAAGGATAATTCACCCATAACCTGTTCGATAAGTTCAACCAGATTAATTTTACTTTTCTTTATCTGCACATCACCATTTGCAAGCTTGGTATATTCAAACAAGTCTTGAATTAACATTCTAAGTTTTTCGGATTTTTCGTAAGCAGTATCTAAATACTCTTTCATTTGCTCATAAGTTTCATATTTTTTATCTTTTACTAACCTTAAATAGCCAATAATTGAGGTCAAGGGTGTTTTTAGATCATGGGAGACATTCGTTATTAGTTCATTCTTGCTTCTTTCTGCTTTTCTTTCTTCTTCAATCTGAGTTTTTAGTTGCTCAGACATACTATTTATGTTTTCCGCAAGTAAGCCCAATTCATCGTGGCCTTTTTTGGTTATCCGGAAGTCCAAACTTCCTTTAGAAATTTCCAGAATGCCATCGCTGATTTCCTTAATATACTTGACCTTCGTTCTTAAGAGAAGTACTAATAAACTAATGAATACAGTGATAGCGACACTTATAGCAAACAAAGGATCTCTCCCGTAAGTCACTACTGTTCTCATCTGAGGAATACCCATTATGATAACCTGAGAGTCTAGCGAATTGAATTTTATAGGGTATACACCATAAAAGTCGATCGGCTTCCCAGTATAACTACCCGCCCGTATTTTCTTTATTTGTTCCAAATCTAACTTGTTTTCGTCAATATTGTCTGATTTGAGAGTGATATTCCCTTGCCCTTCAACGATGGCTATCTTTAATTGGTAATAGTTCGCCAGTCTACTAAGATAATCAGCGCCGGCCTCTTGATCACTGCGGCCAGCATAAAGTTGGTTAATTTCTACAAAGGCGCTATTTGCCTTGTTCACAACGCCCACAACCCCGCCGCTGTCATCAAAGCTAACTTCTTGCACCTGCCAATAAACAGTTCCCGAGACAATTAGACAGAAAATTATTGCTAGGATAAGTTCTCGATTTAGGCTTCTCTGTAAGCAATTAATCATAAATGAAACCCGCTTTACTCTTTTAAGTATTGACACTATTATTATATTTTTCAACTTTATAACCCACCCCCCAAATAACCTTTATGTATTTTGGTTCTTTGGGATTTACTTCAATTTTTTCTCTAATATTTCTAATGTGAACAGCCACCGTATTATCCGAATTGCGAAAAGGTTCATTCCAGGCCTCTGTGTAAATCTTTTCTGAGCTTAATACTATTCCTCTATTCCTTGTGAGAATTTCAAGTATAGAAAATTCCAAGGGGGTAAGTTTTACTTCCATACCATCGACCTTAACTTCATGAGTAGCGGTGTTTATAGTAAGCCCGTTGATCTTTATTTCGTTTTCAGATGTAGGTCGAAAATCATTTAAGTCTTTAAACCGTCTAAGTTGTGACTTAACCCGTGCAACGACTTCAAGGGGATTAAAAGGCTTGGCGATGTAATCATCTGCTCCAACGTTTAAACCTAAGATCTTATCTATGTCCTCGTTTTTTGCCGAAAGCATGATGATGGGCATGTTGTTTTCCTGCCTGATTTTCATACAAGCTTGGATACCATCCATTCGCGGCATCATAATATCCAAAATGATTAGATCAACTTTGCTCCTTTCTAAGACTGCCAAAGCTTCTAGTCCGTTCGCCGCTGTTAATACGTGAACCCCCTCACTTTTTAAATAGATTGCCAGCAACTTCCGTATATCCTCTTCGTCATCCACTATGAGTATGCTACTATTATTCATACATAAATTCATCCTCTCAAAACTCTAAAGGCCAACATAGAACAAGTGCTTATTCTATCTTCTCTAATGATTCTAACCCGCTCTGCGCGGCACTTCAATACAAGCCAGTTGCACTAGGAGCTCTTGGCAACAACATAATTACTCCAAGCAGAATAAAAAATACGCCAATGCCTCGAAAGAACTCCAAAAAGAAACGCCAAAGTATTGAATATAGTAAAAAGGTATGCTTATCCTAATTGCTCAATTTAAAATCCAGATAACACTTAATAACCATAAACAGACCGTAATGATAATGTGAGGATCACTTACAAGCACCCTCGAGGGGTCTGCACTTTCACCTTTGTGAATCAAAAACAGATAACGAAAAATACCATAAATGACTAAAGGTACGGTATAAATTAAAGCTGTAGTTTGATGAAGGGCATCAGTGCTAGCATCTAAAGTATATAAACTGTAGGAAATAATAACACCACCTGCTGTGATATCAATCAACTGAGTTAATAACCCTAAACTATAATTCCCTAAAACGGGTCGATGAGCAAATGATTGTGCCGATAACTTGTTTGATTCAGCGAGTCGTTTCCCAAACCCCAAAAAGAGTGTGACCATTAAACCTGAGAGTAATAACCAGCGTGAAGGCTCTATCCCTAAACCCCATGTTCCCACGAAAATACGCAGCATAAAGCCAAACGAAATTGAGAAAGCGTCTAAGATAACTACGTGTTTCAGAACTTTTGAATAAACAATATTTTGAATGAAATAAACAGCAAGCAATCCTACCGTTATGGGGGATACTATGGAGCCGAGTAACAAACCCAAAGTTAAGCATGTGAAAAGAAGTAATCTCGCACTATAAAGAGAGATTAGCCCTGCTGCAAGGGGACGGTAGCGTTTAATCGGATGTAACCGATCTCTTACTAGATCAATTAAATCATTCATGATATAAACTGAGCTAGAAACAAGTGAGAAGGCCATTACCGCTACAATAGTTCGTAGAATTAATCCTGAATCGTTCCATTGGTTTGAAAAGATAATACCCACAAAAACAAATAAGTTCTTTGTCCACTGTGCAGGACGTGCTAAATGCCATAGCGCTCGAAGACTTCTTTTGGAGACTAAAGAATCCTCACCATATTCTACGGCCTGTACTGTACTTTTCAATGTTTTCTCCCCTTATCGGCCAGATTTACTTGTCTTATTTTATATAAGGTTAATGAAGAATGACTAAGGAAGTTTCTGAAGAATTTATGAAGGTTTTATTAATTCAAGCAAAGGTAAGGTATAGTACACACTATAATCCTCCATACCATCAAAATTGCACATTGAAATATTGAATGGGAATAAAAAAAACGCCCAAAAGGGTCATTAAAAACAGCCGTTTCATATCAGCGGAAACGACTTCAAGTCAAAATTTTTTCTTCTAAGATATAACCTATCAGCGTACTGCTTTTTCCTAGATCCCATGCACTCATCATGATGCGCTTTGCCTAATCACTTAATCTTCATGAATGCTCTATTCACCGCATTAATATAAAAATACTCAGGATCAAACTTTCGGCCACCTGTGTCCTTGAATTAATAATGTGTATCGTCAATAATACAGGTATAACAGAAGATCGGCTAGGTGAATAGTCTTGAACAGAAAAGAATTCTCGGATAAAGTTTATGCGATCGTCTTGGATATTCCCCTCGGTAGTGTCGCCACATACGGAATGATTGCCTTTTTATCAGGTTACCCACGACGTTCAAGAATGGTTGGACAAGCACTGCATCATGCCCCCGATTTCCTTTGCATCCCCTGTCATCGAGTTGTAAACTGCCACGGTCGTTTAACTCCCGGATGGGCAGATCAAAAACAACTCCTCTCCAACGAAGGTATCCATTTAAAGGAAAACGGGTGCGTGGATTTGAAGAAGTATCTGTGGAACTTTGCATTTAGAGGAGAACTCTAATTATGTTGTTCAAAGGTTTGGACTAAGTACTTCTCATTTTTTCGGGCGCATTTCCTTTAGGCCCTTTTACGTTGCTTCGAAATGCTACAGGGTTTATATCCCCCAGCGTATAATCTTCCAAGCCGCATCCCCACAAGAGAAGCGAGTTCGCTGATTGATGACACTCCATTTACGGATAGAGCTGACATTAAAACATTGCCACAAGCAGTAGCATCTGCTAATGCGTTATGATGCTCAAAATCATGCTTTATATATTTACAAACAGTATCAAGTTTATAGTTATCTAAACCACTCCACGTCTTTAGGGCCGTTTTATATGTACATAAATATTCTACCTCAGGATATGGGATATCGTATAAATCCAAAACATGGCGCAATACGGACATGTCGAAAGAGGCGTTGTGAGCAATAATATAGGCATTTTCAAAGAGCGGTGCAATTTGCGCATAAATTAGATCAAATTCTGGGGCGTCCTTGACATCTTTTTCTTTAATTCCATGGATCATGACATTGAAAGGATCAAAATGAGCATACTCGGAATGTGGTTTTATAAGCCAATACTTGGTGTCGATTATTTGCCCCTCTTCAATGACTGCAATTCCCACTGAACATGCACTTCCGATAAATCCGTTCGCTGTTTCGAAATCGATACATACGGCTCTCATTGAACTCCCCCTATTTTTCTCCATTCTTTGAGTAAGCCAATCAAATCTATGTAGCATAGTCTTACCAATGATTTAATTCTGCATTATTCTGCTAAACCCTTCTACAAACTCCTTCAATTTCGTTATACCGCTTTAAAAGCAGGCACATTTTCGAGCACATTAATAATAGCCCGATGTCCTGAAACATCGAGCTTCGCCTTAAAGCCTGTTGGTTTTTGATTCTGACTGTAAGGTTATTGATAGCTAAGTCAAAATTTGAATACTAGTAACAATAAGGAAACTGTCCCCTGTAAAAAGGACGGTCTAATTATTATGGAAGCTGATCAGAATGTGCTTTATTTAATTTTCTCTCCTTGTATTTATTCCACATAGGCAATAGAATCGCCACTACTAGACTGAGGATAGATACTGTCATAAATACTGCACTGACTGGACGCGTAAACAAGACGGTCCAATCATTCTTAAAGCTGATCATCGTCGTCAAAAAGGAACTCTCCGCTAACGGGCCCAGAATTACGCCTAATACTAAGGGGGTGGTCGGGTAATCAAACCGGTTTAAGAAATAACCCACGACTCCGAAAATTAATAACATCCATACGTCCTGTAAATTCGACCGGAGTGCATAGGCTCCTAACATACAGAGTACTAGAATAAATGAAGATGTTACTGCTTCCGGCGCCTGTAAGATTTTCATAAGAGGTCTTACTGACAAGAATCCTAGAAAAATCATCATGATTACACAAATAAATAATGATCCATAAATTGCATAGATAAGGGGTCCATTATTTAGGAAGATTGCCGGCCCAGGTTGAATGCCGTGCAATAAAAATGCTCCCAGAATAATAGCCGTTGCCCCGCTTCCTGGTATTCCCATGGTAAGTAAAGGAATCAAAGCTCCTCCGACAGACGCTGTAGCTGCCGTTTGACTCGCCAATATCCCTTCAGGTGCTCCTTTACCCATTTCTTTCTTGTTCGGACCAACCTGTTGTTCTATACCATACCCGATAAAGGAAGCGATAGTCGCTCCAGCTCCGGGCACAAAACCAATAAAGGTCCCTATAATGCCGCTCCTTAAATAAGTACCTAATCTCGGTCTGAGCTCCTTGAACGACGGCAGAGTTGTAGTGGCTGTACTTGCTGTATCTAAACTTGGGGCCGAAAAGCCAAATTCCAGCCTGGCAAATATTTCCGCAACGGCATAAACCCCTATTAGAACATTCAGATAATCGATACCTCCACGGAGCAAAGGAGTACCAAATGTAAATCTATCCACCCCAAACATTCCCTCGACTCCTACGGTAGCTATCAAAAGTCCTAAGGCCAAGGATACAATGCTATGACGTAATGAAACATTACCTAAAAACAGGACACTTGTTAACCCTAAAAAAACTATAGCAAAATACTCGGGACTAGAAAACTTGAGAGCGACCTGAGCCAGCGGCGCTGAAACTAAAACCAAAAGGATTATGGAAAATAATCCACCCGCAACGGTAGCCACTAGAGTCCAACCCAAAGCTTTTGCTGCCAATCCCTGGCGAGCCATCGGATAACCATCCCAGAGCAATGGTACATGAATCGGATCACCAGGAATCTTAAATAATATTGCCGGAAATGCGCCTCCATACGTACCTGCTAGATATATACTGGTTAACAAAATAATCGCATTGGTACTATCCATGGCATAGGTAAACGGCAAAGCTAATATAACACCCGTAATAAGTGTCAAGCCAGGAACTGCCGCGCATACCATACCAACAATCGACCCAACCAGAATCATCAGTAAAGTGAACAGATTCAAATCAGCAATTATTCCCTGACCCATGTTGGATATAATTTGAATAATGGTGTTCACGCCCCTTTCTAATGGTAAGTACACATTTAGATTAAAGGTATTGGAAGGTCCGTTTGTCTGGTGGAAATTAATATTGTTAAAACTAACTAACCCCAAGTACTCTATACATTAGAAAAGTAAAATCACCAAGAATCCCAATTCCTGTGGGTAAGGAAATATAAACAATCTTGCTAAAGACGACAAAGATAGTAAAGGCGCCAACAAAACTGCTGATTATTATCACCTTGATATTACGATAGCGACCTAAATACATTATTCCGGCAAGATATAGAACAGTACAAAGGCTAAACCCTAAAATAGGGAGTAAGTAGATGTAAACAACAGTACTTACAAAACCTCCCAATAAGAGAAGCGGATACTTTTGGCTATAAATATCAAACTCTACAGCAGTATCTTCAGGTGAATTAATTTGATCTTCTAAAGCCTGTTTTTTCTTAGTCAAAAGTAGGATTACTACATCACCAACTGAAAAGATAATGATTAATAGAGATAACATCTTGGGCCAGAAATCTGGTCCAAGCCGCCCTGGTGCCTTGGTAACAAGAAATCGACTTGCTAGATAGTAGCAAATACAGCCAAACAGTATAAGGAAAACACTGATTATTAGCTGCTGAAATTTTTCTTTCTTCACTGTTACGCCCCCCATCCCGTCAGTAATGTAGACTAGTCAATGTCTTTAATCCTAGGGCAAAAGCATCAACTAATGTGATGCCTTTACCCATTGATCGTCCGTCTAGTTTATTTTCCTAGAGCTTTTTTCATCGTCTCTACACTATCCTGCAACGCTTTCTTGGCATCTTCAGGTCCAAGATAACTATCTTGAGTGGTATAATTAGCCTTTAAGAATTTTTGGAAATCAGGTGAAGTATCATATATCTTTTTCATAGCATCGCTTAAAATCGTTATTACCTCAGGAGAAGTTCCGGCCTTGACCATAATTGTACGATCAAACGGCAGGAATATTTTCATACCCAGTTCCCCAGTACATGGAACATCAGGGAATTCCGCCAACCGCTTCTCGTCAAACACTAGAACCGGACGCATTTGCTTTTGATCTATATATTGAGCCACGTCTCCAGGTTGTTCATATAAAACATCGGCATGTCCACCTATAATCGACGTATAACGCTCCCCTGGGTTTGCATAGGGAATTTTATTTACCTTAAGTCCATGATTCTTTTCTAAATAGGTAAGTGCAACATCATCAACGGATCCTTCTCCATTGCCCGCCACTTTTACTTGTCCCGGATTTGCTTTAATGTTTTTTTCAAGGTCAGCCCAGGTCTTAAAAGGACTGTCCGTAGCTACAAAAAGACACGACGGAGCTTTAAGCAGGCGGGCAACGGGTGTGATTTCCTCTAATTTATACGCAGGATTGGCACCAGACAACGTAGCATGGGTATCCGTTACATAGACATATAAGTTATATCCATCGGCAGGCTCAGTTACTAGTTTAGTCAGTCCTACAGTACCAGAGGCACCAGCCATATTTACAACCGGTAAAGAAACGCCCAGTGATTGGCCCAATTCTTTACTCAGCAAACGACCTAATTGATCTGCTCCTCCCCCAGCTCCAAATGGTACGATGATGTTTATTGGTCTAGTCGGATATTTTACCGCTTTTGTCTGGGTATTATCAGACTTTTGACTAACATTTGTTGTTCCACATCCTGTTCCTAAAGTCAGAACTAAAGCTATGATTGATATTAAAGCTCCGATCCTTTTTAGTCCCTTAGTATTTCGCAAAGCTTGTTTCATGCTTATTACCTCCTATAATCATTTCGTGATAAAATTATTCCCTTTCATTTCACCCGAATGAATTCCCAACTTTGAAATTTGCTAGGAAAATCAAGACCAATAATAAGCCATCCATCACCGCCCTTTCAAAGTCGAAGAAAATCTGCCGTATCACGGAGCCCCTATTTAGAATTTAGGAAATTGATAATTTCTCTCGAGAATGCGGGAACATCATCCGGTACACGGGAAGTAATAAGGTTACCATCGACTACGACTGCCTGATCCAAAAATTCCGCACCCGCATTAAGCAAATCGTCTTTTATTGAAAGGCACGCAGTAACCTTCTTACCTTTCAAAATTCCAGCAGATACCAAAACCCATCCGGCATGGCAGATCGCTGCTACTACTTTGTCGTTATCAAATAGTTCGCGCACAATTTTCAGCATTTGCGTACTTACTCTCATTTTATCGGGAGCATATCCGCCTGGAATTATCACACCATCTAGTTCAGCACATTTAATGGTTGCAGGATTAAGCCCTCTAGTAAGGGTACCAAGTTTACTTGTATAAACATCTGCTCTTCCGGAACCTATGACTACAACCTCGAACCCTTCCTCAAGCATACGGTAATACGGATACCAAAACTCAATTTCATTGTAATTATCTTCCACAAATATTCCAATTTTTTTCATTTTCCAAAAACATCCTTTCTCGAAAGATAGGTCAGAATTAAGAGCTTATCTCCATTGCTTGGATTGGATAATGTTAGCTCCAGAGCGTCTGTTTAAGTAATGTACCAATCATACTTGGTCGATCTGCCACAAGTGCGCCAGCATTGATTAATGCTTCAACTTTATCTGCTACTGTCCCTTTGCCAGCAGTAATAATTGCTCCAGCATGGCCCATCTTTTGTCCTTTCGGAGCTGTTCTTCCTCCCATAAAACCGATTAAAGGCTTGGTATAGATACCATTTTCAATTGTTTCCGCAACTTCCTCTTCCATTGTCCCGCCGATTTCCCCAATCATAACAACTGCATCCGTATCAGGGTCCTTTTCAAAGAATGGTAAGATTTCAGCAAAGCGTGTAAAAGGTACAGGGTCTCCTCCAACACCAATGACAGAGCTTGAACCAAAACCTGCCTTGACAATTTCTGCTGTAACCTCGTTGGTCAAGGAACCACTCCTGGTCATCACCCCGATGCGACCCGGTTTGTAAACCCGCTCCAACCAATAGGGGAAAAAACCCATCATTGCTTTACCCGTAGAAATTATACCGGTCGTGTTCCCCCCGATAACCATGGCACCCATAGAAAGGGCTGCTTTACGAATTTGGATCATTTCATGGAGAGGAATCCCCTCAGCAGTAACAACAATTATCTTAATGCCAGCGTCCAGTGCCTCGAATATGGCACCTTTGGCAAAACGCGGGGGAACAAAAAGCAGGGATGCGTCCGCTTGATGTTTTTCAACCGCCCGCCGAACCGTGTGATAAACTGGTACCCCGTCAACTTCCTGTCCTTCTTTTCCTGGAGTGACACCCACTACCACATTCGTCCCATAGTCTTTCATGTGCTTAGCCCAATAGCTACCCTCTTTACCTGTAATGCCTTGGATAAGCACTTTGGTACTAGAATCCAGAATAATACTCATTGGGAACCACCTCCTGCTAACTCCACTGCTTTCTTAACAGCCTCCTCTGTATCATTGAGTGGATTCAAGCCAACACTCTTTAATAACTCTTGAGCTTCTTCCTCACCAGTACCGCGAATAACGGCCACGATCGGAATATCCGGTTTTAACTCTCTGACCGCATCGACGATTCCTTGAGCCATAACATCCGCACGTGCTATCGTTCCAAAGGTAGCAATCAGGATGCACTTTGGTTTACTATCGAGCATCATCTTCATGCATTTATGAGCTTTATGATAGTTCGGGCCCCCAAATTCGAGATAGTTTGCAACTGTTCCACCATAATAGCTGACCAAATCATAAACTACGTTGGCCAGACCTGCTCCCGCCACCATTAAGCCAATATCCCCGTCGAACTGAATATAGGGAATCCCATCCTGAGCTGCTTCATACTCCATATCATTCTTGAAATGGTCCCGTGTCATTGAATATCGACTGTGTTTATACAAGGCATTATCGTCAATGTTGACCTTTCCGTCTGCAGCAATCATGGTTCCGTCTTTAAGGATCATCAGCGGATTAATTTCCACGAGTTCAGTGTCATTTTTTACGAACAAGTTATAAAGTTTAAGGAGGATCTTGCTTCCTTCTGCAGCTTGATTCTTGTCAAGTCCCAGAGCATACATGACGTTACTAGCTTGGAAAGGCATCAGCCCCCAAGAAGTATCGACCTTTTCCTTAATAATTCTATCCGGTTTTGTACGAGCTATCTCCTCAATCTCTATTCCACCTTCGAGGCAGGCCATGACAAGTGCCGATCCACTTATCGGATCAACCGTGATAGCCAAATACATCTCCTTTTCGAATAAAACCGCACCTTCAACCAAAAGTTTTTTACCAGTAACTTTTAAGATGCGCTCAGCTTCGACATTTGCCTCTTCCTTCGTGCTTACCAGTTTTACCAGTCCGGCTTTTCCACGGCCGCCTTGTAAAACTTGCGCTTTGAGTACACAAGGTAGGCCAATCTCTTCTATTGCTTTGTTCAGTTCGCTAATACCGCCGATAAGAGTGCTGGCTGGAATAGGAATTCCATGTTCTCCGAACAGTTCTTTTGCTTGATATTCAAACAGTTTCATTTCCCTATCCTCCTTATTTTAGCGACCATATTTAGCCCAATATGACTCAAATAACTCTTCTTCAGTAGGAATTACTTCCGGAATCAATCTGGATACTTTAGTAATATTGATGAAGTGCTTATAAGAAAGATTTTCCTTAATATTGTTACCAGCCCAAGTGCCTCCGCCCATTGAGAGTGTAAAGTTAAGACCGTTGTTGAAGCTCCCTCCATTGCCAAAACATTGGGCTTGGTTGATTAAGAGACGGCAAACTTCCATTTCGTAACCAATCCGCTCGATATGGGACTCATCATTAGTATGCAAACCACAGGAGTGCCCACGGCCCACATAATTTAGAATACGCTTAGTCATAGCTAACGCTTGATCAAAATTCTCCACTTTATACACTGCTAGTACCAAAGAAAGTTTCTCACCGGAGAATGGAAATGCTTTCCCTACTCCTGTTTCCTCAACCATAAAGAAGGTTGCATTTTCAGCTTCCTGGTTTGTTAAACCGGCTGCTTCAACCATTTCCCCTGCTAATTTGGCAGTGGTGATACCCCGGCGTTTACCGTTTTCATCCCACATGGCCTTGTACATTTGAACTTTTTCTTCTGCATTGCAGAAATAACCGCCTTCTTTTTTTAATGCCATAATCATCGCTTCATAAACTGCTGCTTCAATGACTATCGCGTTATCACTTGAACAGCTTGTTGCGTTATCAAAAGTCTTACTCAGCATAATTTTATGTGCAGCCTCTTGCAAATCAGCAGATGAATCGACTATAGAAACAACGTTACCCGCACTTACACATACATTAGGAGTTCCACAGCTTTGACCAAGCTTAACATTATTACCAGACCCAGTAACGGTGACTAGATCGGCTTGTTTCATCAATTCCCCTGTCGATTCTTTGGAAACAGGCGTAGGCAAAGCCTGTACTAGATCAACAGGGGCACCGATTTTTGTTAATTCAGCATGAATATATTCAAGAAGTTTATCTGTCGTAGAAGCCCCTTTAGGCGATGGAGCAATGATTACTGCGTTGCGCCCTTTCAAAGCCATCATGGCAACATTTGCGGGTGTTGCCCCAGGGTTAGTGGAAGGTACCGCTGCCGCAACGATGCCTACAGGTTTAGCAATCTCCGTGATCCCTTTAGCCTGATCAATCCTAATGATGCCTACTGACTTGGCTTCCTGATCCATTAAATCACGCAATGTACCAAATGTTTTTCGCCGATTTTTAATGACCTTGTCTTCATATTTACCTAATCCAGTATCTCGAATAGAAATACTGGCAAGTTCTTCGGCGTGTTCCTTCTGGTAAATGGCCCAGGCCACAGCTTGAACTAACCTATTTGCTTGTTCCTGGGAATAATCCTTGATTTCCTCCATGGCTGCTCGCCCCTTAGTTATTAGCTTTTGAACGATTAACTTCGTTTCAACGACTGGTTCAGTGCTCATCTGTATACTCCTTCTCTTTTTTCTAGTTGTTCTCTTTCATTTGAGAATTTCGATGATGAATCCCGTTTTATGTTTTAACAGTAAGTTCCGGGTTCGGCGTAAAGTATCTTTATTGACAATTTAGAATATTGAATAAATTATTTAGTTTTTTTAATTAGTTATACTAAAAAAATTAGTTTGAATTTCTTTTTATGGGCGTGAAGGCAACCTCACGGTCTTTCAAGCACGCCCTATGGCTATTACCAGTTTTTTACATCAAGGTGCCGATATTTGGAGAGTAGACGAGTTGGCATCTGCAAGGCATCTTTTCTGAACGGCGGTGCGAGTTGGGTTCCGTCACAAACTATTTCTAGAACAAATGGTTTACGTAAACTTAATGCCCTCGTTAATGCAGGTCCAACATCTTCGGGTTTCTCTATACGGATTCCTTCTGCACCCATAGCAATCGCAACCGGAACAAAGCTTTCTGGATTAGGGATATCTGCACCTACGAAACGGTTATTATAGAAGTCGACCTGATTTTTCTTTTCAGCACACCATGCTCCATTTCTAAAGACAATCGCGACGACGGGTAGATTATGTTCAACAGCCGTGCTAACTTCATGTAAGCTCATGCCCCATGCTCCATCCCCTACGATACAGACGACTGGTGCCTCGGGACTAGCCATTTGCGCACCTAGTGCTGCTGGGTAAGAAAATCCAGTATTCCCAAAGGTAAGAGCTGCAATGTGCTTGCCCTCTCCTTTAAATTCAAGATAACTGTTGGAAGTGGAAGCAACATTACCAATATCCGTGGCTACAATTGCATTCGCAGGCAAGGCCTTTTGAATTTCTAACAGAGCGCGACGAGGATTAATCGGCACACCATCAACCATGGCCAAGGTTACCAGCTCATCTCTCCAAACCTTAACCCGAGCTTCGATTGTTTCCATACGAGCTTGATCGACTTTCGGAGTTGGAACTATTGCTTCCAATCGCTTAAGGATCTCCACAGCAGCTTCCTTAGCGTCACCGATAATACCCACTTCCACTGGATGTGTACGAGCAAGATTCCTAGGGTTAATATCAACTTGAATAATCTTGGCACTTTCTGGGAAGTAGTTGACATCATATTGTGGCAAGGTGCCAAAAACAGATAATCTCGTTCCGACTGCGAGGATTACATCTGCTTCTGCCAGTGAATTCATGGCTGCTTTTGATCCCATGTAACCAATTGGTCCGACCCAGAGAGGATGATCACATGGAAAAGCATCGTTATGCATGTATGTGCAAGCAACTGGAGCTGTTAATAGTTCCGCAATTTTAGCTATAATACCAGTGGACTTGGTATCCACAACGCCACGACCGGAAACAATGACTGGCTTTTTAGCGGACAAGAGAATTTCAGCAGCTCTATCAAGGGATTCCATGGAGCCACAGCCACGATTGTCGACGCGGTATTGATGCGGCTCTAAGATTTGTTCTTCAATTTCCCCATAAAAGTAATCTCGAGGGATATCATAAAGTACGGGTCCACGTTCCGCATAAGCAATTCGGAAGGCCGTTCTTAAACAATCAGCAGCACGCTTCGGATGTGGGACTTTAATAGTTGCTTTCGTGATGGCTTTGAAAATTTCAACAGTGTCCGCTTCTTGAAAGCCATCCCAGCCTACCGTCGGCGTACCAGCAGACGGACAAATAATAACCATCGGAGTATATGCAGAGTTAGCGGCAGCAACAGATGTAACCATGTTGGTGATTCCTGGTCCATTCTGCCCGATAATGACACCACACTTGCCTGTAACGCGGCAGAATGCATCCTCCATATGACCAGCTGATTGCTCATGACGCACCGGGATAAATTTAATTCCAGCCGTCGGGAATAAGTCAAGCAAGTCCATGAATGCAGAACCGAGAATACCCGTTACATGGTCTACGCCTTCTGCTAACAATGTTTCAACGATGGCTTCACTGGGAGTCATTTTAACCTTTGCCATTTTCTTTTCGCCCTCCTATATTTTACTTTCTAACTAATACATTTAGTTATGTCAACTCGTCATAACGTACGTACCAGTTGATTTATTTACACTATATAACTAGATAGAATAATATGTCAACGATAACTTAATTTCTCATAATTAATAATTCAAATGCTCATTTCTATGATTTTGAACAGGTTTTCATGAAAAAACCGGGTACTAATTCGCACGAATTAATACCCGGTTTTTTACAGAATTTCCTACTTCAACATTTAAACAACCAATAGAACTTACAGCCTTAATCACGCGACATACGTATATTCAAGGAATACTTATCCGCTCGAAATATTGTACTTGCAAACTCAATTAGTACACCTTTGGGATCTCGAGTCGTCCTCTCTATTATTAGTACACTTGACGTTTTAGGAATACCCAGCAAGGCAGCATCTTCCTTAGAAGGTTTATTACTGGTAATGATTTCTTCGGCCGTCCATGGAATAATCCCAATATTAAATTCCAAGAGCTTATAAATATTCGCATCGTTTAAATCATAACTCGCCAATTTCAGCCCAATTTCCACTTCGTAACACTTTCGCTCAATGGCTATTATCTTTTCATTGGCAGACCTCGACCTTTCAATTACATAGAATTCATCCCCGATAAACTTATTCGAAATAAATTGAGAAGAAGACTTAATCCCCTTGGATAGCAACTTGGCTCCTGGTTTCATTCCTGCCCGTTTAATTGTTTCTGAGAAGGTACTAATATTTCCTAACCATTGTTCCTGAATCGGCCTCAAGGTTACAAACGTTCCTTTGCCGTGTCTTTTTTCCACTAAACCTTCTCTAACTAAAGCCGACACTGCTTCTCGAACGGTCGTTCTACTCACAGAAAAGATATCCATAAGCTCCCTTTCACTTGGTATCTTTCCCTCAAAATTCCCTTGCCGAATTTCGTCATTGAGACAATCCTTTATTTGAACATGTAATGGCATTTGACTGTTAGTATTTATTTCCATGTTGAATCGCTCCGCTTCTACCATTTTGTATTATAAAATTTGTAATGGCTAGTCAAGTGGTCACTACCTCTTGGGCTTTATCATAGCAACTCCCCACGGATTTTGTCAAGATAACAATTATAAATTGCAGCTTATTGTTGCTAGAACATGTCACATCTCATGTCGTGATTAATAAGATTGTTTGCAGCCAAAAATTTAATGGGGACGTATCGAAACTAAGTTCAAACTTAGTTTCAGTACGTCCCCTTGTTTTCGTTCACGTCAACAACGTAGCCGGAATGTGGATGAGTGGGTAATTGAAAGGGTGTTCTTGATCCTCATCAATCAATTCCTTTCTCACTCTTTTAATCAAGCTAACCATCAAAATTCTGGTCAGATAATCCGCCATAATTTCCGAAGACTCAGCCGAATCCAGCGGCTGAGTCTCTTATAATACACGCTCTTGATCAACTTTATTAAAGCTATCCCCTGATCTTTATAGCTAATCCTTTTAAGAAATTTCTAGCGTATTTATCGCCACACTCTTTATAATTCTTATGTCCTTCTGATCTTAATATAGCGCTTAATTCTCCTTTTGTTACAATGACTCCTGCTTTTACCAATATATCAAGCATATCATCACTCGTTAGTGATAGGGCTATTTTCAATTTTTTAAGCAACATATTATTAGGATTTTCGCTCTTCATTAGTACTGGTCTTACAGGTTGCCCTGGTTTTGGATCTTGTTTCCCTCTTTTCAATATAATATAGCCATTTAAAAACGACTCTAGCGTACTGTTCTTGCATTTTATATTCTCTTCCGTTTCTTCTACTTGGTCATCATCTTCGACTTCATTATTATAACGGTAAGTTTCTTTTGATTTTATAAGTAGCTTTCTCACTTGTTCTTGTGTTAGTTCAAGGCCACCAAGTTCAAATATCTTTACCATATCAATATCCCGTACATCTAGGGCATATCTTAATCTAATTAAAATATCATTATTATCCATCGATAATCCTCCTAAATTCTTTCTTAAAACTATTCTTCCATTATAACATGAATAATATTTAGGTGTGCCAGAGCCACTGCCTCAGCATCCTTTGAAACAATTGCTTTTGCTTTCGCTTTCGCTTTCCTCTCGGATTAAGCGTAAAGAATGGAAACGTATTGACGTTAGCCTATTCTTTTAAAGTCTTTTCTATTGCAGCTGCTAGTTGGTCTGGACATGATGTTCCATTCTGACACTTAATCCCTTTTAATCTTTTTGCAACATCTAAAGCATCCATTCCTTCTACGAGTTTTGAAATTCCCTGGGCGTTTCCAGTACAACCTTTTACAAACTCTACATTCTTAAGTTTGCCATCGCAAATATAAAAGCTAATTTCCTTTGAACAGACTCCATCTGGAATAAATTTAATAATACTACTCATATAAAACTAAACCCCTTTTCAATAATAAGAAATAAAAGTTCCTTCAGCGATTGCCTACTATAATACAGAGCTATTTTAAGACAAATGCACAGAATGTCGATCCTTTAATTCTTCACTAACACTTTTGTCATTGTATCAAGTCATAGTATACTATTTTCAGAAGGTGAACAAAAGTGATGTCTTAAAGGAGAGAGTTGCGAAAATGTGGATTGACCTTAGAAGTGATACTGTGACGCAGCCTACAGAGGTGATGCGTCAGGCGATGGCCCGTGCAGAAGTGGGTGATGATGTTTACGGTGATGACCCAACTGTAAACCGATTGGAATTATTAGCAAGTGAGATATTAGGAAAAGAAGCTGCACTTTTTGTGCCATCCGGGACGTTCGGTAATCAATTGGCTATTATGACTCATACTCAAAGAGGCGATGAAATCCTGCTAGGCGAAGAATGCCATATTCTTATGCACGAAGTTGGGGGTGCGGCAGTTCTATCAGGAGTTCAAACACGTTCTTTTCCAACAAATATGGGGCGTGTCGACATAAACAAATTGGAGAAGATGATTCGTGGCCTGGATATCCATTTCCCGAATACTGGGCTGATCTGCATGGAAAATGCACATTCGTCTGGAACTGCTGTTCCGGTAGAAAATATGAAGGCAGTTTATAATCTAGCTAAGTCCAAGGAAATTCCTGTTCATATTGACGGAGCACGCATATTTAATGCTGCAGTTTCACTTGAAGTAGATGTGAAAGAGATTGCAGCTTGTGGAGACTCAGTAAATGTCTGTCTTTCCAAAGGACTCTGTGCACCGGTTGGATCAATCTTGGTCGGCAGTTACGACTTTATCCTTAAGGCACGTAAAAATCGAAAACTGATGGGCGGAGGACTTCGTCAAGCAGGAATTCTGGCAGCTGCAGGGATCATTGCCTTAACTGAAATGGCATCAAGACTCGGAGAAGATCATAAAAATGCCCGCTATCTGGCAGATCGGCTTGAAGAAATCGAGTCATGTCATGTTAATCGCGATCGTTTGGATATTAATATGGTATTTTTCACACTCTCTGAGTCAGTAATAAGCGAATCAGCTCTTATTACTGGTTTGAATAGCGAAAAAATTAGAGTAAACGGTCAGGAGGATGGTGAGTACCGCTTCGTCACTAACTACGGAGTATCTATTGAGGACATAGACCAGCTTGTCCAAACTATGAAGAATATTATAGTCAATTATTCTCACGATCGATAAAGTTGTATTATAATTTGCCAACATTCAAAGGGACAGGTAGGTCGTTTCTCCCATGAAACAACCTACCTGTCCCTCTGTTTTCAGGGTTTTCATGATTGTGACTTTAAGTAAGGTTAATCCCCTCAAGGCTTCCAAGAATCGATCAACTTCTTCATTATTATAGGGAGCTAATCCCACCCGATATTTATAAAACAGTGGCGTTTACTTCAAACCCAATTTTCCTATATAAATTTACGGCAGCAATATTTTCAATGTCTACATTCAATATAAGGTCTTTATAGCCCATATCTAATAACGAATTAACACTTTTCTTTATAAGGGAACTTGCCATACCAGAATTCTGATATTTTTTGTTTGTAAAGATTTCCGATATTAGAGGATATCCCTCATAATAACTTATCATAATAGCAGCTGCAGTTTCTTCATTCTGAATTATACGGTATGAGGCTTCAGAAATGAAGGGTGCAAAAGAACCTCCAATAACACTCTCTATCTCTTCTATTATATCCCCTAAAGTTTCCCCTCTATCTTCACATGTATCTTTTAAGGAATCTAACATAACCGTTGCTAATTCTATCACATCATCTATGCCGATGAATTTAAAATCATACTTACTTGTTAAAGTCTGTGACGATAGTTTATAATACATTTTTGCTCTTTTAGAATTCAAGATAATCCCCCCTCCTGCTTCTAATCCATGCATTGTTAGTCTTATGAAAAATTACAACCTAAAGAATGTTCACAATTACAAAGAAAATATCTAAGTCACAATGATGAAACTTCCCCTTGGGAGAGGCTTGGGAAACTAATCACTTGTGGTTAGAGAATAAGACAGCTAATCTATGATTTAACATTCCTGATGTTAAATAAACTCCCAGGAAGACGAGTAATCCGCCAAGGACTTGAGTTCCCGTAATTCTTTCTCCTAGAGTCCAGCTAATAATAGCAGTAAAAACAGGGATTAGATTCAGAAATATCCCTGCTTGGCTGATTCCGATCGCTCGAATGGATATATTCCAGAAAATAAATGAAAATACAGACGGAAAAATTGCGATATAAAGAATCCCTGTCATGGTTAAGGGACTGATTTTTGTCACATCAATCCCCTGGGCAATAGCAAACGGGGCCAAGATTAACGTTGCAAACACAGCGGATCCTGCCGTAGCAGTGATAGGGGGAACGGTTGTAAGGCGTCTTCCAACTATAGAGTATAGGGTCCAAATCACAACAGCCCCTAACATGAGTATATCTCCCTTGTTATACTCATGTTGAAGTATCTGTCCAAAATTACCGTGTGTTATAAGCACGAAAGCTCCTATCAGAGAAAGAACAATCCCTGAAGCTTGAACCCATGTTATTTTTTCACGGAGTAAAAAGACAGAAAACAAGACAATCACAGCAGGGTTTAAGGCGCTAACCAACGCGGCATTCGTTGGCGAAGTGTATGCTAGGGCTGAATAAAGAACCATGTTGTAACCGATGCTCCCCAATACTCCCATACTGATTAACGGAATCCATGCCTTTTTTACCATCTGCCATTTCGGTTTTTCAAGAAAGTAAGCGATAGGAATTAATAAAATTAAGGCTAACAGCCAACGAGAGAAGGTAATCCAAAGCGGTGTCATCTCCATGATTACATACTTGCCAAACACATAGTTCCCCGCCCAAAATAAAGTAGTTACAACAAGTAACAGCCAAGCTCGATATTTACTCATCTTATCTCCCATCTTCTCTATAGATTCTAGTTTGGTAGTTTATTGCTTCTGGCTATTATAACTTTCAAACCGCAAAATGAAAAATTAAGAAGCTTATATTTATTGAAAGATACACAAAAAAGAGGGGTAGATTTGTCCCTCTCTCTTTAACGTCTCCATATGTCGTTAATAAGGTCGTCAAGAAAGCCTAAGGTCATTTCTCGGGAGTCTTACAGGCACACTCCATTATACACTCATTTTAAATAACTCTTCAAGATCCATACTAAATCCCTGCAAAACCTCTGAATGGGCTATCCCTGTTTCCTTCAATACCTCTACCTGATGATACTGCTCATCCTCATTTAAAACATAGGTTTGTACAGTATTCAAAAGTGGATTAACAATCCAGTATTCTTTAACCCCACATTGCATATACAAATTAAGTTTCTTAACGAGATCATGAGCTTGATTTGAAGGAGATATAATTTCAATGATTAGTTCAGGTGAACCAACATATTTATTTTCGCCAAGTTTAGTCTTATCACAGATAACCGATAAATCTGGAATGACCACCTTGGTTTTTTCAGTCTGATCCCCTTGGTCATCGTCAGCTACCCTAAGCTCAATGTCAAAGGGCGCAGGAAAAACTTCGCATTCCTTTCCTGCAAGGAAATTGAATAACTTTGCATGTAATCTACTGGAAATCCTCTGATGTTTCGTCGATGGAGATGGAGTCATGTACACAATTCCATCGATGTATTCTATTCTACTCTCGGAATTTTCCCTGAGTTTATTATATTCAGCAATTGTAATGACTTGAGGTTCATTTAAGCTCACTATAAACACCCCTCATCTACAAAGATTCATGTTTTACCATATTATAACACGATCAACCTACACATTCTATTGACGTAAAATCGAACAGTAACGCGTCAAATACTTCGTTTCTGGGATTAGTTTATCAAAATAGTCTTTACAAACGCAGACTATTCAAGTAGTATATACACATACTACTTGAATAGTCTGGAGGCTTCATTTTTGGAAACAGTAAAATTATTTGACAGCGAACTTAAAATTATGGACATTGTGTGGGATAAGGAGCCTGTATCGGCAAAGGAAATCACCCTTGTCGCCGCCGAAACAATCGGATGGAATAAGAATACATCTTATACGATTATCAAAAAACTTATCGAAAAAAAGGCCATTGAACGGACAGAACCGAACTTCATCTGCACTTCCCTTGTCAAAAAAGAAGCTGTGCAAAAGGCTGAAACCCAAAACCTTATCGACAAGCTCTATAACGGCTCTAAAAAGGCCTTTTTCGCTTCTTTCATCGAAAATGACATTTCTGATGATGAGCTTGAGGTGTTAAAAAGGCTGATAGAAAAGAGGTAGTCTATGCTATCTGAGCTCTTCTACTGGGTGCTTAATATCAATATCATCGGCAGTGTTACCGGCTTAGTGGTTTTGTCTCTGCGCAAAATCAAAGCTCTGCCACGTTTTGCGATCTATGTCTTATGGATTCTTCCTCTAATCAGGTTCTGGCTGCCTTTTGGAATTGCCAATGAATACAGCCTGCTAAACCTAATTTCAAAATTTACCACTAGAACAGTGGTTATCTGGGAAGAAGTGCCTCAGCTCACGACCACCAACAGTATAATGGGGGCCAAAGGCTATTTTCCTCTTGAATACAAAACCGATCTGCTTGAAAATGTGTTTAAAGTTGCCTCGCTCATTTGGATAATCGTTTGCTGTGCTGCCATTCTTACCTCAGTGTTCTTATACTTCTTGACAAAATCGGAGCTGAAGTCGATGGAGCTTATTAAAAGCAATATCTACAAATCTGATAGAATTGCCGCCCCAGCTGTCTATGGTGTTATTCGTCCCAGAATCGTTATTCCTACTGCGCTAGCTGCTGATGGGGATATAGAATATATCCTCCTGCACGAACAAGTGCATATTTCACGCCGAGACAATCTGTTTCGGGTAATGGCCCTGCTAACGGCGTGCGTTCATTGGTTCAATCCACTGTCGTGGATATTCTTAAAATACTTTTTTGCCGATATGGAGCTGGCCTGTGATGCCTTGGTTTTAAAAAGCCTGAACGAAAGGCAAACCAAGGAGTATGCTCTCACCATTCTCACCTGCGCCTCAGGCAAAACCTTTTTCGCATCGGCGTTTGGGGGAGCAAAAACAAAGGTGCGAATTGAAACTATATTGTCCTATAAAAAGCTTACGCTTTTATCGTCACTCTGCTTTGCTGCCTTGGTAATGGCAATTGCCGTAATCATTATCACGAATGCGACTGTTTAGGAGGTGCTGCTTTGAGAAGAGTTTTTGTAATAATGCTCTGTGTTGCCTTGTTACTGACGGGATATGTAAAGCCGGAAAGTAACAACCTGCTAAAGGCCGATAATCTTACAATTTTCTATGGTGTCTCCAGTTATGCTATGTTTGGTGCAGATCAAGCGGTCATTGATGACTTGCTTAATCAGTTCAGCTCTCTTAACTTTGAAAAAACCACCGATAAAATGGATTTAGCAAGTGCCTTTCATGTGAATTTTTCCTATAGCGAGAACTATGTCAAGATCTTCTGGGTTGATAAGAACGCCGTATTTTGGCTTGACGGTGAAACACAAGGCTACAAAATTTCTTCCGGTTCATTTGATTATCAGCACTTAAAAGCAATCTATGAAGACAGTAAGAAGATCCCAGTGGGAATGCATTCCCGATATTTTGTAAGCTAACAGAATAATGTTTATGTTGTTTATGTTGTTTATGTTATTTATGTTATTCAATAAAATGACCAAGCAACTATCAGCAATGGAAAGGATAGAACAGGATTTTGGCAAAGGGATCGTTGAAACTATACGTGACAGAGGTGAATATTTATGAACTATAAAAATTTCTATTTACTATCGTTGCTTGCACTTGTTTTAGCCTCGGCTTATCCCCTATACATGGGCGTTGTAACCTTGGGCAGTTATTTGCAAAATGGTTCAATTGATGTTGCTGATTATTATAAATACATCATCCCCTACACACCCATATCAATTGCCTTAATTGCTTCCGTGGCACTCCTGCCTCTAATCTTTAAGCTATTCAAACGCTACACTTTACCTGTCGTTTCAGTTTTGGGAACCGTAGTATTCTTTGCTTCTGAGCTCGGATTTGAACAGATCAAAGTGATTGAGGGATATGTGGAAATGCCGCTTGAATCGTGGCAATTAAGCTTGTGCATGGCAACTCCGGAAGTTCTCCGCTCCATCGGCGAACCCATCTATGCAGCGAATAATCCTGCCTTCAAACTTCACTTTTACCTTATTGCTATTGTCATCATCCTTGCTGTCCTGAATGTGATCTATGGTTTTGCAAAAATGATCCGAGAACAGGACTTCTCTAATAAGCGTCCGTTGATTGCTCAAGCTGTATCTGCTGCGTTGTTCATCGGTCTTTGCCTACTCGCCTGTTTTACCGCTTTTTACAGAAACGGCACACTCAATATTTCGCCATTATCCGCGCTGCTAATGTCTGGATTCTTCACAGTGTTTGGCATTACGGTGGGTATTTATTGCGGCTCGATATTTTATGGGCAAAGCAAGTTGTTAGCGAAGATCCTGCCTGGGTTAATTGCCTCATTGACAACACTCATCATGTATATCGGTGAGCTGGAGTTGATGGATGGGGTGCTTTTTAACTATGGCAAGGGGTTCCTCTTTGAACCGATAGAGGCAATTCCGTTCTCCGTAACCGACCTTGTTATTATTCTGGTTTCTGGTGTGATTACATATATCGTTATGCAACGTCTTGATGACCTAGGCAAAACAGAGTAATTCAGATGTATTTCTGCAAACAAAAAATGATCCACAAGTAAGGCGGAGCCATGTTATTCACCGCCAGTAATTACTCCCTATTGACCTGATGATAAATGTACGCTTCGACAAGCTCTTAAATTTTCCCATACGCTTACCTCTTTAACGGTAGCAATTGACTATGAGTCAATTGCTACTAAATTATAATCCCGACTGACGGATAAGTCAGTCGGGATTTATAATTGATTCTCTAGGCGTGTACATTTTACGCACCTAAGAATTCCAAATAATTTAGCCTCTACATAATTTCATAAATACTGAGAATAATAACCTATAATTGGAAAAATCAATATTTAAGAATTTGGTTGCAAGAATGATTGGAAACTGCCACTGAATATATGCAGTTCGTTCAACACTAAGGAGGTTTTAAGACAGATGCCTATTTATTATCTACATCTCATAAAATTAGCAATATTTCTTCTCGCACTTGTAATATTTGTTCCAAGAACTGAAATTCGCCGTCTTACTGTCTATGGAATTATATTTGGCAGCACCTACGATGTAATAGGACTCACGATTGGTCATCTGACAAACGCTTTCAGGTGGATCAACTTTGCTCCCTTTGGCTATGGTCATTTGCCACTTGACTCACCAGTCTCTTGGTGTTCATTCTACATAATATACTTCTATCTTTTACCTAAGCATAAGCCATTACAATATATATTTCCTGTGGCAGGAATAGTTATGAGCATGATCTATTCAAGAGTATTAGTCAACTTAGGGATGTTTATTGAACCTAATTTCTTACTTAGATTGGCTAATTTCACAATATGGTTCTCTTTTGCGACCTGGGGTTACTTAAAATTAAACGCTTATGTTGAAGCAAGGCATAAAAGTATTCATAAAACCTAACAACTACTTTCCTGCCCCACACAAGCATACAGCCTGAATCCAGATGTTCAATTTATAAATTCTTATCCTTCAAAGTTTCGATGTATTCATTGCCCCAAATTGCCAATTCAGCCAACACTTTTCTAAACTTTATACCTATATCACTTAAAGAGTATTCCACTTTTGGTGGGACTTGCGGATAAATCTTTCTGTCAATCAATCCGTACTCCTCCAAAGCGCGTAACTGTTTGGTCAGCGTTGACTGTGTTAAATCGGGCAACTGCCGCTGCAACTCTCCAAAGCGCATGGTCTTTTTCCCGAGATGGTAGAGAATAATTATTGACCATTTACCAGAAAGAACCTTCTGTGCTGTTGTATAAGGGCATATCCCAAATAAATCTTTCTCCAATTCCATAATCTCCTCCCGATAGTATCTATCTAGATACTATGTATGATAAATAATCGTACTTGTTATTTCAAGACTTTTATTATAAATTTATTGTATAAATTTGAAAGGAGATCACATATATGCAAGAAGTTTTTGATTTCGTAAAAAAGTGCCAGACTTATTATTTAGCAACCATTGAGGGAGATCAGCCACGAGTTCGTCCCTTCGGAACTGTCAACATTTTTGAGGGCAAGCTCTATATTCAGACTGGAAAGATAAAGGACGTTTCAAAGCAAATGATAGCAAATCCTAAAATTGAAATTTGCGCTTTTAATGGCCAAGAATGGATTCGTATCCAGGCCGTTGCAGTAGAGGATGACCGTCTTGAAGCAAAGCAGAGTATGCTTGAAAGCTATCCTTCACTTCAGTCCCGGTATTCGGCAACAGATGACAACACTCAGGTATTGTATTTGCAGGATGCTATAGCAACGATAGCTACCTTTACAGGTGAACCTAAAATAATTAAGTTCTAATTTGCCATTTTATTAGCCACTTAAACTATTACAAGCCACCGTCAGTGAACGGTGGCTTGTTTTTTCACTTCTTTATATGCCTTCTGCTAATTCTCGCTTGACATGCTTATACCTGATCAACAGAGGTTAGGTTAAGATCGACGTCGTTGTTTTTACTTTAAAAAACCCCTAGGCACGATTTTGATATGCAAATCGTGAACTAGGGGTTTTTAAATTCTAATGCCTAGAGTTTTTCCTCTTTGTAAAAAATGTCAACGTAGGGAGTACCGTCATAACATTACTTTTTTATAGGAATCCAAACCTCACACTTGTAATCCGGAGCTGGTACATCACCCACCGGATAAACCTCCAATTGTGGTCCTTCCTCTTGCTGATAACCCGTTGCAGGAATCCACTCGGCATAAATCCGTTCCCATACCTTCTGTATGGCACCTGGCATGGGACCAATCGACTCAAACACTGCCCACCGTGCAGCAGGTATCTCAGCAGGAGAAAAATCTCCTGGAGTTTCCCCATTGTCTTCCACACCAATCATATAGGTAAATGCTTCATAGTTTGGTTCAAAATCCATACAAATACCAAAGACGCCCATTGCACCAGCCATTGAGCAAATCCTTTGATAGGACCCGTCTGCCATGCATTCGTCCCAAAAAAGTGGAATTAGTTTTAAATTTTCTCCATCGTGAGTTGTTATCCTTTTAGTCTTGCCGATCACTTTAAACGAGTCTTTTTCAATTAATTTATAATCCATATCCTTATCTCCTTTGATTGAAATATGAAAGGAAAGCTTAGGAAATGCTTTAAGGTTTGTCCCTGGCTCGCGAGCTGTCGAGGGGCTCATACCATGCATTTTCCGGAATGCTTTACTAAATGCTTCGGGCGTTTCATACCCATACTTTAAGGCAACATCAATCACTTTAACTTCCGACATTATTTCCTGGGCTGCTAAAGTAAGTCGCCGTCTGCGCACATATTCAGCCACTGTAACACCCGTCAGCATATGATACATCCGCTGAAAGTGAAATGGGGAAGAAAAGGCAAGCTTTGCCACCTCTTCGATATCCAGCTTTTGGGTCATGTTTGCTTCTAAATGGTCAATTGCCCTATTCATTGCACTAAGCCATTCCATCGTACCTCTCCTTTCTGATTTCAATAATAAAGGAATTCTCTTTACTTATCCTGTCTTTGCGTGCTCCCCTTTAACTGGTTTCCAGCTTAGTTAGATATTTCCGGCAAGGGGTCTCCATAGAGCGCATGGGCCTTCTCATAGGTAATATCCTTAATAGTCTGCCAGCAGCCTTCAATATGAGGCGGGCATTTCCCCGCTGAAATAGGCCTGATCCTACTAGGAATATCAAGAGCACCGCTTTCCATATCTGGAAGAGGTTTGTCATTACTGGATTGGGCAATTATCTTCCCTCAGCCCGACAAGCAGCACCTTGTATATGAAATTCCACATTTCGCCTGTACATTCCTCCAATTCAACAAATTTAAGCCAGAACTTTGTTCTGGCTTAAATTTGTTCATGTCCCCATGCTATGGATTATGCCAAGCTGCATGGGAAGTATACTGCACCTCTTTATCAAGACACTTCGCCTCATTTAAGCTGCTGATTATTCCGGAAAAAATCGTTCCAAGGATCATTGCCGCCGATCCTCCGGAGCGCCTCCGCCATATTGACACCGTTAGGAGCCACCGTGTCCAGTTCTTCCCAGGCGATAGGCATGGACACCCCGGCTCCGTTCCTTGCTCTTATAGAATAGGGGGCAATGCTGGTAGCTCCTCTGCCGTTGCGAATCCAGTCGATGAAGATCTTGTTGGTACGCTTAGCCTTTCTCACATTGCTTGTGTAGCGGTCAGGCCACTTCTGCTCCATTACTTCGGCGACGCGCCTGGCAAAATTGTGAAACCCATCCCATGGGGCGGCAGGTTTTAAAGGGACGACCACATGGTACCCTTTGCCGCCGCTGGTCTTGAGATAGGAGTTCAGGGAAAGTTCGGCAAGAATATTTTTCACATCCCGCGCACCCTGGCGCACCCTGCTCAGGTCCATTCCCTCATCCGGATCCAGATCAAATACCATCAGATCAGGCTTTTCCAGCTCATCGACACGGCTTCCCCAGGTATGAAATTCCAGTGTGCCCATTTGTGCTTCGGCTATCAGCCCGGCTGGGTTCTCGATATAGAAGTAGTCTTCCATTTCTCCGTCACTGGTGGAAATAGGAATGGTCACGATTCCCTTGCTGCCTGGACCGGGATGCTTCTTATAGAAGCAGGTCTGGGAGATGCCCTTGGGACAGCGGACAATGCTGAGAATCCTGTGGTTTAGATAGGGAAGCATGCGCTCTGCCACCTGGGCATAATACCGGATCACATCCCCTTTGGTGATTTCAGGGTCGGCAAAGATCACCTTGTCCGGGTTACTGATCTTAATTCCTTCAATGATCAGACCGTTGGTATTAGCTTCCACAATTCCCTCCGTTTCTTTAGCGGCTGATAGAGGCTGTATATCCTCATCCGCTTTTTCCTTTTTAATATCTTTGGGATTCTTATCCGTCCGCAGGCCTTTGAAGCTGGCTTGCCTTAAGCGATGATCTGCGGTCCATTCGGCAAATTTAATTTCCGCCACCAGTTCAGGTTCAAGCCAGGTGATCTTTTCCTTCGACCTAGGCTTGGGCGCGAGTTGGAAAGGGGACTCCCTTCTCTTTAGGCCCGCAAATTTTCCCTCCAGCTCTTCCATGTCGGATTCGCTTAAGCCCGTGCCGGCACGTCCGGCATAGACTAATTCCCCGCCTGCATAGATGCCTAGGAGCAGGGAACTTACCCCACTAGTTTTTTTATCAGAAAGCGTATATCCCCCGATCACAAATTCCTGCCTTTGATCGCATTTAAGTTTGATCCAGTCACCGTTTCTTGCCCCGCTGTAGACGGAATCGGCCTTTTTTCCGACGATCCCTTCCAGGCCTGCCTCACAGGCCGCGCGGAAACTTTCCTTGCCGTTTCCTCTCACATGCCGGCTATAGTGGAGGTTTTCGGGGGCATCCTTCAGCAACGCTTCCAGCGTTTCCTTCCTGTCAATCAGGCGGTGTCCCCGGAGGTCCGCTCCATCCAAGGCCAGGAGATCAAAGAGGATATAGGTCAGGTTTCCGGCCTGCGGATTTTTCAAATAGTTCTGCAGAGCCTGAAAATCCGTCTTGCCCGCTGGGTCCGTGATGGCCATTTCGCCGTCCAAAATCATCGCCCTTCCCTCAGCCCATTCAGCGAGGGAAGAGGCGACATCCTGGAAGCGCGTTGTATAATCATGGCCATTCCTGGTGATCAGCCGGACGCTGTCGCCTTCAATATAGGCCAGTATCCTGTAGCCGTCGTATTTCAACTCATAAAGCCAATTCTCACCCTCAGGAACAGTATTGACTAATTTGGCCAGCTGCACGTCGGTACTGCTGAAGGGGTTCTTCGTGATCTTTTCCTCTTCCCCTTCTTCAATTTCCATCATGGTGCGTCCGGTTCTGATACTCGTGGTTAATTCAGAAATCCCCTCGGCAGTTTTAGCATACTCATCTTTTTCTTTAAGTAACAGCCAGTTATCCTGGGTCTCCCCCGCTTTCCTTTTCAAGCGCACCAGAGCCCACTTTCCCTTAAGCCGACCTCCTTGCAGAACAAACTTCAGCATCCCCGCACGAAGTCCCTCATCCACATCCCCAGAGGGTTCCCAGTACCCTTCATCCCAGAGCATGACCACACCGCCGCCATATTCACCTTGGGGAATCGTCCCCTCAAAGTTTCTGTATTCCAAAGGATGCTCCTCCACCCGTATAGCGAGCCTCTTGTCCCGGGTATTATAGGAAGGGCCCTTGGGCACTGCCCAGCTCAATAGAGCCCCCTCCCATTCCAGGCGGAAATCGTAGTGATCTCTGCGGGCCAGATGGTGCTGGACGACAAACTTTAGACCCTCTTGGACAACTTCTGTTATCCCAACAGGTTCCATGGTTCTGGCAAAATTCCTTTTTTGGTTGTACTCGTTGAGTTTTTCTGTCATATAATCACGCCGGTTCCTTCTCTTTTTTGGCCTTCTCAACGCTGGCTTTGAGGGCCTCCATGAAGTCGATCACTTTGCCGGAACTCTCGGGTTCCGAGGCGACAAGCCCCTTTCGTAGTAAGCGCAGGTCTGCTTGTCTCGAATGCGGTTATTGTCTTCCTCAGGCAAATAGTTGAAATGAATGGCTTTGACTGGGTGAAAGCACTTCTGGGATTATTGTTTCCAGTTGAATTGTAAGTATCCGGTATTGAATTTTCAAAGCCCCGATATCTGCCCTCAACTCCTAGGTCAATAATCCTTCCGCATTAGGGATGGATCGGAAGTCGTTGTAGCACAGATATTCGGTTGCGAGCATCATGTGAAAATTCACAGAGCTTGCCATATCGGTAACATTCTTGCTTGTGTGAATCCAGAACCCGCAAATCAGTGTGGATCCAACCAGCAGTAAAGAAGCAAAGGACAGAATAATGTGTATCGTTCTCATCTATATCCTCCTTCCTGTGACTTGAACAGCCGTACTGAGTATCGCCCCACCAATTTTTTGCATGGCTTCGATAGGGCGCATACTCTCATCAGGAATAACCACATAAATGTCAAATCGCTATCATTATGACAACTGGGTTGCAATAGAAGCAATGAGAGGAGACTCAAAATCTCCCCTCACTTAATGTGAGCCTCAGTTAAGAACAACCAAAGCAAACAACGGAATGGTAATCCTAGATAAGAAAGTCGAAAAGATTACAATTATTGTGGCCGGAAAGATCCTCTATTAGGTTCCGGGGTTAAGCAAGCCGGAGACCGCAGAATCGGCGCGATTTGGCATCCCCAGGGTGTTTATGCGCATCATATGGCCAGACGGCTTAAGCTGATGGGGAATGAAAAGTAGACTATAGTAAATTATTCATTTCCTGCAGAATGCTGTTGATCTGGTTAAGTATGTCCAAGCGGTAAGTCTGGATGGAAGCTATTTCAGCAAAGGCCGTATCCATAGCGGCATAATCCTTTTCCTTGATGAAGCCTTTGTATTTCTCTACAATATCTTTGATTTGGCCTTTTGTATCTTTTAAAGAGTTCGCCAGTTCAGCGATTTGTGCATTGTGAGCTTTTAACTGAGCGGTTGTTTCTTCTGGAATTACTGAACCACTGTCTTTTAACTCTTCTAGCTTTTGAGCCAGGGTTAAGCGCAGTTGATTGTTTAACTCGACAACGCTGATGTTGTTTTCACGATTTTTAAGTACATCCTGCCTGTGCTCCGTTAAATCCAGTTTGAACCCTTCGAATTCCTCTTTCTTTGTTGCTAGCTTTGACTGTTTTTCCAGGTTACGGGCTTTGATTTCTTCAATCTTCTGCTGACTTTCCTGTAATTTTACAATTCGTTTGTCTAATTTGCTCCCGTCACCCGGAGTGGCGGCAAATACTGAAGTACTCGTAACAAGGGTAAGAATTACAGCTAGTACGGTTACCATTATTTTTTTCATTTTTAAAACCTCTTTTCTTTATTATGGGTTTGGGATGATTAATTCCTCACTTGATACATCATCCAGGCTTTTTAAGACATCATTTAAACCTTGAAGCATGGAATCTGTTTCTGTCAGCTGCTTTGAAGTTACAGCTTGGCTTACAGGATTCTTATTTACAGTGCTTTGATCTGAAGTACTCTTGCTCCGGCCAACATTCTGGGAAGTTGATATAGTTTGGGGAGCAAACGGCGATCGTTCTGTTTGAGTTTTTGATGGTTTTTGGCCGGAACAGCCGGTCACCGAGAAAATCATAAGTAGTGCTAATAAGATTATTCCTGTTTTCCTCAATTTGTCACCTCCTAGCTTATCTTAACGTTTTTCGTTTGCGCAAAACAAAGGTTATACTGTGGCAAAGCTGTGGCAATTCTTTTTATCTTGAAAAGAATAGGCTACAATAGTGTCAAGGAAGTGATAAAATGAGAAAATTAATCTACCTGGCGGATGATGATGAAAATATCCGCGGCTTAATTAATATGTTTTTGTCTAATGAAGGATTTGAAGTGAAATCTTTTGCGAATGGGGATGACCTATTGGCTGCATTTTTGCAAAAACCTGCCGATTTAGTCATTCTTGACATCATGATGCCGGGGACAGACGGACTTTCTGTATGTACACAGATTCGAAATTGCAGTAATACCCTTATTATTATTGTGTCCGCAAGAGACAATGAAATCGACCGGATAACAGGGATTACACTTGGTTCGGATGATTACATGACAAAACCTTTTTCTCCTATGGAACTGGTGGCCAGAGTCAAAGCATTGTTCCGCAGATTGGAATTGGATACAGGCGGCACTTCCAAGCACATCTTGGCAGCCGGCAATTTGAATATCAATGCAGCCACCAGAGAAGCAAAGGTAGATGGAAGTCAGTTTGATCTGACTCCAACAGAGTTGGCTTTAATGGTATATCTAATGCAAAACAGCACACGTGCCGTATCCCGGGATGAGCTCTTGAAAAATGTTTGGAAGTTTGATTTTGAGGTTGACTCCCGGGCCACAGATGATGTGGTAAAACGTCTGCGCAAAAAGCTTGCCGCAGTCAGGTGCAGTGCAAAAATTGAATCTGTCTGGGGATTTGGATTCAAACTAAGCGAAAGGGGAGAATAATTTGTGAAGCCGATTAAAAACGCTATTGTTACTCCCTTTGTAATCATGATCACGGTGTTTCCACTCATAACACTGCTCTTATTCAATCTCTCGGTTAATTATTATTTAGATCGAAATGCCAGGACTGAACTGCACGGTGTTGTGAAGACCATGGAAGGCGTGGTGAAAAAAGAACTGCCGGATATCCGGAACACTGCCGCGGCAAATTTAGCTGCTCCTTTTGCCAACCTCTACAGAGCTCTGCGCTCTTCTCAATTAGCAGCGAACACTGAGATGCTTTTCTACAGTCGGAATCTGGAGCTTTTCTCTCCGCTCAGGGATGCGTACATTTCTGGTAGTTTTATCAACAATCAGTTAATGAAACGACTCAGTGAGAAGCTTCCTTCAATGGAGGATAACCAAGTATATACCATCCGCATCGGGAAGGATAAATACTTTGTCCTGTCATACCCGGTCACAAATGCCGGGAGTCCGGCTGTTGTTTTTGTATCCCATGCGGATAAGGAGATCGCCTTAGTCCGTTTTATCAATCTTATATTAATAATCATTATGCTGATCGGAGTCTTACTGGCTGTGTGGCTGGCCCATCATTTATCAATCCGGATTACACGCCCCGTCGGCGAGCTGTGCAGACTGACCAGAGACATCGGTTCGGGTGACTTCTCCGCTCCGCTTCAGACCAGTAATAATGATATTCTTGAACTGCATATGCTTAAACAAAGTATTGGTGAGATGTCCGCTAAGCTTGAAGCCTATGATAAATCGCAAAAAGCATTCCTGCAGAATGCTTCTCATGAACTGAAAACTCCTCTTATGTCTATCCAGGGATATGCAGAAGGTGTTATTAACGGGGTGCTTCCAGATGTAAAACATGCCTCTCAAATCATTCACAGCGAAAGCAAACGGCTGGGTAAATTAGTAGAAGAACTGCTGACACTGTCACGTATTGAAAGCCAGACGTACAGCAAGGAACTCACCCAAGTTGACTTGGGGAATATCCTCAAGGAATATGTCCAGCGTCTCGGCGGCCTTGCTGCAAAACATCAACGTGAACTATTACTTGTCCTGCCGAATAAGCCTGTATACGTACTGGCGGATGATACGCTTTTATCACAGGCAGTAATTAACATCGTATCGAATTGCCTGCGTTACGCCAAATCTACGGTGAGCATAACTTTACTTGAAGATGGAAATTCCGCAGTCATTCGATTAGCGGATGATGGTGACGGCATACCGGAAGCGGATTTACCCCATATTTTCGAAAGGTTTTATAAGGGTAAAGGAGGAAATTTCGGTCTCGGGTTAGCTATTGCTAAATCTGCTGTAGAGTTTATGGGTGGGAGCATCCGGGCAGATAACGGTCAAACAGGAGCCTTATTCGAAATAACATTAAGAAGCAGCGCCGGCCAACCAGTCAGCGCTGTTTAAACAACAATTCCAGCACTTCGCCCAGTCACCTGTGATGCACTCAGTACAACCTCCGATGTGTATGACTTGATTATCAATAGGTAAGTAAGGCCTTCATTTAACAATGACCAGTCTGCCTCTTTTTTATAAACATAGTTTTCAACCATCTCCACTTGAGTTCACCTCTACTAGAATCAGCTAATTATTTTCAATGTGCGATTGACCAAATTTAAAAATTTATTTGCCTTTCATTTTAAAGCATTATATGGTAAAAAGGACCGGTCATAATTTCATGAAAGAGAGTACCATATAATGCACGTGAATATTGAAACTATCCCATCATTCTCTATTGCGTATATACGACAAGTAGGAGCTTATGGTGCGGAAAATATCCGGACTATGGGACAATTGAAACACTGGGCGAAAGCAAATAACCTAATGAACAGTAAAGCGGTGATTTTTGGCATTGCACATGATAATCCACAAACAACACCACCTGAGAATTGTCGCTATGATGCTTGCCTTCTCCTTGCTGATAAACACTTTCCGGCAAGCGGCAATGTACAGTATGGTGAAATCACCGGAGGAAAATATGCGATTTTTACAGTGAAACACACAGCCGAAGCTGTAGAGCAGGCTTGGGCAGAAATTTTCCCTGTATTGTCCGAAAGCGGCTATCTTCCTGACACTACACGACCGATTTTAGAGCGTTATGCGGCTGAAAAGGTTGAGCAGCACCTTTGCGAAATCTGTGTCCCTATTGGTTGATTATTGATTATTGATTATAACACGAGATAATTTTATCAGTAAAAAAGGGGAATTTTACTTTAATCGAAAAACCAAGATTATTGGAGGTTTAAAATGCTGCTCTGCATCGTTACTGCTCCGTGCAAGGTCTGAACCGGACGAAACTGTACGGAGCGGATTGAATTCGTCCGTTCAAGCTTTCAATCAATTTACTATCATAACCACATTCAATCAGATACTCGACTAACTTTCCCTGTACTTCTGTGGACATTTCAGGCTGACAATAACTCGCTAGCAGCTTGTCTTGCTTAGCCTTAATATTATCCATTAGCTTAGCGGAAGGATCGCCGCCTACTGCTCCTCTTAAGCTGATATCAGGTAGAAATGGTTCTTTCCTGAAATGCTTCATAGTATGGTCCGAGGTTAAAAACTGCCCCGCTATACCTACCTCAGTAATCTCATCGACTGCGAGTGTTTCGGCATCGACTTTTACCCCATCAATATAACGTTTGACCATTCCGATGATTTCTAAATCAGCTATAAACTTCTCATAGCACATCGAGTTATAGCTATCCATGATACCCGAACTTTGGAAAATAAGATTTGTTTTGGCCGAGTAGCTAGCTAGTAAGGTTAACATGCTTTCATACCCCGCTTGCACAGACAAGGTCTTTGCATCAGTCAGGGTACCTCCACCCCGGCAGGGAAGCCCATAGGACTTCGCCAAACGAGCTGCATATTGATAGGCTAAGGCTCCTTCAGGTGCACCTATGGCAATACTTCCCGTCCTCATGTCGGAGGTGGTTGACTGGGAACCGTAAATTACAGGCGTACCTTTATTTATCATTTGAGCGACAGCAATACCTGCCAGTACCTCCGCATTGGCCAAGGCAATTGTACCTGCAAGAGTCATTGGCGCTGTTGTCCCGGCCATTGAAGCGGCGGCAATGACTACAGGCTGCTTGTATTTATTAAACACCATCATTGTTTCCAACATGTTTGTATCAAACTGAAGCGGTGTATTTGTATTAACAATCGTCAGACATCTTGGCTTATCCGCCAGAGAGGTCTTACCACCAAACACTATTCCCAACATGTCCATCAATTGTTCGACTTCTTTAGCGGTACCTGTACCTGTGATGATAACCTTATCGGAAAAGACCATTGTTGCATAAAGCATCAAAGCAATCGTTGAGCGACCGATATCTGTAGGCTGAACGACGATCCCGCCATTTACCTTGTAATAGCTTGACTGATGGTAAAGTTTTAGAAAATTTATGTAATCACTCATTAAAGCGGCATGTTTTGTTCCATCAACTTCGCATACGAAGGAGGAGCCTGACCCTGGGCAAACTTCAACGTGGTCACCCCCAACAACAAAATCATAGTTCGGATTTCTGGCATGCATCTTAAAATGAGTCGGGGCCTTACTGACCCAATCAATAACCTGTTCCCGAGTAAAGAAAGCAGTCTGTCCTTCAATACGGATCCTATTTTGTCGCATAATTTCTAATACTTTAGGATGATGAAACCTCATGCCTGTTTGTTCCAAAACAGCCATTGAGGCTTCATGGATTTTCCTCAGATCATCGTCCATTTCGTCCAATTCAATCATGTGAGAACCCTCCAGTCCATTTATTTGGTACAACTCACTAACGTTATATTCTATAGCGCAAGATAGGAACCTCCTAACAATGCGCCAGTGTTACTCTAATTTTGCTGACCATTTTTCAAGTTCCATGAGAATCGATTTATTTAGTTGAGGAACCTGATGGCTCTCCATAATATTACTTATCTTTTCTTTCACTTTTTCCTTAATTTGAGATTCGTTAATGTTCTGCATATCCCGGCTAAATAAACTTGGATACCAAACCTTCTTTATATTAAGCAGGGTATGCAGGTTCGTCAGATAGTCCCCTCCAGGCCCTACTTCCTTTATCACATCTAAGGCCAGTTCCTCGGCATTTACCTGAACACCTTGGGTATAGTGTTTTAAGCCCTCAATAATCTCATCAGCCAAAACAACTAATTCTGGAGAGACACTGTTACAATGATCCATTACCCCAACATCATGGACGATATTGGCTTTACTAAGCATTGTGGAGAAAAGTTCCATGGTTGTTTCTGCTACCGCCTGTTCATCAAGCACCTTAGCATCTGTGCATCCGGCAGTTCCAAAGAAGGGTATACCATAATACGCTGCTAAATCGGAAGACGCTGCGACTAACAAATGAAACTCAGGGGCTCCATAACTGCCAATTGTTGAGCGCATGTCAAAAACTGAAGGCATAGAACCATAGATAAATGGACTCCCTTCAGAAACCAACTGGGTAATAACCAAACCAGTTAATATATCGGCATTACACTGAGCTAACGTACCGGCAAGGCTCATGGGAGAGGTTCCGCCCATCATACAATAAGGCATATATACCACCGGAATACGATTTTCTGCACTAATATAGAGCTTCTCCGTACTCTCCTTAGGATGAGCAAGAGGTGGAATTGGATCACAAAGGTAAAAAATAAAGGGTCTTTCTTGAAGGTTGTTTAATCCACCAGCCACAATGGCAGCGATCTCGATGATATCTTTTAAGGCACCAATATCATTGGTGGAAAAGTTAATGGTTTTGCTGAAATGCTTCACTGTCTCCAAAAAAGTGATTTGAGACTGCACTTCAGGCCTCAAATCCGCTGACATTCCTACTGACAAAATAAAGTGGATGTTCGTCAGGTAGTCGGCCAATTTGCACATCATTGCAGTGTCTTTCCTGAGGAATTTCCGAACCCTTCCCGATAACGGATCAACTAATTCCAATTGGTCAGCATGGGTTCCAAAGTAAACTGCATTAACATTATTAATTTTAATAGAAGGTTCGCCATCGCGTTTATAAAGTACCAGTTCCTTTGGAACACTCTTAAGGGCTCTTTCCACAAGTTCTCTGGGGATCAATGTAAATCCTTCGTTGGTCGTTACAGCGCCGTTGTCATGCAACAGCTTAAATGCCCTTGTCCCTTCAATTTTCATACCCACGTTTTCCATCAGATATAGACTTGCCTCATGAATTTGCTCCGACTTCTCTTGATCGAGGATGGTTAGAGACAAGTTCCGTGTCGATCTACTCATTTAATTTCCTCCCTTTAGGTGGTTGCCGATCGACTGCCGATCAAGGAGTATGAGTCAATTCGACAACCACACCCACCCACGACATTAGTAAAACAGGTTTATAAACAGAGTATTTTTTTACACAGATCAGCAGCAGATCCAGCGTCAGGTGCATACCCATCAGCACCAATTTGGTCAGCAAAGTCCATGGAGACGGGTGCGCCGCCAACAATAATTTTCAGTTTATCTTTTAGGCCTTCTTCCTGGAGGAGCTCAATCGTCTCTTTCATCGCAGTCATCGTCGTTGTAAGCAACGCAGATAAAGCTACAATGTCTGGGTTATGCTCTTTTACGGCCTGAACAAATTGTTCAGGTGAAATATCCACACCGAGATTAATGACCGTGAAGCCGGAACTTTCTAACAGCATTCCTACTAAATTTTTGCCGATATCATGAAGGTCACCTTTCACAGTACCTAATACTACTTTTCCAAAGCTAGGCATATCAGTTTCAGCAATCAAAGGTCTGACGATTTCGATTCCTGCGCTCATGGCCCGCGCTGACATCAGCACTTCAGGAACAAACATATCCCCAGCTTTGAAACGAGTTCCAACAACACTCATGCCTGCAATTAAGCCCTGGTTAATGATTTCTAACGGGTTTACACCCTGAGCAGTTAAAGACTTGACTTGCTCCCGAACTTGAATCTCCGCGCCTTCAATTACATATTGAGCGAGATCCGCAAAACTTGACATAGAGTACCTCCTAAATTATTAATCCGTTATTCTAATTTCATTGGGCAGTTGGTTGATACGTTTCCAATTTTACATTCCATTTTTCGAGTTCCATGAGAATAGTTGCATCTAGTTGAGGGACCAGATGGCTCTCCATAATACTTCTGATCTTTTCTCTCACTTTTCCCTTAACTTGAGATTCGTTACTGTTCTGCATATCCCGGCTAAATAAACTTGGATACCAAACTTTTTTGAAATTATTCAGAGTATGTATATTCGTCAGAAAATGACCTCCAGGTCCTACTTCCTTTATCACATCTAAGGCAAGTTCCTCTGTATTCACCTGAACACCTTGGGTGTAGTGTTTTAAGCCCTCGATAATCTCATCAGCCAAAACAACTAATTCTGGAGAGACACTGTTACAATGATCCATTACTCCAACATCATGGACGATATTGGCTTTACTGAGCATTGTGGAGAAAAGTTCCATAGTCGTTTCTACTACTGCCTGTTCATCAAGCACTTTAGCATCTGTGCATCCGGCAGTTCCAAAGAAGGGTATACCATAATACGCTGCCAAATCGGAGGACGCCGCAACTAACAAGTGAAACTCAGGTGCCCCATAACTTCCGATTGTTGTCCGCATATCAAAAACTGAAGGCATAGAACCATAGATGAATGGAGCACCTTCAGAAACCAACTGCGTAATAACTAACCCAGTTAACATATCAGCGTTACACTGAGCTAGGGTCCCGGCAAAGCTCATAGGAGAGGTCCCGCCCATCATACAATAGGGCATATAGACCACTGGAATACGATTTTCTGCGCTAATATAAAGCTTTTCCGTACTCTCATTGGGATGAGCAAGAGGTGAAATTGGCTCACAATAATTAAAAATAAAGGGTTTTTCTTGAAGGTTTTTTAATCCCCCAGCCACAATAGCTGCGATCTCAATAATATCCTTTAGGCCTTCAATATCATTGGTAGAAAAGTTAATAGTTTTACTGAAATGCTTAACTGTCTCCAAAAACGTGATTTGAGACTGCACTACAGGTCTTACATCCGACGACATACCCACAGACAAAATAAAGTGGATGTTCGGCAAGTAGTCGGCCAACTTGCACATCATGGCAGTATCTTTTCTAAGGAATTTCCGAACAATTCCAGACAATGGATCAACTAGTTCCAATTGATCAGCATGTGTGCCAAAATATACAGGATTATCATTGTTAATCTTCATAGAAGGTTCACCATCGCGTGTATAAAGTACCAGCTCCTTTGGTACACTTTTCAACGCTCTCTCTACAAGACCCCTGGGAATTATAGTAAGGCCATCACCGGTCGTTACAGCGCCGTTGTCGTGTAACAACTTAAGCGCCCGTGTGCCTCCAATTTTCATGCCCACATTTTCCATCAGATGCAAACTTGCCTCATGAATTTGCTCAAACTTCTCTTGGTCGAGGATGATAAGCGACAAGTTGCGTTTCGTTGATGTGCTCATTTATTTGCCCCCCCATAAGATTTATTACAAGTTGTATTATGAGTACTATTTAGACATGTCCATAGTAGTCACGATGTACAGTCACAGAGTAAGCATAGTCCAATAATGTTCCCCAACTAAAAACCGGTAGTTCTACCTCTCTTTGAATTGCTCGGGCAAAAGGCTGCATACCTGTACACTCTAAGACGATTGCCCCTATATCCACATGTTTGTCCTTAAACTTTTTGGCAGCCTCAATCATTTGCTGCTCTGCCTTATCGTAATAGGCGTTGGGACATGCAGGCCGTTTGTCAGGGTTCCATAAATTGTCGAACTCAGTACAACCATACTCATCCTGAGCCCCTCCAATAACATAATTGCTGTCACTTCTAATCCCGACATTCTCTAAATGTTCCACATCTAGGAACTTCTTCTGGGCGCATATTATGCCGACTTGTTTTTTGGGTCCAATAACCAATTGCGCAAACGGAACTTGCAGCAAGCTTGACATAAACACCGGAATGTCAATTGCTGCTGCCACATCCTTCTGGAAAAAGGCAAAGTATCCACATTCAGCCGCAATTGCCCTGCAGCCCATTCGTTCTAACTTTTTTGCAGCATCTATAACAGCTGCTTGACATTTACCTGGATCCTTATCATAAACGAGTGTCTTGTTGGTCACACCTTCTGCAATTTGATACTGTATAGGGTAAGGAAAAGCACTGGCATTGCGATTGTCCCCTGGAAATCCTGGATATGCATCATTTAATAGAATCATTCCAAGCCCCATACCATAACAAACATGACTTTTCCGTGTTTTAATATGGTTAATACCCATATCCCGATTTTGTCCGAGAATCATTTTTGATACCTCCACAGTTGATTTAAACACTACAAAATTGTCAATACGATTCATATTTTAGTGAAATTAGTAACAAAGGGGCTTAGGCTATACCCATGTACATCTTTCTTATGTGGTCCTCCCCTTGGAGCTGACTACTTGAACCCTCCATGACGATTCGCCCCTGTTCCATGACATAGGCACGATCTGCAACTGTCAAAGTTGTGTTTACATTCTGCTCTACGATTAAGACCGTAACCTTCTCTGCACTCAATTTCTTGATCGTCTCAAAGACCGCGAGTACATTCTGAGGAGCTAACCCCATAGAAGGTTCATCCAGAATCAACATTTTAGGGTTTGACATAATCCCCCGAGCGATGGCAAGCATTTGTCTTTCGCCGCCACTCATGGTACCGGCATATTGTTTCTTTCTTTCAGCTAAACGTGGAAATAGTTCAAAGACGCGATTAAATGTTTCCTTAATGATTTTTTTATTTCGGATTGTATACGCCCCTAATAAGAGATTTTCCATCACTGTCATTGCAGGAAATAAATGTCGTTCCTCAGGAACGAAGGCTAATCCCAGTTTGGTCAATTCATGTATGGGCTTGCCTGTTATGTCTTGTCCCAGAAACATAATCTTTCCTCTTTTAACTGAGACTAGGTTCATAATGCTTTTCAGCATTGTCGTTTTCCCTGATCCATTAGGACCTAACACTGCGACAATTTCTCCTTCTCCAATATTCAGCGAGACATCCCACAATACTTGAAGGTTGCCATACGAAGTATCAATCCCACTAATTTCCAACATTGCCTTACCTCCAATCAAGCTTAATCAAGGAAAGGACATAATATTTTAGAGAACATATTTTGCCCCCAAGTAAGCCTCTAAAACTTTTTCGTTCTCCATAATTTCCTTGGGCGTACCTTCCGCAATCTTCTCACCAAAACAAAGAACAGCAATCCTGTCACATACATCCATAATTAGCTTCATTAAGTGCTCAACCATGATAATGGTGGTTCCGTCCTCCCGTATTTTTCTAATCAATATGGTCAGATCTATCAATTCTCCAGGAGTTAAACCTGCTGCTACTTCGTCTAACAAGAGAAGTTTACAGTTTGTTGCTAAAGCCCGCGCTAACTCTAACCTCTTGAGTTGTATAGTGTTTAAATTCCCAGCTAATGTATCGTGAGACAGAGGAAACTCGACAAAGTTCAGCATCTCTGCGGCCATTTCTGCAGGCTTAGAATAGGGCCGTCGATTTCCAAACACAGAACCTACCATTACATTTTCCAAGACGCTCATGTTCTGGAACGAATGAACAATTTGAAATGTTCTAGCCATCCCGGTATGACAAATTTTATCTGCTCTAAACCCTGTAATATCTTGACCCCTGAAAAAAACCTTTCCGGCTTCCGGCGGATGCACTCCCGCGATGGTATTTAGCAAGGTTGTCTTTCCAGCCCCATTAGGACCAATTAATCCGTAGATTTGCCCCTCTTCAACCTGTAGGCTAACGTTATTAACTGCCTTTAATCCACCAAATCTTTTGCAAACGTCCTTCGTTTCCAATATCATAGCTACCACCAGCTTCTTTATAATTTTCCATACTTTTGAGTGAGAATGGAGGAGCGTTCGGTAAGTAGCATGTTACGCTCCGCCCATTCTAAATAGTAATTATTTTAGATTAGCGGGAATTTTCAAGTCTGCATCTTTAAAAGCTTCAGGCCAAATTACATTGGGCTTTCCTCCAAAATATTGAACCACAGGAAACATGTAATGTTCTCCATCAATCACTGGATCGGGGAAGGTCTCCGGAGTATACTTATATTCTTTCATTAGAATTCCATCCTTGTAACTTAATTGGCCTGTCATAACTTTTTCTTTGCCCGTTTTAAATAGATTTTCTGTAGTGATCGCTCCATAGTCTTTTTCAGTTGCTTCCAGTACTTTAATCAAGAATTTAGTGTAATCATATGACATACCCGCTACAGCGGCACCTGGTTCATAATTATACTTAGCCACAAAAGCAGCTTGGAATTTTTTAGCTTCGGGTGTCGTCCATTGTGGTATTTGATCGATAACGTAATCTGATGCGTCACCAGTTAACTTATACCATTCTCCTACCCAACCTAATCCGTCACTTGCTATCAAACTTTTTAAACCAACTTCTCTTGATTGTTTAATGAGTGAGGAAACCGAGGAAGGATCAGACATCGTACCAGCTACCAAGGAAACATTTAAGCCTTTTAATTTGTTTAACAAAGGATAAAATTCCGTTTCTCCGAGGCCCACCCATTCGGTAGTAACAACCTCCCAGCCAGCCGCTTTATACTGCTCACCTAATGCTGCGCAAAAACCTCTACCCCAGTCATTGTCAACTCCAAATAATGCGACTTTCTTAATTTTCTGGTTTCCAGAGACCTTTCTTTATGGCTTCCTCAACGGCACTAACATAGCCAATACTTAACTTTTCTGGTGTAGGCCAAGCCTTCCCCATCCAATAGGCATATTTTTCCGGATCAGATTTGTACTTTTGGTTAACCACATCTGTTGCTCCATAAGAGAAAAAGTGAGGCATTTTATACTTAGCTGCTACCTCCATACAGGAAACTGAAACCCAACTGTGCCAGTCCATAAATCCTACAGTAATCTTGTCATTAACAATGGCACTTTCGTAAGCCCGGGCTCCCTTTTCCGCATCTGATTCACTGTCAATCCATTTGAATTCAATGGGATGTTCTCCTACTTTATTATTAATTTCACCGAAGGCCATATTTATCGAATCTTTGAATTCTTGCCCTGTCCGAGCCGCAGGTCCAGTTAAAGGTGCAATTATACCAATTTTAATAACACTGTTTGGCGCGGCTGATGCCGCTGGTGTAGTCTCACTCGCCGGCTTTGCACCACCGCATCCTGTCAGAGTAAGACTAAGGAGTAATGCTGTCGTCAAGGCAACCACAAATTTACGTGATTTTTTGAACAAAAATGAATTCAATTTTAAAGCCTCCCCTTGTTTTTAATTCAGATTGGTTCACAATCCTAACTCATTTGCTACAGGCCTGCCCTCCTTACATCCTTTTCTTCCTTTTTGACCTTTGTCAGAGTTGCATTTTTCCTAATAAATTGGACGACTTTGTAATAAAGACCGGCCAAGCCACTAGGGAAAAATATCATAACGACAATCATTAGCAGACCATAGATTAATAATCGCAATTCCATAAGGCCTTTTAAATATTCCATACCTGGAATCATGACTAATCCTGCAATCAATCCGCCCCAAATTGTTCCTCTGCCGCCGACAAAAGAAAGTACCATTACTTCAACTGTATGACTGGTGTTCATAACAGTTGGAGTAATAATGCCGACGAAATGAGCGTAAAACCCTCCGAGTACCCCGGCAATGGCACATGAGATCGTGAAATTCATGATTTTGTATTTAGTTACATTGATCCCCGAGGCTTGGGCAGCCTGAAGATCTTGTCCAATAGCCCGAAATGCTGTTCCTATATGGGATTTGATAATAACTTTTAATCCCACATAGGTTAAAACTGTCATTATTAGTATTGTGTAAAAATACTCGATATTTCCGGTAGTGTTAAAAAGCGGTGGAACACTGAGCCCCGATGTGCCTCGTGTTAACTCAACCCAGTTAGCCGTCACCGCAAACATTGCTAAGGCAACAAACCACGTCATACAAGATGCAAAGATCCCGGCCAACCTCAGAGTAAGGAAACCTAAACCAAGACCCAACAATCCTGCTAAAATTCCTCCGGCTAACATTCCAAGCCATGGTGAGACCCCTAATTTAACCGCTAGAAGTGCCGAAGTATATGCACCTACACCCCAAAAAGCCGCGTACCCAAAATTGTTAATATTTATAAAGCCCGCGGTGAAGTCAAAAGCCATAGCCAGTGCTCCCAGCATAAGTGCTGAAATTAGGAGACGGGTAATCACTTCATCCTGTAGAACTAGTGGGAAAATAGCAAGAACAAAAAGCATAGCTATGCTTAAAGGGGTAAATCCAAACTTCCCTATGAATCGGCCACCTTTTGTAAAGCTACTCTCTGCCTTTTCCACGCTCATCCCTCCAATCTTGATAATATGCATTATTCTGAAACGCTCTTGACTCCTTTTTTGGCGAATAATCCCCGTGGCTTAAATATTAGAATCATGATTATGATGACTAGACTGACCACATCCTGCCAGCCGGAACCGAATCTCATGTAAGCGAAGGTTTCAAGCAACCCAACTAGCAATCCGCCATAGATACTCGCCCCTATGTTCCCCATTCCAACTAGTATCAGTACAAACCAAGACTTGTAGAGGGGTTGCACGCCCATAAACGGATAAGCGGGTGAAATAGAAAGCAATATTGCTCCTGCCAATCCAGCAAGCAGGCAACTTAAGGCAAAGGTCAGGGTATGTATAACGTTTAAATTAACACCAACTATACTCGCTCCAGTTTCATCCTGAGAAACGGCGCGGATGGCCCGTCCCATTGTAGTTTTATTTAGGAAAAGCCAGAAGATAGCAATAGTGACCATAGCTATACAAAACCCTGCAATACGATCATTTGAAATATTAAAACTGGCGATACTTACTTTTCCGGGCCAATACTGAGTAATCCCTCGATAAGTGTTTCCCCAAAGCATTTTGGCACCGTTTTGCAGGACAATTGAGATACCTAAGGTCAACAGAAAGGTATTCATTATCCAGTTTTTCTTGGACCTTTTACGTAACGGATAGAATAACGTCTTTTCTGCGATGGCTCCCAAAATAAAGGTTCCTACAGCAGCCAATAGAATACTGGAGATCGGGCCGAAGTGAAAATATGTGTAGGTAAAATAGGAAAAATAAGCACCTAACATGTAGAACTCTCCATGGGCAAAGTTTGGGATATTCATGACCCCAAAAACTAAGGAAAGCCCCACTGCCATTAGCGCGTATAATCCCCCTCTTATGACTCCGGTCAATACAATGTTGAATAATTGCATTGAATCCATATCCATTATTAGTGCACCTCCTCGATCTATCGACATAGATCATATTAGGCCTTACCATTCTCTCAACTACTTAAGTGAAGAGAATGGTAAGAAATTTTAATGCTTATACCTTTTCTTTATATACCCCTTCATGGAGATACCGTAACATTTCATCCTTATCCAGATGGCCGATGCCCAGATACTCCAAACTATAACCCGATTCGTAGAAATCCGTTTCGAGCATGGCATTGGCCAGGTTGATCATCGAATCTACAACCGGAGTTTTCACTCCGAATTTCTTGCCAAGTTCATGATAGACATGGCATCCTACCGGGATATCCTCAGTGATATAGCGATTGTTAATGGTATGCGGGCCTGTTCCAAACTGGATATAATCCTGCTGGTCAAAGGGAATCTCATAATCAGGCCCCATATATTCAGGCCCTAAGATATTTTCTCTGGAGAAGAATTGTCTCTTGTCAAATGCCTGAATGCCGACGCCCATTGCTGCTGCCAATTTACATTGTTCTTGGTACAAGGTGTATTGAACTTGAGATATGGATGGACAATAGGCATGGGAGTAGATGGAGAAGTCGTATTTGTTCTCTCCATAAATTACACCCCAGTTTTCCATGACTCCGACTCCTAAGATGGTACCTGGGCAATGCAGAACTGGATTTACATTACTAAATCCGGTGTCCATGACGGTTTCTCCTCCAACAACGCCATCACCCTTTGTAATTCCATCCATGCTCGGAATATATTTAGTGCTTTCCAAGAAATCAGCCTGATCGATTGTTGGAAGAGCTGCTCCCCTTAGAGTGATTGCTCGGTAGTAGGCTCGAACCTTCGGTAAGACGACTCCACCTTTAATTTCAACTCTAGAGCCATAGGGTGCACTGGACCATCCACCAATAATTACCTTCTTGGTACAGCCTGCTTCGCGCATCATTTTTCTTAACAATAAAGAACCGTAGTTATCCGGGAAGATATGAATTACCATGCCATCTTCTAAGGCAGGAACCAACTGTTCAAAAAAAGGTCTGTGTCCGATGGACGGAGTTGTAACGATGACAATTCCTGCACCTTTTACAGCCTCAGCAACGTCAGTTGTAACTTTATCAAACTGAGCAACCCCTGAGCGTTCAAACCCGTAGAGGTTCAGTTGCTCCCCGAAAAATTTCAAGCCCTGTTCTTTAATGCCAAACAAGGTCTTCTCTGCAAACGGTGGCAAGTCACAAATGCGAGTCGTTGCGCCACCTAAGGCACAGTCTCCAGCTTGGGCCTTACCGCAGGCTCCAGCTCCGAGGATAGCTATTGGTTTGTTTTTTAAATACTCCATGTTACTCATTATTTATCGTCCTCCAATATTTAAATTTGATTTGTAATCAGCCTAGTAGCAATTTTTGGTTATTGATGCACTTATCTATGAGATGTTTTCAGTTATTTAACGAGAGGAAAAGTCAAACTCCTTAAAAAGGTTTTCGAATTCCTCCTTGCCATCCAAAATATGATAAACATGCTCATCAGTCGGAAATTGTCCACTTTTTACATCATTGATATACTGCTTAAATGCATTAACTTCAATTTCAGCAATATTTGCATATTTCTTAACAAACTTTGGAGTAAAGGTCTCAAACATGCCCAGCATATCTCCACATATTAACAGCTGCCCATCACATGGTTGTCCTGCACCGATCGAATAAACAGGAATCTTTAGTTTCTGTGCAATAAATCCAGTAAGTTCGGGTGGTACTGCTTCTAACAAAAGGGCATATGCTCCAGCCTCTTGAATTGCAATTGCATCGATAATGAGATCCTTAGCACTTTTAACGTCTCTACCCTGGGCCTTAAATCCACCTAATTGTCCTGAACTCTGAGGAGTCAGACCAATATGGCCCATGACCAACATGCCTGCATCTGTAATCGCCTTAATTTTGCTGCAAACTCGTCTTCCGCCTTCAAGCTTAATACAATCAACACTTGCCTCTTTATGGAAGCGGCCTGCATTTCCCACTGCATCTTGATCCGATATTTGGTAGGATAAAAATGGCATATCCCCGACAATCCAAGTATTCGGAGCCCCCCTGCGAACAGCCTGACAGTGCGAAATACAATCCGCCATTGTTACTGGAATCGTGCTCTCATAACCGAGAACTACCATCCCTAAGGAATCTCCCACAAGTATTAAATCCATACCCGCCTGCTCCGCAAAGGAAGCCGTAGGATAGTCATATGCAGTTATCCATGCGGCTTGTTCACCATCTTTCTTCATTTTCATAAAATCAAGAATACCTTTTTTACGAACCAACTTGAAAACCTCCTTTATTTATTGCAATTCCTTATATTTGCAATCCTTGTGCCATTCTTCATAATTTTCAAATTAATCTTTTCGCCCTTATTTAGTGAGTCTATAAATGCTGTTATTGAGCCATTTTAATTATGAAGTATTCTTCTATGAAGCCAGAAAAAATAGACTTATAACTAATATAAATTTAAAAATATATATTAGTTGGAATATTCATGATTTAATAGTAAAATTTTTTTTACAACTCTATAAAAACCCTTGAAATATTCAATACAAATCTAAAACGTAAAGGATTTTTGCATGCAAAAATCCTTTACGTTTTGAGAAATTACTAATCGTTTAACAGGTCCTACTATTTAAGAGCAATAGCGTTAAGCGGTATAGTTAATAATTTCAGAACACTAGTCACTCCGATTTATGGGAAGCCCTATCTAAAAAAAGAATGGGAACAACTTTTATCATGTTGTCCCCATTCTCAATTAACTTATTTCGGGTTGTTAGCTTCAACAGACAGTTGGACTGTCACGCATCGGCAGTGTTGTAATTATAGTCTAAAATATTTAAGACTTTTAAGCGATACTGAAGATTTTGTCTTGAGATTCTTAATTCTTTGGCTGCTCTGCTAAAATTACCATTATTATTTTTAATTTCTTCCATTATTAGTTCTCGCTCAACCTCTTTTAATGTTTCTTTTAAACTATTGTATTTGAGAACTCTATGAGTCCCTTTAGTATTAGAATCATTTACTATGTATTTTGGCAGATGTTTAGGGGTTATTAGGAGATCGTCTCTTTCAGTCATATTCATTGCATAATCAATACAATGCTTTAACTGGCGTATATTTCCGGGCCAGTTAAAATTTTTTAGGATAATAATTACTTCATCTGAAATCCCATGGATATTTTTCCTCATGATTTTATTACTCGTTTTAATAAAACTAGTTACCAACTCATCTAAATCATCAAGTCGCATGCTCAAAGTGGGGATTTCTAATGTCACAGCCGAAAGTCTATAGTAAAGATCTAACCTTAATTGGTTTTTTCTAATTGCTTCAACAGGATTAATATTCGTTGCACTTATTATTCGACCATTGACTGCGATCTCTTTATTACCCCCAACTTTACGGATCTTATTTGTTTCCAATACTCTAAGAAGCGATGCTTGGAATGCTAAACTAGTAGAATTCAGTTCATCCAAGAATAACGTCCCATCTTTAGCTTGTTCAAAAAGACCAATGGTATCGTTAGCACCGGTGAAAGCACCTTTAGTTATGCCAAAGAGTATGCTTTCAAGCAATGTCTCGGGAATGGAACTACAGTTAATAGCCACGAAGGGTCCATTAGATACAGGACCATAGTTGTGTATGCTTTGAGCAAATAATTCTTTACCAGTTCCGGTGGCACCAACAATAAGTATTGAAGAAGAACAAACTGAAATCTTTTTAGCCAAGGCAATGGTCGATTTAATACCAGTGCTTGATCCAATGATATCGTCAAAATGAAATTGAGTTCCGTTTTTGGATTGTATCTTCCTCAGCGAGAGCAGATCATCCTGTAATTGTGTTATAGCAGATGACATTTCAATTATTTGAGATAAATCTTTAAATACGGCAATAGCACCCAATAGTTTATTGTTTGAAAATATTGGGTAGGCACTAGTAACAACATTTACGAGTTTGCCTTTTAGGGTAATAAATCTCATTACTTTATTTATAACTGGCTTTCCTGTTTGTAATACTCCGAGTATAACACTGTTATCAGCATTTAGTTCAGTATTTTCATCGATCCTATAAGTTTCACATATATTCTTGCCTAATATATCTTCCCTCTTATATTGCTCTATTTTTTCACACCCCTTTGAGTAATAAATAGTGCAGCCTCTTATATCCACAACCTGAATACAAATATCTTCCAATATTTCAATTATTCTAAGTGGTAATTCAATTAAATTATTTTCATACTCCCCCATAAAGACAATACCACCTTTTGATATAGATATTCATTAAGACTTCTCAAGTAGAATTAATGCCAATCTAGCCCATAAGTGTTCGACTATGCTGGAAGTTGCGGGAAGACAGAATCTTCTCTACTTTCTTCGATAATAGCACACCTTTCTTCATGAGAAAAGACTTCTTTGTGAGTAGCCTTGAACGCCATCTCTCCACAGCTCATAAAGAACCCTTCTTGATATCCCGCTCGGCCCGTTGTCAGAAGTTCCTCCTTTAAGGCATAAAGGAATATTTAAGCAAATCAAAAAAGTGGCAGGAAGAATTAGAGAAATTAACAATGATCATTCTCCATCGAGGACGAGCTGAAATTTACGAAATGTCAACCAAAGAAAACCCCTCAATCGGCGCCGGAAAAGACCCAGGCGCAACGACTGAGGGGTTATACTATACTTTTCAGCTTTGCCACCTTGACATACAGCGGTAGATTCCCCCATCACGCCCAGCGCCGTTAGGCAAAACCGTTTACTTTTGACATGGATGGGATAAGCATGGAAGATGCCTGTGATTCTGTTTTTGCAGCATCTGTGTCAGTAAATATGTTATTGCAGCATAGCAGCCCATAATTGCCATATGATCGAATACGAAGCCCACCAGCGAAGGCGTGGTGTTCCAATCGTTAAAACCATGCTGGAAAAGCAATTTGGAACCAATATGACGTGTAAACGAAGCATAAATACCATATCCGATAATAAGCAGTAAGGCTATGCGGCTTAGAATGATATAGCGAAAGTTCATGCAGTCGATTCTAAGCCGGCGGCTTATTCCCCCCCAAAGTGCATTCCAACGGAAACCTAGATGTATTGCACTAAGGATAAAGCCCAAGTAAGCGGATAACGCATGCAGCTGGTGAACCCAAAGTTTTTGACTCAATGGAAAGGCAGAAAAAACTGTTTGTGAAATAAGAACTCCGGTTACAGTGACCAGCAACATCATGACCAAAAGCAGCACATTCGTGATGGTACTTAGTATACGAAGTAGGTTCATTTTTCCTTTACCGATTGCTGTATACCAATGGCGACTCAGGGCGTTGTGGATAATGAATAACAGCACAACGAACAAGCCGAGTATTTCATGGATGGCATTAGCGGTAAAGGGATAATCCAAAACAACCAGGATACATAGTATCATCATGAGATTCATGATATTTCTCATTATACGTTTAGCCTCTGCAGCCAGCTGACGATGTCGGCCTGTTTATCCTTTGCCTGATCATCCCAGATGGCCAATCCTTCTAAAACCTTTGTTTTTGGTTGGAGTTCTTGCATCGTTTTGTCGATACCGGAGAGACCACTTCCTTTATGGGTGCTGAAGGGAATGATGGTTTTGTCTGCCAAATCATAGTCTGTGAGAAAAGTTCTTACAGGTGGTGCCACTGAATACCACCAAATAGGCGTACCGATAAAGATTATATCGTAGGAACGTATATCCGGGATTTGATTGCTAAGTTTTGGCTTATATTGAGAATCAACTTCGCCTCTGGCCTGTTGTACAACTGTATCGTGGTCGATAGGATAGGCATCTTGTGGTTCGATGGCAAAGAGATCACTACCAACTTCTTTTTGGATGATTTCCGCAAAGGTATTTGTATGGCCTGTGTGAGAAAAATAGGCAATTAGGATTTTCTTCTCTTTTTCGCTAGTTTGGGTATTATTCTCTTCTGACGTTTGTATATTACTGTCTTCTGCCGTTAGTTTGTTACTGTCCTTTTCTGCCGGCGCAACATTTTGTTGAGCATTGTCTTTGGGCAAAAAGCCGCAACCGCCCAGCATTAGAGCCGCAAGTCCGGCTCCGGCACCTACGATGAACTTTCTTCTTTTCATGATTACCTCCTATATTCTTAACATCATCTTTTATTCGTCAATCAATCATTCCAGCCATGAAACTGTACCAATATCTGTCTTGGGTAAGAATAGGCGCTTGTCGGAAAATACGCCACCGTTCACTCATTCTGAGGCAATCCAAATTCATTAAGAATCAGACAACGGTTTCACTGCTGTCAAACTGCATTGGCTTTTCATCCAGCAATATCAGTTCAGCTGCCCTAGGGCATGATACACACAACGAACGTTCCAGCACTCCGTCGACACTATTAAAAGCAATCAATCATAACCCCTGCTGCCAAGGCAAACAGCATGATAAATAACAGGTAGAGGATAAAGCGTCTGACACCAAGAACGATTTTGACGGCCCCAAGGTTGGTAATTTTGGTTGCGGGTCCGGTTATCATGAACGACGCGGCCGCGCCCATGCTCATCCCGCGGTACAGCCAGTCCATCAGCAAGGGAATGGTTCCTCCGCCGCAGACATACAAAGGGACGCCGATCGTTGCCGCCATCAGCACGCCGAATCCCTGCTGGCTTCCGAAAAGACCCACGAAAGCCTCGGCCGGCACATACCGCTGAAACAAGGCGGAAAGCATGATGCCGAACAGAAAATAGCCGCCGGTGGCTTTAATATTCCGCCCGATATTTTTAAGAAGCCGTATCAGTCTATCCGGATGGGTATCCCGGCTTGTCGGCTCCTGGAAGCCGGTAAAATCAAAAAACTGCTTGCCTTGATAAAAGAACCTTACCAGAAGTCCTGCCACAACGCCGCAGATAAGGCAAGAAACAATGCGGATGATCAACGCTGTCCGGCCCAGAGCCGCGCTGTAAAGAATAAGCTGAGGGTTCAGCAGGATGGAGCTCATCATAAACGCGGCCAGCCAGTCATCTCTCATGCCCTTTTGAGAAAACGAAGCGGCGATAGGAATGGTTCCGTACATACAAAGGGGAGAAAGGATCCCAAGCAAACTTGCCGGGATCACTCCAAATATACCGAGTCTTTTGTTCTGTATGGCAGAAAACAGCTGGTGGATCTTATCCTTACCGAATACAGAGATTACAGAGCCTAGCATAATCCCGACCGCCCAATAGGGGGCTATCTGCTCCAGCATTACTGTAGAGTAATACCATAGGTAGATGAATTCACGCCTGAACACATGGACCAGTGTATCAATCATCATCAATCAAGACTTACCAGATTATAGGTCCGGCTGCCAAGGCCAATCTGCTCCGCGTTTTCCAAGGTATGTAGGCCGTTGCGGGATTCAATGCGTTCAATAAGTGATCCCCCCTCCTCGGCTTTATAAACAAAATCGATGCATGCTTGATCCAAGGCAACAGGATCAGTGGAGGCAAGTATCCCTATATCATGCATATCCGGTTCAGCTGGATTTCCATTACAATCACAGTCTACACTCAGTCTGTTCATGACATTGATGTATACGATGTTATCTCCATGACCCAAACTGTCGGAAACTGCTTTACCTGCATCACCCATGGACTCCAGGAAAGCATCCTGATCACCGCCCCAGGGACTAGTTTTGCTATTGCCCGCTGTGTGTATCCAAGATTTTCCTTCTGCAGATCCAATGCCAATGGAAATGTTCTTGATCGCCCCTCCAAATCCGGCCATGGCATGACCTTTAAAATGGGACAAAACGAGAAATGAGTTATAGTTTGCAAAATGCGAACCAACGAAATTCTCGGTTAAATGAGTGCCTCCTCCGACTGGTAAACTCAAAGAACCCTCCGCATCCATGATGTCTACATCTGCGATAGCTGTAAATCCATGATCTTCAGCCACTTGCCTATGCATCGCCGTCTCAGCACGGGAACCACCATAGGCTGTATTACATTCTACAATCGTGCCATCCACCGACTGCACCAAGTCTTTGATGAGATTTGGATCAAGGTAGTTGCTGTTAGGTGGCTCACCCGTGCTAAGTTTAACTGCCACTTTCCCAGTAGGCGTCCAATTCAAGGCTTCGTAGACAGCCATCAACCCCTCCGGGCTGATACTTGTAGTCATATAGACCGATGATTTTCCGCCGGCAGTTCCTGACGCTTCGGGAGTAGTAGCCGTCGCCGGTAAGTTGTTTTCCGTTCCGCCGGTGCCGATTATTCCACATCCAGCCATAAGAAAAAGCAACAGTACCGAAACCATGAGGATGACACTTGTGCGGACATTCAGGTTGAACTTCACTTCAAACACTCCTTTTTTCTTTAATTATTAATTTTTCAGCAAGATGCTCTGCCTACACACCTTGTTTTCCTCGATCTTAGAGTGAATAGAGCACCACTTTGAGTTGCCTCCCTTTTTTAGTATAGGCATTGCGCTGGGATGGCGCTTTCAAAATGCTGATTAAGTCTTTTGATTTTCTGACTTTCTGCTAAATAAGCTTGGCTGCGCCTGAAGACACTGTCTTCGCACGTAGCCTTCTTGCAGCCTCCAGCGCAGGCGGTCGCCATAATTGCACTTAAGCTTCTGAAAGTATGCAACGAAAAGTTACACTTACAGATTAATACAAAAAAAATGCCCGTTATAGGGCAACTCAATAAAGCATATTAACTCGACAGTATACTACGCCAATACGCTATACAATTCTGTAGGCAAAGGAAAATTCAGCAAAGAAGAGGTTGACCTGGAGTTAACTCTATGTGTTATGTTGTTCTTGGTAAATGTCAGTATTTCAAAAAAACCCTCCGTTAAATTGAAAGCTGTTACCCGTGCTGAATGATAAAATAACGGTAGCTTCGAGTCAGCTGCCGTTTTCCCTGCGGTATTCCATCGGAGTCATTCCGGTATATTTTTTAAACACGGTTGAGAAATAGGAAAAGTTATCGATGCCGACACGAGCAGCAATATCGCTGACTGTGGCATCAGTGTGCAGCAAGCGTTTAGCTTCCTCCATCCGCGCCTGCGTTATGTAATCGGGAATTGGCATCCCAGCTTCCTTATTAAAGATGCGGGAAAGGTAATCAGAGTTAACGAACAGCAGATTGGCCAATTCTTGACGGCTGATATTCTCGCTGTAATGATCGGTGATGTAAGCTTTTACCTTGTCAGCCAGGGTTTCGCCGCGGCTTCTTTCCCGGATAAGCTCAATGGCTTGCCCACTAAACTGATTAATCCATTTAAGCAGGTCAAATATAGAATTCGAAGCGTTTCGGTAGAGCTGGCGGGCATTTTCGCTCACAAACAGAGCGCTGGCCTGTATATCCCAGCTTTTAAGTACCTTATAGGTCATCTGCACCAGGTCATGGTGCAAGGCAAACAGGAGTCCGCCATTTACTGTACCGGCGGCTTTTGTTTTATCAAGGTAGTCCTTGATGCTGTTGACCAGCTTGATTTTCTCGCCGTTCTGCAAAAACTGCTCCCATTCTTCCAGACAGGAGAAAAGTGCCGCCGGGATGTCTTTCTCGCGATAAAGAGCAGCCCGCTCCGGCTCCTGTATCTCGTAAAGAAGCTGCGGATCGATGCGTCTCACAGAGCGGCGGATAGCTGCTTCCAACGCTGCAGCCGGCTCCGTTTTCATAATATAATCGGTGCTGCCTAACCGGACAGCCTCCTTGGCATATTCAAAGTTCGCATAGTTTGTCAGAAAAATGCATTCCGCCGTATAGCCGTGCTCCCGTGCCCAACGCAGAAGGTCGATGCCGGTGCCTTTGATGACCTCAATGTCGCAGAGCATCAGATCCACCTTAGTTTCTTCCAGCAGACGGCAGCCCTCCAGCACGCTGCGGGCGGTCACTTGCCGGTCGATACCGAAGCTGCTCCAGGGAATATCCTCCAGCAGGGATTGCATCATGGTACGGTCGTCCTCTAGAATAAGAACCTGCAAAACGGTCACCCCCTTTGTCGTTTTTTATATCCGATATGATTTTACGAGACGAAAAAATTTAATATTTATCATACAAAGAATACAAAGCTCATCGGTATATCGGAGGTTTTATTATGAAGAAGCAAACTCTGCGGAAAAAATTTATACCAAAGCTACTGCTCATCCTGTTGCCGCTGGTGATTTTTATCAACCTATACAATTTCAAAATTACTGATGTGCTGCGGGATCAGGCGGCTTCCTCAGGCAGCGAATTTTCCGCCGTCTATATGCGGGAGATCGACGCCACGCTCTTCGACCTGCGTCGCTGGCTCGTCAACCTGTCGAAAGATACACAACATCTCGCCAAGCTATCCAGCGACGACGCCTCAGAGCGAGAGCGGGAACAACAGTATTACTCCGAACTTTTACAGGAAGCGGTGGCGCTTCACCCCACTTTGGATATAGCATTCATCATTTCAACTAAGTACCCATACTCCGCCATAACATCCAGTGAGAATGTAACCTTCGAGGAATACCAAGCATTCGTCCAATTAGCCAAAAACATCGCTCAATACCGCAAGCCTTTCGCTACGGAATGGATTGCCCTGCCAATTACGGACAGTGAATGCGTCCTTGGCAGCGTTATCATGCTGGACGACATTGTGCTGGGTGCCGTGGTCAAGCCGCAGACCCTCCTTTCCTCCATGCCCTTCGCTTTGGATACGGAAAAGAAATTTGTCCTGGCCAAGCACAGCGGTTACGTGGTGATGACCACCCTGCCAAATGAATACGGCGAGGGAATTGACTTGACCGGTGATCTTTCCAGCTATTACATGACGGGCGTTAATGGAAATATCATCGTTAGCGGAGCCGAATCCAAGGTTGGTCCATTCCGTCTGATGATGATCGCCTGCGACGCGGAGATCCAAAGCGGCATCAGCTGGGCTAAGTCGGTATCCCTTGCCCTGCTGGGGGTATCTGTTTTTACGCTAATCGGCATTATCGTCGGTTTTCGCAAGGATGTACTCCAGCCCCTTGAAAAAGTAGGCAGCGCCATTGAAAAGGTTCGCCAGGCAAAGTTCGATCAACATCTCATACCGCAAAACGAGGCCCAGGAGTTTGTAGATATCTATGATACCTTCAACCGTATGACCGACCAGATCGAAAACCTCAAGATCGAAAATTATGAACAGCTCATCCACAAGCAGCAGGCCGAACTGCGCTTCTATCAGACACAGATCAAGCCTCATTTTATTCTGAACTGCCTGACCACCATCCAGAACCTTGCCAAGCAGGGAAAAACAGAAGATCTGAATCGCTTTATCTCCGATTTCTCCAGCTTTGCGCGGTATATGTTCCGCACCGATTTTACGCTGGTGAGTCTGTACGATGAGCTTGAGCAGGTGAAGTATTACATTTCCATGCAGGAATTCAGGTTTCCTGATCAGGTTTTTTTCGTGTCGGATATAGATAATAACGTGCGTGATTTTCAGATACCTTCTATGCTCATTCAGACGCTGGTGGAAAACAGCGTCAAACATGGAATGAATGAAGAAACGGGTATCAGCATTTTTGTACAGTGCCTTGAAACGCAGAAGGATGACAAAATCGGTATCCAGATCAGCGTGGAGGATAACGGCGGCGGTTTTCCCGCGACGGTTATCTCTGCCCTAAACGACCCCCGGACCGATCAATCGGCATTGGGCTTCGGCCTGCAAAATATCAGCGCGGTGCTGGGACTGATTTATGGGGACGCAGCAACAATGCAAGTGGAAAATATCCCCGGAAGCGGGGCGAAGGTCGTGATTACGTTATAAGCTTCCTGTTAAGTAATTTACCAAGGATATCACTTTGAGTTAACTCCAAGTCAAGTTGTTTTATCCTGTTCTCCTACCTTTAGGCAGAAAGTTCCAATTCAATTATCCCTTGGATCAAAACTTCCACCATGGAGAAGGCGTAATGTCCAGGTCTTTTTCATTACTCTTCAATCGAAACGAGTTTATATTCCCGGAAGCCAAGTCCCAGTTCCGTAGCGGTTTCCACGGTGTGGATGCCATTGAGGGATTCCATTCTCTCAATCAGCGCTGCTTTTCCTTCATCCGGGGAATGATAAACCGCATCTACGCAGGCTTGATCAAGCGCCACAGGGTCTGTAGAGGAGAATATTCCGATGTCAGCCATTTCAGGGTCGTGGGGGTTGGCATCGCAGTCGCAATCCACCGACAATTTGTTAGCCACGTTGATATACACGATGTTTTTGCTGCCCATATAATTCATGACCGATTGATCTGCGTCAGCCATAGACTCCAAAAACGAATCATGGTCGGCCGTAAACGCATCTTCGAATGCTTCACTCGTCGCAGAGGTGTGTATCCATATCTTTCCACGAGACGAGGCCACCCCGATGGACATGTTTTTCAGCGCACCGCCAAAGCCGCCCATGGCGTGCCCTTTAAAATGGGACAGTATCAGCATGGAATCGTAATTTTTCAAATGTGCTCCGACATAGTTTTCTTTCAGATGCTTTCCATTTGCGACAGGAATCGGTATTTCACCACTCTCATCCATAATGTCGCAGGGAGCTATAGCCTTGTACCCATGTTCTTCAATGGCTTTCCAATGTTCCTCTGTCGTATTTCTCCTGCCGGGATAGGCTGTATTACACTCCACAATGGTACCCTTCAGCTCGGTTACCAGATCCTTGATCAGATTTGGATTCAAAAAATTATGACCGCCCGGTTCTCCTGTGGAAATCTTGACTGCCACCCTGCCATTTAAAGTAATGCCCATAGCATTGTAAATCCTGATCAGACTTTCAGGCGTAATCTCCTTAGTGTAGTATACTTTGGATTTTTCCATCATTATCTACTCCTTTCATCATTTTAAATACGTAGTAACTTCAAGGCGCTTTTACCCAAAAAACGTTTTAACAGCAGAGAATATTGACATGATCGTAACCTCTTTTTTATTCTTTGGTAGCCGGTAAGCTATTCTCCTACCGGAAAATCAGTGGAAGCGGCAAGAATACCGTTCCCTGACACAGGTATGGTCGAGATAATATCATTCAGCTTGGCAAGCTCGTCGGCGTTATGCCTCCTTACCGGCACATCCTGACGATGTTCTCTACGTCCTCTGGCGTCAGGGGCTTAATCCCTTTAATACCATAGTGAGCATCTCTTCCTAAAAAGTCCCCGGTGACCTTTCCGTCCAACGATGTCACCATGTGGCATATGATATACGGTCTGTCCATGGCACACCTCCTGTTCATTTCAGCTTGTCGTAAGCTTCATCATTCATCGGTTCCAGCCATTCGTTGGAAGCACCTTCGGCAGGAATCTCCACTGCGAGATGGGCAAACCAGCTGTCTTTTGCCGCGCCATGCCAGTGCTTGATCTCAGGCGGGATGTTGACCACATCACCGGGGTGCAGTTCTTGTGGTTCCTCTCCCCATGCTTGATACCAGCCACGCCCCTCGGTGCAGAGCAAAATCTGTCCGCCTTTGTGGTGGATATGCCAGTTATTACGGCAGCCCGGCTCAAAGGTCACATTAGCAATGGGGCCGCCCTTGTCGGTCAGCGGCTGCAAATAAGCCTGCCCCATAAAGTATTTGGCATACATTTCAGGCAGCGGAGCACCCGTCTTAAAAAGTTCGTTTCTTTCATTGTTCATTATCTAGTTCTCCTTTACTTGCAAGCGTCATTGACACACGTCTCATTTAAGGCATCTGAGGGCAGCGTCTATTCCCGTATAAAGTTCGTATAGATTGTCTCCTCACGCGCGGGGAAGGGGACGCCAGCCTTGATGCCGGCCTCTTTACATTTTAAAAACCAGGCCATATTGCGGGCAAGAATACGCATGGTCTGCAAGCCTTCCAGATCTTTTTCCACATCTTCCGGCGTTGCTCCATGCACCATGTTCCAATAACGGGAAGAAATAACGGGCATTTCCGATAAGGTGAAATATTTATTCAGCTGGTCAAATGTGGCGGTTGTGCCCGCTCTTCTGGCGGATATAACACCGGCTGCCGGCTTTAAGTAAAAGCTTTGACGGCCTGAGCAGCGATCCGTATAGAAAACACGGTCCATAAAAGAAGTTACGGCGCCTCCCGCCGATCCATAATGGACAGGCGAACCGAATACAAACCCGTCAGCGTCCTTGGCGATATCGAGGAATTCATTGACCCGGTCAGGAAATGCACAACGCCCGATTTTAGCGCAGGTCTTGCAGGAAATACATCCGGCAAGGGGTTTTGTCCCAATCCAGAAGATTTCTGTGCCGATACCTTCTTCGTTCAACGTCTGCGCTACTTCCGAAAGGGCTGTATAGGTACAGCCCTTCTCATGGGGACTACCATTTACCAATAATACGTTCATACTTATTTGTCTCCTTTTCTTCTGTTACTTGCCCGCTCTTTTTGCATAATCAGAACCCGCCGGATAGCGATCTCCTGAGATCTTGATTTCCGAGAGCGCGACGTTTAAAGCGCGCAGTTCTCCGGCTGTCAGCTCAACGTCCGCTGCGTCCAGGTTTTCTTGCAGACGCTCCAGCTTCCGCGTGCCGGGGATGGGAACGATCCACGGTTTCTGAGCAAGCACCCAGGCTAGGGCTATCTGGGCCGACGTGGCGTTTTTACCGGCTGCAACCTCCTTGATCAGGTTGATCAGGGCTTGATTGGCCTCAAGATTCTCCGGGTTAAATCGGGGAACGATGCTGCGGAAGTCGGAACTGCCGAAGGTGGCATTTTTTTCAATGGTTCCGGTCAGAAATCCCTTGCCCAGCGGACTGAACGGGACAAAGCCTATCCCAAGTTCCTCCAGCGCAGGCAGCAGTTCTTCTTCAGGCTGCCTCCACATCATCGAATATTCGCTTTGAACTGCGGTGAGGGGTTGAATGGCGTGGGCGCGGCGGATAGTCTCAACACCTGCTTCGGAAAGCCCCCAATACCTGACCTTGCCTTCCCGGATCAGATCCTGTACTACGACCGCCACTTCCTCAGTCGGCACATTGGGGTCGACACGATGCTGATAATACAGATCAATGGTATCCACTCTCAGACGTTTGAGCGAGCCTTCGACCGATTGCCGGATATGCTCCGGCTGACTGTCAAGTATCTGCTTGCCGCCCACCTCCTGAATACCGAATTTGGTGGCAATAACGACCTTTCCCTTGAACGGGGCAAGAGCCTCGCCTACCAATTCCTCATTGGCATATGGCCCATAGACTTCTGCTGTATCAAAGAAAGTAACGCCACAGTCGAACGCTCTATGGATCAGCGAAATCATTTCTTTTTTATCGGATGCCGGGCCATAGCCATGGCTCATACCCATGCAGCCCAAGCCAATGGCGGAAACCTCAAGACCGCTGTTTCCTAATCCTCGTTTTTTCATGGGATTGTCCCCCTTCGGTTTATTTAGCTCATTTCGTAATCACTATTTATTCAGTTTTTTAGCCATGCGGCAAGATCATTTTCCGCGTTTTTTACACTGCCGCCGCGAATCGCTAGACCTTTTTCCACCTTGGCACCGGGACAAAGCTTTTGGATATCGCTCTCGCTGTGCCCCATGCCGCTGCCCTCATGAGTACAGAGAGGAAGGATGGTCTTGCCGGAAAAGTCGTACTTTTCGAGGAATGTCCAGACTGGCATTGGCATTGTGCCCCACCAGTTTGGATAGCCGAGGATGATCGTGTCATAACCGTTGAGATTGTCCGGGTATGCTGTAAGCTCTGGCCTTAAGTTTTTGTCCAGTTCGTCTTTGGCCTCGTCGGTGCAGGTATTATAATCAGGCGAGTATTTTTTTATCGGGTCGATCTTGAACAGTTCGCCGTTAGTCAGCTTTTCAATCATCTTCGCTGCAACTTCCGTATTGCCAACAGGCAGATCCACAATCTTGCCACCGCTATAGTTTTTCCCTTCCCTGGAAAAATAGGCAATTAGAATTTTACTGCTCATAAAAATTGCTCCTTTTAGTATTGCTTAGCTTTAAGTATTCTTTAGACTTATCCATAATAGGGTATCACCTGGAGTCGACTCCAAGTCAAGAGGTTTTTACGTGATTTAACCTTTTAAAAGAACCTTTCTTCATCATTTCATCCATTATAGAAACCTCTTTTCTCTGAATTGGATTTTTTTCCATTTGATGTACTTAGCTTACCGCCGAAATATTTACAAATTGCTTGAGAAATGTTTGAGAAATATTAATTTGTAAAAAAACAGCTCTCCATTTGGAAAGCTGTCTATCGTTGCTGGTCTCTATCATATTTTCAGTTTCACTGTGAAGACCGATCCTTTTCCCGGTTCGCTAGTGACCGTTATCCTACCGTCTAAAAGCTTGATCGCCTGCCTGACCAAAGCAAGTCCTAACCCGTTACCCTCATTGGAGTGGGTCGTATCTTCCTTCCTGATAGAACTTGTCGAAGATGTGCTCCATTGCGTCTTTACTCATCCCGCGCCCGGTAACGGATACGGTGACACTGTCCTTACCGGAGATCTGCTTCAACGTGATCGTGCCGCCCGGTTCTCCAAATGATTTCTGTAAAGGTGTGAACAGTCTAGAACGCCATCTCTCCACAGCTCATAAAGAATCCCTTCTTGATATCCCGCTCGGCCCGTTCTCAGAAGTTCCTCTTTTAAGGCATAAAGGAATATTTAAGTAAATCAAAAAGGTGGCAGGAAGAATTAGAGAAATTGAGAATGATCATTCTTGACTGTCAGCTAACTGAGGAATTCAAGTGGGGTGTTCCTATTAGTACATTTTTATTGAAATGTCCATTTCGACCATAGGCTACTTTAATCGCTTCGCTATACTCATAATTATATTGATATTTCCTGAAATTTATGGTTGACTTTTATTAGCGGGATTATCCTAAGAACGACGGTCAGCCAACAATATGCCTTGCTGTCCATTATCCATATATAAATAAAGCACTCAAGGAGAGTAGTATGATTAGACCAATTTGTAAAGATATAATTATCTTAAGCCAGAAATCCGTTCCGGCAACCAAGGCGGATATGCCAGTGTTAGATGACCTCCTGGATACGTTACGAGCAAATGCAGATCGGTGTGTCGGCATGGCGGCTGACATGATCGGTGTCAATAAGCGCATCATCGCATTCAGCGTCGGGCCAATGAACATACCCATGATCAATCCGGTCATCACAAAGCGTGCCCGCCCGTATGAAACTGAGGAAGGCTGCCTGTCACTGGACGGCGTACGAAAAACTACCCGTTATCAGTCCATTGAGGTAGAGTTCTTCGACCGGAACTTCAAGCAACAGAAGCAGAACTTTACCGGCCTTGCTGCGCAGATCATTCAGCATGAGATCGATCACTGCGACGGAATCCTAATCTGAGCGTAGTAAGATGTTATTCACGTTTATTAGAACGCGACCATAAGCATAATGTGCTACTCATATTTCAATTTGAGCAGCACATTATCTATCTTAAGCCAAGTCTGAGACTTGGTTTTATTTCTTGGGAACAACAAGCAAAACCACGAATATTAAACAATATTATCATATTACAATAAATAATATATTTTTAATCAATAATAATTTATTGGAATGCTCATTTTGTTACTCAAGCTTTAAAACCATTTCCTTTTCAACGCATTCAAATCCCAGTTTTTTGTACATAGGAATTGCTTTTTCTTCTCCGTTTAAATAAATCTCTTTAACTCCGATTCTCTTAGCTGTCTCAATTGTTCTACTCATTAGTTCTTTAGCCAATCCTTGACCTCGATATTCTTTAAGCGTGTATACACTAAAAATATAGCCTACTTTACCCATATGGTTATGCAATTTTGGAATTAAGTAATATACGCATAATATTACTATTGAAATTATCTCACCGTCTTCTATTGCAAGATAACACACCATCGAATCACTATTGATGTGTTTTTCAAGATATTCAATAGTTGCTACTCTAAATTCACAGGTCATCTCACTTCCATAAATCTCAAAGAGAAATTCCATTCTGCAATCTACAATTTTAAAAACATCGGCATATGTCGCAGCTCTTATTTCTATAGCCAAATCCTACTCCCCCTATCCTTACTTCGTATAATGCTACTAAATAGTTTCTTAAAGTATCATAAGGATAAATACGTTCAATTTAAGACCCCGCCTTTAACGGAGGGCGAACTGAGTCTATGACAGACTTGGCATCAAAAAGATTCTTTAGAATTGCTTCCTGGTTATAAAGTGCGATCCCGTCAATATGCCTCCTGTCCATCATCATATAATCTGTAGAATCTTTCAGATAGGGTGTGGGGCCCACCGAACAGAGAATATTGAACCCTTGATCGAGCAGGAACTGAAATTTGGGATTCCCAGGCAACACCGAGCTGCCAAACGGATAAACATAGATATTGGTTGGGCCGATCAGCGATCCCACTTCTTTTTTCCAACGCAGTGTGTCTTTCTCCAGACTTTGATAAGACTCCGTCCGGGCATCCAGATGGCTGTAGCCGTGGGAGGCAAACGTCCAGCCGGTTGCTCTTAGTCGTTCGATAATCGCTAAAGCAGACTGCCGTTCTTCCTGATAAGAAGGGGAATCCAAGTCCTGGGTGTTATAACCTAAAATCCCGTAATAACCGGTAAACGCCAGAATCCCCTTGGCTCCCTGGAAGGAAAAGTCGGGATGCTTAGCGACAAAGGCATCGATAATCGGGATAACTTCATTATCATGAGATGTGACTTTCTCTCCGCTCGGGGATACGGAATAAGTCGCCACCTTACCCTCAGAATCCAGAATGAGTTTACTAATCGTCCCATTCGTTGATTTATAATCCGGGTAATTAACATCATCGACTGACATGATGAGCGGTTTCTTGTTGGGAGGAAGCTTTAGCTCTTTATGCACCAAGACCGTTTTCCCGTTCTCTACTTTCTCATCATACAAAGCCTTGAAATCAATCAGAATATAATTGTTGGCATAGATTTGGTCGAAAATCTTCTTGAATTCACTCACAGTCACAAAATACTGATTAAATCCATTGGAATCCGCATCTCCATCAAAGGTCAGGGCCGGATAAGCCAGCAGCGGATGGAAAAAAATATGCTCTATCGGTCCATTATAAGGAACCAACCCAAGCTCTGCTTTCTCAGTTGCCGGTGCTTCCTGAGCTACCTGATACTTATGAAGGTCGCTTTTTATTTGTGCATCATCCGGGTAATATGCTGACATACCGTTTAGGAGTCTGATCGCTTCCTGATAATCACCCTCTTTGCTTACGACCTCTGCTTGAGCTAAATAATAAGAGTACATCTCCGTTGTCAACTTCTTAATCTGCTCTTGGGCAGTCTGATAATCTGCAGCATTTTTTGAGGTAATTTTCTTGTACCATTCTATAGCCTTTAAATACTCCTTAGCGGCATAGGCTGTATTCCCCTTATCGAGACTGTCCCGGTCAGCCTCAGACTGAATCGCCCGAGCTTCATCTTCAATTTGCTTATCCTTTATGGCTTGCTGGGACTTTTGCTCCTGTTCCTGCAGCGCATCCGGTTCTGTCTGCGAAGGGCTTTGATTCTGTAATACGTATTGGTTATACACGATTGGCACGGTAATACCTGTCAATACAACAAATGCCAGGAGAGCTATGATAATTGTCTTATGTGCGGCAAGGTTCAGTTTTGTTTGCAAGATGATCATTCCTTTGGCTCAAAATTGATCTGCGATATTTCTCTATTTTAGTATAAAATTCGCCATAAAATCGTCATCTCCTGTTACCTCGAACAAAAGGGGTTGAATATTTAGCCATAGGACTTGTCCTCCAAACCCCAGCAATTTGAAGCGCGAATTAAAACCTCTCCGCTATTGGCTGGAGAGGCTTTAATTCGCGTTCGATGTATTGTGAGCTTGCTCTTTTTGGGGAAAATTAAAGTGCAGTCTCACAATAAGATAGAAACTTGAGTCGCTCTATCTTAAAGTTTGAATTTGCCAAGATTTCTGGCCAAAATTTAATCGTTACAATTAACTCATTCCTGTTATTGTCGGATAATTTTTTCCAAGGTACTAGTAAAGGGTGCAATTTTCTCTCTTCATCTATAATAGTATCTAGTTTCCATCCAGCTTCCTTTTTTTGAAGTAACCAACGTTCATGCTCGTATTCAGCTAAAGTCATTAATTCACGTTCAGTAAATGTTACAGCTTCGAGCTTTTCCTTAACAGAGATAATATCGTAATCGATCCTATGCAAAGCATCAGGAATATGCTTTATTTGTTCGTATATAGACTCTTTGTGTTCATTACAAAGAGTTTCCCATGATTCTATACAATTTGATTTTGATTCGTTCTTATCTTTGATCAGCAAAGTATGCCTATGAAGATCCATTGCCAGACTTTCAAATTTCTCACTATAGAAAGCATCATGCATTAAACGACGTAAAAATTGTTCTTCATCAACATGTAATTTTAACTGTTCTTTAGAAGGCAAGTGTGATTGCTCCCATTTTTTACTGTCGGTTAGCATACTCATCTCTAAGATGGCTTCCATTGATCTTGATTCATGCTTATATCGTGTAACTTTGAGCATTGCTCGTAAAATACCATTATCTATTTGAGCTTCACCTCGCTCATTTAATAGATGAGGTACTTTGCGTTCTAGTAGTGATCGTAATAGCATTGCTCTACGAACAATGAATAATTGATCCTTCTGTTCATCTGTTTGATTAGGTCCGAGAATATTTACGTACCCTCTTAGACGACTTACAAAGTCTGGACCTTTAGCACTTTGAAAGTCTATTAGAAATTGTTTATGTTCCAATTCATCCGTAATATCTTCTCCGCCAAATTCTTTAAATGTACTACTGGTGCCACCGGCAAATACAAAAATAGCTTTTCCAATAGGATGTATAGAATCGCCTTCTTTAAATTCCCCATCCTGCATAGGTGCTAAGAAATACTTTAGCCAGCCCAGATTCCCTTCAAAAGCCGAATCAAATTCGTCAAAAAATATTAGTGGAACCCTTCCCTTCAGGCAAAGGTCTCGGACTTTATGGAAGGCCGCAAATAAGTCCTTCACTGATTGAAATTGAGATAAATTAAAATTCAATTTATCCGTAAAATCAGGGGCAATACTGGAAGCTACTTCTGCTACCCCAAAGGATTTTCCGGACCCTGGTGTTCCAAATACAGCAATACACAGCGGACGAACCGTATTTTTCGTAGAAATATACTCCGTCATTAGGTTTTTGATGCTTCGATAACCCTCAATTTCTGCCCTGTCAACCGTTTTTAATTTGCCAAATTGTGCTATGGGTATAAACTTGAGGGCACTTTTTTCACCACTTTTGACGATATTATAAGCTATGTCTGCTAAACTACTAGAACTCTTGTCTTTAATAATATACCAGTCAGTCTCATAGTCTGAAGTAGTATTTGTATCACGTATTAGTACATCTTGAATATGCTCTTTGCAGACAAAATCGTTTTCGACTTCCTTAAATATTAATGGATTAGGAAAAGCGCTTTCCTCAATATTTTCACCAAAACCATAAACGAAATACTTTTGCGCAGCAACAATGCCTTCGCGTATACCTTCCCCTATTGATTTACTAAGTTCTTCATTATTACAAATTCCTGTAGCTATCTTACGGGACAGCGCAGCAACAAAGCAAGAGGTTAGTCCAAACATTTTGCCTTGATTGTCTTTGATAAAACCTCCTTCAAATTCATACGTTAAGAAATACAATTGAGATTCCGCTACTCCTTTATTTTGATAATATATAGCACCTTCAAGGCCAAAAGGTACTATAAGATGATGACAGTGGGCAAGGAAGGCCAGGTCTGGGTTATGACTGATTTGCCACACAAAATCCTGCGCCGTTTTTTCCCAAGAAAGACTTTTACTAATATTTACTCCTTTTGCTCGTAAATCATCACTATTGATAACGACAATGGTATTTTGAATATGGAAATCTCTTATATTATGCCAAAGCTTACTAGAACTGGTGGGATGATTCACCTTATATATTACAATAGGTGATTTTCCAGGTGTTTTTATTGCTAAAGGCCAGAATTCTTCGTTAGCATTAAAACCGTTATTCTCATCATCCAATATGACCATATCTGCACTTTGGTCATCATCTATGATCGGTAGTAACATAGGCATACCAGAAGTCAGTCCTGTAAATCCAAGATAGCGACTGATGCGGTAGACTTTGTGATTATCATTTTTATTGAGAGTTTCAGGAAAAAGCTCTAACTCAACAGTAGAACGAAGAAGTTCTTTGGGCAACGCAGCTTCGATGTCTTGAATTTGCGGTGAACTTATTGAAGCCTGAGTTGCTAGAGTTACAAACTTTGACAAAAGTAGTGCCTCTCCATTTTTAAAACTATTGTGGACATGTGGATAAGACTGCCAATTCAAACCCTGAGTACACTGTTGATCAGTTCTCCACTGTAATAAATTTACACATATGTCTCCTGACACAACAATTTTAAAACATATATTTCCCATAGTCCAAACCCCTTTAACATTAGAATAATTCTATTTTATATCATAATTATATAATAAGTTTGAACTCATTCATACTGCGCTTTTGTCAATAAGCTATTTCTTTTACCAAACTTTTGCAGCTGAATTTATGCAGTTGTACACGGACAACCTTTGCGGTCTAATCATCAACGAGAAAAATGTACTCTTTCACCCGCTGTACAGAAGGGTTAAAGAGTACATTTCCTGTTTATATTTCAGCAAAGGGGACTGGTGCGTTGTTTGGTAAGGGAATCATTTTATTTCCCTAACCTCTTTCTCTGATATTCCTACAATTTCAGAGATTACACGAATATCCATTCCCCTATTTAATAAATTTTTGGCCACTTCCAACTTATTCTCTCTTATGCCTTCTTTTATACCTTCTTTTATACCTTCCTCTTTACCTTCTTTTATCGCTTTCAGTAGCCTCAACTCTGCTTCTCTTATAGCTGCCTTCTCATCTAAAACCGCTTTACGTCTTGCGAAATAAACTTCTCGCACTTCAGGATCTGCACTCGATTTTTCCCATTCTTCCATCGCTTGATTTAACACAGGATCTTGCATTGCGATCTCCTCCAAGGTCTTAAATATTTCTTCATCGTCTGAGCCCTCCAAAAGGAATAACCAACGTACTAAGGCGTCCTCCCAAGGACTAACCAACCTTTCTCGCCACTTTACCAGGAGTTTAGGCAATTCCATAAAATGTATTTCCAGTGCCTCTGTCAGTTCAAAACACTCTTCAATCTCGAAAAGTCTAAATACACTATGGTAATTCCTTGTCTGTTTAATGTAATTAAAATCTAAAATATTTATCGTAATTGTCTTTGCTAACTCTTGGTATGCCATTCCTTCGTGCATTTGATGAGTGTACATTTTTGCCCAGTAAAAAAGTGTTCGTTTTTCCATATCATATTGGTTTGCCAATTGGATTTCAATATTAACTTGAACTCCCTCGGCTGTCACTGCCCGGATATCTAGCAAAGATTTTTTATCTTCTTTATATTCTTTGTTAAGTTCAGTATTCAATAAAACAACTGTTGTAATTTGATCTTCCTTAGGAAGTTTGAGCGTAGCATTTAAGAACGCTATAAGAATCCTCTCGTTACCCAGTTTGCCAAAAATAAGCTTAAACGCATAATCTACCTTCAGATCGATTAACTGTCTCATAACGATATTCTCCCCAAACTTTGATATACCTTAATCATACCATAATATGGGGAATCAGTATATTGTCAGAGGGCGGCTTGGGTACAAAAATACCTGTGGAACCCTTAACTGATTTTTTTGTGCCTTCTGTCTCATGATTCCGAAGATAGGCCTGCATGATTTGATCTCTCCTGTCACATAGAACAAAAATTTGGCCCCCGAATCCCATCTAAAAGGGTCCATCTGAGGTCCAAAAGAATCCAAGACCTACGAGCGCGCAGAAAAAACTCTCCGCTACTAAAGGCACAATAACCGCGCGCGATGTTCCTCGTTTTCGATAATAGGAATTTGCACTTCAGTAATATAGCTCTTACTGTCCCGCTCTACAAATTGGTCAATGATATTAAAATTGATCGTAATATCCGATAGATCTAGATCCTTACGCGCATCACGAATGCGGCAGGCACTTTCACGGATGTGCTCATAAGCCCCCTGATGATAACCGCAGAGAAAACTTCCAGCGGGTATAACGGGAAATCGCAGAAAATCGGCTCTTTCTTTCTGCAGGTTAAAGTTTTCTCCATCGTCGAACAGATATGCACCGAAATATTTAGAATCATCTTTATAAAACACAACGGTCGGATTGAGGTAGAACGAATCATCTCCATATAGCAGCTCCTCTCCGCCGATAGCAAAATAGTGCCGCTCGGGGAATTCCTTGATTGAGACGCGCTCCATGTCAACATTCGGCAATTCTTGCTCGATGAAATGGATTTTCTGCTGAATCGCCCTGTCAGTATTAAGCAAGTTCTCTGCTTTTTCCCTTAAAATACACGACTGCTTTTTAAGCTGCTCTAGCGTAAAATTAATATCGCAGGACTCTAAATAGGAGGAGTGGATCTCCTTGAGGGAATAGCCCAGGCGATGCAGGTAACGTATGGCCGCCAACTTATATATCTGGTCGAACCGATATCGGCGATAGCCGTTCATTGGATTCCGTTCGGCCGGGACCAACAGACCGATTGAATCATAATAGATGAGCGTTTGCACATTTAAATGAAATAATGCACTGATTTCACCAATGCTAAGAGTCTCTTTCATATCATAATCCTTCCTTTCGCTGCGCCAAGACACAAAATATGACGCCGGAAGATCTGCGTTCCTCCGACGTCATATTTTGAACCATCGTAGTGACGGTTAATCAGTTTCGTCATGCAAAGGTTGCCGATGAGATCATTATATCTATCAATAACCGGACAGGCAATCCTGTCGGGTTCTGACATTATTCGGGTAGCAAAAACCCGAGCTATGCTGAGTCGCTTTACCGTTTATTGCGTTCGTAGGGGACACCCAGTGCAGCCGGGTCTCGGCTTTTACCAATCGATAAACACAGTACGATTACGGCAACGACATAGGGGAACATGCTGAATACCTGCGAGGGAATCGGAATGCCCAAGGTTTGGAGATTGAACTGTAGCGCCTGGGAAAATCCAATCACCATGGCTGCCGCAAAAATTCCGAACGGATTGCGCCGTCCCAGGATTACCACCACCAAAGCAATGTAGCCTCTACCGGAGGTAACGTTCTCCATGAAGAAACCGAGCTGTCCCAGCGTTATACTTGCTCCCCCCAATCCGCCCAGCACACCGTTGACAAAACAAGCGAAATAGCGGACTACAACCACGTTAAGGCCCGCGGAGTTCGCTGCCTGCGGATGTTCCCCAACTGCCACCAGATTAACGCCCCACTCCGTCTTATAAAAGAAAATGGCCGTCAGGACAAGGCTGATCAGTGCAATATAGACAAACAAATTCTGATTGAACAGGGCCTCGCCGATTATCGGGATGCGCCACAGCAGGGGGATTTTCACCTCACTAAGCACCGCGCAAGAAGGGATGGTTGTCGCTTGGCCAAATACCATCAAAAATAGGAAGCTGGTAAGGCCCAGTACCATAAAGTTGAGCGCCAGACCCACAATGGTCTGGTTGGCTTGACAATGGATGCTTAATACGGCATGGATCATGCTGACCATGATGCCGCCCACGATACCCGCTAACAGACCTAATAACAGATTTCCTGTAAAAAACGAGACGATAAAGCTAAAAAATGCTCCAGAAAGCATAATTCCCTCAACGCCAATATTAATGATCCCGGCTTTCTCAGAAATAGCCTCTCCCAGTCCCGCTAAGATAAGGGGGGTTGCCATCCGAACAGAGGCGATTAGATATACCGAAACAAGCGCAATAACTTCAGAATCCATTGTTTGATCCTCCTATTCGTCTGTTAAAAGACGGCGGAATATACGTTTACGTGCCAGAATTAATAAGACGACGACTCCCATGATGATGGATGAAATGGAGGTTGGCACACCAGCCATGCGTTGCATTCCCAGTGAACCAACCTGAAGCGCCGCAATGCCCAGAGCGGAGATGACCACGCCTATCGGATGGTTCTTCCCCAGCAGCGCGACGATGATAGCGATATACCCATAGCCTGGTGAGATACCTTCAATCAGCTTATGATGCAGTCCGGTCACCTCGCACACACCGGCAATTCCTGCAAGGCCACCGCTTATCAACGAGGAACGGAGGATGTTTTTATAGACCGAAATGCCGGAGCACATACAGGCCCTGGGATTGAGACCCACCGCCCGCATTTCGTAACCTGCGGGAGTCTTCCAAACCAGTAGCCAGATGATGACTACGCTGATCAGAGCGACCAATAAGCCTGCGTGCAGCCGTGTAGAGCTCAAAATGATCGGTAACGTCGCAGCGTCAGGCAGAAAAGCCGACATCGGTAAAGCACTTGATGGGTCCTTGAGCCAAGTACGCACCAAAATGCCGACAATACCTAGGGCAATATAATTAAACATCAGCGTGGTGATCACTTCCGAGATCCCGAACCTCGCCTTTAAAAATCCCGGAATAACTGACCAAACGCCGCCAAAAACAAACCCGCCCAGGATCACCAGCGGAATCATAACAATGGCCGGCAGATCATGCATCCAGAAAGCAATGCCGGTAACGGCAATGGCACCCATGTAAAGTTGCCCTTCCGCGCCGATGTTGATGAACCCGCTACGGGAACCGACTGCCACGCCTAATCCTGTCAAGATCAATGGCGTCGCTTTCACCAACACCTCGGAAGCCGAATAAAACGAGCCGAAAATTCCGGATAAAAAGCCGGAGAACGCCTGGTCCACGTTGCTGCCAACCATAAGGATTAGCAACATGGTGATTAACAACGTCAGGACAGCAATGCCGAGAAACGACAGAAGTGTTCCAAACCGTTTCATAGTGATTCCTCCCCTGCTTCAGACGTTCTCCCGGCCATCATAAGACCGATATGGGAGAGATCCAGTTCTTTCGTGTTAGGGAAGATCCCCATAAAGCGCCCTTTGTAAATCACGACGATCCTGTCACTCAGCAAGAGGACTTCCTCCAAGTCAGCTGAGATGAGGAGAATACTGCACCCTTTCGCCCGCCGCTCGAGAAGTTGCTGTTGGACGAACTCCGTCGCACCAATATCCAGCCCGCGTGTCGGCTGAAGGGCCACGATCGCTTTCGGGTCACCTGCCATTTCACGCGCTAGGATCAGCTTTTGCTGGTTTCCGCCAGACAGGTATCGCAGAGGAGTATTCAAGCCCGGCGTTTTGATTGCATAGTCTTCCACTACCTTTTGGGTGTCTTCCCGCACTAGGCGGGCATTGATCAGTCCGTGCTCAATGAAGCGGGGGTCAGTGTGTGTTTTTAAGAGTATATTGTCCGTGAGGTTCATGTCCATCACCAGGCCGTCCTGCTGACGGTCGTCTGAAATATAGCCCATTCCCAGCTTCTTGTGTTCAAGTACGCTCATCGAACTTATATCCACGCCGCCCAGTCTGATCTTGCCACTGCTATGTTTACGGATGCCCAGAATCACCTCGACAAGCTCCTTTTGCCCATTGCCATCAACCCCAGCGACGCCGACGATCTCCCCTGGTGCAATCCGCAAGGACAGCGAATCGAGTCGCTCCCTACCGTTTTCTGTCAAGGATACGTCCTCGAGCACCAGCCCCTCGCTGCCAGCGTCGGGCACGATGGGCTCCCGCTGGATACTGTGAAGCTGACGGCCGATCATATACTGCGACAGCTCCCGCTCGGTAAAATCGCGGGTTTTCGCCGTCACTATATTGTTCCCATCGCGTAGAACCGTGACGCGGTCCGTGATGCTCATGATCTCGGGGATGCGGTGGGTAATGATGATCACCGAACGGCCGTCCGCGCGCAGTTTACGCAGTACCGCAAAAAAGTATTCTGTCTCTTGCGGGGTAAGCATTGCCGTGGGCTCGTCCAAGATAAGCAGTTTTGCATCACGGTAGAGAAGTTTAATAATTTCAACTCTTTGCTGTTCGCCCACGGACAGCGTGGAGATGTATGCGTCGACATCAATCTGCAATCCGTATTTTTTCGAAACCTCCGTAATGGCCGCATTAAGCGCCTTACGGTCAGGAAACGGATGCCCTTTTCTCCTGAGCCCAAGCGTGATGTTCTGCGACACGGTTAGGGTAGGTACCAGCATGAAATGCTGATGCACCATACCTATATGGCAAGCAATAGCATCCCTGGGTGACGCAAAGGAGACCGGTTGCCCTTTCCATAGAATATCGCCGGAATCCCTTGTGTAGATACCGTACAAAATGTTCATCAGAGTGGTTTTCCCGGCACCGTTTTCCCCTAAGAGCGCATGGATCTCTCCAGGCTCCAGATCGAAACATACCTGATTATTGGCCATTTTCCCGAAAAAAGATTTGGTGATGTTCTTCATGGAAAGCAAAGCCATAGATTCACCTCCTAAATAAGAAGAAGATGTTTCACTGGACAGTTTGCGCCTGATACCGGCAAAATCCGTGCCGTTTCTTTCAGTTCGCAACCCTAGTCCACCGAGACATCTTCCCCATTATATAGTTTCCTATTTTGTGGATTTCTCGATAACTGGGATGATAAGACTCCCATCGATTATCTGTTTCTTGGTATCTTCGATCAGTTTTTTAGTAGCTTCAGGAATTTTGCTCTCGAACGAATGATACGAGGAAATATCGACGACTTTCTCCTTCATGCCCAAGTGAGTCACGCCACCTTTATACGTACCGTTTTTTACTGCTTCAACTGCGGTTAGAATGACGGTCGGCATATTATACACCGTCGAACACATGACAGTGTTACTCGCAATTGAATTCTGGTCGTATGAATTACCACAAGCCAATATACCTTTTTCCTCCGCCGCCTTGATGGCACCGGTGCCCGCCTGGTTTGCGACATGGTACAGGACATCCGCATCCTTACCGATCATGGACAGGGCCGCATCTTTGCCAGCGGAAACATCGGTGAACGAATTTAAGTAGATTTCATAGACCACTATATTGGGGTTTACCTTTTTCGCTCCCAGCTTAAACGCCTCAAGCTCCTTGACAATGGACGGTTGCTCCATACCGCCGATGACACCGATTTTGCCGGTTTTGGACATCGAACTGGACAGAATACCCATCAGATATCCCCCCTGCTCACAGCTCATCACATAGGAAGCCATATTTGAAGCCTGTGAATTGGCCTCAGTTGCCATGAAATGGAGATTAGGGAATTTTTTAGCCACACTGACTGCTGGATCTCCAAACTGGAAGCCGTGCCCGATGATCAAATCATATCCCCGTGACGCATAATCATTATACGCTGATTCAGCGTCAGCGACCCCTACATTTTCCGTATAGGTAGTCTCCAACCCGAATTTAGATTCAGCGGCCTTAAGTCCCTCTAAAGCTGTGGCATTCCAGCCCTGATCGTTCGCCGGACCGGAAAGGAGTAGCGCAACTTTCATTTTTTTCTGCTCACTTGATGCTGGCTGCGCGCTGCTGCAACCCGTTAACAGGATCAACATACACATAAGAAGTGCAAAACCTTTAAAAATTTTCATGTGAAATTCCCCCTCATTTCTTTATAGTTCTTATTTTTAGCGGAACGCTTCACATTCATTACGAAGCACCCGCGTGCAAACCTTTTCGCCCTGTTCGGACAGTGCTTGTTCGTCAACACCCAACAGTTGACCGTCCCTGAACACAACCTTGCCATTAACCATCGTCAGCCAAACTGGGCCCGTGACACCGGCCCGCGCCAGAATATTTTTCGGGTCATGCAGGGTACCCGTCAGTTCCAGCACCCCAGTGTTGATCATAAACAGGTCAGCAGCATTTCCAACCTCCAGCGACCCCAATTTCTCGCGTCCCAGCGTTTTTGCGCCGTTAACCGTGGCAACTTTCAGCAATTCGTAGGGTGAAAGGCACCCTCCGCGCGCTTTACTATGGTAGGCCTGCATCAGATAAGCCATCCTGAGCGAATCGAGCAGACTAGAACTGTCATTGGTTGCGGAACCGTCGCATCCCAGGCTAATGATCACATTCTCTTTCTGTAAGGCCTTCATATCAAGTATCGGAAAACCGCCCAGCACCGCTGGCGCCGGACAATGGGAAACGCCAGTGCCGTTTTGTCCCATCACCTTGTATTCGTCGGGTTGCAGCTCCCAGCCATGAGCAATCCAGACGTCCGGGCCGATAAAGCCGATTTCCTCGCACCATTCAAGCGTTCGCTTACCCCAGCGCTCCTGCATAATGTTGTTTTCGCCCTCACCAAGATGGGTATGCAGGCGAACACCCTTGGTTCTGGCCAAAGCGACCGATTCCTTGAATGTCTCAATGTAGCTGTTAATCGGTTGGCAAGGCGCCACTACGATTTGATGCATTGAAAACGGTGCCGGATCATGATACAAATCAATCAGACGCTCGCAGTCAGAAATGAATTCGTCAGTCGTTTCCAGCATATTGTCGGGGATTGTGCTTCCTTTGCTACGAGGGAGTGTATTGGTGCCTCTACCTGCGTGATACCTGATGCCAAGTTGTACAGCCGCTTCCATCTGCCGGTCGACCAACAACTTGCCCGACGTGCGTGTATAACAATACTGGTGGTCGAAAGCGCAGGTGCATCCATGCTTGAGCAAGTCTCCCATGGCGGTCAGTGAAGAATAATAGATGACATCGGAATCAATCTTTTGAAAAATACGATAGATTTTGTCCAACCATTCGACCACCAGCATATTGGGATAATCGATCGTCATCAGGTTACGGACAAAGGTTTGAAAAAAGTGGTGATGCGTGTTGATTAGGCCGGGATAAATGAATTTATCACGCCCGTCGATTACTTCAGCGTCCTGCGACGGTAAATTCTTGCCCATCTGTATAATCTGTGGTCCCTCGATAAGCATATCGGTATCATAAAACACTTGGTCTGCAACATCACATGTCACAATGGCCCGCGCATTTTTAATTAGAATTCTTTTTCCCATCGTTATCTCATAGCCTTTCTATTGATCGTTTTAATTCTTCCAATGTTTCTGGCAGCCGTTTGCTTTTAATAATTGCTTCATATTACTTATCCTACACCCTATAGTAACTATAGGGTCAAGTAACTTGTTTCACATTGTAGCTGTTACGGTTGCTCTGCAAAGACCTCTTGGACGAGTCCATGAAAAACAAGGGGACAGGGTGCGTTGTTTCTGATTAAAACAACTACCTGTCCCCTACCTCTTCACTGATTGTAACCTCCCGTTAAGTGCACATTTTCTACTTATTTCACAAAGATATGCGAATGATACCCTACCTGCATGCAAGGTAGCAACCAAAGCTATTAACATAACATTGCGTCTGTGGAAACTCCTCGGCAGCTTTATTACATTTTTACCGGATAAGATTTGTATAGTTTATTTAGCTACTTTCCTCTGTGGACCAGTGTAACTTCTATCTTCCTGCCAATACTTTGCTAAGTACTTTCCCTCCTGTTCCCCAGTTATCCATCTCGTTTTTCAAAGCAATAAATTTGTTCCATCTGTCCGCAATTTTCATCAGAACAGGCTATTGCTATTGCTATGAATTAAGCAAAAACAATAAATATATTATTTAAATTACCTCTTTACTTATAAAATATTCTAGTTTATAATAATTATTACAAACGTATAATTTTTCCATTTTCACTTCACTTCACTCACGTAAATGCCGAGCCTGAGCATTTCACTGTCGAATCCCGAGTAAATTTATGTGTTAACAGAGTTATCAAGAAAGTTTAACAGTGTTAATTAGTTAACACTGTATACATATAAACTTGCTATTATCTATCTCAATGTTTCACCTTGCCATGGTTAAGAAAAAATATTAAAGGAGGATTTCTTTATGACATCATATCTTAATGAAGTAAAAACACAATTTACGAACCGAAAAGTGGCTTTTCTAGTCATTATTTTCACAGTTGTAAGACTAATCTATGGCTGGGCATGGGTTCAATCTGCATCACACAAATTAGTATGGTTTTCAGATGGTAAACTTAATTCGGCTGGGAAAATTGAAAGTCTCATTACCAACATAGCAGGCCCAAAAGTTACTAGTTTCGATCCGCTTTACATTAACAAAGCCTTTGCTTGGGTTGCTCAAAATATCTTTTTAGGTATGCCAGGAGTGACTGATACCTTAGTAGTAACTTTTGAACTTTTAGTGGGCTTATCTATGCTACTAGGATTTCGAATATTCTGGTTCGCTCTTATTGCAATGTTCATGAATGTTCAGTTCCTAGCTGGTGGATCATTTAATAACTTCGGCTATATTTGGACTAACTTAGCCTTTCTCAAATTTGCTCAATATGCTGAGCTTCTTGGAGTCGATGGATTCCTGAAATATAAACGAAATAAGGAATTATTAGGAAAAGGTAAGCGGGAACTATCAGCTGCTACAGGAAAGTAATTAGAAATTATAGGTCTCACACTCCCCAGCTGCCTAAAACAAGGTGCTCCGCGTTAAATGCGAAGCACCTTGTTCTTTATTGTCCCCGAGGTTTTATTACCATGCTAAGAGCATCTCAACTTCTCGTTCAACCCACCTAAAGGTAACGAGAATCCACTTGTCTAAAGTTGTTTTCTGGTACCGCTAAGAGTCTATCTATGGTTTCAATCATCTCTAGCTTATCGTTAGGCAGGTTCCCATTAATCGGAGCAAAATTCGAGACATGATCACTGAGTAGCTCGAAAGGCCCTTCTAAGTTAGCAATCAGAAGACGGGTTTCCCTTAATGCTTCGTAGGGACTAAGCAGGAGAAAGCGTCCTTGTTGGTGGTCTTCGTAAAGGGGCGTCCCTTTCCAAGGAACATAAGTACGTAACCGTACGAAATCTGGGGTAAAGGCATTGAGTACCCGGGCACTTTCTAAGGCATGTTCTTGGGTACGTTCACGTCCACCAATCCCAATGAGGATATATTCGCTCAGTTCAATACCGGCCTCTCTCACCTTGAGACCTTCTTCAATCATTTCAGAGGCTGTGAAGCCTTTATTAATGCTACGAAGAACTTCGTCATCCCCACTCTCCATTCCCGAATGTATACGGGTTAAACCTGCCTCTCTCAGAAGGCGGAACTCATTGAGTTTTTTTAACTTAAGGAATTTCGCAGAGCCATAGACAGTCATACGTTTCAAATCGGGAAACATTTCCCGGGCATAGTAAAGAATGTCTATAAGCTGGTCTGTTTTCATTAAAATCGTGTTCCCGTCGGGGAAAAAGATCGTTCTTACTTTGTCGCCATGATAATCTCGGGCCATCAGTAGGTCCTCTTTTATATCTGCCACCGATCGGATCCGAAACTTGGTGTTCCGATACATACCACAAAATGTACAATTATTATGGGGACAGCCGATAGTCGCTTGAATCAGCAAACTTTCAGCTTCACTGGGTGGACGATAGACGGTTCCTTCGTAACGCATGAAATCACTCCCCTCGCAAAGTCTATTTGCTAACAGTTGTCGATGGAGTTGTCGCAGGGACGGGGTTAGGCCTGGCGTGACATCTACCATCGCGTTATATTTAGTTGCAATATGATAGTTAAATTTTACCACATTAATTATAGCATTGTTCTAGGATTAAACATAGAGAAACTAAAAAGCAACTTATCTTCGTGCGAGATTAGTTGCTTTTTAGTTTATAATTTTAGTCCCCTTTTCAAGAAGAACAGCGATACTTCTACCAATTTCTGGTCTTTCAGCAATACTATATCCTATACTACGAGCCAAATTTACACAATCTTAAATCCTTTTCCTTTACATGCCCTTTTGTTCAGAAATTAGAAGCTTGCCACCTCATCCGCCGGGGGGGAAGTCGCTGATAATATTTAGGAGCAAGCTCAGACCTCTAAGAATGTAGACAAATGATCCCTTTGGCACTCTTCCCAAGGGAAACTCAATTTGAACTAGAGGAAAGAGTTAGCAGGTGCTAGCCTCTTCCTCTAATTGCGATAAGGTTCTATGCAGACCCTGTCTTTGAAGTAAAACCCCGGCTAAAGCTGGGGTTTTATTTGTCAATTCACTGGTCTATTAAGCGCTTCCCCTTATAGAGCCGATGGTCGGAATAGTTTGCTTGCATATAAAATTAAATGCTCAGCTTTTGACGTTAATTCACTGTAACAACTGGTCGCGCCTCAATATACCCTCTATAACCCATCGGGGCAAGTTGAAATCTCGGTGCTGCTTCAGGTGCCCAGTTATATCCGTAAATATTGGGGTTGAATTTTTCGATGTGCTTCCAAATTTCGCCGATAGCATCCATGAAATCATCGTCGTTAAAAGGTTCTCCTTGAAAAACCATCATCTTGCAGGGTGGCAAATCAATCAGATCATATCCATCAGGAACCGAATTGTTGTAGTCAAGCGGTAGCTCCACACCCTGCACATATTGGGAAGTACCAACTTTAATTAGGTGTTTTGGTAGCCACATTCCAATTGGTTCATAAATTGCTTCTTTAACACTAGAAAGCATAGACCACACATCACAGCCGACTTCTTCGCAGTATGCAAAATAGTCTGTTGCTTTGATTCCTCGCTTTAGAAGTACCTTTCGGGCAGGACGTTCAATAATTTGCACGAATACTGTTTTGGTTGCTTTTTTCTCACTCATATTTATTGCTCCTTTATGAAATGCTCGGTAGGTATCGAAAACTCTTGCAGGCATAAAAAGTTGTATAGGCGGAGTGTTTTGACTGTATCTTTTTGGGGGTAAGCCAAACTCTTTTGAAAAAGCACGAGTGAAGCCTTCGTGAGAGTCAAATACAAAATCCAAGGCAACATCTATTATTTTTCGTTCCTCATCACGAAGAACAAGTGCTGCTCTGGTTAATCTTAAGGCACGAATATAATCAAAGGGTGTTCTTCCAGTTATATCTTTAAAAATTCTCGCCGAGTACCATGAAGAATATCCAGCTACATTTGAGAGTTGCTTAAGTGTGATCTCTTCATATATATGGGCATCAATATAATCCTGCATTTTTTGCACTGCCATTACTGTTTCAACCTGATTCATTTTCTCACCTCCTCGTGTACAGCATAAGTCAAAAGAAGCAATAATTCTTGACCTGGATTGCTGAGTTCAATCACAGAGCCTCAAAGCTTTGTTTTCAGTGTATCAAAGGAAATCATCACAATGTTTTATGTGATACGCACTTAGGTCCACTCTCCATGGATGTCATAAAGGTATATCTCTTGACTCAAATAGTCCCGAAAGAACTCTTGGTCTTTAATTCTCATTCTGATTGGGATCACATCTGGGGCAATTGCGCTTTGAGGGCACCAAGATCATTGGGCATGAAACGACAAGCAGGCGCATGCAGGAGATCGGAGACTATGAATTGAACCATATAAATCTCGCAGCTTAAAATTATACTCATAATTTTTTGAGTAAGTTTGCTGATACCCTCATTTCACCTAAGCTGATCCATTAGGACGTTAAAATCCTCAGCCTTACAGGTGCCGCTGGAGAAGTGATAAATCCAGCGCTACTGAAACGACCAGTTCGTGATCTCTCCAGTTTTCAAATCGATCCTGGCAAAGCCAGTCGGTCGACGGAGCTTATCAAGCCATTATATCATGGCTTTCTTCCACCTCGATTATATTATTGGATTGTTTTCTGAAACTAAACCAGGCTAGCGGTAAGCAACCAAAGGTAGGCGAATGCAACATGGCAATTTCAAGCTTAAAATCATTACAAACAAACAGACAGCCCGCAAGCAGGCCGCCCAATAATCTCCAAGATACATCTGTCATAGGCTCTATAACTAAGAAATTGCTTCTGAAACAATCCTAACGCCCGCACTTGCTCCAATCCGAGATGCCCCAGCTTCAACCATTTTAAAGGCGTCTTCGTAGGAACGAATTCCACCTGAAGCTTTCACACCCATTGTTGGCCCAACCGTCTTGCGCATCAACTCAACCTGTTCAACAGTAGCGCCACCACTGCCGAAGCCAGTGGAAGTCTTTACGAAATCCAAGTTAGCTTCTTTCGCGAGTTGACAAAGCTTAGAAATTTGTGCCAAGCTCAGGTAGCAAGTTTCGAGAATGATTTTTATCAGGATGCCGCTATGTTTTTGCTTAAGTCCAGCAAACTGTTCCATTTCAGCTTTAACCACAGCGTAGCGCTCGTTAAGCACATCGCTGACATTGACAACATAGTCCAGTTCAACCGCACCTAATTCTATCGCATCTTCGGCCTCGAAAATCTTAGTTCTAGTCGTATTTTGTCCCAACGGGAATCCAATCACCGTACAAACTTTTACATCGGAACCCGCTAAGCGACTTTTTGCTAGAGCAACATAGGACGGGTTAAGGCAAACAGAGGCAAACCCAAATTTTTTGGCCTCCGAGCATAAAGCCTCCACCTCTTGATCTAGAACATTAGGTTTGAGGATAGTATGATCAATCAGTTTGGCGAAATTCACTTTCTTCATTCGACAACTCTTCTCTGTTAGATATTTAAACTAAATTATAGTTTATCGACTGCTTTAAAAGCCAGTACTTCGTCAATGGTTGGCATCGCTGGTGAGGTCCCCACCTTAGTGACAGACAACGCTGCAACAGCATTGGCGTGGATAATGGCCTCACCAAGCGCTTGTCCGGAAGCTAAGGCATAGGCCAAACCGCCATTGAAGGCATCCCCGGCGCCCGTTGTGTCCAGGGCTTGCACCTCAAAGCCGGGGTAGAGCTTGCCGGACTCTCCACCGTGATAGTAATAGCAACCCTTTTTACCCAAAGTTATTAAGACATTAGGCACGCCCATGACATAGATTGCTTTGGCAGCTTGAAGCGCGTCCGCTTCAGTATCCACCTTTAACCCAGTTAGACTACAAGCTTCAGTCTCATTAGGGGTAATGTAGGTAATATCTTGGAGAATTTCCCGAGGGAACTCATGGTAAGGTGCTGGATTCAGAATCACCGGCACTCCATGGCCTTTGGCCAGAGCAACGGTTGCGATGACTGCTTCATTACTCGTCTCCAACTGCACCAGTACTATATCGGATTTTGCGATGACCTGACTTGCTTGAGTCACTTCTTCTGTAGTAAGTGTGCCGCAAGCACCAAGGGCCACCACAATCAAGTTATCTCCGTTGTCATCCACCGCTATGAGCGCTGCTCCAGTTGCTTCGACCGGGTCCACAAAGACGTATTGCGTGTTGATAGTTTCTTTAGTAAAGTTTGCTCGGGCATAAGCCCCAAATTCATCGTCTCCAACTTTTGTGACCATATAAACCGCTGATCCTTGCCGGGCCGCCGCCACTGCCTGGTTCCCGCCTTTGCCCCCGGGACCCATTTTGAATGGGCCACCGAGGACAGTTTCACCAACTTTAGGCATATGGGGGGTCCTGCTCATTAAATCAGTCACATAGCTGCCGACGACGGTAACTATTCCTTGACTCATAATTAGCACTTCCTAATCGCGTGTTTTGACCGTCTCAACGTTGTCTTTAGTAACTAACGTGGAACCAAGAATAACGGACTTCTCAATTGCTTCGCCTTTAGAAATTTTCATTGCAGTTTTGATGGCTTCTTTCCCTAAGAAAAAGGGAGGCTCAGCAATGGTAGCAGCCATTTTGCCCGCTTTAATAGCAGCGAGAGCCGGATCAATAGCGTCGCACCCGATTAATTTGATCTTAGCAGTCCGTCCAGACGCATCCATGGCAGCAAGAGCACCCATTGCCATTTCATCGTTAGCAGCATAGACGCCGTCGATGACCGGATTGGCTTGGAGGATATTTTCCATAACGTTGAGCGCTTGACCGCGGTCAAAGTTAGCAGTCTGCTTAGCAATAATTTTGATATCTGGATATTTGGCCATAGCTAGGTTGAAACCTTTACTGCGATCCCGAGCAACGTTAGTACCCATAATTCCTTGAATTTCAACAACGTTCCCTTTGCCGTTCAGGGCTTTAGCCAGGGCTTCCCCTGCGATTGTTCCGGATTTGATGGCGTCAAAGCCAATGTGGGTGAGAACTTCTCCCCCGTTCGTTTGACGGTCAATCGTGAATACAGGTATTTTGGCGGTGTTAATTTTTTTCACACCTTCGGCAATAGCATCACTATCGGCAGGATCAATAATTAAGATATCAGGTTTTTGTTGAATGAGGTTTTCCACATCCGCTATTTGTTGGGCAGGATTATTCTGCGCGTCTGTGACGATAAGCTCGATCCCTGCAGCTTTAGCCTCTGCTTCAGCACCCTCTTTAACAGCAACAAAAAACGGGTTATTCAACGTATTCATGGAAAGACCTATTTTGATCTTTTTCGTGGGCGGGGTAGCATTATCTGTTTTGGCACCACAACCAACTAGGACCAAACTCAAGGTAAGTACAGTAACAAGAAGAGCTGCTAATTTTCGTTTCATTCTTATTTTCCCCCTACTTTTTATAGTTTCTAAGTTGTGAGAACTTGCCATCAATAATAACGGCAACCAAGATAACCAAGCCTTTAGCTATACTTTGATAGAATGGCGAAACGTTCGTTAAGTTCAACACGTTATCAAGTACACCCATGATTAAGGCCCCTATTAATGTGCCTATGATCCCTCCCTTTCCACCTGATAAACTTGTGCCTCCTATGATTACAGCGGCTATCGCATCCAGTTCCACACCCATGCCGGCTGTCGGTTGTGCCGACATGAGGCGCGAGGTATAAATCAGAGCGGACAACGAGGCAAGGAAACCTGAAATACCATAAACCGCAATTTTAACGTAGTTGACTCGAATACCGGACAAGCGAGACGCCTCTTCGTTTCCTCCAACGGCGTAAACGTAGCGGCCAAAACTTGTGTAATGAAGCACCCAGTACATAACCGCATAAACCACAAGCATGATAACGATTGGCAAAGGTACACCTAAAATTTTTCCCCCGCCAATAGTACGGAAGGAACTGTTAGAAACGACTAAGGGATATCCTTTGGTATAAACTAGAGTCATTCCTCGGCCAATAGTCATAAGTGCCAGCGTTACGATAAACGATGGTACTCCGAATTTCGTGACAAGAAATCCATTAGTCAGGCCAAAAAGAGTCCCGACCAGCAAGGCCAGCACTATGGCGAAGGGCAAGGGTACATTGGAAGATAACAGCCCTGCTACCGTTGCCCCAGAAAAGGCTAATATTGAACCAACCGACAAATCAATCCCGGCGATAAGAATGACCAAAGTCATTCCAGCTGCGATAATTGCCGTGATTGAAACCTGCCGTGCAACATTAAAGAGGTTAGAAACCGTGAAAAAGGCATCGGACAGGAAGCTAGCAAGGATACACATCACAATAAAGATTAGAAATACTCGATACTTGTTAATCAGACCGATACTTGAAAATTTGTTGCCGTCTTGTTTTACCACGCTCAACCAACCTCCCCTCCTGTCGCATACATGAATATTTTCTCTTGGGTTGCCTCTTCATTAAGAAGTTCGCCAGTAATACGTCCAGCATGCATCACGAGAATCCGATGGCTCATGCCCAACAACTCGGGCATTTCCGAGGAAATTAAAATAATGCTCTTGCCTTCGTCCGTAAGATTTTTCATCATTTGATAGATCTCGCCTTTGGCACCAACGTCAATTCCGCGCGTGGGTTCTTGCAAAATTAGCACCTTGGGGTTCATCTCCAGCCATTTTGCCAAAACCACTTTTTGCTGATTCCCGCCGCTTAAAGTGACGACCTCAACGGAGGGACTATGAACCTTGATCTTTAATTTTTCAATCCACTTCTGAATAATATCTGTGTGTTTGGTCCGGTTCACCAATACGCCAAGTTTTGCTAGGTGGCGATAAGTAGGCATCAAGATATTTTTCCCTACCGACATATTTAAAACCAAGCCTAAGCCTTTGCGGTCATCCGTTACCAAAGCCACCCCGGCATCGATAGCTTCCCTGATTGAACTGATAGGTTTGCCGCCTTCCACAATGACTGTGCCTTGGATCTTGGGATAAACTCCAAAAAGTGCCTTCGCCAAATGCTCGCTGCCCGAACCCATCAGTCCACCGATACCTAAAACTTCTCCCTTAGCTAAGGAGAAACTAACATCCTTCAAGTGATCGTAGAAGTTTAAACCTGCGGCCTCCAGAACTGTCTCTCCTAATTTATCGTTACGCTCTGGGTATAAGTCGTTGATATCACGACCAACCATCATCCGTACAATATCGTCTTTGGACAATTCCTGGGCGGCAGAACTTCCGATGAAGCGTCCATCTCGGAGCACCGTGACTCGATCGGCAACCCTACCCACTTCCTCTAGTCGGTGGGTAATGAAAATAATCGCCATCCCTTGTTCCTTGAGACCGACCATGATGTTAATTAAACGACGCGTATCTTCTTCATTCAGGGCCGCCGTGGGTTCATCCATAACAATGATCTTCGAGGCGTAGGATAGGGCCTTGGCAACCTCAACCAGTTGTTGTTCCGCAATTGATAGTTCATTGACCAAACTCTTAGGTGATATATGTCTGAGCCCCACTCGCTCCAACAATTCCTTGGTCTGGGCGTAGAGTTTTTTCCAGTTTACAACCCCTTTAATAACTCGAGGCTCCCTGCCCAAGAAAATATTCTCTGCCACGCTCAAAAACGGAATCAAGTTAAACTCTTGATAGATAATGCTGATCCCCAATTCCTGGGCTTGGCGGGGATTTTGAATAATTACAAGCTGTCCGTCGATATAGATTTCACCACAGTCTGGTTGGTGAACCCCCACCAAAACCTTCATAAGTGTAGACTTACCTGCGCCATTTTCACCAAGCAAAGCGAGAATTTCGCCCTGACCAACTTCAATATCCACCCCGGCCAAAGCCTTAACTCCAGGAAAAGACTTGCCAATGCCGACCATCTTCAACCTAGCAGTGCTCATGGGTTATTCCCCCTTGCAACGATTCATTAATAGGCACAACCAGCCACGAGTATTATATTGGCAAAGGGCGTAAATTCGCCGCTCCTAATGAAGCCACGAGCCTGCTTTGTCGTCTCTTTGAATTGGACATGCGACATATATTTAATAGAAATCTTGGGAAAACGTTTTAGAATTTCAGCATGCATTTCTGGGCTAACTGCTTTAATCTCTTCTGCCAAAATGATTTCTTCTACAACTAGTTCCTCTAAAACAGTATCCAGTAGCTCTAGAAAACGAGGCACATTAGGTTTCAGGGCAAAATCAATCCTAGTGTTGACGTTTTCCGGGAGCGGCAGACCAGCGTCGGTCACCACAAGATAATCGGTATGCCCGGTTTCCGCTAACAATTTGGCGAGTGCGGGATTTAGAATACCACCTTTTTTCACAGTGTCTCCTCCTCTATTTTTATTGCTTTGGTGATTTAAGAGAGCAAGATTGACGAATTTTAATTTCTGGAGATAAAACATAATGACGTTTGGGCCGATCCTCTTGACTCGTCATTTGGGCATACAATAAGTCAAAAGCCGCTTCTCCTAATTGGCGCATAGGCCGAGAAACTACGGTTAACGGGGGATTAACAAATTCGGCGAAATCTAAATCGTCAAATCCTATTAACCCTACTTGTTCCCCTAAAATCCAGCCGATTTCCGTAAGCGCTTTTAGACATCCCAGAGTCATTAAATTGTTAGAGGTAAAAATGGCCGTTGGGGGTTCATTTAGCTTGAAAAGTTTTTTAGTGCACTCATACCCACTTTGTTCTCTAAAGTCGCCCTCCATGACATATCTCTCATCCAGCTCAAGGTTATATTCTGCTAAGGCACGTTGAAAGCCGACAAATCTTTCATACCCTGGTGTGGTCTTTTGGGGACCGCGTATGATCGCTATTTTGGTATGCCCTTGGAGAATCAGATGCCTAGTCGCTTGATAAGCACCGTCCACATTGCCAACTAGTACCGTGTCTACCTCGAAATTCTTGATTTGCCGGTCGACTGCAACAACAGGAATCATGCGCTCAATAACAGGTTGAAGCTGATAACCGCCTTCATCTGCGGTAGTAATAATCAATCCATCGACACTGCGCTCCAAGAGAACCTGAATTAGTTCTGATTCAATCTCCGGGGATTCATTGGAATTACACAGGATTGTAAAGTAACCTTTTTTCCTGGCCTGTTGTTCGATGCCCGATACTAACAACGGAAAAAAGGGGTTATTGATGTCCGGAATAATTACCCCGATCGTATTCGTCTGCTTCCTGACCATACTCCGGGCCAATGCGTTAGGTATGTAGCTTAACTGCTCTATGGCCTTCTGAACGCGTTCTTCGGTTTTCGATTTAATACCGCCTTGTCTATTGACAACCCGAGATACTGTGGCGGTAGACACATTAGCGAGAATTGCTACATCTTTAATGGTCGGTTTGCGCATTTCATGATCCCACCTGACTTGTTTAAAAATCTAAACGTTTACATTTTTCATTCTACTCCTTCGCTTACATTTTTGCAATAGTTAGTTTATAGCCAAGTTTCTACAGTATTCTTAAGGGTAATTTTTAATTTATGCCTCTAAAGCAGATGATAACTCAGAAATAAGTCTTGTACGAACCTCTGATTTCCAAATTGATTCAAAAACTTACTACAGTATAACCTATATTATGAAAACGTTTACTTTTTGGATTCAATTTAAGACATATTAAGACATAGCAAAAATAGCCCATGGTTGGGCAAGCACTGCCTCAGGCCTCAGATCTCCTCATCCGCCCTGGATCGGCTTGTGAGCAGCCAAGGTCGTTTAACTCCCGGATGGGCAGATCAAAAACAAACTTCTAGCCAACGAAGGTATCCACTGCTCCACTAAGCAATCACTATGACCCGTTGAGAGGAACATCTGCACCTTAAAAAAACACCAAAATCATGATGATCTTGGTGTTTTTAGGTGTTCAATTTAATCTATTACTTAATGGCTTTCAAAGTCTCTTCACGGATAAGCTCAAGCAACCGTGTCTTAAGACTTAAGAATTCTGAGCTGGTCTTAATGCAATAATCGCGAGGTCTAGGCAAATTCACTGGGATGTTTTCTTTTAAACGTCCGGGTCTAGCTGTCATGACATAGACCGAATCTGCCAAAAAGATGGACTCCTCCACATCATGCGTGATAAAGAGAATCGTCTTCTTTGATTCATCCCACGCCTTGAGCAGGATTTCCTGCATAATACTCCGAGTTTGAGCATCTAAGGCGCCAAACGGTTCATCCATTAAGAGTATTTCAGGGTCATTGGCCAACGCACGGGCAATCGCCACCCGCTGTTTCATTCCCCCAGATAATTGGATCGGATAGTGTTTCTCAAAACCGTTTAAGCCGATAAGTTCAAGATAATGTTGGGCCACCTCTGTACATTGTTTTTGAGAGATTCCCTTTAGTTTCAATCCAAAAGCAATATTATCTTCCACGTTTAGCCAAGGATAAAGAGTATAAGATTGAAATACCATACCTCGATCCGGGCCAGGGCCTTTCACCTCATGTCCATCAAGATACACAGTTCCTGAGCTTGGTTCCTCAAGTCCTGCCACGATTCTTAATATGGTGGACTTTCCACACCCTGAAGGTCCGAGGATCGTGATAAACTCTCCTTCTTTTACCTTAAAAGACGTGCGATCGAGGGCGACCATTTCGCCACCCTTGGAATTAAAGACTTTGCCCACCTGGTCAATGACAAGTTTATGCTCCATTTACACTCCCTCCTTTCTCAGCCAAGAGAATGAAGTACGATAGATGACCTTGAAGAGAATGTCAGTAATCAGACCCATCAAGCCAATAATTATGATTCCCACAAAAATCTTATCCGGCCTTAAGAATCTAGAGGACTGCATAATCATATAACCTAAGCCACTCGACGCTCCGACGATTTCGGCTACAACCAAATACGTCCAAGCCCAGCCAAATGTGATTCTCAAAGTATCCACAATACCCGGAAGAGATGCAGGCAGGATCACTTTGCTAAAGATCTGCGCTTTACTTGCTCCCAAAGTATACGATACCTCGACTAACTCATTTTGGACATTCTTGGTCACATCCATAACCATCAGGGTTAACTGAAAAAACGTCCCAAAGAAAATTACGCTCATTTTTTCCCCTTCACCTAGACCAATCCACAAAATAAACAGGGGAATAAATGCTGTAGCAGGCATATAGCGAATAAAACCCAGTAAAGGCTCAAAAAACCCTTCCATGATTCGGAGTGTCCCCATCAGAGTCCCTAAGGGGACACCGATCAGGGCAGCAAGCAAAAAGCCTAAGCTCACCCTTGTAAAACTAATCCTAATATCCGTTAAGATATCCCCTTGAGAAAATAGATTGATAGCCGTGTCAATGACCTTACCGGGACTCGGAAGAAATAGCGGATTCACTATTCCAGTATAACTAAGAATTGACCACACCAGAATAAATAATAGGAAGGCCAAGAGGCCTGCGGAAGTATATAAACCTTTTGAAATTTCCTTTTTCGGAGCAAAAATATTTTTCCACATCGCTACTCCCCCTTTCCAGGTGTTTTAAGGTGTTTTAAGTACCCGGTTTCCAAGACGCCGCTATGACCATAGACGTTAAATAAGGAGGCCCTTCCGGGCACTCCTTATTTCATTCCTAAAGTCCTTCAACAAACTTGGAATTGATAACACTTTCCGGAGTAATGGCTTTATCGATTAGTTTTTGCTCTAAGTAGAAGTCAATGTCACTCTTTGTTGCTTGATAGATAGAACCTTGCTTGGCACTTGTTCCAAACATTTTTTGATTGTCCTCTTTATTAAGGAACTTAAGACCTGGAACCGTAGCTGTGAACTCTTTTAAGTCGATTTTTAAGCCTTTAGCCATAATCTGATCTGATTCGTCCTTATTAGCTTTCCAATAGTCCATGGCTTCTGCCATTGCAGCTACAAAGGCTTTGACATCATCCGGACGTTTTTCAATCACTTCTGTTCTAAAGCTAATGCTATCTAGGATAATCCCTGGAAGATCCTTCGTGGAAACTAACACTTTACCATTGGCACTTGCCCCTTTGGACAGCCAAGGCTCCCAAGTGACCGCTGCATCAATTTTCCCAGCAACAAAAGCGGCTCCGGCATCCCCAGCTGACATGGGTACCACTTCAACATCCTTCTCTGTTAAACCAGCTTGCTTTAAGACTGTTAGCATCAACAAATGACTTGTAGAACCAACCTCAAAGGCTACCTTCTTCCCTTTTAAGTCAGCAGCAGATTGAATTTCTTTCTTGACCAGGATTCCGTCCCCACCGTAGGAATCATCTAAAAGCCAGACAACTTGAACAGGAACTCCCGAGGCTGCTAGGGTAACCTGAACGTCTTGGGCTGTCGCCATACCATCAATTTTACCGCCAGCTAAAGCTTGCTTACGCTCTGCTAACCCTTCAACGATCGTTAACTCGACATCAACCCCATGTTTTTTAAATAACCCTTTCTCTTGGGCCAGGAATAATGGGCCATAACCAGTCCAGGTTGGTAAAGTAACTTTCAATGGGGTTTTTTGAGCGGTTCCTTGCGTATCTTTGGATTGCTCTTTGGCAGCATTTGTTGCACCACAACCTGCTAAACTTAGAATCAGAACCAGTGATAAAATGAGGGCTGCAATTTTTTTCATGGTCTTTTCTCCTTTCCTTTTGGGGACTCATTGAATGCTTAATAAATTTGAAAGTGAACTTTTACACTTGGGTCATTATATCTTTTAAGGAGTTAACAAAGGCCAGTACTTCCTCGTGCTTCCCTACAGATACCCGAATGGCTGTATCCAACCCGTAACCCTTCAAAGTTCTCACGATCACGCCGTGCTCGGCTAACTTTTGGAATATCAAGTCACTATCAAGTTTGGTATCGAAGTAAACAAAATTGGCATTGCTTTTCAAATAGGGTAATCCCAGCAATTCGAAGACTTCATACATCATTTCTTTACCCTGATGATTGAGCGCCTTCGCTTTCTGAAGATGTTCAACATCATCTAAGCTGGCTAAGGCTCCCGCCTGTACGACTGCATTGACATTAAACGGTGGGCGAACATGATTGATAGCCTCGATCACTTCCATCGTCCCAATACCGTATCCAAGTCGTGCGCCAGCCAAAGAATGAGCCTTTGAAAAAGTACGGACCACGAACAGGAATTTATGCTCGTTCAAATAACGAACACCGGATTCAAATTTGGGTGAAACCGCATATTCTTGGTAGGCCTCGTCAATTATGACCAGAATAGGATCCGGTATTTGACTTAAAAAGTTCATAAGCTCGGTTTTCGGAATTATTGTACCTGTTGGATTGTTGGGATTACACAAAAAGATGGCCTTGGTTTTGGAGGTTATTTTACTGAGGATATCATCTAAGTTATAGGAGAGGTCGTCTTTCATTACCGAAAAGATCGGTGTAGCTCCCATTAGATTCGCCGCTGCAAGGTATTGAATGAAACTCAGTTTTGGGATGATGACCTCATCCTCTGGCTCCAAAAAGGTTTGGGCGATAAGAATGATCATCTCATCGGCACCATTGGAAAGAATAACCTGCTCTGGGCTGACTCCCTCGACCTCAGCGATTTTCTTCATAATCGAATCCCCTGCTGAGCTGGGATAAAGGTTCAGATTGTAGAGTGAATCCGTCATCGCTTGGATTACTTTAGGTGATGGACCTAAGGGACTTTCATTGAAGGATAACTTGTAAACGGTTTCCTTCCCTAGTACCGCTTTAATTTCTTCAACTGGTAAATCCGCTAGCCCGCACTTATAAGGGGTTAACTTAGGATAAACTTTGCGGACGATGTTGTTTACGTTCATAGGCTTCTCTCCTTCTCCGAGCGCCCCAATTGATCCGCACGATGTATTCCATCGGTTACCATTTGAGGAGTCACTGCAAAGGGCATATTAGCCATATCCTCAATTTCAACGGTAACACTGCCAAGTGTTTTCCATTGCTCTTCCGTAATAAGAGAGGTATCAATCCCCATCTCGCCTAAGGTACTGGGTAAATTAACTTGTTTATAATAAGAAATCACTTCGAGAATTTCTTCATCTGGACGACCTTCGAGCGCCAATTGGGTCAATATTCCAAACGCAACAATTTCTCCGTGGTATACCTCATGAACTTCTGGAAAAATAGTGAGTCCTGAATAGACGGCATGCGCTGCGGCGGTCCGGCAATCATCTCCACCGTAGTTGCTGATACTACCACTTACTACGATAATAGCGTCGATAACGTCTTCGAGTTCACTTGAAATGACCCTCTTATCGATCGACTCCGCGGCACTTTTTCCTTCTTTCAATAAGAGTTCATAAACAAATCGAGCTAAGGCAACGGCGCCGCAGTTAAAAGCATTCGGTGCTGCTTTTTGATTTGCAGCCTTGGATTCAAACCATTTTGCTATCGTATCACCGATCCCAGACGTCAAATAGCGAACGGGCGCTTCGAGAATAACCTGCGTGTCGACAACGATAAGATCTGGGCTTTTGGATTTACGACTGATCTCAAGATACTCTCCCTGATCGTCGTAAAGAATGGATATGCAAGTCGCTGCCGCACAAGTTGAGGCAATCGTGGGAATCGCGATCACTGGGAGGTTCAGTAAGAATCCCAACGCTTTAACAGTATCGATTGCTTTTCCGCCGCCAGCGACCAAAAGAACATCGGGATGAAACTCCACGACGCGATCTTTTAAGGTGTATATATTACTCTCACTACATTCTCCCCCATACCAAATGGGGGGAAGTACCTCAATACCGTGTTGTTGAAGGGATTTGATGATTGGATCTGATACAAGACTTAGTGCTGTCTTTCCACCAAAAAGGCAGGCTCTCTTGCCATAAGCAGCAACATATTCTCCGATTTGACCGATCAACCCAATACCTCGAATATAGTTGCCATGTCCTGAAACTGTTTTCATAGCGCGCCCCCAACTGGTGAGTAAATTTATACATTTACATGTAACTTTATACAACCATTTTTTATTCTACGAATATTCCTGTTATATGTCAACCATTTTTTTCTCCAATCAGTCAGAATCCAATCCTCAGCTGCCCAAAACAAACAGACAGGCTGGCTATATCCAGCCGTTATTACCTGTAGTAGTTTTTGTGTTTAAAAGACCCATTGATGAAAACATTCACCAGAGCGGATATTGGTTGGTTAAAGAGCAAACTGACTATAACCCTTCCGCCACAACCGATTTGGTATCAATGATAAGTTAGGGTACAATAAACTTTGTGAGGGAAAAATGAGTACGCGAATTAAAATTAAGACTAATATTAAGGAAGGTAATTTATGTTTGAAGAGAATGAACACATTACTAGAATAAATTTAGATGGTAAGGAATTTATCCTTATTGGAACTGCGCATGTATCAAAACACAGCGCAGAACTAGTGAAGAAAGTCATTGAATCCGAGAAACCAGACTCTGTTTGTATAGAATTAGATGAACCAAGATATCAAACGATTATTGACGGCAATAAGTGGAAAGAGACAGATATTTTTAAGATTATCAAAGAAAAGAAAGCCACTTTACTTTTAATCAACCTTGTCATCTCCTCCTTTCAAAAACGTATGGCCAAACAATTTGGTATTAATGCTGGACAAGAAATGATTCAGGGGGCTGAATCAGCTAATGAGATCGGTGCAGCCTTAGTACTAGCTGATCGAAATATCCAAATAACCTTTTCTCGCATTTGGAATGGGGTTGGGTTATGGGGAAAAGCCAAGCTTATTACGGCGATTTTCATTAGTATTTTCGATGATGAGGACATTTCAGAAGAGGAACTGGAAAAAATGAAATCTCAAGATATGCTAAATTCCATACTTAATGACTTCACGATCAACTTTCCTAAATTAAAGATTCCTCTAATTGATGAGCGAGATCAGTATTTATCCGAAAAAATCAAACAGGCTCCAGGGCCTAAGGTTGTTGCGGTCTTAGGAGCTGCACACATTCCGGGTATTAAAGAAGAAATAAAAAAAGAGCATGATTTAGCTCGTTTATCTGAAATTCCTGCTAAATCTAAGGCTCTCAGTATCATCGGTTGGTCAATCCCGCTCCTTATTCTTGCGGTTATTGTCTATACCTTCATTGCCAATCCTACAGCGGGAGTCCAGCAAACCATAAGCTGGGTGCTATGGACCGGATCTTTTGCAGCGCTCGGAACTGCCCTTGCTTTTGGACATCCGCTTACCATTATTACTGCTTTTGTTGCAGCCCCAATAACCACCTTACATCCCCTTATTGCCGTTGGATTGTTCACGGGCATTGTACAAGCCTATCTCCGTCGACCCAGTGTAGGCGACTTTGAAAATCTTTCTGAGGACGTCTTTAGCCTTAAAGGTTTCTGGAATAATAAGGTGACTCGGATTCTCCTGATAGTTACTTTATCCAACTTAGGTGGCTCAATAGGAACTATCATTGGTGGAGCCGATGTCGTCCGTTTATTCCTGGAAAATTTATAGAGCCTTTAATAGCCTTTAATAGCCTTTAATAGCCTTTAATAGCCTTTAATAGCCGTCAATGGCGTCCTTAAAGCGGGGCTATTGGGGCTATTCTAGCTTATTGGGGCTATTCCGGCGACCCGTTCCTTGGGTCAAGGGTTCATATTTAAGATGTGTCTGCATTGATTCATGCAATCGAACCCACATTTCATCAATATTAGAAATAGCCACCCTGTGTTGTACTCTATTTTATCAGTTTGGAGAGTTCCCTGAACAGAGGTGTACCTGCTTGCTTCATCAAATCGAAAAATACTGTTTCTGTGTTAGTAACTACTGCTCCCATAGATGACATAAGGGATAACCCATTTAGGTAATTCCCCTTGGTTCTTGAACACACCGCATCACCCACTACGAAAACCTGGTAACCATTGGCAAGTAAATCCCTTACCGTTTGAAAAACACAAACATGGGTTTCCATTCCGGTAATAATGATCTTCTTTCGTCCTAGCCCCTTTAGTGCCGAAGTTACCTCACTTGTACACCCTGAAAAGGAAGTCTTTTCATAGGTTAACGCTCCTTCGAGATTGTTACTTACCTCTGAAACAGTCTTCCCTAGACCTTTGGGGTATTGTTCTGTGACGATGATAGGAACACCTAATTTCTTGGCAACGGAAATGAGTGTATTGGTGTTTTGAATAACTTGTTCTCCGTATTTCATCGCAGGAACTAATCTGTCTTGGATATCGATTACCAATAGCACTACTTCGGCCTCTACTAGATCATATTTGTTCAAGGTTAACACTCCTTTCCAATATTATTCGGACAAAATTCTTAAAGCATCATCGAGCGCGAGCAGGTATCGTGATGGCAAGTCATGAACCGTTTCCCGGATTTGTTTAAAGGCCCTTCGATGCGCATCCAAAGCTTGGGTGTCCTGGGGGTAACAGGAGTCCACCACTTTGACTAGAGCATTAGCCTCTTCGGCATGCCCATTCTGGCTGAGATAATCATACAGAGGAAGTGCAAATTTTAATACATCACCCTGAGTTCTAATTGTAAAAGACATTCAAGAAACCTCCACTTCAAGTATTAAATCAAACTATTATACCCTTATTCTACTGCAGTTTCATGACAGGACATAATTTTTTAGCCATATTTAACGACACAAAAAAAACTTTTGCGACGACTAAATCCCTGACTAGCAACGATCTTCAATTCTTTGCTAATCTCAAAACAAGAGATCATTAGGATTGACTTCTTAAGATCTTAAAATATTCGCCATTCCACATGCTGGCCGAGGAAGGCAACCGTAAAGTAATAAGGGGTTCCATTTTGGAGTTGAAAAATAAATTTAACACGTAAAATCGCAGATTTTCAGCACTTTATTAGCATACAAAATCGCAAGTTTTCAGCAAAAAATTAGCCACAGATTTGGCGTTGCCAAATTGTGGCTAATTTTATTTTGGGCTGGTAGAACCCTTTATATCGATTACTTTTGTCAAAATAAAACGTAAGGCCACTTACAATTTTCTATGTAAATGACCCTTTTATAATTAATTATATTCAAATAAACCAAGTAGTTACTTCATCAACTGAAGCAATTGCTGGTTGAGGTGGATTTTGAGCAGGATATCCTATTGCACAACCATCCAATCTACACTCACCCATAGGGAGATTTAACAAACTGCAAAACTCGCTGTCCTGCTCCATTTGACTCGTTATTGATACCAGATGGAAGCCAAGTCCGAGCGATGTAGCCTTTAACCACATATTTTCCATACAGTAAGAGATGGACTGGTGCTGTACATCCGGAATACCTTTCTTTTCAGCAACAACAATATAATATGGTGCGCTACCGATACCTAAAGGGCCTTGTTGCGCAGTCATTTCTAAACGTTTTAAAAATCCTTGACCTTGAGTTTGTAGAAATGGATTGGTATTCATCTGCGACTTAAATTGTTCTGCAAAGGCAGCAGCCTTCTTTCTAACAACGTACGCTAGTTGAGTAAGGAGCGGATTATTACGAGAAATTACAACAAATTTGCGTCCATCCTTTCCTGTGTTAGCTAAAGCAGCAAAAGGTGCTAATACACCAGCTTGAATAATTGCTTCGATATCCTCTTTGGCAGGTGTTTCAGCAGTAAACATACGAATTGAGCGACGGGATTTGAAGACTTCATCCAAATTTTGATTGATAGGCATTTACTATTCCTCCTTGGGTTCATTTGTTATAGGAAAATTTTTTGTCAAAATATTTAGTAAAGAGGTTAATTCTTTCAATTGAGTTTCATCAAGGCTGGACATTAGCTTAGCGGTCATTGAATAGTGAACAGGCAAAATCCTTTCCAATAGGTCTAATCCTTTCGGACTTAACCGAACTAAATATCCTCTCCGGTCATTAGGGTTGGGGGCTTTTTCGATAAAACCTTGATTTTCAAGGCCGCTTATTAATCCTGTCATAGTTGCTTTTGTTACTTCCGCTTTAATGCTCAGTGATACTGGTGACAATTGATAGTCGCTCTGTCTATATAAAAGCATTAAAATCGTAAATTTTCCTTCAGAAATACCGTAAGTAGCAAAATGCTTGTCATATACTTCTGATATCTCAGAGGCTGTTCTAAGTAGCGCTATGCAACTTTCAACAGCATTGATATTTAGACCAGAAAATTGCTTAGAATATTTATTCAGAATTTCACGTTGTGGTAAATCTCTAAGACTAAATTTAAAGCCTTCCATAGTTAACCTCCTAATTTATATAGTAAGGCTCCTTACTTGTTTTGTCAAGATCTATTTATAACAACTTTATAGCTTTCTGAGGAAAGCAAATGGCGATGTTTAGCGTTAAATTATCGCTTGGCATTTTGTTAGAATCTTCTTTCTTAGGTTAGCCTCGTCCTGGGTAAGATTAGTTTATGGTCTTTTGAACCGAGGACCTTTTCCTTAAGCCGCCCTTCCTTGGTCAGAATATAGGTATCCGGCGTTATCAGACCGCTGACAACCGTTTCGCCGAGGCCATATCCGGCACTTATTAATAATTCCGCCTTGCACGCTCCAACAAAATAAATCGTTTTCTTCAGTTCCTTTCCCAGGCACTATCCCCATCTCGTCATTTAGTTTTTTTGTACAGCATATTTGCATTTTTCCCCTCCTAAGTCTAAGAACTTAATCATATATCTATTAGACGAGATTCTAAGCCTTTTTACATGTTCGCTTCACAATACTGCACGGGTTATATCCTCCTGTGTATAATTTACCAAGCCTCATTCCCACAAGAGCCGCGAGCTCTTTTATTGTGGTCACTTCCCCCGGCAGATAAGGCTGATAATAGAACATTGCCACAGTCAATGGCATCTTCTAAGGCGTAATCTCTTAGATCAGGTTCACATCAGCTCCACCGTAACATCTTCGCGTCTTTTTTCATGAAACTCCATGCGCCACTCCACATCGTCCACCGGCTCAAAGTGCAGTGCGGAGCAGGCTACATGGAGCTTGCCTTGGTCGCTGCCGCCGAAAATGATGGCAGTCGGACCATCTGCGCCACCAATGAAGCCAAAGCAAATGCTGTTGAATGCCTGTGGCTCATTGGGATTGGTGCGCTTCTGCCGAGGTTGGTCGGAACGAATGCAATCAGTGACGGTAAATGCACCATCAGGCAGATCCGGCGAGAGCGTATAGCTTATCACAGTATAGTGCGTCGGGAACTCCTGATTTTGGCTGTCAAAATGCTCACGGGACATTTCGTGCTGCTCATATTCCTGCACGGTCAGCGTATGCTGTGCGCCGGTGGTCGGGTGTATAAACTCGATGCGCTCACCGGGCGCTGGTACATGGAAGTGCGGTCCCGACATAGCGACAGGCTCCTGCATCAGTGTTACGCTGAGCGTCGTGATCTGCGGTTTGCGTTTCTTCGGCCAAGGAAAAGCAGAGCGCCAAATTGCCCAGCCATAGGCAGGATCAAGGGCATAATGCTGGGTCACTCTCTTGGCCTCAAGGCCGTTGCCCTCTGGGAAGCAGGGATTCCATGACAAGCCGCAGCCATGAGAGCCTGAAAGAACAGTTCCGTTCAACACAACTTTCGGATTTATATTGATGGCTAGCGGATTTTCTGCGTCGATCTGCATCCGCTGCTCATCGGTAAAGTCGGTTCTAACGTTCTCAATAGAGAGATTCCACTTGTCCATAAAGGAACGGATGCGCTCAACTGGAACCTGTAGGCAAAAGTCCACGACCAAGCCTTTACTGCAGGTGTAAATCGCTGGGATATGCCAGACTTCATCGTCCCAGACAAACTGCTTATCGAGAGAAATTTCCTTGCCGGCTCTTTCACGTCCATGATGCCCCCAAAAATTGCCGTCAAAGTAAACCTTCCATTCAGGTACCTTCGGCTCGACAGGAACCCACTCATAGTAATCTTCCGTATATTTAAGGCGACTGTAATCAAACTCGGCCTGCAGCTCTTTGATATAAGCAAAGGGCTGCTCCATAGGCGCGAGCAACAGCTTCTCCCGAATGGCATCCAGCACAGCCTGCTGTTCATCGGTGAGAGGATTGTCCTGCAGGAAGGCGTCAAACTGCGCCTGATCCCAACAGTATACCTGCTCCAGTGCCGCAGCATCGCCGCAAGCCAGCAGGAGCCGCAGGAAGTCCCTAAAATCTCTTGCCACCGGATGCACATAGTTTCCCGGTGTATTCATCGGGCTGACGGCAAACACCATCTCGCCAAAGCCACGCACGAAGCAATAGTGAATACCATCCACACGGGCCCAGCCGATCACCTTTGCACCCTTGGGCGTGCAGAAGTAGTTGCTTTCGCTCTCGCCACGCTCCAATCCAACGCGGGAGCCGTCAAGATTCAGTTTTAGATATCTTTCATAAGTGGTTGCCATCATGACCTCGCATTCTATGTATTCGCTGACTAGTCGGGATTTATCGCAATGTTGGATTATATGGATTAGATTACTAAATATCTGTATTTCAGTGCTTTATTTTACTTTCAGAGTCCGCAGATACGCCTTTGCTTCGTCGCCGATCCTATAACTCTCAACCGCTTTCTGGATAGCTTTGTTGTGCATCCACTTCTCCAAACGCTGTTCCTGAATATACGGCACAGCCGTTTCGTACTGCTTAGCCAAGGCTGTTGCGAAATACCAGGCGATCATCATGTTGACATAGTATTCCTCCGACCGGATACCCGCTACAAGCTCAAGCATCTCAGGCCGGAAAGCGTCATCGAGATAGAAGCTCATCAGCATTCCGATCCCGAAGCGCACCGTATAAGTCTGGCCGGATATCAGCCAGACTTTGATTTTTTCGTAGAGTTCGGGCAGATGCTTTTTAAATATCTTCGGTGAAATCAGGTCACAGGTTGCCCAGTTGTCTATGTACGGCAGAAACTCGTCAATAGAGGCAACGGCGGCATCATAATCCCTGAGCGTTTCAATCAGGAAGCCGTGCAGGTTGTTTTCTTCATAATACCCGTGGGGCAGGATTTTAAGGAACTCCGAACCCTCCGGTCTTTTGAAAAACTCCCGGGCGAGCTTCCGCAGCTCCGGCGTGCGAACGCCGATCACGGTTTCCGGATTCACCGTCGGCATGAGTTTGCACGAAAACTCTTTGTATTTCAGATCCTGCAGCTCGAATAGCCGGCGCCGGATCTCTTTTTCTATATCGCTCATATCGTTTTAGCTCTCATCTACCCGAATGTTGTTAATTGTTCTGGTTCCTTGATGAAAGACCATTTGCCACCTTCCATCGAGGAACTTCCAAATTGAACTGCGCAATGAATTCCTCATTTCTTCTCTGAATTCATTGGTCTTAACTGCCCGATAGGTAGCTAGTACCACATCTGGCGATAAGACTTTCACTTGAAAATCCTTAATAATCACTGGCACTGCAGGAGAATGAGGTAATTCCTCGACAACTTGTAATTTATCGAATGTGCGCCCGGAAACTCCAGATTCAACAAAATCATCAGCTAGAAGCATTGAAATTTCCTCTCTTGAGCCACGAATCTCAGGTTGTAACAGTCTATCTTCTAGATCATATATTTGTTCATAGAGTGATGATACCATTTTCAAATATTCACCTCCATCAAGAATATCACTCCGCCGAAATCTCTTTCCGCTCCTTTTTACGTCGTGCCTTTTCCAGGCGTTCTTGATACATCTCTCGAATCCAAATACTCACAGGTGCCTTCCATTGTTGGCTTGGGCTGGGGATATTTTTGATCAGACTTCTGGGGTTTAATCCCATCTCTCTAGCCATTTTCAGGGTTTCGTCGTTCAGTCTGCATTTCTTTTTTGCTTCAGCCCACTCGGCGTCCTTTTTTAGATTACTAGCCATGCAGTGTTCCTTTCTTCGCGCCATACTCAAAGCTTTAAGGTCATCCTAATATCTCGTACAACCTCATCAACGCCTGTCCAGCTACCTTTATGCGATAATTTGCTTTAGAGTAGAAACGGCCAAAATACTTAAGATCCAAGCTAATCTCACGCAAATAATGTGTTTTTTCTGACTCCGCAAGTTCCATTTTCGCTAATGGATTTGAATATTGATCAAAAAACTCTATCCGTTGCACAATGTTCTTAGCCCGATCTGCAAGCACAATCGTAACGGGAGCAACTTGCTGTAGCTTCTTCCAGTAAACTGCTTTATGCCGTTATGATTCAGAATTTCTTCAGTATACTGTTTAGCTGCAATTTCGCCTCTTATTAGGCTCTCTTTTTTCGTTTCAAATTCCTCAATATCCATAAATTCAATAACCTTTGCTTCCTTTGAAAACTCAACAAAGCACTTTTGTGCTAGAATGAGGTCATGCGAAAATAGTTTTAGAATTGCGACTTTATCAATATTCAGAATAGTATTGTTCAGGTCTTTTATGTAATGAGGGTGACTCCTCCATTTATAATCATTTGGCACCCTAGCAATTTCAGCTTTAACTGGGTTATTGTGTATATATCTTATGGCTTCAAGCAAATAGGCATCTGTTTCAACAGCTTGGCTTTTAAACCTGTCATGAAACAGATGCCCTATTCTTTCATATTTCTTATTAAAATAATAGACATAACTTGACTATTTCGTTTTACAGCCCGATACTGCTGCTTGCTGCTGAACGTCGGACGGTGCTTAAGTCCAAGCCGCTCCAAAAGCTCTTTTGTGGACAGCGTTTCGCTGCCTAAGGCGGACATCAGGCGCTCGACTTAATCGGTAACTTGTTCGCGAACTTGTTTGGTTTGAATAAGATCATTTAAAGCATCTTGGATCACGCGGAGCATAAATTCAACGAAAGCTGTCGATTCCGCCGCTTTGTCGGCAACAGCCAATATGGTGTAATACTCCTGTTGGCGTTCGCGGATTAAAGTCTCCACAGGCAACCAGTTAAAGATTGGATCGCCGACCTTGAGCGGGATGGTTACCAAGGACTGTTTTTGCATTGTTCACGGGCATTGTACAGAGGTGTCCCTACTTGCTTCATCAAATCGAAAAATACTTTTTCTGTGTTAGTAACTACTGTTCCTATAGAAAAGAAACAAAAAAAGAACACTCCAGGTGACTTGTCCGAAGTGTGCTCATAAGTTTACGATATATTGCTCCTAAGGGCGCCTATAAAACAGCCAATACCGCGTAGAACATCGCATAGTAAGAACAGTTAACAATACTCCTAGGACTACCTTGAGCTTTCAAGAGTTTTTTCGCATCCACAAGAGCTTCCTTTGACAAGTCCAGCCTGTATTGGATCAAAGTAAACAATATCGGGTTTTCCGTCATATTGAAATCCCCTCAGTTTTAATTGCTTTACAAAGCATAGAAACGGAAAATGCACCATTTTTTGCCTCACTCTGTGGAATAACCAAAGGTGAAATTACTATGTCATTCCCGAAACCAATTTCCCAGACCAAATCGCTGATTATACGCCTTTGCTCTCGTGATATTGGCCCGGTTTCCAGATATAGATCAAGGTCTGAATCAGTGCTAGCTTCCCCTCGCGCCCTCGAACCAAATAGCCGAACTTCATTCAGCTATAAGCATTGAAGTTGGGTTATTGAAACCTTCTTGGGTCCAAAGCATAAAATTGATTCATCTAACACGAACCCAGTTGCGCGATTTAATTAACGAAGATGATTTCATTGGGCGCATGTCCGAACTAGACTTCAATTATTTAGTGAGTGAAATCGAACGAATATATAATGATTGATAGACCTCCTTCACGGGGTCTTTTTTGTTATATCCACATTCAAAACGAGACGGAGCATGGCAGAAAGGGCATGGGCCACCTCTCGCTTCCTTACGGCGTATCTTCGCCAGGACGAGCTTGCCTGCTCCAGGTCTCATCCTTAAGCCACACATTCAAAAGATCGTAAACTTTATTCTTATAAGTGATATACGTCTCCTTGTCATTGGGGGCGATTTGGAGCAGCTCATGCTTTACTTCCTTAATGGTTTTATCCAGGTTTTCACAGAGGAAGGCGATATGGTTGGCCCTGACCTTGAGCGAGGTATTAATGAAGTTCGTTTTCATCCTCTCATAGCCCTTGGCGGATGAACTTTGTTGGAGCGACTCCAGCGAATCCTTCAGCTGCCTGGCCGTTTTATCAAGTTCCGCTTTGGATGTCTTGACGTTCTCCAATTGAGTCTTCAGATTGGCGAGCTCCGCAGTCAACCCGGTGATGATACCGCTTCGGTCTTCTACTGTTTTCTGGAGATCCGCGTTCTCCTGCAGGGCTAGGTCTTTTTCCTGTAAGGCCTGGTCTTTTTCTTGCCGGGCCTGCGTCCGTTCATTGACCGCTTTCCTGAGTTCCTGATTAGTCATGCCTTCGACATCCATATCGACGATGAATTGTTCTCGTCCTTCTTCCGGGACTCCTAAGAGGATCACTGCCTGGGAGTATGTCAGATTGCGCACTGGTGCGTAATCTGAGTTGCTGTCGGAGGCATCAAGCAGTTTGCTCCCGTACTCTCTAAAGACATATACCCATTGTCGCTGACGCCAAAGAAGCTATTGACACCATGCTTAACTATGACTTCCCCCCTCCCAAAATAGGTAGTTTTTTGCAACTATGCAGTTTCACCGCGATCATGGACTTGAGGCAGTAACCAAAGAATTAGGAACAAGAACCGTTATGTTGCTGCCCATTGCTATCTGGTCACAGATGGGCACACGTGACAAATATTACTTCACAAAAGAAATAATTGCTTCAAGCTGTTCCCCCATTTTTAGATGGCTGGAAGTCTGGATTGCGGGAATAAATCACCTCTTCGGCGCGTACTGCGCGGCTTCCATAACCGCCTGTAGTTCGTTGTCCTTAATCTGACTATCACTGAAACTCCGAACACCTCTTCGGCTTTCTATCGTTTTTAATACATCATTTATTAATTAATCGACCTCGATATAGATCAGATCAACTTACCCTGTCCAAAGTTTTTTCTTTGACTGATTATATTTACCCAATTGATAGTCAGAAGGCCTTTGACATGAATGTTAGACTGACCGGAGAAGGCCAACCGTAAAGTAATGGAGGCTTTCGCATCAACACGCGAAAGCCTCCTATTACTCATACTTTTATTTCTGGCGTCAATCACTCGCTACAGCCTATTAAACTTCTTCAAGAAATTTGACCTGGATCTTACCCTCTAGTAGGTCTTCAAACTTTTGAGCTGCTTCCTGAAAATAGGCTGAACTCCCATGGGCTTTGAAGGCCTCCTTATCCTTGTACTTTTCAAAGAAGACTATTTCAGTTGGGTCATTCTTTACCACATGGGGTATATACATCAAACAATCCTTTTCCTTAGCAAGAACTTCCTTGGCCAATTGAGTACAAATTTCGGTCACTTCGACCTCTTTGCCAGGTTTTACTTTTAAGGTTGCCAGTAAAGTAAACAATTCCAAACAACTCCTTTGTTTTTCCAACTCGTGAACGCTGTGTGTTCTCCTTCGGTCAAAGCCTTTATTATGGTTAAATCTTTAATAAATATTCAACGCACAGGCAATTTATCCTTCAAGCGATTGAAGCGGAAGATTATTACACTTCTGGCTCTTTTTCTGGCAAGCTAACCCCTGCTTAGAGCTTTTTGCAATACTCAATTCCGATATAATTATCAGACCATTGCCAGGCTTTCACTTTTACGAAACCCGTGCTTAATGCCCACTCATCCAACTGTTGGATGGACAATCGGTGTTCAAGCGGTGGTCCCATTTCCGTAGAAGCTTTGGCCCACTCGATTACCACCAATCTGCCACCCGTTTGAAGAACCCTATTCAATTCACGAAAAAATTCAATGGGTTGTTCTACTTCATGTAGAACAAGCGACGTTAGTATTCTATCCACCCGTCGATCTGGTAAGGGAAGACGACTTTCTTCGGATTGAAGCACCTTTACATTGTGGATTTGTAGTTGAGTAAGACTTTCGCTGAGATCACTAAGCATCTCAGCACGTATATCGAGCGCGAATACTTCCTTAACTTCCTTAGCTAGCGGTATCGTAAAAAAGCCTGTGCCACAACCAATATCAGCCCATACAGTATGAGCTCCAAGCCCAATATCACTTAAAACCTGAGCCGGGGGCAAAATTTCCTGTCTTTGTTTGCTATTAAGTATTTTACGTTTTTCGGGATCAAATTTATGTACTGACACAGAAGCCACCTCCATACCCTATCGGGAATTCTCCTATATCTTAAATCGCTCGCCTTCATTGTGCAAGCCAATCCAGATCGCATATTGATTTTTAATGCAAAGGCAACGACAAAATGTTAGGCGGAGGCTTTGGCCCAAAAGAAAGAACATTCTATCTATATGACTTTTCAATTCTTCATGGTTCAAATGTGAATAATCCACAACATCAAAGAAATATGGCATAGGGCTTTTATCGTATGACTATAATTTAAGAGCAATTTCATTAAGTATTTGTGCCATTGAAGTAATTTCTTCTATGCTTGCAGTTATCTCCTGTGTAGCAGCAGCTTGTTCCTGACTTGATAAAAGAGAATTTTTGCTTTTCTGATTGGATTCACTTACTTTGCCGATAATTTCATTCGTCAACTTTTGAATTCTGGGAACAGTACTCTTAGATTGTTCGGATAGCTTTCTAATCTCTTCAGCTACAACGCCAAAGCCTCTTCCCGCCTCACCTGCTCTTGCTGCTTCGATTGCAGCGTTCAAGCCAAGCATGTTTGTTTCAGCGGCAATCTCTTTGATAAACGAAGAAACTTTATCGATTTCGAGCGATAAAGTTGTGATCTCACTGATTGTTTTGTTAAGCTCCTGCTCATTAGCATGAATATTATTTGCTGATGCCGATAATTCCTCAATTGCAGCACTGATTTGAGAGAGCCCATCATCAAGAGTTTGAGCCATTTCCCGCAAATTCTTTGCGACAACCTTGGGAATGACCATGCCAAAACTAGCTGTCAATTCTCCTTCTTCACTGAATAAAGGGTAGCAAACTGCAAAACACGGCTTCCCATACACTAATTCATCATATTCCATTGAAAACGGTTTTTTTGTTTTGATAACGATTGCAGGTGTCGTATCTTCCTTAAAATGATCATCAATCTTTAATTGAGGTAACTTAAATCTTTCTGAATGCTGAATATAATAAAATTTTTCTAAGGTTGTTATAAACATTACCGCACCATCTGAAAACATTTCTGATAAAATAGGTGCAAAATCTTTAAATGCTTTGACTACTGGGTGATATAACGGAAAAACAGTAGAGAAAGCCCCCACAACTTGTCTCTCATGATCGACGATCGGTTCTGCGATAGTCTTAACTCTTATTCCAGTTGAAGTACGTGATTTGAGCGTAAGGGTTTTCCCTTCCCTCATAGCCCTATCTGCAGCGCTTTGGTCATTCAACTTTTCGCCCACTTGATAGATATCTAAACCAACTTCAGATGATGCCTTTCTCCAAATAATAGTCTCTCTATCAGTTATTAAATATATAACCCCACCAGGGATCATATCAGCCTGAGTTTCGCACATGCTTTTAATATGATCTACTCCACTTAAAGAAATTATGGTACATTCCTCCCTTCAAATTTTTCCCTTGAAAAATTAACTTGTTTATGCCAAATGTTTTTAACTTCACCTATTTAACCTTGCATTGTCAAACCGCCGCTTACACTCAAGGTCTGCCCTATGATATAATCAGACAGACTTGAAGCAAAAAAGACAACCGCGCCGGCAATATCCTCAGGCAAAGCGACCCTTTTGAGCGGAATTATTTTTTCTAAAGCCATTCTGATCTTTTCCGGTTGGTCCTGATATAAAGGCGTATCCGTAGGTCCCGAGGAAACACAGTTAACGTTGATATTAAATCCGGCAACTTCCCGGGCGAGTGATTTGGTAAAAACAATGACCGCTCCTTTAGAACCGGCATACACCGTTTCCCCGCTGCTACCGACTCTGCCGGAATCACTCGCTATATTGATAATTTTTCCGCAATTGTTTTTCATCATGCTGTCTCAGACAGCTCTTGAGCAGTAGATTACAGATTTATAATTCGTATCAATGACTTTGTCCCAATGTTCCGGTGAATTCTTCCAGAATGGCTCCGCATTATCCCAGCCTACATTATTAACCAAAACGTTTATCGGCCCTAACGTTTTCTCGGCTTGTTCAACCATTTGTACTACAGCTTGATAATCAGAAACATCAGCAATAATGATTTCGCATTTACGCCCAAGTCTCTTGATTTTTTCAGCGGTTTCCAATAATAGTCCAGATGTCCGGCCTGCGATAGAAATATCCGCACGATAAGAGGCCGCCATTATCGCGATTGCCTTACCGATTGCCTTACCGATTGCCTTACCGATTGCCTTACCGATACCCTTTCCGACTCCGGTAACGAGCATATGAACGCCGTCTAAGCGCATTTTACTTCTTCCTATACCGTTACTTAAACGGCATAGGAAGAAGCTGAACTTCGGAAGAGCAAATAAGTTTGAAAACTATAATGATAATAGTCCAATAAAAAAGTCCATATAATGCCTTTGTCCATAAATTTCATCGCAAAGATGGCAATGTAACTAAAGAATCGCTCTTACCAAACGTTACGAACAATAGCGAGTGAAGTCGTTGGCTGCTCAATTAATGAGCAGTCCCCTCTCGATTATAAAAGGACTTTGAAGAATGGACCTACGCCCTATAACAGGAAAGTTACAGTTTGTGGGAAGAAGACCATAATGAGGAGGACGACAATCATGATAAAGATAAACGGCAGTACCGCCTTGCTCAACCGCAGGATGTTTATGTCGGAGATACTTGACACAACGTAAAGATTCAGACCGACCGGCGGGGTGAGCACGCCAATCATCAGGTTAACCGTCATCATCACGCCAAAGAATACGGGATCAACGCCCAAAGCAAGTGCGGCCGGCAGCAGCACGGGAACCAGAATAACGATGGCGCAGGCAGCATCCAGGAACATGCCGGCAAAGATAAGAATGACATTGATCATGAGCAGGAAGACGATCGGGCTTTCCGTGAACGACGTAATCGCAGCAGTAGTAGCCTGCGGGATCTGGGACAGGGTCATGATATAACCGAGGAAATTGGCTGTCGTCATAACGGCAAGCACAATGCAGGACATTTTTGCCGAGTTCATCAGTGATTTCGGAAGGTCTTTCACTTTGATCTCTTTATAGAGAAAAACGCTTACAAATACGCAATACAGCACGGCAACCACAGCGGATTCCGTGGCCGTAAATATGCCGCTGACAATCCCTCCCATAATAATGATAGGCAGCATAAGCGGGATGATGGCCGACTTCAGGGCGGTAAAGAAAGATTTTACCGTCGGTTTCGGCTCCGCCGGATATCCTTTTTTCCGGGCAACGTAATACGTATACAACATAAATCCGGCCGCAATCATAACGCCGGGTACATAACCGGCGATAAACAACTCCTTAACGGATTGGGACGCCGCAACAGCGTAAATCAGCGCAGTGGCGCTGGGCGGAATGATCGGACCGATTCCGCCGGAAGCAGCCGTCAGCGCGCCGGCAAATTCTAAATCGTACCCCCGTTTCACCATGGCCGGGATGAGAATGGCAGCAACAATCGCGGCACAGGCGGAGGAAGAACCCAAAATCGCAGCTAGGAAGCAGCAGGTCATAACAGTAACGAAACCAAGCCCGCCGCGAATCCAGCCTACGCAACAGTTGGAAAAATCGATCAGGCGCTTGGACATGCCTCCGTTATTCATTAAATCCCCGGTCAGCATAAAGAGCGGAATCGCCATCAGGGTAAGGTTGTCCGCGCCGGAAAACATCTTTTGCACAACAAACGCTAAATAAGGATCGTCAAACTTTATAACCCCCAGGCCCATGGCGCTCATGGCCAGGGAGATAAAAATGGGAACCCTCAGAACAAGTAAAACCAAAAGCAATCCGATGAAAATCAATAAGCTACTCATAGTTCCTCATGCCTCCCCGTGAACAGTTTGACAATATCTCTGATGCAAAACATTTCCATGCAAAATGCTGCGATTGGAACACACAGATAAACCAGGGGTAAAGGGAGCAAATTCACAGGAGACGTCCGCATCGCCGCCGTAGGGTAGTATATATAGGTGCCCCAAAGCACGGCGGCAAAGAAAACGAATTGGATAAGATATGAAATGAACAGAATGATTTTGCGGGCGGTTGGCGGCACTGCGTCAACCACGTTGGCGACCCATACGTGGCCATGTTCTTGGTAGACCATTGTCGTGCCAAAAAAGACCGTCCAAACCAGCAGGTATCTGGAGATTTCTTCGCTCCAGGCCATAGAGGTATCCAGAAAGAACCTACTGAACACCTGAGCGGTGACCAGCAAGATCATAACAAGAAACATAATTGCCATGAGTGCCGACAGCGTTTTATTGAACCATTTTTCCAGCGAACTTAATAGCTTCATTAATATGCCCCTTTCTTAATATAGTGCAGAAAGCAGCCAGCCTGTAACTGTTGTGAAGGTTGGCCACTTTCTCTCAACTTCACAGACTAATGCGATTAACGATTGTGTCTTACTTCGCGGCCGCCTTGATTTCCTCTACAAGGTCCTTGCCGTCCGGATATTTTTGATAATATTTTTCATAGACTGCCTCGGCTGCTTTTTTGAACTCCGCAACATCCGGAGTCGTGGCTGTCATACCATTTTCAAGCAGGAACTTCTTGTCAGCAGCAGCCGCCTCGCGGAGCATCTTGACTTGGTACTGGCAGGCCTCTTTCGCCGCCTGCTCAACCGCCCCGCGGATGTCCTCCGGCAGAGAAGTCAGCCATTGTTCGCTGGCAACAAAATACATGGTGTTCAACACGTGGTTGGTTTCTGCTAAATACTTCTGAACCTCGTTGAACCTGAAAGACCGGATGGTATTGTAGGGATTCTCCTGACCGTCAAACGTGTTGGTCTGCAGGGCGGAGAACACTTCGCCGATCGTCGTGGCCACAGTATTGGTTTCCAGTGCTTCAAACAGCGCAATCGACATTTCGGAACTGGAGACGCGAATTTTCAGTCCCTTCAGATCAGCGACAGAATTGATAGGGCGTTTGCTATTCGTGATGACACGCAAACCATTTTCCGTAAATCCGAGAACACGAAGTCCTTTTGCAGGCAGACTGGCGCCGAATTTCTTGCCGATTTCGCCATTCACTACTTTATCCCAGTGCGCTTCATCTTCGAAGAGGTACGGCAGCATCATGGCGTTTAACATTGCCGGGTTGAGAGACGCGGATTGTTCGCTGATAACGCACATGTTCAACTTCCCCATCTGGGTCTGCTCGACCTGGTTGAATTCGTTACCGAGGGAATTGTTTCCATAGAACTCTACTTTTACGCGCTTGTTTGTTAGTTCTTCCACCCTGGGAATAAACTTTTCGGTAATGAACTTGGTATGGACGCTGGTGTCGGCCCACTGATTGGCAACTTTGATCACGTAGGTTTTTTCGTCCGATTTATCAGTGCTGGCGGGTGTTGTTCCGGAGGGATTGCCGCATGCAGTCACTGAGAGCATGAGGGCTACGGCGAGAAGAAGGGAAATGAATCTACACTTTTTCATAGTTCTATTCCTCCTTAACATTCTATCTTTGCTCTCGGCATTCGCCGAGGCGAACGGCACAAGGCTTTGCTTGTTCCATTCTTTTTTGCTTTATCTTTTGATAAGGGGATTCATTTGCCTACCACGATTAATCCAATACAGAACTGCTTATTTGTACTTTTGAATAAGTTTTGTGCAACACGAATGATTTGTACTCCTCCCATTCATTTCTAAATTCAACGACTTTTTTCAGGTTGAGCCGACGCTCTAATTCCTTTTCATCACCTCCTAAACATGAAACTAGACCCCTCTGCTTCTAACGGGCATCACCATCAAAGAATGAAATATCCATCGGAATAGACTTGTTGTTCAGTTCATCTTAAGCTTTTCGTTTTTCCATAAAATCCAAAACGCTTTTGATATGATGGTCAGTATGACTGCATGGTGATATTCGACTTCCCAATTCAGATAGTCTTCAAAGTCTATCCTCTGAACTACGATCATCGACAAGATTCTTGTGATAGTGAATTCTTTCTCTTTGCATTAGATTAAATCTTATAAATCTCCTTTCATTCAATATTCTGGAAATACCTTCAACTCAACTAATCCGCATGAATTCTCGACACTCATTGTGAACAATGCAACTAACTTTTGCACCCCCTTATGTTGCATGGCATAAATACCATTGCATTGTTTTCGTCTTAAATGGTACCATTAGTACTCTTAAAACACTCATTGCATTTTGTATGCCAAGTCTATCTATAGTAGATTAATGACATAATCCCTGGGAAATTAGCCTTTCATAAACCAATGGCTACAATGAGGTTTTATTCACATTTGCATGTTATTGCAGTTTTGCATTGCAATTATGCACGTATAATTATAGCCAGCGGGATCACACCTAACTAATAACAAATCTACCACAGAATATTTGTGGAAAAGGCCTTGCTATACTTTCATCCTTCATGATTTACTGTGGTAGTAGTGTTCACGATTTAATCACTAAAGAAATTCAAAAAGACTTTATCACTACAGCGTGATTTAAAAAAATATGATAAATTGGTAATGAGGACTCGGAGGTTGAACAAGAGTAAGCGCTTAATGAACAGGCGCATTGATAAGCCCCGGTACAACTTTTGCATTGTACCGGGGTGGTGTTGGAGTCATACTATGTCAATGAATAGTATTTCTGCAGTAAAACAGATTGCTGTTGCTATTCTTCATAGGGGACCACCTCAGGGATAACCCTGTCAGTCACACGGTCGTGCTTTCTGACGATCTCAAATGCGGATACAACCTGATGATAATAATAATGTGTTCCATCGATTGAAGTATGTCTAAGATACCGGCTCAAATACGGCATCATGGCTTCGAACCCCTTGCCTTCGTTCAACCAGTCTTTCATTTTAGTCACCACATAGGTGTGCCGAAGTAAATCCAAACGTTTGGATTCGTTATCCAAACCTGAATAAAATCCAAACCTTCTTTTAAGATGCCTAATATTTAAGGGCTTTGATGAAAAAAGGTTTGGATTTTATTCTTTTGCCATATGCTCCTCTTATCAAATAAACCGGAGGGTATACAAATGAATGTACAAAACCTCGGGGATAATTATCCTAAGCTTATTTCCCACATGAAAACCAGCGGTTACTCAAAAATATACGTTGACAGGATCAGAAGAGAGATTGAAAAAATCCTGTCAACTGTGGATTCAAAGGAGTGGTCATGCTACAGAGATGTCTATCTGGAATAGAAACCTCCGAAAAAGTAGCATAAAAATGACGACCTCATCATCATCTGTATAAATATTCATTAAACAGAACGAGTTTTTCAAGAATTTATTCGATTTTAGATTAGTATTCAATAATTTCAGTACTATATTAGTACTGAATCATCTAATTGAGCTCATGTTATTGGAGCTCTCTTCAAATTTATGACATAGCGAAGCTAGATGGTGTGAGCAAGTTTACCATCCTGACATTATTGCATGCCATATTTGCTAAGGTAATATGAATTTTTGCGCCAGCAAGTTTTAGGAATCTACATCTTCTTAAACCATGATTTCTTACCATGGTCGCAAAACGTCGCTCTACCTTGTATCTTTTATTTGAAGCTTCTCGAAATGCCACTGTCTGGTTCCTTTTTAAACCGTCTAGTACAACATCGTATCTACTGGATATTTCTACTTTTCTTACAAGATATTTACCATTTTTATTTTTTCTAAGGCATTGTTCAACATGCGGACACTTCAAGCAAACTTTTTTATCAAATCTAAAATGGTAATCCTCTTTGTCATTGGATTTGTTTTTTAATACTGAATATTTATTTGTAGTAATTCTGTTTGGACAAGTTACAGTCTTTAAATCTTCAGATATATTAAAGTCTTTTATTCCAAAAACAGCTAGTTTTCTATTAGACTCATTGTAAAATGGAATGTTTGCTGTCATATCGTTGTCCTTTAAGAACACTCTATTATCGATGGTTCCATAAACCTTATCAGCAGATATTTCTTCAGGCTTTAACCCTAAATTCACATTTACCTTATCCACTAGCCCACACAACACTTTTTCATCTCCAACATTAAAAGGAGTCTGAATAGAAGAGAGGATAATCTCACTGTCTTCATCTACAATAATATGGTCCTTGTATCCTTTTTTGATATTACCAGGTGATTTATTGAGTATTCTTGCGGCATCCGGCCAGCAATCCTGTGACATTCGGCCACTGTTCTTGCAGTATCCGGCCAATAAGCCGGTACCTCAAAAATGAATCCTGTACAATGTAGTCAATACGTGTACGGGAGGAAGAGAATGAGGTGTGAAGAGCCAGTGAAAGTCCTAGAAATCTTAAGACTGACAGAACAGGGCTATTCTCAAAGAGAAATTGCTCAAAGTGTCAAATGTGGTAAATCCACGGTGGGGGAAATCCAGAAGCGCTGTCGAAATTGTAAACTCCACTACGATGTGGCAGAAGAAATGACCAATGATGAACTCAAAATCTTACTCTATCCAGATAGTTATGGGCATTCAACTAAAGAGGATCCTGATTGGCCCAGTATTCATGAACGATTGCGAGCGAATAAGCGTCTCAATTTGCAATATCTCTGGGAAGAATACAAAGAAGGAAACACCAGTGGCTTAAGCTATAGTCGCTTTTGTCACCGCTACCTTGGCTGGAAGAATGAGTCTGGTAAAAATGTTATTATGGTTCAAAATCGTGAACCAGGCAGAGAATTATTTGTCGATTGGATAGGCGATACCTTGAATTGTGTTTTTGACAGTTCCAGTGGGGACACCCATACCGCCCATTTCTTCGTGGCAACCCTTGGAGACAGTTCCTACCCTTACGTTGAGGCCTTTCCGGATGAGAAATTAGACAAATGGCTTCTAGCCCATGTTAATGAACTCAGATATCTGGGTGGTATACCGCGAGTCATTGTACCGGATAATTGCAAAACTGCCACTACCAAACCCAGTTACTATGATCCGGTCATCAATCGATCTTACTGGGAATTTGCTAAACACTACGAAGTGGCAATATTGCCGGCACGAGTTCGGGAGCCACAAGACAAAGCACCGGTCGAAAGCAGCGTAGGTTGGTTGGAAACCTGGCTTTTAGAGTGGCTACGCGGCAAACGTTTCTTTGGGTTTGAGGCCCTAAATATTGAAATACAAGACCGTGTTAAAGAACTGGTTAAACGACCTTTTCAAAAACGCAAAGGTAGCCGAAAAAGTGTTTTTGAGACATTAGATAAGCCTGCTTGACGACCATTACCCTACATTCAGTTTGAGTACGCAGATTACGTTGTGCGCAGAACGCCAGCAAATTACCATGTCGAATATGATGGATTCCATTATTCGGTGCCTCATGGTTTGTACAAACAGTTGGTGACCATTAGAGCCACTGCAACAACGATCGAGATTCTAAATGACAATAGAGAGCGTGTGGCACTCCATCAAAGACGTCAGATAGGCTCAAGATATATCACCAATCTTAGCCACATGCCGTCCAATCATCGCCATCAACATGAGTCTAATCAGTTTGATGGTGCCAAATACCGTATGTGGGCTAAAAACATTGGTGTACAAACTTATGTCGCTATTGACCTTCTCCTTTCTGCTCAAATCGCCGAAGAACAGGCTTACCGCTCTTGCATGGGGATATTACAAAGCTCTAAGAGGTATGGTAATGAACGACTGGAAGTTGCTTGTGCTAAAGCCATCGCCATGAACTCCTGCTCCTACACGACCATAATCACTCTCATGGAAAGAGAGTTCAATTTTTCTTATTCAGCAGAAAACAGGTGTGCATTTAAATTACTAGTACCCGTTGATGTGGGCAACAGCCTGTACCGTTACCTATGTGTTGGTAGACCCCAAATCAATTCCTACCATGTCTTTGTTCATCACAGAGCTCCCTATTGCATTTGAAAATGCTACCTTTGGAAGATTACTGAACGCGGCGGTAACAGCTCAGTGTGAGTGTGAAGCGATCCATGGTTTCCAGGTGACCAGAAAAACATTTGCTTCAAATCTTCTGGCAACTGGCCATCCTGTAATGACAATCGCTGCGGCACTGGGACATGTGGGCGTTCATGCTGTGGATGAGTATCTTGCCACACTGGAAACAACTTTAATCTTTGCTTATGCAGATACAGAAATGAAACGTGCGGGCCGTAAACAAAGTAATAATTCGAAGAACATAGTATTTACAAACGAGATATTTAATTATCAGGATGACGAGGAAACTATTAAAAAGCTTTATGGATTATTCTAATAAAATGCAGGGATTTTAATATGGCTAGTATTAGAATGGTAGAATTTTTAACCATTCTAATACTAGCCGTAAACATCGGAATAATTAATTTATCGGCATAATCGGTTTGCAGCCAACCGTGAAAACCTCCCAGAAACCGTCTCGCATGCTCTCCCAACCGCGTGGGTTGATATTCAAATAACACCACCAGTGCAATTCCAGTATTACCTGAACAGTAAACCTGCATCCGCGACTCCGAGGACGGTTTCTTTCCCTCCTTTTTAAGCACCTGGATCACAGTCTCATCTTATGTCGAGCGATATATTATGTAGAGTTATGAGTGGTTCTGGTCGTTTTATCCGTGGCTATAGCTTACTCACGTTGGGTTGGTCTGATGGCTACAGCTTCGCACCCATAGATTTCACGTTGATGAGTTCGGCTAAGGTTAAAAGTAATGGATTTAGACTTAAAAACAGCCTTGCGCCAATTGATGGCATTTGTACTCGATCTACTACCGAATAAACCCAAGAACAAAGAATCGATTAGTCAACTACACAACTGGATCAGTGAATTGCCCAGTTATATCAAGGCTTTATTCGCACAACTGCGGTGCGAAAGTTGAGTTAGAAACATTTGTATTCGTGACCTTTATAAAGGAACTTGCTACAGCCTAATAAATATCGGTAAAAGCACACGCCTTTACCGATATATTGAACTGTTAACTTGACTGTACTTTTTTAATCTCCGGTACTTAGGGTTTACTCTTTAGTACTTTTGTACGGTAAGAATTATCATACAGATACTTCCGATAACTGCCGCTACGACTAGGAACATCAATCCACCCGCATAGCCTCCGGTAAGTGCAATGATATAACCCATCACTAGTGGTGAAAGAGCAGAAATAAAGTTAGATATTCCGTTCATCACGCCTGTTGCAGTTCCTATTGTATTTCCAGAGACAATAGATTGCAAAATAGAATGTGCTCCAGAAAGTGTAATTGCGATTCCAGCTATACCTACTGAAATGAGTATTGCAGATGTCATATTATCGTTGACATAAGCGCCAAAATAAATACTAACTCCCGCTATCAAAAATCCTACAGCCATAAATGGTGCGCGACGCCCAATCTTGTCAGATAATTGACCGCAACCCCAGAGAGTGATTAGGGAGAGAATATAAGGAAGCGCAGATAACATTCCCATATCACTCCAACTAAAACCTCGCGCCAGCTTAAGATATGAAGGCAACCAAGTCATCATGCCCCACCAAATGCAGCAAAAACACGTATAATGACAGACAACCACCCAGTATCGATAATTCTTAACGAAAGATTTGAGTCGTTGACCTAAGCTCTCAGCTTTCACATATACTTGCCCTTCGGACTCAATTTTGAGGGCATTTTCGATATAATCAAGTTCAGCTTTATTTATCCTCTTATTTTCGCGAGGAGTATCCGTGACTAACCGCCAAAGCAATAAAAGTGGGATGAGGCCAAGGACAGCTAGTATATAAAAGGTCTCACGCCAGCCCCAGATCGTAATAATCCAAGCGAAAAGAGGCATAGCGAAGATGGGTCCGATCAATACTCCCGATTGCCAAGCAGCATTGGCTTTACCTCGTTCCTTTGGGGGAAACCAATTCTTAACAAATATTCCCTGATTCGGATAGTGCAGGCCTTCCCCAAGTCCAAGGATTAATCGTGCAGCCAGCATTAAAGTGAAAGTCCCAACTAATCCCCCTATAAGCATTGAAATTGCCCATAGCATAATGGCAATCATCATCGCTTTACGAGGCCCAATGGCGTCGCATACAGGGCCGAACATAAAATTGCTCAGACCATAGGTTAATAGAAATACAGTCATTATTAGCCCCATTTTAACGGTTTTTCCAGTAATGCCCATTTCTTCCAAAAATATAGGATCCGCTAACAATACTGATACGTTTACCCTATCAACATAAGCAACTAGAAGTGTAACCAGCAGAACGAATCCGAGGAGCACTCTTTGTCGTGTTGGCTTTTGAACAAGATCGACACCAACGACCTTTTTTTGTGGTGCTTGAGTTTTAAGATTTGCACTCATGAAAAAATCCTCCCATTTGTCTTTCAACAATTCAGTTACTTTACCTGATTAAATAATTAGAACCCTGAATGCATTTACCGCCTATCTCTTAATCTCTATATTACCTCTTTGTAAACTTCGCACTTGTTAGCCGCCCGTGATTCGAGCAACTACAGAGCTAACACCTACAAATTTGCAACTTGATTGTCTATGCATTTTATCCAGGAGATTTTTCACGTTACTGTAGTATTCTGCCATCAATGGTGACTTTAGTAAGGCTAGCTCAATAATTTCTATCTAATCAATTGGTTTTTCGTTTCTCCATAAAATCCAAAACGCATTTGATATGATGGTCCGTATGACTGCATGCAACCTGATATTCGACTTCCCAATTCAGATAGTCTTCAAAGTCTTTAAAATCAGTTTTATACAACAAATCCTTCATTAAGCCATAAGCAACAGTTGGACCATTTGCCATTTTTCTGGCAAACTTCATTGTTTCCTGCTCCAATTCTTCTTCAGTTGTAACTTGGTATACAATACCCAAATCTTTTGCTTCCTTCGCGGTTACAACCCGTCCTGTCATGATCAGATCAGTCGCTTTATGCACACCGACCGATTTAGCCAGAAGATAAGCACCAGCTGTATCCGGTACCAATCCGATATTGACAAATGCTTGGATAAACTTGGCGTTGTCAGCGGCAATAATAAAATCGCAAAGCAATGCCGTATTGAAACCTGCTCCTGCAGCAGCGCCTCTTATGGAAGCGATGACCGGTTTCGGCAGCTTTTTAATCTTAATTGAAAGATCACTTACTAAGCGAACAAGTCTCCTAATATTAATTTTATTATTTTTGATTCCATCGTACATGAAACCTATATCGCCGCCGGCACTGAATGCCCTGCCCGAACTGGTTAAGACAATCGCATTAACTGCTTCATTCTTTTCGGCATAATCCAAAGCTGCAATTAAATCGGCTGTCAGGGTTTCATCGAAGGCATTCAGATTGCTGGGAAAGTCCAAAATAACCGACGCAATCCCCTCTCCGATCAGACACTTCACTTTTCCGAAATCCATAAAATATCCCCTTCCTGTATATTCGTTCATTTACTTCAAACCGACTTTAATCCAAGAACCATCTGTTATGATTCTAGTTCCTTCCTAATTTAAATATAAACACCGCCAAATATAACTCCATGATCCGGCTCTTCTGTTGCGATTCACAATCCCCCTTTCATAAGTGACCGTTGCCTTACCCAAGAAAATCGATTTTCCCGGGATTAATTCTATATTTTCTATCACAACGGTTACCCTATCTGTTATGCGCACAGGAACTTAATATTTTAAGCTTTGGCAACGATCAGTTCCTGGGACAGCCACCTCTAAATACAACGCGATAAAAATAACCCATTCAACATGCTCTGAACAATTTCCAGCATTGCCGTAGAAAATCCCAATATATTGATACAATTATCTTATAGGGACTTTGTTCAACAGGAAAACACCTTCAATTTTTCTTCAATCTCTTTGCGTAATAAATATTTTTTAATTTTTCCCGATTCAGTTTTGGGCAGTTTATCTAGTATTTCGATGCGCTCCGGACATTTGCACTTGGATACTCCCATCTGAACAAAAAGACCTTGAATATCTTGTAAACCTATTTTTTCTGCAAAGTTTTCGGGCACGACATAGGCGCATATTCTTTCTCCCAAACGCTCATCTGACATACCCACCACCCCTGCTTCTCTGATATTGGGATAGCGCGCAAGGATATTTTCGACTTCCACACTACTGATGTTTTCGCCGCCGCGAATAATGATGTCTTTTTTTCTTCCGGTAATTCTTAGATAGCCATCATTGTCCATTACACCTAAATCACCGCTGTAATACCAACCATCCTCATCAAGGGCGGATTCAGTTAATTCCGGCTCGCCCAGATATCCTACAAACACATTGGGACCCCTGGACGATTCCTCCCCCTCAACTCCAAGAGGAACAGGCCGGTGTAATTTATCAACAACCCGTATTTCAACACCTGGAATAGGCGTTCCATCTGTAGTAATCACTTTTTCCAGGGGAGCATCTTCAGGTACGATACAGTGCGGTGCACTTTCCGTGGCTCCATAAACGCTTAGCAGTTTAATTCCTAAATGCATGGCATCTTCGCTGATCTTACGCGGTATTGGAGCACCGCCACACAATAAATACCGTAAGGAAGAGATATCATAACTTTGTTTTTTCAATAGGGACAAGATATCATGCACAATAGTAGTAGGCCCCATCCCACATGTACATTTTTCACGTTCAATCAACGTTAAACAGTTTTCTGCACTGAATTTGTCCAGTAATACACTTTTCGCACCCAGCAAAAGCGGTATGGTAACGCCGTACATTAACCCGGTCGCATGGGCCAGCGGAACAGGCATCATCATTACATCTATACTGCTAAATTTTAACCTGTTTATGAATCCTTTTTTGTTTGCTGCCAAATTATTGTGAGTTAGCATAACTCCTTTGGCATAACTCTCCGTACCTGATGTAAATAACACCACAGCCACGTCGTCAGCAGATACAGTGGCACACTTTTCCAACGGCGGATAGCTCGCGATAATGTTCTCCAACGTATCAAACTCCGACTGGATGTCTTTATTCTCTTTGGCTACAACAACGACCCTTTGCAAAGTTGCAATTTTATCAAGGAGTTCCTGAGCTAAAGCAATGTGATTAAAATTCCTGAATGTTCCCGGAATAAACAATACTTTAGAGCGGCATTTGTTTAATTTATGGGTCAATTCTCCCCTACGAAAACTCGGCATTAGGGGATTAACAACAGCTCCCACTTTCAAACAAGCAATATAAACCACTGTGAATTCAGACCACCCAGGCAATTGCAGCGAGACAAAATCACCTGGAACAACTCCGGCTTCTTTTAGGTAAGAAGCAACTTTTCCTGCCGCAAGATCAAGTTCAGCATACGTATAACTTTTCCCTTGAAAATCAATGACTGCTATTTTAGCAGGAGCACTTAATACGGACATTTTCCAATAATCTAATAATGTGGCATCTCCCCAATAGCCCTTTTCCCGGTATTCTTTTTTTCTTTGCTCATTAATTCTTGTTTTGTGTGCTTGCACTTTTTATTACCTCTTTTAGTCTGGATTACTTATTGCCCCTTGAATTCCTGCGGCAGCCAGTTTCACAGCTTCAGCCATCAACTCCTCTGCCTTGACTACCTTATCAACAAGACCTATTCTTAGACACTCTTCCGCACCCTATTTATCAGCTGTGAAAGTGATCTCTTTCGCTTTGGACATCCCTACAACTCTCGGCAGTCTCTGAGTTCCTCCCCAACCAGGATATACACCAAGATTAACTTCCCGAAAACCGAACACTGCGTTTTCCGCTGCTATCCTAATGTCACAAGCCAGAGCAAACTCCCCGCCTCCCCCCAGACAATATCCATTAATGGCTGCGATAACCGGTACTGAAAATCTCTCCATTTTTTCCAAAATCATAGTACCGGTTCTGGCAAATAGCTATGCTGTCAAGACATTAACTCATACAATTATCTTCTTCATGCCATTGATTAAATTAGTTAGCTTTGTGCTGTCTGACTTGTTCAATGAATGCCGGTAAAACTTCAACCAGATCTCCTACGACACAATAATCTGCTATATCAAAGAACGGGGCATCCGGGTCTCTATTGATTCCAACAATGCATTTCGATGATGACATTCCGGCCAAGTGTTGGATTGCTCCTGCAATTCCACAGCCAAAGTATAATTTGGCAGAAACGGTCTTCCCGGATTGACCAATCTGAGCACTCGGCGGCAGCCACTCTGAATCGACACTGGCTCGCGACCCGCCTACAGCGCCGCCCAATAAATCTGCCAGGTCCTGGATAAGTTTCACATTTTCAGCTTTTCCCAAGCCGCCGCCTCCGGAAACCACAACGTCAGCGTCTTCCAGTTTGATCCCGGTAACTCCGGCATCCACAAAATCGACCAGCTTGGTTCTGATCTGATCCGCAGAAGTTTTGATTTCTTCACGGACTATATCGGCAGATTTACTATTGTCTGCTTGAGCTCTGTCATATACGCCCTGTCTTACGGTTGCCATTTCCGGTTTTGTTCTGCATACAACTTTACTTAGGGCCCGTCCACTTAATACTGGTCTGGTCCAAATCAGTTGTTTATCAGCGGTATTTAATTCTATAGCAGAACAATCTGCAACCAAACCGGTTTTTACTCTGCATGCTACTCTGGCAGCCAAATCTTTGGCATCATTAGTGGATCCAAACAAGATGACTGAAGGATTATATTTACCAATTAACGTTGCCATGGCATTCGTATAGCCGTCCGTATTGTATACTTGATATTCTTCCCCTTCCACTAAGATAACTTCATCCGCACCACAAGCTGCAGCTTGTTGAGCAATATTCTCAACACCATTGCCGATAATAATCGCAACTGATTTTCCATTCATCTCCTTGGCTAAGCTATTGCCTTTGTTAAGAACTTCCAAGCTGAAATTTTTCATTTTGCCATTGGCATACTCCACAAATACCCAAACATTCTTATATTCATTCATATCTGAACTAACCTCCTTACTTCTATATCACTTTATTGGCTATGAGCATTTTTGCCAGTTTAACTCCGGATTCAGCCGCAGTTTCTTCTTTAATTCGGACCCCTGGTGCTTTCTTAGGCGGTGCATATATTTCAATGGTCTTGAGCGGCGAACCCTCAGAACCGATTATACCCAGATTTAAATCCGGCAGATCTGCTGCCTTTAAGACTTCAATAGGCGCTCTGTTTGCTGCTAATTTGCTTCTGACCGTTGCATATCTGGGCGTATTGATGGTATTAACTACAGTGCAGACTACCGGCAGGTCCGCTTGAATAACTTCATGCCCGTCATCATGCTGACGGTTCACGACAATCACCTTATCTTTGACTTCAATTTTGGAAACGAGAGTAATTTGGGCAATCCCCAGATGTTCAGCGATTTGAGAGCCTACTTGACCGGAATCACCATCAATAGCCTGTTTGCCGCAAATAATCAGATCAAAATTTCCTAATTTCTTGATTGCTGAGGCTAAGATACTACTGGTTGCAAAAGTATCCGAGTCTTGAAACAATGGATCATCAAGCAATACTGCCCTGTCTGCTCCCACTGAGATCGCTTCCTTTAATACTGCTTTAGCTTGTTCTGTTCCCATGGTCAGAGCCGTCACTGTGCCGCCATGGACTTCTTTCAACTGAATGGCTGCCTCGACAGCATTGGCATCGAAGGGGTTTAGAATTTTAGGTGCCCCGCTTATATCTACTTTATTTACCTCGGAATCCACTTTTATTTCTGCAGTATCTGGTACTTGTTTTACACAAACTAATATTTCCATTAAGGACTCTCCCTTCTGTTGCATCATTTGTTATAATAATTGATTAGCTATAACCATTCTTTGAATTTGGCTTGTTCCTTCAAATATTTGGAATATCTTAGAGTCTCTGTACATCTTTTCTACTGGATATTCTCTGCTATAGCCATAACCGCCAAAAATCTGTACAGTATCGCATGTTACTTTCACTGAATTATCTCCACAGAAGCATTTGGCCATGGAAGCCTCTCGGCTGGCTTTAATCCCTGAATCAAGCAGCTTTGCTGCATTATAGGTCAATTGACGCCCAGCTTCTGTCTGCATATCCATGTCAGCCAACATGAACTGAATCGCTTGATTCTTTATAATAGGTTTACCAAATTGAACTCTTTCCTTAGCATACTTTACCGCTTCATTGATCGCACCCTGACTAAGACCCGTAGATAATGCAGCATTGTTAATTCGGCCTTGATCTAATCCCCGCATTGCAATTTTAAACCCATCACCAATTTGCCCCAAAAGATTTTCAGCCGGCACCCTAACATTATCCAGAGCAAGATCCGTGGTATTTGATAATCTAAGCCCCATTTTGTCTTCATGTTTGCCGATTGTTAATCCAGGAGTACCTTTTTCAACAATAAAACCAGTTACCCCTTTAGCCCTTAAACTTTTGTCGACTGTGGCAAAGACGACAAAAAAATCGGAAAATTGACCATTTGTAACAAAGCATTTTCTGCCATTTAAAATGTAATCGTTACCATCTTTTACTGCTGTTGTTCTGAGAGAGGCCGCATCTGACCCCGCATTCGGTTCCGTTAAACAGAAAGAACCAAATCCTCCCGGAATAATCTTATCTGAGAAACGTTTAATTTGGTCTTTAGTACCCGATATTAAGACACATTCCAGTGCCAAAGAATTACAAAGCATGGTAATCCCATAAGCAGGCTCAACTTTGGCCATTTCTTCCAGAACAACACACATGGTTTGATGATCTAAGCCTGACCCTCCGAATTCTTCAGGTATTTCCAAAAGGTGAAAGCCAAGTTCAAAGCCTTTTTGATAAAGTTCGAGAGGAAATTCGCCCGATTCGTCATATTTTTTAACATGTGGTTTGATCTCATTTTCCATGAAATTTTTCACTAATTCTTTAAGATCTTGTTGTTCAGATGTAAGGATAATTGCCATATAAGTGTTTTCTCCTTTGCTCTCTCAGATACGCATCCCGATATCGTAACCATCTCGAATGGCTTCTCTTGTTCTCCTTATTTCGCCATTCCCAACGCCATCCCCGATCAGATAAACATTTTTAAACTTTTTCGACAGCCTATCATACAGTTTCTTGTTTTCTTTAATACCCAGAGATAACATTACCGAATCAGCCTCTATCAAACCTTCTGTCCCGTCTTGTTTGATTATCTTTACTCCATTACGAGTAAACTCTTTTACCTTGGTAAGGGCTTCCATTCTAACCCCATTTTGTTTTAAGATATTCAGTTCCGTTTTTCTGTCGATAGGACCAATGTCGTAGCCAATCTTTTTTGATTCCTCGATGATGGTAACTTCTCTGCCCTTATTTAACTCAAAAGCTACTTCACACCCTGCAAACCCACCGCCGATGACCACCAAACGCCTCTTTAGAGGCCAGTGAATGCCCAACGCAAACCTCATCAATTTATGGTATCCGCTAAACGTCTTAGCTCCTATAGCAGCAAAACGCCACAACAGACCTTTCTTAGGAGGGATTCCATCCATTAGTTTCTTTATATCGTGACCCCCAAGTACATTTTTTCCATTTACCCCCGGCACATCGGGTATAATTGGGTCGCCTCCAGGAGCTACAATAATCTCATCGGGTTTCAACTGATCCAAGATTGTTTCTGTCACTTCGGTATTCAGTCGGATATCGATCGGGAGTTTTGCCAATTCCTGCTTGTACCAGGCAAGTGGTCTTTCCAGTCTGTAGTTGAGTATACTTGCCAAGTTCCAACTTCCACCCAGCCGGCTTCCTTTTTCAAAAAGCGTTACCGTATGACCCCTCATTGCAGCGATCCTGGCTGCCTCCATCCCAGCGGGACCAGCCCCGATAACAGCTACTTTCTTGCGCTTACTGCTAGGAGTGGGTTTTCCCAAAGGTGAAGCGACTTCCGCGTTCACTGAACAGTCTAAGTGTTTTCCGACAAAAATGTTATCTAGACAGCGACTACAGACGATGCACCGCCGGATGGTCTCCGGTCGCCCCTCTCTGTATTTTTTGACTAAATCAGGATCTGCAACGAGCGCTCTGGCAAACCCTACCATATCAGCTCGCCCTTGCGTTACAATCTCATTCGCCATTTCCGGTGAATCGATCCTATAGCCGGCCATTACCGGTAGCTTGGTAACTTTCTTGCACTCCGTCGCCAGGTCGACTATACATCCATCCGGTACAAATTGGTTTACCAACGGGCGTTCAGATTCATGGAAACCAGCCTGAATACTAAACGCCACAATACCGGCTTTTTCAAGGATAGGTATAATCTTCTTCGTATCTTCTATCGTATGGCCTCCCGGCATATATTCATCAGCCGATAACCGCACCATAAGTGGGATGTCTGTTCCTGCCTTCGCCTGACAATCCTTGATGATTTCGAGCAGGAAGCGCATCCTGTTCTCCAGACTTCCCCCCCATGCATCGGTTCGCTTATTAGAGTAAGGAGAAAGCCAACGATTGATCCCATAGCCGATTCCCGCGTGCAATTCAATGACATCAAAGCCTGCTTCTCGTGCTCGCCTCGCTCCATCACCGAACTCGCTGATCATAATCTGGATCTCTTCAACCGTCGCCTCCCTCACATTGGATACAAACGGTCCGCTTGGTCCTTCTGATGGACCTACCGGCTCCAGCGGTAAAGTGTTACTTCGACGCCATTCGTAGTACAAATTCAATTGTGCACAAGACTTTCCGCCATTTTCCCTAACTGCTGAGGTCAATTTCTTCCACCCGGGTATGAATTCATCGCTCCATATCCCCGCCGCACCCCTATGGGGTGGATATAACGGATGAGTTCCCCGGAAATCGCTTACATATACCGTACCAACAGTTAACAGGCCAACGTCCCCTTTAGCCCTTTGGGCATAGAAATCCACCATCCGGTCAGTTACATAGTGATCATTCGTAAGCTCTGTAGACATAGGTAGTAAGGCAGTCCGGTTCTTAATCTCCACATTTCCGATTTTAATCGGCTCAAAAAGCTTCATCGTGTTTGACATTACCATTAACTCCTTAATAATACGATTAGATCCATTGGGCCCAATCCATTTACCGCACAAACTCTCAGTCTGTAAACAGATTAATAGCGCGTCCGTGGGTTTCAATGAATCTAATAATACCGGTATTATTTTACCAGGCGATTGTTTCCAGTTCATAATCATTCCCTTAAAATTCTGGGTCAACGGCCAGCCTACTTCGAGTCAGCTGTTCGAGTTCACAGATTAAGTCCTCGGAAGTTCAAGCCTTCTCTAAAGGGTAAGTCCCATTTTTTCTTCTTTGAACAATCTCTCATCCATCAATTTAAGATCTTTGGCAATAACAGGCTTGAACTCCATATGAGCAAGAATATCTTTCTCCAGATCAATCCCTGAAGCGATTTCTGTTAAAGTAAGACCCTCGGGAGTAAGTTCAAAAACGCATCGTTCGGTAATGTAAAGCACTTGTTGCCCGTCCTTGATGGCACGCTTACCCGAGAAAGTAATCTGCTCTACCTTCTTAACAAATTTCATGACTTTTCCTTCTTTGACAATTTTCAATTTTCCGTCGACAATTGCTTCTTTCAGTCCTCCGGCGGTAAATGTTCCCATATAGATGACTTTCTTAGCGCCTTGGGAAATATCAATAAATCCTCCCGGACCTACCGCTCTGCCTTTAAATTTAGATACATTGACATTACCCTCTTCATCGATTTCCGCAGCACCCAGGCAGGTTATGTCCAGTCCTCCTCCGTCATAAAGATCAAATGTTTCAGCTTGGTTGAATCGGGCTTCCATATTCGTTGCGGCACCCCAGGCCTTACCGCCCATAATAATTCCGCCTAAAGGCCCTGATTCCACTGAGAATGTAAATTTATCTGAAATGCCTTCTTCGCCTGCTACCACACCTACTCCTTCAGAAACTCCGAAACCAAGGTTAACCAGATTCCCCTTTTTGATTTCCATAGTGCCTCTTCTGGCGCAAATCTTTCTTTCATTCAATGGCAAAGGTTCTATATTTTCCAAAGGAATATTTATCGCACCTGTATATTCAGCTTTCCAAGGCCCACGCTCATTCGTTTGATAGTGATTTTCCGGTTTGGCGACTACGACATAATCAACGATAAAACCAGGAAGAACAACATTGATAGGGTTAATGGAGCCCTTTTTTACGATTTGCTTAACCTGCACGACTACCTTCCCGCCGTTATTATGGGCCGCTATAGCCAGGGCCCGCGGATCAGTAATTATGCATTCCTCGTCAAAGGAGATATTTCCCGCTTCATCGGCATATGTGCCTTTAATAAAACTGATATCCAAAGGTACAGCTTTATAAAACAAGTACTCTTTTTCCTCAATCTTGATCAGCGAAACTAGTTCTTCTTCTGAATCTACCGTCAGTTGATTAGCTTTGCCGCCCTCTTGTCTGGGATCAATATAGGTTCCTATACCGATCTGGGTAATAACTCCGGGTTTCTTTCCGCCGGCTGCCGCTAACATTTGAGCCGCTGCACCCTGAGGCAGCATATAGGCAATGACTTTATTATCCTCGATCAGTTTAAGAATCCTGGGACAAGTGCCATAATGAATACCTACAATTCGTTTGAGCAATCCTTCTTCGGCGAAATGGTCAAAACCAGCGGAAACACCATCTCCAGGACACGAGGTCAAGAAACATGTCAGGTCTTTTGGGCTCTGCGTCTTCAGATATCTCTCCTGTATCGCAAGATAAATTTCCTCTGGCACTACATTCCCAACAAAACCTCCAAGGCCAAGAGACATGCCATCTTGAATTAACGATGCGGCATACTCAGCAGAAACTACTTCCATAATATTAATTCCTCCTTTTTATTAAACTCTTTAAAATAAAGCTTTAAAGCCAATAGACTTTGAGAACACTTTCACTTTCCACATAAGAGAAAATATGATCATGACAGAAGTTAGAAGTCTATTACCAGGTTAACCTTCCCTGAAAATTATCCCTTTCCCTTGACTAGGATAATTCCAGGAATAACCGGTCATACTTCGATACAGCCGCTCACAAACATAGCGGCAATTCCCGCATTCCAGACACCCTACATGATCAAAGCTGAACTTGTCTTTTTGGGCATCCCACTTATATCTTTCAGCGGGACAGCAAAAGGTGCAGGCTTTGTGATCACATGTTTTGCAAGCTTCTTTGTCAATAATAATATGGGGATTATGATCATCACTATCAAACCGGTTCTTGGCTAAGCGATCATCCATGGATAAAATTTTCATAGGGATCTGCCCCCCTTGAGAGCGTCTTTGAATACATCGAAGTAGGGTACTTTGCCTTTGATTGCCTGTTTCACCAAGCCGACAGCTCCCTTGGTGGGCGTGCCGTCCACACTGTAGAGATTTTTCATCATCCCGGTTATTAGGGCCGGATAGGTGGTGAACATATGCTTGGTGTGAGCTATATAATCATGACTATCCTTCAGTGTCTCCAGATCTTTCAAAACGAAAGGCCTCAGTCTGTCTGCATAGCTTTTCAGGCGGTTTTTCGAATAATCCCCAGCTTCAATGGCTTCGTTAACCGTTTCCGCTGCAGCAATTCCTGACATAATTGCATAATCCATCCCCCGGACCGTGATGCCTCTATTGATCACCAATCCCGCAGCATCGCCAGTAACCAGGAATCCGTCAGCATAAAGCTGAGGTAAGGATTTAAATCCGCCTTCAGGAATTAGGTGAGCCGAGTATTCAATCAACTCACCGCCTTCAATGTAGCGGAGTAAAGCGGGATGTTGCTTGAACTCTTCTGCCACCTGGGCTAAAGGCAATCCGGAAGCTTTCCAGCCCTCTGTGTCAACTACAAGCCCGATAGAAATGCTGTCTTTATTGGTATAGATAAATGCTCCTCCACTGATGCCTCTGTTGCATTCTCCTGCACAAAGCAAGGCTACCCCTTTACCACTTGCTGAATTGAACCTTTGGTTGATTATCTCCTCAGAGAGTTTATAAACATACTTAAGCCCTACCGCCATGTCTTTTGGGGCCTTTGTTTTAATCAGCCCGGCTCGTTCTGAGGCAAGAGCATTGACGCCTTCAGCACTTATAACCACGTCGGCTTCCATTTCCTCATCACCGATTATCACCCCGGCTACTTTACCGTCTTTGACCAAAAGATCGGTAACCGTACTGCCGTATATGATCATAGCCCCCTCCGCTTCAGCCTTTTCAGCTAACCAAGCATCCAATTTTGCTCTTAACACCGAATAGGATTGCTGCTTGATGGAACCAAACGATGAATCGATCGCAAAACAATCATCTGCCGTCATCATCATGAGAATCTCACGGGTTACTTCTCTTTCGAGCGGAGCATCAGCCCATTCTCCAGGCATTAACGCTTCGAGAGCATAGGTATAAATACGGCCCCCGGTCATGTTTTTGGTTCCAGGAGTTAGAGCTTTTTCGACAACCAGTACCTCCCGCCCTGCCTTGGCCAGGCGATAAGCGGCTGCTAATCCTGCTAATCCTGCACCGATTATGATTACCTGGAACTTCTCTTCAGCCAAAAACAATCCCACTCCTTTCGTTAATACCTTTTTCCAGATCAGATTTAAACTCTATAGCGTTTGGTATATTTTTATTTCCCTATTAGCTCACGTGAAATAACGATTCTTTGAATCTGATTCGTACCTTCCCAGATTTGGGTAATCTTTGCATCCCTGTACATTTTCTCAACAGGGTATTCTCTACTATAACCATAACCGCCAAAAATCTGAACAGCATCTTGCGTTACCTTGACTGCAGTATCACTAGCGAAGCATTTTGCCATAGCAGCTTCTTTTATAGCCTTCTCTTTCGAATCCAGCAGTAAACCTCCATTATACGTCAATTGGCGCGCTGCTTCCGTCTGCATATCCATGTCAGCCAGCATAAACTGAATCGCCTGATTTTTGATGATAGGCTTGCCAAACTGTACTCTTTCTTTGGCATATTTAACGGCTTCATCGATTGCTCCCTGGGCAATACCCACAGCAACGGCGGCATGGCATATTTTCCCTGCATCTAAGCCCATCATAGCAATCTTAAAGCCTTCCCCTTCTTCTCCTAAACGATCTGCTGCAGAAACTCTGACATTATCAAAGACCAGGTCAGTGGTGTTAGATAGTCTCATTCCCATTTTATCTTCATGTTTACCCACAGTAAAACCTGGAATGCCCTTTTCAACGATGAAAGCAGTGATTCCCTTTGCCCCTAAACTTCTGTCTACCGTGGCGAAGATAATATAAATATCAGAATATCCTCCATTGGTAATAAATGTTTTTCTTCCATTTAGAATGTAATCATCGCCGTCCCTAACCGCTGTCATTCTGAGAGACGCTGAATCCGATCCAGCATTAGGCTCTGTTAAACTAAATGCCCCCAAGGCTCCCGGAAGAAGCTTTGCAGAATATCTCGCAATCTGTTCTTTGGTCCCTGATAATAAAATACACTCAAAGGTTTCGATGCTCGTAAAATTTGTAATTGCAAACGCTGGTTCAACTTTGGCCATTTCTTCCAAAACAATACTCATCGTTCTAAGATCTAAACCTAAGCCGCCATGTTCTTCCGGAATATTGAGCAAATGAAATCCGAGCTCGAATCCTTTCTTGTAAAGTTCAAGTGGAAACTCACCCGTTCTGTCATACTCCTTGATATGAGGCTTCACCTCATTTTCCATAAAATTTTTCACTAATTCCGTAAGAGCCTGCTGGTCCGATGTAAGAATAATAGCCATAAATATCCTCCAATGTTTATATTTTGTATTTGTTAAGCAAAAAACAACCTGATCTGTGGTCACCCGATAACTTCTGGTTATTCCAGAAGTTTTATGTCGATCAGTTCATACTTATCCATTGCTCTGCCCACCTCCGCCTGATCGCTTTCTTTGCCATATAGGGCTTAACAAGCTATAATGCATTTTTCATGCCAAGTTTAATTTAAAAGCAAAACAATGTAAAATATTGAATAAATCCGTATTTTCGTGAAAATATCGGGGCATTTAGCAGCGGCACCAATCATTCCAAACATTTTTCCAGTCCATATTTGCATATCAGTGCAGTTTTGCATTGCGATATTGCAGGTGCGGTTTATGATTCACAACCCGTTGTCCAGCTCAGGAGGTTATTTACTCAGGATCAGGGCGATTAATTCCAGATCATTGGTCCCTGTATTTTTGATACCATGACCAGTTCCTGCTTCACAATAGGTAATATCGCCTGCCTTAACGGGAATCATATTTTTATTGTCCTGATAGATACCAGCTCCGGATAACAAATAATACGCTTCGCTTTCGCCATGATGTTCGTGATATCCAATTTCACAACCTGGTTTCAGGCGGACTTTGGCAAATAACTTGCAATGCTCCCCTAATAATTCAGGAGCCATTAAATTTTCCAGCAGGACGGATCCGTTGCCTCCGTGGACATGATCTTTGCTTATTATTTCCCGCACTTTATCATTAACCATTGTGCACCTCCATGAGATCTTTAATTTTGAAAGACCTTTCCCTATTCTAACTATCTAAATAGGAAACAAAATCCTGGCTAAGTAGATGACCAAGGTAAGCGTAATAGCGCTGTAAATCGTGGACATCATAACTTCCTGGGCTGCAAAGTTCTGGTAGTTGTCGTATTCAACGGCAATCAGGGCTGCGTTTACAGCTGTCGGCGTCGAATACGCAATGAATATGGTTTGAGCGACAACGCCGGTAAAGCCAAATAGGTATATGCCTATATAAGCAAGGGCCGGACCAACGATAAGCCTTGTTATTACTGCGATATTTACATCAACGTTTTTAAAATCAAATTCTGTTTTGGAGAGCTGAACCCCTAAGGACAATAATGCAACGGGAACAAGACCGTCTTTTATATAGCCAACCGCCGGCCATAAAGGGGTGTCCGTAATATCAAGGGTAAAATATTTAAGCAACAATGCAATTAAGACCACGTAAATCGATGGCATAGTAAAAATTAAACTAAGGGAATCCCTGATATTTTTTCTAGCTCTTCCAGCATTATAGAAACCAATCGTATTCATCGTGATACTGATACACATAAAAATGATGACCTGAACCGCAATCGCCTGATTCAAATATGGGGTTTGGCCGCCCACAGCATATGTTGCACTGCTGAACACAAGGGTAATCAGCGATACGCCTATATTCCCGGAATTATTAAACATAATTGAATTTTTAAAAGCATTTGTCATGCCCAAGTCATAGTGGCGAATTTTTGCCATAATTCTTGCCAAAAGATCGTTGATTACCATATACACCAACGCAAATCCCAGAATCTTCAGAGTAGCCCAGGACAAGGATGTGGAGTAAAGATAAAAAAATACAAACCCTGGGACGAATAAGTAAAAATTCAATTTACTAAGTGTTGACAAATTTAAGTCCAACTTTTTGCCAAGGATGAAACCTAATCCGATAATGATAAAAACAGGTACAATATTATTGCTCAGGATATACAGAAAAATAGCCATGCTGCTTCTCCTTGATTTCAATTGGCAAAGCAAAGAAGGATTGTTATTTTTTCAGTTGGCGGATCAGCTTTACCATATTTCGGGCCAATTGTTTACTGGACGCAACAAGCAATTCATCCTCAATGGCAGTACGGCGAAAGATCATTTTGTCATCCTTGACGCCTTCCATAAGTGAACCTGCTGCGATAACGGTCTTAATCACTTCATTGGGATCGCGGGAATCGACGACATGCAGTCCCTGAAGCTGCAAATAATATTCCATAACTTTCAACGTCGCTTCTTGTCCGCCATAAAGCAATCCGGCAGTGGTTACAGCTGCTCCTACCTTACCGTCCAGCAAATTCTTATATATATGCAAATAACGGCTGCGATCCATAAAGTTTTTCATCAAAGTAGTAACGTTTACCCAATATACCGGAGACCCCAACAGAATTCCATCCGCTGCCAATAATTTCTTTTCCACAATAGCCATATCATCATCAGGAATAGAACATTGGGATCTATTGAGACATTTGTTACAGGAAGTGCAAAACTTGATATTTAAGTCAGACAGTTCCAATAGCTCAGTAGCAGCGCCCTGCACAGCAGCTTCATCCAACACCATTCTAAGAAGAGTTGTTGTATTCCTCCCCTTGCGGTGACTTCCGTTGATCGCAAGTATTTTCATAGTTATAACCACTCCTATTTTATTGGAACACAATTGATTCTGTATTCACTGGCCCCGTTATGCCAATTTATTGCATGACGGGGCCAAGAAAACCAAACGACGCGTCACAGGATTACTCGTGCTTCTTCAACCAAGGCATCATCCCACGAACTTGTTCGCCCACTATTTCAATCGGATGCGCTTCTTCTTTACGGGCAATTGCATTAAATGTTGGACGATTCACGCGATTTTCCAAAAGCCATTGTTTCGCAAACGTTCCATCTTGAATTTCGGTCAGAACTTTTTTCATTTCTCGGCGAGTCTCTTGAGTAATAATCCGCTTACCAACCATCATGTCGCCAAATTGGGCTGTATCCGAAATGGAATAACGCATCCAGCTTAAGCCGCCTTCATAAATCAGGTCAACGATTAATTTCATTTCATGTAAACATTCGAAATAAGCGCTTTCAGCTTCGTAACCTGCTTCAACTAAGGTGTCAAAACCTGCTTTAATCAGTTCAGTGACGCCGCCGCAAAGAACCGCTTGTTCTCCAAAAAGGTCAGTCTCTGTCTCTTCTCTAAAGGTTGTTTCGAGCACTCCCGCGCGGGTGCAACCAATTCCCTTAGCATAAGCTAATCCTAAATCATGTGCATGACCACTTGCATCTTGATGTACCGCGATAAGTCCAGGAACTCCAGCCCCTTCTTGATACGTTCTCCGAACTAAATGCCCGGGACTTTTCGGTGCAACCATAAAGACATCGACGTTAGCCGGGGGGACAATTTGACCGAAATGAATATTGAAGCCATGAGAGAAGACAATTGCTTTACCTTCTGTCAGATAGGATTTAATTTCGTTTTCGTAGACTTCTGCTTGTCGCTCATCGGGTAAAAGAATTTGGATGATATCGGCCTTCTCTGCAGCCTTGGCGACGGTCATAACCTCCAATCCAGCAGTTTCTGCTTGTTGCCAACGTTGGGAGCCTTCACGAAGCCCTACGATAACTTCTAACCCGGAATCTTTTAAGTTTTGAGCTTGGGCATGACCTTGGCTGCCATACCCCAGCACAGCAATTACTTTTCCTTGAAGCAACTCTAAATCTGCGTCGGAGTCATAGTACATTTTCATAATAATCGTTCTCCCTTTGTCTTTTATTTTTATCTATCTGGTCAGAATTCACTGGCCACGTCACGTAAATTCAGTACATGACGGGGCAAAACAAAAATCTTTTTACAAATGAACGGCTTACTTACCAACCATCTCTTTGAATGCCTGAATACGAGTTGCAGCCTGCTGGTCATTGGAGTATACGTTCTCCGTCTCCAGGAAAAGCTCCGGTACTTGGGCTTCGCGAAAGATTTGCTTCATGATTGGATAGTCAAATTCATCAATCTCACAGAACTTCAGCAATACATACAAGATTCCGTCTGCTTTGCGATTTTTGAGCATATCTAACAACATGGTACCGCGCTTCTTCTCAACATCAAATAAGAGACTACTTCCCTCCATATTAGACCAACGCGTCGCTATCTGATAGTACAGGTCGATGCCGTTTGGAGTATCCGTCTCATATCGTTTGGACTCCTGAACCACATCGTCACCCACGATGGCGATATTATTCTCCTCCAACATTTTCAAGATATCGGGAACATCGATGATAATTCCGGTGGAAATGACCCGGACACCCTTGAAATCATAAACTGGGCGAGCTTTCAGCTCATCAATAAGCGAACGAACCAGTTCCAGGTGCTCCGCTTTATCCATAAAGAGGGCACTCTTAAACACATTATGGCGAACTGTCGGTGTAAATATGTCCAGATGGTCGACCGCCACTTCCGCGAATTCCCGCATGACAGCTCTATGCTCGTTGTGAAGAGTAATGGCGTGCTGGAGATCCAAATCAGTGGTCTTGTGTCCAGTGATTGCCTGAATCCTTTCCGATGCCTGACGCAACTCCTTGGTGAAATAGACTCGCGCGGCCTCTAGCTTACGGTTTGCAGGGTAAATGCAATCGATGATTGGAATCTCAACAGCGGACTTCCAGTTTTCCACAAAGTCCTTCAGTCCGTCACAGCAGCAACCCGCCACTACAGCGGAGAGTTCGCGATACGATCCCTGAATCCCCAATTGCAGGCTCGTCGTAACAACGGAACAATAGAACTGCGGAAAATATTTATAGGCATCTGTGGGAGCTACAGCTCCACCAAACATGGTTACCGGCAATGCTCCAGCTGCATAAATGATCTCATCAGGTGGAAACGGTGCTACGCCGCCGATGGCTTTTCGGCCAGTCTTCGCTTTCCATTCGATCACATACTTATTAGGATTATTGGCAACGTCCTCGCAACGCTTCAACAACTCATGCAATTTCATTTTTATTCCCCCCCTTCTTATTTTCCTCCATAATCTCTACAAGACCCTGAAGGCGAGTCTCAAACTGGGCCTTGGACAAAGCACGCGGATCCGACTGATCGCCGTCGAATAATGCGGCCGGAATACCGTATTTTTTTTCTAGCATACGGTTGCTCTCCATGAGCTTACCGATCATAGGTTTGCAACTACGGGTGATATCACACAAAATGCCGTCAATTTTATACTCTTTGACGATGCGATCTCTTCTCTCCTGCCACATAACCTGACTGGAATTACTCACAATAGTGGCGTAGCAGTTGACCATCTCCCGCATATCTGTATACACCTGGTGGAACAGATTGGTATAAGGACTACCGGTCCAGTTACACCCCATGCTCGACATACAATCGCTGCAGTATTTCAGATGTGGCCAGCAGGCAATACCTTCGAACATAATTCGATGCTTTGCTTCACCCTTGAAGGTGGTTTTACCCTCTGCAACGCTTTCTTTCAGTTCCGCAATCCACTGTTCCAAGACCGCCGTCGTCTTGAGGCTACCTTTCATCGTAACCATTAACGCCATATAATTAAGGGAGTCATGACCGTTGGCAGGTGAGGGATCATGCCCGATCAAGTCCAGCCCTTGTTGATACAGATCACCATTATGGTTAGCAATCTCTTGGGTCTCACGGAATTTATCGTAATCAAACTTTTTACCGCTGATCTCCTCTAACTGCTTAATCGCATACTCGAATTGCTGCACCATATACTCTGTCTTATGCTCGGGAACAGTTGCTGCGCAGTTAAACGGCATGTCGATCATAATATACGGAATCTTATAGTACCAAGCCAGGTTCTCATACCAGCGAACTGACATGTTACAGATGTTAGTACCGACGATAACGTAGTCTGGCATCGGCACGTCCAGATCCATACCGCACTCCTTACCAGAGATACAGTATCCTATATTGATTCTAGAATAGGAGCACAGATCAGTAGAGTAACCCATATTCTCAGCGTACTCCAGATATCCATTAGCAAGAGGTCTGTCCTTGGCGGCAATGGCTGCTGAGTGGTTCTCAGGATACATAACCTTTAGATCCATCGACTCAAAGAGTTCCTTGGCAAATTGGGCTGTGCAGTAACCGATAGGTTCGCCTCTCCTTTTGGCCTCCCGGATATCTTCATAGTGGGTGGAAAGGGCTTCCTTACACATTTTTTTAGCTGGCAACTTTATTTCGGTTTCGCTCACAATCATCACTCCTCACCATAATTTTTTATTATGCCAATAGTTATACTCGGACACCAGTTTCAAACCGTGGATTTATTTTCCAAAAGAGCTTCATATGCGAGCAACGCTGCTCCCAACGCACCAGTCATTTGGGGATTAGAGGGAATGGTTACAGGTAAGTCCAATTCTTTTTCTATAGCTCGAACTACACCGCTGTTTTGGGCTACGCCCCCAGTCATGACCACAAGAGGCGAAACACCCGCTCGCCGCGCCAGACCGCAGACACGTTTAGCCACCGATTTATGAATAGCTAACACGATATTTGGAATACCAACACCGTTGCTCAACAGAGAAATGACTTCGGATTCCGCAAAAACTGTACAAGTGGAGCTGATATCCATATCCAGATTGGCTTGGGCTGATAATGCTCCTAGTTGATCCACGGTGGTCTCTAAAACTCCTGCCATTACATCCAGGAACCGCCCGGTTCCCGCCGCGCATTTTTCGTTCATCGCGAAGCTCTCCATCTTGCCCTTATTGTTCACTTTGATCGTCTTAGCATCTTGGCCTCCGATATCGATGATCGTACTCACACCAGGGACAAGATAACTTACTCCCTTGGTGTGGCAGCTCAACTCGCTGATCTGCTGATAAGCCAACTCAAACCGATTACGACCGTAGCCTGTAGCAACTATATATTTAATGTCGCTTACACCGAGACCGCTCTGACTCAAGACCCCATCTAGCACACGCTGTGATCCGCTGGTGCCCGCCCCTACATTCACTTTTGCCATTGTAATAATTTCGTTTCCATCTCGGAGTATTACCCCTTTAGTAGCCGTGGAACCGATATCAATTCCCAGTGTGTACATATGCTTCTGCCTCCACAAATTGAATGCGCTAAATCACACCACCCGCTTATCGGGTGGTATGATCTGAGGCAAAAGCCCCTATTATTGTCCAGCGCCTGATGACGTAATTTTTTCTTCATTTAATACGGCTTGTATTTGACGCTTACCCTTTACTCATTTACTATGCTCAGTCGTTATAAAGAGCAACTCGTATACAACTTGGATCTTTCTTGCTCATAAAGAACTCAATCGCTTCATCCGCTTTGCTCATGGGGAACTTAGTTGTAATCATCTTAGCAATTGGATATTTTTTCTTATTAATCGTCTTCATGGCATAATCAACATCATTAGGCTGACCAATACTCCCCTTAATCTGAAGCTCCTTCTTGACGATTTGGTCGATAAGAATCGGAACATCCCTGCCGCCGGTAATACCAAGCAACACGATAGTGCCAAGCGTCTTGATGCAGGAGAAGGCTGTTTTATAAGCCGGTACAGCTCCCGAACACTCTAGAACCGCATCGCACATCTTACCCTTTGTAATTTCACTGACACGGGCAACAATGTCTTCCTTGTCGAGACGAATGGTGTAATCAGCGCCAAACTCCTTGGCAAGTGCCAATCGATTGTCATCTGCGTCACCCACACCGACGACAATAAGCGGGTAGACTCCAGCTTCCTTTGCAGCGATGACCGTACATAGGCCGAGTGCTCCAGGGCCGAGAACCAAAGCCGATTGATTCGGCTTTAACTGCGCTTTATCAACAACTAGACGATAACCATTTCCTATAACCGAGGACATAGCGGCCTCTTCAAATGACACATCATCATCAACTTTGAAGACTTTTGATCCAGAACGAACAAGAATATATTCTCCATAAGCGCCATTAATATAAGGCGCGCTATCGCAAGTGATACTAATACCGTAGCACATCTTAGCAGTACAAAGCTGGTAATGGCCTGTCGCGCAATATTCACAATGACCGCACGCAAGATAAGGCTCTACAGTAATTTTGTCTCCCACTTTCACACCATAACGAGAAGCCGCTTCGTCACCAATCTTTTCAACAATACCGGCGAACTCATGTCCCAGGATAAGAGGATATTTTGCACAATTATCATCGTTATGGTACCAATGAGGATCACTGCCACAGATACATGTCACCTTGACTTTCACCAAAATATCCGTTGAACCCACTTCAGGAATGTCGAATTCCTGAAGTGCCATTTTAGCCGGCTCAGTCAGTACCCAAGATTTAGTTTTTGTCATAAAACTCACGCTCCTAAACTATTATTTTCACCCGCCTAACAGGTGATTAGTTTGATAAGGACCTATCGTCAATGGTCTAAATTAGCGCATCGCATACCTGCCACCAGTCATAAACTTAGCATATTTAGATTCTACAGTAATCAATCTAGTACCAGACCACCATTGACATCCATGATCTCGCCAGTGATGAAGGCCGCACCATCCGAAGCCAAGAAACAAGCTGCAGAAGCAATGTCATCCGGTTTGCCAGCACGACCAAGCGGGATGGCGCGGATAATAGCCTCCCGCTTATCCTTGGGGAAATTAACGGTCATAGGAGTGTCTGTAAACGCTGGGCAAATGGCGTTACAGTTTATGTTATAAGGCCCCATTTCCTTGGCGATAGCTTTAGTTAAAGCGATAACCGAACCTTTAGATGTAGCGTAGCATGAGTTGCCCATAAGGCCGCCGCCGATCTTTCCGGCCACAGACGCTATATTGACGATCTTGCCATAACGGCGCTCTATCATATATGGGATTACAGATTTGCAAGTTAAGAAGACTCCCTTGACATTTATCGCCATTACTTTGTCCCAATCCCCTAGGGCGATCTCAGTCAGAGGCCCGGTGAGGACGGTGCCGGCGTTGTTGACTAGAATGTCAATCTTTCCGAATTGTGCGATAGTATCGGCAACCATCTTCTGGACATCGGCTTCATTGGTCACGTTGCCCTCAACCACTATTGCCTGATTACCGAGGGCGCGAATCTCGTCGATGACCGAGCCAGCACTCTTGGCATTGATGTCTGCTATAACAATATGTGCCCCCTGAGAAGCGAGGGCCAATGCAATCGCTCGCCCTATGCCCTGACCGGCCCCAGTAATGATGGCTACTTTATCTTTCAATGAAAACATTTTATTACCCCCAACCCTTAAATTTGTCCTGCAATTCGCTAACCTTTTCTTCATTGTCCAAAAGTGTCCCCGCCTTGCGAGGACATTCCGCCTCATATTTCAAGTTCAAATTTGGGAACGGTACGTTTAACCGCGGTAAATTTATAAGTGAAAATAATAAGTTTCACAATTAGTTGCATTGATTCTTAAAAATCGCATTGAGATCGTGTATTTGAGGAAATCCGGCTTGCTATTCCAAGAGTTTTGTCTTGAACCGTTCGAACTTGTACATCGCTTTTCCCACCTTCCGCCTAATCACTTTCTTATTCAAATACGGACCTGACAAACTATATTTGCATTTTTCGTGCCAAAGTTTATAAAAAAAATAAAATAAACTGGAGTTGCCATAAAACACCGAATAAACCCGCATTTTTTTAAAAAAATGCGGGTTTATTCGGCAAGGGCACCATTTTACAGCGATAAATTCATACTCCATATTTGCATGTTATTGCAGTTTTGCATTGCGATTATGCAGGTGTATTTTATAATTCAGCTTATGGTAGGTCAGCTATATTCCCTTTTTAAAATTTCATTTTTTCTCCTTTTTCGCGTAATTGTAGATTCATCTATCCCCAAGGCCATTGAGGCCTTTTTAACCGATCCGTACTTTTCAATGGCCCGATCTATTATTTTATTTTCCAGCTCTGTAATCATATTCTTTAGGGTTTTACCATCTTCCAATTGGAGAATACTATTTTCATCACCCGCATATTCTTGTTTAATCTCATCGATGCTATTGATTTTAACATGGTGGGTTATATCAGCTTGCAAATCATTGACAGTAATCAAATCATATTTCGATAAAAGTATCATTCTCTCGACTAAATTTCTTACTTCTCGGATATTCCCTGGCCAATCATAAGCCACTAAAATTCCCATTGCTTTAGTATCTATGGACTTTCGGGTGTTATATTTTGCATTCATTTCTTTAAGCACCTGTTCTATCAAGAGGGGAATATCTTCTTTTCTGTCTCTGAGCGGAGGGATATTTAAAGGAATGACGTTGAGTCTAAAATACAAATCCTTTCTGAAAAGGCCCTTTTCAACAAGTTTCTTTAAATCTTGATTAGTCGCTGCAATAACCTGGGCATTTATTTCAACCGGTTTAGTCCCCCCTACCCGGTAGAATTTCTTTTCCTGAATTACATTTAAGATTTTGGCTTGCAATCCTAGCTGCATTTCCCCGATCTCATCCAGTAAGATGACACCATTCTCGGCCGCCTCAAATAAGCCTTTTTTAAGCTTTTCTGCACCTGTAAATGATCCTTTCTCATAGCCAAAAAGCTCGGATTCCATCAATGATTCGGGAATTGCACTGCAATTCACGTGAATAAATTCACCTTCACTTTTAAGCCTGCCGAAATAGATGCATTTGGCCATTGTAGTTTTTCCGGTTCCTGATTCACCCGTTATTAATAGAGGCAAATTGTATCCCAAGATATTCTCAATTACATTGAAAACTTCGCGCATTCTTTCACTTTTATAGGTCCCAAGATTGAGTTTATCAATAGCTTCACGTAATTTAACTTTGCTGAAGAATTCTCTCTTATTTTGACATTTCTCGGAAGAAAGCCGCTGATACAGTCCATTTATTTTTGTTACATTTCTGATTGTTGATGTGATTCTGATCAAGTTTTTATTTTTATCATACAGAGGGGTAGAGGTAATAATAGCTTCAATGCCATTGGAAAACTTTATCAATGAATTATGAGATTCTCTGGATTCAATAACATCCACAATTGCACAATGCGGAATAGCCCCTTCTTCCTCCAAAGAATATATGGATTTATTAATAATATCTTCATTCAATCCTGATAGTTGAATAAATTTATTATTAAATGCTCTGATTATACCTTTACCGTTGGTAATTAAAACCGCATCATCATAGCACTCAATAAATGGTTGAAGGTTAATTGGCGTCTGGCCTATTTCACACCAGAGATTGCTTACATTTTTAAATTCGAATATATCATTAAACAACATTTTTTTACATTGGGTATCTTTGGAAATAAACTCAAGCATTAACCGGTCTTCGCTATGAGTCCTGATGATCCGCTTATTAACTTTATCGCTTAACCATTTTAATTGAAACTGAGGAAGAATATCGAATAAAAGTTCCTCATATTTAATATTAGGAAAGTAACTTGCTGCTTTGTTATTATAATCAATAATTTTATTGTTATGATCTACTGCGATATAAGCCCAAGAATTTTGTTCTTTTATCTCTCGTAAATACTGGTTTCTCATGAACATACCTCCTTGTTCTGGAAAAGGATTTTTGTATCTACATGGAAGTCCTTGATCGTATTATTAAAAACATTTTTATAATTTTCCGCTAAGCACAAATAGTATGAAAAATGAACTCTCACCGTTCTACTACTGTATATCGGCTCTGTCACCTCCACCTCCAATTCATCTAATTACTGCCGCTCTTTTTCTCTGGCAGATTGCATATCCTTCCAAGTTCTATGTTATAATGTAATGACATTATAACATAAAGCTTTTCTTTTGTGGATTTTTAAATTGCTTAATTAATAGTATATAATAATGTTAATCATTATAATGATCAGATGTATAAGGAGAGATAAATCCTTGAATTATCAAAACTACCAAGTAAACAAAAATACTCCTGTACCTTTATACTATCAGTTTAAGAATATTATTTTGAAAGAATTAAACAGTTCACAACCGGATGATGCGCTTCCCCCTGAAGAAGTCTTTTGCAATATGTTTGGCATCAGCCGCTCCACCGTTCGCCAGGCTATTTTAGAACTTGTAAATGAAGGATATCTTTATAGGATTAAAAGCAAAGGAACTTTTGTCGCCCGTCCTAAAATTAAATCAGACCTGATCGATTTATATAGCGGTTATAACATTGAAATTCAAGGCTTGAATATGACCCCAGCCTTAAAAGTTATTAATATGGAGTTTATATCTCCTGATCGCAATATAGCACAGAAATTACAAATTGAAAACACGGAAACGGCCAGAGTATTGAGCATTCTAAGATACCAATATGCCGATACTCAAATAATGGCCCATATTCAAAGTTATTTAAAATCTCCGCTATGTGATTTTGTCACTGAAGAAAAATTGAATACCTGCCCTTTGTATCAAGTGCTTGGCCAAAATGATTCAACAAAAATTAAAAGGATAGAAAGAACTATAGAAACCTGTTATGCAAATCCAAGTGAAGTTAAATTAATGAATATGGATAAGGGTGGACTTGTTAACCTTTGTGCAAATATAGGGTTTACAGCGAAAAACGAACCAATCTGGTATGAAATTCTCAAATATAGAGGTGATAAAGTTAAGTATACAATTGAAATCAATTTGGATTAAACTTTTAACCCTGATGTCTCAGAACATTTTTGCTTGTTCTGAGACATCAGGGTTAAGCTGGAGTTTGACAGTTAAAAAGCTAAAGAATATTGTAATGAAAGATGATTCACTAAATATGAGTGATGTTAAAAGAGATGGATATTCAATGAATGACCAGGAAAGAATGCAGGAAATGCAGGAAATGTAAAAAATCATGTCGATACGTCAACATGGGCTCCTTCACTCCTTTTGTCCAAGGCTTAGATGGATCACTACTTATATGTTGCTTAAAAGACGCTGTAGCTAGCGGCGTCTTATGCATTAACACTCCTGGCCTTTAAACCTTTTGAATATTATCTAGCAGAGATCCAAACTGCCTTGGACTTACTGGAAGCAGATGAGGAAGAGGCCGATGAACGATATCTTACCTTCCTTTTTCGTTAAACTTCGCTCCAAAAGTTCCTATTTTATAATATATCAAGTTGGCGAAACCGATACTTTACAAAATATTTAAGAATAGTTACCAAAAATGCTCCATTCCAGTTTCACTGAATCACTCGCTGCTTGGAGACAGAAGACTTAGCTCAACATATTCCGTTACAAGTTGTCCTTCGGCTTTCAAGGGCCATGATAAGAGATCCCCGCAGATCTTCTGCCCCCTACATGAATGCTATACGGATAGCAACTTCCCTATCCCCATTAGTCCAACAACTACTAGCTTATTTGGCTGACCCATACCAGCAGCCCCTCCTTATGATATCAATATTGTTTTAAGGACATTTTCTTTTTAAGTAACGTGCTGCATAACCCGCTTTGCTGCACCACGGTTAAACCGTTCAGTTTCAACCTTGATCTGGATAGTCAGTTCATTCCTGTCTATTGCAGATTTAATACCAGGTAAATTTTCCAGTACATTGTAGATGTCTTGCAAGGAAACAACGTTTGCGGTCTTTGCCAGATTAACCTCAATATCAATTAAGTCTTTTCTTCTCTCGCTAGTTACGCTCACTCGAAAGTCCAATACCCCCGCTAGAGGAAACAATGCCTCATCAAAATCTCCTTGCCGTAGAATGATACCGCTTTTTAAGCTTATCTCATCCGCCAGTCTGCCGATTACCAGGTCCATCGTCTTCAAAACGGTACCGCATTGGCAAGGTTGGGGGATAAACCGACTAATATCTCCGGTACGATAACGAATTAACGGCATTCCCTGCGCCGTAAGACTAGTGAAAATAATTTCTCCATACTCACCATCAGGGACTGATTGGCCAGTATTACTATCCACTATTTCAAAAAAAAGATCACTTTCCCGTAAATGATATCCACCCAAAGCTTCACATTGAACAGCACCGCCCAAACCCATTTCTGAGGCTCCATAATGATTAAATACCCGACAATTCCATGTTTCTTCCAGTACACTCACAATAGCCCCAGGAACATAATCTGTGGACAGAAGAATGCTTTTCAGTTGTGTAGAAAAGGTTTTTAGGCTATTCTGATATCTTGCTAAGATAAGAATTTGTACAGGAATGCCTACTAGTACATTCGCTTGTTCTTTCTCCATAACCATTAAAACCTTTTCGGGGTCGACCACAACACCATGCTTGATACCAGTAGCTCCCAATCTATCCAAAGCCTTCTGTAATAGGTCTCCCACACTTCCCGGCAATTCACTAGGAAGAAGAATTAGTACTCTGTCACCTGCGCATGCCAGATTAGCCATTCCGTGTTGAAAGTAATCAATAGTAGCTTCCTGATCCTCTGCAGTATAAAATATCCTTTTGGGTTCGCCTGTCGTTCCAGAAGTCGATATTGTCATAACGCGAGATATCTGTTGCTGGGAAACACAAGAAAAAGCGGTTGGATCCCGAAATAAGTCTTTTGAAGTAGTGAAAGGCAATCGCCCTATATCTTCAATACGAGAAATCCCCCCGGCCCCTACGTCCTTCAGGTGTTCTCTATAGAATCGGCTCTGTTCTCTGACCTTGGCAATCACTGCATTTAACTGCCTCACTTGATACCGCTCTAGTTGGGCAGTGGTCAACGATCCTCTAGCAACCCCAGAGATCTTCTGATGTATCCATGCTTCCAACGGACTCCTTTTGATCATACATGCCCCCTCTGTTTATAGATAGAATTACCCGTTATGTCGCTTAAATAATAGGCACAAAACGGGATTACTTTTCCTGCCGGACTTAGCACATGCAAACTGCATTCGCGCAGCCGTTCTAAATCAATTGTCCAACAATCCTGGAAGGCCATCCCGGTAACGCTGAATCCATGTGTTCTGACCCGATCAATGAAATTTTCCCATTCGCCCATTCCTTCTCCGGCAACCGTTTGGTGTTGTATCGTTTGTTTCGGTCTTATTTCCCAGCGTCTTGCCTCAAAATTACGGTTCTTTTGCATGGCAATACCGTTTGATTCTTGTTTGTTGCTGCAGCATGCTGTATTCTTTGGGGGCAAGGACTGTAATTTAGCATCAGGCATAACTACAAAATCGCCATGAAAGCCACAACGAGCATGGTCGCAGCCAGAAGGTGCAAATTGGTCAATTGTTAAAAGCCTGCCTGTTTGCTCTTGTATCTCCCGAATTACTTCAGGCAAGGTAATACGTTGGCAGTCGGTGGGAGTTTTGGGATATGCGCCGAAATAACTAACAGGTTGAAAATGTACCCCTCTAACTGTGAGACAAACCAAAACGTATTATATCTCCTATATTATTGGTATTGATCCCAGGTACAAGAGTTGGTACCCGTATAATGTCAGGTAAATCATCCCTCAACGTAGGCTCACCACCTGTAAGATGGATAAACGGGTGTCCCGAACGTGTTCATTACGTCTCCTTTTTTATACATATAGTGCTACTTTTATTTTTCTTCAAGCTCCTTCTCTACCTGTTTCATCTTACCTTTTACTAATTCCTCGGATATATATGCCTGCCCACAGCTTGGACATCGATGCAGATCGGCGACAAATTTATATCCCTGGTAGCTCACTTCTGATTTCCTAAGCTCTAAAGCGACATTGCATTTATAACAAACAACCAGTTTCTGATCTCCGTCCTGCATGGCTATAATCCTTTCTCCTCAATCTGCATTCTGTGACTATACACGTTGAAGACTTCATAAGCATTACCATTGGGCAGATACTCTGCCCAATAAGTAATAATCCCCAACTGCAAATGCGCAACAAAGTGATTGCTGGCAGTATCAATTATCTTATTACCAGTCTGCTCAGCATAATAAATGACTTCTTTAACCTCGTTAAGCAAGATAAGCTCTCTTTCCATTTTATCTTGGATTGAAGCTGAATAGATCAACTTTATTTTTTCATGCGTTTGCTGGGCTATTTCCACTGTTTCACCCCATATACTTTCTAAAAGGTGCGTCGTTAAACTGATCCGGTTGTTCCTGCGTTCGGAATAACCAGGTACTTGCTGGTTTGCTTCAGCTTCACTGGCTTCCCCAAATAGTAGATCCAGCAAGTGCCAGACAGGTTTTCCTTTTGCAGCAAAATCATTCCGACAGTTAATGCAGTAAGTTACGTAAGGAAGATGACTTGCGGAAATTCTTTGGTTTGTAATTTGATTGGCGAGATCAGGATTAACAGCTTGTATCAGCCCGCCATAACTACAGCATTGCGCATATTTCCCATGTAATGGCAATTCAGTAATGTTACAACCCAGCTCCTTTAGTATTGTCCGCACACTTCCTTGACTTTCAGGATCATACCTGCTTGAACAGGGATCATAAACTGCAATTGACAGACCTTTGGCACTATTGTCTTTACATGAGAACCCCACATGCGCTATTAACCCCCATAACGACCGCACAGGAACTCCAGGCAAGTATTCCTTAAACATTTTTATACATGTCGGACAAGACAAAATAACCTTGGGTCTACCCAAGCTATCCCAATGACCTTGAAATTGCTGTAATTGTTCCTTGTAAACCTCGGTTCTCCCTGACCATTGGGCTGGTGCGCCACAACAGCCAAGCATCAGTCCTACCCCGCCTGGAAGTAATCTCATAAGATACTTGTAAGCCTTTTCTACATTACCGGGAGAAGACGCGCTTAACTGGCATCCAGGAAAAAAGAGATAAGAGCTGGCTTGTGCACCTGGCTGCTGCCTAACCAAAAAACTTGGCTCACTGTTGGCAAACATCATATCCCGCAGGAAGAAATCATGAAAAGCAGCCGGCATATCTCCCTGATCTACCATAATCTTTCTGGCCTCTAAGCATGCTACACCCATATCAAATTTTGTTACACAAACCTCTTTGCAGAGCCCACAAACACTACAGGAGTTAACTAACCGGGAAGCAAAACGCGTGCCCATAGTAGGAATTACTGTTAAACTCTTACTAATATTCTTTACATAACTTTTAGGATATTCAGAATATGATTCAAGAAAGCAACATGTTTTTACGCATATTTTGCAATCACATTGAAGACATCGAGCCGCTTCTTCTCTTGCTCCTGCTTCGCTATAACCCTGAGCAGAGTCATTAAGAGGAACCATAAACTTTATTTCTTTATCGCTAATATCAGTATAAAGCCTAGTCTGATAGCTTCCTTCTTTTTCCCGTTCGCCGCTCAAAGAAAGATTTCTAAGATATCTGTCAATAGATTTACCTGCGCGTACCCCCTGAGATACAGAGTGAATTGGCGAATAATGCTGTTCCGAGCCCAGCATACTGCCACCCATAAAAGTTCCTTCTCTTGAAGTAGCCAAAGAAACCGGATCCACCGGATCCACGCCTTTTGATTTTCCTGCCGCCTGCGTAAGGGCAAAACCATTTCCATTTATACCTGTACCAACATATACCGCCTCAAAATCCAGTTCAGACAAACTGACAACAGAGGAATTCAGACAAACTCTAACTCCCGCACTTTCCAGCCCAGAAAGCTCCTCAGTAATGATTTCGGCTGGCAGCAGTAGCCGGTCAAAATTCCATAGCCTGCCACCAAGACGTTCGGCTTTTTCATACAGAGTCACGTCGTATCCCTTGCTCACTAATTCTACAGAACAACTCAAACCACTCAAACCGCCACCGATCACGGCGATTCGTTCACTCTTTTTCACCTTTCCCGACCAATTGCGCCGCTTTACGACTGTATAGTCAACACATGCCTTTTCTATAAGCCTGACTGCAAGGGGATCATCTAACGTTTTACGGATGCAGACTGCTCTACAAGGTTCATCACAAATGCGGCTGATAATCATGGGAAACTTGACTTGTTTAGCATAACTTTTGAATGCCTTCTCAAAACTACCTTTATTAACATAAGACATCAGCGCACGAACATTTACATGTACAGGACATTCGGCTGTACAATATGCCGTTTCTTCCTGAATGCACTGTGCTTCCATTTCTCCTATTTCGTAAGCATTCATGTCTTTTGGGTAGAAGCAATATACTTCAGCTTCATTTCCGCAAGTCTTTCGCGGAAATCCGGTCCTAAATCGTACTTAGCCTGCTCAGTGACTTTACCAGATTCGATAGCTTTTAGTCCTGCAATTACTTTTTCCGGGTAAGCCGGCAATTCATGAATCCTAACACCGCAAGCATTATAAATGGCATTTAATATTGCGGCGTGGGGCGAAGTAAGCGGTAATTCACCGCAACCGATAGATCCAAATGGTCCGGGGGCTCTATATGTTTCTAAATATTCAACATCCAGTTCGTCGGGGATATCTTCAATAGCCGGAATCCCTAATCCGATGATATTACTCTTTTTAAGATCTTGGTAATCTTCAGAAAGAGCCAATCCAACTCCTTGAGCCAAACCACCGTACATCTGTCCATCAACCGCCAGCTTATTGCCAATGACACCCACATCGGCATGCATGGTGGATTTTAGGACCTTCGTTTTGCCAGTCTTAGTATCAACCTCTACTTCCGCCATGAAGACCCCATACATGTATTCAAGATTAGGATCTCCTTGACCGGTAAAAGGATTTAGTGCCGACGTTAAACCAATGGTGGTATATGTGCCGGTATACCGGGTAGGGATACCCTCGGCGACCATCTCAGCATGAGTACGGTAAGTCCCGTCAGGTTTACGCATGGCGTTCATCAATTTATTAGCAGCATCAATCGTGGCATTACCATTCATAAAATGTGAGCGGCTGCCAGCTGCCGGACCCGCGGTTGGCGCCAGGGCAGTATCATTCATATTGAGAATAATCTGCTTCGGATCGAGTCCTAACGGCTTTAATGCTTCATGAGTTAAAACTAATGCGCCGACATCTGCTCCTTGCCCCTGATCCTCCCAGCCATTCCAGCTTGTCACACTACCATCTGCATTTAATTCAAGATCAATATTGCTAGTATCATTTTCACCACCGCATACATTGTAAACACCAACGGCAATCCCGACACCTCTGGGTTTTTCAGGAGTAGACTCCTGTTTTGTCCGTTCTAATGTTTGTTTATACTTTGGACGCAGCATATCCAACAACTGCGGCAAAGGATGTACTGAAAGCTCGGTGCCATTTGGAGTCGTCGAACCTGGGCGGTAAACATTAATGTAGCGAAATTCCAGAGGATCCATACCAATTTTTTCAGCTAACATATCCATTACTTGCTCTGAAGCCGCATACGCCTGAGGTGAACCAAAGGCCCGGAAAGCTGTCCCAAAAGAATGGTTGGTAAATACGACTTTTGTCAAGCCAAGAATGTTGGGAATATGATAGCCCGCACCCATATAGCGGCTGGTTTTAGTAGCCACAAGTTCGGCTTTTTCCGAATAGGCGCCATGGTCTAATACTGCGTCGAATTCCAGACCTATTAGCTTTCCGTCTTTATCTGCGGCCAGTTTTACATTGCTGTAACTTGGCGCACGTTTTCCGGTAAAATGCGTATGTTCGTCATATTGCAATTCTAAACATACTGGTTTCCCAGTAGCCATTGCCGCTACAATCATTAACGCAGCTGCTTGCGGGGTCAATGCAGAACCAAAGCTCGCTCCTGTTGGGTTTTCAACGACCCTTATCTTTTCCGGCGGAAGTCCGACACCAGCAGCTGCCCAAAAAATTACCGCCTGGAGTGCCAGAGTTTTACAATGTACTGTTACACGACCTTCTTCATCCATATACGCCATGCCGCATTCAGGTTCAAGGACACCATGGGGCTGACGCTGCGTGTAGAAACTTCCTTCTACTATATAAGGCGCAGACGCAAATATACTTTCTGTTTCTTCCCCTTTGATACAAGGTGCTTCTACATAGATGTTCGGCGTTCCTGGATGGATTTCAACCGCATCGTCGGCAAGTACATCCAATGCATCCATATATTCTGGCAGCAGCTCCAATTCCGCTTTGACTTTTTCCGCAGCAGCCAAGGCGTTCTTACGCGTGTCAGCGGCAACTATAGCCAAAGTATCGCCATACATATGCACTTTTACATCATTGAGAATAGGACGGTCCCAAGAATTGCATTTATTATACGGTCCAGTTACCGGACTGAAAATACGATTTTTGCCTTTAACATCCTTATGAGTGATAATTTTAAATACACCGGGCATCTTCTCTGCTTCTGAAGTATCAATTGATAAAATTTTAGCATGGGATACTTTAGGATGAACCAAGGCCAGTTGAAGCGCACCGGCAGGCATTTTCAGATTCATGTCAGCCCCAAAATCACTGGTGCCGGTTACTTTAGCAACTGCCGCTGGTCTAGGATAGTAAGTGTTATAAATCCTGCCACTCTCCGGAATTTTGAAGACAAGTTCATCTATTATCATTTCGCCACGCATCACTTGTGCAGCCGCCATTACTGCATCTACAAGCGGCTTATAACCTGTGCAGCGACAAATATTTCTATGTCTTTGAAACCATCTGCGAACTTCCTGGCGCGTAGGATTACTATTTGTATCTAATAGACCCTTGGTTGATACGATAAATCCGGGTGAGCAGAATCCGCATTGTACTCCGCCATATGCGATCCAGGCCATTTGAATCGGGTGCAAGTTAGTAGGAGTTCCGATTCCCTCTATCGTAATAATTTTAGAAAATTCTTTTATGGATTTCATTTTTCGAGTGCAAACCCTAGTTACCTTACCGTCCAGCAAAATCGAGCAAGCCCCGCACTGCCCAGCATCACAACCGACTTTTGTTCCTGTTAATCCCATTTGTCGCAAGACGTTCGCCAGATTATCATCTGGCTCGTACACTACCATTCGAACTGCCCCGTTGATGTTAAGAAACATTTTACTAATTGTCATAATAAGTATCCATTCCTTTCGCTGCGCTCAAGGCACAAAAATGAACATGACAATCTCCTAACCTAGCCCAAGAAAAGCAATCCCCGCCAACATACTGCCAGCAACATTCCAGAAGCGGCTTCGGCATCACCACGATTAGCTACAAAAAGCCTAATATTCTTACCTGTTTCAACGTCTTACACCTGGTTTTTCTACCCTGCTGTACTGCGCTTTCCCAATTTCATCGAGATTATTTCCTTCATGGTCTATAATCACAATCACTGGGAAATCCTTTACGACCAGGCGACGTACCGCTTCCGGTCCCAGTTTAGGATAAGCAATCACTTCGGCCGAAACAATTTGTTTGGCAATAAGGGCACCAGCTCCACCGATCGCTCCTAAATAGACGGTACCATGTTTCAATGAGGGTGTACTTGCGGGCCAGTGATAATCATCTGACTGGTCTTTTCTACCATAAAGGTAAAATCGTTGATAGCAGGTAAATATACAGCTCCGCCCGCACAGGGTCCCATGATCACCGAGATTTGACGAATGATCCCGGATGCCAAGGTCTTACCAAAGCTTTAGAATGGGCAATCCATTACAAGATCCTTTTGCTTGCTGCGCCAAACTCCATCGCTTCCTTTTACCATTAGATCACGGTAGGTGCCTGTAGTGACCAGTTTTACTGTATTATTTTCGGCAGTAGTAAGCGCCAGGAATGTAATAACTTCTGCCGAATTTTTCTCGAGTTTTATGAAAATGGGATTTGAAATGATGTGCCGTCTTTGATCAGTTTGGGTATTCCTGATATCGCCCATGATTTTTACAATCGCGTCCCGTCCGACCATCGGATCGTAAACTGTTCCGCTAGTAATTTTCATATTCAGAATTCCATCTTCAGTAAAACTGGCACCCATCATTTTTATATCATTCTCATCGTATCCCCAAGCATACTTGCTTAAGGTCTCCATTATTAGCCAACGGTCTTCACTCATTTCTCCACACCCTTTCTTTACTGCTTTTTTAACAGTCTTCGATAAGGCAACAGTCATTCTATATTACATACTTCTTTTTTACGTTAGATTGTTTATACCATAATATTGAGAGACTGCCCAAAACTTCACCGTAGTAGGTTCGCACGGGCATACTGACAGAAACAACTCCTTTGAGCCGTTCACCAAACCTACCAGCATAAACTTGTGTCCGAATCTTTGCGAGCTCCTCTATCAATTTGTTATGATCTTGTAATGGTACCATTAGTAATTGCGGCAAGCCCTGTCTTCTCAATAATTTATTATTTTCACCTTGCATCTCCCGTGCACACAAAAGAACTTTTAAAAACCCCAGCATACAACAGTGACCGCTACCCTATACCGACGAGTGCTTGTAGTTTTACCCATTCGCACCCCACTTGGTCTTCTCGCCTACCAAATACCTATTCTCTATTGCTCTGCCAACAAAGAAAAAGCCGCGGCTTAACTTCGTCTTGCGGATAGGATATGCCTTTCCTTGGATAATGGCGGCCCTGCCAGCGTCTTAATAATGTATTTGCACATCGCCTACGGAAACATAAGCCATGGTAGTTATTCTCTCTACAAAAGGTTTTCTACGATAGTCGAAATACCCTGCCCGCCGCCAATACACATGGTAGCCAAGCCGTATTTCTTCCCTGTACGCCGTAATTCATTAAGCAATTTGATCAAAATAATTGCCCCTGTGGCCCCTAGAGGATGTCCAAGGGCAATGGCCCCACCGTTAACATTGGTTTTTGCGAGGTCCAGGCCCAACTCTTTTACCACGGCCAGAGACTGGGCTGCAAAGGCCTCATTAAGCTCTATTAGGTCAATCTGCTCGAGGCTGAGACCAGCCATTTTCAAAGCAGCCTGCGAAGCAGGCACCGGCCCTATCCCCATTATCTGTGGCGGCACACCTTTCGCCCCCATGCCGATTACACGCGCGATAGGTTTCATTCCAAATTCCTTTGCCTTTTCGGGGGTAGCAATGATTAAAACGGCTGCCGCATCGTTTCGACCGCTGGAGTTCCCTGCTGTAACCGTTCCACCATCTTTGAACACCGGATTCAATTTGGCCAATTGGGCCATACTCGTTTCCCTCGGGTGTTCATCCGTGTCAAAAATGAGTGCACCTTTTTTCTGCCTTACTTCGTAAGGAACTATTTCATCTTTGAATACTCCTTCCCGAATGGCCCGAATAGCCCGCTCCTGGCTCAGGTAAGCAAAGTCATCCTGTTCCAAGCGGCTAATGTTGTACTTTTCCGCTAAGTTTTCCGCTGTAAGTCCCATTGTTAATCGTCCGTAACGGTCCTCAGGCTGACAGCGCGGCTGGCTCTCTGTATTGGGATCGAGAATCTCAGCATTACCCATCCGGTAGCCGTAACGCGCACTTCTCAAGTAGTAGGGAGCAGTACTCATACTCTCTGCTCCGCCGGCAATCACCACTTGGGAATAACCCGACCAGATAGCTTGAACAGCGTTATTGACTGCAGTTAGGGCGGAACCGCACTGCCGGTGTACAGTATAAGCTGGAACGACCTCAGGCATGTTGGCCCGCAGCAGCGCCAAGCGTGCCAGGTTGGGACTGTCGCTGCTTTGTTTTGTCTGGCCAAGAATGACTTCATCCACAGCTTGATCTGGAACTCCGCTGCGCTCAAGCACTTCCCGGATTACCCGTGCTGCAAGGAAATCAACCTCTACATCACGCAAACTACCCCCAACCCTACCGATGGCTGTACGTACACCGGCCAAAATTACTGCTTCTTGCATTAATTTTTCCTCCTTTGTCCTGGATCTGGAAAACACCGCCCAAAAATCCCGAAAGCCTTAACTTACAATTTACCTACCGTTAAAAACAGGCACCCTTTTTTCCAAGAATGCAGTCAGCCCTTCTGTACGGTCCTCTGTTGCAAATAAGATTGTCTGAGCAAGCCTCTCCATTATCAATCCCTGGTCAAGACTTGTATTGCTTCCCCAATCCAACACGGACTTGGCAACCCGTACCGCGAAAGGCCCTTTGGCGAGGATTTTTTTGGCCATTTCCTTTGCCGCTTGAACAGCCTCTCCTACCGGAACTACTTTGTTAACAAGCCCGATCTGGCGAGCCTCGGCAGCATCAATAATTTCGCCGGTAAGAATGAGTTCCTTAGCCTTGCCGATACCAACTAACCTTGTTAAACGTTGCGTACCGCCTGCTCCAGGCAAAATTCCCAAGTTTAACTCGGGCTGACCCAGCTTGGCATTCTCAGAGGCTACTCTGAGATCGCAAGCCATAGCCAGTTCGCAGCCGCCACCTAAAGCGAAACCGTTAATAGCAGCAATCGTTACCTTATCCACAGCTGCCAGCCGACTTAAAGTAGCCTGGTTTTCATTAAAGAAAGTCTCAATTAGAGTTCTTTCCTTCAATGCCGCTACATCGGCCCCAGCTGCAAATGCTTTGTCCCCAGTACCCGTAATGATGATTACCTTGACGTTATCATCCTTTTCCAATTGGTCTGTTGCCTGGGCAATTTCGGACCAGGTTTCCCGGTTCAAAGCATTTCTGACTTCTGGACGATTGATGGAAACGACACATATTTCACCATCAAATTCTAACAGTAGGTTCTTATAACCCATGTGCCAACCTCCTTATTTATCGGTATAATCGTAAACGCCCTTGCCAACCTTACGTCCCAATCTGCCTGCTTTTACGTATTTTACCAGAAGAGGAGCCGGTTTGTATTTCTCCCCTAAAGTTTCGTGCAAATACTGTTGGTTTCTTAACCTTACGTCCAGACCAACTAAATCTACGAGTTCAAATGGACCCATAGGGTGGTTCAACCCAAATTTGAGGGCCTTGTCGATGTCCTCGGGCGTTCCTACACCCTCTTGCAGCATCACGAAGGCCTCGTTCCCAATCAAGCAATTGATGCGGGATGTAACAAAGCCCGGAAACTCGTTGATTTTTACCGTTTCCTTGCCAATTTTTTTACAAAAGGCTGCTGAGACATCATAAGTCTCCTCCGAGGTTTCCAATGCATTGATGATCTCGACCAACTTCATCATGTGTACAGGATTAAAGAAGTGAAGCCCAATCACTTTATTAGGCCGATTGGTTGCCGAAGCAATCTCGGTGATACTCATAGTGGAGGTATTGCTGGCCAAAATCGCATCTGGCAGACAGTACCGATCCAACTTAGAGAATATCTCAAGCTTAAGTTCCATAATTTCAGGAACCGCCTCAATTACCAAATCTACGTCCTTGACTGCTTCCTCTAAATCGGTAATACAGCTGATCCGAGCCAATGCGGCATCTTTAGCTTCGGATGTTACTTTCCCCCGCTCCACGCCTTTCTGCAAGTTGGCACCTAGGATATTTACGGATTTTTCCAGAAGTTCAGAGCTTACATCCTGCATGTTGACTTCAAACCCACTCAGGGCACACACATGAACTATCCCCCGTCCCATGGTACCTGCACCAATTACGGCAACTTTTTGAATACCCAAGGTTATTTCCTCTCCTTTTTTTAAGAGTATTAAACTAACTCGTATTCCTTCAACAACTGAGCAGCAACAATGTTTTTCTGGATTTCCGACGTGCCTTCGTAAATCCTGGTAATTCTCGCATCACGATAGTAGCGTTCGATTGGAAAATCCTTCATGTATCCCATTCCGGCGAAAATCTGTAAAGCTTTATCTGCAACCCTGCAATAAGCTTCCGAAGCAAAATATTTAACCGCCGAGGCGTCTTTGATTACTTTCATTCCTTGATCCACCATCCAGGCAACGCGGTAGGTAAAGGCCCTGGTTGCTTGAATGTCAGTTTCCATGTCTGCCAGCATATGCTGAACAGCTTGAAAAGAGGAAATGGGTTTATTGAACTGGACCCTTTGCTGAGCGTACTGGACAGAAAGCTCGAGCAATTTTTGCATCGAACCAAGGTTCCGGGCTGCCAGACCCGCTCGTCCGTTTGCCAAGATCTTTAATGCATTTACATAGCCCTGGCCCTCCTGTCCCAAGACATTTTCAGCAGGGACCTCACAATCTTCAAATATTACTTCTGCGGTATGGGAACCGCGTAATCCCATTTTTCTTTCTACAGTACCAATCGAGAACCCTGGAAAGTCCTTCTCGACTATGAAAGAGGTAATCCCTTTGCCGCCCTTTGACTTGTCCGTTACTGCCATTACCGTAAAAACACTGGCTTCAGTGGCATTAGTGATGAAGTGTTTGGTACCGTTAATTATATATTTGTCTCCCTTGCGGACCGCAACGGTTTTTAGATTTGATGCATCGGAGCCGGCGCCCGGTTCGGTCAAGGCAAAAGCTCCGAAGCGGTTTCCCGCTGCCAAATCCGGAAGGTATTTCTTCTTTTGTTGATCATTGCCCAATTCAACGATTCCCACTGTACCTATTCCATTGTGGGCCCCGATAAAAGTCGTAAACCCATTGGCAGTCCGGCCTAACTGCTCGAAAATAAGGCACTTGCCCAACATGTCTAACCCGGTTCCCCCATACTCTTCGGGAATGCTTAAACCAAACAAACCCATTTCCTTGGCTGTCTCGATTATCTCTTCGGGAATTTTATCTTCTTCATCGATGGCTTGCCCCTGGAGGTCTACTTCGTTGTCGACGAAATCTTTGATGGTTTTAACAATTAACTTAAGATCGTCATCAATATTAAAGTCCATGTGTGTATTCTCTCCTTCCTGGATATCAGGCTAAATAACACCTTTATCCTTAAGAACAGTTATATCTTCCGGGGAATATCCCAGGCGGCTAAGCACTTCAATGTTGTTTTGACCCAAAGTCGGCGGGGCCATTCTTACCGACCCTGGAGTTTCAGATAATTTAACCGGAATTCCAAGCAGTTTTAGGTTGCCGATGGTCGGGTGCTCGACTTCTTGAATCATTCCCCTATGTATAACCTGCGGATCAGCCAAAACTTCAGCAATGTTGTTAATTGCTCCTCCCGGAACGCCGGCCTCTTTGAGTTTCTCTGTGATTTCCTCGGTTGTTTTGCTCCGGGTAAATTCAGTCATCAATTCAATGAACTCGGTTCTGTACTTTACCCTATTGGCATTAACTGCAAACTTGGGATGGTCTTTCAAATCATCCAGACCCAAAGCATCACACATTTTGCGCCACAACCACTCATTGGGAACAGCTATTATGACGTAACTGTCTTTTGTTTCAAACACTTGATAGGGAACGAGGTTGGGGTGTCCGGAACCCAAGCGCCCGGGAATCTTACCGGTAGCCATAACACCCTGGGCCAGGTAGGTTTGCAAAGAAACAATGGATTCTAAAAGAGATGCCTCTACAACCTGCCCTCTGCCGATTTTTTCTCTGGACCAAAGTGCAAGTAGGGTTCCAATGCATGCATACATGCCTGTGGTAAGATCGACTATAGAAAAGCCGACTTTTACCGGAGGCCGGTCCGCTTCCCCTGTAACACTCATAAGGCCACCAAAAGCCTGCATTACCAGGTCATAGGCCGGTTCATCTTTCATAGGACCGGTCCTGCCAAATCCACTAACCGCACAATAAACTAACCGGGGGTTAATCTCTTTAAGCACATCGTATCCTAAGCCCATTTTTTCCATGGTGCCGGTACGGAAGTTCTCTATTAGCACATCTGCGTCTTTAACCAGTTCTTTTACTATTTTCTTACCCTCTTCGGTTTTGAGGTTTAAAGTCATGCCTTGTTTGTTTTTGTTAAGACTTAAGTAGTAACAACTTTCCCCAGCCATTGCCGGTGGTGTATAGCCCCGAGTCTCATCCCCTATCCCTGGTTGCTCTACCTTTAGTACGTCTGCCCCCATATCTGCCAAGAGCATACTGCAATACGGACCTGCTAATGTTCTAGCTAACTCTAATACCTTAATTCCCGCTAACGGACCTTCCATACCCTTTCCTCCTTTCAAGTACTTAGAGACAGCTATATCTAAGTCAACTCACCTGAGTAACCTTGTACCACAGTTGGTACACTATGGACAAAAAGTATTCCTGAACGCAGGCGGGATATTAATTCAACACCCCATATGCCGAGGGTTATTCTTTGATGATCACGCTTCAGGTTAGAATAATAATTAAACTTATGACCAGAGTAGTATTTTAATGGTAACATTCCTTGTTAAAAGTCAAGGGGAGGACCTAGTAGGTATAATTATCCCTGCAGGGTCCTCCCTCCCAGCCCTGTTCTTACAGTTTTCTGACTAAAAGCTCGCCTTCCATAAGGGCTTGTTATGCTTTTTCAATTTCAGCTTACCAGCGCGGTTTCCAAAAACCAGTAGCCGGGAAAAATATTTTATCATCAATTTTTACATCCAGCACAAAAGGCGCCTTAGCTGCTAGCGCCTGTTGTAAGGCGGGTTGAATTTCTTCCGGCTTATTTACGTGTAAACCAGCTACGCCAAAACTATCGGCAAGTTTGACAAAATCCGGGTTGTTAATTTGAGTAAAGCTATAGCGTGACTCATAGCAGAAATCCTGAATTTGTCTATTGCAGTTCAACCACCCATCATTAAACACAACCACAATTACCGGAATATCCTCTTTGACAGCGGTACCAAGCTCATGGAACGCGAAATGGAACCCACCGTCCCCGATGATAGAGACAACTGTCTTATCTGGCGCCGCAAGCTTGGCCCCCATGGCGGCAGGAAAGGACCATCCTAAATGTCCGTACCCCCCGCCCATATGGAAAGTGTTTGGCAAGTGGGTATCGAATACGTGAACCCCCCAACATTCGTTATTACCAACGTCTACAAACATCAAGGAATCATCCGTCAATCCATTGCGTAGTTCGCGTACTAGGCGATAAGGGTTAATTAGAGGGCTATTGTTTTGACATTTCTCATCAAGTTCTTTCAGCCATTGTTGCTTTAACTCGCTGCAACGCTGCAACCAAGCTGTACCCGCAAACTTATCCTTGGCGTTTTCAGCCTTTACGCCTTCAATAATTTGCCCTAAGACTAATTTCGCATCTCCGACAATTCCTATTTCAGCCGGATATGCCCTACCGATCTCAGCTGGATCAATATCAATATGAATAAGTTTCCAATCCGCTTTAAGCGTATACATCTGAGCATAGCCAAACTCGGCAAATCTGAACCCAATAGTCACTAATACATCAGCTTCATCACAGACTTCCTGAGCACATTTCCATCCAACTACACCGACATTGCCAACCGAAAGTTCATGTCTGGATGAAAATGCACCTTTACCCATACCGGACACTGCCACCGGGATTTGCAAATACTCTGCCAATTGCTTTAACTCAGCGCATGCATCCGAGATAATAACGCCACCTCCGGCTAGCAAAGCAGGTCTTTTTGCATTTATTAACATGTTTACTGCTCTTTGTACCTGATCAGGATCGCCAGCTATCCTTCCTACAGGTTCATAAAAGCTCCCGGCATTAGGAATTACTACCTCATGCGAATCAACGGCTAAATTATAAGGGATTTCCACCACAGTAGGACCAGGACGTCCGGTAGTAGAAAGTTTGAACGCCTTTTGAATTGCCTCGGGAATCCGTGTTCCATCGTCGACCCGGACCGATGACTTGGCAAAGGGCTTACACAAATCTGCAACAGGGGTATCTTGCAGCGCTCCCTTGTCACGGTGGTTTTGATGAACTGATCCGATAATCATAGGATTAGGTATTGAATCACCCATGGTTCCCGCAAGTCCCCCTAGTATCTGAGGTGTTCCAGGACCATGAAAAATACCAACAGCTTTAGGTGCACGTTTTATCCTATTGTAACCGTCAATCATAAAGGAACCGGTTAACTCTGTCCGGCAAAGAATAGACCGGATACTAGTAGACTCCAACAAGGCATCCGCAATTTCATGATCAGTGTGCCCAATATAACCTATTGCAAGTTCAGTTCCAGCAGCCTCCAGAGTTTTTACAACTGCTTGGCCACCCGTCATTTTTTCACTCATAAACAACCGACATCTCCTTTTTCATAATAAATAATTAGTTTCTTATACTGGTATCATCAATTAACTCACCTTAACTAATTTCCCATCGGCTAAAAAATCACTTTCCTCCCAATCAACAATTGTGGTTATATAAGCCCCTTAATGCCCACCTCCTTTTTGGGGGTTAAGTTTTAACATGTATTAATAACGTCCTATATGGTATATAGCAATAGCAAGTTTCATGCCAATTTGCCTATAGCCTGTTTCCAAGGCCTTACTTCTAATCATGGCCATTCTAATCAGAGGACACATGGTCCAATATGGAACAATGCATATTTTCACTCGCAACTCAACAGGGCTTTTCGACCACTTACCTGGAAATACCGCATTTTAAGTCAATAACACCACTCCGTGTTCTGATATGGAGCGTGTTCCATGTTGGAGCACGCTCCAACACTGTTCTACTAACCACTAATTACTTGGTGATGCAGCCCATTTTAGTTACGATAAGGTCAATAACCGTGTTTCCATAGGGGCCTTTACCATTCTGTTCTTTAATGTGGTATGACCAAGCTTAAAGGGCTCCAACAGTTTCCTGTTGTTTTTTGTCATAAAGATGTTCCCCTATCTTATAAATTTGAGTTCTTCCCCACGAGTCCATTCCTTTTGATAACATTCGGAAAATTCAGGGCGACTTCCCTTTATTTCCGCTCCGATTAAAGTATTACTACTCCTGAAAAAGCTCAACTTGTTCACCATCTGGACCGAGTATAAAAGCTACTCTTGCCAATTTGACATCACCATTGTAAGCCACGAGTCTTACGTCCAAAGGCTCTACTAATATAGTAGTACCGGCTTTTCGAGCACGTTCAACTACAGCATCGACCTTGTTTGACCTTAGGGCTAAATGAAAATATGTGCCGGCACGGTACTGGTCAAACTCCACCGAATCCTGTTTTCCTCCGGTAAAAATTTCAATACAGTTTCCATCACCCGTATCAAGGAAGCATATGTGATCTACAATATCGGGTTCCCAGGGATGCGGACAATCTATCAAAATTTTCAACCCTAACACCTCTGTGTAAAACTTTATGCTGGTCTCAAAATTCATTACACGAAGCCCGACATGATGAATACCGCCCCCACCTAGTGCTTCATTCAGTCCTGCCATATTAATGAACCTCCTTCACCTTAAAATTTTCAATCAATTGCCATAAAAATCTCAACCAGGCTCCGTCCAATATGTGGGAAGGAGGGTCCTATTTCGGGATACCTGTTCGGGGTCGAACACCAAAAGAGGAATATCTTACCATGGTGTCACAATAATCTTAATGTTTTGCTCCTTGTTGTTTACCAGCTCTTCAAATCCTTTGTTCACAATGTCGTCAATTTTAATTTTACCGGTAATTAAAGGTTCCGCCTGAAGTCTACCGTCGCCTAACAAGTCAATAACTGGAGCAAACTCCCCATTGTAGCACAAACAACCAGTAATCTTCTTTTCGGTTGCAACAACACCGAAGAAGTTCATACTGCTTTCCCTTTCAGGTATTCCTACCAAGACCACCTTTCCGGCCGATCTAGCTAAATCGATAGCTAAAGGAACGGTCTTTTCATGCCCGATACATTCTAGCGATACATCTGCACCCAGACCACCAGTTGCTTCCCGTACCTTCTGAACCACATCCACTTCAGTTGGATCAAATACTGCGGTAGCGCCGAGTTTTAGTGCATACTCTTTTCTGGCGCGGGCCACCTCAATTACAAAGATTTTGCTGGCACCGGCAGCCCGAGCAGCCTGAAGCGTTGAAAGTCCAATAGTACCTGCACCCAAAATTACAACGCTTTCTCCAGCAAGTAACGGAGCCTGGCGAACCGCATGAAATCCTACTGCAAGAGGCTCAATCAATGCTCCAGCCTCGTAAGAAATATTGTCAGAAAGCTTGTACAAAGTGTTGACTGGAACATTAACATATTCCGCGAATGCCCCATTCGCGTTTAAACCGGTAAAGGCTACCTGTTGACACAGCTGAGTCATGTTACGCTGGCAAAAATAACACTTCCCACAGTGCTGACAGGCATCGGCAGTAACCCTGTCTCCAACTTTTAAACTGTCAACACCTGGTCCAACCTCTACAATGTCTCCGGCGAATTCGTGTCCTAAAATGACTGGAGCTTTGTGTCCGGTCAAAGGATGGGGTTCAGTGTTTATAAATATGGGTCCTGCCAGATATTCATGCAGGTCAGTGCCACATATTCCGCACCATTGAACTTTAATCTTTACCTCACCGGCTCTAGGAGCTGAAGGCTCCGGCACATCCATTACCCTAACGTCTTTTCTACCGAACCACACAGCAGCTTTCATATATTGACATCTCCATTCCTTTTAATAATAAATAGAAATTAAGGGAAACTTCCCTTCACGCCTGCTCTGATTAAGGTATTCCCACCTTAGTTCTTAATTTTATTAGGACATGACGATTCCGCCACAAATATTGATGGACTGACCAGTCATATAGTCAGCATCACTTGATGCAAGGTAGGATACCAGACACGCCACATCTTCAGGAGTTTCGATCTTACCTCCAAGTACTATCAGATCGTTGCAGAACTTTTTCACAGTCTCACCCTTAGGTAAGCCTAGATACTTACCCATTTCCACATCGACTAACTCCCACATGTCCGTTCCTACGATGCCCGGACAATAAGCATTAACCGTTATTCCGAAAGACCCCAGTTCTTTGGCCAGAGCCTGAGTGAAACCAACTACGGCATATTTCGATGCAGTATAATGCGCTAGCAAGCCAAAGCCAATATGTCCGGCTATACTAGCACAGTTGATTATCTTCCCACTCATTTGCTTAATCATTTGCTTGGCAGCCGCTTGAGCGCAAAGAAACATTCCTTTGGTATTAACTGTCATAACTCTATCCCAATCTTCCTCAGCCATCTCAACAACAGCTTTGACATGAGCTATCCCTGCATTATTGATCATAACATCGAGTTTCCCAAATTCTGCTGCAACCTTATCAAACATAGCATTCACTTGAGAACTGTTAGTGACATCAGCCACAACCGCAAAAGACTTCCGCCCTAAAGCTTGGATTTCTTTCGCCACTTTATTTGCGTTTTCCATATTAACATCATTTATGACTACATCGGCACCATCTGCGGCTAACCGCAATGCGATTCCCCTGCCAATTCCACGACCCGCTCCAGTTATCAATACTACTTTACCTTGTAACTTCATTTAAATCTCTCCTTTTTTAACCATATTATTTTGTTACTACTCAGCATTGAAATTTATATAATGCTGACCAACAAGACCACCACTTGCTATAATAAGATTAAAACTTTGTAGGAGTGGTGATCGTGTGACGAGGGAAGCATTATGAAATCATACAACGAAGGCATAAATTTAGTGATTGAACGCTAATAACGACCAGTAAGTCTCAAATCCCGGGATTTACCAAGTGGGATGAGTATACGAGGAATTATCGGTGCTTTCAGCACCGGAATCATTAATGATCTTTATATAATTAAAGGACAATCAGCATAGCAGAAAAATTTTCCTGCGCATCAGATCTTTTTATGCTTCATGGTCAATAAGAATTTTAATTACATTTTTTCCTGCCTTAGCCACTCCAAAGGCTTCGTTGATTTTGTCCAGCGGGAAATGATGTGTGACGATCTGATCAATCGGAGTGCTCTCAGCTTCCAAAACAGATATAACCTCTCTAATATCCGGATTCTGATAAGCGAATGAACCTATAACATTCATTTCACTTGCAAGAAGCTGAAATGGATTGATTTCAACATTGTTATGGTAGAGCGCGATAATTACTAACCGTGCCGACTGCTTGGCCATTCCTAATACGCTAGGTATAATGCTATTAACTCCCGCAGTATCGAAATAAAGATCGATATTTGCCGCTGGCGCATTTGCTGCATTAATCAGGCTACCGTATAACCCTTGCAGGAATGTCAATAAATCGCCCTTTGCAGAATTAAAAGGAACCGCACCCATTTTTTTGACTTTTTCCAAACGCCAATCGTCAATATCTACAACGACGATATCTTTTACCCCTTTACCTATGCAAGCGCACATGGTAGACAGCCCTATCGTTCCGGCGCCGAATATCACAACTTTATCGCCGGGCTTCGCGCTACCTGCATTTGCGGCGTGCATGCCTACCGAAAAAGGCTCAATAAGTGCCGCAGTGTCAAACGACACATTTTCAGGAAGCGGAAAGATATTGTAATCGATCTGTGCATCTTGCACTTGCACATATTGCGAAAACGCTCCGCATTCATCGCAGATTTCAAAAAGAGACAAGCCGCAATCCAGGCGTTTTGAAAGGATTGGATTCAAAAAGACCCGCATGCCTTCTTTAACGTTTGATGGTACTTCTTCGCCGACTTTATATACAATGCTTGCCATTTCATGTCCAAACTGGTTTTCGGGGAAAATGCCAGCTTCTTCACCACCATGAAAAAATGCCCCAATATCAGTGCCGCAAATTCCGGCTCTTACTGTTTTTAGAATTACATCTTTTGGACCATATTCCGGCATTGGAATATCTTCTACGGTCACATTTTCAATACCATGATAAATAGCAGCTTTCATTTTTGATCCTCCTTTATAGTTGTACTCTGCGTGGTTCAGACCAATGGAACTTGAATTACAAACGCCGCTCATCCATTGAGCGTTCGAACAAGCGTGAACAAACAACTACAAGTTGGAAGCAGGACAACATCGTTCCGCTAAAATGGGGTATGTCTACCTTACTTTTGAACAGTTAAGTAAGAGTCAACGGAGGACCCAGTGAGTATGATCTTCCAACAGAGTCCTCCGCCCAACCTTGCTCTTACAGTTCTCTGCCTAAAAGCTCGCCTTCCCTAATGGCATGTTCTACTTTGCGTGTTGCTACACAGTCACCGATTCTATGAAGTTCAGCAACTTTACCTTTCAGGGCGAAGTACAGATCCTCATTAGGCATATTCCGGGTAGCATAAATAACGGTGTCTACATTTTCAATAATAGTTTCATGTGGCGTAAAACCACCTGCCACAGTAACCCTACGACCAGACACTTCTTTAATTCCTGATGCCGGAGTGATTTTGACCTTGTTTTCACCAAAGACCGGGTACGCATTCAATAAGTCCACAAAGTCCAAATCTTTGCCAAAGAAGAATCCTGTGGTGATGACCTCAAGCTCGCATCCCTGCTCCAGAACATATAAGGCTGCGCCGGCCGACTGCCAATGGAGATCATCATCGAAAATTACTACCTTAGACCCTAGATTGGGTTTTTGGGACAGAAGCTCTTGGACATTATATACTTTTGTTTGATTATCAAAGGCAAAGGGTGCAGCGGTCGGTGTGGAACCCGTAGCAATTACAACAGCATCGGGTTTTTCTGCAAGGACCATGTCAGCAGTAACTTCCGTCTGCAGCTTAACGTCCACACCATACTTTTGGCTAACAATCGACAAATGGCGTACAATTTCCCCGAATTCGTTTCTGCTGGGGGGTATCATAGCAAGGTTAACCTGTCCGCCAAGCTGAGTTCCTTTTTCATAGAGAGTAACTTTATGTCCCCTTTTTGCAGCAACCTCAGCCACTTTCAGTCCGGCGGGACCACCACCAACCACCATAACGCGTTTTTTCTTATCAGGGACGGTAACCGTGCCTATTCCTAACTTTCCTTCTCTGCCGCCGGCTGGATTCTGGATGCATCTTATGGGCAGCCCCTCGAAGCACCTAGTTATACACCCCTGATTACAGGCTACACATTTGCGAATTTCATCTTCTTTACCGGCCTTAGCTTTATTAACCCATTCAGGCTCACAAAGCATTGGGCGCGCCATAGCGATTAGATCCGCCTGACCATCTGCCAGGATTTTCTCAGCCATCACCGGGTCATTTATGCGTCCAAAGGCAAATACCGGTATGTCCACTGCAGCCTTCATTTGAGCAATCATCCCTACAGCAAAACCCTGAGGATGAAACATAGTAGGAGCACAAAGGTTATAACTCAAATAGCTGGCATTACTTGGGCTAATATAATCAATCTTGCCAGTTGCAGCTAAGACTTTTGCAACATCGATAAAATAATCCAAGCCAAAACCATCAGCTAAAAACTCGTCTAAAACCAAACGGATACCCAACGGTATATCATTTCCAATGGCTGCGCGAACAGCCTCTATAGTCTCAAGGGCAAATCGAGTCCTGTTTTCAAAACTGCCGCCATATTCATCTGTTCTCTTATTATAGTAGCCCGACAAGAATTGGCGGATCAAACCGTCATGGGCCATTTTTAGCTCTACTCCGTCAAAACCAGCCTTCAGCATATTTAGCGCCGATTGAACGAACCCTTTTTGGACGGAACGAATATCTTCGATTTCCATTGCCTTCGGAACCATTCCCACCTTAGTAATATGATCGGGAATATTTGATGGAGCCCACAACAGTAAAGGGTGCCATTGTACGACTTGTGCTCCTCCAAAGGTTAACTGTCCGAATATCTTAGCGCCGTGTTCATGCACCATGTCCACAGTCTTGCGATAAAGAGGAATGTTTTCCTCGTCATAGGCACTGACTTCTACATTTATCAAATGTCCCATCGGATGGGAACAATTGCATCCATGAATTATCAAACCAGCGCCGCCCTTGGCCCTTTCGGCATAATAATTGTGCGAATATTCCGATTCAAGACCCGCTCTAGTGCCATACATGGTAAGATGGGGTAAAAATACAACCCTGTTACGCAATTCGACTTTACCCAATTTGATTGGTGAAAATAAATATTGATAATCAGACATTGATCAGCCATCTCCTTCTTTTTCTTTTTCAAATTCTGTTTACCAGCGCAGGAACTAAAAACCAGTAGCTGGCGGCACGATAAGACCATCCCAAATGTCCGTCCCCCCGGGCATATGAAAAATGCCAAGGAAGTTTGTAATCAAATTTTTCAATATTTTCTGAATTTTAAGATTGTGCTTGTTTCCTCATTTTGTCATCAATCAACTCCCTTGAACTAATTCTATTTCCCATCGGCTATTTTATCTTTTGGTTAAGCCGTAAGAACCGAAGTAAACTGCATATATTAACATGACTAAAACCATCAAATCAACCCAAGTCAACGGATCCCCTCCGAAGCCTTTAATAATTTCGGCTTCGTGCAGCACGTTAACCGCAAACCACCGGGTATAGACGTAAAACGAAACCAGTCCTAAGCCATAGGTAATCACTATTCTGGATACCTTGCGACCAATGGTGTCTATGGGTTGATTGTCAAACACTATTGACCAGATTAGTATCCAAAAAACGATACAAACTCCTAATTGCGCAGGCCACATGGTAATCCCGGCTCCAATTGTTTTCTGAGCCTCAACAGGAATCAGAAAACCTTTCAGCAAGGCTAAGAACAGGAAATATATGCCCGTGCCGATAATAAAGTTTCCAAACAAGGACACAAGCGCGGTTTTTCCTCTTGAACCCATCTGGTTCCACGGCCAGTTATCCAAAGCATTGGCTATCGTGAGCCATGAGAGAATAACGGAATAGAACCAACCAACCGCTGTAACTAGCGGTAAAATAACTTTTCCACTCGCGGACCAACTGGCTACGTTCGGATATATTAACACCAGATAACCGATAAACGTCAGGAAAAATCCCACGAAAAACTCAATGATCCCGACCATCGGTTGCTTGAGGCCCAAATCTACCCAAGGCCAGTGGCCCATGCTTGTGGGTAAGATTCCGAAACAGTAGAAACCTAAGAGAACAATCATGCCTGTAGCAGTCCAACCTGCTCCGCTCGGATTAAAGGCAGGCTCAAATGCCCCGACACCCAACACGAGTATACCCACTGTTAAAAAAGCCAAAACTGTACTGACTAAAAATGTAACTAGCCCCATCAGAGGTTGTCTAAACCGGTTAAAAGGCCAAAACTCCAACATGAATACTAAGAACACAACCTCCATAATAAACCAGAACAGGACGGCACCAAAGGGTTGTGGGTATAGTTTCCATACCCCTTGCTTTGGATCCGCAAACAAATTCCAAACAATGAAGCTTACTAAAAAAATAATTGCCAAATGTGCGAGTGCAAAGGAGACCGACCTGAGGGATAAGCCAAATGGTTTATTGTTGTTAATAACCTCCTTGCCCCTAGTCTTACTGGTTGAAGCGTCCAAATCCAACACCTCCGGTACAAATTACCTGTCTCTCCCAGTTCACATTAATGGTTAGCCAAACATATCTCTACACTCGTCTCCATTCCGGCTGGATTCAACCATTCCGTTAACAGAACAGGCTGTATTTAATGAATTGCAATTTTCGTGCCAATATCATTATTTGGCTTTTCCCCTTGTTTCCAGTTCCCAACTTTGCTTTCACCACAACTTGTCTCATCCCAACAATGTTCCAAACCGGAACAGCGCTTTTTCCCCACTACAAATAAACAGGATTTTTTGGCCGTTTAGCTGAATATTCTGACCATTCAGAAAGAAAAAATCTGGCGTGTTCTAAAGTGGAACACGTTCCATTTAAGAGCACGCCAGGATTCCTACCGGTATATTCTACTTCAAGAGATTTTCTCGTTCTAAGAAGTCTAATACACTACGAGAAATCTCTTTTACATTCCCTTTTAGTACATTATTCTTTTTCGAACTCACTCCCCCTGACTTCATAAATTTCATCTTGTCCTGAAAGGACAAGTTCTGTTCGGGAACTATAGTCTTCTTTGTCCGCGGCCGTTTAGGACCAACATCGACTAATTCAACTAGGCTTTCCGAGCTGATTGCTTGACAATCTACACCCACTTTCTCAAGCAGCGATTCGTCCAAAAACCGTTTGACTCGCGTGTGAACGGAAATATACCGGGGTGTGTGGATCTCTCTCTCTACCGCCAGCACTGCCGGCAGGTTACATTCCACCACCTGCCTAGCCCCTCTTTTTAGCTTCCTGCTTGCCTGTACGATATTGTTTGACTGAAGCACCTCCAGTTCAATTACGCCTGTGATTTGAGGCACGTCTAGTAAATGAGCAAGGATTGCAGCCATTTGAAAACCGTTCCAATCAACACTAGTATTACCGCATAACACTAAATCAAAAGTTTCTCTTTTTATCTTTTTACTGAGTTCGTTCGCAACTGCATATGCATCTAACTGGATATCTTCACTTTCGAGGTGAAAGGCCTTATCCGCCCCCATTTTTAGACAGATCTCCAAGATCTCCCGAACATAGGAAGGCCCAAAAGATATGACGATTACCTCAACATTGTCTAACTGTCGTTTTAGCACTAGCGCCTGTTCCAGCGCGCACCGGTCAGGGCGGTTTATGGTCTTTAACTGCCCGCCTCCGCCCTTGACGACTGCAATATTTGTTATTCCTGGAACCGCCTTCGCTTCCAGTAGTTTAACACATTTAACACAGACAAATATTCTCACTATAAACCCTACTTTCAGCTTATTTCCAACAATTCACTGATATCCTTAACCTTAATTTTGCTGCCACGAAATGAGCAGGCAGTGTCCAACATAATTTTGCAATAGGGACAAGCGGTTGCGATAACGTCCGGCTGCTTCTCTTCGGCCTGAGCAAATCGGCGATAGTTAATCCTTTCACCCATTTCAGACTCCAGCCACAATTGGCCACCCCCGCCGCCACAACAAAAAGCCTGGTCACGGTTTTCCTCAAATTCCATTAGGGTAAGTTTAAGGTTGGGAGCGGACTCAATTAGTTGCCGAGGATTAGAGAATTCCTTGTTGTGCCTTCCCAGATAACACGGATCGTGATAGATTACTGATTGTTCCCAGGGTTCTTTCAAACTCAGCCTCTTATCCTCGATTAATTTCATGATGAATTGACTGTGATGAACCACATTGATTTCCAGACCCAATTGCGCATATTCGTTCTTGAAGACGTGATAGCAATGAGGGCAATGCGTAAGGATAGTCTTGTTCGAGAACTTGGCTAAAGTTTGATGGTTCTGTATGGCCAAATCTTGAAATAAAGCTTCTTCCCCCATTCGCCGTACGGGATCACCACAGCAGATTTCTGAGTCGGCCAAGGTTTTGTATTTTACTCCAGCTTTGGTTAGGATTCTCATTGTTGCTTCTGCAATTTCCTGAATTCTATTGTCATAACCTACACCACAGCCCAACCAATAAATTACCTCAGTTTGTTCATCGTCAACGTCTGAAAGTTTGAATTTATCCAGCCATTCATAACGTTTCGCGGGTTCATATTCCCAAGGATTCCCCAGAGACTGAATGCCCTCTAATGCCTTGGCGGCTAGCGCTGGAACAAATCCCCTGCTTGTCAAGGCAATACGCAAGTTTATGATCTGGTTAAGCGGACTGTTGCTGACCGGACAATGCTCAACACAACTGCCGCAGGCAGTACAACTCCAAACAGCCTCACTGGCAATCACTCCATTTCCATCCTCAAGCAAATTATTTCCTGATTTAACTGCGGTTTTCAGTCCCTGCAGTATAGTTCTCGGAGACAGGGCCTTCCCCGTAAGAAATGCTGGGCAATTTTCTTCACATCTGCGGCAGTTGGTACAGGCATTGGCTTCCAACGCGTCTCTCCAGCCGAGATCTTTTGGGTGATACGCGCCTATATCTTGCCGATTTTCCAAATTTCTCACGGGTGGGAAGGGAGCTAATGTTTGTTCCGTTTCAGGGCTTAGCAATATATTGGCTGGCGAAGCCAACATATGAAACAGTTTGGTATAGGGGATAATTGCGATCATGCCTAAAGCAAGAATCACATGGATGCCCCAAATAACTAAGTGTGCATCTAGCAATTGCCCGGGACCAACATGCGCAGCCCGTATTGCCACGGCAATTAAGTACCCCATAACAGACCAGCTTTCCTGCCACGGTAATCCCATTGCGGCAATGCGGAGACCTTCCGCTAGAAAACCTGTCAAGCCTACACCAATCAATAAAGACAGTACCCTAACAGATTCAAGTTTAGTCTCATCCTCTTCCGAACCGTACCTCACCCGTCTATATAAAGCCATGCAAGTACCTGCCAAAAATATGATACCAACAACATCTGCGTAAAACGCGAATATCAGATACCTCCAATTATCCAACAGCTTATGCGTTATATAGATGTCAGCCGCAGCAATGGTGGTTGCTATCAACAACCCACTAAACCCAAGAAAAATTAAGAAATGGATAATTCCCTCCGGCTTTTTGCGTCTTATCTTTTGGTGACCCATGATGTAGACCAAGAACTTTGCGAATAATCGAGACCACTGCCAAACTGAGCTCCCCCTACACCTTTGCCACTTTAGAATTTGGCGAAATATTCCTATAACGAGAGATATAATGGAAACTGCAGCCCCTAGGTAAAAAATCTGGTGTGCCCATAGAGGTATGTGCCAAAATTCTTCATATGCCACTTGCACTGAGAACACTCCCTTCACTGATCTCCTTTTTTCTTTTTCTCAGCTCCAACTCGGCAGCCAAAACAGGCAATAAATCAGCACTATCAGCCTCTATTTGTAAGTCTGCCAATTTCATCATAGGAGCGAAAGGGTCCTTATTAACAGCAATGATTTTTCCCGATTCTTTCATCCCGCCGACATGTTGACTGGCTCCGGATATTCCTATGGACATATACAATTTAGGCCGTACAGTCTTTCCCGTTTGCCCCACAAGACGTTCACGGGGTATGTTGCCGGCATCCATGGCCATACGGCTCCCCCCCAAGGTTGCGCCTAAAGCATCTGCTAACTTCTGCATCTGCTGCCACTGGTCCGAGCCACTGACTCCATGACCTCCGGCTAAGATTATTTCTGCTTCTTCCAGGTCTATGGTCCGCGGATCCCCTTTTAGGTATCGAACAACCTTGGTTCGCACCTGGGACAGATTAATCATCACTTTTGGGTGTTCAACACTTATTTGTTTGATCTGACCGGGTCTGCCCAGTCCAATTGAATTCTCCCTTACTGTAATAATTTGGGGGTTACCCTTGGTAACAAAAGTTGCCTGAGCACGTCCACCATAAATTTGTTTGATCATCTTCAGCCTACCCTGTGCGTCCAACTTAAAATCTGTACAGTCACAAACCAGCCCCACTCTTAAAAATGCAGCTACTCTTGCGGCCAAATCGCTTCCATCTGGTGTTGCACCAAGCAAAATAATCGAGGGCTGCCGACTTTGAACCAGTTCCACCATAGCCTGGCCATAGGCGTCAGTAGTATATTGTTCAAGCTCAGGCAAGTCAAGCAAAAGCGCTCCGTCCGCGCCATACTGACTGATTTTCCCAACAACGTTATCGTTGATTTTGTGTCCGAATACTACTGCATACATCTTTGAACCTAAGGTATTGGCAATTTTCACACCTTCCTCTAAAAGTTCCATCGAAACAAACTCAATCTCACCCAAATTTGTTGTTTCAACATAAACCCATACTTCAGCCATGGCTTGTTCAACTCCTTATTGTCAATTAGGGATCTTCCCTAAACTTCTAATTCTATGCAATTACGATGCCAAATCTCTCTTAATAGCAGAGCCCCAAAAAAAAGGGGGTGAATGTTATCACCCAGCTTTTACTTAAGAACTCGTTAAAGAACGAATTTGGTATTTATCCAGTTTTCGATACAGAGTATTCCGTCCAATACCCAAGATTTTTGCTGCTCTTGATATTTCTCCACCTGCCTCCTGCAGCGCATTACAAATCGTTACAACCTCGTTAGTCTTAAGGCTTAGGTTCTTATTTATAGAGATATTTGCCGGGAACTTTTTGATATCTTCAGGCAGATGCTTGGGTTGTAATATACCTGCCTTTGCCATATAAATAGCTTGTTCCAGAATGTTTTGCAGTTCACGAATGTTTCCAGGCCAGTGGTAGTCGGAAATTACCCTGAGGGCTTTTTCGTCTATTCCCATTATTTTTGTTCCTGCCGTACAATTAATCTTATCTATAAAGTGTTTGACTAAGAGATCCAGATCATCTTTTCTTTCACGTAATGCTGGAATTTGTATTTGGAAAACTTTTAATCTGTAATAGAGATCTGCCCTGAAATTATTCTTGGTTATTTCTAGTTTTAGATTCTTATTAGTTGCTGCAATAATCCGAACATCCACCGAAATTACCTTGTTATCACCTAAACGGGTTAACTGTTTGTTTTCCAAAATCCTTAACAAGCTAACTTGCAAATCTATTGGCATATCACCAATTTCGTCTAAAAATAAAGTTCCCTCATCCGCCATTTCAAACTTTCCGGGTTTACCATCGCTTCTAGCACCCGTAAAAGCTCCCTTAGAATAGCCAAACAATTCACTAGCCATTAGTTCGCGTGGAATAGCCGCGCAGTTTATAGCAACAAATGGACCTTCTTTTCTCATACTGGCATTGTGAATTGATTGGGCAAAAAGTTCTTTCCCTACCCCGCTCTCCCCCTGTAATACCACACTCGACGAAGTCCTGGCTGCTGTTTTAGCTAACGAAATTGCATTGTTAAATTCTAAGGAACTTCCTATCAAATCACTAAATATAAAAGATGCCGTGGCTCCAGCCATCCTGTTTACTAACTTTTTCACGCTTTTTATCGCCCTTAATATCCCGACAACTCCGATTACCATTGAGTCTGGCCCATAAATCGGTTTGGCTGTTAGCGTGTAATAAAACCTCCCGTGATTAGCTTCGTAATAAACTTCTTCATCTTCTACCGCCTTGCCAGTTATAATGACCTTTGTCAAGATTTCAAGGCAATTCTGCGGCACTATGTTGTCAGCGGTTCTATCTCCTTTGAAACCTAACAACTCCTTGGCGATTTCATTGGCCATGGTTACGTTTCCAACGGTATCAATGCATATCAGACCCTCTGACATGGAGTCAAGGATCGTGTTTAAATACTTATTACTGGAGGCCAGCTTGTTGGAAGTCAATCTTTCAGCTAGATTCTTCTCAATAGCCAAGGTAGCTGCAACTACCATCCCTAATGTATGGCGGTTGGTATAACGGAAATTACCGGACATACTCAGGGCACCAATAGGCATCCCTTCTGAATTATGGATAGGGGCAGTGGAACAAGTCCAGTCATGAAGGTCCTTTTTAACATGTTCAGCAGCTACCACCTGAATGGGCTCTCCTGATTCCAAGCAGATAGTGAGTGCGCTGTTACCATAGGCGCGATTGCTCCAGTCCCCCCCTGGGACGACATTAATAAACTTCCCTTGATCCATAATTTCCGCATCACCGATGACATGTAGCATTGTGGCATTCTCATCAGTCAACAACACTACAAATCCCGACCCTTTTACCACATCAAAAAGGATCTGCATAAACGGTCTTGCACAAGCTATCAGTTCCTTCTTTTCCTCTAGCTTGAGTCTAAGCTCATCTCCTTCTAAAACGGAGCCCTCTGTAATGCTGGAAAAAGGGTCGGCATTTAGCTCCCTTGCCTTTTTCCATGATTCGAGTATCACTGGCCGGATACTCTTGGGTGTAATGCCTTGTTCGAAGTACTCCTGCCAAGCTTTAAATAATTCTTGATATTCGTTGGCCGAACTCAGACTAAAATATTGCATTAAAAATCTAGCACCTCCGTCAGAAAGTATTGCATAATTTTTAATTATCATTTTATTCTTAAAATTCACAATAATCAATAGTTTGACAATATATGCTTTTCTTTTGCTATGTACCCTTTTTGTGGCTTAGTAACATATCCTTGCATTAAATTAATTCGCCCCTGTCGAGAGGTCTTGGCTATATGTTTATCCTATGGTTCATGGTTCCTCATTTTGTGTATACATCCAATAAGCTTTCTCCGGCTTGTGAAACCTGACCACCACATAAGGGGTAGTCCTTATCCACATTTTGACATATTGGTTTGCGCCTAGATCATTTCGGTACCATAGAATAGGTTGTTATTGCACCTGGGTATTATGGTGGAACCATCCATTTAATGTTCTTTGACAACTTCACATAGCTAAGATAAGCAAAAGGAGAAGCTTCCCTTTCCCCAAAAAAGCAATAGGAAAAAAGCCGGTATTCCAAGTCATTTTTTAAACCCGGCGTAGGGGGTATTCTTTTTAAGCCTAGTGTTAAGCTTTTGAACTCCTTAATTTCCTAAGGCCAAACACCCTGGCCTTAGTTTGTTGTGCCTTTCTGTCGATAAACGTATCCCTGGCCTCGAAGAGGCCGTTTTCAATTTCCTTAACCGAACTCGACTCCACGCGGTTAAACAGCGCCATGGTGCTCCTCCTTTTTGTCCCGCAAGTCTATTATTCTTTCTGCGGCATTGATGCACAGGACAAACAAGCCGGTAGTGTTTAAATGCAGGCATGCTTATTCAGGAAACTGGTGCTCATGCTGTAAAAGTGGATGGGGCTGATGAAGTGCTCTTCCACATCGTGGCACTTGTAAAAGCCGGTATCCCTGTTGTATCCCATCTAGGGCTGACTCCGCAATCAGTGGGAGTCCTTGGCGGATATAAAGTTCAGGGAAAAGATGCTGAAGAGGCTAAGAAGTTAGTCGAGGATGCCAAACGTTGTCAAGAGGCTGGAGCATTTGCGTTTAGATTAAAAACTCTTTACGGAGGTAGGGAATAACCCACACTTCATATAACCAACATGAAAAAAAGCTAGTAGAATATACGAGCAAAATAGGGCCAAAATCCAATATTGTCCAACAAAGGTAAAAGGCTGATTCTCTATGATGAAATCGGCTTTTTTATTTTCATTCCATGATATTACCAAGGTGATGAAGTATAAGAAGATTGCGATAAGCTATTAGTCAGTCTCAAATAGAAAAAATTTTAAATGCGGTGTTCATAGCTCATTAAATTAAGAAGAATAAGTTTCTTATAGACTTCAGCCAAAATTTTACCCGCGGTTTTGGGAGCGACAAGACCTGGAAGTCCAGGAGCAAGCAAAGCTTTAATCCCAAGCATATCCGCATATTCAAAGTCTGTTCCTCCTGGGATCGATGCCAAATCAATAATCACCGCATCTCGTGAAACTCGATCAAGAATCGGCCGATCCAGGATTAGCGTCGGAACCGTATTGAAAATAATTTCGGCTCGTCTAATTTCCTCCTCTAAATCCTCAAAATGAACTGCCCTAAGACCCATTTCCACTGCACGAGCCAAAACATCGGGTCTTCGTGCTACCCCAGTGACAGATGCTCCCATGCCCTTCAGCATTCGGGCAATACTCCAACCCGTTCGACCTAACCCCAGTACAAAGCTTTCACTTTGATGGATTGTAATAGGAGTTTCCTTTATTGCCATATGAATGGCACCTTCCGCTGAAGGGATTGAGTTTAGAATGGCTATCTCATCCAGTTTCGCTGTTTCGATAAGGCGGATACCCATTTTTTTCGCCGCAGACTTCAAGGCCGGTCGTGCCCAACCGATAAATATGGGTACATGCTGAGGAATGACCTGAAGTACCTCCTTATTTAAGGTGATGGACGAATCTGAATACTTGGCCTTCACCCCCCCTCTATCGTCGGTGCCAAACATCGGAAAAAGCAAGGCATCCACTTCAGCGACAATATCCTGAATGTTTGATTTACGTACCATTCCGGGGATTGGAGGTGCTTTTTCGAAGCCAACTCCGACTATGGATGCTCCTTGTTTTTGTAGCTCAGAAATAAGATAAAGTTCCCGGTCATCCCCACCTACTACACCGAGCCGAATGCCATTTAGAACTGTAGTCATGTATCTTTTTCCCCTCCTTGCAAATTTTATATGTGAACCTTAACCTTTCGGTTATCGATGATCTGTCGTTTGGCTGTTCCATTGGAACCCTCGAATTGTTGATTGTCTATATTTACAACGACTTTCAATCTATCTTTTACTACTTCATTCCTCACGGCCAGTATTTTTTGCAATGCGTGGTGAACAACATCCTCATCTATATTATTGAAGTCTGCTTTCATTATGTTTACGTATAGATAATCTTTTCCGTTTCTTTCATCGATTTCACATTGATAATTCAAGACATTCTCTATAGAAAATAGGACTTCATCTAATTCAGCAACTGAAATATCGAATTTTCCTAATCTCTTCTTTCCCGATACTCTTCCTTTTACAACCTCCATACTCCGTAATACTGACCCACATGGGCAAGTTCCGGAAATAAAACGACTTACATCTCCGGTACGGTATCGTATTAGCGGCATTCCGCTCCGGGTAAGTGTCGTAAATACAACCTCTCCCAGCTCACCCTCCGGAAGTACCTCCCCTGTTTCTGGATTAATAATTTCGAAGTACAAATCCACTTCCCTTAAATGATAGCCTAAGCGAGCACTGCATTGCACACCGCCGCCAAGCCCCATTTCCGTCATACCATAATGATTAAAGACCTTACAGTCCCATTTTTCTTCTATCGCTCGGGAAATTGAATTTGGTACGTGATCTGTTGATAGTAACACGCTTTTTATTTTCCCTTGTAGTAAGTCACCATTTTTATGACGAGCCATACTTAATACCTGGGTCGGAATACCAACGATAGAATTGGCTTGATACGTGACTGCAGCTTGTATCGCTTCATTTGTATTGGAAACAGGGCCATACGGAATCGGATAAGCATTCATTCTTTCCAGAGCAATTCGAAGCAAATCCCCTACACTTCCTGGTGATTCCCAAGGTAAAAGAATTAACACTCGGTCCGTCGGGCCCACCAGATTGCGCATACCATAGTCAAAAAAATCGATGGTTAATTCTTGATCCTCTTTTGTAAAAAAAATCCGTTTAGGCACACCCGTTGTTCCTGAGGATTGCAGGCTGACAATTCGTTCAATGTGATTTGGCGATATACAAACAAAATTAAGAGGATTTTCTTTAATGTCTTGCGGAAATGTATAAGGCAATTTGGAAAACTCATCAAAACTAACAATTTTATTAGGATCAACCGCTGCTAAGCTTTTTAGGTAATAATTACTTTTTTCTTTAGCCAAAGTTATGGTATTTCGTAGTTGAATTAACTGATAATGCTCAATGGCATCTCTTCTTAAGGTTCCCGATTGCACGCCGGTTTTTCTGCTTATCCAGTCATCTAAAGGTGTCTTGATCACGAAATTCCCTCCGTAATACGGTTACTCCTCATGATCATCACAGTTGCAAGTGAGATGATCATGTTGGTGTGCCAGCCCTTCTCCTCCTTTGTATTCGCGAATTATATCCAGCTGATAATTTTCCATGAGGTTGAGAGCATCCTTTACACTATAATGAGCTCCATAATATCGTGTAACCTGTGCTTGAGTTATTGGTTCAAAATCAGCTTGCTCAATGCTGCCGCAGATAAGTGCCTCACAACCCCTTTCGATGATTTTCCGGGTTATCTTAAGCTCCGAACCTTCTCTACAACCCGCATTCTTGTAAACCTCAAAACTCAAGTCATCCGTTTCTACAACCAATAAAAATGAGCTGTTCTCATATTCTTCAGCGACCAGACTTTTTAAAGAATCCCCATTTGTAGCAATAGCTATTTTCATGATACTGCACCCTCCCTAACATCTATTTTATGTAGATTATTTAAATCCTTTGGACTTGAATTATCTCTCCCAAATATCAAAAAACTTTTTACACTGTAAATTTCAAGACGATATTTTTCAGCCTTTCTGATATTTCATTTGTTCCAATTCCAATGTTTACCACTTCAGTAGACTTTTGCGTAACAGAAGACACTTTCATGGCAATATTATCAGTCCCTTGCGCCGATTCGCTGGTTGCCATTGTTATTTCATTTATTGCTTGCACCAATTCTTGTATTGATAAATCCAACTGATTCGCTGTGGTGCTAAAATCGGTTACCAAACCCTCCACATAATCAGCATCCTTATGATACTGCTCACCCGTTTCAACCATAAAATTGTAATCCTTTATCACCGTTGTATCAAGAAACTCCAGAACTTTTTCCGAGTTCTCTGTTAGGTTCTCTACGGATGCCACAACAAGTTTAGTCACATTTTGAATTTCATTGACAGCATTTTTTGAGTCCTCGGCAAGTTTCCTTATCTCATCCGCTACTACAGCAAAGCCTCTTCCTGCTTCTCCGGCTCTCGCTGCCTCAATTGCCGCATTTAGTGCCAGAAGATTAGTTTGCGATGTAATCTGTAAAATGGAGTCTGTCAACATGTTGATTTGTTCTACTGCTTTTGCTTGCTCAATCGCCGCTTTCATGTTGATATTCACATTATGACTGACATCACTTGCCACCTTTTGCGAATATACAGCACTTTCCTTCAGGTTCTGCGCCCGTTTATTGATTTCATTTGAAGCTAAAGCGCCCTTTTGTGCCTGCTTAGCAATGGCATCTACTGACTTTTCCAATTCAGAAGCTTGTGCACTCATTTCTTGTGCGGAAGCTGCTGATTCTTCCATAGCGGCTGAAATTTCTTGAGTGGTTGCCGAGACATCTTCTATTTCTATATTCAGATCTTTCATGCTTGCATTTACAGTATAAACGGAATCCTCCAGATTATTTGCTTCATTTGTGATTGTTTGGACTATGCCTCGGAAGGATTTTTGCAGTTCACTTACAGACCTCATCAAATCGCCGGTCTCGTCTTTAAGATTCAAAAATTTGTGGGAAATATCCTTTGAAAGATCTCCTCCGGCAATTATGTTCAACTGCTCTGCTGCGATTTTTACCGGCTTTGAAATCCTTTTGGCCAAGAATAGAAGAACAAAAGCAGCTATTATTAAACCGATTACAGTAACGAATATGATACCAGTTCTAAGATTATTGATTTTTGATAGGTATTCATTTTCAGGCATAGTGGTTATGACGTACATATCCTGATTTTTACATTTGGCATAGGATGCAATATTTTTGATTCCTGAAATAGTGAAATATCCCGTACCTGCATCTTTGCTCTTCATTTGATTGTAAAAATCACTCACATCGCCTGTTTCAGCAGATAGATTAAGTTTTAAAACTAAATCTTTGTCTTTTGCAGCAATAACAAGACCTTTTGAATCAATCACTATTGTTGACAAATTTTGTTGCCCATTTCCGTAAACGACAAGTTCAGTCAATTTATCCAGTAATATCGGGGAACAAAAGGCTGCAAGGACTTTTCCGTCCCGGTTTACTACAGGCACTGAAAGCATTACAATAGGTTTTTTGTTTACAGGTGATATTTCAGGATTTCCCACAACAATTTTATTCTTCATCACCTCATCGTACCAGCGCCTATTATGCTCGTCTAATACATAGCCTATAGACGCTTTACTTGACCCATCAATAACGACTGTCCCATTATAAACGAAGAAATAATTCTCATAGAGACCGTTTGATTCCTTGAACTTGTCATCTGTAAACTTGGTTAATAGTTCGTAAGTGGCGTTGTTTTGATTACCCATTGCCAGTTCGTTAAAATAATCGATAACCCATGGTTGATCCGCTTCTGCTTTTGCTGTCCGCGTCAGTTGGTCAAAGGAAGATTCAACCTGGTTAATTTTTTCCTGAGTTATGGAGTTCATCGAATTCCTTACTTCATTTTCCAGAGTGATTGTTGAATAGTAGCTTGAGTAAGCCACAACCGCAATCATTGGTACTGCCATACATAACAAGGATACCAGCAAAATTTTCCCAAATAGGCTGTTAGTAATACCTTTAAATTTAGACATTATAATTCCATGCCTCCTCTTAGTTTTCCGTGGTGAAAAACTTTGTCTCCTTTACAATTTTTGCAATTGCATGCCTTAAAACCAACCATAATTTTTAAATATGAGGCACTATTTTAAATAATTAGTAACTATGCAGGTCGCCTAAGAGCTCAGTAATTTAAAACTGTAATCTGGGCGGCTTTTCATTTAGAATGGAATTATGATGGAAGTAATGATTCAGGGGCGACTACTCACTGAAAAACATATCGAATGAATCCGAGAACTGATGGATAGTAACCCAGATTGGCATCGGACCCGATTATCTCAGGAAATTTGTATCGTCTGGAACTGGGTAGTTGCTAATGGCCAATTCAAGGATATGGCTTGTCGCACGATGATGCTCAAGCTAGAACGTCGTGGTTACCTGCAACTTCCAGAACGCAGAACTGCCGGACGAAACAATGCATTTATTGGCCACATACCCATCGGGCATTCCACCACTATCATTGAATGTGTACTGCAGGATCTAACTCCACTTACCATTGAGGTCGTTCAGAGTTCAGAAACGTTGAGGTTATTCAATCATTTACTGGCAAAGTACCATTACCTCGGATTCTGTAGTACGGTCGGTGAAAATATAAAATATATTGTCTACGATTGCGACCGTCGCCCACTGGCCTGTTTACTCTTTGGTTCAGCCGCTTGGAAGGTGGCTGGTCGTGATCATGAGATTGGTTGGGACTCTAAAATGCGTCAGGATCACCTGCATCCTTTCCAGACTCATGCGAAGCAGATCCCCGACACTTCCCGGAATCTCCCAGGGTAAAAGGATTAAAACTCTGTCCATGGACCCAACAAGATTGCGCATCCCATAGTCAAAATAATCAATGGTTAATTCCTGATCCTCTTTGGTAATAAATCAAATTACTTCCCGAAAGAACAGTTTGGATAGACACACGTTTTACATTCCAGGCATAGTCCGCCATGCCCATATTTCACAATATCCTTCCGCATTAAACGTTCCCCGGCAAGTATTCGTGTTACAACAAGGTCAAATACCGTTGTTCGCGCATACATAACACATCCTGGCAAACCCATGATCGGTATGTCCCCCAGGTACGCGAGCAAGAACATTGCCCCCGGCAATACCGGCGCTCCATACGTAACGATTTCCGCCCCACTTTCTTTAATGGCTGTAGGAGTAACATCGTCGGGGTCAACAGACATCCCACCGGTAACGAGAATCATCTCCGCACCGTTAGCAATATGTTCGTTGATCTGGGCTTTGATCATTTCTATATTATCATTAGCATAACTCTGACCGATGACGACGGAACCCCATTCCGTAACCTTCGAATGCAGAACCGGTCCAAATTTATCTTGGATTCGACCGTTATAGACCTCACTTCCGGTAATCACGATTCCAACCTTTTTGGGTTGCAGGGGACGAACTTGTAAAATAGGTTCCGTAAAATCACTCGCTACGTCCTCCGCACTTAAAATAATCAGTTCATTTATCATAAGCGGAACGACGCGTGCGCCTGCAATTTTTTGTCCCTTTTTTACAGGGGTATGGTTGTGCAGGGTTGCAAGGACAATATGTTCTAGTGAATTCAAAGCGAGGATTCCGTCTTCTGAAGCATAAAGCAGGCCGTCTTCTACAGTGATAAGATTGACTTTGCCTTCTTTAGGTTCGCTTAGGCTAATCCCTGGGCCGGCTACAGACTTGCCCAATCGTATAGCTGCCTCATCTTCATGAATCAGCCCCGAAACCTGATCCCAAACAAAAAGATGTTCTTTCCCCATACTGAGTAGAACCGGTATATCTTCTTTCTTGATAATATGCCCTTTACGAAAACGAGCATCTTTTACTTTACCCGGAATAATTTGGGTCATATCATGTATCAATACTGAATCCAGAGCGTCTTCAACACGAATTTTCTGCATCCTATAACTCCTCCACTTTCTTGTCCTGATCATGTACCGGATTCTCAAAGTAGGTTTTTAACTGGAATCTCTTCTTGTCATATAGCAATATGTTAAGACAACCGTAACTTTGCTTTAACTTGAAAAGATGGTTCAATGGTAAGCCGAGAGCATAACACAAGATGACTCGGTTAATCCCCGCATGACCAACCACGAGAATATTCTTTGTGTTGGACAGAATCATACTCTCAAATGGCGGAATGACTCGCTGATAGCAATCGGAAAAGCTTTCTCCACAAGGCGGACGATAATTCGCGATATCTTCACCACGCTGTTTGTATTCTAGGGGATACTCATTTCGGATATCGGTGAACAGCTTTCCCTCCCAGTCTCCCATGTTGACTTCCTTTAAATAAGACTGAACGATCGGACTAATAGGCTGGACTGTAGTAATAATATCAGCCGTTTCACGCGATCTCATTAGAGGACTACAATAGCTACGCTCGAAAGAGATCGAGCTCAAATATTCCTTGAGAAAATGAGCTTGCTCCCGGCCCGCTTCACTTAGTGCAAGATCCGTTACTCCAATATATCGCTTTTCGTGTCCCAGCCCAATATCGCCATGCCTAACAAGATAGATCTGTTTCATTTCATTTTCATTGAGGAACATCTATTTTTAGGTAATTTATTTAAATCTTTTTGAACTTGAATAATCTCTCCCAAAATGCAAAGAGCAATTTCTTCTGGTGTTTCAGCTCCGATTTTTAGGCCGATGGGTGAATAGATGCTTTGCAATCGCTCAGAGGGAAATCCTTCCTCAAGCAATTCAGCCAAGAGTGCTTTCACTCGGCGACGACTGCCAATCATCCCGATATACCCTGCAGGGCGATAGATTACTTTTTTCAGGCATTCTTTATCATAACGATGCCCTCTTGTAACGATTACAACGTAGGTCTGCGGTCCTATTTCAATCTCATCGAGAGCTTGTTCAAAATTATTACAAATAACTCTGTCAGCAGTTCCGAACCGTCCGTGATTGGCAAAAGATGGCCGGTCATCCACAACGATTACATCATAACCAAGAATTTTAGCTATACTGACTAAAGGCAGCGCAATATGTCCTCCACCCAAAATCAATAGTTGAATTTCAGAAATTTGAGGTTCCACTAACAGTTGAAAAGCGATCTTTTCTTCGGCTTTTTCGCAAGGAATAAACGAAGCGTCCAGATTAATCATCGCAAAACGACCGTTGTTACCATTCGCTTGAATATAATTATGGGCAGCCCGGTTTAAATCCGAAGAACCCAGATCACCAAAGAATTTTCCGTCTTTTTGAATGATCATCTTTCTGCCAATGTGATTCTGGAGTGACTCCGTCACCGTAACCATTATAGGACAATCGCCGCGATCCAATGAATCCAGGTAATTCTCCAATTGAACTAACTGTTCCGGGGTACTTTCAAGACCTATATATTCTATAAATAATTCCATGATGCCCCCGCAAACCATACCTTCATCTTCGGCAATATCCGCTGTCATGTTTAAATGATATTTATCCACTGTATGAGTGTTCATTACCATAAGAGCTTTCCGCTTGGCTTCCGCCTCACCGCATCCACCACCGATAGACCCGACTGTCCTTCCATCGGCAAAAATTAACATTTGTGCTCCCGGTTTACGAGGAACTGAGCCTAATACTTTCGTGATGGTGACTAATGCTGCCTCACATTTTTCTTCCAAGACAATTCGCAGACCTTCTTTGATGTCCTTATCCATTGGCATCTCTCCTAAGTTCGAGGTTACTAAGATTTTGTAGTGATTTTTGTAACATATATTCAATTTGAGTCTGAATCATTTGTGCGTTCTTAAAGCGTTGCCGAATATTCTCCTGAGCTTGTGATTCACCCTCAAATCGCTTCAGAACCGCCTTAAACCGGTCTTGAAGCAAGATAATCCGATTGTTTTTTACCAGTTTATCTGCCAAATACACAATTTCTTTCTCAGTGATGGCTTGGGTAGCGTCTAAAAATATATCCATATGAGAGGCAATGATCTCTGCTATCTCCGGATAATTGGCCATAATTTCAGCGCCTGCACGAGCATGATCTTCTTTTCCTTTTGCGATATCATGCAATATGGCCGAGGTGTTTAACAATTCCAGGTTCAGAACGTAACCGGCTTCGCATAATTGCTTGCCCAACCAGCAACTTAACCCTGCAACCTGTTTACAGTGCTCGATAACCTTGACAGGGGTATTATTCATTTTTAACAATTTATAACATTCTTCTTCTGTCGGAAGCGGAACGCTAGCCATATATGTCAGCATCTTTCGGTAATCCTCCGGGGTATCCATATCCATCAAAACACCCCGGTCCTCTAACTCGACATTTACAGCGTCAACCTCGTAATATTCCAGTAGATTTTTAAGCCCGCCCTTTCCGTTCCAATCTAAAATTTCATTTGCATAACGGCAAGAAATAAGTGGGGGATGCCCTCTTTTCCCGTGAAAAGCTGGATAGACAATCCCGAATTTGCCAGTGCTAAAGGTCTGATAGAGTTCAGATAGCGTATTTTGCTGAATAATCGGATTATCGACTGGCAAAAGAAAGAACCCATCGATATCTTGGCTTAAACTCTTGACACCTGCCTTCACCGAAGAAAACATTCCTTCCGCGTAATTGTCATTAATTACACTCTGAACCTTTAGTCCCTCCAGTACCGGAAGCAGTTCGTTTGCCCTATGCCCAAGCACAACTCGTATATCTTGGATAGCGGCTTCTTGGAAGGCGTGAACCGCTTTTTCTACAACGCGAACTGAACCAAGCGGCAATAGGGGTTTGAAACTTTTCATCCGAAACGAATAGCCTGCGGCCAAAATGACAGCTGCTACATAAGGTCTCTCCAAATCCTTCTCTCTATCTGCCATTGTTATATAACACCTCCAGAAGTCGGATCGGTATCAACAGAACTTGCACTACCTCCCCTTCCTGTAGATTGAGTTCCCGTTGCGGTCCGTAAGATTATACGCACAGAACGGAATCAGTTTACCTTCTGGACTCACGACATGAATGCAACAGTTTTGTAAACGTTCTAAGTCCAAATTCCAAGCATCTTGAAATGCCATCCCGGTAATTGAAAAACCGTCTCTTTTGATCTGTCTGAGCACGTCCTCCCAGGGATCACCACAACAACACGAGTCGCCCGTTTGACCGATACCATCCCATTGCCTGGCGACATACGTTCGGGTTTTTTGGACCAAGTCCTCGGCAAGTTCTGGTCCACAGCAACTCTTACTCTCTAATACCTTCAATGAACCGTTAGGTTGTCGCATGAAATTGCTGCTGAAAGAGCAGCGTCCATTGTTTGGCTGTATTTCTGAGGCCTTAATTAATCCGTGGGTTTGATCTTCAATCGCCTGAACAACTTCAGGCAGGGTTATCCTGTCCTGTTCCCGGGGTTCCTGAGGAATTCTTCCGAAATAACTGACCGGCTGAAAATGGACGCCTCTTACACCAGGATGGTACTCCAGTGCAAACTGAATAATGGCTCCGATTTGTTGAGTATTGATTCCAGGCACTAAGGTGGGAACCAGAACAACTCCAATCCCATGCTTTGAGCAATTTTCGATGGCCTTAATTTTTTCTTTAAGCAATTTGCGACCTCTTAACACTTCATATACATGCTCTTCCGTACCGTCGAACTGTAAAAACACGGAGTTAAGTCCTGCCTCCTGTAACTGCTGCAAAAATGACATATCGGTTGCCAACCTCAAACCATTGGTATTGATCTGAATGAAATTGAAACCGATCGATTTTCCTAAAGCCACTATTTTGGGCAAATCATCCCTTATCGTTGGTTCACCGCCAGATAACTGAATAGTGGCCGGACCACTGGCTTGCATCACTTTATCGTACCATTCAGCGATAACGTCCAGGGAGGGGTCAGGAATGCTAACTCCCGCATCGGCAAAGCAAAAACGGCAATTCAGATTGCAACGTTGGGTTACTTCCAAGAGAGCAGTGCAAGTCGGCTTCCAATGGTCGGCACACAAACCACAATCATAGGGGCATCCCCTTTCAACCTCTGTGAAAACAACTCTAGGCTTACTGGGGGTGGTCGGTCTAATCCAGGATTCCCAAGTAGGGCTCCCGCGCCACAATACGGTGCGGAATTCTCCGTGTTCGGGACATTGCTTTATCATATATACCTTATTTCCAAGAGCAACTCTTTGCGCAGGAATCCGCTGAAGGCACTCAGGACATACACTACGGGTTTCCGAAATAAACCTTTCGTTCAAGGCCTTGCTCCTTTCTCTCTAACTAACCTAATACAAAACTCCGTAAACCTAAGCATTTATCTTTTTTCTATTGACTTGTTAACGCGAGATTTTTTCCGCAATCAATTGAAAGTAACCGACCTTTGCCTTCTTTAGTACTACCTGAACGGCTGAAGGATCGGATGTACACCCTCCTGATTTTATCCAAAATTCGTTTACCGAACCATGAGTCATGATTAGATCCACCATGAGTTGAACCAAAAGCTGTGAATGATCCTGCCAATGTACAATTTGTAAACCGTTACTGCTAAGTCCCTTACGGATCTGTTCCTCAGTTATTGTGTTTCTCAGGCAGGAATTAAGATTAAGCTCATGAAGCTCATTCAAGCCGACTGAATTGCGGGCATAAACATCATGGACAATCAATCGACCGGTAGGTTTGAGTACTCGATTAATTTCTTGAAAGGCTTGGTTCACATCTGTCATTAATGACAAACTGCATTCGCATGAAATTCCGTCCATCGAGTTATTTGAAAAAGGCAGATCCTCTCCTTTTCCCTTACTCAGAGACAAATCCGGATATTTATTTAGGCCAATATTCAGTAAAGTTTCTGAAGGATCGATACCAAAAGCCTTTAATTGGTATAGTGATACCAATCTATCTACTGTAGCCCCATAACCGCAACCGACATCAAGAACGTGGTCCCCAGGAAGAAAAACACATTTCTCAATGGCTAGATCGGTTAAAAAGAAGCCTCCGGGTCTTAATGTATCGCCGGTCGTCTGCCGCAGCACTCCATTTTCATAGCTGTTACCTGTTTCCATACTGGCTTAATCTTCCTCTTCCTGCAATGTAGGCTCCGTATGAGCAGCAAGGATCTCCTGAACTTTGTCATAGGTATCAGATATGATATTTCCACATTGAATGGGGTACGCTGAACCTTCCTCAAGCTTATAATGAAGAATTCCTTCACATTCAATAGAATTATAGGTCTCCTCAAACCATTCCAGCAATTCCTGCACCATCCTGTGAATGTGTGGATGAGATTGTTCATCCGTGGCTCCTTTTCCAGCAGTTAGCCCAATTAAACACGCTCCTCCGGTCAATACCCCACAGGTACTCCCTGACCTACCCATGCCACCGCATAGGCCATGCATCGCCCTTATTAATTCCGGATTTTCTTTCCCTTGTGTCTCTAAGGCCAGAGTTAAAAGTATTTGACTGCAACAAAATCCCTGAGAGGCCATCTGAAACATACGAAAAGAATCAACCGTCATATTGCTCCCCCCTTTCCTATCCCAGTAATCCTCTATTTATTTGTCTTCTAAGGACATTTCAACTTCAGTCATTTTGCCTTTGGCAAGTTCTTCGGATACATACACCTGACCGCAGCTCGGGCATCTGGGCAAATCAACATAAAATTCATGTTTCAAATAGGTGAATGTAGTTTTTAAAGCTACTAATCGCACATTGCATTTCACACAATAGACTTCGTCTTCGTTCATCGTTAGTTCTCCTCAATTTTCATACGATGGGAGTATACTTTTTTTAGTTTATAGCCCGAGTCTGTTTTTTCATAGGTGACCCAATACGTGATGACTCCCTGGGATAAATGTCCCGTAAATTCCCCTGTGGATTTGTTTTGGAGTACATTTCCTGTTGCTTCACAATGCTCAATGACTGCAAGGACATCCTCTTCTAAAATTAGATAATCATTCATCGTTTTCATCAGCTCAGAGGGTATTTCTAAGTTAGCACGCTCCAATTTATGATCCGTTCCTCCCTCTACTATTCCATTACCTTTCAGTTTATTAGCAAAAGCAACTCTGTTCCGTCTTCGTTGAGACAAATTCGGAGCTAAACGCTCCGGGGAACCTATATCAAAAAGAATATCTAAGATGTGACTGCATGCTTTTCCCTCTGAAGCAAAGGTGTCTCGGCAGTTTGAGCAGTAGGTGACATAGGGGTTATTATTTTCCCCAATTCGGTCTGTCGTGATCTTCTTGACCAGTTCAGGATTTGCAGCGTGAATATGCCCCCCAAAACTGCAGCATCGTGCCTCTGTCCCGTTATGGCTCAATTCTTCAATCTGAAAACCGGCTTCAGTGATCAGTTTACGGATATCCGCCTGCATGGCACGATCATAGCGGCTGGCGCAAGGATCAAATACCGATATGGTTTTTCCCTTTCCCTTTGCTTTCCATTCAAATCGTGGGTGTTCAACCATGATCTTATAGAAAGATACAATTTTAATTTGGGGTAAATAACGGGTAAATGTTTTCATGCAGGTCGGACAGGCTAGAATGACCGTTGGTTCACCCATTTTGCTCCATTCCTGAAGGATATTGTTTTGAACTGTATCCCGTATCCCTTCATCCCCTGCCCAATCGGCTGGCACACCGCAACACCCCACCAAAAGCGATGTATCATTATAAAGTTCTTTAAGGAATCCGTAAGCTCTCAAAACATAATTTTCCTCTGAGGCCCCGAGTTGACAGCCAGGGAAAAACATATACCGGCTTTTCTCACCGCTTTCCGGAGAAATAAGGACATAAGCTTGATCGGAATGGGCGAACTCCATATCCCGCAACCAGAAATCATGGTATGCCGAGGGGATCGCTCCATCCTTAAACAAGAAATGTCTTGCCTGCAGCAAATAATCCTCCATATCAATCTTTTCAGGGCATACTGTTTCACAAAGACCGCACATATTACAGGAGTTAATAAGTCTACTTGCTATTCTTTTGGAGAACTTTTCAATAGGGCGAAGAGTGGTCGTGACATCCGATCCAATTCGCTTAGGACCTTTATTGAACTTCTGCATTAAATCGCATGAATCTACACATAAGCTGCAATCGCACTTCGAGCACCGTTTTGCTTCAGTAATGGCTTGTTCGGCGATTATTTCCTGTAAATTTTGGGTATAAACTCCGGCGGCAACTGGGAGTTTATAGTAATTTTGAATAATTGACCGTTTTGCGTAGGTCTCAGGAACTCCATCCATAAGTCCAACTTTTAGATACTTTTCGATCGATTGTGATGTACGGATCCCATGTTCAATCGCTTCGATTGAATTTGAGCCGATCACTCTTCCGCCAAGAAAGAAACCCGGCTTTTTTGTTCCAAGAGAATTATAATCCATTTCTTCCTGCAAACCGAAGGTCCGTCCACCTGTACCGGTGGCTACATAAACAGCATCTGCCTCAATTTCTTCGAGTTTGGTAATTTCTTTCGATGTCACTAAATTATAAGAAACATTTTGAAATTCATTTTGAAATTCAGACAGATAGAGATCCCTCGGCAATATTTCAGCGAGTTTTCCTCCAGGAATATCGTTCTTTTCATAAACAGTTACAGAATAATTTCTGCTGGCAAGTTTCAGAGCACACGCCATACCGCTAAGCCCTGCTCCAATAATGGCAATATGAAATTTTTTCGGAGGAACGTTATAACCAATTGGTTCTCTAGTCTTGGTTAATCCTACACAAGCTTGTTCAATGTATCGTAGGTTAATCGCTGTATCAACTGTTTCTTGAAGACACACATCGTTACAGGGTTGCTCGCATATTGTACTTACAATCCGTGGAAATAGGACTTGATTTCGATATAATCGATAGGCTGCAGTGAAATTACCCTTTTGAACTTTTTCGATAACAGCCCGCACGTCAACCTTGAGGGGACAGGCCGACATACAAGGTGCCTCAGTACCATTAAAACAATGATCGGTATAGTTTTGAAAATCTTCAATTCCCATTAAATGCACCTCGATTATTTCCCACAATAGTTGATACAGACGCATTTTTCAATGCGTCTATAATTCGTATTATTAAGCTTCTTAGACAGGATTGGTATTAATCTCTTCGATTTCATCATAAAGATCAGAACCTAAGAAATATTTTTTAGGTTTCAGATCTTCTCCTCTTGCCTTAGCTTCCAGGCCAGCCTTGATCTTCTCAGGAGTTGCGGGCAACTCATAAATTCTTACCCCAACTGCATTATAGATCGCATTGATTACGGCCACATGTCCGCTGGACTGATAGAGTTCTGAACATCCGGAGGATCCAAAAGGCCCAACTTTTCTGGGATTTTCTAAGAATATATTATCAAATTTATCCGGAATCTCCTGACAATAAGGAATACCTGCACCTGCCATTGTGGAACCTTTTTTCAAATCGTCGTAATTGGTCTTTAGTGCAAAGGAAATACTGTGGGAAAGTCCACCGTAAGCCTGCCCTTCAACCGCTAAAATATTTCCGATCTTTCCTACATCACCGACTGAGGTCATTCCTACACACATTGCTTTGCCAGTCTCTACATTCACTTCTACTTCAGCTAAAAAAGCACCATACATATAGGCCTGGGTAGGATCACCCACACCGGTATTTGGATCTAAAGGAGTACCTGTCCCGGTTGTGTCATACACCCCCAAGTATTTAGTGGGAATATCTTCAGCCGCCATTTCAGAATAGGTCCTAAAGGTTCCTTCCGGTTTACGCATAGCATTCATCAGTTTATTAGCCGCATCAATGGTTGCATATCCAGCCATAAAGTGGGAACGGCTACCCGCTGCAATCCCTGTGTCAGGACAACGATGGCTGTCATTCATACACAGTCGAATTTGGTCAGCAGTGAGACCCAATGGTTTGAGAGCTTCATGAGTAACGGACAATGTCCCGATATCTCCGCCTTGTCCTTGATCTTCCCAGGTATTATAGTGAGTTATCGTGCCGTCAGGATTAAGTTCCAAGGCAACTTCTGCATGGTCGCCAGGCCCCAGGGTTACGTTAAAACCACCCATGGCAATTCCCACACCACGCTTAACTGTGTCAGTGCTTTCGGCTTTTGCTTTGGCAAGTGCACCTTGATAGATGGGACGCAGGGTATCCATGATTTCTTCCATAGGGTATTCTTTAAAAGGATATCCGTTAATATTGGTCTGACCATCACGGGCGATATTTTGATATCTGAATTCAAAAGGATCCATTCCCATTTTTTCTGCCAGCATATCCATTATTGCCTCAGAGGTTGTATACGCTTGCAGACATCCAAAACCCCTATAAGCAGTTGCAAAGCAATGATTTGTGAATGCAATTCTTCCCAATCCCGTTACATTTGGAATATTGTAGGGCCAACCCATGAATCGCATAACCTTCTCCATAATGTGACCGGAATACTCCGTATATGGACCGCGATCCATAGCTACATCAAATTCCAACGCAGTTAGTTTTCCCTTTTCATCGCAGGCCAATCTTGCATTACTATAGGCAGGTGCCCGTTTTCCGCTGAAGTGCATGTGTTCTTCATAGGACATCGTCAGGGTGAGAGGCCTGTCTTTAATTTCCATCAAGCAGGCACCCATCAGGGCAAAGCTTCCCGGAGATGCTGCCCATCCGAAACTGGCGCCGGTTGGATTTTCAATAATTCTTAATTTTTCGGGATCTATACCGATTCCATAAGCAATTCCTAACCTGTTAAAGCCAATTGCCTGGGATTTGCATTGGATGACTAAATTGCCATCTTCATCCCAATAGCCCTGCATCGTATCGCCTTCTACGGATAGATGAGCTTCTCTGGAGGAGTAAAAGCTCCCCTCCACAGCACAGAAGGATTCATCAATAACATCGCTTGCCAATGCTCCCTTGAGAACCGGCTGCTTGAGGTAAGTATTTGGGGTCTCCTCGTGAATGCGGATGGCATCCGGGGCAACCGCATCCAATACGTTCATGTATTCTGGAAGCGGCTCAATCTCAACCTTGACCATTTTAGCGGCTTCTCGAGCTTGTTCCTCAGTCTCGGCAACAACTACTGCTACGACATCACCATATCTGAAGATTTTTTTATCAGCAAGAAGTGGCCGTTCCAGCCCTTTCATGATTGAACGGGGGTGATCCAGCGGTACGATGACTCTATTAAGTCCTTTAATATCTTTGGCAGTTACCACCTTGACAACGCCCGTCATCGCCTCAGCCTGAGCGGTATCGATATTAAGAATCTTAGCATGTGACGATACTCTAGGCTGAACTATGGCTAAATGCAGGGTATCTTCCGGCATTTTGTATTTGAGATCATCTCCATAATCACAAAGTCCAGTAACTTTAGCAAGGGCGGTGGGTCTGGGAAGCGCTGTTCCATAGACTTGGTTGCCTTCCATTTTAAAGGCAATGTCCTCCATTATGGCTTCGCCGCGAAGAACTTTTGCCGCTGCCATAACAGCATCAACAATAGGCTTATAGCCCGTACAGCGACATACATTGCGGTGTTTTTGGAACCATGCGCGAACTTCTTCTCTCGTGGGATTTACGTTTTGATCCAACAAGGCTTTTGCCGACATGATAAACCCGGGAGAACAGAATCCGCATTGAACACTACCATATGTCATAAAAGCTTGTTGAAGCGGATGTAGATTACTAGCTGTACCAATTCCTTCGATCGTTTCGATTTGGCTGTTCTCGGCAATATTTTTCATTCTGCGGGTGCACGACCGTACAATCTCTCCATTGAGGATAATCGAGCAAGAACCACACTGTCCTACCCCACATCCTACTTTTGTTCCCGTAAGTCCCATTCTCCTGATCGCAGTTGCCAGAGTATCTTTTTCGGGATCACAGATAATATTTCGCTTTACACCGTTCAGGAAAACCGTGGTTTTTCGTAAGCTCATCTACAATATTCCTCTCTCTCTGCCCTATAAAAAATGTTATTTCTAAATCAATGATTTAAAAATGAATGGTTTTGTCTTCATTAGACAGATGAACCTCGGCCCTACATTTTAACAACAGCTTTTAATGCCTTCCCTTTATGAACATCATCATAAGCTTCATTAATCTGCTCTAAATCATAAACTTTGATCAACTTATCTAAGGGGAACAGCCCTGCTTTGAAGTATTCTACCAATTTAGGAATGAAGAGTTGCGGTATTGCATTTCCTTGGATAAACCCTTGCATGGTTCTTCCTTCCAACATAATCGCACCAAATACGTTGATTGTAACATCGCCAGATACTCCAACAACCGCACAATGTCCCCCAGTTCTTAAAGAATACAGAGATTGATTGACTAAAGCCGGTACACCCGTTGTCTCAACCGAATAATGAGCGCCGCCCTTAGTAATTTCCTGAATTTCCTTAACAACATCCTCTACTTCTTTACCGTTTATAACATGAGTGGCACCAAGTTCTTTAGCTAATTGCAGTTTTTCAGGAACTATATCAATAGCAATAATATTTTGGCAATTAGCTATTTTGGCCGCCATAATAGCAGCGCAGCCAACTGCTCCAGCTCCAAAAACAACTATGGATGTGCCGAACTTACATCTCAAGCCGTTTAAAACAGTACCGGCTCCAGTTTGTATGCCACAACCTAAAGGTCCCAAAATGGTCAAATCAACATCCTTATCCACGACTACGACGTTCCTTTGATTAGCAACAGCATAATTACCAAACGAAGAATGTCCAAAGAAGTTAGAGACATCTTTGCCGTTTAAGCTCAGTCTGCTAGTGCCGTCGCTCATTGCTCCGCCAAAATTTAATCTCATATTGTTGACACAGATATTTGCATTTCCAGTCAGACACATTTCACAATGGCCACAGGAACTGTAGGACAGTACAACATGATCTCCCACGTTGATCCCTTCTACGCCCGGACCGATTTCAACGACTACTCCTGCTCCTTCATGTCCGAGAACTACTGGCATTGTAATTGGAATTATTCCAGTCTGGGCAAGCTCATCCGTGTGGCACAACCCGCATCCTACAATTTTCACCATAACCTCATTAGCTTTAGGAGACGCAACTTCAATGTTTTCGATTACATACTTTTCTCCCGGATTATAGATCACCGCAGCTTTACTCAACATTTTTACCACTCCTTAATTATTGTTTACTAAAAAACAAAATACTATTTAAAATATTTTGTTTTTTGACAAAGGTAAGGGCTTTACATCATGAACCTGATTCTTTTACAATCGATTTTATTAAGGAATTAGAAAGGCATGTTAACAATTAAAAAACAAACTAACTATTAGTAGACCCCTTTATTGTCGGCTTGCTTCTAATCAAGGCTGGTCCATGACCAAATACCGTACGTCCATTTATAGCATTTAAGGGAACCGATATTCCTTGCCATAAACATGAAAAGACACACAAAGGAAGACCCCAAGCTGCAATATAGGCAACCGTTGGCGAACCTACGAAACTTGCATAAGAAGTGAGCGCGAAAAATATATCTGCACCGATTATAAACATCCCTGCTGCTAAATTTGCTTTGAGTAAAAATGGTGTAACCCCAAGTACTACTAATGCCATAGCAAGAGTAAGCCAAGCAAGTGCTCCTGAAGAATCTGCTGGCATTAATTTTAGAACCTTCAACAAAGTTTCAACGCAAGCTACCCATGTAAAAACACTAAATGCTATATTCAGATTACCACCGAGCGGATCGCCGTTTTTTAACTGTATAATGCCCGAAATCGTAAGACCGATAGAAGAAGCAAACCCTAAAGGAATTAAGAACGTTCCCATCGCCGGAGGAACAAGACCTGTAAGAACAGCAAAAAAGACTATTAAAAAAAACGCAAGTACCATATTCCCACACGGAGAAGCATCTGCATACTTATTCATCAAAAAACCGCCCTTTCATCAATATTAATAGTCATAGCGACTCTTAATCCTTCGAGAACCATCTTAAATTATCTTTCTTTACTTCTTCTTATAACATCGTGGATTATGCGTATTTGAATAATAACGTTAACATGCCAGAAACAACCTTTTCGATTACATACGTTTCTCATAGATTTTAGATCACCGTAGCTTTACGTTTTACCCCACTCCTTTTTTATTGATTACTGTAACTTTTGCTTAACCAATAACCCCCCTTATCATGAATTACCGTAGCTTACCTCCTTTCATAAACCGCCTCATTTAAATACTCACATTTCCTCTATATATTTTTTGAAAATTTGCTATAATGAATTATAACAATATTTAAACAAACCTTAAATGATTGAAAGAGTTCATAATAGTATCACTAATGTGATCTTTTTGAACAGTCAAATATAGCTTGTTTTAGCATACTCAATCTAACCATTTGGGATAGTCAAAATTTATTCACGCTAAAATATTAGTAAACTGAGGGGGTTAAAACTTCATGAAAGCAATAGATCTTAAGATCGATGAGTTGCTGGAATTTAGACCACAGGAAGGAAAATTCTTTCTTAAAGGAGCTCGCTCTCTGATTTTCAATGCGGATGCTATAGGAACCTTGCGTAAAGATCTTATACACAACCTGGGCTACGAACGAGCCAAAGGGTTTTTATTACGTTATGGATGGCAGTTGGGTTATAATGATGGAGAAAGCCTCAAAGATAATTTCAACTGGGACAGTGAAGAAGAATCCCTTATTGCAGGGTCTGTTTTATTTACTTATAAGGGGTTTGCTAAGGCTGAAAATGATGTTGTGACTGTAGACCGAGATAAGAAAATCTTCCTTAAAAAAGGAAGATTTGTTAACTCTTTTGAGGCTGAGCAACACCTCCGAATTTTTGGAGTGAGCGATCATCCCGTGTGTTGGATGCTCAGCGGTTATGCCAGTGGTTATGGGTCAGCGTTTTTAGGGGAAAAAGTTTATTTTCTTGAAACGAAATGCGAAGGCAAAGGTGATTCTGTCTGTGAATTTGAAGGAAGAACCTTGTCCGATTGGGGAGAGAGGATTGTTCCAGAACTTCCTTTTTACGAAGATTCGAGCATCAAAGAGGAGTTAGATGATGCCTACAAACGAATCCAGGAACAAAACAAAAGGTTGGAGAGGTCACTTACCATTCACGAGGAGCTTTATCAATTGGTTTTGCGTGGAGAATGTTTATCCGGTATTACCGAAACCATTTCTCGAATCTCAAATGGAGATATCTTACTTTTTGATACCAATCTTAAGTTATTAGCACATACCTCTGGTCTTAATATCACAGCTACAGAAGAAGTAAAATATGTTCTTAAACAACATTTTGCTCATATTTTATCCCCACATATTAAGCCAGATATTAAATCCGTCAATCACCTTCTGCCCCTTGAAATTCCTGTTTATGTCAATGAGTTAAAGTTCAACTGTTTTGTCTTGCCGATTATAGCCGGCGATCATATTCTAGGGTTTGTTTCCGCTCTCTATAAAGGAAGCTCTGAAATCCTGCAAGAATCACGTATTTTACTTCAACGGGCTGCTGATATCTATGCAGTGGAGATGATGCGACAAAACCAAAGGTTTGATATCGAGCATCGATTTAGAGCTGATTTTATAGATTCACTTTTCAGTCAGAAATATTCTAATATCGAATCCGTGGTCGCTTGGGGAGAACGTTTAGGACATAATATATTGGCTCCCCATTATGTTATAGCAATGGAAATCGATTTCGATCAGACTAATATAGTCAGTTCCGAAAGAAAACTACTAAAAAGAAAAGAAATTATTGAAGTCACAAATAAATGGTTATCTGAACAGTATTCATCAGTCATATGTGTTGAGGTTAAAGAGAAAATTGTAATATTAATTCCTGCCTTAACTTCAAAGGATTATATCAGAAATATTGCTCAGAAAATGAGCGAGAGGCTTTCTTATTTGAGATGCAACATTTCCTTTGGTATTGGTAGTATGGTCACCAAAGTAGAAGATTACTATCAATCTTATGTCCAAGCGTGTAAAGCCTTAAAAGTCATAAAATCGTTTAACAAGAAAGATCGAATCTTGTTTTATGATGATTTAGGATCGATGTCATTATTGCTCGATGTAGAAGTTACAACAAGCCTTGTCGAATTTATGAACCAAAAACTAAAACCCATTTTAGATTATGATACTAAAAATAACTCCGATTTATTAACAACTTTTGAACAGTATTTATCGACGGAAAACATTCATAAAGCTGCATCCGTGACAAACTTATCCTTAAGTGGCTTAAAATATAGATTAAACAAACTAAAAGATTTTGGTTATAATTTAAATTCTCCGGATGAACTTTTTGAGTTACAATTGGCTGTTAGGATCTATAACATCGTCAAGTAAATTGAGAACCAAATCCATTTTTGTAACGTAAAAAGAACTTGGCTGGCGCCAAGCCGTCAGGCGCCGGCGGCCGCCTTAGTTGCACTTATGCCACCCGAAACTTATACTTTCTGACTGGTATAAAAAAGGTTGCTGATAGAATTATTCGTCTTCAATTAAAAGGCTGAAAAGTCCTAAATTCCAATTTTGTAGCCGAGTAAGATTTTATCTGATATACTCAACTTGGGCAGTATCATTAGAACTGCACCTTATTGTGGAATCCAGTTATTTATACTGCCTGTATCCATTATGGACCGGGACAGAGGGATAAGACAGTTGTTAAAAACCTTCCTTCTGGCAGATGGAACTTTTTTATATTGTTTTATCACCTCTCCTGAAAAAGGAGGAAAAATTATGAAATCAACAAAAGACTTCTTGGAAATGAAAAATCAACGAAAAAAGATTGTTATGCTTACGGCCTACGATTATCCATCAGCTAAACAAGCAGAGCAAGCTGATGTAGACATGATTCTTGTTGGTGATTCTCTTGGTAATGTTGTACTTGGCTATGATTCAACCATCTATGTAACGATGGAAGATATGATTCATCACGCTAAGGCTGTTAAACGTGGGGCTTGCAACACGTTTATAGTAGTGGATATGCCATTTATGAGTTGTCATCTTTCGATCAGGGATACACTTTTAAACGGAGCAAGGATTATTCAGGAAACAGGTGCTCATGCTGTAAAAGTGGAAGGGGCTGATGGAGTGCTCTCACATATCGAAGCACTTGTAAAAGCAGGTATCCCGGTTGTATCTCATCTAGGGCTTACTCCACAATCAGTGGGAGTCCTTGGCGGATATAAAGTTCAGGGTAAGGATGCCCAAGCTGCCAGGAAAATAGTCGAGGATGCAAAACGGTGTCAGGAAGTGGGGGCCTTTGCAATTACCCTTGAATGTGTTCCAAAACAGCTTGCCGAAGAAATTACATCGTTAGTTTCGATTCCTACAATAGGGATTGGAGCTGGTGTTCATACAGATGGACAAGTGCTTGTATACCATGATATTCTCACTTACGGAGTAGAACGTGTCTCGAAATTTGTTAAACCCTATGCAAATGTAAATAAACAAATTACTGAGGGCTTATTGGCATATGTAGACGAAGTAAGAAGCGGGCTTTTTCCTGATGACCAGCACAGTTTCACAATGAAAGAAGAGGAATTAATGACTCTTTACGGAAGTAGGGAATGACCATATCATTCTAATACCAAGGACAAAATAGAGCTAATATAATAATACAAGTATGTAGCTAAAAACAATTACTTAGATATTGTTTGACAAAGAGGTAAACGGCTGATTCCCCTTAACAAGAATGGGGAATCAGCCGTTCTGATTTGCTACGTATTTTCTACCAATGCGTCACATCATATGGATAACTTCAGGTTAACGTAATGTTAATTGGGCGCCTGAAAAATGCGAGGCGCTCCGGGTGCTTCCCAGCTGAGCTGTACCCTCCTCGCCAAGGAAAGCAAAATTTAGGGTTAGCGAAGAGTTTGGTTATTAATAGAGCCAAAATGACCTCGGAGTCGTACTGTTACCCTTCGCGGAAGATCACTCCCCTGCCGCCACGCGGATAGTGCCAGGAGAGCACTCCGGGGGGCGCGACCGCCAAACAGCTGCCACATTCAAGGCAGGCCGCATACAAGACGCCAATAGTCCCATCCGACTGTTGCGAGTAAACATGCGCGGGACAAACCCGCACTAGCAGAAGTCCCGCACCTGTGGCCGCTGCGGCCTGCTGATCAATCTGAATATGGGACTGTTCCACATCCGTTTCATAACGATTCCTGTCGAGACGCTCGGGAACCGTTCCAAATTGAATCTTTTTCATACTCATAACGCCCTCACCCCTGCATACATGTCCTTGACCAATTGAATAAGATTCATGGGGCTTTTTTTGAACGCCGCCATGGCGCCAGGAAGCAGGTGCTGTCGCGGAGTAGTGTCAAGGTTGTACACGCTATACATAACGTCGCTCAATAACTGTCCGTAAGCTCCATACATGCGTGGATTTTCAAGAAACTGTGGCGCTCTCGCATAAGTGCGCATATCCTTGCCCACAAAAATATTGTCTAGCTCCACACTGTACGCATCCAGAGAGGACTTCGAAAAATCGCCCTTCAACAGCGCGGCGTCTATAGCCCTAGCGGCGGCCAGGCCGGAACCTGCAGCCAAATCCATGCCACGCACGGTGAATCCGGTGTTCAGCGCAAAACCGGCGGCTTCGCCGACCACAACCAGGCCGGGCCTTGTCAGATCATGGACCATGGCCTGACCGCCTTCGGCAACCATATGGCACCCGTACTCCAACAATTCTCCTCCCCTGAGAAATGGTTCAATGGCGGGATGGGACAAAAATCTGTCGTGCAGTTCCGACGACGTGTCGCCTCTACTGACCAGGTCATCAAGCCTGAGCACCACGCCGACGGACAGAGATTCAAGATTCGTATATAGAAATCCGCCTCCACCGATGCCGTTGGTACAGTCGCCAACGACGGCATAGGCAGCGCCTTCGTCGCCCGTCAAGTTGAAGCGCTCCTCAATGACCTTGCGGGGCAGGCCAATGACTGACTTTACGCCCACAGCCAAATGCTTCGTCGGTTCCTTTGCTCGGATCCCCGCATCACGGCAGATAAACGAATTCACCCCGTCAGCGGCAACCACCACATGAGCCCGCAATTCGTCGTCTCCGGCGCGAATGCCCACGATGCGTTCATTTTCCATAACCAGCGTTTCCACCTTGACGCCCGACATGAGCATAACGCCTGCCTCTTCGCATTTGGTGGCCAGCCATTCGTCCAGTTTGGCTCGCAGCACAGACACAGCAGTTACGGATTGTCCCAACCGCGCGTCGCCGTAATCCACGTTCACAAAGGATGTTTCCGAAAGAAAACTCAGGCAATTGCGGGTAATACGCCGTTCTACAGGAGCTTCGTCAAGAAACCCGGGCATAATTTCTTCCATAATTCGGCAATAAAACACTCCACCCGACAGGTTTTTACTGCCAGCGTTCTGCCCGCGTTCCACCAACAGCACAGAATGCCCCTTGGTCGCCAGTTGGTGCGCTGTGACGCAACCTGCTACGCCAGCTCCGACAACGATGACGTCAAAGTCAACATCCGTAGTTACAACATCATCCACCTTTTTCCGTAACCTCCTTTTCTGCCGTCCCCTACCGTTAGGGAAGCGACAATGTTGAGGGGCATATCCTCATAAGCGGGCGGCATGAGAGAACTTCATGCCGCCCGACATTCATTTATTAGCCCTTGAGAGTCTTGATCACATGGCGCGCGGCCACACGTCCCGAGGCATGGGCAAACCCGTTGGCCGTGCCGGGAACATCCAGGTTGTAGGTATCACCGTAAAGTCCACTGGCTTCGTTGCCCACGGCATAAAGACCAGGAATGGGCTGGTAGTCCTTGTTTGTGACTTGCAGATCGCCGTTCACGCGGATGCCACCGTCAGACACAAGCACGCTTGGCGCCATGTTGATGGCATAGAACGGTCCCTTGCGCACAGAACGGAGAAACTTGGCGGGCTTGTAGAATAGCGGATCATGGCCCTTATCGCAGGCATCGTTGTACTCAGCCACCATCGTAGCAAACATGGTGGGATCAAATCCGAGGTCCTTGCCCAGAGCCTCAATGGTGTCGCCCTTCCAGGCAATGCCTTCGGCCACGTCCTGATCCAGTTCCGCCTGAAGAAGGGTAAGCTTCTGATGAAACTCAATGAAGTCGCCAAGGCCGATGTCCGAACCATTCTCCATGAGATGGTTCACGGTGTCGGTGTCAATGATGGCGTATACCACTCCCTCGGGCTGCTTGGCAATAGTGCTGCCCGCATCGGCGAAGCTCATAGCCACTTCCTCGCTGGCGAAACGGCGACCGGTCTTGTTGACCCACAGCACGGGTTGGGAACCGGCTCCACTTGCATGAGAGGTAAGCGTTTTGGAGCGCGCGCAGGGAATGATCATTATCGCGCCCAAACTTTCCGTGTCGGCGCCGACTTCAAGCGCCATGTTAAGTCCGTCGCCCGTATTCGCAGTGGGCACACTTTGATAAGTGTAGTGAGCGGACCGATGAAGCCACGAATACTTCTCAACCATGTCGGGGTTGTTACCAAAGCCACCGGAGGCCAGAATAACCGCCTTACAGCCGATGTTCATGGTGTTTCCATCCGAATCCAGCGCTTGAACACCCACAATGGCCCCATCACTCATCAATATCTTCTTAGCCGGTGTTGACGTGAAAATATCTACCCCTGCATTGATGCAGTTACGCAGCAACACTTCCTGGACGTGCGCGCCTAAACCATCTGGCCGGTGGAAGGTGTAAAGTTCAAGGGGCTGGTCGTAAGCGTAAATGGTCACATCGGTATAAACGATGCCCATCGACTTCATAATATCAATGGTCTCCGCGGTATTTTCCACCTGCATCCGGACAACATCCGGATTGGCGCGGTGATGGCTGTAATCCGTATAGCGGCGGAAGCCTTCCTCTTTTGTAGGAAAATGTTTTCCCTCATGCTCAGGCACTTTGCGCGCTTTTTGTTCACTGGATTCAAAGGCCGCCGTGCCTTCGGCATAAATTGACGTTCCGCCTGTCTCTGCCATCTTTTCCAGCAACCCAACATGCAATCCTCCCTGAGCGGCGGTAAGGGCCGCCGACTTGCCGGAACCGCCTCCGCCGATGACGACAAGATCATATTCCACGTCAAATGAGATGTTTTGATCAGCCATGTTAATTTTCCTCCCTTTAATTTTTGTTGTTGCTTCTAGGCCTCGGGTCAGCCAATAGTTTTGAATGCCCTGGCCAACGCGGGGACGATTTTGTTCAGATCGCCAAGGATACCATAGTCGCAGTTTTTGAATATTCTTGCTTCCGGGTCATTGTTGACGGCAACTACGACCTTGGCATCGCGAATGCCGGACATATGCTGCGGTTGCCCGGAAATGCCCAAGGCAATATAGAGATCAGGTGCGATCTGGTTGTGCGACGAACCTACGACGCTGTGCGAGGTGAACCAGCGCATATCGTCGCAAACAGGTAACGTACAAGCTGTTTCGGCGTGCATAGCTTCTGCCAGTTCTTCAATAAGCTTCAGATTGTCTTTTGACCCAATTCCCAAACCCACACCCACAACTCTGGCGGCAGTCAGCAATCCAGCGCTGTCTTCTCCGGCCTCGATGGTTTCTATCAACCTCAGCGTTAAGCCGGGATCCACAACAGGTATTAGTTCCACTGGGGTAGGTTGTGTGGAGGATACTTCCATGTCCTCCCCATCATAAATCACGGCCAGAGCGCTCTGAACCTCAACATCTTCCAAGACCTTGCCTTCTGCCGTGGACCGGCTTACGACAATGCGCTCGCCGTCAGCGGCAAGAGCACGAACGGCGCCGATTAGGGCGGCATTCAGTTTCGCGGCGACAGCGCCGATTAGCATGCGGCCGACCGGTGCGTCAGACGCCAGCACCAATCTGGGCGCCGCGGCTTCTGCCGCTTCGGCTACTTGAGCAGCATACGCTTCCGCAGGAACGCCTTCCGCCGTCTCAAAGCAGAGTACCCGATCAAAGCCCAATCCAGCTATGGTATCCGCCAGAGCGCGCGGACCCACCACAGCCGCCACAACTTCGCCGCCAAGCTTTTGGGCGGCGTCAAGCATGCCGCCCGCACGACGTTCGTCTATAATAATGATCCAGCTATTCATATTCATATTCATATCAATTCTCCTGATTCTCCTTTAATTTACAGGACTACGAGACTGAACATATTCACAGCACGCCATCCGCACGCAGAGCAGCCACTAGCTGTTCGCACGCGGTCATGGGGTCGCTCCCGTCTATGATTCGCGCAGGAGGCGTATCGGGGAACCTGGTTCCCTTGGAATTGACAGTGGTCTCGGGCGTAAGACCCAGGTCAGCCAATATAAGCTTTTCCACAGGTTTTTTTCGCGCCGCGAGAACTTCCTTCATGCCTGGCACGTTTTGCTCGGCCCGACTTGCCGACACCGCAAGCACCACAGGTCCCTTAACTTCAAGCACCTGTGATGCGCTGCCCATCTTGCGCGTCACGCGCAGACAGTCCTGCCCCTTCATTGCCGAAACAACACCGGCCACGGCCGGCCAACCAAGCTGCCCCGCTAATGCGGAAACCACGCCGTAGTCCCAAGCTGAATCACCTATGAGCACCGCATCAACGCCCTCAACTCGCCGAATTGCAGCGGCAAGAACCGAGCCCGTTACTGAGCTGTTCACATCCGTCTGGGCGTCAGAGATCATCACGGTGCGCGCTGCACCTCTGGCCGCAGCCCACGCAGCGTCACCGTCGTTCACGGTCAGACCGATAACCTCTCCCCCATCAGCTATAGAACAAGCAATTTCCATAGCTGTAGGGTCATCATCGTTTGCCGCCATTTTCACGCCCTGCCAGTTAACGGTTCCGTCCACTCCCACTCGAGCGTCCTGTGGGTTTCTTGACCATTTAAATACAACGATGATTTTCATGGGGCTCCTCCTTTTACCTTAATGATCAATGAGCAGTTTGTCCCGCATCCACTGAATAGACAGCGCCCGTCATGAAGGAGGCCATTGGAGAGGCCAGGAAGAGGACGATGCCCACAATCTCTTCCGGAGTAGCGATGCGGTTGGCCGCGTTGAACGACTTGATCACTTCTTCCACGGCAGGATCAACCATCCAAGGGGCAGTCATTTCGGTTGCCGTAAAACCAGGGGCGATTACATTAATGCGAACGTTATCCTTGGCATATTCAAGGGCCGCAGCCTTGGAAAGTCCTGCCGCGCCATGCTTGGCCGCCACATAGGGGGCCATTCCAGGGTCTGCCACAAGGCTAACCACCGAACCATTGTTGATGATCGAGCCACCGCCCTGCTTCAGCATTTCGGGAATTTCATATTTCATGCACAGGAATACTCCCTTGAGGTCGACATCTATGATTTTGTCAAAATCTTCTTCGGTCTGATCCACAATATTGGCCGTCACCGGCAAAAGTCCGGAGTTGTTAAAGGCCACGTCGAGGCGTCCGTAGGTTTTCACGGTTGTATTGACGATGTTCTGTACATCGGCGGCAACGCTGACATCTCCTTGTATGAAGATGCCTTCGCCGCCGGCATCCTTAATGCGGGCCAGAGTTTCATCACAGTTGCTGCGTCCGGCTAAGACCACCTTAGCGCCCTGCTCCGCAAAAGCCACGGCCGCCGCTTGTCCGATACCCGATCGAGCACCGGTGATGAGAACCACTTTCCCAGTAAAGTCGAATAATTGTTTCATGTATTTCCCTCCTAAGTTAAGTTATTTTATTCACATGGACAAGTTAAATTATATTGAGTGAGAATTGGTTTGTCATTGGAGAAACCTCCAAACTTTTTTAGATGCTGTATACAATAAGAAAACACCCTCCAGCGGAAGAGACCAAAAATGGTCTGCCTCTTTAGAGGGTGCTATATCCATATTACTGAATTGATTGAGGTAATATTAAAGGCCATAGTGTCTGATTTTGCGATAAAGGGTCGCCCGGCTTAAGCCTAGAGACCGAGCGGCATCGGAAACATTATGGCCGGACTTCTGCAAAGCTTGCCGGATACTTTCCATCTCCGGATGAGGAGCTGGTTCTTTTTCGCTCGGTGCTGGGGTGAGCCGGATTTCTTCGGGCAGGTTTTCTAGCCGGATGACGCCGTCGCAGGCGAGGCTGGCGGCATAAGTCAGACAATTTAGTAATTGCCGTACATTTCCGGGCCAGGAATACTGCAGCAGGATGGTTTTGGCTGCTCGGTTCAAGGTTGGGGAAGGGATTTCGCGCTTTTGAGCGAGAGCGGACAGGAAATGGTCGCTCAGAAGTAGAATATCTTGCCCGCGTTCCCGTAAGGGTGGAATGACGATTTTGAAAATGGCCAGCCGATAATACAAATCTTCCCGAAACAGGCCCTTTTTCATGAGGTCAAACAAATTTCTGTTGGATGCGGCGATAAGCTGAAAGTCCGCCTGGATGGAGCGTGTGCCGCCGACCCGTACAATTTGTTTCTCTTCCAAGACGCGCAACAGGATCGGCTGGAGTTCCAAGGGTAGGTCGCCAATTTCATCCAGAAACAAGGTGCCGTTACCTGCGTACTCGATTTTACCTTGGCGTCCTTGACGTTCCGCCCCGGTGAACGAACCGCCCTCATAACCGAACAATTCGCTTTCGGCTAAGGTTTTAGGGATGGCTCCGCAGTTTACGGCGACGAACGGGCAGTTAGGGCGGCTAATACTATGGATAGCCCGCGCGAAAAGCTCTTTGCCGGTTCCACTTTCCCCTTGAAGCAAGATATTGGATTCGCACCCAGCAAAACGTCTGGTCAAGGAGACGGTTTCTCGGATCGGTGCGGAAGAGCCAATGATAGCCGCGAAGGCATCGCCGTTTGTGGTGGCATGGGTCGTCTTGGCGCGTTTCATGACGATGAGGCAGCCGAATCGGCTGCCTTGTTGATCTTTGATAGGACGGACCGAGCATTGGCGTGTACCAAGCTTGGGTATGACTATCTCAGTATTGGACAAGGGCTGGCCGGATTTCAGCGCTTTCTTTATCTTGGACTGGTCGCCAAAGAGGCTGTCGAGTGGCCGGCCAATCAAGCTGCTGCCCATATGCCGGAACAAAGAGACCGCAGCTTGGTTCACATAGATTATGAATCCCTGGCCGTCGATTGTGATCAGCGCTTCATCCGAAACCTCATTAGTGGCTTTATCCATTTCCTTATACATGGTAAGCTGAAATTCTTTCTGAATAAGCGCGGCGATCGAAGCGGCGAGGCTTAAATTCAAAGAATTCACACATTGATAATTGACAGTAGCGATGCTCAGAATTCCGGCTAAGTTGTCTTTGATATCGAAAATAGGGGCGGAAGAACTGGCGACGGTGTGAAAATCGTCAAGGTAAATTTCCGGTCCGCAGACTTGAATAGGCCGTTTCAGTACTGGGACTAGGGACATGGCGGAAGTGCCAATCGTTTGCTCGTTCCAAACCGTGCCCGGCACTAAATTGAAACTCTCGTAGGCAATTTTGTTGTTCTCCCCAAGCATAGTGAGCAGAAAGACGCCGTTGGGGTCGGAAAGAAGAACGTCGTAGTTGACATGCAACAAAGGCTCAAATTGGCGCAAACTGGAAAGAGTGGCGTTAATAAGACTACGGTTTTCGACGAGCAGATTTTCCATATCCGCTTTGGGAATGACCGGGCTCGTTCGCGGGGATTGATTGACCTCGAGTCCATAATTGCGGGAACGAATCCAGGAGTCTATAATTTCCGGCTGGACAAGGTCGACTTCTGACGGGTTGGCAACCCCTTTGAGTATCTCCAGTTTTAATTGTTTGACCCGTTCGATGTAGATCTTATCTTCGGTTCGAATGGTCTGGTCGAAGACAGATTTTTCGCTGTTGCGGATGATCGAACTGAGCATTAAATCCGTGTTATTCATACAACTCCTCCTGGTGAGCCTTGTTATACGTGAAACGTTTCCTCGTGGAATGAGACAGTGTTAAAGTTATTATATAGCATGAAAAGGGGATCCTTCAATACAAATTGTATCAAACAAAATAAGAAATACTACTTAATATGAGAATGGTATTTGTTTTCCGGCAGAATTTGAGATTGCTTTGAGAAGATCGAGACTAGAATAAAAAATATTCTAAAGCTAGCCTGTTTTAATGCCATTTAGAGCCTTTTTATAAATTGGCATGACTTTTGCAACTAAATAAAAGAATCAAGTATTAAGTGAAATAAAGATTGATGTGTGTTGGCAGAAAGGGGATGGCGCCATGTCGGTTGCTTATGAGGATATCTATCAATTAGTCGACGGTACGCTCGATAGAGGATTACCTTATGTGGGCTCTCACCTGGAAAAGATAATTGGCCGGCAGATCATAGTCACTGATTGTAGTGGGTTCATTCACTATCCGTACATTTCGCTCAGTATCAAAAAACATATCGACGATTCCTTTGTCACGCTCCCCAGCCTTACTAAGAACGACTATCTTTATTCTGAAACGGAGAAATGCTTGTATTATCGTATCCTATGTAGCGATTCCAGCGCGTATATCCTTGTCAGGGACCTTCCCGCCTCCCAGGTCCCACTGACCCTCACAACTCTGAAACAAGCTAAACTAGCTGTTAAATGTTATTTTTCCCAAATGGATCAAACGAAGAAAGATACGGTCATCTTCGAACGGGAAATGTACGAATATCTCTTTGGCCAAAGCATAGCCAACGTAGCCGATATCCTAACGCTTGGCAACTACCGTTTAGCTTCGGATCGCGTTTATTACGTCGATGTCATGGCGGTACGTGATGTGAAAAGCAGTGAGCAGTGGACCGCGATCGTGTCCTATTCCCGTGAATTTCTAAAGCGGGTTGCTCCAGAAGCTTTCATGGTCAGCGGGCCGCGGCTCGCGGTGTATATCTTGCCGGCCGGGCCGAAAGCGGTGGGAATTGAGCCTTACAAAAACGCTTTAGAAAAAAATTACCAAGTCGCCGCATCCTTCGGCCGAGGCCAGCCTCATCCGCTTTACAACCTGCGAAGAAGCTGCGATGAAGCACGCATCGCCCTCAACTATCCCCATGTTATGGGAACCAAGGCCGAAAGCCAATATTTCTCAGATCTCGGGATTTTTACCCCTCTTTTCTCTCAGGAACTGGAGATCGTAAAAATGTTCTGCCGGAATACGCTGGAACCACTCCTCAGCTATGATACGAAGAATGAAAGCAGCTTGCTACCGACGCTCACAGAACTGGTAAATTCAAATTTCAACCTGAAAGAAACGGCTAAGAATTTGTTCATACACGTCAATACGCTCTATTATCGCATCAATAGGATTGAGCAGCTTCTCAGGGTGGATCTGTCTCTAATGAGTACGCGCGTCAATCTTTTTACAGTATTCAAGTCCTGGGCTTTGCTTCACATGAGCGGGCTTTGGGATTGGTCTCCAGGATTGCGACAGAATTCACTTAAGAAGTAGGAAGGCGCAAATGGTGTTTCTGACCACGCAGCTCGAATGACTCTATTTGAAGAAAAGGAGTTTATTCAGGCCATCACGAGTCGAATGCAGGTTAAGTAAATTAGGCGAGACCAATTTTCGGAATTCTAAGTGAACTTGATACAACAAAAACGGAAGGCATCTCCATTTGTTCCTCTAAAGATTGTACTATTTTAATGTTTATTCAAGTATCTCTGGCACTTCAAAGACCCTTCTTTAATACAAAAATTCAGATTCCACCTCGCGATGGACACCCTTACCCTTGGCTATGTGCTTGGCACTATCCCCGCACTTGGGAGTTGCACCCGTTAGAATGCGCCCATGCCGGGCGCACTACATAAAGGCACCAGCTTGTTAAACCGATGCCTTGGAAAACAATGATGACTACGCTAACTCTCTAGTGAAAAATACTATTCCCGCTCTATCTATATGACTTTTCAATTCTTCATGGTTCAAATGTGAATAATCCACAATATCAAAGAAATATGGCATAGGGCTTTCTTCCTCTAAAATGGCATGAAGCCTTGATAAAGTTGAAAAGGAAATATCATCTCCCCAAATTGCTATATCCAAATCGGAGCCGGGCTTATAGTTCCCCTTAGCACGAGATCCAAAAATTGCCGCCTTTTCGATCTCAGAAAATTGCTGCATAGTTGTGATAATATTGTCCAAATCCCCGTCTCGAAGTCCGAAATTCATGCCATGCCCTCCAAAGCAGAAAATAGTTCTTGCAACATTCCATAATAAGTTGTACGAATAAGCTTTTCAGCTTCATTTGTTAAATTTTCATCATAAGTATGGGCCATAAGATTTCTTTTTTCAAGTGCATCAATCCATACATGCCCATCTGAGGTCCCTCTGGAGAGATAAAACCAGCTGCGTTAGATTATTCTACCACAGCTGGTTTCCTTGTGTACCTTATGCAAATTTGAGGCAGCGTTTTGATCATCTTAGTGCTTAATCAATTGGAATCGCTAGCATTTCATGGTTGCTTTTTGAATATCGACAAATCTCCTACTTCAATCTCAGAATTCCGCACCAACGATACGAGTTCTTTTACGGTAACCGGCTCGGACAATGTACCAAGCACAACAATATATTCAGCACTCACGGGCGGTGAGCCTTTAACTCCACAAACCTGAAACCGTCGATTTTTTCCGCCATGCACGGGCTAAATTTCCACACGTTTATACTCGCTTGTACATTTCCCCCTACCAGGTTCTCTATGACTACTGGTATGCCGGAGGGCTTCCCGTCTCACATAGCGAACTTGACTGTCTTCAACTGCTTGAATTTATTATCGATCATAAGCTCAAGCTAGGCGTCCAATATTGTTCCTTAGAAAACAAGCATACTGCTCAAATCTACCAACAAAATTACGGTAAACAAGTGGCTAAGACACAGTACTTTTCACCGAAAGACTATTTCTATAAATCAGCTAAAGTGTTCGGCGCGGACATTCCTAAAGCGCTGGGTGTCTTTAAAAAGCAGCGTTACACAAACTATTTAGTCAATGACGACTACCAATTTCTCGAATTCCACGTTAAAAAGGTTAAAGCACTCATCAAGTTGGATATTGAAGTAGGGATCTCGTATAATGTGATGGAAAAATGAGATGACGGGAGTTACCTGCGAGAATTAAGGCTTGATGTGACCACGCCGAAGGAGTTCGACTTGGAGTCAGATATATAAACCTTCAACACAAAAAGTCCTTTCCCCAGCAAGAGGAAAGGACTTTTTGTCGTTATACGTTGCATGCACAGTTATTCTGTATGGGTTTCTTAGACTAAGACTGCCCAATCATTACCGAAACTGCAGAAGCATAGAAGACATACCGACCTATGAACTCACCTACGACAACCATGATGAGAGCGAGGTAAACCACATTAACAGGTATGGACTTTGTATTAGTCGCTTTCCCTAATCCATAGTAGAGAAGACCTACACCGACAAGAGAGAGAACCCCGTATACTACCAGGGGAAACAAGTAGCTTCCAGATAGTAGTTGCGCTGACGCTATAGATGCGGCCACTCCGCTTCCGAGTCCTGAGATGAAGACTGGAAGATAGATAAGTTGAATGATTACTGCGACTATACCAATTAGACTGACTTTTTTAAGAATCGTGAGGATTTCCGGTGAGAGTGCACTTCCCTTTGCTCCATAAGCGATGAAGCTTGCCGCCCCCAGACTACCTAGAGCAAATGTCGTCCCAAAGAAAGCGATGTACGTATTTGCGTTATCCCAAGCTGGACGGACAGAGGTACCATAGATATTCACCATGCTAAAAATGACGAGTAGTCCGACCAGAGAGGTTAGCCATCCTAAGCCGTTACCTACAGTCTCTTTCTGATAAGCCTTATAGCTTACAAACCACAGCACGAAGAATCCCCCAGCTGTCAGAATTTCACGACTTAGCCATGATGAACCAAGGTTCAGGATGGATCGATAGGCACCCGTCGGGGTTCCCAGGTGAAAGAGCGAGAATATAAGGGCTAGCGCCATGAGTGGCCCTACGGCTAGAAAACCGAAGCTTGTCAGACGTTTAGCTGATGGAGCATCCTTTTGGGCTAATATGGAGCGAACGAGCACGAGAAGAATATAACTTCCGACTGCTAGCTGACAAATTAAAGTAAACATCATTAATGGCCATTCTTCAGCAAACATCCATCAGGCCTCCTTTTTATCACTTGAGTAGAATCTACTTCAGGGCTTCCTTGTTGGGTTTCATTGTCAGAGATGGGTGGGTCATTCCCGAATCAGGTAAGCCCTTGATATCGGCAATATTGCCATGTTTTTTACGCAGTTCTTCTATCTCTCCGAATTCAAGAGCTCTCATTTGGCAAGCTTCTACACAAGCAGGTTGTCCCCCTGCATCAATAATATCCACGCAGAAATTACACTTTCCGGACTTTCCTTTAGATTCAATATATTTGGGTGCTCCATAAGGGCAAGACCAAGTACACAACTTACAGCCGATGCACTTCTCCTCGTCAAACATGACGATCCCGTCTTTCTCCCTTTTATACAGTGCACCTGTCGGACAGTTCTTCGTACATTTAGGTTCTGCACAATGATTACAGGCTATGGAGAGATTGTACGCCCAAGGTTTCGGAAACGTTCCTCCTTCGAAATTATAGACCTTTCGAAAAAGAGTCCCCACCTCCAAATTATTCTTATCATTACAGGCAATTTGACAGACTTTGCAGCTCGTACAAACTGTCATGTCATAATAAAATCCTAGTTGTGCCATTTTTCTTCACCTCTCTTAGAAAATGATTCGTTGCGGCCATTTAACATCTGGATCAAGGGGCTTATCATACTTCTCTACCTTGACATTGCATGAATTATAACCACTATGCCCTTGCCCAGTTGCGATAGGTCCATTAAGAATCCCGGTGTTTCCAGCCTTATCTACCCCCGCTTGCTCGTCCATTTCAACCCAGGCCCCTTCTCCCAACGCCACAACGCCTGGCATAATGCGCTCCGTGACATAGGTGGGACGGATCACGGATCCATGTCGGCTGGTTACTTTGACGATATCATTGGTTTTAATTCCTAATTTCGCAGCATCGCTGGCATTCATCCAAAATTCTTGTGGGAAAGCTTCCCTTAGCCAAGGCACATTGTCTAATGTCGAATGGGAACGTCTATTATAATGGATGGTAATAATTTGGTAATTAAAGCCATCCTTTAATCCATCCTCATACCCTTCCAACGGGGGGTCGTACTTAGGGATCGGGGATTTTGTAGTGAAGCCAATTTTTTCGATCTTCTTCGCAAGCGTATCGCAGTAAATTTCGAATTTACCGCTGGGAGTTGCTAATTTCTTTCCAACTGGATCTGCCAAGAAATCCTCAAAACTCGTAAATTCCAATTTATCACCACGAGATCTCGGGACTTGATAAATTCCCTTTTCCTTAAATTCTTGATAGGAGATGCGACCGGTCTGTGGTGTTCCCTTGGCCCCAAGCCCTTGAATATCTTCACCAGTCAAGGTTACCAATTTTTCATAACCAGATCCGTCGGCTTTCATGACCGATGCACCTGCAAGCAGATTATACAATTGTTGTTCCTCTGAAACCGGGTTAACTATTTTGGTATCAACGCCTAAGCGTTTAGCAATTTCCGTGACAATCCACATATCACTTTTCGCCTCAAAAAGTGGCTTAATCACTTGCGTATGATAAATGAGAATTTCACGATTTCCCGTGAGTAGCCCTCCAAGCCTCTCCCACTGGGATGTAACTGGCAAGACTAGATCCGAATACCTGGCATCTGTGGTTAGAAACAGATTCTGAGCCACTGCAAACTCGACTTTTCTATGGGCTTTTATCCCTTGGGTTGTGCCAGCTCTTTGATTCAGAGTATGACCAAACCAGTTCCATATCATCTGAATATCGACATTTACCTTCTTCCCTTTGCTTTCTGTATATTGTCCCTTAAGAACCGCATCCCACATCTCACCGCTATTAATGCGACTTTTCGCAATAGGGTTGATCACTTTAGGGATGCCGTCACCTCCTGGCTGTACCAATGCTGGCCCTGCATTGGTGGCCGAGTTATGCATATTGGGACTCACTCCAGCGCCTGGTATTCCGATATTTCCTGTCATATAAGCAAGCGTCATCATGGCATGAGGCAAGTGTTCCCCATTATTGATGCGTGCCGGCGCCCCCCCTGAAATGATGGCGGCTGGTTTAGTCGTCGCATATTCTTGTGCAAACTTACGAATAATTTCGGCGCTAACACCACAGATTTTTGAAGCCCATTCTGGAGTTTTCGGTGTCCCGTCATACGTTCCAAGAACATAATCCTTAAAGTTCTCTTTAGGATCTGCACCCTCTGGCATATGGTCAGCGTCAAATCCGATTGTGCAATTATTTAAGAATTTCTGATCGAGTAAATTGTTTGTGAGGATATGATGAGCCATTCCTAAGATCAAAGTTGTGTCGGTTGCCGGACGAATCGGAATCCATTCGTCTCCCAAGGTTCTGGCGGACTCAGTATATAGTGGGTCTATAACAATAAACTTCACTCCAGCCTTTTTCGCTTGTAAATAGTTATAGGTTGGAAGGCCTTGGCTAGACTGAGCAGGGTTTGCCCCCCAGAGGATAATGAGCTTTGAATCACGTAGTCTAAACCTGTCATTTCCCGAGGATGCTCCGCTATTTGGAAGTCCTGTGACGGTACTATAAACATCAGGCCATGATCCCCAGGAGACATTCCCCCAACGCTCTGTACATCCACCATAGGCATTTAGGACGCGTTGAGGCTCCATTCCGCCGCCAGAACCACCAGCAGGTGCAAAGAAACTCGCATTTCCATACTTTTCCTTGATTCGCTTAAGCTCACTCGCCATGATATCCAGCGCTTCATCCCACGAAATACGAACCCACTCGTCCTTACCTCGGAGTTCCTTTTTGCCGCCCCCAGGCTCCCAGTTTTTCCGCTTCATCGGGTATTTGAGTCGATCGGCTCCTAGAACCATTTTCCGGTGGGAACGTCCCCGAGCACATCCTCTTTGCTGTGGAAAGTCTGGGCTATCCGGGTGGGTATCGTCCGTTTTCTGGCGAATGACAACCCCTTCTACCACATAGGCCTTATTTAGGCAACGACCCCCGCAATTGTGCCAACACGCGGCAGTGATCCATTCCCCTTCCTTATTCGCTAACTCACTTGCCTTTTTAGCATCCACTGAAACAAGTCCACAACCGGGCAAAGTTGCCGCGGCGGCTAGCGTAGCCGTCATGCCCAGAAAGGAGCGACGACTGACAGCGTAGTTTTTGGCTTTCTCGATGAGATTGGCCATTAACGGTACACCTCCCAATAATTTTTAATTTGTCTTTAATCCTATGCCTTCTATATCTAAAAGCTCAGCAAGGGCTTCGAGATCTAACCTTAAGAATCCATGCAGGATCCTTGACATTCCGCGATAGAATTCAGTGTCTGAATGCTGGCAGACATTTTGCTGAAACTCGGGTACCCAACGCAGTAGATGTTCCTGCAGAAACCTTTTCTGATTTTCCAAGATGTCTAGTAGCTCGTGTTCATTCTTCTCGTATTTCTCTAAAACCATCACGGACAGTTTATACATAAAGTCCAGTTCAAGACCTAAGTGATCATCGGCTTCATGTTGAAAATGCTTAGGCAAGAATGCATACTTCAGATAAGCAAGTCTGACTTTCAGGGTCTCCTCCTGAAAAAGCAAGCGTTCCTTATTGAGATAGGCTGACTCCCAAGCAGGAGCCTGTAATTCGTAGGGTCCAATAAACAGTCGAGTATAGTCCCAGTGCAAGCGATTATAGATTGTTTCTCCGACTGATTCATATTGCATTAAATCGCTATGAACCTGACGAATCCCCTCCTGAATCTCCCCTTCTTCCTCAGAAAAAGGAAAGGAACCGATAAGATTGTCCTTAGACAAAAGCTTAAGGAACTCGTGGCTAGGTTCTTCCAGAAACGACCGTCTGAGTATATCGTACGCAAAAATCCTCGCTTCGAGCAGAGGCCTAATCTTTGCCAAGCCTCTTAATTGAGTCTCATGACTTAGATTGGGATGCTCAACGGTCTCTATTCGATCATTTGTTAACATGACACTCCTCCTGATTAAGTTGATAACCCTTTATTCGTGATTATGTTCACATTTACCTTTGTACAAGGGTACAACAATTGGTCGCTTTTTTTGTATGAGGAACATAGTCTCTCTTAAATTGCTTTTTAAGCACTTCTATTTACATTTGTGAAAAATTCAGTGTAGATAGTCACTTTCAGAAAGCCACTATCTACACTAATAACTGATATCCTAGTCGGCAGTATATTAATGCTAATTTCCAACTTTCATAGTTTCCTAATTCTTTAACCAGTAACGCTTTTTAAACCTTTTCTGGATAAAAGCGAATGGATGGACGGGCTTGAATGATGGCTAAGGCAAGTAGACCGTCGGTGCTAGGGCGAATTTGTAAGTTGCGATCCGAGATCCTAGCAGTTGGGGTAAATAGCGGATCAATCACAACTAGCTTTGCACCGTGTCCACGGGACAGGTTCGAGCTATAGCGCTGATTGAGTTCCAGTAGTTTCCCCGTGATTAATTCATACGCCTTGTCCAACTTATTCTCTGCCAGTGTCCCGAACCCCTCGGATTTTGCCATAATGGATATCGAAGCCTCTGAGGATGATACACATAGTCGGGATAGGCAATATCCCTTGGCACAGAGTTTGCCTTTCGTATAGCCGTGCCGAAAGTCGCCACTTACTTTTATAGTCTTCCATCGTACACCGTAGAAAGCATACCGCAAGTACCATAACAATTTCGGGGCAAATACTGCGAAAGATCTGAGCCTCTGAACTCACTTAATCCCCCCCTTTTTTGGTGTTAGACCCTCTTAAGATACTTTATTTTAAAAGCCGTCATCAAATTAAGTTTGGTATCAAAGTCGTCTAAATGAGTCTGAAGAATTTCCTCAATTTTTTTTAGCCGATAACGGAGGGTGTTAGGGTGAAGATAGAGACTAATTGCGGTTGCTTTTAAGTTACACTGATTAAGTAAATACTGTTCTAGACTACCCATCAATTTATTGCCTTGCTCTTCATCGTAGCTTTCAAGTACCCCTAGCGTTTCCTTGTAAAATTCTTTTAATTCCTGTAGGTCATGGTGATAGAGAATTCGATCTAGCCCTAAATCACTGAAGAACGGAATCGTCGAGTCGATACCCATCAGTTTACCTAACTCGAGAGCTACTTTAGCTTCTTGATAGCTTTTAAATATATCATCTGGGCTAGCATAAACTCGCCCTACCCCGACGTTTAATCGTCGTCTTGCCAAGCGAAGTTTTGCCCTAGAAAGTACCTGTTCACCCAAGCGCATGATACAAACCTTACTATTGTTCGGTTGTATGTCGATTGGTAAAATGGCGATGATTTGGCCTTTTTTCTGCATTATAATTGGATGATCGGCGTCTTGCTGCATAACTGATTCTACCAAATCAAGTAACGTATCTAACAAATGTTGATCTGTTGTATAGACTTCGTACTCTTCAAGCTCAAATACCAGCACACAATGTGGGCGATTAAGATTCCAACCCCATATTTCCCCCCTGTTGACAATATCTTTTACCTCATCGATATTACTATAAAGCAGGTCGTAAATGAAGGCGTCTTTATATTCGCGTTGTGCATTGAGAACTTGGTTGTTCTTCGTAAATTCCAAGGCGCAAAGACACGCAGCATGCTTCATTATTGTTTGAATTCTTATATCAACCTCGGCTTCCAAGTATGAACAAACAGCCCAGGAGCCTTTTTTGGGGCCCATACACCTTATTAGACCACGCTGGCCAACTATCGTCCATTTTATTGTCTAACCATATCATTCGATCAATAGTCATAATATTATTCTGCGGTTGTTCTTATTGGCAATAAGTGTAAGTTATTGATATTAAGGAACCTTCTGACAGGCCCACAGAGATTTACTGATTTATTAAATGATGTAGACGGGATCAGTAAAAAAGTACTAACCGAAAATCTTCGATCTCTAGAGGAGGACGACATTGTAAGTAGAAAAACTTATGCTGAAGAAATCCCTGTCAAAGTCGAATACAGCTTGAGCAAGCTTGGTGAAACTTTGAAACCTATCTTTGACGTTTTAACTGACTGGGGAAATAATTACAAAGAATTTGTTCAAAATACTTTTGATGAGTTTATTCAGTCCACCACGAGTCGAATGCAGGTTAAGTAAATTGGACGAGACCATGTGCCCTATCATTACTGCTATGAAACATTGGGTTAGGGTATCTGGAGTTAGTTAAAAAAACTCCCGAATTACATAACAATTATCGAAAATGCTTTTCAAATAAAACAATACAGACAAGGGATACCTACATGTTGAGATAAAAATGGCGGTAGGTTTACATCACCTAGCGCCATTTTTTAGACACGATCACGTATTTTTTATCTCGTGCAAAGAGATCAAGACCGCCATTAAAATATAATACTAGATACGGCTCTTCACCCACTGGATGTCCCATAAACTCTTTCCATAAATTTTATAATTACGCTTTTTATTGTTTAACATTTTACCATTCTGTAGGATACTGATTTAGCTTGTTCATCCATGTATATGATCAATCGCCATCTTCTTAAAATCCAAAGTAAGAACCAGAACCACTGAAACTAGGGCAACAGCCGCAAGGAATACAAACACCCCTGTATTTCCAAAATTAGTTGCAATAATACCACTGAACTTATTTCCTATAAATCCACCTGCTGCCGACCACGAATTGATAAATGCAAGGGAAACAGCAATTATCTCGGGGGATAGGAAAGCCGGAGGCATAGTCCAATATGGGCCGTACCAGCTTACAACTGTCGCTCCATAAATTGAAAGCATAGCGATTTTAAATAGCAAGCCGCCGACAGGAAGAAGTATTAGCAGAAATGAAGCTGACAGAATCAACATTGGAGTAATTGCATGCCATTTTCTTTCTCCAGTCTTATCTGAATGATTGCCTACAAGTACCATAGCAATAGCACCAGCGATTGCAGGAATCATCATGATGTAGCCAATAGCGGATGCTGAAAGGCCTACCGTCATGCCCTTAATAAGCACAGGCATCCACATTGCGCCCACCTGCTGTGCAATTTGGATAAACATGTAGATCATCGCCAATTTCCACAGTGTGCCATTTGTAATGATTTTTGCAAAACCTATTTTCTTCGTATGAACCGTGGTGACTGCCTTTTCTGCATCCAGATCTGAACGTATAAGAGCCTTTTCTTTTTCATTCAACCATTTAGCTTTTTCTGGCCCATCTTTCATAATATAAAAGCCAAATAATGCGATGATAGCCGGGAGAATACCTTCAATTAAAAATAGCCATCTCCATCCGGAAAAACCAAACCAATTTGCGTACTGTACCATGTAACCAGCCAATGGGGCTCCAATTATATTTGCACAAGTACCTGATAACATAAATATTGCCGTAACACTTGCGCGTTCCCTACTGGGGAACCATAGAGTGAACCAATACATTACTCCTGGGAAGAATCCTGCTTCAAAAATACCAAGCACGAATCTAAAAGCTGTAACTTGCGCTGCATCTTGTGCAAAGAACGTACCAGCCGTTGCAAGTCCCCACAAGCATGCAATGCTCGGAATGAGTTTACTTGCACCAAATTTTTTCAGAAGCATGCTGCTTGGTATCTGAAAGATAAGATACGAGATAAAAAAGGTAGATGTAATAGTCCCGAAAGCAAGGGCTGAAATACTCAATTCCTTGTTCATGGTAAGTGCTGCAAAACTAATATTTGTTCGATCCATACCATTAAAAAAGTAAAGTGCAAAGACATAGGGAATGATGGCCCACTTAACTTTGGCATATAAACGATTTCGATCAATACTAGATTCCATATCTCGGACCCTCCTTATATTTGAAAAAACAACCTATTGATTGTAAATCTATGCTCTAAATTTACTCTGCAACTAATATCATTTAACAGTAACAATATCTGCATTATCAAGAGCTTTTTGCGATAATTCCTGACCAATTCCTGGCACCTCAGGAACTGTGTAATAACCATTAACTGGCTGATAATCATAAACTCCTAATTCAGTAATATAAGGAGCCATATTGATAACATGATGCTCGTGAATTAAGAAATTTGGCAAAGTTGTCTCTAGCTGTAATGCGGCTGCCTTTGCAATTGGGCTTCCACAAACATGTGTTTGCACACTTACATCGTATGCATGAGCCATATCACATATTTTCTTTGCTTCAGTGATACCGCCACAGTTTCCAATGTCAGGCTGAATTACTTGGACCGAATGATCTTTTAGGAATGGAATATAAGCCCAACGTCCATAAATACGTTCACCCTGTGCAATCGGAATTTTTACTCTTTCTGCAACATATTTTGTCATTTCAGGATTCAATGGAGTTACTGGCTCTTCATAGTAGAAAATATTAAATTTTTCTGCTAATCTGCCAAACTGAACTGCTGAAACTGCATCAGTACCACAATGATTCTCAATGATAATATCTACTTCGTTACCCACTGCCTCTCTAACAGCAGTCAATCTTTCCTCTGCAAGATGCATAACTTCATAGGTCAAAGGCTTAGTTAATTGTTTATGTGTATGAGCAAAACCTTGTCTGTTGTAATTCAAGAAGTCGATTTTTATACAATCATAGCCTTGGCTAATTGCAATTTTAGCTGTTTCAGCATATCTTTCCGGAGCACTTCCCGGCTCACAAGCTTGCCCCCAACCAATTTTTAAATTCTTATCCCAACCAAGCTGCAGTTGACTAGCATATGTTCTTAACTTGGAATTTGTTTTACCACCAAGTAATTTGTAAATTGGAACACCAAATACTTTGCCTTTAATATCCCAAAGTGCCATATCAATTGCACTAATCCCTGCAAAAATGATAGTTCCTCCACCTTGCCCCCAAAATGTTGTCTTCATCAAAGTATCCCAAATTGCCTCAATATTCATTGGATCTTTGCCTATAATTAAAGTAGCAAAATCTTTAATCATTCCAAAAGCAGCAGGTGCACCTGTGCCATAGGCAACTGCCGCTTCGCCATATCCATAAATACCCTCATCAGTATTAATTCTACAGATAATTGGTCTGAAAGCTGGATTCTCAAGGCAGTTACATTGAATTACATCAACACTTGAAATCTTCATTTTTAGTACCCTCCAAATTTTTATTTGACATATGACGTTATACATCATATGTCCATAGTGGAGTATTCTATATACTTTTTGAAATTCCTGCAATTCAAAAAAATATTTTTTTATTAATTGACAACTTGGATAATCTCTTATCTAAGACTTGTCTCAATATTACCTCTGAGCTTGAAGATTAGCTCTTTATAGATTTGCTATTCTTCTAAATAGATTTTAATCAGCGCACTAATCCTAATCTCAAAGCATTATTGGAGCCACTGTATAATCAACCATAACAACTGTTGCAGCCAATCATTAATATGATGTATAATTGATACTGGACAATCAAAATCAGAAAATAGGTGCTATAGTGAGAAATAATAAATTACTATCAGTCCAAATTGCTAATAATTTAAGGGGTTTAATTATATCAAGGCAGCTTAATGAAGGCGACAAACTTCCAACAGAGACCGAACTGTCTGAAACTTTAGAAGTTAGCCGGATTACCATCCGTGAAGCTGTAAAGCATCTTTGCTCAGAGGGTGCACTGGAAATTCGACGAGGAATAGGGACATTCGTTTGCAATAATCCTGGTCTCTCTAATGATCCTCTTGGTTTAGACTATTTACGAAATGAGGACTTACCAGAAAAGATTTATCAAGTTAGATTTATAATGGAGCCTCAGATTGCAAAGCTAGCTGCTAAATGTGCGAACGATGAAGATATTGCTGAAATTGAGAAATCTTTTAATAAATTTAAATTTATTGCAAATGATTATATGGAAGGGAAACTTACTAGAAAGGAAGCTTCTATAAGATATGTAGACAATGAGATTGCATTTCATATGTCAATTTGCGCTTCGGCCAAAAATGATGTTTTAGACAGAATAATGTTCATTATTCTAGAGGCTTATATGGAGAAGTATTATTCTTCCATAGATTTTATTGGAGATACTCCGGATTGGTACAAAAGCCATAACGAAATTATCGAAGCAATTAAATCAAGAGACCCAGACTGTGCGGAAACTGCTGTAAAAAACCATTTAGAATTCGGCCAAGATTACAAAAAGGTAAACTTAAACTATTAAGGAGACTATTCGAACGGTTTAGATATTCAATCATGCGTTACTTAACAGATTGGAGTAGCTATTAAATTTTTAGAGTTGCGCATAAACCTAAGTGAAGAGATAAATTACTGGCTTGCCCCGTTACGACAACGGTTGGCTTGATCGGAGCAAATGGAAATTGCTTATTTTAAGAAACCTTCTGGCCGGACCCAACCTTCTTGGAGAGCTTCGCAAGACCATTCACTATATCAGTCAGAACGTTTTGACTGACAATCTTCGATCAATGGAAGCTGACTAGTTGAAATCATCAAACCATTTTCGAGAAGTCACTGCCTACTGTTTCAGATGTGAAACCTGGAACGAGTTTTATATTTGAAGAGACTAAATTGGTAAACAATTTGATCTAAAAAATAAGCATAAAATAATCCCAACCTTGTGCTCAAAGTTGGGATTATTTTATGCTTATTTCATTATTCACCTATCCTCAGAATTCCTCAAAAGATAGTCAAAAATGCAAGAGCTTTTAAAATACACCCTAGCAATACAAATATAGTTCCCCGAACACACTGTCACTTCAAAAAGGTACGGTGCATCCTCCATACTCCAGCTTTCCGGTTCGGTGGAGGGTAGTCACCCTTTTAATCCGATAGGTAAGTAACCCCTCAGCATTACCTGTTTGGGCTCCTTTTTCCCCGTGTCAAAAGGGTGCTTTAGCCCTTGATTTGCTCCACCCTCATCTCGCTCTTCAATTCAAAAACAAAATGCGTTGGTGTGAGAAATTTCTTATCAACCAACGCATTAAATAGTACTTTTTTTCGTATGTTTCTACAAGAAAGCCACAATGGTTATCATTATTCTTCAAAACATTGATATGACTTTTTTGAGATCCTGTGTTTTTTTGGAGGATCTACGAGCATCTAGCGTTTCTAAAACATTGCCAAGCAAATAATGCCAATAAATATCACCGTACAGTTTTGGATCACCTTGTTTAAACTCACCAGCCTCTATCCCCTTTTCAAACAATGGTCCGAAATAGTTTTGTCCAAAATCTTGATACAACGGATTCCTATCCATATAATCAGGATCGTCCATTTCACCCTTAACAAACACAATAACATAAACTTGAAGTGGCGGTATATAACCGGTTTCGTCTACTTCCCTCAATAGGAAGCGTCTTCCAAACTCATAAATCGCTTCTTTTGCACTTCCGAATTCATTGATTTCATTAAGACATTCATCTAATTTATCTTGATAAGAGAATAACAATTCAGCTTTATTCTTAAAGTAATGATAGATTAGTCCCTTACTGATATTCGCAGCTTTTGCTATATCGACCATAGAAGTGTTCTTGTAACCGTTCTTATAAAATAGACCAAGTGCAACAGATGAAATTTGCTGACGACGCTGTTTTTCAAGTTCTATTTTTTTCTTTTCACTTATAGACATTGATTCACCTTATATAATGCAATTGCATTATATTTTACCTTTCTTAACACTTCTATGATAATACACACAGACGCTGAGGATTAGTTTTTTCACCTATAGCTTAAACTATTTCGTTGTGAAGCTCTCACAGCAGTTTGTTAATTAGTTAGATTACGCATGACGTTTTATATGGAACAAGGATACATTTATAGTTAGTCCCATTTATAGTCCCGTTACATTTTGGAGCATTCTAGCATGCATCTCTGTCATTTGTCAAGCTTACCACACATTAACCTTACGGTCATTGACCATACGGTTAATGTGTGGTATTGTCAATTTATAATCAAATTATTAAGGGTCAAGGAGGAAATGCATAATGTTTGATCAACTTTTTAGTCCATTTAGCATTCGAGGCAAAACCATCAAGAACCGCTGTACAGTCCCGGCGATGGTAACAGATTTCTGCAACGAAGACGGTACTGCAACTGAGCGTTACATCGCATATCATGAAGAAAAAGCAAAAGGTGGCTGGGGGCTAATTATAACCGAAGACTATAACGTGGACCCTCTCGGTCACGGCTTTAAAGCAACTGCTGGTCTTTGGAATGATGACCAGATCGAAAGTCACAGCGAATTACCAAAACGTGTTCATAAATATGGTGCGACGATACTGGCACAGATTTATCACTGTGGTCGCCAAACAAATTCAGGCGCCATTGATGGTCTTCCACGATCTTCATCTGCGATTATGTGTCCATTCGGCGATGAAATACCAGTCCCCTTAACAACTGAAGAAGTTAAAGAAATGGTTTGCAAGTATGGCGATACCGCACTTAGGGCTAAAAAATGTGGTTTTGATGGTGTTGAAATCCACGGTGCTCATGGTTACTTGATTACGCAATTCCTTTCGCTATATTCTAACAAACGAATTGATGAATACGGCGGCAACTTCTGGAACCGTACAAGATTTGCACGAGAAATCATCAAAGATATTCGCGAAAAGTGCGGTGAAGATTTCATCATTGGAATGCGTATTTCGGCTGATGAATTTGTTGAAGGTGGGCTTACGATTGAAGATAATAAGGCAATCGCGCGAATGATGGAAGCAGAAGGTCTTGATATCATTCACGTTTCTGTTGGAAACTACCTTTCTGTTGATCTAAATGTAGCAAGTTCACACTCAAGCCATGGTTGGTTTACTGACTGGGCAAAAGCAATAAAAGACGTTGTCAGTATTCCAGTGATTACTGTGTCGAGAATTAATGATCCCTTTTTAGCGGATAGTATCTTAGCATCCAATAAAGCAGACTTCATTGCCATGGGTAGAGCTTCGCTCGCAGACCCTGAAATGCCCATTAAAGCTCAAGAAGGCCGTTTTGAAGATATTCGTCGTTGTATTGGCTGTAACGATGGCTGTATTGGCACATTATTTAACGATGAACCAATTCGATGTGTTTTGAATCCGGAGCTTGGCCTTGAGTACGAAGGTGGTATTCAACTCGCTGAAGTAAAGAAAAATATTACCGTAGTCGGTTCCGGACCTGCAGGTCTATACGCTGCAATAACCGCTGCTAAGGCCGGTCATCAAGTTACAGTTTATGAGAAGGGCGAACACGCTGGCGGTCAATTCTATATTGCCGCAATCCCACCAACAAAAGGCGAAATCACCGACTTTATTGTATGGCAACTGGCACAGTGTAAAAAACTAGGCGTCGACATAAAATATAATACCGAAGCTACATTGGAATTAATTAAGAAAACAAATCCGGATTCTATTATTCTTGCCTCTGGTTCGGAGCCAATACTTCCGCCTATCTCTGGTCTTAAAGAAAATTCCAAGACCACCTTTGCTAAGGATATTCTTGACGGAAAGGTAAAACCGGGATCACACTGCGTAATCATCGGTGGTGGGCAAGTCGGTGCAGAAACAGCTCATTTCCTATCACAGATGTTAAAAGGCGTTACAGTGGTTGAGATGAAAGATACGATTGCTAGTGATGCACCGCTTGCAATTCAGTGGCATTTGACGAGAGCTCTTAAAGAACGTAATGTTATAATGTTAACAGGCACAAGCGTTGTACGCGTTAATGAAAATGCTGTTATTGTCAAAGATAGTCATGGTATTGAAACAGAACTCCCTGCCGATACCATCATCGTAGCCGCAGGTTACCGTGCTTTTAATCCATTAGCAGAAGAACTTGCTGCGGCTAACGTTAATGTTCAAGTTATCGGTGATGCCAAGCAAGTACGTAATGTTCTTGCCGCAACAACAGAAGGATATCTTGCTGGAAAAACTGTTTAGCTTTGCTTTCAAATTTTACAAAAATCACAAAAAATGTATTAAAGGAGTTTAAAAAATGAACAAAAATGTATCTTGGATCTTCGAATTAACTTTAACTAAAGGCAATCCTAATGATCTGAAAAAATTGATGGTTGAACTAGTCGAATCAACAAAAAATAATGAACCCGGTACTTTGGCATATGAATGGGCCCTAAATGAAGATAATAATATCTGTCACATTCATGAAAGATATTCAGATTCTAATTCTGCGTTAATGCACTTGACTCCATTTAATGAAAATTTTGCAGAAAGATTGATGGCTATCGGCGACGCGACAGGATTTGTCGTATATGGCAATCCATCCAATGAACTTAAGGCCGCACTGGAAGCTTTTGGCGGTACGTATATGTCACCGATTGGAGGGTTTACGCGCTAAACCTGAACGATCATCGATTAGAAGGTAGTTTGATTACTTCAACTACCTTCTAAATCATATGGTTCTTATCAATCACTTTATTAACTTTACCTTGCCGAGGGGGACTCTGGCTTCTTTAATTTAGATGGGTATCCTGAGACGGCACAAAGTAAAGGTATCCTAGTGGAATGATTATGTAAAGTATACAATCATTGCCATCCCACTAGCTGTGTTATTTACTTTGATCATTTTACCTTATTGGTTCGATTAACGGACAGATTATCAATCCCGCCGTCAAGAATGGCATGAAGCAGGCGCTCGCGAGACTGATTGATACTCCTGATTTATAAATAACTACTGACTAAATTGAATAAACCAGCGACTCCTCCTGGAATTCCACACGCAATAACGTATACGATTATTGTTGGTTTGATTAGGTCACTCCACATACCGTAGCCATTCATATCTCCCTCACCTCAACATATAGATTAACTCTCTGTATCTTAACCAGATACCACTTGAGCACGTATAGAGGCCCCCACCGAGCTGTCGGCGAGGTACGGTAAGGAGGTAAATCGATGACTTAAGACATACTATGGAAAAATTTGCAATGGACCAAATGTTAGAACGTGGCCGGCAGGAATGGGAAAAAACAATACAGTGATCCAGACACAGCTAGACGCGCATACAAAAAGATAGGCTCAGCAGAAAAAACCTGCTGAGCCTATCTTCGTATCCTCACCTCACCTAAGACACCCTACTATGGCACTGCGTTTGTAGACCAGTGCAAACGCCAGCAATAAACCCGTCTCCAAACAGCCGGCGGCTTTGAATCGATGTTGATGGATAGGAATGGCCCGTCTCCTAAATTAAAGGGATGGCTTCTAACATCATAGATTTTTAATTGTCTACAGTTAAGTATTAAAGAATTTTATAATAATTGTATGATTTGTGCCTTGAGTTTAGCTTTATCCATAGTACATCCTAGTTCTTTAACCTTCTTCCCTTTATCTAAAACAATGACGGCAGGGACAGCTTTTATCTCATACTTTTCCGCAAGGTTTTTCTTGGTAGCTAAGTCCACTTTAACAATTTTATAGTCTTCATTATGCTCTCGCTGAAGCTCCTCCATTAGGGATGAAAACTCCAGACTTTCTGTGTTCGAGGCATTGAAGAACACCAGTAAAACCTTTTTATAGCTATTAGCGATATCGGTCTTGAAGGCATTGAGTTCTTCAATGTAGCGCTCAGCAGCTACAGCTGCCGTAGCCCCATCTCCCGCCGCCGAAACAACTTGTCTTAAATATTTAACTCGATTATCCCCAACCGCATAAACGCCATTCAGATTCGTTTCCATCAGGTCATTGACAGGGATATATCCCCTCTTGTCCATCTCGACGCCACTCTCTTTAAGATATTGCGTAGAGGGAACCATTCCAACAAAGAAAAATACACCCTGGCATTCTAATTCTGAAGAACCGCCTGTTTTTAAGTTCTTTATTTTAACCCCTTTAACACTTTCTTCGCCCAATACTTCTTCCACCGTGGAGTTCCAGATAAACTCCATCTTTTCTTTACTAAACGCGCGTTCAGCACTGACTTTATTGCAATCCAGGATTCCTTTATCGTGGAGTACAATAACTGTAACTTTTTTCGCAAACTTGGTAATATACATACCTTCCTCGATGGCTTGGTCGCCGCTTCCAATGACAACGACGTCTTCTCCTTTGAAGAATTCAGCATCACAGGTGGCGCAATACGCTACTCCACTACCTTGGAGCCGTTTCTCACCAGGGATATTCAGGAGCCTTGGCTCACTGCCGCAGGCAATGATCACAGCCTTAGCTGTAAATTCCTTCACCTTTTTGGTTTTGATCACTTTATCTTCTTGGGAAAAATCGGTACTCACGACTACATCTCTTAAAAACTCCACGCCAAAGCTCTCAGCATGTTTCTTAAAGTCAAGCATGAGATCAGAGCCACTAATTTGTCCGTAACCAGGGTAATTAACAATTTCACGTGTCGTATTCACTAATCCGCCGACGGTTCCTTTGTTGATGATCAGAGTTTTAAGCTTAGCCCTACCCCCATAGATAGCAGCGGATAATCCAGCGGGTCCCCCGCCAATAATTATTAAATCATACGTATTAGCCATTTTCTCATTTCACCTCATGATTATGAATTCAGCACGTCTGTAATTTTTTCCTTGACGTCTTCTTCCTCAACCTTACTTGCTAATTTTCCTTGGTATTCGCCATCTTTAAAAAAAAGAATTTGAGGAACGCCTTTTAAGGAGAATCTTTGGTATAAGGCCTTGTCTTCCTCAACATCGACATAATAAAAGCTAAACTTACCTTCGAATTGCGGCTGTAAATCTTCTAAAACGGGCACAACACCCTGGCAGACATGACAGCTTTTTCTTGAAAAGATAACTAAACAGGGTTCTCCTTTATCGTAAATCACTTCTTCAAAGCGGCCCGAATTCAATTTTTCTAACGACATTTTTTCTTCACTCCTTTAAAATCGTGATTTTTCTAACCGATTGGATTTTAACATCTTTGGACAGGAGAAATACTCCCCTACAGTAACAGATTTGTTATTATCTATTATCTGTCTACTTTTAAGGGAGCATACAAATATCTGAGAGACTAATCACCACGTCGAATTGCATATATAGTGTTCGAAGGAACTAAGTATGCATACGCTCTTAAAGTTTTGCTGAGAATTGAGTATCGTATCGTTTATTATCTATATTTAAATAAATATTATAGTCACCCGCTAATCGTTCCCTACTAACATAGAATTGGAAATCATTATCGTTTTGCTCCTCAAAAGAAACACACGCTGCGGTAACATCATGAACTACTGTCGGCACTAAGTAGAACTTCGAACCGTTTTCACCTTTTAATTCAAGAAAGACTTCGGATCCTTCCTTAAATGTTGCTCGAAGAGCCAATCTATCTTCTTCTAGTATTAACGAAAAGTTGTGTTTTGCCGGAACTTCTCCCTCAACGTCTTTAAATTTAACTTTGAATCCAATCTCTGGAGTTACTCTAAATCCACCTAAGAATTTACCTTTACCAAGCGCAAAGTTAGTCGTTTCGTCATATAACGGAAGTCTTCTTGCTCGATAATAATTACCGCCTTGAACTTTCAATTCGTATTTGACTTCATCATTTTGTACTTCAACAGTGATGGATTTTAACGTTAAATGGATATGCTCGTCTTTATATTTATTCAGGAGCATTGCGCCTAAACCATCGGTATGTTTCCCTCTATAGGTGGCAATACCACCAGAGTGAATCAAATAGTGTCCTTCACTATAGTAATCGACGTTACAAATATAAGGGGAATAAAATTCTGCTCCTCTTTCTTTACCATACTGCCAAACTTGTTCGATTTCCATTTTGGCGGTGTCAATTCTATAGATAACCCCTCTGGAGAAGTTGTCGTCGGGTGAAACTCTTGTAGCTTCGTTTTTAGACCGATAGGTTCCGTTGTCAAAGACGAATACATCTCCATTGGGTAGAATTCTTGCGGCATGTTGCTCGTACTGCCAGTCAAAATCACCTTTAGTTACGTTTTTAAAGAAATATTTTTGCCAATCTTCTCCCCAACCTTCTGGGTCTCCAATAATCCAGTTTAATTTTGCAGTATCATAATCGATGTTAATAATCGCATCTTTGTGTCTGCCGGACATTGTAATAGAATTAGTCGGTTTGTCATACCAAACCGAGTTGTTGTGGAACCAATCATGGTGGTTCCAATCTCCCGCGTCCCCGCTTTCTCTTAGTAACATATTAAGAAGATCCCATGATTTAACGACTTCCCCGGTTTTTCTATCAATTTCAACAACATAGTCCTCAACAGATTCATTGAAGTCATTATCCGAAGCTGCTAAAATGTTGCCATTTTCTAGCTCTATTGCATCATGGTGAAACCCACCCGGCAACCGATATTCTGTATAGATTTTGCCGCTTAAGTCCATTTCCATTAGTCCAACCGTGTAGTAGGGTTTTTGGATTGTCCGGTAAGACGTTACCAAAAGCCTTCCGTTTTCTAATCGTTTAATATCCCAGCTTTGCTTATTTGTGATAACCCATCGCAAATCACCAGCATAATCAAATCCGACCGTTTTGCTAGATTCAATTAAAGGAGTAGTCGTTGAGATCATCATTAGGTCTTTCCCAAAATACTCTGATGTGGTATGGCAATATAGAGCTTTATTGACATCTAATTCTTCAATTTTAATTATAACTTGTGACGTTTTACCATTGCCAAGGGTTATAAGCACAATGTTTTCATAATTATCATATAATCCATAAATCGGTAATACATGCTCTTTTGCACTAGCAAAGGTATGTGTTAGATCACCTTCTACTGCTTTACCTTTTACAGTTATTTGTGCTGTAGTTTCTTCGTCTGTGATAAAACAAATGACTGCAGCAAGTGGATTAATCAAATATGGATTTTCGACAACAAGTAGGTTTTCTAGAGTATAATTTCCTGACCTAAGCTCAGCCAAAAACTTTTCTTCGGACTCGGATTGTAGTGTAATCAAATGTTGTTCTGTTTCTAAATAATTGCTCAAAAAGGTTCACTCCTTATCATATATTAAGCCGTTTGTCCTTGTTCATTTAAGTACATTATACATTTCACAAAATACGACATAAAACACAACTTCATTGTTCTAGTTCACAACGCTTTGTTGTGAACTAGAACGCATAGTCGAAAAGAATCTGTTGTATACAGACCCTCTAGAGGTATACTAACAAAAACAGTAATCTTTAGGCAGCGACAGGTTTAAGTGCTGTCTTTTTAATTGCAAAGACTAGTAAAAAGTTGGATCTTACTACATAAGTCAGAATTTAATAGGGAGTGAAATAAATATGCGTGTCAGCGACTTAAAATTTTTAATAGAATTGTCTCATTCAAAGTCGATTACACTAACGGCTGAGAAAATGCATATTTCCCAACAAGGTCTGAGCCAAATGATTACGGATTGGAGCAAGAGCTTGATGTTATTTTATTTCATCGGAGTCGACAGGGAACGACCCTAACTGAGGCTGGCCAAAAGACCGTTCTCACAGCAAAGGGGATTAGTGAAAAGTATAATGATTTAAAGACTGAGTTAGAGCTGCTTGGCCAGCAGCAAAAGTCCCCGATCGTGGGAGATCTGACCCTTTTCATTCCCATAATTCAGGTACAGTAGTTTTGCCCAAGGCTCTAAAATTGTTTAAGTCTAGAGATTCGAATGTTAACTTAACGCTTAAAGAAAGTTCGCCTGTAGAAACCGTTGCTCGTATTAAGGATGATCCTGCAGTGGTAGGGCTTATAAATTTTCCAGAAGCTTATTACCAGGATCCTGATAAGCAAATTTTGTTTCCTGTCCCGAGTTAGTGTATAAGAAACTTTTACGCGATGATTTAATCGTCTGTATTCCGAAATCCTGGTCATTAAGCAAAGATCAACTTGCTTTGATCAATGAATTAGTAAAACGGCCAATGGTCTATTTCGATACAAAACAATTCGATGAAATTATATCATTAATTTTTCAGGCGGGCGATCAGTCACCCAAGGTATTTTTAAAAACACTTAATAATGAATTATTTCGTCAAACGATCATTGATGGGTTAGCTATGGGTGCTCTTTCTTCGCTTGAGGTGAGTGATTATCGGCTTTTGAAAGAGTGCACTATTCAGTCAGATCTGCGCTTAAAGCTCGTTTTTACCTGGGTGAGTTCAGCGAGTTGCCCGATGTCAATTCCTGCGCAAAAGTTTTTAGAATGTCTAGAACTATCCTTAAAATACAACGAATGAGTAACTACATTTTGTTGTGCTAAAAGACAATGAGGTTCTGTTATATAGTGCTATTAGGATTATGTATAATACGATTGAGAGAATAAGTACAAACAGAAAGAACGGAGATTATCCATAATCCAAGCCAAACTAAAGAGCAATGGTGCCTTTTTGATCCTTTGATCCTAATTTTTATTTTATCTGAGCTAATAAGTGTGCTACGACTTTCGTAATATATATGCTTCAACTGTGGAATATGATCATTATATAGATCACTTCCTCTAATATATAATCAACAATTGACCACTTCCGACTTGCGTAAATCTCATTTTGGGATTGCTAAATGTTAAAGATCTTCCGTTTATTAAAAAGAAATTAGTTTCACTTCCATAATGATAAGTCACTCCTCAAAAGTATCTCCGAACGTATCCGTCGTGCTAAGTCCGCTAAACTACTTTACACCTTCTGTATGAAAACACAGCCTCAAGTTTTAAAAAAACGAAGTATACCGTACTTAGTTATAATTCAGATGTAATATATCCCGAATTAAATACGTTGTTCCGTGAAAGGGGTTAGGCATTGTTACCCCGATTATTTGCAATAAGGCCATAATAAAGGCCGTTACCAGCAAAATTGAAAATACCGTAAGCTCACGCCAGTGTTTTTTCTTAATCAGGCTTGGGACTTCGATCAAAACGATCACAATGAATGCCAATAGCAACAAAACGATCATCAAGATCCTCCTCCCTTTTCTTGTGGCAACTTTCGTATTTTTGCTATTAATAAAGAAATGGCAGGTAGTAATACCTCAAACGGAAGCGCAACGATCGGCCAAATATTCAATCCCCAATAGAACTGCTCCACCGTTGATTCAAATAGCCGGATTGTTAGACAGATACAAATAATCCCTACGGGAATCCCTAATGGTATGTAGGAGCGTAAATTAAACATCTGTGCAATACTTAACTCAGTTGCATATAGCAAAACGCTAACTTTCAAAAACACCGTGATTAACAGGGTGAATGCCACAAGCATTTCTAACCTTGTGAAAGTTTTAGCGACGTCAATCAACCGCACGGCTTCTAAAAAGGGTGTTGTCCAAATCGTCATTGTAACTCCCAAGACGGCTATAGATTGAATCGTAACGTAAAATATTGTCATTGCACCTAGCGTCAATCCTAGAAATACTGACTTTTTCATCTTGTTTGTTTTGTTAACATATGGAACCACCATTAGAAAAGCTAATAGATCAGAATAGGTAATGGTAAGGATAATATTCGTTCCCTGGATAAAATCTTTCATAGAAAGCTCAAAGAGTGGCAAAAAGTTACTTAATTTTATATTTTTTAAGAGCAAACAGATAAGTACCAAATTGCTTATCATTGTGATTGAAACCAGGATAATACTGGTTCGGGCAATGACTTCTATCCCTTTGCGTGTTGCCCAGACACAGAGGAATGTGAAAGGGATTAAGATCGCAACCATTGGGGTTTCCGTCATTAAATACGCAAGAAAAAAATCCCCCATGTACCTTAGATGTTGGGCAATCAATGATAAAAGCCAATATAGATACAATGAGGAAATCCCCGTCCCTAGGTAGGGACCGTAGATAAGATTATTGATTTGAATCAAATTTTTACCAGGGAATCTTTCCGCAAGGTTTAGATAAATCCATATCATGACAAAAACGAGCAGTGTGCCTGATAATACAACCAGCCATGTATCCTGTTTGGTTATATTTATGATAAAACCGACTGTCAAAGCAGAGCCTTGTACAAAACCCGTTATGAGAAATATCAATTGCGAATTCGAAATCTTGCCTTTTTCAATCCCCATCCAATATTACTCCTTCTCTAGTACGGCTAGACTGCCAATCCTTCCAGTTCTGCGCAACTTAGCCTGAATCGCAAATTCCAAATTAATTGTAGGGAATACTTCATCCCACCTGTCTTTTAAAGCCAGCCACTCATCGGGGTATTGTTGATGAATTAAATCACCAAAACAAAAAATATCCACGTTCAGCTTCTTCGCTTTTTCTAGGGCCGCTATAACTTCACTTTCAATAACCGCCGCCTGTTCTTTTTCCAGTTCTTCAATGATTGGAGGCTTGATCAAATTTTCTTGACTCGACTGGTATCCGATATTTCCTTCCTCTTTGATTCCAATTTTAAAACGAATATCTTCATCCATGATTAGAGGTGTAATTTTGCTTTTAGAACGGGTAATTAACAAACTAACTTTCCCATCCCCGCTCGGGCTATCCACAACAATGACTCCGTTTTTTATTTCATCAAGCACCCATAAAAGACCTCGGGTTTCAGTTCTGTTTAGTTGCCCAACGAGTTTATCCTTTTTAAACACAGCCGTTCCCGAAACGCTCAAGCTTTTGTCGTCTCCTTCACCCGTCACTTCAACGATAGGGGCTATCGCCGCATCCGTTTTGCTCATCAACCGTGAGATGAATTTTTCCAGGTTCACTCTGCTGGCTTCTGATGTTGCACTCTGAGCATCGACTAATTGGGCGATTTGGACTGCCGATGTGCTTTCCAATTCTGGACTTACAGCCAAAACTTGACTAGCTTGATTTTTTGCGACCAGAACCCAAACATTCATTCTCGTTTCATTGTTCCTGGCAAAAAAATCAATATATTTTTGTACTCCTTCTTTGGCGATTGCGTTACTGAATATTATAACTTGATTATCCGCTAAATATATCTTTCGATTTGATTTATGTGACAGACCTTGAATGACTTCCAGTAAATTGTCTCCGCTGTTTTTTAAATTCCAGAAGGATTGAGAACTGCCACCGTCCCCTTTATTCTTGGCAGTTGATTTTTTTTCACCTGGGTTAAAAATTTGAGCGGTCACTTGAATTTTGCCAGTTTCCTCTATTTTATCTAAACCCATACCGATGACGACTGCCAACGTATTCAATTCATAACGACTCCAGCATCCGATTGTCGGCAATAATAGAAACAAACAAATACCAATATTTATTGCCAGATAATTATTTTTTCTCATAATCACACCTTACTATTCATTTTCCTTATCCTTTGCATACGTCGTTTCTTCAGATGGATGCACCGGTTTTAACCCAGATTCCTGCCTTTGCCAATTATGCCAGCCTATCGTTCTGGGACGAGTTAACATTGCCCAGAGGGGTGCCCTGATGAAAACATCCTTTAAGTCACTAAAAGTTAATGGCGCAAGCGGCGATAAATAGGGAGTTCCAAAGGACCGTAAAGAAGCTAGATGGACAATAACAACCAACAATCCGATCATCAATCCAAACCCGCCCATCAGCCCAGCTAGAATCACTAAAATTAAACGTATAAGGCTTCCTGAATCAATTTGGGCAGGAACCACAAAGCCTGCAAGAGCCGTTAGTCCTACCACAATCACCATGGGTTGTCCTATCAGTCCAGCGGACACTGCCGCCTCGCCAATAACTATAGCTCCAACGATGCTGATGGCTTGCCCGACTGCCTTAGGTAATCTAATACCAGCCTCTCGGAGGATTTCAAAGATGACTCCCATGATAACGGCTTCTATAACCGCAGGAAATGGCACCTCTTTCTGAGCAGATATCATGGTAAATAGTAAGGGTGTCGGAATCAGTTCCTGATGAAAGCTCGTAAGGGCTACATAGGCCGCTGGAGAAAGTACGCTGATGCTATAGGCTAAGAAACGGATTATCCGGATCAGACTTGCCAAATATGGACGGGAGTAATAATCTTCCGCACTTTGAAAACTTTCAATAAAGACCATAGGTACCGTAAGAGCAAAAGGGGAGCCGTCAACAAGAATCGCTGCCCTCCCTTCCAGGATTTTTGCCGCCACAACATCAGGTCTTTCGCTGTTACCCACAGTGGAAAAAAAAGATAAGGGTGCATCTTCGATAAATTGCTCAATATATCCAGATTCCAAAATGGCATCCGTTTGAATGAGCTCGAGCCGATGACGAATTTCTTCGATCAGCCTAGGATTTACTATCCCCTTTAAATACGCTAAACATACCGTTGTTTTCGTTTGCCTCCCTATAGTCATTGCTTCCGCAGTAAAATTTTGGTTTTTTATTTTCCGCCGCACTAATGTTATATTTACCAGCAATCTTTCTGTGAACCCCTCACGCGGTCCTCGCACAACAGAATCTGTTTGCGGCTCCTCTATTCCGCGGCTCGCGCCTCCTTCGCTACCAATTACCAACGCTTCAGCCAAACCATTCATTAATAAGATTGTTTTTCCTGACAAGCATGCTTCAATAATTTGATCTACAACTGGTGTTTGTTGCACATCGCCAGCAAAAATCATGGTTTTTTTAACCCGTTCCATCGTATTGCCTAGCGATAATTCTTTATCCATTAATCGGTTATCGTACAATAAAGGTTTCATGATACTTTCATGGATCGTGTTGTAATCTGTCATCCCCTTAAGAAAAAATAAGGCTCCTTGGTTTTGGCCTTGATAGCCAAAATCAAATTCACGGATATTCACATCAAAGCTGCCCCCGAGAGCTCCGTAAAGAAGCTTCAGATTCTCCTCCAAAGGTCCGGTTAGCTTTTGTTCAGAAAGCATTTCTTTGGATTCTTGTTTCATCGAAAAGTTCTGAGGTTGTCTACGCATAGACTTAGCTTTTTTTATCAGCTTATGGAGCATTCTGTATCAGCCTCTCGCTCTACATTCTGCTCTTTAGTCTTTACCAGAAATATCTAACTATGCTAACGTTTCTTGTTTTGCTGCTCGGTAGAAAACCTCAATCCGCCATCTTTTCACATAAACTGATAAAGCTTCACGTGGCGCATCATGGCGATTGCTAATGATAAGGTAAGCGCCTCGGTATTGAGCGACTTGCTCGTTGATGTCCTCTTCTACAAGATTCTCTAGTGTTTGATCTCCATCCTCTTTCAAGCTCGTAGCGACAACGGTAGCTATGGGAGTAAAGCGTTGTTTAGTAACTCTTCATTCTCAGCCGAATGCTCCTTTTTCAACTGCTCGACTTCTGTGTTCTTCTTATCAAACACAGCTGGCATATGCTCAATGAACTCCACTTTCCAACGGCTAATAAGCTGAGGACTAACTCCATAGTTTGTGGCTATCTCATTCAGAGTACTTTCCTCTCTGAGAACCTCTAAAACGATCTTAGCTTTTTCTGCTGGGCTGTAGGTTTTTCTTTTCTTACTCATACCTTTATTATCTTATTTTTTAGATCCGTGTCCAACTCCCTGGGGTCATTATAAATCACCAGTTCGTTTTTCTCGCCGACCGGCACATAAACTTCGAAATCCACTGCATTTTTTCGGAAAGCACCGTTTCCGATATCATCGACATTGTAAGCTGCTTTCCATTATTCAACTTGATGATATTATTTTTCCGGTCATCAATAGATGCAATCCTACGCAACCCGCTGCCGCATATAGCCATCGTCGTTCCAAGACATGCATGACGAGGGTGGGGCTTCTCTCCCCGTAACCCCGTATTCGTTCCACCCTTCGGCGGACCCACGTTTCATGCCCCCTGCTTCAGCTGTGGGGCCGTTGCCTGTTCGTCAAGTGACGCAGGTCCGAGCGGCCAGGACTCACTGCACAGGCACGAGAGGACTGTGCTGCGCTCATAATTCAAGCAGGATGACTAGCATCTCTGACCTTTTAATCGTTGTTTTTTTGCTACAGTAATATGCGACCAAAGATCAAGCAAATAAAACAGGGGACCGTACTTCCTTGCCCGTCCATTAGCCAAGTTAGGCCAAACAAACATAATAAAAACGAGCACGGTAACTATGTCACCCTACTCGTTCAATATACCCACGTACAATCCAATTCAAATTAAGCTAAGGGCAACACTTTGCAGGCATACCCCATAGTTTGGATCTGCTTGACTAAGCCTTCAGCTTTTCAAGCTTAGAAGATAATACTAATTCTAGTTAAAACTCGAATTAGTATTATCTTTTATAAGGTAAGCCTTATCTGATAAAATGAAATCAATTATTTTGATGGCTATAATCTTATGTCCGAACTCGTTAGGATGTATACCATCCAAACAAAGAAATTTAGAGAAGTCAGGATATTGGAGAAATGCCCCTCTTATGTCTATACATTTCGTGTTAGTATCTTTTGCAATTTTTAGAACGGCGGAACTATATTTTTCTTGCCACTGGTAAATTCTAGAAACATTCCCGAGCCATTTCAATATGTTAGTTTCAGCTAATGTGTCATTTTTACTTATCCATTTCAAATATCTATCCGCATTAAGTGGAGGAAGAGTCATTACTACAGCTATGATATTATTATTTTTGAGAAAATTTAAAGTCTCCTTGAGTTTGCTTCCAAATATATCAAAATCCGTCTTGGGTTTGTGGATAGCATTGGGATTGTTGCAAACTTCATCCCAGTTAAAGTCACAATCATTTCCTCCGTACTCCAAAAGAACTACATCCGGTTTGTTATTCAATACGTCATATTTGAGTTTAGTGACACCTTTAATAAGTGTATTCCCGAATCTGGCGGTATTGCGAATTATCCCGTTGTATTTACTTTGTAGAAGGTTTATGTAATTACCTTCCAAAATCACATATTTGCTTTTGCCTTCATCAAAAATTACTCCTTTAGATATGGAATCTCCAGATACCGTAAGTTTACAATTGTGTTTACTATCGTTTTCGCTCAATTTCAACCACCTCTTTAAAATTATGCTTATCTTTTCCAAAATATTTGTTGTATAATGGTAAAATTAATTTTAAGTAAATGTTTCAGCGTAAGCTTATAGGAACCTCATAATTTAGCCATAAAAAACTCTAGAGTACATATTCTAGCAGCCAAAGTAAGTGTGTGCCAAATATCGGTAGTTGTCAAATTTATTTTCTTCTGTATTTAGTTTAGATAACCGCAACTATGGTTCTTCTTATTCAAACTCACTAGCGTTGTATAAAATTGATGATCATTTGTCAAGTTATACCTTGCTTCAATATACAGCGTAAATCATCGAAAACCTGCGATATTACGCCTAAAGCCCTGTATTCCAACTAAAAAATCCTTATAATTAGAGGTGGAGTTAGTTCTTGTCCAAATCTAACTATAAGGAAGATTAAATGCAGGACAAGAATATCGCGGAATCTACATATTTTCAATTGTTAGGACCTGTTTTATCTCAAAATCTTTGGCAATTATTTGGCGAAATATTAGTCAGACGGTTGAGTCTGTCGATCCGTGTCGCTTCACGATAGCCTCGATCAAAGACATTTAAGGCATCTTCATCCTCAACAATCAAGAACTCAAGTTGGCTTTTGTCGGATTTGCGAGCGACTGTGATGGTTGCGGCATTCGGGATTGGATCGCCCGCTAAGATCATTCATTTAGACTAATCAGTGTCTCAAAATGATTTGTAGTGCAAACTTGTAACCACAAGCCCTTGCTGCTGTCAAGGTTGAGCTTTAAGTTTCTGTATTAGCTTGCAAATATTTCGATTGGTATTCTTTCTTCCATGTCTAAAACGTCTGCGCATATGTTACAGCAAAGACCGATAAATCATCAAATCCTCGTCCTTGAACACATTGAAAATCACTTTCATATCTACTCCATTTGCCAAAAAGTCACATACTGTTTCCACGGCAATTTCGGCTGCTTTCTCATTTGGAAAATGAAACTCGCCTGTGCTGATACAGCAAAATGCCACACTTTTTAGCCCCTCGCTTGCGGCAAGGGCAAGGCAGGAACGGTAGCAGCTTGCCAAGGCTTCTCGGTCTGCCCCGGTGAGTGCGCCGTGAATGATCGGCCCGACGGTGTGCAGCACATATCGGCTGGGGAGATTATACGCCTTGGTAATTTTGGCTCCGCCTGTCGGCTCGGCATGCCTCTGCGCCTGCATCAGCTGATTACACTCGTCACGAAGCTGTAACCCCGCCGCAGAGTGGATAACATTGTCAATGCAGCCGTGGCAGGGGCAGAAGCACCCTAAAAGAGCGCTGTTGGCCGCATTCACGATTGCATCTACTTTCAAGCGAGTTATGTCGACCTGCCACAAACTTATGCGCGGGTCTGCGGTGGTGGGTAATTCCATCCCGTCGACCACGCCCTTTTCCTTTCGTTCAGAGGAAAGCAACTCGTCCTGCAAGGCAAGAAAGTTCTCCCCAAGCGGCATAGGCGGACGGACATTCATCAGACTGCGAAGCAGGCGGCGCTGTGCAACAACATCCATTAAAAAAAATTTCTCTGCCTGTTCTTTATACTGCGGCATATCCGCAAGTAGCATCTTGTTTAGCTGCCCAATCTGTTCTAATCTGCCCATTATTTGCACCTCCCTCACTGCACTTTACACAGCCGAGCCATGGGTTCCAAATGTCGTGCATGGTTTTCCTCCAATAGGTATTCTGTGATTTTCGCCATATCCTCGTCAAAGGCAACCGTCCGTGTTACATTTTCCTTTGCACCCTTCGGATAATCCTTATTTATACGGACTAGCGTAGCCTTTGGATTCTGATAGGTCATCTGTTCAAAGGGGAAACGAATAATGGTTGGCGTATTGAATCCAACTCCAAGCTCCAAATAAACGATACGCTTGCCGGTCGATTTTTTCAAGAAGGTTTCGTAGTGTTTGGCAGCCTCGTACCACGCTTCATCCTGCACGAAAAATTCGTTGTGGCGCAGGTTGACATCCATTGCCTCGCCGCAGACAGGGCATTTTGGCACAAGCGTCGTTGGAATTTGGCAGTTGTGGGTCTCTCGGAGCATCTGTTTTACCAGATCTTCATTGTAGCAGAGCTTGTCATGGCAACCCTTAGCGCATTGCAGATAAGCGTAATCACCCTGCGTGGCAAAAATCTTTTCCTGCGGGAAACCGGCTTTGGCAAACTGACTCTCCACATTGGTGGTCAGAACAAAATATTGCTTGTCTTGCACCAAGACCAGTAAATCGCGGTATAATTGCGTTGCGGGCTGGCTGAAACGGTTGACGTCAATGTGCCGCGCCCAATGCGCCCACAATTCTTCATCTGTTTTGAATGGATAAAAGGAAGCGGCGTACATATCTTCCAAGCCGTATTTTTCAATGAAATCGGCAAAGTTATCAGTAAAACGCTTTCCCGAATAGGTCAGTCCGGCGGCGGCCGACAGCCCGGAACCTCCGCCAATCAAAATATAATCGGCGTCTAGAATTACTTCTTTTGCGGCATTCAACCGCTGTTCATAATCGTACATGAAGTTGCTCCTTCGCGTTCTGCGCTGTGGTAATCTCGTTATTCAGGGCTCACACGCACACGCCCTTCTTTGCGGGACTTTGCTTTTGGCGCAGTTTCACTTGAAGAATAGCCCAATGTGATGTGTACCATAGCCGCATAGTTAGTCGGGATGTCCCAATCCCGGAGCAACTTTTGCCCTTCCTCGCCGGAAAAGGTTTCCCTTGCTCTTGCGACAAAGCAGGAGCCGACGCCAAGACTATGAGCCGCCAGCATAATATTCTGTGCCATCACGCAACAATCGGCCTCGCTGTACAGGAAGTTCCTCGGCCCGAAAAGTGTGAGCAGGACCGGTGCGCCATAAAAGCCATCACCGATTGACGGGTCATCTGCTATGCTGGGGTGGTCATTTGAGATATACGCAGTTGAGGTGGAAACCCGGCCCTTGAACGAAGCCGCATTGTATTTGCCGAGGACTTTGATGAGTGCAGGATTATGGCAGACACCGATCATAGCCGATTGGCGACTTCCCGCGCTGGGCGCATACAGCCCCGCTTCAAGAATCTGTTGCAACGTGGTTTCGTCAACCTGTTCTGTTTTGTATTTACGAATAGAGTGGCGCTCTATCATGTTCTTGATAATTTCATTCATTTCATATCACTCCATTCTTTCCATTGAATATTCCATTGTATGCTTAAACCTCTTTCCAACACTGCGGGTCAGGTGCGTACATATTACCTGTATAACCGTAGGTTACAGCAGGGCAGCCACGGCAAAGCTGAAACAACTCGCATTTTGAGCATTTTTCAAATTTTTCATAATCACGGTAGCAATCAAGCCGTTTCCCTGTAAACAAATCGTACATAGGTGTTTCAAACACATTGCCGATTTTACTTTCCATGCGGCGGCAGGCGTAAACATCGCCTGTCGGCAGGATGGTCATGTGTCCGCTTCCACAATGACAGCCGTCATAGATTACATCGTCGTCCATACCTTCCGGCAGCTTAAAGATGCCTTTGTCGTAAAGGAACAGCGTCCAAAGATGGTCTTTCAGCTGAAAGGTCGTGGCACAGCCCTTGTGCTGCATAAACTTATCCCAAACTTTTTCAAGAAACACTTTATAGGCAAGCGGTTCTATGTGGTATTCTTCGCTTGTCTGTTCGCTTGTCGGGCAGTAGCGCCCAAAAGCAAACACGTCGGCTTTATGTTCCACCACAATGTCAATCAGTTCGGGGATTTCATCGGCATTGACGCAGGATACCGTGGTCATAATCGCGCAGTACATCCCTGCATTCTTAATGCAGGCTATCTTTTCAAGGGTGGCATCAAATGAACCGGGCTTACGGAACTTATCATGTGTATCATGCAGTCCGTCAAGGGACAGCTGATACTTTTTGCAGCCATAGAAGGCCAGACGCTTGCATACTTCGTCGTTCAGATGGAACGGATTGCCGAGAATTCCAAAATCAAGGTTGTTCTCTTTTAGCAGCTCGCACAGCGTCCAAAAGTCCTTGTGTAAAATCGGGTCGCCGCCCGTGATATAAAAATACGGTGTGCGGTTCAGCTTCTCGCACATTTCCATGCAGCTTGCAACAACCCTTTCCATAGTCTCATAGGACATTTCCTTGAGGCAGATGTTGTTGTTTTCGGAAAAGATATAGCAGTGCTTGCACCGCTGGTCGCACTGGTCGGTAATATGCCATTGAAAAGCAAAGTATGGGTTCATGATAATCCTCCAATCATTATGTGAACGCTTGAAATCAAGCGGTTAATATAAAGAAAACTTGGCTAGCGCCCACGAAGACACTGTCTTCGCACGTATTAGCCTTCTTGCGTATGTAACGCAAGTTATACTTTCTGATAAGTACGAGAAATTCCCGACCTCCCGATTGCCGGAAAGTCGGGAACTTGTCAGAAGTATGGGCAAACGAATTTACACACTTACTTCTTTTCCGGGTCGGCTGCGCCGCAAGCAGATGCCGGAGCAGGATCAGCCGCACCACATGCAGAAGCGGGAACTGTCTTGGGATCAGCTGCGCCACAAGCAGATGCCGGAGCCGTCTTGTTACCTTTTGAGCCTAAAATTCCGAATTTCATGGTATGTACCTCCATTTTCATTACTAAGGTTTTCCCCTTGCATTTATATTGTAAAAGCTTATCAGCGGCTTCACAAGTACGCACAAATCTATTACTTGGTCACCTTTTTGTAACCATTAAAATTTGTTTGCATGAGCAGGTTACCTTCATTATAATATTAATGTAATACTATTTTCGAGCGTTACATCACATTTGAAACAATTGGAGGAACGAGTATGCTGACAAAAGAAGAAATGCCCGCTTGTCCTGTTGCCACAACAGTACAGCTTATCGGCAGTAAGTGGAAACTGTTGATAATAAGAAATCTGCTCACTGGAACACAGCGCTTTGGCGAACTGAAAAAGAGCATTCCCGGCATCAGTCAAAAGGTACTAACGGATAGCCTTCGCTCTATGGAGGATGACGGAATCATGACGCGCAAGGTATACGCCGAGGTGCCGCCCCGTGTGGAATACAGCCTGAACGAGCTGGGCGAAAGCATGCGCCCGATTATAAGTGCAATGGAGCAGTGGGGCACTGCCTATAAAAACAATCAGTAAAATTAAGTATCCATAAAAAAGCAAATATTATAACATTTGAGATACTCATTTAAGAAGCCTTCCCTAATAATTTCCAGTTCCATACCCTGCCAAGAAACTAGCTTTAGGCTTGGTACGCCAAAGGCCGCCTGACATTTATCAAGCGGCCTAAGCCAACTATTTGTAAGCACTACCTAAGGAATATAGATAATATCGACGGACCCTTGATACTGGGTAATGTTACCCCGTTCACCATTATGAACTCTAAAGCATCTGCAACTAATCCTCGTGAGAAATTAGTTGCTTTTTAATGCTGGATTTATTTAGTTATCCTTCGAAAGCTCCAGCGTATAGGGAAGGATGGTCAGATATTTAATCACCGCTAATCGAATAAAATGGCTGGTTACAGAGTTATTTATATAGGCCTTCTTGCACATGGGACAGTAAAGAAGGTGTACAGGAATGTATTGACTCACCTCGGTCTTCTGGGCACTGGTATATTTCGCAAGCTCAGCGTCGACCTTTTCTAAGGGTGTGAAATCATAAGGGCAACTCGACTCACCATTATTAATGAGCATCACGGATTGAAACTGTTTCGCCTTATTGTCTTGAGCAAGACCTTCCTGTCGCCTAACTCCATCGTCTATAACAGGCTCACTAACAGGCTCACTGACCGACTCTAGGTCTTCTCCCTGCCAAAGTCTGCGGATAGTATCTGCTCGCCGGATGACTCTGGCTTTAAGATCATCCCCTTCCGTTTCTAAGGAATTAGATTCCGCCCCAATCCCCTCGGGTGACATTTCAAAATAGGTTAAACGTTCAAATATTTTCTGCATAGCCCCTTCGGGGTCTCGGAAATATTCACTACCGCGAATACGAATAAAACGCCAGCCGAGTCTTTCCAGGATAGCTTGGCGGGCCATATCTTCCGCAAGGTTCTCCTCAGTATGCCACTTATCTCCGTCACATTCCAAAGCGACCCGTTGACCCCCACTTTCCACAACCATATCAATCCTATAGCCACCGACTTTCCACTGGGGATGAACGGAATAACTTGCTTGCCGAAGCCTAAAGAGCACTTGTTTTTCAAATTCTGATTCTGATTCTTTTTCAGCAGTATCTAACATCTTGATGATTGCTTGAGGATCTTGAGCATGCTTAATGAGTTCGCCGCGCAGGTCCCCAGGCTTGAGATCATTTTCAGGATCCAGGGAATAGACTACCCATAACTGATCACGAGCCCGACTGGCTGCAACGTTATATCGTTTTTTGAACATTTCGTTAGCCCCTTCGCCTCGCTTATTTAAGGGACTCTCTCCTGCTGAAGCATCGACCAGGGAAAGAAAAATGATGTCCCGTTCATCTCCCTGGAATTGTGCTGGATTACCACATTGGATTTTTCGTTTTTTATAGTCTTCAGCAGACAGATATTGTTGCAGGAGTCTATCAATTGTACCAGCTTGTTCTTCGCCAACCAGCGAAATGACGCCCATCGAGGCATCCTGATACTCCGGCTGTTCTGTACAGGCGATGATCAGGGAAGCGACAGCTTGAGCTTCATTAACGTTCACCTTTTTGTAGCTCGTACCGTCCTGAACCCGGTAAGCAACCGTATGAGGGCGCACCTTAACCGTACTCTCATCACGGAGAGGTTTAATCTTCCCTTGATAGGAAAGGTAGTTGCTAAATTGGATAATGGGGGTTACACAGCGGAAATGCTCGCGTAAACAAATGGGCTGAAAGGTGGTACCTGCTAAATCATAGATGGAGAACAATCCGTCGTAGAGCTTAGCATTCGGGATTCCAACAAGATGCTCATCAATCAGTTTATCGGTTTCCTCTTGTTTTTGCCCGACGGCAGAAGGACTAACTTGCTCATTGTCCCCCACCACAATGACCTGTTTTCCCATATAAAGGGCAGCTAGGGCGAGAACATCGGCCTGACTTGCTTCATCGATGATGACCACATCAAAACGATTGGTTCGTGGATTGAAATTCTCCACCACTCGACTTAAGGGCATGATCCAGACTGGAACAGCACTTTGACAGATGGGCATAAGTTTTCGAGCTTCCATTCTAAATCCTGGCGCCCGCTTTCCGGTTCCTTTGCCAATCCGGTGCATCAGTTGTTTCCAGCCGTTGAGCGCTTGACGTTGACGCACCGTAGTACGTCTTACTTGAGCAGCCCAGGCCTTCTTCTCCACGAGCAGGGCGGTTTTATCCCTTAACTGTTTGGAAAGATAGGTGATCTGATTGAGCAACTCCTCCATGGATTTTTTCGCCCGGTCGTCAAGTTCGTCCACAAATTGTCGCCATAACCAAGCTTCAGCAGGGTTACCCGGTAAGCTTCCTTGCCCGTGCTGACCCTTGCGCTGAAAAATCTCTGTAGCCCAAACCGGGGCAGCTTTTTCCAACCGTGCTAATAATTCCTTTCTCAGCTCAAGATCGAGAGCACTCTCTTTTAAATCGACGAGACGTTGATAAGCTTCGCGATAGCGAGGTGCTTGTAAAGCTTGGATTGCTGTTAAAAGTTCTTGAGAAACGTGAGCTGAAGAACCCTGGGATCTTTCAATCATGCTTTTTAGCTGATCGATCTGAGTCTCTAACTGAATTAAAGCTAATCGCTTAGCCTGAAAAGTTACTAGCTGAGAAAGTTCGTGGGATACAGCCTCTTCTAATCGTCTGAGCTCTCCATAGTTGCCAAGCTGAACCTTTGTCTTTTCATAAAATGCTTGCCATTGGAATCCTGCACTCTGCAGCTTCTCCACTAGCGGGGCCCAGCGTTTCCTATACCACTCTAAGGACTCTGTGATAAATGCGACAAATTGACGACAGGAGTATTCAGGCTCTAAGCCTAAGTCTGCCGGTTTAGGACCTTGTAGAACCGTGACCTGTCTTTCCCAGCGTTCGAGAAGTCTAGTACGATTGTTTCTTAAATCAAGCAGAACTTTTAGGGCTGCAAAATGCTCTGGCCGACTAGGTGGCTTACCATTTACTTGGGATAGATTGATCAGGGTTTTCCAATTTCCTTTGGTGATCAGAGTAAAGAAATTAAGGGATCCCCCATCTTTCAAATGCTCAATGATTTCCTCCACAACCGCTTCAGCTTCCTGATGCAAACCCTGGTCAGGGACTAGGGGGTTATATTCGAGCAGGGCTTCTTTAGAATTCACAGAGGTAGTACAAGTTCTTTCAATCTGAGTTATCAGGTTCTGCCAAGGACTCTGATACTCCTCTCCCAGCATTCCTGCTTCGAGAAGGGAAAGTTGCCAGTTTGAGGCACTTTGAATCACCTTAACGGTTGCTTGAAGTTCGATTAATTGGGATTCCAGCGGTTCTGAGTTTAGTCCGCTACTTGGTAACCAATATTCCTTTCCCAAGGCGAGATCTTCGCCTGACAAGGTCAGGAAGTTGGCCACCAAATTCTCAAATTCATGGGGAGATATTAGCTGCTCAGGATCTGGCAAACTATAGCCTAGTTCCTTTTCGTCTTCATAGGTCAACGTGGTATTGGTATGATAGAGTTTTTCTAATTCTCTTGCGGATAAAGGCAGAATAGCACTTAAGCGTACGGGACTAGGAATCCAGTTGGCGCTTTCTCTAAGCTCATACACTTGGCGTGCGGCTTGAGCGGGGTCATATTCTTCACCGGCAATCACGACCGGACGATATTCATCTGAGCGTGCTTGAAGAAGCTTCTGACGAGTTTCACGAAGCTTCTTTAAAATGTCAATTCTATCTTTTTGCAGCACAAGTGCTTCTTGCTCTAACTGATCAGCGTTACTATTGGCTAATCTCTCGGTGATGGCATCAACCGTACTTTCGAGTTGTTTACGGCTATCGTCGGTTAAGACGCTCAGACAGAGTGGTTGCAGAGGGGCAACAATTTTCTCGTGAAGAACTGAAAGTGCTTTTGAAGTGTGACTCGTGACCAGAATACTTTTGCCTTGGGCCAAGAAATGTCCGATTAGATTGGCAATGGTGTGGGTTTTTCCTGTTCCCGGTGGACCTTGGACCAGAACTGCACTATAGCGATTCAAACGATCGGCAATCTGTAACTGTTCAGAGTTAGCAGGCTTACTAAGTAATATATCTTCATCTTCCCCATTCGGATCAATACATCTGACAGGCTCATTAGATTCCAGGGGCAGGATGTCATGGTCAACTCCAACAACATTTTCTAAAAAACCCGGCAGTTCATCACTTTCTGGAATATCCTTGATGATTTCTTCCACGGCTTTACTGAATCCCAAGGAACGCTTGCGCATAAAGATCATCGGCTCACGAATGATCCAGGGCGACTCCGCTTGGATCGGTTTATCCCCTACTTGAAGAACTTGTCCATAAGGAGAGAGTTGGGCGACGAGCCATTTTAAAAACTCTTCAGTTTCCTGCCCGCCTAAAGGATGAAACGGTTTTTGTTCCAGCTCTTCATTAAGGCTGTTCATCACCGTCCCTGTCACTTCCGGAACGGATCGAAAGAGGCTCGTATAGAGTTCTACGGGTTGCTCAGATTCCGTCAAGGAAAATACCGGCACTGATGGGTCGAATTCAAGTTTAAGTCTCATCAGTAAAATAGGATGACGAATTAATCCTGTTGGATGATTCCAATTTAATAAACCATCCCCCAGGATCAATTCATATTGCTCAGATTCGCGCTCTAAACGAGCATAGATTTCATAGAGCTTGTTATAAGCGTCCATGGCCTGTCGAGCTGGAATTTCTTGCTTGGCCCATAGATTTCTTCTCTCGTACCACTCGACAAAAGCTGAGTTGTCTAAGTATTGCTGGAGTACAAAGTCATCTGTTAGCTCTTGCCCGTCTTCTGACTTTGCTACTTTTTCTAAGTTAAATCGAACAGGAAGTTCCGGTTTCATCCAGGTGTCTTTAAGTATTGAATAGTAATTTTGAGGTGGGGGTGGAGCATCGGTCAGCGTTGGCCTGCCAACCTTTAAGACATAGGCACTGGATAAATCTGAGTCTTCAACTGCTTCAGTGAGTGTATCCTCAAACTTACCGATCATGATCGTGGGATAATTGGGTAGATCCTTTATCCATAAGCTCCACGGCTGAAGCTGAAAGTCTCGAATAACCGGATTTCTTAATTGATCAAGTGCTTGTAGATATTTGAATATTTGAAGTACCCGTCCCTTAACTTGGTTTTGATTTATCTCTTCCATTGTAAAACCGCCTTTGTCTGTAAATGTAGGGTACTGAGCATTTTCGACTATATCTACAATTCTTCATTTTCCCGTTATATCCTGCCCATAACTGTTTCTTTCTACATTAAAATACAACAATAGTTTCCGGTGTGATTACCTATATCCTTATGCAAATTCTTGATGACCTAAGAAAAACAGAGTAATTTGACTTACGAGTCAATTGCAACTAAATTATAATCCCGACTGACAAATAAGCCAGTCGGGATTATTGATTGTAAGATGCGGAATGTCTCAAGGAGATCCTCAACTTTCGAACAAAATATGTAGGGATGCTGGGAAGTACAAAAAAGATTACCGCCATTGTAAACTACTTTCAAGAGAAAGGGCATACTTCTCAATCTCTTGCCCGCCTAAAGGCGCCGATCGGTTTAGATATTCAGGCTCAAACCCCGTCCGAAATTGCGATAAGTATTCTAGCTGAGATTATTTCAGTTAAACGCGCCTTATCTTCCACACAATAGTGATCTGTGCCGAACGTTTTTGCGACAATAACACCTTAATACAATCATAAATGCAATTAGTTGTTGTCAAATTCACTGGCAACCCATACATCAAAATACTACGTAATCAGGGTTGGTCTGGTTACGATGTATTTTGATTATGATTGTTGCCCCTGACACACCTGTAGGTGAGGAATTAGAGCAAGTTCTGAAGGTAAAACACGATGTGCAGCGACTAAATTTCCTGCTGAGTCTTCACCCCAAACAGAGATTTCGACAGCCTGAGAACTAGTTTTAAACTGAAATTTGAATGCATTAAAATGAGCATAATAGTTTCGTGTTGCCACTTCGCCAGGGTTCAAGCTCAATAACTCTAAAACGTACAGGACGTTCGTAGTACCGTTTAAATAATATCCTGCAATTTGGACGGTCACTTCAACAATATCATTGTTGTCTATTAATACCGCCATACTGGCAGTTGGCCTAACGCCCTCAACAGGTGTATTCTTGAATAAACCTGTTGTAAAGTTAACATCCAATTCTTTGGTTTTAATGTGAAATTTGTTATTTTTGTTAGCTACACTTAGAGATGTGAAAGTCATAGTAAAGACCTGCCTACTTAAATATTCTATTTTCTCACATTTCACCTGAACACTTCAGCGATAACGCTTGCCCACCTCTCGTCCCATCTCCTTTTATCAAAACTTGCGGCTATTTCTCTCCCTCTTTCACCCATGAGCCTTCTCTTCTTTGTATCCTTTACGAGCTCTTCAATACTTGATACCAGGTTTTCGACAGAGGGTTTTATAAGGTAACCGTTGTATCCATCAATAACAAGATCAGACAATCCGCCGGCAATACCGGCGATTACAGGCTTACCACAGGCCATGGCTTCCAAGGCGGCGAGACTTGTTCCTTCGGTGGAACGAGAGGGAATAAGGACAATATCCGCCATCTGGTAAATTTCAGGCATCATCTCAAACGGTTTCCAGTAATAATAACAGCGTTCCTGTTTATCTGCCCATTGAGACATTAGCATTTCTATGGTGTCATCATGACCTCTTCCACAAAAATGAAATTCAATTGTGGAATATTTCTCCGTTAATATCTCGGCAGCCCGCATTGTTTCATTGATTCCACGTACCGGAACCATCCGACGGGGAAACAGAATACGGATTTTATCGTGTGTCAAATCCTCCTCAGGAGGACAGAAGATATCCGTGTCTACATAATTAGGAATATACTCCCACTTATTATAAAAACTTGGCAAGGTAGCATTAAAATAATTGATGGTGTTGGTATCTACAGACACAAGTTTCTGCGGTCCGGCCAGTGAAATCCCCATACGCCTTAACCATTCTTGCTTGATTTCCTGTTTTCCGGTGGTTGTGTCAAATCCAGGCCAATCCCAATACACTCCATGACTTATGCCGATACTTTTTTCGCGAACTAAAGGATAGGCTAAGGATAGAATAAAATATAACGTGTAATCAAAAGACATGGCGTTTTCATAAAAGGCCATATTTAGTTCAGGAAACGTGTGATACTCAGTCTTATTGGCAGGAAGCCCGTGTATTTTTATACCGTCAAATTCTTTTGTCCAGTTGTCTCCCATTTGCCATACTTCCACATTATAGTCCATATCCCGCAGTAGGCGGCAAAAGTCTACTTGGTAACGTTCTGCTCCTCCCGTAATGAGTCGTTCACCCTTGGGGTGGAAAAAATTTGTTGTTAGTAGCGCCACTTTTTTCGCCATATTTTCTTACACTCACTTCTTATATTATTAATTGCAATTCTTGTTATTCTTTTGAGATAAACTAGCTGGGTTCAGCCAGTTTATCTCAGGAATAGCCCAACTTTCCCAAACAGGTTTACTTTTCAATAAAAATATTAACTTATAGGGGAAGCCTGAGCGACAAATACCAGGTCTACCCCGAGGTCAAGATTCTCGACAATATTGCCACTGGTAGAAGGTAAACTAACTACAAATGTCAACAACTCGCCTGTTGTTGCCGTTAAAATCCGGCCGCCTGTCGGCTGTTCAATAAGCCCGGAAATAGCACCATTATAAAGCTGCGTAGCGCCCTGGGCAATATCAATGTTTAACTTGTCGGCTAAAATTTGGGCTTGAACGGCACTGGTGGTACCACCAGCTGTCCAATCGGCAAAAATGAAATAGAAAGAGTCTACATCCCCTGCGTTGGTAACCGAAAGCTGGGGAGAGCCCAAGGATTCCCCTGGAATAAGCGCGGCCGGGGAAAACAGAGCCGTGGTGGGGCTCAAAGTCAAGGCTACATCGGCTGTTCCGGCTGTACTGCCGCTACTAGTGCTGCTTATTGTAAAAGACATGTTCAAAACTCCTCTTCTCTAGAATTATCTACGAAATAAGATATGAATCTAAGGGGACAACTGTTCCAGCCATTTCTCCGTTTTAATTTTTTCCGATGGCCAAAGAATGCTTTCGTAGTGTTCACGTTCCATATATTTGTTAGCGGGGTCCTGACGGGTAGCACGCTCGTATTTAGTGGTTATATCTGATGGTTTAGCCCAACCCAGGTGTTTAATTCTAATGGCGCTTTCATAATGAACTAATTGCCTGTAAGCCAGAGGGAGACGTCCGCAGTGGAATTTCAACGATGGCCAGGCAGATTCTAATTGAGGCTGATACTTAATTAAATAGATGGAAAAACCGCGCAGCCATGGATTCCATAGACCATCGACCCGGAAAAAGTCCTCATTCCCCCAACAATCAAAAAGGCGAAAACCTATGGCTTTAAAATTACTTTGCCTTAATAAATAAGAAATTTCCTTCAAAAAGCTTTCTTCCAGAAACTCGTCGGCGTCGATTGCCAAAATCCATTCAGGCTTATTTTCCAGCGTATGATGCCATAATTCCCGGCGCAGCTCAGCCTCATCAGTTAAAAACATTGAGTGGGGTTGACGATAGAGCTTAACACGAGGGTAACTAAGACATAACTCGGGAGTATCATCCTCGGAGGCATCATCCATGATGATGATATTATCGACGAACGTAAGCAAAGATTCCAAACAGCGACTTAAATAGCGGTCTGCTTCATTACGAACAATCATCATAGCTGTAAGTTTTGGCATACATCATTCACCTGCTTTTCATTCAGGATAAAGGATAAATTCTTTGAATACATTGACGCCAGCGGGCTTCCCACGCTTGGCGGCTAAAGGCCTGGGAAATGGTATAGGCGTGTTCTCCTAAACGAGTGCACACTGACGGATTCTCTATCAGGTAAAGAAGAGAGTGATAGAGGCTTTCAATGGAGGGATGAATAAGGAGACCGTTATAACCGTTAATAATGAGATTGGTGAGACCGCCAACATCGGTGGCGATGACCGCTTTGCCCATGGCCATCGCTTCCAGACAGGAAAAGCTTGTTCCTTCTGAATAAATACTGGGGATAACAACAATATCTGCCTCGGCATAAACATTCGGCATGGACTGATAATCGGGATGGCAATAGAGGATGCGTTCCTTGTCCGTTACGTTTTCTCTCCACTGATAAAAAAGATCGAGGTATTCCGGCTTATTGGTGTCGATAGCAAACTCAAATTCCACTTGAGGGAATTTGGCTAATAACGGTGGGATAACTTCTTTCAAAATCCCGAAGCCCCGTTCAGGCGACAACCTGCGCGGGTATAGAATGCGGACATGGTCGGTATTCTTTGGCTTTCGAGGAAAGTAATACCTGGAATCTGCAAAGTTGGGAATCACCCGAACTTTTTGATCAGCCAAATGGGGATAGATGGCCCGAGTAACATTAAGAAAATTATAATCACAGGAGACAATTAAACTAGCTTGTTCCAATGCGCTGGCTACATGGCTTTCATAATATTTTCGGGCTTGCAAGGAGGAAGAACCGGGCACTTCCCACCAAACGCCATGCGAAATACATATAGACTGAGGCCTATAAAAGGTTTGCTGAACAATGGAAGAATATAAAACTCTTCCATTGGTTTCTTTTTCCATTCGTTCTATTGTTTTATGAAAATCCCGGGAGTCTGCTTGATAACCGTAAACTGGCCAATCCAAACTATAATTGCTGAAATCATGATGGGCGTTCTGGTGAAAAGAAAGGTCATAACCCATCTCTGTCATTAGTTCAGCCAGGGCAATCATGTACCTTTCCAAACCGCCGATGATTTGTTTGTTTCCGTCCCAGTTGATAAGATTGGGAATAAAAATTGCTAACTTATTATCCATATGAATTATTACGCACCTTTCGCTAGGAGTACAACAGGCATCTCATAAAATAGTTTATTGACTTCGAAGTTGGCCTTAGTAGGCCATTAGAGCACGCAATTGAGTGACTTAAATGTCACTTACGGGCTGGTTTGGCTCCTAACGGGAAAAAAGACTTACATGTAACTCTCCTTCATCAAGAAATATAGAGTCATATTCAATATATACTTTGTAGACAAGAATCGTTCTCGTATTTAGGTTTTTCCTAATATTTTTCTCTATCTCTTCCACCCTCTTCCCACTTTTCATTGCGCAAACATAAAATGCGTTGGCGTGAGAATTTCACTTCTCAACCAACGCATTAAATATTTGGATCTTTTCGCTGCTCAGTTGTCATTTTCCTTCTTCATATACGATCTTATGGATCGATTTGCTCAGACTTGTACTAACCAAGCACCAAGGATTAGCCGTGACCCGAATTGGAAAAAACCGAAATAAGCACCATAGTAAATCGACGTGAGTGAGAGAAAAACGGACTTTAGCAATTCGGATTAAAACACGCTAAATGGGCCAGAAAAATAGAATTTGAAAACAGGTAAATCGTCAGTCGAAGAGGAATTTGGACCAAAATGGAGAATATTGTTTTTATAAACTTTACGAAATGCACGGTTATAGGACCCAAATTTTAAAAAGGTAAATTATGTATTGCTGGCGAATGATTTTGATATAAAGAAATTTATAAGAACAAGTTCGCGTGTGTGGGAGGGTTAAAGGCATGAAAAATAATGATTATACTTGTAGAGAAAAAGTTAGACAGAGTAATGGTAATTTCTATATTCCACGAGAACGACCGGAAACTACCATTGGAATGACAGAAAAAGTTAAAATCGGCTGTGGCACAATATTTATTACGGTAAATTATGATGAAGACGGCATATGTGAAGTATTCACGAATTTAGGTCGTGCAGGTGGATGTCCTTCACAATCTGAGGCTACTGCAAGAGTAGTATCAATAGCTTTAAGGTCAGGAGTAAGTGTACAGTCAATTATTGACCAATTAAAGGGCATAAGGTGTCTTTCAACTGTTCGAAAAAAAGGTTTACAAGTTCTTTCTTGCCCGGACGCGATTGGCAAAGTTCTTGAAAAAGTTTATAAGTCACAGTGTACAATTGACAGTAATTACGAAATCCAAGAAGAAGAGAACCATGTCGTGGATGAAGTCAAAGAATGAGATGACAACGCCTCTTCGGACGAGGGGGGCTTAACATAATCTGCGGTATTGGACCCAAGGAAAAATGGTAAGCCCTAGAAGGCACTTCTAAGGCTTTTAAATATTGTCCGAGGTATTGATAAGTAAGGCTACGACCTAAATGATGAGCTTAGAATCAATTTTCATCTTAAACTTTAAGGGGTACTTACCAAGGACTTTTGAAGTGAAAAACGGGCTAAAAATGTGAATATTGTTTTTATAAACTTTACGAAATGACCATTATCGGACCCATTTCGGCATCCGTGGCAGATTTGGTGGAAAGGAATTTTTAAATGAGTGAAGCTATTAGGTTAGTTAAAAGAGATGAGCTACATAAATTATTAAATCTATACAAATACCTTCACGAAGACGATCCGGATGTTACAGGAAATAATGAATTAGAAGGACTTTGGACTGGTATTTGTGCTGATCCGAATATTTATTATATTGTTGCCGATGTTGAGGGTAAGCTGGTTTCCACCTGCACGATGGCAATAATAAAAAATTTAACAAGGAATTTGCGTCCGTACGGTTTAATAGAAAATGTTGTTACGCACCCAGATTATAGAGAAAAAGGGTTAGGAACAAAAGTTTTAAAAGAGGCTGTTGAGATAGCAAATAAAAATAACTGTTATAAGGTCATGCTTATGACAGGTTCAACGAAGGAAGAAACGCTAAAGTTTTATGAAAAGGTAGGATTTGAAAGAGGGAAAAAAACAGGTTTTCTAATATCACTATAAGCGATAACCTTTACGAAATCTTCACTATAGGACCCATTAATTAAATATACTTGATAATTTGCCACTATATATGGTACTATCGATATAAGAGGTGGAGCGGTTGAGCAAGCTTAAAAAGTTACTTGAACGTATTCGGAATAATCCTAAGAACGTAAGATTTGAAGAATTGGACAAAATATTAATCCATTACGGATTTACTAAACGTCAATCATCTGGAGGCTCAAGTCACTTTTACTACACAAAGGGAGAAAAGCTTCTCTCCGTCCCATTTCACAAACCACATATTAAAGTCACATACGTTGAGAGAGCCATAGAACTGTTGGAAGGAGAGATTAGTGATGACGAATAAGGGGCTTGATTATTACTTAGCACTCCCATACAAATACGCTTTATATCCAGCCGAAGAGGGAGGGTATGTAATTGAGATACCTGATCTGCCGGGTTGCATTACCCAGGCTGAGAGCGCTGATGAAGCATTGGCCATGATCGAGGACGCCAAAAAGGGATGGATAGAGATAGCCTTGGAGCAAGGCATCGAAATTCCTGAACTGGCTAAAGACGACTACTCTGGAAAATTTAATGTGCGAGTCCCAAAGAGTCTTCACAAATATTTAGCTGAACTCGCCAAAAAGGAAAATATAAGCCTTAATCAATTAATTCTTTATCATCTTTCTCGGAGTGCAGGATTTAAAGGTTAGTGCTTAAGACCACTCATATGGCTATGAGTGGTCTTTCTTATCCTTTGGTGTATTTCAGCCGTTACTGAATCCTTTTGTTTCAGTTCTGAAGCATTTTCGGTGTCGTATTCCTAATTCGTATTTCATCTGCTGTAAATGAAGCTAGTTTTAGAATGCAACATATCTAGAATGTATCAATGTTTATCAGCAAGGTAAAATAAATAAAAAACCTATTGCAACTGACGTAACGTTAGGTTGTATAATTTAGTTGTCGACAAAAATATTGTACGAAACGAGGTGAAAGGATGCCAAAAACTACCTGGAAAATTGGTGAGCTTGCAAGCCAGTGTGGAATAACAGTAAGAACACTGCACCATTACCACCAAATAGGTCTATTAGTGCCCTCTGAATTTACCGAAGCTGGTCATAGGCTTTACACAAAGGCTGATGCATCAAAACTTCAACAACTATTATCTCTAAAACAATTGGGACTTTCATTAGAGGAAATCTATAACTTTATTGAAAATCCTAATTATAATCCGATGCTCGTAGTTCAAGCTCAACTCGAAATCATAAATGAACAGATAAAGTTAAAGGAAAAGCTGCGCTATGAGCTTGAACAACTAAAAACACTATTGTCATTTAATCAAAATATAAGTGCAGACCAATTATTAAAAATAATGGAGTTGATACGAATGAATGAAAGTAATTATTTAGCACCAGTGATGGTCGAAAAAATGAGAGTTCTCCTCAATAGCCTTACGGAAGAAAAAAAGTTAATGCTGAAAAAGATGCTGCCGCTCGTTGATGAGACACAAAAACAGTCTTTACAGAAAATGATCTTAAAATAGCAAATATATCATTCACGGATGGGTAAAACTTTGTCGGTTATTCTCTTCCCTCAAGGCTGAATAGCGTCAATCTTGCATCTGCAACTTCACGCCCGTTCACAAACAATGCCATCCGATGCTCACCAGGATAATGGTGTCGGGTCGTCAAGTCAGACCAGTTATGCGTTCGTGTGCCAGTAAGACGTGTACCGCCGGGCACCGTTTTATCAGACAACAGGAATAGTTTGCGTGATGTGTGGCCTCTGGCCTTCACGAAATCGACCCCATATTCGATACGGATGTGTACCGGATCCCCTTCTCGGATACAAAGCTCGTATTTCAGTTCACAACTCTCTCCTATCATCAGCCTAGACGGCAGCACCGACAAGGAGGCACTGGTTTCTAGCGACGATACGTCATTCGGATTCGCGTACCCGAATAATTCCAAGACCTCAGGATCAGCTTTGCGGATCAAAGTTCGGCAACCCTGTCGTATAATCCAGTCCGTGCGAGGACACACACCTTTCCAACGACGTGCTGTTTCGAGTACGATCGAAGGATGATCCTTAGCAATGTCATTAAGATTATTTGCTACGCTCTTGCGCACATAAAGAGACGGGTCTGCCTTCAAGTCTTCAAGTAGCGCAATTACCAGAGTCGGGTCACGCTTGAACATCGGAAGTGACACCCCCCACGGTAAACGGGGGCGGCAACCCTCGCTCGCAAATCGTCTGACATGCTCATTTGGATGCTGCGACCAGATCATCATCTGGCACATCACTCGCTCTGGATCACTCAACAAAAAGGATCTTATGGCAAATTCTGATGACGATCTTTGAGTGAACCGTTCTAGTGCTTTCATTGAAAGCTCCCAATGCTCCTCTTCTTGTCCGTACAGCACCACGAAATCAGGGAAGAACAGGTACGGAAACCCAATGCAGGTCTCGTCGATTGCAAATAACACGTCTAGCGCCTCTTCGAAAGAAATCGGAAGGTATGTCCTAAGTGTCTCTGTTATTCGCCGCATCCGAGCTTTTAGCTCAAGCCCGTCCCATGGTTCGTTCATTGCAACTGCGACGAAGTTCCCCATATCGAAAGCGTCGTAGACAGCATGTACCTTCTCGGCAAATTGGCGGAGAAATTCTTTATTGTACATGGCCTTCAAAGCTTCTGCCATGCCCTCACCTCATCCTTCAACTGATCATTCCTAACTCGTAAGCATTATACAATAATAATCTGGACAACAACATGTCGGTTTAAAGTTTAATATGTAAAAACGGTTAGGTGTTTGCTATTGAAGATAACGGAAATGCACTGCTAAGTTGAAATGCGAACAGAGGTTATGCTCATAATCTTCATTGCTTTAACTTTCGTTTTTCGCTTAATAATCTTTCCTTGTTAGGAGTGGCGTCATTCAATAAAAAGTCTGCCCAAACAAGTCCAAGTTTATCGGTATTTTCTTGCCAATACAGCAGGCGGTTATAATAGTAATTTATCTTTTCGCTGACTGGTTTTGAAAATTTCTCTTTTCCGTATTTTAAGACTATTGCCGTCAATTCATAGAAAGGCAACCCCAAAGCGTGTGTTTCTACATGCACAGTAGCTTCAGCATGACCAATTGCGTGGCAAAAAGCACCGTATTCGCTGTCATCAATTCTTTTTGCCACTGCATGTGAATCCAAAATAGCCCGTTTCGCCATGGGCATTTTGATTTTGCCCCTTGCCCAAGCCTCACAAAGTTCCAAACAGGTTCTAGGGCATAATTCATCGGGATACTTTGCTTCAAATTGTTCTAAAGGCAGTTTTGCACAATCCAATGCCCACATCACAAGGGTTCGGTGATTTTGTAATTGAATTAGTTTTATCAAATCTTGTAAGCATTGACTGTCGCGAGAGAACAAAATTTTATTTCTTTTCTTTAATTTGATGTCTACATCTGAAAACATAGTATTAATTCCTTTCCAAATTATCAATAATTTATAATTCGTTGCCACAAATGAACTTCCACAACCTTTACAAAATCGCAGGGACGGGGTTACTGACAACACTGAAAGAGTTGTCAGCTACCCCGTCGTATATTCAAAAGTAGATATTTTTATTTTTTGGATGTACATAGCGTCTTTTACCATGTGTCTTCTTACCCACTTGAATGGCATTTTGGGGGCATCTGTTAACACAGCCAAAGCAACTGACGCAGTTTGATCCCCAAACCGTCTTATCATTAAATGTAATATTTTGTACAGGACAATATTTTGTGCATTGCTTACATTTTATACATTTATCATCAGTATATAGCTTTTCATCATAAAAGGGATATATTTACGCTAGAATAACGCAGTTTCTTCCTCGATTTTTTCCTTCATATAGTGCATTGTCTGCTTTTTTTATTGTATCTTCAATTATTTCATAATCCTCATTAACGACTACCCCAAAGGTCATCGTAATTGACACTTGAATCCCATTATATTCGATAATTTGTTCTTCTATTATTCCCCTAATACGCTCAGCCAGTATACGAGCACCCTCGATTTCCGTTTCTGGAAGTAAGAGTAGAAATTCCTCTCCACCCCATCTAGAGACAAAATCTTGTTCTCGTACTGCATCCTGTAGGCCTTTGGATATCACTTTTAGCACGCGATCTCCACAGTCATGTCCATAGGTATCATTGATCTCCTTAAAAAAATCGATATCTGCAATAATGAGGGCAAATTTCTTTTTATTTCGTTTATAACTTATAAACTCATTTTCAATCTTTCCCATAATATGTCTTCGGTTATATAGCCCTGTTAAGGAGTCTGTCTTTGAAGCCCACTCCAGTTTCTCCATATCAGATTGCAGAGAAGTTATTTGAGAGGCTGACGATATCTGTGCTTGTAAAAATGACATTTCGTTTGCCATTATTTTGTCCTTGAGTCTGTCTGCCTCGACTAAATTTTCATTGTACAAAACAAGCTTTTTATGGATATTGGCCTGTTGTTTGGCTTGAACAAAAGACATCGCCAATATGACGGCAAAATTTCCATATAAGAACATATGAGATATATTAATACCGCCAAGACCTTTATAGTGAAGTATATCTTCAATGATCGCCAAAACAAAGACGTAGATGGCTATGAACATTAAGATTGCATTGTCCCTTTGATGGAGTACTGCTTTTATTAGGACGCCCAGGATGTAAATCATTTGTAGTAGAACCATTACGTATAAATAATTAGTGAATAACGAAATAAATCCAGGGGGTGTCAGCAGCAGCGCATCAAAAAATAGGGTAGGCAGCAAGACTAAACCCAATGTCGTTTTTTTATATTCCATAGTATAAATACTAAGCACAAATAGAATCATAACGGGCACCAAATTATAACCTGTTAAATAATTAATATATGCTCTGACGTCCAATGGTACATTAGGGAAGAAGATCGCAAGAGGTGCTGCGCCCCATATTAAAGACCGCAACGCTGTGATAAAACAAAGTATGCTAAAAAGTAGGGCTGTCTTATTGTTTGTTTGCAAAAGAAAGAGTAAGAAATAATAAATACTAAATATAAAAATGCTACCAATAAAGAATAGCTGTAGCGCTAAGAGTATCATTTTTTGTCGCTCTAATACTTGTTTTGATCCAAATATTGGACTTTCGCGAAGTCCTCCTCTGGCATAATTCAGATTGGCCACCTGGAAAACCAGCTCAAGCTCTTGCGTATCATTTGGCAAATCTAAAATGAGGGATTCCTCACCATCTTTGAAGCCAGAGAGTTTGTCCGATACCTTTCCAACTTCTACAATAAGCCGTCCATTGGCATAGAACTTATAGGCAGAGGCAACATTTTGAATGCTAAGAGCAGGGTCTTTAAGACTCGATGGATAGTTTAAGCGCAAACGATAGGTGGCAACCCCATGAGGTGGATAAACTTTGCTTCCTGCTTCTCCATCATCCCATGTGCCTGGAACTTCCATAAGCGAATCCATGATTGGCGGTTGAACAGCCCTAAAATCGTTTGGCGTCAATAATCGATTCCAATAGAATTCCCAGTCTCCATTTAGTGCCACACTTTTTTGAAAATCAACGCTAGATAAATCCACCTTGCCGTCATCAATAAGTCCTGAACCCGATGAAACCATCCTGACTGTGACATAAATCATTAAAGTGATCAATGATATGATGAGTACGATTCTCCATGTTAGTCCAGTGTTTTTCATAGCTTTCTTCACACCCCAATTATTGTCTTGCAGTTTAGTCTTAAATCTGGAAGGAAGCCTCAATGAAACCAGCCAGCCATGCATAAGAGCCCATGACTTGTCTACACCAGTCATCCGAACATGAGTGGACGGTTACTTGTTTCAGCACACTGCATATATGCGTGAGCGTCAAAACGCCCCCCTAGAATTAGATGAGGGCTACGTTATCATCGTTTTGATGTACTCTACACGAATCGGGGATTGACGCTGACCAATTAAGAGATTCGTCTTTATACTTTCCACATATTTCCTCAAATCCCTTCCAAGATCGGAGAAATATCCTAAGAAAGAACAAAAATGGCCAGTTCGTCCAAGAAACGATCTGACCCTTGATGTCCACCATAAACTTGTTTATGTCCAGGTTGGAGAAGTATGAGAAAAATAGTTATTTTTTGACCATATCCTCAGACTTTATTTGAGCAACTTCCATTACATTAGGAACAATGTAGTATAATGGATTATTGTCAATCATGTTAATAGAAGAGGGGAATTATGACGAAAAATGTATTGAAGGCCAATTTAGCCATGGTTGCTGTAATAATTATTTGGGGAATTTCTTATGTTAGCATTAAGGCAACTCT
>NZ_SPQQ01000030.1 GCF_004766045.1 Desulfosporosinus fructosivorans
GCAGATTCTCCTGAACCAGTCCAGACTATTGTTGTTTGTGGTAAAAATACAAGACTTTATCATTCTTTAGGAGAGGTTATCGAGCAATCACTTAACCCCATGGTACGGTTAGGTTACGTTCATAACGTAGAGGAACTAATGTCCGTCTCCGACTTGATCATTACTAAGCAAGCGAGAAGTTTTGACCAGGGCTCTTATGAGGAAATTCAGCTTTTCAGCTTGCGTAGACAAGGCTTTTACACATACGACACAATCTTCCGGCAATTCATGTTCGCTCAGCAGCTGGGAGTAAAGCAAAATGTTGGCAATAGGTGTTTTGGTCTGGTGGGATATGTCTGAAATCAGACCTTTAATTTTATTCTTTTCCTTAGTCAGGTTTTTAGAGGACACTGCACAGGAGGACAAAAACCGGGCCATTTTGGCTTCCAGGGCCGATAGAGTGGATTCGTCAAACAAGCGCTCGGAAAAATCACCGTCTATCGCGCAGTCCAGCATGGTATTGAGTTGATCCATCATCCGCCGCATTCTCCGGCGCTCAAGAAGAATCGCCACTATGGCGGTGGCAAGCGCGGCGGCAATGGCGGCAACGGCAGCGATCACCCAAATCAAATTCAACTTGTCCATTACTTTAACGCCCATGTGTAGCCGGTACCGTAAATCGTTTTGATATATTTAGGCGAGGATGGGGTGTCTTCCAACTTGTCGCGTAATCGTTTTATTGTAACCGAGAGGGCGTTTTCGTCCACATATTCGGCACCATTCGTCCAAATTGAATCGACCAATTGAGCCCTTGTCAGGGTGCTGCCTCTGTTTTCGATCAAAATGCGGAGCAGCTTTTGTTCGGTTTTGCTGAGTTCAAGGGGCACACCATTTTTGGAAAACTCCATCCTGCCAAAGGAAAACAGAAAGCTGTCAATCTGCAGGGTATCGGATGAAGCGGGCTTGCTTTTTCTTAAGCAAGCATTGACCCTGGCCCGTAAGATCATTAAGCTAAAGGGTTTGGTAATATAATCGTCTGCTCCCAATTCCAGACCGGAGACCACATCTGTTTCCAGATCGTTGGCGGTCAGAATGATCACGGGGACAGCGGATGATTGGCGAAGCTTTTTCAGAAAATCGAGCCCGTTTCCGTCGGGCAGATTGATATCAAGAATAATCAAATCAAAAGAAAGGTTCCCCATGTTCTGCGCTGCGGAACGCAAATCCTGTGCTTGAACAAACGCAAATTCGCTGTCTTTGAGGGCCAGGGATATGCCGTTACTTAAGGATAGATCATCTTCAATAATCAATATAGTTTTAATTGCGCCCGCCTCCTGCACAAGATTATTAAAGTTTGGCATGGTTTAGGTTTTACCGTGTACTTTGATTGTAATAACTTCTTCAGTATATCATAAGAAAGGGATGGATGATGTTCTGAGTCGCCCAGAAGTGGAATGGATCCGATCGTCACGCAACGCTTACTTGAACTGAAGCCCCAGCGTATCATCTATGTGTCCTGCGACCCAGGAACCCTGGCTCGGGATCTCGCTGTTCTAAATCAGGGCGGATACAGAGTTGACAGCGTACAGCCGGTGGATATGTTCCCGTGGACGATGCACGTTGAGACGGTAATTCTGATGACGAATAGTGGTTCCAAGGGCAAATGAGGCAAGTCAACCACTATATGTAGTGGTTTTGGAGCTAAAAATGAGCAAAAATTAGGCTCAAAAACTGCATTTTTTGACCCTGTTTTTTGGGGCGTTTCATAGATGACATTTGGTATTTCAGAGTCCATGCTTGAATTTCCCATAGCTGGACAATAAAATGATAAATATAGAACATATAAACAAACAGGAATTTGTACAGATAACTTATGTGTGAATGTCGACAAAATCTCGTTTGACATCTAACTTTATGAGATAGTTTTTTAAGTCTTTAAGTTGTTGTCTTTTTTCATAAATTTCTTCTGCTTTTTCTGCAGAGATTTCCCAATCTTCCATAGTAATTTTTCCTTTCTATTAGTTATAGCTGAATGTGCGGTCCCAAAATTGAGTCTGCAGAGATGATGTTCAGCGCCAGCCGCTCTCGTCGGGTATCCATAGTAGCGATCATACAAGCCTTTGCTCAGTTGGAAGAGAACTACGGCAAGGAAGGCGCCGCCATTATTATCGACAACTGCCAGGATACGGTGTTCGGCGGTTTTGCACCCAACAGCGAATCGGCTCAGATTTTATCAAAGTCTCTTGGCAGCCAGACTATTATGAGCGGTTCTGTAAGCCGTGGGAAAAATGATCCAAGCCAGTCTCTGCAGATGATTGAACGTCCGCTGATGACGCCTGATGAATTGAAATCCATGCCCAAGGGACATTTTATTGTCACAAAGACCGGCGTACATCCCATGCGTACTCGGTTAAAACTGTTCCTAAAATGGGGAATCACCTTCGGCAAGGTGTATGAGATCGAGGAGCAGTCGGCTCGAAAAGTTGAGTATGCCGACCAGCACAAGGTGGAGGAAGAAATCATCCGACGCAATTCTGCTTATGACGTACCTCCGGAGGAAGTCGAAACAAATCAGACAGCTTCAGGAGGAATGATACACGCCCCGGCAGCTGCTATCAACCTTGATCCCTTTGAGCAAAAGCAACATCCAAGGAGGTGAAGCTGTGGCTTATTTTGCATCAATCTACGCATAGGAATTACCCCACCGGGCAAAATTGGTCTATATGTACCTCTATGACCGTGCCGATAAAGATAGAAAATGCTATCCGGCGATTGGTACTATCGCTAGAGAACTGAAGCTATCCCGTAGTACCGTCAAGCGAGCGATTACAGATTTGGAGAAAGCAGGTTATCTTCGCAAGGAGCAGCGTTGGAGGGGGAACGGTGGCAAGAGCAGCAACCTGTATTTTTTGACTTCTAAATCGCCGGATTAGACATAAAAGCAGACCATCCTTCAAGGGGAAGGTCTGCCCTCAACATAGACTATGGGAGGGTTCACAGTGAACCATGAAGGGGAACTTCTCACTCTAAGAAATTTTAACGACAGAAAAAGAACAATATCAATTTCGCCTGTTTTGTCTTTTCAGAGGATATATCACATTAAGTGATATGTAGTGCGTCATACTCATATTAAAGAAAGGTTTAAAGACAGCGAATCTCTGAGTTGTTTTACATCGCTGATCGGAGGTAACCCAAACATGCGGGCATATTCCCGGCTGAATTGGGAAGGGCTTTCATAGCCTACCTGAAATCCGACATCTGCCGCGTCCATAGAAGAATCGGTCAGCAACAAACGCCGTGCTTCCTGCAGCCTAATCATTTTCTGATACTGTAAAGGGCTCATGGCGGTTACCCGCTTAAACTGGCTGTGCAGAGAAGAAGTGCTCATGTTCGCTTTTGATGCCAATTCTTCAATACGCAGCGGCTTAGCAAAATCATCATTAATGAGTTTTATGATCTTCCCAATGGAATGGGAGTGACTGCCATTGATGGCAAATTGCTTGATGACATTTCCCTGATCATCCTGCAAAACCCGATAAAGAATTTCACGGGTAATCAAAGGAGAGAGCATATGAATGTCCTGCGGGGTATCCAAAAGGCGTACAAACCTGAGAACTGCATCCAATAAAGCGGTATTGGTTTTATTGACCACAAGTCCTCTCCCCGAATCCGTTTTGCCGGTCCATATCTGGTCAGTTTCTTTCACAACATCCAAAATCTGATCGGTACGAAAATTGATCTGAACACACAGATATGGCTTTTGTGGAGTAGCCTCTATAATCCGTCCAACGATAGGAAGATGAACCGAGGATACAAGATAGGAGGCGGCATCATATTGATAGGCTTCATCACCCAGCATTACAATTTTGGAGCCTTGTGCAATCACGATTAAGGATGGCTCGTAGATGGAATGCAAGTGTTCCGATACATTGGATGCACGAAGCAACTGCAGGGTTGGTATAATTGTATGTTGTTTTCCCTCAGCAGAAGCATGTTTGCTGATCAGTGAAGCCAATTCTTTTTGGCATTCAATAATTTTATTATTTGTGGTTTCTCTTTCCATTAAAATTCCTTTCTCAGTCTGCTTATATAAAAATTATATCATAAGTTGTAGAATTAGGCAACGATAAGCAAAGAATAGGCTACCGTATAAGATAGTTCAGGGAATATAATATACTTGCAAAACAACCAATTTTAAAATTTAGGAGGAATTTTCATGATGAACAATACAAATGTACGCGTTGCTCTGATCACTGGAGGCTCGGGCGGCATTGGCCGCGCCGTCGCTGAGCGCCTTGCAGGGGATGGAATCGCCGTCGGAGTGCATTACGCCAGCAGTAAGTCCAAAGCTGACGAGACTGTTTCCGCAATTACCTCTGCGGGCGGCAAGGCAATAGCCGTTGGCGGCGACGTGGCAGATGAAAAAGACATGTCAGCGGCGTTTGATGCGGTTGAAATGGCGTTCGGCGGCATCGACGTTGTGGTCAATACAGCCGGTATTATGTTACTTTCACCAATTGCAACGCTGGATCTTGACGACCTCGATCGGATGCATCGTACCAACATCCGAGGTACTTTCGTGGTTTCTCAGCAGGCAGCGCGGCGGGTTCGCAGCGGCGGCGCGATCATCAACTTCTCCACTTCGGTCACCCGTCTCCAATTCCCGAACTACGGTGCTTATGCGGCGAGCAAGGGCGCTGTGGAAGCCATGACCTTGGTACTGGCTCGCGAACTGCGAGGCAAAGACATTACTGTAAATGCCGTGGCTCCTGGACCAACCGCTACTCCACTGTTCCTCAGCGGAAAGGATGAGACCACAATTGAACATCTTTCCAAAGCTGCGCCGCTTGAGCGCCTTGGCACACCGGAAGACATTGCGGAAACGGTTGCCTTCCTTGCAGGTCCGGCTCGCTGGATCAATGGGCAGGTGCTCTTTGCCAACGGTGGATTGGGCTGAGTATACTTTTAACATTCTAAGCTTCACCCCTCGAAAGGAGGATTTTTATACCATGAAAAATATTGTTGTCATCACAGGCGCTTCCAGCGGCTTCGGGGCTTTATCAGCACGGGCGCTTGCCGATGCAGGTAACATCGTTTACGCAGGCATGCGCGAAACTTCGGGGCGCAACACCCCACAGGTAGAGGCCGTCCAAAAGTATTCGGTGGAGCATAATTGTACACCCTCTTCTTTTGCGTGTTCAACTTCTTCGTGTCTGGCCGGCAGCTCTTTCTCGGAACGCCTGTAAATTATGTATGATTCTTGGGCACCAAGCCGAAGGGCTGTGCGGGCGGCGTCCATGGCCACGTTGCCGCCATCGATGACCGCGACCGTATTGCCAATATAGAGCGGCGTATCAAATTCGAGGAAAGTATAAGCCTTCATTAGATTTGTACGGGTGAGAAACTCGTTGGCCGAATAGACGCCGCAGGCATTTTCTCCTTTTATATTCATGAAATATGGAAGGCCTGCTCCGGTGCCGATGAAAACCGCGTCGAATTGTTCCGCCAACAATTCATTGATCGTGGCCACTTTGCCGATAACCGCATTTAGCTGAATGTTAACCCTGCACTTTTTGAGTCCTTCAATTTCTGCCTGAACTATAGATTTCGGCAAGCGGAACTAATATACAATTTGTCTTGTAAAGTCAAAAATAAAGAAAAGGAAGGAATGGTATTATGAAAATTATAGCAATTAACGGAAGCCCCAGAAAAGATTGGAATACTGGTACTCTACTGAAAAGCGCATTGGAAGGAGCTAAATCCGAAGGAGCCCAAACAGAAATTATTAATCTATATGATCTTTCTTATAAAGGATGCATTAGCTGCTTCGCATGTAAGCTTGCTGGAGGAAAAAGTTATGGAAAATGTGCATTACAAGATGATTTGACACCGCTTTTTGAAAAAATAATAGAGGCTGATGCCTTGTTACTAGGCTCACCTGTTTATATAGCTGATGTAACAGGTGCTTTTCGATCCTTCATAGAAAGATTGATATTTCAATATTTGGTATATGCTGAAACAGAAAAATCTTTGTTAGAAAAAACTATTCCAAGTGCATTTATTTATACAATGAATGTAGATGAAGAACAACTTCACAAACTTGGTTATGAAAAACACTTTAAAAATACTGAGGAATTCATGTCAATTATATATGGTCCAACTCAGTCTCTCTATGTAACAGATACAAAGCAATTTTCTGACTATTCCAAGTATGTTAATCGTTTGTTTGATCCTGAGAAAAAAGCTCAAAGACATGAAGAAGTTTTTCCTCAGGATTGCAAAAAAGCATTTGAATTAGGCAAAAAGCTAGTACAAAGTAAAAAAACAAATAATTGATTCTTAATGCTGACCTTTGTCAAGATTATTTATTCAAGGAAGCATCGACAGATGTAAAGAATACCAGAATTCTTGTGGCATATTTCTCGCGTGTAGGTACTTCTTCAATAAACGAAGATGTAAATGTAGATGCAAATGCAAGCATGCGAGCTTGATCGTAGAAGAGGCAGGGTTAATCGAACATACCAAAGTAGCTCATTGTCCCTAAAACAAATTGTTTCAGAGCCGTTATAGGAAGTTTTCTCCCAATTTATATCATAGGCGTCCCAGAGATAGATTTTATAATATAATTTAAAATCGGATAATACTGTAAAAACTCAATAGAACCAAGGGCAAACCTACCAAAAGGCAGGGACGCAAAGCCGTAGGATCTAAGGTGCTTCCTAAAGCGCTATGATAGCCTGGTTGCCGGAAGTCATACAAAGCCTGCCCTTTTGAACTGCTCCCTGTCAAGTAGACAGTGGAAATAAAGAAAAATTTATGTCTCTGGGGTAGACTTGACATGGGCCCCTACATCGGATGCTACAATGGGTCAAGGGCTGTGGCTCATTGGGAGAATTCCTCTTGGGTAAGCCCCATTCCTTAATTTAGGGTAGCATCCGCTGCCCCCATGTAAAGTCTAATCTGGGGTCACAATAATCTTACACCAATCATTTTATAATGATTGGTGTCATTTTTTATGCTGCTGAATTATTAAGGAATTGCCGGTACTCCAAAGGGCTCATACAGTTTAATCTCTTCTGATATCGGTGATTATTGTAATAATCTATGTATTCTACAATTGCAGCTTCCAGTTCATCATACGTATTGAATTTGTTAAGATAATACATTTCGGATTTCATCATTCCCCAGAATGATTCCATAGGGCCATTATCAATACACCGGGATACCCTTGACATGCTTTGTGTCATTCCTGCATCGTCTAGTTTCTTCTTAAATATCCTGTCGAAAGTGAACTCTTTGGTTATACGGATGGAGCTTTTACCGGTGCACGCAGAGGCGGAAACCCCGGTAAGTTTGAACTTGCAGATGGCGGAACTTTATTTCTTGATGAGATTAATAGTATGCCTCTAGAAATGCAATCTAAAATTCTGCGAGTGCTTCAACAAGATGAAATTCTCCGGGTAGGGGGAGCTAAACCTATCCCTGTAAATGTCCGAATTATCGCTGCATCGAACCAACCCCTTGAAAAACTAGTAAGTGAAGGTCATTTTAGACTGGACTTATATTATCGTTTGGGAATCGTTATTATCAAAATACCTTCTTTACACGAACGTCGGGAAGATATCCCCATTCTGCTTTATCATCTTCTCAGGGATATTTGCAAAAAGAATGGAAAGCCTATCCCGAAAATTGATAGCGAGTTACTTGAGAGTTTATTGACCTACGATTGGCCCGGTAATGTGCGTGAATTGCAAAATTATATTGAAAGGGCAGTTGTTTTATCGCGAGATTCTGTATTGACAACGAAGCATTTCCCAGAGAAAATCACCAAAACCAAACCGGTAGCTACTGATACACTGAACCCTTTGGAACTACAGGAAAAAGAAACAATTGAAAAAACGCTACGTCTTTATAATGGTAATATTTACAAAACGTCCCAAAAGTTAGGTGTGAGCAGAAATACTTTGTATAGTAGATTAAAACTTTATGATATAAGTTTCTGAAAATCAAATATAAGGCTTACAGGCTGATCGTGTGATATTGCGATCAGTTTTTTGTAATACGTAACTTTTAGAATGATTTTGATTTTTAATAAAAATACCCTTAAAGTCGATGAAGAGATCATTAAGACGATGAAAATGTAGCATTTGCACCATATTTTATTGGAAAGAGCTATTTAAGCCTCTTAAATGACAAGGAAATAGGCATTTTTAATGTTACCTTTGAGCCGGGATGCCGTAACAATTGGCATATCCATCATGGCTGCGGACAGATACTGATCAGTGTGGGTGGACGTGGCTGGTATCAGGAGTATGGGAAAGATGCCCGGCTTTTAAAAAGCGGTGATGTAGTGTATATCGCACCGGAAATTAAACATTGGCATGGAGCAGTGAGTGATGAAGCATTTGCACATCTGTCCTTTATCAGTTCCTACGGAAGGTTCAAGCAATGAATGGTTGGAACCGGTAACGGATGAAGAATTATAGTAGACTAAAATAGATCAAAATGAGTAAGTAGATAGACCGCCGAACTAAGGAGAATAAGCTGTTGTTTGATATTTTTCCTTGAACATAAACTAGACAGGTACGGGTGTATTTTCTAATCGTCGACGGAGAGCTGTGGGGAGTCATGACTGCCGGGTTAAAAGACCCCCTTTCTGGTAGAAAATTAAGACGAAGATTATATACAAATCATTTACAGGGCAATAAATCTACCGCAAGGTTAAAAAATTACATAGTTGAGGATAATCAGAATTTCCCCGAAATTAACGATTATGAAAATGCAACAAAATTGTAATTCACATCATATTGGGAATACTAAAGTAAAACGTGTATTGGAGGGATTAAAAGATGAGTGATAAGAGCAATAAAAAGAAAAAAGAAAGCAAAAAGTCCGAAAAGCAAAACAATATGCCACAATCATAAATGTAACAATTTTATGATGCTCGGGTGAAGAACCCATAAAATAGATTGTAGTGGTTGCACACTCCAGTCTAGTATAATATGCCACGCAAGTGGTGGCCATTAGGGGATTATGAAAAAGTAGCGTTCAAAGAGGCCATCTCAAATTAATGTGAAAAAGTCACTTAATAAATGAAAATTATGCTCCGAACATTACCTTGCCGCCAAGGCCTAACCAGCTTCAAGCGTCATCTTTTTTGTATCCTCAAGGCATACAGAATCGGTTGTAATCTGTCGAAAAAGGTGAATACTCGAATTGAACCGTTTTAGGGTGAAAAGCCTGTGAGTCTTGATAAGATTAAGTTATTCTATGTCAACTATATATATCAAACGGGCTATACGGAGAAAAGTATGCATTAACGTACGATAAAGTAATTAACAAAAAGGGACAGCAAGTCTATCAGTTCAGTTCGTTCAACCTTAACATGAGTTCAGGTAAAAAACAGGGAGAAATCCTGTGCTTTGATTTGGCCTATATTGCATTTGCAGACGAAGAGAATTTGCCATGCTTACATTTTCTTTTAAACGATAAAAAAGAGTTGATGCATGACAATCAGCTGAATCGAGTAGCAGAATATGTAAGGGATAAAGAAATTCAATTGGTTATTTCAATTCTTAAAGATAAGTTACCAGAAGGTTTATTGTAAAATCAAACGTTGTTGTTGAATTATCTCAGGATAGCAAGCTGTTTAAAATGGAAGAAAACTGTTAGTATGATTTTAGAAACCGCCAGTATGTCAAATAGCACATTGGGCGGTTTTGCACTTCAAGAACTGATTTTAAAGAAAGCCAACCTTCCGCCAAGGAACCACTGGGTCTTTATGACATCATTTTTGTCAACTCGAGGCACGTAGAGTGTATAATAATGATGACGAATAATGGTTCTAAGGGTAAATGAGACAGGTCAACCACTATATGTAGTGGTTTTGGAGCGAAAAATGGGGTCAAAAACTGCGATTTTTGACCGAAAAAAGGGCAAAAATATAGATGGCATAACTGGAATGCCGATTATCCTACAGATTATTCTGCCGTATAATTCAAGATTAAACCCCACGCTATGCGTGGGAGATCCGAATAGGAAGTACCGATGAACATGATAAAACAGCCCTCATCTGCTATACTGACAAAGGTTTCGCAAGCCAAAGTCAGCAGCAGAGGAGGGCATCCAAACGGACATTTCGAGTTTATCACATACGAAATGGATTGCACGTACCACATCGTATTCATTCCCAAATACAGACGAAAAGTGATGTGCGGGGAACTTAGAAGCGATATCCGAGAGATCATCAAAAAACTGTGTGAGTAAAAGGGGTTGCGATTGTAGAAGGAAGTGTCTGTATCGATCATGTGCATTTATGTGTGAAAATAGCACCCGAGCTAAGTGTGTCCGAATTTATGGGATACCTAAAAGGAAAAAGCGCATTGATGATATCTGATAGACACCCAGAGTTTAGGCAGAAAGGCAATCGACATTTTTGGGCGAAAGGGTATTATGTCAATACGGTAGGGCTGAATGAGGAAGAGATAAAAAAGTATATCAAAAATCAGGTTGAAGCGGATCGGATCGAAGATAACGTGAAACAGCAACCATAAAACCCCTTTAGGGGTTTACCAATAAGTTTTCTCATGGCACGGGATTGCTGTTTCTCCTTATCCCAGTAAGAAACAGACTCATATGCATATGTAATACCCGTTTCTTTGTTGGTTTGAAATACTATAGCTGCCACTGAATCACCTCTGTCCCTCGTTACATTATTATAAGCAAAAGACCTCTTAACTGGACAAAGCTTAATTAAAAACGCTAACTGATTTTCAAACACAAAAAGCACTGCGAGGTGAATTTCAAATTGAGTAAAATTCAACATATTCTTATTTGTGATGATCAAATCATTGTTCATGAAACAATAATTGCATATTTAAAAGCAGAGGGATTTAGCTATTCGTCGGCATTTGATGGTGAAGAGGCTCTTAAGAAAGCCTATGAGCTAATACCGGATTTAATAATTCTGGACCTGATGATGCCTAAAAAAAATGGCATTGAGGTTTGCAGTACTCTCCGTAAAACCACAGATGTTCCAATAATCATGCTCACTGCAAAAGGTGAGGAGATAGATAAAATTTTAGGTCTTGAACTTGGTGCGGATGATTATATTGTTAAGCCCTTTAGCCCTCGTGAAGTTGTGGCGAGGGTAAAAACAGTATTAAGGCGTAAATCACCTCGAAATATCGAAAAGAATCCGGTACTGCGTTATGATGGCCTGGAGATAAATCTGGCAACCTATGAAGTATATGTTGAAGGCAAGTTTGTACGTTGTACGCCAAAAGAGGTGGAAATTGCATACTTTCTGGCGTCTCATATTGGGCAGGTTTTTGGTAGGGAGCAAATTATTGAAAATATATGGGGAGCAGAATTTTATGGAGATACTAGGAGTGTTGATACTCAAATTAAACGTATTCGTCAGAAATTGGTCTGTGATAACATGAAGTGGAGCATAAAAAGTATTTACGGAGTAGGATATAAATTTGATATAAAGCAATGATGTGATTTTATGTGATTTGGAGGCAGTATGAAAAAGAACATATTTCTGCGAAGAATATTGAAGCTAGTAATTGGAACAATTGTCCTATATGGAGTACTGAGTCTAGTAATATCTACATACTTCATTAATAATATGTTTGACGACCTTCAGGTACAGGAACTAAAGCCTCGGGCCAAGGTAATCGCCGATTTGATGATTAGATATCAGCAGGGAGCATTTAATAAGACTGAATTCGATAAACAGTTGGGAATTTATAATACAATCTGGAATAACGCCACGTATATTTATGATACAAATGGCAATTTAATTATAAAGAATTATGGACTACTTTTAATGATGGACAATTCGAGAATGGAGCCTGAGGCAGATAAGGTTTTCAGAGGTTATCTCACATCAGTTTTATCCGGAAATAACATTGTAGATAATAAGAATACAATTCCGGTAGTGGGTTTGCCAATAATAAATGATGGCAAGATAACAGGAGCAGTATTTGTTGCAACACCGCCCAGTGAACAAATTACAGCTTTTTTAGGTATTACGAGAGCTCTTGTGTTAAGTACTCTGGGTGTATTACTTCTTATAATTTATCCGGTATATCAACTTACGAGGCGCATAGTTAATCCATTAAAACAAATGCAGAATGTAGCAATTAGCATGGCTCATGGGAACTTAGAGATTAAAGCGAATGAAGACCATAAAGATGAAATAGGAGAACTGGGATACTCATTAAATTACCTATCTGAAAGATTAGCCCAAACTATTTCAGTTCTTGAAGTAGAACGAAATCGCCTAAAACAGACTATTGACGGGTTGTCGGAGGGTATAATTGCTATTGACCCTGAAAATACTATAACCCATGCAAATCCTGCAATCCATCAAATTTTTGCTGAAAGAAACGGAGACAAACTAGCTGATATTCTTCCCATACAAGAGCTTGGAGAAGACTTTGATACAGTGCTTGCCTTAGGCTATACAATTGCTAGGAATATCGAATGGGAGAAAACCACTCTTCGGGTAACAATGAGTCCGATAGCGGACGAAACACTAAAAATAGTAGGAGCCGTGGGTTTGTTTCAGGATATAACCTTAGCTGAGAGATTGGAGCAGACAAGACACGATTATGTGGCAAATGTGTCTCATGAGCTAAGAACTCCTATTTCGGCATTAAGGGCATTACTTGAGACACTCATTGACGATATGATTCCCGACGAGGGAACGAAAAAAAGATATTATAGCCTTATGATGCATGAGACAATGAGGCTTTCTAGACTTATTAACGATTTATTGACCTTGTCAAGGTTGCAGACAGATGCTATTCCTGCTAAAAAAGCTAAATTCCTTTTAAACGAGGTTATAGAAAATCTGGCAGAGCAATATTTCCCTTTAGCAAAGGAAAAGGAAATAGAATTTTCATTTTCACAATTACCTGAGGATTTATTGATAACTAGTAATCAGGATTTTGTTGAGGAAATTCTTATCATTCTGCTTGATAATGCCATAAAGTATACCCCTTCAGGAGGAAGCATCTCACTTTGTACAGCTTTGCACGAAAAATCTATATTGATAGCAGTATCAGATACCGGGATAGGAATATCTACAGAAGATCTTCCCCATATATTTGAAAGGTTCTACAAATGCGACAAGGCGCATGCAACCCAAGGGTCGGGATTAGGCCTTGCTATTGCCTATGAAATAATTCAGAAGTTAGGTGAAAAGATTACTGTGGAAAGCGAACTCGGAAAGGGAAGTAAGTTCGCCTTCACGTTGTCTGACATATAGACAAAACTGCGAAGAATAGTTAAACAAATATACCCTATAGAAATGGTATTGAGGCTTATATTATATCAAGCTTCAATACCATTTTATATTTCTTGACACAATCGTTCTTATTTCTGCCATATTTCAGCCACAATGTAATGCCAGAATAAACTTAGAAAACAGAGAAGGAGGCGGAAAAGATGCTACAAGGCAAGGTAGTCTTAGTTCTCGTTACAAACCAAAGTAGTTGTGAAAAGCTTATAAGAGAAGGCTATAAACTTTCAAGTGCTCAAAATTATAATCTAAGAGTCCTTAGTATTCTGGGTGGTAAGGATTCGAAGAATATAGAAGATACCGCACTAAAACGATTATTCAGTATTTGTAAAGCCCTTAATGCCGATATGCAAGTGTACTGGGGAGAAATCGTTATTAATGTAGCATTGGATTATCTCAAACGTAACGAAATAGAGCATTTGATTGTAGGAAAACCTGAAAAAATGGAAAAGGGAAACTTCGTTTATGAGTTACACAATGCGTTTCCAGATATGCCTTTGATGATTGTTACTAAATGAAAGATAGGAGCACATGATGAAAAATATAATGACGAACAAGAAAAAAGTGGTTATTGTATCAGTGATATTAGCAGCAGTTTTAGCAGCAGTTTATTTTGGAATTAGTTTGAGTGGAAATAAAGGCGTTAAAGTATCAGGATATACTACCCTTTCAAAAAAAGATTTGATAAATAGCATTAGCGCATCTGGAACCTTTGAAAGCATCAATTCGAGAAATGTTTATTCAACCCTGAATTATCCCGTAAAGATAATAAACGCTAAGTTGGGTGAAAAGGTAACTGCCGGCGAAACTCTGGCAATTCTAGACACATCAACACTAGCACTTGATATTGAACAGCAGAGAAGTGTGCTTTTAAACAGCGAAACCAACTCTGAATTAGCAGATTCGCAGGCAAACCTTCAGTCTGCAGAGATAGAGCTGGAAAATAAAAAGAAATCCTATGAAATTGACAAGGTGCTTTTTGACGCCGGAGCAGTATCCCAAAATGATCTGGATAAGGCTGAAACAGATTATAAAACAGCACAAATTAATTATGACAAATTATTTTCAGCCTATAATTCCACAAAGATAAAAGCTAATCAGGACCTGAATACAAACAAAATTGCACTACAGAAGTTGGAAAAAGATCTTGCTGATTCAGTTATCAAAGCTCCGATAACGGGCACGGTGACATCAATATATGCCGTAGTTGGTGCTATTGAGAATGGACTGCTTTTCGTTGTTGAGGATACAGATAACCTGAAGGTTACCACGAATGTTAAAGAATACGATATGGGGAAAGTCAATCCTGAACAAATAGTATATATAAAATCGGATGCTACCGGCGATAAAATAATAAATGGCAGGATAGTAAGCATTTCACCGTCTTCAACTAAGGATGCCGCAGGGAAAAGCAACACATCCAGTAATGTTATCTTTGAAACAAGAGTTGATGTTATAGATAAAAATCCAGGTTTAAAAATTGGCATGAATGCACGCCTCAACATAATATTAGACAAAAAAAGCAATGTCTACGCCGTGCCCTATGAGGCCATAACGAAAAATTCAAATAATCAGGATGTTGTTTATGCCATTGCTAGCGTAAATGGGAAAAAGATGGTTAAGGAACTCATCGTCAGTACCGGATTGGAAACTGATTTGTATACAGAAATATCGGGCGAAGAATTAACTGATGGTACTGAAATAATTAATGATGTCACAGGTGTAAAGGACGGAGATATCGTTGATCTGCAAACAGTAACCCAATAGGAGGGGTAATAATGAACGAATCAATTATTGATGTAAGAAATGTTGAAAAGAAATTTTATATAGGTACGCCTAATGAGTTGCAGATTTTAAAAAATGTATCCTTGAGTGTCAAAAAAGGTGAGTTCATTTCGATAGTTGGGGCTTCAGGCTCTGGTAAAAGCACTCTGATGAATATAATCGGTGCATTGGACAGACCTACTTTAGGCGAATATGTACTAGATGGTAATCCTATTCAGGATATGACGGACAATGATCTTTCAGATACAAGAAATACAATGATAGGCTTTGTTTTTCAGACTTTCAATCTTATAGCGAGAAACTCAGCATTGAAAAATGTTGAGCTCCCGATGCTTTATGCAGGGGTAGGCAGGAAGGCGAGAAGGGAAAAAGCCGAACAACTGCTAGAACTGGTAGGCATGGAGGATAGAATTCATCACTTGCCTAATGAACTTTCAGGCGGACAAAAACAGCGTGTTGCGATAGCAAGAGCCCTTTCCAATGACCCGGCAATTGTACTGTTAGATGAGCCAACCGGATCATTGGATTCAGAAACAGGTGAAATGGTTATGAACATATTCCATAAAATTCATAAGACAAAGGGAACAACTATTATATTGATAACTCATAACAATGAACTTGCTGAACAGACGCAAAGAATAGTAACAATAAAAGACGGATATATTCTGAATGAAAAAATCAATGCCAATCTTTAAACCGGGGGAGGGATAAAGTATGAACATCACAGAAAATATATTACTTGCACTTGCAGGATTAAAAGCAAATAAAATGAGAGCAATTTTGACAATGCTTGGTATAATAATCGGAATTGCATCAGTTATTGCCATAGTAAATGTGGGAAACTCGCTTACGGCTTCAATTAATTCAAGCCTGAAGGATATGGGTGGAAATTCAATAACGATTAATATAAGAGAACGGGGAGCTGACGATTCAGTTGGACCTTCTGATCAAAGAGTCACTGCCGGAATACCTTCGGAAAACGATCTTTTGTCTGACGAGGCAATTGAGACCTTTAAAGCACGATTCACTGACAGAATTGATACAATTAGCTTGTCGTATGCGAGCGGATTCGGCAAGGGACAGGACGGAAGACTATATGCCAATGTAGTCGTCATGGGAGTTAATGACGGATATCAAAAGGCAAGTAATGTTAAATTAAACTCGGGTAGGTTCATAAATGATAAAGATATAAAAACCGCGAAAAAGGTAGCCGTGGTGTCCGATAAATTAGTTAATAACATGTTTCCTCAGGGTAAGGAGCCATTGGGACAGGAGATTAAAATATATTACGCTGACAAAATAGATACCTATACAATTATAGGAGTATATAAATACACAACCTCTTTGTTTGACGATGCAAGTTCTTCCTCTGAAAAAGACAAAAAAACAAATTTATATATACCTGTAACTTTGGCAATGCAAGATGCAACAACTAAAAACTATCAGACGCTAACAGTTGTTACAAAAACAGGGGAGGATACAACAACCTTTACCAACGATATAAAAACCTATTTTGATAAGATGTATTTAAACAACAAAAAGTGGGAAGCTGGAGTTACGAACATGGAAAGTACCATTTCAAGCTTTAGTTCTATTTTGGGAAGTGTTCAGCTTGCCGTGGCTGCGATAGCTGCTATATCGTTAATGGTGGGTGGAATTGGTGTAATGAACATAATGCTGGTATCTGTTACAGAGCGTACACGTGAAATTGGTACAAGAAAAGCTCTCGGTGCCAGAAACGCTTCTATCAAATTGCAATTTATGGTTGAGGCGGTAATTATTTGCTTAATAGGTGGAGTTATTGGGATAATTTTAGGATTGCTTTTGGGCTATCTTGGGTCGATGTTACTTGGATATCCGGCAAAAGTCTCCGCAACAATTATTCTGATCAGCGTTTCATTGACAATGATGATTGGAATATTCTTTGGCTATTACCCTGCCAACAAAGCTGCGAAAATGGATCCTATTGATGCCTTGAGGTATGAATAAACTGGCAGTAAACAGTTAATTTGTCAAGAGATTAGGTCATTGACGATATGCTTGCGGAACAGGAAAAGTATATTTCAGATGATTTACTAGCAACCGAATCTGACAACATATTCCATAAAATAATAGCAGTGGCTGAGAAGAATAAAGTCCTCGAAGTTGCTCTTGATTTAATCCAGTATAATGCTCAGCTATCCCCCATTCTTGAGCATGTACATAAACAGGTTGGTGGGAAATTGGTTGTTTGTCATGGAGAGATAATGAAAGGGATAAGAGCTAGGGATTCAGAGCAAAGGGAAAAGTCTATGGTAGATCATATCGAAAGTCTAATTAGGGCTTGCTGAATAACCAAGAAATCCAGCAACAACAAGGTTTCTAGGGTCTTTTTGTCGAATTCTAATGCAAGGAAATATCGAGAAAAAGCTTAAAAACCTTGCACTAGGAGGATCACCATGTACCGTTTGCCTAATGGTCAAATTAAAATAGAAGATTTCGTCTTGCCCTTCGATGGAAAACTCAATCCTGAAAATCGCTGGGTTAAGTTATCTAAGCTTATTCCTTGGGATGAGATCGAAAAGAAATACGCTTTGCTTTTCCCATCGGATACAGGGACCGAAGCTAAACCCCTTCGAATGGCGCTGGGATCGCTTCTTATCAAAGAAAAGTGTAGCTTTTCTGATCGAAAAGATCCTTTTGACCCATCACTGATGGTTCATTTTCGTAAGCGCTTAGATAAAGAGACCATGATCGCCATCAACGAACTGATTTGTCAGCAGGATTCACAAGCTGAAGCCAAAATTGAGGCTGAACCTGAAGTTGAGGCTAAAACCGAAAACACGTACTCCAAAGATCCTAAAGATCTAGGGGAACCACCTGTTTCGGGCGGTAGTCAGGATGAAAGCCCGGAACCCACGAAGAAACCAACTCACAAAGGAAATCTGCTTCTCGATGCAACGTGTGCGCCAGCAGATGTTCGCTATCCAACGGATCTTTCTTTGCTGAATGAATCGAGAGAAAAGACAGAAGAGATGATCGATACTTTGTACCATGTCAACCTAGGGCTCAAGAAGAAACCTCGTACTTATCGCAAAAAGCTCGCAAACAATACCTGGCTATCGCTAAACAGCGGAAGCCGCATAAGAAGGTCATTCGTAAAGCTATCGGCAAACAGCTTGGATATGTGGGAAGAAACTTAAAGACCATTGATCATCTGTTAAGCTTTGAGGGCCATGGTTCCTTAAGTCAACGTCAAACCAAACACTTGGAAACTATCCGCACTCTTTACCAACAACAGAGAACCATGTACACCTTGAAAAGACATCAAGTAGATCATCGGATTGTGAGCATTAGTCAACCCCATATTCGTCCAATCGTACGGGGCAAAGCTACGGCCGCAACAGAATTTGGGGCTAAAGTTGCCATCAGCATGGTTAATGGCTACATGTATGTGGATGAGCTCAGTTGGGACCCCTTTAATGAAAGTGTTAACTTGCAGCAGGCCGTCGAAGACTACAAAAAGCGATTTGGATATTATCCCGAAGCCGTTTTAGCAGACCAAATCTATCGTAACCGTAATAACCGAGCTTTCTGTAAAAAAGAGGGTATTCGCTTAAGTGGACCGCGTCTGGGACGCCCGAAAGCCGGAGAAACAAGAAACATGGAACGAGTTGAACTTCAAGACATGGGTGAGCGCAATGCAGTTGAAAGCGGATTCGGAGTAGGTAAGCGAAGGTATGGGTTAGCCCGTATCATGGCGCATTTAAAAGAGACGTCTGAAAGTGTAATTGTGCTGCAATTTATTGTCATGAACTTGGAGCATCGGCTCAGGGTTCTTTTTTACCCTTTTTACATTTTTGTATTGAGATGGGTTCAGACTATTTTTAGACAGGCTGATTATGAAATGGTTTAAAAATTTTTATTATAAAAAACTCCATTGAAGTCAAATGACGTAGTTCACGTGAAACCTATATTTTAAACCCATGCAGCGGCTTAACGTCTGCATGTTTTTTTTACGCAAGAATAGTTTAGGAACTGTTTAGAAATTGTTTAGATATTATCATCTTCTAATTTAGAAGCATTTTGTAAACTTGGTATTGTAATAGTAAAGAAAAGGTGTTGAATTGGAATGTATGAGGAAATT
>NZ_SPQQ01000031.1 GCF_004766045.1 Desulfosporosinus fructosivorans
CTATCTAATAACTTAATAAATTCATCCATAGAATAGCCTCGTTTCAGCGTTTCTGACTATTCTATTATACCATAATTTACCTCAAAATTCAACTAACTATGGAAAGAACCACTTTTACATTATCATTCACATCGTTAAACGATCCTTGTTGCCCTTGCCATGATTAACTCGGATCGACATAGCTGACGAATCAATATCAGAGATGCGTAGATTAAGCGTTTCGCTAATTCGTAGGCCTGAAGCATACGTCGTTAGGAGAATCATTTTGTGCTTTAAATTTCGCACCTGATCAGTAATGGACAAAATCTCGTCTTGAGAAAGAACCTGTGGAAGGGATTTAGGCCGTCTGGGACGGATAATAACATCGTCAGGCCAGTCGTAGCCATGAACCTTATTGAAAAAGAGTTTAAACGCGTCGCAAGAGATATTGATACTACTGAAGCCAATTCCGGATTTAATACGGTCATGAAGATATTGTTTAAGCTCTTCGGGGGTGATTTCGAGGGCAGACTTGCCAGTATGCTTTTCAAGAAGCTTTACATGGCAGAGATAATGATTCTTGGTATGTTGAGCATAGCCTCGAAGTTCCATTTCGAAGATCATCTTTTGAAGATGAGAGGAAAGAACCTGGGGGTTTTGAGACATGAAAAATCATCCTTTCAAATTTAATAGAATTAAACTGAAAAAATGATATCATGAACGTCAATAAATTGGGGCCACAAAAAGCCACCGCGCAGCGGTTTAGTACAGTGTTCATTATCGGATCAAGGAGCAAAATAAAGGTAAATATTTAATAGTTACAGAAAGTTTTCTTGCTAATTGTTCCAAATTAATTCCATATGTGACAAATTACACCCCCTTGAAAATATTAATTCAAGGAGTAATTGAATAATCCTTCCAAAATTAAAAATAAATTCATATTTATGTAACCTTTTGATATGCTCAACCACTCTATAAGATAGCCTTAATATAATCTATAATTAAAAAGGGAGGAATAATTTATGATTAAAAAATTATTAGGTGGAATATTAATTACCTCAGTATTATTAACTCAAAGTGTTCCCGTCTTTGCCAAAGACAAGGTAGTCTACAAAGGAGATGGATACACAATTACAGTTGCTGATGAAACAAAAAAACAAGACTCTGCCTCAGTCATTCAACCTCAAGATTATTTTAGTAGCTCCATGTCTCAGGGTGCAACAAAAACTTTCACTAAAACTAGTGAGGATAGTATAAGTTTTATGGGCAATGTCATCAAAGATACATCTAATATTAAAGTAATAAGTCAACACAATTTAACTTCTGATGACTATATTACACTATCAGGATATTGTAAGGCATATATGTCTGGTACTGACCCTTGGAGTGCAGACTCTTTTACTATTTCTCCATCAGAAACTATAAATTCTTCAGCCTTAACTCTTCTTGCTATTAATGCACCAGGTGGAGTCAGTGTTGGTCCTCAATCTACTAGTGTGACATGTGACTGGGCGGATTTCACACGGGAGGATGATTACAACGCAACAGATACTTGGAAACCTATAAAATTTAAAACTGCGGGCCATTTTACAAGTGTACAAACAAACGACCAAATTCTTTGGAGTATAGGCGGTGACGGGTATAACCAAGCAACGCAGATAGATATTTCCATTAATTAAATTTAGAACAAAACTAATTTTAAATAGATTATATTAAGGCTAATTAACTAATGTACCTAGGGCTCTTCCCTCGCCACATTGAAGCATCCGACGTAGGGTCCCATATCAAGTAGACCCCAGAGGAAAGGAGGTAAATGCTCTCGTTTAAAAAAAGACCGATTTTACGGAAATGAGTTTTATCCTAAGTTTTTTCCATAAAATCGTGTCTTGAAAAGCGGGGACATTACAAATAAAATGATTAAAATTTTAAGGATTAATTCTGCTATAACAGTTAGAAATGTTATGATTATTTTTTTTATTTTAACAGTATCCTTAACTATATTTTCACTCTATAATACAAGTATAGTTTGGAAATCAAATACACTAAATATATTTTACAAATCCGAAAACACCGATGGAGGTTTTTCTTCATTATTATGTGAAAGAAAGCCATTTATTTATGATACATATTATAATAATTTATTTTTAATGGAAAGTAATAAATTAAATCCTAAAACTAATGGGTCTTTAAAATCACATTTATATAATAGCCAAAAAGAAATTAAGGATATTAGTAGTGTAGTAATTCTCTATGATCTATCGTACTTAGTTGACCTACAAAAAAAATGTGGCATTAGTTTTAATGATTCATATAAGCAATCCATAATTAAATATATATTAAAATTGCATAATAAAGACACTGGATTATTTGCAATTAACGATTCAAACATCATAGAATCTATAGGTGTAACAAATGCATGCACGAAAATCCTTAGTAATCTTGATTATGATTTTTATTATAATAATTTAAATATAACAATTAATGGTTTATATGAAGATCCGTCGATATTCAATACAAGCAATAATAAATGGCCTATTTTTAATAACTTAAATGCTATTGAAGAAAGAATACAAATATCTACTATTACAGAAAAAGGTATTCAATTTAAAAACAAATTAATTCTAGATGCAAAAGAGCTGCTATCAAAAAAACCAACAGATATACGTGCACTAGCTAATTATATTCCTGCTTATGAATTATTAAGACGGCTTAATATTAATACCCCAATTTCTGAAGAATTTAAAAGTTATCTCGAATCCGTTAGAAATGTAGATGGTGGATATGGTTTTTTATCATCTAAAACTTCTGATTCTCAGCTTACATATAGAATTTATTTATTATTTCCTGAACTAGTTTCAGTTAATGATTATATTAATAGTATAGAAAAATATAGATTGAAAAGTGGTTATTTTATTTCGAGAGAACCTATAGATTCAAATATACCACACAGTTATATGGCTTTAAAAATTATTAAATATTTAGATGGTAAAATTCCTTCTAATTTAATAAATTATATTCAGCAAGCTTCTCTTAACAAAACTCTCGACCCTGATGAATTTTATTTTATGAATAAGGCATTATCTGAATTGGGACTTTCGAATGTATCCTATGGCAATATATCAGATAACGATTCTAAATTAATGATATATGAGCTGATAACTTGTAATAATATAGACCCAATGGAAAAGGAGCGAGTTATTAATACTTTAAAAAACCTTAAAAAAGCTGATGGTGGGTATAGCTTTACAGAAGGTTCAAACTTAAAGGATACCTATTTAATTCTTCTGGCTATGACATATGTAAACGAAACGGACACGACCTCTGCATTAATAGATTGGTTGCTATCAATGCAGAAAGAGGATGGTGGATATAGTTCAGAAGAAGATTCAAACTTAATGGATACTTATTATGTTTTATCTATCATGAATTGTATTAGATATAAGCCCCAAAATATAAACATGTTTGAAAATTATATTAACAGCAAACGTGATAATGAAAATGGAGGTTTTTCGTTTTCACCAAATAGCATATCATCTATTAAAGCGACATTTTATGGTTTAGAATCTGAATTTCTTTTAAAAAAGTTACGAACATTTAATACCTGACATATCGAGTTGCTTCCTTTAGCTTAGTGTAGCTAAAAGGGACGATAGTAAGAAATGCCTTCTTAGCGAAGTGGAACTGGCAGAGTATTGCCGAAGCAAAGGGCTTTATGTTGAACAAGTTCAAGCATGGCGTGATGCCTGTATGCAGGCCAATTTGGGAACGATCTGACTCGGAGGAAGACTTTGAAATACGGGCTTGTTAACCACCGATATGATTTCCTGAGTTTCAGAAACTTATCTTGAGTGCTCCAGCGTTCAACTTCCTGTTCACCGCTCGGAACTGCCATTCCCTTGGTTCGAGCTTGCTTTCTCCATTGATGCAAAGTAGCCTCAGACAATCCTGTTTCTCTAGCTATTTCACTGACTGCTTGATTCTGTGGTGGCATCATCTTCATCATGATAGAGTACTTAAATTCTTTACTGTACTTTGCCATATTTATCCTCCTCCGAGTTCTGTTAACTCACTATACTTCTCTCGGAGGTCCATGACAAATATTCTAACTCAGGGGGCTCTGGACATTAGATTAATACATTTTTAGGTTCGCATAATCCATATTTCAATAGTAACCTGAAGCACAAACCAAAAAGGAGACTGTAGGAAATGAAGACAAAGCAATTAAGTATTATCTTAGGATTACTTTTGGTAATGGGTATTTGTGTATATAATTATTACCACATATCTACCAGAAGCAATGAGCCTTTTTTGATTGATTTTTCGAAGGCGATTATTGAAGATACTGCGCCAGAATTACTTAATACCAAACAAGACTATTATTTTTCATTAGTGAACGGTAGTGATAAACCTATTAAGTTAAACAATATTGAATTAGGTGATTACAGCGGAATTAAGGTTGGGGAACTTACATTCGAAGATAAGCCACTAAATGGGTTGGATGTACCAAGTAATAAAGTTTATGAAAAAGACGGATGGCATACTGAACAAGGTTTGGATATACATTACACTGTTACCATTCTAAAAGAAAAAATAATAAATCCTAAAACAGCCACGATAACTTATACAACTTCAGGAGTAGTACACAAACAAATTGTTAAGATTGTAGGTATTTAAACAGTAGAATAAAAGCATATCATAATTGGCTTTATTCGCATTATTCAAAGTCAATTATGTCCAGAAATTACCAATGAGAGTGTGCCGAAACTTGAGACTATTTCAAGGTCGTGTTGGTCTATCCCCAAAAAGAGGATTATACACCTCCAGAGTGGTGTATAATCTAGGGGTGCAACAAATTTTGTGACACCCTCCATTGGTATGGCCACATAAAATAAACTTTCTCATGCCTATATGGGGTAGAGCCAATCAAATAAAGTAAAACTCCTGACAATACAATTTATGGTAATAATAAGCCGACTTTCGCAGCTCTAATCAGTAAAAGTAAAACCCTGATATAGCCGGGTAGAGCCATAATCCATTGTTGTAGTTGACGTTTGATTAATTTGGATAGTTTCTTATTATATATTGATGACGAATGATCTAATTTTAAATAAGAAATGAAAAAGTGGGGGAAGGATTTGAAATACCTTTGTTTTTGAAAATTATTGCGAGTATATTTCTGCTTATTTATATTATTAACCCAAAAATCGGTTGGAAGATTTCTGAAGGCTGGAAATATAAAAATGCTGAGCCAAGTGAAGTGTATTTAATAATTAACAGAATACTAGCTATTGCTGTTTTAATTGTTATCTGGTTAATAGTTAGGTGAAGAGACTGTAACCATTTGGGACATTTAACACAGTTCTCCACTCAACTTCGCCCCTTTACTTCCTCCTTCGGTTGGTCGTGCACTCCACCAAACAGGCCGTCCTCGATAGATAAAAGTGTATCGCACACAAACTTGATATTATTGCGGTTCCCCGACAACAGTAACCGCAATACTTGGGCGCGATTCGTATCTAGTTTTTCAATACTTTTTTCGTCTAGGTTGACGGTAATTTGCTTCTTTTCGGCCATGATGTGTTCCCCCTCCTAGTACCACTCTTTAGGCCCTATAACGTGCTGCCATTCGTCCCGGTCATCGTCAATCTTATACTCGAATCTCAAGTAGGTCTTATGTTTTCCTTCTATGGCTTTAAGGTGTGCGTAATCCTCATCCTTCCACGTTCTGTGGACAGTCTTTAAGCCGTTCTTGTCGATGGCCATTACAAGCCCACCAGCTACATTCCAATAGTCATCTTCGGGGTTCTCCTTGACTAAGTAATCGAAATCCTCAACGAAGTGGATTCCTTTAGGGGACAGAATAGCATTCAATACTTTCTGCCTCCATATACTTTTGAAGGCCATTGTAACACTGCCGATAAAGACCAACGGTGAAATCGGCATAATCCTGCTCTTTTAGATCAGCAAGGATTCTGTTAGTAATTACTTGTGCTTTTTCTTTCATTTTTAATAAGCTCCTTTCATTATTAATGACGAGCTTATCATAAAATAATATGGGGAGTGTTTTGACTCAAAATGCCTGTAAAACAGCATTCTTAGCTAGTACTCCCCATATAGAAAGACCCTACATATTGGTGGAACAGATGAGGGTGTAAATGAAGAAAATCCGGGTTGGTGTGGGTGAAACAACAGATGAAATCAATCAGAAGCAGTTTCAATGGACTCGTCGCAGACAGGAGGCCCTGGACAAAATCGAGGCCGCTGCTAGAAATGCGAGAACTTGCTGTCTATTCAGCCAGCAGATCGCTCGGACGGAAAGAAGTCGCTCAGGTGCAAGAGTGGGTAGACATCCTTACGGCGGAGGTCAATGCTTTGGATCAGGCAACAGCTTCCGGGGGACCTGTGTTCACCAACCTTTCACTCTGGCCGATCGAACCCAAGAAACCTATTCAATAGCTACAAGGGTGATCCGAAGGGAGGTAGTTTGATGGATATAGCAGCCTTGTCAATGGTACTAAGTCAAGGGAAAGTACAACAGCAAGCGGGGATTTCGGTTATGAAGATGGCCATGGGGGTTGAAGAGTGTAATGGTAATTCCATAGCTACCATGTCTAATGATATGTCTAAGGCAATGGTATTGTCTGTACAACCACATCTGGGAGCAAATCTTGATACACAGGCCTAAGGAACAGTCACTAGTTAGTCGAACCATTTTTGCAAGACGAAGGCCGAGAGTGCCTATTGGTTGTTTGTATTGATACCAAGAATCAACCAACAGCCATAAACATTGTAATCAAGAGGTTAAAATGGAACATTGCTAAGAATTATTTTACTACTACCGTACTACTACGGCGATGATTTTATCTGATTTTGGGTAGTGTAGGCCGGACGTGAGACTTTTGCTCCGCCATAAAAACTGTTGAATTACGCGAAGAATAATGACAAAGGCCTTGAGGTACATAAAGTTGTACGTTCAAGGCTTTTTACATTATAGAATAGATTTTCCATATCATTTTAAACACTATTTCGTAAGTTTTTCTTTGTTATCTCGACCGCCATTTCCCTAATATTCAGTTATAACTGTTGACAAAGAACAAAAGAAAGTGATATCCTAAAACAAAAATAATACTTATTATAAGGTCTATTAAAAGTATTGAGGGGGAAACGAATGATTCCAATAATTAACAATACAATTAGGGTTAAGCAGGTCAATGTTGAGCTTGTCAAAACTGCTTTGAAGGCTTTAACATTTGGAACCAAATTAACGATAGCAAATGTAACAGGGTTAAGTGTAGCGACTTGCGGCAACATTCTAAATGAGCTATCAGAACGTGGAGAGGCTATTGAAGCTGATTTAGAGCAGTCTAATGGTGGACGTCCGGCACGGCGTTTTATGTATAATGCAAATTATTCTTATATTGCTTGTATCTATGTGAGTAATGATGGAGGAGTCTATAGAACTACTCATGCAGTTACGAATTTAACAGGTGAGGTTATCGAGGAAAATTCGGCTGAAGTAGAAATCATCAATTATGAAGTCATAGATAATCTAATTGAAAAGCTGATTTACAGTTACGAGAATATCAAGGCTGTCGGCATTGGTATACCAGGGATTATCTATAGAGGTATAATTGGTGCCGTTGATATTAAAGAACTGGCAGATTTGCCATTGGCTACTCGGCTAAAAGCCAAATATAATTTGAAAGTTATTGTTGAGAATGATATGAACCTCATCGCATATGGCTTCTATAAAAAGCAGAACTATGATGAAGCTAAAACGATTACGGTTGTAAATTTTCCTAAGGGTAATGGTTCTGGCGCAGGTATAATCGTTGAGGGACACATTATTAGAGGCAATACAAACTTTGCAGGTGAAGTGTCCTATTTGCCTTTTGATAAGTCACGAGAGGACCAAATAAAGCAGACAAATAGTGCAGATGGCTGTTTTCCTTTAATGGTGAAAACAATTGGATCAATCATAGCAATTATTAATCCTGAAACAATAGTAATAACCGGAGGCTTAATCCGGTCAAATATGCAGGAGGATTTTTCTATCGCATGCCGAAAAACAATACCCCATGAGCATATGCCACAGATAATTATACAAGAGAATATGCAGGAAGATTATATCAATGGCTTAGTTTCTACTACCTTAGAAAGCCTGACTTGTGATATTCAACTAATAGAAAGAAGAATGTAAGGAAATTGCATCGTAATGAGACTTAGGTATTTTAATTCAGATAATAGGTAGGTAGTAAAATGAATGAAATCATTTCAGTTCAACGTACTTTGACTAAAAACGAGTCCAAACTACAGTCAGAGGACTGCTCGTTCGGTAAATATCCTGTGTCGGGTTCTTTAGAACAACTTTCTACACGGGTAGCATTTTTCATTGCTGGCTTAGGGATCTCAGCATGGGCACCTCTTGTACCCTACGCAAAGGATCGCCTTAGTATTGATGAGGGTGCATTGGGACTTCTTTTGTTGTGTCTGGGTGCAGGGTCTATTATTACCATGCCCCTCGCTGGTGCACTTGCAGCCCGCTTTGGTTGCCGTCTGATGATTTGGGTTGCTAGTTTACTTATATGCATTTCTTTACCATTCCTTGCCACAGCTACAAGCGTTCCGGAACTCATCATTGCGCTGCTGATTTTCGGTGCTGCTATAGGTACGGTCGATGTGGTAGTTAATATCCAGGCCGTGATTGTTGAGAAAGCCAGTGGTAGGGCAATGATGTCTGGGTTTCACGGGCTATGGAGTGTTGGAGGCTTCGTTGGGGCAGGTGTCGTTAGTGGCTTTCTCGGGGTGGGCGTATCACCACTGGTCGCAGTGCTATTTGTAATAGTCGTAATTGTAGGGCTTTTATTAACTTTCGGAAAGCACTTGCTTCCCTATGGGAGTGAAGAAAAGGACGCGCCCTTGTTTGTTCTTCCTAAAGGAATTGTCCTTTTCATTGGATTTTTATGCTTCATTGTTTTTCTTGCGGAAGGATCGATGTTAGATTGGAGCGCTGTATTTTTGACTTCGCAGAGAGGGGTTGATTTTTCTCATGCAGGACTTGGTTACTGCCTATTCTCAGTTGCGATGACAATAGGCAGGTTAAACGGTGATCGTGTTGTTCAGGCATTTGGCGGAAAAAATATACTTATCTTTGGCGGGATATTCGCTGCGTCAGGGGTTACCGTTGCAATATTTATTCCAAATTGGATCGCCTCTCTGATTGGCTTTGGGCTAGTCGGTTTGGGTGTTTCCAATATTGTACCGGTGCTGTATTCCGTACTCGGCCGGCAGAAAGTCATGCCAACAAACTTGGCGGTTTCGGCTGTCACGACTCTTGGTTATTCAGGCATTCTGGCGGGTCCGGCACTCATAGGTCTTGTAGCTCACACAACGAGCCTTTCCTTCGCTTTTTTAGGAGTCGCCGCAATGTTGCTGATTGTGGCAGCCAGTTCGCATGTCGCAACTGAGTAAGTATTTAACACTCTGAAAATACAGGCATTATCAAGAAATGAGTTTCCACAAATATCTCATGCCTTTTTAAATGAAGGGCATTTTCTTTGGAGTTGAAGGTGAGACGAGGGATGGTTGCAATTTTGTTGCAAAGATGGTAGGAGAACTGTCATCTTAGTAGGAATTTTAATTGAGGGTTTGGATAGGTGCCCCTCGCCTCCGCCAATCAAACCCTCGAGATTAAGCGGAGATACATAACGAAAGCCTTGAGGTACATGAAGTTGTACGCCTCAAGGCTTTTTTGAATTTTCAGAGGGGAATTTATGTTCAGACCGTGATCAATAAGATGAACGGAGGAAATGAATTAATGGCTGATTTTCCAAATTGCCCAAAATGTAATTCACTTTAATGGTAACACCAGAAAACACGTTAAAGGGTACACTGATGAAGGATATAAATATGTTGTAGACATGGACTTGCGAAAATTTAGCGACATTAATTCTGAACGGTATTGGCTAGCAGTAGCATGTTAGGTAGGGAATACTATTAAAAGGTAACTCAGACGCAGTATTTCATAAAATTTAGTTATGTTCCTGTACGAGAACCGTAAGGTATTTGAAAGGAAGTAACGGAATCGCCAATGAGTCCCATCATGGTACGCATTTTGCGCATAGGATGTTTCTTAGAGAGCTCCAAAAGGTCGGTAATCGTAATATGCAAATAGATCTGAGTGGTCGTCAAACTTTTGTGACCCAGTAATTTCTGGATGGATACCAAATGAGCCCCCTCTTGAAGGAGATGGGTGGCGCAAGTATGGCGAAGCTTATGTGGAGTAACAACCTTGTCGATCTGAGCTTGCTGAGCGAACTTTTTCACCATGAATTGGATAGCGCGAGGCGTTAATGCCCCACCTTTTTTACTAACAAAGAGTTCAGAGATTTCACTGGTTCTGAACAATAAATAGTCTCGGATGGCTTCGTCTACGATAGGGTCTAGTGGTACATAACGCTCTCGGCCACCCTTGCCTGAGATAAGGATGCGCCCGTCGTTTCGATTAATGTCTTTCAATTGCAGTGAGCAGATCTCGCTCACGCGCAGACCCACTGAATAAATTAGCATCAAGATGGTGCGATCGCGTCGGCCAAGGATCGTTGACGTATCCGGTTGAGTAAGGAGATCCTGCATTTCTGGGTTGTTAAGGACGGTGGGCAGTCGTTTAGGCGTATCGAGTAACTTGGGCCATTTCTTGCGTTCGTCTTGTTTGGAGTCGAAAAGCTCCATAAGAATAAGAAAATCAATGAATGCGGATAACGTCGCTAGTTTTCTACCAACGGTTACCGAAGCATTCTTGCGATCCACCCGAAGATACCGGATGTAATCCACAACCATCTTCGCCTTAGAGGGGTTGTCCACATGTGAATAACGAACAGCGCAGAATGTTTTCCACACATTTAGATCGATAGAATAGGCTTCAGCCGTTTTAGGTCGGCATCCTCTCACCATCTGTGCATAACTAAGGAAGTCCATAATGGTCGTTTCACTGTTCAACCTTTTTCACTCCTGACAAGGGTGGCATATTTTTGCTAAGTAAGCTCACTGCTTTGCGAAGGTCTTCAAAATCGGCATGGACATAGGGCGTTGTTTCAGCTAACGACTTATGCCCCAGTGCTTTAGCGATAATCTCAATCCGCCCACCCCGTTGAATCAGATGGGTTGTGAAAGTATGACGGATGGTATGAGGGCTAACAGGTTTCTGGATACTAGCGATCTCAGCATAGTGCCGTATCCGTCTACTTACAGTCCAAGGCTTTAACCGGGAGCCCTGGAGGTTTAACAGAAAGGGACCCGTGGTTGCCTTACGATATAGTCGGATATACTGCAATAAATCGTCCAAAGTAGCCTTGGGAAGAGCAACTTGTCGGTCCCGCCCCTTGCCTTGTCGAACGTGAACCCAGCCTTCTTTCAAGTCGACATCCTCGATATTCAGAGCACTTAGCTCGCCAATCCGAAGACCTGTCGCATAAAGAACCAAGAGGGCAATGTAATCGGAAAAACCTTCCGTCGTTGTGCGGTCCGGAGAAGAAAGTAAACGTAGCATCTCATCCTCTGTCAAATAGGTTTGTTCTTTAGGTTGCGGGTGGATCATTTTCAGCGCCTCCATCGGGTTATCCATCCTCCAGCCGCGATCGACGGCATAAGCCATAAACGTGCGGAGGTGAGATAGATTTTTATCAATAGTACACTGTGAAATACCAAGCTGTCTACGAGCGCTAAGCCAACGGATGATGTCTGCACCACGCAAGGTCTCGATGCCTTTATCGAGGCAGGTGGGACAACCAACAGCAAGCCGTGTCAGACTAACGCGAAATTCCTTAAGGGTTCCTGGAGTATATTTATTCATACCAGTGGCTGTTCGAAGAAATTCTTCGATCTGGTCTGCTAATTTGCCAACGAGAAGGCCTGCTACAGGAGTCATGGTATAGTTCCGGCGGAAGGAACTCGTCGGCTTTTTACGAGGATTTTTAAAGCGTTGAGGCTTAGGTCGTTTGGGAAGGGTTGCACTGTTGATCGGATGAGATTCAAGGGTTGCAGCAATCTCGGGATTCTGAATTTGGGCATAATGAAGGGTGGTGGTGATTCGTTGATGGCCGAGCCAGTCTTTAATGTAATAAATGTTGCCGCCTTCTTGGAAGAGATGAGTAGCGCAAGTATGCCGCAACTGATGAGGTTTTAGAGGCTTAGACCACGTTTCAGAATACGTCCTGAAGATTTGGCCGACTAAATTATTATCCATGCTTCCTTTCCTCCAGGTTAGAAACAGAGGAGCGTCCTGATGAAGATCGGTTCGGGTAGTTAAATAAAATTGCAAGAGCTCCAGCACCTCTCCGACGATGGGGACACGTCGGTCCTTGCGGCCCTTTCCAGCACGAACACAGAGGATCTGTTCATCCCATAGGACATCACGAATCAAGAGGTTAGCTGCCTCACCAGCCCGGATGCCAGTAGCGTAGATGAGAGCAAACAAAGCCAAATTCCGCTTGCGGATGGGATCAAACTGCCGACGTCCTAACTCAGAGTCGACTTGTCTTCTAAGCTCCAGTAAGCATTCCTTGATTTCACCTCGTGAAGCTACTTCGGGTAGCGTTTGATGGGCCTCCAGATTAGTGAAGGGCAAATGGACAGATGGATTATCTAAACGATATTCTTGTTGCTGAAGGTAGGTGAAGAATGAACGAATAAAGGAGATGATGAGATTCCGGTAGCCGAGAGATTTATTCTCGCTACGCTCAATACAATAGTTCTCAAGATGAACCAAGGATGTTGATTCAAAACTCAAGGAAAGGGATTGCAGATAGGTAGCCAGTTTTAGTAGTTCACGCCGAGTAGCCACGACAACCTTGTGTGTATACCCACGAATGATACTTTGAAATTCGTGATAGCCTTCAATGATGGATTCCATAAGATGAGCCCTTCTTTCTTTGCTAGTTTACAAGACTTCATGATCTTGTACTAGAGAAATCTTATGGCTCTATCTTACATCGCTAAAAGAGGCTTTTTTGATGCTATTGATCATGATTGGCTCATTCGAATGTTGGAATTGCGCATAGCAGATAAAGCATTTCTGAGACTGATCAAGAAATGGCTAAAAGCAGGCATCTTGGACATCGATGGAATGGTTAAACATCCAGTAACCGGATGCCCGCAAGGCGGAGTCATCAGTCCAATTTTAGCGAACATCTACCTGCATTATGCACTTGATTTATGGTTCGAAAAGAGGGTTAAGCCGTCTTGCAAAGGCATGAACTACATCTGCATATACGCAGATGACTTCGTGTGTGCGTTCCAATACAAACAAGACGCAGTGCAGTTTTACCAAGCAGTAGGAGAGCGCTTAGGAAAATTCGGACTGGAACTGGCGCAGGAGAAAACCAATATCATAAGCTTTTCACGATTTCGCAAAGAGGAAAACACAAAGTTTGAGTTCTTGGGATTTGAATTTCGCTGGGGAGTATCCGCCAAAGTCGGAGATATTATCAAACGACGCACAGCACCAGGTAAGTTAAGAAAGTCACTGATCGCTACAGAATGGTGTAAAGAGATGCGAAACAAACGTTTGAGAAGGCTCTTTCCTAAACTCATAGCGAAACTGCGAGGGTATAACAACTACTATGGACTGATTGGAAACTACAGCAGTCTAAGCAAGTTCTATGAACATGTAAAGATAATTCTTTACAAATGGCTTAACCGAAGAAGTCAGCGACGTAGTTTTAATCTAGCAGAGTTCAGCGCATGTTGGAAAAGATATAGAGTTCCAAAGCCAAGAATTGTCGAGTCGAATCTAGTACAACTTTACTTTGATTTCTGATGCTGGAAGTATGGAAGCGAATACTTTTGAGGAGCCCGGTGCGATAATTCCGCACGCCGGGATCTGTGCGGGGGGTGTCGGGTAACCGGCATCTCTACCGTGACTCGGAAAGACTGTGCCTTGTTATAGCAGTTCGGCATCCTTGGCTCACTAAGTGAGGCTTAAAAGTTAAAAAACAATTTAATTGTCAATTACATGGAGGTGATCTATTTGGATAAAGACAGCAAGATTATTGACATTAATAGTCGAAGAAAAAAGCTTGATGATACTGACATGAATGGATTTGAAGATTGGGAAGATGACTATAGACTCATCATTATTCTAGGCATTCGTGCAAATACCATATTGCTTTTATCAACAATCTTTACGAAAGAGCCAGCATCTTATTATTCATAAAACTCTGAGTGAGGGACAATTGAAATAGCTTTTAGAGTGTATTTGTTTGATTATGTGACTCTAATTTATAATACTATGATGCATAAAGCGAAGGAGAAAGAATGGATAATCCACAAGAAAAAGTTTTCAAAATACTAAATGCTTTAAATATTGAATACCAGATTATTAATCATCCAGCTGTTTTTACAGTAGAAGATATGGTCAAGCTGAACATAACTCAATATGGAGATGTGTGTAAAAATCTGTTTTTAAGTGATGCAAATGGTGAACGGCATTTCCTTGTGGTTTTAGATAAAGACAAAAAGGCCGATATTAAAAGTATTCAAAAGCAACTGGGTTGCACGAGATTGAGCTTTGTTTCCGAAGAAAGGCTTTTTAAATACTTGCATCTTCAGAAGGGGGAAGTAACCCCACTAGGGATAATTAATGACCCTGATGCTTTTGTAGAGGTTGTACTGGACAATGATTTAGCAGGAAAAAACAAGCTTGGGTTTCATCCCAACGATAATACTGCTACGGTATGGATTTCTTTTGATGCTTTGAAAAAAGTCATCGAACAAAATGGTAATATGATTCACTTCGTAACTATTTAAACTTTTCGATAAATTGACATAATCTGCGGTTATGGTTAAGCCACATTCTTTGTATATAACGGAGCTTCTGATTATCCATATGTTCTCACGCATTCGTAGAATATGCTGACCTAATACCAAGGAGGTAAAAGAGTAATGAAACTTACACACAGTTGTATTATTACTGAAAATGATATTCCCGCCACATCGTCTAAAAACTTCCGCATATTTGAGATTTACCTACATAGTGACAGGTAGGGACGTTCTGTGGCATTTCTCGTAGGAGGTAAAATCGTGGGTTTATTTGATTACGAAGCATGGAAAGACCGAATTGCGACCGTACAGATATTACTGGCATGGCAACACACCTCACAAAACCAAAATGATAATATTTCATCTTTAAAGGATGAAAATGAGATAACTCGGACGGAAAGCATTTCAAATTGCCACACGGCAAATACGAGATTGTGGGAGTTATCAGGGTCACTTTGTACAAGATATGAAATTCTACCAAAAAGCGCGTCTATTGTTAAAACTCCAATCCAAATTATCTTACACAAAACCTTTATCTATTGCGTAGATTATATTGTCAGAGTATATCTATCTTTATATTAGCTCAGAAAGGAAGAGAATACAGTGACTAAGCAATGTCCACACCAATGGACTCAGGAAGCTCCTTTTATCTCCAATTGGGTTCAACAAACTCCTCCTGCTCCGCCGTGGACGCCACAAAGTCAACCTGTTACTCCCAATCCGGTTATACCTTCAACAGCTACACTGCCAATATGCATCCCACTTGAGATCAAACAAATAGATCCACGTACGGTATTAGTTTCAGTTTCTATCCCTGCCGAATCAGTTTTTACCTTACCTACGAAAGCACTGGAAATTAAAAAGATTAATAAGAACCTAAAAATAACACAATGTCGATTTTTTAACTTTGTTCCACAAATACCCGGTATGCCACACGATACCCCCAAATTGTTCCTGGGAGGTTTTGTACGTAAAGACATTCAATATTCTGAAGTGGTTCAACAAACCGCCACGACCATAGAGGGGGTAATTAAGGATTTTATTGTGAAAATACCTATTTCTTGTGTGATTGACCTCGGCCGTACCCTAGTAACTCCACCCACCCTTTTTGGCAAGCAAGCTGAATACGAATATTCTGACCTCACGCTTCCTCCTTCAGGGTTTACATTGAAAGACAAGTTGCCGTCAAGCGACTTCGTAGAGTTTAATGTTGTAAACCAGCAATTTTTTAACCTATTACCTAACTGTGAGCTTATCTTCAGTCAGATTAATGAAATGGATAATGCCCTTGACCGCATTCCGTTACATGGTGGACCTTCAGAAGAAGGTGTTTTCCAAACAATCCAAGAAAAGATGATAATTTTAATTCAACTACGGCTTATTTTCCCAACCATAATTGAGCCTCCAACAACAGGTCGCCTCCATAGAGAATAGAATTTTGTCACAATCTTACATGAAATATATAAAAAAGAGCCTCATCAGGCTCTTTTTTTGTGGTTTATATTTTAAATGACCTTTGCTTCAAACCTACTTCATAATTTATGTAGTTTAAAATTGTTTGTCCTCACCAAAATTGCTGGTTGTACATAAGATGTTATGTAATCATTAGGAAATATATACAAATATGAAGGGAAGATGTAAAATTGAGTAATGTTTATCAATGTTCACGGTGCTGTCCAACATCAACATTTGTACCCGGTTGGGCGCAACTAACTCCAACTCCGGTATGTCCTCAACAACCGGTGCCGGTTACCCCCAATCCGGTTATCCCAAGTACTGCAAGCCTTCCGACGTGCACTCCTCTGCAAGTAGTTCAACCAACTCCTACTACGGTATTAGTAACTGCATCAATCCCTGCCGAAGCAATTATTACCTTACCGGCAAAAGCACTAGAAATAAAAAATATTAGAAAGCGCCTTAAAATAACTCAAAGCCGTTTCTTCAATTCTCCGCCTCCAGTAGCCGGTGTGCCACTAGATACTCCCAGATTGTTTTTAGCCGGCTTTGTGCGCAAAGACATTCAATTTAGCCAAGCAACCGCTCAAACTGCAACTACGGTTCAAGGTACCATTAATGATTTTGTCATTGATGTGCCCTGGTCGTGTGTTCTTAACCTCGGTACGACAATTACAGTACCGCCGACCCTTTTTGGGCAACAGCTAGAATATGAGTTTTTAAGCACCACAACGCTTCCTGCAGGGTTTGCCCCCAAAGATAAGCTGATCTCCGGTGATTTAACTGAGTTTAACCAAATCAGCACTGAGTTCCTGAACACATTACCGACAGTATCACTTTTATTCAGTCAAATCAATGAAATGGATGAAGCACTCGACCGGGTGGCATTACAGGGAGGACCCTTTGAAGAAGGGCAATTCACAAAGATTCAAGAAAAAATGATTATTTTGGTTCAAGTGCTGTTAACCTTCCCAACAGTAATTACTACAACGACATGCGGTTAGCTAATCACAGCAGGTTTTAAAACTCTAATAATGGGGCTGTTGCAAAACGAACAGAGTTCGTAAGCATCAGCCCCTAATGTTTAAAAAAACCGCGGGTCCACAAGAACCCGCAGTTAGCGTATAATTAAGTTATGCTAAAACCAAATTACACACTAAAAATTATGCCGAATTAAGCTGGACACTATCAATTAGTTTTGCCATTTAATTTCGAAGTGTTAATACCAAAGGATGACTCCGTTCAACTGCTCAGCCACATATTGGAGGGATTATGTAGTTGTAGTTGATTCACATTAGGCTAAAAATGCGATGTTACCCAGAATTTATTCAAGTGATGGGTATTTATATTTGGGGAGGGTGTCGGCATGGACAAGAATTCTGTTTATAGAACAAACAGCTTCTTTTGGGATACAAAAGGAAATGACATCTTAGGAGCAACCGCGCTTCCTTTCTATGGAGCATTTGTCTC
>NZ_SPQQ01000032.1 GCF_004766045.1 Desulfosporosinus fructosivorans
CAGCTTCGCTATGTTCACATTTATATTGATATTTCTTGAAATTTATGGTTGACTTTTATTAGCAGGATTATTCTTAAACCCATGAAGAGTGCATTTGGTTTGGGGGAAATAAAAATGGAAAGAGTGCGAAGATTTAAGCCTGAAGATACTGAAGAACTTATTGGTATTTATATTGACACATATGCTCAAGAACCTTGGAAAGAGGATTGGCATCCTGAAAGTGTTCGACAGAGAATTTCAGACTTAACAATAAATCCAATATCAATTTGTTATGTTATATGTGATGAAAACGGTCTTATTGTTGGAGGATTATTTGGAAGAAGAAATATCTTTTTGGAGGCTAAAGAACTTTTTATTGACGAATTTTTTATATCTTCAAACCACCAAAGAAATGGCTACGGTAGCAGGTTAATGAACTTTGCAGGTATTGAACTTAAAAAGGAAGGCTATTCATGTTTGGTTCTAAATACTGAGCGTAGATACCCAAGTGAAATATTTTACAAAAACAATGGGTTTAGGATAAAAGAAAGCAATATCTTCATGTATAAAAATATATAAGTTTGTACGCATTCTTTATATTTTATCTATCAAATAGAACATTCGTTAAAGACCCATATTTTGAACGTATCTTTTAACTTCAAGTCTTACCCCAGAGTGCTTGTGATATTGAAATGATTTTCTATAATATTTTTCTCAAATTATGGTTGATTTTTATTAGCAGGATTATTCATAGCAAATTACCCAGAATTTATTCAAGTGATGGGTATTTGTATTTTGGGAGGGTGTCGGCATGGACCAGAATTCTGTTTATAGAACAAACATTATAGGCGCTGGCGAGGTTGGCTGCGCCATCTCGGTCGGCATGGACAAGAATTCTGTTTATAAAACAAACAGCTTCTTTTGGGATACAAAAGGAAATGACATCTTAGGAGCAACCGCGCTTCCTTTCTATGGAGCATTTGTCTCAGAAGAAAAATGCCAACTTTTTGGCGATGTCTCAGGAAAAAAGATGCTGGAGATAGGCTGTGGAACCGGTCGCTCCTTGCAATATCAGGGGGAACGCAAAGCATCTGAACTATGGGCTGTGGATATATCAGAAAAACAAATCGAAAAGGCAACGCAACATTTGACGGCATGCGGTCTTTCAGCAAAATTGATCTGTTCTCCCATGGAAGAAGAATGTGGCATACCAGTGGATTATTTTGACTTTGTTTATTCGATTTATGCCATAGGCTGGACCACCGACCTTGAGGGTACTTTTTGCCGGATCGCTTCTTACCTTAAAAAAGACGGCGTATTTATTTTCAGTTGGTCTCACCCTATACACAAATGTGTTGTTGCAGAAAATAATATGCTTGCTTTTAAAAAATGTTATTTCGATGAATCTTGGTATTAGGTATCTCTTGACGAAGGTACGCTAACATTATCGGACCGTAAACTATCAACCTATGTGAATGCGTTGGCAAAAGCGGGATTTGTATTAACTTAAGAACCGATAAGTTGGTGTCAGGCACCAAACACCTTCAAAGTAGCAGGCACCAGGCTAACCTCCCTTGTTCTTTCTGATAACGACATACCTTCTCAATAACAATACCTAGAAAATCATATAGTATCAATAGGGGAAGTACCAGCTGAGGAAAGTTTAGCTATTATCAACAAGAGTTCCTTCAGATCGAAATCGCCACCTGCCGTAAAATAGCGATCTGCATGATTCCATACTAGGAACCCCTTAGCTGGTTTTAGACCCAATTCCAAGTACGAACCTTCAACTTTAGTACCCGCAAACTCAAAGCTGACTGGAGTTGGCGGTAACTGAGGCGGCAGATTAGCATGCGCAACTTTGCCCTGTGTTAAGGTTAATTTCGCCAACGGGTCCCCGGGGACAAAATATTGAGTTAACAATACTCCTTCACCGCCCGGCATTTTAATCCACTGATATTTAGCTTGGGTTTCCTCGCCTTGCTCCCAAAGATAGGGATGCTCACCCAGGCGCTCCCGAACCTCTTGAAGGGTCAATTCCTCAATGGGTTGTAGGATATCCTGAGTATTATCCTGCACTTTGATATCGGGCGGCAAACGCAGATTAAAAAGTTCCTCGGGTAAGCCTTGATTTAAACGAAGCTCCCGAACCACCTTGCGTTGCACTAATTCATGGTCTGCATTGTACAATTCCGTGACCAGCGGCATCCAAGTGTCTTTATCCATCCACAAATGGGTAATCATGTCTCCCTTACCACTTACCTGCTGGTTAAATTGAAGATGCAGAGCTGGACGCCCACTGACGTATTCAGTGCCCAGCGGGCGACTATTCCGCTCAGCAGCCATTAACTTAAGAGAATCTGTAAAATCGAGGCCCATTTGCTTCTTAAACTCCTCACTAACCTTAATTTTCACAGCTTGTTTAGCATCTTCCATATAGCTAAGGGCTTCCACTCCTCTAACGACTACAATCACTTCACCCATGGAAGGGTGACGAGACTCCATTCGGTACATGTCCGGGGCCTGAAACCAGCTATGAGATGTCAAGGTTTGTGGGATACCTCGCTCAAAGTAAGTATCTTCAACGACTTGCTCATAATCCGTGATCTTTGCTGTGACATCCTGGATTTTCTCCATGATCTCAGCTGAAGTGAGGGTCATCTTGCCAGTCAATGTGTGGAGCAAGGTCAGAAAATCCTTATGCTGTCGAAGTTCCTTCGCCCATTCCGGGTGTTTAGCCAAATCCAGCTCAAACCTCGCTCGCTCCGCTCCACTCATAGTTTCTTCTAAATAGCTATAAAAAAGGGCTGTTAAGTCACTCGCCTTTGAATCTACCGTTGAATATTCCATTTTCTTTTTCTCCTTTCGTCCTTCCCGAAATACCTCTAGATGATGTTGAAGCCTCTCCCGCGCACGAGACAAACGAGATTTAACGGTACCTATGGGTATCTGGTTCCGTTCAGCAACTTCCAGCAAACTAACCCCCAACAAATCCACGTCGATCACAACCTGTTGTTGATCAATTGGTAATAGCTGGAGAACCCGAGCCAGCTCACAACGCATCACGACCAACTCATCCACTGCAACCCCAATTTGTTGTAGAATCCCTAGGTCAAAGCCTTCTGTATCCCGTTGTTTGAGCCGGAGAATCATGTAGACTTCGTTCGTAACAATTCGCCGCCACCAAGCAGAAAATGCCGCAATCTCGACAAGAGTATGCAAGTGAGTATGCATTTTAAGCAAAGCATTTTGTACGGCATCCCTAGCGAGGTCCGGATCACGTAACATTGCCCGCGCTTGACGCAAAGCCAGAGGATATACCTGAGCGAGCAGGGATTCCCAGGCCACTAGGTCACCTAGTTGGGCCTTCCTGACCAGTTCATTTATTTCAATCACTCGAAACAGCTCCCTAACTGACAAATTAATCTGATCTGATTATAGACTATCAACTATCAACGTCTTATGCTCTACTTTTACTCTAATGGGAAGTTTTCCTCCCAGCCAGCAAAGGAATTTGCAGACCTAGGAGTACTGTCGTCCCCAGCAAGGTGGTGACAATCGGTTCCCAGAAAGGCGAAGACCTTGACCAGGCGGTTTGACTCAAGGTCGCTTGAATTAACTCTAAAAGACCAGAAATAAAATGACCCTGCCAAATCATCGGCAACAAAAGGTTAACTAACACTATACTAATCAAGGCTATACCACCAGCCAAGGTCGGACTTGTCACAAGAGCGCTGGCCAACAGGATCACGCTGATCAGAAACGCCTGATATAAAACATAGAGCAGGGCACCTTGGCAAAGGGCACTCCAACTTACGGGACCGATCAATTCGGCAGTATAATAGGCTCCGATTCCAAGTCCTACCAACGAGGAGAGAGCAGCCACCAGAAAAAACACGCTAAACTTGGCCAAAACATAGTGAGCGATGTTGACAGGTTTACTCCATAACCATTCCCCAACCAGTTTACGTTCACCGGCTATCAAGCCCATTCCTACCAAGATAAGAGCAAGGATACCGAGCTGGTTATATTGGCCAATGATACTAAACAGCACCTGATCCACGGTGGGCGGCGGAATATGAATCACTGTGCCTTCTGGCAAGTTGCTGGCTGAACTTAAAATTAACGGCATTAATTTAAAGGTGATTGGTTGTAAGACCCCTAGGAACAAGTAAACCGCGACCAGCGGTATCCACCGTCCCAGTCTTACCATCTCTCGGGCCTCTTTAGCGAGCCATATTGCCATCTCTAGCCCCTCCATGACCCGTACTTGAATTTTGATGTTGTTCTTCTTCCGCTTGCTTGACAACTTTATAGAAAAGTTGTTCCAATCCCTGTTCCTGCCAAGCTACATTACTGACCGGTATCCCAATACCCTGCATGGCACCGCTAAATTCTGCCTGCAACTGGTTCATCATACGACCGTCAACTTCGAAATGCACCTGCGCCCTAACTATGCTTTCACCACTTTGCTCTAATAACTCAGGCATAGTTCCCAGGGCCTTGATTTGCCCCTTATGAATTATGACCACACCATCACACACCTGCTCAATATCGTGTAGAATGTGGCTGGATAAAAAGATGGTCTTTTCCTGTTTTAGTTTTTTTAACAAGGAAAACATTGAATCTCGTCCCTGCGGATCAAGCGCTGACACCGGCTCATCTAATAAAAGCACCGGTGGGTCACCGATTAAAGCCGCGGCTAAACCTAAACGTTGCTGCATGCCACCCGAGTATTTACCCACCCGGCGACGAGCGAAGTCCGCCAAACCTACGATATCAAGATACTTACCCGCAGCTTTTTTCGCCTGGCGTGCTGGCACCCCCACTAATTCCGCGCTAAGCCGAAGGAACTCCTCACCACTTAACCACGGATAAAACTCTGGACGCTGTGGAAGATATCCGCAAAGCCTCTGAACCTGCTGCCGTTCAGTGAGCAGAGAATGTCCGGCAACGAATATTTCCCCTTGATCGGGCCGTAGCAATCCTACTAACATACGCAAAACTGTTGTTTTACCTGCTCCATTTTGGCCTAAGAATCCATAGCACTTCTTACTTGGTATGCTAAAACTGACATTTTCCAAGGCCTTAAACGCCCCAAACTTCTTACTAATCGTTCTGCATTCAATCATCGGACTTCTCTTCCGAGCGTCCAGTATAAAACAGGACCCATCATACTCAATAATATGATGATCATTGCCCACATAATTTTATTTCCCCTCTGGACTCCATCACTTCGCACTAAGCTGATCAAAGAAGCCACTTGTAGGATTACTTGGAAAATAATAATGGGTATGACTAAATTCCAGGGGATGTTCGCTAATTCCATACTCAATTTCCAGATCTCCTTTCGCTCTCAATTTCCTCGTTGTCGTTGTCGTTGTCGTTGTTGTTGACTAAGTCTTAGTCTAAGTCTTAGTCTAAGTCTTAGTCTAAGTCTTAGTCTTAGTCTTAGTTTCAACTTTGCGCTTTATCCTTTCTTTGCCCTTTCTTTCGGTATCTGTTCTCTAGATGCATGCTAACGTGAAAAAGTTCCATCCTTTGAAATTTATTTTGAATTTAATTCAATTACCGCATCATGGGCTACGGCCCTGCTCTTGCAACTGACTCTCCAGGTTAGTTTCTTTTAACCATGGAATGCCGTCGGCATGAACGCACGTCAAAAGCGGCATTTGTCAATATATTCCTTCAGCTCTAATACAGTATTGAGACCCCCATGCCCCTACGTGGCACCGAGGAGCCCAGCTCACAACCTAAGAGTATACTGGATAAATTCATAAAAATAGCATTCTAAATATGACAGGGCGTTGTCATAACTAGAATGCTATAATTGATTTAAATAACTTAACACAACACAAGGAAAGAAGAGGGAACTATGAAAGATATGAATTTTAATGAGGTAGTTGAGCGTTCCGTTCAAATAAGAAAACAATATCATCAGCTGGAACGACAGTATCATGAAAAAGAATGGACAGTAGAAGAGGATGCGCTTGCTTTCTTGACAGATGCTGGCTTGGTGGGCCGTTTAACGATGTCCCAGCAAGAACGTTGGCCCAAAGGAGGAGATACACTATCTGAACTGGAGCATAAGCTTAGCGAATGCCTATGGTGGGTGATCGTTTTGGCAAAGCGAATGAATATTGATATCAGTGAATCATTGGATGAATTTTTATCAAAACTTGAAAAACAGTTATAAGGTTGATTTGAATACTTATTACTCAATTTCTCGCAATCGTTCTACAATACTCTGCTTATCTGTTGTGTGATAAGCAATCAAAGGAACGAAAATTCCTAGGACAAACAGCAACGGCAAAACAATCAGCAACGGCCAGAAGACAAAGTGATAACTGGTAAACCAGATTTGCCCGCACAGCGGACGCACAATCAACAGCGAGCAAGCGATACTCAAGACAACAGAACTCGCTGCCGTCAAAGTTGCATAATAACTGCCTTCAAAACACAGCATTTTCACAAGCTGTTTGCGCGTCATGCCGATGCTTTGCAGCATAGCAAATTCTTTGCGACGGGTCAGGATACTGGTCAAAATAGCGTTGATAAAGTTCAGAACCCCAATGAGTCCGATGATCAGCGCTAAGGCACCGCCAATTAAAACGGCCGTGTCCTGTATACCCTTCAAGCCCGCCAGCGCAGTAAACTTAGACTTGTAATTCATAGTCGGCTGGGCGCTGTCTGTATACTGTTTCAAAAAGGTTTCCATACCGGCCTCTTGATCATCGCTAATGTTAAAAGCGTAGCTCATAACATAGGTTTTGCCGGTTAGTTCTTTGTACACCTCACTCGGCAAAAAGAAGATGGAACCCAGCCAGCTGCCGTCTGTATTGGTGTTGGGGTTCTCAACCACATGGCCAAGCACGGTCATCTCCCGCACCTTATCGTCGCAGGTGAGTGTGAGCACATCCCCAACCTTGTGGTTGGCACTGTTCATTTCCACGTTGCCGTGATCATCTGTCGCTACTCCCTCCAGGATATAGTTGCCTGTGGCGAGCTTGTCGGCGTCAAGTTCACCATCTACAAGGCGCAGACGGCTAAAGGGAAATTCCTCAAGGCCGTATAGGGCTGTGGAGCATGAACCATCCGGTTGCCGGTTCATGGTCTGCGCGGAGGTTTTGCTTTGATAGCTGCCCCAGGAACCATACAGACGTCCTCCTGTCTCAAAGCCTTCTTGACCACTTACGGCAGCGATGAACCTCTCGCTTAAGGCACTTTCCTCACCGTCATATTGGTGATTGAACAGATCGGCATGGCCAATCAAGAAGTCTGAATCGCAGAAGTTTTCAAGAGCTTTGTTGACGTCCACACTCTGAGATAGGGTGAATACCGTGTTGGTAAGCACAATGCTCAGGCCTAAGCTCAGGATCACCAGAAGGGTGCGTTTTTTATTGCGACCGAGGTTTGCCAGAGCCATACGTTCTGGCTTGGCGCCATTTTTGGACTTCTTCAGTTTTTTTCTATTACCCTGACCGTTATCGGTGTAACCCACCGCTTCGACAGGAGATACCTTGGCCGCCATCTTTCCCGGCTTATAGGTGCTAATCAATACGGTAAGCAAGGCAAAAACAGCAGCACCTGCAAAGATGAGCGGATTGGGTGATACGGACACGGCACTGCCTGCGTAGGTGGATTGTGCCATTAAGGTTGGCACTAGGGCCTTGCCCACAAAGAAACCGCCCAGCAAGCCAATCGGAATGCCGATCAACGAGAGCATAAGTGCCTGACGGCGGATGATGGTGCGCAGCTGTCGGCCGGTGGTGCCGACAGTTTTCAGAAGACCGTAGAAACGAATATCCCGCAAAACGGAGATTTGAAAGATATTGTAGATAATTAAATAACCTGTGAATACAAACAGCAGGAGGGCGCAGGCCAGCCCTATGATCATTCCGGCATCGAGGGCGACGCCTGTGGACATATAAGCCCAGTTGACGCCTGTCGCCATGTAATTGGGTGAGCCCTCTTCTATAGAGAATCCGCTTTCGGTCAGAACAGTTTCCAAATCCCTCTCGATGTTCAGACTGTTTTCAAACTTCACATATCCATTGACAGCGCCTGAGAGTGAAGAGTCTTGATAATAGGTGTTTTGCAGTTCGTCCAGATGTGCATCCACATAAGCGCGAGAGGAAAAAATCTGCCCAATATTGAAGCCTGGGTCGCTTTCCCACCAGCCCGCCAACACGAAATCACGCTTTACCTGCTTACCGTGGACGCAAAGCTCCAAGCTGAGCGGTGCGCCTACTTCCAGTGGAACCCCCATCAGCTCCAGTGTCTTGGTATCGGCAAGTACCTCATTTTCGGCCTGTGGCTTGTGTCCACCTGTCGGTTCGGCAAAACCGAATTTGAGGCCCGTGTCATCATAATACCAAAACTCCGTACGCCGCTTGATGAGGTTTTCATTATCAACGCTGTCGCAAAGTATTCGGCAATAGGCCATTTCCTTGATAAGTGGATGCTTGCTCACAGCCTCATACTCTTGATCGGTAACATATTTGATGACGGCATGGCCATCTCCGCCGGACATAGCCATGCTGGCCCGCTGCATACTTTCCACAGCGCCAAATCCCATTGTAAAAATGCTGGTGAACAAGAGCGCAGTCAGCGCGATAGCAATCACGGCAAAGATGTTGCGTATTTTATTGGCCCGAAAGCTCTTGTCGGACAGATTGCGGATCGCTTTTTTGTTTCTGACTTTGATCATGCCTGCTCACCGCCTGCGATTTTTCCGTCCTCAATACGGATGATGCGGTCGGCAAGCTGAGCAATTTCTTCGTTATGGGTGATCATCACAATGGTCTGCTTGAATTTCTCGCCGGTCACTTTAAGCAGGCCCAGGACATCCTGGCTAGTCCTGCTGTCTAAGTTGCCGGTTGGCTCATCGGCGAGGACAATTGCCGGCTTGGAAGCCAGTGCCCTGGCGATGGCAACCCGCTGCTGCTGACCGCCGGAAAGGTTGTTCGGCAGGTTCTGCAGCTTGCTTTCCAGTCCCAGCGTTTGGATGATCTGCGTTACATAGCTTTCATCCGGCTCGTTGCCGTCGAGCTGGGTGGGCAGGACGATGTTCTCATAGACATTCAGCACCGGCACGAGGTTATAGTTTTGAAACACAAAGCCGATTTTGCGGCGTCGGAAAATGGTCAGGGCTTCATCTTTCAGGGAAAAAATAGCTTGGCCATCGACAATCACCCCTCCGCTGGTAGGACGGTCAAGACCGCCCAGCATATGGAGCAAGGTGGATTTCCCACTGCCGGAGGTACCAACGATGGCTACAAATTCTCCGTTTTCTACAGACAGGTTCACGCCATCCAGCGCATGGACAGCCGTTTCCCCGCTGCCGTATTGCTTTTTTAAGTCTATTGTTTTTAAGATTGTCATTTCGTTTTCCTCCCAAAGAAAAAGTCTGTATCATAATTTTCTATGATACAGACACTCTAGCAAAACAATCTTTCTACATTCTTTCTCAAATCTAACAGTTTTGCAAGATTCAGCGTTTTTCGGTTGGAAGAAAAATCGAGAAAGTAGCGCCTTGCCCTAATTTTGAGGACACTTTGAGATAGCCTCCGCCGGAAGAAATGATCTCTCGTGCTAAAAACAGGCCAATTCCTACTCCCTCTTGGCAGCTAACTGCCGCAGAGCGATAAAACCGCGAGAAGATTCTGCTCTGTTCCTCCTCGGCAACCCCAATACCTTGATCGGTAATGTCGATGCGGTTAAACAACTCATAGGGCGTAGCTTTAATGTTGATGGTGCTTTGGGCAGGGGAGTATTTAACCGCATTATCGATGACATTATAGACGGCCTCGGTTGTCCATTTGGCATCAAAATAGGCGCTGCAGTCGGTTGAATCCAGGATAACAGTGATTTCTTTGGCCGCAGATTTTGGCTTGATTTGCGCTAGAGCGGCGTCCAGCAGCTTTTGTACTGCTTCCTTTTTAAGATTGATGGTGATGATCCCGGTTTCCAAGCGGGAAGTTTTCACCAGGGCTCCTATGAGGAAATTCAGCTTTTCAGCTTGCGTAGATAAGGCTTTTACACATACGGCACAATCTTCCGGCAATTCATGTTCCTGCAGCAGCTGCGAGTAAAGCAAAATGTTGGCGATAGGCGTTTTGGTTTGGTGGGATATGTCTGAAATCAGACCTTTAATTTTATTCTTTTCCTTAGTCAGGTTTTTAGAGGACACTGAAGAGGAGGACAAAAACCGGGCCATTTTGGCTTCCAGGGCCGATAGAGTGGATTCGTCAAAAATGCTTTCGGAAAAATCACCGTCTATAGCGCAGTTTAGCATAGTATTTAGCTTTGCCATGATCTGCCGCATTCTTCTGCGATAAAGGAGAACAGCTAGAGCGGCAGCGACAATCCCAGTAATCGAAGCGGTAGCATAAATAAAATTCAACGTGTCCATCACTTTAACGCCCATGTGTAGCCGGTACCGTAAATCGTTTTGATATATTTAGGCGAGGATGGGGTGTCTTCCAACTTGTCGCGCAAGCGTTTTATCGTAACTGAGAGAGCGTTTTCGTCCACATATTCGGCACTATCCGTCCAAATTAAATCGACCAATTGAGCCCTTGTCAGGGTGCTGCCTCTGTTTTCGATCAAAATGCGGAGCAGCTTTTGTTCGGTTTTGCTTAGTTCAAGGGGCGCACCATTTTTGGTAAACTCCATCCTGCCAAAGGAAAACAGAAAACAGTCAATCTGCAGGGTATCGGATGAAGCATGCTTGCTTTTTCTTAAGCAAGCATTGACCCTGGCCCGTAAGATCATCAAGCTAAAGGGTTTGGTAATATAATCGTCTGCTCCCAATTCCAGACCTGAGACCACATCTGTTTCCATATCGTTGGCGGTCAGAATGATCACGGGGACAGCGGATGATTGGCGAAGCTTTTTCAGAAAATCGAGCCCGTTTCCGTCGGGCAGATTAATATCAAGAATAATCAAATCAAAAGGAAGGTTCTCCATGTTCTGCTCTGCACAACGCAAATCCTGTGCTTGAACAAACGTAAATTCGCTGTCTTTGAGGGCCAGCGATATGCCGTTACTTAAGGATAGATCATCTTCAATAATCAATATAGTTTTGATTGCGCCCGCCTCCTGGACAAGATTATTAAAGTTCGGCATAGCTTAGGTTTTACCGTGTACTTTGATTTGTAATAACTTCTTCAGTATATCATAAGAAAGGGATGGATGATGTTCTGCCCCAAATCCAATAGCGATACTGCACATTTGTGCCGGATTGTGTGAAATAGTCCGACCGTCATCGATGCTGAAATAAACACGATAAAACACCAGACGGGTAAAATCCTCGCCTCTCACACTAGCGTATCATTTATGTGTCCTGCGACCCAGGAACCTTGGCTCGGGATCTCGCTGTTCTAAATCAGGGCGGATGCAGAGTTGACAGCGTACAGCCGGTGGATATGTTCCCGTGGACGCAGCATTCCGAAATTTGTGTACTTTTGTCGAAAAAAGTGAATGAGAAAAACTTTGTGAGGTCTTCGTGAGATTGGATAGGATGAAAGGCTCATGAATAGAGGGTGTGGTCGATTTGTTGAGTTTTGATTTGGGGTAACTCTTGTGTTGATAAAAAAGATATTTATAAAATATTGAAGTTTAATAAAAAAGAGGTTTCATGTTATGGCAAAAAACGACAATATGCTGGCAATTCTGTGGATGTTGAATTCAGGAGTAAAAATAACTGCTAAACAAATAGCGGAAAAGTTAGAAATAAATATAAGGACAGTTTATCGGTATATTGATGCCCTATGTGCCAGTGGAGTACCTATAATTTCCGACACAGGTCATAATGGCGGATATAGCTTGCTGAATAATTTTATCAGAGTGCCTCTGTTTTTTGATATTGAAGAGCAAACAGCCCTTCTACATGCTGCTATTTTTGCAAAAGAAGCCGGATATCCTTTCAATGAGGCATTAAATAATGCGACATCGAAATTGAAAATGTATTCGAACCAAGAGCAGAAAAGCATGCTCAACCGTCATTTAGTCGGGTTTGAAGTAATAAGCCGCATCGGGGACCCTTCTATTAAGCCTGTATTGGTGGAATTGGAACAGGCTGTAGCAAACGAATGCTCTGTAGAAATTGAATATCGCACAGGTCGTGAAGAACAACCTAAGCACAGGGTTATAGACCCCTACGGAATGGTTTACTGGAACAACAAATGGTATACTGTTGCATTTTGTCATCTAAGGAATGAAATCCGCAGCTTTCGGGCTGAACGGATTGTACGCATAATGCGTATTCAAATGATGTTTAAGCGTCCCGAAGCTTTTTCGGCCCGTGAATTTTTTATAAAAAATCTGTTGCCTGATTTGGAGGGTAAAGAAGGGTTAATTTCTTTGATTATCGGGGGTAGGTCAGAGGCATTGGATGACTTATGCCTGCATTGGTTTTTGGGACATCATCTGAAAGAGCGGACTTCAAATCAAGCGGTCTTTTTACTTGAGGAAAAATCAATTCATACATATGTACCTTATTTTCTTTTACCTTATGGGAAATCCATTCAGATAATCCAGCCACTGAGCTTGAAGAAAAAACTTATTGTTGTTGCATCGGAGTTAATGGAATATTATCAAGATTGATAGCTTTACTGACAGTAGATGTCAGTGAAGTTGTTTATAATGATGATAATCATTGATCACCGATGATGATTGATTATCGATTAATGAATTGTAAAAGATGGAGGACTTCTAAATGAATAATACTGTATATCTTTATGTATTTGATACGATGGCAGACTGGGAAGTAGGTTACTTAACTGCCGAACTGAACTCGGGAAGATATTATAAAAAAGGGCTAACCCCTTCAAGAGTGGTTACTGTGGGAATTGATAAATCTTTTGTTACTACAATGGGAGGTCTGAAAATATTGCCTGATATTGAACATGATGAGTGCAACATTGAAAGCGCAGATGCTTTTATTCTACCTGGTGGAAATACGTGGACGGAAACAATTCACGAACCCATCTTAAAAAAGGCAGAGCAGTATTTAAAGGAAGGTATTATCGTGGCGGCGATTTGTGGTGCTACAATAGGGCTTGCCAAGGCAGGATTGCTGAATTCACGATGGCATACAAGCAATGATTTGGAATACCTTAAAATGATCTGTCCCACCTATACTGGAGAAAAGTACTACAAAAAGGAGTCTACTGTAACTGATGGAAAACTGATCACTGCATCTGGAATAGCTCCATTGGAATTTTCTGCACATGTCTTGAAAGCTCTGGATGTGATTTCTTCAAAAACATTAGATGCCTGGTATAATCTTAATAAGTCTTATGAATCCAAATGTTTCTACGAGTTGATGAATTCAATCCAATAAAGTATAAACGTAAAATTGATATTATGCTCATTTGATTTATCAGAAGAAGAAAGCAGTCGAAGGGTTGTTGAATGGGCTAAAAGTTTTAATGTAGAATGAATACAAGAATTGTTTTGATAAAAAGTATTAAAAGTGGCAATTCACTCAATGATGTAATCAAAATGCTGGTGGCAAATAGTTGGCGGAGAATAAAATCTTTAAAATTTTGAGTTAGAAAAGCAATCTTTCAGAAATATACCCTGACGCCAAGGGGGTATCAGCTTTAGGCGGCATCTTTTTTGTATCCTCAAGGCATACAGAAACGGTATGTCTACTTGAACGTGGCAAAAGCGTTGAAAAATAAGAGTTTAGAGCGATTTTTAAAGAATCCAAAACCATGAGACCCTTGAGTATATAAAAAAGATGCAGATGAATCGAACAGGGTATTTAATAGTAATATGTTTCAAAAGGGCATTGTGTGACAAGCTGTGAGATTATACCTGTGCTATTCTATATACAGGGAGGTGTTAATATGCATGCATGGGAAGCAATACAAAACTCATTGAACTATATTGAAGACCATTTGTCAGATAATATAAAGATGGAAACTCTTGCAAATGTGGCGGCATTATCACCATACTATTTTCAGCGCCTGTTTGGGCGTTTGGTGAAGAAACCTGTTAATGAATATGTGAAGTTGCGTAGGGTGGCAAAAGCTTCGGAAGCTCTAAAAAGCAAAGAAAAACGAATTGTTGATGTGGCACTTGATTATGGATTTTCAGACCACGCTAACTTTACACGTGCGTTTAAAGATGCATATGGCATTACACCAGATGAATATCGTGCTTGTCCTGTTATACTCAATCATTTTATCAAGCCGGATCTACTTTTGAACTATGTCATGGTTGATGAAGATGTACCGTTAATCGCTGATGGTATTGTGGTTGAGGTGACCCGTAGAAACCTAGATGAACTGCGCACATTTATTGGAATTGAAGGCGAAGTGCCTGATACCGAATTAACTGGAGGCAAAGCTACCGGAATCGCTACTACCGGGATAATATGGGATGAATTCCATCGTCAGAAGCCGAACATTCAACATTTACTGCCGAATGGCAATGAACTAGGTGTTCTATACATGGGTAACGCCAGAGAAGGCTGCTGTACCTACATGGCCGGAGCTGAAACCGCCGGAAATGAACATGTGGAGGGATATGCTACCTATACACTTCCACGCGGCGAATATGCTGTTTGCTGCTTTGAGGCGGAAAACTTTGCAGAACTCATTGGCTCGGCGATTTTCAAAGCATCCTCATTTATGAACAGCTGGATGAAAAAGCACAGCTTGACTTGCGGTGATTTCATTGCCGAGATATATTACGATACAAATCCGGATGCAAGCTATATGGAGCTATGGCTGCCATTAAGTTCATCACAAAGGATATTGAAAATGAAGGAAACATGGGATAAAACCAACGGAACACAGAAGCCATCACTGGAAATAATCAGTGCCTATGTGAAAAGCCCTTTGTTTGAACGTCTGTGCAAACATGTGGAGACAGAATATCAAAGCAAGCCTGTGCTGGAATATAGCAGATGTTCCATGCAATACGGATGGAATGTGAAATATAAAAAGGCAGGACGTACTTTATGTACCCTGTATCCAATGAAGGGATACTTTATTGCTCTTATTGTCATTGGTGATCGTGAGCAGACAGAAACCGAATGGATGCTCCCTTCTTTCACAGAGTATTTGCAGCAGTTGTATCACGAAACAAAAACGGGTATGGGTCAGAAGTGGCTCATGATCAACGTGACGGATGATGCGGTATTAGAGGATGTTAAGCGATGTATCGCTATCCGTAGAGGTAAAAAAAAGAAATAATCTGGAGGTAATGGAAATGGCAATAATATCAAAAATTAGTTTATTGGAACAACCTGAGCAGCATGTCCTTTCTATACGTACCACTATTCATTTCAATGATTACCCGAATACTGCCAAACAAGCATATAAGAAAATTGTAGAGTATGCAGCGCTTCATGGTCTGCTATTCTCCGGCGGTCCTTTTGTATGCTACCATAATACTGATTTAGAAAACCTTGATGTTGAAATGGGTTTTCCAGTTGCTAAGTTAGTGTCAGGAGAAGGTGATATCGTTGGATATACAATTCCTGTTCAAAAAGCGGTGTCAGGCATCTTCTTAGGTGCATATACGGATACCGACCCGTTGATGATGGGAATTATACAGTGGATAGCAGAACATGGTTATGAACAGCAAGGAAGGATATTCAATTATTATTTAAATGATGATGATCGCCCTGCATCTGAGCTGCTTACACAGATTATTGTGCCGATAAAATAGGTTTGACTCCTCTACAGATCATAATTACATTATCTGTGCGATACTAAATCTATTAGGAGAGTTAAACACTGGCTCGTGTTTGTAAATTAGGCGAAATTTATACTACCGCCAAGGCCCCACTAGGTTCAATCGGCATCTTTTTTGTATACTCAAGGCACGTTGAGAGTATAATTCTGATGACGAATAGTGGTTCTAAGGGCAAATAAGGCAGATTGACCACTATATGTAGTGGTTTTGGAGCAAAAAATGGGCAAAAATCGGGACCGAAAAGTGCATTTTTCGGCCCGTTTTTTTGTCTAACGAAAACCACCTGCTATGCAGGTGGTTCCAAAAAGCTTTAGCTATGCGTAGAAAAAACTACCTACCT
>NZ_SPQQ01000033.1 GCF_004766045.1 Desulfosporosinus fructosivorans
TAAAAGAGCTTGTCCACACTCTCCACAGCCCCGGCGGCAAGCACAAGATTGTTATTGATAATACGTATAAAACGGGGATGGCTCGCTATCCGGAGGGGTTGCTCTCTTTTTCCGGAGACATGGCTCCGTGACAACCGGAATGATGGCCCTCAAAGATCGTAATATTCATCTTTAAAGATTTTTCCATTGCTGGCATCTCCCCCACTTGTCACATTTTCTCCTTCATTCCTCTCACTTAACAATCAATCACCTTGTTTTTATAAGCTTCATGCTCGCTCCTGGATCGCTCTGATCGAAGTATGAGAATCTCTCGATTTAAAGTAACTTCTAGCTCTTCGGACAATACTTTTGCATGTGATTATAGATGCTTCGCAGGAGAATGAGAAAAGACCCCCGGCATGGAAGGTCTTAAGGAATTCTATTCCATATTCTGTTGATCCATGCACAATCCAATGTAAATTGCTTTTTCGCCTTTGCCAGAGAAATTATTAAATCAAAATCGATTTTAATCCCAGCCATAAACATGAGAAAGGCAAATCCTAAATTATAGAGAAAATTTAGCCAATCGCTTCCTTGAATTAAGTTAAATCCGCTTTTTCCAATGATGATTCCTACAATAATCTCACCACTACAAGCCTGATAGCTAACCCCCTCAGAATGCCTTTATTTGGCTTTGAGGGGGCAAATTGTTTTCGGGCATAGTATATTGAAAACACGATCCAACTCTTTTATATAGCATAGACCAAACTTCAATCATACCGGAACAGGATGTTCATTATTATTAGTATTAAGGTTAAGGCTTGATAATGATACCAGATCCAGATCCATTTCCTATGCCTTTTTCTTTAAGATCGTTTTTGTTAAACCAGAGGTTCCCATCTTGCTTTTTCACATGTATACCATTGAAAACTCCTGTTGCGTTTTTTGCCGCCATGAATTCATCAGTCATTTCATTAAGGTAATAAGGAATGTAAGGGAAAGCATAAACGTAAACATATCCAGGTTCATCGGATTTTATACCTCCAGTAATCCCGAGTCTTGCGAGTCCCTCTTCTCTTACCAGCCATTTATAAAAATATTCGCTACTAATGTTAGCCCAGTCATCACTCATAAATTCGGTACCAGGTTTTAATGTAACATTATCCGTAATACCCTCATCTGCTTCTAGATACTTATTAACCATTCTTCCAGCGTCAGCGCTGAAACCATAAAATGAAGCCCAATCCAAATAGACTTGACCAAAAGTACTGTGCAACCCTTCGCTCGATATTAGATCATCTGATAAATTAAATTTGCTTTTAAAAGATGATAAATCCGAAAAAAAGTTATTACATTCCTTGCGAGTATTTGTCACGGTTCTTCCGTTGTAGTTCCATGTTACTATTTCATTATCATTTAGACCTCGTAAATCAGCAACAGAAACTCGGTAAGAACTGAATGTTCCCTTGAAATAAACAGCGAATTTATCAGAGTCTGTATAGCCCATTAATTTTTTAAAACCTAAATATTCGCCAATACCATCTTCCGTATATAATTTGCTAAGGCCTGTTGCATCTTCAACAGGATTTATGATTGATGAATTATCGGATAAGTTCTGTACTACTGTGTCAGATACAACCGCCGTTCCTCCAAAAACATAGACTTTAGATGCATCTGCATAACGATTTTGATAATAACCTTTTGTATTTGCCGAGGAGGATGAATTATTCACTAAAATAATTGGTGCTTTTTCTTTCGCAGCATACAAAGCGCCAGTTAAGGCATCCGCAAAGCCTTCTCCTGTAGCTAAGCAAATACTATTCGGATCAAAATCATTGCCGAATCTTTGATTTATTGCAATATTACGCTCATACTTATCTGCCCCAACAATTCTTTCCGGATTGGTGAATTGATTAAAAACACTATCATCAATAACGCTGGAACCACCAATGACATAAGTTTTGGTTACACTCAATGTAGCAATATAATTCTTAACAGAATCTGGCAGATTATCTTTTGGTACTAAAATAATTGGTATTTGTTTTAAAGCCGCAATAGGGGCAATTGATAAAGCATCTGGATAATCTTCCCCTGTAGTCACGATTAATTCTGAAGGCATATTCAGTTGTTGGGCAATTTTTATTGCTGTATCATACCTATCATACCCAGCAATACGCATTGTGATAATTCCCATTTCTTGTAGTTTTGTTTCGATAGATGTAGAAATGACTCCAGTTCCACCAATAATAAACACGTTCTTGGCATGTAAATCGGTTAACGCTTGCTTAGTAACGGCTGGTAAATCATTACTACTAGTCAATAGTATTGGTGCATTGTACTTTTTTGCTAAAACTCCAGCTGATAAAGCATCTGGAAAATTCTCTCCATAAGCTAATACTGCATAATCTGATTGAGTCCACCCCGCCTTAGCAATTTCTATAGCAGTAGAATACCTATCTGCTCCTGCTAAACGAGTTATTATCGTTGATGTACTGGCAAGCGCTGGTATGGTCAAAGATAATAGGATAATAAAAGTAAGTAATATCCCTAAACCTTTTTTCTTCATTGTCATCCTCCCAATTTCTCCCCTTCCTTATTTTACTAGTTTTGTTTTAATTTATTTATTTATTTATTTATTCAATATTCAACATTATATTCCCTGCTTTTACTTATAAAGAATATTTATCCTCCTTTTGTAGATTTTGATCCAACTTTAGATCATTAGCAAAGGACCCGTCGGCCTTTTGAAAGTAGATGGTAGCTAAGGGAGCATTCCCTTGTCCGGCATAACCATCATCAACAATGATGATGATATCTTTTAGCCCGTCTTGACTCACATCTTCAAAGGAAACCGCTTTAACGTCTACCATATAGAGGAGGGTTGCCTGAAAATTATAAAGGATATCCCCGTTTTCATCGGTTAAATAAAATACTACCGGTATATGGTTGCCTCCTGTCAATTTTCCGGCTATGAATTTAACCCACTGCGGGGGATTCCTCCCTGGGTTGTTGGGTGGTAGTAGTTGGAGCTGTTTTTCCGCAGCCTGCTACAAGCAGGGCAACTATCATTGCTGCTATGAGTATTTTGCTTTTCATTTTTACCTCCGTATTAACCCTATCCGGAATGGGGTGAAATTTGCCTCTGACTCTATAGCCTCTCACGTAAGTCTCCTAACATAAAACCAGCTATTTTAATAGGGATAAATCCAATCATCAGCAAATAATGATCCTTTAGTATTTCGCCGAAGGTCTTACTTTTCCTTCCACCAATCACCAGTCCTTTTAAAACTATACCCATAGAAAAGTTGGTGGTAAATTGCCTTACATGGAGAGAACTGTACCAATATGGCTAGTTAATGATATCATTTAAGTGTTAGGCACAAAAAGGTGCGCACTTATATATTTACTCCTTGCTATATTTTTCACTTACCGTATTATTTGATTTTTTCCCAAATTACATTCCATGATTCTAAATTACATTCTTTTTTCTGTTCCACGAAGCGTGTTGAAACTAAATAATGGAATGAAGCATTACTAACTTTATCTGGCTCGCAATAATATATAATCTTTTTAATTAAATGGTTATTTCGTATAGCTTGATTAATATGCTGATCATTCTCACCACTATATCCCAAAATATGAAGCTCATTCAGATCTTCTGAGGCTAATTTATTCAAATACGACATAAATAGAGTTTCTATTTGATTACTCTTATTACGTTGCATTAAGCCCAGTTTTTGTGTTCCATTAACGCCAAGTACTATTATGTATTCAGACTTATTTGATGATGAATAATCAACTTGATTAAATGATTTACAGCAAAACCCACCATGAAGATGTTTAACTTTATTATGAAATACATCATCCAATATTAAATCATAATTTGTTGTATATATGGTTTTAAATTTCTGAAAATACCGTTCCAGTTTCTTTTTATTTACTTTATCTGTATGATCAAATCGTTTTTCATCATCACTATACTTCAAATGAAAATCGCCGCCATTATATAAAATCATATCTATTTCAGATGAAAACTTTTCATATAAAGAATCCGGGATTATTTCTATTTTTCTTGCCATATCAATAATTTTCAAAGGTGACTCAATACCTGAAATATTACTTTTATATATCTCATAAACTAGTCCAGCATCATAAAAATATTCTCGACAGACACTTTCAGCCTGAGTAAACCCATATTCTTTTAATACATTGATAATATGCATCTCTATGTTAGGTTCTATATACAAGTCTGTAGGCCAAGGCTGTACCCCTTCTAAACTGCCATCATCTAAAGCTTCATAGATTCCATGACTATATAGAACTTGCACCGGCTCTACATTTTCAAACTTATTATGCAATCGAAATTTGGAGAAAAAATTTTCTATTTGTTGCAATTCGTCAGGCAAACGCTTCTTTAGTTCGGCCATAAGATTGTTACTTTTGTAATACTCAATTATTTGAGAAGAGAAACCATTTCCTATAATAATAGCTTTTTTCAAAAAAACACCTCCCTCTCGTTAAAAGAATGGTTATTTGTAACATTTCTCTTTGATAAACACTCCTATCTCAATTACTAAAAACTCCTTTTCGTTCTTGTCATCATCAAAATCACTCAATGTCATCTATAAAATACCCCGCTACAACTTCCATTATCTTCCAGCTACACCCTTACCTCTCAAACTAGCTTTTGGCTTTATCCTTCCTGCCAAAAACAACTGCAATTCTAGGTAACATCCCTTCCGTGGTCATTGGCAGCTCTATGATTTACATTATGTCCTCTCAGATCGCGGGAGGCCTTCAAATAGTTCAGAGCAAGGACTATAAATTTGAGTACGGGCTATTGTAGGACTCCCAATTATAGACGCTCAAGCCCAGGCAAATATTGGCTTGGAGCGTCTATTAGTTTTCAGGATTTAAGTTGCGAACTTAAAGACACCGGTTTGTTAAACCGATGCCTTGGAAAACGATGATGACTACGCTAACTCATTACTGTGCTATAGACAAGACAAATCAGTTATGTCTGGAATTAATATACAAATCAATATCCTCCACAATATAGCCCTGTCCCGTTGAATGAAGAACATCATAAAAAGATTTTATATAGTCAAACACCTTGTTTTCATTAAAAACTTTGAATGCTGCTTTACCTGTCAGATGATGCGCATTCTTATAGCTTTCAAGACAAAATACAGTAAAATCAATGTTTCTATCCATTTTTTCTCACCTCACACCTGCGGAAAACTTATCTTTCCGCTGTTTCTTTCTTCCAAAAACAATTCAAACAGTTTCTCTGTGCTGTATTGCCAAAGTTTTGTATTCTCATGCTCCATTATTTCATATAGATGAGATGAATATAGTTCAGTAATAGCATCTTTATCAGACAAACTTAATTCCGCTGCAATTTTTCCTACAAGAACAGCGCTTATGATTGGATACACTGCATCAAATTTACTTTTATCCATTGCTTTCTTCTCCTAAATCTTCATAATGGTCAAATACGCAACGACTCAATCCTTTTTCAGTATGGAATAATATTTTAGCTTCCAAAGCCCTTAGGATCACTTCCTTTTGTATCATATTATATACTAATTTTGAAGTTATCTATACCATAATAGGTATATATTGTAATCTGTCAACGATGTCAATGGCACTATTTATTAAATGGTAACAATTGCAACGGGAATTAGTTTCAATGAAATTCCCCTATTAATATCCTATGCGCTCCATAGAATGCTTGTTGTCCTTTAGTCCACCTTTATAGTCTTCAACCCACCTGCTTGCTTTTTATTTTCAGCGATCGGGGCTTTCTCAGTGTATTCTTTACTAATATCATAAAGCATCCGCATCACTTGGTTTTCCAACTCTTTAGCCGGTTTTTGAACGGACTCAGGCAATTTTCTTAGGACTTTACGCACTAAAGAAATTTTCAAATTCAACAAGTGCTTGAGCAGTTCCTCATTCATGGAGCACACCTCCGAACCTGACTTTCAAGGTTTCTTCCTCAAATTTGGCGCCGATGACGGTTAGATTTTCTAGGGTTCTAGGCAAGGTAATATTTCGTTTGACATTACCTACCTTAATAATTAACTCATCTGCCTTTTGATTGAGCGAAAGATCATCTTTTGTGGTGAAAGGCATATAAATGGCCATAACATACTCGTCGTTTTCCTTAGTGACTGTCTGAATTCTAGCATTGTATTTAATCGTTGTCGGATCTTCCCCTTTGAAAATCTCTTCACCCATCCTGTCCAACATTTCTAGGCCGACAATTTCTTGTTCAAAGAGGGGCGCGTAATAGATGGGAATCGGCGAAAAACTGTCTTCAATCAGTTCCTTATACTTCTTCTGAATATCCTTCCAAACTGTAAAATACTGATCTGTAACATTATCGGGTATGATTCGGTTGACGACGACTGCATCCACATTGAAGTCATATATATTCAGATAAGTGAAACTGCGCTGGGCTTCTTTGACGACCATTTTTTCCGGATTAACAACAATCCGAATACTAGTCACCTTCCGGTCGGAAAATATCTGCCGCATTTCATCAAGTTGACTGTAGATCTTATCGATCTCATCCATAACTGAATCGGTTGGCATAGGAATCCCTAGGAGTGGCTCCATCACTGGCTTCAGGAATTTTATTGCTTTTCTCTTCATCGGGAAAAGCTTTTCCATCCACCACCTGAGCATCTCAGGGAAACTAAGCAAGGCTAATGTTTCTCCGGTCGGCGCACAATCGATAATAATCACCTCAAATGTATTTTGTTTGTAATACTGCAAAATTCTCAGTAGACTTAATAAATCTTCGATCCCCGGAAATACCGTTAATTCTTCTGTGGTAATATCTTTAATGGTCTTGGCAGTGAACAGAGTCGTTAGATATTTCTGCACTTGACCCCAGCCCTTTTCGACCTCGTGCACAGTATCAATTTCCTGTGCCCAAAGATTGGGTCGGATCTCTTGAGGCTCAGGGGATAACTTTATATCCAGGGAATCCCCAAGACTATGCGCCCGGTCAGTACTTACCACCAGTGTTTTTTTGCCGTTCTTTGCGCTTTGCACTGCTGATGAGGCGGCAATACTAGTTTTACCTACCCCGCCTTTTCCCGTGTACAAAATAATTCTCATCATGTATTCCTCCTAAATTGTTATTAAACACCTGTATGAGACAGTACTTCCTCACGGAAACTCTTCTTCTTGCGAATAGTACCTTATGCGAAGTATCTGTTGAAAATATAACCCATCTTTTACTCGATGGGTATTTTTCTGATAACTTGCTCTGAAGGACTGTCCTCAGCTACGATATCTTTCCGACTCAAGGCCTCCATTATTTTCATGAAAATCTGAAAAAGGGCTTGTCGTTCCTCAGCGGATAGTACCGCATTGATTCGTTCAAGGTAGGAGCCAATGCTCTCTTTGACCTCAGTCATCATGCTTTTTCCCTTATCCGTAAGTCGAATGGCTACGATCCGTCGGTCTTCATCGCTCCTTTCCCTTTGCAGATACCCGTTTTTAACCAGCCTGTTGACTAGTCCAGTTGTCGTACTGAGGGGAGCGTTAATATAATCGGAAATTTGGCTCATAATCACTTCCCCGTGTCTGTCCACAATGAGCATGGCCAAAAGCTCGGTCTTGGAAACCGATAAGTCTAACTGAATCCACTCTTCGGGATAAAACACCTTACGCAAATTATCCAGTACTAAATCTATAATTTTTTCTTGTTCCATTCAGGGACCCCCAATTAATACTTTAGTCAAATACTTCCGTGTGAGAACTATTCTATTAACAAATTAACTCTTTTCTTGGCTTTTGTCAAGGGGGGCCCTAAATATATGGTCGCTTAGATTGTCCATCAGCATTGCGCTACATAGAAAAGAAGCAATATGTCAAAAATCGTGTGTTTTTCGCAGACGAAGCAGCCTCTTCCTGTTTAAGAAGAGGCTGCTTGCGTTCGGATTGATTGAACTTTATTACCGTGTCCAACTATGTTTATAGCTGTTGAATAATACTGGAACAATAGTCCTTAAGTTTCGGAATATCACTTGTAATCGTTTCCCATAAGCTCTCATCGTCAATTTTACCATAGTTATGAGCAACTACATTACGTAAGGCCTTGATTTGCGTCCATGGAATTCCAGTATAGGTATTCTTAAACTCATCCGAAAGATGAGTGGTAAGTTCTCCAATTTGTAAAACACAAAGAGCTGTAGCATTCTTATAAACAGAATCTTGGGTAAACGCCGTATAATCCTTCCCAAACCGCTGAATTGCCTCAGAAATATCATCGCAATAGGAAATGATACGCCGCAGTACATCAGCGTTTCGGTTATTCTGCATATAAAAGCACTTCCTCCTTCTGGATTTTACGAAGAAAATCATCTTCCAGACTTCCCGTTGTCAGAACATCGACTTTTATCTGTAAAGCTTCCTCAATTTCCGTATACAGCCCACATAAAGCAAACATCCCTTTAAGAGATCCTTTATCCACTCGTAAATCCACATCACTGTTTTCTGTAACATCTCCACGAGCATAAGAGCCAAATAGATACACCCGTTCAACACCATATTTCCGTGCAATTGGTTCGACAATAGCTTTGATTTCTTCTATCGTAACCTTTTTAACTGACATAGCTCTTACCTCCTTTGGATCATATTACGTTAATAGCACTGTTTACAATATTATATCACAAATCTTTTCTAAAAAGTCAATGCAATATGGAGTATTATGGTATCTATTTTTCTTACTCATTAATTCTTTTGATGCAACACCTTTACTGTAGTTCAAATTCGGATTCGAATCCGAATTTGAGGAGCATTGGCCTACGTCTCTCCATCGGTATGTTAAATGTATTTACGAAAAACATGACAGCCGGGCGAGGGTATATTGCTTTAGCAGCCATGATCTGTGGGCGCTGGACACCTCTAGGTTCACACGGGGCCTCTGTGTTCTTCGGTTATGTTCTTGCCTTGCAGATGAATGCACAGGGGCTGGCGATTCCAGCCCAAATCTTGGAAATCATTCCGTATATGACAACCCTACTTGTCTTAGCCTTTGTTGCTAAGCGTGCACGTGGCCCTGCTCACGTCGGAAAAAATTTGCTCCTAGCGAGCACTAAAATGGAGGAATTATCATGACAATACTTAATAAAGCAGATCAAACTCAAGGAAAAATTCAATACCACGTTCGGGTTAAACCCGGAGATGTGGCAAAATATGTGCTTCTTCCTGGGGATCCGGCTCGTGCAGATCGAGTAAATTCGAAAGAAGCAACTGTTGACACGGAACAACCTTGTGGCAAACCCTATTAACAGCCTAAATTCATCACTATTCTGTAATACCCTGCCAACAACTGCTTCAAGAATATCAACAGCATTTGCTTCTTTGGCCAATGTTTTTGCATCCTCTTTCTTAAAGTGTGACAGAGTTCAAAAATAGTTGGGTATTGCATCAATTGAACAATTCAAAAGTTCATTCCAGTTAACATCATTACAATATACCATGCAGACGCTTTTTTCATATCTTTGAAATTTCGAAGGCAATAGTTTAAAGTTAAATTTCTTATAGAATTCAGGATTTATATCTGAAAATAGAAAAATGAAGGAGTCTTCTTTTTCTTTTTGTAAGCAGTTTTTTAGCAATTCCGTGGCATAACCTTTGCCGGCGTGAATTTTTGGTGTTAATACAGACCCAATACCATATGCTTTTTCTCCAACAATATCCTTAAGTTTTAGTATTATCAGAGAGCTGGCAATTTCGTTATCGACATCTAGTACATACCTTGTACCATACACATCTTCCTGGGCATTATCGGTACAATATTGTTCAAAGGTCCTGTTTTTTCTCCACTCCTTATACCCTTCACTGAAGATAAGATTTATCTCTTGAGGCATCGCCTGTCTGAAAATCATCTTAATAGTCTCCTTTTAAGCATAGTTTTCCTGCAACAATCTTAGGTGTAAGTGGGAGGCAGCTTACAACTGTTTTAATTGCTCTCGATATTGCCTTAATTCGTCTTCATCAAAATCGTCAATAGTATCTTGCAGTACTTTAAGCATCTTAGATTGATCTTCAGGAATTTTACCAACTACGGGAGTAGCTATTGATACATGATTGGCAAAAACTTTGGTGTTTGTTTCCAGATGTTCAATGAAGCATTTTAATTCTTGAACTCGTTCGAATTCGTTGGCTTCAACAAATTCACCCTTGAGTTTTTGTTCATATAACTCTGTACCGGGTATTAGGGTTAAAGAGGTTATCCCTATACTTCTTGGTTTTAGTTGATTAAAGAATTTGGCCGTTTCCAGAGCGCTGATTTCTCCTCTAGTATGACCAGCTAATCCATTTAAATAGATTGCATGATACTCAATTCCGGCTTCCTCTAATCGTTTACATTGTACGACAGCTTCTTCGGCAGTATTTCCTTTATGGATTCGAGTTAATGTCTCATTATGACCGGTTTCAATTCCGATATACAGCTGATTAATCCCCAGAAAACGCAGTGTCTTAAGTTCCTCGGTGGTTTTTGATTTGATATTGGTTATCCGAGCATACATGGAAATAGTTTTACAGTGCGACAGATATTCTTTAATTTTATCGGCAATTAGTTTTAGTTGTTCAAAGCTTAAAACAAAGGGATCACCACCGACAAGGTATACCCTTTCAGCATTTGGCTGCACGGAAAGAACCTCTTTTAAATCTTCCTCTATTTGCTCGATTGGTTCGATGCGAAATGGGACATCCTTGTACATGCTGCAAAATGTGCAACAGTCATGTGAACATCCGACTGTGACTTGTAATAGTACGGTTTTAGCCTCAGCGGGTGGTCTATAGATCGTGCCTGTGTAATGCATTTTTACAAACTCCCTTTTACCCTCAATGGTCATCCTATCCAATACTCTTTAACCCCGGCCTTTTCAAATTTATTAAACTTAAAAAGCTTATCAGATCATTAGCATAGATCGCCGCTCACATACGCCCTTGACATAAACCCAGATATTATAATAGGGATAACCCGATAATCAGCAAATAATAATCCTTTACTATTTCGCCGAAGGTCTTACTTTTCCTTCCACCAATCGCCAGTCCTTTTTAAACTATGCCCATGCGAAAAGATGGTGGTAAATTGCCCTACATGGAGAAAACTGCACCTATACAGCTAGTTAACTATATCCTTTATAAGTTCACAGGCACAAAAAGGTGCGGTGTTAAGTTAATAGAATAGAGATTGAAAGGTTATCCTATAATTATTCAATTGAAAGGAGGATACATGATGGCAATAAAATATATTCCCTTCTTTTACGCGTTGATTTTTGGCGTAATTCTCGTTGCAGTAGTGCCTAAAGCTGAAATTCGCAGATTATCAATTTACGGAATTATTTTTGGAGCAATATTTGATGTTGTATTTGTTAGTATTGCAAATATTACTGGATCATTTAGATATATTAACTATGAGCCTTTCGGTCTAATAGGTATTCATTTTCTGGCACCTATTAGTTGGGCTATTTTCTTTATAATATATTTCTATTTCCTACCCAACAAACGACCTTATATTTATCTCTACATTATTTCAGGGGTATTTTATAGCATGATGTTCTGTCAAATGATTACAAAACTTGGTGTTTTAAAACTTTCGCATGGAATAATAGACTCCATTATTCCATTTGTTCTTTGGTTTCCTTTGGCTACTTGGGGCTATCTTAAATTAGAAAGCAGATAAGCAACGTAACAAGGCAGCGCCTAAATATTCTCCTGCTTGAGTGCATCAATAATGTTTTCCTTTTTAACTTCTCAAATAGCTCCACAATGGTTACAGTCCATATGATTCGATGTTGGCGATAAATCATAATACAAGATACTATTCCTCTATGAATCTAATTAAGTCTTTGGTGAATCTATCCTGCTGGTCATAGAAAATACTTCGATATTAATTCCCATGTCAATACCCCTATTCCTAGAATTATACGCTATAGGATATTCACCTGGGGATTTATGCGTGTGCATTTTTCATCTGGAGCTCCTAAACACCCTCGATTATCAAGCACACAATAAAAATGATTGCTAAGGCTTTAAGACACTGTTTACCCCAAAGTGATATCAATGGATTGACTATGGTTGTGGCTAAAGTGCTGTCGGTCAACAATGTAAATTTAGAGAGTTATGCATGATCCAGTGCTTTTTGCCTTGTATGTAATTTCAAAATATTTAACACTGCTTCTTTGTATTAGCTCAAAATCATATTTCCAATATAAAAAAGTATTACGATATGAACAGGATAAAATAAGAATAATGCGAACCTGACGATAGTCATTCACATAACGTCACGAGGGTTTGCGACGTCGGGTTACTATATTTTCAATCTCTCCGATGTCTGTAAACACGCTGTTATCGGATGGATTGTGCCCAGCGGAGCCATGGAAGGCGGAGCGTCCTCTCCGAAGCCTAACCTTCACAATTCCTATTTGCTTTTCCTTTGAACTTTTAGTAAAGTGCTATGAACACCACCATCATTTTGGAATTCAAACCTTCCATCTTTAATCAAATGATTCAATAATTCTTCTTCACTAAAGGTTAGATATCCCTCAACAATTAATTGACAATATACATCATCCAAACTTCTTGCTTTCCTTTTACCTTTTAGATAATCGTAACAAAAGTCCGAAATTTCATCGTTCAATCTTTTAACTTCTGGCACCGAAACCCATTTAAAGTCTCTTTCACTTTTTCCCAATGCAAACAAGGCGTCTAAAATTGAATATTCGATATCACCATAATCTGGATTTTTTCTATACAACGGTGTGAAATAATCAATTGCTTTTTCGTACTCTTTACATAAAATATATGCCTCTCCCAATCGCCATTGTGCATAGACATCCTCAGGATGACTCTTCGCAACTTCTTGTCTAAGCCTTTTTAATCCTTTGTAATCCCTTTTGCTGATGAGTCTATAGTCATCTTCCCAATCTTCAAATCCATTCATGTCAGTATCATCATCAAGCTTTTTTCTTCGACTATTAATGCCAATAATCTTGCTGCCTTTATCCAAATAGATCACCTCCATGTAATTGACAATTTAATTGTTTTTTAACTTTTAAGCCTCACTTAGTGAGCCAAGGATGCCGAACTGCTATAACAAGGCACAGTCTTTCCGATAACGTCCCGAGGGTTTGCGACGTCGGGTTACTACATCAATATTCTCTCGGATTTTGGGAATTCGTTGTTAGGTGAAGTTTAGGCCACAGATTGTGCCCAATCAACTAAATACTTTTTACTAATGCCAATTCGTAATCTATCCTCAACTGATCTAATTGTTTGAAACGCTCAGAATCAATTGCCGCTTTTAGAGACTTTGCTGCCAATTGGTAATTACCAATCGCTAACGCCATATATCCAGTTTTGTAGCTTCTTGAAGGACTTGGATTTGCACCAAAACCCCATGTCCCATTGTTCTCTTCATCATCTTCCAAAAGTGTTCGTAGCGGCTCATGCATATCCTCAAATCGCTCAAACCAAGGAAAACCACAACTAGTAAGTTCATCTTTAACATTCTTAATGGCAAAGTCCAAATTGGCACCGTCAGAATCAATAATCCGCTTTCATCTTGGCAAAGTGTTGGGAATTCTCTGTTATACGCCGTACGGCAGATACTGCATGTTATTAATAACCCAAAGCCAAAACCAAATGGTATTTGCTTTCAATTATCTTACAAAAAAAGAGTTATAGCCTCTTTAATAATGATTTGATAATGATTTGGTGAAATGGCTTTACTG
>NZ_SPQQ01000034.1 GCF_004766045.1 Desulfosporosinus fructosivorans
GGGGTTCCACCCGTTCCCATCTCGAACACGGAAGTTAAGACCTCCAGGGCCGATGATACTTGGGGCGCAAGCCCCTGGGAAAGTAGGTCATCGCCAGGTAAACAAGCAAAAGCTATCTCTTAGGAGATAGCTTTTTTGTGGTGAGTTATACTGTAATATGGGGCCGGGGTTCCACCCGTTCATCCACACTGCCGGAGTCTGCGTTACGAGTCGCAATGTGGCGAAAGGCTCGTCCGACTTTCGACCTCCAGGGCCGATGATACTTGGGGCGCAAGCCCCTGGGAAAGTAGGATCCACACTGCTGGAGTGTCTGCCGCAGCTCCCGCTTGCTCATGTTCCCAACATCATTGTCCGCTATAAATTGATCCCGGTCCTCTACCGGGATCCCAAAAAGGATGAGCTCTTGGGTGTAGTTCAAATGGTGCATCGATGCACCATTTGGGCTCTCTTCCTCGTCAGGGGAGGAGAGTATAGACCCGTACTCCCGGAAGATTTTCATCAGTCTGCTGGCCGTGCTCCGGGAGTAACTCATGGATTCAGTCAGCCATTTGAGCCACTCCCCATGGGGTATCAGCTCTTTGGCTTCCGTCAGACGCCTTCCGATCTCCACGGCATTGGTAAGCAGCATTTTGCCGCTTTCTTCCTTGATAACGTTAATCTCGGACGCAATTTGCTCAGGCGTCCTGTTGGAAATGGCCATCTTCATACCGGCTGCCCATCCTTTTTTCGGAATGTCTTTTCAGATACCGTTATAGGATATGCCGAGCCCCAGACAAATGTGAGGGTTATTCACCCATAAATAAATGCGGTTTGGACAAAGATGCTTCTCAACAGTAACCATAGTACAAGCAAATCCAGACTATATACAACCCTGCCGAATCCATCGGCCTCTGGATCAGGGGGGGAGGGAAAAAGAGATGGCTATCGTTGATAAGCCGTAAGGAGCATCTCATTTAGGTTAGAGGTGGTCCTTATACTTCGTTTTATCAGTAAAGGAAGGTGGCAAACGAAACGTCCCCTTGCCATCCTCACCAGTAAAAATAACCCCCTTGGATCTTTGATATTTCCGGGCCTCTGACTGCTGGAACAATCCTCTGGAAATAGTGTGTATTAATTATGAAAAAAAAGACGAGTGCTGATTTAGCATTCGTCTAATGTTTGTTCATCATAAGGCCAAAGCCAATTTCCAAAGTAAGTCATGAATCCCCAAAAAGATTTTAAAGCACCCATATATTGACCCTCCTCTTTCCTCAATGTGAGATAATTGGTTTAAAATGAATAGGACTAATTAGAAAATTCTGTTCATAAGTGGTATTAAACTTATTTTAACCTCCTTAATAGAATTTGTAAATTATCGAAATTTATATCTCATAATTAACAAATCCTATGAACCTTCAGTACGATTGCAATATTTAATATTTTTAAAGGTAAAACAAGTATTATTGTCGAATTGAATATTCTTATATTATTCAACGTTTTTGTTCACAATTTTAGTAGGGAAGATTGAAATTATTCCTTTATTTGGTACTTATTATGGTCAATGCTAATAGGTTTTAATCTCCTTAAAGCGATCTTAACGAAGTAGGATATAAATGATGCAGGATTTTGATCATTGTCGACGAAAAGAGTAGTACTCGACTTTACATAGATAGACAGATAGATAAAGCAAGTAAGCAAGCAAATTGACAGAAATGGTGGCGATTTACAATGGTTGAAAAACAACGCATGATTCAAGAGTATGTTCCTGGAAAACAGGTGACCATGGCTCATATCATACCGAATCCCCAAGGGGATATTCACGAACGCTTAGGAATAATGACTAAAGGAGCCATCGGAATTATGACCATAACCCCGAGCGAGGCAGCAATTATTGCAGCTGATGCAGCAAGTAAAGCTGGGGATATTGAACTGGGATTTTTAGATCGTTTCACAGGGTCTTTAGTGATTACTGGAGATGTTTCCAGTGTTGAAGCGGCCTTACATGCCGCTGTAAATACCTTAGTTAATATACTAGGATTCACTGCAGCTGAGGTGACTAGAAGCTGATGGGTAAAATACTGCTCATTGGGGGAATCGGTGTTGGTAAAACCTCTTTAAAACAAATGCTTATGAATGAACATGTTAGCTACAGAAAGACACAAGTGTTAGATTTTTCTCAGCTCTTTATCGATTGTCCAGGCGAATATCTTGAGATACCCCGTTTCTACCATGTCTTGATTGATGCAAGTCACCAAGTTTCAGAGATCTGGGCGCTTCAAGACGCTACAAAACAACGAACTTTTTATCCACCTAAGTTTGCGAAGGTTTTCAATAAACCAATTATAGGAATTATAACAAAAGTAGATTTAGCACAAGCCAATGTGGAGCAAGCGTCTTCCTATTTGACGTATGCAGGAATTCCAGAACCCTTCTACCCAACTTCAATTATTGATGAGAAAGGATATGGACCTTTGCGCATGCGATTGGAGGCGTTAAATGAATTCCGAAACCATTAGGGAGCTGTGTAAAGAATACACAAATCTTTCTCAAGCTGATGTTGAAATATTAGAAGCCATGGCTTTACAGATCCCGTATACATCCGAACTGACCGGGACTGATATCTTTATTGATGCGCCGTTGAAAGACGGGGTAGATGCAGTAGTACTAGCTTGGGCTTGCCCCAAAAACCATTCATTATATGGTCATAGTGTTGTTGGAGAATTTGCTTATGCTACAAGTGAACCAGCAGTTTATCGGACGATTCAAACTGGTATGACGAGTCGAAATGTGCGAGGGGTTAGTCAGGAAGGAATCCCCATTGCTCAGACGGTAGTCGCGATACGTAACATCAAAGATAATGTGATTGGTACACTAATTATGGAGAGAGATATTTCGGAAGAATTACGGCAGGAAGAACAGGTTGAGTTTCTGACTCAAACTGCCGAACGACTGAGTAACACTTTGATGTACCTGTCAATGACAGGGTCACAGTTTGAAAGTTGGGTCGGAAACGGAATATTTGTCTTAAATAAATTAAGCAAAATTACCTATGTTAATAAAAAAGCTGCAGATATTTATAAAGAGTATCATGGCTTTGAGGCGCTCGGGCAGGATTTCTTGTTTAGTATGTTTAATTGTTCTACATTAAATGAACTGTTAGATAATCTTGAAAATCCAGTCGAGTTTTGTATTCTTCATAAAAGCTATCTCTTTGAGGCCTATCCCTTGGTGACCTATGGAGATCTAAGTGGATGTGTTATATCATTTAGAGATATAACAGACCTTCGCAAAAAGGAAAAAGAACTAAGTGCTAAAAGCACGGTTATCAAGGAAATTCACCACCGAGTTAAAAACAATCTGCAAACAGTTGCCGCTTTGCTCCGTTTGCAGATGAGAAGGTCGGATTTAGACGTTATTAAGACTGAGTTCTTGGCAAGCATCAATCGCATTATTTCAATTGCCATGGTCCATGATGTTTTTGCTTGTCAAAACTGTGACTCGGTTGACTTAAGAGAACTTTCCCAACGCATTCTTTGTAGTTTATTAGAATGTTCCCTGTCACCTGAGCAGAGTATTGAGGCTCAGGTGGAAGGACAAACCCTGCACTTGCCAAGTATACAAGCTGTCCCTTTAGCGTTAGTCATTAATGAACTATTGACGAACAGTTTTAAACATGGGGTTCGTTACGTAGAAAAAGGTGTTATCCTCTTATCAATCACCGAAAAAAGAGGAACGATATGCATTACAGTAAGAGATAATGGACCAGAACCAGACTTGCCCTTTGATCCAGTGAAACAAAGGCGCCTAGGTTTACAGATTGTAGATTCACTAGTGGGAGACCAATTAGGTGGAGAATTTAAAATGGAACGTATTGCAGGAATGACAATTGTAACGGTTAGTATACCAACACCTAGTTCGGGGGGGCAGTTATGAGCGAACTATCCATTTTAATTGCGGATGATGAGGCACTGATTCGCTTGGATATTAAAGAGATGTTGCAAGGAGCTGGACATATTGTTTGCGGTGAAGCGAACAATGGCCTGAAAGCTGTTGAATTGGCTAAATCGCTCACTCCCGATTTGGCAATTCTCGATGTGATGATGCCAGGGTTAGATGGACTCGAAGTTGCGAAAATCTTACACTCTATGAACATTCCTGTTTTATTGCTTACTGCCTACAGTCAATCCAAATTTATTAACCGCGCAGAGAAAGTAAGCGTCTATGGCTACCTTGTCAAACCAATAACGGAACGAGATCTTTTACCTGCGATCCAAATTGCCTATGCGCGTTGGAAAGAGATGCAAGATGTCCGCTCTAAGTTAGAGACAACTCAGCAAGAGTTACAAAGTCAAAAACTAATTTCCCGTGCCAAGGCCATCCTTGCAAGTTGCGAGGGAATCAGTGAATATGAAGCTCACCAGTTACTGATTCATCGGGCTATGGATCTTCGAATTACTGCCGTTAAACTTGCTGCACAAATTGTTAAGAAGGAAGCTTAGGTAGCTAACGAGCGTGATCGAAGTCGAAAAGAATTATTATTAGAATTATTATGAAATTAATACCCACCTAAGCAGGAATATTGTGATAGATAGCGAACTATTATTAAATATAGATGGAGACTTGCTCTGCCCGTCAGAGACGTTTGTTCTTACAAAGGAATAGTGGGCAATAAAGCCCTTTATTACATCCTGGTTTCCGGGATGTGATAGAGGGCTTTATTTTTTTAAAAGCTAAGAAAGGAGAGAAAAGACACGAGAAATCTCTACTAGGTATCAAGTATCTCATCTATTAGTATTAAAAGGAGGTTTTAAGGGTGACAACAGAGACTAAATTAGTGACCCCCGGAACAGATGGAAATGTACATTTATCCCGAGTACTAAAACCAATTCATTTATGGGCTCTTGCCGTAGGCTTAGTCATCTCGGGAAACTATTTTGGCTGGAGCTACGGATTTGGAGCAGGTGGGCCTATGGGGTTAGCCCTAGCGTTAATTCCAGTGACGATCTTTTATGTAACCTTTATTTTATCGTACTCTGAGCTGGCAACGGCAATACCCCATGCTGGTGGCCCTTCTGCGTATGCGCGTAGAGCAATGGGACCATTTTGGGGATATATGAATGGTATCAGTTGTTTAATTGAATTCGTGTTTGCTCCGCCTGCTATTGCTTTGGCTGTAGGTGGGTACATTAACTTTCTCGTTCCATCCGTACCAACCTTAACGGCAGCAGTCGCCTCCTTCTTATTTTTCATTTTTGTGAACTACTTGGGAATGAAAACCTCAGCTATGGTAGAATTAGTGGTCACCGTTATTGCTCTTGTTGGTTTAGTTATTTTCTGGGTTGCCGCAGCTCCTCACTTTTCCATGGCAAGAGTCATGACAGAACCCCTTCTTCCTTTTGGAATGAAAGGAGTCATGGCAGCTGTTCCTTTTGCAATCTGGTTCTATCTCGCTATTGAAGGCGGAGCCATGGCTGCCGAAGAAATGGTAAATCCGCAGAAAGATATCCCTAAAGGTTTTCTAAGCGGTATGGCAACCTTGATGATTATGGGCTTCCTAACCCTCTTCCTGACTGCAGGTATTGCAGATTACAACTTAGTTTCAGCAGTGGATTTCCCTTTGCCCATTGCTTTAGCCCAAGTCTTCGGCGATAATGCCTTTATTGTTGTTTTAGTTAATATAATTGGTTTGTTTGGCTTAATTGCATCACTGCATGGGATTATTGTAGGGTACTCCCGTCAGACTTATGCAATGGCTCGAACCGGTTATTTGCCCAAATTCCTCGCCTATGTTGACCCTAAACGTCATACTCCAGTCTGGGCATTGTTAATTCCTGGACTCGTTGGACTGGGTGTCGTTCTTACGGGTCAGACAGCAATCGTGATTACCATTGCAGTTATTGGCTCGGTTGCTCTGTATATGCTTAGTCTAATCAGTTTGTTTATCTTACACGCCAAAGAGCCTAATCTAAAAAGGCCCTTTAAAGTATGGTATCCAGTAATCCCAGCTATTAGCTTTATTATAGGTATTTTTCTGACTATAAGTGTCATTATTTCAAGTGTAGACGCTTTGAAATGGGCAGCTCTAGTTTATGCCATTGCTATCGCCTATTACTTTATTTGGGGTAACAAAAATATCAGACCTTTTGAAGAAGAGTTTGGTGTTTTAGATGATCTGGATGCCTAATGTGCATTTAGGGAGAGGAGCCTTCTGAAAAGAATGGCGTTAAAGAAACATCATGGCTAAAGAGATGACATTAGTCAGTGTGGGGATCGATGTCGGAACAACAACCACTCAGTTGGTCATTTCGAGGCTCACCTTAGTCAATGTAATGCCTGGGAGTCAAGTGCCAAAGGTAGAAATCACTCATAAAAGCATTACGTATATGGGGAAAATTCACTTTACTCCATTTGAAGATCGTCAACATGTTGATGGTACCGCACTACGCGAAATTGTCGCGAAGGAATATGAGAAGGCGGGAGTGAAGCCGGAGCAGATTGACACTGGGGCCATTATTATTACTGGGGAGACCGCTAAAAAGGAGAATGCCTCGGAAATCATTCATGCTTTAGCAGATTATGCGGGAGATTTTGTCGTAGCGACGGCTGGGCCAGATCTCGAAAGTATTATCGCTGGTAAAGGATCGGGAGCCGAGGCGCTCTCCAAGCGCTTACATGCGTGTGTTGCCAACATCGACATCGGCGGAGGGACTACGAATATCGCTTATTTTGATCGTGGTAGGTGCATAGGGACAGCATGTATTAATGTTGGTGGTCGGCTTTTTGAGGTTGATCCACTGACCCATCGAATAAATTATATTTCTGCCCCAGGTCGGGCGATAATGAATCATTGTTGTCCGACCACTTCCCAAGCTCAAGGTGGGGACGAATTAGTTATGATTAAAACCTGCCTACAGAGTATGGTAGAATGCGTCGAACGGGTCATTTTTCAGGAACCTCTACTCGATCAAGACCTCTCCCTAGTAATGACGAATTTGTTACCAGATGTTAAGCTTGACGGAGTCGTCTTTTCTGGAGGAGTTGCCAAGTATATCTATCTTCCTGGAATTAAAGAATGGTGGATTCATGGGGATGTAGGGCCTCTTTTAGCAGAAGCGTTTACTAAAAGCCGTATTCATTCATCGTTTTCCATCCATGAGGGATCGGAGACGATCCATGCCACCGTGCTCGGGGCGGGAGCCCACACCGTGAACGTATCAGGGTCTACTATTACGGTTAGCAAGCATACACTACCGTTGCGTAATGTACCGGCCGTGTACCCTGAATTAAAGGCTAATGGAAAGTTCTCGTGGCTTAAATCTTCTGAGAACTATATCGACTCTCTCTACCACACGCTGGCGCTGATTGTCCCACCATTGCCCAATACGGACTTTCTAACGATTCTTTCCCTAGCAGAAACTCTAGCCTTCGAATTACCCTTAATAAAGGGAGAGCCTAAAGTGATCATTGCCCAACAAGATATAGCTAAAGTGCTTGGACAAACTATGCAAAGACTTCTTCCGGCTACGCCTTTGGTTTGTTTGGATGGTATTGAACTTGTCTTTGGAGATTTCTTGGATATTGCTAAACCATTACCAGATCAAGATGCAGTGCCTGTGATTGTCAAAACTTTAGTTTTTGCTCCTAAATAGTCTCAATAGAAGGGATGTGAAATCGTGAATCTGAAGACACGACTTTTTGGTCAAACTTTTAATTTCAAAGATGTCAAAGACGTTCTGGCGAAAGCGAACGAAATTAAGTCAGGAGATATTCTCGCTGGAATTGCGGCTGAAGACGCCCAAGAGCGGATCGCTGCCAAACGAGTGTTATCGGAATTAACTTTGGAAGATTTGCGGAGGAATCCGGTCATTCCACTTGAGGAAGATGAAGTATCACGTATTATTGATGCCGATGTCAATGAACCCATTTATCACACGATTAAAAATTGGAGTGTTGCAGAGCTTCGAGAGTATGTCCTGAGAACTGAAACCACTGGATCTGCCCTTCATCGGATCAGCCGCGGTCTCACCTCAGAAATGGTCGCTGCAGCTGCTAAACTTATGAGTAATCTCGACTTGATCTTAGGTGCTGCCAAAATTCAAAATCTGGCTCATTGTAATACGACGATTGGAAAAGCAGGCTGCCTTGCTTCCCGACTCCAACCGAATCATCCAACGGATGGAGTGGATGGGATTTTGGCCAGTTTACGTGAAGGCTTGTCCTATGGAGTTGGGGACGCGGTGATTGGACTCAATCCTGTGGACGATTCCGTTCCAGCTACTATCCGTAGCTTGGAAACTCTTTATCAGTTTGTTGAAGAGTGGAAGATTCCCACCCAAATTTGTGTTTTAGCGCATATCTCTACTCAGATGAAGGCCCTGCGAAAAGGGGCTCCTGTTCACCTGTTATTCCAATCCATTGCAGGATCACAAACAGGAAATGAAGCCTTTGGAGTTACTAAAGACATTCTTGATGAAGCGTATGCTCTAGGGTTAAAAGAGGGGCGCGCAACTGGACCCAATATTATGTATTTCGAAACAGGGCAAGGCTCAGAACTTTCATCTGAGGCTCACCATGGTGCTGACCAAGTGACCTTAGAGGCCCGTTGTTACGGGTTAGCCCGTCATTATAACCCTTTTCTAGTGAATACCGTTGTTGGCTTCATCGGTCCGGAATATCTCTATGATACACGGCAAGTTACAAGGGCAGGCCTTGAAGACCATTTCATGGGTAAACTCACGGGCTTACCAATGGGCGTCGATGCTTGTTACACTAACCACATGAAAGCAGATCAAAATGATATTGAGAATCTCGCCACGCTCCTTGCAGCGGCTGGTTGTACGTACTTTATGGGCATCCCAATGGGGGATGATGTCATGTTAAATTATCAGTGTACTAGTTACCATGACATTGCGACTTTAAGAGAATTATTTAACTTACGACCACTACCTGAGTTTGAGGCTTGGGCAGAATCGATGGGAATCCTAGCCAAGGGTAAGCTTACGGCCCGTGCTGGTGATGCAACAATATTCACAAGGTAAGGGGGGATAAATATGAGCCTAGAAGATAGTGTTCGCTTGATCGTGGAAGAGTTGCTTAAAGGGTTGGAGAAGGAACAAAATCAAAGTTCAAACAGTGCTTCACCATTAGCAAACACACCGATTATTGACGAATGTCAGATAACAGATTTAGCAGAAATCGATTTACAACGCTATTTACAAGTACCCAATCCAGTCAATAAGGAACTTTATGAAGAAATGAAGCTTTCCACTCCTGCTCGAATTGGAGTTTGGCGTAGTGGACCCCGTCCTTTGACAGATACGTTACTTCGTTTTCGCGCAGATCACGCAGTAGCGCAAGACTCCGTACTTGGCGAAGTTCCAGAGGATTTTCCAGCAAAATATAGTATGGTTTCGATTCAAACTCTTTGTCAGTCGAAAGATGAATATCTTACGCGACCAGATTTGGGAAGGAAACTTGATGAGGAGAATATTGAGATTCTCAAAAAAGGGTGCCCAAAAGGTGCCATGGTTCAAATTATAGTGTCCGATGGACTTTCCAGTAAAGCCGTTGAAGCTAACATTCCCAATCTTCTTCCAGCCTTAACCCAAGGCCTAGAAGGAATGGGTGTGAAATTGGGAACTACAATCTTTGTTCGACATGGAAGGGTTGCCGTGATGGATACAATCGGCGAAGAGTTAAAGCCAGAAGTTGCTGTGATCCTGATCGGAGAACGCCCCGGTTTGGGAACTGCTGAGAGCATGAGTGCTTATATGGGATATAATCCAAGACTAGGCATGGTCGAGAGTGAGCGAACTGTGATCAGTAATATCCACAAAGGTGGAACTCCCGCGGCGGAAGCAGGTGCGCATCTGGCTAGTTTAATCAAAAAAATATTGGATGTTAAAGCATCTGGTGTGAAGCTTGAGTAAACGGACTTACTTAGAGTAAAAGGATTAACATTGAAATAACGAAAGGAGACTAACAAAATGGCTATAAGAGACGATATGGTTGCGCTAGGAATGGTAGAAACCCGAGGAATAGTGGGAGCAATCGAGGCGGCCGATGCGATGGTCAAAGCGGCGAATGTGACCTTGATCGGTAAGGTAAAAGTAGGGGGAGCCTTAGTCACAGTGATGG
>NZ_SPQQ01000035.1 GCF_004766045.1 Desulfosporosinus fructosivorans
CCTCTGGGTTCTGTTCCTTCAAATAGGTCGCCTGTTTCAGCGACTCTACGCAACATTCCGCCGAGCAATACGGCAGATGTTCTGGATCCCTTGAACCTGCACACTGTATAAAGGCTATTGTTTGTACTTCTTTACCGTCGGGGCGCGCAATTTTTCCCTTTTTGGCGAGTTCTTCCATTGTTTGACCCGAGATCACATTCTCGTATTTTCCATAGCCTAGGTTCTCCAGCTTGGTTGCATCATACGGTACGGCTCCCGTTGCTAGAATAACAGATCCGATTCGCTCCGTGATGCTCTTGCCGTCTTGGCTAATGGTTACATCAAACATTCCAGGTGCGCCGGCAATCTCTTTTATTTCTGCTCCAACATAGATTGTTACATCTGCATGAGCTTCAAGTTCTTTAATTCTCTCTGCAATATCGACATCTTCCGGACCTTCATACGGCGCTTTTAGCGGTGCTTGTTTGTAGAGACTGTTCATCCAACCACCTAACACCGGGCTTTTCTCTACGAGTACGCTTTTATACCCTGCTTTTGCTGATTCTAAAGCTGCCGTTATACCCGAAAGTCCTCCACCCACTACCAGGATGGTTTTTACCATGTTTTCCCCTTGGAACGACTCTGGCAAAAGAATATGCTTTGCTTTGGCAAGACTCATCCTCAGGCTATCTTCTGCCATCATCTGGGTATCTTCATCATTGGCTGGATGACACCAGGTGATTTGTTCCCTTAGGTTGGTCCTTTCCAGTAATATCGAAGGTCCAAACTCAAAAACGTCATAATTAACTCGTGATGAACATGCGGCGATCACGACTGTGTTAACTCCTTCGTTCTCTATGTCACTCTTAATTTCGGCGATGCCTTCTGCTCCACAGTAAAACGCATGCGTTTTGCATACTGGCACTTTGCTTTCCTTGGTGGCTACCTTAGACAGGCTTCCTATATCCAAGGATTCTCCAATTCCACAGCCGGTGCAGATATAAACACCTGTTTTTTTATCCATTGTGCTACCTCCTCACCGTCGATTGAATGGCCTTTAGCGCTGATGCCGTAGCATCTTTGGTCGATGAGGCAACATCCAATGGCTTTTTAACGCATCCAGCGCCATAAATCCCAGGTTGCTGTGAATCTGAAGCTATAAATCCATCCTCATCATAATTCATTTCTACAGGTACTTTTGTTCTTTCTGTTGCTGGTACCATCCCTGTCGCTAGTACTACCATATCAACCTTTTCTTTCATAATCTCTCCGGTTAACTGGTTCTCAACTTGTACTGTTAAGTCGTGGGTCAACGGATCCTCGGTGATTTCGCCGACTTTCCCTTTGATCATGTTGATGTCATCTTGTACCTTAAGATAAAATTCTTCATGTTTACCCATCGCTCTGACATCTATATAAAACATTGACACTTTAGCATCGGGGTATTGTTTCTTTACATACGTAGATTGCTTTAACGAGGCCATACAGCATACTCCAGAACAGTACGTCAGATGGTTTTCATCACGCGATCCGGCACACTGTACAAACGCTATACTCTTGACTTCTTTTCCGTCCGATGGACGCACTATTTTACCTCCGGTTGGTCCATTCGAGGCTGCTAAGCGTTCCATCATCACATTCGTGATCACATTCTGATGTCGCCCAAATCCGTAATAGTCCACTTTCTTGGCATCATACGGATCCCAACCTGTTGCCCATACGATCGAGCCAACATTCAGCTTAAAGCTTTTTGACGCCATATCTAATTCAATGGCGCCGTACTGACAGGCACTTACACATTTTCCGCATTCTGCTCCTAGACATACCTTATCATCTATGACGTACTTCATTGGAAAGGCAAACTCATGCGCTTTGTAGATCGCCTTTGTTTTATCCAATCCGTAATTGAAGTCGTTCGCTCTCTCGACTGGACATACTTCAACGCATTTTCCGCAAGCTGTACAGTTCTGATTTACATAGCGAGGATTTGATTTTACTGTGACTGTAAAATCCCCTTCTGTTCCTTCGATCGCTTCGATCTCCGCTACTGTGAAAAATTTGATTCGTGGATTTTGCTTGATTCGTTTGAAATTAATCTCCAACCCGCAGTTCGGCGGGCACAGTTTGGGGAAATACTGGTTCATCTGCGCTACCTTACCGCCTAGATAAGATTTCTCTTCAACTAGATAAACCTCGCTTCCTGCCTCGGAAGCTTCCACAGCGGCAGTAAGTCCGCTTATTCCCCCTCCAACCACTAGAATACTCTTATATGTCATCCTTTTCCCTCTTTTCTTTAACTACCAAGCATGACTTATTAATATTAATCGTAATTAAATGCACAAACTAGTATATAAACATGCGAAAATTTTCTAATAAATTAAGACTAGCACTTAGGTCATAATTAGTCAATATGACCATAATTAAGAAATCGTATAGTGAAATGATTCTACTTTTTTTTTCATGTCGCAATAACTCGATTTCTGTACATGAATTAATGCATTTCTCCCTATCTGAAAGGAGAAATGTACCAAACAAAAAGTAGAATCTGTACTTAATTTATTGGCAATGTATTCTAAATGACTACTATACCTTGGCTTAGAGAACTTTTTCGCAAAGTTTACCGACTTTGCCAGACTTATTAGAGCATAGCACTAGCCTTGGTAGCATTAGGATTAGCCATAGTAATTATGAATTAAGAAGTGTGAAATACTTACATATGTATGGTTACTGATTTTCGAGTTTTCGAGTTAAAATAGTGTGTCAAAATGATGTAGTATTCGGGTAATAGCATCAAGAAAAGGGATAGGGCTTCATTATTTTGAAATCACCTATCCCTTATTGTTTTCTGTGATTATCATTTACAAAAAGATCTATCCTTGCTCGGCACTCTTAATCCCGGTTTTTATATTTTCTGTCATTTTACTCATTAAATCCTGGAACTTTGAATTTGCTTCATTTGTGATTAAAACTTGACGATCTCTTAGACATGATTGCTCCAATTCTTTCATTGTTTGCTGTTCTTTTTCGCTTATTTCAATTCCGGCCATTTTTTTGCCATGATGTTCCGACTTCAGTTTTTGTAGATCTTCTACTAGCTTACAAGCCTCTGAATTATGTAGAAGGTCATTCTCAGCCTGCTTAAATTCTTTGTACACGTTTGAAAGTCCTATAGACTTGCCCAGTTCTATGCTTTTTTGCATTATTTCCTCTAGTTCCAAAGTTATGATTCCTCCTAAAGTAAATTTACTATATATTTAGTTTCTAAATCTATTTTAACACTTATTACTCTTAAAAATAAGCGAATGGGTACAAATTTCGAAATTTTCGAGAATTTGCACCCTTTCCTACTTACAATCAGTCAAGGAGCGTAGCAAAGCTAGCTAAATGATCGATCGATTGATTGTCTTAATGACACGTTCCCTAGTGTTATTCAACACCAAACATATCAATAACAGGCTTTTTAAAGACTGACCATTCGTTCGTATTAGGATCCCACTTCATATTAACAAAGCAGTGCCAGTTAGCTTCGTCAAGCGTTGGACGGTCTGTTCTGAAGTAGTATCCAGGCCAACGTGTTTCTTCACGGAAGGTTACGGCGCGAAGATGAGATTCAGCTTGCCATAATCTGTGTTTGTTTTCCCAAGCTCTCAACAGTTCATAGAGATCTCTTGCAGCTATTTTTTCAGAGTCTTCTTTGAGGAAGACAAACAGTTCTGCAGCTCTTTCTAAAGAAGCTGTGTTTAAGTTGAAGAATACGTTAGCTCCACCAACATACTCGTCCATGAGCTTTTGTAAGCGATACATGAACTGCTTAGGCATAATGTAGGCTGGGTTAACTTCACAATCCGTGGTGAATCCTTTGTTGTCTTCGAAGATTTGGAGCGGTTGGACGATCGCTGCTTTAACAGCTTCTATTACCGCAGGATCAGCTTCAGTCAAGGTATTGTTCTCTAAGATATACTTGATTGCTGATTTTGCTGCGATACGTCCTTCAGCATGCGTTCCTGAAGAGAACTTGTGAGGGCAAGCTCCTGTAGCGTCTCCAGCTGCGAAGAGTGCAGGAACTGTGGTCATTTGAGCATATCCCCAGAAATAGTCTGTTCCAGCAGATAGATCTTCTGGTCCAGATACCCAAGCTCCTGATGATCCTGAGTGAGAACTGATGAAGTATGGCTCTGTTGCAGCGATTTCAGAAGATCTAACTTCTGGCTCGACGTTGGTAGCTGCCCACAGTAACGCTTGAGCAATGGTCATATCCAAGAAATCTTCCCAAGCTTCATTCTCCAGCTCTTTCATCTTTTTCTTGAAAGCTTTAGGGTCATCTTCATATTTTTTGGCCAAGTTAGCGATAGCTTCCTCAGTCCTCATATAGAGAGGTCCTTTGCCTTCTTGGATGTCAAGCAAACCGAGGTGGTTACGTAGGTTTGCTGGAATCGGACGAGCTGCACCGTATTTGCCGTATTTATCTAATTCGCTGATGCGGGTTTCCATGTAGTTCTCGCCCAATGCATTGGTTGCACGGGATTTAAAGAGTAAGAACCATGCTCCAACTGGACCGTATGCATCTTTAAAACGAATCGGTACGAAACGAACTTCTTGACAAGTCATTTCTGCTCCGGCTTTCATTGTGAAGTATGCGGAAGATCCTGTGGAGAACGGAGGATACCAAGAACGGCCTGCGCCTTCACCCGTAGATTTAGGTTTGAAGACTCCAACAGTTCCACCCATAGCACACAGTGTTGCTTTTGCTTTGAAGACATAAATCTTATTCTCACGAACACTGAATCCAACGGCTCCTACGCATTTGCCATCTTTCATCAATGGTTCTGTGATGAATACTCTCTCATAAATGTTTTCTTCGCCCAAAGCATTCTTAGCTGCTTCAGCAACGATGACTTTATAAGATTCTCCACTGATCATTAGTTGCCAGCGACCTTCGTGTACATAGCCGCCATCTTCACCCTTCCAGAGTGGAAGTCCCCATTTTTCAAACATGTGAACGGAGCTATCTACGTGACGTGCAATGTTAGCGACTAAGTCATCACGGGCTACCCCCATCATGTCATATTTAACATATTTAACATAATCTTCAACTGTGTTTTTACCTTCTGCAAGTCCTACATAAAGGTTGATAGCAGACAATCCCATTCCGACTGCACCGGAACGTGGCATTGATGCTTTATCTACTAAAGTTACCTTTAGTCCATTTTGTTTTGCCCAGTAAGCAGCTTCAACAGCTGCGCCACAGGATCCCATTCCGCCTCCAATGATGAGAAGGTCGGTGGTTATTTCTACTGTTTCAAAGTTCATTGGCATTGATTTTAACCTCCCTATATATTCCCTTATTCATAAATAAGAGCTTACTTTTTGTATGTCCAAACTGGCATATGCATTGAAGCGGGTTCGGTATACAGTTCGTGGCTGTTAATGTCAGTTGTGATTTCATAACCAGCATCGGGTACTGCGGAACCTTCTTCAGTTGTACGAATTGGGAATTTGAAGCGTTTGGTCATGCCATTACGGAATTTAACAGTCCACATGATGCTGTCAGATCCACGTAGTGGGGTGACTGATGCGCCTAGGGGTACAAAGTCTGCATATCCGCGAACGTCCATTGCTTGTTGAGGACAAGCCTTAACACAGCATAGGCACTCCCAGCATTGGCTAGGATCTAGGTTTGTAGCCTTCATCGCTTCTTTGTCTAACATCATCAGGTCATTTGGGCATGCATACATGCAAGCTGTTTTGTCTTGCCCTTTACATCCGTCACATTTTTCTGCAATTACAAAACTTGGCATTGTCTAACCTCCATCATTCATATATTTTGAAACTAAACTAAAGAGAATTCTCTTTAGCCTAGTTCACAAACTAACGGGCAGCTTACTTAGCAGCGTAATATTTGAGCAGGATCTGTAAGACCTCTGGACGACTGAAATTACTAGGTGGAACTTCGCCTTTGGCTAACATTCCCCGTAACTTAGTTCCACTGATTTTTAGATGATCTTCTTTACCGTGTGGGCAGGTTTTTTCTGTAGTCATGCCATCGCATTTTGTGCAATACATAGCTGCAGTAACCCTGATCGGTTGACAAAGAATTTCACCTGGTTTGTATGTGTCAAATATTTCTTGGGCTTGATAAGCGCTATAATAGTCGCCTACACCAGCGTGATCGCGGCCAACAAGAATATGGCTACATCCGAAGTTTTGACGGAAAATAGCATGTAAAATGGCTTCACTAGGTCCTGCATAGCGCATTTCCATAGGATAAACCTTCATTACAGCATTTTTCTCATTAAAATAATTCTTCAAGAGAACTTCGTAACATTCCAGACGTGTTTCAGCCGGAATATCACCCTCTTTGAGTTTTCCTACGATAGGGTGAATGAACAATCCATCACAAACTTCATTTCCCATTTTGCATAAGAATTCATGGGAACGATGTAAAGGATTACGTGTTTGGAAAGCTGCAACGGTTGCCCAGCCCTTTTCATCAAACAACGCTCTGGTTTGAGCAGGAGTAGCGTAGTAATCGCCGTATTTAGTTGCGTATCCGAGCTGACTAAAGGTTACCAGCTCTCCACCGACATTGATATTTCCTTGGGACATAACTTTAATGACACCGTCATGTACTGCATCATCTGTGAAAAACACAGTTTTGCATTCTTTAACTTTGTCATACTCATATTTATCATTTACCGTTAAGATACCACAATAGGTATCGGTTTCATCATCCACTAAAGCAACTTCCATGCCAATTTTAATGGCTTCCGCTTGTTCTTCAGTGACAGAGAGTGTAATAGGGAGCGGCCAAGCTAAACCACTAGTTAAGTGTTGTGTGTTTACAACACTTTCATAATTTGCTTTATCCATAAATCCTGTCAGTGGGCTAAATGCACCCATTCCGATCATTAAAAGGTCAGATGTTTCTCTTGAAGACATGCGAATCACCGGTAAAGTTTTTGCTTTGGCTAAAGCCGCAGCCCGTTCTGATTCAGGGAGTAATACTGGTGTTAATTTTCCGCCATGCGGTGGTACTAATTTAGACATGTTATAGTCCTCCTCTATTTTAGTTTGCATATATGAGTCTATGAACAAAATAAGTGTTAGCCAGGGCCCTCAATACTATTGCTGGATTAGACACAGCGTAAAAGAGTCTCCGGCATCCCCCCTTTCATACACCCTAGACTTTTTAACCAAATCTTTCAGTCAAACCCAATATCTAGAGACCTAATGTAGGAAGCTTATGTTTCCAACTAGGCCTTAGGTTGGCTAGCAGCGCAAAGAAACTCGGACAATTCCATAACTTGTAATACGTCGCCCTTTTCCAGTCCTGCGCA
>NZ_SPQQ01000036.1 GCF_004766045.1 Desulfosporosinus fructosivorans
TGATTCGCTCATTGTTTTTTTGAAACTCCTTAGAGTTTCTCTCATTGGCTGTCCTTGTTGTTTAGTTTTCAAAGACCACTGTTCGTCTTACGACGCTTAACTATAATAGCATTTTTAGGGTGTCCCTGTCAAGGTCAATATCTTCCTTGTCGATGTAACAAGTTTTTACTGCACCTACAACGTTACATAACATATCACATATACTTCAAGGTCGTCAACTTGTATTTCTAAATATTTTTACCGATTGTCTTAATTCCTCATTAATCTAATTTGCAATTCAGATATATTTGGCATAATATTTAGTAATATAACTGCAAACACCATTCCTTCGGGTGCTGGTGCAAGCCATTTAATGGCGTGAAGGGACCTTCCAGAGGTATACAACTTTCGGCTATACTTTCTGGCTATGTAAAAGCAACAGAATGGAGAGTAAACAATGTTAGATGAAATTGATAAGGCTTTAGTCCAGAAGCATTGGGCTGTAGTCGGCGTATCCAACAACACCGCTAAATATGGCTATAAAGTGTATAATCAGCTCAAAAAGGCAGGTTACACAGTTTATGCAATTAATCCCGGGCTTGAGAGTGTCGACGGAGACCCTTGCTATCCTTCTTTAGCCGCATTACCGACTGTCCCTGATGCCGTGAGCGTGGTCGTTCCGCCAAAGATCACAGAACAAGTTATTGCTGATTGTATTGACCTTGGGATCAATAGAGTATGGATGCAACCAGGTAGCGAAAGCAAAGAGGCTATTCGCAATGGTAGAGAAAACGGGATTGCAGTGATCCATGATCAGTGTGTTTTAACCCATACACGGCATAAATTGCGATTGGGGCTAACTGAAAGCTAACTTTAACATAGCAACACAAAAAACCGCACCATATGGTGCGGTTCATTAATTCTATGGAGCGGGTGACGAGAATCGGACTCGCGTAACTAGCTTGGAAGGCTAGCGCTCTACCATTGAGCTACACCCGCATATTGGTAGCAGAGGGGGGATTCGAACCCTCGCATGAGCGGGTATGAACCGCTTGCCTTAACCAACTTGGCTACCCTGCCATGGCTCCCCGAGTAGGACTCGAACCTACAACCTACCGGTTAACAGCCGGTTGCTCCACCATTGAGCTATCGAGGAATGTATTTGGCGGAGAAGGAGGGAGTCGAACCCTCGCGGCAGTTACCCACCCTAACGGTTTAGCAAACCGTCCTCTTCAGCCACTTGAGTACTTCTCCACAAATCTTTTTTAATTGGTGCGGAAGACGGGACTTGAACCCGTACGGAGTTACCCACACGCCCCTCAAGCGTGCGCGTCTGCCAATTTCGCCACTCCCGCATGCTGGAGCCATTGACCGGGATTGAACCGGTGACCTTATCCTTACCAAGGATACGCTCTACCAACTGAGCTACAACGGCGAGTTTTTTTTTGGTGCGCTCGGAGGGATTCGAACCCACGGCCTTCTGATTCGTAGTCAGACGCTCTATCCAGCTGGGCTACGAGCGCATATTTTTTTGGAGCGGGTGACGAGATTCGGACTCGCGACTTTCACCTTGGCAAGGTGACACTCTACCACTGAGTTACACCCGCAAATAGCTTGGTGGGCCATCCGCGACTCGAACGCGGGACACCCTGATTAAAAGTCAGGTGCTCTAGCCGACTGAGCTAATGGCCCTTTTTGGCTGGGGTGGGAGGATTCGAACCTACGAATGCCAGAGTCAAAGTCTGGTGCCTTACCGCTTGGCGACACCCCAATCATATATATTAAGCCTGAGCGTATGCTCTAGGACCCAATACCTTGGTTGCGGGGGCCGGATTTGAACCGACGACCTTCGGGTTATGAGCCCGACGAGCTACCACTGCTCCACCCCGCGACGTTAATACAAAGCGCTAAGTACGATTTCAAAGTTTGAATCGACTTGCGTTCCTCTGATATAAGTTAAGTTCTTAGTTCGAATTTCGAACCGCGAACATTGAACTTCTTAAATGGTGGGCAGGGATGGATTCGAACCATCGTACCTCGCGGAACAGATTTACAGTCTGTCGCCTTTAACCACTCGGCCACCTGCCCATTTTGAGTTAGAGAACTAATTTTATGGCGACCCCAATCGGATTCGAACCGACGATCTCCTGCGTGACAGGCAGGCGCTTTAAGCCGCTAAGCTATGGGGCCACGTATTGGTGGGCGATGACGGGTTCGAACCGCCGACATCCTGCTTGTAAGGCAGGCGCTCTACCAGCTGAGCTAATCACCCTTGGTATTCTGTTTGGTGACCCGTACGGGATTCGAACCCGTGTAACCGCCGTGAAAGGGCGGTGTCTTAGACCGCTTGACCAACGGGCCACTTTTTTGAGAACTTTTTTAGTATAGCTGAACGCGAACGAAATGTCAACTTTTTTTTTATTGTTAACGTTGAACATTTTTTGGCGGAGAAGGAGGGAGTCGAACCCTCGCGGCAGTTACCCACCCTAACGGTTTAGCAAACCGTCCTCTTCAGCCACTTGAGTACTTCTCCAAATTTGTTGGTGCGGAAGACGGGACTTGAACCCGTACGGAGTTACCCACACGCCCCTCAAGCGTGCGCGTCTGCCAATTTCGCCACTCCCGCAATTTTCCTGACCCATTAACTAGTAGCTTTAAATAAAAGTTTCGCTCTAATTAAACAGGACCATCTATATTTATATATGATAGGGACCAACTTGTCAATTTACTTATTTTACAATCTAGCGACTTATTAAGAATTTGCCCAATTTCTAAATACTGAACCCGCTTATTGATTCAACTTTTTTACTCCTTCGAACCAACAAAGCTATAGTTTCACAGGATTCTGCTTCCACGCCTTTCCAGGTCTCCTTTAAGTTGTACATTCTTGCCAATAAAAAATAACCCCATCCCAGAGGATGGAGTTATTAAATAGGGTTATCTTCTAATCGTATTTTTTATTCATATATTTCTTGCGTAGATAACTAGAATAACAGACCGCCAAAGGATTATGACCTAGTACTCGATCCTTAACAGCGTAGGTGGTGACAGGTGCATCTGAGTACTTATTGAATAACATATCATGGCCGACACATAAACCTACTGCAAGGTTAAGTTCAGTTTTGTCGTTATTCAGTACTTTGGCTTGGAGAACAGGATCGCAAATAACTTCAATTTTGTCCTCTTGTACTTTAGGTATTTCATAATCTTCTTTTTTAAGACCACCTATTTTACAACAAGTAGAATATACCTCAAAATGTTGGGACAAAATCTTCTCTAGAACTGCAGCCTCATCAACTAAACCAATACAGAAGGCCATACCAATTTTCTTGTAACCCATTCTCTTAGCAAACATAATCACTTCATCAAGCCGACTTAGGTTGTTACCATGTACAGCCTGAAAGCATCCACTAGCGCGGTGAAAGGGCTTGTTGTCTTCCTCGAGACACTCATCTAGGTTGTACTTACCCCCAGTGCAATCAAAGCCTTCCTTATCACACATGTTTTTAGTCTTCATTTTACAGGATGCACATTTCATTAAGGAAACCTCCTACTTTATTAAGTTTGAGTTAGATACTAATGCCTACTAGCGGCAACATATACTTCAGACCAATGTAGAACAAGATAACAGTCAGGCCAATTTTCAAATAACGAGCATTGATATATTTAGAAACTTTGGCTGCAAATACAGTACCAATAGCAACGCCCGTTAATTCGAAGGCTAAGAATGTGATATCTACTGCACTCCCCATTGAGATGTAATTAGAGATACTAGTCGCCGATGTAACCAGAATGGAGAGTACGGAAGTCCCAGCCACAATGAACATTGGGAAACCCAGAACACTTGTCATAAAGGGAACCAGTAGGAAACCACCGCCAACACCGAGGGAAGCAGAAATAATAGCTACAATGAGCCCTGCAAAGAAAACAAAGATCGTATTATACTTAAATTCTTGACCGGCAAAAGTGAACGTGCTTTGAACACCAATTTTCTGGAAATTCACGCCAATTTCCTTAAGTTCACTCATTCTACCAGCAGCCTTAAGTTCTTTAACTTTCGCGCCGAAGGTTTCGTTAGCTTTTTTTACAGATTTTTGGCCATCAATAAATTTCTGGGTGCACTCATAACCGAGTCGCAAAGCAATCGCTAATGTGAAGAAACCAAAGTAGGGCTGGAAGGTTTTCATATCTTTTAATAAGGAAGACGAGAAGGTAGAACCAATCAGCGCTCCTGTAATACCACCCAATCCTAGAGCAATAGCAACAGGTACGATAATACGTTTCTCACGGAGATAGAGTGGAGTACCAACAATAGGACTAACTAAAGTTAAGAACTGATTCATAGGCTTAATTGTATTGGCACTTTTAAGACCAAAGATACTCATATGACCTACACCTGCCAGGATACCACCAGCGGCTCCTACTGTTGTAAATACATAGCCAACAAATATACCCCATAAAATTAGACCAATGGGACTAGCGTCCACGCCTGCGATTGCAAAATGCATACTCATAACATCTTTTCCTCCAATTGTTTAAATTTAAGTTATTCCGATGACTTAAGTCCAAGTAAACCTAGTTTTGGTAGCAACATGCTCTTAATTGGTTTTGCAAGTAGCTGGCCAATATGAATGAGTAAATACAAGAGTAGATATGCTCCAAGTATATTGACCTGCCAGTTTATAATTGGAACAGTAATACTTGGCCATTTTAAGCTAATCAGCCAAATTATAAGGACGTGAGGCACTAATTTATAGACTGAATCTACTACTATCGCTGTTAAATAATCAAAAAACTCTACTCTCATTTCGGCCTGAAGGGACTTGTAAGCTTCCGCGTTACCTATTTCAATCGCTACATTTGAAAGATCTTGTAATTCCTCGTATCGACCTTTATGAAGATTTATTTTCTCAGCATGAGGGTCTTTAAGAAATCTTATTAGTTCAGAAATTTTATTCATAGGTAACCACCTCACTTGCAAACGTTGTTTCTCACAATAAAAGACATGTTTCAGTTCTCGCTTGTTCCTCCTTTCACGTAGCTATATAATGTAGTACCTTTTATATATAAATTATCAAATAAATAGCTTTATTAATGTCGAGATGTAGACATTAATAAAGTCTAATGTATGACCTTATTTATGTCCGTTGCACGACAGTAATCAAATTGTTTTATAATAGACATCATTAGGTCGCTCGAATTTATTTGCATATACTATCTTTTTATTCAAGTCTGCTTACTGCCTACAAATCTAAAAGAGGCTAGCATACATGCTAACCTCTTTTAGACTATCCATTTATTCAGTTTATCTATGTCAACGATATACACTTCTTTTTCCTCAATGGCGATACTATGTTCTTGCCTAAATATATTAAGCAATGAGGTTACTGTCTGTCTAGACGTGCCAATCATACACGCTATTTCTTCGTGAGTTAAACGAAAATTAATTTTCGTACCTGTTTCCGTTTCTATTCCAGCCCGTTCGGACATTTTAAGAAGCAACATTGCTAATCTGCCAGGCACCTGAAAACAAACCATTTCCTGTATACTTGCTTCGGCTTCTCGCATTCTTACACCCAGAGTTGTCGCTACTTTAATTGCGATGGTAGGATGTTGCACTAGCAATTCCTCAAAGCGTGCTCTGCGCACAACTACTAAAGTAGAATCGTTAATTGCACCTGCAAAGCAAGTTCGCTCCCCATGATATAAAGTCTCAGCTAGACCCATTAGCTGCCCTGAAGTCCTCATGCTGCCAACAGTAACCCTCCGACCATCTGGGGTAATACGATAAATCTTCACAAAACCTTCTTCTATTAAATATATTCGGTCAGCTGTATCACCTTCGGAAAAGATAATTTGCCCTTTGGGATAATTGACAACTGTCCCATATTCCCTTATAAGGTTCTTTTCAGCTTCGTCTAACGCTAATGCATCATGATTTATATTTTCCACCCTATATTTCCCCCCATATAAGTAATAGTTTATCACAAATCATCTCAAGAATACTAGTTTATCCTAAATCGTCATGAGAATATTGATTCATTTTGTGCGGCGGAAGCTAGCTTCTATGAGGCGAGGAACAGAATGCTCACGTTAGATATTCGGCTCCGAAGTGTCAGGCTATTCTCGAGCGAGAATGAAACACGTCCCCGAAAATCTGTGGCAGACGACAATAGTCTTCAACCTCCATGGGACTATCAATTAAGCAAAGCTAGATGACATAAAGACCCTAGGGGCTACAGGATAGCCCTTAGGGTCCTTTGTAAGGGCACAATCGCCAGGCTGCGGCAGTGTGGATAGACGGGGGGAACCCCGGCCCCATATTACAGTATAATTAACACAAATAGCTATCTCCATAAGAGATAGCCTTTTTGCTTGTTTACCTGGAGATACGAAAGTCGGACAAGACTTTCGCCACACTGCGCCCCATAACGCAATCTCCAGCAGTGTGGATCCTACTTTCCCAGGGGCTTGCGCCCCAAGTATCATCGGCCCTGAAGGTCGAAAGGCGGACGAGCCTTTCACCACACTGCGACTCGTTACGAAAACTCCAGCAATGTCGGACGATAATCGGACGAGATTATCGCCACACTGCGACTCATAACACACGCTCCAGCAGTGTGGATTTAACTTCCGTGTTCGAGATACGTAAACCACGATAGTCTCCAGTGGAGAGTATCGCCGAGCCACCCACTCATAAGAAAGACTTCGTGGCGACGGAATGAGCCTTTCGCCACACTGCGACTTATAACACAAGCTCCAGCAGTGTGGATGAACGAGTGGAACCCCGGCCCCATATTCCAGTATAACTCAACACAAAAAAGCTATCTCCTAAGAGATAGCTTTTTGCTTGTTTACCTGGCGATGACCTACTTTCCCAGGGGCTTGCGCCCCAAGTATCATCGGCCCTGGA
>NZ_SPQQ01000037.1 GCF_004766045.1 Desulfosporosinus fructosivorans
GTCTAATGACGAAGGACCAAAGGGAGAAGATATTCTCAGGTCGAATCTCTTGAACCTAGCCTATCGCCAAGGACCAGAGATGCCGACGTTGAAATATGGTTTTGCGGATTCGCATTTCATCTGTTTCCCATATGAAACTCGCCGCACAGGGATCTATGCAGCAGGGAGCGTGCGGATGCCGATGGATGCAGCTTCCAGCATTGAAGATGCTACAGGAGCAGCGATGAAGGCCATCCAATGTACAGAACTGAGCGCCCTAGGATCAGCCTTACACCCGCGGGTAGGAGATCTATCATTCCCAGACTTCGCCATGTCGAGATGTACCCAGTGCAAACGTTGTACTGTGGAATGTCCTTTTGGAGCCATCAACGAAGATGACAAATTTAATCCACTGCCAAATCCAACTCGTTGCCGCCGCTGTGGAATCTGCATGGGAGCATGTCCAGAGAGAATCATCTCCTTTAAGAACTACGCAGTGCCGATGATCGGGAACATGATTAAGGCAATCGAGGTACCGGATGAAGATGAGGAAAAACCAAGAATCGTGATCTTCGCTTGTGAAAACGATGCTATACCTGCAATCGATATGGCAGGCATCAACCATCTCAAGTACAACGCTTGGGTGCGGGTTATCCCAGTAAGATGCCTAGGCTCAATGAACATCGTGTGGATAGCTGATACAATGTCCCAGGGAATTGATGGAATCTTACTTCTAGGATGTAAACATGGCGATGACTATCAGTGCCACTTCATCAAAGGAAGCGAGTTGGCCGAGACCAGGTTATCAAAAGTGTCAGAAACCTTAAACCGATTGGATCTCGAGTCAGATCGAGTGAGGATGGAGCAGATCTCCATCATGGATTACGACAAGATCCCGGCTATATTGGACGGCTTTGCCGAGAGACTAGAAGAACTGGGCCCCAACCCCTATAAAGGGTTCTAAGCTCTAAGGTCAGGAGACACTACCTTAAAGGCGTAGCAAAGGAGCATGAAGATGGATGAAATAAAAGAAGTATCTCTGGATATGAGAGATTATATTGTTTCTTCAGGGGCGGAGACACTCAGTTGGTGTATGCAGTGCGGACTGTGTACCAATCTCTGTCCATGGCGACAAGTAACAGGCGAGGTTAGTGAAGCATTTAACATTCGCAAAATGCAACGTCTGGGTCAGCTTGGCCTAGAGGGCTTTGAAGATGAGAATATCCTATTTGCCTGTGTAACCTGCGGAATGTGTCTGGTCAACTGCCCAAGAAAAGTAGAAATCATCAACAACGTGCGCTCGATGCGTAGCACCACGGTTGAAGCAGGGTTTTTACCAGCGGGATTGCGCCCGATCGCGGGAAGCCTTCACGCGAACAATAATCCATGGTCAGGGGAGCAAGAGAAACGAGCAGCCTGGCAGGAAGGTCTGGATATACCAGCCTTTAGTGAAGATACAGAGTACCTCCTATATGTGTGCTGCACCTCCTGTTACGATACACGCAGTCAAAAAATTGCCAAAAGCGTCGTCAAGATGTTGAAGCAAGCAGGGGTAAGCTTTGGAGTTCTAACCGCAGACGAAAAATGCTGTGGTGAGAGCATTCGCAAACTAGGAGATGAAGCGCTTTTCACAAAGCTAGCTGAATCGAACATTAAGTTATTCCAATCAAAAGGTGTCAAAAAGATTATTACAACGTCGCCACATTGCCTATTTGCTTTTAAAAAGGATTACCCAGAACTGGGTGGAGACTTTGAAGCCATGCATTATACAGAAGTACTGGGAGCACTGTTAAAAGAAGGCAAGCTTTCCATAGATGGAGAATTCGCTAAAAAAGTCACATTCCATGATCCTTGCTATCTGGGCCGACATAATGAGGTCTACGATGCTCCAAGGGAACTTCTGCAAGCTGTCGCAGGTGCAGAATTGGTAGAACTTGAGCGAAATAAGAATAAGAGTCTTTGCTGTGCTGGAGGCGGCGGTCGAGTTTGGGCTGAAACACCGTTCGGAGAACGATTTGGCGAACTACGAATTAACGACGCTGTCGACAAAAAGGCGGAAATTCTAGTCACTGCTTGTCCTTACTGTATTACCATGCTTGAGGATGCTTGCGCAGGTCTGGAAAAGGGCGACGTATTACAAGTTATGGAATTGTCCGAGTTTCTTTGCGCTGCTAGCCAACCTAAGGTCTAGTTTCATGGAGATACCATTCCCCTGGTTTTCCAGGGGAGGTGTCCAAGATAGATTTAATCACGATAAGTGCCTTTGGCAGACTAGGAAAAGTTAGGAGGAAAAAGCATGAACATCATAGTTTACATCAAACAAACATTTGATACCGAGGCTAAAATTGTACTAGATGCTAACGGTAAGATTGATGCCAATGGGGTGAATTTGATTATCAACCCTTACGATGAGTTCGCTATCGAAGAGGGGATCCGCCTAAAAGAAAAATTAGGTGGCGAAGTTACTGTTATCAGTATGGGAGGTGCAAATGCCCAAACAGCCATTCGCACTGCCTTGGCTATGGGTGCAGATAAAGCCGTCCTAGTAAGTGATCCTGCCCTAGAAAATTGCGATGAATGGCACAACGCAGAAGTTTTGGCTAAAGCAGTCTCTCAAATACCTTATGACATTATCATAGCCGGTCGTATTGCGATCGACGATGGCGCCAGTCAAATCGCTGTTCGTTTAGCAGAAATATTAAATGTCCCTTCAATTAGCAGTGTTCTCAAACTGGACGTTACTGGAACTCAAGTGACTGCGACTCGTGAAATTGACGGTGGGACAGAGGTCATTGAAACAAGTTTACCAGTCGTCATTACTGCTCAAAAAGGCCTCAATGACCCTCGTTACCCATCGGTAGCAGGAATTATGAAAGCCAAGAAGAAACCATTGCAAACTCTAACACTTGCCGATCTTGGCATGAGTGCAGGAGATATCGCTCCGAAAATGAATGTGGATAAATATGATTTACCAACTGCTCGTCAAGGAGGGCGAAAGATTCCCGGTGAAGCTGCGCAAGCCGCTCAGGAACTAGCACGTCTCTTGCGTGAAGAAGCAAAAGTTTTGTAAAAGGAGGAATTAGACATGGCAAAAGGAATTTTTATTATTGTCGAGCAACGCGACTTGCAAATTCGTAAAGTATCCTTAGAACTTCTCAGCCAAGCGCGAAAAGTAGCCGATGAAACTGGCGAAACCGTAGTAGCTGTTGTACTTGGTCAAGGTATTGAAGGCCTTGCTCAGACTGTTGCCGCTTCTGGAGCGGACAAAGTCATCCTCATCGATGATGAGAAACTGAAGGAATATACTACTGGCGCTTATACTTCTGTGCTCAATAAACTTATCCGTAAAGAAGAGCCACAGGCTGTTTTAATGGGTAATACGGCTATCGGAAAAGATCTTGCTCCCCGTTTAGCTCATCGTCTAGGCGTTGGCTTAGCCTCAGACTGCACGGGAATGGAAACTGACGCTAAAAACTTCTTGAGCTTTAAACGCCCAATTTATGCAGGTAAAGCGTTCGCTTATCTTTCCTCGAACGTTCGACCGATTCTGGCTACCATTCGCCCCAATACCTTTAAAGCTGAAGCGCCTGATGCTTCACGCCAAGCTGAAATCGTCAAAGAAACGGCGGATATCGATTCTGATGACTTACGTGCTATTCTTAAAGAAGTTGCCATTGCCGCTTCAAAACGCCCTGACCTTACAGAGGCTAACGTTATTGTCTCTGGTGGACGTGGCATGAAGGGTCCAGAAAATTATGGCATACTGGAAGATCTTGCTGATGTTATCGGCGCAGCAGTCGGAGCTTCACGTGCTGCAGTAGATTCCGGTTGGAAAGAGCATAAGTTCCAAGTTGGACAAACTGGGAAAACTGTTGCGCCAACTCTTTATATCGCTTGCGGAATTTCTGGAGCAATCCAACATCTCGCTGGTATGGGATCTTCAAAGTTTATTGTAGCTATTAACAAAGATCCCGAAGCAAACATTTTTAATGTTGCAGATTATGGCATTGTCGGTGACCTTTTTGACGTAGTACCCCTCCTAACCGAAGAATTCAAAAAATTAGTCAACGAATAAGAAAAAACATTTAGCAAAGCGCCTCACAAAGGCGCTTTCGCTAAATAGAACAAGGAGGAGAGAGCCGAATGGCTGCAGCAACACGTGAAGTTTATTGGAACATTGAAGGAGAGCACTGGCTTTACCTACTCTTCATCATAGCGCTTGCAATCTTTGCTTACGGTGTATATAAACGCGTAATACTCTGGAAATTAGGACAACCTGAAAATCGTTGGAAAGACGTTGGGCAGGGAATAAAAGACATTTTTGTTTATGGAGTATTCCATAAACGGATCCTTAAAGATTCTTATCCCGGCTTGATGCACTTCGGACTTTTCGTGGGATTTGTCGTATTAGCCTTTGCAACGGCAATTATCACCCTCCAAGCGGATTTCGCCTTGCAAATTTTCCATGGCTGGCTTTATATTTTTATTAAGTTAACCTCTAATTTATTTGGACTCCTTGCCATGCTTGCTATTATGGCCTTCGCCTATAGGCGTTATATTCAAAGACCGGATCGCTTAGACAATAAACCGGATGATGCTATCACACTGGCTCTATTATTCACCATCCTAGTGACTGGTTTTGTTATTCAAGGTGTGCGTATCGCCGCAATACCAGATCCATGGTCTGCTTATGCTTTTGTCGGTCAATGGATGGCTATCCCCCTAAAAGCTATGCTTAATGAAGCACAACTTTTGTCCCTGCACGTGTTTCTCTGGTGGTTCCACCTCGTACTCGCGATGACCTTTATTGCTTATTTCTCACACTCTAAACTTTTCCATATCCTACTTGGTCTGGCAAATCAATTCCTTCGCAAAAGGGGACCTATTGGTATTCCAGATCCGATCGATTTTGAAGATGAGAGTCTTGAAACTTTCGGGAAAAGTCAATTGCGTGAGTTTTCCTGGAAAGCATTATTCAATACAGATGCCTGCATTCGTTGTGGACGATGTCAGGATAACTGTCCTGCTTACTTGAGTGGGAAGCACCTCAATCCTAAAAAGATTATCCAAGATATGAAGGTTCTCATGGAAGAAACTGGAGCTGCAGTTGCTGAAGCCAAAAAAGTGGCAAACGTAACTCAAGTTGAGGGTCAAGAAGCTGCGGCAGCAAGTGAAGACGAAGAGTGGACTGGTCGAGCCCTCATAGGTGACGTAATTCCAGAAGAAGACCTATGGGCTTGCACGACGTGTCGTTCCTGTGAACAACAGTGTCCTATATTCATCGAACACGTCGACAAAACTATCGATATGCGCCGTAACCTAGTTCTAATGGAAACACGCTTCCCTGCAGAAGCTCAATTAGCTTTCAAAAACATGGAGAATAACGGTAACCCATGGGGTATCGGTTGGAGCACACGTGCCGATTACCTTACTGGCCTTGGAGTGAAAACCTTCGAACAAGAGCCAGAGGCAGAGTATTTGTATTGGCCCGGATGTTCAGGATCTTTTGATGCTCGCAATCAAAAGGTTTCCGCAGCTCTTGTTAAGCTGCTCAATGCAGCAGGCGTTAATTTTGCCATCCTAGGAAATGATGAGAAATGTTGTGGCGACTCTGCCCGTAAATTAGGAAACGAATATTTATTCTTCTCATTGGCTACAGAAAACATTGAAGTCATGAATGGTCATGGGGTCAAGAAAATCATTACTCAATGTCCTCACTGTTACAATCTGCTAAAGAATGAGTACCCACAGCTTGGTGGAAACTTCGAAGTTATTCATCATACTGTATTCCTTTTAGATTTGGTCAAGTCTGGCAAACTTAAACTCAATCAAACCGCCGGTAAATCGATCACATACCACGATTCTTGTTATTTAGGTCGCTATAATGAAATTTACGAACAACCTCGTGAATTGCTTAAGGCAGTAGGCTTAGAAATCAAAGAAATGGCCCATACTGGGGAGAAAAGTTTCTGTTGTGGTGCCGGTGGCGGTCGAATGTGGCTTGAAGAGGATGAAGGACAACGTATCAATGAAATGCGAACGGATGAGGCTATCGCTGTGAAAACTGATTATGTAGGTACCGCATGTCCGTATTGCCTTACTATGATTGTGGATGGAATCGCTGCCCGTGGTGTCGGTGAAGACCTTAAAGCTTTAGATATTGCTGAAATCCTAGAAAAAGCTATCTAAATTCCTATGCGAATTTCTTTATCACTGTACAGCGAGTATACTCACTCCTCACTCCCTATAAAGAGTGTATGATAACTCGCTGTACGGACCACTATAGGGGATTGGCTGAGTTATTCGTAGAATATCGGTGCTTGGTATTTCGAAAGGGGAGATGTAATGGTAATCCGTTAACCTCTGGAAAAGAGCTACTTCCAAGACAATATTCTTCGTGATTCTAGCGAAAACTCCGTATGACTGTGTCTTATCCAGTAAATGTATAGTGGTAAGTTGATAGGACAGACATTAAATCTTAAGTTTTGAAAGAACTGTCAAGTTCTATAGTATTAATAAAATATTGGGAGGTTTAAATTATGCCAAGTTTCGTAATTGCAGAAAAATGTGACGGATGTAAAGGGCAAGACAAAACGGCTTGCATGTATGCATGCCCAAATGACCTGATGATGTTAGACAAAGAAGCAATGAAGGCTACAAACCTAGATCCTAGCC
>NZ_SPQQ01000038.1 GCF_004766045.1 Desulfosporosinus fructosivorans
GGAAAGGTGGGGTAAGTGTGAGCACAGTAGTTTTCTTCATTTTTGCAATCTTGGCGATTGCAGCAGCCTGGGGTGTTGTCACCTCGAAGAATATTATGCATAGCGCGCTCTATCTGGCCCTTTCCTTTTCAGGGGTTGCGGTGCTGTACGTTCTTATGAATGCGGACTATTTAGCAGCTGTGCAGTTACTGATATATACAGGCGGCATAGCAATCATGGTTGTCTTCGCAATCATGTTAACCTTACGAGGAGAAATCTGTGATAGCAACCCCGAAAACAAAGTTTGGGGATGGGGTGCGATCGTATCGACCTTGCTGTTTATCATGATAGCGTTGGTTATCCTCACAAATGGGGACTGGCGTATATTACCGACCCCATGGACGAGCGGGGGCTCAGCTGCAGATATATCGCTTTTACTGCTCACTAAGTTTATGATTCCATTTGAAGCAGCCGCTGTTTTGCTAACCGTAGCCTTAGTCGGAGCTGTGATCTTGGCGAAGGGAGTGAAGGTGAGCCATGAATCTAAGCAATCTAAGTAATTTAAGTGTTGGACTTTCGACCTATCTTTTGGTTGGAGCGATGCTCTTTTGTTTGGGACTTTACGGAGTATTTGCTAAGAAAAATATGATTGCAATACTCATGTCGATCGAGCTTATGCTCAATGCTGTCAATATTAATTTTGTAGCGTTCAATCGGTTTCTTTGGGACCAAAAGGTTGATGTGCATTATATTCTGACGGGTCATGTGGCGGCACTTTTCGTCATCATCGTCGCGGCATCTGAAGTGGCCGTTGGCCTAGCTTTGGTTATTTCGGTTTATCGAAACCGTAAGACGACGAACGTCGATGAACTCAATTGGTTGAAGTGGTAAGAGAGTCTATGGAGAAGGTAGGTGTTCAAGGAAATGCATGATCTCTTTCAGTGGGCATGGTTAATTCCTGCTTTGCCCTTCCTGTCGTTTCTACTCATCGCCTTTGTCACGAAACGATCCAAAGGACTATCTTCCACAATATCGATCCTCGCGATTCTCAGCTCGCTTGGCCTGGCTATTGCTATAGCTTATAGTGTCATTCGGGCGGGTGCGGAAATTGTGGAACATCCTGCGATCATAAACGTGAATTGGCTAAATATTGTTGGTTTAAAGATCGATTTTGGAACAATCGTTGATCCGCTAAGTGCCATGATGCTGTTTGTTGTTACCCTGGTAGCGTCAATGGTACAGATTTATTCTCTGGGCTACATGCGCGGAGACAAGGGTTGGTCGCGTTACTATGCGTACCAGTCATTGTTTGCATCCGCCATGCTGGGCATGGTTCTGGCAACGAATCTATTACAACTCTTTATTTTCTGGGAATTAGTGGGACTTTGTTCCTATTTACTGATTGGTTTTTGGTTCTTTAAAGTATCTGCACGCGAGGCTGCGAAGAAAGCGTTTATGACGACTCGTGTCGGAGACTTCGGCTTACTACTCGGAATGTTATTCCTCTATACTAAGTTCGGAACGCTTGATTTTGTGGCGCTTTCCGCAGCACTGAACACAAGCTTCCAAGATGTCGTCGTGGTCGGAACCGCGAGTTATGTGACGGTCATGGCGTTCCTGGTCTTTATGGGACCTGTGGGAAAATCGGGTCAGTTCCCCCTTCACGTCTGGCTACCAGACGCAATGGAGGGCCCCACACCGGTTAGCGCTTTGATTCACGCAGCAACGATGGTTGTTGCTGGTGTTTATTTAGTCGCTCGAATGTATTTTCTCTTTGATTTCGCCTCGCCAGCGGCTCTTCAATTTGTTGCAGGGCTAGGGGCATTCACAGCTATCTTTGCGGCCTCAATTGCGGTCGTGCAAAATGACATCAAACGAATTCTGGCGTATTCAACCTTAAGCCAACTGGGCTATATGATGTTCGCGCTGGGCGTTGGTTCATTTTCTGGATCGATGTTTCATCTCATGACCCATGCGTTCTTTAAAGCGTTGATGTTCTTAGGCGCCGGTTCTGTGATTCTCGCCTTACATCATAAACAAAACATTTGGGACATGGGTGGACTTTGGAAAAAGATGCCGATCACCGGTTGGACCTTTTTCATTGGCATTTTGGCCATCTCTGGAATGCCACCGTTTGCTGGATTTTTCTCGAAAGACGAAATTCTAGCCAACGCACTGCATAATGGGCATCCCATAATTTATGCAGTTGGTCTGTTTACCGCGTTCTTAACGGCTTTCTACATGTGCCGGTTGTTCTTTGTCGTCTTCATGGGACCTGTAAAACCAGAAAACCAACATGTGAATGAATCGCCGTGGAGTATGACGATCCCCCTGATGATTCTCGCCTTTTTCAGTGTTATTGGTGGATGGGCAGCCTTACCAGAGCATAACTTTGCTTTCTTCGTCCATTATGGAGAATTTGAGCATGAAGCGATAAACTGGTTTTTAGCTGGTATTTCAGTACTAGCGGGACTGCTTGGTATTGGATTGGCTTACGCCGTCTACGTCAAAAAAGTCATCGCTGCAGAGAGTATGGTTGTTCGCTTCCCTGGAATTTACAAACTACTCAAAAATGGTTACTATGTCGATGAAGTATATCTTTGGATTATTAAGAACGTTATGGGTGGCATGGGCAAAGTGCTGTATTGGTTCGACATCTATATCGTTGACGGGATCATTAATGGAATCGCTCTAACAACGCGGGGGAGTGGTAAATTACTCCGTCGGACTAGTACAGGACAAGTACAAATGTACGCAATGGTGTTCTTCTTCGCAGTGGTCGTTCTATTCATGGTCTTCGCATTTGGGGAAGGCCAACTAACGGCACTTAACCCCTTAGCGACGCTAGGAGGTGTGAAATAATGTCTGCACTGCCAACAGTGGGTTCACTGTCAATGCTGTTACCCTTCACCCTGCTAGCTCCGTTAGTGGCAATGTTGCTGATCGTTTTCTTGCCTAAGGAAGAGAGTAAAACGATCAAGATTGTTGCAGCCATGGGTATGTTAGTGTCCTTGGTACTCTCACTCTTTGCCTTCTATACCTATGATCGAGTGCTGGGTGGAATGCAGTTTACCTTAACAATTCCCTGGATTCCGGATCTCGGTGTCAATATGGCGTTTGGAGTAGACGGATTAAGTTTACCCATGCTTCTATTGACCAATCTGATTGGGTTTTGCTCTATCTATGCCTCATGGAACATGGATAAGCGAGTTAAAGAATACTTTATCTTATTGCTAATTCTGATTGCCGGTGTTATGGGCACGTTTATAGCCCGAGACTTGTTTATCTTCTTCCTCTTCTATGAAATCGTGGTCATCCCGATTTACATCATGGTGATCATCTGGGGAAGTTCGAAACGAGTCACGAAAGAATATGCCGGTATGAAACTGACCATATACTTGCTGATCGGATCAGCCTTCCTGCTCGTAGGAATGATCGCTCTGTATTTGGCAGCAGCTGCTAACGGCAATCCAACGTTTATGTTTGATGAGCTAGCAGCAAGGCAAGAGCTCTTTAGTCCGGCTTTTCAAAAGGGTGCCTTTGCCTTAATGATCATTGGTTTCGGATCTCTAATCTCCATGTTTCCCTTCCACTCCTGGTCTCCTGACGGTTATGCTGGTGCGCCGACCGCCGTTAGTATGATTCACGCGGGAGTCTTGAAGAAAATTGGAGGATATGGCTTAATCCGCGTAGGGATATATATACTCCCCGTGGGTGCAAGTTTCTGGGCCCCGTATATCGCAACGTTGGCTGTGATCAGTGTTCTCTACGCTGCGTTCATTGCCTTAGTTCAAAAGGATCTTAAATATGTCGTCGGATATTCCTCCGTCAGCCATATGGGCTACGTGATCATTGCGATTGCGGCCTTGAACCCAACTGCGGTTACCGGTGCAGTGGGGATGATGTTTGCTCATGGTGTCATGGCAGCCTTATTCTTTGCTATGATTGGTTTTATCTACGAAAAGACACATACTCGAAACATCTCGGAACTGGGTGGACTTGCTCATCAAGTACCTCGTTTAGCCATCGGTTTTATGATTGCGGGTATGGCCTCTTTAGGATTGCCTGGAACGGTTAATTTCGTAGCTGAATTCACCATTTTTATCTCAGCCATAAACGTCTTACCGGTTCAAACAGTTCTCGGAATTGCTGGGATTATCTTTACGGCAGTCTATATCTTACGAATTATTGCGAACGTTATGTTCGGACCGCGTCGGCCAGAATGGGATCATTTAACCGACATACGGGGACCAGAACTAGTTCCTCTTGTCTTGCTCGCGTTTGTGATCTTTCTTGGAGGGATATTCCCGAACATCCTATTGGGTTTGATTGATAGTGGGGTTACCTCCTCAGGCCTTGCCAAGGTCCTTGAGATGGTGAGTCAGGCGAAGATTGGAGGGTTGTTCTAATGGTGGATTTCAATATAACGACAGTGCTCTTGCCTGAAGTAATGATTGCGGCTATGTCCATGATTGTATTAGCCATTGGACTCCTAGTTCCAGTTGGCACGCGTAAAGGCATGATGCCACTCACCACGTTCTCGTTAATCGGTGTTCTAAGTTATACAGTTTATGACTTTTTCTATGGTCCAAAAGCAGTGTTTCTAGAAGGCATGTATATGCATGACCAATTCGCTGTCTATTTCAAGATTCTCTTTTTAGCAGCAGCACTGCTTGTCGTGCTCTCTTCAGGAGATTATGTACAGAGATTTGCAGAGCACAGTTACAAATTCTATGCTTTGCTTTTAACGTCGACCTTAGGAATGATGCTCATGGCTGGAGCTGGCGAACTAATTACGATGTATGTCGGCCTCGAATTGATGACGATTTCCTTCTACATCCTAGTGGCTTATTTGGCCGATGATGCACGATCCTCGGAAGCTGGAATTAAGTACCTTGTACTGGGTGGAACATCCTCAGCGATCTTACTGTATGGGATCAGTCTTATTTACGGGCTGACTGGGTCGACTGAGCTTGTGCAAATAGCTAGTGTGCTCGGAGGAAATCTCAGTCCAGCGTCGTTCTTGGCAACTGTGTTTCTCTTGGCAGGGTTAGGCTTTAAAATTTCCTTGGTACCGTTTCACCTGTGGGCCCCAGACATTTATGAAGGGGCTCCGACCCCGGTCACGGCATTCTTGGCTATTGCCTCAAAAGCGGCTGCGTTTGCGGTACTGATAAGGGTTTACCTCTTGACGATGAACAGTCAAGCCTTCTCAATAACGGGTCAATCGTTGTTGATTGTTTTGGCAGCGCTGACCATGATTTTGGGGAACTTAATTGCGATTCCGCAAACCAACATTAAACGGTTATTGGCCTATTCGAGCATTGCTCAAGCAGGTTATCTAATGGTGGGTATTATTGCTGAATCAGTCGGAGGGATCAAAGGGGTCCTCTTCTACGCCATGATTTACGTCTTTGCGAATATGGGAGCGTTTGCTGTGGCAACTCACATATCTGAGAGTCAAGGCAGTGATGATATTAAGGACTTTGCAGGCTTGTGGCGCCGCTCGCCGTTGGCAGCGGTTGTCATGACGGCATCCTTATTATCTTTAGCTGGAATTCCACCACTTGCTGGATTCGTAGGTAAGTTTTACCTCTTCTCGGCCGTGATGGACCAAGGGCATATCGCGATCGCGTATATCGGGTTCGTAATGAGCATGATTTCGGTGTATTATTATCTCTCGGTTGTTAAGGTGATGTTCCTTAAAGAGGGTGAAGGGTTACCGGATGTACCAGTTCATGGGGCAATGAAGTTTACGTTGGTCTTTACCATGGTAATTACGCTTGTAATTGGTCTTTATCCAACGCCTCTTGCTCAGATGGCAATAGC
>NZ_SPQQ01000003.1 GCF_004766045.1 Desulfosporosinus fructosivorans
AGTTAAGACCTCCAGGGCCGATGATACTTGGGGCGCAAGCCCCTGGGAAAGTAGGTCATCGCCAGGTAAACATGCAAAAAGCTATCTCTTAGGAGATAGCTTTTTTGTGTTAAGTTATACTGTAATATGGGGCCGGGGTTCCACCCGTTCATCCACACTGCTGGAGCTTGCGTCATGGGTCGCAGTGTGGCGAAAGGCTCGTCCGCCTTTCGTATCTCGAACACGGAAGTTAAGACCTCCAGGGCCGATGATACTTGGGGCGCAAGCCCCTGGGAAAGTAGGTCATCGCCAGGTAAACATGCAAAAAGCTATCTCTTAGGAGATAGCTTTTTTGTGTTGAGTTATACTGTAATATGGGGCCGGGGTTCCACCCGTTCATCCACACTGCTGGAGCTTGCGTCATAAGTCGCAGTGTGGCGAAAGGCTCGTCCGCCTTTCGTATCGCCGTAAATAAGCGAAATTGATCCCGGTCCTCAACCGGGATCCCAAAAAAGGATGAGCCCTTGGGTGTAGTTCAAATGTTGCATCGATGCAACATTTGGGCTCTCTTCCTCGTCAGGGGAGGAGAGTATAGACCCGTACTCCCGGAAGGTTTTCATCAGTCTGCAGGCCGTGCTCCGGGAGTAACTCACGGATTCAGTCAGCCATTTGAGCCACTCCCCATGGGGTAGTAGCTCTTTGGCTTCCGTCAGACGCCTTCCGATCTCCACAGCATTGGTAAGCAGCATTTTGCCGCTTTCTTCCTTGATAAAGTTAATCTCGGACGCAATTTGCTCAGGCGTCTTGTTGGAAATTGCCATCTTCATACCGGCTGCCCATCCTTTATTCGGAATGTCTTTTCAGATACCGTTATAGGATATGCCGAGCCCCAGACAAGTGTGAGGGTTATTCAGCCAAAAAAAATGCGGTTTGGAGAAAGATGCTTCCCAACAGTAACCATAGTACAAGCAAATCTAGACTATATACGACCCTGCCGAATCCATCGGCCTCTGGATCAAGGGGGGAGGGAAAAAGAGATGGCTATCGTTGATAAGCCGTAAGGAGCATCTCATTTATGTTAGAGGTGGTTCTTATACTTCGTTTTATCAGTAAAGGAAGGTGTCATAACAAAACGTCCCCTTGCCACCGTCCGCCTTTCGTTTCTAAGTGGAGATTTCCCAATACTGCATCAAATTTGTGAGTTCTGTAGTCCAAGCTAGAATCTCGTTATAAAGAGTATTCGTGTGAGTACTGATTATACTAAGGGGATAATACTATTTCTTTTTTATGCGTATTCGGCATGATATAATCAGGCTAGGGGGCAATGTCTATGCGAAATGCCCCTCGAGTTTACTGATGATCCGAAAAGAGGACAGCGAATGAATAAAGAATCCATCTATGGACTGACATTTGATCAATTGGAAGCTTGGCTTATGACATATGGGCATAAAAAGTTTTGGGCATTACAAGTCTGGGATTGGCTTTATAGAAAACGGGTGACGAGCTTCTCGGAAATGACGGATGTCAAGCAAGAGTGTCTTAAATTATTAGCAGAGCATTTTATCTTCCAATCATTAAACGAACACTTTAAGCAAGAATCAGCGGATGGAACGATTAAGTTTTTGTTTAGGTTAAGCGATGGCAATCTAATAGAGTCTGTCTTAATGAGGCCTAAATTTGGCTTGTCGGCTTGTGTCACAACCCAAGTTGGGTGTAACATTGGGTGTAGTTTTTGTGCGAGTGGGCTATTAACAAAAATCCGTGATTTAACGAGTGGCGAAATTGTGGAACAAATAATAAGAGTCCAACATTATCTGGATCAAGAGAAACAAGATGAGAGCGTGAGTCATGTTGTGGTGATGGGGATTGGGGAGCCCTTTGATAACCTTGAAAACGTAATAGATTCTTTACGAATTATTAAAGATCATAAAGGATTAGCCATTGGAGCAAAACACATCACGGTATCGACCAGTGGCCTTGCTGATAAAATTTATGAATTCACCGATACCAATTTGCAGGTGAACCTCGCAATCTCCTTACATGCACCGACAAACGAACTTCGAACGCGGATCATGAAGATTAACCAGGCTTATCCAATAGAGGAAATAATGAAGGCCGTTGCTTACTATTTGGACAAAACGAATCGTAGAATAACGTTGGAATATATTCTCCTCAAAGATGTGAATGACCGTAGGGAACATGCCCTTCAACTTTCTGAATTGATTGGGGATAAGCGACATCTTACAAATGTCAACTTGATTCCTTATAATCCAGTGGATGAACATACTCAATATCAAAGAAGCGAGAAGTCAACGATGCTTGCATTTTATGATACATTGAAAAAACAAGGAATAAATTGCAGTATTCGTCTTGAACATGGAACCGATATTGATGCTGCTTGTGGACAGTTAAGAAGCAAACAGATCAAATAACCTTCATAATTTAATTACGCGAAAGAGAGTCGGAGTAGTTTTAAATACTCCGGCTCTCTTTCGCGTTTAGCGAGCGAAAATATTACGTTTTAGCAATGATTTGTCCCATCTGAGATATATCGTACCCTCCAATTCCCAGTACTTCGTTTCGAAAAGAAGGGGATTGTAAGATACTCATTAAGGCCTGAAAATGTGGTCGTTCCAGATCTTCCTGACGTATTACTAAATCATAGCGTTCTTTATGCAACGGGATAAAATCAAGATTGATAAATTGCATGGCAACCTTTTCAATTCCTAAACCGACATCCGCTTCTCCGCGCGCAACTTTGCTTGCAATGGCGAGGTGGGTCATTTCTTCTTCTCTATAGCCAAGAATGTCTTTGTGATTAATTTCTGAAATTCTTAGTTGTTCATCTAACAACACTCTTGCACCAGATCCTCTTTCACGATTAACGAAGCGAACATCTGGTTTGGTTAGGTCACTCCAGGTGGTTATATTCTTGAGATTTCCCTTGGCAACATAAAAACCTTCCATGCGATAAACCAAGTTTATGATACATGTTGGATGCCCTGGTAACAGTCTACGTACGAAGGGTGTGTTATATTCGTTGGTATCGCTATCCCATAAGTGCGCAGTAACAACATTCGCCATGCCGCGGTAGAGGGCCATAAGACCGTCTATACTTCCAATATAACGACGTAAGAAGTGAACCTGTGGAAATTGTTTTTCTAAATGGCGGGTTAAGATATCCAAAACAATATCTTGTCCACAGATGACTAAGCTTTCGTCAGATTCAAAACAATGCTTTGAGCGTTCGTTCGGTGCGAGGATATCTAATGGAGATGCTATGAGAGATTCTAGGGGACTAAGTCCTTTGGATTTTCGCTTGTAACTCTCAATATCAGCACCCTCAACTCGGACTTTGCGACCAATGTGGTAAGCCGTTAGCTCTCCCCGCTTTATGAGTTCATAAACTGTAAACTTGGAGATTCTAAGGATGTTTGCGACTTCTTCAGGTGTATAAGAAACATCATTGGACATAGCAAACGCACCTGTCCCTTCTGAATATTTTCATGAATATAATAAACATACTAAAATTATATTGCAAAATTATTATAACATATCGTATAATGACAATGTAATTTAGTTTTGTTAGTTCTAGTTAGGTTGTGTTGAGTTACTCTCTGATAAATGCGAATAGTAGCTAACGTAAGATAACACAAAAGCATATAAGCTAACGAGAACTAGTTAAACTAAATTTTAAACATAAAGTAATATATGAGGGGGATTTCAAGTGAAAAGAGTTTCATGGTTATTAATGTTAACTTTTCTGTTAATCCTATCTTTGACTGGCTGCGGTGCAGGAGGTACTGACCAACCAGCAACAAACGTCCCAAAGGTTGAACCCACAGAAATTATGGTGTCTGCTGCAGCCAGTATGAAAGATTCATTGACGGAACTCCAAAAAGAATATACTGTGAAAGTTCCTGGAGTAAAAATCACCTTTGTTTTCGGGGCTTCAGGTACGCTCCAACAACAAATTGAACAGGGTGCCCCAGCAGACCTATTTATCTCTGCAGGAAAGACACAGATGGATGCCCTTGAGCAAAAGAATTTGTTAGTAAAAGAGAGTAAAGTCGACTTGGTGGGAAATGAGTTAGTCTTAGTTACAGGGAAGGATAACACCAAAGTTACGTCCCTCGAAGATCTAGCAAAAGCGGACGTTGAGAAGATTAGTATTGGTACGCCTGAGTCCGTACCTGCTGGAAAATATGCTCAAGAATCCTTGACGAATCTCAAACTGTGGGATTCATTACAGCCAAAGTTCGTGTTGGCTAAGGATGTGACCCAGGTTCTAAATTATGTTGAAACAGGAAATGTGGAAGCGGGACTTGTATATCAATCGGATGCTCAAGGTTCGACAAAGGTTAAAGTCGTAACAGTAGTCCCAGCAAGCAGTCACAAGCCCATTTCATACCCTGCAGCGGTTATTTCGGCTAGTAAAAATAAACAAGTTACAGAGGATTTTCTAAAGTACTTACAAAGTTCAGATGCCCAACAAATCTTTGTAAAATATGGGTTCAAGACCTTAGCAAAGTGAACTAATTCAACCAAAGTTGAAATTGGGTAGAATACGGGGTACCACTCCCACTTGTAGAAGTGGAAATCTTTACGATTGATAAATTAGTCTTTTGGGGGAGCCTTATGGAATTTAGCTTTATTCCTATTATTTTATCTCTGAAAGTTGCCTTTGCTGCCGTTATTATTGTTACTTGTTTTTCTATACCAATAGCGGCTCTTATGGCCAAGCGTGAGTTCATGGGCAAAGATGTTGTCGAGTCGATTATTACTTTGCCCCTAGTGCTCCCCCCCTCGGTTATCGGCTTTATGTTGCTTTATTTCTTTGGGAAGAACGGCCCTTTAGGTAAATTATTCGAACAATGGTTTCATACTAGAATTGTCTTTACCTTAGCTGGAGCCGTAATAGCTGCAGCTGTCGTAGCCTTTCCTCTAATGTATCAAGCAGTGAAGGTTGCCATTGAGGGGGTTGACCAAAATCTGGAGAAGGCAGCACGTACATTGGGGGCTAGAGAACTAAGGGTATTCTTCACGATTACCCTTCCATTGGCTTTGAATGGTATTGTTGCGGGCTTAGTTTTGGCCTTTGCTCGTTCTTTAGGGGAATTTGGAGCGACATTAATGATTGCTGGAAATATTCCCGGCAAGACGCAAACAATGCCGATTGCCATCTACTTTGCTAATGAAGCGGGCGACACAACTCAAGCAAGCATCTTGGTTGTTATCATGACAGTCTTTAGTTTTCTAGTCATTTATGGACTGAATCGGTGGGGGAAACGATCTCAACATGATCGCGATTCGAGAGGAGGTAACGCATAATGCTAAAGGCTCATTTCAAAAAAAAGCTACCGACCTTTGAGCTTGAAGTCGATATCTCCTTAAGTCATGGAATCCTTGCCCTTGTGGGTCCCTCCGGTGCTGGCAAGACAACGATCCTGCAATGTGTGGCAGGCCTACAAACTCCTACGTGGGGGGAGATTAATATCCATGACAAGACGGTCTTTGCTTCTGAGTGTGGCGTAGATATTCCAATCAGAAATCGACGTATAGGGTATGTATTCCAGGATTATGCTCTCTTTCCCCACATGACAGTTGAGAAGAACGTGATGTATGGTAAGCCCCAAAAAGGAAGCATCCCTAACAAAGTTCTTACCGTTTCCAATGTATTAGAGATGTTAAAGATCGAACATCTTCGAAGTCGCTATCCTGATCAGATTTCGGGTGGGGAAAAACAAAGAGTTGCGCTTGCGCGTGCGTTAATGACCGAGCCCGAACTTTTGCTGCTCGATGAACCCCTTTCCGCGCTCGACCAGGACACGAGAAGTGCACTCCAACAAGAGTTACTTAAGCTTCAAGCTCAGTGGCAGATTCCGTTCATCTTAGTAACGCACGACGTTCAGGAAGCAGAAATGCTGGGAGATCAGATTATTAAGTTGGATCATGGTAAACAAGAAGAGATTAGACAGTTTAATAAAGTCCAGTGTGTGAACTCGTTCAGCTGAAGTTGAATATCGAGACTTCGATAGGGGAATCTAACCCACCCGAAGCAAAGTACGGGTACCCCCCTTGTAAAAGAGAGAGTCTCACGATTGGATGAACCTGAAATTTAGGATAATTGAATAATTAACCTCCGATCCAGTAGACCTAAAGATCAAATCCATGGTCGCTGGACAGGGCTCTAAGCTCTCAGGGTTTTTCCGGAAACGGGTAGGCCTTCATTTTGAAAAGGAGTAGCACGTAGTAGACTGGGACACCAGTTTATTTAGGGCTCCCTTTTTTGGGAGTCCTATTTTTTCCCATGACGAAGTTAAGGAAGGGGGTCATTGTGTTTATAGTGATTTAGAGGGACTGGACTTTTCTCCGTTGTTAATTTCATTAAGAGCAGCAATCATAGCAACGATTGTGACCTTTTTCTTAGGAATTGCAGCTGCTTGCTTTGTTTCGGGGTACAGGGGAAAATTTAAAGGATTAATCGACGGTTTACTTACGTTGCCTTTGGTTTTGCCACCAACAGTAATAGGGTTCTTGCTTCTGATACTGTTTGGCAAGAATGGACCCCTTGGGAAACTCCTGATGGCAATCGGAGCGACTGTTATCTTTTCTTGGCCAGCAACCGTGATTGCAGCTTCCGTGGTCGCTTTTCCCTTAATGTATCGAACGGTTAGAAGTGCCTTTGAACAAATTGATCAAACTATTATTTTTGCTGCTCGTACGCTGGGTGTCTCAGAGTGGAAAATATTTTGGAAAATAACGATTCCACTTTCTTGGCCAGGAGTAGCCGCAGGGACGGTATTAGCCTTTGCTAGGGCCCTAGGAGATTTTGGTGCCACGCTCATGATTGGCGGTAATATACCGGGAAAAACGTTGACAATTCCTGCTGCGATCTTCTTTGCTGCCGAAAGCGGAGACATGGGAAAAGCTTTGATATGGGTGATACTTATCTTTATTATTTCGTTGATCGTGATGACGTTAATGAATTACTGGACTGATTACCAGCGCAAGATGGTCGCTGCGATGGGTAGGAAATAGTATGGAATTGTGGGTAGATATCCAGAAAGAGCTCCCAGGTTTTACGCTTGATGTTAATTTTGAGACAGGTATGGACATCCTTGGACTGTTAGGTGCTTCTGGTTCAGGTAAAAGTATGACCCTACGCTGTATCGCCGGAATTGATACCCCTGACAAGGGCAGAATTATTCTCAACGGGCGAACGTTGTTCGACTCTAAGAAGGGGATTAATCTTCCCTGCCGCAAGAGAAAGCTCGGCTTTTTATTTCAAAATTACGCACTGTTTCCCAATATGACCGTCGAAGAGAACATCGGTTTCGGAATTGGAAAGCTGAAGCATGGAAATAGAAGGGCAATCATCAAGGAAATGGTGAAAATGATCAAACTGGAGGGCTTGGAAAAAAGGTATCCCAGCCAGCTTTCTGGGGGACAACAGCAACGAGTTGCTTTGGCTAGAGCATTGGCTATTGAGCCAGAGGCTTTGCTCTTAGATGAACCATTTTCCGCACTTGATGACTATCTAAGAAGCCACATGGTTAAACAACTGACTGAGACTTTATCGAATTATTCAGGAGTTACTCTGTTCGTAACCCATAACATGGATGAAGTCTATAGGATTTGCAATCAATTGGTAGTGCTATCACTCGGGAAAATTGAAGTAAGAGGGAGGAAAGAGGAAGTATTCAGGAAGCCACCTTCCCTTGTTGCTGCACAATTAACTGGGTGCAAGAATTTCTCTCGGGCAAAATACATATCACCGTTTGAGGTAGAGGCTGAGGATTGGGGAATAAACTTAAAAACTAGGCAGGAAATTTCTAAACAAATTAACAATGTGGGTATTCGTGCGTATGCGATCGAACTGGCCTTAGACGAAGCTCAAGACAACGTGTTTAGCTGTTGGCTTAATTTCACCAGTGAGACTCCATCTCGTATGACAGCCTATCTGTCCATGCAACACGAGGTCTTGGGACGAGGCAACTATCATATAGAATGGGAGATCACTAAACAAATGTGGCATGAATTGAAGGATAAACCACAGCCTTGGAAGATCCGATTTAATGCTGATGAGCTAATAATAGTGTAATCAAGCTTATTAAAGGTACTAAGAAAGAGGGGAAATTTAAATGAAACTTTTTAATAAAATTCAAAGGATTAATACAACTAATAAAATTAAAGTTGAATTAAGACTTATTGCTTGCTCGATGTTCTTACTTATTTTATTTGCATCAGGATGTTCCAGTGCTGTCATTGAAACGCCAAAAACGGAAGACAACAAAGTTGCCCAGAATAAACCTGTTGAGCTTTTGATTTCGACTGCTCCCAGTTTGAAAGGTTCTTTCGAAGAAATTAAGAAACTGTACTCGGTCAAAGAAGCTCAAGTCAATCTAGTTTTTAATTATGGACCGTCTGGTTCACTGCAGAATCAAATTGAACAAGGTGCTGCCACGGATATCTTTATTTCACAAGGAAAGTCGCAAATGGATGCATTGGAGCAAAAAGGACTTATCAAGAAAGACTCGAGGGTAAATCTACTCGGAGATGAACTTGTCTTAATCGTTAATAAGGACAATGTGACTATTAAGAACTTCGCAGATTTAACCAAATCTGAGGTTAATAAAATCGGAATTGGCGAAGCCGAATCGGTTCCAGCAGCTAAAACCACGAAAGAAACCTTAGACACCCTTAAATTATGGGACACCTTACAACCTAAAATGGTTATAGGTAAAGATCTAATGCAAGTCATGGCCTATGTTGAGACAGGTAACGCTGAAGCTGGTTTTGTCTGGGATACGATTGCGATTACTTCAAATAAAGTCAAAATCGTGGCAATGGCGCCAGCAAATTCTCATAAACCAGTGGTCCTACCAGCTGCAGTTGTAACAGCCTCCAAAAACGGCGAGGCGGCTGGGAAATTTTTGGCCTATTTACAGAGTGATGAGGCTATGACGATTTTTGAAAAGAACGGTTTTATCAAGGGGAACTAGAAAAAACTGAGAGAGGTTCTCAGTTGTTCAACTAAATGTAAAAAAATGGAGATGGAAAATATGCTCTATATCAGTGATGAAACCATTGACCAATGGATTAAAGAGGATGTTCCGTATATCGATTTGACAACGCTTACACTAGGTATCGGAGGACTTAAGGGGAAGATCCGTTTTACGGCCAGAGAGTATACTGTGTTATCTGGGGTTGAGGAAGTATTGAGGATATTTACTAAGCTGGGAGTTATGCCGATTCGATCATTACCGTCGGGTTCTGCAGTCAACAAAGGGGATGTATTCATTGAAGCTGAGGGGTTGGCAGCGAGTCTTCATATGGCTTGGAAATTGTCGATGAATATTCTTGAATATTCATCTGGAATTGCGACCAGAACAAAAAGGATGGTGGATAAGGTTCAATCGGTGAACCCAGAAATGACGGTATTAGCCACTAGAAAATCTTTTCCCGGAACTAAAGATCTGTCTATCAAGGCTATCATTGCTGGCGGTGCTTTTCCTCACCGATTGGGCTTATCAGAAACCATCTTGATTTTTAAACAACATATGGTTTTTCTGGGCGATATCAACAATCTAGCCCAAGTCATTCAAGAAAATAAAGCCCATGCCTGTGAAAAGAAGATTATTGTTGAAGTGGAAACGATTGAAGAGGCACGCCTCTTAATCAAAGCGGGAGTAAGTGGGTTACAATTTGACAAGATCCCAGCTAACGACTTGAAACTCATCGTTGCTCAAATCAGAGGGATTGACCCCAAGATTACGTTGCTTGGAGCGGGTGGTATAAATGGAGACAATATCGAAGAATATGCCCATACTGGCATTGATGCAGCTGTGACCACGGCAATGTATTTTGGGAAACCATCTGACATTGGAGTGACGATGGAGAAAATATAAACTAAGAATTCCTTGAAAAGATATGATCACTGTTTAGCTCGAAAAATATTATAGATCCTATCTCCGAGCCAGATAATACCTAATGAGAAATCTATGGTAACCGGTCAGGGCTTTAAGTCCTCAGGGTGTATCTGGAAACGGATAGGCCTTCACTATTGAAAAGGAGGTGGCTAAGCTGGCTAGGCTCTTGTTTGGCATGGCTCCACTTTCTATGGGTGGAGCTATTTTTGTGTCAATTTAAGAAGCTGAATCTCTTGAAGGTTATCAGAAATAAAGCTCAATCAATGAGACTGACTCATTAATAGTTTAAGATGATTTAATTGATTCGAAAGGAGATGGAAATTATGCCAAAGGGAGGCAAATATCTCCCTCTAACCCGATTTTTTAGACAGTGCGGACAGGACCTCTTGACCCTTAGTTTTAAAGAAATAGAAGAAATCATTGGTTATGATTTACCACCGTCCGCTCATAAGCATCGGGCTTACTGGGCAAACTCCCGAACCCATTCCGTGGCCTTTGGGTGGATGGATGCTGGCTATCAGACTAAAGAAAAAGACCTTAACAAAAGTCTAATTACGTTTGGGAATCGACTTGCAATATACACACCAAGAAAAATATAACCTTACAGGAGGGGAATATGACAAAAGAAGTTGATAAGAAAGAATCAGCGGCCACGATGGAAAAAACAGCGAGAGGTCCTTTTGCACCGGTGAATGCCCAGTAATTTTGATAGATCAAGACAAGCTAAAGATGCCTTTACATGTCCTTTGCAAGGCTGATCTAGGAGGTAAAGCTAATGGATAAAGAAATTTGCCAAGGACTTAGAAAAGTATTTGAACACAGCCTAGAGGCGGCACTGATTACTGTAACCAGTGCGCTTGGGTCAACTCCCCGTAAGCCTGGAGCGAAGATGTTAGTGTTTGCTGACGGTACCACTGTAGGCACTATCGGAGGAGGATGTGGCGAGGCTGAGGCCAAACGGGAGGCCGTCAAGGTTATGGCGACACTCACCCCGAAAATATATTATTTGAATATGACTGCGGGCGTTGATCAGGATGAGGGAATGGTATGCGGGGGGATTATGGGATTATTCATTGATTATTGGGGTTCCCAAAGCTCCGTAGCACGGACCAAACCTCATAAAGAGTATCTGTCAAGTTTAGAAAGCAACGATAACCCCGTACTAGTCACTGTGTTTGAAGCGGTTGAGGAACGGTTAATAGGAAAAAAGCTGTTTCTCAAGAATAATGGGGACGTCTTAGGTGACCTAGGTATAGAAGAATTGAATAGAGTTGCCCTAGAGAGTGCTAAAGCGGGTGGAAAAAAATTCTATCCGCTGTTAATTAGTTTGGATTCTGAGTTCAAGTTATGCGAATCCTCAATAACAAAAGCCGCTTTTCGGTTACTGATAGAGCCCCCAACGACTGTTGTACAATTGCTTATATTAGGGGCAGGATATATTGCACAACCCCTCGTGGCCATGGCTAAAATCCTCGGATATGAGGTTACTGTTGTTGATGATCGTCTATCTTTGGCTAATTCTTCCCGATTTAATTCGGCGGATAGGTTTATCTGCAATGACTTCGAACGAGCCTTAGATGATATTAATATTAATGCACAAACGTTTGTTGTGATTGTTACCAAGGGGTCCTATTCAGATAAAGTGTGTTTATGGAAAGTGATTAATCAACCAGCCAGATATATTGGCATGATGGGTAGTTACAGAAAGGTTAAAGCCTTGAAAGCTGAATTAGAGGAGGAAGGAGTCGGCCGTGAATCGTTAAAAAAGCTGTATTCTCCAATCGGTCTGAAAATCGGAGCAGAAACTCCGGAGGAAATAGCCGTAAGCATTCTCAGCCAATTAATTAAAGTTCAGAAGCGGTTGGCTTAGACAGGTTAAAGGATATGGCATCTTAGGTGGAGCAAATGGGTTCTATGTTTTTCCAGAAAAAAAGTCTCTATTCTAATCGGGTTAAGATTCAGACCTTAAAAAACCAATGGGAGGGTTAAATATGAAGAGTGAGCTTGATGAACTCATAGGAAACGGGGGATTTTTGAGTGATCCTGAAGCAGATTATCAAATGGGAATGAACATTATTTCCGGAATCGAAGCAGATAAAGATTTACCTGAAGCAGTAACTTTGTTCCGTGGGGCTGCGCTCCAAGGACATATGGGTGCGCAATATGAACTTGGAGTTTCCTATTGTGCAGGTCGTGGCATCAAGCAAAATAGTGAGACTGCCCTGCAATGGTTTTTTTGCTCGGCCAAGAATGGATATCCTAAAGCCCTCCATAATCTTGGGGTCCGGCATTCAATTGGGAAAGGTGTTAATAAAGATGCCATCCAGGCAGCGGGGTTTTTTCTTCCGGCAGCTGCTCAAGGTCATGCGCTAGCGCAATTTAAATTGGCAGTGATGTATAAATTAGGTTGGGGTGTTCGGCAGGCGGATGAAGAAGCGGATAAGTGGTTTGGTTTAGCTGGCGATACAGGTATGAATGAAGGGAGGTGTTCCCTTTCTGAGCTAGTAAACCAGGAAAACGATCGGGCAAGATGGTTTAAGGAAGCAATTATACAAGGGTATATTGGCAATGAATTTAATATAGAAGCAAATTAAGACAAAAAATGAGGGGGAATCGTCAATGCCAAAAATCTTTACCAAGAGGGCAGTCTCCAAAGGAGTGGCAATTTTACTTTGCCTGTGGCTGATGACTTTCCTGCTAACCGGCTGCGGCAGTCAGGCCACCAGCAATACTCCGGCTAATTCAGCTTCGGCCGGAAATTCCTCTCAGGAAACCACTCGGGTAATCACAGACATGGCGGGTAGACAGGTTAATATCCCGAAGAAAATCAATACTGTTTATTGCGCCGTGCCAACCGCCGAGGCGATGCTCTATTCCTTGGCTCCAGAAAAGTTGGTTGCATGGGTCAATGCACCTTCCACTGATCTGAAAAAGTACTTAAGTGATCGCGCCAAAAATCTTCCGATCCTCGGTGGCTGGATGGGTGAAAAAAGCACTGCTAACCTGGAGGAAATAGCCAAACTGGCTCCGGAGCTCATTGTTTTTATGACGGATCTTGATGAAAACAATAAAGTGAGTGCGGTACAAACTGCCAATAGCATTACGGATCAGACCAAGAGACCTGTAATTGTTTTAGACTCAATCATTACTTCCACGCCTAAAGTCTATAGGATTATGGGTGATATCCTAGGGGTTCAGGACCGGGCTGAAAAACTGGCGGCTTATACCGAACAAAAAATGGCGGCAGTCAGCGATATGGTTGCCAAAATTCCGAAAGACAAACTGGTCAGCGTGTACTATGCCGAAGGAAATACTGGGCTTGCCACCGATCCGGAAGCTTCCCATCATGCTGAAGTCTTAAAATTTGCCGGAGGAAAAAATGTTGCCAATGTACAAGCAAAGAGTGGGCAGGGCATGTCGCCCGTTTCTATGGAGCAAGTACTTGCCTGGAATCCTGATCTGATTCTAGTCAGTTCTTCAACCGGCGGGGACAAAAACTATCAAACTATCTTGAATGATCCTGCTTGGAGCAAGATCAAGGCGGTTAAGGACAAAAAAGTATATATTACACCTTTGCTTCCTTTTGGATGGTTTGATCGTCCACCCAATATTATGCGCGCTCTCGGCACCGAATGGCTCTCAAATTTGTTATATCCCGAATATGTGAAAATTGATCTAAACAAAGAAACAAAAGATTTCTTCAAGCTATTCTTTAATATGGATTTAAGCGATCAGCAGGTGAACGAACTGCTCATAAACGCGGTAGCGAAATAGATTTATGAAGGGGGGATCAAGTGCCGTTTGGCGTTGAGTCATAAGACGCCGCAGCTCCTACCCATTGCTGTAAACGTGGTAATAGATTGGCCGGATTGCCTTGAGGGGCCATAAAGATAAGTGGAAGAAGGGTAGTTAATGTGGCCTCTTAAAGATACGAACAATAAATCTTTAGAGAATGATGCCGAAGTAGCCAATGCCCGCCCTAAGGACATGGTAATGGTAAGAAAGCGGGGGCTGGTAATTGTAATATTATTCGTTGTTCTGATCGTTATATTTCTCTGGTCATTTACTGTCGGCCGCTACGCAGTCCCTTTATCTGAACTGCTCACGGTATTTTTCAGAAAGATCTTCGGGCTTCCGGCTACTTGGTCGGATACACTGGAAACCGTATTGTTCAATATACGGATACCGAGAATTATTGTAGCACTTGTTATTGGAGCTGCGCTTGCGGCATCGGGGGCCGCCTTTCAGGGGCTTTTCCGCAATCCCATGGTTTCGCCGGATATCCTGGGTGCTTCGGCAGGTGCCGGTTTTGGCGCTGCCTTGGCCATTCTTTACTCTGCCGGCACACTGACGATTCAGATCGTGGCATTTGTGTTTGGAATTATCGCTGTGTTATTGACATATTTCATTAGCCGTCTCATTTCCCGAGGAAATAATTCCGTCCTTATTATAGTCTTGACAGGTATCGTTGTGACCAGTCTGTTTACGGCATTCATTTCACTGGCAAAATATACGGCTGATCCCAACAATAAATTGCCGGAAATAACGTTTTGGCTTATGGGAGGACTTGCTTCAATAACTGCAAAAAACATCAAGCTCGTTCTTATTCCGTTTATCGTCGGCATCATTCCTATGCTGCTCTTAAGATATAAGCTTAATGCTTTATCTTTTGGCGAGGAGGAAGCGCAGTCCCTGGGAATTAACACAAAAAGAATTCGTCTTATCTACATCTTCTGTGCAACGCTGCTTACTGCCTCAGCCGTGGCGACCGGAGGCATGATTGGCTGGGTCGGTCTTGTTATCCCTCATTTGGCCAGAATACTGGTTGGTCCGAATTACAAGTATATGCTGCCGGCCGCAATTTTACTTGGGGGAGCCTACTTGCTGCTGATTGATGATCTCTCGCGCACCATTTTTGCAGTGGAAGTACCGCTGAGTATTTTGACGGCAATTATTGGAGCACCATTTTTTATCTATCTATTATTTAAGGGGAGGAATTCGTGGACATGATACTGGAAATAAAAGATGCATCTTTTGGCTATGGCAAAAAGACTGTACTCAGGAATATTTCTTTTCAGGTTGGGTTCGGTGAGTTCCTTTGTCTGCTTGGTCCCAACGGGGTTGGTAAAACAACCTTGTTCAAATCTATTTTGGGCTTTCTTGCAGTTAAAAGCGGTGAGATAATGCTTAACGGGCAAGGCATTAATCAATGGTCCAAGCCGCGTCTGGCCAAAGTCGTGGGCTATGTCCCGCAGGCCCATACACCTCCCTTTCCATATACGGTTTTGGATGTTGTATTAATGGGGCGCATTGCCCATCTTGGCTCCTTCTCATCCCCTTCCAGGGAGGACGTTAAGATTGCCGAAGAATCATTAGATAAGCTGGGTGCCTACTTCCTAAAAGATATGACCTATACTGAAATAAGCGGTGGCGAAAGACAAATGGTGCTTATTGCCCGGGCGCTGACGCAAAGGCCCCAGATTCTGATCCTGGATGAACCCACTTCTAATTTGGATTACGGCAATCAGGTGAGGGTTCTACTGCAAATCAAAAAGCTGTCGGATGAGGGTATGACAGTCGTAATGACCTCCCATTATCCCGATCACGCCTTTCTTTGTACTTCCAAAGTAGCTTTATTAAACAAAAAAGGGTTTGAGATCGGCACGGCAGACGAAATCATCACCGAAAAAAACATGAAAGACACCTATGGGATAAATGTGAGAATAACAAGACTGGCCGACAATCACGGCGCAGACATTAAAAGGTGTGTCGCGCTGGCCAATTAAATAGCGGTTCAATTGTTGGAAGATATTCCGGCACTGTAAATGGTATGAATTGGACAAGTGTGAAATGCTGATGCAATTAAATATTAGGATTTATGACAGGTCTTATTGATCAAGAATATTACGGGGTGATTGTAATGAACTCTAGAGAAGACTTTGACAAAATTGCCAATGAAATATTTTTCCCGATTTATGAGGTTATCGCCCAAGAGGCACTAAAAATGTTGGGACGAAAAAGTGGCGCCTGCCTTGACGTGGGTTGCGGCGGAGGACACCTTGGACTTAGCGTTGCCAAAGCAAGTGACATGCGCATTACCCTCATGGATGTTAAGGAGGATGCCATAAATATCGCCAACAACCGAATTAAGGATTGGGCGCTTGAGGGTAGAACTTCCACAATAGTTGGCGATGTGCGAGAAATAAACCTGCCGGATAGCGGCTTTGATCTGATCATAAGTCGAGGTTCGATAGGCTTCTGGGGAGGCAAAGACGAGATGAAACAGGCCTTTGCGGAAATTTACAGAGTGCTTGCTCCGAACGGAATGACGTATGTCGGCAAGGGTTTCGGTAGCGCCGAGCTGAGAGCAAAAATTACCGCTGAGATGAAGGTTGCACATCCGGAGTGGCCGCAGTGCGTGATCGAGGCCACCAATGGATTTGGGGCTGAAAATTATGCGGACTTTTTAAAGGAGCTTGGGATCCCAGCGGAAATTATCAATGATGACCGGGGTGTCTGGATCATGATGAGAAAAACAGCCTAGTTCTGTTTCTGGAAAGGAGGCGGTTTGCTTTGAACAACGGTAGACAAGAACAGGACCAGGACCAGCAAACGTTGATCGAGGGCCTGAGTCTAAATTCGATCCCCAAGAATGACAACAAAAGGCTTCTGCCCATACCGGGGGTTTTTTATGGCGGCGGCTGTTGTTATATGGCCTGCCGAGGGCTCACTATGTCACCAATCTCGGATGTGCTTGTCATCACGCACGGCCCGGTCGGCTGCGCGTATTTTTCTTGGGATAACAGCTGTGCTCAAGAGGTAGGTAGGCAGGGTAGTCTGTTTGCGAGCCGCAGTTTTTCTACCGATATGACAGAAAATGATGTGATTTTTGGCGGCGAGCAAAAGCTCGCCCTGGCAATTGAAGAAGCGGTAGCTCTCTTTCAGCCGCAAACAATTGCTATCTGCGCTACTTGTCCGGTCGGACTGATCGGAGACGATATTGATAAAATCGCCCAGTTGGCGGAAAAGAAATTTGGAATAACAGTGATCCCTTTAGCGTGTGAAGGATTTAAAAACATCCCAGGGTATAAGGTCGCCGATCAGAAAATCGTTGATGAAATTTTTGGTTCAAAAAGCAGAGCTGCCGAGGAATTCTCTATCAATATTGTGGGGGAATTCTATGCCGGGAAAAATAAACAGGAGATCGATGCACTCTTTGAACAGATCGGCTATCATGTTGTATCCGCCTTGATGGGGGTTACTACTATCGAAGAACTCCGCTCAGGCCATACCGCGGCGCTGACGATACTTGGAAGTGATAAAGCGATTGACGACGTCGTGCAGTCAATTGAAGAAAAGTACGGTATTGGCTGGATAAAGGTCGATTTTACAGGGCTTTCAAATATTATCAGCTCTCTGCGTGGTATGGCGGATTATTTTGGGGACCAGGCTCTGAAAGAGAGAACAGAAGCCGCAATCAAGGATACCGTCAAGGGGTTGGCGCCGCAGATTTTAGCTTATCAAGAGCGTTTTGTCGGTCTGACGGCAGCCTTGTTTGAAGACTGCTTTAAAAGCGACCACTTTCAGGCCATGCTGGTCGACCTGGGAGTGGAGGTCATCTTAATAAGCCAGGATTATGCCAAGAACGAAGTGACCGATGAGGGGTTTTTATGTACGTTCCCGCGCCAACTATCTAAACGTTGGGAGGAATACGTTCTGTTTAATGAGCTGAGTCCTCAACAGGAAAATCGTCAGTCACTTACTTTTCTCCTTTCGCGCAGTCAGGTCAGAGCGTTTTTAGAACTGCTTGGGCCTGATCTTTGTTTTTCTGGAATTACCCAGCAGTTTGAATATGATAATAAATGCATCAAGTCAAGAACATTCAACTCTGAAGAGCGCGGCGTACAGTATGCCGGGGTACAAGGATTTCTCCAGTTTGCCCAAGATCTGGAGATGAGTATTTTTATTTCTCATTGGGAAACCGATGTTCCTGAGTGGGAAAGAGATACAACGGCAGGTGAGCTGCTATGCTAAAAACGGATAAAGTAGGGAGTGAAAGACAGGCCTTACATATCGATCCTCTAAGAATGTGCCAGCCGATCGGAGCCATCTATGCTGCTTTGGGCGTGCAGGCCTGTATGCCGCATAGTCATGGATCATCCGGTTGTTGCCGTTATCATAAGATTCTGATCAGCAAACACTTTCAAAAGACTATTCGCGTCACCTCTAGCATGCTCAAAGAAAACGCTGCGATTTTTGGGGGCGAGGAAAATCTTAAAGCCGCCATTAAAAATATTTTTGACATCTACAAGCCGCAGATCATTGCTGTTCATTCGACTTGTCTAAGTGAAACGATCGGAGATCATGTGTCGGCAATTTTGAGCGAGATAGAGTTGCCTGAAGGAAAATATCTGGTTAGTGCCCAGACTCCCAGTTATATCGGCTCGCATCTTACCGGTTACTCCAGCATGGTTGAAGCGCTGCTAGGTCAGCTTGCTGTTAGATCGGAGCTTAAAAAGAAAAAGTGTTTCATCATACCGGGACTGGTCAACCCTGGCGATATCCGGGAGATTAAAGAAATCGCCGCTTCATTTAACGGAGATTTCACCGTTTGTCCAGATATCAGCGATGTGTTTGATGCTGCGACTCCTGAAAAGCAGGACGAGTATTCCCCAGGAGGAACTCCACTCAGTGAAATTATTTCGGCAGGGTCATGTGAACTGGTCCTTGCGCTGGGGGCAGAGGCTGCCGGAGCGCCAGCCGCTGCACTTTCGGAAAAATGCAGTATGCCGTTTGCCACGCTCGACCTGCCTATCGGGATTGATGCGACAGACCGGTTTATCCGTCAGCTTCAGCTCTTTTATGGCAGCGCACCTTTGGCAGAGCTAAAACGCCAGCGGGCGCAACTCGTAGAAACCGTCATGAATGTCCACCCTTTTCTTTATAAGAAGAAGGCGGCCATCTTTTGCGATCCTGATATCGCTGTTCCGCTCTGTGAGTTCTTAGCAGGTCTTGGAATGGTGCCAGCGTTTGTCTTTACAGGTCCCGCTTCCGGAGAACTTGATGAGCGGCTTCAGGAAATATTTGCGCGTTATGAGATGGAGGGAGTAGTACAAAGCAATACGGATCTCTTTGAACTTGAGCAATATCTTAAAAACGAACCGGTCGATGTGCTGATCGGAGAAGTTCATGGTAAGCATTTAGTGCGCAGACTTGACATACCGTTAGTGCGCATGGGTTTCCCTGTTACCGACAGGTTCATTCACCCATATTTCCCGACCATCGGCTACAGAGGAGCGCTGCGCATTCTGGAAATGCTGCTTAATGCAATCTTGGACAGGGCAGATCGGGAGCGCGCCGCAGAGGAGCTTAGCTTCATGCTCTGAATACTAAACAAATTACGAAATCAGAGGAGAATAATGGCGACAAAGAAAAAAATCAAACAAATTGCTATTTATGGTAAAGGCGGTATTGGGAAGTCGACGACCACTTCTAACATTAGTGCAGCACTGGCTATGACTGGGTATAAGGTAATGCAGTTTGGTTGCGATCCGAAAAGTGATTCAACGAACACGCTACGTGATGGAAGATATATACCAACTGTATTGGATACTCTGCGGGAAAAAAATACAGTCACAAAGGAAGAAGTAATCTTTCAAGGGTTTAAAGGGGTTTATTGCGTAGAAGCCGGAGGACCGGCCCCAGGGGTAGGTTGTGCCGGTCGGGGAATTATCACTGCGGTTCAGATCTTGAAGCAGCTTAAGGTCTTTGAAGAACTAGACCTCGATATCGTCCTCTACGATGTTTTGGGGGATGTGGTTTGCGGTGGTTTTGCTATGCCGATCCGGGATGGGATTGCTGAGCACGTATTTACCGTATCTTCGGCAGACTTCATGTCGATCTACGCTTCAAACAACTTATTTAAAGGCATCCAGAAATTTTCAACTTCAGGAGGCGCCTTGCTGGGTGGCGTGATCGCTAACTCTATCAATGAAGATTACAGTAAAGCAATTATCGATGACTTTGCTGGGCGAACAGGGACCCAGGTCGTTGGGTATGTGCCACGTTCAGTAACTGTTACCACGAGTGAACTGCAAGGCAAAACGACTATTGAAGCAGCACCGGATTCTGAACAAGCGAAAATTTATCTGAAATTAACCAACACAATTGCCGAGCATACGGTGTCCAAGGTGCCAGCTCCTATGGAGGTCAAGGGGCTGCGTGAATGGGCCGCTACCTGGGCTGACCAGCTATTGGCCTATGGAGACGCGGGAAGGACGTAGTGCCGGGGAAAAAACAAAAGGCAAAATACCAAGGTTTGAAATAGACAGAAATGAAGCAGGATTATGGATCATTAGGAGATAGGGAAGGAGAACTGGAGATGAAGTGCTATATTTGTGAAAATGGTTGTGCAATTCCGGAAGGGAATACAGGGGCCTGCGGACACTATAAAAACAAAGGAGAACAAATAATAGAGCTTTTTCCGAATAAATACTTGACGGTTTGTCCTATTTCCATTGAAACAATGCCTGTTTTACATTTCTATCCGAGGGGGAAATTCCTCCAGATCAGTACCACGGGCTGCAATTTTACCTGTGATGGCTGCATTTCAGCGCTAATTGTTGAAGAAATGGCACCAGGAAGTAAAGCACTGCGAGAATTACTTCCGCAACAGGTGGTGGATCGAGCAATAAATAATGACTGTATCGGGGTTGCATTTTTACTAAACGATCCCCTAGCATCTTTTCCAACCTTTCTTAAAGTGGCTGAACTTGCCAAAAAGCAAGGCTTATTAGTAGGCTGTTCCTCCAATGCATACTTTACCGAATCTTCGCTGGCTAAAATCAGTGGTTATTTGGATTTCATCAATGTAGGCGTTAAAGGATTGTCCGACCAGGCTTATCAAAACTGCGGCGGCAGTACGGTCGAGCCAGTTCTGAGAAACATTAAAACGCTCCATGAAAAGGGTGTCCATGTGGAAGTTTCCTGCATGCTTAAAACGGATAATATGGAAGAAGTGGTGGGTCTGGCCGAAATAATGGCACAAATATCTCCAGATATTCCTTTACAGCTAATGCGGTTCATCCCTTTGGAAGGTGCTGATCCTTCGCTGGAGCCCTCCATACGAGAGGCAGAAGATCTATATTGGAGGTTAAGAAAATATCTTAACTATATTTATCTGTTTAATTCGCCTGGAACTAACTATCTGAATACATTCTGCCCTCGCTGTGGTGAAGTGAACTATAAAAGAGATTTCTACGGTCCAATGGGAGCAAAATTAACGTTTCCGGAGACGGTTTCGGGGCAAAAAAATATTTGCCCAAAGTGTGGTCGGACAATCGACATGAAAGCCGCTCCGGCGGAAATAAAGTACCAGGAAGGTGCTTTTGAGGGAGGATATCCCTTTACAAGGGCTCTGGAAATGATGGAAGCAATTTTAATAGCGATTGGTGTCACGGATAAAAAGAAGGTGGTTCAGGTTTGGGAAGAGGTTCTTTGTCATGAGGGGCTAAATAAACTACACCATGACATCCAGAACCTCGAGTCTTACCTTGGGACAATCAAACATTTTGGAGAATTGACTAAGACGGAAAATAAGGCTGAAGAGCTGGTTGTTTTTATGCAAGAAAAAATATCGAGAGTTAAGGACGGGCGGTCAGCTATCAAACGTAAGCCTCGTGTCTATTATGTCATGGGAAAACCACTCTTTTGCCTTAAAGGAGAACGTCTCGAAAATCAGTTGGTTGAAGCAGCCGGGGGGATAAGTGTCAATAAAGAAATAGAGTGTACTGGAAGGCCAGGCATGCAAATCTCCGTGGAACAGTTAAATGCTCTTAATCCAGAAGTCATATTTATTTCAGCGTTCCTATCGTCTTCCGTTGAAGATTTCTATGAGGAGTGTTGTAAGGCTGGTATAAAGGTTGACGCTGTAAAGAATATGAGAATTTATACTCATATTGCCTCGGGTTGGGATTTCGGTAGTCCTAGATGGATCTTGGGGCTGCTGCATATAGCTAATGTTCTTCAGCCCGAGATATATCATTTTGATGTGATTGAGGACGCAAAAAAATTATATAAGGAATTTTATGAGATTGATTTTTCTCTATCCGATCTTAATAGATCGTTCAGTAAGCCAAGTAGTATGTGGAAATGGAATAAGAATTGATTCTTCAGCTACGAGGCCTTTAGAAATTCTCTATGCATCTGGAAGGTAAGGGGGGGTGATTTATGAAGAATAGAAAAGTAACAATGGAAGGCCCCTTCACGCAATCCATGGCTTCAGGGACACACTCGGCAATCCTTGGCAAGTGCATAAGTTCAACTATCGGACGAAGAAGCTAAAACTTTACTTGCTCAAGCTCAGCCTAATAAATAATGGTTAGAAGCAGAAAAAGTGCATTGGGGAGAGTTATACGGATATCATTCCTACACCCAAACTTGGATGTTCGATTTCTCCTATATTCTATTGGTCTAAAGTTCACATATTTTGTACTAGGGTAGAGCCTCAGCGATTGAAGGCGAAATTGCTCTATCCAGTGGAAAGGATCAAACTTAGGTACATAATAAAACTAAGAAGCATCCATGCGGGTGCTTCTTAGTTGAAGGAACATTTGCTACAAACTCATACTGTTTGGTAATATAGTTAAAATTTTGCCAAGATAAAGGTCAAGTTTCAGCAATCACTTTTCCTAGTTCAGTAAGGCCATAGCCGCCTAGCCCTTGTAATTCAAATTTAAACTCGTCAGAACGGATTATTTCAAAAATCGCCTCAAAGGCTGGGCAGTTTAAGTCTTCTTTTTTTATGATCATGTCATATTGCTCTTTTTGGATGGGTATGAAATCAATTCCCTGGACCTGTAAACATGCCTTTTCATTGCCGATGCCAAGGTCTGCATCCCCGCGGGCAACAGTACTAGCGATGGCAAGATGAGACTGAGATTCTCTCGAATAGCCATTAATCGATCTACCTGAAATGCCCAGTTTGCGCAAGTGCTCATCCAGTAATATTCTTGTGCCACTGCCTTTTTCCCGATTAATAATTGTAATATCAGAGCGGCGCAAATCGTTCCAATCTTTAATGTTTTTCGGATTCCCTTTTGCGACATAGAAACCTTGCATACGGCTGGCAAGTCGTATAACTACGGCTGGAGTGCCCGGAAGCATTCTTTCAATATAAGGCACATTATATTCCCCGGTTTTACCATCCCACATATGAGCAGTGGCCATTTGAACCTCTCCTTGATAAAGTGCATATACGGCATTATAACTTCCTGCATAGGAACGTAAGGCGCGTACTCCGTTTGGTTGGCGGTCTAAGTAACGGCATAAAATATCTAAAATAACATCTTGGCCTGATATGATAAAAGAGCTGCTTTTATCATGCGTTTCTTCATAAATAGGCGAAGAAATAGGCCTACTTGGTTCAAGTGCTAATGTGTTGATGTGTTTGACATCTTTGGTTTTATTCTTATAGTTCTCCACATCTTCTAAATCGACACGTAATTTCTTCCCAACTCTATAGGCATTCAATTCTCTACGTTTCATTAGATCATAAACGGTACTTTTAGAAATTTTTAAGACATCGGCAACCTCTTGCGGTGTTAAGGCTTTATTCTCAACCATAGTGTACAACTTACCTTTCTTTTCAATATATAGAGATTATATCATAATTTAAAGTATAAATTGACACTGCAACAATTAAATGAAAAACCACAGGTTTGTATAAAATCCAGGAGAAAAGGCATGAGGTATCTAAATAAAAGCTGGATAGAAAGTTTTAAAAGAGTATTGACACACCAAAATATAATACGTATAATGATACAAAGTAACACGAACCAATACTATATGGAAAATAATTAATAATTAAATGATACAAAATGGAAAAAATATTATTGAGAGGAGGGGTTATAGTTCAATTAACTTTGGATAAAGATAGAAACCCTTCCATAGAGAGGGCAGCAATCCTGCTAGCCCTGACCGAAACAAGAGAAGATGAAGAAGAACTTAAGAAATCTCTTAGTGAATTGTTCGACATACGTTGTGCTGTGACCGGACTTGGAGGAACAGTAACGAATCTCGGAAATTCGGGCAGATTATTGAACTCGGTTATGTCAACAGCGATTAATACGGGCACCCTTCCCAAGGAAGCCCGAATGATTCACGCACTTATCCATGCAACCTCGGAAGCCAGCAACAGCGTTTTTACTCATACCAACAGCAATGCAAGTCTGGCACTGAAAATTGGGTTAGCAACAAACTTCGAATGGCTTGCTGTAGCAATTTATGGACAATCCTCCCTTCATCCACTATCGGAACACGCGCGGGTGGGATTGGGCGTTATGCATCTTTGATTAAAGTGATAAGTATTAGAGTATTAGAGAAAATTAGTACAATTTTATAAACGGGCACCAAATCGACAAAGGATTTGGAGTGGAAAAGTGATAAAGTGAGCCTTTAATTCTACGAATTAAGGGCTCACTTTGTTATTTTATAATTAAATTAAAGGAGGTGATGCGATGGCAGCTGATTCAGATAATGGGACCATTACGATGGGTAAAGAACGATTTCAGATTCTAACGGCTCAAGCAGGTGAATGCAAATTAAACAGATCAGACAGAGTGGTAGAGCAACAGAGCAACAGAGTGATAGAGTGATAGAGTGATATGGGGAAGTTACAGTTACCCCTTAGCGATCAGTACAATTTCATAACTAGGCACCGAATCGAGCGATGATTCGGAGTGGAAAAGTGATTTAGTGAGCCTTTAATTTTTAGAATTAGGGGCTCACTTTGTATTTTTCCCAAATTGATTATGGGAGGTGATGCGATGGCGCTTATATCGATCATATGGGGGGGCTTTCGTAAAGGAAAAGGCGGCTCGGCGATACACTATTCTCCGCCAGTGGCTATTCCTTTACGAATCACGGCTCCGGCGATACTCTCCACTGGAAGAGTATGAGACTATCGTCAACGAAGTGAAAGCGGAACACCCACTTCTAGAAGTAGGTGTCTCGGAAGTGGTTAATGGGTATATGAAAGGAGTTCTTGAAAATGACCAGAAAAATTGCTATTTATGGTAAAGGTGGAATTGGAAAATCAACCACACAACAAAACACAGCCGCTGCAATGGTGCATTTCTACAATCAAAAGGTATTCATCCATGGCTGTGACCCAAAAGCAGACTCAACGCGTCTGATTCTTGGCGGGATGAATCAACAAACCTTGATGGACGTACTTCGTGATGAAGGTGAAGCCAAGGTGACCATTGATAGAGTTGTAAAAACAGGTTTCGGTGGAATTCGATGTGTTGAGTCAGGTGGTCCTGAACCAGGAGTAGGATGTGCCGGTCGTGGGGTCATTACTGCCATTGATTTAATGGAAAAAAATGGAGCATATACTCCGGATTTAGACTTTGTGTTCTTCGATGTCCTGGGTGATGTTGTCTGCGGTGGATTTGCGATGCCGATTCGCGAGGGTAAGGCTCAGGAAGTTTATATCGTTGCTTCAGGAGAGATGATGGCGGTCTATGCAGCCAATAATATTTGCAAAGGTCTACTAAAATATGCCAAGCAAAGTGGTGTTCGCCTTGGTGGGATCATTTGCAATAGCCGTAAAGTGGATAAGGAAAAAGAATTTCTGGAAGAGTTCGCAGCAGCGATCGGCACACAGCTGCTTTACTTCGTACCTCGCGATAATGTCGTTCAAAAGGCTGAATTCAACAAAAAGACAGTGGTTGAATTTGACCCTGAAGAGAATCAAGCCCACGAATATGGAGAACTAGCACGCAAGATTATTGAGAATAAGAATTTTGTTATTCCTAAACCAATGACTATGGATGAATTAGAGGCTATGGTTGTTAAATACGGCTTAGCAGATTAAGCGATGATTTCAGTGTGTAATCCCTATTCAATTCAGATTGTAAAACGAATAGATTAGACTTGTCGAGCACTGGAATTATCGATAAATACGAAAACAAGGGAGGCGACAGATATTATGATTTTGATTCGAGCGATTATTAGACCCGATAAAAAAGAAGTAATTCTTGATGAACTTTCCAAAGCTGGGTTTCATGCTGCGACTGTAGTTGACGTTGTAGGCCGTGGTAAACAAAAGGGCATTACGTTTGGTGACGTTATTTATGATGAAATTCCTAAAAGTCTGATTATGTTAGCTGTTAATGATGGAGATAAAGATAAGGTGCTGGAGGTTATTTTCCGTCATGCTAAGACCGGGGAAACAGGAGCTTTTGGCGATGGGAAAATAATTGTCAGCCCTATCGATGAAGTGTACACCGTTTCCAGCGGCGTTGCTGGGCTGTAAAGGAGGTGGCGTTATGAAAGAAATTATAGCCGTAGTCAGAATGAATAAGGTCAGTACTACTAAAAAAGCACTGATCGAAGTTGGGGCCGCTGGTTTTACTGCCTCGAAGGTTATGGGGCGCGGCAAGCTGGTCGAAGATAAATCCGTCATTGCGGAACGTAGAAAGACATTATTAGCCTTGGCCCAGAAAGATGATCAGGTTACAGAAAAGATGATCACCGAATTTTTAGATGGCACTCGTTTATTCCCCCGCAGGTTGTTTAACGTTCTGGCCCATGACGAAGACGTACCCAAGATTATCGCTGCTATAATTAAGGCCAATCAAACAGAGTACAAGGTTGGTGACGGAAAAATCTTCGTGCTGCCGACGCTTGATGCAGTCCGAGTTAGAACTCAGGAATCCGGAGATGCGGCAATCTAGCGGAATAGTGATCAGGATATTCAATAAAGGAGGAAAAAATTATGCCCTATCACAAATTTAAATGTAGCGAGTGTATTCCTGAACGGGAAAAGCATGCTGTAATAAAAGGTCCAGGAGAAGATTTGACATCGTGCCTTCCTCTGGGATACCTCAACACCATTCCAGGCACGATTTCGGAACGCGGGTGTGCGTACTGCGGCGCAAAGCATGTGATCGGTGCCCCCATGAAGGATGTCATCCATATGAGTCATGGACCGGTTGGCTGCACCTATGATACCTGGCAAACGAAACGCTATATCAGCGATAACGACAACTTCCAGCTCAAATATACCTATGCGACGGATGTCAAGGAAAAACACATCATCTTCGGAGCTGAGAAAATGCTCAAGCAGAATATTATGGAGGCGTTTGAGGCCTTTCCGGATATCAAACGGATGAGCATCTACCAAACCTGCGCGACAGCGTTGATCGGAGATGATATTGGGGCGATTGCTCAAGAAGTGATGGAAGAAAAGCCCGAGGTTGATATCTTCGTCTGCAATTCTCCAGGGTTCGCGGGACCAAGCCAGTCGGGAGGACATCACAAAATCAATCTCGCCTGGCTCGATCAGAAGGTTGGAACGTTCGAACCGGAAATTACCAGTCAACACGTCATCAATTACGTCGGCGACTATAACATTCAGGGGGATACGGAAGTCATGGTGGACTATTTTCAGAGAATGGGCATTCAAGTTCTTTCCTGCTTCACGGGTAACGGGTCCTATGACTCGCTCAGAGGGATGCATCGGGCACACCTCAATGTCCTGGAATGTGCGCGTTCGTCGGAGTACATCTGTAACGAACTTCGAGTAAGATACGGGATTCCGCGTCTAGATATCGAGGGATTTGGATTTAAACCACTTTCGGAGTCCCTGATGAAGGTCGCCATGTTCTTTGGGCTGGAAAAGGAAGCTCAGAAACTTATCGATGAAGAAACGGCCCGCTGGAGACCAGAATTTGACTGGTATGCGAAACGTCTGCAAGGGATTAAAGTCTGCCTCTGGCCGGGCGGTTCCAAACTCTGGCATTGGGCCAATGTCATTCATGAAGAGATGGGAGTCGAGGTTGTCTCGGTCTATACGAAATTCGGGCATCAGGGTGACATGGAAAAAGGCATTGCCCGCTGTCAAGAAGGCGCGCTGGCCATCGACGATCCCAACGAGCTGGAAGGAATCGAGGCCATGAAGATGTTAAAGCCCGACGTCATTTTCACGGGCGTTCGGCCTGGCGAGGTGGCCAAAAAGCTGCGAGTTCAATACCTCAATGCACATGCCTATCACAACGGTCCTTATAAGGGGTTTGAAGGATGGGTCAGGTTTGCGCGGGATATCTACAACGCAGTCTATTCGCCAATTCATCAACTTTCCGGCCTGGATATCAGCAAGGATGAGATGTCGTCAGATGCAGGGTTTATGACACGGCAAATGATTTCTAACGTCAAGATCAGTAAGGATGAGATAACTCCCAGCGAGGAAAGACCGTATACAGGTGATTATGACTGCGTTTCAAAATTGCGTGGGAAGATCTATCCGGGTTTATCAGGACCGCTTTCCGGCGCGGAATCAGGGCCGTTCTCCGATGCGGTATAAGGAGGCAGGATATCTATGGAGAAAATTATGGCAGAAACTATGGAGGATACTCTGAAAGACAGAGTTGAGCAACTGGTGGATTATATTATGAAATGGTGTTTGTGGCAATTTCACTCCCGTGCTTGGGACAGAGAGAAACAAAACGAGGGAATCCTAACCAAAACTAGGCAGTTATTGTGTGAGGAACCCGTCGAGCTCGAAACTCCGGCAGACCGTTGCTATTGGGTGGATGCCGTACTCTTGGCTAGGGACTTCCAAGCAACCTATCCGTGGTTAGCTACCTTGGACAAAAAAGATATTCAGGTGCTCATGCAGGGACTTAAAGACCGGCTGGACTATTTAACGATTACGGGGTCGCTTAATCAAGAACTTACGGATCCTAAGTATTAAAGAGCAGAGCAGTTCAGTCACAGTGGATGTAAAACAAAGTTAATAGGAAAGGGAGTCATACTATGGCTTGTGAGTTAAAAGAAAAAGAACGTGTCGGTATTATCAACCCGATATTTACCTGCCAGCCCGCAGGCGCACAGTATGCTAGCATAGGAATCAAGGATTGTCTGGGGATCGTTCATGGAGGACAGGGCTGTGTTATGTTCGTCCGCTTGTTATTCGCTCAGCATTTCAAGGAAAACTTTGATATCGCGTCTTCATCTCTACACGAGGATGCTGCGGTGTTTGGTGCCGTCCATCGTGTCGAGGAAGCGGTCGATGTGGTTTTAATGCGGTATCCCCATGTGAAAGTCATACCGATCATCACAACCTGCTCGACGGAAGTCATAGGTGACGACGTCGATGGGGTGGTTCGAAAACTTAATCAAGGGCTATTGAAAGAAAAATATGCCAATCGAGAGGTCCATCTTATTTCGATTCATACCCCCAGTTTTAAGGGAAGTCAGGTGACCGGATACGATGTCGCGCTAGAGGCTTTTGTCCAGACGCTGGCCAAAAAAGACCAACCCAACGGAAAAGTCAACCTGATTACTGGCTGGGTCAATCCGGGAGACGTAACAGCACTCAAGCACCTTCTGGCAGAAATGAAGGTGGAGGCAACCGTTCTTTTCGAAATTGAAAGCTTCGATTCCCCCATAATGCCAGATTCAGATAAAAGCGCAGTTTCCCACGGCAGTACGACGGTCGAGGAATTGATCGGAACGGCGAATGCGCTGGGAACGATTGCGCTGAACAAGTACGAAGGCGGAAAAGCCGCCCAATATCTGGCCAACGAATTTGACATACCGACCATAATAGGGCCGACCCCGATTGGCATCCGCAACACGGATACCTTTCTGCAGAATCTGAAAAAAATGACTGGCAAGCCAATTCCGGAGTCTCTCGTTCGCGAACGCGGAATTGCTATTGATGCGCTGACCGATCTGGTGCACATGTTTTTCGCCGATAAGCGAGTCGCTATCTACGGGCACCCCGATCTTGTCATAGGTTTGGCGGAATTTTGTCTCGATCTCGAGATGAAGCCTGTGCTGCTTCTGCTCGGCGACGACAATGTAACCTATCACGACGACCCACGCATCAAGGCATTTCAGGAAAAAGTCGATTTTGATATGCAGATTATCTGCAATTCGGATCTGTGGGAACTGGAAGACCGAATCAAAAACCAGGGCTTAGAACTCGATCTCATCTTGGGTCATTCCAAAGGGAGGTTCATTTCTATTGACAATAATATCCCGATGGTTCGCGTGGGTTTCCCTACCTACGACCGGGCGGGATTGTACCGTCATCCTGTCGTCGGTTATGCGGGCGCGATCTGGCTCGCCGAAGAGATGGCGAACACGCTGTTCATCGATATGGAGTACAAAAAGAATAAGGAATGGATACTAAATGTATGGTAAGGTGTACTATAGGCCTGAAGGCTCTGAGCAAGCAATGATTATAGGCTTGAGCTGGAAATCTGTTGGATCATGCCAGTTCCTGATGGTTATCAGGTTCTGGCATGATCGTTGAAAAGAGGAGACAATAATGAAGGAAATTACTCACTATTATTTTGCCTATGGTTCGAATATGAACTTGGCTCAAATCAAGCAAAGGTGTTTGAGTCCCAAGGTACTCGGTATTGCTTGCCTACCGGGTTACAAGGTTGAATTTTACGGATATTCTGGCATTTGGGATGGAGCCCAGGAAACGGTCATTCCGGATCGGCAATCAGAAGTATGGGGAGTATTATACGAATTGCAGTTTTTTGATTGTGAGTCACTCGATGAGTATCATGATGTTCGTATTGATGGGACGGGGCCGTATTTTCACTATCCGGTGGAGGTAATCAATAGGGAGCAGGGCACGATTGAGGCTATGATTTATAAAAAAAATATCTTGCAAGCAGCGAAACCTCCAAGCATGGAATACTTAAATTTCATTGTGCAAGGTGCAAAAGAGCAAGGGTTACCCGAAGCGTATATAAAGCTTTTGCAAACTGAGAAAACAACGCCTGCTTCTTATACTGTGCCCATCGTGCAAAAGTCGAAATTAAGTTATATGAATGTAACTTGTGATGCTTGTGATCAGTGAAAGTAACTCGTTCAGCTAAAGCTGAACATTGAGGCTTCAGGAGAGTTTACCCCACCTGAAGTGGAGAACGAGGGGATCGCTCATTTATTGAAATGTGCAGCTTGCCGCTGGAATCGATCGTTAAAATTATTAGGAAAGGATGAAAGAAAGATGAGGCTTCACTATTTGCAACATGTCCCGTTCGAAGATCCGGGCAGTATATTAATATGGGCAAAGGAAAATGGTGGTGTTATAACAAATACGCAATTATACAAAAATGACCCTCTCCCAAAACAGCAGGATTTCGATTGGCTGGTGGTCATGGGTGGTCCGATGAACATCTATGCTGAAGAAGACTATCCGTGGCTTGCCGCTGAAAAAGTGTTCATCCGGGAGGCCATTGCCTCTGGTAAAGTAATTATCGGCCTATGTCTTGGAGCTCAATTGCTTGCCGATGCGATAGGCGGCAAGGTGACTCGGAATCTTTATCAGGAAATTGGCTGGTTTCCAATCTGTTTGAGTGAGGAAGTTAGGTCATCCCCTTTATTTTCTTTTTTTCCTCAACAGCCAGTCGTATTCCAGTGGCACGGGGACACCTTCAGTGTTCTGCCCGAAGACGCGCAAAACATAGCAGAAAACGATGCCTGCCAGCATCAGGCCTTCATTTATAGAAAAAGGGTCTTCGGATTTCAGTTTCATCTGGAAAATACTCCAGCGATCATCAAGGGCCTTGTTGAAAATTGCGGGGAAGAAATGGTTCCTAACGTATATGTGCAGACGCCGGAGGAAGTGCTTGCTCACCCTGAATATATCGAACAAAACAATCGATGGATGGATATGTTTCTTACGCAACTAGAAGCAATGGATAGAAAGGGTGAACTTTAATGAATCAGGTTAGTTATACAAAGAGAAACTGCACAGATCAGCAGAAAATCGAAACCTTCCTTGTGCAGGAAAGAAACGGCGTGCTCGGCATGGTCAGTGGTATTTTTCCGTACGCCGTTCCGGTGAACTATGTATGGCATAACGGTGCAGTTTACTTTCATGGCATGGGTTCGGGTAAAAAGGAAGAGATTCTTTCCCAAAATCCCTTCGTTTGTTTCACGATCTATAAGGAACAGAGTACCGTGACTGATCCAGTTCCCTGCCACGCTGATACAGCCTACATAAGCGTCATGATTTTTGGAAAGGCTGAAAAGGTGACTGATCCTGAAGAGGCCACTGAGGCTCTCCAGAAGGTGCTTGACAAGTTTATGCCAAGCTATTACAGTCACCCTTTAACCAGCACGTTGATTGAGAACTATCGCTCTTCAATGGATGGAAATGCGGTTTCGGTTTATCGGGTAACGCCGCAGGAAATGACAGCTAAAGAAAACTCGGTGGAATCTGAGAAACTGATGCCAGTGGAAACGCGGTAACCAGCTGGTGCAGGTCCAGTATCTACTGAAGTTACCATCGACATCGGTGGTCAATCGATGGTAGTCGCTTCTATAACTACTGGGTCGGCAGATTCAATGGATCTTAAAGTTGGCGACGATGTCAGCGCCCTTATTAAAGCAAGTTCAGTTATGATTATGAAATAGTTGAAAATACTAAGTTAACGGCTCGCACTAGACCTAATAGGTTTGGGACGAGTCGTTAATTGATTCCATTTATATAGGCAATAGAGGTGGCTATTGAGTCATTCCTCTAAGAATACATCGCAATAGTTTTGTTGTCACTGTGAGAAACGGATTAGGATGACCGCACACATTCGGGTTTGACCATCACATTTAAGCTCTGGAAGATGGCAATGGGTGTGGGGGATTAAACTCGGTTGGGAAGGTCAGACGAAGTTGGATCAAAATAATCATCTTTTCTTGCACAGTTCTGAAAAAACCCTCTTCAAATGGTCCACCTGGCAACCGTACACGGTCGAGTGGGTCATCCATCTCATTGATCTGACTGTAGATAAGCTCACAATTTGGTGAGGTGTTAAAATATTGTTGGCTTATAACGTTAAATTCGTTGAGGTCACCCGATATGAGTTTGTCTTTAGGCGAGAACCCCAAAGGTAGCGACGTCGTACTTGAAAATTCGTACTCTTGCTGCTGGTTAAAAAGGGTTGGTGATATGGAATGGGTACCCCCGAGGTCAACAACACACGTAAAGGGCAGATCAATGACAAAATCTTTAATGGTACCTTCCACTGTGGTTGCAGTTTGTCGGATCGGTTCAGAATATTGAATATCTTTGCGTACAAACCCTCCAAGAAACAACTTTGGAGTATCGTTTGGAATACCACATACTGGTGGTAAGTGGTTAAAAAAACGACATTGAGTTATTCTAAGGTTCTTTCTAATCATTTTGATTTCTAGTGCTTTTGTTGGCAAGGTGAAAATGGATTCTGTAGGGATCGATACTGTGACTAATACTGTACCTGGAGCCGTTTTTTTTACTTCAAGAGGGGTACACGTTGGTAGAGTCGCATGATTAGGGAAAACTGGATTCGGAGTAACTGCGTGATTCTGTTGAGGGCACACCGTAGTTGGTGGCATAGATGAAACCCAAACTGGAATAAATGAATCTTTTTGGGTCCACTGATGAGGACAATGCTTGAGGTCAGTCACCGTTTTTCGTCCCTTCTTCCTAATTTGTTGATGAGATAACATTTGTCGTGATATAATCTACGCTCAAGCTTTAGTCTTTGTGCAAGCCCTAAGTACTTTTTAACTCAGGTATGTTTTTTGCCTATTTATAGGCAATAGTATATTATGAAACGAAGATATAATCATGAATTGTGCTGAATGTAGATTCCACTCATAGAAGTGGAGACATCTTCTGGCACTTGGTAAATTTCGCGGACATAAGGAGGAACTATGTTTAGGAAGAAAGTATTGATTGGAGTAACCATCATGATCCTGATGGTCTCGCTTACTGGCTGCACAAAGGAATCTAAAGTTGAAGTTCCAAAAGTAACTCAACCACAAGCTGGCGTATCTCAACTGCCCGAAGGTCATCCCACGGAAACTCCAGCTTCAACAGTTGACAAAGCAGTTCAGATTGCTGCAGAAACAAAAATAAACGACTTGCTCAATAAGAATTACCCTGGAGATTGGAAAGTTTCGGGAACCACTTTGAGTAAGGGTACCTATACCGAAAATGGTAATTACAAAATGGTGGATGATGTTGAAAAGCTGTTTCCAGGGACCATGGGGGTATCCATTTTTGTTGGGGAAGAGAGAATATCTTCCAGTGTTAAACAAGGTGCTGAAAGAGTTTTAAAAGGGTATGCCACCCCAACTACAGTTGGTGAAGTTATGAAAAGTGGGACGACCACTAGTTCCCTTATCAGCGGGTATCTAAAAGTCTATGTACCTTTCAAGGATAGCAGCGGTAAGACGGTTGCAGTTATAACAGTATCCGTACCACAGGCCTAAGGGAAATTGATAGCTGGAGAATTAAGTGCGCTCCAGACTGCCTCTATCGTTGTAGCATTGCCGTTCTTGAGCGATGTACGTAAGGGACATAGCTCTGATAAGAACTTTCCGAGGGCAGAATTTTAATCGGGAAGTATTGATCCTCAATAATATAGCGGTTCGTAAATCCTAAAATAGGAGGCTTTCACACATATAAGGTAGTGAAAGCCTCTTAAATAATTTTATAGATAAATATCAATAAAAAGAATAGTCGGAATTTTCGTTTATGGATATAGATGTAGCAAAACGAGCATGAATGTAGTGATTTGTTCGAGAAGAATGGTGCTATGATTATGGTAGGTGTGATATTAATCTAAGCAGTTTTATGATTATTAATCGGAACAATAATTGACTAGAATTAGATAACGGAATCCATAAAATCGAGAAATTCCATCCTGATCTGGACATAAGGTAAGCTTTTTATCTACGTCGCCGGAAGAAAGAGGGAGGTAATAACTTGAAAAAAGATGGCGCACGCTTATTTAATCTTAAGTCAGTTCAAACTTATATCCAACGTGTTGCGGATGCATTTGCAGCTGTACTTGATTTCGAGGTTGCCATTGTGGATGAGTACCTAGAGGTCATAGCGGGGACTGGAAAGTATAAAGATCAAATTGGAATTATTTATGGTTCAGGATCAATAAGTTATCAGTTGAAATTCACGAAGAAGAGTTTTATATTATCCAATCCAATGCAATGCCAGCTATGTCAGAACTGTAATCTCAAGGAAACCTGTAAAGTATTGGCGGGCCTGTTATACCCTATTAAATTTAGAGATAAAATAATTGGTTCGATCTCATTATACGCCTTCAATGAAACTCAAAAGGAAAATTTATTAAATGACGTCGAGAAATTCGAAACTTTTTTACAGCACTTAGTTGAATTAATATTAGGAAAAATTAACGAAATGGCGCTATATAAACAAACCGAGAGGATGGCCGAACAATTTGATACTTTGATTAATTCTGTACGTGAAGGTATTGTGGCCGTAGACTGTCACGGTAAAATAACTCATCTTAATCGCTCTGCTGAAGAGCTACTTAAGGTACAAGCTAATCTACTATACGGAAGTTTGGTAGAAAAAGTCTTTTCCGGAATCACCATGTCAATGCTCCTGACAATGACTAAACCTTATATTGAGCAAGATATATATTACAAAAACAGTCATCACACATTGCATTTTATGAGTACTGTTACGGAAGTTAAGTATGGAAAAGAGGTTTGTGGATTCGTAATCTCAATTCGCTCAATCGGAGAAATGCGTAAGTTAGCTGGGCGCGTTATCCGGGAAGAGCGTAAGTATACCTTTGATGGTATTCTTAGCCAAAACACGACAATCACAGATATTAAAAAGAAAATGCGTCGAGTAGCAACAACGGATTCAACAGTTCTTATCACGGGTGAAAGCGGCACGGGTAAGGAACTTTTTGCGCGTGCGATTCATCAAGAAAGCCTAAGGAAGAATGCTCCTTTTATTGCCTTAAATTGCGGGTCTATCCCCGAAAATCTTCTTGAGAGTGAGTTGTTCGGTTATGAAGAAGGAGCATTCACAGGAGCGCGACGTAATGGCAAACCAGGAAAATTTGAATTGGCCAATGGTGGAACCATATTGCTTGACGAGATCGGTGACATGCCATTGCATTTACAAGTTAAACTATTGCGCGTACTCCAAGACTTTACTATTGAGCGAGTAGGTGGGACTAAGTCGTTAGTTGTGGACGTTCGAATTATCGCTTCCACCAATAGGAACTTGGAAGAAATGATTCAGACTAACCAATTCCGAAGTGATCTGTTTTATCGTTTGAGTGTCATACCTTTCCATATTCCGCCTTTGAGGGAAAGAAAGGAAGACCTGGAGTTGCTTATTCACTTTTTCATCGAAAAGTACAATTTGATTCTGGAAAAATATATTCAAGGCTATACAAAGGATGCTCTAGCGACAATGTATGAATACCCATGGCCGGGTAATGTACGGGAATTGGAAAATGCCATTGAGTACTCTGCTAACGTCTGCCCTGACGTGTTCGTTGATGGAAATTATCTACCGGAACGAATTATTGAACATATTACGACTATACCGCCGACCCAGCATCAAAAGCATATTCAGTCAATCGCTGATTTGGAAAAAAATGCCCTAATTGAGGCATTGAATAGGTTTGGCACTGGTAGTCTTGCCAAAGAAAGTGCTGCGAGATCTCTGGGAATGAGTCGTTCAACTCTTTATAGGAAAATTAAAGAGATGGGTTTAGAGAATCGGATTAATGCTTAATTAAGTAAATCCTGCTTAAATAGCACAAATTTCAGCATTACTCCTTTAGAACTTACCTAAAGGGGTAGGTTATTTTTTTGCCACTGTCTCAAGATAACAAGATAGATATCCTAGAATGACACAAACGGAGTCCTAAAACAAGACGCCGTTCACCCTTTTTAAAAGGGGTTGGAATCATTATTAATAAAGTCAAAAGCGATTGGCGTCCGGAAGTGAGATGGATTGTGTAATAAAAGTAGAGGTAACCTCCGTTTTGTGCAGTAGAAAGCGAGATTTGGATTGGCATAACATTTGCAAGTAGAGAGTCATCAAAGGCTAGAGTTGATTTGAAAGGGGTTGGGGACTCTACCACATATGAAAGTTACGAAGAACCACCCCTACTTATAGAAGTAGGGGTCTTGCACTAGGTTTAGGTCAGGAGGGATAGAAATGTCACTAGTCTTGGGAATCGATACTGGAGGGACATATACTGATGGGGTGGTTGTGGACCTCAGGACCAAACAGATATTGAAGAAGGCCAAAGCCTTGACTACTCGTGAGGAACTATCAGTTGGCATTCGAAATTGTATCGCTAATCTAGATTTTGCAGATTTCAAAAATATAAGTGCGGTTTCCTTATCGACCACATTGGCGACCAATGCCATTGTAGAAGGTCGCGGGTGTGAAGTTGGTTTATTGATGCTGGGTCATAACCCTATAGACTCATTACCAGTGAAGCATTACTATGTTCTGCCGGGTGGACACGATCTTAAAGGGCGTCCCAACGCAGAACTGGATCTGGAAATGACCAGCCAGGCAATTTGCGAACTGAAAGGCAAAGTAGATGCGGTAGCTATTTCGGGATATCTAAGTATTAGGAATCCAGAACACGAAATTGCTGTCATGGGTATGGTGAATGAAATTTTGGATCTCCCTGTGGTATGTGCTCACCAGCTTACGACTTCATTAGGGTTTCATGAAAGAACCGTTACGACAGTTCTCAACGCTCGCTTAATTCCAATCATTACCGACTTGATTGAATCCGTAAAAAAAGTACTCGCCGAAAAAGGAATAGAAGCTCCCATTATGATAGTAAAAGGAGACGGGTGTATGATGGGCGAAGCATTAGCGCGCGAAAAGCCCATCGAGACAATTCTCTCGGGACCCGCTTCCAGTATCATAGGGGCAACTTTTCTTACTAAGACTCGTGAAGCTCTCGTACTCGATATGGGTGGGACCACTACTGATATTGCAATTCTGAAAAACGGAGTTCCTCGAATCAACAAAGAAGGAGCTACTGTAGGTGGTTGGCTAACACGTGTCCAGGCCGCACAAATCTATACGTATGGTTTAGGTGGCGACAGCTATATCCAAATCCACAAAGATGGCGAAATTCAGGTAGGTCCCCAAAGGGTATGGCCGTTGTCCGTGGTTGCGCACCTATATCCATATTTGGTCGGTGAATTGAAGGTTAACTTTGAAAAGACCTACGATCTAATGTTTGCGCAAGCAACTGATTGTTTCATGTTCCTCAGGCAGGCTACCTGTGAAGTATTAAACGACCTAGAAAAAAGAGTCGTGGAAATTCTTCAAGCTGGTCCCAGAAGTTTATATTGCCTTACTCAAAGGTTGAACATTGATGCTAACCTTCTGAATTTAAAACATCTCGTTAATATAGGCGTATTAGCCAGAATATCTCTTACTCCCACTGATATCCTTCATGCCCAAGGGACTTATAATCAATGGAACCGGGAAGCGGCGGAAGTGGGAGTAGAGATCTTAGCAAGTCGGATGAGAATAAGCCCAGAGGAGTTTATTCGACGTGCATCAGAAAAAATTATCAATGACCTTTGCATTACCTGTCTTCAGAGTCTAGTAGGTTATGATGAGCAAAGCATTAAGATAAAAGACGCACCCGAGGTCATGTATTTTATACAAAAAGCCTTATCACCCGATCAAGGCCAAGGATTTGACTGTTTATTTAAAATGAAAATGCCGATTATTGGTATTGGAGCTCCAGTTCGGGTTTGGTTGCCAGATGTGGCTAAGAAGCTGGATACCTGTTTGGTCATTCCAGAACATGCTGAAGTAGCAAACGCTGTTGGGGCTGCAACAGGTAAGATCATGGAAACTGTAAAAGTATTGATAAAGCCTGGAGAAAAAGATGGAACATATTTGTTGCATGCCCCTTGGGAGCTCAAGATGTTTGAGAATCTAGACGATGCAGTGTCCTATGCGCTGAACGAAGCAAAAAATCGGGCAGAACGTGCAGCAATTAAAGCAGGGGCAAAAGAGTTTGAGTTAGTGGTAAATCATCAAGATAGATATGCTCAAGTGGGTATGGTCAAAAACGATATTTATATGGAATCTCTAATCGAAGTAACTGCCGTGGAACGTCCGGAGTGGGAAAGAGAAGAAATCAAAGATAAATTCTTTGTAGACATGGGAGAAAATTAACAAATTGCAACTTTGCAGACTAGGAAATGGATATGTGTAGTGAGGTGGCAGAGGATTGAGTTAGACTAGCGTATGGGGGACCTCTTTTTATTAGAGACGGGCCTACAAAATATATCGAAATAATCTGGTCAAACTAACTTAAAATGGCATGTTTATTGCATATAAAATTTAATATTCAGAAAACTTTAACTCATTATTCAATTTTGACGGGAGGAATGTCGATGAACAAGTAAAATCCAGACGGTCGAAACCAAAGTAGATGATTAAAGGAGGAACGAAGTATGAGCGAAAAAAAGAGTTTTCTTGGTAAAATTGATCGCACTATCTTTTCAGTTTCAGCAATCATTATGGTTCTGTTTGTCGTCTGGACACTACTTCAGCCTAAAGTGGCGGGTGCAACCTTCAGCGCGGTACAGAAATTCATCACGGTGAATTTCGGTTGGAGTTACTTGCTCGGAGTGACTTTTTTCCTAGGGTTTGCCATTTTCTTAGCGCTCAGCAAATACGGTAATATTACCCTAGGCAAAGATGGAGAGAAGCCTGAATACAGTACTTGGAGCTGGTTTGCCATGCTCTTTGCTGCCGGTATGGGAATTGGTCTTGTCTTTTGGGGAGTCGCTGAACCCATGTCATTCTATGCTGGTCCTCCTTACGGGGAACCCAATAGTATCCAATCAGCTCAAATCGCAATGCGCTATACTTTTTTCCATTGGGGATTACACCCTTGGAGTGTTTTTGCAGTCGTAGGCTTATCAATGGCGTATTTTCAGTTCCGCAAAGGCTTACCAGCGCTAGTCAGTTCAACACTATACCCGTTAATTGGGGAAAAAGGAGTCAATGGTTGGATTGGTAAGTTAGTCGACATTCTGGCTGTATTCGCAACCATCTTTGGAGTTGCTACATCTCTGGGATTAGGGGCAATGCAAATCGCTACCGGGTTAAATTATGCCTATGGTCTTCCCACGGGCATGACGACTACCATAATTATTATCATCGTGATTACTGCATTATTTATAACATCTGCAGTAACCGGAATTGAAAAAGGGATTAAGTTCCTTAGTAACACAAATATGGTGCTTATTGCACTCATTGTGGGTCTCTTGATAATCGTTGGACCAACTCGGTTTATTCTTAATGGCTTTACTGAAACTATCGGTTCTTACCTATTTAATATTGTTCAAACGAGTTTTTGGGCAGATACATTTGGTACTAATCCTGGTTGGGTAGGCGGTTGGACCATTTTCTACTGGGCATGGTGGGTTGCTTGGGGTCCATTCGTTGGAGCGTTCATCGCCCGCATTTCGAAGGGCAGATCTGTAAAAGAGTTTATATTAGGCGTAGTCATTGCTCCTACATTGATGAGTTTTGTGTGGCTGTCAGTCATGGGCTACAGCGCGCTGAATATTGATGTTGTTCAACATGGTGGGATTGCTGCTCAAGTGGCAAAAGACGCGAGCACAGCCATTTTTGCAATGTTCCAGCACTATCCACTTTCTGGTCTACTAACAATCTTGTCTACTTTAATCATTGCGATCTTCTTTATTACCTCTGCTGACTCGGCAACCTTTGTTATGGCCATGCTCACTTCGGGCGGAGAATTAAACCCTAGTGCAGGGTTGAAAATTACCTGGGGTTTGATTGTGGGTGCAGTGGCGATTGCCTTGATGGTAGCTGGAGGACTGGGTGCGCTACAGACTGCCTCCATTGCAGCAGCCTTTCCGTTTATGATCGTCATGTTTGCAATGTGTGCATCACTTATTAAGGCCTTTCAGAAAGAAGACAAGAAGGAAAGTGTTGAACCCCAAGTTAATAACTATAATGCAACCACAGCCCAAAACAGTAAGCATGTTTAGGACTTATAGGCTAACTGATTGAAATGATGGTCTTAAAAATTGATTGTGTAAAATATCTCCTTAAATGAAGATCCCACATCTAAATTGTATGTGGGGTCTTCGTTTTATTTAACGTGCATTTTCCCTTTTGTTATTTGATGGCGATTATTCTTTAAGATCAGCTACAAGACTAGTGAAGACTGTGATGACAATTAGATGAAAATCCCAGAAAGAGACTAGCACATCCTAAAATGAGATGATGGAAAATCGGCTTAGCTTAGGCTTTTGCGGAGTTATCCAAATATAAATATCCCAAAGTGGGATATATAAGGTCTGCTTATAATAATTGGAATACCTTGTATATTTATCCACGTACACTGCTATTGGATTAAACGACATACGTGGCCTCACATCAAAGTTAGAATTGCTCATTTTTGACTCTGATTATACGCCAAAGAATACGTCCCAAAATAGGACGTATTCTTATTGATATCAACGGGTTAGAATCCCCCAATATCATGATGTTGAAGAAGTCCGTCCGGAAATGAGACGTGTAACTTGATAATTTGGACTAAAAACCTCAAATATTGTCTCTTTTGTAGCATTTAGAGTTGGCATAATAATTGCATTAATCCAATTATATAAAATTTGATTTCAGCAGAGTGCAATTCACTATTTGAAAAAGCTTGAAAGTGTCAAATTTCTTAAAGGAGGAGCTGGAATGTCTGAGGTCTACGATATTCTCATTGTTGGCGGCGGTCCGGGCGGAATGGCTGCAGCGATTTATGGATCAAGATCGCGTTTAAAAACAGGAATTTTAGAAAAAGGGAAGCTAGGTGGTCAAGCGGCTACAACGGAAGAATTGGAGAACTATCCTGGCTTTTCCCGAGGTCAGACAGGCCCAGCTTTAATGGAAAGTATGGCAGAGCATGCGATCAGTTTCGGAACAGAAATTATTCGTGAAGAAGTCGTTGGGCTGGAATTGGAAGGAGATATAAAACGAGTCAAGACTAAAAGCGGACGTGAATATCAAACAAAAACTCTAGTTCTGGCCACTGGGTCTGAACCACGATCCTTAAACATTAAAGGAGAAGATTCTCATAGGGGTAAGGGAGTATCCTACTGTGCCACCTGTGATGCTGATTTCTTTGAAGAATTGGATGTAGTGGTGGTTGGTAATGGGGATGCAGCAGTCGAAGAAGCTATGTACTTGGCCAAATTTGCAGAGACAGTAACCATTATTGTGAGACGTGCTGATGGGGATTTAAGATGCAACAAGACCAGTGCGGAAAGTGCTTTCGCCAACCCTAAAATTAAATGGGTTTGGAATTCTGTCCTTGATGAGATCAAAGGAGACGGCCTGGTAGATAGTGTGGTCATTAAAAACATAAAAACCGGGGAACTTTCTGTAATGGAAACCAACGGGGTGTTTTTCTTTGTCGGAACAGTTCCTAAGACCAATATGTTAAAAGACAAAGTAACGCTAAACGAACAAGGATATATTATCACCAATGATCTGATGGAGACATCTGTGTCTGGAGTATATGCCGTAGGGGATGTTAGGGTGAAATACCTCAGACAGGTAGTAACCGCGGTAAGTGATGGAGCTATTGCTGCTGTTGCCGCTGAGAAATACCTAGCTGAAAAGGAAGGACATCAAAAGGGGTCCTGAACCTTAACCAAAGAGTCGTATAGCGATCTGGGATAAGGGGAATCCCTTGTGTGAGTCATTTAAGGAGGGGATAAAAATGTTAGTGCTTACGAAAGAGAACTTTGAAGATGAGGTTCTAAAAGCAGAAGGTCTGATATTGGTTGATTTTTGGGGTGAAAAATGTGAACCTTGTAAGGCTTTGATGCCCCGTGTTCATGAATTAGCGAAAAAGTATGAAGGGAAGGCTAAATTCTGCAGTCTAGACACCAACGGTAATAAGAGATTGGCGATGGCGCAAAAGGTTTTAGGTTTACCTACGATACTCTTCTATCAAAATGGTGCAATTGTTGCTGAATTGTGCGTAACAATCTCCATCGAAGACGTAGAAGCTAAACTTATAGAACTTTTATAGATAAATCTAAACATGCCGAATTTTACGGAAAGGGGAAATGTGAAATGTTGAAGGGTAAAAAAGTAGCTATTCTTGGTGATCGTGACGGGATTCCTGGCCCGGCCATTGAAGAATGCGTGAAATCAGGCGGCGCAGAAGTAATCTTCTCGACCACGGAATGCTTTGTTTGAACTGCGGCTGGAGCAATGGACCTGGAAAATCAAGCGCGTATCATAGATTTTACGGAAAAGTACGGTAATGAAAATCTAATCGTGGTCATTGGGGGCGGGGAAGCAGAAGCTTCCGGTCTGGCCGCGGAAACCGTATCTACCGGAGATCCTACGTTTGCAGGTCCATTAGCCGGAGTCCCGTTGGGACTCAAAGCGTACCACATTTTTGAATTGAAGGATTTGGTGGATGCTGCTGTCTATGATGAGCAGATCAGCATGATGGAAATGGTACTTGATGTAGATGCGATTGTTAAAGAAGTACAGACCTATCGTAAATAGGTTGAAGTGGCTCTTCAAAGAATTTGTTTAAGAAGTAATCTTACATTCAAAGAGCAATGGTCATAAGGTGGAGGTGATTTTATTGAACTTTCCAGTTATCAAGGGTGCCGCCTATGGTTTGATCCAGGCTAATGACATGCTTGTCCATCATGGAACTACCCAAACCATGGAGCGAACTAAAGACCCTAAGTCAGGACACCTTGAGAAGCTTCCAGGGCATCTACGAAGTTTTGAACAGGCGGTGGGTTATCCTCCGAACCAGGCGTACATTGGCAATATGACTCCTGACCAGTTAAGAGACGTTCCTCGACCTTGGTATAAACAATCAGTTACTGGCAAGAGTCGAGACGGCAAATACGGAGAGATTATTCCGGAAGATGAGTTCATAGGCCTCATGAAAATAGTGGATACCTTTGAATTGGTAATTCTAGAAGAACAGTTTCAATTAGGTGTCAGAGGAAAAATAGTTGCCCATCCAGTACTGGGCGTCATTAAAGATATCGATAAACTTGATAAAAATCCTGGTAAGCCAGAAGAGATTCGGAAATTAGTTGATAATCATATTGCACAACCCATCTACTTTGAGAATCAGTTAGTTGGATGTGTGAAAAGAGCCCATGAGTTTGATGAGGCTTTATCCGACCATGTAATGTATGAAAATCTTGTGTCCAAGGCGTCGGCTGTTTTTGTCTTGCAACTTCTTTTCCATAAAACTAAATTGAAAGCTGAACAAGTCGAATATATCATCGAATGTTCTGAAGAAGCATGCGGAGACATGAACCAAAGGGGAGGCGGGAATTTCGCTAAATCCATCGGAGAGATGTGTGGCTGTCTTAATGCTACTGGCTCCGATACCCGTAGTTTCTGTGCAGCCCCCGCCCATGCCATGGTAGAAGCTGCGGCTCTTGCCCAGTCTGGGATTTTTAAGAACATTGTAGTGTTGGCCGGAGGGTCTTCCGCGAAACTAGGAATGAATTCTAAGAATCATGTGGAAAAGGGAATGCCAGCTTTTGAAGACATGTTAGGGGCTTTTGCCATTCATATTGGGGAGAACGATGGGTTCAGCCCAATGATCCGTACCGATGGAGTTGGTCGGCATAGGATTGGATCTGGTTCCTCCCCTCAGGCTGTCATGACCGCTATAGTAGCTGAACCGTTAGACCGGATCGGGTATAAGATTCTGGACGTGGACCGTTATGCAGCAGAATTGCAAAACCCTGAGATCACTGAACCTGCCGGAGCGGGTGACGTGCCCCTGGCCAACTACAAAATGATTGGTGCGTTGGGGGTAAAAAGAGGGGAATTAGACAGAACTGATCTGCAGAAAGCTGTAGACGGTTTCGGAATGCCGGGGTTTGCTCCCACTCAGGGACACATTCCTTCGGGAGTTCCTTTCATAGGGCATGCTCTAGATATGATTCTGTCGGGACAAATTTTACGGACCATGATTATTGGAAAAGGAAGTCTTTTCTTAGGAAGGATGACCAATCTTTTTGATGGTGTCTCTTTAATTATTGAAAAGAACAGTGGAACGGTTGATGCTGGATTTAACAAGCAAGAAGTACGAGGGATGATTGCGAAAGCTTTGCGGGATTTCTCTAAAGTGTTTGGGGAAGATAAGTAATTTCGGGATCATACTTATCCCATCGGGAGGTGAACTAATGGGTAAAAACCCTATTAGAACCGCAATCGCGGAAGTTTTTGAGGAAATGGCTCAGGCTATCGAAACAGGTACTTTTGGTCAAAGAATCAGGGTAGGACTGACAATTTTGGGCAGTGAACACGGACCTGAGGAACTTGTGTGGGGAGCGGAATTGGCCCAGAAACAGAATCCAAATATTCAAGTAGTTATTATTGGCAGTGGAGTACAAACCAACTTGGAAACAGTGGCAGTCTTGGATGAAAATGAAGCTCATGCAATGATGGATGAAATGTTGTTAAACCATACGTTGGATGCAGCAGTAACTATGCATTACAATTTCCCGATTGGGGTATCCACTGTGGGAAGAGTAATTACCCCGGTCAAGGGGAAAGAAATGTTTTTGGCTACTACGACGGGTATATCAGCCACAGAACGAATTATCGCTATGCTTAAGAATACTGTCTTTGGGATTGCAGTTGCCAAAGCTTGCGAAAAGGCCAACCCAACAGTAGGCATCTTGAATATTGAGGGTGCTCGGCAGCTGGAGAGAGCCCTGAAAAAGCTTAAGACAGGTGGTTACCCAATCAATTTTGCGGAATCTGCACGGGCGGACGGCGGTATTGTCATGCGGGGTAACGACTTGTTAATGGGCATCCCAGATATTATGGTCAATGATAGTCTAACTGGAAATATCCTCATGAAGGTCTTTTCCGCATACAGTACCGGAGGTTCTTATGAAGCAGTGGGAAATGGTTATGGTCCAGGGGTGGGGGAAGATTATGACCGGATTATTTGCATCGTTTCCAGAGCGTCTGGGGCCCCCGTGATTTCTGGAGCTATCAAATTTGCTGCGGATTGTGCTAAAGGGAATTTGATGGAAAAGGTCAAAACTGAATTTTATGCAGCCAAGAAGGCTGGTTGGGAGGATCTACTTAAATCATTGAGTTGTACTTTCTCTCCCGCCGATCAAGATGAAGAGAGCACGGCAAGTCCTCCCCTCAAAAAAACTGTTACTGATTCCATTCCTGGAGTAGAAGTGATGCAGTTGGAAGATGCGGTGCAGGTGTTATGGAAAGCAAATATTTATGCCGAATGTGGCATGGGCTGTACCGGACCGATCGTGATGATTGCTCCAGAAGATAAGGAAAGGGCCTTAGAATTACTGAAAGAGAAGGAATACCTATAATGAGAAATCTAATCATCACTAATAACCCGACAGTAGCAGAAATGAAAGATAATGTACTATTTGTGGACGGTTCAGCTGAAGAGACTCTGATTAAGGTTCGAGATTTCGTTCATGTTGGCTATGAACTAATCAGTCACCCTTTAGCCGCCAGTCTAAGGATGATGTTTTCCCCGTTTCGCTCCGTAATCTTAGGAAAGAAGTCGGAACAAATCGATGCTTTCTCCGCTGAAATTATCGAGGATAGTATCATTAAATACAAGCGGCACATGGATTTTCGTAGAAGAGACACTGCCCATGGTGATGATTATAAAATGATAGATTTAATACTCTTGGAAGCGGCTTTAGAGGAGCAACCCTTAACTTGGTGAGGTTTAAAATTCAATAGGGGGTGAACGTATTGAAACTGGAAATGGGACGGATTTATATTAAGGACATTCAGCTAGGCAAGGAGACTTCTGTAATAGATGGAGTGTTAACTGTTGATAAGGACGGATTAATTGCCAACCTGAAAGAAGACGAAAGAATCAGAGAAGTATTCATTGATGTTGCCAAGCCTGGTGAAAAAGTAAGAATTATCCCGGTGAAAGACGTGATTGAGCCTAGGGTGAAAGTTCACGGGGGCAATAATGGTTTTCCAGGGGTTACGTCTAAACAGGCTCAGTGTGGAGAAGGCAGAACCCATGTTTTATATGGGGCCGCTGTTGTAACGGTTGGTGACATTGTAGGGTTTCAAGAAGGGGTAGTTGATATGTGGGGTGAAGGGGCAAAGTGGACCCCGTTCTCCCAAACCTATAATTTAACGGTGGATATACAAGTGGTAGAGGGTCTAGCGCCTCATTCCCATGAAGAAACTGTTAGAATTGCTGGATTGCGGGCAGCAGAGTTTATAGGGCTAGCAGGGAAAAATCTAACCCCGGATGAGATACTTACCTTTGAAATTGGTAGCCTTTTTGAAGAAACAGCCAAATACCCCAAATTTCCGAAAGTTGTATACGCCGAAATGAATATTACCCAGGGATTACTTCATGATACCTATATTTACGGAGTAAACCAATCGGCAATTCTACCAACGCTTCTTCATGCCAATGAAGAATTAGATAGTGCAGTAATAAGTGGGAACTGTGTTGCTGCCTGCGATAAGATTACTACTTACCAGCACCAAAACAACTCTGTGATCTATGATCTATATGCTCAGCACGGTAAGGAAATTAACTTTTTGGGGGTCATCATGGTTCCTGAACATACTACATTAGCTGGGAAACTCCGCGCTTCTGATTACACTGTGAAACTAGCAAAAATGCTAGGTGCCGATGCGATGATTGTATCCGAAGAGGGCTATGGTAACCCTGATTCTGACCTATTAATGATTTGTAAAAAATGCGAGAAGGCCGGTATCAAAACAGTATTAATTACCGATGAGTGTGCGGGAAGAGACGGCATGTCCCAACCGTTAGTTGACACAGCAGTAGAAGCAGTCGCAGTAGTGTCAGGTGGAAACGTAAGTCACGTGGTTACGTTGCTTCCTGCAGACAAGGTTATTGGAAATGCCGCAGCTATTGCAGTTTTGGCTGGTGGTTGGGAAGGTTCATTGCTTGAAGACGGTAGTTTGATGTGTGAATTAAATGCTGTGATTGGTGCCACGTCAGAAATCGGATTTCACAATGTGACCTGCAGGCTATATTAAACTAACAGCGAAAGGCGGATATCTTATGTCAGAGAAGTTTAAAGTGCTTTACTATGTAAACCAGTTTTTTGGTCAAGTAGGGGGAGAAGATAAGGCAGGTATGCCCCCTGAGTTTAGAGCAAATAAAATAGGCCCTGCCATGGGTTTTGAAGGGTTACTTAAGGGAGAAGGAACGGTTGTTGGCACAATTATCTGTGGTGATAACTACTTCAATGAGAACAAAAGTGACGTTTTAGAGATTATCTTGAAAATGGTAAAAGAAGCTGCACCTGATGTATTTGTCGCTGGGCCCGCTTTTAATGCCGGACGTTATGGGGTAGCTTGCTCGGAGATTTCCAAGACTGTTGCCCAGCAGTTGAATATTCCAGTAGTAACTGGTATGTACGTGGAAAATCCCGGCTTGGATAGTTGCAAAGCGTTTGCCTACGTAGTCAGTACGAGTGATACTGCCGGCGGAATGCGGAATGCATTGCCTTCAATGGCTGCACTCGCTTGTAAGTTGGCCAAAGGGATTGAAATTGGGTCTCCTGAAGCTGAAGGGTACATTGCCCGCGGTATGAGGAAGACTCTGATTGTGGAAAAAAGGGGTTCCCAAAGGGCTGTGGAAATGCTACTTGCCCGCCTAAAAGGTCAGCCCTTTGAAACAGAAATGCCGATGCCTGTGTTTGATATAGTAACTCCGGCAGAGCCAATTAAAGATTTGAGGAAAGCGACCATAGCCTTGTGCACCTCTGGTGGTATTGTACCAGCAGGAAATCCAGACAAAATTCAGTCGGCTAGTGCCCAAAAATGGGGTAAGTACGACGTTAGCGAAGTTCATGCCCTTGAGGCTCCTTGCTATTATACAACTCACGGTGGCTATGACCCGGTCTATGCCAATGAGATCCCCGACCGTGTCGCGCCTTTGGATGTCTTAAAAGAATTCGAGGGTGAAGGGTATATCGGAAAGGTTTATAACTGGTTCTATACGACCACTGGAACTGGAACTGCAGTCAGTAAATCGATAGAGTTTGGTATCGAGATAGGAGCAGAATTAAAAGCTGCGGGGGTAGATGGTGTAATCCTAACCTCCACCTGAGGGACTTGCACTCGTTGCGGCGCAACGATAGTAAAAGAAATTGAAAGATATGGCATTCCAATTGTTCACATGGCAACTATTACCACGATTTCCGTGTCAGTCGGCGCAAACAGAATTGTTCCAACTGTGGCGATTCCTTTCCCAGTAGGGAATCCCAAACTAAACAAGGAAAATGAGCATGCCTTGAGAAAATCATTGGTTAAAAAAGCGTTGGACGCTTTAACAACTGAAGTTAGTGAGCCGACTCAGTTTGAGTAAGAAATATTTTTAGACTGAGGACCGGCACGAAATGTCCGGTCCGCGATCGAAGGGAAGCTGATTAAAAGTATTATAAGGGGTGATAGAGCGTGATTATAGTGGGAGAATTAATCAATGCGAGTCGTAAAGCTGTTCGAGCTGCGATCGAGGCACAAGACGTAGCAGCAATTCAAAAAATTGCCCTAGATCAATTAAAGGGGGGAGCCAATTACATCGATGTAAACGCCGGGATTTTTGTAGGTAAAGAACCGGAGTATCTAAAGTGGCTTGTAGAAATTGTTCAGGAAGCGACGGGTGCTCCCTGTTGTATCGATAGTCCAGACCCAAAAGCAATTGAAAAAGCGCTATCGGTACACAAAGGTGTCGCCATGATTAATTCCATCTCGTTAGAGAAAGAACGCTACAATGCCCTCTTACCATTGATCGCTGGCACAGAACACAAGGTCGTAGCCTTGTGCATGAGTGACGAAGGGATGCCTGAAACCACGGATGCTAGACTCACCATAGCGGATAAACTTATCAATGGTTTAGTACAAAATAGTATTCCGCTGGATAACATTTTCGTCGACCCGCTAGTACAGCCAGTAGCCACAAAAGATGCTTTTGGTGTTGAATTCTTAGAAGCCGTGGAAAAGATTATGACGACCTATCAAGGGGTTCACACGATGTGTGGGTTGTCGAACATTTCTTATGGGTTACCCATCCGAAAACTATTGAACCAGTCTTTTGCAGTGATGGCGATTGCTCGCGGTTTAGACGGCTTAATCATTAATCCTTTAGATCGGCAGATGATGGCTAATATCATAGCCGCTGAGACCATCGCGGGGCGCGATAGCTATTGCGCTAATTATTTAGGTGCCTTCCGGAGCGGTAAATTGGAGTGAAAATATTGCTAGAACTAGAACTAGAACTAGAACTAGAATTGATTTGAAAGGGGGTTAAAACCAGTGGCTAACTTCGAAGAACTGTCACAAAGTGTAATTAGTGGCAATCTCACCAAAGTCAAAAAGTTAACCCAAGCGCTGATTGACGAAGGAGTCTCACCGTTGGATATCATCAATCAGGGGTTAATAGCAGGGATGAGTGTCGTGGGTGCCCGTTTCAAGAACGGGGAAATGTATGTTCCGGAAGTTCTTGTTGCCGCGCGATCCATGAGCGCGGGGATCGAATTGGTAAAACCTTTAATTGCCGCTAAAGACATGCCATCAGCGGGCAAAGTCTTGTTGGGCACGGTGAAGGGTGACCTTCACGATATCGGCAAGAACTTAGTGGGGATGATGCTCGAAAGTAGAGGTTATACGGTCATTAATGCAGGAATCGATGTTTCCCCGGAAAAATTCGTGCAAGGGATTAAAGAGCATCAACCTGATGTTTTGGCGATGTCGGCCTTGCTTACCACCACGATGTTGCATATGAAAGACACGATCGAACTCCTGAAAGAAGAAGGCATCAAGGATCAAGTTAAAGTTATCATAGGTGGGGCACCTATTTCCCAAGATTTTGCAGATGAAGTGGGTGCGGATGGATTTGCGCCTGATGCAGCTTCCGCAGTAGATCTCTGTAATCGGCTCTTAGCTTAAACTTAGTGGGTTTGAAAGGAGAGAGAAGTAAGTGCATACAACAAAAAGTCATTATACCCGAGCTAATTATGAGGTGAATCAGACAACCCTTTGGAAAATGCTTAGTGAGGATCAATGTGAAGAACTCTTCATGACGACGATGGAGGTTTTAGAACGAACCGGTGCAGAAGTATTAAACCAAGAAGCACGGGCTACCTTTGAAAAAGCGGGTTGTTGGATCGATGGGAATCGAGTGCGAATTCCTTCAGCGCTATCGGAGTGGGCCGTCAGAACCGCTCCGTCTCGGGTCACAGTATGTGACCGAAAGGGTAAAAGGGCTTTAAGATTAGAAACGACAAACGCGTTTTATGGCCCGGGTCAAGGTAATGCGTATGTAATTGACCCCCTGACAGATGAACGGAGAAAACCGCTCAAAGCCGATGTTGTGAATACAGGCGTTGTCTGTGATGGATTAAAGAACGTCGATTTCGCCATGAGTAACGGTCTACCGACAGACGTCAAGGAAAGCATGGCGGAGGTTCATGCCTTTGAAGCGTTAGTTACCCATACGACGAAGCCAATTGTTCAATCAATTCAAGGTATAGAACAAGCGCAGGCAATCCTTGATATTGCTACTGTCGTGGCCGGAAGTTTAAAAGAATTTCAGAAAAATCCCTTTGTCATTTTCTTAATCGAAACGGAAGGTACTCTAGTTCACTCTGATGAAACGATGGCTAAGGTCATGTTTGCAGCCCAAAACGGTGTTCCCTATATTTATGCGACCAAGCTGGTTGCCGGTGAAACTTCGCCATCAACTCCGGCCGGAGCGATCGTCGTAGCTTTGGCGGATGTTTTAGTCGGGGTACTGCTGGGCCAATTGGTAAGACAAGGGACCCCTGTGATTGCCGGAGGGTTCTTCACGATTAACGATAAGGAAAACGATATCTTGCCTTGCGGTGCTCCAGAGGTAAGCTTGATGGGCACCGGAATGGTGAATGCCCTTCGTTTTCTGAAGATTCCGAGCTTTGGCTTTGCGGGTGCTACAGACGCCAAAGAAAGTGATGCTCAGATGGGCTTAGAAGCAGCCTTTTCAATTCTGCATGCTGGGATGAGTGGTACAAGTTTGATACATGGCTGCGGTCAATTGGAATATGGCTTGTCAGGTTCTTTAGCCTTACTGGTCATGGGGGATGAAGTTATGGGAATGACGCGAAGAATAATTAAAGGTATAGAAGTTAATGAAGAGAGATTAGCGCGGGGAGTTATTGATTCGGTACAACCGGGAGGACATTACCTAGGTGAAGAACATACTTTAAAATATTTCCGCAATGAATTTTGGTGGCCAACTGTTATGAACAGAACTCGGATTGACGACTGGACGGCAAATGGAGCCAAAACCCTAGGGCAACGAGTTAAAGAAAAGGCCCAAAGTATCATCAAGACCCACCAGCCAGAAAAACTTCCCGAGGAGATCCTTAGTCAAATAAAAGGGATTTTAGACAAAGCGGATGCCAGATAGATTTAATAGGTTTGAAGGTTGAAGGTTGAAGGGAGCAGAGAACAATGGCAAATTTTGAAGAACTGTCACAAAGTGTAATTAGTGGCAATCTCGCCAAAGTCAAAAAGATAACCCAAGCTCTGATTGACGAAAGAGTTTCCCCCTTAGATATCATCAATCAGGGTTTAATCGCGGGAATGAGTGTCGTGGGTGCCCGTTTCAAGAACGGGGAAATGTATGTTCCGGAAGTTTTAGTGGCCGCGAGATCGATGACTGCGGGGATAGAATTAGTAAAACCTTTGATTGCATCTGAAGACATGCCATCAGCGGGCAAGGTCCTGTTGGGCACGGTGAAGGGTGATCTTCACGATATCGGCAAGAACTTAGTGGGGATGATGCTCGAAAGTAGAGGCTACACGGTCATTAATGCAGGAATCGATGTCTCCCCGGAAAAATTCGTGCAAGCGATTAAAGAGCATCAACCGGATGTTTTGGCAATGTCGGCCTTGCTGACCACCACGATGTTGCATATGAAAGACACGATCGAACTCCTGAAAGAAGAGGGCATCAAGGATCAAGTTAAAATTATCATAGGTGGGGCACCTATTTCCCAAGATTTCGCAGATGAAGTGGGTGCGGATGGATTTGCTCCTGATGCAGCTTCCGCAGTAGATCTTTGTAATCGGCTTTTGGCCTAAACTTAGGGGGTTTGAAAGGAGAGTTTGAAGTTGACAACTAGAACTAATTTTAAAGCATATGCCAGTACGATGATGAAGATATTCACAGATGCCCAGTGTCAAGAATTGGTCTTGGCCGCGGAAGAAGCGATGTGGCGCACAGGAACAGATTTTTATGACAAAGAATCACTCGAGATTCTGAAAAAGGCCGGTTGTTGGGTTGACGGAAAAAGAGTTCGGATTCCGGCGCACATCACGGAACGGGCTTTGAGGAGTTGTCAGAAACACGTTGTGCTCTGTAATAGCCGGACAGGCGCGAGAGAACTGTTTGTGGAAGGGAATAATGCCTACTTTGGTTCTGGGCCTTGCACCCCGTTTACCCGAAACCCGTTCACGAACGAAAGACACCGAGCAACTAGGCAGTCTGTAGGCTGGGCAACCAAGGTTCTCGATGCCTTACCAAATATTGATTATGCGATGTCTTTAGGGATTGTCCAAGATGTACCCCTTTTGGTCTCAGATCGACATGAGTTTGAGCAACAGATTTTACACACAGAGAAACCTATTATTACGGTTTGTGTAGATGCTTGGGGCCAAGCAGATGTCATTAAGATGGCCGAGATTGTTGCTGGCGGTGAGGAAGAACTCAGGAAGAATCCTTTTATCTGTCTCTATGCGGAACCGATTTCGCCAGGTATGCATTGCCTGGAAGCTGCCCAAAAATTGGTGATGGGAGCTAAAAAGGGTCTGCCAACAATTTATACTCCCTGTATTATGGCTGGAGGAACGGCTCCGGCAACCATGGCAGGGGTTATGGTTCAGGGACTGTGCGAGAGTTTAAGCGGTCTGGTGCTGAGTCAGTGTACCCGTGAAGGAGCCCCCTTTATTATGGGTGGCGTGTACACCATTTTGGATATGGGTACGACCATCTTTTCCTATGGAGCTCCGGAACTTCACTTACTCCTAGCAGGCTTAGCGGATGTAGCCCATTATCTTAATATACCGATGTTTGGTACGGCAGGATGTACAGATTCCTGCATTATCGATGAACAGGCTGGAATAGAGGCGGCCCTATCCATTGCTATGACCAATATGTCGGGCGCCAATCTTAATCATGATACAGGGTACTCAGAATACGGAACGACTTCAAACCTAGATCTTGTGGTGATCGCCGATGAAGTTCTAGGCATGGCCAGAAGATTAACCAGTGGTATCCGTGTTGATCAGGAAACGTTAGCGTTGGAGGTCATCGAAAGGGTAGGTCCTGGAGGCAGTTATGCGAATGATGATCACACAGATGAGCATGCCGAGGAGAATTATGCACCTCGTCTAGTCAACCGTGCTGCACGAAATATCTGGGAAAAATCAGGAGGAAAAACCCTGACCCAGGTTGCCAATGAAAAAGTCCGAGATATCATTAATTACCATGAACCTGCTCCACTGCCGAAGGATATAGCCGCAAAGATTAGAGATATTGTAGAAAACGCTGTCGGTCATATGCCAGGTGAAGACGAGTAGGGAAATGAAGAACCACCCAACTATAGAAGTGGGTAAAAATGGGTAAAACATTGGGCTACCTGCTTTGCAGGTAGCCACTAATCTATGTCAGGAGGGGGAGCAATGCCACTAGACTTGGGAATCTGGAAATCGAGTATTTCGTCTATGCCCTTCCTTATGGAAGGAGATGCCTGATGGATACGGTTATTCTAAACAATTTCCCATGTGTGATAGATTTTGAAGCACTTCTGATAAAGTTACACATCAAGAAAGAAAGTAGCTATTTCTCCGAAATAGAGATGATGGTTACTGAAGCGCAGTTACTCGCAAGACCTAAAATAGTCTATAAAGAGACGACTATTGAAGTGAAAGGTGATAACTTTGTGGTTATTGACGGAATTAAGCTTACTAGTCAAGTACTGCGAGTTAACATGGAAGAGGCTTTAAAGGCTTTCCCATTTGTAGTTACCTGCGGGTCTGAGTTAGAGCTCTGGTCTAAACAATTTGAAGATTATTTTTCAAGTTTTTGTGCCGATACGATTAAAGAAATGGTTCTGCGTTTAGCTATTGATACATTTGAAGCGCATCTAGATAAAGTGGTTGGATTGGGGCATGCTGTTAATATGAATCCGGGCTCATTGAATGATTGGCCAATTAATGAGCAAATACAGATTTTCGAATTATTAGGTGACGTAGAAGAGTTAATCGGGGTTCGGCTGACAGATAGTTTCCTTATGCTTCCGATTAAGACCGTTTCTGGTATTCGTTTTCCAAAGGAAGGAACCTTCGAAAGCTGCCAATTGTGTCCGAGAGAGAAGTGTCCTAGCAGAAAAGCACTCTATGGCTCATAAAAGTTTCTGGAGTAAGTTTTCATCGAGATAATACTGACTCCCAAAAATATGGAGCCTGCTATCCCAAAACAAGAGCCTAATCACTATAAAATGAACTGGGTTTAGTTCAAAATGGTGTAAGGTTCTTGATTTTTTTTGATATTCTGGGATGGTATAGAGAAAATAAGAAATATGACGAATAATCCGAATTATCACTTATGGCCTTATATGTGGCAAAACGAGCATAAGTGTAGTGAAATGTTCCGAAGAATTGGTGTTATGATAAATGCAGGTGATAAAGGGTTCCGAACAATATATAATTTGGGGGAATTTATAGTGTTAAAGTATACTTCTGAACAACATGTCTATGACATCAACGGAGTCAAAGTAGGTGGCCAACCTGGACAATATCCTACTGTGCTGATTGGTAGTATCTTTTATCGAGGACATAAGATTGTTAATGATCCCGTGAAGGGACTCTTCGATGAAGCGGCAGCTAAAGCTCTTCTAGATCAGGAAGCTGAGTTGAGCGCAGAAACGGGTAATCCATTTATTCTTGACGTTTTAGGCGAATCGGTAGAGGCTTTAACTCGTTATGTAGAATTCGTTCTGAAAAACTCGAAGGCTCCTTTCTTGTTGGACAGCATTAGTCCTGCCGTGCGGATGGGTGCATTAAAGGAACTTGGTAAAGATCCAGAAGTACGCAAGCGACTAATCTATAACTCGATTGATGAGCATTATTCTGAGGATGAGTTGGCCGCTATTAAAGAAAGTGGGGTTAAAACAGCCGTCATTTTAGCGTTTAGTAACAAAGCTTTAAAGCCCAAAGCTAGAATTAAGCTCCTGTCAGGGGATGGGGAAAAAGAGGGATTAATCGATGCTGCTAAAAGAGCGGGAATCGAGCAGTTCCTTGTTGATCCCGGTGTGTTGGATGTACCCAGTGCCAGTTGGACAAGTGAAGCTATCAATGTAGTCAATGAAGAATTTGGTTATCCGGGAGGATGTGCTCCTTCTAACGCGGTTTATTTGTGGAAGAAAATGCGTTCCAAAGGAACTCCATTTTTCGAAGTGGCAGGGGCTGCGGTCTTCACGTATCCAGTAACGCAAGGGGCTAGTTTTATTTTGTACGGTCCGATGGTAAATGCTCCTTGGGTATATAGGGCAATTGCTACCACGGATGCCATGATGGCTTATAATAACAAGCTGACTGGTGTCAAGTTAGGAACACCTGAACATCCATTATTAAAGCTTTTTTAGTGAACTGGTTCAGCTAATGCTGAACATCGAGATTTCGATGACGAAAGCATCCTGCGGATGGTTTCGCCGAAGGCAGAGTCTACCTCTTCGTAGCTAAAGTGTTCCTATTGAGAAAAGGCTGCTATTACGAAATTCTTCAAAAGTTAATATTAAAACTGTTAAAGGGGTGTATATCTATGTTGCCAAAGTATGATGTTTTGACTCAGGAACAGGTACTGATAATCCATAATGAATCCATCAAGATTCTTGAAGAGGTCGGTATGGACTTTGATTATGAACCGGCATTGGAGATCTTTAAGGCAGAAGGACAAAAGGTAGAGGGACACAGGGTCCATTTCACCAGAGAATTTATTGAGGGCAAGGTTAAGCTGGCTCCCTCACAATTTACTCTCCATGCCCGCAATCCGGAACACAATTTGGTCTGCGGTGGTGAAAACATCATCTATATGCCTGGGTATGGGGCTCCTTTTATCCAATTAGCGGATGGCTCACGTCGTAAGAGCACGATGGAGGATTTTGATAATATTGTAAAATTGGCCGGAGCCAGTAAAAACCTGCATATGACAGGGGGGACGGTGGCTGAGCCTCAAGATATTCCGGATGAAATTCGACATATGAAGATGATTTATAGTTCCATCAAAAACTCGGATAAGTGTTTTATGGGTAGTGCTGAAGGTCGGGAACGTGCAGAAGACTCCATTGAAATGGTGGCACTCCTTTTTGGTGGTAAAGATGTCATTAAAGAAAAACCGGTGCTCATTTCCCTCATTAACTCGTTGACTCCTTTGAAGTATGACGAGAGGATGTTAGGGGCCATGATGGCCTATGCTGAAGCAGGACAAGCGGTTGTTATCGCTTCGTTGGTTATGGCAGGCTCAACCGGACCCGCGGCCTTGGTCGGTACTTTAGCACTTCAAAACGCTGAAGTCCTAGCAGGAATAGCCTTGGCCCAAAGTATCAATCCAGGAACACCCGTTGTATACGGTTCTACCTCAGCCCTCAGTGATATGCGTAATGGGAGCCTCTCCATCGGTAGCCCAGAGTGTGCTTTATTTATTTCAGCCAGTGCCCAAATTGCCCGTTTCTACGGTGTTCCTAGCCGATCCGGTGGTGGTTTGAACGATTCCAAGATTGTCGATGCCCAAGCTGGCTATGAATCTATGATGACTTTGATGGCAGCTAGTGTCACAGGTATCAACTTTGTTCTTCATACGGCAGGGATATTGCAATATTTCATGGCTATATCTTATGAAAAGTTTATGATGGACGATGAAATGGCCGGGATGCTCTTGCATTATATGAAGGGTTTTAACTTTGATGAGGACGGTTTGGCGTTTGATGCGATTGCTAAAGTAGGACCGGGCGGACACTTCCTTACTCAAAAACATACACGAAAGAACCATAAAAGAGAGTTCCGTACTCCTCAATTGAGTGATCGTTCCGCCTATGAAGCTTGGTCTAAGGAAAGCCTGGATACAAACCAAAGAGCTCATAAACAATGGCAACAGGTGTTAGCTAATTACGTACCACCAGCGCTTGATGAAAGTATTGATAATAAATTATTAGAATTCATCGCTCAACGGTCTGGAAAATAGTGGTCGATACGACGATACACACCAATTTAAAACTGGGGAGGAATAAATCAAATGAATGAACTATTTTTAGAATTAAAGCAAGCAATTATCGATGGTGATGAGGAGATAGTAGGCGAACTTTCCCAAAAGGTAATCGATGAATCAATTAACCCAGTTGACGCTGTGCAACTTGGCCTGATCAAAGGAATTGAAGTTGTAGGAGAGTTATGGAAAGTTGGAGAAGTCTTCTTGCCCGATGTTATGATGTCCGCCGAGGCAATGAAAGTTGGATTAGGTCTGCTTGAACCAGAAATTGCTAAGTTGGGAATGAGTCAAGGCGAGGCTAAAGGTAAGCTAGTCTTGGGAACCGTGGAAGGTGATATTCATGACATCGGCAAGAACATCACGGGAGCAATGTTTACAGCTGCAGGTTATAAAGTTTTTGATATCGGCACTGACATTAAAGCGAAAGATTTTGTCTTAAAGGCTCAAGAAGTTGGTGCGGATATTATTGGCGCGAGTGCCCTCTTGACGACAACTATGAGCGCACAAAAGGAGATCGTCGATTATTTAATTGAGCATAATCTGAGGGACCAGTTCAAAGTATTCATTGGTGGGGGTCCTACCAGCCAAGCTTATGCAGATGAAATCGGAGCAGACGGTTGGGCGGAATCCGCGGACGAGGCGGTCGCACTTGCCGACCGTATGCTGGCTAAATAGCAATTCGATCTTAATCGATTATAAGCAGATGCTAAATGAAGTAAACTCATAGGGAATAATATTGGATCCTTTAAAATCCCTATGAGTTCTTTTTGTTGAACCAGTGACTAGGTGATCTCGGTGATTCTAGAGATTGGTAACTCTCCACGTACCAGGATTAGAATATGATTTATAGCGTTAATTATAAGAGGGGAGTTCTATTTATGAAAGATAGTGGGAGTTCTAAAAATCGAACAGTTCTATACATCTCTTCAGCTATTATTTCTTTATTCGTAATTTTTGGAATGTTCTTACCAAAAGAAATGGGTGTAGTCGCAAATAAATCATTTGGCTTTTTAACGACTGATTTTGGCTGGTTATACCTGTTATCTGTTGCTTTTTTCACAGTCTTTATTTACGGGATCGCGTTTAGCCGTTTTGGCAATATCAAGCTGGGAAAAGACGATGACCAGCCTGAGTTTAGTAACTTCCAGTGGTTCTCGATGCTGTTCGGAGGCGGCATGGGGATTGGCCTTGTATTCTGGTCTGTCGCAGAGCCGATGATGCATTACCTAGCCCCACCAATGGGAGAAGGCGCTACCCCTGAGGCTATGCGTACAGCTATGCGAATTGTTTTCTTTCATTGGGGTATTCATCCTTGGGTGATTTTCGCCATTTGTGGTCTGGCTCTGGCCTACTTCCAATTTCGCAAGGGTCTGCCATTCCTAGTTAGTTCCGCTTTCTATCCGCTGATTGGTGACCGGATTTACGGACCTATAGGCAAAGCAATTGACATCTTATCAGTGTTTGCCACCGTGTTCGGCGTAGCCACCAGCTTGGGTCTTGGCTCAAGCCAGATCGCCACAGGACTGAATTATATCTGGGGAGTTCAGGCAACACCCGTGACCATCTCGATAGTCATCGCAGTAATGACGTTAATCTTCACAATGGCCACTATCTCCGGTCTGCATAAAGCCATGCAGTTTGCAGCTGATATTAAGGTCTGGCTTTCAATCGGTTTCATGGTCTTCATCTTCTTATTTGGAGGTACGGTTCTAATCCTGAACAACTTCACAGATACTTTGGGAGCTTATTTTCAAAACTTTATCGGACAAACCCTGTGGATGGGAAACATGGACTGGCTAAAGGGTTGGACCGTGTTCTACTGGGCATGGTGGATTGCTTGGGCTCCGTTCGTCGGACAATTCGTTGCCCGTGTCTCTAAGGGACGTACAATACGCCAATTCGTATTAGCAGTAACCTTGCTGCCTTCTGGATTTTCGATGATTTGGCTCTCGATTTACGGCGGTGCTGCTTTCAACCTAGATAAGCTTTCTAATGGAGCTATTCAGGCTGCTGTTAAAGCGGACTACACTACTGCTTTCTTTGCGACACTTCAACAGTTACCGTTGTATTCAATCACTGCTCCATTAGCCATTATTCTCATCGTTGCCTCGTTTGTAGGAGCTGCAAATTCGGCGACCTACGTCCTAGCGATGCTGACGTCTAATGGTGACATGGACCCTGACAAGAAATTGCGTAGCTTCTGGGGTATCATGCAGGGTGCTTTTACCATCATCCTGATCCTCGTCGGCGGTGGTACTGCTGCCTTGGCGGTCCTACAGACAGTGTCAATCGTTGCGGCATTCCCTTTCATGCTAATCATGATAGCAATGTGTTATAGTATTTTCAAAGCACTTGGACAGGAAAAGCTTTCAGGTGGGAAATAGGCTATCAATTGCTTTCCTATGAAGTTAGGACGTCCTAACGAGAAATTAGAAGAACACCTGGGTTGTGGAGGCCTAGGTGTTCTTTCACACAATCTGAATTCCAACAAAGGAGGAAAATTCAGTGGATAATGCGATTAAACTCATTATTGCTTGTGAGGCGTTTAAAGGAGAGTTGGAAGTCTTCAAAGAAACGATTTCGGTTAACATTCTATGGATTGAGCAAGCTTTACATAACGTTCCAGATAAACTACATCTAAAAGTTCTGGAAAAGATTCAAGAAGCGGAACAGTCTTTAAATCCTGGGGATATAGTCCTGTTATTCCTAGGTAACTGTGGAGGTTCTCTGAAGGGAGTTTCTTCCCGAACACTAACTCTTATTTACCCAAATGTTGACGACTGTATTCCGGTGATTTTGGGATCGATGGAAAGGTTTAAGGCTATTCAGGCGGAAAGATTAGGAACTTTTTATTTAAATAAGAACTGGATTGATGCAGGAGAAGATCCTCTGAGTTCCAGTAGAAAATATATTGAGAAATATGGAGAGAAAAAGGGCTGGAAGGTTTCTAAGCTTATGTATAAGAATTATACTCATTTTATGTTAATTGATAATGGTTGCTATAGCCTGGCAAAGTATCGGATCCATGTTCATGAGGCATGTGAAAGGTTCGAAAAAATATATTCTGAAGAAAAGGGTGACCTTAAATTCATAGAGGCAATTCTCAATCGACAGTGCGAAATGGTGACCATACTTCCAAACACCCAAAACGATGAATCTAAGCAGATATACCAAAGTAAGAAGGCCTTTTTTCCTGAAACTTGAACAGTATACCTAGCGTAATTTTTCCAGTGTTAAGTGGGAGGTAATGCAGTTGAAAATTAAGCTGATTGGTTGTCATTCGACGATGAATGAAGTTCAAGCACAAGGACACCAACAGGGCATGGATTGTGAATTCCTAGATTTCCACTTTCATGCCCGACCGGACAAGTTACACGCTAAAATTCAGGAGCTCATCAATGAGAGCCAGGACTATGATTTGATTATCCTGACTTATGGCCGATGTTCGAATTCTATGCTTGGACTGCTATCACCACGAGTGCCGCTGCTATTTCCGGCAACCCACGATTGTATTGGTCTAATGTTAGGGTCGACGGCAAGGCATATGGAATTATTCAAGAAGGATTCCCGCACTTACTATTTTAGTCAAGGATGGTTGGACTATGGGCGCACTCCCTTAGCAGAGTACTACGAGTATGAAGCGAAATATGGAGAAAAGAAAGCGCTTAAATTAATTCAAAGTTTATATGGAAGTTATCAAAGGGCTATCTTTATTATTACACCAGGAATTGATGATTTAGCAAAATACCAACAGAAGGTGCAGGAAATTGCGGACTTCTTTAGCTGGGAAGTTGGAGAGATCGAGGGGGATATCAATCTGCTCACCTCGATTGTTAAAGGAAACAAGGTGCCAGAATCCATTTATGTCGAAGCGGGGCAAGTCATTACGTTAGAAACGTTAACAGGAGGACAGCATGAAAATAACGATCACCCCAAACCGACTTGTTGAAGGGTTTACCATTTGACAAACTAGGAAATCGAAGCAGGGTTTTGCTTGGCTTGTGGTGTGAAAGTAAAAGATGGTATGGAGATAAAGGCAGTTTTGGCGGAGGCTTTTAATCAAAGGAAGCAGTTTTACTTATGCTTAAAGTGGACCTTGATCATGGCTTGAAGAAAGTATTAAAGAACTACTCTGCACTAACAAGAGTAGTTCTTTTGGTTTCAAATTAAACTTTTTAGATGCATGGCTATTCCTTCAAAGGAAGCAAAGAATACTCCTGAAAATTTGGGAATGCAAATTAGTGTTCTTATGAGCTGATCCGTTTGGAGGCCAATAATTTGTTGAGATTTTCCTTTAAAAAATCTCGAAATTGGAAAGCATCTTCAAAAGTGTAATCTGCTCCTATTTCCTTGGCAAAGGCATCAGTGATTGGTGCTCCACCTACAATAATTTTAACCCCGTTACGTAATCCTTGCGCTTCCAGCTCAACGATCACATCTTTCATAACCGACATGGTTGTGGTTAGCAAGGCAGAGATCATTAGAATGTCAGGTTTCTCTTTTCGTACTGCGCGGGCGAATTTCTTTGGAGAAACATTAACGCCAAGATCGATCAATTTGGCACCTGTCGTCATGGCCATGGCTTTGACAATGCTTAGGCCAATATCGTGTAAATCGCCAGCAACGGTACCCAAGATGATCTTTCCGAGCCCCTTTTTGGTGGGTGCGGTCAAGAGCGGTTCAATGACGGATAGCCCGGCATGCATTGAATGGGTAGCCATTAGGACCTCTGGAACATTAACTTTTTCTGTTCGGTATTTTTCAGCGATAATATTTATACCGGTAATAAGTCCTTTTTCTAGAATGGAAGTAGCAGAATATCCTTGCGCTAAAGCTTGCTTCGTTAATTCTAGAGTTTCCTCAGATTCACCTTCTGCAATGGAGTGGATAATATCATCAAATATCAATTAAATCGCCCCTAAAATAAGCTGTTTTTGTAGATCAAAGGAGTTACACCAATATATTTTCGGAATACTTCAGCAAAATAACTTTGACTTTTAAAGCCTATTGCCTTTGCCACTTGTTCAACGCTGAACTCCGGTTTTTTCATCAGTTCTACTGCTTTCTCAACACGGACCCTAGTTAGGTAATCGTTAAAGGTGCAATCTAATTCTAATCGGAATAAACGTGATAGGTGGGAGGGGCTGATAAACAGATAATCGGCAGTTGCTTTAATTGTAAGGGGTTTATGGTAATTTTCCATAACAAAATTTCGGGCGTTGTTAACTAAGCTAAGATGCTTCTTGTCGGCAAGTTTGAAAATTCCATCCAGGAATGCTTCAATGACTTTATGGATTTTGAAAAAGAATTCTTCTATGCGTTCGATGCTGTTAATTTCATTATTAAAACCCTGAAGTTTGACCATGACTTGGTCTGCGTCAGCTCCCCCTTCAACTGCCGCTCTGGAGGACAGGGAGGCCAATTCAAGTACCCTTATTTTAATCGTAGCTTTATCACCAGCCGTCTTAGTTAAGAGGTCAGTTAATAAATCTTTCAGAGTACTTTCGGCCCTGGTCTTATCTCCAAGCCGTATATAACTTAGAAAACGCCTTTCTTTCTTCAAATATGATCGGTAGTCTGAAAACTCGGCAGTTGCCTTTTTCTTTCTGTTTTCTAGATCAGCTTTTATTTGGAGGCGTTGTAAATGATAGGCGTTTTCCTCTTCCATAGTATGAATATTTCTTTTAACTAAATGATTTACCACAACAAAAAGCATATCGGCTGCAGCTTGAGACTGTTCAGGAGAGGTTATGGAAAGGGTTTTAATTTTTTGTTTTAATACATCGAAATCGATCTCTTTAGAATTGCTTTTTTTTAACTCTCGAAGAAAAAACTCATCGGGTTTCCACAATAATACTTGTCCACAGATAATACTACCCAAAAATACATTATCTAATATGATGGGAACAGCCCAGATTACAAGTCCAGCATGGCAACGAAAAAAATATGGCTCATTCCATTTTGCCGCTTCTAAAGTTGCTTCTTTATATGAATCTAAACATTTCTTTTCACCTTTATTATGACTGCGGATAAATTGACAAAAATCACTTCTTCTTTTGTTTCCCAAGATAGCAAGTGTTTCACCTCTTCTATTAACGGCTTCAATGTGTAAACCCGTAGCCTTTGAGAAGCTACCGAGGATTTCTTCTAAGTATTTAGGATCAAGAAAACTTTCAATATTTTTCTTAGACATATATTCCCGCTCCATTGTTTGTTTATTTCTCTAAGAAATGGACTTGAAATTCAAGCGGATGATCCGAACAACTATATGTAATATTTCGCTGTAGAATGCACAATACCTCTAAAATATGTAGTTAAACCGAAATGATTTATCCGTCATTTAGAGGCTGATAAATCGAGTAATTTTGTTGGTTGCATGTTGGTTTGGCACCCTCCTATCAGAAGCATACCCAGCATAACCAATAGTCCCCCAGACCATTGGTGCCATCCAATGTGCTCCCCTAATAATAAAACAGACAGAACCAACGAAGTGAGTGGCATCATACCGGAAAAGGCAGCAGCTGTATATGCGGTGCAACGTTTTATCCCAGCGTACCAGAACATGAAGGCAAGAGCAGTTACGAATATACCATACCAAACCAATGCCAACCATTCTATAATACCAAGTGACATGAGCGACCAAACTGGGTGCTCGAACAAGGATGGTATTAGGCAAAGAAGCAAAGCAATTGCAGATACAAGCATTGTTTGGACAATGGGATTTAAGGGATTAGATCGATCTGTAATGATCCTAAGGCTACTAATACGAGAAAGAATATTGAATAAGGATTCGGATACTGCTGCACAGAGTACTAATATATTCCCAATTAAATGATTCATGGTCAAGGCATTTCCTGGTACCAGTATTCCCTGTAACAACAAAATACCTGCAATAGTACTTAAAATACCGAAAAGGCTCTTCGTGGATAAGGGTTCCTTTAACAGCAACCATGCAAAAAGTGTGGTGGCAGCTGGTGTCGCGCCAGTCAAGACTCCAGCTTCGCCTGAACTTGTGTGCAATAAACCTTGTAATAGAAACATACGAAATAGGAAAATACCACATAGCGCCTGTAATAGTAGTGTAACCCAGTCGCGGACCGACATCAGTGGAATAGCTTTCCTGAGATTCCTTCTGCAAAGCGGCAGTAGAGCAAGGCTTGCAAGCAACAAGCTGGTTGCAGTAATAGTAAATGTTCCTAGATGACCAGTAACAAAACGTGCTGCAATAACTGAAGTTCCAGCCAGCGCAAAAGCACTCATTAAATATAGTTTGCCTTTTAACTGTTCCATTTCATTCTCCTCCAAAATAATAGTGCATCCAATCATTAAACTCCCTCTTCGACAAGTGGGAGTAGGATACCGTTCTCTACTTCGGTGGGGGTAAGCTCACCCACCAAATTCTCGATGTTTAACTTAAGTTGAACGAGTTCACTTTGCTTGTAGTGGGATAAACAGGTATGTTATAATCATACAAAATAAACTGGTCTGGAAAAAGAACCAGTTGAGCAGATTATCGATAGTCCAGTTGGAGGGAATATGTGGGGAATAGAATTACAGCGTCAAGGCGAGATTTCTTTATCACGTCAGATTTACCAAACACTGAGAGATTACATAATAGATGGGCAGATAAAACAAGGTGAAGCATTACCTTCTACACGTGAATTAGCAAAACAACTGACAGTATCACGTAATACTGTCAGTGAAGCCTACGAAATGTTAATAGCCGAGGGGTTTGTCATTAGCCGCCAGGGTTCTCCAACACGAGTAGCTGAGGGCCTGAGCCTTGAAAAAACACCTTTCGTAGAACGAACAAAAGAAACACTGCCTCATCCTCAATCATTCAGAGTGGATTTTAAGACTGGTCAGCCAGATCTGCGATATTTTCCGCGCTATCTATGGCAACAACTATTTGTCAAAACGTTTGAAAAAATGCCGTTGAATCAATTAGGTTATTCCGGACCGGAAGGACTTCTGCCGTTACGTGAAGAAATTGCTGCATGGCTATTTCGAAGCAAAGGGCTTGCAGTTAGTTCACAGGATATTTTCATTACTGCAGGCGCCACACAAGCGTTACACTTGCTTGCCGATTTATTATCTACAGATGGACGAGAGATGCTGATAGAGGACCCTTGTCATATTGGTATGCTGAGAGCCCTACAAGGAAAAGGATATTCAATGCGTCCTGTGCCGGTGGATGCCCTAGGACTTCAGACCGATTATCTTGAGGGCAAGGGAGCAGGTGCAATCTATGTAACACCGTCGCATCAGTTTCCTCTGGGAGGTATTCTTCCAGCTACCCGCCGAGCTGAGCTGATACGATTTGCGAGGGATAATAACTTGTATATTGTTGAGGATGATTACGACAGTGAATTCCGATATTGCGGGGCATCAGTATCTCCTCTCTATGCGATGGATCCTCAACGGGTAATTTATGTTGGTACATTCAGCAAAATTCTATTTCCAGCGTTACGGATTGGCTATGTGGTGTTGCCGCTCAAACTACATTCACAATGGCGGTATTTGCGCATTCATGCAGATGTTCAGAATCCCCCATTCGAACAGGCGGCGTTGGCTGAATACTTACATACTCGAAAACTGGATAGGCATGTACAGCAGATGCGCAGGTTATATGGGCAGAGGCGACAGGTCCTTCTACAAACGTTGGAAGAAACCTTCGTAAAAGTATGGCACCCATGGGGAGATGCCGCAGGGTTACATTTGGCACTAGAATTTCCGGGTCTGCGTTTTGATAGTGAATTTGCACAGCGTGCTCAAAATTATGGGATTCGTGTTACTCCAGTGGAATATCATAGTATCTGTAAAGGCAAGCATTTAGATAAGTTGCTGATAGGATATGGGCATTTGGAACCGGATGAGATCCGAAAAGGAATCCTATTGTTGCATGACTTTATGAAAGAAAATAGTTAAAAGGGCGCCTCAGAGTAGAAAGTAATTTCTATTCTGAGCGCCCTTTTATGATAATAGCATTGCGACCTGTTTAACTTTAGTTGAAGATTTACTTCGCTTTGGCATAACTTTTACGGTTAAAGGAGATAAAAGCTGCTACAAAGGCGATAACCATTCCCACTAACATAACCGCATGGTATGCGGACATGAACGCATTTACTTGACCGGACTTAGGCATGGTGACACCACCCATGGCTTCAAATAAGGCGACGGACCACGCAATACCAGTGACCATACCTAAGTTCCTAACCAAGCTATTGATGCCTCCGGCAATACCCAACTTTTGGGGAGGAACTGAACTCATGACACTGCTATTGTTGGGGGATTGAAACATACCGGATCCCAAACCCATGAGCATTGAACCTGGAAGTATGTGGTAGAAACTTGCCGTGGCTGAAAGAGTAGAGAAATAGAACAAGCCGAGTCCTGTAATAACTAAACCACTTGTAGTGAGAACCATGGGACCAAATTTGTCAGAGGCATGACCACTAATCGGAGCCACTAAGGCCATCACGATAGGGAAAATCATTAGGATCATACCAACCTGTTTGGGTTGGTAATTAAGAACTCCTTGCAAATAAAAAGGTAAGATCATAGTGTTGGCAAACATCGCGACAAAGGACAACCCTCCTGAAAGATTACCAATTAGGAAAGGTCGATTACGAAATAGGGATAAATCAATCATAGGATGTTCGACTTTTCGTTCAGTAAGAAGGAATAAGACCAGCAATGCCGTTCCTAACACCAGGCTCAAGAGTACAGGCAGGCTTGACCATCCCCAGTCTTCACCATTTGTAATGCCCAAGAGCACGAAGATCATCCCAAACGTAAAAGTTAAGGCTCCAAGAAAGTCAAAACTTTCTTTCTCCTTACTGGGAACATCCATGGGCAGAATCAGAAGAACTGCTGCAAAACCAATAAGTCCTATGGGAATATTGATGTAAAAGATGGAGCGCCAGCCAGCTAAACCAATCAGAATGCCACCCAGTGCTGGTCCAGTTAGAGAACCTAGGGCAACGACGGTCCCCGTTAGGCCTAATGCCTTACCCCGCTCTTTAGGTGGAAAAATTGAGGTGATAATAGCAGCGCTGTTGGACATTAACATAGCGGCACCAACTGCTTGAAACACTCGGGTCCCCACTAAAAACCAGATGTTTTGAGCTAAGCCGCAGAGCGCAGAGCCAAGAATAAAGACCAAAAAACCAATTGCAAAGACTTTTTTTCGCCCAACTAAGTCAGCAAGACGACCAAAGACTGGCAATAAACTAGTTATGGTTAAAAGATAGGCAGTTACCACCCATTGTAAGGTGGAAAGATTCGAATTAAGTTGGCCAGAAATGGTGGGTAGTGCTACATTGACAATACTGCTATCCAATGTCGCCATGAAGGTGCCTACGGCAACCGTTGCTAGGACATACCATCGATACTTCGGTGAATTCTTGATATTCTCAAACATGGTTCTCCTCCTCTAATCCAAATTGTCGCTAATTCTATTTAGTAGATTCTTGAGTTCGTCCTGTTCTTGTTCAGATAAGCCTTGTAACGCATGATCCAAAGCTTGAAGAGCTAAAGGGGTGAGCGCAGCTCTTATTTCTTGACCCTCACGAGTAAGGTAGATCAGAGATATCCGTCTGTCTACTGGATCAGCTTGGCGGCGAATCAATCCCCGCCGTTCCAGTTTGTCCAGAATGCGAGTAATAGTAGGTTGATCCTTAAAAGTTATTTCAGACAACTGTTTTTGGGAAATGCCGTCTTGAACCCACAGCCATTTGAGTAGTGGCCATTGTTCATGAGTTACATTGTAAGGTTTTAGTGCCCTAGCAAGGTTATTCTTCATTTTTGCATTGGTTTTGCCAATAATAGACCCTAAATTATATTCGTAGTTAATTAGGATTACCTCCTCAATCAAATAAACAAATAAATACATACATACATTAATTGTCATAGTAATGATTGTCATGGCAATTAATATATGGAGAGCATATCACTAACATGTACAATAATCAAGCGTTATGTAATCAGGTGCTAGTGCTTAGATATTCTTGATTAGTTAGGCCTAAAACCCCTTAACAGTATAGATTTACCGTTAAGGGGTTTATTATTGGATTGTGCAAGTTGAGAACGGTTCTTGTGTGCAAGTTGGGGACGGTTCTTGAACTTGCATTTATTTTAGGAAGTTAATATGAATTGTTCCTATGGGGTATTTCGATTTGTAGGGCTAATTCATGCAGCGGCCTTGCTAGCGGATTTCGGTATTTTGAACAGGTCTGCTAATTTCAATTAACTTAACAATACCCCAAGCAATGATAGCATAAACAATCATCGCAATGATGGTGGCTGGTTCTAAGACTGACTGTGCCTCAATCCCCTTCGTTGTAGCCGTTCTGAAAATACCAGAAAAGGGAGATAAGAACGCTTGTGATACTGTATATATGAACGATACAAAGGGGCTTTGAGGGTTGGCCCCTAGAACTTTGAAGACAAGACGAAAGGCAAATAATACTTCTAGAACGCCTAAGATATAATAAACTATTTTCTTAGCTTTGAGATTTCCTTTGCCAGTTACTCTAAGGGTATCTTCCTGTATCGGTCGTTTCCCTGGTTCCATATTATCCATTGTTATTGAACCTCCCTATAAAGTTACTATTTACTATCTTTCCACAGTTTATCATCAACTATAACACATCTAAGTTTGATCTGAAAATTAGTAACTATACATATTTGCCATTGCTGATGAGCAAACTTTCTATAGTAAGAAATAAAAGGGGGATCGGTAATGACTGAAACCATACTAGAGAAGACAGAAGGTCGGGTAAGTTATCACGACTCTGTAGAAGAGATGTTAGTAAGAATTCGAGAAGATGGTATGTCAAATTCCTTTGATCGCTGGACTCAACAGGAGAAGATTCGCTGCAAATTTTGTCTGCAAGGCTTAACCTGTCAACAATGTGCCCAAGGGCCCTGTCGAATTAGTGAAAAGGGTGGGCAGGATAAAGGTGTCTGTGGAATCGGACCTGATGCTATGGCGATGAGAAAGTTGCTTTTGCAAAATATTATGGGAGCAGGTACATATAGCCATCATGCATATGAGGCTTTCAGGACCTTAAAGGCAACTGGAGAAGGAAAAACTCCGTTCAAAATTACTGATGTGAATAAACTAAAATGGATGTGTGAAAAGCTTGGACTCAACACGAATCAGGATACTAACCAGATGGCCGTACAATTAGCCGACCTTCTTAATACACAGATGAATATTGGATCTGACGAGCCTAACCTAATGGTTGAAGCCTTTGCTCCCAAGAAACGGAAAAAAGTCTGGCAGGATTTAAACATTTACCCTGCCGGTGCAGTTCATGAAGAGCAAAATTGTGTCGCTAGTTGCTTAACCAATGTCGATGGAGACTATGTGTCTTTGGCCCTCAAAGCGTTACGATTGGGGCTATCAACCATCTATAATGCCCAAATCGGGCTGGAAATGACACAAGATATCTTGTTTGGTACGCCCACACCTCACGAAGTTAACGTGGATTTGGGAATTATGGACCCTGAGTATGTTAACATCGTGTTTAATGGTCACCAACCATGGCCTGGTGTAGCAACTATTCAAAAAGCCAAAATGGCTGAAGTTCAAGATCGGGCGAAAGCGGCCGGGGCTAAAGGGCTTAGAATTGTCGGTTCGATTGAAACCGGCCAGGAATTGATCCAACGATTTGAAATGGATGAAGTCTTTGTGGGCTTAATGGGGAATTGGCTGACTATAGAACCTCTACTGGCAACGGGGACAGTGGATGTCTTAGCCATGGATGAGAACTGTTCTCCACCAGCCATTGATATGTATGCAGAGAAATATCAAATAACCTTGGTAAGTGTCAGCACGATAATTGGGGTCCCCGGTCTCCAACATAAGATTCCCTATCAACCGTGTGAATTGGATGCCATGGCGGATCAACTGATTAACTTGAGTATCGAAAACTTCAAGAAGCGTAAAGGTAAGATCACCGCTCAGGTTCCTAAAATAACGCAAAAAGCCATTGCAGGCTTTTCCACAGAAGCAGTACTCGCTGCCCTCGGTGGCAAACTAGACCCCTTGGTCGATGTAATCGCTGCCGGAAAGATTAAGGGTGTTGTTGCCTTAGTGAGCTGTTCGACGATTAGAAATGGCCCTCAAGACTGGAACACCATCAATCTTGCCAAAGAACTGATCAAGAAAGATATCTTGGTGGTGTCCGCTGGCTGTGGAAATCACGCTTTAGAAGTTGCGGGACTCTGTAATATGGATGCAGTTAATATGGCCGGCAAAGGCTTAGGAGAAATATGCGGGGCCTTGAAGATCCCCCCCGTCTTGAGTTTCGGAACATGCACGGATACTGGCAGAATCTCAATGCTCGTTACAGCGTTGGCCGATCACCTAGATGTGGATATTCCGCAATTACCGATCGCCGTAACTGCCCCTGAATGGATGGAGCAAAAAGCGACAATTGATGGAGTATTTGCAGTGGCTTATGGAGCGTATACACACTTATCTCCCACACCTTTTATTACCGGCGCTCCTCAACTTGTCAAATTACTAACCGAAGATGTGGAAGGGTTGACCGGAGGAAAAGTTGCCGTTGGAGATGATCCTGTCCAAGTAGCTAATAACATTGAAGCTCATATTATGGCCAAGAGAAAAGGTTTGGGGTTGAGCTAGAAAATCTAGAAGAGGCTGTCTTTATAATAGTGTCTACGGGCATTCATAAAAAGACAGCTCATTTTTTTCTTCCATAGTAAAAGACTAAGAGATTCAAGCGAACTGGTTCAACTAAAGTTGCGTGTTGGGGGACGGTTCTCCAGACCGAAGAGAGAATGGATTAACAAAACGCCTAACCGTAAGTTAGGTGATTTTTAGGCCACCGATACCCAATGGTATCGGTGGCCTAAAATATCCGGGTGATATGTAAGAATATTTATCAAAGATACTTAATTAATTTAATTTAATATATTATAATAGTAGATGGAAAAGAATATAGATCAAACTCATTGAGAGACTGCAAAGAGAAGAGAAGGGGATGGCCATGACTGAATTGCGTTATAACCCGTTATTAGGGGATTGGACGATGGTCGCTACCCACAGGCAAAATCGACCGAATATGCCGAAGGAAGGATGTCCTTTTTGTCCTGGTTCGGGTAAGGTTCCCGAGCATTATGATGTTCTTAAATACGATAACGATTTTCCGGCACTAATGCCTGATCCACCCGAGGCTGATCCTGTAGGGTCTTCCTTGTATAAAACTGCAAAAGCCTATGGAAAATGTGAAGTAATACTCTATTCATCCAATCATACCACGACTCTTCCAGAGCTTTCTATCGAGCATTTAGAAAAATTAATTAATTTGTGGACAGAACGGTTTGTGGCGCTGAGTCAGGAACCGAGGCATGAATATATTATGATCTTCGAGAATCGAGGGGAAGAGTGCGGTGTGACGATGCCTCATCCGCATGGTCAGATATATGCTTATTCTTGGATTCCCTTGAAAATCCGCACAGAACTCGAGAATTGCCGTTCCTATTACACCTCACAGGGATCGTGTTTAATTTGTGATATGAATCAAGCAGAATTGGATTTCCAGAAGCGTGTTATTCATGAAAATGAGCATTTTTTAGCATATATACCGTTCTTCACGGACTACCCATATGGGTTATTTATTGTTAGTAAAAACCATAAGACGGCCTTGAGTGACTTCACTCAGGAGGAAAAACGAAGTTTGGCTCTCATGTTGAAATGTATGACAGGTGCTATGGATACTTTATTCCATAGGGTGTTCCCCTATATGATGGTCATTCATCAACGCCCGGTTCATGGGCAGGATGTGAAGAATTATTATCATTTTCATATTGAGTTTTATACACCCCTGAGAGATGGAGGAAAATTAAAATACTATGCTTCTTCTGAAATGGGTGCTTGGGCGCCAGCCAACCCGCAAGCGGTGGAAGAGACCTCCGAATATTTGCGCAAGGCGTTTCGAGAGTATCTCAGTAAAGAGGGGCGGATCACTGAATGCCTGGACTGAACAGACTGAGACAGACTTTTGCCAAAGTCTTCGGCTATGGGGAGTGCGGAGAGGAACTGCGAGTGTTCTTTGCCCCAGGTCGAGTCAATTTAATTGGAGAACATACTGATTTCACGGGAGGGTATGTGTTACCTGCGGCGTTGACGTATGGAACTTGGGCGGTTGTTCATCCTCGCAAGGATCGAAGGTTTCGTCTTGCTTCGACGAGTTTTGCTGGGCAGGTAGAGATTGACGCAGATGAGGTTGTATACCGGCAGGCTGATGGGTGGGCAAATTATCCAAAAGGTGTCTTCAGTGAATTTATTCGCCTGGGTTCACGCTTAAAAGGTTACGATATTCTGTACGATGGGAATATTCCTAAAGGGGCGGGGTTATCCTCTTCTGCTTCGATAGAAATGGTGACCGCAACTGCTCTTAATCAGGTCGAAGCCCTCGACTATTCTTTAATTGATTTGACACAACTTGCCCAGCGTGCCGAAAATCAATTTGTTGGGATGAACTGCGGGATTATGGATCAGTTCGCTTCGGGGATGGGGAAGGCGGGGAACGCTGTGCTCTTGAAATGTGATACCTTGGAATATCGCTATGTTCCGTTGGCATGGGGAGATTATCGACTTGTGATCACCAACTCTAATAAACAACGAAGTTTGACAGAATCAAAGTATAATCAGAGAAGGCAAGAGTGTGAGGAAGGGTTTAATATTCTAAGGAAACACCTGCCTGGAATTGTTAGTTTGGGTAATGTCTCGCTTGCTCAATGGCAAGAGGTACAGAATTATGTCAGGGCGCCAGAGGTCTATAAGCGTTTAGACCATGTAATTCATGAAAACGAACGGACACTAGCTTCGACATCAGCTTTAGAAGCAGGGAATATTCAGGATTTTGGTCAGTATATGATTCAGTCTCACGAGTCTCTGCGCGATCTCTTTGAAGTGACGGGTCCGGAATTAGACGCACTTTTCGAAGAGGCACGTCAGGTTGGCGGATGCCTAGGTACGAGAATGACCGGCGCTGGGTTTGGCGGGTGTACTGTGAGTTTAGTTCATACAGAGGCTGTCACCGATTTTGAAACTCAAGTGACCCTAGGATATAGGAGTAAGACCGGGCTGATCCCGACATTTTATCATTGTGATAGTGGGGATGGAGCACGTGAACTAATCGGGAGGTAAAACAAGATGGCGAAATTAGAGACTAGTGGAGCAGTGGGCTTCAAATGACTAAAATTAAAGATAAGATCACAAAGATCAGGAATCTGATGGTAGAGAGAAATTTGGACGGGGTACTCCTTCGAAAACGCCGCAGTTTTTCTTGGTTGACGGATGGAAGGTCGAACTATATCATGACTAATACAGAACTCGGAGTCGCTGATTTGCTAATCTTCGAGGACAAAGTATATTGTGTCACGACCAAGATGGAGTTTGCTCGCATACAAGAGGAAGAGTTGACGGGCCTGGAGTGTGAATGGATAACACCGGAGTGGTATGAGGGCCAAAATAGAGCGATTAGCGCGTTATGTCAAGGGAAAATGATAGGGATGGATGTCTCTACAGAGACTATTCCGCACACGGTAGGCATCGATTTGAGCACAGAATTAGCGGAACTAACCTACGTGCTGAATGTAGATGAGATTGATCGTTACCGTTGGTTATCCAGGAGAGTTGCTCAGGCTTTGGAGTCGACATGTCGTAGAATTGAACCAGGCATGACCGAATTTGAGATTCAAGCGTTTCTCGCTGTGAACGTAGCGAGTTTAGGTATTCAAACCCAAGTGTTACTAGTGGCTACGGATCACCGAATTCATCAGTATCGTCACCCCATTCCCACAGAGAAAAAGCTGGGCCGCTACGCGATGTTAGTTCTCTGTGGAGAAAAATGGGGTTTAGTGGCTAGTGCGACTCGTTTTGTGCATTTTGGGGCTCTTCCCGAAGAAATTCAGGAGAACAAGCGTAAATTGGCAGAGATTGATTTGGTCTTCAATCTGGCGACTCGCCCTGGCGTTCCTATTAAGGAGGTCTTTCGACAGGGGATAGAGGCTTATCGCCAATGGGGGCATGCGGAGGATTGGCGATATCTGCATCAAGGTGGACCGACTGGATATGCATCACGGGAGTTTTTAGCGAACTTGGACAGCGTAGGTATCGTGCAGCTTCATCAGGCCTTTGCCTGGAATCCATCCCTCAAAGGCTTAAAATCGGAGGACACGCTCTTGGTCACAGAACATGGTCCAGAGTTTCTCACTCATTCTGGGGAATGGGAGTATATTCAGATCGAAAAAAATGGCTTCACGTACTTTCGACCTGATATACTTATTCGATAAATAGTAGGAAATTCCTGATTGGGGATAGGGGGAGTGAAACGTGAGTGAAATGATTCCAGTAGGAAGCTTTCAGGGTATGAAATCTCTAAATAAATCAGCGATTCTCAATGTAATAAGGCAATATGCCCCGATTTCTCGGTCGAAGATTGCTAAGTTGACAAGGTTAACCCCACCCACGGTGACCAATCTTGTGGGCGAATTGATTGAGTCACATCTTGTCGTGGAGAGCACGTTAGGAGAATCGACTGGCGGTAGAAAACCAATTTTACTGCGCATTAACTCGTCGGCTTTCTACGTAATCGGTGTGTATGCAGGTGCAAAAAGGGTAAAGGCCGTGACAGCGAACCTCGATGGTCATGTTTTGAAGCAGGTAGAAATGAAGTATTCAAATAACCAAACGAGTGAGCAATTTTTGTTGACCTTGGAAACCGCTGTGGAGAAGGTTATGCAAAGCACTCATCCTATCCAAGAGTCATTTTTAGGAATAGGGGTAGGGATGCATGGTCTCGTCGATCCCGAGCAAGGGCTATCTTTGTTCGCTCCCCATCTCAATTTGCGCCATATTCCCATTAAAGCGGCTCTGGAGAAAAGGTTTAAGTTACCCGTTGAAGTCGAGAATGATGTTCGCGCTCAAGCCTTAGCTGAAAGTTGGTTCGGAAGAGGGGCTGGAATTCCAAATTTTATCTGCGTCCATGTCGGCACAGGGGTGGGTGCAGGTATTATTATTGATAATAAACTTTATAGGGGAACCTCTTTTACTGCAGGGGAAATTGGCCATACAACAATCGACAGTAATGGACCGAGGTGTAGCTGTGGAAATTACGGTTGCCTTGAGACTATGGTCGGAGGGGCAGCACTAGCACGCAGAGCGGAGCAGGCGATTCGTTGTGGTAAAGAGTCCATTATTGAGGAATGGGTGGCAGGAGATTTAGATAAGATTAATGGAGAAATGCTCTATCGAGCTGCTCAGCGTGATGACCAAGTGGCTATTGAAGTTTTAGCAGACACTGGGCGTTATCTTGGGATTGGGCTAGCCAATCTCATTAACACATTAAATCCAGCTTTGATTATTTTGAGCGGCGGAGTTTCGAGGTCCGAAGATTTTATTCTGAAGCCGCTACTTAAAACGCTTGAAAAGCGTACGTTAACTAAGCCTGCCGGTGCAGTCACGATAACTATCTCAGAATTGGGTGAGAATTCCTTCGCCATCGGTGCGTTTACATTATTATTAATAAAGCTGTTTACTCCAGCAGGGCTGGGGGATGTCGTGCAGATATTTTAAAATATCGATGTGCAATAGAGGGGGCGCACTTAATTTTGAGATTATATCATGATGGTGGTTCGTTAGAGATTTGTGAATATAAAGGGGCGGTAACAAACTTCATTGAGAGTTTTGTTACCGCCACTTTATACTAAGAGTACTTTAATGAACATTGTATTTTGCGTAAACAAGCTGGGTACCGCAGGGCTTATTTCTTGGCGAGATACTTTCTAATATCAAAAGCTACGGCGGCGATAATGATTATCCCTTTAATAATTAGTTGCCAGTAGGGGCTTACTCCGATATACGTGAGTCCATAGTTAATAACTCCGAAGATCAGAACTCCGACGAGGACACCTGGTACGGTACCGATCCCTCCGGCAGTGGATACTCCACCGACTACGCAGGCGGCGATGGCATCTAATTCGTACATATTGCCGTAGCTACTCGTGGCTCCACCCGTTCTGGCGGCCTCCATGACCCCTGCTAGACCGTATAGGGCTCCGGCAGCAGCATATACGTAAAGTAGGACGCGCTTGACGTTAATTCCAGAAACAATCGCTGCCTGGATATTCCCTCCAATTGCGTACATGCTTTTTCCTAGAATGGTCTTGTTGAAGATAACCCAGACGAGCGCAGCGACTATGAGCGCAATGATGACGATGTAGGGGAGGGAATAAGCGCCGGTTCCGATATAACCGCTGCCTAAAGTTGTCGTAAAATCCGGCCGAAGTCCACCAATTGGCTGAGACTGGTTAGGTTTCATATCGAAGTAAAGTGAGTTAAGACCTAAAACAGCGACCATCGTGCCTAAGGTTGCGATGAAGGGAGGAACGCTAAAACGAGAAACAATCACCCCATTGATCAGACCCACAAGCAGTCCGGCAAAAATCGCAATCAAGACAGGAATCCATAAAGGCAGATCCGGTAGACCCGGGTAAAAGCGGTGAGAGTATTCCTGAATTTGAAGCATGGATGCCGACAATACAGCGGAAAGTCCAACCATGCGGCCTGCAGAAAGGTCTACACCACCCGTGATCAAAACAAAAGCTGCTCCTAAGGCAATGATGGCCCGAGTCGAAGATTGTAATAAAATATCATGCAAACTATTAATAGACCAGAAACTCGAATCAATCGCTGTGATTCCTAAGACTAAAATAAGCAGTACAAAATAGATTGCGTGTTGAAAGAAGAAACTACCTACTCTGTTGACATTAGTAGCATTGCTTGTTTTCATTTAAGAGACCTCCTGTCAAACCATAAACTTTGTTGCGAGGTGCATAATCTCTTCCTCAGTTCTGTTCTCCCCTTCCAGGATACCAGACAAACGACCTTCGCACATGACCATAATCCGGTCTGACATACCGATAAGTTCAGGCATTTCGGAGGAGATCATGATAATGCTTTTCCCTTGCTTAACCAAGTCGGTGATGATGGAATAGATTTCAAATTTTGCGCCTACGTCGATTCCTCGAGTTGGTTCATCCAGCATTAAGATTTCTGGTTCAGTAAGGAGCCACCGCGCTATCAACACTTTTTGCTGATTTCCACCGGAGAGGTTTCTGATCTGAGTTTTCGAGGAAGGGGTTTTAATATGCAGTTGTTCTACTCTTTGCTGTACATCCTGCTGCATGGGCTGGTCTTTTAGAAGAAAATAAGGACTAACATAACGGTTCATATTCGCCATGACGGTGTTTTCTACAATCGAGAGAACGGGAAAAATTCCCGTGGCCCGTCGTTCTTCCGTTAGTAAGGCGATTTTATGTTTTATAGCATCCATGGGGGATTTAATTCTCACTTGTTTGCCCTTGATAAAGATCTTACCAGAGGATACGGTTCTCAAACCGAAGAGGGCTTCAATGAGTTCTGTTCGTTGGGCGCCCACTAGCCCCCCAATTCCCAAAATTTCCCCTTGGCACAGAGCGAAAGAGACGTCTTTAAACGCCTTTGGAAATGGGGAGGTTAACCCTTCTACTTTCAGGACAGTTTCTCCAAGAGTGGTATGGCGCTCGGGAAATCGCTGGGTGAGATCACGTCCCACCATCTTAGAAATGATTAAATCGGTCGTCAACTCGGAAGCAAGCCATGATCCGATGCGTTTACCATCGCGCATAATGGTTACTTCATCAGAAATTTCTAGGATTTCCTCAATTTTGTGAGAGATGTAGATAATCGAAACTCCCCGGCTTTTTAACGAACGAATAATTGTAAAGAGTTGCTCCACTTCGGTCCCCGTTAAGGAGGAAGTGGGTTCATCCATCACGATCACTTTTGCTTGGTAAGATACTGCTTTGGCTATCTCAATCGACTGTATTTTAGACACAGATAAGGATCCAACAAGAACATGGGGATCTAGGTCCATGCCAAGGTCTTCAAATAAAGCTACCGAATCTCGATACATGCGTTTGTCATCAATCAATTTGATAGGTCCAATACTTTTGACGGGAAAACGACCAAGCCAGAGATTTTCCATAACGTTACGGCGTGGTACAGGATGGAGTTCCTGATGAATCATGGAGATGCCCTGATCGAGTGCAGCTCTTGAATTGGAAATTTCAATTTTTTGACCGTTTAAGAGAATCTCACCAGCGTCAGGCTTATAGATTCCGAAAAGACATTTCATTAGAGTCGATTTTCCTGCACCGTTCTCCCCCATAAGTGAGTGCACGGTACCAGGACGTACGTGCAAGGTGACATTGTCTAGCGCCTTTACGCCAGGAAAATCCTTACAAACATTGTTCATTTCCAGTATGAATTCATTTTCAGGCATTTTGACGCCCTCCTGTGATCAGTGCTTTTGTAGAAAGAATCTTGTTATTAGTCATAATCAAAACTAAGAAATTCAAAAAGCAAGGAGGAACGTAACGAAAACATTGCCCCCTTGCTTGATTCTTGGTAAGTACTTAAAGTCACTAAGGTATTCTTGAGGAGATCGTTATTGAGCGTCAGCCATATTAGCTTTGAGGATTTTCTTGTAAGGCACCCAAACATATTTGCCATCTGTAATGTCATAACCAGCGTTGTCTTTACTTGGAGTTAATCCTTTAGCTAAAGCAACAGCTAGATTCAAAGTGGCAGTACCTTGATTTTTAGCATCATTGAGCACAGTGCCTAGAAGAGTGCCATCTTTCAAGGCTTGCACACCAGGCGCGGTTGCATCGACCCCGACGACAGGCATAAATTTGTTATTGGCAAAGTATCCTTTAGCTTTCAAAGCTTCAATAGCACCTAAAGCCATGTCATCGTTATTACCAAGAACGGCTTCGATTTTCTCACCTTGGGCTCCTAAGAAAGCAGCCATTTTATCTTGAGCTTTGGAACGATCCCACATAGCAGTATCTTGAGCGAGAATGTTTACTTTAATACCAGCATCTTGAATAGCCTGAACGGAATATTTCGTGCGGGCAATGGCATCTTGGTGTCCAGGTTCGCCCGTTAAAATAACAACATCCATCGTGCCATCTTTATTTTTATCCATTTCTGGATGAGATTTCCAATAATCTACGAGGATTTGCCCTTGCATGATGCCAGATTCTTCTGCTTTAGCACCTACATAATAGACTTTGTCCCATTTCTTCATATCGTTGGCTAGAGGTTCGCGGTTAAAAAAGACAACGGCGGTATTAGCAGCCTTGGCTTTGTCGATGATTACCCCAGCAGCAGTAAGGTCCACGGGATTGATCGCCAGAGCGTTGACCTTTTTATTGATGAATAGGTCGACCTTATCGTTTTGGGTAGGCTGAGAGTTTTGACTATCCACAATATCAACGGTTGCTTTGCCCTGTGCTGCGGTAGAGATGGCGTTGCGAACACCTGTCATAAATGTGTCCTCAAATTTGTAGATAGCAACACCAATGGTCGGCTGTTTTTCTACTGTGCCTCCTGAACTGGTACTAGGGGTTGAACTCGGGCTAGCACCGCATCCTGCTAAGAATAGCATTGCTCCAGCGATCAAAACTGGGAAAAGTTTTTTCATGCTTAATCCTCCCTTTTTTAGTTAATAAAATTAATTTTCTAAGTACATTATAGGGTTCAGTATTCTGAATAGTCAAGGACTTTATTTTGGTGCAAAAGGGTCCATATCATGAACAGCAGTAGCTACTGTCTTTGACCTTCCAGTATATCCAATGTGTATTTTCTATGAATTAACCAGGCTGCACCCGTCAATCCAGCTTGGTTCCCCAGCATTGCAGGAACAATGGAGGTGTTTTCTGCTACTCTTGGCAGAACGGCATCATGAAAAGCTTGAATCAGGGGGTCAAAAAGAATCTTGCCTGCACGTGCAACTCCTCCCCCAATCACAATAATCTCAGGATTTAATAAATAGCACATTTGAGCCAAAGTACATCCTAGAATGCGACCAATTTTTGTGATAATCTTTTTGCATATAGGATCCCCTCGGCGGGCCAATTGTACCACCGATTTCGCTGTAATCGTTCCAGTTCTGTCATATTCTTCTTTCAAAGGTCCGGTTGACATCCCCTTCACCTGCTCTAGGGCATCCAACACAATGGCTGTTCCAGACGCTTCGGTTTCGAGGCAACCCTTCCTGCCACAATTACAACTACGTCCATTTTGATGATTAGTGGTGATGTGCCCTACTTCTCCAGCACTTCCATTAGCGCCGTGATAAATATTACCGTTGATAATTACGCCACCACCGATGCCTGTACCTAGTGTGAGGCAAATTAAATGTGAAGCTCCTTTTCCAGCCCCATTCCACATTTCTCCCAGGGCAGCGGCATTTGCATCGTTATCAATGATAATCGGCACCGTCCACATTCTCTCTAGATCTTCTTTCAAAGGAACATGATCCCAGCCAAGGTTTACTGCCTCAATCACAATACCTTGTCGTTGATCGAGAAAGGCAGGAACGCCAACCCCTACCCCCACAATATCTTTCCATTCGTATTGACTATCTTTAAAAAGTTGTTGAGTCATTTGTGAGAAGACTTTTAATACCTGATGGTATCCTGCTTTGACTGGAGTTGGGCTTTCCTGAGTATGGAGAATATTACCCAACTGATCGACAAGGCCCATCTTGATGGAAGTTCCCCCTAGGTCAATGCCTATATAAACTGACGGATTCATAGTGCTTGCCCCCTATTCCTCAATACATACAAATATGACCGAACCGCGAAAATTGAACTTTTTTACTGAGTTTACATATGACACACGGAATAAGGTTGAAAGCCTAAGGGAAATAAGAAGATCTGAGCTAATATTGACACAATAGTACATAAGTTTGCAAGGTTTTTAAAATTCGGTTGGAAAGGAGGTGAATCTTTCGCTTGTGGAATAAGCACATGTGAGAATGATCGCTATGATCCATGAGAAACATACCCCCTTAGTTGTGTTATAATATGGGAGTGTACAAATCACTATGTCATTTGGAAGTTCTAAGGTGTTGATGTACTTAGTTTTTATAAAAGGTGGGAGCATGAATGCCAAGGTCATCTCTGACTAAAAAAGCGTTAGCAACCTCCCTAAAGCGCTTAATGGAAAAGATTCCTTTGAATAAAATTACGGTTCAAGAAATTGTTAATGATTGTGAACTTAATCGGCAAACGTTCTATTATCATTTTCAAGATATCTTCGATTTATTGGGTTGGATTTATAAAACAGAAGCGGTTGAGAGTATAGCTGACTACAAGACTTATACGACCTGGGAGGATGGCTTCTTAAAAATCTTCCTCTATATTGAGAGGAACAAGGCGTTTTGTCTAAATACGCTGAACTCTTTAGGGCGAGATCATCTAGACTCCTTCCTTCAAGCGATTTCGTATGAATTGCTTATTGGAGTGGTTAATGAAGTTTCGCAAGATATGTGCGTTAAGGTCGAGGATAAGGAATTCATCGCCAATTTCTATACACTGGCCTTTATAGGTCTAGTGATTCAATGGATGAAAACAAAAATGACGGAGAAACCTGAAGTCATCATAAAAAAGCTAAGTGAGTTGGTGGAAGGGAATTTTGCCAGTGCACTGCGAAGATATGGAAAAGAGCTATAATTACCGAGCTGGTGATCAATAGCTCTTTTCCATTTTCTCCATAAAGCCTTTATTAGGGTATCGCCTTGTGCCAAGTATTTGCTACAAGTCAGACAAAGTAATGGGAGGGTAAAAAACCATACAAATTCTTGATTATGTAAAGAAGTTAAACACAACATGTTTATTGTTCATATTTTTCTAAGTCATAAAGCGTTATAAATAGGGTGTGATTCCAACGAGGAACACAAACTGAAAATGATGGAGGTTAGACATGATGAAGAAAGACTATGAAAATAAGCAGGTTTATTTTGTTGGCGGCGGGTTGGCATCACTTGCTGGTGCTGTTTATCTGATTAGAGACTGTGCTTTCCCTGGCGAGAATATTCATATTATCGAAGAAATGAAGATTGTCGGGGGAAGTAATGATGGGGCTGGAAATTCCGAGCAGGGATATGTTGTCCGCGGCGGAAGAATGCTTAATGATGAGGCCTATGAGAATACTTGGGAATTATTAAGTTCGATCCCCTCTCTAAACGACCCAGACAAATCTGTAAGAGCAGAAATCTTGGAATTCGATACGGCACATCCGACCCATGCTAAGGCGAGACTGGTGAATAAGGAGGCGGAGATAGTAGATGTCTTGTCTATGGGATTCGATCTCAGTGATCGTCTAGCGATGGCTAAACTCATTATTACCTCTGAGGAAAAGATGGGTAAAGCGAGAATCAAGGATTGGTTTGGGTCACACTTCTTTGAGACTAATTTTTGGTATATGTGGGCGACCACTTTTGCTTTTCAACCTTGGCACAGTGCAGTTGAGTTCAAACGCTATATGATTCGTTTCATGCATGAATTCCCCAGAATACAAACACTTGAGGGGGTTACCAGAACCCCGTATAATCAGTATGATTCAATCATTCTCCCCTTGAAGAAATATTTAGATCAATTCGCTGTCGATTTTGAGATGAAGTGTACTGTGAACGATTTGGATTTCAAGGATTCAGAAGGTATCACAGTCACAGCGATTAGGTATACCCGAGAGGGTGTTCAAGGAGTGATCGAGATTAATGAAGGGGATCGAGTCATTGTCACGAATGGTTCCATGACGGATGGTTATAGTCTCGGTTCAATGAGCATTGCTCCCGTTCTGAAGGGGAAGGGAAACTCTTGGAAATTGTGGGATACGCTTGCTAAGAAGAAGCCAGGTTTGGGAAATCCATCGTCTTTTGATGACCATATTGACGGCTCAAAGTGGGAATCCTTCACGGTCACTTGTCATGATTCAAGATTCTTCGATTTAATGGAAAAGTTTTCACGCAATAAAGCGGGTTCAGGAGCTCTTGTTACCTTTAAAGATTCAAGTTGGTTAATGTCAATTGTGTTGGCCCACCAACCACACTTCTTAGACCAACCTGAAAATGTCAAGGTATTCTGGGGGTATGGATTGTATCCCGACAACGTAGGAGATTGTGTGAAAAAAAGGATGAGTGATTGCACAGGTGAGGAGATATTGATTGAGCTCTTATATCATCTTCAATTTGAGGCTGACAGAGAGGAGATTGTTAAATCAGCTAACTGCATACCTTGTATGATGCCGTTTATTACCTCCCAATTTATGCCAAGATCCCTTGGAGACAGACCACAAGTTGTTCCAGAAGGGTCGACTAATTTGGCCTTCGTCGGTCAGTTCTGTGAAATTCCAGATGATGTCGTCTTTACTGAAGAATACTCTGTGCGGGCAGCACGAATTGCAGTCTATAAACTTTTTGGTATCAATCAAGAAATTTGCCCTATCAATCAGTATCAATATGATATTAGAACCTTATTTAGTTCATTTATCACATCATACCGATAAAGAAATGAGGTGTCGCCGGGAGAGACCGTCTCCTCGACGAATACTAGAAAGCTACCGAAAGTTATGTATCGGTAGCTTTTCTTTTGGGTTGATTTGAGTTATCAAGTTAGCGCGCGCACCTAATATCGGAAGGAGTCTCTTGGTAGACGTAGTAATTGAGCCAGTTTTGAAAGAGTAGGTTTGTACGCCACTTGTGGAAGCGTTTAGAGTCTTTAAGGAACATACAAGAAACACGGAGGAGGAATAAAAATTACTGATGATGACATAAAAATAATTTATTGACAAGATAATTGGATATTGATAGTATACAAACATGGATGCGAAAGATACATACATGTAGATCTAAATAGACATAATATAGGCTTGAAAAGTAGCCTAAATAAACTAGAATTGGAGCAAGTAATATGAAAAGTGACATCGAGATTGCACAAGCAGCAGTAATGAAACCAATTGTAGAAGTTGCCAAACAAATCGGTTTACAAGAGGATGAGCTTGAGTCTTATGGTAAATATAAAGCTAAAATTAATCTAAGTGTTTGGAATCGTTTAAAGGACAAACCCAATGGTAATCTTATCTTAGTGACGGCAATTAATCCTACCCCTGCAGGAGAAGGAAAAACAACCGTCACAGTGGGATTAGGACAAGCACTTTCTAAAATGGGCAAGAAGGCAATGATCGCTGTACGCGAACCATCATTAGGGCCTTGTTTTGGAGTTAAGGGCGGAGCCGCGGGTGGCGGTTATGCTCAATGTGTGCCTATGGAAGATATCAATTTGCACTTCACCGGAGACTTCCATGCTATCACTTCTGCCCATAGTCTCTTGGCCGCAATGTTAGACAACAGTATCCAACAGGGAAACCTATTAAATATTGATCCTCGTCAAGTCGTGTTCCGTCGTGTCGTGGATATGAATGACCGCGCTCTACGCAAAATCATTATAGGATTGGGTGGCACGAAGGAAGGAATTCCCCGCGAAAATGGTTATGACATTACTGTAGCTTCTGAAGTCATGGCGATCCTCTGCTTGGCAAGTGATCTTATGGATCTCAAAGCACGTTTTGGTAAGATTGTCGTGGCCTATACTTATGACGGTAAACCTGTAACTGCCCATGACTTAGAAGCTGAAGGCGCAATGGCACTTCTAATGAAAGATGCGATTAAACCAAATCTCGTTCAAACGCTAGAAAACACCCCTGTGTTTGTCCATGGTGGACCTTTTGCGAATATTGCTCATGGGTGTAACAGTATTATGGCAACGAAACTGGCCCTCAAACTGGCGGATTATGTCGTTACAGAGGCTGGTTTTGGAGCTGACCTTGGAGCAGAAAAATTCTTTGATCTCAAATGTCGCTTCGCTGGATTTAAACCTGGGGCTGTCGTCGTTGTAGCAACTGTCCGGGCCTTGAAGATGAATGGTGGACTTGCTAAAGATCAATTAGGCGCAGAAGACTTGGCAGCCTTAGAACGCGGTGTGGTCAACCTTGAGAAACATATCGAAAACATGGGTAAATTCGGTGTTCCTGCTGTTGTTGCCATTAACCGCTTCCCAACTGACACAGATGCAGAGCTAGAATTCATACGCAAGAGATGTCAGGAGTTAGGTGCAGAAGTAGCGCTTTGCGAAGTGTTTACCAAAGGTGGAGAAGGCGGGGGTGAACTCGCTGAAAAGGTACTTGACTTGCTTGATAGCAAAAAATCCAACTTCAAGGTTCTCTATGAATTGGATTTATCCATTGAGGCTAAAATTGAGAAAATAGCCAAGGAAATTTATGGCGCGGATGGCGTTAACTTCGATAAAGCAGCTCAACTCTCCATGAAGAAATATACTGAGATGGGTTATGGCAATATGCCTATCTGCATGGCCAAAACACAATACTCTCTCACAGATGATCAGACTCGATTAGGTCGTCCGGTGGGTTTCACGATCACTGTTCGGGAAGTCCGTCTTTCTGCTGGAGCTGGGTTTCTGGTGGCAATAACGGGTGCTATTATGACCATGCCAGGATTGCCGAAACGACCGGCGGCGATGAGAATGGACATTGATGCTGACGGAATAATTACAGGATTGTTCTAATCACAAGTAAAGTCAACAATGTAAATACTAGAAAGCTACCGATAGTTCTGTATCGGTAGCTTTTTTAGGGGTTTGGTCCAATCGTGAGACTCCTATTTCTACAAGTGAGAGTGGAACCCCGTACTTCACTTCGGTGGAGGTAGACCCCACCAAAGTCTCGATGTTCAACTTTAGTTGAGCAAGTTCACTTGATTAAGTTAGCGGGCGTCTAGGTCATAAGGCGTCTCTTGATAGACATAGTAATTGAGCCAGTTTTGGAAGAGTAAGTTGGTGTGAGAACGCCATTTGTGGATCGGTGTTTGAGAGGGGTCATTGTTCGGGAAATAGTCTCTGGGAAGCGCGACGGAAAGCCCTTTGGCGATGTCCCGATCATATTCTTCTTTCAAGGTGAGGGTATCATACTCGGAATGTCCTGTTACGAACACTTGACGGCCGTCCTTAGAGAGTACAATGTAAATACCTGCCTCGTCAGATTCTGATAGAATCTCTAATTCAGGGTGTTTAGCAATATCACTGCGTTTGATTTCCGTATGGCGCGAGTGGGGGACGTAGAACTCGTCATCAAAACCACGGAGAAGTTGCATGCCGTTTAAGCCACTTTTATTGACATCGTGTTTAAAGATACCGAACATTTTTTCTGAGAGGGGATACTTAGGGATGCCGTAATGGTGATACAGTCCCGCTTGGGCCCCCCAGCAAATGTGAAAGGTGGAAGTGACATGTGTTTTTGTCCAGTCCATGATGGTTTGAAGTTCACTCCAGTAGGTGATTTCCTCAAATTCTAAGAGTTCTACGGGTGCTCCTGTGATGATCATACCATCAAACTTTTGGGTCTTAATATCATTAAAGGTCTTATAAAAAGAATCCAAATGTTTCTGAGCCGTATTTTTAGAAAGATGGCTTTCAATCTGCAAAAGTACAATGTCGACTTGCAAGGGAGAATTCCCAAGTAACCGTAAAAGCTGCGTCTCAGTGGTTTCTTTGCGAGGCATTAGATTGAGGATCACGATTTTCAACGGGCGGATATCTTGATGAAAGGCGCGCTCTTCTCCCATTACAAAGATGTTTTCTTGACTGAGTATTTCCATAGCGGGTAAATGTTCTGGTATTTTAATCGGCATCTTCTTATCCTATCCTTTCAGAAGCGGAGGGGCGGTTCTCGTGCTTCAATAATGAGCACTGGAATCGTCCTCTCGCTTCGCTGTGTTTCCCAAGGAAGCAGAGGAACAGTTTCCTTGCTTCAACTTAGTTGAACGAGTTTCACTTTTGACTTGCCTGAAGGGCTTGATCTAAATCATAGAGAAGATCATCGATTGATTCTATGCCAATGGAGAGGCGAATCATATCGGGCGATATCCCGGCAACGCGCTGGGATTCCTCATTGAGCTGCTGATGTGTTGTGCTCGATGGATGGATTACGAGAGATTTGGCATCTCCAATATTTGCTAAATGTGAAAATAGTTTAAGGCTGTTTATGAACTTCGCCCCTTCATTAAGGCCACCTTTGACGCCGAAGGTAAAGATCGATCCAGCCCCTTTGGGCAAGTATTTCTCGGAGAGTGCCCGATAAGGGCTTTTTTCTAGGCTCGGATAGTTAACCCAAGTGACTAATTGATGTTGGTCAAGAAATTCAGCCACTTTTTGGGCGTTTTCAACATGGCGTTCCATGCGCAAGGGGAGAGTTTCTAAGCCTTGTAAGAACAAGAACGAGTTAAACGGGGAAAGGCACGCCCCGGTGTCGCGAAGAAGGGATACTCTTGCTTTGGTGATATAGGCAGCATTACCGCAGGCTTCTGTATAAACAATGCCGTGGTAGCTCGGATCTGCTTGGCTGAGCCCTAGGAATTTGCCGTTGTTCCAGTCGAATTTCCCAGAATCGACAATCACGCCACCAATCGAAGTACCGTGTCCGCCAATGAATTTGGTGGCAGAATGAACAACGATGTCAGCTCCGTGCTCAATAGGTCGACATAAATAGGGAGAGGCGAAAGTATTGTCCACAATGAGAGGGAGGCCGTTTTCGTGAGCAATTTGGGCAATAGCCTCGAGATCAGCAACATTAATTTGTGGATTCCCGATGGTTTCTGTATATAAGGCTTTTGTTTTATCCGTAATTTTGGAACGGAATTCTTCTGGGTGGTCAACGTCCACAAAGTGAACTTTGATCCCGAGCTTAGCGAACGTATAGGCAAACAAGGTGTAGGTACCACCGTAAAGAGAACTTGAAGCGACAATTTCATCTCCAGCTTGAGCGATGTTTAAAATGGAATAGGTAATTGCTGCCTGGCCTGACGCAGTGGCGAGTGCTCCTATGCCCCCTTCTAGGAGTGCAATGCGCTGTTCAAAGACGTCTTGAGTGGGATTCATGATCCGGGTGTAAATATTGCCGGACTCTTTCAGGGCAAATAGATTAGCGGCATGGTCAGTGTCGTTAAAGACAAAGGAAGACGTCTGGTAGATTGGTACAGCACGAGAATTAGTTGCGGAATCTGGACTTTGCCCTCCATGCAAGGAAATGGTTTCGAAACCTAGTTGGCGTTCTTCAGACATAATATGATCCTCCTCAAAATTTAATAATTTGTAAAATAAAAAACAACCACTTCAAGAGAAGCGGCTGTTATATTATTTAACACGCTACTCTCATCTGTCAGAACCTAAGGTTCTGTTGGAATTAGCACCGCATAGTTTCCACTACCGGTTGCCGGGCATCATTGGGCCAGTCCCTCCGCCACTCTTGATAAGAGAAATTCAATATGCAATTGTAATGATATAGGTTATTGTTACTATAAAACAAATTGCGGTCTGTGTCAATATACAGTAATTGCTAATTCTGTGTTCTATAATTATGAAGCATAAAATTCATCTCTAGTTAAACGAGTCTACTAGAGCTATCGTTCAAATCTAACCTTAAGACCCACATGATAACCCTATTAAGGATGCTAAGAAAAAGGGTGATAAGGGTGGTAGGATGTTGTAGAATTCTAGGAAAAGGAGTATTATTATACGAATCTAATCTATTTAGACTAAGAACTAGAGGTGTACGCAGTGATCAACGATCCCTTAAGAACCTTCGTTACCGTGGTCGAACACAAGGATTTATCGCGTGCAGCGGAGGAACTTTATCTATCTAATCCTAATGTCAGTTTACAGATTCAGAGTTTGGAAGAAGAACTCGGCACAAAACTCGTTAATTATTCGCCAAAACATCTAGAACTTACGCAATCAGGCGAGATATACTACGGCTATGCTAAACAAATGTTGCTTTTGCAAGATAAAGCCCAACAGGAAATTAAGCAGTTATCAAATGTGGTCACAGGGACTTTGAAGGTCGGGGCAAGTTATACAATCGGGGAATATATTATGCCCTTTGTAGTGGCTGAATTTGCGGCTCAATATCCGAAGGTGGAGATTGAAACGTCTATTGCCAATACGGAAGAGATCATTCAAGCGGTTCGAGCTGATCGCTTGGACATTGCATTTGTAGAAGGTGAAGTTAATCATTCAGATATAGAAATCCACCCAATAATGGAGGATGAACTGATTTTGGTAGTCCCTAACCAACATCCCTTGTCAAGACTTCCCATAGTTACAGCAGAGCATCTCCAAGACCAAGTATGGATTCTCAGAGAAAGCGGCTCAGGAACTCGCTCGTTCTTAAATGAGCTTATCAAAGAATGGGGTATAAATGTTAGAAAAACTTATATCTTTGGAAGTGGGCAAGCTGTAAAGCAGGCTGTTATAGCGGGTTTAGGAATTGCACTTGTCCCACGTTTGATCGTGCGAAAAGAGTTAAATGCGAAAGAATTAAAATCGGTCAGAATAAAAGGAAAGCGACTTACTCGTTCTTTTAACTTAATAGGACCGAAGAATCACGAATCATCCGAGGCGATGGAAGCTTTTACAGAGCAACTCTTCGCCCTTGAGTCAACTAAAATTGGACAAAAAAGGAATGGATGATTAATTAGGCCGTAAGGGAACTAAGTCAAAAATGAGTGAAGAGAGTCTAGCTGATTACCTTTTGAGGGTAGTCAGCTTTTCGTTATCCTAGTGCATTTATAAGGTTAAGCTTATTTTAAAAAGTTTAGGGAATATTTGTGATTGCAATATCAAAGAAGGTATGTTATTTTATATATGAACAAGTAAACATATGAACATACGTTTTTATAATTTGTAAGCGAAACACTTATTGAAAGTTATGTTAGGAGGAGTACAAATGTCCGAACTAATACCTGTGGTTGAAGAAGAGCGAGTGAAGTATCGTATTGAAGGGGAGTTCTGCGCCAATTGTTCTGCGAAAATGGAGAGAAAGTTGAGTTCGACAGAGGGAATGGGAAAGACAACGATCAACTATGCGACTAAGATCATTTTCTTGCCCCCTTCACGGGTAGCGCAGGCCCAGGACATTATAGAAAGCATTGAGGCAGGAGTTAAACTCGTTCCGATTTCAATGAAGCAAAAAGTGGCTACTTCCGACATTACTGTTGATGTAAATAAGGAAAATAAGTGGAGACTTACAAAGATTATTCTTGCGTGTACGCTATTTGCAGTGGGTTTGCTTTTTGAATCGCGGTGGAAAAACAGCTCTTGGGTCGTTTTTGAGTATTTGGTCTATTTAACGGCTTATTTTATTGTAGGGTACAAAGTCCTAGTCAAGGCTGGCCGCAACATTTTTAGAGGCCAATTCTTTGATGAAAACTTTCTGATGTCTTTGGCTACCATCGGGGCTATCGCCATTAATGCGTTGCCTGAAGCGGTTGCGGTTATGTTATTCTACTCCGTGGGTGAATACTTAGAGGAACGAGCGGTAAACCGTTCTAGGAATTCTATCCAGGCTTTGCTCAATTTTCGTCCAGAGTTTGCCAATCTAATTCATGAGCTGGAGGTGATCAAAGTTGATCCCGAAGAAGTGCAGGTCGGTCAACAGATTTTGGTTCGACCGGGAGAAAAAGTACCTTTAGACGGCGAAATTGTGAACGGGAGTTCGTTTGTCGATACAGCTGCTCTGACTGGGGAATCGGTTCCGAGAAAAGTCCAAGTAGGGAATACTATTTTAGCAGGCATGATCAACACAACGGGGGTCTTGACAATGCGTGTCACGAAGGTGTTGGCGGAGTCATCCATGCAGAAAATTTTAGACTTGGTCGAGAACGCCAGTACCCACAAAGCAACTACGGAAAAGTTCATTACTACCTTTGCGCGTTACTATACGCCTGCTGTTGTTGTGGCAGCCTTAGGAATTGCCTTAATTCCTCCGCTTTTAGGCGTCGGAAATTTTCAGGATTGGCTGTATAGGGCACTGACAATATTGGTAATTTCTTGCCCGTGTGCTCTGGTGATTTCTGTCCCACTAGGTTATTTTGGTGGGATCGGGGGGGCCTCACGCCACGGGATCTTGATTAAAGGAGCCAACTATTTAGAAGCGTTGACAGAAATTAGCACTGTAGTATTCGATAAGACTGGAACTCTGACGGAAGGAGTTTTTCAAGTCGTAGAAATCACTCCAGCTAAAGGGTATACGGAAAGGGAACTGTTAGAAATCGCAGCCCGTGCTGAAGCTCATTCCCCTCACCCCATTGCTAAATCAATTCGTGAGAAGTATGGGAAAGACGTGAAAGTCAGTGATTTAACAGGCTTATTGAGTTATGAAGAAGTAAGTGGTCAAGGAATTCGAGCGCACTTAAACGGCAAGACTGTGTTAGTGGGTAAAGCAGGATTATTGGAACAGTCCGGGATATTTTTGCCAAGACTTGCGCTTGACAGAGGGCTGGGTACAGTCGTATACATCTCCGTAGATGGAGATTATGCGGGACAATTGACAATCTCTGACCGCGTTAAGTCCGATTCCAGAGTAGCTATTGATCGCTTGAACCAGATGGGCATTAGAACGGTTATGCTCACTGGAGATAACCAAGCCGTCGCTAAAGCAGTCGCAGAAGAACTAGCCTTGAGTGAATATCACTCTGATTTAATGCCAGAGGATAAGGTTTCTTGGCTTGAAAAGCTTAGTCAAACAAAGCTGCAAGGTAAAGTGGCCTTTGTGGGCGATGGACTCAATGATGCTCCTGTCTTGACACGTGCAGATGTGGGAATCGCTATGGGTGGTTTAGGTTCGGATGCTGCAATTGAAGCAGCGGATGTCGTGATTATGGAAGATCAACCAAGTAAGATTTTAGATGCCATTCATATTGCTCGGTACACAAAGAAGCTCATTTGGCAAAATATTGGGGTTGCCTTAGGTGTTAAGCTGGTGTTCATCCTGTTGGCCGTCTTCGGACTAGCAAATATGTGGATGGCCATTTTCGCCGACGAAGGAGTCGCCCTTTTGGCTATTTTGAACGCTATGCGTGTTAGATGGTATCACAGCCCCCAAAGATCCCTTCCAGAAGCAACAACATTGTCGCAAGGGTTGAAAGCAGCGATACACTAGTTTTCAATGGCGATCAGGTGACTCTGGGGATAAAATAGGTTCCATAAATCATCTAAAAATCTGATTTTTATGTTAGAATGAAGTAGAGGTTTATTCATTTTTAAGTTCGGAGTGAAATTAGCATGATTGTAAAAAAACTAGAGGCTGATGTTGCTATTGATAAACATGAAAAAGCAGAAGAAGCAGAAGAAGCAGAAGAAGCAGTATGTGAGACCTTATGCATCCATCATGAAGTGATCGATAAGTATGCAGACCAACTGATCACCCTTGACAGGGCAAACGGTTTGGCGGAGTTATTTAAGACGCTGGGTGACCCGACTAGAATCAGAATTATGGATGCCTTGGCGAAATCTGAGTTTTGTGTTTGTGATCTTGCTGAATTATTAGAGTTAAGCCAATCTGCAACATCTCACCAACTACGCGTGCTTAGAAATAGTGATCTTGTCAAATACCGGAGGGATGGGAAGATGGTCTACTACTCTGTGCATGACTCTCATGTCTCAGAACTCTATCGTCAGGGATTAGAGCATATCGACGAGGGCTAATTCTGTAACAGGTATCTTGCTTTTGGGTATTCTTTTCGTTATTATAATGAGTGAGTTGGGAATCTTTATAACATTAATCCCAACTTGCGATGGGGCTCGCTTTGCGTAATGCTGATGGCTCCTACTGAAACTATAATCAGTAGGAGTTTTTTATTTTTAAAGGAAACTCACGTTAGAGCCAAGCCTTCAGGCGCCGGCGATGGCCTTAGATACCCTTATACTAGTTAGAAAGTATATAACTGAAAGTTAATTTCTAACTAGTATAAGAAAGGAAAGGAGTAAAAAATGCAAAGTGTCTTGGTTATTGCTCTAGGCGGTGCATTAGGAGCACTATCTCGCTATGGTCTCGGTTTTTGGATTTCTAGTAGGTGGAACCAAGGATTTCCGTTAGGTACTTTTATTATAAATATTACGGGAACTTTTTTATTAGGGTTTTTGAATATAATATTTATAGAAAAATTGTCGGTTAGTCCATTATGGCGATTAGGGATCGGGATAGGTTTTTTAGGCTCCTATACCACATTCTCAACGTTTGGTTATGAGGTAATAATGCTACTAGAAAGAGGCAGCTTACTAACAGCAGGCTTATATACTTTACTTAGTGTCATCATTGGTTTTGTTGGAGTTGCTCTGGGAGTCGGACTGGCCCGTATATTGTAGATCGTTTTAAGCATGATCGAAAGGAACGCCTAAATGTTAGGTAATGCAAAGTTACTAAAAGTTTATCCCCTCATTCCGGAGATTTGTGCGATGGTACCGAAAGGCTTGGTTTTCTCCGCGGATATCCAGGTCCACAAACACGGAAAAGACTAGGAGTAAAGTCTTTAAGTGATAGCGTGAAAATGCAAGAGCCTGTAGTGCAATCTCCAAGGGCTTGGGTGGGTGTTGGGAAAAAAATAAATGGAGAGGGCCGCTAACAAATCTTGTTTTCAAGGTTGTTAGTGGCCCTTTTAGACGTTCCTGGCATTGAGAAGGCGTAGACGTTGTGGAATTGTAGGAAAAGAAGTAATATTAATACGAACTATTAGGTTAGAGAGCTAGAAATTAGAGGTGCAATCTATGATCGCCGATCCCTTGAAAATATTTGTAACCGTGGTCGAACATAAAAATTTCTCGCGTGCTGCTGAAGAACTTTACTTATCCCAACCTAGTGTCAGTTTGCAAATTCGGAATTTGGAAAATGAACTTGGCACAAAACTCATTAATCGTTCGCCAAAACATTTGGAACTTACCCAATCCGGCGAGATTTTCTATGGATATGCTAAGAACATCTTGCTTTTATATGATAAAGCCAAAGAGGAAATTGACCAGCTATCGAATGTGGTCACAGGGGGACTGAAAGTTGGAGCAAGCAATACAATTGGAGAGTATATTTTACCTTTTGTATTAACTGAATTTGCGGCTCAATTTCCGAATGTAGGGATTGAAACGTCCATCTCTAATACGGAGGAAATTAGTCAAGCAATTCGAGCTAACTATTTGGATCTTGCCCTTGTGGAAGGTGACGTCAACCCTGCAGACTTTGTTATCCATCCTTTAATCGAGGACGAGATTATTTTAGTGGTGCCTAATCAACACCCCTTGGCTCGAGTTCCAATTGTTACCGCAGATCATCTGCAGGATCAAGTTTGGATCTTGAGAGAAAGCGGCTCAGGAACCCGTGCCTTCAGCGATAAGTTGATCAAAGATCGAGGAATTCACGTCCAAAAATCCTATGTTATTGGTAGTGGTCAAGCCGTCAAGCAGGCAGTCATAGCTGGGTTAGGAATTGCACTTGTCTCCAGTTGGATCGTCCGTAAAGAATTGAATGCTAGAGAACTGACGGCGATCCGGATAAAAGGGAAGCGGTTGACGCGGTTTTTTTCCCTAATAAAATCCAAGAACCATGAACAGTCGAAAGCGATGGAAGTTTTCACAGAACAACTTTTAACTCATGAGTTACTAACTTCGGCGGATAAATAGCGACAAGGGAATTAAAGCTAATGTGAGTCAAGAGGTCTAGTGGATTACCTTTTTAGGTAGTCAACTAGACTTTATATAGGTTAAGGCGTTTTGACAGGAATAACGTAACCCAAGCGTGGGGTTTTGGATTTTTGTTGAACTAATTCAAGTTTGGGGGATTTAGTGATTAGCAAAGAACCATTAAAGACACCGATCAAGGTTTTGGTCAAGACAAGACAAAACAAGCCTATTAAAGCCATGAACTGTATGAACCCTGCGCCGGTAAAAAAAGAATGCCCTAAAAGGTCGCTCAAGGCGTAAGTTCCTGTGGTAAAGCTTCCAAGTGGGAAGACATAGCCCCACCAACCTAGGCTAAAGGGGATTTTACTCTCCTTTTTAGTAATATGCAGCAGAGAATAGAGGCTAGCGATTACAATCCACCAGACTCCTACACCCCACATGGAAATCGCGAAGATGATACCAAGGGCCTGAAATCCTGAATTCCAAGGCTCTAAGAAGGGTTGAGTGACCAACGGAAGGGTGCTAAAAACGGTCATAGACATTCCTATAGGACCAAGTACAATCCAAACGCTCGGCACGAAGCCACCAGCGATTTTACCGCAATAAACAAGCCGTGAATAATACAGACTGCTGATCATAATAAATAAGAAAAAAGTCATACCAAACATGGCCAAGATGAGAACAGTGAAGAAAAACTGCTCAGATAAGGTGCTCCAATAAGGGATGAGCTTAGCACCCGTGGCAGCCGCCACGATTGGTGGGACGACTGGAATTAACCAACTAGCATGGGTATCCTCAGGTGTAACTTGGTGGGAAACAAAGAGCAAATAGGGTATGGTAACAACGCAAAATAGAGCGACTGCAACTCCGCAAAGCCACAAGGTTTTACTGATCAAGATGGCAGTTGTCGGTGTGATCAGATGTCTGCCAACGACAAGGTAGTCATTTCCAATTATACTAATACTCATGGCCAAGGCACCATAGAAGAGAATCTTCCCGGGGTCGGAAAAATCCTTTAAAGCCTCGTCCGTGTGGCGGATCCATCGCCACGACCATAAGCCAAGGGCAATGATAAAAACGACATTGGCTAAGAGAAAAAAAACTATGCCTATTGATTGTAGACCCGGTATGGGGATGGGCGAAGTATAGGTTAAAGCAGAAACAATGCCAATTCCCATAACGACCGTGAACCAATTGGTGCCAAACTGGCGTGCAACAGAAGAGAGTTGACTGATCATAAGATGATTCCTCCAAGTTCTTGATGTAGTGATGTCGAAAAAAGAATTTAATTGCGATAATGTATTAACTATACGGAGTTGGGTCAGACAGGGCAATTCAAATTTCCAATACAAGGTATTAAGAAAACGAGGTTCTATAGCTTATCAAACAGAGTTTTAATCAAAAAGAATCCCCCTGTGATAGATTGTTCTTCTAGCGCAGGAGGATCTTTAGTATAAAGTGAAAAAATTTAAATAGGTTGGGGAGATTTGAAAGGAAGTGGGTAGAGCAAGAATCAGGGTAGCAAAAAAAAATGGAAATTAGTATCAACCATGGTCTAAGGATGTGATGCTATAGATGATTGGAGTAATTTGAGGCAGCCTCCTTATAGAAATTGAATTTCTATAAGGAGGCTGCCTCTTTTGTTCTTATTTAAGTTTGTTTTGTTTCAGATGCTAACAGCAATTATTGAACAACTTCGTAAGATTTGTCTGAACTCCACCCTTTGGTAAAGCCATCCATACCAAAGCCGTAATTCAGACTCTTTGTGGGGATGCCAAGGAGATTAAGCAAGGAGTCTACCTGTCCACCCGTTTGTCCGGTATAACAATAGACAACGACAGTTTTGCCTGCGCTTTTGTCCTTAATAGAATCGAGATTTTTAGCGATTTCAGGACCGTAGGGAACGTTTACTGCGCCTTTAATGTGGCCTTTAGCAAAATCAGCTGCATTGCGAACATCAACTACGTAATATTTGTCAGCTTCTTTAGCGAGGGCTTCTTTCATAATTGGGAGATCAATTTTATAAGAGTCTGCTGGGACTTGATCAAAATACTTCTGAACGGCCACATCAATGGCTTTGTTCTTACTGGCAACTGCGGGAACAGTCGGCATAGCAGTCGGTTCTGTTACAGTTGGGTACTTCTGTCCTAACCAGCCTCTGGTTTCAAAGCCTGGAGTACCACTGCCACCCATACCTGAGTTTAAGGAGAGGGTCTTAATTCCGGCAACGTTGAGAAGTGAATCTGTTTGCCCAGCGGTCTGTCCGGTATAGCAAGCAACGATCAACGTTTTATCTTTGGCAATTGCTCGAATGGCATCAAGGTTTTTGGCGATATCTGGGCCATAGGGTACGTTAATGGCTCCCTTGATATGCCCTAGAGCATAAGCATCTGCGCGACGAAGATCCAATACTACATATTTGTCAGGGGTTTTATCGAGCTCAGCCTTTAGGTCTTTCTCAGAGATTTTATACGAATTTGTAACCTTAGAGCCGATGTCATTGAAATAGGTTTCAACAGCAGATTTAATGACCTTTGCTGGGTCATCCGCAGGAGCAGTTGTAGTACTTGACGGAGGAGTTGGAGCGACGGTCGGCTGTGCTTGACCACAACCTGTAACTAGAAAGCCGACAATCAGGAGGGGGGCCAAGAAGGGAGCAAATTTACTTTTGAGCATATTATATCATCCTTTCAAATTTACTATTCTAAGTTTATTAGAATATGTAATTTAAATTAAATATTCTCCGGGTATGTGAAATATTCCTCTATCGCAATCTAGTTAAGCCTATAAATATTTGTTATAAGTCTATAATAATTAAGAATAAGATAAACAATTTCTGCAGAATGAAACAAATTCTTCATTTTAATAAATTAAGCCTATAAAGATTCGTTATATACTTATAAAATTATACAATAAGAGCATTAAACAATAAGGCAGGAGGGAACATGCCACTTGAAGAATAATGTATATGTAGTTTTATTGGGGGCGATTATTAAAAATCATCTTTAATTAAACATGTGAATTCATGTGAATTAATTATTAAGAGGAGGGCGAGAGATTTGAGAGCTGAGTCTATGTCAATGCGGTCCTTGAGTTTGACAGTTATCTATCTATTGTTATTAGGCTTTGGCATGACTTTTCTAGTTGGTTGCGGTACTAGCCCGTCAACGGTGGTGACCGTCGACAAAGTACAGGATCCGCCTAAAGTTAATAGTAGTCAAAATGCTACTTCGGTCCAAGGTGACCCTGCCGAAGCGATACCGACTACTGCCACCATATCGGTCGGTGATCTAGACGCCGCCATAACGGCTAATAAAGGATGGCAGTTAATTGACATTCGAGAAGCCAGAGAATTTGCCACTGGACATATCAAGATGGCACTTAACAGACCAATGGGTGATCTGGAGAACAACCTTGCCCAGATCAGTAAGGACAAAAACATTGTCTTAATCGATCTGAACGGTACCCGTGCACAGACCGCGTGGCATGTTCTAGTCGAGAAAGGCTATGATCAAAACAAAGTCAAAGTCTTAACTGGGGGCATGCTGCAGTGGAGAGGGATTGTTAGCTCAGCAGGTAGTGGTAGCAGCGGTAAGGCTAATGGCGGTGACAGTGCTGATACACCGAAACCTGAGGCACAGGAAATGGTAGGCGGCTGCTAAAATACTGTCATTGGGAAATTATCAAGCTGTCATGATGTTGTTATATATGGAGGTAGGAATATGAAACGAAGAAATTTCTTAAAGGGCGTACTTTATGGAACAGGTGGTACCATGGCGGTCATGGGTGGATTTGGTACCTTTAATAGACGGGACCCTCTCAAAGCCGAGGCCATAAGTGAGGATGTTGAAACGACTGTTTTTTCTTCATGTGAAATGTGTAGAAACCAGTGCCCAATTTCCGTTAAAGTCAGAGACGGGAAAGTCTTCAAAATTGACGGTCATCCAAATGATGAGGCTTTCGGTGGCGTAATCTGTGCTAGAGGAAATGCAGGTCCGTCCCTTCTTTATGACCCCCAACGAATTAAGAAACCGATGATTCGTACTGGCGAACGTGGTGAAGGCAAATTTAAAGAAGTAAGTTGGGATGAAGCATACACCTATATTGCGGATAATTTATATAAGGTAAAGGATGAATACGGCGGGGAAGCGATCGCCTTGGCTAGCCGTAAAGGACCCCATGATTGGTTTTTCCGGTCGATTGGCAAAGCACTGGGTTCCCCAAATGTGTTTTCACATGAAGCAACCTGTCCGATGGCTCGTACCGTTGCCTTAGATACTACCTTTGGTAATGAAGCGTTTGCCGCCGATTATGGCAACGCCAAGTATATTATCTCCATCGGACGTAACTGGTTTGAGGGAATTCACGTTGCTCAGGCCAGGGCAGTTTCCAAAGCGCTTAGCAATGGGGCTAAGCTTGTAGTTCTCGACCCACGTTTTAGTGTCACTGCTTCTAAAGGAGAATGGTTGCCTATAAAAGCCACCACTGATATGGCCTTTGTCATGGCTATGGCCAATGTTATGATTCAGGAAAAGCTCTATGATGAAAGCTTTATCTCCCAGTATACGGAGGGTTTTGATAAATGGGCCGAAGAGGTTAAAGATAAAACCCCAGATTGGGCAGAGAAGGAGACCGGAATTCCCAAAGAAAAAATCATCAGGATTAGCAGGGAGTTTGCTGCTGCCAAACCTAAAGCAATCTTAGACTTTGGCTGGCGAACGGGTTATGCAACAAATGACTATCAACTGCGTCGTGCGATCATGATTGTTAATATGATGATTGGAAACCTGGAAGTTCCAGGGGGATATTATAGAACGAAACCAGCCAGTTTCTTGAAAGATTTTCCGGATCAAGCCGCTTACGCTAAAGGGTTAGGGAATGTTAAACAACCGAGTTTCCCCACGCCCACCAAGGGTCGCATTGATGGTACAGGGGTAAAAGGTACACTAGGTCAGATCATTCCCGCATATGATGGGGCCGTCGGGCAAATTGTAGAGAGCATCATAACTGAAAAACCGTACCCTATCAAAGCTTGGCTGGTTCATCGTTTTAATCCCTATATATCGATCACGGGAAGTCCGAGGGTTTTAGAGGCGTTCGAAAAACTCGACCTTTTGGTAACCTGTGATGTCTATATGACTGACACTGCCTATTATTCTGATGTGGTATTACCGGAATGCACCTACTTAGAACGTTATGAACCGGTTTTTGATATGTCAGGGTTAACTCCTAAATATGTGATAAGACAACCTGCGGTACCGCTCGTTTATCCGGATACAAAGCCATACTGGCAGATTTATAAAGAGTTAGGGGAAAAGATGGGTCTCGGGGATTATTTTCAATTCAAGGATATGGAAGACTTTATAACTCAACAACTCACCTCTACTGGTTTAACTTTGGCAAACATGAAGGAAATTGGAGTTTGGACTCCTCCGGGGATGAAAGCGTTCTATGTTCGAGCTAACGATGCCCAAGCATCCTTGGATAATGTGTTGGGTAATAAGAGTAAAAAGATTGAGATATTTTCTCAAGAAGTTGAAGAAGCAGCCAAACAAGGTGTGCCTAAATATGTGAGTCATCCTCAACCAGAAGAGGGAAAGTTTCGTTTTGTCCAGGGTAAAGTAGCTGTGCACACGAACGCCGGAACGGCAAATATCCCGATACTGAACGAGTTAATGTCGACAAATTCGTTGTGGATGAATACCGTGAGTTGTACCAAACTCGGCTTGAACGATGGAGATGACATTGTTATTTCTTCAGGTAAATATGAGCAAAAGGGTAAATTGAAAATGACCGAAGGAATTCGGCCGGATACAGTTTTCTGTTACCATGGTTTTGGACGAATCTCACCAGAGCTGAAACGGGCTTTTGGTAAGGGTATTAATGACAATTACTTAATCCCGAATGAAGTTGGGGAAATTGGCAATACCGTTACCTCTACGACGTTTGTAACGATTCGGAAAGCTTGATGGATAAAAGCATGAGTGCAGAACTATATTTGTCGTTTGCAGCAGTATTTCATCGACCGAACCAAGAGGTCTCCGATCATTTAGAAGAGTTGATTGATCTCTGGTCTGAAGTAATTCCAGACATGGAGGAACTGGTTCAAAAATTGAGGACCTTTTGTCATCAATTTCCACCAGGAGAACAGCGGCTAAATGCTTTGTGGGAACATTATATTCCCCTTTTTGAAACGGGTACAGTTGAGGCCTCCCCCTATGCCTCTGTGTATTTCGGGAAAGAAGGTTTAGTTCTAGGTAAAGAAGCGTTTAATGTTCAACAATTCTATGCAAATTGCGGGTATGTTATGGGAACAGAAAGCGGAGAACTTCCTGACCATTTAGCGGTTGAATTAGAGTTCTGTGCGATGCTAGCCCGAAACGGACAGGATGAACCATTAATAGAGTTTCAAATTAAGCATTTAAACCCTTTTTTAAATAATATTTTACCACGGATTAAGAAAACACATCGTCCGGTTTACTCTGAGGTTGCCACTATTCTGGAAGTCAGACAACTTAATTTACAGAAAGAGGGTGATTTTGTTGGCTAAGAAGTATACCATGATCATAAATCTTGGGAAGTGTATCGGGTGTCAAGCGTGTACAGTCGCATGCAAGTTTCAAAATAATGTACCAGTTGGACAGTTTAGAACAAAGACTCCTGCAGATGGGCTAAAGGGGGCCTATCCTAATGTTTCACTATTTTTTATTAAAGAAGCCTGTCAAATGTGTCAAAATGCACCCTGTGTTAGTGTTTGCCCGACAAATGCATCTCACTATAATGAAGATGGAGTGGTCTTGGTCGATGTTGATAAGTGTGTTGGTTGTATGTATTGTCTGACTGCCTGCCCCTATGATGCTCGTTTTATTAACAAGGAAACGGGTGCAGCAGACAAATGCACCTTCTGTTACGAATTAAAGGTTTCTAAAGGGGAAAAACCAGCTTGTGTTTCAACATGTGTCGGCGGTGCTTTAATCTTTGGTGACCTTAATGATCCCCTTAGTGAGGCCTCCCAGTATATGGCAAAGCACAAAGGGGAAGTTCGAAAACCTGAGTTTGGCACACACCCAGCGGTTCAATACATTTATGAAGGGGTGGTGAGGTAAAGTGGATGTCATTTGGGGTGTTAGTCAAAATGAAGTCGCCTGGGGCCAACTGATTGCTATCTATTTGTTCCTGGCCGGGATTGCTGGCGGAGCTTTCCTAACTGCTTCTTTGACGGATCTTTTCAGCAAAAAGCAGTACCCAAAGGTAATTCGAGCGGGGGCCTACCTTGCTCTAGTGTCTATTATGCTCGGGTTAGGGTTATTGGTCCTTGACTTAGGTCGTCCGCTTAGTTTTTGGAAACTTCTTTTTAATGTGAACATGGGATCGGTAATGTCAATTGGTGTCTTTATTGTCTCGGGTTTCACTGGACTAGCCTTTGTTTATGCATATCTCGTATGGTCATCTGCTACAGCGCAAAAACAGATTCTTGTTACTTCTGCGAACACAGAAGTAGCTGCTACTTCTGTTGGCCAGGGTATTCAAGCAATGCGTAAACCAGTGGCGGCCATAGGAGTTTTATTTTCAGTGGCTACTGCGACATACACTGGTTTCTTATTATCCGCAGTTACAACCAATAACTTCTGGCACACACCTTTTCTTGGAATTGAGGCGATTCCCTTCTTGCCGATTTTATTTTTAGTGTCTGCTACTTCGACTGGTTTAGCGGCAACCTTGATTGGAGCGTTTAGAGGTGGGGATCTATCAACCTATAAAAAAATTGATATGGTTCTAATTATCGCTGAGATAGTTTTAATCTTCATTCTTTATCTATCTGTCAAACCAATATTCTTTAGTGGAAGTATGGCTACCCTGTTCTGGTTAGGAGTTGTTGTTGTAGGATTAATAGTTCCCTTACTTTTATCAATTTATGGTATCGTAAAGCACAAAAATGTTATTTTGCCAGTGTGCGGGATGATCGTCATTGGGGGATTGAGTTTGCGATATTTCGTTGTGTATACAGGGCAGTTGTTTAGGTAATCTTGAAGTCTAGTAGTGAACTCGTCAGCTGAAGTTAAACATCGAGACTCGCAGAAAAAGGCACACCCACTTATAGAGGTGGTGTCTCGAACGTTGATAAAGATATTGTGATTACACGATCGCTAGAATTTAATATTCCATTTTTACTTATACGGGCTTAATGCTCGTTTTCTTTTAGAATCAAATTCATGATCCCTCTGCAAGAAATATCAAGCAACTATTAAACATGGGTTTCTGCTGTTAAAGATACATTCAAGTTTAAAGATGGAAAATAACGTATAATAGATTGCAAGATGAACATCGATTTAATAAAGGGGTGGACTTGTTGACAAGTGATCGGTCACTTTATAGCAGGCGGCAAGTCTTAAGTTTGGGGAGAAAGGCTCTGTTAGTCTTAGGCATGGGTAGTATTTACCCTGTCAGTCGCTATTTACGAAGTAAAGAAGCCCAACTTGCTGTGGGCCGTATTGCCAGTAGTGAGATGCCTTTGCGCATTAATTGGCAGCGTCTGGGGCAAACCCGTTTTTGGCTGCGCCAAGGAAATGATGGAGTGGAAGCGATTTGGGCCAGTTGCACTCATTTGGGGTGTGAGGTGAGCTATGATATTGAACAGGATCAGTGGCTTTGTCCCTGCCACGGTAGCCTTTACAACAGGGATGGAAAACCTGTACAGGGTCCGGCAGTGAGTCCCCTGGTGCGGGCAGAAGTGAAGGAGAAAGACGGTTTTTATCTTCTGCACCAGCCGCCAGGATAAATACGAGAGATGGCTGTAAAGTATTATTGCCTATTGACGGCCAATACAGCTGTTCAGAGGCACGCAAATTCAGACGGCGGGAAGGCTAATTCTGATTAAGCTGAGATAGGGAGAACGATATGGGAAAACATGAAGATTCCTTTGCGGGACATATTCGTCCTCGTCAAATAAGGGCGGGAGCTCTGCGGTTAAGAGCTACATTCTGTTTGGGTGGATTTTCGTTTTTGGCCTTCATAGTATTGACGATAACGGGTATGTTACTCTTGTTCTATTACCAGCCCGGAGACAGTGCTTTTGCTTCTCTGAGCGAACTAGACTCTGCGCTTCCTTACGGGGGACTCATCCGTTCCTTGCATTTCTGGGCCGGGCAACTGATGGTGATCACTGTTTTTCTACATATGGTACGGGTGGTATGGTCGAGGGCTTACCGCCCTATTCGTGAACTTAATTGGATTACGGGAGTAGTCCTTTTTGGCTTAACCGTGATGTTAGATTATTCCGGTTACCTACTTCGCGGGGGACAAGAAAGCGGGGCTGCGGCAACCGTTGGGCAAGCTCTGATAACCTCGTTACCGGGAGGAAAAGCTTTGGCAACCGTTTTTTTTGGACAACCTACACCCCTCAATGGCAGTACCTTAAGTATGTTTGTCTGGCACGTTTTTATTTTGGCTGGTGCAGCAGGTTTTCTGCAAATGTTCCATTTTTGGAGAGTCCGACGAGGCGGTGGGGTTCGCCCTTTGTAGGGAAGACGCTGTATGCAGAGGCGGACATGATTGCGGAGTAAAAAAGAGTGCACTCGACGTGAGGTGAGAATAGATGGACCCAATAGAGACGGAAAAATTTAAGCCCAGCGGTCATCAGGAAAAAGTACAGCTGATTGAATTGCAGGTGAGGGAATACATTAGCGCCTTTCTTTGGTTGGGCCTTTTATTTGCGTTGACCGCTAGTTTGAAGGTGTCTCTGGATAGCTCGCCGGAGGCTGCGGTGGTGAGCGTTTCTAAAGCCCCCTGGGTCTTTGGGGCAATCCAGTGGATGTTACAACGGTGGCCGGCGTGGCTGAGCGGGTGGGTTCTACCTCTTCTGTCTACGGCAGTGCTCTTAACCTTGCCTTGTTGGGAGCAAAAAGTGGGCAAGATGTGGGTCTGGATAATTTTTCTGACCCTGAGTTTAGTATGGGTAGGATTAACTTTCTTATATATGTTTATGGGTTGAGAGGGGGTTCTAATATGACCAAGCGGTCGCGTCTAATGATACTTTTGGGATTGGCAATAATCTTTTGTCTAACGATGGTTTTCTTGTCAGTGAGGTCGTTTAGCTCTTCCCCTTGGCAAGATTGGCAACGAAAGTATTTCCAGGCCCAGATCACAGAACTTCAGGGAACGATGCCTATGGTTCATGGAGAAGAACAAGTAAAGAAATTAGACCAGGAGATCAAAGATTGGCAGGAAAAGAAGCCTACTGTACAGGAGATTCGCCTCTCGAACGGTCGTGTTGAGCGTTGCATCACCTGTCATATGGGGATTGAGGAAATTTCAGCTTCTCACCCTAGTGCAAGTATTGGGTGTACGGCTTGCCACGGTGGGAATGCCTTGTCTTTGGATGAATTGACTGCCCATGAGGGAATGTATGGCGGAGGGCACCCGGGTCAGTTGGCGGTGTCTCGCCTGAGTTGCGGAGGGAGCGCGGAAGTTGGGCAGTGCCATAGTGGAAATAGACAAGAAGCCGACAATCAGGTGGATTTGCTGACCACTTCCTTAATGGCCAGCAAAGGGGGTGAACTCTCCATGAGTAGGTACATGTACGGGCTGGACATACCGCCTCGGGTGCTGCTTAAACCTGGGGAGACCGCTGCGGATCTAGAATCGCCGTTTAACCATCGCGCAGAGGAACAGAAATTCCAGCAGAACTGTTTGGCGGTTTGTCACCTGAGCGGGGGAGAACTACCAGGGCAACAAGTCCAAGCGAACGGGTGTGAGAGCTGTCATGTGCTAAGCAATACAGAACACACCTATGAAGGAAAGGATGTTACGATCCCTCAGTCAAAACCGGGTTATGGGATATCCCACAATTTGACCGTGCAAATACCCTACACCCAGTGCAATCAATGTCATAATCAGGGAGACTATCATGTCGACACGATGGATTTTACTCCACGGCCTGATTTGGACCGTGTTAAAGCATCTCCATCCCCAGACAAGGAGACTCTGGAAACGCGCTGGAAGAAGGTCTATTCCCCAGGATTGGTCTTCACCAAATGCGAAGTCAACTTGGACTGTATAGACTGCCATACCCGCAAGGAGGTCATGGGGGACGGGAAAATGCATGTTTCGGAATGGGACGCATTGCAAATCCAATGTCGGGACTGCCATGGAAGTCCGGTTGGGCAGCCTATTGAATGGAAAATAACGGATAAATCCGACATGGCCTGGTCTCAAACCCGCATCAATCCAGTGTTTCCACCTCTCAGCATGGGGGATGTCATTCTGAAGACGGCAAAGGGAGAAGAGTTACCTTACGTCCGTCTGGAAGACGATAAGTGGTATAATTACCGTAAAACAAATGGAGAGAAATATTTGATTCCGCAGGTTATTGATAGTCAATGTCGCCAGGATCCGGATAAACAATCTTCCGACGACTGCCATAAATGCCATGATGTGTCGAAGGATAAACCTTCTTCGGGAGGAGAATAGATGGCTAGTAAAGAGGTAAATAGGTTATTGATCTTTAGTCGATCGAGTTCACTTCGTCATATTGCATTGAATTCTAAAGTGCTTGGCGATACAATGTTAATAGATGTTCAATATCGTTAGAAACTTAGAGGATGGTGAAATTGTATTGGATAGTAACCAACTCAAGATCTTTTGTATGGTAACGCGCCTGCAAAGTTTCTCAAAAGCAGCGAAAAAGTTGCACATGAGCCAACCGGCCGTTAGCACACATGTTAAAAACTTAGAGGAATACTACCAAGGGCAATTGTTTGATCGAACACCACAGGGCGTGACGCTTACCAAGGCTGGGGAGGTATTTCATACCTACGCTTTAAGGCTTCTTGAAGTTCAAGACGAAATGGAACAACAACTTGAAACCGTATTCAAGCATGAAAACAATCAAATTGTAATTGGAGCAAGTACAACTATTGGGAATGTCTCTCTTCCCTGCTCGATCTATTTGTTCAAAGAACAATACCCAGAGGTCGAGCTTTGCTTAAATATTGCTAATGCCGAAGAGGTTCTTAATATGGTTATGGCTGAGGAAGTTGATATCGGTGTAGTGGAAGGCGATACAGAGTCTTCCTCCCTTAAATCGTTGCATGTAACTTCGGATGAATTAGTGCTTATTGTCCCACCCCAGCATCCAGCTGAAGGAGTTATTACCGTTCAAGACTTCCTCAAACATCCGCTTATTATGAGAGAAGCTGGATCAGGAACACGAAAAATTTTGGCAACGGCTTTGGCCCGTCATGGCTATTCCGTAAATCAGCTGAACGTGATTACCGAGATGAAGAATACCTATGCTATTAAATCTGCCGTTGAGGCTGGATTAGGCGGATCCGTTATGCCACTGCTCGCAGTTCGCAAAGAAGCATACACAGGGACCCTTAAAGTCCTAAGGATTATCGACATGGATATGCCTCTAATCTTTAATATTGTTTATCCTAATAATCGCCCGCTTACGACTAAGACAAAGCTATTTATTAATTTCCTTACGGATCCTGAAGAAAACTGCCTTTGTTAAAAACACGGGAACTATCGTGTGACAGGGAGAGATAAGGGTTCAGGTGAGACAAGCTAGACAAAGGGACGGTTCTTCACGGAAGAACCGTCCCTTTGTCTCCACCTTCTGACCCCATACTTGTCTCACATTAAATATCTAAGGAGGAGTTTTGAGCCTAGCCAAGTTCCCAAAAAGACCGCGATTGCAAAAATCCATCCAGTAAGTGAACTAGAGGCAATTCCATTCAACAGGGCGCCGATATTACAACCATAAGCAATTCGTGCTCCGTAACCCATGAGTAGTCCACCAATCAAAGCAGAAAATAAGAACTTCTTATCTCGGATTGGCCGGAATCGAACCTGCGAAGCGACTAACGTTGCCCAAAAAGCACCAAGGATCAATCCGAGATTCAGATAAGTCCCAGAGGCAGCCATTAATTCCTTAAACGTAAATCCCCGGTCATCTAGCACTCCAAGGCTAGTACCGATCCATTCCGCCCAGTTTTCGATATTTAAAGTAATTCCCCAAGGTTTACCCCTCGCGATCAGAACGAGTATGTTGAGCACACCCAAAAAAATTGCTCCTATCCAATAAGCCCAAGGGCCATGGAGGATTGCTTGCAAAGACTTTTTCATTGCATCACGCTCTCCTAATCATGCGTTTTTGTCAGTTCAAGATGCCATATTCCATTCGCTACTTCTTCTTCTTCAATAAGATACCGATTGGCTTTTGCCCAAACTACAATACCCCTTGAGGTACAACTGTGTTCAGTCTCGAGGACTAAAATATCACCGCATTGCATAGACAACAACTTTTTTTTGGCTTTAATTAGGGGAATCGGACACATTTCTCCCCATATCTCAATTGCAAAACGAGTCAACAGTCGTACACCTACTCCCCCAATTGTTTTTGCTGCCACCATCTAGCCAATTGCCATAAGACCAACAATGCGGAAATTTCTAAAATGAGGGTTGGAATCCAACCTAAAATATCTGGTAAGAAAATCCCGGGCCACTCACCAAAGGCATTTCTCCAGTTGATTACCGACCGCTCTCCCAGAACAACGCCCAAAACCAAACCAAAAAACGCCACCCATTGCATGGCAAATCCTTCCCCAATACGCATAAGAATTCCGGACGTACAGCCACCGGCCAACACCATTCCGATCCCAAACAATAGTCCGCCGACAACGGTATGTACGCCCAACGGAAAAACATTGAGGACCAACGGGATATTTCTCTGTGAAGCTCCCCAGGAAACCAGTGCAAATCCAAGGATACTAATCCCCAAAAGTAAAAGAAAGGCTCGGGTGAGTTGAGTCATACCGATTAATATGGGATCACGCAAAGCAGACACAAGACAAAAACGGGACTTTTGTAAGACAAAACCCAAACTTATTCCAAGTGCCGTGATTAGCGTAAGACGAATGCTTATTTGAGAAAGGAGAGTGAGTAACAATGTAACAAATAGAATAAATCCGATGTTCCATTTCCATTGGGAACGAAAAGAACTATGCTCCATCTTGTTCTCCTTTTCTTGTATTTAAACAATTAGTTTAAGATTAATCTTTTTACTTTTGCCTGTCAATGGAAATCGTAAGGACACTATATGGTATGTTTCATTGCAAGTTGATCGTAAGTCTAGGCTAGCTTGTTCCTAGGGAAGAAGTATTTTAACAAAAAGGGAGTCCCAATTAGAGGGAAGAACGGATTGGGAAGTTAGAGCTATTCGGTGACAAGGTGAAATAAAAAAGGTAGTATAGTAGTATATAGGAAAGAAAATTAGGCTGGCCCATTGGCCTCGGAGGTAGTGAAGTGTCTAAAACAAAGAGTTTACACGTCGAGAAGTTCAAGAGGGGGAACCTCAGAACTGAATGCTTAAAAAAATTCCGTCATACTTTTCAGTGTGGCGGAATTTTTTAATGCGTAGTTGTTGTAAGAGAAATCGTACTTAAGAGGTGGAATTGAGCTATAATTATATTAATGAGTTGAGAATCGAGAGGAGTATGACTTAGGTATGAAGGATATTGTCGACATAGTTTATCATCCCACACCTTCGATCGAACGTCTTTATTTGGAATTAACCAGCCGTTGTAACTTGTCTTGTGAAATGTGTTACCGCCAAAATTGGCGGGAACTTATGGGAGATATGTCGAGGGAGATGCTGAACTCTATTGCGGCTGAGGTAGTTGCTTTCCCTGATCTCAAGGAAGTGATTCTGGGAGGAATTGGTGAACCAACGATTGCCGATAATTTTCGACAAGCGGTGGAACTATTCGCTTCTCGGTATGAAGTTACCGTGACCACCAACGGGACTACCTTGGACGACCCTATGATCAATTTTTTGCTTTCTAGTGGTGTTGCCCGGATAGCCTTGTCCGTTGATTCGACAGATGTACAGACGTTCGCTGCTATCCGGCATCAAAATGTACAAGGGATACTGGAGAGCACGCGCCGTTTAGGTGAGAAGAGAACTATGGGGAGACCGGAAATTATATGGGAATTCTTGGCTATGAAGAGCACTCTTCCATATTTGGTCGAGACTGTGCGCCAGGCTGCACAACTGGGTGTCAATCGGGTCTTTGTTTCGCATATTCTACCGATGAGAGAAGAATCCATTGTTGAAACTCTTTATGCCCCCCTGCTTCCTGAGACCGAGTCAACCTTTCAAGAGGCTTTGTTTGTGGGACTGGCTAAAGGTGTGGAGGTAGTCCTACCTAAAAGTGAATTAAAAACAGATCGATACTGCAAATTTATGGAAACTCAAAGTGCAGTTGTACGCTGGGACGGTCAGGTTTCTGGCTGTTATAGGTTTTTGCATTCTTATCCAGAATATGTTTTTGGGAGGCACAAGCAGATTGAGGCCCATGGTTTTGGTTCACTCAGAGAGCAATCGTTGTTTGAAATATGGACTACTCCTCAATTTATGAGTTATCGTTACAATGTTCTACACGGAGAATACGCATCGTGTCCTGATTGTAAGTGGGTCGATGGGTGCGATATGGTTCTTCGGGCAGACATGGATTGCTTGGGTCATGCTCCATCTTGTGGAGATTGTCTTTGGGGACGGGGAATAACAGTTTGTCCATGAATTCTTTTGATCTTTAGTTTAACAAGTCACTCACTATTTCGGTGACAAAGTGCAGTAAAACGAGATAGAATAGAGGTTGGTCTAGAATAATCAAAAGGGCTAATGATGGAGGGAACTAATGGAACTTATCTTTATAATTATAGGGATTAACATTGTCTATGTTTCGATTTATACCCTGCGTATGATTTTTGTCATTAAGGGGCAGAGAATTTTGGCGACTATGCTTTCCATGGTCGAGATTTTTGTTTATATGACTGGGTTAGGAATTGTCCTGAATAACTTGGACAACCACTGGAATCTAGGAGCTTATTGCCTCGGTTATGGTTTAGGTGTGTATATAGGCAGTCGCATTGAGGAGTATTTAGCTTTAGGATATGTGACAGTTCAAGTTACCGTAGATTGTGTTGAAGTCGAAATCCCGTCAAAGTTACGGGAATATGGATACGGTGTGACTTCCTGGTTAGCCGATGGTAAGGATGGAAGTAGGCTCATGATGCAGGTTTTGGCGAAGCGGTCTAACGAACGTAAGTTATTGAGTATCCTCAATAAGCTCTGTCCCAAGGCTTTTGTCATCTCTTTTGAACCTAAAAATTTTAGAGGCGGATTTTGGGTCAAACGAATACCAAAGCCTTTCTAACTAGTGCAGCAAAAAATTCTCCCGCTAAGGGCAAGATGAAGAAGAGTTCTGTTAGCATAAATGCCAACAGAACTCTTCTTCATCCAATCGTGAGACTCCCACTTCTAGATCATCATGATCAGTGGAGATATCGACAAGTTTAACCAGGAATTACTGCGGGAACATATAAGCGCTGGGCAAGTTCGCTATCGATCATAAAGAGTCCTGCTCCGTCTCCTTTAATGAGTTTAAGTCTGTTAAGAACACGAGACATATTTTCCTCTTCTTCCGCCTGTTCGGTAATGAACCACTGAAGAAAAATATCCGTTGTATGATCTTTGACTTCTCGTGCAATGTCCATAAGGGAATAGATGGATTGTGTTACAAATTGCTCATGCTTTAACGTTAGTTCAAATACTTCTTGGGGACTGGAAAATTCACTTTGGGGTTTTTGGATCTCGGGGAAAGTTACTTTGCCACCAATTTTGTTCAGATAATTAAAAAAGCCCAAGGCATGATCCCGTTCTTCCTGAACCTGAACTCGGAAAAAGTTGGCAAATCCATCAAGGTTTATGGAGGAAAAATATGCTTGCATAGCAAGATAAAAATAGGCTGAGTAAAGTTCTTTATTTACCTGTTCGTTGAGAGCTTGAATCATTTTTTCGTTTTGCAATGTTGGCCACCTACCTTTTTGTTAGAATTAACGTTTATACGTCTAGATATACATTCTACATCATTCTACAAAGTTCCTGCGTTTTGTAGGGACTTTTAAAAAATAATAAATCTAAATTACTGAAATATTTGTTGAAATTATTACCAAATCAAGAAGGATTAATATGTTGAGCGTTGAATATAGTCTAACAGGAAGATGCCGTGATGGGTAATGAATGAGGAGGTGCTAACTGAAATGTATAAAAGAATAATGGTTCCAACAGATGCCTCAGAATATTCGCGTCGGGCGCTAATAGCTGCTTTGGAAATTGCAAGGAAATTTCAAGCGGAAGTTGTTCTTCTATTCGTTACGTACACCCCAGAAGCGTATTGGGGCTATAATCCAGCGTATACTATTGAGATTTCGAAAGAACAAATCGAAGAAACAGGGGACCAGACGTTAAGGGCAACCGTTGTAGGTATCGATATGGGTGACGTTCCCTTGAAGAAGAAAAAAATACAAGGTCACCCATCGACCGTGATCTTAGAGGAAATCCACAATGAGAACATAGACTTAGTAGTTATGGGAAGTCATGGATACGGACCAATTGCTGGAGCAGTGTTGGGCAGTGTGAGTCAGCGAGTCCTCCGGAAGTCAACGTGTCCTGTTCTAATCGTGAAGTAAATAAAGCTACCAGAGGTTGAAAGGCTATTGACGATTGTAATCGTTAGTAGCCTTTTTATTTATCTAGTTGAACGAGTTCGCTGGTACTTTTACCATTTTCTTGGACAAATGTTGAAAGATTTATTTTATAAAGTAAAGAAGGATTCAAATAATAGAATGCAGAATATTATCAGTAGTTCGGGATCTAAAAAAGATGATATAGGAGACTGAGTGATGTTTAAAAGAATATTAGTAGCAACCGATGCCTCAGAGTATTCAGTTCGAGCGTTAAAAACTGCATTGGAAATTGCTAAAACCTTTGGTGGGGAAGTCGAGGTTTTGAATGTTATGTACCTTCGGGAAGCCTACTGGGGTTACAATGTAGTTTATAGCGTTTTAGTTCCGCCAGAACAAATTCAAGACGCAGGAGAACTTGCCATAGAGGCAACACTTAAAGGAATCGAAGTGGGAAATGTCTCTCTGAAGAAGAAAGTAGTTCAGGGATATCCAGCGGCTATGATCTTAGAAGAAGTTGGGAAAGAGGACATAGATTTAGTAGTCATGGGGAGCCATGGTTACGGTCCGATTGCCGGTTCTGTGTTAGGCAGCGTGAGTCAGCGCGTCCTCCAGCAAGCAGAGTGCCCTGTTCTTATTGTTAAATAAATGGACTCGGTAATATCTTTTTCTTAAGCGGATCAAAAAAAAGGATTTAACAGGTAAAGCATGGAATAAGTTGTATTAGACGACCATGATCTGGAAATGAAGAAGGGGGAATGGTTAATGTACAAAAGAATATTGGTCCCAACAGATGCCTCGGAATATTCGCGTCGGGCGTTAATATCTGCTTTGGACCTTGCAAGGAAATTTCAAGCAGAAGTGGTCCTTCTATTCGTCACGTACACCCCAGAAGCTTATTGGGAGTATAATCCAGCTTATTCTATCGATGTTTCGCAAGAGCTAATTGAAGAAACAGGGGAAAACACGTTAAACGCTACACTTGAAGGAATCGATATAGGTGACGTCCCTTTGAAAAGGAAGAAAATACAGGGACACCCGTCGACCGTGATTTTAGAGGAAATTAGCAATGAGAACATAGACCTTGTTGTGATGGGGAGCCATGGGTACGGGCCGATTGCTCGGGTTGTGTTAGGCAGTGTGAGCCAGCGCGTCCTCCGAAAATCAACGTGTCCTGTTCTGATCGTGAAGTAAGTGAAAGCTTCCGAATATTAATAAGGCTGTTAACGATTAAATCCGTTAACAGCCTTTTCCTGTAGAAGAGTTAGTAAAGTACAAGGGTGTGGCGGAACTTTTTCGCCATCGTGCTAGACTATGCTAAAACGGAAGTCCCAATCGGCGAATGAGTGCAAATCCTGCTCGTTTGGCGAGGGGAAGAAATACTTTGCGGGCCAGCGGAAGGCCAACGCGTTGGACGAGGGGAATACCCACTTTGCGTGCCAGGGGAGGTCCAAGGTGTTGAGCAAGAGGGATGCCTACTTTGCGGGCCAGAGGAGGTCCGAACTGTCTCATCAGAGAAGGACCATATTGTTTTACAAGGATTCCAGCTTGTTGCTGCCAGAGGTTAGAAGATCTGGCCGTAGTGGAAGAGGTTTCCGGTAAGGCAAGTTGCTTTAGAACTGAAGCCGGTTGGTTCACCGGTTGGATCGCTGGTTGGACTATGGGCTGAGTTGTTTGAGAAGTCGGTGTAGCAATTGGTTGTTGAACAGGTAATGGTGATGTTGCTGCTGGACTTGGAACAGGATTACTCCCCTGTCGCTGAATCGGAGAGAACTTGTTGTAGTGATTTGGATATAAGCCTCGTTGCCCCATCAACGATGACATGGGCAAGCCCCCTTTATCTTAAATGTGAGAATTATTTGGTTGATAATACACGGTATGCCTTAAATGGATTAATGTTCCATAATAGGTAAAATTAATCCATTGGCCTGCCTTTTGTTTCTTCACCAAGGATGATAACGTTTAAAGCAGTTAGAATAAGTACTGAAGCAAACATGAGGAAAACTGATTGAGAAGATAAATGGTAGGAGCCTATCATTAAGCCAACGACCACTGGGGCAATTATTCCCCCGATTCTGCCAAATCCAGCAGCCCAACCAGACCCGGTTGCCCGAGCATGTGTTGGGTAAAGCTCTGGGGTATAGGTATAGACAATACCCCATGCGCCAAGGTTAAAGAAGGACATCAAAGATCCTGTCAGCAGAATGGTTTGCACATTCGAGCTTTGACCAAAGAAATACGCGGAAATTGCCGTACCAATAAGATAAATAGACAGCGTAGGCTTTCGGCCGACTTTGTCGACTAAATACGCAGCACTGAAATATCCAGGGATTTGAGCAACAGTCATTACTATGACGTACTCAAAGCTTTTGGTTAAGGAAAATCCCTTCAGGGCGAGTAGAGAAGGAAGCCAGGTGAAGATTCCGTAATAGGCGTAGACCACACCGAACCAGAGAAGCCAGAGAAAGATGGTTCTCCGAATGAATTTGCTAGAAAAGAGTTCTTTGACCGCTATCTTCGATGGAGATTTAGAATTAGGTTGTGAAGCCAGTTCAGTTGTCGTGCGACTTATCCCAGACTGCGCTTCGATGACTTTCAAGATGGCTTCAGCTTGAACGATTTTCCCCTTGGACACTAAGTAGCGAGGTGATTCTGGGATAGACTTCCAAAGATAAAAAATATAGAGAGCTGGAAGGGAACCAATGTAGAACGCGGTTTGCCAACCGAAGCGAGGAATGATTATATAAGAGATCAAAGCTGCCAAGAGCCACCCTATGGCCCAAAAACTTTCCAATAAAACAAGAAATTTCCCACGGTGTTTAATTGGAGAAAATTCACTCACTAGCGTTACAGCAACGGGAAGCTGGCCCCCTAAGCCAAATCCAACTAAAAAACGGAAGACTAAAAGGGATTCGTAGTTCCAAGACAGTCCACATAATCCAGTTGCGAGACTATAGATAACAAGTGTGGCTGCAAAAACCTTTTTACGGCCGAAAAGATCTGCAATTGTCCCCGAAAGAATAGCCCCAATTGCCATCCCGACGAGCCCAATACTCCCAATCGTGCCAACTTGCTCAGGACTAAGTTGCCAGGTCTTCATTAGTACGGGAAGGACAAAAGAAATAATGCCGGTGTCCATGGAGTCAAACATCCAACCTAGACCAGCCGTGATCAGGAGAAGATAATGAAATCTGGATACTGGTAATGATTCCAGGCGTTCGGTTATGGTCATCTCATTGTTCCTTTCTACAATAATAAGTACGATAGGTATTGTGCTTAGTACTCGTTGGAACTTGTCCATCTGTAATACAATACTTATTCGCCATGTTATGTCATGAATTCCTTCTAAATAAAAAGTTTAGCAAATATTTGCAGAAGAAAGACATGCCGAGCTAACTAACTAGGAAGAACTCATAGGATCTTAAGCAGACGTCTGGTGAGGATGGATTCCTTTGATGAATTAAAATATATTTCGACATTTCTCTATTCTAAAGAGTATTATAAGATGAAGTAGACAAATGGGATTTTTGAAACCTGTGATTCAGAATGATCTTTAAGACCGCTCGGGTTTAGAGATGGGAAAATTTTAGGTTTCTGAAAAGAATTGATTGAGAAGTTTTCATTAAGTGCAGAGGCCAAAAAATCGTGTTGCTTGTTAATATGTATATTGTGGAGGTTGGAATGAGCGATCATTATGATTTGAAAAAACTTAAAATGATATTGCCGATTTTGGCAAGAACAACGGGAGGATATGCAACGATTACTGACTCTGAAGGTCGAAGATTATGTACCGTTGATTGGAATGGAACGGAAATAGAGGAACTGAATGATGAGATATACGATTTAGCGAAAGATGCGGCTCAACAGGCACGTTCGTTAATTGGTGTTTCTCAAATAGTAGATCAGGCGGATGCCTGGGCATTGCCAATCGGTGAGTATGTCTTGGCGTGCAGTAATGTAGAACGACTTAAAAGAGAACAGAAATTCCAAGATGCATTAATTAAAGCGCTTCCGATGATTGCCCAAGTGGCGGGTGGGGAAGCCGTAATTTTTAACGAACTTGGTGAACGGTTATTAAGTTACTACTCGAATGGAACCGAGCGACACCAATTAAAGGGGCAAGTGAGTAAGCTGGCCTGCCAAGCTATGGTTTCCCGGGAGCCTGTAGTAGGAAAGTCTTTTTCCGTTAATGGTGCAATGGCGGTACGTATTCCTATTACAGAGAAAATCGGTTTCGGATTTAATAATGAAAAGGCTACCCGCCAACATCAAAAATTATATGATGAAGTTAAAAAGTTCCAAAGTGCGCACTATTGTTTCGAAGACATTATAGGAGAAAGTGAAATATTGGCCAAAACAAAGAGTATGGCAAAATTCGTCGCAGATGGTGTTTCCTCGATTCTTATTTATGGAGAAACGGGAACTGGCAAGGAATTGTTTGCTCAATCAGTTCATAATGCCAGTGAACGTCGCTATCAGCCCTTTGTGGCCTTAAACTGTGGGGCTTTACCTGCTTCACTCATTGAGAGCAATCTCTTTGGTTATGAGGAAGGGGCTTTTACCGGGGCGAAGAAAGGGGGAAGCCCTGGTGCTTTTGAACAAGCGAATGGAGGTACTATCTTTCTCGATGAAATTAGTGAGATGGAACTTAGCCTGCAAACCAAATTACTGAGAGTGCTTCAAGAAAGAGAAATAGTACGGGTTGGTGGATTCAAAGTTAAAAAAATTGATGTTAGGGTCATTGCCTCAACCAATAAAGAATTAAATGATCTCATTGCGGATGGGAAGTTTCGACAGGATCTTTTTTATCGCTTGAATGTTGTTCAGTTGAAAATTCCTTCGCTAAAAGAGCGGGTTGGGGATATTGTTTTATTAGCCATGTACTTTATTCAAAAGTATGCTTTATCCTTGGGTAAACCTATTGAAGATATCGACATTGGAACATTAAAGATTTTGCAGAATTATTCTTGGCCAGGAAATGTCCGTGAACTTCAGAATTGTATTGAATCGGCTATGAATATGGTGCGAGAGGAGCCAATGCTTCTGCCTGAACATTTGCCCCTTTATCTGAGGCAAGGTCAAAAGGCTTTGAAAGAATCTGTGGTAGTTGAGATCGGGAATGAAGGGCTTAATTTAAAAGAAGCATTATCAGGAGTTGAAAAGTTAATTATCCAAAAAGCACTGGAAATGGCTAAGTATAAAAAGGTCTACGCTGCTCGCATTTTAGGAATAAGTACAGCGACTTTATGGCGAAAACTGACTGATTATGGGATGGAACGAGAACAAATGTAATTTTATAGCCACTATTTTCAGTTTAAATTTTGAAATACAGATTATTCATTTCATTAATGAAACGAATAATCCCATCAATGAAATGATTTCTAAATTAATGCCTGTTTAACGTGGAAAAGCATTTCAAAAGTGAGTTACTAGCCCCATCTTTTACCGCAAATACCAGCTCAAAATAGAATATACCCTTAAAATAACAGGGTAAAGGTTATTTTAGGGATATAATTGTTGGCATGGAATTTGCAATGGTAAGTGAACAAGTATTAAAAAATCACTTAATACGGAAACCCTTTCTTAATTTTCAAGAAAGGGTTATGGCAATGGTGCCTTACGATTAGTACAAACTAATCATAAGGCACCATTTTGCTTAATTTGAAAGGAGTGATGCCTTTATGCTAAAAGCAAGGTAATCCTTATGATTTGTTCTGTTGGCACGCAAATTGCAATGACTATAAGCTGTTAAGGCAAACTTAAGGGGAATCAAACGTAAAAGGATATCATTTCTTCTGTCACTCTGGATGCTCTAAACAGTGGTGATGCATGAAAATACCAGGAGAAAAGAGATTTTTAGCTAAAGGAGGGGAAAGGTATTTATATAGATGAAAGTTAGTATGATTCTGGAGGCTGAGGAATTTTAACTGACTTCGTGGGAAGTCCAAAATTCATCATAGAAATGCAAAAAGGTACTCTAGACTTAATACAAAGATGGAGGTAAAGAGATGCACAAAAAATCGCAACCGGCCTATAAGAAAACCGAAAAATGGTGGTTGGGACTGGTAATCCTGTTCTATGTCTTGTATAACTTGCCGGGTGTCCCCCGGTATGGTGATGCCCAAGGTGCTATTATACACGGAGCGCTTACGATCATTCCGCTTTGGATTATCGTTTATGTTGGGATGATAGTTTTACACCGTCAAAGAAAATTGAAAGTTAGACAGGACGCAGTTTCCTCTACTGAAAAGATCAGCAACCAAAAGGAGGGTGTTTAAATGCTATCTGTAACCGGAACATGGTCTATTTATATTATTTACATGGCTGCCCTTATCGGTTTTGGAGTCTGGATGTGGTGGCGTGAAAAAAATAAATCAGCTCAGCACTTTTATACTGCTGGTAACTCAATTAACTGGTTTGTTCTTTGTATGACTTATATCGCGGCTCTGATGAGCACGTGGGTATTCTTTTCGGGACCTGGGGGATATTATCGTGGAGGTTTCGGGTATTTCATGTCGGAGCTAAGCTATATGCCTTTGTTCCCAGTTCTAACTTACTTTGTAATGAACAAAGTTTGGCTCTTAAATACAAGGAGAAATTATTCTACACCAGCAGATCTTTACGCTGATCGTTTTAAAAGCCCAGTGTTAAGATTTATCTTGGCTATAGTATTCTTTAGTGTTTCACTGCCTTATGCGGCTGCGATCTATGTTGCTTGTGGTCAAGCGGCTAATGTTGCAAGTGGAGGACTAATTTCGAACACTTCTATCATAATATTTGTCGGGATCACTGCATTAATGTTTGTACCGTTCGGAGGCGTGAAATCTGTTGCTTGGGCGGCTACTGTCCAAGGGTGGATATTCATGATCGCTTTATGGACAATTGGTATAAGTGCCTTAGCCTTCGGTTTCCATGGCACTCTCGGAGATGCGGTTGCAAGTGTTTGGAACAATACAAACTCTTGGTTTTCGTATCCGGGTCCTGAAAAATGGGCTCCGTATTCTGCCAGACTTGGATATCCACTTGCTTGTGCTATTGGGTGGACAATTATGCTACCGGACGTCTTTATTAGAGCTGGTTACTTCGGGAAGGACCTGGGCGCACAGCGCAAGCTTATGCAGTTCCAACCCGTATTGCAGTTAATTGTTTGGACTGGCACAATGGTTATTGGGTTTGCAGCCATTGCGTTAGTACCGGGATTAACAGGTGCTGATACAGAACTTGTCATTCCATATTTGATCACTAAAATAATTTCGCCACAAACTATGGGCTTTGCCGTAATTTTAATGTCACTATTCGTCTGGGGAACCTTGGCGAAAGGATTGTCTGCAGCTACATCGCATCTATTAGTAGCAGGGTCAATCATCTCGGAGGATATTCTGGTCCATACCCTTAAACTTAAGGTCTCACCTAAAGCCCATATGGTTATTGCTCGTATATCAGTGTGCGCTTTGGGAGTGGCAGCAATGATGCTTGCCATTAATCCCCCAAGTTTAATTTGGACGCTGATCATGTTTGCCATCGCCATCGTCATGCCGATTTTCCCAGTGCTTGTAGCTGCCCTCTACTGGAGAAGAGCTACAAAACCAGCAGCTATTTTGGCTTCCTTGGTTGGGACCATTGGCGTAATCTTGACCTATAAGTATGGCTATGGAGACGCTTGGTACGGTCTATTCGGCATGATTGTGTCAACGATTGTTTTGATTGCGGTTTCTCTCGTTACCAAACCATTGGATGATGCAACATTGGATGAATTTTACGGCCATCTGGAAGCAGCTGAAGATGAGTATTATGAGCCAGATGCTGTCTAGATGCAACAATGTTGCATAAGTTGTCGGATAGTACTCGATTTTTGAGTAGACATTAAAGTGTCTATCGTAGGTTGTATGGTCTATATGATTAGCACTCAAAGCAAGTCCAGATTATTGCTTTGAGTGCTCCCCTTGGCAGTGTTATATTTCGACAATCTTCTTGTGGCAAAAACTGCAAAGTTTTTGAACCAAAAGATGAGCATAGAAATTATTGAGAGGGGATTGTAAAAGGGAAAATACAGGGTGCTAGCGGTGGCACCATAACCACTAATTTGAAATCAGAATATTGGGAGGAAGAAAATTATGATTAGTTATGCAGAATTAGCTCAAAGTGTTGTCCTAGGAGACGAAGATTTAGTTATGGAGCAGGTTAACAGCCTCGTAGCAGCTGGAAATAGTCCTCTGGAAATTATTAACGAAGGATTAATTGCTGGAATGAATGTCGTAGGAGTTCGTTTCAAAGCTGGAGATATGTATGTTCCTGAAGTTCTTATGTCAGCGCGGAGTATGGCTGCAGGAGTTGAAATTGTTAAACCGTTGATTCCGGTAGGAGATATGAAAGTCAAGATCAAAGTGTTACTGGGAACTGTAAAAGGAGATCTTCATGATATTGGCAAGAACCTCGTTCGCATTATGATGGAAAGTAGCGGGTTGGATGTTATCGACTTAGGGATAGATATTTCTCCAGAAGCATTTATGGATGCCATTAAAGAGCATAATCCAGACATTTTGGCTATGTCGGCCCTGTTAACAACAACTATGGCTAACATGAAAGGTACCATTGAAATGTTAGTAGAAGTAGGTTTGAGAGATAAAGTTAAGGTTATTGTTGGTGGAGCGCCAGTTTCACAAGAGTTTGCTAATACCATTGGAGCTGACGGTTTTGCAGCCGATGCAGCCTCTGCATCGGATCTCTGTAAAATGCTTATCGCAAAATAGAGGGTCTAATTAACGAAGTATCAATATTTAGAGGAGGCAAAATAATGGCTACTAATTTAAATGTACGGATTTTGAGTACAGATGAGCTTGAATTTATGAAAGATAAAGTAAAAGCATTGCTAACTGTGAAGGGGTTTAAAATTGAACACCCGGAAGTAATGGAAATATTGAAAAAAGCGGGCGCTGAGGTAACGGAGTCCACTGGTCATGTTAAGTTAACTTCAGCTCTATACGACGAAGCTTTAAAACAAGTTCCCCGTGAATTCACTTTGGCAGCTCCCGACCCTAAAAATGATTTAAAATTTCCTCACCCAAAAGGCTTGTTCCATACAAGGACATGCACAGGCGGCATGTACTATCCAAACGAGAGTGAAAACGGTGAATATCATCACATCTTGATCGATGAGGTTGAAGAGTGGACAAGGTTGATTGACTCTCTAGAAAATATTAACTTTTGGTCGTTGCCATCAACTAATCCTGTAGGTTTTCCAAATGAAACGATCGATATTCATACTTATGAAGCAGTTATAAAGAACACTACAAAACATGGTTGGGTTCAGCCTTATGAAGCCGATAATATTAAATATTTGATAGAAATGGCTGCTGCTGTAGCTGGTGGAAAAGATAAACTTCGTGAGAGACCAATTATTAGCTCAATTTGCTGTTCTGTCCCACCTTTGACGTACAAATATATGGATATGAATATTATTTATGAATCTTGTAAAGCTGGAGTTCCGCTACAACCTTGTTCTTTACCAGCGGCAGGTGCTAATGTTCCTTTCACTTCAGCTGGAATAGCCCTCGTGGCTAGCGCTGAAGTAATGGCGATGATTTTAATGGGCCAAATTATTGCTCCAGGAACCCCTTGTGTCGCGACACCATTGTTATTCCAAATGGATATGCTGACAACTGCTACGACACAATCTTCAATGTCTACGACCATGGGCAGAATGATGGCCATGCAGCTCTTTGAAGAGGGATATGGTATTCCTGCCCATACTTATGGTACAGGTACTGATAGCTGTACTATGGATGCACAATCCGGATTTGAACAAGCTTCCCTCAGCCACATGGTTGCTTTAGCAGGAGCTTCTGTTCTTGGCGGAGCGGGCCAGCTTGAAACCGCTAAGGCAATCAATCCCCTCCAACTAATTATTGATAATGACGTTTTCGGTATGGTTAAAGAGTTAAAAGCCGGTGCAGTTGTTGATGAGGAAGCTGTAGACTGGGCTGATCTTGCGGTGCTGGGCGATCATGAAGGCTTTGTTGATAAGAAACATACCTTCAAGCATTTCAGAGATGGTTATAAAACAAAAATCTTCTCTCGCGATACGAGAACTCTTTGGGTAGAAAAGGGTAGCAAAGACCTCGTTGCAAGGGCTAAAGATCGATATCAGGTTCTCAAAGAAAACTATGTGCCAAATAACCTGTCTAAAGAAGTTATTCAACAAGTAGAGGCAATCGTAAAACGCGCTGATAAAGAGCTTGGCAAGAAAAACTAACTTAAGTCAAGAATTTTGATAACTCAAGAGCTACTCAAGCGATACCGAAAGTAGGGCTATTATTAGGCTGGGGACGTAATGAATTTCGACTCGTCCCCATCCTAATTTCGGCATATTCTCCTGCACTCTGAAAAACTAATAGGATGATGGGAACAATCAGCTGGTGCTAAATACTCTGACCATAATAGGTCATTATTTTTATTAAGGATGCGATCTTATGGCAAAATTAAATGAATATTTTCAACCGCAATCTTTGTCGGTTGCGCTGGAGTTATTTGGAGATTCAAACAGAATATTACGCCCCTTGGCAGGAGGGACCGACCTTGTTCCGGCTATGTCCAAAGGGGAGATAAAAGCCGACGGGTTGGTTGACTTATCTAAGATACCAGAAATACGGGGGATCAGTATAGATGGCAATGAGGTTAAGATAGGTAGTACAACTACTTTTACGCGAATTGAAACGTCTCCTATAATTCGAGCTAAGGCTTTGCTTTTGTCAGAAGCCGCGTCTTTAGTAGGTTCACCCCAAATTCGCAATTCAGGAACTGTTGGTGGCAACATTGCCAATGCTTCACCTGCTGCGGATACGGTGACAGCCTTAGTAACGTTAGATGCCGTGGCGACGGTTGAATCCATCAATGGATCTCGACGTGTACTTGTTAGTGACCTGTTGTGTGGAGTTGGAAAAACCAATATTCAACCTCAGGAAATAATCACACATATTACCTTTAAGATTCCACCGATTGGTAGTAAAACTGGTTTTATCAAGTTGGGTCGTCGTAAAGCTTTGGCGATTGCGAGAATGAATTTAGCGATAATAATAACTGTTGACGATGGGGAAATTAGTTTTGCTCGTGTAGGGCTGGGTGCTGTTGGACCAAACCCTCGTCGCTTTACAGTATTGGAAGATAGTTTGCTGGGTCAAACACCTTCGGAATCTTTAGTAGATCGATTCGCATGTGAGGCTGAACGTGAAGTAACAAATGTTCTTGGTTCTCGGGCTTCGGCAGGATACAAGTGTGAAGCAGTGAAAGGACTCGCTCGAGATTTATTGAGTAGATTGATCTCGGAAAGCAGACAGGGGGTGGTGTGAAGTGGCTCAATTTCATCTAGAAATGAAGGTTAACGGCAAATTAGTAGTCCTAGACATCGATCCCATGTTACGATTACTCGATATTTTGCGTGATTGTTTGCATTTGACTGGAACTAAAGAGGGATGTTCAGAAGGGGAATGCGGTGCCTGTTCAGTCATCGTTGATGGCGAGGTGGTGGACTCTTGTTTAGTTCTCGCTCCTCAAGCGCATGGCAAAGAGGTAATAACAATTGAAGGGCTTGCGCAAAGTGGAGAAATTGAGCCTTATCAACAGGCTTTTTTAGAGGTAGGTGCCGTTCAGTGTGGCTTTTGTACGCCGGCAATGATCTTGACTACAAGAGTATTGCTAAACAACAATCCCAAGCCTTCTAAATCTGAAATATCAAGGGCAATATCGGGCAATATTTGTCGCTGTACGGGATATACGAAGATTGTTCAGGCCGTTGAACTAGCAGCTTCATTAAAGGAAAAGAAAGAAGGTGTCTCCCGTGCCTGAATATAGCGTTATTGGTAAGTCAGTGCAACGGGTCGACGGACTACAAAAAACTACCGGAGAGGCAAAATATTCAGCAGATATAGAGATTCCGGGAGCTCTTTGTTTAAAAGTATTGCGCAGTAAGGTTGCCCATGCCTTAGTGAAAGACATAGACGTAAGTGAAGCATTGAAGGCTCCTGGAGTGGTAGGAATTTTCACTCATGCCGATATAGAAGGAATAAATAGTTATGGAATCATTACCAAAGATCAACCGGCACTAGCTGATAAGGTGCGTTTTATTGGGGATGCGATAGCTTTGGTGGCTGCCAAAGATGAAAATAGTGCCAATATAGCGCTGAGCTTGATTAAGGTTACCTTCGAAGAACTGCCTCCTCTTTATGATGTTTGGGCTTCAATGAAGGAGGGTGCTCCTAAAATACATGATGCGGGTAATATTCTTGGAGTCTACAAGATCAAAAAAGGGGACGTTGAATCAGCGCTTAATGAAGCAAGTGTGGTGATTTCTAATAGATATACCACTCAACGTATTGAACATTGCAGTATTGAAACAGAGGCTGGAGTAGCCTATATGGACGATGACATGCTTGTGATTAAGGCAGGAACTCAAAATCCTCATTATGATCGACGTGATGTCGCCCGTGTCTTAGGTATACCCATGAACAAAGTTAGAATTATCCAAGCGACAACTGGCGGCGGGTTCGGCGGCAAATTGGATATTTCCGTGCAGTGCTTTTTAGGTTTAGCTGCTTTAAAGCTGGGACGACCAGTGAGAATCGTGTACGATCGACATGAGTCATTTGTTGCTACTGGTAAGCGTCATCCTTTTTTCATTGATTACACAACGGCTGCAGACAAAGATGGGAAGTTGTTAGCCGTAAAAGTTAGAATTATTGGCGATACAGGAGCCTATGCATCTTACGGACCTGCAACATTACTAAGGGGTGCTGTGCACGCAACCGGACCTTACGAAGTACCGAATGTGGATATTGAAGCTTCTTGTGTCTACACCAATAATCCGTTCAGTGGTGCAATGCGAGGCTTTGGCACACCACAAATGGCATTTGCCTCTGAAAGTCAAATGGATTTGGTCGCCCAAGCAGTAAATATTAGTCCTGTGGAAATACGTCGTCGTAACGCTTTTCATCAAGGCTCTCTTACAGCAACTCAGCAAAAACTGGATCACTGTTTTGCGATCGGTGAAACAATAGAAGCCGCTTGGGGAAAAGCTCTCCAAGTTATGCCTGGCCTAGGGGGTGAGAACAGATGAAGAAACGTGGATACGGTATGGCGAATATGTGGTATGGCATTGGAAACACTGCTAGCCCGAATCCATCAGGTGCTTTTGTTGACTTTCTTGATGATACGACTGCTATAGTGATGACTGGATGTGCTGATATAGGACAAGGTTCGAACACTGTCTTGTCACAAATTGCGGCTGAAACTTTGGGTATTTGCCTAGATAACGTGGTCATCATATCGGCTGACACAGGAGTAACACCTGACGCTGGTGCTTCATCGGCATCAAGGCAAACGTATATTTCTGGTAATGCAGTTCGCTTGGCTTCTGAAAAAATACGAGATCAGATTATTGCTATGGCAGCAGAAATGTTGGATATTCCGGCAGAAGCAGTAAGCCTTTACCAAGGAGAGGTATGGAATAGTGGAAAGTCTATCGGCCTGAGTATTAAAGATGTTGTTGGCAAGTGTCGTAGCAAAGGAATTTTAACGCTGGGACATGGTTCATATAATCCCACTACCACTTCCTTGGAAGCGGAAACAGGAAAGGGTGTCCCTTATGAGACCTATGCGTTTGCTACACAGGTGGCTGAAGTATTAGTAGATACGGAAACAGGCATTGTTGAAGTAATACAGATTGTTGCAGCCCATGATGTTGGTACAGCCATTAACCCACAAAGTGTGGAAGGACAGATTGAAGGTGGTATTGCTATGGGGATAGGGTATGCTTTATTTGAAGAAGTAAATCTCAAGGACGGCAAAATTCAAAATCCAGCTTTGTCAACTTATCTCATTCCTACAGCTATGGATGTTCCGGAAATCCACACGATAATCATTGAAGATTGTGAAACTAATGGACCTTATGGTGCAAAAGGCGTGGGTGAACCTGCGTTGGTACCGACGGCAGCAGCTATTGCTAATGCCGTTGCTGATGCTTTGGGAGTTCGCATCTTTGATTTGCCTATAACCCCTGAAAGGGTAGTGGCGGCAATTAAATCTGCGAAAGAAAATAAAAACAAATCATAAAGTCAAAATAAAGGCGTCGAGGAGGAATAGTTTATGGCGACTATTGCATTTGTAAACATCGGGATGATTGTTACTGGGGACATTAAACAACCGTTAAGTAAGGCGAATACGATCGTTGTTCAAGAAGGGAAAATTGCCAAAATAGGTAACGCAGATATCTTGGCAGGTTTCAAGGTAGATAAGACGATTGACGTAGTAGGGATGACCGTTATACCAGGGTTGATTGACTCTCATGTTCACCCGGTGATTGGGGATTATACCCCTCGCCAAAAAACGCAAGACTATCTTGATGGTGCCATGCATGGCGGAGTAACAACTTTTATATCGGCAGGTGAACCTCACTTTCCTGGACGTCCAAAAGATCCAGCTGGAACAAAGGCCTTAGCGATACTAGTTCATAAGTCGTTCGAAAATCTACGCTCATCTGGTTTAAAAGTTCATGGCGGGGCGGTAATTCTAGAAAAGGGGCTGGTTGAAGCAGATTTCGCTGAGATGGCCAAGGAAGGCGTCTGGCTCGTCGGAGAAGTTGGTTTGGGAAGTGTAAAAAAACCAGAAGATGCTGAACCAATGGTAAATTGGGCAAAAAAATATGGAATGAAAGTAGCAATGCATACAGGTGGGACTTCAATTCCAGGGAGCTCAACAGTTTCAGCAGATGATGTCATTGCAGTTCAGCCGACAGTTGTTTCCCATGTTAATGGAGGACCAACAGCGGTTTCTTCTGCTGAAGTTGAAAAACTGATCAATACTACGGATTTGACGCTTGAGATTGTACAATGTGGCAATCCAAAAATCGCAGCTTTTACCGCCAAAAGATTGGCAGAGAAAGATGCTTTGCACAGACTCATCTTCGGTAACGATTCTCCTTCCGGTACAGGCATTATTCCGCTGGGAATCTTACGGAATATAAGCTTTATAGCTTCCATGTCGGGTATTCCTGCTGAAAAAGTCATTGCAATGGCAACAGGCAATACTGCACGTGTCTTTGGGTTGGAGGCAGGTCTTATCGCTGAAGGTAAAGAAGCGGATTTGGTAATCATGGACGCCCCGATTGGCTCAATAGGGAGTAATACCTTAGAAGCGTTGGAGGCTGGAGATTTGCCAGCTGTTGCTCTTGTTATGGTTGATGGAGTCATCAAAGTGACAAAGAGTCGTAACACTCCCCCTTCTGCACGTAATTATACAATAAAATAATTTGTAGTTAATGGAGGACAGGGGGGTTAACTAATGGCTATAGTGATTGACAACGAGTTATGCAAGGGATGTGGAATCTGTAGTAAAGAATGTCCTAATAAGGCTATTCTAATTATAGGCAAAAAAGCTATTTTTCAAGATAGTTGTACAAGTTGCGGAATCTGTACTAGAGTATGCCCAAGCAATGCCGTAGCAAGGGTCACTGAAATCAAAGAAGGGGCTGTAAAATGCACCTCATGCCCAGTGCAATGCGAAGTTCTAGAAGGATATACTGGAGCATGTCAGCGTTATAGGAATGACAAAGGGCAGCTTATTCGTAACCGTAAATTGGTGACAGATGTCACGCCAGGAGGTCCGCTGATTACTGCAGTTGGGTCTGGAACTGCCTACCCATGTTGTAAACCAGCACCGTTTATTGCTCAGGATACTGTAGATGGGGTTGAGATGATTACAGTCGTAACTGAAGCACCTTTAAGTTATAGTGGAGTTAAGGTTAAGATTGATACTAATTTGTTCGTTGGTGAAGAGGGTGCAAAGGTTAAACGTAATGGCAAAGTAATAGGAATGGTTGATACAGAAGAGTATGGTTCTAAAATGCTTTCAATTGGGGGAGCGAACCTTCTTACAGGTAGAGATGGTTTCATAGTTGCTCGAACAATTGTGGAAATTGCCAATGGTGAACGAGTGAACTTGAAGGTTGAAAATAACACACTGGAACTTCAAGTGGGTTGTCCACCCATTATTAACGGAGTGGAAGATTCGAAAATGCGCGTTGGTTGCGGAAGTGCAACGATCGGTATGTTCGCTGCAAGACTCAAGGAAGTTGTCGATGAAGCGATTATTCTTGATCACCATGTGGTTGGCTTACTCTCAGAACATATGGCTGGGGAAGCAGTCGGTATGAGCTGGAGTGGAGTCATTCCCAATGCCAGACGAAGTACGCGAGGACGTTATTTTGGGGAACATGGCCAGGGTTGGGGCGGTACTGATATAGAAAATCCAATAGATGCAATTAAGTCAGTCGATATGTCCCTGGCTAAGCAAGGTATGAAAGTACTTGTTACTGAGACTACTGGAAGCATGTCAGCACTCATGGAAGTCCAGAAAGATGGTTCAGTGATTGAGATTCCAATGACTAATGAAGTAAAGAGTGCAGTTGATGCTATCCGCGACACGTGTGAAAATGCACGAGTTTCTGCTCTCTACGTTGGAGGAACAGGCGGTAGTGCACGCGCTGGTGTAGCCTTAAATCCTTTGAAAGTAACTCAGGCCGTCCATAACGGAGAAGCAATATTAACCATTGGTGGTGCTGCAGTCTATGTTCTCCCTGGTGGAGGGATTAACTTCATGGTGGATGTTGAAAAAGTAGTCTCCAAAGCCTTTACGTGGGTTCCCACACCAGCAACAGTAGCTCCAGTGGAATATACAATGCCTTTGAAAAAGTATGAGGAAATCGGTGGTCATATCCAAGCGATCAAGAAGCGAAGTCAGATTATCTCTCAAATAGAGTGACCGGGAGAAGGTAGGGTAATGATCAATGTCTTAGCGGAAGATCGAGTATTTCTAGATTATGGCCCAGTTCAAATGATGTTAATGGCTAGAGCACATAGACTCCCTATGATAGAACAATTGCATGAGGCGGCAGAGTACGTGATCAAGATTCTATCAGATTTGGCCGAGGTTCAAAAACAAGCAAAAGATGTTTTAACGTTAGATGAATGGGATCTCAGTGTCTACCCCTTGCCTTTGCGGTTGATGGTCGCAGCTGTGTTAGAAACCGGAGATCGAACCTTAACCCCAATGGCTGCTGTAGCAGGTACATTTGCTGATTTAGCGGCTGACTGGTTGGTGGAAAAAGGTGCCACTAAGGTCTTGATCAATAATGGTGGGGATATTGCGATAAGATTGGTTGGCCTTGAAAAGACGAAGCTGGGGCTGACACCGAGTATTGAATCCTCAGGATATAGTCATATTCTTAATCTGACCGCTGAAGATGGAATTGGGGGAGTAGCAACCAGTGGTTTGGGAGGGCGTAGCTTTACGAAGGGTATCGCCAGTGCCGTGACAGTTGCAGCGAAGACTGCTCGAGTCGCTGACGCTTGTGCAACGCTGATTGCTAATCATTGCTTTACTGAAGATCCAGGCATTTTGAGACTTCCTGCAGAACAACTAGACCCGAATACAGATATACCTGGACACTTGGTTACAATCAAGGTTGGGGACCTAAGCCTTCAAACGAAGACAATAGCTTTAGAGAATGGCTTGTGTAAAGCCATGGAGCTTAAGTCTCAAGGTCTCATTCACGGAGCGGTACTCTTTCTTGATGACTTGGTGGTTATGATACCGGATAACTTGTGTCAAGTAGCAAAATTTGAGGGAGGAAACTAAGATGGAAATTCGTAAAATTGTAACGGTCGTTGAAGAAACACATAGGGAGGGCGAAAAGACTGTAGCTAAACCCACTCGTAAGGCTGTAGCTATGGCTGTTATTAAAAATCCATTTGCAGGACAGTATGTGGAAGATTTAACAGAACTGATGGAAATCGGCGAACAATTGGGCTCAATGCTCGCTGAACGGGCAGTAAAAGTACTCGGAATTGCGAAGGAAGACGTTGAGAGCTACGGCAAGGGAGTTATTGTTGGTGAAAAGGGTGAACTTGAACATGCCGCTGCTATTTTACACCCTCGTTTAGGCAAACCTTTTAGAGAACAAGTTGGGGGCGGTAAAGCCATCATCCCTTCTGCTAAAAAGCTTGGTGGAATGGGAACGAGCTTAGATGTGCCTGTACACTACAAAGATGCAGCTTTTGTGCGTACACACTATGATGCCATGGAAGTGAGAATTGCAGATGCACCTAGAGCAGATGAATTGCTTGTTGCGCTTGTGGTTACGGATTCCGGGCGTCCTCATCCACGAATCGGCGGCTTACAAAAAAATGAAATTGAAGGCGAAGACGGGCTTCGATAGGGAAACCTTGGATTGGTTTTTGGAGGGTGGGGGGATTGACGTTGAAAGTAGGCTTTATTGGAATTGGTGTCATGGGAAAACCAATGGCAAAAAATATAATCGGTGCAGGATATTCGTTGTTTGTCAATGATGTGAATGAAGCAGCTGTTCAAGAACTTGTGACTGAAGGGGCAAAAATGATTCAGAGTCCACGTGAATTAGCTCAAGAGGTCGATGTCGTGATCACAATGTTGCCGAATGGAGGAATTGTAGAGCAGGTCCTGCTTGGAGAACAGGGGATTTTCGCCGGGGCAAAGCCGGGACTCACGATTATTGATATGTCGAGTGTTGCGCCAACGTTTACACAGAAAATGGCAAAACTAGCCTTCGAACACCAAATTGATTATATCGATGCACCAGTTAGCGGTGGGGTAAAGGGCGCAACGGATGGAACGTTAACGATCATGATAGGCGGCGAGAAAGAACTTGTGGAGCGCTATCAATCGTTATTAGAGGTAATGGGTAAAAAGATTTACCACGTGGGTAAGGTTGGCGCGGGTGATGCAGTAAAGATCGTCAATAACCTATTGTTAGGAGTGAATATGGCTGCAGGAGCAGAAGCTTTTGTCTTAGGAACAAAGCTTGGGCTGGATGCCAAAGTCTTGCTAGAAATCATTAGCGTTAGTTCGGGTAACAGCTACGCTCTTGCAGCTAAAATGCCTAACTTCGTTTTTAAAGGTCAGTTTGAGGCCGGATTTGCAATTGACCTCCAATATAAAGATCTTGAACTCGCTATCCAAACAGCTAAAGAAGTCAAGGTTCCGATGATGCTAACGAATGTTGCCCAACAGGTATTTGAGCAAGCGCGAGCTGCTGGACTAGGACGGGAAGATATTTCGGCCGTAATAAAACCGCTAGAAGATCTGTTGAATATTAAAGTCCGAGCGTAAAACTTAAAAACTGGAGGTGAGCCAAGTGGAAAAGATCCTAAAACTAATTCAAGCAAAGGGATACCAAGTCGGAAATTTAACCATCGGCGAAGTGGTCGAAATCGCGGATGATTTAGGCATACGTGTCAGTGAGGTTATTATTGCCGAGGGAATGGCTCAGAATGCTATGACTCGAGAAGAGGTTATCGATGCGGTTATTAATGCCTTTGCACACAACCTTTATGCTACAGAGGTTGGAATTACTTCTGGTTCGAGTTTTTTACTTGGTAGAGTACCTCAAGAATTAGCTTATAATGATTTTTCTCATCGTTTATTTGAGGATGACCTCATCAATAAAATACTTGTTTATACTCTAGCAGCTCAAGTGGGCAACCATTCTTGCGGACTGCAGCCCTGCGCTGGAACTGGGGACTCTTGTACCTACACCGGAATTTTCCGGGCGCTGCAGGAGATCATTGAAGATAAAGAAGAATTGGCACGAGTCGTATCTGTGATGCTAAAAGTAGGAACCATCTTCCGGGCGGCCAAAACATCTACGGGTTGTAATATGGAAGGCTTTGGTGCCGGTGCTGCTGCTACAGCTGCAACATTAGTCGAATATCGCCAAGGACAGCCTCAGGCGTTGGCTAAAGCTATCGTATTGGCGTTATCTCCAACGATTGGTGTACCCTGCACTCCCCGGGTAATGGTATCAGGGCTATGCGCCACTCATATCGGCGGTGGTGTGGTTATTGGCAATTTGGCAGCAAACTTGGCAATGCATACCAATATTCCGGTCGATGTACCAGTTGACGTCATGATTGCCATGGCTGCAGCGGTACACCCGGTTTCAGCGACGCATATAGTTCCTGTGGTTAACGATTATATGCAGCCGTTTTTTAAAACGAACCTTGAGGTTGAGTACTTCATAGACGATTCAATCAAGGAGAAAGAAAAGACAAACATTGAAGTGACTATGGACAGGGCCTTAAAAGAAGCTCGTGCGTTTGCCGAAAAAGCCAATTCAATCGTAAAACCTTTTGGAGAAGCAGTGGTTGGGGGAAGCAGCCAAGCCGTAGGATCACCGACGAATACCGGTCGTATTGCGCATGCTTTGGCAAAAGGGAAAATCACGGGAGTTAAGATCGAATTGTATGCAGAATTGTTTGCTCGGCGTGGAATTAACATTCCAGGAATTCTGATGGCTGCAGTCTTGGGGGCAAGCACAGATAACGGTAAAGCCTATCGGGAGATCATGCAAAGAGTCCGAGAAGAAAAGATTAAGATTGAAATAGTAAAAGTGGATGCGCCTCAGATGCAAAGGATTACTGTCTTCGCTACCGAGCAAAGTTCAATGGTCGAAGCCTTGAACAGAGGAGGCGCTCGACTGGTTCTCAAAAATGCCAGACCGTCCTTAGAAGAAGCCTGCATGGTAGCGAAGAGGTTAGGCATTGTTCTCGTTGATTGATCGAATGGAGGAGAAGTAGAGTGAACCAAATAGAACGATATTTGGCAATTGCAGCAGGTAAGGACGAGGTTCACGCCGGTGATGATCTAACGGTAAAGGTTGATCTGGCAATAGCCCATGACATTACGGGGCCTATGGCTGTTGAACAATTCAAGAAGATTGGCATAGATCGCGTTTTCGATCCGAAAAAGGTGGTCTTTATCCTAGATCATATCATTCCAGCAGCTACGGTAGAGGCCAAAGTATTGCACAATGTTCTCAAAGAGTTCTCCCAGGAATACGGAGTTAAACTTTACGACAAAGGAGAAGGGGTTATTCATCAAGTTATAGCCGAAAAACACCGTTTGAAACGAGGCTCGATCTTGGTAGGTGCAGACTCTCATACCTGTACGGCTGGTGCTTACGGTGCTTTAGCAATTGCAGTGGGTGCTACTGAATTAGCAGCGACTATGGCCACAGGTACAATTGATTTAGAGGTGCCTGACGTTTTTGAGATTCATATCGACGGGAAACTACTGCCTGGAGTTTACGCTAAGGATGTTATCTTACACTTGATTGGACATTACGGGACTGCAGGATTTACCGATCAAGGAGTTATTTATTCAGGTAGCTTAATGGATCAGCTAACTATGGATGATAAAATGACGATTTCTAACATGGGCATCGAGATGGGGACCATGATTAGTTATTTTGCAGATCAGGATCAAGCTGTTGGAACGGTCAAAGAAGTTTATACCTTCAAAGCTGAGAATATTCCAGCGAGTGTAGCTTGCCCACCTAATCCTGGTAATGTAGTCAGAGCGGCTGACCTTCCTTCAACTAAGATATCGCAAGTAGTTATTGGAAGCTGTACAAATGGACGCTTAAGCGACATGTTGATAGCCGCAGAAGTGCTTAAGGGTCGCAAGGTGGCTGCTGGTGTTACTTTATTGATAATCCCTGCTTCAGTAGATATTGCCCAGCAGATGGAGGATCAAGGTTTAAACCTGATTTTTCGTGAAGCTGGAGGTATGATAACTAGCCCAGGATGTGGTCCTTGTTTTGGAGCACATATGGGACTTTTAGCTGCTGGCGATGTGGCTGTTTCGACAACCAATCGAAATTTTCCTGGCAGAATGGGTCATCTTGAAGGAATAATATATCTGGCCTCCCCTCGCTTGGCAGCAGAAAGTGCGATTGCTGGAACCATCGTAGCACCTGGCAGGGTGGTACCTTTAGGAGGTTTAGCTGATGAGCTGGAAAAGTAAGATACAGGGTCGTGTTTGGACCTTGGGTGGTAATGTTGATACGGACCAGATTTTCCCAGGATATGCAATGGCGGCTCCCATAGAGAAATTTAAGGAATATGCGCTTGCGGGTGGCGAGATTCCGGATTTCACAAAGAAGGTGCAGGATGGAGATATTATCGTAGCTGGTGAGAATTTCGGCTGCGGTTCAAGCCGGGAGCAAGCGCCCGTTGCTCTGAAGGAAGCAGGAGTGGGATTAGTGATTGCTAAATCCTTCGCTCGGATTTTTAGGCGCAATGCGATAAACATTGGTTTGCCAGTTCTAGTCTGTGACCTGGAGCAGCGGGTGGAAAATGGACAGGAAATTGAGGTAGACTTAGTGTTGGCTGAAGTTACAATTTGTGCGAGTGGTGGGAAAATCAGCGGAACTAGTTTAGCCTCCAACGTTTTGGAGACGTTAGAAGCAGGTGGGCTGATTGCCAAAGTCCGAAAACAATTGAAAATTTCATGATATCTTCCCGCAAAAGTTAGGAGGAAGAAACCAATGCAGGAGAAAACCAAGCAGATCATTACAGAGGACTATGAACGAGTTCAAGCTTACGAAAAGGTTTTTGGCGTAGAAATGCCTAAACTGGGCCCAGATGGCTCGATTACCGGCTTGCCAGCACCTTTTCCCCGAGTCGTTAATGGGGTTGAACGCAGTGGTTACCGTATTACAGAATTGGGGCGTCAGGCAGTCAGGACGGGTATTCCTATCCAAAACCCTATTTTGGGCAGGAATTCTGCTGAAGAGACTTATCAGGAATCAATAGCTATGTATAAAGTAGCCGAGGAACTTAAAATAGATCTCTTCCAATTTGTGCATTCTGAAGCTACCCGGCACATTGATCCTTTAGACGGGGCGGATTTGATTGAACAGTCTCGGGGTAAGGGTGGTATAACACCAGATGGAGAACGCCGATTCGTAGAACTAGGTGGTGGAGAAAAACATCCTCTACGCATTAACGCTACCGGGGATACACCGCACTTATCCATTATTAATTCCCTGATTGCTGGCTTCGATGGTACAGATATTGGACCAGTTATCCACGTTCATTTCGGTGGACGGGGTATTCATGATTATAAGACTAAGGTCTCCAATGGGTATAAGGCGCTGCAAATTTGTGCTGATAATAATATTTTTGTCCAAACAGATTCACATAAGCACCTTAATAATATTGGCGGAACAGACGGTATGGCCCTGGCAATGTGCCTATTAGCTGAAGGCTTAGCGATCCATGCTGGATTACCTAGCTCACTTAGCGGAATTCAAATGAATGTAGGTGGAATCAATCTACTAGCTGACTTAGCTGTCATGCGGGCCTTTAGGCAACTTATGTGGAGTGAGTTTCTGATTGTTGTCCCAGAGACTTTTCAGAACCCTCCGGCTGACCTGATCGCAGAACAAGCTCACTTTGCTCGAATGGCAATCAGTGCCAAATTAGGTGGAGCAAACTTCTATAGGCCAAAAGCCGCAGAAAACGTGGGGATTCCGACGGGAGCATCAATGGCTAAGGCAATTTGGGCCACGCAAAATGTCTTTGAGAATACCGCTTCCTACGAAATTATGGATCCGGCAATTGAACGCCGGCAAGCTGAAATAGTGACAGAGGCTTTGGCTGTTTTGACGAGCACCTTTGGATTGTCTCAGGAGCTAAGTTCAAAAGAAATTGGGCCGGATTTTTGGTTAAAATATAGGGACGAAGAACTTATCAATATCATTGTCGCAGCTGGGAAAAAGGGCATTCTCGATGCACCAAATGCTGCAGCCTGGGATCTAAAGAGGGGTGTAAAAACCCACAGAGGGAAAGATGGGATTCGTCGTTATATACCAGGTTATGGCCCTGTTGATGTCCCAGTGAATAAAATTTCCTTTACCACTGAGAAGGTAACTGTGGAAGATGAGAAGCCAATATCTAAAAAAGAAAAGGTCCTCTTAGCAACGGTCGGTGCGGATGCTCATGTGGTAGGTATTAACGTCATCCGTGAGGCTTTTGAGCAAGCAGGCTATGAAGTGATCTATTTACGAGGAATGAATTTACCTGAAACAGTGGCTGAAGTCGCTGCGGAAACTAAAGCAGATGTGGTTGGAGTCAGCAATCTTTTAGGTTTAGGTTTGACACTATTTCCGCGTGTGGAAAAACGCCTAAAGGAACTTGGCATCAGGGATAATGTAGTGCTGATAGCCGGAGGTCGGATCGCAGAGAAAGAAGAGGAACATGCCCAGATCGAACAAAAAATGAAGAACGAAGGCACCACTTTCTTAGGAGTCGAGAACTTCTTTGGCCCTGGAACTGATCCACAAGATGTCATTAGGTGGGTAGGAGAGAGAATGAACGAAAGAAGGAAATAGGATGACGGAGCAACGCAGGATACGATGTGCTATTTTAAGGGCAGGGACGAGTAAAGGGGTTTTCCTCATGGAAAATGACTTGTCACCAGAAGCACATCAAAGAGATCAAGAGATCTTAGCAATCTTTGGCAGTCCAGATGTAAGACAAATTGACGGTTTGGGTGGAGCAGATCCCCTAACGAGCAAGGTAGCCATTATTGGACCATCGACACGATCGGATGCTGATATCAATTACACGTTTGGGCAAGTGAGTATAGGAACAAAACTGATTGATTTTTCTGGAAATTGCGGGAACATCTCTTCAGGGGTTGGTCCGTTCGCCATCGATGAAGGATTAGTCAGGGCTGTCGAACCAGTCACGAAGGTTCGCATTCATAATACAAATACCGGTAAGATTCTGGTTGCTGAGGTTCCTGTGCGCGATGGTAAAGCTAGAGTAAACGGCGACTACAAAATCGCCGGAGTTCCAGGTAGCGGAGCAAAAATCATGTTGGACTTTGCCGGTACCGCCGGTTCCGTCACGAATAAGATGTTACCTACTGGGAAGGTAGTTGATGTCCTTAATATTAAAGGTTTTGGCAAATTAGAGGCTTCAATTATTGATGTCGCAAATCCGATGGTTTTTGTACGAGCCAAAGATATAGGGCTTACAGGAATTGAAACTCCAGCCGAAATCGACGCAAATAAGGAAATGCTGGATTTGTTAGAAAGAATCCGTGGTAAAGCGGCAGCCATGATCGGTATGGCTAAAGACGAAGCAGATGCTTTGAAAAACAGCCCCGCCTTTCCGATGATTGCTTTTGTCAGTGAACCACAAGATTATGTCAACTTTACAACAGGCAACAAAATTAAGGCAGATCAAGTTGATTTTGTATCCAGACTCATGTATATGCAAGTGACACACAAGACCTATGCTGGGACCGGGACGACTTGCACTGGGGCTGCAGCGAAAATTCCAGGTACGATTGTCAACCTTGTAACTCATTCGAAATCTTCACTTATTAGAATAGGCCATCCAGCGGGTGTTATTGATATCGAAGTTGAAGCTAAAGAAGAAGGAGACGGGATTAAGCTCGAAAGAGCAGCCTTTGGTCGTACCTCACGCCGCATTATGGACGGTTATGTTTATATTGCAATCTAGCTTAGGGAAAAGCTGGGTTGCCAAGGAAGTGATAATATTATGCCCCAGGTTGATCTCTTAGTCTACGATGTGGGAAGTACCTATACCAAAGTATCAGCATTTAATCGTTTTGGAACTAATTTAATGTTTATCGGCCGTTCTCAAGCTCCAACTACCGTGGAAAACATCGAAATAGGACTTATCAAGGCATGTCATAATCTGGCGCATGATCTTCAGTGGACAGAGGTGATTTCCTCCCGCACGTTGGCAACGAGTTCTGCCGCAGGTGGGCTGCGGATGGTAGCGATGGGTTATATGCCCAGAGTTACAGCGAAGGCTGCAAAAGAAGTAGCAATGAGTGCCGGTGCGCGGGTATTGGAGATTATATCGCACGAGACACCTGTTGATTTTCGCTTAGAGGTATTACAGGAAATCAAGCCCGATATTATTCTCTTAGCCGGTGGGACAGATGGTGGTGATCAGGATTCTCTGCTGGAGAATGCTGAAGTGATTGTTAACAGTAAGACGCATAGTGTGGTCATTATTGCCGGAAATATCGAAGCTCAACCAAAAGTAGCAGAGGTTTTGAAAATAGGCGGGATTCGCACGATCCGAGTGCCTAACGTTATGCCAACGATCCATGAACTGAAAGTCAAACCAGCGCGGGAAGCTATTCATCAGGAATTTATTCGGCAGATTACTAGGGCTAGAGGTTTAGGGCGCTTACTAGAAATAGTCTCTAATGGACGGGTTTTTCCTACACCGGGTGCGGTGCTTATGGGGACAGAGCTCCTAGCGCTGGGTACCCATGAAAAGGAGGGTTATGGCAATATCCTAGTTATAGATATTGGTGGGGCAACAACGGATGTCCACTCTGTTTTACCTGATTTAGCAAACCTAACCAAAGAGGAAAAGGGTTTAGTGGTTTCGAATGAGAAGCAGCTATCTTACAGAACGGTCGAAGGTAACCTAGGATTAAGGGTGAGTGCTGCAGGCATTGTGGAAACGGTTGGAGCAAGTGGAGTTTTGGCTAAAGTTGGTTTAGCAGGTGAAGGTTTAACCAAGGAAATCCAAGTTTATGCACAGTACCTTGAGAAGCACACAGGACACATCAGCACCCATGAAAAAGAGATAAATTTTGATAAAGCGTTAGCGATTGGTGCCATAGAAATTGCCATTAAGCGGCATGCGGGGTATATTGCCCAGAGCTTTGACCCGGTTCTAGGTATTGTGCCGGGAATACCTGTCGGTCGTGATTTGCGTAAAGTTCAGAGAGTTATCGCAGTGGGGGGCATTTTCGCTCATTCGACAAAAGAAGAGGCTTTGGAAATTTTACAAAAATCCTTCGCCAATCGAGGAATTTCGTTGCTGCCAGAAAATCCTGAGTTTGTGGTGGATCATAATTATCAGTTATATACCATTGGGGCTATGGCCGAAGAATATCCTAACGAAGCGCTCACTTTGGCAGAAAATAATATTTTAAAAGAAGCAAAAAATTTGGATTAAGGAGCCAATCGTTATGAATAAAGGCAAGGTATTAAGGAATTTACTGGCAGCTAAAGAAATTTTAGTTGCCCCTGGAGCCCATGATGTCTTAACAGCTAAGATCATTGAGAAAGCCGGTTTTCAGGCCGTTTACATGACAGGTTATGGCCAAGCGGCCAGTCATTTAGGTACAGCAGACGTAGGCTTAATGACAATGAGTGAGATGTTATCTCGGGCAAACAATTTTGCCAGTGCCGTAGATATTCCGGTAATAGCTGACGGCGACACGGGATTTGGAAATGCTATTAACGTTATGAGAACAGTGCGTCAATATGAAATGGCAGGAGTAGCCGCGATACAATTAGAAGACCAAGTAGCACCCAAAAAGTGTGGACACATGACGGGACGTCAGGTTATTCAGATGGAGGAAATGGTGGGCAAAATCAGGGCAGCTGTCGAAGCAAGGCAAAATCCTGATTTTGTGATCATTGCCCGTACAGATGCTCGAACCATTCATGGGATTGACGAGGCTATTCGCCGGGCTAAAGCTTATGAAGAAGCAGGAGCTGATATAATCTTTGTTGAATCACCAGAATCAGTCGATGAGATGAAGAAAATCACATCCGGCTTTAACGTTCCGGTTTTAGCAAATATGGTAGAGGGTGGGCGAACTCCTCTTTTGCCGGCCCGAGAATTAGAAAAAATTGGGTATGATATGGTCATCTTCCCGACGGCTTCAACGTACATGGTGGCTCAAGCCATGAAAAATCTGATGGCAGAACTCATGAAAACAGGTTCCACTGAAAATTTAATACCGTCAATGATTCCATTTCCGGAATTTAATGAATTAATTGGTCTGACGGAAATTCGTGAGTTAGAAGCGAAATTCGTTATTGGTTAGGGTCACTTTCCAATTTCCCCTTTTTCGATTAACGTATGGACTTATGAAAAATAAGTGAGAAGAAAATTGAGGAGGGTGAAGCTAGTGAAGCTCGAGGCCTTTTTAGAAGTCGCTAGTGAGTTACAACAATTCTATGATGATGAGGTAGCGGTATGTATTCTAGATACAGAGAAAGTGTTAGCTTGGTATCCGGGGCCAAGCCTGAACCTGAAAGTAAAGGTTGGCGATCCCTTGCCTAAAGGTGGAATTTCCGAAGAAGCCATTCGTACTGAGAAGCGTATTGTTAGGCGTGTACCTAAAGAGGTCTTGGGAATTCCCTATGTGGGAATAGGTTATCCGATCAAGGAAAACGGTATTGTAGTAGGGTGTGTCGTTATTGACATTTCAGTTGCTAAGTATGATACGTTGACCGATGCTGGTCAAGATATTTTGGCAGCTGTAGAACAAATATCCGCTTCTGCCGAAAACTTGTCCGCTTCTTCTGAGGAACTTGCAGCTACCGTGAAAAATATGGATAGTGAAACTAGCCATGTTCTGCAGGAGATAGAACATACAGGCAAAGTGAAGGACGAGATCCGTAAGATTTCTATGCGAACTAATATCCTTGGATTGAACGCGTCTATCGAGGCCGCTAGAGCCGGTGAGCTTGGTCGGGGTTTTTCGGTTGTTGCTGATGAGGTTCGGAAGCTCTCCGAATCCACAAGAGTCTCGACAACGGAAATTGACATTGACCTGAAAGCTGTACAAAGTTCCGTCCAAAACCTTATTGTAGCGATAAATCAACTGAGTGCAGTTACGGAGTCTCAAGCTTATGCTGCTACCGAACTGTCTTTAGCCCTTGGACAGATTGCTAGTTTAGCAGAAAACCTTGTTGTGATAGGTACCCAAAGATAACTGACTGCTCCATTGAATGATACTGATAACTGGGGTATGGGTGGGGAAGTACTTACCAAGATTATGAAGAAAGAGCGAGTTAGAAAAGTTAAGATAGTCATTAAGGCTATACAAGGTGGCGGTGGAAGCTACCCTAATTGAAGGAGGAAACGTAATGATAATTGTAGGAGAATTAATTAATGCTAGCCGTAAGGCCATAGGAGAGGCTATCAAAGCTCAAGATGTCGATTATATCCAAAAGGTAGCCCGGGAAGAATTCGAGGCTGGGGCAAATTATATTGATGTCAATGCTGGTATCTTTGTCGGTAAGGAACCAGAATACCTGAGATGGCTGGTCAAAACAGTTCAAGAAGTCGTGGATTGCCCCTGCTGTATTGACAGCCCCGACCCAAAAGCAATTGAAGAAGCCTTGTCCGTACACAAAGGTGTTGCGATGATTAACTCCATCTCCCTGGAAAAAGCGCGCTATGATGCGTTGATTCCGGTCGTTGCAGGCACAGAATTAAAAGTTGTTGCGCTTTGCATGAGTGATGAAGGAATGCCCGAGACTATGGATGATCGGTTAAGAATTGCAGATAAACTCATCAATGGGCTCGTCCAAAATAATGTACCACTGGATCACATTTATGTAGATCCTCTAGTACAGCCTATTTCTACAAACAGCACCTTTGCCGTGGAATTTATTAATTCCGTGGAAGCCATTATGACACGGTTTAAAGGGGTTCATACTATGTGCGGATTGTCTAACATATCTTATGGTCTGCCGGAACGGAAATTCATGAATCATGCCTTTGCCATTATGGCCATTGGCAAAGGATTAGATGGTTTAATTATTAACCCATTGGACAAGATGATGATGGCAAGTTTGATCACGGCTGAAACACTGGCTGGGCGAGATGACTATTGTGTTAAATATCTTAAAGCTTATCGCAATAAACAATTCGAGTTTTAGTTAAAACATAAAAGGATCCATGAAAACGCATGCGTTTTCATGGATCCTTTTATGTTCTATTATTCAGCCAAAGCAATCGCTTCAATTTCAACAACAGCGTCCTTTGGCAAACGTGCTACTTGTACAGCTGAACGGGCAGGAGGATTAGTCGGGAAATAGGTGGCGTAAACAGCATTCATCGCTACAAAGTCATTCATATCTTTCAGAAAAACTACGGTTTTTACGACTTTGTCCATAGAAGTGCCTGCGGACTCTAAAATCGCTTTCACATTATCTAAGGATTGTTTGGTTGCTCCTTCAATATCAGCGATCAATTCTCCACTTTGCGTGTTGATCGGCAGCTGTCCAGATGTGAAGATTAGATTTCCAACCTTAACCGCTTGAGAATAAGGGCCAATGGCCGCAGGGGCGTTTTGAGTACTGAGAGTTTGTTTATTCATGGTATAACCTCCTTGAATTTTGTCTGCAATCTTTATGTTATGTCAGACATATATAAGTATAACTGATTTCGCTTGAACAAACCAAGCAAGTAATTGGAACTTTTGCGAGGCATACGATTATTCTGCTCCAATACGGCAGCTTTTATTAAGGCAGGCGTTTATCACCATTCTAGCTATCTAGAGTTAATATATGGTATAATTTATTGTTATATACAATATTATTCGACATATTTCCTCGTTGAACGAGTTCACTAAAGGAGGTAGCCAATGGAGTTTCTGGAACGCGTGATTCAGATTGATTTTGAAGATCGCTTGGGTTTAGGGATGGAGATCTTTGAGAGATGCGAAAAAAATCAAGTTGATAAGATTGGGATGGAAGTCATTCCAGATCAGGGCATGTTTATTAAATTCCGTTGTACTTCCGTAGATCTAGTTCAACGATTAATAAAGGATTTAGAAGCTGTCAGTGGCGTTTTATATATAAAATTGCGCGATCAGATGCCCTACGAAGAGCGAGAGCGTGCTTTAAAGACCATTCTAAACTCTGTCAGCGAAGGGATTGTGGCTGTCAATAAAGACGGTGAAATCATTCAAATTAATGAAGTGGCCTGTAAGATATTCCACTGTTCAGCTGAAGAGGTGATCGGGTTAGGCGCTGTGGAGTTGTTCCAAGAAAATGCACCCATTTTAGAAACCCTTAAGACCGGATTGCCCTATCGCCTCACGGAGAGGGAATTTACTAAGGGAAATCAAGTTATTCATTTCTTGACGACAGGAGTTCCAGTGCTCAACGCAAAAGGTCAAGTCATCGGCGCGGTGGCTACTATGAAAGACTTTTGCCAAATTGAAGAGATTATTTCAAAAATCGACCGAAAAAAACAATTAATGTCCTTTGAGGGGATTATTTATCAGAGTGAGAAGATGCGCCATGTTATCGAAACCGCTAAGATGGTGGCTAAAGGAAACTCAACCGTCTTATTGCGCGGAGAAAGCGGAACAGGCAAAGAACTATTTGCGCGAGCGATTCATAGGGAAAGCTTGCGAGTTCAGGCTCCTTTTATTCCGATCAGTTGCGCTGCCTTACCAGATAGCTTGCTGGAAAGCGAACTCTTCGGCTATGAAGAAGGATCCTTTACAGGGGCAGCTAGAGGAGGGAAGAAAGGGCTTTTTGAGCAAGCAGATCATGGAACCCTTTTCTTAGATGAGATCGGAGAAATACCAACGCAGGTTCAGGTTCGTTTGCTTCGGGTTTTGCAAGAAGGTATGATTCGCCGGGTCGGGGGATCGAAGGAACTTCCTGTGGATGTTCGTATTGTTGCTGCGACGCACCGTAATCTGGAAGAAATGATTCAAAAGGGGGAATTCAGAGAAGACCTTTATTATCGCTTGAATGTTATTCCATTGCGGATTCCCCCTCTTCGGGAACGCTCTGAGGATATTCCCCTGATTGCCCAGCATTTGATTCGCAAGATTTCGGAAAAACTAGGAAAATCAGAAATTCATTTAACGAAAGAGAGCGTTGAGTTATTGATGGGTCAAACATGGCCAGGGAATGTGCGTCAGCTCGAAAATATACTTGAGCGCATAATCAATGTTATGGATTCCGCTGAGATTAATCCACAACTCTTTTATGAGTGGACTGATTTAGTTTCGACTCCACACACTGTAGAGTGCGAGGAGGGAGATTTTCAAATACAGATACCAGTGGAAAAAGAATGGCCGACCTTAAAGGAAATTGTAAGTGAAGTTGAAAAACAAGTTCTTATGCGTGTATTAGAAACCCATTCGTCCTCTAGAAAAGCGGGAAGAGTACTCGGAGTTTCTAATACGACGATTTTAAATAAAATGAAGAATTATGGAATTGAATAGGAACAACTGCATGAAAAGTGACAAGTATTTTTATCACTGATAAGAATACTTGTCACTTTTTATTATCAATCCCAAAGCAAATAGGATTGAAATCAAGGAAAAACCCTTTTGCTGCCTAACTTCTACCCTTCGTATGCCCTGGCACGTATTTTGCAATACTCAAGCCTAGAATTATAAATATCGAGAATATGGGAGGCACTTTATAAATGGCTAGAAAAGCAGAACCTTATCGCATTAAAATGGTAGAGTCTATGCGCATGATTTCTCGTGAAGAGCGTTTGATAAAACTCCAAGAAGCAGGGTATAACCCCTTTCTTTTAAGAGCAGAAGATGTTTACATTGATCTTCTCACGGATAGCGGTACTGGCGCTATGAGTGATAAACAGTGGTCCGCCTTGATGCTTGGAGATGAGTCCTATGCTGGAAGCAAATCCTTTTTTAAAGTGAAAGATGCAGTGAAAGGGATCTTCGGGTATGACTATGTAATTCCGACACACCAAGGTCGTGGGGCAGAGCAAGTCCTCTTTCCAAATTTGAAAAAACACAACGGGCAATTTGTGCTTGGAAATATGCACTTTGATACAACCATGGCACATATTGAGATGAATGGTATGGTCGCAGTGGATCTCGTTATCGAAGATGCCTTCGATACTCAAAAAGAGCATCCCTTTAAAGGTAACTTCGATTTAGAAAAACTCGAGAGCTTCATCGTTGAAAAGGGCCCTGAAAATATTGCGTTTATTATTGTGACAGTAACCTGTAATTCCTCGGGCGGACAACCGGTTTCCATGGAGAACTTCCGTGGGGTTCGGAAAATTGCGGACAAATACTCTTTGAAGATCGATATTGACTCTGCTCGTTTCGCTGAGAATGCCTATTTTATTAAAAAACGTGAACAAGGGTATGAAAATAAGAGCATTCAAGAAATTGTTAGAGAAATGTATGATATGGGTGACTACTTTACGATGAGTGCCAAGAAAGACGCTATTGTCAACATGGGCGGATTGATCGGCATTAAGAATGAAAAAGAAGTGTATCAAGATGCTTGTACGACCTGTGTACCTATGGAAGGCTTCGTAACTTACGGTGGGCTCTCAGGACGAGATATGGAATGCTTAGCGGTTGGACTCTATGAAGGTTTGGACTTTGACTATCTCGAAAGCCGAATTGGACAGGTAGAATACCTCGGAGAAGAACTTCGCAAGCGTGGTATTCCCATCCAGTGGCCCGTTGGTGGACATGCTGTTTTTGTGGATGCTGGCAAGTTTCTCCCCCATATTCCTGCAGAACAATTTCCCGCCCAAGCCCTTAGTAACGAACTATACCTTGAGGCGGGCGTCCGGCCAGTCGAAGTAGGTTCTCTATTACTGGGTCGCGACCCCGTGACCGGAGTTCAAAAAAAAGCCGGTGTAGATTTTATGCGTTTGACCATTCCTCGTCGTGTCTATACTGACAATCATATGGATGTGGTCGTTGAGGCTTTAGCTAAGATTTGGGATCGTCGGGATCAAATCAAAGGCTTGGAATTCACTTATGAACCAAAAGTGCTCCGTCACTTCTTGTGCAACCTTAAGCCCATCGAAGGTTAATAGTCAGGATCTTAGGGCATTGTTTCGTTAAAAGGGCAGTTACAAAACTTACTCCAAAAAGGGGACGTCGCGAAACTAAGTTGAACTTAGTTTTCGATACGTCCCCTAATTTTATGTTTAAGTTAGGGTTTAGCAATATTTTAGGTGTAAAATGAGAAACATATCTGTTAGAGCAAACCAAGCAGAAGCTTGGATTGAATTCTAGGATTTAAAAAAACAAAAGGAATAAGGAGGAAATCTTGAGAGACAATCAAAAAGGTAATGAATTACAGCGGTCATTGAAAAACAGGCACATCCAAATGATTGCTTTGGGTGGAGCCATCGGGACAGGGTTATTCTATGGATCAGGAACTACGATCAAATTGGTTGGACCGGGGATTAGTTTATCGTATATTATTGGAGGGATTGCGATCTTCTTTATTATGCGGGCTCTCGGGGAGATGTCCGTAGATGAACCAGTTTCCGGTTCCTTTAGTCACTACGCTTATCGTTATTGGGGGGAGTTCGCAGGCTTTTTTTCCGGTTGGAACTATTGGTTTTGCTATGTTGTCGTAAGTATGGCTGAACTCTCTGTGGTCGGAGTATACATAAACTATTGGCTTCCATCTGTTCCGACTTGGCTTTCAGCCTTAGCGTTTTTAGTTTTAATTACGTTAGTAAACCTAATTAATGTTAAAGCCTTCGGTGAATTTGAGTTTTGGTTTTCTCTTATTAAAGTTGTGGCCATTGTGGCGATGATTTTGTTTGGGCTGTTTATTATATTTTTCGGGCTTGGAAATAACGGACAACCAATCGGTCTAAGTAATTTATGGGCACATGGCGGCTATCTGCCCAACGGGCTTTGGGGTTTACTATTATCGTTAGTCATTGTTATGTTTTCTTTTGGAGGAGTTGAACTCATTGGCATTACAGCTGGAGAAGCCGATAATCCAAAGGAATCAATCCCTAAAGCAATCAATCAAGTGGTGTGGCGGATTTTACTCTTTTATGTCGGAGCTTTGTTGGTGTTAACCATCATTTATCCCTGGAACTTGGTCGGGACGACGGGCAGTCCCTTCGTTGAGATTTTTTCTAAAATTGGGATTCCAGCGGCAGCGGGAATTCTTAATGTGGTTGTTTTGACGGCAGCGCTTTCAACCTATAACAGTGGTCTGTACAGTAATGGCCGGATGCTTCATAGCCTTGCGCTGCAGGGAAGTGCTCCAAAAATGTTTGCTCGCCTGAGTAAAGCGGGAGCGCCAGTCAATGGAGTTTTATTTTCTTCGGCCCTTACCTTAATTGCGGTGGTTCTCAATTTTCTTGTCCCAGGGAAAGTCTTCTTGTATCTTATGTCTGTTGCGACGATCGCGGCAATTTTTAACTGGGCTATGATTTTAATGACCCATTTAAAATTCAGACGTGCTAAGCAAGAAATAGGGACAGAGAAAGATCTGGCGTTCAAACTGCCACTCTACCCTATTTCGAACTATGTAACGTTAGTCTTCCTAGCGATGGTTGTCGTTCTAATGGCGTACATACCTGATATGGCCTATTCGCTCTACATTGGTCCGATTTGGATTCTTATTCTGTACGTTGGATACAAGTTACGCGGTCCGCTAAAGTGAACTCGTTCAACTTTAGTTGAACATCGAGGCTTCGGTGGAGACTCTACCCCCCACGAAGCAGAGTACGAGGTACCACTCCTACTTGTAGAAGTGGGAGTCTCACGATTGGATCAAAGGATGATCCTTCTATTTAATTACCTTGTATCCGGTTCCGTTTTATGCTGTATAAATAGAAACGGGGCTGTGCTAAAACTTGTTTGTGTTGTTTTCACATCTCTACTTTTGCTTCTATATCATCAAAATACAAGCGTCCTCACTCCACTTTTATAGTGAAATGAGGACGCTTTTTGATTGTTGTTACCACTTAGATTTTTGGAGACTGAGTTTTCACACAGCCCCGTTTCGTGTATTTTTGGACCTTGTGACGTATCTGCGTTACTACTAGGATTATTCTTTGTGTGATTTCTAAGGAAATAATTATAATGATTTGGCGAAAACTATTGAACTAAAGAAGTGAGTCGAATATGAGTTGATTATGACTTGATGGTCTGGAATCGACTTGAGGGACATCATTTTCCCAGAATGTATAGATTAATTAGCCCGTCCATTCAACTGGGAAATGGAGAACTTGATTGAAGATATCCTTTAGGCTAGAGGGGTTGAGGGAAATATTTACATAGAAATGAAATGCCCGTATTTTGGCATAAAACTTGCAATTAAACGAATTAAGGGGGTATTTTTGTGAAATCTATCTTTATCCAAAACAAGTTGCTGCTAATATTTGCTGGAATTATGATTATATTAGGGCTAGTTTTCAGAGACCCTAATGTTGTTTTAATTCTTTTGCTGTTTAGTATCGTTGGTTTACTTATTATTGCATTATTTAAAACAAGTCAAGATTCGAAATTATTAGAGTTAGCGATAGAATATTTAAAACGAGGTTCCCTTGGGGATTACGTTGTTTTAGAAAAAGGTGTGGAGGTTGCTAAAACCCTTCTTAATGAGTTGATCAGGATCAAGAGTGTGGGTAACGTGGACAGACAAGGCATTCTTGAACTACAAAAAAAGCTATTAAGGCAAAGTAAAGGGTTACTTTCATTGAGTTCCTTTTGGGAACCTAATGCTTTTGATGGGAATGATAATAACTATCTCAACTCTGAAATGTATGATGAAGGTAAGTTTACGTCCTATGTCTATTGGGAAAACGATAATATCGAAGTAGTTGCTCTTAAAAATATATATACTGAAGCATGGTATACCATTCCAAAAAAGAGTCGAGAAATCTCAATCATAGAACCCTATTACTATGAGCTTAATGGTGAAAAGATATTGATGACCAGTATAATGCTTCCAATTATAATAAATAGAAAGTTCATGGGTTCAATCGGCATCGATATAGAGTTAAAAGAAAGTAAAGAAATTCAAAGCGATGTAGTGTTATATGAGAGTAAATACAAGAAGTTAGATATTGAAACGATCATGGAAGCTTTTGTAGATAGAAAAGATGATCTTGGTATACTTGGACAGGTCATTAAAGCTACGAATGTTAATCAGAAAGAAATAACTCATCGTTTATTACAGACAGCCAGTCAGGTTAACAATACTTCTCAAGAACTAACACTCATATCCCAAGAGTCGGCAAAAGCAGTTGAAGAGATAGCAAGAACAATTGAACAAATTGCAGGGAGTGCCACAGACCAAGCTAGAGATACAGAAAATGGTGTCAATCAGATCCTTGAATTAGGAAACCTCATCGAGAAAGACCAACACTATTTAATTGATTTGAATAATTCAGCTGAAATAGTCGAGAAAATGAAAAATGAGGGTAGTGTGTCAATTGTTGAATTAATGGAAAGAACCAAAGAACGAGAACTTTATATGGAGCGAATCCAAGAAGGAATTATTAAAACGAATCAAAGTGCTGAAAAAATCAATTCCGCCAGTCAAATGATTCAAGCCGTTGCGGAGCAAACGAACCTATTGGCTTTAAATGCGGCTATTGAGGCTGCGCGAGCGGGTGAAGCAGGAAGAGGCTTTGCCGTAGTAGCTGAAGAAATAAAAAAATTAGCCGAACAATCTAGTAATTCAACTAAAGAAATTGATATGATAGTTAATGAGTTACAAATAAACTCTCAAAATGCAGTAGAAATTATTGCTAAAAGTACATTCATTGCCAAAAAACAAGAGGATAGTGTTATCATTACGGATGAACGATTTAAGGGAATCGCCGAAGCGGTAGAAAAGACTAAAGAAATCGTTGCCAATCTGAATATTTCGGGGCAAGATATGGAGACGAAAAAGAATCAAATCATAGATATATTAAAGAACTTAGCCGGTATCGCAGAGGAAAATGCAGCTAGTACACAGCAAGTATCTGCTGCCACTGAAGAGCAAACAGCCTCCATGATTGAAATAGCGAATGCCAGTCAAGGTTTATCACATTTAGCGCACGAATTACAGCAAGCCATTGATAAGTTTAACGTTTAATCCAATTGTGAAACTCCCACTTCTACAAGTGGGAAGTGGGACCCCGTACTCCGCTTCGGTGGAGGTAGAGTCCCCTGCCAAAGTCGCGATATCAACTTTAATCGAATGAATTCACTATTGATAGTCATAGGAAATGTAGAGTTTAGGAAACGCTAGGTCGATTTACGACTTGGCGTTTCCTATTTCCGGTACTCGGCAGAAAGTATTAACTAACTGGAGGCTGGCGCTAGTCGAAGTTACTGTATTTTAGCAGGCGTTCAGGGTAAAATAGAGATTAACTATTGCCAAAAGCAAAAGGGAGTGCTTGATTTATGAGTTTAGTTTATTCAGTTTTTGTTCCGCATCCACCCATTCTCGTTCCGGAGATCGGACGGGGTGAGGAGCTTAAGTGTCAAGCGAGTTTGGATGCTTACTATGAGATAGTGAATCGTCTCGTTCAAGCGGAGGTCGAGACGGTGATCCTGATTTCCCCTCATGCACAGCTAACCCAGAAAGGGATCACCCTTTTAACCGATGAGGTTGTCCGTGGGAATTTCGCTCAATTTGGAGCTGTACAGGTAAGTTTGTCGTTTGCAAACGACCTTGTGATGATTGATCAATTTCAGCAAGACCTCGCTGGGGTTATTCCCGTACAGGGACCGATTGATCACGGCGCACTGGTACCGCTCTATTTCCTGAAAAAAGCAGGGTGGAACGGAAAGGTTGTCCTGTTAGGGATGCCTTTGGAGCGTCCCGAAGAGTATGGTGTGCAGATGGGGGGGATTCTCGATAGGTTGCCTGGACGCCATGCGCTTGTGGCTAGTGGAGATATGTCTCATCGCTTGAAGGAAGACGGTCCGTATGGTTTAGATCCCGCAGGACCAGAATGTGATAAATTAGTGCTGCAGGCACTGCAGAAGGATCCTAAAAAGATCGCCAATTTGCCAGTTGCCCTGGTCGAAAAAGCAGGTGAATGTGGGTATCGGAGCCTACGCATGGCATTGGCTGCTAAAGAAGGAGCGCCGGAAGTACTGTCCTATGAAGGGACGTTTGGTGTGGGATATCTGGTGGCGGATCTCTATCATTCCTCACCCTTGCCGCAGTGGGCGCGGCGTTGCCTGAAGGCTTATTTGAAGAAAGATGATCCTGGTCGACTGGATTTACCCGACTTATCCTCAGCTGGGTTTGGTGAGCGGAGGGGATGTTTTGTAACTCTAAAACAAAACGGGCAGTTGCGCGGATGTATTGGGACAACTGAGCCTTGGCAAGAAAATCTTGCCTTGGAAATTCAACATAATGCTGTGGCTGCGGGAACGCAAGATCCACGTTTTCGGCCTGTTCGAATGGATGAACTGGATACCCTCAGCTTCACAGTGGATGTCCTTGGTGAACTTGAGAAGATTGCAGGACCCGAAGAGTTGGACCCTTGGAGGTATGGTGTAGTCGTTCGTCAACGTGGAAAAAGCGGATTATTACTGCCCCATTTAGAAGGGGTCGACACGGTTTCAGATCAAATCAGTATTGCCAAACAAAAAGCTGGGATTTCAGGGGAAGACTCAGTAGAACTTTGGCGCTTTGAGGTCAAGAGACATTATGAGTAATAAAATTGATGCAGAAAACAGCAGGGCAGACGTGGTGCTTCCTCCAGACAAGGGGACGGTTCTTCTGTCTAGGTGCAGACCGGGGGGGCGGTTCTTCTGTCTATGACTAATGCAAATAAAGACTCCTATAGTGCGAGTTGTCTATTGTGTCCCCAACGTTGTCAATTGCGACATGGTCAGGCGGGGCGCTGTCATGCCCGGGAAAACCGCGAGGGAGAGGTAGTATCTCGCAACTATGGTGAAGTGGCGGCCTGGAATATGGATCCGATTGAGAAGAAGCCCCTTTATCATTATTACCCCGGTTCTTGGATTTTTTCTGTTGGGGGTTTTGGCTGCAATTTAAGCTGTTCGTTTTGTCAAAATCACGAAATATCTCAGCAACATCAGGCTGGGAAAAAAGTAACTCCTGCCGAGCTTGCAGTGCTTGTCGGGCAGGAGAAGAAATCATTGGGGCTGTGTTTTACTTATTCAGAGCCGAGCGTGTGGTTTGAGATGATCCGGGATACCGCTCCCTTGGTGCGAGCTCAAGGAGGGAAGGTGGTATTGGTGAGTAATGGAACTATTTCACCACGCTTTCTCGAAGAGTTGATTCCCTGGCTAGATGCAGTCAATATTGATATTAAAGCTTTCTCTGAGGAGTTTTATCAACACTATTGCGGAGGAAAATTAGCTTGGGTGTTAGACAATGTCGAGCGTTTGGCTGGGCGAGTTCATCTCGAGGTGACGACGCTCGTTATTCCGGGGGCTAATGATGATTCTAAAGAGATTACAGAATTAGCCCGCTGGCTACATCAGCTCAACGTTCCCCTGGCCTGGCATTTGAGTGGTTATCACCCGGCCTATCGACTCAATGTTCCTCCAACGGATCGTCAGACCTTAGATCGCTTATGGAAGATTGGCAAAGAGTGGCTTCCTTATGTGTATTTGGGGAATGTGAGAGGAGGAGACACGACGTTTTGTCCCCAGTGTGGAGAAGCTGTAATTCAGCGTGAGTCTGTTGTAGTTAATCACTTAAATCGAGGGTGTTGTCCGAAATGTGGCAAGGGCATTTTCGGGGTAGGCATGGAGAGACATGGCTCGGAGAGACATGGGGACGGTTCTTCTGTCTAACTTTTCAAAAGTTTATTGATTTTATCCTTATTCAGACCAGTAATGATTGACATTTTTCTAAAGGATAGATTTGATTCTTCTCTAAATCTTTTTAACATCGTTGTAAGTTCTATCCTAGGGCATTTGTCAAAATCAATACTGAGTTCTAGTATGATTCTTTCAAATAGTTCTTTCGCAGCTACCTCGTCAATTATCTTAACGTTATCGGGTATATCAATAAACGATTCCTGAGAAACCAAATTCATATTATTTTTGAAGAGTTTCTTAGCAATTTCTTTGTCAGGTGAGAAAAGGCCCAGAATGGTGTCTATATCCAGCATCTTTGAAAAATGGTTTTCACTCGAATAACTATTGTAGCTACTCCATGGATATTCAGAGGCTGTCTTAACCATATTAGCTTTAACAGGGTTCTGATGTATATACTTAATTAAGGAAAGTATATACCCATCCCCCTCTATAGCCTCGCTTCTGAATCGATCCTGAAATAAGTGTCCGATCCGGTTGTATTTTTTATTAAAATAATGGACGTAGCTTACAGTGATTCGTTTCATCACTAGGGCTATGTCCTCGATTCCTTTACTAATGAACAAATGAACATGATTATCCATAAGGCAGAAAGCGTGTAGATAGAATTTATTGCCCTGCTTTTTTTCGTAAAGAATATCTATCAAGCGAAATCGATCTTCGTCATCGTTAAATATGTTCCTGCGCTCGTTACCACGGAGCATAATATGATAATAACCGCTTTTGCTTTGCAGGCGTTGTTGTCGTGGCATTTTTAGCACCCATTATTATTCTAATCAACGGAGTTATTGGCGTCAAGACTGTTAAGTACTATGAGTGTTGCCGCTTCGTTTAGACAGAAGAACCGTCCCTCTGTCTTCCCGTGTCTCCTCGTCTCCCGTGTTCTCCCGGATGAAAGGAGTTTCCTAACTGTGCAACTTTTATTCTTAATGATCGAACATATCGGCCTGATCGTGGCAATCGCGTTTATGCTAACGCGGCTAACGACGTTTCGTAATCTCATCGATCACAAACTCGATCCATGGACGATCATACAACTTTCGATAGTATTTGGGTTATTCGGAATCGTCGGTACGTATACCGGGATTTCGATTCGACCTAGTACTAGCGCTTTTCTTTGGATTCCACGCGTTGAGGCGATCGGCTTTGAAGAGGCACTCGCCAACTCACGGGTCGTTGGTGTCGTCATCGGTGGATTATTAGGTGGACCTTGGGTTGGTCTTGGAGCTGGGCTTATCGCTGGTATTCATCGTACCCTTCTCGGGGGTTTCACTGGGCTAGCGTGTGGAATCTCCACAGTAACGGCAGGATTATTCGCTGGCCTTGTTTATCTAAAGGTCGGGAATCGTAGAATTGTCCCTACTTCAAAAGCACTATTGACTGGGGTCATTGCGGAAACGACCCAAATGCTGATTATCCTTCTCATGGCTAGACCCTGGGAAAGTGCGGTTGCCTTAGTTCAAGTCATTGCCCTTCCGATGATTCTGGCAAATAGTCTCGGAATCGCACTGTTTGTCGCAATTATACGATCCGTCATTAATGTAGAGGATAGAATCGAGGCCAATCAGGCTCAAAAGGTCCTCCATATCGCCGATCAGATGCTGGTTAATCTCCGCAGAGGTCTCACTGAAGAATCCGCAACCCAGATTTCTAAGCTTCTTTTAAAAACGACGGGTGCTTTTGCAGTCTCGGTTACGGATCGTGAAAAAATTCTATCCCACGTAGGAATCGGGGATGATCATCATTTGCCAGGACATACAGTTTTAACTGAAGCGACGAAGAGAGTACTCAAAACTGGACAACTATACATACCCAAATCCTTAGATGAAATCCACTGTCCCCAAAAAGGATGTCCGCTTGCGGTGGCAATCATTGTCCCCTTGAAAAAGTCAGATGAAGTAGTTGGGGTTTTGAAATTTTATTATTTAAATACTAAACAGATTAAGCCAGTCGATGAAGAAGTAGCCCAAGGTCTAGGTAAGCTACTCTCACATCAGCTTGAAGTGGTCGACGCGCAGAACCATGCTCAACTCATCCAAGAGGCCGAAATTAAAGCGCTCCAAGCACAGATGAACCCACATTTCCTGTTTAATTCTTTAAATACAATTGTCGCTCTCGTCCGGACACGACCGGATATGGCACGAAAACTTCTAATTCAACTTGGGTATTTCTTCAGACAGAATTTAAATGCCTCACTTTACGAATTCGTTACCTTAAGACAGGAAATCGACCATACCCGTGCCTATCTGGATATTGAACAAGCTCGTTTCACAGAACGTTTAGGTATTAAACTTGAAATCGATCCTTTGTTCGAAAACGTTCTTTTACCCCCACTTACCCTTCAACCTCTTGTAGAAAATGGAATACGTCATGGCTTAAAAGGGCTTGAAAAAACGGGAGAAATCCTTGTTCAGGTTACAGAATCCGAAGGGTACGCTCTCATTTCTGTGAAGGATAACGGAATTGGCATTTCCCCAGAACGGATTGCGGAATTACTTTACAGTAGAATTGAATCTCAAGAAGGGACAGGCTTGGCCTTATATAATGTAAACCAACGTCTTAAGTATCATTTTGGCGAGGAGTCCCAACTTCATATTGACAGTGAATTGGAGCATGGAACATGTGTCTGGTTTAGAGTTCCGCTTCAGAAGGGAGGGGATAGGACGTGATTTCAGTTGTGATCGCCGATGATGAGCCACTCGCTCGGGATGAATTGATGTATCTCTTAAAGCAATGCAAAGATATCGAAATCGTGGGAGAGGCAACTCAGGGCACAGAAGCATTAGAAATAATCCTAGACCTCAAACCGGATGTGGCCTTCTTAGATATCCATATGCCCAATCTCGACGGCTTAACCGTAGCGAGAAGATTGCTGGAAGTGGATCAAACTATAATGATTGTTTTTGCTACAGCATATGATCAGCATGCCATTCAAGCCTTTGAAGTCAACGCCGTAGACTATCTATTGAAGCCTTTTGATGAGGAACGCGTCTTGAAAACAGTGGAACGAATCCGTCAAAGAGTAAGAAATCCCAACAACGATTCAGGACAAGAAACACTCAATAGCTCTCTCGTTGAACTTCTGAAAAAGATGGCCGGAGAGAGTGTACCCGGGACAGCCAGCCAAGCTCCAATCATATCTAAACTAGCAGTCCAAGGGGACGAAAGTATCGTGTTGCTTGATCCTAAGGATATTCTCTATGTCTACCGTGAAAACCGGGATGTCTTTATTAAAACACCTAACAAAACGTATTCAACCAAGTACACATTACAAGCACTCGAAGAAAAATTAGCGAATTATCCTTTTTTCCACGCCCATCGGAGTTACTTGGTGAATTTGAACTTTGCCCAAGAGCTGGTCCCTTGGTTTAATGGAGCTTACACTCTGATTTTAAATGATGAAGAACGTTCCAGAGTTCCCGTAAGCAGAGCTTACGTCAAAGCGTTAAAGGATGCACTAGAGATCTAGTACATTGCATATTCACAAAACACACACAGAAAACTCACGTTTAGACGCCAATTTCGACATGATAGACTTATATTCAACCTCTTCCTCTGAGCATGATTTAAACTAAAGGCAGGCATTAAATTCACCTGATCCTATATTAAATCTGTGAGGAGGATTTTTATGATTACTTTTTTACTTTCATTTGTAGCACTTATTCTTGGTTACATTGTCTATGGTAAGTTTGTCGAAAAGGTTTTTGGTATCAACGAGAATCTTGAAACTCCAGCCTATTCCAAAACGGATGGAGTGGACTATGTTCCGATGGACTCAAACAGAGGGAGTCTCGTACAACTCTTAAACATCGCCGGTCTGGGGCCAATTTTTGGACCGATCGCAGGGGCTTTATGGGGCCCAGTCGCATTTATTTGGATCGTTCTCGGAGGAATTTTTGCGGGTGGAGTACACGACTATTTTAGTGGTATGCTTTCCGTGAGAAACGGTGGAGCACAACTCCCGGATATCGTCGGTAAGTATCTCGGCAAAGGAATGCGTCACTTTGTTAATGCCTTTTCTGTCGTCCTCTTACTACTCGTGGGAACAGTGTTCGTTGCCGGTCCTGCAGGCTTGATTGTCACATTGACTCCGTCTTGGATTAGTTTAAGCTTCGTGACGCTTGCGATTTTCTTCTACTATATTTTAGCAACACTTTTACCAATCGATAAGATTATCGGTAAGATTTACCCGCTTTTTGGTGCTTTGTTAGTTATTATGGCGGTTGGCGTCGGCGTCGGGCTGGTCGTTAAAGGATATCAAATCCCGGAACTCACCTTGAGTAATCTCCATCCTAAGAATTTACCCATGTGGCCTTTACTTTTCATTACGATTGCCTGTGGTGCGATTAGTGGATTTCATGCCACTCAATCTCCGCTTATCGCCCGCACGATTAAAAATGAAAAAAATGGTCGCAAAATATTCTACGGTATGATGATCGGAGAATCTGCTATCGCTCTCATTTGGGCTGCAGCTGGAATGGCAGTCTTTGGTGGAACGGGTGGGTTACAAGAAGCATTAGCAACGGGTGGCGGACCTGCTGGAGTCGTCCGTACAATATCGATTACCTTACTTGGATCCATCGGTGGAACGCTAGCCATTTTGGGGGTTATCATTCTCCCAATTACCTCAGGGGATACCGCATTTCGTGGTGCTCGGCTGGTTATCGCTGACTTCTTTAAAATGAGCCAAAAGCCTATGTCTAAACGCTTGGCTATCTCCATTCCCCTTTTTGCGGTCGCTTTCGCCTTGAGCAAAATCGACTTCAACTTCCTCTGGAGATACTTCTCTTGGGCGAACCAAACGACAGCAATGATCCTGCTTTGGGCCGCTGCAATGTTTCTCGTTAAGGAAAAGCGTCTGCACTGGATTGCAACAATTCCAGCTGTCTTCATGACAGCAGTTACTTTCACCTATCTTTTACAAGCTCCTGAAGGCTTCGGTTTACCCACTAGCATTTCCTATCCGGTCGGACTCTTAATCACCGCTGGAATAACATTGCTCTTTGCGAGCAAAGTGCGTAAGGAACGTAAACTTGAGACAGATGAAAACCTTTCCTAAAGCCTTGAAATAAGTGTTGAAGCATTGCTTATAGTGCTCAATTCTATTAAAGATTTTTTGACAAAAGGAGCGAGAATTTTAAGATGCTTCAGGTAAATTTGTCTGAACAGGCCATTGAAAATATCAAAGAACATGGTGGAATCTTCACCCTTGAAGAAGCTCCCCAAACCGGATGTTGCACAAATATCGCCTTTGTCGGGGCGCACCTTGGGAAGCCTGAAGGAGAAGGGTACTTCGGAGTGAAGGAACAAGACGGAATTCAGATCTATTATGATACGTTTATCATAAAGAAGGATAAACGCTATGAAGTGGTTTTAGAAGGTTTATTAAAGTGGAAGACTCTCAGGGTATATTAATGCTAAAAAGGGGTGGCTCAAGGCAAATAAATGCTTTGAGTCACCTTTTTTGGTGAGACAGAAGAACCGTCCCTCTGTCTTTCTGTCTTTCACCTCTGTCTTCCAAAATTGGGAAACCTCTTCATCCACTAAAAAAGGCCTAGCAAGGTTACAAAAAAGCCTAAAAACCAGAGGCGTGTTTCGCTGTGACGGATTTCGATGGTAATAAAACAAACTAGGGGTATCGCTAACTACTTTTTAAAGTAGTTTTGCGACACCCCCTTTTGCTTGATAAGTGATGAACATTTTATGATTCGTTTTTAAATCGGATACTTTTAGGATTACAACAGGTACATTGTTGCCAGCAAACCTGTAAGAGACATAACGATGGTGTATGGCAGAGCCAGTTTCACCATTTCCATGTAAGACAGGCGAATCAGTGGAGCAAGTGAAGAGGTCAACAGGAACAGGAACGCCGCCTGACCGTTTGGTGTAGCAACGGAAGGGATGTTTGTACCCATGTTGATTGCAACTGCCAGCTTGTTGTATTGCTCCAGCGCAATGCCTCCAGCTTCAAATGCTTTCTGTGTTTCGGTCATATATACGGTAGCAACAAATACGTTGTCACTGATTGAAGAAAGGACACCGTTTACCGCAAAGAAAGCGACAAGCTGATCCTGTCCTTCCTTGTGCAGTACCCACTGAATGATCGGCGTAAACAGATGCTGGTCATGAATAACTGCAACGATGGAGAAAAATACGACCAGTAGCGCAGTAAACGGCAGTGCTTCTTCAAACGCATGACCGATGCGCCCTTCTTCAATAACCCCGTTGAAAGCGGTAAGCAGGATGATGATCATCAGACCAATAATACCGACTTCTGCCAGGTGCAACGCCAGGGAGAAGATCAGCAGAACGCCGCATACAGCCATAATAATCAGGCGTAGACGTCCGCGAGTATCCATCGCCGCATCTTTGGCTAATACGTCATCTTCAATAACCTTTCGAACAGACTCAGGAAGCTGATAGCCGTATCCCCAAAACTTGGTGACTTCAAGGGTAATGGCGGTCAGGAGACCAGCGATCAGTACCGGCATAGACACAGGTGCGCTGTTTAAAAAGAAATCGACGAAGTCCCATTTCATAATGGAGGCGATCAGTAGGTTCTGCGGTTCACCAACCAGTGTTGTTGCTCCGCCCAGCGCAGTACCCACAGCACCATGCATCATAAGATTGCGCAGAAAACCACGGAACTGGTCCAGGTCCTCCTGATATTTGTCATCACAATCGTGATTGACGTCATACTTTTCGTGTACTTTATGGCTGGAAGCAAACTTGTGGAAGATGTTGTAGAACCCATATGCCACGGCGATAATCACCGCCGTTACGGTTAGCGCATCCAGAAAAGCGGAAAGAGCTGCACCCAGTATAGAGAACAGGAATGCAAGCGCGACTTTAGAGCGTACTTTAGTAAGGATCTTGGTAAACAGGTACACAAGACCTTCTTTCATAAAATAGATCCCGGCAACCATGAACATTAGAAGCAGAATAACCGGCAGGTTCAGTTCAACTTCGTGATAGACCGTCTGCGGGTTAGTAAGCCCGATCACAACGGCTTCGATCGCAAGAAGTCCACCTGCAGGGAGTGGATAACATTTAAGCGCCATTGCAAGGGTAAAGATAAATTCGACAATCAACACCCAACCGGTAATGTACTTACCGACGGTAAACATCAAAATAGGGTTTAACACCAGAAAAGCAAGAATTGTTGTTTTGTACCAGTCCGGAGCGTGACCCAGAAAATTTGCCATGAAGGCCTGTCCGATACTCATCTTATTCTTATTCATATGACACTCCTCCAAAATGAGAAATTCTATATTCGCCTAACAACATTGTAAATATTCACAGATCAGTCACTTACTGTAGTATTCTACTTCATTACCACTTTTGTATTCAAGTATCGCTAAACCTGCGTACCGCTCCCCACGAGCGTAGCAGAAAAAACTTGTTTGGCTTAAAAAGCGTCGTTTGCTAGTTCCTAATGAGTAACACCAGCAAAGTCAACAATTCTGCTCCGCAAGAGCACCTACTACGCGATGTCAGAATAAGTCCGTAGGTCAGAAGAAAAATACTACAACAATTAAGTCAATGTTCAATTACCTCCTTTAAAATATAGCTGATCATCTTGTCCTTGAAGATATACTCGATTATCCATTATAACGCCCTTATTAGAGGTATAAACTCAACTCCAGTGTGATGTATCGTGCATTTTTGCATAACTTCACCTCACGAGGATGGATAATAAAGTCCATAAAACTGAGGCTGTTTGTCCGGCAATAATATAAGGTGGATCGCTAATAAGAGTAGCTGTTCCTTCCGATATTACTAAGATATCCTTCCCAAAACAAAAGGAGAGTAGCCTTAAAAAGACTGCTCTCCCCTGAGAAGTTCTGTGCTTGTAGTCTGGCGATCATAGCTTATCTCCAAAAGTAATGATTTCCGAATTTAGCCTTAGACCCATGACTTTAGCGTCCTTCGCTTTCGCGAAGTTTACCCCAACCGAACGAGACTATTAAGTTTCTTAAAATTATTATGACAGAATCTATTGTAGTATAACAAGTTACGATGAAATCGTCAATATATAATTATATGAGAAACAGACGACAACATACACCACGAGAAATATTCACGGATAAAAACCAAACATTAATCAGATACTATGTTTTGAAAATGTGTTACTCATTTTACAATATCAAAAAGGAGGTTTTTCTAAGATGTTTAAACACGTCAAAGATATGGAGTATACCGTACATGTGGATAGACCTGATCCGCGTTTTGCTGTCTTGTTACTGGAGCAATTTGGGGGTGGCAACGGTGAGCTTAAAGCTGCCATGCAATATTTCTCGCAGAGCTTAGGGTGTAATAATGTGCAAATTCGAGATTTGTTACAGGATATCGCGGCAGAAGAGTTAAGCCATTTAGAGATGGTCGGAGAGTGCCTAGCAATGCTGATTGGTCCTGTCGATAATATTCCCAGAGATTTCGCAGCCAATCATATGGCCTTGCTTGGAGGAGGTCCTCTATTGGTTAACTCTGCCGGCGTACCATGGACGGCAAACTTCGTCAATTCAACGGGAGATCTTTATACCGATCTTTCGTCAAATGCAGGAGCAGAACTGCGGGCTAAACTGATTTATGAGAGACTACTCCAACAAACGGACGACGCAGGAGTTAAAGACATGATCCGTTTCCTTTTAAGCCGAGAAGAATCTCATAACTTCTCCTTTATGCAAGCGATCGAGAGTATAAAAGGGAGTGGAGTCAACAAAGATTTCAGAGATTCCGATTTCTCAAAGAAATACATGAATATGTCGACAGGGCAGGGAGATAGCCGTGGCCCATGGAACGAGGGTAACGGAATTTCTTATGAGGATAATCCGAATGAGAAGTATGGTGGGCCAGCCCAGTACGGCAAAGATCCGCAAGTGACCGGAACAAAAGAAGTTGGGCCAGGATATAATGATCACACTCGAAACAATTCACAATATGCTCAACCACAGCCTCAGAACAGCGATAAGACAGTAAACTAACGATTCTAGAACAGGGTGAAATGCTAAAAGGGCACGATTTCTCGTGCCCTTTTAGCATTTAATCGTTATATTCGTGAGGATGTTTAATGTGCTTATGGTCGCTTGTTTTTTCTAAAACAATACGGTGGTTGAGGAGATTCATGTCCTTAATTCTTGCTTGGATAAACATTTGCTTTCCGAAGATATCCATGAGTTTAAGACCATTTTCGTAAGGCTCGATGGTATCGACCGATTCCATGAACAACACTTCATTTTCTCCATCCTTAACATAGGCATTAGCTTCACACATCACAGTTACTCCTTTTTTGTAAATTTAAAGGTCAGAGATTACCCGTGTAGGGCGGATCTAAATAGTTAATCTTAATAAATCAAGTTATATATTTATTCGACAGCAAGAAGGGATTCCCTGTAATTTTAGTAAATTTAACGATAGAATTCTCAAGAAAGAAATTCCCCAAGAAAGAGGGCTTTTTTATACCAGTCGGCCTCTCCTGCCGCTGAGCGAAACATGAGTGGGTTTAGAATTTAGTTGGAAAGTTCTTAGAAGACTCCCCATGGCATAGGTATTAGTGAAATCGGACAAGGAGGATGGAATTATGGATCTTATGTACACTATTCCCGCTGCGATTGGCTTGGGGGCACTTCATTCGTTAGAACCAGGACATGGAAAAGGGGTAATATCAGCTTATCTTATTTCTTCAGGTGCCAAGATCAAAGATGCCGTTGTGTTAGGGGTTATTTCGGCATTAGCCCACACACTTTCGATCGCACTTTTAGCCTTTTCTGCTTCCTCGACCATGAAAATACTCTTCCCACAAAACCTTGCTTATTGGTTCCAGCTACTGTCGGGTATAATAGTTATTTACATAGGATTAACTATTATCTCTCAGAGGATTTTCCCGATCCAAGGGGAAAGAAGTGCATCACAACATTCACATGATCATGGTCATGGTCAATGTAATCACGATCATAATCATGGGTTTGCAAATTCTTCAGGAGAGATGTCTCCATTAAAAGGGCTATTTTTGACGGGATTTTTCACTGGGCTTATTCCCTGTCCAACCGCCTTAGTCATTCTCCTCGCAGCAGTCTCAGCTGATAAAATTCCCTTTGGTTTGGGCTTAGTTGGAGCCTTTTCGATAGGAAGTGCTGTCACTATGGTGGGCCTTGGAATATTAGTCGTACGGGCTAGTAATTCGATAAAGCGGCTTGAAAAGTGGCACGTTGTAAATCGCTTAGCACTAGTGTCTTCGTTTTTAATATTATTCCTAGGAGGAGCGTTAATCCTGCAGGCCATAAGCCAGCTTGGAATATCCTGACTGAGCATGGTTAAATAAAGGGGAAATGCGATTGGTCTGAATTATACTATAGAGGCCGACATTTAGCGGTGAATTGGATTAGATCATCATAGTGGAAAAGGACATTATGGGCGCGAGGGAATAGAGTATTGACCATGTATTGCTTTTGTGATACATTTAATTTAGGACAATTTAATAAATGAGCAAGCGATTTTTCTTAAGGAGAAATCATAACAGGGAAGCTGGTGTAAATCCAGCGCGGTCTCGCCACTGTAACGGGGAGTTTGTGCCATATCCACTGAGGAAACTTGGGAAGGAGGTACTAAACGATGAACCTGAGCCAGGAGACCTGATTGCTCATATGCTTTACTCACGATGAATGGGTGGCAGGAATTATTTAATTCAGCCCTTCATATTTTGGAGGGCTTTTATATATTGTTAAGCGTACATAATAGGTTTCTCGAGGGAAACTGACCTTTTGGGTGAAAGTCTTGTTCAAGCGGGATCTGCTTTCAAAAATGCGAATGCGAACTTGAAGGTGGAAGAGAACGCATCGTCCGAGACAACCGATGCATTGCTGTCTTTATGATGAGTGATGTGAGGTTGTCTCTTTATTTTTTGAATTGGAGGAGTGAGGATGTAAGAGCAGAGTCTATGTTGACGTTAATATGAACACATTCAGCTAAAGTTGAACATCGAAGCAGAAGGTACCATTTCCACTTGAAGAAGTGGGAGTTCGCGATTGGATGAAAGGGGCCGATGATTATTATGAATCTACGTATGATTAAACGGATCAGTTTATTAATAGCCTACGTTTTGGCTATCTATATCGTCTTTCCCAATAATGCCTATGGCATGCATATTATGGAAGGGTTCTTGCCTTTCAACTGGGCCGCCTTCTGGTGGATCGCTATGATTCCATTTGTTATAGCTGGGGTACGTTCCATTAAGAAAACAGTGACGCTCCACCCTAATTTGAAGATGCTGCTCGGTATGGCAGGAGCCTTTGCTTTTGTCTTATCTGCCTTGAAAATTCCGTCAGTAACCGGTAGTTGTTCGCATCCTACAGGTGTGGGTTTGGGCGCCATTCTATTTGGACCTGCGGCAATGACTGTTTTAGGAATGATTGTCTTAATTTTTCAAGCCCTTTTGCTGGCCCATGGAGGAATAACAACCTTAGGAGCAAACACTTTTTCTATGGGGATCGTTGGCCCTTTTGTCTCTTACGGTATCTACAGAGGCTTAAAGAAACTGGGGGCTCCCCAGTGGCTCTCAATTTTTATGGCTGCAACGTTAGGGAATCTAATGACCTACGTGACAACCTCTATTCAGTTGGGATTAGCTTTTCCGGCGGCTTCAGGTGGAGTAATGGCTTCCGTACTCAAATTCATGAGCATTTTTGCGTTCACTCAAATTCCTTTAGCCATTAGCGAAGGTCTACTTACGGTGATGGTCTTTAATATTCTCACTACTTATAGTCAAAAAGAGCTGCAGGTTTTAACTGCCTTTACTGGCAAAGCCTTATCCTCTCTTAAGCGGGGGGTGAAAGCATGAAACTTTTTACTAAGAATATGATTATCTTGGTATTTGTAGCAATATTAGCGTTTTCCCCACTGTATTTTGCGAGTGATGCGGAATTTGCTGGTGCTGATGGTTTAGCGTCCGATGCGATCTCCGAATTTAACGCCGATTACACCCCTTGGTTTGAGTCATTTTGGGCACCTCCGAGTGGAGAGGTTGAATCCTTCTTGTTTGCCTTGCAGGCTGCGCTTGGAAGCGGATTCGTCTTTTATTACTTAGGTTATTCGAAAGGAAAATACAGCGTCGGAGAGAGCAAACGTAACTGACATAGGTACTCCCCCCTGCTGATTATCAATCTCTCCAGTCAAGAGGTTGATCAGATAAAGGCCAATGCTAGTGGTACCAATATCAATATCAAATCCAAATCCATAGGGCGGGTGGTCATTTCCGGCTTTCCCGCCCGAGTTTTATCCTTACACGTAGGATTGTATGGAGAGTTACGCTTTTTTTATAAGGGCTATGGAGGTTAACAAAAATGATCATTCTTTTGGGAGAAACGGCAGCAGCACGTGAGATCAGTGAGTATCTTCAAAATAGGGAGATTGAGTTTAAACGAATACTAACATGGACGGGAAAGGCCTTTTTACAAATTCCTTCCTCAATCCTTGATGCTAGCCCTCCTTCCAGCAGTGTAAAGTTGGCCCCTTTACGCCAATGGTGTGAGCAACGGGGCATTCCTTATCTAAGGTTAGAAAGACCAGAGACTGTCATTCCAGACAGTTCTTTAATATATCCAGTTTTTACATGGGAGGAAGCGCTGCTTGAGTTAGGACAGCGAATCGGGGCAGTACATGAAGCGAAAGAGCGAATAGTAACGATTTTCGTGACGACTGGCAGTCACCAACTGGAAAGCATAGTGCAAAGTGCCTTTGCTCGCTCTGCCCGTTTAGTTGTAAGAGTTCTGCCAGAAGGGCGCTTAGTTCAAAAATGTCAGGCTATGGGTATTGCTCCAAGGAATATCGTCGCTATGCAAGGGCAATTTTCGAAAGAGATTAATAAGGCTCTATTTAAATTCTATGGAGCAGATATAATATTAACCAGAGATAGCGGGTCTGCGGGTGGGACCGATACCAAAATCTCAGCAGCCTTAGAGTTGGGGATTGAGACTGTCCTAGTGAAAAGACCTAAGACGAATGTAGGTTTGACTGTGAATAGTGTTCAGGAATTACTGGATTGGGTGGATATTAATGAGGAATTGCAGCACTTTCGCTGAAAGACATATCTCCCACTGCAAAAGAAATTATTGACTGTACCCGTTCTTGGTTAGGTGATCATGACCTTCTAGATTTTCAAATATGCATCTATAGACGGCTAGGACTAGCAAAAAAAACGCTTATCGAATCGGTAAGCGTTTTTTTTTGACTGCTCTAGAATCGCTATTGACTTTCATTATCAATAGCGATAAAATTGAGATAAAGCATCGAAGGAGAGGAAGTTATGCCTTTAACGGTGAACTTAACCTTAACTGTTAGAGGATTAAGGTTGGTCTCAATAAAGGATTCGCTCAATGGTTGATGATTAAACAGTAAGGAGGAAAGGGTTTGACAAGGCCATTAAAGAACCTGAAACTGGCAGAGCATGTTTCCTAATTAGGTGATAACGATTATCATAATTCAACAGGGCGCTTGTTTAGACCTAAGCTAATTCTAGTAGTTTAATTCAGCATCAAAACGATTCATAATAAAACAGATAAGTAGTCAGGTTTATTAGCCTAATCTAACTTATCAAGGAGATGAGCATGATGTCTTTATCGAGAGGAAACCTAAATACACCTTATACAGTGAATTGTGTTAATACTGATCATGAAGATATTCGTGAATTTTTATTTACGCTTGGTTGTTATCCTGGTGAAAGAGTAACTATTATTTCAAAATTGGCATCTAACTATATAATTAACATCAAAGATGCAAGGTACAGCATAGACAAGGATTTAGCTGACGCCATTATTGTATAAGTAATCTTATAGGTATCATTAGGGCAGAGTTGTTAATTAAAGTTAGACAAAGCTAACTATTTAAGGGGAGGGAAATTATGAAGATCGCTTTAGCAGGAAATCCCAATAGCGGAAAAACAACATTGTTTAATGCTATTACGGGTCAAATCGAGCATGTAGGAAACTGGTCTGGGGTCACAGTGGAGAAGAAGGAAGGTGATGTTAAACAGAGCCTTAACCCGAGGAACGAAGACCTGGTTGTGGTGGACTTACCCGGTGCATACTCCATGTCACCATACACGAGTGAAGAGTCGGTAACCAGAGACTTTGTCCAAAACGAAAATCCTGATGTTATCATCAACATTGTTGACTCAACAAATATTAGCAGAAGTTTGTACTTTACTACACAATTACTAGAACTGGGTATACCCGTTGTAATTGCACTAAACAAGAGCGATTTGACAGATAAAAAGGGCAACACCATAGATGTCCCGGCATTGAGTGATGCACTTAAATGCCCCGTTATTGTAACCGTAGCGACAAAATCAGCAGATAACGGTTTGCTTGAACTGATAGATGCTGTAATAGCGCTAGGTAAGTCAAATAAAAAGCAAATCCCTAATATTGGAGTTGCAAAAAAAGCTTCAACAAAGGAGGAATTTGAAAAAGCCGATAAGAAACGATATGCGTTTATAAACGATGTTGTCACGGACGTTGAGAGAAGAAAGATAAGCTCGGAAAAGCAAACCTTACAAGACAAGGCTGATAGGATAATAGCTCACAAATGGCTGGGGATTCCGATCTTTGTAGTAATAATCTGGCTAGTGTTTTCGATCTCTCAGACCTGGGTTGGACCATTGTTCGCAGATATTTTTGTCGGATGGATAGACAAGGTGTACGAAGGTGTAGCCTCCCTGTTAGGCGAAAACGTAAACCCTGTCGTTGCTGCCTTGTTGCTTGATGGTATCATTGGCGGTGTTGGAGCTGTCATTGGATTTTTACCACTGATTATGGTGTTGTTTTTCTGCTTAGCCCTATTGGAAGACAGTGGATATATGGCTCGTGTAGCTATTGTTTTGGATAGATTCTTTAAAAAAGTTGGATTGTCAGGGAGATCTATCATACCTATGATTATTGGTACCGGTTGTGGTATACCCGGTGTTATGGCAACAAGAACCATTAAAAATGAAAGACAAAGACGCACCACTGCTATGTTAACCCCATTTATGCCCTGTGGAGCTAAACTCCCAATAATCGCACTTTTTGCCGGTGTTTTTTTCAACGATAATAGTTGGGTTGGAACTTCAATGTATTTCCTTGGAATTATCGTAATAATTATTAGTGCATTGATTATCAGAAGAATCACAGGAGATTATTCTAAGTCATATTTCATAATGGAGCTTCCTGAATACAGATGGCCAAGTCTAAAGAGAGCATCTATATCCGTGTTAATGAGAGCAAAAGCATTCATTGTTAAAGCAGGTACAATTATTCTGGTTTGTAACGCTGTAGTGCAGATATTACAGACATTCGACTGGCAATTCCAAGTAGTTGCGGAGACTGCGCCTGAAACAAGTATTTTAGCAGGTATTGCATCACCTTTAGCGCTCTTATTTATCCCCTTGGGCTTTGGCCTGTGGCAGTTTGCTGCAGCGGCAGTAACAGGATTTATCGCAAAGGAAAATGTAGTCGGAACCTTAGCTGTTTGCTTTAGTATAACGAACTTTATCGATGTTGAAGAATTAGCACTTGTTGGCGGCAGTGCGGAAGTAAGTGCGATATTCGGTATTAGTGCAGTAGCCGCACTTTCTTATCTGGTATTTAACCTCTTTACACCACCATGCTTTGCAGCGATAGGTGCCATGAGGTCTGAGTTGGAATCGTCTAAGTGGCTTTGGGGCGCTGTTGGTTTCCAAATGGGCATGGGTTATGTAATTGCTTTCCTTGTATATCAGATAGGTACTTTAATAACTACTGGTACATTAGGCCAAGGATTTATCGGTGGACTAATCGCTGTGGCGATTATAGTAGGATATGTTGTTTACTTAATGAGAAAAGGCAGTAAAAGCGCGCAAATATCTGCCGGAATGCAGTCGGTGAAAGTATGAACACAGTTGATTTTATAGTTATTGCTATAGTAGTGGCACTCGTTGCATTTGCCATATATAAAATTGTCAGAGATAAAAAAAGGGGTGTAAAGTGTTCTGGATGCAGCGGATGCTCCGAATGCTCCGAAAAGAACCAACTTAAATAGCAGCTAACCTTCTCCAATATGTTAATTATTGGAGAAGGTTTTTTTTACATCACCAAATTAACCGGTCCTAAAAGGAGTCCCTTATGAAAAGATAAGCAGGAACGCACAATACATATACGTTCCTGTCTAGCTAAATTTTTAAAAAAACTGATGAGGAGATAACGAACATGAGAAGAAGAGATGGGACATGTCCAAATAGGATGTGATATCATAAGTACAACTAGTCAGTATTAATAAGTAGCAAATGGAGGGAAAAATAGTGAATATTGCAGTTGTGGCAGATGGTGAAAGTTTGGAGAGTCAAGTATCGGAGAAATTCGAACTATGCTTGTACATGTTAATTGTTAATTTGAATGATTTAACTGTGACTATTATAAAAACAGAAGAATTATCAGGAACTTCACCTGAAGAAAATCTCGCTCGAAAAGTATTAGAATATAACTGTGAAGCTGTGATTACAGGAAATATTAATCAGACGGCATTTAATATACTTGCTGATGCTCAAGTAACAAGATATTTTGGAGCTGGGCATTCAGTAAAGGATGCACTTGAATTATCTGAAAAAAGGTTATTGGACATAATTAAAGAAGAGTGTGAGCATCATCATCAATAAATATTTGATTGCTATTTCTATCATCAACAATGGAGGCTTGTTGTGCCGTCCAAAATTGTGTAGAGAAAGCAAAGATTCCTATGTTTTTGTAGAAGTGCTAACATTAACAAAATAAAGTAAAAAAGGACCATGGAGGTCTGGCTTCATTGCAGAAGTCAGCTTCATGGTCTATTTTTTTACTCCAACAATGCAATGTGCTTTATATGGAGAGGGTGTCATAAACAGCGGGCGAGTGTTAGTGATGGACGCATCGCTTGTCCGGAGTGTGTGGGAAAATATGAGTCGCGAGTCTTGGTGTTAAATATATAGCAACTGGTATTCAGGAAGAGTAGGCATACCAGACATCACCTTGGCATGTTTAGAAAGGCCTATTTCGATTGGTATGTCTAAACATGTGATTGGATAATGAGAGGATGATTTAAGTGAGAAATTTGCAAATTTTTCCTGGCGAAGAGATGAGCCTTATTCGGAAAACTGTCGACACTTGACGATACAAAGCCATTGTGATAAGTTTAATTTGAAAAATATAATAGATGAGCAAACGATTTTTCTTAAGGAAAAATCATAACAGGGAAGCTGGTGTAAATCCAGCGCGGTCCCGCCACTGTAAAGGGGAGTTCGTGCCACATCCACTGAGGGGACTTGGGAAGGAGGCACTGAACGAAGAACCTGAGCCAGGAGACCTGTTTGCGCATATGCTTTACTCACGGTAGATGGGTGGAGGGACTTTGTTAATTCGGCCCTTCAGCTTTTGGAGGGCTTTATTTAATTGCTTCTTAAATTAAAGTGTCCATAAATAATTTCCCGAGGGAGATTGACCTTTTAGGTAAAAGTCTTGTTCAAGCGGGATCTGCTTTCAAAAATGCGAATGTGACTTGAAAGCGGAGGAGAACGTAGGTCCGAGACAACCACACATTACTATCGTAATGATTAGTAATGTGTGGTTGTCTCTTTATTTTTTCTTCGATGGCGAAAATCCCACTTTTAAAGTGAGAGTGGTACCCTTCAGTGACGAAAGTTGTTACTGGAGACTTTCGTCACTGACTTTTCCAAATAGGAACATTTAGCGCTATCCTCATGAACATAGCAGACAGCGTCAGAGCATGGCTATTGCTCGAGGAATCAGCCTAGGACCGATGTGGAAAAACTTTGTGATTCCTAACCCCTTGGAATTATTATCTGCATTGACGTTGTTTTCTTGCCGTTAATTAGGAGTGCTAGATACAGCGATGATGGGACGTTTTCTACAAGTCTGCGGTCTAAAAACAGTAAGCTAAAGATAAGTGCTTTATTCGGTCTAAGGCAGGAGTCTCGAACTGCCTGAACCGCTAAAATAAGAAGCAATAATACATATAGAGAAAGGTGGAGAAAGATGAAAAAGCGTTCTTATCTAGGGGTGATTATCGGACTGATCGTTTGTTTGATGGCAGCGGGGACTGGCTGTTCTTCTGAAACGACGAGCAGTAAGAACACGAAGGAGAAAAGACTCAGTTTTATCACAGTTTGGCCTGCCAATACGATGGATCCTCAGAGGAGTCATTTTAGTTTTATATTGAACTCTGGGACCATGGAAACTCTGGTTGGACTGGATCCCAAAACAACCCAACTTTATCCTTGGCTGGCGGAGAGCTGGAAGTCCGACGATGGTCAGCATTGGGAGTTCAAGATTCGTACAGGAGTCAAATTTCACAATGGGAAAGATATGACTCCGCTAGTGGTTAAGGATAGTCTGGAACGCTCGATTTCAGTGAATCCTGGAGTAAAGGCGTCTTTGAAGATCGCTTCTATCGAAGTGGCTGACAATACCCTGAAAATCACTACCGAAACTCCCTATCCGGCTCTTCCATCGGAATTAGTCCATTTTAATACGGTTATTATGGATGTGACTGCTTCGGAAGATAAGCCGCCTATCGGAACTGGTGCTTTTATGTTCGAAAGTTTCGATATTGCCAAAAGCGCTGAGTTGGTAAAATTCCCTGAATATTGGAATGGTGTTGCTAAGCTGGATCGGGTTTCCATGACCTTTAACGATGATGCAAATGCTCGGATGTTGGCGCTGCAATCAGGAGATGCAGATATTATTTATCGTCCGGGGCTAGATACTTTACAAACCTTGCGCGAAGATAACAAGGTTACAGTGGAAAGTTACCCGGGAAAACGGGTTTATCATTTGCTTTACAATTATGCTGGTAAAAATCAGGACTTATGGAGTAATGAGGAATTCCGTATGGGGATGGATGCTCTGATCAATCGTCAGGAAATTGTGGATAAGGTTATGAATAAAGAGGCTGTCGTAGCTTATAATCCGTTCCCTGGCAATAATCCGTTTTCGCCTGATCCAAAAACGCACGTCTATAGTACAGAAGACGCGCTAAAACATTTCCAGGCGGCTGGTATGACTGTACAGGATGGTAAGGTTCTTAGAAACGGTCAGCCTATTAAACTGCGGATGGCTACTTATATAGCTCGTCCCGAATTGCCGCAGATTGCCCAAATTGTTCAGGCTTCAGCCAAACAAGTGGGAATCGAAATGGAAATCCAGGTGGCTGAAAATATTGATGAATATCTGCCGCAAGGCAACTGGGATTTGGTAACCTATTCGCTGCTCACAACTACCAGAGGGGATGGTGCTTACTTCCTGAATGGTGCTTTCTTGTCTAATGGAATGCAAAATCATGGCCGCCTGAAGGTGCCGGAACTTGAGACATTGATAAATATTTACAATCAAACCATCGCTAAAGAAGAACGAGATCAAATGGCTAAAACAATTGCCACTATAATTGAAGACCGGGCCTATAATGCCTATATTGCTTCGCCCTATGAAACTGCTGCTTACCGGAAAAACGTGAAAGGTTGGGTGACTCCGTCAAATGAATTTGAGTTCCAAATGGTTACAAAGGATTTGGACGTGGTTTCTGAGTAAAGGGTGGCTGTTCCGTCGGTTGGGTGAAGCGATTCTTTTCTTATGGATCATTTCGCTGGTTAGCTTTGGTATTGTTCAAGTGGCACCGGGGGATGCGGCGCTGTCGCTCCTCCGGATTGATACTGTAGCGGTGACGGTCGAGCAAGTGGAAGCTTTGCGTCAGGAAATGGGCCTGAATGATCCAATCTACCAGAAGTATTTTCACTATATGAACAATCTGCTACACCTCGATCTAGGAGAATCAGTTATGACAGGACGCTCTGTAATATCTGAGCTGGCCCACGCTTTTCCTGCAACCTTTTTGCTGGCGGGCACTTCATTGGGACTGACTGTGGTTTTGGTTGCTATTTTTGGGTCTTTGGCAGCCCGCTATGCTGAGAGCTGGGTGGATAAGTTCAGCACCGGATTTTGTCTTATCGGGGCTTCAATTCCAACGTTTTGGCTAGGTTTGTTGTTGATCGATTTATTTGCTGTTCGTCTTCATTTGCTGCCTGCTGTGGGAATGGACAGCGGGAAGGGGTTGATTTTGCCGGCTCTCACTTTGGCAATTGCTATCGCACCGCCGTTTGTGAAAATTTTTCGCAATAGCTTGATCGAGTGTGCTCGCCAGGAGTTCATCTGGGCGGCCCGCTCCCGGGGAATTTCCGAAAAGCGGATTTTTACCCGGCATATTTTAAAAGGTAGCCTGATTCCAGTAGTGACGATTTTGGGAGTCAGCCTAGGAAGCTTGCTAGGTGGCTCTGTCGTGGTCGAAGTGATTTTCGGAATACCTGGCGTGGGCAAGTTGGCGATTGAAGCGATCACCCGTCGAGATTATGCCATTGTTCAAGGGTTTGTGTTAGCGATTGGTATTTTGATCTTCCTGATTAACCTAGCAGTCGATTTATCCTACCGCTATCTGAATCCGGCAATTTCCTTGAAGGAGGCTGAACGCCGATGATGCGGAATCTTTCTTGGGGCCTTTGGCTGACGGTTATTATTCTGCTGATCATTCTGTTCGGGCCCTGGTTGGCTCCGATGGATCCTAATTTGGTTGATCTCTCCAACCGCCTTCAACCACCGAACTCGGAAAATTGGCTGGGAACTGACCAATTGGGCAGGGATCAGCTTTCTCGTATTCTGACAGGAGGTCAGACTACTGTGGGAATTAGTTTACTGGCTTTGGCTTTGGCGATTCTGATCGGAGTGCCGATCGGTCTATTTGCCGGTTATTTGGGGGGGCGAGTAGACTGGGTGCTCATGCGCTTGGTGGATGGGTTCATGGCCTTTCCGGAATACATCGTCGCTATTGTTATTAGCGGCCTTTTGGGTGCGGGTTTCTTTAACCTGTTGTTCGCTATTCTCATTGTGAAATGGGTCGGCTATGCCCGATTGGTGCGCAGTGTAGCTTTTCAGGAAAAGTCCAAAGACTATCTGCTGGTCGCAAAGATTAGTGGCGCCGGTAGTTTCAGCACTCTCCGGCGACATTTGATTCCGCATGTACTTGGGCCGGTATTGGCCCTGGCGACGCTTGATGTCGGCAAAGTAATTCTGTTGGTAGCCTCCCTCTCCTATATCGGCCTTGGGGTCCAGCCACCTACTTCGGAATGGGGATCTATGCTGAACGAGGGTCGGGCTTTTTTCTCACGGTCTTCCTACTTGATGATCGTACCTGGGGTAGCGATCTTTTTAGTGGTATTTGTGATGAATAGCTTGGGTAATCAATTGGTGGAAAAATTTGGTTCAGATCGTCAGAAGGAGGATCACCATGGAATTGTTGAAAGTCCGTGATTTGAAAATCTTCACTCCCGATAACCGTTCTTTGGTTCATGGCCTTAATTTCTCTATTCATGCGGGTGAATGGTTTGCCTTGATCGGTGAAAGTGGCAGTGGTAAGAGCATTAGCGCCTTTGCGTTGTCAGCCCTTCTGCCAAACGGACTGCGGAGGGAAGTGCAGGAGATTCAGCTGTTGGGCAAAGATTTAAGCAAGCTTTCTGAATGGGAATTGAGAAAAATTCGTGGCACGGAGATTGCTTATGTCTTTCAGGATTATCAGAGCGCCTTTACTCCTTACTTCAGGTTAGGGAGGCAGATGGATGAAGTTATGCAGGCCCATACCGACTGGAGCAAGGGAAAAAGACAGACAAAAGCGTGGGAAGCTCTCAATGAAGTCGGGCTGGAAGGGGCGGAAGTCTACCGGCGTTATCCGTTCCAATTGAGTGGTGGGCAGCTTCAGCGAGCCGCTTTGACTCTGGCGATGATGATGGAGCCCAAACTTCTGATTGCGGATGAGCCGACCAGTGCTCTTGATGCGATGAGTGCCAATACGGTGCTGACCCTGCTTGCCCGATTGAAAAATGAAAAAGGGTGTGCAGTGTTATTCATTACCCATGACTTGCGGTGTGTCCGTCGCTATGCAGACCGGGTGGCCATCATGCAGAACGGTTCCATCATCGAAGCTGGGCCCAAACAGGAAGTTTTCAAAAATCCGCGCGAAGTCTATACCCAAAATCTGTTGGCTTCGGTGCCGCCGCTTTACAATCCGCCCCGGCGTCTGCCTATTTTAGGTCAAGAACCATTGGAAGAGGGTACTCTCTATGCAACTACTTCAAATGCCTAAGCTGGAGCAGCCGGAGGTGTTGCGGCTGAAAAACATCTGGAAAACTTATCATGGTGGCCATCCGGCGGTCAAAGGGATTTCCTTCACCATTCGGCGGGGAGAATGCCTAGGGCTGGTCGGCGAAAGTGGTAGTGGCAAAAGCACGCTGGCCCGTTGCCTGCTGACCTTGGAACGGATAGACAAAGGGGAGATTTGGCTGAACGGTCGCCCTCTGCATGAGTTGACTACTTCCCAGCTTCGCCAGGCCCGCCGAGAAATGCAGGTGGTTTTTCAAAATCCGTCAGGTTCTTTTAATAGTAAACTGACGATTATGGATTCTCTTTTGGAACCAATTCGCTGCCAGAATAAAGGTTGTCCGAGCTTTCTAGACAGCTTAAGTACGAGTGAGTGGGAAATTGCGAGTAAATTGCTGGAAAAAGTTCACTTGCCTGCGAGCTACCTGGCCCGTTATCCTAGTGAACTTAGCGGTGGTCAAAAGCAGCGGGCCGCTATCGCCAGGGCAATCAGTGTGGAGCCTTCCCTGATCGTACTGGATGAGCCAACTGCCAGTCTGGACGTATCGATTCAGGCTAGGGTGCTGAACCTTCTGAAAGACCTTCAAGAAGAGTTGGGTCTGTCCTATCTCTTCATTTCCCATGATCTCAGTGCAGTTCACTTTATGAGCGAACTGCTGATGGTCATGCAGCAGGGAGAGATGGTCGATGTCTGCAAAGGGAAAGAACTTTTTGCATCGAACCGGCATTCTTATACCAAACAGCTACTGGAGCTTTTTGATGGGGACTGAAACTAAATGCAAAATACTAGGATAACACATCAAAAAATAAGGGCAGTTTGCATTGAATAATCAAACACAATTAGCTGACCTCTTAGCACAAAAGATATTGATGCTGCGCAAATTTAGTATGCTAATTGAAAGAGCTATTTGCCAATTATTATAAGAAATAGATGCTGTAATCGACAATGTATGTAGTCTTATGGGATTGTGAGGAAATTAATATGAAGCTACAAAAAGAGCCTGACTGCCTGAAGATAGCGTTTTATGGAAAAGGAGGCATCGGAAAATCGACCGTGGCGGCCAATATTTCGGTAGCGTTGGCAATGCAGGGGCTTAAGACATTGCATATTGGGTGCGATCCTAAGGCGGATTCCACAAGATGTCTCGTAGGGCGTAAAGTTCCCACGGTCTTGCAACAATTGCAGGCCAAACAGCTTGGTATTTCTCGGCAGGACATTGTATTTCCCGGTTTTGGTGGTGTTAACTGCATTGAAGCGGGAGGCCCCGAAGCTGGTATTGGGTGTGCTGGAAGGGGGATCATCACCATGATGGAGGAATTGAAGTATCTGGAATTATGGGATGAAGCCTGGGACACTGTTATTTATGATGTTCTAGGGGATGTCGTATGCGGCGGCTTTTCGGTTCCCATGCGGGAAGGGTATGCCGATACCATTTATATTGTAACCTCCTCGGAATTTATGTCAGTCTACGCGGCTAACAATATCATGAAGGCGATCAGTAGAAGCCAGGAGACAAGGCCAGTGATTCTGGGGGGATTAGTTCACAACTGCAGAAATCCCGAGTCGAGTAGGGTAGCCGTTGAGCAGTTTGCCTATTTAACGCATACGCGGGTAGTGGCTGAAGTCCCTTTCAGTCGGGAAATTGCTCTTGCGGAACTCGAAGGTAAAACGGTTTTAGAAAAGTTCCCGGATTCAGAGGTAGCTTGTTTCTTCAAAGATTTGGCGGGCGTTATCACTGAGGATCAGGTTTATAGGCCAGTAAAAGCGCTTGAAGATGATGAACTGGAGAAACTTAGTCACTACGTGCTCGATCTGGAATTGCGAAAAGGATGAGAGACGGGTCGCGGAAATTGGAGGAAATAGAATTGTCTTGCACGGGATATATCAAAACGAGTAGCGGAGAAGGAAAGATTAAGCTAGCGGATATCTCAGACAAAATGCCACTCAATAGTTTCTTTGATAGGGGTATAGAAGATGATGATTGTGGGGAACTGGTCAATTTGGCCTTATGTGTGCCGGGCATCGATGTCGTGGCAGTAGGTCCCTCATCCTGCTCCAGAGTGTTATATTTCAGGGCCGCCCAAAAGGGTTTAGACGAAAGGTTATTTCTGTTTCCGGTCTCCAGCAAAGAGTTTACTACCGGGAATCATCTGAAAACCTTGGAGGAGGAGCTAGAAGGCCTTGTGAGTTCGCGACGGTCAAAAGCGATCATCGTTTATATTACTTGTGCCGATATTCTGACAGGTACTGAGTTTGTGAGCATAACTAAACGAATCGAAAAACAATATGGGATATCGATAAGGGTATTTGAGCGGGGGCCACTTTCCAGGAGAAGGACACTTCCTAAAGAACGACTAGCTAATATTTTTATCGATTTGCTGCAAAGGAGTGTCCTACAAGAGAGGAGAGGCCATATTAATTTGTTAGGCGATGCAGGGAAACTGCCTAAGGATTCTGGGCTGAGACAAATACTGAAGACCTATCCTACTGAGAAAATACGAGAATTTGCCGCGTTGAACTCCTACGAAGAATTTGAGGACCTGGCTAATGGAACGTTGAACATCGCCTTGGATCCCTTCGGTTATGATTTAGCGGTGCGCATGCAGGAAAAATGGGACACCCCTTTCATCTACTTACCCGCCCGCTACAATATGAAAGAGATTAAGCATAATTATGCGGCATTGATGGAGGGGTTGCAGGTCACCTGGGATTATAGCCAGGATGCTAAAGAGTACCACCGAGTTAGGGCAGAAGTGGCTGGGGCGTTGGCTGGTAAACGAATTGCGGTTGGGATTGGGTCTAGGTCTTTCGAGTTGGCTTATGCGCTGGAGTTGATGGGACTCCTTGTTTCTGCAATATTTGTCGAAAAAGTCAACGAAGCAGATATGACGTATATTCCTATGCTCTCCACCATGGGGAGTCAGGCGGAAGTTTATTTGGTTTCCAACATCACAGTTGAAACTCAGCTGGGTGAGTTTGAAGGAATAAATATCGCGCTTGGTAAAAAAGCAGCGTTTTATTGTCTGAAAGCCAAAGAACTATTGGTGAGTTCCGACTATCAATTCGGATATGAGGGGATTATGAAAATTTTGGAGGGCCTGCAATGAGCAGATTTTTGAACCGCCTGCCTTCGTTGGCTAGTGACTATTCTGGTGCCTGTTCTGTTCTCTTTGCTCTACCTTCACTTAACCTGCTATACTCGCCCGGCGGGTGTAGTAGCGCAGTCATCGAATGTGATGAGATCAGAGATTTGCGCCAGACCTTGTTCTTCAGTTCTAAGCTGGGGGAGATGGAAGCCGTCATGGGCGCAGAAGAGGAATTCCTATTTCAGGCAGAAAGGCTCTGGGCGCAAAATCAGCAGGCTGAATTCATGGCAATTATGGGTACGCCAGTTCCAGCGTTGACGGGGGTCGATATCGGGGCCATGGCGGATAGACTGTGCAAGCGGACAGGCTTGACTGTTTTGGCACTTCCTACGGAGGGGTTTGAGACCTATTACTCCGGGGTTTACCATACGCTGTTAACCTTGGGTAAGCGTTTCCTGGAAAGGAGGGAAAAGAAGATTAATCAAGTGAATATTATCGGGTATACGCCCCTAAGTCTGGGCAAGGAAACACATCTAACCGGACTCATTGACGAACTGGAGGAATTCGGTCTGATCATCAATTGTTCACCAGTAGAGAAAATAGACATGGAAACCTTTAAGAGCATGTCCTCTGCAGCTTTGAACCTTGTCGTGTCACATGAGGGTGTAGGGTTTGCTCAATATATGCAAAAAGAATACGAGATGCCCTATGTAATGAATGTGCCAGTGGGTTTGTGGGGCATGCAGCAGCTGTTTAAGGATCTGGCGGAGATAATCGATATTCCTCTGGGCTATGCAAGCAAGCATCGTTATGCTCCAACTAGTAAGGCAAAGTCTGGACAAAGAGCTGTCGTGATAGGCGAACCGCTCTTTGCTTCCTGCATGGCCTCTTGTCTGCGTAACGACTTTGGGCTTGACTATGTTAAACCAACCAGCTTGATGAAAATGGATAGACGAATGAAGAAAGTATATCTGGAAAAGGCACTTTCCGATGTTCATTTGTTTGAAGGCGAAGAAGCACTGGCAGAGTGGCTCAATAGAATTCAGCCGGATATCATTGTCGGAGACCCACTTTATCAGAGTCTGCTAGGCAAAGGCAGTGTCCGGTACGTGCCCATTCCCCATGTAGGGTTGAGTGGTCCTATGTATAGCGGTGAAGATTACGCGTTTATCGGAAGAAGTGGGTATGACTATTTAGCCAGTTTTATCGGCCTATAAATTTTTGATGACTATAATAGAGGAGGAATTTTTATGATGGAGCACTGTAAAAAATCAAGGCGCTTTTTATCGCTTTTGCTAGTTATTGTTTTTATGTTAAGCCTTGCGGGTTGTCAATCTAGTGGAGATGAAGGGAAACCGATCGCCGAGAAACCGTCTGAAACTAAAATTGTCACAGATCTTTTGGGGAATAAAGTAAAGATCAAGGCCAATGTGGAGAAAATTGCCGTTGTGCCCATCCCTTGGGCAACGATTGTTTATGCAGTTGATGGATCAGGCAAAAAGATTGTGGGTATGCATCCGTCTGCCATGAAGGCCTACCAAAAAAACATTTTAAAGGTCATGGCTCCTGAAATAGCCAACGCCAATTCGACGTTTGTCGATAATAACTTCAACATCAATTATGAAGAAGTAGCCAAGCTGAAGCCCGATTTGGTAGTTATCTGGGATTATCAGCCGGAAATTGGCAAGAAGCTTGCAGAACTTGGTATCCCTTCTGTGGCGATCAAATATGGTACCCTTGAGGATGTGCAAAACGGCATCAAGTTGGTCGGTGAGATACTGAACCAGCAAGAGCGGGCAGCTGCACTTATCAAGTACCAACAGGATACCAACAGCTATCTAAAGTCCAAGGAGAGCACACTTGCGGGCAAAAACAAACCTAAGACCCTGTATCTGAGAGATGAGCAACTGCAAGTAGCCACCGGCGAATCTGTGAACAAAATCATGATCAATAATGCGGGTGGAGTGAACGTGGCCGATGAAGTGACAGGAGACAGCTGGAAGAAAGTAACCATGGAACAAGTGATAGCTTGGAACCCGGAAGTCATTATCCTCAGCAATTTCTCCGAAATATTATCCGAAGATTTATATAAGAACAAGTTATCAGGACAAGATTGGAGTAAAATCGAGGCTGTAAAAAATAAAAGAGTGTATAAAGCCCCTATGGGGATTTATCGCTGGGATGCGCCGTGTGTAGAAACACCTTTGATGATCAAATGGCTAGGTAAGGTTTTTCACCCAGATGTGTTCACAGATTATGACATGAGAGCAGATCTAAAAACCTTTTATCAGAACTACTTCAATCACACACTGACTGACCCAGAATTAGATCAGATCTTGAGCAGCCAACTTAATCCTGATCTAAAAATATAAGCCAAACTATCTTTCTTCTCAAATTGAAGGGCAAGGAAAATACAGTATGATTTGTAAACAAAAGAACTTGAAGTTTGTGTGGTTTGCCATGCTGCTAATCTTGGCAGGGACGTTTTTTGTATCATTGTTCGGGGGCAGATATTTCATTGCTCCGGGTGAAGTCGGAAAAATATTAATCGCGGGATTCTGCGACGAGGCACAAGATAGCATAGCCGTTTCTGTGGTCTGGAATCTCCGCTTGCCGAGGACGTTGTTGAACGCTTTAGTCGGAGCTGGGCTGGCTGTCGCAGGGGCTTCGTTCCAGGGGGTTTTTAAAAATCCCCTGGTAAGTCCCGATGTGCTGGGTGTCAGCTCTGGCGCGGCGTTTGGAGCGGCCTTTGGCATATTGCTTTCGGGCGTTAATCAGCTGGCCACGGTCTTGGCGCTGGTCTTTGGCATCATGAGTGTATTTATGACCTATACCCTTTCTAAGCTACGCGGGGAATCGTCTACCTTATCGCTTGTGTTGTCCGGCATGATTATATCTGCGGTGTTCAGCGCCTTAATCTCGTTGATCAAATACGTTGCAGACCCCTACGACAAGCTACCTGCGATTACTTATTGGTTGATGGGGAGTTTTGCCAACTCCTCCTATAGTAATTTGAAGTTGGTTGGAGTTCCTATTCTCTTAGGCATTGTTGTGTTGATACTCCTTAGATGGCGAATTAATATCCTTTCTTTAGGGGATGAAGAGGCTTATTCTTTAGGAATAAACCCTGTGAGGACAAGACTGGTCATTATTGCTATGGCTACCTTTATTACAGCTGCCTGTGTGACAGTTACAGGCATCATCGGCTGGGTAGGTTTGGTTATACCGCATATCTGCCGCATGATTGTGGGAGAAGACCATAAGAACTTGCTACCTGCCTCTTGTATTGTTGGAGCAATCTTTATGATTATTGTCGATATGATTGCGCGGACGGCGACGGCTGCAGAAATTCCGATCGGTATCTTGACAGCCCTTGTGGGAGCGCCATTTTTTGCGATACTATTTAAAACATCGAAAGGCGATTGGCAATGATACTTGAAGTCAAGAATGGATATTACGGATATACAACAGATAATCTATTACAGGATATCAGCTTTACTCTCGGCGAGAAAGAGATTATGACCATCTTAGGTCAGAACGGTATCGGCAAAACGACGATTCTAAAGTGCGTGACGGGGATTCTGAAATGGCGGCAAGGTCAGACCTTGATCAATGGCCAGTCTATGGGGTCTTCGCGGGAAGCGCAAAAGCAAATTCCGATTGGTTATGTGCCGCAAGCGCATGGGCTCTCTTTTCCCTATACAGTCAGAGAACTTGTGATCATGGGTCGGGCCAGGCATATTGGGCTTTTTTCGGTGCCCTCTAAAAAAGACAAAATAATTGTGGACCAGGCGATTGATGAAGTCGGCATCACTTCTATTCGGGACAAGTCGTGTACTCAATTAAGCGGCGGGCAATTGCAACTCGTGTTCATTGCAAGGGCTTTAGCGAGCGAACCTAAGGTACTGGTTCTCGATGAACCGGAATCACATCTCGATTTTAGGAATCAGTTTATAATTATCAATCTAATTATGAGGTTGGTCAGGGAACGCGGCCTATCTTGTATCATGAATACACATTACCCGGAACACGCTTTGCGTATGTCCCATACTACGTTGCTCTTGGGACAAAATTCGTATTTGTTCGGTAGGACGAAGGAGATCATTACTGAAAAAAGAGTTGAAGAATATTTTGGAATTAAGGCAAAGATTTTGCCAGTGCCCTATAAAGGTGAGGAGATTAAGGCCTTCGTTGTGCTGGATAATATCTGAACGGGAAGAGGCGGAGGAAAATTAAAATTAGCCATTGTTGGTCAGGAAGTCGATGCACTGCCTCTGATTGATCCCCCAGAGTTTGAAAATACATGGGAGCGTGGATTGAAATCAATCTGGAGTAGATGATATATTATAATTAAAACTCCATGGCTGACACCTTAGTGGCGCGTCGTTGGTTCCGGATATTATTTTGCAGGTATCCTCTTTATCCGTCAAAAGGAGTGAGGGAATTGAGTCTTATCCATAAACCCCATGATAAATTTTTCAAAGAGACCCTCAGTGATCTTCAGACGGCTCAGGATTTTTTGCAAAACTACCTGCCTCGGGAATTCCTGGAATTCATGGACTTGGAGACCATCGCTTTGCAAAAGGACAGCTTTATTGAAAAAGAGTTGGAAGAAACCTTTTCCGATCTGCTATTCCAAACTAAAATCAATCATAAAGAGGGATATCTTTACCTTCTTTTTGAGCATAAAAGCTACCCCTCTCCCAAAATAGCCCTCCAATTGTTGAAATACATGCTGAACATCTGGGAACAAAAAACGACGGACCAACCCGCGGCCAAACTGCCAGTAATCATCCCTCTGGTGGTCTATCACGGCAAAGCACGCTGGAACAGTCCGGTGAAACTCTCAGGCCTAATCGAAGACTATGATCAGCTTCCTCTTGCCGTTGCCAGCTGCCTTCCGAATTTTTCCTACCTGCTGTATAATATCTCCCGCTATAGTAATGCGGACATCAAAGGGAGCGTTAAGCTTCAGATATTTTTAAAGTTGTTAAGAGACATCTTTGAACAGGACTACACGGTATTTCTGAAGACTTTAGAAGAATCTATCATGGCTTTTAATCAGCTGGAGAACCAAGGTAATGGGCTGGAATACTTCGAGACTTTTATTCGCTACATCATGAGTGCCAGAAATGATTTGGAATTTCAGACGGTCTACGAGCTAGCTAAAGAGATTTCTTTAGAAAGGAGTGAAGTCGTTATGACTATTGCGGAAAAGCTAATCACAGAAGGCATGGAAAAAGGCATGGCAAAAGGTATAGAAAAAGGCATAGAAAAGGGCATGGAGAAGGGTAAGCTGGAAGTGGCTGAAAATTTGCTGAGACTAGGTATGGGAATCGATATGATTATAAAGGCTACAGGACTGAGTGAAGAGGAAATCAGGAAAATAATGAATTAACCATAGAAGCCATATTGCCCTTGGACTGAACTCAGCAGTCCAAGGGCAATTTTTAGTTCTAAAACTGAGTTTACTGGCTGCCCCTTCGGCGCAATGCCGAGGAAAAAGGAAGGCAATGGCCATAATAACGGCGGCGACAGTGATCGAATAACGGAAACCGTTGAGCGCAATCCGCCGCTCCCAAATCTGTGTGGTACCCGGTTCCCTCGCTGTTTTTGATGGAGGAGGGTCCTCTGCTGCCAACTTCTCGGCCCAAATACCTTTGCCTGAAAACATTTGGGCCAATTTTACCCGATGTTTATTACGTTAATCCTTTACCATATTCACTATGTACGCAATGACTTCCTCCGGCGTTGGCTGTTCCCCCTTGTGGGGGATGGACTTCCAAAACGTTTGGGCCTGTGGTTCAGGACTTTTAATGGCTTCCGTTATGGCAATTTTAATGTCATGGTGCAGGGTTTCTTCGCTTACGCCCTTCTGCTTGGCAAGTTTTTGCAGAGCTTCTTTGGCTTTCGCAGTATCCATTTTATTCTCTCCCTTTCGTTAGTGTGTAACAAGTCTAACAAGACATGTTAGAGCTTATATGTTGATTCTACTAAGGGCATACTATATATGTCAATGATGCGGATTTCTAACGGACAAGGAGGGGTTCTGATGGAATACGGAACAATCAAAATAAAGCTGGATGAACTGATTAAAAAAGAAGGTATCAGCAAAAACAAGTTGAGCCACAGGGCAGAAATGCAGCGTTCTCAAATCAACAATTATTGTAATAACAGTATAAGCAGATTGGACATTGATGTTCTGGCCCGGATATGTACAGTGCTTGATTGTGACATTAGCGATCTGCTGGAATTTGTACCGCCGGAGAAATAACTTCGATTCGCAAGTGGCGATAATCGGGGGATATAAGGGGACGCTTCATTCTATAGAACGAAAAACATAAAACAGAATGCTGATTTGCAGAAAACGGATGGAGCAGCTTTCCTTGAAAAAAACTACTAAGGAACAAGGTTTTGCAAGCATTTATGGCGAAGATACATACAAGGAAACGAGGATACAATCATTATTTAGTGCTAGTGCGAATGTGTAGTGAACATAGAATTGCCGGGGGATTCGCACCGCGAAATGATAAAGATTTTGTTGAAATATGGTAGAATATTGGATTTGCGATTGTAGTTTGTGATGAAAAGTTTGAGAAATTAAACAGAAATCTTTAGTGAAGTGGTTTATTTATTATTTTTTGCTGTCGCTTCCCACAGGGAAGCGTGGATTGAAATGATAATGCCCTGGCCTTTTCCTCATCGGTAAATAGTCGCTTCCCACAGGGAAGCGTGGATTGAAATATAAGGATGAAATTTATTGCGCTTTTTGTTGACGCCGTCGCTTCCCACAGGGAAGCGTGGATTGAAATAAAAAGATATTGTTAGAGATCATATTATTGTCGCAAGTCGCTTCCCACAGGGAAGCGTGGATTGAAATCTTAAATCCTTGCGCTATATCCGTTTTCCAATCTTGTCGCTTCCCACAGGGAAGCGTGGATTGAAATATTTAAGGATTTGACTTGTTTTCGTTGCGCTTCTGTCGCTTCCCACAGGGAAGCGTGGATTGAAATATCTCGTTCCTCTGCTTGAGAGTATGCTATTGCCGTCGCTTCCCACAGGGAAGCGTGGATTGAAATTACTGCTATAACGAGGACTCAACCCCTACAACTAGGTCGCTTCCCACAGGGAAGCGTGGATTGAAATATTCTCTAAGGCTATTTCCAAGGCTTCGTTGTGGCTATGTCGCTTCCCACAGGGAAGCGTGGATTGAAATTGAAATCTTTTGTTTCGTTTCCTCGGAATGTTTAACGTCGCTTCCCACAGGGAAGCGTGGATTGAAATAAGATACAGAACTCCTTGCGCGCTTTGGAGATATGTCGCTTCCCACAGGGAAGCGTGGATTGAAATCGTCTGGTTTAATTAGATCGCCATAGCCAACCTTGTCGCTTCCCACAGGGAAGCGTGGATTGAAATATTGTCAATATCTGCGTAAGTTCAAGCGCATCGTTGTCGCTTCCCACAGGGAAGCGTGGATTGAAATTATAACCCAAACGGAAAGCCAAAGTGTGCACACCAGTCGCTTCCCACAGGGAAGCGTGGATTGAAATCAATACAGGAGCCACAGCGGTGGTTATGCCAGTCCGTCGCTTCCCACAGGGAAGCGTGGATTGAAATTCCGATTTCCATCGGCTGCCACACATCCTTATTTCGTCGCTTCCCACAGGGAAGCGTGGATTGAAATCCCTGTCCCTTTCCGATGAGTTGCATAACCTCCCGTCGCTTCCCACAGGGAAGCGTGGATTGAAATATGGCCGCTCCACCCTCTCGAACTCAATGACCCATGTCGCTTCCCACAGGGAAGCGTGGATTGAAATTCCGCTTCATCATCTTTTCGTAGTGCTTTGACTTTGTCGCTTCCCACAGGGAAGCGTGGATTGAAATGATTCTGGAACCTCAGCAATCCACTTACCGTCGGTCGCTTCCCACAGGGAAGTGTGGATTGAAATTTCTTTAAATATTGCTGTTATGGGAACGCTCATCCTCGCTCCTGGTATGGAAGCGTGGATTGAAATTAAAAACGGGCTGCCTGTTCGGACCATTTCAGCTCCAATGCCATTGAAGGTAATACTCTTACCTTGCAGGAAACAGCCTTGGTTCTTAATGAAGGTATTACAATCGCTGAAAAACTGCTTAAGGATCACATTGAGGTTATTGGGCACAAAGATGCTTATTTCTGCGTAGAAGAATTGCTGAAAGAGAAAATTCTACTCTGAAAAGATCATTATGGATATTCATAGAATCGTGCTGATGGACAAGGGCGTTTATTGCTTTGTACCTGTTCGCATTATAAGTGCAGTTCACACCCGCCACAGCTTTGGGAAATACCGATTCAGATGGAACAGCATCTTGCTGACTACGATAAGGTGAAACATGAGTTACATCCCATTGAACGTGTGGCTCTCTTTCATCTTAGGTTCATGCGGCATTTGCAGAGTAGTAGAAAGTTTCAAAGCGAATATGCAGGAATTAACTCGAAGCTTAGAGAAGTTTACGAAGTCAATGAATTTGACCGAGGAGTTTGTTTATAACTTGGTCGTAGGAGTATCAAACATGGAACAGCAAGCTGTCTTTTTTCTGAAATATCTGCCGATGAAAATATCATTGGTATCTATAGAAACATCCATATTGCCGACCTATTTAGGTTCTACTCTGCGCGGGGCGGTTGGACAGGATTTGCATTGCGATCCCCTCGCATATTATCCGGAATATTACCCACCGGCTTGAGGGCCTTGTAAAACGATGCGGTGGATGGGTCGATTCCTTGGAGGCAGCTCGTATTCAAGCCCTTTCAGCTCAAGTGGCTGTGATTTAAAATCATTTTGAGCTAAAACTCATAACACGTTATTCAAATTGGATAGGTGAAAAAATGGATTTCAGCGGTTTAACTAGCAGCATGGAGGTGAAAGGCGAATTGACGCCCTTTGTGCCCTAGTTGTTTGCCGCTCATACTTTGCATATCGGGCGTAATACAACTTTCGGTATGGGTAAGATTGAGGTGGAATTTACTTGATGGAGCGTGGGAGGAGAATGGTTAGCAGATAAATGGGAGCGTTAAAGCTTACAATAAACCTTGATGCGGGTGAAGCCTATTGATTTGGCCAGGGCAAAACTGGCAAAAGAGTTTAAAAAGAAATTGATGGAGTTAAAAGGTGAATAAGGTAATAGGGATTCCGGTCTTGACTTGGAATGTTAAGGATTTTAGAAAGCTGGAATGTGTATTTTACAGACCACAAGATTTAATATAAGTTCTTTTTGCAAGGAATTGTCTTATTATAATTATAAAACGATGCTCTTCAAAAGCGTGGCACTATTGTCCCTGCTGAAAAAAGGAGAACAGATATCATGCATATTGCGCGTCGCAGAGAAAATGATTGGGAATCCCAAAGATTGAAAACCCATTTAGAGAATACCGCCAATCAGGCCAAGAAGTTTGCCGACAGCTTCCATAATGGCGATTATGCCTACGCATGCGGGCTAATGCATGATATCGGAAAGTATTCGACGGAATTTCAAGATAAAGTGATCAATAGCACGAACACCAGGGTAGATCATTCGACTGCGGGTGCGATTGAAATTAACAAAGCCTTTGTTTCGCTGGGGAAGTTACTGGCCTATTGTATTGCCGGTCATCATGGCGGTCTCCCGGACGGTGGGAGTAAAAGTGACACTGCGATTGAAACAACATTAAGCGGACGGTTAAAGAGAGCAAAGCAGCTTCATGATTACTCGTATTTTAAAAATGAGATTAATATTCGTGAATGTTTACCGGGAAGGCTGCCTAATATAAAACCCTTAAATAAGGGCGGTTTTTCACTGTCTTTTTTCGTAAGAATGATTTATTCGTGCCTGGTGGATGCCGATTTCCTCGACACGGAAAGATTCATGAACATAGGCAAAGTGGCTCGAAGCGCGAATTACGATTATCCATTTTTCAATGAGAAGCTAAACACGCATATAAATGCGTTCAAGGATATGGAACGTGAAATCAATCAAAAAAGAGCTGAGATACTTCATTGTTGTCTCGAAAAAGCACAGGAAGAAAGAGGTTTATACACTCTTACTGTTCCCACCGGCGGGGGTAAAACCATTTCCTCTCTGGCATTTGCCCTGAAACATGTACTGAAGCACGATATGGAGCGAATTATTTATGTGATTCCCTACACAAGTATCATCGAACAAACGGGAAAAGTTTTCAAAGATATATTGGGGCAAGAAAATGTCTTAGAGCATCATTCGAACTTTGATTTTAAGGATGACGAAGATTTAATTTTGCACAAACTGAAGCTATCTTCGGAAAACTGGGATATCCCGGTTGTTGTAACGACGAACGTGCAGTTTTTTGAATCCTTGTTTGCCCATAAGTCTTCTCGGTGCAGAAAACTTCATAACATTACAAACAGCGTAATCATTTTTGATGAAGCGCAAATGCTGCCCACGCCATTCCTTACACCTTGTCTGATGGCGATTGCCGAATTAGTCAGGAATTATCGCTCAACCTGCGTATTATGCAGTGCTACCCAGCCCTCTTTAAAGGACAGGTTTCCGAAAAAAATAACGGTGGATGAAATATGTGAAAATACCGAAGACTTATATGAATTCTTCAGACGAACCCACGTTATCCCCAGAGGACAAATTGAAACAACGCAAATTGCAGTGGAACTGAACAGATGTAATCAGGTGTTATGCATCGTCAACAACAAAAAACACGCCAGAGAAATATACTCGGCGCTACGGGAAGAAGGGGTTTTTCATTTATCAACGAGAATGTGTCCCAAACATCGAAGCGACGTGTTAGGGGAAATAAAACGAAGATTAAAAGATGGGCTGTCTTGTAAAGTGGTCTCCACCCAGTTAATTGAGGCCGGTGTTGATGTGGATTTTCCTGTGGTCTACCGAGCAATGGCCGGAATTGATTCCATTGTGCAAGCCGCAGGTCGGTGTAACAGGGAAAACAAGCTTGAAGTCGGCATCGTCAATGTTTTCGAACCGGAAAGCAGATATACCCAAAATATGCCCAGTTCAATAAAACGACCGATTGAGGTAGCAAAAAGCGTTATGACAAGATTTGAGGACATTCTATCTCTTCAAGCCATAGAGACCTACTTTAAAGAATTATATGACTTTGAAGGTGAGGCAGGACTTGATATACATAGTGTATTTAAAGAAATGGAAAGCGGAGCGGAAGGCTGTAACTTTAATTTTAATTTCAAACAAATTGCCGGTCAGTTTAAATTAATCGATGAAAATACGGTACCGATTATTATTGGGTTTGATGAGAAGGCTAAAGAGCTGATTCATAAGCTGCGCTATGTCAACAAGTATAGGGGCATCTTAAGGGCGATACAGCCGTATTCCGTTAATGTTTATGAAAATGAGTTCAAAGCGATGAACGGAGCAGGACTGATAGAAATTGTTGACGACGGAATTTATATTCTGCGGGATATGAATAGGTACAATGAAGGAACAGGACTAGAGTTCAATACGGAATCCGGCGTGGCAATCTTCGCCTAAAACGTCGGGCAGCCAATGATGTGTACCATTGGCTACCCGACAGAATGTTTCATTAATAACTAGAATAAATTTCAATCCACATTTCATTTGAAATGACAGCTGGATTTTAACACTTATATTTTTTTCTGTCAAATGTAAAAGATTTGGAATATTAATATTGACAAAATTTGTGACATGGATTAAATTAACAATTAGGATCTATTAAAAACTACAATAAGAATGTAGGAGTGATGAAATGGGTTATGGAATTTGCTTGGAGACGTGGGGTGATTATGCGCTCTTTTCGAGACCTGAAATGAAAGTGGAGCGAGTGAGCTATGATGTCATCACACCCTCGGCAGCGCGCGGCATTATAGATTCTATTTATTGGAAACCCGCGATTGTCTGGCGTATAGACAAGGTACATGTCTGCAATCCGGTCGAATTTACCAATATCAGAAGAAATGAAGTCAGCTCCAAAATATCGGCAAGATCCGTTGATTCGGTAATGAACGGCGCTGCCAAGCCCCTATACATCAATACGAATGAGGACAGACAGCAAAGAGCCTCAATGATTCTCAAAAATGTCCGTTATATTATTGAAGCGCACTTTGAATTAACTGACAAGGCTGGAGAAACGGATACCATCGAAAAACATTATAATATTGCGCTTCGGAGGATGAGAAAAGGTCAGTGTTACCATCAGCCTTGCTTTGGCTGCAGAGAATTTCCGGCAAATTTCAGGCTGCTTGAGGGCGACGTGCCCGAATCCGGCTTGATTGGAGAAAAAGACCTTGGCTATATGCTCTATGATATGGACTTTACAGATCCCGAAAATATTAAGCCTATGTTTTTCAGAGCGGTTATGCGTAACGGGATTATTGATTTATCCGCTTGCGAGGTGGTCAGATGATTTTACAGTCACTTGTTAAGTATTATGAAATCCTGGCTAATGATGAGGACAGCAACATTCCCAAGCTGGGTTACGGCAAGGTGAACGTGTCTTACGCAGTTAATTTGTCCTTAGAAGGAGAACCGTTAAACATTATTCCGCTTAAAATCAGCGCCCAGCGCGGCAAAAAAATGGTGGAAATTCCGCAAAGCATGGAAGTGCCGGAACAGGAAAAGAAAGCTGGAATTGGAGCAAAATCCAATTTTCTCTGTGAAAACGCAAGCTATGTATTCGGCGTGGACAATAAAGGAAAACCCGAAAGAGCCAAAGCATGTTTTGAAGCGTTTAAGCAATTACATCTGCAAATACTGAAGGATGTTAACAATGCAACGGCACAGGCGGTCGTCAATTACGTGAGCCGTTGGGATGTTGATCACGCACTGGAACATCCAGCACTTGCCGAATATCTGGATGAAATTTTATCCGGTGCAAATTTTGTATTTAAAATTAATGGCGGGGAATTTGTTCATCAAAACCCGGAGATCAGACAAGCCTGGGAAACATATAAAAGCAATTTAGACAACACAAATACAATGCAATGCCTGGTAACCGGCCAAGAGAGTCCTATTGCCAGATTGCATCCCAGTATCAAAGGGGTCCGCGGAGCACAATCCGTAGGGGGATCGCTGGTTTCGTTCAATGAACGCGCTTATGAGTCATACGGCCGTGAAAAAGAACAGGGTTTGAATGCTCCGGTGAGTGAATATGCAACCTTTGCCTACACCACCGTGTTGAATTATCTCTTGGCGGATAGTGCCCATAAACTGAATTTAGGTGATGCAACGATTGTATTTTGGGCAGAAAGCCCCAAAAAAATCTATCAGGATTTTATGACTCTCTATCTGAACGGTGGAACAGTGAATAACGGAGAGAATCTAGTGCAGGATGAAGCAGCGGCAAGAGAAATAAAGTCTGTTTTTGAAAAAATAAAGCAAGGTAAACCCATTGGCGACTTATCGGATATCTTTGATCAAGAAACAAACTTTTATATCCTGGCAATATCCCCAAACGCGGCAAGGTTAGCAGTCAGGTTTTTCTTCGCCAATTTTTTTGGGGAATTTGTGAAAAAAGTCGGAAGGCATTACGAAGATTTAAGGATAGAAAAACAATATCCTACCGAGCCGGATATCTTTTCTCTATGGAGGGTGTTAAACGAAACAGTATCCCCAATGTCCAAGGATAAGGCAGCTTCACCATTACTTGCCGGCGCTGTGCTGAAGGCAATTATTACAGGCACCCAATATCCGGCAGGTCTGTATAATTCCATCATGCTGAGGATTAAAGCGGAAAAAGAGATCAGTTATTATAAAGCGTCAATAATCAAAGCGTATTTATCCAGAAATACAAAAGAATTTAAGGAGGTATTAACAATGGCCCTGAATGAGCAAAGTGAAAATAGCGCCTATATCTTGGGAAGATTATTCGCAGTGCTGGAAAAGGCACAGCTAGATGCCAATCCAGGGATAAGTGCAACCATTAAAGACCGGTATTTTACATCGGCTTGTGCCACGCCGTCCTCGGTTTTTCCTGTTCTGCTGAGATTGACGCAGCACCATATCTCAAAAGCAGACTATGGACATACCAGCGATAGAAGGATCGGCGATCTATTAGAAAAGATGGATATAGCCAACAATCCATTTCCGGCAAATCTGTCGTTAGAGCAGCAAGGCGTGTTTATTTTAGGATACTACCACCAAAGGAATGCATTCTATCAAAAAAATAATAAAAAAAGTGAGGCGAAGGAATAATGAGTGAGGCTATTAAGAACAGGTATGAATTTGTCATTTTATTTGAGGTCGAAAACGGCAATCCAAACGGAGATCCTGATGCCGGCAATATGCCCAGAATTGATGCTGAAACGGGTTACGGGATTGTCACCGATGTCTGCCTGAAAAGAAAAATCAGAAATTATGTTGAAACTGTGAAAGGGGACAGCAAGGGTTACAAAATATATATTAAAGACGGTGTTCCCTTGAACACCAGCGATAAGTCGGCTTATGAATATTTGGGTATCAAGGAGGAAGAAGCACAAAAGAGCAAGGGTGAAAAAGACAACCAGATTCGAGATTTCATGTGTGAGAACTTTTTTGATATCAGGACTTTTGGCGCTGTTATGACGACTTTTGTCAAGGCCAAACTAAACTGCGGACAGGTCAGAGGACCTGTGCAGATCGGATTTGCCAGAAGCATAGACCCCATCGTTCAACAAGAAGTTACGATAACTAGGGTCGCGATCACAACAGAAGAAGATTTTAAGAAGAAAGAAACGGAAATGGGCAGAAAGTACATTGTACCTTATGCTCTTTATCGGGCGGAAGGCTATATATCTGCTAACCTGGCGAAAAATGTAACTGGATTTTCTGAAGAGAATTTACAGCTTCTGTGGGAAGCCATCATTAATATGTTTGAGCATGATCACTCTGCGGCAAGAGGGAAAATGAATGTCAGAGAGTTAATCGTTTTTAAACACGACAGCGAATTTGGCAATACTCAAGCCTATAAGCTGTTTGCTACGATAACGGTTGAACGCAAAGATAAAACAAGGCCAGCCAGAACATATGCTGATTATGACGTAAGAGTTGACGCCGAAAAAGTTCCTGGAGAAGTACAGTGCCTGCGCATGATATGAGTAAAGAATATAGAGAAGACGACTTCCTGCTCTTGTCCGGGATACAGCACTTCGCATTTTGCAAGCGTCAGTGGGCCTTAATCCACATTGAGCAGCAGTGGCAGGAGAATTTGCGCACTGTTGAGGGTGGAATTCTGCATGAGAAAACCCATGACTCTACCATTAAGGAAAAGCGGGGAGATTTGATCATATCCCGGAGCATGGGAATCTTTTCCCGTACTTTAGGGATTACCGGAGCTTGTGATGTGGTGGAATTCCACAAGTCTCGGGACGGAGTCACCCTCTATGGCAGGGCGGGAACCTATAAGCCGGTTCCAGTGGAGTATAAACGGGGCAAGCCCAAGCATGACAATGCGGATGTCCTGCAATTATGCGCTCAGGCTATGTGCTTGGAAGAAATGCTCTTGTGTACGATTCCCGAAGGGTTTCTGTTTTATGGGGAACCTAAACGAAGGCTTAAAGTAATGCTCGACGAGGAGATCCGGGAACAGGTAAAGGCGATTTGTAAAGAGATGCATGAGCTGTACGACAGGAGGTATACGCCCAAAGTAAAGCCGACTAAGGGCTGCAAAGCCTGTTCCCTCAGTGAGCTTTGTTTGCCTAAGCTGTGTAAAAATCCATCGGCTCTGGCCTATATGAAAAAAAATGTTTCGGAAATTGAGGTTGATGAATGAGAAAATTATTGAATACTCTCTATGTGACTTCGCCCAATACTTATTTATCCCTTGATGGAGAAAATATTGTGATTTTAAAGGATGAGGCCGAGTTGCTGAGAGTTCCCCTGCATAATCTGGAGGGCATTGTTGCCTTTGGCTATACCGGCGCCAGTCCGGCTCTGATGGGTGCCTGCGCCAAGCGCAATATCGCTTTGAGTTTTATGAAGCCCAGCGGAAAATTCCTGGGCAGGGTGGTTGGCGAAGTTAAAGGCAATGTTACCTTGCGCAAGACTCAATACAGGTTATCGGAGGATGCAGCAGAAAGCCATAAAATTGCACAATCCTTTATCTTAGGAAAAATATATAACGCCCGCTGGGTGGTGGAGCGGGCAACCAGGGATCATGGGGCCAGGCTGGATGTGGATAAATTAAAAGGAGTCTGTCAGACCCTGGTCAAGGCTTTGAAGCTGGTTGAAAATAGTCAGAATTTAGAGCAGCTCCGGGGATTTGAAGGGGAAGCCGCGGCCCAGTACTTCCGAGTATTGGATGATTTGATTCTTCAGCAAAAAGATGATTTTTATTTTAATTCCCGGAACAAACGTCCTCCCCTGGACAATGTCAACGCCATGCTTTCCTTTGTCTATACCCTTTTGGCCCATGATGCTGCGGCGGCGTTGGAAACCGTTGGGCTGGACCCCTATGTGGGATTTCTGCACCGGGATAGGCCGGGGAGGATTTCCCTGGCCCTGGATTTGATGGAAGAGCTGCGGGCTGTCTATGCGGACCGATTTGTCATTTCTTTAATTAATAAACGAGAAGTCAATGGTAGCGGCTTTACCCGGATGGAAAATGGAGCAGTTATTATGGATGACGATACGCGAAAAGCTGTTCTTAAAGCTTGGCAAAGCAGGAAGCAGGAAGAAATCAGGCATCCCTTTCTGCAGGAAAAAATGGAATGGGGATTGGTGCCTTATGCCCAGGCTATGCTGCTGGCCCGGTTTATCCGGGGGGATTTGGACGGGTACCCGGCCTTTATGTGGAAGTAGGTGAGAAGATATTTTAGTGCTTATCACATATGATGTAAATACTCAAACGGCGGCGGGGAGAAAGCGACTGCGTCAAATTGCTAGGCAATGTGTGAATTATGGACAGCGTGTTCAGAATTCGGTTTTTGAATGTGTGTTGGATGCGGCCAAATTCCGTGAGGTACAGCATAAGCTGGAGCAAATTATTGATAAGGATACGGATAGCCTGAGGTTTTATTTGTTGGGCAATAATTACAAGAATAAGGTTGAGCATGTGGGGGCCAAAGCTTCCTTTGATGTTGAGGATACGCTGATCATTTAGTGCGAATGTGAAGCGAACATAAAATCCCTGGGGGATTCGCACCGCGAGATGACAGGAATTTTGATGAAAAATGACGATAATATTGGATTTGTAAGGCGGTTCGTGGAAAGAATGCATGAATTTTAATAAAAACCTTTGATAGGAGATAGTTTTATTAGTTTTTTGCGGTCGCTCCCGGTATGGGAGCGTGGATTGAAATTTTTAGCATTTCTAAATAAGTTGGCTTTACTGCCCGTCGCTCCCGGTATGGGAGCGTGGATTGAAATGGTTGTATCCATGGCTTGTTGCATCAGGACCTCCGTCGCTCCCGGTATGGGAGCGTGGATTGAAATGTGCAATCATTCCATGCTAGACAAGTATCATTGCAGTCGCTCCCGGTATGGGAGCGTGGATTGAAATATCCCTGGTCCATCCTAGGTCAGCTTTCTCTTGCAGTCGCTCCCGGTATGGGAGCGTGGATTGAAATCATAAAGAAGGATTTGCCTGAGTTACGTCCACCAACGTCGCTCCCGGTATGGGAGCGTGGATTGAAATTCACCTGCTATGTCCACGCCTTGACCGTACCAAGTCGCTCCCGGTATGGGAGCGTGGATTGAAATTGAAATCTTTTGTTTCGTTTCCTCGGAATGTTTAGTCGCTCCCGGTATGGGAGCGTGGATTGAAATTTAATCAGCGTTACCTATACGGAAAACGAAATCGGTCGCTCCCGGTATGGGAGCGTGGATTGAAATTTTAAACTCGCTTGCTTACTCGGAGGTAACAACGTGTCGCTCCCGGTATGGGAGCGTGGATTGAAATTTATATACGTCGTTTAATTAACAGAACATAGCCAAGTCGCTCCCGGTATGGGAGCGTGGATTGAAATCCATCAAACAGTAAGGGTGGTCGCCCAAAGAAAGGGTCGCTCCCGGTATGGGAGCGTGGATTGAAATTGCTGTGCTGTGCGACCTTCCGTGAGTGGATTTGTCGCTCCCGGTATGGGAGCGTGGATTGAAATCGTAGCAGGCGCGGCAATAACTTTCGCAAGTAACGTCGCTCCCGGTATGGGAGCGTGGATTGAAATTTGTGCTTGTACATATGTTGGCGCAATCAAAACAAAGGTCGCTCCCGGTATGGGAGCGTGGATTGAAATCTTGAGCCTTTCGTGCTCCCGATGTTCCCGGAAGTCGCTCCCGGTATGGGAGCGTGGATTGAAATAGAATCCTTGTCTATCAAGGTAATCGCACCATAAGGTCGCTCCCGGTATGGGAGCGTGATTGAAATTATATCTATGCACAGGACCAGTATATTGAAATTTACGATAACAATCAGAAAAACTATCAGATTACCGTTGCCACTCAGATGGTCTGAGGCAAATTGTTATCAGGGGAGCTATGCGCCTTATTGTCCGCCAGGGAATCAAGCTTAATTACCGCAGATGGATTGTCTCCGGCAATGAAGTGGCAGGTGCAAAATGGTTAACAAAGAAAGTGATTAATAACTGCAGCACTCTGGGGCGGTCTCCGGTCGCTTCTAAGTTTTTAACTTTTTTGGCAATGGATATACAATTGGTTCTACATGGAGATTGAAATTTTTGAGGCAGGAAAAAGAAGCTAATGATGGAACTAATTAGGAGAAGAATATGCAAATAAGCAGGAAAGAAGGTCTTTCAGTTGAGGAGAATAATGCCCTTTTTATCCACCTGCGGATTATTACCGCAACGAGTTGGCCCCCTAGACGAGGAAATTTGTTCACTGCTTGCCAAGCGTAAGGAGCTGTCAGATGAAAATCCTGGTTTTCCCGATTCGGATTTGATTTCGAAATGGAGCCAAAAGTTTGCTCTTAACGTGAATTGGCTGCGTAGAATGTTTGTGGTATATTTGCAAGGCGAGGAATGTTACTAACCTCCTGTAGAACCCACGGGGTTTTTGAAGTTTATTCCGGTCTTAAAATCCGTGACGATTGAAAATTTCTCCCATACAGTACGTATATGAAACAATACAGCAATGCCAGCATTGTGTATGTGGAAACTGAACTGATTGCTTCCGGACGATTCGTCAGCTTAGGGCATGCCGGCTTTGAATTATCGATTGCTCCCGAGGATTTTTGATGAAGATAAAAACAGTTATCTTAGACCCGGCCGGCTGTCTCCAAAATTAATACCCGCGTACGATTTTGGAGACAAGCCAAGGAGAAAACGCTCACCCTTGCCGGGAATGCAGCGGTGTTTAAGCCTGAGGCGGGTCGAATAGATCATCGGTAACAGTTCCGATGACCTTAACGTCCCGTAGGCCTGTGAGGGCGCCGCTGGTCGTCAGGAAAATATTGCTGGAGACAATCGTATTCATAACGGTCAGGACCTCAGCTTGATTCAGGTCTTCCCGGGGATTGGGAATTGTTATAGTAAACGTCTTTCCTCCCTCGGTGGCAAAACTTAACCTGACCACTTTGGTATTGCTTGTAGCCACAAACTCACCTCCTTCTCTTTGGATTTTCTTAAACGGTTACTCCTCTGTCAGCCTGAAATTTTTTCTCAACTACACGTCCAGCAGCGGCTGCAGTGACAGGCTGAACAAGGCCTGAGCCACATCGTAAAGGGCTTCTTCGGAGGCATCCGCCCGCACATAGCTCAGGCTTTTTTGCCTAGTTACCGGGCTTCCGGTGGGAGTAGATCCGGTTTGGTAAATTGCTATCAGTGCCGAATTCAAAGGTTCAGCTATAATTGACATTTTCTTGCTCCTTTCTGATCGTTTTGACAAACCGGCTGTTCCGGCATGTCCCTATATTCTATGGGCTTGTACCCCAGGGGGTTATCCTCTGGCACAAAAGGAATGTCCGAACCAGCTGATGTTGCCTGCTTCGGACATGATCTTAGCCGGGATTGTCACCAGATTCCCAATTTTGTAAGGTGATTTGCCAGATTCATAGCCAAGCTTTCACCATTCGAAACCCGCCTACGTATGCTGTAATTAAAGCTATTGAAAAGGCGGGAATCAAAATGGATGAAACCAGCACTGAACGTACTCCCCAAAGCATCGCGGCTGAGATTAATAGGATCAAACAACAGACTTGTAAAATTATGCTTACCAATGCCCTGGAGATCGGCAAGCGCCTGAAGGAGGCCAAGGACCTGCTCCCCCATGGAGAATGGGGGAAATGGCTGGTAGAATCGGTGAGCTATTCCCAGCGCACAGCCAACAGGCTAATGCAGCTCTTTGAAGAATATGGAGATAAACTATTCGCTTCCACCGCTGAGGGCGACAGGTCAAATTCGTCGGCGCCGACGAATTTGACCTACTACCAAGCCATTCTCCTGCTGGGGATTCCGGAAGATGAGCGGGAAAAATTTATATTGCAGCATGATGTTAAGAATATGACCACCCGGGAGCTGGATCAGGCGCTCAAAGAACAGAACCAAACCCCTCCGGAGAAAGAGCAGGCTCAAGTCACGCCCATGTCCAATAACCCTGGGGAAATCAAGATAGAATATCAAACCGTCAAAAAAACCGACAAACCCATAAGCAGGCCAAAAACTGCAGCCTCCCAGGCATTTACTACGGAGTATGAAGAAAGATGCACCGCTTGCTGCAAAACTATCGCCGATACATTTTACGAGCTCCTGGTAGCCCTCAGCCACCTGGCTAGACTTGATCTGGCGGTGAAGGAGAAATGCAGTAAAGACGCGAGCAAGCTTGCTGAAAATATGGTCGAAAAGCTTAAAGAGTGGCCACCTGTTCCCACGATGAATATGAGGAAGGTTGAAACCTACGCTCCCCATGAAAGGTGGTAAATCGAAGGGCAAGAGATATCCCTTTAGATGAAGGAGAGTACGACAATGATTGATATCGATATAACAGCTGGAGGGCTTTTTGCCAGATCGTAAGGTCTGCCTTTTTTGTTTTTTCTTGGATTATTTTTACTATCATGGGAGGAGATGAGCGGAAAATGTAGAAATATTAGGGTGGAATAATTTATGTGGCAAAAAGGAATTTGAAGAATCAGTTGAGCGTGATAAGGGAGCTATGGGCGACAAATTTGATATTTAGTTTACTCTGTATTTATAACGTAGTTGCGTATTTTATTCAGAAGTATGATTTTGCTCTGAGGAAGATAGGTCGCCAGGATTATTCGAAATCGGGAAGGGCGTCCCGGCTTAGTAAAGATGCACTGTGTTAGTTTATGGATTTTCTGGGTGGGAAGCGTTTGTAAGTAAGCAGACTACTTAAATGGTGCTTGCGGCGATAATTTGGTTTTTTGTGAATGCTTTTATATAATAATCATGGAGGTGTGATTGATTTGAGAGAATTTTTATTTAATCAACTAAAGGTAATTCGTAGTAACACCATTAATGCAGTGAAAGAACTCAATGAAAGCCAATCAGATTCGGTACCTGTAGGATTCAATAATAACATCCGCTGGAATCTCGGTCATATTTATTTAGTTCAAGAACACTTTGCTTTTGGCTTTACACAAGAACAAAAACAAATGATAGTACCGGATGGATTTAAAGATTTATTTTGGCTTGGCACCAAGCCCTCTGAGTGGAAGGTACACCCACCAACATTACCTGAGTTGATTCAAGTACTTCAAGATCAAACGAATCGAATAGAAGAAAAGCTTAACAACCGACTGGAAGAGACCGTTGCAAAGCCATTCACTATGCCTTCTGGATTAACATTAAAGACTATAGGCGAATTCCTTACATTTTCTATGTATCATGAAGGTAGGCATTTTGAAATAATTAAAATGTTAAATAGATTTAGTGAATAAAGCTTGTGCCTTCGCCGGTTAACGCGAATGCCTCGATACGAAAAAAGAATTTATTGTAATTAGAGACATTTCATTTTGTAACTTATCTACTTGTCGGCTCATTCCCAGATGGGGAAGGGTGTCCCGGCTTGGTAAAGAGGTGCTGTGGTAGTTAAGTGACTTTCTGGGTGGGTAGAAATTATAAATCCTAATTACTACGATCTCCTACACAAATTGAAGTGTAGGAGTTTTTTTTTATCCGTTAATTCCTTGTTTCGCCCTGTTTCGCTGTCAATCTAGAATATAGTTGTCTGAAGGATAAACCATTAAGTAAAAGGAATTAGGAAATATGACATGAGTTTTATTGTTTACTTTGTTTCATACCATCTTTGATAAAGAAAAATAATAGGAACAAGGCTTAATAACAATAAAAAAAGACCGAAATTACTCATGTTATTCATCTTGTAAAGCCCAAATCTTTGGAAAATAAATGGACTAATTATAAATGCTTGAAAAGCATCTATAATTATATTTGCTCCAAAAAATAACCAAACATTTGAATAAGTAAAATAGAATATAAGAATTGTGGTGACGGGAAGAAGACCAAAATTAAATGATGAAATATTTCTAAGAAAAAATACATTATCTGTAACATCCCACCAATGCCATACTTCTGCCATTTGCCAGTAAATTGTAGTTAAGAATATAGTAAAGAATGCAACCGATGAAAAATGTCTTACCCGTTTTGAATCTAATGGTATAAGTAAAAACCACGGTACGATAAGTAATGCCCATAATAATAATTGTCCCAATGAAGGTTACCTCACTCTCTATTTTGATTAATAACTCTCGACATAATCACTTATACATATAAATTATGCACCTATTGGGTGCTTTTTATTTTGCCTTTGAAAGGAGGTGGAAAAATGGCTAAAAAGTTAAAAGCCAAAAAGAAGTTCTAGGCATTCAATCACTTATTTATTTATTTATTTATTTATTTATTTGCCTAAAAAAGGGGGGGAGCACTGAGTGAACAAGAGGTAGCCGATCTGGCCATTGTGGACCACATTATGGCGGGGACATTAGCTGGGACCGAACATACGAAAAAAGAACCTTATATAATAAGGTCCAATGAAAGCATTTAAAAGATTTTAGCGATTAAAGTGGCTTGGGGCACATGCTAGCTCCGATGCGTTGTGTGCCAGTAGCTAAAACCAGCGTTTAAACCAGTATTTTTCGAACGCTACTTTAGCCCAATAGGCAAGCCTGGTTGGTCGTAACAAAGTAATATAAGGCTGAGGTTTCTTATAATAATGAACTGTTGAATAGCGGGCTCGACCGAACCCGGTATTCATCATACACATACCTTTTCCCTTATAAAAAAATCTAGGCTTTAACCCTTTTGATAATGAAATGATATTTTTCGCCACCACAACGGCTTGGGCATGGGCAAAAGCTCCTGCTTTTGGAGCATATGCGCCAATTACTGGTAACCTAATTGCAGTAGCATCTCCAATAGCATAAACACTGGGATAGCATGTTTCCAGGGTGCGCAGATTCACATCCACGAATCCGCTGTTGTCTACCAAGTCTGTATTACGTAGCACTTCCGGGGTCCAATGGGGAGCGACACCCAACAAAAGATCCGCAGGAATTTTTGTGCCATGATCTAAGATCAGGGCGTTCTTTTCAACTCTCAAAACCTTAGCCTCAGTAATTATTTCTATATTTTTTTCGTTAAGCATTTTTCTAACACTTTGGCCAACTTTTGGTGAAGCCAAAGGCTCAGGTGAAAAATCCGGGGTAACTATAGTAAGTTTAACTTTATGGCGAAGCCCACGTTGGCGGAAAAATTGATCAAGAAGAAACATCATTTCATAAGGAGCAGGGGGGCATTTATAAGGCAAGCTGGAAATGAAAAATACGATCTGGCCGGAAGAAAAACTGCTTAACCTTTGATTTGTTTTTATAACGTCGTTAAAATCATATGCATTTAAGGCAAATTCACTAAACCCTGGTACTGTCTCCTGATGGTACTCCACTCCAAGAGATATTATGAGATAATCGTAATCTAAATCTCCTTCATCAGTAGTTACCCGATGACCGGGTAAATCGAGTTTTATTACCTCACTACGCAAAACTTTGATTTTCTTTCTTTCTAATTGTTTCAAATCTCGGGTTATTTTTGAGGCTTTTCTCTCTCCGATCATTAAGAGAGGAAAAGAAGAAGAAAAATAGTGATTTGGTTCCCGATCAACCACTGTTACCTGCATCGAAGACCCCATGGCTTTTTTAAGAGCGTTTGCAGCAACTATGCCACCAATTCCACCGCCAAGAATTAGAGTTTTTTTCATTAATCCCACCTCAGGATTATTTTCCCCCTAAAGAAATTACTTTATCCTTTGAGATTTTTATTATGTTCAGAGAATGGCTTTTGGAAATCATTCCATTACTGTTGAGGCCTTAAGCTTAATTAATTGTTGCGGGGAATCACAAATCCAAATAAGTGCTACTCTTGGGCATCGAAAGTACCAAAGGCTGCAGCGTTGGCGAAGTATTTAGGGTAAGTTTGTATCTACATTTAGAAAGGGGAATAAGATATGTCTGACAAATTGAAATCTCGTAAACTGTGGCCCTTCGTCGGTGCCGCGATCTTGGTTTTAGTTAATTAGCAACGCCTGCTCAATCTTCCGAATAGGAGGCTATTTGATGACAGATGTAGGCATTGATTGCAACTGAGCGTCGTACTGCATGCATCCCTGTGAAGAATGGTTCATTGAGAATAACAAATGTCCCGTCTGCCAAAACAAAATCATCCGAGTTGGCGGATGCTCCGAGTGCATTACAGGGATTAGGTCGAAGTGTGGTTGAGACATTGATTTATTTAGCAGCATTTGCGTATAAAGATGTAGCTTGCTGAGATAAAATATTTTGGAGATTTGTATTAAACACGCTCTGATCAGCCATTTTTGTTAATAGTGTTGCCGTAGCAGCTCCGTAAATAGTATGTATCACAAATTTGCCAGATCATAAGGTCTGGATTTTCTGTTTCTTGGATTATTTTTACTATCATGGGAGGATATGAGCGGAAAATGTAGAAATATTAGGGTGGAATAATTTATGTGATTCCAAAGTTCTCGCACTGAGCAGAAAAGACGATATCCCCAGTTGGTCGTAGCTGATGGCATCGGAGAGGTACTTTGGAATTTGATTTAGATGAAGAACCTTATACAAGAAAAAAAGTCTTTACTGGAATGGATAGTATAAAAATGAAAGTAAAAACAGGAACTACATATTTTGAACCACTAGAAAAGCGTTTTGGGGATATTTGATTCGGATTTTAGAAAGTGTGATTGAATAACGCATTTTCCTTCACTAGCCGCACTATCGGGAAAGTTCTACGGTTCTTTGGGCCTTTGATGTAGCTCACCAATTTTACGTGAAATCACAGGCGCAGAATATTTTGGTGATGGCTGAAGCCGAACATGATATCGATCAACAAAAAGCAGGTCGACAACGATACAGGAGTGACTTAAATCCTAGAGGTGAGGAGTGGAACGATGAAGGCTTTGATCTTTTCGGCATCGTTTGGTGCCGGGCATGTGCGAGCTGCTGAAGCAATTATTGAGGAGTTGCGGATCAAGGAACCGAGCGCTGAAATTATTCATCTAGATTTTGGAGCATTTCTCAGTAAAACGGTTAATTCTGTTATGAAGAACACCTACATTGAGGTGATTAAGTATACACCAAAACTATGGCGAGAATTTTACTACCGTACCTCAAAAATCCCCCCAAATTCCTTATTACAACGGTTTTTAAACGGTCTGGGTCGACACGAATTTGAGAAATTACTTCAGAAGTTACAGCCGGATGTCGTGATTTGTACCTATCCGACCGCGGCAGGTGTATTAGCGCAACAGCGGCTTAAAGGTATTTTGAAGGTGCCTTTAGTCACAATTGTAACAGACTATACTTTGCACAGCCAATGGATTCATCTAGGAGTAGACCTTTATATTGTAGGGTGTGAAGAGGTATATGAGGGATTGGTAGCTGGGGGAATCAACCCTAACTTGATTCGGCTTACAGGAATCCCAGTGAGCCCTAAGTTTGACTTAAAATTAGATCGACTGAAACTATTGCAGGTCGGACGGCTGAACTAGCGATTGACGAAATCTTGCTACTTCTAGAACAACCTCAAGAAAATAACGGGCAGTGATTTAAGATTCAACGATCTCCAGAATAGGGGCTCTTTTTCACCTTAAAATTCTTCAGAAACTTTAGGATATAAACTTTTTTAAAGATACATGTACAGTTTTAAACCATACATTAGCTTGGGACATCGCGGGGAAATTTGTCCCAACTGAATGCTTGGATCTTGATCCGGAAGAACTTTCTAATTCATGCCCCGATGTTATGGAACCTAAAATACATGATTCAATGCTATCCAACCCGCAGTAAAATGTCGGGGAGGGGAGTACTTGCGGATTATTTATGGACTGGAATATACACTGCCAGAAAATCTGAAGAGGTTGCGCCACCGCTCATTGGGCAGGAAACGTTCCCTGGCTTTGCGGGAGTTTGCGCTGGGTATTGAGGCTTTGGAACGTTTTGTAAAGCTTGAACCTCTTTATCGGGTACATGAATGTGTGTTTGTGGTACTGGCGTTAGAAAGTGAACCAGTTGATCCGGACACATTTAAATCGTCGCTCACAGCCAAATATGGCCACAAACGAGGAATTTGGTTTAAAATATATAGACGTAATGTTAATTATTGGACGAAAGAGGATATCTATTCCAATAAGGCGAAGACGTTAGACGATAAAAAGTAACTTTGATGCATGAAAGGGATTTTTTTATGGATATGGAAAGAAAGCGGACCATCGTCTGGGACGATCCTCAAATAAACAAAAGGGATGCGGTGTCATCCCTTTCTGGACTTGATTATCTGAGGGCCATAAGGGACGGTAAAATCAGCCCGCCTCCGGTTGCAAAACTGATCGGGTACCAGATCAAGGAAGTAGACCATGGCTTTGCGGCATTTGAACTTCATCCTGGAGAGCACCACTATAATCCTTTTGCCACCGTTCATGGGGGAATCCTTTCCACGCTGCTGGATACCACAATGACTTCAGCGGTGCTTACAACGCTCCCACAGAACATAACCTGTTCGACGGTTGAGATTAAAGTGAATTTTATCAAACCGGTCAGTGCTGAAAGCAAACTGGTACGCTGTGAGGCTAGGATCATCCATATCGGAAGAAAACTAGCCACTGTTGAAGGACGCATAAAGGGCGGAAATGATGAATTATATGCTCACGGGGTGAGCACATGCCTGATTTTCAAAGTGGGGTAACCCCAAACGTTGTATAAAAAAGATGACGAAAGGTTTGGAAAACATTATACGGTTAGAGGCTGGTTCTCTCAATTTGTACCTTCGCCTAATAATCTGTCGTTAAAACGGAAATGAATGCCGTTCTTCATCGTCCCACAACTTGTAATGTGAATGTTGAAAGACGCTACGGGAATATATAACCTTAAACGGTAATCAATTCATGGATTTATTCTAATATTGAAACAGTCCATACGTTTCAGGGAAGAGAGGCCACCACAGTCATTATTCTTATGTTTAAGAATAAGACGAATACCCCAAATTTTACTAGAGATAACACTTTAGGATGGTGGGAGAGAAACAAAACCTGTGAGTAAGGAGAACTGCACTGAAAAATCGAAACAGAGGAGAAGTGTGAAAACCAGTGAACATTGACTATAATTAATCAAACATATATTATATGCGACAAAACCCTATATATAAGGTTTTGTGGCTAACTCGCTTTTATCTTAGAGGAGGGTGGAGTATGACATTGACATATCGTGATCTTTTGTTATCTGCAAAAAAAGGAGAACTAATTGTCAAAAACGATGTGATCAGATTATTGAATGTTGATTACAACTCGGATAAATTCTATGAACTATTAGCAACGGCCAATTTCTTATCTCGAACAGAATACAATAACCAAGGCTTGGTTTTTGCTCAAATAGGTATCAATGCAGAGCCTTGTTCAGCTAATTGCAAATTTTGTTCAATGGGGCAAGACCACTATTCCTTACCAATTACAGGGAGGAGAAATATTGAAGAGATACTATCAGAGCTAGATTTATTGATTACTAATGGCATTAATGATTTTTTCTTAATGACCACTGCAGATTATCCTGTCAACGATTTTATGGACATAGCGAAAGTCATAAGAAAGAGATTGCCTGACAGTATTAAATTCGTTGCAAACATAGGTGATTTCGATTATAAAACAGCAAGAAGCCTTCAAAAAATAGGCTTTACAGGGGTTTATCATATTCATCGATTAAGAGAAGGTATCGACACGAGTATAAAAGCGGAGACTAGAATAAATACTCTAAATGCAGTTCGTGATGCTGGCTTGGAATTATATTATTGTGTCGAGCCTATTGGACCTGAGCATTCCTATGATGAAATAGCGACAGAAATAATTAGAGCAAGGGACTATAACGTAAAAGTTATGGCAGTTATGCGACGAACACCCGTAAAAGGAACACCTCTATACGAAAAAGGACAAATCTCTGCTATAGAATTAACTAAAATAGCCGCAGTGGCCAGACTTGTGACTCGTCCTCAGAGAGCAATGAATGCTCATGAGGTTACTCAAATGACTTTAATAGCGGGTGTTAATCAGCTTTATGCAGAATATGGAGCCAATCCGAGAGATACAGAAGTTCAAACTGAAAAGAATAGAGGCTTCTCTGTAACGCAAGCATGGAACATGTTGTGGGAAGCAGGCTATGATACGACTAAACAATAATCATATGAGCATTACTTCGTTTTCTCCCTCTCTGAGAGCTGCCTAAGCTTTCCCCTTAGCCAAGAGTTGCTTATTCCCCATTGAAGAAGTCATTGGCGGTTGAAGCAGGAATTACGGAGTTAATGTAGAATATACTTATTGTTAGTAAATAGAGAAAATAAAATTAATAATTGCATTAAAGACCATGGAGGTCATTAGGCGGCAAGACGGCGCCTGTGATTTCTATGGTCTTTTATTATTAGAATCGAGGTGGTTGCTTTCGGGAAGATGTTGATTTAGAGAGTCTAAGTTCAGATGCATATAGGATAAGAAAAGGAAAGGTGAGAATGAGAATGAGAATGAGTAAGAGGATCATGAAGGGAAGCGCATGGCTTCTCAGTTTGCTGCTCGTAGGATTGCTGCTGACAGGTTGTTCGGCTGTTCAAGCGGGAAAGGAAGTCAAAAAGTCGGAGGCAGCTAACGTTGCAGTGACGGATCTGGTCGGACGTGAGGTAAACGTGAAAGTTCCCGCTCAACGGATTGTGGCCATCGGACCTGGATCATTAAGGCTGGTGGCTTACGCCAATGGAACTGATCGAGTTGTGGGCATTGAGGATATGGAAAAGAAAGTGCCAACCGGAAGACCGTATATGTTTGCCTATCCGGAACTTAAAGATCTTCCGACAATTGGGCAGGGTGGCATAGACACCATGCCCGACGAAGAAGCGTTGCTGAGCGTCAAGCCTGATGTTGTTTTTGTTTCCTATTTAGTGGACAAGGCTAAGGCAGATGACCTGCAGACCAAGACTGGAATTCCTGTTGTTGTCTTAAGTTATGGGGCATTGGCGACGTTTAATGAAGAGGACATTTATCGTTCCTTGGATTTGGTCGGTAGAGTTATTGGAACACAACCGAGGACAGAGGAAGTCATTAGTTACTTGAAGAAAAGTCAGGCGGATTTGGCAGAGCGCACAAAGGATATTGCAGACTCAGATAAGCCGAGCGTTTATGTGGGCGCGTTAGGGATGAAAGGAACTCAGGGCATAGAAAGCACTCAAGCTAAGTATCCGCCGTTTGTGAACATTGGAGCACGGAATGTCGCCGATGAGACTGGGCAAAGTGGTAGTTTTATGATCGAACGTGAGAAACTGGTAAGCTGGGATCCAGAGATTCTCTTTATCAATGAAGGAGGCTTCAGCAAGGTGCTTGCCGATGCTCAGAAGAATCCAGCCTTTTATCAGTCTCTGCGTGCCGTCAAGAATGGGTAGGTTTACGGCCAAATCCCCTTCAATTTCTATACCACGAACATTGATACGGCTTTGGCAGACGCATATTATGCCGGGAAAGTGATATTTCCAGAGAAATTTAAGGATATCGATCCCGTCAAAAAGAGTGATGAAATCTATAGTTTCCTCTTAGGTAACCCTGTCTATGAACAAATGGCTAAGGATTATGGGGGATTCAAGAAACTCGATTTAACGCTGCCGTAAAGAATGAGTCGGTGTATGCCACGGGTGAACGTGAGCGGTGATCATTTAGTGGAGAAAGTGAGCTGGCTGGGTGTGAATAAAAAAACTTATTTTGACGAGAAGGCCGCAAAGTGGGATACCCTTATCCAAGATGAGGTGATAATCCGCTTGCAAGATATGGTAAAAGAGCTTGTGCTGTCCCCGGGCTGTAAGGTGCTGGATCTAGGTACTGGCACGGGAGTGCTTATTCCGATGTTGATTGAGGCCGTCGGTCCATCTGGCGTGGTGGTGGGTATCGACTTTGCCCCGCAGATGCTGGCAGAAGCCCAAAAGAAGTATCAGTGGCCAAATTTGGAGTTTCTGGAGGGTGTTGCTGAGGATATTCCCATGGCAGATCAGTCAGTCGATGAAGTCGTGTGTAACTCGGCCTTTCCGCATTTTGATGATTTCAGCCTGGCAGCCCAAGAAATGGCTCGAGTGCTGAAACGTGGGGGAAGAGTTTTTGTTATTCATCCGCATAGCAGAGAGTATATTAATGAGCTACACGTGTCCCTTGGCGGTGCGGTAAGGAACTGTCTGATCCCGGAAGAAGCGGCGATGCGCGCTATTTTTTATGAGGCGGGTTTCGAGAGTATCACCCTTGAAGATGTGGCCGGGCGGTATCACTTGTCGGCAAGAAAAGCATGAGTATGGCTTGTGAGGACGTTAAATACGGGTGTTAATGTGCTTTGTTTTATTGAAGGCTGTCGTATTATCAAATGGTAATACAACAGCCTTTTTTTACTTGACGGTATAAGAGTTTATAATTATAATATGAAAGATACTTCACGTGAAGCGTGTTTCATATCCCATGGGGGTGAATTGGTGAAAAATAAAGTGAAAGAATTGCGAACCGTCGCAAATTTGACCCAACAGCAATTAGCTGATTTGGTTTGTGTTTCTTCAAGAACGATTATTTCACTGGAGAAAGGACAGTACAACCCGTCAATTATGCTAGCCTATAAAATCGCTTGCGTGTTCAACACAACGATTGAAGATTTATATGATTTGAAGGAGAATCTAGAGAATGAAGAGAAAGATATATAACAAAAAGAAATTTTGGAGTGGGATCGGATTTTTATTTTTGGCGGCGATTGCAATTCCACTAGATATTATACGCTTTGAGGAGCTCAGTACCATGAGGAATATTAAACATGTTCTAATTGATACTTTTTGCATCCTAGCCGGTGTAACATCAGTCTATAGAAGTTTAAGCAATAGTTGCACCAAAGAAGATCAACAAAATGATGATGAGCGCGAAAAACTAGTTACTCTAAAATCGAAAAGCAGTGCCTTTAGCATTACGTTTTACATTTGCGCTACTATTGCCGCGTTAACCCTTCTTGCATTTACAAAAACAAGACAAGAGGAATTTATGGGTATTTTTATTGGAATTGGAATCGTTCCTACAATTATGATAATTACGGAAATAAGTTGTTATTTCTATCATGATAAACGAACTTAAGTGTTCAAGAAAATAAGTATTCTAAGAACTTCAATGATGACCCGAAGGGAATGGTTATGAACATGAAAGAAATAATCCACATCTGCTGTTCTGATAGCGGAAGAGGAGGCTTGAAACAGGCAATTAAGGAAGACTGGATTGAAGGTGAAAGAGTGATTAGCTTTGTCGACGATTTATCCAATGGTCCAATTCAATGGATTGACGATGCTAATAGCAGAATAGATTGGTGTCTGAGTACTTTATCACAGGAATTTAAGGACATTGCTGAAGGCGTGAAATCCGATTATCGGGAATTCCATGAAGAAATCAAGAGAATAAGCAATGAGGAGATCTACCTTTGGTACGCAAGAAATGGGAAAGAAATGTGCGGCTTGCGCTATATTCTTTCGCTGCTAGAGAATAAAATCGGTCAGATACATACTATTGATGTGTCTGAAAAGACGTTTGTCATCGATCAGAATCATTTTACTCCTCGATGGGTTGGAGAGATTGCTCCGAAAAGGTTTATAGAATTACTGCCGTATAAACATTTAATGACGCCAGATTATTATCTTCAGCTCATCGAGTCTTGGGAAACGTTAAAAGCCGAAAATGCGGTATTAAGAATACCTAACGGCACTGAAGTCATTGGTGTTTCTGAAGATTACCTAGATGATTTTATATTGCAATACACAGAGACATCGTTTAGGAAATGTGCAAGGACAGTGGGAGAGGCGCTTGGACATAGCGAGATCCCTGTGACGGATTATTTTATCTTTTGGAGGGTATTGGGGATGATAAAGACTAAAAAAATATTATATAGAGGGAAGCTAGGTGTTATGAGAGAGATGGAGATAAAAAGAGGCAGTGTATCGAATTAACACAGATCAACAACACTGAGCCAATAAATCTATTGACCAACAAGGATATAACCTTAAGGAAAGTCATGAAGGCTTTTTTAGGGATTTTTACCTAAATGTTTTATTTTTGGGATGACGGCAACAGCTGGTGTTGCAGTTGTTTGATTAACAACACTTGTAATTACATAAATGTATGTGGCCATTAAGGTCTTGGAAAACCATGGAGGTTTGACTCATTAGAGTCAACTTCGTGGTTTTTTTTGTTTCTTGATTAGCCAAAGCCGACGATCGACAGTTCATCGTGTTTTTGTATGTTGAATCTTTTGCAGAGTTCAATATACTTACAAAAAAATTCCTCCTGATTTTGTCACCAATGTTCTTGTGACATTGGTGACCCTTTTTTCGACAAACTTGCTTGGTTGAATTTACCTTTAGCACCCACGACGGATGAGAGATGTAAGGATATTTGTGTTTCTTAGCATAGTTATATCCTCGCTGAGGTGCAAGGAATCATGCTTGAGGGAATTAAAGATAAGCACGGCAATAAAGACTGGTACGTGATGAAAGGGAAGAAATTGTAAGGTCAAGACTGGACTGCTCACTGCAGAAACAAAAGCTCTGAAGCTGGCTCATTAGAGAATCAGCTTCAGAGCTTTTGTTTCTGCAGTTGTACTATCTCTTAGAACGTTCTTTATCACAAAGCTACTCACAGACATTTCGTTACAAAAGTTGCCTTTCCCACGGATATTCCAAGATTGTTATTGACATATGTCGTAAACAGAGTATAATAAAAACGTTAAGGGCATATGTTCATAACTTGATGAGAAGGTGATGAACATGCCGGGTAGAGATGGAACAGGTGTTATGGGACAAGGCGCGAAGAGTGGAAGAGGTTTAGGGAATTGCAAGGGAGCAAATGCTGCTGTTCGCAACGGTGGTGGTTTAGGTTTAGGGAACAGAAGAGGTGATCCAAAGGCTGTAACCAATTCAACAGTATCTCAAACACAAAAGGAAATGTTGCAAGAGCAAAAAGAATTGTTTGAACGCAGACTTGATAGCATAAGCAAGCAGCTAAATAACCTGTAAAAGGTATCAAAAGTGGCAAGAGGTAGGATTTGCAGAGTCGTTAGTCAATGGAAAAGTACTAAGGGGGGAGGGCGGAGATTACAAACTTTGTGATGACCATGAAAAATCATGCGGAAATGGCAGCTGTCGAAGACATCGATGCGGCAGAGTTTTGCGTGAAGAGAATGAAACAACGATGACAAATCAAAAGGAGGATACTCAATGAAAATTGCAATGCCAGTAGACGACAAAATAATCAAAACGAATATCAGCCAATCCTTTGGACGCGCACCCTATTTGCTTATTTATGATACAGAATCGAAAGAGAGCCTATTTCTAGATAATAGCGCAGCAGCCAGCCAAGGTGGCGCAGGGATCAAGGCTGCACAAACTATCGTAGATAACAAGGTGACTGCTTTACTTACCCCAAGATGTGGCGAAAATGCTGCGGAGGTAATTAATAAGGCCAATATTCAAATGTTTAAAGTGATCAATGATTCTGTTGAGGATAATGTTAAGGCACTAAAGGATGGAAAATTAGCGTTGCTTGTCGATATCCATGCTGGGTTCCATAACCATGGAGGGAAATAACATGAAGATTGCTGTGCTAAGTGGCAAGGGTGGCACAGGGAAAACACTTGTATCGGTAAACCTGGCTGCAGTAGCTAAGCAATCGATCTATATTGACTGTGATGTGGAAGAGCCAAACGGGCATCTGTTTTTCAAGCCAGTGAATATTGCATCAGAAAAAATCTTGATCAAGATTCCTGTAGTCGATGAAACACTTTGTAATGGCTGCCGTAAATGTGCTGATTTTTGTAAATTTAACGCCTTAGCCTATATCAACAACAAGCTGTTAATCTTTGATGAGGTTTGTCATTCTTGTGGTGGATGCGTGTTGATTTGCCCTGAGAAAGCCTTGTTGGAAATGGAAAAACCCATCGGAGAAGTTCAAACAGGGGCTTCGGAAAATGTCACGGTAATTACCGGCATCTTGAATCCTGGTGAAGCGTCGGGCATCCCGATTATTAAAAAGCTTTTAAAGGATATTACTGACAATAAAGGAGTCTCGTTGATCGATTGTCCACCCGGGAGTGCGTGTATTGTCATGGAAAGTATCAAGGATGCCGATTATTGTATATTTGTGGCAGAGCCAACCTTGTTTGGTGTTCATAATCTCAATATGGTTCATGAGCTGGTAACGTTATTTGACAAACCGCATGGTGTAGTGCTGAACAAGTGTCTCGATGGAGAAAATCCTGCCGAAAAATTCTGTATAGAAAAGGGTATAACGATTTTAGGCAAGATCCCCTATGACAATGAGCTCGGAACATTGAACTCAAATGCGTTAATCTCAGTAAGAGAGGCTGAGAAGTATCGGGATATGTTCTCTTCCTTGCTTCAAACAGTGACTAAGGAGGTGACAACATGAAACAGTTATTAATCCTTAGCGGCAAGGGTGGTACAGGAAAAACAACGATTGCCAGTGCTTTTATAAAGTTATCAAAGGCCAAAGCTTATGCCGATTGTGATGTGGATGCACCCAATTTGCATCTGGTCATGAATCAGGTATCAGAAGCCAAACGAACCGACTATTTTGGATTACCTAAGGCAGAGATCGATTTAGATTTATGTGTGCAATGTGATTTGTGCAGACAAAATTGTCGGTTCGATGCCATTCATGCGGGAGCTGAATATAAGGTTGATTACTACGCCTGTGAAGGGTGTGGCGTTTGCGAAGCGGTTTGTCCAGCACGTGCTGTAACGCTCAAACGTTCCGTAGCAGGAGAATTAATGCTATATGCCGATGATACAGTGTTTTCTACGGCAGAGCTTAAAATGGGGAGTGGCACTTCGGGGATGCTGGTCACTAATGTAAAAAAGGCGATGAAGTTAGCTGCCCAAAATATTGACTTGGCAATCATTGATGGGTCGCCAGGGATAGGATGTCCAGTCATTGCTTCACTAAGCGGTGTCGATATGGTCTTGATTGTTGCAGAACCGTCAATATCAGGCATCAGCGATATGGAACGCATTATTAAAACGGCTGAAAAATTTCAAACCAGCATTGCGGTTTGCATCAATAAATATGATACCAACCTTGGAAACACTGAACGAATTGAAGAATTTTGTCAAACACACAAGATTCCTTTTGCTGGAAGAATACCCTTTGATCCAGAAGCTGTGAAAGCAATCAATAATAGTCAAAGTATTGTCGATATCGATTGTTCATCCGGGCGTGCTACAAAAGAAGTTTTTGATAAGACAATTAAAATATTATTCGATGGAGGTTTGACGTTACAGGTCAAACGTTAGAGCTTAAAGGAAATCATTAGACATATGGCCTAACATTGATATTCTTGTCCAGTTGCCGATTGATTACTAAAACTACAGATTTTATGTTTGTGATCAATGCATGATGGATGTCGACGGTGACTGGCTCGATTATATAGCTAAATTTAAGAAAAAAATGGAGGAAACAAAATGAAGATCGCAGTTGCAAGTTTGAATGGTATGGTTACGGAGCATTTTGGCTATTGTGAGAGCTTTAGTATTTTTGAAACAGAGAACAATGTAATTACTAAGAATGAAAGCATACCAAACCCTGGACATAAGCCTGGCTTTTTACCTAATTTCTTAAATGACATGGGCGTGAATGTTATCATTGCTGGCGGCATGGGTGGTAGTGCCGTTAATATCTTCAACGAGAAAGGTATTGAAGTTATTACAGGGGCTAAAGGAAGTTCTGAGGCCGCAGCAAATAGCTATTTACAGGGTGCGCTTAAATCTACTGGCTCTGTTTGTCACGAGCATCAGCATCACGATGAATGCGGAAATTAGGAGATCGGCTTAAGCAATTGCTTGATCTTGAATTCCTTGAAGATGGTAGTCTGCAACAACTTGTAGCTTCAAGAAAGTGAACTCGTTTAGCTAAAGCTGAACGAGTTTTACTCCGGTGGAGGGTCGAGTTTGCCGTGGCGGTATTGTTCGAGCTGGTGATCTGGTAGAAGTAATGAAAACTTCCTCTAAGTGATTGAAACTAAACCGGTACATTTGAAATGAGGTGGCGGAAAGAATTGTATTCGGATAAAGTTATAGAGCATTTTATGTGTCCGCAGAATGTTGGCAGCATGCCAGATGCAGATAGCGAAGGAACTGTAGGAGATCCAAACTGCGGGGATTGTTTGACTATATACATTAAGGTGCTGGATGATGTCATCATAGAGATTAGCTTTTTAGTGTTTGGTTGTACTGCATCGATTGCAACTAGTAGCATGACAACAGTTTTGGCAAAAGGCAAGAGCCTTGAAGCTGCCCTGGGGATTACCGAACAGGATATCATTGATGCCTTGGGAGGGTTGCCTATGGCGAAACAGCATTGCTCTAATCTGGGAGTAGGCGCATTGCGTAAAGCTATTCATAATTATCGACAAACGCTTGGAATATCTAATGATCACAAGGCACTAACCGATTAAAAGGCGTAGTTTAGGGAGGCAGTATCGTGAGCGATTCGTGTAATAGTTGTTCAGCTGCGGAACTTGCGATTGACCCACTTTTGGCTGAGTTATCAGATGCCGGTAAAATTGAAGAATATCAATCTCCATCCTTTGATCAAATTGCGCAATGTTTAGCAGAACAGATTAAGGCGAACAGTGATGAAGACGGAGTGCAAACCGATCCTAAATCATGAAGCGGAAATTGAAGGACTGTTATGAAATTATTTGAATCTGCAACACTAAGTCCAACCGGTTAAAAACAGATTTATTGACATATGCCTAAAATGGGATATAAATATTATAATTTTCACAATGCCTTGTGCACACCATTCGGTCAAATTATGAGATATATGGGAACCTTGGTATCCGTTACTGAAACTGTAGTTTCAGCGAGATTCGATTTGAAAACGTATTTTTGAGGAGGATTTATCATGAGAAAAACTGATGTATTGGTTATTGGAGGAAGCGCTGGAGGAATATTAACAGCAACGACTTCAAAAAAGGTTTACAAAGATAAGAGCGTTTTGCTTGTAAGAAAGACCGGTACTGTTATGGTACCTTGTGGAATCCCGTATATTTTTGGGACCTTAAATGATACTGCAAAGAACAGGATTCCTGATACAATAATCACAAATGTTGGGGTCAATCTTGTGGTGGATGAAGTTACTAAAATAAATAAAGAAAACAAAACTGTCTTTTTGTCCAATGGTGAAGAAATTGCTTATGACAAATTAGTATTGGCGATAGGGTCGACTCCGATCATTCCGAAATTCATTGAAGGGTTTAACCTGGAAAATGTTTTTCCTATTCTAAAGAGTGAGGTATATCTTCAAGATTTATTAGAGAAATTAAAGGCCATGCAGGATGTTGTTGTTATTGGTGGCGGATTCATTGGTGTAGAATTTGCCGAACAACTTCAGAAAAATGGAAAGAACGTCACTCTCGTAGAAGTGGCCGAAAGATGTTTATGGCAAGCTTTTGACAATGAAGCCTGTGAAACAGCTGAAGAAGCAATGAAATCCAATGGAATCACAATAAAAACAGGGATAAAGGTCAATCGGATCATAGGCACTGATAAAGTTCAGTCTGTTGAAGTTGAAGGTGGAGAAAGCATAAAGGCAGATGCCGTTATTTTAGGAATGGGCGTGATCCCGAATTCTGCATTGGCACAAGAGGCCGGTATATCAATCAACGCTCAAGGAGCGATCTTGGTCGACGAATATATGAGAACCAGTGAAAAAGATATTTTTGCCGTTGGTGATTGTGCTGAAAAAAGATGTTTCTTCACGAATAAAAACATACCGATAATGCTTGCCTCGACAGCCGCTATGGAAGCGAAGGTTGCGGCGGCAAATTTGTTCGGATTAAAGTATGTTAGAGCAAACAAAGGAACCATTAGTGCCTTTTCTACTAAGATATATAATAAAACATACGCTGCCGCTGGACTTACAGAAAGAAGAGCTTCTGAAGAAGGATTTGAAATTGTGATTGGGCAGTTTACAACCATGGATAAGCACCCAGGATCATTGCCGGGAGCGAGTAAAATTGAATTAAAAATGATTTTCATTAAGACTTCAGGTGTTCTGCTCGGTGCTCAGATCGTGGGAGGCGATTCTGTAGGAGAGATGATTAATATTTTAAGCCTTGCCATCCAACAGGGCCTCACTGCTAATGAACTGAATACGTTCCAGGTTGCAACACACCCTCTAATAACGTCATCTCCAATCGCTTATCCAATTAATGCAGCAGCGCTAGATGCCATGACAAAATGACAGCGCGGGCTTACGATCGATTATTATTATAGGAGAACCATAATACAATAAAAACTGTGCACTGCCGGGATCAGGAGCCTGGGCTTTGCGCTCAGCATTTGGTGGAGGTAGTAAGAGAACGGTTTGGCAATCCTCGCATCACCTTTATCGGTTACCATACCGACAGAAATGGTTCAACGTTCAGGAGGATCAGCATATGACGTGAACAAAAGCCATGAAACTGACTCAATGGAGTCAGTTTCATGGCTTTTTGGGGAAAGGAGTTATAGTCGTTGGATTTCAGAAAATTATTGAGCATATGCCCTGAAAAATGTTGACTAAAACAAATCGGTTTTTTTGTTTGTCACCTGCGCTGCACTGGTTATAGGGTATATCAAAAGAAAGGGCGGCGCGCGTTCGGATGTGGTGATTGGCTTATTTTGGTCGTTAGGAATGGCTTTAGGCATCCTTTTTGTAGCTTTAATGCCTGGGTATCCTCCCGATATGTCTTCCTACCTTTTCGGCAGCATTTTGTCTGTCACTAGGGCAGATATTTATTTAATGTTAGGTTTGACCTTGCTTGTGATGCTTGTGGTTATTATGCTTTTCAACTACTGGAAGGCTTATCTGTTTGACGAGGAATTTGTTGCCATAATGGGAATAAACACTGCTTTTCTTGAGTATTTGCTTCTTTTACTTATTGCAATGACGGTGGTAGTATTAATACGTGTAGTAGGAATCATTCTAGTCCTAGCGCTACTGACGGCAGCTGCGGCAGTTGCGGGAATACTTGCTTCAAGCCTTAAATCAAGAATGATTCATGCGATTATTTGGGGAAATGCTTTTTGTATTTCTGGCCTCTGGGTGTCTTATCAAGCGAACATCGCCTCAGGAGCCTCTATCGTGATTATATCGGTCATAGGCTATCTGTTTTCCTATGTAGTACATTCACTATATTGTACGCTAAAAAGAAAACGAATCACGGCAGCTTTAAGCAGGTCTGTTCCATAAGGGTCAACATCTTGGTCAATTAACATGAGAAATAGAGGTGCTTTTCTTGGATGAAACAATGATACAGGCCATTTGCAATCTACAAGATACGGAAGAAAAGGCGGTTCTTGCTACGATTATTCGCACGGAGGGCTCTACTCCCCGTGAGCGGGGTACTCACATGTTGATCATGGGAAATGGCCCGGCAATAGGAACTATTGGAGGCGGAACGGCAGAGAATCTTATCTTTACAAGAGCATTGGCACTGATGACGGTTGACAATGAAGGTCAGGGTCTGGGTCAAGGTCGAGGTGAAGTACATCGTATCGTGATTAATCAGGAGACCGGTATGTCTAAATTATCAGTTTGTGGGGCTAACATGGAGATTCTATTGGAGCCCATTCAGGGAAAGGGTTTTTGGCAATTTGTTCTGAATCTACAGATGAGCGAAAAAGATGTCGTGATGGTTACTTCTTTGGTTCCTCCATATACTAAGAGTATTTTCGATACAAAGGGCAATGTTCTATGGGGGTTGCCTCAAACAGGATTGGAGCTTTCTGCGGAGAAACTAGTAAATATTTTCTCATCCATGCAAGCAGACGTTCTAGAAATAAGCGAGGAATCAAGCTGGTTGGTAGAACCTGTCTTAAAAACAACGAGGTTATTAATTTTAGGAGCGGGCCATGTTGCCAGAGAAATTGCTTATTATGCAAAACCGCTTGATTTTCAAGTAACTGTTATTGATGATCGTGCGGTCTATGCATTGCCAGAGTTTTTCCCCGGGGCTCATGCAGTTATTTGTAGCGATTTCGAGACAGGTATTACAAATTATCGGCCCAATGGGGATACCTATGTAGTCATTGTGACCTGGAGTCACCGAACAGATGAAAATTGTCTGAAAGATGTTCTCAATTTTTCAGCTAAATATGTGGGTATGCTCGGCAGTACAAAAAAAGTAGCCACTATTGTCAAACACTTGCAAGAGGAAGGGTACACTGCGCAAAATCTAGCACGTTTAAAGGCGCCAATAGGTTTAGCTATTGGCGCTCAAACTCCGTCAGAAATCGCGATAAGCATACTAGCCGAGATCATTTCTGTTAGAAGAGCTAAATAATTTATTTAAAAAGAAGAACTATTTACCACGGAATTCGCGAAAGAGCGTAGACTATTAAAATTTGCCGGAAAATATTGTAAAGCAAGTACATGACGGTGTTTGCAAAGACCATAGAGGTTTAACTCATTGGAGTCAAACTCTATGGTCTTTTTATTGCCCAGAAATGAGAGTGTCATGTATTCTAGCTGAGATCAAACTTTCCAATAAATCCAGGCAGTTTTCGTCTGAACTTTCTCCATAACATGTCCATTGACAGAGATCTCTTCAAGGTAGTGTCTTATTAAATCGTTCTTCTCATCTCTGGGGCAATTCTCCGTTTCGAAGAGCGTACCATAATAAACACACGCTTCTTCGACCGTTCGGACAGTTTCACGATCCGTATCGACATAGGTAATACTGGGATAGTAGCCAGTTAGCCAAAGGATGTTGAAAATACTGTAAATCGTATTGCTGTAAAATCTGACCTCTTCAAGCTTCAGAATTTCCGTGCGAAGAATGTCCTGAACAGAGTCGATCCGATCGACAAAATTGGACAGAAAGCAGTATCCCTTGCTGGCCGCGATCATCTTCTCTAAGGTGATTCGATCATGGATTCCTGGGCTGTTGATCGCGGTAACCAAGTCAAACCGCTTATTCCAGCCGTAGTCTTCAAGATTGACATCATCCCAGTTCAAGTTTATAAATGTGGTATTGGTGAGGTTGACAGCTTCGGCATTCCTCACAGCATAGTCTAACATTTTGTCGGATATATCTAAGCCGGTAACATCGGTTGACTGCTTAGCGAATTCAACGGCAAAGCGTCCTGGACCGCAACCTATGTCTAGGACGCTACAATCCTTGGAGAGAAGGCCGTTATCTGACAAAAATTCAACGATCTTGCGAATGCGCTCATCAGGCCTACCTTGAGTAACTAACTTATTAAACTCTTCCGCTCTGTTGTTCCAAAACGACTGGACGGATACTTTGGCACCCTTTCCCTCGCGCCAAAGACGGGTGAAGTACTGTATGTCCATGCCCTACCATCCTCTCGAATAGTCTTTGAAGCAGTCTAAGCATACCTTTTTTCCGTCATTAATTCGCATCTTATGTTCTGGAGCACCTTCCCCACATAGTTCACAAACGATTGTCGTAAATAGTTTTGCCTTTTCGGGCAACACAAACGTCGGCTTCGAGAAATTAAAGAGTTCATCGACAGGTGAGTTCAGTAGGTAGTCCTGCCGTTGCTGACGGTCCATTTCTCCGTTTAAGGGCTTTAGTATCATTCTCAGGCTTTCGCCATTGGACTTATTATAAAAGCTGAAAGCCATTTTGCCAGTGCCTTTATAGAGAAGGTTCCCTTTGCCAAAGGTACAGCCCGTGATGACCTGAACAGCATCGACGCCGCAGGCATCATTTTCGGTGACACATATGACTTCTTCATCGACAGAAAATCGTAAGCCCATTTTGGTAATCGCCGCCTCACAGGCTTTATAGCCGATCGCAAGTCCGGGACATTCATGCCCATGAAATTCCACTGATTTTTCCCACAACGTTTTTTCCTTACACATACGATTAATCCCCTTTCGTTTTAGAAGAAACCAAAAAAGACCGCAGAAAACTGACTATCAAGGTCAGACCTCCATGGTCTATGCAAACACCTTCGTGGTCCTGCAGGTTATGATTAAGCTTAGTATTCTAGACTATCTCATGAATTCCTGCTTAGCTTAGGTTAAAATCAATAAATTAACCCCGAATCCCTATGCATTAGGAGAATAACGGGTGAAACTAATCAAAAAGAAGTTAGTGAAAAGCAGGAATTTCTGAATTTTTGCAGAATACCACTATTAATATAAATAAGAAAAAATTAGACCATGGAGGTCTGGCTTCACTACAGAAGTCAGCTTCATGGTCTATTTTTTTCGAAAATTAAGGAGTGAGAGGTTAGATGAAGAAGCTTTTATCGTTAATGTTGGCCCTGCTTATGCCTACGCTGCTTCTATCGGGCTGTGGAGGGAGTGCATCCCCGAAGGACTCGGGAACAGTTCCAACAGTGGCTAAGGTTCAGAAACAAAAAATTACAGATCTGGCGGGAAGAGAGGTTGAACTAGCGGTCCCAGTTCAAAAGGTCGTGGCGATCGGACCGGGTGCCTTGCGCTTAGTGACCTATGCCGAAGGAGCCTCCATGGTGGTGGGGATTGAAGACATTGAGAAAAAAGCTTCACCGGGAAGATCTTATATGCTAGCTTATCCCGAATTAAAGAAGCTCCCGAGTATCGGGCAGGGAGGTCCAGATACTGCGCCGAACGAGGAGAGCTTGGTCGGCGTCAACCCCGATGTGATTTTCGTTAGCACTCTCGTCGATAAAGCGAAAGCGGATCAACTCCAAGCCAAGACTGGCATCCCTGTGATCGTTTTGAGTTATGGCAGTGTGACAAGTGGAACCACGTCGTTTGACGAGAATCTATACCGTTCCTTAAGTATGATCGGCACGATCATCGGTAAGGAGACGAGGACACAAGAGGTGGTAGCATATCTCAAACAATGTGAAAAGGATCTGGCAGAGCGAACGAAGGACGTTCCTACAGAGGAAAAGGCCAACGTTTATGTAGGAGCTGTGAGTTCGAAAGGAGTGCGCGGAATTGAATACACTCAGGCTAACTATCCGCCACTAGTGTTCATTGGGGCAAAAAATGTTGTCGATGAAACTGGGAAAAGTGGGAGTTTATTGATTGACAAGGAGAAACTCATTAGCTGGGATCCGGATATCCTGTTTCTTGATGCCGGTGGGTATGCGCTAGTCACGGAGGATGTTAAAAATAACCCAGCTTTCTACCAATCGTTGAGTGCGGTGAAAAACGGCCAAGTTTATAGCCAAATTCCCTATAATAACTATACAACGAATATTGAGACGGCGTTTGCAGATTCCTATTACGCGGGAAAGATTATCTTTCCGCAACAGTTTCAAGACATCGATCCGATCAAGAAGAGTGATGAAATTTATCAGTTTCTTCTAGGGAAACCCCTGTATGCAGAAATGGTACGGGATTATGGTGGCTTTAAAAAGTTGGAACTAGGAAAATGATTTGAGGTGATTAGAGTTGGTTCGCGATGAAACTATGCCGGATGGTGGAATAAGCCATTATTTAAGATATACCTGGAAGAAAAAATTAATTATGTTCGGTCTGGTTGCAATGACAGCAGTGCTTGCCTTATATGCTATCAGTGCTGGTTCAGCCGAGCTTTCACCCAGGCAAGTGTTACGAACCCTACTTGGTCAAACCGAGGGGAACTCTCAGATTATCATTTGGTCCATCCGCCTGCCTCGGGTATTAGCCTCCATGGTGGCGGGGATGGGGTTAGCCGTTGCTGGTACAGTCATGCAAAATATCCTCAGAAATCCCTTAGCCTCTCCTAGCACTCTGGGTATTGCTCAAGGCGCAGCCTTTGGGGCAGCACTGGCTATCATTGGCTTGGGGGCAGGTAGTACTCCAAGTACAGGTGGAGGAGCACTGTTAATCAATAGCCCCTATATTGTCACAATTTCAGCCTTCGTAGCAGCCATGGTTACGACCCTGATCATTCTCTTTCTAGCTCAATATAAGGGTGTTTCACCGGAATCGATGGTATTAGCTGGGGTCGCTTTGGGCTCTCTCTTTTCGGCAGCAATAATGCTCTTGCAGTATTTCACCAATGATGTGAATGTCGCTGCCGTCGTCTTTTGGACGTTCGGTGACGTCGGACGGGTATCTTGGGGTGAATTAGGAATCATGTCTATTGTAGTCTTTGGATCCTTAATCTTTTTCCTGTTTAATCGTTGGAATTACAATGCTCTGAACAGTGGAGCAGAAACCGCCAAGGGGCTCGGAGTTAACGTGGAAAAAACGAGACAGTTGGGGATGTTCTTTGCTTCTTTGATCACAGCCACCGTCGTTTCCTTTTTGGGAATCATCGCCTTCATTGGTCTCGTGGCCCCCCATCTCGTCAAACGCTTGATTGGAGGGGACAATCGTTTTCTTATTCCAGCGTCTGGAATGATGGGTGCCTTGCTACTTCTGGCAGCGGATACTCTGTCCCGGCGGATTATTGCGCCTGTGGTTTTGCCCGTTGGGGCAGTCACTTCTTTTCTCGGAGCACCGCTCTTTCTCTATCTTCTGGTAAGGGGGTCGAAGTTACGATGATTTTATCAGTAAATGGGCTTGAATTCACATACAGCTCCCGTACAATCTTAGAAAATATAGGCTTTACTGTACAAAGGGGAGAGTTCCTATCTATTTTGGGCAACAATGGCGCGGGGAAATCGACGCTGCTCAAGACCTTGAACAAGATATTGTCACCGAAAAAGGGAAGTATCTTACTGGAGGGTCAGGAAGTGGCTAAGCTTAGTCGTTTGGCCATAGCCCTTAAAATGGCCTATGTCGCGCAAAACTACGAAAGCAACCGCCAGACCGTCTTTGACGCCGTTCTCTTGGGCCGCAAACCCTACATCAAGTGGGAGGCGACAGCGACGGATTTGGCGTTAGTGCAGGGAATCTTGGTAAAAACAGGTCTGGAGAAATTTGCCCTGCGCTACTTAGATGAACTGAGCGGGGGAGAACTGCAAAAGGTTGTTATTGCTAGGGCCTTGGCCCAGGAACCCGAGGTGCTGTTATTGGACGAGCCAACTAGTAATTTGGATCTGAGAAATCAAATGGAAGTGTTGGAAACCATCCGGACTGCGGCAAAAGAGAAAAATATTGCGGTGATTGCTGTCATGCATGATCTAAATTTGGCCTTGCGTTTCTCAGATAAGTTTGTATTGCTACAGGACACAAAGGTTTTCGTGGCCGGTGGTCCAGAGGTGATGACGGCAGAAAATATCACTCAGGCGTATGGGGTTCCAGTCAGCGTGGAAAGGGTACAGAATCAAATGGTTGTGATCCCGATTTAACCACGAGCGACAAGAGAAGAGCAAAAGCCATGAAATGATTTACTAGAAGCGGTTCAAAAATAGAAATTGATTTTTTGGAGCGCTAAAAAGAAAACGAATCACGGCAGTCTTAAAGCAGGTCTGTTCCATAAGGAAGTGGGGATCACTCATTTGTTGTAAGGAGCTTGACCAAGCTTTTTTTCTGTGATAAGTTTAATTTATAATTAAATAAATGAGTAAGTGATTTTTCTTAGCTGAGAAATCATAACAGAGAAGCCGATGCAAATTCGGCGCGGTCCCGCCACTGTGAAGGGGCGTTTGTGCTATATCCACCGAGGAAACTTGAGCAGGAGGCACTAAACGAAGAACCCAAGCCAGGAAACCTGATTACTCATATGCTTTACTCACGATGGATGGGTTGCAGGAATTATTTAAGTCAGCCCTTCATAGTTTGAAGGGCTTTATTTTGTTTATTCTTTAAGCTTAGATAAATGGTTTCTCGAGGGAAGCTGATCTGTAAAGTAAACGTCTTGTTCAAGCGGGATCTGCTTTCAAAAATGTGAATGCGACTTGAAAGTGGAAGAGAACGCGTCGTCCGAGACAACCGATACATTACTGTCTTTATGATGAGTAATGTGGGGTTGTCTCTTTTTTTTAGGAGTTAGAGAGATCATACATATTGAAGGGGGAATGTAAGCAATGGATGTTGAGTATTTTGACAGACTCTGGAGCAAGGACAGAGGCACCGTTGATGAGAGTAGGATGAATTGGGATTTCAGGGCCAAGGAGTTCAACCTTAGTAAGTCTCAGAAAATTGTCAGTAATGTTGTGGATTTTTTCATGGAAAAGGGCATGCTCTGCCCCGGTTATGATGTGATTGATATCGGCTGTGGTGCGGGGAAGTACGCCCTTGAGTTCTCTATAATCGCCAAAAGTGTGACGGCAATGGATTTCTCTCCGAAGATGTTGGATTATGCTCGGGAAAATGCCGCAAGGCAAGAGGTGACTAACGTAGAGTTCTTGGAAATGCCTTGGGAAGAGGTAGATCTGGATCAGGATGTCTTGGGCTGGACAAAGAAGTTCGATTTTGCGGCGGCGATCATGAGCCTTGGCGCGAAAAATAGCCGATAGGGTTTACGTCATGCATAAGGGGAAAATCATTGAACATGGGACGATTGCGGAGGTATTCAAATCTCCCAAGGAGAAATACACCTGCAAATTGGTTCAGATGATGATCTGAAATCAGGCCTTGACATAGAGATAGGTGACAGACACAATCAGGTTAACTTCTGCGGAAGATTCCCTGAAGGATATCGTAGCGATGCAAGGGCAGGACATCCCTCACTAGTTGGTATCCCTTCTATAGAGAATCTCTGAAAGCAATTATCACTAGATGGGAGGGAAGTGGTTCACATAACTATATAGGGAGAGATTGTTAACATTATGAACAATAAAACAACAGCAATATTTATGGCAATCTTGGCGGCTGCACTTTTTGGAATAAGCTTACCTGTATCTAAGTTATTGCTTGTAGAAATACCATCTACTTTGATGGCAGCAGCACTTTATCTCGGTGCAGGGTTCGGAATGTTAGTCATTAACATCGTAAAGATGGTTCGTAAAAAAGAACAGATTGAAGCTAAAATGACAAAAAAAGAAATGCCGTATATCATAGGTATGATTATCCTTGATGTCGCCGCACCTGTTTGCTTGATGATGGGGCTAACTATGACAACCTCTGCAAACGCTTCACTACTAAGCAACTTTGAAATTGTGGCTACATCACTTGTCGCCTTATTAATATTTAAAGAGAGTATTGGCAAGAGTATGTGGATTGCAATTTCACTAATAACTTTATCAAGTATTGTTTTATCGGTTGAGGATTTAAATAGCTTTTCGTTTTCAATTGGCTCAATATTTGTTATACTTGCTTGCCTTTGCTGGGGTTTTGAAAATAACTGTACTCGTATGTTGTCGTTGAAAGACCCTCAACAAATAGTTGTAGTCAAGGGTTTATGCTCTGGTGTGGTGTCACTTGTTATTGCACTTGCGTTAAAGCAGTACAGCACAAATATTTTATATCTATCAACGGCTTTATCACTGGGATTTGTATCTTATGGTCTTAGTATATACTTCTATATTATTGCGCAAAGAGAGCTCGGGGCAGCGAGAACAAGTGCTTATTACGCAGGAGCACCTTTTATTGGGGTGCTATTATCTGCAATAATTTTTGGTCAACAAATTACCATGTCATTTATGATCTCTTTATTAATCATGACAATTGGTGCATATTTTGCAGTGGCTGAATACCACAAGCATGCCCATATCCATGAAGAAATAACTCACGAGCACAGGCACAATCACAAGGATAATCACCATACTCATACACACGATTGCGAAGGTGAAAGTGAACACAATCATGTTCATATCCATGATATGACAGCGCATATACACAAACATACACCCGATATGCACCATGCTCATGACCATTAGGGGATATAATGAGAGAGGGATCATACCAATGATCAAGAGAAATTATGTTATGTATTCACAGGACGTAGTTTGAAAATGTTAGGTCCACAGTGTTCTCTTCTGTTCCGTAGGGAGGATTAGTCGCAATTATTTATAAATAGCCGCAATGGCTTGTGCTACTGGGATAAGGAGCAATTGTCCCATTAAGGTTCCGATGAGCTTGGCACTCATTAACATAACTACAAGGGCTTTGACTTCTGGATAGGGACGATTTCCCCTCAAAGTTTGATCAGTAATAATCGATGATTTGGGATCAATAAAAAGCATAAAGATAATGTTTGCGGCAGTGTTTATTATTCCTGCTGAAGCTGAAGCTGCCAGACGATGCTGAGGGGCAACCAGTAAAGTAGCATAATAGGCCGACATTACTCCGATGGTATAAATTCCAGTGACCAGTGCATTGAGAATGATTAAACTAGCGGGGATTTTATGATAGGGCAGATGATTTACCATTTTTCTTGAAGGTAAAGTAACACTTTCGAAAAATATTCGGATACTGCGAAATTTTAACGCATCGATGACAACAGCTGGCACCGAGCCTGTCTGTTCCAGTCGATTGACGACTCTGTTAAAGGCATTTAAAAAAGTGGGGGTTAAGATTATACCGAAGAATGTTCCTGCAGTTGCTACAAAAATGACCTTGCGGATACTGGGTAGAGGATCAAGACTTTGAGAAATGGAACTATCCATCAAACCTCCAATTAAAGGAGCCTGCATAGTATGGGCAATAAGAGAGATTAAATAAAATAAGTTGAAAACGGTCAGAGATAAGGCGAATTGTCCGCTTTTAATGTAATTGAGTCGTACGGAGTAGGCAAATGTATCTATCATGTGAATGATAAACGTTAAATAAAGCAGATGGACTATATTAAACTGCATTTGCCCACCCCCATACTTAATATAGCTATGCTGGATAGGGGATAGAAATGCTCAGACGTATCAAAAGACCGGGTGTTGACCCGGCCCCGTGATTATTACTTAGCTCAAAAAATTGCGGACAAAATCTATGTAATGCGCCAAGGGGTCATCATTGAGCAAGGTGCCCTAGGGGATGTTTTTCTAAGCCCAAAAGAAGAGTATACGAGAACTCTTTTGCGTAATGCAGGCATTATTAGGGGTCTTCTAACCTAATAGGTCGCGCAGATATTTTGCTTTTTCAAACGCTCTTTTAAGAAAGAGCTCAGGAGACTCCTCACGTTCCCCAGCCATTGGATAGGCCTCCAGCGTCAAGCACCCTCGAAAACCAGCTGGAAAGTGTTGGGCCACCATAACCCAATCAATAATGCCATGTCCAGGAAGCCAATGCCGGTCTTCTAGTCCGTCATTATCTGACAAATGAGTTGTTATAAGGCGATCTCCAAAATTTCCAAGTAGACTGAAGTCCTGTTTGTCCGACAAACAATGATGAGAACTATCAAAACAAAAACCCAAGTGGTCCGATGGAATTTCGGAAAGTAAATAAGGAACGTTATCCCGTCTACGGGTGTTTTCGATGGCGATCATTACTCCGAGTTCCTCGGCAACTCTCACGAGTTCTCTGAAACTTTTCACACCATCGCTATTTGGCGCTGGTGGATTGACGCCTTCTGTCAAATGCATGACCATCATCGGTATATGATAGTTTGCGCAATCATGAAGCCAGCGGATATGTCTATGAATAAATTCGGATCTCACGGATTTGAACTCTGACCATAACTCACTAGAGTTATTATAAGGGACATGCAAATTCTCCAATACTAAACCAATATCTCTGACCAACTGAGGCATACTTTCCTTCTTGATCTGCCATGGAGTGTCCTCGTCTTCCCACCATAGTGAGGTCGCTGCAAACCCTGCCTCCTTGATTAATCTAAGTCGTTCTTGAAAAGGAAGTACAAAACCAAACCACGAAAATATCCCCAGTGGATATTGATGCTGCATAAAATTGCCTCCTAAATTTCAGCTATTCAATGAACGATTGAGAAAAGAAAGTAGCTTTGTACCTAGTCTATAGTGTTACAGAAACTATCACAAGTGTGATTTTGTGGAAGCCATACCGCTTGACCTTTCGAAAGGTATTAGGGCTGTAGCTGTTATTTTGTGAATAACAAAAGATTCACATCCTAAAATCAGCAATGCGGATCGAATCATTGTGCTGGAGCGCGGAGCGGTTAAGGAAACGGGAAAGAACGACGAATTGTTGAAAAATGGCAGCGCCTATGCTCACATGTGGAAAGAACAGAGTTGGGCTGGCAACTGGAACTTAGTGCGTACATCAGAGTAAATTTAAGAAGAAACGGATGGGCCTGCTCTGGGCTTTGGGCACAGTGGTGTGATAGCCATACCCGGCTTTGTGTTACTGGAATTTTGTATTATTTGAAGGAAATCAAGGAAATATGCGGAATATATTCTAGAGGGGTTGGTGCATATAAGCAGGCTTACCACTGCCCGGACGGTGGAACAATCATAATCCGAGAAGGAACGAACATTCGTAGTATGTAATCTGATAGACAAATGAGCATAAAAGTAGCCGGCGGCAGGCTTCTTAAAGAAGGGGTAATCAAAATTACCGCCGTAGGGATTGAGATGATGTGTTAAGGAGGGAGAAAACTGATGAGTTTACGTATTAATCAATTAAGAGACAATTGCCGAAAAAACTTAATTCAATACACGCTCAAAGCGTTTTCTATGATTCCGGCAATCGATCATCCCCTTATCCTGGACATGGGATGCGGGACCGGCGTACCGTCTTTAGCTTTGCTGGATATTGGCAATGGAAGCATTTATGCTGTTGATTCTGATTCGGGAAGTTTAGAATGGCTAAATGAGAAAGTGGCGGCCTTAAACTATACCGATAGAATCAAAGTCATCCACGCCTCTTTATTTGAGGCCAATCTGCCTGCCGGTTTCTTTGATATCCTTTTAGCGGAAGGCCTGCTCAATGTAGTCGGTTTTGACAAGGGTTTGCCGATTTTGGTCAATTTATTAAAACCCGGGGGATATCTCATCATTCATGACGAATTAAAGGATGATACGGAAAAGAAAAGGATTTTTGCAAGATATCATTTACAACTGCTCGATGCCTTTGAGTTGGATGAAAATGTATGGTGGAAGGATTATTATGCTTGCCTCGAGGAATTAATTCAACAAGAAAAAAATGTTTCGCTCTTCGGAAACGAAATGAACGAAATCGCTGAAATCAAGAAGTATCCTGAAAAGTTCCGCTCAATATACTATGTTTTGCATAAATAGTTTGGGTTAAGCCTCTGATATTGTCTGTGTACTCTTGCCTGAAAATGTACAAAAGAGGTGACCTGTTGATTCCGATTCCGGAAGTATGAGTGAGCAGAGCTGAAAGGGGAGCCATTGTTGGTTGCTGATTTGACTATACAATGCTTATGTGATAGGTTGATTTTAAATTAATAAATGAGCACGCGGTTTTTCTTAGTTGAAAAATCGTAGCAGGGAAGCCGGTTCAAATCCGGCGCGGTCCCGCCACTGTAATGGGGAGTTGGTGCCATATCCACGGAGGAAACTTGGGAAGGAGGCACTAAACGAGGAACCTAAGCCAGGAGACCTGATTGCTCATATGCTTTACTCACGATGAATGGGTGGCAGTAATTATTTTAATCCAGCCCTTCATTTTATGAAGGGCTTTTAGATGTTTTTAGACGCCAAAAACGTGAATGCAACTTGGAAGCGGAAGCGAGCGTCTCGTCTGAGACAACCAAGGCATGCTGTCATATGATTAGCAATAAGGGTTGTCTCTTTATATTTAAAGGGCAATTTTTTAATGGAGATTAATAGAAAGGATGTTAAACTTATGTCAAAGAAAAAGAGTCTCGCATTAATTGCTCTAATCCTTTGCTTCACCCTCCTCCTTGCTGGTTGTGGAAGTACAACACCTAAAGCGAACATGCCCACTGACGAGAACCTAGCGACACCGACAACATATCCTCTAACCATCAATGATGACTCGGGCTCTAGTGTGACCCTAGTCGCCCAACCGAAACGCATTGTTTCCCTAGTTCCCTCGGCCACAGAAACCCTCTTCGCTCTGGGATTAGGAGATAACGTAGTCGCCGTCACAAAGTGGGATAATTATCCTGTGGGCGTTCAGGAAAAAGTAGACTATGCCTTTGAAGACAGCATACGTCCGAATACGGAACAGATTTTGGAATTAGAGCCTGACCTGATTGTTATGGGCTTGATGGGCAATGACCAAAAGGATATCGAAGCAATTCGCAATCTAAAAATTCCGGTCGTCACAATTAACCCTCAAACCCTCGTAGAAACTTACCAGACCATTGAAATGTTTGGAAAACTAACCGACTCTCAAGAACAAGCCCACAAGATCGTTTCTGGCATGAAGGAAAAAGAACGAGTTATTGTGGAGAAAATCGGAACAATCAAGGACATTGATCGCTTAAAGGTCTGGATAGAGGTCGATGAGAACCTGTACACGCCTGGGGAAGGAACCTTTCTCAATGAATTACTAACCAAAGCGGGGGGGAAGAATATCGCGGTGGATGTCCAAGGGTGGGGACAGTTCAATAGTGAACAAGTGATAGCCAAGGATCCCCAAGTGATTTTCTCAACCTACGGTTACTATCAAAAAGACGCGGTTGCGAAGATTATCGCTCGTAAAGGCTGGCAAAACGTGCAAGCCGTTAAGAACGAACGCGTGATAGAGTTAGACAGTGACATGGTGACACGAACTGGGCCTAGAATCGTCGATGGCTTAGAATCAATTGCTAAAGCGTTGTATCCTGAACTTTTCAAGTAATTTCTTCAGGTAAAGGGTGTGTGGGATTCTAATGGAGCAAAAACTGAAGACTAAACGAATATTTTGGTTGACTGGCTTTGTCGCTCTGCTCCTAGTGTCCCTTGTGTTAGGTGTTATGATTGGCTCAGTCAATTTACCGTTTGCGCTAACGCTGAAAATTCTTCTCAGCCACCTCCCGTTGGTTAACTTGGCCCCCACTTGGTCATTAGCCCAAGATGCTATTGTCTGGGACTTGCGTCTTCCACGGGTTTTCTTGGCCATTGTGATAGGGGCTATGCTTTCTTCAACAGGAGTTGCCTTTCAAGGCATGTTGCGCAATCCCCTTGCTGATCCCTACATCCTAGGTGTGTCGGTGGGTGCGGCTTTTGGGGCAGCATCATCAATGCTCTTCTTCCGGGATTTAGCACTACTTGGATACTTCACGACCCCCATTTTTGCGTTTATTGGCGCCTTACTCTCTCTTTGGTTCGTCTTGTCACTGGCCAGTCATCACGGCCAACGCGACAGAGAATCGTTAATCCTAGCAGGTGTCGTTGTTCAATCGCTAATTGGTGCGGCTATCTCGTTCTTGATTGCTATTTCCGGACAGCAAATGCAACAAATTGTGTTCTGGATGATGGGAAGCCTAGCCAACCGTACATGGCTTGACGTCGCCATGCTTACCCCGTATATGCTCGTCGGTTTCGTCTACTTATCTCTCCAGCAGCGTGACCTCAACCTCATTTCTTTGGGAGAAAGCGCTGCGACTCATCTGGGGATGGATGTTGAGAAGAAGAAAATCAAGATTTTAATTGCTGGGTCCTTACTAACAGCCGCTGCTGTTTCTGTTGTCGGAATCATAGGATTTGTGGGTCTTATTGTACCCCATCTAATGCGCTTAATAGTGGGCCCCGACCACCGCATTTTGTTGCCCTTATCCACTCTAGCGGGGGCAATTTTCTTGCTTTGGGCAGATACCGTGGCTCGTAGCATCATTCCCTCGCGAGAAATCCCGATTGGCGTTATTACCGCGTTTATCGGAGCACCGTTCTTTGCTTACTTACTAAAAAAGGGACTGAGGAGGGGGCAGGTATGAACCTTTTTGACGTATTGCAAGTTCAGCATCATTTCGGGAATGTCCCGGTTCTTGATAATATCAGTTTTCAAGTAAAAGTCGGAGAGACCTTTGGGATTATCGGTCCGAACGGCAGTGGCAAATCTACGCTTATTCGGACTATGAGTGGCTTACTAAAACCAAATCAAGGAGAAATCCTCTTCTATAATAAAGCGATAGGTTCGTACAGAAAACGAGACCTTGCAAAACTCATTGCCGTGTTAGAGCAAGAAGGGATACCTCCCCTATCCTTCTCGATCGAAGAGGTCGTTGCTATGGGGCGTTATCCGTGGTTAAAGCCCCTTGCGGACCTATCTCATCTAGACGAACAGATTGTCGAAGATGTCCTTAAAAACCTAGGCCTCTGGAAAATAAAGAACCAAGCGGTTAATGCTCTGAGCGGCGGTCAGCGTCAAATGGTCTCATTAGCAAGAGCCATGGTTCAGCAGCCAAAAGTATTAATCCTAGATGAACCGACCACGTTCTTGGATATTGGGCATCAAATGCTCGTGATGGACCACGTTCGAGAGTGGCACCAATCCCAGGACATCACCCTTATTATGGTCTTGCATGATTTAAATCTTGCCAGTCAATACTGTGGCCGCCTTCTCCTCTTAGATAAAGGCTACGTTCAAAGCTATGGCAAAATTCACGACGTATTAAAACCAGAAACTATTTCGACTGTCTATAAAACCGAAGTTATTATGATTGAACACCCTGTACAGCATGTACCTCAATTTTTGCTCACCAGTCAATAGTACAAGAACTAAACAAAAGGTTTTGTAGAAAAATGGGGAATAGTAAAATCATGGAAGGAGGTATTCGATGTCTATTTTTGTATCTATGAAAAGAGATGACTGGCTGATTATCAGATTCGATTATACTGAAGACCGAGTGAAAAAGATTAGAAGTATCGTTGGACGGTCTTGGAATCAAAAAGAAAGACATTGGACGATACCCTTTCAGCATGAGTCAGTAAGGAATTTCTACGATTTGTTTGCCCAGGAAGAGATTATTGTCGATAAGGTAGTCAATGATTTAATTTATGACCTTATTCCAGAACTTCGTTATCGAGAATATTATAATTTGCTTATTGAGCCTCAACCCATTCCTCCTGCGCAGAATGTTGGCATTTAGGACAATTCCTGTTACGGCAGGAATTGAAGGAAACATCCATCGAGCCACATTCCGTGCAAACCTGGGCATGGGAACCCAATGCTGAGGTTCTACAAAGCCGAATCATATGAAAGGCTTTTGCCTGATCAGGAGAAAGAGACTTAAGCTTGATATGTTTAAAAATATCCTGAAGTTCAGTCAAACGAATCACGCCCATCAAGAGGACTTTTTACTGAGGACATATGTTTTGTTGATAGGTGAAGATAGATTGAGGTCGTAGCAATATTGCTATGCCCCATAAGAACTTGAATTGTGCGCAGGTCAGTATTTTTTCCAAAAGATGGGTTGCAAATGAGTGGCGAAGCGTATGAATCGTTACAGGCTTAGTAATACCAGCCTTTTTTCTAGCATCTAGAAAGACCTTTTGAGGAGTTTTTGTGGACATAGGTTGACCTTCAACAGGACCCGGGAAAAGCAGATCTGTGGGTCTGTAACGTTTCCAGTAAAGTCTAAGCATTTTAAGGTTTTCATGAGATAGAATAGTTAAGCGATCCTTGTTGCCCTTGCCATGATTAACTCGGATCGACATAGCCGATGAATCAATATCAGAGATGCGTAGATTAAGCGTTTCGCTAATTCGTAGGCCTGAAGCATACGTCGTTAGGAGAATCATTCTGTGCTTTAAGTTTCGCACCTGATCAGTGATGGATAAAATCTCGTCTTGAGAAAGAATATGAGGAAGGGATTTAGGCCGTTTGGGACGGACAATAACGTCATCAGACCAGTTGTAGCCGAGGACCTTATTAAAAAAGAGTGTAAACGCGCTGCAAGAGATAGTGATACTGCTGTAGCCAATTCCGGATTTAATACGATCATGAATATATTGTTTAAGCTCATCGGGGGTGATATCGGGGGCAGGCTTACTAGTATGCCTTTCAAGAAGCTTTACATGGCCGAGATAATGATTCTGGGTATGTGGAGCATAGCCTCTAAGTTCCATTTCGAAGACCATCTTTTGAAGATGAGAGGAAAGAGCCTGGGATTTTTGGGACATAAAAAAATCATCCTTTCTGCATTACAAGTTATTGGCAGAAAGAATGATATCATGGATTATAGACCTTAGTTAATTTGAGAAAAAACCACCGCGCAGCGGTTTAGTACAATGTGGGTTATTGGACTCAAAAGGAACAAAAGTAGAAAATATCGCTGGTCCTGGAAGGTTTTTAGGAGCCGATGTAATTAGGAATTGACTAGTACAGCTTGCATATGATACTTTATCCCTTCCAGAAAACTGATCCATTAGGTGTTAGCAATCAAAATGATATGTTTCACCATCTGAGGGTATCAACAATTGTTCCACCCTAATACCATTTGCTTCAGCATATTTCCTTAAACATTCACGAGATATTGTAGTATGATCAAGCGATTCCATATGCGTGGCAATGATCGTACTAGTAGGCGCAGCTAAACAAACTTTAACTGTCTGTTTGGCATCCATTACGATTGGAATATTATCACCCCATACAGCACCACACGAATGTGTTATTATAATCGACGGTTTCACTTGAGAAATAGTGTTGTCAACAGCTTTACACCAAATAGTATCCCCTGCCCAATATACCGTAGGCTCGTTTTCATTCTTAAATATAAACCCCGATGCAGCCCCCATCTCTTGTAAAACTTCGCCTGAACCATGCTGACATGCGGTACGGATAATCTCTATGTTTTCCCAAGTTATTTGGTCTATGATTGGTACAACACTTTGAAACCCCACAGCTTTAATTTCAGACTCATCTCCTGGCTGGCACAAGATCAGTAAATTTGTTGGTAGCAACCTTTGAGCAGTTGGGTCAAAGTGATCTGAGTGCAGATGTGAAATAATAGCCATATCTATCCCCGCTATCACTTGAAATGGCTCACAAGGTAACTCCACTAAAGGATTTAGCGATTTACCTGTGTACGACGGCATTGTGTGTTTTGCTGCTAAGTAAGGGTCAATGATAAATTTTTTTCCCGCATATTCCAATAGTATTGTAGCACTGCGAATAAGCCTAATTTTCATTAGTACCTCCTGCTACCTTTTTTTTCGTTAGCCTAAGTTATTCACTCACCTTGGAATCCCATAAGATACTTTATACGACGGCAGTTTTCTGCCGATGTTAGCCTCTCCAGTAAAATAAAAGCTACCTCTAATGCCGTGGACGGAGAAGAAGAGGTGATAATATTTTGGTCAACTATTACTGGTTGATTCACTACGTCTACTCCATATGAAGCCAATTGCTTTTGTCGTAAGCCACCATTAAGATGATAGGTAGTCCCCTTTCGTCTTTTGAGAACCCCACTCTTGCCCACAGGCAACGCTCCTACACAGATAGTCGCTATATATTTGCCTGCATCATTAAATTGACGGATTAAGGAAAGAAATTCTTCCTGATAGGCATCTGTATAGAAACCATCCTCTTCGGATCCACCTGGAATAGCTAAGGCATCAAAATTTGACACGTCCACGGTATTTATTTGCATCTCCGGAATGACAGTAAAACCCCAAGCACTTTTGAGTTGCTTGTGCATTCCACAAGTCACTATTTGAGTGGTTCCATCTCCTTCATATTCGTTCCAGCCTAATACATCTGTAAAAACACTAGCTTCATAAGCTTCAAAACCGTTAGCCAGTAAAAGTAATACTCTTTTCATAACTTTACTTCCTTTCTTTCATTTCTGGAAATTCTATGATTTTATAGTAACATACAGCTAGATCAGCGTAAAATTGAATATTTCAAACAAAACATTCTATTATTTCGAATTCAAGAGGAGAATATACTAATATGGACTTCCGCCAGTTAAGAACCTTCCTCAGCATTGCAAAAATGGGCAGCTTTATAGAAGCTGCCACGCATCTTGGGTATACGCCATCTACGGTAACTACTCATATAAAAAACTTAGAAAGTTACCTGGGTATTAAACTCTTCGACCGCCTAGGTCATAAAATCAATCTAACGTCTGAAGGCAGAACCTTTAAAGCTTATGCAGAGAAAATCACAAAACTCATTGATGAGGCGAAAGAAGCGGTCACACCCTCACCTATTCCTCATGGAACTATAATCCTCGGAACAGGTGAGTCACTCAGTACTTATAAAATTCCAACTTTATTACAGACTTATCGACATGATTACGCTAACGTGGAGCTCATTCTAAAATTTGAGAATTGCAGTAAAATCCGCGACTGTATTCGAAACAACGAAATGGATATTGCCCTAATCATTAACCGTAAAGTTGAAGATCCAGACTTTATAGTAAAATGTTTGTCGATTGAACCAATGCTTTTTATTACCGCCCCGAATCATCCTCTTGCTAAAAAAACAATTTCACTACAAGACCTGAGTGAAACATGTCTTATTTTGACCGAACCAGGTTGCAGCTATCGGGCAACGATTGAAAACCTGCTTCATACGGCCGATGTCACGCCTCGCTCCCGTATGGAAGTAAATAGTATAGAGTCTATTAAGCAGTTGGTTATGCTGGGCTTAGGTATTTCAATGCTCCCTCGTTTTACTGTTGAAAAAGAACTTCAAAATAACCAACTGGCTGTAGCAACACACCATCTACCTCTTCCTCAATATATGACGCAGCTTATCTATCACAAAAGAAAGTGGCTTTCACCTGCACTACGGGCTTTTATTGAAACAGTTGATCAAGCTTTTATTGGCTCACATACTTAACATAGCATTTACTTATATGACCCCAATGGGTCATAGGACCTGTAACCTCTGCCGTGCTACACTTGGTATATGGGAATTCAATCTTTTCTATTTGGGTTATAAATTATCTGGGTAACGATGTGACAAGGGGTAATTTTCCTTCACATTAAAAATACTAAGGTAAACCCCTAAAATTGGATAGACTTCCCCCCTCCCAAGATAGGTAGTTTTCCAAAACTATTCAATTTCACAGCGATCATGCACTTGAGGTCGTAGCCAAAGAATTAGGAACAAGAATCGTAATAACATCAGCACTTCCACAGGAACGGCAGGCTTTCGCGTCTTTCTGGACTTTAATAGTTGGAGGCAAGGGCTTGTGCCCAGTCATCTTCATGCATTTAGAAAGCTTTGACTTAATATTTCGGCTGCAAAGCAGACCATAATGTCTGATCTTAACAAATCGATTTGGTAGAACATGAAGAAGGAACCGTCTGGAAAACTCAGCTGCATTAAGAGTCATGACTTTGGACTTATTGCCATCCTTATAATCCCTCCAGGAAAAACTCACCGATTGACCGTCAAATGCCAGAATTCTAGAGTTACTAATCGCGACTCTGTGAGTATACCGTCCAAGATAACGAACAACATGACCCGGAGATTTAAACGGTTTCTTGCAAAAAACAACCCAATTTTTGTTGTATAATATGTTGATAAGAGAAAGGAAATTGCTTCTTAACGCAAGTTTGGTAGCCTCGTTAAAGAACGCAATTTCCCCATTGTTATAGGCCTTTTTTAAAAGGTCAAGAAATTTTCCTTTGAACTTTCTCGAAACAACTTTAACAGGGATAAAAAACTTCTTACGAGAACGGACGAAACGAAGTCCATCGTTGGAAAGTCCCCCGCCAGGGACAATACAATGAACGTGGGGATGGAATGAGAGATTTTGTCCCCACGTATGGAGGACCGTGGTGGCTCCAATCGTAGCACCGAGATATTTAGGGTCTTTAGCTAGTTCCATCAACGTATGTCCTGCAGATTTAATTAAAAGGGAATAAAGAAGTTTCTGATTTTACAAAACAAGGCTGTTAAGTTCATGCGGGATTGTAAAAACAACGTGGAAGTAACCGACAGGTAAAAGTTTGGACATTTGAGCCTCAACCCATTCTTCCTGAACAGAATGTTGGCATTTTGGACAATTTCTGTTACGGCAGGAATTGAAGGAAACGTCGGTTGAGCCACATTCCTTACACACTTGGGCATGGGAACCCAGTGCTGAGGTTCTGCAAAGTCGAATCATATGAAAGGCTTTTGCCTGATCAGGAGAAAGAGGCTTAAGCTTGACATGTTTAAAAATATCCTGAAGTTCAGTCAAACGAATCACGCCCATCAAGAGGACTTTTAACTGAGGAGATATGTTTCTTTGATAGGTGGAGATAGATTGCAGTCGATGCAATATTGGTGTGCCCCATAAGGACTTGGATCGATGCGTTGTGTCAGTATTATTTTCCAGAAGATGAGTTCCAAAGGAATGACGAAGTGTGTGGATCGTCACAGGCTGCGTAATACCGGCTTTTTTTCTAGCAACTTGAAAGACTGTTTGAGGAGTTTTTGTGGACATGGGTTGACCTTCAATGGGACCTGGGAAAAGTAGACCGGTGGGTCTGTATTGTTTCCAGTAAAGTCTGAGCAATTTGAGGTTTTCATGAGATAGAATCGTTAAACGATCCTTGTCACCCTTACCATGATTAACCCGGATCAACATAAAATATCATCCTTTCTGCATTACAAGTTATTGGCAGAAAGAATGATATCATGGATTATAGACCTTAGTTAATTTGAGAAAAAGCCACCGCGCAGCGGTTTAGTACAATGTCTCTTATGGAGAGCTCCCCATAACCGGCATTCTTTTGCAACCCACCTCTTAGAGAGGGGAACAGACCTTAGATATATTCAAGAAATTTTAGGGCACCAAAATTCTAAAACAACGGAGATCTATACCCATGTTTCTAAGAAGAGCATAGGGAATATCCAAAGTCCTTTAGACTCTTTGGAACTTAATTAGCTTAATCGGTTAATGTAGTAAGAAAGGGGAATTACCCGAAATTACCTTCGGGTATTCCCCTAAAATGTTAGAATATCCGAAATTAATTTCGGTAATCCCATAGTTATCGGACATCTAAGCTTTTATAATTCGGGTGGGATCATCTCGGTAAGAACAGAAGGTGGAAAGAAGTAGAAAATGGGAAAAAGTGAGAATGATTCATCCATTCCAAGGCACAAACGAATGAAGAGAACAGAGAGGCTTCAAGCTGGTAGACATTGGCTCCCCACGTACATAGGGAAAAATATTGTAAGGGGTTATGCTAGGCACTTTGCAGTAGATTTACTTTGTGCAGTTAAGGAATTGGAAATGTTGGGTCATCAGTTTAAGCCTGAGTATGTTGATCAATTGAAGCGGGCTATTGCAGTCCAAATAGAGCAAAATCAAGAACGGAAAAAGTTGAAAGCGGAGCAGGAAATGTTTACATCGTCTGAATCTGATGATCAATTTTGTTACATAGCGGGATATACATCTAGCGGTGCACCTTATGGAGTAACATGGGAAGAGATGGATGCCAATGAACATTGGGATGAAAACTATTTAGACGTAGGTCCACTAGAAAACAGGGATGAGACTGATGAAGAAGATGATATCCCATTCTGACAATAAGGAAACGAACGTCTGGGTAGCATTAACCGACGTCCGACAACAGCGGGTTTCCAAAATTTGAGAGAATATGAAGGTGGTAAGCAGACTTCGGGAACCCGTGAACCGTTATACGACCGGCCGCCTTCAGGCAGTACTTTGAGGGGAGGTAATAATATGCCAAGATTATTTGGTGAAGAAATTATGCTGCGCGAATACAAAAGAGAAGATTTAAAACATATAAGGAAATGGGTTAACGATCCGGAAGTCGTCAATAACCTTTCGGACATTTTTCTCCAACCTCATACGTTGGACGCAACAGAGGACTTTCTTAATTCCGTACTAAAAGGCACCAGGCAGAATACATACTGTTTTGTTATTGCTGATAAAGAATCAGAAACTTATATTGGGCAAATTGACTTATTCAACATCAATTGGAAAAACCGATATGCAGAAATAGGTATTGTGATTGGGGAAGAAGTAAATAGAGGAAAAGGGATTGGTGCCGAAGCTCTAAGGGTGTTGCAGGAATTTGCGTTTAATAGGCTCAATATGAACCGCCTTGAGATTAAAGTTCATTCATATAACACTCGGGCATATCAATGCTACTTGAAGAGTGGTTTCATAGAGGAAGGAAGATTGAGACAGATCTATTATATTCATGGTTCGTATTTTGATACAATTGTTCTTTCGATGCTTAAGAACGAATTTGAAAGCAAGATGCAAGCGCGACCCGTCGTACAACAAGGTGTTCCCGTAACTTAGCCAATATGAATGTAGTATGGCGCTACGGGAACACCCAGGACGTCTACGACATATCGTGCACGAACGCGCCATCCATGGCGCGAATAATGCTTGGGAATGTGTTATGGAGGAGTAAAGATGGAAATCAGAAAAGCAACAATTGACGATGTTAAAGATATTAGCCGTATTTATGCTTTAAGCTGGAAATTTGCATATAAAGGGATAATTCCTCAAGCCTACTTAGATGAGCTAAAAGAGGATCATTGGGAATCAGTATTTGTAGATTGGATAAAAGACAATGTTTTAACTGCAGAGATTGTATTTGAAAACGGTAAGCCAATTGGCTGTGTTGCATATGGAAAATCCAGAGATAAGTCACTCCCAGATTGTGGAGAAATTGTTTCTCTTTATTTGTTGCCGGAATATTTCGGCAAAGGATATGGTAATAAGCTGTTAGATTCTGCATTATCAGATTTAAAAGAATCCGGGTATGAAAGCATCTACTTATGGGTACTAAAGGATAATCCACGGGCAAGACGCTTCTACGAAAAAAATGGGATACGATGTAACAATGATGAATATGTTTTAGAAATTATGGGGGAGCAGCTTATTGATGTGCGATATGTTTATTCTTTTAACAGTTGTACTAAATGATTATGAAATGAGTTAATAACATCATAGTGTAATCTGGATATCTTTATGTGAATGCTTAAGGCAGCGCCCTTCATGGCGCTGCTGAGTCTGGGGTACGATACGTCGTAGAACAGCGAATTGCCGATACTTCGTCAAGATGCATGTGGGCAGGACGCGTCGGCAATTCGCGGCACGTTATCAGAAATTGCTAGGTCATTAAAGGGGGAGTAGGTTTTTCATGATTGAGAATTCTTCGACGGAAAAACGTCCTCGGTTAGAAATTCATCGGTCTTTTCTAGAAAATATTTTTGAGATAGGGGCGTTAATTGGAGTAATAGCTTCATTGATTAGTCCTATTCGAGCGTGGTCTTCCTTACCTAGCAAAATTCCAGCTCATTACAATATTTATGGGGAGATTGACCGATGGGGATCGAAGGGAGAAATATTCCTGTTAGTTCCCATCATCATTCTTATGTACATATTCCTAACTGTATTAAACCATTATCCACACCGATTTAATTACCCATTTGCTATTACTGAGCAAAATGCAGAAGAACAATATCGTTTGGCAAGGTTAATGGTTCAAGTTCTAAAAGTAGAAGTCATATGGATTTTCTTTTATATTGAATGGATAAGTATTAAAGCTGCAATGAGTAAAGCGATGGGGCTGGGAAAAGCCTTTATGATTATATCCTTAATATTAGTATTTAGTACGATAGGTGTTTACATCTGGCGGGCGTTTCGGGTCAAATAGTCGCTATTGGGTATGACTGCCCGCAACTCCAGATAGCAGAGGGTTTGGCGACAGCGGAGAGAATATGAATGTAGTAACCCGACGTCGCAAACCCTCGGGACGTTATATGAAAGTCGGCGGAACGAAAAAAAAGCAACCTGTTTGAGGCTACTTTGATGGGAAAACTTCATCATGGGTTCCGATAATATAAAGAGTGTTTATCTGGTCACTTGCCTCGGACGTTACTTCGATGATGATCCGTACCGACTTATTGACTCTAATTTCATAGAAGTTATCTGTTCCTTGAATTTTTTTATATCGTAGTGAGGGATGGCTTGGGTCGGAGATGAATAACTCAATAGATTTCTCTGCTTGTTTCGAAGTCTTAAAGTCAAGTTGCTTAAATTGCTTATCAAATTTTCGAGTAGATTTAAAGCGCCTGGTCATTGTTTAATACCGTCAAGAAATTGATTAACGGAATTAAACTCACGAACGTTACCGGAATCAACATCGTTTTTGGCCTCGAGCATATCATTTTGGACTTTATCAGACCAAAAGTATGCTTGGCTAGAAGGAACAAGTTTCATAGGTTCAATGATAATTTTATTGTTCTCCATCCTAATGTCGAGTACATCGCCTTCATTGATATTAAGTTGTTCACGGATATCTCTGGGAAGGCTTATGAGGTTTCGTTTTTGAACGAAAATTTTATGGGAGTCAATTGACATGATTATCACCTCTTTAATGTTTTGTTATTATAGTATATGCGTTATTACGTAATATTGCTAGTGAAAAGAGAGCTGTTTTAGTCAGGTATTCCTCTGGAGCGCCGACCTTCATATAAACAGAGGGTTTAGCAACATCGGAGAGAATCTGAATGTAATAACCCGAACATAACCAATGTACTTACTATTGAATTTTCGATTGATGTCGCCTAAGATATTTGCACTTCAAGAAAGAGAGAATACGAAGGTCCAAATGCTGGAGGCAGGCTTTTCACTGATCAAAACATGCGGGATGACACATGCTTCGGTAGAGAAAGTTACGAATGCAGTTGGTGGAGGAAGGTACCCATTCGGAACTGATTGCGAAAAAAGGATTGTATGAGAGATTATATGACGTTCAGCAGCAAAGCCTAGGATGGAGTCTTTAAAGGAACCCGACAGGGGAGGAGCTTTTGAGGATGTTTTCCACCAGACTATAATCCAGAATTGGAGGGACTTTGAAGAGTAAAAGCCATGAAACTGATCAGTAGAATCAGCTGCATGGCTTCAAGCATCAACTTATTTATTTTTTAGCGACTCAATCTCTTCTTCAACTTCCTGAGCGCCTTCCATATAGAATTTCTCTTCGTCGGGAGCTAACTCTTTTAATAGTCTAAGAAACTCTCCGGCGTGGACCTTTTCTTCATCGGCAATATCCGTTAATACCTCAATCGCTAATTTGTTGTCCGTTGATTCGGCTAACTGCATATACAATTGGATCGCTTCATATTCCGCGGAAATCATAAATCTAATTGCTCTAATTAATTCTTGTTCAGTCAATTTGCGGTCTTTTGCAAGCCCTGAAAATGAATTTCCAAAATCCGGCATAAATAGATACCTCCTTATTTTATATAACTATCATTGTATTTTTGTAGGAACAATTTGTCAATCTTAATGCCCTATCTTATTCGGTCACTTAGGTTTAGTGGGTGGCTTAAAGGTGGACTCCCATATTAAACGCATGATGCTGACCCTAAGCTAAAAGAGGTAGGCTGGGGTGTAGGTTAAAAACTTTCTAAGATAATACGGTGATTGAGAAGGGTCATTTCTTTAATTTTGGCTTTAATAAATATTTGCTTTCCGAAAATATCCATTAGTTTAAGGCCATCTTCACAGGGCTCAATGGTATCAACCGACTCCATGAGCATTACTTCGTTTTCTCCATCTTTGAGAAAGGCATTTGATTCACACATTGTACTTAGCTCCTTCTTTTAAGAATTATAAAAGCTTTACCAGAACAAGTCTATAAGTCGTTGCCTGGGAAAGGCTCAATTTAAGTTAAGGTCAGACCTAATAATATTGTGACGGTCAGATCAAAATATTATTAGGTCTGATGTTTCTGTAAGGATCCAAACTTTCCTTAAGGATTATGAGTCGACATTTCCACACGTAAGATGCAGGAAGAAGTTGAGGGTATTTTGGAACGCGAAATTCATTGCTTTGCAAACTATGGAAAGACAGCTGGCATGGGCTTATATGCCAATAATCACCTCCTTCGAAAAATGAAAAAGACCATGGAAAGTATGACCAGACTTAATGTCAGGTCAAGACCTCCATGGTCTCGTTTTTCATAATGAATAGTTTACTATGTTAATAATATTCTACAGGCAAGTGTTAATTCCTTCTTTCAAGAAAATAATTTTTTTTGAAAGAAGGAGTAGAGACTTAGATGCTTAGCAATGCCATGGAGATCGGTAAGCGCCTGAAGGAGGCCAAGGACCTGCTCCCCCATGGAGAATGGGGTAAATGGCTAGTGGAATCGGTGAGCTATTCCCAGCGCACAGCCAACAGGCTGATGCAGCTCTTTGAAGAATATGGAGATAAACTATTCGCTTCCGGCGATGACAGCGGCAGCTCAAATTCGTCAGCGCATAAATTATGCACCAACCATATTGATGTTACGTAAAATACGTAATATAATTATCAGATGGCAGGTGATGCTAATGAAACGACGGGACCTAGTAAAAAAGCTTGAATCCGCTGGGTGGTACCTTAAACGTCACGGAGACGAACATGACATATACAAACACGACAACCCAGTTGGAACAAGAAACTCCGTACAAGTCCCAAGACACCGAGAAATCAACGAAGTGACAGCAAGGCAAATCCTAAAAGATGCGGGGCTGAAATAGACCCCATCTCAAGGATCTATCAATAGATAAAAAATAATAAAGGAGGCAACGCTATGGTTTACGTTTTTCCCGCTATATTTACACCCACCGAAAATGGATATGCCATACGGTTTCCCGATTTACCCGGAGCCAATAGTCAGGGCAACGATCTTACAAACGCTATTTATATGGCACGTGATGCCTTAGCGACTTGGTTAGATTATCTCATAGACGAAAATGAGGTTATCCCAACTCCGTCAAGGGCAAGGGATATTCCTTTAGATGACGGACAGTTTACGACAATGATAGATATCGATATGACTGCCTATCGCCGGCATAAGAGCTCAAAGGCTGTAAAGAAAACATTATCGATTCCCTCATGGCTTAATGAAGAGGCGGAAGCTCACAATGTGAATTTTTCAGCCATTCTTCAGGAAGCATTAAAAGAACATTTAGGAATTCAAACAAATCAAAAATAATAATACAGCAGCCTTAAATCTAAAAGGTCAACTCCTTTTATGGTAATTTTAACCATTCACACAAAGTTTTTTACATCCTCGCAAAAAGACCTCCGATGGAGGTCTTGGCTAAGTAACTACTTTTTTAGTTGAATTCCAGTTGAGGCGATTTGTTTAGATGGTTCTGTTATGGTTTGTTTAATAATCTCATACTCTTTACATTTCTTCTCTAAAAGTTCAAAGTCAACAATACTTTTCACATAACCAATATTATAATTATTCATTTTCTGATTATAAATTACACTTGCGTTCTTAATTATTGCTTCAGAATTAGAGTTAATGAAGGAAATTTCTTTTAACACAAGTATCTTATAAGTCTCATCTTCTTCTTTTGTTACATCATAATTAAGTAATGCAATATCTGGAATTGGCATCATACTACTGAATTTTAGAGTTCCTTTTAATTCATTGTTTCCTACTTTATCTTTTACAACAATTCTCATTAGAGGTGGAACACTTTTGCGAATTGTTAGAATACCATCGACTTTTATATAATCAGAATCTTTTGGAGAAGAGAGCGGTATGAAATACTTGAAATCTTTGATTTGTAATACCGCTCCTAAATATTTTCTTCCATGTTTTCTATCATCTTCTTTACAGGAAAGAACTCTCTTATCGAATTGAATTAGATAATTAACATACTCATCTAATACATTATATAATCTTATTTTCTCCATTTTCTTCTCCTAAAAAAACAAGGATAAGTTTCAACCTTACCCTTGTTTCTGTAGAATTTACAGTGTCCCACTATCTGGTAGGGACTCACCTGAATTTACAGTTCCTCATTTTTTGGTTGAGAATAACCTGAATTTACAGCATTCCACTTATTGGTAGGAATTCACCTGAATTTACTTTGCAGTAAATCTTATTATTCATATTATGCAGTTTAATAAATTTGTTGTCAATAAAAACTTTACCTTTTTGTATAATTTTGTCACTTCTTACAGGAGATTCTCTCGCTAACGCCATTTTGTTTTGGTTATTAAAATTAAAAATTAGAAAAATTTAACAATAATTTTACAAAAGCATAATGGGTACTTAATACTCGTGTTATACAATAACAATAATAATTTTTTGGAGGTGTAAATAATAAGTATGTTCAAAAGAAAGAATTCCAAAGGTATCGCGTCAATAGTTGTTATTGGTACAGTACTTATATCCCTTTTGGCTGCCCAGCCGAACCTGGGGATAGCAAAGTCAGCGAACGAGGAGATTTATAAAGGAAAAACCCCAAAATATGTTTTTATGTTTATCGGAGATGGCATGAGTTATGCCCAAATTAGCAGCGCTGAAATGTATCTCGGCGAAAAATCTATGCCTGGAAAGGTCACTCCTGAGCAATTGAGCTTCACTAAGTATCCTGTTCACGGTGCACTTATGACTCAGGATTCTTCTTCATTTATTCCTGATTCTGCTTCAACTGCTACTTCTCTTGCTTCAGGTCACAAAACTTTGTCTGGTGTAATAAACATGGACGAGACTAAAACCAATGCCTACACGCCGATCACGGAAGATTTGAAGGCAAAAGGCTATAAGATTGGTATTGTAACCAGCGTTCCCATCACTCACGCTACTCCGGCAGCCTACTATGCCAAGGTGGCCAATAGGAATGATGCTTATGAAATCGGAAAACAACTGGCAGGTAGTGGATTTGATTATTTTGGCGGTGGTGATTTTGATCAAAAAAGCGGGCCAAAGGGAGCCGATCAACCTATATACGAGATTGTTGAGAAAGCAGGCTATACCATAGCCAACACCAAAGAAGAAATCCTGGCTTTAAATAACCGTTCAGGCAAAGTCGTTGCCATTGATCCAGACAATTATGAAGCAGCGTTAGACTATGAAATCGACCGCGAGGCAGACGAACTCGGTTTGGCGGATTATGTCAAAAAGGGAATTGAAGTATTAGATAATAATAAAGGGTTCTTTATGATGGTGGAAGGCGGAAAAATAGACTGGGCCAACCATGCCAACGATGCCACGGCTTCCATCTATGATACCGTCGCCTTTGATGACTCTGTGAAAGTTGCTTTTGATTTCTACAACGCCCATCCTAAGGATACTCTGATTCTTGTCACGGCTGACCACGAGTGCGGCGGTATGAGCATTGGTTATTCGTTAACAGGTTACAGCACTCATTTCGAGAAGCTTCAGCCGGTAACCATCTCTTATCAGGAATTTGACGAAATCAGTAAACTATATAAAGAAACTAATCCTGTTACTCCAAAACTAGAAGATTTAAGCGATAAGATTAAATCTGCCTATGGGCTGGATATAGCCACTCTGACTTCTTACGAATCATCTTTGCTGAGCAATGCTTTTTCCAAGTTTATGTCAACAACTACAAAACCGTCAAATGATCAAGAAAGTGTCCTTTATGGGACTTATAACCCCTTGTCTGTGACTCTCTCTCATATAATAAATAACAGGGCCGGAATCAGCTTCGCTACCTATTCCCATACAGGGGTACCCGTACCGGTTTATGCAGTAGGTACAGGTTCAGAGATGTTTGATGGGTATTATGATAATACCAAGGTTTACCACAAACTGTCGGCTATCACCAAAAGCGCACGGGCGAAGTAAATAGCAAGTAAAGACGCCCATGAATTTAGCTTGTTTTAAACGTATCAGTCCTGAGCGGGAGAAACTCGCTCAGGACTTTAGTCTTTGTAATCATCAGGAGGGGATATTTTGCAGAAGATACTTCTTGAAATGTTAGAGAAGAAAGCTGCTTATTTAAAAAAAATACCGTTAAGGGAACTTATTTTTAATCTTATTGTCATAACCTTTGTAGTATTTTTGGCACTCATGCCAACTGGATTTCAAGAGAATACCTATTCTGATAGTATGCGAGCAGTGGCTAAAGTATTGGAGGTTAATAATGATAACCTTTTGAAGACCGCAAGTTTTGTTTTTGAAGGGGAACAAGTTTGTAAAGTGGAAATTCTAGACGGTCCCTTTAAAGGGCAACAAACGTTGGCCCACAACCGGTTCATGGGCAGAATGGAAATGGATAAATCGTTCACTCAAGGGGACAAAGCACTGGTAGTCATTGACTACACTGACAAAAACATCAGAAATGTCACGATGATTGATCATTACCGAATCAATTTGGAGAGCATTCTCATCGGAATTTTTGCCATCTTCTTAATTCTGTTTGCGCGTTGGACTGGAGCAAAAGCACTGTTGTCTTTTTTAATGACTGTCTTAATGATCTGGAAATTATTGGTGCCGTTACTTCTAAAAGGGTGGAATCCGATCATTATTTCCTTGTATTTTGTAGTAACAGCCACCTCCATTATTATTTTTTTGGTGGGGGGGCTTAATCGTCAATCTATTGCAGCTGTGCTGGGTTCTCTTTCAGGAACTTTGCTCACCACCATTTTGGCCATAATTTCTGGTCACAGTTTTAAAATTCATGGTGCAGTGCTGCCTTATTCCGAAAGCCTGCTCTATGCGGGATACGCACATTTAGATTTGACCCAGATCTTGATTGCTGTAGTTTTTATCGCTTCAGCAGGCGCGGTGATGGATCTGGCTATGGACATTGCTGCTGCTGTTCATGAGGTTGTGGAAAGTAAACCGGATATCACCACGGCCGAAGCAATACTCTCAGGTCTAAACGTAGGCAGGAAAGTAGTGGGAACCATGACGACAACCTTATTGTTCGCGTACACCGGAGGATATATTTCCTTGCTGATGTATTTCATGGCTCAAGGAACGCCTGTTGTTGACATCTTGAATTTAAAGTATGTCTCAATGGAGATTATGCATACTATTGTGGGAAGTTTTGGACTTGTTGCAGTCGCTCCGTTTACAGCCCTTGCCTCAGGAATCCTTTTAACCAAGAGAGCTGTCTAAGCTTTGATAGCGGTAGTAGGAATTCCGATAGATATTAGTCGCTTCGATGATCTAAGTACCATGATGAATATTAAACATGTTTTAATGGAAATTTTTTGCGTCCTATTCGGTGTGACGTCGAGCGTGTGCTTTTCGGCGGATAACTGGCACACGGTGAATCTGCAAGAAAAGAACTGGCTCGGAGCCAATTAAACTCTATAAGATGGCCAGAAACAAGAGAGCATGGAGTGGCAAGATAATCTTCTCAGTCTTTCGAAAGCCTCAAGGAGGTCATGCCTACTAAAAGGATAGAGATTACTAATTGGGATTACAGGAAAGTAGCAGATACCATCTATAATAATGAATACAGAGAATGCTCAAATACAATAGTGTGAACCTTTTTAAGGGGAGGAAATTATAGGCTTGAACCCCTCTTAAAACAGAACCGGCAAAGCCTTTCTTGGCAAGAAAATCAAACGGACAGTATATTGGGGTACGAGCGGACAGCGAGTCACCGATAGTTATTAGACAGTTTCAGTATGGTGGAACTGTTCGAAAGTGGGATATTATTGCACGGCGATGACATTCGCGGACAAATGGCTTAAATATCGTTTTAGATTTCGGTTTTTGGCAGAATGCTGACCGAGAAGAAGCAAATTTATACTATCAGCGGTAGGGTATTACTCAGCAGCAGAAGCTTATCAGACTAAAAGTATAAAAAAAGCAGCCGGTTAAGGCCGCTGAGTTAGTTTTGAATAAGCTTTTCTTTTAAACGTTCCTGCAATTCTTGAGAGAAATTGACCCCGGCTTCATCGCCTAAGACCTTGAGGTATTTCGGTACGGAAACGTTGATGCGCATGGTTGTCATATCATTTGCTTTGCGGTATTTATCGAAGTCGATATCTACCCATGTCACCAATTCATTGGATTGGCGCTCTGGCTCAATACTTGAAGGTTCTGGGATTTTTCTGCCATCATCTTGTTCGGTAATTCCCCAAAGCCCAATCGCATCACGGGCCATATAAATAGCCTCAGCGATATCTTTTCCTTGAGTGTTAATATCTAAATCAGAGACAGTTACGACGTAACCTGTCTGCGTAGGGGTGAGAACAATAGGGTATGCCTTAATCATTTTGTTCACTCCTTTGGTTGGCAACGAAGTTTATTTTAAACCCCGTCGCTTAATGATTTTCTTTGCCAGTATGTCATCAATTTCTGGTTGTCTTGAGATCGGTTCATTGTATGTGCCGTTATACTATACACAACAAGTGTGTATATATCAAGGCTAAATGCCATAAAAAATAAAATTCATAAAAATGTCTATATTACTATAATTCCCTACTTTTAACCGAATGTTTTATCTTTCGCATAAGAGCCAAAAAGGAATACTCGTTCGGCAATAACATATCTCCTGACAAGAAGCCACCGTTTATTCGGTGGTTTCCGGCTTTTCATCAGCAGAAGTGGGTAAAATAGTTAAAGAAACATCCTGCGTCTCAATATACTCATTTTCTCCGTCACGTTGCGCATCCTGCAGATCATTGATCGCAGTTGTGACTGCAGTAAAAAGTGCGAAATACATTTTTTTATAATTTGCCATGGTGACCACCTTTTGCTCCGTTATCGGAGCAATTATAGCATGGTTCCCCCCTATAATCAAGGTAAATGTGCTCCGAAATCAGAACAAAGAAAGGTATATTGTTATGGGACAAAATATCAAAGCAGATAAAAGTATTGGCGATAACATTCGTAAATGGAGAGGCACCAAGGGCATGACTCAAGAGGAGCTTTCGGCCCAATTGCAGATACATGGCTGCGATATTTCGCGGGGAACACTGGCAAAAATCGAGGCTGGTATCAGGCATATTTCTTCTGATGAGTTACATGCGATAAAGGCAGTATTAGAGATCACTTACGACGATTTTTTTACTAAATGAAACGAGATATTGAAGCAATTCCAGAGCGTAAGGTGAATTTACGATACACTATTTCTATTATTTCTTACGAAACTTAAGAGAATTGATTGACTATACTTTATGGAATGGCTTAAAGGAAACAATAGAGAGGGAGACAGAGCAGTTATCCGTTGTTTTAGGCAATAGATTACTGATACCGAATCGGGAGGGTGTAGTAATGACATATCGTGATCTTTTGTTATCTGCTAAAAAAGGAAAACTTATTGTTAAAAACGATGTGATTAGATTATTGAATGTGGATTACAACTCGGATGAATTCTATGAACTACTAGCAACTGCCAATTTCTTATCTCGAACGGAATACAATAACCAAGGCTTGGTTTTTGCTCAAATAGGTATCAATGCAGAGCCTTGTTCAGCTAATTGCAAATTCTGTTCAATGGGGCAAGCCCACTATTCCTTACCAGTTACAGGGAGGAGAAATATTAATGAGATACTATCGGAGCTAGATTTATTGATCGCTAATGGCATTAATGATTTCTTCTTAATGACCACTGCAGATTATCCTGTCGATGATTTTATGGACATAGCGAAAGTCATAAGAAAGAGATTGCCTGACAGTATTAGATTTGTTGCTAACATAGGTGATTTCGATTATGAAACAGCAAGAAGCCTTCAGGAAATAGGCTTTACAGGAGTTTATCATATTCATCGATTAAGAGAAGGTATCGACACGAGTATAAAACCGGAGACTAGACTAAATACTCTAAATGCAGTTCGTGATGCTGGTTTGGAATTATATTATTGTGTCGAGCCTATTGGACCTGAGCATTCCTATGATGAAATAGCGACAGAAATGATTAGAGCAAGAGATTATAATGTAAAAGTTATGGCAGTTATGCGACGAACACCCGTAAAAGGAACACCCCTATACGAAAAAGGACAAATATCTGCTATAGAATTAACTAAAATAGCCGCAGTGGCCAGACTTGTGACTCGTCCTCAGAGAGCAATGAATGCTCATGAGGTTACTCAAATGACTTTACTAGCGGGTATTAATCAGCTTTATGCAGAATATGGAGCTAATCCAAGAGATACAGAAGTTCAAACTGAAAAGAATAGGGGCTTCTCTGTAACGCAAGCCTGGAACATGCTGTGGGAAGCCGGTTATGATACGACTAAACAATAATCACCGATTAACCGGTCCTAAAAGGAGTCCCTGCTTAAACTGCAATAGAAGTTGCTCCAGAGCAGATTTTGCCTGGCGAAGAGATTATCATGGGGGTGCTTGAGTCAGGGGGGGAATTATGCGGATAGCAGTTATTGATGGACAGGGTGGGGGCATTGGTAAACACATAGTCGAGCAGTTGCGCAAAAAAATGCCAGAGTTGGATATACTTGCTCTGGGAACCAATGCCCTAGCAACCGGAGCTATGTTGCGGGCCGGGGCCACTGAGGGAGCTTCAGGGGATTCTGCGATTTTGTTATAATGTAGATCGGGTGGATCTAATTGTGGGTTCGGTTTCGGTAATGATGGTTTATGGTCTATTGGGAGAAATTACTCCCGCAGTGGCTACGGCAATATCGGTTAGTAAAGCGGACAAATTACTGCTGCCTATACAACGTGGAAATATTTTACTGGTTGGAATCCCTCGCACCCCTCTGCCTCACCAGATTGAGGCCCTGGTATATAGAAGTAGAAGAAAGGCTTAAGCATAATCATGAACAGAACACTTCCCCTCGATCTATCGGGAGTGGAAAAATCTAACATGATAAAAAGTATTATCAGTGCAGAAGGAGATTACAAGGATGTGATCACAGTAGAGAATATCGGCGAAATATATCAGCTTCACTGGGCAATCGGGAAGACGTAAGGAAGCGATGAACTTAAGCCAGGAGACCTGCTCGTTACGAATCAACACAGAGCCTACGGAAGATAGGGGAGGTGTCGTTTATGTCGGAAAATCAGCGTATTTTATCCGGCTAGCGGAGTCACTATATCCCTTTACAGGTGTTCTGTAGAGGTTTTTTTGTTTCTCTTGGAAGGAGGAGTGGTAGGTAAGACATCAAGACAAGAATAAGGAGATGGAAAAGCATAGGCAAGCGTTGCTTGATGCGCGAGGAAAAATTCTGGGGAAGTTAAATTCAGAGACTGAGCACCGTATTCAGTGGCTAATGAAGTTTATAGATATTGAAGACGAACTCGAAGAATTAGCCCATCGGCAAAGCCAATGGACTATCAAAGGGAAATTAACTTCATCAGGAGATTCCAGACGCAGAATTGATAAGTATTCAGGATAGGAAGCAGATTTAATTCCTGCACGGACCGCCGCTATGACGGAAGGTTTCTATGATTATCAGGATTTTAAGCCTCTTAACCAATTGGTTGAGAGGTTCATTTATGACATATCAAGTTTAGGTTTGATTATGCCCACGCCAGTAGAATCAGACGGACGGATCAGAAATATCATTAGGTCTTAAGTTGATAGTATTTCGATATGTCTTCAACTGGTTGAAAGCCAGCGACCAGTTATTTATTCAAAGGGTGCTAAACCAAAGTAAACCTGTCTCCGAACAAAGGGTAGGTTTATGGGGAAATCCCTAATTTATAAAAAGTATCTCTTGTAAATTGAATAAATCTATGATAAATATTAACAAGACCATTACATACAGGTAGGGGGTATAGGGGGGTATTGACGGGCGAAGATATTTCCCGCAGAACATGTTACATTAAGCATTCGCATAAATAGTTACTGAGCCCGGCGATGGTTTGACGACTCAACCGGGCTCTCACTAAGTTGCATTTCCGCGAGACATTCCACGAAATCTAGGCAATTTGTGTCCGGATTTTCCCCATCACAATCCCTTTTCTCAATCTCTTCGAAATTGAGAAAAGGATAAGTCTAAACATACCAACCAAGAAATAGGGGGAAGTTCTGTGGAAAATGTCTCAGTTCTATTTGCCTTTACGGCAGGGATGCTATCGTTTCTATCGCCGTGTGTATTTCCGTTAATTCCGGCTTATGTTGCCAATCTTACTGGGTCAACGCTTGGAAACAATAGAATAGAGGTTTCCAAAAGCTTGTTGTTGGCTCGTTCTTTAAGTTTTATTATGGGTTTTAGTTTAATCTTTGTGATGATGGGAGCATCGGCCAGCGTCTTGGGACAGATTTTTACCCATAACCGTGATATTGTCCAAAAAATTAGCGGACTTTTGATCATTGTCTTTGGTTTACAAATGGCTGGAATACTAAACCTGCGTTTCTTAATGATGGAAAAACACTGGGAAGCTAAACAAACTGAGGAGAAAAATGTTTGGCAATCCTTTATTCTAGGTATTTCATTTGGAGCTGGTTGGACACCCTGTGTGGGTTTGGCGCTTTCCTCAATTCTTCTGCTGGCTGGATCTTCAAATACTGTTTATAATGGGATGTTTTTGCTTTTCATTTATTCGCTGGGTTTAGGTATCCCGTTTCTGGGCATTTCCCTAATCATTACTTATTCTCTGCGTGTTGTGAGAAAAATCAATCGAAGTTTGGGCCTTCTCTCCCTAATTAACGGCTGGGTTCTCATTGGAATGGGCTTATTGTTATTTACAGGTCAGTTGCAGAAGATAAGCGCTTGGTTAGCTAGTTTTACATTTTTTGCGTATTAGAAAGGAAGACCAAGCATGAAAAAGTATTTAGCAATTGTTGTTTTGATAGGACTGGTGGCTTGGGGTTTGTATGATGTGGGAACAAAGTCTAATTCAGCCGAGCTGCCAACCAAAGCAGGTCAAGAGCAACAGTTGACAGTCGGTCTGGAAAAAGGGGATCTAGCGCCGGATTTCGAGTTAAAGAGCATCGATGGAACGACAATAAAACTTTCCAGTCTGCGAGGGGAAAAATTGATTCTCAATATGTGGGCAACCTGGTGTCCACCCTGCCGCCAGGAGATGCCGGATATGGAAAAGTTTTATATTGAGAATAAAAAGGATGGAATTGAAATCCTGGCTGTTAATCTGACTCAAGCGGAAAAGAGTCGAAATGATGTTCCAGAATTTATAAAAGCCTATGGTATTACCTTCCCTGTAATCATGGATGAAAAGGGAGATGTAGCCCGGCTTTACAAAGTATCCTCCATTCCTGCCACGTACATTATTGATACTCAGGGAGTGATTCGAGAGAAAATTGTTGGACCTATGACCTACGATTCGATGAATAAGATGTTGGGGACGATTAAATAACCCATATTGGTTGTAACTCATAATCTTGCCCTCGTTGAACGAATTTGCACCCGGATTGTGGATATCGGAGGTGCTTTGCCAAAAGCCTAGTGTAAATAAGTTACTAAAAAATATTTTATCTCTGCAGGAATTCTATGAATGTTGTAGAATTAGTATATTAATATGATATTGCAGGGCAAGACCATGAAGGTGTTTGCAAAAACCATGGAGGTTTGACTCGTTAGGGTCAACTTTGTGGTTTTTTTTATATGTGAAGAAAGGAGTAATACTTCATTAATAAACAATATCAGACATTAGAGAAATCTTCAGATTAAAGTTGATAAAGAATGGGATATGGACTTATAATATAATTGGAGGGATATTTGTTATGCATATGGCAGATGCCTTGATTTCACCGTTAGTGGGTGGAACCATGTGGGTGGCAACAGCGGGTGTTGCGGCCTATTCGATTAAGAAGATTCAAACCGAAATGGATGAAAAGAAAATTCCTTTAATGGGAGTTATGGGTGCGTTTATCTTTGCCTCTCAGATGATCAACTTCACGATACCGGCGACAGGTTCGAGTGGTCATATTGGAGGAGGCTTAATTCTAGCGATCTTACTAGGTCCTTATGCGGGCTTTTTGACTATGGCATCAGTACTCACGATCCAAGCTTTGTTTTTTGCAGATGGAGGGTTGCTGGCCCTAGGGAGTAATATCTTTAATATGGGATTTTTCTCATGCTTTATTGCCTATCCGTTAATTTATAAAGGACTTATGGCAAAAGGTTATTCGACGAGGCGGATATTGTTTGCCTCTGTACTTACGGCGATCATTGGCCTTCAGTTGGGTGCGTTCGGGGTCGTGCTAGAAACGCTCTTTTCCGGTAAGACCGAGTTGCCTTTTGGGACGTTTGTCTTATTAATGCAGCCGATTCACCTGGCAATCGGTGCAGTAGAAGGCCTTGTCACAGCAGCTATTGTAACTTATATTTGGAACCAGCGCCCAGAAATTATTGAAAAGGCAGCCTCTGGACAAGCGATTGGTAATGTCTCCATCAAAAAGGTTGTAGCGGGAATGGTCGCAATCGCAGTGATTACAGGGGGAGGATTATCGTGGTTTGCCTCTTCCAATCCAGATGGCTTGGAATGGGCTATGACTAAGACTGCTGGTACAGCTGAACTGGAAGCACCCGATGGCATACATCAGCAACTGTCTGAACTACAAAGCAAAACAGCCTTTCTACCTGATTATTCCTTTAAGGCACCCGTCAATGATACGGAACAAATTGCTGGAGAAGCCGAAGAGACTTGGCCTGCTGTCAGTGGAGGAACGAGTACATCCGGTCTAGTTGGCGGAGGTTTGACGCTTGCCCTAGCTGCCCTTGTGGGTGCGGGTATCAGTCTGCTAAAGCGAAGAAAGAATGGAGCAAGGGCTTAAGATTGGATTGTTGATATGTCAAATATAATGAACTCCTTGTATAATATGCGGATTCTTGATGATCTTGCCCGGCAGGAAACCGTGATTCACAGGCTACATCCTCTTATGAAATTATTAACCACAGTTAGTTATCTGACTGTGGTTGTTTCCTTTGGAAGATATGAAATCGGTGGTTTGTTGCCGTTTTTTCTATACCCGGTTATGATCTTTTCTTTGGCAGAAATTCCTCTTAAGCCGATATTTTTAAGAATTTTGCTTGTTTCACCGTTTATTATTGGTATAGGCATTCTAAACCCTTTCTTCGACCAGCAAGTTTATTTGCTGGGTGGCAGAGAAATATCAAGAGGGTGGGTGACCTTTCTTGCCATCTTGATCAAGAGCGGATTAACGGTCACTGCGGCCCTTCTCCTTATTGCCACGACAGGGATGGACCGTTTAGCCGGGGCATTGAGGATGTTGAAAATTCCTCGTGTATTCGTACTGCAGTTACTCTTAACATACCGCTATATATCGGTCTTGATGGAGGAAGTTGCTCGGAGTTTAAGGGCGTATTCACTGCGGGCTCCCAATCAAAAGGGCGTCCACAGGAGTGCTTGGGGATCACTGGCCGGACAGCTAATACTGCGGACGTTTGATAGAGCACAGCGTATTTATGAAGCAATGTGTTTAAGAGGATTTACAGGAGAGTACCATACTGGAGGCTTTGGAAGTATAAGAGTCTGGGATTTGGCTTATTTGACAGGATGGGTGGTATTTTTTGCTGTGGCGAGGATTTACAATATTCCTATGGTTTTAGGTTCATTGATAACGGGAGTGATAAGATGAGTCATCATAAACTTGAGGTTAAGGATCTGCATTATAGTTATCCTGATGAACATAAAGCGGTCAAAGGGATGTCCTTTTGTATTCATCATGGAGAATCAGTGGGAATCATAGGAGCAAACGGAGCAGGGAAATCGACGCTACTAATGTTGCTCATGGGGGTTCTTTTTCCCAGCCAGGGTGATGTTTGTGTGGGAGACGTTCGTGTTACCAAAAAGACTCTTCCCATGATTCGCCAAAGGTTGGGTATGGTTTTTCAAGACCCAGACGACCAGTTATTCATGACGACAGTTTATGATGATGTCGCCTTTGGTCCTCGTAATTATAAACTAGACGAGAAAGAAGTGGAAAAACGCGTTCTTCACTCCTTGGAGATGGTAGGAATTCTTCATTTGAAAGACCGTGCACCCTTTAAGCTGTCTGGAGGAGAAAAACGTGCTGCGGCTATTGCCTCTGTGCTTTCCATGCAGCCAGACGTACTTGTGATGGATGAACCCACGGCTGCACTCGACCCCAAATCTAGACGGAGGGTCATGGCGCTACTGAAGAGCTTTGAACATACGAAAATTATTACAAGTCATGATTTGGATATGATTTTCGAGTCCTGTGAAAGGACTATTGTGATAAAAAACGGAGAAATCGCAGCTGATGGGCTGACTTCAGAGATTCTTATCAATGCAGACTTAATGGATGAGTGTGGGCTCGAGGTGCCGTTAGCTCTGCAAAACTGTCCGGTCTGTGGGCTGAAAAAGACAGAACCCAAAGTCCCTTCGAGTTAATGAGGAGACTTTGTTGGCCAAAAACATGCATGTATCACTGTGTCGATTAACACTTACGCTAGATTAACACTAGTATAGCGGCATAAAATTGTATTTAATTTTCGTATGGAACGACCCCTTTTATGGGGTCGTTTTAAATATGTCACAGTGGACTGGCTTGCTTGATGATCCTGTTGACTTAACCCCCGCTGGATTAGGTACTTAATTAAAAGATAATGAGGGTTGTGACAATGATAATTCATAATAAAGTATACAAAATATTTGCTGTGAGAAGGTATTCGACCTGATGACCTAGAAATACAAAGAAACAAATATTTAGAATGTTTTCAATAATACCACTAAAGTGACAAATTCCGAATTAACACTCGCTCACGCAGGTAATTAGATAAGCTGAAAGGAGCCATCAAGGTGAAATTGTATGAGTACATGGCCAAAGAGATTTTTAGGAATAACGGGATCCCAGTTCCCAAGGGACAAGTGTTTAACAGTGCTGAAGGAGTAGGGGATTTTGTCGCCCAAATTGGTCCTGTGGCCATTAAATCCCAAGTTCTCTCTGGGGGGCGAGGTAAGGCTGGTGGAATCAAGTTCGCGTCGGATCCTCAAGAGGCGACTGAAAAGGCAGAGGAACTCTTGGCAACAGAGATTAAGGGACTAAAGGTTGATATAATCCTTGTCGAGCAAAAACTAACCATTGAAAGGGAACTCTATTTGGCGATTACCTATGATGGGGCGCGCCGTAAACCGTTGTTGATTGCTTCGGCAGCTGGGGGCGTTGAAATTGAACAAGTCGCTGAGGATTTACTGATTAAACGGCTGATCGATATTAATATCGGTTTACAACCTTATGCCGCTCGAGAGATTACACGACAGCTTGGCCTGACAGGTAAGATTGCCCAAGAGGTTGCCTCTATTATGGTAAAACTTTATCAACTTTTCCGGAAGTACGATGCCGAACTGATCGAGATCAACCCTCTGGTCGTTGTGGATTCTCAGATTCTGGCAGCAGATGGCAAAATGACGGTTGACGATGACGCTGCTTTTCGGTTTGGTGAAGATGTTCTTCATGTCGAAGAAAAAACCGCCGTGGAGCAAAGAGCTGCTGAACTTGGAATTTCCTATGTCGAACTGGATGGGGAGATCGGAGTGATGGCCAATGGAGCCGGTATTACAATGGCGACCCTCGACTTAATTCACGAATTTGGTTCAAGTCCTCGTAATTTCATGGATGCGGGCGGTGGTTCGAGCATGCAAGCGACAGCTAGTGCTCTGGAAATTTTACTTTCCACCCAGCCGAAAGCCCTCCTAATCAATATTTTCGGAGGAATTACTCGTTGCGATGAGGTAGCCAAGGCTATTATTCAAGTTAAAGAATCCATAGATATAAAAATCCCGATGGTCATCCGTCTGGTGGGCACCAATGAAGAAACCGGAATAGCCCTTCTACGCGAACATGGGATTGAATCGTATCGAAACATTGACGAGGCAGTTAAAAAAGTTGTCGCCTTCGTTAAAACGAAGGGAGCATAGGAAGCATGACTATTATGATTAATGAGACGACGAAGATTTTAGTACAAGGCATTACCGGGAAACAGGGGCAGTTTCATACTACTCAAATGCTGGCCAGTGGTAGCAAGGTAATTGGCGGAATTTCTCCTGGCAAGGGAGGGCAAGAAGTCCACGGTGTCCCTATTTATGAAACTGTGGAGCAAGCTATGGCGGTTGAACGAGCCGAGGCTTCTGTGATCTTTGTACCTGCAAAACAAGTCAAAGATTGTGCTTTCGAGGCTATCGATGGTGGAATCAAAATTCTCGTGATTATTACCGAGCATGTGCCGTTACATGATGCCATGGAAATTATGGCCTTTGCAGAAAGGAAACAAGTACAAGTCGTTGGGCCAAACACCTTCGGCTTGATTTCACCGGGCAAATGTAAGATAGGAATTATGCCGAACAGCATTTTTATCCCTGGCTCAGTAGGAGTTGTAGCACGGAGTGGGACTCTCAGTTATGAAATTGTCTCCCAGTTAACCAATGCTGGGATTGGTCAGTCGACGGTAGTTGGGTTAGGGGGAGACCGAGTCGTCGGTTTATCTTTTATTGATGTGTTGGCTCAATTCGAAGCAGATCCGGAAATAAAAGCGGTTGTTTTGGTGGGAGAAATCGGCGGTAATGCCGAAGAAGAAGCATCTATTTTCATTAAAACGATGAGCAAACCGGTGATTGCTTTCTTAGCTGGCAAGAGCGCTCCTCCTGGCAAGAGAATGGGTCATGCTGGAGCCATTATTGAACGTGGCAAAGGAACCTATGACAGCAAAGTCGTCGCCTTAAAGGCCGCAGGAGCTTATGTAGCCTCACTTCCTTGGGAAGTGAGTGATCTCGTTAAAAAAGCGTTGGCTGAGAAAAGCAACGCATAAGGAGATGGTTAAGTTTTGGTATTAGCGATTCAGACTGCAACTGTTTTGGTTAGTCAAGATTGGTGTAAAAAGTGTGGAATATGTATAGCCTTTTGTCCCAAAAAAGTATTGGAAAGCGACGAATTTGGGAGGGTTGTGGTTGCTAAGCCAGACCAGTGCATAGCCTGCAAGATCTGTGAGCGGCTTTGCCCTGACTTTGCTATCAATATTGAGGTGACGAAAGATGAATAAAGCTCGCTTAATGCAAGGCAATGAAGCTGTAGCCGAAGGGGCTCTGGCGGCTGGGGTTCGTTTTTACGCAGGATATCCGATCACCCCTTCGACAGAAATCGCAGAAATAATGGCTGAGAGACTGCCCTTGATCGGGGGGACCTTTATCCAAATGGAAGACGAAATAGGGAGTATGGCAGCGATCATCGGAGCCTCATTGACTGGGCTTAAAAGTTTAACGGCTACGAGTGGTCCTGGATTTTCCCTAAAACAGGAGAATTTGGGGTATGCCATTGCTACTGAAGTTCCCTGTGTTGTGGTCAATGTACAAAGAGGAGGACCCAGCACGGGACTACCAACGGCTCCCGCTCAAGCGGACGTTATGCAAGCTCGCTGGGGCACTCATGGCGATCATCCGATCATAGCTTTAACGCCATCCTCTGTGCAGGAATGTTATGAACTTGCCGTAATAGCCTTTAATATGGCCGAAGAGTTTCGAATTCCTGTCATCTTGTTGATGGATGAAGTGATTGGACATTTACGGGAAAAAGTTGTCTTACCTGAAGTATTAAGCATTGTTGACCGGAAAAAGCCGAATGTACCGCCAAGTGAATATATTGCTTATGAAAACAATGAAAGCATGATTCCTGCCATGGCGAACTTTGGCGACGGTTACCGCTACCATGTGACCGGATTAACTCATAATGAAAAGGGTTTGCCAACTGGGAACCCGGAAATAACTAAAAAGTTTATGCAGCGTTTGACTCAGAAGCTCAATCCATATTTAGATCGGATCCAATTAGTCGAAGAGGTAGAGATTGACGATGCGGAACTGATCGTGGTAGCCTATGGCTGTATCGCCCGTTCGGCCTTGGAGGCGATTCATATTGCCCGCAGTGAAGGTCTGAAAGTTGGACTCTTTCGGCCCATCACGATTTGGCCCTTTCCTCAAAAACAGCTAGAGAAATATGAGGGCCGGAAGTACTTAGTCGCAGAGATGAACAGTGGTCAATTAGTCGGGGAAATCGAACGCCTCTTTGGTTACAAAGCTGTTGAGCGTCTGAACCGGATTGACGGGGAATTAATTACTCCCAAGGAAGTTCTGGACAGAATTCGGGAGGTTATATAAGATGTTTAGTGACATTGCTCAGTATTACCGAACCGAGACCTTACCTCATATCTGGTGCCCAGGGTGTGGCATCGGAACGATTGCAGCAGCTATCGTCAGGGCCATCAAAACTCTTCAGCTTGACCAAAATAAAGTGATCTTCGTGTCCGGGATTGGCTGTTCCTCTCGTCTGCCTGGCTACTTAGATTTTAATACAATTCATACAACCCATGGAAGAGCGTTACCGTTCGCCACGGGCATCAAAGCGGCCCGACCAGAGTTGGATGTCTTTGTGATCATGGGAGATGGAGATTCGACGGCGATTGGTGGCAATCATTTAATTCATGCCGCCAGGCGCAATATTGATCTAACAGCCATAGTAATAAATAATAGCATTTACGGAATGACAGGTGGTCAGACTTCACCCTTAACCCCTCATGACAAACGGGGAACGACCTCTCCTTTTGGCAATTTGGAGAGACCCTTTCAAATTCTAGAATTGGTTAAGGCAGCAGGTGGGACGTATGGAGCTAGAGCTACGGCTTACCATAATCAACTCCTCACGACATTAGTGATGGATGCCTATAACAATCCAGGTTTTTCGCTTGTGGAAGCCATTTCTCAGTGCCCTGTTTCCTATGGACGGCGCAACAAATTTAAAACTCCAGCAGATATGCTGCTCTGGCAAAAGGAGCACGCTTTCAAAGAAAGGCAACGGGCAGTTGGTGAGGAAGATTTTCAGATTGGCGAGATATTTAGGTCACAAGCACCGGAGTATACGCAAGAATACGAATTGCTAAGACAGAGATTAAAGGGGGGCAGTATTAATGGCTAAGCAAGAGTTTTTGTTAACCGGAACGGGCGGACAAGGGCTGATTTTAGCTGCAATTATGTTGGCTGAGGCGGGAATTAATGCGGGCCAAAATGTTGCCCAAAGTCAAAGCTATGGTCCTGAGGCCAGGGGAGGCGCCAGTCGGGCTGAAGTTATCCTCGGCAATGAAGCGATTTATTACCCGAAGGTTGAAAAACCAGATTTTGTTTTAACCCTCAGTCAAGAAGCCTATAAAAAGTACGGCTTGCATCTCACGGAAGAGGCCATCTTGATCGTGGATAATTCCCAGGTGACGGAAGTCAAGCCGCGCGGTAAGAATTTGTATTCATTGCCGATCACCAAAACTGCCCGCACTCAATTTGGGTCCGAACAAAGTGCTAATGTCGTGGCATTGGGCGTTGTGGCTTCGATGAGTCGTAGCATCCCTTGGGAGAATGTTATGCTGGCAGTCCAGCAACGGGCTCCAAGAGGTACGGCGGAACGAAACATCAAAGCTCTGGAATTAGGGTGGCAAATGGGCAGGGACGCTGAGGCTAAACTAGAAACTAGACGTTGTCAAAACGAGGTGATGAGCAGTGGCGGAATTAATGAATTGGGACTGGAGCAAGAATGATTTATCCAGTTTAACGGAAAGCCTAGCGGCCGTTTTATTAGAGGAGTGGGGCGGGCCCAGAAGTCCTCTGGCACTTAAATATATAAATGAAACGATCATACCAGATCTCGTTTATTGTTTCTGCAATAATACGGACTTACTGACAAATTCCACCTTTGCGGAGATTATCCAATGGAAATTAAAAAACCAGTTTGCCAACCCTTCCGCTGTCGTCGTGGATTTAGCCAAAGACTTACTAAAACCTGCGCAAAGGATTATCAATCGTCCGCAAATTACGGATCCAAAGGAACCTTGGCGTCGAATTTTTCGCCTTTGGATCGGTGAAGAATCCTTACCCAATATCGCAGAAAAGACTGGCTATCCTTTGGATTATCTGGATTTGTTGGTCCTAAGATTAAAAAAACTCAAAGCTTTCACGGCTAATACTAGGGCCAGCCTCTTAGAATGCCAGCAGAATACAGAGTTGAGGGAATTTGGCTTCGAACAGTTAAGTTTCCTCTACCAATTCCAAACTTCGGTAGCTGGAGAACCCTTATATAAGGAACGATTAATCTTGGAGCAGGTGATTTGGGACTTAGGGATGCCTTTGCTGGTACCAGATCTGGTGAATCTGCTTGAACTAATTCATACTCATGAAGGAGAGTTGGATGAGAACTCTTTAAGTTCCTCCATGAGTGAGGTTGCTGGAATATGGGGATCTGGAATTGGGGCCTCTGTTGGCGACCGACGTGGCAATCTGTTTTCGTGTGTCATAGATGGCTTGATTTCACTCCATTATATCCAAAAAAACAAAGCCGGAAAATTAACGCTAAGTGAAAAAAGCGCTCAAACTATAGCGGGTTATTTACTCCCAAAACTTGGGGAACAGTTGAAGAGGGCTATAGCCATTCATGATTCTGAATTGGCTAGTAGAATTCTACTGAGTCAAAATGAGGCCGTTTTACTTCATCTAATTGATTGGACTTTACGTGAGCTGAACCAGGAGCCGACGTTTGAAGCACTGAGTGGTATCTATAAAAAGGTTAGCAGACGGGTGGATCTATACTTACTAAAGGTGTTCGCCAACTTTCCCATAGCCTTTGATCTTCTTATGAAATGCTTGAGTGACAATGACAGCTTAGTCCGAGCTAGAGCATGCGAATCCTTAGGTCAAATAGGAAATAAGGCTGCTGTTTTCTCTTTAATCCAATTGCTGCGAGATCCAGTCGTTGGGGTAAAGGAAATGGCTGCCCAAGCACTTGGAGAAATGGCAGCTGTCCCAGCAGTCAAAGAATTAGTAAGAGTTGCCGAGGATTATGGAGAGTCAATCAATGTAAGAGAGCGAGCCCGGGGAGCGGTTCGTAAGATTGAAAGTCTAAATTTAGACAAGGTCAAATTAACGGAAAGTCCCTGATTCATCTTCATCACAAGGTATTGAAGATCTCTGTTTTAAAATAAGGGGTTCTATTAAAACAACCACGACTTGATTACAAATTGTGGTTGTTTTTTTAATAGTGAAGAACGAATCAGGTTTAGCATATCTTGCGTTTTCTTATACCATGAGGTGTGATAAGATTATTCTTAATAAGGAACGAAGGGGTAATAGAAATAAAAACAATTTTTGAAGGTCTGTGAGGAACTTGAATCAAGATAACTGACGAAAGAGAGAGGGTATCCAATGCCTACTAAAAGTGAAGTAGAACATATATTGGAGAACCGGGATTGGACGCAACTTAACATATGGGCTCAAAAAAATAGGAATGTCTACCGGCAATTGATGGCGCGAATATATGTTAAAGATGGGCTTGTTTTCTGGCGAGCAGTCGAGGCTTTGGGGGTTTTCGCACATCAAGTTGAGCAGGAAGATCCAAAGTATGCTCTCGAACTCGTGCGACGTTACTTCTGGATGCTTAACGAGGAATCAGGGGGGACAGCTTGGAATGCATCTGAGGCCATTGGAAGCTTAGTGGCTCATAGTCCAAAGACGTGTGGTCATTTTAATTGGATGCTTTCCGGGTTACTAGACGATGAAAGCTTAAACGAGGGTGCACTGTGGGGTCTAGCACAACTCGCCCAGGTTGATCCTCATTTAGTAGATCCACTCGAAGAGCGAATAAGACCTTTCTTGGAGTCTGAGGGGCCATTAGCTCGAGGGCTAGCAGCGTTAATCTATGCGCTGATGAGGGTTACCCCAAATGGCCTTGAACTTTACCGAGCTAGAGGGCTTAATTGGAGTGTTCCCAAAGATCTCGATACCCGTTTAAAGGACGACCAGACGCTCGTAGAAATTTATCAAGATGGTCAATTAACTAATTATCGCGTTCAGGAACTTTGGAGCGCCCAAACCGTTGCTTTTTGGACGGAACGGATGACTATCAAGGACCTTGAGGTTGAGTTAACAGTTGCTTCTACTTCAACTGGATTATGCTGGCTAGGACTTGGACCTTCTCTGGAGGAAGAAAAGACCTTGCGAACATGGTCGGCACGCTGGTTAGCAAAATCCTTTGTCATACGGAAGCGTGAGCCGAATAGTGAAGCAATTGATCAACTACAAGAGTACCTTGCTGAACAACGCCAGGAATTCACAATCCCTCTTCATCAGATCGGAACCCCTTTTCAACGCCAAGTCTGGGGAGAACTTTTGCGTATTCCCTACGGAGAGACACGAAGCTATGGGGAGATAGCCACAAAGGTCAACAATCTCAAAGGGCAGAGAGCAGTGGGTATGGCTAACCATAGGAATCCAATTGGAGTGATGGTGCCCTGTCATCGAGTGATCGGTAAAAATGGGAATCTGACGGGATATGCTGGAGGTTTGGACATTAAGCAAAGGCTTCTCGAATTGGAAGGTGCTATTTTGCCTTTAATTAGTGAAACGACTAAGAAAAAGAAGTCAAAGGAGGAAATCATGGACAAAGCACTTTTTATAGGGGTCGAACATATCGGGATTAAGGCCTTAGATCTTGAGAAGGCCATTCAGTTTTACACCAAGACTCTTGGCTTTAAATTTCTTTATAGGATTAAGCCTGGAGAAGTAGAACTAGTTTTTCTAGAATTAGGGGGTACGGTCGTGGAACTGGTCGAAGTGATCGATGGTCGTCGCTTTGAGGATGGGGTTGTCAATCACTTGGCTATCCGTGTCTCAGATATCTTCAAAGCCATCGAGCATTTAAAAGTTCAACAGGTAGAGCTGACCTCTTCTGAGCCAATGGCTTTAGGTGAAGGGCGGTACAACTTCTTCTTCCGTGGCCCGAGCGGGGAAAAACTTGAACTGTATCAGGTGTAGCGGAGAAGGTCCGTATAGTAATGTTTGTCAAAGACAGCAGGTCCTCCTCCAGTGTGCCAAAAAACAATGGCTTCAGGACATTTACGAGGTTCATGTTGAAGAAGGTGTTTGACAGCCGCAACTCCTTTAGCGGTATAAACAGGATCAAAGAGGATTCCATCGGTTCGGAAGCACTCAATTAAAGCCTCGGAAGATTCCTGAGTAGGTAGACCGTAGCCTGGGCCGATAAACTGGTCGGCGATTTCAAAGGGTGCTAGGGGACAAGGGGTGTGGAGTAAACTTAAAATATCGATTGCCAATGTTTCTACTTGAGGACGTAATTGATCTGCACTCTGCCAGACACTGACTCCTACTATTCGAAGAGGCTGTGGGAGGAAGGCGTTCGCGGCGACTAATCCGGCGAGAGTACCCGCACTTCCGACAGAACAGGCGAGAGTACGTGGAACCCATCCTTGCTCTTCAGCTTGTTTGAGGAGTTCAAAAAAGGCCAGAAAATATCCCATTGATCCGAGCGCATTGGAGCCGCCCAGAGGGATTGTGTAGGGATGATATCCTTGAGATTTTCTTGCGTTAGAGATGCGTGTAACAGCCTTATCCAGGGGCTCCTCGCCACAGGCCACGATTTCCGCCCCGGCTAATCGGTCAAGAAGTAGGTTGCCATTCCATTCAGTAGGGATTTCGCCTGGTATCACGAGCACACAGGGAAGCTTTAACATCGCGGAAACGACAGCAGTAAGGCGGGCGTGGTTAGATTGAGATGCACCAGAGGTAATAATGAGATCCGCCCTTTGACTGAGTGCTTCAGCCATGAGAAACTCTAGTTTGCGGAGTTTGTTTCCCCCCAAGCCGTAAGGGGTCAGGTCGTCTCGTTTCCAATATAATGAATCATCGTTCCAAGCGAGGCGACTCTTTTGTATGGGTGTAGGCCCTCCCATCAAGGGGATTCGCGGGGGAAAGGGCAAACTTTCCAATAATGCAGTGAACATATTGTACCTCCAATGTTAAGCGTATTAGGAACCACAGAGGGTATATCAAGCGAAATTGTGTCAATGATAATCATTCTATTTGTAATTGTAAAACCCCTTCTATAGTTATAATCAACAGTCAAAAAGATTTACATTAGCTTCAAATGAAGAATAGTGCAAACAGAAAGAGCAACCTCTTCCTAAGCTGGAAGAGGTTGCTTGCGTTCGCGGAACGTGGGGTGAAATAGTGCTTTTATTGTTGGGTTTCGTGATTCATTTTCGCTGAAAACCCTTTGATACTTTCTTCGCGTCGTTCATTTTGAGATTCGATCTGTCGCTTCTTGCCATCGGTAATCTCATCTGTATGCACGTCTAGATAATTCTCTGCTTCATGCAGGTTAGCTACAGTGTTGTCGATATGTTTTTGCAGATGTGCAACATTATCCGCTCGATTATCCGGCTTAGACAAAGTAATCCCTCCTATCCAATCATTGCTTCGTTTTTATAATGACCTAAACTGGATAATGCTATGCGAGTTAAAGCTTTTCTCTTGATATATTTGAGGATAATATGAATAGATAATACGCTAAGATTGGGATTGGGATTGGGATTGGGATTGGGATTAGGATCGCAGTAGTATAGCCAGTCCATTAAAACAGTGATTGCCGTTGAATAAAGCATCAAATGGTAAAGGGGTGATTGGGATAGAAGTTGGCCTTTTACAGCAAATTTTGATATTCTAGATAAAGTTAGAGCTGCTGATAATTAGTATAAGAATGGAATTAAATTATGCAAAAGAAGCGATATCATACATTTAATGAACAGTTGCGTCAAAAGTTCGGAGGGAAAATATTTAAAGTTTCTTTGGACGCTGGATTTACATGCCCAAATCGAGATGGGACACTGGGCACGGGCGGGTGTGTCTACTGTAGCGAACGGGGTTCAGGGGATTTCGCGGGAGATCAGGGGGCATCCATCTCAGATCAGTTTGTTGAAGTAAAGGAACGGATGAAGAAAAAATGGCCCAATGCACAGTATATCGCTTATTTTCAAGCGTATACCAATACCTACGCTACGGTTGAACGATTGCGTGAGGTGTATGAAGAGGCCTTAGAAGAGGAAAACGTTGTAGGATTATCCATCTCAACAAGACCAGATTGCCTGCCAGAAGATGTGCTTGATTATCTTGAGGAACTGAACCGGAGAACCTATTTATGGGTAGAATTAGGGTTGCAAAGTAGCCATGATCGAACCATGGAATGGATTGGTAGAGGGCATAACTATGCCCAATTTCTCAGGGGTCTTGAGCAGTTACACACCAGAGGAATACAGGTTTGTGCTCATATAATCCTAGGCCTACCTGGAGAAACGAAAGCGGAAATGATGGCAACCGCGCATCTGGTTGCCAAACTGCCATTAGAGGGGATTAAAATTCACCTACTGCATGTATTGCGGGGAACCCCATTGGCAACAACTTTTCAGCATCAGCCATTTGAGCTTATGACGAAAGAGGAGTATGTTTCACTTGTTGTTGATATTATAGAGATCCTACCGCCGTCAATAGTTATTCATCGTTTAACCGGTGATGGCCCACCGGATGATCTCATTGGACCTTTATGGAGTCGTAAAAAATGGGAGGTGCTTAACTCTATCGATGCTGAGTTAAAACGACGAGACTCTTGGCAAGGAAAAAAGAAAATATAAAGAAAACTTGGCTAGCGCAAGCCTTTAAGCGCAGGCGGTCGCCTTAATGCGCTTATGCTTCCAGAAAGACAACTGAATGACTAACATGAAAAAATAGCGACCTCGAGAGGTCGCTTAACGGAGGAGAGTATGAGATTATAGTTATGGCCTCAAATTAGGCCTTGAGGCCAAGGTTGGGTAATTGTAATTTTGAGAATTGTTCGTAGTTTTAGGGGTAGGTGGGGTTAGTTTAATACCAGGAGCCAAGTTCAAATACCGTTTCAAATCTGAATTCGCATCCATAATCCGTTGGGTTATTTGGTCGTTATTTAAACGTTCTGTCATGCCAAACAGCTCCTTTCGAATTGGGTTACTAATTAGTTAAGGTGTTTCATACTGGACGTATTTTCCTTCCCAAGTACGCAAAACTGCTTTATTTTCAACAAGGGATACCAAGTATTGAGGAGAAATGGGCGTCTTGCCTCCGCCTTTAGGGGCATTAATAATATAAGTCGGCACAGCAAGTCCTGATGTATGTCCTCGTAACTGTTCAATAATTGCAATTCCGTCTTGGATTCTGGGAACGAAATGACGTGTTCCCTTGACGTTTTTAGCATGAAAGATATAATATGGGCGAACCCTGATTTTTAGTAATTCCTGATTGAGCTTTTTCATAACTTGGGACTGGTTATTGATCCCTTTGAGTAAAACAGCCTGATTTCCTAAGACCACTCCGGCTGCAACGAGTTTGTCAGCCGCTTTTCTAGCGTCTTTTGTGACTTCTTTCGGATGGTTAAATTGGGTATTAATATAGAGCGGCGGGTATTTTGCCAGAATCGTGCATAATTCATCCGTAATGCGCATGGGTAGCGTAACTGGAGCCCGTGTCCCAAGGCGCTTGATTTCTACATGGGGGATGGCATGGAGTTCTCCGAGAAGCCAATCTAAGGTTAGATCATTTAGAAGGAGGGCATCTCCACCAGTCACTAAGACATCTCGAATTTCGGGATTTGCTCGAATGTAGTCAAGTGCTGCTTTAAGCTGGATTATTGGAGAGTGGGTATCTGTTTCCCCTATATTACGTCTGCGCTGACAATGTCGGCAGTACATAGCACACATATTGGTGACGTTGATGATTAGGCGATCGGGGTAACGTCGTGTGATGCTGGGAGCGGGGGATGTAATTTCTTCTCCCATCGGATCATCTTCACCAAAGTCGTCGAAAAGTTCTGCTTCAGTGGGTAATCCCTGTAGACGTATAGGATCGAAGGGATCGGTCTCATCCATCAAACTTAGATAATACGGAGAGACAGCCCAACGAAAGGTTTTTCCGACACGTTCAATTTCTAAACGTTGTAGGTCTGTTAAGGGTAGTAGTGATGCCAGGACCTGGGAATCCGATATTCTATGCGTCATTTGCCAATGCCAATTGTCCCAGTCTTCAAGTGTGGCACCGAAATAGCTTAGTAGCTTTGAACGCCGGGATTCGTACATTTCCGAACAGGAGGTTCCCGTTGGAATGATAGTCGCTTGCTCTAGATAAGGGATAACCATTTGTTTGAGTTCTTCGGCTCGATGCAGTGCGTATTGACGAGAGATTTCTGGGCGATTTTGTAATTGAACCGACATTTGTATCCCTCCTAGTGTTTAGTTTGAGCACTTTTTTAGTTCAGATGAGGGGGGACAATATATAAATTTATATAACATTATTCCTACTAACAACCTAATAATATCAAATGAGTTGTTACCTGTCAAGAGGATGATGTCACATGGGGTTGGCTATGCTATAATAGGAAAGAACACGGTATTATAGTTTCGTTATTCAGATTACATACAACATACTACGAACTACATAAGGGTGAGGGGTTGAACATAATGGAGCAAGCACGCTATCAGGAAATTGCCATTGACATAGCTCATGCGATCATGATGGGGGAATACCGTGAAGGGGTAAAGATTCACGGCCGTTCTACCCTAGCAGGGCGTTATAATGTTTCACCGGAAACCATACGCAGGGCTATTGCAATATTACAAAATGTCGGTGTAGTTATGGTTAATCAAGGGGTTGGAATTACTGTAACCTCTAAAGCTATGGCAGAAAAATTTGTTAAATCGTTTAATCAAAAAGGAGAAATCCAGGTCTTTCTAGAAGATTTAAAAAGTCTAATGGATATAAGGCGTGAGAATGATCTGAAAATTGAGAGCCATCTTAATAAACTGCAGGGATATGCAGACCGCATAATGTCTCGTTGGCTGGATGTTGGGGAAATCGTAATTGGAAGGACTTCTCCTGCAATTGGAAAAACCTTAAAGGAATTAAAAGTTCGGGAGCGTACGGGAACCACCATTGTAGCAGTGGTTCGGGATGGCTTTGAACAGTTTTCCCCGGAAGCCGGTTTTATTCTACGTGAACAAGATGTTTTACTGGCGGCAGGATCCCCAGAGGGGCAAGAAATGTTGCAACAATTAATTCTGTGATTTGGAGTTATGCAAAATGTATCCTGGAACTGATATTATTGAAATAGAACGAGTGGTGCTTGCGTTTAAACGACAACCTAAGTTGTATGAACGTCTTTTCACGACTCGTGAGCAAGAAAATTTAATAAACAAAGGTATCCAGAGTTATGCAGCTCGTTTCGCTGGAAAAGAGGCAGTTCTTAAAACATTAGGAACGGGTCTGCGAGGCCTATCTTGGCATGATATAGAAATATTAAGTGACTCAAGTGGAGAACCTAAGGTCTATTTAAGCTCTAGAGCCATGGATTTGGTATTGGCTCGCGGCGGCTCCAAAGTTCGAGTCAGTTTATCCCATAATCGAACGCAGGCAATGGCCTTTGCGATTTTAAGCTAATTGGATGAATGCAAATGAATTAAACGTTCACCAAAGCTTCAAAGGAGTGATTCTTAGGAATTGGCTAATAGATTGGGAAAAAGACAAGGGGACGGTTCTCTTGTCTTCATCTGTTAAAGCATAGTTTTACGATGGAGAAACGGATTTATTAGACAGAAGAACCGTCCCCTTGTCTACGACGGAGAAACGGATTGGAAGACAGAGGAACCGTCCCCCTGTCTAAAAGATAAAGAGAAACGGGGTGGGGAAAGTGCGTGTGGTCAATGCGGAACAGATGCGACAGATCGAGGAAAGGGCCATTCATCATTATGGTATTCCAAGTCTGCTCCTGATGGAAAATGCGGCTTGGGCAGTTGTCGAAGAAATACGACGGTGTCTCCCCCAAGGGCAGGTGGATTTTAGCGGACGAAAAGCAGTGATCTTAGTGGGGAAAGGTAACAATGGCGGAGATGGCTTGGCTGTTGCTCGACATTTAGTTCTTCAAGGCATGGACGTGACGGTTTTTCTGTTTGCTGAATTGAAGGAATTAAAAGGAGATGCAGCTTTAAATTTATGCCTATTTCAGGGCACAACGGGAAAATGTTTTGTCATTGAAGGTGAAAAACAACGTCGTTTAACACGTTTAGCTTTGGCACAAGCAGACGTTGTTGTGGACGCACTATTTGGGATTGGGATGCGTGGTGCGTTGCCTAGTTTAGTGGAGGAGTATGTGGATCAAGTGAATCGTGCGCCGGGATGGGTGGTTGCTATTGACATTCCGAGTGGGGTGGATGCCAATACTGGTAAGGTTTATCGTACTGCAATTCGGGCCCAAACTACGGTGACCTTTGGGCTTCCGAAATGGGGTCTTTTTCTCGGCGAAGGGCCAGAGTATAGTGGAAGGGTTGTTGTGGATCCTATTTCTATCCCTGCTTCCTATCTTGAGGATGAAGGAATTTCTGCGTTTGTCTTAACGGATGACGATGTGCGGAAAATGCTTCCCATCCGCACGTTAAAAGGACATAAAGGAACTCATGGCAAAGGGATTCTGGTGGCTGGGTCTAAAGGAATGAGCGGAGCGGCTGTTTTGGCTGGAAGGGGTGCTTTGCGAAGCGGGATTGGCCTTTTGCAAATTGTTACTCCCCAAGGAATTGCGCAGGAAGTGGATACAGCAATCACAGAGGCCACTATTTGGTCCGCTCCAGGGGATGATTTCTTGAACGAAGAAGCTTGGTCTGTGATCTTAAAACAATCTGAGAAGGCCCAAGCCTTTGCAGTTGGTCCTGGCTTAGGCCAAAATCTAGAGTTTACTTTAGTATTAGGGGATATCTTGAGTAGCCTAAGTTGCCCGGTGGTTTTAGACGCAGATGCCCTCAATCAGCTTGCAATAGAACCAGATTTACTAGGCTTAAGAAATGGCCAAGGTCCGCTAATTCTTACCCCCCATCCAGGTGAAATGGCTCGGCTTTGCGAGTGTAGCGTCGAAGACGTTGAGAGCAATCGACTTGATCTGGCAGTGGCGAAAGCGGTGGAATGGGAAGCAGTGGTTGTTTTAAAAGGGTCTGTGACCATTATTGCTTCACCAGACGGTCGTGCCTTTTTCAACCCTACTGGTAATCCGGGACTTGGAACAGGGGGGACAGGAGACGTGCTTACAGGCAGCATTCTAGCTTGGTTGGCACAAGGGGTTGCACCTCTCGAGGCGGCGTGCCTTGGCGTATACCTGCATGGGAAATCTGCGGATCTCTTAGCGGGTGAGTATGGCTGGTCTGGATTCACTGCATCGGAAGTTGCGGATAAGCTCCCTAAAGTGCGGCGAGAGTTAGAGCTTAAGTCAAATACGGGGAAAGAGGGGATGAGTTTATGGGGTTGCGACAGGTTTGGGCTGAAGTAAATCTTCAAACACTGAAAGAAAACTATTTCAAACTTCAAGCGTATACCAAAAGTGAAATGATGCCAATTGTTAAGGCTGATGCTTACGGGCATGGAGTGATCCCTGTTGTAAAAACGTTAATGGCGTGTGGTGCAAAGCGCTTTGGTGTTGCTCTAATGCAAGAAGCACTAGAGATTAGAGCGGTGTTTCCAGAGCTTACGGTCATGGTCATCGGAGCTACCGAGCTGGATCAGTCGGATACTTTAGTCAAAGAAGAGATTATCCCTTCTGTTTTTCAATTGTCTCAGGCTCAAGCTCTCTCCGAGGCGGCCGTGAAACAAAGTAAAGCAGCGAGAATACATATAAAAATTGATACTGGAATGAACCGAATCGGATTTAGGGAGAGAGATTTCGCTGATATCATGAAAATCGGATCTTTACCTAATTTATTTATTGAAGGCATTTTCACTCATTTTGCTACGTCAGATCAAAGAGATCTCTCGTTTGTCCGGGAGCAGCTCGACCGTTTTCAAACCTTCTACAACAAACTCAAGGAGGCTGGGTTGACTATTCCAATTCGTCATGCGGCTAACAGTGCGGCGATTCTCCAGTTCCCGGAATCCCATTTTGAGTTGGTTCGTGCAGGAATTAGTCTTTATGGACTGACACCTTCTTCTCAGGTTGGCGGGACTGTTGGTTTGGAACCAGTCATGTCTTGGAAGGCGAAAGTGTCTCATGTCAAAGGAATCAAAACAGGTGAAGCAGTAAGTTATGGTCGCACATTCCAGGCAGCATACCCTACGCGTGTTGCAACTATTCCTGTCGGGTATGCAGATGGACTCCGCAGAGCACTTTCCAATAAGGGCGAAATGCTAATTCATGGAAGACGTTCCATAATGATTGGGCGAATCTGTATGGATCAAACCATGCTTGAAGTGACCAAGATACCAGGGGTACAAGTAGGCGATGTCGTAACTATTTTGGGGAAAGATGGTTATGATCAAATTACTGCGACAGAAATGGCAGAGTGGATCGACACCATCAGCTATGAAGTGGTTTGTGGAATTTCCAAACGTGTTCCGCGAGTATATGTTGATCTAACGGAAGAATAGCTAATATTACCTTCACTTAGTTATTCAAAAAGCTCATACTTAATCAATAAAAATTAGCAATAACCCCATGACGATACAAGATTGTACTAAATCACAAACCCCAAGTATTCACCATATGGAATACAGGGGTTTGTTTAATATCTGCCAGTGTAATTTAAGTATCTTAGGCCTGTCCATATATATGGGGGAAAGTATTCCAACGCGGATTGAAATGTAATTCTTATCTATAACTGAACTAATAACGTTATTTGAAGAAACCTCAGATATGCTATAATATAGACTGAGTGAAAAGACTTTTTAGGTATAACTTATGGAGGAAATACTTAATGAATTATGTATTCGCATTCTTTTTCGTTTTTATCATCGTATATTCTATTATCCCGATATTAAAGCGCGTTTCATTAAAACTCAATTTTGTCGATAAGCCAACAGAAAGAAAAAAGCATAATGAACCTATTCCACTGCTGGGCGGTGTAGGAATATTTATCGGATTTTTATGTGGTTATGTTACTTTTGTTAGACCCATCAATAGAGAATTCATTTTTGTAATTATTGCTTCTGTTTTGATTTTGCTAATTGGAATTGTTGATGATTGGTTTAAGACATTAGGCAAAGAATTCCCAGTGTGGCCCAGACTTATTGTGCATATTTTTGCAGCGGTCATTATTTATTCCTCTGGAATTGTATTTTATGGATTTACAAATCCTTTAACACACCAATATATTGTTCTCCCAGTATTTTTGCAGTTTGTTTTAACTATTATGTGGATTTTAGGAGTTACGACGGTTATTAATTGGTCCGACGGCATGGATGGTCTCGCGGGAAGTTTATCTGCAATTGCCGGCTCCACTTTGTTTGTTGTTGCATTAGCAAAAGGTCAACATGACTCAGCTTTAATGTCAGCATTAATTGTCGGTGCGGCACTGGGCTTCCTGAGGTATAATAAACATCCTGCTCAAATCTTCATGGGTGATTCTGGTGCGAATTTTTTGGGATTTATTTTAGGAATTGTTGCTCTGAATGGTGCTTTTAAGCAAGCTACTTTAATTTCCATATCAATCCCTGTATTGGCCTTGGGGGTGCCGATTTTTGACAATCTTTTTGTTGTATTCAAAAGATTTTCTAAAGGAGAACCGATTTATAAGGCAGATGCAGGCCAAATACATCATAGATTGCTTTCTTCTGGGTTAAACCAGAAACAAGTGGTAGCTTTCATTAGTTTAATGGGTATCTGCTTTAGTCTATTATCTATTGTCATTTTACTGTTAAAGGTGTAAGTTCATTCATCTTAGGGTCTTCCAATTCTATGGGAGACTCTGATTTCATGTACAGATACTTGGCAATATAAATAGTGCCTATTCTACTAATGCGTAAGAGAGACTTGATGGAGTTCTAAGACTCCATTTGTACAAGTGGAGTCTCAGAATCGGATAATACAAAATACTTATAGGTTTGTTGTTATTATAAATCTTCAAATATGTTAGTATTAAAATTATACTCACTAGGCTGTAGTAGCGTGTTCCTCTGCTGGTTATTCTTTTAATTTGGGAGGATCCTGAAAAAAATAATGTTGAAGGATGAGATATTATGACATCTATGATAAGGAATTTTCGACGAAAGTCCCTAAAATTAATTTAAATATGGGAATAATTGGCGAACGGTGTATAAAAAGACTATGAATACATTATTAATTAGCAAAACCAGTTATTCAATTCAAATATTTATGTTACAATTTTCAACATAGAAAACTGTCGACCTAAGTGAACTCGTTCAACTATAGTTGAACATCAACCTTCATACGGGATACCACTCCAACTTTTAGAAGTAGGAGATTCACGATTGGATAAAGGGTGTGTAGTGTATTATGCAAAGTTATGGTTTACCAAAGAAACAGGGTCTTTACGATCCAGCTTTAGAACATGATGCTTGCGGTATGGGATTTGTCGTAAATATCAAGGGTGAAAAGTCTAATAACATTATAGATGAGGCCTTAACTGTGCTGGAAAATTTAAGCCACAGAGGGGCAAGTGGAGCAGATGAAAATACAGGAGACGGCGCTGGAATACTGATCCAGATACCTCACGATTTTTTCAAAAGAGAATGTGATGTGCTGGGATTTGATTTGCCGGAAAAAGGTAGCTACGGCGTCGGTATGGTATTTGCACACAGGTATGAGGATTTTAGAAAAACGCAGATAGAAACCTTTGAAAAAATCGTTGTGGAGGAAGGTCAGAAGATCCTAGGTTGGCGAGAAGTTCCAATCGATAAGACCACAATTGGCGAAGGTGCAAAAGCTGCAATGCCCAGATTAATCCAGGTTTTTATAGAGAAAGATCCTAGCATATCGGATCATATGGATTTTGAAAGAAAGCTTTATATTATCAGAAAGAGGGCAGAAAAAGTTATCGTTCCGATGTGTGAAGACAAGGGGGGCGCATTCTATATCGCCAGCCTCTCCTCAAAGACCATCGTGTATAAAGGAATGCTTACAGCAGAACAACTAAGAAATTTCTACCTTGACCTTGCAGATCTAGATTTCACATCTGCGCTGGCGATGGTTCATTCAAGGTTTAGCACCAACACCTTCCCAAGTTGGGAGAGAGCACATCCCAATCGATATATCGTTCACAACGGGGAAATCAATACTATTAGAGGGAACGTCAACTGGATGAAGGCGAGACAGAAATGTATCGATTCACCGCTTTTTGAGGATCTCAAAAAAGTATATCCTATTGTCGACGAGTCTGGTAGTGACTCTGCGATGTTCGACAATAGTCTTGAATTCCTTCACCTTACTGGACGATCGCTTCCACATGTTGTGATGATGATGATTCCTGAGACCTGGGAAAAGAATGAGCAGATGTCAAAGGAAAAGAAGGACTTTTACCAATTCCATGACTACTTAATGGAGCCTTGGGATGGGCCGGCGGCAATGGGCTTTTCTGACGGTGTAGTTATCGGCGGAGTCTTAGACAGAAACGGACTCCGACCTTCTCGATACTATGTAACTAAAGATGATAAGGTCATCCTAGCTTCGGAAGTTGGGGTTTTGGACATCAAGCCTGAAAACATAAAATATAAAGGCCGACTTGAGCCGGGCAAAATGTTGCTGATTGATACCGAAGCGCAAAGAATCATCTCCGACGAAGAACTCAAAGAAAGTGTCTCGATATTACATCCCTATGCAGAATGGAATAACCGGCATATAGTTCATCTGAGCGATCTACCGGTTGAGAAAATCCAGAATGAGGGAGTAGCGGAAGACCTGTTAAAGCAACAGAAAGCCTTTGGATATACGTATGAGGATATAACGTCAACAATACAACCTATGGTGATACAAGGCGTTGATCCGATTGGAGCCATGGGCATGGATTCGCCGCTTGCAGTATTATCTGAGAAACCTCAGATGCTATACCTTTACTTCAAACAGCTTTTTGCCCAGGTCACCAATCCCCCTATTGACGGAATAAGAGAAGAAATCGTGACTTCAAGCAGCATTCTCCTTGGGGATACTGGCAACCTGCTAGATCCTGATCAAAGAAATTCAGCGAGTATCTTCTTGGAGCATCCGATCCTTTCCAATGAACAGCTGAATACGATTAAGCAACTCGACAATGACAAGCTAAAAACAGTGACATTATCCATCCTTTATAAAGCCTCTAAAGGGGTAAAGTCGATGGAAAAGGCTTTGGATAGAGTTTATAGAGAAACGGATAAAGCGATCAGCGAAGGAGCTAATATTATTATCCTTTCTGACCGAGGGGTTAATGAGAATTATGCAGCCATTCCAGCACTTTTGGCGTCTTCAGGGCTTCACCACCACTTGATCAGAAAAGAGATCAGGACCAACATGGGAATCGTACTCGAATCCGGAGAACCAAGAGAAGTGCACCATTTCTGTACCCTCATTGGATATGGTGTTACCGCCATTAATCCGTATCTAGCTTATGAAACTATTAAGGATCTTTCCCAGAAAGCGTTGCTGGACGGATTAACTTATGAAGAAGGTATAAAGAACTTCATTAAGGCTTCTGTAAAAGGCATTCTTAAAGTTCTTACTAAAATGGGTATTTCAACGGTGCGTAGCTACCATGGAGCCCAAATTTTTGAGGCTGTCGGTCTTAAAAAAGATTTCATCGACAAATATTTTACGATGACCCCTTCAAGAGTGGAAGGCATTGGACTTGAGGAAATTGCTCTGGAAAATCAAATGCGGCATGAAAGCGCCTATCTTGAAAATTCACCGTATACAGATACGTTGGAAGTTGGTGGGTGTTTCCAGTGCAAAGAGGACGGAGAAATCCATCTTTACAATCCTGAAACCATCTACATGCTTCAAAAAGCATGCAGGGAAGGAAATTACACACTCTTTAAAGATTTCTCTAAGAAGGTAAATGATGTAAACATATGCACGCTACGGAATCTTCTTGATTTTAAGTGTAATGCAGGGGATACGATTCCGATCGAAGAAGTGGAATCGGTTGATTCAATCGTCAGAAAGTTTAAGACCGGGGCAATGTCCTATGGCTCAATCAGCAAGGAAGCCCATGAATGTCTGGCGATCGCAATGAATAGACTGGGTGGAATGAGCAACACTGGTGAAGGCGGAGAGGATCCCGAACGATTCACTGTGATGGCTAATGGGGACACTAAAAACAGTGCCATCAAGCAGGTTGCCTCAGGACGCTTCGGCGTGACCAGTAACTACTTGGTAAATGCTAAAGAGATACAGATAAAAATGGCTCAGGGAGCAAAACCCGGTGAAGGTGGCCAGCTTCCAGGACGTAAGGTTTATCCGGAAATTGCCAAAGTAAGGCATTCAACGCCAGGCGTCGATCTTATTTCACCACCCCCACATCATGATATCTACTCGATTGAAGATTTGGCGGAACTCATTCATGACCTTAAAAATGCTAACAAAGATGCGCGGATTAGCGTCAAGCTCGTTTCTGAAGTGGGTGTAGGGACAATTGCTGCAGGGGTAGCCAAAGGAAAAGCGGATGTCATACTGATCAGCGGATATGACGGAGGAACAGGGGCTTCTCCGAGAACAAGCATTAGAAATTCAGGTCTTCCATGGGAACTTGGGCTTTCCGAAACGCATCAGACATTAGTTCTTAACAAGTTAAGGGACAGGGTAGTAGTGGAAACTGATGGCAAGTTGCTGTCAGGTAGGGATGTTGTGATCGCGGCAATGCTTGGGGCCGAAGAATTCGGCTTTGCGACAACCCCTCTTATTGCCTTAGGATGTGTGATGATGAGGGTTTGCAACCTCAATACATGCCCTGTAGGGATAGCTACTCAAGATAAAACGCTAAGAAAAAACTTTACAGGTAAACCCGAATATGTAGAGAACTTTATGCGATTTGTCGCTCAGGAAATGCGCGAAATTATGGCTAGACTGGGCTTTAGAACAATCACTGAAATGGTTGGACGGACAGATAGACTTAAAACTAAAGAGAATATTAAGCATTGGAAAGCAACAAATCTTGATCTGTCTCAGATTCTGTATCAACCCTATGCTGGTGCCGATGTCAGTCGATTCAACACCCAGTCACAGAACCATATGCTGGAAAAATCACTTGATATGAAAAAACTACTGAGGATGTGCAGGCCAGCGATCGAGACCCAGAAACCCATAAGGGCTAAGCTGAAGATTAATAATGTCGACAGGGTTGTCGGAACCATCGTCGGAAGTGAAATTTCGAAGCGCTATGGCGTCAATGGACTTCCCGAAGATACTATTAAACTTACCTTTGTAGGCTCAGCAGGACAGAGCTTTGGAGCATTTATTCCCAAAGGAATGTCTCTCAAACTGGAAGGCGATTCTAATGATTATTTAGGAAAAGGCCTTTCCGGTGGCAAAATTGTGGTATATCCTCCCAAAACGTCTGACTTTGACCCGGAGAAAAATATTCTAATCGGAAATGTGGCCTTTTACGGAGCAACTTCAGGAGAGGCCTATATCAACGGAATCGCTGGGGAACGATTCTGCGTGAGGAATAGCGGAATTAAAGCAGTTGTTGAAGGTGTAGGTGACCATGGTTGTGAGTATATGACAGGCGGTAAAGTGATCGTTTTGGGCAAAACAGGAAGAAACTTTGCAGCTGGAATGTCGGGTGGTGTAGCCTATATTCTGGACTTTGACGAAATATACTGCAACAAGTCCCTAGTTCTACTGGAAAAAATCGAATCTGAAGAAGAATTGCATGAGATCAAGATCATGATTGAAAAACATGTGGAGTATACCGACAGTCCATTGGGTAAGCGGGTTCTTGAGGACTGGAAAGGTTACGCGCAGAGATTCAGTAAAGTCATTCCTAAGGATTACAAACGCATGCTTGAAAGCATTGATAAGGCTCACAAGGCGGGTTTCGGCGGTGAAGAAGCCTTAATGGTCGCTTTCGAAGAGAGTCTTAAAAATTAGCGAACTATAAGAGTGAACTCGTTCAGCTTAGCTGAACATCAAGACTTCAGATACGAAGAATCCACCCCCACCCGAAGTGGGGGTCTTGAAAAGGTGGGACCTACAATGGGAAAAGCGACTGGATTTTTAGAGTATGAAAGAGTAAATCCGAAGAAACGTCCTCCAGAAGAAAGAATCAAAGATTGGCAGGAACTAAGGCTTCCCCAGGATCTTGAGGCCGTAAAAACTCAGGGCGCGAGATGTATGAACTGTGGAGTTCCTTTTTGCAATGGCGGAGTTCTGTTAAACGGCATGGCAGCAGGATGTCCTGTGCACAATCTTATTCCGGAGTGGAATGAGCTAGTTTATAAAGGACAGTGGGAGGCCGCTTACAAACGGTTGATTAGAACCAACCCGTTTCCAGAGTTTACGGGGAGAGTATGCCCTGCGCCTTGTGAAGGATCATGTACAGAAGGCTATATTATGGATTCCGTTACTATCAATAATCTTGAATATGAAATTATTGAGAAAGCCTTTGCCGAAGGCTGGGTAGTGCCAAGAAAAACCAAAGTTACCTGGAGAAAAATTGCTATTGTCGGTTCAGGTCCAGCCGGACTGTCAGCAGCCTATTATTTAAATATTGTAGGTCATGACGTAACGGTTTACGAGAGAAACGACAGAGCTGGTGGCTTGCTGATGTACGGGATTCCTAACATGAAGCTCGAAAAACGAATCGTGGAAAGACGCATCGAGCTGATGAAGGCATCCGGAATCCAATTCGTGCTCAATACAGAGGTAGGCAAGGACATTCTTGCTCAGACATTGCTTGATCAGTATGATGCGGTTGTGCTGTGTGCTGGGGCAACCAAGTCGCGGGGGCTGGATGTTGAGGGGAAAGAACTTAAGGGAGTTCATTTTGCGATAGATTTCCTGAAGGCCAATACTAAAAGCCTCCTAGACTCCGAACTTGAGGACGGCAACTATATAAGTGCCAAGGGCAAGAAGGTTATCATCCTTGGTGGTGGGGATACCGGAACTGACTGTGTCGCGACCTCCATACGACATGGGTGCGAGAGCGTCCACCAGTTCGAAATTATGCCCGAACCGCCTGAAAGGAGAATAGCGGAGTCTAATCCATGGCCGGAATGGCCTCTGAAGCTTAAAGTGGATTACGGCCAGGAAGAGGCCATAAGTCTTTATGGGAAAGATCCGAGAAATTACCTTATCTCCACGAAAAAGATTATGGGAAATGAGAACGGTGAGGTCAAGGAGGTTCATACTGTAGAAATTACTTGGGTTAAGAATTCCTCTGGAAGAATGGTTCCTCAAGAAGTTCCGGGCAGCGAAAAAGTATGGCTTGCAGACCTTGTGCTACTTGCTATGGGATTTTTAGGACCGGAAGATACGATTCCGAATGAGCTAATGCTTGAGAGAGATTCCAGAAGCAATGTGCAAGCGGAATACGAGGTTTTCGAGACCAATGTGGAGAAGGTATTCACCGCAGGCGATATGAGAAGAGGGCAGAGTCTCGTTGTTTGGGCTATCCAAGAAGGAAAGCTTGTGGCACGGGAAGTTGATAAATTTTTGATGGGCAAGAGCGTGCTAAAATAGGGAGACCTCACATTAGCACCGCTCATCGGAAGCTCGCGGACCAAACTAGTTGTTCAATCGCCTAATGAATGTGGGCGGGTTCCCGACAAATTCGCCACGACGGTCATGGTTTAATATAAACAAAATCAAACCCATGTATGTGCTATCAGGAAGGGCACACATGGGTTTGATTTTGTTTGCGGAGTGAATGCTAATAGTGACTGATTGTCACAGACCGCATTTCATATTTCATTTAAAAGTTAGCTTAGTAAGCCAACTTTTACTATACTTGAAGATATTTTTGCTATATAATGAGAAATAGACATGAAACTCCATAATATTAATTATTTCTTAATAATATTATACCACAAAGCTATATGAATGTCAAATGGGTTTTTAAGATTATGAGTTTAGGAGTGTGATTCCAATGGACCTTTATCATGAAAATCATCAAGAGGAAATTGAGTACCTTAGGGAAACAATCGCTTTTATTAAGGAAGAGGTGGAAAGGGAAGAGGGCGATTTAGCAGAGAAAAAGAGTGATTTAATTGCCGCTAGAAAGGATGTGTATGAAAACACTGTTCATATTTCGAGCGACTTTGAGAGTCTTGTTGATATGAACCTATATCATTCGCAGATTAATAATCAAATCTCTAATTACAATACAAATTCACAGCGTATTAAGAAACTCAAGAAAATGATAAGCACTCCTTACTTTGGACGGTTTGACTTTATAGAAACGGGTTTTAGTGAAAAAGAAAAAATCTACATCGGACTTTACAATTTAATGGATAGGAACACAGGTCAAGTATACGTTTATGATTGGCGCGCGCCCATTTCAAGCGTATTTTACAGGTACGAATTGGGTAAAGCAATGTATGACACTCCGGTAGGGATTAGTCGGGGAGATGTTTCGTTGAAAAGGCAGTATCAAATACGAAATTCTAAGCTCAAATACTTTTTTGATTGTAGTGTTAGGATCACCGACGAAATACTGCAGGAAGTATTAAGTCATAATACTTCCCCTAAAATGAAAAATATTATAGAAACTATTCAAAAGGAACAAGATGTAATTATTAGGGATAGGGAGCATGAGCTTTTAATCGTACAAGGTGTAGCGGGGAGTGGCAAAACATCGATTGCCCTGCATAGGATTGCTTTCCTTCTTTATGAAGGTCTTAATTCCAATCTACAGTCTAATAATGTCATCATCATTTCCCCCAACGCCGTTTTTAGTCACTATATTTCAAGTGTCCTCCCCGAGCTCGGAGAAGAAAACGTGAGGCAAAGCATTTTCGATGATCTGGTACTAGATGCTTTTAAAGGCAGGTTTGGTGAAGAAACTAGGGATATGCAGCTTGAAACATTGATACATTCCCGTGCGAAGAACGAAGGAGACCCAAGGTGGCAAAGCATCGATTTCAAAGGTTCAAGGATGTTTAAGCAAATTCTTGATAGACTATTATGGCATTATGCGCATAGTCTCATTGTCTTCGAGGATGTATACTATAACGGAACGATTATTGCGACGAGGCAACAGTTAAAGAACCGTTTTTTACACAATGAGATTGGTATTCCAATGGCAAAACAGCTCAAAATAATCGAAAAGACACTCTTAGAAAAGGTCCACCCCTTACAGAAAAAAAGGCTCAAACGATTGGAAAAGATTGTTGCAAAAAGTGAAGGACATGAATTTGAGATAAAGTCATTCAGCCGATTATTAGCGATTAAACAAGCCAAGGCATTTCGGGAACGAATTCAAAGATTTACGAACGTTGATTATGGTCAGTTATACGAGCTGCTTTTCAATAACCGTGGGCTTTTGGTTAAGCTGTCGCGAGGTCTAGGACTTCCAGAGAATATTGAAGAAATTGTTACAACAACTCAACAAAATCTTCAAAAGGGACAAGTGCACTATGAGGATTATGCGCCACTTCTTTATCTTAAGTTAAAAATCGAAGGGAATCATTTGTTTTCCGAAATTAAACATGTGGTCATTGATGAAGCGCAGGACTACTTTCCCCTGCAATATGAGGTTTTTAAACTTTTGTATAAAAATGCGACTTATACGGTCCTGGGAGATATTCAGCAGACGATTGAAAAGACGATAGACCGCACCCTCTATGAGGATATTTCAGAGATACTCAATAAACGCAACACGGTTAAGCTGTCATTAGATAAAGGGTATAGATCAACTCGTGAAATCAACACCTTCACGCAGAAGCTTCTAGATGAAGGTACCAAACAAAATCATTGTTCTATTGAACGGCATGGTGAAGAACCTTTGGTTCTCCATCGAGAAACATCTGAGTCGATTGATGAGGCTATCATCAAGGATATTGCTCATTTTACAGAGCAAGGGTATGAATCCATAGCCGTAATTTGTAAAACTCAGAATGATGCAGAAAAGGTGTATTGCCGGCTGAAAAAATCAGTGCAAATTACGCTTATTAAACCACGGGGCGGAGAAGTAATAAAAGGTGCCTTGGTCATTCCATCTTATATGGCGAAGGGATTAGAATTTGATGTTGTGATCGTTTACGATGTTAATAAGGAAAACTATTCGAGCGATTTTGATCAGAAATTACTCTACATTGCTTGTACGCGAGCGCTCCACCGGCTCGTTATTTATTATCAAGGAGATAAGAGCCCATTGATTTAAGAGGTTATGCAAAGTGACAGCCCCCTTGTCTTTAATTAGACAGGGGGGCTGTTGGGTTATTGTGTAGAAGTGCTACGTTTATATATTAGTCCGGTAACCGTGAAAGTGCTTTTTTGTTACACACAATCACTAAGATGTCTTTTTCCTCGATGGCTTCGTCCGCTCCCGGCGCAATAACAATCTGATCTACACCTTTTTTGATAGCCACTACATTAATCTTATAAACCGCCCGCAAATTTAATTTTCCAAGGGTTTTGTTAATAAACTCAGTTGGAGCAATAATTTCAAAAATGCTGTAATCTAAGGACAATTCTATAAAATCCATGACATTTGTTCTAATTAGATTATTGGCCAAGCGGATGCCCATATCTTGTTCCGGATAAACGATTTTATCTGCCCCAATTTTTTCCAAAACCTTCCCGTGCTGAACTGATTGGGCTTTTGCGACAACATAGGGTATTCCCATTTCTTTGAGCATCAAGGTGATTAGTATGTTTGCCTCAAGGTCATCCCCGATCGCTACGATAGCTACATCAAAATTCCGTACACCTAATGCCCTGAGCGTCTCCTCTTCACGCGCGTCGGCCTGTACCGCTTGGGTCACATCCTGCGTTATGACTTGAACGGCATGTTCGTCCTTATCCATCGCTAAGACATCGTGGCCTAGTGTATTGAGGGTTTTAGCAACACTCGTTCCGAAACGGCCTAAGCCAATTACCACAAATTGTTTGCGCACTGATTTTTCCTCCTAGCCAATCATGATTCGTTCATCCGGATACTTGATTTGGGTGGATAGCTTATTGCGTTTTTGGGTTAGGAAAAAGGCTAGGGTCAACGGACCCACTCTTCCGATAAACATCGTTAAAGCGATGGCGATTTTACCGGCTACTGAAAGATGGGGAGTGATTCCTAGAGAAAGACCTACCGTTCCGAAGGCGGACGTCACCTCGAAAAGTAAAGTCTGTAAATCTGAATTTTCCGAGTGCGAAAGTATCGATAATACTATGAAGATCAAAAATATTGCTGAAGTTGTAATAGCCCAAGCCTTAGCAATTACTTCCCTAGGTATAGTTCGGCCCTTTAAAACAACATGAAGATTATTTCGGTACGTACTCAATACAGATAGAATTATCGCTATAAACGTCGTAGTTTTAATCCCCCCGCCCGTTGAACCAGAGGAAGCACCAATAAACATGAATACAATCATAGAAAGTAAGGTAGTCTCATACATATTTGAAATGTCTATGGTGTTAAATCCTGCTGTCCGAGTAGTCACCGATTGAAAGAAAGCGGCTAAAACCTTTGTACCTATGGGAAGAGGGCCTAAAGTCTTGGGATTTGCAAATTCCATGATTAAAATAAACACCGCCCCAAATAAGATCAAAGCTCCAGAAACCTGTAGGACTATTTTCGTATGAAGTCTTAACTTTTTCTGAGGTGTTAGTAGGTCCGCCAAAACAATAAAGCCTAACCCTCCCAAAATAATCAAAAGCATGATGGTAATATTAATAATGGGATCACCGACGAAAGCAGTAAGGCTGGAAAAGTTACCAAAGAGATCAAACCCTGCATTATTAAAAGCTGAAATAGAGTGAAAGATACCATAATAAAGTGCTTTACTCCACCCAAAATCAGAATACCAACGTAAGGTTAGAATGAGGGCACCCATTGTTTCAATAGCAAAGGAAATCTGTAGGACAGACTTCGTTAATCGAACAATACCTTCAACTGAAACTTGGTTTAGGGCCTCTTGCAACAACAAGCGTTCCTTAAAGGTGATTTTCTTCCCTAAAATCATGGCAAACAGGGTGGCAAAAGTCATAAAGCCGAGACCACCCACTTGAATCATTAAAAGGATGACCCATTGCCCAAAGTACGTAAAGGTGGTTGCTGTATCCACAACCACTAACCCTGTAACGCAAACTGCCGAGGTAGCTGTAAAGACGGCATTCAAAAAAGGTAAGCCCAATCCATCCTGAGTTGCTTGTGGTAAGGCCAGTAATAAAGCTCCCAACAGAATAACTGCAGCAAAGCCAAAAACTAAGACTCGAGCTGGTGTCATGATTTTCCCAAGTGTGTTCAATCCCTTTTCCCTCCAAGTAAGTCATTAGAGCAAGCGATATCCAACTCCCGGTTCGGTGATAATATGGTGTGGGCGGGATGGGTCACGTTCGAGCTTTCTTCTGATCTGACCAATGTAAACTCGTAAATACTGTACTTCCTTCTCATAGGACGGTCCCCATACAGTACGAAGTAAATAACTATGGGTTATAACCTTTCCTGTATTGATCGCCAGATTTTTTACAATCTCATATTCCGTTAAGGTAAGCTTGATCTCCTCATCATCCCGTGTGACCCGGCGATGTAATAAATCAAGGGTCAAGTCCTCAAAATGTAAAACCGGCTGTTCCTCCACTCCGACAGTGTGGCGCATTGCCGCTCGAATTCGAGCTAGCAATTCACCCATACCAAAGGGTTTCGTGACATAGTCATTCGCACCTAAGTCCAAGGCAGCAATTTTATCACTCTCTTGTTCCTTGACCGAGAGAATGATTATGGGAACTTTAGCCCATTCTCGCAACTGACGCACTACGTCTAGTCCATCGATATCGGGTAAACCTAAATCTAAGACGACTAAGTCCGGGCTGAACATCGCGACAGCCTCAAGACCCTCTCTGCCTGTCCTGGCTTCTTTAACAAAATATCCATGACTGGTTAAGGCCACCCGTAGAAATCTCCTAATCTGTGTGTCGTCATCAATAATCAAAATTCGCTGACCTTTGTTTTCCATCTTACTCTCCCTCACTCATCTCAGGCACTATCCCAAACGATTGCTCGGTTAACGGTAAGGTAAATGTAATTGTCACACCACCAAGTTTATTATTTTCGGCCCAAATATCCCCACCATGTGCTTCAATAAGTCCTTTACAGATAGCAAGTCCGAGCCCTGTTCCACTCACCTGTAGAGGGGAACTGAGTCGATAAAACTTATCAAAGACTTTGCTTAAATCCGTCTCAGGAATGCCATGGCCCCGATTAGCGACTACGATCTCTAGTTGCTTTCCTTGTTGCCGGATGGATATCATTATTTTGCTAGAGGCTTCGGAGTACTTAAGTGCATTATCTAGCAGGTTGATCAAAACCTGTTCTATTAAAATCCCATCGGCTTGCACCAAAGGCAAACCTTCCTGGATATCAATGCCCAATGGTCGTCGAGTTAAGGTGTTTCCGAGCCTATTGATTGCTACTCCAACGATATCTTGTAGATCGCACCATTCTTTATTTAGGCGAAGCATGCCACTTTCTAGCCGGGCCATATCTAATAAGTTACTAATAAATCGATTCATTCGTTCAGCCCCATGTAGAATCGTTTTATGCAACTCAATGCGGGCCTCAGGGCCAAAGACCAGATTTTGGTCTTCTAAAAGTCCAGTGACAGCTCCGATGATGGAAGCGAGGGGTGTCCGCAAATCATGCGAAAGTGAATTAAAAAGTGCTGTGCGTAAACGTTCAGACTCTACTAAAGAAAGAGACTCTCTGGCTTGTTCTGCCAATTTTACTCGATTGATGGCCATGGCCGATAGTCCCGTAAAGGCTTCTAATAAGCGAATTCGCTCAGAGTCAAATTGCGCTTTACTATCCTTGATATATATTCCAAGAACTCCTTGGGTTCCCTGTTCTGTACTTAGTGGCAAATATAGGGCTTGAGCATTTTCTGAAGTCTCAGTACCATTACCCGCTTTTAGTCCTCTTTCAAAGACCCAGGTGGCAACAGAAAGTTCATGTTTATCTAAGAAATTGTTAAGTCCAGAGTCCTTCCTGAGCACCAATTGAGCTTTTTCATTAGGTAAAAGTAAGAGAACTTGCCCTTCTAATGTCTTGGAGACATTACTAACGATGCAATCTAACACAGCATCTAGATTATCGACTGCAGCGATATCACGGCTTAGAGAATAAAGTGCTGAGATGTTATTTTCTCGCTGTCGAGAATAATTTATCTGTTTTTTTAATCGATCCGATAGAGTTCCAGTAATCAAACCGACCAACATGAAAATACCAAAGCTAATTAGATAACGAAAATCCGCAACAGTAAATTGAAAGAATGGAGGAACAAAGAAAAGATCAAAGGCAATCGTCGTCATTAACGCAGTTACAATGGCAGGTAGGGTTCCCCAGAGGGCAGCACTTATTAGAATAGGAAGAAGATAGGTCAAAGAAATATTGACCAAGCCTAAAAATGGATTAACTAAGGCAAACACTAAAGTCATGACAACGACCATGAGACTTGATGCCAAATAAGGAATTACCTCCGTCAAACTGCACCGTTGCGTTTTAGTTCTTACTTCTTCCTCTTTCTTCCCTAACTGAATTTCAAGTGCCTTTGACTCTTGTTGACACCCAGGAATAACATGAATACTAATACCCTGGCTTCGCCGAATCACTTTATCCACTACCGATCCATGAATTATCTCCCAGAAACGAGTATGCTCAGGCTTTCCAATAATTATCTGGGAAATATTGCGTTTCTTTGCCAGTTCCAAAATTGCTTCGGCGATACTATTTCCGGTTAGCCCGATTATTTCTGCCCCCAGTTCCTCCGCTAACCGAAGATTGTTGGCCATAGAATCTTTTTCAGACTCACTAGGGAAGCGGCGTAGGGTTTCGACATGAACGGCAAATAATTCCCCTTGAACCTTCTCTGTCATTCTTTTTGCAATCCGAATCAACTGAGCTGAGAAGGGACTAGCACTTATGCAAACTAGAATCCTTTCTCCCGTTGGCCACTGTCCGTCGATCCCATGGGCTCGCCTATAAGACTCTAGCTGACGATCCACTCGTTGCGCTGTATAGCGAAGGGCCAATTCCCTGAGAGCATTGATATTGCCAGGTCGATAAAATTTTTTAAAATCTTCTTTTTCCCGATTAGGAACATAGACTTTACCATCTTTCAACCTTTGAATTAACTCCTCGGGCGGTATATCAATTAGTTGAATTTGGGACGCAGTTTCTAAGACTTGATCAGGAACTGTTTCCCGTACGGTAACACCTGTTATTTGAGTTACTATATCATTGAGTGTCTCTAAGTCTTGAATATTCAAGGTAGTATAAACGTGTATTCCCGCTGACAATAATTCTTTGACATCTTTGTACCGTTTTTTGTGCCGAGATCCTTCTGCGTTTGTGTGGGCTAGTTCGTCAATCAAGACAAGTTGAGGATGACGTGTCAAGACTGCATCCAAATCCATTTCCAAAGTACCCATAAATTCTTGGGATTTTTTGGGGATGACTGTTAATCCTTTGAGCATAGCCTCGGTATCCACTCTTCCATGAGTTTCTACCAAACCCACAACCACATCTACACCTTCTGACACTCTGCCTAAGGCCGCTTCTAGCATTGCATAAGTTTTCCCAACTCCTGAAGCTGCCCCTAAGAATATTGTTAGGTTTCCCTTTGTCATTTATTTCACCCTCGGTTTTCTGCGTACATCTTATTGTCTAACAAACGCAACTTTTCATACTGAGTGCTGCCTTATTATAAATCTATTATTCATATAAAAGGCGTAAAGATAATAGTGAAGAGCATAAAGAAATTATAAAGATTTTTATCCAATAATAGGTATTCTATCAGAGTAGGTGGTTTAAAAAAGTCTACCCTATTAGGGACATATTTGCAAAGTAAAAACGTATTTGTCCTAGGAAAATTAGCAAAACTCCTTGAAACAATGAAATGACGAATAATAACGTGGTCGAAGGAGTTTACTAAAGTTTTGGAAACTGAGCATAGTTAGCGCATAAAATCCCTTGCTCTATCATAAGTTGTGGCAAGGGGGTAGAGGGTATGTTAGATCTAACCACTTGGATGAGTTATGCATTTTTTGTTCTTTGCCTGGCCCTTGGTTGGGGCGCTGCCGGAGCCCTTGATTTCGATGGAATTTTGCGGCGATCGACGTCTCGGGGGGTGCGTTTTCTACTGCGTGTCGGCGTGGCTTTGGTATTGGCGGAAGGATTTAGAGTTTTTTTAAGCTTTGTGCTTGGCCCTATGCTTGATATGTTTGTTCATCAAAGCATCAATGGTTTTAAGGCGTATTGATCTTTTGTTGAACGTTCACTTAAAAAAATCAATATTACGTATAACCTCTGGAATCTTTCTATAAGGTTTAGGAGGTTTTTCTTTTGAAGAAGCTTTAAGTAATGTCCGTGATGAGTAGGTCAGTATTAATGTGTATGTGCTATAATAGGTAGCAGTTATGGTGAGCGGGATATTCTTTGGATCTTCTGTGGTGATGTTTGCAGTAAAGGGTTTTTGGTTGATAATACAAGTAAGAGTGTTATAATTTTAGAAATTATGATTAGGATTTAAGGAGATACGATGAAGCGAACATGGCGTTTTTGGGTTGCCTTATGGGCTGGTAAAATGATAAATAAGGGACTTTTAGCGACTGGGAAAAAGGGGACAACCTTACCTGGTAAAATCGCTAATTGGATTGATCCTGATATTATGAGGCATCTGAGTGTGGCTTATACGGACGGGATTATTATGATCACAGGGACTAATGGCAAAACAACAACTGCTAATCTCCTCGCAAGCATACTCCGTCAATCCGGGAAAGAGTTTGCTTTTAACCAGGCTGGGGCAAATCTTGTGACTGGAATTACGGGTGCTTTAATCCAAAATACGCGTTGGAACGGTTTTTCGAGGGCGAGTCTTGCTTTACTGGAAGTGGATGAAGCAACGGTGCCTAAATTTTGCGAACAGGTGTCGCCTACCTTGGCTATTGTCACTAATTTCTTTCGTGATCAGCTTGATCGTTATGGAGAGTTGGATACCACTGTTCGTATGGTCAGAGCGTCTCTACCGAAAGAAACTCTCTTGGTGTTAAATGCGGATGATCCTTTGGTTGCCCAGTTTGGTACTGATCATGCGTCTGTGATTTACTATGGAGTGGAACGTACCCCAGATAGTCGTAGTGAAAGCGAAGAAACCAGGGAAGCAAGGTTTTGTCCAGCATGCGGCACTGCCCTTGATTATACGCTTTTTCATTATGGACAATTGGGAATTTTTAATTGCCTAGGGTGTGGATTTCACCGCCCCGAACCGGAAATACTAGCTCAAAAAGTCCGCCTGGAGGAGGGTTTGCTTTTGTTCCAGGTGGGTGTAACTTCATTTACTTTATCTCTACAAGGCTACTATAATTTGTACAACGCGTTGGCAGCAGTTACCGCTGCTCGTCAGCTGAATATAAACGATGTCTTGATTGAAATAGGGTTGCGGGGCTTTATTCCTCAAGCCGGGCGGATGGAACGTTTTTATTTACCAGAAGGGGAAATCACCTTAACTCTCGTGAAAAACCCCACAGGGTTTGATCAAGTGATTCAGACGATGCTTGGAGTTAATAAACCCCTTCGGATTTTAATCGGCATTAATGATTTAGCAGCCGATGGAAGGGATATATCCTGGTTGTGGGACGTCAATTTTGAACGCTTAGGGATGCATGAGGCTTGTATAAATCAAGTGATTTGCACCGGGCTTCGTGCGGAGGACATAGCCTTGAGGCTCAAATATGCAGGAGTATCTGTCGAGAAGCTGGTCATTGAACATACTTTGGCTGATGCGCTCGATCGTTTGCAAGCAAGCAGAACAGTGCAAGAGGTGGCCTTTATCTTACCCACCTATACATTGTTATTTCCGTTGCGTGAGATCCTAGAAGATCGTCAAGAGAAGGCGGGATTGACCGATTCCAAGACGAAGGATCGTGGTGAGGAGGCAAGCGCATGAAAATGAATATTTGCCATCTGTATCCAGATTTACTCGATCTATATGGAGATCGAGGGAATATTTTAGCCTTAGCGGCCCGCTGCCGTTGGCGAGGAATAGAACCAGTAATTCAGCACGCCTCTTTAGGTGAAGACTTGGACTTTATGGGTATGGATATTCTTTTTCTTGGCGGGGGTTCTGATCGTGAACAGGGCCTGCTGGTTCAGGATTTGATGCGGCGGGAAAAGGAACTTCGAAGTGCCATAGAGAATGGTCTGGTCGTTCTATCAATCTGTGGTGGGTATCAAATGTTGGGTAGGTATTATCAAATGGCTAATGGAGAAAAAATTCAGGGGTTGGGCATAATAGATATCTGGACCATCGCTGGAGAGAAGCGTTTAATCGGGAATGTTGTTGTGGAGCTTGATGAACGAGTGCAGAATGTTAACTCGGGTCAAACTGTGGCCCCAAGAGCGACTGGCCTAAAATTAAAAACTTTGGTAGGATTCGAGAATCACTCTGGCAAAACGTATTTAGGTGAAGGGGTTATGCCTTTAGGAAAAGTCTTATTTGGGCATGGTAATAACGGAGATGACCGTGAGGAAGGAGTCCGTTACCGCAATGTCTTCGGCACGTATTTGCATGGACCACTTCTCCCCAAAAACCCACACTTTGCTGATTTGTTATTGACATTAGCGATTTTGAGGCGTGAATCAGAAACTACCTTAAAGAAACTAGACGACAGTTTGGAAGAATTAGCCCATGAGGCGATGCTTAAAAGGTTATTGAAATAACCTTAATTCATTGCTATGGTTGATTTAAGGTAAAAAACAGTATAGCATGATTGATATACTGATATACTATCGTTAGTAAACATTGTTTCTCAATAATTTGGACTTGATTTTTCCCTCTTACCAAAAATTACATGCTGAAATAGCCATAATTTCAAGGGGTTTAGGCTAATTTACCCTTATAGTTCGTTGACACTTTTTTGCATTACTGTCTATAATAGAGTATAGCTTTAGCTAGCTAAATGACTTGGGGGTGCTAATGTGGCAGAAAGTAAGCGGATTATGATCAGTTTGCCGGAAAGTTTGCTTGCGGAAGTGGACGGGATCGTCACTGTTGAGAAACGCAATCGCAGCGAATTTATTCGAGAAGCACTTAACAGCATCCTTCACGAACGTCGGAAAAAAGGAATCCACGAGCAAATGCGTAAAGGATACTTGGAGATGGCGCAACTGAATTTGTCGATAGCTAGGGAGTTGTTTTCTACGGAACAAGAAGTATTAGAGTACTATGAAGAAACGATGGTGGCGTATCAGAGATGATCATAAAACGCGGGGAAATATATTACGCAGAACTTAACCCCGTCGTGGGCTCGGAACAAGGAGGAACTCGTCCAGTCCTCGTGATTCAAAACGACATAGGGAATCAATTCAGCCCGACGACAATTATTGCTGCAATTACTTCTCAGATTGCAAAAGCAAAATTACCCACTCACGTCGAAGTCCGAGCTAAGCGGAGCGGTTTAGAACGGGATTCCGTGATTCTAACAGAGCAGATTCGGACGATTGATAAAAGTCGCCTTAAAGAAAAAGTTGCTGTTTTGGATGAAGAAGTGATGCTTAGGGTTGATCAAGCCATCGAAATTAGTCTGGGACTTGCGGATATTTGAGGAATAAGGCAGCGTGGCGGAGACACAACCGACGCTGTTTTTATTTATTTTTATGACAAGATTTCGTGAGAGGAGACGTGGGTGGGTGTTAAGGAAACCAGTGATTGGAATTACAGCGGCTCATTGTAAGGAAGAACTAAAGACATTTCCGCGGCATTATTATGTTGAGAGTATTCGAAAGGCGGGTGGGATTCCGCTAATTCTTCCGCCAGTCCGGACAACAGAAGAGGCTACTGATGTTTTGAATCTCATTAGCGGTTTGCTTTTAACAGGTGGAGGGGATATTTCTCCCGTGTACTTAAGAGAGGATCCTCAGCGCGAAGTTGGTGAATGTTTTCCCGAACGGGATTTTAGTGAATTATTGCTTTCTCAGTTGGCCATGCAACATGATCTTCCCATTCTAGGTATTTGTCGCGGCATTCAGGTTTTGGCTGTCGCAGCTGGGGGAGAAATCTATCAGGACATTTTCAACCAATATCCTAGTGCGATGCAACATAGCCAAACTGCCCCACGACAATACGCTTGGCATGATGTAAATATCGTAGAGGAATCGCTTCTTTTTCGTCTTCTTAATAAGACGAAAATAAGTGTCAATAGTCTACATCATCAAGCTGTATCAGCAATCCCACAAGGATTTATCCACTGTGCACTAGCCTCCGATGGAATCATAGAAGGGATAGAGAAGCCAGGCGCTAAGTTTTGTCTCGGGGTTCAGTGGCACCCTGAAAGCATGATGGAAACGGAAGCTCACAGCAAGGTCTTGTTTAAAGGCTTTGTTAAAGCATGTATAGCTTAGATGTAGGATAGGCTAGCTAATAATATCTCATTAAATTAGAGATGACTCTTCACAGAGTTCTCTCTAATTTAATGAGCAGAATCCTGAGAAACTTATGTAGAAGGGAGACGACTATGACAGAATCTGAACTCAGTCAACCTATGCTTTCAGTGCAAAACCTTTCTAAGAAATATGGAAAGCACCTAGCCGTCGACCAATTGAACTTTATGCTTCATAGAGGAGAAGTTGTTGGTTTATTAGGCCCTAACGGGGCGGGAAAAAGCACCTTGATCAAATGTATCGTCGGATTGTTGAGGCCGTCCAGTGGTGAGATTCATATTAACGGACATGCCCGGGGATCTCGAGCAGCCCGGCAAACGAGCGCCTACGTTTCGGAAATTCCTCAGCTATATGCCATGCTCTCGGTATGGCAACATCTTCAATTTATTACTAGTGCTTACGAAGTTGAACACTGGGAGGAAAAAGCGGAAGCGTTATTAAAGACGTTTGAAATCTGGGATAAGAAAGATGAATTTGTAAAGACACTTTCTAAAGGAATGCGTCAAAAACTTTCACTTTGCTGTGGCGTGATTTCAAATGCGCAGCTTGTCTTTCTAGATGAACCTATGGTGGGATTAGATCCGAAGGCGATCAAGAACTTAAAGGATCTGATTCAGCAACTGAAAGACGAGGGGAAAACGTTATTCATTAGTACACATTTGCTCGATCCCATTGAGAGCATATGCAACCGTGTAATTGTGCTCAAAAAAGGGAAAATCATTGCCGAAGGTAGTTTAGAAGATTTGCGACACCAGTTAGGGGAAGAACACGCTTCCCTTGAGGAAGTTTTCCTTGAGGTGACAGCTGATGTCTGATTATCTACTGATGCTCAAGTTTGACATGCGGAAGCTCATTAACTATATCGTAGAAATTCGACGTACCCCCAAGAAATTGATCAGCTATTTTTTGTTTGTGGCTTGGATAGTCATTGTCATGTTTCCTCAGTTAAAGAATAAAAAAAGCATTTCTATTGCGATGAATGATACAGTTGTTCAAATTATGTTGGGCGGTTTTGCACTATTGTTGAGTGCTTTTGTTTTCTTCACACTTTTTTCCGCACTTAAGAAACTATCCTATACGTTTGGGATGGGAGATGTGAACTTGCTTTTTCCATCTCCGCTGGAACCTCAACGTATTTTATTTTGGAGTATGTTAAAAAAGATCCCCATTTCGCTTGCTCAGACTGTCCTGCCGGTATTGTTTTTGACCCCGACCCTGTTAAATTTAGGTCTTCGGCCGCAAGGTATCTTTTTTGTTTATGTATCCTTTGTCTCCCTAGCTCTCCTCATGTCTCCACTGGCATTTTTAGTCTTTTTGCTTTCTGTGCGTTACCAAAAAGGACAGTGGGTCGCAAGTATAATAACGTGTTCTGTAATATGGCTGGTTGGCTGCTGGGTTTGGCAGGTTAGAGGAGATCTCAGCCTTCTGAACCTAATAACGGGCTACCAGGCCGGAGGGGTGAGGCAGTTTCCCGTAGTGGGTTGGATACTTCAGGTTGCAGTTGCTGCTTTTTATGGGGCGAGTCGCGACACTTATCTAGCTCTCTTTGGGATCGTGTTAACTTTAGGAATTGTAAATTTTGCAGTGTTTGGACTGGCTAAGGACTATTATGAAGATGTACTTGATCACGCCGCCAAAATTGAAGAAGCCCGTAGTCTTAAAAGGAGTGGTCGCCGACCGCAACTTTCCGACGCCTTTGCTAAGCTTCGCAGGGAACGGAAGATCACTGTCCAAGGAACGTATGCTGAAAGCAAGGCCTTTTTATTTAAACAAATCGTCAGTTACCGCTCAACGGGGTTTAATGAGTATTTCGGTTTTCTAGCTCCGCTGGCGGTGCTGGCTGGAGTATTAATTGGTTTTATGGCTAGCCAGAGAGGGAGTGATCCTTCGGAATGGCTTTTTACTTTCAATGGAATTATCGCATATATCCTCCTTCTCAGCAGCACGACCAGTCCTGTCAGTTCAGAATTGGCGCTACCCTATATTTATGTTCTTCCTGGAACATTTTACAAAAAGATCTTAGCTCTTAATGCTATACCTTTGATACGTTTTGCTATCAATATCTTGCTACTTAATCTAAGCTACACCTTTATGGCCGAGGGGGGTAGGAAGCTTTGGATCGCGGCTATTGCCCTTTCTTTGATTATGGTATCTACTTATTTCGAGTTAGGGAATTCTCTAATTCTAGGAAACGTGCTACTTCCATCCTCCTTAGATCGGAAGATTTTCTATCCCTTACTTATTTTTGTGCAAATCATAGTTATTGCTGTCCCGGCTGGTCTTATCGGAGGGAGCCTTTATTGGATTTTTCGAAGTGAAATAGCCTTCGAGTTAGGAGTTATTCTGGCAAATCTCGGGATTGGCTTTCTGCTCTTAGGATTCTCAGACAAACTGTTTGGCTATATTGAAATGCAGGAGTTTAATGATTCGTAACAAAAACGAAGGCACCTGCCGTCCATAGCAGGTGCCTTCTCCATTTTTGGTGTCGCGCCATCAGCGCGATCTCAATGTCAGCTCATCTGTAGTTTAAAATATGGGTGGTTCTTTGTCAATCCGGAAAAGCATAGATGTATAAGAGATGTGATATTGAGAGAGAAAATTGTATATAATACGCTTATAGAATCAATGTTTCATGTATACATTATACTCAGTATATTAATAGAGGAATTAATAGAGGATACAACGAATTAAACTAAAATAAATGCTTAAATTTGGAGAGCAAAATTAGAAAAATGGAAGGAGTACCCGCTTGATTCAATTAGAAGGCGTCAATAAACACTTTGGTCATTTACACGTTCTCAAAGATATCAATCTAAATGTAAAATCGGGGGAAAAACTAGTTGTCATTGGCCCTAGTGGATCAGGCAAGAGCACGTTGATACGGTGCATGAACCTTCTGGAAAAACCGAGTTCTGGAAAAGTTACTGTTGATGGAGTGGAAATTACAGCTCATAAGGCCCAAGTTGCCAAAGTTCGTCAGTCCGTGGCAATGGTCTTTCAACAATTTAATCTTTATCCTCATAAAACGGTCCTAGAAAATTTAACCCTCGCTCCAATGCTGATTAAGGGAGTCTCTAAGGAAGAAGCTACAACGGACGGAATGGCTTATCTTAAGCGTGTTGGGTTAAGTGAAAAATTCAATGTGTATCCATCACAACTTTCTGGTGGTCAGCAGCAACGTGTGGCTATTGCTCGTGCGTTGGCTATGCGACCGAAAATTATGCTCTTTGATGAGCCAACATCGGCTCTAGATCCGGAAATGATCCAGGAAGTCTTAGATGTTATGATTGATTTAGCTCATGAGGGTATCACAATGGTTGTTGTCACCCATGAAATGGGCTTTGCTAAAACAGTTGCTGATCGTGTCATCTTTATGGATGATGGATTTATAGTAGAATCCAATACTCCGCATCAGTTTTTCGACAATCCAACGAATGAACGTACTAAGTCATTTTTAAGCCGTATTTTGCGCTAACTATATTTCGGCTTAAATCGTTCACGTGAGTTGGTCTAGGTTACTAAGAAAGCGCAGTTTTACTGCGACAAGAGAATGAAATGAGGAGGATTTTGAATGAAGAAAGCTGGATTGGTGCTAACAAGTTTATTATTAGTTGTTGGTTTGGTAACTGGGTGCGGGTCAACTCCACCTGCGGCTACTCCAAATGCTGCAACGGATATGTCGGCCGATGTCAAGGCTATTAAAGACCGGGGTGTCCTCAAAGTTGGGGTTAAAGTAGATGTTCCCAATTTCGGATATAAAGACCCCAAGACGGAAAAAATTGAAGGTTTTGAAATTGATTTGGCTAATGTAATCTCCAAGAAGATTATTGGAACTGAAAAAATTGAAACCCAAGCGGTTACTGCAAAAACTCGGGGACCTTTGCTAGATAGCGGGGAGGTAGACTTAGTTATTGCGACCTTTACCGTTACAGAAGAACGCAAAAAGAGTTACAACTTTTCTGATGCTTATTTTGTAGATGGTGTAAGACTAATGGTTAAAAAAGATGCTGGTATTGCAAGCTTAAAAGATTTGGACGGGAAAAAGATTGGTGTAGCGCAAAGCGCGACCAGCAAGAAAGCAATTCAGGAACAAGCGGATAAGGTTGGAGCAAAAATCAGCTTCTTGGAGTATGCTACCTATCCAGAAATAAAGACTGCCCTGGTTTCCGGTAGGGTGGATTGTTTCTCCGTAGATGGCTCCATTCTTTCTGGATATTTGGATGATTCGACAGTTATTTTAGCAGATAGTTTTAGTCCTCAAGATTATGGAGTTGCCTCTAAAAAAGGAAATGACGGATTAGCCAAATTGGTTAACACGACGATTGCTGACCTGAAAACATCAGGAGAACTTGATAAAATGATCGAAAAGTGGGGGCTTAAATAGTGGTCGGACCTTTTGCCTGGTTTAAATGGGAAGCGCTTTTCCGTGACTGGGCAGTATTTGCTGAAGGGTTTAAAGTTACCATTATGGTAACAGTCCTCTCCCTTACATTGGCACTCATACTCGGGATCATATTTGGGGTATTGGGAACCTCTCAGTGGACACTAGCCAAGGTAGTGAGTCGTGTTTATGTGGAATTTATTCAAAACACGCCACTTGTAATCCAGGTTTACTTCTTGTATCATGTGCTTCCTCACCTGGGCATTATGTTACCTGTTTTTGCAGTGGGTGTTTTGGGTGTCGGTGTGTATCATGGTGCTTATATTGCGGAAGTGGTCAGAGCAGGAATCAACTCGATCCACAGAGGACAGATGGAAGCAGCCTTATCCCAGGGATTTAATTTCTGGGGGGCCATGCGACATGTCATCTTGCCACAGGCAGCTCGCATTGTTCTGCCACCGCTCACAAATCAAGCGGTGAACTTAATTAAAAATACATCGGTACTAGCCATGGTCGCAGGCGGTGACCTAATGTATCGTGCAGACTCTTGGTCAAGCGATAATATCTATTACGGACCTGCATATGTTGTCGTCGGTCTGCTCTATCTCCTACTATGTTTACCCCTAGCGACACTGACACGTCGCCTAGAACGTAAGGCGGGGGTGTCAACATGATTCAAGAACTCTTAAAGCCCGAGATATTTCGGTTTTTTGGTCAAGGACTTTTGACTACTCTTTACATTGCTGTCATGGCCATTTTGATTAGTTTTGTCTTTGGAACGTTCCTGGGCATTGCTCGGTACTCCAAGCAAGCTGTTCTAGGAAGACTCGCGGCTATATACATTGAATGTGTCCGAAATATTCCTATGCTGCTGTTTATATTGGTTTTTCGGTTTATGACCACGCTAAAACCAATTAATTCCGGGATAGCCGCTATCGCGGTCTTCACGTCGGCAATCATAGCCGAAATTGTTCGAGGTGGCTTAAATTCGATCGATGAAGGACAATGGGAAGCGGCGAAGTCGCAGGGATTTTCTTATCGCCATACTTTAATTTATATTATCTTGCCACAAGCTATGCACAAGATGATTCCACCTTTAGTATCTCAGTTTATTACGGTTATTAAAGACACATCGTTTGTCTGGCTTATCGGCGTGGAAGATCTCACGGGTAAGGGTATGATCATTTTAGGACAACTCGTTTCTACCAGTCAGATCTTTGCCGTGTTTGGCATGATTGCTTTAACGTATTTCGTAATGAATTATTCACTTTCGATTTTAGCCCGGAGGCAACAGCTCAAAATGAGGCATCAAAGTTATTAACTTGATGAAAAAGGGCCTTCAAGGCAATTTTAATTTTGATAGTAGGCGACCCCAATTGGGGTCGCCAATTTTTTTTTTAACCTTGGTTGAATTCTTGCATAGGGCAAGTAATTGTTGTTTTTAGACATCATTGAGATGTCATGGGTTCGTTGAAGATCCCAGGGAAGGATGTTGAGGAGGGGATTGTAGCTTAAATAAAGATTCTAGAGAATGACTCCAGTGGGTCTGATGAATAAATCGAGAAGTAGGGATTTTAGACTAGTCTCTTCTTCATGAGTATCAGTCGAGGGATAATATGGCATCTTTCAGTTCACCTACCTATGTAAAGGTGGTATAATTTCGAGAGAAAATAGTCGGTAATTCACTAGGCTTTTCAAGATAAGATTGTTAACGTAAATAATTCCCGTACCGTCTACGAACGCTATAAATAAAAGCCAAAACTAGGTGAACTCGTTCAGATAAAGTTGAACATCGAGACTTAGCTGACGATAGACTTCGTGGAGACAATAATACTGGAGTTGCTAACCTCAAAGGAATACCTATCGGCGTTGGATTACTTTCGCCACCCACCGAAGCAGAGTTCACAGTACCACCCTAGCTACTTATCAAAATGGAAGGCTTAGGATTGGAAGAAGAGTTAGAAAATAATTATGTTCCAACAGTATTACATGAGGGGGGAAGACATGATTCAGGTAACAGATGAAGAGCTGACCCATTTGACTAAAATAGCTTCAGAAATTAAATATCCCAAAGGGCAGATTATTTTTTCTACTGGTCAAAGGACTAATGAAATTTACTTTATTAAAAGTGGTTTGGTCAAAATTTACCGTACTACCTCAGACGGTCGTCAGGTGTCTGTGGCACTACGTTATCCTGGTGACTTTATCGGTTTAGCTGAAGTCCTTAGTAATGTTAATGAGAGAGAATATGGTGCTCAAGCAATGGACAGAGTTTCAATTTTAATTATCTGGAAGGATAGCTTTAAAGAAATGCTTGCAGAAATGCCCGAGTTTGCTGAAAAGATAATCAGGCTGATGAGTGATCGATTGAGAGAAGCACAGAACACGATCTACGATTTTATCATGAACCCTATTCAAGGGAGGCTAGCTATGCTTCTGCTAAATATGGCAGAACGTGTTGGAAATAAAGGCGCAGATGGTATTATTCATGTTCGATTGCAGGTTACCCAGGAGGAACTTGCCTGTGTAATAGGTTCGGCACGTCAAACAATTTCGTCCCTGCTCAACTTGCTTAGGGAAGACGGCAGCATCCAATATGAAGGTCGGGAAATTGTTGGTGTGAATCCTAACAAACTAAAAGCCTGGATTCAGAAATAAGGAACTCATACAGCTAAACATACAGCGAGATTATGGGACCCCCACTTATTGATGTGGGGGTCTTGGTCATCCAGCTGACAAAACAAGTGTCGCCTGAAAGACCTTCGTTTTGTCAGCTGGATTTATTTTTTTATGTCATCAACATGACACATTTGTGTCTCTAACGCGGTTTTAACCATTGGTGGTTATTGTTAAAATTCTCACATACAAAGAAAACAGTTAGTGGAGGAGTGAGCTTATTAAATTTGTTAAGAATTATGGTTACTTTTGCATTACCGAAGAAGAAAAGGAGGGGTTGTAATGTCAGAGCCCGGTTTACAAACAACAAAACAGAGCACGGAAGTTAAGGCGAACGCAACTGAAACTGGCAAAAATAAGTATGCATTAACTGGATTTATTTTCTCTTGGCTAGTATTTGCAGCAATCTTAACAATGGTTCCCACTTCTGAGAGTCTTACTGAGGGTGGACGAGCAGCCTTGGCAGTGATGGGTTGGGCTACAGTTATCTGGTTGAGCGATGGATTGCCTTTAGCAGTTTCAGGTCTGATGATACCAGTGTTATTATCCTTAACGGGAGCAGCTCCAAAGCTCCCCGATGCCTTTAGCGGCTTTACAAGTAACGTTACTTTCCTTATTCTTGGCTGTTTTATTCTAGCCGCTGTTATGCAGACCACTGGCTTAGACAAGCGGATTGCACTCAGTATTGTTTCACGAGTTAAACCCACCGTAGGGAGTGTTTTAAAAGGTTTGATTGGTGCACACTTAGTAACCGCCATTCTCGTTCCTGCCACTAATGCCAGGGGAGCACTATTTCTGCCAATTATTCAAGGTCTGAATAGTCTGTTTGAGAAGACAGGCGAAGGCGCTAGGGCAAGAAAGGTATTTACAATGGTAGGTATCGGTTTCGCTTCACTGGCGAGTGGAACGATTCTGATGCACAGCCATATGTCGAATGTCATCGTAGCCCAAACCATTAATCAGGCGATGAAGAAAGACGTGATCACTTGGGGTACTTGGGCTTGGATGAATTGGCCATTACTCGGTGTTTTGGTAATCATGTATTACTGGGTTAATTGGGTAATGAAATCTAAAAATATTGAAGTCCCTGGCGGCATCACCGAAATCAGACGCCAAAAAGATGCCATGGGTAAAATGACTGCCGCTGAATGGATTGTCTTGGTCACCTTTGGTATTGCAATTTCCTTATGGGCGACGGAACAAATTCATGGTTATAAAATGGCCTTGGTTGCCCTGTTAGCAGTAATGGTACTCTTTATTCCTGGGCTTACCAAGCTTTCCTGGAAAAAGGTGCAATCCAATACGATCTTTGGTACTTGGTTGTTGCTTTGTGGTTCTTTGTCACTGGTATCAGCTTTTGAAAAGACTGGTGTGGACAAGTGGATTGCCTCCCACTTGGTTGGTTTGGCACCGGCTTGGGGCTGGATGGGAGTTAGTCTCTTCATATGTGTAGTTGTCCAAATTAGCCGACTCGGCATTGTGAGCAACGTAGCAGCCGTAACCTTACTGGCACCCATTGTGGCAGCAATGGCTCCGATGCTTGAGCTAAACACTGTAGCCTTCACCATGATGGTGTTAAATGTGGATAGTTACGCTTTTGTTTTGCCCATCTCGGTAACAGCCTGTCTAATCGCTTATGGAACCGAGGAATTTACCTTTGGCGAATTTGTTAAAGTCGGTGCCCCTTTCACCTTAATCGTGATTTTTTATATGGTCTTGATCATGGTACCTTGGTATGCAGTAACAGGATATCCCATCTGGGTACCCACTCATTAATCTAAAAGGAGGAAGATTTGATGTCGAGAGCAAGTTTACCCCAATCCGTTGATAAAATTGAAGAGGTTCGCATTGATACCGACATTCTGATTATCGGTGCAGGAAATGCCGGCTGTTTTGCCGCCATTGAGGCTAAGCGTCTCAACCCTGATTTAAAAGTTACATTAATGGAAAAAGCACACATTGACCGTAGCGGATGTCTAGCAGGTGGTATGGATGCAATTAACACCTATATTAAAAAGGATCGCACCATCGAAGATTTTGTCCGTTGGAGTCGTTCTCAGGCCGGTGGGCTGATCCGTGAAGATTTGACTATTTCGATGGCAGAAGTCTTAAACAAGCCTATTGAAGAATGGGAAGAGTGGGGTATGCCCATTAAATATGAAGAAGACGGTGAAGAATATAAAACTAGGGGTAAATGGGATATAACCATTAGTGGTTCTGAGATGAAAGTCATTTTGGCAGAAAAAACCCGTCAAACTGGCTGTGAAATCATAAATCGTGTAGTAGCTACCAATTACCTAATGGAGGAAAATAAAGTCATTGGTGCTATTGGTTTTGGGGTTAGAGACGGCAAGGTGTATATCATTCGGGCTAAAGCAACCATTATAGCCACAGGTGGTGCGGCTGGTTTGTATAAGCCCTATCAAAACGATGGTAATGACAGCCACCATCAGCTCTGGTATGCCCCCTTTAATGTCGGAACCGGTTTTGCGCTCGGTATTCGTCAGGGTGCAGAAATGACAACCTTTGAAATGCGCTGGTGTGCCACTCGGACCAAAGATTTTAACGGCCCTATCGATACAATTTCAGTGGGTTATAAAACACCAATGATTAATTGTAAAGGCGAGCAAATTCTGAAAACCCGTTATGCTCACCTAGGTGGGGATGCCGCTCCCCGCTATATCCGGGCTAACGCACCGATGGATGAGTGGCGTGAGGGTCGTGGTCCCTGCTATGTGGATACTACCCACATGACGCCCGACCAAATCCATGACATGAAACACGATTATCTAAACGAGCGGCCCAGCTATGTCTTGTTTCTGGCCAGCCGAGCTCAGGATTTGAGTAAGGAACCTATCGAAATCTATGGCTCTGACCCATACATTGTAGGCGGACATACGGCAAGTGGTTATTGGATTGATGTTAAAAGAGCGACCACCTTACCAGGATTGTATGCCTGTGGAGATGTGGCGGGTGGCACACCTAATAAATTTGTGGGTGGTTGTGCCGCTGAGGGGCTATTGTCTGCTAGGGCCGCCGTTGACTATGTGGCTTGTGTAGAGCAGGGTGTTCTTAACGAGGAGCAAATTTCTCAGGAGAAGAATAGGGTTTTTGCACCTGGTTTCCGCAATATTACTGTGGGTGACGGTGTTGCCCCTCGAGAAATGGAAGAAAGGTTGCAGCGGTTGATGGATGAATATGCCGGGGGTGTGCACCAGTTTTTCAGAATGAACAAAGAAGGGTTGGAATATGCCCTGCGCAACCTTAAGATTTTAAAAGAGCAAGTCAAATACCTAATCGCCGCTGATCTCCACGAGTTGATGGATGCTCATGAAGTCATTGACCGATTAGACGTAGCGCAGGTATTAGTGCACCACTTAATGTACCGTGAAGAAACCAGATGGGCAGGGTGGCAAACCCGTGCCGATTTCCCGGAAAAGAATGATGAAAAATTCGATTGCTTTGTAAACTCCCGTTATAACCCCGAAACCGGAGAAGTAGAAATGTTTACTCGTCCCTACGAACAAATTATCTCAGGAGATCGTTTAAAAGCTTAAGAAAGGAGGGTAACGAAGATGCCACCAGTAGTAAATCAAGATAAATGCCAAGGGTGCGGAAAATGTGAAGAGATATGTCCTGGGGATTTGATGGAATTAAATGAGGATAAGAAAGCGTTTTGTCGGGCTAAAAGAGATTGCTGGGACTGTATGGCTTGTGTAAAGGCCTGCCAATTCCAGGCTATTGAAACTAGAATTCCGTATCAATTGGGGTACTATCCAGCTAGACTTATTCCTAAAGTCAGTGAGAAAGAAATTGAGTGGACCTGCATTGATATCAATGGTAAGGTTGATAAGTTCCTAGTTAAGACCCATAATAAATAGAAATCACAACATGTATCAGGATAGGATTTCTATTTATTGTTAATGATTTACTACCTACGATACGTTCTTCTAAGCGAGTGGGATGAGGTTTAGCCCCTTCTCGCTTAGATAGTATTCAAATATATACTGAAATTTTGTTTTCAATGGGATTATGCTGAAGGGTGTAATGACCTAAAGTATTGGGGGCTGTGATTTAATTATCAGGGCTCCTTTTTTGTGACAATTCGTATCTATGACTATAAATGACATTTTTTACGTCTTGCCCTGCTTAACTATATTGTTGTATAATGAATATAAATATTAAATATTCAGGCTATTGACTATCTTCACAATAGTCAACAAAGATATATGCGGGGGGGTTCAAGATGAATCATACATATGTAGAGTGCATTTTTGAGATAATAGATATAAAATATGTGCTTCGACAAGAAATGGATATCTTTTCCTCCTCTTAAAACATAAAATAAAGAGAACTGATTTATCACGATCGATAAATTATTCAAATAAATAACTTTGACACTCTTGAAATAAGGCTACAAATACCCATCAAGAAATACAGACCCAAAAAATAGCAGGGAGGAAATATCAATGGCGCAACTTGAGGTAGGCACTTTAACTGTGGAATTGGATGATGAGGGCTTTCTAGCAGATCAATCAAGATGGAATGAAGATGTGGCCAAAGCGCTTGCTATCGCTGAGGCTGTAGAAGAACTTACCGAAGAACACTGGACGATGATTAACTACATTAGGGACTATTATGAGGAGTATGAGGTTGCTCCTATGGTTCGTAAAATAGTTAAAGATACTGGCTTTGACCGTGACAAGATCTACGTTTTATTTCCGGCCGGTCCAAGAAGGGGTGCTTGTAAAATTGCTGGCCTCCCCAAGCCATCGGGCTGTATGTGAAAGTAGTATTCGGAAATTGATTGACGTTTAACACAGAATAGCTGAGGACTTGTCCTCAGCTATTCTTATGTATATTTCCCCAAAGAGTGATTGTCGCTAAAACCCAATCTCGGAGTCGATTCGTTTAATCTGCCCAGTCATAAAATCTACTGTTTCATCGTCCGTGGAAAAAATCATTTCAATTACTTGTGGACGACTTAGGTTTTTACTTTCACAAAGTTTGTCCAATCTCCTCAGGACCTCTGAATCTATACTAAGACTTATTTTGACTTTTTGTTTTCGTGTACTTATTTTCAATCTGTCCGCTCCTCTTTATCACATCTCTATAAATCTATAAATCTATATATCTATATATCTGTATTGTACTACAATGCTAGCGAACAACAACCTATACTTCAAGTGAAATACGTTCATATTTAACTTATGATTATTAGTCACCACTCTCAGTCCCACTGAAGAAGTGGATGTCTTCACGATTGGATAAAAGCGGCTGAGGATTTAATCCCCAGCCACTTTTATTGCTAAATAATCTTCTACCTTGTCGAACAGACCGACAGAAAACAATTTTTAATTACGTATTAGAATATAAGATCTTTTTTTGAGGAGGAGTCTATATCGAAAGACTAGATTTTTTCGTAACTGCCATCTGCTTCTCTGTTTTAGGTTATGCCCTATGTTACATTACTCTTTCATGTAATAGCAAAATTAAAGATGCAAAACGTTAACTGCGAAAATACGACGTTAAGATAGTGCCACTTCAGGATAAAGGTGCATATGAATCCTTTCAATCCCTAGCTGAGTGCTCATCCGAATTTTACGCCATCGCACGCTGTTAGTCTTAAAAATTAAAGTGACATTTGTATTCCCCACCAAGGATTTTTGCTCTCCTTGCGAAGTACCGATTTTGAACAACTATTTTTTCTCTGGACAGGCGGTTTGACAATAAGCGCCTGTCCTATCTTTTTGTGCGTTTATGAGGGAACATCATAGAGCGTCTTATTCCAAGTGCGATCCTGTTATCAGGGCTCCTTATTCATGAGAAATTCACAACTTTTTCATGAGATAATCGTATCCAAGCGTTACACTAAGGACATGGAAGAACTGCAAACGAACGAAGCAAGCAGTAAATGAAATCAATTGGGAGGTATAAACAATGAGAAGATTTAATAAGAAAGTTACCGCGATTATCGCAACCGCAACATTAGCAGTGGGCCTCATGGCTTTACCGGCCTTAGCAGAGACGACCCGGCAACAAGGGGACGGGTGGTTTGGACAAATGCAAGGTTACATGCAGAAAACCTTTTCGCCAGAGCAACACCAAGAGCTAATGAATTCAGCTGAAATGCAAAACCTTCATAACTCGGAAGGAATGCAAAAGGCAATGCAAACAGGAGACGTTACGCAGATGCTAGAATTCATGAATTTAGATTCAGCGGTTAGAGCACAAATGGGGCAAGAAAACCTTGATAAAATGAACGAAATCATGAGTAATTCCGGAGGGAGCATGATGACTAACGGGAATGGTATGACTGGTTCACGAGGTAATATGATGAACGGAGTCAAAGGGGGAGAGCTATAATGATGATTGGTATAATCCTATTAATCTTTATTGCGTATTACATGTTTAGTTCATCGAATGCTGGAGGGTCATGCTGCGTGGGCCATCAATCTCAGTCAAATAGCTCACTAGATATATTGAGTGAACGATATGCACGCGGTGAGATTCAAAGAGAGGAGTACCTTGAAAGGAAACAAGAGCTGTCTGGGCAAAAGCAGCAAATATCTATTAAAAAAGAATAAATAGCGTTTACTTTATGGATGAATGGGAATATCTAAGGTTGAATATCAAAAATTTGAAGGAGGAATTTATATGATGGGTGGTTGGGGATATGGTGGATATGGAAGTGGCGGCTATGGGATGATGGGGATGGCGGGGATAGGAATGCAACTTATCTTAGGGATTGGGATTATTTTACTGGCTATCTATCTATTTCGTCGCCATGCCTCGCACGTTCATACAGGAGGACTAAATAAGCACAGTGGAATGGACATCCTGCGAGAGCGGTATGCACGTGGTGAGATAGATTCCGCTGAGTATCAGAGTCGGAAAAGAGATCTAGAGGGTAAATGAGTCTGTGATTGGGGCCATCATTGAGCACGTGTTTGTTAAGTGTTTTGCCCGAGAGGGACAGATTTTTACCTGAATAGTTATCATACATTAAATGTTTGAAAGAAAAAGTGGCCGAGGATCTAATCCTCAGTCACTTTTTCTTTCTTGGAAGCTGGACGATGAATACAGTCTCATGCTCGACTTTACTCTGTACGGTGATCGTGCCTTGATGTAGATCTATAATCTGGCGGACCAGCGCAAGACCGATTCCTGTTCCCCCTGTCTCACGGGTCCGGGATTTGTCGGCACGGTAAAATCGCTCGAATATTAAAGGAAGATCTTCTTCAGAGATGCCTATACCAGTATTGCTAATCTTAATTTCAGCGGATGTCGGAGTGCTTGTAAGGGCGACGGTAATCTGACCTCCTAAATTTGAGTACCTATAGGCATTATGCATCAAATTATAGAATAGCCTAGTAAGAAGGTGCTCGTCCCCGGATGTTGTCACAGATTCTTCCGGAGCATTCCAAGTTAGAGTTAATTCCTTTTCCTGGATAAGAGGAAGAAGGCTACGCATAATTTTTTCAAGAAGATGCCTTATGTCCACAGGCTCAAGCTTTAGCTGTAATCCACCGATTTCAGCCACATTTAAGTCTTTTAGATCGCTGGACAAGTCAACTAGACGGTTGATTTCCTCATGAATAGAGGCGAGATTTTCCTGATTTGCAGGAAGAACGCCGTCTTGAAAAGCTTCAATATAACTTTTGATCGAGGTCAAGGGAGTGCGCAGTTCGTGGGCGATGTCGGCAGTAAACTGTTTGCGGAGGGTTTCTTGGCGATTTAAATTGTCTGCCATCGCATTAAAAGCATTTGCAAGTAGTCTTACCTCGTCTTTGGAGCGAACGGAAACACGCTCGTCAAGGTGGCCATGCCCAATACGATTGGCTGCTTGCGTTAATCGTCTGAGTGGAGCGACGAGTTGGCGGCTTGTAAAGAAACTGAGGATAATTCCAAAAAGAAGCGCCAATCCTCCAGCGAAGAGTAGTGAACGGAAAACTGTAGATTGGAAGCGGACATCTTGGGGATTGAGGATCTGTGCGGTTGCAGGGTAGCGAACTTCTGCAGTGGCTATAGTCCCTAGAGGTCCCGACACAGTATATTTTTTTGTTTTCCAACTTGTTGTGGAATTCGAGGACATTCCCATCATACCCATTTCGGCATTTCCGTGCATCATGTCTTCCATAGTGTTGCTTAACGTAGCGATAAGTTTACCGGTTGGATCTGTCAAAGTAACAACTGTGCCCATAGGGAGGGCGTGGGAAACTTCGTTCAAAGACGTAGAATCCCAAGTCCCCTTAGTCTGATAAAGGGCACTCAGACGAGAAGGCAACTGTTCTAACGTTGCCTCATTCGCCTGGGTTAAATAATCACTAAACTGTTGTTTGAATACGAAATTCACGGCAAGCATGCTTAAGGTTAAAGTAATAACCGCGATGATCAGAGTGGAAAGAAACAATTTCGTACGCATCTTATCCACCCGCCCTTGGATTAAACTTGTAGCCGATGCCGTAAACAGTCAAAATTAGTTGTGGATCGCTGGGAGTCGTTTCGAGCTTTTGCCTAATCTTTTTAATATGGGCATCAATAACACGGTCATCTCCATCGAAGTCGTGCCCTTGAACAATTTCTACCAACTGACCTCGAGATAACACTCGTCCAGGATGTTTCGCTAGGGCTCCAAGGATCTTAAACTCTGTTGGAGTTAACGAGACCTCTTGATCGTTAAGCCGGATTTCATGCTGGAGGTTATCGATGGTAAGTCCATTATCATAGGAAATTACGTCAGCAAGGGGCGCAGCTTCGTTATTAGTTCGTCGGAGAACGGCCCGAACACGGGCAACCACTTCACGAGGGCTAAAAGGTTTTGTAATATAATCATCGGCACCGATACTTAAGCCTTGGATGCGGTCCTCTTCTTCAACCTTAGCTGTGAGCATAATAATAGGGACGGAGGATATTTTGCGGATCTCGCGGCACATCTCTGTTCCAGACAGGCCAGGGAGCATTAAGTCAAGGATAAGTAAGTCAAAAGGATTTTCTTTAAACATGGTTAAAGCGATTAGGCCGTTGATGGCCGTACTTACCTGAAATCCTTCCTGCTGAAGATAAGCTTTGAGTACGGTAGTAATTTTTTTTTCATCATCAACTAATAAAATCCTCATGGATGGACTCCTCTCGCTGACCTCGATCCCGTAAGTCAGATTTTCTTTAATTTTTCATAAACCAATTCGCAGGTAGAAGGAGTAGAATTCCCGCAATTCTACACCCCGATGTGTCGAAAACCTCGCTAAGGCTTTACCTAAGGGATAGTGAACTCGTCCCACTGAAGCAGAGTATTGGAGTGCCATTTGTAGAAGGCGGGAATCATCAAGATTGGATCAAAGGGACAATTGGCGCATTGTTCTCTATCAAACGAAGAAAAAATACTTTTAGAGAGGCCCCGAGATTAAAATAAGTCTATAAATTTACTTGACATTTATAATAATTATAATATAATAAATAATATAAAAAGATTTTAGATAAGCTTGCAAGTTCTTAAAAAGAGAGAATAGGGCAAAATTTTATATCAGTTATATGATCTATGTCACGATAAGTTTGAACAGGATTTGGTATAGTTTGAAACAGGATGTTATAAAACCTGACTCCTAAGGAATTTGTAGTAGGTCTATATGGAAAATATATTATTGGGAGGAGGAGTCTATATGGAAGGGCTAGATTTATTGGTAACATCCATTTGTTTCTCTATATTGGGTTATGTATTATGTTACCTTACTCTTTCAAGTAATAATAAACTCAGAACGCATAATGATAACTCTGAAGAATCAATGGAAGGATAATAATATCCTTTTAATGGTTACGAACCTGTTCGTACAAAGAAGTATAAACCTAACGCTATAAGTATGCAGGGACTTAGACTGGTCAATAATCCCCTAAGCTAAATATAGGAAAGTGCATCTAAGGGATCTAACCTAATGGCCTGCTTAGCTGGGAAAACTATAGAGACAACCCCGATTAGGACAGAGGCGCTAACTGCAACTAAGGCCATTAAGGGGTGAAATTGAAACGCAACAGTTTTTTGGAAAGCAATGGGACCGAGTAAAGTGGGGGCGAATTCACCCAAAAGATAGCCGAGAACCCCTCCTGCAAAGCTAACCAAGGCAATTTCGCGAATTAGAATTGTTAGAATATGGCGACGGCGAAAACCGATCGCTCGGAAGACTCCGATTTCGGCAACCCTGTCATTAATGTTACCCATTGTCGTAACGAACACAATCAAAACACCAATAATGCCTAAGAGAGAGGAGGCTATTAGGGAGAAACTTGAAAAGCGATCGATACTTTCTTTGTTACCCTGAACCAGTTGGGATATTTCAGCGACTTTGGCCTCAGGTAAAAGTTCCCTTAAATAGGCCGCTGCTCGCTCGGGTTGAGCTGTATTAAGTTCAATCATAGACCAAGAGTCTTGTCCGGTTATTAGTTGGGACGTCTCAAAATTCGAAAATACTCCATTGTCCTCTGAGCCACCTGTTTCCTGCATCACTCCGACAACGGGGTATTTCTGGTGATCGAGTTCTAAAGTACTCCCAACAACAAGATTATCTTGGCGTGCAAGATCTGCACCGATAATAACTTCTCGGTCATTGGGCAGTTGTCCTTTAATATGCCACCATGGTTTCATTTTTAATTCGCTGGGAAAGTCTACGCCGATGATAAGGTAACGTGTATTAATCCCGGCGACAGAACCAATCATTTTAGGCGCGATTCCGCCGATTATAAGATCTTGAGTCATTTGAATTTTAGTTAATACGTCATAATTCAAATGTTTGATTTCGTAATCAACTCCAGGAACAGAGAGCCCGCCATAGCTGAGTGTGAAATGTTCGGATTTTGGGGTAATGACGACGTTGGCACCATATTGGGTTAAACTTTTTTGTAAATCGTCTTGCATACTTTTGGACAGCGTATTCAACGTGACGGTTAAGCCGACTACCAATAGGAACGTTAGAAATATAAAGGTCGTCTTCCCAATACGTCGGCGTAAATTTTGGATAGCGATATCTGTTAGTGTCATAAAGTACCTCCTAATCGAAGTTCGATGTACGACTTTCAAACTTCACGCCCCGAATCTCGCATATCTCGTGCATCATGCTTAAAACCATGAGCTTATGATCCGGCCAATCTGACCTCTATTTATCGTGTCTCAAAGCACGACCAGATCTCAGATATCCGCGCATCGCTCATCATATATCAAATTACGATCCATCTCTGGTCTGATCCCAGGCTCTGACATCACATGTAGCGCAGAGATTCTGTCGGGTCAAGTCTAGCTGCTTGCCAAGCAGGATTAAGACTTGCGATTAGGCTTATTAATAGAGAGGCAAGTATTGCATAGACGAGCAAATTAAATTGCCAAGGGATATGAACTTGGGTCTTGACTAAAAGGGATCCGTACTGAACGGCTGCACCCATCCCAAGTAAGTAACCCAATAGACCACCCAAACTGCTTAATAAGCCCGCCTCAGTCAGAATGATCCGGATGATGTGGCGTTTCCGGAATCCGATTGCCCTTAGGATACCAATTTCCCGAGTCCGCTCCGCTACAGAGGATTTCATAGTCATCGTTATCACAAGACTACTGGCTAGAAAGAGTATCAAAGAAACGATTCGGGCAAATAGGTTGAACCGATTGACGGTGTCATCCCGAGATTCCAGAGTCGATTTGAGAGCAGTAACTTTGGTACCCGGAAGTTTGGCACTTAACTGTTGGGTGACTTCTTCAATTGGGCAGGTATAACACAACGCAGCAGTTTCTATGAGGCTGATGGCATTGGGGCGGTTAGCCAGTTTCTGGAGCACAGTTAAGTCCATGAAAATGGCCTGGTCATTTTCCACCGACCCAGTAGGTTGGATGATCCCTGCCACCTTAAAATTTTGTTCTTTGATCGTAATCGTTTGCTTAGTGGTAAGGCCTAGGGAACGAGCAACGTCACTGCCTAAGATTACTTCGTTTGCTAATGGAATTTGGTTCTTGGTGAGACCATCCAGTTTCCACCACTTTTTAAGATGCAATTCCTGTGGGAAATCCACCCCGAGTAATAAAATAGTTTGTCCATTGATTTTAGTATCTACCAAAAGTTTAGGGGCAATTGTAGCCAAAGTCTCCTTATTCTTAATCGTCTTCATAAGCGGAATAAGAGACATGTTGAGTTCTTTGACCTGAGTTGGAGCTTCAACTGTTATCCCGCCAAAGGTCATCGCTACACCTGTATCAGGAAGGATGAGGATATTAGAACCGAATTGATCAAGTTTATTGGCGACATCTTCTTTCATGGCTTGGGTTGTCGTAAAGAGGAAGATAATTGAAGCGACCCCGATGACGACACTGAGAACCAATAGAGCAGAGCGCATTTTACGGCGACGTAGATTTTGAAGCGCTATATCGGTTAAACGCATGTATTTTCCCCCTTAGGCCTCTTCAGGAATTGGAACCAAAACTCCATCATGGATGTAAACTGAGCGGGAGACCCAATTGAGATTTTCTTGGTTATGAGTCACCATTATAATGGTCAAGCCACTTTGGTTAAGGGTCTGAAATAGTTCCAACAGTTCCCTTGCAGTTTTAGAGTCTAGACTGCCCGTGGGCTCATCGGCAAAGATAATAGCGGGCTCGTTAACGATCGCTCGAGCAATGGCTACTCGATTTTGCTCGCCGCCAGATAACTGATTGGGCAATCGGAAAGCTTTGGTACCTAGACCCACTTTTTCGAGCACAGTTTGAGCCATAACTCGTTGTTCTTTACCAGGGAGGGAAGTTATTGCCAGAGGGAGCATGACGTTTTCCAGGGCTGTAAGATAGGGGATTAATTGATATTGTTGAAAAACAAAGCCAACGTACTCATGGCGGAAATCGGCTAACCGTTCAGAATCTAAGGCATAAACATCAATATCATCGGTGATTAGTTTACCAGAGGTAGGCGGATTTAACCCACCCAGAACGCTAAGTAAGGTGCTTTTTCCAGAACCGGAAGGACCCATTAAGGCTAGGAATTCCCCTTCAGATATTTCTAGACTAACATTTTTCAAGGCTTCGACAACCCCGTCCCCACCTTTGTAAGTTTTGGTGACCGCACAGACTCTTATTAAAGACATAGAGTAATTCCTCCTAAAATCGCAAGAACTATAAGGACGTTGAATTTGGTTAGAATGAACGCACCCGTAAGAACGAGTGCGTTTTAATTAACTGTTTAAATGACCCAGGCTTTTGAGAATTAAACTCTAGGAGCCCAGGCATCGAGCACAGATTGAGGAATTTCCAGATTGTCCCCGTTTAGAGAGTAGGTCAGAGCCTCCGGCGGATAGGTTTGACAACCGCCACTTATTCCTTTGAGTGTTTGAAGATCCCAGACGGTTCCGCAGACGTTGCAAACTAATTTATTACCGGTAATATGAAAAGTCTCGCCCTTGCATGGCTCGCAAAAGCTCACTGCCACCATGACTTTACCATCAGGTTGTATAAAGGCTGTTAAGGGAATTCTTTTGCCGTTTGCTTTATATTCTGTCCAAATAAATTTCTTCTCTTTCACACTACTTAGAGTTGTAACAATTGCCTTCCCATTTTCAACCTTGCTCTCGACAATTGTTTGCTCTAGTTTATCGTTAGGGCTATAATCCACTTTTTGTCCAGCATTGGCAGGCGTATTGACCGAGGTGCTAGGATTATTAGTATTACCAAATGCCAAATAGGAAGCAATAACAAGGATGACCGCTACAATGCCTACAGTGCTGAAGAGCACTGCTTTATTACTTTTCTTTGCTTGAGTAAATTTTTGATTTTTATCTGATAAGTTATTTTTCAAATGTATATCCCCCTATTTTATATAATCAAAGAGCAACAAGCCAATTATAGGGCTGTTAATCAGGTTTTTATACAGGAATATTTTAGATATATCATATCATATAGGATTTATAGCTTGCTTACGTGCGTACCATTCGTTGCTGTTACATCCGCATACTCATTCTAACCATGAAGGTTAAGAAATTTAGTACACCGAAGATCGAGATGATGACTAGATACGGCATAGCGACGGATAGGGCTTTTTCTGTTCCGTAATTTTTTTTGGCAATTCTATAGGCCGCGTAAAGAGATCCGATAGTTCCGGCGATGACTAAGAAGTATTGCATTATTTGAATCGTCGGATCAGAAACGAAGTTAGTTGGTCCCTCAAGATGCACTCCGAATAGCCCCATGAAGGTGTAATAGATTGACTTTCCTTCGGCCAGAAGGTGGAATAAGTTGTGGGCCATGTGGGAAGCAAGGTCAAGTGGAATGACAGCATAACCAAAACGTGCAAAGCCAGTACGTATAGTTTCACCGGTATAGCGCTTGGAAACTGCAGTCGCTGCGAAAAGTAATAATACCGGAGTAGTCATCGCGATGATAAAGATAATAGTAAAGGCGATATCCTGATTACCGATACCCAATGTCAGTTCGGCCCACTTAAGGTAGGACTGGTAAAAGTCCAACATGGTGATATTTTGGACAAAGACAATCCCGACGATAACAATCGCTAGGAAAGACTCTTCGAAATTCGCCCTGGTCATAGACCAAAACTCGCTGGTTGGTTTGCGAGGGGTTAGTCGAATAGAATCGTGGGGGCAGCTTTTGATGCAGTTCCCACAAAGATTACAGTTAGCGTTGTTTTCCATAGCCATCGGAAATTCAAACATCGGACAGCCGGCTGCTTTTGTATTGCCCTTGTAACAATCTCTTGTAGTACAAGTTTTGCAGATGTCTTTGTCGGCACGAAGCTCAAGCATACCGGCTCGAGAATAGTTACCGGACAAACTACCGAGGAAACATAAATAACGGCACCAGGTACGACGTTCAAAGAGCATTGCGGTGACCATGACACCACCTAGGATGAGTAACAAGAGTGTGCCTGATCCCCGAGGCGATTCCACTATCCCCCAGACGTGGTCAGACCAGGTTATGAAAATAAAGGTGATATCAATAATCCATAGTCCGTATTTTCTCAGGAAGTTCGGGACTTTTCGGTTGGCACCGAAAATCTTCTGTGTCAAATCGCTCACCCAGGCAAAGGGGCAAACAGCACACCAGAACCTTCCGAATAGAAAGAAGAAGAGGGGTAAGAGTGGCCACCAAAGGACCCAAGTAGCTGCAGTCCCGAAGTTATCGTGGGCGCTTGTGGGTCCTGCTAAAGTTTGTACCATGATAACCGCGAAAACAAGCACGGCTGCCCATTGGAAAATTCGCGGATAAAGGGAACTTTGCAAAAACCACTTGAGGGGTTTAAACTTAAGAAAGTTCCTATCTTGTGGAGATTTAGGTTTTAATGGTTGGCTCATTATTAAACCTCCTTAGAAGACTTGCGTTTTAGGATTTGGGCCAAAATACCAGCCAGTAATACAAATCCGCCAACACTTCCGATGAGGATCCAGTTCGGTCCAGACTTGAAAACGTTAAGGGGCAGAGTAACTGTGGCTTCTCCAAGAGTCGGGGAACTAATATGAATGTCTTGGGTCCATTCTCCTTGTTTTGTTGGGGTAAGGGTGACTGAGTACATTCCCGATTCCATGTTGTCAAGCCTCGCCTGTCCATTAAGTGTAGCGGATGAGTCCGTACTCATTCCGGACATATTACTGTGTGAACCACTGTCCATTAGCATCATATCGACAATTACAGATGCATCGAGGACAGGCTGTCCAGTAGCCTCATTTTTTACAGTAATCATGATGTTAACTGGTTTATTAGGCTCAGGTTTCTCAGGTGCAGACTGCACACTCACTTGGAACTTGCCTTCCTTGGCAAGGATCACTTCCGATTCGTGTGCAGCTTCAGTAGAAGAATGGTCAGACATTTCCTGGGTTGACATGTCTGACATGTCAGGCGCGGTCACGGTGTTAGATGAGGCCGGTTTAGTATCGGCCATTGTAGGAAGGGCAAATAGCAAAACAGTGACAAGAGTTAAGAATATCAGAGATGACAATTTCTTTTTCATGAAGCACACTCCCAAAGTTTATTATGTTTTAGGATATATGCAAAAGCTGTACCAAGTTTGAGGTTAAAGGTTTCAAAAGCGACGTATTGTGAGGATATCTCCAGCGAAGCAGGGCATCGAACCGTTTACATACAGAGCCATGAAAGGTATATCGAAGAAAAGTCTAATTTCGAAAGAAGTTTAAACTAAATAGATTTTTTAAATTAATAGGGTTAATTTTGATCAGAAAACAGAAATCATGATGTAATAGATTAGTAACTCAGTGTTTGGGTCAAAAAACTGTGGGATTTCCCACACTAAGGTGCAGGATATCCCACAGTCGAGGAGGATGAACATGCGGAAGATTTTGATCGCAGATGACGAAGCAAATATGCGCTGGGTTTTAGAACGGGCATTAAGTAAAGCCGGCTATGACGTGGAAACAGTAGAAGATGGGCAACTGGCCTTAGATCGAGCTTTAGCTGAACGGCCAGATCTTGTCCTTGTAGATTTAAAAATGCCGAAGAGAGACGGTTTAAGCGTCCTGCGCAAATTGAAAGAGCATTATCCAGACCTATTAATTGTTATGATGACTGCTCATGGAAGTACTGCCACTGTCGTTGAGGCTATGAAGGCTGGAGCACATGATTATTTAATGAAACCCTTCGATATTGACGAACTGCTTATCACAGTGGCTAAAGCCTTTGAAGTAGAAAGCTTACGTGAACAGGTGGATTATTTAAAGGGAGAGGTCCAACGTGTTGGGTGGAAACTGGTAGGGAATAGTGACACGATGAAAGCGGTTAAACACTTGGTTGAACGAGTTTCGCTAACGCCTGCCACTGTGCTTATTCAAGGGGAATCGGGGACGGGAAAGGAGTTGGTAGCCCACGCTATTCATACTTTAAGTCCGCGCGTTAATGGACCGTTTATTCGAGTGAATTGCGCTGCCTTGACGGAGACCTTGCTGGAAAGTGAACTGTTCGGACATGAAAAAGGGGCGTTCACCGGAGCTCAAGCTCGCAAGGCGGGCCGTTTTGAATTAGCTGATGGGGGCACACTCTTTCTTGATGAGATCGGGGAATTGTCTTTTAACGTTCAAGCTAAGTTGTTAAGGGTCCTTCAAGAGCGGACGTTTGAGCGGGTCGGTGGAGTAAAAACCATCAAGGTAGACGTAAGGATTATTGCAGCAACGAACCGAGATTTGCTTAAAGAGGCTCAGGAAGGGCGTTTTCGGGAGGATCTTTACTATCGAATCAGTGTCTTTCCTATTTCCGTTCCTCCCTTACGAGAACATCGGGAGGATATTCCTTTCCTAGTCGAACATTTTCTGGAAAAACTTAAGACCTATGGTCGAAGCAAGGCTCTTGGTCCTGGAGTGCTTACTCAACTAGAGGCCTATAGCTGGCCGGGAAATGTTCGTGAATTGGAAAATGTTATGGAACGTATGCTCATTATTTCCCAAGGGGCAGTGATCGGTGTAGATGCATTACCCGTTTTTGACTCTCCCTTAATAGAAGGAAAGAGCCCTGGAGTCTTTATGCTACCACTAGAGGGGGTTTCCCTTGAAGAAATTGAGAAATCTTTTCTCCAACAAGCCATGGAACAAACGGGAGGGAACCAGAGTCAGGCTGCAAAACGTTTAGGTCTTTCTCGGCATGCCTTCTTATACCGTCTAGAAAAATATGGAATAGATCCTCACTGGGGTATTTAGCAAGGAGGAGCGCTCTTGAATCACGTACCCTCTGATCAAAATCATGCCCGGACTATTTTTGACCTTATCGCAATCGCGCTTGTAGTGTCGATTTTGACGGCCATTCATTACACGAATTACCATTATGAAATGAATTATCACATTCTACTCCAATTCGCGTACTATCTCCCAGTTATTTATGCGGCCATGCGCTTTGGTCCTGCTGGGGGAATCCTATCGGGCTTGCTCATTACGCTCCTCATCTTACCGTTTATAACACATTTTCATGCAATGAACCCCTCCGCCGTCTACACGCAATGGGTGGAAATCGGCCTGATAAACGTAATAGGCTGGTTAACAGGATTCTTGACTGAACAGGAGCGGAAGGCGTCACGCAAATATCGCCTCGCCCTGACGGTTCAAAAAGAGTTGGTGGAGAAATTGAAGCAAGAGAGCCAGGAACGTCAGCGCTTAGAGGGTGAGATTCGGCAAACAGAGCGCTTAACGGCTCTGGGGCATATGAGCGCTGGGTTGGCTCATGAAATACGCAATCCGCTGGGGATTATGAAGGTAAGTATCCAACTATTGGCCCAGGAGAAAGTTGACGATGGAGTAGTTTCAGAATATTGCCGGGTGCTTCAGGAAGAGTGTGAAAGGTTGAATCGCTTAGTGAACGAGTTTCTGTCCTTTGCGCGGCCCAAAGAACCAGTCCGAAGAAGGATTACCTTAGAAACAATTTTGGACGAAGGAGTTACCTTGATTCAGCCCGCCCTGCGACAACACCATATCGAGTTAAAGCAAGTGCGAAACCAACTTGACGAGAAAGAGGTTGAGGTAGACCCAGATCAGATGAAACAAGTCATACTCAATATTTTAATTAATGCCATCGATGCACAGGGAGAAGGTGGTGTGATCCAGCTTGAGAGAGTCTCGCAAGCTGGCTTTGTAGGCTTCTCCGTCAGTGACGAGGGATCCGGTATTTCACCAGACGACTTGCCTTATATTTATGACCCGTTTTTTACGACGAAAGAGACAGGGACCGGATTAGGGCTGTCTGTTGTACACCGCATTCTTGATCAGCACGGAGGAAAGATCGTGACCACAAATCGGGGAGAACGTGGGGTTCGGGTGGAGATACAATTGCCCTGCGTTAAGACTAAAACATTTTCCTCTTCGCTAAAAAAATAATTCCACCAAAACAAAGGACAATAGACATGCCGACGATAATCGCAAAACCATCTTCAGATGTTTGTAGAGGGATTTTTACGTTCATTCCAAAAAAACTGGCTAACATAGTAGGTAGGGCTAAAATTATCGTTATGGATGCCAAAAACTTCATGACTATGTTTAAGTTATTCGAAATAATAGAAGAAAAAGAGGTCATCATACTATTCGAAATGTTGCTATAGGTTTCTGCCATCTCTAATGCTTGCTTATTTTCAATAATGACATCTTCTAACAAATCCTGGTCCTCTTCATAAATTTCTAGGACCTTCGTCCTTAACATCTTGTCCATGACCTGTTCATTGGATTTCAAGGAAGTAGTAAAATACACAAGACTTTTTTGTAGGTTCAGCAACTTAATTAAGTCCTTATTCTTCATCGATCTAATAAGAGCCGACTCAATTTCGTTGGTCTTTCTTTCAATTTCTCTAAGTAAGGTTAAATAAAACGATGCACTTTTATAGAGGATTTGGAATAAAAACCTTGTCTTTTTATGGGTTTTCAGAGCACGAACTTTCCCATTGATGAAATCGTTAAGGACATCGACCTCTTGCAAGCACACTGTCACAAAGTGATCTTCAGTCAATATGATTCCCAGAGGAATCGTTTCGTAGATGACTGTTGCATTTTGAATGATCGGCACATTAATAATGACTAAGATTTGGTTCATCTCTGATTCAATCCGGGGTCGCTCATCATCGTCTAAAACGTCATTTATGAAATCACATTCAATTCCAGTTGCCTTTGTTACTAGTGCAATTTCTTCCTCAGAGGGATGTACCATATTTATCCAGGTGCCCTTTTCTTTGGGGTTATCTGTTTTAACGATGATATCATTAATGGTATTATACACTGCTATCATTTTTTGCCCTCCACCTATGGATCTTTCGGACCAGTCTTGGCTAATCTATGGTCGTTTTGGTTATGCCTCAAAGCAAGCATAACCCTTTGAAATAAGCTTAATAGTATTTATTATGTACTATGCTTATAGGTTACCATTAACTAGGTCCCTTTACAATTATTTTCATAACTTCTCAGAATTACGGAAATTAGTTGGTTGGGCAGATTATTAGCGCTAACTGTGCTTTGGTAATAGTTTCTTCACTACTTAATTAATCTTGAAAAGAGGTTTTTGGACTTAATTCGCGAATTAATATTTATTCAGAATAATCCTTGCACAAATACTAATTTTTCGAGATATATCTAAGTTTTTAAATTCGACGAAAGAAGTGAATGTATGCGATCGCTTAAAAATCAAATTCTTATAATGCTGTTAGGTTCGCTCGTATTACTGGCGGTTAGCTTCCTCGGGGTCCTTGGCTGGTATATGAAAGATCGCGTCGTGGCGGCTGCTAACATAAAAGCGCAGACGGATTTGGCAACCTGTGCAGAAATTATTGATAAGACATATCCTGGTTCTTGGTCAGTCCAAGAAGGGAATCTATATAAAGGATCCAATAAAATTAGTCTCAATAATGACTTAGTTGATCATTTATCCCAACTTACTGGGGATACTGTGACCGTATTCCTTGGAGAGAAGCGAGTAGCTACCACGGCACGTGGTTCAAATGGCGAACGCGCAATAGGTACTATGGTGTCTGCAAATGTAGCCCAGACAGTACTGAAAGATGGTCAGACTTATATAGGTGAAGCTGATGTAGTGGGGCAGTGGTACCATACTGGTTATGTTCCCTTACGGTCAGAAATGGGTGACATTATTGGGATCTTTTACGTTGGAATTTCCCATACATATGAACAGGAAATTATCACTCGATCTTTGATTACATTCGCTGCGATAGGCTTAGCCTTAACAATCTTGGTAGCACTGCTTGCTTGGTTTTTCATTCAGAGAGTTATCTTTTATCCCTTGCATAATATTACGTTAGGTACACGAGATATGGCAACCGGTCATCTGACAGAAAAGATCAAAGTGCACAGCGCCAAAGAAATTGGAGAGTTGGAGGATGCCTTTAACCAAATGGTAGAGCAGATCCAATCTCTAACAGGGAAGATTAACCAGACGACTGCTAGCAATCCTGAAAATACCTTAACTGAGCTCAATGATACTTTAGCTACTGGAGATCTGTCACTATCCACCCTTAGCATTGCAGAGAATATCGGAGTAGAAGGATTGCCGAAAGGCTTAAATCAAGCCACTTTCGGACAGATAGTTCAGTTCTTACAAGCAAACAAACGTCCCCTCTCTGCAGAGGAAGTCGCCGAAGGAGTTAAACTAACTAGGGTCACGGTACGACACTACCTTGAATTTCTAGAACAACGCGGGGTATTAAAATCTGAACAAAAGTACGGTACAGTTGGCCGACCAGTAAAGCTATTTATCCCATTGTAAAAAGCCCCCGAGGGGGCTTTTTTTTTTATTCATAATTCTAAGTACTTTTGCAAATTTACTAAACTTTCCTAACATTTTATAAATTATCAAAATACTTTTTAAATTTCCATAAACACGACAGGTCGCGTGAAGAAAGATACACTAAAGCAAGAAGATCTTAGCTTTATCCATCTGATATCGTGAGCTGCTGGTCGCTCGATAACAGTTTTAAGAAAGGAGCATATTTTAAGTTCTCAAAATTTTGTCTTGACTGCCACTACGATGTAGAACTGCTGCTTAAAAAGATATAGATCTCAATGGTACAATTAATTTTAAGTTCGAGGAGTGATAACTTTGAGTACAAATAATTATTCCACACCATCTGAAATCACTTATACTACTATACAGACAGGAATCAAAAAAGTAGGTATGAAATATTCAAATCAGTTCATATTGGGAATTTTGGCGGGAGCTTTTATTGCTTTTGCAGCTGAAGGTTCAAATATGGCAGCTTTTAATTTATTTGCAAAGCCAGAAACCTATGGTCTTGGTAAAGTTCTAGCAGGTGCAATATTTGGAACCGGTCTTATGCTAGTTGTATTGGCAGGAGGAGAATTGTTCACTGGAAACACCATGATTTTAGGCGGAGTTTTAGATGGGAAAATTAAACTCAATGATATGCTTAAAAATTGGTTTTTTGTTTATATGGGTAATTTTCTTGGGTCCTTATTGCTTGCCTATATGATGGTGCATTCTGGATTGTTTAACAGTGGTGCCAATGTCTTAGGTGGGGTAACCATCAAAATAGCATCCTATAAAGTGGGATTATCTTTTATGTCTGCTTTCTATTTAGGAATTATGTGTAATATGTTAGTTTGTCTAGCAGTTTGGATGGCCTATGGAGCTAAGGATATGGTCGGTAAGATATTTGCAATCTTCTTTCCAATATGGCTGTTTATCACATCAGGATTTGAGCATTGCATCGCAAATATGTATTATATTCCAGCTGGAATATTAGCAAAAGCAAATCCAAGTTGGGTAGCTGAATCTCATCTTACCCCTGCAGCACTTGCAACCTTAAACTGGGGGAACTTTATAATCAATAACTTGATTCCAGTAACCCTTGGAAACATCGTCGGAGGATCGATATTTGTGGTTGGTATCTATTGGTTCGTTTATATTAAAAATGATACCAAGGGAGAGTGTGTACCATACAATCAGGCTAGACAAAATGCCGCTAAGTAAAATCCTTTTTCGGAAAAATTATAAGTAATAGGTGACAAAAAGAGGTTGGAGCAAGTGCTTCAGCTTCTTTTTTGTTTATCAAATCATGAGGGTACCACTACTGTACATGGAACTGGTACCTTTTTCTCTGCTTCGGTGGGGTAGACTCCTTTCTCTTCGACGCAAAGTTATTTCTTTTGGCATAGGCTGCTCGACTATAGTCTCCTACCTCATTCGGTATTTTGTTAGGGATCACGGCTTCGGTGATAGTCTCGACCGGGGACTATAGCACCCGAGGCTTTTGTCAGTGGAGATGCGATGTTCAACTTTAGTCGAACGTGTTAACTATTAAGTGAATATGAGGATTGTTAAGGATAAGTGTTTGCTCAGTCTCAGTCTCAGTCAAGAGTTATGTTCTAATGAATAATTAAATTAATAATGTAAAAAAGGTTTTTCAATATATTTCGCGAATTCATATAATCAGAATTGTCCGCTGAAATTGAAAATAACCACTAAAGTCAACGAAAGAAGTGAATTTGTGCGCTCGCTAAAACATCGCATTCTCATAATGCTCCTAGGTTCGCTGGTGATATTGTCAGCGAGCTTTATCTTGGTCCTTGGTTATTATATGAAAGATCGTGCTGTGACCGCCGCTATGATCAAAGCTCAAGCAGATTTGGCAACTTGTGGAGAAATTATTGAAACGAAATACCCTGGCTCATGGTCAGAGCGAGAGGGGGAACTCTATAAAGGACCTCTTAAGATCAGTCTCAACAATGACCTAGTCGATCATCTGTCAACTTTGACGGGGGATACTGTTACTATATTTCTGGGGGAGACTCGAGTGGCTACCACGGTACGTGACTCAAACGGAGAACGAGCGATTGGTACCAAAGTTTCTGCTAATATAGCCCAGAAAGTACTGAAAGATGGTCAGACTTATGTAGGTGAGGCTAACGTAGTTGGTCAGTGGTCCCAAACGGGTTATATTCCATTACGGGCAGAAAACGGTAACATTATTGGAATTTTTTATGTAGGAATTTCCCATGCCTATGAACAGGAAATTATCACTCGATCTTTAATCACAATGACCGTACTAGGATTGCTCTTAACAATCATAGTAGCACTTCTCACCTGGTTTTTCCTTCAGAGAGTAATCGTCAATCCCTTGCATAATATCGTGGTAGGAACTCGAGAGGTAGCAACAGGACAACTTACCCAAAAGATTAAAGTTTCCAGTGCCAAAGAAATAGGTGAACTTGAGGATGCCTTTAACCAAATGGTGGAGCAAATTCAATCTTTGACAGGGAAAATTAACCTAGCGACCAATACTAATCTAGAGGATGTCCCAATTGAAAGTAATATTGAAACAGTAATAGAGAAAATTAATGGTAATGAGATAACCACTGAGTCAACCATTGACAATGATTTTGTATCCACACCTAAGCCGCTATGGAGACTGGATAGTCCTTGGTTCAATGGAGAAGAAGGGCTACCAAAGGGCTTAAGTAAAGCTACCCTTGGGCAGATAGTCAATTTTTTGCAAGTTACTCGCCGTCCTATTTCTGTAGAGGAAGTTGCGGAAGGAGTTAAGATGACTCGGGTCACTGTACGCCGCTACCTTGAATATCTAGAACAGCGTGGGATATTAAAATCTGAACTAAAATACGGTACGGTAGGCCGGCCGGTTAAGCTATTTATGCCATTCTAAGGCTCCCTTGGGGTCTTATTTTTATATCCATCAAGATCCTTGTGCAATATTTCTCAAATTAATGGGACAATTCAGTCTATTATCTTTATTCACTTAATACTTTTTTAAAGTTTTTAAACACGACAGCACGAATTTAGAAAGATAAACTAAACCCATAGAGACCTGACTACTCTACCTCGAACTGAGTAGCTTGTAGAGTAGGTTATATGTCCAATAAATAGTAAAAGGAGGTTGGAACGCAGCCTAAAAATTTCACTTAATTAAAGGAGGATTTCCATGTGTGACAGCGCTTCGCCGAATGAATTTGCTCAAAAGCTGGATGACTATATCGACAGTTTGCCTTACAAAAAAGAAAACCTGATTGGGATTTTGCATTATGCCCAAGAAATATATGGTTATCTGCCCGATAATGTACAGTGGCATATTGCACAGAAACTTGATATACCTTCCGCCACAGTCTATGGTGTTGTGAGTTTCTATTCGTTTTTCACAATGATCCCCAGGGGGGAACACGTTGTCAACGTATGCACGGGTACCGCCTGTTTTGTAAGAGGCGCAGAAAAATTAAAGAATGAACTTGAAAACCAACTAAAAATTAAAGCTGGAGAAACCACTCCGGATAATCTATTCACTTTAGAAACACTGCGCTGTGTTGGAGCCTGTGGCTTAGCCCCAGTCATGATCATTGATGGCAAAGTCCATGGACGCATGCACGAGGCCCAGGAAATTAACGAGGTCCTGGCAAAGTACCGCCCGGAAAGTTAAACCGGAAAAATCAACGCTTGCAAGTACATGGGTATGTAAGAAGCGTCACCGAAGGAAGGGAAAAGCCGTATGAAACTTAAAAATACCGATGAATTAAATGCCTTAAAGGCCCAAAGCCTCAAGCTCATTGAAACACGTCGCGTTGCTCAATCTATTAGCACCAAAAATGCTCAAGGCCTAGTTAGACACGTTATGGTCTGTGGAGGGCCTGGTTGCCATTCCTCAGGTAGTCCCCGAATCGCGGATCTTTTGGAAGAAGAACTGGACCGCTTGGGATTATCCGAACAAGTAAAAGTATTTCAACCCGGCTGTTTCGGTTTTTGTGAAAAGGGTCCGATGATCGAAATTCACCCCGATAACGCAACCTATTGTGAGGTTTCCGCTGAAGATGTAGCAACGATTGTCGAAGAACACTTTGTCCAGGGAAAGCAGGTAGAACGCCTCCTCTATATGGATCCGAACACTAAAGAACGTTTTGCAACCAACATCCCATTTTATGATGGTCAACTTCGCATTGCCTTACGTAACGTGGGCTATATTGCACCAGAGAATATATTGGAATACATTGCCGCTGATGGTTATCAAGCTTTAGCTAAAGTGCTTTTCCGCATGACGCCAATTGAGGTTATTGACGTCCTTAAAGAAAGTGGGTTGCGGGGACGTGGCGGAGCTGGCTTTCCAACAGGCATGAAATGGGAATTTACGCGTAAGAGCCAAGCGGATCAACGTTATATCATCTGTAATGCCGATGAAGGAGATCCAGGTGCCTTTATGGATCGCTCTGTCCTAGAAGGCGACCCACATAGCGTGTTAGAAGCGATGATTATCGCGGGTTCTGCCATTGGATCTTCCGAAGGATATATCTATGTCCGAGCAGAATATCCTGCAGCCATTCATCGTTTGAAAATTGCGATTGCGCAAGCTCGGGAATATGGGTTGCTTGGAAAAGGAATTTTAGGCAGTGATTTTTCCTTTGACATTGAACTTAAATATGGAGCAGGGGCCTTTGTCTGCGGTGAAGAGACGGCACTGATTCATTCCATCGAAGGGGCTAGAGGGGAACCTACTGTCAAACCTCCATTTCCTGCCCAAAAGGGGCTGTGGGGTAAACCAACGTGTGTCAACAATGTGGAAACATTGGCCAATATTCCCCCTATTATTTTAAAGGGAGCAGATTGGTTTTCCTCAATCGGCACGGAAAAAAGCAAAGGAACAAAAGTGTTTGCTTTAGCAGGGAAAGTCAACAATGTCGGGCTTGTGGAAGTCCCCATGGGGACAACTCTTCGGAAGATTATCTTTGAAATCGGTGGAGGAATTAAGCATCACAAAACGTTCAAAGCAGCCCAAACTGGAGGTCCCTCGGGCGGATGTATTCCAACCAAATTTTTAGACACCCCCATTGATTATGAGTCCTTAACCGCAATTGGGTCGATGATGGGCTCAGGGGGGCTCATTGTCTTAGATGAAGATGACTGCATGGTGAATATCGCAAAATTCTTCCAAGAATTTACCATGGACGAATCCTGTGGTCGTTGCACCGCCTGTCGTGTTGGGACTAAACGTCTCCATGAAATCCTGACTAAGATTACAGAAGGCAAAGGGACCTTAGAGGATTTGGATAATATGGAGAACCTGTGCCATATCATCAAGGATACCGCCCTTTGTGGGCTTGGGCAAAGTGCACCCAACCCGATCCTTTCTACCATAAAGTATTTCCGAGATGAATACATTGCCCATATCGTGGATAAAACCTGTCCAGCGGGCGTCTGTAAGAGCTTGCTGAAATATGAAATTACAGATAAATGTGTGGGATGTACCCTTTGCGTCAAGAAATGTCCTATGAATTGCATCACTGGCACACTCAAGAAAATCCACGTTATCGAGCAAGAACGTTGCCTAAAATGTGGGGCCTGCATGGAACAATGCCGTGTCGTCGGCGCCATTATCCACCATTAAGGTACCCCTGAAGGAGGACTCCATATGGATATACAGCTAACTATCAACGACATATCCCTCAAAGTACCGGAGGGAATGTCCATCTTAGACGCCGCCCGAACGATAAACATCGATATTCCAACCTTATGCTATCTAAAACTCAATGAAATGCATTATAATAATAACATCGCTTCCTGCCGAGTGTGTGTGGTCGAAGTTGAGGGGCGACGTAATTTAGCCTCCTCCTGTTCAACTCCAGTAGCCAGTGGTATGGTCGTTAAAACTGATTCCCTTCGTGCCATCCAGGCTAGACGAGCCATGGTCGAACTGTTACTTTCAGACCACCCTAAATCTTGTTTAACCTGCGCTAAAAATATGGACTGTGACCTTAGAACTCTCGCGGCAGAATTAGGCGTACGCCATATCTCCTATGAAGGTGCAGAATCTGAGTTTGAAATTGATCATTCGAGTTCTTCTATAGTCCGAGATCCTAACAAATGTATTCGCTGCCGACGCTGTGAAACAATGTGTAATGAGGTTCAGACGGTTGGCGTATACTCTGCGGTAGGGCGTGGTTTTGAAACAGTGATTAAAACGGCCTTTGATTTACCGCTTAGCAAAACTGCCTGCACGTTCTGTGGACAATGTATCGCGGTTTGTCCAACAGGCGCTTTGGTCGAGCTAGATCAAGTCGACAAAGTCTGGAAAGCCCTCAACGATCCCAACCAATTTGTCGTTGTTCAAACTGCACCAGCCGTACGCGTTGCTCTTGGAGAAGGATTTGGTTTAGAACCTGGGACGATTGTTACGGGGAAAATGGTGGCTGCTCTTCGACGACTTGGCTTTGACCGCGTCTTCGATACGGATTTTGCGGCTGACCTGACGATTATGGAGGAAGCAACAGAGCTTGTTCACCGCATACAACATGGCGGTCGTCTACCTCTACTCACGAGTTGCTGTCCAGCCTGGGTCAAATTCTTCGAGCATCAATTTCCAGATCTCTTAGACATTCCTTCAACCTGTAAATCCCCCCATGAAATGTTAGGGGTCCTAATCAAAAGCTATTATGCTAAAACGTTAGGCATTGATCCCAAAAACATTACCGTTGTCTCAGTAATGCCTTGCGTCGCCAAAAAATACGAAGCGGCCCGCCCTGAACTTGCGCAAGGTGCTGAAACTGCAGATGTGGACATCGTCATTACCACACGCGAACTTGCTCGCATGATCCGGGAGGCTAGCATTCATTTTGATCACCTTAAAGACCAAGAGTTTGATCACCCGTTAGGGGAATCAACCGGTGCTGCCGTGATTTTCGGAGCAACTGGAGGAGTCCTCGAAGCGGCCCTACGCACAGCCTACGAAGTACTAACCGGTGATACTCTGGAGAAGGTGGAATTTGAAGCTCTCCGGGGAATGGATGGGATCAAGGAAGCGGTCATCCCGATAGCCGGACGCGATTATCGGATTGCTGTCATCCATGGTCTGGGTAATGCCCGTAGTGTTCTGGAAAAAATTCAAGCTGGGGAAATTAATTATGATGTAATTGAGATTATGGCCTGTCCGGGTGGATGCATCGGGGGCGGTGGACAGCCTTATCACCATGGAAACATGGAGATTCTCGCAGCAAGAGCTGCTGCTATTTACAGAGAAGACCGTGCTAAGCCCTTGCGTAAGTCACACGAAAATTTGGCTATCAAAGGTCTGTATAAAGACTATTTGGGCGAACCGTATGGAAAAAAAGCACATCAATTGCTGCATACCACCTATACGGGACGTAAGAAAATCTAGTCAAAATTTCATACCAATAGGATATATCTGCTGTGCTGGAGCTTTCTGGCACAGTGGATCCACAAAACTGTTACCTGATTGTGAGGATTATTCTGAGCAAAAGGAGAAGGATTATATTACTGCGGCCTTCTTACTATTTGTAGGAGGCTTTTTTATTTGGAGGAAAATTACATGGAAATTAGAATAGGCGTTATTGGTATAGTCATTGAAGAATTTAAGAGTGCTAATAAGGTTAATGAGACTTTGCACGATTTAGCGAGCATCATTGTTGGAAGAATGGGAATACCTCGTCCGGAGAGAGGCATATCAATAATTTCTTTGATAGTGGAGGGAACCTCAGATGAAATTAGTGCGATGACAGGTAGATTAGGGAAAATCCAAGGAATCAATGTTAAATCAGCATTAACTAAAAAATTGGAGGACTAACAAATGAGAGAATTTTTAGCAAAGGAATTTATTATAGATGAAGAAATTAAGGCTTCCATGGAAGAAGGACTCAAAAGGGCTAAGAACAAAGACTATGTAAGGTCGATTCTTGAAAAGGCAAAGAGCTGCCAAGGATTGACGCATAAAGAAGCAGCAGTGCTGTTAAATGTTGAAGATACAAATGTTCTGGAGGAGATGTTTAGGACTGCAAAAGAGATCAAGGAAAGGATTTATGGCAAGAGGATCGTATTATTCGCACCACTTTATATTAGTAGTTATTGTATTAATGGCTGTTTATATTGCGGATATCAGGCTTGTAATGAGACTCAAAAGAGAAGCAAACTGACCATGGAACAATTAGAGGCGGAAGTGAAAATACTAGAATCGTTGGGCCACAAACGAATTGTAATAGAGGCTGGAGAAGATCCCGTTAATTGCTCTTTAGATTATGTGATTGAGTGCATCACGAAAATATATTCTTTGAAATTCGATAATGGAAGTATAAGGCGAATTAATATAAATGTTGCCGCTACGACTGTGGAGGACTATCGACGGTTAAAAGATGCTGATATAGGTACCTATACTCTTTTTCAAGAGACTTACAATCAGGAAGTTTATGAAAGAATGCATCCAACGGGTCCTAAACATAATTATAATTGGCATACTACGGCAATGGACCGGGCAATGGAAGCGGGAATTGGAGATGTGGGTATTGGCGTATTATATGGTTTATACGACCACAAATACGAGACAATAGCAATGCTTATGCATGCTGAACATCTCGAGGAAGCCTTCGGTGTCGGACCACATACAATTTCAGTTCCAAGGCTTAGAGCGGCTGAGGGAGTGGATCTTAAAGATCTTCCTTACCTTGTTGAGGATAGTGACTTCAAAAAAATTGTTGCTGTCTTGAGATTGGCTGTTCCTTATACCGGAATGATCCTATCCACAAGAGAAGAACCAAATTTTAGGGCAGAAGTTCTAGCTCTAGGAATTTCACAGTTCAGTGCGGGTTCCTGCGCTGGAGTCGGTGGATACTCAGAGGAACATGGAATTAATAAAACCGATGAAAAACCTCAATTCGAAGTGGCAGATCATCGTTCACCGATGGAAGTCATAAAGAGTTTATGTGAAACTGGATATGTACCAAGCTACTGTACTGCTTGCTATCGAGAAGGAAGAACGGGAGATCGGTTTATGGCCTTGGCTAAGGTAGGACAAATAGGTAATGTTTGTCAACCAAATGCGTTGCTTACCTTTAGAGAATTTCTTATAGATTATGCCGATGATGAGCTCAAAGAAATAGGTGAGAAAGTCATTGAAAAGGGTCTTCAGGATATCCCTAAAGAGGCAACTAGAAAAGCGGCCATTGAAAAACTTAAGAGAATCGAAGCTGGAGAGCGAGATTTAAGGTTCTAAAATTGTAGCATTTTCTGGAGAACTGTGATGTTGACAAGTAGGGCTGATAAAAATTCCATAGTTTACTCGTACAATTAAATTCGAACACGGTGGTGTACCACTCCCCCTTACAAGAAGTGGGAGTCTCACGATTGGATACAGTCTGAGTCAGGGGGGATAAAGTGGACTTTAGAATTGAAAAGGATTCGATCGGCGAAAGAAGAATTCCGGACACTTCCTATTATGGTATTAATACAAAAAGAGCTGAAGAAAACTTTGATTTAGGATCAAAAAGCGTCAATTTGAAGCTGATCTATGAAATTGCCTTGATTAAAAAAGCGGCAGCTCTGGTGAATAAAGACTTAAAGCAACTCTCAGAGGATAAAGCAAGGGCAATTATTCAAGCAAGTGAGGAAGTTATTGAAGGAAAATTTAATCAAGAGTTTGTCGTAAGCGCTTTTCAAGGGGGAGCAGGTACCTCAACAAATATGAACGTCAATGAAGTCATAGCTAACAGGGCTATAGAGATATTGGGAGGAACCAAAGGCGACTATGACATTGTACATCCTCTAAATGATGTCAACATGTCGCAATCGACCAATGATGTTTATCCGACAGCGCTGAGAATTGCCGCGATTCATATGCTCAGAAAGTTAAGCCTTTCCCTGGCGCAACTTCAGGAGGCGCTGCAGGGAAAGGAAAATGACTTTAGTGATGTGATTAAACTTGGCAGGACAGAGCTTATGGATGCCTTGCCGATGATGCTCGGACAGGAATTTGGTGCTTATGCCAAGGCCATAGAAAGAGATCGATGGAGAGTTTACAAAGTAGAAGAGCGCTTGAGGCAAATTAATTTGGGAGGGACTGCCATCGGCACGGGAATCAATGCCTCTCAAAAATATATCTTTATGATCACAGATACTATTCAGGAATTGACCGGATTAGGGTTAGCCAGGTCCGACTATCCCATGGATATAACCCAAAACAATGACGTATTTGTCGAAGTTTCAGGACTCTTAAAAGCTTGCAGCACGAACCTTTTGAAAATATCTAATGATTTAAGATTGCTATCTTCTGGACCTAAGGGAGGGTTCGGTGAAATAGAACTTCCTCAGATGCAGGCAGGTTCAACAATTATGCCGGCAAAGGTTAACCCCGTCATTCCTGAAATGATTGGCCAAGTTGCCATGAGAGTTATGGCTAATGACTATGCTATTACGATGGCGGCCTCTTCAGGTCAGCTTGAACTCAATGCCTTTATACCCCTCATTGCAGAAAGCTTGCTAGAATCTCTAGAGCTTCTGAATAATGGAGTTATAATATTTAGGGAGAAGTGCATTGAAGGAATTATCCCCAATAGAGATAAATGCCAAGAGAATCTTGAAAAGTCGGCGGTACTGGCTGCAGCTTTAGTTCATCATATTGGGTATGATAAAGCAGCTCTTATAGCAACGAAAGCGTTAAGAGAGGATAAGACAATAAGAGAAGTACTAATGGAAGAAAATATTTTTGAAGATTCTAGGATTGACGAGATTCTGAATCCGTTCGGAGTCACAAAACCAGGAATACCAGGAATTTCTGGAGGTCCAAGTATCCCTGGAGTGCTAGGAAATTGATTGTGTGGAGGAGTTTACATGAGCTTAAATGCAACGCCAAGAGGCGTGAGAATACATTTGGCGTTATTTGGCAAGAGAAATGCAGGCAAATCCAGCGTGATCAATGCCATCACAGGACAGGAAACAGCGATAGTTTCGGAAGTGAAAGGTACAACTACTGACCCGGTCTTTAAATCAATGGAGATATTGCCTATAGGACCGTGCGTGATCATTGATACAGCTGGCCTAGACGATGTAGGAGAATTAGGAGAGCTCAGGATTAAGAAGACCTTGGAGGTTCTAGATATCGCAGATGTGGCCTTGCTAATCGTCGATATCAAGGCTGGAATTAGTGACGATGATCAGGTTATTATTGATAAATTTAAGGAAAAGAAGAAACCACTTATCGTGGTTTTAAATAAGATGGATACTCTTGAAAACGAAAGTCAACTCGTTCAACAAAAGTTGAAGATCCAGACTTTGGTTCAAGCAGAATTAAACACTCCAGTGGTTGCGGTGTCAGCTCTGAAGATGCAGGGAATTAAAGAGTTAAAGAATGCCATCATCTCAGTAATTCCTGAGGATGAAGATAAGTTTAAAATTGTGGGAGATCTAATTAACCCGGGTGATTTTGTGGTGCTTGTTACTCCGATTGATAAAGCAGCTCCTAAGGGGAGGCTTATCCTTCCTCAACAGCAGACCATAAGAGATATACTAGAAAGTGATGCTATGGCGATCGTCACTAAGGAATATGAACTCAGAGAAACTTTAAGTAATTTGGCAAAAAAACCGAAGTTAGTCATAACCGATTCTCAAGTTTTTTTGAAGGTCGCTGCTGATACCCCTAAGGATATTTTAATGACGTCGTTTTCAATCTTGTTTGCCAGACAAAAGGGAGATTTAACAGAATTCATAAAAGGTGCTAAGGCGGTCGACAAGCTTAAGGACGGAGACAAGGTGTTGATAGCAGAAGGATGTACACATCACAAGCAATCGGATGATATAGGTAGTGTGAAGATACCCCGGTGGATACGTCAGAGAACTGGTAAGCAGCTAGAGTTTGAATTTTCTGCTGGAACTAGCTTTACGGAAGACGTTAAGAAATATGCCCTTATAGTTCACTGCGGAGCCTGTATGATGAACAGGACAGGGATGCTCAGCAGAGTAGAAACTGCAAAATTTCATAGCGTTCCCATTGTAAACTACGGTATTCTCATTGCCTATGTTCAGGGATTACTGCCGAGAGCACTGGAACCATTCCCCCTAGCTAAGATGATATTGGAAGAAGATGAGATGTTCATACTATGATAACTCGAATGGGGAGTGGTTTTGTGAGTGACATGCATAATTTATTAGAGAAAGTCTATCAAACGAACAGTCTCACAAAAGTTGAAATAATTTATCTCTTGGAAAATATTACTCCTGAGGACAGAGAGATCTTATATAGCCATGCCCTAAAGACAAAGCAAAAGTATTATGGAAATAAAGTGTTTCTGAGAGGACTTATCGAGTTTTCAAATATTTGTCGGCAGGATTGCTTGTACTGTGGAATCCGTGCTTCCAATGCTAAAGTGGAACGTTATCGGTTAACTCCAGGAGAAATCTTAGGTTGCTGTGATATAGGTTATGATTTAGGCTATCGGACGTTTGTCTTACAAAGTGGTGAAGATCTATGGTATACGGCTGAGATTCTCGGTGCTCTGATTCAAGAGATCAAAAAACGTTATCCAGAGGTAGCCATCACGCTATCGATCGGCGAACGAAGAGTGGAAACCTATCAAAGTCTCTTTGCCTCCGGGGCAGATCGTTTTCTGATGCGCCACGAAACGGCTTCGAAAGACCTGTATGAAAAGTTACACCCGACAATGCACTTTGAGGATCGTCAGGCCTGTTTGAGCACTTTAAAGGACATTGGCTACCAAGTGGGAGCGGGGTTTATGGTGGGGCTTCCTGGACAAACATTCGCTGATTTGGCAGAGGACTTAAGATATTTGAGTGAAATCAGTCCGGACATGATAGGAATCGGACCGTTTATTCCTCACAGTGAGACCCCGTTAGGGACAGAAAAGGGAGGAACGCTCGAAGATACGTTAGTGATGGTGGCATTGGCGCGGCTACTTATTCCAGGGAGTCTTATTCCTGCCACGACAGCACTTGGTACTCTGAATCCTCAGGGCAGAGAGCTTGCCTTGAAAGCGGGTGCCAATGTTCTTATGCCCATCATTACTCCAACTTCAGTAAGAAAACAATACGCACTTTACGAGAACAAGATTTGTGGGGATGATAAACCAGAAGATTGCCGATATTGCATAGAGCGAAGAATTCAGGCGGCGGGGTTTGAAATGGATCTGGGTAGAGGGGATAGTTGGCAGTTTAGCTCATGAGGAATCGATGAAAGACATCGCCAAAACATTTTAGTATGCTCTCCTAAGGTAGATAGATTTAATAATTACAATCTATTAACCTTAAAGGGGAGCATTTTCATGACTAAAAGAAGCAAATATACAGCAGAAGAATAGTTAATATCTCAATTAGGGAGTGAACTCGTTCAACTAAGTTATACATCGAAAGAATACTCAAAGCTTAGAAGTGTCGAAATTTTCATTGACCAAACTAATTATAAGTGCTAATATTACCATATAGATGATATCGATTATCAATTGCAACTGTTCGAAGGTCGTTCTACTAAAAAAGGGCCTTGGTAAATGTGTGTTATATTACTTCAGGGATAGACACAAATAAGTTTAATAAAAGAAGTAGAAGGGGTTAACATATGGTTGAGTAATTAATCAATCAAGATATATGACGTTTAAAATGAAAGAGGGGGAAGGTGCAATGGAAACTTCAATACTAGAGGACCAGATAGTTGAACAACTAAAAGGAATGTGTGATTGGCTTCAGAAAAAAACATGCTATGATGATTATCTAATTCGTTTATTGGACCTTATTGGCGCTACCATGGTGGGAGTAAAACCAGCTGAATTACTAAACATTCCAGTTAATGAAGGCGGAACAAAAAACTTGGCTTTGGAAGAACTAAGAGTTTACTTTTTACGAGATAAAAACATCAAGTTAAGAGAAATAAAAACACAGAATGGAAGAGTACAAGTCTTGTTTTACCATTCCACTTCTCTAGATAATGCACTCTGCAACAAAGTGAATTTAAAATTTCTTCGAGGTTTGGGCTACCCACAACAATATTCTGTAGAAGGCTATGTTAATTATTTGGTTACTAGGTTGAATAAAAAAGATTTCCCTCACGAAATAGGTCTATTTCTAGGCTATCCATTAAAAGACGTACTAGGATATATTGGCCATCCCTCCTTGAAGCTGGTTAAGATAAATGGGTGGAAAATATATGGTAATGACAAGTTGTCTAATAAGAGGTATGAGAGCTTTTTACAAGCCCGGATAAAAGTGAGAGAATTTATTTACCCGGTTGCTAACTACCATTAAGTATCGAATGGAATGCTCCTGAATAAATGGAGCAATTTTTTAGATAATTAGATGAGAATGGTTATCATTGATACTTGAATTCAGAAAAGAGAGGATATTATGAAGACTTCAGATTGTGATAATAGTGGTGGAAATATAAGTGCCTTTACAGATCAAGTAATAAAATCGGATGTAATTAGTCAGTTAATTACGCTTGGGACAAAAGCTGTTACCAATTCAGGAAATGAAGCATGGAGTTTTGCCGTTATTACCGATAAAAGTGAAATAAAGAGATTATCAGATGAGTCGAGGGAATATCTGCTGAATAATCTTGAAAAGTATCCATATTTTCAGCACAATGAGAACAGGCTTTATAGTGAAAAATATAATATTTTCTTTAATGCACCATGTTTACTATTAATATATGGTGATACTAATTCTCGCTGGAATGTTTACAACTGTATTTTGGCAGCGGGTAATATCATGGAGGATGCCACTGAACATGATTTGCGTACCTGCTGGATTGGATTTGCAGAACATGTCTGTGATACAGCAGAATTTAAATCGAAATACAAGATACTTGACCACTATAAACTGATGTGTGCATTGAGTGTTGGCTATCCAACGGTACAACTGCCTCCGCCATGTTGTAACTCTGGCAAGATTCTCCTTAAGGATAGCAATTTAGGCATAAACTCTGGACTTAGCACCTACAGTAAGTGTGATTGCCTTTAATAACATTTAAGATGCGTGTCGTATCTATGCCATTATTTAAAGATCAAGGGTGCGAAAATGCGAAGGAAGGGAGTTATGATACATGTCAATTTACAAAATTGGTGAGGTCGTGAAAATCAACGATCAGGGGAACGAGGGTTTTTATGGACTTTCTGGAGTTGTTAAAAAAATAGAATTAGGCAGTGATGATATATCTATACTTTATTTCGTTGAATTTCAGACCAATGATAGCCCCCCTCGATCAATGCTTGTCTTTCTCGAAAATGAATTAGTGGCTGCATAAAATTCGTTAGAAAGGCTATATTACTATTGCTCAAACAAGAATGGAGGGGCACGGGATACGAATATCGTACGAACCTAGTACTTAAGCATGAAAACACTATAAAGTTGTTAAAATAGCCATATCGTTAAGATTACAAAAAGGAAATAGCTAATGAACTCGTTCAACTACTAAGGTGAACATCGAGACTCGGTGAGGGACTCTACCTCCACCGAAGCAGATTACGAGAAAGGGGTTACCAATGACAAATCAGGATTTACCGAGAACTATTAATGACAAACCTGGCCTAATACCTCTCCAAGTGATGCCGGAAAACATGGAATCACCTATTAGTGATGTTCTAACCTGGATTACTCCGAATGAACAATTTTATGCTCGCAACCATTTGCCCTATCCCACGATACAGCTTGAATCTTGGGCTTTGTTTCTAGGCGGAGAAGTAGAAAGGCCACTAAATTTTTCTTATGAACAAATAAAAAAAATGCCTCAAGTAGATAAATTTGTAACGATGGAATGCTCAGGAAATAAACGAGCTTTGATGGAACCACCTACCCCTGGGGAACAATGGCAGACGGGTGCTGTTGGTAATGCGAAATGGACAGGAGTTCCTTTAGCTTATATCCTTGACCAGGCTAAAGTTAAGGAAACGGCTGTGGAACTGGTGTTTACCGGAGCTGATTCTGGGATTCGACCGGATATGGACAATGCGGTGAACTATGAGCGCAGTTTACTTCTGGACAAAGCCTTAATGTCAGAGTGTCTGTTAGCTCTGAAAATGAATGACGAACCGATTCCCCATAAACATGGGTTCCCACTGCGCTTAATTGTCCCAGGGTGGTATGGAATGGCCCATGTCAAATGGATCTCCCGCATCACGGCAATCCCCATACCTTTTAAAGGTCCATTCCAGGCAATTGACTATGTCTATATAACCAACGAAGGGAATTATAATAACGCAGTTCCAGTTACGGAAATGAAAGTGAACTCTATTATTACCTGGCCCTCCAAGGGAGAAAAGGTTCATCTGGGGTCACATACAGTTCGTGGCCTTGCTTGGGCTGGAAAAACAACAATAAGTAAAGTGGAAATAAGTATAGACAATGGTATGACCTGGAATACAGCCCGGTTGACTAGTCCCGAACATAAACCTTATACCTGGACGTTCTGGGAATATCAATGGGATAACCCAGTACCGGGCCAATATTTCTTACAGGCGCGGGCTCATGATAATAACGGTAATGTCCAACCGAAAGCCGCCACCTGGAATGCAAAAGGATACGGGAACAATTCAATTCATCAAATTACAATTACTGTACCTCAAATTCTTCATTAACAATCGATTGAAGCGTTACTCTTCGCTCCCCCCTTGTCAGCGGAGAGTATTTTTGTTATCATATATCTTGAATATCAAACATTATCATAGTAAAACATTATCATATACTAACAATAGTTGAAGGAGGAATTTTAGTGACTATCAATGAAGAGTTGACCCATGAACTTTTAGCTTTTTTCAATGGATTTTCTTCCTGGGAAAATTCAATCGTGCGATCCAGTGAGCTCACGGTGTCTGAGGCGCATGCCTTAGAAGTCCTCGGTGAACATGAAAAAATGAATATGAAGGGTTTAGCCCAGAAACTCGGGGTTACGACCGGAACAACAACAGTCACGGTGGATCGATTAGAAAAGAAGAATCTCGCTTACCGCCAATCTACGAAAGAAGATAGGCGCGTGAATTTTATTGTTTTGACGGATATCGGAAAGAACGTCTTTGAGGAGCATCATGACTTCCATCTACGTCTGACAGAGCAAATGACGTCCATCCTAGACGACGAAGAGATCAGCCAGTTTTTGCACACTTTGAAAAAGATTAATGCGGAAACTTTCTAACCAGGTGCGATCGTTCTGACACCGAGAGATCAAGTATGGATAGATACAGAGATGAGAGTATGTGTACGTGGTACGTACATAAATACGTACATTTCAAGTAAAAAGAGTTAGTAAGGAGGGAAGTTGAAATGAGTACTATTAATCTAGTTCAGGAAAAATCAGGGTTTAAAAATATTCTTTGGTCGAGGCACAAAGGATTGATTGTTACAGTTCTCTGCTTAGGATTTATTTTCCTGGCATGGCTTTCCGGTAAATATGGTTATTCTGGTTTGGAAGTTCCTTTCTACCTTTTGGCCTATGTCATAGGCGGGTATCAGAAAGCCAGGGAAGGTCTGCAAACCCTAATTCAGGAAAAAGATTTAGATGTGGATTTGCTTATGGTTGTAGCTGCAATTGGTGCAGCTAGTATAGGATATTGGGCAGACGGGGCTATTTTAATATTCATTTTTTCCCTAAGTGGTGCTCTGGAAGGATATACTCTGGAACGAACGAATGACTCAATTAAGTCCATTATGAAACTACGCCCGGAAGAGGCGATCGTGTTACAAGGAAAACTGGAAAAGCGAGTACGAGTAGAAGAATTGAAGCAGGGTGACCGCTTATTGGTGAGACCGGGAGAGCGGATTGCTGCGGATGGGATTGTGAGAGAAGGATATTCTTCAGTGAATCAGGCCTCGATTACGGGAGAATCGATTCCCATCGACAAATCTACGGGGGACGAGGTTTTTGCCGGAACGATGAACGGACAGGGAGCTTTAGTCATCGAAATGACCAAACCAGCAGAGGCAACGTTGCTTGCTAAAATAATTCATCTAGTCCAGGAAGCGCAAAGCGAAAGGCCTCCAAGCCAATTATTTATGGAGCGGTTTGAACGCATTTATGCAAAAATTGTAATTACGGGTGCAGTTTTGATCTTAGTCTTGCCACCCTTTGTCTTAGGGTGGTCTTGGAGTGCGACAATTTACAAAGCAATGATTTTTCTCGTCGTTGCCTCGCCTTGCGCCTTGGTTTCCTCCATTATGCCTGCTGTTTTATCCGGAATCTCAAATGGAGCACGCAATGGCATATTATTTAAAGGAGGCGCCTATCTAGAGTCAATCGGGGCTGTAAGCGTAGTAGCATTTGACAAAACTGGAACTCTCACCGAGGGAATACCAAGAATTACTCAGGTAATACCTTACGGAAACTATACGGAAAATGAAGTATTAAGTATCGCTGCTTCTCTTGAGACATGGTCAGAACACCCTATTGCTAAGGCAATAGTCCGTAAGGCTAACGAAAAGGATCTCACCCTTAGCACTGCCTCAAAAATGGAGGCTGTGCCTGGGTTTGGGGTACATGGTGTCGTGGAAGGTCAAGTATATCGAATCGGGAAACTTGATTTAGGAGATTTGGTTGTAGGTGGAAAACTATCTGATGAGAAAATGAAAGCCGCCCTGAATCTGGAGAAGCAAGGGAATACGGTAATCTTTGCTCAGGTGGGAACAGAACTAATAGGGATCTTAGCGGTAAAAGATACCATACGGGCACATGCGAAAGAATCAATAGATAGACTTAAAAAAATGGGGATTAAGGTAGTAATGTTGACTGGCGACAGCTCTTCAACGGCGCAAATTATAGGTGAGCAAGTAGGCGTCGACCAAGTGTATTCCGACCTGTTGCCGGAACATAAAGTTGACATTATAAAAGAATTAGGGAAATATGGTAAAGTAGCCATGGTGGGCGATGGCGTTAACGATGCACCAGCCTTGGCGGTTTCGTCTGTGGGAATTGCTATGGGTGCTGCCGGAACCGATGTAGCGTTGGAGACCGCTAATGTAGTCCTAATGGCTGACGATCTTTCTAAGGTCTCTTATGCCATTGCCTTAGGACGACGCACTTCTAGGATAGTCAAACAAAATGTGGCCTTTGCTGTAGCCGTCATGCTTTTGTTGGTGCTATCTAACTTTCTCGGGAGTATTAATCTGCCACTTGGCGTGATCGGACACGAAGGAAGTACCATCCTCGTCATCATTAGCGGCCTACGCTTACTGCGGTAATTGTGGGAGTAGTAAGTGGGATTGACAGCTTCGGAGTTTAAAACTAACAAGTGAAAGAAATATAAAGACAGTTGAACTAAGAGCTGGTTCAACTGTCTTTATAAAAATCACACATTTAGCCGTGAGGTTGGCTAGACTCCTAACATTTTTAAAATACAGTTGGCTAATTGTTGACCAGTTGCAGCACATTGTTGAATACATTGTGCTAAAGCTAATCCAATCATGAAATCCTTCACCTTCAATAATATAGGGTAAGTATACCTTAGAAAGATGAAGATCCTATGAACGTGGGTTAAGGCTGCTAAAACTACCTAAAGCATAAATTTGTATACCAAATTAGTTTTCTAAGTAATTTGTGACGTAGGCCCAAAAAAGTTATATAATAACCACTAGTATGAAGCCCTTGCCAATAACCTTGAATCAGGAGGTAAAACCTACAATGATGAACCCCATTACTATAGTGATTGTCAGTGCTGTTTTTTTAATTTACGGTGGACTTAATTACTATATTGGGCTAAGGGGATGGCAAGCCTTATTTAGTTATATACCATTCTTAAGTTCTAAAGTATATTGGCCGGTTTTTTCGCTACTATCCTTCTCTTACTTATTAAGTAGGTTTAGTGAGAAATTTCTTCCGACCGTGCTTTACGAATGGCTGATGCTAATTGGAGCCTACTGGTTAGCATTTATGTGGTATTTTTTACTAGTGATTTCAGCCTTAGATCTACTGCGTTTTTTTGATCGGTGGTTACGACTTATACCCATAGAACAAAAACGAAACCTAAACCCTGCTTTGGGATCAGCCGTTGTTATAATGGTCTTCGGTATAGTAAGTTACGGGGCATGGAATGCCCGACATCCCCAGGTGAACCATTACGATGTGACAATCGCTAAGAAAGCGGGGTCATTAAAACAGTTACACGTTGTCATGGTTTCGGATATTCACTTAGGAACAATCGTTCATAATGGCAATCTGACAAAGATGGTCAATATGGTGAATGAACTAAAACCTGACCTGATCCTGTTTGCGGGAGATGTGTTCGATGAGAATATTGAATCATCAAATAAACAACAAGTCTCTGATAACTTTCGAAAATTAAGTGCACCATATGGCGTATTTGCTGTACTTGGGAATCATGAATACATCGGTGGTAACGCAGAGGAAGCAGTTACTTATTTGGGCGAAGCAGGGGTTAAGGTATTGAGAGACAGCTTGCAGGAGATTGCCGGAAGTTTTTATATTATGGGGCGAGATGATCGTGCGGGAGAACGATACAATGGGGTCCAGAGACAGGACTTAAAGACCCTAATGCAAGGAGTCGACCCTGCTCTGCCAATTATATTAATGGATCATCAACCATCCCAATTAGAAGAGCCTGCTGGACAAGGTGTAGATTTGCAAGTGTCAGGGCATACCCATGCTGGACAATTGTTTCCAATTCGGTATATTACGAATCGAATTTTTGAAAAGGACTGGGGTTTGCTGCGCAAGGAGAATTTCCAAATCATAGTTTCGTCAGGATACGGAACATGGGGACCGCCTATCCGACTTGGCAATACTCCGGAAGTGGTTGATATTATGATTAAGTTTGATTAAATAATGCCGGCTTTGCAAAATGAGTTTATGACAATATTTTAAAAGAATAACTAAGAGCAGAAATTATTACTTCGATTAATTTCTGCTCTTAGTTTTATTTACTGTTTTTTGAAATCACTTAGTTCGAAGTGGAGAACGGCTAAATTTGGGTTGACAGGGTTATATCAATTTTGTATAATTGCAATAGTCTAAATGATTATCATTATCAACTAAATACTGATAAAGCATCCTCCATTTATGAAGGACAAAGAACACTTATTAATCTAGAGTGGGGTGTTGAGATTTTGTCGTTCAACAGGTGTTCTAATTGTTTTGGTTTTAAGTTAGATAGACCTTGTAAAATAGTATAGAAAGGTTGATATAAGTGTTTGACAGAATAAGAGGTAATAACAAACTTACCCAGAAAAATGATCAAGAATTAACATCGATTATGGCAATGATTGATGTCGTAGGTTCAGGGGATTTAAGCAAACGGATTATTGCCTCGGAATTTGGGACATCTACGCAAGCGCAAGAACTATCCCAAAAAGTTAATCATCTCATTAATGAATATGAATTGGCAATCAAAAGTACAACTCAAGGACTTACTAAGATTGTTTCAGATACATATGAGGAACTAAAAGTAATCTATGAGCAAAACCAAGGCTTAACTGAGCAGGTGGAGCAAATAAAACAAATCACGAGTGCGGTATACAATACAGCCCATTCCATCGAAAACGTTTCTTTATCTACAACAACAGAGATTACGAATTCTGCTCTTGAAGCAAAAAACAGTTCGTACGTCAGCGTTGCTAATGTCAGGGATATGCTCAAACAGATTAATAGTATTAAAACAAGCTTCAACGTACTCCGCGGCGAAAATGCGGAGCAGAAAGAGTATGTTTCGCAAATCGAACAAATTACAGGATTTATTGGTCATATCGCAAAACAGACAAACTTACTTGCACTTAATGCAGCCATCGAGGCTGCTAGAGCTGGAGATGCAGGGCGAGGGTTTGCAGTTGTCGCTCAGGAAGTACGTAAACTCGCAGAGCAAACTCAGTTGTCTGTCCAAGATATCTCTGGTAAGGTTTCAAATTTAACGGAACAAACCTTAAAAATGACGTCGCACATAGAGATGCTTAGTAATTCTACAGATGAGACATCATCAAAGGCTTCTATTATTGAGGAATCACTTGATAAATTAATCACGAGTATTGAAAGAACAGAACAACAGGTAGATAATATTGCCCCTATGATCCAAGAGCAATCCGCGACATTCGAGGAAATTGCTGCAACCATTGACAATATTTCAGATACCTATGCTCAAACTGTGAAAAACTCAGTCGAGTCAGCCAGAAAACAAAGGGAGACAGGGATACTCATTGAACAGATGCGTAAAGATAATTTGCGCTTTAAAGTAAATCTTACGACTGCAGAGGTAATTAATTTGGCCATAACAGACCACCAACTATGGATTTGGCGAATCGATTCGATGATACTAAATAATGATATGCTAGACTCTCACGTTGCGGGTGATTTTAATTCTTGCCGGCTTGGTATATGGTTAAATTCAGAGCAGAAATTAAAAGGTCGAAAAGATTTTCAGAAAATTCATCGCCCGCATGCTGATTTTCACGCCCTTGCACAGAAAGCAGTAACGGCAATGAGCTCAGGGCAGAAAGAAGAGTCCCAGAGGTATCTTGGACAGATGCATGTTCTTTCAGCTCAGTTGATTGAAATGCTTAAAGCACTGCAGATGGAATGTGGAAAACTAAGCTAACACCCTAAGATACAACTGTCTCTAAAGCTATATTAATCTACCAAAGTATGGAGATTTTGGCCTCCTAACAATTCGACGTAAGGGGTAAAAACTTTGATTGACGAAATGAATGTTTAATGCTAAAATAATCACATAGATAATGATACTGATTATCAATTGCAACTAACTGAGGTGAGGAGTGAGGAAATGCCATTAACAATGCTTTCCCCAGGCAAAGAGGCTGTAATTGAAGTCTGTAGAACTAAAGAGACAACGAAAAAGTTCTTAGAAGGGCTTGGTATTATTCCTGGTGTCACTATATCGGTAATCTCTGAATTTAGTGGGAACCTTATTGTATCCATAAAAGGATCGAGATTGGCCTTAAATAGGGGAGTAGCCCAGCAGGTGCTTGTGCAGATTTGATAATAAAAGGGGGTACATAGTTTGGAAAGGACTTTAAAGGAATTAAAGCCAGGTGAGAAATCGATCATCACCAAAGTTTTAGGAGATAAAGGTGCAGTCAAGAGGAGGCTCATGGATATGGGTGTGACCCGTGGGGCAGAAGTATTGGTTAGGAAAGTAGCGCCTTTGGGAGATCCTATTGAAGTGAACATTCGCGGTTACGAGCTAACGCTTAGAAAATCCGAAGCAGAAAACATTGTTGTTGCCTAAATAATGTTCCTGAATAAGAGGAGCATTATTTTAAGACATAAGATGAGAATGGTTATCATTAATGCTCTAGGGGTTAAAGGAGTTGAATATATTCTATGTCCTTCAAGTTTGCACTGGTGGGAAATCCAAACTGCGGTAAGACTACTTTATTTAATGAAATGACAGGGAGTACGCAGTATGTTGGAAACTGGCCAGGAGTCACCATCGAGAAGAAAGAAGGTAAAGTGAGAAAGATCGAGGGAGATGTATGGATAGTTGATCTGCCTGGAATCTATTCCTTATCTCCATACTCAATGGAAGAAATCATTGCCAGAGACTATATCCTGAATGAAAAGCCCGATGTCGTGATTAATATTATCGATGCAACAAACATAGAACGAAACCTATATCTGACGACTCAATTGCTCGAATTGGGTGTCAACGTAGTCGTTGCCTTAAACATGATGGATTCGGCAGATGCCAAAGGCGACAAAATTAACATAGGAATCCTTGAAACTCAACTAAAAGTGCCAGTTATACCCATTGCGGCTAGTAAAGGTCGCGGTGTAAAAGAACTCTTAGAAAGCGCACTAAATGTTGCACAAGCAGCAGCTTCTGCAGAGGTAGCGCCAGTATTTACAGAAATGCATGATGAAAGTATCCTAAGTTGTATCCAAGAAATCGAGCAAAATATAATCCCGCAGCTAAATAGCAAGATCCAGAATTCGCGCTGGACAGCGCTGAAGCTCTTGGAAGGTGATGAGAAGGTTCAGGAAACGTTAAAAGTTCCCGACGCTATGCTGAGTGAGATTAAGTTGTATCAGGAAAAACTGGAAAAAAAGTATGACATGGATATAGAAACGATTATCGCCGACAGTAGGTACCAGTTTACCACCTCTGTGACACGCAAAGCTGTGAAGAAGAAAGAGCGAGGCTCCAATTTAACAGCTTCGGATAAAATAGATAAAGTGGTGACGAACAGGATTTTGGCAATTCCTTTGTTCTTAACTACGATGTTTGGAATTTTCTCAGTAACCTTTGGTACGATTGGCTCTTTTACTATCGATTTTTTGGACGTATTAGTCAACGAAACGGTTGCTGCGTTTGCCTCAAGTTGGCTTGAGGGAGCAGGAGTTGCCGTTTGGTTACAGGATCTCATCGTAGGCGGAATTATCGGTGGAGTGGGGAGTATGGTAGTATTTGTCCCACAAATCATGATCTTATTCTTCTTCCTTTCCATACTCGAAGATACTGGTTATATGGCAAGAGCGGCTTTTGTCATGGATAGACTGCTCAGAAAGCTCGGGTTGAGTGGGAAATCGTTTATTCCCATGCTAATCGGTTTTGGATGTAGTGTTCCAGCGGTCATGAGCACCAGAACCTTAGAAACCGAAAAGGATCGACGCTTGACAATTATGCTCATACCATTTATGTCCTGTGGCGCTAAGCTCCCTATTTATGCCTTATACACGGCAGCATTCTTTGCAAGTAACCAAACTATGGTAGTCTTCTCTCTTTATCTATTAGGTATCGTGATTGCCATCTTATCAGGAGTTTTGCTTAAGAAAACCATTTTACAAGGGGAAGTTCCTCCTTTCGTTATGGAATTGCCTCCCTACAGAATTCCCACCATCAAAGGTTTGATGATTCATATGTGGGACAAGGGGAAAGGGTTTGTCAAAAAAGCAGGGACGATCATCTTTGTGGCAGCAGTTATGATCTGGTTTTTACAATACTTTAACTTTTCCTTTCAAGCGGTGGCGGACCCAGGAGATAGTATGATCGGTGCCATCGGTAAGACAATAGCCCCTATTTTTACACCGTTGGGCTTTGGAGACTGGAAATCTGCAGTTGCCTTGCTCACAGGTTTCATCGCCAAAGAAGCAGTTGTGTCCACTATGGGGATCTTGCATGGAGTTGCAGAAGCAACCGAGGGCTCCACGGACCTGATAACAGCTCTTCAAACAGCATTTACCCCGTTAACAGCTTATGCTTTCATGGTATTTTCCCTACTTTACTGCCCTTGCATGGCTGCCTTTGCAACGATTAAGCGGGAGATGAATTCTTGGAAGTGGACTTTCATAACCATAGGGTATTCAACTACTGTAGCTTGGGTAATAGCATTTCTTATCTTCCAGGGTGGAAAAATATTGGGCTTTAGTTGATTGAAATCTAAACGAAATAAGGTGATGGAATGATCAATTGGATTCTAGGTAGTATCATTGTTGGAGTGACTGCTTTCATTATTTTACGGACAGTAGGGCGTATGAGGAAAGGTGGAAGCGCTTGCTGTGGAGGATGTACCCAAGGTGGCTGCGGTGAAGCTAAGTGCGATTGTACGAAGTGAGTGGTTAAAACAATGTCAGCGAAAGGAGGGGATTTAGATGAGTATCGTGCTTGTTGGAGGTCATGATCGGATGCATAGTGAATACATGGGAATCTGCTCAAAGCGTGGACATCGTGTTAAGGTATATACGCAAATGCCAGCGAAGTTTGGTAAAGCAATCGGAAATCCTGATGGGATCGTTCTGTTCACCTCGACGGTCTCCCATCAAATGGTTCATGTAGCGGTAAAAGAGGCGAAACGAAAGAAAATTCCGGTCTTTAGATGTCATACCAGTAGTGGAACTTCATTGGAAGTATTGTTGCTGGAGCTTGAGGCAACAGCTGGCGGTGTAACCACAGGAAAGTAAAGACTTGAAAGGTACTTACGCGTATGTTCCAATACATTCAAAGAATTTTCCGCCCTCACCATTTCCACGATATTATTGAATGTCTAGCGGCAGCACTGGAAGCAAAAGATTTATATACTAGCGGACATTCTTCGAGAGTTGGAGATATGTCGAACGATCTAGGGCGAGCTATGGGGCTGAAAGGTTCAGAACTTGAAAATATCCATATCGCCGCCCATCTCCATGACATAGGTAAGATGGGTATTTCAGAAAATATTTTAAACAAGAAAGGAAGACTCCTTCCCCATGAGTTTGCTCAAATACAAACACATCCGGAGATCGGCTATAAGATTTTGGCTAAATCGAAAGGGCTTCATAAAATTGCAGAAATAGTATTGCATCACCACGAAAGGTGGGATGGCGGAGGGTATCCTAATGGCTTGCGGGAGGATAAGATTCCCCTTGGTTCAAGAATTATTGGGGTGGTAGATTCTATCGATGCTATTACCTCAATAAGACCGTATCGAAGAGCTATGTCTTGGGAGGAATGTTGGGAAGAGATACTCATCAACAAAGGGCTACAATTTGACCCTGTAGCCGTGGAAGCATCTGAAAAGTTGTGGAAGAAATGGAAGGTCCGATGGCAGGAATCTGAGAAGGATTGTAATGAGGCAAAACTAAAGGCTATCAAGTGAAAACAAACAGACACAGGACGGTTCTTCAAGACACGGGGACGGTCCTCCCAACGAAGACACGGGGACGGTTCTCCTGTTTGAGACAGGAGAACCGTCCCCGTGTCTTTTTCCCGTGTTTTCGTGTCTTCCCAGCCCCTTCCGTGTCTTACGTGTCTTTCAACCTAAACAATCGAAGGGTATTTAATAAAGCAGGAGAAGCATTTTGATAATGCTTCTCCTGCTTATTAATTGTCTTGATAACTTCTCTGATTTACTTGAGTGCTTGTCCAATACTTTGTCCAAAATCCAGACATTTATTGAAGCTTTCGTCATCCGGGTTCCAGGTTACCTTGAGCCCTTCATTGAGTAATTCAAAGCCACCGTGTTCTAATTCTGTTGAAATCAATTTGTTACCCTCACCACTCCAACCATAACTACCAAAGGCAGCGCCCTTTTTATTTTTAAACGCTAATCCTTTGATCATTTCTAGTATTCCAGCGACGGCATAAGATACACCTTTATTAATGGTTGGGGAACCAACAATTATGGCTTTGGATTTAAAGACTTCTGCAATGATGTCGTTTTTATCAGCATGGGTTGAATTACAATTGAACAATTTAACTGTAACATCAGTATCACTCAATCTTATACCAGCGGCTATTTTTTCGGCCATTTGGCGAGTACTGTTCCACATAGTATCGTAAATGATGGTGATTTGATTTTCTTGGTAATCCTTAGCCCATTCCATATATTTGTTGACAATTTGCAAGGGATTATCTCGCCAAATAAGGCCATGGCTTGGGCAGATCATATCAACAGGCAAGTTAAAGCTTAAGATTTCAGTGATTTTATTGACAACCATTTTACTGAACGGAGCTAATATATTGCCATAATATTTAAGAGCTTCGTAGTATAAATCGGTTTGATCTACTAAGTCGTTAAACATATGCTCAGAAGCTAAATGCTGACCAAAACCGTCATTGCTGAACAGGATATTATCTCCAGTCAAGTAGGTGAACATCGTATCAGGCCAATGCAGCATACGGGCCTCAATGAAGATGAACTCTTTGGATCCAAGACTTAATTTATCGCCCGTTTTGACGGGTATGAAGTTCCAATCTTGATGGTACTGACCTTTTAAGGATTTGATAGCATTGGCGGTGCAATAAATGGGGGTATTAGGAATTTCCCTCATTAATTCTGGTAAAGCACCGCTGTGATCAGGTTCCCCGTGATTAGCAATGATATAATCGATCGAATTCAGATCGATTTCTTTCTTTAAGTTAGCGACAAATTCTTTGGAAAATGGTCCCCATACACAGTCGATAAGGGCTACCTTCTCGTCTCGGACAAGGTAAGAATTATAGCTGGAACCGCGGTGTGTAGAAAGTTCGTCACCATGAAACTTTTTTAACTCCCAGTCGATCTTTCCTACCCATTTTACACTCTTATTAATTTCAAAACTCATGATAATACCTCCTAATATTTTTTGGGGGGATATTGCAACGTCATTTTATGCTGATGCCAGAATAATTAAGTCAAGAAGTAAATACATTGTTATACATTGCACAAGTGATAAATATATTTTACACTACAAAGGTTGATTCTGCAATTAAAAATATAACTAATTTGAAATAAATTTAATTGAATAAATAACCTCAATGTGGAGCAATTGCTAAATTGTAGCGACTTATGCCATCCAGTAAGACATACATCCCTGTAAGTGACCATAAGTATTATTATACGCTTTAAAGAAGTCGATGTCACACATTTAAGTGCTGCGGATTCACCATTATGTGCTGCCGAGCACCATAGTTGAGAAGGAATTGATCGAAATGTCTACGATTGGTCAGTTAAACCATCAACAGAGGAAAGAAGATTTAATGCTTAATTAGCGTGCTCTAATTGAGACCTCTCTTCTAAAAAGAGTATTTGCTAAAGGGCAGAAAATATACAATCGCTAGAAAAGCGAACCCTCTCCGCACTGGATGAGGACGACTCAATTTGTAATGCGACCAACGACCCGAAGGCAGATCAGAAGTTATTGGAAGAGGCCCGTCAGCTTCACCGTGATGCTAATTACCGTTGGGACTTCGTAGCTTCGGAAAACAGTACGGGCTTTCATAATCCGACAGAGGCCTTGCGTGTGCTTGGGGAGGCCATCGACCTTGGCCATCAGGCTCAACAAAAGGCAACTCAAGCCATGAATGCCGTTCAGTAGTCCTCTCCTATCGCTCGGGTGATTATCTAAAACTTGTGGAGTATATAGAAAAAGGCAGTCTTTTTGCAGTTTGCACAAAAGACTGCCTTTTTTAGCAACCCATAATTGGGAAACTCCACAGGTGCAAGGTCTCATACTTGTTAAACGTGTTCACTATTCCTAATCTCCGTTAAACCGACGATGCAGGTAATTGCCCACACGCCCCCTGTGACATATCCAGCGATCACGTCGCTGGCAAAATGCACTCCAAGATAGATGCGACTAATTCCTATCGCAAGGATAAGTGCGAATGTGAACACAACGACATACCAGGAAGGTTTAGAGCGATTTCTGAGGTTTAACCAAATTAAGTATCCTATGACTCCGTAAAAAGCAACGGCGACCATCGAATGGCCGCTTGGAAAACTATAGCCACCTGCTTGGACAAGATGAACAATATCTGGGCGAGCTCGACGAAATAGCTCTTTCAGAATAATATTTAGTAACCATGCTCCACTTAAGCTTATAGCGAGAAGAATTGTTTCCCATATATGCTTTAAACGGAAGAGTAAGACAGCACCTAGTATGAACATTAAGGCAATCTCTATATAGGCTGAACCTAAATAGGTTATAATTATGGCAACTCTTGTTAAGCTTGGGGTGGTGAATCCTCTGATAAGTTCTCCCATAACCTTGTCGAACATCTCTAGCTCATGATAAAGAAGACCTTCGCTTAATTTTGCGAATATCGTTAGAAGCAAAACACTTATACATAATCCCCATATTAAGGATTTACTAAATATTGCAAGTTGCTTTGAAAAAGCAGATGAAGTATTTTGGGTAGGCATTTGTAGATCACTCCTTGGTTATTCTAAATAGTAGCGAAACCTTAAAAATTTGCTATATATTTCTCCAAATAAATAGCGTTTGTGGCTAAACGTTCAAGAATTTGCTAAAGTGGAGTCAACAAAGGCTGAGAAAGGAGACTTTCATGTATTCAGAGTTATTTATTCGATATATCACTGAATATAGTTATCTCGGGCTATACATCATAATAGGGCTTTCGATTCTAGCCCTACCAACCCCTGATGAATTTCTCATGACCTTTGTTGGTTTTTTGAGCTTTTCGGGTCAACTAAATCCTGTTTTAGCAATTTTTGCAGCGGCCTCGGGAAGTATTACAGGGATTACTGTTGCATATTTGTTGGGTCGTTTTTTCGAAGCAAAAGTATTGGATTATCTTAAAAAATATGCTGGCGGTGAACGTTTGGAAAAAGTTCTAAGATGGTACCAGAGGCATGGTGGTAAGGTTCTAATGGTAGGGTATTTTATACCTGGGGTTCGCCATCTTTCAGGTTATATTGCAGGATTAAGTCATTTAGCCTACAGAAAATTTGCATTTTATGCATATCTCGGAGCCATAGTGTGGACAAGCTTCTTTATCTTACTGGGAAGAAGTTTGGGAAGTCGCTGGAACACTATTCTTCCAATCATCCATCGTTATTCAGTTCTGCTCGGGGTCATTGCTGTAGTATTATTTTTAGGGTTTTATCTTTTATACAAGAATCATGAGCGTTGGGTAGAGTGGCTAGCGACGGAATTTTTGCGCTTACCTGGCCGTTATCTCTCGTTAGGTAAACGGCGTCTCCTGATCACTATTAACGGAGTTGCCTTCATTGTTCTCTTTATCATTCTGATTACTTTGATACAAGATTTCGTCGCTCATGAAGTCGCTGAGTTTGATGAACTTGTCGTTTCTTGGTTAGAACTTGCTTCACCACCATGGGTCATCGACTTTATGCAGCAAGTCAATGCTTTGGGTACTCATGTTGTGATTATTAGTGTCTTTTTAGTTGCGGTTTTCGTTTTAAGACGAATAACTAGGCGCTGGGCCCATGTGCTGCCTCTAACACTAGCATGGGGAGGGGGGACCGTTGTCGACCAACTATTCCGATTGATATTTAGTGGCAGATCTATAAATATTCTTGAAATCATTGTTCCCTTCCAAGTGCCAAATACAGGGTTTCTACTTGCTGGCCTTTCATTTTATGCGGTCCTTGGCTATCTAATCGTTCGAGAAAACTCTTGGCAAACCCAATTGTTTTTCTTGATGGGGGAACTTTTGTTATTACTCCTTATAGGATCAAGCCCTATTCTTCTTCGGATTCATACTCCGAGCGCAATGGTCACTGCTCTAACAGTTGGCAGTCTATGGGCTCTTGTTTGCGTATTTCTTTACGAGTTTCATCTTTATCGAAATAAAGCTGTTCTATCAAAATAGGTTGAATGGGAAGTGATAGCCATGAAGTCAACTCAAATAATAAAACTTGATCAGGTTTTTCAGGCCATTAACGCTGGCATTATTGTAATTGATAATCATAATGTTGTGTATTATTGTAACCCAGTCGCGGCAAAAATTATCGGGTTAGATGTGAAAGATATTATTGGCAAGAATGTTATCGATGTTATACCAAATTCTAAACTCAATTTGGTAATACAAGATGGGACCGCTAATTCTGATCAACTGTTCATTGGGGAACGGATGGTTATTACGGGCCGTTCCCCAATAAATCAAGACGGAGAAACCGTAGGCGCGGTTGCGATCTTCCAGGATGGTAGTCAGTTACACAGTTTATTGTCTCGTTTAGATAATACGCAAAATAGTCTTACTAGCCTGGAAAGTATTTTTGAACAGGCCTATGACGGCGTTATGGTCGTAGACTCTAAAGGAATTATAACTCGGATTACGAAGAGTTACTGTCGGTTTCTTAATATTGAGCAAGAAGATGCGATTGGTCGCCATTGTACTGAGGTTCTCCCAAATAGTCGCATGCATATTGTTGCCCAGACCGGAGAAGCCGAAGTTGGAGAGGTCATGGATATTAATGGTAAAGAAGCTATGGTAATGCGATTTCCTCTGAGAGAAGAGGGTAAAATCATCGGCGCAGTGGGCAAGGTTATGTTTCGTGATGTCCGTGAACTTCGTACTTTGGCAGAAAAGTTAGATCTACTTGAGAATAAATTGAAATTTTATGAGAAGGAATTAAAACACTATCAAAAATATCGTTATACGCTTAGTAGCATTGTTGGTCAAAGTCCATCCATTCTTCGGACGAAAATTTTGGCGGAAAAGGCAGCTCAAGGTAAGGCAACCGTACTTTTGCGTGGGGAGAGTGGGACGGGAAAAGAACTTTTTGCTCATGCAATTCACGCTGCAAGTACGCGCCATGATCAACCTTTTGTAAGAGTAAATTGTGGGGCAATTCCAGCGGAGCTCTTGGAGGCGGAACTTTTCGGATATGAGGAAGGGGCTTTTACTGGAGCCAAGAAAGGCGGTAAACCTGGAAAATTCGAATTGGCCAATAGAGGGACGATCTTCTTAGACGAGATCGGTGATTTACCGATCTCTATGCAAGCTAAAGTGTTACGGATCTTACAAGAAAAAGAGGTTGAAAGAGTTGGAAGTAATCGGTTGCAACAGCTAGACATAAGGGTTATAGCAGCCACCCATCGCGACTTGGAAAAAATGATTGGGGAAGGAGAATTTCGCCGCGATCTCTATTATCGTCTCAATGTTTTTACAGTGACGATACCTCCTTTACGAGAGCGGGCGGGGGATGTCTTGCTGTTAAGTGAATATTTATTGGCAAAATTTCAACACGAACTGGGATTATCTTTGAGAAAGCTCGATCGTTGGGTTGTTGAACTATTTCAACTGTACGCCTGGCCCGGAAATGTGCGTGAACTTCAGAATGCGATTGAAAGAGCTATTAATGTAGCGGAGGGCGGGATGATTCAGCTTAAAGATCTTCCCTTATATCTTCAAGATTTAGAGGGACGGAGAGGAAACACATCACTGCAACCATTAGCGCTCGAACTTGCGGAGGCAGAGCGTAAGGCCATCCTAAAGGCCCTAAAGAAAACGGGTGGTAATAAAACTAATGCCGCAGAAATTTTGGGAATTCATCGGACCAATCTGTACAGAAAAATGGAGAAATACGGCTTAGGGGGGGCGGATAACGAAGGGTTAGTGTAGTGACGTCGCAACGTGTAGCGATGTAGCTACATTGAGGTTAGGGTGAGGAACAGAGGGACTTTCACGTAAAACAATCACCATCGTGTAGCTTCTTAGCTACACGATGGTGATTGTTTTATTACTTCATGAACCCCAGAAACCCTACTAATCAAAGGGCTTCTGGGGTTCGTTGATCTTGGCATGAATCTTGCTATATTTAATTATTAGTATATTAAGAGTTTTCTGTCAGTTTATTTATTAAACTTAAGTTGAACTTCGAGAAGCGGAGTACCACTCCCACTCCCACTCCAGAAAGGGGAGTCTTACGATTGGATAAAAGATAAGAACCGTGATTATCAGTAGAAAAGGGTGAGACAGGAGGGATTCGATGAAGAAGGCAGTCTTAACGGCAGATGAAGCGATCGCATTGATTAAAGACGGAAGTATGATCGCCATTGATGGCTTTGTAAGCATTGGACACCCGGAAGAATTGACGACTGCTTTAGAAAGGAGATTTGTAGAAACGGGTAAACCGAAGAATTTATCCTTGGTGTATGCTGCAGGGCAGGGGGATGCCAAAGATCGCGGCATGAACCATCTGGCGCATGAGGGTCTGATCAAGCGTGTCGTAGGTGGACACTGGAACCTCGCGCCAAAATTAGGGAAGATGGCTGTTGAAAATAAAATTGAAGCCTACAATTTCCCCCAAGGGGTGATTACCCATCTCTTCCGAGATATTGCTGCAGGTAAGCCCGGGACTCTAACTCATATTGGCCTGGAGACCTTCGTTGACCCCCGCCATGGTGGAGGAAAGCTCAATCAGATTACCCAAGAGGATTTGGTGGAACTTACGAGTTTTAGGGGGAAGGAGTATCTCCTCTATCATTCCTTTCGGATTGATGTAGCCTTCATACGCGGGACGTCAGCGGATGAATTCGGGAATATCTCATTTGAACGAGAAGCCCTCACCCTTGAAGGTCTCTCCATTGCCCAAGCGGTTAAAAACAGTGGGGGTATCGTAATCGTTCAGGTGGAACGTGTTGTTCAGGCAGGAAGTATCAAAGCCAGAAATGTCAAAATACCTGGTATTTTAGTGGATGCAGTGGTAATCGCCAGCCGGCCTGAATTTCATATGATGTCGTTTGGCGAGCAATATAACCCCTCTTACAGTGGCGAAATACGATTTCCCTTAACTGAGCTTAAAGCAATTCCTCTTGATGAACGAAAGATTATGGCCAGAAGGGCTTTCATGGAAGTCAATAAGGAAGCGATTGTAAATTTGGGGATCGGAGTTCCTGAGGGGGTAGCATCGGTTGCGGCGGAAGAAGGGGTCTTAGACCAATTTGTCTTGACGGTGGAATCTGGTCCAATTGGAGGAGTGCCAGTCGGAGGGCAAAGCTTTGGGGCAAGTTTCAATCCAGACTGTATTGTGGATCAGCCGTATCAGTTTGATTTTTATGATGGCGGTGGACTTGATATCGCGGTTCTGGGAATGGCTCAGTTGGACAGACACGGAAATCTCAATGTAAGCCGCTTTGGGACGCGCATTGCCGGGGCAGGCGGGTTTATCAATATCTCGCAAACAGCAAAAAAAGTTATCTTTTGTGGCACCTTTACAGCCAACGGATTAAAGGTAGAGGTTAAGGACGGAAAGCTCATCATTCTTCAAGAGGGGAAAATTTCCAAGCTGATCCAAAACGTCGAGCATATCACGTTCAGTGGAAACTACGCGCGAAAGAAAGGGCAGAGGGTCTTGTATGTTACTGAAAGAGCTGTTTTTTCCTTAGGAGAACGAGGGCTTGTGCTTGAAGAAATTGCACCAGGCATTGACCTTCAAAGAGACATCTTAACTCTGATGGATTTTTTGCCCGGTATTGCTAAACCTTTAAAATTTATGGACTCGAAACTATTTTATCCAGAACCCATGAAAATCGGGCAGTGAATTTGTGGGAGTCCTAAAATCGGATGAAAGAAGTGCATGAAATGAAAATAATCGATAGAGTTGCTTTAATCACAGGAGGCGGTCAAGGGATTGGTAAGGCTATCGCGCTTACCTTCGCCCTTGAAGGAGCAAAGATCGCAGTCAATGATATTTCGATTAATGAGGTTAAAGCATTGGAAACAGTGGAGGAACTCCGAAAACTTGGTGTGGAGGCTGAACTTTTTCTCGCGGATGTAAGCCAAGAAGACGCAGTAAACAACATGGTGGTTAAGGTTATTGAGCGATTCGGAAGGGTTGATATCCTCGTCAATAACGCCGGGATTAACCGGGATGGATTACTTCATAAAGGGAATCTAGCCAAATGGGAGGCTGTTATGGCGGTCAATCTGAAGGGTCCGTTTATCTGCACGAAGGCAGTGCTTCCGTCTATGCGCGAGCAAGGATACGGACGAATTGTCAATCTTTCTTCGCTGACAGCCCGCATAGGAATCTTTGGAACTGGCTACTACGCAACCTCAAAGGCTGGGTTGATTGGCTTAACAAAAGTCACGGCTGTTGAAAATGTGACTAAGGGAATTACCTGTAATGCCTTGGCGCCAGGCTATATCAATACCGATATGATGAACAAATATCCTGAAGATCAATTAAAAGTGCTGATCTCTAAAATCCCAGTCGGACGTTTTGCTGAACCGAAAGAAGTTGCGGACGCTGCCCTTTTCTTAGCCGCAGATTCCTCCTCCTATATCACGGGGGCGGTGCTGGATATTAATGGTGGACTCTATATCTAAAATAGGAGGTGAGAGACGGACGGAGTGGAAGTGAAGCTAACTTAATTAAATTGGAGGTGCATTTAATTGGCGGTTCTTGGAATTATCTTGAGTTTAGTATTGCTGATGTACATGGCTTACCGTGGTTTTTCAGTCATCTTTTTTGCGCCAGTCTTTGCGTTATTGGCAGCGGTATTCTCTGGCATGGCTTTAATGCCAACTTATACGGAAGTATTTCTCCCGAATATGGCCAATTATCTTAAGGTCTATTTTCCATTCTTCCTGCTAGGTGCCGTTTTTGGTAAAGTGATGGAAGAATGTGGAGCAGCCGAGTCGATCGCTAAAGCAATTGTGAACAAACTTGGACCTAAGCAGGCTATTTTGGCGGTTGTCTTATCTGCAGCCATTCTGACGTATGGAGGAGTTAGCCTCTTTGTGGTCGCCTTTGCTGTTTATCCCTTTGGAGCTTCCTTGTTTAGAGAGGCCGATATCCCGAAACGACTTCTACCAGGAACGATCGCTTTAGGTGCTTTTACTTTTACAATGACAGCAATACCTGGTACCCCACAGATTCAAAACGCGATTCCCATGAAGTTTTTCAATACGGATTTGTATGCTGCACCAGTGTTTGGTACGCTAGCCGCCTTGATGATTTTTGGAGGTGGTATGTACTGGTTGGAATATCGTAAGCGGCAAGCACAAGCCAAAGGGGAAGGATATGGTCAACATACTCTGCAGGAACCTGAACAAGTTGAAGGTAAAAATCTGCCGAATCCTTATCTAGCTTTATTGCCCTTGCTTTCTGTCTTAGTAGTTACCCTAATCCTGCAAAAGTTTGTCTTTCCAGCTTGGGATATTGCTGGTTGGGTAAGTCAACCACCGTACAATATTGCCAAAGCTGGAGTTGTCGGAACCATGAATAACTGGGCCTTAATCATTGCGCTAGTAGTAGGGATAACGATTGCAGTCCTTATCAATCCTAAGACCATGAAAGGGAATCTCGCTAAGGCGATCAATGCTGGAGCAATCGGCTCCTTGCTAGCGGTAATGAATACTGCTTCCGAAGTAGGCTATGGCAATGTTATCAAAACTCTACCAGGATTTAAAACGATTGCAAATTTCTTACTGGGGATTGGCCAAAGCGGCAGTCCGCTTCCCTCCGAAGCAGCTACAGTTACTGTCCTGGCTGGAATTACAGGCTCTGCCTCTGGTGGTATGAGTATTGCTCTAGATACCTTCGGGAAACAATATTTAGAATGGGCTACTAGGGTCAATATAAATCCCGAACTCTTACACAGAGTTGCGAGCGTAGCCTCAGGTGGGATGGATACGATGCCCCATAATGGTGCAGTTATCACGTTGTTGGGTATCGTTGGCCTCACTCATAAGGATTCTTATAAGGACATTTTTGTGACGTCCCTAGTAATACCAGTTGTAACGGTCTTTACCCTCATTTTCCTCCAAAGCATCATCGGTTTCAACTAAAATCAAGGAAGTCCCTCTAGATTGAACGCCGGATGCGTAATAATTAAAGAGTGTAGCGCTATAGATACGTGTAGTGAAAACGCATCACAGTGCTGAATAATGCGTAATTTAAGAGTATTTGTCAAAAACAACAAGCTTCATGTAGTTGAAATGCTACACGGGGCTTGTTGTTTTATTTTAATTTATTGTGGAAAAACCAGAGATCGCAGGCTCTATAGGCTTTCCTTGGTGGTTGGCATGGATCTTGCTTATATGTAAGTTATGCGCAAATTTCGACTTTTCTGCAAGATGCACTAAAGGATGAGTAAAGGAGGGAAATAGATGAAGAAAGCAGTCTTAACGGCAGATGAAGCGATCGCGTTGATTAAAGACGGAAGTATGGTCGCCATTGATGGCTTTGTCAGCATTGGACACCCGGAAGAATTGACGACGGCTTTGGAAAAAAGATTTGTTGAGACGGGTACACCTAGGAGTTTATCCTTGGTGTATGCTGCAGGACAGGGGGATGCCAAAGATCGTGGCATGAACCATTTAGCGCATGAGGGTCTGATCAAGCGTGTCGTAGGTGGACACTGGAACCTCGCACCAAAATTAGGGAAGATGGCTGTTGAAAATAAAATTGAAGCCTACAATTTCCCCCAAGGGGTGATTACCCATCTCTTCCGAGATATTGCTGCAGGTAAGCCCGGGACTCTAACTCATATTGGCCTAGAGACCTTCGTTGACCCCCGCCATGGTGGAGGAAAGCTCAATCAGATTACCCAAGAGGATTTGGTGGAACTCACGAGTTTTAGAGGGAAGGAGTATCTCCTCTATCATTCCTTCCCAATTGACGTAGCCTTCATAAGAGGAACGTCAGCGGATGAATTTGGAAATATCTCATTTGAACGAGAAGCCCTCACACTTGAAGGCCTCTCCATTGCCCAAGCGGTTAAAAACAGTGGGGGTATCGTAATCGTTCAGGTGGAACGTGTTGTTCAAGCAGGAAGTATCAAAGCCAGAGATGTTAAAATACCTGGTATTTTAGTGGATGCGGTGGTGATCGCCAGTCGGCCTGAATTTCATATGCAGACGTTTGGTGAGCAATATAATCCCTCCTACAGTGGTGAAATACGACTTCCCTTAACCGAGCTCAGAGCAATTCCACTTGATGAACGAAAGATCATTGCCCGTAGGGCTTTCATGGAAGTCAATAAGGAAGCGATTGTAAATCTAGGAATCGGTGTTCCTGAAGGGGTGGCGTCAGTTGCGGCGGAAGAAGGGGTTCTAGAACAATTCGTTCTGACCGTGGAATCCGGTCCGATTGGAGGAGTCCCAGCTGGAGGAGCAAGTTTTGGAGCAAGTTTCAATCCGGACTGTATTGTAGATCAGCCGTATCAGTTTGATTTTTATGATGGTGGAGGCCTTGATATCGCGATTCTGGGAATGGCCCAGTTGGACGAAGCAGGAAATGTTAATGTAAGCAGGTTCGGGACGCGCATTGCCGGGGCAGGCGGGTTTATCAATATCTCGCAAACAGCAAAAAAAGTTATCTTTTGTGGGACCTTTACAGCTAACGGATTAAAGGTAGAGGTTAAGGACGGAAAGCTCATCATTCTTCAAGAGGGGAAAATTTTCAAGCTGATCCAAAACGTCGAGCATATCACGTTCTGTGGTAATTATGCGCGCAAGAAAGAGCAAACGGTGTTGTTCGTTACGGAGAGAGCTGTATTTAGACTTGGAGACCAGGGTCTTGTGCTTGAGGAGATTGCCCCGGGAGTTGATCTTCAAAAGGACATTTTAGATCTGATGGCGTTCAAACCCGTTATCTCGGAATCGTTAAAAACAATGGACTCGAAACTATTTTATCCTGAACTCATGAAAATCGACGAGGAACTTAATGAAAGGTGTGCAGCAAAATGAAAATACACAATAGAGTTGCTTTAATTACAGGAAGTGGTCAAGGAATTGGTAAGGCCATTGCGCTTACCTTTGCCCGTGAAGGAGCTAAGATCGCGGTCAATGATATTTCGTTTAATGAGGTCAAGGCGTTGGAAACTGTGGAGGAGCTCCGCAAACTAGGGGTTGAGGCTGAGCTTTTCCTCGCTGATGTCAGCCAAGAAGACGAAGTAAACAGCATGGTAGAAAAGGTTATTGAGCGATTCGGAAGGGTTGATATTCTCGTCAATAACGCCGGGATTAATCGGGACGGGTTACTTCATAAAGGCAATCTAGCCAACTGGGAAGCTGTCATGGCGGTTAATCTGACTGGACCATTTATCTGCACAAAAGCGGTGCTTCCGTCAATGCGCGTGCAGGGATATGGACGAATTGTGAATCTCTCCTCCCTGACAGCCCGCATAGGAATCTTTGGGACAGGCTATTACGCAACCTCAAAGTCAGGGTTGATTGGTTTAACAAAGGTGACTGCAGTTGAAAATGCGACAAAGGGAATTACGTGTAATGCCTTGGCACCAGGATATATTAACACGGACATGATGAATAAATACCCTGAAGAGCAGTTAAAGACTCTGATTGCAACGATTCCAGTTGGGCGTTTTGCTGAACCAGAAGAAGTGGCGGACGCAGCTCTATTTTTGGCCGCAGACTCCTCAGCATACATTACAGGTGCGGTGCTAGATATTAATGGCGGAAGTTTCATATAAAATAATTGAAATTGGAGGTGCATTTAATTGGCGGTTCTTGGAATTATTCTAAGTTTAGCATTGCTAATGTACATGGCTTACCGTGGTTTTTCAGTCATCTTTTTTGCGCCAGTCTTTGCACTGTTGGCAGCGGTTCTGTCAGGCATGGCTTTAATGCCAACCTATACAGAAGTATTTCTCCCGAATATGGCGAATTATGTTAAGGTCTATTTTCCATTCTTCCTGCTAGGTGCCGTTTTCGGTAAAGTAATGGAAGAATCCGGAGCAGCCGAGTCGATCGCTAAAGCAATTGTGAACAAACTTGGACCCAAGCAGGCTATTTTGGCGGTTGTCTTATCTGCAGCCATTCTGACGTATGGAGGAGTTAGCCTCTTTGTGGTCGCCTTTGCGGTTTATCCCTTTGGAGCTTCTTTGTTTAGAGAAGCTGATATCCCGAAAAGACTTCTACCTGGAACGATTGCTTTAGGTGCTTTTACATTTACCATGACAGCAATACCAGGTACTCCACAAATCCAAAACACTATTCCAATGAAGTTCTTCAATACGGATTTGTTTGCTGCCCCGGTGTTTGGAACGCTAGCCGCTCTTATGATTTTTGGAGGTGGTATGTTCTGGTTAGAATATCGTAAACGGAAAGCACAGGCTAAAGGGGAAGGATATGGTCAGCATACTCTGCAGGAACCCGAACATGTACAAGGCAAAAAATTACCGAGTTTCTCTCTATCTTTACTGCCCTTGCTTTCTGTTTTATTAGTTACGCTGATTCTTCAGAAGTTTGTTTTTCCAGCTTGGGCTATTGCTGGTTGGGTAAGTCAACCACCATATAATATTCCCAACGCTGGGATTGTTGGAACCATGAATAACTGGGCCTTAATGATTGCTCTCGTTGTAGGGATAACGCTTGCAGTCCTGATCAACCCTAAAACGATGAAAGGGAATCTTGCCAAAGCGATTAATGCTGGAGCAATCGGCTCCTTGCTAGCGGTAATGAATACTGCTTCCGAAGTTGGCTATGGCAATGTTATCAAAACTCTACCAGGTTTTAAATCGATTGCTAATTTCTTATTGGGGATTGGGCAAAGCGGCAGTCCGCTTCCTTCCGAAGCTGCTACAGTTACCGTTCTCGCAGGAATTACAGGCTCCGCCTCTGGAGGCATGAGTATTGCCCTAGATACGTTTGGAAAACAATATCTAGAATGGGCTACTAGGGTAAATATAAGTCCCGAACTCCTGCACAGAGTTGCCAGCGTAGCCTCAGGCGGGATGGATACGATGCCTCACAATGGCGCAGTTATCACGTTGTTGGGGATCGTTGGCCTCACTCATAAGGACTCATATAAGGACATTTTTGTTACGTCCCTGCTTATACCAGTTCTAACAGTATTTATCCTTATTTTCCTCCAAAGCATCATAGGTTTCATCTGAGTTTAAGGAATACGCTCTTAATTAATGCCAATGTACGTTGATCGGTACAATAACCACCAAGGTCCAGAGTGTCAGTAGAACTTTGGATCTTGGTCATTATTTTTAAAAATACAGGAGGTTGTTGACATGAAAGAGATAGTTATAGTAAGTGCAGTTCGTACGCCGATCGGATCCTTTGGAGGAGCTTTAGGACAAATTCCTGCGGTTGAGTTAGGGGCACTGGTTATTAAAGAGGCTATGAGACGTGCAGGCATAGCGCCCGAACAGGTGGATGAAGTGATTATGGGAAATGTCTTGCAAGCGGGTTTAGGACAAAACCCTGCGCGACAGGCGGCAATAAAAGCTGGTATTCCCCAGGAAGTGCCCTCATGGACTCTGAATAAACTTTGTGGATCTGGGCTTAAATCAGTCGAGAGTGCAGCTCAAGCCATTATGACGGGAGATGCAGAGATCATCGTAGCTGGTGGAATGGAAAGTATGTCGATGGCACCATATGTTTTGGAAAAGGCCCGAACGGGTTATCGATTGGGAAATGGCACGATGATTGATACCATTCTTCAAGATGGATTAATGGATGCGTTTGATGAGATTCACATGGGTAATACAGCAGAGAACATCGCTGAACAGTTTGGAATTTCCCGTGAAGAACAAGATGCTTATTCGGTCCTGAGTCAAAATCGGGCAGAAGCCGCTATTAAGGCAGGTGTTTTTGAGGAGGAAATTGTTCCTGTCCTTATTCCGCAGCGCAAGGGGGAGCCAGTAGTTTTCAATAAAGACGAATATCCCAAGCATGGCACGACTATAGATTCTTTGACAAAACTGCGTACTGCCTTTAAAAAGGATGGGACAGTGACCGCTGGGAATGCTTCGGGTATCAATGACGGAGCAGCTGCTGTGGTCGTTATGTCAAAGGAAAAGGCCCTCGAATTAGGATTGCAGCCGCTGGCTTCAATAGTGTCGTTTGCTTCCGCTGGGGTGGATCCTAAAATTATGGGGACTGGTCCGATTCCAGCAAGCCACAAAGCCCTGTCCAAATCCGGACTTACCATTCTGGATATCGATCTTGTAGAAGCCAATGAAGCATTTGCAGCTCAAACTATTGCTGTCGCTCGAGAGCTTCAACTTAATACAGACAAAACCAATGTTAATGGCGGTGCGATTGCGCTGGGACATCCGATTGGCGCTAGTGGTACAAGAGTGCTGGTGACCCTCTTGTACGAAATGAAGCGCAGAGATGTCAAGCGAGGTCTTGCTACACTCTGTATTGGTGGAGGACAAGGTACTGCAATGGTTGTCGAACGATCACTGAACTCGTAGAATATTATCTCAATTTCAAGTCTTCAGATACGGCTAGTATCTAGTGCGAAAGTCTCCAGTACGAAGTCTCCTATGGGAGTATCGTCGAAGCCATGATTCCAAAGGAGCGCTTTACCGCGAGGAGAGACTTCCGCCCAAGCCACGTTTCCCAAAAGTAACACATACTGGCGAAGGAGACTCTGCCCATCCTGAAGTTTGCGAAAAGTCCAACCCCCGCTTATAATAGTGGAGGTCAAAAAAATGGATAAAAGGAGAGTATCTAAATTGGCAGAGGTTATGGAGATTCGCGAAAGCTCAATTGCTGACCCGGGCCCTCTTGGGTTGGCAGCTTTTGCCCTGACAACGTTCATTCTTAGTATGTCTAATGCTCATCTTGTGTCCAAAGAGTTCAGTACGTTGTTTGTTCCCTTGGGCCTGTTCTACGGTGGAATGTGCCAAGTTCTTGCCGGTATGTGGGAATTCAAAAAGAACAATACGTTTGGCGCAACAGCCTTCACAACCTATGGGGCGTTTTGGATTGGATTGGCTACGACGGTCCTTTTAGAGACTCTCAATATTCTTGATTTTGGTGCTTTTGGGCATGAAGCCATAGGCTTGTATCTGATTGCCTTCACAATCTTCAATTCCTACATGTGGATTGCAACATTTAGAATCAGTAATGCTTTGGTCGCAGTGTTTTCTAGTTTGGAAATTACATTTATACTCTTGGTTTTTGCAGAGTATGGTCTTATATCTAGTGTTCCAGGAGGCTTATTCGGATTAATTACCGCGTCTTGCGCTTGGTATACCTCGGCAGCTGGTATTCTTAATCCACTATATGGACGGGCACTTTTGCCAACCGGACCGCGAGGAGTAGCCAAGATCAAAAACAAATGATAAGCAATCAGACAAACTCTTAATATACGATAAAAACTCCAGGGCATAAAGCCTTGGAGTTTTTCCATTTAAATTCCGATATAGTAAAAGAGGAATCACTCACTTTTATACTTCAGTGTTGATGAATGATCAAATTATACCGTAAATCGGAAGATTATTTCGATAAATATAATATATAGGAGGAATTTGACATATATTGTCGAAGCTATTAAGACAAAGTAGACTCTGGTTAAACTTAAGTGGGAGTGGCACCCGTACTCTGCTTAGTAGGGGTATGTTCCTACCGAAGCCACGAAGTGTTCTTTTTGAGATAGGTGGCTAGGCGATTAATCATACAAGGTAGTAGTAGGAGTTTTCATGATTGAATAGAATTTGAAGGAGTATTGACTTATGAAGGGAATTAGTCTCAAATTCAAGGGTAAAATTATCTTAACGATTAGTTCATTGCTACTGTTTTTGGCCGTAGCTATATTGTTGGACGTATATTACAGCGTGAATGAAATGGTCGGTAATAATACTGAAAAACAAATTCAAAGCAGTGCTAATATTGGATTAAGACTTTTGGAAGAAAAATATCCGGGCGATTGGCAAGTCAATGAAGATAAACTCTTCAAAGGTCAGAAATTATTAAATGATGATATTGAATTGGTTGATGCTATAAAAAATGATACAGGTTCGATTAGCACGATATTTTTAAATGATACACGAATTGCTACGAACGTTATGGCCAATGAGAAACGAGCGACAGGTAGCAAAATGTCTGTGGAGGTTGCAGATGTCGTTCTAAAACAAGGGAGAAATTTTGAGGGGGAAGCAACTGTAACAGATATACTTTACCAGACTAAGTACATACCTATTAAGGACCCTGCGGGTAAAGTAATAGGCGCTTTTTTTGTTGGAGTTGAAAAAGAGAGTATGGATGCTCAAGTAACTAAAATTATTGTATCCATAGCTATGTTTTCGCTAGTCGCAATAATAATTGGGATTATTCTGTCTGTGGTACTGGTTAGAGGTATCTCTAAAAATATTGATAAAATCCAAACTTCTTTACGGGAAATCTCAGCTGGAGATTTAACAAACACTTGCCAGGTGACGTCAAAGGATGAGATTAATGAAATTGCAGAGGGCCTGAACAGTACTGTAGATAACATTAAAACGATGATCAGAAACGTGCGAAATGAAGCATTGAATATAGAAGATGCCGTTGATAGTGTTGCAAAAAATGTTGACGGTTTAAATTCGAGTTTGGAAGATGTATCCGCAAGCACACAAGAGTTGTCTGCGGGAATGGAAGAAACAGCAGCATCGGCCCAGGAAATGACAGCTACAGCACAAGAAATCGAAAAAACCGTTGAATCATTGGCGAAAAGCGCCCAAAATGGTGCAATAGAAGTTCTTAAGATTAGTAAAAGAGCCGTTGACACAAAACAAACGGTTAATGAAGCTCAAAAAAAGGCTCTGGAGATTTTCTTAGGAACAAAAGACGAACTTGAAATTGCCATTGAAAATTCAAAAGTAGTGAACCAAATTAGCGTTTTATCGGAATCCATCATGCAGATAACGGACCAAACAAACCTGCTTGCCTTAAATGCGGCTATTGAGGCAGCGAGAGCGGGAGAAGCCGGAAGAGGCTTTTCAGTCGTGTCCGAAGAAATCAAAAAGCTAGCGGAGCAGTCTAAAGACACTGTCATTAAAATTCAAGATATTACAGTTAAGGTTATTGGGTCGGTTAATGCTCTTTCAAACAGTTCAAATAAATTGCTCCAATTTATGTCCGCGGATGTAAGCGCTGATTATAATACGATGCTTGACGTTGCAGATAAGTACAGTGAAGATGCTAAGTTTGTTGATGACCTTGTTGCAGAGTTTAGTTCTGCTTCAGAAGAAATTTCAGCTTCCATGCAGCAGGTTTTCATGACGATTGATGAAGTTTCTAAGGCAGCTTACCAAGGAGCTGGGGCAACCACCGATATTGCGCAAAAGACCACAGATATAACGTTGAAATCGAATGGTATTTTAGAACTAACCAAAAAATCGAAGGATAGTTCAGAAAAGTTACAAGAGGAAATTACAAAGTTTAAGTTCTAGTACAAAACAGAAACATTTTCTAAATGCTCACAACTCTACATAATTAGAGGTGTGAGCACTTTTATGTTTGGACATGCTCCATAGTCAGCTCAACCTATACCTCAACATGTCGATTAAGCAGGTACACTGAAAAAATAAACATAAGCGCTGAGACTGTGAGAGAGATGAGTAAGGGTGTGAAGAAATAACTTTCGTTCACGCTTAAGAAATAGCCTTGTTCAAGATTGCGATTAGAAAGATTATTCAATGGAGAAATAGCAAAAGCCTTAGCCACATACAAATTAATTAGTATGCCAAACCCGACCCCAGTCCAGGATAAGGATGATGCATGTGCCCAATGGGATCTTGAAATAATCACAATAAGAGCACCTAAAGTAATCGAGAAGGGGCTGATAATAAGCAACCAACTTAGATCCTTGGCACAAGCCTGAAGCAAGTCAAGAAATTGTGGTTGTTGAGCGCGGAGAAAAGCAGGCTGAAACGAGTTATAAACAAACGGCATTATTAGTGTTGTGGCAAAGAGGATTCCATATATCTTTAAAACGCGCCAGAAGCTGGCGATGCATTTGGCACTAAGCAGTACGCTTTTAGAATAAGGAAGCGTTAGCCACCACCCGGTGCTCCCCTCTTGCCATTCTTTATTGAGTAGGTAGATGGCGTTTCCAAAAGGAGTTAGAATTAGCAAGCACCACACAATAAAACCCAGGTTGATAAATTCAGCGGTCCAAGACAATCCAGCAGATACCAAGATGATTGTAAAAATTGAAAAAACCTGATTTAAAAAGGTTCGTTGATCGTCTTTTTCGAGTTTTGAATCATTTCTCACCAAAGCCCAAAAGACCTTCATCGAAATAACCCCCTATAGATGGATTCTATAGATCCTTTTTCTTGACGAAGGATATCCGTATTTCCTTCTAAAACAAGCTGCCCTCTGTTGAGAAATACGACATGATCAAACAAGCCCTCTGCCTCGTGGATTTCATGGGTGCTGATCAGTATAGTTTGCGGTTGATCCAGCATAGATTCGATGATGGACTGGATAATCTGTTCTCGAGACAATAGGTCGATCCCGGAAAAGGGTTCATCAAGGAGTACGAGTTTAACCTTTCGTGCTAAGCAGAGAATGATATGTAAGCGGGCTTCCTGACCTTTGGACAAGGTTGATACCTGATCATCAAGCTCAAGTTGCATCTGATCGGCCAGTTCGAGAGCGCGTGGTAGGTCAAAGCCTGGCAAAACATTGAAAGCATAGGTTAAGGCTTGTTTAATAGTATGGGCTTTGTACCATTTGGCACGATCAGGGAGGTAGGCAATCTCCGCGTTTAACTTCCAGTGGGGGTGTTGACCAAAAACCAAAATGTTCCCGCATTGAGGTTTGACGAGCCCGATGATCGCTTTGAAAAGTGTCGATTTCCCAGCACCGTTGGGGCCTAGAAGCCCTGTGATTTGCCCTTCTGGAAAGGTAACGTATAAGTCGTCTAGGGCAACCTTGGAACCGTAGAATTTGTTTAGATATTTGATTTCAATAGCATTACTCATGCCAAGTAACCTCCTTAAGAAGGGACTCTGCGCTAGAGCGGTCAATCCCCAGTTTTTCCATCGACAAGACAAAGGATATTACTGCCTCACTGGCCAGTGCCTTTTTCACGTGTTTGACAGTTTTAGAATCAGTCGTAATAAAAGTTCCCTGTCCCCGGCGAGTTTCTGTTAGGTGGTCACGATCAAGTTCTTGATAGGCGCGCATAACTGTGTTGGGGTTGAGTTTTAATTGTAGCGCAAGATCGCGCACGGAGGGTAACTTTGTTCCCAACTGGACATCTCCTCTGGCAATGGCCTGGCGTATATGCTGAAGGACTTGCTCGTACAATGGTTTGGACAAATCCAATGAGAACTTAAAATCACCGACTTGGATGATTTCCACGAACGCTCCTCCTTTGAGTAGATTTCCTAATATTAAGTGTATTATATCACTTGATACACATGGTTCAATAGGGCGGAGGGAATTTTGCTAATTAAGTAATGCTTAAAGGCGGGATTGAAGCGGAGGAGGAAGCGGAGGATGAAAGAGGCGGAGAGGCTAGAGGCCAGAGGAGAAAAAAAGGAACAAGAGCCAATAAACGTTGGCTCTTGTTCGGGGGTTTTCAGTCGGTCTAGACCCACTAAACGGAGATAAATAAGTCTCTTAGTTTCTTTTTCAGAGCGATGAAATCAGGTTCATCCGAGCAACGGGGATAAGGAAACGGTACTGAGATGATTTCATGAATTCGGCCAGGTGAAGGGTGCATGACAATAATCCTTTGCCCAAGAATTAAGGCTTCATCAATATCATGGGTGACATGGATGCAGGTTTTACGGGTAGACTGCCATATTTTTAAAAGATCGGTTTGTAACTTCGTCCGCGTTTGGACGTCAAGAGCAGCAAATGGTTCATCCAGTAACAAAACTTGGGGGTCCGCTGCCAGAGCACGAGCGATAGCCGCCCTTTGGGCCATGCCACCGGATAGTTGGTTAGGCGTCGCTTTAGCAAAATCACTTAATCCGACCATTTCTAGCAGCCCTCGGACGATTGTTCGTAAAAGTTTTTTGTCAACTCGTCCCTTAATCCCAAATCCAATATTATCTTCCAGTGTCAACCAAGGAAAAAGGCGGGCTTCTTGAAAGATCATCCCACGTTCTCGTCCAGTAGCCCCAATTGCTATACCTTCAAGCAGTATTCGTCCAGACGTCTGTCTTTCTAAACCGGCAATGATTCTGAGTAGGGTTGTCTTTCCGCAGCCGCTGGTGCCGATTAGGCAAATTAACTCGCCTTTAGTAACATCAAAGTGAATATCCTCAAGAGCCTCAACCTGTCCGTTGCTTAGGTTGAAATGCTTTGTGATTCCTTGGATTTCTAAGAAATTTGCCATGTCGGCACCTCATGATCAACTTTTTCTTGCCAAGGTAAAAATTTCTTTTCGAGTTGGCTAAACATAAAATCAAGGGTGAGACCAGTTAGGCCAATTACCAAGACTCCCACGAGCATTAAATCAGGCTGAGCCATTTCACGGCCCTCCTGAATTAAATAGCCAATACCCTTAGAAGCACCGAGTAGTTCGGCTGCCACAAGGGAACGCCAACAATAGCTCAGACCTAGTCTCATACCTACAAAGACGGAGGGAGCAGCCGAGGGGAGATAGACCCGGGTCATCATCCCCCAGCGAGAAAGGCCGTAGGTGTATGCTACTTCTTTCAGCTTTGGATCTGTGCTGGCAATACCGTGCAGAGTATTGAGGAAGATGGGGAAAAAGGCGGAATAAACAATGATGGCAATTTTGGAGGCTTCATCGATCCCCAACCAGAGGATGAACATAGGAATCCAGGCGATACCTGGTATTTGTTGAAAAAAACTTAGAATGGGCGCTAGAAAGCCTCGAACAGCTGGCACTAGGCCCAGTAAGAAACCTAACGGAAGAGCGATAGATAGAGCTAGGCTAAACCCGCAAACCACGCGGTACAGGCTGGCTCCTATATGTTTCATGAGTTCACCATTCCCCGTTATGATCAAAAGACGGTCTAAAATCTGTGAGGGCGGAGGAATGAGATAGATATTCAACCAGCCCAAACCACTAAGGATTTCCCAAAGAATGATAATCAAAACGGGGAGAACTAATCCCTGTAACAGTTTCTTGAAAGACCGTACTAGAGCAGGTTGACTAATTGCTCCCGTCAAAGTTAATGTTTCGTGTCTCTTGTAATGGGCGGAAGCCTTCATATAAAATCCTCCATAAAAATTACTCTGTGGGAAGGTAACTGGGATCGACTAGCTCGTCTACGAGCTTAGCTAGGTCTACGTTGGGGTGGATCATACCCTCTTTTTGTAAGAAGGTCGCCGAGTTAAGTAAATCGTTTTTAACCTGATTCAGATTCATCTCGAAGGTAAATACAGGAAAGAGGGACTTCACGCCTTTGATATCCATTTGATTTTGTTTTGCGGTCATCCCCAAGGCTTCTTCTAGGTTAGCTTGGCTCCAATCAATCGAAGCCTTATGGACTTGTAGGTAACGTCTCACTAGCTCGGGCTGAGTCTTGGCAAAATCGCTTCGGACGGCAATGACAGTTAAGCCCGGGATCAAGCCTTCTGCTGAACGTAATTTCTGAACCCTACCGGAGGCAATTGCTTGAGAAAGTAGAGGTTCGGGGAGAATAGTGGCGTCTATATGCCCTGCTGCAATAGCGGCGGTTGCAGTGGTCGAATCCATATCCACTAGTTCAAGGTCTTGAGTCGTCAGATTTACTTCGGATAAAGCACGTATTAACATCTCGTGCAACATGGTTCCCTTTTGCAAAGCAATTTTTTTCCCTTTGAGGTCAGCAACTGTTTTTAGGGCCCCATCAGGTTTAACTACCAGACTTATTCCTTTGGGAAAGCGGGAATAGGAGGAAACGATCTTGATTTCATTTCCATTCGCTTTTGCTAAAATAGCTGAAACATAGTTTAGACTATTGGAAAAATCGAGTGATTTGGCCGCGAGGGCTTCCAGTTGATTACTCGGGGCAGTAATATTATGCCATTTGAATTCGATGCCGTCTTTAGAAAATTCATTTTCAAACAGCTTTCTCTCCTGGGCGACTATGGAAGGGACGTTAATGGGGCGAGAGACATATGAGGCGTTAATTATTTTGGGTTTGTCAGCTGGGGCTTGAGTATCTGCTTTTTGAGTTGGGGCACACCCTGCAAGAAAAATTGCTCCAAGAAGGATAAAGGCGTTTAAGCAAAAAATAGAGAGTACCTTTGGGCGAAACATTAATCATCACAATCCTTTGTTTTGGCATTAATCTTAGACTGTATTTTCATAAATATAGTCTATCATAAAACTAATTCATGTGAACCACTCCGTTATAAAACTTGGCTATTCATGTATGTAAACCAATCGCTACATGTATCCATTAGTTTACATACACCGGAAACTAGGACAATAAAGAAGGATACGCGCTTTTAGCATAAAAGTGTAAACTACAGTGCACATCTATTGAAATAGGTCATTTTTTGAATTCCTAAGGTAAAAAGGACCTATAACCCTTGGCATTGCTCATATGCTAAACACTCGAAATGGAATAAGAAATCGTTGGCACTATAATTGCATGATAATTCAGTATATTCCGAATAGATCAATTATAAAGGGCGAATTCCAAGTGAACTCGTTCAATTGAATGAGGTTCCACTTACACTTGTATAAGTGGGAGTACACGATTGGATCAACTTGAAGGGAAGGAGGTAAGGAGGCATGTCAGGACTTATACTGGTTTATACTGGGAATGGCAAGGGAAAGACCACAGCGTCTTTAGGCTTAAGTATGAGAGCACTCGGACATAACCAAACTGTTGGATTTCTTCAATTTATGAAGGGAAGTAAGAATTACGGAGAAGTAAAGATAGCCGCTATTTTGCCAAACTTTACATTGGTACAATCGGGGCAGGAATCGTTTGTTTCGTACGAAAATCCAGATCCAATTGATATTCAGATGGCCCAAGATGGGCTTGAACTTGCTAGGCACTGGTTTGAAGAGGATAATTTTGACCTTATTGTACTCGATGAAATCCTAGTCGCAGTTGCCTTCAAATTAATATCGGTTGAGCAGGTGCTGGATTTAGTCCGCAAGCGACCACCTCACCTTAATTTAGTTATGACAGGTCGTTATGCAGCGCCAGAGATTATGGAAATTGCAGATACTGTAACTGAAATGACTGAGCAACGACATGCTTATCAACGAGGGGTCGAGGCAAAGGCGGGGATGGAATTTTGAACAAAGAAATACTGGATCAATGGATTGCACGCCTTTATGACCAAGATCGCAGGGCAACTGCCAAACTCATTTCTTGGGTCGAAGATGATATAGAGCGGGCGTATATTATGCGTTCTATCTTCAAACAAACTGGACAGCAAATGGTTGTAGGAATTACGGGCCCACCGGGAGCGGGAAAAAGCTCGTTAGTTGAGGCTTTGACAAAGCTTTACCGTGCTAAAGACGAAAGAGTAGGAATTGTAGCTGTAGATCCTAGTAGCCCATATTCGGGAGGGGCTATTTTGGGGGATCGTATTCGTATGCAGGCCCATGGGACAGACCGGGACGTATTTATTCGCAGTATGGGGACCCGGGGGCATTTAGGGGGGGTCACACGTTCAACTTCAGATATCTTACGCATTTTAGAGGGCGGAGGGTATGGGAGACTCGTTTTGGAAACGGTTGGAGTTGGTCAGTCTGAACTGGAAATTATGCAAATGGCAGATACCGTCGTCGTCGTGCTTAATCCAGGAACCGGAGATGGAATACAGGCCATTAAAGCAGGGATTATGGAAGTCGCTGATGTTTTCGTCATCAATAAAGCAGATTTAGCCGGTGCCGAACGTATGAAGGGTGACATCGAGATGATGTTAAACTTAAGTTGTGATGGCTCAGCCTGGCGTGCACCGGTAGTCTTAACGAGTGTGATTAATGAAACTGGATTAGAGACTTTATTTGAAAAGATCGAGGCTCACCGCTCCTATTTGCTGGAATCTGGGCAAAGGAATGAGCATTGTAAGCAACGCCTCCGTCAGGAAGTTTGGCGTCAATGGGAAGATAAACTGCAGACAATCTTCGAAGACGTTTGGGAAGCAGCCCAAGGGAAATGGGTTGCTCTAGAAAATAATGATCCCTATGAAATAGCTGAAATGTTATGGGAAGAGCGTTTTAAGGAGGAAAAATGGGATGAGTAATAACTTCTTGAGCTGGAAAGCGAACTATGATGCTCAAAAGGAGCGAAAAGGACCTTTCTTTACAGTGTCTAGTGTTCCGATCGACCCGCTTTATGCACCCGGTCATACAGCGGATATTGACTATGAACGAGATTTAGGAAATCCAGGCGAGTATCCTTATACTCGTGGAGTTCAACCCAATATGTACCGCGGACGACTCTGGACTATGCGGATGTTTGCGGGGTTTGCTACAGCTAAAGAATCTAATGAGCGGTATAAGTTTTTACTAAGCCAAGGGCAGACGGGTCTGAGTGTGGCTTTTGATATGCCAACCATCATGGGTTACGACTCAGATCACCCGCGCGCCTACGGAGAGGTTGGCCGGGTTGGGGTGGCCATCGATTCGCTTCAAGACATGGAAACCTTGTTCCAAGACATCTCACTTGACAAGGTCAGTACTTCGATGACCATCAATGCGCCAGCCTCCATCATTTGGTCTATGTATGTTGTTGCTGCGGAGAAACAAGGGATATCTGCCAATAAATTAACAGGAACAATCCAAAATGACATTTTGAAGGAATACATTGCGCAAAAGTCTTGGATCTTCCCTCCAGACCCTTCAATGCGTCTGATTACGGATATTTTCAAGTTCTCCAAAGATCATGTGCCGAAGTGGAATACCATAAGTATCAGCGGCTACCACATTCGAGAGGCAGGATCAACAGCACTTCAAGAATTGGCTTTTACACTTGCTGATGGATTTGCCTATGTTGAGGCAGGTATTAAAGCAGGGTTGGATGTGGATGACTTTGCTCCTCGTTTGTCATTTTTCTTTAACTCCCATACGGATTTCTTTGAAGAGATCGCCAAATATCGCGCGGCACGCCGGATCTGGGCGCGCCACATGAAGGAAAAATACGGGGCGAAAAATGAAAAAAGTCTCTTGATGCGCTTCCATACTCAGACCGCCGGCTGTTCGCTAACAGGTCCTCAACCGGAAAATAACATTGTGCGAACAGCCTATCAGGCTATGGCAGCCGTCCTCGGAGGAACTCAATCACTGCATACCAATTCCATGGATGAGGTTTTAGCGTTGCCCTCGGAAAAGGCAGTTCAGATTGCCCTTCGAACGCAACAAGTGCTTGCTTATGAAACGGGTGTAGTGAATACTATCGATCCATTGGCTGGCTCATATTTCGTAGAGACCTTGACTAATCAAATGGAAGAAGGTGCTGAAGAGTATTTCCGCAAGATTGATGAACTTGGGGGAGTCTTGGGTGCAATCCGAGAGAATTTCTTCCAGCAAGAAATTGCCGATGCGGCTTATCGCTATCAAAAAGAAATCGAGAGCAAAGATCGGATTATTGTAGGTATTAATGATTTCGTCAGTGAATCAAAGGAAAAAATGGACTTGCTGAAAATTGACCCTGAAGTTGAACGGTCGCAAGTAAGCAAGCTTACGGCTTTAAAACAAAGTCGGGATAACATCCGTGTTCAGACTACCTTGACGGATTTGAAGGAAGCGGCTCAGGGTGACGATAATTTAATACCGAAAATCATGGATGCTGTAAGGGCTTATGCCACTGAGGGAGAAATGATTGCGGTCCTCAAAGAAGTGTTTGGAGAGTATCGAGAACAAGCCGTATTTTAGGATAGTTGGGAGGGAACGATATGAATAAAACTCGAATTCGTGTTCTGGTGGGCAAACCAGGTCTGGATGGGCATGACCGAGGTGCCAAGGTGATCGCTCGTGCACTGCGTGATGCGGGAATGGAAGTCATCTATTCTGGATTACACCAAACCCCAGAACAACTAGTAGAAGCAGCGATCCAAGAAGATGTTGATTTAATTGGGATAAGTGTTCTATCGGGAGCACACATGACAATTTTCCCGAGAATTAAAGTACTTCTCAAAGAGCAGAATGCTGAAGATATTTTGTTAATGGGCGGGGGAACTATCCCAGAGGAAGACATTGCTGAGTTAATAACAAATGGACACGTGGAAGCGTTATTTACGCCGGGAGCAACTACGACTGATATCGTGAGCTGGATTCGAGATAGAGTAGCAAATAACTAAGCGGAAGTTAGCTAGGTGAGATTTGGGTTAAATTAGATGATGTTATAGCACGTTTTGGAGCTACACTCCATATAGAGGATCTACGAAACCACTCAAGCGCATGTCAAATGTTGATATGCGCTATTTCATTGAAGGTTGTTTATATAGATTATGAAATATGGCGATCCAGCAATAACAGCCAAGTAAATCCAAGACAGTAACTACGAAAAACAACCCTTTACTTATATAGATAATACCCATCCTATATAATAAAAATTGCATAATCACTAAACATAGAAAAACCAGTCCTTTTTTTGTCCAGTGCAACCTTAATTCATATAACATTATTAGTGTGTTGATTAGAACAAATTGATAAACCAAGCCTGTAGTCGTGTGATCTTTAGACATATCTGCAAATAAGTTACCTTTAAAGATTTGGACACCTAACAGTCTTTGACTCAAAATTATAGTAAAACTATTGATGGCAAAAATACTTAAGAAAAGAGATAGATAATTAACAAAATGGCTTGTAGAGTTTAAGGCTTTCCCATACCATTTCTTTACAGTCCAAAATAGTAGCAAAAGACCCATTGATGTATATATTGACCTATACCAAAAATGTTCGTAGATTCCTAGTTTAATAAATAATTCTTCAATTAAGTAATAGAGCAAGGCAAAGACGAAATACCAAAGGTAGGAAAGATTATAAATAGGTATTAACACAGAAGTTGATGAAATTGAGATTTGCGAAAAATAATTACCAAAAACTGAATCAAGAAATAAGTCCGATACAATTTTGGGATGATAGATATAAGCTTGAAGACCAATGGCCAGAATTGCCTCTAATGCGAGGGTAAAACCAATTACTGAAAAAAGAAATGCGATAATGAATTTCAAATTTTGAGTTTTGTAAAGGATTAAGATAATCGAGATGACGCTCGTCATAAATAATAAGAGGTACCTATCGTATTACTCCAAAAAGTTGAATTCATTAAATGTCGCCTCCGGTGAGAGAATATCTGAATAGTCTCTTAAAAACTGAAACATTCTATACACTCAAAATTGGATGTCTATCAGCAGTAATTAACGTTTCTATCAAGTACTATTCAGTCAGAGTTGTTATGGTGTAATATGGTATTGGCGATAACCTAAGAGAACTGAAAATGGGGCTAATCAAGTTCAATCAATTTGAAATTGTCGGTTTGGAAGAGTATTGGATTGTTGAACCCGAGAACAAGCTTGTAAATGTGTTTGTTTTGCAAGAAAGTAAACGATATGGAAGACCAGATATTTATTCCGATGAAGATAAGATAAAGGTGACCACATTCCCAGAATTATTAGTTGATTTAAGTCAGTTTTTGCAAATCTTTAACAGATCGTTATTGTGGGAATCACAATTTGCATCTTTCTACAGGCAAGAATCCCTTCAGCTCTGAAGCTGAAGGGATTCTCTGTGTTGTTTCGCCACGCAGGGTGATTGGCGATTATCAATTTTATTAGAAAAAAAAGGTAGAAAGTCATCTCCCGTCAACGCACTCACTAGCGTGAGCACGGTAGTTTAGAGTTGGGAGATCTTGCCCCACGTGGTTAAAGTTAAGAAGTTCTTAAGAATTAGATTAAGTTTATCGTAAGATTTAGTTGATATTATTATCTTAAAGTAAATAATAGAGGTGTGATATGATTTGTGCAAATCGATATGTGGGAGTGATACATCATGAATATACTCGTTTGCGATGACGATAAAGAAATCTTAGAGGCAATCAAAATCTACTTAGTAAACGAAGGCTATAAAGTTTTTAAAGCTTCAAATGGACTAGAAGCTTTACAAGTAATAGAAGAAAAAGAAATACATTTGGTTATTATGGATGTTATGATGCCTCAAATGGATGGAATGAGAGCAACTGTGAAGATCAGGGAAGATAAAAATATACCAGTTATTATGCTCTCGGCAAAATCCGAGGATACTGACAAAATAATGGGCTTAAATATGGGGGCCGACGATTATATTACCAAGCCCTTTAATCCTTTAGAATTAATCGCAAGGGTAAGGTCCCAGATAAGAAGATATACGACACTAGGGAGCCTGGAGACAAAAAACAATGTCTATAAAACAGGTGGACTTGTAATAGATGATGAGTCTAAGATAGTAACGGTAGATGGCGATGAAGTAAAACTTACTCCCGTCCAATATAAGATGTTACTGCTGTTGGCTGCCAATGCGGGAAGAGTATATTCCATTGATGAAATCTACGAGAGAGTATGGAAGGAAACGGCCTTTAGTGCAGAAAACACAGTCGCCGTCCATATCAGAAAAATACGAGAAAAGATTGAAATAAATCCTAAAGAGCCAAAATACTTGAAGGTGGTGTGGGGAATTGGGTATAAATTGGAGAAAATATAGCCATTCAGTGATAACAAAGGTGATTGGTTTTATGCTTGCAATCTTGTGTTTTACGAGTGCCAGTTCAATATTTCTAAATATTGAACTGGTGCATAATGCCGACGTAAGTATAGCTTTTGAAGATGGCTATTATAATGGTAAAGATTATCTAAGTGACAGCTCAGAGGTCATTGAAAGTTTAAGGAGGATAGGAAACTATAAGAGTGAGGAACATATTTTAAACGGTGGAACTCTTATAGAAGATCGAATTTTGAATGAAGAAGAAGACTTGTTTAGAGAATTTAGATATAACTCAAAGAGCTATAACTTTAATCTGAGCGATGAGGAAAATTATACGAAATTCAAGGAAGTCTACGCAGAAAAAATATTGCAGATAAGAACAAATTTAATTAAAGAAGAGCTGAATAACTATAAGGCAACCATACAAAGATTAGAAAAACATCAAGCTCAGGGTCTTATTTATTATGCAAAGAACGATGAAACCGAATTTACTAATACTCCTAACAAAGCAGAAGACTATTTCAGATCTTTTCCTTCCTATATGATATTTGATGGTTATAAACAAGAGGTATTTCCGCAGGAAGTTAAAGAAAATAGTCAATATAACTGGATTACATCAAATATAAATCAATTAGGTCAAAAAGAGGTTATGTATATTGCTTTTACTGCCGAGTATTTAAATCCCAGAATTGCAGAATGGAAAGAGAATAAACTATTTGTTACGAATAGTCTCTATCAAATGGCGGGTTTTTTATTAGTACTAGCAATAGCCTTTATCTATCTAGTATTAGTAATTGGTAGAAAACCACTAAAAGATCACGAAGTGTATTTAAACTCTATCGATAGAATCTACAATGATTTGAACATTGGCATGTGTGTTTTGTTGATTGCATCATGGGTTGGAGCCATAAATATATTGGACCATTTAAAGATCTATTACCTTATATTCCCAATAACTTTGTTAATTACTACCCTCGTCGTAATATTGGTTCTGTCACTAGTAAAACATCTTAAAAACAGGTCATTGATTAAGCATACTTTAACCTTCAAGATCTTTTATAGACTTTTTAGATTTATTAACGATATCTATAATAGTGGGAGAGTAGGAGTAAAAGTTGTATTAATTGTTATAGGCTATCCAATAATTGTAGCTATAACCTTCTTTATGTTCCCAATAACTATAGGCGTTGCAGCCTGGCTTACTCTTAAGAAAGTAAAAGAATTTGAGGCCATAAAAGAAGGGGTAAAGCAGGTAAAAGAGGGAGATGTACACTACACTATAAATGTGGCTGGAGGTGGGGAATTTGCCAAACTTGCTAGTGATATTAATAGCATCACTGACGGTTTATACAAAGCAGTCGAAAATGAGACCAAAAGTGAACGGTTAAAAAGTGAACTAATTACGAATGTATCTCACGATATTAGAACCCCCTTAACCTCAATTATTACCTATGTTGATTTATTGAAACATGAGAAGGATCAGACGAAGGTCGAAGGATATTTAGAAATAATCGATCAGAAGTCGCAACGGTTAAAAGTATTGACTGAGAATTTGTTTGAAGCAGCTAAGGCCTCAAGTGGAACTATAGCTGTGAACTTTGAAACAATAGATCTTGTATCGTTAATAACCCAGGGGTTAGGTGAACTTGATGATAGAATTCAAGAGCGTAAATTAGAATTTAAGACTAATTATCCTCGAGATAAAGTATATATCAAAGCTGACGGGAAATTATTATGGAGAGCTATCGAGAATCTGTTGTCCAATATATTCAAATATGCCCTGGAAGGGTCAAGGGTCTATATTGAGATTATAGATTCAGGAACTGGGGTAACGCTCATCATTAAAAATATCTCGGCCTATGAACTGAATATTTCTTCTGATGAACTGATGGAGCGTTTCAAAAGAGGCGATGAATCCAGAAGTAGTCAAGGGAGTGGGTTAGGATTATCGATTGCTAAGAGTCTGATAGAGATCCAAAAAGGAAGTTTCAATATAGAAATTGACGGAGATTTATTTAAGGCTATCATACAATTGAACTCGTTCAACTAAATGACAATAAATTCGAGGATTATACGCCCCTTTGTGGGCGTATAATCCTCGAATTTGGTACAATCATAAAGTATAAATTAAAAGTTTATATATTTTAAGGGCACTAAGGCTACCGTCAGCGCCTCTGGACTTGGCTTTGCCAAGTTTTCTTTATTGACAGGAATTCAATAAGTGTTACAATAAGTGAGTAATCACTCATTATTTATAATAGCGGTGAATTCTAAAGTTTGGAGGGGCGTATGAAGTCAAATCAAGAAACTAAGCCACGGGAAATCAGTCTAAGAAAAACAGCGGAGGAGCGGCACCAAGATATTCTGGAAGCAGCCCTCATAGTTTTTACGCGCAAAGGTTACAATGGCTCAACCACTGCGGAAATTGCCCGTGTAGCAGGTGTCGCTGAAGGGACTATTTTCCGCCATTTTGCTACTAAGAAAGACTTACTGGTTGCGGTTCTGAAACCTAAAGTTCTAAATGGGATCATCGATCTTGATAAGGAACAGAAAGAAGCAACTCCGGTGGAATTTTTCCGGTTTTTTCTGAGGAATCGCTTGGAGTTAATCAACGAAAATGACGGTTTTTTTCGCTTTATGTTTGCTGAAGCTCAGTATCATAGTGAAGTTAGAGAGGCCTTGTTTAAAGGGATACTAGAGCAGGGTATAGGTATCGTCAAACCATGGTTTGATATGGGTGTCGCAAGAGGGGATTTCAAACCACTCCCATTTATACCCACGATGAGAGGTTTTATGGGGATGGTAATGTTTCAAGGGATGTTTAATCACGTTTTCGAAGGGTTATCTCCGGAAGAAACATTGGAAGAAGCTGCTGATCAGTTGCTTGAGCTCCTTTTTCATGGGTTGCTCGCAAAGTAAGAATGTCAGACAGTAAGAAATGAAAGCTAGTTAAAATTCCTCAAGAGAGACTTTAAGGCTCATTTAAAGGAGTAGGAGGGGGAAATATGAGAAAGAAACTTGCAATTATTGTCGTTGTTCTAGTCCTTATCACTCTGTCGGTTTTAGGGTACAGGAACTATTTTAACGGACCGGCTGACCCCACCACTTATTCTGGTACGATTGAAGGGACAGCTATGCCTGTTCAGCCAGAGTTAGGCGGTAGAATTATTAACTTGCCAGTGCGTGAAGGGCAAGTTATCAAAGTCGGTGATGTCGTTGCTAAACTGGATGACAGTCAGGCTAAAATTTCTCTGGATTCTGCGAAGAGCCAGCAGACCCAAGCTCAAGCAAAACTTAACGATCTCCTAGGAGGCGCGCGCGCGGAGGAAATCCAGCGTTTGGAGTACGTAGTGACGCAGGCGAAGGCCAATCTAGCCGCGCTTGAACCAAATCTCAAATTTGAGGAAGATAATCTGGCAACGAATCAAAAACTTTATGAAGGTGGCGCGATTAGTAAACAGGTCGTGGATGCTCAGCAAACTAAGCTTGATACACTAAAAGCCCAATATCAGAGCGTTCAAGCGAGTGTCGATGTAGCTCAGGCAGGCGTCGACCAAGCTCATGCAGGGAATACACAACCCGCGATTCAGGCCCAGAAAGCGGCCGTGGATATTACCGCTCAGTCCGTTAAAACAGCTGAATTGAACTTAAGTAAACTAGTCATTAAGAGTCCCGTCGGAGGCCAGGTTCTCTATCAACATGTTGAGCAAGGTCAAGTCGTCAACTCGGGTACAACGCTGGTGACGATTCTAGATCCGAATGAGTTGTGGATAAAAATCTATATTCCGGAAGCCAAGTTGAATCAGGTGAAAGTAGGCGTGACAGCTTATATCGTTGTCGATTCTTACCCGGGCAAAACGTTTAAAGGTCAAATTCTATACGTCAGTGACCAAGCAGAATTCACGCCCAAGAACGTACAGACAAAAGAAGAACGGACGACCACCGTCTACGCAGTTAAACTAAGTATAACTGAAGGAAAAGACCAGTTGAAGGCAGGTATGCCTGCGGATGTGACCCTGCTGCAATAGAGGAGTGAGGAAGATGAAGCTAGCCATTGATTGCCAGGGCCTGGTCAAACGGTTTGGCAACTATACTGCTGTCCAAGGGGTGAATTTTCAGATCCCTCCTGGAACAATCATGGGTTTTGTTGGACCGAATGGGGCGGGGAAAACAACGATCATTCGTATGTTGTGCGGAGTTTTGGTGCCGACAGACGGGCAAGCCACGGTGCTTGGTTTTGACGTCCGGACTCAGCCTGAGGAAATCAAACAACGGATCGGGTATATGTCCCAAAAATTTAGCTTGTATGAAGACCTAACTGTGGGTGAGAATCTTGATTTTTATGCTGGAGTATATAGTCTTCGAGGGAAAGTTGCTCGTGCCGAGAAAGCGCGAGTGATCGAACTGATCGGTTTAGGAGACAGAACGTCGCAACTGGTCGTTTCTCTCTCCGGGGGCTGGAAGCAAAGGGTAGCCTTGGGCTGTGCTTTATTGCATAAACCCCAGCTGCTCATCTTGGATGAACCGACGGCTGGGGTGGATCCTGTCTCCCGACGGGTGTTCTGGGATTTAATCCATCTGTTAGCCAAAGAAGGAATGACCATTTTGGTAAGTACCCATTATATGGATGAAGCAGACACTTGTGACTATCTGGGCTTTGTCTTTTACGGTAGGTTAATCGCCTTTGGTTCTCCTGCGGATATGAAGAAACAAGAAGCGAAAGATAATTTGGACGATCTCTTCATTTATTATGTGGAGCATGAAGCTTCGGACGACCCTCGCAACCTTGCAATCAATAAAGGAGGACGAGGCTGATGCAGCGTTTTGTCTGGGTGCGTTTTAGCGCGGTTTTGAAAAAGGAATTTCTCCATATCCTTAGGGACCGTGCTAGCTTAATCATGGCCGTTGCTATGCCGATTGCCATGCTTCTCATTTTTGGCTATGCTATCAACACTGATGTCGAGCACCTTCCGACGGTGGTTTGGGACCAAGCACAAACGGTCGATAGCCGAGAACTGATTACTTCCATTCGGAATACTCAGTATATGGATCCGGATAATTACGTCCAAGGCTATAAGGAGATCGAAGGCTATCTGGACAGTGGTAAAGCGCGGGCTGCAGTCATTATTCCTCCGGATTTCGGTAAGAAAATTCAGGGTATGAAAAAGGCCAGCGTTCAAGTGTTGGTCGATGGGTCCGATCCCACCGTGGCTCGAGCGGTTATGTCCGCGGTGCAAATGCTTGGCTTGAATAAATCGCTGCAACTTCAGAGTGAGCGCATTGTGGCCTTGGGGACTGCTTCAGGCCAAGAAATGCCGCTTAATTTAGAGACGAGGGTGTGGTACAACCCGGACATGAAATCTAGGGTCTTTAACATTCCGGCCTTAATCGGTCTGATCCTACAAAGTGTGATTGCCATGCTGACCTCATTTTCGATTGTGCGGGAAAAGGAACGCGGCACCATGGAACAATTGGTTGTGACCCCGATCCGCCCGCTGGAATTGATGCTGGGTAAGCTTCTTCCCTACGTGGTGATCGGATTTGTGTCAATGTCTCTGATTATGGCAACAGGAATTTTCTGGTTCGGCGTTGTGCCCATCGGGAGTGTTCCGCTCCTTTTCTTGCTGTCCACGCTTTTCCTAGTGACTATTCTGGCCATTGGACTCTTGATCTCTAGCATTGCAAAGACTCAACTACAGGCCATGCAAATGACCTTCATTATGCTCTTGCCGTCCATCCTATTGTCTGGCTTTATCTTTCCTAGGGAAACAATGCCTAAGTTTCTACATCTCTTGGGTGGTCTATTACCTCTAACGTATTTTCTTAAAATCGTCAGGGGTATCTTCCTCAAAGGGGTTGGTATCCAGTACCTGTGGCAAGACACGTTGGTATTGTGTGCATTTGCGGTTATTTTGTTGGCGATCGCATCGAAGAAGTTTAAGAAGAATCTGGATTAGGAGGGTGTGAATTTGCGGCGCTCACCCTAGGCGCCGTCGCTAGAACGCTGATAACTCGGCGAGAATGGCAAAACCTCTGGGTTGTTCTGCATGTGAACCAATGCCGTTCTGGCGCCGAGTTATCGAAGCATGCTTGACGCGACTCTGCCTGAAGGGTTCGCTCTGCAAAATCACACCCTCTGGCTTTGAGGGTGTGATTTTGGGAGGGTGTGAATTTGCGGCGCTCACCCTAGGCGCTGTCGCTAGCATGCTTGATAACTCGGCGAGAACGGCAAAACCTCTGGGCTTTCTGCATGGCTGTTCTGAATGAAGAAAAATGATATAATACTATAGATAGGTTTTAGGACTAGACATCATAGACAATGTAACTTGAGGTAGAGGATTATTGGAGGGATTTAATATCAATGAAGAAGCTTAAACTTGGGCTATTATTTTTAACGTTCGTTGTTATCTTAACAACTATTGGGTGTGGTACTCAGGCCCCAAAAGATACCACTGCACCAACGACCACTAAAGACAATGCCCAAACACAGAGCAATGAGGGTATACCCACGTCGAAAAACAATCCGGTTGTCACGATTACGATGGCTAACGATGAGCAGATCAAGATGGAACTATATCCAGACGTTGCTCCGAATACCGTGAAAAGCTTTATCTCCTTGGTGAAAAAGGGATTTTACAACGGCTTAATCTTTCACCGAGTGATGCCTGAGTTTATGATCCAGGGAGGAGATCCTAGTGGCAATGGCACTGGAGGACCGGGTTATAGCATCAAGGGTGAATTTACCAATAATGGATTTGTAAACGATCTGAAGCATGAACGTGGTGTAATCTCGATGGGCAGAACATCTCAAAGCAAGGATTCAGCGGGTTCCCAATTTTTCATTATGGTAGCGACTAATCCAAGCTTAGATAAAGATTATGCTGCCTTTGGTAAAGTGCTTACAGGGATGGAGACTGTGGACAAAATTGTAAATACTCCGAGGGGTAAAAAGGCGAAGGATAAACCAAACCAAGACCAGGTCATGAAAAGCGTAACCGTCGACACAATGGGGGTCACCTATGCTGAACCGGATGTTATTAAGAAATAGTTAGATTGGGGTAATTAAGGAGACTTGAGACATGCTAATACCATCAAAACGTTTAGACAGTTTAGGAGCGTCTGTCTTTAGCGAAATGGACAATTTGAGACGAGAATTAGAAAAAGCAGGAAATCAATTAATTAACCTTAGCATTGGCAGTCCTGACCGAGCACCAGCCATAGAAATTCGAGAGATTCTTAGTCAAGCGACCTTGGACGAGTCCCAATACGGATATACTCTGACTCGTGGAACTGCGAATTTTCGCAAGGTTTGTGCGGAGTGGTATTTCGAACGATTTGGAGTAACGCTGAATCCTGAAACTGAGGTTTTGCCTCTCATGGGTTCTCAGGATGGGCTAGCACATATTTTTCTAGCGTACATTGATCCGGGTGATTTAGCATTGATCCCGGATCCCGGCTATCCAATTTATACGGCAGGTTTAATGCTGGCTGGTGGCGAGAAGGTATCGATGCCGTTGCTGAAGGAAAACGGATTTTTACCAGACCTGCAACAAATTAATCCAGATCTGGCTCGCAAAGCAAAACTAATGTTCTTGAATTATCCGAATAACCCCACTGCAGCCGTGGCCCCACTTTCATTTTTTGAGGACGTCGTGGCCTTTGCTAAAGAGTATGATCTACTTATTTGTCATGATGCGGCATACTCTGAACTGGCCTTTGAGGGGTATAAACCAGTCAGCTTTTTGCAAGCACAGGGGGCAAAAGACGTCGGAATTGAATTTCATTCCATCTCTAAAACATTTAACTTGGCGGGAGTGCGTTTAGGGTTTGTCGTCGGCAATGCTGAGGTCATTCGTAATCTCTCTCAACTCAAAGCGAATATCGATTATGGAGTGTTTCGTCCGGTGTTGACAGCTGGGGCTTATGCCCTCAGCTCTGCGCAAGACTCGATTGAAGACAATAAAATTGCGTATGAAAGACGACGGGATCTCTTGATCGAGGGTTGTGCAATCGCTGGCTGGAACCTACCAATCCCCCAAGGTTCTATGTTTATCTGGGCACCTGTGCCGTCCAAGCAAGATTCAGTATCGTTTGCAATTGAGCTAGCTCGTGAGGCGGGCGTGGTTGTAGTGCCTGGGCTAGCTTTTGGCGATCACGGTGAAGGGTATGTGCGCATAGCCATGGTTCAAGATGAAAGTGTTTTGCAGGAAGCTGTGCGGAGGATTCAGCAATTTTTAAGTAAGAATTAGATTGACTGGAAAATTGCTAGGTAAGAGTTATCAGCAATTTTTTTGAGGTATAACCGCAGCCTTTAGGGTCTGTGCTTATACCTCTATTTGTTCTGACTGTTCAAATGACGAGATTCTGGTATAATAACTAAGCACATTAGAAGATAAAGACAATGGAGGTCTCTATGAACCGCTCTCACGAACTAGGAGAAGAAAAGGTAGGAAAGCTTTTACTCAAGTTTTCAATACCAGCTATTATTGGAATGCTGGTGAATGGTCTTTATAATATTGTAGATCGTATTTTTGTGGGTCGAGGCGTCGGGTCGTTGGCACTTTCAGGGATTGCGATCAGCTTCCCTATTACGTTGGCTATTATGGCGTTTGGAATGTTAATCGGAATTGGCGCAACCTCTGTGATTTCCATACGCTTAGGTCAGCAGAGGAGAGAAGAGGCAGAACAGATTGTGGGGAATGCGTTTGTCCTGCTTGTTGGTATTACGCTGGTCATCTCCCTCTTAGGTTATCTTTTTATGGAGCCACTCTTGGTCAGCTTTGGGGCAAGCGCTGACGTTCTTCCCTATGCCAAGGATTATATTAGAATCATCTTAATCGGCGCTGTTTTTCAATCGATTGGGTTTGGAATGAACAACTTTATCCGAGCGGAAGGAAACCCGAAAGCTGCAATGTATACAATGATTTTAGGAGCGATATTAAACACAATCCTAAATCCTATTTTTATTTTCGGGTTACACCTCGGCGTAGCGGGCTCAGCTTTAGCTACCGTTATATCTCAGTTTGTTACCTCTGTTTGGGTATTGTATTATTTCTTAGGGGATAAGGCGATGCTTAAACTCCGTCTGAAAAACCTCAAACTCAAATGGATTTTTATTAGAGACATACTCGCAATCGGAATTTCTCCTTTCTCGATGCAGTTGGTTGGTAGTTTAGTGACAGTGTTCCTGAATAGGAGTTTAGCTAATTACGGTGGAGATATCCCAATCGCGGCTATGGGTATTATTACCAGCGTTGCCATGCTAATTTTTATGATTATGTTTGGAATTGGACAAGGGGCACAGCCGATTCTAGGTTACAATTACGGAGCCAGAAACTATGATAGGGTAAAACAAACGTTAAAGTTATCGGTGGTTGCTGCTACGGGTGTGATGACTTTGGGTTTCCTAATGGTAGAATTGTTTCCTGTCGCGTTAATGTCCCTTTTTAGCAAAGATCCAGAACTTATCCGAGTCGGGGCAAATGGGATGCGTCTTTATTTATTGATGCTACCGATCATTGGTTTCCAAGTGACGGTTGTGGGGTATTTTCAAGCAACGGGTAAGCCAAGAAAATCGTTGTTCTTGAGTTTATCTCGTCAACTTATTTTCTTAGTGCCGGCGCTTTGGATTTTACCAAAGTTTTTAGGCCTAACTGGTGTCTGGTTAGCTGCTCCTGTTTCGGATTTAGCCTCTGCCGCGTTAACGGCCGTATGGTTATATAAGGACTTTGAACAACTAGGTCAATCGCAAGGGGAAATTTAAGTAAATTTTTCATTAAATATTAAAGGAAAATCCCTTATTATGTAGAATATTAGAGAATTATAGAGGGATTATCAAACTTTGATGTTTATCGGCCATGCTGATAAGGATATTAAATTTTGCTGACAGTACAAAAAAGAATAGTGGGCAAATCTATCGAAAGGTAGAGACGCAAAGCCACGGGTCTACCGATAGTACTTCATTCTGTCATAGATAGCCGGGTTGCAGAACGTGCATTGTGAGTGTCTATTTGCTGAGGGTTCGGCAGATAGGCATTTCTTGTTCTAAGGATAGACTGTAGAGTATGTATGTTGTAGGATTTTTCAAAATTCAAGTGATTGATAGGAGGGCTCTTAAATGAAAAAAATAGAATCTTTTTATGAAAAGAAAATAACGTGTATTTATTGTAAAAAGCCGTTTAATACGTTAAGGGTGCGCTCACGCTTTGCAATCCCTTATCAAATTGATAGTGATTTCTGCCCACATTATCGAGCAGGAAATTATAATCCCCATTTCTATTTTGTGAATGTCTGCCCAGAGTGCGGTTTCGCCTTTTCCGAAGAGTTTTCAGAGCAATTTCCAAAAGGTACTGAGGAAATAGTTCGTGTACAAATTACTAGTCATTGGACAAAAAGGAATTTTGGTCAAGTAAGGGACATTCAACAAGCGTTAGAAGCCTATAAACTGGCAATTTTAGCAGGGTCTCTAAAAAAAGAGAAAAATGCCGTTCTCGCAGGACTTTGTCTTCGGTTAGTCTGGCTCTATCGATCGGAAAACAATTCGGAGCAAGAGCAGCGTTTTATGAGCATGGCACTTAAAGCGTATGAAGAATCGTATGTTCTTTCGGATTTTGCGGGTACATCCATGTCTGAGGTAAGAGTGCTGTTTATGATTGGTGAATTAAGTCGTCGCTTGGGACAATTTCAAAAGTCAGTATCATATTTTTCTAAGGTTATTCAACATAAAAATGCTAAAGACGAACAGAAAATAGTAAACATGGCACGAGAACAATGGAGATTAACTATGGAAGAGAAGCGTCAGGGAACAATTCAGGAGTAAGATATCAAAACAACATGCTGTGGAGGGTTGCTTAGGCTCCCTCCACTGTTTTCTTCTGTCGATGAAGAGTGATATAATCTAGAGAATGTACTTATTAAGCGATATTATACGGGAGGAATCAACCTTTGGAATTTAATCAAGTCATAGCCAAGGAACTTGGTCTGAAGATAACTCAAGTCAAAGAAGCGGTGAACTTATTAGATGGAGGAAATACGATCCCCTTTATTGCCCGCTACCGCAAGGAAGCAACTGGAGAACTTGATGAAAATGTCTTGCGCGATATCGTGGAGCGTTTAGACTATCTGCGCCGTTTGGACCAGCGGAAAACGGAAGTCCTGCGCCTGATTGATGAACAGGGAAAGCTAACGGAAGAATTGTCGACTCAAATTACGGCAGCAACGGTACTTCAGGACGTCGAAGACCTATACCGGCCCTATAAACAAAAACGTCGCACCCGGGCAACGATTGCCAAAGAAAAGGGGCTTGAGCCCTTGGCTACTTGGTTGTTAGTTCAATATATTAGAGCAGATCCCCAAGTAGAGGCAGAGAAGTATTTGAACGAGGAGTTAGACGTGAAATCAACGGAGGAAGCGTTGGCTGGCGCGATGGATATTATCTCTGAAACTATTGCGGATGATGCGGCTCTACGGAAGCGAATCAGAGAAGAAACGTTTCGCATCGCGGATGTGGTGGCTGCTGCGGTGGCAAAGAAAGCCAAAGAGCGATCCACCTTTGAGATGTATTATGATTACCGGGAACCTGTGAGGAGGATTCCACCGCATCGAATTTTGGCCCTGAACCGTGGGGAAAAAGAAGAGTTTTTATCCGTTAAGATTGAAGCACCGTTAGAAACTCTTCATAGAATGATTGAATTGCGCTATGTTAAGACAGGACCGTGTGCTTCATGGGTCCAAAAAGCGGCCCTTGATGCTTATAAACGATTGATAGAGCCTTCAATCGAACGAGAAGTTCGTGCTGAGCTTTCTGATCGTGCAGAAGAACAGGCGATAAAGGTATTTGCAGCCAATCTCCGACAGCTTTTACTTCAGCCCCCAGTAAGGGGGAAAATGGTTCTTGGACTCGATCCAGGATTTCGGACAGGGTGTAAGTGGGCGGTTGTCGATGAGACTGGAAAGCTCCTTCAGGTTGGCGTGATTTATCCTCATTCTGGGAAGAGCAAACGAGAAGAAGCAAAAGTGATTTTGCGGAAGGCGATCGCTGAGTATAATGCCAATATTATTGCCATCGGGAATGGTACTGCTTCTCGGGAAACGGAAGAAGTCGTGGCTGAAATGATCCGAGAGGACGGGATTTCTACGGAATTTATCCTCGTGAGTGAAGCTGGGGCTTCCGTGTATTCAGCTTCCAAACTAGCAGGGGAAGAGTTTCCAGACTTCGATCTCTCTTTGCGGAGCGCAGTGTCCATTGCCAGGCGGCTACAAGATCCCCTAGCAGAACTGGTGAAGATTGAACCCAAAGCCGTCGGTGTGGGACAGTATCAACACGATGTCCAACCTAAACGGTTAGAAGAATCCCTGCACGGAGTTGTAGAATCCTGTGTTAATGTCGTAGGAGTCGACTTAAATACTGCCTCAGCATCTCTACTCCAATACGTAGCTGGGTTAAAGCCAGCAGTTGCCAAAAATATTGTGGCTTGGCGAGATGAACATGGCAAATTCAGCCGTCGCGATCAGCTTAAGAAAATTCCGCGTCTAGGAGCACAAACATATATCCAGTGTGCCGGATTCATTCGTCTGCCGGATGGGATTAATCCTTTAGAAAACACACCGGTCCACCCTGAATCCTATCAGCTGGCCGAGGATATTTTAAAGAAGATCAGTCATACTTCCGTGGATTTGAAGGATCACCTAGCTGATGTACGCAAAAAGCTGGCCCTCTTAGAACCTATTGAGCTGGCAGAGGAGTTCCACGCTGGAATTCCGACCGTTCGCGATATTTTAGATGCTCTCCAACGCCCAGGCCGAGATCCCCGGGAGGATTTGCCTCGTCCCTTGCTTAGGCGGGACGTCACGCACATGGAAGATCTTAGCGAGGGGATGATCTTAGAGGGAACTGTGCGCAATGTCGTGGATTTTGGAGCGTTTGTGGATATCGGTGTCAAACACGACGGACTTGTGCACATTTCCCAACTGACTGAAAAATTCATCAAACACCCTATGGAAGCAGTGGCTGTGGGTGATATAGTCAAGGTTCGTGTGATCGGAATTGATAAGGGGAGAGATCGAGTGAGTCTTTCCATGCGTGATCTTGCAGCCAGTATTACGCCTGTGATTTAAACTTTGGGGATCTTATGGTTTTAAATTCTATATAAAAGAATAACCACGGCTTGATAAGTCGTGGTTATTCTTTTTAACAAACTGGTTAGAAAATATTTATCAAAGTGTAAAATCGACTTCCTTTATCATCTTGACAAAAGCCTTTCCTAAGTAAGGATCGAACTGTCTCCCTAATTGCAATTGTATTTCCTCTAAAGCATGCTGAGGAGTCATAGCTTTTCGATAAAGCCTATCTGATGTCATGGCCTCGAAAGCATCAGCTAAAGATATAATCCGCGCCAAGAATGGGATCTTTTCCCCTCGAAGTTTCTGTGGATAACCTTTTCCATCAAAGTGTTCATGATGATGAAGGACAATGGGAATAATACAGTCTAAAGCACTTGCTGGCTCTAAAATCTTTGAACCTATCTCGGGATGCTTTTTAAGCTGGCAATATTCATCTTCTGTCAAGGCACATGGTTTGAGTAAAATATCATCTCTGATTCCGATTTTGCCTATGTCGTGGAGCAAAGCACCTATATGAAGTTGTTTTATTTCCTCCACAGAGAGCTCTAACCGAAGACCCAACCTGACTGCATATTTTGTCACTTGAACTGAGTGTTCCCAAGTATCTTTGTTCCTTACGGCGAGGGTCATTGCTAAAGCTTGTAGAAACTGGTTAATTGAAAGTGCTTTGTCATTTCCATCAGTAACGCTATCCATACTTTCAAAACGATATTTTTGAATCTGCTTCGAAGCTACGATGCTGATATTTCCTAAGCGCATGTGCCACCTCCAAAAAAGTACAGGCTTATTTGATAACAGTTTGAACCCTATCAATAAGGTCGTAAATATCAAATGGTTTCATCAACACACTTTGTGCTCCCTGTTTTTTAGCTTGTTCCTCTATGTTCTCTCCGCTAACCATAATTACTGGAATACTCTTGGCGGACCCATCCTTCTTTAGCAATTGTAATACATCTAAGCCACAGATACCTGGCATGTTATTATCTAGTAGAATAAGAGCTGGTTTGTTATCAGACATAGCATAATTTAAGCACTCGTCACCACTGCCCACTTGTTTTGATTCATAGCCCGCATAAGTAAGTACCTCCACTAATAACCTGCGAATGGACGATCTATCATCTACCACTAATATGTAATCGACCACGACTATTCTCCCCCTTATATTATACATTCTATGACTAAAAGTTTATATATTCAACATAATATATAAACTTTTAGTTTGTGAGAGAGTTGAACGCAGACCTTTACAATGGTATTGGAGGTGATAATATGGAAAGCATCCGAAAAGTGGTAGGAAAAAACATACGGTTCTACCGTCTGTCTAAAGGTCATACACAGGAAGGCCTTGCTGAAAAGGTCGATGTAAGTAGTACCTATATCGGATATCTGGAAAGGGGTCAAAAATCTCCTTCATTGGAACTAATTTCTACAATATCAAAAGCACTGGAAATTGAACCTGCTTTACTGCTAACTTCGCCCGATAAGGGCAATGATGAACTTAAACGTTTAATATCCTTATTATCAGGTAAACCACCGTATTCTGTTACCTTCGTCCATGACATTGCGACGGCTTACTTCAAATCTCTCGAAGACCATGACACTCAAAAAGGTCAGCTACATTATTGATGACTGGTCGTTAAATGGCATTCTTTTTTAATCCGAGCTGTGATAATAGCAATAATTTGATATAATGATCAAATGGCTTAGAGCTTTGGAGATTGCGAGAAGAAGTAAGCTGTTCATGTGAAGGCTACAATCTTGGATCGGTTCGCTAATCAACTCAGGCTCGCCACGGTTGTTTCTATTGACCACAGGGATCAATGGGTTAGTAGAAGCTTAGTCTATTATTAACTGGAGGCGTAACGGTGAACAAGGGAATACAGAAAATTGTTATAAAGAACGGGCAAATTAAAACGATGACGGGACGTGAATTTGCTGGAAGTCTTCTGGTCGAGGGAACAAAAATTACAGCGCTCGGGGAAACTTTGGACGTTGACGCTTTATCGGATGCGGTAGTGATCGATGCAATGGGGTGTCTTGTCTTGCCAGGATTTATTGATGCGCATTGTCATGTAGGGATTGGCGAAGAGATCTATCGGTGGGAAGGGGAAGACTTTAACGAAATGACAGATCCTGTGACACCGGACATGCGAGCGATAGATGGAATCAACCCAGAAGATGAGGGCTTTCGTGATGCCCGCTTGGGTGGGATTACTGCTGTCTTTACAGGACCTGGAAGTGGGAATGTCATTGGGGGGACTGGGGTTGTCATGAAGACGGCAGGAATTATCGTTGATAAGATGATTGTGCGTGATCCTGCTGGCTTAAAAATAGCCTTCGGAGAAAATCCTAAGATGGTTTACGGCGAACAAAAGAAGATGCCTATGACAAGGATGGGAACTGCAGCACTCCTCCGTCAAGCTTTGGTAGATGCTCAGACTTATAAGGATAAATTAGATCAAGGTAAAGAAGATCCCGATAAACTCCCAGAGCGGGATTTAGGACTCGAAGTTCTTATGAAGGTGATTGACCGTGAAATCCCTTTGCGAGCCCATGCCCATCGTGCTGACGATATTATGACGGCGGTTCGAATCGCTCGAGAATTCAATGTAGATTTGGTCATTGAACATTGCACGGAAGGGCACAAAATCGCCGAAGAGTTAGCTGAATTTGGCTATCCTGCTGTTGTGGGACCACTGCTGACGAACCGTTCAAAAGTTGAACTTAAGGATAAATCCTTTAAAACACCAGGCATATTGACCAAAGCCGGGGTTAAAGTGGCTTTAATGACCGACCATTCCGTGACCCCGATTGAACAACTTCCGCTCTGTGCTGCCTTAGCCTGCAAGGCAGGGATGGAAATTGAAGATGCTCTACAGGCTATTACGATCAATCCAGCAGAGATCTTGGGCGTATCGGATCGAATAGGGTCTCTAGAAGTCGGGAAAGATGCTGACATTGTCATATGGAGTGAACATCCGTTTATTATCACCTCACGTCCTCTCTATGTCATCATTAATGGAGTGATCGTTTGTCCAGAGTCAACGGAAGATGGTACGAACCCATGAGTTCAAAAGTGTCCTCAGGACTCCCGGTTTTTGCAGGAATTGGGATGGCGGTCATCTGGGGTTTTTCTTTTTTATTTACCAAAGAAACCTTGGATCACACCTTTCCGCTCCAGCTATTAGGCTTTCGCTTTGGGGCAGCAGCAATCCTTCTGACCGTCTTAAAGCTGACCGGCTTAATACGGATTAATCTGAAAGGAAAACCAACATCTTCTCTGCTCCTCTTAGCTCTCTTCCAACCAGGACTTTATTTTATAGGGGAGACGTGGGGAGTCAAGTGGACTTCAGCGTCTGAGGCGGGGATGGTTATCGCTTTGGTTCCAGTAGCAATTGCAACCATGGCCGCAATTTTTCTCAAAGAAAAACTTAATCCTAAGCAAATTCTTTCGATAGCCGCTTCAGTTCTTGGGGTGCTCGTCATCGTTTCAACGCAAGGGAAACTTCAGTTTGGAGAACATCTCTGGGGAATTCTGGCGCTACTCCTGGCAGTTCTCGCTGCGGGTGCGTATAGTATTTTGGCTAGACATTCCTCTAAAAAATTCACTCCATTGGAAATCACTTTTGTGATGATGTGGGCAGGTACTCTGATTTTCAATGGGTTGGGGATTGGACAAAGCTTTTTTGAAGGCTCGTTAGCGGCTTATCTTAGGCCCCTTCAATTGTCGAGTGTGCTATGGGCAATTTTTTACCTGAGCGCTATTTCATCTGTACTGGCTTTCTTTCTATCAAACTATATGTTTGCGGCACTGCCCGCTTCTCAATCCGCGCCGATTTTTAACCTTATTACGGTGGTGGCAGTTTTTTCTGGAGTGGTTTTTCGGGGAGAACAGTTCAGTTGGATTCATGCAGTGGGGATAACTCTGATTATTCTGGGAGTATGGGGTACGAACGTTTTTGGTAGAACCGCCATGCCTCCACTTATGGAGAGCGCCTAGATATATTGATAACCTATAAGGGCAATTCTGAATTGCCCTTATAGGTTTAATTCCTTAGCCGAACAGGATACAATAAAAATGTTTGTATGAGGAGGAAAAAGTAGCATGGAAAATAAGGTTACGAGTGCAACGGCTGAGCAAACGCAAAAATTGGGAAAACAACTGGGCGGGTGTTTGCGAGGTGGAGATGTTGTAGCGCTAATCGGGGACCTCGGTGCAGGGAAGACAGCTTTTGCGCAAGGGGTTGGCGAGGCGTTCTGTGTAAAAGGCCCTATGACTAGCCCTACCTTTACCTTAATACATGAGTATTTAGGACAAATCGAAGGTACAGAAGTGCGTTTAGTTCATATGGATCTGTATCGATTACAACACCCGGAAGAGGCGGAAGTAATTGGAGTGGAAGATGCATTCCAGGAGAATGCTGTTTGTCTCATCGAGTGGCCTGAAATTATCGAAGACTATTTGCCAGATGATCGTTTAATTGTCGAGATCTCGGGAAGTGGAGAACAACCACGTGAGATAATATTCAGAGCTAAGGGATTCGAATGGGAGCACCGTATAAAAGGTATGACTGAAGTCATATAATGGAAGTTACAGGCTATCGTGCAAAAGTATACTTGTTCAACTAATGTTGGACATCGAGATCGGTGGGAGTCTAACCTCAACCGAACCAGAGTATGGGGCACCACTCCCAATTTTTAGAAGTGGGAGTCTCACGATTAGATGAAAAGGCTCGGTGGAACCGATGAAATATTTAACCATTGATACGACAACGAAAGTTACAGCAGTCTCCTTGGCGGAAGACGGTCGGCTTATAGCTGAGAGCTTTTTACATACTGCCAAGACCCATTCGGAGCGTCTCATTCCAATGCTTGACCAACTGCTTATAGCTGCCTCTTGGACTCTGCAGGATTTAGAGATGATCGGGGTAGTACGAGGTCCGGGTTCGTTTACTGGAATTCGGATAGGAATCGCAACAGCTCAGGGCTTAGCTCAAGTTTTAAAACTCCCGCTTCTTGCTGTGTTGTCGCTTGATGCTCTAGCTTGGGCTGGATTGGGAAGAGTAGAAGACCTCGTTCCTATCTTGGATGCGCGCAAGAATGAGTGGTACACGGCGCGTTACCGTTGGGTGAAAGGGAAAGAGGAAGTCGAGTGCTTGACGCTACCCCAAGCCGTACCTACAGAGCTTTGGCTGGAACACTTGAGAAGTCTGGACCGTCCGATTTGTTTTGTTGGAGATGCTACCGAAAAGGCTAAGACCCGAATCGAGGAGGTCTTGGGAGAGAACGCTGTAATTTTGCCAGAGTATGTTAGCTTACCCCGTGGTGCGTATGCGGCTCGAGCGATCTGGCAACGTTGGCAAGAAACGGGCGTTGGAGAGTTAGTTGAACCGCTCTACATTCGTTTTTCTGAGGCGGAGGTCAATTGGGCGAAGAAAGAGGAAGCCCGCAGGAGATTAGAGCATGAATAAAGGGATTGTACGTCCCCTGCACCCAGACGATCTTGAAGCTATTCTAGAAATCGAGCGTGTCTCTTTTGCGACACCTTGGTCTATAGAGGCCTTTAAAGCAGAGCTTAAAGATAATGAGTATGCTCGTTATCTTTGTTTAGAGTTGGAAGGTCAAGTGATCGGGTACATGGGTCTTTGGTTTATCCTTGATGAAGGACACATTACCAACATTGCTATTACTCCGAACCACCGAGGGCAACATTGGGGGGAGTTCTTGATGCGTTCGGTGATGGGAAAAATGCTTGAGCAGGGTATGGAGCGGATGACGTTAGAAGTTCGTGTTTCCAATAGCCCGGCGCAATCTCTATATAAGCGCTTAGGCTTTGTTATTGCGGGTGTTCGCAAGGGGTATTATGCGGATACTGGAGAGGATGCGATGATTATGTGGGCGGAATTGGGAAGGAAAGTGAATGTGACGTGATGGGGAGTCAAAAAAGTGAGATTGTAATTTTAGGGATCGAAACAAGCTGTGATGAGACATCTGCAGCTGTTCTAGTTAATGGAACGGATTTGCGCAGTCATATTATTTCTTCTCAAATAGTGACTCATCAGAGGTATGGTGGGGTTGTACCAGAAATCGCTTCACGCGAACACAGTCTTCACATTCAACCTGTCGTACAGGAAGCTTTGGATTCAGCAAAGGTTAGTTTTTCAGATTTATCGGCCATTGCAGTGACTTATGGTCCTGGGCTGGTAGGATCCCTCTTAGTAGGGGTTTCAGGTGCGAAGGCTATGGCTTATGCCGCTGGAATTCCGTTGATTGGCATTAATCATTTGGAAGGGCATATTTATGCTAATTTTCTCCATAATCCGGATCTGGAATTTCCATTCCTAGCTCTTTTGGTTTCTGGTGGACATACTCACCTCATCTTCTTTGAAGCCCACGGTCAGTACCAGGTTTTGGGGCACACACGTGATGATGCGGCTGGTGAGGCACTGGATAAAGTAGCCCGGACTTTAGGCTTAGGCTATCCTGGAGGTCCCCAGATTCAAAAAGTCGCTTTGGATGGAGATGCACAAGCGTTTAAGTTCCCACGGGCCATGTTAGAAAAGGACAGCTTAGATTTTAGTTTTAGTGGTATGAAGTCGGCTGTCTTAAATACCTTGAATTCTGCTCGCATGCGGGGTGAAACACTGAACGTTCCGGATCTTGCGGCTTCTTTTCAGCAAGCAGTTGTGGACGTGTTGGTCTGGAAAGCTTTGAGAGCTATTGATCAGACAGGAGCTAAGACCTTGGTGCTCGCAGGCGGTGTTGCAGCGAATAGTTTGCTGCGTGAGACATTAAACAAAGAGTTGTCTGAGCGGAGTGTAAGGTTTGTGTATCCACCACCACTTTTTTGCACAGATAATGGTGCAATGATTGCTATCACGGGGTATTATCACTATTTAGCTGGGGATTTTTCGCCTTGGACACTGAATGCCGTGCCAGGGCTGGGACTTGTATGAGGGACTTGTGTGACACAACACTCGGTACTTACGACGCAGAGCAAACTAACCGTGTAAGCTCCTAAAGGGGGAATGGAATTCCCGCTATAAGCGCCGTCCATGGCGCTATGGGGCTTCGCACGTCCTGTGCTCAGCCCCGTATCTGGGGTCGCTTACATGGAAGTTTGCTAGTCTGCTTACGTAAAGACTTCGCGCTCGTGTCACACAAGTCTTGGGCTTGGGTTGGGGAACGGAGAACCGGGGTGGGAGGACGGCACATTTCATGTGCACCGTCTATGCAAGTAGGAGACCGTTCTTGACTGCTTTCTTTGTGGTAGTGATCCTCAACGATCGTGTATTGTCTAGTTTAACCGAAGCTCAAGGTGAAGAGATGGGCCTTGGACAGTTACCGTTATGGAATGCAAATGATGATTAGTCCACGATTGTTGGTGAATTATTAACTCTTAACTTGTAGTTAAGTGCCGACCGACTTTTTTGAAATAATGTTTTAATAGCACTGCTTTTTTAGGGCAGTGTTTTTTGTCTTCACATACCTTTGAATGCAAGTCGAAGACCCGTGCCCCGGCTTGTACCCTGACTTGAACTCTTATTTAAAATTTGGATAACTATGTGGCAGCAAAAAGGCATATACTTCGAGTGGCTTATCCTATTGGGCCCCTTTCATAATTTACAAAATATAAAAACTATTTTCTTAAATCACAAAACACTTTATTAATCTCCATAATCGTGACAGGAAGCGCAAAGCAAGTTAAACTTTATAATATACATCAGGGATTATACTCCCAAGAACAAGTCGACCTTTAGGAGGAGAAGTTTCAAGGATCAAGGTGCTATGCAGAAGTAAGATTCTTAACACATTACTTTAGAAAGGAGATTGACATTGTATTGTAAGAACTTTCCCTGGGAAGAAATCTGAAGTTAAGGAGTGGGAACTATGGAAGAAACAAAGGGCTTTTTAACACCAGCGGAAATTGCAAACACCACAGTAAAGACAGGAATCAAAAAAGTAGAAATGAAAAGTTTGAATATTATCGTGTTAGGAATTTTAGCGGGAGCTTTTATTGCTTTTGCAGCTGAAGGGTCAAATATGGCAGCCTTTAATTTATTTGCAAAGCCGGAAACTTATGGTCTTGGTAAAGTTCTAGCAGGTGCTATATTTGGAACAGGATTGATGCTAGTTGTCTTAGCAGGAGGAGAATTGTTCACAGGAAACACAATGATTTTAGGCGGAGTCTTAGATGGGAAAATCAAATTATATGACATGCTTAAAAATTGGTTTTTTGTTTATAGTGGCAATTTTATCGGGTCATTATTTCTTGCCTATATGATGGTGAATTCTGGGCTATTTAACAGTGGGGCAAATGTTCTGGGTGGAGTAACTATTAAAATAGCATCCTATAAAGTAGGATTATCGTTCATGTCTGCTTTCTATTTAGGAATTATGTGTAACATGTTAGTCTGTCTAGCAGTTTGGATGGCCTACGGAGCGAAGGACATGGTAGGTAAAATACTTGCTATCTTCTTCCCAATATGGCTGTTTATAACATCTGGTTTTGAGCATAGTGTAGCGAATATGTATTATATTCCTGCTGGAATACTAGCTAAATCAAATCCAAGCTGGGTAGCTGAATCTCATCTTGCACCAGCAGCACTTGCAAACTTAAACTGGGGGACTTTTATCATAAATAACTTAGTTCCGGTAACCCTTGGAAACATTGTAGGGGGATCGATTTTTGTGGCTGGTGTTTATTGGTTTGTTTATCTGAAAAACGATTCAAAACAAGAATCTGTAGCATCATCAGCGTCAACATCTGTAGCAGTATCAGTAAAGTAAGCGTAGCGTCAGCAACGCGTAGCCAAAGCTCGCTATTGGTGCACGACAATGAGTGTGTATACCTCAGGAACGGTTAGTTTGCTCTTCGGTCGTAAGTGCCGAGCTTGTCTCCCCCAAGTACCACGAGCGTACGTTCTGTGGATAAGGTTGAGCTGTGGATAATGTGGATAAGTCTGTAGATAAGTCGTGGTAGCTGTTTTACGGTTTTGTGTAAATAGGTTCAATTGGCGGCCACATTATCCACAATGCCTGTGGATAATGTGGATAACTTGGGGAAGGAGGCAGTATAACTAGTTTTAGAAGGTGGATAACTTTTAGGCTAAAATATTGATATATTCAATTCTTGTTCTGTTACTGCTCAAGAAATATCAGAAAACACTTATTATGAAATTTTAAAAATAGGAAGGATTTTCACTCTATTAATCGAATAATTCTAATAAGTACAAGATTTTCTGAAAGGTAGAATTGACATGAGTGAGGACCAACAGTCTTTAAAGGCCGAAGTGCGCCAGGCGTGTTTATGTCAGAGGACCTCTTTAGGAGAGAAGGAAAGAAAAAGAAAAAGTGGAATTATTCAGCAAAAACTTATGGATCTACAGGAGTTCAAACTGGCTCAAACTGTGATGTTATTTCTTAATTTTCGTGAAGAAGTAGAGACTACGGCCATGGCAGAGGCAACGCTAGCCTGTAAGAAAAAACTAGTATTACCCCGCTGTGCACCTAATAGCATACTCCTTCCAATCGAAGTACATGATCTGATACAGGATATTGAACCAGGAACTTATGGGATTCGAGAGCCTAAATTGACGCTTGGAGTTGTGGAACCCTCAGAAATTGATTTGATTATCGTACCTGGTTCAGGGTTCGATCTGCAAGGGAATCGTTTAGGGTATGGGGGCGGCTATTATGACCGCTTTTTTATGCTGTTGAACCCCTTAACACCGAGGATCGCCCTAGGTTTCGAATGTCAAGTCATTCCACAAGTGCCGGTCGGCAAGCACGACGCTCTAATGACGATGTTGATCACAGAAAATGGCGTATATAACTTTAATAGTTAGAATTTAGTAGGGGGGATTTATTTGTGCACCGCGTGTGAAGATTTAGTAGACCCTAAGCAAATTAAGTTAGATGAGATTATTACCAAATACAGAAATGAAAATGGACCGTTGATCCCAGTTTTGCAGCATGCTCAAGAGGTTTATGGATATTTGCCAACTGACGTGCTAAAACACATTAGTAAATCTTTGCGTATACCACTAGCGAGGATATATGGAGTTGTTACTTTTTATGCTCAGTTTCGTTTAGTTCCTTCAGGAAGAAATGTGATCAACGTTTGTTTGGGAACGGCTTGTCATGTCCGAGGTGGAGCCAAGGTCCTAGAAACTATTGAGAAAGCATTAAAGATTAAAGATGGGGCAACGACTGAAGATAGGCGATTTACATTAGAAGTTGTGGCATGTATTGGAGCCTGTGGACTTGCACCAGTGATTTCGATCAACAATGAGGTTCACGGCAGATTGTTACCGGAGAGTATTGCGAAAATATTAGCCAAATACGAGTAGGGGGATTAAAGGGATGGCAGAGAACCAACGGATTTTAGTTTGTGCGGGGACAGGATGCGCGTCATCGGGTGCACATAAACTTATTGATGCCTTGAAATTGGAGCTTAGTCGACAAGGACTCGAAGAAACCGTGAGCATTGTTGGTACTGGGTGCCAAGGGTTCTGTGAAAAGGGACCGACGCTGGTTATAGAACCACAGCAGGTATTATATACTTCGGTTACAGCAGATGATGTTGCAGAAATAGTTGCGCAAGATATTATGAAAGGCGAACGGGTTGAACGCCTTCTGATTCAAGATCAGGTAACTCAAAAACCACTGAGCACTCTATCCGAAATCCCGTTTTTTGCTAAGCAGCATCGGATTGTTCTGCAAAACTGCGGTGTTATTGATCCCCAGAAGATTGAAGAATACACGGCACGGGATGGATATCTTGGTTTACAGAAGGTGCTCAAAGAGATGTCACCGGAGGAAACCCTAGAAGAAGTCAAGAAATCTGGGCTTCGTGGTCGTGGTGGTGCAGGCTTCCCAACGGGTCTAAAGTGGGGCTTTTGCCGTGCAACGCCGAGCGATAAAAAATACATTATCTGTAATGCAGACGAAGGGGACCCCGGGGCTTTTATGGACCGCAGTGTACTGGAGGGGGATCCTCATTCTGTGATCGAGGGAATGCTCATCGGAGCCTATGCAATGGGTGTCGATGAAGGCTATGTCTATTGCCGAGCTGAATACCCATTGGCCATTAAACATCTGGAAATTGCAATTCGGCAAGCTGAGGAAGCAGGCTACCTCGGAAATAATATTCTGAACTCGGGCTTCAACTTTAAACTGAATGTTTTCGCTGGTGCAGGAGCCTTTGTCTGTGGAGAAGAAACAGCGTTAATGGCTTCTATCGAAGGTAAACGTGGAATGCCACGTGTTCGCCCACCTTTTCCAGCAGTAAGTGGCTTATGGGGAAAACCAACCAATATTAATAACGTAGAAACATGGTCCAATATTCCTCATATTTTGCGAAACGGTGCGGAGTGGTATTCCCAATTCGGAACGGAAAAAAGCAAAGGGACGAAAATTTTTGCCCTGACCGGAAAAGTGAATAATACAGGTCTAGTCGAGGTTCCGATGGGGACAACCCTCAGAGAAATCATCTTTGACATCGGGGGCGGAATTCAGAACGGCAAAGCCTTTAAAGCTGTGCAAATTGGGGGACCATCCGGTGGATGTTTGCCTGAAGACATGCTGGATCTGGCCGTGGACTATGATACCTTAACCAAAGCAGGGGCAATGGTTGGATCGGGTGGACTCGTGATCATGGATGAGACCACCTGTATGGTAGACATTGCGCGCTTCTTCTTAAGTTTTTCAACGAAAGAATCTTGTGGAAAATGTACGCCATGCCGAGAAGGTACCAAGCGAATGTACGAAATTCTAGACAGAATTACAAAGGGCGAAGGAAAAGCGGAAGATCTCGATATTTTAGAAAATCTCGCTTTGACGATCAAGGAAACGTCCCTCTGTGGATTAGGTCAGTTCGCACCGAGTCCAATATTAGCAACTCTGAAATACTTTAGGCATGAGTTTGAGGCTCATATTTTTGATCATAAGTGTCCCGCACACGCCTGTTCAGCCTTGCTTAGTTATACAATTGATGCAGAAAAATGCAAAGGATGCGGGCTATGTGCTAAAAACTGTCCAGTGACTTGTATAACAGGGGAAAAGAAAACCCCGTATGTCATTAAAGAAGAGGATTGTATTAAATGCGGAACTTGCGTGGATAAATGCAAGTTTAATGCAGTTATTCGAGCATAAACTGAGGGGAGGTGCTTTGGCGTTGATTACTATAACAATTGATGGGCGCGAAGTCAGCGTTCCTAAGGGGACAACCGTACTTGAGGCCTGTCGGATGCATGATATTTCCATACCAACCTTGTGCCATGATAAGGAAATCACCTCTGCTGGTGCTTGTCGATTGTGCGTTGTCCAAATTGAAGGGATGCGTAATCTTCCTCCAGCTTGCGTCACTCAAACGGCTCAGGGTATGAAAATAGAAACTCAAAATCCTAAAGTTCGGGCAGCACGCAAAACAATTCTAGAGTTGTTGGTAGCGAATCATCCCTTAGATTGCATGCTTTGTGAAAAACTGGGAGACTGCTCCTTGGCTAAATATGCTTATGAATATGGTGTTACAGGCGAAATTTATCAAGGTGAGAAACGGAATCAACCGATCGATGATGGAAACCCTTATATCCTAAGAGATCCCAATAAATGTATCTTGTGTGGCAAGTGTGTTGCAACCTGTAACGCTGTAACAGAACGAAGCGTGATTGATTACGCTTATCGAGGATTCAATACAAAGGTGGCCACCTTTAATGACACTGATCTGAATGATTCTAGCTGTGTTTATTGCAACCGATGTGTGGCTATTTGTCCAGTCGGAGCTCTGGTTGACAAAAGCATGATGGGTAAAGGTAGGACATGGGAGTTCACTAAGGAAGAAGCCACTTGCACTTTTTGTGAATCTGGTTGCAATTTTGACATTAACTATAAGAATGGTAAAATTATTGGGGTAACTGCAAAATCGGCGGCCAATGGCCGACCGCTATGCCTAAAAGGGCGTATCGGGTCTGATTTCAAGTACAACCCTAACCGAACGGAAAGACCTTTCATTAATCAAGACGGTGAGTTCATCCAGGTTGCATGGGAAGAATTTCTAGGTCTCGGTAATATTGTCGAAAAAATTAACTCACTGAAATAGTGTTAGCGAAGCTATTTAAGATTCAATTGCTTCATAGAAATAGCCTCTGAATAAGAATGATTACCGGAAAGGAGTGAAATGCATTGGAGTGGTTTACCTTAACGATCGATGGACAGGAAGTCAGTGTTCTGAAGGGAACGACCGTACTTGAAGCCTGTCGTATGCATAATATCCCGATTCCTACTTTGTGTCATGACCCAGAGCTTACCCCAGCCGGCGCTTGCCGTTTGTGTGTAGTTCAAATCGAAGGCATGCGCAATCTTCCCCCGTCGTGTGTTACTCAAGTTACGCAGGGTATGGTAGTGCAAACTCAAAATCCTAAAGTCCGGGCAGCACGCAAGACAATTCTGGAACTGTTGCTAGCAAATCATCCTCTAGATTGCATGACGTGCCAGAAAATGGGGAATTGCTCTTTGGCTGAGTATGCCTATGAATATGGTGCCTCTGGTGAGCTTTATAAAGGTGAGCAACGTGCCCTTCCGATTGATAGCGGAAATCCTTTCATTTTGCGGGACCCGAATAAATGTATCTCGTGCGGAAAATGTATTAAAGCGTGTACGGAGATTCAGGGGAAAAGTATTCTAGACTTTTCTTTCCGGGGTTTTGATACTCAAGTAGGCCCAGCTTTCAATCTTCCTTATAATGAATCCGCTTGCGATTTCTGTGGCTCCTGTGTCTCGGTCTGTCCAGTAGGAGCCCTGGTAGAAAAGCAAATGGTCGGTAAAGGGCATTCTTGGGAAGTAAGCAAAGTCCAAACGACGTGCCCATTTTGTGGGGTAGGTTGTAACTTTGACCTCAATGTCAAAGACGGTAAAGTCATTGGTGTGACCTCAAATCCGAATGCGCCTGTCAATGGCAAGGCTTTATGTGTCAAAGGTCGCTTTGGTATGGACATGATTTATAGTCCCCATCGCTTGACAACGCCTCTGATCCGCAAAGATGGGGTGCTAGTTCCTGCAAGCTGGGATGAGGCCTTAGATTTAGTTGCTACGAAGCTAGGGGAGATCAAGAAGGACTATGGCCCGAACTCGATAGCTGCTTTAAGTTGTGCCCATTGTACTAACGAAGAGAATTATCTTATGCAAAAATTTATGCGCGCGGTGATCGGTACCAACAATATCGATCACTGCGCCAGGACGTGACACGCTCCCACTGTGGCCGGTCTGGCCACCTCATTTGGATCCGGAGCGATGACTAACTCTATCAACGAAATTCCAAACACCAAAGCAATGTTCGTGATTGGTTCAAACCCGACTGAAGCTCACCCCGTGATCGGAACAAAAATGAAGCAAGCGTTAGCTAAGGGCTCAAAGCTGATTGTGGTGGATCCTCGGTGCACCGACATCGCAGAGCATGCAGATGTTTGGCTAAGGCTTCGTTCGGGAACGGATATTGCTCTGATCAACGGAATTATGAACATTATTCTGGCCAATGGCTGGGAAGATCAAGCGTTCATTGAAGAACGCACAGAAGGTTTTGAAAAAGTTCGAGAAATTGTGAAAAAATATACTCCTGAAGTTGTTAGTCAAATAACAGGAGTTCCTGTAGAGCAGCTCGAGGAAGCTGCCAAACTTTATGCAACCGCAGAATGTGCAGAGATCTTCTATACCTTAGGGATCACAGAACACGTCTGTGGCACGGATAACGTGATGAGTTTGGCGAATCTAGCCATGCTTACGGGTAATATCGGTAAAGAAAGTTCGGGCGTCAACCCAATGCGCGGGCAAAATAATGTTCAGGGTGCCTGCGATATGGGCGCATTGCCGAACGTCTACCCTGGTTACCAACAAGTCACAAACCCTGAAGCACGGGCAAAATTCGAAGCCGCTTGGGGAGTTCCTCTAGACCCCAATAATGGATTTATGATTCCGGATATGTTTGCAGCGGCGGCTACTAAAGATTTGCGGGCTTTGTATATTTTAGGCGAAGACCCAGTCATCACAGATGCTGATGCTAACCATGTGCGCAAAGGCCTTAAAGCCCTTGATTTCCTTGTAGTCCAAGAGATCTTCTTGTCTGAAACCGCTAAGTTGGCAGATGTCGTCCTACCTGGAGCTAGCTATGCTGAGAAGACGGGTACATTCTCAAATACTGAGCGGCGAGTGCAAATGGTCAATCAGGCCATTAAACCGATCGGTAATGCAAGGGCCGATGGGGAGATCATTTGTGACCTGGCAACTCGTATGGGTTACCCCTTCGAGTATCAATCTTCAGAAGAAGTTATGCAGGAAATTGCTAAGCTTACCCCTATTTTTGCAGGGATTACCCATGAACGGCTAGGAACACAAGGCTTGCAGTGGCCAGTACCGACGGTTGAACACCCTGGTACAAAGTTCTTACATGAAGGAAGGTTCAACCGGGGTTTAGGACAATTTGTGGCGATCGAAAATCAGTTACCTGCTGAATTACCAGATGAAGAGTATCCGTTCTTACTCAATACTGGGCGTAAACTTTCCCATTATAACGTTTTCACTCAATACTCTCCATCGTTAGAAGGGCATTCACCAGAAGAACTGGCGGAAGTGAATCCCTTAGATGCCAAACGGCTAGGACTCGAAGTGGGTGAAATTGTTAAAGTTTCATCCCGTCGTGGTGAGGTAAAGACCAAAATTAAGATCACCAAACGAGTGCCCGTAGGTATGGTCTTTATGACCTTCCACTATTTCGATGCTCCAACTAATGAACTGACCAATGGAGCCTATGATAAAGTCACAAAAACCTATGAGTATAAAGTGTGTGGCGTACAGATTTCAAAAATCAGTTAACTTTAATTTCAAAATAGATGGGCTCTGCAGGAGGCCACTAAAAATTTAATGTAAACTGAAGATCAATAAAGAAAGAACTGGGATTACGATTTAAAATGCGTAATTCCAGTTCTTTTTTTATAATATTAAGCAGTAAAACAAGCGGATGATTTCAAAAATACTCAAACTTGGGCAATTAGACAAGGGTGGATTGGCGCTATAGCCCTCACGCTTGTCTGGGGCTCGGCATATCCTATAGAGGGATATGAAAAGACATTCCGCAAATGGCTGGGCAGTCGGTATGAGGATGGAAATTTCCAACAGGACGCCTGAGCAAATCGCGTCCGAGATTAACGTTATCAAGGAACAAAGCTGCAAAATGCTGCTTAGCAACGCCGTTGAGATCGGACGGCGTTTGACGGAAACCAAAGAGCTGGTACCCCATGGGGAGTGGCGCAAATAGCTGACTGAATCAGTGAGTTACTCCCCCCATCGGGGCAGAGAGGCCAAATGGTGCATCGATGCACCATTTGATTTTAACTCAATGGGCACGGTTTTTGACGCAAAGGCTGTTTTTCCATGCACATAGCTTACCACACCTCAGGATAAGCAACATTCACGTAATATTTTTCGATTTTTGTTTTATGACCCTGTTCCATGATGGACAGATCATGGAACATTTCCTTCTGACTTTGATCGCAGCTAGCAGTGGCAAATGCTGAGTACATGTTCATAGCATCTTCTTCATTTTTCATGGCCAAGGCTAAAGCGTCTGCAGGTTTCATGTCCAAAGATAATTTGGGTTTGTCAACTGTTTCAGAAACTTTATAATCTGCGGACTCATCAAAATGCATGTCTTTGATATCCTTGGCAAGAAAACCTTCTAATAGTTTTTGATGTCCTAGTTCTTCTGCAGCAAATTCGGAAAACAATTTCTTAATGTAAGGATCGACGACTCTTTCAGAAACTCCCTTATAAAATGCATAAGACTCAACTTCATTGTCAATAGCCATTGTTAGTATTGCTTTGTATTCTTCCCCTGTCATACTGAATTCCACCTTTCTTATTTGGAATAATTACTCATCATAAGTATTGTACTACACTATATGCATTTTTGGGACAAGTTTTACGCCTACTAGGGGCGTTCTATGCGACCATGTAAAGTGTAGCATAGCATACATGGTCGCATAGAATTTAATGGTTAAAAATAAATATTATTTCTAATCGAACTGGGAGTGCTCAATTGCTAAACTGGTTTGTTGACCGTCCCCGCAACACGTTTAGTCCATAATACGGTTCATAAGGCGCATCGAACACATTTCTCCACACATGGTGCAGCTGTCCTGATGCTCGGGGGCGGACTCTTTGCGATAACGCTCTGGCTTTTCACGGTCCAAGGCTAGACTAAACATTTTCTCCCAATCCAAAGCTTGTCTGGCTTGGCTCATCTTCATGTCCCATTCGGCGGCTCCAGGTACCCCTTTAGCGATATCCCCAGAATGTGCTGCGATCTTGACCGCAACAATCCCTTCGCGCACGTCGTCCAAGGTAGGCAAACGAAGGTGTTCGCCTGGCGTTACATAGCAGAGAAAATCTGCTCCTGCCGAGGCGGCTAAAGCTCCGCCGATTGCACTGGTAATGTGATCGTAACCGGGAGCAACATCCGTGACTAATGGCCCTAAAATATAGAAGGGTGCTCCGTGGCATAGCTTTTTGGCCAATTGAACATTAGTCACAACCTCCTGCAAGGGAACATGGCCAGGTCCTTCAATCATGACTTGAACATTGCGTTTCCAAGCTCTTTGAGTCAATTCTCCCATCACGATTAATTCTGAAATTTGAGCTCCGTCTGTGGCATCAGCAATACTTCCAGGTCGGCAAGCATCTCCTAAACTTAACGTGACATCATATTTTACGCAGATATCCAGGAGATCGTCAAAATACTCGTAAAAAGGGTTTTCGTGTCCAGTTAATTCCATCCAAGCATACAGTAAAGACCCGCCTCGGGAAACAATGTTGGTAACTCGGGAGGTCTTACGGAAATGCTGGGCAGTTTCCCTGTTGATGCCGGCGTGGATAGTAACAAAATCAACACCGTCTCGGGCGTGCTGTTCTACCACATCTAAAAATTCTCGGGGAGTAATCTCTTCTAATTTTTTATCTAAATAGCCAAGGGCATCATACATAGGAACAGAACCAATCATTGCTGGGGACATGCTAATGAGCTTGTGACGGAATTCAGCGGTTTTGCCATAGTTGCTTAGATCCATAATTGCTTCCGCTTTCATGTCTAAAGCCATGCGTACTTTGGCTAGCTCGCTGTCGAGATTGGCACATTCCGGGGAGATACCTAAATTGACATTAATCTTCGTCCTAAGTCCAAGACCAACACCCTCGGGACTCAGCGATGTATGATTATGGTTCGAGGGGATGACAATGCTGCCCGCCGCTACCCGGAGCCTAATTTCCTCAGCAGTAAGACCTTCTTTACCAGCGACCGTTTTCATTGCCGCGGTTATTATTCCATTTCTGGCCTGTTCCATTTGTGTACTCATCAAAATCACACTCTTTCATATTTATTTGTCTTATTCAATGACTCCATAATGCGGTTAACACTTCAAGAAAGCGTGGCAGGGGACGCTTTGATTGCCATGTCATTATAAGGTCTGTGTTTCCATGATACGTTGTAAACGTTTAATCTTGCTTGCAATGTCCGGGTTGCCTACAATTTCGGTGACTAAGGCAACAGTTCGAGCGCCCGCTTTGAGGACTGTTGCTAGATTGTGTTCTTTAATTCCGCCGATCGCAACGAAGGGGATCTCCAGATTCTTGACGACGTAGTCTAAATAGTCCAGTCCCACCGGATCACATACATCGATTTTGGTATGGGTGGCATGTATGGGTCCTACTCCGATGTAATCTGCGCCACCGCTCACGGCGGCCCGTGCTTGATCCGGCGAATGAGTAGAGACACCGATCATGAGATTGGGGCCGACTATCTCGCGCACCTTTGATAACGGTAAATCGTCTTGTCCGATATGCACGCCATCGGCACATACCGCCAATGCCAGGTCTAAGTGGTCATTGATGATGAACAAGGCGCCGTATTCTTGAGTCAGAGCGCGTAGCACCAGACACTCCTCATACATCTTCCTAACCTTCTTGGATTTCTCGCGATACTGAAGGATCGGTACACCGCTGGCCAAGATCTCACTGGCTACTTCAATATTGCTCCTACCTTGAGAGTGGAGTTCAGAGGTAAGGGCATAGATACCAGACGGAAGGGTAGGTCTTCTTGAAATTCCGTTCATCATAGGGTTCATTCCTTTCACTGTGCTCAAGGCACGGAAATTTAATGAAAGTGCCTTTTCACTTTACTTGAACGAGTTCAGTGCATCCTTTCCCGCCCGCATATCAACCCAGTCACAAAAAGTGGGTAGATAACCTTTGGCCCGGATCATTTGTACTACTTCTGGAACGGACCGTTCGTCGGCGATTTCAAATTGGGCACTGCCTACATTGTCTGTTTCGCTATAACCACCGACGGAAGTGAGAGCGCCGGCCGACATTCGAGTAATTCCGAGGGGAAGCAAATTTTCCCTCATTTGTGGACTTTCCCGAGTGGACAAGGTAATGCCAGCTCGGGGAAGAAACAGTCGGTATGCCAGAATGATTTGGACTAAGGCCTCATCCGTGACGGGTGCAGCAGATGAGTTGAAACTGCCGGCATAGGGTCTGAGTCGTGGTACGGAGATAGCAACTTCGACTCCGGGGAAATTTCTTTGCAAGTAGTCGGCATGGAGTGCCGAATAAAAGGCATCTCGCCGCCAGTCTGAAAGACCTAAGAGCGCTCCGATGTTTACGGAAGAGATTCCTGCAGAACATGCTCGCTCCGGTGCCCCTAAGCGATAGTGATAATCCCGCTTTGGTCCTGCGGGGTGTACCAGAGCGTAGGTAGTTTCATCGTAGGTTTCTTGAAAGAGAGTGACCGAATCAATCCCCTCCTCGAATAAATGTCGGTACTCTTCAGTGGAAAGAGGATACACTTCAAGTCCGAGAGAGGCAAACATTGGTCGCAAAGCGCGGACGCATTCTCCCATATAAGAGGGTCCACTCTGTGTGCGGGATTCTCCTGTCAAGAGTAGCAAATGCTGAAGCCCAGTGGACGAGATGGCCTCGCCTTCTTTAATGACTTGTTCGATGGTAAGCTTGCACCGTACAATCTCATTTCCAGCGTGGAAACTACAATACAGACAACTATTACTGCAAAAATTAGCAAGATATAGGGGGGTGAATAAACCAATCGTGCGGCCGAAATGGCGAATTGTTAAAGACTGAGCCTTTTTCGCCATGGGCTCTAGGTAAGTTATGGCAGCTGGGGAAAGCAAGACCGCCAAATCTTGTGGGTGGAGAGTTTCTCTGGCTAAAACCCGCTCCACATCAATCCCGTTAAAACTCTCCCAGCTCGAATCGGAGAGCCTTTGTTGCCATTCAGTGATTTGCTCGTAAAACATCCGTTAACCCTCCTGCAAAAAACCGGTTAAGGGAGAAGAAGCGGAGGCTTCAATCTGCCGTTCACCAGGCCCAGCTAAATAGCCCAATCGTCCTGCGGCTACGGCCAAGCGGAAGGCTTGGGCCATGGATACTGGATCACTTGCGGTGGCAATGGCTGTATTCACAAGCACTGCGGCTGCTCCCATTTCCATAGCCTCGGCTGCTTCGGAGGGGCGGCCGAGGCCAGCATCGACAATGATTGGTAGGGGAATTTCTTCGATTAGAATTCGGATGAGTTCTTTGGTTTGTAAGCCACGGTTGCTGCCAATTGGAGCTCCTAAAGGCATGATAGCTGCCGCGCCAGCATCCTGTAGACGCCTAGCAGCACCTAGATCAGGACTCATGTAAGGTAGTACTATAAACCCTTCCTTGACTAGTTGTTCAGTAGCCCGCAACGTTTCCCAATTATCGGGCAATAGGTAACGCTGATCCTGGACTACCTCTATTTTTACCCAGTTTCCGCAGCCAGCAGCTTGAGCCAAACGAGCGATGCGTACGGCTTCCTCGGCAGTGCGAGCCCCAGAGGTGTTAGGTAATAAAATGGTGTTTTGAGGCATGTAGTTGAGAATGTTCTCTTGTGGGTTTTTCCAGTCGACTCGGCGTAAAGCCATTGTTACTACCTGGCTGCCACTAGCTTCCAACACCCGAGGAACTATTTCATGAGACGAAAACTTACCAGTGCCTACAAACAAACGGCTGTGTAAATTTACCCCACCAATGATGAGACTATCATCCGATAGATTAAAACTCTGTATAATATCGTTCACGGTATCAGCCTCCTCCCATAAATACTAAAATTTCCAAACGGTCACCAGCCTGTAAAAGAGTACTTTGCAGATGTTCTGGTGTGAGTATTTTTTCATTAAGTTCTACGACAACTGCTTTGTTTGTCGCAGCCAGGTTTTCGAGCAACTGGAATACAGTACATTCTGAGAGAATTTCCAGTGCTTTACCGTTGACAACAATTTGCAACGGACTGTCCTCCTTTCACTTGTCACACGTGTTTGCCGGTGGATCCCATCTTGCTAGGCACCAGGGAGGTCTAAACCAAACAATAAAAAAAGTGAGAACTGCGGTAAGCAGTTCTCACTTATATTCCTAATATAAGTATGATGATTAGCTTTCCTCCGCTGGTATTAACCAGATCAGGTTCAAAGGGATCGAGTTTCCTCATCTCAGCCCCGAAGGGCACCCCTAGCAAACAACGTATTTAGTTTTGGATGGTTATTAATACTTATCCTTTTAGGTATTAATAACCACTATATACCTAAAAGTTATAAGTGTAAACAGATGAAAAATTCTAAGTTAGGAATAGATCATCCCCGCTTTTCCCACTCAAACCGGGGTGGCTATCAAATCGCACTGTACCCACTGGAATTTTATGCTCCACAGCTTCAACGATTTTCGCCGTTCCAATGTTTCCAAATCCTCCGCATAATTCCAACGCCTGAACTCCTTCAGTAACCAGCTGTTTTGCAAGAATAACCGCTTCCTGATAATTTTGGACTCCCCGTATGAGTAAGGTAACCTGTGGGGTTTTAATATCCGCCTGATGTTGTGAAGGATCGGCTTGAGGTGCCAGGAAAATAAAGGCGGCTTTTAGTGACACTTAAATCACATCCTTTCCATACATGAATATATTTTGGCATTACCAGAGTAGAACTAAAAAACAAGCAGCACACTTGTGATGACTATATAATCATGCAATTCGTATGCCAGGATATCCCATTGAGTTTGGCTTATCAATTACGTATAAAAATATAGGAAGATATGGGTGGAAAATATTATTCCTTTGATGATAAGAGTGCAATAAGTTGTTCTTTAAAGGCGATATACAAGGTCATAGCTTCGATGAAAATAAAGATGTAAGGTTAATTGACTGCCTGGAGCCCCTCCGTAGTACAGTGTGGCAAAGGCATTAAGAGTTCCGACAACAACACCCAGATTAGTGAGAATAATACAGGAAAACAAGCCAGGATACCGATGATGACAACTATTCTATATGCGATTCATATGCCAGGAAAATTAGTTGGGCTTGGCATATGAATTGCATATTAGATATAAGGATAAAAATACCGAAGGTAAAATTGGCTTAATTACTAGCGCAATACTTATTATAAGAGGCACGAGCACTGTTCGACTTTCGAGCACTGTTCGAAAATCGAACAGTTCTCGTGATAAACAAACATCTAATGAATATCAAGGAGGACTTTAGGGATGATGAATTGGCGACTACTTGATAATAACCCATTAGATTCAGCCGACCACATGGCTTTAGACGAAGTCTTGCTTGCTTCCCGAAGCGCAGGAGAATGTCGGAATACCTTGCGTTTTCTCCAATTTTCTCCCCGTTGCGCCCTATTGGGTTTGCATCAAGCAGTAGAGTTAGAAATTGATGAAGACTATTGTCGGAAACAAAGTATTGAAATCAACCGTCGTATCACAGGAGGGGGAGCAATTTTTTGGGGACCGTCCGAACTAGGGTGGGAAATTTATGCGGGTAAGGATTGGCTGGCGGGAAGAAATATCGATGAGGTTTATAAGCTGTTGTGTGACGTTATGGTCAAAGCCTTGGCTGATCTTGGAGTAAAGGCAATGTTCCGTCCCCGTAACGATATTCAAGTTGGTAATCGTAAGATTTGCGGTACAGGGGGGGCAGAATTAGACAATGCCTTTGTCTTCCAATGCTCTTTACTTATTGATTTTGACGTTAAGAGCATGGTCAAGGTACTAAAAATTCCTATGGAAAAAATAAGCGATAAAAATATGAGCGCGGTAGAGGACCGGGTAACGTGGCTTAAAAGAGAGCTCGGTCAGGTTCCAGATATGTCCAAGATCAAAGAAGCTATTTGTGCGGCATTCGCATCTGTTATGGATATTCAATTTATTCAGGCCGAACTTAATTCATGGGAAGAGGCATTATTTCGAGAGAAAAGAATATATTTTCATTCGCCTGAATGGATTTATAAAGTCCGATTACCGAGCGAGGCGGGAGAAATAAAGGAAGCTTGCCTTAAAACACCAGGTGGGTTAATCCGGGTAGTTGCCAAGACGGAGTTAAAGGCACGAGTTTTGAAAAGCGTATTAATTAGCGGGGATTTCTTTACCCATAATCCGTCGGTCATCTATGAGCTTGAGGCTTGTTTAAAGGATTGCCCCCTGGAAGGGGACAAAATCGAGGAGATAATCAGATCTTTTTTTAAGGCTTACCCAGATCAAATTCCCGGTGTGAGTGCTCAGGATGTGGAGTCATGTGTGCGCAGAGCCTTAAGATGAAGGAAGAGTTTGGAATTGACGCGCTGCCTATTTTGGCTAAATCTGATGTTGTAATAATCGGAGCTGGCCCAGCGGGTAGCTCGGCAGCCGCTGCTGCAGCTGCCGGTGGGGTTTCGGTGTTGATGTTGGACAAAAAAGAACAAATAGGTTTACCAGTTCAATGTGCAGAGTATGTACCCTTGAGTTTAGCTGAAGAAGTACCTATTCCAGTGGCTTGCATAGCTCAAAGAGTGGAAGGGTTCATCACCTATATTCAGCGAGAACAAGTAGCTCAAACACGGGCACCTGGTTACATCCTTAACCGAGATGTCTTTGACCCTTATTTAGCTGAGAGAGCGGTTCAATCTGGGGTTAAGTTATTAACTAGAGCACAGGCAGTAGCGGTTACGAACCTAGGCGTTTTAATCAATAATCAAGGGGAATTATCCATGGTTAAAGCGGGGATTATTATTGGTTCGGAAGGACCAAAATCCGTGGTAGCCCAGGCAATACGCTGCCCACCTCAGCATTTGGCCTATGCTAAGCAAATCACGGTCAAGTTAAGGAAAAGGTCGCAATGGGCTCAAATATACTTTAGTCCATCCATCCCCGGTGGATATGCTTGGCTTTTTCCTAAAAATGATCTGGCAAATGTCGGGGTTAGCATCGATTTGAGTTTAGGTGGAAGTGTAGCAACTGCTTTAACAGAATTTCAACAATATTTAGTCGAAGAAGGGGTGATTGGTGAAGAGGTGATACGAACGACTGGAGGAGCGATTCCTATCGGAGGACCCCGGCTTAGGATGCAACAGAAAAACCTAATGTTAATTGGGGATGCGGCAGGACATACTCATCCTATCAGTGGCGAGGGAATTTTTCCGGCAATAGTGGCTGGAAAAATCGCGGGTTCTTTAGCCGCCGAAAGTATTCGGTCAGGAGACCTTAACGTGTTAACCCGGTATTCTGAGGACTATTTGAAACGATTTGGAGAATTTATAAAAAGGGGTTTCGAAAAGAAAATAGAATATAATGATAATTGGGAAAAGGCGAATTTCTCCGTCTTAGTACGCAGAACTTGGTTTGCATTCCCAGAGTACTTTGAATCTTAGATTGGTAGTTTAACTGTCATACTGAAGGGATCATCACGTCGTTCCACAGCGGTTTTTCCGCTAAGAGTATAGGCTAGAATTTTTGCATTAAAGGCGTTTAAGGCATGTGCTTCCAAACAGGCCTCATTTAAGGTATTAAAATCCATCTTTTTTCCGTGGAGGCAGTATTCCAACCGTCGTAAAAATAGGGGAGATATTAAGCGATTGGAGTCACTCAGGTCAATTTTGGTAATTCGCTGACCAGCGAGGACTAAACGGCATGTCAGGTCAGTAATATCAAGAGAGACTTGGTATTCTCTGATAGAACAGTTTTCCGCTACTTTAATCTCCCGATAGAGGAGGCGACGCCCAGCTTCCATCAGCCATTCCTTGGATTGAAACATAGGGGTGAGTTTGCGGATTTCTTCAAGGACCTGATTGTCAAGTTGGGTTGAAGTAAGCGAGAAGGCTCCGTAGAAGTTGATTTTGAGTCTTTCGATAACTTCCTCTCTACTTACGGCTCTCCCCATTTCCGCCTGCAATGTCGTAAGGTTTGATTGCATTTGATGTAAATACTCTTGGCGGAAACCCTCTGATGGGACTCGAATAATAGAAGACATAACCTCATAATCGAAATCTAGGAGTATATTTCCAACTAAGACATAACACTCTCCGATTTGACCTGCGCCGTTGCCAGAAATCTTTTTGGAGTTAACAATCAAGTCACAGGGCGAGAGTATCTCCGCCGCTAAGCTGAAATCCTTAAGCGTTTGCACTACTGGTTCGAGGAGCTTCCTGTAAAACCGCTCCCGGTTGGTGGGAGCGATTGGATTTTTTCGATGTAGGACAATTTGAAAAAAAACCTGCCTCTGATCTAGAAATACTAATCCGCCTCCAACTTCGCGACGAAATAAGGGGATTCCGAATTCTTTACAAACATTTAAATCGACTTCACTGGGTATATCTTGATGGAACCCAGCACAAACATAAGGTGCTGCCGGGGTACAGAGTATTAAGGCCTCTCGGTTCAGGTGGGCAAAAGCGTGATAGATAACCTGTGATTCAAACCAAGGAACGGTGCCAAGATTGTAAAATTCCATACTGAGAACTCCTAACTTCAAAGAGTTAAACCTTCATCTTATATTTAATGCAAATCCTGTGCCAAAAATGATTTCGTCTTAAACCTTAAAGTTTTGGAGGTGCTTAGGATGTACACCCAATCCGTGAAATATGTAAAAGATCCGCTTTGGACGTGGAAAAATTTTGTCGAGAGGGGTATCACTGATGCAGTGGTTACACGTCCGGAAATCATGGAATCTTGGCAGCGCTGTCGGGTACTTGACGTAGATCCTTATGATGGCATAGGTAAAGATAGATTGGGTCACAGTGAATTACAACAACTTTTCATTTCCAACTCTCAATTAGTTGAGGTAGCCAAACCCTTCATGCATACCGTTTACCAAAGTGTTCAAGGCTCAGGATTTATGGTCGTGATTACGGACAAGGAAGGGAGGATCTTGCACACTTGTGGAGATACTGGAATTTTGGATAAAGCTGCAAGTACAATTCAGTTTATAAAGGGTACAAACTGGTCGGAGCAGGCCGTGGGGACTAATGCGATCGGAACAGCGTTGGTCATCAATAAAGCCATTCAAATTTCTGGGCCCGAACACTTTTGCCAATCGCATCATTACTGGACGTGTTCTGGAGCCCCGATTCATAACTATCTCGGGGAAATTATCGGATGCTTTGATATCTCCGGCCCCGCCGAATATGTGTATCTGCATACATATGGTATGGTTGTCGCGGCGGTAGAAGCTATAGAGAATCAATTGAGAAAGGAAGTAATCCAGGAGGAAAAGAACCGGGCCTATGAATTATTAAGTGCTGTTACAGAGAGCGTGACTGAAGGCTTGCTGGCTGTGGATAATGAAGGGCGGATTATTCATATTAACCTGGCTGCCCAAAAAATGCTCCGTTTTAGTCACAAGAATGTGACTGGTGAGTTCCTGAATTCGCTTCTTGGTTCGCAAAACAATTTGACGGATATGTTCGTTCACCATCCCTGGAAAACCGACGCGGAAATGGTTCTGGAGCTCAGTGGAGAAAGCATTCAGTTTACCTGTTCCTCCCGACCGATTACCCAGGGAGACGGTTCAATCTCCGGTGTAGTGTTTACTTTGCTGGAAATCAATAAGGTTCGCCGGTTGGTAAACAGAATGGTAGGAGCTACTGCGCGTTTTTACTGTAAGGATATTATCGGGGAATCTGAAGTTATGAAAAAAGCCTTGAAATTAATTTTTGTCGCTGCGAATTCCCGTTCAAACGTTCTTTTGACAGGAGAAAGCGGTACGGGAAAGGAATTGTTTGCCCAAGCGATCCACAATCATAGCGGTCGCTCGGATGGACCGTTTGTCGCAGTCAATTGTGCGGCTCTGCCACGAGAACTCATTCAAAGTGAACTATTTGGTTATAATGAGGGAGCTTTTACCGGGGCTAAGCGGGGGGGGAATCCTGGCAAGTTCGAACTTGCCAATGAGGGGACCCTCTTTCTGGATGAAATCGGGGATATGCCCATAGAATTGCAGGTAAACCTTTTGCGGGTTTTGCAGGAACGGAAAATAACGAGGGTCGGTGGAAACAAAGAAATTCCGGTTGATGTGCGCATCATAGCTGCTACCAACAAGAACTTGCTCAAGGATATTGAGGAGGGACGCTTTCGCCAGGATTTATTCTACCGTTTGAATGTATTTAGCATTCATATCCCCCCTTTAAGGGAAAGGGAAGAAGATATCGAACTCCTGACCATGTACTTGATCAGAGTTTTTTCGGAGAGCCTGGGCAAACAAATTAAAGGAGCAGACACGGAATTTTTACAGGCAATCAGAAATTACTCCTGGCCTGGGAATGTCAGGGAATTGCAAAATGCCGTGGAGTTTGCCATTAATATTGCTGAAGAAGATTATCTTACCGTTAAAGAATTGCCTCGTACCGTTGTTAGCTATCCAAGGCTGATAAGAACTGAAGGCAAAGTTATTTCTCTGTTGGAAGTAGAACGGATTACCGTTGAATCCACACTGAACCAGTTTAACGGTAATATTACGCAAACTGCCAAAGCTTTAGGAATCGGACGCAATACTTTATATGATAAGCTAAAAAAGTTAGGGGTCAGAGCTTAGACACTTAACAAGTGCCTTAGTCCATACCATGGTCTAATGGGGCGTAAGTTAGGTTTTTCAAATCAAAGACATTCGGAATAATAAGTAATAATCCTGCCTTAAAGGATCAGAATAGTACAAAAATTATAGTCTTTTTTACAAGGAGGTAAATATTAATGGATTTTAACGGGGAGGAAATTAATTTACTGGATGTTATTGATTTAGAATTTTTGCAGCAGTTTCAGGACACCTTTGCTCGTGTTACGGGTGTTGCCGCTTTAATCTTTGATAAGAATAACAACCCAGTGACTCAGCCGATAAATTTTATTGATATTTGTATGAAGTATAATCGAAGCTGCTCTGAAGGTTTGAAACGTTGTAAAATTAGTGATAAGAAAGGCGCTGAAGAATCAACCAGAACCGGAAAGCCTGCGGTGTACCACTGTGAAAATGGCATGGTTGATTTTGCCGCTCCTATTATGCTGAACGGTGTACGAATCGGAGCAATCCTGGGAGGACAGGTATTATCCGAGCAACCGGAAAAGGAAAAGTTTATAAAACACGCCGAAGTGCTTGGAGTAGATCCTAATGAGTATTTAGAAGCTTTAAATAAAGTCAAAATTATTCCGGAAGAAAAAATAATGGAAGCGGCAAATTTACTTTATTTAGTAAGCTCTAAAATTTCAAAAATGATAGAAAATCAGATACGCAATGAAGAACTTCAAGAGGAAAGAAACCAGGCCTACGAATTGTTGGCCGCCGCGACCAGTAGTTTTACGGAGGGATTGATGGCTGTAGACAACGACGGAAGGATCATTCACATTAATCCTGCAGCATTTGCCATAATGAAATTGTCGGACAAAGATGTCGTTGGCAAATCATTGAGTTTGATTCTAGGTTCTAACAATAAATTTAGTGAAACAGCCAGAAACTGCATCTGGAACACAGATGAAGAAATTGTCCTTGACCAAGGCGGCGAGCGCATTCATTGTACAAGTTCTTCCAGGCCGATCTTGAAGGAAAACGGCACTATCGCTGGCGTAGTGTTTACTTTGCGGGAAATAAGAAAGGTGCGCAACTTAGTCAACAGAATGGTAGGGGCAACTGCCCGCTTTACCTGTGAAGATATTATTGGGGAAAGTGAGGGAATGAAGAAAGCATTTAAGCTGATCTCGGTTGCGGCTAATTCCCGTTCCAATGTATTGCTTACAGGTGAAAGCGGTACGGGGAAGGAATTGTTTGCCCAAGCAATCCACAATCATAGCGGTCGCTCGGAGGGGCCGTTTGTCGCAGTCAATTGTGCAGCGCTGCCACGAGAACTAATTCAAAGTGAGCTATTTGGTTATAATGAGGGAGCTTTTACCGGGGCTAAGCGGGGAGGAAATCCTGGTAAGTTCGAACTTGCTAATGAGGGGACTATCTTTCTGGATGAAATCGGCGATATGCCCATGGAATTGCAGGTAAACCTTTTACGGGTCTTACAGGAACGGAAAGTAACGAGAGTTGGTGGAGAAAAGGTAATTCCTGTTAACGTTCGGATTATTGCAGCTACCAACAAGGATCTGATGAGGGCTGTCGAGGAAGGGCGTTTCCGAGAAGATTTATATTACCGCTTAAATGTATTAAACATTCACATTCCACCCTTAAGGGAGAGAGGGAAAGATATTGACCTCTTAACCATTCATTTGATAAACATTTTCTCAGAAAACTTGGGTAAAGAGATCGATGGAGCTGAGCTGGAGTTTTTCGAGGCCATTCGCAATTATTCCTGGCCTGGGAATGTTAGAGAATTACAAAACGCGGTGGAATATGCTATGAATGTGGCTGAGGTGGAATATCTCAGCGTTACGGATTTACCCCGCAGCATACACCGGGAGCCGAACTTTCTGCAAGAGGTGGGGACGGTCATCTCATTAACAGAAATAGAGCGGATTACTGTTGAGTCAACATTAAATCGGTTTAATGGCAATATTACCAAAACGGCAAAGGCTTTAGGAATTGGACGTAATACGTTATATGATAAGTTGAGAAAGTTGGGGGTTAGAGCATAGACTGGATTTGACACAATTGACGTAAATTGAAGTGCCCGGAAAACGAACACTGTTCGTTTTCCGGGCGCTTTTCATTGTCCTGGGGGGTTGCTACGATGATCGATTTGTTGAATAATTAGAGTTTTCTGCAAAACTTGTGTTCGTTCGGACGCAAGACTATATGGGGCAAGCTAAAGAAGCTAGGGGTTAGTAAGTGCTCGGGAAGCGAACATACTGTTCAGTTTCCGAGCACTTCTTTTTAGAGGTAGTTTATAAAAAGCTGAACATACCTGGATTAAGATAGTACTGTTTAGAGGGTTTCCTTAAAGATTTATAAGCTTAAGACGTTGGCATAATATTTGCAATATATTGAAAATTGGCTGGCCAAATTAATAATAAGGGGGTGTTTCGAGAGAAAACATTAACCATTAGTGAATTTGCTTCGAACAATTATAAATGAAAAATTGGAAGAAATGGCGATTAAACTGGGAGGTGTATGGGTTTGGATGTTTCAACTAATGCGGCAGGGAAGGGTGGTGAGATTATTAGCACCAAGAAACAATTCGGTTTATCCGTTAATCCGATCATGTTTGCAATGGCACACTTAGCAATAATTCTGGCAGTTAGTCTTGTGGTTTGGAATGTGTTTGCGGATCCAAAGCAAGGGATATGGAAACTGTACCCACAGCCCTTTGGTGCCATCATGTTCTGGTTCATTTTAGAGGTCGTATTCCTGGCATTTAATGGCGAGCTATGGCCCTTTCAGCGGCTAAAGCAACCTCTAGCAGGATTAGTTGCATTTGTTACCGGCGCAGTTTTAGCCTTTCTAACCGTGGGAATACTCGTTTACGGCATTGGAAGTTTTGAACCGGCTTTTGATCCAAGCGGAGCAGGGTGGACGGCAACCGGCATGATAGTCCTAATGGGTTTTTACTTTTTCGGTATCTTAGCAACCAACATGGGGCATTGGCCATGGGTGGATTTAGGGTTAAAGCAGCCATGGGTTGGGATTATTGAGTTTTTTGAAGGATTTTTCCTGGCGTTTTTGGGTTATCTGGTCTTGATTTATCCGAGCGTAGCCAGTTGGTCCCAGAGCGGAAAAGTGATTCTTCCCTTGGTCACAGCGGTTGGTTGGTTTTACTCAGTGGTTGTCTCTTGGCTTACGACCGCTAATGCCCTAGATAACTGGCCGTGGAGCCAATTGGGTTCCAGAGCCAAAACTGCTCTGGTATCATTCTTTGGCAACTTTATCATCGGTACAGGAATTTATTTCTTGTTTTTGGCTTTGCTTAAAAATTTTCTGATCCCTGTTGAGGCACAGGAATCTCTGGGAGTTGCGATTACCATGTGGCCGGCTCAATTAGGGGTTTGTATCTTGTTTTGGGTCTTAACGTGGTCGACTGTCTTTGACAATCAACCTCTAAATACCGCCTCAAAAAAGGTTATTAGAGTAGTAATTACTTACGGGCTGGGGCTAATAACATTTTTGGTTTATACCCGGTGGTTTGCCATTTCGGTACTGCATGAAGCGGAGATCAGCCCAGGATTTGGCGGAGATCCTTTAACGTGGATTGATTTGATGATTTTAGTCATGCTGGTTTATGCCGTGTATTTTGGTTCTTATGGCTTAATCAAAAAGAACAAATAAGGAGAGATGATCAATGAAAGCAGCAGTTTGGTATGGAAGAAAAGATGTTCGAGTTGTGGATGTACCGGAGCCACCTACCCCGGGTGAAGGGTGGGTAAAAGTTAAGGTTAAATGGTGTGGAATTTGTGGTTCCGATCTCCATGAATACTTAGCTGGACCAATCTTTATTCCCGTTTCTGTTCCAGATGCGCTCACAGGTAGTAAAGCTCCAATTATTCTTGGACATGAATTTTCCGGAGAAGTGGTGGAAATCGGACCGGGAGTGAAAAATGTTCAGGTGGGAGATCGGGTTGCACCTGATGCATGCCAAGTGTGTTGGGAATGTTATCATTGTAAACGCATGAATTATAGTATGTGTGAAAAGTTGGCGTTTACTGGGCTGATGACCGATGGCGCCTTTGCAGAATATGTCAATGTACCAGCCTATACGATGTATAAAATTCCGGATGATATGTCCTACGAAGTAGCAGCTGTAATCGAGCCGATAGCAGTTGGGATTCATGCCGTTCGACAGGCACCTGTTATCGAAGGAGATATAGTCGTTGTCGTGGGCGCGGGAACAATCGGGCTCGCGACATTACAAGCTGCCAAGGCAGCTGGAGCCAGTAAAGTTTATGTGATTGAAATGGCTAAAGCTAGAAAAGAATATGCCTTAAATATGGGGGCGGCGGCGGTCTTCGATCCGAGAGAAGTGGACGTTGTGGCCAAGATCAAGGAACTTACCAATGGATTAGGAGCAGATATTACCTTCGAATGTGTCGGGAATGAGAAGACAGCACCATTAGCCATACAATTGGCACGAAAGAGCGGTAAGGTTGTCATGGTGGGTATCTTTGAACGTGAAAGTTCGTTTAACTTTTTTGAGGTTACTGCGAATGAAAAACACATTATTGGATCCTTAGCCTATAATGGAGAGTTTAGTACGGCGATTGCTTTAATGAATGATGGTCGGATTCAAGCAGAGCCCATGATTACGGGAAAAATTAAACTTGCGGATATCATTGAAAAGGGGTTTGAAGAACTAGTTAACCATAAAGAAGAAAATATTAAAATTCTGGTTTCACCGTTCTGAAGCAAGCCCTCCCTGTTTTACATGGACTCACTTGTCGATTTGATAAAGACTTCCAAAAAACTCTCCAGGCTGGCACGTCGTTTGCATATTTAATGATATTGGGTAGATTTTAGCTTACAAGACCTTATAGATATGGGCGTGAACTTGCCCCTTCCTGAATAGGTATTTTATATAAGGAAGTGTAAATCAAATCACGTTCAGCAGAAAAACATGGTATTTAGCAAAGGAGGAGAAAAGTAGAGATATTTTAGTAACGTAGTCAAAGGCGTTGAGGATGATCTAACGAAAAAACTTATTTGGATGAGGAGTGATTTTTAGTGGCGCTTAATAAAGAGCAAATGCTTGATCTATATCGTCAAATGCGTACGATCCGTGAATTTGAAGAGACCGTGGCTAAATTTTTTTCGCAAGGTCAAATTCCTGGTTTTGTTCATCTGTACATCGGTGAAGAGGCTGTGGCTACCGGAGTCTGTGCGAACTTAGAAAAACAGGATTATATCGCGAGTACTCATCGGGGGCATGGGCATGGGATTGCCCGCGGAGCATCGATCAACAAAATGATGGCTGAGATTTTCGGTAGGATCGACGGGCAATGTAAAGGAAAAGGTGGTTCTATGCATATTGCCGATGTAGAACTGGGTTTTCTTGGCGCGAATGGAATTGTGGGTGCTGGTTTACCCTTAGCGGTAGGTGCAGGTTTTGCTACTAAATATTTGAAGACGAATGGAGTTGCGATCTGCTTTTTCGGGGACGCAGCATCGAACCGGGGTACTTTCCACGAGTCATTGAACATGGCGAGTATTCAGAAATTGCCTGTGATTTTCGTCAACGAGAATAATATGTACGGTATTTCGATGAGTCAGGAAAGGCATCAAAACATTACGGACATTGCAGACCGTGCAGGGTCCTACGGAATGCCTGGTATGGTCGTTGACGGCAATGACGTTATGGCTGTCTACGAAGCAGCGGAAGAAGCCGTGAAGCGTGCTCGTGCTGGTGGAGGCCCCGTCTTAATTGAATGTAAAACATATCGACATCACGGTCATTTTGAAGGAGATCCCTGCGTATATCGGTGTGATGAAGAAGTGAACGCCTGGAAAGCGAAAGATCCTTTGCCACGGTTCGCGAGCCGTTTGCAAGAAATGAAAATGGCGACAGAGGCGGAAATCAATCAAATCGAGACTGAGGTTAAAAAGGTTATTGCCGATGCGGTTGAGTTTGCTCAGAATAGTCCTGTGCCCACTCTGGATGAACTAACAAGCGACGTTTACTGCGATTAAGGAATTTGAAGGGGTGAGATGATTATGGCAGAAATGACATACTCCCAAGGGATTAATGAGGCACTCGAGGAAGAAATGCGTAGGGATGAGAAAGTTTATATACTAGGAGAAGATGTTGGAGCATTCGGGGGATGTTTTGGAGTCACAACAGGGCTGCTTGAAAAATTTGGCGATCAAAGAGTGTTGGATTCTCCGATCTCTGAGACTGCTATTATGGGTTCAACGGTAGGGGCTGCAGTCGCTGGTTTACGTCCAGTTCCAGAAATAATGTTTGTCGACTTTGTAGGTGTCTGTCTAGATGAGTTAATTAACCAAGCTGCCAAGATGCACTATATGTTTGGTGGAAAGGCTAAGGTACCGCTGACGTTAAGGATGGCCTGCGGGGCCGGAGTGGGTGCAGCGGCCCAGCACTCTCAAAGCCTAGAAGCATTAATGTGCCATGTTCCAGGGCTTAAAGTAGTTATGCCTGCGACTGCAGCAGATGCTAAAGGTTTGTTAAAATCTGCTATCCGTGATGATAATCCGGTCGTATTCTTAGAGCATAAAGCCCTCTATGGGGTAATGGGGGAAGTCCCCGACGGGGAATATACCATCCCCCTGGGAAAGGCGGATATCAAACGAGAAGGAAAAGATGTCACGATCTTAGCTTATTCCATGATGCTTCATAAAGCCCTAGCGGCTGCGGAAACCTTAGCTCTAGAGGGAATCGAAGCTGAAGTGATTGATCCTCGCACCCTTGTGCCGTTTGACAAGGAAACGCTGTATAAATCGATAGAAAAAACCGGACGACTGGTTATTGTGCATGAAGCGGTCAAACAGGGAGGATTTGGGGGAGAAATCGCAGCAATGGTCGCGGAGGAATGTTTTGATTCTCTCGATGCTCCCATCAAAAGGGTAGCAGCACCTTTTACTCCTATTCCTTTTGCAGCTAACCTGGAAGCGGCATTTATTCCGGATGAGGCAAAAATCATCGCAGCGGTGAAATCCTTTTTCTAAGATATTCCGTAGGGTTAATCGTTCTCCGAGAAGGGCGGCCGATCGTTCGGTTGCCCTTAACTCTTGGGTAGGAGGATATGTATATGATTGCAGGAATTATTGCAAATCCAGCTTCAGGAAAAGATATCCGACGTTTGGTGGCGCATGCCACTGTCTTTGATAATCAGGAAAAAACCAATTTGATCAGGAGAATCTTGCTTGGGCTTCAAGCGGCAGGGGTTAATAAAGTTTGGTTTATGCCGGACTATTATGGTTTCTACGAGCGTGCTTTAGATGTCTTCAGCGGTGAGAATCAACTAACCATGGAGACAAAGCTTTTACCCATGCAGTGCAAGGCAAATCAAGAGGATTCGCTGTTGGCAGCAGCCAACATGGCAGAACTGGGCGTTCGTTGCTTGGTTACCCTGGGTGGTGATGGAACGAACCGGGTTGTAGCTAAAGGAGCCGGGGAGGTTCCTATCATGCCTGTTTCCACAGGAACCAATAATGTTTTCTCAGTTATGGTGGAAGGAACAATAGCGGGATTGGCAGCTGGTTTAGTTGCAACAGGTGCGGTAGAACACGAGTATTCTGTTATTCGGACCAAAAAGTTAATTATCTATATCAACGGTAAAGTGGTGGATATAGCCTTAATAGATGCTGTTGTGCTAGCTGAGCAGTTCGTCGGTTCCCGGGCAATTTGGGACATAGGTAAGATCCGGCAGATTGTGGCTACGTGCGGCGAGCCCTTTCATATTGGTATTGCGGCCATCGTCGGTGCCCTGCATCCCATCAATAGGAGGGAAGCCAAGGGGATAAACTTAATCATCGCAGAAAGTGGCGAGCAAACGCTGGATCCAACCCAAGGCTCCCTAATCTATGTAAAAGCAGCAGTAGGACCTGGTCTGATTCGATCGGTTCCTGTTCGCTCATACGAATTAATGAGTCCCGGTCAGAAAGTTGTTGTAGGTCATGTCCCTTGTGTTATAGCGGTTGATGGAGAACGAGAGATTCTGATCGGTCCAAACGACTTTGCTGAAGTAGAACTAGTGCAGACAGGACCGTTTGTGGTCGATGTCAAAAGTACCTTAAACCGGGCGACTGAGAAAGGGTTATTCATCAATCGCTAAAATCGGCCGAATGGTTAAGCACTCGAGACAGTCTAAAAAAATTAGGAGGTAAAGAAAAATGGCACATATTATGCTTATGCCTAAATTAGGCTTAACCATGAAAAAAGGAAAAGTAGTCAGCTGGTTAAAAAACGAAGGGGAGACGGTTGCCCTCGGTGAACCACTCCTAGAGGTCATGACGGAGAAAGTAAACATTAAAGTTGATTCACCTTATAGTGGTGTACTTTATAAGATTATCGGTGATAAGGGTTCGAGCTACCCAATCTCTGTTCCACTGGCTGTTTTGAGGGAAGAGGGGGAAGAACCGGCTTCTTTAGAAAGTGCCCTCGCTGAAGCGTTAAGTGTTTTACAAGCGGCATTAGCCGGCGGGAGCGACGACGCAGGGAAGAAAAAAGAGACAAAACCCATTAAACCGTTTGCAATTTTTGCCGGCGTTGGCAAGATATCTCCTCGTGCTGCCAAACTCGCTGACAAAGAAGGCGTTGATCTTGGATTAATTAATGGTAGCGGCCCAAATGGCAAAGTGGTTGAAGTGGACATCTTAAATTACCTGGCCCAAGCTAATGGAGAGACTAACGCTGAACTGCGTCCCATTGATCCCTTGAGCATGCGTGGAGTCATCGCGGATCGCATGTCGAAGAGCCGGAGAGACGCTGCCCATGTCACCCTCATGGAAGACGTGGATTTGAGCGCTCTCAAAGATGTGCGGGAGCAATTAAATGAGTTGGGCAGCGGAAAAAGAGTTAAATTCTCCTATACGGATTTCCTCGTCAAGTTTACCGGCCAGGCGTTATTAGAATTTCCACTTGTGAACTCACGCAGTACCGCAGAGGAAATTGAAATACCAACAACGGTTAATGTTGGGGTGGCCGTAGCTTTAGAAGAAGGGCTTGTCGTTCCTAACTTAAAGAATGTTCCCATGCTTACCCTGGAACAGATTTCGGCCAAAATTAAAGACTTTGCCGCGCGAGCGCGTAATTCTGAACTCAATCCGGAGGAGATCCAGCAAGGGACCTTCACGATCACCAATCTGGGATCCTATGGAGTGGAAGGGTTTACCCCCATTATTAATCGGCCAGAAACCGCCATCCTAGGGGTTGGGACCATCAAACAGAAACCGATCATGGTCAACGGACGTTTAGAAAACAGACATCTGATGACGCTGAGCCTTTCTTTGGATCATCGGATCATCGATGGTTCACTGGCGGCAGAGTTTCTGGGCCGTCTGAAAGAAATGTTAGAAAATCCTTATCCTTGGTTCGAGTTAGAACCCAAAGAAATGGAAGACCTTGTCATCCAAACTGGTGGGAACGAATCTCCCCACGAACTATTAGAGGCGTTTTCCGGTGGCTTGGCAGAGCTGAAGGAAGAAGCGCCAGAATTGGCGATTGGCTTTGAAAGCCTCATGGCGCCGGTTTTCTGCGAAGGTGAATTATCAATCATGGAAAAAGAGCTCATGGCGGTGGCCGTCGCGATTTATGGCAAATGTGAGTACTGTATTGCTGCTCATGTCTATAATGCCATGAATGCCGGAGCCTCAGGTGATCAAGTGCTCGAGGCAGCTGGAGTCGCTGTTGCATTTGGAGGCGGGCCGGCCATGGCTTATACCGTTACAAAAGTTCGTGAGTGTATCAAAGCTTTTGGAGGGTAAAGAAAGCGGGGATAACTGATGGTTGGGTCAGTAAAGGCGAAGAGTGTCAAGACGGAGGTGAGTTTTCATCCCACGTACCTTCTTGACCTCGGGAAAGCGGACTATACAAAGGTTTTGCAACTTCAGAAGAAATTGCAAAACCTCAGAATCAAGGGTGAAGTCGCTGATAGTTTTATCTTGGTAGAACACCCTCCCACAATCACTTTGGGGAAAGACAGTAGCCTTGACCATATCCTGGCTGGTGAAAAATGGCTCTCGGCTCATAAATTCCAGGTTTTCCAGATCGAACGGGGCGGAGATGTTACTTACCACGGTCCGGGTCAACTTGTAGGCTATCCAATCCTTGATCTCCATGAATACCAAAAAGATGTCCATTTGTTGGTTTGTAAATTAGAAGAAATGCTGATCAGAACGCTTGCTACCTTTGGAATCAAAGCGGATCGACGGATTGGGTTTCCTGGAGTGTGGGTTGGGGAGAAGAAAATTGCCAGTCTTGGATTAGGGGTAACTCACTGGGTCACCATTCATGGCTTTGCTCTTAATGTTAACCCGAATTTATCTCACTTTAAGACCATTGTTCCTTGCGGTCTGTCGGGTGTGCAAATGACTTCGATGGCTGAAGAATTGAACCGCTCGATTAGTATTTCCGAGGCTAAAAATAGAATCATTGAAGAAATGTGTGCGCTTTTCCAATGGGAAATTCGTCCTCCCTCCTCTGATGTGGAACGATTGTTGACGTCTGACGGCCTAGAAGCAAAGGCTTTTCGACCAAGTTGGTTAACGGTTGCGGCTCCTTTAGCGGGTGTGATGGAAGAAATGGAAGATGTTTTAGCAAAGGGTCGCTTGCATACGGTTTGTCAGGGAGCATGTTGTCCCAATGCGGGTGAATGCTTTGCGTTAGGCACCGCTTCGTTTATGATTCTTGGTGACATATGTACCAGGGGATGTCGTTTCTGCGCAGTAAGCAAAGGAATCCCATGTCTTCCCGATCCGACAGAAGCGGAAGCGCTGGCTGAAACCGTCAAAAGCCTTAACCTTAAACATGCAGTCGTCACATCAGTGACTCGAGATGATTTACCAGACGGCGGAGCAGGGGAGTTCGCACGAGTTGTAAGAGCCTTGCGACAAAAAACGCCAAAAACGAGTATTGAACTGTTGATCCCTGATTTAGCAGGTTCAATTCAAGCACTGGAAACGATTGTTGCGGTTAAACCAGAGGTCATCGGTCACAATATCGAAACGGTACCTGATCTTTATCCTCATGTGCAGCCGGGGGCAAATTATGAGCGCTCGTTGAAGGTCCTGGCGGAGGTTAAAAGACTGGATCCTACGATCAAAACTAAAAGTGGTTTGATGGTAGGCCTAGGAGAGACAACACAGGAAGTCTGTTGTGTTATGGAGGACTTGCGCAAGGCAGGGTGTGATTACCTGACCATCGGTCAATACTTACAGCCCACGTCGAAGCACTTACCTGTCATGGGATACATTTCTCCGAGTATGTTTGCTTGGTACAGGGAGCAGGCGCTAGAACGGGGCTTTGAAAGAGCCGAATGTGGCCCCTTAGTCCGTAGTTCCTATCATGCGCAACCTTAATGGAGGTGGAAAGTATGATTATTGAAGGCTACAATTTACCGGACGACCTCTACTATACGGAAGACCATGCCTGGGTGAAAGTAGAGGGGAACTTAGTCAGAGTAGGCATGAATGATTTTGCTCAGAAATTAGCGGGAGATATCTCATTTGTTAAGCTACCCAAACTCGGTAAAGACGTAATAGAAGGTAAACTTCTCAGCTCTATGCAGTCGGGAAAGTGGGCCGGGCGTATCGAGGTACCCTTAGCAGGTAAGATCGTGGAGGTCAATAAAGAGTTATTGCATGAACCGCAAAAGATGAACCAGGATTGTTATGGAATTGGATGGATTGCCTTGATTGAGCCTAACAATCTCCAGGAGGACTTAGGCAAACTCATGGATGGTGTGAAAGTTGCAGAGTGGATTAAGGGCGAGATTGCCAAGAATGTTCCCGGTAAGGAGGGGTAGTCATGGAACAAGCTTTACAAAAAATATGCGGAGAAAAAAGGGCCACAACCGACCCTTTTGAACTTGCCCCATATGCTAAAGATGTGGCCTATGTCCCCGCTATTCTTGTCCATTTACTCACAAATCCCCTTCCTAAAGCCGTGGTTCAGCCCATCTCGGCAGAAGAAATCTCTAGTTTGATCAAGTGGGCAAAGCAAGGTAAAATACCAGTCACAGTCCGAGGCGGAGGCTCTACTGCCTATTTTAATTGCATTCCGATCAAGAGTGGTTTAGTGATTGATACGAATCGCCTCCAAGGATTTTTGGAACTAGAGTTAGACCAGGAGAACAATCAAAAAACGGTCTGGGTCAAAGCAGGAATGACTTGGAAAGACCTCGATGATGGATTGAGACAACAAGGCTGTGCGGTTTGTTCTAGCCCTAGCAGTGCCCCCTCCGCTACAATCGGAGGATGGATTTCCATGGGAGGCTTAGGTATCGGCTCTGTCTCTTATGGTTCAGTTCACGATCAAGTTATGGCCATACGGGGTGTGACGGCCACTGGGGAAATAGTGGAACTATCACGACCTGAGAAAGGCACTACAAGGAACAACAGATCTGAGCAATCAGGCTTACAATTTTATGACCTGATGGGCACTGAAGGAACCCGGGGAATTATTACGGAGATTAAGTTGTTGGTACGTGACGTTCCAGAAAAAGAGGAGCACCTGCTAGCGGTCTTTAATAATGTAACTGATACTGGATCAATGATGGCCTGGCTAGGTGGAGAGCTTTTTACGTCTCTGTATAATGTTCATTTTAGTAGCCCGGAATTCATCATGTCGCTCCAGAAAGCTGGCTACGCTGAGGCGATTCCGCCAGGAAAGTACAGCCTGGAAATTGATCTAGAGGGCAAGCGTGATGTAGTGGATAAAGAGGTTGATCAAATCAGAAAACAGGTGGAATTCCTAAGGGGTAGTTTATTACCTGAGAAGGTAGGAGCGGAGGAATGGAATGATCGCTTTAAATCTCTCAGGCTTGAACAAACACTTCCTTCCCTTCTAGCGGCAGAAATGACACTCTCGGTCAGTAATTTTGCGGCCTTTTATGAGAGGTTAAGTAAATTGGGTCAAAAGACCAATACCCTGTGCGTTACGTATGCCCATCTCGTGTCTCCTGAAAGGGTCTTGGTGATGGTTCTTTATCCCTCTGATGAACTTAACCTGATCCGTTACATCGTCGATCTTAGTTTCACCAGCAACCTTTACAGGTTGGGGCAAAGCTTGGGTGGTAAACCCTACGTCATCGGCTTTTGGAATACTCCTTATTTGAAAAAAATATATGACAAGGAAGAAAGAGACTGTCGCCTCCAGCGCAAACATGCGGTAGATCCCCACGCGATGCTCAATCCCGGAAAGGGTTACAATCCCCCGAATATTATTTTGAACAGCTATGTCTTTGGGTTTGGTATGATCATGATTGGTCTCTTTCGACCATTGGTCCTCAAAATCCTCAAAGGAGGAAAAGGTCGATGAAAACGATTGAACAACTTCGTGAGCAAATAGCCAAAACCAGTTATGTCTGCGGTAGCTGCGGCAGTTGTCGAAGCGTCTGTCCCGTTTACCGAGAAATCGGTTGGGAATCCTCTGCACCAAGAGCCAAAATTGCGTTGGCCAAAGAAGTATTCCTGAAGAAAAAAGAGAAAAAAGCCACGAACCAATATGCCCAGCGTTTGCAGGAGTGTACTTTGTGTGGTAAATGTGCGGAAATATGTGCAGCTGGGATTAATACACGTGAGCTTTGGTTGAAGCTGCGGGAAGATTTAAGGGATCGGGGGATGCAGCATCCTAACTTAACCCAGATGGCCCTGCAAATTAAAGCGACACACAATATCAGCACGTTCTCTAATGAAGCCCGCCTTGACTGGGCGGAAGATTTAGATGAGGTTGAAGTAGAAGTCTCAAAAGTCGGGAGTGAGGTTGCTTACTTTGTAGGCTGTGTGTCTTCCTTCTATCCCATGTCGGTTGGGATTTCTGAAAGTATTGTAAGCTTATTGGACCACACAAACGTTAATTATACCGTTCTAGGAAGTGACGAATGGTGCTGTGGATTCCCGCTGATCGCTTCGGGAAACTCTCAACAAGTCAATGAATTAGCGAAACACAATGTGGAAAAGGTACGCGCTCTGGGGGTCAAAACCTTAATTACGGGCTGTGCCTCTTGTTATCATACCTGGACCCACGAATATCCGACGATCCTTGGGGAAAATCTGGGCTTTGAGGTGCTCCACGCTACTCAGTATATGGCCAGATTGATTCGTACAAAGCAATTAGTGCCTGGCAATTTAGAGGAAACTGTCACTTATCATGACCCTTGCGATTTGGGTCGCAACAGTGGGATCTATGATGAGCCCCGAGAGATTTTACAGGCCATAGAGGGTCTTAGCTTTGTCGAAATGCCTCATCGTAGGGATTTGGCCGATTGCTGCGGTGGTGGAGGAAATCTAGCTGCGGTAGATAAGGGTTTAAGTCAAGCAATTGCGCTGAAACGGGCCCGTGAGGCGGTGGCTACAGGGGCAACTATTTTAACCTCTGCGTGCCAGCAATGTGTCCAGACTTTGCAAATGGCGGCAAGACAGGAAAAATTAACACTTGAAGTTTTAGACGTTACTGAGTTACTATGGCGATCCTTAGAAGAATAGTTTATTAATGTTCCTGATACAGAATAGGATATTAGCTGCTTGCATTATAAAATAAAGAGGGTGAGTATATGAAAATCGGTGAGTGGCATTTCCCAGAAGACTTACTCTATGATGAACACCATCAGTGGCTCAAAAGAGAAGGGAAAACTATAACCATTGGCTTAAGCGATTACGGGCAATACACCAGAGGGGATATTTTGTACTTGAGTTTGCCAGAATTGGGTACTCAGGTGAAGGCAAGAGAGGCCGTAGGTTCTCTGGAAACAGGGAAATGGGTCGGACGTTTTTATGCTCCCCAGACAGGGGAAATCTGTGCCGTGAACGCGGAGGTCCTGAAAAACTCACGCTTGATTAATCAAGATCCCTATGGGCACGGTTGGCTCTTTAAAATAAAAACTGATTCCTCTGAAGGCCAAAGGCATATGAACGTAGAGCAACACAAGGTATGGTTAGAGTTGGAGTTAGAAAGGGAGAAGGCCTGTGATGTCTAACACTCACGCTGATCGTTCCCAGGGTGAACTTAACCTAGAGATCGAGGATATGGGTTTAGAAAGTCCGGAGGTTATCCAAACCAGTCTTGCGGCCGCGATGACACTCGGTTTAAAGGGCGGTATTTTCTATCGTAATGCCAAGCTCACCTGCTTAAACTTGCTCCTGACTTATCAAGGGGGCTGTCAGGGACGCTGCGGTTATTGTGGTTTGGAACAAAAACGTTCAGAAAAAACCAAAGGGACCACGTTCATCCGAGTTGCTTGGCCTACCTACTCCTTTGATCTCATCCTCGAACGGACGAAACACTATCAAAACTCTTTGAAACGAATTTGCCTATCCATGATCACCCATAAGAGCGCCATGGAGGATTCATTAAAGCTTATAGCCCGTTTACACAGGGAAGTTAATTTGCCGATTAGTGTTCTATGTGCCCCGACGCTGATACATAAGACGGAAGACTTACAAAAACTCAAAGACGCTGGTGCCGATCAACTGGGGGTGTCGATTGACGCAGCTACCCCAGAAATCTTCCAAAAATACCGAGGAAAAGGTGTTCGGGGACCTCATCAATGGGAGCATTACTGGGAGATTCTAAGAAAAGGTGTAGACGTTTTTGGATCAGGCAAGGTCAGTGTTCATCTGATTGTCGGCTTAGGAGAAAGCGAACAAGAAATGGTCACGGCTTTTCAGCAAGTACACGAGTTAGGCGCGGTGGTTCATCTGTTTTCGTTCTATCCCGAACCAGGCAGTGCCATGGCTGAAGAAACGGCACCCTCCCTTGGTCAATACCGCCGTATGCAATTAGCTCGTTATCTTATTATGAATGATATTTCGAGTGCCCAAACTATGGGCTTTAATAGTTCTGGACAAGTTTGTAATTTTGGGATAGTGGTCGAAGCTTTTGTCGCTTCCGGTCAACCTTTTCGCACGTCCGGCTGTCCCGGGCGTGATGGGGAAACTGCCTGTAATCGTCCCTATGGCAATGAACGCCCTGGTATTACCCTCGCCAATTATCCGTTTGTTCCCAACCTACAAGATGTGGAGAAGATAAGGGGTGAACTCTACGCTGGGCTCATGGAGGGGGTTGGATAATCGTGAATTTCAGGGATGACCTGTTGACAATTGAAATTCCTACAAGAGAGTTAGAACAGACTTTCGCCGGAGGTTGGAAGGAATTTGATGAAAGTGCGAACTTATCTAAGCTGCTCTCAAAAGCCTGGAGCTTACGCAGGAGAAATTTCCCTGATGTTATAAACTTTGCAGTTCCCGGCGGCAGGCACTATGAGGGTAAGAACTTTAGCAATTCAGGCCGCTTCCTCAATGTGAGCATCACAGGAGACGCTTGTGCTCTACACTGTGACCATTGCCAGGGGACAATGCTGAAGGGGATGATTCCAGCCCCAACCCCGCAAAAGCTAAAGGAAATAGGACTTAGACTGCGTGAAAAAGGTGCAACAGGACTTTTGATTACTGGTGGATGTAATCCAGAGGGAATGATCCCACTAAAGCCTTTTTTGGAGGCTATAGCATATTTGAAATCGCTGAACTTTACGATTCATGTGCATACCGGCTTAGCAGATAAGGAAGCAGCAGTGGGGTTGAAAAAGGCTGGGGTTGATAAAGTTTTTCTGGATATGATCGGTGATGCCGCCACAATTCAGCGGGTTTATCATCTTGATCGCCAGCCTAGCGCCTTTAGAGAGGCTTTGGAGATTCTGCTAGCTGAGGATTTAGATGTCGTCCCCCATGTGGTTATTGGCTTAAATTACGGGAAAATAATGGGAGAAGAGAACCTTATTCAAACGTTAAGTGACTATCCCTTGAAAACGCTGGTGTTAGTGGCTTTACGACCTGTGCTGAATACTCCGATGGGCGGTGTGCTTGGACCCGATGCGGCCGATATCATACGGATCACAGCTCAAACTCGGCTCTGGAATCCTGCGCTTAAACTAAGTTTTGGTTGTGCTCGACCCTATACTCAAAAGGCTTGGTTGGAGCGGGGGCTCATAGCGGCGGGAATTAATACCTTGGCCTTTCCTCTTGATGAAACCATAGACTCCGCTGTAGCGCATGGGTTAAAATCAGTCATGAGTGAGATGTGCTGTGGTGGACTGTAGAAAAAGTAGAAAGTATTAAAGTAGGGAGTGATTAAAATATCAATTGAATTGTTTGACCGGATCGCTGATGATTATGACAAGTGGTACGATACAGAAATAGGACGAGTCGCCGATCAAGTAGAGCGGGATCTGGCCTTTCAGTTGTTCCAACCCTCTGGTCCCAAGATCTTAGAAATAGGGTGTGGAACAGGACAATACACCACTAAGCTAGCAGAACAGGGTTATCAGATCACGGCGGTTGATATATCTGAGAAAATGATGGCCCTAGCGCGAGAGAAAATTACGAACCTAGGATATGAGGTTAAGTGGCTCAATGCAGATATTACTCAAATTATGGATCAACTCGAGCAATATCAGGGTATTCTTACGATGAGCGCTTTCGAGTTCGTTCCAAATGCGGAGGAGATTTTAGCTCGATTATTTGAGCATCTAGAGCCCAATGGATGTCTGGTGATTGGAGTTATTGCGGGAGACGCGTCCTGGGGTGAGTTCTATCGTAAAAAAGCTATTGCGAAACCTGAATCCGTTTTTGCGCACGCACGGCTTTATACGGAAGCTGAAATTCGTCAATGGAAGGTAGGCGGACGGCTGGTACTTGGCAAAGCACTTTATTTTCCGCCGGAGGTTTCTTCGGTGGAACGAGCTTTAACAATGGAAGAACAAAAAAATACGACCCCGAGTTTTATGGTCGCTAAGTGGGTAAAAGAATGATTGTTGATATTAGATAAATGAGAGACGCAAATATTGTGCGGACTCTCTCTTTTATTGTAACGTGACAATAAAAGTCCTATATGGTACATTGAACTCAGAACAATAGTCTAATTTCAGATAGAAATAAAATAGTTGTGGGGTGAAGACTTATAATACAACAAGATGTAATTATGTATACCGTACCCCTTTGACCACACTGCTTTAGCGCTAAGCGATTCCTTTCGGGCAAAGGGATTAAGTATACTGAAAGAAATATTCTAATTTTTAAGCACTTAAGAGAACTGAGAAAAGTGACCGATAAGATTGGAGTTCCCGTAACTATTGTGGGGGATCGGATTCTGACTCGCTTCTCGTCTGCAGAATACGAGGAGGTCTTTAAAAATTACTAATATACTGCAGGCCGATGATCAACTTCCAAAGTTGAAGGCGACTGGTATTTTGCTAGCAGGCGGGAAAAGTTCGCGAATGAAAAGAAATAAGGCCTTCCTTGAACTTGAAGGAAAGCCTCTAGTAGAGCGGAGTTTAACTGTCTTAAAAACAGTATTTGCAGAAGTTTTGATCAGCAGCAACAAATCCGAACTGTATGAAGGTTACGAAGTACCGATCATTCTAGACGAGACTCTTGGTCAAGGTCCTTTAGAAGGGCTGTATCAGGGTTTAAAAGTAGCGACCTATGATCAGGTTTTTTTTGTGGCCTGTGATATGCCTTTTTTAAGAGCAGAGCTTATCCGCTTTTTGTCTTCATGGATTCCAGAGTATGATGTTGTCGTTCCACACCTTCAATCCGGTCTCCACCCACTACACGCCTTTTATCATCGGCGTTGCCTTCCCACAATAAAAAGTAATCTTGAGGCGGGTCGCCTCAAGATTATTGATTTTTATCCATCTTGTTCTGTACGGTATGTGGGAGAAACGGAATTGCAGGCGTTTTCTGATTTGAGTAAAGTCTTTTGCAATGTGAACACCCCAGAAGACTGGTCGGCGATCCTTAAGGGATAATTCGGTCAGGACAGGTATAGATATTAAGGCGCTGCTCTCTCGCAAACCCTATAACAGTGATGTTCAAAGCAGCCGCCTGAGAAAGAGCCATATCTGTTGGTGCACCACGAGCAATGAGGATAGGAACTTTCATTTTAGCTACCTTGAGCAAGATCTCTGAGGAAACTCGACCACTAAAAAAAATCACATGGTTTTCGAGATTTAAGCCTGTGTTAAAGGCGCTACCACTAAGTTTATCAAAGACATTATGTCTACCAATGTCATAGCTCATCTGGAGTACTTTACCTTGATAGCCGACCCCTCCGCTGTGAACGCCTCCCGTTAAATCAAAGAGGTTCGAGTTGGATTGTAGAAACTGGACATAACTATAGGCTTCTTGGAGTGGAATGGAGTAGGTCGATGTGAGTGGTGTAACCATTAGAACGTCGTTGGCAAAGCAAAATGAGGCTCTACTTTTACCACAGCAGGCGGAAACAAAGCGTTTGCTCATCAGCTCTTTTTGCAAGTTGCATGGTTTTCCTTCAACCCAAACTAAATGGTCGGAGGGATCGTGGCGAAGCTCCTGCACGTCCTGTGGAACGCGGATAAACCCTTCATTGAGAAGAAATCCATAGACGAGTTCTTCAGTTTGGGAAGGGGAACACAAAAGCGTCGCGATTTCCTCGCCATTGTAGTGGATGGTTAACGGAACCTCTCGAACCACTTCGTCTTCTACCCATTCGAGGGTGAGACCATTGGCTTTGAGAATGGAGTGTGTAACCGTTTCGTTTGGCATTTTTACCTCCTCTGAGCTTGCTCTCTCTAGTTTACAATATTTTTAGTAAAATCTGAATGGTTTTACTAAAAAATTGACAAAATGAATTTGGTAACTCAGAAAAAAGGAATATTGCAATATATCGCGAATTAATACAATATCGAAGAGATTAAATATTCGTCATCGCTCCAAAGCTGGATTACCTAAAGCAGAAGCTATGGTGACCAGACAAGTGCCTTCAAGGCACTCGGGTATTATGGGAAACCGTAATATCTCCTGTAGGAAAGGAGTCTGTCGACAGGTGGATTGAATCCCCCGGTTGTTTACAGACCGCGGGTTTTTTTGTGTGCAATAAAATAGACCGCACCCGCTGAGGCAGAGAATTTATTCTTGAAATGAGGATTATTATGAAGGATCAATTTCAAAGGAAAATCGACTATCTAAGAATCTCAGTGACTGATCGATGTAATCTACGCTGTAAATACTGTATGCCAGTTGAAGGAGTGCAGTGGATGCCGCATGAATCCATTCTTTCCTTTGAAGAAATACTTCGACTAATGAGGATAAGTACGCAATTAGGGTTTCGTCGTTTTCGTATTACCGGGGGAGAACCTTTAGTTCGCAAAGGGATTTTGGACTTTCTGCGGGAATCGGCTAAAATCCCTGGAGTTGATGACCTGATGATTACAACGAACGGACTGTTACTCCCAGAAATGGCTTTTGATTTAAAAGCGGCAGGCGTACAGAGAGTCAACATCAGTTTGGACACCATGGATCCAGAGCGTTTTCTCGATATCACCCGTGGGGGGGATGTTGCCACTGTGGTTCAAGGAGTCTTTCGTTCGCTTGAGGCTGGCCTGAACCCGGTTAAGATCAATGTCGTGGTTGTCCGTGGGTTTAATACGGACGAGTTGCCCAGCTTCTTGACGTTAGCAAAGCAGTACCCGCTACATGTTCGTTTCATCGAACTTATGCCAATTGGTATTAGTTCCGAGCATAGGGCTGATTTTGTACCAATTCAAGAAATGAAAGAAATCCTAGGACTAGAAGAGTACGTTCCAACGCACGATATCCTGGGTGGGGGGCCAGCTGAGTATATTCAGCCAAAAGGCTTTAAAGGTAGTATTGGCTTTATCAGCGCCATGAGCCGTCATTTTTGCGATACATGCAATCGTGTACGCTTAACGGCGGATGGGAAATTGCGCCCTTGCTTGCATAGTAAACATGAAGTAAGTCTGCGTGATGCCCTTCGAAATGGAACTGCGGACGAAGACATAATGGAACTTTTTGCCCAAGCAGTTTGGCATAAACCAGCGGAGCATCATATGAATGACGAAGCATTGCAGGGCCGACGTGTAATGTCTCAGATCGGAGGGTAAGAAATGGATTTAACGCATTTTGATGAAGAAGGGCGCGCCCGAATGGTGGATGTCAGTGACAAAGCGGAAACGGCCCGTATGGCAATTGCTCGAGGGAAAATCACGGTGAAACCAGAGACGTTTGAACGCATTCGATCTGGACTAATCGCCAAAGGGGACGTTTTGGCAGTGGCTCAAGTTGCTGGGATCATGGCAGCAAAGCAGACATCACAGATAATTCCGATGTGCCATCCGCTCATGATTACTGGGGCTAAGCTTAGTTTTAACTTAGTGGAACCTGATGAGGTAAATATTGAAGCGATCGTGAAAGTAAATGGCAAAACCGGAATTGAGATGGAAGCGCTAACGGCAGTCAGTGTTGCTGCGTTAACGATCTACGATATGTGTAAAGCCATGGATAAGACAATGACTATTGGGGATATTTATCTCGTTGAAAAGTCAGGGGGAAAAAGCGGACATTATCGTAGTTCGTAGCACGTGATTATTGCACGTCGCACAAGTCATGGGCAAGATCAACTATTGCTTTAGGGATAAGAGTCCGCTCCTACTCCCATTTGTAAAAGTGGGAGCCTCGCGATTGGATGAATCTGAGTTCCCGCAAACGCGAGTTTCCTTAATGATAAGTAAGAAAAATCAGAATGAGGTTTAATGAAAGCGAGGATTTATAAAATGGGCAAAATAATTGCTGTTTGTACAAGTGAACGTAAGGGAATGCGGAAAAAAAATGTGGGCGAAGGAATTCTGAAAGTTGGCTTTGGCCTTGAAGGAGATGCGCATGGCGGAGATTGGCACCGTATGGTCAGCTTGTTAGCGATGGAAAGCATTAAGAAGATGACAGACAAAGGATTGGATGTTGGACCAGGGGATTTTGCTGAAAATTTGACAACAGAAGGGGTGGAATTATTCACACTACCTGTTGGAACAAAACTAAAGATAGGGGAATCTAGTATCGGAGAAGTAACTCAAATCGGTAAAGAATGCCATACGAAATGTGCAATTTTTTATCAGGCTGGGGACTGTGTCATGCCGAAGGAAGGAATCTTTATTCGCTTATTGGAAGGTGGAGCGGTTCGTGTCGGAGACAGCATCGAGGTGATAGAGTAATGATTCGTGTTGGGGTGATCACAGCTAGTGATAAAGGATCGCGTGGAGAAAGAGAGGATCTCTCTGGGCCGACGTTGATTAAGCTTGTTCAAGAGATTGGTGGGGAGGTCGTGGAGTATGTGGTTCTCCCGGACGAGCAAACATTACTTGCAGAAAAAATGCGCCAGTGGGCGGATGAACTTCGCCTGGATTTGATCTTAACGACCGGAGGGACGGGTTTTTCGATGCGTGATGTGATGCCTGAAGCCACGTTATCTGTCGCAGATCGTTTAGTGCCTGGGATTGCTGAAGTGATGCGGATGGAAAGCTTAAAAGTGACGAGTAAGGCTATGCTAAGCAGAGCTGTAGCCGTCCTTCGTAAGCAGACACTGATTATCAATATGCCTGGTAGCCCGAAGGCGGTACGCGAATGTTTTGCAGCAATTGCCCCAGCCATTCCACATGGAATTCAAATCCTCAAAGGGGAAGCCAGTGAGTGTGCGACAAACGTCAAGTGAACTCATTCATCTAAAATTGAATATCGAAACTTCGGTGAGGAGTCCACGATATAATCGAACCTACAAAACAAAAAGGGGTTGGCAGCTAATTGCCAACCCTTTTTTGTACGAGCTTGCCCTTAGTCTTGATTATGATGCTTGTCACCACTGTCCATAGTTTTGCGTATAATAGGGTAGACATATGGCTTGCGAGGTGAATATTGTGAAAGCCATTGCATTTGTCGATTATGAAAACATCTGGACAGGTCTTTTAGAGCGGGGTTATGACTTAACTCCGGAACAATTGGTACAGTTTTTACAAATTTATACAAAACGGAACGATATCGACTTATTGGCCATTTATCTTTACGCCAACTTTGACCGGGAAGAGTTTTGGCGAACACAAACGACGTTTGAGAAAACGAATGTCTTTACGCGTCATGTCTTTGGAAAGAATAATTATGCTAGTACGGGACTGCGCCGTAATGCCGCAGATCTTGAATTAATGCTTGAGGCTCAGGAAATCTTACTAACGCGAGCTTCAACGTTTGACATGTTTGTATTGCTTACGGGGGATGGAGATTTTCTTTCCTTACTCAGAAAAGTCCGAGCCTGGGGGAAAGAAGTCAGAGTGATTGGGGTAGCAGGCAGTATTCATCATGCTCTACACCCTTATTGTGAGGGGGAAGATCTTTTACAGTGGGTTATCCACGAAAAACCTGAAACAGAGTATTATCCTGAGCAGGATTTGGAGCAAGGGATTCAGATCTTGGGAACTCTTCAGACTCGCTTGCCCTATGTTGCATCAACAAAGGCGAGAGCCGCTTTAACAGAGCTTCTAGGTCGATCTATTTCACAAGTTAAAGAGTTTATTCGGTATACGTTAAAAGAATCGATACTCATTGAGAGGGAGCACCCTGATCCAAATCTCAAAATTGGTAAAACAAAAATATATCTTCTCAATTTGGAGAATTCTATAGTATTGGAAGCGTTAGGATCCATGCGGGAAGAAGTATTTCAGCGTCAAAAGTTGATTACTGAGCCTAATCATGCATAGAAACATGGAAATCTGGCAATTATAGTGTTTAGAGGATGTGGAAATGCGCCCAGGGGGAGGGCTTGGACTTAATAATATATAACGCCTGAAATAATGAGCATTGACTCGATTGATAGAGAAAATATAGCATTAATGCTTATATTTGGGGCATATAGGGGGTTGCTTTCCGGTGCCCCCTTGCATATTATTATAGATATATTGTTAGCACTCAACTGAGTCGAGTGCTAACAAATATTAAATAAAATAATAGGAGGGACTTTTCTTCATGAACATTAAACCTCTCGCAGACCGAGTGATCATCAAAGCGCTCCCGATGGAAGAAAAAACTAAGAGTGGAATCTACATGCCAGATACCGCAAAGGAAAAACCACAAGAAGGCGAAGTTATCGCTGTGGGTCCTGGTAAAATGGAAAAGGGTGTTCGCGTTGCTCTTGATGTTAAAGTGAACGATCGCGTAATCTATTCCAAATATGCAGGTACAGAAGTTAAGTTTGATGGTGAAGAGTACTTAATCCTAAAAGAGGCAGATATCTTAGCAATTATCGGCTAATTAAATAAGACTAAAATTTAAGGAGTGGAATTACGTTGGCAAAACAAATAATTTTTAATCAAGATGCTCGTCATGCTTTAGAACGCGGTGTTAATGCGCTGGCTGAGGCTGTCCGTGTAACTCTAGGGCCTAAAGGTCGCAATGTAGTCCTTGACAAAAAATTCGGATCTCCTCTGATCACAAACGATGGAGTAACGATTGCTCGAGACATCGAATTGGAAGATCCATTTGAAAATATGGGAGCTCAACTCGTTAAAGAAGTAGCTACCAAAACAAATGATGTAGCTGGAGATGGCACAACGACTGCTACAGTATTAGCACAAGCGATCATTCGCGAAGGGCTCAAGAATGTCGCGGCTGGTGCAAATCCAATGGGCATTAAACGTGGAATTGAGCAAGCAGTTGAGGCTGTAGTCGCTGACATTAAAGCGAATGCCAAACTCGTCGAGACAAGCGAAGCCATTGCTCAAGTTGCTTCAATCTCTGCAAGCGACAAAAATATCGGTGACCTCATTGCTCAGGCAATGGAGAAAGTCGGTAAAGACGGAGTTATCACCGTTGAAGAAGCAAAAGGCATGACGACGGAACTTGAAGTGGTTGAGGGAATGCAATTTGACCGCGGTTATATTTCGGCGTATATGATTACCGATACAGAAAAAATGGAAGCAATACTTAATGATCCTTTCATTCTGATTACCGATAAGAAGATCAGTGCGATTCAAGACGTTTTACCAGTCCTGGAAAAAGTAGTACAAGCTGGTCGTCAACTGATGATCATTGCTGAAGACATCGATGGAGAAGCGTTAGCAACCCTCGTAGTCAACAAGCTCCGCGGTACCTTTGTATGTGTTGGAGTTAAAGCACCAGGCTTTGGCGATCGCCGTAAAGCTATGCTTGAAGACATTGCAGTGCTTACAGGCGGAACTGTTATCACAGAAGATCTCGGCTTAAAGCTGGAAAATACGACTATTGAAATGCTCGGACGTGCCCGTCAAGTTAGGGTAACCAAAGAGGAAACTACACTTGTAGAAGGAACTGGTAACTCCGAAAATATCAAGCAACGTGTAGAGGCTATCAAACGACAAGTTGAGGAAACTACTTCAGACTTCGATCGTGAAAAGCTCCAAGAGCGTTTGGCAAAACTATCCGGTGGAGTTGCAGTTATTCAAGTTGGTGCAGCAACTGAAACCGAAATGAAGGAGAAGAAACTCCGAATTGAAGATGCTTTGGCTGCCACTCGTGCTGCTGTTGAAGAGGGTATTGTATCTGGTGGAGGTACAACTCTAATTGATGCCATTCAATCACTTGATGCCCTTAATTTAGTCGGTGACGAGGCAACTGGTGTGAATATTATTCGCCGTGCACTCGAAGAGCCCCTTCGTCAAATCGCCAACAATGCCGGGCATGAAGGCTCCGTTGTCGTTGGGAAAGTTCGTGAATCAGGTAAACGAGGAATTGGCTTTAATGCGTTAACTGAAGTCTATGAAGATATGATTGCTGCTGGTATTGTTGACCCAGCTAAAGTCACTCGGTCAGCTCTACAAAATGCAGGTTCCATTGCTGCTATGCTTCTGACCACCGAGTGCTTAGTCTCTGACATTCCATCTAAGGATGGCGGCGCAGGCGCTATGGCTGGCATGGGTGGCATGGGCGGCATGGGCGGCATGATGTAAGGTTGTTCTGAAACCTTTGGTATCAGAGAACTTGCCTTATTTCGAAACCTAAATGCTCACATTAAAATGCTAGAAAAATGATGCCCTTATAGGGTACACCTATTCTTTGCATTTCGATGGGTAAAATAATCTTAGAGGCTTTTCATGAGTTCGCTGAACTTGTGGGAAGCCTCTTTTTTCATCGTCTTGGACGAACCTACTCTTAATGCGGGACTAGATGGGATATGGGATGCAATCAAACGTTAATATTCATTCGGATAAAATGACGCATTGTAAGGGGATGATTAATTCTTTCCTCTTAATTAAATCAACATTTATTACTCAGCTAAAAGTATGTTATTTTCACACATTAATGAGAAGGGATTTTAATGCTAAAGACATTAAGTTGAGATGAAAACGTACAGTAAAGCTACCAGAAGCGGTATTGCTCTGAGCTCGTAATATTTCTATCAAATAATTGAAGGGAGGAATTGATTTATATTAAAAAACAAAGTAACATAGTCCATTATAGGTAATAAGAGTACAACTTATATGTCTTTGGGACGCTTGACCTAAATTGAAATAAAACAGGTGTTGTATCTTGCATAAGAAAGAGAGTAAGATCCATGAAGAAGATAATTATATATTTATTGACAGTAATACTGGTGTTAGGAATAGCCATTGCAATAGTTACTAATGACCATGTCTTGACAGGTATTAGCAAGCTGAAAAGTGGTACAGTTAACGCTGTGATTCTTGGGGACTCAATTGCTGTTAGTCAAGGTGCTTCAAATCCCTTAACGACTGGATGGAATTCCGATCTTGAAACATCTTTATTCAATAAGTATTCAAACAAAATAGTGTGGGACAACAAAGCTTCAGCAGGAACTACTATTGATTCTTGCTTAAAGAGAGCAACAGAGATAGTAAGTACTACAGATGCTGTATTTATTTGCGCAGGAAGAATAGATAGAATTATTGACACGCCAGATCAGTTCAGTAAGAAATATATACAGTTGATCAATGACATTAAAAGCAAGGCCCCCAACGCGGATATATTTTGCATTGTTGAACCTCCTATGGTTTCCTTGGATGAATCTTTATTTTTGGGTATCAGAACAGCAATTATTAATGCATCTGTTAAGACTGGATCAAACTTATTAGATGTATGGAGTGCATTTCCGCAAGATGAAGTTACCTTGGGTGCATTTTTGATGGATGGACTTCATCCAAATGACGCAGGTTATTATCTGATGTCAGACTTCATGTATAAACGATTAGTTACGGTAATAAACGCTGTCGAGCGAAAGTAACACTATAATATGACAATAGTAATATAAAATCTCCACGTCTTGACCACGATGAATTTTAAAAAATTAGAGGCTTTTCATGAGTTCACAGAACTCTTAAAAGGCTTTTTCTTGTTGATATCTTTTATGCTTGCTGCAAGAATTCTACATATAGTTAGTTCATCAATTCCTTACGGCTTGCTGTTTGGGGAAGTTTCTCTAGCCATCCGCATTCAATCATTAACTCTGCGCATCCTTAGCTAAAGCAAGAACCTCAATTGAGAAATTAGTGAAGGTAATAGCCAAATCTTTTCTAGCAGTATTAGACACCGAAAGTCCGTATTCGGCAATAATAGCTGCTATAACAACGGTGACGTGACATAAAATTAATTTATCACTATGTGGAGATTCAGTAGATTCGGTCACTAGGTTTGATAATATTATTGGATGAGGTAGATCTTCATCATCTAAATAAGAACTTAGCTTCTTTAGTTGCTTATCAGCGGTTTGTTTTGCCTCAGATATAAAACGCTTAACCTTCTCAGACTTAACGACTTGACCATAACCTAAATTTAAGGTTTTTAATAACTCCTTAGTTTCTATTAACGAGGTGATATGACTGATTTCCATTGCATTAAGAGGTCTTTTGGCACCAAAAATAGAGCCAAGGTAATCTTTATTGTGTACAAAGTCTACTCTATCAGGGGTCACAATGCTGGGGGATTTTAGTAATAGGCCTTTTGCTAATAATATCTCCGTTGCCTTTTGATGTATTTCTAATGAAGTAGTTAGGCATTCAGAAAAATAACTGCGAATGTCAGAGCGCGAAGATAGGCTTAACGAATTGCTATAATTTATTAAAATAAACTTGTGCATAAGTCTAGTATATTTAAGTGTAAAACTCTCGGAAAATAACTGCTTAGTATTGACCTCGACATCACACTCACCGTAAGCTTCAGGGATGGGATGATGAATCGAATTAAAAATGTCCTCCATAGTGTTTACTCGTTGGCTTGAGACATCAAGTGCGCGTTGTAAAACAGCGTGAATGTCGGGGTCTTTAGATTGAGCCACATAATACTTGAGAAAACACACAGACATACATTCCGCTAAGTAACTTGTCCAAAGATGACCAACTTCAGAAGCTGAAGGCAAAATATCTGTCAAGTTGTGTTGGACGACTCCGAAAGGAACTTGCTCTGAATCGCTTCGAGTATATTGTTGTTGTAAGTCGCTCATAATCAATCCTCCATTATCACATTTCATTTCTATTAGTTACCCTTTTGATTTCTGATATTCTGCATGTTTTTAGTTAATCGCTAGAGTGGACTCAAGCCTCTTTTTCTGGAAAAGATAATATTTGAATGTCAACATCATTGGAATAGGGCAGGCTGGTTTATCATATTAATAGGGTAAGAACTCCGCCAAGGGGGCATGAGATGAAGAAAAGAGGAATTGGGTTAGTCATCGGAATCGGAATCGTGTTGATGGGGGGGCTTCTAGGACGCCTTTTATGGCAACCAGACCCTAGTGATTTAGTCAAACACGGTTTGGAACAATTGAACGCAGCGACCTCTTTTCGCTACAGTTTAACCCAGCATCAATGGGTCGAGGGAAAGGATCGGGTACTCACGCAAGTTTTAGGAGAAAAAGATGGTGGGAATACTCGAATCTTGGGACAACTGGCTGGAAGCGAAGTAGAGATGATCAAAATCGGGGATTCTACCTATAGCAAAGATCCTTTTAGTAAGAAGTGGATCAGATTTGAAAACGCTCTAGCAGCTCAGGAAGTCTTTTTGGCGGAGCTCAACCCCTTATCTTCGCTTCAAATCAAAGAGCTTGGAGAGGTGATGCTTAGCAACCAAGAGAAAGTTAACGGAGAAAAAGTATGGGTATGTCATTTATCGCCCAGTGTGCAGAATCAAATGATGGAGGTATTTTGGACCGATTTCCAGTATACACTTTATGTTCGTAAGTCTGATAAGATTGTCGTAAAAGCAACAATCGAAGCAAAAAATAAATTGAAGTCAGATCCTATGACAATGACACTGGAGTTTAAGGATATTGGAAAGAAGATAACTATACAAGCGCCGGATGTATAAAGTGGATTTCTTACAATGGCTAGAAAAGGGGCAGGAATATACCCTCTCATGGGTACTATCCTGTCCCTTTAGTATCATAGCGAATAAATTAGTACTTTAGCTCAATATAGACGCTTAAAACGTTTGCACAATGGACAAGCCTCTGATATAGTTCTAAGATAAGTTTTATCGTAAAGTGGAGGTGTCCTTAATGGAAGAATATATTGATAGAGTCTTAATTTCCAAGGAAGAATTGGGAAAGCGTGTAGTAGAACTAGGTGCTGAGATTACTCGAGATTACGAAGGAAAGAAAATCTTAGTTCTTGGGATTTTAAAGGGTGCTGTTCCCTTTATGGCGGATCTTATCCGAGAGATAAAATTGCCTTTAGCTTATGATTTTATGGCCCTATCAAGCTATGGCGTCTCAACTCAGTCTTCTGGCGTAGTGCGCATCCTTAAGGACTTAGAACGTAGCGTCGAGGATGTTCACATTTTAATTGCAGAGGATATTGTAGATACGGGATTAACTTTAAAGTACCTAAAAGAAAACTTAAGAGCCAGGAATCCTTTGAGCGTAAAGGTAGTTACCCTACTCGACAAAGCCGCTCGTCGGAAAGCGGATGTTACTCCGGATTACAACGGATTTTCGATTCCAGATGAATTTGTTGTGGGTTATGGTCTTGACTTCAACGAAGAGTATCGGAATCTCCCCTATATCGGTGTGCTAAAACAAGAAGCTTATGAGATTAACTAATTTTAATAGGAATGGATGATGAAAAGTGCCCAAGGAAGTCGTATTGGTTTTGGATTTTGGAGGACAATACAATCAACTAATTGCTCGTCGTGTAAGGGAAGCTCACGTGTATTCTGAAATGGTTTCTCATAAAATTCCGATTGAGGAGATTCGGGCTCGCAAGCCAAAAGGAATTATCTTTTCGGGCGGACCAGCAAGTGTCAATCAACCGAATGCACCTGTTGTCGACCCCGAAATTTATAACTTAGGAATTCCCATACTGGGGATTTGTTACGGGATGCAGCTGATGACTGTTCAACTCGGAGGAATCGTAGAACATCCTGAAGCGAGCGAATATGGGAAAGCAATGCTGACAGTTGATGTTACAAAGGATCTGTGGAAAGACTTAGGTGGCGAGCGCCCGTGTTGGATGAGCCACGGTGATTCCGTGCACAAATTGCCTGAGGGTTTTGTGGTAGCTGCTCATACTTGGAATACTCCGATTGCAGCCATGATGGATGAAGAACGACATTTTTATGGTGTCCAGTTTCATCCTGAAGTAAAGCATACTCCCGATGGGCAAGAGATGTTAGTAAAGTTTCTCTATGACATTTGTAAATGTGCTGGGGACTGGACTATAGAGTCCTTTATCGAGTTACAAGTGGCAGAGATCCGTGCCAAGGTCGGAAAGAAACATGTCCTTTGTGCTCTGAGCGGTGGAGTAGATTCTTCTGTGGCGGCGGCTTTAGTGCACCGGGCAGTGGGGAATCAATTGACATGTGTCTTTGTCGACCATGGTTTTATGCGCAAAAATGAGGCGGAGCAGGTTAGGAAGGTTTTCACAGAACAGTTCCAGCTGAATCTGGTGTTTGTGGATGTCCATGAACGATTTATGCAAAAGCTACAAGGGGTATCCGAGCCTGAATTGAAACGCAAAGCGATCGGCAATGAGTTTATCCGCGTCTTTGAAGATGAGGCCTTAAAACTTGGTCAGGTCGATTTCTTGGTTCAAGGAACTCTTTATCCAGATATTGTGGAGAGCGGGACAGATACTGCGGAAACGATTAAGAGCCATCATAATGTTGGTGGTTTGCCTGAGGACATTCAATTTGAACTCATTGAACCGTTACGGATGCTCTTTAAAGATGAAGTGCGTGAACTCGGAATTGAACTCGGGATGAGTGAAGAGATTGTTTGGCGTCAACCTTTCCCTGGACCTGGACTAGCGATCCGTATTCTTGGGGAAGTGACCCGTGAAAAGCTCGACATTTTACGGGAAGCAGATGCCGTCATTATAGAGGAAATTCGACGTGCAGGAATGTATCGTGAATTGTGGCAAAGTTTCGCTGTTCTCCCTTCGATCAAGAGTGTCGGAGTAATGGGAGATAGCCGAACCTATGAGTTCCCTATTATCCTGAGAGCAGTCACCAGCGAAGATGCTATGACAGCGGATTGGGCAAGGCTTCCATATGATCTCTTAGAAAGCATCTCCTCGCGGCTTGTGAACGAGGTACAAGGGGTCAACAGGGTTGTTTATGATATTACCTCGAAACCTCCTGGAACGATTGAGTGGGAGTAGGGTCACATAGCTCATTAGAGAGGAAGTAGGACTCCTTCTAATGGGCTTTCGTTTATTTGAAGATACCTTGGGGGATTCTTAGAGTCCCCCAAGGTATTTGTTTATTGTTTATAAAATATGCAATTATTCAATCGTAAATACTTTGTCGAGTCTAGTCCGTTTGATTAGCTCAAATGGAAGCCCTTTAGCACCAGCCAGCACGAGACTGCCGTTTCTTTCCTTTGTGCGTTTATTTATAGTAACTAAAGTCCCCAATCCCGAACTATCTATATAAGTAAGCTCAGAGAGATCAATCTTAACATCCGTAACTCCTTGGGCAATTATATCTAATAGATCATCCCTTAGTAGTGAAGCATCGTGAACGTATATTTTATCTGTTAAAAAAACGGTCGCCTGATTGCCGCTGATATTAATAGTGTGTTTCATGATTTCTCCCCCTTATGCATCAACTTTAAACCTCGTAATTAGACTGTGCAGATTTTGAGCCATAGCACTGGCCTGCTCGGAACTTGCAACTGGAAATTGTTAAAGCAGTGTGAGACAGCTCATCTGAACTGGCTGCAGCAGCGGAGGAAATGTCGTCAGTGGAGATTTCTTTAACTACAAGTGGTTTGAGGTGCAAAATAAACTATGCGGATACATTGTTGATGTGAGTGGCCATGGAGTGGCTACAGCCTTGCAAACTGCAACTTTTAAAATGATGCTAGATAATGTTCTACTTAACGGTAAGAAGATAGAAGAGGATGCCATACAGAATATTAATCATAAAGTGATGGACTACTTGTATGAGGATTCTTTTGTCGCTTTGCTTTACTTTGAATTTGATTTACAAGCAGGGGTCCTTAAACTTATTTCTGCAGGAATAACGCTATTTTTGGTTGCCAAGCCCCAAGAGTGTTCGCTAGTTCCTATATCTGGTTGTTATCTGGGCATTGTTGATGTTCCGGAAATTGAAATAGTGACAATACCTATCAAAACAGGTGAGATATATTGCATGATGAGTGATGGAGCCTCTGATCTCATAGAATCGCAAGGTATAAGTATGCAGAGAAGTGCTGCAGAGTATAAGAGGTGGCTTGAGAAATTGTCCGAAAGTCCTGACCGGAACGATGACTTTTCCGTTATTTGCATAGAGATCATCAACGGAAACAAGGAGACAGGTGAGTTAGATATTAAAAATGATAAGGATCTCGAACATGCTCAGGTCTTTATCAGCGAATTCCTGGAGCGGAATGCGCCAAGCCACGCACCCACGCTGGAGGTTGCAATCAACGAAGCTATGAATAATGGCTTCTACGCAGGTGGGCGAGTTCACATCAGATTAAGGCAGATGGGTGATACCCTTATTATTAGGGTTAAAGACGATGGTCCAGGCTTTGACACTAAGGTAGTAAATCTTCAACCTAAAAATGAAATGAATACAGAGGAGTTTGACGAACTTTTGGAGGCAGAAGGTGGGCGTGGTGTTCTCTTGATGAGAACTTTTTGTGACAAAGTAATATTTAACGCCAAGGGCAACGAAGTGCTCTTGATGAAGAAATTAGTTAGGTGATTATTTGGATACGTCAAACCGGTTTTCCTAGCCCTCAATTAGTGTTTGAAAGTTTACTTGTCGATATTGGAGTCACACTGCCCAATAGTACTCATCGCTATATAATAAAATTAGAGGAATTGAAGGTATTTTGTCGAACGATTATAGCATAAAGAGTTGGGGGGCTGCAGAAAAGATGTTACCTGAAACTATTTTCAATAATATTTCCGATTTTATATATGCTATAGATAAACACTGGAAATTTATTTATGTTAACAAGTCTGCAGCTACTGCATTTTCTAAGGTTACGGATCAGAACATCTTAGGGAAATCTTATTGGGACATATTCCCGCAAAAGGATGACCTTTACTCTTTGAAGTTTTCTGAAGCAAATCTTTTGCAAAAACCTTTGCAATTTGAAGCATTATCTATTTTAACAGAGGGATGGGTCTCAGTTAATGTTTATCCATCCTCAGAAGGCCTTACAATTTATTTTAAAGATATTGATGAACAAAAGAAATTAGAGAAGTTTTTGGAAGATGAACGAAAACGTCTTTATGTTTTATTAGACGGGTTACCTGGTTTGGTTTATGTTCGAGCAAGCGATGGCAACGTAATTTATGCTAACCGTAAATTTAAAGACATGCATGGAGAACCAAATGATCAGAAGTGTTATAAAATACTCTTCAATCAAGATGCACCTTGTAGCAATTGCCGTACGAAACTTACACAACCTATTTCTCAGCATGAGATTTCAAGGCAATGGCAAACTGTTCTAAAAGATACAATTTATGAAGTGTTTGAACACCCATATCAAGATTCAGATGGTCAACAATTGTTTCTCATGCAATTGCTGGATATTACCAAAAGTAAAGTTGCTGAAGAGGAAATTGTCCGACTAGAGCGATTAAATCTTGTAGGACAGTTGGCGGCGAGTATTGCCCATGAAGTTCGTAACCCGATGACCACAGTACGAGGCTTTTTACAGATCCTTAAAAGCAGAAATACCATACACGAAAACGAAGAGTATTTCGATTTGATGATTAGCGAATTAGATCGAGCGAATAATATTCTAACTGAATTCTTGTCCATAGCTAAAACAAATTCAAATACAAAAATAAAAAAAGAATTATATACTAGGGTAAAACTAAACAAATTAGTCAACTTTTTGTACCCTTTAATACTTGCTGATGCTACGAACCAAGATAAACAAGTTGTATTAGTAGCTGAAGAAGTGGCTGAACTAGCAATGAGCGAAAGAGAGATTCGACAATTAATCTTGAACCTCACAAGAAATGGACTTGAGGCGATGCCTTCAAGGGGTGTACTGACAATAATGACGTATATGGAAGCCGACAATATTGTCCTTGCGGTTGAGGACCAAGGGATAGGAATTAGTGAAGATAATATTGGGAGATTAGGCACACCGTTTCTGACCACCAAGGAGGGGGGGACAGGATTGGGCTTAACAACGTGTTACAGTATCGCAGAAAGACATAATGCGAAGATAAATGTAGAATCTTCCTCTTCGGGTACGGTTTTTATTGTTAGGTTTAAGCCTAATTAGGATGTGATTATTCGAAAATCCACTTGATCCTGTCTTTTGCTTTATGGGTACCAACGTCAAAGGGCGAAATTGCCATATTTCGACAAATGACTACCTAATTATGGATAATTTATTCTTGCCATTTCATCTAAAAAGCAATAAGATTCTCTTGGGAATGACATTTCAGGAGGAATCCATGTGGAAAAGAAACTTTTAAAAAGAATAGAAGGACTACGTAAGAAACTCAATAAATTCGGTTATACTCATAATCTTATTGATGACGAAGTGGTTGAAGTGAGTCAGCAGTTGGATTGTTTGCTCAACCAATACTACAGAATTAGTACTTATCAACAGCTTAGTTTTTGGTAATAATCAGAAATATAGTAAAAAGGGACACCACAAGAAGTCTTCTTGCAGGTGTCCCTAACCTTTTTACCCTAAAGTTTCCACAGTGGGGAGTTTTCTGACGATCGCGTGTTCTTTGATTAATCTTTCTACGATGCATTAATAAGAATTACAATTCCAATAATAACTGCATCGCTAATCTCTCCGATAAACCCTGAAATGAGGGCAGCACCAATTAAGATATAGATCATGGTATTGTTTAATTGAGAGAAAAAAATTCTAAGTAAGGCTTTAGGCTTTTTATTGCTAACTCATTTGCACCATATTTTTCTCGTCTTTGAACTATTTCATGTTCAGATAAACCGGTTGTTGAGGTTACTTCCAATTCCTTTAGTACTGCTTCAGTGCTTTTCTTGGACCACATAATATCACCTCTTCATTAATTATTGCAGAAACACATATATATTATTGTTTCTAAGATGTGCGTTTATTCTTTGGAGGGATTATAATAGGTACATGGCATAGGAGGGTAAACGTTATATGAATTATATTGTGTTTGATTTGGAGTTTAATATGTTCTTTAAATTTAAAGAGGGTGATTTAGCTAATCCGGAGCTAAAAAACGAGATTATCCAGATTGGAGCAGTCAAATTAAATGAGGCCTTGGAGATCGTTAGTAGCTTCGATTTAATCATAAAACCTGTAATATATCGAAGAATGAATCCCTATGTAAAGCGGAAGACGAATATAAATACAAGCAGGGTTGTCCAAGGGACTCCTTTTATTAAAGCGATTGAGAGCTTTCATGCATGGGCCGGAGATGATTCTGTATTATGTTCTTGGGGACACGATGATATTTTGGCCTTGAGAGATAATTGCCTATTTTTCGGGTTTGACGCTATACTCTTTGACAAGTTCATAAATATTCAACAAATTTACATGAATATTGGGACACTAGCTAAACAACCAAGTTTAGAAAGTGCAGTAGAAAGTCTGGAAATTGAAATAAGCACACCTTTTCATGATGCCTTAAGTGACGCAACCTATACTGCTAATATTTTCAGGAAGATTTACGACCCTTCTTGTAATGGAATTGTGAATTGGGAAAGAGCCCAAAAAGAAAATGAAGAAAAGATAGAAATGCTCAAAAAATATATAGAGAAAGTCGATATACACTGTCCGCAGTGTAACGAATATGTGCAAAAAAATACGGAAGTTACTAAATCAAAAAAGTATTTTGCTTTTGGTTATTGTCCCGATTGTATGCTTCAGATAAGACATGTTTCGAGAATCACACACAGAGACGGTGAATACAGTATTGTTTCGAACAATACTATTTATAAAACAGATGAGGCAGAAGCTACAGCAAATATAACACAGGAATTGGCAAATATTAAAATTGAAAGATAGCTACATTTGGCTATCTTTTTATAAATAACTCTTGTCAAACACAAGTCTATTGGTTATACTATGCCTAGAAAACTTAAAATTACAGGTGCCTCATGAAAGAGGAGAATAGGGAAGTCGGTGTGAGTCCGGCGCGGTCCCGCCACTGTAAACGGGGAGCAAGAAGTATGAACCACGGGGTAATTCCCGGAAGGTGCTTCAGACGTGTTGATCCGTAAGCCAGGATACCTGCCTGTAGTTAAGCCAAGCCTACCTTGTCGAAGAACCAAGTGTAGTGTGGATGAGATTATGGAAAAGTCTCTAGTCACTTTGTGATTAGAGACTTTTTTTATTTTTTTTATCGCTGCCAAAGTGTTTTGCAAGGTAATCACGCCAAACACAGAGAGGAGAGTTTATGGTGTTGTCTTTAATGGAAATGGCTCAAAAGGGTCAGGAAATCCCGTTGTTTACCCTAATAGCCCAAAATGAACAGATGAATGTCCAACTTCTAATGGAACAGGTCGCTAACGGTCGGATTGTTATTCCCTATAACAGTCATCACCAGCCCAAAAGACCCCAAGGGTTTGGTCTGGGCTTAAGTACCAAGGTGAGTGCCAGCATTGGCTTAGCAGCAGACGAGGACAGCCTAACGGATGAATTATTTAAAGTAGATGAGGCAATCCGAGCAGGAACAAATGCCATTATGGATTTGAGTACAGCTGGCAATATGGATGAGGCCAGGCAGGCTATTATAAAACGAGTACCGTTGCCCTTGGGTACACTCCCCGTTTATCAGGCCTTTGCTGAAGCTGTACATACTAAGGGCTCAGCATTGGCACTTGAGCCAGAAGACTTTTTCAAGGTTATGGAACGCCAAGCTGCCGATGGAGTGGATTTTATGGCTTTGCATAGCGCCCTACACTCAGGATTATTTAAAACGGCTAAGGAAGATCGACGAGTACTCAATCTAGTAAGCCGAGGTGGGTCCTTATTGATGGGCTGGATGCTTTTTCATAACAAGGAAAACTTTTTGTATACGATGTTCGACCGCGTCCTGGAAATTGCTAAAAAGTACGAAGTTACCTTAAGTTTAGCTGATGGTATGCGACCGGGTGCAGGTGCCGATTCATTATGTCGTTCCCAGGTCGAAGAACTCGTTGTATTGGGTGAGTTGGTAAAGCGTAGTAGACAAGCAGGGGTGCAAATCATGATTAAGGGACCTGGTCACACTCCACCCCAGCAAATTGCGACAACCGTTCAATTAGAAAAACAAGTGTGTGAAGGTGCTCCTTACTTTGTTTTCGGACCAGTGTCGACGGATGTTGCCCCAGGCTATGACGAAATTACGGCTGCGATTGGTGGAGCGATGGCCGGCGCTGCTGGTGCAGATATTCTCTGTTACGTCACACCGGCTGAACATATAGCTTACCCCAATGCGCAGGATGTTTATCGCGGGGTAGTTGCAGCACGAATCGCTGCTCATGTGGCTGATCTGGCTAAAGGTTACCCCGGGGCGGACAGTTGGGACCTCCAAATGAGTCAAGCACGACGGGAACAGAATGTTGAGGCCCAGAAAACGTTAGCTTTAGATCAAGAAAGACTTACAGATTTTCACTCCAGCGAAAAACCATTCTGCCAGAAATGTGAAAAAGGTTGTGCCATGGCTGTGGCTGGAGAATTTTTTCTGGAACTCCCGTGGGAGTGCTGACAGAGGTCAGAAATCAGAGGCCGGAGGTCGGAATGCTATGTGAACAACACGAGCATCGCGCCCAAGGACAGGACGAGATGCATCGTGCATTAAAAATATAAAATTAAGAATGGAGAGATTAAAATGACACAACTTATTAAAGCAAGACAAGGTATTATTACACCTGAGGTAGAAAGATTAGCAAAAGTAGAAGGATTAACATCAGATGAGTTATGTGCGAAGGTAGCTTCAGGCCGAGTCGTGATCATGAAGAACAAACAACACAAGAATTGTATCGCGATCGCGGTAGGAGAAGGGCTTCGCACCAAAGTAAATGCCAACATCGGAACGTCGCCAGACTGTGTGGACTTTGCGGATGAGCTTCATAAAATCAACGTTGCTGTAGCGGCGGGTGCTGATACAATCATGGAATTAAGTATTGGCGGAGATGTTGATGCTTTCCACCATCAGGTGCTCGAAAAATTCACATTACCGATCGGTTCTGTGCCGAGCTATCAAGGAGGTATGGAAAGCATTGCTAAGCATGGAAGTGTTGTCGGTATGAAGGCTGATGATATGTTCGAAATGATTGAACGCCAGGCGAAGCGGGGCATCGACTTTATGGCTATTCATGCTGCTTTAAACATGTCAATCATTGAACGATTAAAAAATCAAGGGCGAATCACGGACATTGTGAGTCGTGGAGGAGCCTTTTTAACAGGCTGGATGTTCCACAACGAACAAGAGAATCCTCTCTATGCTCAATTTGATCGTGTGCTTGAAATTTGTAAAAGATATGATGTAACTCTCAGTATTGGGGATGCCATACGACCTGGGTGTATCGAAGATTCTCTGGATCGTGCCCAAGTCCAAGGTTTGATTGTGGCTGGAGAACTGGTGCAACGCGCCCTAGAAGCTGGAGTGCAAGTCATGGTAGAGGGACCAGGTCACGTACCATTAGATCAAATCCCAGCAACGATCTTGCTTCAAAAACAACTTTGTCACCATGTTCCGTACTATATACTTGGCAATTTGGTCACGGATATTGCAGCGGGCTATGACCATATCGCAGGAGCAATCGGGGCTACGACTGCTGCTATATCAGGAGCAGACTTCATTTGCTATGTTACTCCTGCGGAGCATCTTAGGTTGCCAACCGCAGAAGATGTCCACGCAGGAGTTATAGCTACGCGCATTGCCACGCATGCTGCGGATATAGTGACTGGGGTTAAGGGCGCACGGGAATGGGATTTAGCTATGGCTCATGCTCGTAAAGCCCTAGATTGGGAAAAACAAATTGAATTGTCAATTGATCCTCCAACAGCTCGCCGGATACGAGGAGAGCGTAACGAAGAGGGAGCAGAAGCCTGTTCGATGTGTGGTGGGTTCTGTGCGATGAAATTAGTCGGGGAACATCTTGGAAAAACCGGCGGAAGTTGTTAACAGTATTCAAGGAGGGTGAGTTAAATGAGCCAAATTGGGGTCATCATGGGAAGTGATTCAGATTATGGAGTTATGGGGGAAGCGCTAGAAGTTCTTCGTCAATTTGAAGTGTCTTTTGAAGTGATCATTTCATCCCCTCAGAGGACCTTGAAACGAACTGTCGATTGGGTGAAAAGTTTCGAAGCTCAAGGTGGAAACCTCATTATCGCGGCGGCAGGTTTAGCCGCTCATTTGCCAGGAGTTGTAGCAGGGGCAACAATTTTGCCGGTGATTGGTGTTCCGCTGAGTAGTGGTGCCTTGGAAGGAATTGATGCCCTTTACTCTATCGTACAAATGCCCCCAGGAATTCCTGTTGGGACCGTAGGCATTGGGGCTGCACGGAATGCAGCATTACTAGCGGTACAGATTTTAGCTAGTCAAGATAAAGCATTGTGTATAAAGGTTAAAGATTATCGAACTCAGATGCTGAAAGATATTGAGGCAAAGGATGAAGCGTTGCAGAAGAGGTTAAGTTAAGTGAATTGATTTTAGAACTCAATGGAAATCCTGTAGGAGGAGATAAATGATGTGGCACAATCCCGAGGATGTCGGCCCTCAGTACTTGGAAGATTTGGCAACAGGGTACTGGTTTTCTGAGGTGCTGTTTACAGCCATTGAACTAGACGTCTTTACTTTGCTGGAGTCTGAAGGCATGACGACTACAGAAATTGCCGGAGTACTGGATATGCCTACGTCGGGTCTGGGGCGATTTCTTCAGGCCCTTTGCGCTATAGGGCTTGTGGTTAATGATGGCGAACGTTACTATAACACCAAACTTGCCAGTGATTATATCGTCCTAGGTAAAAGTAATTACCAAGGAGATTCGATCCTCTGGCGCAAAGGCCTTAAGTCTGAGTGGCAGAACCTTACCGAGTGTCTTAGGGCCGGAGGCAGAGTGAATTTTCCCGTGGAAAATGAGGGGCCAGAGCAATTTGCCCGGCGGATTCGCAAGTATATCGATGCTATGGATAATATTGCTAGAACTAAAGTGGCGGAGATTCTGCCCTTTTTTGAGGGACTTGAGTTGAATGGGAAAATTCTCGATATTGGGACAGGTTCTGGGGCGATAGCCAGTGGTTTTTTGGAGAGATTTCCTTCGCTATCGGCAACCGTAGTGGACATCCAAGAAGTCCTCAACTATACACGGGAGTTGATGAATAAGAAGGGGTTTGGACAACGGGTTTCTTATGTACCAGCAAATATTTTGGAACCTTGGCCCGTAGCTAAGGGAGGGTTTGACCTCGTCATTCTCTCAAATATTATCCATGCCTATTCAGAAGAAGAAATTCCTCTGATCTTAGACCGAGCTGCCAATTGTCTTAAATCCGGAGGATTCCTTATCATCCATGATTTCTTCCCAGAGCACTTTACTGCCAAGGCTGCTCTGCTAGATCTCAATATGTTTATCAATACCTACAATGGCAGAATCTTTTCCGGGATATGGGTTCGAGAACAATTAGCCATGTCAAAACTTTACACAACCGAGCTCATCCCTTTAGCTACGGACACGGCGCTTATTTTCGCAGCGAAAGACGAGACGTTGCTGGCCAATCTCCGCTTAGATGAAAGAATCCGTCTGATAGCTAGGATTAAGGGCATGGGATTTGAGCGAGTTCTTCCCATTGACAAGGAAACCATCCATGTTGCTGACTGGACAGATCTCCGTTGTCAGTATGGTTGTGATCGGTACGGGCAAGGCCATTGCCCACCCAATAGTCCAACTCCCGAAAAAACGAGAAACGTTCTACGAGACTTTTCACACGCTCTACTGATTGAGGGGGAACCTCCAGGAAAAATGTTTCAGAGCCGAGTTTTGGCCGCCGAAAGAGAAGCCTTTTTAGTGGGCTTTCATAAAGCGTTTGCTTATTGGGCTGGCCCATGCGTGCTTTGTAATCCTTGCGCTTTAGGCGTTAATGACGGGACGTGTCGCAATACAAGGGATGCTAGACCCTCTATGGAGGGAGCAGGCATCGATGTCTATGAAACCGTCAAAAGGGCAGGACTTGATCTTAAGATTTTGCGCAATAAGGGTGAGTTTGTAAGATATTTTGCCCTGTTGCTATTGGAGTGAATTAATGTGCGTGTTCTGATGGTCCAAACCCCTTCAGTAGAAGACCTCTCTCAGGAAAGAGTCTATCCGATTGGGATTGTCCTTTTGGCCAGCTACCTTCAAAGGTATGGTCATGAGGTGAGTATCTTGGACATGAACTTGGAAAGAGATCCTTACGGAGCGTTAAAAGAAAAACTACTAGAGTTCCAACCTGAGGCTATAGGGTTATCTCTACGTAATATTGACCCGCTGGGCAATAAAACCAGTTCACTTATTTCCCCCTTTATTGTCACGGTTCGGTTGATTGCCGCAGTTCTGCCGCAAGCTTGGCTGATTGTAGGTGGTACTGGGTTTTCCCTTTTTCCAGAACGCCTAATGTTGGAGATTTCAGAATTAGATTACGGTATTATCGGAGAAGCAGAAGTAACCTTTCCTGCTCTGCTCCGGTCCATAGACAGTCCACCCTCTTTGCCTGGGCTCTGCTGGCGGGAGGGTTCGAGGGTGAGGATTACCCCTCCGTACACAGATTTCAATATGGTGGAATATGTCCCTGCTAATAGGCTTTTACTGGACCCTGTGCTTTATAAAGGGATTAACAACTACGTTCCCACTATTGGAATTGAAGCTAAACGAGGATGTGCCCTTAACTGTGCTTATTGCGTCTATCCGCAACTTCAAGGGAAGAGATTGCGGTGCCGCCCAGCCTCGGCAGTTGTGGATGAAATGGAAAGCCTATACAAGGATTATGGGATTGAGAGTTTTCATTTTACCGACCCTGTACTTAACGTTCCCCGCGGTCATCTCGAGGGGATTTGCGAGGAAATATTGCGTCGAAAGCTGAAGGTTCGGTGGGACGGGTTCATGCGGGAAGACCAGCTTAATGAAAAGAATGTCGCCCTATTTGAACGGGCCGGGTGTGAATGTTTTTCCTTCTCGCCTGACGGTCTGTGCCAAGAATCCCTGGATATTCTACAAAAAAATCTCAGTGAGGCTCAGATACTAAGAGCAGCAAATCTCGTCTCTCAAACGGACGTGGTCAGTGTCTATCATTTCATGGTCAATGTACCCGGAGAGACGGTAGTGACCTGTGAAAAAAGTATTCAATTTGTCGAACGACTTTATGAAGTTCACAACAAGAAAAAGAATTTAGGAACCATCATACTCAACAATATTCGCATTCTACCAGGCACTGCGATCGAAGGGATGGCTAGGGCAGGAGGAGTAATCGGCTTAGAGACTGATCTGCTCTATCCGACGTATTACAATCCTAAACCGTTCAATACTTTCAGATACAAGCTGGAAACACTGCAACAGTGCAGAAATGTATTCATGTGGCAGGGTGTCAACTATCCCACGGAGTGAAGCTGAGGGCTTGTGAAGGCGTGGTTGAGTAGTGAGGAGGTAAAAAATGAAGATACTTTTATTGGAGCACCCACGAATGGTTTGTCCGGAACGATGTAATGACATCGCTAACACTCCACTTTCTTCGTGCTTACATTCAGGTTATATCGCCGGCATGCTCATAAGAGAAGGACATGAAGTCGAAATCATAGAAGGCTTCTTAGAGGGACTCGACTACCCAGAAATTGAGCGCAGGGTACAAGAAATGCAACCAGATATACTGGGAGTACATATGGTCTACCATTGGCAGACTGACACGGCCCTGTACGATTTTCTCCACAAGGTTAAAGTTGAGAAGTACTCATCCTATATCACTGCATACGGGTATTATCCGACCACTGACTTTGAAGAAATTTTAAAACAATGCCCAGCTATTGATTCTGTGATTTTGGGCGAACCAGAACTAACCTTTGCTAAGGTGCCAGAAGCTTTAACCAGAGAATTTACAAAAAAATACATTTACCAAGAGAGTCTAAAAGACCTTTCCGGTCTTGCTCAGAGGGATGAATCGGGTAGGATCGTTTTCCAGCGTCGCGAACTTGTGAGAGACTTGAACGATCTGCCTTTTCCGGTGAGAACGGAAGCGCTGTTCCGACTGCCGGAGGTAAACCTACAGGGGAGTAGGGGTTGCTATGGCGGATGTACTTTTTGCTATATCAATCCTTTTTATGGACAGGGCTCTCAGTGGCGTGGGCGAACTCCGGAAAATATCATAGAGGAAATCGATGATTTAATTAGGAAACATAATATCAAAGATTTCTATTTTACTGATCCCAATTTTTTTGGACCAGGCGAAAGGGGTCAGCAACGAGCCTTGCGTTTGGCTACTCTGCTTAAAGCTAAGAACATTCGGTTTGGCATTGAGGCCCGAGTTAATGATATTCATGACGAAACCGTAAGTGCCTTGGTTGAAGCAGGCCTACGTCATATTCTTATAGGGCTGGAGAGCGGCAGTGATCGTTCCCTGAAGCGGATAAATAAGATGACGACGGTTGCCCAGAACGAGAGGGCTATTAGAATTCTCCGTAAACACGGAATCGAACCTAATATTGGGTTTATCATGTTTGAACCCGACTCATCCTTGGAGGATATCCGAGTCAACTTTGAATTTCTAAAGCGTAATGACCTAATGAGAAATCTAGCTATTACGGCAAACATGCTCTACCATCACTTGATTGTTTTAAAAGGAACAAAAGCTCATCGAGATCTACAGGAGGCAGGGCGTCTTGAGGTTCAAGCATCATCGTATGAAAGTATGGTGACCCTTACTGATCCTAAAGTAGCGAACTTGGCCATGATCATGAGGAGAATTACTAACTTTCTCTTCGACTGTATGGCTGGAATTTGGGGTGGGAAGGTTCCGGAACCCGAAAATGCCCAAGAAAGGTATTCGAAAATTAATGCATTGTTAGTCAAATTATTTGAAAATGGTTTAATGACGTTGGAGTCTGGGGAACAATTTACAGAGGTGCAGATTGAGACTTTGGTTAAGACAACCGAAATAGAGATAACAGGAATTTTAAAATTAGAAGAAACCGATGACCAGTATTACTAAGTTTTGACGAAATCGAACAAAAGGGGTAAATAGAAGGGGAACTTCCAGCCTAATGGGAGTTCCCTTTTTCGTATAAAATATTCTGTGTTTAAACTTTCAGGTACTCATTCCGAAGTGACAAGCATAGTTTATTTACAAGGTATTAACTGGAGGTGGATAATCTTGGAGACTTATTTTCATAATGATCCCCGAATTAGAAAATGGATTAATCAGATCATTGAAAGAATCTTCACGGTCTGCATATTAACGGGAGTAGATTCAGATGAAGAATTTCAAAAGGGTTGTCAAATCGTCATGAAACTTACATCATTATTACAAGATATCCCAACTGTACCATCAGAATTCTTAGCGGATGGAGTTAAACAACTCCTTGAACAACAGCTTCCGGATGCCCGGGTTATTAATAACTTTCCTGTATTCCAAGATATCATGGACAGAATGTTACGCGAGGGAATATTGAAAGCCACTGATACCCTAAAGAAAGAGAATTTCCATAGTATTTCTGATACTATAAACACTGAAGATATTAACCTCGAACCTCATGATGTCTACACCGACAGCCCTTTGGAAGTATCCTACTCAGATATACAGTATACAAAAGTACAAGCAAGAGTAGATGCGCAGGCACTAGCGGAGGCTCTTGCCCAGGCCGAAACACATAGAGTAGATGCGCAGGCGCTCGCGGAGGCTCTTGCCCAGGCCGAAACACAAGCAAGGGCAGATGCGCAGGCACTAGCGGAGGCTCTTGCCCAGGCCGAAACACAAGCAAGGGCAGATGCGCAGGCACTAGCGGAGGCTCTTGCCCAAGCCGAAACACAGGCTAGAGTAAATGCGCAAGCACATGCGGAGGCTCTTGCCCAAGCGGAAACACAAGCAAGAGTAGATGCGCAGGCACTAGCGGAGGCTCTTGCCCAAGCCGAAACACAGGCTAGAGTAAATTCGCAAGCACATGCGGAGGCTCTTGCCCAAGCGGAAATACAAGCAAGAGCAGATGCACAGGCACTAGCGGAGGCTCTTGCCCAAGCCGAAACACAGGCTAGAGTAAATTCGCAAGCACATGCGGAGGCTCTTGCCCAAGCGGAAATACAAGCAAGAGCAGATGCACAGGCACTAGCGGAGGCTCTTGCCCAGGCCGAAACACAAGCAAGGGCAGATGCGCAGGCACTAGCGGAGGCTCTTGCCCAAGCCGAAACACAGGCTAGAGTAAATGCGCAAGCACATGCGGAGGCTCTTGCCCAAGCGGAAACACAAGCAAGAGTAGATGCGCAGGCGCTCGCAGAGGCTCTTGCCCAAGTCGAAACACATAGAGCAGATGCACAGGCACTAGCGGAGGCTCTTGCCCAAGCAGAAATACAAGCAAGAGCAGATGCTGAGGCACACGCGGAGGCTCTTGCTCAAGCGGAAACACAGGCTAGAGTAAATGCGCAAGCACATGCGGAGGCTCTTGCCCAAGCGGAAATACAAGCAAGAGCAGATGCACAGGCACTAGCGGAGGCTCTTGCCCAGGCCGAAACACAAGCAAGGGCAGATGCGCAGGCACTAGCGGAGGCTCTTGCCCAAGCCGAAACACAGGCTAGAGTAAATGCGCAAGCACATGCGGAGGCTCTTGCCCAAGCGGAAACACAAGCAAGAGTGGATGCGCAGGCGCTCGCAGAGGCTCTTGCCCAAGTCGAAACACATAGAGCAGATGCACAGGCACTAGCAGAGGCTCTTGCCCAAGCGGAAATACAAGCAAGAGTAGATGTACAGGCGCTCGTAGAGGCTCTTGCCCAAGTCGAAACACATAGAGCAGATGCGCAGGCGCTCGCGGAGGCTCTTGCCCAAGCGGAAACACAAGCAAGGGCAGATGTGCAGGCACACGCGGAGGCTCTTGCCCAGGCCGAAACACAAGCAAGGGCAGATGCGCAGGCACTAGCAGAGGCTCTTGCTCAAGCGGAAACACAAGCAAGAGCAGATGCTGAGGCGCTTACTAATGCGCTGGCTCAAGTTAACGCTCTTACCAACGCGGAAAAACAAGCAAAAGCTGACTCGTTGGCGATTGCTGATGCACTTGCCCAAGTTGACACGAAGTTAGAGGCTATAATTAAGATAGATCGCTTAGAACACGCACCTAAGGCAAATAATACTACTAAGACTGGACCTGAGCTTGAACCAATTGCACTAATAAAGGTCCCTGCTTTATTAACATCTATTAACTCTAAAATCTCTCAAGTATTCAGCACTTCTCTTGTTCCTCATCAGGCGGATCTTCTTAGAAAGGTTCTAAACAATATCTTTCCAAAAGGTATTGTTTATTGGAACAAAAAAATAATGGGTCAGACATTTCTGGCCCAAGTAGAAGATATTTTGATTTGCCTTCAAGACCCAGAGCATCCGTGTAATCTTAAAAAGTTTAATAAGGATGGCTGGAAGGTCTTAGTTTGCAGTGATGAAGATCTAACATTCCCTCGCAGATTGGAAAGAGAAATTAGACAAATCCAGCGTTCTGGAAAGATGTCCGCAACTGTATAACATTACTTCTTGGTATCTTCGTGAAAGCACTTCAGAGAGAATTTAAAGTGCTTTCGAATATGTTAAGTAACATGGAATTTTAGACAGAATTGCGGTTAGAGTCGACATACGTTTGAAACTAAAGCCACATGGTGGATATTAATTCTAGCATGCGGCTTTAGTTGTTGAAGTCGTTCTTTTTTTGCTGGAGTATTAGATTTTGTTGCAAAAGCCGTATAAGAACTAATATTTAATACTAAGCAATACTGTTGATGATACTACAGGTATTAATAACAGTATTGAAGATTTACCCTTCATTTGTAAGCCTCCTTGTATAATGAACCACTTTTTATGTGTAAAGTAATGACAGAGCCAGAGTTACCTTTGATACTAGTGAACTTGATCATATTGAAATAATTCGCCAGTAGTGTCATAATTTGAGTTCATCAAAGAAATCTAAAACGCCTTTAAAAAAGAATGGCGAGTCCATATCTCATTCAGGAAGGTTTAAGTTTAAATGCACGAGTTAGGACGCCTAGAGCAAATTTTACGTCATGGAGATATGAGGAGAGATTGTGATGCGACACCCTTTGGTAGATTTGGCATGTAAAGAGTTTTTTAATAAGTCGCATATTGAAGAATTACTGATCACGGGAAAAGCTTCCTCACTTGAAGAGCAGGAATTCAAGGAGCAGGCTGATAAGTTTGTGCGAAATATTGAGCAGTACCCACATGCATTTGTGCTGGCTTGTCTAATGGACACCGGAGTTGATGCTGATGTTGCTTGGACTATTCCTTATAAGGCATTTATGAAGCTTGGAACCTTTGAGATACTAGACCTTTATAGGCTCAGTGAGCAGGAATATGCTAGGATGTTCAGTGGTGAGAAGAAGTGGCATCGATACCCTGCTATAAAAGCAAAAGTTTTTCATGATGCCGTACATAAAATTGTTGATACAAAGTTCCTGGATGGAGATGTTTCGAAAATTTGGGCTGGCAAGCCCAGTAGTCACGATGTGGTGCTTCGTTTTATGGATTTCAAAGGCTGTGGCTTCAAGATCGCAAACATGGCAGCCAATATTTTATACAGATACTTTAGAGTGGAGTTTTCTAATTATAGTTTTATTGATATTGCACCTGATGTTCATACAATGAGAGTATTCCAAAGGCTAGGATTTACACCTTATGGGGTTGATCTGGAGATTGCACGCATCTATACGATTGTAAAGGCTAGGGAGCTGAACCCGGAGTTTCCAGGAATTGTTAGCAATTTGTGCTGGAAGGTTGGCAGGAAATACTGTAATCCTCGTAACCCTAAGTGTAATATCTGCTCTTTCGCAGAATTCTGTAAAAAAGAAGTCAAAAGTGAGATTAATATTTGGACATAATGATTAGTGAGATGGGTTGATGAGCATAGATCAGCTAAATGATCTAATCTTGAAATCCTTAATCTAGATTTTGTTTGAATTGCCATTTCTACGTGTACTCTAAATTCGATTGGCGTAGAATTGGTTAGCCGTAAGGTCAAAAGGATGATGATAATGGATACACTTATATTTGGCATATCTGGTCTTCCACTAGGAAACGGTTCTACTAAATTTAATTATACTAGTGGGATAGAGTATGTTAAGTCAATGTGCCTTGATGCAATGGAGCTTCTTTTTGTCAGAAATGTTAATGTTACGGATAACAATAAGAGTCGAATATTAGAAGCTAAGTTAAAAAATGATTTTTACTTATCCGCACATGGCTCGCACTACATAAATTTAAATGCAAATGAGTTGGATAAACAGGAACAATCCATAGAAAGAATCTTGAAAGCTCAGGAAGGGTTGTCCAAAGTTGGGGGGCGGAGTCTAATTTTTCATCCAGGCTTCTATTTAGGAGACTCCAAAGAGGATGCGTATGATACCATTAGGGACAATTTATCACGCCTGCCCCTAACCGGGGTAGATTATAGATTAGAGACAACTGGAAAGGGGACACAATTCGGTACACTTGAGGAACTAGTGTCATTGTGTAAAGAAGTTAGCTCGTGTAAATTGTGTATTGATTTTTCACATATACACGCAAGATACAACGGCAAACTAAAGAGGTTTAACGATTTTGCAGCAATACTTCAGTATGTCTCGGATAAACTCGGAAAATCGGCTTTGGAAGATTTGCATATTCATATGGGAGGAGTAAATTACAATGAAAAAGGTGAACGGAACCATCTCCCATTGCTCCAAAGTGACTTTAATTATGTGGATTGTCTAAAGGCTATAAGGTACTTTAACGTAAAAGGTTGTATAATAGCTGAAGGTCCCATGGTGGAAAAAGATGCACTGTTACTAAAGGAAACCTTCGAAAAGTTTTGATTCGAGTTTAGATAATAGACAAACGTAGCAACTCGAATTATCCAAATCATGATTCCGACGATATTCGATTAACTCTATTTCCCCTTTGTTCCGCAAACCATAAGGTTTCATCTTTTCCCACAGTAATCACAGATATTAAAAGTAGATACAATCGGAATAGATAGGGACATAGTCAAATGCTCATAGGTGATAGGTTGAACGATGTTAGGTTCTAACATTTCCGGGTCAAATCGAACGATTTTATTAAAAAATATATTAATGTTCGATTTTCCCTTGACCTTCATGGCGCCTTCTTGTAAAATGAACTTAATAAATTCATAAGGAGTTCATATAACCGCGGAGATATGGTCCGCAAGTTTCTACCAGGCTGCCGTAAATGGCCTGACTATGAGCGAAAGTGTACCTAGGGCAATCCATTTGTACTAGTCAGAACGTATAACTTACAGTTGTATACTTTCTGGAAGCACAAGTGTAACTAAGGCGACCGCTGTCGCCTGAAGGCTTGGCGTTAGTCAAGTTTTCTTTGTCCGAGTGGTACAGGTTTGATTGACAAATCAAATTACACCGAAGGGATAAAAGCCCAGGCGGGTAGGTTTCACTCTGATTAAAGGGGGGAATTTGCCTTGCCTGGGTTTCTGTTTACGAAGAAAAGAGAGGGGCCGAAGATTAAATGAGCCAGATTGGTGTCATAATGGGAAGTGATTCAGATATTAAGATTATGGAGGACGCACTGACAGTTCTCCGTCAATTTGAACTTGATTTTGAGGTTAAAATTTCTTCAGCTCATAGGACATTGGAAAGAACCGTGGAATGGGTGAAAGATTTTGAAGCCCAAGGAGGAAAACTTATCATTGCTGCTGCAGGGCTAGCCGCCCACTTGCCAGGGGTTGTAGCGGGATCAACGATTTTACCTGTTATCGGTGTTCCTCTGAGCAGTGGTGCCATGGAAGGTATTGACGCTCTTTACTCCATCGTGCAAATGCCCCCAGGGATTCCTGTTGCGACCGTGGGCATTGGTGCGGCACGTAATGCGGCGTTGCTTGCAGTGCAAATACTAGCGGTTCAGGATGAAGTATTGAGCAATAAAGTTAAAAATTACCGCGCCCAAATGTTGAAGGATATCGAGGCCAAGGACGAAGCGTTGCAATTAAGATTAAGCAAAGGGATTTGAGGAGCAAATCAAGAAATTACTTCATATATAATTTACAATTCCATCTGCGTTTAGTTGAAAATAGAACCACGAGCCAAGAAAGGAGATTAGAGTATGATCGAACGATATACGCTTCCTGAAATGGGAGAGATTTGGACAGACGAACATCGTCTAACCTTATGGTTAAAAATAGAGATTGCAGCTTGCGAAGGATGGGCCAAACTTGGCAAGATTCCGAATGAAGCTGTTGAGGTCATTCGAGAGAAGGCTTCTTTTTCTTGGGAAAGGGTACAAGCCTTAGAAGAAGTGACTCAACATGATGTGTTGGCTTTCTTGACCAATGTTGCAGAGAATGTGGGAGATGAAGCAAAACACATTCATTTAGGCCTAACGTCTTCAGATGTCCTGGATACGGCGTTGTCTCTGCAATTAGTTGAAGCGTCCGATATATTGTTAATTAAGATGGAGGGGTTGGAAGCTGTCCTGCGCCGCAGAGCGTTAGAACATCGCGACACAATTATGATGGGACGAACTCATGGGATTCATGCCGAACCGATTACTTTAGGTTTAAAGTTCGCTTTGTGGTATGACGAAATTAGACGCCAAAAAAGGCGCTTAGCCTTCGCTCGTGAGGAGATACGGGTAGGGAAAATTTCTGGAGCAGTAGGTACATTTGCCAATGTTGATCCTCAAGTTGAAGCGCATGTTTGTCAAGTACTTCAATTAGAGCCAGCTCTAATCTCGACTCAAATATTACAACGCGATCGACACGCGTGTTATATGACGACACTCGCTGGAATCGCCAGTTCACTGGATAAAATGGCAACCGAGATTCGGAATTTACAGCGTACGGATGTTCATGAGGTAGAAGAAGCCTTTGGAAAAGGTCAAAAAGGCTCCTCGGCGATGCCCCACAAGAAAAACCCCATCACGCCTGAAAGAATTTGTGGCATGGCCCGAGTTGTTCGTGCGAATGCCCAAGTAGCCTTGGAAAACGTAGCCTTATGGCATGAGCGGGATATCTCCCACTCTTCTGCTGAACGAATGATCTTACCAGATAGCACCATCGCCTTAGACTATATGCTCCATAAGATGACTCAGCTAATAGACCGTCTGGAGGTTTTTCCAGAGCAAATGAAAACGAACATTGATAAGGGATACGGTTTAATTTTTTCTCAACGCGTGATGTTATCCTTAGTTGAGAAGGGCGTCAGTCGAGAAACGGCGTATGCTCAGGTACAACGCAATGCCATGGAAGCCTGGAATACAAAAGAGCAATTTCAAAACCTACTTAATCGAGATGCCAGTGTACGGGAATACTTAAATGAGCAAGAGATTGCAGCTTTGTTTGATTATGATTACCATACTAAGCACGTAGCGGATATTTTCCAACGGTTAGGTCTAATATAGGGATAAATCCAAGCAAGTGAATGTAGGGGTAAACGGGGTAAACCCAAGCAAGCCGGTGAGTGTAGGAGCACGGAGAGCAAAATTAGGTCCCTAAATTGAAAGGAGTACGATTAATATTATGGAAAAGTTAGAATTGCGATATGAGGGAAAAGCAAAAAGAGTATATGCTACAGATCAAAGCGAGTATTTTTGGGTAGCCTATAAAGATGATGCGACTGCTTTAAACGGAAAGAAAAAAGGACAGATTGCGGATAAGGGTGAGGTCAATAATCAATTATCGGCGCTCTTCTTTGAAGAGATAGAAAAAGCGGGTATCTTAACCCATTTTGTAAAGGTTTTAAGCGATCGGGATATGCTCGTGCGCTGTTTAGACATGATCCCTCTCGAGGTCGTTGTGCGTAATATTGTGGCTGGTAGTTTAGCTCAGCGTCTTGGGGTGGAGGAGGGCTTTGTTCTCTCTCAACCAGTTGTGGAATTGTACTATAAAGATGATGAACTCGGTGACCCATTGGTTAATGAGTCCCATGTTGCTGCGATGGGATGGGCAAGTGACGCAAATACTAAAGAAATTCAAGTCTTGGGTTTAGAAATTAACAAAATATTACGGGCTATTTTAGTCAAAGCGGGAATAGATCTGATTGACTTTAAACTCGAGTTTGGGGTCCTAGATGGAAAAGTATATCTAGGTGATGAAATATCTCCAGATACCTGCCGATATTGGGATATGGAAACACGCGAAAAGTTGGACAAGGATCGCTTCCGGAGGGATCTCGGAGGAGTCGAAGAAGCTTATCAAGAAGTCTTTCGAAGGGTGAAAAAGGTCCTCGCAAAGGCTTAAAGTAATAGTCATCATTCAAGTGTAACCCTGTAGTTTGAAGTCACAGTGATCTTGAAATTGGAGTATCACGACTAAATGAATGAGTCAGGATGCACGAAAGATGTTGGTTGCGCGGAAAGCACTGGACAAAGTAGAGAGGGCGGCTGAACGTGTTTGAATTTGGAGAGGACAAGCTGAAAGATGAATGTGGCGTCTTTGGAATCTACGCTCCCGATCAGGAGGTAGCCCGTTTAACTTACTACGGACTTTATGCTTTACAGCATCGTGGGCAGGAAAGTGCCGGAATCGCAGTTTCGGATGGACGGAGCATTTCTGTGCATAAAGGAATGGGTTTGGTGTCGGAAGTGTTTTCGGACAGAGTTGTGGATCGTTTGAAGGGGAAAATGGCGATCGGACATGTTCGTTACTCCACGACAGGGTCAAGTCTCCTTGCTAATGCTCAGCCCTTGGTAGTACATTATCAAAAAGGGATGATGGCCTTGGCGCATAATGGGAATTTAACAAATGCTTTAGAACTTCGAGAAGAACTGGGGAAAAACGGAGCAGTTTTCCAAACGACTGTGGATAGTGAAGTGATTATCAATCTTATTACTCGATATCGCAGGGACTCCTTGGAGAATGCGCTCGTTAAGACGATGATGGACCTCCGTGGAGCATATGCTTTGGTTATTTTGGCAGAGGATAAACTGTTTGGACTTAGAGATGCTCATGGGGTTCGTCCCTTATGTGTTGGGCGAATCGGAGACAGGTACTGCCTAGCTTCAGAAAGTTGCGCACTTGATACCATTGGCGCAGAGTTTATCAGGGATGTTGAACCTGGCGAGATTGTGGTGATTGATGAAGAGGGTTTACATTCGCGCCAGGCACTTTCTAAGACTGCTCGTTCGTCATGTGCTTTTGAATACATCTATTTTGCTCGACCGGATAGTAGTATAGATCAGTTGAACGTCTCGGCTAGCCGACGTCAGATGGGAATAGAACTTGCTCGTGAGTGCCCGATTGAGGCGGATGTAGTGATTGCAGTCCCAGACTCAGGGACTGCCTCTGCCTTGGGGTACGCCACGGCACTGGGGATTCCTTTCGGAGAAGGGCTTATCAAAAACCGCTATGTCGGTCGTACCTTCATTCAACCGACTCAGGCAATGAGAGAAGTGGGCGTTCGTCTCAAGCTTAATGCTAACGTGAGCGTCCTGAAAGATAAACGCGTCGTGATGATTGATGATTCGATCGTCCGCGGCACGACTAGTTGCAAGCTGGTGGATATGGTCAAGAAAGCAGGGGCCAAAGAAGTACATTTCTTAATCAGTTCTCCTCCGGTAGCCTATCCGTGTTACTATGGGATTGACACGGCGGAACGGGAAAAACTAATTGCTAATCAATTGGATATCGAAGGAATTCGAAAGTTTATCGGGGCAGATTCCCTGCATTATATCTCCGAAGAAGGCTTGCTGCGGGCACTTGGCACGGAAGCTGTTTGTTTGGCTTGTTTTAATGGAAAGTATCCTATCCCAGTTTCCAACTTGGACAGGGGTAAAAACGATTTTGAAATACAGAAATGCTAGGAGGAATAGACGTTGGGATACTCTTACAAAGACGCGGGCGTCAACATTCAAGCGGGGAATGAAGTTGTAGAGCGCATAAAGCCAGCAGTCGCTCGAACACTTCGTCCGGAAGTCCTTGGCGGGCTTGGCGGATTTGGCGGACTTTTCAAACTGGATCTGGAAAAATATCCAGACCCAGTTCTTGTATCTGGAACAGATGGGGTGGGGACTAAGCTACGCCTCGCTTTCCAAATGAATAAGCATGATAGCATCGGACAAGATGCAGTTGCTATGTGTGTCAATGATATCTTGGTTCAGGGCGCAGAACCTTTGTTTTTTCTGGATTATCTGGCCGTTGGTAAAGTAGAGCCTGGGCGCGTTGCTGAAGTAGTCGGCGGGGTTGCTAAAGGGTGCGAAATGGCAGGATGCTCCCTAATCGGAGGGGAAACGGCAGAAATGCCTGGTTTCTATGCCGAGGATGAATATGATATTGCTGGGTTCTCAGTGGGCGTCGTGAATCGTAATCAGCTGATTGATGGCTCGAAAATCCAGGCTGGGGATGTGCTCATTGGCTTAGCATCTACCGGACTTCATAGTAACGGGTTTTCTTTAGCACGTAAGATCTTTGAAGCTTACTCTTTAGAGAAAGTGTTCCCAGAGTTAGGGGAAGCACTCGGGGAAACCTTGCTTCGACCGACTAGGATTTATGTTAAGTCGATTTTACCGCTCCTTGCAGGGGGAGAAATCTTGGGTATGGCCCATATTACTGGGGGAGGGTTAACGGACAATATTCCCCGTGTCTTGCCTCCAGGTTTAGGTGTTCAGATCAATACTTCGACTTGGGAACATCCTCCAATCTTCACCTTGATGCAACGTCTGGGAGATGTGGCTTGGCCAGAAATGTATCGGACCTTTAACATGGGCGTTGGGTTTGTCATTATTGTTCACCCAGAAGAGGCGGACAAAATCTGTCAGCAACTCGTTGAGTTGGGGGAAAATTGCTTTGTTATGGGCAGTGTTGTATCTGGAGAAGGGGTGGCCTATTGAGGACTGCAGTACTGGCTTCGGGGCGTGGGAGCAATTTACAAGCCCTGCTAGACGAATGTAGTAATGGTAGTCTTCCAATAGAAATTGTAGGTGTGGGGTCAGACCAACCAGGAGCAGCTGCCCTAGAGCGATCTCAGGCTGTAGGAATCCCTACTCGCGTATTTCAAGTGAGTGATTACCCTCATCGTCAAGCTCAAGAGGAGGATATCCTGATCTGGATGCGCGAGAACCGAGTGGAACTTTTACTCCTAGCAGGATATATGAAGGTGTTAGGTCCTCAGTTTATTCGCCAGGCCAATTTTCCGGTCATGAATATCCATCCTTCCTTGCTTCCCGCATTTCCCGGACTTCATGCTCAGCGTCAGGCTCTTGAGTATGGGGTCAAAGTAAGTGGGTGCACGGTGCATTTAGTGGATGAGGGTTTAGATAGTGGACCGATCATTTTGCAGGAAGCGGTACCTGTGTTGTCAGAGGATACAGAAGAGAGTTTGGCGCAGAGAATTTTAGAGGTGGAGCATCGACTCTATCCAGAGGCCGTCCGTTTGTTGGTTTTAGGAAAGGTAGTACGGACTGGGCGCCGAGTTCAGATTTTGCAGCAGGAGGTTATTTAGATGAAGAAAAGGGCCTTAATCAGCGTTTCAGATAAGACTGGGATTGTTGCTTTTGCTCATGAACTTGTGGAGTTAGGCTTTGAATTGATTTCTACCGGAGGAACCTACAAAGCACTGGACGAAGCTAATATCTCTGTTAAATATGTGAGTGAGATCACGGGATTTCCAGAAGTACTGGATGGCCGTGTAAAAACACTTCACCCATTAATTCACGGTGGTATTTTAGCAAGAGATAGTGCGGGTCATCGTGAACAAATGGAGAAAAATGGAATTAGTTTTATCGATTTAGTGGTTGTCAATCTTTATCCATTTCGAGAAACCATTGCCAAGCCTGGCGTGACGTTTGAAGAGGCAATTGAAAATATTGATGTCGGCGGACCGACGATGGTGCGTGCTGCAGCGAAAAACCACGGACGGGTCACCGTTCTCGTCAACCCAGAATCCTATGGAGAAGTTTTGGATGTGCTACGCGAAGCGGGAACCGTTTCGGCTGGCATGCGCAAGAGACTTGCAGCCGAAGCCTTCGCACATACTGCCGAGTATGATCGTCTTATTGCCAGTTACTTAGAACGGCAAATAGAAACCGCTAGCGGTTTTCCGAAGACACTCCGCTTTACGGCTCAAAAAGTACAAGAGCTGCGTTATGGAGAGAACCCTCAGCAAAAGGCAGCGTTTTATATTAACTCGGAAGCTGGAGAGGGAACTCTGGGCAACGGGAAACAACTACAGGGGAAGGAACTTTCCTACAATAACTGGGTAGATATGGATGCTGCTTGGAAGATTGTGCGCGAGTTTGAATCATGCGCAGCTACGATTATCAAGCACACGAACCCTTGCGGAGTTGCTCTGGGCAAGACACCAGTTGAGGCGTATGAGACAGCTTATGCAGCTGATCCACTGTCCGCCTATGGCGGAATTGTGGCTTTTAATCGAGTCGTCGATACAACCTGTGCCGAGGCGCTAAAAGAGCGTTTTTATGAAGTGATTATCGCCCCAGAATTTAGTCCGGAAGCTCGGCAAATTCTTAGCTCAAAAGCAAACCTACGGCTTTTTGTAGTCGGAAGAGGAGACGCTAGTAAAATCAAAGCGGGCTGGGCCCTTAGAAGTATCGACGGGGGTTATCTTGTCCAAGAGGTTGATCGTGGAACAACGTCGGGTAGCGAATGGGACTTTGTTACAGATATAAAACCTACTGAAGAGGATCTATTAGCATTGAATTTTGCTTGGCGGGTCGTGAAGCATGTCAAGTCGAATGCCATAGTGGTGACTGATCATCGGCAAACTCTTGGAGTTGGAGCAGGACAAATGAATCGGGTAGGATCCGTCAAGATTGCCATTGAACAAGCTGGAGCTGACGTTAAAGGCGCCTATTTGGCTTCCGATGCTTTCTTTCCTTTCCCAGATTCGATTGAAGAGGCAGCTAAGGCTGGGATCCGGGCAATCGTACAGCCAGGAGGATCTATCCATGATGCTGCGGTCATCGAGGCAGCCAATCGGCTAAATATTATCATGGTGTTTACTCATCGGCGGCATTTTCAACATTGATTAAATCGTCGTAGGGATTCATGAATTACCCCTACACGGCGGTCGTAAACGCAATGCTTGAGGCAAAAGGTATTATCCTAGCCTATTATCGAGAAGACGAGGTGGAATAGTGGGTAACAAACGAGTTTTAATCGTAGGTAATGGAGGACGGGAACATGCGTTGGCTTGGAAATTGGCGCAAAGTCCAGACCTTGAACGTCTCTTTGTTGCGCCAGGAAATGCAGGGACCGTGTTGTGGAATGTACCCATTTCGGCTCAGGACATTTCGGGGTTATTAGAGTTTGCGCTCAAGGAGAAGATTGATTTAACCCTGGTTGGTCCAGAAGACCCGTTAAGCTTAGGGATCGTGGATGCCTTTCAGGAGGCTGGTCTGAGGATTTTTGGACCGAGCAAGGCTGCAGCTCAGCTAGAGGGAAGCAAATCCTTTGCCAAAATTATTATGGAAAGTGCAAAGATCCCTACAGCTGAGTGGAAGATGTTTGAAGACACAGAACAAGCGAAAACCTATGTTAGAACTATAGGAGCCCCCTGTGTTTTAAAGGCAGATGGCTTAGCAGCGGGTAAGGGTGTCATTGTAGCGATGGATTTGGAAACAGCACTGCAGGCCGTTGATGAAATCATGGAGGGCGGTTTTGGAACCGCTGGTAAAAAACTTGTCATTGAAGAATTCCTAGAAGGGCAAGAAGTGAGCTTGCTGTGCTTTTCTGATGGAGTAACGGCGTACCCTATGGTTCCAGTTCAGGATCACAAGCGGGCCTTAGACGGTGACCTAGGACTTAATACTGGAGGAATGGGAACCTATAGCCCTCCTCCGATTTGGACTGCTGAGATTGAAGCCAACGTTATGCGTGACCTTGTTTCTCCGACCTTAACGGTGATGCGCGAACGTGGGACTCCATTTCTAGGGGTACTATTTTTAGGTCTAATGCTCACGGAACGGGGCCCAAAACTCCTGGAATACAATGTCCGGTTTGGAGATCCAGAAACCCAAGTGGTGATGAAACGACTAGAATCAGATCTTTTACCTATTCTTTGGGCGTGTACAGAGGGGCGATTGTCAGAAGCCCAGCTGGAGTGGAAAGAGGATGTCGCAGTTTGCGTTGTGATGGCGGCTCCAGGTTATCCTTTAGCCTATACTAAAGGGGTTCCTATCCACTTACCAGAACTCAAGGAACAGGATTCGGTTATCTTTCATGCAGGTACTGGAATCAGCGAGGGCCAACTTGTAAGTACTGGCGGACGGGTGTTAGGAATCACTGCCGAAGGTAAAACCCTTCATGAGGCTAGGGAAAAGGCATATGTGCTGGTGGATAAAATCCAGTTTCCGAATGCCCATTTTCGTCGAGATATCGGGGTAAAGGGTCTTGTGCCTAGTTAACAAAGTATTTATCTGTGAAAATCTTGTATGACTACATTTTATAACTAGAGACTTCTCATTGATTCGTGGAATCTTTGGGAGGTCTTTTTTTATTCGGGGGTCTTTGTTACCCCCTGGCATACTTATTGCATGTTAATTTGTTGCAGGGAACTATATTTCCTAGTTTTACTTATTGTGGAGGTGAGAGTTTAAAACTAAGTTATTCAGACAATTATATTACTCCGAGCTGCATTATCTAAGGTAAGACTATGGTAGCGCGGCCTGGGCTTCTAGCCCACAGGGTTGTAAGGGAAATCTTGCAGCCTCCATGCATGGAAAGGAGAGCATAAAATAAATTCAGTCTGCTTCTGTATTTCCATAAAAAACTGAAGCATTTTATTTAAGTAAAGGATTTTTAAATTTATTAAATTTGAATACAAACGTCAAAATGGAAGGAAGTGCTTAAATTGCTGGCAATAAGAGTAGAAGATGCAGTCGGGACTGTTTTATGCCACGATCTCACCAAAATCGTTCCAGGCAAGATTAAGGAGGCTACCTTTAAAAAGGGCCAGGTAATAACTGAAAAAGACATTTCAGAGCTTCTTAAAATGGGGAAATCCCACGTTTATGTCTGGGAAGTGAAAAAGGACCAGGTGCATGAAGACGATGCTGCCATCCGGCTTAGTCGGGCATTAGGGGGCCATGGGATCAGCTTTACTGAACCCAAGGAAGGAAAAGTTAGTCTCATTGCAGATTTTGATGGTATGTGTACGATCAACGAAGATTTACTATTCCAGGTAAATATGCTTGAAGATATGGTGGTCGCTACTCGAAGCAATCGAAGACCTGTAAAAAAAGGGGATATGATTGCAGGCATTCGAGTGGTGCCATTAGTGATCCATGAGAATAAGCTTCAAACGGTGGAGCACTTGAGTGGGGGCCAGGCGACGATAAGTGTAAAACCCTTTCATTCTCTCAAAGTGGGGATTATTACCACGGGTAGCGAGGTATATCATGGTCGTATTAAGGATGAATTTGGACCGGTGGTAAAGATAAAAATAGAATCATATGGGTGCAAGGTTTTTAAACAAATTATTGTTCCTGATGATGTAGAACAAATTTCTGCAGCGATTCACAGCTTAAAAGCAGAGGGAGCTGAATTAATATTGACGACTGGGGGGATGTCGGTAGACCCAGATGATGTTACGCCCCGCTCTGTTCGAGAAGCTGGAGCCGAAATTATTACCTATGGAGCGCCTGTATTACCAGGAGCCATGTTGATGGTGGCCTACCTGGGAGATGTTACGATCCTCGGATTACCTGGATGCGTCATGTATCACAAGACCACCATATTCGACCTAATGATCCCATCGGTTCTTACAGGCGAAAGGATTACCAAAGCCATGGTGGCCAAGCTCGGCTTGGGAGGGCTTTGCTTGAATTGTAAGGTTTGCAGTTACCCTATCTGTACATTCGGCACCGGCGCTTAGTAGAAATAGGAGGGATAAGAATGAAGAATAACATCCAGTTGGAAGAAGCCCAAAATTTATTGTTAGATAGCATAACACCAGTTGGGAAATGCCTAGTAGCGTTGTTGGAAGCATCCGGAAGGGTTTTGAGTCAGGCCATTAAAGCAAGCACTAGCATTCCTCCATTCAGTAAGTCTGCATTAGATGGTTATGCTTTGATTGCTAGTGACACTCGGCAAGCAGAATCTTCTGCACCAGTTCAGCTTAGGGTAATTGAGGAAACTAGGGCTGGTTTTGTGGCTAAGGAAAAGGTTGTGTCTGGTACCACTATTAAAGTGATGACGGGTGCTCCCATTCCTTGCGGAGCTAACGCATTTATAAAATATGAGGATGTGATTAGAAACGGAGATCTCATATCCATTTTCCGAGCCTTAAAAGCGCAAGATAATGTAATTATGATGGGAGATGACATCGAACGGGGAGAGGTGATTGCCCATAAAGGTAGTTTGGTTACGCCTCCCCTGGTCGCTTTACTGGCTGGGCTTGGTATAAGCCAGGTGCCAGTCTACGCAAAAGCAAAAATTGCTATTATGAGTACCGGAGATGAACTACTGGATCCATCAGAAGAACTACAACCAGGGAAGATATACAACAGTAGCCTTTATGGACTGATGGCACGATGCAGTGAGATGGGAGCTCAACCTCTAGATTTGGGGATTGTACCTGATGAAATAGAAGCCACCACTGTTCGGATATCAAGAGGTCTGGAGAAAGCAGATATCGTGGTAAGCACTGGCGGTGTTTCGGTTGGGGACTACGATGTCATGAAAGATGCGATGGTAGGTGCCGGTGCAGAGATTATTTTCTGGAAAGTTGCTATGAAGCCTGGATCGCCAGTCGTTGCAGCCGTCAAGGATAAAAAACTTATCATTGGTCTTTCGGGAAATCCAGCCGCGGCTATGGTGACCTTTGATTTGATTGTAATACCTCTAATAAAGAGGTTGATGGGAATAAATAATCCGCTGCCTGATAAAATCCAGGGAGTATTTGCGGATAACTTCTTGAAAGCAAGTTCCCAGAGGAGATTCCTGCGAGCGAAATTGGAGAGAAAAGATGGCGTTGATTGCCTGAAGCTTACCGGGGCTCAGGGTAATGGGGTATTAATGTCTATGATTGGTTGTAATGTTCTAGTCGATATACCTGCTGGTAGCGGTCCAGTAATATCTGGACAAAGTGTTTCTGGTCATATTGTGGGAAATATTACTGATGCTTTTCATAAAGAACCTGCCTTTACACAATCGGTTGTATCTTCTATTTAACAGGCATTTACTTTCTTCTCTTCTCTTCTCTGTGGTTGACCCTAGGTGCAGGAGCTAGGTATTTTGGCAAAAGTGATACAATAATACGTTTTAGGTGATAAGTAAATGAATCAAAAGAAAAAAGCGCCCCTTAGGCGCTTTTTTCTTTTGATCTAGAAAACGTGATACAAAAATGTATCTTCGTAAATAGAAGCCATTGTTTATAAGTGAGCATCTATCAGATTGTCTTGCTTGGCATAGTTATTGCAATGAGTATCAAAAGGAGAGCCCTTTTACGAGAATTAAACATTATATTAAAAAGAAGGTGAAATAGTGAAAAAGGTTGAGTTTAAAGATGTTAAACAATATCAGGCGTTGAAGCACTTCAATATGTCGGCGTTTAGACTACAAGGCAAAGAAGAAACAGGCGCGGAGAAGTTCTGGATGGGTCTATCCCATTTTCTCCCAGGTGGAGGGGCAGAATACGACGCATCCCCAACAGAGAAGGTCTATTTTGTTCTAGAAGGGGAAGTGACCGTGAAAAATGAGACGGAAACCATTGTCTTAAGAGCTTGGGATTCAATTCATATTGGACCTAATGAGGGAAGAGAACTGATTAATGCCTCGAACAAGCCCGCAAGTATGCTGGTAGTGATCAACTACCCAGAGAAATAGAAATTGATTTAACGCTATTGGAGGTAAGAAGTAATGGAACAAACGGTTGAAGACCTCAGGAATATGTTTAATTTAAAGGGTCAGGTGGCTGTTGTCACAGGTGGAGCAGGCGCACTGGGGAGCGCTATGGCACTTGGCATGGCTGCCTATGGGGCAAATGTTGTCGTCACAGGCAGAACGTTATCTACACTTGAAACAACGGTAAGCGAACTCGAAAAACTGGGTGTCGAGTCCTTGGCCGTGGCCTGCGATACAAGCAAGAAAGAGGATGTAGAAAACCTAGTCAAGGCGACCATGGCGATGTTTGGAAAAATCGATATTTTGGTCACCGCTGCTGGAATTGCTAAACGTTTCCCTGCCGAGGATTTTCCAGTCGAGGATTTTGACCAGGTTATGGACGTTAATGTCAAAGGCACGTTCTTATGTTGTCAGGCAGTTGGTCGAGTGATGAAGGAACAAGGAGGCGGGAAGATCATTACCGTTTCGTCGGTAAGAGCCTTCGCCGGACATCCGGGTGGTTACGCAGCGTATGGTACAAGTAAAGGTGCGATCAATGCCTTGACCAAGCAACTTGCTACCGAATGGGCTAAATATAACATCAACGTAAACTCTATTGCACCCACGATTTTATGGACACCACTAACCCAACCAGTACTGGAAGATGAAAAGCTCAAACAGATTTTCTTATCCCGAATTCCGATGGGGAGGCCGGCGAAAACAGACGATATGGTCGGCAGTACTGTATTCCTTGCATCTGCTGCATCCGATTTTATCACGGGGCAGATTCTATACGTCGATGGTGGATGTACAGCAGGGTGATGGTTGAGGAGGTAGGCACTTGGAGAACAAAACTATGAAGAAGATAACTATCGTAGGGACAGGGTTGATGGGGAGCGGCATAGCTCAGATTTTTGCCACCAGAAACTATAATGTAACGTTGCTAGATACTCAGGAAAAATCCTTATCCCAAGCTATAGAGAACATCCGAACTAACTTGAGCCTAATGGCACAGAATGGCATTGGAAATCAAAGCGAAATTGAGCCGGCTATCAACAATATACAGCTAACGATGGATCTGGAAGAAGCCGTTAGGGACGCCGATTTTGTCTTTGAATGTGTTTCCGAAAACTTAGAACTAAAACAAGCGCTCTTTTGTCAAATGGACGCTATCTGTCCGAAAGAAACTATTTTAGCTACCAATACATCCGTGATCAGTATTACAGAGATCGCCCAAAAGGCGGAGCATCATCCGGAAAGAATTGTCGGAACGCATTTTTGGAATCCACCGTTTCTAATTCCCCTGGTGGAAGTCATCCGAGCTAAAAACACGTCCGACGAAGTGTTTGAAGCCACCTTTGAACTGTTATCAAACGTAGGAAAACATCCTGTTCGAGTTAACAAGGACGTGCCTGGATTTGTGGCCAACCGGTTGCAACATGCGCTCTGGAGAGAAGCTATTTCTATTGTAGAACACGGAATTGCTGATGCGAGTACGGTTGATGAGTGTGTACGCTACGGCTTTGGATTAAGGCTTCCCGTGCTCGGACCCTTAGAAAACGCCGATATGGTAGGAACTGATCTGACCTTGGCAATCCACGACTATATTCTAAAGGATCTGGAAAGCTCGCCAGAACCCTCTCCACTCTTGAGAGAGAAAGTTGTAAACGGAGAGCTTGGTTTTAAGACGGGTAAGGGCTTTAGTGATTGGTCTGCAGTGGACGTAGAAAGTTCACGCAAGGGCTTGATCGAGTATTTATTAAGGCAATTAAGACCTATCGAATAACCTAAAACACCAAAATAATGGAGGAATTTTAAATGGGGAAAAAAGTATGTGTAGATTTAAGTCATCCATTCAGCGCCGACATGCCCGTATGGCCGTATTTTGCAAAACCTAAAATTGATACCATGCATAACCTTGCAAAAAGCGGAGTACTAACTCAAAAAATAGATGTTGTTATGCATTGTGGTACACATGCAGATGCACCCCGTCATGTTATGGAATACGATTTTGATGGTAAACGTGCACGTTATACCCACGAGCTTCCGGTTGATGCTTATTATGGCGATGCGGTCTGTCTGGATATAAAAATTGAGGACTGGGGGCTTATTAAAGCCTCACATCTTGACGACGCTTGCAAACGTGCAAATATCAAACCGGAAGAACTCAAAGGTATGGTTATTTGTTTAAGAACAGGTATGCACCTGAAATTTGATGATAGCAAAGATTATTATCATTATTCCTGCGGATGCGGCATAGAAGCAGGAAAATGGTTTGAGAAGTACCAACCCAAATGTGTAGCCATGGATCAGCAGGCCCTCGACCATCCTCTTCATACAACGATGGGTAAGAATGGTCCTTTGACATTAGCAATGAATCTTGCAGGTAAATCAGGCAAAACGATTACTGAAGAATACATTGAGAAATTTGGTATGGAGGCATATGCAGAATTCGAGAAGGATACTTACATCAAAACATTTGGTTTAGAAAGATATATGGAAGTGTATGGCAAGCTGGAAGCTGCCGGTCAGCCGGGAACCTGGGAGCCTTGCCATAAGTACATGATGGGCAACGGTATTGTAGGTGTGGAAAACCTCGGTGGAGATCTTGAAAAAGTTGTAGGCAAACGATTTAAATTCATGGCATTCCCAATTCGCTGGTACTTGGGCGACGGCGCTATGGTTCGCTGTGTTGCTGAAATAGATGAAGATGATTTGAATGATGTACCAGACAGAACTTACAAATTCGGTGGATTTTAATCCTAAATTCACGAAGCTGACATGAACGATGTACCTACAAGGGTCTATCGCTATGGAACAACCTAAAAGAATTCGGGGTGAATGATAATGGATAAAGTAATTTTAACGGTTGCTACGACGGGGGCCTGGCCCTCCAAAAAAGATACTCCCTATATACCTTTACAGCCTGAGGAAATAGCAGACGAGGTCTATGCTTGTTATCGAGCGGGAGCATCGGTGGCCCATATCCATGTGCGTGATGACGAAGGTAAAGCTAGCATGGAGTATGCCAAATTCGAAAAAGCGGTGACCTTGATCCGAGAACGCTGCAATATCGTGATTAACACAACGACTTCCGGCGGGCTGGGTTTGACCGATGAAATACGGATGAAACCCTTCATTGAGTTAAAGCCGGATCTTGCCTCCTATGACTGCGGTTCCATGAACTGGGCGCACAGCACAACATTTATTAACAGCCCGGATTTTCTCGAAAAACTCGGAGCAGCTATGAAGAAGAATAATGTAAAACCCGAAATCGAGATATTTGACGGAGGCATGATCTATAATGCCCTGTATTATCTAAAAAAAAGTGTCTTGGAAGCCCCGGCGCATTTTCAACTTGTTTTGGGAGTACCAGGCGGAATGGATGCTACCGTCGAGAACCTGATCTTTCTTAGAAACTTGCTTCCCAAAGATGCGACTTGGAGTGCCTTAGGAATTGGTCGGATGCACCTCCCAATTCTTTATGCTACTTTAGCTCTTGGTGGTCACATCCGAGTGGGAATGGAAGATAATATCTTCTACTCCAAAGGTGTTTTGGCTAAATCAAATGTTGAGTTTGTGGAGCGAGTTAAACGGCTAGCTGCAGAAATGGGCAAAGAGATCGCTACTCCAGATGAAGCCCGAGAGATTCTTGGTATTAAAAGATGAGAGAGGAGAATGGCAATGGGAGAAATAAAACGATACACCAACAGTACAACAGGTGGCCCGGTATTTGTTGATGTATTAGACGACAAAATAGTACGGATGTATCCCATGGAATTGACGGATGAAGACGCACCGAACTGGGAAATTGAAGCGCGAGGCAGAACGTTTACTCCGTCGCGCAAAACGACCATTACCCCAGTTACCGCAGCTTGGAAATCACAGATCTATTCGCCCAAACGTGTTCTATATCCAATGAAACGAGTGGACTTTGATGTCAATGGGGAAAGAAATTGTGAAAATCGTGGTTCGTCGGAGTATGAAAGAATTAGCTGGGAAGAAGCTTTAACTATCGTATCTAGTGAAATTATTCGCGTTAAGCGGGATTTTGGACCTGGTGCGATTATGAGTACTGCGAGCTCTCATCACCTTTGGGGGAATATTGGCTATCGGTTTAGTACTCTGTTTCGATTCATGAACTTAGTCGGTTTCACGTATGCTGACCACAATCCGGATAGTTGGGAAGGCTGGCACTGGGGTGGAATGCATAACTGGGGGTTCAGTTGGCGCCTTGGCAACCCAGAACAGTACGATTTATTGGAAGATGGCCTGCAGAATACAGATATGATCGTGTTTTGGTCAGCTGACCCAGAAACTAATAACGGGATTTATGCTGCCTTTGAGAGCACACCTCGGCGTTTTTGGCTGAAAGAACTGGGCGTAAAGATGGTGTTCATTGATCCATACCATAACCACAGTGCCGCATTGTTTGGAGATAAATGGTTGGCACCTCGCTCAGGAACAGACGCTGCTTTAGCAGCGGGTATCGCTTATATCTGGATTACTGAAGGAACGTATGATAAAGAGTACGTAGCAACACGAACGCATGGTTTTGAACGGTGGACAGAATACATCCTAGGTAAAGAAGACGGAATACCTAAAGATGCCAAATGGGCGGAAAATGAAACAGGAATTCCAGAGCGAGAAATCAAGGCCTTAGCTCGCGAATGGGCATCCAAGAAGACCATGCTGGGTGCCGGCGGTCTTGGCGGTTGGGGCGGCGCATGCCGTGCGACAACCGGTAACGAATGGGCGCGTATGATGATTTGTCTGATTGCTATGCAAGGTATGGGGAAACCCGGTATCAACGTATGGTCAACGACTCAAGGCGCACCTGTTGACGAAAGTTTCTTTTTCCCAGGCTATGCTGAGGGAGGAATCTCAGGCGATGTGGATAATGCCGCATCCGGATACGAGTTTGCCTACCGAATGTTCGCCAATGACCGTCCTACCCGAAATCCCATCAATTCTCCACAAGGTCAGCACATACCTCGTTTGAGGATTCCAGAAGCCATTCTGGAAGGTAAGCTGGAGTGGAGGGGAAAAGGTTTCTGTGGCGCGAATGTCGAGGCACAATTCCAGAAATATGAATATCCGGCTCCAGGCTATTCGAAAATTCAAATGTATTATCGTTATGGCGGTTCCTTCATCGGAACAATGACCGAAACAAAACGTTATGTCAAAATGTATCGGACGGACAAACTGCCCTTCGTGGTCAACCAATCCGTTTGGTTTGAAGGAGAAGCGCGCTTTGCAGATATCATCCTGCCAGCTTGCACAAACTTTGAACGCTGGGATATCAGTGAATTTGCCAACTGCTCCGGATATATTCCGCACACTTACAGCCAATGTAACCACCGTGTCATCAGCTTGCAGATGAAATGCATCGAGCCGCTGGGCGAGTCCAAGTCCGACTACCAGATTTTTGCCGATTTGGCCTACAAACTGGGCATTGGAGATATCTTTACCGATGGTGGTAAAACAGAGATGGACTGGATTAAACAATATTTCTATGCTACCGACCTGCCGAAGGGAATAACGTGGGAAAAATTCCTGGAAAAGGGCTATTATGTGGTACCCAACAAGCCGAAAGGCTCCAAATCTACGCCAGCCATGAGATGGTATGCCGAAGATCGAGAAATTGACACTCCAGATTGGGGTCCAATGCCTTCGCAGCAGGTAGCACGCAAAGGAGTTCAGACGGGTTCGGGTAAGATCGAATTTGTCAGTACCAGCTTGGAGAGATTCGATCCAAATGATATGGAAAGACATCCCGTGACGCGATATATTGAGTCTTGGGAAGGGCATCACTCCCCACATTATGCTCAATACCCGCTGCAGGTCATATCGCCGCATCCCAGATTTAGCTTCCATACGATGGGCGATAGTAAAGAAAGCCATTTAAATGAAATAAGAGACCATCGAGTCTTAGCAGCCGATGGACATCGTTACTGGATTTTCAGGATTAACACCAAGGATGCGGAAGCAAGAGGCATTAAACACCACGACTTGATCAAAGTATTCAATGACAGAGGGGTTGTTATAATGGCTGCTCAAGTGACTGAGCGGGTCCCTCCCGGCACGGCGCATTCCTATGAATCTTGTGCGGACTATCTGCCGCTTGGAGAACCCGGCAATTCACCGGAGAGAGCTGGTTGCATCAATAACTTGAACTCAAAACGGTTTATGGGCAAAAATTCATATGGAATGGCCTCCAATTCACTCCTTGTACAAGTGGAAAAGTGGGAGGGGATGGAATCATGAAAAAAGTTAACATGATGATTGATATTGCAAGATGCAGCGACTGTAACAATTGTTTCCTCAGTTGTAAAGACGAGCATTGGGACAATGACAATCTACCAATCGCGGTATCTCAGCCACGGTTTGGGCATCGTTGGATGGATATTTTAAATATTGAAAGAGGGCAGTATCCGCTCCAAGATGTGGCGTATTTACCCCTCCCATGTATGCACTGCGATAATGCTCCCTGTATTAAGGCAGCGACGAATGGAGCAGTTTATAAAAGGGAAGACGGTATTGTAATCATCGATCCAGTCAAAGCAAAGGGGCAAAAGCAACTTGTAGAAGCCTGTCCTTATAAGGTGATTTACTGGAATGAAGAAAGCCAATTGCCGCAAAAATGTACAATGTGTGCTCATCTGCTGGATGATGGGACATGGAAAGAGCCAAGGTGTACGTTCGCGTGTCCGACAGGAACGCTGAACTTCCTATATCTTGAGGACGACGAGATGGCAGAAAAGATTAAGGCTGAAAATCTAGAAGTCTACCATCCGGAATATGGCACTAAGCCGCGCGTCTATTACAAGAATTTGTATCGATTTACAAAATGCCATGTCACGGGCAGTGTCGAGTTGCATGACAAAAAAGACTGCGCGGACGGCGCAATAGTTACTCTAACTAATGTCGGGACCCAACAGAATATCGTCACGGAAACGAATAACTATGGCGACTTTAAAGTAGATAAGTTGGAACCTAACAGTGGAGAGTATACGTTGATGGTTGAGTATCCAGGTTACGGTTCTAAAACAATCAAGGTTGATTTAATCACAAGTATCAATGTAGGGTCGGTTTACCTAACAAGGTAACTTCCTTAAGAAAAGAATTCGTAAACGGTCTGCCATGGGTTTACTTGTGGTAGACCGTTCAATCTAGGTAAGCTTGTAGTCCGGTAGATTAAGGAGGTTGAAATTAGCAAATGGCACAAGTAGTAAGTCTAGAAGAAGCAATCAGTAAGGTTCAGAATGGAATGACTGTAATGGTAGGCGGGTTTATTGGATGTGGAGCCCCCGACCAACTTCTGGAAGAAGTTTGCCAGAAGGGAACTAAAGATCTAAAACTTATTGCGAATGATACTGGTATTCTTGGGGACGCGATGTCCCAACTTATTGTGAAGCGTTGCGTGAGTAAGCTTATAGCAACCCACATTGGCACGAACAAAGAAACCGGAAGGCAAATGTCTGCTAGCGAACTTGATGTAAAGTTGGTGCCTCAAGGAACGTTAGTCGAGCAGATTCGAGCTGCCGGCGCGGGTTTAGGCGGAATTTTAACTCCTACAGGAATCGGGACGATTGTGGAGGACGGGAAGCAGAAGCTTGTTGTCAATGGTACCGAATATCTTTTAGAACTTCCTATTCGCGCTAATGTGGCCTTGTTAAATGCCTATAAAGCGGATAAGGCCGGAAATCTCGTCTATCGTCGAGCTGCTCGTAATTTTAATCCAGTAATGGCGATGGCTGCTGATCTAGTGATTGTTCAAGTGGATAACATCGTAGAAGTTGGGGAGATCGATCCGGATGAAGTCATGACCCCGGGTATTTTTATTGATTATTTGGTTCAGAAGAAACCGCTGGAGGTGCCCGATGTTGGATAAGGAAGTGAGGATGGAGTGGCTCGTAAACAGAGTGGCTCAAGAGTTTAAAACGGGAGATGTCGTCAACTTAGGGATCGGAATTCCTACGAAGGTGGCAAATGCTCTACCGGAAGGGATAAAACTAATTCTTCAGTCTGAAAACGGCTATATGGGTGTCGGTCCTGCACCGGAAACTGGAAAAGAAGATCCTGATACAGTGAATGCCGGTGGGCAATATGCTACCATCTTACCAGGCGGTTGTTGCTTCGATAGTGCTACGTCGTTTGCTATCATCAGGGGCGGTCATGTGGATGCCACAGTACTCGGCGCGCTTCAAGTGGATGAAGAAGGGAATTTAGCAAACTGGATGATCCCAGGAAAAATGGTTCCAGGAATGGGCGGAGCAATGGACCTGGTAGTTGGTGCGCGTCGCGTTATTGTTGCTATGGAGCATACGGCTAAAAATGGTGGAGTAAAAGTCTTGAAAAAGTGTACATTGCCTTTGACAGCAGCAAAGCAAGTCAATCTGATTATCACTGATATGGGAGTCATGGAAGTGACGCCGAACGGCTTGGTTCTTACGGAGATGGCACCGGGCGTAACCTTCGAGGGAGTGCAGGCCTGTACAGAGGCCCAGCTACTCACCGAAGCCTGACTGTTAGAGCCTCCACAGCTCACAACGGAAACAGTTGCAGTGTGACGTTAAAGCATAGCTAGAAATCTTAAATAGCCAATTACGTTGCGAAATAGAAGATTAGTTTTAGAGAGGGAGTCTTATTCTTGAATGAAGTAGTCATCGTAAGTGCAGTTCGGACACCTGTCGGTTCTTTTAATGGAGTCTTAGCGAATATCGCTGCCGTTGAACTGGGAGCTATTGTAATCAAAGAGGCTATTAACAGGGCCGGAATCACCCCGGATCAAGTTGATGAAGTTATTATGGGAAACGTTCTATCTTCAGCTCTAGGACAAAATCCTGCTCGGCAAGCGTCAGTAAAAGCCGGACTTCCCATTGAAGTACCCGCTTGGACAGTTAGTAAAGTTTGTGGTTCTGGCTTGAAAGCGGTCGTCTGCGCAGCGCAAGCTATATTAGCAGGGGATGCAGATATCATCATTGCCGGTGGAATGGAAAGCATGTCCCTGTCTTCTTATGCCTTACCCAAGGCGCGTACTGGATACCGTATGGGCAATGATGTCTTGGTTGATACCATGGTACACGATGGATTGACGGATGCTTTCCATAATATCCACATGGGGATTACTGCAGAAAACATCGCAGAACAGAATGGATTCACACGAGAAATACAGGATAACTATGCGGTTTCCAGCCAAAATCGCACGGAAGCCGCCATTAAAGCTGGCAAATTTGAGGAAGAAATTGTCTCTGTAACTATTCCGCTACGGAAAGGCGAGCCACTGGTCGTAGCTCAAGATGAATTTCCCCGCTTTGGAGCGACTTATGATGCACTAGCTAAGTTGCGTCCTGCCTTTAAGAGAGACGGTACGGTGACAGCTGGAAATGCGTCCGGGCTCAATGATGGAGCGGCCGCGGTGGTTGTGATGTCGAAAGAAAAGGCAGAATCACTAGGATTAACACCTTTGGCGACGATAACTTCTTGGGCATCGGCAGGGGTCGATCCGCTTATCATGGGGACAGGTCCAATTCCTGCCACTCGTAAAGCGTTGGAAAAGGCTCACTTAAGCATTGCTGATCTGGATGTTGTGGAAGCCAATGAAGCCTTTGCTTCACAAACGTTGATAGTGGCCAAAGAACTTGAATTGGATATGGAAAAAACAAACGTCAATGGGGGAGCCATTGCTTTAGGTCATCCCATCGGTGCGTCAGGAGCGCGGATCTTAGTAACCCTGCTCCATGAAATGAAGCGCCAGGCAGCACATCGTGGACTTGCTACACTCTGTATCGGCGGCGGTCAAGGGATTGCAATGATTGTAGAGCGGAGATAGAGAGAACTTACCCTATGGGAAGTTCATCCGAAATTCAAGTGAGGAGGTCAATGAAAATTATGCTTATACAGCGAACAGAAGTTTTGCTAAAAGAACGCGAAATAGTCTTAAAAAATTTCGTAAAAAATAAAGGAAACCGTGCGAAATGGTTAACTGCACTAATGGATATTGATGATGAGATAGAAGAAATGGCAGAAATAAAAGAAAATAGGCTCGAAACTAATTAGGTAAACTCCCCGTTTGACCAAAAGTAATATATTTTAATGCCAAACTGTGAAAATAATTGAGGTATTAGGTGAGGATTATATGTCAGATGAATTATCGCATGCGGCGTTAGGAAGTGTTCGAGAAAGGCTTTTTCGGCTTGACACAATGGCTTACAGTTTGCAACATTTTATTTTCGGTGTAGCCAATGCTGCGGCAATACCGGTCGTGGTGGGTTCAGCATTGGGTCTAGATGCAGTGGAAATCGGGGCCTTGGCCCAACGAACGTTTTTTTTTGCTGGGATAGCTAGTTTGACTCAGGCATTCTTCGGACACAAATATCCAATCTATGAGGGACCGGCAGGGGTTTGGTACACGACCTTTGTCCTGTTGGCTGCCACGGCGGTTCAGGCAGGGAAACCCTTGGAATTGCTACGGACGGATTTAATGACGGGACTGTTTGCCGCAGGAATTATGACGATCCTGTTGGGTGTGTTTAAGCTCATGCCCTATATCCGAAAGTTGTTTACCCCAATTGTTAATGGGACCTTTTTAATCATTATGTCTCTACAATTTTCCTCCACGATTGCAAGGGGACTTCTAACGACAGTAGATGGAAAGGCCATCTTGTCAATTGATAAATTAGGGGTATTTTTTGTTGCCATCGGAACGATCCTTATGTTGTCATTGAAAGCCAAAGGCTTTATAAGAAGTATGGCCGTGCTGATTGGAACAGTAGTAGGCTGGATAGTTGCCTATGCTACGGGAGTGGCTCAGTCACTTCAGACTATAGCCGCACAGCACCAACCGGCTTTGGCCTTTCCACAGATTTTTGCCTGGGGTAGGCCGACGTTTGATGTGGGTGTAACGATAACGGCACTGATGGCAGGTCTAGTAGTGTTGAGTAACTTGGTTGCTAGTGTATCAGGTATGGATGAATTATATAAACGAAAAGAAAAAGTTTCGATTTACAGTAAGACTGCGATATGTACAGGGGTGGCAGATATTTTGGCCGCAATCGGCTCTGTTGTAGGTTTTATCCCCTATGCATCTTCGATCGGATTTGCATCACTAACGGGTGTTTTAGATATCTTACCGTTTATCATTGGTAGCGTCTTTATGGTGTTCTTGGGGCTAATACCTTCAGTGGGCAATTTTTTTGCGGCTATGCCCATTACAGTTGGCTACGCAGTAATGTTTTCTGTTTTCATCATGATCATGGGGATGGGAATCAAAGATGCTGCCAAAGAAGGTATGGATACGCGTAAGACAGTTATTTTGGGGTTTTCTATCCTCCTAAGTAATGTCATTACAGTTCTCCCTGTCCAGGCTTTCTCAATATTGCCATCAAGTTTGATTTATCTGATGGCAAACGGACTGATTATTGGGGTAACTATTGCAATTTTATTGGAGCATGTTATTTTTAGAGTTAATCTGAAATAGAGCCTTCAACAATATGATTTATTAAAAAATATTACTTAAACCTTCACAGAAAGCTATTGAATTTTCTGTGATCTTAGATTACACTGTAATAAAAGTATTACTTATTGAACAATTAGAATTACTTATACATGGAGGTGAGATTTATAATAAATTGGTAATTGGCGATATCTGAAGGCTTGGAGAAGGCGATCCAGACCATAACAAGAGTTAATAAATAATATAAGGGAGGTATATTTATGAAAAAACGAGTAGCTACCAAGTCGGGGGTATGGTTCTTGGCCTTGCTAATGGCGAGCACGTTATTGATATTGGGCGGTTGTGGCACTAAGTCAGCTTCAGAGTCATCTGGGGGGATATCAGCAGAAGCCCAGCGTGCTGACAAACGGGGCTATATTCTGATTGGTATTCCTAGTCCGTCGACCGGTCCTCTAGCAGGTTTTGGTGAAGCTTCTCCTTGGGTCGAAAATCGGGCTCTTACTGAGATTAACAAGGATGGGGGAATCCTTGTTAAAGAACTTAACAAGAAACTTCCAGTTAAAATCAAGATCGTGGACACTGAAAGTAATCCTACCAAAGCTGCGGATGTTGCTTCCAAGCTCGTTTTGGACGATAAGGTTGATATGTTGTTGGTTTTACACACACCTGACACAGTTAACCCAGTGAGTGCCGTTGCCGAACGCTACGGAATTCCAACGGTCTCACTTGATGAACCTGTGGATGCGTGGCTGGCAGGGGGACCGTATAAGTGGAGCTATCACGCCTTTTGGACGGTAGATGATCTTTCCAAGCAATTTATGTCTATTTGGGGTTCTGCCAGTGATCAGAACAAAACTGTAGGTTATTTATTTCCAAATGATTCAGATGGTATAGTTTTTGAGAAAATATTTTCGCAAAAACTTCCAGCCGAAGGCTATAAAATAGTCGATCCAGGTAGATTTCCTAATGGCACCAAAGACTATAGTGCCATCATAAATCAATTTAAGAAAGAGAACGTTCAAATTTTAACGGGTGTTATGATTCCTCCAGATTTTGCAGCCTTTTTGAAACAGGCTAATCAATTGGGATATAGTCCTAAGATTGTAACGGTAGGTAAGGCGTATCTTTTCCCCACAGATGTGAAGGCCATCGGCGGAACACTTGCTCAAGGATTAACTTCAGAGGTCTGGTGGAGTCCGTATAATTCATATAAGTCATCCTTGACAGGTGAAAGTTCCAAAGAACTTTGTGACGCTTGGACACAAGCCGCAGGAAAGCAGTGGACTCCAGTCCTTGGCTTCAACTATGCAGGAATGGAAATCGTTGCTGATGTGTTGAAACGAACCGCATCTCTCGACAAGGAACAAATCAGACAGACCATAGGCCAAACTGATTTGAACACCATGGTGGGTCCTATTAAGTACAATGAAGATCATTATTCAAAGACACCGCTACTGGGCGGACAATGGACACAGGGGCAGGGAGGATCTTGGAACTTAGAAATTATCAATAATACGCAGCATCCTGATAGTCCCACAACAGCTAAAATTATTTTCCCGCTTCCTTAATGTGAGGTGGGAGGGTAACTTAACAATAGTACTGACAAAATAGATTTTCGGTGAGAAGACCTCCACATAGCTCTCACCGAAAAACAGATTAGGGTGGGCTGTACTATGAGTGAAATAATAACAGTTGAGAACCTAACCGTTGCGTTTGGTAAACACAAAGTTCTAGATTCTCTTTCTATGGGGGTTCAGCAAGGAGAAGTTCTGGGCGTTATTGGTCCAAATGGAGCGGGCAAGACAACTTTGTTGAACACTTTGAGTGGTCGGATTAAGCCGCAGGGAGGCAGAATCGTTTATCAAGGGATAGAGATTACCAGAGTATCCCCTGCCCAGCGATGTCGAATGGGGATTGGCAGGACCTATCAGGTTCCATGCCCGTTTGAAAATTTAACGGTTTATGAAAATATTTTGGTTGGTGGAGTTCATGGGGCAGGATTTTCGGAAAGAAAAGCACGGGATAAATGTCTGGAAATTCTGTCCTTTACAGGAATTGCGGAAAAAAGGGATATTTTGGCTGGAAAACTGACTCTCATGGATCGCAAGAGACTGGAAGTGGCGCGGGCTCTTGCTACCAACCCCAAAGTTCTCTTGTTGGATGAAGTGGCCGCGGGGCTGACCGAAGTAGAAGTAAAAGCAGTGATGCAAATCGTAGAAAACATCAAGAATATGGGTGTTACGATTATTTGGATCGAACACATTCTTAAGACCATGCTAGAAGCAACCGACCAATTGATGTGTTTAGCAGAGGGTAAAAACATTACGTGTGGGGTTCCGCAAGAAATTCTGGCTTCGAAACTGGTAGAAGAGGTATATTTGGGAGTTGAGGATGCATGACATCGAACAATGTACTATTGAAAGTTGAGGGCATTGACGTTTCTTATGGTGATTTTCAGGCTCTGCGAAAAGTCAAACTTGAGGTTAAAGAAGGAACGGTAGTTTCCGTCATCGGTGCGAACGGAGCAGGAAAGTCCACTTTATTCCAAGCCATATCCGGTCTCCAAAAGCCAAGTGAAGGGAAAATTAGCTTTATGAATAACGACATCACGGGCTGTTTAGCGCATGAAATTGTGGCGCAGGGCATTTCCATGGTTCCGGAAGGAGGCAGGGTATTTCCTGGATTGAGTGTTTTGGAGAACCTCATTATTGGCTCGTACACTAAGGATGCTAGAAAAAAGAAGACAAAGCTCTTACGTCGGACCTATGATTTATTTCCGATTCTCTTGGAAAAAGCAAACCAGCTTGCGGGCAATCTCAGCGGAGGTCAACGGCAGATGTTGGCGATCGGGAGGGCCTTGATGTCAGATCCAAAGTTAATACTTTTTGATGAAGTCTCGCTGGGACTAGCTCCATTGGTCGTAAAAGACATTTATAAACAGATAGAGGCGATCAATCAAGAAGGAACAACGTTTGTCTTGGTGGAACAGGATGTTCGCAGAAGCCTAAGAGCGTCAGAAATGAGTTATGTCATGCTGGCGGGAGAAATTGTTTTGTCTGGAAAGTCTTCGGAACTCTCAGAAGAGAGTGTGCGCAAGGCATACTTCGGAATCTGAGGAGAGCTAGAGTACAGAGTTATTTATTAAGGTGGTTTCTGGGAGGCGATAATGGTGGTTCAAAGTCTAGCACAACCGTTGGTGAATGGAATCTTATTAGGTGGTCTATATGCCTTGATTGGGATCGGTATGAGCATGGTTTTTGGAATTATGAAACTAACTAATTTGGCTCACGGTGATCTGCTGATCTTATCGAGCTATCTCAGTTTTGGTATAACGCAATCCTTAGGACTAAATCCCCTGCTAACTGTGATTCTTGTTACCCCAGTAATGTTCTTCGTTGGGTATGCATTCCAGAACTTACTCTTGAATCGAATGCTGGGAAAAGGGGCGGAATCACCCATGCTTGTCACATTTGGAATCTCGATCATCCTTCAGAATTCCTTGTTGGCGATTTTTAGCCCGGATGCTCGTGCTTTAACAAGTAATCTTGCCAGCCAAAGTGTTATTATTACGAATTATTTGAGTATTCCAGTCATCTATTTAGTCGATTTCTTTGCCGCCTGTTTTGTCATCTTGATTCTTAACTTCTTTTTGAAAAAAACTTATCCAGGTCGGGCAATAAGAGCAGCTTCGGATGACGGAAATGTAGCGAAGCTTATGGGGATTAATATTAAAAGAATCTATAGTATTGCGATGGGTATAGCGATGATGACGGCAGCTATAGCAGGTGTTCTAGTAGGTATGACCTATAATTTCTATCCTTACACGGGAACACAGTACTTGATCATCGCTTTTGGTGTGGTTGTTATTGGGGGGATGGGCAGTATTGGAGGTACTTTGGTAGCCGGAGTCATCCTAGGTTTGGCACAAGTTTTGGGAGCTCATTTTTTTGGTACTGAGATGCAGCTTCTGTCAGGATACATTGTTCTCTTAGCTATGCTTGTCTTGAGACCACAGGGGCTTTTTGGGCATAACTGAGTTTGATCTCATTCGGAAAGGGGTGTTTTAGCTATCTTATTACGTGATTTAAACCTCATGTTAAAGAGGTTGACCTCAAACCGATCCATAAAGTATTCTGCTTTAGGGTTACTAGTGCTCGTACTTCTGACAGTGCCTCTTTGGGGTACTCAATATCTGGTTATGCTGTTTCTTTTGATTTCACTTTACGTAGCGTTTGCTCAAATGTGGAATCTGCTAGCTGGGTACGCAGGTCTAATCTCTTTAGGACAGCAGATTTTTATCGGATTGGGAGGATATACACTGGCAGTATTAACTGAATATTATGGTTTAACCATCTGGCAGAGCATTCTAATGGGTGGATTGATTTCAGGAGTGGTTGCTGCATTCCTAGCATTCCTACTATTTAGAATGAAAGGCGTTTACTTTACTATCGCTAGCTGGATTACAGCGGAAATAATGGTTGTGGTGTTTAGTAATTGGGCCTATGTGCGTCAGGGTATGGGGATTTTCATTCGATCTGCCTATAAATTATCAACCAATGATATCTACTATGCAGCCCTTGCTTTGGGAATTAGTTCAGTTATCCTCGTTCAGATCATACTGCGATCGAAGTTGGGATTAGGGTTGATGGCCATGCGAGATAACGAAGGAGCCGCGGAAACGATGGGTGTGGAGATCTTTAAGTCTAAACTCTATTGTTTTATCATCTCTGCAGTGGTGACAGGATTTACTGGAGGAGTATTGTATCTATCACAGGCTTTTATTCAACCGACGGCAGCATTTAGTATAAGTTGGACGGTGGCTGTAATCTTCATTGTCATCATAGGTGGAATAGGGACGGTGGTGGGTCCCATTGTGGGTGCGGTTATCTATGTCCTCTTACAACAATTTCTTTCCCAATATGTCGGAATAGGAATGCTGATTCTGGGTGTGATGGCCATTACGGTCATACTGATAGCACCAAAGGGGATCATGGGGACCCTACAGCAAAAGTTGAGATTTGAAATCTTCTCATCTCGAAGAATCTAGAGCTGCATGGCGGAGATTGGCATCGTATTGTTTAATCATGTCAATTAAGAAGGGAAGGCAATTAAAATGGATTTAGAGAATGAGGTTCTTAAATCATTGGATACCTTGCTCCCGTATTTAATAGTTACAATGGGTAGTGATACTTGTTTCGCAATAACAGATGGGGAAAAATTCCTTAGACTCATAGTAAATGATATTCCAATACCAGCTAAGGAAGGAGATAACGTACCGAAGGAAGATACAAATTATAGGGTATTTAAATCAGGAAAAATGATTATTGAAATATTACCTAAAGAGGTTTTTGGCTTTTCATTTCGCTCAATCGTTTTTCCTATTAAAGACGTTGATGGTAAGGTAATCGGAACGCTAGCTATGGGCAAGAGCTTAGACAAACAAGTTAAGATTCTTGAAGTGTCAGAAGTATTGGCTGGGTCATTATTGCAAATATCCACTACTATAGGCCAAATATCATTCGGTATCCAGGATGTTGTAGTCTCAAGCTCGGAAATATTATCCCATGTAGCTCTGGTAAATGAGGAAAATACAAAAGCGGATGAAATATTAAAATTTATTAAAACTATTGCGAACCAGACTAATTTATTAGGTTTAAATGCGGCTATTGAGGCAGCCAGAGCGGGCGATGTTGGTAGGGGCTTTAGTGTGGTCGCTAATGAGATTCGCAAACTTTCCACAACAAGTAAAGAATCAATCGATAAAATTAATGAATTTCTTGATAAAACCAAAAACTCTATATCTAGCATTCATCAACAAGTAAAAAATGTACATGATGTTTTTCAGGAACAAGCGGCTGGTATGGAGGAAATTACTGCATCTCTTCAAGAACTAAGCGCAACGGCTGAGTATTTGAGACAGATCTCAAGCAATTTTTAAATTAATAACCAAGTGAATATTCTGTAAATTTATTTTTAGACAATATTAGCAAGCGGTGAATCAAGAGCTTTGGTCCAGGCAAAGAGATTCTTATGGAGATAACACATGTCAACACACTTAATAGCCAATCTAAAAGATGAATAGCCAGATATTTTGGAGTTTGAGCTGGATTATAAGTAAGAGAATTCTCTAATGACCTTTTATTAATTCTGTTCTTTGACAGAGCATTCCCGGCCAATTCATATCTCGATTAAGTGCATGTCGTCCAACAATATATAACGTCATTATTGTCTTTACTTTTGCGATAAGTTTGACGTTAGAGCCCTTAATATTTCTAATTATTGAATTGAAAAGGAGCTAAGTGATGGAAAATAACACTTTAGTCTTGGATACTATGGCTAAGAATCAAATTTGTCAATTGATCGAGGGTACAGGATTAGATGTTAGCACATTAATAAAACAGATAATTAAAGAAAATGAAACATATAGAAATAGGATAGAAGACATGAGTAAGGACTTAAAATCTTATAAAGAACGAGAGCTTGAAGCCCTACTTATTGGCGACGCCCTTTACGACGGGATATATGTTATTGATAAGACTGGAATCATCACTGCGGTTAATAAAGCTTTTATAGAAATGACTGGGATTGTGGAATCAGAAATATTAGGTCAAGGTCTGGAGTGGTTAATAGAAAGAAAATTAGTTACGGAATCTGGATTGTTGGTCCTAAAGGAGAAGGAAAAGGCCTCTAGTGTTACGGTTATTAATAACCAGAAAATAGTAATTACAGCCAGTCCAATATTTAATGAATTAGGAGAATTAACTCAAGTTTTAACAATAATGAGAGACGTTACAGGACTGAGAAAATTACAAGATAAACTGGAAAATTCGGAAAAACTAACTAAAAAGTATGTGGATGAACTTAAGTACTTGCGCAAAAGAGAATCAGCCCAAAGTGGATTGATTGGTAGAAGTCTAAGTATGAGCCAAGTTAGGCAGCTTATATATCAGGTTGCTCAAGTGGAGGTTACAGTTTTAATTACGGGTGAAACTGGGGTTGGTAAAGAGGTTGTCGCTAATGATATATATAAAAACAGTTTGAGAAAAGATTCGCCATACATTAAGGTGAATTGTGCTGCGATTCCCGAAAATTTATTGGAGTCTGAGTTATTTGGCTACGAGAAAGGAGCGTTTACTGGAGCTCAAAATAAGGATAAGTTAGGTTTGTTCGAAATTGCTAACTCAGGGACAATACTCCTAGATGAAATCGGAGAGATGCCATTTAATCTACAGTCAAAAATTCTACGTGTATTACAGGAGAAAGAAATCACTCGAATTGGTGGTTTTAAACCAATAAAGATTGATGTGAGAGTCATTGCGGCGACAAATCAAAATTTGGAAGAACAGGTGTCGAAGGGAATGTTTCGGCAAGACCTTTATTATAGATTAAACGTAGTTCCAATCCAAATTCCTCCACTTCGCTCACGATTGGAGGACATTCCTTTACTAGTTAATCACTTCTTGCATAAGTATAATGAAAAATATAAGGTAAATAAGTATATAAATAATTCGGCTATGGAAGTGCTTCAACAATATGACTGGCCAGGTAACGTTAGAGAATTAGGAAATATCATCGAGCGACTGATAATAGTCATTAATGAGCCTGTGATTGACTCAGACCATATAGTGAAAATTGTAGACAATGAGAAATTAGCCGCAGTTTGCTTTGACAAGAATAATTTAACTTTAAAAGAAGCAGTTAGTATATTAGAAAGACAGATGATAATGAATGCTTTACAAACCTATGGAAGTACGCATAAAGCTGCGCCTTCCTTGGGAGTTAGCCAACCAACCGTTTTGCGAAAAGCGAAGGAACTGGGTATTATGGCAAAATGATACAATAATGATTTGTAGATGATATGTAAATGCATCAAAGGAAAAAGCGCCTATTAGGCGCTTTTTCTTTTGATTAGAACAAATGTGATTTAAAAATGTATCTTATAGGGGAAGTCATCGTTGCAAAGTGAGCACCTATCAGATTATCTTGTTTGACATAGTTATTGCAATGAGTATCGATGAGGAGAGTCATTCTTAGAAAAACCGAACATTATAATAGCCTCTCGGAATTGTGGAGACTAAAACGGGTAAATTCCCAAAAATAACTGGGAATAAACGATATAACCCGCATTATTAAGGTATTTTTAGGTGTATCGAACGTTGGTATGTATCTTGTTTAATAGTTAATTGATTATACATAAAAAAGACAAGTATATCTTGGAAGGAGGAATGAAAGAAGGGGTCAAAAAATGAGGGGGGGTGGTTGTAAACAATTCGCATTTATACAAAAAGTGATGTATGGAGAATTGGTATGAAAATTGCATTGTTATAAATTGTATTAGTATTCTTACTTATACTAATGTTTCAACAAAACGTCCTACAAAGGAGGGAAGAATTTTTGAGTAAAGAGGGGAGAGGTGTTTACAAAAGGCAAGTAGAATTTTGTGGAGTTATGGAAAACAAAACATGACTTGAATTCTTCGAAAAATGAGGGAGGTTATTATATGGGTCAGTGGGGTCCAATTATAGGAGCACTTTTATATTTTGTTATTTTGATTGGTTTGGCAAACTTCTATACACATAAAAAAATAAAAAATATTGATGATTTTAATACGGGCGGAGGAACTGTTACCTGGACTCTTGTTGCTATAACATTGTCATTAGTTCCTCATGGCTCCGGTCATACAATGTCATTATGGGAGTCATCCAGTATGTTCGGGGTTTCGGTTTATTGGTGGGCGATTATCGCTGGAGGTGCCTTTATCCCGTTACTTATGCTCTGGTTCGGACCTTGGGTACGTGAAACGGGGGCAGAAACTGTTGTTGAAGTTTCCGAGAAACTTTATGGTATTAAAATGCGCTATATGCATGCGGCTGTGAATATAGCGAGCTGGACCGCAATTTCAATGGCTGAAACCATCGCTATTGCTGGCGCTATGTATGGGTTAACCGGTGGGTTAATACCTTTATTCCCTTGGTGTATTGTAATAGCCTTTCTCTTATTGGTTTGCTACGTTGTTTTTGGTGGTGTATTGGAGCTTGTATGGGTAAGCACGATCAATGCCGTAGTCATGACTGTAGGCTCCTATCTTTCACTGTTTTTCATTGGTCTTTGGATTACTGCAAATGCTGCAGGGTGGGATGGTGTAGTTCATTCTTACGCAGCTGTTGATCAATTATTCAAATTAAGTATGTTTAACTTTTCGCCCGGTGTAATATACCAAGTCATCATACCTGTGACCGTACTGCATATTGCAGCAGCCTCCGTTGCTCAGGGAATGTATGTACCTTTAATGGCTGCTAGATCCGACGAAGATTGCCGTAAAGGTTTCTTTATTTGTACTATGTCTAACGTAATAACTGCTTTCCCTTGGGTTATCATTGCTATAGTAGGGATGACACTACCTCAATTCGCTGCAGCGGGTCCTAAACTTGTAGTATTCCAATTAGCTATGGCAGCTCTTCCTGGATGGTTATACGCCTTGTTGTTGGTAAGCTTGCTGGCAGCAGTATTATCGGCAGGAGCGGGTCAGGTCCTTGGTAATGCTACAGTACTGGTAAATGATATTTTAAAAAGAGCTGTATTCCCCAATATGACTGATGAAACCAGAATGAAGCTAATGCGGCCGATGATTATTCTTGTCGCCTTACTGGCTGCGGTTCCCGCTTTATTTGCTCCTATTCTATTCCCTGTATTTTTGTGGGCTTTCTCCTTGAGTATTCCGATATTCGTGATTTTCATGTATGGTCTTGTTTGGAAAGCCAGCAAATCAGCTGCATGGATTACGGTTATAGTTTCAACCATAGTTAACTTCTGGTGGACATTTGCTACTCCTTCTTGGGCACAAGGACCTTGGGCATTAAATATGTACCCGGTTACTGTGGTAGCATTTATGTTAGGGACTATATTGTTTGCTATTCTTCCTGGAGAGGAAGGCTATTTATCAAGAATTCGTGCTGCTAAAGTGAATAATGTTCCAATCAGTGCGAAGTAGAGATTATACGAGGGGGTATAAATATGTGGGTCATTTGGGTTTTAGTCGAAGTAGTGGTTTTTGCGGCAGTTCTATCATTGATCATTTATGGTATATGGAGAGTTTCCCATCCGGGAAAAAGATGGTAGTTAAAGGGGATGAAATAGTATGGGTGTAAATATAGGTGTTGCTTCTTATATTACTATTCTAATGATTGTGCTTTTTGCTATAGGTATAGTTGGGCAAGCTCGTCAAGATGCTCAAAAAAAAGATTCCCAAAAATAGATGGAATGGGGACCAGACAAAACTTTCAATAAACAATAAACGTTAAAAGCAACACTAATGATCGTTTAACGACTGATTATTAGTGTTGGTGGCGTAGGATCGCGATGGCACATGGTTTAGCAGCTTACGGGGCGAATGTTTATAGGAGCGGGAGCATTAAACAGTGCACAGTGATACAATAATGCTTTGTAGGTGATATGTAAATGCATCAAAAAGAAAAGCGCCTAATAGGCGCTTTTCTTTTTGATCTAGGAAAAATATGATACAAAAAAGTATCATATTTTCAGAAGCCTTTGTTTAAAAGTGTGCATCTATCAGATTGTCCTGTTTGGCATAGTTATTGCAATAAGTATCATAGGGGAGAGTCCTTTTAAGAATTCCATATTAAAAAGGAGTTGAAATAACTGGATATGCGGCGTTTAGACTGCATCTGAAAACCAGAATTAAAACAATGTTCTTTTCCAAATAGACGCAATCCATCCTTAAAAACGACTTTGGCTATAGATAATGAGAATGAAATCTGAATATTTTGAATGGTAAAATATATGTATTGACTATTTTTAATGGAAATGTTTATATAGAAGTAAAAGTAATGACTGTATAACTTATTGTTATAGTTTTAAAAAGATAGAGGTGATATAGGGCTGGAGAAAGTGGTTTGCGACGTGATTATCGTAAATTTTGGCTCAGTGAAAAGTAAACAGTAAGATGAATCAATAGATTGACTAAGTCGAATTACTAAATATATTTTTCTATAAAGGGGGTGGGGGCGTGACATAATATGTTAACATATTTACGGAAGGGAGGATATTTGCGTTTTGTTGCTCCGTTGGGTGAATAGCACACAACTTGAATACTTTATATTTACTACTAAAAAACACTAGGTTATGTTGTGTTAATTATAATTTCAAAAAGGAGATGAAAACATGCGTCCAGTATTTGTTAATCATATCATCGAGGAAGGGAAATTTAATAAGTTTTTTAGATATGTTTTTATGGTTTGCCTTTTGACCGCAGTAGCTGATGGATTTGACATCAATGTCTTTGGTCTTGTTGTACCATCACTCATCAAAGAATGGAATTTAACTCCTGTAATGGTCGGTATGCTTGGAAGTATTGGTTTGTCAGGAATGATCTTTGGTTCGCTAGTACTCGGTCCGATAGCTGATAAGTTCGGAAAAGCAAGGGCACTGATGCTAGCTACCTCAGTTTATGGCGTATTTACAGTTGGGGTGGGCTTTTCACAAACATTTACCCAGTTTGCGATATGTCGTTTTATTGCTGGAATAGGCCTTGCTGGTGCATTTCCTGTAGTCGTTGCTTACGTCTCAGAATATTCGCCCAAAGCCATACGAAGTCGCTTAACGGTTTGGACTACTTCCGGGATGGCTCTAGGAACGGTAATTGCTGCTTTAATAGCCGTTAAGATGCTGCCGGCTTACGGTTGGCGGGGCATGTTTTTCTTAGCTGCTATACCGTTGTTACTACTTATGTTTCAATATAGGTTGCCTGAATCCATGGCTTACTATATTGACAAAGGTCAAAATGATAAAATAGTTAAAGTATTGCAAGCCGCTAATCCAGCGTTTGTTCCTCTCAAGGATGATAAATATCAATTAGATAAATCGAACCAAGGTAAGGTTAGTCTGGTAAGCTTATTTTCCAATGGCTTGGCCAAAAATACAATTATCTTTTGGATAATGATGTTTTTTAATTACATTTTTATTTATGGCGTCCTGACCTGGCTTACTCAGTTACTGAAGATACAGGGTTGGTCTTTGGGATGGAGTCTATTCTTTACATTGGTGTGGAACTTAGGATTTATATTAGGTATTCCTCTTTGTGGTTGGCTTCAAGATAAGTTTGGTGGTAAGCGTACATTATCCATAGGCTTACTTGTTCTATCTGCACTTGTTTTCGTTGACAGCGTAATAGGTGGTAACAAGAATGCTCTCGCATTAGCGATTGCTTTATTTTTAACTGGCGCTGCACAGCATGGTCTGAGTGGAGTAGCCGGTTCCTATATTGCTCAAAGTTATCCTATTGCATTCCGCGGCACTGGAACAGGCATGGGTTATGGCATCGGTCGTGTCGGTGCAGTGTTTGGGCCAATGATCGCTGCTTTACTTTTGACTTATGGTTTTTCCGGTTCTATGACGCTAAGGGTATTTGCTTGTATCCCTATTATTAGCGCTATTGCTATTTCCCTATCGACCGACAGGACTATCTTCAAAACAGACATTTCAAGCGACACAGTTGACATTAAAGGATAATTTCAGTAGTCGATTGGAAACTTGACTTCAGATGGAATAGTTACTCCGTCCGAAGTCAAGTTGAACTTAAAAGGTTGCAAGATATGGACTATGCAACAAGATAAGAACTAAAGGAGTAGGAGTGGTTATTTATGTCTACTGAGAAATTCAATGTCATAGATTTAAGATCGGCATTGGAACTGTTAAGGACAGTACCTGGACAATTAATTGAAACTGACGAACCGGTGGATCCACATGCTGAATTATCTGGGGTTTACCGTCATGTTGGTGCTGGTGGAACAGTAATGCGTCCCACACAAATCGGACCAGCGATGATTTTCAACAATGTAAAAGGCCATGAAGGGGCAAAAGTAATAATTGGACTGCTAGCTAGTCGTGAACGAGTAGCTTTATTGCTTGGTACAAAGTCAGAAAAACTAGGTTTTCTTTTAAACGATGCAGTTAAACATCCCATTGCCCCAATAACGATTCCCCAAGAGCAAGCTCTATGTCAGGAAGTTATCCATTATGCAACGGAACCAGGTTTTGATATTAGAAAATTAGTCCCTGCACCCACCAATACTGAAGAGGATGCAGGTCCATATATTACGATGGGTATGTGTTATGCTTCTGATCCAGAAACTGGTGAATCCGACGTTACCATACATCGCTTATGCTTGCAAAGTAGCGACGAAATGTCCATGTGGATAACACCCGGAGCTCGTCATATCGGTCATTTTTTCAATAAAGCAGAAGAACTTGGAATACCGCTCCCTATTTCTATTAGTATAGGTGTGGATCCTGCTATTGAAGTTGGATCTTGCTTTGAAGCACCGACAACTCCTCTAGGTTATAATGAATTGAGTGTAGCTGGAGCAATCAGAAATAGAGCAGTGGAAATGGTTCAATGTTTAACGATCAACGAAAAAGCGATTGCCAATGCTGAATATGTTATCGAAGGTGAATTGCTTCCGGGAGTGCGGATTAGGGAGGATCAAAACACGAATACAGGGAAGGCCATGCCCGAATTTCCAGGTTACACAGGGCTTGCGGTCCCTTCAATGCCAGTGATAAAGGTCAAAGCGGTGACTCATCGTCGTAATCCAATTATGCAAACTGTCATTGGAGCAAGTGAAGAACATGTTACTATGGCAGGTATACCAACAGAAGCGAGTATATTGCAAATGGTAGAAAGAGCAATGCCAGGCCGACTATTGAATGTTTATGCACATTCTGCTGGAGGCGGTAAATACATGGCTGTTTTACAGTTTAAGAAGAGTATACCAAGCGATGAAGGACGCCAGAGACAAGCTGCACTATTAGCATTTGCGGCATTTTCGGAACTTAAACACGTGATTCTAGTTGATGAAGATGTAGATCCGTTCGATAGCAACGATGTTTTGTGGGCTCTCAATACTCGCTATCAGGGGGATATTGATACAGTTTTCATACCGGGTGTACGCTGTCATCCATTAGATCCTTCCCAGACTCCAAGTTATAACCCAATGATTGATGATGTAGGGATTTCTTGCAAGGTAATTTTTGATTGCACTGTGCCCTTTAAACTAAAGGATCATTTCCAAAGATCTAAATTTAAGGAAGTCGACTTAAGCCGTTTTGTACCAAACGTCTGATGGTAGTTGTAAAACGACTAGGTGAAAAGTAACACTTAATGTATTTAATTTAACTATCTTGAGGAGTCGTCTAGAGAACGGACTTATGGCTGTTCATAAAGACGACTTGATAATTGCTTATTTCTACTTTGACTTCACAGGGAGTTGATCATTTTGCGTATCATCGTCGGAATTACTGGAGCAAGTGGCGTAATATTAGGAGTAAATTTACTTAAAGCCTTATCTGAACATCCAGAGTGTGAAACTCATTTAATAATAACAGAGGGGGCAAGGAGAACATTTCAATACGAAATCGATTTGAAGCTTGAAGATGTAGTCTCTTTGGCAGATTATTATTATGATATTAATAATCTTGCGGCAACTATTTCCAGCGGGTCATTTAAAACAGACGGTATGGTTATTATTCCTTGTAGCATGAAAACCTTATCAGGTGTAGTTACAGGTTATACGGACAACCTTTTGCTACGTGCTGCCGATGTTTGTCTTAAAGAAAGACGTCGAGTAATCCTCGTACCTAGGGAACTCCCCTTAAATTCTATACATCTAAAAAACCTGTCTGCAGCTGCCGAACATGGTTGTGTTATTCTCCCACCAATGCTAACTTTTTATAACAATCCGAGTTCAATACAGGACATGATTGACCACTTGGTGGGTAAGATCATGATGCAGTTTGATCTTGAGTTTAAAGGGTTTGTCCCTTGGAGAGGCGTAAAAGAAGATGGACAAACCTAATGATCGTGTTGAGTTGTTTCGGGAAAACTGTGGTACGGGGAACCACATAGTTGAAGTTGCAGCATTTGTCTGCGGTAAGGACCTTGTGGTTGTCATAGAAGGAGGAACTCGATATCATGTTGGGGCAGTTGCGTTGGCCATACCTCGACCGAGTCTAGCTGATCCGAACCAAGTATCGGCAAGCGCTTCTGTTTTATGTGTCACGGGACATAAAGAGGACGAATTAGCTAGAAATGCTGCGTTGCAAATAGCCGCTGCTTTAAATCGGACTGTAACAGTTATTGCGGGAATTCATATTGATGACGCTAAGCCAGAAGATCTTAGTGATCTTCTGGAAAATTGTAAATGTGTTATAAGAAGCTTGATAGATCATTTTAAATCAATAAGAACTTTAATATCTTTTGATGACTTTAGCTGAGTTTTAAAATATCCTTCAGCTTTTTCGAGTGGAACTATCCTCGTAATAAGTTTAGAAATATTGACATAATTATTTTCTATAATCTTAATTGCCTTTTCAAAGCCACCTGTACTCCCCATGCTACCCAAGATACTTAAAGACTTTTTCATAACCAATCCGAAATCTATTTCTGTAATTTTTTGGTGTCCAAGACAGACTATTTTTCCACAAGGATTGGCTAACTCAACTGCTCTCTTCAGAGCAGTGTTACTTCCTGCCGCTTCAATAATTAAATCAAAACCTTCGCCTGAATTCAGAGTGTTATCGGACAAATCGGTTTCAAGGGTAGTTACATTTGAATAACCAAAGGAAGAGACAAGGGATAGTTTTTCTTTTTCCCTATCCACAATAGTAATCTTCGGCATCTGAAACTCAAGAAGAGAAAACAATGCCATGACTCCTATGCCACCGGAACCGATAATCAACGCACTTTTCACTTGTCTAAGGTCTTCTTCAGATATTCGGTTAATAATTCCTTGAACAGCTACCGCTAATGGTTCTGCAAGAGCTAGAACTCTAATATCTGGTAACTTTGGGCAGTTATAGATATGTCGCTCGTTTACTATAATAGTTTGACAGCATGCGCCATCTCGAGAGATGCCCTTTTTTTCTATATCAAGGCAATGATTTTTATTAATTCCACAATAGCTGCATGAGCCACAAAAAATTGAGCAATCTCCTGTAATCACATCACCAATATTCCAATTTTGTGCTGATTGTGCTGCAACTTGTACGATCTCACCAACCCACTCATGTCCAATAACAATGGGATACTTATGGGGTGCTGTATAACTACCTAAATATAATTTTATATCAGAGCCACAAAGTGCTACATATTTGACTCTTACTAAAACTTCGTCAGTTTCAAGTTTTCTTAAAGGTAGATTGATTAGTTTTAGTTCTCCGGGAGATTCTATTACCAAGCCATTGTTTTCAAGCATTTTATCCCCTCCAGTATATTTTGAATATCTTGTACTTATTTAAGATTATCTAGCTTGGTTAAATATTCTAAGCTTTCCTTTAAAGCCCTCTGCCACATATCTGCATGATGGTGCAATTCGACACTAACATAATGGCTGTAGCTGGATTTTTTAAGAATTTCAATCACTTTTTCGAAATTTATATCTCCTTCACCAGGTATCTCATGGTGATGTATTCCTTGCTTAATATCTTCGATATGAATATGTCTAGAATAAGGTAACGCCTTTTCAATAGCAGAATAACAGTTTTCTTCACTACAGAATACATGCCCTATATCAAGATTTAATCTAAAACGAGGATGGTTGATTTTTTGAATTAAATTAATGGCGTCATAAGAGGTTCCAATAAAGAACCCTGGTTCGGGCTCCATCACAAGGACTAGCTCACTGCTTTCACGCAATAATTCCTCCAGATTTGTATAAAGGTACTCGAATGCCTGTTCCTCATCTATATCTTCTTTGAGTTTTCCACTATTAATGTTCAAAACTGGGGATCCAAGATAAGTGGCAACTTCCATTGACCGTTTTATCAGGTCTAGCCTTTTTGTCCTGCCTTCTCTTTCAGGATTGATTAGGGAAGGTTCATATGGTTCATTGCTTAACAATCTGTCTCCCCCTGCAGCAACACAAACAATAGCGATGTCATTTTCTGAACAACAGTTTTTCACTTCTGATAGCCTACTTCGGCTACTTTGTAAGGGGTGAAGATGATTATCATTCAAAGTTAGCTCAACGCCAGCATAGCCATAGGACTTAATGTTTTTTAAAGCTACGATTACATCCATATTTCTAAGAGTCGTTGAGTTAAAGCTATATTTGAACATATTGTATCAACTCCTATATTTTTATTCATGATCTGTAAAACGTTATCCAAGGTAGGAGTACATAGGCTGAATTTCTTGGCAAGTATTCTCTACCCTGTCGCAAGGTTCAAATAAACACCATCACAATATGCAGCTTAAACTGCTTCGGCGACGTTACTGTTAATTGTTTTCTTCTTATAATCAGTTAATACTTTTCTTACTACTTCGGGATCAACAGAAATTTGGAAATTACCATCCGGATTTAGACACTCTCCGATTTCGTTTAATAATACATACTGGATTCCACGTGCAGTTTTCTTATTGTCTGCCAAACCTGCTTGCATAATATTTTCTACCGAAATGTAATCAGGAATAGAGACATCTAACCCTAATTTCTCGCTTACTAGATAGTAATGCCTATCTAGTAGGCTCTTTGGAATATATCCTAAATGATGTGAAAGCTCTGCAGCGATGCACATGCCTTTGGCCACCGCGAGACCATGGGTTATGCCTCCTTTAGTGAAAAATTCCATTGCGTGGCCAAAGGTATGGCCATACTCTAATGTCATACAATAGCCTTTCTCTGAGGGATCTCTTTCTAAAATTTTTAGTTTTGACTGAATAATCTTAAGTGCAAGCTCATTCAATTTTTCTTCACTGTAATTTTCAATATCTTCTTCAAGTTTAGTTTCAAAATACTCTAGCAAACGCTTATTCGAAATAAATCCATTTTTTATCCCTTCGACAATAGCTGACTTTTTACCAGCTATACTCTCTGTTTTCAAGTATTGAGTATCGCCGAAGATAAAAATTGGCGCATAATACATGCCAAATTGGTTTTTGCCATATTTTCCGTTAATGGCCTGCTTATTACTAAGGGTACTATCAGTTATCCCCATCAAAGTTGTAGGTATTTCTATATATCGTATTCCTCTGAAAATTAATCCAGCCGCCAAACCAACAATATTGGTTAGACATCCCCCTCCGAACCCTAAAATAATAGATCCTTTGGAAATGTTCTTTTCTATTAAAGTTTCACAAAGGTACTCCAAATTCCGAAAGTTTTTGTGATCTTCTCCATCTGTTAGAATAACTACTTCATGCGTGATGGCATTTAGGTTAAACATATCCAAAATATCTTTTCCATATAGTTTTAACAACAGCTCATTAGTTACGAAATATACTTTGTCGTAGTCGTATCGATTTATAAGGCTCCCTAATTCGTGTGTTATTCTGTTTCCAAAATAAAATGTAGGGTCTGGAATCAAGTGGGTCTTAAAGTCAATCATTTTAATTTCTTTTGTCATTTGATACATCTCCTTATTAAATATAATCTGTTCAATTTTTTCTGGATAATCATATTGGAAATTATTCTAACTAAGATCTGGTCCTGATCCACCTCCCATAATTAATATAGAAATTGATTTAACATAAGCAAAACTAATATAAGTATAAGTAGCAGTTAAGATTAGTGTAATATATGCTGAATAATAACGCAATAGATATTTTGTAGTTAGTGAGATTTTTTTTAAAGAATGTTTAACTGTTAGAGAAGGCTATTGAATTTTCTGTGAAATTATATTACACTATAAAAAGAATAACTTATTAAATTATTAGATTTACTTATACGGGGGTGAGATATAAGCAACATCGAAATTCATTATGGTAGTGGTTCGTTATGATAAAAATGATTATCACCATAGATTAAAAATAGAGAGGAGAATGGCAATGGGAGAAACAAAACGATATACGAATAGTACAACAGGCGGCCCGGTATTCGTTGATGTAAAAGACGACAAGATCGTACGGATGTATCCCATGGAATTGACGGATGAAGATGCACCGAATTGGGAAATCGAAGCGCGAGGCAGAACGTTCACTCCATCGCGCAAAACGACCATTACCCCCGTTACCGCAGCCTGGAAGTCACAGATTTACTCGCCCAAACGCGTTCTATATCCAATGAAACGAGTGGATTTTGATGTCAATGGAGAAAGAAATTGTGAAAATCGTGGTTCTTCGGAGTATGAAAGAATTAGCTGGGAAGAAGCATTAAATATCGTATCGAGTGAAATTATCCGCGTTAAGCGGGATTTTGGACCCGGTGCTATTATGAGTACTGCGAGCTCTCATCACCTATGGGGGAATATTGGCTACCGGTTCAGTACTCTGTTTAGATTTATGAACTTAGTCGGTTTCACCTATGCTGACCACAATCCGGATAGCTGGGAAGGCTGGCACTGGGGTGGGATGCATAACTGGGGGTTCAGTTGGCGTCTTGGCAACCCAGAACAATATGATCTATTGGAAGATGGCCTGCAGAATACTGATATGATCGTTTTTTGGTCAGCTGACCCAGAAACCAATAACGGGATTTATGCTGCCTTTGAGAGCACTCCTCGCCGTTTTTGGCTGAAGGAACTGGGCGTGAAAATGGTGTTCATTGATCCATACCACAACCACAGTGCCGCATTGTTTGGAGATAAATGGTTGGCACCTCGCTCAGGAACAGACGCTGCTTTAGCAGCGGGTATCGCTTATATCTGGATTACTGAAGGAACGTATGATAAAGAGTACGTAGCAACACGAACGCATGGTTTTGAACGGTGGACAGAATACATCCTAGGTAAAGAAGACGGAATACCTAAAGATGCCAAATGGGCGGAAAATGAAACAGGAATTCCAGAGCGAGAAATCAAGGCCTTAGCTCGCGAATGGGCATCCAAGAAGACCATGCTGGGTGCCGGCGGTCTTGGCGGTTGGGGCGGCGCATGCCGTGCGACAACCGGTAACGAATGGGCGCGTATGATGATTTGTCTGATTGCTATGCAAGGTATGGGGAAACCCGGTATCAACGTATGGTCAACGACTCAAGGCGCACCTGTTGACGAAAGTTTCTTTTTCCCAGGCTATGCTGAGGGAGGAATCTCAGGCGATGTGGATAATGCCGCATCCGGATACGAGTTTGCCTACCGAATGTTCGCCAATGACCGTCCTACCCGAAATCCCATCAATTCTCCACAAGGTCAGCACATACCTCGTTTGAGGATTCCAGAAGCCATTCTGGAAGGTAAGCTGGAGTGGAGGGGAAAAGGTTTCTGTGGCGCGAATGTCGAGGCACAATTCCAGAAATATGAATATCCGGCTCCAGGCTATTCGAAAATTCAAATGTATTATCGTTATGGCGGTTCCTTCATCGGAACAATGACCGAAACAAAACGTTATGTCAAAATGTATCGGACGGACAAACTGCCCTTCGTGGTCAACCAATCCGTTTGGTTTGAAGGAGAAGCGCGCTTTGCAGATATCATCCTGCCAGCTTGCACAAACTTTGAACGCTGGGATATCAGTGAATTTGCCAACTGCTCCGGATATATTCCGCACACTTACAGCCAATGTAACCACCGTGTCATCAGCTTGCAGATGAAATGCATCGAGCCGCTGGGCGAGTCCAAGTCCGACTACCAGATTTTTGCCGATTTGGCCTACAAACTGGGCATTGGAGATATCTTTACCGATGGTGGTAAAACAGAGATGGACTGGATTAAACAATATTTCTATGCTACCGACCTGCCGAAGGGAATAACGTGGGAAAAATTCCTGGAAAAGGGCTATTATGTGGTACCCAACAAGCCGAAAGGCTCCAAATCTACGCCAGCCATGAGATGGTATGCCGAAGATCGAGAAATTGACACTCCAGATTGGGGTCCAATGCCTTCGCAGCAGGTAGCACGCAAAGGAGTTCAGACGGGTTCGGGTAAGATCGAATTTGTCAGTACCAGCTTGGAGAGATTCGATCCAAATGATATGGAAAGACATCCCGTGACGCGATATATTGAGTCTTGGGAAGGGCATCACTCCCCACATTATGCTCAATACCCGCTGCAGGTCATATCGCCGCATCCCAGATTTAGCTTCCATACGATGGGCGATAGTAAAGAAAGCCATTTAAATGAAATAAGAGACCATCGAGTCTTAGCAGCCGATGGACATCGTTACTGGATTTTCAGGATTAACACCAAGGATGCGGAAGCAAGAGGCATTAAACACCACGACTTGATCAAAGTATTCAATGACAGAGGGGTTGTTATAATGGCTGCTCAAGTGACTGAGCGGGTCCCTCCCGGCACGGCGCATTCCTATGAATCTTGTGCGGACTATCTGCCGCTTGGAGAACCCGGCAATTCACCGGAGAGAGCTGGTTGCATCAATAACTTGAACTCAAAACGGTTTATGGGCAAAAATTCATATGGAATGGCCTCCAATTCACTCCTTGTACAAGTGGAAAAGTGGGAGGGGATGGAATCATGAAAAAAGTTAACATGATGATTGATATTGCAAGATGCAGCGACTGTAACAATTGTTTCCTCAGTTGTAAAGACGAGCATTGGGACAATGACAATCTACCAATCGCGGTATCTCAGCCACGGTTTGGGCATCGTTGGATGGATATTTTAAATATTGAAAGAGGGCAGTATCCGCTCCAAGATGTGGCGTATTTACCCCTCCCATGTATGCACTGCGATAATGCTCCCTGTATTAAGGCAGCGACGAATGGAGCAGTTTATAAAAGGGAAGACGGTATTGTAATCATCGATCCAGTCAAAGCAAAGGGGCAAAAGCAACTTGTAGAAGCCTGTCCTTATAAGGTGATTTACTGGAATGAAGAAAGCCAATTGCCGCAAAAATGTACAATGTGTGCTCATCTGCTGGATGATGGGACATGGAAAGAGCCAAGGTGTACGTTCGCGTGTCCGACAGGAACGCTGAACTTCCTATATCTTGAGGACGACGAGATGGCAGAAAAGATTAAGGCTGAAAATCTAGAAGTCTACCATCCGGAATATGGCACTAAGCCGCGCGTCTATTACAAGAATTTGTATCGATTTACAAAATGCCATGTCACGGGCAGTGTCGAGTTGCATGACAAAAAAGACTGCGCGGACGGCGCAATAGTTACTCTAACTAATGTCGGGACCCAACAGAATATCGTCACGGAAACGAATAACTATGGCGACTTTAAAGTAGATAAGTTGGAACCTAACAGTGGAGAGTATACGTTGATGGTTGAGTATCCAGGTTACGGTTCTAAAACAATCAAGGTTGATTTAATCACAAGTATCAATGTAGGGTCGGTTTACCTAACAAGGTAACTTCCTTAAGAAAAGAATTCGTAAACGGTCTGCCATGGGTTTACTTGTGGTAGACCGTTCAATCTAGATATTATAAGTATAAACGAATTAATGGCCGAGAAACGGTCTCATTAGGTTGTTGGGAAGAATACAGGTTATCAAAATTTAGGGGGTTTAAAATGAGAGAAGAATCTAATCAGAATCAGGAAAATAAACTAAATTCTACACTAGAGACAATGAGCAGGGAAGAAATAGTACAGATTTTAACGGAATTGATGAAACACTCAGAGGAAATAGAAAACGGGTCGAAATTATTAGCGACGCATTTAAAGGTGCTTTGTTATAAAAACGGAGGAAGCCTAACTTATACAAAAGATGAATTTGATGCAGCAGCTAAGGATAATCGTGTTTTTAGTGTAAATTATGAGGCGGATAACGTTCAAGAAATATGTTTACTACGACTGCAACCTAGACAGAAAATTGATGATTAGCTAGTTCGTAACTAATAATAAAAACGCTCCTTTAATGACATTAAAGGAGCGTTTTTTCTTGTACTAGTCAGAAAGTAAAACATACAGTTACATACTTTCTGGAAGGTCCCTTCTCGCCATCCTTGGCTACAGGGACACTCGGCCATCCATGGCCAGCGCATCAGTGCAATTAAGGCGACCGCCGGCTACTGAAGGCTTGGCGCTAGCCAAGTTTTCTTTATCTGATTTGTAGTTTCGTGTACATATGACTGTCATATGGATAAATAGACTCCATGACAATCTCCAGAAAGGATAAATGAAGGAGTTAGGGGTGGAAACTGGTGCATTCTGCAGTAATTCGAAAATTCTCTTGATCATGTTGAGACTCTCTCAATTATCTAAAAATGTCTTATGTGGATAACTCGCTAAATGCTCAACAAATAAAGGTATTGATGTGTTGACATTGTTGCGATTCCAAGCAACCATGACATCGAAATACCTATTAGGATAGCTAAGTTCGATAACACGAAGTTCTGGACCGGCAACTTCGCGGACAGGTCCTGGAATAATCATGATTCCTATACCTGCTTCAACCATAAACAATAAGGCGGATAAGTCTCGACTCTGATTAACTATGTTTGGTATAAATCCATACTCTGCGCATATTGTATAGGTTAAATCATTCAAGAGGTAGTCAGCTTTTCGAGTAAACATTACAAAGGGTTCCTTGGCTAGTGTCGAAACATCGATGGTTTTTTGTGAGGCAAAAGGATGACTGTGATGCACGACCACGCATAGGACGTCACTCCTTAGGCTTTTTCCTACAAGGTCAGGAAAATCCTTGAGACGATGTGACAAAGTGAATCCGACATCTAGCTCTTCCTTCATCAGCGCCTCATTTATTTCAGCCCAGTTGTATTGATGTAAACTTCCGTAAATGTCAGGGTATAAGTTTCGGAAGTCTCTCATTGCCTGGGGTAAAAAAACTTTTTCAATCCCACCTAAAAAACCAATGCTGAGATATCCAGTTGTCCCATTGGCTGCTAGTTGAACTTTTTTGAGGACTTTTTCAGAAGAAGATATTAGAATAGAAGCCTCCTCAAACAATACTTTTCCAGCCCACGTTAATTGTAACGGACGTTTATTCCTTACAATCAATTGTGTTCCTAAATTTTTTTCTAGTTCAGAGATTTGTTGGCTTATTGCGGATTGTGAAACGCCCGTTTGGGATGCTGCTTCCGTGAAGCTCAGTGATTCAGCGACACAAACATAATACTTTAAAGTTTGGATATCCATTTTTCCTCCAGTATGATTTTTATCTTAATTATATCATAAATCTTACTATTAGAAAAACTTATGCATTATATTGGTTTGAGTTAAGTAGGCATTGGCAACTTTCCCTAAATAAGATCATCCATAACTTTGCGCTAATGAGAATTCCAGTATGTCTCCGATTTCGCGTTTCACTGTATCAGTTTCCAAATGCCCATTTTACTTCTCATTGAATTCGGAATTTTTGAGAGGCCTGCTTAACCTCAATCCAATTATTATTACATAATTAGAGCCGTCCATAAGGGCGGCTCTAATTAACTATTTAATCATTTTTCTCCAAGCAACCATCATAGCGCCACCTATACCGACAACAGAGACAGTTAGCCAATGCCAATTTTGTTTCATAGTTTTCATCATTTTCATATATAAACCTCCTTACTTGGTATTAACATTTCTTAGTTTTTGTTATTTGAATTAAAAGGATACAGTTTACAGTAAAATAGTTAACTTTATTATCGAGGGCGTAGAGAAATTCGTGTCTTTTCTTATTTCGCTTAAGGCGGTGATTGCAGTGGAGGATCTTAAGTGCTGGCACTACGAGCCTATTGACCCTGACGAAAAGAAGGTTAACAACCCGAACTGTACTCATCGGGGCTGGACTAGATGCAAGGATGAGAAACCGCTTATGGATAGGTTTAAGGAGACGAGAACCTCATACGGCATGATGGGTCTCGCGGTTGAATCAGACAGATACGTCGGGGTTAACTAAGTATGAAAGCCCAGGCTAAATACCTAGGCTAAACGTTTAAGCAGGGACGACTATTCCGCTAACGATTCTTCCAATAATTCTTGCCAAAAAGATAATTATTGCCTGCAATGCCCTTAAAATTCCTGTAATAATGGTTAGCATAAATCTCACCTCTCTTTAATACATGCTATTCTGCATGTCCACTAAATGTTCATTGGGATTATGATTGATCAATGCAAGATCATAGAAGAAGCGATATGGGCGAGATATTGGGGTAAAGGGTCTTGTTCTTGAAACGCAACCTATGATAAACTGATTCTGGGATTTAGTCTTGCTAAGAGAAAAAAGTTTGAGGAGGATACATTATGTATGCTGAAGTAGACCAAGAGGAGTGCATCGGGTGTGAATCATGCCCTGAATTCTGCCCTGAGGTATTTAAGATGCAGGCAGACGGGTTAGCAGTTGCTTATACAAACCCGGTTCCTAGTGAATTTGAGGAAGCCGTCAAAGAAGCTGTAGAGGGCTGCCCAGCGCACTGTATTCATCTTACATAAGGGATGGAACTTGAATAGGAATATAGAAGAAAGAAAACCGCCGATAGAGATGCACAGCATCTCTATCGGCGGTTTTTTGTATCAAAGAGGATAGGTTTACTCCCAACAAAAGCGAAATACGGGACTACCACCTTCTTCTTCCTCAAGCCTTACAGCATGGTTGCGACAGCTATAAGGACAGTGTGGAGTACAAACCAGCCGGGTTGAAGGGCACTTGATTAGTTTCTGTAGTATGCCCTTTGGAATACCTGTTAAATGTTGTATGTGCTATTGCTCTTGTCAAAGAAAAGTTTGCGAGATCTGAGTCTGAATTCCTTCAATTAAAGCTGAACAGTACTCACCAGCTTTAAAAATCTTGCTTTGTGACGGTTACGATTCTCCTTCATATGATATAGGTAGGGTGCTCTATATAAGGGGGGATAAAAGTGTTTAATTTTCGCAAGCAATTATTCTATCCGATCCATGTTGAACGCCAAGATCCGATGTTTGCAAAGGTGTTACTTGAACATTACGCAGGAAGAAATAGCGAATTATCGTCAGCCATACAGTACTTAAATCATCGTCATAATATATCAAACCGTTATGTTCGAGAACTTCTAGGGTTATTCGCTGCTGAGGAATTGGGGCATATGGAATTAATTGCAGTAGCCATTACAAAATTAGGAGGCCCTCCGCTTAAATGCGTTAATTCTCAGGGCGCTCCATGGGTGATTAACTATATTGATCAAAATGTAGACTCGATCACCATTTTACAGGTGAATGTGCAAGCAGAAACAAGGGCGAGCCATCTATATCAACAGCATTTGGAACTCACTAGTGACCCGAATATGAAGCGAATGATTAATTTTCTTATTGGTAGGGAAGAGGTACATAAACGATTGCTACAAAGAGCCCAAATACTCATCAGAGAGACTGGCTCACCAGAGGATTTCAGCGAGTTGATTTACGATTATAAGATGAGTTTACAGGTTTTAGAATAGCCAAAATCTCAACTAAAGGTCGTTAGTATTTAATAACCCAATCTGTGACGAGTAGGCCTTTGCTAAACCCGGATCCTTGGGCATCAACGGTTATTTCAGCCTTGCAGATTAGGTTGCGGTCATAATATACTGTGATTCCGTCAACTTCAAACACATAAAAATTTTCTGGTTTGCGTGGACTGCCTTTACGCACGGTGGGAGGAGTGGCAATGGGAATACAGCATTGTGTAACGACAAGGCGTTCAATGTAAAATTCTTGCTTATTAGCCTTTTGAAGGAATTTCATAGCCTGCTGTGTAATGTTAATTTTCATGACCGTTTTAAGGTTAAGATCCATGGCGGATTCATCTCCTCAACGTTTGATCTTAGCTGAATGAGTTCATACACCCCCATTCTAACATTTCTGATTTTTGTTGCAAGAGATTATTATGTTTCAGTAAGGTTTTATTTGATCCAAGCATAAGACTCCCACTTCAAGTGGGAGTGGTACCCTTCAGTTCACTAATTTATTGTCCAAAAAGCGATTGGCGAGGAGTCGTAAACAAAAGGGATGTTTTCCCCAATTATTTGGGTTATCTAGAGAAAGCATAAGGGCATATGCTTTTCGGCAAGTTCGTATTAACGGATAGTTCTTCGCAATATGTGCGAGAACAGATAGGATAGCTTCACGACGCTCAAGGTAAAATAGGTTTTGTATATAGCGACGAGTGTGGAGAGAAGGGTTAAAACGTGTTAAATCAAACATGAGTGGATCAATCTCTGCCGCAGAAAACGACACAACTTCAAATTCAGGAAGGTCTGCTAGGATGTCAGACATAAGCAAAGATTGAACGAGGTATTCTTGCATTTCAAGCGGTGGAAATGAGAAAATTCCTGGTGTTGAGGCTAAAATCCGAATGCGTAGGAGATTAGCTTCTATTATCTTGTTGTTTTTAAGTAGTGGAGAGTTCTGTAACATGTATTGAATCAAAGGCGCTAAAATCCCGTTCCCTGCACAGGCCTGGTGTTCCCAATAGGGTAGTAGACGTAAGATCTCGTCCGCGAGAGGTTGACATGGTTGATCAAAGAGTTGGTATTTGATAATTGTGCTTAGGGATTCAGTAGTTGGGTTTGCTAGTAAGATGCGTCGTAATTCAGGATGCACGGCTACTGGAGTAGATTTCCTAGTATCGGTGTAATCCATCGAAGGTCCTCCTCCGTAGTAAATATCGATAAAGCATACTTTTAGTGTAGTTTATGTCATTTGTAGGGTTCTATCCTAGAATTTAGCTTGTCAAGTTGGGCTTCAAGTTTGTGGGAACAAAAAAAGAGCGCTCACTTTAGTATCAATTAAAGTGAGCGCTTAACGTATAGCTAGAGGGCGAAAGTTAGAATAATTTTTAGTTAAGTCGCAACTTCATAATCAAAGTTACAGCAAAAAATGCCGAGGAGATTAGAACTATCGTTGCCCCAGTAGCTGTTCCCCAATAGTAGGATAGGATCAACCCAGATACTCCGGAGATAAGAGCAATTAAAACAGAATATACATGGTATTGTCGCATGTTTTTTGCAATATTTCGGGAAGAAGCAGCCGGTAAAATCAAGAGGGAACTTATTATGAGTATTCCAACCCATTGAATAGATATTGTCACGATCACGGCCATAATCAAAGCAAATAAATATTCATAAAGTCGGACATTAATCCCTCGGCTACGTGCCAGAGAAGGGTTCATACTTGCCAGAAGAAGTTTATTGAAAATCACGATCCATAATACGATAACAGATAAGAATACGATTCCGAGTGTCAGAAGATCTGATGGACTAATACTTAACAAGTCTCCAATTAGATAGACGGAATATTTGGAGAATCCACCGTTGTGCGAAAGTATTACAATACCTAGGGCTACCGCAGTAGAAGAAAACACTCCGATTATTGTATCCGTAGAAGCCGTGTTGGCTTCTTTGACCACTAGAATGGCGAAAGTAATCAATACTGAAAAAAAGAGCATTGACCAAATAGGATCAATATTCAGCAGAGGAAACGCATTTCCAATTATAACCCCAATGGCAATCCCTGTTAGGGCGGAATGACCTAACGAGTCAGAAAAGAAGGCCATCCGGTTATTGACGATCATTGTACCTAACAAGCCGAAAATAGGCGTAACTAATAAAACACCCAGGAGAGCATTCTTCATAAACGCATGCTGTAGCCAACCAAAAGGCAGAAGTAAGTCTACCAAACTATACCATAAGTGCATTATCCACCCTATCCTTCTCTGTTCGTAGATAACGGTCCGACCAATCTAGACCAAAAGCTTGGACTACTTTATCATTACTGAATACTTCTTGTGGAGTGCCACTGCATTCAATCGTTTTATGATCGACAAAGGCCACACGATCCGCATACTCCGCGACCAAATTTAGGTCATGAGAGACTAGGATGATGGATAAGTCGTAATCTTTCCGAAGAATCGAAACAGTTTTATAAAACAGTTCTAAACCCTTTTGGTCGATACCCGATACTGGTTCATCCAAAAGTAAAAGGTGAGGAATGGGATCGAGGGCTAGGGCCAGTAAAACTCGTTGTAACTCCCCTCCAGATAAGGCTCCTAAACGTTTATTGATTAAATGTTCTGCCTGAGTGCGGGCTAAAGTCTCTCGAACGCGCTCACGTATTCTTTGGGGGTAAGAGAACCAGATCGGCACCCTCGTATGAGCAGCGGCAAATAAGTCAAGGACGCTAGTTGGAGAGCTAGAATCGAGATCAAGCTTCTGTGGAACATAACCCATAGACGGCTTCGTTGTCCCTTTATTCTTGGCATCCAGAAATTGAAGTTCACCCGTATGAGGAATCTCACCTAAAATTGCTTTAAGCAGCGTGCTTTTTCCAGCACCGTTAGGACCGATAATCGCCGTCAAATCCCCACAGTGAATGTGGAGATTGACATCGCGTAATATTTCTGTACCACCTCGTGAAACACCAAAGTTGGTGATTTTGGTACAACATAGCCCACACTGACAGGAGGTCCCTTGAGAACTATGATTACATTTAGGTTGTATCATGTTTATATTCATTTGAGAGCCTCTTGTAATGATTTAAGATTGCTGTCCATAATATTAATATAGGAATCTGCTTCCATAGGTCCCATGACAACGGGATCAAGGGTATAAACCTTAGCGCCTGTCGCAGTTGCAATGGTTTCTGCTGCTTTTGCATCATACTGTGGTTCTGCAAAGAGAGCGTTGATTTTAAGGCTCTTTACCTGGTCGATCGTTTCACTCAATTCTTTGGCATTGGGAGCAGAACCCGGTTCACGTTCAATAACCGCAACGATGTTGAAATTGAATTCTTGAGCGAAATAGGGGAATGCCTCATGGAAGGTCACGATATCACGGTTTTTTATACCATCCAAGGCTAGATGCATTTTATCTCTTTGGGCTTCGAGTTTTTTGATATATACCTTGGTATTCTCTTGATATTTCGTGGCATTAGGGGGGTCTAATATCGCAAGCTGATCGCCAATAGTTTGCACTTGAGTAATAGCATTAGAAATACTCACCCAGACATGTGGATTATCGCCCTCATCCCCATCACCTTTAATGAGTTCGATGCCTTTACTGGACTCAATTATTTTTAGATTCGGCATTTGGCTCGTAATCTTATCCATGAAGGATTCCATTCCTGCTCCATTGGTTATGAAAACTTTTGCTCCCTCAAGATTCTTCATGTCTTGAGGAGTTGCCGCATAATCATGAAGGCATCCTGCCGTGGGCTGAGTCATATTGATCACGTTTACATCAGGAATATCCTTAGCAACGTTCAAAGCAAAGATATACATAGGATAGAAGGAAGTAGCTATTGTCATCGTTGAACTTGAGTTTACAGTTGGACTTACTGTAGCCTTTGATTCGTTGTTAGCTCCGCATCCCCCTACCAAAAAAATGCTTAATAACCCTAGGCAAAGAAGTTTGAATAATTTTGAATTCATGAACCCACCCCATTTTTCATTTGCAAACGCCTTGCATTTGCATTCTATAATCAAATTATACTCTATTCTCTACAATTGTAAACCATTAGTTTCCTTCTTAATCATCGAATACAAGGAAAATCTAGACCTAGTAGTACAATTATGTTGATAGGTCGACAAAATTTATTGGTGAAACATTGCTAAAATCTTTAAAACGATTAAAATAAAGAGAACAAGTGTTAAGCTATTAAGAGTTGAGGGATGATCTTGTTGGAAGAAAACACAAACTATACGGAAATTCTGAAACGTGAAGGGATGAAGAGTACTAGGCATAGAAATGCCATCCTTCTTCTCCTGGAACAGTCTGAACATCCAATAACAGCCGAGGAACTCTATATATCTTTAAAGGGAAAAACTGCTACAATAAATTTGTCCACCGTCTATAGGACTCTGGATACATTTGCATCTAAAAATTTGGTGATAAAATCAACAATGGATGATGGTAAAGCACGGTATGAACTTAACCACCATGAGCATAAACATCATCTTTTTTGCGTTGGTTGCCATAAGGTGATTTCTATTGAAGACTGTCCTATGGGAGAGCTTCAGGAGAGCTTAAAAAAGAAGATAGATTTCGATGTGACTGGACATAAGCTAGAGATATATGGGTACTGTCATAATTGCAAAAAGGGTTAGGTAAAGTAAAGGAGACGTTTTGATTGCCGTATATGGCAATCAAAGCATCCCCTTGGGTGCATTATTTTCTAAAATCAGCCAAGGCCGCGAATTTTCTCGCCAACTAACTGTAAACAGCATTGTCTCTGTTTTGGCGACTGTGTTGGAGTTAAGGGTTGGAATGATATTACATGGTATATTTTGCAGATTTAACTAACAAAACATATACGTACACATTTTGGACGCCTGCATCCTCAGCCCCAGCAAGACACCGGAAGTTCCCGTTATGGATTTCTATTGCATTATATCATGCTTATAAATGGGAATTAACGAAATTTTTTGATCGTAGAAATAAAAAGATAAACCGCTAGCTATAGTTAGCGGTTTATCTTTTTGATATGACTTGGACTTGAATGAGATAGAAAGGCCTAATGTACATAATTAGTTGGTGAATCAAGAAGAATAGGTTATCAGGGTATAATAGGACAATTGGTGAGATGTTCTGGGCTATGGGGAATGATCATAAGCAAATCTTCCTTGCTCTTAGGCAAAGGGGTAGAGGGCGGTAACCATCCTTTTGCCACCAACCCACAATGCACTTCTATCAGCCAAGGAAGGGCCAAATCTGCACGCTCGATTAGATCAGGCTGCAGGAAAAGTTCACCAGGTTTTCCGTGGGCAATGATCTCTCCGCTCGACATAATGGCTAACCGATCCGACCAGGAATATGCTAAATCCACGTCATGAGTGGAAATTATGATTGTTTTACCCTCAGAACTTAAATTTTTCACAAGATGCATAAATTCACGGGCGTGACGGGGATCCAGTCCAGCCGTTGGTTCATCAAAAATTATCACTTCCGGTTCCATCGCCAGAACGCCCGCGATTGAAACCCTTTTTTTCTGCCCGTAACTCAACAAGTGAGTGGGTTTGTCTTCAAGATCGGTGGTTTCCGTATCAATCAGGGCTTGTTTTACTCTGGCTTCCACAACTTGTTCTGAAAGTCCAAGATTAAGAGGACCAAACGAGACATCTTGATAGACACTTGAGGAAAATAGTTGACTATCTGGATCTTGAAAGACGATCCCTACTTTTTTGCGTAATTCTATCAGAGCCTTAGTTTTATACGAAATGGCCTGTCCTTGATATTTGATACACCCAGAAGATGGGTGATAAAGTCCGTTGAATTGCATAAATAAAGTTGATTTCCCGGCCCCGTTTGATCCCAAAATAGTCAGTTTTTCACCTTTTTTAACTTGTAGATTGATGTTGTGTAAGGCATTTGTACCATCTGGATAAGAGTAATCTAAAGCAGCTGCTTCAAGTATAATCTCCGGCAAATTTATCCCTCCCAAGTAAGTGAACTCTTTTTAGCTAAAGCTGAACATCGAGACTTCGTGGCAGGGGACTATACCCCCACTGAAGTGGAGCCTGGAACACCCACTTATAGAAGTGGGTTTCTTGGACGTGATTAAATGTGATTAAACTCGATTAAAAAGATTAATCAAGATCAAAGGAAGCTCGAGACCAGCTATTAGAATATAATTCCTCAGGCTAATAGGATATTTCTTGGTAAGAACTTTAATTTCTCCCGTGTAACATCGAGCTGACATCGCATTATAAAGTTCTTGGGATTTCACAAAGACTTTGCCTAAGAGCGCAGAAAAGAGTCGACTCAGGGATCGATAGGAAACTTTCAGGGAGACGTACCCCGAACGTGATAATTGGGCTCGATGAATGGTGATGGCGGTTTCCATTAAGACAAATATAAACCGATAAACCAGCATCATTAATTCGGTGATAATGGCCGGGACTTTCAACTTGTGGAGTATTGAGATGATTTCAGTCATGGGGGTGGTGAGTGCTAGAAAATAAAGGCAGGAAACAGCCCCCAATGATCGTAGGAATAGGTGAATGGCTGTGATCAGATCAGGGTAGTAAATCCCAATGGTAAAGCCATACATGGTTTGAGAAATCCAAAATCCCGAAGGATTGGTTGAGATTGAAAAAGCAATGGTCAAGACACTTAAAAGGAGAAAAGAGAGGGGAATTAGCATCAGCTTGAGAAAAACCCGTACCGGGATGCCTGCCTTTGAAATTATTCCTCCAGCCATTAAGGTTAAGATGATGAGTGGGGTGATGACGGTAGGAGAGGTCAGACAAACTGTCATGGTACACACAGCAAAGACAGACTTTTCAGCAGGGTGTATTTTTTTAAGATTATTGCTGTAGGCATAAGAATCAATATTAATCATGGCTGATCATCCAATCGTGAGACTCCCACTTCTCCAAGCGGGAGTGGGACTCCGTACTCTGCTTCAGTGGGGGGAGACTCCCCAGCCGAAGTCTCGATGTTTAACTTTAGTTTAGCGAGTTCACTCTTACTTGCACTGTGTTTCCCTTTGACATACCCTAAATAATAAAAGACGAATCCGCTCCCGATGGCTGCCTGCAAGGCAAACAAGAAAGATTCAACTTCTCCGCTCGGTGGTTTCCAAAAGGGTTCAAACCAAGGCTTATAATCGGCATTGAGCGTGCTGATGGCGTCAGATGCTTGAGTATCAGCGCCCGCGAATTCGGAAGTACGAGCAAGATATAGCGGAGCGAAGGCTAGTCCAATGACCAGAATTAATAATAGCCCATTCTTTGTCATCAGTTTCATTCGCTTACCCTCCGTTTGGTCTTAGGTAGTTCTTTTCCAGTAAAGATCGCTAGAATTTGCAACTCTTTTTGACTGTAAGCACTAAGGATGTTAATCACCATGACGGTAAGGATACCTTCGCTGATGGCTAGTGGAACCTGAGTGAAGGCAAAAATACTCAGGAATTTAACGGTGGAAGCCATTACTCCTCCGGTTGCAGCGGGGAACGCTAATCCCAACTGAATAGCGGTGGTAACGTAGGTCATTATATTTCCTATAGTAGCGGCCAAGAAAACTGAAAGCCATAGAGGAGCCCCAAGTTTCTTGGCACCTTTATAGATGGCATAGGAGACAAAAGGACCAACAACCCCCATGGAAAATGTGTTTGCTCCGAGGGTCGTAATTCCCCCATGGGCGAGTAGCACGGCTTGGAAGACTAAGACAATCATCGCTAAAACAGTCATCGCGGTTGGTCCGAACAGAATCGTACCAAGACCCACGCCTGTCGGATGGGAGCTACTCCCGGTCACTGAAGGGATTTTCAAAGCAGACAAAACAAAGGCAAAGGCTCCGGCCATTCCGAGCAACATCTTTAAACTAGGATGGAGCGCGACTGTTTTCTTGATGGAACGTACTCCAGTAATCACAAATGGGATCATAGCAAGCCACCAGAAAGCGGCCCAGTTAAAGGGCAAGAAGCCTTCCATGATATGCATCCCGTATGCGTCATTAGGAAAGAAGATATATACAGCAATAACGTAGGTTATTAATAAACTAATCATCTTAAGCTTACGAATGGTCATTGTATTTCACTCCTCCTGTTTATGTAGAACGAAGATTTAAATGGAACTAAAATAACCTCCTGCACTCAAAGGCAGGAGGTTATAAATATGTCTACAAAACATAGATATCCTTACCTACTACCCATCCGTCGTGGGTGCTCAAGGTGAAGTCCAAAACGAGCAGGTTTCCTGGCTCTAGTTCATCATAGTCTTACGTCTTCCCAGATAAAATCCAGTGACATGTTGTAAGGCTACTCCCTATCACAGTGGCGGGACCGCGTCAGATTTAAGCTGACTTCCCTTTTAAACACTTTCTTTTACTAGAAGAAAGTGTACTCGTTCTTAAGGCATTCAATTAATTATTTAAAGACTAGCATAGATAAATTTGTCTGTCAATGGGTTTTGGTTGAGGGTCTAGAGAGAAAGCAGAGGAGTAGAATAGTACAATAAGCACTCATTTACAAAAAAAGCTTGATAAGGAGCAGCTATGACAATACTCACTCCCAGTTTAGAAGACTATTTGGAAGAGTTATATCGGTTTTCACTCTCTTCAGATTCCGTGCGAGTGACTGATATCAGTCATAAATTGGCAGTTTCTTTGCCCTCAGTTTCAAAAGCTTTGCATAAGCTTAAAAAGGGTGAGTTTATTACCTATCAACGATACGGAGAGATAATTCTTACAGAAAAAGGGAAACAACTTGGTGATTTCTTAGTAAAACGCAACCAGGTGTTACAGGAATTCCTGATTCTGATCCAAACTAACTGCGATATTGTAGCAGAAGCCGAAGCTATGGAACATTATCTTTCAGATACCACCATTCGCTCGATCCAAGCTATTGTTACTTTCCTTAAGCATAACCCAGAATGGCACAGGATTTTACTAGAACACATTGTATCTTCCAGTAAAACTGAATCATAAGGTATAATATTAAATTGTGCCGAACCTACTAGTTTATAGAAGTGGGAGACTTTTTCTGGCACTAGTTAAATTAAGCCAAGCCTAAGAGGCGCACTACTTGAGTGAGAATGAAACAAACGGTAAATCCAATAAGGGTGGGAATCAGGAAAGATAGGAAGACCCATTTTTTACTACCTGTTTCCTTATAAGTGGTAAGCAATGTTGTAGCGCAAGGCCAATGAAGTAAGGAAAATAACATAACGTTAATCGCCGTTAACCAAGTCCATCCGTTCCTCACCAAGATATTCCTCAGCTCTTCTAAACTTGAGAAATCTTGCAAAGCGCCAGTTGTAAGATAACTCATGATGAGAATTGGTAAGACAATCTCGTTGGCAGGTAGCCCCAGAATAAAAGCCATTAGGATAAATCCATCGAGCCCGATTAAGTGTCCAAGCGGATTTAAAGCATGAGCCACAGTGGAGAGAATATTTTGTTCCCCAATATAAACGTTCGCTAAAATCCAGATCACGGCACCTGCTGGAGCGGCCACTATGATGGCACGTCTTAAAACAAATAAGGTGCGATCAATCATAGACCGGTAGATCACTGCTCCAAACTTTGGGCGACGATAAGATGGCAATTCTAAAACAAGGGAAGAGGGCTCACCTTTCAAAATTGTCACAGATAGGAACCAAGAGACTAACAAAGTAACCGCAATACCCAGCAAAATTATTCCGGAAATGACCAAGGCGTTGATCAGTCCTGACAAGGATGCGACAGCACCGCCAATAAATATTGAGGAGATAGCGATTAAGGTTGGAAATCTGCCGTTACAAGGGACAAAGTTGTTAGTCAAAATAGCGATTAAGCGCTCGCGGGGAGAGTCGATAATTCTGCAGGAAGTAACTCCTGCGGCGTTACACCCGAACCCCATGCACATCGTCAGACTTTGTTTGCCACAGGCCTTTGCCTTTTTAAAAATATGATCTAGATTAAAGGCGATTCGAGGGAGATACCCTGAATCTTCCAAGATGGTAAACAGGGGGAAGAAGATAGCCATAGGAGGTAACATCACGGCAACAACCCAGGCTAACGTACGATAAACGCCTAGGACAAGAACCCCATGTACCCAATCTGGTGCACCGAACCATTGGAACCAAAGAGTAAGCTGGTCTTGGAAAGCAAAGAGCCAGGTGGCAAGGAAGCTGGAAGGGACATTCGCCCCTTCTATCGTTAGCCATAATACTCCGACCAATAAGAGCATCATGAGGGGATAGCCTAACCACTTGGAGGTTACAAAATTATCAATTGTATGATCGAAGCTTATTCGTTGCCTTCCCTTCCTGGAGAGAACTTGCTTGGTGATTTGTTCTGCATTTCCATAGATGTCGGCAACGATCTGGTCGCTGAAAGAATTGGGATAAGACATACGAACATGTTCTGCCTCACACCAAACTTCACTTAGACTTCTTGTTGGTGTCATTGCGCACATCTTGCCCCCTCCCAACCTTGGTTAACCCCAAGATAATTAGTTAAACTATCTAGAAAACTTCTGTCTCCGTCCAACAACCTCAAGGCGAGCCAGCGGGGGGATAATGCGTTGTTGGCGAGAGAGCCCACCAGGGGCAACAAGTATTTTACCGCTTTTTCCACTTCAGAGGAATAGACGATCTGACGGGGGTTTGTTTGCAAGGACCCCGTCGCAACTTGTAGTATTTTCTCTTGAAGTTCTGTAAGTCCTTCACCTTGGCGAGCGGCAGAAGCAACGACGGGTACGCCCAATTCGCGCTCCAAAGAAGGCACATCGATCATCAAACGTTTCTTTTGAGCCTCATCCATGAGATTTAGACAGACAATGACCTTGGGAGTTATTTCAAAGACTTGGAGAGCCAAGTTGAGATTTCTTTCAAGACAAGTTGCATCAAGGACGACCACCGTTACATCGGGATTCGCGAAACACAGAAAGTCCCGTGCGATTTGTTCCTCCACAGTATGAGCTAGTAAGGAATAAGTACCCGGTAAGTCGACAAGTAGGAATGAGTGCTGCTGATATTGAAAGCCCCCTTGGGCATTATCCACCGTTTTACCAGGCCAATTCCCAGTATGCTGATGTAGCCCAGTTAGAGCGTTAAAAATTGTACTCTTTCCAACGTTTGGATTTCCTGCCAAAGCAACGCCGAACTGGCCATCTGCTAAGGAAATTCCAAACTGATCCTGCCATAATACCCTTTTCTGATCCATAGACAGATTCATACACATTCCTCTCCATTCACTAGCTTTCTAACAAAGATCTGGGCAGCGTCTTCATTTCTCAAGGCAATGAGGGTTTCCCTCACTAGATATGCGGTCGGATCACCAGAAGGACCTCGTCGTATACAGCGGATCAACGTTCCAGGGACGATTCCCAGGTCGAGAATACGCCGCCTCAGTAGTCCACTCAATTCTAAGGATACGATCTGGCAGACAGAACCTGGAGATAGGGTTACTAACGGGTCGATTCGTTCTGCGTCCTTCACACTATGTACCCCCTTTTAGTTATGCAAGCTAACTCACATTTTCAAACAATAGGTTAGCCATGGCTAACTTTCGATAAAGTCAATTTTGAATATGTTATGTTGGGGAGATTTTTTTGCTACCCACAGGCTTATACTTCCTATAAGAAAGTGAGCGTTCAGAAAAAGTTGAACATCAAGATTTCGGTGACGAAAGCACCAGTACATGTGTTAAAAGTAAAAATAACACCAGTCAACGGAAGGCCAATTAGTTCCGTCGGCTGGTGTTATTTTTCTTCTAACTAGAATTATAAACTAGAATTTCTAAATGAAAAATTGAGCATCCTATATTATGATGAAAAATTGAGCGTCCTATTTATAGAATATAAGACAGGGGTATGTAAAAGGGGGAAAAATGAAATCTTATTATAAAGGGTTGATCATTCTTGTGTTAGTTATTCTAGCCCTCTACATTCCTTACCGATTCACCTATGCGTGGTTTACTGCTCCATCAGGGTGTTTAAAATGCCATGAAGTTAAAGCCTATCATGAATCATGGGAGAAATATCCCCACAAAAATATTGATTGCAGGAACTGTCACGAAACCAGAGGGCCCTTTCGGAGGTTAGATACAACATTTCGCGGATTAAAGGACCTTAGTAATCATATCAAGGGTGATTATCTTGCGATAAAGGCTGTTTACTACGACGCAAATTGCATCAACTGCCATACAGGCGATTACAAGCCTGAGAGTCAAGCGCCACTTATGCCAAAAAACCACGCTAAGATAATTAAAAATGGCGACGGGTGTAACAATTGCCACAGAGATACGGGACATAAAAACGGTCTCGGCGTTGAAGCTAAGTTTGAAAATGATTGAATTAAGTCAATTGCCGAATGATACACATAAAAAAAGACACTTGGTGTCTTTTTTTATGTGTATCATTATTGATTCATCTTAGTTGATGAGTTCACGGTTCTGGTCTAGAATTAACGTGTCGATATGATTGTATCTATTATTTGAGTAGAGTTTCGGTGAGGCGGACTCTGAAGGAAACTATGATATAATTGTTGAAGGTTAGCAGTCGTCATAGTTATAGGAGTGGATACCATGAAACAAGGAATTGGCAGATTAAGATTTGCAGATGAAAACATAGAAATGCCCAAGGTTACAAAAAAAATGCTAACAAGAATATTGAGCTACTTTATTCCCTATTGGACGCGCATGCTGCTAGTCATTGGCTGTATTATTGTGTCCTCTATCCTAGGGCTTGTTCCACCGATCCTCATCAAGAATATTATCGATAAAGCTTTACCGCAGAAGGATTTAAAGCTCTTAAGTCTGTTTATCTTCGTTTCCATAGGAATTACCATAGTCCTTGGACTTCTCCAGGTAGCTCAGTCCTATTTAAGCGTTTGGATTTCAAAACATATAATGGTAACCATGAAAAATCAAATGTACTCGCATTTGCAGCGCATGTCCTTAAACTTCTATTCTGCTGCTAAGCCTGGTGAGATTACTACAAGACTAACGAGTGACATAGAAGGAATCCAAGACATCTTTAACTCAACTGTCGTGAATGCCTTAAGTAGTATCTTCGTGCTAATCTCTACCGCGATAGTCTTAGTTACTATGAACTGGAAACTCGCCCTTGTGGGGATGATCATCTTACCCACCTTCATCGTCCCTACGAGGAAAGTTGGAAAGCTAAAATGGAAAATCGCCACTAAGAGTCAAGAACGGATAAGTGACCTTAACCAGATTATCCAAGAGACATTTAGTATAAGTGGAGCTATACTTACGAAGATTTTTACTAAAGAGAAGGATGAATATGTAAAGTTCAAATGTATGAATCAAGAGGTTGCAAGCCTGCAAATCAGGGAGTCGATTGTGGGCAGATGGTTTAGGATGACCATAACCACATTTATAGCAATCGGACCGATGCTCATTTACTTTTATGGAGGATATTTATACATTCAGGGAGAGATAACCATCGGCAGCATCATAGCCTTTGTAGCTTTGTTAGGTAGGCTATATTCACCAGTCTCACAGTTGTCAAATATTCATATTGATGTTACAAGGTCCTTGGCCTTATTTAAAAGAATCTTTGAGTATTTTGATCAAAAACAAGAGATTAAAGATAATCCAAATGCTCTTCACTTAGAGAAGATAAAAGGGAAGGTGGATTTTAATAAAGTACATTTCGCTTATAACAGTGAGGTTAGAGTTTTAGAAGATATCAGCTTTTCAGTGGATCCCGGTACTATGGTCGCCTTGGTCGGCTCCAGTGGAGCGGGGAAAACCACCATAACTAATTTAATCCCCCGCTTGTACGACGTCATCGATGGGAGTATAAAAATAGATGATCAGGATATCCGGGATGTAACCTTGGAATCGCTGCGTAAGCAGATCGGGATCGTAATGCAAGAACCCTATCTTTTTAATGACACCATCGAAGAAAATTTAAGGTATGGAAAAAGTGACGCCACAGAAGATGAGATCATCAAGGCGTGTAAGGCTGCCTACATTCATGATTTTATTATGACGTTGCCTGAGAACTATAAAACAGTGGTCGGAAATAGAGGGATAAAGTTATCCGGTGGAGAAAAGCAAAGAGTTTCGATTGCTCGAGTAATCTTAAAAAATCCAAGAATTATTATTCTTGACGAGGCTACCTCCTCCTTGGATTCCGTATCCGAGGAGTATATCCAAAAGGCAATGATACCTTTATTAAGCAATCGAACAAGCTTTGTCATCGCGCATAGACTGTCGACGGTACTCGCCTCAGATCAAATTCTAGTCATCGAAAATGGAATGGTCGCAGAACACGGGAAACATGAGGAATTGGTCCATAAAGAAGGTCTTTATCAACAATTATATGAAACCCAGTTTAAGTCTCAAAAAAGATAAGTAGCGGAGTGGGTGGTAAAACCATGCAAAGTCAGAAATATAGGATGGAGTTTGTAGTTCACTATCATGAAGTCAACCCTGAAGAGCAGGCGACGCCCTTGACCCTGCTTTATTATTTAGAGGATGCTGCGATTGCTCATTCGGAGTCAGTAGGATATGGGCTTGCCCAGGTAAAGGATGAAGGGCTTGCTTGGATCTTAAATCGTTGGCATCTCCAAATGGATCGGTATCCAATACTCGGGGAAAAGGTCACCATTGAAACATGGCCCTCTAGCTTTGAACGCTTTTATGGTAGGCGAGAATTCCTGATTTGGAATATGAACCAAGAGATCATCGGCAGGGCTACCTCTTTGTGGATTTTTTATAATATAGTAACAAAGCGACCCTCCCGAATTCGCTCTGAGTTCGGAGAGGCCTATGGTCTTGATCCCGTGCGAGCAATTGACGACCCCTTTGCTCCCCTTCAAGCTATTGGGACAGGTGCCGGGGAAGCTGAACAGGGGTTTTCTGTCAGACGGAGTGATATTGATACCAATGGGCATGTCAATAATGCCAGCTATCTTCAGTGGATGATTGAAGTTGTTCCTGAGGACACCTATCAGAATAGTAAGCTTGCCTCCTTAGAAATCCAATATAAGAAAGAAACAACGTACGGGTCGAGCATTTGCTCGAAATGCCTAAGAGAGGGTCCGGATCGCCAACAATCAGTGTGTAGACATGTTATACTCGCAGAAGATTCGGGTCAAGAGCTTGCGATAGCCAAAACTGTTTGGGTTGGGCGGTAAGTGATTGGGGGTATAAGTTTGGATAAGTTAACTCGTCAACGTGAACTGGTCAAAAGCATTGCCACTGAACCGTGGGTACATACTTTGCAAAGCTTAGCCAAGACACTTGGAGTGACCCAAACCACGGTGGTCAGAGATTTTGAAGAAATGAAGGATAACGGTTTTCAGTTCATTCAGGATGAACGAGCAACCATCTATCTGCAGGTGAGCGGTTGGAATGGGGTCATGCCAGTTAAAGCATCGACGCTCAGACAAATGGAACTCTTGCGGATTTTAACAGCTACCCCTCAAGGGGTGACCCTTACAAAAATTTACAAGCGATTTAATCGACGGGATGAGGAAGACGTCAGCACTAAAACTTTGGAGCGGGCCTTGAAAGACTTAGAGAAGAAAAACCTCATTAAGCGAAGGGGGGAGGAGTATGTGGTTTGTGCGGAACACTTATTACCCCCTCTCCAGTTAGCGGAGCGAGAAAAGACCCTGCTTTTTGAGGCCTTAAAAGTTGCTCGTGCCCTTGCTCCAATCCCAGAAGAAATGAAATCTCTAGAGGCTAAACTCAAACTATGGATTGGTGAAAATGCCAATCCCCGCGAAACCTTGTTTGTTCACGGGAGAACCCCGACCCAAGATGTACATCACAGTCAGTGTTGTGTTCATCTGGAAGAAGCAGCTCGCAATAAAAATAAAGTTAATATCCTCTACCGCAAGCAAGAGGGGTCAGCGCGACACCTCAAACTGAACCCTTTGGGGATTGTTTATTATTGGGGCCTTGATAATTGGTATCTCATTGCTCAGGATGAAGGGGATCAAAAGATAAAAACCTACCTGGTGAATCGCATCTTAGATGTCACTCGGTTGGCCGAGACATTTTCTCCTGTTGAAGGATTTGACTTAAAAAAATGGTATCAATATGCCTGGGGAGTATACCGAGATCAATCCCCAGTACCGGTAATAATACGTTTCCATGATCATTACTCGACGTTAAGCCGCGTCAGAGCGGAACTAGCCAAACGGGAAACCTGCACCTTGACCGAAGATAAAGACGGCCTCTTGATGAAAGACCAAGTTGAAGGGCTCGATGAATTAGCGGTTTGGTTACGAGGGTTTGGAGCGGGGGCAGAGGTTATAGAGCCTGCTCTGCTCCGGGCAAAGGTGACTGAGGAATTCACGCGACTCCTACAAATGTACGGAGGTGATGTGCATGGACTCGATTGAGCGTATGGGGAAAATCTTGGCCTTAATTGAAGCCCACCCCGAGGGGATATGCGGGCGCGCCTTAGCCGATGGATGCGGTGTTCCATGGGGGACGATGAAACAGGATTTGAAAGTGTTGGTTTCCACGGTCGAAAATCCTATCCCCTTGTACACTGATCGTGATGAAGAAAATAATGCATTTGAAGAGGATTTATTTCTGCCGGAGGTCAAATGGTTCATGGCTACAGCCCAAAAATGCTACACACCCGTTCATCTGAACGTTCGAGAAGGAGTAGGAGTACTGGCAACACTTGATTTTCTTCAAGAAGACAATAGTTTGAAAGAAGGGCTAAGACAAAAAATTCTGTCTGGGTTTGACTTGGGGGAGGAAGAGACCTATCGCTATATCAAAGGGGAACTTGCCCCTTTAGAGCCTATTCAGGGAAAAACTTTCCCCATTATTGAAAACGCTATACGGACTAACCAACGGTTAACGATTGCGTTTAATGGGCGCAAGATAACAGTGGACCCACTTGGTATTGTCTACTATTCGCGTTTAAGGTGTTGGTATTTGGTTGCTCGACAGGGTGATACTATCAAAACTTATCATTTGAACAAGGTCCTGGAAGTGCAGGAAACTGGTGAGTCGTTTGTTTACCCGGAAGGGTTTTCACTGAAGGCTTGGTTTGGACCCCGTTGGGGGATGGAATATGGGGATTTGATCCGTGTCAAAGTACGTTTCTTGAATCGTTCGCAAACTGTTGCCAAGGTACACAAAGACGTAGCTCATCGTGCAAGTGAATTGACTACGTTAGAGGACGGATCACTTCTCTTTGAAGATGACATTATCGGTGTCAATGAGTTTATTACCTGGGTTTTAGGATTCGGTTCTGCGGCAGAAATTATAGAACCGGTGGAGCTTCGAGAACTTATTCTTAAACGAGTTAGAGAGACACTCGGCAATTATCAAGAGGAAGTATATTAGCCCGGTTTAATAATTCGAGCCAATTCTTCGATAGATCGGTTTAATTAATAACTTCCATAGACCTCCCCATCAACGATTACGGGGTATGATAGAGAAATGCACCTTATTTAGTTTAGTTTTTTAATACCTGATATCTAATATTCCCGAGAATGACAGAAATATGGGTATGCATCGAAATGTCTCCCCGCTCTGTTAAATAGTGTTTAAGTAGGATTGAAATGTGAAAGGAAGATTCTTATATGCTAAAAGATTGTAAAGATGGGGAACGGTTTGAAGGAATTCTCCTTGTCAATGAATGGAAAGAAGTTCCCTTTCGACAAAAGCCTGGAGCATATCTCTCCTTGACGTGCCAAGATCGGTCGGGGATGATTCAAGGAAAAATGTGGAACTATGACCCGAAAGTCCTTGAATGGCTCAATGATCAAGATATTTTCCGCGTCAAAGGGGTTGCTTCTGAATACCGTGGCACACTGGATCTTACGATTGAAACAATACGGATCCCTAGGGAAGAGGTTGATCTATCCGACCTTTTGCCGAGTTCTCCTGTCACTGCGCGAGAGTTGGAAGATCGCCTAAACTCCCTTTTAGATAAGATCAAAAAACCTGAACTTAAAGCCTTATTAGAACAGTTTTTAATCCACCCGGTATGGGGTCCCGCCTATCGACAAGCCCCTGCGGCCATGAAAATCCACCAAGCCTATCTGCGCGGTCTTTGGGAGCACAGTGTCAGGGTGGCTGAGATTGCAATAGGGATTGCTGGGAATTACCCAAAAATGGACTGTGATTTAGTTATAACTGGCGCACTCTTACATGATATCGGTAAGATCGGGGAGTATTCTTACACCAGAGGGATAAAAGTGACAACCGAAGGGCGACTCCTTGGGCACATTATCTTAGGGATCGAAATTTTAACTGAGGAAATCTCCAAAATCCCAGGTTTCTCACGTGAGTTGCGATCAAAGTTACTGCATGTTATTACGAGTCACCATGGGAAATATGAATGGCAATCTCCAAAAAGACCAAAGTTAATGGAAGCGCTGGTGATCCACTATGCAGATGCCATGGATGCTGAACTTTTCCATTTTGAGCAAGCCATAGAGAACCATCCAGAAGACGAATGGTCTCCTTATATTCCTAGTATGGAGCGTTGTCTTTATTTAAAATAGCCTGCGCAAATGGCCCTAGATGAAGGTAAGAAAAGTATATGCTGCTTACACCATAATAATAAAATGATCGAAAAGAGGTAAAACAATGCGTAGAAATGATAAGGAAATCACTGAACAGAAAGCGTTAGACGAGATCATGAAGAAAGCTCAGGTGTGTCGACTAGGAGTATCGTATGAAAGTATGGCCTATATAATCCCGATGAGCTTCGGCTACGCGGATCGGGTGCTGTATTTCCATTCTGGACCAGAAGGTCTGAAGTTATTAATCCTTAAGGAAAATCCCAAGGCCTGTTTTGAAGTAGATATTGATACGGAGGTTATTCCAAGTGAGAAGGGGTGCAACTGGTCGATGCGGTATCAGAGTGTCATTGGGTTCGGAGAGGTTGAATTCATTGAGGATATCGATGGGAAGAGAAAAGCCCTTCAAATCATCATGCAACAGTATGGGGGTGATTTGAAGATGGTTGAGGATGCTGGATTGTCGGGAATTACTATTTTTAAGTTAGTAGTTAGTTCAATGACGGGTAAGAAATCAGGTTATTAGATAGGGTTTGATATTCGCATAGATTTAATAACGCTGTGTTGTCGAAGGGAATGCCGGTGGCTTTCCTTTAGAACTATTTGTCGATTAGGAGTATATTTAACGCAATATACTCCTAATTTTTTTTATTTCTTTTATTTTGTCAATAAATGTTTAATTTGTGAGATATTTTTTTCAAGGATAATCCAGTTTATTAATAGAATCTTACTAGGTATTACAAAAAGGCAAGGGTCACTGGTTGAACTTATTGAAAAGAGTGGGGTGGAAGATGTCTACAAACAAGGTGATCAGCGAACTCGAACAAAGAGTTGCCTCATTGGAAGCGGCTTTAGTGGAGGCACGGAACTATAGTGGGACTTGGGAACGTATTTTCAAAGAGAGCTATTGGGGCATAATGGTTTGCGACGCGATCACTGATGAATTGATTAAAGTGAACATTTGTTATGCGGAAATGCATGGATATAGCATCTCGGAATTATTGGGCAAAACAATATACGATGTTTTTGCGCCAGAGTATCATAGTGACCTTCCAGAAATCATTCACAGGATACATGATCATGGTCATCATGAGTATAATTCAGTTCATATTAGAAAAGATGGAAGTTGTTTTCCCGTACATACTGATAGTTATGAAGTGACTGTCGATGCGCGGCGCTTAAGGATTGTTTCTGTCTGGGATATTACCGAGAGTGAGTTGAAAGAAAAAGAATTGTGTCAGTATCGGGAAAGCTTAGAGGAATTGGTCAGATCTCGGACACGGGAATTAGAACACAGCAATGAACAGCTGCGAATGGAAATCATTCAAAGAAAAGCTGCCGAAAATGAACTCGCTATAACAAATCAACGAATAATTAATACGATGGAAAGTATTAGCGACGGATTTATAACCATTAACCGTCAGTGGATTATAACTTTTGTTAATAAGGCCATAGTTAAAGTACTCGTTGAGAACGGCATTCACGATAATTTCATAGGAACAAACTTTTGGGAAGTGTATCCTCATGTGAATAGGAAGATTATCGATGACAATTGTCTAAAAGTGATGAAAGAAGGGCAGCCAAAACGATTTGAGGCCTTTGTAACACAAATTGGACAATGGTTGGAAATAAGTATTTCTCCAACAGAGAGTGGGATTTCAATTTTTTCTCGCAACATTGACGAACGCAAGAAAATCGAAAAGGCGGTAGAGGAAGAACATCAACGTCTATATTCGCTATTTCATAGCTTTCCCGGCCTTATATATGTCCAAGAGGATAATCACAACATACGTTTTGCTAACAGTAATTTTCAAGCGAAGTTTGGTCCATACGAAGGGAAACCCTGCTATGAAGTTATCGTTGGGTTGAATACCCCCTGCAGTGATTGTTTACACCGAATTGATACAAAGGACTTTAAATCTCGATGGAAAGAGGTAGTTTTTGATAATCGGTTTTACGAAGTATATGCTCAGCCTTTTACCGATGCTGATGGGTCAAGGTTAGTCTTCAAAGTACTTCTCGACATAACTGAGAGGAAGAATGCTGATCGGGAATTAGCCCGCTTGGAAAGACTTAATATGGTTGGGGAAATGGCAGCAGGTATCGCCCACGAGGTGAGAAATCCTTTGACGACGGTACGCGGTTTTTTGCAACTGCTCACCACTAAGGAAAATACTAAGCAATATCAAGAATTCTATGAATTAATGATTGAAGAACTTGATCGGGCAAATTTTATCATTTCCGACTTTCTGAGTCTGGCTCATGATAAAACGTTTGATTTTGAATTAACAAATATTTCGGAGATGGTAAGGAACCTGTTTCCTCTTCTGGCAGCAGATGCACTCAATCAAGACAAAGAAATAATCCTAGAGCTTGAGCAAGTCCCAGATATTTTAGGAAATATAAACGAACTTCGGCAGTTACTTTTGAACATAACAAGAAATGGACTTGAAGCAATGCCAGTCGGCACGATTCTAACGATTCAAACACTAAGGGTAGAAGAGGATATAATACTTAGAGTTTGCGACCAGGGAGCGGGAATTGATCCGGTGATCTTCGAAAAGCTTGGTACTCCTTTTATGACAACCAAAGATCAAGGGACTGGATTAGGGCTGGCCATCTGCCAGACAATAGCCGTACGTCATCATGCAGTTATTAGTTATGAATCAAATTCGTCAGGAACAACCGTTACCGTTAAGTTTCCAGGAGTTAAGTAAAGAGTAAAGAGACGGTTTGAAATAATGTGTTGGGGTCTTGGAAATTGCATAAAAAGAGAGGAAGGAATCTAATAGATAAGACTAGGGGTTCGGTTCTCTCTTTTATACTGATTGGAGTCTTGCAATGGCTAAACTAAAAAAGCCCTTGACAGGAGAGTGATGCTTTAATATATTAAAGGGGAAAAGTAACTGCTCAAGGAGGTAAACTTATGTCTAGCGATGAACGTTTACAGAATCCGTTAACGGACGCCTTATTTGAAGCCGTTTTATTGCTAAAAGATAAAGAAGAGTGTTATCGGTTCTTTGAAGATATTGCGACAATCGCAGAAATTAGGGCGCTGGCCCAGCGTCTTGAAGTTGCCAAAATGCTGCAGAGAAATGACACCTACACTGCTATTGGGGATGTGACAGGGGTGAGTACGGCGACAATCAGCCGTGTTAAGCGCTGTTTGAATTTTGGAGCTGATGGGTATCAACTGATACTAAAACGTTTGCAGGAGCAAAGCAAGTGAACTCATTCTAGTGGGAGTTTTACTAATGAAAACTTGATTATTTAAGATAGAAGGAGTATAAGAATAATGTTAAGAACAAATCTAGGACAACGCATACCAGAGGGGATGCGTGACTTATTACCGGAGGAAGTTGCTGTGCAAGAGCGCCTAGAGAATGATATTCTTGCGCTTTTTCGTCAGTGGTCTTATCAGAAAGTGTTGACTCCAACTCTTGAATTTTGCGCTTGTGTTCAACCAGATATCGAGCAGGACAACATATTATACAAATTTTTTGACCGTGAAGGACGTATTCTAGCTTTGCGTCCAGAACTGACGATGCCGATAGCCCGTCTTGTTAGTACGCGCATGCGCGGAGCAGAGTTACCACTTCGTCTGTGTTATGGAGCGGATGTTTATCGAAATACCAGTGTTAGGCATAGAGAGTTTAGGCAAGTAGGGGTAGAACTTGTCGGTTCTGACCAAGAACTAGCTGATGCAGAGGTGATCGCGCTCGCTGTGGAAGCTATCGCAGCATTGGGCTTAAAAAACTATCAGTTTAATCTTGGACACATGGGGATTTTTTCAGGACTCATGCTGGAAGCCGGGGTTGACGAAGGGATGCAAGCTAAACTGGAAGAAGCGTTAGCGCGCAAAGACATGGTTGGCGTGGAAAGCTGGGTAAGTCTAAGTGGGTTACCGGAACGCGTTCAGGAGCTACTACTTCGGTTACCTCATTTTCACGGGGGAGAGGAAATTCTCGATGAAGTTCTCGGTTGGAGTGAGCGACCAGCGATTCGCGAGGCGGTTGAAAGTTTGAGAAAAATATATCGATATTTAGACGACTTTGGTGTACAGGCAAATGTATCGTTAGACTTAGGAATACTCCGCGGTTTTTCATATTATACGGGGGCGGTTTTTGAAGGATATGTTCCAGGAATGGGCTTTCCATTGGTTGAGGGAGGGCGTTACGATACGTTGTACGCAGATTTCGGAGTTCCACAACCGGCAACTGGGTTTGCTATTCACCTCGGAAATCTGTTAGAACAATTCTCACTTTCACCTGTGAAGGGAGCCGATGTTTTGGTTTATGGTTCAAATGTCACGCAGGTCATTCATCAGTGCCAAGCGTTAAGGGCACAGGGAAAACGAGTGGAAATGTCACTTGGATCGATAGATGGTGAAGCTGCTCAGAAAATGGCGTTAAGAAAGAATATTTCTGAGGTTTTGTGTGTCAGGGAGTCAGTATCTTAGCCCCGCACATGTTCCCGCGCTATTCACTTGTCGCTAAGGCTAAAACTCAAAAACCTTATACTTACTGCATGTGCGACTGTTGCGTTTCTTAACGCCATAGCGGCTGAGTTCATTGTCGCGCTTCCTCTCTTTGTGGGTCAATCTACTATAGTGTACAGAACAATGATGACTAATATTAGCGTTGCGTTTAAAATACATCTGGATTAAGGAGTGTTAGAATGCGTAAAATTGCTGTACTTACTGGTGGCGGGGATTGTCCGGGGCTTAATGCTGTGATTCGGGCGGTTGCTAAAAGCGCGCACCAATATGGACTAGAGGTGCTTGGAATTAGGGACGGTTTTCGTGGAGCGGTAGAAGGGGATTTTATGCCCTTGACGTTAAAGGAGGTCTCAGGTATTTTACCGCGTGGTGGGACAATTCTAGGTACAACAAATCGAGACAATCCCTTTGCATATGAAACAATAGTAAATGGGACAGCTCAGATACTCGACCGTTCAGGGGATGTAATACGTAATTTAAAAGATCACGATGTAGATGCCTTACTAGTGATCGGAGGGGACGGTAGTTTAAATATCGCTCTTAAGTTTGCCAATCTTGGGCTCAATGTGATCGGAATTCCCAAAACAATTGACAATGATTTGATGGCTACCGATCAAACCTTTGGTTTTCAGACAGCCGTGGATACAGCTACTGAGGCCTTAGACCGTCTACACACTACAGCGGAATCTCATCACCGGGTCATGGTGCTCGAAGTTATGGGGCGCTATGCAGGATGGATTGCCTTGTATGCGGGTGTCGCCGGAGGAGCTGATGTGATCTTAATTCCGGAAATTCCGTATACTCTTAACCGGGTGGCGCAAGCCATTCAAAAACGGGCAAAACAAGGGAAGAAATTCAGTATCATTGTTGTGGCAGAGGGCGCCAAACCCCGGGGCGGCGAGATTGTGGTTGAGCGACTGGTCTCGGGACGCTTCGATCCGATCAAGTTGGGAGGCATTGGAGCTAAAATAGGCAATGACCTCGAAGAACAATATGGGCTGGAAACCCGAGTGACGGTGCTGGGACATCTCCAACGCGGGGGGTCCCCCAATTCGTATGATCGAGTACTTTCTTCTCGTTATGGCGTAGCTGCGGTTGATGCAGCGTTAGAAGAGGAATTTGGGATCATGGTCGCCCTGCGGGGCAGGGATATTGTAAGAGTCCCACTCAACAAAGCGGTCGATAAGCTTAAACAAGTGCTCTTAATTGATCCTTTGCTGATAGCGGCTCGTAATCTAGGTCTAGAAATGGGAGATTAATCCTTAATGAGGAGCGGAATGAACAATGGGTGAGAAATTAACTCTAGCTGGGCTGGAGAGCTTCCTTGATGACACCTGCGATTCTTTACGTAAGGATAGGGACGCTAAGGAACTAAAGGAATACGTTATTGCCATACTTTTTTTAAAACGTTTAAACGATAGCTTTAATTTAGAACGTGAGATTAGGCGTAATAAGCTTAAGGCGAAGGGGTTAACTGAAGCTCAAATTGAAGATGAACTAGAAAAAAGGGAAGTCTATCGCTTCTTTGTACCTAAGATCGCTCGTTGGAAGAACATAAAACACCAGACAGAAGAGTTGGGACCTTATCTAATCAAGGTTTTCGCTGAGATTGAGCAGATGAATCGGGGTTGCCTTGGTCTATTAAGCACAGTAGACTTTAATAAGAGGCTAGAAAATGGGGATGAATACATTACGAATGCTGATCTGCTAGAGTTAATTAAAGATTTTGACGAGCTACAGTTAACGGATGACCATTTAGCTTTCTAACTTGCAAGGTTTTATTTATTTTGTTTTGTTTTGTTTAAACATTATCCCAAAGAAGAGACAAGCCTTTATAAGGCCTGTCTCTTCTTTGTACTGTCGCATGTTATAAGTTTAAATTATAGAAGGAATACTCGATAACCATAAAGCGGAATTCGGAAAGTATAATTTCTAGATAATTCGAATCATAGTATCCAACTTTTTTGAGGAGATTGGTTCTAGCTGTTTACTTGTAGTAAGCCTACATAGACATGAACATCAATGCCGTCTACTGAAAAATGAATTGCTATTGTCTGAGGTACAGGCAAAGTCGCTTGTCCGTTCTTGCCAATCAATAGGAGTGGTGGCGAAATATCTAGACCGCTGATGCCTGCCTTGGCAAATTGAGTACATGCATTTGCACAAACCATATTACCCATCTCAGAGATCGCACTCTGAGCTAAGGAATCCAACTCTGTCACATCCATACCCATCATCATTTTTGAAGCGAATTGTTTTGCGGAATCCAAACTCATACCAATCAATATTGCACCTTTTAATACCCCAACCAGAGAGATATGTACCAAAACCCCATCATAGTCTAACGTTGATCCAACTAGAGAAATACTTCGCCTTTCTACCGATTGAAAACCAATTTGAGGAAGTATATCTGTAAAAGAAACGACCAGTGGATTTATTATATTTATATCCACGATGTTGCCCCCTTTTTGAAGCCAATTCCTAAAAAGATAGGTCCAAACGTTGTTTGGGCATAGGATGCATTAATTTTTAAATTTGGGCTCGTAATCTCGGTTTCAGTACTGTAAAACACACTTGGAGGAGAGACTCGTAAACTATACGCTTTATCCTTTTTATTCAGTATCGAGCAAGCTATTCCCGCCACAATATTGGAAAGCTCCGCTACCATAGCCAATACTTCCTCCCGGCTTTTACTGGGACGCCGCAAAAGAGCTTCAACCATTTTATCCGCAGTTTCAACCGATAAATCCATAATCATTGATCCGGAATGTCTGCCAATTATGCCTATGACTGTTGTGATCCCCTGAGACACATATTGAGTTTCAAAAGTGTTCATAGGAACAAAGGATACTGGGGTTTTGCTCATGCGAGTAATATTCTGAGAGAGAGCTTCATTAAAAGTCTCAAGGCCCAACTCAATTAATTGCTCATACAGAGAGTCAGGCGACAATATATTCTTAATTATATTAATGAGGAGCTCTCCATCGACTGGCTTCTGAATATAACCAGCAATTCCTATACGCTTAGCTTCTGCCTCTGTTTCTTCATCTTTCATTGAACTTACAAGTATTATTTTGGCCGAGGGATCATTCAGTAGGAGCGCTCTACTACATTCAAATCCGTCAGCTCCAGGCATGACAATGTCCATCGTAACAATGTCTGGTTGGCAATTATCGTATGTTTCTAGTAAAGTATCAAATGATTCTGCCTCCCCAACAACTTCACACCCTCCTAGACGTAAGGTTTCTGCTATAAGTGTTCTGGAAAAAAAAGAGTCATCAACAATCATTACTTTAGTTACACTCATCTACACGCATTCCTCTCAAAGTTCAATTTATGATAAATAAATCCAAAGTATGATGTTTTGCCTTAAAACATCAACAATTTCTATTATAGCATGTTCTTAGGCCATTTTAGGCCATTTTAGGCAATAAAACAATCTAGTTATTTACTTAATTAATTTGACGAAAACCTCTTGTCAAAAATAAATAATATGTTGCCAAAGCAAAAGGACATTGTTATAATACTAATATGTTAATGCTTTAACTAACTAAAGTAATGAACTGGATTGAATTACCCATAAAACTTTAGTTATAACGGGATATTGGAAGGGGATAACCTAGTGGAACAAGATTTTTTGACCATTGCATTGCCTAAAGGAAAGTTACTGATTGACTCCATCCAGTTATTGAGTCGTATTGGAATAGAATGTAGCCATGTTAACGAAGATTCTCGGAAGCTGTTCTACGATCTCCCAGATAGTAAAGTTAAAATTATTATTTGTCGTGCCACTGATATTCCAACGTTTGTCGAATATGGGGCTGCAGATCTTGGTATTGCAGGAAAAGACACTTTGTTAGAAGAGAATAAAGATGTGGCTGAATTACTGGACCTCCGATTTGGTTATTGTCGTTTTGTAGTTGCTATGCCGGAAGCGAGTGTTCCGCCCAAGCTTCCTAATGGTAAATATGATTTAAGTGGGCTGAACCACCAACGAGTGGCTACGAAATTTCCTCGTGTGGCCGAGACCTTTTTTAACGGATTGGGCATGCAGGTACATCCTATTAAATTACATGGAAATATTGAGCTTGCGCCGTGCGTCGGTCTTGCAGAAATGATCGTAGATATTGTTTCTACAGGAAAAACTCTTAAGCAAAATCACTTGATTGAGGTTGCTCCAATTCTTGAGGCTACGTCTCGCTTGATCGCTAACCGTGTATCCTATCGTATGAAATACCAGCGGATTAGAAATTTAGTAGAACGTTTACGTGAAGACTTACAAGAGAACTTATTGGCAAAATAAGATGAAGAGAATGAGGGACGTTCATGAAGATTGAGAATATTAAGGACATCGATTTAAACCGTCTCACTCGAAAATCCTATGGAGACGATGCAAACCTAGAGCAGCGTGTAGCAGACATACTCAAGCGTGTCCGTGAAGATGGTGAAGAGGCGGTATATCAACTGACTGAAGAATTTGATCACAATAACCTGCGACTAAGCGGTTTGAGAGTATCAGAGGAAGAAATCCAAGGGGCCTATCAAGACGTGAGTAAGGATTTTTTAGAGGCAATGCGAACTGCGAAGAGAAATATCTTGAGGTATCATGAGAAGCAGAAACGAACCTCGTGGTTAGAGCCAGATCCAGACGGGAGTATTCTCGGGCAACTACTACTTCCTCTCAAGCGCGTAGGTATTTACGTTCCCGGAGGGACGGCTTCCTATCCGTCTTCGGTCTTGATGAACGCTTTGCCCGCTGTGGTAGCTGGAGTTAAAGAAATCGTGATGGTCAGCCCGCCCCGGGCCGATGGCACGCTACTACCTGAAGTTTTGGTGGCAGCGGCTGAAGCTGGGGTGACGGAAGTTTACAAAGTAGGGGGAGCTCAAGGGATTGGTGTTTTAGCGTTCGGGACGGAGACGATTTCTCCCGTGGATAAGATAACTGGACCGGGGAATATCTATGTGACTTTAGCTAAAAAGCAAGTTTTCGGAATCGTCGATATAGATATGTTGGCCGGACCGAGTGAAATCCTAATCTTAGTAGACGAGACCGGACGCCCAGAAGAATTAGCCGCTGATTTGCTTTCCCAGGCTGAGCATGATCGTTTAGCCTCGGCTATATTAGTATCCCCTTCTCGTCCCCTTCTCGAGCAGACCTTATTAGAAGTAGAGCGGCAGCTCAAAGATTTACCCCGTGCTGAAATCGCCAGGGCTTCTTGGGAAAGTTATGGGGCAGCAATTCTTGTGTCGGATCTTCAAGAAGGCATGGATTTGGCCAATAAAATAGCTCCAGAACATTTTGAACTGGTCGTGGAGGACCCATATTCCTGGTTAGGGCAAGTCCGAAATGTCGGCGCGGTCTTTCTAGGAAGGTATTCCCCTGAACCAGTTGGTGATTACTTTGCGGGACCAAATCATGTTTTACCGACCGGAGGAACGGCTCGGTTTTACTCTCCCCTAAATGTCGATACCTTTATGAAGAAGGTCAGTGTCATCGGATATTCGGAAGCAGCCCTGAAAAGGGATGCTAAGCAGATTGCCTTACTCGCTCGCAGCGAAGGATTAGAAGCGCATGCCCGCGCCGTGGAAGTGAGATTTAAAGAAAAGTTTGAAGAAAGGGAGAGGTAAACGATGGAAAAAGTGTTATGTAACCCCGAGAGCTTAGTTCGCCCTGAAGTCCTACATCTCGTTCCTTATGAAACTAAGCATCTGCCCGAGTGCATTAAACTCGACGCTAATGAAAATCCCTTTCCCTGGCCAGCAGGGATGCAAGAGTCATTGTATAAAGAGAAACTAGCGTTTAACCGCTATCCGGACGGAATGGGCGGGGACCTCAGAAACGCCATAGGAACTTACACGAAAGTTTCTCCAGAAGGTATCCTGATAGGTAACGGATCAGATGAATTGATCCAACTTATTTTACTGACCTTTGGTGGCTCGGGGAAATCCTTAATTATTCACCCGCCGACCTTCGGCATGTATCAGATTTACGCTCGTTTGACCGACACTACAGTAGTGCCAGTTCCTTTGTTAAATGGGCTAGATTTAGACACAGAGAAAATGTTGGAGGCAGCAAAGTCCCCGGAAGCCCATGTGATAATCATCTGTAATCCTAATAACCCGACCGGTTCACTGTTCCCTAGAGAAGACATTCTCCGACTAGTACGGGAAAGTGGTAAAATAGTGGTGGTTGACGAGGCTTATGCAGAGTTTGCAGAGGAAACTCTCATTCCCGAGCTGGAAAGCTACCCAAACTTAGTGATCCTGCGGACGTTCTCTAAATCCTTTGGCATGGCTGGACTTCGTTTAGGTTATTTGCTGGGACAACCAGAGACTATTGACCTTATTAACAAGGTGAGGCCACCGTTCAATGTCAATTCATTTAGCCAAAGGGTGGGGATACTTGCCTTAGGTTACTTAGGTGAGTATCAAGCGCAAATTCAGCAGATCAAGGTGGAAACCCGTAAGTTACATGAAGGACTAACTCAACTTCCAGACGTTGTGGTCTATCCGACTCGGACGAATTTTATCCTCTTTAAGCCTGAGGACCCTGATGGATGGGCTGATGAGTTGTTGAAGCGGGGATTTCTCGTCCGTAACATGGGAGTTCTCCCCGTTCTCGGAAGATGCCTGCGCATTAGTGCGGGTTTACCCGAAGAAAATGAGGGTTTTTTACGAGCGATTCGAGAGATCAGTAAAGGTTTTAGGAACACTTAAGGCAGTGTTACACATCTAAGATGCATGTAAGGATCGAGAGGAGACCAATACCATGAGAGAAGCTAATATTGAACGAAAAACGAAGGAAACAGAGATCAGCGTTCGCTTGAATCTTGATGGAACGGGAGAAGCTCAAGTCGAAACAGGGATTGGTTTCTTTGATCATATGTTGATAGCTTTTGCTCGATTTGCCTATATTGATCTCGTGCTTCATGCCAGCGGGGATTTAGAGGTAGATGCTCACCATACGATCGAAGATTGTGGGATCGTTTTGGGACTGGCATTACGAGAAGCTTGCGGTGACAAGGTAGGGATCGAACGGATCGGGGAGGCTCTTCTTCCCATGGACGAAGCCCTTGTTCAAGTGGCCTTGGATATCTCCAATCGTGCCTACCTAGTTTGGGCTGTAGATTGTCAAGATGGTATGCTCGGCGAGTTTCCAATCGAGATGGCAGAAGAATTTTTCCGAGCCTTAGCAGTACAGAGCGGACTTACCCTGCATGTTAGACAACTTTCAGGTAAGAACCGTCATCATATTATGGAAGCTGCTTTTAAAGGAGTCGGAAGAGCCCTAGGACTTGCCGTGCGCAAGAACACTCGATATAGTGGTATACTTTCAACCAAAGGAGTTTTATAAAGTGATAGGCATTGTAGATTATGGACGGGGAAACTTGAGAAGCGTTGAAAAGGCGTTGGAAAAGGTCGGGTTTGAGGCAACTATTATGACCTCTCCTGAGGACCTAGACGGAGTGGATGGACTCATACTTCCAGGCGTTGGCGCGTTTGCTGATGCCATGGAAGCTTTAAACAGTGGGAGGTGGATCCAACCACTCATTCAGTTTGCCCGCTCCGGGCACCCATTTCTGGGGATCTGCCTTGGGATGCAGGTTCTCTTTGAGGTTGGAGAAGAACATGGTGAACATGCTGGCCTAGGACTCCTAGAGGGTCGTGTTGTTAAATTCCCGCCTGGTGGGAAGATCCCGCATATGGGTTGGAATACCTTAAGCCATGAACAACCTTCTCGATTATTAGAAGGGATTCCTAACCAATCCTATTTCTATTTCGTTCATTCGTATTATGCGCAACCGAGTGAGAAGCATGATATTATAGCGAGTAGCGATTATGGAATCGTCTTTCCTGCCGTCGTAGGCAAGGATAATGTCTGGGGGGCACAGTTTCACCCAGAAAAATCAAGTCCCTGGGGCCTTCAACTACTGACTAATTTTGGAAAGTGGGTGAATGACTATGCTGCTCTTTCCAGCCATTGACCTAAAAGAGGGGAAAGCGGTGCGCTTGTTACAGGGGCGGATGGAGGATTCCACAGTATATTCCGATAACCCCGTTGACTTGGCTAAAAGCTTTGAGAGTCAAGGTGCCGAGTATCTACATATTGTTGATTTGAACGGGGCTTTTACGGGGAAGCCAGTCAATGATGAAATGATCCGACGAATTGTCGGTAGTGTTGCGTTGAAAATCCAGATAGGGGGCGGAATCCGCACGATGGAGCGGATAACGGAACTTATAGAGTTAGGGGTCGAACGGGTTATATTAGGGACGATCGCTGTCAAAAACCCAGAGTTGGTGGCTGAAGCAGCACGTCGCTACGGAAATCGAGTCATTGTGGGCATTGATGCAAAAGAAGGCTTGGTTGCGGTTCAAGGCTGGGCGGAAACAACGGAAATGAAGGCCATAGATTTAGGAAAGGCTATGAAAATAATGGGAGTCCAAAGTGTGGTTTTCACAGATATTGCACGGGATGGGATGCTTCAAGGACCAAATATCGAAAGTACAGTACAAATGGCCCGAGAAACTGGTCTATCTGTGATTGCCTCTGGAGGAATTTCCACCTTGGCAGACCTGAAAAACTTGCAGGCCGAGGCCATTAAAGGAGTTTCCATCGAAGGGGCAATTACCGGAAAAGCACTTTATAGCGGAGCTTTTACCCTGAGAGAAGCTTTGGAAGCGGCTCATTTCATCCCCCGCGATGGAGAGAATGGGAACGGGAGGGAAGGTCATGTTAAGTAAGCGGATCATTCCCTGTTTAGACGTCCATGACGGGCGAGTGGTCAAAGGGACTAATTTTGTACAGTTGCGCGATGCTGGGGATCCAGTGGAACTAGCGGCCCTCTATGACCAAGAAGGTGCCGATGAGTTGATCTTCCTCGATATCACTGCTTCATCAGATAACCGCGAAACAATGGTGGATGTGGTACGACGAACGGCTGAACAAGTCTTTATTCCTTTCACGATCGGAGGTGGACTGCGGACTATCGAGGATATTCGCCGTATGCTCAGAGCCGGAGCGGACAAAATCGCCCTTAACACCTCAGCAGTCCAGAATCCACGGCTCATTCAAGAAGGGGCTCATGCCTTTGGAAGTCAGTGTATCGTATTAGCCGTTGATGCACGAAGTACGGTACCGGGTAAATGGGAAGTCTATATTCACGGAGGAAGAACGGCGACGGGCAAGGATGTTTTGGAATGGGTTGCAGAAGCAGAAGCACTCGGTGCAGGAGAGATCCTCCTAACTTCCATGGACCGGGACGGGACTAAGGTTGGATATGAGTTAGAACTGACTAGAGCTGTGAGCAGAGCTGTCTCTCTGCCCGTCATAGCCAGTGGTGGGGTAGGAACATTGGAGCATTTAGCAGAAGGGCTAACACTTGGGGAAGCTGATGCCGTCTTAGCAGCATCGATCTTTCACTACAAGGAGTTCAGTATAGAGGAAGCTAAACGGTATTTGGCTCAGCGGGGGATCCTAGTCCGTAAAACAGGGGGACTTGTGGAGGAACTTCTATGACATAGAACTGCTCCTGGGCTTGTGCCTTTCGGGGACGGTTCTGGAACTGAATGAAGATAGTAAAGGTATTTGGGGATGAAGGGTTAGGGGGACGGCACATTTCATGTGCACCGTCTAGCCCCTAAGGGCGGACCACGAACCTCGAACTACGAGATGGAAGGTAGAGATAAAATGGATGCGAATCAAATCGAGGACTTAAATTTATCGGGGATCTGCTGGGACTCTCACGGACTTGTTCCTGCGATTGTCCAGGATGTAGAGACTAAAGACGTTCTGATGCTCGCTTATATGAACGAAGAGTCTTTGCGGCGAACACTGCAGGAACGTAAGGCCTGTTATTATAGCCGGAGTCGGCAATCCTTGTGGTTGAAAGGGGAAACCTCAGGTCATTTCCAGGAGATCATCGATATCAAGTTTGACTGTGATCAGGATGCATTGCTGCTGACTGTGAAACAAACTGGGATGGCTTGCCATGAAAACCACTTTTCGTGTTTTCACTATGATTTGAGCAACGAGGGATTCAAGGTCACTGGGGAGCCAGAAGTAAGGCCCGAGCCAACACTAGGGAGAACCATGGAAATGTTGACCGATGTGATTCACTCTCGAAACCTTGAACGGCCAGAAGGGGCATATACGACATATCTTTTCGAAAAAGGGATTGATAAAATCCTTAAAAAGGTCGGAGAAGAATGCGCTGAAGTTATTATTGCTGCTAAGAATTCAGATCCAGAGGAGATCAAATGTGAAGTGTCGGATTTGTTCTATCATGTCCTAGTGATGATGGAAGAGCGAAGGGTTGGGGTTAAAGAAGTTGCAAGAGAGCTTCTTAAGAGACGGAAGTAGGCGTACTATATCCCTATAAACAGGTTCAGACGTTTTTATAGAATGAAAAATCCGGTAATCCTAGCTCTATGAGGATTGCCGGATTTTTATGCTTGCAGATTGGCATTGATGGAATCTTTAAATGCATCGTTTTAGCCAGCATTACCAACAATATGGAATATATAGTTTACATATTGAATATTATAGTGTATGATATGCAATGTAAGGAGGGGCGATATTTGAAGAATCTTAAATTGAAATCAGCAAGAGCTATTTTAGATTTGTCTCAAGAGCAATTGGCAGAAGCAGTCGGCGTAACAAGACAGACAATCGGAATGATTGAAGCGGGGAAATTCAATCCATCATTACAGTTGTGTATAGCTATATGCAAAACGTTAGGTAAAACATTAGACGAGATTTTTTGGGAGGTACAATCATGAAAGATGAAAGAATTGAACAGGCTAAGTTAAAAATGAGAAGCGAAATGGCAATTATTATTTTATATGGCGTAGCTTTATCATTTTCAGTGAAAAATTTGGTGTTTAAAATGAATTTTCAAGAAAGTATTATTGAATATTTAATTTTAATATTTTTCCCGCTCTATCAGTTTATAAGAATGCATATGATGAAAGTAAGTATTTACAGTGAGCGTGGGAATAAGCAATCTATAAAGAATCTGCTTATAACAATTGTAATCCTAGTGGTTGCATCGGCGGTGTTAATTTATAATTCAATGAAGAACTCAGCAGTGTATGACTGGCAAAGCCCAGTAGTTTTCCTATTCATATTTTTAGCATTATTTGTAGCAATCTTTTTTATTGCCAATAAGTTTAATCAGCACAAAGGTCATAAGTACGAAAAAGAATTTGATGACTAAATAAACGAGTTAAATATATTTTCCAGTTATAGACCTTTTAAATTTCTTCAACCCCATTAAATTCCCGCTATAAAGAATTTCGCCACCGCGGTTTCCACCGTCAGGTCCCATGTCGATAATCCAGTCGGCTCTTCTGATAATATCAAGATTATGCTCAATTACAACTACGGAATTTCCTTTCTTTACAAGCCTATCAATAATCGATAGAATATTCGTTATGTCCGACATATGAAGCCCTGTTGTGGGCTCGTCCATAATATAGATGTTGCCTTTTTTGTTTAATTCCTTGGCAAGCTTCAATCGTTGGCACTCGCCACCTGAGAGAGTGTTCAACGGTTGCCCTAAGGTCATATATTGAAGCCCTACATCAATGATACTTTTCAGTTTTTTCATAATGTCCTTACGCTCAAAAAACTGATTTGCTTCTGTTATGCTCATTTCCATAATATCGACAATATTTTTGCCCTTATATTGATACCCTAAAACGTCCTTTTTATATCGTTTTCCTCCACAATCTTCGCAAACAGTTTTCATTGAATCCATAAATGAGAGGTCTGTTTCGATAACTCCCGTTCCGTTACAATTAGGGCAACCACCTTCGGAGTTATAGCTAAAAAGCCCAGCGCTGACCTTATTTTCATCTGCAAATAGCTGGCGAATCAAATCCATTATTCCTGTATATGTGGCTGAATTGGATCGAATGTTAGCACTTACAGCGCTTTGGTCAATCACAACTGTTTCGGGATATTCTTTTATAAAAACCTCATTGACTATGGTACTCTTACCCGAACCAGCGACGCCCGTGACTACCGTAAACAAACCTTTAGGTATTTGCAGACTAACATTTTTTAGATTGTGAATACTACTTTTCTTTGTTTCGTAAAATTTATTGCTTATCCTTGGGTTCTCATTAATAGTAAGCTTTTTTCCTAGAAACTTTCCAGTCAATGTATCTGCATGTTTTAAATCGTCGAAACAGCCCTCAAACACAATATTGCCGCCCTGTGAGCCTGCCTTTGGGCCTACATCCACAATATGGTCGGCTATTTTTATAACCTCAGGGTCATGTTCAACAACGATTACTGTATTCCCCTTATCTCTGATTTTTAGTAGCAACTCGTTTAGCCTATGAACATCTCTTGAATGAAGCCCTATGCTTGGTTCATCAAAAATATACATAACGTCCGTTAAACTACTTGATAAATGTTTAACCATTTTGACACGCTGTGATTCTCCGCCTGACAATGTAGTTGTCTCTCTTGTAAGGCTCAAATAATCAAGTCCGATATTAATTAAGTTCTCCAGCCGTTCAAGGATGCTTTGCACAATTGGAGAAAAGGCTTTATCATCTATTCTTTTAAGTACCTCAACCAATTCATCAATTTGCATCAAGGTCATATCATAAATGTTATATCCCAGTATTTTCGAGGAGAGCGCCATTTCGTTATACCTTTTTCCATTGCAATCACTACATTTTTGAATGGAAGTAAAGGCTTCAATCTTTTTCTGATTAGCTTGGGACTTTTCCCGATCTGTTTTAATGTTTTGGCGAGAAAACCTTCCGATAAGGCCCTCATAGGTGGAATTCATTTCACCATCCATAATATTAATCAAAACCTTTTCGGGTTTTGCGTAAACTAATTTAGCATACTCTTCTAAAGTATAGTCCTTTATCTTCTTGTCATTGTCGAAGAAACCGTGATTGGCATACATTTTCCATTGCCACGTACCGACACCGTACCCTGGAAGTAAAATTGCTCCTTCGTTTAATGATTTGTCTGTATTTAGCGCCTTTTCTAGATCCAAGGTCATGATTCGTCCGATGCCTTCACAGGTTGGACACATGCCATGTGGGTCATTGAAGGAGAAGTTAAAGGATAGGCCAATCCTTGGCTCACCCAATCTGGAAAAAAGCAACCGCAATAATGAGTTAATGTCCGTAATTGTACCCAGTGTAGAGCGTGAATTCCCCCCAAGCCTTTTTTGGTCAACGACAATGGCTGTTGATAAGTTAGAAATCGAATCAACGTCAGGTCGCCCATACTTGGGCAGAAAAGTTCGCACAAAATTACTAAAGGTTTCATTTAACTCTCTACCCGCCTCTTGTGCTATCGTCTCAAAAACAATCGATGATTTTCCTGAACCCGAAACCCCAGTAAAAATCGTTAGCTTTCTCTTCGGTATTTTCAGACTGACATTTTTAAGATTGTTTTCTCTAGCACCTAGTATTTCTATAAATTCAGTTTCCATCAGGTTACCCCCATCATAACGATATTTTATTTAACTATCATATCATTGATCGTAGAGCAAAATAGTGGTCATTTTTTAAACATTTTATCTTAAACGTTTATTATTATCCTAAAAATATATTTTATCCATATCCATATCCATATTCATATAGAACCAATCAGTGTAAGCTTGTTGAAAACTTCTAGTTGGTAAAGGAGGAGGGGCGATTGTATGTACGTGAACAAATTGTGAAAAAATGTCAGGAGAATGTATGGAACGGTTAATTGATACCAAGTTAAATAGTCTCAAATTAAGATTTACAGAAATACAGGATGTCCCACCAGGGGGTTGACTGAGTAAGTCTTAAGGATTTGCAGTTTCTTGACAATGTTTGAGCAAATGGAATATGATGCATATAAGGTTAAATCGTTTGGATATAGGTTAAAATATTGATAACAACTATGAAAAGGATAGTAATAAAGGACTTGGATTTTAGAGACATAATCCTCGGGTGAAAGATTATGACGAAGGTTTTTTATGAAGATCACCTTGGAGTTGGGCGGCTGAAATAACTAAGCTGCTCCGTAGGCATACGTTACATGTTTTAAAGCGATTGATGGATTGCTTATTTTATTTAAGCTATCTATTAATAACAAGGGTGGTACCGCGGATAATCCGTCCCTAAGTCATTGACTTAGGGATTTTTTGATGTTCTTTACTCGCTCTTATAAACCCAATACGAAAGGAAGAAAATTAATATGTCTAACTTCAAACCGCTAATGAATCTGCCTATAGCAAAAAAGGAAAGCACAATAGCAGACTACTGGGACGAAAATAAGATACTGGATAAAAGTATCGAAATCAGGGAAGGTCAAACACCCTTTGTGTTCTATGAAGGTCCTCCTACAGCCAACGGCAAACCAGGAATACACCACGTCATAGCCAGAACGTTAAAGGATTCAGTTTGCCGGTACAAGACAATGCAGGGCTATCAAGTTAAGCGTAAGGCCGGATGGGATACTCATGGGCTTCCTGTGGAAATCGAAGTAGAGAAACAACTTAAACTTACTAACAAGCAAGAAATTGAAGCCTATGGAATTGCGGAGTTCAATCAGAAATGTCGGGAATCGGTCTTCAGTTATGAGAAGCAATGGCGTGAAATGACCAAACGAATGGGATATTCAATCGATTTGGACCATCCGTACGTCACGCTCGACAATAATTACATTGAAAGTGTCTGGTGGATTCTTGATCAGTTTTTCAAAAAAGGTTTGATCTATGAAGGACACAAAATCCTGCCTTATTGCTCACGCTGTGGCACGGGGTTGGCCTCCCATGAAGTAGCCCAGGGTTATAAGGTAATCAAGAGTAACACGGTCGTCGTAAAGTTTAAGAGAAAAAATGCTGAAGAGTACTTTCTGGTCTGGACAACGACACCTTGGACGCTTCCCTCGAACGTGGCATTGACTGTGAATCCTCAAGAGATCTACCTAAAGGTTAGGCAAAATGAGGAGATTTATTATGTTTCCAAGACTTTGTCTCATAAAGTATTGGGAGAAGAGTTTGAAGTAGTGGAAGAAATCAAGGGAAAAGACCTTGAGTTCGTAGAATATGAACAGCTGATGCCTTTTGTTAAAGCGGATAAGAAGGCCTTTTTCGTTACGGTTGGCGATTATGTAACGACAGAGGATGGCACAGGAATTGTGCATACTGCCCCAGCCTTTGGAGAGGATGATTATAACACTGGCAAAAGGTATAACTTGCCGGTGCTTCAGCCCGTTGATGAAACAGGGAAATTTGTGAGCACACCATGGGAAGGCAGTTTTGTCATGGATGCTGATCTCGATATTATCAAATGGTTGCATGCGGAAGGAAAACTATTTAAGAAAGAAAAAATGGAGCATAACTATCCTCACTGCTGGAGATGTCAGACCCCACTTCTCTATTATGCCAAACCAAGCTGGTACATCGAAGTTACAAAATTCAAAGATCAATTAGTTGAAAACAATAATCGAGTTGAGTGGTATCCGGATTATGTCGGAGAAAAAAGGTTTGGTAACTGGTTGGAAAACGCCAACGACTGGGCTTTATCCAGAAGCCGATACTGGGGAACGCCTCTTAATATCTGGAGATGCGATTGCGGACACACCACATCGATTGGCTCTCGCAAAGAGCTGGTAGAAAACGCGGTGGAGACGCTGGAGGAAACGACGATTGAATTGCACCGACCTTTTGTGGATGATATTCACATTAAATGTACAAAATGTGGCGCAGCAATGACTAGAGTGAAAGATGTCATTGATTGTTGGTTTGACAGTGGCTCGATGCCTTTTGCCCAACATCATTATCCGTTTGAAAACAGCGAAAACTTTGATCAACTCTTTCCCGCCGATTTCATCTGTGAAGGCATCGATCAGACCAGAGGTTGGTTCTATTCTTTACTCGTGATTTCAACCTTTATCAAAGGAGTCGCTCCCTATAAACGAGTATTGGTTAATGATTTGGTCCTAGATAAGGACGGGCATAAGATGTCTAAGTCCAAAGGGAATACCGTCAATCCCTTTGAATTGTTTGATCAGCATGGAGCGGATGCTTTAAGATGGTATTTACTCCACGTCTCTCCAGCCTGGAGTCCAACGAAATTCGATATCGAAGGGATCAAGGAAGTTCAGAGTAAATTTTTCAGCACGATGAGAAATGTGTATGCGTTCTTTTCCTTGTATGCCGAAACGGATAAACTTGACCCACGAGACTTCTTTGTTGATTACCAGAACCGACCAGAGCTTGATCGATGGGTACTATCAAAGTATAACAGCCTTCTAAAAGGCGTCGACTCAGATCTGTGTGCCTTTGATCTGACCAAAGCAGTGCGAAAGATACAAGCGTTTGTTAATGAGGATTTTTCGAACTGGTATATAAGACGTTCCCGCAGACGCTTCTGGGGATCAGAGCTTACGGATGACAAGAAAGCGGTTAACAATACAACCTATGAAATACTCGTGGGATTATCTAAGTTGGTGGCTCCATTTGCGCCCTATATTGCCGAAGAACTCTATCGAAGTTTGACTGATGAACTTTCTGTTCATCTAGCAGATTACCCTGTCGTCAATTTACTGTTGATCGATAGTGAGTTGGAAACTAGAATGGATCTGGTGAGAAATTTAGTCGGTCTAGGTAGAGCCGCAAGGGAACAGGTCAGAATCAAGGTGCGACAACCTGTCCAAAAGATCTTGATTGACGGTAAATATGAAAAACTCATCGATTACATGCTTCCCTTAATCCAGGAAGAGCTTAATGTTAAGGCGGTTGTATTTGCCAAGGATTTGAGCCAGTATATGAACTTTAGCTTAAAGCCTAATTTTAAAGTGGCAGGGTCTATCTTTGGACCTAAAGTAAAATCATTAGGCAAGGTACTGTCAGCCCTAGACGCTTCTTCCGTTGTGCCTAAATTAGAAGCGGGAGAGACGATTTCGATAGAGGTGGAGGGCGAGCGCCTAGATCTAGTCAAGGACTATGTGATTACCACAATAGCGGCCAAAGAAGGCTTTACAATGACAGTGGAGGACAATTTATTTGTTATACTGGATACAACGCTTAGCAAAGAGCTGATCGATGAAGGATATGCGCGGGAGTTTGTCTCTAAGGTACAGCAAATGCGGAAAAACAATGGCTATGAGATGATGGATAGAATTAATATATACTTTGATGGAGATAAGGAAATAGCTGAGGCCGTCAAATTATACGAGGACTATATAAAACAAGAAACCTTGGCAGACTGTATTGAGAGAATCAAGGATGCTGACTTGGAAAAGCAGAATCTTAATGGTCATGAGACAGGTTTGATGTTGGAAAAAATTTAAGAATTTGAATTAGAAAGACGGGAAATCCTAAGATAATTTAGAGGAATAAGGCTGAAGCAATTTTCGCTTCTAGCCTTGTTTTTTTGTAAAGCGTGAGGGGGAATGATGCGAATCCAATGTGAAGTGAACTCTTTCAACTTAGTAGAATAAAAAAGCATGTTTTCAGCGACGTATGGTTAAATTAACACAAGGTTCTATGAAGCAAGGAGGGTAACCAATGGATAAATTGGATAAATTGCATGAGACACAAGAAAAAGCCGAACAAAATAAAAAGCATCAAGGCAAAGGAAATCCAGGTAAGAAGTTACCTAATAAGCAGCACAGTACGAATAAATAACCTTTTAAGAGGACCATGGTCGTTAGAGATCATGGTCCTCTTTTGATCGACATATGCAGAAAGGAAGAGATAAGTATGGATGCAATCAAATACAGCCTTAGATTATCAGAGATTGGCAGGGATTTTCATGGTCTCGTTCAACGGCGATTGTACAAGATATGGAAGACCAAGATGCTCTGATGCTAAAGCTAGATTTCAGAATGTAGTAATCAAGAATAAGGAGGGGCTGTAACTAAACTAGTTTAATTCTTTATATATTTAGAGGATTGTTCACCACTTCAAAGGTGTACAATCCTCTTTTTTGGGATAACGCACCACCGGCTTAAATAATCTCAAGTTTCGTAACAGCCCCTGGCCTAAACTCTCTTTTAGAACGCAGGAACAATTGATCCTTTATATTTGTCTTCAATAAATTTCTTAACATCTGGAGAGGTGAGGGCCTTCGCTAGCTTTTGTAAAGCAGGATCGTTTTTTCTACTGTCTTTGATAACTAGAATATTAGCATAGGGAGAGTCTTTGTCTTCCGTAAAGAGGGAATCTTTTGTCGGGTTTAGTCCACCTTCTAGAGCATAGTTTGTATTGATTACCGCGCCAGCAATTTTAGGGTCTTGGAGTACTCGGGGAAGTTGAGGCGCATCGAGAGGAGTGATTTTAAGCGACTTCGGATTACCGATGATGTCCTGGACGGTTGCTTTGATCCCGACTCCGTCTTTCAACTGGATGAGACCCGCTTTAGCTAATAACGCTAAGGCACGACCACTGTTGGATGGATCGTTGGGAATTGCAAGGGTATCTCCATTTTTAAATTCGTCTAACTTTGTGATTTTCTTGGAGTAGATTCCCATCGGTTCGATGTGTACGTTGGTGAGCGAAACAAGACTTAAGTTGTGGTCTTTGTTAAAGGAATCTAGGTAAGGGGTGTGTTGGAAAAAGTTGGCGTCAATATCTCCAGTGTCTAAGTCTAAGTTTGGACGGACGTAATCGGTGTAGCTGACAACTTTGAGCTCAATGCCTTCTTTGAGTAGGGCTGGCTTAATGTATTCTAGGATTTCGGCATGGGGGAGTGGGCTAGCTCCGACTTTAAGCACGGTTGTAGCAGGTGTGTCAGACCCAGCCTTCGAGGTCGGGGCCGCACTCCCGCATCCGGCGAGCGCGAGTGAAAGGGTAGCTAAGATAATGAATGAAGCGGTTACAGAACGTTTGGTTTTTTTAAGGTTAAACATAATTTTTGCCTCCAAATAGTATATTTTAGTGGGTTTGAGCTTGTTGTTCGATCGATAGTTCTGAACTTAATGAGAAAGCCTTCGAGCTAGCGTGGTTCCTAGTGACTGCAGTCCCTGCACAATTACCACGAGAATAACGACGGTTGCGATCATGATGTCAGTTCGGAAACGGTTGTAGCCGTATTGAATGGCCAGGTCCCCTAAGCCACCTCCGCCTACAGCGCCAGCCATGGCAGTGTAGCCAATGATGCTTATCGTTGTAATGGTGATGCCTAAAATCAGAGAAGCCTTTGCTTCGGTGAGAAGGACCTTCTTTATAATTTGTAGAGGGGAGGCTCCCATGGATAAAGCCGCCTCGATCACGCCATAAGGGACCTCTTTGAGAGAACTTTCCACCACTCTTGCTACAAAAGGAGCTGACGCAATGACAAGAGGGACAATTGCCGCGGTTGTGCCAATGGACGTGCCAACAAGTGATCGAGTGAACGGGATGAAGGCCACTAACAGGATGATAAACGGAGCAGAACGCAAGATATTGATGAAAGTCCCTAAAATTCGTTCGACCCATGGGTTTGGTGAAATGTGTCCTGGCGAGGTTACAACCAAAATAACGCCTAAGGGAAGTCCTAAGAGGTAGGCAAGGAGCGTGGAGACGACGACCATATAGAGCGTCTCACCCACAGCTGGGGTAATAAGTTGGGATAAATCGCCCCAAAAAGATGCTTGGAAAAGAAGGGATGGCTCAAAGGGCACGTTGTATCACCTCCACCTTTAATTCGCGGGATGCTAAATATTGATGAGCTTGTTGTAATTGCTCTGGATTTCCTAGAAGTTCTAATGTAAGAGTGCCAAACAGAGTTGATCTAATATGGTCAATACTGCCATAGAGGATATTGGCACGAACATCGCAAGCTTTGAGGAGATCAGTGATGATAGGATCTGACGCTCGTGAACCGAGAAATTGAATGCGCACAATTTCAGAATCCTTGTGAGTTGCGATTTCGCTTAACACGTCAGCCTGAAGTTCAGTTGGAAAAACAGTTGCGATAAATTCTCTTCCGATATCCGACTGTGGTTGAGTGAAAACGAACTCGATCGGACCGTATTCAACGATGCGGGCTTCGTGGATAACCGCAACGTCGGTACATATCTCTTTGACCACTTTCATCTCATGTGTAATCATGACAATCGTTAGACCTAGTTTTTGGTTAATATCGCGGAGGAGATTTAAGATTGAAAGGGTTGTTTGCGGATCAAGTGCAGAAGTAGCTTCATCACACAAGAGGACTTGCGGCTTTGTGGCGAGCGATCGGGCAATGCCGACCCGTTGTTTCTGTCCACCACTTAATTGAGCCGGATAAGAGGTCGCTTTGTCTTTGAGACCGACAAGATGAAGCAACTCCTCCACGCGAGCAGTGATCTCCCGTTTGTGTAGTCCTGCTATCTCTAGAGGGAAGGCGATGTTCTCAGCAACCGTCCGCGATTGAAGGAGGTAAAAGTGTTGGAAGATCATGCCGATATTCTGACGCGCTTGACGGAGAGCTTTTCCAGAAAGCTGGGTCAGGTCTTGGCCAGCAATGATGATTTGACCGCTTGAGGGTTTTTCGAGAAGGTTCAAGCAGCGTACCAGTGTGCTTTTTCCTGCGCCGCTCAATCCGATAATTCCGTAAATTGCCCCTTTTGGAATGTGTAAGGAAACATTGTCCAGGGCGAGGAAGGTGCCTTGACGGGAAGAATATTCTTTCACTAATTTTTTAATCTGAATCAAGTGCAGGCCTCCTTCGTTTGTATTTTCTGGAATAAACACAACAAAAAAACTCCGCGAAGAAAACCCGCGGAGTGACCATTCGGTTTTCCTCTTATCTCCCAGATTTCTCTGCAGGAGTTAGCACCGTACATAAATGCCGGTTGCCGGGTTTCATCGGGCCAGTCCCTCCACCTACTCTGAATAAGAGTTTTTATGAAATTTTATTGTGTTTAGCGCATTACCAGTGAATGTAACTACTATAGCACAGAGGGTAAGGATTTGGCAAGGGGGAGAAGTTAATGGAAATTCTGTTGATCGAACGACTGAAAGTCGCAAATATTTCATAGCTGTTCGAAAAGGTAGATAGTATCCGAATTTAAGTTTCTCAGATATTGGATGACATCAAATCTTTAAATGGAATATAATACCATAAACCCGCGGAAGGAGGGTAATAATTGTGTTTGCAGAAGGCAAGAGAGTGGAAGAAATGAACTATTTTGAACTTCTGGCTTGGCTGGGTATAGGCAGTTCTCATCCGGGAGGATTTCCTGCTACGCAACAGAATCTGGAAGTAATTCAAGTGAAAGCTGAGGACTATGTACTGGATGCTGGATGTGGCAGCGGTCTTACCGCTTGTCACTTGGCCAAAACTAGAGGGTGTAAAATTATAGCAGTGGATATTAATCCTCAAATGGTTGAAAAAGCATGCTTAAGGGCGGAGAAAGAAGGCGTTTCTCATTTAGTGCAGTTTAAGCAGGCGGATGTTAATAATCTACCCTTTGCTGATAACCACTTTGATTTGGTAATTGCTGAATCGATCACGGTCTTTTTAGACAAAGTTAAAGTGTACCAGGAGTTCTATCGAGTTCTCAAGCCAGAGGGAAGAGTTGCTGATTTAGAAATGGTTCTGCTCGCTGAATTACCGCCTCACCTTAGGAGGCAGATGGAGGCGTGCTTTGGTTCAGATACTAATCCATTGCCCCCAGAAGAGTGGCTCAATGCTTTAACACAAGCGGGCTTTCAGGATGTGATGATTAAGAATCCGCAACGCATGAAGAATAACGGCAACGTGATCATGAACGAACTCAAAAAGGATTGGGTACTTGTAAAAGGGCTTGCGGAAAAAGCAGCCTACTTGCCAAGTTTAATTACCAGACTACAAAAAAATGCTGGTTTCATGAAGAAGAATCGGGCCTACTTTGGATTTGGTCTTGTCTGTGGGCGAAAGCCAACTCCAACGCCGCCTCCTAAGAAAGCAGGCTTCAGAGATTGGATAAGGCAGGCATTACAATGGAAATATACTAGAAGTTATTCTACAAAAGTCCTTTAATAGCAAAATGATCTTATTAACTAAAATCTAAGGGAAAGTCAGAAACATTGATTAGAAATTTAAACGTAGAGAGAATCCGTAAGTTAAAAATACAGATTCTCTACGTTTAAATTTGTCATATTAGGCAAGTGAATAAGTTCGTGACCGTCCCCATTATTTTAATTTCACCGATAAATCTTTGTAGCCTTGATAAATTAGATCAAAAAGATGTTCAAGTTCCTGCTCCTCGACACACGAGAAGGCAATACGCACATCGTTTTCGCCAAGTGATATGACGCCCACCCCATATTGATCAAGAAGGTGATTGCGCAATACTTCAGCCTTTACTCCTTTGAGTTTAAGGCACATGAAGTATCCTGAATTAAACGGATAGTAGTCCCAAGCATCATGATATTTCTCCTGTTCGAGGATCTGTTTGACCTTAGAAGCACGTTGGCTTAATACTTTGAATTTTTCTTGTTTTTGAATTTGGAAATCCGGCGATTGAAGAGCCTTTATAAGGAACGTTTGGGATGGATGAGAAGCGCTAGAAATAGTACCGCGAATGATCCCTATCGTCTTTTTTTCTAAGGCATTTAAGACAGCTGGATGCTCTGACGCGTATGTAATAAATCCAACACGAAAGCCCCACACATAGTCTTCCTTTGTAGCACCATCAACTTTGATGGCTAATACTCTAGGATGAATATTGGCGATCCGAGCAAATAGAGATTCTTTGATGGAGTTTTCGTAAAACAGTCCGAAATAGGCATCATCCGTAACTACGACCAAGTTCATTCCTTCTTCGGCGACTTCTCTCAAGGCCTTTATAATCTCGGTTGCATCTTGTTCAGTTGGCGTGTACCCAGTAGGGTTATTTGGAAAATTAAGTACAAGGACAGCTTTTCCGTGGTCCTTCTTGCTGAGTATTGCTTCTTTCATGCCTATTGTATTAAAGGTGCCTTCTTTAGTATAGAAAGGGAATTGGACGGTTTTAGCTCCTCTGCGAACTCCAAAGATAAAGTTATAATTACCCCATAATTTGTCGGGTAAAACCAATGGATCGTCTGCGTTAATAAAGAGGTCAGCAACAATACTTAAACCATGGGTTAACGCATTGGTAACAATGGGGTTGCTAAAGGATTTATCCTGTAAAGAAGGATTATCAATTAATATTTTTTTCCGCCAAAGCTCTCTTAGCTCAGGTTTTCCAGCAGGAGGAGCGTAGGGATAAAGGTCTTTAGGATTGTAATCAGCTAACGTTTTCTGGATTAAGGGCAAAAACATCGGATGGTCTTTCTCCGTCGCAATTCCTATCGTGGCATTAAAACGATGAGCTTTCTGTTTAGCCTCTGCAGACTGAGTTAGGATCCCCTTTGGGTAGTATAAATTCTTTCCGAGTTCCGATAATAATTCGTAAACATAGGGATTTCCTTGTAGTATATCTCGATTTAATTCTTGCGCTATTTCATTCATTTATTCAATTCTCCCTCACTCAGCAAGTCTCATGGATATTTTCGCTTTTCTGTATTGAGTAGTTAATTAAATTCTACACTAAAACTGAAATTTCCTCCAGTCGTATATTTGTTTTTTTAGCTATATTACGTTGGTATGGGGCAGATTGTCGCTTAATGTTGCGTTGACGACACATTTACTTAACGATATACTTCGTCTTAGGGGTTCAAGGGAACTCGTTCTCTTATGTTTAGGAGGTATTTAGCAATGTTGGAATTGACAGATTTCCCAGTTCAAGTGAAAATATCGGTTGCCTGGGGAGATATGGACGCCAATGGTCATATCAATAATATCTTTTATTTGCGATATTTCGAAACTGCTCGGATTCAATATTTTCAAGAAATCGGGTTAATTGATTTAAAAGCTCAGACGGGTGTAGGTGCGATAATTGCTCAAACTACATGTAAGTATCACAAGCCGATTAAGTTTCCTGATCAAATAGTCGTGGGTACGAAAGTCAAGTCCATGGGCAAATCAAGCTTTGTCATGGAGTACCTCATTGTTAGTGAAAAATTGGGAGTAGTGGCCTCTGGGGAAGCGGTAACAGTGATGTATAACTACAATATATCCCAAAAAGTAGAATTACCCTCGTTCATTAAAGCAGCGATTGAAAAAATCGAAAAGGGTAACTCTTTGATCTAAACTGGCTTTTTGTTTCCTAGAATGATGTTTGGATTTTGCAAAGATGTGAACTAAACGCTGTTTAACCCCAGAGAGGGTTCGGGGGGGATTGTATGGATAAATATGTAATAGAAGGCTTAAAAGACAAGCTGCCCGTCGTACCAGGTCTTAATGGAAAAGAAGAATATTTCAATTTTGCGGTCTTAGTGCTACTTATGTATGTGAACGAAGAATATCATTTTATATTTGAAAAAAGAGCTGCAAATATTAGGCAACCTGGTGAAATTTGCTTTCCTGGCGGAAAATTCGAGCCTGCTATAGATACTAGTTTACGGGACACAGCCATCAGAGAAACAGTAGAGGAGTTAGGAGTTTCCTCTGAAAAGATTCAAATAATTGGTAATCTCGATACCGTTGTTTCGACAATGGGTGCAACTGCCGACGCATTTCTTGGCATTCTTGAGTTAAGGAATTTGGACGATTTACAAATAAACTTGCAAGAAGTTGAAAAGGTTTTTATGGTTCCAGTCTCATACTTTGAGGCCAATGAACCAGAAGTGTATCAGGTAAACATGATTGCTCATCCTTCATACTTTAATCAGGCTGGTGAAGAAGTCACTATTTTTCCAGCGCGAGAATTAGGATTACCGGACCGCTATACCAAACCATGGGGCAATGTTTTGAGTAATGTTTTTGTCTATAGGGTTGAGGAAGTCATAATATGGGGTATGACGGCAAGATTAATTAAAGATGTCGTTGCTAAATTAAAGAGCTTATAGGGTACTTATATGTGTAAATTTTAAAATGATTGATATCTCGGAGTGTCCTTGAAGTAGTGTTACTCGAAATATAGTGTTAAGAAAGTGCTGAAAGCCGTGTCTAAATATGACTAGGCTATCAAGCACTTTCTTTAGTAAATATCTTCTCTCCGCTGCTTCCAGACCGGAAGAGCCTCTCTAACTTCTTCAACTTGAGTCAAATCAATTTCAACCAGCAGTATTCCTGGCTTTTCGTCAAGCTGTGACAGTACCTGTCCCCACGGATTGACGACCAAGGAGTGGCCATAGGCCACATAGGAAGACTGAGGATCGCGGGCGGGAGAAGCACCCAACATGAAGACTTGGTTATCTAAGGCGCGGCTGCGGAATAACAATTCCCAGTGGAGCGGACCAGTGGTCAAATTAAAAGCTGCTGGGACAACTACTAGGCGGGCACCGTCCTTAGCCACTTTTCGGGTTAGTTCTGGGAAACGAATATCATAGCAAATTTCTAGACCGATTTTGCCCCACGGTGTATCAAATAGAGTGGCAGTATTACCTGGGGACAGCACAAGAGATTCAGTGAACTCTATCCCATTTTTGACTCGGACATCAAACAAGTGGACTTTGCGGTGTCGGGCAATAATCTCTCCTTGAGGGTTGAATACGACACTTGTATTGTAAAGTAATTCACCTGATAGTTCCGGAATCGAACCACCCACGAGAAAAAGACCATGGGTGCGTGCTAGTTTGCCGAGGAGGTTTGTCGTTTCCCCAGAAGGGATTTCCTCAGCGTAGTCTTGAAAGCAATGGATATCGTAGGGGCAATTAAACATTTCTGGCAAGACTACCAGCTGTGCTCCTCCTGAAGCAGCCTCCTGAATTTTCCCCGCAGCTTGCTTGAGATTCGCTTGCTTATCAGCTGTAATCAGCATTTGACATAATGCGATCTTGAGAGTTGTCACTGAAATAATGCCCCCTTTAAATCCAATCGGGAGACTCCCCCTTCGCCGCAAATTGTTCCATTTGGATATGCGGTTCGGTGATAGAATATCCTCGAGTTTACTCTTGGTAAGTTTTTACAGACGGTGTGATAACAATGCTTTATTCAATATATTATGAAGCTTTTCGGTCTCCTGCGCAAGAGAGACAGGCAGGATATTTACAACAGACAGCGAAATAATATATTGTTATATAGTTCGACAAATTTTGTTGAACGAAGGAATGAAGGAATCACACTGAAGGAGGAAACTATTTTGAGGTCAGAGGTTATTCAGAAGCTAAGTGACATTGTTGGCAAAGACAACATATATACCTCCTTAGAGGATCTATATTGTTATACGTATGACGCTTCGTTTGTCAAGGCGGATCTTAAGAAGGATCTAGCGGGAGTTGCAGTGTATCCGGGTAACACTGAAGAAGTAGCGCAGATTCTTAAGCTGGCAAATCGAGAGAGGATTCCGGTCGTTCCACGGGGCGCAGGGTCAAATGTCAGTGGAGGATCTATTTCTGTAGGGGATTGCATTATCTTAGTTCTGAAGAGAATGAACAAAATACTAGAACTTGACCCGAAAAATTTGATTGCTGTAGTGGAATCTGGTGTGATCACTAGTCAATTACAAAGCGAAGTCGAACGCCTAGGTTTATTTTATCCTCCAGATCCTGCCAGTCAAGCTTTTTCAACGATGGGAGGAAATGTGGCCGAATGTGCAGGAGGGCCGCGTGGCGTGAAATATGGAGTAACTCGAGACTACGTTATAGGGCTTGAGGTAGTGCTTCCTAGTGGAGAAGTAATGAATACCGGAGGAAGAACGATCAAGAACGTAACGGGTTACGATATGACCAAGTTATTCACCGGTTCAGAAGGAACTTTGTGTGTGATCACTAAGATTATTGTCAAACTTATCCCTTTACCGGAAGCGAAGAGCACCATGATGGCGGTTTTCTCTGAGATCGAACAAGCGTGTGAGACGGTTTCTGAAATCATTGCAGTTGGTTTAGTTCCTTGTGCATTAGAATTGTTGGATAATATTTATATTAGAAACATTGAAGAATATGCTAAGGTTGGGTTACCTACGGATGCGGGCGCTGTGCTCTTAATAGAAGTTGATGGGGATGCGGAGATTTTAGGGAAGCAGATCGGAAAGATAGAGCAAATCTGCAGGCGGCTAGGAGCTGTTCAGATTAGAGTTGCCAAGACAAAAGAAGAAGCCGAAGAACTATGGCGTGCACGTCGCTCGGCCTTTGCAGCTGTGTCGAGGGTAAAGCCGACTATTATTGGTGAGGATGCGACCGTTCCCAGGAGCAGCATTCCAGTTGCCGTGAGGCGTATTCAGGAAATTGCCGCTAAGTATAACATTATCATCGCCATACTCGGACATGCCGGAGATGGCAACTTGCATGCCACGATCCTTACTGATGAAATGAATTTAGAGGAGATGGCGAGGGTAGAAAAGGCCATCGACGAGATTTTTATCGCTACAGTGGAACTGGGTGGATCTTTAAGCGGTGAGCATGGTATCGGTCGGGCGAAATCCAAGTTTATTACCTTACAGATCGGGGATGTTGGTCTGGAAGTCCAACATCAAATTAAAAAGGCCCTTGACCCTAATAATATTCTAAACCCCGGCGTAATGTTTGGAGCGTGATGAGATGGAACGTTCATTTAAGTCTTGGGAGAAAGAAGTCATTCGCTGCATTCGCTGTGGTGCCTGTCAAAATGTTTGTCCAGTCTTTAAAGAATTGCAGGCAGAATCTACGGTTGCCAGAGGACGAGTTAAGTTGATTCGCGGAGTTATTGATCATGAATTAGAGCTGACGGAAGGCTTTATTGACAAAATGTCTTTGTGTTTGATGTGTAAGGCTTGCGTCGTTAACTGTCCGAGTGGAGTGAAAGTCGATAAGTTGGTAGAAGCAGCCCGCAAGGAAATCACAGAGAAGAAAGGACTTTCTCTGCTTAAGAACTTAATCTTTCGTTTGGTTCTAAAAAACCGTTGGGTTTTCAACACGTGTTTGCGAACGGGAAGTGTATTTCAAGGCTTAGTCTTCCGTAAAGGGCCTAACGGGCAAGGCATGTTACCGAGAATGTCATTAGGGATTGACAAGAGAAGACTTCTTTCTCCTCTTGCCCCAAAACCATTTAAATCGATGTATTCAGAAGTCGCCAAAGTCCCAGCAGCAACCAGGCGGGTCGCCTTTTTTACAGGGTGTATGATCAACTACATTTATACGGATACTGGTCGGGCCGTCATTAACGTCCTTAAACGCAATGGGGTAGAGGTTGTCATTCCGGCACTCCAAAACTGTTGTGGTACCCCTGTTCGGATTAATGGGGACTATGAAACGGCTAAAGTGATGGCGAGGGCCAATATCGATGTCTTCCTGAAGGAAGAGGTTGATGCTGTCGTGGTGGCCTGTGGCACGTGTGGTTTAAGTCTGAAGGAAGAGTATGCAGAGTTACTTGAGGATGATCCGATCTATGCAGAAAAAGCCAAGAAGCTTGGGGGTATGGTCAAGGATTTCACAGAACTGGTGCTTTCTTTGGAGGGGTTTAGGGACAAAATGGGTTGTTTGCCAATCAAGGTTACTTACCACGATCCTTGTCACCTTGTTCGAGGGTTAAAGGTCAGAGAACAACCCAGACAGATTATTAGAAGTATCCCAGGAATTGACTTTAAAGAAATGAATAAACCGGATACCTGCTGTGGTAGTGGGGGTTCCTTCAGTTTGTATCACTATGAACTTTCGACCAAAATCAATGACCATAAAGTTGAGGATATTAATCAAACGGGTGCAGACGTGTTGGTGACAGGGTGTTCTGCCTGTCGAATGCACATCGCGGACGGCTTGAACCGCCAGGCTGAGCATCCTGTACAGGTGATGCATACCGCTCAACTTTTGGAGATGTCTTATGAAGCCAAGGAATTCAAGGAAGAAAAGGACACTAAGTGGAATAAGAAATACAAGGGAAATCAAGAAAATATGCTAAAAGATCTTGTAGAGATAGAGCCGGAGGGAGTAAAGGATGAATAATTATGACCTTGCCTATGGAAAAGAAAAGTTGTCCTTTAGTCTTCCTGATTCGCTGAACGTTAAGGAGATTGAAGCAAAAGCCAGTCAGCCGATTTTGGATGTAGACCAGGCGATCCTCGACGCCCTGGCGCACCCTATTGGAACGACACCACTTGTTGAGCTGGTAAAACCAGGGGATAAAGTAGTCGTTGTCGTTAGTGACATTACTCGATTGTGGGTACGCGCAGATATTCTTTTGCCAATCTTGCTGGATGTATTAAATGGGGCCGGAGTACCAGATCAGGACATTTCTATTGTCACGGCGACCGGCGATCATCGATTGCAGACGCTAGAAGAACATACTGCAATTTGTGGGGCAAGGGTCTTGGCAAGGGTCCCCATTTTCGATCATGAGTGTCGAGCCGTGGACTTAGTGGATTTGGGTAAATCCTCAATGGGGACACCCATTCTTGTCAATCGCCGAGTATGGGAAGCGGACAAAGTGATTCTGACCGGTGGAATTGCCTATCATTTGCTTGCAGGCTTTGGGGGTGGCCGTAAGTCCATAGCCCCGGGGGTCTGTGGCTACGAAATGATCCAGCAAAATCATGCCTTGGCACTTCTTGGCGGTGGCCCCACGGGTCTTAATCCAAACATAGAGACCGGAAAAATGGATGGCAACCCGGTTGCCGAGGATATGTTAGAAATTGCTCGTACAGTAGGTGTGGATTTCATACTTAACGTCGTTGTTAACGAGAAAAAAGAATTTATCTATCTTGCAGCGGGTGACTTACAGCAGGCTCATCTAGAGGGCTGTCGGGTTACCGAAGAAGTCTTTGGCATTGAAATCGGAGCAAAAGCGGAGTTAGTCATCGTTTCAAGCGGTGGGTATCCTAAAGATACTCAGCTTTACCAGACAATTAAAGCCTTGGACAATGCTTCTTATGCGGTGCAAGAAGGTGGAGTTATTATCCTAGTCAGTGAATGCTCAGAGGGGGGAGGTTCACAACCTTTTTTGGAGTTTTTTAATCATGGCGAGGTAGAGGAGATGAACACTAGGCTTCATGCTGATTTTACTATGCCTGGGTTCATAAGCTTGAAAACAGCGAATATCTGTCAGAAGACGCCCGTCATTTTGATCAGTTCCTTATCCGAGGAGATGGTTAAACGGGTCAAGATGATTCCTGCTAATAGTCCTTCAGAAGCCTTGCAGTTAGCTAGTCAAATCCTTGGACGTCAACCGGAATCCGTCTATATCATGCCACACGGTGGAAGCACTTTTCCGATCTTGGGTTAGTTGTGATAGACGAAGTCTCGATGTTTAACTTTAGTTAGACGAGTTCCCTGGCAACTAATCTTATAGAGAAGCTATCGGAATTTATGTAATTTTTAGAAGCATTGAGTAATTCTATAGCATAGTTTAAGCCAGCACTAAGTGCTGGCTTTTGGCATTTAATATTTCTAGTTAAACCAATAAATATTTTGAGCGAACGTCTTCATTTTCGGCTAATTCCTCAACGGTTCCTTCAAAACGAACCTGTCCCCTTTCAAGGACATAACATCGATTGGCTAATTTTAAGGCGGATTTGAGATTTTGCTCTGCCAAGAGAATCGATATTCCAGTTGAACAAAGCTCGAGAATTTGCTCTTCCAATTCTCGAACGATTAACGGCGCCAGTCCCTCAGTCGGCTCATCCAGAATAAGAAGCTCAGGATTTCCCAGCAGAGCCCTAGCAATACTTAACATTTGCTGTTCCCCTCCGCTTAAGTTCCCGCCCCTGCGATTCTCTACTCTTTTCAGGACCGGAAATAGCCCGTGAACTTTATCTAAATCCCAAGCACCTGATTTGATGCCTGCTGCAATCTCGAGATTCTCACGCACAGACAAGTCTGCGAAGATCCTGCGGTTATCAGGAACAAAGCTAAGTCCTAATTTAACCATGCGGTTGGTGGCAGTCTTAGTAATTTCCTGGCCCTTAAAATAGATTTGTCCGCTTTTTGGCGGCGTAAGTCCAATAATGCTTCTGAGTGTTGTTGTCTTGCCAACCCCATTACGACCAAGCAGGCAGACGACTTCGCCTTTACTTACCTGTAAGGATAAACCAAATAAGATATGGCTTAACCCGTAATAGGTATGAATATCTCTAACGTCTAACATCATTCTGTTCCCCCAAATAGGCATTTTGAACCGACTTATTGTTTCTAATGTCTTCAGGAAGGCCTTGAGCAATGGTTTTTCCCTGGTGAAGCACCATTATTTTTTGCGCAACATCAAAGACTAATTCCATATCATGCTCAGTTATCAAAATAGTAAGACCCTTTTCCTGAGATAAGTGCTTAATAAGATTGACAATTTTACGAGTTTCTTCTGACGACATTCCCGCAGTGGGCTCATCTAAGAGAAGAAGTTCGGGTTTGCTTCCCAGAGCAATTGCAATTTCCAGGACTTTTTGATCCCCATAGGATAGAGCGCTACACGAACGATCTTTGAAGTCTAACAGTCCAAAGCTTTCCAGTACCTCCAAAGTCTCTGGGATAAGCAGTTTTCTAGAGGGAGTGAAATAATTACGATCCAAGCGATGTTTGGCAAGGACAGACGTTTGCACGTTTTCAAAAACCGTCAGACTTGAGAAGATATTGATTAACTGAAAGGATCTCGCCATTCCTTTGTGGCAGATCTTATACGGAGCCAAGTTCGTAATTTCTTCACGTTGAAATCGGATATGGCCGGAATCCGCCTGGAGGTGACCGGTTATTAAATTGAATAACGTGGATTTTCCTGCGCCATTGGGACCAATGACCGCCACGACTTCTCCTTTCGGAACCGAAAGGTTAGCATCTGCGATGGCCTGAAATCCATCGAATGCTTTCCTAAGCTTTTCAACCTGAAGCATGTTAATTCTCTCCTCTCATACTTCGTCGTTTGCCATGGATTTCCATTAAAACCCCTAGAATACCTTGAGGCAAGAACAGTACGAGGATCAGTAACAGCAGACCAAGGACGAGAAGCCAGTATTCTGTGTAAAGACCAACAACCATCGACAAAAGCACTAAAATGCCTGCTCCTAACGTCGGTCCCATAAAGACAGTTAGTCCCCCCATCAAACACATGATCAGGATTTCTGCCGATTTGTTCCAAAATAATAGGGAGGGGGCTACAGAGCGTTCAACTAAGACAAAGAGCACACCCGCAATGCCTGCGAAGAATCCAGCAATCACAAAGGCAATCAAGCGGTGTCTTTTGACATTGATTCCGACACTTTCAGAGCGCACGGGGTTGTCGCGAGTAGCTAGTAACGTAAGACCGAACGGAGATTTACTGATCACATAGAGCATTACGAGAGAGGCAATTAAGACCAAAAGAGTCGTATAATAGACTGAATTTATGGAGGTTAGGAATTCTGGAACGGGTATCGCATGAATCCCATTGTCACCATTGGTCAGAGCATTCCAGCGGTAGACAATGGCCCAAACCAACTGTCCCAAAGCGAGAGTAAGCATACCAAAATATAGGCCTCTTAAACGGACGCAAAACCATCCGATTACTAAGGCGATCAGTGCAGCAAATAAGGGGGCTAGTAAGACCGCAGCTGCAAAGGGCCAAGAGGTTTTGGTCATCACGATTGCTACCGTATAAGCGCCTACCCCGAAAAAGACACCGTGGTGTAAATGCAGAAGTCCTCCGTAACCAAGTATAAGGTTCAAACTAGAAGCGAGTAAAGCAGTTGTAAAAACGGTCGCTAGCAAGTAGACATAGTATTGGGTGAGTATATTTGGAACCATCAGAAGAATTAGGATTCCCGCTAGCGCTAAACCCAGACCTAGATAGGTGCTGAAGGTTCCTTTTGAATTCTTTATTGAGCTCATATCATTCGTGGACATATCTGTGTTCCTTTCTCTACCAGGCAGATTTTAGTAAACCAGAGGGGCGTACAATAAGGAGGACACCAGCTATCATATAAGGGATTATAATGGCAATGCCTGGAATGAATAAAATCCCAAAGGCCTCCCCAACTCCCATAATAATAGAACTAATGAGTGCGCCCCAGATGTTCCCTAGGCCACCGATCACCACAATCAAGAAAGCATAAATGATAATGCTAGCATCCATTCCCATCGAGATCGTGGTGGTTGGTGCAATCAAAGCCCCTCCCAACCCAGCAAGCCACCCACCCAGTGCGAAAACCATCGCAAATACTCGAGTGCTGTTAATTCCTAAAACATCTACCATTTCGCGGTCGGTAGCCGTTGCGCGGCAAATTTTGCCAAGATGAGTTTTTGATAAGAACAACCATAAACCAAATGCAACGACAGGTCCAATGATCAGAAGGAAAGCATTATACCACGGTAAGGATGCTCCCCATAGATTAAAGGAACCCCTTAAAACACCTGGGATATCCATCGACTTATATTCTGTTCCCCAAATTATTTTAACGAGATCTCCAGCGATAAGCACTAGGGAATACGTCAAGAGCATCTGTATCAAATGATCTCGGTTATAGATAAATCTAAGCAATCCACGCTCGATTACCAGACTAACGAGCATCACTGCGATAGGAGCAACCAGTAGGGCTAACCAAAAACCATAAGGACCTTGCCCGAAAAGAGTTGAGACTGAATAAGCGATAAATGCGCCTAACATATAAAGTGCTCCGTGAGCGAAATTCGTGATTCTTAAGACCCCAAAGATGAGCGTGAGTCCCGCAGAGACGATAAAGAAAATCATTCCTCTGCTTAGTCCTATCAGAAACTGACTTGCGATTGTGGCAAAATCCATGGGTAATCTCCCCTGTCATAATGATTTAAAAGAAAACTCAGCTAGCGTCTTAGTTGCACTGATGCTGGGCATGGATGGCTATAGGCATCCATGCCCAGAAGGACCTTCCAGAAAGTATATACTTTCTGACTAGTAAGCTTAAATGGGCGGTACCTAGCAGGACCGCCCAATAATCGTTTCACGTAATCCTTATAACTGATTAAACCCTATACTATTTTGAACGAGCTTTTAGGATTGAATCAATTGAGGGCATAATTTCTTCAGGACTAAGTGTGTGAAGGTCTTTAGCTGTAAAGACCCCATTTACTTTGGCAACAACGCCATAGGACATGGGAATTGCCACCTGATGATCTTCTTTACGTAGGGTTGCTTTGCCGACTGGAGAATCAATCGTTAATCCTTCCATGGCGTCAATAATCTTTTCCTTGTCGGTACTTCCAGCCTTTTCAATCGCTTCACCGAGGAATTTACCTCCCAGGTAACCATACAAGGCAAACGCAGCAGGTTCGCGATTATATTCCTTCTTAAAGGCTTCAACAAAGGCCTTGTTTTCAGCAGTATCAGGATAATCAAACAAATATGGATTAGTACCCATGACACCCTCTGGTGCTTGATCTCCCAAAGGTCGTAGGGTAGCGGGGTCGTAACTGGTATGTGCCCAAACTGGTATCTCCTGAATTAAGCCAGTTGCTTTGACGGCTTTCATAAAGGCGACCATGTCTGCGCCCCCTGTACCAACTACTAGCACGTCAGGTTTAGCACTGCGAATAGCGTTGATGTATGGGGTGAAATCGGTTTCCCCAACACGCCACCAGGATTCTTCCACTTTTACAACGTCCGGTTTAAGGGTTGTTAGATTGGACCATAGGTTATTGATTACAGAGTGACCATATTCATAATCACTCCCGGCTAACCATATTTTTTTATAGCTCGTCTTGGAGAGCTGGACAGCACCTGCTTTACCGATGATCGCAGTATTGGGCAAGGTGCTAAAGACATAGCGATGACCCGCTTCTCCTGTGATCTTGTCACTCATTCCGCCCCAGACTATGAAGGGCACTTTACTCTCTTTGGCATATTGCGAAACAGCTAGAGAGCCTGCACTATTCGTAGTTCCGGCGAGAAAATCAACTTGTTCACGCATCACGAGTTCTTTAGCCCAGCTTGTTGATTTGTCTGGTTTGAATTCGTCGTCACGAGTGACGAATTCAATCTTTGGACCACCTTTATCCGTAAATTCTTTAACAGCCAATTTAAAGCCATCTAAAGAGTCCTTAGCATACACAGCTGCACCGCCAGTATACGTATCTACAATTCCAACTTTAATGGGTTTTGTCTCTTTCTTAGCGACTGGACTGCTTCCGCACCCAGAAACTATTAATGCTGTAATCAGGAGCATTGATCCCAACTGAATTAAACTTGGTGATTTTTTCTTGCTGACCATCCTAACCATACTACTTCCTCCTCAATTTTTGCTTTGTTTAGTACAAGTATAGCTGTTGTTCTTCTTATAAATGTTCCCTGTCTATCCAACGTTTCTCTCCGTTCTACCATACTTCCTTTCTCTGGAATTATTGTTTATAGTGTCAATTCTCAATAATTGTTCTGCAAGGATCCTGCATTACACTTAAGAGAATATGTTAGAATTATAACAGGTGTATTTATAACAGACAATAGTTTTTTAATGTGTATTAAGACAATGTTTTATAGTTATGGTATAAATATTCCTTTGTTAAGGGTATTCATTTTACGGCTATCCGAAAGTATGGTAGCATTAAGACTGTAGGGGGAATATAAATGTTAACATTAACCTTAAAAACGGAATTTGTGAAGTTTATAAGAGAGAAGTTCCTTGGCAAGAACTTATATAGTATAGACGTTCTTAGTGTCATCGAAGGAATTGTAGATTTTGGCGTTGTAGAAAATGTCGACTTTGCCGATGATAAGGTTTCAATTTGGGGGGTCGACTCGAGAGTGTTTTGGATCAATTTAAATGAGATTATAAAAGTTGATTTTGATCCATCTGAGGCAGATGTATGCTTGCAGATCGAAGCTAAGAATAAAGTTGAAGTGCGCTTTATGGTCGAATAGTAAGATATCCCTCCCCTTTATAGAAATGGGAGTCTCACGACTGGATGAAATAGTTCTGCAATAAGGATACGAAAAAGGCTGGAGGCTTAAATGCTCCAGCCTTTTCGTTATAAACTGAAATTTCCGACATGGAAATAGAGGAAAATCATAGATTTCGGCGAATTCCCTAAATGAATAACTATTCATTTAGGGAATTTTCCTAAAGAAAGGCGGGAAGTTAATGAATTGGGAGACTCTTAAACTTGACATTATGGACACTGGGGTGTCAGTGCTTACGTTTAATCGCCCAGATACGATGAATTCTGTCAATGACCAGTTTTGTTTCGATGTTCAGGCAGTATGTAAGGTAATCAGTGAAAATGATGCAGTTAAGGTCATAGTCATTACTGGAGCCGGTAAGGGCTGGTCTAGTGGGGGCGATATTTCTATGTTAGCTTCTATAGAAGATCCCATTAGTGCCAAGGCTACTTATGATGCAGCCGGCGAGTTAGTAAAGGCTATCTATGAACTGAAAAAGCCAGTTATAGCGGCACTTAATGGAGTGGTAGCAGGCGCTTCAATAGCTGCCTGTTTGGCCTGTGACTTGATAATTGCTTCAGAAAAAGCTCGCATGGGATTTACCTTCATGCAGTTGGCATTTTGCCCAGATAGTGGTACATCCCACTTTTTGATTCAGAAGGTGGGCTATCACAAGGCTCTGGAGTTACTGTGGTTTGGTAAAATCCTTAATGCTGAGGAAGCAGAAAAACTGGGTTTACTAAATAAGGTAGTGCCTCATGAGGAGTGTCTGCCTGAGGCGATCAGATGGGCAGAAAAATTAGCTCAGCAGCCGTTAATGACAGTGGGACTCGATAAAAAGTTATTGCGCGAGGCAGCAAAGAATAATTTCTATCAGCAGACTGAGTTAGAGGCAATGTATCAGGTACTGGCCTGGTCCTCAGATGATTTCAAAGAAGGCTGTGAGGCATTTGCCGAAAAACGCAGACCGGTATTTAAGAATCGCTAAAACCTGCTCTTAATTAAGAAGTCATGTTCTGAGAAAAGCTAAAATCTAATAAATCTATTGATGTCTTGATTATAAACAAGGGGAGTAGCGAAACTTTGGTTTCGCTACTCCCCTAACTATCTAGATAATTCAGTGGTAGAGGACAAGTTTATGACAATAATCATACTCTTCTATCTCATTTTGCCTAAACCAGTTTCAATGCGTTCTAATGCTTTTTGGATATTTTCTACCGAATTTGCATAGGAGAAACGAAGGTATCCTTCACCATAAGCGCCAAATGCAGTACCTCCTAAACAAGCAACTCCTGAATCGTTTAATAGATAGTCAGCGATCTCTTTACAGTCTTTGCCGAACGATTTTAGATTGGGGAATACGTAGAAAGACCCCTCGGGCAAGATACAGCTCACTCCCGGTATAGAGTTTAGGCCATTAACCATAATGTCGCGGCGCTTTTTAAATTCAGCAACCATAGTATCAACGTCATGTTGGGGTCCAGTGAGTGCCTCTTTGCCGGCCATTTGAGTAGAAGCCGAGGTGCAGGAATTAGAGTTGACCATAAGTTGAGCAATTTTAGCAGCTATTTCTGGATGCATTATCCCGTAGCCCAAGCGCCAACCAGTCATGGCATAGGTCTTAGAAAACCCATCTAAAATAATAGTCCAGTCCTTCATGCCGGGTAATGAGGCTATGGATAGCGGGTGCGTATCGCCATAAACGATACGATCATAGATTTCATCGGACAGAACGAGTATTTCTTTTCCTCTTACTAAGTCTGCAATTGCTTTGACGTCTTCATTCGTGAGCACTCCGCCAGTGGGATTGCCAGGGGAGTTAATAATGAGCATTTTAGTCTTGGGTGTAATCAACTTGGCTAGTTCATTTACGTCTAGTCGGAATTGATTTTCTTCACGCAAAGGGATAGGGACAGGCTTTCCGCCACAAAAACGAATCACAGATTCATAAATAGGAAAGCCTGGATTCGGATAAATTACTTCATCCCCAGGATTCACTGTTGCCATTATGGAAAAAAACATGATGGGTTTGCCGCCGGGGACGATAACGACTTCGTCGGCAGATGCATCAACATTTTTATGAGAGCGGATATATTGAGCGATCGTCTCCCTTACTTCAGGAATGCCAGGAGCGGCTGTATAGTGCGTATATCCGCTGTTTAGAGCGCGGCACGCAGCATCAATAATATTTTTGGGTGTATCGAAATCTGGTTCGCCAATTTCCAAATGGACTACATCTTTTCCTTGAGCCTCTAATTTTTTAGCTTTGGCTAAAACTTCAAAAGCAGTTTCGGTACCGAGCAAGGACATTCTATCTGCAAATATATGTTTCACTTAAACACTTCCTTCTATTTTCAAGTATGTCTTTAGTTTAACGAGTTCACTGATGTTTCAAATTGTTGAATAGTACTTGAAATTTACTTTTTGTACACCTCAGGGTTTAGACAATTGGGGGGGAGTTCTCCCCTCATGGCAGCTAAAATATTGGACACAGCAATTGTGCCCATTTTGGTGCGGGTATCGATTGTGGCACTGGCAATGTGAGGGCAGAGGATGGCATTGTCGAGTTCCATGAGCCCTGCTGTAAATTCTGGCTCGAATTCGTAGACATCAAGACCTGCTCCCCAAATTTCCTCTGATTGTAAAGCCTTCACCAGGGCTAATTCATCCACGACTGGGCCACGTGAAGTATTAATTAATATCGCAGTTTTTTTCATAAGTTTTAACTCTTTTTCACCTATCAAATGATATGTTTCCGGTAGAAGTGGAGTATGGATCGAAACAAAATCTGACTCTTGAAGAAGTGTTTCGAGGCTAACGTATTGACCTCCAGTTTCTTGTTCAAATTGGGGGCTTGCTGTTATGTCCGAATACAGAACCTTCATATCAAAGGCCTTTGCCCTTTTAGCAAACGATAATCCTATTCTTCCTGCGCCGATGACGCCAAGTGTTTTGCCCATAACGTCCTGCCCCAGAAAAAGCATCGGTCCCCAACCTTTATATTTCCCCATTCTTGTGTACTTATCGGATTCTACGACTCTCCGCGCTACAGAGAAAAGCAAAGCCCAAGTCATTTCAGCCGTGGTATCGGTAAGTACGCCCGGAGTGTTAGAGACCATAACGCCTCGTTCTGTTGCGGAAGGGATATCTATGTTGTTATAGCCGACAGCATAGTTTGCAAAGATTTTGGCCCCTTTAGCTGCATCCATTACCTCGGCATCTATAGGATCAGTCAGCAGACTCAACACGGCATCCCTGCCCTTGACTTTTTCCAAAAGCTGATTTTTTGTAAGAACTTGTCCCGTGCGATTGACTTCCATGTCGCAATGCTTTGCCAGCATGTCAAGCGCCAGCTCTGGAATTTCGTTAGTAACGTAAACGTTCCATCTAGTCATTTCTTACCTCCTGATCTATGATTTCTTTTGCATCATATACCAGTATTAATCCCAAATACAAGGCGTTTTATTACAGCCTTATTACCAAAGTTAATTGGGATCGCAGTTCAGCCATGATAGACGGACGGTTATTTTCTAGTTCTGAAAATAGAAGAAAATCCTCAAAATAGTGATATAATTCAATATCTGAGATTTTTGAGGAGAGAGTGTATAATTGGATAAAAGTAGTTTGTTTTCAGCACTATCGTTAGTTTCGGTCTTTATATATTTATTTATTGGTGCCTATACGTTCAGATTAAACACGAAATCCATGGTTAATCGAGTTTTTTTGCTCTTATGTAGCAGTTATGCTGTCTGGTCCTTTGCTTATTCCTTTGCATATATATCGGACGACAAATATATTTTTTCCTTTTGGAATAAAATAGCAGCAGTCGGATGGTGTAGTTTTAGTGCTCTTACTTTATATTTAGTGCTTTTAATAACGGAGAACCAGATCGTTAAAAAAAGGTTTGTAAAGATATTAATATTTTTGCCAGCCGTTATATTTTTCTATATGGCAGTTTTTTTGTTCGGTGTAGATATTAAAACTTCAATTTTAATTTCTAATATTTTTTATATTGGTAATTTCTCCTATAATTTTTTATATTTGTTGTTAAGTATTACTGTCTTATTGATATGGGGATTAAAGTCAAAAAGTGTAAGGCTTAAAAAGCAATCAAAACTATTAGTAGCGTCTAGTATAATTCCGTTTGTTTTGAATCTATTAACTCAAACAATACTTCCATTTTTAGGGGCTTCGGACTTCCCACTGATGGGACAATTATATTCTGTAATAATGATCTTAGGTACTTACAGAGTAATTTCTAAATACAAATTTTTAAGACTTCCAGAGCAATTCCTATTTGAAGAAGTAGTTAAAGAAATTATGGACATGGTAATTTTACTAAATGACCATGGGAAGATTATCAAAGTTTCCAAACATACCTTAAATATTCTAAAGTTTGAAGAGCACGAATTATTGAAGCAGGATGTCGGTTTTATCATTGATGATAATTATAAAGAAGAATTTTCATTATGCAAAATGATAGGAAACAATGCTAACTATAAGGATATCAATATATTGACCAAACAGGGCGAGAAAATTCCCGTCGATATTTCTTGCAAACCAATTTGCGATGAATTGTATGATTTATTAGGGGTTATTATCGTTATCCAGGATATTAGCTTAATGCATGATTTGCGCAGGAAAAATGAAGAACTCCAAGCGTATATCCAACGAGTAACAGAAGCTCAGGCAGAACTTAGATTTCAGTATAATCAGAATGTCAAAAGTGAAAAGAAGTTAAGTATTAGTGAAGAGAAATTCAGAACCATGTTTGAGCAAGCGCCTTTAGGTATTACTTTATGTGATTCACTGACGGGACGATTTTATGAGATGAATTCTAAATTTGCAGAGATTGTTGGGAGAGCAACCGAAGAAATTACTAACATTGACTGGATGTCTATTAGTCATCCGGATGACATTCAAGAAAATATAAAAAGAAAATCTATTTTTAAAGATAGTATTCTAAAGGGTTTTAATATGAATAAACGCTATATTAAGCCTAATGGTTCGGTAGTTTGGGCAAATATAACAGTGGCGAATTTAAGACTCGAATATCAAGGTAATCCAAGTGAAATATGTATGATCGAAGATATAACAGAACAAAAAATAAATGAGGATGCCTTAAAAGCCAGTGAGTATACCTTTCGAAAATTATTTGAGGGTTCGTCCGATGCTATACTGATAATGGAAGCTCATCGAGTCATTGACTGTAATCCAGCTGCCATTGAATTACTAGGATATGGATCGAAGAATAGAATTGTCGGGAAAACGTCATGGGAGCTTTCACCTGAAAATCAACCGGATGGAATACTTTCTCTAGAAAAAGCTCTCAATATTAATCTGAAAGCCATAGAGAAGGGCAAATATCGATTTGAATGGTGGCATAAAAAAGAAAATGGTCTTGAATTTCCAGTTGAAATTATGCTAACTTCCATATTAGTGAAAGGTAAACAGGTTTTACATGCCTTGTTGAGAGATGTTAGTGAACGTAAACTATTGGAACAGAAACTGGAGTATTTAAGCTATAACGATGTACTAACAGGTCTCTATAATAGAAGATTTTTTGAAGAGGAATTAAAGCGACTGAATGTGCAGAGGAATTTACCTTTGACCCTTGTAATGGCTGATGTTAATGGCTTAAAGCTTATCAATGATTCATTTGGTCATGCCATAGGTGATGAACTCCTTAAAAAAGTTGGCGATGTTATCGTAGGAGGATGCCGATCGGATGATATTATTGCTAGACTTGGCGGTGATGAATTTGTAATACTGTTACCCAACACGGATGCTTTTGAAACAGAACAAATAGTTAAGCGTATTAAAGCTAATGCCTTAAACGAAAAAGTAGGCTCCATTGAAATATCGATTTCATTTGGTTGGGAATCCAAGCTTCATGAAGAGCAAGATATTCATGAAATATTTAAAAAAGCGGAAGATCATATGTATAAGAAAAAACTCTTTGAAAGTCCAAGCATGAGGGGGAAAACCATCAATGCTATTATTAATACCCTCCATGAGAAAAACAAGAGAGAGGAACAGCACTCTCATAGAGTATCGGCTCTATGTAAAAGTATAGGGAAAGCCCTTGGTTTATCTGCAGGGGAAATAGAGGAACTTAAAACTGTTGGCTTGCTTCATGATATTGGTAAAATTGCAGTCGAAGAAACTACACTTAATAAGCAGGGAGAATTAACGGAGGATGAGTGGCAAGAAATAAAACGTCATCCAGAAATCGGATACCGAATCCTAAACACTGTCAATGATATGGCTGAAATAGCAGAATACATCTTATGCCATCATGAAAGATGGGATGGATTTGGGTATCCTAAAGGCTTAAAGGGGGGTGACATACCCATTCAAGCAAGAATTATAGCCATAGCTGATGCATATGATGCGATGACAAGTGAAAGAAGTTATCGCAGTGCAATGCCCGAAAAAATCGCTATCGAAGAACTACAAAAGAACTCTGGTATCCAATTCGACCCTAAGATAGTAAGAGTATTTATCGAAACGGTGTTAAAGTGAAGAACCTGTTTAACCACATCAACTATGCTTGATGTTAGATTTCAGATAATTTTTATATGACATGCACATGTCATTTGCTTAAGGTATAATAATCAAAGGTGATAAAATGCAGATCAACAGATTATTTGAGATCGTATATAGTCTACTCAATAAAAAAACTCTAACAGCTAAAGAATTATCAGAGCGGTTAGAGGTGTCTGTGCGAACAATTTACAGAGATATAGAGACGTTAAGTTGCGCAGGGATACCGGTTTATATGAGAAAGGGTAAAGGAGGGGGGATTAGCCTCCTCGAAAATTTTGTACTCAATAAAACAGTCCTATCGGATACGGAACAGAATGAAATATTGACCGCTTTGCAAACTCTCAATGTTATAAACTATCCCAATGTTGACCTCGTTATTTCTAAGCTAGGGGCCCTCTTTAATAAAAGTAATTACAACTGGATTGATGTGGATTTTTCACATTGGGGGAGTAAGGATCAAGGAAGTTTTAATCTGCTGAAAACAGCGATTGTCAAAACAAGAGTGATTAGCTTTGACTATTTTAGCTCATACGGTGAAAAAACAATCAGAACTATTGAGCCTTTACAACTATTATTTAAAGATAAAGCGTGGTATTTAAAAAGTTTCTGTTTATCAAAGCAAGCCCATAGAACCTTTAAGCTTACTCGCATGAAAAATGTTGTTATCAGCGAAATAGTATTCAAACGAAAATTACCTCTAGAGCTTGTGAATGAGACAACTCGAGAAATCAAATATAATGAGAGTAACTTAAAACTACGTCTGAACCCCTGTGTTGCTTATCGTGTGTATGATGAATTTGACGAAAATGAGATTGTTAAAAATGCCGATGGGAGTTTCGAGGTTTCAGTCACATATCCTGAAAATGAATGGGTTTATGGATATATTCTGTCCTTTGGTAGCTTTGCAGAGGTGATAGAACCCAAGCATATCAAGGATATCGTTATTGAAAGATTAGAAGAGACTCTAAAGCAATATAAGAAGTAATTCTAATATGACACACTGTCGTCATATTGGGCATGGTATCCTTTGAATATCAAAACAAAGGAGGATGAGGTGAGACCATGGATTATGAAGTTGTTTCTCTAAAGGAAAAGACAGTCGTAGGACTAATGGTTAATACGACAAATGAGGACAACAAGGCAATGATGGATATTGGAATGCTTTGGGGCCAATTTTTGCAAGAAGGAGTCTATGATGCTATTTTTGACAAGATTAATGCCAAAGGGATTGGGCTCTATACTGACTATCAGGGGGACTTTACAAAGCCATATAAGTTCGTTGCGTGTTGTGAAGTAAGTGATGCCAAAAGAATAGCATCTAAAATGGTCGTTAAAAAGATTCTCCAAGGGAACTATGCAAAGTTTATTATAAAGGGTCACATGCAACGTGCCGTCAGCGAATTTTGGTCAAACTTATGGGGATTAACACTGGATCGGAAATACAGCACTGACTTTGAAGAGTATCAAAATGATTCCGATGATATGGAAAAACAAGAAATACACATTTATATTGGTTTAAATCATTAAACTTTTAATCATTATTGAGCAATCACGCGTCTAGCACCATAATACTTACTAGACCAGTACTCACTATTAATGCTGGCGTAGGAAACACCGCTATTTGACGAGTTGATCATTATGCCATTACCCACATAGATACCGATATGGGATGGGCCTGGTTGATAAGTCGAAAAGAAGACTAAATCCCCAGGTGCTAATTTATCTCTCGACACGCTCTGTCCTTCGCCATATTGATCCCAAGTTACCCTATTAAGTTCGATCCCAAAGTGTCCATAAACATACTGGACATAGCTGGAACAATCAAATTGTGGGTAAGTTCCTCCCCAAGTATAGGGTACTCCAAGAAAATTTGATGCAAAGGATAGTAACTGCCCCACCTGTCCATTTAATTTGACAGGTGGGCTTTGCTGACCCCGGCTCTGTGCTTGTGCAGCTTGTAATTCATCTTTACTAGTCTGCTTTGCTAGTGCTACGCTGAGACCGTCTATAAGTTGCTCGTTAGATTGTACTTTAGCCGTTAGTTTATTTGTTTCGTCTTGTTCCAAGCTCTGTTTTGCCCTAAGTACATCAGAATTATCAGCTACCTTAGCTTTAAGATCACGATAGAAGCTCAGGATTGTTTCGAGGGAGCTATACCGATTGATTAAATCACTACTGCTTGTCGAACTAGCTAACCAACTTACATACGTTAAAAAGGGAGTATCGGCCTCAGTGTACTGATTGCTAACGAAATTCCCCAGGGTTTCTGTGTCTTTTTTCTGCTGGTCAGCTAATATTTGTAGCTCCGCGTTCAGAGCTACTATGGCTTCTTTGCGTTGCTCGATATCCGAATTATCTTTATCAATAGTACTTTTCAACACATCAATTGATTGTTGGATCGACTCAGCTTGGGATACCACAGAGTTTTCTTGTTGTTGTGACACCTTTGCTTGATCTTCAAGAAAACTAGCCCCGTTTCTCAAGGTATTGATGTTATTATAAACCGGAGGAGATGCATATACAGGTTGTGTGAAAGAGCAAAATAAAATTGGTACAAGCATACATAAAAGTGGTCGCCGATATATGGATAATTTAGTGAAATTCATAATTATATTAATTCCTCTCTTGGAAAAGCTTTGAATTATAACCAACCTAGTTAGACTAACAGAGAACAGAGATATACACAAGGGGTTAATTTACCATATAATGGTTTTCTAGATTTCGAAATATTATTTGATAGGAAATAGAAAGTCAACCTAGCATGTTTGCCGATGGCAACCAATCTTAAAAGAATTGGATGAAGTTGTCATATTCTTGAGGTATAATAAGGTGATGAAATTCAAGGTATCTCATTCTTCAATTCGCAAGTTCAGCTTTTCTCCGAGTAGGTGAGATCATCTATGAGTAAAAATGATAAGGAGATCAATATGGAGAAAATTGCAGTAATATCAGATATTCATGGAAATATGCCCGCCTTAGAAGCAATATTAGCAGACATTAAGAATAAAAATATTGAGAGGATATTTTGTCTTGGAGACTTAGCGGGGAAGGGTCCTAGTTCTGCGGAGGTAGTAGATAAAATTCAAGAAAATTGTGAAGTAGTCATTAAAGGTAATTGGGATTATTATTTGACCGAAGAAGAGGACAGAGAAGTTTTGATGTGGCATCAGAAAAAGCTAGGAGTTGAGAGACTTAAATATCTGAAGAACCTACCCATATATATAGAATTTTATATCAGTGGAAAGTTATTAAGACTATGTCATGCTTCTCCAAATGATCTTTTCCATAGAGTATACCTTTCAACGGAACAAAGTAAGCGAATGAAATTGTTTGACCCGACTCCAACCCTTAATGTTGAAGCAGATGTGGTAGGATATGGAGATATTCATGGTGCTCATATAGATAATTTTCGAGGAAAGACTATCTTTAATGTCGGAAGTGTTGGTAATCCCCTTGATATAGCCCAAGCATCTTACGGAATAATTGAAGGGGAATTGGACGATAAAAATGCACGGCCATTTACGATAGCCCTTGTAAGAGTACCATATGACATAGAATTGGCCATTGATCAGGCCAACTCAACAGATATGCCAGAGAAACAAGACTATATTAACGAATTGAAGACAGGGATATTTAGAGGGGTAAAGTGCAGTAAATAATTTTAATTGGGAACGAGTTCACTGCAACATTCAATTAGGAGCACAGATGCTAAGCGGGGGAGGGCTTATGAAAATCAGACGAATATTGTCACGGCTCCTTTTCTTGTTAGGAATTATTGGGGTGATAGATACTTTGCTGCTCTTTCTATATAATGGGGGAATTAACCTAGGGACGATTTTACCAGGGATCCTGGGCGGACTGCTGATCCTTTGCGGTTTCGGCAAAGCCTTCTTACAGAAATCCATGCCTTCGGGTAAGGCTAGACAGTGGATCTTAAAGACCCGTCGGGGAGTCATTGCCTTATCCTTGATTGGGCTGATCTCGTTTCTGGTGGTTGAAGGAGCGATCATTAGTAATTCCCAACCAGACCAAGTTGTTGAGGTGGATTATCTAATTATTTTGGGGGCAGGTCTGAATGGGGAACAACTTTCCTGGACACTTCGGGAGAGAATGCAAAAGGGTCTAGACTATTTGGAAAGGTTCTCCAATGTGAAAGTCGTGCTTTCGGGGGGGCAAGGTCCAGGAGAAAATATTTCTGAAGCGGAAGGAATGCGTCGTTACTTAGTGGAGCAGGGGATTTCTGACGAACGTATCCTTATGGAAGATCAATCCACGAGCACGATGGAAAACTTCCGTTTTAGTAAAGAGATATTAGTCCAGCAGCAAGACTATCGAGACTCAGAGAGGGTTGCTATAATCACGAATGACTTTCATCTCTTCCGTTCAAAAATCCTTGCTCGTCGTAATGGGTTAATTCCGGTCGGTATTCCCTCCCCAACTCCGTGGTATCTTGTACCTAATGTATATTTGAGGGAGTATTTTGCGGTTGTGAAATCCCTGATCCTAGATTGGTAAAAGAATACCACAGTCAAACTGCTTTCCACGGGATACCACTCCCACTTATTGAAGTGGAGTCTAACCTTAGATAAATAATAAGAATTTGCGTTAGGAGTAAATATGAAGCAATTAATTGATACTAATTTAGAGGGTTTTAAATTGAGATTCGCGGAAATAAATGATGTTTCCCTGATACTAGAGTTTATTAAAGAGCTGGCTTCCTATGAAAAAATGTTACATGAGGTTGTAGCAACTGAAGAAATTTTAAGAGAGTCTTTATTTGAAAGAAAGATAGCCGAGGTTATTATTGGTGAATATGAAAATCAACCGATAGGTTTTGCTTTATTCTTTCATAACTTTTCTACTTTTCTAGGGAAACCCGGTATTTATTTGGAGGATTTATATGTTAAACCAGAAATGAGAGGAAAAGGGCTGGGGAGAATTATTCTTTCATTTCTAGCGAAGATAGCGTTAGATAGGAAGTGCGGCAGATTGGAATGGTGGTGCTTGGATTGGAACGAACCCTCCGTTAAGTTTTATAAAAAGTTGGGAGCGGTCCCCATGGATGAATGGACTGTATATAGAGTAGATGATGAGCCATTAGAAAAATTAGCAACGAAATTCCTTGAGCAATGAGTTTTGATAAGCGAGGGGATATTGAGAAGTCCTTATAAGAGTTGTTTATTAGATTGGAGGCAGCCTTGTGATTACAGAAGTCTACCCAAATATATTCAAAAATGAAATACCTCTGCCCAAAAACCCTTTAAAAGCTATTAATAGTTACATTATAATATCTGAGAATAGGAATTTAATTATCGATACAGGCTTTAACACAGAAGAATGTCTGACAGAGTTGACGAAGGGGTTGGAGGAACTAAACATTGACCTAAAAAAAACTGATCTTCTAATTACTCATATGCACACGGATCACTCGGGACTTGCTCCAGCTCTTAAAAAAAGCGGAGTACAATCAATTTATTTTAGTCAGATAGATGGAGACTTGTTTAATCAAACTTCTAAACGTGATAGTTTTTACCATACACTCAACCAAATATTTGGCTTCAAAACTGACAACTCTTTAAGATTTGGTAAAGAGTTTGGGACAAGATTGGTCGAGCCTCTAGAATTTAGCCCGCTGATTGAAGGGAACGAGATCATTCTAGGGGATTATTGTTTTGAAGTGGTGGATATTCCCGGCCATACGCCAGGGCATATTGGGTTATATGAAAGAAAACACAGGTTGTTTTTTTGTGGAGACCATGTTTTAGATGCAATTACTCCAAATATATCATTTTGGGGATTTGAACAGGATATTTTGTCCACCTATTTGAATAGCCTCAACAAATTGTATCAGTATGAGATTGATTACTTATTCACAGCGCATAGAAAAATAATTAGAGATCACCAGAAGAGAATCATTGAACTTGTAAATCACCATGAAGAGCGCCTAAAGGAAATTTTATTAATTTTGCAAGATGGTAAAAAGACTGCAAGTGAGATGGCCGCTGCAATGCATTGGGATGTGAGTCATAAGAAATGGGAGGATTTCCCGCACTCTCAAAAGTGGTTTGCCTCTGGGGAGGCACTGTCTCATTTAGAACACTTAGTGCATATTGGACTCGTTGACCGGATCGATAAGAACGAGAAGCTTTTTTATGGGATACCTGAATAGTTTAATAGAACTAGCGATATATTTCATGGGTAGAAGGAATATATCGCTAGTTCACGAATGTTAGCATATAGGAAAACTCTAATGTCTCATGGACATCATGTGAAAGGAATCAATCATATGCTACCCTCGCAAAAGTTTATCTCTCTGGGAGAAAATATGCTTGCTTTATGCTTTATGCTTTTTTGAGCGGATTATGGATATTGTTTTCTGAACGAGTGATCCATTATTTAATTGGAGAATGATGAATTGCTTCTACGCTTTTAAGGACTAAGTAGGAGGTATTAGTATGAGCCTTGTGATTTTTGATTTTGATGGCACAATTCATCTTGAAGAAACTCCTCGTATCTTCTTGCGTGTCCTAAAGCAAGACAAAGGGTTGCGAAAAAAGATTCGTAATTTCTATATTTCAATGTCTTGGGTGTATATATTATATCGTCTTGGGCTATGTCGTCAACTAGCGATCAAGCGAGTTTTGAGCGGTATAGTTAAGATGCTGGGTGGAATGAGTGAACCTCAAATCGAAGGATTTTTTAAGCAATGTTTAGAGTTGGCAAGAGGGAGTTTCAGCCCTGTATCTCTTTGCCGGGTTAAACTTCACCTTGAGTCAGAGGATCAAATTTTGCTTCTCTCAGGTGCCTTTTCGCAGTTTGTTGCCTTGGTTGCCAGAGATCTAGGTATGAAATTTTGGCTTGGGACTGAGATTGAATTATTAGCTGGAGTTTCGACAGGTAGAATAACCTCTATCATGAATGGACCCTCGAAGGTACAAGCTCTGACCACGTTTCTAAAGGAACAAGAGGAGGCTGGGGTGTTTTTTGACATTGGCGACGCTTATGCGTATGCTGATTCAATCCAGGACCTATCCTTGCTCTCGTTCGTTGGACACCCAGTGGCCGTTAATCCTGACCAAGAGCTGCTAAAAGAGGCTAAGATACGAGGGTGGGAAATAATCACAGATCGCTCCTGTGATGAATTGATCTGACCTGTGTTGGTTTCTGGATAACCAGACAACTAAGAGATAATGAAAATCAATTTAATAAGAGTAGTGACAGCGAAGGGCATAGGGGAAATGAAAAAAGAGTGAATCACTCCTTCAATGCTCTTAAGTAAATGGGAAATTTCTTCATAATAATGGGAGGAATATATAATTTTTCACCGAATCTTGATAGCTAGAAGGAAAATAGGAGGGGAGAGAACGTTTTGTGGATGATATAAGATATCCGATTGGGACGTTTGATTTTGAAAAAGAGATTTCTGAAAAGCAAATTACTGCTTTAATTGAGCAAATAGAAGTGCTGCCTGAGTTGTTAATTAGAGCTGTCGAAAAATTAACGGAAGAACAGCTTGACGCTCCATATAGACCAGGCGGTTGGACGATTCGCCAGTTAGTTCACCACTTAGCGGATAGTAATATGAATGCTTATATTAGAATTAAACTGGCTCTGACTGAGGATAAACCAACTATAAAGCCTTATGATGAGGCGCTGTGGGCTGAACTAAATGACTCTCAGTTACCCATTGAACTATCCACAAAATTACTGGATGGATTACATAAACGCTGGGTCATTCTACTGAGGTCGTTATCGTCGTCAGGTCTTGATAGAGAGTTAATTCATCCGGATATGGGGCTATTAACGATTAAGAAGTTAATTGACCTTTACGCGTGGCATGGAAATCATCATTTGGCGCAGATTTCTTCCGGTATAAGAAGAATGACATCAAATTAGAAGGAACCTAAATCTACTATTGGTATGAGCTTTTGTATCCTTAAGAAGAAGTTAGGCTGGAAGCGCAGATAATTCCAGCCTTGTTTCTGTTTATATGAAAGGTCCTTTCACGTTACATACTAGGAGGACTAGATTAGAGTTTTGCCGAATTGTGAGAATAAGGAAAAGAAAAGGACAAACGGGGTCTAGGTGTAGGCTTTGTGAATAGAGTAGTGAATCTGATAGGAGTGTTGAGAGATGAAATCAAATAAAAAGTACCTGGGAACCTCTTTGGCAACCCAAATGATCATTCTTCCTTTCTTACTTACCATTGGGATGATCATTGTTTCGTCAATTACAGATGGGCTAAGGTTATATGAGCTTGGCAGCGATGCTAGAAAGTTGATCCTGTTATCGATTGCCTTTTTCGGTTCGCTTATTATAGGTATTATTGTTGGTTATATTTTTGTAAAATTGTCAAAGCATAAGCCCAACTCGGCAAAGGAAAGGTATCTCATTGCCATTGTGCCTATTCTCTATGCTCTGGTCTTTGCAGTTCTTGCACTCGCATTTTCAAGAGGAAATTTTAATTCAGGCTGGTGGGGAGTGTATGCTCTCAAGAATCCTATGTTATTGATTATTGGCTTAGGCCTTTCCTTATCAGGGTTGCATTTTATCATACCTGTGGCAGAGCTTATGGGGTATATGGGGTTTCTAATTGGAATTATTTTGTCTGAATGGACTGCGAAGACAGCGGCAGATAGCTCTCTATCGAGAAACTTTAAAGCGGTATTGGTCTTGCTTTGCATTTTTGTCCTTGCTTTTTCTGGTATCACGACAAGAAAAGTTATAGATGATGGTACTACGGAATTGCTCTATGGGAAGTCAACAGTCGGGAGTGATTTAACCGAATTTGATCTGATAGATAAAGCTCCGTTCAAGGAGAACAACGGACTCGCTAAGCTTGATAAGCCTGCCAACTTACAATTTGAAGAGCTTGATTCTATGCCACGTCTTGACGGTGCGACAGCCGCCTATCCGGTTTATGCTTCGTTTGTTGAAGCTGTCTATAAGGGACTTGGTGAATATTATCTAGCAAACAGGAACAAAAACGATAAAGATGTATCTACTGCCTTTGTGGCCAGTGAGAAGTTTCCCCTAGATCTAGTGAAGTGTTCAAAAACTGGCACAGCATACGAACGTTTAATTGCAGGTCAGACCGATATAATCTTTGTTGCAGAGCCGTCGAAGGCTCACCTTGAGGCGATTAAAGCCAAAGGGGATGAGTTTGTCTTAACTCCCATTGGGAGTGAAGCGTTTGTATTTTTCACAAACTCTAAGAATCCGGTTGAGGACCTGACTATAAAGCAGATCCAGGATATCTACACTGGTAAAATCACCCGTTGGAAAGAAGTCGGGGGACAATGGAATAGGATACTGCCTTATCAACGTCCTGAAAACTCAGGTAGTCAAACGGTTATGCAGAATAAAGTGATGACTGGCATTACGATGTTAGAACAGACAAAGGAAACCTATGCAGGGGGTATGGGAGAAATCATTAGCGAGGTTGCAGGTTATAAAAACGCCAAAAATGCCATAGGGTATTCATTTATGTATTACTCGACCCAGATGATAAAAAACAATCAGATTAAGTATCTTTCGATTGATGGGATCAAACCGACCCCAGAAACCGTGCGCAATAAAACCTATCCCTTCACAGTACCTGTTTATGCAGTATCTTTAAAATCGAACCAAAAGGAAAATATCAGTCGTTTCCTTAGCTGGGTCTTATCTGAGGAAGGACAAAGTCTAGTCGAGAAAACTGGTTATGTACGTGCTAAATAGAAACGCTATATAAGTTGCTAAAATAGTAGTATATTTAATACGAATGCTAGAAATAACAGTTATATGGAAGGTGTGCTATGAGTAAGTTATTAACCTTAAAAAAGCGCCTAAAGCAGGTGATAGTTTTCTCAGTTCTTTTTTTGACGCTTACTTGCACCACTGCGCTGATTGTGAATCAGCACGTTGAGACAGTTGGAACGAAATATATCCTTAACGCAAGCGAAGCTCCTAACGCTGACGCCATTTTAGTCTTAGGAGCGTATGTATTACCAAACGGAACGGTGTCGACAATGCTAAACGATCGTCTAACTGCAGGATATGAACTATACGAGCAAAAGAAGGCACCGAAACTGATCGTGAGTGGCGATCATGGACGGAAGGATTATGATGAAGTTAATTCGATGAAGAGCTTTTTAAAGGATAAAGGGGTACCCAATAAGGACATCTTTATGGATCATGCAGGTTTTAGCACTTATGAGAGTATGTACAGAGCTAGGGACATCTTCAAAGTTAAGAAGGTAATCATCGTTACCCAGGAGTATCATCTTATGCGAGCGGTTTATGTAGCTAGGGCATTAGGTATGGAGGCGTATGGAGTTGCGACAGACCGACGTGATTATCGGGCTATGGAACTTTATAAACTCAGAGAAATTGCAGCTAGGAACAAAGATTTTTTGTGGGCTAAGGTTATTAAACCTAAACCAACTTTTTTAGGAGACGAAATACCGGTTTTCGGTGATGGTAAGGCGACAGATGATAAGTAAAAACTGTGTTAGAAGGGTGAGTGTAACGTGAATTCTGAAATTAAACGCTCAGTTTGTCCATATGACTGTCCCGATGCGTGTGGGCTTTTAGTAGAAGTTGTCGATGGTCAAGCGGTGAAGGTTATGGGTGACCCAGAACATCCTTTTACTAAAGGAACTTTATGCCCGAAAATGATTCACTATGAGAGAACAGTCCATTCCCCGCAGAGACTAACCCAACCACTATTGCGGATTGGCGAAAAAGGAACGGGTCAGTTTAAACCCATTTCGTGGGAAGAAGCGATTGAGCGTATTGTCGATAGATGGCAGGGGGTTATTTCGAACCATGGCGCGGAAGCGATTTTGCCGTATTCATATGCAGGGACTATGGGTACAGTCCAACGCAATTGTGGGGAAGGTTTTTTCCATCGTTTAGGAGCGTCAAGATTGGCTCGCACTATTTGTTCCTCTTCAAAGAGTTATGGTTGGGCGTCAGTGATGGGTGAGACTATGGCTCCACACCCGGATGAAGTTGAAAAGAGTGACTTTATACTCTTGTGGGGTACGAATGTCCTGGCAACCAACATCCATCTAATGCATCATATTCGAGAAGCTAAAAAGCGTGGAGCTATGGTTTGGCTTATTGACACCTATGAAAATCCTACTGCCCAAATTGTTGATAAGGTCGTATTAGTACGACCGGGGAGGGATGGTGCTTTGGCTCTGGGCATCATGCACATCTTGGTGCGCGATGGGTGGATTGATCAAGAGTTTATAGATAAGTATGTCCAGGGATTTGAACAGCTTCGAATGGAAGTTTTACCCGATTATCCACCGGCTAAAGTGAGTCAAATCACGGGTATCGAAGTAAGCTTAATCGAAGAAATGGCTCGTCAGTATGGTAAAGCCCATGCACCGTTTATTGTCTTGGGATCAGGGCTTTGTCGTTATGGAAACGGGGCAATGACGGTTCGCACTATTACCTGTCTTCCTGCACTAGTCGGAGCATGGGGAAACCCAGGAGGTGGATTGCTCGCCAGTATTTCGACTGGTAAGGTATTTCATACACAGCGAGTTACGCGCGAAGATTTACTAAAAGAGCCTACCCGAGTCGTGAATATGAATCAGCTTGGTTACGCGCTAACGGAATTATCAAACCCTCCGATTATGAGTATGTACGTCTACCATTCCAACCCTGCTGTTGTTGCCCCTGACCAAACAATGATCATCAAGGGACTTGAGCGAGAGGATCTTTTTACAGTTGTACATGAACGATTTATGACGGATACGGCTCGGTATGCTGACATCATTTTGCCTGCTACAAGCTCCTTAGAACATTCGGACATTTACCGCGCCTATGGTCATTATGGCATCCAAAGAGCGGCTGCAGTTATTCCTCCAATTGGTGAAGCTAAGTCGAACTGGGAGGTTTTTCAGTTGCTTGCTCAGGCCATGGGTTACGAAGAATATTTTTTTAAACATACCGCTGATGACCTTATTAATCAGCTGATTGATCCGCCGGCATCGTGGCTTGAGAGTATAGACCTGGCGAAACTTCAAGCAGGTCATCCCGTCGAACTCTCCCTGCCCGAGAATTACAAAACAACCTTCCTTACTCCATCCGGTAAAATAGAAATCTGCAATCCCAAGGATGCTGAGCTATTACCGCACTATTTCGAACCCTACGGAGATGATGCCCCATTTTATCTAATGAGCACACCAAGTGTGTACTCTCTGAATTCTTCCTTCAATGAGCGACCTGATTTACTTAGCAAAAAGGAAGCAGCTTATCTTCAAATGAACCCTGAAGATGCCGAAAGTAAGAACTTGCTCGATGGTCAGAGAGTGATCGCCTTTAATGAGCGAGGCGAGGTGCAGTTTATTCTCAAGCTAACGACCACCGTTCCCCAAGGAGTAGTAGTAACGGAAGGTCTGTTTTCGAGTGTATCTATGCCCGGAGATAGTACCGTAAATGCCCTTACGTCCCAGCGTTTAACAGATAGAGCAGCGGGTAGTACTCTTTATGATGTCAAAGTGGATGTTCGATTATGGGAGAGCTAGCGACGATAATTGTCATAATTGGCGAATCGGATTAAGTTAATTGAAAAAAAAGAGCATATTGGATTGATGTTAGAGATTTAGAATTGAGATCTAGAGAACTCGTGAAAAACCCCCACTTCTATAAGTGGGGGTTTTTGAAAATTAGACAAAGGTTTTTAATAGCTTACGACTTATGGTGTTGGTACTGCTCCTTGACCGGCAGCATCAACCGAAGTTCCTGCTCCGGGAGTTTTCCCTGCAGCTGCTCCAGCCTCACCTCCGGCTATTGTACCTACTGCTAAATTCGCCTTCAGCTGGGCTTGCCGGGCTAAATCAATCCCCTCACCGAGAATTCTTAAGGCTTCATTTGGGCTGTGCCATCCCATGCTGTTTTCAGCAGAGATGTAATCCCAACGCCACCCTGCTTTGCGATGCAGAGACCGAGCTTGGGTCATCATATCTGCTTTGGCTGCAGGGTTCTTGGCAGCTGTTGCGATAGCATCGATGGCCTCGGAGAGCGCTGTTTCTAATAAAACCTTCGTTTTAAACACGGCATCCTGCGTACCTATGACTTGGTTCTTTAAATACTCTTCGCTTTGTTTATGACAAGTTTGACAGGATTGAGAGATATGATTGAGGGGACTTTGTAAATGATGCGAAGATATTTTAGTTTGACCTTGTTTTACATAGGGCATATGGCAATCCGCACAGGCTACACCGTTCGCTGCGTGGATACCCGTAGAGAACAGCTCGTAATCGGGGTGTTGAGCTTTGAGCATAGGAGCCTGACTTTCTTTATGATCCCAGTCTTTAAAATTAATCTCTTCATATAATTTTTCAGCATCATCCATTTTTAACCCATAGTTCCAGGGGAAAGTAACTTTCTTATTATCGGGTTTAAAGTAATATTCGACATGGCACTGGGCACAGACCATGGTTCGCATTTCCTGTCGACTGAATTTGGCGGGATCAATTCCTCTTGTTTTTAGAGCGTCGAGTAGAGGGATACTGGTGATAGTAAGGGCCATTGTTTTTGAATCATGGCAGTTTGCACAGGCAATGGGATGTTTGATCTGATCTTTTAACTCTGCAAAAGGTGTTGCCCAAAAGGCATCTCCCATTTTATCGACGAGGGGTTTTACGTTAGGGCTTTTACAATTCCAGCAGGAACTAATCGTTTTGGGTCCGATACGTTGGGTGCCGGTTACATCTTCCAAAGACCAAAGATGGCCGCGTTCTTCGTTATAATCTTCAGAAAAAGGATAGCCTGCAAACAGTTTAACTTGAGCTGGTGACTCTTTAAGATGTGATTCAGGGAGAGAACCACCGTACTTAGAATTCCCCTTCGTTTGTTCCTTTTGCTTAAGATAGCTGGCATAGTGATCAGGGTATACTTTACCCCATACGGCGGGATCAAGTTCTCCCTCCGGTATAGAAGCTGTCGTGGGTTGAGTGGGAGCTTTTTGGGTACAACCAACTATTAGAAATACCATCATCAATAGGCTAAGACTGAGCAACATAAAACCGCGCCAGTATTTTTGCATTCAATTCCTACCTCCATTTTAGCGAATTGGGGTGTGAACAGCTTGGCTGCTGAAAGGCTGAATGGGTGTATCATGCGGCTCACCGCGATGGCATTCGAAACATTGCAATCCATCACTGGTGTTAATTCGTGCAACAAGCGTTGCATGGCATCGAAGGCAGTTGCGTTGAAGTATTTTTTCACTCCATTCCTTTGTATGTAGTACATCCGGTGGGGCAAAAGTGTTTTTATAATAATCCCTGGCGCCTGAATAGCCTTTGTAGGCGATTTGCTCAAGAATATTATCATGAGGGATGTGACAATCTTTACACCCAACCCCGTTTGTCTCGCGATGTACACTGTGAAAAGAGGCTTCGTAGGGGATTTTCATGATGTGACAGGTCGTTCCGCAATAATGAGTGGTCGATGTCCGTTCATATTGCATAAATAGAAAAATTCCAGCAATAACAAGCAGTGGCAATCCGATAAGAAGCCGTTTTTTTGTTTTTGAAGTTAAATTTTTCATAGAAACCTCCTCCATACTCACCAAGTTTAGTATTAAGTTTTAAGCATATTTTTATGTAGGAGTACAGAACAATTAGTGCAATTCTGACATAATCAGGTTGATACTATTGGACTTTACACAATTGAGAAATATCTTAAATCTTACAGATTAAAAACAAGGCTGGAAGCGCTCAAGCTTCCAGCCTTGTTTTGATGAGTAAATCAAGATTTTCTTATCAGTATGATGGAATGTTTATTTAACAATAAGTACTGGGCAATCGGAACTGGCAAGTACGCGCTGCGCAACACTTCCTAAGACTGCTCCAACAATACCACTATGGCCGCGAGTCCCCATGATGACTAAATCAAAGTCTCTTTTAATCTCGTCTAAGATGCGAACTGAAGCGCTCCCGGAGACATGCTTTTTTGATAAATGCACGCCTTCTATATTTAGGCCCTTTAATGTATTTGCTAAGGCTAGGTCACCATTACTTTTGATTTGGTCTGCGTTAGCGAAAGTATTATAACTCTCATTGAATCCATAGTAGGCTTCCTGGGATGGGGTTACATGAAATAGCTCTATTTCCGAATCGAATTTACTAGCTAACTCTAAGGCTTTCATGAGGGCATGACGTGAGGATTCGGAACCGTCTGTGGGGACTAAAATTCTTTTGAACATAGACTTCATCTCCTTTATTTTTAAATCTGCTAATTTATGGTTTATTCAGCTTATTAGGCCTTATTATATATTAAAAAGTACTGTTGTAAAACACTCTTATCTGAGCATACTAGAAAAAAATACTGCGAGGATAAAACATGCAAATTACTTTGAATATCCCCGGATGGTTTCTACTGCTGATGTTTACGATACCTTTGTTATTCCTCTTATTTTTATTAACAAAACGATTTACCAAACCAATCTTGCGTAAGATTATAAAGAAAATCACTGGCACTGCTGCTAAACGACTACTTTCAGACAAATATACCCAGAACATTGCAGAGATGTGGCCCTCGTTAAATCGCTTTTCGATCTTAAATTTATTAGAAATGAGTCTGCGTGCTGAAGACGGAAAGGTGCTTACGCGCCCCTTAGGAACTCCCAAGCATTTTCTGGGTTTTGAAAACCTAATGTTTGCACCTAAGCAGATGACAAGCTTGTCTCTCCAGGAAAGTGTTAAGGTTGACATGCAGGTAACAATTGGCGTAAATGCCACTAAACCGCTTACCATAAGTATCCCCTTGATGATCAGCGGTATGGCCTACGGTTTAGCACTTAGTGAGGAAGCCAAGCGGGCCCTGGCTAGAGCCGCAAAGACACTCCAAACAACAATCTCGTCTGGAGAAGGCCCCTTTCTGCCGGAGGAGCGAGCGGACGCAGGAAAGTATGTCTTGCAAATTTCCCGATGGATATGGGGCGGAAGAAACATCGAACAAATCTCTTCGGCTGATATGTTAGAAGTTCAAATGGGACAAGGCGCCGACATGGGGTCTGTTCTGGTAGAGGCAGTGGCTTTAAAGGGAAGAGCGCAGGTGCTAGCTGGATTGGCTCCCGGCCAGTCGACTACCTCCTTTCCAGCGCCGCCGGGCATAAAATCAACAGAAGATTGGCCTGGTTTCATGAAAAGTCTACGTAAACAAGCAAAAGGGATTCCCATAGCCTTAAAACTGATGGCAACGGGGCACCTAGAAGACGATTTAGCTGTAGCCGTCGATCTTGGGTTTGATGCCGTAATTTTGGATGGGGCTCAAGGAGGATCCCATGCAACCACTCCGATCAAACAAGATGATTTTGGAATACCGAGTTTAAACGCTCTTGTTCGTGCTGAAAGATATTTAAAAAATACTCAGGTGAGTTTAATCGTGGCAGGAGGATATTTTACTCCAGGACAATGTCTTAAAGCACTGGCCCTAGGGGCAGACGCAGTCTATCTTGCAACAGTCCCTCTTTTTGCTTTAGTGCATGGTCAAATAGACAAGGTGATTCCTTGGGAACCACTTACAACACTTTTGTATTACGACTCATCCACGAAAACACAACTAAATATTGATCAAGCTGCTACTAGTGTCGTCAATGTCTTACAATCTATGGTATTGGAAATGGAAGAAGCAATGCGTTCTCTCGGGAAGACCTCTTTAAAGGAGCTTAATGCGGATGACCTTGTCGCCTTAGACGCGCTCTCAGCCGAAGTGACTGGCGTGGCACGGGTATACTAGCATTTACGTACCTTTTTAGCGCATAAAAAAAATGCACTCACCAATGAGTGCATTGTGATATCTTACATGAACACTGTATTTTCTTCATTAGCATTTACATCAGCGTAAATAGGTTGTACTTTGTTTTTTTGTGTATTTAAGTTTTTTTGTGTTTTATTTTTCCTATCTGGAAACATTGACGGTTCTGAAAAGCTAACCAACGCTTGGGCTGTGGTTACTCCATAGATAATGTTATTAAATAACTCTGCATAGTGTGTTTTTGTAAAGCGTGGCTTTGTGGCAAATACACTGAACCTTTGGCCAATTCCGTAGATAAATTCCCAGGTTACTGCACCAAAGAACGCTCCCTTTAACAAAATGTTGTCTTTTCCCGTCTTTTTTAATATTATAGTCAAAGGATAGGCCAGAACAGCTCCAGTAATAAGATGCATTATTTGACCAAGCCAAAAGTTCTTTCGTTGATTAAGTCTAAAAGGATTTACAAAAATTGAGCCAGCGATATGTCCATACAGGGCTTCGGTTTTCCCTTTCCTCCAGAACATCAAGTTTGAAGTATCCATGGCTAAGGTTCCTAATATGCCAGCAAATATACTGACTGCGACAGAATCCTTCATCTTTAGAACTCTTTGCATTTTACTAATTAATTTCACTACATTATCAAATAGTTCCATTTTTCTAGCCTCCATTTTCTCCAAATTGCACTGTCTTTATTATTTGAAGATTATTTAGGTTATATCCTGATAATATATGGTAAATCAATTGCCGTCTGTAGAAAAGAGCTGTTGAGCAATTTCACGATTGGTCATTTCATGTTCTTTTACAAGCATTACTTCTTGGCAGTAGTTTTCATATGTTTAATCCATTTCTTCTAGCATAATAAAACCTCCTACTGTAGATCTCTACAATAGGAGGTTTATTTCTTTCAATGTCCGTTTTAGGGGTTCTGTTCATAACTTAAAGGGCTGGTTATTGGTCATTTAAGGACAGGATGTTACTTTCTTCTACTCGATTTAATGGTTTAGTGAATAAAGTCACGACAATGAAAACAACAATGCTCGCTGGAAGAGCAAATAATAGCGGATCCATATAGCTAAAAGAGCCTGTTCCGGCTAGTGAAGCACGACCCAAAACTAATTTCGCCAAGCCAAAGATTGAAGAATCTTTAGTGTAGACAAAGAGACAAAGAAAAAGGTAAAGAAGAGATCCCACTAACATACTCCAGGTTGCAGCAGTTTTCGTGGCACGTGGCCACCAGAGGGCTCCAGCATACATTGGGAGAAATGCTGCAGCGCAAAGGCCGAAGAAAATTGAAGTTGCCAAAGCAATAATATTTCCTGGTAAACGATAGGCTACAAACACAGTGACCGCAAAACCTACCAGCAAACCTACACGGGCTAACAACAAGGTTTTTCTGGGGTCGTCTTTGCTGGTCTTGCCAAAAAGATCATAGCTGAGTGAGGTCGAGATGAAATGAAATTGACCACTCAGGGTGGACATTGCTGCGGCTAAAAGACCTAACAAGAGGAAGTAATACAGCCAAGATGGAAAAGCCTGAGTTAGAAACATGGGGATCACTAGGTCAGTATTGGGACCAGCTGTTCCGACAATCGAAGCCGTCATAGCTATTTGCTGGCTTGTTTCGTAAAAGAAAACATTGGAAAGAGCACCAACAGTAAAAGCCACACCTGTCATGAATAAAATGAAAATCCCGCCAAAAACCATGGCGCGGTTTAGTTCTTTGTTAGATTTAACAGTCATATAACGAACAATAAGTTGTGGTTGAGCTAAGACCCCAATGCCAACTCCAAGAACTAATGTTGAAATGACAAAGTACCAGTTTTGACTTAAGAAAATGGGCATTGAAGCAAAACCAGTCATTCCTTGTTTTAAAAAGGCTGCAGGAACTAAGCTATTCATGGCGGCTAACTTGGCATGTGCTACCGAGACGCCACCTAACTTGATATACGTTAGAATGATTATGACGAACATCATCACGAACATGAGGGTTCCTTGGAAGGCATCTGTATAAACAACCCCTCTAAGGCCGCCAAAATAAACATAAGCCAAAACGACGAGAGAGAGAATCCAGAGAGCCGTCGAATAGTTCATCTTTAAGGATTGCTCTAAGAATCGCGCCCCACCGATCATAACGGCAGCTGCATATAGAGGTAAGACGATACTCATCAATGCGGCTGACCACTTGCGAATGAAGGTTGATTCGTAGTGAGATCCTAAAAGGTGAGGAAAGGTAAAAGCTTTGTATTTCTGCCCTAAAGCACGTGTTTTTTTACCAAAGAATACGAAGGCAATAAAAATTCCGACAAAAATATTAGCAAACGTTAACCACAACATACTCATACCATAAAATGCCGCGACTCCACCAAAACCAACAATCGCTGAGGTCGAGATAAACGTGGCTCCATAAGCCATGCCCATTAAATAAGGATGGATATTTCCTCCTGCCACCATGTAATCTTTTGAAGATTTAGTGTGCTTATAACCTAAATACCCTAGGAATGCCGTGATTAATAGATAGATTCCTAGGATAATGACAAAAACGCCCATTCATTAATCCGCCCTTCTAAACATGAAATTCAAATGTAAATTTATCACTCTTTATTCCAGTTGATGACACCATATATCACACAAAGAAGAGCACTGCCGATGGACAAAAGATATGCAGCAATGACTCCCGGGTCAGTTAACCCTAGCATAAATTCACCCCGTTTCGAAAATTAGAACCTAAATTCAATGGTCAAGAATAACATCAAATTCAATAATTGCGTTGTCTACCATACTACAAAACTAACCATTCTTGCCGGACTATTTTACCGTGCTACCATCCTTCCTTTCTTCTTTTATAAATTAGTTTCTTGTACGCGTCCCTACTGCTAGCTTGGTGTAACGTATCTTCTCTGACGCTTACAAGGTTATGTTGAATTATAACAGGTGTTATTACAACAGACAATACTTTTTTTATTGTGTATTAAGACACTCCGTTGCCCCAGAATTTTCTGTCAGAGTACTTAGATTAACAAAGATGAAATTTCTCTAGGGTGGTTAAAGTAAGAGGAAATGACAAAATTTAGCCCCTGAGGAATAAATTCCTCAGGGGCTAAATTTTAAGTACTTTGTAGCAAATGAAATACTAGGTAAATTCCGACTGCAAGGATTGAAAGGGTAAGCAACATATTGAGTACTGGGGATGGCAAATACGTATCATCGTCTATTTGTCTCTCGACTTTCTTATACCGGATAAAGGCAAGTGGGCACAATAAGGCACCTAGACCGACAAGAAAAATTCCTGCGATGGACGAAGATCCATCTGAAGGTTGTAGGGCTTTTCCCATACTTGATTCTCCCAATATGTACGACATTTGTTTAATGAATAGGGCGAACCTTTCAAGAACAAAACCGAAGGCCATTATCCCGATACTTGTTCTTACCCAGGCAAGGAAGGTACGTTCATTGGCCATGTGAACACGGCGGTCACCCACTTTTACAGGTTTTTTATATTCCGTTATTTCTGCCATGGAGTAACTACCTCCTCATTTTCATCAGCGATATTTTAGAACCCGGTGCAGTAGCTGTACCGGGCTCTTGGTTGAGGATGTCAAAAATGTATTTAGCTTTACTTAAGAAAACCATTGAGGATCGTGTCCTCTGCCTCTTTCTCTGAGAATCCAAGAGACATTAATTTGATTAGCTGTTCGGATTCGATTCTCCCAATGGCAGCCTCATGTACAAGTTGGGCTTCACTGTGATGAGCAGAAATCTTCGGGGTTGAGAGGACTACGGCATTATGCATTATAATCGCATCGCATTGGATATGTCCTCTACATTTGTTCTTCCCGTCTAAATCAAAATAGAATTCTTGTTTGGAATTGTCTTGGGCAACGGATCTTGAAATAATCTGAGCTGAGGAATCGACGCCTAATAATTCGACATTGATGCTAGATTCCGCTTCCTGATCTAAGTAAGTTAAGAGACGTTCAGTGACTACAAGCTTGGCATTACCCATAAGGCGGATTTCGGTTTCTCTTTTTGTGCGGTCAATTCCTTTGATTTGAATCAATTCGAGTTCGACAACGGCCCCTGCTTCTGCCTCGATAATTGTCTTAGGATTCAAAACTCGCTGTCCTGTTCCTTCACCTTGGCCATAATGTTTTTCGACATACTTAAGTTTGGCACCTTTTCTAACATAAAAGGTGTGGATTCCGTCATGCTGTGATTTTTGGGTTCCACAATTATGGATTCCACAGCCTGCTATTATCTCTACGTCAGAGTATTCCCCAATTTCAAAGGTATTATAGACAACATCATTGAGGTTGTCTTCTGTTACGATAACTGGAATATGAACAGTTTCTCCTTGGGTATAGGGCTTTACAATTACATCAATCCCCGACTTATCTGTTTTAGTGATGATATCGATATTTTCGGTAGTATTTCGTTGTACCCCTTGGCCATTTTTCCTAATATTGAAAGCCCCTTGTGGGATGTCATGAAGATCGGCCACTTTCTCTAGCATCAGTTTATCCAATGCATTCAACATTCTGACCAACCCCTTTCTCACATTTGGTACTACATAAACAAGTATCGCTATTCAAAATTCCAGCAAGAATTACATCTCGTTCAGATTGCGCACTGATTGATCCGTTCGACATAATAATTATTTCATCCGCCAGCTCCATGATACGCTCCTGGTGGGAAATGATAATAATCGTAGTGTCATATTGCTCGTGAATAGTTTTAAAGGTTTCCGCAAGTTTTTGAAAGCTCCATAAATCAATCCCTGCTTCTGGTTCATCGAAAACAGCAACTTTGAGATTACGGGCAAGTACCGTAGCAATCTCGATGCGCTTCATTTCTCCCCCTGAGAGACTGGAATCCACATCTCGGTCGAGATAATCTTGGGCACATAAACCAACGTTATAAAGTAAATCGCATATATTTACATTTTCAGGATTATGCGAGGCTGCCATATTGAGAAGGTCTCTAACTTTTATGCCTTTAAAGCGAGGCGGACTCTGGAAAGCATACCCTATACCTAGGCGAGCCCTTTCGGTAATCGTTGAATAGGTAATGTCTTGACCATTGAGCAAGATTCTACCCGAAGTAGGATTATAGACTCCCATAATGACCTTGGCTAGGGAAGATTTCCCTCCACCATTAGGTCCCGTGACGACATATATTTTTTTATTATAAAATTTTAGATTTATACTTTTTAGAATCTCAGTACCTTTGTTTCCTTCAATTTCCAGTGATACTCCCTGTATATCTAGCATAATTCTCCTCCTTAGTGCTTGTCCATAGATTAGAATACCATAATCCATCAATATATTGAAGTAATTTGCAGATATTTACTGATTTTGTGGCACTTTGTCAATCCCTTTATGCTTTCAAATAATTTTACTACGCTGTAGCCTTAATTTGAAAATTCCATAAATTACCTGAATATAATTACTTGTAACGGTCAATAATACGATCATAAGGGTGCGTAATGGTTGAGTCAAGATTTGTATATGCTCATTACCGGGTGTATATGGGTCGGCCAAAGATTATATGCAGGTGGTAAATCGCTTGTCTGTAGTCGGAGGGAAGATTTTTTAGTGGTTAGGAAAAGCTTTATGGCGGTCGATTTCGATTGTTTTAAGGTTCCAACTTATCCTAAAGGGTCGAGCTAAGATTTTACTGGGTGTTGAGTTTTCTTACTCAACCATATGTCGGTAGATATATGCATGTGTAAGAACGTCGGTTATATACAGCCGAAAGGTTGTATGTAGCTGTGTAGATATCTTGTAAGGTCGAACGACTCATTAATATGGGTTGTGATTTGCTTGAACATGGTCGAAAGATTGTGTTTGGGTGATAAGGGATCTATATTGGTGTTAGGTAAGATCATTACGTGCTCTTATATAAAACCCGCTAATATTTGGTTAGCGGGTCTTTATTGCGCCCAAGCATACCCCATTTCAGCCCCATGCGGCCTCCGAGGTGCAAAATTCGTATTTTAGGAAGAGAAAGTAAAATAACTACTACTTTCAATTATATACTTTCTCTTCTCTCATCCAAAGACGGGCACCTGTCCATCTTTGGACAGCGCTCTAATCTCGAATGCGTCTGAAGACTGGGCGCTTACCAAAGTGTTCTGTATTCCTGTATACCCTTAACTTTGGTCTAGAAAATGGTAAGTATTTCGATGAATCATCATGCTTTGGTTGTTAAATGAGGGTATGCTTGACGCCCCAGATAAAAATTAAAACAAGCAATACTGCGTAAATTACCATCTGAAATATGGTCAGAGGAAGACTTTTTCTGTATTTGTAGTAATCTGACATATTTATCCTCCTTTGCTTATGTCCTAGTTGGATGTTTCACTTTCATTATCAAGTCTTTCTAACTCCAATGGATGATCTTCTTCCATTTCCGCTCTACTCATTGTACCGCTGTACCAAACATGATTCATTGGGAAGAATCTAGGGCTGAAGTGGGAGTTGAAAAAGTGCCAAAAGAAAATAGCGCTGATAGCCAAGATGGCTTCGTCAGTGTGGGCATATTTTGCCGAATCAATGATCCACCGTGGCATATACTGGGTGAAAATCTGAGGAAACCACATCATTAAACCTGACCCGCCCATGATTGCCATGCCCCAGAATACGGCCCAATAGTCGAATTTTTCTTTATACGAGTAACGATCAAATTTGGGTGGATCTTTTCTTCGTCCCAATAAATACTGTACGTCATGAACTACATCAAAAAGATCTTTGGGACTTGGCAATATCGCCAAGGATAGCTTTTTAGTTACCAAGGGATAAATCACAAGATAGAGCAAGTGATAAACAGAAACCAATAGCATAACTGCTGCAGCCATCAGATGAACGGCAAACATATTATCGAAACTACCGAATATCGAGACGATCCAATGGGAAATACTGCTTCGCTCAAATTTGATGGGCAATCCCGTGATTGTTAAAATGATAAAGCTGGTAAACATCCCAATATGCTGAATTCGTTGATGGAGATTAAACCGCTGAAAAATGAGCTTTTTTCCCACTGCTTTTACCTCCCTTTCCGTTCTCTCAGAATTGTACGCAGATTATGGTATAATTGTAGTTCGATATGGATAACTAGAGCCGTGATCGTTATAAGGGTTAGCCAGACAAAAAAATTGGCTGTATAGTACATAGGTGCTCCTGGACCGGTAGCCGTCAACTCGAAATGCTCCTGGCCCTCGGAAAAACCAGGTGATGCTTGACTATGGCAGCTGGCACATGTTTGCGGAATATTTTCTTTGGCAACCTTGGAAGCTGGGGCATCCGGTCCCAAAATGTCGTGTGCACCGTGACAGTTTATGCAAGTTGCCGACTTTTTGCTGCCAAGGTGTACAGCTTTACCATGAAAGCTCTTGGCATAACTATCCGAAACCAAACCTTTATGGCAGCTTGTACAGGTTGCAACACTTTCTTTTTTGTTAAATGATGCTCCTACGGGATGCGGGAAGCCTTCTATATTTGTATGGCAACTTGTGCAACTTAAAAAGCTGTGCACCGAACTCCTAATTTTAGAACCCTCATCTCCATGGCATTGCAGACAATTGACCTGGGCTTGCGCCTCTGTCGCAGTGCAAACCACTCCCAGGAGCAATAGCGTGATAATGCTGAATACTCTCCATAACCGCTGGTTATCTAATCGTGACACTCCAACTTCTACAAGTCGAAGTGGTGCCCCGTACTCTGCTTCGGCGGGGGTATAGTCTCTCACCGAAGTCTCGATGTTCAACTTTAGTTGAACGAGTTCACTTTTTTCGGACATTCATCGCACCTCTTTTAGAACTAAATAGACTCGCCTCTTGGCTAGGGGCTCTAAGGAGTAGAAAATGTGTATAAGTACATCTTATTCTACTGCTAGGGGCTAGAGTTGAGTGGCTGAAATTATTATACCGAAAAAGGGCCTACAGTATACTAAAGTGTACCCTATAGTGAACTATACCCCCTTAAGTAGACAGTTTGAAAAACGTCTACCCTATAGGGAATTTCTATTTAGGGTTTGCTAACCAACTCCCTTTCTTCCTCTTAGGCAACCAGAATATTACATTTTCCGACTTAATATCCAACTCAGACTTTGGGCAATTAGACAAGGGTGGATTGGCGCTATAGCCCTCACGCTTGTCTGGGGCTCGGCATATCCTATAGCAATGGATGGGCAGCCGGTATGAGGATGGAAATTTCCAACAGAACGCCTGAGCAAATCGCGTCCGAGATTAACTTTATCAAGGAACAAAGAGCAAAATGCTGCTTAGCAACGCCGTTGAGATCGGACGGCGTTTGGCGGAAACCAAAGAGCTGGTACCCCATGGGGAGTGGCGCAAATGGCTGACTGAATCAGTGAGTTACTCCCCCATCGGGGAAGAGAGGCCAAATGGTGCATCGATGCACCATTTGAATTTTAACTCCATGGGCACGGTTTTTGACGCAAAGGCTGTTTTTCCATGCACATAGTTATTAAGACACTACCTGTAAACCCTTGCGAAGTCTAGACTTTTCCATAAATTAGCAAGCCCTATTTATGATAGAATTCATCGTTGATAACGAGGCTGAGGCCGTAGGTGGTATCCTAAAGGGAATTTACTCGATGATAGAGGGAAGATCTTTCTCCTAGAACAGCAACTTGGAGGGATATGGGCTTATAGGTTATGAATTTGAAATTTCCGAAGACCCATAAAAGGACCGTGGCGCAGCCACGGTCCTTTTATGGGTCAATTCATGAATTGCTCTTATGGGTTATCTTTGTCAGTAAAACACAATAACTTACACAAAGAGAAAGGCGATGGCCATGATAGCATAGGCCGATAAAAGTTGCGCTCCTTCTAGCCAGTTAGAGCGACCATCCATGCTAATCATTGCGGTAATGACAGTAGCCATGATGATGACGACAAGTTCATAGGTGGTAAAAATTAGATCAAGTGGTTGCCCCATAAAGTAGCCCAAGAATACCAAGAGGGGGGCAACAAAGAGCGCAATTTGAGTACTAGAGCCGATAGCAATTTCCAAACTGATATCCATTTTGTTCTTGAGTGCCATAATGACGCTGGTCGAATGCTCGGCAGCGTTACCAATGATAGGGATCACGATGACTCCAATGAAAAGTTCGCTGATACCTAAAGTTTTAACCACAGGTTCGATTCCTGCTACCAGAAATTCACTCTCAAGAACGACAAAAAGTGTAGCAACGAGTAAAACCGTAAAGGCTTTAAGTTTCGACCAGTTTGGAGTTTCAGCATGTTCTAAGCTAGGTCGGTAAACATCCTTGTGTGTATGAAGAGAAAAAACTAAACTAAGTACATATACGAGCATTAAAACCCCAGCAACGCCCAGGCTAAAGGGCTCTGCAGCGGGATTAGTGTGTGTTTGAAGAAAGACTGCGGGAATGATCAAGCCTGTTACAGCCATTAGCAGCATCGAAGTATGCACACCAGCAGTTGCCCGATTGAATTTCTGAATCTTAAACTTAAAACCGCCCAAGAGCATGCTAAGGCCTAGAACTAAGAGAAGATTGCCGATGATTGAGCCAGTTATAGAGGCTTTGACCACTTCATAAAGACCAGCTTTTAGGGCGAAAATTGTGATAATGAGTTCTGCCGCGTTACCAAAGGTAGCATTTAATAAGCCACCAACTCTAGGACCAACATAGAGGGCGATTTCTTCTGTTGCTTTGCCCATATAGCCAGCAAGGGGAATGATGCTTAAACCAGCAGCAACAAAGAGCAAGACGGGCGAGTACCCCGATAATTGCAGAAAAATACTCGCGGGAATAGCCAAAAGTAATAAATTTAGAAACTTCACTAATTCTTCCTCCTCAGACTCTTATAAAAATAACTTAGATAATTAAAGTCTATTTAAGTGAGTGTGTCAATTATAAGGGCGCGAAAGATCGCCTGCCTTCTTGGGTATTTACTGGGAAAGGATTTGCCGAATGCAGCCAGAGGATGGAAGGATTACGGGCATATTAGCTCATTCTTCGTTGCAATATGCACAGGGTCCTACGGCGCATTTGCCGCAAACATCACATAACCCTAAGTCAGGAAATTGTTTGTCCACTTCGAGAAGCTGAGCATAACATCGATGTTTGTCCAGACCTTTGATTGTCAACGCTCCCGTAGGACAGTTGGTAACACAAAACTGACATTTAGAATTTCTAAGATAGAGACAGTTCTCTTGGGTAGGGCGGGGAGTGGGGGGGATTTTAGCAGAAATAACCGTGCTGCCAAAACGGCCACCGCATCCAGAGGGGGTAATTAGCATATGGTTGATACCGAAGGTGCCTAACCCCGCGACAAAACCCACACTTTTATTCGACCAACGGGCCGTCAAATCTTGTTCATTAAAATTATGAGTGGCTGGTTGAGTCACCACATTGATGCCTTGGGCTGATAGTTCTCGCTTGAGTGTAGCACTAATGGTTGCGATAAGGGTGTTTGTTTCTAGATAAGCGACAGCCCATTCTCGAGCAATTCCGGGACTTTCTCGATTAGCAGTGATGATCGTCTTGGCAAACGGCAAGAAGAAAGAGATCACCGTTTGAGCATCCGTGAGGAGTTCCGTGGGATGCAAATGATGGGGACCGATGATTTCCTTCATTTGATCAAACAACGGATCATGGGCAGAGGCGAACCCGACAAGTGGTTTGCGATATCGGGTATGAGTGTTGGCCTTTTCAGTTTGGTAATTAATTAATTCGATAACTCGTTCAGCTAGGTTTAGCAAACGCTCCAACTCCGATCTTTTACTAGGAAATCTTATTAGCATTTTAGCATGTCTGGGAGAAAAAAACAGTGCAATTTTCGCGTTAAGTATAACTCGAAAATTATTCAATGGCGATCAAAAGGGGGGATTACATGGCACCAACGAATTTGTGCTTGACAGCCTCAGCAGGGATAAACGCTTTCAAGAAATCATTTCTAACCCAGAGATTATCTGCATCACAGTCAAGGTGCCAGTCTGGAGGATATCTTTATTAGAGTAACCGGGAGGGAACTCCTATGTCTTTTTAATTAATAGAATTTGCCATCTTAGTAATTTCCTCTTCAGTTAATTTACCTGTTATTTCAAGAATAAGATCCCTCAATTTCCAGGTTAAGGTATCTAGACCGTTCTTGTGCAAGAAGATCATAGCTGGGTTGCCGTTCACTATTAGATCCTTTACAACGGTATCCTCTGTATCATATATTGTCCCACGCGAAGTCCCGCTGGCATTATTTTGTTGGGTAAAACGAATCACGTTCAGCCTATTTAATTCCTTCCTGAATAATAAAATATTTTTTTAAGAGAATAAAGAGATTTGTGTAACCTTTTGCATGACTAGTACCCTCTATATATTGGGGTTCGACAATTCTTTTAAAGACAGGGAGGCGAATTTTCTTGTTAAACACTTTAAATAAGTTAAAGTATGAACTGTTATTCATAGGATTATCTGTTTTGGTAATCCTTGGCATAAGCTTATTGCCTAAATAAAGGTAAATGACATTGGGGAGAAATATCAATGAAGGAAATGAAGATATCTAAGTCACAATTAGTTAATTCTATGAGTTATCGGCACATGCGTTGGCGTATGCATAATTTCATAGGGTGAGGTTACTGTGAAAAAGTATATTTCTTATCATGGCTAGTTATTCTTTCGCTGCAGATGCTCTTTAGCGGATGTTACATGCGGATGAAGTATAATCGTAAAACAATAGAGGTTATTGGGATTAATTCCCGATAACCTCTATTTTGAATTTCATCTTCCAACCGCAAGAGTCCCTCGTTGGCTTTTGCTTGGATGTTCTCAATAAGTCCATGGGCGGTTTTTTTGCCATCGGTTTCTATATAGAAATTTCTTAAACATTTTAAGGTTGATTAATCTGTATAAAGTAGATATACTGAATATGTAAATAATTACCATATGCCATTGTTGCTGATTTTAGTTCTAGTCTCAGTCATTAGTACTAGGAAGGTTAAATTATATAGTAATGAGGTGCTAAATTGGACTTTAATGCCAAAACTAAAGAAAATTTATACGATCTCACGAATGGCTATTATCTATCAAAGAGCGATCCTCAATTTTGGAGAAAACTCTTAAATAGACGACCTGAAAATGAAGAAGCAATGTATCATGTTGGATTAGACTTAGAAATCGACGCAAAACATCATTTAGGTAAGTACTATACAACTAAACTTGATCAGCATTTGATGGTGTATCGTAACATAATCAAACAAGCATTTGATTTGATCAAGCGATCCTTTAATAGAGGTTATTTTCCGGCAAGACTTGATGTTCTAAGAATGGAACGAGAAATAAAAACAACGGAACAAAATATATCGACAGCTACAATTACCAATAACTCCGTCTTTGGTAAAAGGGACTTTATCTTATTTAGCTTGCTTTTAATCGCTATTATCTTAAGTATTATCATGGCACTTTATTTTACAACCTATAAAGTATCAAATACGAATACAACTAATTATCTCAATAATCATTACATTTATATGTTGCCCTATGAAGTAATCGAAAAAAAACCCACATCTATTCCTGATAGTAAGAATTATCAACCGAAAATCATCACAGTTAAAAGAAGCAGTACTAAACCAGTCTTGGTCAATGAGCTAGTGAGCAATCTGAAAATAGAATACGAGCGAGGACCAAAAACTTCTATACAAGTATTGGCAATAGATGAATTTAAAGAAGAAATAGGCATGGCTTTGTGGGCGGGTGGAAATACGAGTATCCAAGTCTATATATATCCCTTAGAAAGTACGGCATTTATAGACGGACAGGAGCGGCAACTGTGGGAGACAACTACTGTTGTGAGAAGTGCTGTATACCATTTTGTTCAAAAAAATGGTTATCTACCAAAAGAGTTGAAGACTCTTAATCAACCATTTCCAAATAATTATTTAACTGAATTCCCCAGAGATCCTTATAAATTCAAAAATAATGTCGCTGCCTCTCTTAATGGAGATGGGGGGTGGCTTTTTTCGTTAAGTGAAATTCCTGCTAACAACGAATTAGTTTCTACAATAAAAGATGTGATAAAGCCTAATCTCCTCTATCCTAAGGATATTCCATTTGAACCTATGTATATTGCTATTAATAAGGAAAATCATAGTCTAGCGGTTATGTCTGGTGATCAAGTTATCCGAATGTATTCTGTTGCCCTAGGTAAAGAGGACTCAACGCCAGAGGGTGAATTATATATTTCTAAAAAAGTTATGAATCCCGATAAGATTGTACCTGAGTTGGAGAATGTGTATGGGACAAGAGCCCTGGAATTGTCAAATAGAAATTATGCTATTCATGGAACGAATTCACCTGCTAGCATTGGTAAAGCAGTATCTCAGGGCTGTATTAGATTAAATAATGCAGATATGGAAGATCTATATGCGATAACCCCTCTCAACACCCCTGTTAAAATATCGAGGAATTTCTCTGATATCAAAGATTTTAATATTCCAGATATACATAGTAAAGAACTCTATGATCATTCGGATAACTCAAAGGAAGAAGATAATGCAAATATGTATTATTGGAATCATTAGTACGGGTATGACCAGACCCACACAATGCTAGGCATAAAACTTATTGTGTCAGAATTTTATAAAACATTCTAATCTTGATCTAAGATAATATTAATTATGAAATCCTATTTGTTTAATTCTGGTCTTTCTGTTGCAATCATGCTCTATTTGGCTTGGAACAACGGATGGAAGATCATTTGGCCAATCTTTGGCTCGGCTAACCAGCTATTGGCAGCTTTGTCCCTGATTGTGGTCAGTATTTGGTTGGCTAACAAGAGCAGAAAATATTGGTTCGCGCGATTATTCCAGCTATCTTAATGATGATCACCACGTTGGCATCACTCTTGATGCTTCTTTTCAAGACTTACTTGCCAAAGGGAAACTGGCCGTTGGTCATCACAGACATTGCTTTGCTAGCCTTGAGTGTGTGGGTAATTATTATTTCCGTTCAAAAGTTTACTAATAGAAAGGAAACAGCAGAGATAGTTAGGAAAATAACTAATTGAAGTGGTTTTATATAAGATCTATCATAATGCCTGCCTGCCGAGAGACGTGTTCCATTACGGGACACGTCTCGTTCAGTTAGTCGTTTAGCGAAAAAGCTATTGCTTGGACTATAGGGTGATGTGATATGATTCTAGGTATCAGAAAGAATTGAGGGGATAACGTTGGAGCGAAGAATGAATTATCTGTGGTTGGGCCTAATCGTCTTGGCGGGGGCATTTTGCGCCCTATATCTGAAAAGTGCACTTTATCCTGGACCGATTAATCCATCCGCCCTACGTTATTTTTCAACAGAACAAGCCCATAGTGCTCGAGCCTATAGTTTTGTGCCCAGGGTATTATTTATTACGAGTTTTATGCTGCAGGCGAGCGTTTTGAGTTGGTTAGTTTTCAGTCGCAAAGGTGCAACGATCGCACGGAGGGTGGAAGTAAGATGTGGTCACTATTGGAGGAGTATCTTGATGTATTTTTTCCTCCTGTGGTTATTTCTGCGCTTACTCAGATTGCCGTTTACTCTGTTCGGAAACTATTATTGGCAACAAGCTTGGGGCTTTTCCACTCAAACTTTGGCTGCTTGGTGGTTAGATTATACCAAAAGTGCAGCGCTAGATTTATTCCTAGCAACGTTTGGTGTATTATTGTTCTTTGCAATTCTTAAACATTGGCCTAAAATATGGTGGGTTATCGGAGCGACACTTTTCGCTGTTTGGCTTGTACTTCAGAATTTTCTCTGGCCGGTGATCGTATCTCCTATGTTCAATCACTTTGAACCTGCTAAAAATCCTGCTGTAATAAGTATGGTTAAGGACTTAGCAAATAAGGCGGGAATCCAAGTTGATGAAGTGCTCGTGATGGATGCAAGTCGGCGCACTACGATGGCGAATGCTTATTTCATGGGGTTAGGAACAACAAAGCAGATCGTCATTTATGACAATCTGCTTGAGAATTATCCTCTGGATGAAGTTGAAGCGGTACTAGCCCACGAAATGGGACACTGGCAGAAAGGACATATTATTCAAGGGCTAAGTTTAGGAGTAGTCGGGGCTTTCTTGAGTTGGGGCCTTCTTGCTCTATATTTGAGTAAGCTTAGACCCACAGCTGGGCATCATCGGTTACAATTATGGGCGAGTGTGCAGCTTTTTCTGCTGCTTATTATGATGGTTACAAACCCAATTCAGAACTATATTTCACGAGAAATGGAGAAGCAGGCGGACCAGGTTTCTTTGGAGTTAACTGGGGATTCTGCAGCAGTGGTACGGTTGCAAATTAACCTGGCCGCTAAAAATCTATCAGATGTATCGCCACCGGGGTTCATTGTTTGGTTTGGATATACTCATCCACCAGTCTTAAGTAGAATTGAGGCGATGGGGGATTACTGATTTGAGGCGATTTCTCCCAACGTTGCCTCTACTTGTTTCGTCACTCCATCGCGAATATAGGTTATGGTTACTTTGTCCCCAACATTATTTTTATAGAGTTCCCGAACAAGATCTGAAGAATTTTGAACTTGGCCACTGTTAATCTTGGTGATAACATCCCCTTTTAGAATCCCAGCCTTAGCGGCTGGCCCATTCTGTGTCACACCTGAAATATAGGCACCCAAGGGTTTATTGTTACTCGTAGCGTGGGCAATGTATTGATCGTCTGTACTTACTAAGAGGGCTGGATGTTTGGCGACACCAGAGGTAATTAACTGTTGTAATGTTGGTAGGGCATCTGAAATTGGAATAGAGAAGCCCATCCCTTCAAAGCCTGTCTCCGCGTATTTAACCGAGTTAATGCCAATGACTTGACCTTGATAATTTACAAGCGGACCACCACTATTCCCAGGATTAATAGCTGCATCGGTTTGGATCAGATTGTAACTTGCCATACCTTGGAGGGCAAGTGTGCGGTTGAGTGCAGAGATGACCCCTGTGGTTACAGAACGTGCAAATTCATCTCCGCCTGGATTGCCAATAGCGACAACGGGTTCACCCACTTCGACTTTTGATGAATCGCCCAGAGTCACTGCTGTAAGGTTGGATACATCCGAAATCTGTAATACCGCAAGATCTGTGCGTGGATCCGCGCCAATGACTTTAGCTTCTAAATTTCGGCCATCACTTAGGCTAACGGTAATTTTTTGGGCACCCTCAATGACGTGATTATTCGTAGCAATATACCCTTTTTTTGCATCAATGATGAACCCAGAACCGCTGCCAGCTTCTTGAAGACCAGAATTTCCGATAGACCCTCGACTAGTTTGGAAATTTGAAACGCCGACAACCGCTGGGCCGACATTCTTAGAGATTTGTGCTACAGGAAAATTGGTTCCGTTGGCAGTATATGCGACCTGTGTAAGCGGCGATGATGTACTTTCTGATTGGTTTGGGGACGCGTTTGCAGGATAAATATAGGGAATTACGCCTACAGTTGTAAGTCCACCTATGAGAGCACTAATTAAGCAGAGGCTCGCATATGCGAAAATTTTTCTTTTCGGTTTATGGTAATAGATTGGTTGTTTTTGTTGTGAAATGGGTACTAATTCTACTTCCTGTCTTTCGCCGTCTGAGATGTCAGCAGGGTCGTTATTGTCTTTTTGTGTAGAGAGAACGTCGTCTTCCATAATTACAGCCTCCTGTTACTAATAGATTTAGTTACTTATAATACCTACTTTCATAAGAATAACTAAAATATGTTAAGTAAAGAGGTCTAAATTGTGAAAGTTTATAGGTGTTTTAGTCGAGGATTTGTGAAATGGGCAGTAAAGAGGCAAAAGTTAGGCTGAAAGCGATGTTGCATCCAGCCTTATTACTACAAACAAAAGATTGTGTCCCTAATAATAGGAGGAATACATTGAATTTTGCCGAATTATGAGAGGTGTGTAGAGTATTGCCTTGAAAAGGCATTTACATATCGTGGGAGTAAAAAAATTCATAATTTTCCAGCCAGTGATGAGTGAGTGTTTCGTGAATTTCATTTAAAGTATTTAGATGCACTTTTTCCCATTTCACGAGGCGCTCATAAAGTGCTTTAGCTTCAGGGGAAATGGCTTTTTCAGCCGCCTGGGAATAGAAGTCGATGGCAGCTTGTTCCATTAAAGTTCCAACTTTAAAGACGGCTAGATCCATAGTGGCAGTTTGGAAGAGTTTGCCGTCTTCAAATTGTTCCTTTGCCTTAGCGAACAACTCAGGTGACTTACCTTTCTTTTCTCGTTCTGTTTGGTTTTTATGCTGAATATCCAGCCAACTTACGAACTCATCCTCAAAAGTTTTCTTTTGGAGAAGTCTTTCGAAAAGGTTCTTAAGCCATTTTTCATGGTCGGCTTCTTGGTCCTTCAAAAAGATCAGGGCCTCTTTGACTTCCGGATTGGAGGTTCTTTCGGCTGCTAGGTCATAGAACGCCATTCCTTCCACTTCATTGAGAATGGCCTGACGAAGAACATCTAAATCATCCATGTTTAACACTCCTTATGAATTTGATCAACAGTGCTTTTTAGCAAAGTTATTAATTAGTTATTCTCTAAAGATAGTTTAATTCCTTTTTTAGAATTGAAACTAAAAAGATAAAAGGAGGAACATTTTAATATGCTACAACGTCATGGCATAAAATATTTTGCACCGGGTTGGTTTGCTGTGGTCATGGGCACAGGAGGGCTCGCAAACGTTCTATATAAATGGCAAGATAGTTTTTCTGCAGGACTCAATCTAGGAATAATTCTCGCAGCATTAGCAGATGTCCTATATTTTTTGATGCTCGTCCCTTGGATTATCCGCTGGGTATCATTTTTTAAGTATGCCCAAAGGGACCTTCATCATCCCGTGACGAGTAATTTTTTTGTAACTATGCCCGTGGCTACAATCATCGTAGGGACTAATATCTCTAATATTTGGAGCGGTTATTTCGGCGGACCGCTTACCTTTATGCTAATAACTATTGCTTGGATGATAGGAATTGTGGGAGTCACCTTTTTCACGTACTATACTACTTTCCGAATCATGCAGATTGAAGTGGCGCCCACGCCAGAAACAACAAACTTCTCCTGGATTATGGCGCCGATCGCCAATATGGCTACTTTGTTGCTAGGCAACAGTGTTTTGAAAATGAGCTTAAACTATCAGCCGACATGGAGTATGTCTATTTTGATTACGAACTTAGCAATGCTTGGCATAGGATTTTTCTTATTTATCTTTATCAGTGCAGTAATTTTTGTTCGGCTTGCCCAATATCCCCTTCCACCTGCGGAATTAACCCCTTCCTTCGGAATCCTATTGAGTGCAGTAGGTTTGGCTGTTATTGCCATCATCGATACGGCGAATAATGCTAATAATCTTAGGATATTAGCATCCGTAGATTTAGCGTATCTGGTAGCAGCGGTCATGTGGGGGTTTGGTATTTGGGTTTTAGGAATTATTGCAATGATCTGTTTCTACCACATTAGAAGAGGCGGGTTTCCGTATGGTTTGGGGTGGTGGGCGTTTATCTTTCCTTTGGCAGCCTATACAATAGCAAGCCAGAAAATAGCCAGCATATTTTCGACACCCCTTACGTATTGGTTTTGTGCGTTTTTAACTATCCTCCTCATTCTTCTCTGGTGCTATACATTTTTCTATACGGTTGTTGGGGTTCTCAATGGTAAACTCTTTATGGGTCGTCCAATCCCAAAATCAACACAGTAAGGGTAAATTCAGTAATTCCCCTACTGTTTGATTTTGGAACGATTTATCTAACCGTACTAACTCCCACTTCAACAAGTGGGAGTTAGTATCTTGCACTCTACTTCGGTGACGAATGCCTTCGATGTTCAAACTTTAGCGAAACAAGTTCACTTATTGAGCAAATTAAGTAGGGACTTTGTGCGGCGATCTGCCCAGCGCAGTTCTGTCGCGACAACTGAGACCTCCATTAAGGCCCGTAGATAAAAGACGCCACTGACTTTTCGGTTCCACTCATCAATAGCCTTGTCAAACAATTCCCAGTAAAAAATGTCCTCACAATATAATTCTGAATCTTGCTTTTGATAGGCTGTTAAGCTAAGGGTATTAATCAGTCCAGCAAGTTTATCTTTACCGGCGGACAAGACATCCAATACCCCTTGGAATTCTGCGTTGATCTCATGGAGTTCTTGCTCAGAATATGCTGCTTGTCTTCTTTTGACCCGTTGGGAGGTCATTTCATTAATACTTTGCCCTCGTTCGATGAAGCCACGGCAAATTTCCAAGCGTCTTTCAATTAATCTCGGATTGTCTGCAACGTTTATTTCTTCCCGAGCATGCTCATTGAGTGCGATCACTTCTTCAAGTAGATCATTAAGTTCTTGCGGGTCCGGTTTTTGAAAGGAGGTTAAGTTTCCTGCTTGAACAAAGGTGTGCAGACTTTCTAAGAAATAGGTTGACGTGAGCAGGAAAAGAGAGTGGAGAGTACTCAGTAATTTAGTTTTGTATCTTGGTGGGGCTAAAACACGGTTAATAAGTAAGGCCACCCCAACTCCGACAAAGATACTAAGAGTTCGGGCAAACGCGTGGGTTAGGAAGGCTTCAGGGGGAGAATCAAGGATAAATACGATCGATACAATCCCCAAAACAATACCACCTGACCAACCAATCTTGTTACATAAGAGAATGAGGATGATTACCCCTGAACCGATGGAAATTGGATTTGTTCCAAAGAGTAGACCTATTATTAAGGACAACGTTGCTGCTAGTAAATGAACACCAATTTGTTCCCAGGCATTATTTAAGGACTTACTGACGGACGGTTGCATGTTTACGACAGCAGTAATAGCAGCAAAAGAAGCAGGTTCAATACGAAATACTTTACATATGAGGAATGTGGTTGTCACAGCAATTCCTGTCTTAATTGTGCGTGCTCCAATGAACATATAGATTCCTACTTTCGGCATATGCTGTCACTTCTACAAAAATATTGCAATGAGAATAAGGTTGTCGCGTTCGCGGCCAACCTTATTTAAAATTATTTGACCTGTTTTTAATCATATGATCGTTTTAATGATCCATTCGTTGAACGATTCAACGTTATAAAAGGCGTAGGCTGGCTTCATAGCTAATACTTTTTGTATTTGTACGGTTTCAGCCCAGAGCGCACTGATTGGTAAAACTCCAACTTCTCTAGCAGCCTGCACATCATAGGCGATGTCCCCGATATAAACGACTTCATCTGGTGAGAAATTCCAAAGTTCTAAGACTTGTTTAATATGTTCTGGTTTACTAGCATGGTGCTCGGAGCCAGTGATTATCACCTCGAAAAATTCTTTTAAGCCTGAGTGCTTCAAGGAAATTTCCATGCTACCCGCGCCCTTGCCTGAAACTAGGGCTAATTTCAGGCCACGCTCATGCAACAGGGTTAGAGCCTCAGCGACCCCTGGAAAAGGCTCAGCATAGGGCAGGTGAAGTCGGTCATACTCATTTAGATAAAACTCTAGAACCTCGTTCCATGAATCAGGGAACAACTTTTTAAAGATGCCTTCTTCCGAAGGCCCAAATAATGAGGATAATTCTTGGTCAGCGTAAACGCGCCCACTGAACTTTAATAATGTAGTATTAAGACTGGTGCGAACAACTGGTAGTGAATTTATTAAGGTCCCGTCCAGATCAAAGATAAAGCCTTTAAGTTTCATTTTTCACTCCTTATTTGACCTAGTTATTTTGATATATTATATATCAGAATAACACATCACACACACATTCAATTTCTTAATTACTGGGATAACTCGTGAAATGTATAATCAAAATGTCAGAGTCTTCAAGGGAGCGAGTGAATGAAGACGAGAATTATAAGAACTTCGAACACGATATTGATCTCACTCAGGAACAATTGGCCAAAAAGGTTGGAGTAAGGCGTGAAACGATTGGGTATCTTGAGAAAGGGGAATATAATCCCTCCCTCAAGCTTGCTCGAAGCTGCTCGTGTTTTGAATTCAATGATTGAGTAACTATTTGTTTTTGAGGATAATGATTTATTATAACCCAAAAAGGTGAGAACGTAACTTATCTAACAAAGCATTCCTCAATTGCCCTTGAATTTTGTTTATTGGGGTGCTAGTATAATATTAACCGTTGAAGGGGAAGTAAAATCGCGAAATCAACCTCACAGAGAGTCGAGTAAGGTGGAAGCTCGGCAGGTATCGGAGCGAGTAAATGGGCCCCAGAGGGTGGAACGAAAAAGCTTAGGCTTTAGTAGTAACCAACGCAAAGCCAGCGTTACCGGGCTAAGGGTGTGTTGGCACTCTGCAAAAAAGGACGCAGATTGTTCTGTGCGTCAATTAAGGTGGTACAGCAGATTAACGTCTGTCCATATCGAAGGACAGGCGTATTATTTTGCACTCAGAAAGAATTGATATAGTTATATACTTTCTGAAAAGATAAGTGCAACTAAGGTTATCGCCGGCGCCTGAGGGTCGAGGATGAGTGAAACGTGCAGAGAAAGAAACCCCGCAAATTTATATTTGAGGGAGGTAATTAGTATGAACGATTTAAGATTAGCAGGACTTAAAACTACGCGAAGCACCATTGAGGTCAAAGGGATAACCATCGGAGGAAAAGAAATTATCCTTATGGGTGGACCCTGTGCCGTAGAATCAAGTATTCAAATGAGTCAATCTGCCGAAACAGTCAAACAGGCGGGTGGTAAGATTCTGCGCGGTGGGGTTTTCAAACCGCGTACCTCACCCTATAGTTTCCAGGGCTTGGGCTTGGAAGGTCTCAACTATTTGGTTAAAGCCGCTAAAGAACAGGAACTCCTTTGTGTGACAGAGGTTATCGATGCGGCTAGTCTGGAGCTAGTGGTCGATGAGGTTGATATTATTCAAATCGGTGCGCGGAATATGCAAAATTTCGAGCTTCTGAAATTAGTCGGTAAAAGCAAGACCCCGATTATTCTTAAAAGAGGGTTGGCGGCGACAATAGAGGAATGGCTGCTGGCTGCCGAATATATTTTAGAGGCTGGTAATCCTCAAGTTATCCTTTGTGAACGGGGTATTCGCACGTTTGAACCCAGTACCAGAAACACCTTAGATTTAAGTGCTGTTGGAGTGGCCAAAGAACTATCCCATTTGCCAGTCATTGTCGACCCGAGTCATGCAGCCGGTAGAAGAGACTTAATAGCTTCCTTATCTAAGGCGGCTATCGCAGCAGGGGCGGATGGATTGTTAATTGAAACTCACCCTAATCCCGCTGAAGCAGTCAGTGATGGACCCCAGTCTTTGACCCCCGAACAGTTTATCCAGCTAGCCGCCGAGCTTGGGGTGGTCGCGGAATCAGTTAAGAGAGTTTTCACGTTTGGTGGGATTGGAGATACTCTGGAAGTGTTGCGCACCCAGATTGACAGGGTGGATCAAACTATTATTAAATTGTTAGCAGATCGTATGCAAATCGTCCAAAAAGTTGGAGATCAAAAACGCTTGGACCGGGTCAAAGATACTAACCGTCAGAATGAAATTATTCAGCGCTTGAGTAACCTTGCCGCTGAACTTCAACTTCCTCCCGATTTGGTTAAAAGGCTGTATCCGATGATTTTTGAATTTGGAGTTCAATCCCAAATCAAGAGCAAGCTTGCTCAGGATCAAGTATTGGAATCGGCGCTGTATACCCTTGGAAGTAAATAGACAAACCAATTATAGCAAAGAGAGGTTGGAAGCATTGTAACGCTTCCAACCTCTCTTTGCTATAAATTAGCATCTATTTTTAATAGCGAATATCCTTCATCCATCCAATCGTGAGAATCCCAATTCGATAAGTGGGAATTAGTATTCCGTACTCCGCTTTTATGGGGGGGAAACTCCCCAACGGAGTCTCAATGTTCAACTTTAGTTGAACGGTTCAAGGCCGATAATTTAAAGATATAATCAAATCACATAATTGAGTGGCTATATAAACATACTTATCATATCACGGTCAATAAGTACTTAAGCTGAAAAACCGTTTTGCAAAATGGCTTAATTCTAAGATTAGAAAGGAGGAACTACTTTGTCCCCTAAACGGAAAGAAATATCTAAACAGGTCACTAACCAGACGTCAACTCATAAAAACTCCCCAACCGTCAATACATCTAAGAAAGAAAGAGACGCTATAATTCCATCAAAAGATAAAAGTCCAGATGATCTGGAAATTTTCGATTGATTGTCTCTTTGAAATTATTTTGAAATGAAAGTGTGGCTTATTGGATCGAATATTTATGAAACAAGGCTAGAGGCGCTATTCGCTTCTAGCCTTGTCTCTTTGTCTAAGAACGAGGGCGGGGTTATTTTAAAGCCTTCCAGGAGGTTGCATATTCTTCAAACGTTTTTTGGACGGTTTTTCCGATTTGTAGATAAGCTTCATCATTCAAGTTGGCCAGAGAAGTGCGAATGGACCACTTTGGCCCGCCAAACCCCCAGCCGTTAAGTAGTACAATCGAAGATTCCTCTGCTAAACGAAAAAGGATGTCTGTGGGTTCATAGTTGGCTTGTAGATAGTCCGAGAATTTGTGACCGTACTTAATTTCAGCCCACACCAACAAATCAATTTGGCTGTAGTACGCCGCGTCAAACTGATCAGTGCGTAACTCCAGTCCAAAGCCTTCGTATAATAATTCTTGCCGATGGCGACAAATTCTCTGAGTTAACTTCTTGTAACGATTTTCCCTGTCAAGCAACGCGAAGAGAGCAAATAGCCCCATTTGTACTTGCTGAGGCGTCGATAAACCTGCAGTGTGATTAAGAGCGACTTGGCGACTGTCCGCCACCATCCTATCAATAAACCGAAGTTGTTCAGGATGCAAACTGATTGTTCCATAACGCTCTGCCAGCGCATCAGTTTCATCGCGCGGGAGATCCTTTAACAGTTGATCAAAGACATTGTCTTGATGAACCGCGATAACTCCCAGACGCCAACCAGTAGCCCCAAAATACTTTGAGAACGAGTAAACTCCAAGTGTATTGAACGGTAATTCAGCCATTAGGGAACGGAATTTATTGACAAAGGTGCCGTATACATCATCTGTAATAATCATTAAGTTTGGATTGTGCTCTTTTACCAACTTAATGATATGGTCTTTCGATTCGTTTCTTATCGCTACTGAAGGTGGGTTGCTTGGGTTAACAACATATAAAGCTTTTATACTAGGATTGGCAAGTTTATCAATCTCTGAATTTGCATATTGCCAAGTGTGAATGCCCCTTTCATCCATTTCCAGCGCATTAATTCTAATAATTTCAAAGTTATAGCGTTCTAAATGTGGAATCTCGAGATAGGGGGTAAATGTGGGTACCATGAGCGCAATCTTGTCTCCAATGGACAGTAACTTATTCGCGATCAAAGAATCAAAAATATAACACATCGCCGCAGTGCCACCTTCAACCGCGAACAAGTCGTATTTTCCAGGTGGAGAATCATTATTGCACATTTCCTGAATAAGATAATCATGAACAACTTGTTCCAGATGAGAGAGCATGCGATCGGGTACTGGGTAATTATCGCCGATAATTCCATCTACGAGTTCATGGATCCAGGCATCTGGATTAAATCCCCAATTGATTGCCCCGTAATCAAGGGCTTTCTTGAGGAAATCGGCTCCAGGGGCATCTTGATGTTGTTCCAGGTATGTCTTCAGACGTGCTGAGATGTTGTTGGTCTTTGGCATGCCAGCAAGGTCAGCATCTCTCCAGGTGCTGCGTGTCTCCTCCATAGCAAATTGGCCGAGGGTAAAGAACGCTTCTCGTGGTGTTGCTGCAATCCAGTTCGGGTTGCCCCTGCCCGCATTGAGCATCGCCCAAATGCTAGTATCTCCATTTTTATTGGCAAGGCTAATTAATTTGTCCTTCAGTTCAAAAGGGCTAAGTTGCTCGTAAGTTTGTTCGATTTTTCTGCGGACGATATTGTTAATAGTGATCATTCCTTCCTGAATAATTAAATAAACTGACTAAAGTCATTGTTATTCTTCTAATAAGTGTTATTGTTAACCTAACAAGGAAAAAAATACAAGATGAGAAAGGGAGGAACTTATTATGCCTGAAACGAAAAAAGTAAAAGAGTTAATGGTTCCCATTTCTGAATACCCCGTAGTTTATAATACCGATACCTTAAAAGATGCTATAAGGGTTCTTAAAACCTATCATATTGACAGCAAGGAACATCGTTCCATGTTAGTCTTTAAAAGAGAAGGAACGGAAGAGAAACTTGCTGGTATTTTAACCGTGAGGGATATACTCAATACCATAAAAGGAAAAACTATGAGTTATGACAATAATGAGCTTTTCACAATGTCATGGAGCAGATTTTATGGTAAAACTTCTTTAGGAAATAGCGTTTCTACTAAGGTTGAAGAGGCTATACGCCCGCTAGTCACTGAGTTTGTTCAAACCGAACAGGATGTATCTGATGCAATTCGTATCATGATGACAAAGGGGATTAATATTTTGCCGGTATTTGAAGGGGAAAAACCGGTAGGAATTGTCCGGGCTATTGATATACTGGATTATATTGGGGATTTGCTATAACTAATAACTAAAACATAGATATCAAAACAAAGAGAGTTTGTAATAAACTGAAACCAGTTTTTTACAAACTCTCTTTGTTTGCCGTTCTAGATAATCATTCCGTCATCCTTTATAAAAAAATATTTATAAACTTACGAAATTCTTGCTATAGTATCCATCAATTCGTTACATACTATGGCTAGAAATATAAAAGGAGGGACATCTGCAAGATAAAGTGATAAATTATCTTACTAGGAGGGTAAACGAATGATAAATAGGATAAGGTACGGTATATTAGTCGTAGGTTTTATATTTCTAAGTGCGTTGGTGTTCGCTGGATGTGGGCAAACTCCAGCCCCTACGCCTACACCACCTACACCAGTTGCTACGACGACTTATGCCGGAGATGCCTCTTGTAAAGCATGTCACGAGGGTACGCACACATCCTACCAGACGAGTAAACACTCAACAGCCTTTAAACCCCTGTCGGCATATCCAATGACCGCTCCCTTAGGAACAATTTCCGTATATGACGCATTGAATACAGAAAATAAAACACCTGCTCAACTTGATCTTTCTAAAGAAGGCACTGTGTTAGGCGTGATGATGGATGACTATGTGGTCGCTAAAGTCCCTGGATTTAAGGAGAAAATCTACCGCGTTGCAGCGGTACACAAAGCGGGAGACAAATGGGAGGTGCAGCCTGCCAAGGAAGTTCTCGATGCTGATAAAAAACCCGTTCTTGGAGAAGATGGAAAGCCCAAGTGGTCGGCAGAGAGCTACACCTGTGGCAAATGTCATAGCCCCGGAGTCGAAGCGAATTCCCCAAGTCTGGGGGTGTCCTGTGAATCTTGCCACGGCGCAGGCTCGGCTCACGTAACTGCTGCGAATGATAAGAAAAAGGGCAGTATTAACGTCCCTGATTCGGAAGATTGCTTAACCTGTCATAAGTCTGATCCGGCAAAGGATGCAAAAACAGGAGTTATTACTGTAAACACGCATTATGGAACACGAAACTTCTCAGCCAGTGCACATTCTCAAAGTGGACAACTTAAAGGGTGCATGACTTGTCATACTGTGCATAAGGCAAACGCTGCTGGTTCGTTGCTCCAAAAGGATAAGGCTGCGGATATTTGTATTTCTTGTCACGCGGAGAAGAAATATGACCCGGCCAAGATAATGTGGAAAAACCCAACGGATGAAAGAGGTCATTTTACCGCTGACCATAGTTTTGGTATTAAGTATGAAGACCTAGGGGATGATCTTGCAACAAAACCGGTTGAAGTCACTAATCCTGCAACTATTGAGCTACTTAAGAAAGCAGTACCAGATCTGGCTAAGTAGTATCAAAATTATTGAAAAAGGGGCAGAGTTAAATCTCTGTCTCTTTTTTTAATGTCAATTCAGCCAATTGTGAGACTCCCAATTCTATAAGCGGGAGTGCTACTCAAGACTTAACTTTTGTAGATGTAGACTTCACCGAAGTCTCGATTCAACTTTAGTGGACCGAATTACCTTCTTTCTGTTTTGGAAGAAGATGGTCTTTTAATTCAGCCGAATTGTATAGATTTGTATAGGGAAAAGATAAGGGAATTGGCGATTTAAAGTCAAATGCGGTATGATTGGATTACAATGAAAGTTAATCTTTGAAAGGCGTGAGGTATAAGATGTCTACACAACTAAAACCATGGCGTATCTATACAGAAGAGTGGAATCCATCGGAGGAACAAATTAATAGTGTATTTCCTATTGAAGAGATAGCAGCAGAAATAGGGAAGGACCTCAGCCTTGAGGTATTACGGGATGATGAAGTAAGACTGAAATATCCTGATCTTTATAACATTTCAGTTCAGGCTAGAGCACATAACCGGGGGCTCGTCGAACTATTACAGACATATTATGAATCGAATAGAGAGAGTCCGGAGCTTGCCAGTTTATTAGGGGTGCAATTACCACAAATCATGTGGGTTGATAATTTAGGTTTAGAAGACAAGATTATTACGATTCTTATATCAAAGCTTAATAAGGACGAGGTTTTCATTAACGATATCGTCTTAGTCAAGAATGAAGACTTCGACCCATTAAGTGATGCTTTGCTTGATAAGATCCTTAAAAATTTGCGTAAGTTTGCCAAAGAGCAAGGCGCTAAATATCTGTCGGGTTATGCATCGAATAGGAATACGTTAAAACTATTAGTAGGTAAGGGATTTAAAGAAGATCATAGACCGAATATGGGCAATGATTATCTTTCATCGATAGCAAAATCGACTGGCGAACAGTTCCCTTACTATGATGAGCTTTAAATTCCTATGACAAAAAAGATGACGGTCTACTCAGATTTCTTATGACCCTTTTGTATAATTGGGAAAGTCCCACTTGACCAGTTGGTTAAGGACAAAAATATTAAGGTAGAATGGAAAGCCTTTGAACTTAGGCCCGAAGGGGTTGAACTCCCAGAAAAGCCTCCGGAAAATCTTGCCCGGGCGAAGGCTGGTATTGAGGCGTTAGGCCGAAAGTACGGTCTTCTCATGACCTTTAATAATAAGAGTAAACACTCCAGATTAGCTTTAGAAGGTGCTAAATTTGCGGAAAGACATGGGTTGGTCAACGAATATCACGATGCAGTTTTTGCCGCGCAATTTCAAAAAGAAGAAAACATTAATGACTTGAACGTTTTGTGCGAATTAGCTAAGCAGATCGGTTTAGATCAGCAGAAATTTAGGAATGCACTCGTGACTAGGACCTATGAACAAGCTGTTTTGCAGGATGTTGAAGAAGCCCATAGTTTAGGTATTCATACTGTTCCCTGTTATATTGTAGATGGTCGCGCGCTATATGGCGCGCAGAACTATCGAACTCTTGAGAGACTACTTCAGGGAGATGGAACTGGGTTCCCCTTGGATACTAACCTATTAAAGTGATTATATAGTTGCAACAGAAATGTAATAATAATCTAGGCCCCGAAGAGAAATTAACCTCATCGGGGGCCCTGTGTTTCGCAATGTGAACGCAATAGACGATTTGTACTGCCTGAGAAATTAATGACTATCCGCTTCTTCGGGTCCGTTAGAAAATCAAGAAAATGATATGACATGCCTCAAAAAAGGGCATGTCATATCATTTTGCGAAGACACATGGCGCTTTGATCTTGACTGAAAGTGAGTGTTATTATACCTCTTGGAAAATCGGGATAACCATAGGGCGCCTCTTGGTCTTATCATAAAGATGTCTGCTGACAGCATCCCTGACGCGATTTTGTAAAAGGGGAGTTTCTCGGATACCATTTTGGAGACTGCGGGCAATAGTTTGTCTGGTAATCGCTTTTACCTCATCGAGCATAAAGTTAGACTCTCGAACATAGACAAAACCACGAGTGACAACATCTGGGCCGGCTAATATGCTACTTGTTGCGCTATTGAAGGCTAAAATGATGATCAGGATTCCATCTTGGGATAAGAGTGTGCGGTCTTTCATAACACTATTTCCAATATCCCCGATTCCTAAACCATCGATAAAAACTCGACCGGCAGTAACGTTATCAGCAAACTTAGCCCCATGGCTTGTAAACTCTATCACATTGCCAATTTCGGCTACGAATATATTTTCCCTAGGGATTCCTAGTTGTCCAGCGAGTTCAGCATGTTTCATGAGCATGCGGTATTCCCCGTGGACCGGAATAAAGTACTTAGGCTTTACCATGGTTATCATGAGTTTAAGCTCTTCTTGACTGGCGTGACCTGAAACGTGCATCCCCGAAATAGATTCATAGATGACTTTGGCCCCTAACTTGAAGAGCAGATCAATATTCCGAGACACTGCTTTTTCATTTCCAGGGATAGGAGAAGCAGAAAGAATCACTGTATCCCCCGGATAAATGGAAATCTGACGGTGATTATGCATGGCCATACGGGTTAGGGCAGCCATCGGCTCCCCTTGACTGCCTGTCGTAAGGATGCATACCTGGTTGGCCGGTAAACGCATGGCCTCGTCAACATCAACGAGCGTGCCTTCTGGGACATCGAGATAACCGAGCTCAGAGGCTATGCTCACGACATTGATCATGCTCCGTCCTACGGTCGCAACCTTGCGGTTGTATTTGGAGGCAGCGGAGATCGCTTGCTGAAGCCGATTGACATTGGAAGCAAAACTGGCAAAAATAACTCGCCCCTCTGCGTCCTCAAATGCCTTGTCAATATTTTCTCCAACGAGGCGCTCAGATTTTGTAAATCCTGGACGTTCCACATTGGTACTGTCAGACATGAGACAAAGAACTCCGTTGTCGCCAAGCTCTGAAAATTTATGTAAGTCAAGGACCCCTCCACTCACTGGTGTATGATCTAGTTTGAAATCCCCAGTGTGAACAATGGTTCCTAGGGGAGAATGAATGGCTAAACCGACGGTGCCAGGTATGCTATGACTGCCATTGATAAAATCTACGGAGAACGAACCAAGTTTTATGGTTTCTCCAGGTTGGATGACATGGGTGGTTACTTGCCCCAATTTAGCTTCTGTTAGTTTATATTGAATTAAACCAATGGCCAAGCGTGTTGCGTAAATAGGAACGCTCAAATGTCTCAATAAGTAAGGTAGTCCCCCAATATGATCTTCATGGCCATGAGTGATCAGGATGCCCAGAATCATGTCTTTGTTTTCAATGAGGTATGTATAATCAGGGATAACGAGGTCCACCCCCAACATATCATCGTCAGGAAACGCCAGACCGGCATCGACTAACAAAATTTGATCATTATAGCGTATAGCGGTTGTGTTTTTTCCAATTTCCCCTAGGCCACCGAGGGGGATAATTTGCAATTTATTTTCTTTGGTCAAGTGAATAGTACCTCCTACTTTAAAATTCTTTAAATGATTAGCCAACATGAACAAATCATGAAGTATACGAGCATAGTATTTTAAGCAACCAGTCTTGCTCAGAAAATCCGAGAGGCCAATTCCTATAAAACTCATTATGTAGTCTTTGCAGAAACCATTATAAGAATACGTAAAAATACAAACGCCCACGGTATTAAAAGGTATTCTTAAGAAATATAAGTCCGCACGAAACCCATTAACTTTTACTATAACTTAATAGGATGCCTATTGCAAGGTTTGCTTGAGTTAATTAATCAGTTTATACTGGGACATAAAGAGATCCTTTCTATTGGAAAACGATTGTTTGACAGTAACTTTACAACAAGAGAAACTGACATTAGGCATAGGGGTATAAATTGTTGGGAGACTATATAAATGCAGCTTATTAGTTAATAGGATTAGAGAGAAATTTCGAAACTAATACAAGGGAGTAGGAACTTGAAGATTAAACAAAGAGCAGAAAAACCATTCGGTTTAATGTCTTGCGGTCAGCAATCTGAAGTGCGTATTCTTATAATGACCGCTGTCTCGGTCGAGAGAGATGCGGTATTGCGTGGGCTACATAGCGATTCGAGGTTTGATGTCCTGTTGGCTGGTGTCGGCTCGGTAGCTGCCGCAGTGAACACAGCTAAGGCATTGGCTACTTCTGAGTACAGTTTGGTCATAAGTGCCGGTATTGGTGGGGGTTTTCCTGGTAGAGCTGAGGTGGGTTCACTCGTGCTAGCAAACGATATTATGGTGGCCGACTTGGGTGCAGAGACCTCAGAAGGTTTTCGTAGTGTGGATGATTTGGGCTTCGGCTGCAGCCATATCCAAATCGATGCTAGTATAGTGGAGCTAGTGGAGCGTGTTACTAGAGCGATGCTAGTGGCCGGGTTGCCGGTTATTACTGGACCAGTGCTCACGGTATCAACCGTTACCGGTACGGCAGAGAGAGCCGTAGAACTGGCTACTAGAATACCAGGGGCCACTGCTGAAGCTATGGAGGGGTTCGGTGTAGGATTCGCAGCAGTTGATCGCGGTTTGCCAGTTCTGGAGCTTCGTGCAATCTCCAACATGGTCGGTCCGCGTGATCGATCTACTTGGCGCATCAAGGACGCTCTAGACGTTTTGGAAGTAGCTAGCTCAGTATTGACGGAGGTGTTTTAGTGTGAAAATTTCAATTTCGCCATGTCCCAACGACACATTTGTTTTTCATGCCTGGGTACACGGTCTAATTCCTGGTGCACCTCGGCTTGATGTAACCTACGCAGACATTGATATTACGAATACTTTGGCAGCCGGCTCGGCGGGACCAGATGTTGTCAAGATTTCGTACGCTGCACTTCCCTGGGTCTTGTCTGAGTATGCATTGCTGCCATGTGGGGGCGCTTTGGGTAAAGGTTGCGGGCCAATGGTACTGACGTCAAACCGTGCGGGTTGTAACAATGATTCAGCAAGGCTATCCGGTAGACGTGTAGCGGTTCCTAGTGAACGATCAACCGCTTATTTGCTTTTCCGGTTATGGGCGGCTCAACATGTGCCAGGGGGAGTGGGTGAGATTGTCGTTTTGCCATTCCATGAAATAATGCCTGCGGTGCGTGACGGTTTGGTTGATGCGGGGCTTGTGATCCACGAGGCACGTTTCACTTATCCTTCATATGGGCTAACCCTCTTAGCTGATTTAGGCAGTTGGTGGGAGCAAGATACTAACCTACCGATCCCGCTGGGTGCGATCATTGCTCGACGTTCACTGGATTTACCTGCAATCACCGGTTGGATTCAGGCCTCGGTAAAATACGCCTGGGCTCACCCGGAGGAATCGAAGGAGTACATACTGCACCACAGTCAAGAATTGTCCCCTGAAGTAACTCAAGCACACATTAAACTGTATGTAAACGAGTTCACCGAAAATATTGGTGAGACAGGGTATAAGGCGGTTGTTGCCTTGTTAAGCCGAGCTTCGCAAGAAGGCCTAGTACCAAAGATTGATTTGACAGCACTATATTTGTAGAAAAAATTAATAAACTTCAATAGCCATCCTATTTAGGATGGCTATTGAAGTTTAATTAATATTACTTCTATGGAATATAAGCAAGCCACAAAACGTATCGTGTGGAGGGACCCTCACACTTGTTTGAGTTCTTGGTATTGGTATAAAGAGGGATTAATGGTTTTTTGGAGAATACTGTCAGGATTCGAGAAAGGCGGGTAAAATTTTACAAAATTAATAAATTAAATGTAACCATATGGGATAGTAAACCCCTCTATAAATCGAAGGGGAGAATAGGGGGAATTTCAAGTTTTCAATTTGTACTACAATGGAACGCAAAGGAGAAGAAATTGAAGTGAATCATGGACAAAATAAGATGGATTTTGAACTAAAACATATTGGCTTCTTATTAATTTTCTTGGTAACTTTACTCTGGTCTGTCATTAATCCGAAGGATTTGTTCACGTGGTTTTTGGAGGTACTACCTGCTCTGATAGGGTTGGCAGTCATCCTAATCACTTATAATCGTTTCAGACTGACCAACTTAGTGTATGTTTTGATATTAGGACATGCGATTATTTTGGTCATAGGGGGGCACTACACCTATGCTGAAATGCCTTTCTTTAATTGGCTACGAGATACGTTTCAGCTTGATCGGAATTATTACGATCGTTTGGGTCATTTCGTACAGGGCTTTGTGCCTGCAATTATTTGTCGAGAAATACTATTATACAAGTCCCCTATAAAGAGTGGTAAACTATTGTCTTTCCTTGTTATTAGTATTTGTCTTGCGATTAGCGCTTCGTACGAATTAATAGAATGGGGTGTAGCGGTAACTACTGGTAGTGCAGCGGATGCTTTTTTAGGGACTCAAGGAGATGTCTGGGATACGCAATGGGATATGTTTCTGGCCTTATGTGGGGCGGTAATTTCTCTGCTAACACTTCAAAGATTCCATGATTCTGTTCTGAAACAAAGGCACCAGTGAATTATAATTCCGTTTGTGAATAAAGAGGGATTTATTGGGTTCTAGAGAATAATATTAGAATATAGGAAAAAGGTGGAGGTAATTTGGAGAAATGGGAGTAAACCTTTACAAGGGGGAGGTGGTAGCTTGAATATGGATACCATGACGAGCATATTCAATGTATGTTTACTAACGGGGTTTGCTGTACCAATCCTGAATCTGTTAACAGGTGTATTCGGGTCAATATTCGATGGGAATTTCGACTTAGATACAGGTCATGATTTTGATGGATTCGTACCATTCAATTTAATGTGTACTTGTTTTGCATTGATTGTTTTTGGGTCGCTCGGAAGATTGTGTGTGCCATATATGACGAATACCTTATTTAAAGCCATAATTATTGCGTTGTTAGCGTTAGTATCTTTTGTAGCTTATTTGTTGTTATATAAATATGTAATAGTTAAGTTGAAACGTAATAGCCCTTTAGCAATAACGAGTTATGAGATAGTGGGGTTAGTAGGGAAATTAACGTTGAGGGTGACACAGGATAGTGATGGGGTTGTATCCGTATTGGATAGTACTGGGGCAGCCATATCTTATAGGGCTAGGGCATGTGACTTCTATAAATTTGACGATAGCGGTAGGATAGACCAAGGAACAGAAGTTGTGGTCACAGGGTTTGATAAGGATGCAAATATTTATTATGTACATCCGTTGTACGAATAGAAAAAGAAAGTGGAGGTGGATTTAATGTTTAATTCGGTCTTTGGGGTTGTAGGGATAATCTTGTTAGGTCTTATTCTTATCATCGTGGCGGTATTGAGCACGTGGAAAAAGATACCCTCAGATAAAGCGGCTGTAATTGTTGGGTTGGGCAAACCTAAGGTAGTAACTGGTGGCGGTACAATGGTAATCCCGATTATACAGAGAATGGATGTAATTACACTAGAGAACATTATGTTTCCTGTAGAAATCCGACAAACTAAGACGGCATTAGGGGTCCCACTTAATGCAGAAGGTATAGTTGTAATTAAGGTGAAGAATGATGAAAATAGCATTTTAGCTGCAGTGCAACAGTTTAACTGTACAAAAGATGAGCAAACATTAACTACAATCAGAACCCAAGCATCCGAAATATGTAAAGGTAAACTTCGCGAAATTGTATCATCCATGAGTGTCGAGGATATTTACAATGATAGGGAAAGCTTTTCAGCTAAAGTACAGCAGGTAGCAGGAACCGAACTGGGCGAAATGGGTCTTGAGCTCAAATCATTCACTATCAATGACATCACGGATGATGAAGGATACATTGAGGCTCTTGGTAAAGAGCAAATCGCAAAGGTTAAATCATCCGCTGCTATTGCGGAAGCTGAAGCGGCTAAAGAACGTGAAATTCGTACTGCAGAGGCGCTTAGAGAACAGCAAATTAAAACGGCAGAGGCTCGTAGACTTGGTAAACAGGCAGAGCTCGGGGCAGAGGCTCAAATTGCTGAGGCAGAAAAAGATAAAGAGTTAAAGATACTCGGGTACAAGAGGGACCAAGAAACCCAGAAAGCCGTAGCGGATGCGGCCTATCAAATTCAGCAAAACATTACCTCTAAAGAAGTTAAGAATACTGAAATGGATGCACTTGTGCTTGAAAAGCAACGTGATAAGGAAGTAGCTGAAGCGCAAGTACAGGTAATGATCATAACAGAAGAGAAGAATATCGAGCTGGCTAAACGTAAGGCTGAGAGAAAAGAAGCTGAGCTATTAGAGACGGTTGTTAAGCCTGCTGAAGCGGCTCGACAAAAACAACAATTAGAGGCAGAAGGGAAAAAGTTTGAACAAGTTAAAGCGGCTGAAGCCGAAGCGGAAAAACTCCGCTTAGAGGGTGAGGCTCAGGCTAGTGTCATTGAGGCGGTGGGTAATGCGGAGGCTGGTGCCATAAGGGCGAAGGGGTTAGCGGAAGCTGATGCACTTGCGGAGAAAGCAGAAGCACTTGCAAAAATGAACGAGGCAGGTAAACTCCAGATGGTTATTGAAAAACTTCCTGAAATCGCACGAGCAGTTGCTGAACCTCTAGCTAGAATTGATAAAATTACAATCATTGGTGGTGGGGGTGGTTCAGATGGAACATCTGAAGTAGCGAGATACACAGTGGGGGCACTTAAGGCAGTAACTGAGGCCCTAAAGGAAACGATTGGGTTTGATCTTATGGATGTAATGAAGGCAAATACATTCGAAGCCAAGACAACCAAGAACATCAACCTTGATGTAAAGGGTCTGCCGGAGGGTCAAGGATTAAGCAACGAGACTATAAGTGCTGCTGTAGATAAAATAATCGAAGATACTGAGAAAACAACCAATGCTTAACAAAAAAATGTTAAAAAGTAGGGTGCCTAATTTATAGGCGCCCTACTTTTAAGTTACCTTAAAAACTGGATCATTAGATACGAATTTAGGGCGAGTCTATGGTTCAGAGGGCCCAGTCTGAAAAGCCAGCACTGGTAAGTTTAGTCGTCAGAAAACCTGGGATGCGTGGTTGTTTGCAGAGAATTGATGGACATGACCTAACGAAAGTTATAACTCGAACAATCTTATTGTTTCTAGCCTAATTTCTAAAGAAATCGTCAAAGGGGAAATAGGTATTCTTAAAAATTGGATTAAAATGTAACAGTAACCATAAATATACTTAGTGAATATAGTATCCTAGATAAGGAGGTGTTTTCTGGTGCATGGTTGTGTAAGACCAATTTGTTGCCCCCCACAGTATTGCGTGCAAGATTTTTACACCCAACGATTTGTCCCTGTAATCCATCCGATTGTGACTATCAATCGCCAAAACATTGTCGATGTTCCTCAGCATATTTATCAGCGAGCCGAAAGAACCGTGGTTGTTAATCAAGGCTTTCAAGGTCAAGTACAAGGGCAAGGAGCGGACTTTCTAGCTGCTCAAGGGACTCAAGGAACTCAAGGATTCACTAATCGTCTTTTTCGTTAAATCATATGGGAACTAAAATCCTATACCACGCTTATTTCAAGCGTGGTATTTATCTAATCTTTCATATAGACAATTCCACAATAGTTAGTTAAAATAGATAAGGTAGAACCTGTGAGTTGTTTCACAGGGTGTAGTAAGGTAGCAGGAGTGACTGGAAGAATTGGTATATAGGTGAATTTTCACAGTACGGAAGGATGGTAGAGAGAAATGCATTTAACGATTGTATTTAAGTAGCTATCCTTTTTGTGATAGCTATTTTTGTTTTCTTGTATCTCTATCAAACAGCAACGGGTTTTAGAAATCATTCAGTAGAAGAAAGGTTGGTTAATCGTGATCTGGAATAAAGAACAAGAATGTATGACCCGCAGTCGATTAGAAGAACTGCAACTGGAACGTCTGAAGTGGACAGTTAACAGGGTGTACAATAAGGTTCCGCATTATAGGGCTAAATTAGATGAACTAGGTATCAAACCCGAGGATATCAAATCCTTGGCGGATATAAAGCGTTTGCCTTTTACTTCAAAGGTCGACTTAAGGGATAATTATCCCTTTGGTCTCTTCGCCGTCCCTCAGAAGGAAGTTGTTCGTGTCCATGCCTCATCGGGTACCACTGGCCGACCGGTGGTCGTCGGTTATACTGCTAACGATCTGAATACCTGGACTGATCTGACGGCTCGTATGGTTACTATGGCCGGCGTCACCTCGGAGGACGTTGCCCAGGTAGCTTTTAACTACGGCCTTTTCACAGGAGGGTTTGGTTTGCATTATGGCTTAGAAAGGGCAGGGGCCCTTGTCGTCCCCGTTTCTGGCGGGAATACCGAACGACAGATTATGTTAATGCAAGATTTTGGCACTACAGTGCTCATTGCTACACCTAGCTATTCTTTATATATCGCTGAAGTTGCTCATAAAATGGGGGTAGATATCTCCTCGTTGAAACTACGGGTCGGGTTGTTTGGGGGGGAACCCTGGACGGAGGAAATGCGTAAGGAAATTGAATCCAGGCTTCATATTATTGCTACAGATAACTACGGACTAAGTGAGGTCATGGGGCCGGGTGTCGCTGGAGAATGTGTACACAAGTGCGGTCATCATATTGCAGAAGACCACTTTATCATAGAGACTATTGATCCCGAGACAGGTGAAGTCCTCGAACCTGGCCAGGAAGGGGAGATGGTTTTTACTTCCTTGACTAAGGAAGCGTTTCCGGTGATCCGCTTTCGGACCAAGGACATCTCTTGCATTACCCAAGAGCCCTGCGAGTGTGGTCGCACCACTGCGCGTATGCGCAAGATCATCGGGCGGACGGATGATATGCTGATTATTCGAGGAGTTAATGTCTTTCCTTCCCAGATTGAAAGCGTCCTAATGACCATCGAGGGTATCGGTCCTCATTATGTCATCAATGTTCATAGACGTAACTTCCTTGATGAACTTGAGGTAGTAGTTGAACTCACCCGTGAAGATTTGCTCGAACCCTATTCTAAGCTGGAAGACTTCACAGGATACATCCGCCAGAAGCTTCACGGCGTTCTCTCCATTAATGTTCGCTTAAAGATCGTTCAGCCAGGAACCCTAGAACGCAGTGCAGGTAAGGCCAAGCGGGTCTTTGATTACCGCAATCAGTCCAATCAGTAGGAGTGATTCATGAGCTGCCTGTGCGAATTTTTAATTGCAAATCCGTACAAGAGGATTGAATTTGAATGAGGTGCTAATTGAGATGTCAATAAGTTCGCTTTTACTTACGTTGACCCCTATTGCCGTAATCATATGGATGCTCGTTGTTTGGAAGAAGCCTGCGGATATTAGTGGTATCGTAGGATGGATCGCTATATCAGTTATTGCTTTCTTTTTCTTCCAAACGAGTCTTGAAGTGATATTCAGGTCTACCATTGCTGGGTGGGTAAAGTCTTTTACTGTCTCTTTAGTAGTCGCAACTTCTTTATTGCAGATGGCTTATATGGAGAAGACAGGTGCGCTCAAGAGGATTATTATTTTAATTAAAACGATTGCCAGCGATAACAAGGCAGTTCAAATCATGTTGGTAAATATCGGATTTGGCACCCTAATGGTGTCTGTGGGGGCTACTCCTGTATCCCTGCTTCCGCCTATTATGTTGGCACTTGGTTATTCAACTTATGTTTCAATAGCACTGCCTTGTATTGGGTATGATGCTCTTTGCACCTATGCACTTTTGGGGGCCCCCATTGTCGTTTTTGTCGACGTGGCGAATTCATTTCTCGGCAAGGGTCATGAAATTAGCTTATCACAGGCTGGTGGAGTGTTTTTCATGTTCCTGCCAGTCATTTCTACCTTGATTGGTTTCTGCATGCTCTGGATTGTCGGACGGTGGCAAGGAATCAAAGATGGCTGGCTACCGTGCATTATTACTGGAGGGGTAATAACTCTCGTCTCATATTTTACCAATCAAGTAGATAGATTAGTGGTTCTGACCGGAATCATGTGTGGCGCAGCCGTAATTGTCGCCATGGTAGTTTACCTTAAGGCAACTGGGAACAAGGTCATTGACAAGAGTAGGCTCACAGCTGAGGAATTGGAGTATGAAAAAAAGTTCTCCCTCTGGAAGGCCTTAACACCTTGGGGAATCCTTATTGTAGTCATTATCGCGCTCAACCTTCCTACGGATATGTTTAACTTTCTATATCGGAAGGTTACTCTGCCAATCACTGGTTTGTCAGCAGATGGTAAGCCTATTATGACGAGAGCGTTGTGGAACGCCTATACTTGGATCTTTGTGAGTACCTTTCTCTCTATGGCCTTTATAAAACCAACGTCTTCTCAATTGAAAGAGACCTTTAGGGTGTGGGCGAAGAGGGCTCCCCGACCAGTTTTTGCAGTAGCTATTTTCTTTAGTATAGGGGAAATAATGAACATGTCCGGTTATGATATGGTAGCCAATAAGTATGCTGTTGCAAGCATGGTGCAGGTCTTAGCGAACTTTTCATCCCAGATCTTCAGTAACGCTTACGGTTCGGTTGTTGCTTTCATTGGCTTATTGGGAGGATTTATTACTGGTAGCGAAGCTTCAACGATTGCAATGTTTGCAACGTATACAATGAAGACAGCAAACATACTTGAGATGGGTGTGACAGGAATGCTCATTATCACTGCTGGTTTGGCCTTTGGTGGCGGACTAGCAAGTGTTATTTCTCCAGCAAAGTTACAAAACGCTGCAGCAGCAATTGATAAGTTAGGTGAAGAAACAAAGGTTATTAGAATCGCCTTTGTATTTGCCTTACTGTTAACAGTAGTGACAGCTGTTTTGGTAGTCGTATTTTTGAAGATGTATGTCTAATTAGCAGGGTCTTAACCGAGAGACAGAGAAAAGCCCATTATCCCGACTTGAGAGGGGGAATGGGCTTTTCCCGTCTCTCGTGAGACTTCCCCTTATTACAAGTGGGAGTGGCAGCTCGTACTCTGATTCGGTGGGGGTAGACTCACTCACGGAAGCCTCGATGTTTTTGTTAAGTTAGCTAGTTCACTTAACTTAACTTAACTTAACAAAAACGGAATCGAGTGGGTTCGCTTGTAGAAATATCGAGTAACAACAATTTGGTTGCATTGTTAATACAATGTATCAAATATGCAACCGTTTTGTAGTGGGTATGCAACTAATAATTGGAGTTGACTAAAAAGACTTAGGAAAATAGATTAATAGGACCATTATAGATAAGTCCGAATTTACAAATTTATCAGTAAATTCGGACTTATCTATTTTTTCGGAAACTTTATTTGGTAATTCAATCGGTTTGGCATGGATTTTGCGTATATCAACCAGTAGCGGTGAATTATCAATCCATTACAAGGGGGGCGATGTAAAGGCTGAGCTGTAATTGAGATTATTGGGACTAATTACTTATGAACAAGAAGGAAGGAAACAAATTTAGAATCTCTATGTATCAACGACTAAATGTAAACGCTGACGGGGTGAGGGGGAGGGGCAAATGAATGATTAAATCTTCGATCTCTTCGGTTATTGACAGATTGGGCGTCTCGAAATATACGTATCTTATTTACGTTTTAGTGGGTCTCGCTCTCTTCTTTGACGGGTACGACTATATGATTGTGGCCTATACAATGCCTCAAATGGCGAAGGAATGGGGGTTGTCGAAGGTTCAGACTGGAAGCCTTGCTTCCTGGAGCGTTATTGGGTTATTGATAGGGGGCTTGATTTCAGGGATAATTTCGGATCGCATTGGGAGGAAAAAGACTCTTGCTTTCTTTGTTGCATTTTATTCTCTGCTAACCTTACCCATTTATTTTGTGAATAGCTTTGAAGCATTCGCACTTCTCAGGATTATTAGTGGTATTGGTATAGGTGCATGTATACCAATCGGCATAACCATGATGTCCGAGAGTGTTCCAACTAACAATAGGGGATTTTTCATATCATCTATAATGGCGTTTTATGTCTTTGGCTGGGTAGTCGCTGGTATTGTAGCCATATATACTGTTCCATTATTTGGTTGGAGGATGTGTTTTCTTACTGGAGGGTTACCTGCTATTTACGCTGTGATTGTACTACTTAAACTCCCAGAATCGGCCCATTGGCTTTTAGGCAAAGGGCGGGAAACAGAAGCCATACAGTTGATTAAACGTATGGAGATAGCAGCGAAGGCCGAAGCTGGCGAGTGGCCGCTGGGCAGTCTCGTCGCACCGCCTCCCCCTAAGAAAATAGGAGTAAATGCTCTTTTTTCTTCAGAGTATCGCAAACAAACGTTAACTCTTTGGCTTATTTACTTCATGGGTTCAGTCGTGATCTATGGTATAACAAGCTGGTTGCCCACCCTGCTTGTCGGAAAAGGGTATGGTTTGGTTAAGGGTTATTCTTTCGCTGTTTTACAAAATGTTTTTGGAATGATTGGTGGGTTTGTCACGGGTTTCGCGGCTGATGCCTTTGGACGTAGAAAAAACGTAATTTTTGGTTGGATATTTACGGCAGTAGCCATTCTCCTTCTAGGGGTTGCAACAAGTCAAGGGCAAGTTGTTGTTTGCGGGATGTTAGTTGGCCTCGCCATGAATTGGGGGCTCAGTGGGACCCAGCCTCTCTTAGCTGAGGCATATCCAACTGAGTTTAGAAATACTGGTGTCTCTTGGGCTCAGTCCTTTGGTCGAGTCGGAGGATTTCTTAGTCCGATATTCGCAGGTTATATTCAACAGCTCGGTGTTGGTTTTAGCGGTACTTTTGTATTTTTTGCAATCGCGGCAGTCATAGCTGCTTTGGTAGCACTGTTATTTGTAGCAGAAACAAAAGGGAAAAGCATCGAAAGCTTAGCCAGTGCTAAAGCCTAATTATTAAATCTTCGTTTCTTGCTTCATTGAAGTAGAAAGCCTTTTAAATCGAGCGAAGTATTAAATAATGGAGGGGTTATCATGACGATTAGAAAGATTGGGGTTTTAGGTGCAGGTGCAATGGGGGGCGGAATTGCCCATCTGGCAGCAGCAAAGGGTTTTGAGGTGGTACTTTGTGATGTGGAGCAACGGTTTGTTGAAGGTGCAATTAATCGTATTGCCGCTTTCATGGATAAGAGTATTGAAAAGCAGAAAATGACAGTGGCGGAAAAAGAGGTGGCCTTAAAGCGGATCAGCATCACGACGCGGATGGAGGATTTTGCCTCAGTGGATATGGTGATCGAGGCAATCTTCGAAGATATTGAGGTTAAAAAAAGCGCTTTCGAAAAACTGGATAAGATTTGTTCTCCAGAGACAATTTTTGGCTCTAATACTTCCTCCATGTCAATTACTGCATTAGCTGCTGCTACCTCCCGACCAGATAAGGTTGTTGGCTTGCATTTCTTTAATCCTCCCCTGATCATGCGGTTGGTTGAAGTCATCCGTGGCTATTATACGAGCGATGAGACTCTAAAATTGGCTTCTGAAGCTGCTCAGATGATGGGCAAAACTCCTGTGGTAGTTAAAAAGGACACTCCTGGTTTCATCGTAAATCGCGTTATGATGCCCCAGTTCCTCGAGGCTATCCGCATAGTTGAGGAGGGAATAGCCACTCCAGAGGATGTTGATACGGCTGTTAAATTGGGTTTGAACTATCCCATGGGTCCCTTCGAACTTATGGATTATACAGGCGTAGACATAGCTGTACATGTAGCGGACTATTTTTTCAGTGAATCTAAAGATACGAAATGGAATGCACCTCAGACAGTGAAAGCTCTGATCCGGGCCGGACGACTGGGCAAGAAGACTGGTGCCGGGTGGTACGAACACAAAAAGAAAGGAGAATGAGGGAGTTTAATAACTTAAATTAACTGAATAGTGAAAATATCTATTCTGTAATCAGAGAAGGTTGTACTCATTAGGACTAAATGTGGTGTCTGAAAGGGGAATTTGAAAAATGGAAAGATGGAAGGAACTAGTGCGCATACCTGCCCCGGCATTAATGCCAACCTATGGTCCACTGACAGGTATGAGAGTGCTGATGACGGGAAGTATTGTCGCTGCACCTTTTTGTGCTTCATTGCTTGCGGAGTTTGGTGCAGAGGTCATTCATGTCGAACGTCCAAACATTGGAGATCCTTACCGCGAACAGGCTCCTGTAATCAAACGCGGTGAGAGAAAAGTAAGCGCTGGTTGGATTCAGGAGGCTAGAAATAAGCTTAGTCTAACATTGGAAATAAACCTCAAAATCCCGGAGTGTAAAGAGATCTTTCTCTCCCTAATCAAAAATTGTGATGTTTGGGTGGAGAATATGGTTTGGACAGAGAAGTTGGGAATCACAGAACAGATGTTGTTGGAAGTCAACCCGAAGCTAGTCATTGCTCACATAAGCGGCTTTGGGAGGCCACAATTCGGAGGTCTGCCGGAAGAGTGCGACCGACCTTCGTACGATCCCATTGGCCAAGCCGAGGGGGGATATATGCATATCAATGGTTTTCCCGAGCCATCCCCTCCATCTCATGCTGCCACATTTATTAACGATTACATGACAGCAATGTTCGCAACTAATGGAATTCTGATGGCTTATATTCACGCTCAAAAGACAGGTCTCGGGCAAGCCATTGACATTGCCCAGATCGAGGCAATGAGTAAGGTTCTAAATGACACCTTTGTCCAGTATTTTGTGCTCGGTAAAGTTAGAGAACGAAAAGGTAATAAGGTAGCAATCTTTCAACCTGGAAACCTGTTCAAGACCAAGGACGAGAAGTATTTATATATTGGCGCATATGGTCCCGCAGTTTACGGGCGATTTATCAAAGCGCTTGGACTCGACTTGAATAAGTACACTCACGAAGCGGCAGGTGGTTCGGTAGAAGCGATAAATTCTGAAATGGGACTTGAGCTTAATCGAATTGCTACTGAATGGGTAGCAGCACGCGAAGCGGAGGAGGGTAAGCAATACTTGTTAAGCTTGAAGGTGCCCTGTGGAATTGTACGAACTTCCGCTGACCTAGCAGAGAGTGAACATTACCAGAAGAGGGGGAATTTTATAGAGTATGAAGATGAGACCTTAGGGGAAATCGTGAAAGGATTTGGGTTCTGTCCGAAGATGAGCGAGACTCCGGCACAAATATGGCGTGGAGCACCGACCATTGGACAGGATACCGACACAATTCTGAATACCCTCCTCGGATACAGTAGTAGAGAGATTTCTTCTTTCAGAGAGCTCGGGATTATCTAGTGGGTAGTCTTCAATAGTGATGTGAGAGCCCTATGGATTTAGGACAGGCATTAATTGCTAGAACAGATCAGGATGAGAAAAAGTCGGGGAGGCGATAAATATATGAATAAGGTTTCAATTTCTGAAGTTGTCGATAGATTAGGCGTTTCGAAGTATACCTTCAAAATATACTTTTTAATTGGGCTTGCTCTAATCTTTGCAGGATACAACTATATGATTGTAGCATACACAATGCCGCAGTTGGCCAAGGAATGGGCCCTTACGAAAATTCAAACGGGAAGTCTCTCTTCATGGAGCATTTTGGGTTTATTAATTGGGGGACTAAGTGCAGGGATTATTTCGGATAAACTCGGGAGAAAAAAGGCGTTTGCTTTCTTTGTCCTCCTATTTTCCTTGCTTACTTTCCCGGTTTATTATGTGCATAGTTTCGAAGCCTTTGCCATTCTTAGGATCTTAGGAGGTATTGGTTTTGGTGGTTGCATACCCATTGCTGTAACAATGATGTCAGAGAGTGCACCCACCAAAAACCGTGGCTACTTTTCCGCATCAATTATGGCCTTTTATGTCTTAGGTTGGGTCGTGGCAGGTATTGTGGCCATTTATGTAGTTCCCGTATTTGGCTGGCGAGTTTGCTATCTTGTCGGAGGACTTCCTGCTTTATATGCTTTCATCTTAATGGCCGTACTGCCTGAATCAACACATTGGCTTTTAGGCAAAGGACGAGAAAAAGAAGCCATCGAGTTAATTAAGCGAATGGAGATTTCGGCTAAAGGTCAAGCTGGTGAATGGATTACAGATACTCTAGTTGCTCCTCCTCCCCCTAAGAAAGTTGGAGTTGGTGCCCTCTTTTCTCCCCAATTTCGCAAAGCAACGATAGCCCTTTGGTTAATTTACTTCATGGGCTCGGTGGTTATTTACGGTATTAATGGTTGGTTGCCTACTTTGTTGGTTGGGAAAGGGTATGGTTTGGTCAAAGGTTATTCTTTCGCCGTCCTACAAAATGTTTTCGGAATGGTGGGTAGTCTTGTCACGGGTTATGTGGCAGATATCATTGGGCGCAGAACAAACGTAATTTTTGGTTGGATATTTACAGCTGTAGCGATTCTCTCTCTCGGATTTGCTACAAACCAATGGCAAGTGGTTATTTGTGGGATGTTAGTGGGTATGGCCATGAATTGGGGGTTAAGTGGTACCCAGCCACTCCTTGCTGAAGGGTACCCCACTGAATTCAGAAATACTGGTGTTTCTTCAGCTCAGGCATTTGGGCGTGTGGGAGGGTTTCTAGGTCCGATCGCTGCAGGCTTTGTACAACAGTTGGGTGTCGGTTTTACTGGTCTTTTTGTATTCTTTGCTATACCTGCAGTCATTGCTTCGTTTGTAGCATTTTTCATGATCGACGAAACAAAAGGGAGAAGTATTGAGAGTATTGGCAGAGTTAAAGCCTAGAGGAACATGGTATAGGGGATTGATGGAAGAAAGTGAGAGTGAGATTTATGAGTAATTTACCTAAAGGGGGAAGCTTCCTCTTCAGTCAAACCAATCCTCAAGATATTTTTACCCCTGAGGATTTCACCCTTGAGCATAAAATGATTTATCGCATGACGACAGGATTTGTGACTGATAGTGTTTTAGCCCAGATGAATGAGCTGGAAGCCAAGAAAGAGGGCTTGATAAGGGAACTCTTAATGGCAGCAGGAGAGTTAGGCCTTAATGGTGCCGATATTTCCGAAGAATATGGTGGCATGGAGATGGATAAAATCAGCACCACAATCATTGCCGAGTGTATGGGGCGCTCTGGTTCCTTTGCCATGACTCAGGGCGGCCAGACTGGTATCGGTAGTATGCCTATTGTCATGTTCGGTACCCCAGAACAAAAGAAAAAGTATCTGCCGGGAATTGTCACTGGCGAAAAAGTCGGGGCATATGCTTTGACGGAACCGGGAGCGGGGTCGGACGCTTTGTCTGCCAAGACTCGGGCAAATTTAAGTCCTGACGGAAAGCACTACATTCTAAACGGCACAAAACAGTTCATCACCAATTCCGCCATGGCCGATATCTTCATCGTTTACGCGAAAATAGACGGGGATAAATTTACTACTTTTATTGTTGACGGAGATTCTGAGGGGCTTTCTACCGGTGCAGAAGAACACAAGATGGGGATTAAAGGCTCCTCCACAAGGTCGGTAAGTTTTGATGATGTAAAAGTGCCCGTGGAAAACTTACTCTTTGAAATTGGTCGAGGACATGTGGTGGCCTTTAATATCCTGAACTTAGGACGCTATAAGCTCGCTGCGAATTCATTGGGTAATGCCAAGTTTGCCCTAGAACTGTCGGCAAGCTATGCCAATGAGCGCAAACAGTTTGGCACCCCCATCGCAAATTTTGGTCTAATTAAGGAGAAACTGGCTGAAATGGCGATTAAAATCTATGTCATGGAAAGCATGGTCTATCGCACCGGAGGGCTGTTGGAGAGTATGATGCACAGCCTAGATACCTCGGGAGCTGATGGAGGTCAGGTCGCTGCCAAGGGTATTGAGGAATATGCCCTGGAGTGCTCCATGAACAAGGTATTTGCCACAGAGGCGCTGGGGTATGTAGTGGATGAAGGAGTGCAAATCCATGGCGGTTATGGATTTAGTTCCGAATATACCATCGAAAGACTCTATCGGGATGCTAGGATTTACCGCATATTTGAAGGAACGAATGAAATAAACCGTGTTTTGATTCCTACAACTTTGTTGCGGCGGGCAGCAAAAGGAGATTTGCCCCTTGTGGAAACCATTGCCCAACTCAAGGAGAAAATCGCAGGCGGGAGCTTGGCCCGAGAAGGAGAAGCTGGATTAGTACAGGCAGCAAAGGATATCTTCCTGCTGACCATGGGTGCTGGGCTTGCCAAGTATGGAAAGGATTTACCGAAACACCAAGAGATATCGGGCAGGTTAGCGGATCTAGCTATACGCGCCTTTGCCATAGAAAGCGCTTGGCTCCGAGCCCAAAAGGCGGTAGCCAATGAAGGTGGGGTTAAGACAAAACTAAAGCTCAGTATGGCTATGGCCTACATCAGTGCTACCGTTGGCCTTTTGGAATACTCCGCTAAAGAAACGTTGACGGCCCTTGCAGAGGGTGAGGAATTGGCAAGCCTACTGGAGAATCTGCAGAGGGTGACCCAGTATAAGATTCGGAATACGGTAGCGTTGAGACAGGAGATTGCTGCAGCTGTTTCGGAAGAGGGCAAGTATGTAGTGTAACTAAAGAAGCTCGGGACTCAGGGAATTTCATATTTGAAATATGAGCCTCTCGGGGCGTAAGAGGTGACGTTTGTTTCGAGAAGGTTATATTCTAATGGGTGATTTGGAGGAGGTCACAGTAATGAATCTAGAACAAGCTGTTACTATTGCTCCATATATGCAAGATTTCTATGATGAAGATGTCACAGTTGTCATCTCCAGTCTGCAAAGTGTTATTGTTGTTATCAACTACAAAAACCAAAATTTAATCGTTAGTCAAGACGAGCCAACGAACGAAAAAACGATCACCTCTCAGTGCTTGAAAGAGAGAAAGAGAGTGGTTATGCGAGTACCATTAGAAAAATCACAGTTTGGAATTTCATATATTGCAATCGCTAACCCCCTGTGGAACAATGGCAAGCTGGAAGGCGCGATGACCGTGGTCATATCCGGTAAACGGTATGATGCCTTGAAGTTGCATGACTCGATTGAGGGAGCAAGAGCCGGAGATAAGAGATGGGGTTTGGAAGTGGTTGCCGATGAATTCGGAAAGCTATATGAAAGCGAAAAGAATTCAGATTTAGTTGTTTCTGATGATGTAATTGAGGTCAATGTTAGTGAACTGTTTAATTAGGTTCCTAAAAATATTTAAGGAGGATGCACTTAATGGAATTTAGAAAGGTAGCTGTTCTTGGTGGAGCGGGCACTATGGGTTCTGGTATTGTACAAACGATTGCTCAAGCGGGTATAGAAGTACTACTCTTTGAAACAAATCTAGAATTGGCCCAAAAGGGAAAGACAAAGCTGGACAAAGTTGTCCAAAAACTCGTGGATAAAGGTAAAGTAAGCGCTCAAGATAAAATTAATATGTTGGATCGAATTGTCCTATGTGATAACTATCAGGCAATGGCGGACGTCGATTTAGTAATTGAAGCGGTCTTTGAGAATATCCAGTTGAAAAAAGATATTTTCAAACAACTGGATGAAATCGTAAAACCTGAGGCACTCTTGGCTAGTAACACTTCGGCTCTTTCCTTGACAGAAATTGCGAGTGCTACCAAAAGGCAGGACAAAGTAATTGGGTTACATTTCTTTAACCCTGTCCCTGTGATGAAACTAGTTGAGTTGGTCATGGGTTTGGCAACCAGTGAAGAGACTTATCAAGCTTCCGTCGTTTTCTGTGAACAAATTAACAAGAAAGTCATTAGGGCAAAGGACACCCCTGGCTTCTTAGTGAACTATCTTCAGATCCCGCTACTTAATGGGGCTGTAGCGGCTTATGAAGCAGGATTATCCTCAGCGGAGGATATCGATAAGGCATGTGTGTTAGGGATGAACCACCCCATCGGTCCACTAGCCTTACTAGATCTGATCGGACTAGATACTGCCTTAGACGTTTTCAACGTCATGTATGAAGGGACCGGAGATATGAGATTCTGGCCGAGGACTATTCACCGGCGTCTAGTTCAAGCCGGACATCTTGGTCGCAAAACAGGAAAAGGCTTTTACAATTACAATCAATAATTACCGAAGGAGGAATAACGATGCCTGAAAATAAGGTCGTTGAGCTTACAGTTGCCGAAGGAGTAGGGGTGATCACCATAAATAATCCCCCTGTAAACGCTCTTACTTTAGATGTTAGAGAACAATTAAGGCAAGTTCTGCAGGAAGTAGAGGGGAGTAATGAGATCAGGGCCTTGGTTATTACAGGCGCTGGTTCAAAGTGTTTTGTCGCAGGTGCTGACATTAAAGACTTTCCTAGGCAGATGGAAAATGGTCCGAGGGAAAATGCTACTATTTATAAGGAGATGTTTACTTATCTGGAAGAAGCACCTATGCCTATCATCGCAGCATTGAACGGTCTGGCCCTGGGTGGAGGGTGTGAGTTGGTTTTAGCATGTGATCTCAGAATTGCCGATGAATTGGTGAAAATCGGCTTACCGGAAGTGACTCTGGGACTTATCCCGGGACTCGGTGGGACGCAAAGGTTGGCAAGATTGGTCGGGCAGACCAAAGCCAAAGAGTTGCTATTTACAGGTACAATTATCTCTGCCGAAGAAGCCCTGAGGATTGGCCTTGTAAATCAAGTTGTGCCTCAAGGTACAGCGCTAGAGGAAGCTCTCAAGTTAGCCAGAAAACTCGCTAAAGGGGCTGGAGTTGCCATGGCTTATGCTAAGCATCTCGTAAATGCGGGAAGTGAGCTTCCCTTGCAGGAGGCACTGGAAATGGAAATGCAGCATGTCGAAAAAATCTTCGATACTGAGGATCTACAGGAGGGCCTTGAAGCATTTATTAACAAACGCCCTGCAGTATTCAAGAACAGGTAAACATAAACATTTATCCAATCGTGACTCCACTTCTAAAAGTGGGAGTGATACCCCATACTTCGTCTCGATGTTTTCAACTATAGTTGAGAGTTCACTAGCCATTGTTGCTAAAGATTACTGTCTGAGGATTTGGGAACCTGATATAAAATCTACTCGAAATCAAAGGAGGATATTCAAATGTATACAAAAGCATTTATCCCATATGGTGGTTACTACAGTACGCCCTTCGTTCGCTGGCAGGGGAGTTTGCAAAACGAGCATGCGGTTGAATTGGCCGGGTCAACCGCGAGAAAATGGTTTGAAACAAGAGAAATCGATCCTAAAATCTTCGAATACCTTGTTTTTGGGAAAACAATTGGACAATTGTGGACTTTTTACGATGCGCCTTGGGCAGCGACTCTAATGGGTGCTCCTGATATTCCAGGTATGCATATCACTCAGGCATGTTCTACTTCCACTACTGTTTTAAATCAAGCCGCTGCAGCTCTCGAAACAGGTCTTTATGAAAGCTCATTTTGTATGATGACAGATCGTTGTTCTAATGGTCCTTTTACAGTCTGGCCTAATCCAAAGGGTCCTGGTGGCGAATTAATTAGGGAAAGTTGGCTGATGGATAACTTTGACGGTGGCCCTTGGAAAGGAGTTGCCATGGTTCAGACTGCTGAAAACGTGGTTAAGAAAGTCGGTGGGATTACTAAAGAAGATGTTGATCGAGTTACGGTTAGACGCTATGAGCAATATGAGGATGCTTTGGCCAAGGATCGGGCGTTCCAAAAACGTTACATGATTCCAGCGGAATATAAGATAAGTAAAAAGAAAACGGGAATAGTTGAAACGGATGAAGGCGTGACTCCCACAACTCTTGATAGTTTGACTCCATTAAACCCAGTTATTCCTGGAGGAGTACACTCCTTTGGTGCTCAGACCCACCCGGCTGATGGAAACTGCGGGCTTATAGTAACCACAAAAGAGAAAGCTCGTGAACTGAGTACTGATAAAAACATTGAGGTTCAAATACTGTCCTATGGTTATGCCCGTGCGGAACAGGCCCATATGGCTATGGCAGTAGTTCCTGCAGCGAGAATGGCATTGAACAATGCTGGTATCAGTATTAAAGATGTGAAAGCTATCAAAACGCACAATCCATTTACGGCCAATGACTTGTATATGGCTAACGAAATGGGTATTGATGTCATGACGATGAATAATTACGGTTGTCCCCTTGTTTATGGGCATCCCCAGGCGCCTACTGCTGGTCGGGCAATTATTGAAATGATTGAAGAACTGGCTATCTTAGGTGGGGGATATGGTCTATTCACAGGATGCGCAGCCGGCGACACTGGTGCAGCCCTTGTTATCAAGGTCTCTACGCAGAACTTTAAGGCCTAGGAAGAAAATCTTAGCTTGTAATAGGAGAGTACTTAAATGACCTTTTCGAAAACTCCGTTGCCTAGTATTCTGTTCTAGAGGACGGGGTTTTCGCGTTTTTGTTAACATTGTCCTTGTAGTATACTACTTTTGCTTTTGCTGATAAAAGTTATAAATATAATGATCTATATAAAGGAAATATCGCTAAGATAAAGAATATATTTATATAATGAATAGTGTGAATAGTTAAACAATTTGATTCGTTTATTAGTCTTAGAATTTGTAATTACCTTGTTCTTTTGAGTTTTTAACAGAATAGCTTTTCACGGATAGATTTGGTAGATACTATTATAATCAGACCACTGTGGGAGGTGATAAAGTGGCTTCAGCACTTGAAAAGCAAATTCCTCGCCAACAAGATGTTCAAGCGGACGAATTAAGAAAAACCCTTGGACAGCAGTTTTTACAACAAATTATTGATAATTCGTTTGATTCAATATTTGTTACTGATAGATATGGCAATGTGCTTTTGGCTAACGCAGGAACAGGGGAATTTATGGAAACCAAAACTGAGGATATGGTTGGGAAAAATGTTAAGGATTTTGTAAAAAGTGGTGTCTATGATTGGTCGCCTACTATGGAGGCAATAAAAACACGGTCGCTCGTCTCAGGTATCGTGAGAAACAAGCATGGAGTTCAGCAAATGGCTACTAGTAAGCCACTGATGGATGAAGGTGGCGACATAATTATGATCATTACCAATGCCCGTGATAAGGATTTAGTTGATCAGTATATCGCAGCTTTAGATAAAGAAAGAACAAGCGTTCATCGCTACAAAACGGCAGTAGAATATTTAAGCGAAGTGGATTTGGAGAATAAAGAAATCGTAGCTGAAAGTCAGCAGATGCGCAAAATAATGAGAATTAGTAATGTTATAGCCCGAACGGATAGCACCGTTATGCTAATCGGTGAAACTGGAACCGGAAAAGAAGTAATGGCAAGGCATATCCACAGAAATAGTCTGCGTTCAAAAGAGCCGTTTATCCCCGTAAATTGCGCAGCAATTCCGCATGAATTATTGGAGTCGGAATTTTTTGGTTATGTGAGAGGAGCTTTCTCAGGCGCAAACCCACATGGGAAACCAGGGTTGTTTGAAATTGCCGATAAAGGAACGTTGTTTTTGGACGAAATTGCGGAATTACCTTTAGCGATGCAGTCTAAGCTACTAAGAGTATTAGAATCCAGTGAAGTACAAAGGTTGGGTGATACGAAGACTTATCATGCCGATGTTCGTTTTATTGCTGCAACGAATAGAGATTTAAAAGCAATGATCAGTCAAAAACTTTTCAGAAGTGACTTATACTATCGTCTCAATGTAATTCCCATCAGTTTACCGTCTTTAAAAGATCGTACTGAAGATATATTAGCTTTTGCGCATAAATTTCTAGAGGAACTAAATAGAAAATACGCGCTAAAGAAGCAATTTTCTACCCAAGCGACTCAGTTACTGTTTAACTATAATTGGCCGGGGAATGTACGTGAATTGCGTAATGTCATAGAGCGATTAGTTATTACGTCAGCAGGTGACATCTTGAATTTTGAGGATGATTCCTTGGTCAACAGCAAAACTCGTTTAGAGAGTGCAGAATCGTTGCCAAGTATTAATACACGTTATAAAGGGACTTTGAAAGACGTTATAAAGGCAGTGGAAGGGGAGTATATTAATCAAGTACTCACCGAATGTGGTGGTCGGGTAGGTGAAGCCGCCAAACGATTGGGAATTCATCGAACCATGTTATATCGAAAGACTATAGGCCGATAGTATCATTTTCGAATAATGGCCAGTTAGTATTTATCGATCATAGTTTAGACCAGTCGTTGAGGTTTGCAATGATTGGTCTTTTTTCTTCTTCTTAACTCCTCTAAAGTGTTATTATGATTAGGTAGAGAATTTTTCCTTAGTGAAAGGAGACATCAACTATGTGTTTGCTTTTTTTTGCGTATGAGTGTCATCCGCGCTATCGTTTGATATTGGCCGCAAATAGGGATGAGTATTATTGTCGTCCGACTGCGGCCGCTCATTTCTGGGAGGATCACCCTTGGGTTTTCGCTGGTAGAGATTTGGAGATGCTGGGAACGTGGATGGGGATTACGCGATCAAGTCGTTTCGCAGCACTAACAAACTTTCGGGATCCTTCGGCACAGATTATAGATCCTAAATCACGGGGGATGTTAGTAAATAATTTCCTATGTTTAGATGAATCTCCAGAAAGATACATGTTAGAGGTCGCCAAGAACCGTACTCTGTATAATCCGTTTAATCTCTTAGTGGGAGATTTATCAAAGCTATTATATTTTAACAAACAGTTCTCGAAAGCATTGGCACTTAAACCTGGATTATATGGGCTTAGTAATCATTTTATAGATACTCCGTGGCCCAAAGTTCAAAAAAGTAAGCTGGCTTTAGCTAATTACATTGAAAATAAAACGTTCATTGATCCACAAGGTCTTTTCGAAATTTTAGCAGATACTGAACTTGCTCAGGACCACGAATTGCCACAGACCGGGATAGGCCAAGAATTTGAAAGATTCTTATCTTCGATTTATATCAAAGGGGCAGAGTACGGGACACGAAGCTCCACTGTACTCTTAATAGACCGCAATAATCATGTGATCTTCAGGGAAAACAGTTACATTCCGGGTCAGGAACAGTGTGTCGAAGTGGACTGCGAATTTGATCTTACTAATTAGCAAAATTGAGAAAAGATAATAACTTAATGCGAAGTAGAGTTACGATAGCATACTTCAAGTGGTATAGTTAGTTAGGTTGCTATGGAAACATAGTCAAAGTGTAAATGTGTAATGCGCAAGGTAGTTCTGAGCAAGTCAGAACAGTGCCCTTAACTTGCGAACATGCAAATAAGGGAACATAACAGGATGCAATTCAAGAACCGTCCCCCGACCTACGCTTGCAAAAATTCATTAAAGAAGGTAGTAATATGTTAAAGCATAAAGACATACCAGTGATTTTGTCAGAACAGGTTCAGACGACCCTAACAAACCTAGAGCCCCTCACCCGGAAAGTCTTCCTTTCACTCACGCCTCCTAGTCCCATGGATAATCGGGCAGATGTCGATCAAGTACGTCAAATGCTAGAACGTAGCTATGACTTTGTCTTGGTGCCTTTGGCACTTATGCGTAAGATACCGAGCATATGTCGAGGCGCTCATTGGCAGGTCACAGCGACACTAGCGGAGAGTGGAAATGGTTGGGAATTAATTGATCTAGAACCTGGCGATATGACCGAGCAGCAATTTGGGTTGGCCATTGACATTGGTACGACAACGGTGGTCGTATACCTTGTCGATCTGTGTAATGGTGCGGTCCTGAGACACGCAGCCGACTATAACGACCAAATCATCTTGGGAGAGGACATTTTGAACCGTATTCGTCATGCTGCTGAACTAGGCGGTCTAGCACGTCTGCAGAATGCGGTTTTAGATACTCTGAACCGCTTAATTAGGGTCCTATGCCCACTACCCATGGAGACGAAAAAAATTACCGCCGTGGCCGTCGGCGCCAATACGACTATGATCCATCTCTTGTTGGGCTTGGACCCAGCTTCTATTTGTCGAGATCCATATACCCCAACCGTAAATAATCCTGGCCTAATTCCTGCAGGAGAAATAGGACTTGACGTCAACCCCCTTGCCCCAGTTTATTGTCTGCCAAGCATAGGAAGTTACCTTGGGGGAGACGTCATCGGCGGGATACTAGTAAGTGGGATGCACAAACAGCCAGATGTATCCTTGTTTGTCGACATTGGTACCAATGGAGAGATTGTGATGGGGAACGAAGACTGGCTTGTCGCTTGTGCCGGAGCTGCTGGGCCGGCCCTTGAAGGTGGTGTCACATCCTTCGGTATGCGGGCGGAACCGGGAGCGGTGGATCACGTTTCCATTGATCCCCTTACAGGGCAGGTCGTGTATACAACTGTGGCGAATATGCCTGCCCGTGGCATTTGCGGCTCTGGACTGGTGGACACCTTAGCTGAGCTTTTCCTTAATGGTATTATTGACAGAAATGCCCATTTCCAGAAAGGGCGGGAGACTTATGTAGTTGTCCCAGGCAAAGAAACCGCCTCGGGAGAGGACATTGTAGTTACTCAGATCGATATTAATAACTTCATAGCCACCAAAGGGGCGGTCAATGCAGCTACTGATCTATTAATGGAGAACGTTGGTTGCGCTTGGCAAGAAATGAAGCATTTTTATGCAGCAGGGGCGTTTGGCCAATACTTGCCGATCGAATCGGCCATTACAATCGGCCTATACCCTGACCTTCCGCGCTCATCCATCGTACGTTTGGGCAATAGTTCCGGTGAAGCAGCTCGCCAAGTACTATTATCTCGGACTAAACGTCTTGAAGCAGAAGAGATCGCGGCAAAGGTTACTTATTTCGAGCTTAATGCCAACCCCTCGTTTATGGAGAAATTCAGTGGCAGTAAATTTCTGCCTCACACGGATCTCGCCCGTTACCCTAGCGTCAAACGACGCCTGCAAACCCTCGTCTGACTAAAAGGGGCACGATGCATCGTGCCCCTTTTAGTCTGGTACCCTTTGATCGAATAATTGTGTCATTCTTCTAGCGTTAGAGCATGATGCGCGTACCCTTGCGCTGCAGCATTATAAGGTCTCACTTACTAGGGCAGACCAATTTTTCCCTTTATAGGCATTATAGCCGCGGGTATGGGCATAACCATAAATTTTAGTGGCCCTTAATTCCTTTTCAAAGACATATCCGTAAGTTTCCCCTTTCATCGCATGTTGGGCGGCATTAAGGTGCTTCAAATTATCAGATAGTATTCCCTTGCGACTCCGGCACGCTATGACGTAGCCTGATTTATTGATGATGGAAATATCCCCATTCTTACCGATGCGAGCTGATTCTATAATGTCATAGATGAAATTCCAGTTAAATCTAGTCGAAAAGTATCCCAATACGCGACCATCATCACTGTGGATCGGACATGTGTAGGCCACAGTATATAACTCACTACCAATAGTTGAAAGATAAAGGTCGCTTACAGATATGGCGTTTGCCAATTTGGCGTCTTTAAACCAGACTTTATCGGCCATGCTTTGACCGATGAATTTGTGGTGAACACCGGCAGCGACGATCATACCCTCAGTATCAAGTACATAAAGGTCAAGATAAACTTCATAAATATCAACCAGTTTTTTCAACAGATCGTTCGTGGCAGAAAAGCGATCGGAATCTGTAGAGCATAAGCAGCTCTTAACTTTGTCAAAACCAGCCCATGCTTGGGCATCGCAATTGCGTTCAAAAAGGTTTCGATCAATTTTATCAATGGTATCATAGGCTACATCCGCTGTTCGAACGGCCATAATTTCGTTTGCCTTGCTCTGAATGTTTTCGATAATTTTAGTACTTTCTTTGGTTGAAGCTAAACTGCTTGTGGCAAGCTTTTTAATTTCATCCGCTACTACGCTAAATCCCCGACCCGCTTCGCCGGCTCTTGCCGCTTCGATCGCTGAATTTAGAGACAAAAGGTTTGTGTGCTGAGCGATTTGTCGGATGGATTCGATTACTTGACTCATTTCTTGATTAGCATCTTTAAGTTCACTAAGCAAGACTGAAGAATCGATTCCTAGAGAGTCTTTTGACATGAGAATACCACCTTTAAGGCAAAAATAGCCTACCTGAAAAATCAGGCAGGCTCGTTGCCAATTTTGTTTTTTTATTATATAACAGGCAAACGGAATTGCAAAGAATTTATTTCACAATTAACTTTGGTCCTCCGAACTCGGAACTGAAAAGGATAAATGACTAAAGGTGAGCACATCGCAAAATTCGAGAAAGTTATAGTCACTTTTTTGGGCTTTTTCCATAAGTACAGATATCGGGGTTGTCGTCAGAATGACATCTTTAGGTTCATGTAATTGGTCAATGAGGCCAAAGTGCTGGGAGTTAAAGCGAATAGCAATGTGGATTTCGTTTTCCCAGATTACTTGCAGGACATAGGCGTCCTTTTGTTCAGTTGCAAACCAATTATAGGTATATCCTGAGAGACCAGACTGATTGACAGCGCTGACTTCTTCGGAAAATTCTTTGACGTATAGAATAAGTACGTCGCGACCGTTTTCAAGTTTGCCAAAGGCAGATTGTTCCGGTGTATAAGCTTGAGTAAACATAGCTCCCCCTTTTAGGACATCTAAGCCCAAGTCTCTGTTTGATCTTTAGTTGAACGGGTTTCATTCTTTTCAACTCAATTTTAACAAATTCATTATAGACTATTTATTTTATTTATGTAAGTATTAAGATGGAGAAACACTTGGGGCAAAAGGCTTAAGTGTTTTCTTTGATAGCCACTCAGGGATTGGCTTGATTAACGAGGAAGGAGTAGATATGATGGATAATCCATGTGGAACAACCAAGGCCCATGTCTTTGAGAGTACAGAGATAAACGGGACCCCCATTTATTTTGGTTCTGGAGTTAATCCGGTGAATTCCCCTGCCCAGTATTTTGTCGCTTGGGGCAAAGAGGCTCTTATCGGTGGTTTGATTCACACCTATAACACCAAGTCGCCAGAACAGGGAGCAGAGTGGTTTGTTGATGAAGATGAAGCGGAGGCCAAATATATCAAGATACAGAAGCTTTTGGCAGGATGCTTGTTATAAATGGTATAAATGATCCAACTAAACTAGAAAGAGCCTTCGTGCGAGGGCTCTTTCTAGTTTAGTTGAGGGTATTCCTAGACACAATCAGGTTATAGTACCAACAATATATAGACTGAACACTATAATTTTTGTCAGTCTTTAACAAATTATTATAAGTGTATATTTTAATTGAAAGAGAGAGTATACTAAGTTTAGATGGTTGCCTAACTATCTAAGGATATTATATTGTAATGGGGGGAGGAGAAACGTTATATGCTTAATTTGCCATTCAAAGCACTTGCAGATCCGACTAGGCGAAAAATCATTTTACTATTAAAAGAACGGGATATGACGGCTGGCGAAATTGCGGACCAATTTGATATGACTAAGCCAAGTATTTCTCACCATCTCAATGCCTTGAAACAAGCTCTGTTAGTTACGGATGAGCGAAAGGGACAAAATATATATTATTCATTGAATACCACGGTGTTTCAAGAGGTGGTCAACTGGTTTTTTAACACAACTAATGTTAACGAAGGAGGCGGAGCAGAAGATGCAAAAAACAAGTAATATCCTAAAGCAAGATTGGTTGATTTTAATTCTGATTCTTTCAGGATTCGCCTTGGGAGCCTATTTCTATCCCTCACTACCAGACAAAGTACCTACCCACTGGAACGCGAGTGGAGAAGTAAACGGCTATGGGAGCAAATTGTTTGGTGCATTTGGACTGCCTGCTATAAGTTTAGCAACTTATTTATTGTACCTTGTACTTCCTTATATTGATCCCAAAAGGAAGAACTATACTGATTTTGAGTCGACTTATCAATTTCTGAAGTATGTACTAATTATATTTTTCCTTGGAATTGAACTAATGACCCTCCTCATCGCCTCAGGGGTTATCGTTAACAAACCAGTCTTTATTCAAATCATGGTTTCCTTGCTTTTTATCCTAATCGGAAATGTGATGGGAAGATTTAAACACAATTATTTTGTAGGGATAAAGACCCCCTGGACATTGGCAAATGAAGAAGTGTGGAGGAAAACCCACAGACTGGCTGCTCCGTTATGGGTATTAGGCGGTGTTTCTAATATATTGCTGGCTCTTACAGGAATGAGTTTTAACGGCATCGGGTTCATAGTTATTATCGCAGTGATTTCGATTGTGCCGATTGGTTATTCTTATGTTGTTTATCAGAAAGTTGTTTAAAAACAGAAGCATCTGCGCCTAGCGCAGATGCTTCTGTTTTTAGAGAGATGTCTGATCTTGTTACCACCAACGATGTCCCCAGCGAGGTGCAATGATTATTCTTTTTAGTTAATCTGAAAATCATGTTTGGAATAAGTCCTGGTGGGAATTCATGAATTGTCCCTACGATAATTTAGTTGTTGACATAAGACTTAACTAGATGTAAATTAAACTATGCTTAACGGTACGCGCACGAACTGTTTCTGTACAAAGAGAGAGGGGATCGGGATGAAAAGAGCAATGTTGATTAGTCTGGCAATGGTTATGGTGCTTACGGGATGCAGCGCTTCAGCTCAAAAAGAAGAGCAAGCAAGTACTGAGGTTCAAGCAAGTAAGCAGGTCTATGTAATGGCGGGGATTATAGATGCCAACGAAAAAGCTGAGATTACTACTAAGATTTCAGCAAAAATTACAGGAATCTCGGTGGACGTTGGCACTGTAGTGAAAAAAGGAGATACACTTATTTCACTTGACTCCAAAGATATTGAAGCCCAGATTACACAGGCCCAAGCAGGTGTAAATACCGCCGAAGCAAATTTGGCTAAGATGCAGTCTGGGGCTAGACCGGAGCAGATCGCTCAAGCTCAGGCGACAGTAGATAGTGCAAAAACAAGTTATTTAAATGTAAAGAACACTTACGAAAGGAACCAACAACTCCTAGTTGCTGGTGGAATATCACAGTCTCAGATGGAATCCTCTGAGACGCAGTTAGCTGTAGCACAGGCGCAGTATAACTCTGCTCAAAGCCAGTTAGATATTCTAACAAAAGGGGAAACTCAAGAAACTATAAATATCGCGCAAGCGCAAGTCCAGCAAGCCCAGGCAGCGTTAGACTTAGTAAAAACTCAGCTTGCCTATGGAACGATAACGTCTCCGGTTTCTGGAATCGTTAGTGCAAAAAATATCAATGTTGGAGAATTGGCGTCACCTGGCGTAATCTTGGTTTCAGTAGTGAATGTTGATTCTCTATACATCAAGGCTTCACTGCCGGAAGGACATATGAAGAGTGTAAAAGTTGGACAGGCAGTCATCGTAAAAGTAACCGAAATTCCCGATAAAGAATTTCCAGGGGAAGTTTCTTTTATGGACTCTGTCATAGACTCTCGTAGTAGAAGTGTTTTAGTAAAGATTAATTTAAATAACCCGGATTCAATCTTGAAACCCGGAATGCTGGCGGAAATTGGTCTTAAAAATTAAGGGCAGGTGAATGGAATGAATGAAAAGCGTAAAAAAATAATTTTTTTAATCATAGCCGTGATGGTCATTGCGTTTGCTAGTATAGGAGGGTATTACTGGTATAAAAATGCCTACTTCGTTTCTACAGAGGATGCCAAAGTAAAGGGAGACATAGTCAGCGTAAGTCCGCAAATTTCTGGAAAACTTTTGGAAATAAATATTGAAGAGGGAGACGCCGTGGTTAAGGATCAGATTCTTGGTCGCCAGGGAATGAGTAATCCTCAAGAAAGTAACATTGACCAATCTGTTTTTAGGGCACCAATCGACGGAATCGTTATCAAAAAGCAAGGAACCGTGGGGGAGATTGTTTCTCCGGGACAAACTATTGCTATGTTGATTGATCCCAATAAATTGTATATTACAGCAAACATTGAAGAAACAAAATTAGGAAGTATTAAACAGGGTCAGAAGGTGGATATTACCATCGACCAGTTTGCCAAAAAGACATTTTCTGGTCGTGTTAAATATGTTGGTCAAGCCTCCAATTCGACCTTCGCCCTTCTCCCTTCATCTACGAGCGGTACTTTTACTAAGGTTATCCAGAAAATACCGGTAAAAATTGAATTTGATAAAAGCGATAATACGTTATTGCCAGGTACTAATGCTGTTGTCAATATTCACATAAAGTGATGAGGTGAAATGCGCATGACTGAACATGACCTACAGGAAAGTGCAGGTGACGGTTCGTATAAGTGGGCTGCCTTGGTTGTTGTTGTCATAGGAACGTTTATGGTTATGCTAGACAGCAGTATCGTTAATATCGCAATTCCTAAAATGATGAATGTTTTTGGATCGAATCTGGATGCGGTTAAGTGGATATTAACGGGTTACACCCTGACAATGGGTGCTGTTGTACCAATAACAGGATTTTTAAGTGATACATTTGGAGTTAAAAAACTATTCATCTTTGCTTTGATATTTTTTACCATAGGGTCTTTCTTGTGCGGCTTTGCATGGAGTACTAATTCTATGATATTCTTCCGTGTTATACAGGCGGTAGGCGGCGGTGCAATCATGCCGGTTGGAATGTCTTATATTATGCAGATGTTTCCTGTCAGTGAACGTGGTAAGGCCCTGGGCTTTTGGGGGATCGCTTCAATGTCTGCGCCTGCTATAGGTCCTACTCTAGGAGGATATATCATTCAATACATGGATTGGCGTTTCATATTTTATGTTAATGTACCAATTGGAATCTTCGGAGTAATTCTTGCGGGTATTTTATTGCGGGAAACAACAGTTAAACCCTATAAAGGTAATTTTGACTACATTGGATTCTTCTCCTCAATTATTGGGATCGTCAGTCTGTTATATGTCCTCGGCGAAGGCAATACTATTGATTGGGGAGATGTAAAATTCCCTCTTTTGTTAGCATTTGGCTGCTTTAGTCTCCTCATATTTGTTGTGAATGAATTAATGCATCCAGAGCCTTTGCTTGACTTACGGGTATTTAAAATATACGATTTTACCCTGAGTCAATTTATTACAGGCGTAACCACTTTGGCTATGATGGGTGGTGTATATATACTTCCTCTATTTCTACAAAATTTACGAGGGTATACCGCGATGGAAACAGGCTTAATTCTTTTTCCATCAGCCATTGCTTCTGGGTTAATGATGCCTATCAGTGGTGCTCTTTTTGACAAGTTTGGGGCCAAGGTCGTGACAATACCTGGACTTGTAGTGATTGCCTTTGCTACCTATAAAATGTCCTTGTTTAATATGGATACGACGAGAACAAACATAATGCTGATCGCAACTCTCCGGGGAATTGGTCTAGGGTTTGCCATGATGCCAGTCAATACGGCCGGGATGAATTCTGTGCCAAGACATCTCTTTGGGAAAGCAACGGCACTGTCGACCACCGTTCGAAGTATTATGGGTGCCGTAGCAATTACGTTTATGACCACCATAATATCCAATAAATCAAGTTATAACTATGCTAGACTAAGCGAGCAAATAACGCCCTTTAATAATACTTCAAACAATATTGCCCAAGCCCTGCAAGGGGTTCTTATGAAATCGGGGTTGTCCCAAGGGGATTCTCAAGGGTATGCTTATTCGACTCTGGGACAAATGATTTATGCGCAGGCCTATCTAGACGCCATGGATTATGCTATTGGGGTGACGGTAGTGGCAGTACTTGTAGCTATTATTTTGGTTCTCATGATGAGTAGTAAGAAAAAAGCTAAGAAAAACGAGTCAGATAGAAGTTTAGTAAAGGAGAAGGTTTTGCATGAATCAGAAGCCGGAGTTGCAGGATTTATGGAGTAATCCTTCTGAAAGAGTCGTCTATCTCTTTAAGGCTGTTCACAAAATATACAGGGATCAGATTTATGAAAAATCTAGGCAATATGGTTTTACGGGACCACAAATCGGTCTGATTATTGGATTGAGTAGGAACCCTTATATAACTTTGAAGGAAATGAGTGAATGTTTGGGTTTGTCTAAAAGTACTGTTTCGGGTATGGTGGATCGTTTAGTTGGGCAGGGGGTTGTGATTCGTGAGATCCCTGAGGATAATCGAAGAACGGTAAGATTGTCGATATCTCCCGACTTTCAAAAGAATAATTTCTTGAAAGAGTTAGCAAACAAATATATTAATGATTCCCTCAGGAAAGCTAGTGAAGAGGATCTAGACAAAATAATTACTGGCTTGGAAATCCTGCATCAACTATTAACTGAAAACGAATAACGTAATAACTCTAATCTCATCAGTCTGAGGAAAGATCTTCGCTAAGAAGCTGAGCTCTGTCAAAGGTCAGTCGATTTTTCAAGTCTGTTTTGTAATCAAGAAAATCTTGTTCAATCTCTGCAGGTGTGCTGGCGTCAGAAGTCAAGAGTTCGGTCTGTCGGATACTTGGCTTTTTTCGTTTGCTTGCCTGTCCTTGACGAGCTCTTTCATAGAGGTACATAAGCTCGCGTCGCTCACGTTTAAATATTTGAGCACGGATTTTGCGGACGGGCTGAACGCTCTGAATTGGTGAGTTTCTTTCATTGTCATCCATTCAATGTCTCCTCCTCAAGTTATCTGCTACAACTAGGGTGGTACCACATACTCACTACGGCGGCGCGAAGCTTAATGATCAACGTTAGTTAACAAGTCCTTATCCTTTATATTATCGTACAGTTTTATTGATTAGATTAAATTAAATTAAAATACATATCGTCGAACAATGTAAAGGCTTTTTAAAAAAACGTTCGAAAAAGGTGTTGACCAATATCATAATTTCTTGTAAAATGACATTAGATAAAAGAAAATAGTGTTCATATAGTAGCAGAGATATGGTCTGCGAGTTTCTACCGGACTGCCGTAAATGGTCCGACTATGAGCGAAAGTGTACCTAGGGTAACAGCCCAAGTGGTACAGATCCAAAGACTTATTGAGAGTCTTTACTTTGTTTTTGGATTACACCGAAGGGATATAGGCAACTTGCTTTGATAGAAGTTTAGTTGAACAAACCCAGGCGGACAGGTTTCTCTCACTTATTAGAGTTGAAAGCTGTTCGCTTGGGTTTTTATGTTTGGGTTAGCCAACTTTTCTTTATGATATCAGACACCTATGTACAAAATTGACAGTAAGGAGGAGCTAGAGTGTTTACATTAAGTAATTTAGTTCAACCAGAAACATTAGAGACTGCTTATCAGATTCTCTCGGATAAAAGAAATAACACAATTCTTGGTGGCTGTGCCTTCCTGAAAATGAGCTCCAAGAGAATCGGTACTGCTATTGACCTTTCCAATCTTAGCCTGAGCTATATTAAGGAAACTGACGGCTTTATTGAAATCGGCGGGATGACTTCTTTAAGAGAGCTTGAAACTCATACGCTGTTAAAAGAGTCTTTTAATGGAGTGTTGCCTAAGGCAGTTTGTAGCATTATCGGTGTGCAATTTAGAAACTGCGTTACCGTAGGTGCTTCAGTATTTTCTAAATACGGATTTTCAGATTTGATTACAGCGTTACTAGTTTTAGACACTGAAGTCGAGTTATATAAAGATGGCAGAATGCCTCTAGTTGACTTCTTAAAGATGCCTAAGCAAAAAGATATCTTAGTGAGATTGTGGATAAAGCTTGTCAACCGTAAAGCAACTTATTTGAATTTGAGAAAATCAGCCAGCGACTATTCGGTCTTAAATGTTGCCGTATCCAAACTGAATAATCACTGGACTATCGTCGTAGGGGCTAGGCCTAGAAGAGCCGCTATCGCCTCTAAGGCTTCAGCAACCTTATCGAAGGGAACACAAAGTGCCGCAGAGGTTGAGGCTGTAGCCAAAGAGGCAGCAGATGAGTTATCCTTTGGAACCAATATGAGAGGGTCGGCTGAATATCGGAAGGCACTCTGTAAGGTGCTTGTCAAGAGGGCAATAATGGAGGTGAAGGCATGCAAATAACATTAACCATTAACGATAAATTAGTAACCTGGGACGTAGAACAGGATGAGTTTCTAGCGGATACGTTAAGAGCGCATGGCTATCTTAGTGTTAAGAAGGCTTGTGAAACAAGCTGTTGTGGACTTTGTACTGTCTGGGTGGAAGAAAAGTCGGTACTATCTTGCACTATTCTTTCAGTGCGAGCTCACGGTAAAAAGATCACAACCATCGAGGGGGTCCCGAACGAAGCAGGGGAATTTGCACGAGTTCTTACGGCAGAAGGGTCTGAACAGTGCGGCTTTTGCAGCCCGGGCTTCGTTATGAATGTGTTGGCCATGAAAAATGAATTAGTTAACCCCTCAGACGAAGAAATCATTCATTACCTAACTGGTAATTTGTGCCGATGCACTGGCTATATGGGACAGCTCAGAGCCGTTAAGACCTATCTGGGGGTGCTTTAACATGACAAAGGTAGGTATGAAAAGCGTAGGCCACAGCATTCGCAAGATTGATGGAATTGCGATTGCTACAGGTAAACCAGTGTATACTCAGGATTTAGCTATGTCCAATGCTTTAGTTGTGAAAATATTAAGAAGCCCACATGCATTTGCCAAGATCAAATCGATTGACCTCTCAAGGGCAGAGCAAGTGGAAGGTGTGGAATGCATCCTGACCTATAAGGATGTTCCGGGCGTCCGATTTACGTTAGCAGGGCAATCATATCCTGAACCCTCGCCCTATGATCGCTTGATCCTCGATGAAATCGTTCGCTATGTTGGAGATGAAGTGGCGATTATTGCGGCGGTGGACGAAAAGACCGCGCGTCAGGCCATGAAGAAAATTAAGGTTGATTATGAAGTCTGGGAACCTGTCTTGGACTTTGAGAAGGCTTTGGGACATGCCTCTGCCGTTCATCCTGAAGAGGATTTGCACTTCAATTTTGATATTGGACTGCATAAAGAACAGAATATCGCCTCTTCTTGCAAAGAAGAAGTAGGGGACGTAGAGGAAGAATTTAAACAGTGCAGCGTCGTGGTGGAGGATGTCTACTATCCTCAGGCCCAAGCTCATGCGATGATGGAAACGTATCGTGCTTTTACGTATCTAGATCATACGGGAAGACTTGTCGTGGTTAGCTCAACCCAGGTTCCTTTTCATATTAGACGACAGTTAGCCAGAGCATTACAGATTCCTGCCAGTAAGGTTAGGGTTGTAAAGCCGAGAATCGGCGGCGGTTTTGGGGGAAAACAAACGGGCTCGGTCGAGACGTTTGCAGGAATCGTAACTCTGAAGACTGGGAAACCTGCAATTATCATTTATGATAGAAAAGAAACGTTCTCTTGTACTACCAGCCGTCATGCTATGAGATTAAAGACTAGAGTAGGGGCTGATCAGGACGGGATAATTCGAGCGATCGATATTCAAGTTTTATCGGATACTGGAGCATACGGAGAACATGCCCCCACTGTTTTGAGCTGTGTAGGCCATTATACTCTTCCACTTTATAATAAAACGAGAGCGGTTCGTTTTACCGGGAATGCAGTTTATACGAATAAAATGCCCGCCGGGGCTTTCCGAGGGTATGGAGCGACTCAAGGAACGTTTGCCTTGGAATGCACAGTCAACAAGTTAGCTGAAAGATTAGGGTTGGATCCAACCGAGGTTCGCCTCAAGAATATCAGCAAAGTAGGGGAAACCTATCTGACCGGTCAAGGGGTTCTACTCGGAAGCACGAGCTTAGAAAGCTGTATTGAAAAAGGCAAAGAGCTAATCGGCTGGAAGGACAAATTTCCCTGCCGAAAAATTGGGGATAATAAAGTGCGAGCGGTGGGAATGGCGGTCACGATGCAGGGCTCGGGAATTGCCAATATCGGTACCGCTTCCGTTGAACTTCGCTTAAACGATGATGGTTATTTCACACTCCTCTCGGGTGCGACGGATATGGGACATGGTTGTGATACTATACTCACCCAGATGGCCGCTGAGATTTTAGAGGTGCCGATGGAAAATATTGTTTTTAACGCTGGGGATACGGATACTTCTCCCTATGATCCAGGGTCATACGCCTCAAGTACAACCTATGTTGCGGGAACTGCGGTCGTCAAAGCGGCGCAAGAACTGAAAAAGAAAATCCTGGAGCAGGGAGCAAAGTTCTTAGGAGTTTCTTCGCAGGATGTCGAAATGGATGGTTTAACGGTCCACACATTTCGAGGAGAAGAGATTAGTCTGGCCAAAATTGCGGAGTTAACTGTACTGGGTACGGGGAAACTTCAACTTGTGAGTTATGCGACCCATGGCAGTGAAATTTCTCCCCCACCATATGTAGCAGGCTTTGCTGAAGTAGAAGTTGATCAAGAAACCGGAAAAGTAGAGCTGATTGATTATGTGGCAGTCATCGATTGTGGAACCGTGATTAATCCAAATCTCGCTCGAATTCAAGCTGAGGGTGGGATTGCTCAGGGCATCGGAATGGCCCTCTTTGAAGAGGTAAACTATAATGCCGTGGGAAAGATGGCATCTAATTCCTTTATGCAGTATAAAATTCCGTGCCGCAAGGATGTCGGAAAAGTGCGTATAGCGTTTGAAGAAAGCTTTGAACCCTCCGGCCCTTTCGGAGCGAAATCCATCGGGGAAGTAGTCGCCAATACTCCGTCTCCAGCCATTGTCCATGCAGTATATAATGCTGTAGGGGTCAGAGTAAACCATTTGCCGATTACACCTGAAAAGGTATTTATGGGAATGCAGAAATTATAAATTGAAAGACGACTCATACATTATTAATGTAATAGCGAGAGGACCAGTTTTGAGCCGGTCCTTTCGCTATTTAGTTAAGTGGGACAAGGGGACAGGTTCGTTGTCCCAGCTCACTCCACTCTGTGAAACAAGGATTCTATTTTCACCTGCACATCTTTTGGCAGCCTCTTTTTGCCTTAGCAAAAGAAATTATCCTATTCTAATTTCATGTTATAATAACATGAGTAGGAAAGGAGGTAATGCGGTGGGAAGAGTCGTTAGATCAAGAAAAATATGGATAGGAATTGGATTATTTTTGTTGGGGATTTTAATACCATATTTGATAAAACCTCAACTTATAGGATTGGATCAATTACTCCAAACGATGAACCAAAAAACAGACGGCAGCGCGTTAATGGTTAATGCCTTTCTCATTGTGTCAATTAATACCATTATTTCCATACCTCAGTTCCTCAGCGTGGTGATGTTGGGAGATGGAATGGCAGATGCTTTCAATCGTTCTGGATTTAGAACCATCATTCCCCTAACTGTAGTACCGCTCGCTTATGTGATCGTCAATCTGGTGACTCCATTAAACTATAGTTTTGGGGCTACAGATATTTTTCTTTGGCTATCGATTGTAGTGATGCAGAAACTAAGCAAACAGAAATTGAATATGGGAATGAAACTACTGGTTTTCTCCCAATTGATTTTTGGTGTTGCTTGGTTAAACCAAGTACCTTTTCTCACTCCTTATGGTTTCGGACAAGGTTCCTTATCGATAAGAATAAAACAGGTAGCGATTCAAATAGGATTTGGTCAGGTGCTTTCACTTTATGCGAATGTTTTGTTTTTTATCTTCGTAGCAAGTGCTATTACTTTATGGATTTATTTGATTTTATATATGGAGAAATGGGCTATTTCGCAAGACCTACACCGTGCCCAACTTGAAGCCAATGAATCTCGTTCAGGACGTGAAGTTCTCCTTCTTGTCCACGACCTTAAAACTCCGCTTGCTACAATCGAGGGACTGGTTTCATTGATGGAGATGCGATGGCCGGATCCTAAGATGCGAGAATACTGTCAAACTATCTATGGTTCTATTAATTCAATGAGTGAAATGGTTTCGGAAATTTTGTATGAGGATCGAAAGAACTGGTGTGAGCTTAAAGAACTAATTAATTATATTCGAGCTAGTCGTTTAATCGGGACGAATTCGGCGGTGGATATTGAATTAGAAGGAGAACCTGAATCTTGTCTTTACATTAATAAAATCAGGTTGACTCGAGCAATCATAAATTTAATTGATAACGCGTTGGATGCCATTCAGGAGCGGGAGAACGGAAGGGTAGTTTTACGCGCCATAACTTTAAAAAACGTAGTAGAACTAGAGGTAGAAGACAACGGATACGGTATTTCGGAAAATGATATAAAAAGAATCTGGAAGACTGGATACAGCACGAAAAACCATCCGGGATTTGGCTTAGCTTTTGTACGACAGGTTGCAGAAGGACACGAAGGGTCCGTTAATATAAAAAGTGAAGTAGGTCAGGGGACGAAGGTCTGGATAACCCTGCCACGGGGAGAAAGCCAATGAAAATTATAATTATGGATGATGATCAGTCCCTGCGCTATACGCTAAGTGAAATATTTAAGTTTGCTGGATGGGATCCCATAGTCTATCCTAATGGGAGAGAGGGAATTAAAGGGTTCCTAAACCATGGAGCGGATATCATATTAGTGGATTATCATATGCCTGAAATTGATGGCCTAGAAACGGTTCGCCTGATTCGGGAACAGAATCAGCAAATACCTATTCTTGTTCTCACCGTGGACGAAAGGCAGGAAATTGCCGATCGTTTTCTGGATGCAGGAGCCACCGATTTCGCACTTAAACCTGTCAAAGCGCCGGATTTGATTGCTCGCGTTCAATTGCATAAGCGGTTGTTGGATATGACAAAGACTGTTCAAGCAACCTCAAAAATTCAATACGAAGTGTTTGTAACCAAAGGAATTAGCGAAACGACCCTGACCTATATTGAACGACATCTCTCGGCTAGTTTGCAACCCGCCACAGTGGAGGAAATTTCGAAGGAATTGTCGTTAGCCGTTCCTACAATTTATCGATATCTTACTTTTCTTGTTCAAAATGGCAAGGTGCGGTCAATTCCTAGTTATCAAAAAATAGGAAGACCAAAAAATCGATATTATTGGATTTAATTTGAATCATCAACCCCCTTAGGAAATCCCAAGGGGGTTTTCTTTAAGATTCGAAACCTAAATAAACCTATCGGTACTTTTTCTCTTTTTTATTTCTTTAGTTCGCCTAACCCTTTTGCTATAATTAGGTAATATGATTAAGGGTTATATTGCAGGAAATATGCAATAATTCCAATTGAAGAAAAAGTAGGAGGAAGAAAATGAGAAAAATGAGAAAAATTATGGCTCTTGCTCTGGCAGTTGCTGTCATCGGTGTTTCTGTGACTGGATGCGGCAAAGCAGCAAGTACCGACACCCAACCAAAGGCCAGCGATACCTTGATTTATGCGCAAGGTGCAGAGCCTAGAGGACTGGATCCAGCGCTGGTTGACGACGGTGAGTCGGCTAAAGTAATGATCAACATTTACGATGGACTTTTAAAGTACAACAAGGATTCAACTAAAGTGGAGCCCTCCTTAGCCAAAAGCTGGGATGTTAGCGCAGACGGTCTTACTTATACTTTCCATCTACAAGAAGGCGTAAAATTCCACGACGGCACTGATTTCGATGCCAACGCCGTGAAGGTTAACATTGACCGCCAATTGCCGCCACAGGTGACAGCGGACATGCCGTACGCTACTTTCGTTTATGGCTCCGTGAAAGATGTCCAGGTTGTAGATAAGAACACCGTTAAAGTTAACTTGACGGCTCCTAGCACGCCATTCCTCGCCAATTTGGCTATGGTCATGAGTGCGCCTATTGTTAGCCCTAAGGCCTTAACGGATAGTAAAAACAACGTGAACCAAGCACCAGTCGGCACAGGCCCTTACAAGTTTGTAAAATGGGCAAAGGATGAAAACATTGTTTTAGTCCGCAATGATGAATACTGGGGAACTAAAGCTATAACCAAAAACGTCATCTTCAAATTCATTAAAGATAACTCAGCTCGCGTGGTTGCCCTGAACAACGGAGAGGCTGATATGATCGATGGTATTGATGCGACTGTGGTCAAGCAAATCACCGATGCAGGCAATAAAATCTTTAAAGCTCCGGGTATGAACATCAATTACATGGCTTTCAACACCTCCAAAGCACCTTTCAATAACGCTAAGGCCCGGACAGCTGTTTCTCAGTCTATCAATGTTCCGGAATTGGTAAAGAGTTTGTATCAAGGATATTCTGAACCAGCTACTTCCATTCTGCCAGCCTTTATGGATGGCTATGACAAGAGTATCTCCCAAGTTGCCTATGATGCTGCTGCTGCAGCAACGGCTATAAAAGCAGCCGGATTGACAAAGGTACACATGATCACCTACACCAACCCTAGACCGTATAATACAGCAACTGGTCAATCTCTGGCTGAATCCATTCAAGGGTATCTTGCTAAAGTCGGCGTTACCTGCACAATAGATTCCTTTGACTGGACCACTTATAAGCAAAAAGTCAAAGCAGGCGACTACGATCTCGCTTTCTACGGTTGGACTGGGGATAACGGAGACCCGGATAACTTTCTGTATCTGTTATCTGTAGATGACCCCACCATGAATATTGCACTTTACAAAAACCCAGAATTTGATAAGTTAATTGCTAAGGGTGTAGTGACACCTGCTGGCATGGAGCGCAATGCAGTTTACACCCAACTGGAAAAGATTGCCGCTGCCGATGCTGCCTGGCTCCCAATTTCCCATGCCGAAACACTTTGTGCCTACAGGGCAAATATCGATGGTTTTTACTACCATATGACGGGTGTTACGCCTTTTGCTGGTGTATCAAAGAAATAAACCCTGGTAGAGCTTTTCTTAACTTTAGACTGCCGAGAACCGGTTTTATACCGGTTCCCGGTTTTGTTTTTTTCGCTAGTCAAAGGAAAAATCCACCATACGCCACATGGCGCCAGCTCAGTGGGACTTCTCACGGGAGGCTGAGTGCCTAAAGCTGAAAGGTTGTTGTCGATGCTCAAATATATCCTTAAACGAATCCTAATGTTAATTCCCGTGCTGATTGGCGTTTCGATTATTGTCTTTCTCATAATGCGTGTCTTTTCACCTGATCCGTCTCCGATTGTTTTGGGCCAGCATGCAACACAGCAGGCCACAGAGGCATGGCGGCAGGCCAACGGATTGAACGATCCGGTTTACATGCAATACTTTAATTTTATTAAGGGTGCTCTAACTGGCGATCTCGGTACATCATATTATACCAAAACACCTGTTGTTAAAGAGATTTTTTCCCGTTTTCCGGCCACGATTGAACTGGCCTTGGTGGCTATTGTACTCGCTTCAATTTTCGGAATCCTGATTGGTGTCATTTCCGCTGTAAAAAAGAACTCCATTTTCGATAATGCTGGTATGCTAATCGCGCTAATTGGTGTTTCCATGCCGATCTTCTGGCTAGGTATTTTGCTTATTATTCTCTTTTCAGGCACACTGCACTGGCTTCCCTCCAACGGAAGAATCGATCCGCTGCTGCAGCCCATGAATGTTACTGGGTTTTATCTAATTGACAGCCTGATTGCCGGAGATATGTACGCATTTAAAGATACCTTGCGGCATTTGGTGTTGCCGGCCACAGCATTGGCTATGTATTCCATGGCTATCATTACCAGAATGACCCGTTCCAGCATGCTGGAAACTTTGCAGCAGGATTACATTCGTACCGCGAGGGCGAAGGGAATTTCGGAGGGCAAGGTGATCCGCAAGCACGCGCTGCGCAACGGATTGATTCCGATTGTCACGGTCATCGGCTTACAACTTGGGAGCCTTCTCGGCGGCGCTGTGCTGACGGAAACGGTGTTCTCCTGGCCCGGGATCGGTGCCTATACTGTGGCCTGTATCCTAAAGTCCGACTTTCCGGTGGTGCAGGGTGTCGTATTGCTCATTGCTTTCATATTTGTTATGGTGAATTTACTGGTCGATGTGATCTATGCGTTCCTTGATCCGCGTATTAAATACTCGAAAGCAAAGGGGTAGCTTGTATGAAGAAAAAATATAGTGCAAATACAGATGAAAATCTGATACAGGCTGCAGAATACGTGGAAAAACCGGAATCGCAGCTAAAAGAAATGTGGGAGACGCTCAGGCAGAACAAGGCCGCAGTAGTCGGACTCTTTACCATCTGCTTTCTTGTGCTGATTGCCCTGTCCGTCTGGGTGAGCAGTCTGATGGGAAAACAAATTTTACCCTATGATCCTAATTACTCTGACATGACTAAAAGCTTTATCTGGCCGAACGCCCAGCACTGGTTTGGAACGGACCAATTGGGCAGGGACATGTTCAGCAGAATCCTTGATGGTACAAAGATATCTTTGTTTGTGGGTATTGCTGCAGTTACTATTTCGCTTTCCACCGGCGTTTTGTTGGGGGCACTTGCTGGGTACAGAGGTGGACGGACAGATGCAGTCATCATGCGGGTAATGGATATGATGCTTAGCATCCCATCCATTCTACTGGCCATCGCTTTTATGGCGGCTTTGGGCAAGGGGATAGATAAAGCAGTCATCGCCATCGGTCTAGTGTCCATTCCAGAATATGCCCGTATAGTGCGTGCCAGTATTCTATCTGTCAAAGAAAATGATTACGTGCAAGCAGCCAAGGTCATCGGCAGTAGTGATACTCGGATTATTATGAAACATATTCTGCCGAATATCATCTCCTTGATTGTCGTTAGAGCCACCCTAGGTATTTCCACTGCTGTTTTGGATACCGCAGCCCTAGGCTTCTTAGGTCTGGGTGTTCAGCCGCCATTCGCCGAGTGGGGTGATATGCTGGGGAGAGCAAGGGGCTTTATTTTCAGCGCACCTTACACCTTGATTTTTCCCGGGATTGCCATCACTATTACCGTGTTGGCCTTTAACCTGTTGGGCGACGGACTGCGAGATGCACTTGACCCCAAATCCAGAATAAAATAAGGGCGGTGAATAGGATGTTGCTGGAAGTAAAAAATTTAAGTACGGAATTTAAACTGAAACGTGGTACTGTACGTGCAGTCGATGACATCAGTTTTACCATAGATAAGGGCGAAATTCTAGCGATTGTCGGCGAATCTGGCTCCGGAAAAAGCGTGACATCCCTTTCTATTATGGGACTTTTACAGAAACCCGGTAGGATTGCAGGTGGGCAAATTTTGTTTAACTCCCAGGATTTGAACAAAATGAGTCAAAAGGAACTGCAACAGATCCGTGGCAATCAGATTTCTATGATTTTCCAAGAACCGATGACTTCCTTAAATCCAGTTTGGCGCATCAAAGACCAAATTATGGAAAGCGTTATGACGCATATGAAGCTTTCTAAGAAAGAAGCGCTGGCACGCACCATTGAAATGCTGGATACAGTGGGCATACCCTCCCCGGCCGAGCGGGCCAACGATTATCCCCACCAGATGAGCGGCGGCATGCGTCAGAGGGTCATGACCGCAATGGCTCTTTCCTGCGGGCCCGATCTGTTGATTGCTGATGAACCGACCACAGCACTGGATGTTACGATTCAGGCTCAGATTTTAGAGCTCTTATATCGGATGCGTGAGAAGTTCGGTATGGCGGTTCTACTCATCACGCATGATTTGGGCGTGGTTTCCGAAGCCGCCGACCGCGTCATCGTGATGTACTGTGGTAAAATTGTAGAGGAAGCCAATGTGAAGAGTCTGTTTGCCCATCCGATGCACCCTTACACTGTGGGTTTGCTCCAATCAATACCTCAGATTGATGATGAAAGCGATGAACCCTTATATATGATTAAAGGCATGGTGCCCAACCCCCTGCGTATGCCGCAAGGTTGTCCCTTTTCCGACCGTTGTGACCGCTGTCTAGAACGCTGCACTCAAGAAATGCCGGAACTGCAAGAGATTGATGGACATAAGGTTCGCTGCTTTTTATATAACCAAGACAGTGAAGGGGGACGAGCGCAAAATGAGTGAAGTATTGATGGAGATACAGAATCTTTCTAAACATTTTACCCTCGATACCAGTTTGCTCGGCAAGCCAACTGTCGTTTTGAAAGCGGTTGACGACGTTTCTTTTAGAATTGACAAAGGGGAAGCGTTTGGTCTCGTTGGTGAATCTGGTTGCGGAAAAACAACCCTGGGTAAAATCTTGGTCAATCTTCACAGTCCTACAAACGGCAAAATATTTTTTGAGGGTAAGGAGTTAACTGCCCTGAATGATAAGCAACGCCGTTCCTATTGTAAGGATATTCAGATGATTTTCCAGGACCCTTATGCCTCTTTAAACCCCAGAATGACAGTGGGAGACATCATTGCAGAACCAATTATTATCAATAAATTGCTTCCCGCAAGTAAAGTGGAAGAACGCGTCATCTATCTTCTAAACTGTGTGGGTCTGGCTCAGCATCAACGCAACCGTTATCCGCACGAGTTTTCCGGCGGTCAGAGGCAGCGTGTGGGCATTGCCCGCGCTCTTGCGGTGGAACCGAAACTGATTGTCTGTGATGAAGCGGTTTCTGCTCTGGATGTTTCTATTCAGGCTCAGGTGTTAAATCTGCTGGTTGATTTAAAAAAGGAATTTGGGTTGACCTATCTGTTTATCGCTCACGGTTTGAATGTGGTCAAGCATATTAGCGACCGAGTGGGAGTAATGTATCTAGGCAAATTGATGGAAATCGCCCCAAAACGGGAGCTTTATGCTAACCCTTTGAACCCCTACACCCAGGCGTTGCTTTCTGCAATTCCTATTATTAATCCGGAGAAGAAAAAGGAACGCATTATTCTGAACGGCGACGTTCCTAGCCCGATTAACCCACCCGCCGGCTGTCGCTTCTCTTCCCGTTGCTTTAAGGAGCTGGACCATTGCAAGTTCAAGGATCCTGTACTCAAAGAGGTCTCGCCTAATCATTGGGTTGCGTGCCATTTGTTTTAGCGATTTTAGAGCGAATTTTTCTAGGGAACATCTAAATCATTTGCTGATCACACCGGAAAAGGTGTTTGTAGGAATGTATAAACTGTAAACAAAAAAAGACTGTGCTTTAAGCAATATTAGCTTTCAGCCCAGTCTTTTTCCATGCGTGCTGTATTTGTTTTGTTGCGTAAGAGTTTTAAAGAGACTGAGTTATTTTGTTTATCCAAGCGTCAGACTTTCAATTCTTCACATGAGAGTGGTACCCGGAATGAGCAATTTAATGGAGATTAGAGATAGATTGAATTATACTGATTAAAATGTTAACAAATTATTTTTTTGAAAAAGTGAACCATTTATTATATTTAATACACTTTATTATAGATGACAACTCTTATAGTGTAAGGAAGTAGGGACAATATGGGGAATACCGATCTAATTAAACGATGTCAAGTTGGTGATTTGGGTAGCTTCAGCGAGCTTTACCATCTACATAGAAAAAAAGCTTTAGGGACCGCTTACCTTATATCCAACCAAAAGGGGATCGCAGAAGATATCGTGCAAGAATCCTTTATTGAGTGTTTCCGTAAAATCAAAACCGTAAAGAATCCAGAAGCTTTCGAGGCTTGGTTTTATAAAATTCTGGTGAGAACCGGTTGGAGGATGGTAAAAAAACATAATTACTTACTCCCAATGGATGAGCAGAATATGGAAGGATTATGCACATCCGTGGATTATAATTCCGATTTGAATACGAGCGAGACCAACCTAGTGGTACACGAAGCTTTAGCTCGGTTAAGTATATCATTGAAAACTGTTGTCATACTTTACTACTTTAATGATATGACCATTGAGAAAATTTCTAAGGTTTTGGGGTGCTTTCCGGGAACTGTAAAATCTAGACTATATAATGCTAGAATACAGCTCCATGACGTATTTGATGAAAATGAACTTAATAGGCCAGCTGCCAATATTTTTTTTAGTAAAAGAAAGGAGTATGGGTTTGATGGAAATGCATGAACTCGATAAGAGAATTAAAAGGGCACTTTTGTCCAAAACAAATGAAATACTACCATCGGAAGAAACTTTCACGCAAATCCTAGCTGGTCTTGAAAAGAAGAAAGCACGTAGGAGTGTTTATATAAGCTATAAACATTACATAATAGCCTTTATATGTGCAGTTTCTGTGATATTTGGAACAACGTTAATCCCATCAGTGGATGTGAAGAATTCGGCAACAGAAATGATAAGCACTGTTACAACAGTAATTATGTTGGATAAGAGTAATAAAGTTTTTGCAAGAAATGCGAACGAATTATTTAAACATATCGATAGTACCCAGTTAGCTAATGCAGATAATTCCAAAAGAGTAGGTGCGAGTGTCCTCTTTTTGCGAACATTTACAAGATGCTTTTTGTTAAATAAAGTGAACAAATTAGAATTATATCTAAGACTTTTGATCATTGGAAGAATGACAATGATACAAACTTTGTATGATGACAAGTTTCGGCATAGGCAGGTCCCATTATATTAAGAGGGAGGAAAGCAGATGAGACGAGGAAATATCATCAAATTAGTAGCGCTTGTGTTACTGGTCGCGGTAGCAGTTGCACTATCGATAAAACCCCTTGTGGATCCCGTGAAGGGTATCCCGTTGGGGCTTGACCTACGTGGTGGAGTGCATTTAGTACTACAAGCGGAACAAGACAAAAATGGCACCCCCATTACGAGAGATGATATCGATAAAGCAAAAGCGATCATCTCGAACCGAGTCAATGATCTTGGGGTATCTGAACCCATAATGCAAGCAGACTATGATAAGCAACGTATTGTTATCGATTTAGCTGGGGTCTCTGACCCAGATAAAGCTGTGGATATACTGAAAACAACGGCCAAGTTAACCTTTAGGGATCCCCAAGGAAATGTTGTGTTGCAAGGAGATGAACTAAAAGATGCTAAAGGAGGGCGAGACCAGCAGCAGGGTTATGTTGTAAATTTGACGTTCTCATCTGATGGGACCAAAAAGTTTGCAGATTTAACGACCAAGTATCTCGGGCAACAAATTGGAATATATCTGGACGATAAACTTTTGAAGAATCCAAAAGTAGAAACTCCAATTCTCAATGGTCAAGCGGAGATTGATAATTATGCTACCTTGGAAGCTGCAGCGAAGGATGCCGTCCTCATGCGCTCCGGTTCCTTACCTGTGAGTATGAGTATTGCTGAGAAGCGTCAGGTGGGAGCATCTTTAGGTGTTGACTCGTTAAACAGAAGCATTCAGGCTGGACTCTACGGTCTAATCTTTATTTTTCTATTTATGCTTATCTTCTATCGTTTACCTGGGGTTGTAGCCGATTTCTCCTTAATCGTATATGCACTCATCGTCCTGTGGGTTTTTTGGATGTTCCGAGTGGTATTGACTCTCCCAGGCATCGCCGGCTTTATTCTTTCGATTGGGATGGCCGTCGACTTCAATATCATTATCTACGAACGAGTAAAAGAGGAAATTCGAGCCGGAAAATCGCTGCGGGCTGGCTTGGAATCTGGGTTTAGCCGGGCCTTCATTACGGTTATTGACGCCCATGTAACAACGCTTATTGCTGCAATGACACTTTACGCTTTTGGAACTGGTTCTATTAAGGGATTTGCCCTCACTCTGGGCATCGGGATTCTTGCTAGCTTATTTACCGCGATTACGTTTACTAGACTTGTATTACGCTGGACTGTGGGAATCAACCCAAAAATGAATATAAGATGGTTTGGCGTTAGGAGGGATGTATAATGGAGAAAACTGGACATCCAGCGACTTACGATGAAGTCCAAAAGCTACACCCTCTGTATTTTAATATTGTTAAGAAACGGTTTTGGTGGTTTGCTATTTCATTACTCATTATTATCCCGGGAATAATTTCCTTCTTTATGCAGGGGCTGAATTTGGGGATTGATTTCAAGGGCGGAACAATGCTCGACGTGACCTTTAAGAAAGCTGTGACACAGGCTGCTATTACGGATACTATGAAATCGGTTGGGCTAGAAGGCATTGTACAGTTGTCCGCTGGAGATACATCAGCTTTAATCCGAACAGAGGCTCTTGAAGAAGGCAAACGAAGTGAATTACTGACTGCCTTGGAAACCAAGGTTGGAGAGTATGACAAAACGAATATTAAAGAGGATAAAGTAGGACCTGCCATGGGGCAAGAACTTACCCGCAATGCCATTTATGCATTGATTATTGCCATAGGAATGATGATCATTTATATTACGATAAGGTTCCAATTTGTCTTTGCTATCTCCGGAATTATTGCGCTAATTCACGACGTTTTAGTGGTTGTGGGGATTTTCTCGTTGTTCCAATGGGAAATTGATTCAGCGTTTGTGGCGGCCATATTGACAATCGTCGGTTATTCCATTAATGATACTGTAATTATTTTTGACCGGATTCGTGAGAACGAAGCCAAGATGAAACGAGCAGATAGTTATGGAGATATGGTCGACAAATCCGTTTGGCAGACCATGCGTCGTTCCATTAACACGGTCGTTACGGTACTGATCGCATTGCTATCGGTATTTATCCTAGGTGGGGAATCCACAAGGATGTTCTCTTTGGCTATGTTGATAGGGGTATCTATCGGAGCTTATTCCTCGATCTTTATCGCTAGTCAAATCCTCTTGGAAGTTAAGATCCATTGGAGTAAGAAGCCACGTAAAGGCGGTAAGGCAGTCCGGGTTTAAGCCCTAATGCAAATTTTATTTCAACATTAGCCTGATAACCTAAACACTAGGGCAAGTAGACCCCTAAAATTGAGAACCGATTTCAACAAGAAGAGGCTGTAACAAAACTTATTTTCCAGTTTGTTACAGCCTCTTCTTGTTCGAGAATTGTCGATATTTTCGAGGATTATTCACCACTTTACAGGTGTATAATCCTCTTTATTGGGGATAGCGCACCACCACCCTGAAAATTTCTCAAGTTTTGTTACGCCCCCTTCTTCTGGGGGTTAGCGTTATCAGTTTTCAAAGCCCCTACTTCTATAAGTGGGGCTGAACGAGTTCACTTAGTAACAGCGAGTTTACAGCGGTCCATTTCCTTGTACCCTTTAGGATTGTTCTTCATAGTTATTTCCCCCGTAGATATGTTGCTTGCAAGACCAGCATAGTGCTTACAGACTCCTGAACTAGAGAACATAGCTCCTTCACCTTCCGGTTTGACGCAGTACTTGCATAGACCTACACAACGGCACCTAAAAATAGAGATGCTAGCGAGGTATTTCTGCATATCTGTCATGATATATTCTGGTAAGTTGTCTGCCCCAATAGCTTCAACAAATTTGTCGTTAACGTAGGTAGCGACGACAACTTGCACTGAATTTTTTTGTTTGTTCGCTAACGAAAATTCTACAACATTACCAGGCTTTCTTTTTGAGTCCTTGATAGACCAAGATTTTGCTGCCATTACACAAACCAACTTTCTTAAAAATCAATATTAGAAACTATAAGCACAATCCTTATTTAAAGGTTCTTCTTCTTATGCTCCCAGAAAGTACAACTTTAGAATAACATTATCATAATGAGTGGATATTGCAAAGTGGATACTGTTTACAACTAAACGATTTACAGTTATTACCCCCTGAGATTTCCTTTCAAAAGGAGACGTTGTCTTTTAGGTCACCTAGTCGTCAGACTTTGGAGTATAAACAATATAAAAATGACTTTACTTTTGATCAATTCAAACTCCAGAACTATGGAAATTTTATGGGGATGTCAGTAAATTCCGGGGGGAAGGTAATCTATATTCGTGTGCCCAAAAGTTTGGAAATAGATAAAGGGGGGTACGGTGATGATCAAATCCTAATAATTAGCGAGCGGTACACAAAACTAAATTTCCTTAAAAGCTGCACTAAACGAAATTCGTCAAAGATGCAGCTTTATTTGTTCATTGTGCCAATAGATTATCCACACTAAGATTTGTTACAATGGGAGGGTATTAAAGCTAGAACATTGCAACAGACTTAGTTAATAGAGGAGAAGTAGGGAAGGGGTGGGTATTATTGGCAGGGTTAACTTTTAAGAGTATCGTCAAAAAGTACGATCAAACTACCGTCGTTTATGATTTTAATTTGGAAATTCACGATAAAGAATTCTTGGTTTTGGTCGGTCCTTCTGGCTGTGGGAAAACGACGACCCTAAGAATGATCGCGGGGCTAGAGGACCCAACTAGCGGTGAAATATATATTGGAGACCAATTGATCAACAATGTTGCCCCAAAAGATCGAGATATCGCCATGGTCTTCCAAAGTTACGCTCTTTATCCTCATATGAGTGTCTATGAGAATATGGCGTTCGGTTTAAAGCTGCGAAAAATGCCGAAAGATGATATTGACCGGAGAGTGCAGGAAGCAGCTGCAATTTTGGACATCGAACATCTTTTAGATCGTAAGCCGAAAGCTTTATCGGGTGGACAGAGACAAAGGGTGGCGTTAGGCCGGGCAATTGTTCGGGAACCTAAAGTATTTTTGATGGATGAGCCGCTGTCCAATTTAGATGCTAAGTTAAGGGTTCAAATGAGGGCTGAGATTTCCAAGCTTCGGCATCGTTTACAGACAACCGTGGTTTATGTGACTCATGACCAAACTGAGGCGATGACCATGGGTGACCGAATTGTTGTCATGAAAGATGGCTTTATCCAACAAGTGGATACCCCAATGAACTTGTATAATCATCCGTGCAATATGTTTGTTGCCGGGTTCATCGGTTCGCCCGCTATGAATTTTTTGCGGGCAACCCTGATTGAAGACAATGGTCAACTGTGGCTAGTGAACAAGGAATTGCGCCTTCCACCGTTGGTGGAACGGCGAGAGGCCTTGACCCCTTATCTAGGGAAGGAAATCATTATTGGGATTCGCCCTGAGTCTATTAATGACGATAGTTCATATCTAAAGGAACATCCAGATTGGACGACTGACGTGCAAGTGGATGTTGTTGAACCACTGGGCGCGGAAAATTACATCCATTTTACAATTAACGGAGAAAACCTAATTGCAAGGGTAGAGGCGACGAGCCAGTCAAAACCTCTCCAGGTTCATAAAGTGGCTTTTGATATGAATGAGGCTCGCTATTTTGATGTGGAAACTCAAAAAGTAATTCATAGACCGGGTTATCAAGCCACTTATTAATTATTTAAGCAAGTTTCGTGTATTGGGTTACCGCTATTAGAGTGATAGTATATGAGTAGAAGCCATAAGTTTGGCTTAGGTAAAAGAAAGAAATGCTAGGGTGAAGTAACATGCTTCAAAATGACCGAAGTGATCAAGTGAATGCCCAGGAGTTAGCCTGTCGTCTTTCCGATGCTACGGGTTTGCTTTTTCGAGTGGGTTTAGAGTGCCGATCCACTGATAATAATTCATTTGTTGAATTATTGACGCTTGAAGTTCAGGTTGGAGATGAACTTGTTGAGCTGGTCTATGATCCAGGGAGTGTAGAGGTGGGACCCTTTACAACTCGCCTGTTACAAGCTTTGGCTCGAGGAATCGTTGCCGGACTGATCGTCAGTGAACAAGTCGTTCAACTTGAACCATGGACCTGGGAAAAACTACTCAACATTGCGCTCATAGAGCAATGGGACCCAGAGACATTCACAGCGCGGGTAAGAACGTGTCGGCTGACAGGTCTATCTCTAGGTTTTCCGGTACTTGTTCACTGTTCAACATGGAGCACTGAAGTGGTCGAAGTGTTGGAGAACCTCTTCCCGCAGGCACCCGTACGCTGGGTTCTAAAACCCGATCTATTTATTTATGTTCCGCTTGACCAATGTGAGGGTGGGTTAGCGCAACAGAGGGTTTACGGAGAAGCTTTGATTGAGCAGATTCACGCCGTATTAGCAGACGAGTTGGGTGTTTTAGCAACTGTCTTTGTGGGACAAGTGATCGAAGCGGATATATGGGCAGGCTTTTTAGAGGTAAGGAAATTAACCGAGCTCCACAGTCGTTTTTTTGTCAGTAAGCTTGGTTTAGCGGCCTGGAATGTAGGTATAGCTTCTCTATTTTCGGAAACAAGGTCAATTGTCGGGCAAGACTATATTCAGGGAGTTTTGGGGCACTTAAACAAAGAATTGCTTGAAACCCTAAGGGTTTTCTTAGAAAAAGAGATGAGTGTTGCAGACTCATCTCGGGCCTTATTTATTCATAGAAACACCTTGACGTATCGGTTAGATCGAATCACCGAATTAACAGGATATAATCCTCGACGTTTAAATGGGGCAGTTCATTTATATATGGCACTCTGGTTAGGTAGCCATACCAATTCAAATAGGTAACCATACCAATTATAAAGGGAGAAAAAGCATGGAGGAAAACGTTTTACAAGGATGTCTTGTTCGTATTAGGGGGATACTTCCTTCCTTGAAATCAGCAGAAAGTCGAGTGGCTCGCTATATTTTGAAAAACCCAGATCAGATCATCCATCTTTCGATTACTGAACTAGCGGAATTTGCCCAAAGTGCTGAGGCAACAATTTTTCGCTTATGTAAACGTTTAGGATATGGTGGCTACCAGGCTTTCAAAATTTCGCTAGCAAGCGATTTGGTCAAACCTTTACAGAACATTCACCAGGAGATCACCCCAGATGACAATCTGTTGACAATCGCCGCCAAGGTTTTTCATTCTAATATGGAAGCCCTACAAGACACCTTAACACTAGTTGACGAAAAGAGTTTGGAGAAGGCAGTTCAGACCTTGCATCAGGCTACTAGGATTGAATTTTATGGCTTGGGAGGATCGGCGCCGATTGCAATGGATGCATACCACAAGTTTATTCGCGTTGGAATTCCTTGTATAGCTCTTACTGATTCCCATATGCAGGTTATTTCAGCTCGGCTTTTGCAGCCAGGAGCAGTTGTATTTGCGATTAGTCACTCGGGGAGTAACATAGATATCGTGCAATCCATCAAGACCGCACGTCAATCAGGTGCAGTTACCATATGTTTAACGAATTATCCTAAATCACCTGTCACTAAAGAAAGTGATATTTGTTTGCTTTCTTCCAGTCAAGAATCCCATTATCGTAGTGAAGCGATGTCGTCCCGAATTGCTCAATTGAGTATTATCGATACATTGTATGTTGGAGTTTCCTTGCTTCGGCAAGATATTTTATTGGAGAATCTACAAAAAGTTCGTGAAGTAATTGCCTTGAAAAGATTTTGATGATTGTAGTGATTCATAAATCTCTACAACAATTAACTGCGTTTAAATGACTTTAAGGGCAATTCGTGAATTGCCCTTAAAGTTTCGCCCTATATTATGGGAAAGCAAGGTGGGAGATTGGTGAAGCAGCGAGAATCGATTCTAAGTGTTGACGTAGGAACGTCTAGTGTCAAAGTGACGATTTTTAACGGTGAAGTCGAGTTGGTTCGAGAATCTAGTATCAGCTATCCTCTGCTTCAGACTCAGTCCGGTTTTGCAGAACAGGACCCGCAGCGGATCTTAGAAGCCTTTCATCAGGCAATTCAACAGGTATTGTCTGGAAGTGAGAATTGTCCAAACGTTATGGTTCTGAGTACAGCGATGCATTCCTTGGTGGCGATCGATGAGTTTAATAAGCCAATAACCCAACTTGTGACTTGGGCTGATCAACGGGCTGAGGGTCAAGCTAGTCAATTACGTTCAAGCTCGCAAGGAAATTCTCTGTATCAGAGGACCGGCACGCCGATCCATGCAATGTCGCCACTGCTCAAACTGGCATGGTTCAGAGATAATGAGCCTGAGATCTTTGAGAGAGCCAAACTGTGGGCGGATCTAAAATCCTTGATTTTGTTTGATTTGCTAGGTGAATGGTTGATCGATGAATCGCTAGCTTCGGCCACCGGGCTCTATAATCTTTTGACTAGAGATTGGGATCAAGAGGCTATGAGATGGTGCGGGGTGACCCGCGAGCAGTTGCCAAGGTTGGTAAGAACGACCAATATTCTAGGGTGTATCAGGCCCGAATTAACTGATCAGTTAGGAATAGCTGAAAACATCCGGGTTGTCGCAGGTGCTAGTGATGGAGCTTTGGCCAATTTAGGGGTAGGGGCGGTTTATCCAGGTTCTTTAGCCATTTCTATTGGGACGAGCGGGGCTGTTCGAGGGATGGTTAACGAACCAAAGTTGGATCCTCACGGGCGGCTCTTTTGTTATCATGTAGATAAGAGTCACTATATTGTCGGTGGGCCCATCAATAACGGCGGAATTTTATTGCGCTGGTTGCAGGGGATTTTGTTAGAGCGAGGAGAACCTTCCGAAGGACTCATTTCGGAAAGTAAGCTCACGCGTACTTTCTATGAATTGATGAGCCAAGGGGTCAATAAAGTCGCACCGGGTTCAGACGGTCTTTTTTGCCTACCCTATCTTACTGGAGAAAGGGCACCATTCTGGCGTGAGGATCTATCCGGAAGTTTCTGGGGATTAAAGCTTAATCATAATCGTGACCATCTAGTTCGCGCAGTACTTGAGGGCATCTGTTATCAGCTTAATTCGGTCGTTGAATTGCTTACTGATTTAACAGGACCGGTCTCAGAAATCCGTGCGACTGGGGGTTTTACTAAATCTGAGGTTTGGCTAAAGATTCTGGCGGATGTGCTAGGAAAGTCTTTAGGGGTTCTTGAACATGCTCAGGGATCCGCCCTAGGAGGTGCTTTCCTTGCTTGGTATGCTTTAGGACAAATCAATTCGTTAGAGGAATGTGCAGAGCTTGTACCAATTGCCCATGTAGAACGGCCTGATGAAGCTCGGATCGTTCGTTATCAGGATGGGTATAAACTTTTTAAAGAACTAGTCATTTTAGGAGACAAAGCATATCTGAAACTTCAGGAATTTGCACAAAAAGGAGAGTCTTTATGATAAATCGTCTTAATCAACTTCCACCTTTTCAACGAGCCATTGCAAAGGCCCATTTGTGTTCAGCGGGTGCTCGTTACGAGGATTTGGACCGACCTATCGTAGCAGTAGTCAATACTTGGAATGAAATTGTCCCTGGTCATGCTCCTCTTAGAGAACTAGCGGAACACGTTAAACGTGGAATTATCCAAGCAGGGGGGACACCGCTAGAGTTTAACACGATTGCAATTTGTGATGGAATTACCCAGGGACACTGCGGTATGAATTATGTGCTTCCCAGTAGGGAGTTAATTGCTGATTCGGTCGAGACAATGATTTTAAGCCACGACATATTTGATGGTATGGTTTTACTCGGTTCCTGCGATAAAATCGTGCCAGCCTTAATGATGGCGGCGGCTCGAATTAATTTACCTAGTATTCTTGTCTCAGCAGGGCCTAATGTGCCCGAAATCAAGCCTCGGGATTCCAAGGCAGCACGCCAGAGTTTTCTACGGGGAGAAATTGATGAGAAAACCCTCGTGGCAGAGACTCTCAAATATTATCCCGGTCCAGGAATTTGTCCTTATTTAGGGACTGCCAACACAATGGGAATGCTGACTGAGGCCATAGGATTAGCCTTACCTGGAAATGGACTTGTGCCAGCCCAAAGTTCTTTGCGCTTCAGCCTAGCAGAAGAATCCGGAATCCAGGTGGTCAAACTCATTAAAACTGGAATTTTTCCTAAGCAAATTTTAAGCAAGGAATCCTTTGAAAACGCAATTAAGGTTTTATTAGCCATAGGCGGATCATTGAATGCAGTGCTCCACCTCTTAGCCTTGGCAAAAGAAGTCGAAGTTGACCTCACGTTGGAAGACTTTGATCGGTTAAGCCGAGTCACCCCTTTTTTGACGGCAGTTGTTCCCAATGACCAAGACTACACGGTCGTTGATATTCACAGGGCAGGAGGGACTCCAGCAGTTATGAAACGTCTGGAACCTCTTCTGCATACGGAGATTATCACTGTAACTGGGCAGACGGTGCGAGACAACTTGCTTCAAGTTAAAGAAATCGGAGAACTAATTCATTCCCTTGAAAGCCCGCTTCAACCAGAGGGCGGATTAGTCGTGTTATATGGCAGTTTAGCACCAGACGGGGCACTGCTTAAGCGATCTGCGATTAGTGGAACCGAAAGTCGGATTGAGGGAGTAGCCCGAGTGTTTAACTCAGAAGAGGAATGTTTAGCAGCGGATAATGTTAGCCCTGAGGAAATTCTGGTGGTGCGATATGAAGGTCCGGCTGGTGGACCCGGTATGAGGGAGTTGCATCGAGTTACCGAATTTTTACAAGTCCATGGAGGCAAGGCAATTTTAACGGATGGTCGCTTTTCCGGAGCCTCAGGTGGAATCTCCGCAGGGTATATCTCTCCTGAAGCCTACGCTGGAGGACCAATCGCCCTAGTCCAAAACGGTGATCGTCTTATTATTGATCTTGAAAACAGGCTGCTTGACCTGATGGTTACACCAGAAGAATTGGCAGTTCGTCGAGGTAGATTTGTTCCTGTACAGAAAAAAGCTTCCCCTCTCCTTCAGAGGTATGCTCGTAGAGTCTCTTCGGCAAATCTCGGGGCAATCGTAATTGATTAAGAGAATCGGGTGACTCGGTATGAATAAAATTTTCATTTATTAAATATAAAGAAGAATATTTTTTTCTTTTATGGAGGAATATGAAAAGATATACCGAATATTACTACTATAATATCAATTCTTAAAAATAAGTAGGAGGGGACACTGTGAAGAAACCGCACAAAGTATTAAGAGGAGTCGCTATGGTTTTAAGCTTGGCTATGACCTTGGGTCTAGTCGCAGGCTGTGGAGCAAAGACAACCACGCAGCCTGCAGCATCGGAAAAACCGTATGCTGGAACTCAACTGCGCGTAGTTTTTGCTAACCACCCATGGGCTGATGCTATCAAAGCCCAACTTCCAGAATTTGAAGAGAAAACTGGGATTAAAGTGAATCTGGAAAACTTTTTTGAAGATCAATTAACCACAAAGCTAACGGTTGAATTAACCTCTGGAACTACTACTATTGATGCCATGATGTTTCGCCCACTTCAAGAAGGTAAGCTTTTCGCGAAAAATGGTTGGTTGAATGATTTGACCGCTACATCACAAAAGGATAAGACGTGGGATATTAGTGATTTTAATAAAGGTGCGATCGGGACCGTGACCATGGATAACAAGTTATATGGTGTGCCGATTGTTACCGAACGAGAAATTCTCTACTATCGCAAAGATATCTTGGAGAAAAACAACATAGCTGTGCCAAAGACCTTAGACGACCTCCTTGCCGCTGCCAAGAAGATCAATGATCCTAGCAACAAACTTTATGGCTTTGTGGCGCGCGGAAAACTTTCTCCGTCAGTAACCCAATTCTCCAGCTTCCTCTATAGTATGGGTGGCGACTTTGCCAAAGACGGTAAAGCGACGGTAAATACCCCTGAAGCCATTAAGGCTTACCAAACATATGGCGACCTTCAGCGTCTCTATGGGCCTCCAGGAACTTTGAACATGGCATGGCCTGAAGCCTTCGCAGTGTTCCAACAAGGTCAAGCTGCTTTCTTAACGGATGCAGACAGCTTATATACAAACTTGACCGACCCCAAAAAATCCACTGTCTCGGATAAAGTCGGATTTGCTCTGTTCCCAGCTGGAACAGCAGGTTCTAAACCTTACAATATTACCTCCTGGGCTTTAGCTCAAAATGCTAAGTCTAAGAATCAAGATGCTACTTGGGAATTCATCAAGTGGGCAACCAGTCAAGAGCAAGTTCTAAAAATGCAGCAAGCTGGTAACCCTGGTGCTCGTGAGTCTGTATGGAACAACCCAGAGGGACTTAAGAACTTCCCAGCAGAGTATGCATCAACTGTGAAAGAATCCATGAAAACCTCAGTTGACCATGACCGTCCACTCGTCATAAGCATTGGACCGGCTCGCGACGCTGTCGGTGGCCCAATTCAAGCGGCGATTCAAGGAAAAGATGTGAAGGCAGCTGCTGATATAGCCAATGCTGCATTCCAAGTGATTTTGGACAAAGAAAAGTAATTGTCTTCGATCCAACACTCCTCTTTTAAAATGAACGAGCCTTCCGCTTATACGGAAGGCTCGGCTTATCCGTTTAATTTGTACCTAGGGGGGGTTAACCATGTTTAGTCGTTGGCTTGAGCGGAATATTAAATACGTGTTTCCACTGCCCGCAGTTATATTTGTTTTACTGATGATGGTTTTTCCGATTGCATACACCTTTCGGCTGAGTTTTTATGAGTGGAGTATGTCGTCATTGATACCGCCGACCTGGGTAGGACTGGAGAATTATAAAACCCTTTTGTTTAGCGATCCACGCTTTATGGCGTCTCTATGGCGCACTTTTACCTTTACTTTTGCCGCGGTTGTCGTCGAGACGATCCTGGGAATAGGTATTGCGCTCTTGTTTAACCAAGATTTCAAAGGGAAGAACGCTTTAAAGACCTTGTTTCTCTTGCCAATGATTGCGACCCCAGTGGCTATTGGTCTCGTCTGGATGCTGATTTTTGAACCGAACATTGGGTTTGCCAATAAGGTTCTTGAATTCTTCCACATATCGCCCCTACTTTGGTTAGCTTCGCCCCAACAGGTCTTAGCATCTCTAGTCATTGTCGATGTCTGGCAATGGACTCCGATGATTGCCTTAGTTGTTTTAGCGGGTTTGTCATCCTTACCGACCGAGCCCTATGAGGCGGCTATGGTTGATGGTGCAAATAGGTGGCAAGTACTTACTAAGATTACCTTGCCTCTTTTACAGCCGACAATTCTGGTTGCCGTACTTCTCCGGTCGATTGACGCTTTGAAAACCTTCGATATTATTTATGCTATGACAGGCGGAGGACCGGATTTTAATTCGGAAACCATTAACATTTACAGTTTCGTTCAAGGATTTTCTTATTTTCAATTAGGTATGACCTCGTCACTTCTCATGATCTTTTTTGTGATTGTGCTTGGTATGAGTATGCTCCTGGTTTCAGCCAGGAAACGCTGGGGGGCTTAAGGTATGGCAAAGCGTAGAGATCCAGTTAAATTTTTGCAACGGTTGCTCCTAGTAGCAGTGGTACTAGCGTTTTTATTCCCCTTCCTGTGGATGATTCTGGCTTCCTTCAAGACCCAACAGCAGATTCTTTCCGCGAGTAATATCTTTATTTTTGAGCCAACGTTCCAGAACTACCTAGACGTCTTTCAACAGTACAGCTTTATGAAATTCATTTTTAATAGTTTCTTTATAGCGGCAGCCTCAACGATTCTCTCGTTGGTGTTGGGTCTACCAGCTGCATACTCGATTGCCCGGTATCGCCAGAATAAGTTAGGTATGACCATATTAATTGCGCGGATCGTTCCGGGAATCACCTTCCTGATACCTTGGTTCATCATTTTCTCTAAACTTGGTCTCGTTGATAGTTACACTTCGATGATCTTAAGTCATATGCTGGTTGGTTTACCTTTCATCGTTTGGATTATGGTCTCCTACTTTGAAAATATTCCTTCGGAATTAGAAGAGTCCGCGCGGGTCGATGGTTGTACCATCCAAGGAGCCTTTTGGCGGATCGTCTTGCCAATCTCAGGACCGGGAATTATCACGTCTTCAATTTTTTCCTTTGTTTTTTCCTGGAATAACTTTATGTTTTCCTTGGTCCTATCTGGACAAAAAACAGAGACCTTACCGATCGCTGTCTTCTCATTTCTGTCTTACTCCGCAATCAATTGGGGGGGACTGATGGCTGCGGCGGTTGTGATCACACTCCCCGTGCTGATTCTAGCTCTGTTTGCTCAGAAGTATATTATCAGTGGCTTAACGGCAGGCGCGGTTAAGGGGTGAGAATATTCGAAATGGAGGGTACCTATAATGTTTAAACATCGGCTTTGGCATAACGGAATTTTAGCAATTTTGCGCGGCTTCAATAAACAAGAGACCTATGATACGGTCCAGGCTTTGATTGAGGGTGGAGTCTTTATGGTTGAAGTTACCTCCGATTCGCCCAATGCTTGGCACGTCATAAATACGCTTAAATCAATGGAACCCCGTCTTGTTGTGGGGGCAGGGACAGTCCTTGATACAGAAACGGCTCGGGAGGCCATTGAGGCTGGAGCGGATTTTATCTTTTCTCCAGTCGTCCGTCCTGAAGTAATTCAAATCGCTCATCGCTATGGACGGATGGCCATCCCAGGAGTCATGACTCCAACTGAGGCTCTCCTTGCTATGGAATGTGGTGCAGATATAGTTAAGCTATTCCCTGCAGGTTCTTTAGGAGTTAAGTACCTTAAAGAATTGCGTGGACCCTTTCCATATATTCCTTTTATCCCGACGGGTGGAATCACTCCAGAGAATGCTGTGGCCTTTATTGAAGCGGGTGCAGTAGCGGTCGGTATGGGAAGCGCGTTAATTCAAAAAGATTGGCTAAAGGATAAAAACTATACTGAAGTCACACGCTTGGCTAAAAAGCTTGGACAAGAAATTTCGACTGTTGTGATATAAAGCGCGAGAAGGTGAACAAGTGGGAAACTTTGCTGAACTGTTACAAAGTGTTTCGTTACCTAAAGTAGCTCGAATTCGCCAAACCTTTTCCGACGAACATCTTCAGGATATTCCCAACGAGATTTGTCAGGCCCTTAAACGTCCTGGAACCCTTGATCGGATTCAATCAGGAGAAAAGGTTGCCATTAGTGTAGGGAGTCGGGGTATCGATAACCTGCAGTTGATCGTGCGAACCCTTGTGACTGAGCTTCACAAGAGGGGGGCTGAAGTGACAATTATCCCAGCGATGGGGAGTCATGGTGGAGCCACTGCGGAAGGACAAAGAGAAATACTGCTCAGGCTAGGAATTGTACCTGAGGTCGTAGGGGCGGAAATAGTTTCTAACATGGATGTTAACTTGATCGGATTGTTAGCAGATGATACCCCCGTCTATTTAAGTCAAGATGCACTGGCGGCTGACCATATTGTCCTTGTAAACCGAATTAAGCCACATACTGCTTTTCGAGGTCCTATCGAAAGTGGGTTAATTAAGATGTTGACGATTGGTTTAGGGAAACAAAAAGGAGCCGAGGTCTGTCATGCGCGGGGATTTAAGTACATGGCCCAGACCCTTGTCGAGATGGGTTCGCTCCTGTTAAAAGAGACCCAGGTAACATTCGGACTGGGCATTGTCGAAAATGCCTATGACCAGACCCATTCGATTATTACTATTCCAGCGGAGCATTTAATGGAGGAAGAACCTAAGCTGTTAATCAAGGCAAAAAGCCTAATGCCAAGTTTGCCGGTTAATCAGCTGGACGTATTAGTGATTGACGAAATTGGCAAAGACATTAGCGGGGATGGAATGGACCCTAATATAACCGGTCGTTATCCGACTCCCTATGCCAGCGGCGGTCCAGAGGTCGCTAAAATGGTCCTTTTGGATCTGACGGAACGGAGCCATGGTAATGCTAATGGAATCGGAACTGCGGACTTCGTCGCTAAGAGGCTTGTGGAGAAAATGGATATGGAACAAACTTACCCCAATGCCCTAACCTCAACGGTCACTGGCCCCGTAAAAATTCCTTTAACTCTGGGGTCGGACTTTGACGTGATTAGGGCAGCTGTGAAGACTTGTAATGCGGCTGATCCAAGTATGATTCGCATGGTTAGAATCAAAAATACTTTGCGCATTGGAGAGTTCTGGGCTTCCGAGGCGGTTGTGAAAGAATTGTCTAAACACCACGGAGAATTAGAAATCGGGGAATTAGAAATCTGGGCATTTGATTATAGCGGAAACCTAATCTGATGCACTCAATAAATTTTGGAGCGAAGGGTGAATGACATGAGGGATTCTTCTTACGGTATGATTGGACTCGGCAAAATGGGTGGTTTAGCCGTAGAAAATGTTTTGTCCAAGGGAATACAGGTTGCAATTTTTGATGTATTTCAGGAGCAAGTCAATGAACTGGCAAAACTAGGAGCACAAGGTTGTCACTCGCTAAAGGAATTAGCAAACTCTTTGAATGCCCCTCGTGTGATTTGGCTAATGGTTCCAGCAGGAGATCCTATCGAAGAGGTCTTATTTGGGGAAAATGGCCTAAGTCAATTCCTCAGCCCTGGGGATATCATTATTGATGGAGGAAATTCCTTTTACCAAGACACTGTTCGCCGATCCAAAAGGTTGGCGGAGTCCGGGATTAAGTACTTAGATTCTGGCTCCAGTGGTGGGACGGAAGGTGCAGAAGGTGGTCTATGCCTGATGGTCGGTGGAGATCAAGAGGCTTTTGTTCAGGCGAAACCCTTGCTTCAAGCACTTTCTGAGGGGAAGGGAGCGTGTACTTATGTGGGCCCCAGCGGGGCTGGGCATTACACTAAAATGGTGCATAATGCCGTTGAGTACGGCATGTTGCAGGCTATCGGTGAAGGATTTGAACTTTTAGAAGCCGCACCGTATGATTTGAACCTTGAAGAGATTGCTCATTTGTGGACAAAAGGCAGTATTGTTAGTGGATATTTGATGGAATTGGCTGAACGAGCCTTTGCCAAAGATACAGGCCTTAGTCAAATTATAGGCGAAGTCGGCGGTGGAAGTACGGGAAGTTGGGCGATCGAAGAGGCTTGGAAGGTGGGGGTTCCGTTCGAAGCGATTGCTTTGTCTTATGCAGCTCGCCTGCGTTCTAGACAAAATGATACGTTTGCGGGTAAAGTAGTTTCAGCTCTTCGAAATGAATTTGGAGGCCATGCCATGGTGAAAAAAGACTAGTCAAAATCAAGAGAGTAAATGCCAACCTGTACATTAAAGGGGTAGCTTTATGAACGGTATTACATTACTAGAAGCAACACTTGGAGTTGATATAGGAACTACAGGCTGTCGTTGTGTGGCTTACTCTGATCAAGCAGATGTTGTGGTCAAGGCTGAACGCCTTTATCCTACGTCCTCTCCGAAGCCTGGGTGGGCGGAACAGGATTCGGACCTTGTTCTAGCTCAAGTCGAAGAGTGCATTAAAGACGCGGTAAAGAGTGCGGCAGAAGCGCATTATAGGGTAAATCTAATTAGCTTTAGCGCTGTCAATCATGGACTAATTCCATTGTTTGAAGGTAAGCCTTTGCGTCCTTGTATTATTTGGGCCGACAATCGCAGTGCATCTATAACAGAACAATGGCGCATAGAGAGACGGCATAAAGAATTTTACGAAGCAACCTGTTGTCCAATTCATCCCATGTATTTACCTGGAAAACTGGTTTGGCTGGCAAAGGAGGAACCCGAGATCTTCCTACGAGCCGATCGGTTTCTTTCCTTGAAGGAACTGTTGTTTTATCGTTGGTTTGGACGGTTTGTAATTGACGCCTCAATTGCTTCAAGTACGGGTCTCTTTAATGTCACCAAGTTTGATTGGGACGAAGATATTATGAGAATAACAGGGATAAGGAGAGAACAACTGTCTGAGATTGTTCCGACTACGTACGTTCTTAGAGGGATGAACCGAGAGGTCTACGACCGTCTGGGGCTAAGTGCAGATGTCCAGGTCGTTATTGGTGCAGGGGACGGGGTCTTGTCTAGCCTTGGTGCAGGAGCGCTTGGTCCCGGGGAAGTAACCGTAATGATTGGAACAAGTGGGGCCGCTCGTATCACTGTGGCTACACCAACGTTGGACTCTCAAGGAAGAACTTGGTGCTACTATTTAGCTGATGCTGCTTGGGTCGTTGGAGGCGCTATCAATAACGCGGGTTTAACCCTTCAATGGGTGCGAGAAAAATGGTTAAATGGTGCATCTTTCGAGGAGGTTGAAAAGCTCTCTGCTAACGTTGCACCAGGCTCGGAGGGGTTAATGCTTATGCCGTTTTTGACAGGTGAGCGCTCTCCAAATTGGGATCCGTCGATCCGGGCAGCTTTGATAGGGCTTGATCTGGCACACGGGCCAGGACATTTTGCCCGAGCAGCGATGGAAGGAGTCGCCTATCGCCTCAAGAGTGTGTTTGAACCGATAGTCGAGATGGCTGGCGTTGTCCGTTCTGTAAGAATTGGGGGAGGCTTTATCGCCTCACCGACCTGGGTGCAAATCGTAGCTGATGTCCTAAATTCGCCGTTGGAGATTTTAGAAGAACCCCAAGGGTCCGCCTTTGGCGCAGTGGTTCTTGGTTGGTTGGCTGTAGGAAGAATAAAGACCTTAGATGAGTGCACTAGCTTAGCCCGTCAACAGAAGGTGGTCTACCCCAACACGTTGCAGGCGATATTTTACGAGAATCAATATACCCATTATCAGCGGATTTACGACAGGCTTTATAGGTGAGTGGTATGATTGAATTTAAAGAACTAGGCTGGAAGCTTAATGCTTTCAGCCTAGTTCTTTAAGTTCGTAAATTGAAATCATTTTCTACCGTCCAATAAACTCTTGTGCAAACATTTTGCCATAAGCTGGACTAGCAGTAATTCCGATACCAATATAATTGAAAGTCGGTTTTAGGATGTTTTCTTTGTGACCAGGACTGTTCATGAGGGATTCATGCGCTGTCTCGACTGACGAGTTTCCAGCAATATTCTCAGCTGCTGAAGTATAACTAATCCCAAATGTTTTCATCATTTCAAAAGGAGAACCATAAGTGGGTGAAGTATGGCTGAAGTAAGACTTTGCGACCATCTCATCTGACTTTATTTGAGCCATCTTCTGTAATTGAGCATCAATTTCAAGGGGTGCTACCCCTGCTTTTGAACGCTCTTGGTTAATCAGGTCTAGCATATGCTGTTGATCAGCTGTGAGATCAATTTGTGCAGTAGGAGTAGGAGTAGGAGTAGGAGCAGGAGCAGGAGTGGGAGCAGGTGCGGCAGGAGTAGGTTCTGGAGTTGATGGAGGATAGTATGCTTTGGCCAGACCACCAGAGATTGAGCCCACAACATCATTTTCTAAATGAACAACCCACCATCCTCCGAGTTTACCTATACAATCAACAATTTGACCTTTAGATACCAACCCTACACTAAGAAAACTAGTGCCTGGCCCGGACCTTACCTTCGCTGAAGTGGCAGTAATGGAAATCTGCCCTGGTACATTAGTACGGTTAAATTGGGTTTGGGCGTTAACAGGATCTAGAAAACATGTCATAATTAAGATGGCTATTAAAAAGATTTTACAAATTAAGATATGTTGCTTCATAAATGTTCTCATTCTCCCTTATGTGCAGATTCGAGTTTCATTACTAGTCTGCGGAATCTACTGCTAATTTAAACGCGTTAAATATGGGAAGTTACTAGAGTCTGAAGATTGGACAATGAACTTGTTCAACTAAAGTTGAGCATCGGGTACGGGGAACTATACCCTCACGATTGTATAAACGAATGATTTGTGTTTTGTGTGCGCTAAATCACGAAAAGTTTAAGGAGAGTTTGGTATATTTAAGACAGTAAATTAAGGACTATTCAGATAGTAGGAGGAAGGAGTAAACTCAATGCTTCCAGGGCAAGCTTTAACTACAGCTATGGGTATTTTACCCCATACGAATTTACCAGATGCTCAGAAGTTAGCGCTCAGCTTAGATATTCCTTTTTGGCCGCAATTGCCGCATTTTCGATTCAAGGAAGATATGTATGCTCAATTTGCTGAACATTTCCCGGGAATTATTGTGGACGAAGAGAAAAAAAGTCTCTTTTTCTCTCACGAACGCTTTGCACAGGAAATCGATGAATATCTTGAGAATAGTGTCATTCCAGAACACTTCGCTTTATCTATAGAGTCTTCTGCAGCGTTTAATGGATTTTTGGCTTCAAACCTTTCCTCTTATAAATTAATTCATGGGCAGACTGTTGGTCCCATCAGTTTTGGACTTAAAATATGTGATGAACAACGTAAACCCATGATTTATAATGATTTTGTTCGGGAAATTCTCTACGACTTTCTCCATCATAAGATAACCTGGCAATATAACCAATTAAATCAGGTTCATCCGAACCCCTTTGTTTGGTTGGATGAACCAGGCTTAGAAATGATATTTAACTCGCTTAGTGCATACACGTATGAAGTGGCTCAAGTTGAATACGGGAATTTCTTGTCTAAACTTCCTGGCCCTAAAGGAGTTCATTTATGTGGCAATCCTGATTGGTCTTTTCTCTTAAACGCCAACCTTGATATCCTCTCAGTAGATGCATTCAGTTGGGGACATATCTTAGTACGTTATGTTGATGAAGTTAAAGAGTTTTTAAGACGTGGGGGTATTATATCTTGGGGAATCATTCCTACCCTGACGAGCGAATTATCTTCAGAGACTGCCGATTCACTGACAGATCGTCTGCTTCAATTATGGAAATTTCTTAATCAACATGGGCTGAGTGATGATATACTATTTGACCGATCTTGGTTAGCCCCATCCCGTTGCTGCCTTATTAATGGAGATGGAACAGCGAGCATAGATCACTCCTTCGCATTACTAAGAGAAATATCGCTAAATCTCAGGACTCGTTAATTAGCAACCGATTCTCTTTTGAAGTGGCTGTGTTTAGAAGATGAAGTTTTTGACGATTATGATGAAGTATTAGAACAAGGGTATGAACATCAAAAAAATGGAGAGAAAATATAAGCTTGAAGAGGAGACAAGAACTGAAAACGAGACTGGAAGCAATGCTTCCAGTCTCGTTTACTCGAATCCAGTAAAATTTCGTTCTTGAGATTGGAGGAATTCGGCGTATTTTATCGAATGGTGAAGGAACAAGGATAAAATACAAAGTCAGTGATGGAGGAATTTCGTATGAAAAGAATTGCACTTGTAACCGACGGGACTGCTGACCTAACAGATGATATTGTGAAGGACTGTGATATACATGTAGTCCCTTTGAAGGTGAGGTTCGGGAATCAGGAGTATTCTGGTCAGGAACTTTCAAGCGAAGAATTCTATCGACGTTTAGCGGAGGAGGATGAACTTCCCAAGACGTCACAACCCTCTCCTGAGGAGTTCGGATGTTTATACGCTAAATTAATGGAGGAATATCATGAGGTAATATCCGTACATATTTCATCCGCCCTAAGTGGCACGTTTAATGCAGCCCATTTAGCTAAAGAAAAATTCAAAGAGAAAATCCACATTGTAGATTCAAAAACATTGAGTCTAGGAATGGGTTTAATGTTAATAGAGGCTGCAAAGAATATTAAAGAAGGACGGGATGTAGCGTGGATTCTTGATAACCTTGTTAAAGCGAGGAAGAACATCGAGACTCTTTTCACTTTAAACACGATGGAATACCTGCAAAAAGGGGGGAGAATCGGCAGGGTTCAGGGCTTTATGGGGTCGCTTTTGAATATCAAACCGATTATCAGGGTTGGAGACGATGGAGTCTATCAAACCTATGGGAAAATTCATAGTCAGAAGAAGGCCTTAGATAGCGTGGTCCAAGCTTTTCGGGAGTTGGCCGAGGGTAGGAAACCTATTGGGTTGGTGATAGTTCACGGTGCTGCACACCAGGCGGGCTTATATCTAAAAGAGACTATGGAAAATGCTTTTCAACTACAAACTATTGCCTTTACACAGGTGGGGCCGGTCATTGGAGTTCATACTGGACCGGGAACTGTGGGGGCAGCCGTTCAGTATGAGTGAAGCAGAGTTCGGGGACTGGCTTCCACTTGTCGAAGTCGAAGTTGGAGTTGGAGTCACATGAGTGATTAAAATAATCGAAGCACCTAAGAAGATTAATCTCAAGTGTGCTTATCAGTAATATTTAACAATATAATGATACAGTGGAAGGCTAATATTACTATCAACGGCGAAAGCTAATAACTTGAGAAGAGGAATGCAGATGGGCTATCTGACAATTATTATTGCTCTAGGAATCGTAGCGGTTTTTGGGTATTGGTCAGGAGGTCGTCGCACCAAGTCGCAGATGAGCAAAAAAACTAAAGTATCCGAAATTAATCCTATAAATAAGCCTAGGGGACAGGCCAAACTACGTCGGATTAAATAATACTGTACTATACTTAGAAATCGGTCTAATTGAGGGTGAAAGCGAAGGTTGTGAATATAAGTGGTTAATGCAATATTTTTGTTTATTCTTGCTGGTTTAGCTGAAATAGGAGGGGGGTATCTGATATGGCTTTGGCTTAGAGAAGCAAAGCCATTATGGTATGGAATTATTGGAGGACTAATACTAGTTTTATACGGTATAATACCCACCCTGCAGAAATTTCCGAATTTCGGCAGGGTGTATTCTGCTTATGGAGGGGTTTTTATAATTCTGGCACTTTTATGGGGATGGGGGATTGATAATAAGGCTCCAGATACTTACGATTGGATAGGGGCATCTGTTTGCCTGGTCGGTGTATCAATTATGTTATGGGCCCCACGTCACTGATAAACACCAAGTAAAGGCTTTACCTCAGTCTCCCAAAGCGTTTGAACAGTTGCAGGATTAAGAGTTGGTGTTTTCATCATTGCTTTCAAGAGTTCATCTTGCTGCACTGCGTTATTATAATTAGAGATCTGAGTCAAAGCAAATTGAGCAAAGTCTCGAACCAAAAAGTTGAAAATTTCATCGAGTAAAGCGAGAGAGATGGTATTAAGTTTGGAATCTTCCAAGATCAACTGCGCATAAACGATCAGGGTGAACATCTCACCCAAAGCGAGCATATAGTCAATATTTTTTAGCTGTTCAGGAGTTGGACTGGCCTGTTCTAAGAATGTACGGAAGAGTTCGATTTGTTCTAAGAAAATTGATACATTGGGAACCTGAATTCCTTCGTAGGCCAAGTGGTAGTTAGGGAACCGGACAGACGCAAGTTTGCCCGCCTTCTGACGGAAAAGGTAGGAATCGTCTGCTGGATCATCGCGTTTAGGGATAACGGGGTATTCCATCGGGTTGAAGAAATAATTGTTCATAAATTTGATGACAAGGGCAATATTTACATGCGTAGTGCCCTCTAAACGTGGGATCATGCCAATGTCCCGGATAGCGGTCTCGAAATAAGTGTCCTGTTCAAATCCTTTAGCAGCTATAGCATCGAGGAGCATTTCAATAATTTTCATTCCTTGAGTTGTTACTTTCATCTTTTGAATAGGATTAAAGAGTAAATATCGTCTATCCTCGTCAGAAGCAGAACGGAAATAGTCTAAACTTCTTAGAGCATACAGTTTCATGGCAGTCAGGCGAGCATAAGACTCCGTAAAGATTTTTTGAATATGTGGGAAATCAGTAACCTTTTTACCATACAGTAATCTATTGGAGGCGTGATTCAAGGCCTCATAATACGCATGGGTACAAATTCCAATTGACGCAAAACCTAGTTGGAATTTGCCAACGTTAACGGTAGAAAGGGCTGAATCCCATGCTAGTGGCCCGCTAGAAAGAATCTCATCCGAAGTGATAGGATACTCAATTAGCTCATAATCGCCGACATAGGCCGCACGGACTCCTGAGGTTGAGATTTTTTTAATTAATTTGTAGTTGCGATGTTGGCTATCAACCACAAAAAAGACGTAATCTTGGGTATCCTTATACTTAGCAAAGGTTGAGATAAATGCCGCTATATTAGCATTGCCGATATAGTATTTGCCACCGTTTGCTAGGTAGACGCCGTCGTCGTTTGTTGGGGCTAAAGTCATTTCATTACTATAAAGGTCAGCACCATGAGTCTTTTCGGATAAGCCAAAAGCAAATATACCCCCGTCAATCAGTTTCTGTGCCGTTAAGTGTTTAGCCTTTTCGTTGTCCCCCATCCAAATAGGCCCCAGACCGAGAATAGTAACTTGGTAGGTGTACTGATAAGACAACGAATAAAAGGCACTGATCTCGTTGAATTCACAGACTCGGCTTAGATCAAAACGAGAGTCTGGGGCGCCATAGCCAGTAGGGGTTAAAAGCGTCGAAAAGATATGTTCTTTTTTAATAAATTTAATAAAATCATCATACCAGCGACTAGCTTGGTCATCCTCTTTAATGCTTGCTAGACCTTTGTCCTCAAAAAAGCGGATGGTCTTTTCCATGATTTCCTTAGATTGCAAATCCATTTGAGGACTTATATAATTTTGCGGATTGAGTAATAGGGACATATAGCTCACACCTTTCTTTTCTAGTTACCACGGATAGTGAATGACCATTCATCAATTGTCTCAATTATCTCATAAATCATAAAAAAGTAAAGAGAAAGAGAAGAAGGCTGCCCTTACTATTAAAGTGTACCCCTGTCAAGGACAACTTGAAAAAGGACCTATGCAATATGAATTCTATCATAATTGGCTTGCTGATTTATGGAAGAGCCTAGGCTTTGCAAGGGTTTACGGGTAGTTTCTTAATAAATATGTGCATGAAAAAACAGCCTTTTGCGTCAAAAACCGTGCCCATGGAGTTAAAATCAAATGGTGCAGCGCTGCACCATTTGGCCTCTCTTCCCCGCTCGGGAGTAACTCACTGATTCAGTCAGCCATTTGAGCCACTCCCCATGGGGTACCAGCTCTTTGGCTTCCGTCAAACGCTGTCCGATCTCAACGGCGTTGCTAAGCAGCATTTTGCAGCTTTGTTCTTTGATAAAGTTAATCTCGGACGCGATTTGCTCAGGCGTCCTGTTGGAAATTTTCATCCTCATACTGGCTGCCCATCCATATACGGAATGTCTTTTCAGATACGCTATAGGATATGCCGAACCCCAGACAAGCGTGAGGGCTATAGCGCCATCCACCCTTGTCTAATTGCCCAAAGTCTGAGTTGGATATTAAGTCGGAAAATGTAAGATTCCGGTTGCCGTAATTAAGTCTTCATTTACTAAAATATCCGTTTCGTGTCCAGTAACTCTATGACATTGTAAGCGTGACTCGTTAGGTTTAATCGATTCGTAATGATTATCTTTTGAAGAATTAGATAGAGAAGTAGCACCCGTATGCTTTTTCGTAGTGATGGTCGGATAGCGTAGAGCAAGTAAGAGGAAGTTGGTATATAATAAATACATTATAATCATGACGTGTTTTTTGGCATTTTCTAGGAAGACCCTGCTCGCCATCCTGGCTACAAGGATACTTGACCATACTTTGTCAGCACTCTCGAACGACCTGTTCGAGTCCTGATTAAGCCAATAATAGGAGGAATGATTTGTGTCTGAAGATAAGTGTACCGCAAAAATAAAAATTGTTAAGGATGGACCGTATCTAGTAGTGGGTAATATCCCTATGACCAAGCAAACAATCATCGAAGATGAACATGGACAGGCTGTGAAATGGAAAGCAGATGATTGTTTTCCCCTAAAGGAGCAGTATGCGCTTTGCAGCTGTGGCGAATCCTCTAACAGTCCGTACTGCGACGGAACTCATCAAAAAATCGGATATGATGGCACTGAAACAGCTAGCAAAGGAAACTATCTGGAAAATCCCGAAACGATCGAGGGTCCAGATCTAATTCTAACGGATGCACAACAACTGTGTGCCCTAGCTCGCTTTTGTCATCGAAAAGAAGGAGGGGTTTGGGATCTTACAGAAGAGTCTTATAACCCGGAATATCGTGCAAGCGCTATCCAAGGAGCTTGGGATTGTCCCGCGGGGAGACTGATTGCTTGGAATAAAAAGACAGGGAAGGCCATAGAACCACCCTATGTCCCATCGATAGGAATCATTGAAGATCCTGCCAAAAAGGTTAGCGGTCCAATTTGGGTAAGAGGAGGAATCCCCATCGAGTCGTGCGACGGTACACCGTACGCTGTAAGGAATCAGCTAACCCTTTGCAGGTGTGGAAAATCACGTAACAAACCCTTCTGCGACGCGTCGCATGTATCAAAAGGATATATAGCAAAAACTACGGATCCAAGCAATACTTTGTGAAACTCGTTTTACCTATAGTTAAACATCGAGACTAGGATCAAAATGACAGTCGTATGGAATATTAAATGTAACCCATAATAATAGAAAGGGAATGGATGAGAAACTATGGCTATGAATACTAACGAATTCCAACTTGCTACCTTTGCCGGAGGGTGCTTCTGGTGCATGGTGAAACCGTTTGAGGAAACGCCAGGAATTATCAACGTGGTGTCTGGTTATACTGGTGGGACCATGGTTAATCCAACCTATGAGGACGTCTGCTCTAAGAAGACAGGGCATTATGAGGCCGTACAGATTACGTTTGATCCAGTAATATTTCCATATGAGAAACTGCTGGATATCTACTGGCAGCAGATTGATCCAACAAACTCTGAGGGGCAGTTTTTTGATCGGGGGCAACCTTATCAAACGGCAATCTTTTATCATAACGAGGATCAACATCGTGAGGCTTTAGAGTCCAAGCAGATCCTTGAGGAAAGTGGAAGGTTTGCAGACCCTATTGTCACGAAAATCCTTCCAGCTGCAACGTTCTATCCTGCTGAAGACTATCATCAGGACTATCATCAGAAAAATCCATTAAGATACGGTGCGTACCGTCAAGGATCAGGTAGGGATGCTTTCCTAAAAGAACACTGGAGTAAAGGTAAAGAAAAAGATCTTTTGAAATCAAAACTGACGAAGATTCAATATGAAGTGACACAGAATAAAGGTACCGAGCCCGCCTTTAAGAATGAATACTGGGATAATAATAAAATTGGCATTTATGTCGATGTGATATCTGGTGAACCTCTATACAGTTCCCAAGATAAATTTGATTCTGGGTGCGGGTGGCCCAGCTTTTCTAAACCTCTTCAGCCAGAGGTGGTTATGGAACAGAAGGATTTGAGCCATTTTATGCAAAGGACAGAAGTTACAAGCACTAAGACAGGAGCTCACCTTGGACATGTTTTCAACGATGGCCCCAAACCCTCAGGGTTGCGTTATTGCATCAATTCTGCCGCACTGCGTTTTATTCCCCTTGAGGACCTCGAAAAAGAAGGCTATGGAGACTACGTTAAGCTATTTGATAAATAGGGACAAAAAAATCTCCCAGGATATGGGAGATTTTTTGTGGCTGTCTACCAATTGTTACGTGGAGGGGGTTGGAAGCATTCTCGACAATACACTGGCTTTTCACCAGATGGGCGGAAAGGTACTGTCGTCTCTTTTCCACAAGTAGCGCAGGTGGCAGGAAACATTTCCCGTTCTTGTCGGTTGTATCCGCCGCCACCCGATTGAGCCTTTTTAGCAGCTCGGCATTCTTGACACCGACCCGGCTCGTTAGTAAACCCTTTTGAAGCGAAGAACTCTTGCTCTGAAGCTGAAAAAACAAATTCCCTACCACAATCTCTACAAGTTAGAACTTTATCTTCAAACAATATTAACACCTCCGTTATGTATTATTTGTCATAGCAGAAGAAGTATTCAACAAAGATTAACGCAAAATTTACCACTGATTTAAATTGTTAATAGCTTTCTTGAGTTTCAAGGACAGAGCCGCAAGTAACCTGACTGAATTATGAGCGTCAGCAAGTCCTTCGGGGGTATGCGCCGTTTAGCCGGATTAACTAAATATACCAAAATATCCAATAACTAAAATGCCTAAAACGATTCGGTACCAACCAAAAGGTTTAAAGTCGTTGTTTTTGATGTATCCCATTAGAAATCTGATAGCTATAATAGAAACAGCGAAAGCCATAATCATACCCGTAAATAGAATGGCTATTTCCATACCAGTGAAATTAAATCCAAATTTTACTAGTTTCAGTGCACTGGCTCCAAACATTATTGGAATAGACAAAAAGAATGAATATTCAGCAGCGACGTATCGAGAGGTGCCAAGTAAAATAGCACCAAGAATTGTTGCCCCTGAACGAGATGTTCCTGGAATTAAAGACAACACTTGAAACATTCCAATTAAGAAGGCAGTATTGTAGGTCAAATCATTAAAAGTCTTAATACTCCCCTTACGAGTTTCGTTGCGATTTTCAATAATAATAAACAGAATCCCATAAGCGATTAACATAACCGCAACAGTCTGATAGTTGTATAAGTGATCGTTTAACCAATCATCAAATAGAAAGCCTAATACTCCTGCGGGAATAACACCAATAATTACTTTATACCAGATCGACATGGTATCTTGCTTTTCTTGCTTTGATTTATTAGAGGAAAAAGGATTCAACTTATGGAAATAGAGAAGGACGACAGCTAATATAGCCCCTAACTGAATGACCACAAAAAACATTTCTTTAAATGCTTCAGTAGAATTTAATCGTATGAACTCCTCAACCAAAATCATATGACCGGTACTACTTATTGGGAGCCATTCTGTTATTCCTTCAACGACTCCTAGTAAGGCTGCCTTTAATAGCTCAATAATTAACATGGAAATTTAACCTCCAAAATCTTAAGTGTATTGAAATGATTTATGAAAAATTGCTAAATAGATTGAGAATGCCTATCAAAAATTTGATGTATTTTTTGATAGGCATTGAGATAGGGATTCCTCAGTTATTGATCTTCACCGAGTTCTGATATTACTTTTGTCGGTTGCTTCGCTTTTGCGATCAGGTAAATACCGGCTAGAATCAAACACAGTGGGATCAAGCTACCTCGAATCAAATTATAATAATTCCAACTCCCGAATAGGCGATTTAAAAATGAATATTGATCCAGCTTATGGATGAGGCTGAAAATACCAATAACAACAATTGTGGACCCGATTAAACGGCGATTTTTCAACAGTGGGGTATAATCAAATATTTGGCGGTCAAAGATATCCCTGTCGATAATGACTTGGCCCTTTTCTAGTTGCCTTCTTAAATGGTAACTCTCGAAAAAACTAAAAAACCAAGCGGGTATCAACACTAAAGGAATCAGAAAATCTAAGCCGATAAAACTGATTAGGGACGCTCCACCAATGGTGATAATCATTAACTGTACACCGCGTCGGAACAGACCCATGTGCATGTGCGCAGCACCAGGGATCAGGCTGAAACAAAAAAACAAGAATTTTTCTGAGAACGATCTCTTAACAGATATAGGCTGGACTGATAAGAGGTTTTCTTGAACACAGTTACGGCAGACTGTTTTGTCGTCAACTTTGATCGTACAATCCGGACAAATCGGTTGTTTGCATTTCTCGCAAATAGACTGGGCTTCTTGAGTGGAATGATATTTACAATTCATAAAGATGTCTCCTCTTCAAATTAAGATATCTCTCGTTAGCTTGCTCATTCTTAATATTTCACTCCTGTTTATTCTTTGGGGGTGAGCTTGTTATCGTTTCAAGCCTTCCAATTGCAGAGTAGGCCGCTTGACTTATTCTTTCGAACGGGTGGGAAATTTGCAGGCTGATTTGCTGGACAATCTGGCTATTTAATTGGGCTACTTGACCGCTCTCAATAGTAGGGGCCAATGAAGTTAAGTTAAGGGCTAACAAGAGGACTCCCGCTGCCACCATGCTGAATCCCCAGTTCTTTAATTCGAGTAGGTGAGGAAAACTAACTTTCTTATACCTATTTTTATCAATAGCCATCATTACATTGAGTTTAATAGTTGAAGGGGGGCTGAGGATTACCTGGCTCTTCGCGAAGATGCCAGCGGTTTCCTGAATGATTGAAACAATATCCAGGCATTCAGAGCAATGCGTTAGATGGGCAGTCATATCTTCCAGTTCAGCTTCGTTCAAACTAGCTTTAACGTAACTGTGCCAGTTGTTTCGGCTTCGATAACACGTCATCGCGCTCACCTCCCAATACTAAAGGTTGTAGTTTGTCTTTTAGCATGTTTCGACCTCTGAACAACCGGGTTTCGACCGTTCTTTTAGGAGAGTCGATTATGTCAGCGATCTGCTGGGGACTAAAATCCTCAAAATAATATAAAATGAGAACAGTACTGTAGATCGTTGGTAGGCTAGCAACGGCCCTGTGTACTTCAGACGCAGATTCTTGGCGGATAAACAAATCTTCTGCGCTCCCTTCTTTGTCGCAGAGGTTATCAAAATAAGTGCTTTCTTCAATAAATGGCTTTTTTTTTCGAGACCAATCGATACAATGGTTGACAGCAATTCGGTATAGCCAAGTGGAAAAGCTGGAATCCTGTTTGAATCCTGCGAGGCTATTGTAGGCTTTAATGAAAATTTCTTGGGCAATGTCCCGAGCGTCTTCAACATTTTGGGTATAGTAAAAGGCGGTTCGGTATAACCCTGCCTGATAGCGTTCCACGATATCGTCATACCGTTCGCCATTTCCTTTGAGGATGCTTCTAATCAACTCGTCATCTTGCAAATATCCATCACCGCCCTCACCTTACACCCTTTAGACGTGTTCATGCGTCTATTATACGTCAACGATAATTAAAAAACCCCGTTGACTCGTTTTCAACGGGATAGTCTATAGCGGTAACTCCGTGAATTATATTTATCCTATCGTAAGATTCCCACTCCTTGTTGGAGAGCTAAAGTACTTGATGTTTAACTAAATGAAACGAGTTTACTTTATTGGTAGGTTGAAAAACCATACTCCTAACCCGAAAAAGGCATGTAAACTTACGACTATAACTATGAACATAGCATTGCGTCTGTGAAAACTAAAGGGAAGCTTGATTAATCGTTTCCCAGAAAGGATTTGGAGTGTCAGCAACACCATAAGAAGTAATCCTAACCAAACGGTTAGGGGTTTCCCCCATAATAAAGGCACGTACATGTTCAATTTCCCCCTCTGATAATAATTCGTCAGTTTATTTTAGTTAATATAATATCATCATGTGGGAAAAGAGAATAGTACTATGGGGGCAGTAACAAACTGCAAAGCAATTGTTACTGCCCCTTAATGAAGGCTGAAAATTCCTCATACCCCTTATTGACTCCAATGACACTTGCGATGATCAAGACTGAAAGGACTAAAGACGATACTCACTACAATACTTAACCACCCTTTTATTGTGTTTTAGTGGTTTTGAGATGATATCCCAAAACCACTATTTCATCGGACGTATATACCATACTTTAAGACCTCAACATATTCTTTGTATTCATCCATGATTTTATCGACATCCCTTAACAATTCCTGTTCCCGCCCTTTATACTTTTTGATGTATTTTCCTTGTAAAGACTCTAAAAACAGCATCACGACTTCTAACGCTATCTCAGGGTTTACGCTGTCTCTGAACTTTGAGGAATCGATGTCTTTAAAAATCGATGGCATAAACTCGTTGGCTAATTGTTGGTATTTGTCTTGAATCTCCGCGCGAAGCTCCTCTGGGGAATTCATAAAAGCTTGTAGTATAACCTTACTAATATTAGGATTAGTGTTGTAAATCTGGAGTTTAACCATTCCTAATTCTAGGAGTCGATCGAAAATGTCCTTCGAATTTTGTAACGGGTATTTTTTATATCCCGTTATTAGGAGTTGGAGACAATACTCGACAATATAGAGAAACAGGTTTTTCTTGTTACCAAAATAGTGGAACAAGATTCCCTTAGAAATTTTAGCATTTTTGATGATCGCATTGGTAGAAGCTTTCTCATACCCTTTGTCGGCAAACTCTTGGATACACGCCTCCAGAATTCTTTGTTTTTTATCCTCGATAAGATTTTCGAAATTACTGTACAAATTAAGCCCTCTCTTTAAAACCTGCTACGCATTAATACACACTTCTCATTATAAGCTAGATATGCCCCAGATGTCATCATATAGACGGTCAAGATCATTGATGATGAAGTAGATTCTAAACATTTAGATCCCGTTTTCTATAGAATACGTAGGTCGCACTAAGAGAGACTGCAATAATCGAAACCGACAAAATTACAAAAACGGGTTCGAAGCCTCCACTAGGGATCAAATTCTTTGCCTCAAAATATTTAAAGGGTGTTAAATACCTTAAATTTCCGAGCTTGAGGTTGATATCAATTGCCGTGGATAAAAGGTAAGCTACTAGAATTATACCTGTAGCCATAGATGGAGAAGTTTTAGGGTGCTTACTTACTGCTGCCAATGCTGTGCCGATAAACATAAACATCAATTGCAAAATAAACATTCCTGCCATTAATAATGTTATATCACCGGTAACTGATTCACCTTTACCGAAATATCCAACAATAACAAATGAAGAAATTAAAGTAACAATATTTAGTATGATGATGTTGACGAAGGCGGCCGATAGTTTGGCTGTAATAATTTTGTCCCTTGAAATGGGCTTAACCATCAAAAATTCCGTCGTTTTATCTCGTTCTTCCTTCGAAATAATATTAGCTCCAAGCATTGCGGCATGAATCGTGGTCATTAATACTAAGTATAAAAATAGTAGCGCATAAAAGCCACTGGCTTTTGATAAATCAAAAGCACCAATGCCAAATATTGCTTGTACTACTTTAGGTAGTTTGCTCATAACGTCATTGATGGATTGGCCTGTAGTTGAAAAAACTTCATATTTGCTCATTCCAGTGCCTACCATTAATAAAACGGCGATACACCATATGATCAGTGATTTTCTATGGGCTTTCATTTCTATTATAAATATATTCATAATGATCCTCCCATTTTCTTTTTGCAATCGACTAGACTGAATCAATATCTTTCTTGACGTAAATAATGTAACTAGCAACGATTGCTAGAGTAATAAGCCCGACCTCTAAGATAATAAACGAAGTTTCATAGCTGGCATTTTGTATGATATAGGCAGGGTCATAGAATTTAAAGGGTGTTATATATCTCAGGTTGTCATCACCGATAGCAGAACCAAACATACTAATAAAGAAGAATGCAAATACAGTCCCCAGAGAAACAGGAAGCACTGATTTAATTTTAGGAGCTACTACAGAAACGACAACGCCTAGTGCCAAGAACATTAATTGAATGAAATAAAGTGTTGCAGAAATCAGTAGGAATATTTTCATACTAAAAGCTTGAGATGTTACAATAGATGCCGTTATACTGGCAACAACGATATAAATTGCATTAGTAATCGCTAACGATGCCAAAGCAGCTAAAAGCTTAGCCGTCATAATCTGTACACGAGAAACAGGCTTTGTTAAAAGAAAATCTGCTGTTTTTTCACGTACTTCCTTGGAAACAATGGAAGTCCCAAGATTCATAGCTTGAATTGCTCCACAAAGCGTAATATATAGAAAGGTTAGGGTAGAATAAAAACCTAAAAGAGATCCAATATTATCCAACGAAAGTCCAATTGCATTTCGTAAGGCTAAAGGTAAACTCTCTAGTAATTTCTTTAGCTCTTCGGCATTACTTGAAAAGGCAGGAAACATCACTAAAAAAAGAATGACAATTACAGCCAACGAAATGGTCCAAATAACAGTTGATTTTCTATAAGCGTTCAACTCGTGTAGAAACATATTCATTAAGGCTACTCCTCCCTTTCATAATAATGCATAAAGACATCTTCAAGGCTTGGCTCCTCTATCCAAAGATTAACTACTTCTATGACGGAAAGTTTTTGCAGAATCAAATTGATGTTGCCTTTGAATAGGAAGCTTACAGAGTTGCCTTTTACAAGTAAGTTAGTAACCCCATTAATGTTAAAATACTCCTTGTCGATCTTAGATGTGGTCTCAATCTCAAAGTTCTTAAAATTATTCTCTTTTAAATCGCTAATCCTTTCTATGTTAATAATTTTTCCTTCTTTAATGATAGCAACTCTTTCGCACATTTTCTGAACCTCACTTAAAACATGGGAAGAAAATAGAATTGTGGTACCTTTTCTATTTTCTTCCTTTAGCAAGTCAAAGAACTTCTGCTGCATAAGAGGATCTAATCCGCTGGTAGGTTCATCGAGCATAATAAGTTTTGGCTCATGGAGCAAACCTTGTACAATTCCCACTTTCTTTTTATTACCATAAGACAAATCATTAATTTTCTTTTTCAGATCAAGGTCCATTATATCTGCTAATTCCTTAATTCTTTTACTGCAATCTTTTTTATAAAAACTAGCCGAATATTTGAGTAAATCGATAACCTTCATATTGTCGTAATAAAAAACTTCAGAAGGCAGATACCCTATTTCCTTTTTAATTTCAGGTCCAAATTCTATACAATCTTTCCCGAAAATCTTTGCACTACCACTGGTTGGATAAATAAGAGACAGCAGTGTCCTAATTGTTGTGGATTTTCCCGCTCCATTCGGTCCAATAAACCCAAAGATTTCTCCCTCTTCAACATTAAAACTAACATCTGTTATTCCTCTCGCTGTACCGTAAGTTTTGGTAAGGTTTTTAATTTCAATAATATTCATATACTATATCCTCCTTAGATTTTGAAAGTAACTCTATAAAATGCGATTTATCTTAATCGTTTACCCAGCGCGATTTTGAGATTGGCGTTGACCATGGGTCGAAGGGTAATTTGGTTGTTATTGTCTCCATGTTTATGGGACGAGCTGGACTGAGTGAATATTTATTGGATAATATCTCGAACCTCGCATTCACATAAGTCAGAATGTAGGTCAAATCAAGAGCGAGGCAATCCCATATAAAACCGTTGTTATTCCAGCTGCGATTAACGACGGTTTTAGCTTTGAGCGAGCATAATCTATCACTGGAAGATTGAGAATTGTACAGAGAGTTACCGTATTATCGCTCAAAGGAGAGGCAAAAGCCCCAAACGTACCACTGGCAAACACAGCTCCGATGACTAATATAATACTAGACCCGCTTTGATGGGCGAGGGTTACGCCTAAGGGCATTAACAAGCCCCAAGCTCCCCATGAGGAACCGATAAAATAAGCGAGTATACTTCCTAAGACAAAAACGACCGGGGCTATAAACTCAGGTGGGATCCAGCCAATTAAATTAGAGGCAATATAGTTGGAAAATCCCAGATCCTCAGAGACTGCGGACAAGGCCCAAACCAAAGCCAGCATGAGGATGACAGAAACTAATTCATTGCCCCCCTCGATAAAATGAGTGACTAATTTTCCAGCGCTGAAACCCTGTAAGAGGAAAAAGAAAAGGGATAGAATCAACGTCATAAACAAGGCCTCTAACATCACACCTAAGGCATCTGCTTTTATAAAGGCTTCGAAGAAGCTACTAGTCTGGGTATGTCCATCCCACCAACTTAAAAACACAGTCCCCACTAAGACAAAGCTCAGGGGCAAAAGGAGGTTCCAAGGCTTGCTTGGAGTTTCCTTTTCATAGGCATGAAGACATCTTTGTAGTTTTTCCTCCTCCAGCTGAGCATTAAGGGCATCAGTTCCGTGTCCTAGTGAATCGCTGGCAAATTTTTTAAAGAAGCTATAATAAACTCCTATCCCTATAATGACAAGAGAGAAAAAATTAAAGGGAATGCTTCTAATATAAACGCTGTAGGGGCTTTCGGCGATGCCTACCAGTTGCAAGGCGGTACCAGTCAAAGACACCATATATCCTACAAAAGCAGTTGCTATTGGCACGAGCACAACCACGGGATTTGAGGTTACTTCAATGACGAAGCCCAACTTATGTGTAGACAACGGTAATCTCTGCTTTAATAGTTTCATAATGGGTGCAATGGTCACGATTCGGAAATTTGGATTATTGAAGGTTCCAATTGTTGAAAGCCAAATGAGCACCATAGCAGCTCGTTCGGTTTTTACGTTGCGTCCCACAAGATCAACAAACCCTTTCATTCCTCCAGTCATCTTTGTTAAACTAATGAGTCCGGCAAAAACATAGAGAAAGATAATGATTCGAATATTGTTGGTTTTCACCAAGTTGTCGACTAAGTAGGAGATTAGCGTTTTGACCCCGCCAAAGAGATCTGGTTGGACAAGGTAACTCCCTAAGATCAACCCCATAAACAGGCCTGGTTGAACTTGCTTGGAGAGGACCGCAATCGGAATAACAACTAGAAAAGGTAAGAGAGATACCCAAGAACTTTCCATTATGCTCCTGCTTTCTATGTAGATATTTGTTTTATTATCTCCAGATTGGAAATGATATATAAATATAGCAGGATTTTAGGCAGACTTCTAGAATACTTAAGATAAGACGTGGAGTCTAAGAATAAGAATCGAAAAGTGAAAGCAAATAAAAATTAAAGATAAGGGGATTGAATTTTGGAAAGACCGCAAAGTAATCCTAGTCGTATGGTTGTTATTGAAAACAAGACCAGTGGGGAACGTTTTCTTGTTGATCTTTTACGGGGCCAAACGTATGATAAAGAACAATATACCAAGATTACCTATGAAGTCCCTCTCAAGAAGGAATTTTGGGATTTGCCACGTTTAGTTAAGACAAAGCATTCATAAAACAAGTCAAGGCACCACCTAAGGGTTGGTGTCTTGACTTTAATCCCATTGAGGTTCAACTTTAGTCAAACGAGTTCTCTAATAAAATGTTATTGGGGGTGAAACTTATGGATGAAATAGCCAATAGAACTAGTCTGAAAGGTACTTTAATGGAAGCGTTAGGTATTGAGATCGTAGAACTCGGTCCAGAAAAGGTGGTTGCAACCATGCCCGTCAATGAAGCTACAAGGCAACCGTTTGGGCTATTGCACGGGGGAGCCTCAGTGGCACTGGCTGAAACTGTAGCGAGTGTGGGTACCTATAACCTCATAGATCCAGTAAGACAGTTTACAGTTGGGCTAGAGATCAATGCCAATCATATCCGCGGTAAACGTGATGGAATCGTAACCGCGGTTGGTACGCCACTCCACAAAGGGCGGACCACGATGGTTTGGGATATTAAGCTTACAGATGAAACAGGAAAGCTGATCTGTGTTTCCAGATGTACCATCGCAATAATCGACATACCAGAGAAGTAGTTCAAGTGCTAATGACAGAGGCTGTTAGGTTATCGACCTAATTAGCCTCTGTCTTTCGTGAAAAGAGCACCTGTGGTTTACAAACTATTTAAATAGTGATATCATTTTAGTATCATAAATTCTGAATTTGTGATCTTGATAATACCTTAGTGGGAGGGATTTTTATGGTGCTAAGTCTTGATGAAGAGTTGTTGCTCATAGCGTATCATGAGGAAAAGGGCACACTACGCATGGCGGCTTATTCTAAGCTGGATGTTTGTTTCGTAGGAGCATTACTCATGAACTTAGCCCTTTTAAAACGTTTACGTGTAAGACCAAAAACTCTCGAAGTTGTTGACCGAAAGCCTACGGGACAAGTCGATCTTGATGCTTTCTTAAAACAAATAGGAGATTCAGAGCACATAAAATCCACGGATTTCTGGATTAAGGAATTAAAAAAGGGCGTAAAGCCTAGGATCAAAGAAAAACTAGAGAAACTAGTCGACCATGGAATCTTGAATCACGATGAGCGCAAAGTATTCTGGTTTTTTACCATTAACTGCTATCCTACACGGGATGACCGGCCGAAGCGGGAGATACTTAGGCACTTACAAACCGTGATTTTACGTGGAGAAACCCCTGATCCGAAGACAGAAATGCTTATTTCTCTAGTTTGGGCCAGTGGGCTGGGGAATACGGTGTTTGATTCGGATGAAAGAAAGGATGCTAACAAACGGATTAAAGAGATTGCCAAATTAAATCTCATTGCTCAAGGCATTGCCAAGGCGAGTCAGGGATGATAACAGAAAATCGTTGGTAGATAGCCCGTCATGTTTCAAAATGAACGTGACGGTTTTTTTATATTCTTCGCTAGGAGGGAAAAATAACTGCATAAATATTTTTGAGGATGCTACTAATTAGTAGCATAATGGGGTATACTACGTTTGAAAGGTGTAGAAATGGTTACAAAAGTAGAAACAGTTACAAAAGTAGAAATAGAAAAAACTCTAAGAGAATTTAAGGCTCTTATAAAACAAGATAGATGGACGTTTGTGGAACGAAGGATAAATCTCCAGGGATTGGCAGCCTTAGGGCTGACGGTTCCCCAAGCTAAGGCGGAAATTCTAGGGCTAAGTTATAGACATTATGATCGTGGTCCAGAAGCGGACCGCGATAGAGACGGGGATTTCATATGGGAATTCATCAAACGTATAGGGTCGCAGAAGGTCTACATCAAACTAAAGATTGATATTCGGGGCTGTGTGTGCCTTAGTTTTCACCGTTCGGTTGGACCGACTACCTTGCCGTTTAAGAGATAGGCGTATATTTAGGAGGGGTTCTGAGTTGAAAAACGTTTGCTACCAGTGCGCTTGCGAGCAGGATGCGATAGTCATCAGACAACGGGAAACTTTCCAAGTCAAAGGAGAACCTATCGAAGTAGTCTCCGATGTTTTAACCTGTTCGGTTTGTCATGCGGAATTATTTAACGAGGAACTGGATAGTAAGAACATCGAGCGGGCCTACGCGGAATACCGGAATAAGCACAACTATTTGTCTCCAGCACGGATGAAAGAAATCAGGAGTCGTTTTGGTTCGGGTCGGACAGTAGCGACTTTGTTGGGATGGAGTCAGGCCACACTAGTACGCTACGAAGGGGGTGCCATCCCAGATGCCTCCCACTATGACCAACTATTGAGGCTGCACGAGGATCCGAACTATATTAAAGTGCTCTTAGAGCAAAGGGGCCACAAATTAAAGGAACGTGAGCGGAGTAAGATCGAAGCCGTCCTTCAAACGGGTTTAGTGGAGACGCCAGATCCAGAAGACTATTTAAACACCGTTTTCCAACCAATCTACCGAGACGGAATTACTAATGTGGAGTTTGATTTTGAGAAGTTGACAGCACTAGTCCAATGCTTCACCTGGCGAACCCAGGACTTATTTAAAAGCAAGTTGCAAAAGCTACTGTTTTACGCGGACTTTTTATGCTATAAACGATACGGGTATCAGATTACAGGACTCGCCTATGTTCATCATCATTATGGGCCAGTTCCAGCTAATCATGACCTTGTCCAATGGGCTTTGGTTACTATTGGAGCTATTGACGTAAAACCTTCCGAGGGACCCTACGGGGGAGAACTCATAATCGCACTTGGAGAACCAGATCTTAGTTTATTTAATGAAGAAGAAATAGAAGTCATCGATGCGGTTAATGGTTTCTTTAAAGATTTCACGGCCTCCAAAATTTCCGAATTCTCACATGCTGAACAAGGCTATGCCAAAACGGGTTTTAAGGACATTATCGGCTATTCCTATGCCAGTGATCTCCTGCTAGATTAGATATTACAACTTGTTGCAGTAAACTCCTAGCTTTAGCAGGGGGGAGTTCAAATTGGCTTGGAATATGTGTCATTCGAGAGTGAACCGTGATTTTGACGTCAAATGTATTTTTCAAGGAATAGGGATAAACCCTAGGATGTTAAGGGAATTTGTAGGTATAGAAAAAGAACTGATTTTATCAGTAAGAGGGCGTGCTTTAAGAATAAGCGCGCCCTCTTAATTGTTTTGGATTGATTGCGCGAAGTCCAGTAGTTGACCAGAAGAATAGCAATTCTTGATCCAGGATTATTGTTACATTTAGTATACATGTACAGAGAATTTGAGACGCTTTTATATACATATTGACTTGGTTCTTAAGAAACTTCTCTATAAGAGAAGTGGACTGATTTGATAGGGCTTAAATGTTTAAGCCCTATATCCGCCATGAATCACAATAGTCAATCCGAAATCGCTTATGATAGTCAAAACGTTTTGAATATTAAGAATTTTGGCACTAAAATTGCATTTATCATATTTTAGATTTTCATGTAGGGCGTGTTGAGGGGTGGTGATAATCAGAAAGAAAGGCAGGGTTTCAATATTTAAAGTCAAGCAGGACCTTAACGTGATCTATTGGAGAGGGAGAGAACGAGTATTAAATGAAAGACATTAATCACAGAATGTTGTACTGATTCAGGGAATAGGTCTCTCACGCATCAGTTAATTGGTAAATGAGTAGGAAGGGTATCAATAATTAGAATTTAGGAGGTATAGCTAATGATAGCTATGTTAGTATTCTTATATTTTGTATTAACGGCTGGTATTGGTATATATATGGTGAGGCAGAAAAGCAGTATTACGGATTTTTTTGTGGCTAAAAAGGGTCTAACTGCAGGTCTAATTATTCCACTTTTGTTTGCAGAATTGATTGCTGGCGCCGGTACAGTGGGTAATGCGGCGACTGCGTTTCAAATTGGAATTTCATCGGTCTGGGTAAACTGGGGGATGAGCATAGGCTGTGTACTCGTACTTTATTTAGCAGCTAAAATGTACCGCGTTTTCTCATTGAAATATGGTACAGTATCCGTACCTCAGGTATACATGCAAAGGTTTGATGCCAAGACCAGAACAGTGATGATGGTAATACTAGTAGCGGTATATTTGATAATATTTGCGCAACAACCGGTAGCGGCAGCTGGAATAATGGGTCCTCTGTTGGGTATGGATAAGGTGATGTTGACCTGGATAGTAGGTGTCGTTTTTATATTTCTTACCTTAACGGGAGGTATGAAGGGCCTTGCATGGATGAATGTTCTTCATTCCCTTGTAATGTATATTGGTTTGGGAATAGTTTGTTACGCAGCAGTGAAAACAGCAGGGGGCTTAGGGCATATGCAAGCAGTGCTTCCAGCAAAAATGTTCGCCTTTAATCAGCCGAATATGCTGACTGTCGTTGGATGGGTACTAGGCACCGCTCTGTCCTTTTTTGCTGCTTCGACAGTGGTGGTGGTTATCTTCGGTGCAAAAGGCATGTCTTCAGTGAAAAATGGTATTTTATGGGCTTCAGGACTTGTAATAATCTTTGCTTTGTTCCCTGCATTGATAGGTATGGCAGGTAAGGTGCTTATGCCCACTGCAAGCGCAAATAGTATTCTTTATGTAGTGGCCAATAAATTAGGCCCCGTGTATGCTGTCATGGCTTCTATGGGTATATTGGCTGCAATTCTGTCAACGGCGCCAGCTTTGTTACTTATATGCACAACAATGCTTACTCAAGATATGGTTCGTGTTCTTAAACCAGGTATATCAGAAAAGGAAGAAATGAAATGGGCTAGGATTCTGACCATAGTACTTGGTTTAATAGCTACTTACTTCGGTATGCAGTCTACTTCTATACTAGCTCAGATGGCGGGCGCTTTTCAGATTCGATCGGTAGCTGGGGTGGTGCTGTTAGTGGCAATATTTTGGCCACGCGTTGACAGTAGGGCAGCGTTCTGGTCAATGCTATTAGGCGGCATTGTAGCAGCAGTATGGCATTTTGCGGGTAACCCATATTGTACCTCCTTGTATCCCTCACTTGCGGTTGGAGTCCCTATACTAGTAATCCTGACTTTAATGGCTAATAAACCTGTCTCAGATGGCTACGCAAGGTATTTGTTGGCTACCCATGAAACAGCCGGGGGTGACGAAAGCTATCCAGAACCGAAGAAGCCAAATATTACACCTTAACCTTTAGGGAAAACGTAACCATATCACTCAGCCCTCCAAATCTAATGAGCCTGTGTAGTTACCCTGAAAAATTTCTTTTTAAGTAGCTATTTAACAAATCTGAAAGGAGTTGGGTATTTTGTACGCCAATGATTATAAAAATAAATTATGTACCCCTGAAGAAGCAGCTAGAGTCGTTAAATCAGGTGATTGGGTTTTTATGAGCCATTTTGCCATGTTTCCGCAGGCTTTAGATGAAGCCTTATCCAAGCGAGTAGGTGAGGTAAGCGATGTTATGGTTAGAAGTGTGTGCGCTACTGTATCACCCAAAATATGTACCGCAGATCCAGAGAAAAAGAGTTTCACCTATATGAGTGGCTACCTCAGTGGACATGAAAGGAAATTGGGGGAAAAAGGCCTTTGCTATTACATCCCGGGCAATTATAGCGCCAGCCCAACATTCATACGTAGTGGTACTATGTATCCGCCTGATGTAGCCATGATTCAGACGACCCCTCCCGATAACAACGGATACTTTAACTTTGGCACTTCAGTTTCCTACGCGCGGGCTATCTGTGAAATGGCCAAAACTGTCATTTTGGAGGTTAATGATCAAGTTCCTTGGGTGCTAGGTGGCGAACAGGAAAGTATACACATTTCTGAAGTGGACTATATTGTTGAGAAAAGCTATCCTCTGCCTCAGCTGCCATCAACTACGACGGAAACCGAAGCCGAAAGAGCCATCGCCACACTATTGATTGAAGAAATAGAGGACGGAAGTTGTTTGCAATTTGGGATAGGAGGTATGCCCAATACTATAGCGAAGATGATAGCCGATAGTGATCTGAAAAATTTAGGCATTCATTCAGAAATGGCTACCACCTCATATATCGATCTGATTTTAAAAGGCAAAGTTAATGGATCTATGAAGAATATTGACAAGTATAAGACAGTCTTTACATTTGCCATGGGTACGCAGAAACTCTATGATTTTCTCCACAGAAATCCCGCCTTCGCTAGTTATCCTGTGGATATAACTAATAATCCGGCTCGGATTGCCTTAAACGATAAACAAATTACTATCAATAATACTGTTGAAATCGATCTGCTGGGACAGATAAGCTCAGAATCGTCAGGAATTAAACAAATATCCGGGACGGGTGGGCAATTGGATTTTACCATGGGGGCTTTCCAGTCTAAAGGAGGAAAACCCTTTATATGTATGAGTTCGACCACCATGCAGGGTGGAAATTTAGTCTCAAGAATCGTACCTAGCATCAAGACTTTCTCCGCCGTAACTTGCCCTAGAACCCTAGCACCGACTGTTGTTACAGAATATGGTAAAGCTCAATTGACGGGTAAGTCTACCTTTAAGCGAGCGGAAATGCTGATTGAGTTAGCTCATCCAGATTTCCGCGAGGATTTGATCAAAGCCGCCCAGGCCCAAAACATCTGGACTCGAACCAATAAAATAAATTAGTGTAGACTGTCATTGCCAGCCGGGCTTATGATTAGACTAGGAATGAAACAATGTTAATTATCAAAATATTTACAATAGTTACTTTATTAAAAGCAAAAGCTCCTGTATAATGTATATAAAAGATACAATTAAAAGCGGGGGACGAAAATGAGTGCAGGAGTCCATGCTGTGACTACCAACAGTATTCCTCAATGGGATCGTAAACTCTTATTTGAAATCCTAGATAACATTAATGATGTAGTACTCGTTATTGATTTGGATACAACAATTGTTTATGTTAACGAGTCTTATGCCAAGATATTAGGAGTGCCAGTAGCTAAAGTTTTAGGCCGAAGGTTGGACACAATCGAACCTGATTCGAAGACAATCACGACACTGCGCACGCGGAAGGTTACTAATAACCGCAGGTCTTATTTAGAATCTCTAAAAATCGATGTAGTTGGCAGTTCGTTTCCTTTATATAGTGATAGTGGTAAAGAAGTCATAGGGGCTGTTTCAATTTTTAAAAATATAACAGAAGTTGTTCAATTGAATCGTGAGTTGAAACAAGCGAAGGGTGTAACTAATTATTTGAAAGAACAATTAGAACAGTGGGAACAACTGCCTCTTTCCTTCAAGGAATACGTGGGACAAAACAGTCGTCTGAAGGAAACCTTAGTATTAGCAGCTAAAGTTGCACGTACTAACAGTACAGTGTTGATTCTCGGTGAAAGTGGCGTCGGTAAAGAAGTATTAGCCAGGGCTGTACATAATTGTAGTCGACGCCAAGATAAGCCTATGATCAAGGTGAATTGTGCGGCTATACCAGAGGCTTTGCTGGAAAGTGAATTGTTTGGCTACGAAGAGGGTGCTTTTACAGGTGCCCAAAAAGGGGGTAAGCTCGGAAAGTTTGAATTGGCACATAGTGGTACAATATTCCTTGATGAAATTGGGGATATGAGCCTGATAATGCAAGCTAAACTATTACGAGTATTGCAAGAAAAAGAGTTTGAGCGGGTAGGCGGGACAAAGACTGTTAAGGTCGATATTCGAGTAATCGCAGCGACTAACAGGGACTTGAAAGAAATGATCGGAAAAGGGACGTTTCGAAGTGACTTGTACTATCGGTTGAATATCGTTCCTCTCCAACTAACTCCACTACGGGAGCGCAAAGATGACCTAATGGCACTTGCTAAAACATTTCTTGATAAATTTGAGCAAGATGTAGGACGGAAACTGATTCTGTCTTCCCAAGTCGTGAGACTGTTCCAGGAGTATGACTGGCCTGGAAACATTCGAGAATTACAAAATGTTATAGAACATGGAAGCATAGTGTGTAGCGACGGGATCATAGAAATTCAGCATTTACCTGCACACTTAATCCCGATCAATAAAGACATTCAAAGTGATAAAGACAAACTCTACGACATGAAAGAGATCTTGGGTAAAGTGGAAAAGAATCTGATTTTATCAGCTTTGGATACTTGTAACAATAACCGCACTAGTGCCATGAAGGCCTTGGGAATTTCTAGGCGGGCATTTTACGATAAGTTGCGTCGACATGGCATAGTGGTGTAGAAAATAATTATGGGCACAGTGGGGAATACAATATTCGACTCAATGGTATCGTTCTGGAGTATACAAATCAGTTTGGCTGAGGTATTTGGCGGAATGATTCGTTGATGAAGGATCTGTGTTTGGAATATATTCAATCTTTGATGAATATAAGAGGAGAGGAGAAGTTCAAGTGCCTTACGTGACCGTGAGTGGTATTAGCATTTACGTTGAGAGTACGATTGGAAATTCATTGCCAATCGTATTCGTACATGGTGCTGGAGGATCCAGTAAGAGTTGGTCCGAACAATTGGTTTCTGATAGCCAATACAACTCATGGGCTCTGGATTTGCCTGGTCATGGGAAATCAGAAGGAAGTTTGCTCTCCAATATTAAGGATATGGCTGAGTTCATTAACGATTTTATTAAGGCGTTAACCTTGGAAAAATTCGTCCTAGTTGGCCATTCTATGGGTGGTGCCATTGTTCAGGAGTTTGCTCTGCAGTATCCGGAAAAATTAAGGGGTCTTGTTTTAATTGCGACAGGTGCTCGTCTAAAAGTAAGCAAGGGGGTCTTAAGTACTCTCGCTACAGGAAATATGCCCTTTAAGGATGTCAACCATTTGTATGGATCTTCGACATCAGACGATAAAAGAGAAGAAGCAATGTGGGAAATGAATGAAATTTCCCCAACTGTCTATTGGGCAGATTTTGAGGCCTGTAACAAATTCGATAGGGTATTGAGTGTAGGGAAAATCAAAGTTCCTAGTTTGATTATAGTTGGAGACGAAGATGTTATGACTCCTTTGAAATATTCCCAGTTTTTAAGTAGCAATCTGCCTAATTCCCAGTTAAGAATCATCAAGGGTGCTGGGCACATGTGTATGCTGGAAAAACCGACAGAAGTCACTACAGAGCTAGAACGTTTTATAAGGAATTGCGTTGACTAGATAACCTAACAAGTGATGAATTAAGTGAAGATAGTTTTTACATAGTTTGAGTATCTGTGGCAAAACTCTGAATGGTAGCAGTCGTTTCCTGGGTAGATGCTGCTTGTGAATGGCCTGGTAACATCCGAGAATTGCAAAATATTATAGAACATGCGAGCATATATATTAAGTGTGTACTTAGTATACTGGAACACAGCTAGGATACGCTGTTTCGTATCAATTTCATACAACATTTTAACCCCCTGTGGGCTAGTTTACTAGTCTGGAGGTTTTTTTTGTTTTAGTTTGGTTTGGCACATTTTTTGCATTTAATTGAATATTAAAATAAAAAACCTGAAGCTAATGTTTGAGATTAAGGGGCCAATTTCGCCGACTGGTCATAAACTAGGTTGAAATTTCTGAGGGTGATCTTGTGGCATTACATAAGTGAACAATGTTGATCCGATGAAGTTGTGACTTGAGAAAATAGAGAAGAGGATGTGTCGTATGATCGGAAAAGAATCAATTGGACTTGAAAGTGAAGTTCGCGTATTAAAAATTGAGCCAGAAGCAGTACGAAGGTTTGCTGAGGCCACGGGCGCTCAGTATAATGACCGAGTGCCCCCCACCTTTGTGGTAACTTTGAGGCAGGCTAATATTCCAGGTTTTGAATTGCCTATTCCCGGTATGATCCACGGAGAACAAAAAATTACTTTCCATCGAGAGATCCAAATAGGGGAGAGACTTAGCTGCAAGCGCTGCATTAAGGATGTCTATGCTCGCAGTGGCAAGCTGGGGAATATGACGTTTGTTGTGATCGAGACAACAGGTTATGATTCGGCGGCCGAATTAGTGTTCTCAAGCAATTCAACGTTGATTGCCCCGATAAAGGTGGATGTCGTGAGAGAGGAGTGATTGGGAAGTGACAATGTTCTGGGATTGTAAAATAAATAATTGCAAAGAAGAATTTCAAAGAGTGAATATATATTCTAGTTGTATACAAAATGGTTGTGTAGTAGCTAATTGTTGTTTCAATTATATACAATTATATTATTAATTAACTTTCTATTCGACTATGTGAAAGTTTTATTAAGGTAAAATTCCGCCAGTTCCTTGAAAAGCCACGATTGTTTTTGGTTGGCAAAGTTTTCTTTATTTTTTCAAGAATTGGCACGGTTCTTGTATAGAAAGACTAGGTAAGCTTTTATTTTAGAATATTCGAAATAGGACTAGAATCTGAGAGCTAACGCTCAAGTTTACTGAAATAACAATTGAGGGAGGTAGAAAAGTTGGCTTACGAAACAGTTATTGTGGAAATTGACGAGGGAATCGCCACGATCACCCTGAACCGCCCAGAAGTGCTAAACGCTCTGAATAGTCAGGTTTTTATTGAGCTGGGGGAGGCTGCGGAAGAGTTAAGTGGGGATGAGTCAGTTAGAGTTGTGATTATCACGGGCGGCGACAAAGTATTTGCAGCTGGGGCGGACATTAAACAAATGGCTTCAGCAACAGCAGTGGATGTATCGACAAACGTTAGACCCTCGCTAAGAACATTTAATTTTATTGAAAATATGCATAAGCCAGTCATCGCTGCAATTGCAGGGTATGCCTTGGGCGGAGGGTGTGAATTAACCTTGGTGGCTGATGTACGCATTGCAGCTGACAATGCTCAGCTGGGCTTGCCAGAAATAAAGTTAGGGATTTTGCCGGGCGGTGGAGGAACTCAACGTCTGCCTCGATTGATCGGTGCAGCTAAAGCAAAAGAGTTGATTTATAGCGGTGATTTCATTTCCGCCGAGGAAGCTCTGCGGATTGGTCTTGTGAACAAAGTGGTACCGGCAGATCAATTATTAATAGAAGCAAAGAAAATGGCTCAGAAATTTGCTGCCCGCGGCGCGGTGGCTATTCAGATGGCTAAAACCTGTATCAATGAAGGGTTACAGATGGATTTGGACAGGGGCTTACAATATGAGCACAAATGTTTTAGCCTATTGTTCGCAACGGAAGACCAGAAAGAGGGCATGAAGGCCTTTCTTGAAAAACGCAAACCGAATTTCCAGGGAAGATAGTCCTTTGCCCTACTATTTAGAAGGCGCTTTTTAGAGTCTAGCGTCTACACTGCCAGAAGATCGGCAGTAGCGTACTGAAATATTAATAAGGAGGTTATCAAAATTGAAGATTGAAAAATTAAAAACTATTTGTGTGGTCGGTGCGGGTAACATGGGTCATCAAATTGCCCTGTGTGGCGCTTTAGCTGGTTATCAGGTGACTTGTACCGATATAAGCCAAGATATGTTGAACAAAGCAGAAGCTTTTGCGAGATCCTATTTACCTGAACGGGTTGCCAAGGGAAAATTAACCCAGGAACAAGCAGATACGGCTTTTACTAATCTTCGCTTTACACCGAGCTTAGAGGAAGCGGCTGGAGCAGCGGATTTCGTGATTGAGGCTGCCGTTGAGAAAATAAACATCAAGAGGAAGCTTTTTGCTGATTTGGACAGAATTGCTCCACCCCATGCTATTTTGGCTACCAATAGTTCGTATATCGTTAGTTCACAAATCGCCGATGTCACTACTCGGCCGGATAAAATATGCAATATGCATTTCTTTAACCCAGCCCTAGTTATGAAGCTGGTTGAGGTTGTGCAGGGACCGCATACTTCAGAAGAAACTGCCCAAGTAACGATGGATTTGTGCGCTAAACTGGGTAAGACTGCTGTCTTACTTAAGAAAGAAATTTATGGGTTCCTGGTTAATAGAATCCTATCTGCACTTGCTCAAGAAGCTTTATTTCTAGCAGATATGGGGATTGCCACTCCAGCAGAGATTGACCTTGCAGTGACGAATGCCTTGGGCCATCCAATGGGGCCCTTCCGTTTAATGGATTTAACTGGCATTGACCTTTCCTATTATTCTGCAATGGAACGCTATCAGTCGACTCGTAACCCTAAAGACAAGCCATCACCCTTGGTTGTTGAGAAGTTTACCAAGGGAGAATGGGGCAAGAAGACGAAAAAAGGCTACTACACTTACGAGTGAACTAAAATTAATAATTGCAGGAGGTTGCTTTCATGATTAAAGAAGCAGTAATCGTATCAGCAGTTCGTAGTCCCATTGGTCGGGCCGGCGGGGCCCTAGGAAAGATTCCCCCCGAGTATTATGGCGCGGAAGTCATTAAAGAAGTGATCAAGCGCATAGACTTGGATCCTACTTTAATTGAAGATGTATTTTTCGGAAACTGTCTGAATGCCGGTGGTAATATTGCTCGTTTATGCGCCTTAGAAGCTGGCCTGCCGTTAGAGATCTCAGGGTTAACAATAGATCGGCAGTGTGGCTCTGGACTAAACGCAGTCAATTTAGCCGCTCAAGCTATAATGGCTGGTATGGGCGACGTATTTATCGCCGGAGGGACAGAGAGCTGTTCCCTAAAGCCGTATATTATGGAACATATGGAGTTTTTCAGCAAGATGCCCCCTAAATTTCGGAGTGGTTTTAAACTTTCGAGTGACGAAATCGGCAATCCACCGATGGGGGTTACTGCAGAAAACCTGGCTGAAAAATACCAGATTAGCCGCTTAGAACAAGATGAGTTTTCTGTAAGAAGTCAGCAAAAAATGGGTAAAGCAATGGCAGACGGCTTATTCAAAAGCCAAATCGTTCCTCTCACGATTCCAGTAGGTAAGAATAAGTCAGTTGTTTTTGATACGGATGAACACCCTAGACCGGAAACAACACTTGAGGGTCTAGGTAAACTCTCTCCCGTGTTTAAAAAGGGCGGAACGGTCACTGCGGGCAACAGTTCTGGCTTAAACGATGCTGCAGCTGCAGTCGTCGTAATGTCGTCCGACAGAGCTAAAGCATTAGGACTTAAACCTTTAGCCAAAATTCGTACATTTGCGGTTGCTGGTGTTGACCCCAACATCATGGGAATCGGACCAGTGCCAGCTGTTAGAAAAGTCCTAGCTCAAGGCGGTCTCTCTTTAGCGGATATTGACCTCATCGAATTGAACGAAGCTTTTGCGGCTCAAGTCTTAGCAGTTGATCGAGAGCTTCATTTTAACATGGATAAAGTTAACGTCAATGGTGGGGCGATCGCCCATGGTCATCCGATCGCTGCTACGGGAGCAATTCTCACTTCTAAATTAGTGTGCGAAATGAATCGAAGGGATGTTCAATTCGGTATGATTACGGCTTGTATAGGTGGCGGGCAAGGTATTGCTACTATCTTTGAAAGAGTTTAATAGAGATAGCCCGTATTCAAGGGTAAGTAAGTTATCGTAAGAAATATGGGGAGTCTGAGTGTCTTGCCTTGATTTATAATTGATAGGGGGAATGAATGTGGGAGTACACAGAATTAATAATATATGCATAGTCGGGGCAGGAAACATGGGCCATCAGATTGCCTTAAGTGCAGCGTTAGCAGGTTTCACAGTGAAATGTATTGATCTAAACAAAGAAGTTCTGCTGAAGGCAGAACAATTCGTTATAACCTATCTACCGGAAAGAGTCGCTAAAGGGAAGCTAAAACAAGCCGATGCAGACGCTGTCAGAGCTAAGCTTATGTTTACTTCAGATTTAGCGGAGGCCGCTGGGGAAGCTGATTTGGTCATCGAGGCTGTAATAGAAAAATTAGAAATTAAACGTCATTTGTTTGCTCAATTAGATCGCTTATGTCCGTCGCATACTATTCTGACCACCAACAGTTCATATATTGTGAGTTCTAAAGTTGCGGATGTTACGAGTCGCCCTGAAAAGGTTTGTAACATGCATTTCTTTAATCCGGCTTTGGTTATGAAACTTGTGGAAGTGGTAAAAGGACCCCATACATCAGAGAAAACCACTGGAACATTAATGGAAGTTTGTGTTCGTATGGGCAAAACTCCAGTGTTATTACAGCAAGAAATCTATGGATTTCTCGTGAACCGCATGCTTAGCACCATTAAAAATGAGTCAATCTACTTACTCGACATGGGAATCGCAGGACCTGAAGAGATTGATCGAGCGGTTACGTTAGCCTTGGGATATCCTATGGGTCCTTTTCGTTTGATGGATCTGACTGGAATAGATCTCACTTATTACGTGGGAATGGAGCGTTACCAAGAAACTGGTGATCCGGCATACCGTCCTTCTCCCTCGATCGTCGAGAAGTTCATAAATAAAGAGTGGGGACGTAAAACGGGCAAAGGATTTTACGATTATCCCCAAAAAGAGTAGGAAGAATCTAGGAGGAGTTGCAATGGATGTAACCCAAGATGAACTTAGCATTATCCAACAGACGGTACGCAAATTCATAACTAAGGAAGTTGAACCCCTTGCCCAACAAATGGAGGAAGAGGACAAAGTCCCTCGCAGTTTACTCGAAAAAGCTGCGGAAATCGGATTGTTTGGTCTGAGCATTCCCCAAGGGTACGATGGCTTGGGCGCTGGCATGGTCGGGAAAGTAATGATTTTTGAAGAATTAGGTCGAGGGCCGAATTGTTTTGTTTCCATTATTGGTTGCCACAATGGTATCGGGAGCGTCGGGATTGTTATGGCGGGTAATGAGGAGCAAAAGCAGCGTTACTTGCCAAAAATGGCCACTGGCGGATTGATTGGAGCCTTTGCCCTTACAGAAGCGTCTGCAGGTTCAGACCCAGGTAATCTAAAGACGACAGCAGTGCTAAAAGGTGACAAATATATCTTAAACGGAACCAAGCAGTTTATCACAAACGGGGATGTTGCTGGTTTATTCACGGTGATGGCTGTGACTGACAAGAGAAAGGGGAGCAAAGGAATTACTTCTTTTATTGTAGAGCGGGGTTTTAAAGGCTTCACGGTGGGTAAATACGAGAAAAAAATGGGTTTGCACGGTTCTCAAACGGCGGAGCTAATTTTTGAAGACTGTGAAGTACCCGTTGAAAATGTTTTAGGGGAGTTGGGGCAGGGATACGTCAATGCCCTCAAAATTTTGGCCAACGGACGCGCTGGACTGGCTGCCCGGAACCTTGGTTCTAGCCAGAAATTAATGGAAGTAAGCGTAAAATACTCTTTGCAGCGTGTACAATTCGGCAAGACAATTTTTGAGAACCAAATTATCCAGCATTATTTAGCCAATATGGCTATTGAGATTGAGGCCTTGCGTAGCTTGACGTATGATGTTGCCCGAAAAATTGACCGAGGGGAAAAAGTGATCAAAGAGGCCGCTATCGTGAAAACGTTTGGTTCCGAAGTCTTTGGACGGGTAGCAGATATGGCCGTTCAAATCCATGGTGGCATGGGGTACATGCGGGAGTGTGAAGTAGAACGGTTTTATCGGGATGCTCGGATTGCCCGCATCTATGAAGGTACCTCGGAAATTCAGCGCAATATCATAGCTGCCCAGTTGAAGAAAGAATTTTCTTAATAGGCGAAGGAGGTTAGAGGATGCAAGAAGCAGTCATTGTAGCAGGAGTTCGAACGGCGATTGGTAGAGTGGGTGGAACCTTGAAGGATATTGAGGTTGATTATCTGGCCGTTGAGGTTATCCAGGAAGTACTCAAGCGTAGTGGCATCCCAGGTCAATTAGTAGACGAAGTCATCCTTGGTCATACCAAACAAAGCAGTGACAATCCTAACGTGGCTCGCTTAGCGTGGCTGAGGGCTAATATGCCAGAAGAAGTGCCGGCCTATACAGTACATCGACAGTGCGGATCGGCTCTGACTGCACTAAATAATGCTGTACAGTCCATTTGGTCTGGGACTTCAGAAATGGTAGTGGCTGGTGGGGCAGAAAGCATGAGCACCGCCCCTTATTATCTGAGGAACGCTCGATATGGCTTCCGGATGGGAAATGCCGAAATTCTAGATTCTAATACTGAAAGCCAACCCCGTTGCCAGCCACAGGATCGCTATGGACACTTGACTATGGGAATAACGGCAGAAAACCTAGCCGATAGATACAACATCAGTCGCCAAGAACAAGATGAATTTGCTCTTATCAGCCAGGAACGAGCTCTGCGGGCTATAAAAGAAGGACTGTTCAAAGAGGAAATCGTTCCCTACGTAATTAAAGGGAAAAAGGGTATTGTCACCTTTGATACCGATGAACATCCACGAGAAACCGGCATGGCGCAGCTCGCTAAATTGGCTCCAGTTTTCAAAGCAGGTGGTACAGTTACCGCAGGCAATTCCAGCGGGCGTAATGATGCAGCTGCCGTTGTGCTTGTAACTACTCTGGAAAAGGCTAAAGCCTTTGGGCTGAAGCCGTTAGCCCGGGTGATTGGGATGGGGGCGAAAGGAGTGCCGCCCCAAATCATGGGTATAGGGCCGGTGCCGGCGACTCATGCCGCTCTTAAGATGGCTGGATTGACTCTAGATCAGATTGACTTAATAGAGCTTAACGAGGCATTCGCAGCCCAGTCGTTGGCAGTGATTAAAGAGTTAGGTCTAGATATTACTAAAATCAATGTGAATGGTGGGGCTATCGCGTTAGGGCATCCTTTAGGCGCCACTGGTTCTATCATCTTGATTAAATTGATGAATGAGTTAAAACGTACCGGAAAACGATACGGCTTAGCGACTATGTGTATCGGAGGAGGTCAAGGTATTTCTACGATAGTGGAGAACTTGACTAACTAGGATTAAGCAAACCAAAACAAGCATCCCGCCATATTCACTGAGTAATTTGTCAGGACAGAATGGGCAGAAGAAAAACATAGGTATATATTAGGGAGCTTAACATAGCTCCCTTTTGTTCTACTATCAGAAAGCACAAACTTACGTCATATACTTTCTAAGCATAAGTGCAACTAAGGTTGCCGCCTCGCCGGAGGCTTGGCGTCAGTCAAGTTTTCTTGATACTAGTCAGTCATGGATAGACTGTTTACCATCGTAATGCTCATCTACTTTGTAAATACCGAGTCTATTTGAATTGGAGGAATTAATATGGAATTTAAATACAACGTTCGTGATTTAAGATTTATTTTAAAAGAATGGTTGCCAACTGAAGAAGTGATGGAGTGTAACCGGTTTAAGGATTTCTACAGCATGGATGATCTCGATCAGATTTTGATTGAGGGCTATAAAATATGTCGTGAGGTTATAAGTCCTATCAACGAAGTGGGTGACAAAAACCCAGTAATTTTTGAAAATGGACTCGTAACATCCCCTCCGGGCTATAAAGAAGTCTTTCAATTTATTCAAAAAAACGGATGGGGATCTAGTAGCGAGTGTGTCGATGTTGAAGGGGGCATGCCCCTAATTGTTTTTAAATCTGTTTTTGAGATGATTACTGCAGCCTGTCCGGCCATGGGTTCTAACATTAAGCTAACTTCGGGTGCCGCCAACATCATTCTAAAATTTGGCACTGAGGAGGATAAACAAAGGTTCCTACCTAAAATGCTGAGTGGGGAATGGCAAGGAACTATGAACCTCACAGAACCCTCCGCTGGCTCGGATGTAGGGGATGCTTTAGCGAAAGCCTATCCAACGGATGACCCTAAAATATATAAGATTAAAGCCTCTAAGATGTTTATCACGGCTGGTGATGGCTCTATATGTGATAATACCATCCATTTGGTTTTAGCACGTCCACCCCAAGGCTGTCTTGGATCAGCTGGTTTAGGGCTTTATATTGTGCCAAAATATTGGGTCAATGCAGACGGTAGCGTAGGAAAGTCTAATGACGTTACGACGATAGCAGTTGAGCATAAGATGGGTCTCAAAGGATCCGCAACCTGTATGTTAAACTACGGCGAGAACGATGAGTGCTACGGTATAATGCTGGGTGCGCCTCCTAATGAAAAGGGTCGATCCCAAGGGTTGACCATGATGTTCCGAATGATGAATGAATCCCGTATCGGAACTGGACACAATGCTTGTGCACAGGCTTCTTCAGCCTATGCACAAGCCTCACAATATGCACTTGGAAGAGTACAGGGCTACATCAAGGGTAAAAGGGTAACGATCGTTAAACATCCCGATGTTCGGAGAATGTTAATGGATATGAAAGCTCATACCGAAGGGATAAGGGCTATGATATTTAAGGGGTACTACAGTCTGGATATCGCCGAAAATTCCAGTGACAAGGCCAAAGCCAAGCAATTTGAGGAGATAGCATCGATACTTACTCCTTTGATCAAGTGCTATGGAAGTGAAACAGCAGTTACTATGACCTGCGAAGCCATGCAAGTATTAGGTGGGGTTGGCTACACTAATGAGTTTCCGATCGAACAGTCTCTGCGGGACTCAAAAATATTGACTATTTGGGAAGGAACATCGTTCATTCATGCTCAAGACCTCGTGAAGCGTAAGATGAGGATGGATGATGGTAAACCTTTTCTTAACTGGATGGCTGGCATAAAATCCTTTATTGAGGATAATAAGGCTACTGCTGGCCTTGAGAAGGAATTTAAAAATCTGGATAAGGCCTATACTTGCATGGATAAAGTAAAGAAACTTTACGATTTATGGCACCTCAACAAGATGGATGAGTTGATAGGTTTGTATGCTACGAGGGCGCTATTTGTATGTTCACAGGTAGTGGTTGCCGAGTGTTTGCTGGAGCAGGCCTTGATTGCCCAAAGGAAGATAATAGAATTACCTGAGGATCATTTTGATCTTAACTTCTACAAAGGGAAACTAGCTAGTGCTAAGTACTATGCTAATAATATTTTACCCAATGTGTTTAGCTTGACCGAAATATTGCAAGATGCGGACCTAACGATTCAAGAATGTCCCGAAGAGTCTCTAATTATAAATTAAGGGAGGCCACCACATGAGGTAAACTTCAGTGGAATTACTCACATAATTCCACCGATGGGTGTGTGTTTTACATACTAAAACCTCATAATAAATTGTTCTTTTGTATTATTTCCATACAGGTGAAATCTCACCCTGCGGATTGTTTTACTAGTTCACAAACGTGCTCTTTGAGCCGTGGCCAGCGTACTCCTGGAACAAAACAAAATTCCCCTTACCTTCTGCACAACTGGCGTGATTATTGCATATAAAAAACCAATATGTTTGAATATTTAGATAAAAGGCGGGGCTGGTTTTTCCTAGATTGCTGTAAGGCAATAAAATTAACGTGATTCGGAGGTGGAATGAACTGCTTATGAGACCTGTGTAGAGGTGAACAGAAGGAACTGATGACAACTTGGACTGATAACATTGAAAGTGATAGACCGCCGCTTGTGCTGGGAAAGTGTAAAGGAGGAACTTGTATGAAGAAAAAGGAAAGACCCTGGTTGAAAAGCTATCCCACCAATGTTCGGTATCATATTGATTATCCTTATAGAACACTTGGGCAAATGTTGGATGATACAGTTGCCAAAATGCCAGATACACTTGCGATGATATTTGGGGATCAGAAGATTACTTATCGGCAGTTTGGGAGTCGAGTCGACCGTTTTGCGGGTGCACTACAGGATATCGGTATTCTAAGAGGAGAACGAGTGGGACTGATGGGTCCGAATTGTCCCCAGTGGGAAATTGCCTTCTTTGCCTTGCTGAAACTTGGCGCAATTGTGGTGCAAACAAACCCGATGTATATTGAACGAGAAATAGCGTACCAAATGAACGACTCCGGTGCGAAAACCATCATCGTTCTTGAAATGTTATATCCTAGGGTACGGAATATCTTGGAGGAAACCTCCTTGGAACGGGTAGTTGTATTCAACTTTATGTCACCTGTTGAGCCGGCAGAAGGCTTGTATTCCTACGATGAACTGATCAAGCATGAACCGGTTTATAACAGAGTATCCATTAATCCCATCGAAGATCTCGCCGTCTTGCAGTATACGGGTGGAACGACGGGTGTATCTAAAGGGGTTATGCTAACACATCATAATTTAATTGCTAATACCCTTCAAGTTCAGGAATGGGACCCTAACAAGGAGTATGGTAAGGAAAGGATTCTCACGATCCTACCGGTATTTCATGTATATGGCATGACTGATTGTATGAATTATGCCGTGTCTCTTGCGGCTACACAGATAATTTTGCCACGCTTTGACGTAGATCAAGTGCTGGAAACCATACGCCTCCATAAGCCGACCTTCTTCCCGGGCGCGCCAACTATGTTTATGGCTATGAATAGTCATCCCCGGATCGCTGAATATCGTGAGAGTTTAGTTGCGATCAAATCCTGTACGAGCGGCTCAGCGCCGTTGCCCTTAGAAGTGGCCCAAAAATTTCTTGAAGTGACACATGGCGAAGGGGTTTTGGTCGAGGGATATGGTTTATCTGAAGCCTCGCCAGTCACACATTGCAACCCACTCGATCGTCCTACTCGTGCCGGTTCTATTGGTTTGCCGCTTCCAGATACTGATTATGTCATGATGGATTTGGAGACGGGCGATCGAGAAATCCCCTTCGGTGAAATAGGGGAACTTTGTGTTCGGGGTCCTCAAGTCATGAGAGGGTATTGGGAAAAGCACCTAGAGACAGCTGAAACCTTGCGCAATGGCTGGTTGCATACCGGCGACATTGGAAGAATGGACGAAGATGGGTTTTGTTATATTATCGACCGCAAGAAGGACATCATCATTGCCGGGGGCTTCAACATCTATCCACGGGATATTGAGGAGATTCTGTATGAACATCCTAAGGTTAGAGAAGTTGTCGTAGCAGGGGTTCCAGATCACTACCGTGGAGAAACGGTCAAGGCCTATATTGTTCTGAAGCCCAATACCGAGGCCAATGAGAAGGAATTTATCGCATTTTGCAAGACCAGGATGGCTGCTTTTAAAGTCCCTCGTCACGTGGAGTTCAGAGACGAATTGCCTAGGACGATTGTCGGAAAAGTCTTACGTCGCAAGCTGGTAGAAGAGGAAAAGGCGAAACTCCAGACGGCGGCCACTACGGAATCCGTTTAAGCAGCCAATAACTATGCCCTTTAAAATCAGAAAATTCATAATAGAATGAATATGCAGCGCCTTACATCTGAGGCTTCACACCTTAGAGGGTATGGTTTGGTGTCATTATGTTGAGGAGGTAGTTAGATGGAGAACTGTAGACATAAGTGTTGGCCTCAAGATTTGTCTCCTGAGCTCTCCTATCGGCAAGGGCAAAAGCCATTGCACGAGTATTTGCGGGACAACGCTAACTTGAATCCAGAGAAGGTCGCGATCATCTGGTATGGGAGAAAGATTACCTATCGAGAATTGAACGATCTCAGCGAGCGGTTTGCAGCTTTCTTAACAATCTCTGGGGTTAAGAAAGGAGATCATGTAGCACTTTTTCTCACCAATAGTCCTCAATATTTTATTGCTCATTATGGAATCCAGAAGATCGGGGCAATTGTGGGACCGTGCAGCCCTTTGTTTAAGGAATGGGAATTAGAGTACCAACTCAACGACATGGAAGCCAAAGTAATCGTGGCAGCGGACGGACTCTATGATATTGTCATGAAGATTCAGCCGAAGACACAAATCGACATAGTTATTCTTACTAATTATGGAGATCTTCTGCCAGCTAAGCCTACCTTCAATGTGCCAGCAGAGATTTGCCATCCGAAGCTCATCATCCCGCCAGGTGTTCACGATATGATGACAGTGATCAATGATCAGGAAATTTCTGTTCCTTTCGTGAACCTTAACATGAAGGACGTTAGTCTCCTGATCTATACTTCAGGTACAACTGGTCAACCGAAGGGCGCTATGCTTAGTTATGAAAACGCTCTCTTTAAAACCGCAGCAGTAGCCCAAAATAGCAAAATATGGGTGGAAGATGTCTTACTAACCGTGGTGCCCCTTTACCATATCGCAGGGATGCTGTTGGGGCTCAATTGCCCTATATATTCCAACGCCAGCATGGTGCTATTGTATCGGTTTGATCCAGTCGCGGTTTTGCAGGCCATCGAACGTTACAAATGTACATGGTGGTATAGTGTAGTCCCTATGAATCTCGCGATTATGCAGGTACCGAATGCTGGACAGTATGATATATCTTCCTTAAGAACGACTAGGGCTACAAGCTTTGGAATTATCCTAACTCAAGAGATCGCCGAGGCGTGGGCTAAGTTTACCGGAGGGTGTGAAATCTTCGAAGCGGCTTATGGGCTCAGCGAAACCCACACTGCGGATACATTTATGCCCTCGACTTCAGTGAAGTGGGGAACTCAAGGCATTCCTAATTATGAGACAGTTATCCGTATTATTGACCCAGAAACGGGTAAGGAAATGCCTTTTGGAGAGATGGGAGAGATCGTTCTCACTAATCCAGGTGTTTTCCAGGGTTATTGGAAGAAACTAGAGGCCACAAATCAGACGCTTCGTGAGGGGTGGGTATACACCGGAGATATGGGGTGGTTGGACGAAGATGGCTACTTAACCTTCAGCGGACGGTTCAAGGAAATGATCAAAGTATCGGGCTACAGCGTTTTCCCGGAGGAAGTAGAGGCCATGCTAATCCGGCATGAAGCGATTGGGCAAGTGGCGGTAACTGGAGTACCTGATGCTCAGAAAGGCGAAGTAGTCAAGGCTTACGTTGTGCTAAAATCGGAGCTGGGTACACATATCACAGCTCAAGAAATTATAGACTGGGCCAAACAAAAAATGACTTCTTATAAATCACCACGTTATGTAGAGTTTCGGGAGTCCTTGCCGGCCACTGGTGCAGGCAAAGTGCTGCGACGGCTTTTATAAAAAGGGGTTTACGTTGCACAGTGAACCATTGGTTGCGTAAACAAATCGTATAGCAAATGTTGGTACATCGGTACCCCAGCAATTTATTAAAAATGTCATTCCAGTAGTAAAAGAGGCAGGTATCACTGTCGAACAGATTGATACACTTTTGATTAGAATCCTCGGAAGATTGTTTGGTAATTAGAAAAACCAACGACAGGCGATCGCCTGTCGTTGGTTTTGGGTAAAGGGAACGTAAAATATTGGTTGTCTTACTAATTGTAATTTATATGGTAGCTTCTTTGTCGGGCAGTCGACTAAACGACTTCATCTTAGTAGTCAAGAGTAAATTGAGAGTGGCAATAACTGCACCGCAGATAAAGACATATTCATAGCCCAGAACAGTCCAGACAAATCCGCCTAACCACGGCACAAACATGGAGACCATGTGATCAATTGTCATTCCCATCGACAGAGTCGGAGAAACATCCTCGTCGCTTAAAGCGATTTTCTTAAGATATGTTGCCCTGGCCATAGTCACTGAAGCCAGCATTTGATCTAAAACAAACAGAGCACAGATGATATACAGCGTAATTCTCCCTAGACCTAAATTTGCAAGTAAACCTTCTGTAAAGGCATATCCAAGGCAATGACTAGTAAAATAATCACTTTGAATGTGTGACCTAGTTCACAGCACCCGGCCCAGACTTGTGGTGTAATTAGTAGAAGAATCAGATTTGAAATTATCCTAGCTAGTGAAAAGTGTAACAAGTGGAGGTGCCTCAATAATGGAAAGAAAGAACATACAACTTTCGCGTCGACAATTTCTTAAAGCGTCAGCGGCAGCCGGTGTTTTGGCGGGAACCGCCGGTACAGCCTCATTCATTCATAAAGCAGTGGCCTCGCCCAAACAAGTAGATCCGAATATTACATATGTGCGCACGACCTGTTCGCCAAACTGCACCGGAGCCTGCGGTATGAATGCTCTTGTCGAGGATGGTCAAATCAAGTCAATTATCCAAGCTGCAGATTATCCTGAACCGGAATACAATCCCCGCGGTTGTCTAAAAGGACTTTCTATGACCAACCTAATCTATGGTCCAGATCGCTTGAAGACCCCCCTTATTCTAAAAGGGAAGCCTGGCTCTGGAGATTTTAAAGAGGCATCTTGGAACGAGTCGTTAGATTACACAGCAGGACGATTAAAAGAAATTGCCGCTAAATACGGGCCTGAATCCATCGGGGTGCTCTTCCAGGTGGGAGGAACCGGATACGTGCAAAAGGGGGCAGTGAGTAGGTTGGCGACGTTAGCGGGATGGACTATGCATCATGCCTATGACCAAAATGGAGACTTGCCGATGTTTTGGCCGATGACCTTCGGGGTACAGAGTGAAGAACTCGAACCGCGCGAATGGCTTAATTCCCGTTATGTGATGGTCTTTGGTTCTAATATCTTGGCAACACGGATTCCCGATGCTCATTTTCTCCTCGAAGCCAGGAATAATGGCGCGAAGATCATGGTTTTCGACCCTAACTTTAGTCCTACCGCAGCTAAAGCGGATGAATGGATTCCGATCAAGGCCAGCAGCGACGCAGCGGTTGCGTTAGGTATGGCAAGGATATTAATTGAAGAGAAACTCTATGACTCAGACTTTATTAAAACCTTCACAGACCTACCGCTTCTCATTCGTGTCGACAATGGCAAACGCTTAAAAGCTGATGAGGTCAAAGATCTCGTTAAACCTTCTGATATTCCAGCTTATCGGGAAGCCTATGTGGCCTATAATGGTCAGTTCATCGTGGTGCACTCGGAAAAACTCGATCTGCCTTTAGATCTAATGATCGAAGGAGAAGTGGATGTGACCCTGAAAACGGGCGAAATTGTGAAAGCTAAACCAGCGTTCCAACTCCTGAAAGAAAGCCTCACTCAATACACTCCGGAAGAAGTCGAGAAAATAGCGGGAATACCCAAAGACGATCTAGTGCGTATAGCCCGCGAAATGGCGGGAAGCAAACCGCTTCATGTCATCTATGGGGCGGGTAATTATCAGTGGTATCACGGCGATCTGAAGGGACGAGCGCTAGCCTTACTTCCTGTTCTAACCGGGAATATTGGTAAACCAGGAGCGGGGATTTCCACCTATGCGGGTCAGTATAGAATTCGTTTCAAAGTCGCAGAATGGTGGGTTCCGGAAGGCAAAAAGCAAAACTGGCTACCTTTTCTTTATGTTCTTCACGGTCCTACAAAAACCATGAAAGCCAAGTGGCCTAAAAATGGGATTAAAGCCCTCGTAATAGGGTGGGGAAATCCGTTCGACCAGCACAACATGGCCAATAAGCTCCGGGAAATGGTGGAACAAGAGGATTTAGAATTTGTCGTGACCACTGATTTCCAAATGACGACAACCTGCCAGTATAGCCATGCCGTCTTACCTGCCGTGTCTTGGTATGAGAAAACAGATCTTGTGGCCACTCCCGTTCATCCTTACCTACAGTTGCAACAACAGGCGGTAAAACCGATTTATGAAGGACAACCGGAGTTTTGGATCATCAGAGAACTTGCGAAACGGCTAAATCCGGATTTTGAAAAGTACTTTTACCCAGGCCTTGAACCGGATGAGGCAGCGCAGAAAGTCATTGAGCTCTTGCTCAAAACTGGAGGACCTGAGGTTGCCGGTATTACCTTGGAACAGCTACAAAAAGGCCCAGTACGCTTGAAGTCGGAAGTCCCAGGGGGGCGACAAATTCCGTTCTATGACCAAGTCCAACATAAAAAGCCGTTCCCACCGATCAGTCTGCCGGCAAAAATTGAACAAACGGCTCAGTTTGTGAAGAGTGGACGGATAGAGTTTTACAAAGACGAAGATATCATGCTTCAGATGGGCGAGGCGCTCCCGGTCCATAAACCTCCCTTTGAAGAAAGCGAGTATGCTTTAAATCTTCAAACCAGAGAAAAGTATCAGTTTAGCTATGTCACTCGTAATGCTATTTACCGAGTACACTCTACGCATTCCAACAATGTTTGGATGAATGAACTCCAAGAAGGGAAGCCAAGAGTATGGCTCAGTCCTAAGGATGGCAAGGAAAAGGGGATTAAAGAAGGGGATGCCGTAGAAATTTTCAATGATCGTGGTAAAGTCACTGCCTATGCGATTATTGATCCGGGCGTGGGGGTGAAGCAGGCGGTCTTTGAGCAGGGATGGTGGAGCCGCTATACATTTGGGCAATCCTACAACACCTTGACTTATCCGTTCATTAAACCGACCCACGAAATCTACTTTGTTCCCGGCATGTGGGCCCCAAACACAGCCTGGAACGAATGCCTCTGTGATGTGAGAAAGGTGGGTGATGTTTCATGAGACTCGGGATGGTAATTGACCTGGATCGGTGTATCGGTTGTCGATCTTGCGCGGTGGCATGTAAATCTCACAATGCGCAACCGCCGGGGACGTGGTGGAATCGGGTGTTTACCCCAGGGAGTTCTTTTCATCAAGCTGCAGTCGGCAAAGATGGTAGTTTGCAAATGGAATCGTTGCCAGTCTCCTGTCAAATGTGCGATAATCCGCCCTGCCAAAAGGTATGTCCAACTGGGGCTACTTATACCGATGAACGCGGCGTGGTATTGATTGACTACGAACGCTGTATCGGCTGTAGGTACTGTATGGCAGCATGTCCATACGGGGTTCGGCAATTTAACTGGGAAGATCCGAAAGAGGTTAAGGATCGGGTGGGCTATGAATTGGGGTATGAATATGGATACCCAGTTGATTTTCGAGATAAGGATGGAAGGTTAGTTTTCACCCCTAATCGGCCGGCAGGAGTGGTTGAAAAGTGTACCTTCTGCGCGCAGTACATCTCTGATGGAGAACTACCTGCCTGTGTTCAAGGTTGTCCGGGCAAGGTTCGGATTTTCGGAGATCTTGATGATTCAAGCTCCGAAGTAAGTAAACTTATTCGAAAACGGCAAACGGTTCGTCTCAAAGAAGAACTGGGTACATCGCCCAAAGTATTCTATTTGACGCCCGCGAAGCCCATACGCTAGGGGGTGGGTAACATGAAAAAAAGTAATGCCCTGTTGGGCTTGGCGGGTGCTTTAATCCTTATCAGTTTACTCGCCTGGGGATACCAATTATTCAACGGCTTAATCGTCACAAATATGAGAAATCCCTTTAGTTGGGGTTTATACATTGCGACCTTTGCCTTCTTTGTGGGGGTGGCGGCTGGAGGGTTGATTGTATCCTCATCCGTATATCTATTTAATATTGAAGTACTTAAGCCCTTTACACGCATTGCTTCCCTCTCAGCGTTTGCTAGTATTCTAGGTGCGGGAGCCATGATTTTCCCGGATATGGGCCGTGTTGCGCGGGTTTGGATGATTTTCCTACATCCAAATTTAAAGTCCCCGCTAGTTTGGGATGTCGTCGTAATCACAGCTTACCTGATCATCACGTTTTTAAGTGTCTATGTCCAGCTTTTGCCCGATTGGAAAAAGGAAGGCCACGGTTTCTTTAATGGGTGGACGACAAAACGCTCCCAAGAGAACATCGACGCATTCTCTAAAAGATGGTCAAAGCGCGTTGCACTCGTTGGATTACCTGTGGCCATTTTGATTCACACGGTGACCGCCTTGATATTTGCAACCCAAACTTCCAGAGGGTGGTGGAACACGGCGGTGTTGCCTCCGGACTTTGTTTCCGTGGCTATCGCGTCTGGTACAGCCCTCGTTCTAGTGATTTCTCTGCTCGCTGTAGGCAGAGAACAATTCGAACAGTATCGGGGAGCATTTCGGACGATGGCCTTGATTGTTGCCGGCTCCTTAGTTATTCACTTTTTCTTCGTCTCGGTTGACCTTATTGTTCATGGGTGGTCAGGGAACCCTGAAGCTAAAGAAATCCTTCACGTTGTTTTTGGACGGTACGGATTTCTCTATGCGACAGAAATTCTACTCCCAGCCTTCACCATGATCTTCTTCTTCACAGAGAAGGGGAAAAGCAGTTTTTGGGCGCTTATCACAGGAAGCGTACTCCTTTTTATCGGGGTTTTTGCTCATCGAATGATGCTGATGTTCCCTGCCTTTAATGTTATCCCGCTGTCCTTATCCGTACCTGGGGCGGGGATAGAGAGTTGGGCATATCCTGTAGCTTTGGGGCAACTTCGAGAAGGCCTACCAGTGTTTGTCAGTTCGTGGGATTACTCGCCAACGTTGGTGGAGTACGCTGTGGCACTATTACCATTCGGGTTGGTACTCTTCGTTGTGACCGGAGCGTTAAGAATGTATAATTTTGTGCCTAAGAAGCGCGTAGTGAGTTTATGCACTTCAAGGCCAATGAAGCCACACACGGATTTCAATGCTACTTCAGAAAGTGAATGATGAGTAAAGATGTCATAGTGTTCATGGCGCAATAGTATACTCCAAAAGGCCTCCACAATGGAAAAATGATACTATCTCACTTATGTAAAACCGTTGGGAAAAGCCCTTTATTGGATTGAAGGGCTTTTCCAATATTCATAGTTAGAATTTAATATAATATTGTCTAGTTGAACAAAGCATGTTACGACCACTGTTTTTCCATACATATACTCCAAGAATTAACATACTAGAGATCTTTCAGGTATAGTTGCCTCAAGAAGGAGGTGTGATTTATCTCACACCAAAAGAACCGCTACAATCACAGAATCACGAGTGGGATTGATCTATAATAAGTTTAGTGAAGTCGAGTTACTGAAAATTTAAATAAAAAATTAGGGGGAAACAAGAATGAGTATGTTTTGTTATCAGTGTCAGGAAACAGCCAAAGGAACCGGTTGTACAGTTAAAGGGGTTTGCGGAAAACCCGAAAATGTTGCCAAATTGCAAGACCTTCTAATCTACAACTTAAAAGGAATCGCAGTTTACGCGGTTCAAGCGCGTGAACTTGGGATAGTGCGTCCAGATGTTGATAAATTTATCATGGAAAGCCTTTTTAGTACGATTACAAATGCGAACTTTGATGCAAGTCGTTTCGTAGAGCGGATTCAAGACGGTCTTAAACTCCGAGAAGAACTCAAACAAGATGTCATCAAAGCTGGTGGTGTGATTCCAGTAAACCTGAATGATGCAGCAACTTGGACAGCACCTGCTTCTGAGTTCGAAGCGAAAGCGGTTCTGGTTGGCGTCTTAGCAACAGAAAATGAAGATGTTCGCTCACTCAGAGAACTGATCACTTATGGTTTAAAAGGAATCGCTGCTTATGCTGAGCATGCGTATACTCTAGAGTACAAAGAGGCAGGCATCTTCGCCTTCATTGAAAAAGCCTTAGCAGCCACACTGGATGACACGTTAGCGGCTGGTGATCTCGTTGCCCTCACTTTAGAAGCAGGAAAATACGGCGTTGAAGTGATGGCCCTACTCGATAAAGCTAACACCACCTCCTACGGTAATCCAGAACTTACCAAAGTAAATATTGGTGTTCGAAACAACCCAGCTATTCTGATCAGTGGCCACGATTTGAAAGACCTCGAAGAATTGCTCATCCAAACGAAAGGTTCCGGCGTGGATGTCTATACACACGGAGAAATGCTCCCAGCGCACTACTACCCAGCCTTTAAGAAATTTGACAACTTCGTAGGGAACTACGGAAATGCTTGGCATAAACAAGTTAAAGAATTTGAATCCTTTAATGGACCAATCTTCTTAACTACCAACTGTCTCGTTCCACCGAAAGACTCCTATAAGGATCGCGTCTATACCACGGGAGTGGTAGGCTTCGAAGGAGTTAAGCACATCGCAGAGCGCGTAGACGGAAGGCCTAAGGATTTCGCCGCATTGATTGAGCATGCTAAGACTTGCCCATCACCAACGGAAATAGAGACAGGTGAAATTGTTGGCGGATTTGCCCACAATCAAGTTATTGCACTTGCTGACAAAGTCGTCGATGCCGTCAAAACTGGTGCTATTAAGCGTTTCTTCGTCATGGCTGGCTGTGACGGACGCATGAAGAGTCGCGACTATTATGCTGACTTTGCAAAAGCGCTGCCAAAAGACACTGTGATCCTGACGGCAGGGTGTGCAAAATACCAGTACAATAAACTGGACCTTGGAGACATCGGCGGCATTCCAAGGGTTCTCGATGCCGGACAATGTAATGACTCCTATTCCCTGGCTGTGATCGCCCTTAAACTGAAAGAAGTATTTGGACTGGAAGACATCAATCAACTTCCAATCTCCTATAACATTGCTTGGTATGAGCAAAAAGCGGTCATCGTTTTATTGGCTTTACTCTCACTAGGCGTAAAAAATATCCACCTAGGACCGACATTACCAGGCTTCTTGTCCCCCAATGTCGTAAATGTCTTAGTTGAGAACTTCGGCATTGCAGGTATTTCCAGCGTTGAAGAAGATATCAAGCTGTTTATGGCATAATAACGCTCCCCAAGACCCCCTTTACTGAGAGAATTTAGTAAAGGGGGTCTTTCTGTTGTAAATGGGGACGGTGCAAGTTAGGGGGCGGTTCTACGTTCTGCCATTCTAATTGCACCCCCGAAAATACAAAACAAAAGGAGGGAACTTTTTGGAGTTTGCATGCCACATCGAGGAATCAGGGCAAGGTCTTGTTTCGCTAGACCCCTTTGCTATATAATACAGAAGTAGGGCTTGTGGTGAAGTGCAAGTGAGTGCAAGTGGGGACGGTTTTTGACTTGTACAAGTCAAAGACCGTCCCCACTTGCACTCTTGGAAGGAATTTGGTTATGGCAGTATTATCTACCCGCATCCGTAGTGTAATTACTTTTAGTCTGGCGATTGGTTACTTAAGTAACTTGTATATCAAATCTGATTTAATAACAGATCTCAATCTAATTCTTCTGCTCATCGTTATCTCACTCAGTTTGCCTGTTGTCACGGGTTCAGCAAAAGTGATTGGCTATGTATCCTTTGTGTTAAGCATTCTGCTATTATTTATCTATCGTGCTCCGCTAAGCATATGGGAGCAGGCCTTACAAGGGAATCTTTATCTGGTTGTTATGTTTACCACGGTACCGTTGTTAGGTATCCCTCTTCAATACGGGGGGTATTTCGAGTCATTACAAGGTGTATTCAGACGCTACGTTCATACTGATAGCCGTTTTTATCTGTTAGTGAGTTTGATTTCTGCTTTTATCGGAGTATTAGTGAATATGGCGGTTGTACCGCTAGTGCATCAACTTAGTTTAGCTAGCGATAAAAGTTCTAATAAAAAGTTGCTGAGTATGGCCATCTGCAGAGGATTTACCACGTCCATGTTTTGGGCGCCAACGACGGCTACCATAGCTTTGGTAGTACAATTAACCGGTGCCAAATGGCCCGTATTTTTTCCCTTTGGCATTTTATTCGGTTTAATAGCAGGTTTAATTGGATACACCATGATGATCTTGGAAGCAAGAAGAGAAGACAATAGTATTGCTATTGTTGATGCTACACCTGATAATTTTGATGTACGTAAACCCATTGCAGAAATTGATTTGCGTAAAGTTTTAGAGTTGAGCTTTTTTGCAATTACTCTAATAACTCTCATAGTAATTGCGTCCCTTGTAACTGGAATATCAACGATCAACGTGGTTTCCATCGCTTCTTTGATTTTCCCAATCATTTGGCTGGCCCTAATCGGACGATTGCCAATATTGCTCAGAGAGTTCCAAGGGGACTATTTTACTCAAAGGCTCCCAAGATTAAAGAATGAAATTATTCTTTTTGTGGGAGCGGGATTATTCGCAACTAGTATCTCATACTCTCACCTAGGGGGTTATGTGCCGCAATTCCTAAATTTGATCGTGGGCAGTAGCGCTTTGGCGCTTACCATAGTCATTATTTTCGGTAGTCTCATATTGTCGTTTTTGGGTGTTCATCCAATTGTTAGCGTTACCATTCTAGGAGGAACTGTTAAAGCCGCAGCTTATGGTGTGACTCCTACATATATGGCTTTAATTTTAGCCATTAGCTGGGCGATGGGGATATCGGTATCTCCTTCCGCCGCTAATGTTATCGCCATTTCTGGATTAACCGGGCAATCTCCCACCCAGGTCGGATTTCGCTGGAATGGATTATATGTTTTGATTGTATCAACTGTGCTAATTATTGTCCTTACGCTATTTAGAGCACTCGGATTATTATAGTGTGATACACAGAGTAGCCAACTGCTTGCAAGACTTGCTAGCAGTTGGCTACTCTGTGTATGTGGTGCAGATCGAGTTTTGGGTGAAAGAGTTATATTAAAAGATCAAACAATTCTGGGTTTTCATTAATTATGGTATATTGAAAGCCTTTTTTGTCCATTTTAGAGATGAGAATTTGGTAATCTTCTTTCTGGGTGAGCTCAATCCCGACTAGGGTTGGGCCTTTTTCTTTATTGTTAACTTGAGTGTACTCGAACCTCGTAATGTCGTCGTTGGGACCTAGAATATCGACCACAAATTCTTTCAGGGCACCTGGGCGTTGGGGAAAGTTGATAATGAAATAATGTTTGAGTCCTTGATCGAGCAGGGAACGCTCTTTTATTTCCGGAGTTCGTTCAATATCATTATTTCCACCACTGATGATACAGACGACGGTTTTACCTTCAATCTTATCTTTATAGGTATCCAAGGCAGCGATCGAAAGAGCACCTGCTGGCTCGGCAACAATTGCGCTATCATTGTACAGTTCTAAGATTGTGGTGCAGACTTTTCCCTCACTGACAACGATAACATCATCTAAAACGTTTCGACAGATTTCAAAGGTTAGGTCGCCAACTCGCTTTACGGCTGCACCGTCCACAAACTTATCGATCTTGTCCAAGGTAACGACTTCATTTTTATCAAGCGATTGCTTCATACAACAGGCCCCTAGAGGTTCTACTCCGATAATCTGGGTCTTAGGGCTCAAACATCTGATGTATGTGCCAACTCCCGACATCATGCCACCTCCTCCAATGGCTCCAAAAATATAATCCACTGGACTCTCCAAAGCGTTGAGGATTTCGAGAGCGATCGTACCCTGCCCTGCGATAACCAGGGGGTCATCAAAAGGATGAATGAAGTATTTGTTCTCTGCGTCGCAATGTACTTTGGCTTCATAAAAAGCATCATCAAAGGTGTCCCCCGTCAGAACTACTTCGACAAAATCCCCACCAAAACGTTTAACTTGAGAGATCTTTTGTCTAGGGGTGGTAATGGGCATGTATATTCTCCCAGGGATACCTAAGTTTTTACAGGAATAGGCGACACCCTGAGCATGGTTACCAGCGCTGGCACAGACCACACCATTGATTAATTCGGCAGAGGGAATGCTTTGAATCAGGTTATAAGCACCTCGAATCTTAAAAGAACGTACAACCTGTAAATCCTCACGCTTTAGATAAACATTGCAATTGTATTTTTCAGATAGAATGTCATTGCGCTGGAGCGGCGTTTTATTAATGATGCCCTTGAGGGCCTGACCAGCTTTAATGATATCTTCTAAAAGTATTGTCTCCATGTTCTTACCTCTTTCTGATCTGATATTTCTGACGAGAGCCCTCGATTCAAACTAAACTGACTAAGATGTCTATCAGGAAGGAAAGCTCGTTATTATAAAAAGATAATCATTGTATATCATACACTCCTTTATGTCATATTCGCCAATTTTATATGAAGATATTACGATACAATCAAAAGCTACCTCACTTAAGCCCGAGGTAGCTTTTGATTATTCCTCGTACTAGTCAGAAACTATAACTTATGATTATATACTTTCTGGAAGAATAAGTGTAACTAATGCCTAGCATTAGCGCCTGAAGGCCCTGGCCTTAGGCAGATTTTCTTTATAACTTGACGGGTATTAGCATGCATTAAAGCATGCATAAAAGCTACTTCCAGTTGGCCCAGTATCGAAGTTTATTGAAGCATTGTGTCGTGCAGCAATACTATAACAGGTTGCTAAACCTAATCCTGTGCCATTATCTTTGGTAGTGAAGAACGGAGTTCCAATTTTATCAATCACATTTGAAGCTATCCCTTTGCCTTGATCCTTAACGATTAAAACTACCGTATTGTTTTCCATATGAGTTTTAATCGTTAGAATTCCACCAGGAGACATTGCCTCCAGTCCATTACGAACAAGGTTAAGAATGAGTTGCCGCATTTCTTTAGCATCAATTAACAGATTCTCAATCCTATCTAAGTCTAATTTGACATATTTATCGGTAATCATGGCATCAGATTGTATTAAAGGAAATAGGTTTTCGATGATGGAATTTAAGTTTTGAGTTTTTAACTCGATCGGTTTATTTTTGACGAGGGAGAGGAATTCTGTGATTAATGAATTTGCCCTATCAAGTTCACTTACCATGAGGGTAAAAAAATCTATATGGCTTAAGTATTCCTCCTTCTCACTTAGCAACTGTAAAAATCCTCTGACTGTCGTCATAGGGTTTCTGATTTCATGGGCGATGCCTGCAGCCATTTCACCAATCAGGTTTAAACTAGCAAGCCGGGATAGTTCTCGTTGATACTGCCTGAGTTCAGTTATATTTGTTTTTGTCCCTAAAACGCATTGTTCATTGTTAAGCTCAATGACAACTCCAGATAATAAAGACTCAAACATCTCCCCCGATTTTTTATAGCTTTCAATTTCGTGATTAAGAGCAAATCCCCTTTCCGTAAGTTCTTTGTAATATTTAGCACGCTTCTCAAGATCCACCCATAAATTCAGAGCTAATGCAGTGCTCCCAATGAACTCGTCTCTACTATAACCATGTGTGTTTAGACAACATTCATTGGCGTCGATATATTCTCTGCTTTTCAGGGAAGTAATTGTCATTGAAACTGGACTATAATGAAAGACTTTGTAAAAGCGTTCTTCCGATAAACGCAAGGCCTCTTTATGTTGTTGCTGTTCAGTAAGAAAGTTGATCTTCTGAACAGCAATTTCTACTAGATGAGCGGCGGTTGCAATAAATTCAATTTCCTCTTTTCTCCAAATGCGCCGGTGGATAACGTGATTGAAAGTTAAGCAATAATATCCTTGCTCACGAAAAGAAAAGGGATACCATAGGCCACTTTTAATCTGCATAACCTTGTGAAGGAGGTCTCCTGAGCCATCTCGATAGGCATGAGGATTGTAATCATCCACATGACTTTCCTGCCATTGGCGAGTATTTTTCATATGCAAGCTTGCATCTCCAAAAACGTCTAAACTGTAGATAGCCTTAGTTGGTGTAAGATCAGGTGAGTTGGGGTTAAGCCATTCAGATAGACCAATTAGTTGGTGCTTGGCAAAATCAATATCATAGATCAAGGTACGATCAAGGCGTAGCGTTGACCCGATAATTTCCGCCATCGATTCAAGAATAATAGGAGTATCATGATTGCTAATAATTGTTTCAGCAATTAGATTTAGGGCACTGGCAAACGAAAGTTGCTCTTGTAATTGCTCGTGATGGTTACGCGATTCGCGTAATTCGAAAATTAATTGTTTTATTGTTTTATGCTCTTCCCTCATAACAGCCTCCAGCGATAACGTTCTCCATGATAATTTAAAGAGTATTCTTTGTGAATATCATCATATCCTTCAAATATATTGCCAAATATAGTACATTTGTAATTTGTCCCATGAAATACCAGAAAAGCTTATAATAGTGAATTGTATACTTAATATGTTAAAATATTGTATTTTAAAGGAAATTTAAACAATGCGTCGAATCTATTTACAAATAAAAAAATAAACAAAATTTTCCTATAATTATACTGTTGGATCCAAGAAGGGTGATTTACTTGAAATTAAGAAAGAGTACACTACTTATTCTCAGTGCGGTATTTATTAGCTGTTTCATATACCTGCAGGGGTGTAATCTGAAGAGTGAAGCCATAAAAATTGGTGTTGTAGGGACTATGTCAGGAATTAATTCTGACTTATCTGTTTCAGGTCGTAGGGGTGTGGAAATTGCAATTGATGAGCTAAATAGAGCTGGAGGATTAGAGGGTAAAAAAATTGAATTAATTGTTAAGGACGACAAATTTGATTCAACTATTGCCTTAAATGTCGATAAAGAATTTATTAATGAAAATATACCAGTCGTTATTGGACATTATACAAGCGGCATGATGGTTAATTCCATAGATTACCTACGAGATAAAGATATATTATTTTTGTCACCGACAATCAGTGCCGACTCATTATCAGGTATTGATGATAATTTTATTCGATTTATTGCAACAACTCAGGAACAAGCAATTGTGCTGGCAGATATTGCTAAAAAATATAATTATAAACAATTTGCTGTAATATATAGTGCTGATAACAGTGGATTTAATGACATTTTTTATAATAATTTTAAAAATCTCCTGGAAATGAACAATGGACAAGTAATCTTGACCAGAACATACACTTCAAGTGTAGATCTAGATTATGTAAGTCTAGCTAAGGATCTGGCAGAATCAAAAGCAGAGGCGATTTTGTTAATCGCAGGTGCAGCTGATAATGCACAGATAGTCCAGCAATTAAGAAAGACAGGAAGTAAGGTACAAATCTATGCCCCTTTGTGGTCAAACACAGCGAACTTAATTATTAATGGGGGGGCAGCCGTCGAGGGGATGTTTGTTTTAGGTGCAATTGATATCAACAGCAAATCAATGGAACTACTGAATTTTAAAGAGAAGTACTATGAAAGATATGGAGAAAACGTAACATTTTCTGCCGTTTATTCATATGAAACCACCATCAGCTTATTTCAGGCAATGAAAATGGGACCTGATTTAAAACCGTCTACCATTAAGAAGAATATTATTTCAATCATGAATTTCAAGGGACTAGATGGGAATTACCAAATTGATAAATTCGGTGATAGCATTAGAAAATATATGGTTTTTAGAGTAGAGGATGGACAACTAAGGAGAATTGATTAACTTATGAAGAAAAACTCTAGTTTGAAGTCTACTATGATTTTGAATAATATATTTATCTTTATCGTCCCATTTCTAATTTTTACATATATTACTGTCGGATTGTTTAATCAAAGGATTGAAGCAGATATTCGATATGACAATAGTATTATAACAACCTATATCAATAAACAGGTTGATAGTTTCATCCTAAACCCAATTAACATGATGAACCAAATAAGACGGAGATTATTGGGCAACGGGTTTGTAGAGGATAGTGAAATTAACGAATACCTCAATACGATAACGAATATATATCCATATTTTGATACAATTCAAATTCTTGATCAAAACGGTGTCGTGGAAAACGTTGCACCCTTCAATGAAAACTATCTTGGGACAAGTATGATACATAAAGAATATTTTAACAACATAGACAAAACTGGTATGCCAGTATGGTCTAGAGTATTTATTTCAGAACAAACAAATAAACCAACAGTCGCAATCTCAATTTATATTAATGGAAATATTCTAGTGGCAGAATTGAATCTCTCTAAAATTACGAGCATTACTGAAGGTACTCATGTTGGTGCGGTAGAACATGTGTCCATACTTGATGAACAGGGTATGTATCTAGTGGATGATAATACGGATAATGTAACTCAAAGAAGAACGTATAACAATTTCCCTGAAATTAAGAATAGCATCAATCAAGGAGTGCCAATTGAAGTCGTGGTAAACAATGAAAAGATCATTTTATATTCTACTAAAATCAATGCTACAGGCTGGTATTCAGTAATTGCTTTGGAATCGGACAAGGTCTTTGAGCCTATTGCTAAGTTGAAAATGATTTTTCTTGGATTGGTTCTTTTTATAATAATTAGTTTTGTTATTTCCACCAGAAATGTTCTCCATATAACACGAGCCCTGAAAAGACTGATCGATAAAACGAAGCTTATTTCAAAGGGTGATTATGGTTCCGACGTACAGTATCACGGTTACAAGGAATTTGTGGAGTTATCAGGCTATTTTGACACCATGAAAAAAAATGTCTCGGAACGTGAAACTCGAATCCAATTATTAAACATTGAGTTAGAAGAAAAGGTCCTGAAGAGAACTGCTTTACTGGAAGAAACGAATGCAATACTAGAAGAAGAAATCTTTGAGCGCCAAAAAGTTGAGGAAGAAATCAATATATTGAATAATGAGCTAGAAAATAAGGTTGAGACTCGTACGTATCAACTCGAAGAGATTAATTCATCTCTTGAGGAGGAAATCGCGGATCGACAGAAAGCAGAAGAGGTATTAAAAGATAGTGAGAGTCAGTTGCGCAAGGCATTAGAAGAATTGACTAAGGCAAAAGATGAGGCTGAATACGCAAATAAGGCCAAAGGCCAATTCCTTGCCAATATGAGTCATGAAATCAGAACTCCCATGAATGGGATAATAGGGATGACGGATTTGACACTGTTAACGGATTTGAAGGAGGAGCAAAGAGAATATCTAGATATTGTAAAAGCCTCAACAGAGGCCTTAATGAGTGTGTTAAATGATATTCTGGACTACTCAAAAATTGAGGCGGGTAAAGTTTGTTTGAAGAAATTGCCTTTTAATCTTGAGAATATAATTAATGAGGTTATTAACTTGTTCGATATCGGTGCCAAACAAAAGGGGTTATGTGTCAAATTAGAGTTTGATCGGAGAATACCAAATGTTATCCTAGGTGATTCAGTTCGATTACGTCAAGTACTTTCTAATTTATTAGGCAACGGTATCAAATTTACTTCTAATGGTGAAATCAATATCAAGGTTGAGCTTGAAAAGCAGCATGATAATATGATGAAATTGCTATTTAGTGTTAGCGATACAGGGATTGGAATAGCTGAAAATGAAATTGACAGGTTGTTTAAACGATTTAGTCAGGTAGATGACTCCAATACTAGACAATTTGGAGGAACAGGACTAGGTCTTGCAATTTCGAAGAACTTAATTGAAATGATGGATGGGGAGATGGGAGTAGAAAGTAAAGAAGGAATAGGCAGTCGTTTCTTTTTTACTGCAGTATTTGGGTTTCAAGAAAAATCTATGCCAGTAACGAAAAAAGATAATCATTATTCCGTTCAGTGTACGAGCGCAGCCGACAAAAAAGTGTTACTTGCCGAAGATGATTTAATTAGTAGAAAGATAGTCACGATCCTCCTAAAGAATAAAGGTTTTATGGTGGTTGCAGTGGAAAACGGAAAGGAAGCAGTTTCAGCTTATGAAAAGGACAAATTTGACTTAATTTTGATGGATGTTAACATGCCATATTTGGATGGGTTCTCTGCAGCTGCTCAAATAAGATTGCGTGAAAAAAATCAGAGTTACTACACACCAATTATAGCGATGACAGCGTATGCCCTTAAGGGAGACAGAGAAAAGTGCTTTGAAGCAGGTATGGACGATTATCTTAGTAAGCCGATTGATATCAGTCGGACTATGGAGCTCATCGATAAATATGTTTATGGTGACAAAATTGAGAGTGATGAGTTAGAAAAGAACAACATTTTTGCGGATGCGATGTTTGCGCTAATAGAAGCGACAGGTTTTGACCAGGACATAAGTGAAGAGTTATTAAATGGGTTTTATGAACAGGCAGTCAGGCTGGTGATTGGTATCAAAAAATATATCTCTGAAAGTAATCTTGAAGGTGCTGGCCTCCTCTTGCATCAGTTAAAAGGTTCGGCTGGAAATGTTAGAGTGAACGAAATAGCTAAAGAAGCTTTAATGGCTGAAGAAGCATTGCAGGTGATGGATTATGAATTGCTTGATAGTTTGCTTCAGCGAATAGAGGAATTACTACAAGGATTCCTAAAAAGTGTTGGAGAGGGGGACTGAAGTAATGACAAGAAATATTATGATAATTGATGACTCTCCGCTCGATAGAACATTTATACGGAAGGTTCTTGAAATGAGGCTCAATGATATTAATGTGTTTGAAGCTCAAGATGGACTGAACATTACTGATAAACTTGTGTCAAATAAGATACATCTGTGCATTCTGGATATAATGATGCCTCTTAAAGATGGGTTTCAGGTATTACTAGAGATGAAGCAAGATCCCGCGGTAGTAGACATACCCGTAATTGTTTGCACAGGGATAGGCGATAAACAAGCTATCGAAAAAGCATTAACCCTGGGAGCCTATGATTATTTTTCAAAGCCATTATGCGAAGAAGCTATGAAAACTTCCTTGCCATTGAAAGCTAAAAATGCCATTGAACTAATGAAAAGAAACCTTGAAATATCATATTTGAGTTATCACGATTTTCTAACGGAGCTTTATAATCGAAGGTTCTGTGAAGAAGAAATTAAACGCATTAATACCTTCAGAAATCTTCCTATTTCCATAATCGTTGGAGATATTAATGGATTAAAGCTTATCAACGATACTTTTGGACATGATGAAGGGGACAAACTTCTAAAGAAAGCTGCTACTACCATTCAAAATGCATGTCGGATAGATGATATCATTGCCCGCTGGGGAGGAGATGAATTTATAATTCTTCTGCCAAAAACAAAAAAAGAAGAGGCTGAAGAAGTTGTCAATAGAATAAAAAATTTATACGCAGAGGAACAGGTTAATGGTATTCAAGGTAGCATATCCTTTGGTTGGGATACTAAACATACAATGGATGAAGAGATAACAAAAATATTTAAAAATGCTGAAGACTATATGTATCGAAATAAAACATGCGAAAATGAAAGTGTACGAAGCCGTATGATCAATACAATAATCAATACACTGCATGAAAAAAGTCCAAGAGAAGAAATGCATTCAAAAAGGGTTAGTGAACTGTGTCAAGACATAGGAAAGGAAATCGGGTTATCTGAATCAGAAATAAGAACTCTCAAAGTAGGGGGCCTTCTTCATGATATAGGTAAGATCGCTATAGAAGAACGTATTCTTAATAAGCGAGAGAAACTTACAGATAAGGAATGGAACGAAGTAAGACGTCATCCGGAGATAGGCTACAGAATCTTAAGTTCATCTCATGAGATGCAAGAATTAGCAGACTATGTCTTAGCTCATCATGAAAAATGGGATGGGACCGGTTATCCTAAAGGTTTAAAAGGTGAGGCTATTCCGAGGGTTGCAAGGATTATTACGCTTGCGGATAGTTACGATGCCATGACCAACGAGCGACCATATCGAAGGGCTTTAAGTGAAGAAAGGGTCATTAATGAGATTCGTAAAAACGCTGGGCTACAGTTTGATCCTGAAATAGCAAAACTATTTGTTGAAAAGGTATTGGACATACCGTGGCTCATTATTTAATATAGAAGACCTTCACTACTCCCTTATTTCAAAGTATAGAATTATTTCACAAGAGTCTTTCACCATAAAAATGTGGTGGAAGGCTCTTGAAATTTGCGGGTATGGCGTATAATAAAGGGGTAGACATTGTCTCGGAAGGAATTAGCGATTGTGATCACTATTAAGGTATCAGTTCGGACTCTCGTCGAGTTTGTTCTTAAACAAGGAGATTTGCAACCAGGTTCAATCGGAGCGTCGCGGGCACAAGAAGCCATCAAGGCACATCAATATGTACAGAGCACAAGTGGCCTTGACTACATGCCGGAAGTAACCCTGAGATATATTTATGCTAAGCCGAAAGCACAACAGGCTTGTGATCTAAGTGAGGACTTCGGATTAGAAATATCAGGTCGCGCCGACGGAATTATAAAGAAAGATTTCGGTGGATGTATTGATGAGATTAAGACAACTTCGCTGGATCTAAGCCTTATTGAGGAATCGTTCAGCGATTTGCACTGGGCTCAAGCTCAGTGTTATGCTTTCATGTACGCTGTACAAGAAGGCTTAGAAGTGATGGAAACCCAACTTACCTACTTCCAATTGGATATGGCCCTTATTAAGAGATTCTCGCGAAGTTTTTCCTTAACCGAACTGTCAGAGTTCTTTTTTAGTTTAGCTGAGCGTTATCTGGCGTGGGCTATCAAGCTGCAAAAGTGGTCGGAGGTGAGAGACGCCAGTATACGAGCGATGCAGTTTCCATTCGGAAAATATCGACCAGGCCAACGAGAATTGGCGGTAGCAGTTTATCAGACTATCAAACAAAGCCAGAAATTATTTGCTCAGGCTCCTACGGGTATAGGTAAGACTTTGGGTACCTTGTTTCCCGCTTTAAAGGCTATGGCTGAAGGGTTGACAGTTCAGATTTTTTATCTCACGGCGAAAACTATCACCCGAACGGTTGCAGAGAAGTCCTTAACGGATTTACAAAAGCGCGGTTTAGCAATTAAACGACTGACGTTAACAGCTAAACGAAAGCTTTGTTTTCTGCCAGAGGCGACATGCCAACCTGAAGATTGTCCTTATGCTCGTGGGTATTACGACCGGATGCGAGGTGCGGTGGAGGACCTGTTCTCAGAGGAAGCTTGGACGCGTCAGGTGATCGAGTCTTTCGCCCACAAACATTCCATTTGTCCCTTTGAATTCTCGTTAGAGATGGCGAATTGGGCGGATATCGTCATCTGTGATTATAATTATGTATTTGATCCACGGGTCTACTTGCGTCGCTTTTTTCTCGACGGTGGAGAATACACTTTTTTGGTCGATGAAGCGCACAACCTCGTGGATCGGGCACGAGAGATGTTTTCAGCCGAGCTGGGTAAGGAATCTTGGCTTAGGTTAAAGAGGCAGACAAAAGATGACAACGCGAGGTTGACAAAAAGCGTGACAAAAGTAAACTCAGTCTTGGTCAAAGAGAAAAAACGTTGCGCTGAAGTCAGTGGAAACCGAGAAATCGTTGAAAAGGAACTTCCTGTTAAGCTAAACCATGCTCTGCATAACTTCGTCAAAGAAGCAGAGCACTTCCTTAAGAAGAACGATCACCCAGTCGTTTGGCGAGAACAACTTGTTGAACACTATTTCCTGGCGTTAAGCTTTATCAGGACAGCGGACAGTTATGATGAACGCTATGTCACTTACCTGCAGCCTACCCAGGACGATTTTCGGGTTAAACTATTCTGTCTTGATCCCTCTGTTCGGCTGAAGGAAGCCTTGGGGAGAGGGCGGGCGGCTGTACTGTTTTCCGCGACCCTGAGTCCGATGGACTATTTTATGAACGTTTTGGGCGGAGAGGAGGCGAGTTTTAAGCTGAAACTGACGTCACCGTTTCCCGCGGAGAATTTGTGTCTACTCATTAATGATCGCATATCGACTAAGTATAAACAGCGTGCTTCGACCTACGACCTTGTCGCGGAAGCGATATCCGCGGCCGTTTTCCACAAAGAAGGGAATTATCTGGTTTATTTCCCATCCTATGAGTATCTACAGCAGGTCTATCTTCAGTTTAGAGCACAAAATCAACCGATAAGCGTGATCTGCCAAACTCCAGGTATGGAAGAAGAAGAACGAGATGAGTTTTTAGCAGCATTTGCCACTAATCCTGAGCAAACATTGGTCGGGTTTGCATTGATGGGTGGGATTTTTGGTGAAGGAATTGACCTCATTGGTGATCGTCTCTCTGGAGTAATCGTTGTTGGAGTGGGGTTGCCTCAGATGGGCATGGAACGAGATATCATTCGTTCCTATTATGAAACAACAAGCCGACAGGGTTACGAATTCGCCTATATGTACCCCGGCCTCAACAAGGTATTACAGGCAGTCGGACGAGTCATTCGTACGGAAGAGGACCGGGGCATCGTGTTGCTAATTGATCAACGTTTTTCGCTGTCTGCATATAAGAAATTATTTCCGGCAGAATGGAAGAAGGTTCATTACGCAGTAGACGCTGAGAGTATCCGTAAAATAATCGGAAGCTTCTGGGCTGAGCCGAAGTATGAGCTAAAGTAGTGACACACGGGTGACACATGGTGACACGTGGTGACTCACGGTGACGCACAGGTGACACGGGAGAGATGAAGAGTGAAAGCATGGGGGCAGTTCCTCTGCGCATGAAGCACCGGAACCGTCCTCATACTTCTGGGCTAGAGGTTGAGACGGAGCGCCAAAAAATAGGCCTTAGCACTAGGCCTAGCGCTCATCTTTATGGTTTAATAGAAGACAAGCTTAGATCGCGAAATAGCCAGTGAATGAGGTTAAAGAATGTTTATGTATGTTTTTCCTATTGTGCTTATTGTAGTGTCAAACGTTTTGTATAATGTGTGCCAAAAGTCAACACCCCAGGATGCTAATCCTTTTTCAGCATTGCTTATTACATACCTAACTGCAGCATTGTTGACTTTAATAGCGTCTTTGTTTTATAAAAGCGATAAAGGTTTTATTAATTCGTTTAACGAGTTAAATTGGACGAGCGTGGCACTTGGAGGTGCGATTGTTGGTCTTGAATTAGGATATCTGCTTGCCTACCGGGCAGGCTGGAACATTAGTGTAGGGTCTTTAGTTGCCAATATTATTTTGGCTCTACTGCTTATTCCCATAGGGATATTGTTTTACAAAGAAGGTTTTGCGTTTAACCAGATAATTGGAGTTGTGTTTTGTTTGATAGGATTAATTCTAATAAATAAATAGAGAATCTAAGTGAAGCCAATGCTTTCTAGATGACATAGGAGACAACATAATGGATGCATCAAATGGTGGTTCAAACGGCGGTTCTAATGACAAAGCTAAGAAGCAGAGCTTTCCAGTTCTATTACTGGAGTGGTATGCACAAGGCAAGAGAGAACTACCCTGGCGAAAGACAGGAGATCCCTATGCAATTTGGGTGTCTGAAGTCATGCTCCAACAGACTCAGGTGAAGACCGTTATTCCTTATTATGAACGATTCCTTCAGCGTTTTCCCAGTGTAGAACAACTGGGTAAGGCAACTCTCGATGAGGTCTTGACCGAATGGCGTGGGCTAGGTTACTATTCTAGGGCTCGTCGAATGTGGGAAGGAGCCAATTATCTCCTCGATCAAAGGGGAGGAGAAATGCCTAAGGACTATGATATCCTTTTACAAGTCCCAGGGATCGGAAAGTATACAGCAGGAGCCATAGCTAGTATTGCTTTCGGGCAGAGGGTCCCTGCGGTTGATGGCAATGTCTTGCGAGTGGTTTCCAGGATTTTGGCTTGGTCTGAGCCGGTCGAAACGGTGCGCAGTTACCGCCACTTTAGCACCCACCTGGCCATGTGGCAACCTGCTCTTCAGCCAGGAGACTTTAATCAGGCATTAATGGAACTTGGGGCAATGGTTTGCACTCCCTCGAAACCCATGTGTGAAAGTTGTCCACTCAGCCAACTCTGTGAGGCCTACAGTCAAGACGATGTCCTCTTCTACCCAGTGAAAAAGCCCAAAGCAAAACGCCAAATAGTGACCCGTTTAACCTTTGTCTTACGCAGAGGGGACAAACTATACTTGCAGAAACGCCCCCCTCAGGGGTTGCTGGCTGATTTGTGGGAGTTTCCTGGAGTCGAGTTGTCTCAAGATAATCTCTTGAAAGATAGCCTTCCTAAAGTTGAGGCTGGTGAATTGTTTAACCATTTTCAGAAGGCTGTATCTGAGCGGGGGTTTGATGGGTGGGTGAAGGAACAATTCGAGAAGAGCGTTACACTGCATGGTCCAGTCTGGTATACATTTAGCCACCGTCATTGGAAAATCATCTGGGTTATTGTTGACCTACTTGAGCCGCTCGTGTTGGTTGAGAAACTTAAGCCGAGAGAGTGCTTAGACCAGATAGACCAGATAGGGCATATTAAACAAGAAGGGTTAGAAAAAAACGTGCTGAAAGAAGCAAGTGAGCAATATCAAGCTGACTCTAAAGCAGTCCATCGCCATGAAAAACATGGAGATTGGATTTTGCTTCAAGACTTAGGTCGAATCGCTCTACCAGTTGCATTTTCCGCTATCATCGAGGATCTAACTAAAATATAAAAATTATAAAGAGTTGACAAAAAGAAATCTGTTGTATAATATAGTAAATAATTAAATAACATCTTTAAAAGCGAAGACGGAGAAAAGTAAGCTATTTATTGCCCTTCAGGGAGGAAGAGTCTAGACTGAAAACTCTTCTATGTGTAGTGATAGGTGAAGTTCCCTCCCGAGCTGCCGGCTGAACGATATCAAGTAGGCTAGGACGGTTCTTCCCCGTTAACAGGAAGGAGGTATCGGATGTCATTCCCGTACCTTTGTCGAGTGGCCTTTTTGGCCAAAAGTCGGGTGGTAACGCGAGATATAGCTTCTCGTCCCTTCAAGGGATGAGGAGCTTTTTATTTTTTGTTAGATCGACTTAAGCACGGCAAATGCGAGTTTGATATGCTGTACTTTTTAGAGAGGGCCAAGTTTGGCCAAAATGGGTGGTAACGCGGAAGTCTACGGCTTTCGTCCCTTAGAGGGATGAGCCGTAGACTTTTTATTTTTAGGATTTGAAAGGGGTATGTTTTTATGAAAGATTTGAGATTAGCAGGACTTAAAACTACGCGAAGCACTATCGAGGTTAAAGGAGTAACTATTGGAGGAAAAGAAATTATCCTTATGGGTGGACCTTGTGCGGTAGAATCAAGTATTCAAATGAGTCAATCTGCCGCAACAGTCAAACAAGCGGGCGGTAAGATTCTGCGTGGTGGGGTTTTCAAACCACGTACCTCACCCTATAGTTTCCAGGGTCTGGGACTAGAGGGGCTTAATTATCTGGTTCAGGCCGCTAAAGACCAGGATCTGCTTTGTGTGACAGAGGTTATTGATGCAGCTAGTCTGGAGTTAGTGGTCGACAAAGTCGACATTATTCAAATCGGTGCCCGGAATATGCAGAATTTTGAGCTTCTGAAATTAGCCGGTAAAAGTAAAACCCCAATTATCCTCAAAAGAGGGTTGTCGGCGACGATCGAGGAGTGGCTGTTGGCTGCTGAATATATTCTAGCGGCTGGTAATTCCCAAGTCATCCTTTGTGAACGGGGCATTCGCACGTTTGAACCTAGCACTAGAAACACCTTAGATCTAAGCGCCGTTGGAGTGGCTAAAGAACTATCTCACCTGCCAGTTATTGTCGACCCGAGCCATGCGGCAGGCAGAAGAGACTTAATAGCCGCCTTATCTAAGGCAGCTATTGCAGCAGGTGCAGATGGATTATTAATTGAGACCCACCCTAACCCTGCCGAAGCGACCAGTGACGGACCTCAGTCTTTAACCCCAGAACAGTTTGTCCAATTAGCCGGGGAGTTAGGGGTAGTTGCAGAAGCGGTGAATAGAGTTTTTGCTTGCGGCGGGCAAAATGAGGACACCCTTGAATCCCTGCGTACTCAGATTGATCAAGTTGATCAAAGGATTCTCGAAAACTTAGCAGCCCGCATGGAAGTCGTTCGGAAGGTTGGGGATAAAAAACACCTAAACCAAGTCAAAGATTCCAAAAGAGAAAAAGAAATCATTCAACGCTTAGTAAACCTTGCCACAGAACTCCAACTCCCGCCTGAATTAGTCAGAAAGATATATCCTTTGATTTTCGAGTCTGCGGTTCAGTCGCAGATTAAGAGTAAACTGGTACGAGACCCAGAACAAGAACTAGAGCTAGAGCTAGAGCTAGCGGTATATCCCATAGGCAGTAAATAAACTTTCGCTTTCGAAATAGGCGCTGTACACTCCTGAGACTCCCACTTTTTAAATATAGGTTATAGGTCCACACGTCTAGGTGGTGGAGTGATATCTGTGTTGAATGAAAGCTTGATATAAGCTTCGATAAACCTAACGAAATGGGAGTTACCTGGAAATAGAAAAAACTAATCTGCCCAAGGCTTGCCTTGGGCAGATTAGTTTTCTAAAGTCCTAATTAGGTCGTATTGATTCCCAATATTGAATGCGATTCAAAATTTGATAAGCTCTACTTAAATGAGTGTAAATGAGTGTAGGTTCGTCTAAATGCTTAAGCTCATTCACCCGGCAATTGTTCTTTAGTTTTTATAGTTGACTTAAGGGAGTGATTGGAGTAAAATATGTTAGAATTCTTACTGTTAGATTTCTAACTACATAGGAGGGGGAGTGCAATTGAATTATTATGAGACTAGGGAATTACATGATCTCCTATTCAGTTTCCTCGATATGTTTCATGAAAAATTTCTGCATCACTTTCGTAAAAGAAATGAAAGTAAATCTGGAATGAAGAAAAACCATGTAAAAATTATTGTAATGATATATAGATTCGAGGGCTTGACCTCCACAGACATTGCTAAAATGTTAGATATGGAAAAAGGTAGTGTTACTACATTAATTGATCAATTGACAGAATGTGGTTTTGTTGTGCGCTGCGATGTTGCCCACGATCGTCGCAAATCGCTGATATTGTTGACTGATTTAGGAAAAGCGCAAATGGAGTGTATTATTGAAAGTCACATTCAGAGTATGAACGAATTATTAGAGTGCATAGATTCCGACGAAATGAAGCAATTTGTAGACAGTTTAGGTAACGTCGTAAAATTCATGAACAAATTATAGAAGGTGGACTGGTTATGAATAATGAATTAGGCATGGGAAAGCAAAAGATAGGAAGTTTACTTTGGACATTCTCCCTGCCAGCCATAGTTGGTATGCTGGTGAACGCACTTTATAACATTATTGATAGGATATTTGTAGGCCGTGGAGTCGGATCTCTTGCTATTGCGGCGACAACAGTGGCCTTTCCTATAATGCTAATTCTGATGGCTTTTTCGATGCTCATAGGTATTGGAGCTACTGCTTTGATTTCGATACGACTAGGAGAAAGAAAAAAAGAGGAAGCGGAAAAGATCATCGGCAACGCATTGACAATGTTGATCATCTTACCCCTAATTGTATCGGTCATCTACCTCTTTTTTTCAGATCCTATACTTGTTTTGTTTGGAGCCAGTCCGGAAGTCTTACCTTATGCCAGGGATTTTACGCATATTATCATGTTGGGTTCTGTCTTAGGTTCACTCGGTATGGGCATGAACAACTTCATAAGAGCAGAAGGCAATCCCAAATTGGCCATGATTACGCAACTGGCGGGCACGTTTGTCAACGTATTACTAAACTATATTTTTATCTTTAAAATGGGCTTTGGCATTAAAGGATCAGCTTTAGCAACAATCGCTGGTCAGATGGTTACGGCAATCTTGGTATTAAGCTATTTCTTTTCAGGACGAAGCCTAGTGAAAATTAGACTTCGAAATATGAAACCGCAGATGGCGATACTAACTAGTATAGTAGCTATAGGATTTGCTCCTTTTGCTATGCAACTTGCTAACAGCCTTCAAAATATGATACTCAACAAAAGCTTGTTCGCCTATGGAGGAGATATGGCTTTGTCAGCAGTAGGAATAATTATGAGTGTCTCAATGTTACTGTTGATGCCTGTAGTAGGCGTTAGTCAGGGAGCTCAACCTATTATTGGCTATAATTATGGAGCGAAGCAATACATTCGAGTTAAAGAGACTTTGCAGAAGGCAGGGATTGCAGGTACTGGAATCTCAATAGTTGGGTTTATAGTAATCTATTTCTGGCCAACACAAATTGTGGGCCTGTTCAGTAACAACGATGTGGCGCTTACGAAAATGACGGCTGATGCTATGCTTGTCTATTTTGCGTTGTGCCCAGTAATTGGTTTTCAAATTATAGGTTCCAGTTACTTTCAAGCAGTGGGAAAAGCAATTCCATCTATTATACTCAGTCTTTCAAGACAAGTTTTACTGTTTATCCCTCTCTTGTTAATCTTGCCGAATTTCTGGGGAATCGACGGCATCTGGAGAACAGCTCCGATAGCAGATGGTTTAGCAGTTCTATTAACCGCCATCCTGATTTATTTCGAAATGAAAAGTATCAATAAGAGGCAATATGAAATTGAAGGCAAGAAGAGTGATCAAATTGCCGAAGACCATTTTACGGGCGCCGATGATGCACTGTTAGGCAAACCCAGTTCCAACTGAGCCCTGGATTGGAAGATAAGCATCTGATTGAATACGAACCTGCAGACAGGAAGGTCTACCAAAGAGCGAACTTAACAGAGAGATAAATAGAATTTCAAATAGTAAATTTTATTATGCGCATAATAAGAAGAGCCCTTCATTGTTTTTATAAACGTGAAGGGCTCGCTGTTGTAATATTTCTAGATGGTTATAACTTTTGCAAACTCAGTTTGTATTCAACAATTAATTCATTAAATTGCTCGGCTGGTGCAGAGTGCTGAATGAGTGCCTGAGCTTTTTGGAATAGATGTTTATGCACATCTTCTCTACTGCCTAAGAAACTGATCATTTTTTTAAGACCGGGGTCATTGGTCATCGTGAAATGTTGATTGTACAAAATTCGGGCTCGAACCTCCGCTTCGACGTCGGCTTGAAGCATCGCAATAGGGTCTAAGCTTTGATCGACATAACTCATATTCCAGGGTATTCCTTGCGAATTAACATAACAGAGTGGCGGACCACCTAGTTTGTTAATGGCGACTGCGATCATTTCCATGTGCCCCATCTCTTCGGCAGCAATTAACCCCAAGAGATCACGAAGGTGGCGGTTACGCATATTGGAGCGATGATTTAGGTACTGGGACGCCGCTGAATATTCACTGTCTTTTCCACCATAGTGTTCAAGCAATACTTGGCCAAATACAGGGTCGCGGAGCTGAACGTGAACCGGATAGAATAGTGACTTGCTATAACCGAACATGGCTAGCCCTCCTCATAACTCTAGAATTCCTGAATTCATTATATGATGCAGGTAGTCTTTTGGTTATGGTTATTACCATGGAGTAGAACTAGCATTTCTAAAACACTTAAAGACAACGAAAGCAGGCCACAAAATGGCCAGGTTTAATTTCTTGCAGCACGGGTCGCTTTGTCGTGCAGAGGTCCATACACTTAGGGCAGCGCGTGTGGAAGGCGCACCCAGAGGGTGGGTTCGCTGGGCTGGGAATATCTCCTTTGAGAATAATGCGTTGAGGTTTCTCCCGCGGATTCAAATTAGGTGTTGAGGAAAGCAGAGCCTCTGTATAAGGGTGCATAGGGTTGCTGTAGAGTTCATTCTTAGGGGCAATTTCCGCAAGGCGACCTAAATACATGACTCCGACACGGTCACTCACATGTCGGACTACAGAAAGGTCGTGAGAAATAAACAAATAAGTTAGTTTGAATTGATCTTGAAGGTCTTTCATGAGATTTAGAATTTGGGACTGAATGGACACATCGAGTGCCGAGACGGGTTCATCGGCGACGACTAACTTAGGTTTAGTGATCAGGGCTCGACCGATTCCGACGCGTTGGCGTTGACCGCCGGAGAACTCATGGGGGTACGCGCCGGCATGATACTCGGTTAAGCCAACAATCTCCAAGAGTTCAATTACCCGTTTTTTTCGTTCGACCTTTGGTACGCCATGGATAATTAAGGGCTCTTCTAGGGTTGCTCCAATCGTTTTTCGAGGATTCAAGGAGGCATAAGGATCTTGGAAAACTATCTGGAGATCCTTCCGAGCTTCGCGAAGTTCTCGTCCTTTAAGCTGAGAAAGATTGATGTTTTGAAAGGTAATCTCACCTGCCGTGGGCTCAATTAGGCGGATAATGGAACGCCCAGTTGTTGATTTTCCACAACCGGATTCACCGACGAGACCGAGGGTTTCTCCCTCCTCGATTGTGAAAGAGACATCATCTACAGCCTTAACCTGGCCAACCGTTCGACCTACAACTCCAGCGGCAGAGATGGGAAAGTATTTTTTCAAGCCTTTTACTTGCAGGAGTACGCTCATGAGAGATGCACCTCTTTTCGAGTGGGTTCAGCATGGAGCCAACAGCGGCTTTTTTGTCCTGCGGAGAGTTCGACAAACGGGGGGGCTTCGCATAAGCAGCGTTCAGCGGTATGGGGGCAACGAGAAGCAAAGCGACAACCTTGTTTAACTGTTCCGGGAAGGGGAACATTTCCCGGGATGGAATCGAGTCGCTCTAGGTCGACATTGGCCTTAGGCATTGATCGAAGTAGACCTTGCGTGTAGGGATGGGAAGGATTTTCAAATAATGCATAGATATCTGCTTCTTCAACGACCTGGCCGGCGTACATCACATATACCCGGTCACACATCTCAGCCACGACGCCTAGGTCGTGAGTGATTAAAAGTATGGAAGTCTGCTGAGACTGGCGAAGTTCACGCATCAGATCAAGAATCTGTGCTTGGATGGTCACGTCAAGAGCTGTAGTCGGTTCGTCCGCAATGAGTAGCGAAGGGTCACAGGACATGGCCATGGCAATCATGACACGTTGTCGCATTCCTCCAGATAATTGATGGGGGTATTCCTCGAGAATTTTCTCCGGACGTGGAATATTGACCCTTTTTAACATAGTCAAGGCTTGCGCCTGAGCTTCTTGTTTATTATAGTTTCGATGAAGCATGATCATTTCGCATAATTGCCGGTTCACGGTGTAGACCGGATTTAGGGATGTCATGGGCTCCTGAAAGATCATGGCGATCTCATTCCCCCTGATTTCACGCATCTTGGCCTCCGATAAGGCAAGCAAACTTTGATCCTTAAACAGGATGTCCCCAGAAACAATTTTAGCACCGCGTCGAGGAAGTAGGCGCATCACGGATAGAGCGGTTACCGTTTTACCGGAGCCAGATTCACCAACAATACCCACCGTTTCGCTAGGCTGAACTTTAATGTTCACGCCATCTACAGCGGGAATAATGTGGCCGTTTGAGATAAATTGGGTTTGTAAATTATTAATATCTAATAGGCTTGAGTAATTTGACACAAACAACATCCCTTCCGATCTTTCTGGGTAAATCGAGGGTATTTATTCCTTCGTTTATGGAAATATATTATTGCTCTTTATAATAATTGATGGTAACCTATTATACAACACCTAAGTTTAAATTTTAAATTATGAAATCAGAGTTTTGTGAAACAAATCATGTGAAAATTTGTATAAGGGGGCGAGAAAAAGGAAAGAAGATTAGCTACTTCAATTTAGATCTTGATAGTTTTAAAAGTGATTGAAAATCAAATTCCACTACATAGCAACAGAGAGGATGAGTTAGACATGTTTAAGAAGATTAAAGCACCCCTTGCAGCTGCCGTAGTTGGCTTGCTTCTGGTTGTAACGGGTTGCGGAACAGCAGCGAGTACCACTCCGACGACTAGTTCAAATGTAGCAGTTCCGAAAGATGGGGGAACATTAAATATTGCATTAAGCTCCGATGCGCCAAAGCTTGACCCTGCGCTTTCCAGCTCTGTGTATGACCGTTATGTTTTCCAAAGTTTATTTGACAAATTAGTTGATATTGATAAAGACGGTAAGATCGTCCCGATGCTGGCGGAAAAAATTGATGTTTCGACGGATGGCTTAGTCTATACTTTCCATCTTCATAAAGGAGTTAAATTTACAGATGGCACAGACTTTAATGCAGAAGCCGTGAAATTCAACTTTGACCGAAATATGGATAAATCCTCACCCCGGAAGGGCGAATTGGGTGAGGTGAAGGCTGTATCAGTGGTCGATCCTGACACTGTCAAAGTCGAACTAAAACAGCCCTTTTCGCCATTTCTCTCAATTTTATCTGATCGTGCTGGCATGATGGTTTCTCCAACTGCCGTTACGAAAGCAGGCCAAGACTTTCTTAATAATCCGGTCGGAACTGGCCCCTTCATATTTAAAGAACGTGTTAAAGGTAACTCAATAACACTCGTTAAAAACCCCAACTATTGGCAAAAAGGATTGCCCCATCTTGATTCGGTTGTGTATAAAATCATTACGGATGCTAATGTTGCGGCCATGAATCTGAAAAGCGGACAAGTGGACATGACGGACTGGCGCTTTCCTACGAAGGAAATTCAAAACTTCAAAAGCGATCCTAACTTTATGCTGATTAATCAAGCTGGACAAGGTTATGTCGGATTCTATCTAAATGTCAGCCAACCTCCGTTTGATAATAAGTATCTGCGTCAAGCTGTTGATGTGTTAATCGACCGTGAAGCTTTGGTCAAACTTATCAAAAATGGTGCGGCCACAGCCGGACATTCCCCGTTCGCGCCGGGTAACCTCGCCAATGGGGATAGCGATAAGACTTTTAGCCCGGATACCGCCAAAGCAAAAGATTTCTTAGTCAAAGCGGGTAAGCCAGATGGATTTACATTCACCTACAAAACATCAACCACTCCAGATAACCAACGAACTGCTGAAATGTTACAGAATATGTTAAAACCGGCTGGGATTACTATGAATATTGAAAAATTGGAATTTGGTACGCTTCTTGACCAATCGATCAAAGGAAACTTCGAAGCGTCTGCTGTTAGTTGGAGCGGACGCCCAGACCCAGATCAAAACATCTATGATGACGTTATAACTAACGGTTCTATGAACTATGGGAGGTATAGTAACCCACAAATCGATGGATTAATGAAAGACGCTCGGATTGAACAAGATCCGGCTAAACGAAAAGTGATCTATGATCAAGCCATGACGATTTTGAACGAGGAACTGCCGTATATCTTCTTCTATCATGAAAATAATGTTTTTGGCCTGTCCAAACATATTCAAGGCTTTGTCCCAATTTCTGATGGGTTGATCCGCACGGTATCTATATTTAAAAATTAAAATTTAAGAATTAAGGAGCTATTGGTATGAAATATTTACTCAGGCGTCTGTTACTTGCTATACCGGTCATTCTGCTCGTTACGATCATGGTGTTCTCACTAATGCACCTGATCCCAGGGGATCCGGCCACTGTAATTCTGGGGCAAGAAGCGACACCTGAGGCTGTTGTAGCAATGCGAGCTCAATTGGGACTGGATAAGCCCATCATAATTCAGTATTTGACCTGGTTAGGGGGAGTGCTCCACGGCGATTTGGGGCGCTCTCTCGTGGACCACACCCCAGTTTCCAAGCTTATCCTGCAGCGTCTACCCGCCACCCTGGAATTAACACTGGGTACATTTCTGATTGCTCTTCTCATTGCAATTCCAGCAGGAATTTTATCTGCAGCCCGGAGAGGGACCTGGATAGATTATCTGAGCTCAGGTTTTGCTTTGGGTGGAATGTCCGTTCCCCATTTTTGGCTGGGCATGATGTTCATTGTACTATTTGCAGTAAAGTTGGGTTGGCTTCCGGCCTCGGGTTATGTGCCTTTTACCCAGAATCCAGCGGAAAATATGGCAGCCATGATTATGCCAATGGTCGCGACAGGGCTTCGTGAAGCAGCAGTGCTGATGAGAATGGTCAGAAGCAGCTTGCTGGAAGTGTTGGATGCCGATTATGTACGTACTGCGTATTCGAAAGGTCTGAAAGAGAAGACGGTCATCTTAGACCATGCCCTTAAAAATGCCCTAGTGCCAGTTTTGACTTCAAGCGGTTTGATGATCGCTGGGCTCCTGGGAGGCTTGGTTATTACAGAGAGTATCTTCTCTATTCCCGGCTATGGGAAATTGATTGTGGATTCTATTTTTACTCGAGATTTTGTGACAGTACAGGGAGCTATTCTCGTGTCAGCGCTGATGGTCGTACTTATAAATCTCATTGTTGATTTGTTATACACGGTCATTGATCCGAGAATAAAAATAGGGAAGGGGGCAGGAGCATGAATGAATTGGCTAATTCGACTGTTCTATCTGCCCCGCAAGTTGCCCATTCCTTTCAGCGGGAAAAACAGTGGAGGGTGATGTATCGACGTTTTACCAAGAACAAACTCGCCGTATTTGGCGGAGTGATAGTGCTTGTTCTTATCCTCACAGCTCTCTTTGCCCCTTTGATTGCTCCCTATGACCCTGTTTTCTCCCAAGACTATCTACACACTCTCCAACCGCCAGGCCCGGGACATATTCTAGGGACCGATGATTTAGGACGGGATATCTTTTCGAGAATTGTGTTTGGCGCCCGGTTATCCATACAGGCGGCACTGATCTCTGTAGGCATTGCCATAGTGTTTGGAGTACCGATTGGGCTTATTACCGGATATGTCGGTGGATTTTGGGATGAATGGGTGGTTATGCGGTTCGTTGATGCTTTCCAGGCATTTCCCTCTCTGATTTTAGCCTTAGCGATGGCTTCGGCCTTAGGGGGTGGGTTTTATAATGCCATGATCGCGATTGGAATAGGCTTTTTGCCCTCCTTTATCCGAATCACTCGGGCCCAGGTCTTAACGGTAAAAAATCTGGAATATGTTCAGGCGGCTAAGGCCATTGGTTCGAGCGATTTAAGAATCATGTTCCTTCATGTTCTTCCGAATACTCTGGGTCCGGTTATCGTGCAAATGACACTTTCGATGGCTGCGGCGATTATCGCAGAAGCAGGGCTTTCCTACCTTGGCTTAGGTGCTCGACCGGAACAGGCAAGTTGGGGTTCAATGCTTAATATCGCTCAAGGGTATCTTAATGTTCAGCCACTCCTGGCCTTGTGGCCAGGGATAGCGATCTTTGTCGTGGTTCTCGGGTTTAACCTCTTTGGAGATGGGGTTCGGGAAATGTTTGATCCTAAACTTAATTGAAGAGGGTGAAGCCTACAGCCTGACATGAGAGCTAAGTAGTCTTATGTATGTTTAGCACCCCTTAGGGGGTGCTTTTTAATACTATCGACCTCCATACCGCTTTGCGGCACCACTGATGAATGAAAAAACTAAGGCGACCGCCGGCGTCTGAATGCTTGGCGTTTGCTAAGTTTTCTTTATAATTTTCCACTTTGAGGGCAATACAGGCTTATAATATTTATATAGTAGGTTAGGAAAACCATTCTTGAAGGGAGATTATGCCAAATGATCAACTTTGATACGCTTTATAATCCCTATGTATCGCGCAGAATGACCATGTACGCAAAAAATGGAATGGTCGCCTCTGCTCAGCCTCTTGCAGCTGAAGCGGGGCTGTCTGTTTTGAGAAAAGGCGGAAATGCAATTGATGCAGCTATTGCCACTGCAGTATGCTTGACAGTAGTAGAGCCAACTTCTAATGGAATAGGAGGGGACGCTTTTGCCTTAATCTGGACAAAGGGCCAACTTTTTGGCCTTAACGCCAGCGGCCCAGCACCGCAACTCCTGACCTTGCATGCCTTGCAAAAAGCCGGACATAAGGAAATGCCCAAATACGGATGGTTTCCGGTCACCGTACCCGGGGCACCGGCCGCTTGGGCTGAATTGTCCGCTCGCTTCGGAAGGCTTCCGCTAAGTGAAGTGATGGCACCGGCAATTGCTTATGCAGAAAAAGGTTATCCTCTTTCTCCGACGGTCGGCAGGAGTTGGGAGAGCGCCTTCAACAGATACTCTCTTGAGCTAAAAGACGAGCAATACAAATATTGGTTTAGTACCTTTGCCCCCCAAGGGCGAGCTCCAAAAATCGGTGAACTTTGGCACTCTCCTGATCACGCCCGCACTTTACAAGCTATCGCAGAAACAAAAGCTCGATCTTTCTATAGCGGGGTTATCGCCGATAAGATCGACGAGTTTTCTAAAAAATATGGTGGCTTGCTTAGAAAAGACGATTTAGCGGCATATAAACCTGAATGGGTGACCCCGATAAACATTAATTATCGAGGGTATGATGTTTGGGAGATTCCTCCCAACGGACATGGGCTCGTTGCCCTGATGGCCTTAAATATTTTAAAAGGTTTCGACTTTGATATCAAAGATAGCGCCGAATCATATCATAAGCAGATCGAAGCTCTAAAACTTGCTTTTATGGACGGTAAGAAATTCATTGCCGATCCTACTAAGATGCGACTAAGCGTTGAAGATTTGCTCTCAGACGTCTACGCTAAGCAACGACGGGAAGAAATCGGAGCAAGAGCCCTTCAACCTGAGCCGGGAAATCCGCCTCAAGGGGGAACGGTATATCTGGCAACTGCTGATGGCGAGGGAAATATGGTTTCTTATATTCAAAGTAACTATATGGGTTTTGGCTCCGGCTTAGTAGTCCCTGAAACCGGGATTAGCCTGCATAATCGCGGCCACAACTTTTCCTTGGACCTTAATCATGACAATTGTTTGGAACCAGGTAAACGGCCTTATCATACCATCATCCCTGGTTTCTTAACCAAAGATAACCTTCCGGTAGGTCCCTTTGGCGTGATGGGAGGTTTCATGCAGCCTCAAGGACATCTCCAAGTAGTTACGAATGCCCTTGATTTCAACTTAAACCCTCAAGCAACACTCGATGCGCCCCGTTGGCAATGGATCAATGGAAAAACTATCGAGCTTGAACATTCCTTTCCCGAACATATTGCCCAAGCCCTTGCCCGCAAGGGGCATGACATTCGTTGGGCATTAGATTCTGGCAGTTTTGGACGTGGTCAAATAATCTGGAGGACTTCAGACGGAATTTTAGCCGGAGGAACAGAGCCCAGAGCGGATGGGCATATTGCATTGTGGTGATCTGCTGCAATGGCTTCGCTTTCTAGTTGCGTTGGAGTACTGAAAAGTAGATTCGGTTTTTAGAATATGGTATACCATGTGCCACTTGCCTTTATGCCATTGAAGGAATTATAATTGCGTTAAAGTAGATGTTACAAATTCAAAAGGGGGAGAAGGAAAGTGGCACATCATTTTTCACCCATTAAGTTTGACAATAAGGGCAATATCCGTGAGTCGGTGTTTTCTATTTTGAGAAACGCCATTCTGGACAAAAAATTAGAACCAGGTCAGAGACTTGTGGAGCGTAATATCGCCGAACAACTGGGGATTAGTAGGACTCCAGTTCGCGAAGCAATCCACAAGCTCGAATTAGAAAGGCTGGTCACTCATATCCCACGCAAAGGGGTAGTTGTTACTGGATTTACAAAGGCAGATATCATAGAGATACTAGTCATTAGGACATCATTGGAAGCACTTATTTGCAGTATCGCAGCTTCTAAAATAAGACCCAGGGAATTAGACCGTTTGGAATTGCTAGCTAAGCAGATTTCGGACGAACATGGCAAAGGAAATCTTAAAAAATCTAACCAATTGAACAATAAGTTTCATGAGATAATTTACAAAACTGCGGAAAGCCCGCGATTATATGATTTTCTCAATACATTGCACGAGTATATAACGAAGTTTACTGAAGTGGCTTATTCTAAACCGGGTCGTTCTGAAGAAGTATGGCTAGAACACAATGAGATCATTGCAGCTCTACGAAACCGTGACAGCCTTGGAGCTGAGTCCGCAGCAAAAAGACACACTGAAAATTCGAGCAAAGCATTTTTGGAAATGGCTTTTTAATTTCTAATTCAATACGTTTGGTATACAAAAATAACGAATTTGGTATACCAAACGTATTGAATTCTAGAACCCTAGGTTATATAATCACACTAGGAAAACTCATATAATCCGTCTTCTATACCTTCAAGAAAATACGGAACATGGGAAAAGAATACTTACTGAGTAGATGGCTTTACCAATCTACATGCTTCTAAAAAATGTTAGGCAATTATAAGTGGAGAACACACAGGAAGGAGATGAAACTAGATGCTTACCCAACTCTGGGATCTGTTAATTGCTTTTGCTAGGGCCAGTAACCTCGGCTTCGGTGGTGGACCAGCCGTTGTTCCTCTCATTAAAATTGAAGTAGTGGAGCGGTATCACTGGTTAACTAACACTGAATTCACCGATGCGCTGGCCGTTGGAAATGCTTTGCCGGGCCCAATCGCAACAAAATTAGCGGGTTATATAGGTTATCAACAAGCCGGATGGTTAGGAGCAATAGTAGCAAATATTGGGGTTATTTTACCGACCGTTCTCGCGGTTATTCTATTGGCTAATTTTTTAATGAAGTATTCGAATTCCCCAGCCTTAAAAGGGATGCTTAGGGGAGTGCGGCCGGTCGTTGTTGTCTTAATTGCTCAGACCGCTTTCGATATGGGAGTAGGGTCTTTCCCGAATCTAGCAACTTGGGGTATTGCTTTGGCCACGGTGGTTTCTTTATTCTGGTTGAAGTTGCATCCAGCACTAATTATTGTACTATCTATGGCCTTTGGCTTGCTGGTTTTTCGCTAATTTTAGGACTCATTCCAAACTAACCTAGTGTTAAAGGAGGTGCTCTTCATGCTTAGAAAACTATGGGATCTATTTATAGCCTTCACCCGCGCTTCAAACCTGGGATTTGGTGGAGGGCCTGCCCTAATTCCACTTGTTAAAGCAGAAGCGGTGGTTCGATATCAGTGGCTGGATAACCAAGAGTTTGCTGATTCTCTAGCCATCTGCAATGCTTTACCTGGACCTATCGCCACTAAAATGGCTGCCTATATAGGGTATAAAGTAGCAGGGTGGCTGGGAGCATTCGTAGCTATCATTGGAACAGTCGCGCCCACGGTAATCGTTGTTGTATTATTAGGTAGTTTAATTATGAAGTACTCTAACTCTCCAGAACTCAAAGCTATGCTCCAGGCTGTTCGCCCCGTGGTGGTTGTTCTTGTAGCGGAAACAGCGTATGACATGGGTAAGAAATCTTTCCCTACCGGTAGTTCATGGGGAATCGCAGTGGTCACAGTAGCGTTGCTTTACCTAGCCAATATTCATCCGGCCTTTATTATTGTGGCATCCATGCTGTTTGGTTGGATTGTATACGGACGTGCGAAGAAAGAAGCCTAATGAACTCGTTCAACTAAAGAGTTGAAATGGAGTATGGGTATGACTCTTACTTGTCGAAGTCGGTGTCTTACGTCGAGCAAATTTGAGGAGGAAAGAAGATGAACGATTGTGTATTTTGCACACTACTGGGAACGGAAATTATTGTAGAGGACGAACTAGCTCGGGCCTTTTTTGACAAGTACCCTGTCAGTAAAGGACATGTCCTTATTGTTCCGAAACGCCACGCAGCAAGTTTTTTTGAGGCGACCCAGGAAGAGATTGCCAGCGTTGGAGTACTTCTTAAGAAAGTAAAAGAGCAGCTAGATGAGCGGTTTCACCCTGATGGATATAACATAGGCGTTAATGTCGGGGAGGTTGCAGGTCAATCGATTTTTCACTGGCATGTTCACGTTATTCCACGTTATCGTGGTGATGTCGGATCAGTGCGGTGGCATGCATGAATTTAGCCATCAATTGGATTTTCAGGGCCTAAGAGATTTTTTTGATAAAACACCAAATCAAGCCATTTACCAAACTTATAACCAGCCCTTTGTATAGTGCCTGAGTATTCGAAACCGAATTTTTGATGCATTTTGAGACTGCTATTATTAGATGAATCAATGCCAGCAACTAAGGTTGCAAAGTTTCTTTCACCTGCAAGGTTAATGATCTCTTTTAAGAGAGCACTACCCACCCCATGATTCCAATAACCACTATGCACATAAACTGAATGCTCAATCGTATATTTATAGGCAGGCCAAGCTCTAAAAGGGCCAAAAGTTGCAAATCCAAGAACACTGTTATTCTCTTCAAAAACAAGGATTGGAAATTGGTCTTCATTTTTCTTATCAAACCATAGCTTTCGGTCCTCTAGTGTCTGGGCATTATAGGTGTAGACTGATGTAGTATTTAATATTGCATCGTTATAAATCTCTAAAATCACAGGTAAATCATTTTCTACTGCTAGTCTAATCATTACGCTTCAACTCCTTAGAGGGATATCACTACTACTAAATCTAAAATAAAAAGCAGTCGGCAGAGTCGTCTGCTTTTTGTTTTGGATTTAATCACCACACCTTGATGAAAGCAATTCCCTATGCTGTCATAATACACTTAAATTATATTGATTGAAATGACTAAAGAGAAAAATTTTTCGATTATCTTTATAGAATTTTTATAATCTCTTTAAAACGAGTTTAAAATCTCCCTTTATAATGAATTTGTGAGCAGAAATAATAGGGAGGTTGTTAAATATGAGTAAACTTAAAATTATGTATGATGTGATTAACACGATGAAAGAAAAGGAGGTAGTAAGCGGTACTTTTAAAGCGTTAGGTATGAAGGATCAAGTTGAAATAGGACACTTTGTTAATGAATTTGAAAAAAATCTAACAAGCGGGGAGACAAAAGTCAAAATTAATGCAGAATTCGAATGCCAGGGTAAAAAACTAAAGCATGACAGTCAATCTGAGTTCACGATGAAGAGTTGTTCTAGTCATAATCATCATGGATTTTTGAAACACATGAATCATCATAACCCTCACGAGCACCTTGGCGGTCAAACACAGAGTGATAATAATTGTTGTGGGATTAAAGGCAAATTAACGAAGTTAGGGTTTATGCTTAATGTACTCAATCAAATCAAGGTTGATGAGAAAGAAGATAAGTCTGTCATCTTATCCCTGAATTTAACTGAAATGCCTGAAGAGCTAGCAAAGCTTTTCCAAGGGAAAATGAGTGAGAAAGCAATGCCGGAAAATCATCCGCATCACGCCTTTATGAAGGAGTTTTGTACTCTGTCCGACCATAAAGTTGGGTTGAGTCTCTGGATCAATAAAGATCGGGAAGTAGAGAAAATCGTGGTGACTGTTGACGGAAATCAAATCGATGCCCTAAAGGAGAGTCATGTTATCAGTCTCAAAGCAGAATTGATCCTTAATTGAACCAGTTCACTTTGGCATAGCATGGGAAACCAAGTGGACTCAGGATTCTCTTAATATAGAACGGGGGCGCAGAACAATTGAATTGTTTTGCGTCCTTGTATTCGATATAATACACAGGAGTAATTAAAGGAAGAATTTAATGGGTGAGCTGTATGTTTAAGCGGATTAGAGAACATCTAGCAAGAGGATTAAAAGCAAAGCATGTTCGCCATCAGAAGCATAAGGGATTACAAGAATGCCATCATGAATGTGAGCAACAACAGGAGTTATTCTGTCATCACCAGGAATTCGTGAGAAAGCACCGTGAATTCACTCAGTATCATAAGTCCCTTCGTTTTCTGCGTCCGGTTAGTATTGTATTTAATTTAATCATTATATACTTACTATTTAGATGGGTAGGTATCAAATCAATCAGCATGTTCTTCGCAGTATTTTTAATTATTAAAGAAGTCTTGCAATTTTCGTTTCTTTGGCGCTTAGAAAAACGAGTTTTCGCGCCAATTGATAAACTCAAAGTTGGTGTGGAAGAGATTTCTAGAGGTAATTATAATGTAAAAGTTGAGAGAGATATCGTCGCTGACTTAGGTTTTATTGGGTTGTTGGTCGATTCGTTTAATGAAATGGCTCAAAAATTACAGGCGAGTGAGATATTAAAGTCTGAGTATGAAGAAAATCGTAAGACCCTTATTGCCAATATTTCTCATGATCTTAAGACACCCATCTCATCTGTGCAAGGGTATATTGAAGCAATCCAAGACGGAGTTGTCATATCACCCGAGAAAATTGCTAAGTACCTCAAAACGATTTACCAGAATACAGTTTATATGGATAAACTAATTGATGATCTTTTCTTATTTTCTAAATTAGATTTGCAAAAACTTGATTTTCGCTTTGAACGTGTTCTAATAGGTGCTTTTATGCATGATTTAATGGAAGAATTCCAATTTGAGCTTGAAGAAAAACAATTGAATTTTCACTATGTCAATAAAATGGAGAGCGACTGTCTTGTTTCTATCGATCGGAAAAGAATCCATCAGGCTTTCAGAAATGTGATTGGAAATGCTGTAAAATATGGAGCAGATAAGGATTTGACCATAAGGATTGAAATGAAAAGACACCTTGATAGCTTTATTGTCATTAACATAGCAGACAATGGCCCCGGAATCTCTGCGGAAAAACTTCCTCATATCTTCAATAGATTTTATAGAATTGATAACGAGCGAACAAAGGACCTGATGAGTACTGGACTTGGGCTAGCCATTGCCAAGGAACTCGTGCAAGCTCATGGGGGGTCAATTACGGTAGTAAGTATTGAAAAGGAATCCACATGTTTTACAATACTGCTACCAGTCATAGAAGAAGCGTAATCAGATACACTGCTAGGGATGATTAGAGAAGAGGGTATAAATGAAACGAATTCTAATTATCGAAGATGATCTAAACATTGCTGAATTAGAACGAGACTATTTGCAATTAAATGGGTATGAAGTAGATATAGTCCAAGATGGGATAAAGGGTCTAGAAAAGGCTCTAACGGGCCTCTACAATGTTATTATTGTAGATTTAATGTTGCCTGGTAAGGACGGATATCAAATTACAAAGGAAATTCGAGATAAATTCGAGATTCCGGTGCTCATTGTATCCGCCAAAAATGAAGATATTGATAAAATTAGAGGATTAGGTTTTGGCGCCGATGATTACCTAACGAAACCCTTCAGTCCTGCGGAGTTAGTAGCTAGAGTCAAATCTCATATTGTAAGATATGAACGGCTTAAAGGTAAAATAGTTGCGTGTGAAGTAATAAATCATAAGGGCCTTGAAATAAATACATCCGCCCATAAAGTCTTTGTTAACGGAAAAGAAGTCCAGTTGACGACAACAGAATATAGCCTGCTCGTGTTTTTTGCTACAAATCCAAACATTGTATTTAGCAAAGAACATATCTTCGAAACAATATGGGGGGATGAATCCCTCGGAGATAGTGCAACTGTATCAGTGCATGTCCAGAAGATCAGAAAAAAGATTGAAAGAGACTCATCCAATCCAGAATATATCGAAACCCTTTGGGGCGCGGGATATAGGTTTAATTCATAACCTTGGTGTCTACAGTTAACGCAACCATTCGAGCAAGAAATGCAAAAATTCAAGCCTAAATTTAATAGAACGATGCATGCATTTAATAAAACCTTCCTAGGTAATTTCTGGTGTGATTTATACAATTGTAGGGTTAATAACCCTTGTGGAATAAGAAAAGAGGCTAACGTGAATTAGCCTCTTTTCTGGGTGTAAATTTAAGTGAACTTTGAGTTTGAACCTCTTAACGGAACCCGTTAGAATTGTAATTGAGGTAGCTTCTTATTCACACTAGAGGATTATTAAAGAGAGGTCGATTCGTCTTATCCTTAGGGCGAGGCTGAATTAAGATCTCAGTTATAGCTTCGCAGAGCCGTCGAATTCCTTCTAGAATCGTTGCTTCTGGGTGACGACTGAAACAAAGTCTAATTCGGTCTGTGCCACCAGGGTTAATGAAAAAGGCATTTCCAGGGACGAAGGTAATTTTCTTCTCGGCCGCCTTGGTAAGGAGTGTCGCAGCTTTCATTCCGGGGGGCAGTTCGCACCATAAGTAATAACCACCCTCAGGCACAGACCAGGTTAGTCCTGACGGTGCAAGCTTCGTTAAAGCTGAAACCATGGTATCGCGTTGAATCCTATAATGATTTCTGACCTTTATAAGGTGTTGGTCCAATAGTCCCTGCTGGCAGAATTCAGTCATCATCCACTGAGTAGTGGTGCTGGTATGAAGATCGACATGCTGTTTGGCAAGGGTCAAATGCTCCAATACCGAAGGAGGTGCTACACACCAACCTAGGCGGAGACCAGGAAACAGTATTTTAGAAAATGTTCCCAAATAGATAACGTGTTCGTGTTCATCCAAGGATTTAAGGGAAGGGGATAGTTTACCTTCATAATAGAGTTCACTATAGGGGTCATCTTCCACAATCGGTATATGATATTGATACGCCAATCTGAGGAGCTCTTGGCGTCGGGACAGACTCATCTTATGGCCAGATGGATTTTGAAAGGTCGGGAGTGTGTAAATGAATTTGGGGCGATGCCGTGCGAGAATCTGTTCTAATAAATCGGTTCTTAAGCCTTCTTGATCCATAGGTACAGTTAGAATTCGGGCACCTGCTGCTTTGAAAACCCCAATAGCTCCTAAGAAGGACGGTTCTTCCATCACGATGTAGTCCCCCGGTTCTAAGAAGACTTTGGCAAGCAAATCTAGCCCTTGTTGAGAACCTGATAAAATCATAACTCGTTCTGCTTGGGTATGGATGCCGCGCTGAGCCAGCCAAGTTGCTATGTATTCCCGTAGAGGGTAATGCCCCATTGTGGGCCCATATTCAAAGGCCTGCCAGTTACCTGAACTTATGACTTGCTGACCTATCTGACTAAATTCCTCTAGTGGAAAGTACTCACCAGCCGGTGATCCCAAGGCAAAGGATATCTGATCTTCCTCACCAATTTCAGTCAGAATGGAAGCTAAGACAGGATTGTACATGCGCTCTGACTGCCTGGAATAAAAGTTCTGCCAAGACATAGGTTGAACCGGTGTAGGTAGTAATCCGTAATTGTCTTCGATGCCTGATAGATGGTCAAAAAAGCGATCTGTGGAGGACAGGGAAGAACTCACTATCGTTCCTTTGCCCACATGTGACTGAATTAAGCCATCCGCTTCCAATTCGTGGTAAGCATTGACTATTGTAGTGCGGTTTACCCCTAAAGTGCTGGCAAACTTTCTCTCAGGGGGAAGGCGAAAACCAGGAGAGAGTTCATTTGCCAGGATAAGTTGCCGGATTTGGTTCCTAATTTGCAAGTATAGTGGTGTCTTAAGGGAACGGTCTAAATGCAGTTCCATGGTCATAACCCCTTTGATCTTATGTTGGATGTGTTCATTTGGGATAATTAATATTTTGATCGTATTTCGAACCCGAACTCCGAACCCGAACCACGTCCTTCAAAGTGCGTTGCTAGTTAACCTTCATAATAGCTGCAAGGCGATTTATTCCTTGTTTTATCTGTTCTGGTGTGGGATTGGAAAAATTTAATCTCATGCTGCTATTACTCTCGCCGTTCGCAAAAAAATGAATACCAGGCACATAGGCTACTTTGGCTGCTGCTGCCCGTGGCAGGAGTTGATCAGTATCATAGCCTTCGGGTAGGGTCAGCCATATAAACATGCCTCCGGTTGGTTCTGTCCACCTAGCTTGGGTGGGAAAGGCAAACTTGAGTTCCTGTAGCATTAGATCTCGTCGTAGTTTATAGGTTTGTCGAATCTTCTCGACGTGTTCGGCCGCGCTAAAATGGGTCAAGTAGTAGTGAGTAGCCCGCTGTAAGAGGGTACTGGTGTGCAAATCAGTTCCTTGTTTGGCCACAGTCAGTTTAGCTATTATTTTTTGGTCAGCGACGATCCAACCTAACCTTAGCCCAGGGGCGAGGGTCTTAGAAAAGGTGCCAAGGTAAATCACTTCATCTTCGGCAGCCAAAGACTTGATTGACGGTAATATTGGACCCTCATAGCGTAGTTCACCGTAGGGGTCATCTTCTATCAATGGGATTCCGTACTGGCTAGCTAGGCGTGCAACTGCTTGCCGTTCTTCAAGCGTGAAAGTGGTGCCAGTCGGATTCTGATAGGTGGGAGCAAGGTAGATGAGCTTGGGACCGTGCTGCTTAATAGATGATTCGAGGTCCGGGAGGTTGATTCCTCCTTCATTTGTAAGGAATGACTTAAAATTGGCCTGGTAACTACGAAAGGTTTGGATGGCTCCGAGATAACTGGGATTTTGTAAAAGTACAACATCCCCTGGATTCAGGAATAGTTTGGCAATTAGGTCTAGTCCTTGCTGTGACCCATTTGTGAGGAAAATGTTATCGGCTTCAGCCTTAATTCCTTTGGCACGCATTTGAGCCGCTATCTCCTCGCGCAGGGGTAAATAACCCTCGGTAGTACCGTATTGTAGGACAGAAGGGTCTCCAGCCCCTAAAACACGATCATACGATTCCCGGATATCAGTAAGTGGAAACAATTCTGGAGCTGGAAGGCCGCCTGCAAAAGAAATTACATTTGGTTGTTCGGTCACCTTCAAGATCTCCCGAATAGCAGAATTCTCCATGTGGTTAACACGATCTGCATAGACATGCATCATATTTTACTCCCCCTCACGTGGTTTTAGCTTATTATATGGGGGAGATTACCAGCGTGCAACATCCAATTGGATGATTATATAAGACATCCAATTTGTGCGTTTCAATTGTTTACCCTGAATTTTGCTGAGTCTTCCATGGCTCGTGATTCTTGAGAAAACGTCTCTTTCATGGTATATTATCAGTTAGTCAAGAAGAAATACTGGCATTAATTTAAGTATTAATACGTATCATTAGAAAGTATTGGCTAAGTGATAACCAGTGCCTTTTTCCTGTGAAAGGAGGAAAGCCAAGCCTTTGGACCAGTCACAATTTGTAGAAACGAGATGATAATTTGAACGACTTTCTAAGTGCCTTAATTCTAGGAATTGTAGAAGGGATAACCGAATTTCTCCCCATCTCCTCGACTGGGCACCTTATTATTGTGAACCAGTTTGTTGGGTTCAGTGAACAATTCGCGAATATGTTTAACGTGGTAATCCAACTTGGGGCCATTCTTTCGGTAGTAGTTTACTTTAGAAAACGACTTATTCCATCAGGTCGTAACAAACCATTAGAAAATCAGAGGATTTTTGACCTCTGGAAAAAGACTATTGCGGGAGTGATTCCTGCGCTGGCAATCGGGTTCCTCCTAGGCGATTACATAGAAGAACGTTTATTTAACACGACAGTTGTTGCACTGGCCCTAATAGTTGGTGGGCTAATTCTACTGTATATCGAGAATAGGAAACCATTAAATAGAATAACCTCAGTTGAATATCTGACTTATAAAACGGCGATATTAATAGGCTTTATTCAGTGTTTGGCAATGATTCCTGGTACGTCACGCTCAGCGGCAACCATTATCGGAGCAATGCTACTAGGAGCTTCTAGGATTGTAGCGGCGGAATTCTCTTTCTTTTTGGCAATTCCTACGATGGCAGCTGCCTCTGGTTACACATTATTAAAGAGTGGGATGTTATTGTCGACACATGAGTTCCTTGTTGTAGCTTGTGGGTTCATCGTATCCTTTGCTGTAGCTTGGCTTGTCATTGCTGGGTTAATGAATTACATCAGTAAAAGGAATTTTAAACCGTTTGGCTATTACAGAATTGTGCTTGGAATTATTGTCCTTGCGTATTTTTTCTTAATATAGTCTTAGCTCTACTTTAGTTGGAAAGTGAGATACGCAAAAAAAGTGCACCTTTAATGAAAGACTAAAAGGTGCACTTTTTTGCGTATCTGAATGTAGGATTTAAAGAATAGGGGCAAGATGCATCGGGCCCTTCAAATTTGTAATTTGGGCCATTGACCAAGTGGTCAGAGAGAGGTATAATTCTGATATATTCAGCAAGATGGATGGAGGATCAGGATGGACGTTCTTATGGAAGGCACAAATATCCGCAAACGTTACCGTACTGGCGAAGTAGAAGTCGAAGTTTTAAAGGGAATCGACTTCCAGATCTTCCAAGGGGAATTCATTGTTATTTTGGGCCAAAGTGGTTCTGGCAAAACAACGTTACTCAATATTATTGGAGGCATGACCCAGGCTTCCAGCGGTGAGCTTAATTACAAGGGACAACCCATTCATTCAATTGATGATCAACAACTGACACTTTATCGAAGGAACGAGGTCGGGTTTGTTTTTCAGAACTACAACTTAATGCCAAATCTCACAACCTATGAAAACGTTAAACTAGCTGTAGAAATTGCTCAGAATCCACTCTCTGTTTCAGACGTTCTTAGAGAAGTTGGAATTGAGGAATGGTCAGATCATTTTCCATCCCAACTCTCTGGGGGACAGCAGCAGCGGGTGGCTATCGCCCGGGCAATTGTTAAAAATCCTGAATTGCTGCTGTGTGATGAACCAACTGGGGCCTTGGATATTCAAACCGGTGTTCAGGTTTTAAAAGCGTTACAGAAGTTGAACCGCGTCTACCATAAAACCGTAATGATTATCACCCATAATGCCGAAATCGCCAAAATGGCCAATAGGGTTTTTTATTTGAAAGACGGTCTGCTTGATTGTGTCAAAGTCAACGAGAATCCACTGGATCCTGAGGACATCTCATGGTAATGCTGAGAAGAAAAACCTTGAGAGATCTCTTGGAGAATAAGGGGGTTTACTTCGCTTGTGTCGTGGTCATCGCCATCGGCTTGATGATCTATACCACAATGTCCATGGTGTTCGAAAGCATGACGAAGGCTCAGGAGGCTTTTTATAGTGAAACACACTTTGCAGACGGATTTATTAGTGTTACAGGCTATCCAGAAGCCAAAGTAAACTCTCTCACGTATCTCTATGGAATTGATCAAGCTGAAGGGCGGATCGTCAAAGATGTTCGCCTCATTGACCAGCAAAAAGACTCTAATCGCTATTTAAGAATGGTCTCCGTCAATCTTACCAACCCCCCAAAACTCAATCAACTTCAACTCATAACCGGGCAACTTCCTAAAGATAACCAGCCTGAAATTCTAGTTGACCCCCAGTTTTTAGCAGCCAATCATTTATCGTTAGGGGATCCTCTCAACGTCATTATCGAAGGACAACAAAGTACTTTCTATATCACAGGAACCGCTCAGAGCCCGGAATTTGTCTATATCATGCGGAACGCTCAAGACCTATATCCATCGCCTGTCGATTTTGGTATTGCCTATGTGCCTTTAAGTTCTCTTAAAGTGATGGTTAAGGAACAGGGACAGGTTAATGATCTGGTCTTCACTTTGAAAAAGGGAGTAAGTTTTGATTCGGTGAAAGAAAATCTGCAAGTTGAGCTGAAATCCAGTGGTCTACAAAGCATGGTGGCGCGTAAAGATCAAACGAGCAATGCCGTGTTGACTGCTAAAATAGCTGGTATGAAAAGTATGGCAACGGCTCTTCCTGTGGTGTTTTTAGGAGTTGCCGCGTTCATCTTGTATTCTATGTTGCAGCGACTCATCGAACAACAACGGGCTGCCATTGGGACCCTGAAGGCGTTTGGCTTTACCAATCGTGAAATTGTCTTACATTATCTAACCTATCCCTTGATTATTGGTACGGTTGGAGGCTTACTGGGGAGTTTATCAGGAATCGCCCTTTCGTTTCCTCTAACGACCTTGTACAAGCAATTCTTTGCGCTGCCCGGACTTAAAAGCCAATTTTCGTATAAATACCTACTGATTAGCCTTGCACTGTCGCTCTTTGTCAGCCTACTCAGCGGTCTCAAGGGGAGTCTCGATATTTTACGTTTGGATCCAGCCGAAGCTATGCGACCTCCAGCACCAATCACCGCAAACAAGACTCGAATTGAAAGAATTACCTGGTTCTGGCGAAACCTTTCTTCCCAAGCTCAGATGGGTATCCGTGACGTATTTCGTACTCCGACTAGAAGCTTTTTTAACGTCCTAGGGATGGCTGTTGTTTTTAGTTTAATGACAGTATCTTGGTCTTTACACAACATGATCAATTTGCTAACGGTTGTACAATTGGAACAAGTTCAAACCTTCGACGTGAAGCTACAACTGGCTCGCCCCTCTCCGACGGGTTCAACTCAACTTGCCCTAACCCGTGAAGCAGGAGTTTCTAAAGTAGAGCCCGTTCTGGAAGTGCCAGCCAGCTTGAGAAATGGTTGGTTATCGAAGGAAGTTGCTTTGATGGGCCTTGGCAAAGATTCTATACTGTATAAAATCCTTGATAAAAACGGCCAACGCGTGGAGGTTCCGGACCAAGGGATTTTGCTTTCCGAACGTTTGGCCAAGTCCTTAAATGTAAAGGTGGGAGATGTTATATATGTGGAAAGCCCTTTTCGGAGAGAAACCCTCGGTGAAAAGGGAGAGAGCTTACTTGTCAAAGGTGTGGTTCCTCAATATATCGGACTTAATGCCTTTATGGAGGAAAAAGAACTACAGCGTTTTCTCAGGCAAGGAGAAATCAGCACGTCAATGCTCGTTAAAATGGATCAGTCGGAAATAGGAACCATGAAAAGCAAGTACCGCAATGCTAGTAATGTCACGACGATGGAAGACCTAAAAGATTCGGGGGACAAGATTCGGAAAATGATGGATTCTTATGGTTTTACGACTTGGCTACTCGCGTTTCTCGGTGGAATTACGGGCTTTGCTTTGATCTATAATTCCAGTATTATTTCTCTCTCTGAACGAAAGCGGGAATTGGCTTCCCTGCGTGTGCTTGGCATGACACCCAGTGAAGTATTAAAGGTGATTACTTCAGAACAATGGACGTTGTTTGCTTTTGGAATCCTACTGGGTATTCCCTTGGCCTATGGCTTAGAGATGAGTATGGCTCAGGCCATGAGCACGGATCTGTACTCACTTCCGGCAGTACTCCCGCCCGTGGCCTTACTGGGTGCAGCTGTGGGAACCGCTTTTTCAGTTTTAGTGGCCCAAAGCAGGGCTTATTCCTTGATAAAGTCACTTCCGTATGTTGAGATTCTCGCGACTAGAGACTAAAGTTCGAGATAGGAGGGTTAAAATGGCGCTGGAAAAGAGTAAGTTCAAGCTAACTCCAAAAACCTTTAAGCTACCAAAATTTAAGCATCGCAAGTTAATAATTATGGGTGGGCTCGCAGTCCTTGTTCTTATTTACGTGGTGGTCTCTAATGCCCAGCCTCTGTCGACAGGCGTAGTTACGCTTCATCCACAAAACTTTAGCAAAGGTTTTACAGAAGAAGGGGAAATTATCGCCGCTCAGGAGTGGCCAATCTTCAACCCTGTTGAGGGGAAACTGCAAACGCTCAAGGTTCAGAATGGAGATACCGTCAAAAAAGGACAAGTGCTTTTTGAGATAGGCACCAGTGATCTGAACTATCAGTTGGAAGCCTTGAAAGCACAAGTGCAAAGTCTGGAAGGGCAACGCTTGCAGAGTTACAAAAGCCCCAATGCTGCGCAAGTTGCCCAACAGAATTTAATGATTCAGCAAGCGGAAAAGGATGCTCAGATCGAAGAACTGAACCTGAAGCGAATGAAGGCCTTATATGATTCCGGATCGATTTCTCTCGTTCAATATGAAGAGGCCCAGTCAACGTTCGATAAAGCGAAAAACATTTTAGAACAGCAAAAATATGGCTTGCAATTGATCTACGAGCAAAGTGAAGCTTCCCAAGGGACGGAAATGTATTATAACAATCAAAAAAATGCCCTTCAAGCTCAGACTGACCAATTAATTGATAAGATCAGTAAAGCCAAAGTTGTTGCCCTTCAAGATGGGCTTGTCAAAGATCTCACTCTGAAGGAAGGAAACTTGGTTCCACTAGGCCAGCAGATACTGACCGTGTTCGTGAGCGGCGGGTATAAGTTAGAAAGTTATGTCCTAGCCAGTGATGCCCTCGATATCAAAGTGGGGAGCACGGTCCAAGTTATCCAAGCGACCAGTGCTGGAAATAAATCCTTGACAGGCAAAGTTGAAGCCGTCGCAGTCTCAGCGATCGAACGGATATCTCCCTTGGGCTTAAAAGAAAACCGCGTTAAAGTGACCATTTTGCTCACAGAGTCATCTCCTGTCGTCGTTCTGGGGAGCAACGTGGATGTAAAGTATACAACCCTCGAAGTCCTCGACAAACTGCTGATTCCCAAAACTGCCCTTTTTCCTTACCAACAAGGAGAGGCTGTCTGGGTAGTTGAGCAAGGGAAGGCTAAAATTCAACCCGTCAAAAAAGGCCAGGAAAATGATAACCAAGTGATCATTGAACAAGGCTTGACGGATGGATCTATTATTATTGAGGACCCCAATTTAACGGGTCTGAAAGAAGGAAAACGTATTAAGTCAATACTCTAAGCAATCCAGAAAATCAGCACCGCATCACCTTCAAGTGGTGCGGAGTTTGCTTTAATCATTTGTAAGGTGCTCCATTACTAGAGTGGTCAGAGAGAGGAAGAACTCTGTTGTATTGAACTAGCAGATGGATGGAGGGAGCGGGATGGACGTTCTCATCTCATGGTAATGCTCAGAAGAAAGACCTGGAGAGATATTTTAGAGAATAAGGGCGTTTATTTCGCTTGCGTCGTGGTGATCGCGATCGGATTGATCGTCTTTACTTCGATGTCTGTCGTGGTGGAAAGTCTGGATCGGGCACAAAAGGAATTCTATAGTGAAACCCACTTTGGGGACGGATTTATCAGTGTCAAAGGGTATCCAGAGAATAAAGTAAACTCTCTCACGTTTATACCCGGAATCGATCAGGCTGAGGGCCGAATTGTCAAAGATGTCCGCCTTTTGGACGAACAGAAAGATTCCAATCGCTATCTCAGAATGGTTTCCATCAATATGACTAATCCCCAAAAAATTAACCAACTTCGTCTAATCATGGGGCAACTTCCGGACGATAACCAACCTGAGATTCTCGTGGATCCGAAGTTTTTGTCAGCCAATCATCTGTCCTTAGGCGATAGTATTACTGCTAACTTAGACGGACAACAAGTGACTTTCTTTATCACTGGAACCGCTCAAAGTCCGGAATTTATTTACATCATGAAGACCGCCCAAGACTTTTATCCCTCACCTGAAGAATTTGGAATAGCCTATGTTCCCTTAAGTTCTCTGAAAGCACTGGTTAAGGAAAAAGGCCAGGTCAATGATCTGGTCGTTACTTTGAAAAGTGGGATTGATTTTGCTTCAGTTAAAGATAGTCTGCAAGCTGCGTTAAAGCCCTACGGGGTACAAAGTATGGTCCCTCGTAAAGATCAAACGAGTAATTCCATCTTGAATAGTGAAATCAAACAGATCCGAACGATGTCTAAAACTCTTCCTGTGGTGTTTCTTGGAGTCGCTGCCATTATATTGTACACGATGTTGAAACGACTGATCGAACAGCAACGGGTTGCCATAGGGACGCTTAAGGCGTTTGGCTTTACGGATCGAGAGGTGATTTTGCATTATCTGACCTATCCCTTGGTCATTGGAACTCTCGGAGGATTAATCGGGAGCTTATTGGGAGTTGCCCTTTCGTTTCCCTTAACGGCTATGTACAAAGAATTCTTTGCCTTGCCTGGACTTAAAAGTGAATTCTCCGTTAAATACTTATTGATTGGCCTGGCTCTTTCGCTCTTCTTCAGTGTTCTGAGTGGGGTTAAAGGGAGTCTGGATATTTTGCGCTTGGAACCGGCCCAAGCCATGAGGCCTCCAGCGCCAGGCACTGCGAGTAAGACTCAAATCGAGAAGATCACATGGTTCTGGCGTAATATTTCCTCTCAAGCCCAGATGGGAATACGGGATGTGTTTCGTACCCCCACCAGAAGCTTATTCAACACCCTGGGTATTGCTGTTGTTTTTAGTTTGATGACGGTATCTTGGTCTATGCAAAACATGACAGAATTGATGACAGTGGTTCAATTAGAACAAGTTCAAACCTACGATGTGAAAATCCAATTGACTCAGCCCTCCTCCACGAGGTTGACACAACAAGCCGTAATTCATGAACCGGGAGTTACTAAAGTCGAACCCCTTCTAGAAGTACCAGCCACATTAAAAAATGGTTGGTTAAAGAAGGAAGTTGCTCTGATGGGCCTATCCAAAGACTCCACGCTTTATAATATCTTAGATAAAGACGGTAAGCACATAGAGGTCCCTGATCATGGAATCTTATTGTCCGAGCATTTGGCCAAGACCTTGAACGTCAAAGCTGGAGACTTAATTTATGTTGAGAGTCCCTGGAGGAGAGAACTCATCGGGCAAAAGGGTGAATCCTTGCTGGTTCAGGGTGTTGTGCCTCAATATGTCGGACTTAATGCCTTCATGGAGGATAAAGAACTGCAACGTTTTCTGAGGCAGGGAGAAATCAGCACATCAATGCTCGTCAAAATGGATCAATCTGAGGTAGGAAAAATTAAAAGCAAGTATCGCAATGCCAGTAATGTCTCGTCGATTGAATCCCTTAAAGATACGGGGGATAAGATCCGGAAAATGATGGATTCTTACGGTTTTACGACTTGGCTACTAGCAATTTTGGGTGGAATTACGGGTTTTGCTCTGATCTATAATTCCAGTATCATTTCCCTCTCCGAACGGAAACGAGAATTGGCTTCCCTACGAGTTCTAGGCATGACACCGCGAGAGGTATTACGGGTCATAACCTCAGAACAGTGGACTCTATATGTTTTCGGAATCCTTTTAGGCATACCCATGGCCTATGGGTTAAGTTTTAGTATGGCGGAGTCAATGAGCAATGATATGTACTCTCTACCGGCAGATCTCCCGCTCATGGCTTTGCTGGGTGCGGCCGCTGGAACAGCCGTTTCTGTTTTGGTGGCCCAAAGTAGGGCTTATTACAAAATAAAGTCACTACCGTATGTCGAGATCCTAGCGACTAGAGATTAGTATGTCCTGTTTCTTCCGCTGTGTCATATAATAGAATAAATTTTTAAAATAGCATTGCTACAGCTGATCTGAAAGGGTATAATGGTCTAATAAAGTAATTGATTGTGCAAAATAATACAATCTTAGGAGGATTGACTGACCATGGAAAGAATTTTCAACTTCAATGCAGGCCCAGCCACAATGCCGCTTGTGGTTTTAGAAGAAGCGCAAAGTGAACTGCTTAATTTTAGAGGCACAGGCATGTCAGTGATGGAAAATAGCCATCGTACCAAAGAATACGAAGCCATTAATTCCGAAGCAGAAGCTCTCGTCAAGGAATTGCTAGGCGTGCCGGAAAACTATCGAGTTTTATTTCTGCAAGGGGGTGCAAGTACTCAGTTCGCAGCTGTGCCTATGAACTTAGTCTCCGCCGACAGTCATGCTGACTATATCCTCACTGGCGCCTGGGCGGAAAAAGCCCAAAAGGAAGCCTCAAAATTTATTAAAACTAATATAGCTGCCAGTACTAAGGAAGAAAACTACACTCGCATTCCTAGAACAGATGAAATTAAGGTGAGTAAAGGTCCCGCCTACGTTCATCTTTGTTCAAATAACACCATCTTCGGTACCCAATGGCAGTCTTTCCCAGACTTAGGGGACGTTTCCTTAGTTGGCGATATGTCGAGTGATATCATGTCACGTCGCTTTGATGTTTCGAAGTTCGGCTTGATTTATGCCGGAGCGCAGAAAAACCTTGGTCCTGCTGGCGTTACCGTGGTGATTATTCGGAAGGATTTATTGGAGGGTATCCCAACTAATATCCCTTCGATGTTGCGTTATGATATTCACGCTAAAAACGATTCCCTCTACAACACTCCACCTAGCTTTTCCGTATATATGGTGAATCTGGTCCTGCGCTGGCTAAAAAATAACGGAGGACTGGTCGCAGCGGAAAAACGCAATGCAGAGAAAGCAGTCTTAATCTATAATACTATTGATAACAGCCAAGGCTATTATCGAGGCCATGCCCTCAAAGATAGCCGCTCACTTATGAATATCACCTTCCGCTTACCTAGTGAAGATTTGGAGAAAAAATTCGCGGTTGAGGCCACACAACAGGGAATGATTGGTCTAAAAGGCCATCGTTCAGTGGGCGGTCTCCGGGCATCCATCTATAATGCCATGAGCCTTGAAGGGGCACTGGCATTAGTTGATTTCATGAAAGTCTTTCAAAGTAAAAATGGGTAAGTTTGTGCGGTCTTAAGCCTGAGAGGAATTATAAGAGGTGGGAATTCTTATCAGTTTGACGATGAGAATCCCCTTGTTTGGGCACGAGCATCGTGCCCATTTTTTATATTGATCAGAAAGCATAACTTTCGTTACATACTTTCTGGAAACATAAGTGCAACTAAGGCGACCACCGACGACTGACGGCTTGGCGCTAACCAAGTTTTCTTTATCGTACTTCGGTTTGTTTTCACTAACGGAAAGTAAGATGTCTTTTAGCATGGGTAAAGCCATAGGACGTTTTCAGGGAATAAAAGCTAATCGCTTTTTTCGCTTTGGGCATGAACCTTAACTTAGAAATGAGATATTGTTCATCCTCATGACATAAGGCCCTCAAGCGAGAATGGTCTTTTCTGCCAAATAATTCTTCTTGCACCGTTTCACTACTGCTCGCTAAGCAACGTTTATATTGGAAGTATCGCTGGTTGATCGAAAATTGTATATAGAGAATGTAGGGATCTTGATTATGAATGCCAATAAGCTCAGTAGGTAGAGTTTTGTCGATTTTAGACCAGCCTTCATACTTATCCTTGATTTCAGCAAAAGTTTGAATGAGTCTGCCAGGATAAATGGAGTACAGATCTATCTGCTTTTGATTAACGGACAGATTTGGGTTAGCTAGAAAGTGCTCTCGTTCATAAACCTTAACGGTAACTACATACGTAGACGGTTCCAACTGCGTTGCAATTATTAATTCTTCAGGTGCTAATTCTAGGATACTGGTGGTGGATGCTATTTTATCCAAGCCGGTAACCCCCTTTTAGGTTTCCCATATCACTTATTTATCTCCACGCCTGAGTTGTTTTAGTCAGAAAATTAGTATCCTTATAGTGCATACTATGATCTCACAGTGGAAAGTTTGACAGTTGGGAGGAAGGCTGTAGGGGTGTCAATTGACAATTTGATATTTGAAAGGTAAATTAAGAGGACTTGGAGTTTTAAGGTAATGTATCTTCTAAATTGAATTGTAGAATTGGAGAGATTCCCATGGATAGTCCCCGTTCAGCCATTGTTCTTCTCAGCGGAGGAATTGATAGTACGACTTGCGCAGTTTTGGCTTGTCGAGAATTTGGTCCAGAAAATGTTCTCGCACTCAGCTTATTTTATGGGCAAAAACACGCTAAAGAAATCGATGCAGCACGGGAGGTGTCTAAGCACTTAGGACTCAAAGATCATATTATCCAACAACTCCCCGATATTTTCAAAGGGGGAGGGTCTACTCTTATTGATCAGGATAGACAAAACCCAGAAAAAACCTATGAAGAACTTAGTACAAGTCAAGGAATATCTCCAACTTACGTACCTTTTCGTAACGCAAATTTGCTATCAGTCGCCACATCAATTTCATTAATTAAAGGTGCAGACACAATCTTCTATGGGGCGCATTCCGAAGATGCGAGAAACTGGGCATATCCAGATTGTACTCCAGAATTTAATGGAGCTATGGCAAATGCAATATATATCGGCTCCTATATGAAAGTTCGTCTCGTAACGCCACTTCAATGGTTTAGCAAAAGTGAAGTGGTTGCCCTAGGGAAAAAAATTGGTACTCCATTCCAATTAACCTGGAGTTGTTATAATGGTAAGGAAAAGGCATGTGGTGTTTGTCCTGCATGTGTGGGACGGTTACATGGATTTGAGGAGAATGGATTAATAGACCCCATTGAGTATGAAACAGGGCGATGCTTTTAGAACCTGATGTTGTACACCAAGTATTTATTGTGTTTTTTTGGCATAGGTAATATAATATAGTTATAGCACAGTAACGAGCGATGAAGCTTTCTGGGGATGATTATCTCTAGGAAGCTTTTCTTCTCGCCAAGGGATGGCGATGGTTCCCACTCGCCATCCTTGGCTACGGAACAATCGACCATCCTTGGTCAGCGCAACTTGAAAATCATACATAATTGAATTTCCCAACAGGATGGAGTTGTAGAGGTTGAACTTAAAATTCAGACGGATCTTAAAACAAGTTGCAGTATTGTTTGCTGCTTTGGTGGGAGCGTTGCTAGTCGGTGCATTATTTCTGCTTTTAGCCAAGTCGGACCCAATTATTGCTTATGGGGTTATGTTTTCAGGTCCAGTGCATGACAAATACGGGATAACCGAGACCTTGGTGCGGTCAGTTCCCCTACTCTTGGTGGGGTTGGGTATTGTTATTTCTTTCCGAAGTGGAATTATTAACATTGGAGCAGAGGGGCAGATTCTAGCAGGAGCTATTGGCGCGGCCGCGGTAGCCAACTCCTTGCCCGATATGCCAGCGGTAATCCTACTCCCATTGATATTTTTAATTGGTGGTTTGAGTGGTGCGATTTGGGGGGGGATTGCGGGCTGGTTGAAGGCACGGCTATCAGTAAATGAGATTCTCAGTACGGTGATGCTTAATCAAATTGCGTTTCAGCTATATATGTTTCTGATACGTGGTCCGTTAATTGACCCAAATGAGGTATCGTACGGCACAGGCGTACCACAGACAGCCTTAATCCCAGATCAAGTCTGGCTTAGCCGCCTAATTCCAGGTACGAGACTCCATTCGGGTCTGATTTTCGCGCTTGTGTTAGCAGTATTGGTTTATATCTTCTTATGGCGAACCAGTATTGGATATCGCATGCGAGCAGTGGGGGCAGGACCTGAGGCCGCCCGTTACGCGGGTATTAGAGTGGAATGGTATTTAGTACTGGCGATGGCCCTTGCGGGTGGTATGGCTGGACTGGCAGGTGTAGTCGAGGTAACTGGAGTTCATCACCGCGCTTTAGAGGGTATATCTGCAGGGTACGGGTTCAGTGGTATTGTGGCTGCATTGTTTGGTCGCCTGCATCCATTGGGGACTATACCTGCGGCGGTGCTGTTCGGAGCCTTGCTGTTAGGGGCGGATATGATGCAAAGGGCTGTAAACATTCCGGCAGCCATGATCATGGTAATTCAAGGACTAGTCGTCCTATTTGTGGTGTCAAGTGATTATTTCCAAAGGAACTCAGGTTCTTTAACCGTATTAAAGGCTAAGTTCTTTAGGGAAAAAGTGGACAAGGAAGGTGGCGAGTCATAATGGACAGTGTTATGAATTCCGATATTATCATTATTATCCTCGCGACTGGAATCCGTCTGGCCACGCCTTACTTGTTAGCAGCCTTAGGGGAAATGTTTGTTCAACGCTCAGGTGTTTATAACCTAGGCGTGGAAGGAATCATGATGATGGGAGCTTTTGCGGGCTTTTTTGCGACTCTGCAGTTGGGAAGTCCGCTCTTAGGCATTCTTGTTAGCTTGGCCATCGGGGCGTTAATGGGCTTATTAATGGCTGTGGTCAGCGTCACCTTTAAGGCTGAACAGGGAATTAGTGGTATTGGACTTTACATGTTTGGCTGGGGTCTATCAGGGTTGTTGTTTCGCCTATACGTGGGAGGAATTACGTCCATCGAAGGCTTGAAGGCCATAAAAATTCCCCTGCTTAGTACTATTCCATTCTTAGGGCCAGTACTATTTGAACATAACGTTTTAGTATATACTGCGTTTCTACTGGTTCCGTTGACAGGCTTTATACTTTTTAAAACGAGTTGGGGGCTCAATGTGCGGGCAGTTGGCAATAAACCGGAGGCAGCAGACACCCTGGGGGTAAGTGTTGTTCGCATTAGGTATCAGTGTTTGGTTGTAGGCGGTATGCTAGCCGCTCTGGCCGGAGCCTTCCTGACTATTGGTCAAGCGAATATGTATGCTGACAATATTACGGCAGGCAGAGGCTTTATCGCCATTGCCCTAGTTTACTTCGGACGTTGGAGTCCTTGGGGTATTTTGCTTGGTTCTCTCTTATTTAGTCTGGCTGATTCCTTTCAGAGCATGGTTCAAGTGTTGGGAATCAATTTCCCCTACGAATTGGCCGTTATTTTGCCTTACATGGTCACAATTATAGCTCTGGCAATTTCCTATGGACGCGTCTGGGCCCCAGCAGCATTGGGTAAACCCTTTGAACGCGGAACCAGAGGTTAATTATAAAAGAAAAGTTTAGGAGGAAAAAGACATGAAGAAAAGAGTACTAGCTCTATTGTTGGCTGCCCTTACTCTCTTAGCCTTAACTGGCTGTGGTACCAAAACGACCGCTAAGTCAGATCCTGCCCCTGATACCGCAAAAGTGGAAAAGATTCGCATCGCTCTTGTACTTCCTGCTACTGTTGATGATTTGGCTTGGGGCCAGTCCATGGTGGAAGGTCTAAAAGCTGTTCAGAAAACCATGGGTGAAGACAAAGTTGAGCTTGCCATCAGTGAAAAGTTGGGTAATGCTGTGGATGCAGGGTCTGCCATACGCCAGTATGCAACCCAGGGGTATGGCATTATCTTTGCCCACGGTTCTCAGTACCAAAGCGTCTTAAGCGAAATTACCAAGGACTTCCCTAAAACAACCTTCGCCTATGGTACTGGTTTTGCGACTCAACCCAACGTTTTTGCATATGATCCACAGGCCCAAGAAGGTGGCTATCTGCTAGGTATGCTTGCAGCCATGACATCTAAAACGGGTATCGTGGGGATTGTTGGACCTGTCGAATCCGGTGATGCAGTTAAGTATAATTATGGTGTACAGCAAGGTGTACTTAAGGGTAAAGCAGATGTTAAAGCGCGTATCGCCTATACTGGCTCTTTTAATGATATAGTGGGTGCAGGCAACCTGGCCAAAACCCAAATGAGTGCTGGAGCAGATATCCTCACTGGTTCCTCGCAGCAAGCTGTTGGAGCTTTGAGAGCAGTCGCCGAAACCCAAGGTAAATACTGGCTATCAACGGATATGGACCAAAGCGGTATTGCCCCTGACCATGTTTTGGCTGCCCAAGTGTATAACTGGGAAAAAGTTGTCAATAAAATAATTGAATTACGCAAAAATGGAACTCTCGGTGGACAAGTCTTAACCTTGAGTTTTGCTGACGGAACGATTGAATTAAAGTACAATGCTAAATTGGCTGACAAGATCCCGGCAGAAGCTAAAGCCGCAGTTGAACAGGCTAAGCAAGACATCATTAGCGGTAAATTAAAGGTGGAATTACCGAAGAAATAACGGGTGAATACAAATGGCTGAAAAGATTGAGCACCTAGAGATGTGTGGAATCACTAAACGTTTTCCCGGTGTCCTAAGTAACCGCGATGTCAATATCCATATAAAAGCTGGCGAGGTATTGGCTATTCTTGGTGAAAATGGAGCAGGCAAAACCACATTGATGAATATCCTTTACGGCCTTTATCAAGCAGATGAAGGTAAAATTTTGCTAAATGGTAAACCAGTCAAGATAAATTCTCCTCGGGAAGCCATTGCTCACGGGATAGGTATGGTACACCAGCACTTTATGCTGGTGCCTACACTTACCGTTAGTGAAAATGTCATATTAGGGCTATCTAAGACGTTCTTAGTGGATCTTAAAACGGCAGCCCAAAGGATTCAAGAAATTACGGATACCTATGGTTTAGCCATTAATCCTGATGCTTACGTTTGGCAACTAAGTGTTGGAGAACAGCAGCGTGTAGAGATAATCAAAGCACTTTATCGTGGTGCTAACCTATTAATTCTTGATGAACCGACAGCGGTTCTCACTCCCCAAGAGTCCAATGAGTTAATCCAGTTACTCAGGAATATGTCCGCACAGGGTAACTCAATCATCTTGATTAGCCACAAATTACACGAAGTGATGGCCTTGAGCGATAGGGTTACCGTACTTAGGGATGGTGAAGTGTGCGCTGATGTCTTGACTAGGGATACCTCTCAGGAAGCCCTTGCCCAGCTGATGGTGGGCCGAGAAATGGCTCCCTGTAGAAGGGAAGGAATGTTCTCTCCAGGGAAGACGGTTCTAGAGCTCCAGGATGTTTTCGCCCATGGGGATAAAGGGACAGAGGCTTTGGCAGGAGTTTCTCTCACGATCAGAGAAGGAGAGATATTAGGCATTGCTGGGGTTTCAGGGAACGGGCAAAAAGAACTTGCCGAAGTAATCGCTGGGCTGAGAAAACTAAGTAAAGGTAGGATTAGTTTAAACGGTAAAGATTGCACGAAAATGTCACCGGCTCGTATCATCCAGCAGGGTCTGGGTTATATCCCAGAAGACAGGCTTCATGTGGGAACCCTTCCTTCCTTTAGTATCTGGGAAAACCTGATTCTTAAGGATCACCACCTGCCCCCCTTTGCAAAACGTTTACTGCTCCAAAACCGGGTAATTATGTCGCACAGTTCATCTTTGGTAGAAAAGTACGGGATAAAAACTCCGAACTTGGAAACCCCCACAGGGAGGCTGTCTGGTGGCAACATCCAGCGGGTTATTCTTGCCAGAGAAATAACCCGTAGTCCTGTAGCGCTGGTAGCGGCTTATCCTACCCGAGGGTTGGACATCGGGGCAACGGAGTATTTGCATAGCAAACTCCTAGAAGCCCGTGGTAATGGAATTGGAATCATGTTGATTTCTGAGGATCTCGAAGAACTGTTGAGTATCTGTGACAACATAGCAGTGCTTTATGAGGGAAGGGTCATGAAGGTCATGTCGGTTGAGGAAACAGATGAACGTATTTTGGGACTATTAATGGCTGGTATAGCCGAGGAGGCTTCTTAATTTAGTACTAGTTAGCACTTTCCCAGGTTCATATTTTCCTTAAGCGTGACAATAAAAAAGAGAAGAAATCGGAGGAAAGAGAAATGAGTTTTAAACGGAGAGGTACAGTTTTAATCACTTTATTAGTATCACTATTGCTAGTTATCTCAGGCTGTGGTGCTAAGGCTCCGACCCCAGCTGCTACCCCAGCGCCTGATGCCGCTGCAGCAAAAATCAAAGTAGCCTTTGTATATGTTGGACCAGTAGGTGACTTTGGCTATACTTACGCCCAGGATCAGGGTCGAAAATACCTCGAAGCCAATATGAAGAACGTTGAAACAGCCTTCGTGGAAAACGTTCCTGAGACTGCAGACTGTGAACGTGTTTTCACGGATTTTGCACAAAAGGGCTACAATGTCATTATCGGCACCAGCTATGGCTACATGGATTATATGGTTAATGTGTCCAAGAAATTCCCGAATGTCGTCTTTGAACATTGCAGTGGCTATAAAACCACTGACAATTTAGGCACTTATTTCAATCGTGACTATCAAGCCCGCTATCTGACCGGAATGGTGGCAGGCAAATACACCACGACCAATGTGATTGGATTTATTGCACCCTTCGGTACACCTGAAGTTATCCGCAATATCAACGCGTTTACGCTTGGAGCTCAGTCAGTGAACCCTAAAATCCAAGTTAACGTTGTTTGGACAAATTCTTGGAACGATCCCCCGACGGAGAAAACTGCTGCCAATAGTCTGATTGACGCAGGAGCAGACATGTTGGCAATGCATGTTGATTCGCCAACCTTTGCTCAGACCGCCCAGGACAGGGGTAAGCTTGCCATCGGTCACGATTCCGATATGACAAAATTTGCTCCTAATGCTCTCCTCGTGGGTGATGTATCCAACTGGGGTCCTTATTTTGTGGACGTGATCAAGCAAGTTGAAGCCAAAACCTGGAAACCAACACAATACTTTGGTGGAATGAAAGACGGCGGTATCATTGATATAACACCGTTCAGTGATAAGGTCGACAAAGACTTCCAAGCTCTCGTACTTGCCAAAAAACAAGATATCATGAGTGGTAAATTTGATCCATTCTCGGGACCAATCTATGACCAAAGTGGCGCTCTGAAGATCAAAGAAGGAGAAGCCGGTAAAGATGATCTTCTCCTTTCCTATAACTGGTTTGTCAAAGGCGTTCAAGGAACCATTCCGAAATCTTAAACGATGCGATATTAAGAATGATGTTAACCACAAACCGGTGAGACTCTCGCCGGTTTGTGGTAATGTTTGAAAGGATGAACTCAATGGGAGATACACCCATGGTGGAAATGCGTAACATCAGTAAAGAATTTCCGGGCATCCTAGCCAATGATCAAGTTTCCTTTGACGTTAAATCCGGCGAAATCCACGCTCTGCTGGGTGAGAATGGGGCGGGCAAAAGCACGTTGATGAGTGTGCTGACAGGTCTCTATCATCCCGACGGGGGTCAGATCTATATTGAAGGCAAAAAAACTGAATTCTCGTCCCCCAAGGATGCGGTCAACTGCGGCATCGGAATGGTGCACCAGCATTTCAAGCTTGTTCAGCCATTTACTGTGGCGGAGAACATCATGCTTAGTATTAAGGACCTGAAACAGATTTATAACCTTAAAGAGATTGAACAGCAAATAATCAAGCAATCGGAAGCATTTGGACTTTCTATTGATCCCAAAGCGAAAATCTGGCAGCTCTCGGTCGGTGAACAGCAGAGAGTGGAAATCATCAAATTGCTCCTGCTTGGTGCCCAGGTTTTGATACTCGATGAACCGACCGCTGTTTTGACGCCGCAGGAAGCAAATGCTCTATTTAAGACGCTTTTAAAGATGATTGAGAGCGGGAAATCAGTGATTCTTATTTCGCACAAGATGAATGAGGTTTTGGAAAATACGGATCGCATAACGGTTCTACGGGACGGTAAATCCATAGGTACGGTTGATACCAAAAATACCAATGAAAAAGAGCTTGCTAAAATGATGGTGGGCAGAAATATCGCGGACCAGTTAGTAAAGAAATCCTCTCGAAAACAAGATAAAATTTTTTCATTAGATAATGTATCGGCTTTGGGCAACAATGGTTTGCTGAAATTGAAAAGTATGTCACTTGATATATATGCCGGAGAAATACTGGGTATTGCGGGTGTTGACGGAAACGGTCAGAAAGAGCTTGCCGAAGTGGTGGCAGGCATACGTTCGGTTAAAATGGGAAACCTTGCTTTTTGTGGAAAAGACTGTACAAAATCCGGCCGTAAAAAGCGAATGAATCTCGGCATCAGCTACGTGCCGGAGGATCGCATGACAACTGGGCTGGCGCCGGACCTTAACGCCTATGAAAATATGGCGCTTAATAGTTATCGTAGCTATCGTGGCGCCTTTATTCGTTGGGATAAAGTTAAAAAGGACACCGATCGATTGATCCAGGCCTTTGATGTCAGGTTAGCGAGTAAGGCGAATCCCGTTAAAATGATGTCTGGTGGAAACATCCAGAAGTTGCTGCTAGCGCGTGAAATAGATTCCGATCCCTTGCTAATCGTGGCGGTCTATCCCATGCGTGGCCTTGATATCGGTGCAACCGATTATGTCAAACGACTGCTCATAGAGCAGAGCGAAAAGGGTAAGGCAGTGCTCCTTATTTCCGAGGATCTGGAAGACCTTCTTTCCATGACGGATCGAATCATCGTAATGCACGGGGGCGAAATCATGGGCGTTGTAAAGCCGAGTGAAACAACGCGTGAAGAAATCGGCCTGATGATGGCCGGCAAAAGAAAGGTAGATCTTCATGAAGCTTAAACTGTTGGAAAGTTGGGAGATCAAAAAAACAAATTCCAGCTCTGCCCTGAAGAAGTTCGGCATCTCGGTGACTTCCATTGTGCTGGGTTTACTTTTTGCGGGACTTTTTGTACTGATTACCGGCAAAGACCCTTTGGAGCTCTACAGCGAAATTCTTCATGCCTCCTTTGGTTCAATCTATGGTCTCAGCGAAACGCTCGTGGAAATGATTCCTCTTGCCATTTGCTCGCTCGGTGTTTCACTGGCTTTCCGCATGCAATTATGGAACATCGGCGCGGAAGGGCAATTCTATATGGGCGCTTTCGGCGCGGCCTATTTCGCTCTGTTTTTTTCGGATCTGCCAATTTTAATCATGCTACCCCTGATGTTGCTGGCCGGTTTTATTTGCGGCGGGCTTTGGGCCTTGATTCCGGCAATTCCGAAGGCATTCTGGAATGTTAACGAAACCATCAGCTCTCTCTTGCTGAACTATGTGGCCTATTTTTGGATGGCCTATCTGGTCTATGGTCCTTGGAAAGACCCTAAGGGCAACAATTTCCCGCTCACGAAACAATTTCCTGAGAGCGCGACCATCCCTGTTTTCGGCAATACCCGAATCAGTTATGCAATCTTTCTTGTAGTTATCATTGCGTTAGCGATGTTTTTCCTGATTAAATATTCTAAGTGGGGATATGAGATCTCCGTCAGCGGTTCCAGTCGCAAGGCGGCTGATTATGCCGGGATGAGTTATGTGAAAAATGTTCTGAAGGTGATGTTCTTAAGTGGTGCCATCGCGGGAATTGCTGGCATGGCCGAGGTTTCAGGCGTGCTGCACCGACTGCAGCAGACGATTTCTCCTGGCTACGGCTACACCGCCATACTCATAGCTCTGCTCGCCCGGTTGAACCCCTTAAGTATCGTACTTGTATCGTTTATGATGGGCGCGCTGCTGGTGGGCGGCTTCAGTCTGCGGACCTCTGGTTTTCCATCAAGTATGGTGTCCATGTTTCAAGGCTCGATTCTGTTCTTCGTATTGGCTGGCGAAGTCTTTAATAATTACCGTTTGGTAAGAAAGAAGGTATGACGGTATGGATTTAAACTATATCATCGCCATCTTAGCAGCTGGAGTTGTGGCAGGCACTCCGATTCTCTATGCGTCTCTGGGTGAAGTCATTGCCGAGCGTGGCGGCATCCTAAACCTGGGCGTGGAAGGCATGATGCTGGTGGGAGCCGTGAGCGCTTTTTACGTGGGGACCTTTACACAAAACAAATGGCTGGGTCTCTTAGTGGCCTTGCTGGCGGGCGGACTTATGGCGCTCATTCATGCGGTCATCACCATCTCTTTCCGGGCGAGTCAGGTAGCGAGCGGCCTGGCGTTGACTATTTTCGGTACGGGTCTGTCTGCCTACCTAGGACGTAACTTGGTGGGAATTCCACCCACTTCAACCTTTAAGGTCGTTGCAGTTCCGGGCCTCTCTCAAATTCCTGTCCTCGGGGAAATCTTTTTCAAGCAAGATGTTATGGTTTACCTCAGCGTGGTGCTAGTTGTCATCCTGTGGTTTGTCCTTTATAAAACCAAAGCAGGACTGCTGCTCAGGGCAGCGGGTGAAAATCCATCCGCCGTCGATGCTCTGGGACACAACATCTTTTTCATTCGCTATGCCGCTGTGATCGTCGGAGGGATGCTCGCTGGCGCAGGTGGTGCTTATCTATCGCTAGCCTATTCTACCTCTTGGATTGAAAACATGTCGGCTGGCCGCGGCTGGATTGCGGTCGCACTCGTTATTTTCGCTGTCTGGGATCCGCGTCGTGCGCTTTTGGGTGCCTGGCTGTTTGGTGTTATAGCTTCCTTGGGTCTGCATCTTCAAGCCTTAGGGGTCATGATTCCCTCCAATTTCTTACAGATGCTGCCTTATATTTTTACATTTGCAGTGTTAGTCCTCACCACACGAGAAACAAAAAACAGGCGTTCGGGAACACCTGCTGCACTGGGACTTTCATATTCTCGCGAGGAACGATAAGGAGTGACGACAATGCGAACCTATGAAGAAATCAAGACCGTGCTTGAAGCCGGGTTAAGTATCAGCGATTGTGACTTAAAGTTGGAAAATGTTAAGCTGGTTAATGTCTACTCATCCCAGATCTATCCCACGAATATTTACATTAAAGGGAAACGAATTGTTTCAATTGATCCCTTGGCTGAATTAAAGGCTAAAAAGACCCTGGATTGTGGCGGAATGTATGCCGTGCCGGGTCTTATCGATGGGCATATGCACGTTGAAACGACCCTTCTCTCCCCTGAGGCCTTGGCGGATGTCCTGGTACCCCAAGGTACGACCACGATTATGGCGGATTTAATGGAAATTGCCAACGTGGCAGGCATTGACGGTGTAAAAGAACTGGTCAATTCCATTGCTCAGCTCCCTTATAGAACCTTTATTCAGGTCTCTTCTAGAGTACCCACCGCACCTGGTTTGGAGACTACCGGTGGTATTCTTGGCCTTGCTGAAGTAGAAGAAATGTTGGATTGGCCAGAAAGCATCAGTTTAGGGGAGTTAGATCCTTCCAAGGTTCTCGTGATCAAAGAAGAATATCTGAAAAAAATTGCTGCTGCCTTACAGCGCCGCAAGGTGGTTAATGGCCATGCCATTGGCCGTGATGGTCAAGAGCTAAATGTTTATGCCAGTGCGGGAATGTCGGATGACCATGAGTGCGTTACCTATGAACACCTTCTCGAGAGAGTGCAATTAGGCATGACGGTGATGCTTCGTGAGGGTAGTACGGAACGTAATGTTGAGGAACTTATTATTGGGGTTCTCAAACACGGTCTGAGCCACGAACATTTGATTTTCTGTACGGATGACAAGCATGCCATCGATATCCGAGAAGAAGGCCATATTAACTATAATGTGAATAAGGCAATCTCGCTAGGGATGCCGCCCATGCAGGCCATCCAAATGGCAACCCTGAATTCCGCAAGACATTTCCGTTTAGAAGACGAGATAGGGAGTATTACCCCCGGCAGGTTGGCCGATATCTTGCTCGTTAAAGACATAACCAACATCACCCCGGTCAAGGTTATTTTCGAGGGGGAAGTTGTTGCTGAAAACGGTCAGCTTGTGGTGGGAAGCCAACAGGGTAACTATCCTGAATGGATAAAAGAAACCATTAAACTCAAGAAGCCTATTGATGAGCACTCCTTTGTTGTACCGGCAAAAAGTCAAGGGTCAACAACTCGGGTTAACGTGATTCGGATTTATAATGACCAAATTATCAACGAGTGGGATGAAGAAGAACTACCGGTAGCAAACGGACAAATCCTCAGCAGCCCCGAAAAGGATATTTTTAAACTGGCGATTGCCGAGCGGTATGGTAAGACCGGTGGGGTTGGGATTGGTTTTGTTAAGGGATTCCAGCTGAAAAAGGGGGCCCTAGCGACGTCCATGTCTCATGACCATCATAATATTGTCTGCGTCGGTACCAATGATCAAGATATGGCTTGCGCCGTCAATGCGATTCACAAGCTGCAGGGTGGTATGGTTGTCGTGAATGATGGGCAAGTAATAGGTAAAATGGAACTACCAATCGGCGGTCTAATGAGTGAGAAACCAGCTGAGATCGTGATTAAAGAGCTTGAAGACGTTAATGCAGCAGCTCGACAGTTGGGATGTCTCCTGCCGTCCCCATTTATGACTCTTTGTTTTATTTCTTTGCCGACAGTTCCTAAGCTGGGACTGACAGACTTAGGGTTAGTCGATGTGCTTAATCATAAGTTGATTGATCTTGAACTATAATTTTCCCATGCCCATGATGGCAAACCAACGCTCTGGTGTCACTTCATTGTAAGTTTGTTTAGGGTAATCTGTTTCTGTGGAGACTTTAATCCGCGAACGTCAACAGGAGTATTACACCATATTGGCTGTTGCCGACAAAGCGGCGGATTCTACAGCTTTTGTTGAATTTATGCTCCGCGTGATCCGAGATGCTTTAAATGATCTTATGCAAACCGAACAAGTTCGCGAGCAAGTTACCGATCAAGTCGAGTGCCTGATGTCCGCCTTAGGCAGCGAAACGCTGTCCGCAAAAGAGCTTTTGGATGAAAAGGGATATCTCCGATCATATTCAAGAGGAGTTGGACTTAGCGCAGGAAATAGGATGAAGAAGTTCTGAAGGTGTTCAAAAAGGATCAACTGCTCGTCCCGTTACTTCCGCCGTACCGGCCGGCACAATGCCGGCGTGGGTCACTCTTTCTCCCATGGCCAAAAGGATTGTTTTAAGTTGGTAACATTTCTACGGACAAAGCATATATTGTAATGAGTAAGGAAAATATTCTTGGAAGCAGAAACCCGGTTCAAGATCAAATTGACCGGGGTTCTGCTTTTTTAATAAAAAGCAGAGCCTCACCATCCGCTGCCCATCTGCGTATGCTGTAATTAGACGAATAATGAAAGGACGGGCGGCATGGATAATCCGGTCACCAAACGCACGCCGCTAGTCATTGCGGCTGAAATAAATATGATAACCTTCCAAACCAAAAAAATCCTGCTTACCAGCGCTATTGAAATCGGCTGTCGTTTGCAGGAAGCCAAAGCTCTGGTCAAACACGGGGAATGGGGTAAGTGGCTGGAAGAGTCTGTGAGCTATTCCCAGAAAACTGCCGAAAGGCTGATAAAGCTCTACGAAGAATACGGGCCTAACTTCCCCGACGGATCCGGCAGGTCAAAATCGACACTGGTGTCGATTTTGACTTACACCCAGGCCCTCCTCCTGCTGGGTTTACCGGAAGAGGAGCGGGAGGAATTCATCGCCCAGAATGATGTCAGTAATATGACGAAACAGGAGCTGCAGCACGCCCTTAAGGACAGAGACCAGGCCAAACAGGAGAAGGACCAGGCGCTTCAAGAAAAGGATCAGGCGTTTCAGGAGAATCAAGTACTAAAAAAAGGGCTGGAGACCATTAACAGCACAATCTCCCAATTAAAAAAGGAGCAGGCTAATGCTCCGTCAAGACCGACGAATCCAGAAAACATCAAAGCAGAGGCCTCCTCTGCCGTTCGAACTGCCCTGCCGACCCACAACCTTAAAACCGAACGTGACCTCGACGCTCACATCAAGTATGTAGAACAATGCGACGCTTGCTGCAAAACTATCGCCGATACCTTCTTCAATCTGACGACTGCACTCACCAATCTGGCCCATATCGATTCGGAGTTGAAAGAAGAAAAAAGAAAAGAGGCCAGCCGGCTGATTGAATACATGACCGAGACCATTAAATCGTGGCCGCCCCCCAGGAAGCCCCTTAGAGTTAATTCCTGATTTTGGCACCTATGGACAAGTCCAGCATAGTATATACCAGACAGCCGTAAGCTGTCCAATATAGAGAAAGGAGACGATTGGAATGGCCGTTGTTTCAGCACCATCCGGCGCGGCTCTGGTATTAGTTTATCAGACCGGACTCAGCCCCGCCGGCGCTCCCATAACCAGCCAGCGAACCCTTAACAATATTGTCTACAATGCCTCGACTCAAGCTGTCTATGACGCGGCTTACGCCATCTTCAGCCTCTCGGAATACACCTTGCTCGACGTTTACTTCAGAAGAACGGATGAATTAACAAACGAGGAGTAAACCAGAGGGTGATAACAGGCATAAAGGAGGTGATTAAATTGGCTGTGACCACCAACAGAACAGCAAGATTAACCTTCACAACCACCGGAGGGAATGCGTTTTCCTTAACGGTTCCCCAACCGCGGGAGAATATTCAGCTGGCTGAAACCATGGAAGTCATGAACTTGCTTATCGCCGGCGGGATATTCCTCACCACAAACGGCACACTTACAGGGGTAAGGGATATAAAGGTCATCGAAACAACTACCGATGACCTTTATGATCCTCCCCAAGGGTAAGCGGGCAGTGCCGGCATAAAAAATTAAGAGCGGGGGCGGGATGCCGGCAATCAGGAGTTGCGGCGGCCTCGCCCCCGATCTTTTGCCTGATCATCGGTAATAGTATTATATGAATCTTAGATCAGAACGGTTCGGTCATAAAAATTTTAATCAAACGCTCCATAATCCTTTTTTGACCAGTACCCTTTCTAAAATTACTTCCATAATCTCTTTCGTACCTGGCTTGCATATTCTTCATATAAATGAATGAACGCCTCTAACAACTGGCGACACAACGGCCTGTCATCGCAAATGCCGATAGTTAGCAAAACATCTCCCTCCAAAAGCCAATTTAGATATAACTAAAAAGGTCGGCATAGCTCATTGGCTATGCTTTTTACTGTTTTGATGTATCTGACAATAAGGGAGACTTCACCTTAGAATACGTCAGGCCATTTCCTCTTAAGGAGCCTTTTACAGCAAAGGAGTCCTTTGTTTTTTAGAATTAATTTCCACATACTTTGATTATTTAAGAAGGAAAGCAGTGAAATTTCACGAATATCAGATTAAAGAGTAACCGGATTATTCTTTCCCAGATCGACAGACCCTGGTCGAGGAAGCCCTAATAAGCAAAAACTGTTAGGCAAGAAGATTTGGTGAAGGAGTAGGGGAATGTCTATCCTGAAAACAGAGTGCTAGGGCCATAAAAACAAAAAAAATCCAACTATACTCAAGTAAATGCTTGAGCAATCATGAATTGCCTTCGAATATTTAATTAGTGACTAAGCTGTACTGGAGTTAGCGCTCTGTTCAATAGTAACGGTAAATCCGAATGTTTCAAGTCTCTTTACAGATTTCTTAACGATCTCCGCTTTCCTGCGTTGATCAAAGTAATCCGGTCCCAGCTCTTTGTATGGTGTGTTATTTTTGAGTATGTGGTACGCAGCTTTGAGGATGGCATGAGCAACAGCTACAGTAGCACGGTTATTGCCGCGTCTTGCGGCAATCCTAGCGTATTGGGCACTGAAATAGGTGTTCTTCAGATGCCCGGCGACTTTGGCACATTCCATCAGTGTAGTCCTAAGCATGTCGCTCCCTTTTCGCGTTTTACCGCTTTTGCGTTTGCCTGCACTCTCGTTGTTGCCGGGGCAAATGCCAGCCCATGAAGCGAGGTGTGAATCCGATGGAAATTGGTTCATATTGATACCAATTTCGGCAATGATCACTTGCGCACTACGTTCCGCAACTCCGGGAATAGAGTCGACAAGAGAAACTTGATCTTTGACAGGTTTCATTCTTTCTTGGATTACTTGATCAAGCGAAAGGACTTGTTCCTCAAGAATATCAATATGCTTGAGCATCAGACGTAACATTGTCCTTTGATGATCACCCATAAAACCATGAAGTGCTTCTTCAATTTGAGGTATTTTTTTACGCATTTGTCTGAGCGCTTTATCTGCCATAGCTTGAACGTCAGTACAGCCTGCTATGAGCATATCAAGCATTCGACGGGATGATTTACCATCAATGTCGCTGACAACAGAACCTAACTTGATATTAGCGCCTTCAAGCACCTTTTGGATCCGGTTCAACTCTCTGGCGCGCTCCGCAACTATACTTCTGCGATAACGAACAAGTTCTTTAAGTTCGCGCTGCTCTCGCTTGGGAATAAAACTGCCGTTTAGTAGCCCGTGACGAAGTAAATCAGCAATCCATTCAGAGTCTTTAACATCGGTTTTACGTCCAGGTACAGCTTTAATATGTTGTGCATTCACAACTAAAGTAGGGATCTCCTCCATTTCTAAAAGATTGTAGATTGGCTTCCAGTATGAGCCGGTTGCTCCATGGCAACACATTGACAATCAGCGCTCCTCAGCCAGTCAATAAGTCCTAGAAGCGATGAAGTCATTGTACTGAAACTCCTAATCTCCTTTTTTCTACCTGTAATTAGACAGGCAGCAATTGTGTTCTTGTGAATATCCATACCACAACAACGCTCGTAAATAACATTCATTGAAAGACCTCCAATGATTTAATTACGGCGGGCTTCCTGTAAAGCATTAATCTACCCTACGTGCTCATGGCAACAATTTGTGGTGCAAGCAGGAAGCCTTAATCAGTCTATAACATCGGGCTTAAACGCACCAAGACATTTCGACCTTATCCGTAGCAAAAGTATCTCACGTGGGCAACTCTTTTATTCCAACGTTTTCCAACGTTTTCATTCATTTGATGGTATGGCACGAAGTGCCACATGGGGGTCTATAACTGGAAGTTGGATTCAGAAGATGAACGATGAATATGTTCACATATATTAAATAGGCAATGGCCCTGTATATAAGGAAGGTGACTTTATGAAAAGAATAAAACGAATTAAATACTCGGTGCAGTTAACATAATCTGATATCAGATTGTACCGAGATTGCGAAATTTGTTATCAGTTGACTGCACTGCTTTTCATCAAAATCAATTATGAAAAGGAGTTTATGTTATGGATTATATGAAGTTAAAAGAATACTGGTTGTCAGAAGAAAAAAAGATTTTCCAAGGTTGGAATTTTTCATATATTGGCAAGAGAAAAACACAAGAACCTTTGCCTTGGAATTATGACAAGATGGTTCGACAATATTTAAATACAAATTCAACATTGTTGGATATGGGAACTGGGGGTGGCGAATACCTATTGACTTTAAATCACCCTTATTGCAAAACGTTTGCTACAGAGGCATATCCTCCTAACTATGAACTGTGCGAAAAGACACTCACGCCACTTGGCATAGATGTTCGACAAGTATTTAACGATCATTACTTACCCTTTGAAAACGAGATGTTTGACATTATAATAAACAGCCATTCAGCTTTTGACATCAACGAAGTTTATCGATTGTTAAAACCGAATGGCTTGTTTATTACACAGCAAGTTGGCGGATTAAACAACAAGGAACTATCTAGGCTTTTAATTAGTGATTTCAAAGAGATTACTAGTAGTGAAATACCTTAAAAAATAATCTGATGTTAATTGAGAACAAAGGATTGACTATCCTGAAGTCAGATGAATGTTTTCCAATACTTAAATTTCTTGATGTTGGAGCATTGGTTTATTTTGCAAAATTATTGAATGGAAATTTCCAAGTTTCTCTGTTGATAGTTGTTTTAAGCAATTATGTCTATTGCAATCAATTGTTGAAGAAAAAGGATTTATTGAAAGCAAAGAACACAGATTTGTTATTGTTGCTCAAAAACCTAACTCTGCAAATAGAACATATAGAACGTTGTTTGTAAGTTCTATGAAAAGAGGAATATAAAGGAGTTGGTGAGCAGGTGAAAATGCTTCTACAAATAACAATTGTGATCGCCCTGTTGCTTTTACAGGGTTGTGCGAAAAGCGAGGATGCAGGGACGCCAGTGGAATCTCAAATACCGGCGGAGCAAAGTATAGTCACCCAGGTAGTAGTGCCGACGCCGTCGGAGGACGCCGCCTCCATAGGCATTACGGCGGAAAATTATCCGCGCATCGACGGGTCGACCTCCACACTTCCACTTGTGCAGGGAATATACAAAAGGATGTTTCTGCCCATGCACGGCGACGGGGAGGGGTGGCCGGGCATGCCGCAGAAGGCTTCCAAAACAATGGCGTCTTACGAGATGCTTATCAATGGGGACGTTGATCTGATTATTGTCCCAGACCCCTCAAAAGAAGTTAAGCGGATGGCCGACAGCACCGGATCGGAGCTTGAGTACATTCCCATCGGCGCGGAAGCGCTTGTGTTCATCACGCACGAGGATAACCCCGTGAAAGATATCAATGCCACTCAGGTGCAAAAAATATATGCCGACATGTCTATTACCGACTGGTCGGAGCTCGGAGGCAAGAACGGGCGCATCGTGCCGATCTGCCGCAATGCCGATTCCGGCTCCCAAGCGCAGATAGAAAATCTGGTGCTCGGGGGTAGGGCGATCAACCAGGCCGTCGAGGAGAACTACATGGAGCGGGATATGAATGGGATGCTTAACATGGTGGAAAGTTACCGGAATTTCGCACGGGACGGCGAGGAAAACGCATATTCGTTGGGCTATACGCTTTTTTACTATGTCCAGATTACCCAAAGCGTGATAGGGGAAATGGATATCAAAACGCTCGCGTACGACGGGGTTTCTCCGACGCCGGAAACGATTTTGTCAAGGGAGTACCCGCTTGCGATAAATTATTACGCGGTCGTGCGGAAAGAGCTACCAGTGGACCATCCGGCACGGAGTATCGCGGGTTGGCTGAGAACGACGGAGGGTCAATGGGAGGTTGGCATTTCCGGTCTGGGCGCCTTAAAGACGTTATACGAGCCGCCGCAATGAGCATGATCTCATCAAACTTTACTAGCTGAACACAAAATACCAGATAGTATGCTTGAAAAAGAATTCGATAAAATTAAACTAGCAGAGATGAGAGAGCTTGATGAATATAGAACGCAAACGCAATGCAAGAGTTAAAAATATTCAATAACTTTGGAATGTTTTAAAGCAGCATGGTATGGTTACCACAATTTAGTCAATGTTCTCAGAAATGCGGTTACCCATCGAATCTAAGGCTGATTTTTTGTAATAAATAACAGGAGATAAGTACAAGAGATAATACACATTATCTCTTGAGTTCTTGTATAACTATGATAGACTGATTTTTGAAGAACCTTATAAAATGGGGGTTTCAGACGCTAAGCCCGAAGCAGTTAAGGTCGTTAAGTGCCAAAAAACTCAGGAGATAAGATTTTTGCCCTAAAACACAGAGGAAATCTTAGGGCTAATCAAGAAGCAAAGGAGCGATGTCTTTGCCAACGACTAACGTACCCTATCTCAACGCATGGTTAGAAAATCTTCGCAATACCAACAAAAGTGAAAACACCCTCCGAGTCTATCGACAGAGAGTGTTGGGTTTTGCTGAGTGGTTTGTATCGACGAATGGAGAAACACTTACTCATGAGCGTGTCACCCCTACAGACCTGCGTGAATACAAATCCTACTTACTAATTAATCTTAAGCGCTCTCCATCAACAGTCAATCTTTCCTTCGTTGCGATTGCAAACTGGCTGGACTTTAACGGACAGAATGTATCAATGCCATCATATGTGGAAGAGGTACGTTCTGCACCTCAAGGACTAGATAAACTTGCCCAACGCTCACTTACTCGCGCAGTGGAACGAGAGAGCATATCACGCGATATTGCTATTATTACGCTCATGCTAAACACTGGCCTTCGTATTAGTGAAGTTGCTTCTCTGGATATAGAAGATCTCACAATGGGCGATCGTTACGGCAGTCTCAAGGTACGGCTGGGGAAAGGGGGAAAATTCCGTACTGTACCCCTAAACGGCGATATTCGGAAGGCCTTGCAAGATTATTTGAACGGTCGTGCAAAAGGGCCAGTATTTTTGAGTCAACGGGGGAAGGGAGCTGGTCGCTTAACAGCTAGTGGAATCCGGCAGGTTATAGACCAGTACGCTTACCTCGCAAAACTGCCTGATCTGCATCCCCACGCTCTGCGGCATACGTTTGCCCGGAATTTACTGAAAACTGGTGAAGGGTTGGAGATGGTCGCGGAAATTCTGGGACACAAGAGCTTGAATACGACACGAATATACACACAGCCGTCTGATCAGGATAAAGCGAACGCTGTAGAGAGGCTGTCGCTTCGACAGTAATCGCCGATCGCAAAACGAGGCCGTGTACTTCTTTAGGAAAGAAATTTGTAGAGAATTACAGTTGAAGAGGTGTAACTTAGAACTAAAATGACATATATGGTTCCGGGGACGATGCACGTGGAGACGATAATAGTGCTATAATTGAGGTGGCTGAAAGCATTGGTATGAGCGGGTTTGAGAAGGCTTATAGTCATTTTATAGTGTCGGTGTGTGAGGGGGAATATATTTGAGCCAGATCATGGACGGTCTGGCTTTTTTTGTTTAATTGGATTATTTTTACATCGTGGAAGGATGTGAGGGAAAAGTGGAGAAATGTTAGAGTGGACAGTCTTGTTAGTATCGGGGGAATATGTTCAACAATTGTTTTGGTGTCCCTTAATGTTTTTTGAATAATCCAGAGTGAAATGTCAGACCGTAATATTCATTTTTTTGTGGCCGTTCTTAAATACAGGGGTGTAAATCCCCTCGCCTCCGCTAAAATAGTGCCATCAAATTTTAGACTATCATGGTATAATTATCCTATAAATATGGGAGGTGCTGAGTTGAAGAAAGTTCGAGCCACAAAAAGAAAATTTAAAAAAGCGAAGAAAGCCATTATGGCCTGGCTTGTCAGTCGTTCCCATATTATTCTGTATTGCTTCGGTTTTGCTGTTGGAATTGCATTAATTGTGTTGTCATTCAAACTAAAAGAAAACTGGATAAATGTATCAAGCGGCGTAGGGACAGGACTGCTGACGTCTTTAGTTGTAAGTATTTCAATAAATTACAAAAACGACAAACGGCAGGAAAGGAAACTGCTCGAAGATAAAAGGTTGGTTCTAAGTGACATCATTAACGTAAGTATAAATATATACAGAGATGTTGTTTATCGGATAAATGAGTATGTCATGTTCAGTAATATTCCACCAAAATCATTTTACGGTTTTTACGATGATTTTTCGTCATATAATGAATTCGAAGATTACTTAAAGAAACTGGATGTGGATAAACTGTCTGAAAGTGAGAGAACGCACTTAAAAACACTGCTCAATATTGGAAATAATCGCATCGACTACTTGGTTGCAGAATTAAAACGATTACCCAAACATGAATATTACCTCAAAGGTTTGCTGACAAAAGATGAGTTCAATGGGTTGACTTCCAATTTTGCCAATGACGCCTATATGGATTATGCGGAACACATTAACGATTTTTGGAATGACGGTATTATAAACTATGAAAAGTGCGTTCGCTTTTTGCGCATGACCCTATATATATGTTCAAAAATAATCGCTTCAATTCAGTATTGCCGAGCCGATGTGATTGAAAAAGAGGAAAGCATAAAGGACGAAATAGGCCAGCGGTACTATGAAGAAATATACTTACAGAGCGATGAGTATATAGAAAAGCAAATCGAGCAAGCACAAGCGAGAGACGAGTATTATGCAGCTCATCCCGAAGAATATGAGGAATTAGAACGGCAATTTGAAGAATGGCAAAACGAGACACCAGAGGATAGAATTCTTAAAGACTTGTATTACTCTATATGCGGCATTAGCGCATATAGATTAGAAGATTTATTAGGCAAGCTGGATAGCAACAGTGAAAAATCATTGTTGTTCCTAACACAGGATAACATTCAAAGGTCGTTGAAAAAAAGCTGGAAAAAACGTAAAGCCATCAAAAGAAAGTTTGGAAATGACTATCTCCAAAAAGCAGAAAAGTTGAATAAGGATAAGACTAATGGATAAATTATTTGTGATTTTCGAAAGTGGTATAGAGGGTTTCAGAAGAGGTATAGTCTTTTTATAGTGTCGTTTATATAGGGAAACATATTGAATTTGTATTGCCAGATCGTAAGGTCTGGCTTTTTTGTTTTTTATTGTTTCCACTATCCTAGAAGGAAATTGAGGAAAGATGTGGAAGGTATAAGGTGACTTATCAGGTGATCACAAAACTCGATAGTGAATTTACTCAAATTATATAATGAGCTTACCATTTTACAAGATTAGAAAGAGAGATTAAATATGCATATACCAATTGTAATAGATGAAGCGAATATTGAAGAGTTACTGGAGATAATTAAAAAAGAATCTGACGGATTGATTCAGTGTGCAAGAAAATGCGTATACATTGATACTGATACAGAGATTCATAGATTGCTTAATGAAGAAACCTTAAAAAGATATGAAGCAATTAATATGGCTTTGAATCTTCCATTAAAAGACTTTGATTATGATTTTCATCAATTAGTAGGTACTATCGATGAGATAGAAGAGATGGGAAGACTAATTCAATGCTGGATTACTTTAGGTTCAGCAATAGAAACTTCTCTACAAATTTTCTTATCTATTTATTTGAATGATTATCAAAACTCCAATTGGGGTAAGTGGGAAGAGTTCAACTATGACGAAGTCAAAACATCATTATATGAAGTGATAAATTCACTTGAGGGTGATGGTCATATTATTAAAGAGAAAGCAAAAGCATTAAAGAAGAATCTGAAGAATCACTTAAAAGGAAAAATGGAAGTAACAAGCTTAGAGGATATGAACCTTCAAAGTTTAGTAAGATTCTTTCAAAGTGAAATCTCTTGGGATGATAAATATATTGAAGCATTAAATACAATCAGAGAGAACAGAAATACAATACATTCTTTTAAAAACAGAACGGTCAATGGTTGGGATGATTTAGTGTTTTCTCTTAAGTTTTATTGTATCTTGCTACTTGATTTACAGACTATGATGCCGCCATTTGACGATGTTATAAGCGACATGTTGCAATACGAAGCAGATTATAGAGATAGCTATTAATTTTAGAGGTAGTTTTGCTACTTATCAATAAATAGAAAATGGAGACGATAATAGTGCTGTATCGGGGTTGAGTGAAAGCCTTAGTATGAGCAGGTTTGAGAAGGTGTATAGTCTTAGTTTGAGGCGTATGGGAAACTATAGTTGATTTTGTATAGCCAGATAGTCTCTTAATGGACGGTGTGGCCTTTTTTGTATTCATGGATTATTTTTGCTATCGTGGGAGGATATGAAAGAAAAAAGTAGAAATGTTAAACTGGGATAATTTGTATAGTTTGAAAGTACTCTCACTGAAACGATGGTAATTACCCTGGTTCCTTGTGTGCCGAATAAATTGAATTCTAAGTGAGAGTGATTTTGTGCATCAAGCAGTTGCGCAATAATTAGGACGATGAATAAAGGAGGATATGCATTATGAATGCAACCAAATTTTGGATTTGCGACAATTGTAGAAAGAAAATTAAAGATATTAATGAGGGATGGGTTGAATGGTTAGAGCTAAAGAATGAAAATGGCCTTTACAATTCATACCAAGGCATAAGAATTGTTCATAGTGCAAGATGCAATTATAATCAGGATTTAGTATACAAAAAGTTTAGTGCAATAGTTGGTGATATGGATTTACAATCTTTTTCAGGTGCAGATGGACTAATGGATTTATTATTATTTGTAAGCGAAGGGTATTTCGATAATAAAGAAGAGCTACTGGAAATAATTAAAAGAATTCATATACCTGGTTATGAAGAAGCAAGATCATCTTTTGAAGAGGCAATAGAAGAGGGTGTATTTGAACCTAATACTAAGCCTGGCTATTACACCCAAAGTAATATATCATCTGTTTTAAATTACTTAAAAAAGAAACAATAACCTAAGCGGTGGAACAAGCACCGTCGTGTAGATCAACCTCCCCTTTGATACACTAAGAACAAGTGATCAGAGGGGAGGTTTTATTGTGAAATCCACAGCTAAAAACTGCAACTTTGGGAGCAGCGAATAAGAGAAAGAATCCAAAATAGCATGACAATCAGGGATTGGTGTGAAAAAAATGGCGTGAGCAAGAATCAGTACAATTATTGGAACCAGCGGGTGCGCAAAAGTCAAAAAACAGGCAAAGAAACGTTGGCTTGCGAATTGTTTGACGAGCTTTGGAGAGGTGAACCTGTTCGACACTTGGGAGTTCGTGTTTCCGAGCTATGTCAAAATGAATTTAGGCAGCTCTCACTATTTGAGAAGGATTACGAGAAGCAGAGAACAGTTGATCGAGTAGTAGACTCGATACGTGAGAGGTATGGGAATGGCTTGGTGTTTAGATCCGCATTTTTGAATAGCGGAGTGCGCTTCAGCACTGGAGGAACTGTCGATGATGAGGAATACCCGATGATGTCAGGTATTCTGTAGTGAGTTAGTAGTTTGCGATTAAGAATAACAGCTTTAATTATTTACCATATAACTTAGTTACTAACATTTGTAACTATTGCAGGAATATTTAGGCAACACGTTGAAATTCTAAGTAATTTAAGCAATCGCTTGACCAATAAGCCCCGGATCCATGCCAAGATTGTTAGGGCGCTTTGTAGCATTTTTTCTATAATGCGGCGTTGGTCAAAAAAATGGTTTTTATTGTCACTGGAATCATACAAAACCATATTTGGAAAAGTAATACCGAGATAGCCGCAAATACCGCCGCTGATTTTTGTTATCATGTATTTAACCGCAAGGGTGTATTTGATGAGTTAGTAGATAGAAAACCTTTATAAAGTATTTTTACAACCAGTTGCTCATTATGTTTAGGACAAGCAATATAGAATACTGTAAATTTCCCCAACGGAGGCAATATGAATTTATTTGGAAATAAGACGAAAAAAGATTCAGAGGAGTTACAACTCTGTTTAAAAGATGAATATGGAATTGAAGTGTATCGCGAAAAAAAGATGCTTCCAGCTGAACTGGAGGAAAAAGGCTACAGGAAATTGCCAAACGAGGCGCTTGGACGCGTGACACAGATATTCCAATATGTACCGCAACTTGCTATTCAGCATATCAACAATGGCGCAGTTCAGGTTGCGTTTAAGGATGCAGTGGAAGGAACTTACCGGGTAATCTTGGATACTGGTACGATTCTGGCCAAATCAAAACAAACAGTTGGAGCCTTTCGAGGCGCTGAGCTAAATCAAGTGACAAACAAGGTGGCCGGCCAAGCAGAATTTATTGAGAGCAGTGCAATATTGTCTGTTTCAGCAGCACCACAGGTAGCTTTAAATATTTTTAATGCTGCATCTTTTGTTACTGGACAATATTTTATGGCACAGGTTAATGAAAAGCTGTCAGATATCAAAGATGGTCTGGATCGAATAGAACAATTTCTTGATGCCGACAAACAAAGTAAGCTCAAGGCGGATTTTCAGACACTCGAAAAAGTTAATAGGCGGATTTCCTTCATCAAAGACGATGAAGTTCAAAAAAATGCTACGATAACGCAGCTCAAATCAATCCAAACAGAGACGCAAGGGTTTATCAACTTTTATCAGGAGCAATCAGAAAGTGTTAGGCAGGCCGCTGATAAAAAAGATAAGGATAAGAAGATTGGTAAGAATATAAATGATGTCGGAAATTATATGACTCAGTATCGGTGTGCAACATTAGCGTATTGCATGGCAAATCTTATGGAACTTTATCTAATGGATGCACCTAATGCCGATTATTTTAAGATTGTTCATGAAGAACTTAAAGGAATCGTAAACCAGTATAAAGATGATTATTCTTTATCTGGATTCAAATAATGCATTAAATAAGAGAAACCCAATACAGATTGCTGCTGATGCAGTAGTTGGTGTTGCTCTAACTGTAGTTACCAGAACATCAGTTGGCATTAAGGGTGCCCAATATGTCGATGAAAAATTTAATGAAAAACGTAAAGAAAAGAAGACAGAAAAAATCGAAAGTCTGAAACCATATATGGATCACTGCGGGAATACAGAGCTATTGGATTCGTCTGTTAATGGCGTTTCCAAGTATATCGCAGCTACGAATAATACAATCGAACTTCTTAAGGTTGGAAATTACTTTTATACCAATCTTCCGGAGTAATAGGATTATTTTCCCATTATGTTTATTACATCAAGCTAGACTCACCTGTCCAACTTCACGTAAGGCTAATAATGCGCATCTCGGTAGAGGCCGAATTATAGCAATAATGCGAAACAATGACCCTGCCACTGTACCACGACGTAAGACGCTATTAAGTTGACGCTGTTTAAGAAAGAAGGCATTAAATATGCAAATGAGCAACTATGATGGCATTGCTGAAATTTCAAAAAATAATAGGGTGCCGTTTCACTTTGAGAATGGGGAAATAGAATTCTATCACGGCGGGAATATCCGCACACTTGAAGAAGGTAAAACTTCAGTTGTCGGGCAATGCTATACAGCTTTAACTGGCGGTATGGTATATTTTCACCTTCCGACACCACTCGTAAATTATTGTGCTATGAATTCTACAGACGAATTAGGTAGGCATCAAGTTCGCGCAATATCAATGGGAAATATTAAGCATAATGTCGACTTTTATATCGAGAACTATGAGGAACAATCAGAATTTACTCAAATGCGATTTGCTTTCTCAGAATTAGACTATTTCCTGCCTTCCAGCAATGCTTGTAGCTTATATGGAACTGAAGGCAATTTGACCGATTTGATGTTCTCCAGAACACCAAAAGAAGTAGTGGAATTTTCGTTCTATTATCTGGAACGCATGATTAATTTTACCTTGCGGATCTATGCTGAAGGGAAGTGTGGTACCAGAAGCACGGCGTTGACTAAGACAGAGCTATTGCTTAAATTTGAAAAGACAAACGATCTTGACTTTTTTGTTAGATTGTTTGAATTAGTGAACGATGTCTTTTGTTTCTTATGTAATCGTAGGAATATTACTTTACATAGTGTGACTCTTGATGGAGAGCGGATTCAGAAGTATCCCCTTCATAAGGATCGAAAAACCGTTATTGATGAACGACCCGTCAAAACTTCTCAGACGCTTGTTATCATAAACAAATATAAGGATAACTGGGAAAGTGAAAAAGTCATCCAAAAAACAATCCGATACACAGCTTTATCAGCAAGATTTGAACAATTGTTTTTAATGTTTGTAAACAACAAGGTGTCAGTATTCAGCGTTCACTCATCCATTGCTGCACGCAATTTGATAGATTTGAAGCAATCTCTTCATATTACAGCGGCATTAGAACATTACTACAGAGAATACATTCCTGATACACCATCTGAGGATGCAATAGAGTTTTACGACGAAATTAAAACTTTGCTTCAGGAATATGCAGAAAATCATACTGGGAAGAAAAAGAAAAAAGCCAAAAGCCTTATTAAAGGAATTTCCCCAGAACCATCCTTAATGGATAAAATTTTGAAAGTATATAGAGGTTGTCCTGAATGGACTGGCTTAGATTCTGTTTTAGATGAGTGGTTTGGAAGTCAAGTCGATGACTTGGCAGAGGTTGCAAATGAATGGCGCAACGAACTTGCCCATGAGAAGGGGAAATATGAACCCGATAAGCGTGTTGTATCAGCTATTCGTCTTGTAGAACATCTGAATTATTGTATTGTACTTAGGCAAGCTGGATATTGCGACCAACAGATCAAAAAAATTCTTGAAGATTTATTGGTAAGGTAGCCAACTAAATCAATTTCAAATAACAATGTATGGCAATAACCGATTAAATTCTGGTTATGTCTAAAAGACGGAGGATTTAAGCGGATATGAATTATACTAATTCAAAAATTTAAGGTGGTTGGCAGATGAAAATCGGTCGTAATGAACAGTGCCCTTGTGGCAGTGGAAAAAAGTACAAAAGATGTTGTTTAATTAAGACTGAAGAGCAGCGATTAGCCGAGGCAGTTACGACTTCTATGCAGAATATAAAAAACGAGGCTCGAATAAAAAGATGCCTTTATCCCAATCAAAATGAATGTAGTGGCAAGATTGTAAAAGACCACGCAATTCAGAATAATCGAATACTCAACAAGATAGCAGAAAAAGGCATGATACTTACTCTGGATGGTACGTCTCATTATATGTTTCAAACATCAGAGATAAAAGGGCGTGGTGTTGCTACGACCTTTACTGGATTTTGTTCTTACCATGACAAAACTCTTTTTCAAGATATTGAGGATAAGGATTTCACGGGAAGTAAAAAGCAAATTTTTTTATTAACATACAGGACTATGGCTTGGCATTATCACAAAAAGCAAGAACAGACAAATGCTGCTTGCATTCACTTTGAAAAGATGTTTCAGCAAGGATATGATTTAGCCAAGTCAGACGATTTTATTGAATACCTCACAGGCTTGAAGTTAGGATTAGCAGATAATGAAAGAGAAAAAGAGATATTTGACGAAGCCTTATTGAATGAGCAGTACGGCGTTATAAGTTCTTGGACATGGGAAATCCAATACGAAATAAGTAGTGCTGTATCAATGATGACTGAACTTGAACAAGACATTTACGGCAAGCGAATCAATGATTTGGAAAAAGACATAGATGTAAAAAACATATATCTCAATATTTTCCCTGCAGAAGGAAAATCTTTTTGCATTTGGTCTTGGTTAAGCATCTACGATAACGCATATAAAGGGTTTACTGAACAATTTTCAAAGTTAGATAGTAGAGATAGAGAAAATTATTTTAATAATAAGCTTCCTCGTTGGACTGATTCCATTGTTATATCTCCTCGACTGTGGAAAAAGTGGGGTCCGGGAATACAGGAAGCACTAATTGCCCATGCAAATTTTGATATACTGTATCGAATGAGGGAAAAAGAAGATAATAATTACGCATATACATACATGGATACACCATGGAATTTTTTTGAGAATATCTCGATGTGAAATAGGCGATATTCCAGCAAAGACCTTCTTCCATAGGACAACGACTCATTATAAATGCACTAATCAATATTATACACGCAGATGAAATTCAACTAATGTTTATTACCGACAAGTCCTGACAAGTTGTGAATTGCACATTATCCATAATACCAATAAGGCTAAAATAAAAGTTCAGGATGCTTGTGGATGCTGTTTAACAACATAAAGCTACATAAAGAGTATAAAGGTGAGAGATTATGGGAGAAATTAGAGAAAAACTTATTAATGCTTATCTACAGGGTGATCTCTTAAAAATACTATGTGAAGCAAATTTGAATAACATAGATAATAGAAAATTTATCGGAAAAGAAATTGCTATCTTACATAATGAAGGTGAAATTGATGCGATTGCAGAGTTTCGTCAGTTTTTATTAAACTTAAAGGGAAGGGAATTACGCTTAATTCGTGATATTTTTAAAGAGGCATTGCCTGAGATAAATGCTTCTGTCGCTTCGGTGATGGATTGTATTAAGCATCTTGCTACGGAAAGCAGTAACGATTTGGCAAGAAGATCGTTATTTGAACCATTTATAAAATATTGTGAAGCAGACTCCAGACGACCCGAAGAGGTACTGCATATTGTAGAAAGCAACAATGACAAAATGCTGGATTTTATTGTGCCTGCTATTATTGCTGGTTCTAATTCGGAGCTTTCTAAATATATAGCTATAGTAATTGCACTTACTCATCACGTAAAACAAGGAGTTCGAGTGCGTGCAGTTGATGCCCTTGGAAGAATAAATTATTGTAATAGTATACCTTTAGTGGCTGACGCGCTATGTGCCTTGGATTGTGTTATTCAATCAGAACAAGATGATTATCTACTTGGCACAGGAATAAAATCAGCGTTTTCACTCTATCTTGCCGACAAAAATATAGAAAATGATGTTGCCAACCTAATTAATGTAGCTTTATATCACAAAGGAGAATTATCCCTTCATGCAGCTTCTGAGGTATTAGCTTTTAACACAGAAAAAATTTCAGATGTGCTTTTTGATATAATGTTGGATGCCCTTAAGTTTACTAAATCTCAGAACAAGGATACGTTAGAAAATATCGGCTTTGGTTTACTACATCTTGTAAAAACTAATCAGGAAGAAAAAGCCTTCTCATTCCTTGAAAGCCTATTGATTCAAAATGATGGCGACTTAAGTATCTTGGCTGTTGAAAGTCTAATTCATTACATGTATTTTGATAACCGGCAAATATTAAATGAACTAGCAACACGTTGGTTTATCTCAAAAAATATTTTGCTTTGCAGCGCTATAATGGATATTGTTGGCTTGGGTTATGAAGATGATATTGTTCTATTAGCTAACACCCATCAAATTGAAGGTCAACCCGAGGGGCCATACTTATTTGCGGCTAGAAAAGCTATCGGCTGGTTGTTCACTAATCCGGTTAGTTGTGTCAGTTTTATCGTGTCTCTTATTGACGCTTCCAGTAAAGATGAAGCTGAGCAAATAACCGACTTATTATTTGACCCACTTTTAATTAGCTATCCTGGGAAGGTAAAGCAATACCTCGAAAGCATATTGTTATGCCAATCGCCGAAGGTTCAAAGCGTATTAAATACTTCGCTTGCTAAGTTAGAAAGTTACCATGTAGATCTAAAAGCAGCGTGGAATATACCTGACTTATTACCCTCTCAGGCTCAACGTGAAACACACTTAAGGCTCATGAATCGTCAATTTACGGATTCATTTAATGAAGCCCAAAAGAGCTCTATCGTAAATCTGATTTGCTCCAAGTCAGTTCTTTTATATGGTCGAAAGTCGATTAATTATGTTCATTATCCAAATGCTCAGATACAACGAATGGAAGTTCCTCTACATAGTTTTGGTCATTCTATTGAATATCCCAGCCTTAATAATATTGATCCACATGGCCTCGAATACATGTTGAGGGTTTTTCGTGCCGAGGGGTGTAAATGATGAAACTTATTATTAAAGAGTATTTAGCGTCTTTAAAAGAACGAGGTGAGCTAGATGCTATACTACCTGACCTTTTAAGTGAAATTGGTTTTAACGTCTTCTCAAGTTCTGGTCGTGGAACGCGACAAGATGGTGTTGATGTGGCAGCAACAGGTTGTCTAAATGGGGATATAGAGAAGGTCTATTTGTTCTCAATTAAAGCTGGCGATTTGACCAGAACTACATGGGATAGTGCTGCAGTCCAATCTTTACGACCTTCACTTAATGAAATCATCGATTCATATATTCCAAACCGGCTTCCGAGTGAACATAAAGATAAGCCCATTGTTATTTGTTTGTGTTTTGGAGGAGAAATTCTAGAGCAAGTTAGAACGGATGTCGAAGGATATACAAAAAGTATTTTAAAAAATGGCATAGAGGTTATACAGTGGAATGGAGATAAGTTAGCTGAACTAATTTTATCAAGTTTTTTAAGAGAGGACTTGCTTCCAAAAAGTTTCCGTTCGATGCTTAGAAAGTCACTGGCATTATTGGATGAACCTGAAGCTTCTTACAAACACTTTGCTGATCTTATCAAAAACTTAATTCAAACCAAAACTGACAGAGTCGAAAAAAAAGTTACGGTTATCCGGCAAATTAATATATGTCTTTGGATTCTATTTGCTTGGTGTCGTGAAGCAAATAATATTGAAGCGGCATATCTTTCCAGCGAACTTACGTTGTTGCATGCGTGGGAAATTGCTAAGCCTTTTCTAGGAAAGAAGACAAGAGTTGCTAAAGACATTTTCAATACGGTAGAATCAATACGGGGGGTATATCAGCTCATATGTACTCAATACCTAGAAAGTAAGATACTGCCCTTTACAGATAAGCGCCATGCTTTGTCTAGTGCTGTAAAACCATCATGCAAAGTGGATGTGAACCTAAAACTATTTGATGTACTTGGCAGGGTTGCTATGGGCGGGATTTGGACACATTGGCAGATTCAATTGATTCCAAAAGAAAATATCGAATTGCGTGACCAATTGATAAAGGAAGTACAAAGATATTTTATTGCCATGAAACAGCTCATATCCAATAATCCGATTTTACTATCCCCTTATAAAGATGATCAGGCAATTGAAATTGCAATCGTTACTTGGTTTTTAGCCCTTGACTCGCGTAATTTTGATTTCATTCATTCTTGGTTATTAGAGGTTATAAACCGCGTTCGATTTAATTTTAATATACATAGTAATTATCCTTGCAACCTGAGCGCATATTATGAACTTATTGAGCATCCTATTGAAAAATCTGAAGCATACCGAATTGAAGTCACAGCAGGAAGCGTTCTCTATCCTACAGTGGCGGCATTTTCAGGTTTATTTGGTTTTAATGATATTTATTATGAAATACAAAGTTTTAAAGAGGAGTCTTTAAGACACTGTAATTTTCAATTCTGGTATCCTGATGAAACATCAGAAGAACAGTTCTATACAAATAAATCTACGCATGGTGCAACCCTATCTAATGTATGTGTTGAAAAAACCAAAGAAGATTTTTTGGACCAAATATTCAAGGAATGTCAACAGAATTCAGACTTTAGGGATATGTCAGCAATGAAGTATGGTTTATGGCCCTTATTATTTATTGGATGTAGGCATTATAGACTACCAATACCTCTGCATTTTTTAGAAATGTTTAAGTCGAACAAACAATAAAGGAAGACCCAATCAGCTTTCCATTATCCATATTTTCACTAGATTGAAATAGATTAATTAGGCATTATGGAAGGCCAATATACTGTTTGATAAGACCAAACATAGTATAGAATCGAAACTAATTCTGCAAATGGATTAAGTTCCGATAACTGATATTGTTGGTCTGCCAAACACGGCTGTTAGAGAGATCCCGATTCATGACCACCCCGCAGGCCAGATACTCATGCACACGAAATCCACTACCTCATTAAAATATAACTGCAACCGTTGCAACCGGCGTTGCAACCCGATCCAAAAAATGCAGTATGATTAAGTACATGGCTAAATCTAAAAACCACAGAATCCGCCATATGACTGTATTCTGAGATTCGTCAGTATAGCTCAGGATATCTTTTAACTCACTCGTAATGAGCAGGTCGTCGGTTCGATTCCGACCATTGGCTCCACTGGAAACGTAGACACCGCAAGTGATTGCGGTGTTTTTGTGTTTAGTGGAATTGGCTCATTTTTACTTATCGTTGCAACCCAATTTTTTACGTCGTTGGCGACGCTATTTTTCTTTTTCTTTGGTCTTAAGTGGCCATCTATTTCAAGGCTGCTTTTTCTTTTAGTTTTCTTTAGACTGAATAATCCGGAGCAAAATGAGCTACTATTCCGGACCACGAGAGCCACAATTCCGGAATTTCAGAGCATACCTTCTGG
>NZ_SPQQ01000004.1 GCF_004766045.1 Desulfosporosinus fructosivorans
CCTGCCCTAATCCCACGGTTGTTGTCGTTTTTCCTTCTCCTGCTGGAGTAGGGTTAATAGCAGTAACTAAGATGAGCTTGCCATTGGGCTTATCTTTTAAGCGATTCCAAACACTCAGATTGATTTTGGCCTTATACTTGCCATATAACTCGACCTCATCCTCTTTCAAATCAAGTTTTTGGGCAATCTCCAGGATTGGTTTCATTACTGCTGCTTGGGCAATTTCGATGTCACTTTTCATCTTTCATTCTCCTATTCTAGTTTTATTAAAACCTTTGACCACCTAAACTCTTATAGATATACCTGTATATACAATTAGTAATCTATAAAGATTATATTATCAAAATGCAATTATTTTGTCAATTATACATTTTACTATATAATCTGCATTTTTTTGTGGTCACACCCATGGAAATGATTTCTTAAGACCCAGTAATGTATCTAGAGTAATACACTACTTCACTTGCTTCTATCGTTTAAAATACTGGAATTTCTGAAAATCTCCTTACCTTAATTCCTTTGTGCTAAGAACTCCAGGTGTTACTGCTGTTGGGAATAAAAAAACCATCCATATAAAAACCTGGTCTCGCTACTTTGCTGACCAGGTTTTTGTATGGATGGTTTTACAACGTCATCTCGCATTAATTAACCTTTGTTACATCAATACTGGAATTTTGAGGCAATGCCAAACCAGCTGCCACTTCCACCGTTTTCATAATTCCGGAAACTCCAGGGCAACTAGGATGCGGGCTATATTTGGCAAAAATCTCATAAACCTTCCCAGTATGAAGTTTATTCAGAATTTCTTTGTAGGCATCTACTTCCGTTAACTCTTTTGCAATCTTTTGGTAATTAGGACAATCACTCGTTATTACCAATTTTATCATCTTACTTCTTCGAGAATTTGATTGACTCTCATCGCTCACTGCCTTGACATTAATGGTAAAACCGCAGACCCCACAGTGAATAGTTCCTGTCGCCATCTTAATCCCTCCCACACAATTACTAGTAGCTCCCTAAGGTTTGCTTGCCACTATGGAATTCAAGTTACTTACATATTGATACACTTCAGTTACCTGTTTGACAGGTAGTTGGCTTCCAAGGATCCCGGCACTACTCCCAAAGATATAGCCACCCCCACCTGAAGCCACAGCCAATAATTCCGCAGCTTTTTCCGTTCTATTTTCCTCACTAAACCACCCCAGGTCATACCCCCCCATTAAACACAAATTATTTTCCGCAGCTTTTTTAACTATAGCTATATCGGCAAACGAAGAAAAATCTAAGGAATGTATTCCCTTAATCCCTGAAGCAATAATATCGCTTAATACCGGAATTATATTGCCGTCGGCATGAAAGAAGATCGGCGATTTTTGGGCTTCTAAAATGCCTACTTGCTCCGTAAGGCCAGGGAAAAAGTTCTTGCGCAAATGATCAGGGGAAATAAAAGTCCCCCTTTGATAGGCAATATCATCCGCAATAATTAGGCCATTTGCCCCTAACTTTAAAGCATCTAGTCCTAACTGAACATTAGCAGCTACAACCTTAGCTGCGAGTTCCAGTATGATTGGATCACTTTTAGCGATTGCTATCAGAAACTCACTGAATGAAGAAAAAAGCTTTGCTGTTCCCTGAAACGGACCGTCGATAATAGCAAAGATAAAAAAATCTGTTTCTTTCCGCCATTGTTTTAATTCATCCCAAACTGGTGCGTTACACTCTCGAAAAGAATCAGGAGAAAAGGCTAAGGCATCAAGTCCAAGGAGGTCACAAGCCTCAACTCTATCTTTAAACTGAATGTTCTCCTTCAGACCTAATAATTTAGCGACAAATTCATCTTCTAGGTAAAACTCCCCTTTGGGTACTCGATCCACGCACTCATGACGAATTGTAGCAAGGATTCTTTCGATTTTCTTCAAATAACTCACATTCTTCCGTTTTTCAGTTTTTAACCCGCCTTATTCTCAGCAATTTTCGTACTTACTCCCATAATCATAATACAGCTAATACCCATTAAAACACCATCTAAAATCAAGGGGGTTCCCCAACTTCCGCTACTATCTCGTATGGCACCGGAAATTACAGGTGATAATACCGCTCCAATTTCAGATACGAGGTTCAACATGCCAAACGCTGCACCACGCAAATGAACGGGTGCAATTTCTGAAGTAAGAGCATGCGCAACCGCTTGCAATGCGAAAAATATTAAACCTGAAACAAAGAGAATAACCGATTGCACAACCGAATCATGTCCTCCGGACATGACATAGGCTGCAAAGACAAAGATAAACACCGTTAAAAGAGCTTCCATCGCTATTAAGACATTGCGACGACCATTGGGTTTATGGGCTACCATATCGGAGATTTTTCCGCCTAATGGAAAACCGATCACCCCAGCTATTGCATTAAACGAAATAACCAACAAAGCCGACGCTAAAGTCCCCCCACCAAAATCTTTTATTACAGCGCCTCCCCAAAAACCATAAAACCAGAGGTGCCATAACACTGCAATATAAGAGATATAAATAAGCACTAAATTTTTATCCCTTAATATCGGGCTAACTTCATTACCTTTCTTGATAAAGATAAAGGCGATTAATACAAAAGCTAAGCAGGTTAAGATGATTGCAATCAGCACATCGTTTAAATGCAGTGCATTTGTAATAAAATAGACAGACATGATAGCCACCAAGAATACAATAGCATATTTAAGCAAACTGAACAAAGCTTTCCCATAATTCTCAGGCACAATTTTTCCTTGAGGTTTTAGGGCCTTGCGAATAAAGAAGGCTGCTATAATTGTGACTGTCCCCAAAATAAGAAAAGGGGCTTTCCAAGCATTGACACCCATCGAAGGTTGAGCCCACTCTATTAAGTATACTGTTCCCACCAAAGCGGCAGATAAGCCCACCGTAAGTCCACCCATGACTACCCCCATGCCTAAACCAAGCTTATCGGGTGGAGTCACTTCGGCAACCAAGGAGCGGTCATTTGAATAGAGAACACCTTCACCAAGCCCGGTGAAAACCCGCAGGGCAATAAAAGCCACTAAACCACCGGTTAATCCCGTTAAAAGGGTAGTAATACCCGCCCAAAAGATACTGATTACAACAATAGTCCGATAACCAAACTTGTCACCAAAGTAACCTCCTGGGAATTGTGTTAGCATATAACCGGCAAAAAATAGACTTCCCAGCAAACCACCAAGGGCATGAGGGTTACTGGCAGCTTCTAAAAAGCCAACCTTGTTAGTAATCATCCAAGTAACGACTGGGCCAGTCAACGTTCGGTCAGCATAAGAAACTACCCAACCAATAAAGAGCATTAACCAAATCGTATGGTATCTTTGCCATCCCTTTTCTTTTTGTACTGTCATGTCAACCATCTCCTCCTATTTATTTTGAAGAAGTAGTTATATCTTTTTTTGAGCGATTAATTCATCCACTGTATGAACCTTTGCTAACTCAGATAGTTGCTTCGTGATTGTGACAATTTCTTCAGTTGCGGCGGCCATCTCCTCCGATGCTGCTGCTTGGTTCTCAGACGAAGTGCTCGTATTATTGATTTTCTGACTGATCTGCTCGATTGCCTTTTTTATTTCTAAAAGCGACTTCGATACCTTTTCAGCTGATTCCTTGCTTAAGCTTGAGAGTTTACCCATTTCTTTAGCTACAACACTGAATCCTCTACCTGCATCTCCTGCCCTTGCCGCTTCTATAGACGCGTTTAGGGCTAAAAGGTTTGAATGCTTCGAGATATTTTTAATATCTTCGATGATGGTATCGATGTCCTTAATCTTTTCTTCTGTCTGCGCACTGAATTCGTCAATCTCCTTAATAAAAACTGATAATTGCTGCGAACTCGAAGCAACTTCCTCTATACCAGCGTTTAATTGTTCCATAGAGGAGAAGAGCTTAGACGTACTATCTTGAATGTTCATCTCTTTTTCAATGCTCTTAGAGACTGATACTATGGCAACAACTTCTCCATTTTCATCAAAAACTGGTGAAAGCTGTCCTTTGGCTGGAACCCCGAAAAATCGTGTAGGAACTATTGACGCTAATTGTTTTTTGCTTTTCTTTACCAAATTATAGTTTTCCATATTTTTAATAGGATCTCCAACTTTTGAAGGCATCTTAAGTTCGCCCCCCGGCGCATAAGCTTGGATAATCTCTTTTCGAAGATCAAACACGACTATAGTGACATCGTCTTGCATTACTCCATTCAAGGTTGGCATTACATCAATAAATTGTTGAAGGTCTTTTTCTTTCATTCTCTTTAACTCCTATCAATCTCATTTCTTACGGTCAAAAATCACGTAAGCGAAATAAGGGAGATGAACACTAATTCATCGCCCTTATTTCGATACAATCTTTAAGATCTTCGCTTAGACTTTCCGAGCAGCTATTTCTTTTTGCATTTGTGAAAGGCTTGCAGGTGTAATCTTGTAAAGGAATATAATAAAGAATAAACCTACTAGCATTATTACTGCTGGCACCAAAGTCAATCCGTTCTTAATAGATTCTATGAGTACTGGTGTCGCCTGCATATTTGCAACATATCCTGCTCCCACAAGAACAGCTGTGATAATAACACTTCTCACCAGAATAGCCACTTTAATTGGAAAACTAATTAAAGACATGATGAAACCTCTGGCATTTTTACCTGTTTTCCATTCACCATAATCAACCGTCGATGAATACATAACAACCCCCAACGCATCCGGCATTCCATAACCTAAATAGGCTATGAACATGATGATCATGAAGGAAACATAATTCATTGGTAAGGCCCATACCGCAAAAAGCCCGATAATAAAAATTGAGAGGGACAAGATATACGTATTTCTTTCTCCGAACTTCTTAGCAATTGGATTTGCAATCAGAGCTCCAACGAAACATACTACGTTAAGTCCCGTCATGAAAATCGCAATAACAACCAAATTATTTACAACATATTTAAAATAATAAAACGCCAATCCAAAGATGACGAACCTTCCTAAGTATCTACCTAATTCCCCTAACATTAAGCCGATAAGTGGTGGGTTGACAATAATCTGCTTCAACATCTCACCAATAGGCATCTTTTCTGCAGGTTTCCCTGATTGAACGGTCGTTCCGTGGAAGGCATAGTCTTTGGTCATAAAGAACAAGGTATAATAACTAGCAATCATAACTGCCCCAGTAATTACAACAGTCAGTGTATACCCCATCGCAGGATTTCCTTCGCCAAGCGCCAAGATCATCTTCATTCCAATTAAGGAAAAAGCAATAGCACCTAAGGAGTTAAACATCCCCCTATTCGTCGACATGGCAATTCTTTCTTCTCGTACAGTTGTCATTGAAGAATTTAAGGCTACATGTCCCGCATAGAAAATATTCCAAATTAAATGACTGACAACAAATCCGACTGTAATGATAATAGCATTCACTGTTGGTGAGCCGATTTTAGAAAACTGTAAAATAAAGAACAATGCTGCAAAAGGAGGTCCTACCAGTAGCCATGAACGGTATTTCCCCCACCTCATATTGCTCTTTTCCAATATAACTCCTGCAGTAGGAACCCATAGGATATCAAAGATACTAGTGATCATCAAGACCGTTCCAACCAGGGCCATTGGTAGCTTGGCAAAGTCAGTTAAAAATGCCGCGAAATAAAACACTTCCATATTTACAAATAATTGAAATCCGAATGAGGGTAATCCGTAAAGGTTAATAATCGATTTTTTTAATCCCTTTTCCATAAAATAATCTCCTCTCAAAATCAATTTCTTTACTTCTAATTTGTCGCTAATATTAGGTCGATCCGTCTCTTTTGTCATTACTAACTTCTATAATGTCACCTCCTTAAATGTTTTTATCTCCACATTCAGAGTCATCCATTCATAAGATCCAGCACGTAATTTATGGGATGGATCAGAACCAAACTAAAGAATATTCAGAAATATCGAAGAAGAAATGTGGGCAACCTCCTCCCCGTTAAAGCCTTCCGTCTTGTAGCACGCCTACGAGGTCGAATGTTGCCCAGTGAATAAATTCTTCTGGAAATCTGATCAACTTACAATAGTAAATCCATAATGAAGCTAAACACAGCGTCTTCATATTTCTGAATTTTTGGTGCTATTACATCTGTCGGCTTGCCCTCTAATTCAGGATGCACTGCTAAATATTCTTCCCAAGTAGCATAATATTTCGAATCCATTTTATCCTCTCCTCTAGCCTTAATAAGTTCCGTTTTCATACACATACTCCAAAACAGCTCTCATGTTTTCCGCGACAGGACCCTTCGATTCAAAATTGATAACACTCTTATCTGCTTGGAACCAATATTTTCCACCAGGAGCAAGGATATCAAGTAACTCTTTAGCTTTGTCAATACACTGCTGCTTTGTACCTGTTTGTAACAACGTAATCGGATAGAAACCAGAAATAATATGTTTCTTGCCGAGTTTTTCCTTAACAAGTTTGGCATCACCGTATTCAAATCTCATAATCGTATTTTCTGGTAATTCATAGAGATAATCGAGGTATCTCATCCAGTCATTTTCCACAAACAATTGGACATTTTGACCCATGCCAGATAACGTCTCGACTAACTTCTTGAAGGTTGGCCAGTATAAGGTCGCGAAATCTTTATCACGCAAATAGGGAGCCATGTGAAGAGGAATAAACGTATAACCTAACATCCCGGGACTCGGCAGAGTACCTTTCTTGATCATCAGTGGTAAGACCGCTTCGCAGGCTGCCAGTATTTTATCTGGATATCTTCGAACATCACCAGAAATACCTTTGAAACTTCTCAGAAAGTCTGCCATAAAGTCAAAGGGAGCTTCAGTTAGAGCGCCAACTATTCCAGCATAACCATATTTTGCATTCATTTTTGCTCTAATCGTTCCGAGGTAAGCTAGGTCATCGGATTGTGCTCGCATTGCTTTGGCTAAAGCCATTGCCACTTTCCCTGGTGCTCCGTTAAACTCAGTGAACAGCCGAGGTAAAACCTTTTCAACAATACAGTCGTATGGTGACGCGATAAAGTCATCATATTCCTCTGCCAACAGGCCCACGACTTCAGGATGCTGCATGAATCCGCTAGAACTCATGACAATAGGAGTTGACCCTAGGATCTGGTAGTGTGAGGGAATTCTAATGGAACCACCAGGATAGGTGTCTGTGAAAAAATCTTGACAAAACTTATCATAGACAGGTTCTAATCTCGTTAGATCCCATTGGCATTCCGCCAAGTCCAGACCAGCATATTGGATAGCAAAATCTTGAGTTGCCGGATTGCTAACCGGCACTCTTTTGGGAGTTTTTCCGCTGAAAAGATCACGGAACATCTGATTTCGTTCATTGGTCATAGCAACGGCATCCATCATATTATTTCACCCACCCTTGACAAGTTTTCAGTCCTTCAGCAGCGTTTGTTGTAAAAGCGTCCGCGCCGATTTGCTTACAAGCGTCTTCATTAACAGGATTCCCGCCAATAATAATTTTTACACCATCTCTTAAGCCCGCTTCATTCAGAGCCTTAACCGTGTTATACATTGAATCAATAGCAAGGGTCAGAACGCCACTCATTCCAACGATTTGTGGTTTAACTTCTTTTACCTTTTCGACAAACGCGCTGGGAGATACGTCAATTCCCAAGTCATAAACGTCAAAACCCGCTGCTTCTGCCATACTACCGAAAATATTCTTCCCAATATCGTGTAAGTCTCCTTCAACAGTACCAATGACGATCGAGCCAACTTTTTGAGTAGCTACACCACTTAATACAGGTTTCAGTAATTCAATTGTTTGGGATAGCAATTCCCCAGCAAAAATCAGGTCGCCCACGTAGTATTCGTTCTTTTCAAACAGATCCCCAACAATCGCCATACCTTGCTGGCAGGCGAAAACAACCTTTTGGGCATCTTCACCACTTGGGTTTGAAGCTACAAAATCGTTAATCATGCCTAAAATAGCTTTTTCGTCGAGGTCTCCTACCGCTTGTGTTAGTACCTGTAAATCGATCATACTTAAACAACTCCTTATTAATAATTTGTGTTATTTAACTTATATCCAAGATTTAAGCTTTCATCTTAAATTTTTCCAAATCGGCGATTATGAATGTCGAAAAAGATGATATTTGTCATTGTTTGTAGGATATTCGCATTATAGCACTAAATTAGCCTCAATAAATGTATTGAAATTTAGTTTTCCCTTTAGTCCTATTAAACGTCAATTTTTACTGGACCAATCTTGTTTTTGCGGAAGGCATTCAAGTAATTTCTGCAAAAACGGTCTTTCCCCAGTAACGCATCGGTTACAAACAGTGTCGTAACTATATCTCGATTACAAGGATCTAAGATGGCTGAATCCATTCCTGCATCGATAGCTAGAGTTAAGAAGTGTTGATTAACAACTTTTCTTAACGGCATTCCGAAGGATATATTGCTTAAACCAGACGTTACTTTAATAGTAGGATATAAGGTTTTTACTTCTTTTAAAGTCTCGACAAAGTTTAATAGAGATTGATTATCTGCCGATAGCGCCATTACTAAAGGGTCAATGTGGATCCGATCTGGAGTAATATCATAAGTCAGAGCCTTTTCAACCATCACCTTTGTAATATCCACCCTTGTCTGAGTATCCTTTGGGATACCCCTACTATCACACGTCAGGGCAATAACTTCCCATTTAGTCCCTTTAATAATCGGAAAAATTATCTCGCATTTTCCACCTTCTTCAGATACGGAGTTAATCAATCCTGGGCGTTTGGCATATGGGAAGACCTTTTCAATAACGAGTGGATTTGGACTATCGATACACAACGGCGTATCCACTGCGTCCTGAACAATGCCCATTAGCCATAGTAAAGTATCTACTTCGACATCTGGAGAAGTACTCGCACAGACGTCAAGATAATCAGCACCTGCCTCAGCTTGCTTTAGGGCAAGATTCCGAATGAATTCCTCATCCTTTTGCTCTATGGCTCTTTTGACACTTGGTATAGTTCCGTTTATTTTTTCGCCAATGATAATCATTGAATTGGGCCTCCTTTTTATGCTTCATGGCTACTCCTGTATATACAGGTCTTATAAATGTATTTTACCAATATTCAATTACTTTGTCAAATGTTCTTTTTCACAATTCATTCTATTTTGGTTGATTCAATTTTTTCGAAAAAGAAACTTGATAGCCTATTCAGAAGATTAGTCCTGTTCAAACCTTTGGACGTCGGCGTTAGACTAAGTTGAATTTTTTGTTTCAGTAGTACATACCGGTCAATATACCTTTAAATTAGGATACGCAGAAAAGAAGCAAAGAACTTTATCAGTCCAGTGCTTCTTTTGTAATCACGTGTATTTTTTTGTTAGTGATTATTTAATGTTAAAGTATGTGGATTCGCCAAAAATATTATTGAATCTAGGGTAACTACCCAATTCAACAAATTTAACACCTTCTGCAATAATCTTTGCCCTACGGAATTCACTTGAAGAAAGCAACGCCAGCTTAGCGCCAGTGCCCGCTGCATTGCCAATCATCTTAATTTTACTTTCCAGTTCAGGAGGAATCAATCCTATGACACAAGCACTGTGCGGGTTCAAGTAGTTTCCAAAGGCTCCAGCCAAGAGGACTTCTTTAATGTCTTGTACTTGGATACCATAGGTCTCCATCAGAACTCTGACTCCTGCCGCTATGGCTCCTTTGGCCATCTGAAGTTCCCGGATATCACTCTGCGTAATCATAATTGGTCTGCCGTTACCAGTTAGACTTGCTTCAGCAAGCAGAAATGCCCCTTGCCCCTCATACTGTATGAGGTTTTGTTTAAACCTTTGGGCCGCAGGATTTGTTAATTGATCGAACGCTAAGATTTTCCCTCTCTTATTGAGGATACCAAGTTCCAGCAATCCTGCGACTGCGTCAAGTAAAGCAGAACCGCACACTCCTAGCGGTTTTCCTTCCCCTATTACCGAATACTCCAGCTTGTCCCGATAGTAAACATGGTCAATCGCCCCTACGGCCCCCCTCATCCCACCACTGATTTGGGCCCCCTCAAAAGCTGGGCCTGCGGCGGCTGAACAGGCAAAGATCTTTTCTCTTGAACCAAGCGCAATTTCTCCATTAGTACCAATATCAATGACAAGCTTAATATCTTCACTCCGCTCCAACTCAGTGGCCAGTAGAACTGCTACCGTGTCGGCTCCCACAAAACCAGCAATATTGGGCAGTATAAACACTTTCCCAGCCTGATTGATGCTAATCTTGAGTTCGGAAGCATTTAATACCAAAGGCTCACTGAGGACAGGAACATACGGGGATACTGCAATACTCTGAGGATTTATACCTAGAAAAATATGATGCATGCAAGTGTTCGCTGCGATAGAAATCCCATAGATCTGATCCCTAGTTACAGAAGCTTTTTGTACCGCTTCTGTAACTAGTTCATTAATGGCCTCGACCACAGCACCCTGCAGTTTAATTAGACCATTTTCTTCATGGCTAGCAAAGTTGAGCCGGGAAATTACATCCGCCCCATAGGCTGTTTGGGGATTAAGTGTAGAAACCACACTTAACTCTTTACCTGTATAGAGATCGAGCAAATAACCTACAATGGTGGTAGTTCCAATATCGAAGGCCATTCCGAGCATTGTCTTGGTAGTGTCCTGCTGTTCCATTCCTGATATTTCATTTCTATATATAACTGCAGTAATCTGGTTATTCGCGCTTCTCATGACATCTGGCATCTGCCGTAAAATGGAGATTGTTGACTCTAATTCACTATCCTTATACCCTTGTTGAACTATACTTTCCTTCAAGCGACGCCAATGAGAACTATGATTCTCACGCGAAGGCTTGGCAACTTCAATGAATATTTTGTGGAGGTGCGGATCAATTTCGAAAACCCTTTCATCAGATGTTATTAAGATGTTGTGTTTAAGCTCTTTTCGGTTAGGAAGCTCCACTGTCATATCGTTACTTACTCTAGTCAGACAAGCTAAGCGAATACCCTCGTCTAATTCCTTAGCCTGTAACATTTCTTGTTCCCTGGTTACTGGTGTCGTCAAGCCCTTTGTGATTTTGACCCGGCACTTTCCGCAGGTTCCTCTACCGCCGCACAAAAAATCAAACTCTAAGCCTGCATCGTTCATGGCTTCCTTTAATGTGCTTCCGTCCGTCGCTTCTACTAATATATCACCCGGTTGGAAAAATACTTTATGCTTGTTCAAGACGATCCCTCCACCTTGTGTCATTTCTCTCGCATTGGACTTAGGATTAATCACTACTACCCTGCAGTTTTATATAGTCTCCTCGATAACTAGTTACACCTATGCCAATTGGCTTGTTTTCGTTGTTATAAAGTTTCTGCTCAACAACCAATAAAGCATGTTCATCATAAATATTGAGATATCGTTTAATCTCTTCGTTTGGTATTTGAGCACTAATACTGATTTTTCTTTTCAATGCAAAGGTAGGCATACTATTCGATACCATTTCCTGAAATGTTGCCTGTTCAATTTCCTTTTCAACAATAGGCATGCCTTTACTATAAAGCAAATACTTAACATCATAAGCCACCGGGATTCCATCAGTATAAAACACTCTGCGAATCATAATAACATGCTTGCTTCTTGTAATTCGCAACTCATCCGCTAACTTTTCATCCGGCATAATGATCGTTACTTCCAACAGTCTTGCATTATCAACACTGTTAATAGGGTTATTCATCTCATCGTAATGTAACGTGTATTTGTTGACTTCCGGTTTTTGGACGTAGCTCCCTTTGCCAGGAACAGAATAGATGTATCCCTCGTTTGCCAATATGGCCAGACCTTTTCTGACCGTCATTCGGCTAACACCATATTCTTTGCAAAGTGCGGTTTCAGGTGGAACGGTATCTCCTGGTTTTAACTCGGCACTGTTGACCTTCCTTTTTATATCCTCAACTATTTTAATGTATACCGGATCAGCCATTACCTTCTACTCCTCGCCCATTAGCGGTCTTCATCCATTCCCAACACAATTTAGCCCCTACCGAAGCATCAGTGGCGAAAAAATCTGCGCCAATAAACCTGAATGCATCTTGTGTCAGATGATTAGCACCTATGATAATCTTAACGCTATCCCTAAGGTGTGCTTCTATCAAAGAATTAACGACTTCTCTCATTTCATCCACAGTACTTGTTAATACACCACTAAGCGCCACAATATCTGGATTATGTTTCACGACATTTTTCACAAAGAGTTCTCGCTCGACATCTACTCCAAGATCAATAACATCAAATCCGTATGCTTCTAGCATATACTTAAAGATATCTTTTCCAATGTCATGTATATCTCCGTGTACAGTCCCGATAACAACTTTGCCAGTTTTTTTATTATGCGTCCCATGGAAAAAATCAGTCATTTCTTCTAATTCTAATATTTGTCTGAAAATCAATCCAGCCATAATCAAATCTGCGATATAATAGTCTCTACGATCATAAAGTTTCCCTACCATCTTCATCCCTTCATTCATAATATCGAGTAGATATATAGGGTCAATCCCTCGATTTAGAGCTTCCTTGGCCAATTTTATTGAATTCTCTTCATCTAATAGCTCTACGTATCTGAGTAACAATTCCTTAATTTCGCTTAAGTCTCTCATTTTTTGCCTCCACCAAACCATATTAGGGTTATGCTGGCTTAAATATTGCTTGTAATTGAACGTTATATATACAAGTATACAAGAATAGTCACATTAAATATTATATTCTTAATTTTGTTTTGTCAAATGTATAATAATAGTACCTATAATTTGATCTTAGTAAATGAGTTCACTAAGATTGAACAAAACCCACTGGATGCACTATGGTATCCAGTGGGTTTTGCCTACACTACCTGACTCATCGGACAAGTTGTTTGCAAGTTGCAGAAATTACAATGGGTCTTCCCCTTAGACTCAGGGAGATCATGGCCCACTCCCATCACCATCGCAACTGACTTTCGCGGTATGATCAGGTTCGAGTCGTTTAGGTGAATACCGATCCGTTTTGCTCTCAGAAAATGAAAGATAACCTGCATGTCTTCCAGCCCTTTCCAATAAGAATGACCTGGACCCATCGGAAAGGTTGTTTTCAGGCCTTCACGATGATACTCTTCTTCGACCCGACTCATCGCGATTGTAGCAGTTTTGGCGACATAGCTTGTCGCACAGGCATCTAATGCGTAAGCTTCGGACATTTTCCCTGCTTCCTTATACTCTGTCAATCGGTCTTCAATGGCTGTACCGATGGTTGTCGAGATTAGGAGCATTTTTTCTGCTGTTCCGGCCACCTTGGGAAGAAGATTACTGGAAAACTTAAATCCATCCTCTAGAAGCAACTCACCAACCCCTGTTCCAGTCACATCAACCTCGACCCAAATTGCAATTGGACGTACTAAACTTGAGGCTTCCTCAATAATTTGGTTGTGTAATTTCACGGTTCTAGGATGCGGAGGACGTCGACTATAATCAGCCCCTTCTGCTTTAAACACTTCGTCCAACGTAATCTCAGGTATTGGGATCTCCCAGATTTCTGGTTCTCTCATATTCTTCCCCCATTTACACCCTCTATTAATAATAAAACTTGGTCTTTTCCAGCTCGAACATTGTATATTTCACTGATTGACCTTTGCTTTTCAACCTTTGCCTAGAATAACTGGAAACAAGCAAGCACTATTAACCTCAGAAAATATCCCCTTTAAACAGGCCTGAAGCCTCTCCCGGGCCTCTTCTCCTAAAACTTCCTTCGCCGGCCCAAAAATAATCGCAGTCACACTCAGGTTAATCCTGTCAGTAGACCATTTACTCCACCCCTGTGAGTGCTTAATATTAATGTTCTTACCGGTTGATGACAACCATAAATTCTCCTGACCATCCACAAATAGTTTGATATGGCCCACCAAATAAGCATTCCCTTTTGCCCAATCTCTAATTTCTTCGACCCAGCGAGTGAAGGCTTGTTGGATTTTCTCAGAGCTCACCATTTCAAGAGATAACAATTGATGTGTTTCAGAAAAAATGGCTGGCTCAGGTTGATTATTCAAGATCTCAAGTGACGGTTGATGTGAGTGCACCGAAATGTGTTCGAGCTTTGGTTCATTCAATTACGCTCACCGCCTCACTCCAGATTTGCGGATCAACCTCCAGCTGCGCAGAGATTGCGTAGAAAAGCGCTGAAGGATTTATCCCCCTAACCCGGTCTTCGACAATACTAACCTGCTCAGGTTCAAGACAATCAATCTTGTTCAAAAGAATAACCTCTGCTTTAGAAATTTGCCCTTCTATTAAACCCGGCATGACCGTAGAAAGTTCATCCCATCGTTCGGCATCAGCCACTACAATGGTTTTGATACTGTCAATCCCCTTACCGTATTTAATAATCGTATCCACAATTTTTTCTGGAAATGCCATGCCTGTTGTCTCGATGATCACCCATTTCGGGGACAGTTCCTCTTGGATTTCATTGAGACAAATAGTCAGTTCCGCATTCAGCGTACAGCAAATACACCCAGCGAAAAGATCCCGGACATTCAGTCCTTCTGCTCGGAGTATCTTATCATCAATGCCCGTTTCGCCCACTTCATTTTCAATAATTACCAAGGATGGCTTTTCACGCTCTGTCGGCCGTTTCGGAAATCCTTCTTCCATAATTTTCACTAAGTATCTCGCGACCTGCAAGATTACCGAAGTTTTGCCGGAACCCAAGAACCCGCCGAACAATAAAACATTCATGACTTTTAACTCCTTATAAGTTCAAAACACATAACCTTGGTGTGTCACTCTGCTCTTCCAGGTTAATCATGATCATATGCTCTAACGTCACTTTTTCACCCGCTTGAATTATGGCAAACTCTGCATCCCATGGGCCCAAAAGCAGCTTCTTCAATAACCTTGATGAACCTTCGATTTCCTCGTGACTCAACCCTAAAACATCTGCAAACCATTTTGTTTTTTTCAGAACACCCGCAGATTGATAAGCTTGAGTGTTAATCACCATCAAACGATGATAATTATTAAGCATCATTTTCATAACCTTGAGAGCTTTTTCCTTGCCATACCTTACAACACAGCGTTCATATTCGGATACTAGATTCTGTTCGTTTTCTAACCACCCTTTGGTTAGAAAATAAGTCCCAATTTCATTGTCCATGGTCTGTCTGCGTTCATAGGAACCTAAAAGAAGTGAGATACAGTCATCCACCCTCGGAATGATCAATTGGGCTCGTGACGATCTTATGTCTAATAAGCTATTGCCGCAGTAACCAAAGGCCAGTAAAATAGTTTCCACATTTTCGATTTTATCGATTTCTTGCTGGATCTTTTGGCCGAGTCGGTCAGGAAAATTATGCAACCCAGATTCAATCCAAAGCACAGGATAAGGAACTCTCGTTTCAGCGATTGCCAAATTCACTTCATCCCTAATCGTTTGACATGCTACGATGATTGTGCCCAACTCAGTTAATTCCTTCCTTCCTCACAAACAGGCAATCATTTGCTTGCCGCTCTGCTCGTTCATGATCCGAATACAGAGATCCGTGCCCTTGCCACAATCCGTAACCCAATAATCAGCACCCGTATAATTTTTGACAGCTTCGTTTACTAATCCACCAATTACAACAGAAACCTTCGACCGAAGCCCTTCCTTTTCTAATAAGTCCACCGTCTTTTTCATGGAATCATAGGCGGTTGTAATTAATCCCGAAAGACAAAGCACCTTGCTTCCTGTTTCCTTAATAGCTTCAATAAAAGCGACTTCTGGAACGTCAACCCCCAAATCATACACTTGACAGCCTTTACTTTTCAGAACTGAAATCATAATATTTTTACCAATATCATGAATGTCCCCTCCGACAGTACCGAAAATAATCGGAGGGAAAATAGAAACGGGCTCAATGTTTGTGGACTTTAAGACTAAATTAATGACTTCCGTAAAAATATCGGCTCCCACCATTAAATCACAGAGAAAATACACGCCTTCATCATAGAGTATGCCGACCTTTTCCATGCCGGCTCTTGCTTCTTCGATCATTTCCAGTGAATCCACGCCTTGTTCGAGCCCTAGTCTGACTAGGTTGAGAACCGTGTCTTCATCCAGCTTTCCCATAGCATGTGTCAGAAATCTTCGTGCTTTGAATACCTCAACATTATTTTTAATCCCCATCTAATCACACCTTTGCAGAGTATGGATAAGAGACGCCACTTAATTCGAAGGATTCTCCTCGGTAAATTGTTTTAGAAAAGCCTAAGGTCGTACCGTCCTTTGCGTAAAAGGCCCTATAAACGCATAACGCAGGGTGTCCCGCAACAGTCTTAAGCAACTCCGCTTCTTCAGCTGACAAGGGTGTTGCAGAAATCCTCATCTCAATTTTATGAATGGTTATATTTGTATGTTTCGCGACTATTGCAGGAAAGTCCGCATACTCAATTTCATTTTCCAGCATTGGCTGGCCCTTGATATAAGGCAGATACTTCATATCAATACCTACTGGACCATTATCGCCATGAATTAATCGCCTAATCCTAAAGACTTTGGTCCCTTTGAAAACACCAAGCTTGCTAGCAGTTATATCATCGGCGCTAATTCGTTTCACTTCTAACAGTTGATAGTTGAGTTTGTGCTCCTCAAGAGAGTCTTTCTCCTGAAAAGTTAAAGTCACCTGATTCAGCTTAGGTTTGGCCACAAAATTACCGATCCCTCTTACGGTCTCAATCAACCCAGCTTCCAATAAGATAGCCAAGCCTCGTCGAACGGTTACCCTACTGATACCGTAGTCGCCGACCAGTTGGGATTCTGAGGGCACTGCATCACCTGGCTTTAATTCCCCGGATTCTATCTGCTGTTTCAAATCATCAGCCAGTTGATAATAGACCGGCATAAAATCTCTATTCGTCTTCATTAAATCCCCTCCGGAAACGCTAAGTTACTGATAAACTTCTTCTGAAACCCCGGGTGATTTGCAAGTTCAATAAACTCGGCTTTACTCGCAATAGTCCGACATCGTTCCAATACACGCACTGATAAGATTGCTTTGACAGCACCCGTTCCTGCAGCATTGCCAACAGGGATGATCTTACTCCGCCCAGCTGAAGGGACCAGCCCAATCGCCAGCGCACTGTCCAAATCAAGGTTATTACCGAAAGCTCCGGCAACCAAAACCTGCTCAATTTCTGCAAATGTGATCCCGAGCTGCTCCATTAGGATTTCGACACCCGTAAATATGGAGGACTTGACCAATTGTATCTCTCGAATATCCCCCTGAGTAATCGATATATCCTTACCGGTAGCGCTTTCCTCCGCCCTGACCAGGACAAATTCCTTTTGGCCGCTGTCTTGGACTTTAAGCCTTTTTCCCAAAGATCCAGGCAAGAGAGCCATCTTGTCGTCACTGACAAATCTTCCGGACGTCGTGATAACTCCCACTTTAACGAATTCAGCAATAGCTTTGATGACGCCTGAACCGCAAATCCCCCTAGGCAATTCATCCTTAATCGTGTGAACATAGACATTATCAGTAATCGTGACATCATCAATCGCCCCGTTTGCCGCCCGCATCCCAGAGCTTAACTGGGCACCTTCAAAAGCTGGACCCGCTGCAGTCGAGCAAACGAGCATTTTATCCTTGTTTCCGAGTACTATCTCGCCGTTGGTTCCCAGATCAATCAATAACGTCATCTTGGAGGTAAGATCTTGGTCAACCCCAACCATTGCGGCTACGGTATCAGCTCCCACAAAGCTTGCGATATTGGGCAAGACGATAATTCTTGCGCCACAGTTAATATCTAAACCAATGCCACTGGGGGGAAACCAAGGTAATTCGTTAAAGACTGGCACATAAGGGCTGATGGCTAAATACGCAGGTGAGACACCCATTAGCAGGTGTTCCATAGTTGAATTACCTGCTACAGTGACTAAATAAATATCCCTGTTGGAAATCCCCGCCGCTTCACACAATTTATTAACTAAATCATTTAAACATTGTCTGACGACAGACGACAGAGTCTTCAACCCATCTTCAGTCTTTGCCGCTTTGATTCTGGATATCACATCAGCACCATAGGCTGCCTGAGGGTTTGTCTCAGCCGCTGCAGCAATGACCTTCCCTTGATTCAAATCTACCAAAATCCCCGCCACTGTGGTGCTGCCGATGTCGAAGGCCACTCCATATAAGGATGCTACGCTATCCCCAGCCTCGGAAGCTAAGATTTGGCTAGAACTACGGACAATCGTAATCTCGTCTACCTTTTTAAGAGCTACTTGGGCTAATTCCTGCAAAGCACTTATATCAATGGAGATATCCTCAGGTTGATCTGCTTCTCCATCCCCATCTCCACTGATCGCTCGCCTGATCATCTCCTGCAACGAGTAGTTATTCTCTAAAGTGGGATAAACCGGCTTGATAAGAACTTTTTTAATTGGGGGAAGTAAGTCGATGTATTCTAAGAAACGATCACTTATTTCCCCCTTACTGCTGACCTTGGCTTGCTTCGTCTGCTCAATCACCAGATCCTCTGCAGGGTATACCTGACAAGCAAGATACCACTCACCGTCTACGGGTTCAACTGTGTTTCCCTCCCGATCAACAACCTGCCCGCTAAGAACCCAGATCTTGCACTTTCCGCAAGAACCCTGACCACCGCAAGTGGCCTCAATCATGATTCCCGCTCCTGACAGTGAACTAAGCAGGGTTTCATGAGTTGAGGCAACTGTAACTTCTGTAACTTCTGTAACTTCTGAGCCTACCACGCTCGTGTCAATGACAGAGATTTTAATGTTTTTCATGATAGTTACCTTTTTCGTTTATTCAACCTACTCGTATACACATCTATTATAGTCTCTTGTCATTTCGACCGTCAATACATACTGAAGGTGGCAGCAACTTCAATAAACCTACACTTGCTGCCACCCAATCCACCAATTATTGATGTACAGCCAAGACTCTACTTTTCTAAGTGAGGGACGACTGCTCCGTTTCTGTTACTGTTATATTACTGTTACTTACCCGTTGCCGCTGCAACCATGGCTTGTACATTCTCTAATTTAGCGTCAATAGGAATATCGCACCCTGAATGGAGTATGAAGCCTGTGGGTCCTATCTCCTCAATTAACTTACGGCTATATTTATAGACTTCATCCGGAGTTCCAAGGGTAAACAACGACGCTGGAACATCTCCCATGATACACATGGTATCTCCCAGAATTTCCTTGGCTTTAAAGATATCCGTCATACCGTCTAATTCCAAAATACATTTACCTTTAGGGAATACCTTAAACCTTTCTAAATCACGAGTCCAATCAGAGTCAAAATGAAGAATGGGAGTTAACCCGGCTTCGATGGTTTCGTTAATCACTTTTTCTAAATATGGGAAAACAAAGCGATCCCAGAGTGGCTGGGAAAGCATCGAGCCTGCCGCGCGCCATCCACCAACCCAGATATACTCATTACCCAGTGCTTTGTTTCCTTGAATCGCTTGGGGAGCCATAAATGGCAATGCCGCATCCATTGCCTCCTGCACTTTGTCAGGCATCTTGTATAGGTCTCGAACAAATTTCGCAAATGAACGTGCCCCACAAAAATACTCAAAAGGTATTGTCGCCATGCTATTTTGCAGTACAGGGATTCCTTTATTTCTCCACATTTCCTGGATTTTCGGTCCCTTTTCCATCTCTGCCATAATTCTTTCGAAAACATCTGCACCAATTTTTGCTTGGAAAAACGACATCATCCAGTTAGGGAACCCTTCAGTGATAATTTTGTCGTAGTCTTCTTTAGTCATTAACTCTGCTTCTGACACCTGCCAGAGGGAGTCTACAGGAAGTTCTTTACCCGCTAACTTAACTTTACTTAGCCATAATAACGAAAGCACTGGTGGATACAGACTACCGTAATCTACTCCATCTGCTCCACCGACTTTTTCAAAAGTATTTATCATAGCCTGAGCTGAGATAAAGCTGTCGCTTCCCCACTCTGCGATTGATATTTTTTCGATTCTCGCAGTAAATGCAGCCATCTCTAAAACGACGGGTATTCTGTCGGTTTTTTCCAGGGCAGTAGCTTTGGCGATTCGGTCTTTTCTTTCGGCTAATAATCTTTGATTATCCATCCTTAGTTCACCCCCATAATCTTTTTGCAGGTTTCGACGGCTTCTTGCGCGTTCATACATACCATATCAGCGTTGACATATTCAAGTACCTTTTGATCTGTCGGCCCACCGCCAATTAATATAGTTCGACCTTCTCTTAGCCCTGCCCCTTCAATAGCTAGAATTGTTTCTTTCATATTCTCGAATGCGGATGTCAAGAGACAGGATAAACCAATAATCTTGGGATTATGTTCCTTGATGGCCTCGACAAACTTCTCATACGGTACATCGACGCCTAGGTCAATGACATTAAACCCATTGCACTTTAAGATGGTGACCACAATATCTTTGCCAATATCATGAATATCTTCTTTGACCGTTCCCATAACCACTGTTCCCAATGTTTCTGAAGCATTCGTCTTAAACGCATCTCCCAAAAGACCCGTAGCCTCCTTAAAGACGTCGGCCGACATAATCAGCTCTGAAAGAAAATACTCCTTTGCTTCAAACTTTTTGCCCACTTCCTCCATACCTTTTTGTAAGGCTGCAAGGATATCGAAAATAGGAACCCCTTGTTCAAATAAACCTTTAACTCCATCCAGTACCGAATCCTCATCGAGCTCCGCTAGCGCCTTGGAAATTTTCTCGTACATACTTTCTTCCTCCTCATTTTATATCTAGCCTCTCTAGGCGTGTGACCTTATGATCCTTAAATATTGCGATCAAGACATAGTTTCTAACTATAGAGTCCTTTACGATGTGCTGTTAAGTATCCACGACAGTATCGATCCTGACCAGTCAGAGCCATAGCAACATACAACGCACCCATCATGTCTCTATTGGTAGGATCTAAAATATAGCCATCCATGCCCAGCGCCATAGTTTGAACCATAAACATCCGATTTACAAGGGCCCTATTTGGGAGACCATAAGAAACATTACTGAGACCACACATGAAATGAACCTCCGGAAAAGCATCCTTGATCAAGCGAATACTCTCTAAGACTTCCCGCCCATACTTATCTCCTGCGCTGATCGGTTTAATCAAGGGATCGAGATAAATATCCCCCTGGGAAATACCTTCAGCCTCCAACTTTGTCACCAAATCCCGCGCAATTCGCAGTCTATCCTGAGCTGTTTCTGGCATCCCAGCATCTTCTATGCACAGAGCAATGATTTTAGCGTTATACTTTTTAATTAATGGGAGTACACTTTGAAACCGCTTTTCTTCAGCCGTAATTGAGTTGATCATAGGAATAGAGGCTTTTGTGAGCTCCAGACCTGCAATTAACGCTTCGGTGCTTGGGCTGTCAATACACAACGGCAGATTCGTAACCTCCTGGACGGTATTAACCAGCCATTCCATGATTTCTACTTCTTCGCCGACCATAGTACCGCAGTTTATGTCTAAGTAATGGGCACCTGCTTCTTCTTGGGCTTTGGCAACCTGTTGAATGTAGTCAGTATCTCTCTTCTCGACCGCTTCGCGAATCAATTTTCGGCTAGTGTTGATCAATTCTCCTACGACAACCATTTCCTGCCTCCTTCTCTAGTACACATATGTACATCAGTAAGATCACAAACGAATGAAGTCCCACGAGTATAAGTAAGTGCTAACTAGTGTACACGTCTACATCTGTCTTTATGATATTGAATATATACTGTTTTGTCAATAGTTTAAAAACTTAGAATCTTACTCTTTCAGATATTTATTTACCGATAACGTCCTAGCATAAAAAATTGGTGATTACTATCCTCTCGGATAACATCACCAAAACAGACCTATGCGGGCTAACCCCTATTTTTTTCTTCTATTCTATCACCATAATAATTAATACTTGGTCAGAACCCTTTCTTTCTTCAACCCCGCTCCTTTTGTACGAGTTCCAAGGCATTAAAGTGCTTATTCCCAGATTTCCTCTTGTGTAAAACTGTGTTAAAAGGATCGTCCCTTGGACACGTTTTCCAAGCTAGCCCCTTTGACAAAGAATCGCTCGATGTTCTTTTCCACAGTTGGATCAGGGATCAGCGGCGGTGCTTGATGAGGTTTAATACGAGCGTCAATAATAAGGTTATCACAAGCCCAATGCTTATTCTCATAATAGCTATTTACACCATAAATGTCGTGGGAAGGATTGCTGCGCGTGAAGGTAGCCCAAAGAAAATTATTGACCGTGGCACTCATGAATGAACTGTCATCACATAGTATGATCATCGGACATGATGGAATCGGACAAGATGGTATTGGACCCTTTGCCTTAATCGCTTCACATAAAGCTTGTATTTCTAGTTGTGCTGTAGCGTAATCTGTAAATTTGGGACCTTGCATCGCTACTACACCTGGCATCACCCACCGTACATTGTCAAACCCCTGTATGTCATTCAATTCGCCCGGGACTTCTTGGCATAAATCTCTTAATTTATCTCCATAAGCTGCAAAGACCACTTTGCTACCACTATTTAATCCCGTTCCTGAATAATCAAGGGTATCAATGGTCGTATTGGTCTGAAAATGTATGTCTCGATGTAGATCAATACGTTCCAGGATATAGGTTAAAAAGTTCACTTCATGATGAGTATCGACTGGTTGATTATCTTCAGCCGTTATAAATAAAAACTTGGCCAAGCTCAACTGTCCAGTTCCTAAAATGCGATTGGCGATCGTAAGCAGCTCGGTCGGCTGCTTTACAGGTTGATAAGGGGTATACCGTTCACTGCCTATGGCAAAAAGCAAGGGATGCACACCGGCAGCATCGACTGCGTGGACTTCTTTAACGCCAGGAATCTCTTGTTTAATTGCATCACCTGTTAACTTGTGTATGAGTTCACCGAATGATGTATCCTCTTGCGGCGGACGGCCAACAACTGTAAACGGCCAGATAGCATTTGGTTTAGCATACACCTTATGAACCTTCATTAATGGAAAAGGATGAGTCAGACTATAATAACCCAGATGATCCCCAAAGGGACCCTCTGGTTTCGTTTCGCTAGGGTGAATTTCTCCTGTGATCACAAAATCAGCATCATTACTAATACAAAACCCATCGATATAACCGTAGCGAAAACGACGTCCCGCCAGCAAGCCAGCAAACGTCATCTCGCTCATACCTTCTGGTAAAGGCATCACGGCAGACAAGGTATGCGCCGGGGGCCCACCTATAAAAATACTCACTTTAAGAGGGACTCCTCGTTTGTTCGCTTTGTCCTGATGGATACCGATACCCCGGTGGATTTGATAATGCACACCAATTTCCTGATTCATCTCATATTGATTACCATTGAGTTGAACACGATACATACCCAAATTGGAATTCATAATCCCCGGCTTATCCAGATCTTCTGTATACACTTGGGGCAACGTAATAAATGCTCCACCGTCCATCGGCCAGTGTTGTATGAGCGGAAGGTCAGCGATATTAATTTCCTGAACAGTAACTGCTAGACTTCCACTCATTTTTAAAGGCAAGGCTTTCCCTGCTGCCAACCCAGTTTTGATACTCTTAATCGGGTTTTTAAAGGCTTTCATTGGATCGTTGCGCAGAGCCATTACGCTCTGTACGTCTTCCCATGTATCTCGGAATATAAACTTACTGCGTTCTAAGGTTCCGAAAAGATTGGAAACCGCCCGGAATTTCGAGCCTTTGACATGTTCAAACAACAAAGCAGGCCCGCCGGCCGCATAAACTTTCATATGTATAGCCGCCATCTCAAGATAGGGATCTACTTCTTCTTGAATACGTATCAAATGTCCATTCTTTTCTAAATCTATTATGCAATCTTCTAGATTACGATACATAATTATTTATCTCCAATCAACACATTATTGTTATCAAAATATGTATAGTCACACTTAGAATACAGCAAAATACGTGTTGTATGCAAGTTGGAGTGTGTCAAAAGGACGGTCCTAGCGTTGAGTAGGCGGTCCTTTTGACACACTCCAAGGGATATCCTTTCGATATTAAAGGACCATTCCTTATGCGTCCGCATCCAACAGCCTATATGCTGTCAATTTTCAGCTAACCCCTTCAACCCTCGCTCCTTCTGAACGATTTCACTGGCCACTTGATGAGCTTTTTTCCGAATCTCCTCAGTATCCTGAGTTATAAGTTGTCCCTTTCTTACAACTACCTTCCCGTTAACAATCGTGGTATCCACCAAGCTGTGATTTCCGCAGCACACAATCGAAACCAATGGGTCGTGACAGCCTGCATAGGCTACATCCTTAAGATCCATTAAAATAATGTCAGCTGCCTTGCCTGCTTCTAGACGCCCTGTATCAGAACGCCCCAAGACATCCGCTCCCCCGCGAGTAGCACATTTTAAAGTCTCATAGGCTGAAAAGCCCTGTTCTTTGTAGCGCAGATGGTTTAATAGATACGCTCTACGGACTTCTTCCCACATATTCGAGCCATCGTTACTGGCGCTACCGTCGACAGCAATCCCTAATTTGGCGCCAGCTTTTACTAAATCAGTCGTCGGGCAAATTCCACTTCCGAGTTTCATATTGGAACTCGGGCAGTGCGCGACCCCTGATCCACTCTGAGCCAGAAGAGCAATTTCTCGTCCACTAAGATGAATAGCATGGGCAAACCATACGTCCGGCCCGATCCAGCCCACATCTTCCATCAATTCAACCGGACGACGCCCGTAGCGTTCTAAACAAAACGTCTCCTCATCAATAGTTTCAGCCAAATGGGTATGCAACATGACCCCTTTTTCCCTGGCCAAGATTTGAGATTGACGCATCAAGTCTAGACTCACAGAAAACGGGGAACAAGGGGCCAACGCCAGTCGAGTCATAGCATAAGGCGAGGGATCATGATACCTTTCGATCAAACGCTGAGAGTCTCTAAGAATCGTCTTTGCATCCTGAACCACCTCGTCAGGGGGTAGGCCTCCATCGCTTTTACCCAAGGACATGGAGCCACGGGTGGCATGAAAACGAATTCCGATCTCCTGAGCCGCTGTGATTTGATTATCAATTAAGTCAGTCGCTTGTCCCTTCGGAAAAACGTAATGATGATCAGTTGTTAAAGTACACCCAGTCCGCAAAAGTTCGCTAAAGCCTACCATCGCCCCATAATAAACTGCGTCCGGGGTGATATGACGCCAAAATTCATAGAGATTAATCAGCCAGGAGAAAAGTGGCATTCCTTGGACCTCTGGAAGCCCACGGAACAAGGTCTGATAGAGATGATGATGAGTATTGACTAATCCTGGGAGAACGACCATTCCACGGGCGTCAATAATTTGCGTTTGCTCAGAAGTTAAACTCAAATCTCGCCCCACTGCAACAATTTCCTTCCCTTCGATCAAAAGATCACCATTCTGGATTATTTCATCACAGTCATTAAACGTAACAATCGTAGAAGCATTTTTAATCAAGATAGACATGGATGTATCCCCTTTCAGCTTACATTACCCTCTTATGAAACACAATATCGCCTGAAACCAGGTAGATAAATTGATAAAAGTTTAAAAAGAGACAGTGGTTCCTGTGCAAGAACCTCTGCCTCTTTTCACTCTAGCTATTTCACGTATGGATGAACCTTGAACAATGGATGTTCGCGGGTTGAGTTTTCCGGATTTCCTGTATTACTTGCTCGTCAACCCAGTTCGCTCATTAAACTGTTCAATCAATTTATCGAGTTCTGGACCCATTTGATGCAGTTTACCCCAGTAATTGTCGTAATCGTACCACTGTGCATTCAACTCATCCATACTGTACTCTTGTTGTTCAATCCAAGTATAGTACTTGAGGTTATGAATGCGTTTTTTACTTTGGTAGGTTAACTCTTCCATACTGTCCGTTCTAACACCCAAAACATATCTGTTATGGTCAATGGCAGCATCCAACGAACTATATTTACGCCCTTTCTCTGCTTCCATTTCTTGCAATCTCGACTGATACATTTCTGCAGAGTCGGTGAGGACTGTTATGACAATATCATCTTCTGTTAACTCGTAGTATTTGGCGAATTTAATGCAGGATAGGATGTTAGCTGCGCCGGAAATTCCAACCCATGTAAGTTTGGAGATAACCTCTTCAGAAACCCCTTGCTCTCTTAAATATTCTTGTCCAGCGGGTTCATTACAAAGCCGGAACAGACCCAAACTATCGTTGTCATCAATGGCTATCACCATATCTGAATTTTTAACATTATGAACCCAAGGGATATGTTTATCTCCGATCCCTTCAATTCTGTGTTCCCCAAAACCATTATTCAATAAGGTTGGGCACTGTAAAGCTTCACCAACGGCAATCTTAGCATTGGGGTATTGATCTTTTAAGTAGTCTCCGCTCCCCAATGTTCCAGCCGAACCAGACGTTAAGCAGACCCCGGCAAATTTGCCCTTAGCGCCGATTTCAGCTTTGATAATATCATGCATAGCATTACCCGTGACTTCATAGTGCCATAAATGATTGCCGAGTTCTCCAAACTGATTAAAGATTACAACATTTTCTCGGGTTCTTTTGAGTTCCCAAGTTTTATCATAGATTTCCTTGACGTTACTTTCACTGCCAGGAGTCGCGATAATTTCTCCCGCAACGGTCTTCAGCCATTCGAAACGCTCTCGACTCATATTTTCCGGCAGAATAGCTATGGACTTACACCCTAATAAGGCTGAATTATAGGCTCCGCCACGGCAGTAGTTTCCTGTTGAAGGCCAAACTGCCTCATGAAATTTCGGATCAAATTGCCCAGTCACCAAACGAGGAACTAAACAAGCAAAGCTTGCTCCAACCTTGTGGGCTCCTGTTGGAAAATACTTTCCTGACATAGCTATGACCCTTGCCTTAACCCCAGAAATCTCAGAAGGAATTTCAACATAGTTGGGCAATGGATTGAATAAGCCACCTTCTTTGACAGGTTGGTTTTTCCAAGAAATTCTGAACAAGTTAATTGGGTCAACGTCCCATAACCCAGTCTTCTTCAATTTTTCTTTTACATTCGCCGGTATTTTGCTAGGATCCTTCATTTGAGCCATGGTAGGGATAACTACGTTTCTCTCTTTAACACTCTGCACCGTTTTTTTAAGTTGCTCTTCATTAATAGTCAAATCGATCAAATTATTCATATATCTGCCTCCTTTAATTCTTAGCTCGTAGTTCAGAGTTCGCGTGCCACGGGGACGTTTTGTTCGCCACCGAGTTCACCTCATCATTTATACCGCATCAAATTTCAAGTGAATTGACCACTGTCTTGTCTATTCCTTAATATTTGTAACCCTCAAAATTTGTAATGTATTCCGGACTTGACACTTGAGATATGGCAAACAAAACGTCCCTTTGCCACGCTCTGCCTTGTGACCTCCGTCTTCAGATCTTGCCTTCCAACTTCACTAACAGTTCTTTCAGCGAAGGCTCTACCTTAATGGGCTCACCGACGGCTTTAATGGCATTCTGGACATCTTTTAGGCCATTACCCGTAACGATAGAAACAACTTTTTCGTCCGCTCCAATGATCCCTTTTTCCAGCAAGACCTTCAGCCCAGCCGTTCCAGTCACACCAGCCGGTTCTCCGAAAATACCGCTGGTTCTCCCCAGCTCGCGCATCGCATCCAAGATTGCTTCGTCAGATACAGCAACCATTGTGCCTCCCGATTCGCGAACAGCATTTAAGGCCTTATCTGGATTGCGCGGCACCCCGACTGCAATACTATCGGCGATCGTGTTCTCTTCCTTGGGAGTCCAAGGGCGATCTTCCAAGAAAGCATCGACGAGTGGGCAACATCCTGTGGACTGAACTCCTGCGATTTTAGGTAAGCGATCAATCCATCCAGCACTGTAAAGATCCATAAACCCTTTCCAAACCCCGGCTATGGTGCAGCCGTCCCCGACAGAAAGGATCACCCAGTCCGGTACTTCCCAGTTTAATTGCTCGGCGATCTCCAAAGCAACCGTCTTCTTGCCTTCAACAAGGTAAGGGTTAATGGCGGCATTCCGATTGTACCAACCAAAACGATCAATCGCCTCGGCCGACAGTCTGAAGGTATCTTCATAAGACCCCTGAACACTGATCACGGTAGCTCCGAAAATCAGCAATTGGGCGATCTTCCCTTGGGGCGCGCGACTAGGTACAAAGATCACTGATTTAATGCCCATAGCAGCAGCGCTTCCAGCCAACGACGAGGCTGCATTCCCTGTTGAAGAAGCGGCAACTGTCGGAGCCTTTTCCTCCACTGCTCTAATAACCGCGATGATCGAGGCTCGATCTTTCAAAGAAGCGGTCGGATTCTGACCGTCATCTTTGATATACAAGTTACTCATTCCTAGACTTTTCCCCAGTCCCTGAGGTTTATAGAGTGGACTCCAGCCCACTCTTAGATGAGGGCGAGCAGATTCTGGATGAATCGGTAAAAAGGGAAGATAGCGAAATATCGAATTGTCTTTAGAGTTTGTCACTTGCTCACGAGTCGTCATCCGGTTGATCTCCTGGTAGTCATATATGACATCCATAATGCCACCTTTTGAGCCACAAGACGGGCAAGTATACGTCCCTGCTTCAGAGGGCACTTCCTTTTTACATTCAATACAGCGTAGTCCTAATACATTCTTCAACTAAAATCACCTCAAATTCTATTCCATACACCCTGTGCCAATTCACGTGAACGTTCTCCTATGGCTACCTCATCGATGTCTATTAGTTTTCGATTGAGCATGCGTACTCGCCCATTGATAACCGTCGTTTCAACAGACCGTCCAGAGACCCCAAAGAGAAGATGCCCTGTCCAATTGTTAGCATTCAGGGGAGTGGGTGGTATATAATCCACGACAATGACATCGGCCCAAGCTCCTTCGACTAATTCTCCGAATTTCCCACCAAAGAGTTTTGACGCAATCTCAGGGTTATTTCCATAAAGCATTTGAGGAACTTCGCCCCAGGCGACACTTGGATCAGCTGCGGCATGTTTATGAAGTATATTAGCGACTTTACTACTCTCAAACATATCGCACGTATAGCCATCTGTTCCAAGTCCTACTTGGACCCCTTTTTCCAACATTTTAAGAACAGGTGTTACTCCAACAGCGTTCCCCATATTTGATTCTGGGTTATGCACCACTTGAGTTTGAGTTTTTTTCAGGATGTCGATTTCATGATCATCGATATGCACACAGTGTACTGCAATGGTCTTTGGTCCCAGAATATCAAATTTTTCTAAACGTTCAACTACCCGCATTCCATATTTGTCGAGGCAATCTTCTAGGTCTTCTTTACCTTCGGCAACATGAACATGAAAACCTGCTCCAAGACTCTTAGCTGCCTCACTACTCGCAGCTAAGGTTTTATCGGATAAAGTTAATGAAGCGTGGAGCCCGAACATTCCTGCGACCATAGGTTCAGGGTTAGCCTGACACGCTGCGATAAAGTCGACATTTTCTCGAATCCCTTCATTGGCAATCTCTTCGCCATCTCGGTCCGAGACCTCGTAGCAAAAAGCGGCGCGAACTCCCATTTCCTTGGCTGCTTTGGAGAGAGCAAATAGACTTCCAGTAATAGTCATAGGACTGGCATGATGGTCAACAATTGTCGTTGTACCAGTTTTAATACATTCAATTAAAGGGGTAAGACCACTATAATAAACGTCTTCAATGGACAATAATTTATCTAGTTTCCACCAAAGCCCTTCTAGGATATCTCCAAAGCTTTTTGGCGGTTTACTTTTGGAATCCATTCCCCGAGCGAAGGTGCTGTAAAGATGCATATGAGTATTGATCATTCCTGGCATGATCAACTTTCCATGAGCGTCGATAAACTCCGCATCTGGAAACCGAGTTTGCAAATCTTGGGTTGAGCCGACTTCAATGATCTTGGTGTCTTGAATTAGAACGCCACCCTTTGGAATGACCTGATTACTTTTACCTAGAGTTAAAACTGTACCATTTCCGATTAATAGCATACTCTCACCCTTTCTGACTAATATCTTCGCTAATATAATGAACTCGTTCAACTAAAGATGAATTTTTGGGCAATTATTAGAATTGAATTTTACTTGTATTCACGGCTCCGGAAGGTCGAACTAGGGTGATTGCCTTTTCGAAACACATCGCCCGACAAATACCACACCCAATGCACTTGTTCATTATAACCTGAGGAAACCCTTCTCTCCAAATAATGGCATTGTTTCCTCCTGTCCGACAAGCGGTTAAACAACTTCTGCACCCATTACATAATTCGGACTGGATTTGAGAAACAACTTGAATGCCTCTCGGAAGCTGGGAATGTTCTACTAAATACGGGAGTGAGCGGCCAATAACTTCTGTTATGCTTTGGAAACCCTTTTCTTCCATCCAACTCTCTAAGCCAGCGCGAAGCTCTTGAATAATTCCTATTCCGAAACGCAAGACGGCGGTGCAAATTTGCAAGGTACTCGCTCCTAGGAGCAAGAATTCAGCACCATCCTGCCAAGTGGTAATCCCACCACTAGACGCAATATCTAGATCTACATTTTGGGCAATCTCTGCCGTACAGCGTAAAGCAATCGGCTTCAAGGCTGGGCCAGAGAGTCCACCATACGTCGATACCCCTGCTACATTGGGATAGGGAATTAAGGTATCCAGGTTAACACCAGTAATACTTTTTATCGTGTTTATCGCACATACTCCATCCGCACCACCACGTTCTACCGCCACAGCAGTAGCAATGATATCGGAATCTTGTGCAGATAATTTAATAACAACGGGAACGTCTCCGGCTGCTTCCTTCACCCAACGAGCGATTTGCTCAGTTCCTACGGGGTCTTGAACTTTAGTACACAAACCCCATTCAGCTCCATGGGGACACCAGATACTACATTCAATAATATCAGCACCCGCAGCGACAAATCGTTTCGTCAGCGATTGCCAATCTTCCTTTGTGCTGGCCATTATACTAGGAATCACAACTTTATTTGGGAAACGGTTTTTTAAGGTAACGACCATTTGTTCCATAAACTCAACTGAATGTTCAGAGACGAGATCGATATTTTGCAAGCCTATAAATGCTCCGCTTTGTTCAATCCGCATGACTAAGGGGAAAACCCTACTAACAACACTAGAATCTACTGCAACGGTCTTTAGAACTGCTCCAGCCCACCCGGCGTCGAAAGCTTCAATCAAGAGATCGAGCTGATCTGTGCTGGGAGATGGAGCTAAAACAAAGGGATTCTCAAGTTTTAATCCGCAAAACTCAACGGATAAATCGACAGCCATTCCCTAAAACCCCTTCGCTGTACCAGATTTCCGGTAGGGACAATTCACGAATTGCCAAACCCCTGACCATGTAAGGGCAATTCATCAAAAATTGCCCTTACATACATACTAGTCGTGAAAAGGTGGGAAAGGATATTCTCTCCCACCTCTAATGTTTTAGGCATTCATTCCAGCATTTTCTTTAAGTTCATCAATATCTCCTGCACCTTTACTGCCATTAAAGAAGGCATTAAGGACAATTGCCGTGATTGAACCTAAAGTAATACCACTATGCATAATGGTTTGGCTCCAAGATGGGAAGTGTTGGAAAAAGGTTGGAACTACTACGGGAATCAGGCCAATCCCGATACTAATAGCAACAATGAAAATGTTATTAACGTTTTTCTCGAAGTCGACTTTAGCGAGAGTTTTAATACCGCTTGCAGCTACAATTCCAAACATAGCGATTCCAGCTCCCCCAAGTACTGGGACAGGTAGGGATGCGATAATTGTAGCCATTTTAGGGAACAAGCCCAAGACAACCAAGATCAGACCAGAAGTCGCAACGACAAAACGACTCTTAACCCCTGTTAAGCCGACCAATCCGACGTTCTGTGCAAAAGCCGTGTATGGGAAAGCGTTGAAGATACCGCCGAGCATAGTGGCTAATCCATCCGCTCTTAACCCAGCCGTAAGGTCCTTTTCACCGATCTTTTTGCCGACCATCTCACCAATGGCCAGAAAATCTCCCGTTGACTCAACCATAACAACCAACATAACAAGAATCATGGCAATGATAGAACCAATGTCAAAGGTTGGAAATCCGAAGAAAAAGGGCGTATCAATACCAATCCAAGGTGCAGAAGCAACTCCCGAAAAGTCTACAAGTCCAAAGGGTATGGCTACTACAAGGCCGACGATTAAACCGAGCAAAACTGCAATGTGGGATATGAAACCTGTAAATAATTTATTAATCAAGAGAATGGCCAAAAGCACAATTGCTGCTACAGCAATAAACGTTAACGAGCCGAAGTTCTTGTTTCCAACTCCGCCTGCAGCCCAGTTAACACCCACTGGCAGGAGAGATACCCCGATGATCGTGATAATGCTCCCCGTAACAATCGGCGGGAAAAAGCGGATCAACTTACTAAAATACGGTGCTGCTAAAAAAGTAAATAGACCGGCTACTATCACGGATCCAAAAATCAGCGGCATACCACCACTCTTGGCCATAATAACCATAGGCGTAACGGCAGCAAAGGTAACCCCTTGGATAACAGGGATTTTAATTCCGATTTTCCAAATTCCCAAGGTCTGGAGTAGGGTGGCAATACCGCATGTAAACAAGTCAGCGTTAATCAAAAAAGCGGTTTGTGCTTGTGTTAAACCAGCAGCAGCTGCGATGATCAGAGGGACAGCAACCGCTCCAGCATACATTGCCAGCACGTGTTGTAATCCAAACAAAAAGAGTTTCGGAGCAGGCAACATCTCATCAACAGGTGCAACAACATTTTTCGTAGTAGCCATTATTTTCGTTCCTCCTTATATTTACGTGGAATAATCTAACCCTAGCCCCTTTCCACCTCCTTGCCCTAGAATCCTTAAGAGAAAAATACAATTAGACTGGATAGCCAAATATATAGCAAGATTCGTGCCAATCTAATAAAAACCGCTAAGTTCGCCTATAATAAGCTTTTCTACAAAAAAATCACATTTCTCTTTATCATAATGATAAATATTTTGACAGGAATTTTACAACTTGGAATCCTTCTTACAGAATTTTTTAATATTAACGCATTATAGCCAACTCTTCGCATATTTATCACTTTGATAAATATGCTTATCAATACAATAATACTTGAAAGAAATGTATTCCTCCGGTCTTATTATAGAGAAAAATCCGCAGACAACTAGAAAATAGAACCTTATGTATACCATTTATATCTACAATTCTTTGTTAAATAAGTTGGTTAGCCCCAACTTTCAGGCCTTTAAAGCTTGAAGAAAAGAGAGGCCAATGTATTTCTTGACCTCTCTAACTATGCGCAATTTTTTAGATTTTATACAAATAACCGTATTTATCTATGACGGTCCAAACAAAAGCAGCTATAGACTCATCAATCTGCACATCCGTTTTACCTGATTCGTCAAACTTGACCGTGCTTATTTCCCCAGCCAGGCGAAGCTTTACTACTACCTCAGCCCCATCCTCCACGACGAGGAAGCCTGAGTTATCACTATCCTGGAAGTCTTTTTCACTCCAGAATAACGTTAATTTAACCTTGTACGGCTCACTAGAATACGGGCAGAAGGTTGCGCAGTTTCCGCAGACATTACACATCCCGTCCACGTGCAGGATCTGGTTCATATTCGTTAAGCCTTTTCCATTAACCGGAATCATCAGGTTAGCGCGGTTTGGACAAACCTCAGCACAGATATTACACACTTTGTTACACTCTAAACACCTATCGGATTCTAGTTTGTGATCGGCAACTGGTTTCATTACACCTTTCTTTTCAGCAATTTCTAACAACTGCTTTTCATTATTAAAAGCAATCTTAGAGATAAACTCTTGTTTAAAAACAAGCTGTTCTTTTTCCAAAATGGCTTTGGCTACGATTGTTCCGTGCTTAGCTGCTCCAACCACTGTCCAAGGCCCTACCAAAGCATCTCCACCGATGAAGACATTTTCTACATTGGTCTCCAGCGTTTCCTCGTTGACTCGGATGACGCCTTTCTCCCCAACTTCGATTCCGTTACTCTTTAACAGATCATAATCGATCAATTCCCCAATCGCCGACAAAACGGTATCGATCAACAATTCTTCAAAAGCACCCTCTACGGCCATTGGTCTCCTTCGCCCAGACCCATCCGCTTGACCTAAGGCCATCTTCTGACATTTCAAGACACCTTTAGTCAAGGAGACGGGAGCAAGAAGTTCCTTAAAGATTACTCCATCTTCAACCGCATAGATCAATTCTTCATGGTCTGCAGGCATATAGTCTTTCGTTCTACGATAAACGACATAGACATTCTCGACGCCTTTCACCCTCAGAGCAGCCCGAGCCGCGTCCATAGCTGAATTACCGCCTCCGACTACCGCCACGTTCTTGCCAAGCTTTAAGGCATCTTTGTTCGAATTGAAGTCTTCTAAGAATGGAATTGCTCCCATCACACGCTCGGTATCTCCTTGGATATCCAAGTCATTGGTCTTCCCTGCGCCAATGGCTAAATAGACGTATTGAAATCCTTTAGCTTTGTATTCTGAGACGGAAACCTTCGGATCAACCCCAAATTCGAACTTAACGCCCATTTTTTCGATGAGCTTAATATCCTTACTAATTGCTTCTCTGGAGATTCTGAAGTCCGGAATCACATATTCGACCGTACCGCCGGCTTTCGCTCGTTTATCAAAAACAGTGACTTCCATACCTCCTTTGGCCAGGAAATAGGCGGCCGCCAGTCCGGATGGACCCGCTCCAATCACCGCAACTTTGGCAGACGACACAGGCTTCAGTGTCGGGATCTTTTGCATATAGGCATCAAAGCCTTTTTCTGCAGCCACTAATTTCTGCCCCCGAATATGGACAGACTCATCATAGTCCAAACGAGTACACTTCGTCATACAGTTATGGGTACAAATTGTCCCAGTAATGAAGGGGAATGGGTTTTTAGACACTATCACGTCAAACGCTTCCTCATAACGCTCTTCCCCCACTAGGCGCAGATACTCCGGAACATCCTGTTCAATAGGACACCCAACCGTACAAGGAGCAATAAAGCAATCCAAGATAGGTAGCTTAAGCTCTGTTTTACGATTGATCACGTCTCTTTTTTCTTTAAGATGATTGGCATCGTCAAACGAACTTTCCGCGAGGGCCTTTAATTTTTCCATATCGAGTTTACTTGACTGTTGGTTAGCCATGAGTGGGTCTAATAGATCCGCCATTTGCTTAAAGCGCATATAGGCTCCGGGCTTGAGCAGGGTTGTAGCCACAGTAATTGGCTGGATTCCCGTCTCAAAGATTCGTCCAATATTAAAGGCATCCGCTCCACCAGAATAAGAGATATTGAGATCTCCCTTGAACTCAGCAGCTAACTTGTACGCTAGATTAATCGTTAAGGGGTAAAGTGCTCGGCCAGACATATACATTTCATCGCCCGGCAATTCAGATTTCGTGATCTTCACGGGCAAGGTGTTGGACATCTTGACTCCAAAGTCTTTTTTATGGTCCGCTGCAAAAGCTTTGAGGCGTTTCAACATTTCAACGCCATCTTTAAACTGGAGATCATGAGTAAAGGATTCTTCCTTAAGGGAAATGTACTTATAACCCATTTTATCGAAGGTGTTTCTCACATACTCATAACCTAAAAGCGTCGGATTCATCTTCACAAACGTATGAAGTTTCTTTTCGCTGAGCAGGTATTTGATGATGGCTTCAATTTCTGCTGGAGGACAGCCATGCATGGTTGATAAGGTGATAGACGTGCAGATATTAGGAGAAATCTGTTCTATAAAGGCCCGATCAATCTTCTCGAACTGATCAACATTTTCGAGAAGAGAAGCGAGACACTCCTTAAAAATAGCCGTTTTTGAGGCATCTTTAAGCCCTTCCACAAATTCGTCGACCTTAGGAGACTGAATTCCCTTTAGGTCATATCCCACACTCATGTTGAACATAAAGCGACGATCACTTTGGTTAAAGAACTCCTTTTGTAACACATGTAACGCAAACCACGCTTTGACATACTCGTCAAAGGCACCCATGATCGGAAGCTCTGTCGACCACTCCGTATTATAGCATTCGTCCTCCGCTAGGATACAAGGCTTAGGGATCTCTAACTCATCCATGATTTGGACGGATTTCAGCTCAAAAAACCGACTCCCGCTCAGATAAGAAGCGATAATGTTTTGGGCTAGTTGGGTGTGCGGACCAGCTGCAGGCCCTACTGGCGTCTCCATGGTTTCACCAAAGAGCTTAATTTGCTGGTCGTTAGTTTTCTTAAAGAACTTTACTTCAGATACACCGAAAATAGTTTGAGTTCGTTTATATTCCTCGAACATCCAATTAACAAGTTTGTTAAAGGGAATTTGCACCATCTTGTCACTCATCATAATTATTGTTCCTCAATTCTTTCTTGTTGTTGTTTATAATGAGGGCTATCCACACAGGTGCAAATATGCCCGTCTAATGATTTTTCAGCAGCTTTTAAGATGCTCTGATAACCAGTACAGCGGCAGAGATGGCCCGAGAGTTCTCGTTTAAGTTCTTCTCGCGTAAACTCTTTGCCACTCTCCGCCAAAGCCGTGGTCGTTAAGACAAGGCCAGGGGTACAAAATCCACATTGCACAGCCCCTTCATCAACATACGCCTTTTGAACATCAGAGAGTTCTCCACTTTTTGAAGCAACTCCTTCAATGGTCGTAATCGCCTTACCATCCGCCCAGACTGCCAAATAGATGCAGGAATCAAACGGTACTCCATCAATCAGCACGCTACACGCGCCACATTCGCCAACCCCACACCCTTTTTTTGCTCCAGTGTATCCTAAGTGATTTCTCAACAATTCCAACAATGATTCTCGAATATCTACTTCTATATTAAAGGCTTTACCATTGACGGAAAACGCTATTCGTTTAAACAAGTTCCACACCTCCTGCGTTGACAATGGCTACTTTCAGGGCTCTTTGCACAAGTTCTTCGACAAGATGTTCCCGATATTCTTTAGATGCCCGCCAAGACGTTCGTGCTTTGGTAGAGTTAACGGCTAGTTTGCCAATCTCCGCCACAGTTTCCACGGAAACTTCTTTTCCTTGGGCATACTCTTCTGCCTCAAGACACCTCAAAGGGGTGGGACCCGCTACTCCAAGCGCAATTCTAACCTTGTCAAATTTTTTACCTTGCAGTTTGCAAATTACTGCAACGCCAAGCGTGGCAATATCCATAGCTTCACGCATGGCAAACTTAATATACTGCCCGCCGAAGCCCTGATAATCTTGCGGGGAAATGCGAATTTCAGTAAGAATTTCTCCATATTTTAGAGCCACTTTGCCCGGTCCGAGGTAAAACTCTTGGATCGGAACAATGCGTTCCCCTTCATAACTCACTAATTTCAACTGAGCATTGAGCGCAAACAACGTGGATGCACTGTCTCCAGAAGTTGCCCCACTGCAGACATTTCCACCAATCGTGGCAATATTTCTGATTTGTGGCCCCCCCATCGAGACGGCCGCTTCAGTTAAAATGGGGATCATTTCTCGAATGATAGGATCATTAAAAACTCGAACAAAGGTAGATAGCGCGCCAATGACAATCGTCCCATCCTCAGCAATGCGTATAATCTCTAGAGATTTTATCTTGCGAAGACTGAGGAGCTCGACGTCTTCAGACTTTCCGTGCATCTTAATCAGTACGTCTGTACCACCCGCAATGAGTTCCAAATTGGGTTTTGCCGCAAGGAGCGTTGTCGCTTCACCGATGGTTTCCGCATCATAATATCCAATAATATTGTACATCTCATCACCGCCTTCCTAGATTAATCCAGCATTTTTGAAGCCTTCGAAGACCCGTTGCGGATTCATCGGCAACCGATTAAAGGCAACACCCGTCGCATCCAAGACGGCGTTACGAATCGCAGGAGCAGGGGTTATCGTCGGAGGTTCCCCCAGAGATTTAACACCAAAGGGTCCGGTTGGTTCATAGGCTTCCACGAAGGCTACACCAATGTCCGGAGTATCCATAATGGTGGGAAGTTTATAGTCTAGTAAATTGTTGTTGAGGGGCTTCCCTGTGACTGCATCAAAGAGCAACTGTTCAGAAAGCGCATAGCCAATTCCCATACTCACCCCACCGTGCACTTGTCCCTCAGCCATTTGCGGATTGACGATCGTCCCTGAATCATGAACATTGAAAATTTCTAAGACTTCGATCTTCCCAGTCTTAATGTCCACTTCCACCTCGGCAAAGGTCACCCCAAAAGGGATGGCATTAATGCGGGCATTATTAGAAATATCGCTCGTAATAGGCTTAGCAAGAACGCGGTCATAGTAGGACTGCATTGCAACTTGTTCGAGGGACAAGACGCTTTCCCCAGAATGTTTGAGAACAATCTTTTGGTCTAAGAGATCCAGTTTGTCGGCAGGAATATCAGTCATACTCGAGGCGAAGCCAAGAATCTTCGCTTTAACTTCGAGGGCTGCCTTTTCCACCGCCATGCCTGAAACATAGGTTTGTCTCGAGGCGTAACACCCTGTATCAAAGGGGGTAATATCCGTGTCTTGCGTTGAGTGAACATGCACCATGTCCATGGGGAGCCCCAGCACTTCTGCCACCATCTGGCCAAAAACCGTGTCACTGCCCTGCCCTGTATCCGTTGCCCCAATTTGTAGTTGTACCGAGCCATCTTGGTTTAAGACAATTCGAGCCCCCGCCAACTCTAAAGCCACCGGGTAGGTTCCAGAGGCATAACTGAAGCAAGCCATGCCCACACCCCGAACTTTATCTCCACTCTGTTCTTTGTAGAGGGCCTTCTTCTCGTCCCACTTAATTAAGGCCTTCCCCTTATCGATGCACTCGCGTATGCCACAGCTCGTGATCTTATTTTTACTGACAGGATCGACATACCCAACTTCCACTACGTTTTTGCGGCGGATCTCGATGGGGTCCATATTCAAGCGTTTGGCAATATCTTCAAGATGAGATTCAAAGGCATAAAAAATTTGCGGACACCCGTACCCTCGCATCGCCCCAGCGACAGGCAAGTTCGTGTAAACCGTCATAGGCTCATATTTCAGTGCCTTCGTAGGATAAAGATAGCGGAATTTCCCACCTGCACTGCCCGCAATGGAATGACCGTGCGAGGCATAGGCCCCAGTATTGGAGACAGCAGTAATATGAATCCCAATAATTTTTCCATCTTGATTGATCCCTGTTTTAATTTTAAACTTAAAAGCATGACGCGTACGCGTGTCAACCATACTCTCTTCGCGAGAAAGTTCGATTTTCACGGGTCTCCCGCCCACAGCTAAAGTCATCGCAGCATTTAAAGGCTCAATGCAAACATCTTGCTTATTGCCAAACCCTCCGCCGACAAATGGTTTAATCACGCGCACCCGCCCCCAAGGAAGCCCCAGCGATTGAGCAACCACGCGACGCACAATTTGTGGAATCTGAGTCGAGGTGACGATCACAATTCGTCCATCGGAGTCTTGATAGGCATAGGAGGTTTGATTTTCCATATGGCAATGTTGCACAATACTTGTTTCATATTCCCCTTCAAAGACATGGTCGGATTCTTTGAAAGCTTCTTCCACATCTCCGATGGCGTACCCACCCGATGCTAAAATATTTCGCTCGCGTTCTTCGTGAATCAACGGGGCGCCTTCTTTAAGTGCAGCGTCCGTGCTTGTTAGCGCTTCCAATACCTCGTATTCAACCTTAATTAATTTTAAAGCCTTTTCCGCGATTAGTTCATCCGTCGCCACCACAGCCGCTATGTTATCTCCCACAAAACGGGCTTTTTTCGTCAAAATATGACGGTCCTCTACATCCCGATGGCCAGGGTCGAGGGAATAGGGATGTCCTGCCGTCCCATATTTTAGGCGGTCAGCTTCAAACTCTTCCTCTATACCATCATCTACAAAACCCGGCAACGACGTAGCATAGTTAATTCGCGGTAGGTCTTTATACGTTAATACAGCCTCCACGCCAGGCAAAGCCTTGGCCAAACTTACATCAATCGATTTAATAATCGCATGGGCATAGGGGCTGTGCAGGATTTTCCCGACTAACATATCCCGCTCAGGAAAATCATCCGTATATTTAGCCTTACCTGTAACCTTGGCGATAGCATCTACTCTGCTAACGCTTTTTCCCACCACTGTGTAAGCCATTAAAAATTCCCTCCGTCCCGACGTTTAATGAGGCTCCTACTTCTACAAGCGGGAGTGGTGTCAGTTCAACTTTAGTTGAACGAGTTCACTTGTTCCTATGCCACTCATAAGTGCTTAGTGAGTTCGAAGTTAATCACCTCTATATATTATGCCTTTATACCTGTGCAAAATCCGTGCCAACTGGCTGAAATGTCGTAAAGTGGCTCAATCAACGACTTCTTATCTTAACCTCTCAACAACTCTCTATCAAAACGAGAAATATATCACGCCTACTTACACCCACCTCCACCGTGCCATAGGCATCTCCATGTTTATCGATACGATAATATCTTATCAAAATGATAATAATATCCATCTTGAAAACATGTCCTCAGAGCATTATGCCCAGAAAACATGATTTAAGTAGGACTACTGAATGTTATAGCGTGCCAGTTTTCTGTAAAGTGTGGCCATCCCAATTCCTAAGGCCTTCGCAGCTCGTTCTTTCCCCCGCACACTATCTTCGGACGTTCGGAGGCAACGAAGAATGGTTTCCCTCTCGATATTTTCCAAATTAAATCCATCTAGATCCTCGGACTTTTCCGACTGCTTAAGTCTAGGGGATAAATGGTCTTCTGTTAAGGTTGAATCTTCCGTTAAGCTCATCGCATATTCTAGAATATTCTGTAGCTCACGAACATTGCCTGGCCACGAATAGTCGCGCAACCTTTGCCGAAAGCCATCGGATAAAAACTGGACATTTTTATTGAGTTGCTGATTGTAGACCTGGATAAAATGCTCACATAAGGTGGTCAAATCTTCTTTTCGTTCGCGCAAGGGTTTGATAAGCATAGGAATTACGTTAATCCGATAATATAAATCTTCTCGGAATTCCCCTTTGGCCAACATTTCCTCAAGGTTACGATGGGTTGCCGCGATCACCCGAACATCGACGGCAGTCGGTGTTATTCCGCCAATGCGCTCTACTTGACGTTCTTGTAAAACCCTGAGAATCTTGGCCTGTAAGAATAAAGGCATATCCCCTATTTCATCGAGAAAAAGTGTTCCTTTGTTGGCCAATTCAATCTTCCCGATTTTACCCCCTTTACGAGCGCCGGTAAAAGCACCCTCCTCATAACCAAACAGTTCACTTTCCAGTAACGCTTCAGGAATGGCTGTACAGTTAATCGCCATAAACATCCCCTGGTGCCTAGGACTGAGATTATGAATCGCCCGAGCCAACATCTCTTTACCCGTTCCACTTTCCCCTCGAATCAACACAGTTGACTTGCCCCCAGCAATGACTTTGGCCCGCTCACGTATTTCACACATCGCTTCACTGGTACCCAAAATATCTTGAATCGTGTACCCGGCATTTTGCTGGCTAAGGCGAGTGACAATTTGGCTAATTTCATCAAACGGGCGCAGGATCACGGCAATACCCTTGATCCCATCTTCACCATCAATGGGCAAGGCACGCAAGACCATCTGAACCCTATTTTTCTTGGTTTCAATATGCACTTCACGCTCGACCACTTCATCGGCGTTTTTGCCGACCTTAAGGATATCTGTGACAATTTGAGCTGTAAAGAGAGAGGATAGATTACTCCCGGGTGTCAACAAATTGGCGCTAAAGAGCCGCTGGGCAGACTGGTTGAAGTGAAGGATATTTCCCGTAAGATCCGCGGTTAGGAGCCCTTCGTCCAGACAGTCGATAATCGAATTCAAATAGTGATTAGACGAAACAAGACCGGCTAGAAACTCTTGTTCCTTAAGTTTTAAGGCAATCGTTTCGGCCATTTTAGTTAGGAAAATAAGATAGGAGTGTTGATTTTCCTCCACAAGTTTCGCTTGGGCTTCAGTAAAGCAAATAAGCCCGATCGCGCCCACCGCTTTACCATCCACATTGATCGGGGAAACCACTTCATAACTTTCCGAACAATTCCCCCGCGCTTTACACGGAGCACACAGAGGATGCTGGCCCGGTGTTTCAATAATAAACTGATGCCCCGTCCGCAGAACTTCCTGATACACATAACCCTGCCGGTCCATCGATTGACCGACCCCTTTGTGATACTTCCCCGTTCCAGCAATGCGAATCAGGTTATGATCCGCGATCTCTATATCGATTTTCACAACTGTGGCAATCGCTTCTGCAATTTGTTGCGCATAATCTTTCACATCTAAGAGTTCAACCATTTAGCTCACCCCCATAAGAACCATCATTTTCTATTTAAAACGACTGAGGCATATCCAAGAGACCATCGAATCAGCATGTCTAAAATAGATTCAAGCGAAAATGCCCTGCGTAGTATGCAAAGCCGATGACTAAAACGTTCAACACTAGCAGGATTGGCGCCCCAATCACAAACTTCGTGTGCGAAGTCTTATGTCGGAAATACTTCATCCCGGCATAGAGTCCGATCCCGCCTAAAGCCGCTCCCATCAAAAGTAAACTAGTTTCAGGCGTTCTCCACTGATGCCGCTTCGCTCGGCGTTTATCTCTCCCCATCGCCATAAAAACGTAGCCATTCCAGAGGGCGTAGGCTACCACAAATATCTTTAAACTAAGCATGCCCTACCTCCTACATAACTCGTTGGATTCAATCGTCTAGTCGATCAACTCTTATGAGCAAAGACGATCACTCATGATCAGTATCGGGCCTTACACATTCGCTTAGAGCCCGCTCCAGCGTTGAAAAAGCGTATGTTCAATTTCAAACTGATCCAAGACTCTTCCCACCACATGATTGACTAAATCCTGAATATCTTGAGGATGGTGATAGAACCCTGGTGAAGCAGGCATAATCGTTGCCCCCGCTCGTGCCAGCCGCAACATATTTTCTAAATGAATAATATTATAAGGCATCTCCCGGGGGACGACCACCAAGGGGTGGCGTTCTTTCAACGTAACTTGAGCCGCTCGGGCCAGAAGCTGATCCCCTGTACCGGTTGCCATCAAACCCAACGTGTTCATCGAACAGGGAATCACCACCATCCCACGGGTTCGATAGGAGCCACTGGCCAATGCTGAAAATAGATTCGTATTTTCATGGATATGGACGTTTTCAGACAAAGCCGCTCGTTCGACCCCTGTTTCATAGGCAAGTACTTTTTCTCCGGTCGGAGACATGACTAATTCTATCTGCCAATCCATAGCAGCAAGAACATTAATTAACGTGAGGGCGTAGATCGAACCACTTGCCCCAGTCAGGCCAACAATCAAATGTTTTCTCACATGGCACCTCCATCATCTACGATGCTAACTACCCTAAGGGCGGCAACCCGCATATGCTACTTCGCGATCTCGGATACTACCTCTTTGGTTTGCATAACCGTTAACTTGTCTTTTCGAATCATACCAATACCTAAAAAGATGACGACAGCGCCTATGCCCTGCATCAAGTGAACCTGTTCTCTGAGAATAATAGCCGCCGTAATCACAGCAACTACTGGTACCGCGTACATATAAGGCATGACTCGATTTGCCCCTATTCGGCTTATGGCGTGATACCAAACAACCAGTCCGAAGGCTGTCACTAGAACAATGGAATACAGCATAGAGCCCCACTCCGCGAAAGTTATCTCTGACCAAGTGATGGCTAGTACACCTTTCCCTCCGATGATCAGAAAAAATATCGTGCCAAATAAGGAAGCATAGGTCATCGTTTTAAGTGCAGAATATTTACTCAGCATGCGTTTAGCAAGTACCGGGTATAATCCCCAGACGCTCGAGGCTAAAATAGCGATCAGATCTCCTCGCAGCACGTCCCAGCCTAAGGCCAATTTATTCGTCCCAAAGAGCAAGACAAAGACGACTCCTACTAGAGATAAAGCGCTTCCCAATCTCCCCTTTGGTCCTAAACGCTCTTGGCCCGCTAGGTAAGCAAAAATAGCGGTGAACACTGGCGAGATGGCGAGCATTAAAGAGGCATTGGTAGCCGTGGCGTATTTTACAGAGGCCATGAACAAAGTCTGGTAAATAGTAATGCCTATGAGTCCGAGCATTGCCAATTCCCAGCAATCCTTTAACTGGATACGCAGGTTTTTTTCCAAAACATACAGCAACAGAAACAACAAAGGCGTTGCTCCTATAAAACGAACGACATTAAAGGTCAAGGGATCAAATCCAACCATTCCCCATTTTCCAACCGTGTAATTTGCTCCCCAAACCAAGACAACTCCCCAAAGTACCCACTCTGGAAATTTCTTTTCCGCATTCATTTAGTTTCCCTCTTTCTCCTTCGCCCATACAAAAGACCCCTAGCATCGTGTCATGCAGGAGTCTTCTACTATATAAGATAATGCTATAATTGTATCATCGTGCCCTTACTCTTTCAATGGACGAATTAAATGATTGACAAAATCTCAATCTTCTCATATAATAACCTTTGTTACGCGGTCGTGGCGAAACTGGCAGACGCGCTAGATTCAGGTTCTAGTGCTCGCAAGGGCATGGAGGTTCAAGTCCTCTCGACCGCACCATAATTTGTCTTAAAACCCGCTATTCATGCGGGTTTTCGGTTTTTTATAGTGGTAATTTTAAAATGTACCCTAGAAAACGGACAGCAAGGGTTTTCAAAACCCTTCATTTTGGACAGGCGGATTTTCAAAACCCCTAAACTCGGACAGGTGGATTTTTGAAACCCTTAACCTCTGACAATAGTGGTTTTTGACTCCAGTTCAGACAGGTATTACAATAAAACTGAACTGAATTGGAGGCCTGCCGCATGGCGAACAAGAAATTTACTGAAGAAGATATGAATCATCTCCGAGCAAGTCCTTATGTTTTGGATGTAAGCCCTAGTATTGTGCATTTCTCGGCCAGATTTAAGGAACTGTTTTGGAATTCAATACAAGAAGGAAAAGAGCCGCGAGATATTGTTATCGAGCTCGGCGTCGATCCGGATATTCTTGGCGAATATCGTGTAAACGGATTGAAAGGTATGATCCGAAATGAAGTACGAGCGGGAAAAGGGTTCAGGGACTTAAAAACATACGGGTCATATCTCAAAGACTACACAGATCCAGAAGCAAAAGTAAAGTACCTTGAACAGCAACTGGCATACAAAGATCAGGAGATAGAATTCCTAAAAAAAATTGTATCTCTAGGCCGGGAGGATGCGGAATCATGAATGTTCCCGCATCTGCCAAGTATGCTATCATCCGTGAGATGACCCAGCGAGACAACAATTTGCTGAATATTGCCTGGCTGTGCGCTGCTGCTGGTGTTTCTCGGTCTGGATATTACCATTACCTTGAAACGGAAGACCTCAGACAACACCGTGAAGAACAAGACCACAAGGATTTCCTAATAATTCTGGAGGCTTACCGGTTTCGTGGTTACAACAAGGGAGCTCGCGGTATTTACATGCGGCTTCTTCATATGGCTCCTCCGGTGCACATGAACATTAAGAAGATCCGACGTTTGATGAACAAATATGGGCTAATATGTCCTATTCGCAAAGCAAATCCGTACCGGAGAATGGCCAAAGCACTAAGAACCAGCAATGTTGCTCCCAACCTGCTGAACCGGGAATTTGAAACACACGGCCCCCGTGCTGTTCTGCTGACGGATATTACCTACATCATTAATGGGAAGGCGCCACGGTGCTATATGTCTACTATCATCGACGCCTGTACAAAAGAGTTGCTCGCTTGGGTACTGAGCGAATCTCTCGAAATCGATTTTGTTCTGGAAACCGTGAATCAGCTCATCGAGAATTATGGTATCTCTTTGACAGCCGAGACCCTGATTAATTCGGATCAAGGGGCACACTACACAAGCATCAAGTTTATACAGCTGATAAAAGACAGTGAACTGAGGCAGTCCATGTCCCGAAAGGCAAACTGTTGGGATAACGCTCCGCAGGAATCCTTTTACGGTCACATGAAAGATGAAGTTGACATTTCTCAGTGCACAACGTTTGAAGAAATTCACCAAGTGATCAGCGGCTGGACTGATTATTACAACATCGAGCGATACCAATGGGATTTGGCAAGATTAGCTCCAAGGGAGTATTACAAGTATTTCGTTACAGGAAAATACCCATTAACAATACCAAAAGCAAAAGGTGAAGATTGAAGGTGGGGCTCTGCCCCACACCCCGAGGTTTTTCGCTTTGGTTTCCAGGGAGGCAGTATTTGCCTGCAATAAAAAGAAGCGGTGCTGATACGCACCGCCCTCCCTTGTAAACCCACACGGGCGCTCGGGTCGCTCCTCAGCGTTGCCCTATCCTCCCTTGCGGTAAAGCACCTTTAGTATAACAGAAATACCTATTTGATTGGAATCTCAAAAACCCAAATTGTCCTTGACATGGGGTACACAACATTTTGCTTGTTTTTTTCAGAGAAGTATTTTATAAGACAAAAAAGAAGACAATTATGCCCTCATAACCTCCACCAATTTCTTTGTCCCAACCATATTAATGGCCCTTTTCAGATTATATGCAAGAAAACTAAGCCCCAGCTCGCCTGTGGCTTTTTCTATGCCCTTACATAACAGATAATGGGCTCCATGGTACCATTTGACCGTACCAAAGGGATGTTCCGAGAGGCATAAGCGCAGTTTTTGTGTCGGTATGTCGTCGCGTATATGTAGAACCACTTTCTTTTTGGTTCGCCTTTCAAGAAGTGAGAAGGCATTGTAGGGCGTTTCCGAAGCAGGAAACACCTGCAGCGGTCGCAACGCAGTGCCATACATCAGAACCGGCACATACCGGGTGCTTGGTCCAAATTTTACTACCTTGTAATCTTTCCTCGAAGTACAGCGATTGGGGCATTGCCGACAGGCTAAGCGGTTCTGATAGCTGGCACTTCCCCCTTTATGGGTGCGTACTTTTGTTAAAATACAACCCATCGGGCAGGTAACAGTATCATTCAGATTGCGGACGAAGCAACTGATCTGGTTCTGCTCTTAGACCTCGATGGACATAATTGTATGCTCGTAAAATGTGGGCAGAACTCCGGCCTTATCCGTATCAGCTTCTTTTTTAAAATTTCCTCGTTATACATTTTCTTTCGCCCGTTAACTGCCCGGAATTTTGAACCATCAATAGCAATCAGTTCCCGCTCATACAGCTTCAGATCCATACATACATTGACAAATGCCTTAAAGACATGTTTGATGGCTTTAGCATTATTTTTTCGAAAGTCCGAAATGGTTCGAAAATCGGGTGTCAAGCGGTTAAGCAGATAGATTAGCTCAATATTGCGCCCACATTCGAGCATCAGTCTACGGCTGGAACGGATGCGGTTAAAGAACCGTATATGTAAAGTTTAAGTAGTTCTCTAGGATCATAGGGAGGTCTACCTGTCCTGGCCGGTGTTGCTCTTTGAATCTCTAATTTGTCCATAGTTAAATGATCGACAAAGGCATCAATGACTCGAACAGGATTATTTTCGTCCACTAGCTCTTCAAGAGTTACTGGATAGAGATGCATTTGGGTCCGGTTTTCTCCGTAAATGAATCCCATAGTGACACCCCTTTTAAGCAATCCCCTTATATGGTTATTATACCATTTTTTGTCTCAATATGGGCGTTTATGGTGACTTTTCGGACAATCTGACCAATTAGAAAGTAACCGTTAACTTAGCTCCTGCAGACTTGCGTAAAGAGGGATCAGGTCTCGATCTGCCGATTGCAATAGGGATTCTTGCAGCGACAGGACAATGCCTTTGCCCAAGTCTTAATCAGGATGTTTTCTCCGGCGAACTATCCCTAGAAGGAACCTTGAGACCAGTTCCAGGCGTATTGACGATGAGCATCGCTCTGAATAAGGAGAATAATAAACTGGACTTTGAAGGGGCGAGGATTTCAGAGGGGTTCTGTTTGATAATTCCTCCTAATAATTTAGTTGAAGCCCGTCTGGTTAATAGGTTGGAACACATAGCACGTCGACCTTGAGGCAAATAGTACAAGCACTTGAAAAAAAAGAGTGACTTCGAAGATGATATATCGTCATCCCAGCCTCCATAATATTTAAATTCAAGAAAAAATAAAATAAACCTTCTTTTTTACAATAAAGGGTATTTTATTGTAACCTTTTACCATGCTGTAAGACTCTATAGTAATAGAACCATATTTATCTTAGAAAGGAGGACAGAAAAATTTAATTTCAATAACAATATCCCATAAATGAAAGGAAGCGAATATTATGCAAAAGAAAAAAAAATTCCTCAGTTTGATACTTGCAATAGCCACCGTCATTGCACTCGGAGTCCCAGCTCTTGCACAAAGTCCTATTATCACCAGTAAAGGTGCTCTTTCTAGCAGCGAAATTATACAGCTAAAGAAAAACTTCAGTTCAGAGAATGTACCTGTAGATACACAACGAATGCTTATTGAGAAGCTTAATAGTGGACAGTTAATCAATTCCATGGACTCTAAATTTACGGCACTAATTCCAGAAGGCGCGCTTAATGTCTCTGAAAATCAACCCGTAAAAAAATTTGTTTTCCCAGATGGTTCATATATCAAAAATTCAATGAAGGTAACAAAAAAAATTAGTATTATTCCTGAAAATAGAGCTCAGTTAATTGAGGCTATTGGAAATACGCAAGAAGTTGACACTCTTTTGGCGACTGAGAGTTCTGCAAACGGAATAGTTTCTCCAATGGTTTTACCACCGAAAACTTTTATGGGAGTCTACATGCAAAAGGAATCCGGGAATGTAAGCGCGAGCTTTTATACTAATTTCGTAGAAAAGGATGCTCAGGCTAGCTATATTATTAAGTCGTATACTTCCTCAGTTGCCGTCACAGGTGGTACGTATACGAAAGACCCTATCGATTATACAACTAACCAGTATCAAGACGGTAGCACACCAGCGCAGGCTCAACTTGATTTCACAGTGACTCTTATAGGTGGGTCCGCAATGTCTGATTATCATCTTGTTTTTAATGTACGAGATTATAGCTATTGGGGAAGTCTTATTTAGTTAAGGAATTTTATTCTATTGGTCAAAAACTCACCTCTTTATAAACTTGGTGAGTTTTTGGCTATTTCCATTAATTAAAGAAGAATCTATAATATATTGTTTTTACATAAAGGAGGGTTAATGTTATGTATCCTACGCTTGCATTTATTACATTCTCAACAACATTCGCTGTTTTTCTAGCCTTTTTACTTATTTTACTAGTAATAATCATACCTTTTATATGCATAATTACAAAGCAGAAAAAAGCCGAGAAAATTCTTTACCAAATTTTACATTCAATAGAGACTAAAGCAAAAGATTAAGGGTGGTATACATTTAGAGATCAAAGAGTATTCGTATCACCGTTTTTGTAGAGTAGCACCGGGCTTGTTCTTCATACTGGGCGTTTGGGTAATAATTGACCTTGTGTAAGGGCCTTTAAGTCGATTTAATTACCTCGGGAGGAGCAATGCCTGGAGACTATGTCGACATATTGGTGTCCAGCGGCAAACAAACGAACGGACAACCTAGTCAATTGAATACTTTATTTCGCCACAAACGGATTGTTGCCGTATTCAATGCAGGCGCACAAAAGATTGAAAGTAGATCCACGGCGAACGCCGCCGGCGGACTCTCAATGACACCCGCCGCCGTTTACACACTGGCGTCGGTTACGATCGCTGCAAGTTCTACCCAAGAACGTGACCAGATTATGAGTGCTGGTAAAGTCGTGCTAAGTATATCGCCTTGGGAAGGTGAAACGAGTCCTTAGTCAATAATCTGATACGCTTATCCTTTGTAGACAAAGTGTCTGAGATAGAGAGCAAGCTCTACCATATGAGTGACCGTTTGTTCACACATACTGACATCCAGAATTAGATAATAAGATTTTGCTGAATAGTTGAACTTTAGTCACAGGACTAAGGTTCAATTATTTTTCATGTATTGAGCTTTTAAATCCTTTAAAATAAAATGCTGCCACCGTTTCCTTAGCATTTCATAATGAAAATAGTTAACAACTTTCCACTGCTTATCTTCTCTCAATACTCCTTCTGTCACGAGTACATGAACATGAGGATTCCATTTCAGATCTCGTCCAAACGTATGGATCGCGCAAACTATGCCTGGGGTTGGTTTCTGCTTCTTACTCCGTTCCCAAAATGAGCTTATAATCGTTTCTCCTGCTGCATCCGATAAGTCCTTTAACAGCTTCCTATCTTTTAAAAAAACTATTCTCAGTTTCTCGGGTATAGTAAATACCATATGACGGTGGGGTACGTCTAAAAGCTCTTGACATAGGTTTTCTACCCAATCATCTGTAGACTTTTTTCCGCAAGATGTACAAAATCGACTCTTGCAAGTAAATGCTACATACTTACGTTCGCCACAAGTGGGACAACGATATTCACTATAGCCTTCGCTTAACTCTCGGCACTTTAGCATTTTCGTAATTTCTTTAGATACGACATCTCGAACCTTATTATTTGTTTCGAATTTTCCCCATTGATCTGCAAATATTTAAAGATGCTTTTAATCGGCTACTTGTACGGGATAGATTCCGAACGGAAGCTTGAGGAAGAAGTCACAGTCAACAACGCCTATCGCTGGTTTCTTGGCCTTGACCTGGAGGATAAAGTTCCGGATCACTCCATCTTCTCCCAGAACCGCCGACGCAGATTCAAAGACTCAGAGGTGTTTCAGGAGATATTTCATGAGGTCGTTAAAAAATGTGCCGAGGCAGGACTCATAGGCGGCGAATGCGTGGTAATGGATTCCACCCATATCAAGGCCAACGCCGCTAACGGCAACGCGGAAACGGTACTTCTCATGGAAGGGCCGGATGAGTACTGGCAAAAGCTAAATGACGAACATGGTCAAAAGGTCAGGCAAAAAAGAGAAGATGCCGACATGACCGTAAAAATAAAGAAAAAGTCCGTCTCCGATCCTGAAGCCGGATGGATGCATAGGCACCCCAAGCCCGCAGGCTTTCACTATCTATGCCATCAAAGCTCGGACATCCGGTATGGTATCGTAACAGACGTACATGTCACCCCTGGTGATGTGACAGACGCGCCCTATTGTGTTAAACGGATAGCATCCCAGAAGCAAAAACTAAACATTGCCTACCGCTTTGCCGGATTGGACAGCGGCTATGATACAGTAGCTGTACATCACGGTTTGCATGAGCTTGGTATTAGGGGGTATATCCATCTGAATACCGGCCATAATGCTAATTGGCGCAAAGAAAGAGGACTGTTTAGTATTGAAGACTTCAAATATGACGCAATAAATGACCGTTATATCTGTCCAAACGGATGCACGCTGCGTTATATAGGCGTGAGAAAAGTACGATATAGAGTCGGCAAAAACTACGTATCAAAGTCAAAAGACTGTAAATGCTGTCCTTTGAAAAGCCTCTGTATTACCGGAAAAGCCGGTTACAAGGAAGTCCGACGTGATTTTTATCAAGAGGATCAGGAACGCAACCACGCTTTAATCGGTACTGCCCTATACCGCTATGTGATGCGAAAGCGACAGGTGATCTGCGAAGGGAATTTTGCGCTTCAAAAGCGATGTCACAATCTAAGGTTCACCCGCAAGAGAGGTGTTGAGAAAGTTCGAGAGCAATGCCTCTTTTCGGCGATGGCACTGAACCTGAAAAGACTGGTGAAATACGGGACAGCGCCGTTAAGGCCGGCTGTCCCGTCTCTAATTTATAGTCTGAATTTTGCTCTGCAAAGAAATCTCCCATTAAGAACTTGTTGATAGTTATATAAATTTAATTTTATCCCTATTTGTCAACAGACCCGCGCTTGCCGATTTGAGTTGTTGTACATAATGCGTCTACTGCGTAGTAGGAATTACATCTCAATACCCGTATTTCTCCACAAAGAATATCTTTGGTATTGGTAAGGATAATAATTACATAATTTGCTTTGATAGCTTGCCATTCTACTCATCTTCAACTACATATTAATCGTATTTGTAAGTACTTTTCTTTTTCAAACACCCCAAATTTTATTACTTTTTCTACTTTAAATTGGTCAAATGTCATGTCAATGATAACGTCTTTATTACCATCTATGTGCTCCGCAAATTTAAATAAATCATTGGTGTTAGAATCACACCAGGCTAACAATTTTCTATAATCGTCAATCGATGATCCTGATCCTATCGACAAAATCTCATGTTGATGGGCAACATATGGTTTGAAGTTGGGAGAACATAGCCTTATTAAAGCTGTTTTTGGGATACATGCATCTCCAATAGTTATTTTAGACACTGGAAAAGTTCCTATCATAAGTAAATGACAACCTAATTTTTTCTCTAATACAGGAGCATTGTTGTATATATGCTTTGCTTTGCTACTCCATTTCTGCGCAACAAAACTAGGAATAAACCCCTTTTGGTCTTTCTCATTCTTTATACAGTCCGCTAGTCCATCAAGCATTTTAAAACCCAAGTTGACGCTACCAGCAATCCAGCGCCTATATTATTGTAATAGGATAAAACTTTTGAAGGCAGTCTAGTTCAGAACTATTACCCCATGATGCCTTAATAATAAGGCAAAACTGTAGCCCATGAATGAATGTATTTACTCCAATTATCCAAGTCACCATTCTCACCTCATTAAAAATGATACACCGCCTTGGTGATAATTCAATAATCGTTAATTTGATGCCTCAACTGAGTAATGACATACTATAACTCATACATTATCGAACCACTTGTAGAGTCTATCAATGTAGATTGGTTTATTAATTGAAAATATTCTTCATTATTTATAAGAATTTTTTCAAAGACCAAAACCTTCGTTGGAAAATAGTACTTGTCAATAGCGTCAGGGCTTAAAACAATGTTAATGCCTTCTTTATCAACTGCTATTGAAGGGTAGCATAGTCCATCTAAATCTCCTCTTGCAAATAAAATCTCTTTCACTATAACAGATATTTTATAATTATACTCCTCACCTATTCTCACTTTCTTAAGTGATTCGGATTCTAAAAACTTCTGAATTAATGTGAACTTCTTGATATTCTCATGGGTCTTTAAAATACTGTGGGCTTTATTGTGTTTTTCAATTGGTTCGACATTGACACTAATTCCCGGTATAGATTTATAATCATTTAAAAATATATTTGGAACTTTTAACTTCCTTTTAGGTTCTTTAAGTTCACACTCCATTACCGATACTACATCTCCAACCTGAGCATTAATCTCAGAAGTTGCTATCAGTTGGTGCGTACCACAGTAAAACATTTGTTCATGAATAGCATTAAACCTTCCAAGTTTTTTGATTTTCTCCTTGTCTGGGTACCATAGGTCTTTAATATTAGGAAATGATTTTTTATCCTCATTTATTCTAGCCCTATATACTTTAGGGAAATTGGCACCTATAACCATTTCTAATAAAGGTTCTATAACTTCTCCAATTTGCATTTTTAAATAATCAATCGTTATGTCTACTTTGCTCAAATCAAGTTTCGACAACTGTTTGATTTTTTCCGTAAGATCCTTTTCATTCATTTTCTGCATATACCAATTAGTCCCTTCTATACTTAAATACTAATTTAGTATTCTACATTTTAACCCATTCTCCTTGATTCTCCACAAATCAAATAACCTCGTAGAAGGGCAAAGAAAAAAGACTATCTCTAGTCCCTGCTTTGCCCTCCGTGAAATTAAGCCGCTATTACTACGATTAAATCTTGACGTCCTTCTGCAACTAAAATTGCATCAATACCTACCTTGAATTTGGAATAGGTCGGGCTAGTTGTTACTGCTACATAGTCAAAACGACTTTCGATAATGCCTTTAGCTAGATATTCCCCTTCCACCACTTTATTAGGTAAAAGGAAGGATTATCCTTCCTTTTAGTAGAACTAGGTAAAAGACAATTATTTATTAAAAAATTGTCAAAGTTAAGGTAAGGGAGTTTATAAATTGGACAAACCATTTATTTCAATTGAAGACCTAGTCAATTTTCGTAATAGTCCTAAATTTAGCGTCTATGCTCTAATATTTAAGCCAAAAAGGAAAGGTGTTTTTATAGGACTATGTGTTTTATACATTATGGCAAATATCCTCATCTTAGTTTCGCTGATTGAATCAGTTCTCAACAATTATTACCCTTGGAAGATCGGCATTGTGGTTGGAGGAACAATTAATCTTCTTATAATCGTTGTTTTATCCCGTCTCCAAAAACATATTGAATCAAAATTCCCGGATAATAAAACATCTACCCAGATCAAATCAGAGGCTTTAAGGGATTATTGTAAATCCAAACAAATTACAAAAAGTGATCTTGAGAAAATACGAGATATATTAATTCGTGAAGAAACAAAATCGCACAAGAAATTCTCAGTAATCATACCAGGGGCCGTAGTACTCTTACCACTATGGAATGCTTTCCTTAATAAATTATTCACCTATACTACGGATACTAAGTCATTATCCAGTTTGTTTGTTGGACTTTCTCTTTCTATGATATGCTTATCCTTCGTCATGTGGTTAACTTATAAATTAATCTATGATGTTTTCATTATTAGGAGGTATGATAAATTAAAGGCAACTATTAACGCAATTGAAGAATTACTTTTAAATCAATATCAATAGTTTCATTATTGGCTTTTATAATGCTTACTTTTCTTTTTAGTATTCAATTCCCTCTGCTTCAACACATTCGGCAAAAGCAAAAGAAAACATTTTCCTGCATTCAAAATTGATTCGACAGTATTTATCAGGATGATTTTTCTTAATAATAGACCTTTGACTGCTAGCGGAATAATTTTAACATCAGTTTTGAGCACTATAATTACAACAATTCTAATCTATTTTTTTAAGTCTCTGGTTCTGAAGACGGTTAAACAATTATACAATAAATGTAAATTATATCTATTGAAGAAATATAGACGATATAAAGGCCACTAACTAAAAAAGAAGGAAAAATATTAGCAAAATACCACGAAGAAATTACAGATGCTCTGAGTAATGTTGCCTACCTAAGAACATAGTGTAACATTACTAATTTGACGATTTTAAATCTAAGAAGAGTCCAAGATCACGTTCAATATCTAATAATCTTTCTTGATCCCAAATCTCCAAAATAAAATCCTCTGTATCTAAATTCAATTTTTCCAACACTTGTTCAAAGAATCGAATGCAATAACTTTTTAATTCGTCGGTAAAACTTAGACTCGCAACAATGAATCGAAAGACCATATCATCACCAATATCTTTGTAATCCTTTAACATCATTCTAATCTCAGCTAAAATAGTTACTATGTTCAACGAATCATCTTCATCTACAAATAAAATCCCAAGATATGCTATACTCGACTCATCCTTTTCATAAAAGTAATACCCCTTAAACTCTCCTCTTGGTTTACTTGCAGTAAACTCTATATCCTCACCCATATCATTAACCCCGTTGATCCAAACTAGTTCACCATCTTCTTCTTGGGCGTCTAATAACTCAACGATACGTTCAATACGATAACTTAAATCATCTAGGTTCATTATATCAATACTGTTATTTGCCTTCGACTTTGACTCCTTTTTGATGTGGTCAATTCTATTCAATAATTCTCTTTCTCGATTCCTTAGTTCGTTATTTTCATCTAGTAAACGGGCTATTTCATTTATATATTTTTCAGAGTCATGTAGTTCTTTTCCTGATACCCACCCAGTCAATGTATACCTTTGTCGAAAGTCTGTTAATGTCTCATATACTGCTAATTTTATATCCTTAGTATCATTATAGAATTTACACATTTTAGATTTAACCAATTCCTTAAACGTACCATAGAGATTGGGATTTTGTAGCTCCAATGCACTTTTACCACTACTTTGAACCTTTGTATCAAGAGCGGAATCAGTAATAATGACCCCAAAAAACGGCTTACCTGAACTTACTGCATATTCATATTCCAATTGTGTATAACTTTTTCCTGAGATGGGTTCAATTGTTCCATATCTTCCACCAAGTATAAGCAAGAATATATCCGATTCATCAATCCAACGTTTAATGACTTCAAGTTGCGATTCACTACTCGCACTAAATAGTTCCATACCAGCTGGTATATGGCTTGCCGCTAAGATTGCTTCTACCGCAGCTTGACGTTCCTCAATTAAGTCAGTAAATGTTGAAGAAATAAACACTTGCAATTTTCTCATTATAAAGAACACTCCTCTGTTTATGTACAATTTGGAGATTATGCATCCGATCTTATCCAACTCGGCATATGACCGTCCGTGGTACTTATGAACACAATGTCATTGAGTAACATAATTTGTAAATAAAGAATATGTTTTAGCAAAATGGGAAATGCAGAATAAACAATATCTACCTGAAACGAACGAGGAGTGAGTGTATGGCAAGACATCAGTAAATAATCATCTTTAAGTAAGTCTTATCTTAGCGTCATTATATATAACTTCTCCATGATCTAGTACCTAATACAATAGAGATAACGGAAGATATAATGGAAAACACTTCTACTTGTTTTATGGACACCTCAATTAATTTTCGTCCACTAGCTCTTCAAGAGTTACTGGATAGAGATGCATTTGGTTCCGGTTTTCTCCGTAAATGAATCCCATAGTGACACCCCCTTTAAGCAATTCCCTTATATGGTTATTATACCATTTTTTGTCTCAATTTGGGCGTTTATGGGTGACTTTTCGGACAATCTGACCACTTAGAAACACAAGGCCTTCGGGCCTTTTTTCTTTTGCCCTTGTTGACACTGAAAATATAAAATAGTCAACAAATAGTCAACACATTTTTCAGGTCACGTACCCTGAATGAATTACAAAAATCGTTATTAGGGTTTACAACAATGGCGATGAACTTACACTGCTGGAAACCCTAACAATAATACTGTAATTATTTGTTTAAATTCGCCTCCATATTCAGCAATCGCCATGGACGGCGACTCCCAAAATCCTGCAAAACCTTTCCTAATGATTTAAATAATATGGAAAATCCTGCGAAGTTGAATTAACAGCAATAAAATAAAACTGCGTCCTATAATTAGGGTTATGACAATAGCACCAGCATTCTATCCATAGAATATTGGTGCTATTGTTTTATAGAATCATTTTATAATAAGCAAGTGAATACTAAAAGTAAATTATAAAGACATCACCTTCAAATTAGATATTTTTACATTGTAAGAATGGAACCATTCACCAGAAATAAATAATTTACTTTTTTAAATTCGGGTCCAATTAGGTGAAGTTTGAGTTACCCAACACCCAACCCAACTCGACAATTTCTAATGAAACAATTTTTCATATTTCCCCCCATTAACCTAGTTCCTCTTGGACCAAATTCAAAGTCGGTACCACCAACTTTTTCAAAAACTTCAACTGCCGTTATAGGAAACGCGATTCCCCATTGTTCGGGTGAAGTTTCAGGGTAGCGTTTCTTTACTGCCTCTTCCGATTCCAGTTCCACAAATTCAATCTTTAGTTCATCACTGTTAGTATATTTAACTTTTAATAACTTCCCTGAGGGAGGACACTCTAAGTCATCAGGACTGCCAATACTTAACCAGAAGTTGTCTTCGATTGTAACCCTTGGTTCCCTTGCAGATGTTAGCATTTTTACATTTAATAGTAAATATCCATTGTCATCCCGATTGAACCAAATCGCAGGTTGCCCTTTGAATTCAAAAATAATCGGTGTCTCGAAGAAGAAGTTTCCTCCTACGACGGCCAAGATACTGTTCCTCATCCAATCAAATTTTCCGCTAACGGCCAATTCGCGTTGAGCTGAAGTTTCTTTTAAATCTCGTAGCTGACCTTTGGTAAAGGCTCCACTATCTGCCTTCGCATGATGTTCACTGCATAATGCAATCATCCCTGAGGGTTCATGATGTTGTCTTTCATTCCAAGGTGGATCAAAGTGATGCCATGATAAGTAGGGATTTCCACACTCTGGGACTGGACAACCGAATCTAACTTCTCTTCGTAATTCACGACGCACCCCGACAGGCGGTGTTCTATTCATTCAAAATTCCCCCATATTGAGTTCCTTTATTGGCACATCTAAATCACTCGACTCAAGGAATAATTTACCTTTATTTACACCTTGAGTCCTATAGCCAATGTTATGTCAATAGCACCAGCTTTCGATCATAAGAACTTGTATTAGCTGATGTGCAACCCCCAAAGAATTCTAATGTCAAAATGGTGGGTAAAAACTCCAGGGACTTCTGTGCTTTGTATAATTATGAGATTGTAATTCCCATTTTACCTTGTCAAGTACCTTAGCTCTAACTGATTCAAAATTCTGCCTTATTTGGGCTAACGCAATTAATAATACTAAATTCAGCAAAGTCCCTCCAATGGTTGGATAACTAGTTTCACCATGTAATGAAGAATTTCGCCACCTATAAATGAGGTCAAACGGGTCTTCTTGATCATCTAATTCAGAAATATATTTACGAACCAAAGTAATTTGTGTCTTTAAATCGGAGTCCGCTACTTCATTGTAGAGTAGGCAAAGTAAATCGCGCAGACTTGAACATGCCTTTTTCCCTCGTCCAGAAGGAACGTAATCTACTTTATGACCATCCTTTTTAATAACTGAAAAATTAGAGACTACCTTTCCCGAGTAATCAACATATTTAAAACAAGCTTTTTTGATTACTGCCTCTAAGAGTGGAAATACCAAATATGTTTGCACACGTGATTTGTTTGTAACGAGCTCACGTGTATTGAATTCGGTAAGTTCTCCAATTCTTATTTGTTCTTCCCATTCCTGCCGATCGTGAACCGGTAGTCGGATTCCGGCAAGAGTAGCCCTAATTACTATTTCAAATAATTTCTGAATTGAATACTCTTCTGGCAGAAAATAACCTGTATCCTTTGAGGATAAAACCTCACCCATCCACGACCAATAAACCAAGTGGTCCATATCTATAATTGTATTCATTCCCTTCAGTAGAAGGACATGTGTCAAACCTATACAGGCAGCTTGAGTTTCCTCAAAGGCCAGCTCATGAAACACAATTTTATTGTTTAAAAGCCTATATTTCTCGGAATTACCACCTATTCCTATACTGCCGTCTTCCTGATAAACGGCACTAATCCAAGATTCACACAGTCGTTTTATCAATTCTTTCTTATTTTCTTCCATTTAAATCCTCCCGTTTCACTACTTGCCGCATGTCATCCATTCGCCACAATGAATAATTTACCTTTATTTTGAATTTGAGTCCGATAAAGAACATTACGTACACTTATTTAAAATCGTTTTCCTCGTTTTTGGCCAAATTTGACCGTGAGCGACGATTTAGGTGTTTTCGATTTCTACTTTTTTTGCACGCTGGAAGCATATTTAAGACTAAAATGCAAAGTCCTTTATTCTCTCGCTCACGTCGATTTACTATGGTGTTTGTCACCTGAATATTTCATTTCATTAAAAGTTAACTTGGTTTTTCTAAAATTAAATTAATCATCTTTTTAGATTACTTTTTTTCGATGTTACTTTTCCAGTTATAGATTAGCAGAAGCATTCAGGGACAGTAGAACTACTACTTTTTAATGTTTTCACATTCGCATTAAGGTTTGTCTTCTTTAAATTAACAACGCTAATAAGATTTCGACAAGTATTTTTATTTTCCTCCATTATTTAATAATATTGAAAATACCTCTCATTCCTTAAGGGTAAAGCCATTCAAATTATTGATTTTTTAGTTACTGAGTCCAGATAGATTCCACCTTCTGTGTCAAAATGAATTAATTAGAATATAATAAATGCACCAGTGGCGGGGGCCCCCGAGAACCCCGCTCACTGGTGCATTTATTTATTCGGCTGAATCTTTATCAAAGATAGCAGTAACAGGCACCTGCATCGTTAATGGCACTGGTGCTCGTATATCCGTTATCTTGTCTAATAACGCTTGGGATAATTTGAATCCAGTGAACATTGCATAAGTATCATAATGATTCGCAACTTTTTTATGATACAAAATAAATTTGGAGCCAACCTTTTGTTTTATGACATACCATCAGAGTGGGGATAAAGACCAGTGTTTAAGCCTGAGACGGGTCGAATAGATCATCGGTAACAGTTCCGATGACCCTAACGTCCCGTAGGCCTGTGAGGGCGCCGCTGGTCGTCAAGAAAATATTGCTGGAGACAATCGTATTCATAACGGTCAGGACCTCAGCTTGATTCAGGTCTTCCCGGGGATTGGGAATTGTTATGCTAAACGTCTTTCCTCCCTCGGTGGCAAAACTTAACCTGACCACTTTGGTATTGCTTGTAGCCACAAACTCACCTCCTTCTCTTTGGATTTTCTTAAACGGTTACTCCTCTGTCAGCCTGAAATTCTTTCTCAACTGCACGTCCACAAGCGGCTGCAGTGACAGGCTGAATAAGGCCTGAGCCACATCGTAAAGGGCTTCTTCGGAGGCATCGGAGCGCACGTAGCTCAGGCTTTTTTGCCTGCTTACCGGGCTTCCGGTGGGAGTCGATCCGGTTTGGTAAATTGCTATCAGTGCCGAATTCAAAGGTTCAGCTATGATTGACATTTTCTTGCTCCTTTCTGATCGTTTTGACAAACCGGCTGTTCCGGCATATCCCTATATTCTATGGGTTTGTACTTCGGGGGGTTACCCTCTGAAACAAAAAGAATGTCCGAACCAGCTGACGTTGCCTGCTTCGGACATGATCTTAGCCGGGATTGTCACCAGATTCCCAATTTTGGAAGGTGATTTGCCAGATTCATAGCCAAGCCTTCACCATTCGAAGCCCGCCTACGTATGCTGTCATTAAAGCTATTAAAAAGGCGGGAATCAAAATGGATGAACCCAGCACTGAACGTACTCCCCAAGGCATCGCGGCTGAGATTAATAGGATCAAACACAGACTTGTAAAATTATGCTTACCAATGCCCTGGAGATCGGCAAGCGCCTGAAGGAGGCCAAGGACCTGCTCCCCCATGGAGAATGGAGTAAATGGCTGGTGGAATCGGTGAGCTATTCCCAGCGCACAGCCAACAGGCTAATGCAGCTCTTTGAAGAATATGGAGATAAACTATTCACTTCCACCGCTGACGGCGACAGGTCAAATTCGTCGGCGCCGACGAATTTGACCTACTACCAGGCCATTCTCCTGCTGGGAATTCCGGAAGATGAGCGGGAGAAATTTATATTGCAGCATGATGTTAAGAATATGACCACCCGGGAGCTGGATCAGGCGCTCAAAGAACAGAACCAAACCCCTCCGGAGAAAGAGCAGACTCAAGTTACGCCCATGTCCAATAACCCTGGGGAAATCAAGATAGAATATCAAACCGTCAAAAAAACCGTCAAACCCATAAGCAGGCCAGAAACTGCAGCCTCCCAAGCCTTTACTACGGAGTATGAAGAAAGATGCACCGCTTGCTGCCAAACTATCGCCGATACATTCCACGAGCTGCTGGTAGCCCTCGGCCAACTGGCCAGACTTGATCTGGCGGTGAAGGAAAAATGCATTAAAGACGCGAGCCAGCTTGCTGAATATATGGTCGAAAGGCTTAAAGAGTGGCCGCCTGTTCCCACGACGAATATGAGGACGGTTGAAACGTATGCCACTCATGAAAGGTACTAAATCCGAGGGCAAGGGATATTCCTTTAGATGACGGACAGTTTACGACAATGATAGATATCGATATGACAGCCTATCGCCGACATAAGAGTTCAAAGGCTGTAAAGAAAACATTATCGATTCCCTCATGGCTTAATGAAGAGGCACCAATATCTCTCAACGCATTTAAAGTTTGAAGGTAATACTTCCTCTACTATCTTTCCTGATTCTCCGTCTGAGTAGATGTACTCTCACCACTTAAAGCCCTTTAATGTTCAAAAAATAATGAGAAGACAAGGTTGACTCTTGTCTTCTCATTATTTTTTCCCATTGCTTTATTCTTCTTCCTTCTGCATATCTAAAAATCCTTTGTATAGCAAATCTTTGAGAACCAAAACAGTATCCGCTAAAGTGTAATTATATGTTGTCATCATCTCTTTAATCATCTTACTGAATATTCTATGATATTGCTTACAATCTACGGTGCTTTGATATTCTGAAAGAATTGGATAAAGTTTAGTCCAGTCAAGATCATAACCATTTGAACTCTGCATAGATACCTCAACTGTCACTGACTTATCATCCCTCAATAGATAATCACAACTCACCTTCAGCACTTCAGCTAACTTTGGAACTTTTGCAGTTTCTGGAAAGGCTAAATCGGATTCCCATTTGGAAATAGTCTGCCTTGTAACTTCCAATGATTCAGCTAATTGGTCTTGTGTCAAATTAATATCTTTTCTTGCCTTAGCTATTTTTTCGCCTGTTTTCATTTTTTCTCTCCTTTCGACTTTATGCTTAATTGTAGCATTCTGCAGTTGATAGACAAACCAACTCAGGGTTTCTAAAAGCAACCTGTAGTTGCTTTATATGGTTTCATCTAATTTATATACACTCAAACATATTATTTGATATCAAAGGCCTCTGGGCCTTTTACTTTTTCCTTTGTTAGGCACGAATAATCCAAAATGCCCAACAAAACTTTTAAACCCAGAAAGGGCTACCCTCCTAATTAACAAAATAGGGTAGCACTTTTTGGATTCAAACTCCAACGATTATTGTGACTTTCTGTATTGCATTTATACCGGCAGTTATTATCTAATTCTTAAGCTCTGTAAAATCCATCATCTCATGCTGAAGAAAAAACATCCTACTAAAGGAATAACTAAAGCGGATCTCCCAGCACAGGCTAATGCCAATCTAATCAAAGAAGACTTTACCGCCGAATTACCGATAAAAAATGGCTTGGAGATTTTAAAATTTGTTTTAAGAATATGATTCCATTGGTAGTCTAGCGGTTGCCAAACAGCTTGCTAAACTATTTTGTGTTCATGTTCGCCATCTTTTCGTAGGTCCCCATAAAAAATAAGCCCCCAGGCTCAAAAGACAGCATAAGGCTAGTGGCTAAATCTTGGATTAGATTAGACTCGTTTGAAAATTTCCTGCAATGTGGTCACACAATTGCTGACGGTATCACAAATTCCCACTGCTCCTATTCCGATAAATAACCCTGTCTCTCAGCGTGACGGATTAACGTTTTTTTGATATTCTTCGTGCAAACAGGTTTACTACAATTGCAAAAACAATCAATATCCATAACCACCACGGAATATTGGTGAGTATAATTTTAAAAGTCCACAATGCATACTGAAATATCGCTATCTGATCAACTTCAAAATTAATATCCAGCACCCCCATATTTGTGATAAATAGTATATTTCTTTATCCACTATTGCTATTCCTTCTTTTGCTCACGATCTGCCAACTACAGAAAAGGACCCCCACCGTTTCGATGAGCGCCAAATGAATAAGGCAAGCATGTATCCTTTTTGTACAAGCAAACATAACATGCAGAGACCAGATACACGCATACTAACCAGAAGTTACTTCTTTTCTGAAAAAGAAGTCGGCAGCTCGGACCCAGCACTAAGCTGGGTCCTTAACAATGCAATGTTCGTAACCTTTTAGACAAGCAACAATATCATTTGTCTTTATTAGTTTAATGTCAGAAATCTCATTCCATCCAATTGCTGCAAATTCATCAATAGGCATTCCTGTCGCATTCTAACTGCATTCATCTTGACTAGTAATGTAAATGAGTGATGTGCGGGGTCACCCTTTTTCGCAATCGCTAATTACAAATATCATATTCCATTCTATTAGCCGTACTCAGACCAACCTTTTCTCCCAGGAGTTTTGTCACTATGTAGATAGACATATTAATACCCGCAGACACACCACCCGCTGTAATTATGGAACCTTCGTCAACATATTTAACGCCTCGTTCAACAGTGACTTTTTCGAACTCTTTCTCTAACCTATCAATGTCCATCCAATGAGTTGTCACTCTTTTACCATCCAGCAAGCCTGCTTTAGCTAATAAAAATGCCCCTGTACAAACCGAAGCCATTAGACTGACCTTGGCCATTTGCTCCTTAAGCCAATCAATTACCAAGATGTTATTGATTTCTATTTCCTCCGCTCCGTAGCCACCAGGGACAATTAATATATCGAACTTAGGATTGTCGGCGAAGCAACAATCAGGAACCACCTGTAATCCATTTCGTGCCCTTACAATTTTTCTTGATTGAGCAACGGTTTTCACATCAAAGGGTTTAAAGCTAGATTCTGGGTAATTTGTAATAGAAAACACTTCAAACGGTCCCGCAAAATCCAACACCTCGACCTCGTTAAAGAGTAGAATTCCAACCTTCCAAAGCTTCACCATATCTTCCTCCCTTGTAGCTAAAAACAAATCCATGTGGTTTCTTTAATCATTTATAAGGAATCGTATACCCCGCAATGAAGTAAACAGGTTAAGCGGAAAAGAGGTAGATGAGATTAAGGAGACGTTTGTGCCGTAAGAATTAACTGAATCACGGTTAAACTAAGTATTACTTTCATTAATGCTTAAATTTCTATAAACTAAATCATTTCGTTTATCAAAACCAAATGATTCCCAAAATTTATTTCCCAAATTGTTTGAGACGAATACAACAAGTACAACCTTGTTTATTTCTTCTCTCCTTAATGCATCAAGTGTAGCGTTGACCAAAGCTTTTCCTATTCCCTTCCCGCGATACTCTATCTTGACTGCTGTATGATAAATATATCCTCTTCTTCCATCATGTCCACATAAAATTACACCTACAATCTTATTTTCTACTTGTGCAATAAAATTCGTTGTAGGATTTCTTTTAATAAATCTTCCTATACCCTCAAATGAGTCATCTAAACTACGCATGCCCATACCCTCTGTATTTGTCCATAATTGATATACGTTTTTATAATCCTCAATAGACATTAATCTTATTTCCATCTCTACCCCCTTCTAAAAGTTACCTCATGTACTGAATTGCACCTAAAATTATCAAGCACAAGTAGTAATGCTTTTTAGAAATAAGAAGGTTTTATGCCCTATGCAAATAGTGAAACCCCTACTTTGTTATAACTGTGTGTCTTTCTTTTGATTGTAACTGGATAAGAGTATCAAGTTTTACTAGTAGTTCCTTGTCATTCTCGGTCTTCCGTTTAAAGAATTGTATAGTACTAATTATTAAATATACAAATAGAGCCAAAAGACCAATATAGATCACTAAGCCAAGAAAGCTAAATATGCCTAATCCAACGCTAGGTCCCATATAATTCATAATAATAATTCTCCTTCACCGTAAATAATTTTTACATGCACAGTTTTCTCCATAAAGCCACCTAAATCCTTCTTTTACCAATAGTATTGAACAGTACCTGCTATCGCCATAATTTCAATGTGAAGTTCTAGTTGAATTCCTATCGTTTCCAAAATAGCTTCTAGTTTAAATATATCGTTCGTTAACTTCCGATTAATTTATGTTATAACGCCTTATCCGGTATTAAACAATCCTTAAAACGCATAACTCTACGGAGCGTTTATTGAAAAGTTCCAGTTCATTCATTAGTATATATACAGGGAGGCAGTGACAATGCAAAATGTAAATGTTGGCAACATCATTCGTGAATTGCGTACAGAAAGAGGAATGACGCAAAAACAGCTTGCGGATAAAATGAATATCAGCGATAAAACCGTTTCTAAATGGGAACGGGGTTTAGGTTGTCCCGATGTTTCACTGCTCTCGGAACTGTCCGACCTACTTGAAGTTGATATAGGTAAACTATTAAGCGGTGATTTATCGCCCAATGACTTTGTGGGAGGAAATATGAAAAAGACAAAATATTATGTTTGCCCTATGTGTCATAACATTTCACTTTGCACAGGTGAAGCCAAAGTATCATGCTGTGGCAGAAAAGTTGATCAACAGCAAATGCAGAAAGCCGAAGAAAATGAGATGCTTTCTGTTGAAGTAATCGAAGACGACTGGAATATCACAGTGGCTCATCCAATGAACAAAGAACATTATATATCCTTTGTCGCATTTGCAACCGGTGACCGTGTACAGATTATCAAGCAATATCCCGAATGGGATATGCAGCTTAGGATACCCAAAAGAGGTCATGGAATGCTTATTTGGTACTGTACAAGGCATGGATTATTTTATCAGTTAATATAGAGGAGTTTTAGGTATGAAATTTATTGTTTTTAATGGAAGTCCTGCTGCGGCGGGTAGTAATACCAATGTAATTGCACAGGCTTTTTTAAGCGGAGCAAAGCGAGCAGGTGCGGAAACAGAAAATATATTTGTAATAGAGAAAAATATTGGACACTGTAAAGGCTGTTTTTCATGCTGGTTTAAAACACCGGGCAAATGCGTTTTACAAGATGATATGCAGGGATTAATTGAACAGTATAACTCTGCCGACGTTGTGTGCTTTGCTTCTCCGGTCTACACCTGGAATATGACTGCGGCTTTAAAGAATTTTGCAGACCGTCTTGCCCCTCTGAAAAGCCCATTGATAGTAAATAGAAATGACAACTTTGACCTCGCTGATGCTGTTTCCAAAACACAGCAGTTTATTGTTATTTCAAATTGTGGTTTTCCCGGGAACAACAACTTTGAAACGATGAAAGTTGTATTTGCGTCGTGTAATCCTGTCTTGGAGATTTATCGAAACTGTGGCAAGTTACTGCAAAGCAAGGACGAAAAAATCAAAAGAGATGTTGATGATTATCTGAAAGCCGTTGAGCAAGCAGGTTATGAAATGGCAACACAAAATAACATTTCAGAAGAAACAGAAGCCGGGCTTCAAAAAGAGCTTATGTCTATACCTGAATATGTGAAATACATCGGGATGTAATAAAATTCCATTCAAAGTTAAACGTACAAAGGAGAAAGGAAGAAAAAATGAAAATTGTCGTTATCAATGCTAGTCCTAAAGGTAAAAATAGTAATACGAATGTAATGGTTCAAGCCTTTTTCAAAGGGGCACAAGAAGCAGGAGCAGAAACATTAAGTATTTTTTTATCTGAAAAGGAAATAAAACACTGTAAGGGTTGTCATATTTGTTGGACCAAAGGACCAGGTCAATGTGTAATAAATGATGATATGTTAGGAGTTCTTTCAAATATGGGAGGGGCAAATATTATTGCTTTTGCTACTCCAGTCTATTTCGAAAATATATCAGGAATGTTAAAGGTTTTCATGGACAGAATGACAATGATAGGTAGTCCACATTCTCAAAAAGATATTGAAGATAAAGTACAAAATTTAAATTCATCAGAGATGCTAATTCCAAAACTGATGATGATATCAAACTGTGGCTTTCCTGATAGAGATGAATTTCAAGTCGTTTCTCTTTGGATTAAGAGAGTAGCACAAAAAATGCACATGGAATTAATTGGGGAGATTTACGCTACACAAGGGAAATTGCTGACTACACCTCCAGAAGGATTACAGTCTATATCTAATTATCTGTTGCTTCTGGAAAAGGCAGGTAGGGAAATTGCAACCAATATGAACCTATCAGAGTTAACTGAAAAGCAACTCTTACAAAACTTTATTTAGAGATGAATATTACGTATTGTCATTTAACTTGGAGTATTTTCTTGTTGCTTGAACTTCACAAAATCCTACGAATGCCGTCCACCTACATAGAGGTTGGACGGCATTTATACTAATGGGTTTAAGAATAATGGAATACTTTGTTTTATTCAACTTATCTTAATAAATTCCTTACCATCCCACTTAAAAACATCTTCAAGGTATTTGCTTCTTGAATTATCGTAATACTCCATTTTAAATGTAACATTATCTACCTTTACACTGTGGTTTCCTCTCTCTGATTCATTTCATTGTAACCTTAATACCATGCGATAATAATAGAATGGTGGAAACCCAACAGGAAGTCATATCGGTGATACTGGAATCGATAGTCAGTATCAATCGTTTGCCATAATTGAGACACTCAGGATTGAACGAGAATCCACTAACTATTTTGCTAATTTTAAAAAACAAGCTGTATTTGACCCAAAAGTGAGTGGACTAAGTATCATCTTGGCTGGAGCGCTCCTTGTTTTAATAAGTTACTTTTTTAGTTAAACCAGAAATCACATTCGCCAGGCATAAATAATTTACCTTTTTAGATTTGGTTTGGGGCCTATAACTAGAGATTATGTTAAACACCAGCATTCATAAGGACGCTGGTGCTATTGTTTATTCGTAAATCAATGACTACACCTAATTCAGGTCAGTCATCATAATTTTTATTTCTCCCTCGGCAGCAATCTGTCCGTCTACACTTGCTGTCACCTTTGCTTTAATCAAACCATGCTTTGAAACGAGTATTTCGGCCTCAAGCTTCAATATATCCCCAGGAACTACTTTCCTTTTGAACTTCATTCCATCTATTCCTGCTAATACACCTAGTTTGCTCTCGCTTTTCTTATTTATTGATACTGCTATACCTGCCGTTTGTGCAAGAGCCTCGACAATCAGTACTCCAGGCATGATCGCATACTCGGGAAAATGTCCTTGGAAATGGGGTTCGTTAGCCGTTACGTTTTTAATACCCACAGCCTTTTTCCCCGGTTCAAGCTCCAAAATTTTGTCCACTAATAAAAACGGATACCAGTGGGGAGTCAAGGCTCGAATTTCCAAGTTGTTTAACATAGTACACCTCTTAAAGTTAATTATTGTCTGTCTCATAGACTTAATGCGCACTTGTCGTATAAATCCCTTTTATTGGCATATCCAAATTATTTCGCCAATAATACATAACTATCACGTAGCTGAAACTCTCTATTTTTAATATTTTTAATCGTTGCTGTACACAAGCAATCTAAAAATATTAAAACGATTAATTTGTTCATTGTTTTATCTTCTTAACTATTTGATCAATTTTAACTGGTATTTCTTTTGATATGTCAAATTCATTAAGTGTCATAGTATTATCCTTGTGTTTAACAACTATATAAACCGTACTATCCCCTTCTAGAAAAATCATTGGTTTAAAATCTCCAACTTTTATATCCATAGCCCTAACAATTTTCATTCTTATATCAGAACTTAACGTTGCGATACTATCGTCAAATATATCTCTCATAAAGTAAGATTTTAAATTTATGGTATCTAAGTCAAAAGTATTGATAGCTTGTTTTTGGACAGTGTATTCCTGGTCTAAATATAGACTGTCCGAAACAGCCGTTTTTGCATCTGTGAAAAATAATCCACCGACAAGAGCTAAAATACCTATACCTACGCCTAGGTAAGAAAAAAGTTTTTTCTTATTCATATTCATAAACTTATACCGCCTTTCAATTCTCGGTAGTTACTATTTTAGTATATAATATTATTCTTTAGTTATAATTACAATATATTTCCATTATAGTATATAATTACCTCTCGCATATAGTGGAGAAAAAATATCGTGTTGATTAATTAATGGATCACTTTACTCAACAAGTCCCATATTTAGCCTAACCTTTTCTATGATAAACGTAACACATGCTAGGTATATCTCATCAGCCACCTATACCTATTCAGACCAACAATATTACCAATTCGACAAGTATTTACCTTTTACCTTTGTAAACAAAAAGAAATAACACTCCTTAACGGTGAGCGTAAATATTGATTCCTGTATTGATCTTCTACTATGGCGTAACTGAAATATCCATTACTGAAATCAAATGTAACAGATACTTTAGGTACGTTTTCTAATCTCAAATGCACTGAACCTTAAAAACTTCAGCCTTGATATTTAAGAGAGTTGTCCAGAATCCGCCCCCTTACGTCTTTAGCTATAGTTATTTGTGTTCACATTCGCCATCTTTTCGTAGGTACCCATAAAAAATAAGCCCCCAGGCTCAAAAGACAGTGCATAAGGCCAGGGGCTAATCTTGGATTAGATTAGGCTCGTTTGAAAATTTCCTGCAATGTAGTCACACAATTGCTGACGGTATCACAAATTCCCACTGCTCCTATTCCGATAAATAACCCTATCATTAAATACTCTCTTATTGATGTGCACTGGAGTAAGCCGAAGCTACTAAGGATCCCTAATGGAATTGATAATAAATGTGCAAACTTATGATCTAAACCATACTTCTTAAGTGCCGTCACAATAACATAGACCAGTACAACTAATAATCCGAGTTCAGTAACCACAGCAGATTATCACTCCTTTACGAACAATTAGTCTTGTACGCCTATAATTATAGTATTCTTAAAGGTTCGATAATGTGAGGTCACTTCATTATGTGCGAGAGAGAGGAATTGTCCATAACCCATTAAATTTTAGAAAGTTTCAGGTGAAATTAAGTTATCCTTCAGCCAGTTCTCAGGTTTAAAGCTTATATTTATAGAGTGCCACGATGGCAAACGCAAAGGCAAACTGGGTAAACGCTTTTGTTGCTATTGTATGGTTTAACACAAATTAAGGGAGGCAAATACTATGTCAGAACTAACAATTATCGACAATGACTATGCAACTTTATGGTATCATCCAGAAACGAAAATCATCCATCATAAAATTAAAAAGTATACATCTGGCAAACAATTACAAGATATATTAAATACAGGGAGTGAACAGTTGCGAAAATGCGGAGCTGAAAAATGGTTATCCGATGATATAAATAACAATGCCTTGACTTCCAAAGATGCAGAATGGACTTCAACAGTTTGGCTTCCAAGTACAGCCAAAGCAGGTTGGAAATATTGGGCACTAGTTCAACCCGAAAAAATTACTGGTCAAATGAATATGAAGAAACATGCGGGTTTCACTTCTGCTCTTGGAGTTGTTGTAAAAGTTTTTAATAATCCCAATGAGGCAATGAAATGGTTAGAGAGGCAGTAAAGATAAAGCAAACAGTAGTACAAATTTCTCACCCCAATTACGCGGGGAGCTACATATTTGTTCTTATGACAAATATACCTAGAAAGACCTCTCAATCCTTGAACTGCCCCCTGTCAAATAGACAGGGGGCAGTTCATTTTATACCAAGTACAGGTCTTTTGCTGATATAACCGTTATTGAGTGACAATGCGAAATTCTGGAATAACCTCAACGTTATTCTTCAACATAGTCCATACAGGACAGTATGTTTCTTCGGTAAGCTTAATCGTCTTCTCCACTTCTGAACTTTGAACATCCTCAGAACTTATTACAAATTCAAGAGTAATCTTTTGAAATGAAGTTGGGGGTTGCTCTCGCCTTATGCCTTTTGCGTTAACCTGAAGCCCAGAGATGTTCTTTCTCATCTTTCTAAGCAACGTCAAAACCGTAGTTCCACTACACGAGGCTAGACTTATTAGTAGCAATTCAAGCGGCGTATAACCTTGTCCATCCCCTAGCGGGGGTAGACAGTCAATAATAATTGCTGGATTTGCTCTTCCTACTCCAGTAAATTGAACCTTCTGATTCGTTAAGTCAACTGAAACTTCCAATTGATTACCCATTTTTCAATCCCTCCATTATTCCTTATTTATTAGACACTAATGGTGGGTTTACCTTTATTTTACTCTTTAAGTAGGTTAGTAACATTATGACACTTTGCCAATAATATTATTTGGTTCGTTAAACTCCCACTCAATCGTTCCAGGTGGCTTCGAGGTAATATCATAAACAACGCTGTTAACCCCTTGTACCTCATTCACAAGCCGCGAGGATATGCTTTCTAAGAGATCATACGGAAGCCTTGCCCAATCGGCTGTCATGGCATCTTCGCTGGTGACCGCCCTGAGGATAATGGGAAACTCATAGGTACGGCTATCCCCCATTACGCCGACGCTTTTGATCGAAGGAAGAACAGCAAAACTTTGCCACAATTCGCGATACATTCCTGCACGCCGAATTTCTTCCGTAAAAGACTAGGCGGTTTAGAATTTTTACTGATCAGTGGTTTAGATGACTCAACTTGCACTTCTTATTTATAATGTGTAGAAATACGGATTCCGAGTCTCTTTGATCTTTACCAATAGAGGCATAGTCATTAATATAGTGATTATGATGCCCTTCCTTGTATAATATCAAGAAAATAGCAAGTTGAACTTCATTTAATTCCTGACCAATCTCAAAAAAATGTCCCTTTTACTTATTTGCTTGATAAAACTTTACAAAAACAAAGCCGTAAATAATTGATGCCAATACTATACCGGCATAGTTCACAATCGAAAGTAGGACACTTGGATAATAATTTCCGAATACGTAAACCCCCAAAACTTGGGAGCCAACTAAAGCTCAAACCATAGCCCACTGAGTCGGGAAATAGTCACTTTTATAAAAATAATTTTTGAAGTAATCAGTTAGTAAATATACTGTAAATATAGCCCAACCAATTGCTATCACATAAGAAAACGTGATAAAAAAGAACGATGCTACTTTAATATCAAACGAAAACCACGTTTGCAAGTAGAGCATGATTTTGTAATAACTGATTCCATACAGACAAGTAATTGGAACAACTAAAAAAAACGCAGGTTGTATTTGATTATCCGGTAATTTGCTGGATTTTAGCTGTTGGTAAATCAAATAAGTGAGTTTAATTACAAGTAAGAAAGAACCTATACTTAAAGCTAACAAGGATGCAAAAGCTGCAATCGATGCAATCTCTTGGTTGCTTGCCATCGAGGCTATTCCTGTTCCGGTTAAAGTCACTAAACCAAATGCAAAAACGTCAAGTAGCCAGACGAAATTTAATTTAGTGACATCCAACGGCTGGCTTAACCAGCTTTTAAGAACTGTAAATTCAAGCTTCAAAAGCATGAATAATAGAAAGCCAAACATGATCAAGCCAGGCAACATCAATACTTGGATATTAGCTGATAACTGCGGAACAAAAAAAGCCAACGGAGCTAAAATCACATTCATAGTCATAGACAGTGAGGCAATGGGTACAAAAATACCTGTAATCCTTGATGGTGGGCCACTCATAAACTCTTTGTATTCTTGCTTAGTTGCAAGCCATTGAATGAGATCTTTCAAAAAAACAACAATCGAAAGTAAGTTTATAATAGTGAAGACTAACATAATCCCGATTAAAGGAACATACAAGCTAGTTTGAATTGCTGTCAAACTTGCCCAAGGGATATCTGATAACTTAATTGATCCTTCTCCATGGGGCACTGCAAACTGAAGATAACTGAAGGCCATCAGTGTAATACCTCCAGCACCTAAAGGCGCTTGGAAATTAAATGGTGAGAACTTCAAAATACATCCTCCCTAACTATAATTAAGCTACATATCTAAGTGCGATTCATACTTTTGACTTTAAAAAGTCACTACCTTATCGGCCCACTCAACCATATCAAGACAGTCAACCATTGTTGAAATGGGACAAACATCTGTGGTACTAAGGTTACGTACCCTTAGACAAGTTCCGCACGCCAATATTTCTCCGCCGGCTTCTGAATATGTCTTAATCTGTCCAGCCACATCAAAGGTCTCGTGAGTAAGGTTCTCACATTCTACTGCTTCCCCCATTAGGAATACATGAACTTCATGGCCTTTCTTTAAGGCAGTGTTTGCAAATCTGAAGGCATTCCAGGCTTTTTCAAACTCTTTTGTTTCCAGAATAATTCCTAGTTTCATAATTTATATCTCTCCTCCATTTTTTAAATTCGAACCCATAACCAAACAATTTAGTTATCCTTCTAAGTTATCAATATGTTACCACACTCTTTGTTATAATTGTTATGCATTGTTATTATATATGCTATGCAAATTGTGCATATTGCACAAGAGCCTTTAACCAGACCATAAGTCAAAAAAAAACCCCTATTACTGGAGGCTCTCAAAAGCTTTATAGTCACTTACTCATTAATTTATGGATAACTCCAATAAATAAAAGAGCCGGATGGGGTAACCGAAAATCTTTAGGGTACGTTAAAATTACTGGGTAAGTACAATTCAGGGGAACCCCTTGTAGAACACCCTGCTCTAATTCTAGCTTTATTAAACTTTCTGGTAAAATACTACAACCAGAACCATTAAGCAGAAGAGTTTTAATTCCTTCTAAAGAGTCAACGGTTAATGGAGCATCAGCAGCCGAAAACTCCTCGGGAAGAAACTCTCTATATTTCGAGAATGCGTAAGTTGAAGGAGGGAAGAGAAAGGGAGAATATTCAGCAATTAGTTCGGCGATTCTAAGGTTATTAGGAAAACCATTGATTTCTGGAATTTCCCGTTTAATTTGCAACATCACGACATCGGATACGTCCGTTGTTTTCAAGATAGATCTAAAGGTGGATTTCGCCGAGGTGACTAAGAATAGTCTTTCTTGGTACAATGGTTCAAGTGTCAGTGGTACATTCTCAGCTGGTTCCACCCCGCAAAAGAAGGCGAGGTCGATCTCACCGCCTGCTAGAAGATTATATAAATCACCATGAGCATGAGTACGAATCTGAAGTTGTAAACTCGGATAACGACGGTGGAATTCCCCCGCGAAGCGAGGCAAGAAGTAGTTGCTCAAATAACTGTCTGCCGCTACTGTAACTGTTCCCTGACGCAAATCTCGCAGATCTTGAATGGTTCGATTTGCTTGCTCTAGAGTTCGAATTATTTCTTCAGCATACGCCAAGAGTTTCCGCCCTGCTTCCGTGAGGGAAATATGATTCGCCATACGTACAAAGAGCGGTAATCCAATTTCTGCTTCTAAAGAAGATATCTGTCGAGAGACCGCAGGTTGGCTAAGATAAAGTTCTTTGGCAGCCTTAGAAAAACTTCGCCAGCGCGCGACTTCATAAAAGGCTCTTAAATGCTGAATGTCCACGCTATACTCCTTTCGCATAGGGATTATAACTAAGTTGCATTTCCATTATATATGAAATATGATACGCTAAAACAGATAAGGAGGCAAGGCGATTGGCTGATCTTAACCGTTCTATTCGTTTAACCAATTATTCTCCTGGATCTGGCTGAGCTTGTAAGATAGGTCCGGAGGACCTAAGCATTCTTTTATCCTATATACCCAAGCAGAACAATCTAGGTATGCTGTCCGGTCTAGATGATGATGCGGCTACTTATCGTATCGATGAAAATCTCGCCATTGTTCAAACTCTGGATTTCATTACTCCAGTCGTTGATGACCCTTTTTCATTTGGCGCCATAGCCGCAGCCAATGCGATCAGCGATATTTATGCGATGGGAGCCAAGCCGATATTTGCTCTGAATATCGTCAGCTTTCCGATCAAAACGATGCCGATGGAAACTTTAGGAGCCATTTTAGCCGGTGGTGCTGCGAAAGCGGCGGAAGCTGGATTTTCTATTGTCGGTGGGCATTCTGTGGATGATGCTTCACCAAAGTATGGTCTTTCGGTAACAGGACTCGTACATCCACAAAAATTAATCCGCAAAAGTGGTGCCCTTGTTGGGGATGCTCTAATCCTGACAAAACCTTTAGGCACTGGGATTTTGGCTACAGGGGTTGATTCTGGAATCGTCGGAGACGAAGTAGAAGCCGCCCTAACGGCAATCATGTTGGAACTTAATCTGAAGGCGGCCCAAGTTATGCAGTCGTTTCCTGTTCATGCCTGTACGGACGTATCGGGGTTCGGTCTGTTAGGCCATCTCAGAGAAATGTTAAATCCGGATTTAGCCGCACTGCTTGACTATGACAGCTTACCGATTTTACCCCAGGTTTGGGATATTCTTAAATATGGGGGAGTTTCCAGCGGAACGCATTCGAATGCTCGCTATTTAGGTGATCAAGTCCAATGGGAAGAAAAAATAACCTTACTTGAACAAATGGTTCTATTTGATGCCCAAACCTCTGGCGGTTTACTGATGGCCGTTCCTGCAGAGGTGGCTAGTTCACTGATTTATGAGCTAACCCAAGCAAAAACTCTTGCTGCAAATATTATTGGCTATGTTAGTCAACGTAATGATTTCCCGATTAAAGTTCGACGGGGATTAGGCAGCGAAAACCCGTTCTAACTATTTTCAATGAAAGTCATACTAGAAATGATAGCAGCAGACGTGGATTCAACGATCCACATCTGCTTCTGTTCTATTATACTTTTTCTAAATTAACCCAAGTATCATAAAATGACACACTACCACCAATCGGTTCACTCAAAGGCGTACCCCTCAGATTATCATCCAAGCGTAGAATTGGATTGATATGGACTCCTTTCGCCCTCCTTGGATCGCCTTTAATCACCACCCCATCGACCACTACATCGTTAGACCCGTAAGCCCAATGTCCATAACCCGTGGAAACGGCAACAACTCCAGGGCGTATCCCTTCTACTACTTTAATATCTCCTTGAACATAACGTTGCTTCCCATTGCCTAAATCGTGAACTCCTTCAGGATTACTCTGGGACTTGACTCGAACCTTGTCTCCATTTTTCAGTCCCAGTCGTTGGGCATCCTGTCGACTTATTTGGACATAGTTCTGAGATTGAAGCCCGATCTGTGACCAATAGTTGCTAATGGTCCTTGATTGAGTCGAAAACACATCTTTGTGGGTAATTAGTTTAAGGTCTCCTTCTGCTTCAATCAATTTACCCATTGAATCCTGGATTTCCTGATAGATCGCATGACCTTGGAAGTACTTTCCACTGATCGAATGTCGACTAACGGCTACTTCCTCAATATAGAAGCGTTTTAGTCCTCCCAACAAATAGCGTTGCTGAGATCCAACATAAGCTTTTTCATTACTTTCAAAGCGGCCTCCTCGGTTCAGGACGTAAACCACCTTGCCCCATTCCGTCGGTTTTAAGGCCTTTCTCCAGGCTTGTTCTTCAAAAACCTCCGGTGATAAATGCCGTCGAGCTTTTCTAAAGAGCTCGAGTTCTTTATCATCCGCATCAAGGACAGTATCTCCTTCTTTATCTCCATAGGCGATATTAGCCACGAGCTTAAGATAATAATCCTCAGGTCGTTTAAGCGGTAATCCCGCACCGAACCCATCGGCCCCAAATCCTGAAAGATTCAGCTTCCTAGCAATCGCGATCATCAAGGTTTCGAGTGACAATGGTAACTCTTCTCCCTCAATTTCCACCGAATCCGTCAAAGCTGGAATGACAGGTTGACGAATCGCTGTTGATTTCACGCGAACATGGTGGGGACCTTGACCGGTCGTCCAACGTTCAAGATATGATATGTCTGGGAAAATATAGTCGGCATACATGCTTGTTTCCCCGATTACGATATCCGCTGCGATCAGAAGCGGTACTTTCGCTGGATCAAGAAGCGTTGGTAATTGGTGACTCCCACCTGGTACCGAATACATCGGAGTATGACTGGAAAGAAGAGCTGCCTTAATCGGATAAGGATATCCATCGGCAATGGACGGCCACGTTTCTTGGGCTACGTTACCGCTAAAAGGGTACCAAGGTCGTTTAGCGGGATACCCAGCAAAGAGCGTGGACTCTTCATATTGCCAAGTTTCTCGGGTAATCGGCACCCCAAAGGCCGATAATTTTCCAGGGTGTAGTTTACTCATATCATACGGTTTACCAGGTTTAGCACCTATATAATCCCAGCCACCAGGAGGTTTGGTCAAGCCTCCCTTCCAATCAGGATTCCCGATCAAATAGTTTAAAGCGATTAAGGCTTGGGCATTATACCATCCATTCGTATGCTTCACCGAGCCACGATAAAACTCCACCGCCGCCTTCTTACCATGGGAGGTAAATTCGCGCGCGACATCGACTATATCATCGTACTTTAAACCTGTGATCTCAGCATAGTCCTCGAGACTCCGCTTAAAGGCTTCTTCTCGTAACAACTGAAGAGACGTCTTAAGAGTGATTTCTTGATAAACTGTTTCAACCAGAAGGTCCCCTTCAACAGGATTAATGGTGTCGTTCGGATCAGCAGGAATAAAGTTCCCACTACGATAGACCACAAATTGATCCTTGGTTCCCAGACCCACCTCGTCAGCCCGAAGAAACTTACCTGGCCGTCCATCGATTACTTTAACAAGATAACTGGCATCGCTCCAGGATGTTTCTCCATCTTCTTTAGCTGCTGCAGAATTGGCGTTTTCTAAATATTTCTGATCATAGCGATTATTTTCTAATATCCATCGGACCATCGCCAGGCCCAAGGCAGCATCCGTTCCGGGTTTAAGAGGTAGCCATTTCCACGCTTTACTCGCAACCTTCGTTAAGCGCGGATCCGCTACAGCTAACTTTAAGCGACCACTTACCAAACCGTCCGTGATGGGTTCAGTCTCCTGAACTGGACCATAATTAGCCTCAAATACGATCGTACCTAATACCAGTGCGAACTCAATATTGGTCCAATCAGGGCGAGGCGCTTTGACACCGCCTGCCCATTTTCCATCCGTGTAGTCCATCGTTGATCGCACCCAAGCTTTATTGCTGGTTTGACCGCATAGTGAGGTTTTTTCGATCCAATTAACACTGCCCATGGTATTGTTTACAAATCGTTTCGTGAATTCAATTCGACCATTATGAATACGACCGACTTGAAAGAGAAACTGATTATTTTTCGGCCCCAAATCTGGGTGGTCAGGGTCAATCAACACCTCGAGGTGTGCTTGATGCTTCTCTTGAAATTGGGCGACTGTCATTTTCTTTTTTCGGATTTCCGCAACATCTGCCGCCATATCCTTGGCTACTTTAGCGTCCCTCAAAACAGCTATATCTTTGAGTCCAGTAACCTGTTGATCTTCCCCCAGTTCTTTAAAAATTTGTCCTCCATCAACAATTTCGTTTACAGCTTGTTCAAACGGAATCACTTTCCACTCGCCAGATCCTCTGAGTCCAGCACGTTTTAGGACTTTTCGCAGTCGATATGGGTCGTATACATGCTGTATTCCAGCTTGACCTTTGGGGCAGAGCTTACCATCGATTCGAGTCGCATCTTGAGGGGGTAGGCTATAGGGTAAGTTCGGTACGATATTTGCCGGACTATAAGGATTTCCGTCAATTTTGACTAAGATACCATCATAAATCTTGGCTTTAATCGAGCAAGCCACCGTACACTGTAAGCAGCACGTATAGAGAATATTTTCTTGATTGGCTAACTCGTAGGGTGCACTCCCAGACTCAGTTTCTGCATGTGCAATTCCAACTTTACCGAAAATCCCTGCTTGGGTCGCTAAAAGACTAGTACCTCCAATAAAGGCTGTACTCTTTAAGAAATCACGCCTTGTGAGTTGCCCTTTTGGTGTTGATTCCATAATCATTGCTCCCCCTTCCTTGAATCGGATGGTTATTACGCTCTAAGATTGGGAGAAGCTCCCAAGCCACACTAAACATTAAAATGACAAAGGCAATAATCCCTAAGGAACTAAAAAACTCATTGGTGCTTGGGAAATAGCTATACACTAGGCGGGAATCGACAAAGGCTTTGTCTAGCCCATGCAGCTGCGGAGTAATATAAGCTGGCATTACTAAATTGATCCGTACAGCAATGATACCGAGCACGGTGGATAGACCTGCCAACCCTTGCAGCTTATAGGAACCTTCTTTATTACGAGATAGGTAAATTAACAGGATAGGGATAACGACCGCCAGCCCAATCTGGCCTATCCAGAAAATCGGTCCGTAAGACCCCGCAAGTATTTCCTTCAATGAATGCACATCTTCTGGTATTCCACCATATAGACCAATTAAAAATTCTGCTAAAACTAATATTAGATCGATTCCGATAAACAAAACGAGCAGATTCGTGAGCGACGCTATAACATTCGGTTTATCCTTGTCATCTTTACCGAAGAAAGCGTATAGGAAGGTAATCAGTGCGGCCCCCGAAACAAGTGCGGAAACAATATAAATAATCGGGATAATTGCACTGTTCAAAGCAGGCTTAGCAATCTGTACTGCGAAGATTGAACCAGTTCCCCCGTGTACAGCGATAGCCATAGGAACTCCAAGCATACCGAGAATTCTTACCCAGCGCCCTGCGAACTGGGATTGCTTTACACGTCCCTCGGGGTTCGCTACAGTCCTATACCCCATAGAGAGGAAACGACCTAGTTTTCCACGAATTCCAGGTTCGTTAGTTGCCATTAAGGAAAGATCATCTCTCATAATGAGCCACAACTCCCCCACCACAAGCAGGATATATAAGAGATAAAAGTGAATTTCCCATTCTAAAACAGAGGTGAAATTACGGTGTACAAGAGTATACCAGAACCGCTCGGGATGCCCCAAGTCAATCAGGACAAACATTAACCCCCCTACCAAAGAAAACAAAGCACTTAAGAGTGAAAGTCGCCCGATCTTCTCCAGCGCATGCATTTTAAACACATAGATCATGGTCGATAACAAAAATGAGCCTGCGGACAATCCGATGAAGAAAATGTAGAAAACCACCCATAAACCCCAACTAGAATAACTGGTTAAGTTAGTCACTAACATTCCATTCATTAACCTCATGCCTACGAACCAAAACCCAATTCCGGTCAGAATAAGCAAGAGGATATAATACAGACGCTTCTGCATAGGTTTCCCTCCTTCCCTTAATTAAATGAGATAAAATACGTTAGGTTCAGTTCCTAATTCCTCTTTGAGCCGCATCACATTAGACCTCCCAATTAGTTCAAAAACTAAGCTTTCCGGATCACTCTTGTCCCCAAAATAAGTCGCACGTCCGATACAGGTGGTCACGCACATAGGCAGCATTCCTGCATTGAGACGATGTAAACAAAAGTGACACTTTCGTGTATTATTGATAGGCGATTGCTTCTTTTCTCGTTCTCTTTTATCTCCGTACTCAAACGAGGGCACTAATTCATATTTCTCAATGTTCGGCGTGCCTTGAGTATGATACTCTCCCCAGTCAAAGGTCCGCGCGCCATACGGACAAGCTGATATACAATATCGACATCCGATACATTTATCATAGTCGATAACCACGATCCCATCTTCTCGTTTATACGTAGCCGCAACTGGACATACCTTAGTACAAGGAGAATTAGTACAGTGCATACAGGGACGTGGTAAAAAACGCCTAGCTAGATGAGGGTAGGAGCCCAGGGTTTCCTCGATTACTGGACGATACACGACACCCGGCGGTAGTTTATTTTCCGCGATACAACCCACCGTGCAGGAAAAGCACCCCACACATTTGCGCGTATCAATCACCATCGCCCAGTTCCTCTCGGCAACTGGTTTTTCGAGGGCCTTGAACAATTCTCTGTGCATTCTATAAATAAGTTTATCCTGAGGAATTTGCTTTGATAAAGGCTCTAAGGTTGTCGTTTGTTGTTCTTCATTCTCTGGTTTTGCCTGTGCCTTTCCTGTCGATATCAAAGCTATTCCCGCAGTCAAACCCAAGGTTGCCTTAAGCATATTGCCAATTACTTGGCGACGCGGAACCTTTTGCGACCCATCATCTTGACCTATTTTGGACATATTATTAACCTCCTCCACCTTAATCACTCAATATGTCAAGTATAACTAATCGTTCTTCTTTACACATGAGGAGATCCCCTCATTAAAAACGGTCTGGTATAGGGGAATTCCCCTATACCAGACCGTTTTCCATTGCGTAGCGTACCAACTTTGATCGGCTATTTATACCCAACTTGTCATGAATCCTAGTTTTATGATTTTCAACCGTCTTGACACTAATATTTAGTTTCTTAGCAATCTCCATATTGGAATACCCTAAGGCTATAAATTTCAATAGTTCTCTTTCTCGAGGAGTTAGTTCGAAAGCCCGCTTCATCTTGGCAGGTTCCTCGGGACTAAGAGCACGTGTTACTAAATATTTTTGGAAGCTGGTATCCACATAGAATTCACCACGATGGACGGCCCTAATCGCACTCAGGAGTTCTACATCGGCTGCCCGTTTTAGAACAAACCCGTTTCCCCCAGCGGCTAAAACCTTATCTAAGTATATGGAGTCCTCATGCATTGTCAAGACCAACACCCGCTGTTCAGGCTTTTTCTTCTTAATCTGTATCATCGCTTGAATTCCATCGATGCCTGGTAAACTCAAATCCATAATGACGAGATCTGGCGAATGCTGGAACGTAAGGTCAATGGCTTCTTCACCACTCGATGCTTCTCCGACAACTTCGATTTCCCCACTATCTTCCAGCACTAGACGTAAGCCTTTGCGGATGACCTGATGGTCATCCACTAAGAGGACGGTTATTTTCTTCATCGCTGCGCAACCCTTCCGGAACCTTCACATAAATGGTCGTCCCTTGGGCAAGAGCAGACTCAATCTGGAAACTTCCACCTATAACAGCCACTCGTTCCTGAATTCCAAAAAGTCCGAACTTCCTGTTGGCAACCCTTTTTGCTAATTCTTCCGTCACATTAAATCCTTGGCCGTTATCTTCAATGGTAAGGTTAACCTCACCTAAATAATTAGTCAGAACTATGCTTACCTGCTGAGCTTGGGCATGACGAGCAATATTCGTTAACGCTTCTTGAACAATCCGATACAATGAACTAGCAACCTCCCCTGAGAGTTTACCTGAAACATCAGCAATTTCTATATCTAGTTGGATTCCATACCGCTTTTCAAATTCTTGGGCATATCGTTTAACAGCTTGCCCCAGTTCTCCTTCTTCTAATACACTAGGCCGAAGAACTGTGATCAATCGTCTTATCCCATCAAACGTTTGATCTAATAGTTTCCGGACCTCTATTAAACGAACAGTTGCCTGTTCAAGAGTTGGCGCCTTTTCTGTATATTTTAAGCCGAGACGAAGAGAGGCTAGAGACTGGCTCGTTTCGTCATGAAGTTCCCTCGCCAGATGACTTCGTTCCTCTTCTTGAACTTGCATCAACTTTTCGGCTAGCCCCTGCCTCATATTACTTAATTCTTTGATCTCTAAGGCTGACTTTTCCATTGATTCTATCATAAGGTTAAACGCGTGAGTCAATTGCCCACCCTCGTCTTGGATAGACCATTCAGGAATCCGATAACTTAGATCACCCGAGGCGTAAATTTTCGTTGCCTCAAACATTCTTCGGTAGGGAGTTGATAAGAGGTGGGCTAGGAGATACGCCATAACTAATCCTATCAGCATAAATGTCAGGGTAGCGATAGAAAGGGTGACTAGCAACTTAGATTTTGCTTGAGTAATTTCCTGTACAGACATACCAATACGCACGGTCCCTAGCTTACCGTCTGATAAGGGCAGAGCTATATCACGAACTAGACCTTCTTCGGTATCAATAACATTAACATGATACGCTTCACTCGGTTTTACTTGGTTAGCCGCTAATAGCCCATAGGGCAGGGCATTCCCAAAGGTATCAACTAAAACCGTCTCGTCTGCATCAATAATAAAAATATAACGGATGTTTTCGTTACTATTACGAGCATCTCGAATCAAGGTATATAGTTTAAAATGGTCACCACGATAAATGTACTCTGGACTTCGGTCCGCAATATATTTTCCAGTGGAAATCCCTTGAGCGTCAAGTTGTTGATTCATAAAAGGGCTAATACTCCGTTCAGTTTGGATAAGAACGGTGACTGATAATAATAGAAGCAAACTAACAACGAGCCCAACAATTTTGGAACGTAAACTGATTCCTAATAACGACCTTACTAATCTCATGACCCAAAATTTCACTGGATTCACTCTCCAATCAGCTTAACGAGTTCCCTGACAGAATCGTAGAGACTGTCTTCCAACAACTTAAACTGGTCGTATCCAGCAACTTGTAAAGCTTCTTGCCCATCTTCATCTTGATGCATAGTTAGAAATGCCTTCTGTATCGCTAAAAATGACTGTTCATCCAGCCTTGGGCTAGCGACAACAGGATTGTTCGCATAGTTCGGAGATGTATCGATTATCCGGATAGAATCCACTAATTGGGGAGATTTCGCAAAAGCTGCGGCCAGAGTATAATTATCGACCGCAGCCGCCTCGACTAGTCGGTCCTTAACAGCTGCAATCGAATTACTATGCCCATAGGTATAAATGTAACTTTTAAAATAGTTTAGGCCTCCCTGATCTTTCACCTTGCTCAAGGCATATAAGGATCCTGAGGTTGATTGTGGATCTACAAAGGCGAAACTATGGCCCTTTAACTGAGTCCAATTCCTTATTCCACTACCAGTATCGGCAATAATCACAGACTGGTAGTACGGTGACCCATTTGTGATAGGGACTGCCACTAGACGCTCTCCAAATTGCTCATGGCCTATAACATACGACGATGAACAAACAAAAGCAATATCTACTTTTCCTTCTTGGATCAAATCATCGACTTCTTTATAACTTTTTCTCTGTACCAGCTCAACTGGTCGATTTAACGTTTCTGATAAATATTTGGTTAAGACCTGAAATCGAGCAATACTCTGGCTCGGAGACAACCCCACAGCCAACGCCACTCGTAAACCATCCTGAGGTGACTTTGGCGGATTGTCCAGGGGCTGTAAGTTGGACAGTGTTACATGTTGCGGAGTGTCTGCCTTGCCACAGCCGTTCAAGATCACGACGGCAAGTATCGCTGTGCATAATAAAACTATACGAGGTAGCATCTTCATAAATTAACTCACTTCCCTACTAATCAACTTAAATGTACTCTATTGATCCACTTGCCACGTTCTATTATTAGTTTGCAATTCCAATGTGATCCTTGGTTTTGCTTGTCCATTTCTAGGGATGTATACCGTCTCATTATAGTTGTTTACCTCCAGTTGGGGAAGTAAAAATTCATATAGGGTGTACCATCTTCACCACACAAAACAACAAAAGCAATTTGGTTTCGGCCAATTGCTTTTATTATTTGCCTCGTATCATTCCATCCAACGCTTTTACTGTCTTATCTCCTATCACTTAATTACATAGAAAAGATTTCTATTTTCTTCACGATAACGCTTTGCACACGTGTTAATACGTGTTGTAATGTATTTAGAAGGAGATATTCTATTTGTTCCGGCGAAAGCTTTCTGGCTGTATCCACCAGACGGCGAAGTTCCGGCTCAAGCTGCGGACATTTATACTCTAGATAACTCATCCCTAAATGCCGGTCTATTGGCATATTTGTTAATAAGCTTCTGTATGATTTCCGATACCCGTTCTTTCCCTCCAGCTTTTTTATGATTACGAATAATGGCACATACCCTCTGATAATCTTTCCTGTTACCTGCTCTGGCAGCACTCTGCTCAATATGTTGCAGAAAGAGCAGGTAAACCTCTTCCTTGAATTCAGGAATAAGATGCCTGTAATAAGTTTCGACCGATGATGGACTTCCTTGAACGTACTTAAGTAATTTTTGTTTTTCCCCTTCTTCTATTAGAATACGGGTGTAGACATCCTGATAAGTCTTCTTCTGGTTTTCCAATAAAAAAATGATCTTGGGATAAACAGATGGCCACTCATTGGTAGCATAGGTGTTTTTCAATTCCTTGTAATAATCGAAGCTTCCGTCCAGAATAAAATCCGTTGCCATTCCACGCTGTTCATCCAGCTTCCCGGAAAGTTTAAAGGCTTCGTGCCGGTATTTCTTCCACTGGCTTACCAGTCCACGCAGGCTTTTATCCTTGTCCTCCCCATCAAGGGTAAGCTTGATGACATAGTCATAATCCTTTTTGTTCATAGCGCTTTTGATTGCCATTTCCCTAAAGTTGGAGTATTGAAGGTTATTTTCAATAAACTCCTGTGCTTTTTTCGGCCCGTCATGTTTCTCAACCAAATGATATCGGATGAGATTAACTCGCTCAGCTAAGTAATTGACACCCCATGAATCTCCTTTTTCGCTTTCCAGCATTAAGATTAAATAATTTTCCAATTTGCTTCGTAAATCCGAAGTGTCTGCAAGCTCTGAACAGCTTTCCAGCAGGTCTATCCTCCAATCCGTCCAACCGTTGTATTGTCGATGAGATGCTTCTTCGATCAGTTTATTAAACAAAGGTTCTTTATGAATTGGTTTTAGTTCTTTATCCCCACACATTTCATCAATCAAGGCTAAGCTTTCCTCAATTACTCCACCGATTACACCGTCTGAATCATCTGCGCCTTGAAGTAAATCCATCATCTCCTGGATTACACATAGGCTAAGCTGTAAAGCATGCACAGTCTTATTCTTTTCTAAAGCAAAATGGGCCTTTTCCAGCACCAGATCCGCCCCCCTAACCGCTTCACCGGTATCTCCGTACGCTACAAATCCATGTCTGTCTGATTTATTATTAATATAGGTACGAATCAGCGCAATGGCCTTGGATAGTTCAGCCTCATCATTTCCATCATCAAAATTCAGTTCAATTCGCCGCTTGATTTCTTCATATTCTGTAACGATATCCAGCAAAAATTCAACCAGTTCCTCTTTGGTTCTGTCAGATAGTATTTTTTCGATATTAGGCGCTTTTCTTTTTTTCGGAACCGGGGATTTAAGTACGGATTCTAAATCCCCACTATCTTGGGATATCTGGTTATATCCTTTGGATAGATTTTTTTTTATATCCCGTACAGCAAGAAATGTTGCTACCTGATGTTTGCAATAATCACCCATATCATAGGGACAATCGCATTGGGTATCGATGATGTTCGCCTGATCATCAAGTTCGACCTCCACCGTGTAGAGCTCAGTGCCTTCAACCTCTGCCTCAAAGACATTCTCCTCAGTTTCTTCAACTGACGTTACATAGTTATTCTCGTAGTAGTCATAGCCCCTTGCCAGTATCTTTTTCTCGATATAGTTTTCAAAAGTTGTGAAGATTCATTGTTACCACCCACCCTCGTACTATCTTCTCAGGCCTGAGTTTTTATCTTTTTAAGTAGGATTAGATTGTATGATCACAGAATTGTTGCCAACAGCTGTTGCCCAAACCCTTCAACTAAAATATTTTTCCCTCTTTCAGTAAGTAATCAATGACCCTCTGAATTTCAGCCTGCACCTTTCGTCGACCGCTTGTTTCAAAACCTCAATAACATTCGATCATTCCACATGTCTTTATATTCCTCAAGGAGTAAAGGGGTTTCAAATTTATTCGCTCGATTATGATTCAATAACTCAATTATAACCTGTGAGAAAGATAAAAAAAAGTTCATTGCCATCCGCTCACTGCCTTATGTTCCATCAAAAAATGCCGCTACCTTTTATTTAAGTAACAGCACCATTCAATAAATACCTAGTGTTATTATTTTGACCCGCTACGGTTGATGTCCCGACACAAGATAGAGCGTGTAGTCGAGATGGTCCAATACCACAAACCACGAGCCTAGTGTGAGCAAATATGACAAACACTGGAGAACATCGCTGAGCGACCGCTCCTGCCAGCGGCATGTATGCTATTGTGTCCATCAACTTAGCAGAAAAGTAACTACGGCTTGAATTTATCAAGTCGAGGTTACTTTTCTCAAAGTGTTCCTAAAAGAATAATGCATACTAGAAATAATTAGTAAGGAAGTCATCAGGGGCAATGGCTTTAACTGGTGACTCAGCAAAGTCTTTCAGATCGCGAGTAATGATTAACTCAATTCTCCTGCGTTTAGCACAAGTTGCTAATAAGGCATCTTCATAATCATCCATTGGCAGACCGAGTGCCTTTTCACAATCACTTTTTGTTACGTCAATAACTTCAAATATGTTGAAAAAATTAATAAGCATTTCCTTTGCTCGATCACTATCATGATAATCTCTCTTAAGGAAATAGTAGATATCAGTTACAGAGCTTGCAGTAATGGATGCATTCACCTTTTCATCTGCAACAAGAAGTAAAATCTTTTCTGCGGAAACATTGAAAGGTATACGGCTTAGCCCTGCATCAAGAATGACATTTGTATCAATCAGTACGTTCATATTTCTTTAACCTTTCTTCTCTTGACTGTTCTAAAGAAATATCAGTAGAGAGAGAACCAAAAAACGACTTCATAATTTCCACCTTGTCTTCTTTTAAAGGAGTGAGTTTTGCAATACCCTTTCCATTCTTCGTGATGATAATTTCCTCATCATTAACGAGTGTTAAATACTTTCCGATGTTTTTTTTAAATTCAGTCGCGGTAATAAGCATTCAAACCACCCCTTGTCCAAAATAGATGATTTCATTATATCAAAATCGCACGATGTTACAAGTGTGAATCGTGCGATTTTATGTAGAGGGAAGTAGTTTCCTGTCAAATCAAACATCACTATAATTTATAAATATTGTTGGGTAAAATGTCACTGAAAACCACCTACATATGTCTCGCCAACAATAAACTGGCTTTTACAGAAATGTGTAGAACCCTTCTCAATATTCTCAGTCCTTAATTTGCCAGCAAAAGGATAGATATCTTGAAAGATATACCCATGTATTCTTTTTAAGTGGGTGATTCCAAATCTGCCTTTCACCATCTGCTCTTTTTCAAGCTGGTATTGCCGAAGCATTGTCATATCAGCCTCATATTCAGCTAAGGCATTTGCATCCTTAATGTTTTCTTTATTAATCAATACATCGACATCTTTGTAATAATAGACAGATCGGTTAATTTCTTTAGAATCGTACTTTGAAAAGCCACTGCCACTTTTCATTTTAGCGTCCAAATTTAGAAGCGTGCCTAGCTTTTATACCTGCGACAGCTTCCCCACTGCTGATCTTATCTTCAAGGTACCGTTTCCCAATTGCCTTCGCATGCGTACTTGGCTTCAATCCTTCAAAAGCCATCGATGCACTTACACCAGAAATCACCCGATTATTCGTTGTAACTCTTGGAGTTTTCCTTGCCAATACAATCACCTCTTGATAGTATCATATGCAATTTTAAGCTCAAAGACAATTTGTTCTGAATACTTTATATTCAGAACAATCTTTATCAGCTGCCCCATGGCCTATAGCTATATTGCAACAAAAAAGAGAGAGCGCATCTCTCCATAAATTCTCGTCAATATCCTCTGCCTTAATTAGGCTTTGGAGCGAAGCAAATCCAATAATCTCTCCTCACTCCCCTTCTTCTCTATAAGGACTTTATTCCTTACTGCGTATCTCCGCCGGGGCGAGCTTGCCTGCTCCAGGTCTCGTCCTTAAGCCACACCTTCAAAAGATCGTAAACTTTATTCTTATAAGTGATATACGTCTCCTTATCATTGGGGGCGATTTGGAGCAGCTCATGCTTGACTTCCTTAATGGTTTTATCCAGGTTTTCACAGAGGAAGGCGATATGGTTGGCCTTGACCTTGAGCGACGTATTAATGAAGTTCGCTTTCATCCTCTCATAGCCCTTGGCGGATGAACTTTGTTGGAGCGACTCCAGCGAATCCTTCAGTTGCCTGGCCGTTTTATCGAGTTCCACTTTGGACGTCTTGACGTTCTCGAATTGGACCTTCAGATTGGCAAGCTCCCTAGTCAGCTCGGTGATGATACCGCTTTGGTCTTCAACTGTTTTCTGGAGGTCCGCGTTCTCCTGCAGGGCCTGGTCTTTTTCTTGCCGGACCTGCGTCCGTTCATTGACCGCTTTCCTGAGTTCCTGATTAGTCATTCCCTCGATATCCATATCGATGATGAACTGTTCTCGACCTTCTTCCGGGACTCCTAAGAGGATCACTGCCTGGGAGTATGTCAGATTGCGCACTGGTGCGTAATCTGAGTTGCTGTCGGAAGCATCAAGCAGTTTGCTCCCGTATTCTCTGAAGACCTTCATAAATCTGTCGGCCGTACTCTGAGAGTAACTGACCGACTCTTTCAGCCACTTGCCCCATTCTCCATACTTGAGCAGGGCCTTGGCTTCCGTCAGCCGCCTTCCGATCTCGACGGCGGCGGCAAGGTAGACCCTCTCAGCCTGGTATTTGATCATGTTAATTTCAGCCGCGATTACCTGCGTGGTGCGTCCGCTGATGACATCAGTTACTGTATTAGTTACTGTATCAGTCATAATATCCACACTCCTTGGGGCTAATTTCACTCTTAGGATATGTGGCCAGGCTTAAGAGTGTGACAACCTCAGTCGTCAGGCTTTTTAATCTAGGAAAGTACCCCGCTGTTTGGTCGAAACAGCGGGGTACTTTCCTTTTTAGAATCTTTTTAATGCCTCCAAACCTGTAGCCTGAAGTTAATCGTTCTCATAGTATATTAAATTGTTTTATTCTGAAATTTCTTGATTTGTCTTCCTAGTACTATAAATCTTCCTTAGCTCCTCAATATTACCCCAAGACATTTCTCTGCGGCCTTCCATTTGACCAAGTTTCGTTCATGCACAAAATTAGACTTGACAAATAACCTAAAATAATAGGACATTTTAAAAATTTCCGAATCGCCTGTATACCAAGCAATTTGGCGATTTTCTACCCTTCTATCTCCTAAAGTCAGGAACTACGGTAACAAGTAAAAAGTCCTTGGTCCAAAGTGCTTGCTTTGGATTTGACGTCTCCATAATCTAACACCTCTGTTCAGGCTCATAACATTATCATCTCTTTTCCTTGATCTGCGTGTGATTTCATTTTTTCTTCCTCAATTTGATGTCTTTATTCACGAACTGGTTTACCGTTTCTAAATTTCCTATTGGGGAAAGAAGCTCCAGCTATCTCATTTTCAGGTACAGCTTCTTCAATTTCCTTAATATCATCTTCCGTCAGACGAATATCAAGTGACTGCAAAGCCTCTTGAATATGCGCCGGTGATAAGCTGCCAATGAGCGGAATAATGTCTTCCCCTTTTGATAACATCCATACAAACGCCAGTTGTGATACCGATATTTGTTTCTTGGCGGCAATCTCAGCCAGCCTTTTGGTCAAAGCAACATTTTTCACAATATTATCTTCAAAAAACAACGGAATAAAGCCACCTTTACTCTTTTGGATTCGCTCTTCTGTCCAATTGCCTGCAAGAAGCCCATGCGCCACAGCACCAAAAGCGACAACACCGATCCCAAGTTCCCGTGTAGTTGGCAAAATATCTTTTTCAATGCTTCTGTTAAAAAGTGAGTATTCGGATTCCACCAAGCTTATTGGATGCGTTGCATGTGCTCTTCTCAATATATCAGTATCAACCTGGCTGACGCCGACATGCTTTACATAGCCAGCTTTCACCAGATCGGAAATGGCACCGATGGTTTCTTCAACTGGTATCCCCAGATCAATTCTTCCCGGCAGATAAAGATCAATATAGTCGAGATTAAGTCTTTTGAGCGAATATGTGAGATAATTTTTCACATTATCGGGTGTAACATCCAATCCGTAAGATGAGCCGTTAGGCCCACACAAAATTCCAAACTTCAATGATATAAAATATTTATCCCGGTTATACCCCTTCATCGCTTCAGCAATTAACATCTCGCTTCGGCCAGCGCCGTAAAAATCCGCTGTGTTGAAATGATTGATCCCGTTCTCTAATGCCGCATGAATTGCAGCGATGCCTTTCCCCTTATCAGTTTCATTGGCATTGGACATATGACCGCAGCCAAGTCCTATCCTGGATATATCCAGTCCGTTTTTTTGATAATTCATAATGATAACCTCCTAAATTTTTCCAATGTTTCATTTTTATTAGTTTGTGTATAATGCTGCGTTTACATGTAGCCGTCTACTTTTTTGTTTAAAAAAATACTCGATTACATAGCAAAATCATGGCTTTGACAATTGCTTGTCCACGTTTTCAAAAGCACGGGTCAGCAGAGATACAAACATTGCTTTTTCGGCAGCTGACATACCTTCCGTTACCAATTCCTCAGATTTTGATAACGCAGAACTCTTATCATTGATGAAATGCTTGGCTTTGGCTGTTACATCAATACTTAGGTTACGTCCGTCGGAAGGGTTGTTATTGCGCGATATAAATCCGCCTTTCTCCAGACCGTTCAATAAGTTTGTTACAGACGGACCACTTAAAGCCATTGTTTTCTCAAGAAACTTTCGGTTTATTTCAATATTTTCCTCTATTGACTGATTAATATGCCACAGAAGAATCGCTTGAGAGGTATTCAAGCCATAATCCAGCAGCAGCTGGTCGGTTATTTCCCGAATCTTTTGCGCAATAAGCTTAATATATAGACTATATGGATATTTGTCGAAAACACTTTGCATAGATATCTCCTTATATTGTGTAGATGTCTACATTATATATTGAGTTTCTATTTTAGTCAATACGTAAGACAACTTTTAGTAATTTGTCAACCACCCCTTGACCTTGGTGAGCAATGCTTCCCGCAACTCAGGGCAGTCGTCTCCGGGAAGCGCTTGGTCTATGGTACATATCCAGTTTGACACAACTGTGCATAGACCTCTTTAGAATAAGAATATTCATTTGAATATTCATTTACTATCGAGTTTGCGTGCTATTGCTATTTCCCACATCGCAGGTAGGACTGTTATTTGTCCATGCTCATGATTAATTCATTAGCAATGTTTGGGCTATCCAGTCGCATGATACTTTCTTCAGCACTTCCAAAACTTAAAAGATTGATACTCCCATACCATACGATTCGTTGGTCAATGACGGCATATTTTTGGTGTATATTCGATTTGAAAATTAAACTTACTCCAGCAGCGAGTTTTCTTGCTAAAGTTGCGACAATGGGGCTTTCAAAGAAAATCCAAGCATGGGCTCCATTTCCTGACCGCGAGCGTTCAATGGCTATAGGAAAATCAAATTCTGAACAGACTTCTCTAAGCTGCAAAATATCCTTCTGCCACTCTCCATCATCAAAGTCAATTGCTAAAAAGTAACACGTATCATCAAGACACAGAGGATATATTCCCGCAACTAAATTACCACGACCTCGCAGATGATCGTCAATAGCCTTTTCATCCAAACGAGCATAGGCCTTATTGGAGCAAGCAGTACATTTTACCTTTGGCTTTCTGCATAGTTCAGATTTCCATTCATTCAAGCAGCACTGCGAATATCCATTAGTCCCCTTCTTTTTGTTTTCCCACCGTTTGGCATAAACATCATCCCGTCCTTTAAATAGTGACATAAATAGCTGGATTTTGTCCTCGGGGTCTGACATGCTGTTTATGTTAGATTGCAAAGGTTTGCCAACTGATCCATGATTAGATACTTCTGAAAATGTATTAGGGGTCGGGAATAGACTATCCAGAGAAACATCATCTGAACTCCCATAAGGAATAGCCCGATGTTCAGAAACACCGAGCTTAGTATTTAAACTTTTTATTTCTTCTTTTAGGATACCGTTTTCGAGCAACACTGCTTGATACTTTTCAAGCAGTTCTTCAAAGGTCATATTGCCACCCTTTTATTACCTTAACCTACTCTATTATGCCCGACTCTCCTCTTTTTAAGGCGTCCTTGACAATCTTAACTAAATACTGCGGTTTCGATTTATCTCCAAGACCTTTAAACACAGCTGAAGCAGCAACTAAAGCGCTTCTCACGTAGGCACTATTCTGTTCAAATAATTCTGTATCTAACTTGAAGCCTTTTCTTTCTGTATACTGGCAGATAAACGTCACGATTGTTCTTGTATTGCCCTCACGAAAAATATGTACTTTCCATAATTCAGCCATGTATTTTGACAGAGATTCTGCTTTTTCATCAAGCGAAAACCTTTCCCAATCTACCTCTTCCATCTTTGACAGTACGCAAGAGGTCACAAATTTTATATCCTGGAAATCCGAATACTCTATAGAAATTCCACCTAAAACCGGCTCTGATTTTTCAATATTTATGATTCTTGGCTGGCCTGCCCAATCATATAAATCCTGAAAAATATAGCCGTGCATACGGCACAAATGATCAAAATCAAAATTGCCTTTAATGGGATTCTCCATTATTTCCTTTAGCCTTGTGCTTGTATATTCTGCTTCTATGGTATTTAGCTTTTCATTGTCAAGCACTCTGAGTTTATTTTTCAAAACCTCGGTGTTCGGGTAAAGGTATGGGTCACGCATCATCACCATTCCTTTCCTCTTTCATTTTGTATCTCTCATTCAAGGTTTTGATTATATCGTTTGTTGTGATTTCACCCCTCTTTTCTTTCTCTACAAGTTTTAAAAATTCCGGTGAAGGCTCTAATCCATCAACCTTAATAATCCCTAATGCGTAATCCCACGCCTTGTCTTTTTGTGTGCTCATATGCTTACCCTCCATTTATATCTTTTCTAATATATCAGCCAAGTACAGCTTCAACGCTTCCCTTACAACGCCGCTTTTGTCAAGATCACCTTCGGCCGTTTTAATCGTAATTGCCTTTTGCAATTTATCTGTTAAATAGTAAGAACGCTGTATCAATTTATCAGTTTGTTCAGAGTTGCTCTGAACGGCCTTTTGCGGTTGTTCTGTCTTCTCCGTGCTATCATCATTCACTTTTGTTTTTACAGTGCTTTTTCTTCTAACTACAGCTTCTCTTTCCTCTAACTTGCTCATTGGAATACCAATTCCTTTCAAAATTGCCGTGGAAATATATTCATAGAAAAAACAACAATCCCCTTACTTTGAGCTACAGGTAGTTGTTGATGCTACCATAATAAGTATAGCTCAATAGTACTTTAGTGTCAAAGTACTAAGCAAAAGTCGTGTACGTAAATTGATTCCTATTTGCTAAATTCGCAAAATATCAAAACTTTAAATCCACTTTTAATATCGATCTAACCGTAGATCATAACTCTCACCAAATTCTTATGTATCGTAGTCCCATGTTTTCTTACAAGAATCACGTTATGTCTGAATTGCCCGCAGGAGTTGAAAATCGACACCTATATATGCTTTCATAAAAATCCCTTTTGGGCGAGGTATCTTCTTGCCATTACTCACTACCAACGCGTAAACTTCCTCTCTCTGCGCTTAATCTTCTGCAATGGGTTACTACCCAATTATCATCACTAATATTGTGAACCCCTTACGTGGCGTTATCACTTTCCGCTTCATTAAATTGAACAAAAAACGCTTCTTTAGCGCATTCTATAAACGAGATAGTTAATAACCATACCTCACTAAATTCAACGTCCTGCCAATGGTGGATTTCACCAAATATCTTAATTAAAGTTTGAAGCAGGTACCATAGATTAAAATTCAAAGAATCCAAGGTTTTCCTACATCCCTCATTAAGATCCCCAGAGAAATTTGGTACAAAACATGCTTCTTTAGGCTTATACGCCGTTGCCATGCTCTCATAAAAACGATGATGAGAAAAATTAGACTCGTTTCGATATGAGGTATCACGAATTTCATTCAATTCCTTCGTTAAATCGAACGGAAAATCTAGTACCCCTTCTAATTTTCTTATGCTTTTCTTTAGTTTTACCGGACGAAAATGTTTATACCATAGCTCTTCAGTATTCTTCGAGCCCCTTAGCTTACAATATTGCTCCATTTTTTCTCGTTCGGAACAAAGAGTAAGTGTTAACCAACACAACTCTTGCAAAGATTTCAATAGTGTATGAGCAGGCGTACCTAATCCGGCTTCAATTAGTTTGACAATTGATATCGAATAGTTACATGCTTGAATAAGTAAATTGGCAATAACCGAGGTCGGCTCTATTCCCTGGATACTCCATTGAATGATTCTGTTGTTCTCTATAGAATCTTTTACAGCTGTACTCATCATCATCAAGCTTATAATATTTAGTTGTGCTAAACTATGCTCCTTTCCAACAATACCCTTTGATCTTTTTTTATCCTTGTACATGTCGGCTTGTATTGATGCCCATGTTTGTTCTAAATCCCGCAATGTTAATTTAAGATTCGGCAGCTCTTCTTTGCGCCTAGCAAACTTTCTCATTCTGTTTAACGTATTAGCAACAGAATTACGAATCTCACGGTTAAACACTCTTATTAATCACCTCTTAGAACGATGTCATACAAAGTCCGGGGGGGTGCGACGAGCATAATATTGCATAGATTGTCTAACTGTTCAAATAAACCATCATTATCATTTACATATGTTGTGAACTGAAATAACTTAAATGCTGAAGCAATCTGAGACAACGCATGATTATAATTATAATCTTTACTATTTTCAACGGTTAAAAAATTAACCCCAAATAAATTACGTGCAATACTATTCTATAATCGTTAATTACAACTCAGATAAGAAGCCGGAACAAAAACTTCCTTCTATTCGCTTTCATGATCTTCGCCACCCGTATGTCAAGTACACACCGAAAAATAATTTTGGATATTTTATCAGTTCCTGCTAATGATCAGGTCTTTTTTTATTGTTCTTTGAGGGTTAAAAGGTATAATTATTATATAGAGACTATACTCACAATTATATGGATAATATTAAAGTGCTGATCCGTATTTTTTAATTCTGCAAAATAAAAATATGACAATACAGCATATTTCCCAGGAATATGCAGCATGGAGTACCTTATGATTTCAAAAAAAAATATACAAACCTTTTACGAAAAATATCGCATTTTAATAAAGGAAGATGATTATGTTTATCTCCTGCCTCATCCATCTTTAAAGAACTGGATTTCAAATTATACCATTACCTTCCCGATCGTAGGTATGATGTCCAATGAATATACCATTATGCCGCACGGAAGTGCCACGTTGGTACTGTCAAGTGATGGGAATAAGACTTATTGCACCCTGTTTGGCCCAATGACAAAGCCCGTCTGTGTGGGTAGTGAGGCCAATCAATTTCAACTATTATTTATCGTGGAATTTCAACCGGCAGGGTATTATGCATTCAGCGGAATGCCTCAGAAGGAACTGACTAATTGCATATACTCTTTTGAAAATATAAATCCTGCAATGAATAGGCTAATGGCACAGCATTTGGAAAATTCTCCGGATATACGCAGCTTTGTTGGTGAAATTGATAAGCTGTTTCTCGCACACTTGAAAACGATTTTGTACCGGCCTGAATTTTCTGTGGCAAATCAAATAATACTCTACAGCGGGGGCCAAACATCCGTCAAAGAATTATCCCACAACGTGTTTTACAGCGAGCGGCATTTGGGACGGATCTTTGAAGAATACTTAGGGGTAAGTATTAAGTCCTTTTCCCGTTTGGTTCGTATCAACAAGGCAATCCGGCTTCTGAGGCAGCCTCAGTACAGCATCACTCAAGCCTATCTTCAGACCGGATTTTATGATATGCCGCACTTTATCCATGAGTTCAAATCTATATGCGGGATTACCCCACAGAAATACCAGGATAATATGTCCGATTTTTACAGCGAGATTGCTAAATTCTGAGGTACAATAAAGGAAAACCCAAAGGAGTGATTATATGCAATACCAAGGTACTTTAATTGCCGTATCAGATATCGCAAAATCAAAACATTTTTATGAGACGGTCATGGAGCAAAAAATTTTAATGGATTTAGGAGTGCATGTGTCTTTTGAAAGAGGACTGTCCCTGCAATCCAACTATGCGGAGTTAGTGGGGCAAGACCTTAGAATGCAATCGCGTCCTAATAACTTCCAGCTTTATTTTGAAGTAGAGGATTTGGATCAATGGCAGGAAAAAATTAAAGGCACGGATAATATTGAGTTTATTCATGAGGCAAAAGAATATCCGTGGGGCCAGCGTGTCATGCGATTTTATGATTACGATCAATATATTGTCGAAGTCTCTGAAAGCATGACGAGCGTTGCAAAGCGCTTTTTAGCACAGGGACTGAGTGTAGAGGAAACTGCGCAGAGGACAATGTTCCCAGTAGATTTTGTTAAAAACCTTTTATAATGAGCTTCAATTAACTATGGTAGATGATGCCAATCAAAGTTGGCTCGTATACAAATTCAAAACTGCTTGATCATGGATTAGTTCAATATGTTCTCTTGATAAATACTGAATATCATTAACACTCACACTTATTTAGCCAATTTGCTCATCATTTTAGAATGTTTTTTATTAGATTTAATAATAGCTTTAATTACGTTAGAATTATTAGCAGTTGTTGAAGTCTCTTTTTTGATTGCCAACATTTCATCACCCTTTTTCTTAAATGCTTTGACTACGGGATGCCGATTAATACGAACGAGAGAGAGATCCCTTCCGTTAGCATAGTTCCATACGAGTAAGCCAAGACTTTTGAGGATAAGCTTTAACCAATCTGGATCGGCATTGGCCAAATGCCCTATGGTTCTGACGCTTCGGTCTTGGAGTTTTCTCGCAGTGGCCCGGCCTACCATGAAAAGTTCTTCCACCGGTAGCGACCACATCTTCTTCTCAACTTCTTCCGGAAACAAGGTATGTACTCTGTCCGGCTTTTGAAGCTCTGAGCCCATTTTAGCAAGGAGTTTATTGCTGGACACCCCGATGTTGACGGTAAAACCTAGTTCCTCCCGGATGCGGTTCTTAATATTGTGGGCTGCTTGGATAGGATCTCCAAAGAGCTTTTTACTATCAGTAAAGTCAAGAAAGTATTCATCCACTGAGTATTGTTCGATCAGAGATGAGTACTCCCTGAGGAGATCGCCGAGGGCTTGGCTACATTGCATATAGAGGGAGTAGTTGGGGGGGACGACAAGTAAGCCTGGACATTTCGTCCGGGCTGAGTGTAAGGTTTCGCCGGTTTGGATACCGAAAGGTTTGGCGGGGATGGATTTGGTGAGGACGATTCCATGGCGAGTTTGTTCGTTGCCGCCAACGACGGAAGGAACGGTACGGAGATCGAGGGGATCTCCATGTTGGAGGCGGTGAGCGGCTTCCCATGAGAGATAAGCTGAGTTAACGTCGATGTGCATGATGATCCGCTGTAGCATATACATTCGCTCCTAATAAGAACATTTGTTCTTATTATAGCTTAAGATGAGCGGATTAGTACAGGTAAGTTTTGGGTGCACAGATTAGCTCACGATCTTGAGTTCTTTGTCGTTAGCTACGTTCTAATAGTGCCTCAAATTAGGAAGATAGAGGAAAGCACCCATCCCTATATTAAACCAGGATAAGTGCTTTCCTCTTATGAAACGATAAATGATTTTGATATGCGCTCTTCGGAAGGGTCTGCAAAATCATCTGCCCTTAAATCAACAAAGTCTAAAGCGGTTTCTAAACTTTTTCTAGGAATTAACTTATCATAATAATTTGAAATGACCCATTCGAGATATTCAGCGGGTATCTTCTTTGCTTCCGAGGATTTGCACAAATCCGAATTACCCTTGATAGCCTTCAATAGTGCTGTAGCCGTTTTCTCTATCTTTTCTAATTTCAAATTATCTAAAATAGTATTATCTAAGATACCTAGTGCTTTCAAACGAACAAGAGTCATATCATAGCTTACATTAAACGTTGTTTGAATCCTGGCTATGTCTAACCCATTCCAAATCTTGATATTCTTATCATTAAGTTCTAGTCTCATAAATTTAAAGATTTTATCTGTCGGCATCAATAAACAGGCAGCAAAATAATTAGCCTCAATTTCGTCGTCATCTCTATCGTTGAAATCATCATCTCGGATCATTGTTTTACCTTGCTCGGATAAGTGTAATCGTTGATGCCCCATTTCATGAGCAACAGAAAAAACTTCCCGTGATAAGATCTGCGATGAATTCGAAAAGATTATTCTTTCTGTATCCTTAATTAAAGCGAATCCTAAAAACGATTCAGCGCCAATAGGGTATCGAATCACTCGATACCCCACTTTTTCAGCTGCTTCAAAAATATTTTGGAATCCATAATCCGTTACATTACATTCATCTCTTACATTTTCAGCCGCTCTTTCTATCACAAGTTGCCTACTTTTATTCATCGACATTAACCTGCCTCACGCTTTGGTATAGCTTTCGATGAGCATAAAATGTATCAATCATCTTGTTAATATATTCGAATTCATCTTCTTGAATTGAATTGTTATTCACTCTAAACATGGGTTGCTCTTGAGAAATATTGTTGACAGACGATGTTATGTCTTCAACTTTAATCCCTAAAACTTGGGCAACAGTCATAAGGCTAGCATATGAAATATCGATTAAACCTTTCTCAAGCCTAGCATATTTTTGCCTTGAACACTTAATTTTTTCTGCAATCTGTTCTTGAGTAAAGCCTTTGGACTCTCTCAAACTTCGGATTCTTACTCCTAAAATTGCATTCATAAAAATACTCCTCCTTCATACTTATTTTTGAACTTATCCTACTCAAAAACTAAAAAATTGTTACATTACTATAACATCCATAACATCTATGCCTATTATTTCTGCATCTATATCCAAATTATACACTGTTATGTTATATTTTTAAACCATAATCTTAAAATTCGTTTTAAGATTATGGTTCCATCCCTCATATTTTCCGGCCGCGCATGACCGACACAAGAGGGAATTCGAGGTTCCCGGCCCCGATCACACTTAAACGTAGACATGACATAGGCCTCAACCCATTCCTGTTGGACAGAATGTTGGCATTTGGGGCAATGCCTATTACGACAGGAATTAAGCCATTACTTACCATATAAATATAAAATCGCAGCGAAAAACCGCCCACAGCAAGGACGGTTTTTCTAAATCTTTTTCATGTAGTTTTATTCTCTATCTATACTCGAACTTCTTCTGCAATCAGAATACAACAGAAATATTAATATCTTAGCATGATTGTGTTAAGAATCAGTTAAGATATTAATATTTAGATAAGAAAAAGACCCCCCATGAAGGAGATCATTACACAATAATCTATAACTGAAACCACTTGCTCAAATAGTTAAACACTTCGAAAAAAGTCCCCTCTGAATTGCTGTTCCCAGAGGGTTAAAGTAGTAGTACTACATGAAAAAGACTCAAGGGAGACGATCCCCTTAGACATATTATACCGCATTGAGGTACACCATTCACTGGTAAGTTATTGCTGAAAAAACGCCACCTTTCGGAAGCGCTTTGAAACAAAATTTAATCCTTACTCTCTCCTTTCACATTTCAGGGGCCTTTTTTTGAAGTTGGATCTCGAAATGGTATACTTAACCTGTAAATTCAAACACAGGGAGGGTTATTATGTTTAGTGGAAAACCAGTTTTATCGAAATTGCTCTTGCCTCTACTTATGATTTTGATATTAAGCATTACGGGATGTGGAAGCAAAAAAGCCCCCGAAAACTCAAATGAGGGAACAACTCCAGCACCATCTCAAACTACTAAACCAGGAGTTGTTACCTATGAAAACTACCTTAAGATTACTCTTGATATGACTTATGATGATGTGAAAGGCATTCTGGGAGAAGGAAAGAAAAAAGAAGTAAAGACTGACGTTATTAAATACACATGGGAAGAACAGGATAAGAATATCGTTATCCAAACCAATAAGAGTAAAGTTGAATCTAAGACTCAGGATGGTCTTGGAAAAACCACATCCACTCTTACCGTCGAGCAATTCGACAAGATCACAACAGGAATGACTATTGATCAGGTGGTATCCGTGCTAGGTCCTGATTACAGGGAAGAGACCTTAAAATATTCTGATAATCTTATACGAAGAGATGTCGTCTGGATGTTACCTGACTCTACCTATATCAAAGTTAACCTACTGGACGGCAAAGTTATTAGTAAAAATAATAAACTCAAGAAGTAACCTCATGGTACTCGTGAACTTAGTAGTGGAGAAACTAGAAAGGAGAGCATACAAATGCTCTCCTTTCTTAAAGAAACTATCGAACATACTAAGAATAACTTTTGAACACTCCCCCACCTACGCCACGGGCTATGAGGAGGGGGATTCGACGCCTAAGTACTAAGACTAAAATATAGGCAAAAAAAACCCCCTCGCTAGGAGGGGTAGAAGAAGGAGGAAAAGGAATAAAGAGAAGTCTTTATATTGACCGTTTTAAAAAAACGGGGAATCATCTTCTGTATTTTTAATTAGTCTGAGGACTCATCAGCAGTCAACAGGGCCCTTAATACGGAGGGAATCATACCTATTAATAGTAGGGTGATAATTAATGTCATTTATATACAGCTCTTTCTTTATTTAAATTTTACGAGATACCTGTTCAATATATTTATCATAAATCATATTTGTTACCGTTCTATGACCGTTATGTGAAGAATATGTGAAGGCTTATATAATGAATAAGTGACAGTCTTGTGCTTGAAGACAATGTTATTATGCAATAACCGTCTGAATCTAGGCTGAGGATTAACTGAAAGTTTACTGAAATATATTGCTTATACCCTTTGTTTAAACTTCTAAACGGAGATTATAAAAAAGCCGAATTGTCCTAAAAACTTTAGGACAATCGGCTTTTGTTGACTCTAGCTTAATGTAATTAAATAAAGCTAGAATTAGAATCTATAGATGGGCATACTTTAGCTATAGTATAAATCAGCAGAAAGAAAAAGTCTATTATTTTCTCATTATTTCTGATATTATTTCAAGGCAGCTGCAAAATATAAAACTTGGAGGTAGTATCATGGACAAAATAAAACTACAGAATAGACCTTTTGGTCCTTTTCCAACAGTGCTTGTAGGTGCTGCTGTTAATGGTAAACCAAATTACGCCACTCTCGGAGCATATGGGGTTGTAAGTATGAAACCTGTTCTATATATTTCTTTGAAAAGCACTCACCATACAACCATGGGGGTTAAGGAAACTGGATATTTCAGTGTTAATATCCCCTCTGCTGATTTAGTTCAGAAGACAGATTATTGCGGTATGGTATCTGGTAAAACAATAGATAAGTCGAATGTTTTCACATCATTTTATGATGATCTTGGAAAGGCACCAATGATTAGCGAATGTCCCATCAATTATTTATGTAAAGTTATTCAAACTATCCCCATTTTTGATTTCGAAATGTTTTTAGGAGAGATAGTTGCGGTATACGCAAATGAAAATTGCCTGAAAGATGGTAGGCCTGACCCTATTAAGATTAATCCTATTATTATGATGGACACTAGTTACTGTGATCTAAATCATGTGGTTGGTACTATCTTTAAAGTAGGTCAAAGTATTACTGATTAAACTCTTCTATAAAAGTTTGTTCGAGTAATAATATTCGTAATCCAAGGGGGGCTTCGACTAAAAATTGAGGACCTCCCTTCGCTTATTGGGTCAATTGGACCATACCTTAAATTACCAGAGATTTGCCCCTTGACCAGGACTATCAGACTTGTTAAAATAAAAATTGTTCAACAATACATGCCGACGTAGCTCAATTGGTAGAGCAACTGATTTGTAATCAGTAGGTTGCGGGTTCGAGTCCCATCGTTGGCTCCAGTCCTACAGTTAATCACTTTTAGCCATGTTGCATAGCAAATGATTTTCAGGGTGCTAACAGGTAATCACTTGTTACTCTCAGTAAATCAGAGGTTATGTTAATATGGCTAAAATTCGTTTAAGGGCTAGTCAGATTCGGTTACCCTCTATTTTGCTGTCCCACTTTGTCCGCTCTTGAAAATCATCTCTTGCTTGCTACACTTTCCAAAAAAGTCCACTAAGCAAAACTCATGAAAATTTCAAAACTGTGCTTAAATATTGCTCTTTCTGGCATACTGATTAAGGGATGTTAACAAGCGGAAACTAGAAATGGGAGGTATAGCCCAAACATGACTAATTACACCCCTAATGATATTCTTAACTTTATAAAAGAGTTACTAAAAGACGATACTAATTTAGTAAGTGTGACCATGAGTCCTAAAAAAGAACCTTTGTTACTCAATGATGGTGGTGCAGAATTAATTGGCGTTGATTCAATTAAGATTGAGTTTAAAGATGTCAATAAATCTGATTGCTTCCGTACTGTGCATGATTCCCTAAAAGATTATTTAAAGGATAATGGGCAATCATTTAACCTTGTAATTGGAAGTGGCAATACACTGTTGGTATTACTGTTGTAAGCGTTGAGCCTAAATACCGTAATGTTCAACGAACACATTCTTGTGTTGGGTTATACTATTGGGTATTACTTACGGAGATGGTGGGAATATGGTTCAAGTCGGGACTTAAGTCCTATTCATCTATGACTAACAGCATATGCACTTTTTGTATTTTCTCATGTAAACTTTAAGAAAATAGTCGAAAGGATGCTTGAGGAGTATGTATGGAAAAGCAAACGAACTTGGCAATTTGCTAGATGCAGAAATGACGTGCGAAAAAGAAGATACTCACTCTTTAGATTGTGATTGCATGACTCGAATGATGACACCAGAAGATTGGGCGAAATATGGACCAGTAAACAATACCCAGAGTAAGAACATAAAGAAAATAAAAGCTTTTTGACTAGTTCAATGCAATACCGAAGCCGACCGTCAAGACAACGGACGGCTTTTTTTGCTAACAATGCAGTATTGAGTCCTCATTGGATCTCTTTTTTTGGTACAATTGCAACTAGTATCAAGGCAAAAATTGCTAGACAGCTTGGAATACACACTTAATTTGCGGTATTATTGAGTAAGCTTATAATATATTATTAAATCTTGGGAGGTAATTGAATGAGAGTATTAGTCAGAGAACCGATCAATCAGCCTTTACAGTTAAAGGAGATTGAAGGCACTCTTGAGGATTTACAAGAGTTAGTTGGAGAGTTTATCGAGATTGTACCCATAACCGACGATATTGTGTGTATATGTAATCAAAAAGGTGAACAACAAGGTCAAGGAAACAATTTTCATGATGATCGACTAGGTTGGATCGTTGGAACATGTGTATTTACTTCAACTAACAATACTGAGTTCTCTTCACTTTCAGATAAGCAAATTGGTTACATAGCAGAGTATATCGGATACCCTGTAGTCTGACGAACTACTAAATTTTCCTCATTGAGCCTCTCACTTCAACAAGTGAGAGGCTCAATGTTTAACTACTTTGGTTGAAGATGTTTCTTTTTTTAATACAGAGACTCTTATTATGATAGGGCATATTGTACATTTTTCAGGTCTTAACAGTCTTTTACAAATTTTAGCTAGTATTGATAGTCGCCAAATAACAAAAACTAGACTTGTTTATTAAAGATATAAAAGACTTAAGGAGGTTTTTCTAAATGATGGGAATAATGAGAAGTCGAAGCAATTTAATGAGTCCCAGTTCGATAGCGATCCACGTAGTTGGTATTGGTGCCGCAATTTGGTTAGGCAAGGCTTGGGGAAGAAAAGCAGACGATTTTTAAGACAGAAGCCGTCCATATGGGCGGCTTCTGTCTTAAAAATTTCGCATAAAACATAACGTTTTAATCATTAATTCCATAATTGAGGCGCAAGAAGAACAGAGGATGTTAAACGTCCCCTGTTCTTCTTGTTAAAATCTAGATTAGTTAGTTCACCCCTCTTATTTACGATATACTACGTTACCATTAATAATGGTTAGCTTGACCATTGAGTTCAAGTCAAATGGTTTACCTGTTAAAACTATCATATCTGCATCCATTCCTACGTGTAGAAGTCCAACCCGTTGATGACATTCTAATAATTCAGCTGGATTGATTGTTAAACATTTCAAAGCTTGGTGTTCGCTAAGACCCTCAGCGACTGAGAGAGCAGCTATAGTACGTATTTGTTCGATTGCATTATAGGGATGATCTGATATTAAGGAAACCTTAACGCCTGCCTTCGTTAACTTTAAAATAGTACCATAGCCTCTATTTTTCAATTCCATTTTACTTCTCGGTGTAAGCATTGGCCCAAATGCTACTGGAATCTTACGCTCAACTAGATAATCAGCGACTAAATCAGCTTCTGTTCCATGTTCGATCACTAACTTTTCAATTTTAAATTCTTCAGCAATCCGCACGGCAGTAATAATATCATCTGCCCTATGGGCATGAGCTCTTAAGGAGATCTCCCCTTTTAACAATGGTATTACTGCTTCTAAACGGATGTCCCTTTTTGTAAGTTTGCCGTTTTTCTTTTCCTCCATGTAATCTTCAGTCTTCATAAATAACTCTCTTACCAGAGCTGCCGTCCCCATTCTAGTAACTGGACACTTGTTGTTTACTCCGTAGGTTGTGATCGGATTTTCACCCAAGGCAATTTTCAAACCAGCAGGGCTTCTAACAATCATTTGATCGATAATGTTACCTGCAGTTTTAATTACAGCAACTAACCCACCCACTGCATTATTACTACCGGGTGTAATCATAACTGTTGTAACTCCTGCCTTAATGGCATCATTGAAGGCGATGTCCCTAGTATTAATAGCATCTATAGCTCTTATATGTGGGGTTACTGAATCAGAAGTTTCGTTGTTATCAATGCCAATCTTGCCGGCTGATTCTTCTATAATACCTAAATGAGTATGACAATCTATAAAACCAGGTAAAACGTATCTTTCATCTATATCCATTATCTCGCAATCTTCAGGGATATCTATAATTGTTTGAGCAATTCGAGCTATCTTGCCTTCTTTGATCAATAGATCTATGTTTTCTGAGTTACCATTATCTAAATTAATGGTTAAACAATTTCTCAATAAAGTATGCACTCTTTCACCTCTTTTTTAAAACTAGATTAAAAGTAACTCCCCGGTCCGAGAAAGCTTGCTCAAACCTTTCCGATTCTATTATTATCTGATTTCTAAATATCATTCAATTTATGTTTCAGATTACTATTCGAAAGAGCAAAATCCAGTAAACAGAAAGGTTTCCCCTCCCACCGTTCCGATACGCACTAAAATGAAAACGCTGTTACAGTAATTTGGGTAATTATACAAAAGAGGTATAAACAAAACATACCAGCGTACTTGTGTGCTACTTGGATATATTAGAACTGCAATGGTTTAGATGAAGTCTCGATGTTCAACTTTAGGTGAACGAGTTCACTGAAGGTGTACATCTCTTTGGACATTAGATTTTATAAGAAATACAAATAGGGTTCTAATATTGGACTGGAGGAAAGCTACTTGAAAATTCTTAGTTCTAAGGTCTATCAGGGTAAAAATATATATACTCTCAAAAAGTGCATACGTTTGGATCTTGATTTAGAAGGGTATAGCGAAATTCCAAGTAAAGAAATTGATAACTTCAATCAGAATTTAGTAATAATGTTGCCAGAGCTTACTAAACATAGATGTGGTATCGACGAAGATAGGGGCTTCATTAAGAGACTTACAGAGGGAACTTATTTGGCGCATGTATCGGAACACATAATAATCGCACTCCACAATATGATTGGAGTGGAAATTAGCTATGGCAAAGCTAGAGAGGTATCCGGGGATAATTATTATGTCATTTATCAATATGAATATAAGAATACGGGGCTAGAGGCCGGAAATATGGCAGTTGATATCATTAATTCGTTAATAAATAAAGAGCAATTCGATCTAGACTTGAGATTAAGTAAGTTAAAGGATTTATTAGCTAGTGAACAACTGGGATTAAGTACACTCGTTATTTGTGACGAAGCAAAAAAAAGAGGAATTCCTATTTTAAGAATCGGCGAAGAAAGCATATTTCAATTAGGTTATGGGAAATACTCAAAAACAATTCAAGCAACTATGGGTAGTGATACTAAAGAAATCGCTGTAAGTATTGCACAGGATAAATTACTAACCAAAGAACTGCTAAGCTTGCATTGTATACCTATAGCAAGTGGCATGAAAGTAAAGAGTAAAAATGCTGCCATGCTAGGTGCTAAAGATATTGGTTATCCAGTAGTACTTAAGCCCCAGTTTGGAAACCAAGGTAAGGGAGTTATTGCCAATATTAAGGATGAGATAGAGTTAATGCAAGCCTATGACCTTTTAATTAAGGATTATAAAGATATAATGATCGAAAAGTATATCGTTGGAAGCGACTATCGAGTATGCTTTGTATATGGAGATATTGTTGCGGTTTCAGAAAGAATTCCGCCCTATATCATTGGAGATGGAGAAAGTTCTATAGAGAACCTCATTGGTAATATTAATGAGGATATTCGCAGAGGCGAGGGTCACGAAAAAGAATTAACCAAGATTAAAATAGACGATACTCTTATAGCTTACTTAAGACAAAGGAACTATTCTTTAGAATCTCTTCTTCCTAAGGAAGAAAAATTAACTTTAAAAGATAATGCGAATTTATCGACCGGTGGCTTTGCTATAGATCATACTGAATTAATATGTGAGGAGAATATAGCGATATGTAAAAGGGCTGCAAGTGCTATTGGACTGGATATTTGCGGCATAGACTTATTATGTCATGATATTGGTAAGCCTCTAAGTGAAGATGGTGCAATTATAGAAATAAATGCTGCCCCTGGTATTAGAATGCATCATAATCCGTATAGTGGAATAAAACGTAATGTGGCAGGTCATATCATTGACAAATTATTTAAGGAGAAGCCTCAAAAATTCCCCCTAGTAGCAATAACCGGTACAAATGGAAAAACCACGACCACTAGACTCATTGCACACATACTTTCTCTAGCAGGATATACTGTTGGAATGACCACAACGAGCGGAATTTATATTGATGGAAAATGTATATATAAGGGTGATACCACAGGTCCTAAGAGCGCTTTATCTATACTTATGAATAAGGAGATAGACGCAGCAGTACTGGAAACTGCTAGAGGGGGAATAATTAGAGGCGGATTGGCCTATGACGTTGCGGATGTCGGGGTTATAACGAACATAACTCAGGATCACCTTGGGATCGATGAGGTCGAAACTATGGAAGATTTGGCAAAAGTTAAAGCGTTGGTCGGGGAAGCGGTTAAGGAAGATGGCTATGTTGTAATTAATGGGGATGATAAGATGAGTATAAGTATCATTCCCCGACTTAAGAGTCCTCTCATTATTTTCTCTCATAATAAGGACAATGAAGTCCTGCAAACTAACCTGAAAAAAGGTGGGTATGGGATCTATGTCGATGAGGGTCATATCATAATCCAGAAGAACTCGAATTCCAAAAAATTAATAGAGATAAATAGTATAGGCATTACCGTAAAAGGCATTCTTAAATATAACATTGAAAATGCCATGGCTTCCTGTGCTGCTGCAGTCGGCCTAGGCATTGATTATAATACTGTTAGACAGGGCTTAATGTCATTTTACTGCAATCAAAATCCAGGAAGGTTTAATATGTATTTTGTAAATGATAAAATGGTAATATTGGACTATGGCCATAATAAAGAAGGTTACAAGTGTGTACTAGATGGACTTAAGCATATCGAACACAAGAAACTCATAGGAGTCATTGGAGTACCAGGAGATAGACCAGACAGCGATATACTCGAAGTTGGTAAATGTGCAGGAGAGAACTTTGATTATATTTTTATCAAAGAAGATAGAGATAAACGGGGTAGATCTATTGGGGAGATATCAGATCTTTTAGAAAAAGGAGTCCTCTCATCCAAGTTTAATACAATGAGTATGAGCAAAATTTCATCGGAGACAGAGGCTTTTATAGCAGCCTTAGATCTGGCAGAACCTGAGGATATTGTTATTGTCTTCTTCGAGAAATCCGAACCTCTTATTGATATAATGAGAAGTAGAATTGATGAAATAAAGCTCGCAACCTTAACGGCGAAATAACTTCTTAAACCAGTAACAATAGTGCTTTAGTAATATTTTATTCCTGTACTGGGGTGTCGCCAAGCGGTAAGGCACCAGACTTTGACTCTGGCATTCGTTGGTTCAAATCCAGCCTCCCCAGCCATTAATATTACAAATGTGAACATTGCACTAAACCTTTATCAAAGTAAATTTCGACATCCTTTTTAAATATCAGGAGGGAGCTGTGTGAAAACTCAGTCTCCAAAATTCTAAGTGGTTACAACAATCAAAAAGCGTCCTCATTTCACTATGCTCATATTTTGCAATTGCTGTTGAGCCATTTGAATATAATTATTAATTTGATTGAGAACTTGAGTGGATTGAATATATTGATCTGCTTGGGTTCAATGCTTGCATTCTTTGCTGGATGCTCTAAAAGTATTTCCCATATCACTGAAAACCTCTTGGGTATTCTGTGGTAAAAATTTTTGCAACTCGATATTCGGGCTTAGCTTATCTGTTTATTCTAGATGCCAGAGATTGTTGACAATTATTATAAGCCAAACCACAGAAAATCCAATTAGCGAACGTTCAATCAGACCCGTTATATTATGAAACAATAATAATATAACGGGCACATTATGATGATATTTTAACGCCATATCTCCTAAAAGCCCTAAAAATAATAACATCGCCAAAATCAATATTACTATAGCAATTATTTGAGTGACAAACACAACATTTTGAGTGCTTTCGTTAAGGGCAAATATAAAAGACAATAATATTAACCCTATTACAGAAGCGGCTACTCCAATCACAGAAGCAATTGAGTGCACTGTACCGTGCCATGACATTTGCTTATCTTTTAAATCAACATTGAAAAAGCCAGTAATTGCTATACATACACCCCATATAGCTATAGGTGCCAGTCCTGTGTTCGAGTGAGCCCTAGTTGGTAAAATAGTTTGCAAACACAAATAGATTCCCAAGATTGCTAGACCATAAATAACGAAACTACTTGCAGCAAGCTGTCCATACTTGCCAACCGCATATTCGCTAATATATCGACTTCGGGGATTATAATCTGGGCGCAGTATATGCATTGCAATTATTATAGCCATAAAGAAAAATAGACCGATTAAGGAAAACACAGCTATCAATTTAATATTTAGATATTCTAATTTCAAAGTATCCTCGCCTTCTAACACATGTCACCAAAAGTGAATCGCTCTTTCTTCATTTCCTTGATCGCATCTAATAATCCGCAGATAGGTTATTTATAAACCATCTAGTTCCAGATTATACAGTCAATTCATATCACTGATTATTACTGCAAGGGCAAATACATTGGTATTCGGTAAAATTGACGAAGGCAGACTGTGGTAAAACCGAAACTACCCTTAACATAATTAAACAAGAGAGCTTTCAACAGAAAGCCCTCTTGTTTGTCACTACAATACTGAAGCATTAGTAAGTCTGGTTACGCGCTTCTTTTATTAGCTGTATAAAACTCGTTAATCAATACGTCAAGCTTTTCGCTAACCCCTACCACCCTCTTATCGGTAAGATCTTTATCCAAAGCAATTTTTTGCATTTGTAATCTCAATTCTTCAATCTGTTCATAGACCATGAGACTCACTCTCAGAACACCTTCTTTCCTAATAAAATAGTACTCTTGGGTATTTTAGTACAATGAAACGGTAACATCAACCGTATAAAAGGTAATGCTTTGTCGGAATATATCATAAGAGAAGAGTCTCTAGTTTTTGCTACTACTTTGTTAATTACATTGTATGCCATCAAGCAAAAAAGTGCATAATGCAATAGTCACAATCTGCGGTACCAAAGGTCCTAGTCCTAAGGTCCCGTCATATAAAACATCTCAAAAGACGAAGGCCTTATCTTCAAGGATGGGTACCACTCCTACTTATAGAAGTGAGAGTCTCACGATTTGGATTAATACTAAAAACGCTGGAGCTAGACATAAAGAAAACTTGGCTAGCGCCAAGCCTTCAGGCGCCGGCGATCGCCTTAGTTGCACTTATGCTTCCAGAAGTATATAATTGAAAGTTATACTTTCTGACTAGTACAAAAAAGCTCCAAGAAAGCCTGCACCTAGCGGACCTTCTTGGAGCTTTTTTTAGGAACAACCTATACTTTACCTTTTTTCAACCACATTGCAACTTCTACCGTTCTTTTCGCTTGGTGAAATACAGCATCTTTTACGTCTTCTACCATTTTGCCATCTTGGCCTTGAGTGACTGAGGTTCCATAAGGATTGCCACCTGCCTTAAAAATAGAAGGGTCGGTATATCCTGGAGACACAATGATGGCGCCCCAATGCATCATCGAAGTATATAAGCTCTTAATCGTTGCTTCCTGACCGCCATGAGGATTCTGAGCTGAGGACATGCCGCTAACAACCTTATTCATCAGTTTTCCTTGTGCCCACAAACCACCTTGGAGGTCAATGAACTGTTTCATCTGTGCCGCTATATTCCCAAAGCGTGTTGGGACACTGAAAACAATAGCATCCGCCCAATCGAGATCATCTGAACCCGCTTCCTTAATGTCTTTTGTTGCTTCTGTATTTGCCTTCCAAGCCGGATTGTTGTTAATAGCCGATTCGGGAGCCAATTCACGCACCTTGAGTAGACGAACGTCTGCCCCTGCTACTTTTGCAGACTCTGCGGCCCACTGAGCCAACTGATAATTAATTCCTGTCATGCTGTAATAAATGACTGCGCATTTAACCTTTTCCATGCTTAATCTCCTCTCGTTTATGTGTAACGGTTAATAAGTAATCTAGCAAATCATAGTTTATGGCCTATTTCTATTATAACATTCCTATTTGAATTAAATTCTTCTTCGGTTTATTTATATCCTTCTTTATTTAATAATCATTTTTTACTTGAAGTATATTCATTCTCCTTTCTCGGCAATTGCTCGCATCAATTTGCTCGCAAGATACATGCCTAGACCAATAGCACTCTCAATATGCAACAGATGTTCTATGGAAGGCTCGAAAAGGATGGTGGCATTGGCTCGAACTTCTTCATCTCCTTCCCAAACAACCACACAGAGGGGAATTTCGGGAAATGCCTGGAAGATAACGGATGCGTCTCCAAGAGATGCCGGTTGACCGCTCAGAACAGAGCCACTAGCCAATAATTGTTTGGACTGATGTCCAAATGCCTTGATGAGGCCTTCGATCGAATTCTTATGAAACGCAGGGTAAAACAACATTCCACCGTTCGGGATTTCTTTAAGGCTGACCCATTTTTTGGCCGTTTCTTGGGGAGATTGTGCGTAAGTCAGATAATTAAGCATTATAATACACGCGTTTATTTCAGGCACATGTCCGTCTGTTTTCCTGTAGATCATTTCATTATTGCAATCCAAAATATACTCTGAGTTAAAGAACGTCACGACGAATTGACGAGTGTCGCTACTGTAGGTCACTGCAAGCTGTGTTGCAATTTCTTCGGGCACCTTTCTTTTTAAATCCTGCCAGTATTTATCATAGGCAATTCGGTAATTAGTCTCCATTTCTCTCCCTCCACCCATCTAGTTTGCAGAAATTTCAGAGTGAATCCTTTGCATATAGTCTGCTATATCATTTTCTGTAGAGCTTCTCGAATCTCTGTTTTGACCGATTCCGATGTTTCCCTGCTCATGTTCTCCTCAAGAATTTGTTTGGCTGATCTGCCGCCGATCTTACCTAAAGCCCATGCGGCATAACCACGTACCAATTCTTCAGTATCCTTCATAGCAGTTGCCAGATCGGAAACATTTGCCGAGTCGCCTAGATTCCAAAGAGCAATGGCGGCATTCCTTTGAAAGTATTTCTTCTCTTTTATATAATTGTACATCATTGGCTGAATTCTTGTCGCATAAAATTCAGTAAAAATCCTAGCATATGAATTAGTTCTACGTGGGGACAATTGAATATAAAGGTTAGAGATTTTACACCTTGACTAATGAACTCATCTGGTGTAATCTACTCACATACTCATATTCCCATATTGGCATGTGAGTATGTGAGTAGATTATATTTCATGTTAGAAAGGACTCAGCTATGTATAATTTGGTTAATATTTTCAAACTGCTATCTGATGAAACCAGACTAAGGATTATTATTCTCTTATCGCAGCAGGAACTTTGTGTTTGTCAACTCAGCGGCATCCTGGATGTCCCTCAGCCAACAGTTTCTAAAAATTTGTCAAAGCTTAGAGATATGAATTTAGTCTTTGGCAGAAGAAACGAGAAATTTGTCTTCTACACCTTAACATCCGAAAACCTCATCTTGACAAACACAGTAAAGAACATTTTAGATAGCCTTGTTGATTATCCTCAATTAATCTCAGATAAGAATCGGGCTGTTGACAAAGAAAAATATCTGAATCAATGTTGTGTCAATTGCGACTAAGTGCAGAACTAAGGAGATGTTCTTTTGTTTATATTTGAATGGTTAAATAATCAGTTACTGAAAATGGAATGGCTGTCCAATATGGTTAAAATTTTAGTCGAGCAGGTATTAGGACTAAATGTTCAGGAAAGATTGGGAGGAAGTATTCACTTTTTCATATACGATGTTGTGAAAATATTTTTATTGTTATCCATACTCATTTTTATTATTTCCTATGTTCAAAGCTTCTTTCCTCCCGAGAGGACACGAAAAATTTTAGGCAGATTTAACGGTATAACTGCCAATATCTTAGCAGCATTACTGGGAACTATAACTCCTTTTTGCTCATGTTCCTCTATACCGTTATTTATAGGCTTTACAAGTGCAGGACTTCCAATCGGAGTCACCTTCTCATTCCTAATATCTTCCCCACTCGTTGATTTAGCATCTGTTATTTTACTTGCTAGCATATTCAATTGGAAAATTGCGATTGCTTACGTTATTGTGGGACTTGTTCTTGCTGTTGTCGGGGGCACGATCATTAGCAAGGCAAACCTAGAAAAATATGTTGAACCCTTTGTTTATAATAATACGATAATGGACGTAGAAGAAGACTTAACCACAAAAGATCGAGTTTACTATGGAAAAGAGCAAGTACTCGAAATTATTAAAAAGGTTTGGGTGTATATTTTAATTGGTGTAGGTATTGGCGCTGCAATCCATAACTGGATACCAGAAAACGTGATTTCTGCTGTACTTGGACAAGATAAATGGTATTCTGTACTCTTGGCAACTATGGTAGGCGTACCAATGTATGCGGATATTTTCGGAACACTTCCGATTGCTGAAGCCTTAGTATTAAAGGGTGTTGGAGTAGGCACAGCACTTTCTTTTATGATGGCAGTGACAGCCTTATCTCTTCCCTCGATGATTATGTTAAAAAAAGTAGTTAAAACAAAATTGCTTGTCATATTTGCCAGCCTGGTAACTATTGGAATACTAATTATCGGGTATGCTTTTAATGCTTTTGGATACATGCTCATGTAACTTCTATACTAAACACAGTTCATAGCGGTTAACATTGCAAAATCATGTATTTCAGCAAAGTCTCACGATTGGATTAAAAGAGAAGTGGGTGAAGAGTGATGTCTGAATACAAACATGAACATATTGAGGGGGGCCATACTCACGATGTTTCCAGCTTGTCAGGTAGGAAAATATTCTGGGTAACATTACTGAATGCAACCATCACCGTCGCCGAAATAGCCGGAGGAATACTTTCCGGTAGCTTGGCCTTATTATCTGATGCTGTCCATAATTTAAGTGATACTGTCGCCATTGCTCTTTCTTATTATGCAAATAAGATTGCCCAAAAACCAAAGGATGCAAGGAAAACATTTGGGTATAAACGAGCTGAGATTTTATCTGCCTTTATAAACTCAGCCGTTCTATTAGCAATCTCTATAGTGTTGATCTTTGAAGCATTCAAACGGTTAAAATCGCCCGAAAGCATCAATGGCACACTGATGATAACCGTTGCACTGATTGGTCTTATCGCTAATTTCATATCTGTTTATCTGCTTGAAAAAGATTCGCATGAGAACTTGAATATAAAGTCCAGCTATCTTCATCTTCTGAGTGACACGGTTTCATCAGTTGGGGTAGTTGCTGGTGGTATTGCGATAAAAAGATGGGGGATTGTCTGGATTGACCCTCTTATAACTATTTTAATATCTCTTTATATTTTAAAGGCGACATGGCAAGTTATCATAAAGACTGTAGATATTCTCATGCAGTCCTCCCCTTCACTTGACTACGAAACAATAAAAACGGACATTGAAGGGATTGATAAGGTCAACAATATTCACCATGTTCATTGTTGGATGAGTAACGAAAAAACAATCTATTTCGAAGCACATATCGAAATGGAGGATATGCCATTATCCGAGACTGAATCAATTTATGATAAAATTGAATACTATCTAAAAAATCAACACGATATCAATCATATAACACTTCAAGCAGAAGTCGATAAATGCCCTGATAAAAATATTTTCAACTTATAGAGTTACAAGAATTGAAAGGGATGGGTTCATTAATAACGATTAGGCTTACATATTATTTCATGAATTTTAGTTTCCAATACAGTACTTGCATGTGACGGAGTTATTATTACCGCTGTATCGGCACCTTTACCTGAACCTCCTACTGCGATAATTGGTTCTCCATAGGGTATTAATCCAGCGTCCAGCGCCATGATTGATACTTCAACACATACTTTGGTTCCTTGCCCAAACATTCTCAAAGAATGTGCTATTATTTCAACTGGATATGCTCCACTAAAGGCTTTACTAATCCCTCTCTCCGCTCCGCTAAGAACATGAGTGGTTGTTAATACCTTTATTCCTAAATCCGTAAGTTCTTCTCGTGTTTCTTGGGACATTTCATTTTTACCTGGTTCTGGATAACCATTTGCATGGGTAACGCAAATAATATTGATGCTGTTTGAATTTTGTAATAGTTTAGCTGTATCTCCCATCGAAGAAGCTACAACAATGTATCGAATATTTTTTTCTAAAGCGGCGTTCATCGCTAAAGTTGCAGTTTCATTGGTATTTATCTTACCTACTGAATCAAAATACATAGTTTTTACCACACTTTCTTAAAAAATAATTGCCCTTATTTTCACTGTCTAATTCATCCGTTGAAAAATCAGATGAACGCCTCATTCTCAGGCATTTGCTGGATTCCAAGACGTTTCTAATATCTGAAAAATTCGCCAGAAACTCCCCGCTAAACGACTCAGGGCTCAAAATGAACTAATACGAGTTCATTTTATCTTTCCACTTAATTCTGCAGAATATTTGAAAATACCTCTTTGTAATTATAGAAAGTAATTATAGAAAATACAACGCTCAGCCAATGGATAAGCGTTGTAAGAATTAAATCACATTCTGAAATTGAGATTAGTTTTGCAATTTGGCAATCACAAAAACGATGACAATAATTGCCGCGCTGATAGTTCCAAGCATGTCGAAAATGTGTTCTCTGTTTTCTCTCTCCTTCAATTCTATCAGTGGCTTATGACTATACTCATTTCTTAGCGACATTTCATCCCCTCCTGCTAATTCTAAAATAGCTCGACACGGGTAAGAAAGCCCAAAACACGAATGGATACGAATTAACTCCCTCTTTTAAACGATATTCAATTAATTAGAAAATGAGTATTCTCGTTACTACTTATCTTCTTTAATCACCCTCTTTGATAGGTATATTTATTCAATCCATTACCGATTCGACAAGTATTTACCATAACCTTTATGTAAGGTGAACTCTTTTCAACTAAAGTTTGAACCTCGGTCTTCGGTGGAGTATGAGGTACCACTTCTACTTGTAGAAATGGGAGTCTCACAATTGAATAAAAATATAATAAAAAAAGTCAACGACCTGCTTGTCGTTGACTTTTTCACTTTTCAATGAAGTTCACACACTGTTATAGATTATTTGCTCTTTCGATTCGATAGTGCTACCAATTCTTTCGCAGCTTTCTGAAGCGTATCAAGTTTATATTCTCTATTTCTTTGCGTAATCCCAATCAGATCAAACTTATCGGCTTTGACATGGGTTAAGAATCTCTCCATCGATGTAAGACATGTAGTTAAGCCATTGCCGCTACCGCCTGCTGCAGCCACGGCTATAAATGGTTTTCCTTCAAATAAAGTCTTTTCCTTTTTTAAGGCCTCACAGCGCCTTACCCGGTCAGAAAAAGCCTTCGCTGATTCACTCATTTCGCCCCAATAAACTGGCGTTATTAGAACAAAGGCATCCACCTCCGCCATGGATCCATGTAACGTTTGAAAGTCATCTTGAACTTGACATTCATGTTCGTTACGGCACGTTCCCCATCCGTTACCACAGGCATGGCAGCTACTGATCTTTTGCCGATTGAGGTTCACCATAATGACTTGTGCACCGGCCTCTTCTGCTCCCGTTTTGGCAGAGTTACCACAGGCGGCTGTCAAACCATCAGTGTTTGGACTACTTGTAAAAATCATTACCTTCAACATTATCAATCCTTTATCCATCTCAATTTAAGTATTTTAATATTGTATCAGGAAAATCATGTCCATGGAAGCAAACCTCTCTTCATTATTTACACACCTCTTCCTAATTGGTATACTGTAATAATTATTATATTCTAAGGAGTTTTAATTATGAATACAATCAAAGAACGCGACAGCTATTTTGATAATTTAAAATTTCTATTGATCGCACTTGTTGTTATAGGTCATACCATTGAACCGATGACGTCTTCAGGTACTATACAATTTTTGTATATCCTGATTTATTTGTTTCATATGCCGCTTTTTTCATTTGTAACTGGTTATTTCAGCAAAAGATACTCCCCAACGAAGCTCTTACAAAATGTTGCGATTCCCTATATTGTATTTCAATTATTATATTTTCTCTTTACACGCTATGTGCTAGGGAATATATTCATCACCCTTTCATTTTTCACGCCCTACTGGATAATGTGGTATTTGCTATCACTTTTAATGTGGCAGCTAGTCGTGCCAATGTTCCAGTTTCGATATTCGATCATAGTGGCTATTCTCATTGGAATATTAGCTGGATACGATAATAGTGTTTCATATTTTTTCAGCCTATCACGAACAATCTACTTTTTCCCTTTCTTCCTCATAGGATACAAGTTTAATAAGGATTGGTTTTTCAATTTAATGCCAATTAAGCCCAGAACGATCATTTCAATACTTGGCTTAATTGGCGTTTCTATTGGCGTGTATAATCTTAGCGACAACATCGATCTTCGGCTTCTGTATGGAAGTTATTCTTACACCTCTATGAACCTAACTATTTGGTATGCGGGCGTGTATAGGCTTTTGCTTTATGCAATAACTACCATTATCTCTATCTTCATTCTTTATATTGTTCCATCAAGGACAACTTTCTTTACAGTATTTGGATCGAAAACACTCAATGTGTATTTACTCCATGGATTCCTCATTAAATTAATGGTAGGTCATAATTTCTACACCTATTTTAACGAGGACTATAAAAAGGTTTCATTAATTATTATCGGATTTGCCATCACCTATTTATTATCGACCAGTTTTTTCAACTATATATTAAAACCACTATATATAATTAGCCTTGATAAATTATACAATTATCCCAAAGTATAGATTATTTTCGGAATAATATGCATTATATTGATTTTTTTTATTTGTGAAAATAAACTCAATTATTGTAAATATACTGTCTTTAGTATAATATTGCCTCAGGCGGTCTGATCAGTAGTCCATTATACCGTTATGACAAGTGTTGTAACAATTCCCTCTATTCAGACATCATAGTTCTTATCAAGGAAGAGGTGATCATTTAAACTTTGTTCAAAAAAGGATAAGCATTCATTTTATCTACAAAAAAACAATGAGGAGGTTTCTAAATGAGTACAGGATTATTAGCAATTCTTTCTCTTCTCCCCATCGCAGTTGTGGGAGTTTTCCTTGTAGGGCTGAGGTGGCCCGCAAGTAAAGCCATGCCGCTCTCATTTGTCACAGCCGTTGTACTCGCACTTTTTGTTTGGAAAGTTCCTGGCGCTCAAGTAGGTGCCGCAACTATTAATGGAGTTATTACTGCTGGAACACTTATGTATATTATTTTCGGCGCTATTCTACTATTAAACACGCTACAAGAAAGTGGAGCAATCCAAGCCATTCGAAGAGGCTTCACTGGAATTACCCCGGATCGACGAATTCAAGTTATCATTGTGGCTTGGCTCTTTGGTTCCTTTATTGAAGGTGCATCAGGTTTTGGTACCCCTGCTGCCGTTGCAGTTCCTTTGATGGTTGGTCTTGGCTTCCCAGCTATGGCTGCTGTTGTTGCTGGAATGATGATTCAGAGTACCCCCGTTTCCTTCGGAGCGGTTGGAACACCAATGCTCGTAGGAGTCAGCACAGGACTCAAAACTCCTGAATTACAAGCTTATGCCTTATCTTTAGGCTTTACCGACTGGAATACATTCATTGGAGTTGCCGTCGCAACTAAGGTTGCTTTCCTTCATTTTGCGACTGGTGCTTTAATTCCCCTCATTGTTGTATCTTTCATGACCCGTTACTTTGGTAAAAACAGATCCTTTAGTGAAGGCCTCCAGATTTGGAAGTTTGCACTGTTTTCCGCGTTCTCAATGACTATTCCTTACCTAATCACAGCCAGATTCCTCGGACCCGAGTTCCCTTCCATATTCGGTGGACTAACAGGTCTTGCAATTGTTGTTACTGCTGCTAAAAACGGCTTCCTCATGCCTAAAGGAGTAGCTTGGGATTTTGAACCTAAAGAAAATTGGGATCCCTCTTGGACTGGCACCATTCATATTAAGGATATTTCCGCTAAGACTAAGATGAGCGGCCTTATGGCTTGGATGCCATATGTTCTCGTTGGTTTATTCCTGGTCCTCTCTCGCCTCAGCTTCTTACCCTTCTCAGGTTGGCTCAAGAGCTGGACTGTTAGCTGGCCTAAAATTTTCGGGACTGGTATCACGGCTTCCTTCCAGCCTCTATTTCTACCTGGTACAATCTTTATCGCAGTCTCCCTTATTACATTCTTCATGCATAAAATGGATGGGACCGCTTATGCCAGAGCATGGAAAGGCTCAGCCATGACGATGCTTGGTGCGGGTTCAGCTCTCATCTTCACCGTCCCTATGGTCCAAGTGTTCATGAACACACAAGGTGGCGCAGCCGGTTTCGGCAAAATGCCGATTGTCCTCGCTGAAGCCGCAGCTGGCTTAGCTGGATCTGCATGGCCGTTCTTCGCTCCTTTAATCGGTGGTCTTGGGGCTTTCGTAGCCGGAAGTAACACCGTTTCCAACATGATGTTCTCCTTGTTCCAATTCGGTGTAGGAGAACGTATTGGAGTTGATCCGACTTGGATTGTGGCCCTTCAAGCTATTGGGGGTGCGGCTGGTAACATCATCTGCGTCCACAACGTTGTTGCCGCTGCAGCTGTCGTAGGTCTCCTGGGAAAAGAAGGCTATGTTATTCGTAAAACATTGCTTCCCTTCGTCTATTACGCTTTGCTCCCAGGTGCGATCGGTTATTCCATTCTCTATACCTCGCAAAGAGGGTTCTTCAATGCCGGAACGATTATTGCTGCATTGATTTGGGGCACTGTAATCTATATTATTGCAACCAATAAAGGGAGACTTGCAAAGCTTCCTAGTTCAAAATAAGCTTTTAATAGTACAAATTCAAAAGGCTCCTCAATTCACACTTGTGAATTGAGGAGCCTTTTTTGCGAATTCTTGTATTTTGTGCTCCCCTAAATATTACAAATTTCTGCATAAATTGCTATTTACTCTAATTTCATGATATACTATATCTTGATGCTGACTATATCAGCGATAGATATGGCTTTATAAGCATAATAAAGGAGTGAGTTCTTAATGGAAGAAACTATTTTAGCCGCAGTCGAAAGGACTATGCAACCTAAGCTATGTAGAGCAGCTGGCTTTACACCAGGCGTGCTTTATGGCGATAGTGTTACAGATGCAATTTCCGTTCAATTTGACACAGCAGTTCTGAAAAAAGTTATTGCTGCACATGGCTGGAATGCTAAAGTATGGGTAGACTTTGGTGGCAACAGGAAATTCGGATTTATTAAGGAAGTTCAAAGAGATTCTGTCACAGCGAAAGTCATTCACATAGATGTATTCCTTGTCTCACAAGACCACGAGGTCAAAATGATAATCCCTGTTATCTTTGAAGGTCGAGATAATTTGGATAATGTACTACTTCAAGTATATAAATCCGAGATTGAGGTTACGGGAAAAGCTGTCTTAATGCCTGAATCATTTGTTGTTGACGTATCAGCTATGGTACTGGGAGATACAATCACTTCAGCGAGTTTCAATTTAGACAAACAGCTTACAATTACCGAGAGCGAAAACGAAATCTATGGAATTATTACGCCTCTACCTGAATTGGTTGTAGAACCAGAAACAGTAGTTGCAGTGGAAACTCCAACTAAAACACCTGAAGCTTAAACTAAGTAATAATCAGCAGGAGCCCCTTCGTGTTTGAAGGGGCTCCTGCTTTCATAATAGCTTAAAATATATGAAAAGAGTAAGTTATACCCACTAAATTGGGGGCCTTATTCCTTTTTAGTATAGTTTAATGTCCGTGAGCACGCTTAAATCCGTGTGTAGTTACATTTTGACGCACTTTTTCAGTTGTTCTGGACGCTGGACATCGTTGTAGACAAAAAAGCGGGTGTGCCTTCTCTTAATAGGCACCTGTTAGCGTCCTGTAGGCTCTCTAGAGTGCCCTCCTTGACGTCGCCCCCACCTCTTTGCATATTAATCAAGCCAGAGATCACTAGATCCCCTTCCATGTCCAATACTTTTGTACCCTTCAATCGCAGGGGCAACCGCTAAGACATATGGGACTGCGCGTCCCGGAACTCTGCCAAAATGATTTCTGACCTCCCTAGTGGTCTTAATTCTATTGCGGGTGGTGTCATCGAAAACGAAGATTATCCCATGATGACTAGCTTCCTGTAGATCCCCTAAGGGTTCTCCCCTATTGCTAAATTTTATCACACATTTTCATTCACTTAGCAGGGTTTTCTAGTTATCTCACGAATGAATACTATATAGAGGTGATGTAATTTGAAGATACAATATCTAGTTATTCCAGTCTCGGATCAAAAACGTCAACGTCTTACCTATGTATGTGATAAATTAGGTATTACGATTGAACAATTCTTTGACACTGCACTCCGCGAAGGGGAAATGGAAATACTTAGTAACGAGGCCTTAAAACCGGGTGGTGTGTTTTGGAATGATGATGAAGAAACTTTTAAGAAGGACGCTGAATAAGCGTCCTTACCCAATTAGCTTTACAATACTTTTCAATATAATATAATATAGCTTGGTTGTTCTGACACGTAGAAGCTAATCCTCTAATCCAAGCGTGAGGCTCCCTTCTACAAGTGGGAGTGGGACCTCCCCATAGCCTCGATGTTCAACCTTAGTTAAACGAGTCCACTAGTCAAATTCCTTCGCTGGAATATGCAAACTGACCGTTACAGAAAGGTGGTGAATATTTTGTCTGATATAAACCCATCTGACTTGGAGCACTTAGCTGAAAACATGGAAAAGGCTGAGAAATCCGAGAAAGCTATGAGTATGGTAAGCTTTAAGGATCTATTTACACCTGCTTTTATGACGACTTACACAGACTTTGCTAATTTTGGCGAGCTGCTTGTCGTTGGTAAATTCAATGTAAACAGCTTCGAGGAATTCTTGGCACTTCTAGGCGAATCCTTTGATGAATTTCTGAAGAAAACAACTAAATTCCAAGGCTGGGAAGAAATGCAATCAACCGCTGTTGCTGAATACATGAAAAAGGAAAATTCAAAGATTTAACTATTCTAGAGAACCGATCGCTTATGGGTGGTCGGTTCTCTAGAGCATTTCAAATAATTGATGGTTTCTTTAGGTTTGAGAAAAAAGAAAGGAGTGAGGAAAAATGGGCGGTAAAACTCCTAACAAGAAGGAAACAAAAAAGCCAAAGCAACCAAAGAAGCCGAAATAAATTTCACCTGGTTTTCAAAATATTTAAGGTTTTTCAGACTACACTGTTGGACTATTCCAATGGTGTAGTCTGCTTTTCTGACAGAATCCTCCGTAAGTCATCAAGAGTCATGTTTAAGCCTCGATCTATTAACACCCCAAGTAATTCTCCCTTTATTCCTAATGAGTTATAATGAGCGTGATAAAGGAGTAACCATCACAGTTACTCCTTTATCACGCTTTGTTTCACTACGCAGAGTGATAGATCTCTTTAAACTTATCGACGGCTTCCCCAATGTTAGCGTCTGTTCCCATCTCCTTCAAAGTCTCACCCACTAGTTCAATGGCTTTAACAAACATCTCTTCGGTTACATTCCCCATATGACCGATTCGAAAAGCCTTCCCTGCTAAAGACGCTAAGGACCCGGCAATCACCATGCCCTTGGCCGCTAACCGGGAGCGGAACTCTGCATCGTTCACGCCCTCTGGATAGAGAATACAGCTTAAGGTAGGTGCTGCGACTTCCTCAGAGGCTAGGGGCTTCATTCCATAAACCCCCAAGCCAGCTCTTACAGCTCTTCCTAGGGCGTGGTGGCGACGATAACGAGTAGTCAACCCTTCCGCCATGACGATCTCCATACCTTTATTAAAGGCATAAATCATGTTCACAGGAGGAGTTGCATAATATTTACCTGGATCATTCATTATTGAGACCCAATTTTTAATATCCGTATAATATCCTAAGACGCTGGGCATGGCTTCGCGGGCAGCCAATGCCTTTGGCCCAAATGCTAAAATTGCCAGTCCCGGAGGAACTCCAATTGCTTTCTGAGAGCCAGTGAACACCACGTCTAACTTGTAATCAGGGTGGCCGTAAGTTTTCTGCATATCCTCCTCGGTTGCAGCAGCTGCACAAACTCCATCAAGAATAAAGAGCGCTCCAGCTTTTTTAACGACAGGAACTAGGTCTTCCAAATGAGCCATTACGCCAGTCGATGTGTCAACATGGGTGACTGTTACAGCCTTAAAGCCTCCCTCAGCCAATTTTTCTTCGACTAACTCCTTTTTGATATGCTGTCCCCACTCCGCTTGAAGAGTTTCCACTTGAATGCCAAACGCTTTTGCCAGCGGGATAAAGCGGTCACCGAAATAGCCATGGCTTATGACCAGTAATTTCTCCCCGGGAGCAACAGTATTAATAAGCGCAATTTCCATAGCCAGTGTTCCTGAGCCAGAAATTACGAAGACTTCCCCCTCAGTGTGAAATAACTTCTTGGTTAATTCAAGGCTGTTCTTGAAGATCTTTACGAACCGAGGATCTGTGTGAGCATAAGTTTCACTCGATAAAGCTGCATAAATTTCATCCACAACGGGTGTAGGCCCTGGGATGAGTAGCATTTCCCTATTAGGCATGATTTTACCCCTTCCTTTTTTAGCACCAACCATTTCCAGTATTCCCTGATCTCCGCTTAAATAATAGTATTATAACGACCAATTAATTAAGTTTCTCTTTTAATCTTCTATTTCCTGCTTTATTTTTGCATTTGGGTATGTATACAATTCTAAACAAAAAACAAAAGCCATCACCAGATAGGTAATAGCTTTTAACCAGGCTCATCATTAGTTCGCTAATTCGAAGGATCCTTTATGAGAGTCGTAAATAAAGACCTCTCCCGTTTCAATGGTGTAATACATGCCAATAATTTCGATTTCTTTTCTGTTCAACTGTTCGACAATATAAGGATACGTTAACAAATGCTTGATCTGCTCAACAATGTTCATTTGCTCGGTTAGCCATTCCCTATAGTCTAGATCCTTAGTTTTACCAGTAGCTTTCATTTCATCCAGTACTCTTGTTTTAACATTCTCAGATAACTCTAACCATTTCTTAGTAGCAGGTATTTCATCAAGAACTTCATCTGGCAAATGGATTGCGGAACAACCTCCACAGTTAGAGTGTCCACAAATAATGATACTTTTTACTTTTAATATCTTGACTGCATACTCAATCGCTGACGTCGTCGCTGAAGTCCTCGAGTCGCACTCATGTGATTCCTGATATTTCGGAATAATGTTGGCGATATTTCTAACAACGAACAGTTCCCCTGGTAGCGACTTCGTGATCAGTTGTGGCACCACACGCGAATCCGAACAGGTGATGAACAAAGTATGAGGCTCTTGATGCCGTTTCAATCGACAAAATAAGTTCTTATGTTCCTCATAGTCTTGTGTTCGAAATTTTATTAGCCCAGCCTTTAAATAATCCATAAGCTACCTCCATTTTTTCGGTGCTTTCAGTCTCATCTATTGTTCAACAAACTCAATGGATTTATCAGTTTTAAAGAAAATTTCTCCGGTGGTTGCCTAAGTTGAGCACTTATACTTTCTGACTTTGCAAAGTAAAACAAAGTGTGTTTTTTCACTTAAAGCCTTCCACGCATGTTAAAACCCGAACCCAGACGTAAAGTCTCCTACATGAAGAGTAGCATCCTGATAATTTAAAGTCAATATGGCAATTATTAATTTATCATATGTAAGATTCTTGGAATTATCGTTTTTTTATCTTAGCGAATTTTACAACAGCTAGAAATGTCCTAGAAATGGGCATTCTGCATTCTTTCCACAAGTTAAGCATTATGATAATTTACAATTACAAAAATAATACTTTATTGCAACATACTTTTATTAATAACTTTTTTAATATTACAAAGAATTATACTTTGATCGGTGTATTCTTCAGGTTGAGATACATTTTAAACAGTTAAGCAGTCTGTGATATAATTATTTGAAAGACATTTATATATACAGCACCTTTTTGGTGAACTTGTTCGACTAGATTTGAACCAAAAGAAACACCCACTCCCACTTGTAGAAGTGGAAATCTTATGATTGGATGAAATAGAGGTTACTAATGAATATCTTCAAATATTCTAAACAAGTAGTTAGCACAAATTTTCCGGCATTAACCCATGAGAATTTTAGGATTTATTGGTTAGGGCAATGCGTTTCTTTAATCGGAACATGGGCGCAGAGTATCGGGCAAACATGGCTTGTACTTTCTCTAACTGGATCGCCACTCCTTTTAGGTATTTTAGGAGCGGTTCAATTTTTACCGATCACTATCTTTTCATTATTCGCTGGTGTTCTTATTGATCGATACCCCAAGAAACAAATAATCTTAATTACTCAATTTACTTCGATGATTTTAGCCTTTACCTTATCTGCACTAGTCTTCACACATACCGTTAGTTATGAGTATATTCTAATCTTAGCATTAATTTTAGGTTTCTCGAATACCCTTGATATGCCTGCAAGACAAGCTTTTACGATAGAACTGGCAGGTAAAAATGATTTAATGAACGCGATTGCCTTGAATTCGGCCACCTTTAATTTAGCCCGAATAGTAGGTCCTGCAATAGGTGCCTTAATTATGGCATCTTTTGGCGCTGCTTGGTGCTTCTTATTAAACGGATTCAGCTTTATGGCCGTAATCGTTAGTTTGCTTAAAGTAGAAGTGACACCCTATGTAAGAAAGAAAATTTCAGATAACAATATGATCAAAGAAATAAAGGATGGATTAAAATATATAGCAAAAGAACCAGCACTACTGCAAACAATTGTCATGGTTTTAATAATTGGGATTTTTGTCTTCAATTTTAACATTCTAATACCAGTCTTTGCTAAAAACATTCTTCATCAGGAGGCCAAAATCTATGGCTTGTTAATGTCCGCTTTAGGGGTAGGATCATTAATTGGAGCTTTAATGGTTTCAATTAATAGCAAATCTGGGCCTAATATGAAAATTCTGCTCAGAAGTTCAATTATCGTCTCCCTAACCTTAATATTAATTAGTTTCACAAGAACATATTATTATACAGCAATTTTGTTAGTCATTACTGGAATATTCAATATCTGGTTTAGCACGACTGCAAATTCAACCTTACAGATCACTTCAAAAGATGAATACAGGGGAAGAGTCATGAGCGTATATTCCTTAGTTTTTGCAGGAGCATCTCCGATAGGAAACATGTTTGCCGGCCTAACAACGGATATGTTTGGAGCTAACACGGCCTTTTTGTTAAGTGGTGTCATGACCATCGTTTTAATCGCCTTAGTAAGTTTATTCTTCAAGCTTAGACAAGCGACAAATAAACCACAACCTTCGTGAACTCCTTCAATTGATGATTAAGAAACTGGCTCGTGTCGAATTCAAGACACGAACCAGTTTCCTTTTGTCAAATACTTTGATTTTTAACTAATCCTTTTGTTGCGTACCTTCCATTATCCCTTTATTATGAAAAACCTCATCTACCTCAAGAGTAAGTAACCCGCCTTTAGCATTCTTCTGTCCATTATTACCGTAATCTGGCGTTGTGTCATCATTAACAACACTCACGACCCCTGCTGGTTCCCATGGCTGTCGATTTAATTGAGAAGCATGTTCTTTGTCATTCTCATTACTCATTGACATCGCCTCCTAGTATCTCGTATTCCATCGTTAGCTAAAATTGAAGTTTGGACGTTTTTAGATTCCCCAGTAAACTAATTTCTACTCAATCTTAAGTTTTTTACACTTTAGGTATCCTATCTGCCCCTTTAAGACATAATATAAAAAGCTTTTGATAATTTGATAGAGGGTAGAGGCTGATGCTATGAGCATACAACAACTTCATAACACCACGGACACGTCAATTTCCACGCTTCAATTTCCTGAACTGCTATTTGTTGAGGATAAGTTACAAGTCGTACTCAGCAAAGCCGATGGTCTTATTCAACAAACCTGTCTTAGTTTGTTACAATCTGGTGGCAAAAGAATTCGACCACTCCTAACTCTATATGGGGGTATGTGTTTTGCTCCGCTAAATCCATCGATGATCCAGGCAGCCGTCGCGGCCGAACTTATTCACATGGCGTCACTCATTCATGACGACGTTATCGATAAATCAGCTACGCGGCGTGGAAAACCAACTGTAAACTCCCTCTATGGAGATCATGCAGCCATTTTGACAGGGGATTACCTCTTTGCGGAAGCCTTCCGCATTCTTTCTACTCATCAATTACTTTCCAGTATGACCTACCTTGTCGAAGCAATTCAAGCTATGTGTGAGGGAGAAGTCAATCAGGCGAATGAGCAGTTCTCGAGTTCTATTAGTCATGAACAGTATTTTCAACGGATTACCAAGAAGACAGGTAAGCTTCTGACTGCCTGCTGTCAATCAGGGGCCATCCTAGCAGGGGCCTCTGCGGAGGAATTGACCCAGATGCAAGAATATGGACTAAACATTGGCTACGCATATCAAATCACCGATGATATTTTAGATATCAGTGGTGATGCGGACTCTCTTGGCAAACCCGTAGGTACCGATCTCATGAATGGAAACATTACTCTTCCGTTCCTTTATCTCATGGATAACCCAATCTATGGAAACTGGCTCAAAGAAATCCTAAAAACACGAAAGCTAACACGTCAAGGTATTTACAGCATCAAAGAGGCCCTTGTTTCCTCAGGATGCCTAGATCAAGCCTATGCAACCGCCACTACCTGTATTTGTAACGCCAAAGCAAGCTTGAATAAAATACCTAGAACTCCTTATCGCAAAACCCTTATAGATTTGGCAGATTCTATCTTACAACGTACAACTTAGAGAGCCTTCATCTTTCGCAATTGGCGACATACCCAGTAGAGTAGGTTAACTCCCAGTCCACCATGTCTTAACAGTTTCTTAGTAATGGACCGAATATCTCGGTCCATACTCTTTTCATCGGACAGATACATGGCTAAAAGCCCTTGGACAGCCGCATGATGGAACTTTGGATAATCCAATTGCGCTGTTTGTTCTAAAGAATTTTTCACAAACAGTTGTAGGCGTCTACTAATCATCTCAGTATGTTCGTAATACGCCACAAAATTCAACTGCTTCGTCTCTCTATCTTCACGTAAATCAATGAAATAATCCAGTAATATATGGGTTCCACATATCCACGGAAAGTAGGTCTTCCTAATCTTACGCCCTTTCCTTTCCGTCAATTGGGGATCGTAGGCAACGGCATAAAGACAAAAAACCCCCAAGGTTGACCCCGTTGCAGCGGCAAATTCCCACGCAGTTATCTCAGGATAATCCGTTAAGTATGGGGTAATCCAGTTTAACATTTTCGCTTCCCGTTCTTCCACTGCCAAGTGCTTGTAGGTCTGTAAGTGGGAATAGAATTTCGCCAACGTAATGGCTTCTTCTTGAACTAGTTTGTAAGACGGTAGAATTTTAAGGCTTTCTTGACAGGTTGTGACCAATAGTTCTAGATATCCTCCGTCCTCTCGATAAGGATAATACAAATAATAATCAGATCTGGATACATTAGGATCTAAGGCTTCTTGCACGGCCAGATGCAACTGAGCAAACGCCAATTCATCCTGAACTTCTAGACTATCGACCAAATTATCAAGATAATCACACATTGTTTGATAAGCAACAATAAATCGAACTGCTTCAACTCGATTCACGCCAGGATAGAGAGCATAGATACTTCCCCCTTGGCAGTGAAATGTTTTTGTTTGAATGCTCTCAAAAGCTTGCTGACGCAAGCTGGAATCAGGACACTGCGAAGCTTTCCGCCGCCATATGCTTAGTTCTTGTTTTACGTTCGGAAAAATTCGGGATACATATTGATAAATTAAACTGACGCGATTCATTGGGTTAACAGCTGATGTATTCATTAATTGTTTCTCCTTCATCAAATCGTGAGACTCCCACTTCTAAAGGTATGGAGTGGTACCCCGTACTCCGACGGTGCTCTATAAACTTTTAAGCCATTAAGTCGGCGTTCCCTGTTCACTCTTTGAAAATAGTGTTGCCAAACAACACTTCTTTTCATCCCATGGCATGGCACCTATTTTAAGCTCTATCTCAAAGAATGTATTTTCTTTCCTTTATTGTACACACATATTTCTACGTGTTTTGTGCATTCTAATTATGTGTTAAATTGTACCGAGAGGAGAATTATCATGAACACATCAAAACCAGAACTAACTGCTAGAAATTTGGCCATTTTGAATGATCAACTCGGATCTGAAGCATTGCTTGTCCATAAGTTTGCTCAAGCCGCACAATCGGTCCAAGATCAAACGATTAGCACAGAACTTTCAAACATATCTAAACAACATCGCAATCACTATGATACCCTACTCAATTATTTAAATTCGCATCAATAAAAAGAAAGGACGGGATGAGAATTGAATACTCAAACCACAATGTCAGAGCAAGATATTTTAACAGACTTGCTGACAAGCGAAAAACATACTACTTCCACTGTGAATACGTTCATTTCAGAATCGACTTGTGCTAATTTAAGACAGAACCTGAAAACCATTCTCAACGAAGAACATAGTATTCATGAAAACCTTTATAATATTATGAACCAAAAAGGCTGGTATCCTACTAGTGATGCCGAGGCCCAAGAAGTTCAAAAAGCTAAGGACAAATTTAATTCGTTACAGGTTTAACTTAAGTGGACTCTTCGCTTAACGACGCTGCAAAAAGATACGGGACCAAATTGGTCCCGTATCTTTAATTTTTATTCACTATTCTTTTTCTATCTTCTCAACCTTGACGTCTTCTTTTTTCTCGTCGCCCTCAGTGGCAGATTTAAATTCTTTTATACCTTTACCCATTGCCTTTCCCAACTCTGGCAACTTTCCTGGTCCAAAAATAACCAAGGCAATGACAAGAATTATCCCTGCTGTCATGGGCGTAACAAATCCAAACGTAGTTAGCATAAAGTTAGTCCACCTCCATTTATTGTAACTACCTAATCATACTCTGATGGTATAACTCCTTTATTAGATAGTAAGACAAGTACAGACTTATCGTATCGTATTGGAGCACAACACGCAACATATTTTTTCTGGAAAATTAAAAAGACTGCTTAGAAGCAAGTCTCTTTAAGGGTACTCCTATAAACCTCAGAGGCTTTATAAGTTGCTTCCGCTTCCTTTTCTTTTTCCTTGAATAGTTCTTCGTAGCCAAGATATAGTTTCCAGATTACATCCCATAATTCGCCATTGGCTTCAGTCACTTTAAGCCCTAAGTCTTTCGCCTCACGCCGACCAATCGGATAACCATGGGAAAAATACCCTTCAGTTAACGTTCTAGTTACGTTCGGTACCCGTCCTAGGTCATTTTTTAACATATAGCGAGTTAATAACATTTCAGCATATTGTTGGGATGCCTTTATGGTCTTTTCGTAATCTCCGATAAGCCACGGATCAAGCTTGTCGAGTAGAGGAGTTACCATAAAGGACGTAATTTCGGGATCTGAGCTGTTGATAATGGAGCGTTGCAAGTAATCTAAACAATGCCACACTGCTTGAACGGGTACCAATATGTCTTTATAGACTGGATGCTTGACTAGGGGATCGATAGGGCCAAGTTCTGAGATCGGTCCCATGACAACTTCATCGGCTCCAAGCACAAGCATTGAGGCCGCGGATTTAGCAACAAACGGAACAATAACTGAGAACTCATCGCAAAACTCTCGGATCAGTGTAACGACTTTATAGGGGGTATCCACCGCTCCCCCATAGCTGTGCAAAACCAGATCAATTTTTTTAGTATGACCAATGTCCTTCAATTGTTTATAGAGAGGGACTAAAATTGTGTCATCTAGAGGTGTATAGGAAAAATAAACTAAAACTTTAGAATTCCTCAGTTGTTCTAATCGCTCAATTAAGTTAACTCGTTCCTCTGGATTCAAATCAAGCCCCCCAGTCTAATCCTTACATCCCATAATATTCCATATTTGTTTTATGGTGAGTAAATGGGGAACCCTTTTGTGTTTAATTTGGTGATTTTGAGCTAACCATTTCGCTTAGTCACTTCTGACAGCGCTAATCTGAAAATTGAAATAGATCAACTATTACCATAGTATCCGCCAACGAAAAACCCATAGTAGAAACGATCCTTCATAAACAACTGTACCTCCTTGTTAAATTAGTATTAACAAGGAGGTACAGTTTTATGAAAGTTAAATTGAAGTCTCACAATGTTCAGCTTGAGCTATGTAGTTGATTACAAAGGTTTTTTAGGTATAACTACCTTCGCCCCTGATTGGTCATGACAACTCTGACAATATACTTCTCCGCCAAGCCCTTTTTCTTCGTGACAAGTATAACACTGTTTCCATGGTTGCTGGTTATTTAAAACCGCGTAGCCATGTCCTTTTGGACCGTTAATCCAAGTTTCCCTGGGAATCGACGAATGGGGGTTGGATGAATCGTGATCTTGAGACATGTAGAGTACCAGAACTAAGGCACCCATTAAGCATAGCGTAATGAGAGTTCGTATAACGCGTTTGCGTTCCATACAGGATGGCACCCCTTTTTAAAGAGTAATAATAAACTTGTCTAATCCATTCATGAGACTCCCACTTCTTGTAGGTGCCTTCGCTTGGTGTAGGCTCTAGAGGGTTCTCAGTACTTCACGAGCCTGTTCTAGCGCGTGGTCAATGTCTGATTCTGTATGTGCAGTTGATAAAAAAGTTGCTTCATATTGGCTAGGAGCTAAATAAATGCCCCGTTCTAACATTCCTCGATGATACTTAGCAAACCGTTCCACGTCCGACGTGCAGGCACTTGCATAATCCTTAACCGGAACGTCCGTGAAAAATGGACAAAACATCGCTCCAATGGCATTAACCCACATCGGCAGTCCTGCCTCACGAGCGAGTTGCTTTAATCCTTCGGCTAACCGGGTCGTCTTACTGGCTAATGACTCATATGTTCCTGGTTGTTGTAACAGTTTTAAAGTTGTTAGCCCAGCGTTCATCGCCAGCGGATTACCGGAAAGGGTCCCTGCCTGATAAATCGGACCACTAGGAGCAATTTGTTCCATAAAACGGCGTTTTCCACCGTACGCCCCTACCGGAAGACCCCCACCAATCACTTTCCCCAAGCAAGTCAAGTCTGGATCAATCCCAAAATGAGCTTGTGCCCCACCATAACTAACTCTAAATCCGGTCATCACTTCGTCAAAGATCAGTAATGCCCCGTACTCCTCTGTTAAACGGCGAACCCCTTGTAAGAATCCATCTTCAGGTAAGACCACACCCATATTTCCCGCGACTGGTTCGAGAATTACGCAAGCAATCTCTTCTCCTTCGCGCGCAAAAATTTCCCGTAGCCCTTCTAGATCATTAAAACGAGCAGAAATAGTAGTGGCCGCGATTTGACTCGGAACACCGGGGGACGTTGGAACACCAAACGTCAGCGCTCCGCTTCCAGCCTTAATCAGGAGTTGGTCAGAGTGCCCATGGTAGCAACCCTCAAACTTAATAATTTTTGTCCTGCCTGTGACGCCACGTGCTAAACGCAAAGCACTCATTGTGGCTTCCGTCCCGGAGTTAACCATTCGTATCATATCCATGGAAGGGTAAGCCTTCAGGACTTCTTCGGCTAAGACTGTTTCAACTTCAGTTGGCGCGCCGTAACTCGTTCCTCGCTCGGCCACTCGTTTAATCACAGCAACCACGTCTGGGTGTGCATGTCCAACAATAAGTGGCCCCCAGGAACCGACAAAGTCAAGGTAACGGTTACCATCGATATCCCAGATATAGGCACCTTCACCCCGCTCTATAAAGACTGGGTCCCGCCCTACTGATTTAAAGGCCCTAACTGGCGAATTTACGCCACCTGGAATGAACTTTTGGGCCCTAGCAAAGGCTAGTCGGCTTTTTTCATCTACAAAAGGCAAGTAAATACCCCCTTCTAACAGGTCTCTTCTTCTAAAAAATATTGCATACTGCTCTTCTTTAGTTCGGCTGTACTGAAAAGCATGGAATACGTTGTTACACCGGTTGCTAAGGAAATTCTCTTCATAACATCCTTACAATCCTCCGCAGTTCGTCCATGGACCATGGTAAAGAGGTTGTATGGCCAATCGGGTAGAGTTGGTCTTTGGTAACAGTGACTAACTTCCTTGAATCGTGCCATAGTTTCTCCAACCTCTGCCGCCCGTTCTGGAGCGACTTGCCAAACACCCATAGAGTTAGCCACGAAACCAGCCTTTTGATGTCGAAGAACTGCTCCGAAGCGACGGATAACCTTTGCTTCTAATAAACGACTTGCGATTGAGATGACATCATCAACTTGCCACTGGAGACTTTCGGCCAGTACCGTGAAGGGGGTCTGGGAATCCGGCAGATTACCCTGCAGCACTTGAATCAGGGCTATATCCTCGTCGGTTAAGTCATATGCTGAACTGTTTCCTTTATGGGCACCGCGCAAATCAGCGTCCCCGAATGTGTCTATGCCTTCTTCTGGGGACGTATCTTCATCAGATGATGCATCATCTGATAGATCAAAATTGACATTTATCTTAAACAATTGAGTAGCCGGAAGGCTGAAGACCTCCGAAACACCCGATGTTTCACGGACATAATCAAGAATGCGCTCTGCAACAGCCTGAGAACGGGCGATGAGCGTAAACCAGCAATTGTACGCATGGTTGCGAATATAGTTATGGGTCACGCCGGGTATTCCTTCTAATAGTTTAGCCAAGATTGGAATCTTCTCATCTGTAACCTTAGCCGCACATAAAGTACTATAGTACCCTAAACGTCGAGAATCAAAAACCCCACCCAAACGACGAATAATCCCTTCTTGTCGGAGATGTTGGATCCGATTAAAAGCATCTTCCTCCGTCGTTCCCACAGCCAAACCTAGGATCTGGTAGGGATGGACGGCGATGGGAAAATGGTTTTGAATGGCATTCAGCAGGGCTCGATCGATTGAATCCATCCTAAATCCCCTTCCTTCCATGATATAAGCACCACGGTTCCTCTGCCATGTAATCCCCTTCATTGTAATAGGCAGCGCGTGCACGACAACCGCCACACTTTTCCTTATATCCACAGGAGCCACACCCGCCCTTATAATCGAGTGTTCGCAAGGTATTTAACACTTCATGATTCCGCCAAATTTCGTCAAACGGAGTCTCTCGAACATCCCCTAATGGGATATTCAAGTAAGCACAGGGCTGAACTTGACCCTTGGGTCCAATGATACAATAACTTGTTCCAGCCAAACAACCTCGGCTAAAGCGCATATTGACCCCCATTTGTTCAGCGATACGCATAAACTGAGGGGCACAAGTTGGCTTAAGTTCTATACTGACTGTTTGCTGTTTTTTCATAATTCGAGTAAGAACTTCCTCATAGGCCTCTGCCTTGAGGGACTCCTCCTCAATCGAAACCGCTCGGCCCGTCGGAACTAGGAAAAAGAAATGGTGAGCAACCGCGCCCATCTCGACTGCAAAATCCGTAATTGCTTCCACTTCATCCGAATTCCAATCCATAATGGTCGTGTGAATTTGAAACGCAAGACCAACTTCTTTACTGTTTCTCATTCCTCGTACTGCTCCATCCCAAGCACCTGGGAATTTTCGGAATTCGTCATGTTTCTTCTTGTCCAGAGAATCTAAGGAAATACCTATTCCCATGGCGCCAGCTTCTTTAAGTTGACGCGCCAATTCTAAAGTCAGCAGAGTTCCGTTACTCCCAAGCACCGGACGCAGTCCCAAGGACGTTGCATATGCGACTAATTCGACAATGTCCGTTCTCATTAGGGGCTCTCCCCCACTAAAAATCATAATCTTAAACCCTGCTTTAGCAATCTGTTCGAGCAAGGTCCTTGCTTGAGCGGTATTGAGCTCATCTTCTGCCTTGCATCCAGCATCACGGTAACAATGGTCACAGTACATATTACAGTCGTTTGTCGTATTCCAAGAAACGATCATGCTTGCCCCTCCTCTCTAATCCAATTTGCAACGTCTAGAGCATGGTAGGTGATTAACAGATCTGCGCCCGCCCGTTTCATGCTTACCAAGGCCTCTAGGACAATGCGTTTCTCATCAATCCAACCGTTCGCTGCTGCCGCTTTTACCATCGCATACTCACCACTGACGTTATACGCGACAACGGGCACTCCGAATCTCTCTTTGGTCCGGTAAATAATATCTCCATAGGCCATAGCTGGCTTCACGATAATTAGGTCAGCGCCCTCTTCAATATCTAGTGCTGTTTCCAACATAGCTTCGTTGCCATTCGACGGATCCATCTGATAAGTTCTACGATCTCCAAACTGAGGCGTAGACCCAGCCGCTTCACGGAAAGGGCCATAAAATCCGGAGGCTACCTTGGCCGAATAAGCCATGATCGGGATATGAGAGAATCCTTCTTTATCTAAGCCTTCTCTGATTGCCGCGACTCGCCCATCCATCATATCCGAGGGGGCTACCATATCCGCACCCGCCCGGGCATGAGAAATAGCCGTCTGGGCTAGTAGGTTGAGTGTCGGATCATTCAGGACTTGTTCATTTTCAATCAATCCACAATGCCCATGGTCGGTATATTCACAGAGACAGACATCGGTGATGACGTAGAGTTTGGGGAAATTCTTTTTGGCTAAGCGTACAGCTTCCTGAACAATCCCATGCTCATGGTAAGCTCCTGTCCCAGCACTATCTTTACTCTCTGGAATTCCAAATAATAAGACCGCAGGGATTCCCAACTTCACAACGTTCCCAAGCTCTAAGATAAACTCGTCGAGGGAAAAATTATAGACGCCAGGCATTGAGGAGATTTCGATTTTCTTTTTTTCACCGGGCATTACAAACATAGGGTAAATCAAGTCCTCAACACGGATATGATTTTCTCGAACCATTCTGCGTATCGCTTCATTAGCCCGCAACCGACGCGGGCGCCTTTTAAGTTCCATTTTATGACCTCCTATCTTAATCGCGCAAGTCGGGGGACGGTTCTTGTGCAAGTTTTGGGGACGGTTCTTGGAACTTGCATAAATTCCGGGTTCCTACTTCGTCGGAGTTATCCCTATCTCTTCATCCGTTAAATAGCATGCTGGATCGGACTCCCAGAAATCTCCGGTGACGGCTTCGGCACGTGTCCGGAAATTACCGTTACACATGTCGAGGTATTGACAGGCTGCACAGCGGCCTTTGAGCAACGCTTTACGGTCTTTGAGTCCTGCCATGATGGGATGAGACACATCAGTCCAGATCTCCTCTATTTTGCGGTCTCGGACATTTCCGAACGTGATATGCTGAGTGAATTGGTCAGGATGTACATCTCCCTGCGGGTCGACTTCTCCGAAAGCAATCCCTGAACGGTTTCCGCCATTGAATCCGATGAGACTCTTGATTTTCTCCGCCCTTGCTGGATCTTCTTTTAATGCTTGAATGTACATATACACGCCATCACAATGATTATCCACGGTGAGGATTTCCTTTTGCAACCCGCGCGCTTCAAAATCTCGGGTTCTGCGAATAATCGTATCCATCGCTTGACGAGATTCTTCCCGAGTCACATCTTCTGCGATCATTTTGTTTCCTCGGCCCGAATAGACCAGATGGTAAAAGCAAACACGATCAATGTTTTCTGCTTCAATAAAATCGAAGATCTTATCTAGTTCTTTAATATTGTGGTGATTAATGGTAAAGCGAAGTCCTACTCGTTGATCTACGGCAACACAGTTTTGAATTCCTTCCATTGCAGCCTTAAAGGCTCCCTCTTTACCACGGAACTTGTCATTGACATCAGCAAGCCCGTCAAGTGAAATGCCCACATAGGAGATCCCAATGTCTTTAATGCGCCTTGCCACTTCAGGCGTAATTAATGTGCCATTGGTCGAAAGCGTGGCCCTTAGTCCTTTCGAAATGGTATACTCGGCGAGTTCAAAAAAGTCGGGGCGAATCAGGGGCTCGCCTCCCGAGAAAAGCAGTACTGGCGATTTAAACTCAGCCAAGTTATCGATAAAACGTTTTGCTTCCGCCGTGGTCATTTCCCCTTGATATTTTTGAGAATCTGACTCCATATAACAATGAGCACATTTCAAGTTACAAGTCTTAGTCGTATTCCACACGACAACAGGACCTGACCCTATAGTAGTTCCATTTCGCGCGCCGTGTGACGCTTTGTTATATCTCAGGGAGTCTCCGAAATATTCGGTATCAAATAAAAGCTTTGTGACGCTAATCATGCTTTTTTTCCCTCCAGTAATGCTTCGACCAATCCGCTAATTGTGTATTGAGCTGCTTCTTTGAAAATAGTCAGACCCAGTTCTTGCGCAGTTGCACTAGTAATTGGTCCAATAGAATAGAGCCGGACATCCTTCAATAAGGAAACATCTCCATCTAAAAGCGTTACAAAGTTTCGAACGGTTGAAGAACTAGTAAACGTAACCGTATGGATCTCCTTCTCGCGAAGCATCTGTTGCAATTCTCCACGGTTAGCACCGCCGATTACCGTCTTATAAACTGGCACGTCCCAAACTTCCACGCCCCTAGCCTTTAGGGATTCTGGTAAAACATCTCTGGCCTCTTCGGCTCTTGCCAATAAGACCCTTTGTCCGGACAAAATCCGGCCAGATAGTCCTTCAACGATCTTCTCCGCTCGGAACTCTTCTGGTACAAAGGAAGCACGTAGTCCTCTTTGCTCCAAGGCCACTTTTGTGGCAGGACCGATGGCGACAATTTCAATACCTGCCAGATCTCGCACATCCCGCTCTTGATTCTTGAGCTCAGCAAAAAAGCCTTCAACCCCATTAGAACTAGTGAAGATTAGCCATTGAAAACCTTTCAGGTCGCTAACTGCTTTCGTTAAATAAGAGCTATCCGTTGGGGGGACAATTTCAATCATTGGAAATTCCCAGGCTTCTCCACCCAAAGCTTCTATAGCAAGCGATAATTCGCTCGCTTGATGGCGTGCGCGTGTTACAACAATCCGTTGACCAAACAGTGGCTTCTTTTCAAACCACTTGAGTTTTTCCCTTAACGTGACGACTTCGCCAACAATAATGATGGAAGGGTTCGTAAAGCCTCGTTCTTTAACATCTGCTGCAATAGTATCGAGTTGCCCCACAAGCGTGCGTTGTTCAGGTCGAGTGCCCCATTGAATAATCGCGACTGGGGTCGTGGCTTTTTTACCATTTGCCATCAGTTTTTCAGCAATTAGGGGAAGGTTCGCCATTCCCATGAGGAAAACCAGCGTCCCGTGTGATTGCGCGAGATGGTCCCAGTGAATAGTCGTTTCGTTTTTGGTTGGATCTTCATGACCCGTGATGACCGCGAACGAAGTTGTTAAATCTCGATGCGTCACAGGGATACCAGCGTAAGCTGGAACAGCGATTGCGGAGGTGATACCAGGCACAACTTCAAATTCAATGCCTGCATCCAGTAACGCTTCTGCTTCCTCGCCTCCCCGGCCAAAGACAAAAGGATCTCCCCCTTTAAGGCGGGTCACAATTTTACCTTCTAAGCCTTTATCCACAAGGAGTTGGTTAATTTCTTCTTGTCTAAGTGTATGGCGATCAGGAGATTTCCCACAATAGATAAGCTCACAATCCGGACGGACTAACGTCAGAAGACGCCGCGATGCTAAGCGATCATAGACTAATACATCTGCTTTGGCAATACATTCTGACCCTTTAACAGTTATCAACTTAGGGTCTCCAGGACCAGCACCCACTAAATATACATATCCTTTAGTCAAATTGACCACTCCTATTCAAATCAATGTAAGGGTCGCGAGGCACTTGTTCTGCCATGCGATCACCGCGTGACATCAGACCCTCTGGGCTGAGAAAGACATTCAAGCACGTGAAGCACGGGGACGGTTCTCCTACTTCCAAATAATTCTGGAAAGCCAAGGGGACGTTTTTTGCTATGCTAATCATGATGACGCTTTGACTGCTATGCGAATGCAAGTTTCAAGAACCGTCCCCAGAACTTGCATGTTTGCTACGTTCCTGACCTTGCTTCCAAGCCTGGAACTTCGCACTTACAAAAGCGAACCTTCTTTGATCGAGCAGCTTATCAAACTTGACTCAGGAGTGCTTTCATACCGGGGCGGTGGACAAGGATGTACACCGCCGGCAACCGGACACGGATGTCCGATTTGCCGAAACACATGTGTTTCGCCCCGCCCTCTTACCAGCAAGCTCTTGAGTCTTAATTTGATCAGCGAGAGCAAGCAAGTGCGCGTTGTAAGCGCGAAGTTCCCCGCGCATCACGAGATAAACGTTGTGCTAAGTACGTATCTCCGCAAGAATGCTTAGAGCCCCAAGTTCAACTAGCCGCTCAGCAACCTCTATGCCCACAGCGTCAGGATCTATCCCTGTAGCTTCGGCTTTGATCAAGCGAACCCCATCTAAGCTCGCTACCATCCCGCGCAGAGTAATCTGTTCATTTACAACTTGTGCTAAGGCCCCAATGGGGACTTGACATCCACCTTCAAGTTTGCGCATTAAAGAACGTTCAGCACGCACCGCTAGTTCAGTCTCAATATGATTAAGAGGGGATAATAATTCTCGAATATCAGATCGTTGTTCAGCTATTTCAATAGCAATTGACCCCTGACCAACTGCCGAAAGCATCATGTTTTCGGGTAAAATTTGAGTGATTCGATCCCCCCATCCTAAACGTTTTACACCAGCAGCCGCCAAAACAATCCCATCCATATTGGACTCAGTTAACTTCCTCCAACGCGTTTGAAGATTGCCACGCAAATCAACAAATACAAAATCCGGGCGATAGTGTTTGAGTTGCGATTTTCGCCGCAGACTGCTTGTGCCTATGATAGCCCCAGTGGGTAAATCTTCGAGAGCAATTCCGTTTTTGCTGAGAAAAACATCCCTCGGCTCTTCTCTTTCACAAAAAGTGCTTATCGTCAATCCCTTTGGTAACAAGGTTGGCATGTCCTTTAGGCTATGGACTGCCATATCAAGCTCATCTGACAATAGTCCCTGTTCTAATTCCTTCGTGAATAACCCCTTGTCCCCAATCTTAGAAAGGGGTACATCTAATATTTTATCTCCTTTGGTTTTCATAGGGACCAGCTCAAAGTGGAGACGCGGATAAGATTTAGTTAATTGGCTTTTCACCCACTCAGCTTGCCACATTGCGAGTAAGCTGTCACGAGTCCCAATTCTGATGGTCTTCATTCTGCTTCTGCCCTCCTGTGATGCACTTGACCATGATGATGCCCTGCTACTTTGGCTGGGCGCTTATCTTCTTCCTCAACATCTAAGTCAAAAAGATTCTGTAAGATTTCAGTATAAAGATGCCCTTGGCTTGTCGCTGCATACTCTTTAAGATTCGTGATGGGCACGTGTAAAAGATGATTGACGATAGAATTTGCCATAGAACGGATAATCTTTTCTTGTTTTGGAGTTAATCCATTTAAATGTTCAAACGCTCTCTCGAGTTGCAAGTCTTTAATTTTTTGCCCCTTTTTCTGTAATGCTAGAATAGTTGGAACAGAAAACAAGGAATTGTGCCATTTAAGGAAACTTATCATTTCATCTTCAATAATCTTTTCAGCGTTGACGGCTGCTAATTCTCGTTCTTGATGATGGCGGTCAACTACCCCACGTAAATCATCTATGTCAAATAGCGTTACGAAAGGTATCTTACCTACGTCAGGGTGGATATCGCGAGGAACCGCAATATCGATCAGAAGCATAGGGCGTCCCTCACGAGTCTTCATTATCGCCTGCATGCGTTCTGGTATTAACACAAAATGGGTTGATGCCGTTGCGGAAATAACAATATCAACTTCCTCAAGGTACTGGTCCATATTATCAAAACGTACTGCTCTACCAGAACACTCTTGAGCCAAGAGTGCAGCTTTTTCATAGGATCGATTCGACACCAAGACAGTGTTAGCCCCTGCTGCAACTAGGTTTCTGGCAGTTAGGGTGCTCATTTCTCCAGCTCCCAAGATTAAAATCCCTTTGCCTTGGAGTTCACCAAAGTGTTGTTTAGCAAGCTCTACAGCTGTATAACTGATGGAAACTGGGTGCTGATCAATCAAAGTATCCGTGCGCACGCGTTTACCTACAGCCAAGGCATTCTGGAAAAGCACATTTATTGCTTTGTTCGTGACCTCTGCTTCACATGCCTGTTGATAAGCGTTAGCGACCTGTCCTAGAATTTGAGTCTCTCCCCGTACCATCGAATCCAATCCTGAGACAACTCGATACAAGTGGCGCACTGAGTCATACAAGGTGTGTACATACAAGTAGTGATCGAGTACGTTTTCCCCCAGCCCATGTTGACTAGCAAGGAACTTCTTTATGGAACAGATTCCCATCTCTACATCTGTTGTTGCAGCATAGACCTCAGTACGATTACAGGTACTGATAATTACTACTCCTTCAAGTCCTGGGCAACTTTTTAATTCTCTAAGTACCTTCTGTATCTGGGAGGGATGAAAACTCATTTTTTCTCTAATTTCTACAGGTGCGCTTCGATGATTTAATCCAATAGCGACAGGAAACACTTTTCAACCACTCCTTCTGCCTCGGCTAATCGCTGGGCTTTAATGAGTTTCCTCACTTCTCCGTCCGTAAAGCGATTCCAAAAAATAGTTCGTTTCTCGATTGGCAAGTCACGCTTGGCTTTAGTGCGCCAAGATTTAAGTAAGGTGAGATAATCAGCCATCTCATTGCCGTACAATGTTTCCAGCTCTGCACGAACTTGTCGTGCAACGATGGGGCTGCTCCCTCCTGTGGATACCGCAATTTTCAAATCCCCTCGTTCCATAATTGAAGGGACAATAAAGCTACAGTTCTCTGGGTCATCCACGACATTTACCAACCGATAGCAAACTTTGGCGTCATGGGACACTTGAGCATTAACTTCTTCTATTTCTGTACATGAAAAAACGAGCATAATTTCCCGCATATCTTCTGGCGAATATTCTTTTTCTACCCAAGTACAGGTTTTATCATTGACCAGTTCCCTAAGCTCCGGAATGAGCTGGGGAGAGACAATCTGCACCAATGCTCCATGATGCAAAAGGGTTTGAACTTTGCGTAAAGCTACGCCCCCTCCACCGACGACCAAAACCGGCAGAGCATTTAAATCTATAAATATTGGATAATACTGCGACATATTTAAAGTCACCTTCTCCAGCTTTTCTTCCCTTTTGATTTCGCCCTAGTAGAACATTTACCCTGCTAATGTGTAAGAAAATTCGAATTCCTATCCATCTTCACCTTATAACTACGAAGCATAAGAATGCAGTCCGACTAAAAAGTAGTTAACTCCAAAGAAAGTAAATAACACGGCTGCAAAACCAAATACAGCCATCCAAGCAGCCCGTTTCCCTTTCCAACCGTACATCAACCTAGCATGCAAATAAGCTGCATAAATAATCCAGGTAATCAAAGACCACGTTTCTTTAGGGTCCCAGGACCAATAAGTACCCCATGCATAATTTGCCCATATTGCGCCCGTGATAATGCAGAGCGATAACAGTGGGAAAGCGAAAGCCACACTTTTGTACGCTAGCTCATCTAATGTTTCTAAGGAGGGGAATCGAGCAACAATACTGTCGGGTTTCAATTTTATCCCGCTATCTTGTTTACTCAATTTAAGCAAATACATAATACCTAACCCAAACGATATAGCGAAAGCACCGTAGGAAAAAATCGCCGTAGCAACGTGGAAGGTGAGCCATTTACTCTTCAGGGCTGGAGGAATCGCATGGGCAATTCGTTCCTCAGGTCCCATGGTCATAATTATGAACATCAAAAGTAAGAAAGCAATGGGCATGACAAAGGCACCCAGAGTCTTTAACTTATAGCGATACTCAGCAAACAAATACACGACCATAATTCCCCATACAAAGGTCAAGAGGAATTCGTACCCATTGGTAAGCGGAGGATGCCCTGAAATCATCATTCTGAAAATAATGGCAAACGTGTTCGCAATGACGGCGATGATCGTTAGATAAGTCGCCAAACGACCAACAAATTCATTCTTAGTGACTAACCAAACCACGTATAACAGCATACATAAAGTAGTTGCTAACACTAAACTATAAAACATGGCCACTTCAAGACTCTCCAGCATTCTGTACCCTCCTAAGCTATTTTCCCATAGTTGTTTTTATTGAACTAACAAATTGCTCTAAAGCTCTGTTGGTACTATCTGGCATTTTACCCGATAATGCACCTACTGTTAGCGTACCTCGTTTTCCGTTCTCGGATTGAATAATTCCTGAGATAACTAAAGGTTGCCAGTAAAAAGCTAGTAACAACCCACCGAGCAACAACCCACAACCTAACCAGATAACAGCGACCCCAGGATCTTTCTTAACTTGTAACCCCGTAAATCCTGCTAATCCCTCATAAGTTAAACGATAGGTTCCTTGCACATCAATCGTTTCTCCAGTCTTGAGCTGGCCAGTTTGGATCGGATTTACTCCAGTACCTTTGTAAACCTGATAAAGAACGTCTGGATTCTGGGATAAGCTTTTCGCAAGGGTTGTTACGAGATAAAGGTCAGTCCCTGGGGCTTGATAATAGCTTTGTCTCTGATCACGCAAGACAACTGGTTTTTTTTGTCCATTCATTTCTGCTGTAAACAGGGCACCATTGGCAAAACTCGCTTGATAGAAAGTGACTCCTTTATACTTAAACGGATGATTCACCGACAAGGTCTTCCTCGCCACTTCTTCACCATTTTCTAAAACGCTCAAATCTGTATACCAATTATCCCGTTCACCATTCGGCAAAAATCGATCCTCCGCAGAATTAACGCGCACACTAAATGTCTCAGAAACTCTCCCTTTAGAAACTTCGATTTCTCGAATAGCGATGGTCGTTCCAGACCCTTCCATGAAATATCCTTTAAAGCCTAATAGGGACCCCAATAAGGCCCCAATAACTAATACCACAAAAGAAAGATGGGTGATCAATGAGCCCCAGTTTCCTAGGCGGCGTTTTATGGCTATAAAACTCCAATGGCCTGACTGGTCGTTAAGCTTAAAACGAAATCCTTTTTGTCTTAGGACCTCCTGAACTGATTCTCGTAATGATGCTAATTCGCCTTGAACCACAAGCTGATTTTTTTGTGGAATCCGTGCGAGATTTAACGGCGGCGTTAGCTTAAATGTTCGTAGATAAATACCCCTAAACCTTTGAGTACTACACACTATAAGATTGATACATAATAGCCCCAGTAATAAACGAAACCAAACTGCGCTATAAAGATGTGTAAACCCCATCGTTTGCCACAGTTGGCTCACTGCCTCAGCTTTTTCGGGCGATTGTTCTATCTGTGGGACAATCGTTCCGATGCCAGACACAAAAGCAATTACGCCTAATAAGGCTAGTCCAAGCTTCATGGAACTAAAGAAACCCCAAATTCGTTCAATCAAATCCTTCGAATTGTCAACCATTAAACTTTACCCCTCCCGGCTTATATCCACTAAAGTATTATTGACACTAGTTTATCGTTATATGCTACTTTGATAGATTGACAAGGATAAGCTACATTGTAACCTATACGAGGATTCAACTCCATCACGCTTCTCCCTCTTTCTGAGTAGTGACCCCTTCTAATAGCAAGGAAAGTTTATAATTGATATTATCCATAAAGGGAAGTCCTAGGTTGCTACTCATTGTAGATTTATGAATTTCAGAAAACATCTCATTGATAATTTCGGGTGGGATATCTCTTCTAAACTCATTCTTTTCTTGTCCTTCTCTAATGATACTGGATAAAATCTCCTTAAACCTAACCCCATGAGGTGCTTTCCTGTCAAGTTTATCGAGATTACGGTAAAATTTCATATATAAACTTATTAGTGATTGGTTTTCTTCATAGGTTTTTCCTACGGCCTGTACCATCTGGGATAGTTTTTCAGGTGCATTTAAGGGGGATGTCTGTATCTCTTCAAGAGTTTGGTTACCACTGTCAATTCTTTCAACAAGGCAGTATTTTAGAATAGCTTCCTTAGATTCGAAGTAATTATAAAAAGTACCCGTTCCCAGATCTGCTTCTTCCATTATTTCTGCGACTGTAATTTCATTCAGCCCTTTACTGAAAAATAATTTCAAAGCTATTTCTGCTATCGTCTTTTTTGTCTGAAGTTTTTTTCTCTCACGCCTACTTGTTTCTTGTTGCATTTTTTTCCCTCCAGAGAGATATTGATATTTTTTATAGTACGGATTCTAAGTCATGAAACTAGTGGAGGAATAAGTAGGTATACGTTACCAATTACTGAACCGTGTGATATTTTATTATAACCATAAATACTGAGGTGGTCAACAATAAATGAATGCATTCATTTATTGTTGACGAGAATATTTAAAGAGGACTCCCCTGCTCTAGGGTAGTCCTCTTTAATCACGAAAGATAGCGTTAACTAAAACAAAAATAATTACGAATTGCAAATTAAAACTTTCTAACCCTTATAAACTCAGCTAACTCTTCCAAAGCCTTACGGGTTGGGACCTGGGGAAGATCCTGCAAATGTCTTTTCGCCTTCAAAACATATAAATCGACCAAATGCATCGCCTCATCAATTGCCCCAGTGTTGTTGATCAATCCAATCGTTTCCAACACTTCTTCATCCGTTTTATCCACTTTTCTAAGCAACGTCTTCAAATGGGCCGGGTTAGTCGATGATTTCAGAGCCAAGATCATGGGTAAGGTCATAATCCCCTGACGCAAATCTCCTCCAACTGGTTTCCCGAATTCGGCGGCCTTGGCCGTCAAATCTAAAACATCATCGACAATCTGAAAGGCCATTCCAAGCGAATGTCCGTAGGCACCCAGTGCCCATACTTGACGCCTAGGAGCTCCAGATACTATAGCACCTAGCCTGCAACAGGCGGAGATTAGTAAGGCTGTTTTACGTTTTATACGGTAATAGTACTGTTTTATGTTTTGCTCTACGTCAAAGGAACATTTAATCTGCTGGATCTCCCCTTGGCACATTTCAACACTGATTTCTGCTAAGATACGTGCAACCTCTGGATGATCAATCTTGGAAATGAGCATCAATGATTTAGCTAACAGGTAGTCTCCTGTTTGCACGGATACAATGTTGCCCCAGTTGGCTTTTACCGTCGGGCGCCCTCTTCTGGTCATCGAAGCGTCCACGACATCATCATGGACTAGTGAAGACATATGAATGAGTTCTAAGGCCATCGCCACTGGAATTAATTTTTCCAAGGAATAGCCATAGAATTTCCCGGCTAAGAGCGTAAAAGCTGGACGTAACCGTTTTCCGCCTGCAGCTAATAAATGGACAGCCGAATCCTGGAGAATCGGATAATCCGTCTCCACGAACTTGGTCAGTTCTTTTTCAACACGTTGCAGATCTGAATTTATTTGACTAAAGAGCCAGAGTTGTTTCAAAACCGGTTCACCTGCTCGCACCCTTTTCTTCATAAGATACCATATCTAATGGTAATTCCGCTAGTGGATCCTTGGAATTTTCATCTTCGTACTTTAACAATACCTCGTCGTTTACTGCTTTGTCCCCACTTTGCGGCGCTTGTGTTTTCTGTTCGTTACTACGTGATGAAGTAGTTTGCTCAAACGCTTTATTCATAACATTCTTAGGTGTATCCATTGTATTTTGAAATTCTTTGGTCAATTCTTGGGTTGCTTTGCGAATTTCAAAAACTACTTTACCAATTGTCCTAGCTATATCTGGTAAATCCTCAGGCCCAAACAAGATAAGTGCAATAGCCAAAATAATGAAAATTTCACTAAAACCCACGTCAGTGCCCCCCCTTAACCAATCTAAGTTTTTACTTCTATAAAGTGGGAGTTCCACTATTCAGACTCGATGCCAGTTTTTAGCTGGTCGGAGTTCACTTTACTGCTAGCTCTTTATCTCTATTACGAGCCACCAGATAACCTAACCAAATGCTGATTTCATAGAGGAGATACATTGGTCCCGCCATGAGGAGTTGGGTAACTAAGTCTGGTGTTGGGGAAATAACAACCGCCATAATGACAATTGTGAGAATTGCCCAACGTCTTTTCTTGGCTAATATTTGTGGAGACAAGATCCCTATGCGAATTAAAATCAATAAGACAATCGGTAGTTGGAATACAAGTCCAAAGGTTAAGAGAAAGGTTAAGATAAAGCCAAGATACGATGTTTTGGTCAGAAAAGGCGTTGACTGAACTCCCCCAAGTCCAGCATATATTAAGAACTTTATTCCTATCGGCAGCACTACATAGAAACACAGAGCGGCTCCCCCAAGGAAAAGAAGTACAGAACTTGGAACTATAATATATAGATATTTTCGTTCATTTTGCTTTAGAGCGGGTAATACAAAACTCCAGATTTGCCACATGAGTACAGGGAGCGCTAGGCAGACTCCAATGAACATAGAAACTTTAACCTTCACTAGCATTGGTTCCATGGGCGTTGTCGTAATGAACTTTATATCTTGCAACAGGATCACTGGTCTTGCTAAATAAGCAAAGACTAGATCACTAAAGAACCAACCGATAATGGAACCTATTACTATAGCATACGCAGAGATAATTAATACTTTGCGTAGGGCAAGTACATGTTCTAGCAACGGCAAATTGCTATCCTTACGAGGTCGCCTGCGCATCAGCCTACACTTCCTTCCTATAGACCTTTAACAACTCATAGTGCGTGTTGCGTTGAACAGCTTGATAACCCGCATCTTCAATGCAACGAATAATCTCCTGCAAGGGGACACGAGTTTGTACGCCGGCGGCACGAACGACATTTTCTTCTAACATGGTGCTGCCAAAATCATTCGCTCCGAAACGCAACGCTACTTGCGCCATCTTGGCTCCTTGGGTAACCCAAGAAGCTTGAATATTGGGTACATTGTCGAGCATTAAGCGTGCAATTGAGAGTGTCCTCAGGTACTCGACCCCCGTACTTCCTTCTCCACCTAGCAGAGTGTTGGTTGGAGCAAAACTCCAAGGGATAAAGGCCGTAAATCCACCAGTTTGATCCTGAGCCTCTCGAACACGTACTATATGTAAAATTCGCTCCTCAAATGTCTCGACATGTCCAAACATCATGGTTGCAGTCGTCTTCATGCCCAGCTGGTGGGCCTCAGTCATCACGTCCATCCACTGTTGCCAACCTATTTTGTTTGGGCTGATTAGATGACGAACTCGATCATCTAAGATTTCTGCTCCACCCCCGGGAATTGAATCTAAACCTGCATTTTTAAGGCGAACGATAACTTCTTCAATAGGCAACTTAGCTTTATTAGCTAGGTCCCATATTTCTGGAGGGCTAAACGAGTGAATGTGTATAGAGTAATGAGCTTTAATATCGCGCAAAAGATCTTCGAAATACTCAAGATTCAAATCAGGATGTAATCCCCCTTGAATTAAGAGCTGAGTCCCTCCAACGTCGATTGTTTCTTCAATTTTAGCATGTAATTCGTCCCGTGACAAAATATAACCGTTTGGGTCTTCTGGTTTACAATAAAAGGCGCAAAATTTACATTGACAGGAACACACATTTGTATAATTAATATTCCGGTCAATAACAAACGTGACTACTTTTTCCGGATGCATTTGGTCTCGAACGAGATCCGCGCCTTGACCCAGACTAAGAAGATCTGCATCTTGAAATAGTTTGATTCCATCTGAGATGGTTAACCGCTCGCCCGTTAGACGTTTTTCTATGATTTTTAAGGTCTCTGTTTGCATGTAGATCCCCCTACCCCGTCACGTTCTACCGCAACTCGTCCTGCCTTTTCAATCATATGGATGATGGCTCGTACCGTTAAAACCGGACTTGTATCTACCCCTTCTAAGTGACTAATTCGCTCCTCGACGATGTTACCCTCTAGTTCATCTACCCCAAACGCTAGAGAAACCTGAGTCAGTTTAGGACCTAACATGACCCAAGAGACTTTAATATGATCGAAATTATCAAGTAAAATTCTTGAAATTGCCACCGTTTTCAAGTCTTCAATACCAGTTGTCGTTTCGACACCCATCGTTCCTTCAATTAATCTATCTTCAGGGTAATAAGATTGTGGTCTAAACGACAGATACTCGCCAGTTTGGTCCTGTACTGCCCGCAGCTGCAGCATTTGGTCAATCCGTTCCTCCGTTGATTCCAAGTTCCCGTAGAACATCGTTGCGTCCTGAACCTCAGTGTCCAAACGTTTATCAACAATGAAAAATGTTTGATTACCGTTTTTTTGTTCGCGCACGAAATTTGCCATATAGCCAAGAGCCAAGATATCTTGACTGTTCATCATGCGAACACCCGCGTCATAATTTAATCGTTCGCCCATTTCAACTTTTTCTATTAGGTCAAAGAGTTCACTTGAAGCAAATAGTGAGGGCAAAGCATACCTCTCCTTTACACTAGCTCAATAAGATTAAATCTGAGATTGAAAATACAAAGAGTAAGAGACTTAAATACCCATTAAGATCGAAAAATGCGACTCCGATCTTCGAGAGATCGTCTGCTGAGACAAGTCGATGCTGACGATAGAGCAATATAATAGCAATCAAGACCCCCCCATAATACAGCCAACTCATTGACATTACCACTCCGACGGCTATAAAAAGGATGGGAGCAATAATATGAAAAGCCGCTGAAATCTCTAACCCTCTCTGTACTCCAAAAATTGCAGGGATTGAGTGAAGGCCTTCATTGCGATCAAACTCCACATCTTGGCAGGCATAAACAACATCAAACCCCGCGACCCAAGTCATGACCCCTAGCCCTAAAAGAATGGGCGCGAGAGCCCAATGACCAGTTACCCCAATCCAAGCACCTGCTGGGGCCAAGCCCAGTGAAATTCCTAATATGATATGGCAAGCCCAAGTAAATCTTTTTGTATAGGAGTATAAGACAAGAAAAAAAACTGCAATTGGCATCAACCACAAGGCTAATATATTGAGCTGGTATGCTGAATAACCAAGGAGTAGGAAAGAGAGCACTGTATAAAGGTAGACTTCATTTACTCTTAACTGCCCTGCGGGCAGTGCTCTTTGCGCAGTCCTAGGGTTACGTGCATCAATATGCCGATCAATCAGTCGATTTAAGGACATCGCTGCGGTCCGGGCCCCTATCATAGCCAGCGTAATCCAGAACAGCTTTAATTTAGGGGGAACACCGTTTGCAGCTAAAAAAGCACCAAGATACGCAAAAGGAAGGGCAAAAAGGGTATGTTCAAATTTAATCATTTCAAAAAAAACTTTTAGTTTTTGCATAGTCTACTCCGATCGTTTAAGCTCCTGCCTCTTGGGGATTGTAATCTGTAGTAAGTTGCTTCGCCATAAAAAGATACAATTCGCGGAGGGGGTGTAGCTGAAGCTGAGACTCAGACGAAATCTCGTTTAAGATAGTATTCGCCCTTTGAAGAATCGATTGAACCTCGATTTTCTCCAAACGTTCTTTCCAGGCTCCCCATGCTAGTCCTAATTCCCAGCCAAAAGCTTCCACTTGCTGCTGTAATGGGACAGAAACCCCTGCAAGTTCTGCACTGAGACGAGCTGCTAAGGCCGTTAATGACGCGCTCTCCATTCCAATAATTTCAAGCGACTCCGCTTTGCCTATTTTTTTGTCGCGGGAGAGCCATCGTGAAATCCCCCCCTCACTCATCGTTCCCATGACTTGAGCCACTGGGTCAAGAAATGAGAGTAGCTTTTCGCGGCAAAGCTCTAAAAAAAACTTTCCATATAATAAGTCCCCAACAAGCACCGGAAATTGTCTAAGTTCTTCCATAATATCGCTGTCATCCTTCATTAGTTTATGGACTTTATTGGCCATAAATACATATTGAATAATTCCAGCCAAGGCTTCTGATTTTTGGCTATGTTCTTTAAAAGCTTGGCATACAGCTAAGACAATTGCTGGATTTACTGTTCGATCAAGTTCATCCATATCTAGTTGAACTAATTCTTCAAAACCAGCTGGCTTAAAGTTTTTTTCTTGGCTCAAACGCATTTGCACATTGTTTAGTTTCTCCACAAAGGAAAATTCTACCGAGACCATACTATCGCTCCTTGTCTTCCGTTCTACTAGTCATAAAGTACAACTGACTGTACCAGTCAGTTTATCGCACTTACAGGAAGGCTCCTTCTCTTAACACGGACCTTGTCATCTTTGTGGTACTACTAACCTCAAACATCCTTTGAATCATGGTTACAGCACATAATTGCAACTACAGCAACAGAACAGGACATATCTATCGTCAATGCGTTGCATTCGACCGGCCATCTTTGCTGAGGCTCGGCTTTAGCTAAGTTTTCTATAGGACATTAACCTATTATATATTCGGTATACTTATGTAAAGTCCTGCCCTTTTTATTAAATATACTCTGATAATATGACATTATTATCGCCAGAGTATGTAAAAGACCTTAAATAAAAATACAATAGACCCTGCAACTTTTTAGTCACAAGGTCTATCTAGTCCGTACTTGTCTTAGTCCGGAGTAAAATAAATATCCCTCCTACAAATTTACCGCTTCCTTTGGATCTTCAACAATTCCCCGCTTCATTTCCGTTGCTGTCATATGACCTGCTTTAAAATGATCGGTTAAAAAGTTACAGGCATCCCAGGGATTGACACGGTCCCCGCACGTAAAGACGTCAACAGCTGCATATCCGAGTTCTGGCCACGTGTGGATGGCTAAGTGTGATTCGGAAATAACCACTACACCACTAACCCCTTGAGGACTGAACTTATGAAAGACTACCTCACGTACCTCAGCACCTGCCTCCAAAGCTGCGTTGACCATAATTGCTTCGACTTTTTCACGATCATTTAAAATGTCGAAACTACACCCATAAATCTCAGCCAACACATGACGTCCAAGAGAATTTGCCAATTGTGATCGTTGCCCCCTTTTTTCCATAAAATAGGAAGGAATCTGAGCCGGATATATCTTTTCTCCGGTACCTCTAAATCCCCACCAAATTAAATTCTAGCACAAAGTTCGGGGTTGTCAATAAAAATTTCTATCGTTCTTAGCATTCTACTCCATCAGACTTCAGTTTGCTCCAACGCAAATAATAAATATGCAACTTAGTTCGTTACGCCGGACTCAGAACAGGACTATTCTTATGATATCTGAGAGTCAAAATTCTAATTACTACTAACATAACCAAATTAAACCGAATAATTTCAACTGTTCTATTGACTTGCAAGCCTCACTATTTTAAACTTAACAAGATGTTAGTTTCTATCTGGAGGTGAACTATCTGAGCCTTACTTTAACGGCTGCTGAAGCGGCTAAAATCCTTAAAATCTCGAAATACACTCTTTATGAGCTTGTTAAACGGGGCGAGATTCCCGCTCACCACATCGGTCGCCAACTTCGTATTGATCCAACAGTCCTAGACCGTTATTTGCGAGGAGCCCTTAATCTCGACGATCCTCACCCTGCTACTGTGCCCTCAGACACTCCGGGGTCACCAGTTATTCGCTTCATTGGTAGTCACGACCCGGTCGTCGAGCTACTTTTCGAGTTTCTCAAACATGCTGCAATACCTGTTGAATCCTCGATCTCCTTCAAAGGAAGCATGGATGGGTTAATTGCGCTTTATCGCCGAGAAGCAGAGATTTCTGGAGCACATCTTTGGGATGAATCGTCAAAAGACTATAATATTTCCTTTGTCAGACATGTCATCCCTGGAGAATCCGTTTGTGTTGTCAATTTAGTTCAGAGGGAACAAGGGTTCATCGTGGCACCCGGCAATCCTCTTCATCTTCAGACCTGGGAAGACATTACTCTAGAAGGTTTGCAATTTATTAACCGCCAAAAAGGCTCAGGCACTCGCCTACGTCTAGACGCCTACCTTAAATCAGCAAAAATCTCTCCCGCCCAAATTCTAGGGTATGAACATGAAGAAACCACCCACTCTGGAGTTGCTTGCCTAGTCGCGAGTGGACAAGCCGATGCCGGCGTCGGAGTAAAAGCAGCTGCACAACGACTTGGCCTTGATTTTGTCCCCTTATTTCATGAACGCTATGATCTTGTTTGTTTGGGGAAGACCGCTAAATCCCCAGTTTGGCAACAAATCCTTGAGGTCTTAAGGTCACCAGGATTTATCCAAGCCGTTCACCAACATAACGGGTATGATACTTCACTGACTGGGAAAATACTATTAAATGGATGAATGAAATGAAGCGCCGAAGGATTCGTCCATGGAGACGTCAAGTGTTTTAAAAAAATCATATATATTAGAGGAGATAAAAAAATGAACAAGAAACATAGACTTCGACTTAACTTTGGTTTCACTCTACTATTGATTACTCTCATGGTGATCGTCTCTGGATGTGGAAAAACAGCAACTCCAACACCACAAACGACCGAAACGCCAAAGCCTGCAAATCCTAACATAATTTTGGCGACCACCACAAGTACTCAAGACAGCGGTTTACTTGAGGTGCTTATTCCAGAATTCGAGAAAAAAACGGGTTATAAGGTCCAAACCATTGCTGTCGGCACTGGGGCTGCTTTAGCCATGGGGGAAAAAGGCGACGCTGATGTTATGCTAGTACATGCACCAGACTCAGAAAAAAAATTAGTTGATAATAAAACAGCCATTAACTATCAACTCGTAATGCATAATGATTTTGTGATTGTAGGACCGTCAACGGATCCTGCCAAGGTAAAAGAAACAAAAACAGTCGTTGATGCTTTTAAGGGAATTGCCGCTAGTTCTTCAATCTTTGTCACCCGTGGAGATGATTCTGGAACGGATAAAATGGAAAAAGCATTATGGAAAAAAGCCAGCGTAAAACCAGCTGCAGATAAGTATCAATCAACTGGTCAAGGTATGGGACAAACTCTGACCATTGCCTCGGAAAAAGCTGCCTATACTTTGACAGACCGTGCAACCTATTTGGCAACGAAGAAAAATTTGAAACTCGATATTCTCCTGGAGGGGGAAACTTCTCTCCTAAATATCTATCATGTCATGCAGGTTAACCCCGAGAAATTCCCTAAGGTAAATGCTGATGGTGCCAAAGCCTTCGTAGACTTTATGATTAATGCCGATACCCAAAAACTCATTGCTGACTTTGGCAAAGACAAATACGGCCAACCCCTCTTCTTTGCTGACGCTGGTAAATAGTTAGAGAATCTCCAGTAACTCCTTCCTATTAATAGGATATCTAATAGTATATCTAACACAGTTAATCGAGGCTCGAAATACGAAGTTCGAGCCTCGATATTCTTATTTCTAGTTTGGTCCTCCATCAATAAGCACTGAACCGCTATCATCGTATATAACCTTGAATTTATCCTTGCACCGAAAGGGAAAGATATACAATGGAAATGATCTGGCAAGGAATCTTAGCCGCTATTCGCCTTCTGATAACCGGGGATCCCGAGGTACTTGAAATAACGCTTCTTACCCTTAGAATATCAGCCACTGGTACTTTAATCAGCCTGCTGATCGGGATTCCATTCGGTACACTCTTAGCTCTCAAGCCCTTTCCAGGTCGTCGCTTCGTCTTAAGCGTTGTGAATACAGGGATGGGTTTACCACCAGTAGTCGTGGGACTTTGGGTCTCAATTTTTCTTTGGCGCTCCGGACCCTTTGGATTTTTAAATATCATGTATTCCCCAACAGCTATTATTATTGCCCAGGCAATCATCGCCGCTCCGATTATTGCCGCCTTAACCTGTGCTGCGCTTCAACAAACCGACCCCAAACTTAGGCTGCAAATATGGGCACTAGGAGCAACCCGCTTCCAATATACTTGGTTACTTATTAAAGAAGTGCGTTTTTCAATCTTTGCCGCAATTATTGCTGGTTTTGGAGCTGTAGTGTCCGAGATTGGGGCATCTATGGCGGTAGGGGGAAACATCCAAGGCCAGACACGCGTTCTAACAACTGCAACGGTTCTAGAAGTATCCAAGGGTAACTTTGACATCGCTATTGCCTTAAGTATCATTCTATGCTTACTTGCCTATGGGGCAACTTTAGCCTTAACCCTACTTCAACAGAAGCAGCAAGGAGGGGCATAAATGCTCGAAGCACGGGAGATAAGCTGGATCAAAGACCACAAAGCCATATTGCATAATATTGATTTCCACTTGTTTCCTGGGGAATGCGTGGGGCTCATCGGGCCAAATGGCTCCGGTAAGAGCAGTTTGTTAAAAATCCTCGCCTTTCTGGAAACCCCGACATCTGGCTCACTCTATTTCCAGGGCCAATCCGTTCCAAGAAATGTTACCCTTTCTATTCGTCGTAGAATTGCGATCGTATTTCAGGAGCCCCTCTTATTAAACACACGTGTGTTTGAGAATGTTGCCATCGGCTTAAAAATTCGGAGCCTCCCCAAGGGGGAAATTCGGGATCGAGTGGACTTTTGGCTGGAACAATTCGGAGTAGGCCATCTATCTAAACAATTAGCTCGCTCACTCTCTGGCGGAGAAGCCCAACGCGTTAGTTTGGCGCGGGCCTTTGCACTGGAGCCAGACGTTCTGTTCTTGGACGAGCCATTTTCCGCCTTAGATGCCCCAACCAAAGAGGGATTGCGCAATGACCTGGGGCAAGTCTTTAAATCGACCAAAACGACAACTGTGCTCGTTAGCCATGATTTTAAGGACATTTCCCATTTAACTAATCGAGCCTTGATTCTCCTTAATGGGCAAGTAATGGCCGAAGGGTCTCCATCTGAACTACTAAAGGAGCCTCAAAAAGAAGAAGTTGAACGTTTTCTCGCGCACTTTTCTTCATAGAATTATAATTTAATAAGGACGGTTCCTTGCATGCTTTTCAAATTAAGTATGCAAGGAACCGTCCATTTTCTTACTCGCAGTGTTCGCCCTCGCTTTTGTCCAATGGCTGGTAACGACAAGCCCGTATAGTGGATTTCACCTAGTAGTCATTCGTCGTACATGCGACCAGAAAAAAGGCCCTTGGGCATAACCCAAGAGCCTTAATTTGCATTTCTTTTTGCAGAACGTGTAATTACATTGCGTTCTTATAGATCTGAATAACTTGTTCCAGTGTTGCTGTGCGAGGATTGGTGAATTGACAAGCATCTAACTTTGCATTTCCAGCCATCAGCGCGAAGTCTTCTTCTTTTACATTCAGTGCACTTAGTCCTGAAGGAATTCCAACATCAGCAGACAACGTAGCGATTGCGGTCAAGCATTTTTCTGCTGCATCCCTGACAGAAAGTCCATCAACGTTTTCTCCCATTGCTACAGCGATCTCTGCAAAACGATCGAGATTACCGATCATGTTAAAGCGTGAAACGTGGGGGAGAAGGATTGCGTTACATACACCATGAGGCAAATTATAGAATCCGCCTAATTGATGAGCCATTGCGTGAACATAACCTAAACTAGCATTATTAAAAGCCATACCAGCTAATAATTGAGCATAAGCCATTTGTTCACGTGCTTCGAAATCTTCGCCATTGGCTACTGCTCGACGTAGATATCTAGGAATTAATTTAAAAGCCATTAAAGCTGCTGAATCGGTTACAGGTGTAGCAATTGTGGAAACATAGGCTTCAACTGCATGAGTAAGGGCATCCATTCCTGTGGCTGCGGTCAAGCTAGGAGGCTGTTTCATCATCAACAAGGGATCATTGATGGAGACATTCGGGGTTACATGCCAATCAACAATGGCCATTTTGATATGACGGGCAGCATCTGTGATGATACAGAATCTTGTCATTTCAGCAGCGGTTCCAGCGGTGGTGTTAATGGCAATCATCGGAGCCATTGGCAATGGAGATTTATCGACGCCTTCATAGTCGTTAATTTTTCCACCATTCCCTGCAACAAGGCCGATTCCTTTTGCGCAGTCATGGGAAGATCCTCCACCTACGGATACAATCAGGTCACAACCTTCTTTGGTATATATGTCAAATCCATCATGCACATTCTTATCAGTCGGATTAGGTTCAGCACCGCCGTATATAATAACTTTGACGCCTTCCTTTTCAATAATGTCCGCGATTTCCTGAGCCATACCAATTTTTTCAAGATAGGCATCGGTCACAAGTAGTACTTTTTTTCCACCCAGTAATTTGGCTTGTTTCCCTGTTTCTTGAGCTGCTCCGGCTCCCATGAGGTTTACTGTTGGCATAAAATACCCATACACTTGATGAACTACTGACATTTTTGTTTCCTCCATTTCTTTTGGCGCTTATTCGCACTTGATTAGTATATATTGCAATAATCATGCCAACAGTCTGAATATTTCTTAAATGTGTGCTAAGCTTACTTCTATCATTGATTTTATGCACTTATATAATTAATTTGGAATTTATATTTAATTTTAGACTCTTTTAACTGCCCTAAATTGACGCACTTTGTTTGGGACAACGTTTAATTTTGGAACACTATTCCAAATAGAATGAAAAATAGAAAAATGGATTGAATTGTCGCAAAAACAATTCAATCCATTTTATATAGGTCATTGTTAACTGTTTGATTTAGATATTTCAAGCGGTACTCTAAACCCTCTTGGCTGATTAAATTATAACAGCCATAGCTTTGTTCAAGTCGAAAGACGTTTTCTAAGGGTATTCCCAGTACCCGGCATAAGATTACTCTGTTTAGACCTGCATGCCCAACTATTAAGATTGTCGATTCATCAGATTTGGTAAGGCTTTCAAATACCGGAATCACTCTTTTATAACAGTCATAAAAACTTTCTCCCCGCGGTGGACTGTAATTTGCGATATCCTCACCACGATTCTTAAATTCCTTAGGATACTCAGCTCGAATTTCCGAAAAGGTTTTCCCTTCCCAAGTGCCCATATTCAATTCCCTCAACTCCACGCGAGCCATGGGAAGGATTTGATGAGCCGAGGCAATTATGTCTGCTGTTTGTTGCGCTCTCCCTAGATCACTGCAATATATGTTATCTAAGGGCACCCGACTAAATATCTCCTTCAATAAGCTAGCCTGTTGCTCGCCAAGAGCACTTAATGAAAGGTCCGATTGGCCGATATAACGTTTTTCTCTTCCAAGTCCGATATCACCATGCCTGGCTAGATAAATATGCTTTTTATCCATTATTTAAGATCATTTCGTTTTACCGTTCTGATCTAACTCCCGTTGTACTTTAATCAGCTCACCTAAAATGCTCACGGCTATCTCTTCAGGAGTTTCTGCCCCGATTTTTATACCAATCGGAGAATATATCTTTTGCAATAGTTCACTTGGAGCCCCTTCCTCTTCCAACTCAGAGAGCAAAGCCTTAACCCTTTTTCGGCTACCAATCATGCCAATATATGAAGCTGGTTGATAAATCACTTTCCGCAAACACTCTTTATCATAACGATGCCCTCTTGTAATAATAACAACAAACGTCTGCGAATTAATATTTACCCCTTCTATGGCACGTTCAAATTCATTGCAAATAATCGTATCTGCGGTGCTAAATCGAGCAGAGTTCGCAAAGGATGGACGGTCATCAACTACAGTAACCTCATACCCAACGATTTTGGCCATGGTTGCGAGGGGGAGTGCAATATGTCCTGCACCTAAAATCAACAATTGTACGACCGTCGTTGGGGGTTCAATCAGTATCCGAAAAATTGCTTTTGTCACTGAATTATCACATTGATTAAGCTCAGAATCCAAGTTAACTAATAATGGTTGGCATCTTCTAAGATTTGTTTTAGCTGTCTCTAGAACAACTCTGTTTAGTTCTTCTATTCCCAGATCACCTAAGACGTCTCCGTTATTCTTGATAAACAGCTTCTTCCCTATTAAGCGTTCCTCAGCCGCTTCAATTACAGTTACTAGGATGGGATTATTGTTATTCTCTAAACTAGATAGATAATCTTTGTAGAGATTGGTCTGTTCCAAAGAACTTTCAGCCCCCAAATAATCAATAAATAATCCCATGATCCCTCCACAAACCATCCCCTCCTCTTGAGCCATGTCCGCGGTCATATTCAAATGATATAGCTTTGAGGAGCACGAGGTTATTACATTTAAGGCTTCCCGCCTTCCCTCGGCCTCGCCACATCCGCCACCGATGGTTCCAATCGTCTTCCCGTCAGCGAAAACTAACATTTTTGCTCCAGGTTTACGGGGAGTTGATCCTAGCACACTAGTTACTGTGATTAGAGCCGCCGCCTGCTTCTGCTCAAAGACTTCTTTTAGCCCAAGGTATACTTCTTTTTCCACTAGCCCTGTCCCCCTAAATCAGCCTTCCATAGGTCATGTAAAGGCATCTTAATTAGTTGCTCTATTCTTGTCTGAATTATTTCAGCATTACTCAAGCGTTGCCTGATCTTTCCCGTCACCACTGAATCATTTTTGTGTAGCTCCAGGGGAACGGAAAATCTGGCTTGGAGTGAAATAATCTGATCGGCTAAAACAAGTTTATCCGCTAAATACACAATTTCTTTTTCTGTTAAGAGTTGGTTAGGGTTCAGGCAAATGTCCATATGCTCTGCTACAATTGCTGCTACTTCTGGATAATTTCCTAGCATTCCTGCTCCTACTTGAGCATGCTGGGGTTCACCTTTTGCTAAGTCATGTAACAGCGCAGCTGCCCTTATTAATTCAAGGTTTAATTGACTACCAGCCCTGATTAGATAACTACCCATGGCACAACTCAACTGAGCCACCTGCTTGCAGTGATTAATCACCTTGACTGGAGTGTTGGCCCTTTTGATTATAGCATAACATTCTTCTTCGGAGGGTACCTGGATATCGCCACAGTACTTCAGCATCTGATAGTAATCCTCTTGCGTATCCATGTCAAGCAAAATACCCGGGTCAACAACTTCGACGTTTAAGGCATCATTCTCATATTGTTCTAGCAAAGCCCTCATTCCACCCGGTTTGTTCCAGGTCAGCACGTCGTTCCGATACCGACTGGATATTAAGGGGGGATGTCCTCTCATCCCTTTATAGGAGGGATAGATAATACCAAAATCAGTTGAGAAGAACGTGTTCTGAAGCATTTCCATGGTATACCGATTCACAATCGGGTTATCGACGGGTAATAGAAAAAAGCCTTTAACCTCGGGGGATAAACTCTTAACCCCAGCGCAAACTGAGGAGAACATTCCATCGGAAAAATTAGGATTGACGATCGCCTGGACCCCTAGTCTATCTAAGACAGGCAACAATTCGTTTGCCCGATGCCCAACTACCACACGTATATCCCTGATTCCACTAGCCCGGAAACTGTGTACAGCCTGTTCTAATACGGTACTCCCACCTAGCGATAAAAGTGGCTTAAAACGTTTCATTCGAAAAGAATATCCTGCGGCAACAATGATTGCTGCTAATAAATCGCTACCCTGTTTGTTTTCTTTATTAGCCACACTCCGACACCCCTCTCTTGTCTTGAATCTGTCGTTTAGCTGTACTTTTTCTAGATATTACTCCAGAACTTGCTACAAAATAAAAAAACACCCTCAAGCGACCATTCTGCCTAGCATCCCTTACTACAGGGATTTTGTCTAATGCCTGTTGAACATTTCTTTTCGCATCCCATGAAAGAGGTTTCTTCAACTGAACATCGAGTTGTAACTGGTTTTCTTTTTCTTGCATGCCCTGGGTCATGGTTACCTCAAAGTCGAGAACATCGTCAAATACAAACAACACCTCATCGAAATCTGCCATGGTTAGGTAATCAGTCTGGGTCAAATACACCCGATCACGTGATTTGATCAGGTCCAGTCGCTTCAATATCGTATTGCACGAACAAGGGCCTGGAATAAATCTTGACATGTCACCTGTGCGATATCGAATCAACGGCATCGCTGATCTGGTTAAAGTAGTGAAGACAACTTCTCCTAGTTGGCCATCCACAACGAGCTGTCCCGTACTGGGATCGATGATCTCGATATAAAGGTCTGCTTCCCGAAGGTGGTAACCACAAAAGCCCTCACACTCTAGTCCACCGCCTAGCCCCATCTCAGTCATGCCATAATGATTGAACACCTTGCATCCCCACGCCCGTTTAAGTTCTTGTACAATAGCTTGAGATACATAATCTGTACTTAATAAAACGCTAGTCAAGTTCAGGGAAATTGAGCAGCCTTTGGAATCTTTATACCGAGCTAAGCCCAATACTTGAGTAGGTATCCCAACTAAAACGTTGATATTCTCCCGTTTGATTTGCTCTAGAGTCGCCTCTTGGTTCGTAACTAGACCGTGGACAACCCCTGTCGCACCCGCGCGCTCTAGACTTAAGCGCAGTAAATCTCCGACACTACCTGGTATTTCCCCGGGTAACATTATCAAGACTTTGTCTCCGGGCTTTACCAAGGTTAACATTCCATACTGAAAAAAATCGAGGGTCAATTCTTGATCTGCCTCAGTAAAGAACAGGCGTTTAGGTTTACCGGTTGTGCCCGAACTCTGTAACGTGACTATCCTGTTGATATCATTTTGGGGAACGCACAAAAAATCAAGAGGGTTATCTTTTAAATCTTCTGATGTAGTAAAGGGCAGTCTGAGCATATCTTGAAAACTTGATAACTCAAGATCTAGTCCTGAGTACAAACGTGGATAGAACCGGCTTTTAGTGGATACCCAGTTAAGCGTTTCATTTAGTTTGCCCAACTGATAGTCCTCGATTTGCTTTCGGGTTAACACGCCTGAACTGTCTCCAGTAATTTTGCGCTTTACCCAAGGCTCCAGTGAGGTAGTTTTAATGCCCAAGTCCTATCTCTCCCTCCGATAAATTGAGTGCCCAAACTTGTCCGTGAGGTTATAAGCACAAAAGGGAATTAACTTACCTTCCGAGCTGACCACATGAATACAACAGTTTTTTAATCGTTCAATATCGACATTCCAAACATCTTGGAAGGCCATACCGCTGATAGAAAAAGCAAAGGTTTTTAGCTGTTGGATTAAATTATCCCAAGAGTTGGCACATGGAGACTGAATCGTCAACCTATCCGCGCCAGACCACTGCCGAGCTACAAAGGTTCTAGTTTTTCTGGCCAACTCATCCGCCCGCTCTGGTCCCGTACAGCACGAACTGTTGACAATCGGTTTCAAATTCCCATCGAATTGTCTCGTAAAATTGCCACTAAAGGAGCAGCGACCGTTGTGAGGTTTCAGGTTGGCTGCCTTAATAAGCCCATCTGTCTGTTCTTCGATCGCTTGAATGACCTCTGGGAGGGTGATCCGATCTTGATCTGTGGGTTCTTGAGGAATTCTGCCGAAATAACTTACGGGTTGGAAGTGAACGCCTCGGACTACAGGATGATTTTCCAAAGCGAACTTAATGATTCCACCGATATTATGGGTGTTGATACCAGGTATAAGAGTTGGTACTAACACCACTCCAATCTCATGTTTACCACAGCACTCTATTGCTTTGGTCTTAATATCAAGGAGTCTACGTCCCCTGATTGACTGATAAATCTGGTCCTCAGTACCATCAAATTGTAAAAATACGGAGCTAAGTCCAGCATCCTTCAACCGGCTCAAATAAATGGGATCTTCAGCCAAGCGCAAACCATTCGTGTTCAGCTGGATGAAGTTAAAACCCAGTGCTCTTCCCATTTCTAGGATTTCCGGCAAGTCGTTCCTAAGGGTTGGCTCGCCTCCGGATAACTGGATATTGACAGGACCACTAGCAGCAAGTACGTTTTTGTACCAGCCATTAATCACATCTAAGGAAGGTTCATCGAGCTCCGTTCCTGCATTGGCAAAACAAAAACGGCAGTTTAGATTACAACGCTGAGTTACCTCAATCAAAGCTGTACAGGTCGTCTTGTAATGGTCTTCACATAACCCACAATCAAAGGGGCAGCCTTTATCAACGCGCGTAAAACACTCCTTTGGTGGGGTTGGAATCGTAGGTCTGACCCATGAGTCCCATTGAGGGCTACCACGCCAAAGCAGTGTTCTATATTCCCCATGTTCAGGGCAACATTTCACCATATAAACCTGGTCCCCCTGAACCACTCTTTGAGCCAGAATTCTCTTCAAGCATTCTGGGCACAAACTCTCTGTCGTGGAAAATAAGCTTTCGTCTATTACTTCCATGTATTTACCTCTCTAACTACAACTAGCATTTTTTCTGGCTATCAGTTGAAAATACCCCATCTTCGCTTCCTTAATCGCAGCTTGAGCCAGGCTAGCATCAACTGAACATGCAGAAGACTTAAGCCAAAACTTGGTCATAGAGCCGTGGGTCATGATTAGATTTACCGTTAGTTGGGTCAATAGATTGGTATGATCACTCCAATTGACAATGTCGAAACCGTTTCCGACAAGCTTATCAAATAGCTTTTCCTTTGGTAACGCTCTTCTGATACATGTTTCGAAATTGAGTTCCTGTAGAGATTTGAGACCTTCAGGATTACGAGCATACACATCATTAATAACCAACCATCCACCTGGTTTGAGTACCCTGAAAATCTCTTTTAAAACTTGATCTAGGTCCTCCATTACAGACAAGGCACATTCAGCGAGCACCCCGTCCATGTGTTTAGCCGGAAAGGGTAGATCTTCTCCCAGCCCTCGAATCAGATTTAAGCCTGGATTCTTCTTTCTCCCAGTCTCTAAGAGGGCCTCTGACGAATCTAGCCCTAAGGCCTGGAACTGGTAAAGAGAAACCAGTCGTTCGACCGTCGCACCGCTGCCGCACCCCACATCGAGCACCTTCGCGCCAGGAAGAAAATCACAGCTTTTAACGCCTAAATCTGTTAATAAAAATCCACCTGGTCTTAAAGTCTCACCTGTCGTCTGGCGCAGAAGGTCACTTTCATATAATCTGAAGACTTTGTTTTTAATCATTTAAGCCTCGTCATCTGACTCAGGGTCTTCTGAATAAGCGGCAAGAATTTCTTGAACCTTTCCATGGGCCATTGTAATAATCTTACCGCACTGTACAGGATACGCGTTTCCAACATCTAGTGGGTGGCCTAATATACCATCACAATCCAAACTACCATAAGTGTTTTCAAACCACTCTAGGAAATCATTGACTATAAGGTGTATTTTTAGGTGACCGGCTTCGCTTGGAGTTCCCTTCCCAAGGGTTAAGCCAATTAGACATACTCCACCGGTAAGGACCCCACAGGTTCTGCCCGACCTTCCTATCCCTCCACACATACCATGCATCGCTTTAATTAAGTCAGGATTTTCCTTGCCTTGTTCATCCAAACCGAGGATTAACATAATTTGACTGCAGCAAAATCCCTGAGTCGCTAATTGAAATATGCGAAAAGCATCGACTGCCATCGTTTGCCCCCCTCTACTTATCCTCAAGGCTTTGTTCCACTTCGAACATCTTGCCTAACGCCAGTTCCTCATCAATTAACACCAAACCACAATTTACGCATTTTAATTCCTCTACCTCGAAATCATTACCCAAGTAGGAGGCTTTGACCAAACCACGCTGCAGATCGCCTCCACATTTCCCACATTTCCAAAGGTGCTTCTGGGTTAATTTTAGGGTGTTATTCATGGCTTTCCTCCACGATTTCCATGCGGTGGCTATATACATTTAGCACCACAAAGCCTTGCTCTTGTGCTTGATATTCAACCCAATAGGTCACTTTAACAGGTCGGAAATGAGCTAAACTGTGTCCATTGTCTGGATTGATGAACTTTCTTCCAGATCGCTCAGCAAACTCTATTACTTGTTGAATATCTTCTATAAGAATACGTCGATCTTCCATAATCCCCAGAACTCTTTCATTTAATAAGAGGTTGATGGTCCGATACGCCCCTTCCTGTTCCTGTGGAGCTTCTTTCCACAGCAAATGTAATAACTTTCTTTTGAGTTTGGCCCGGTTCTCATGTCGGTAGGAAAGGCCAACACTCGGCTTGATGGCAGCCGCCTCAAGGTCGGTTCCAAAAATCAGATCTAACAAATGAAACGCGCGTTTACCCTTAGACGCAAAATTATCTCTGCACATAGCACAGTAGGCTACATAATCTGTTGTGCTTTCATTGATTCGATCTTCAACGATTTTCTTTGCCAATACCGGATTAGCAAAGGACGTCAATCCTCCAAAACCACAACACTTGGTCAGTTCTTTGCTATAGGGCAATTCTTCGACTTCATAACCTAGTTTACTTAAAATGGATCGAACGGCATCATGAATGACTGGTTCATGTCTGGTCGTACAAGCATCCTGTACCGCTACTTTGCCCCCACTTGCGCTGGTACCTTGAACGGGCAAATCCAAGTTAGCCATCAATTCCCATAGAGAAATTACCTCAGGGAACCGTTCTCTGAACATGCTGTGACAAGTGGAACAGGCTACGATCAGCTGCGGTTTGCCTAAGCCTTCCCACTGCGCAACTAAAACCTTCATACTTTGCTGGAACAAGTCTTGATCACCAGCCCAATCAGCTGGAGCACCGCAACACCGCAACATGAGAGCTACTCCACCAGAAAGACTTTCTGTCAAATACTCATAAACTTTTTCTACCTGTTCCGGGGATGAGGCGCTTAATTGGCATCCCGGAAAGAAAACATACTTACTGGATTTATGACCAGGTTGATGTCTGGACAAGGCAAATTCCTCACTATTGTTAAAAGCCATATCTCGCAGGGCAAAATCGTGGGTTGAGGGGGGCATCTTCCCCTTGCTCACCATGCTTTCCCTAGTTGCTTTACAGGTCTCTCCAAGATCAAGTCCTTGAGGACATACTACGGCGCACTGCCCACAAAGACTACAGGAATTAATCATTTTATTGCCATGACGCATGCCCATGACGATCGTATCATTATTGTAGATTTGCCTTAAATATTTCTTGGGATAACTGCCGTAGTTTTCTAAATAAATACAAGCCTTCACACATTCGAGACATTGGCAATTCAGGCATCTACCTGCTTCTAGAACAGCCTCCTCGTAGGTGTAACCCATAGTTTCGTTGCTTATCCTCACCGCCGGCAAAGGGTTAATCTCATCAGTATTGACGTATAACTTGGTCTCAAATGTCCCTTCGGCTTCACGAGAACCTGTTAAGGAAACGCCCTGCAAATATCTATCTATGGAAACTGCAGCCATACGACCATCGGCAACCGAGTTAATGGGGGAATCATTACCCAAAAAAGCCCCAATAAATATTCCGGGGACCACTGTAGCACACGTGACTGGATCGGCCTGTGACTGTTCACCTAATAGCTCCAAAACATCGTTCGATTTTTTTGCAAGACCGAGATACACAACATTAAAGTCTTCTTGAAGCTTTAATAAATCCTGCCTGGTTATTACTGTGTTTAACTCTATTTGAATGTTAAGCCTGTTTAATACAGACAGTTCCTCGACAATAACCTCTGGGGGTAATTGGTGTTCTGGGAAATTCCATAAGCTTCCGCCAAGACGATCTGTTCTCTCAAACAGACTAACCTTATATCCTTTTTTTGCTAAGTCATAAGCTGCAGTCAGACCTCTTAGTCCCGAACCAACGACCGCAACTGTCTGACTTTTTGGGGGAATCATCCCAACCTTTGCTATCTTCGCAGGTTGATTCTGCACGCAAAACCTCTCTAGCGCAGAAATAGATATAGTCGTTCCAACATCCTTGCGTTTACAAACATCCTCGCAAGGATGATCACAAATCCTGCCAATAATTCCGGGAAAGGGCTGTTTCTTTTGCAGTGTTGCTAAGGCACTTTTCAAGTCCTTTTTTTGAATGTCCAGCATCATTTTCCGAGCATCGACATGGATTGGACAACCTGCTGTACAGGCAGGGGGATTCTCTTGAGTACACTTATCTTCTTGTCTTTTTAATTCATCCTGATCCATCAGCAACACCCACTTCCTTAAGGTAATAAAGTAAAGAAAATTTGGTTGCGACAGCCACAGATACCGGCGCAAGCCGTTGGTTGCAATTTTCTGGCTGTTGTACGCGTTGGGAACCTACAATCGGCTCAGCCAATTGTAGGTTCCTCTTTTATTACGTTGTCCTAATGTGGGCCACTTAATTCTTAGCCTTAAGCCCAGCAAGTACTTTTTCCGGACGAGCAGGTAAGTGAGTAATCCTTACTCCGCAGGCATTGTAGATTGCATTAATGATTGAAGCATGAGGGGACGTCAGCGGCAATTCTCCCGAACCTGCCGCACCGAAAGGACCATGAGGTCTATAGGTTTCTACATAGAGGAGATCAATATTGTCTGGGACATCTTTGACATAAGGTAGACCGCAACCGATCAAATCAATGTGTTTCTTCAGGTCTTCGAAATCTTCGCTTAAGGCAAGACCGATACCTTGGACCATTCCTCCATAGAGTTGTCCGTCTACAACCAATTTATTTGCGATTTTACCAACATCAGCTACCATCGTCATTTTGACGACTTCAGTTTTACCTGTCGTGATATCGACTTCAACTTGGGATAAGAAGGCCCCGTACATATAAACAGCAAAGGGATTCCCTTGTCCAGTTGTAACATCGCATTCCTTAGCCGGAGCAGTCCAGTTACCTTCAAAGTATACCGGTAACTTTTCAGCAATCATCTCTGCATAGGTTCGGAAGGTCCCATCCGTTTTTGTGACCCCTTTTACCAACAATTCACATGCAACTCGAGTGGCATTACCGACCAATACTTGAGAACGACTTCCTCCGGCTGGTCCGCTGTTAGGGGTCCGTGCCATATCATTCATAACAAGTTTGATATTCTCTGGTTTGACTCCCAACGGACGCAAGGCTTCATGAGCTGTAGCTAATGATCCCATGTCTGCACCTTGACCATGATCTTCCCATGAAGTATAAATTGTAACGCCATTGGCGGTTAGCTCCGCATTGACCGCAGAACTGTCCGGACCGTCAAGACCTGATCCATAGACACCGATGGACATTCCAATTCCGCGTTTCTTGTTTGTAGCGGATGCTGGCTGTTTAGCCCATTCCTGTGCTTTCGTGTAAGCAGGTTTTAGTTTATCCATGATCTCCACCATGCTGTAAACATCTGGTTCACACCCACTTGGCGTGGTGTCGCCAGGTCTGTAGACGTTTTTATAACGAAGTTCGAAGGGATCCATACCAAGTTTTTCAGCAAGTTCGTCCATTAGAACCTCGGATGCAAATTCACTTTGAGGAGATCCATAGCCCCGGAAAGCAGACCCCCAAGCATGGTTTGTACACACAGTTCGACCATTTCCACGAATATTGGGGATAGAATAACCAGCACCTATGAACTGGCTACCTCGCATGGTTACTAAGTCACCGAATTCGGAATACGGGCCATGATCGACTGACCAATCGGTTTCCATGGCCGTCAATTTGCCTTCTTTGGTGGCTCCAAACTTGACATTCATAAAGAAAGGCGAACGTTTTCCAGTATAAGTAGTTTGTTGATAGTAATCGAATTCGAGATATACAGGCTGACGAGTCGCCACGGCCGCTACCCCTAATAAGGCTTCAATCGTTGGGCTGAACTTATAACCAAAAGTTCCACCAGCGGGGTTTTGGACCAAAATCGTTTTGTCTGCATCATACCCTATTCCCGGCGCAATCATAGCCTGATGGAGATGAATAGCAATACTCTTGGAATGGATGATCAATTTATCTTCTTCGTCAAAGAAGGCAAAACCGACGTCTGGCTCAATCGGCAGATGAGGTTGACGTCCAACATAAAAATCGTCTTCAACGAAGGCATCGGCTGCTTTTAGGAGTGGAGCAGTATCTTCACCCTTCACCATTTGAGTTTCGAAATAAATGTTCGGTGTACCAGGATGAATTTCAATAGCGTCTTCTGCCATAGCGGCTGGTGCACTCATATAGGCAGGAAGCAATTCTAGCTCCACCTTTACTTTTTCAACAGCAGCCTGAGCATGAGCAGCAGTATCGGCTGCAACAATGGCTATGGCGTCACCAAATTGGAAAACTTTTTTGTCGCATAGGATTGGACGTTCCCATCCATCCCCTTTGTTCGTCGGGAAGGTGATTAAACCAGTGATCCGGTTTTTGCCCACAACATCTTTATGCGTAATAACTTTAACGACACCCGGCATTTTCTCGGCCTCAGATGTGTCGATAGATAGAATATTGGCATGCGAAACTTTGGCCTGAACCAATTTAAGTTGCAGGGTTCCACTAGGCATTTTCAGTCCTGCATCTGCCCCAAAATCCCAGGTACCGGTAACCTTAGCTAAAGCGGATGGACGAATGTATTCAGTGCCCCAAATCTGGCCGTTTTCGGGCAATTTGCACCATAACTCTTCGATTGTAACCTCTCCACGAAGCAGTCTAGCCGCTTCCATGACCGCATCAATTAAGGGTTTATACCCTGTGCAGCGGCAGGCATTTCGGTGTTTTTGGAACCAATTTCGGACATCTTCTCTTGTAGGATTGACATTTTCCTCTAAAAGTTGTTTGGCTGAAACAATGAATCCCGGACTGCAAAAACCACATTGAGCGGCTCCATGAATCATCCAAGCGAGCTGCAAGGGATGTAGGTGTTCCTTTGTGCCCACTCCTTCGATTGTAGTGATTTCTGCATCGTCAGCTAATCGTTTCATTTTAGTAACGCAGGATCGGATGACTTTTCCATCCACAATGACGGAACATGCACCGCATTGAGCTTTTCCACATCCTATTTTAGTGCCGGTCATGTGAAGTTGTCCCCGTAGCACATCAGCTAGGGTAACTTCTCCATCAACAAGTAATGTTTGGGGGACACCGTTAATGACAACATTTTTTTTGATCAACTTAGTTCTCTCCTTTTTTAAATCATTTATCTACTAGGTTAGTCACTGCATAAGGTACCCGTTATCTAGTTCACAAATTCTCAGACCACTTCCATTACTGTTGAAATAAATATTGGTCTCTGTAAAGCAAATTTCCTCACCCATCCATCTAATGAATATCTGACAAATTTCTACCTCCCATTCTTTTTTCTATTTGCCAATTAGAACTTTGTTTTAGCTTGTTTTAGTTTAATTCTATTTGCTTTACTTGGCTTGGCTTAATACATATGCAATATTCATGCCAACGATTCTGACAATTTCGGATATTTGCTCTTCTACTCATTTTCACACGCGAACAGTATTCCTTTAACGATAATATTTGTCGAAATTTGCCTAAGTTCATTTGAAAGTATAATATTAGGAATCAAAAATTCATACCTTGACCTCATGTTGAGAATACGATACCATCAAGATAGACAGACTATTTTTTCTCCGAAAACTAATGAACCTTTGACAGTTTCAATCCCACCTAAGGTGTGTTTAAACGTAAACACGCCTTCCATGATGTATTGGAGGGTTTCGCAAATGGAAAAAATTAAAGTGCAGGATTCTGTTGGTACCATTCTTATCCATGATATGACTCAAATTATTCCCGGTGTTGTTAAAGGGCCTCGTTTTCGCAAAGGGCACGTTGTCCGGGAAGAGGATATTCCTGTTCTGCTGAGCATGGGGAAAGAACATATTTTTGTCTGGGATCAGACGCCCGGTCTTATTCATGAAAATGAAGCGGCAGAGCGCCTTGCCCGAGCAATATCTGGTAGTGGTATATCCCTTGACGAGCCTAACGAAGGAAAAGTCACTCTCACCGCTGCCCACGACGGTCTTCTTTACGCCTCAGGAGATGGCATTTTAGCATTGAATACATTGGAAGGGGTCATCCTGGCCACCCTTCATAATCATTACCCCGTCAAAAAGGGAGATAAGATCGCCGGCACCCGTGTCGTCCCTCTGATGATTGATGAGAAAGTGATCATCGTAGCAGAGGAAATCGTCGGAACGTATTCCCATCCAATCTTGGATGTGTTGCCTCTAAAGCAATTGAAAGTTGGCATCGTCGTCACAGGAAGTGAAGTCTATCACGGGCGCATTCAAGATAAATTTGGTCCGGTTCTGCGCGCTAAAGTTGAAGACTGGGGATCTCTCGTTATTGATCAAGCGTTGGCTAGTGATGATGTGTCCGTAATCCAAAGTAGTATTCAAAAGCAACTAAGTATGGGGGCAGAAATGATCTTAGTCAGTGGTGGCATGTCCGTGGACCCTGATGACGTCACCCCAGCAGCGATTAAAGGTATGGGAGCAGAACTCATCACTTACGGTGCACCAGTTCTACCAGGGGCTATGTTTATGCTAGCCTACCTCGGAGACGTTCCCATCATGGGGTTACCCGGCTGCGTCATGTATTCCAAAAAAACCGTCTTTGATCTAGTTGCTCCTCGGATGCTTACGGGTGAACGCTTGACTCGACTTGATATTGTTAAACTAGGAGTAGGTGGTCTTTGTCTGGAATGCCCAGTCTGTACGTACCCCCGATGTTCGTTTGGCAAATAGGGCGGAAGTGTCTTAGCACGTTCGCACCATCCTACGCCAATTGGTACTACTTTAGGCCCAAGCAGTGTTAGTCCATTCATAAAACAAGGAAGCACCTTCCCAAATGATGGGAAGGTGCTTCCTTGCGCGTTTGTATTGACATGCGAGACACGATTCATCGTGCCTCGCACCTATAATTCCTCTTAGTAAAATACCCCTGTGTCCCTAACATCATATCCGCCTAAGGCTAGAACATCGTCCTGGAAGGCTTTGCTTTGGATGACCGAGATCATTTCTTTCATGCGAGGTTCTCTCATAAATTCCTGTGGAATCGCCAGATCGTATCGTTCTTCTCCGACGAACACATAATCCAATCCTAGAGCTTCAGCAGCACTTTGAATACCCAATCCTACGTCAGCTGAGCCTGAGGCTACCGCCACGGCAACAGCTAGGTGGGTAAATTCCTCGCGCTCATACCCCAAGATTTGTTCTTTGGTTAGGCCTTGCTTTTGGAGCAGATAATCGAAAAGCACCCGTGTACCTGACCCGCCCTGACGATTGATAAATCGTATCCCAGGCTTGGCTAAATCTGCAAGAGTTTTAATATTCATTGGATTCCCCTTGGGCACAATAAAAACTTGGGTTCTATAGACTAAATTCATCAATAAGACGTCTCTACCTGGCAAAAACCGCTGTAGATACGAACGGTTGTACTCTCCTGTCTCTGGATCGAGCAAGTGAATCCCGGCGAAATGGGCTTCCCCCTTGCGTAGCGACAAAATTCCTGCTAGGCTCCCTACATGAGCTGAGGCAATGCCCCCCTGCCCACCTTTGGCCTTCATGTGGCTACTTAAAACGTCCAACGTTAAATCATGGGATCCAATGCAGACGAGAGTTTCTTCTAACTCCGAAATCGGCCGTAACAGCTCAACGGGTACTGTTTCTCCCTCATGAAATCCTTCCTGTAAGCGAGGAACCCGTAGCATCCCATCCGCTCGCACCAGACTCATCGTCACGCCTGCGCCTCTACTCAAAGGGGCTGCAACCCAGCGATCCCCGACTCTCCCTACTTTTACCCGCACAAACTCTTCACTGCCGAGCGACGAAAAAACTTTCTTGCTAATGACGGCATCCAGCGTAGCCTGTGAGTCTTTACTTAAACCCTGTAAATGCTTGACCCATGGCTCCAAGAACAAATGGGCTGTCAAATAGGCAGAGACCGGATAACCAGGTACTCCAAAGGTGGGCTTTCCTTGAACTTCCCCTAAGACAACTGGTTTACCTGGCTTAATGGCTACCCCATGTAGATAAAGTGTTCCAAACTTTTGAACCATTTGAGATGTATAGTCATCCCGACCTTGTGAGGATCCTGCGATAATGACCAGAATATCTTGAGATGCTGCCATCTTCTGAATTGCTTCTTCCAACTTTTCTGGTTGATCTGGTGTTATCGGCCAAATTGTCGCAGATCCACCCCATTCCTCCACTAAGGAGGCCAGAACTGTGGAATTACTATCCACAATATCCCCCACTTGAAGGGTCGACTCTGGTGAACGAATTTCGTCGCCTGTCGGCATGATCCCTACTCGTGGCTTAGAACGGACTTCGACCTCCAAAACCCCTGCGGCCAATAACGCACCTTGATCTTGAGGGCGAATGCGATGATGGATTGGGAGAAGTACTTCTCCTTCCACAATGTCCTCTCCTACTGGCCGAACATGATTATAAGGTACGACCGGAGCCTGAAGTAAAATTCCGACCTCACCTAATTCTAAGACGTCTTCGAGCATGACTACGGCGTCCATTCCCTCAGGGATCGGATCCCCTGTGTCTACTTGAACGGCTTGAATTCCAAGTTCTAACCAACGAGGCTCTCGCTCTGAAATTCCGTGAGTATCTTTGGCTCGTATGGCATATCCATCCATCGCTGAAGCAGCGAAATGAGGAGAACTTCTTTTGGCGCGAACAATCGCCCCAGTGATTCTATGCAGTGCTAAGCGTACATCCAATGATTCATTCCTTGGCACACAGCGCCCAGCGAGCTTTTCCATCATCAAGGCCAGTCCTTCTTGCCATGCTGTGTTTTCTAAATATATTTGGCGTTCCACGTTCCTTTGCCTCCCCATTCTCAAGCAATTTCCTTTAGTTTATCTCATTAGCCGAAAAGAAGTCTCTTTTCCTGCTTCAATGCCTTCCGTATCTAAGCGAATGTGAACGATCGCATCGGCTAGTACCATTGTCCGAATTAAGCCAGATTTCCCTCGAATCGGTTCAAGCAGCCATCCTTCTCCGTCTGGTATGAGGCGTATGCGCACAAACTCCTCTCGACCACTTCCAGAATATAAGTTCTGGGTTAACTTCCCTTTGGGAAGAGGATCAACCGGGGCATATAACACCGACCCATCCAACCATGGCCGGACGATTGCGTCAAAAACAACCATCGCTGAGGCAGGGTGTCCAGGTAGACCAAAAATCAGCTTGCCATCCACAACCCCACCGATCGTGGGTTTACCAGGTTTAAGTGCTAATCCGTGGAAAAGCAGTCCTGGCTCTCCTAGCTCGCCAATAAGCTGAGCGGACAGGTCGCGAGTCCCTACAGAACTTCCGCCTGAGAGTAAAACGATATCATTTTCTTTTAACATCCGTGTAAGCATTGTGCGGAGCTCCTCAAGATCATCTTTCACAATACCATAATGATGAGCCTCTGCGCCACACGCTAGGGCTTGTCCGAGCAGGGTATAACCATTAATATCTCTTGACTGACCCGGCAGAGGGTCTTGATCTGGAGGAATAATTTCGTCTCCAGTCGAAAGGATTCCGACACGAAAACGAGGTAATACAGGGACTGATATTTGCCCAAGGGCTGCTAAGAGTCCCATTTCTTGTGCTCTAATCCGGGTAAATTTAGAAAGAATAACTTCCCCTTCGGTGACATCTTCTCCAATGTCAATAAGATTTTCCCCGGGTGCAACAGCCTTCGTTACACCATAGAGTTCCTCCCCAAAGTGTTCGATATGTTCAATCATTACGACAGCATCCGCTCCCTCGGGAAGCATCCCCCCAGTAGGCATAAGTATTCCTGTCCCCTGCCGCAGTACTTCCGTTGGAGCCTCACCCATCCGTACTTCCCCATAACATTGTACCAATGCTGGCATACTTTCACTGGCTCCGAAGGTATCGCTTGCTCGAACGGCCATCCCATCCATTGTTGATTTGCGGAAATGAGGGATAGCATAGGTTGCTGGGATATCTTGGCTAAGAATACATCCCAGTGACTCGGCCAGAGGAATCGTTTCAACGCGTTGATAAAATGAGTGCACATAGGGTTTTAAAGAATCAATTGCCTCAACTAAGGTTTTGACCTTGAATAATTCACTACTACTTCCCATTTTGATGACACCTTTCGTGATCATATTAGTCCGAGTCCGTAATATCAGTAGCTATATTTTATTTATTTCCGAGCCCCCCACCCCCATTCCTATAAGTGGAGGTGGGACGTAGTAACCTTCAGGTTGGGTAGAGTCCATCCTACGGCGCGAAAGATATTCGTCAGTGGCATGCGCCTTCGGCGATACTCTCCACTGAAGATTATCGTATCTAAAGCCTCGATGTTCAGCTTTAGCATAAGCGAATTCACTGGATTTCAAATCGTTCAAACTCCATGGTCTGAAGATCAACTTGTAACCAAGCATGGCGCAATGTAGGTAGCCTGCCTACCAGTATTTTTACCCCCTCAGCAACACTTAAGCTTGCTAAGACGGCAGGAGTAAACGCAGGGTTTCCCCACGTACTCTCAACTCCCTGTTCCCCTTTTCCATATAAGCGCAATACACTAAAGTCCCCAGGCAAACTCACGCCTACTTGGCCAAACCAGCCAGCGATACTTGCAAATACCAGCGGAAGGTCCATCTGGTGACAGACCTTTTCCAACTCTACACGAATGTGCATAGAGTCAAGAGCGTCAAACACTAAGTCGACTTCCCGAAACAATTCCAGACCTTTTTCCGCCTCAAACCAGCCTCTCACAGCTTGGACATTAACTTCCGAGTTCACATTTTTGAGACGTTCCTGAGCCGCCGTCACTTTCCATTGCCCCATATTGAGCTCTGTCGCCATAATCTGTCGGTTGAGATTGCTTGCTTCCAGATGGTCACCGTCTACCAGTACTAGCCGACCTACTCCAATCCGGGCGAGTTCTTCAGCTATATATCCTCCAAGTCCTCCACACCCTACGATTGCTACGCATGATGTGGAGAGCTTGAGCTGATCCTCATCAGAAAAGGTCTTTCTATTCCGTGCATAACGACCTTCTAATTTCATTTACCCCCCTCCCACAGGCGGAAAGAGTGCAATGGTATCTCCATCTTTTAAGACATGCTGTTCATTGACATTCTTCCCATTAACAAGGCAAATGGCAACTTCCTCAGGTTTAATATTCAACGGCTGGAGGACATCATGAAGGCGAGTTTCTTCTGGAAGCTCCATCTCTTCAACTTTAAAGCGGCCATCCCTAAACGTCGCGAATAATTTTACGGTCACACGCACTTAGGTCCCTCCTTACTATTTACGATGGCTAACCGCCACCAGTCGCGCTTCGTGGGTTCGTTGTATAGTCGATATGGTTTATGCCATGATATTTTGAAGGGGGGACCCCAAAAGGTCCCCCACAATAACTTTATCTCTATTCTTATCCGTTTGCAATAAGAATCCTAAATCCCGAGGTTTTTAAGACGCTCAGGCGTTGGCACTCCAGCTGCATCCCATCCACGTTCAGCATAGTACTGAGGCAGAAGTTCTGGCAATCTGTGTACACTTCCTTTGGAAGGCCCTGTAGGAATCGCTACTTTTAATAAACGTTCGGGCAGTGTGTCATCCGCTGTGGTCATCCCTGTCCGTAAATTTTGTAAACGTTCAACGTTCCAAATCCGTTCTCCGCAAGCCAAGAGTTCCGTATCCGTATAATCGGAACCAGTCACAGCGTTGACAATCGCGGTGTAATCAGAAAGGCCCAGCGCGAACGATGTGAACAAGCACATTCCAAGGGAGTCAATAACAGCAGTGAGATCTTGGAATATCTTACTCCACGTTGCTTTACCTTCGAGGGAATCCTTATCAAGTTTTTCTGGAAGCCCCAAAATCTCCGGAGAAATCATATACCCACGAACATGGCAACCACCTCGGTTGCTAGTTGCAAATTGGAGACCCTGTCCTTGAATGCCCCGAGGGTCATAGGCTGGAATTTCAAGTTTTTTCACAGTCATGGATAGCTCTGGATGACCATAACCTGCAGCGAAGTTATACGAACCCTGAGCCATTTTAGCTCCGAGCCCTTCAGCGTAAGCGATTTTCCGAACCCATTCTACCATTCCTGCTGCATTTCCGAACTCTAGTGGCGTACCATCAAGTTCTTCTGGCTTAATATATCCGCGCTGAACAAGTTCCATACCTGCTGCAATGGTACAACCCACTGAAATAGAGTCCATCCCTAATTTGTTGCACAAATCATTGGCCGCGTGAATCGCATCATAATCATGGATGCCACAGTCCGAGCCAAAGCACCAAACAGCTTCATACTCAGGACCGCCGCCTTCTCCGTCTTTCCATTTATTATGGCGACCACATGCGATAGGACAGCGATAACAAGCGTCTTTTTTGATCAAATGATTGGCTGTCATGGTTTCTCCGCTAATTTGATCGGCCTCGGCATCATAGGACTCTTGGAAATTATTTACCGGATACACTCCACTCTCATTAATAATATTAACAAGAACAGCTGTCCCGTACGCGCCAAGTCCTTGACCTGTTACGCCATTTTCCTTAAGTTTTCCCAAAGAAGCACTCAGGACATTTTTCATCTCATCTGGATTTGAATTTTCGACTTTTCCAGTTCCACGAACGATAATCGCCTTGAGATTCTTTGATCCCATGACTGCACCCACTCCACTACGCCCAGCCGCTCGGTAGAGGTCATTTATGACAGCTGCCATCAGAGAAAGGTTTTCACCGGCCGGCCCAATGGTTAAGACTTTGGCTTTGTCATCTCCAAACGCCTGCTTTAAAATCTCCGTTGTGGCATAGACATCTTTACCCCAAACATTAGCGGCATCTTTAATTTCTACCTTGTCATCATTTATGGAGATATACACAGGCTTTGCTGCCTTGCCTTCTAAAATAACCATATCATAACCAGCAAATTTCAGCTGTGCACCCCAATATCCCCCAGAGTTCGAAGAAGCAATAACTCCATTTAGGGGGGATTTTGTGACGACCATAAACCGGCCAGACGTTGGAGCATTTGAGCCGGTGAGTGCTCCTGTAGCAATATACATTGTGTTTTCGGGAGAGAGTGCGTCAACATCTGAGGCTACCTCATCGAAAAACATTTTTCCTGCAAGCCCACGCCCGCTCAAATATTTCTTTGCAAGTTCCATGTTTAAAGGTTCAGTACTAGTTTTCCCTTCCGTGAGATTGATACGTAATACTTTTCCGGTATAACCACCCATGAATCTTCCTCCTTATTTCTATAATATTTCGCTACATTTTCTTCAGGGGACAATAATTTTATTTCACTTACCCTAAGCGACCTTATTTAGATATATAGCAATATTCATGCCATTTACTTAAGTCTAAAAATTAAATTAAATTTTCTGCAAAATCTAACAATAACAAATTAAAACAAATTAAAACAAATTCAATCAAACAAACTTTTTTGCACTAAAAGTGTTTTTGAACGAAAATATGAAGACACTTTAACTCTCCTTCACCACTAATGCTCCATATCTGACCGTTTTGTCTTATAGTTTTGTTCCAATATTGAACACTTTGAAACTGATAAAATTTTGCTGCCTGTTGTTTGGATAATATAGGTATGATATTCTGTCCTTATAAAGAAATAATAAATCTATGCCTAGAAAGGAGACGGAAAGAGTTTTTATGGAAAACCATTGGAAACGTTTTATAAATGGGGAAAGCGTGGAATCGGAAGTAACTCCTTCCATCTATCGTTCCTGGCAGAGAAGCATAGATTATAATGTTGACTATTCGCTAGTATCTAACCAGGATATTCTATCATCTCCGAGTCTCAACAAGCGTCGTGAAGCCCAAGAATCCCTAATCCGAGCGAGTGAACCTGTGCTGCCATATATTTTCAGTTTGCTTGGAAGCACCAATTATACCGTTTTATTGGGTGACAACGACGGCTACATCATTGAGGCCATAGGTGACGCGCCCTTCATGAGTAAAGCTCAAAAAGTGAATTTAAGTCCAGGCGCCAGTTGGCGCGAGGAAGTACGAGGGACCAACGCCATTGGAACTGCTCTTAGTGATAATGCTCCCATCTCAGTCTTCGGTTGGGAACACTTTGTCCAAGATAATAACTTTTTGGCATGCTGGGCTGCTCCAATACAAAATAGCCTTGGTGCCCCCCTTGGCGTTTTAGATATCAGTGGGGAAGTCAGTCTAGACCGTCAGAAGATCTTAACAATTGCCATGATGGGCGCAAGTATGATCGAGAAAAATCTTCGGCTTTCTGAATTAGAGAATCAGCTGAAATTTTATCAAGAAGGTGCCAAGTTAGCCTCTTCACTACTACAACAGGGATTTATTGCCATTGATCACAACGGCATCATTACTAACATCAACCCCCTCGGCGCGGCACTGCTTGGGCGCAAAGCAGAAACAATCGTGGGTCAACTTGCTGCAGATGTTTTTAGTACTCCCAAAGGGTGGATGTTAAACGGTCATTCTCTGGATCTCCAGATAAAAGACCGCTCAGGAAAAGACGTTTCCTCTCACTTAAAGCGCGTAGTCAATGAAGCCGGTCAATCGTTGGGTGCAGTCGGAACACTTCAAGTGTCCAAAACTCCCTCGTCCCTGTCCGATACATTATGGATCGGACAAAGCCAGCTTTCGCAGCGCACTTTGGCACGAGCTTCGAAGGTTGCCTCAACCCACTCTTCCGTACTCATTCACGGGGAAAGCGGGACCGGAAAGGAAATAATTGCCCGAACCATCCATCAACTCAGCCCACGCTGCGACGGTCCTTTTGTGGCTTTAAACTGCGCCTCACTCCCTCCATCTCTGATAGAGAGTGAATTATTCGGATATGTTGAGGGCGCTTTCACTGGAGCACGCCGTGGTGGAAAGCCTGGGAAATTTGAATTAGCGAATAAAGGAACTATTTTCCTCGATGAAATTGGAGATATGCCACTGAATGTTCAAGTAGCACTTCTTCGAGTACTGCAAGAAAAGGAAGTTTCCCGGATTGGAGATACAAAAGCTTTAAAAATTGACGTTCGTATCCTAGCTGCTACACACAAAGACCTCTCCGCTCTTGTTTCAGCAGAGCTGTTCCGCTTGGACCTGTACTATCGCCTGAAAGTTGTCACTTTGGAATTACCTCCACTGCGCGACCGTCCTGAGGACATTCTGGACTTAGTGCCCTATTTTATCCGCAAAGCATGTGAAGCGTTTGATAGCCCGGCACTAGGGATTGAAGAAGAAGTTTATACTCATTTATCCACCCATCACTGGCCAGGCAATGTCCGAGAATTAGAAAACTGTATTGAAAGCATGGTAGCTATGGCAGAAGGACCTATTCTGACCGTAGCAGACTTACCCGATGAATTCCAAATGGTCGCCGTGGAAAGTGAACCTGAACCCTTATTGGACCAACAGACCAAACATGCCATTCTCTATGCGCTGACCCAAACCAAAGGGAAAATCGCACCCGCCGCTAAGATCCTAGGGGTTGGTAGAAATACTCTTTACCGCAAGATCAAAGAACTGGATATAAAGTTTTAGCCGGTAGAAGCGCCAAACCATAATCTTCGCTAAAAGAAACCTAGGACCATCGATAGTGGTGCCCCTTGAATTGTGATAAATTTTAACGTAAAAGAGCAGGGAAGCATTTTAAATGTCTCCCCGCTCTTTATTTTCTGTGGCTATCTAGTTTGCAGTATTAGTGCGGTGTTAAGATCTACTTGCAACCGAATGCACTTTCTTCCCCATAGCCCCCAGTAAGGCCTTCATCAAATCATCTGGCGAAGGTGGACAGCCTGGAACCTTAAAATCTACAGGTAATACTTTATCGATGCCTCCTGCACTGGCATATGCTCCCTTAAAGACTCCACCATTGATAGCACAATCTCCTACCGCCATGACCCATTTCGGTTTAGCCATCGCTTCATAGGTTTCATGGGCAGCATTAAGCAACTGCGTTGCGCCCGGACCTGTGCACATCAAAAGATCCGCATGACGGGGTGAGGCAACGAAATCAATTCCAAAATGCTGATGATCATAAAGAGAATTACCTAAGGCCGTCATTTCCCAATCACAAGCATTACAGGAACCACAAGCGAGGTGCCGAATCTGAAGAGATTGCCTGAAACTCGCTGGTAAATCTGACGAAATCTTTGATATCAGCGAATTTCCAACCTTCTCAGTGAGACGTCCCATCTTTAACTTTCGGAGCATCAACTTCAACATGTTATCTCCCCTTTTCGGCTAGCGATCGCAACAACTATAACACAATTCAAAACTCTTATTGATTAATGGAAAATCTGGAACAATATTGCCCGGTACAGTAAGTGGAACCGCAGGCCAGTTGGCATAGCTAGCAGATCGAACCCGACAACGGTAGATTTTACCTTCTTCGTCCAACATAAGCCAAATAACATCTGTTCCTCTAGGAGACTCTACACAGCCCCAAGCAGGTACCATCGCTTTAATATCTTCGAAAACTATGGGGATTGGCGTATTCGGAATGAGCGTGGATCCCTCTATCGCCTCACTCAGTAAAGTATTAAGGAATCGAAAACTCTCTCTCGTTTCCTTAACCCGAACCATTAACCTAGACCAAGCATCTCCATCCTGTTCAACCATTGATTTTACCTCAAGTTCGGGATAAAGAAGATGGGCATGGAGTTCTCGCCAATCATTGGGTATGCCTGAAGCCCGGGCAGCTGGCCCTGTAACTCCAAAATCAATAGCATGCTCAGGTTTTAATACTCCAGCCGTGACCGCCCTCTGTCTAAAGCCGTCATGTTCCAGCAGCAAGGGTATCCATGCTTCAAAATCAAGGGATACTTCTATCAATCGGTTCAGAATAGCTTGACTATCATGTGATCCAGGTATTGACTTAACTCCCCCAGGGACAACCATTCCTCGTAAAAATCGATGGCCAAAGAACTCTAAATTGAGGCGTTGAAGCTTTTCCTTGCTCTGAGAACCATTGGCATTACCAAGGGCAAAGCCGACTCCCGCACACATATTCCCGATATCTCCGATATGATTGTACATCCGCTCTAATTCAGCGAGTATTGTTCTCCATAACAAGCCCTGACGAGGAACTTCTACATTAGCGAGCTTTTCAACAGCCTCACAATAAGCCAGACCATGACTTAAAGCACATACTCCACAAACTCGCTCAATGATGCGCAAGCCATCTTCGATACTTCTTCCTTCAACGAGCTTCTCTATTCCTTTGTGAGTGTAAAAGAGCTGGGCTTCGAAATGCAAAACTGGCTCACCAATAGCGTACAAACGAAAATGCCCTGGTTCAATGATTCCGGCATGGATAGGACCTACTGGAACCTGAAAGATTCCGTCACCATGCATTTCCGGGAAAATTAAAGGAGCCCGTTTAAACTCCTGGCATTCGTTCCCCGCTTTGTAATCCTTGCGCAAGGGATAAAATCCCTGCGGCCAACCCGGATGTAAGACCAGAGAGCGCGGGTCAGGATGTCCTACCGCCTTTATTCCGAAGAGATCTTGGGCCTCTCGCTCTGACCAGTTCATAGCCGGAAAGATTGAGGCGAGCGTTGGGAATTCATCAGTTATTCCCTTAGCAACTAGCGTCAGTGAAAAATCCTTTCCCGGAAAATGGAGCACTAAGTAAAGACAGAATCCATGTCCTAACTGTCGCTCGTCATTGACAACATGTGTTAACCAAATTGGACGCGGCTTTATATCTAAACAGTAAGTCAATACTTCCGGTAGATCACGGGAGGGCAATTCGACAATTCCCTCTTCTTTCGTCCATTCTACAATCTCAGTGCCCGGACAACTATGAAAACTCTGTAAATATTCTCGTAAGCCTAGCATCCTAAACTCCTCCCAATATCACGTTGACGACCTGATTTAGGGCCTGATTCAGGCTTTCTGGAATGAACAAGCCTAAGAAAAGGACTAGCAAAAGAGGAATCGCCAGAGCAAGTGTACTTACATGCTCTGGTGGTTGTTGCTGATCAGCATGTGGTGCCCCGTAAAGCATCTGGAGGAAATGATAAAGAAACCCTGCAAAAATCACAGTTAGAAAGAGAAAGCTCATAAAGCCTAGGAGTGGGTGCCCTGTCTTAAATAGACCAGAAAAGATAAGTACTTCCGAGCGAAACGTTCCAAACGGTGGCGTTCCTGTAATGCTCAATAATCCAAGAACCATGATTAACCCTGTATAAGGCCAAGCTTTAAAGATTCCACGAATCTTAGAAATTTCCCTTGTCCCCGTCTTCTGTACCAACTTACCAATAATGACGAAAAGATTCGCTTTAGTAAGACCATGAAGCAAGAGATGCAACGATGCCCCCCAGACGGCTTCCTTCGTGCCCAGCCCAAAACCTATCGCTAGGATTCCCATGTGTTCAACACTCGAATAAGCAAGTAATCGTTTTACATCTTTTTGCAATAAGATAAACCCTACCATAAGCCCCAACGACAATAACCCAAAACTTATAAGTATCGTCCCAACGAAATCCGGACCTAAACTGGTAAGACGCGCTAAACTGTACCAACGCAAAATAGCATAGAGAGCACAGTTGAGTAAAACTGCGGATAACAAGGCACTGACTGGCGAAGGAGCCTGACTATGAGCATCAGGAAGCCAAGCATTCATAGGAGCAAAACCTACCTTTGCCCCATAGCCAACGATCGCAAACAAGACACCCAAGCGAAGCAACGTCGGGTCTAACTGACTCGCTACTCCTGGAAGGATTCGCCAATCCAAGGCGTTCAAACTCTGTCCCAAGAGCGGTGCCACAGACGCAAAAAGCAACATAGTTCCTAGTAAGGCAAAACTAATACCCACCACGCATAAAATCAAATACTTCCAAGCTGCTTCAATCGCTTGCTTGTTTCTATAAAAACCAACCAAAAGTGTCGTGGCTAAGGTTGTCCCTTCAATACCTACCCAAATGATGCCCAAATTCGGGGTGCTTATGACCAAGAGCATCGTTGCCATAAAGATCCATATCCAAAAATAATACCACTTCAGTCTCGTTCTTGGAAACTTCTTCTCACGGACTTCTTCTTCCATGTACCCAAAGGAAAATATAATAACATAAACAGCAATAATAATGATAACGCTAAGTAGCAAGGCACTCAGTGCGTCCCAATATAATATGCCTGGCCCATAAGCGTAGGACCCTTGGCTTAAGGTTTGTCGAATGGTCCATCCTCCACTCAACGTTAACAACACAAGGGCCACGCTGTTCAATAGTCTTAAGTAGGTATCCTTTGCCGAAAATAGCATTCCTACTGCCGCGATTACCGCCACTCCAATAAACATCGCATACTATCCTTTCAATGACCTCATGTGATCAACATTTAGAGAATCATATGTTTCCAACATTTGTCTCGATAAAATTCCAATAATGACAATCCCTATAAGAATATCAAAAGCCGCTCCAAATTCAACTAACAAAGGCATCCCTTGGGTTAGAAAAAATCCTGCTAAGAATATTCCATTGTCTATAAGTAAGACTCCTAGCACTTGCACAATGGCAATTTTACGGGTCATCATGATCAAAAGGCCACAGAAAATCAGCGCTATCGCAATGGCTAAACCGCTGCGATAGCTGGAGTGAAGTGCCATTAAAGGTTCTGTCACTTCGTAGGCCAAAAGCGTTAAGCCTCCGGCGAATATTAATGACATTGCACGCTTTAAGTATATTTCACCTACCCACTCTGTCTTTGACTCTTTTAAAACGCGTCTTAAGAGTATAGGAATAATTCCAGCCTTCGCTATTAACAATAGCACACCAAAAATAATAACTTCTAATGCATCGTTATGAATACCTTCTCCTATCAGAAGAAGCGAGACGAAAACAGTTTGTAATGTCCACCAATTCAAGGCTTTTATCACTCGTGCACTATAGACCATCATCAGTCCGCTGCCTAAGAGGACGAGAAGTACTAAATTAAGCGTATTATCAGAAATACCTATCACTTAAATCTGCCCCCCTATAATCCAGAGTGATATTAAGGCCAAAATCGCAGCACCAGTACCTGTTGCCAAATAATGAGGAGCTCGGAAAAGCCGCCTTTTAACGAAGAGACTCTCCACAGTGGCAAAGAAGAATCCTAAAGCTACCACTTTCACTCCAGCAAAAGCAAAAGCCCAGAGCATTTCTAAGGGCCCATTACTAAGCGAGATCAAGCCACTAGGCCAAATGATTTGCGCTAATAGAACAAGTAGTAAGAGTTGTTTTACCTGTTCTGCAAAATTCAACAGAGCCAGCGAAGGCCCCGAATACTCCAACAGCATCCCCTCATGAATCATCGTTAATTCTAAATGAGTATCCGGATTATCCATGGGTATCCGTCCCATCTCCGCAATGCAAACCATCATCAAGGCTATTAAAACCAAGATCCGGGGGATAAACATAGGGGAAACACTTTGCAATCTAACTGTGATCACTTGTAAGGAGGTGGTCCCAGTTATAAACGCTAAAACGATTAACCCAAGAATCAAAGCCGGTTCCGTTAATAATCCCAGAAAGAGTTCTCGACTCGAACCCATCCCTCCAAACGTTCCTGCCCCTTCTAAACCCGAAAGTGTTAAAAACAAACGCGCTAAGCCTAGGCTTGCCCCTAATAAAAAGAGGTCACCCCATACGCTTAACGGAGCCCAGCCCCATGCACCCGGAATAATGAATCCCGCCATTAAGGTGCTAGCGAGAACGACACGTGGGGTTAACACAAAAATCCAGGAGGCATGTTCAGAGATTAGTTCCTCCTTATTCATTAATTTTCTTAAATCTCGATATGGTTGAAGAATTGGTGGGCCCTGCCTCATCTGCCAAAATGCTTTACTTTTCTTGATGAAACCTTGAAGAAGCGGAGCCGAAACTAAGATGATTGCTAAATGTCCTAAACTCATCAAAAGACGAGTTATTATCATGAAAAATTCGTCCATCTCTTCTCTCCTAACGTCCTATAATCAAAACGACGACGACTGTAACTAACAGGTAAGCTAAATATAGATGGATGCTCCCTGATTGTAGTTTGCGGATTTGCGACGAAAACCAAAGCAATCCGCGTATTAAGGGGCGATAGAAGATATCTTCAGAGACTGCTTTAATTCTCCCTTCGTACGTTAGAGAACGCAGACTATAACCAGTTCCGGCAAAATCCCCTTCCACAAGGCGTTGAGAACCTAACACTTTAGCAAAAAGAACTCGAATGGGATTGGTTAATCCGTCGGCAGTATATTGTAAACTCGGAGTTAAGGGCGCACCACAATTCCAAGTCGCCGTAACTCTCTGAATCCCTCGTTTACTTAGAATCACAACGATAGCTGTCAGCAGAACCAGCAGAATTAGATAGACCGAGGACAGGTTAAGCGGTGTCCCAACTGCTGACATTATTGGCGTAACCTCTCCGGTTCTCATAACCGAAAGAGGCAAGTTGATTAGGGCTAACGTCCCAGCGGGCCAAAGTACACTTAAAACCGCTAATCCGCCAGCCAGCAATGGTGCAATGTACTGTACCGGGTGTGCTTCTGCAGCCTTTTCTGCCACTGGAGAACGGGCTTGCCCGAGGAAAGAAATTCCAAACCACTTTACGAATGTAGCTATAGATAAGCCACCAACTAGGGCGAGAATACCAATAAACAACGGTAAAAAGACTTTACTCCAGCCATTGGCTAGATGAGCCGTATTCACCCATAGGGATTGAAACAGCATGAATTCCCCCCAGAACCCGCCTAGAGGGGGTAACGCCGTTATACCAATAATTCCAATAAGCGCAGCCAGACCCGTCTTCGGCATTCGTTTGATCAACCCGCCCAACCGCTCAAGGTTTCGTGTATGCGTTGTTTGAATGATATTCCCTGCTCCCATAAAAAGTAACGATTTAAACAACATATGCTGCAAAGTATGCCAAAAGAAAGCGATAAGCGCTAAGTCCATGCCCCAAGAATTATTCCAAGATCTTGCCAGAAAGGCACTACCCAATGCCATGGCAAGGATTCCGACATTTTCTATCGTGGAAAAGGCGAGCAATTTTTTGAGATCTGACTGCACCGAAGCAGACAATATCCCAACCAGCGCCGACAGTGCTCCGATTAGTAAAAATAACCACCCCCACCAAACTGGACCAGGTCCTATCGTCAACCAGACCAATCTAATAAAGAGATAGAGCGCAATTTTCACCATGACCCCAGACATTAGTGAAGATACAGGACTTGGTGCTGCTGAATGAGCATAGGGCAACCAAATATGAAACGGCACAAAACCAGCTTTTGTCCCTAGTCCAATAAAGAAAGCTAGAAAAATTAAATTTAGTTGGATTGTGGAAAGTGAGGGGACCGCCCCCGCCCATACTTCAAAGGCAAAACTTCCTGTCGAGGCATATAAAAATAAAATCGCGGCCATCAAAAAGACTGTTCCAACATGAGTCATAATGAAATAGATGTACGCTGCTTTTTGATTTTGAGGGTCTTCATGTTCATAGAGAACTAAGAAAAATGAAAACAAGGACATCATTTCCCAAGTTAATAGAAAGGTGAAGCCATCATCCGCAAGCACTACGCCATACATACTGCCAAGAAACAAAAACCAAGGCACATAAAAAGACAAAAGAGATTTCTTCTTTTCTTCATATTCCTTTAGATAACCTAGGGCATAGAGAGACGATAACCCTTGCCCTAAGAGTAAAATAAAAATGAAGAACATCGTTAGACCATCTAATTTCCAAGTAAGTGAAAGTCCCGCTCCAGCATCTGTAACGAATCGTAATCCGGTACTAATCCAGCCCTCAACTCGATAAGTCAAAAACACTCCCAAGATGAATCCGACTCCAGCTAATGCAATACTTAAGCTCATTAATAATTGCCGTACGGATTGACTCCCCTTATTAACCATTAATACTTTCCCCCTGATTATCTTTTATGTATGATTGCGCTTGTTTTTACCTAGTTATATTATACATTTATCACGTATTTCCCCAGTATATCATAAATAATAATTTCATAAACAGCAAGAGATACCATTTTTCCTTAATATTTTCAAATATCATTGCATTCCAGCTTGTTCCAACTTATTCCGAATTATTTCGGCTTATTCCACCTTGTTTTAGCATATATGCATATTTTATATTCTAAAAATGTTCATGATATTATAAACAGCTTTTAAAAATGGGTATCAAAAAAGAGGCGCCCTATATGGAGCGCCTCTTCTAACAAAAAGATTAACCTACTTGTAAACCATAGTTTGAACAAAGTGCGCTCAAACCACCCGAGAAACCATTACCTACTGCATTGAACTTCCATTCCCCTTGATGGCGGTATAGTTCACAAACAACAAGCGCAGTTTCAACCGAAAAATCTTCCCCTAGATCATAACGCATGACTTCTTTTCCGTCGGTTTCATTGACAACACGCACAAAAGCATTGGATACTTGGCCAAAGTTTTGTGCTCTTTGCGCCGCCTCATGAATTGTAACAGCAAAGGCAATTTTATCTACATGTACAGGTACAAGGGCTAGATCAACCTTGACCTGCTCATCATCTCCATCCCCTTCACCAGTGAGATTATCCCCTGTATGTTTTACTGAACTATTTCCACCGACAAGATTATTGTAATAAACAAAATCTTCGATACCGCCGGCCTTGCCATTTTTATCAAGCAAGAACACAGAAGCATCTAGGTCAAAGTCTGAACCACCGGAATACTTATTAGTATCCCAGCCTAATCCAACGATAATCTTTGATAGCCCAGGGTTTCCCTTTGTCAGGTCAATCTTTTGTCCTTTTTGTAAGCTGATGACCGCCATAAAAGCACTTCCTTTCTCCGAGCGTGAAACTCCCTCGTCTACAAGTAGTACCCCGTACTCTGTTTAGAGGGGGTAGACTCCCCCTCCGTACCGAAGTCTGTATGTTCAACTTTAGTTGAACTGGATTTCCCCGTCCATCTGACCTCTGGCTTCTGACCTCTGACTTATACGTCTAACCCGAAATCTTTGCACAGTCCCGCCAGGCCATTTTGGTATCCGCTACCGATAGCATTAAACTTCCATTCTGTGTTATTGCGATAGAGCTCACCTACAACAACAGCAGTCTCAACAGAGAAGTCTTCGCCGAGGTCATAACGAATTATTTCCTCACCTGAGGCTTCATTGACAACGCGTACAAAGGCATTGGAAACTTGTCCAAAGTTTTGACTGCGTTCTTTAGCATCGTGGATTGTAATACCAAAGGTGATCTTATCAACGCTACTGGAAACCAAAGCTAGGTCGACTTTGACCTGTTCATCATCCCCATCCCCAGCACCGGAAAGATTATCTCCAGTATGGGTCACAGAACCATCGGGACTCTTAGGATTATTGAAAAAGACGAAATTCTTGTCATCTGCAACTTTTCCTTCAGAATTCAACAAAAATACAGAGGCGTCTAAATCAAAGTCTTTTCCGCCATCATACTTGTTGATATCCCAACCAAGACCAATAATGATCTTTGTAAGACCCGGATTTGATTTAGTTAGATCGACCTTTTGCCCCTTTTGTAAACTAATTGCCATAATAGATATCCCCCTTATAATATATTATTGATATCGACGGACGAGTTCGCTTAAGGATCCATCATTCGTCCCTTCGCCGATTGCAGCGAATTTCCACTCATTATTATGTCGATAAACTTCAGCGACCACTAAGCTTGTTTTCCCTGCATAACTGTCAGTTAAATTGAACCGACAAAATTCTTGATCATTCACTGGGTTTACAACTCGGATAAATGCGTTGGCGATCAGTCCAAAGTCTTGTTTGCGCTTCACACAATCGTAAATATTAACAACAAAAACAATTTTTTGAACATTACTAGGGACACCGCTTAGATCCACTTGAATTTGTTCATCGTCTCCATCACCAGCACCAGTCAGGTTATCCCCACTGTGTTTGACACTTTTATCCCCGCTTTGGAGATTTCCAAAATAGACTAAGCGATCTTTCGAAGTTAGCTTGTCCTGCGCATCCAACAGGATGGCAGATGCATCACAATCGATTGAAGCTGAAGCCCCTCCGCCTCCTCCAAACAGCCCTCCGAGAATGCCGCCTGATTTCGGTTTCCCTGCTACTTCATCCCATCCTAGGCCTACCAAAATTTTCGATAATCCAGGATTTCCCTTAGTTAAGTCTATCTTTTGTCCTTTTTGCAAGTTAATCGTTGCCACTGTAATCCCCCTTTAAAGAATAAATCTATTTCATTTTTCGACACATTCACACTCTGATAAGCCTTCATGACTGTATAATATCACATGAATGCTTTCGAAAAATCTTTATCTATAATGTTCACATAAATTTCACATTTTAAACTTTTTACCCTTAGTTGATATCCTCCTTCCACATATACCATAGTTTACCATATCAAAATACGTTATACAACATACAAGACTATTATGTAACTCACTGCTTAAAAGCAGTCACTTTGCACCCTCTTGTGAACTTGTTCAACTAAAATTGAACATTGAGACTTAGGCGGGGGACCCTACCCCCACCTAAGCAGAATACGAGGTTCCACTCCCACTTGTAGCAGTGGGAGCCTCAGTACTTGGATTAAACGTCTAGTCCGAAATCTTTACAAAGTCCCGCCAGTCCATTCTGATAACCACTTCCAATGGCATTGAATTTCCATTCCTGACCGTTTCGATAGAGATCGCAAACGACAATTGCTGTTTCAATGGAGAAATCTTCTCCGAGGTCATACCGGATTAGTTCTTCGCCTGTTGCTTCGTTAACAACACGTACATACGCATTGGATACTTGTCCGAAATTTTGATTGCGTTCTTGCGCTTCGTGGATGGTAATAGCAAAGGAAATTTTATGGACGTTTGCCGGGACAATTGCAAGATCAATTTTAACTTGCTCATCATCCCCATCGCCAGCGCCCGTCTTATTATCACCAGAATGGATAACTGCTCCCTCGGCACTCTTTGGGTTGTTGAAGTAAATGAAATTCTTCTCATCAGCAACCTTTCCCTCAGGACTTAACATAAACGCTGAGGTATCTAGGTCAAATTCTTTCCCGCCATCATACTTATTTACATCCCAGCCAAGACCGATAAAGATTTTTGTTAGACCTGGGTTTGTTTTGGTAAGGTCGACTTTTTGACCTTTTTTCAAACTAATTGTCATTTGTGTATCCCCCTTCAATTTAGACATTCTAGTTAGTAAACCTAATCCTTAACTTGCGTTGTTACAATCCTCTATAAGGTTCCCCCCGAGGATGAAGCCCTATTACTGATATCTGCGGATTAGTTCGGTAATAGAGAAATCATTTGTTGCTTCGCCAAGTGCATTAAATTTCCACTCCGCATTATGGCGATAAACTTCAGCAACCACTAGGCTAGTTTTGCCTGCATAAGTATCGGTTAGATTGAACCGGCATAATTCTTGGCCATTAGCTGGATTAACAACCCTGATAAAAGCGTTGGCAATAAGTCCAAAGTCTTGCTTTCTATTCTTGCAATCATAGATATTAACAACAAAGACAATCTTTTGGACATCGCTCGGAACATTGCTTAAATCCACATGGATTTGTTCATCGTCTCCCTCACCAGCTCCGGTAAGATTATCCCCACTGTGTTTCACACTTTTGTCAGCGCTTTGCAGATTTCCGAAGTACACCAGCCGGTCTTTTGCAGTTAGTTTATCCTGCGCATTGAGTAGAATTGCAGAAGCATCGCAATCGATTTTCGCCGCTCCTCCGCCTCCTAAAATGCCACCCAGAAAGCCACCTGATTTTGGTTTGTCTGCGCCTGCATCCCAGCCTAAGCCCACCATAATTTTCGATAAGCCTGGATTCCCTTTGGTTAAATCGAGCTTTTGTCCTTTTTGCAAATTAATCATTGCTACTATAATCCCCCTTTTTAAGACTAACACTATTTTAAATCATTATACAACTATTTGATTGGCAAGCGACCACGGTATACTCTCTAAAATTTCTTCCGCTGCTTCGATTCCGCTTTTTTGTGTGAATTTGATCTTCTCCAAGCCGGATTTCCCCTGAATATGAAGAGAATATAATTCACCATGCGCTGGGGCAAGGCCAAGATCAGCCGCTTTGAGCATATCTAAGTCGAGTAACGAATCTCCTGCCGCAACAACACAGCTTATGCCTTCTTTTTCCTTGATATATAGGATGGCCGCCTTTTTGTTAACATTCAAGGGAACTAGATATAATTTTCTCCCTTGGATCGATAGCTCCCAGTTGTTTTCCCTCGCCCACAGTTTAAACGCCGCTAACTCAGTTACGGGAATCTTTTCTCGATCAATTAAGCAATAATAAAACAGTTCATCAGCCATCTTACCCGAATCTTTGAGAACCCAAGAAGAGTGGGAAATTTCCTCAAACTTTTTGATCAGATCCTGCGCGGCCAAACACTTATCTCTTCCCTCTATGACAAGCCGGGACCAGTCACTATCTTCTACACCTTCAGAAAAGATTGTCCCGCCGTTACTGGTTACGGCGTATTGATGGGTTATGCCATAGCTCAGGAAATTAATGCGCTGATATTGAAGCTTAGTCCGAGTGGTTACCGGTACAAACAGGGCCTTTTGAGCAATTTCCTTGAGCGCATTTAAAGCGTTTTGAGTCATATAGGAAATAAATCGGTCATCCAGCCTTTCGACGGGTCTAATTTGTTCGTCGATTTCTTTGCTGATAAACGTTTTGTGGGAATAGATCAAAGTTTGGTCGAGATCGCTGGCAAATAACATTAAGTCCTCCATCATAGCTGTTTCACCAAGCCGCAACAAGAATACGTAAGATCAGGATACTCTTCAACTGGGACTCCTTTATCGTTGGCCAGCAGAAGAATGTGTTTTAAATTCGGATTATTTATTCGATCGACCAGAATCCTTTCCGGTAGTCGCCTTAAGAGAACCCTGGTTGTCTCTCCAATGCCTGGCTTTATAAAGTTAATATCCGTAATTCCAAACGTTTCCTGGATACGCTTTAATGCTTTCAGCCCCTGCCAAGTCACCTCGACCTCATCGTCAACCTGATCATCATTAGCGTCATCACCAGAAGAGTGTCGTAATCCGAGAGTTTTAAATTCCGCTGAAATTGTGTCGACGAAGAGGTTCGAAACCTCCTCCTTCAGTAGCTCTTGATAAAATCTAGCCCCATGAAACTCATTCTCCCCGATAAGATCTGTACGAAAAACAGTTCGACTAACTAACCCAGATACGGTTGAATTTAAACAAGCACTAGGGATCAAGTAGTCTTCTCTTGTGCCGAACGTCTTTACACAGTACCCTGGATCAGCTAGGACTGCTAAGTCATCATCTAACTCGTACCCATATTTGACTTTGAACTCAGTGCACGCCTGACTCAAAACGCTTGTTATAGCCCCTTTTCCTGTCCAACCATCAATAAACTGGATCTTAGAATCGAGGTGATTTTGAAGAATATACAGGATAGCATTTTCATCGATACCCCTACCTCGAATGATTGAAATACTGTAATGAGGTAAATCCAGACCATGAACTTCTAAAAGATAGCGTTTAATTAACACTCCAATTGGCGTACCCGCTCGAGCAAGAGATACCAGAACCATCTTGGGGCCGTTTCGTTTCAAAATGCTCTCCGCTACTATCCCTACACCCTGTGCGACTTTAGAGGCACTCTCTTGTAGCGTCTGATGAAATAGATCTAGATACTCCTTGGTTGGCTCATATTCTATTGGAAGCATTTCCGAATAATGACCGCCAGATTGAACATTTTTCTCTCGTGTATACAAATCTGTTTCCAGCAATAACCCATTGAGATTTTTAAGCAAAAAGATGACATCATTTGATTTATAACTTCCTATAGGCAAAGGATCTGGAATACGATTTATGAAGATCTTATCGATCACCTGACGACCACCTCTTTTCCTAATCTTAACACAAGGACACATACCCCCAATTAAAGGGGGGATGTTTTTGACGAAGTACCATATACCAAAACTAAACGTGGTATACCTAGGTCGCGAAAGGTATTTAACATGGACGTTAATCGTTCATTACTGACTTCTCTTTCAAAAAACACATACACTTCATCATAATACTTGAAGGGCACATTATAGATGTAATTAGTATTAGTGAGTTCGTCCGGATTTGCGAATGAGAATCCATTTTGAATTCCGTATTCGGGTTTCGCGAAAGAATAGATTGGACTCCTCGTTGTGGTATGAAAACTCACTCCCTTTCCCATGTAGGCAGAAACCAGCATAGGGAAATACATGAATTCTCCAGTCCCTAGACAAAGCGTCTTTTCACCAGTACGATCGCCCTTTAATTTCACGCCGATTTCCCTGGCTAAGGGGAGAATTTTCTGATGGTCCGAAGTGGACAACCCAAATCTCCCTGTTAACGCTAGATACGGTGTAACATTCTTATAGCCTGATGAATCTTCTGAAAAGACTGGGACCAGATCATCTAAGTCAAGCAATTTCACCTCTGGATAAACATGGGATTCACTAATATCCGGTCGCTTCGCCTGCTTAAAGTCCTTAGTTTGTTCGTTAACGGGGTCACCACTTACTGCTATTTCCCCTTCCAAGAGGGAAGTCGTTAGGATTGTTATGTTTAATTGTTGCTCAAGTTCTTTAAAATTCGCTCGGTTTTCAGCCGTTCTCCAATCAAGTAGCGACAGGACAACGTAATTCGTCTTTGGAAACTTGGCATGTATTGCTCTAATTATATTCAACGCTGTATTTCCAGTCGTTATCTCATCGTCCACTAGGATAATTGTTTTCGGAGTTTTGAGTAACTCAGAGTCCCACGGGTAGCATCTATGATTCACGGCATGTGAATGATCTTCATTGAAATTAAGTTCAGAGGCCAACAGGGGTATTTGTTCACGAGTCGTGTGCATGTAACAAGCCTTATCAAATAGGCTAAACACTGCATGTCCTAAGCCGGTTGCTGTTTCTGCAAAGCCTATAAATAGGCTCTCCACGGGGAGGGAAACGAGCGGTCTATTTATGACGGTTTCATAAACTGCTTCCGTATCTTCATTACTCTTCAGCGCCTGGATAATTGCTTTAGTATCGACATGGTTCACGCCATGAATTCTACTGAGGAATTGAACAGCTAGAGCCGCCCCTGCAAGTAGGGGAACGAACGGATCATTGGGAACATGTTTGCCAAGTACTTTGCTGACAAACAAAAATCCACGTTTCATATTCTTCCTTGCGGCTAAGGAATACAATGTCTCCGGGGAAAAATAGAAAGGGTTATTTTTCAAAGTAACTTTGACCCTTTGCCCCTCTAAGTTATACGAATATATTTTCGGTAAGTAGGCAGATGAAATTGTGTTGCTCATGAAACACTCCATAATTCTTTGCTCTTAATAGGATCTTCCGGGCCCAATTGTAGTGAGGTTTTACTTCATTCATTTTATTGCTGTAGTGGCTACTGATAACACCGAGGTGACCATGGCTGTTTTCTAGAATACTCAAAGCATCCAAATACTCTTCATGCCCAACCGTGTATAACGATTGAACAGGTAGGATATGACTTGGATGGATAATAGTCTTCCCGATAATACCATTTTCTTTGTCTAAAATCACCTCTCGTATTAATCCATCAACATATTTATTTAAGAGCTGCCCTCTTATCTTAGTTCCATTGCACCCATTATCATCGTGGAATTCTTCAAACGGACTCTTACGAAGCTGAGGTTTGAGTACTCTTCCCCCATTTAAGAAATATTCCCACACCGGTCCAGAAACTACGTAATCGCTTTCGACTCTTCCAAAAACATTAATAATATCGGCGATGCAATCACGTATCACCGTAATATCATAGATGGTGACGTCTGGTCCCCTGCGAATTCCATACAGTCCCGAGAAATCCGTGGCCCCGATTCGGACATTTAAGACTAAGTCCTGATAGGAATCTAAGAGTCGTTTAGTTTCCATTAATTCATACAATCTGGATTCACGGTATATAACTTCGGGGCTTTCGATAATTGGCATTCCATAAAATGGCCCAGTTGATTGTTCATTAAGACTCTTGATCGCCTCAAAATATTGATAACTTTCTGACGTAAATTTCGGAAAGATAAAACCGGTGATGATCTTTGCACTGTCACCCATTTCCTCTGTAAGCCTGAGGATCTGTTCAGGATTTCTAACTCTAATGAAGATCAGCGGCAGATCAGCAAAGTCGATCTCTTGATGACTTAAAGCCAAATGGATCTTACCCACTTGGCTTATGATGTTTTTCTCTGCAGCAGGCACCTCAGAATCCCCAATCGAATCTTCTAAGCAAAACACGGTGGAGGCCAGGCCACTGTTTTTCTTGGAAAGAATATCAGTGGCGATGGTCTCTCTGGTTCCAGGCATATATAGTGTCGCTCCGAGCGCATGGGAAAGAATTTCTCGAGGCGTGTATTTATCAAAAGGCTCTGGTTCTTTAAAAAAGGTAGCTTCCATACCCTCTTTGGTTAAATAATTAAAATGTCTCACTTATTCGTACTCACCCTAAGGAAGTACTTCTCTCCTTTCTCTGATCGCATAGACATCGTATTGCTATGTTACATTATAAGTGTACAACTAATTCTTTCCTAATTGATTAAAATTTGATTAATATTTGGTGAAATTTATGTGAACTTTTCGCTTACACATCAATAAATCACGAAAAGAACCCGACTAAACTATAAAGTTAATGCGAGTTCTTTTCATTTACTTTCATTCGACAGATTCGGTGCCTTTGTGCTCATTAAAGTTAATTTAGCGGTGTCAGATTTAGAAGGTGAATACTTTTGCTTCAGTTGCTAAGTCAATGAGGTGAGCAGCTGTCGACAATTTTGCTCCATCGATAAACTCGTCTTCACTGTAAAGCCTCGTTCTAGCACATGGTGTACAAATATAGAACGACACCTTATTCTCTACTAAGTAATCAATATATGGTTTGGCCGCATCTCCAGTCGGAGCCATAACATTATCCGCCAATCCCAAAACAGCATAGGCAACTGCATCATCTACTAAGAATATATTAACTTCATGCCCTTTTTCTTTGGCCACCTTAGCCAATTGGAATGCCCGGGTAGCGCGTGTAGGATCCTCAAGTCCACGACTCAACACAAATAGAAACTTTTCCAAAGTAATCACTCCTTCAAGGTATTAACATACTTTACTTTCTAAAACCCTATATAAAGTACTTTCTCCCCAAAAATAATAAATCCTGCCATATATAAAAATTTTCCTGAATATGTAAAGCTATTTAATATAAATTATAAATAAAATTGTCTTAACCAATAAGTATGTTTAAATATCGGTTAGTTCCCAAGAAATAGAATTTGCCTTTGAACTATGGGGCAGAATCTAAAAAATTCTCCGTTAGGAGCGCTTTTCTTGTATGTTTTCGACTAAGAATTTTACAATGAAATTGTAAACGTTAATGGGCCAAATGAAACAAAAATGACCCCGGCAATGCCGGGGTGAGTCTTAGTAATTTCTATTTATTACAGGCAGGAGTTCACATCAAATTATATTTTTATCCTGAATCCGTGGCCTTCAGTTCTTGAATCTGTTCCTGTTTAGGCTTTTGATTCTCATGAGTAGTGTTCAATCCCGATAAATAATTCTTAGCGCTAGCATAAAGTAATTTAGCCATATCCTCAAACATTGTATAAGTAATAAACAACCGGACTGTCATGGGTAGTAGCCGGTAACCCTTTTCGACTACAAAACCTAACTTTTGATCACCAGTTTTCAGCACCAGACTTTCTGCTTCCTTCTCCGCTCGGAGCATAAGAGATAAGATTATCTGCACGGCCTTAGACTTTCCCTGTGTGACCAAGAATATGACGAAGCCAATTATAAACAAGATTATCCCCCAGTAATTCTGGAGATACGATAGAATTACATCCACCTCTGTTTCACCCTTTCTTGTCATACTCAAAGACATTCACATCGTCAGTATTGCGCTGCACACTTCCTTTTTGAGCTTGACCTATATCCACTGCCTTTTTTACTTCGGCGATTGCAGCATCTTGGTAACTTAATGCCATGACCTGCTTCCCATCTAAAATGACGCGGTACATAACAACGATAGGTTCTAGCTGTGGGGAAACAGGCTTAACCACTTCTGTATAAGGGACACCGACAGCACGGCTGAACCCCCTGCAGATAGCCGAGGCCACCGTCTCATCAAATGAATCCTGTTTCATGAGTGCCTCTTCAGCGGGATTCGAGATAAATCCGATCTCCACCAAAGTTGCCGGGCAATCCGTTTCCCTGAGCACGTGGAGATTATTAAACTTAACTCCCCGATCAGTAAGACCCGTTGCAACGACCAACTCCTTCTGAATCTCCTTGGCTATCTTTTCCCCCATCCCGCCAGCTGCCAAGGCTATCGTTTCAATTCCATGGGTATTGGGGTCTACGAAGGAGTTGGCGTGGATCGATAAAAAGTAGTGTGGATTATAATCGTTCGCTCTGTTTGTCACATCCCAGAGATCTCCGTCTTGAATGGCAAGGATTTGCCAACCGTTCTTTTTTAACTTCGTGACGACTAACTCCCCGACTTCTTTATTTTGGGTGGCCTCTTGGTAACCTGTTGGCCCAATAGCCCCGGGATCATAACCAGCGTCTTTCGGTCCGTGGCCGTAGTTAATGATTGCTTTCATTTAACCATCCCTCCAAGTAAAAACTCATTTAAAGATTGCCAACGCTGCAACCCCCGCACAAATAATGGCCCCGACGACTGTGCGCCAGAGCCATGTATTGTTTGCTTCAAGTTTGTCGATACGATGGGTGTTTGATTTTGACCTAGCTTCCGTCTCTGTTGCCTTAGTTTCAATGCAGTCAACCTTTTCTCTCAATCCGTTTTGGGTATCTAGTTTTGTCTCCACTCTCACAAGACGTTCTCTTATGTCTATTAGTACTTCTTGATCGCCCATATTGCCACGGTCCTTTCTATAGACATAAAAGCAACGCCTCTTTTATGGTGTTTTGGTTTTATAAGCCTCTCATTACTCTACCAAGAGAGGCTTATATACTGCACATCCTAGGTCTATTGCTCATTTAGGGTAGCCTGCATGTCTCCTGACATGATAACCGCCTCCCATCTATGGCTTGTACTTCGACCATTTAATGGGTTCTTCCTGCCTTTTATTTAAGGTTTCCAAAGGAGCATTGAGGCCCCTCTTACATATTGGTTACAGTAAACACTGGTAGATTTCCCACCTTAACAGAGATGCCACTTATCGACGTTGACGAAGATGGGGGTGATGAGGTGACATTAATATGGAATGAGATAATATCACCCGGGCTAACGGCAGTAGTGAATGATAACGCAGTACCGAAACCCGCATGGTTCGCATATGAGTAGACATCTACCCCGTTTTTCCTAACGGTTGTCAATGCTGTACTTATAGAACCACTATTAATATATGAGGTGTAACATATTGTAACAGTACCTCCAACTCCAGCAGGTATAGTAAATCTAGCAACCTCTGTTTCGCCGTTTGTAACACCGTTAGAGTCATAACCACCGTTAGGGTCACTGTATAAGATTTGACTCCCTGGAGTGTATTGATAAATTCCCGTGACAACAGACCCATCTACACCAAATATATTCTTGCCAGCCAGAATGTTTGATGCCATAAAGTCCGCATCAGTAATCATGACATTATCATCAACCCCATCCCGATATCCATTTGACGCTCTGAGTTTTAATGTTGTACCACTCACGCTGCTAGCCAGAGCAGCCGTATCTCCTGCACGGTTAGGCATCGTACCATTTACTAAACCACTATCGGACCCTATCGAATATCCAGTTAAGACTTGAGATGCTAACGCTGTCCCGTATTCACCCCCTTCACCCTGTAGTTGAAAATTTCCCGCTGCCGTGCTATATCGCAGTGTGTATCTACTCCCTGCTAATAAAACCTTTGTTGATGAAAACGCATTTCCTTTTGAATCAACTACTGCCTTAGCTCCTAGTCCATTTACGTTAAACGTAATTGCTCCAGTACTCGTTGTATTTATTCTTACAGTAATTCCCATACCGTCAACGTAAGCAGAGGGAGCAGGATCTAAAGTCACAATGTAAGCATTTGCCGGTCCAGTGGTCACAGCGTAGCCAGGTTGACGCACATAATCCGCCAAATGCGCAACAAGATCCACCTGCCCAGCTCGGCTCGTATCTGCAGGATGCACATGATCTGCTCTGGCATATCTCTTCGATGACCCTATTCCCGCAGTCCCATTCATAATCGGAGCAATCGTCCCAGCTTGGCCGAGCACAAAAGCGGTTGTTGCAACCTGTGTCGTACTCGTATCAACCCCTGCTGTTGGTGCTGTGGGCGTTCCAGTAAGCGCGGGCGAGGCTATCGATGCTTTGGTACCGATGAGTATTGCTGTCGCAGCCGCATAATTGTCTAGCAAGTCTGCATTATCATTAAAGTCTTGAATATTTACAACATCTGTTCCTTCGGGCTTTTTCAACCCTAAATTCACTGTCGTTTGCATAGCTTATCTCCCTTACTCATAAACTCTCAGTTCATTCCAAGTCATCAAGTTCACGCTATTCCAAGTGAGATCTTTCAAAGAATCCCACCACGTATAAGAATACTTAAAACTGTACCCTAAATGGGAAGGCTTAATTTGCTCAAGCATCTGAATAAACCCCGGCATGTTGGGTGGGATACCTTTTACCCCAGTAAACCGTACCTCAAAGCGATATTCTGTTGGATACTCGATGACATCCACCTCTCCGCCTGAAAAGGCGGACGCAGTATCCATAATCATTTGCTTGGTGGTAGTGCCAGAGCCGCGAATTTTTGCTTTTATAGTTTCTCTTCTCCGCTCGATAGGCTTATTAGCATCTGTCGTTAAACCTAACTCGCTTTCCCAGTAATCCAAACCCCATGTTGCAGTTTCCACAAAACATTGACTCAGCGCGTCGTCAATGGCATACAAAAAAAGACCCATCTCATCCGATGCAGTCTCCTGGAGTTTTTTCATTTCTCGAATGCCCTGATAATACTCAGGCAGATAGTTCATGAGGTCAGGTATAGAGTAGTATTCAGGCATTGATTCAGACCCCCAATCCTACGGTTCCAAGCACCGGTATTTCTTCATCCGCCAGAGCCACGTTTGCACTGCCATCATTAACTATCAAATTTATATAATCGATGACGCCAGGTGTGCTAAGCAATAGCGTCCCAACCTTGGCGTAACTGACATAGGTGCCTGTAAAGGCCATCTCTTGCAAATAAACATTCAAGGCTGCACTAAAAGCATCTGTCACACCTTGGATAGCATAGCCTGATGCCAACGCGACCATAGCAGAAACACTAATACTCTTAGCGACTGCCGAAACAACGGTCACTGCAGCACCAATGGGTCGTACAGTTTCAAGGTAGTCAGCAACAGTTTCCACTAGGGTTGACGTAGCTGGTTGTTTTTCTGCATCGACTATGGCAACCTTCACTGTTCCAGGCCCTGCCCACAATGGAAAAACTTTTGCATCTCCTACACCAGGTACTTCTACAGCCCACTGTCGATACTGAGCTGCATTTCCTGAGGTTGCTGGCTGCCGTACTCGCAACATATATCTCTGTCTGAGATCGTCATCTGTTTCTGTATCTACTCCAGGAATAAGAATGTCGGACAACTCCGCCCTCGCAAGTCCACTAATATAGTCAATTGGCAACATAGCTCCGAAGTTCTGATTTCCTATGTTTCCGGCGACCTCACACTCCAAGATATACTGACCCGTTGAAATTCTTTCTGTCGTCTGATAGTTAACCCGTTCTATAGAAAAGCGACTGCCCACGGCCACGTCCAAAGGTGTATCATTTTGGCCAAAGAACAGCGCTTTCCGTTGTGCCTTCGTAGCTGCTTTACGAGTAACCCCATAATCTGCTGTCCTTAATTCCAGATACTCACCACTTGAAGTCTGTGCTGAAAATAGCCTTAGATTAATCTCTAACCCAGCATAAGCCTGAGCCAACTCTGCTGCGGCCGGGGAGAGGGCGTCAAAGATGATACTGCCCTCTCGTTTATCTAGATCAGCCGGTATTCTGTTCAACATTCGAGTGAGTATTAATTCATAAGTTTGTGCTTCATACACTATGTGTTCACCTCCTGAGTCATGTCAAAGCTTCCATAGCTGCTGATAACTGTAAATTTCACCGCTAAACTATCTCCAAGGACTGTGGTCTGAACATTTTCTATGGCAGAGATTCGGTCATCCTGAGTCAAGGCTTCTCTGATCATCCGGGTTATTTCCGATTGAACAAAGACCGGGTTGCTGCCGATCAACTTCTCCAGCTCGGAGCCGTAGTTAGCGCTGTAAATCAGGTGGCGAAAGCGCGGAGTTAGTAGAATTTTATAGGATGCCTGCATAACTGCCTCAAGACCATCTATCTTACCAACAATTCGATCTTTGTTGGCGTCGAGTTTCCAAGTGAGTGATGGCTGCTCTGTTTCTGTTATCGTCCCGTTTGTTATCGACCCACCGACTGGGATCATACCGTCACCACCTTATCTAAAATTAAGAATTTCTGCCCGCCTTGGACTCGAAGTAACAGGACCTTATCTCCACCTTTTAAACCAGGATGGATTACTATCTTGGTTATTAAAGCTTCTGCCGTGTTTCTTGAGAAACCATTGTCTGTGTATTGGTGAGCATGCTCAAGATCAATTTCAAACAGTCTCATGCTTTCCGGCACAATTAAAAAGTCCGCTGTAAGCGTGAATCGTTGTTCGACCTTCACACTGAGCGGATTGACCGTAATAACCTCCCCAATCATTATGGTTACAGGGTTAGAGGCTCCAACCGCATCCATCCCTGCGTTTTTTATGACATCCAATAAACTACCCATTATATCACCCTCAAATTGCTTTAAGCTCTAGGCTCATTTTATGGTCTGCACCGTCAAAACTGTGGGTACATTCATCCACTAGGAAGGGCTGATTAATTCCGTATTCCTCAATCCTGATCCGCACGTATCTGCCTGCCCTTAAGCGAAGATCGCCGATGGCCTCAATTTTCAGAGTTTTAGATTCTCTGTTTCTCAGGGTCGACAAAGTCTCTAACCTCTCATTAATCTGAGCTACGTTCAAATTTCCATCCACACTCTGGGAAAGTTGCAATATTCCCCATTTGGCCATATTGGCGCTGTCTTGGGCAATGTAGACCTCACGCTTACCCGAGTCTTTGTTATCCTGATAAAGTTTAATCTTATTGTAAGTTTCAGAGTCTATAGATATTTTCTGGGCATAGTCCGTCATCAAGCTACCATCGCCAATAAAGAAGTCCTCCAGGGAATCCTCTATCTTTCTAATGGACAGGGAGCCAAAGTCGTCAAAGAATACATAGTTCTTGCCAGAGTTGATGAGGGTGATGTCCAGGGCCTTGCATATGATATCCAACAATTTTTGATTATCCTCGCTCATGGCAGGGATTCGGTAGCCAGAATCGTCGATCTGCCCCAGCTTGAGGTTAAAATCTGCCGCTATCTTTTGAACGACCTCAGACGCTGTGACGTTTGCCAATACATACGTATCCTGAGCCATCAAGTAGCGTATTTGGTCATAGCAGGATATCCTGACTGCCTCATCCCTTCCACCGTCGATGGAGAATATATAGCCATAAAAGATATTTGCTCCATCCTCTGCCCTTTGGACGCTGACGATATCACCATTACTGTACTTGAACATTTTGTCTTGCCCAGGCGCATTTTTGATCAAGGTGAATTCCAGGCTGCCGGCTTTGCCAATCCGGCTGGTTTTCCAAGTTACGTCAGCCACAATCTGAGAAATATCCCACACGTTGCCGTCTTTGTTGTCGATTTGTATTTTTAACATCTCAGGAAACCTCCTTTTAGGGCAGCTTCAGAACTCTACCGATCTGCAGCCGCTTGATCTCTGCATCGGCAATGCCATTCAGCTTTTGAATTTCCGGCCAACGGGCTCCGTTGCCAAGAAACTGTTTGGCAACAGCCCAAAGTGTATCGCCGGCCACGAGTGTATAGGTTTTAGGCTGTTGTGTCTCATCCGGGCGCGCTGGGGTTGCTGTTGTCGCAATGACAGCAGCAATTGGAGTTTGTTGACTGATCTCAACTTTCTTTGCAGCATAGGGTACATACATTTTCAACTTAATGTCGTAGTCAATGTCTCCGGCCCCACCACCAGCTACTTCTTTCCAGTCAAAACTCTCGATACTGGCTAAGGTGTTGATATCGTAGCGATCAGAGGTGAAAATAAAGCGAATGGGCTGTCTCGACGCCATCCACTTTATAATGAATCTTACGTATTCGATGGGCTGCAAAAGAGTTTGTACCGTTACGAATGGATAGCGTTGGGCTGGAAAAAGGCTGCTAAATCCATATTCGCTGAGCTTGGGATTCTTGATCACATTGATTTCCCCCAAAGCAACGATGTCATAAGTTTTAGCATTTGCGGAGTCACCGATTTCAAGAGATCCTGGCATGACAGGTAGTTGAAAGAATTCAGCCTTGTCATTAAAACTCAACTCTATTCCATACGGCATCAGGCATACACCCCCTGAGCGGATGAGGAAATTTCAGTCTCCAGCATCGTCTTAATCTTAACTATAATAGAATCCACACTCTGCCCGTTGTGAATATCGCCTGTTGTCATGGCCACCGTCGGCGTCAACGTCACGAAATTCTGGATGTTTTTCATTTCAGCCAATTCACGCATGGTCTTTAGGTCTTCGCTGGAGATGTCGACGGTGTTGTTTATTTTGCCAACTTCGTTGACACGGTCAATGGTGGAATTTCCGTTCAAATTATTAGGGTTTAAGTTCAAGTTATTAGGGTTCAAGGCATCATCAGTTGTCGGTCTTTGTGGATTGAATGCGTTCTTTAGCGCACCAAACGTTCCTTGAACACCACTCACAGCAGCATTCCCCCCCTTTTTACCGAAGTCCTGTCCCATACTGAATGCATCGCCATAACCAACTTGCTCAAATCTCATCAGCTTTACAACATCTGCTTCGCTTTTAAGGCTATCTCTTGCCCCTTCAAGTTTTTTTAATAAGTTATCCATGCCTGAGGTAATGTCAATATGTTCTAATCCTGGTATTTTGTTAATGAGATTCTCGATTCCCGTGGCGATATTCGCCATAAATTGAAGAGCGTTTATTGATAAATCATAAAATAATTTTTTTACTGCATACACAGGGTCATCGAACACATTGGCGATAAACTCTGCAACGGATAGCACGAAATTTGCAAAGTAAGCAAATGAATTAAAGAGAAAACCAAAAAGCACTCCGAATAGCCCTCCGATGAAGCCGATCACCTCCACCGTAGTGTCCCCCCATGTCACCATAGCGTAAAGCACAAAACCGATTGCGGCACCGATCAACAGTATTTGCCAATTCAGTAATAGCCACGCTGCTGCCGCTTGGACTATAGGGTATGCCAACAAGCAGAGGTTCCTATATAACGCCGGTATTTGGGTTACTGCCCATAGGGTAAGCGCTGAGCCCATCATCACAAGTATAGGAGCAATGATGTCCCAGTTCTGCTGTATAATCCCCCCCAGCCAAGCAAGAGCATCGGCAACTCCCACAATTCCCCCGACAATAACCGCTAGTCCGATGCTTAACCCGTCAATAAATGGCTGAAACTTTCCCGCTTGAAAAGCATCATTCAACCTCGTAATGAGAGGAGCAAGGGCTTCCATAGCTTGCACTCCAGCATCAGCAAAGCTGGACTTCATGTTGTTGGTGAAGATCTCCAATTGTTTTGTCGGTGACTTCATCATTTGATCAAAGGCCGCTTGCCCCATATTCTGTTTTTCAAGAAGCTGATCAAAGGCTTTAATAAAACCATCGATATTTCCCGACTTGCCTAGATCCTCAATTTTAAAGGCCTCCATATCGAAGTCTGATATATTGAAGCGTTCAGCCAACGTAGTGGTGTCGCCAGACATCGCTTCCTTAACAGCCGATGCTGCCCCTTCAATACCGCTTCCCGTGGTGTCGAAAGCATTTAGTTGCTGAGCAAAATCATTGAGCTTGGATAATTGGCCTACACCTTGGGTTGAAGAAAAAAATGCGAGGCTACTCTGCAAGGATTCATTGACATCTAATCCAGCATCGAGTGCATCCCTTTTAAATTTTTCAAACATATCAGTCCCTATTTCTGTATTTCCGGTCCGACCAATAAACATATCCTGCGTTTTTTGCTGCTGCATTGCGCCACCAAGTGTTGCTTTTCCTAACTCAGTGAGCAATTGGACGGTAGCATTGAGACGAGACGATGCGTTAAAAAGTTGCAAGATTGAATCAACCGTTGCCAAATCGATCCCTCCTTTCAAGCATAATAAAAAGCACTCTATTTAAAGTGCTTGTGCGCTATAATGTAATAATTTCCATAAGAAAAGCACCTTCGAAAGAAGATGCTTTTAACTATATTTTAGAGATCTATGGTCTGCCCATTAGTGATATTTAATTTCGGAGAAATAGCATTAATCAAATTCCAAGCACTTGTAACGTTCCCCGACACATCAAACCCTACATAACTGACTTCTCCATCTTTCAGGTATGTGATGATAAGGTAATGCATTGTAGTGGTAGACTTCTTTTCTCGCACCCTTCCACCAATCATTGCCCCTAATGGCCCAAATAAGGCAGCGCCTCCAATAGCCCCTCCTACACTAGATACATAGAATTTTTCTATCTCTACGTCAGTTTTTATTGTCGCATCCGTAATCTTGCTAAACGCTAACCGAAATGTATTTCCCCCGCCTGTAATTGTGAGCGTATCCTCATTATAGTCGCGTTCAATTTTCACCTCAGCCCCCTCAGATAAAGGGAGTCCGACTTGATGGTCAGCATACACAATAGCTTCTTCACGCTCTTTCTCTTCCCTTGTCTTTGCCTTTTTTAGTAATAAAAACAGCCCAGGCAATGCAAATATTATTCCTGCCAAAATCTCTGCATTATTTTTTTCAGTAAGTCCAACTAATGCCATAATCACCCCGGGCACTAAAAAAACTACCCCAATAATTTTCCGCACCATCGATACTCCTCCGTTCACACATTTTACGCTAATCATACTAGCAAAATATTCCTGTGTAAACGGGAAAATGAGAAGCTTAAGAATATTTAAACGCTACTTCTTTTTAAGCTTCGCCCTGTCTTGCCTTTCTTTCTTGATGCGAATATCGATCATGGCAAAGATAGCTGCCTTAGCTTCTCGTGTTTTCTGGGCAAGCTCATCTGGAGAAATCCGGAGTTCGTGGAGGGCGTAGTAAGCGTAATTCCACTCGCCATCACCCTCCTCAATTAGTTTTTTACCTCGTCCATCAAGTCTTCCATGCTCTGATCGAAACCGTTTAATTCTTGCACCTTCTGAATAAGGGTTGCATATTCTCCGGGAAACAGCATCTTGCGCAGAAGCTCTTCAGCACCGATGACACCGTAGGATTTTTGCAACTCAGCATTTTTCAGATCAGGGAAACTGACACTTGCTACAATGATCTTGGCCAGATAGATGTTCTGATCTGTTTCAACCTGTTGCGAACCATTCTTTCCCTTGACTTTCCGGGTGGCTGCTTTACGATACTCTTCGTTCTCTGCTTCGGTTATGCTATGGATTTTCCAGGCGATTGGCTTGCCATCTTTATCCTTAAATCGTTCGGACGCTACAACCTCTTTGGTCAGATCGGCTGCTACATTTTGGGCAAAAAAAGCTTGTAAATCACTCATTTTTTTATTCCTCCAAAATTTCACTTTTTTAACAACTAAGTGCCAGAAGAAGTCTCCCACTTCTAGAAGCAGAAGGTGAATCGGCACAATTCATTATGATACCCTTTGATTCAGTGGGGGGAATAAAGCCCCCACCCCCACTGATTTCGATCTAAGCGAGTTCACTGATCATTCTTGCCACGCAAGGTTTACAGTAGCTTTGTGCTGGGCATTTTGATGTCCCAGACCTCTTATCTCACGATTGGAGCATTAAATTGATCCAACATATCAAAATCGTCAAACGTAAAGGGCATTTCTTCCTCCATAGGGTCATCTGACGTCGCATCAAAGGCTGCAGCTACCACGCTGTCCAAGTTGCAATCCTTGAGGACAGATGTCTGCTTACCAACTGTGGAGGCAGGGTCCTCATTCACAATCTGCAAATCAAAGTAAAAATCTTTGCCTGTCTTGATATATTCCAACATGAGGGCCCTGAACATGCTCGTAAAGTAATAGATCGTCAGAGTTCCAGTGCCAGACCAACCGGCCGCCTTCTTGCCGACATTCGTTTTTCCCAATATAGGTACGTCTGCCTTTGTTTTCTCGATGGTCGCTTCGACTGTCTTTGCATAAAACAACTCTTCCACTCGACCATTAATCGTGACAAAAGCCTTGCCCTGTTTTCCGGATATTGCATCTTCTGCTTTAAGAAATGCCATATCTTATCTCACCTGCACTTTCACATAGATTTTCTCGATAGAATCAACCGGCTGCGTATACGCCTCGATATAGACACTATCTAATTCATTACCCGCTTGGATTGTCACATCCGTTTGAGAATCAAAATTCTGGACAGCATCCATGCCCTGTAGTGTTTCCATATATTTGACACACTGGGTTTTTAGCAGATTTCGACCATCAACGTTATTAGATACCTGTCCAATGTAAAAATCACTGAAAATCCGAACAAAATCATTATTAATTGCATCGAGAACTCTGATCACGCGGTTCTTAGCAAACTGCTTACCTTTTTCTAAGCTCAATGTGGTTAGAGTATTGATGTCTTGCTCTACGACGGCTCGGTTATCATTGGCGGTAAACACAAATTCCCCAGCCTGCAATGCCGCAATGATCTGAGTATTGATATACCTGGGAGCCACATCCACTGCCCCATCATAAGCCTGATAGGTTAGAGATTCATTCACTTGGGCACCTGCGGTTGCACCAGCTACCCAGGCAGTCGCTTGAGCTGCTGTCAGGGTTGTGCCATTGGAAAGGATAACTCCGTTCTTGACACTGATCACGCCTTCATAATCAGCCGTCGGATAATTTTCGAGGACGACTTGAATTTTTTTACCTTCGGTATTGCGAAGACGCTGGCAAAAGGCTACAAAAGTCGCTTTAAGTGCCTCATCTGTCGAAGGCAAGGCGATCGTGTTGAAATCAAATATTTCCACTGCTGCTAAGTAGTCAGCATAAGCCTGATTGGTGATCGTACCATCTGCTCCTCCCACAAGAGGCGCGCCCGCCGTTTCCGCCAAAGCTCCTGTGCCCGAAAAAACCACCCAATTATTTGCCACAAGACCCGCGATATTGAGCACGGTTTGCTGATCTACTTCCGCCCCATCTAGCAAAGTAGTGACATCAAATTTGGTGCCATCGTCTATGTTTTCCTGAATGAGCATAGCCACGTCATTCCCTCTTAAGCCACCCCATTTGGCTGTGACAGTAAGGTTACCCGTTGTCACGGCTGCCTTTGTCCCTGTATTAAGCCTGTATAAGAGCAGGGTTTTCGCACGTTTCAAGGCCTCCCTGACTAAAAGCAGCTTGGCATCTCCTATCAGATAACCAAGCTTAACAAATGTGTCTTCGCCCGCCTCAAGGCTGATGATTTTGTTGGGCTCGCCCCACGAGAGTAAAAGCGGAAGAGAAACAATCCCTCGCTCTCCAAGAGCACCTGCCACCTGGGGCTCTGACTTAAAGTTTACGTAGACCCCCGGTCGCACTTTGTTTTGTGTCGTCCATGTACCTGCCGCCATCTTATTTAGCCTCCCTTTTTAGAAAATTTTCCAAGATCGTTTTGACCTGATCATGGGTGTATTTCTGCTCTTCTTCCAAGAGCGCATCTAGCAAATCCTTTTGAAGATATTGCTTGGACTGCAAAACCTGCTGTTTACTATAAGTCTTAGTGATCTGCTTTTCTCTCTTTTCAGTCTTAACCACGTAAATATCCCTCCTGTTTCATAGACTGCATTAATGGCTCTGGTTCAACGGTTCTCAAGACATGGAAATTATAGGCCACAAACCAATGAAGCAAACCGTCAACGATTTCATGGCGCATTCCGGTCCCTCTGACAAGGCTACCGTCCACGCTAATTAGCTCCAGTTTGTCATACAGCTGCTCGGCCATATCATGTAAGGCCTCATTGCTTCCTGCCAAGTAATGAATATCAAATGAGTGATTGCGTTGATAGCGCTGGCCAAGCAGCTGATTTTGAGACACCGGCAACAGCTTTACATAAAAATAAGGCTCTTCTAAGCCTTGATCATTCTCTTCGCCGTAGACGTTTAGATTAGGAAAATGCTGCTTCAGGGTGGTCATAACGCTATCTCGAACCATATTGATAGTGATCATCGAATCATCTCCTATACACTCACCCGTTTTGATTTGTTTTAAGCAACTCCACTGGCCTTCCCTCCCAATCCCTGGGCAGTTCCAGTAGTCTTCGCCTGAATACCTTCAAACTGTTCCTCTGATCCATTGAATTTTCAAAAGCGACCTTTGATAAAGTCTTTCCACTTCGTGACAAGAAATTTCTGCACCTTTAGCCTGTTCCTCAGACAATTCTAAATCAAGTCTTTATTCTTTGGTCATTTATTTCCCCGCCCTTTCATCGTCACTTATTAACCCCTGTCATGCTTAGTAATGTCTAGCGTTTTAAATTAGCAAAAGCAAACAGCGGCATAATAAATGGCCCAACCTACACCTCACCCCCTTTCCAACATTAAAGAATCCCGCTCAGTCCATCTTCACCCCTCGGTTACTTCGCATCATCCTATCCCAAGCCTTAAACTTAGCAGTATCCTCATAGTTCTCCTTCAGTTCGCCCTTCTCTCCACAGTGCTGTCCTATCCAATTTAGGCAATTGACACAGTTTTCTTTAACTCCTAGTTTTGTGGCCGAGAATATTGGGCATTGTTTGATTTTGATTAGGGGTTTCATTTCCTCCACCTCACTTAAATGACATAAAAAACGAACGCCCCAATCGTTGGGGCGCTCTTAGTGAGAGGAGGAGGATTATGTCACAAGCATTTTTCTTTCCTGACACCTTTCACAATATTATTGTATCACGCCTTTTTCCAAACAAAGTGCTAACTCTATGCCAAGAAAGTGCCAAACGCTCACGCTCACAAACTCACTTAATCACGAATATATCCTAACAGAATTGCCGCCTCTGCTACCAGGGCATCTCTGATTCGATAATAAGTTCGAAGTGGTATCTTCATTTGTTTTGCTACCCACCAGTCATAATTGTGTTTGCTAAAGTAGCGATACTCAATAATCTTCTTTTCGTCTTCTCCAAATCCATCGATAATAATTTCTATCTCCTTGATGCGAAGCTCGCACTCGTTAATCTCTTGGGTTGTCTCCCAACGTTTGGCGGCAATGCCCCCTGTTTGATCACTAGTTCTTGAGGATACCGGAGTTAGGGAGTAGCTCGCCGTCGTCCTTGGCAATTCAGTTCCAAGCTGTGCGTTTAAAATGCATAAGCGCTTTTTATCATCCGGATATTGAGAGAGTCTCTTGATCGTTTGCATGTACCACTCGGACTTTTTGTTTTTCTTCTCTGCTTGAGCGTCCATAATATCCCCTTTCTAAAGCTTCCCCAGCTCCACCTCTGAACTAATCAGATGCCATATCCATAGCTCTCACCTTACGGTCTTCACTCTGGAACGGCCCTTAAGCCAGCAAATGGATTGAGAACTTTATCAGCATACTTAATGAGTTTTCTATTATCGACTGACACACTCTTCGTCTTTAACTACTCTTTAGCAGTCTTGTATTTCCGTCATATTTGGCATAAAATTTAGGTCTTTCATAAATTCTCCTGCAATCCGATAAATGCTATTAAGCGATAGTGTATATTGTCCAGCTTCGGTATCAGCTATGTAGCTTCGCGATAAACCAACTTTGTGACTTAGTTCAGCTTGGGTTAGCCTCAGCTTTTTCCGTTTATTCGCAATCGCATCTCCTTGCTTTTGCATGTCAATGATCTTCCTGCTCATCCTTGGTTCGCCCTCCTCTCTGTTACCTAAGGTTATTGTATTGTTATTGTATTGTATATCCGTCATTTGCTCAAGAGTGAAAAATGATCATCGGCTTTGATTAGCTAGCCCGTCCTTAAATCTGCGGCTATTAACTTGTATTTACGTCATTATTGAGAAAATAATGACTTGTGATTCCAGTTATGATGTTTTATACTATAAATGTCGGATATACAGAACATATATTTTGGGAGGGAACACCGTGGGTGTGGGCGAGCGAATTAAAAAGGTTAGAAAACAAAAAGGCCTTACTCAAGTTAAACTTGCCGAAAAGGCCGGAATTTCAAGGTCCTATCTAGCGGATGTGGAATCTGACCGCTATAATCCAAGCTTAACTACATTGATGGATCTTGCTCGTGCTTTAAATGTTACCGCGAGTTGTTTTCTGGATGATAAAGAAATAGATTTCCGCAACCTCATTCAGCTATGTAAAAAGAACGGCCTATCTCTAGACTCTCTTGGGGAGTTATTGGAAATTTCGTCGAAGGAATTAGCTCATATAAAATCCAATAAACTCCCCTCTGAAGGGACTATGTTCAAAATTATTGATCATTTTGACTGTACATGGGACTATATTATTGGGAAAACGGATTCGCCCGATAATGTGGTCTTTGAAGAAAACTCTATTTCTGCCTCTGGTCTAATTCCAAAACGTCCCGAGAAACTTGGAGATCCGATAGAGCTCATCAATATTCCTTCTACCATCGCGGCTCATTTTGAAAATATGAATTTTACAGAAGAAGAAACTGAAGAGATTAGTAATTTTATTAATTTCATAGCCTCTAAAAGAAAAAAGTAACCATTCCGCGCATAAGGAGATGTTACATGAATTATGAGAGTTTGCTCAAAGAGCTTGAAAAAGAAGGCGTCGAGGTAATAGAGTATAAGTTTCGCAGCGACTCTTTAAAAGGTTTATATTTCGACAATGTGATAACCCTTAATCCTGCAAACATTATTGATGATAAAGAAAAAGCCTGTATTCTAGCCGAAGAATATGGACACTATCGCACATCCTTTGGAAATATTCTGGATCAGCAAAATACTTCTAATGTTAAGCAAGAAAAACGGGCTAGAAATTGGGCCTATGAAAAATTAGTACCCTTAGAAAAACTCATCGATGCGTTTGAAGCTTGTATTCATAACCGTTATGATTTAGCTGATTTCTTAGGAGTGACGGAAAAATTCTTAGATCTGACCTTGAGCCACTATCAGGAAAAATTCGGCACCTATGCTGAGTGTAGGGATTACCTGATTTATTTCAGTCCGCTCGGCGTACTGCGTCAGTTCAAGAATGATGATTATCCAAGTGAAAGTCATACGGGTGAATGAAGACACTAGTGTTAGGCCTAATGATCTCAACTTATCATGGTTTTTATTTCTTTGCTTAATACCATTAGTTCTTCCCTAGTTTTGCTGAAATCAAATTTGGTGAAGCATTTATTCCTGAGCAAAACCTTTCCATTAACAATTACCGTATCTACATTGCTTGCATTGGCGGCGTAAACAATGGTGGCATAATAATCATAAATAGGCTGCATGTTCACAGAGGAGGTTTCCAGGATCACCAAATCAGCCTTTTTGCTCGGTTCAATAGAGCCGATCAACTTATCCAGATTTAAGGCCCTGGCGCCGCCTATCGTAGCCATTTCTAGAATGTCCATTGCTGGAAATAGGGTCCTGTCCCGGTTAAACAACTTATGGATCTTGGCCACCAGTGACATTTGAGTGATGATATCCAGTGTATTTCCACTCATTGGCCCGTCACTACCAAGCCCCACCTTCATCTTCCTCTTAACCATTTCTTTCAGGGGCGGTACCCCTTTTCCCGCCTTGGCATTGGCACCGATATTATGAGCGATGCCGATCTGCCTCTTCTCAAGAATATCCAGGTCCTCCATGGAAACATAGATCAAATGAGCGGCAATAAAGCGGTCATTGAGTACACCAAGGCTGTCCAGATATTGCACCGGTGTCATATTATATTCAGTCTTGTATTTTTGAACTTCATCGTCCATCTCCGCCACATGCATTATCATCGGAACATCGTATTTTTCAGAGAGCGCTGCTGCCTTTTTCAGGTGCATACTGTCATTGGTATAGGGTGCATGAGGAGCGATGGCCGGTGTGATCAAGTCATCCTCGTGCCACTTTTCGATAAACTGTTCGGCGTAGGCCAGGCCGCCGTAAGCTTCCTTGGAGTCTGGCGATGGAAAGTCCACCACGGTTTCCCCTAGTACTGCTCGAATGCCCATTTCTTTGGCTGCCTTCGCCACTTCATCTTCAAAATAATACATATCTGCAAAGGTCGTCACACCAGAGGCCAGCATTTCCGCTATAGCATATTTTGAGCCCAGTGCTACCAGGTTTTGATCGACTAACTTTTTCTCGAGCGGGAGAATGTACCGTTTCAGACGATCGGGCAGATCGTCCCCCAGACTTCTGAAGACCACCATGGCAGCATGGGTATGGGTGTTCACCATCCCGGGCATTAAGATGCCGCCTTGGCCATCAATGACTTCATTCGCTTGATAGCGTTCCAGCAACTCTGGTCCGCCCACAGCCTCAATGGCATCCCCGCTGATCACCACAACGCCGTTTTCTATCAGTTCCTTTTCCTGATTCATGGTCAATATCGTTACATTGTTAATTATCAAGCTAGCCACAATGAGTACCTTCTTTTCATCGACTATTTAGTTTCTACAAATAAACTCACGATTTCCTGGTCATTGACATTAATCAAGCCTCGGTCGCTGATCTTCAAAGCCGGACTAACCGGCAGTGACAAGGTACTCAGAGACATGATTTCGTTATGATGATGATAACCCAGTCCCTTCAGCGCCTGTCTTATGCCCTTTAGCTTTTCAGCCAGTCTAGCTAGTGGTTCTTCAGATAAAATACCACCGACGGGTAATTCCAAGGCAGCAATCATTCTTCCCTGTTCTGCCACACAAATACCGCCCTGCTGTTCAATCACCCAATTGGCAGCTAGGACCATATCCTCAGTATTTTTTCCCAGCACCAATAGATTATGACTGTCATGGGCATAACTGCTGGCCACAGCGCCGCGCTGAAGTACATCGCCCCCGGCCAAGCCATAGGCTCTGTTATTATTCTTGCCATACCGTTCAAAGATAGACAGCAGGCAATATTTAGAACTCTGCCACAGCAAATGGCCTTGTTCTGCCCCTAACCAAGCAAAGCTTTCCTCGGTAAAGGTGCTGTCTGCTTGGACATTCATGATTCTACAGAACATTTTCGCTTTATGATCGGGCGTTTTTACGATAAAATCGGCTGCGGAAAGCTTGGGGAGTTTGATACTTTGATAGAAATGTGCCGGAAAACGTTGCTGAGGATCTGCTCTGCCGGCTGTCTTTTCTTCAACCTTTACGCCACCTTTATACACTGCGTCAATGACAACATCCTCAAGCTCACTGAGCAGTATAAAATCGGCCACTTTACCTGGCGCTATGCTCCCCCGGTCGAGTAGCTTCATTCTTCTTGCCGGAGTGTAGGTGGACACATAGATGGCCATCTCCGGCGTCATGCCCATTTGAACAGCCTTTTTTACTAAGCTGTTTAAATGACCTTCCACCAGCTTATCTGCCATCACATCGTCCGTCACCAAGGCGAAATGTTCGTATAGATTATTGGCCACGAGATAGTCCATATTCTCCTTGTTCATGGATTTTTCCTGTATTTCCATGAACATGCCGTTTTGGATCTTTTCCTCAAGGGATTTCACGGTCTGTTGGGTGTGATCACCATCGACCCCGGTGCCTATATATTTGGAAAGGTCTAAGCCGGATATCCTGGGGCAATGTCCCTCGATCACCAGTTCAGGCTTTTTTGCTTTGATTAGTCTAATAATCTGGTTAATGGTTGAATCCCTATTCTGAACCAAATCCTTGAAATTCATCACTTCGCCAAGACAGAGTACATCGTCTCTTGAGAGCAGTCTTTCCACTTCCAGCACACCGATGCTTCCGCCTGAGGTTTCCATGGCCAAAGAAGTAGAAGGAACAGAGCTGGGAATGCCATAAAATATATCGATCAGCTCGCTACATTTTATATCCATCATAGCCTCTATTCCCTCTAGTCCAAAGACATTGGCCATTTCATGCGGATCTGCCACAACAGTTGTTACACCCTGTGTAACAACTGCCTGGGCAAATTGAATCGGAGTAGTCATGGAGCTTTCAATGTGCATGTGGATATCAATGAATCCCGGAATAAGATACTTTCCGCTTCCGTCGATCACCGTTGCTGCCTTTAATGGCATGTCATCCACTTCTGATATATGCAGAAACTTACCATCCGCAACAGCGACATCTCTATAGAAAAACTTCTTAAAGTAAGCATTAAATACCTGCACATGTTTAATGATCAACTCTGCATCCATGCTGGTTCCCCTTTTGGGCACATTCAAAAAAATAACCATAGCATCTTTGACTTGTTATTTTCTTTCATATGCCTTATTTATTAAATAATCTGTTCCACTGATCAATCCACGTTTTTAGCTGTTTGTTGACTAAGCTGTAATCTAAAGTTTTGGCTTTATTGACACCTTCACCATAGGTTAGGTTTGCCGCATCCTTTTCCGCCAACTTAACATCCACATTAATCGGTGAATCACCCACGAAGGCAGCAGTCTTACTCTCTACCTCTGCACTTAATACATAATCAACAAACTTTGTAGCTAGTTCTTGATTCTTTGAATTTTTCGTAATATTAATGGTATTAAAGTTCAGAATGGCTCCCTCGGTAGGGTCTACATAGACGGCATCAGGCATTGCTTTCTTGATGGAAGCAACCACAAAATCGGCAGCTACGGCAGCGGTTATTTCTCCATTGGAGAACATATTGACTAAATCTGAGGATTTCGTATAGGTCTTGACCACATTGGGTTTTAAAGCTTCTAATGACTTAAAGGCAGCGACGCCATTATCACTCTTTACCTCTGTGCCGGCATTGATTCCTCCTGCAAATACCATAGCAGGTCCAAAGGTCGTGGTAATATCCGGAATCGAAATTTTACCCTTGAGGTCTGCTTTCCATAAATCCTTCCAGGACGTAATTTTTCCGTTAACTTTATTTGGATTATAGACGATGGCTGCGCGGTTCAAGGTATAAGCCGGACCATAGCCTGCCTCGACAAACTTTTGGGCAACAGGTAAAATCTTTTTAGCATTGGGCACTTTGCTATAGTCTATTTTTGCAAACAGACCATCCTCAATGCCCTGCTGGGAATAAGATTCTGCCAAATACATGACATCCACAGTGCTGTTGGGGTTGTTCTTGAGCTTGGCCAAGCGTTCATCATTATTTCCGACTTCAACGACTACTTTGACATTGTTGGCCTTTTCAAAGGGTTCAATAACGTTTTTCATGTATTGATCCTGATTTAAGCCCCAAGTAGATACGACTAATTGTTTTGGCGTCCCCTCAGTGGTCGAAGTTGGTTTTTGAGCACCGCACCCTGCCACCAAGGTTGTTAGCATGAGACCTGATAGAATAATGGCAATTTTTTTCACTAGACTATTCCTCCTTAGTTTTTTTGATAATAATCAATTTATTGGAAGGTAAATGAAGCTTTACCCTATCCCCTTGATGATAAATCTGATCTTTACTGCTGTTTACAAGCATTGACCCCAGCTTTGTATCCACACTGTACTGATAGTCCTTGCCTACAAAAGTCCTTATCTCAATATTGCCCTCTATTACGTTGGCAGTTTGACTGGTTTCAGCTGAAAGCAGCTCAATATCGTCAGGTCTTATGGTCCCGAAAGACATAACGTCACTATCTGCCAAGTTCTGATCATCACTAATCTGTAAGGAAATACCGTCGTCCGTTAGGAAGCGTCCCAATTCCTGCTTTTTAAGATTGATGAAGTTTTCAAAGCCTATAAATCTTGCCACAAACTCAGTTTTAGGATGGGAATAGATCATTTCAGGAGAATCATACTGCTCTACTACCCCCTTATTCATCACGGCTACCTTATCTGAAATAGAAAAGCATTCCTCCTGGTCATGGGTTACAAATAAAGTCGTAATGCCCAGCTTTTGCTGAAGTTTTTTAATTTCCACTCGCATTTTTAAGCGAAGCTTGGCATCGAGATTACTAAGGGGCTCATCTAGGAGCAGCAGGTCCGGCTTAATGACTAGGGCTCTGGCTAAGGCTACTCTCTGCCGTTGCCCCCCGGAGAGCTCCTTGGGATATCGTTTGCTAAAGGCTTTTAAATCCACGACTTCCAGGATCTCCTCAACAGCCTTACGCAGTTCTTCCTTAGTGGTCTTGCGCATTTTCAGGCCAAAGGCCACATTATCAAACACACTCAGATGGGGAAATAAAGCATAGCTTTGAAACACTAAACCGAAATTGCGTTTATGAACCGCCAGCTTTGTATAATTATGGCCATCAAAGATGAAGTCTCCCGCCTTGGTTTCTATGAAGCCGGCAATAACCCGAAGGGTCGTTGTTTTCCCGCAGCCGCTGGGGCCAAGCAAGGAAACGAACTGGCCTTTTTCTATGTCCAAATTCAGTTTTTTGAGGATATCTGATTTTCCATCGTAGGAAACCGTAATATCATTTAAATTGATTAAGGCCATTACTTCACCCCCTATTTCGCAAAATTGCTGATCCCTAACGTCTTTTCTACAACAAACATAATCAGCACCGTCATCGCCATCAGGATCACCGACAGAGCGGAAATCGTTGGATCATAGTTGTATTCCACATAGCTCATCATACTGATGGGCAAGGTGCTCACACCGGGTCCCGTCAAAAACAAGGATACTGGTACGTTATTGAAGGAGTTAATGAAAGCCAGCATAAACGCTGCTATGACACCTGAAGTTATATTCGGAAGGATTACCAGGAAAAAGGCCTTCAGTTTTGTTGCTCCCAAACTCACTGCCGCATCTTCAATGGAAAAATCCAGATTTTCTAGGCTGGACCCGACGACACGTATGATGTAGGGAATAACGATAATTACATGCCCGATGAGCAGACTGGTAAAAACATCTAATTGCAGCTTTAACGTTAAGAAGCGAAAAAAAGCAAAGCCGAGTACCACACCGGGTACAATGATGGGGGATAAGAATATGCTCTGCATTGCTGCTTTTCCTCGATAATTATTTCTGCTCAGGGCATAAGCTGCCGGTATCCCAACAACCATGGCAATAAGTGTCGATATAACGGCTACCTTAAAGCTGATGCCCAGGGTTGTCATAAAGGTTCTGGAGTTGAAGGCATTGCTAAACCACTGCAGGCTGAAACCCTTGGGCGGGAAGGACATAATATTCCCCGAGTCAAAGGCAGTGGTAATAATGATCAGCAGCGGTCCGCAGAGAAACACATAGACTAAAATCACAAAGAAACTAAACAGCTTATTTCCCTTCAAGCTATACACCTCTTTCATATAACTTTGAGGCGAATTTATTGATCCCAAACATCACGGTCAGGGTAATCAGAATCATGACTGTGGAAAGCACAGAAGCCTGAGTCCAATCATTCAGAGTCATGGCCTTCTGATACAACAGCGTTGCTAAAACTGTATTCTGATTTCCTCCCAACAGCTGAGGGGTTGTGTACGCTGTAAAGGTACCTGTAAAGACCAATACGCTACCAACAATCATCCCCGGTACACTTAATGGGAAAATGATTTTTAAGAAGGCTGTAAATTTGTTGGCCCCCAAGCTTTCCGCGGCTTCAATTAAATCATCCTCTATGCTGTCCATCACTCCTACCATGGAAATGATCATTAAGGGTAGAAAGAGATAGACAGAGCCGACGATGATCGCTGATTCTGTATATAAGAACTTCTGAGGTTCTTGCAATAGATGGGTTGAGACGAGCAATGTATTGATAATACCGTTTTTTCCCAAGATGGTCATCCAGGCAAAAGAACGTACCACTGAATCCGTCAGCTGAGGAAATATTGCTGCTGCAAGGAGTAGCCCTTTTAGCTTAGGGCTACTTTTAGCTACATAAAAGGATACAGGTACACCGAGAAGGACGCATATGATGGTTGTGATGATCCCGATTCGCAAGGTTCGGGTGAGAATGCTCATAAAGTAATCATCTTTAAAAAAAGCCAAATATCTGCCTAACGTTAATCCATTGTCACTAATAAATGAAGGTAGGGTGGTCATCAGTATAGGTAAGAATAGAAAAAGACTGATCACAATAAGTCCCGGTATGAGCAATAAGTAAATACTTTTATTTTTCATGCTAAACTATTCCTTCTTCTTCAATATTCATAACTTGAGGAGGCTTATCATCGCTACTCTCCATTTCCGTGCGAGAAACTCAAGAGTGACGACTTCCTGTTGACGAGGTACTATTCTCTCACCTTTTAACAGGTCCGGTACTTTCTCTAACAACCAGCTTGGGAAACAGTGTTAAGGCTTCTACATTGTTCCCGGTGTCCGAAATCTGTCTTAGCAGCAATTCAATGACCACTTCACTCATCCTTTCTATGGGATACTCTACGGTCGTTAATGAAGGAGTAATGCTTCCCGCCAGTTCAATATTATCAAAACCAAGGACCGAAACATCTTCAGGCACCTTTCGACCGGATTTATGCAAATAGTTGATGACCCCTATAGCCATCAAATCATTGACCGCCAGTACTGCCGTAATTTCCTGATTATCCTTGAGCAACATTTCTGCACATTCAAAACCGCTTTGCATTGTATAATTGCCATAACATATCTGTCTTTCATCAACTGAAATATGATTAGCCTCCAGCGCTCTTAAGTACCCCGCCTTTCTTTTCGTGGATATTTCCATATTCTTCGAGGCACCGATATAGGCTATGTTTTTATGGCCTAGTTTTATCAGATGCTCAGTGGCAATAAATGCACCATAGTTGTTGTTAACACTGACCGATGTTATTTTATCAGTCGTAATTTCCCTATCCAGAACAACTACCGGAATGCCTTTATCTTGGGCAAGATGGGCAATTTCCAAACTCCTGTAGGAAGAAGCATAAATCAGTCCGTTTACCCTGTTATTCAACAAATCAGTCAAAACTTCGTCCTTGTTCTCGTCAATATACTTGATATTGATGAGCAACAAATTATAGTCGAAGGAATTAGCAACACTGCTCAAGTGATTGGCCATTTTTCCATAGAAAGGATTTTCTATGTTTGGGACAATTAGTCCGAAGGTTTTTGTTGCTTTTGCTCCGCCACTTCTTTCAAGTGGCTTATAGCCAAGGTTCTTAATAGCCTCTTCGATTCTCTTTCTTGTCTCTAGTTTTACATATCCGCTATTATTGATGACCCTTGAAACTGTAGTTATTGAAGAATTAGCCAGCTTGGCAACTTCTTTAATGTTAATCATAATCCACCTTTATGAATATATTTTCATATCGTATTCTTGACTCTGACCTGCAATCCAACCACTATAGCCTATTCTAACATGAAAACATTTTCATATATAGATATAATTCAAATTTTTCTTTCTAAACAGTGCCATTCAGAGCGGATGGACGAGTGTCCCTGTGGTCATTCTCATATAGGTTCCGAGGGATTGCGCGTTTACCTAAAATCTTTCACTAAGGATTGTAAGTCCTCGTTTAATTATTATATTACTAAATGTAATATATAATTGACATTACGTAAGGTTAATGAGTATAATGTAATTGAAGGGAGAGACGTTTCTTGAAGAATAAAAAAATGAAAATTGCTAGAATTGAGTCTGACGTGTCACAGGAACAATTAGCTGAAATTATTGGAGTCACGAGACAAACAATAAATTTAATCGAGTCAGGTAATTATAATCCAAGCTTAAAGTTGTGTATTGAAATATGCAAGGCACTTAATAAAACATTAAATGATTTATTTTGGGAGGAATGAACTATGAATACTGATAAAGTAGTTAGAGAATCTAAAACAATTATGCTGGTGACGCTGGTTATTGGGGTAGCTCTTTTAGCAACTGGAATAATATTTAAATTGCTTGAAATTAATCTTCTACCAAACAACATGGCGATTATAGGATTATCACTTATACCGTTGAGTGTGGCATTAGCGTATTACGTTAAGTTATTAGGAATAAAGAAATCTCCTCAAAAGTTCATTATTAATGAGATTGATGAAAGGCTTGTAGCACTGAAAAATGAAGCGGATGCGAAAGCATTTAAAATTGTTCAAGGAGCCTTGTTTTTAACTTATATGGGCTATACATTAATGATTCCTAAGGACGTCTTCGAAACGGTCGGATGGTGGCTTCTAATGATTCTCCTCTTAATTTCTTTCATCTCACAAGCAATACTGACTATGAATGTAATGATTAAAGAAAATTCTAAAGATAAGGAGGAAGAATAAATAAAGAGGCTGTTACGAAACTTGAGATTATTTAAGCCGGTGGTGCGTTATCCCAAAAAAGAGGATTGTACACCTTTGAAGTGGTGAACAATCCTCTGAATATATCAGGAATTAGCAAATATAGTGGGGCTGTAACAAACTGGAAAACAAGTTTTGTTACAGCCTCTTTAACTATGCGTGAATTATCGTGTGAAAGTGACGGTGTTTATCCTCAAGAAAGAGACGTGAATTTATTAATTGGGCATAAGATTTCATTATCTGTACATAAAGCCTCCAGCAACCAATAACTCTTCGCCGGTTACCCACGAAGCTTCTTCGCTACATAAATAGGCTACTGCATCAGCTACTTCAGAGGGCATGCCCATTCTCTTAAAAGCAGTCTTACTGGTAAGGTCCTCTAATACACTGGTAGGTACGGCTCTCATCATCTCAGTATCGATAACCCCAGGGCGCACACAATTTACATTAATATTATATCTCCCGCCTTCCCTGGCCAAACTCTTGGTGAAGGCAATTATACCCGCTTTAGTAAAAGCGTAGTTAGCTTGACCCGCTTCCCCGCTTGAATTCGTGGATGATAAGTTGCATACCTTTCCATATTTTTTCCCTCTCATTATTGTCCATGCTTCCTGGGTACAATTAAAAAGTCCTTTACCATTGACAGCTATAACATCATCCCATTGTTGCTCTGTCATTTTATGAAATATAGCATCTTTGGTAATGCCGGCATTATTAACCAGAATATCAACTGTGCCAAATTTTGCTATAATTTTAGCAAAAGTCGCCTTTACTTCAGGGCGATCAACGATATTGCACCCTAAACCTATTACCTTATCTCCACTAGGATCAAGCTCCTTAGCCAGTTTTTCAGCGCCCTCTGCATTAACATCAAGAATTACAATTTTAGCACCTTCATTATAGAACTTCCTAACAATTGCTTCACCTATTCCTTTAGCTCCACCTGTAACTACGGCAATTTTCTCACTAAACTTTGCCATATTAAACGCTCCTCTCAATAAGCATATTATTTAAACTTACGCTAATATTTCTTTGAACCTAGATAACTCTCTACTACCTTTGAGTTCGTCATTATATCGGCCGCTGCACCTTCTAAGGCTATATGTCCAGTTTCTAGTACATAAGCTCTATTCGCTAACTTCAGAGCCATATTTGCCATTTGCTCGACCAACAATATGGTTGTCCCCTGATTAGCTAGTGTCTTGATCATCTCAAAAATACCTTTAACGTAAATTGGCGCTAAGCCGGCTGAAGGTTCATCCAGCAGCAGTAATTTCGGGTTCGACATCATAGCTCGTGCTATAGCTAGCATTTGCTGTTCGCCTCCACTTAAGGTCCCCGCAAATTGTTTAGATCTTTCCTTTAAAATCGGGAAAAGGCTATACATGTGTTCTATATTCTTTTGAAAAATAGGTTTATCTCTTCTTATAAGATATCCACCAAGTACGAGATTCTCATAAACGGTGTGTTGGGGAAAGACTTGCCGACCCTCAGGGCACATAGAGATGCCCAATTTCACGATTTTTTCTGCCGAAAGTCGCGATGTATTATGATCTTCAAAGGAAATTTCACCCTGGGTTGGATTAAGCAAGCCAGTGACTGTTTTCATGATTGTCGTTTTACCAGCACCGTTAGCGCCTATGATAACGACTACCTCACCCTGATTCACTTCAAAGGAGACTTGCTTAATGACCTCCACCTTACCATAGCTAACGTTTATATTATTGACTTTCAGCATGCTTCCACCGCCTCATCCTTACCCAGATAGGCGTCAATAACTTCTTGGTTTTCCTGTATTTCTGTAGGCGAACCCTCTGCTAATTTCTTACCAAAGTTAAGAACAGTTATTGTATTAGAAATATCCATGACGAAGTCAATATGATGCTCTATCAATAAGATTGTTACTCCTTTGGGAGTAATTTTTTTAATGAGATTGCTCAGATGACTTATCTCGACCTCATTTAGACCAGCCGCAGGTTCATCGAGCAAGAGTAGATCCGGTTCCATAGCCAGAGCTCGGGCAATTTCCAACAATCTCTGTTGTCCAGAGGACAAGCTACTAGAAAATTCACTGGCTCGGTCTTCAAGACCTACCATCTGTAATAAAGCCCAAGCACGCTCGCGGGTTATCCTTTCCTCTTTGCGTCCTCTGCCTAATTTAAAGATGAAATCAAAGAGATTACTGTGATATTGACCGTGCCCGCCCACCATGACATTTTCAAGGACACTCATATTTCCAAATACTTGCACACTTTGGAAGGTGCGGCTTATTCCAGCTAGGGCAATTTTGTAGGGCTTAGTGCCATTGATTTGAGAACCATTAAACAAAACACTGCCTTCATTGGGCTTGTATACTCCAGTTATGATATTGATTAGAGTAGATTTACCTGCCCCATTGGGTCCAATCAAGGAGTGAACTGAACCCTTTTTAACCGTGAGAGAGATATTCTGGATTGCATTTAATCCACCAAAGCGTTTGGTCACATTTTCCATGACTAATAAGTCTTCATTATCTTTATTTTGGCTCCGATCCACTATCGGATCTACCTCAAATTTTTCTGGTTTTTCTACGGCAAGCAACTTAGGGAACTTCCTCAGTATTGCACCACTAATTCCATGAGGTAAACCAATTACGGAAACAATCAGCAAGAGTCCATAGATGATTAAACGGTATTTATCGAGGGCTTGCATGTATTCCGGAAGAATTGTCAAAAGAATAGTTCCAATAATAGGTCCAGCCATTGTGCCTTGTCCACCAACGATTAAGGTTAATAAGAAGAATACGGATAAATTAAAGGAAAATGTGTCCGGACTAACAAAAATACTAAAGTAAGTATAAATACACCCAGCTAACCCAGCAAATACTGCGCTTAACACGAAGGCTAATAATTTATACCCCATAATATTGATGCCCATACACCCTGCTGCTATCTCATTGTCTCTGATCGCTGAAAATGCTCGTCCAAAGGGGCTCTTAATAATATTATTTACAAGCCATAGTACCAATAAGCATATAGCCAAAATTACATAATAGACTTGGACCTCGGATAAGACTTCAGACCCAATTGAAATAGGTTGTACCGAAATACCACCAGGGCCGCCTGTAAGTGGCACCCATTCTACTAAAAGCTTTTCTACTATAACGCCAAATCCTATCGTAATAAGAGCCAAATAGTGGCCAGATACCCTCAGGGTTGGTATCCCGACAATAAGTCCGCAGATACCGGCTACTACCATGGCTACCGGCATACCTAGCCAGATGGACAGCCCTAATTTTACTGAAAGCACACCACCCGTATATGCTCCTATTCCATACAACCCTGCTTGACCCAGTGAAACCTGCCCAGCGTATCCAGAGACTATATTAAGTCCCGTGGTGAGAATTAGATAGATAAGTGTCAGACTCATAAGCCTTAGAAAGTAAGGACCCGTTGCGGGACCTGCTAAAAATCCGATTAGTAATAATGCCCCTAAAATGAACAGTATTTTTTGCTCTTTATTAAACTTTCTTTTCATATGCTACACCGAAGATCCCTTCTGGTTTAATACTGATAGCAATGATCATAATCAAAAAAGCAATAGCATCTTTATAACCTGGTGTTACTTGTGTCATAGCCAAAGCTTCCAATATTCCGAGTAAAAGCCCACCTGCAAAGGCTCCTTTGCTATTTCCTACGCCACCAATAATAGCCGCACCAAAGCCTTTTAAGGCTATCGTAGTTGTCATTTCCGGTCCGACAAAGGTGATTGGACTTATCAATATGCCAGCTATTGCTGCAATTATCCCGCTTAGCGAGAAACAAATCAGTACTATCTTTTGAGCACTAATACCCATAAGCTTAGTCACGTTATGGTTAAAAGAGGTTGCCTTTATCGCACTTCCTAGAATCGTTTTCCCTAATACTACATTAAAGAATAGGGCAATTAATATGGTTATAACAATAACCCAGATATCATGTGGTAGTATTTTAATATTAAATACCTGAACTAATCCTGACCCTCCAATGGGTGGAAACGCCCTAGGTTGGGTACCAAATACTAGCATGGCAACATTTTTCAGTACAATTCCTGCGCCCAAAGTAGCCATTAACCATCCCAAGGAATTGCCTAAATTGTCTCCGAAAGGTTTTACCGTCGTTAGATATAAGATTATTGCTATAATGGCAATGAAAGCGCACGTAAGTATCAATCCAGGCAGAAAGGAAATTCCGCTTCCTACAATTAAAGTGAGCCCGAACATCGCACCGAGCATTACCAGTTCGCCGTGAGCAAAGTTGATAATACCGGTCGTGGAGTAAATGATATTGATGGCTAACGCCAATAGTGCATATATACACCCCATTACCATGCCACTCTCCAAAGCTTGAAACATATAATCACTTCCTTCATATCATCTAGGCATAGATGTGACCGATAACTCGTTGAAATATTTTGGTGGCATAACCTTGCCCAGTTATACCACCAAATCGCAATGTTATTCAGCCAACTGGAACAATCCTTTGTTGTTTTTTGTCACCAGAGTAACTGACAAATTGGAAGCCTGGTTACCATCATGTCTATCCGGACTAAACTTGTAGTCCGAATTAGCTCCATCATAATTGGAAATCATCTCAATTGCTGCTTTCACTTTGTCAGCTTCGAAACTCTTAGATTTTTCTACCCCTTCTTTGATAATATACACACAGTCATAGTGTGAAACAGCCGTAGCAAAGATTATCTCATTCGTTGCATTAGGTCCAAATTTAGCTTCAAAAGCTTTCGCTAATCCCGCCTGGCGTGCAGGAAGTTCTGCACCTGCTTTATAAGCACACTTCGTTGGTGTATTGCATAAGGTACCTTCTGCAGCACTTCCAGCGAGATCTCTATACGCAGGTTGACCAAGACTTGTATATCCATGAATCTCAACCTTGGGAGGTAAATAATCAATTTTTTCTAAGGCTTTGGCGATACGCGCTCCATCTACCCCTAACGTAAAGAAAAGAGCAGAGTCACATTGAGCGTCCTTAATCTTTTGAGCTACTGCCAGCATATCAACATCGCCAACGTTATAGGAACAATCGACTGCAGCCTGTTTACCCTGCTGTTTAAAAGCTGCTTCCATATCCGCTTTAGCGCCACTTCCTAGTGCGGAGGTATCGTGAACCATTGCAATTTTTTGGCGTCCTTTTTTAATTGCACGATCGACCATATAGTTTGCTTGATCACGGTCATTAATATGGGTTCTGAAGGTGTAGGGGAATTCCTTTTCATTGATTAGAGTAGCTCCAGTACACCCACCGTTCATATGAATTATTTTATTCTGATTTAAGTAAGGTTGAATGGCTTTTGCACAAGTCGTATTTACCGGACCAATAAAAGCATCAATTTTTTCTTTAGTTACAAGTTCGCGAGCAAGATTTAGAGATTTTGTTGGATCTGCCTCATCATCACGTATTACTAGGCGAATCTGAGAACCATTAATTCCGCCTTTTGCGTTAATCTCATCGACTGCAATAGTAACTCCATACTTGGCGTTATTCCCCAACTGAGCGCTAGGTCCAGTCATTGCACCAATAACGCCGATAACAAATTCTTTCTTGGTGGGTGCCGTGCTAGTACCACTCGTCTCGGTTTTGGTGCTCGCACATCCAACTAAAATACCTGGAAAAGCTAACGCAGCCAGAGATGCTCCTGAAATCTTCATAAATTTACGACGAGATACATCTTCCACTATTATTCCTCCTCAAAATATAAATAAATTTTCAACATGCCCCTCTGATAACCTTGAGATGGTTACTTTACATTGCCGACCATAAGTTAAGATTTAATACCCGCACTATTATCAGAGCGTTGATCTTATTTATTGATTGTTATATGCAAATATCATGCCTACAGATAACTAAATACTCATATTGATGACAATGTTATAAATTATCTGATAATTTATAAAAGTTTAATACCTACTTAATCAAGGACCCTCCTTATTGAAAAATTATCTTCATAATTGAAGAAAAAACCTAATTTATCTAGAAATTTATTTTGTTGACATTTTCTTGAGCATTTTATTCTGAGATCGAAGTCACATGTGGTAAATTTGCGACACTTGAGTGTAGTAAATTTACCACATGTGATGTAATTGCGACAATATTCCCATATTATAAAATATTTAAAAATATCAAAAGATTATAGAATATTTACTTTATTTTATCCAGCTGATCCCTAATATCCAAAATAGGAACTTTTCTATAGACTGCCGATCGATCAACCTCCAATATATTCGCAGCCTTACTTACGCATCCCTTGCAATCCTGTAATACCTTGATGATGTATTCCTTCTCGATTAGACCCATAACATCTTTTAAACTGCCTTTATTGGGTATAGAGATATTATAACTTTCATTATTTGTTTCCCTATTTACTTCACTATTTCTCACCCGCTCAATGTCTCGTGGTAGGCTAATTACATTTTCTTCTTCATAATATTCAATACTATTGCCTGCATTTGTTATCACTAATCGCTCAATTAAATTTCTGAGTTCCCGTACATTTCCTGGCCATTTGTATTTCAAAAATCCATCTAATGTTATCTTAGAAAGGACTTTGTTGTATCCATACTTTTTATTGAATTTCTCTAAGAACAGATCACTTAACGCTAAAACATCTTCAGGTCGTTCCTGCAGGGGCGTTAATCTAAGAGGTATCACATTGATCCGATAATAGAGATCCTCTCTAAAGGATTTATCATCGACCATCTTTTTTAGATCACGGTTGGTCGCGCTTATTAAACGTACGTCGATTTTGCGATTAGTGGTTCCCCCTAATCTTCTTACATCACCGCTATCTAGAACTCGCAATAATCTTACCTGCACGGTCAGAGGCATCTCACCTATCTCATCAAGGAAAATCGTACCTTTATCGGCAATTTCAAATAAACCAGGTTTCCCTTTGGCATCCGCACCAGTAAAGGACCCTTTTTCGTAACCAAATAGCTCAGATTCTATTAAACTTTCTGGTATGGCACCACAATTCACGGATATAAAGGCTTCTTTTGCTCGATGGCTGTTTCTATGCAAATACTCGGCTAGTACTTCCTTGCCTGTACCTGATTCACCAAATAATAGAACTGAACTATCCGTAGGGGCCACCGTATTCGCCTTGAGCAACGTATTCTTCATAGCCTGACTTTCAGCAACCAAACAGTGATTTTCAAACTTTAGATTCCTAAGATATTGAACTTCTTCTTTAAATCGTCTGGCATCCGCTCTTTCCTTGTCCAGTTTTTCGGCAAATTTAACCAAGGTTTCCTCATCTCGACAGGTGCTGATCACCATGATTACCTTACCTTCAGCATCAAATATGGGACTGCTCGTAGTTAGCAGACTCTGACCATCCCGATTTATGATCGTTCCAGTTACCGTAGCTTTCTTCTCAACTGCCTCCATAGCTGTTGATCTATCATAATATCCTCTGCCCATCAGTTGATTGACATTCGAACCAATCATTTCTGATGCTGCTGTTTTAAGGAGTCGTTCAGCGGTGGAATTAGCCATCATAACAATGCCTTCAGGATCAGTAACAAAAATAGAATCATAATCGGTTTTCATTATTTCCTCAAGTGAATGAGAAACACTTTCTTTAAGATCTCTATCTTTTTTTGCCATCCTTGCACTCCTCTGTTAACGATATTCAAGTTGAAACATCAAATGATGTAATATCATGTACAACTTAATCTATTACTATTCGACGAAACATCATAAACACCTTGACATATTCAAAGAATATCCTACATTTAAGTAGAAGGCCACTCAATAGTTGAGTGGCCTTCTGCCTTATAATGAGGAAAAAAATATGGGGTATTAATTAACTTATTCAACCCAAATTATTGCTCCAGCACCCTGAGTCAAGCCACCACATATAGCACAGGTAGCATAACCGCCACCATTTTCTTTCAGATTATAAGCAGCAGTCATCATTATTCGGGCACCACTAGCCGTATTAGCATGTCCAGTTGCAATGGCACTCCCATTTACATTAAGCAATTCTTTCAACTGTTGATACTTAGCCTCATCATTATCAAGAATTGCTTGAGCTGAGGCTTCTTTAACCATCGCATTAAAGTCACTCTTTAAGAATCGATCATTGGATAAGAGTTTCATAGAAACCAAGGGAACACAGGCAAAGGCCTCATTGATTTCAATAAATTTCATATCTTCGATGATGAGGTCAGCTTCATCCAGACACTTCTTAATGGCAAAGGCAGGCGATACTGGCATAATTCTCGGCTGCAATGCAATAGTAGAAATAGCGACCAGAGTATAAAGTATAGGTAAGCCCAGTTTCTCTGCATTCTCTCTTGAAGTAATAATCTGTGCGGTAGAGCCATCATTCATTCCTGGCGCGTTACCTGCAGTACAGGTGGGATTACCAAAGATTGGCTTTAATTTTGCTAATTGTGCCATATCAATAGTAGCACGGTATTGTTCATCCATATCTAAGACTTTGGAAGAAATAACGTTGCCCTTTTTATCCCTTTGCGATATTTCAAGTGCTGCCATTTCATGTTTAAAGAACCCCCGCTCCCATGCTTTACCGTAATTAACATGGCTGGCCAGGGCTAATTCATCTTGTTCTTCTCTTGATATACCATACTCAAGGGCAACGTTACCAGAATCCACCGCTACCGGGGCATAATCTTTATAACCTAACGGAATTATAGGATCTTCAACCATAAAGGAAGAATGCCTTTTCCCTTCCCACCGAATGTCCCGGAATAAAAAGGGAACTGTGCTAAAGCTCGTCGAACCACCAGTCATAACTATCTTCGCTTCTCCTAGCTTAATACTTCGAGCACCATATTTTACGGCACTCAGTGCAGAGGTACAAGCTTGATCAAAGGAAACAGAGGGAGTTTCTGGTGCAATTCCGGCCTTTAACATTGTTTGTCGAGCTACCACTGGGGTAAATGGATCCTTAGTATTACTGGTATCGCCACTTCCCCACCATACTTCATCGATTAAAGCAGGATCCAGGTTAATTTGGCTCATCGCATTTTTCATAGCGATGGCACCCAGGTCATAAATATCAAGGTCTTTCATGGAACCGCCAAACTTGCCAAAAGGGGTTCTTACTGCACTGACACAGACGATATCGTCGTTACTCTTTTGAAAACTCATACGATCACCTCATTTTTTTTGTTAGCAATGATTGCCCTAGATCACCCTGCCATAAGCTTCACGGTACTGACGTTTTAACTCGGATCTAAAGTTGGGATGAGCGATGCCTATAAGCGCTTCAGCTCTTTCTATTTCTGATTTGCAAAATAAATTGACTGCCCCATATTCGGTAACTACCCAGTGAACGTCATTTCTAGTCGTTGTGATAGGGGTTCCCTGGCTAAACTGACAGGAGATTCTAGAAATAGTTCCATTTTTAGCCGTGGAGGGCAACACAATAACTGGTCTACCATTCTTCGAAGCTGCTGCTCCCCTTATAAAATCTAATTGTCCACCTATCCCGCTATATTGTTTAGTACCAATTGCCTCAGCGCACACTTGCCCACCTAAATCAACTTCTAAAGCAGCATTAATGGCTACCATATTATCATTTTTAGCGATTACGCTAGAATCATTGACGAAATCGACGGGGAAGAATAGGAACATAGGATTCATGTTAATGTATTCATAAACTTTTTTAGTACCTTCGGCGAAGGTGGTTACTATTTTTCCTGGAAATAGGGTTTTCTTTGAACAGTTAACATTTCCTGCTTCAATTAAATTGATGAGACCATCGGAAAACATTTCAGTATGGATTCCAAGGTCATTCTTTTCCTTGAGGTAGTACAGCACTGCATCAGGAATAGTGCCTGCACCTAATTGCAATGTGTCACCATCTTTAATGAGACTCGCGACGTGTTTACCGATAAGCTGAGTTGTTTCATCCATCTCCGCAAATCTCTTAAGTTCAAGAATGGGACCGTCATTTTCTACGATATAATCAAGATCACTAACATGTACGAAGGTATCACCATAAGTGCGTGGAACGTTCGGATTTACTTCTGCAACGACGATTTTAGCGCACTTAACCAATTCCTTGGAATGATCTACGGACATACCGAGACTGCAATATCCGTGTTCATCGGGAGGGCTAACCATAGTAAAGAAGACATCAGACCCTAAATGACCCTCTCGAAAAGCCCTTGGGAAATCATGAAACATGAGCGGGAAAAAGGTCCCGCGATTTTCCCAGATAGATTCACGAGTATTTCCTCCTGCAAACATTGACTTTAAAATAAAGTGACCCTTCATTTCAGGTTTGCAGTATGGAGCGCTTCCTATAGTGACTCCCTGTATAATCGTAACATTTTCCAACTCTAGGTAACGTTTAACCAGTGCATTCATCAGTAGTTCTGATTCGCTCGCCGCATGACCCGGTATGATATCGTCACCTGACTTAACGACTTTAACTGCCTCATCTGCGCTTGTTAAGCGGCTGTTGTATGTCTCTCTCCAGTTCATAATAAAGCTGCCCCTTTCCATTTTCCAGGCACAAGTTGTCTATGAATGCACCTATACTATTTAGTTGTTTTGCAAGAATGATGCCAATGCACAGTCAGCAAAATACCTATTATGCAAATAGTGTGTTATAAGGATTATAAGGAAGATAATTAGAGACAAAGAAAACCGCCGTCAACAAAAACTGTCTGACCAGTTACATAGTTTGAAGCCTCTGAACTAAGATAAATGATGGCACCGTTCAGTTCTTCTGGATCTCCCATTCTACCCATTGGAATATGATTGAGAATGGCACCAGCATCCTTTAACGAGGTATTCATTCTGCCAATAAAGTATCCCGGACCAATGGCATTGACACTAATATTGTAAGGGGCCCATTCAAGAGCAAGCACTTTAGTAAATTGCATTACAGCCGCTTTTGTCGATGCATATGCCCCTCTCGTGGGCAATGCTGCCGACCCCATTACTGAGGTAATATTTATAACCTTACCCCGCTTTTTTTCTATTAAAGTGGGTCCTACAGCACGTGAGCAAAGGAAAACTCCTTTGAGATTCACGCGCATCACATCATCCCATTGCTCTTCAGACATGTCTACGCATAATTCCCGGTGGTTAATGCCGGCGTTGTTTACCAAGATATCAATGGTTCCATACTTCTGTAAGGTCAGGTTGACCATGTTTTGAACGCTAAGAGAGTTACCTACATCTACCTGAACAGAAATACAGGACCCTCCCTTTTTGCTAATATCATCACAAATCTCATCCGCTTTCGATACCGTTTTACTAGCACAAACAACCGAAACACCAGCATCAGCAAGAGCGTGCGCCATTGAGGCTCCTAAGCCCTGTCCTGCTCCAGTAACGATCGCGACTTTTCCACTTATATCAAATATATTTTTCATCTTTTAACCTTTCTCTAAAACATGATCAATGGCAGAAGGATAGCTCCGTGTTCTCTGAATAAAAAGCAAGGCTTCTCCATCCATAACTGTTTCACCCTTCTGATTAACACAATGTGTAAGGAATTTCAGCATATGTTTTGCTTCAAGTTTATCGATTATTGTCGACGTCGCGGTAATGGTATCATCTAAATATACTGGTTGCATAAACCGTATATCTTGAGATGCATAAATACCTCCAATTGCCAATTTACTTAAAGTTGCCGAAACAAACCCTAATACATATATACCGGGCACAATAATATCCTTGAACCGAGTTGTTTTGCAGTATTCGCGATCTAGATGAACTGGATTCATATCACCTGTAAGTCCACACCACATAACTACATCAGCAGCAGTGATGGTCTTTGCGAAGCTACAATAATCCCCTACTTTAAACTCAGCCCAACTTTTTGTCACTGTACTATAATCCACAATTAATACACCTCACAATAAAATTATTAAGTACGAGTTATTTGAATCAGTAATTCCATAAGGTAATTACTATTTCTCACCCCACTTTTTTCTTTGCTCGTCAATCAGAATTAAGCTCTACAGAAAAAGTATGCAATATCTGTACCAATCAAATTTTCAATTAAATGCTAAAACATAATTATATCTGGCACAAATTTTGCATGACTGATTATAAAATCGAATCTAAGTGGAAGGGTGGTATTTCTTAAATGCAATTACGCGAAGCCGTTATAGTTGCTCCAATTCGAACACCCGTTGGAAAATGTCGTGGAGTTCTAGCGGATGTTCCTGCTTACAAGTTGGGCGCCGCTGCAATCAAGGAGACAGTTGCCAGATCTGGTATCGATCCACTCGAAATTGATGACGTAATTATGGGCAATTTATTTTCCTTTGATGTGGCTAATATAGCTCGTATGTGTGTGTTAGAGGCCGGTCTACCTGTGCAAGTACCGGGATTAACAGTCGATAGACAATGTTCATCCGCCCTAAATGCAATCATGTTATCCGCCGCACTAGTGATGGGCGGATTTGGCGATGTGTATATTGCAGGAGGTACTGAAAGTGATTCTCGCCGACCTTTCGCTTTGGAAAGACCTGATAAGGCATACAAAGTACAGCCACCCAATTTTTGTGGTCTTCAAGTGTCCCCACCCCAAATCGGGAATCCTTCTATGGGAATAACAGCGGAAAACGTAGCTGAACTCTATGGAATTACAAGAGAAGAAATGGATATGTTTGCATACAATAGCCACATGAAGGCCGCTAAAGCGATGGCTCGAGGAGCCTTTAACGAACAAACTGTACCCATAACAATACCTCAAAGAAAAGGTGACCCTGTTGTAATAACCAAAGATGAGTGTCCTAGAGAAAATATTAGCATGGAAGATCTGGCGAAACTAAAACCAGCTTTTAAGAACGATGGCACAGTAACCGCGGGAAACAGCTCTCCAATGAATGATGGAGCTTCTGCCTGTACGGTAATGTCAAGAGAAAAAGCAGAGGCTATGGGATTAGATTGGATATTAAAATTCAAGGCCTATGCAGTAGCTGCTTTGGATCCAAATTACATGGGATTAGGTCCTGTTTCTGCAACACGCAAACTTTTGAGTAAAACAGGCATGACTATAAAGGATTTTGATGCTATTGAATTAAATGAAGCGTTTGCAGCCCAAGCGATAGCCTGCATTAAAGATTTAGGACTTGATATGGAAAAGGTTAACATTAATGGTGGCGCAATTGCTCTTGGACATCCCCTAGGAGCGACGGGTGGTATTTTAACGGCTAAACTGGCCTACATCATGAGAGAAAAGCAGCTAAAGAATGGACTCGTATCTTTCTGCTGTGGCGGTGGACAGGGAGTTACCGCCTGGTTCGAAGCCAGGCAATAAAAGAGCTTGCGCAACTATTCTGGTACCCAAAATAGTTGACACAAAAAAAGAGACCCGCCTAACTTCCAATTAGTCGAGTCACTAGGTTTAAAAAGGTTTGTTGGGCATTTCGTTTTCCAATATTCGAACATGTCCATTAAAAATAACATAGCTGGGAAACTTGATGTTTCCCGGCTATGTTATTTGTCCATGCTCATTATAGTGATATCTCACTAGGAGGTGTATTCAGCCCCCCATTCTCTCCTGCATAGCCTTGATTAAAAAATCATTCACCATCTTTTTATACGCTGCATGCACATCCGCGTCAATCGAAGCGAACTTGGTCATCTCATAAGCCAGTTCCTTGAATGCTTTATCCATATTCTCATATAAAAAAGTGATTTTATTGGCGGCCACTTTGTTATACGCGACAGTAAGACTATCGCTCATCCTTTGGACACTCTTGTAACTTGTCTTTTCTTTGAGCTTGTCACACTCCAATTGCTTTTTCTCGACATCCTGCTCAAGTGCCTGCTTGGACTTCTGCAGATCGCCCGCCATCGTCTTCAGGGTGTCGCGCTCCTTAGTCAGCTGAGTGTTTTTGCCCTTTTCACCATCCAGAGCCTTCAGGAGATCAGCTTTTTCCTGAAGGGCCTGGTCCCGATCCTGAAATGCCTGTTCCCGGTCCTGAAAAGCTTGCTCCCGATCCTTCACTGCCTTCTGCAGTTCCCGAACGGACATGTTTTCGATATCCATCTCCGCTATGAACTGCTCCCGTTCTTCTTCCGGGACCCCGAGAAGGATAAGCGCCTGAGAATAGGTCATGTTCGGCAGTCGCTGCGTTTGCGCGCCGGCGTTGAGGGCAGCAGGCTGTTGGTCCCCGTAGGCATCAAAGACGAGTAGAAATCTTTGGGCCGTTCTCTCCGTGTAACTCACCGACTCCTCCAGCCACTTCAGCCATTCCCCATGCTGAAGCATCTCTTTGGCCTCCTTCAGCCGCCGCCCAACCTCGACGGCGTTGTTAAGTACTACTTTTTCGGTCTGCTCTTTTATCATATTAATTTCAGCCGCGATGACGAGCGGCGTGCGTTCTGTTATCAAATCGCTCATGATTATTGCCAATCCCTTCTTGCACTTTATTCACATCATATGGGATTGGCTTGAAAAGCGTGACAGCCTCCTATAAACGGCTTGTCCCAAATACGAATACGTTGTCGTATTTGGGACAAGCTTGGGTTTGACCGGGCTCACCTCCGCCGGCGACCCGGTACTCAGGCAGAAAAGCCTGAGTGACGTGAGATCCGACGCAACGGAACAAGCTGTTTATGATGTCATCATCTAACTTCATCATAGTCAAACTCATGGTCAAATCAAATTTTGGCAATAAAAAAAAGCCCCGAAAGGCTTGAACTTACTGGTCGGAGCGACGAGATTCGAACTCACGGCCTCTTCTAATACTTAAACCTTTGGCAATCACCGATTGCACCACGGAAGCACATCAGACACCTGCAGGGTTCTTTGTTATACATTCACATCCTGTAATTGCGCCTGTGTGTTTTTTTGTATCATCCAAAGTCGAACAACACTGTGCCTCGGCAACGTGGTAAAGAATTTCTTCTTCCATAACGTTTGCACAATAACAAACAGGAATAGGGGAAGAAATATTTTTCTTAAACCAAATCTTGTTCTTTAATTGTCCTTGGCCAATTACCTTTCCGTTTTGTGAATAATAACCGGTCTCACATTCTGGCGTTAGACATATAAAAAACTGTTCTCCATGTAAATTTATATCATTTATATTTTCCACCTGATAATCCACAGTAATGTCTTTTACCCTTTGTCCAATATTTCCGCATATAGGACATGAATTATTTACTTTGGGATTTACGTTAAGCTCTAACAACCTTCCACCTCACTCTGTAAGAGTATCTAGGCTTTGATCGGCACTCCATTTTTGTTAAAATACTTCTTTCCAAAAAACAAACTAACATTAACTAAACCGATCATGACAGGCACTTCAATGAGCGGGCCGATGACTGCTGCGAACGCGGCTCCAGAGTTGATTCCGAACACCGCGACTGCAACAGCAATGGCCAGTTCAAAATTATTACTCGCCGCCGTAAACGCTAAGGTGACCGTTTGACCGTAGGGAAGTCCTTGTCGCCAAGCCATATAAAAGGAGACGAAATACATAATTGCAAAGTAAATCAACAGCGGTATCGCAATTCTTACGACATCCAACGGTACAGAAACAATAGTCTGACCTTTGAGTGAGAACATGACAATGATTGTAAAGAGCAAGGCGATTAGGGCGAGTGGGCTAATCTTGGGGATGAATTTTTTCTCGTACCACTCTTTTCCTTTCATAGGCAATAGTATCAAACGCGTCAGCATCCCCGCAAAAAAAGGAATTCCCAAATAAATAAGCACACTTTGGGCGATCTGCCAAATACTGATGTTAACGTTAATACTCAGAGCAAGACCCAGCCAGTTCGGTAGGACGGTAAGAAAAATGTAGGCATAAACTGAATAGAAGATAACCTGAAAAACAGAATTCAGAGCAACCAACGCAGCAGCATACTCTGAGTCTCCTTTAGCCAGACTGTTCCAAAGAATTACCATGGCAATACAACGGGCTAAGCCAATCATAATAAGTCCAGCCATATACTCAGGGTAATTATGCAGAAAAATGACAGCGAGACCGAACATTAAAATGGGCCCAATAATCCAGTTTTGAATTAACGACAAGGTCATGACTTTACCATTTGTGAAGACACGTCCGATTTCCTCGTATTTCACTTTTGCTAGAGGTGGATACATCATCACGATTAAGCCAACGGCAATCAGAATATTAGTCGTCCCCATCTGAAATTGGTTAATAAAATTCGTGGTACCAGGGAATACAAAACCTAGACCAACCCCCACTGCCATTGCTAAAAAAATCCACAAGGTTAAATAGCGATCTAGGAATGATAACTTACGGGTTACTGACAATTCGACATTCATATTAATCAACTCCTTATATTGTTATTAATATCTAACCGTTATCCAGCAAAATCAGAACCCAGTCCAATCTCTTAAGTTTTGCAACCTTTGGCATGCGTCAGGCTTTCCTCGTCCTCTTTGACCTTGGGAACCATGGGCAAAAGTAAGCCTATCAGAGGATTTTCCATATTCAGCGAATAATAAGTCCATTGTCCTCCACGACGTTCATTCACAAATCCCGCTTGACGCAGTCGTCTCATATGTTGGGACACTGCCGGTTGGCTTATTTCAAATACTTCTGTCAGATCACAGACACATAACTCTCGTCCTTGAAGCAAGGATAATATTCTCAAACGCGTTTTATCCCCAAGCACTTTAAATTCTTCCACCATTTCTTCAAAACGTTGTCTGGTGCTCAAGGGCTTTGCCTCCTTTCTGTAGATTATATGATTCTCGTATCCCCATATGCTTATATAACTATATTATTATATGTTTGGTATAATTACAACTACGATTTCACCACAAAGAGACCGTTGCGGTCTCTTTGTGAGGCGTCGAATTAAGCCCACAGGGTCCCTTAATATTACGAACCCTTCCTAACCTCGTCATATATCTTGCTGTTGCTGATCCCGCCATACAAACGAACAACACCGTTGACCGACACCAGCGGTAGAGCAAAGCCGTTCTTGAACATGGTATGTGCCGTATCATAGCCCTTTAAATCATCCTCAAAAACATCAATAAACTTTAATTGTACATCAGCCGCCAGCTCACTTTCCTGGAAAAACCGGACCAAATCCTCATACATTTCTCCCATAGTTTTTTCAGTCATCGACCCACAGGCACCACCACAACTGCATGAACTAGCCGGAGCTTCTTCACGGATTCCGAACACATCTACCTGAACCATGGCCTTTTCCTCCTCCCCTTCTTTCAACACTCCCAAAAGACACAAGATTTCGTGCACTCATGGACAAACTGTTATTCCCCGTCCCCAAAGACAATCTCCACACGAGGGTACTTTCATTTCCTGTGCATCCCCCTCTCAATTCCCAATTAATAAATGTCGGTTTTCGACTTAATCTATAACCATATTCTAGCACACAGGTTGTAACGCATATAGCGTTTTAATTCGAGTGGACCCAACTCTCCCAGCAATTGTTCTTCTAATGCCAAATTGAGTTTTTCTTTCTCTTTTTCCGTATAACATTGATATCCCCCTTTAGTATTTCTTTTTTAATATCTATGCTTATAATAGTGAAATCGTCCAACGAAACGCTGGACGATTTCACTATTATAAATTCCCAATTGACTCCTTGGCTTCATTGGCTTCTACGACATGATCCCGTATCATGACAAAGCTCAAAAATAACGTGATGATGAGCGCGATACCATTAATCAGGAAAAGGTTACTGAGCCCCACGCCTGAAATTACCCTGCCCCCAATAGCAGTACCGACGCCGCCCCCACCCATGAAAAAGAAGGCTACCAGTGACATTGCTGAACCTCGAGCTTTCTGGGCAAACTCTGTCGCTCTTGTGAGAAGCGTGGAATGCGTAAAGATGAAACCAAGTCCCAATAAGGCAATACCTAGTATCAACATCCCTAATACGTTACCATATTGATAGATAATTAGATCGGCGACAGCTGCTGACGCAAGTCCTAAGCTCAATACTTTACGCGCACCGATTTTTGCTGCTAACTTACCACTCATTCTCCCACCAATCACTGACATGATTCCAAAGGCCGTCATAATTAAACCGATGTATAGATAATTAAAGCCGTAGGTTTTAGCAATGTAAGCTCCTGCGTAAGAAAAGCTTCCGATGATGAAAACGCCCTCCAGTAAGACGATGATATATGTAAACAAACTTCTGCTCGTTCCCAGCAGCTTAGCATACGGCGCAAATAATTTGCTGTCGGGGTGCTTCTCCGACGGAAGTAGCTTATAATTTTTAATGAGCAGTACTGTTGGAATTACAGCCAGTATCGCATAGACACCAAATACCCCTTTCCAATTGAGGATGTAGGCAATTGTGCCTCCAATGGCCATGCTGAGTCCTTGACCAAGAAATGAGATACCCATAAACGTCCCTATCGCGCCCTGTCTCTCCTGGATTGGGAACATATCTCCGATCAAAGCAAGGGAAATTGGCATAACTGACGCGGCAAACACTCCAGTTAAGGCCCTGAATATTGACAAACTCGTTAAACTTGTGCCGAGCGCACAAAGCCCCGTCGCTACCGTAAAGAGAATCATTGCAGAGGTTATTACCTGCTTTTTCCCATATCGATCTGCCAAAGGGCCAAAAATAATCTGAAAAATTCCAAAGGGGATCATATAGGCCGAGATTAAGAGTCCCGCGCTTGAAATGTCAATATCTAGATTCTGAGAAATGGCTGGCAGTATGGGAGACACCACCCAGTTATCTGCCATGACGATAAAACCTGCTAAACCAAGTAACAGAACGATCTTATTTCTATCCTTATTTGTACTCATCCACTAATCCCCCTTCGATCCATACAATAACCTTGTTTTTTCTAACATCGAGGTTGTTTCGATACTGCTCAGATCTTGACACGATTTGACTGCTTTCAATTCACCTCCTACAGTAGTATATAATGAATTTATAATATAATAATCTAATTATACTCCTATTCCCTAATTCTTCAACCCCATTACAATTCATAATGACAAGAAAATAAGTGGAGCTTTAACAAACCACCATAAGGTTTGTTAGAGCTCCACTCATTTCTTCCTAATACACTCAAAAGGTCCCGGCATGCTGAACTTTCAGTATGTCAGGACCTCTTAATAGTTAGGCTTTAAGTTCTTTTTCTAAGATCTCAATGATCTTCGCTTTGTTTGGTACTTTTCCAACTAGTTTAACCACCCCGTTAATAACGAGTGCTGGCGTACTCATGACTCCATATGACATTATTTTCTGCATGTCCTCGACCTTCTCAACTTGGGCTTCTATCCCCAACTGAGCAATACCCTCTTTAGTTACCTTTTCTAACTTTGCACAATTTGAACAACCAGAACCTAAAATTTTAATTTCCATAGTCCCAACCTTTCTTTACAATTATCTTGCGATAAAGGAATGGCATTTCTAATCTCTTTGGCCTCCTTCAGCCGCCGCCCAACCTCGACGGCGTTGTTAAGTACTACTTTTTCGGTCTGCTCTTTAATCATATTAATTTCAGCCGCGATGACGAGCGGCGTGCGTTCTGTTATCATATTGCTCATGATTATTGCCAATCCCTTCTTGTACTTTATTCACATCATATGGGATTGGCTTGAAAAGCGTGACAGCCTCCTATAAACGGCCTGTCCCAAATACGAAAACGTTGTCGTATTTGGGACAAGCTTGGGTTGTATAAATTTAAAAAAGCGGTCCGCAAATAATAACCTTCGGACAAGTAAAATCATATACTATACGGACAAGCCGAAATTCAAACGGCTTGTCCAAGCGAAGGAAAGGATGTGGTAACGATGGCGGTAGTAGGGATGCCTTTAAATTCGACGTCGTATACCAGACCGCCCCCCCCCCGCCGCCGGCGGCCCGATACTCAGGCAGAAAAGCCTGAGTGATGTGAGATCCGACGCTGCGGAACAGGCTATGACAATTGGAGGTTCTTACATCACACGTTAGGGGATAAAGCTTTTTACACTTTTTAAGCCAGGTATCAAAATGGGCTTTGTTCATTTTGTCTATTCCGCTACAATTAAACTTTGATCACTGGCCTTAACCTACTTCTTCTTGATCGGGGAAGTCGCTTCCTTCAGGGCAGTATTTGCCGCGTTGACTATTGCATCAACGGATATCTTGGTTATATCGATTCGGATTATTTCCAGTGGCATAAGTGGGATTCCCTTTCAAAGGATTACTGGGTATCACATACTTCTAACGCTATTTTCAGCTTGTCAAAATTCATCTTCAGTTACGCTTTTTTAAGTCCAGATATTTTATCAATTCCTTCTCTAAGACACATTTTATCATAGCAATACGTGATCAAATTTGCTAACTCTTTTATATCCTCAACAGAGTCAATATATATCCTCGATTCTCCTACCTTTTTTGGAGCTGCTTCAATTTTAAAACCGTTAGAGTATTTTTCCAAAGTCTCTGATTCCATTCTTGTAATAAAATTTCTATGAGTGCTATCTAGATTTATTCTAACAAACCAGTTATTGAGGTTAGATACATAAATCGAAAAATAGTTCAAAGTATCCTTATACCCTAGTTGATCGACATTTCTACCGTATTTTGCCAACATCTCTTTAATGTACTCAAAAGATTTAAGTTCATCATCCGTGGTGATGATTTCCTTACTTTTAATCTTGTCATCAATTTCCTTTTCAACGATAACATCAGGCTCAGTATTAACTTCCTGTCGGTATAGACCATCACTTACCCTATCCAACACAGCATTGGATATAGATTGTTTAACAATAGGTCTGAATTTGTCTACTATATTGCTTGTAATCCTATTGAAATTGAAGTCCTTTAGTAGAAATCTGACAAATTCATCACTAGGGTTTTTCAGCAACTCTTTTATATTATTGTCCAGTGTAGATGCATAAGTAAGTTCTTCGGCACATCTTGTCAAAGACTCTTTATTGAAAGAATCTTTCCGGAATTTAGCTAAATTTTCAAAGTCGGATTCTTTTAATTTTGTAATGTTTACTACAAAGAATGGTTTATTATCCATGATATTAGTATCATTAATGTCGGTGAAAAACTTGTACTCTATACCGTTTGTAATAATACCTACACTTACGTCCTTAGTGGAATTAAAATATCTGCATAATTGAGCATCATGATTATGTAATTTCTCATTCACAGATTTAGCTTCAAAAAACATCACTGGACTAGAATCTTTAAATATAGCATAATCAACTTTCTCGCCTTTTTTCTTACCAAAATCAGCGATGAATTCAGGTCTTACTTCAAGAGGATTATAGATATCAAAACCTAGAACTTGAATGAACGGAAGTATAAGGGATTGCTTTGTCATCTCTTCATTTGTAACATGGATTCTTCGTTCAGCGATTTGAGTTGATAATTTCTGTAACTCCTCTTTGAATTCCATATAATTACCTCTTTCCATTAATATACTTACTTCTTAACCCCTATGAAGTCGTTTCCAATATAATTAATGTCACTCCGCTTTATTGTGCTGCAGTCTGCTTCTTAAATATGCTTGAAGGTTTTCATCACGGCAGAATATATAACAACCTTTCATACCACGGGTCATCAGAACTTTATAGATATTTTTTATAAGATAAGTCAGTTCTTCCGGCTTTTGTTTTAAACCTTTTTTGCCAGTTTTATCATAGTAGTCGCCATATGAGGCATAAATCTGCATAGTCTCTGGATTATATCTTAGATCATTTCCTACAATAACCCCGACATAGTCAAATTCCAACCCTTGGGATGTATGTACACAACCTATTTGATTCACTTTTTCAGCGTCAAAGGCCCATGTATATTGATTGCTTCTGCTGTTCCACGGCATGCTGAATCCATGTTCAGTCAGCTCAACGTCCTTAACTTCAGCATTCGTGTTTCCTTCCGCTTCGGATGTCCATGGCCATGCAAATCCTGCCAGCATCCGTGCTTTGAAACCCACTTCATTTCTTTCTTTTACTTTTTCCAATACCTTCTGCGGGGTGTCCATAATCATGAAATCAAAGGCGTCTCCATCCCAGCCGTCAAAATTCGCCGTATCTTCAATACCAAGATTATGATCCAACCAATTTAAAAAGCCTTCCGCACCTGCACATCTGAACTGTGCTTCTAGCTTTATTTCCATCACTTCAGAACCAAACTTTACTGCAGCTTCCTTGATGGTACCCACCGTTCCGACATCCTCTGGTCGTATTCGTTGGTTATCATCGATAAAGAAAACATTAACTTTAGAAGCCTTAACTATATCCTCTACCTGACTTTCACCTTTGTACATATAGGCCCCTTTTTGCTTAAGTCGATGTGCTTCATCGACGACAAATACGTCAAATTCATCTTCCAACGCATTATAAAATGAGCCCGAGCCTGAAAACAAAACTCCTAAACGCTTTTTACTATGCTTTTTATTATTGGATAACATCTCCACCATTGCAGCCCTGAACGATGCATTCGGTGCCACGAATTTCAGGTTCTTTCCCTGTTTTAGTAGTTCAACAAATGCGTTCATTGCAACGATAGACTTACCAGTACCGGGTCCACCGTTTACAATAATCGTCGATTTCTCCGTTGCTTTTGTTGCAGTGGTAATTATGTTTTCGTAAGCCACCTTTTGCTCATCTAGAAGGGTATATACTTCATTTCCATCAAACATGTCCGAAACATATTCCACAAACTTCTTTGAAGGTTTAATCTTCCCATTTTCAATTTGATAAAGAATATCAAGTCCATTTCCTTTGCCTACATACTTCTTGATGAAATCCACAAGTTTTCCGGCATCCTCCGAAAGGAAAACTGGCGTATCTCTGATGATTTCCTGATATTGCACTGCCGTTAAAGGCTCCGGATTTCTCCTTGTATAGTTATGAAGATAGGCACATGAGTATGGATGAATATTTTTTGCGTTAACGGCCTCATTCATATCAGATATATGTTTTTTGTATGAATAGGCTTGATAGGACGGATGAGCCACCTCTCTAACTTTGCCGCCAACATAAGTTGTGACGATATCCTCCTTGTTAGTTGTACCGACTTTATCCCACTGTTTTAGCTCAATAATCACGAAGTTCGCATTATCATGCTTGTCATGTCCTGATACAATGAAATCAATTCTTTTGCTGGTGTTTGGGATCATATATTCTATCAACACACCACAATCATCCGGTATCTTTGATCTTCTCAGTACCGTTTCCATAAACTTAAGCGAATAATTCCACGCTCGTTTCTCCGATTCCGCTACCTTTCTCCCATATTTGGACATGAACTGAACATCTATATCATAAACGATCTTATTATCATCAACGGCCGTCCGGAATCCAAGTGCACTGTTCTGGTAAATAATCATATCACTTACTCAATTCGGTATATTTTTTCTTGCTACCATATGCTTTTTCAACTTGGTATTTCTCCCCATTTCGTTTAAGTTTTTCTTTAATAATCTCATTTACATCAACCTGCAGGGCATCAGCCATCATGATACTGTAAATTAACACATCCGCCAATTCCTCTACAATGCTGATCTTCTTTTCTGGTGCGTCTGTTTCACTGCCTGTCCATTGGAAGTTCTCCAACAGTTCCGCAGCCTCTAAAGAAATAGATATAGCCAAGTCCTTTGGATTATGAAACTGTTTCCAGTCCCTCTCATCCCTAAACTGAATTACCTGATCAACAACATCTTCTAGCATTTCTATCACCTTTCTCAATTGAAATCTTTAGACAGACATTATGATAACCACTTTTTGCATAATTTGTTCAACTTCGCAAGCTATCATTGCTTAAAAGCAACCCTTTTTCTGCACAACTGGCATATTGTTCGCCTGCGGCAATAATGTGGTCAAGCACAGATATAGAAATCTGTTCTAAAGCAATTTGGATTCTTTTTGTAACCGCAATATCTTGAGGCGAAGGAGATGGACTTCCTCCAGGGTGATTGTGAGCTAGGATAACGCTATGAGCTTTATGGCGTAAGGCTGTTTCCACAATGATCCTTGGGTAAACTGGGGCTTGGTCAATGGTCCCCTCATGGACGAGTGCCGGATAAATCACGTTATGTTGGGCATCTAGACAGATTACATAAAAAACTTCATAAGTTCTTCCCGCACAGAGCGTTAAAACATACTCCCCTGCTTTGTCAGTGCTATTGAGTGCCGGTCTAGTTCCCCACCGATCTTTCAGATAAACCCGAGCAAGAGAAGGTATAAGTGCCAACAAAATAGCTGAGTTTTCGCCTAAACCTGGTGTCTTGGACAGATCTTTGGGATCGGCTTCCAAAACTCCCGACAAAGAACCATATTTATTAATCAAAGAATGGGCGAGTTCATTGGTATCCCTTCTCGGTATGGCGTAAAACAACAGAAGTTCAAGGATTTGATGGTCTACAAAGTCGTCCAATCCTTCTTTCAGAAATCGATTTTTCAATCTACTTCTGTGTCCTTCGTGCATGGATCAACATCATTCCTTTCGTGGTATTGTCAAATTTCTATTCTTAGCGTTATTTCTCCACTTTTCCATATTACCCTGCTTTCTTTGGTTAATTAATCCAATCTTTTCTTGCTCTGAGAACCATCGGAAATCTCCTCCAAAAAACTCTCAAATAAGGGCTACCTAAAAAAAGGTGACGTATCGAAACTAAGTTTCGCCACGTCGCCTTACTCTTTCGGATCTTCCACATACCCAACTCAATCAGAGCTTCTTTTTCAAACCAGGACACCTTTACCCCATCTGGGAAAGGACTAGTGAGTGGATAGGAAATGCGGTACTTTATGAGCAATATTTGGGCGGTACCAATCCACTAAAGAGTCATTCCCTATCGTCCGGACCGGACGGATCCTTAACACTTCAGCAACCAACTTCACCATGATGACCGCAGCAGCTTGAACCGCGACGAATTTTAATCCAGTTGTTCCTGAAGACCATTCCTAATTTAACTAAGGAAGGTTCTTCTCTTCGATGCCAATTGCTGAAAACAGCCTGAATACTAGGCCGGAACTGACTTTTCTCCCCATTATCGTGCTGATGAGGTTGTTGATGGTGCTGGAAGCATTTTCATCCCTTCATTCCATGATTGCAAATCGTAAATGCCTCGCTGAAAGATTAATTAGGTATCATATATATGTATATAATTATATTGTAGCAAATATTGGTTTTTTTATATTCTAGACTGTGTTGTACCAAATACACACGAAAGGTCCCGGCATGCTGAACTTTCAGTATGTCAGGACCTCTTAATAGTTAGGCTTTAAGTTCTTTTTCTAAGATCTCAATGATCTTCGCTTTGTTTGGTACTTTCCCAACTAGTTTAACCACCCCGTTAATAACGAGGGCAGGCGTACTCATGACTCCATATGACATTATTTTCTGCATGTCCTCGACCTTCTCAACTTGAGCTTCAATACCCAACTGAGCAATACCCTCTTTAGTTACCTTTTCTAACTTTGCACAATTTGAACAACCAGAACCTAAAATTTTAATTTCCATAGTCCCAACCTTTCTTTACAATTATCTTGCGATAAAGGAATGGCATTTCTAATCAACTAACGTTCGGTAAAATGCCTCATCAACGCTTCCCCTTCTTTAAATTGCTGGGCAAGAATCTTCGCGACATTCTCTAAAATCGTCAACGCTTCAGGGTATTTGATGCGATACATAACTTTCAAGCCCACTTTAGTTGATGTAATAATTTGTTGTTTGCGCAAGATACTTAAGTGTTGCGATAAATTTGACTGCTCGACTCCCAAATCTTCGATCAGCTCACAAACACAGACTTCCTCGTTGTTCTTTGCCAGTCGTTCGACAATACGTACCCGAGTAGGGTGCGCTAAGGCCTTAAAAAAATCGCTCTTCAGGGCCACGATCTGTTCTTCCATATAAACCCCTCTAATCCTCTTTACATTAATCTGCCTGTGAGGTTACTAATTAATAATATTATAATATACATTCGGCTCCAAATACAACTACTTGTGTGGCAACTGGAGGTTAAAGTCTCGCCCTAAAGCCTAAACATGGTCCAGCAGATTAATAATACGCAGGGACATGGGTATAACATCCAACTTTAGTACTGGATAATAATAATTGACCTTTTCACCATAGACATTATAACAACTTTAAGCTTAGTGCTCTTCTCAGCCCAAAGATTAGGACACGATATAGCAATTCTTAAAACTATTTATCAGCATCTTTGTGTGGAATCTCGATTTAATAAATCGACAATTTATTAGCGTATCTCTGATTTTATTATGACCCAGGCGCTTAAATCTTCCTTTTATGTTAAATTATTTATTTAGACTATTTATTTTACAAAATACCCGATATAATTATATAAATCAAATTATTCGAATATTTAAAATACAAGTAAGGAAGGAGATCACCAATGGATGAAATGAAACAATTTATTCAATTTAAACTGGGTATACTCGATTATGCAGTGGAAATGAGTAGCGTTCGAGAGATCCTCAAACCTGTGAAGGTCACACAACTTTTGGGTGCACCCGCCTACATTCAGGGCATTGCTAAAGTTCGTGACGGAGTTGTTACTATTGTGGATTTGAGGAAAAAGTTCAATATTGCACCAACCGACGAAGGCGAACCCCGAATCATGATTTTCGAATCAAACTTAGACACCGAAAGAATTGGACTTTGGGTAGATGATGTGGTTGAAATTCAAGAAAGTAATTCTATTGAGCAAGCCCCGAGTATCATACACAAGGGCATTATTAAGGAAATTCTAAAATTAGACAACGCTATTATTCCAGTACTGGATATTGAAAAGCTATTTTCCAGTGATATTATAAATTGGTTAGGTTCCGATATCGAATTAAACGCTAATTCAACTTTAGCTCAAGAATTTTAATCCTTGGAGGTAATGATTATGATAGAAGATTATATACAATTGGTCGATGTGATTTTTGACACAGATTTTGAGAAAACATCTGTCTTCTTATTTGACCTTGAGAAGTATATTTATGTAAGAATGGGTTCCGTCATTAAACTTCCCCTAGATGTTGGAACCATATTACCAGCCACGTCAACGTCTTTGGAATGTCTTCAAACCGGTAATAAGGTTCAGCGAATGGTTGGTGCGGAGATATTAGGGATTTCTTACACTGGAGTGGCTTATCCAATTAGAGAAAACGGAGTCATCATCGGTGGAATCGCTGTCACAGGTTCAACTGAGAGGGAAAGCTCACTTCGGAAATTGCCCTCGTTATCAAAAAATCTCTCCGAGTCCTTGCAACAGGTCGCAGCCGCTATTGAAAATATTGCTGCCTCAGCTCAAGCACTTGCTGACGGTGGGCAAGCGCTCACTATACAATCACAAGAAGTAAACGACAAGGCATTTGCAATGGGAGAAGTCGTTGAATATATCAATTCAGTTGCAAGTGATACGAAGGTTCTTGGTCTCAACGCGTCCATCGAGGCGGCTAGAGCCGGCGAAGTTGGACGAGGGTTTGCTGTAGTAGCCACAGAAATTCGAACGATGGCAATATCTAGTGCCACCTCTGCGAAAGATATCCGCAAAATCATCGGTGGTATTCAAGGTCTAGTTGGTAAAATGACTATAGAATTAGAAAAAGTAGGTGGTAACACCCAGGAAGTCTCTGCAGCAGTTGAGGAAATCGGAGCAACCATTGAAACCCTTGCAGAGTCTGCAATAGAACTAGCAGCGTTAGTTGAGAATATTTAAAAAAATAATTTACATTCCCGAAAAGAGAGCATTCCCTTTTGCCTTTGAAATATATTCACTTGACTTTGCAGCTTTTCCTTCAATGGCAAAATATTGTAACAGGTTACGCTTAACTGGCCTGGTTAAATCGGAAATATAACTTTCGCTGGCATCATGCAGAAGGCAGCCGAGTTGTACCCGTTCGGAATACCCACGTTTTTTAGCCTCGTTATAGCAATGAATCGAGTGTTGGGCAACTGAGTAAAAAGGCCAGATTCCTCCACAATACTAACAATACTAAGCAAAAAAAAAGACGCTTACTAAAGCGTCAAATCATAGTTATACATCCAAGCCTGTCCCAGAAACGAATACGTATTCGTTTCTGGGACAGGCTTGGATAGAAAAAGGCCCAGTATCTACATTATATGGAATTAAGCATCAAATTTTCCAACACATAGAGTAAGTCTGGAATAATTGAAAAATTAAAGTGCATAATAATTTAAATACTTTAAGGAGGCTGAACCAAATGGAAATAGATATAAAAAAAGACCGCTTAGTTGCTGGAGGTATAGCGGGTGTTTTAGGTGCTTTTAGCAATGTTATTCTAGGTTATATATTTAAATCGTTAGGTTGGTCCGACCGATCCTTTTATGACTATTCGACAACATTGTTTGGCGGGTTTGTCATGTGGATGTTATTAACATCACTCGGAACAATGTATAACATTCCTCTTTTCAGCGATACTCCTCTTGACGTTGCTTATACAACTCTATTTACTGCTTTAGTTTATGGCATTGTGATTGCTTGGGCTTTAAGGACTATTGAAACAAAAAGTAAGTTATTATGATAGTCATGCAAAATGTTCTTTTATTAGACCTATAAATTTAATTGCAAGCATTCACATTAATGCACACTATTATCGTCTCAACGTGCCCTGTCACCCCAAAAGAGCTATATTTTTATATAGTCATTTTGCCGTGACCACGGTGACTTGTCTCTGACTCTGAGGTATACTTTACCCATGCGAGGGGCTACAATCATGGAGTAGATGTCTTACTATCATCTTCTTTGGTTTGTTTTTATGAAAAAAGAACCTCCGAAACTCAATAATTTTTAGTTTCGGAGGTTTCCGCATTCCATTTATAGTATTTATTCTTACTAGTCTTCAGTAGTTGCATGAACTACTGATGAATATGCGCTTGTTCCAGAACTGTTTACAGCCTTTACTTTATAATAATAGGTTGTATCATCGGACAAATCATCATCGGTATAACTTGTGGTTGTAACGGTATCAACTTTGGTGTAAGTTCCGAAAGAAGAAGTCGCTCTGTAAATATAATAGGATGTTGCATCACTAACAGAATCCCAGTCTAGGTATATTTCGCTGGAACTTTCAGCTATAGCAGTAAGATCATCCGGTATGGACAGTTCATCAAACTCATCAGAAGTTGTTGCATGAACTATAGATGAGTAATCGCTTGCTCCAGAACTATTAACAGCCTTTACTTTATAATAGTAGGTTGTATCATCGGACAAATCATCATCAGTATAACTTGTGGTTGTAACGGTATCAACTATGGTGTAAGTTCCGAAAGAAGAAGTTGCTCTATAAATATAATAGGATGTTGCATCACTAACAGAATTCCAGTCTAGGTATATTTCGCTGGAACTTTCAGCTATAGCGTTAAAGTCAGTTGGCGCAGACAGAGAAATGTTAGATGTGCCTTCAACGAGTTGGGTTAGGCGTTCAGTTAATTTACTTTTCATTTCTGTGGCTTGAGCTTCGGTAATAGTACCAGCGGTAACTGCATCATCAATAGCATCACCTAAAAGTGCCTCAAGATCTGACAACAGAGTGCTTTCACTAACACCGCGACTTTCAGCAATTTCAACCAAGGTATTGCCAGCTTGTAACTCATCAATAACGGTTTGTTCATCGACACCTAGAATACTTGCAACTTGGGAAATAATGTGAAATTGAAATACCGATTGTCGGTGCACCTGTTGTCCAACTCGTTGACCAGGCTTTTGATCCTGTTGTCCAACTCGCTGACCAGGCTTTTGATCCTGTTGTCCAACTCGCTGACCAGGCTTTTGATCCTGTTGTCCAACTCGCTGACCAGGCTTTTGATTAGCTTGCATGGAAGCAGCATTTGCTACTGGAACATTTGAGAGTATACCCCCAGCAAGTAAACATCCTACAGCTAAACTGACTAACGTTTTTTTTCTGAGTTTGGACATAATTTATACCTCCCCTTCTAAATTATGGGTTATATTAAGTGATACGTATTAATTATTCAGTTTAGGTGGGTGTATAAAAGAAAAATATTCAAAACCCTAAAACCTGTTATTTAAAGATGTACAGACCGAACTTTGTCTTATGGGATGGTATGCACATGCTGGCGCTGTCCATACCCCAAGGATTAAACGTGACTCCAATATGAAAAAACCGAAACAAACACCATAGTAAATCGACGTAAGAAAGAGAAAAGCGGACTTTAGCACTTCGGATTGTACCAGCGCTAGTTTTCTTTGCCTTTGGTATTGTGGAACAATCGGCCACTGTGATTTTACCCCGAACCTTTTATGCTGTTAGAATATCAATAAAGGAATGTGCCCTTGCTTTCAGAAAGCTTAGGCACATAAATCGTGGCATTTGCCGCAATCTACTTCCCTACGAACGTGAAACAATCCAATCCCCCTCTTGATGAGGGGAGATTGGATGTTTTAGCTACCGTTGTCAGAGAGGACTCCTGTATATACGAGTAACGCACCTGAGAATCGACGCTTTCCGATCGATCCGAATTGTTGGGTACAATGTTATTATGCAATATCCATCTTAAACTAGACTGAATCTTACCTGAAAGTTTACTGAAGCTCATCTGAATGTTTGCTGAAACCGATCATAGCTAATTAGCTCTCCGCTCACAAAAAAAGCCAGAGTAAATTCTGGCTTTTTCTTAACCCAATTGTTACCTACTTTTTAAATCACACCGAATAATCCAGTTTAGTCATCATCTAACTTCATCATGGTCAAAACCCATGGTTAAATCAAATTTTGACAAAAAAAAAGCCCCGGAAGGCCTGATTTTACTGGTCGGAGCGGCGAGATTCGAACTCACGGCCTCTACCACCCCAAGGTGATTTGTTGCGTTTATCGCAACTATTTAACTTTATAGTGTTCATGCATGTTCCATACCCCGTGTATAATGGTAACTTTATTTCGTTATCACAACTATTCGTCACAGAAATAAGTCCTTAAAATGCTTAGTAATCTTTTGGTCGGCATTTTGGTCGGCATTTTGGTCGGCATTTTCCTTGGCAAGATGTTTCCCTAACCCCTATTTTGCAAGTGCTTTCCACGCGATAACTCTCCAGTTATGTAAGGCTAAATGATGTAAATAGTTTTACTCGTTGGTGAATTCATAAGAACAAAATCTAGAGGTGCTCAAGCTTTGTTAACCATTGATCAAAATGACTACACTGGGATCTGATTGTATCAAGACCAATTTCCATTACAGTTAAACAGCCGTGAAGAGGTTTTTCATATTCGGGAAATATATTTAAGATTCTTTTCGACGGTGCAGTTAATGGAGAATTATTTATTTCCTCTGGGGATTCAACAGATTGTGCTATTGTACGAATTAAATCCACCTTTTCTTCTGAGTTAGGAAAAGTATAAGCTATTTTTTCAGGAGTACAAAAAAGAAATGCTTCAAATTCATGCAACATAAGATAAGGAATAAACCTAGTATCATTTATATCCTGTTTCATTTGTTCTTCAAGATATTCAACTTGTACATATCCATTTCCAATTGGCAATGAAGAATATCCAGGGGCATCGGTTGGAAAAGCATAAAAATCGAACATGGTTGTAATAGCATTTATATTTGAATCTCGACTAAGTAGTTGAATATCAGTCTTGATTTTTGTATAACTGTCTACACCACCTCTATATCGCCTACAATTACCTACTCTTTTAGTACATACCCTTGTAGCATATGGAAAGATGTCATATTGACTAAGGTGGTCAGATAAGATTTCTTTAACAAAGGTTTCCTCAGTTTGCCCCTCAACTAAAACGGCTAATCTCTTAATCACTATGGTCTACCTCCAAGGACATTCTTTTCCCAGAGTTCTCCTAAGGAGTATGCTTCCAGCCAGTCTTGGAATTCTTCAGAGGTAGGCCTTTTTAAAACTGATTGATCATTCTTATAATCCACTACGATTAAATCCTCTGGCTCTAATTGATCTACTAATAAAAGCGATTGGGTTGAAGCAATTATTTGAGTTTTCTTAGATACACTCTTAAATAGTGACCCTATAATATTAATAGCATAAGGGTGCAAGCCTAGCTCTGGCTCGTCAATTAGAATACAAGAAGGAAGATCAGGCTGTAATAACAATGTGGCAATACAAATAGTTCTGATTGTACCATCTGAGAGCTGACTAATATCAAAATAATTATCAGATTCTTTATGTTTCCATTCAAGTCGAATAATATCTGAATTCAATTTTGCAGGCTCCAAAATAAAGTCTTCAATAAATGGAGCTATCAATTGTACAGTTTTTAGGATATAGGAATAATATTCAAAATGATTTAGTTTTAGTAGATAGAGAAAAGCTGCTAAATTAGACGCGTCAGGTCTAAGAATCCGATTATCATTGATGTCACAATTTCCTTTAATCTTGGATGATTCACTAGTATCATGAAAATGATATACACGCCAACTTTTAAGAGAATCTAAAACTTGGTCGGCTACAGAGTAGCCTTGTTTATTTTTAGATGCACTTATTAAAGAAGTTTCTTTGTGTCCTGAGCCGAGATAGTTCTCCCAAGGCTTTGGATAGTTGTCTTCATGATAAGAGATATACTCCTTAGCGAAAAACATTTGATTATTAATAGTAGGTTCTAAAACAAACTCATAGGCGTTCTTACCAAATTCCAAATATGCATCAATTGAATCTGTATGTTTTTGACCAAAATATAAAAGAGCATTGGAACCACCAGACTTTGTAACGTAATTCTGTAACCTTTGATTAACCATTTCATTTAGCATTTTAAAGAAAGAAATAAAGTTAGATTTTCCAGCTCCATTTGGTCCAATAAGTATATTAAGAGAGGAAAGTTTGACATCAGAATGCTTAATTGATTTAAACCCTTTGATTTTAATTCTATCTAGTTGCGGCATTTTACCACCTCAGTTTTTTAAATACGCGTTTTTCATTAGTAAAGTAAATTCTATTTTTTCACCCTATAATCCTTCTTGGAAATATAGGTTTTGATTTGTTATAAAGTCAATATTCCATGAAAAAAAATACAAATTAAATTGATTAATGTTTTTGGAACTTATTCAATAAGACTTGCTTAAGACTAGCTCCATTATATCAATTAGGTTGTTGAAAAACCATCCTCCAAAAACCGTTACTCTTGCCGCAACTGCAAGCTTCTATAAAATCCACCCAGACGTTCACTCATGTCGTGAGCATCAATGAACAATATGGCTCACAGCTTTGAATTCCAATACTCTACAAAAGATTTATACCCTCGCATATCGGCAAAGTATGCTACTAGTTGCTCGCCTTTAAGCTTATATGAACTGACAAACTCAACATCATCACGACACGCTTTTTTTAATCGATGGTTGCCATCGATTATTTCAAACACTCCCGGTCGTATTTCCACCTGAAGTATAGGCCTGGTAATATCCACCTTTGGCAAATGATCCTCGTTTACCGAACCACGATTATGTGTCTTAAACCACTCGGTAACCTTGATCAACTCTGTTTCAGCCTCAAGCTTCCCTGCCGTGATTTGTTCCAGGATCTTTGAAATATTAAAGTTGAAAATTCCATTTGGATATATTTCATCGCCAACACTAGTTGGAATTGGCATATAATTTTTATTAAGTTTGAGCTTTCTGCTTTTATTCATCCTCAACAAGCCTCTCGCATTCAGACCGGTTTATTTACAGTTACCTTCGAGTATGACAATTGGATTCAGTCCCGCTCCGTACCCACTTGTTTGTCTTCCTAGGTATGAAATTTCTCCTCCACTTAGAGTTTGGGTATCTTTTGACACACTTAAGTCTAACTTCTCAAAGCAATAACGAAAGGGTCTTGTCGGTAAATCCAGTTGTTCTTTGCAACAATACTTGCTATATCTCTGTAGCCGATGATATGTTTGGTCTTTAATATTGATAATCCTCGCCATAGAATTGGTCCTTTTTTTAACCTCTGAAACAATTCTTCTTCGAAAACTTTGTTATATTCATATGTAATAAATTCTTTCATTGAAGTTCCACCGTCAGTAACTAATATACCATATCCATTTTCCTCACAATACCTTTTCAAGTTATTGTATTTTTGAAGATTCAATTCTAAAACCATATGAAATCTCGGTTTTACTTCTATAACTGCGCCTCTTCCGTCTTCTAATACGAAAAAAATGTCTGGAATATAGTTTCTTTGTTTGAAATAGTAATACGGAATTTTGAATGGTTGTACGTTAAAGAAAACTACTTTTTGGCTGTTTTCTAATATTGTTAATATTTCTCTTTCCATTTGAGACTCATACTGAATTCTTCTATCCATCTTACTGCTGTAGAAGTCTCCGCTAATAGACAACTCATTATATCAACGTTTACTTCTCTTACTGGCATAATATTTAAATAATCTTTCTCCGTTAAGATACTAACATTTTCAAACCAATGAATCCGGTTTCCTATTCTAGTATCAAATGATCTGTTTTTCTTTCGGATTTTATTATTATCTAGAAGCCTTCTGTTTAATTCATCAATAAAATTCTCATAGCTATCTTGAATACCGTTCTCATATTGCTTTCCAATAATTAGCTCAGTAAGCAATTTAATAAGTACTTGAGTATTGGTAGATTGAAACCCATAATATAAGAGCAAAATAAATCTTTTTTCAAAATCGCTATCATCTGGTCTTAAAAAATAATTAATTATTAATTTCAAGTCAATTAGTTCTCTATTGCTATTTTCTCTGAATGCTTTAGTTAGTCGACAATTTTCAATATTTACAATTTGGCGTACTCTTTCCCTACTCAAGCCATATTTTGATGCAATAATTTCTAAGATAACCCTTTTATCTCCATAAAAATTAAAACGCATTTTTAAGATTTCATTATTTCTTTGGCTTTTCTTGATCCCGTTTATTCCTTCAATTAATAACTCCATAAACTGATTAGCCAAAGCAGAATATTCTTCCTTAAGTTCCTCACTTAATTCAATCTCTAGGCTACAGTATTGGTCAATTTCTTTGTTGGTTAGATTGAATAACAATTTATATTGAGCCCTTAATTCTTCTACTTCATCGCTAACCTCAGTATCCGAAGTACCTTCTTGTAATGTGTATTCAGTCCTGATGACAGAATCCATTTGCACTTTCAGCATTTCTTGCCGCCTGAGTTCCTTTTCTTGCTTTCGCTGTATCTTAAGCAGTTCTCGACGCTTGCGTTCTTGTGCTCGTATCATCTCAATCTGCTCTAGTCGCTTGGTTTCACCTTCTTGCTTTCTTTGCATCTCTAGTCGTTCACGGCGTCCGCGTTCTTCCTCTTGCTTTCTTTGCATCTCCAGCAGTTCTCGGCTTCTGAATTCTTCTTGCTTGCTCTGTATCTCTAGCTGTTCTTGGCGTCTGCGTTTCTTTCCGAAAAATAAATTAATGAAACTGAATAGAGCCATATCCTGCCCCCACATATATTTCTCAAACTTTATTCCTTCTAATTGCACAAAAACTTGTACCTTGTTTTATTATTACATATAGATGCCAAAAATCCTTTAATAGCCTCAAATAATTTACCTTTCATGGAAAATATTATTATAAACCTGCATTACAAGCGTAATGACTCTTAAGTGCCCAAACAGCACATGCAGATCAAGCTGATCTTTGTCCCCTCTTCGTGATATGCGCCTAAGCATTCCGGGAGGGCCCTGCCATCCTTTTGCCAATGGATTTTATAAGTTTTCCCTCGGGTGGAAACATAGAGTTCGCCGCCCGACGCTACTACCGCCCCGGCTACCACGCGCAGGCCATTCCCCAGCGCTCCTCTGGTGGGCAATCTTAAATACTTAGAGGATCTGAGGGGCCTGTTGATGGAAAACAGTTCGGGATCCAGGCCGCTACCATGATCCTTGACATAAAAAAACTCCCCCCCATAACCAATTTCACAATCTCCGCCTAGACCTAGGGCATTGTCCACCAGTTCCTTGCAAACAACATGGATAATTTGCTTTTAGGCACCCCTGCCTTTTGGGGCAGTGTCTCCATATTTCTGAACAATTTCCAGTCTTCCCGTTCAAATAGCATGCTCTAAATTCATTCCTTCTCAAAGAAATTACTGGAATATAATATGTTCAGGCTTCGAAAAAGGTCAGACAACTTGGCAAATTACTCTGAAGCAATCCGTCCACTTGTCATGAAAGTGAAAGGAGCTGCCTTTTCATGAATGTCCTCAGACATCATTATAAGACAGCCCCCAATAATCTGTACTAAATTCCAATACTGCTTACAATTTGCCTCCTATAACAGCCAGCTGTAGTCCTGCCTGCAGTCTGCCACAACGTCCACGCAGACATTTTCCCCTTTTATTTGGTAAATCAGCAAGTATCGCTTTGCCATTAGAAGCTTAAGATATTTGCCTGCCGGTACCAGCGGATCGGAAAGCCAAGAGTTCCGCTCCGAAAATTCCTCCAGAAATTTTGCCTTCGCGCTGAACGTAAGAGACAAAAAAATACCGAAGACTCGTTTGCACTTTCTTCGGCATTATCATGCGACATGGCTGTATGAAAATGATGTACAAGACCAATCGAAAAATCATCGAGCTCCAACAAGAAGAAAGTAGATAGAACTAAGAGCAGAATACGAAAATAGACCATTTATTATGGTCTATTTTTTTGGTCGGCATTTGGTCGGCATTTAGTCAACATTTGGGGTTTGACCCGCCTACCTTAAAAGGCTGAAAGCCTTGATATTACTGGTCGGAGCGGCGAGATTCGAACTCACGGCCTCTACCACCCCAAGGTAGCGCTCTGCCAAACTGAGCCACGCCCCGACTTACTCCCTCACGAAGAAGGCTTTTAAAGGATATCATATTAGGGCCAACAACGCAACCCTATGTTTGGCCAATTACTTCAATCTTTCTTACCCCATCAATTTCCCCAAGCCCTGACAAAAGATTTTCTGGGGTATCTGCCATTCCCGCGGTTTCCAGGGAAACCGAGACATTGGCAATGCCTTGCAATGGAATCCCTTGATTAATGGTTAAGACGTTGCCTTTGACCGAAGCAATAAAATTAAGAACATGAGAGAGTACTCCTGCTTTGTTCTCAAGGATCAAGGAAATCGTAATAATCTTTTCTCGGCTCGCCTCGTAAAAAGGAAACACGCCATCCTTATACTTATAATAAGCGCTTCTGCTCAGCCCTACCCGTTCCACCGCGTCGTTGATCGTATATACATCTCCTTTAACAAGGAGTTCCTTTGCTTTTGCGGTCTTCAATATGGCTTCCGGCAAAATATTTTTACTGACGATCAAAAAATCATTTGTCTTGCCAACCACCAAATCGCCCCTATCTATCTCAGCCATTATTACTTATAATCTTCTGACATATTATAAGCTGGTTTGTGTGAGTTTGGCAAGAGAACACTTGTTTACCACTGAGACACATGTTGGATGTAAGTCCCCCTTCCAAGGTTGAACTAAACTCCATTCCTAAAACCTGACTAATGTGCATTACTTCAAAATAGCCGCTTTGCTGTTTCCCTTTTGCCAACTGCATCAAACAGGCGGGACACTCTGTCACAACGACATCGACGTCCGTGCCTTTGATGTTCTTGACCTTTTCGGCTAAAATATTTTGGGCAGTTTCCGGAAAATCAAGATAAAATGTACCGGCCCCGCCACAACATTTGTCCGCCTGAGGCATTTCCACATACTCCGCTACTCGTTTTAATAGTTCTCTCGGCTGTTTCTTGATCCCTTGTCCCCGCACAAGATGACATGGATCGTGATAAGTGACTTTCAAAGCGCTCTTGCGGTTTGGCTGATAGTCGATTTCATAAAGATATTCACTTAATCCCATCACCTTTTGACTAAACTCCTGCGCTCTTTCAGCCCACTGGGGATCAGCGGCTAGACGATGTCCATACTCTTTCAGGGAACTCCCACAACTGGCACAATCCGTAATGATTCGATCCACATTCGCAAAAGAGACAATATTTTTCTTGGCCAAAGTGTAGGCTTGATTTGCCATACCATGGACCAACTGGGGCATTCCGCAGCAGACACTCTCAGAGGTGATGACCTCAGCCGTCTTGTTCAGCAACTTCATTGTCGCCTGGGATGCCGCTGGGAAGAACATCTTCATCGCGCACCCCTGGAAATAGGCAATTCTAGCGTGATGCGGCATTTTGGGGCGTGTTAGTTCCGGAAAGGAAGGGAAGGCAGCAGGACCCATAGCCATTTCCTGAAAGTGGTTTTTTGTGTGTTCAATCGGCACTACGCTCCGCAGCAGTCCGTTTAATCCAGCTTTCCGGCTTAATTTCAAAGTCCCAGCCGTCAGTCTGATGAGCACATTGTTTCCAAGGAGCACTGCAATAAATTGGTGCTTAATCCGTCGTCCCAACTTCTCAGCTGTGTATTGCCGAGCCTCAATCATAACCTCATCCGTTTTGACTTTGCTCGGGCAATTCTCCGTGCAAGCCTTGCACAATAAGCAAAATTCAAAGGCAGTTACGATCTTAGAATCGGCGGTTATTCCACCCTCAATCATGGCTCTAACCGTGGCGAGCTTGCCTCTGGCTACTGCCGTTTCCCTGTGATTATCAGCATAAACAGGACAAACGCTCAAACAGGCACCACAGCGATCACACTGGTTAACTATTGCTTGGATCTTATCAAGTGAACTAGCCGCATTCCTTTTCACAAGCATCCATCCATTCTCAGAAGATCTTTCCGGGGTTAAGTATCCCTGACGGATCTAGGGCTTTTTTGATGCTACGGATCGTTGCCACACCCGTTTCTCCCAAAGCATCTGTAATATATTCTTTTTTTGTAATCCCGATCCCATGTTCGCCGGACAGCGTACCGCCCACAGCCAAGGCTGCTCTAAATATTTCGCCAACCGCTAGGTCCACTTTTTCCTTTTCCCCTGGAAGGCTCAAGTCTACAAGAAGGGAAGGGTGTAAGTTCCCATCCCCAGCATGACCATAAATAGCCATTTGCAAATCATATTTTACCGCAATTGCCCGCAATCGTTTTACAATTTCCGGCAATGCATTGCGTGGTACGGATATATCTTCGGCTATTCGATTCGGAGCAAGAGCCGCAACTGCTGAACTCAAGCCTCTCCTCAAACTCCAAAGTTCGGTTTCTTCCTCTTGGGTCATAGCAATCCGAAATTGTATAGAGCCGTACTCTGCGCATATTTTCTGGACTCCCCCGGTTTGTTCCTCTAAACTTGTCTCGCTGTCCCCATCAAACTCAAAGATGATGCCAGCCTTGACGTTGGGATCAAGGCTAAAATTTCCAAATTTAGCCACAGCCTGAAGACTGATCTGATCCATGAGTTCCGCGGCTACCGGAATGGTACCCGATTTAATTGCTCGGCTCACCGCTGCACAGGCTCCCTCTAAAGAATCAAATAGAACCTGGACCGTTCGCCACCTTTTCGGCATAGGGATCAGCTTCAAAATCGCCTGAGTGATGACTCCCAAGGTGCCTTCCGAGCCCACGAACAACCGGGTCAAGTCATAACCAGTCACATTTTTAATCATCTTACCTCCGGTTTGGAGCACACTCCCGTCAGCCAAAACGACCTCAAGTCCCATCACATAATTCCCGGTTACTCCATATTTAACGGCCCTCGGCCCGCCAGCATTTTCCGCAATATTTCCCCCGATCGTGGAATGTTTCAGGCTGGAAGGATCAGGTGGATAAAACAACCCCCGTTGAGCGCAATACAGATAGATATCCTGAGTCTTAACCCCTGGTTCAACCGTAATTGTCAAGTTTTCGCCATCAAACTCAAGAATCTTATTCATCTCATCGAGACACAACACGAGACCACCATTGACCGGGACACTTCCTCCGGTACGCCCACTGCCCAGCCCCCTGGCCACAACGGGTATTCGGTAAATATTAGCAAGTTCCATAATTCTGGCTACTTCTTGCGTCGAATGAGGTTTCATCACCAAATCCGGCTTAGTTGCCGGAATCAGCGGTAAGAACGAAGCGTCATAAGAGTAAGTAAATAGGTCTAGATCTTCAATTAAGATGTTGTTTGGTCCTACGATTTGGGAAAACTCGTCTATAACTTTCTTGTCCATCATGTTCTCTCCCCTGGGCTCTCCCGTAGCTTAGCAAAAACTTCAGTCATGTCTAAGCACCCTAGTAATAACAAATTTCATATTGATATTGATATTGATATTGATATTACTAACCCGTACTGAGAGTATTTCCTACCAACACCCCATCTAAAATCTTGGCTCCTTTACCTCGTTCCAAAACCGTAACTGGGTTGATATCCAGGCTTAAGAGGCTGTCACCCGCTTCCACAGCTAATTGACTCACGCCCAAGAGTATCTCGACCAAGGCTTCTTGATCAACCGCCGGTCTTCCTCTGACCCCGTTCAAAAGAGCGGCCCCTTTAATATCCTGAAGCATTTTCTGCGCGTCCGCTCTACTTAAAGGCACGGGTTTCAAGACCACGTCTTTGAGAACTTCTACAAAGATCCCACCCAATCCGAACATGATCTGCGTACCTAACACCGGATCTCTTTGTAAACCAATGATTACCTCGACTCCCGGTGGCACTTGTTCTTGCATGAGGATACCATTGATCTTGGCTTGGGGATTGTACACCAGGCCACTAGCCATAATTTCAAGAAACTTAGCTTCTACTTCCTTAGCCGAACTGATATTTACTGCAACTCCACCCGCTTCGGTTTTATGCAAGATATCAGGAGAATCTATCTTCATGACTACCGGGTAGCCCATTTTTTCTGCTATAGCAACCGCTTCTTCACCGCTCGTAGCGACGTATTCTTTGGTAACTGGGAGCCCGTAAAGTTCTAATAATTCCTTCGTTGCGTGTTCACTTAAAGCTTGGCTACTTTCCTTAAGAGCCAATTGGATTTTTCCTTGTCGTATTTGGTTTATTGCATCTGCCTCAGGTGCTTTCCAATTACGTTGAAAATTGCCATAACGGTATAAAGCCCCCATAGCTTTAGCTGCCCGTGCTGGAGAGTGATACAAGGGAACTCCGGCCTCCTTTAGAACATCAAAGCCCGGTTTAGCTACTTGGCCAACACTCCAACTGACAACTAATGGTTTCTCTGTCCCTAGAGCAGCTTCGACAATATCTAGGCCAATTTTCTCCGCCAGTTTTCCAGTAGCCATCGTGATTGCGACGATCAGCATATCTAATTCCTCAGAAGCTAAGAGGATTTTCAGACATTTCTTAAACTCTTCTCCTTGGTTAAGAGATTGAGCTGTAACATCAATAGGGTTTTGGGCGCAACCAAAAGAAGGGATGACCTTACGTACCTCTTCCTGTAAAGCTTCGCTTAAGGCTGGCACTTGCAAACCCCATTCTTCTGACCGATCAGCAAGCAAGATTCCTACTCCACCTGACATGGTGACAATTCCTACCTTGGCTCCATGAGGTAGTTTGCCAGGCACAAAGGCTTGGGCTAAGTCGATTACATCATCACTGTCCTTAGCCTGGATGATCCCCATCTTATCAAAGTAACTTTTATAGGCTGCTCCGGAACCAGTTAAGGCAGCTGTATGAGTGGCTGCCGCCTTTTGACCACTGGCAGAATTACCGACTTTTAAAGCGATCATTGGCTTTCCAGCCACAGCTGCTCTTTCTGCAGTTCTTTTGAAGGACTCTCCGTCCCTTAAGCCTTCCAAGTATGTAAGGATTACTTTCGTGTTCGGGTTTTCCACCACATAAGCTAAACCTTCACCAGCTGTTACATCCGCTTCATTGCCTGTTGTGATAACAAAGTTAACACCAACACCGGCCTCTTGCAGTAAATTAAACAACATAAAACCGACAGCCCCACTTTGGGATACTAAGGCTACTGGACCCCTCTTGATGCTATCTACTTCCATCGAAGCACTGAAGGAAGCAATCAGTCCAGCAGAAACATTCAGGATACCTAAGCAGTTAGGGCCAATTAAGCGCATCTGGAATTCTTGGGCGATCTTGTTAATTTTATTTTGGATCCCCTTACCTTCCGCGCCTGTTTCAGCAAAACCCGAAGAAAAGATGACCGCTCTTTTGATCCCTTTGGCACCGCAATCCCTTAAAATCCCTAGTACCCGAGCTGCAGCCACAGCAATCAGAGCCAAATCTACTTGGTTTGGAATAGCCCCTACCGAAGAATAACAGATCAATCCCTCAATCTCTTGGTACTTTGGATTAACCGGATAAATCTGTCCGCGATACTTATGTTTTAATAAGTATTTTAGGATTTTTCCATTAATAGTCTTAAAGTCCTGACTAGCTCCAATAATGGCTACACCTGTAGGTTCCATGAAATAGCGCATTTTGTTTCCCCTCTCCAAAGTCTATTATATTCACTGAAATGATCTCGAAAGCCCACCAGTTATTCGGCAGGCTTCCAAGCTTAACACCTGATAAATTCTGATGTTGTTCTGGTTATTATCTAAGTATATTCTTCTAATCCGTATTAGACATTGATCTCTTTAGTATTCATGGATCTTGTCTGAAACCGCTGCCATAAGTAGACAACTATTAATACTGTAATACCAAGTGTATCTGTCAGCAATCCGGGCTTAATTAGGCCAAAGGCCGCTACCAACAATAATATTCTCTGTAAACTATTTGTAGTTTTTAGCATATAACCCTGTACTGCGCAGGCTAGTGCAATTACTCCTATAGTAGCAGTAACAAGTGCGCCTATAACCTCACCTAGACCACCTTGGGCTATTAGGGCTGGGGAATAAATCCACATGTAGGGAATAATAAACCCAGCTGTGGCTAAGCGAGCTGCAGTCCATCCCACTTTACTTGGACTACAACCAGCTATCCCAGCGCCTGTGAAGGCCGCCAAGGCCACAGGAGGAGTGACGTTAGAGATGTTGCCAAAGTAGAATACGAACATGTGAGCTGCCAGAGGTGCGATTCCCAGTTTGAGTAGAGCAGGGGCGGCAATGGTAGCACCTACGATATAGACCGCCGTGGTAGGCATTCCCATCCCTAGGATTATGGCTGTAATCATCGTCAGAACCAAAGTGGCAAATAAGTTGCCCTGAGATAACGCAAGCATATTATCTCCTAGGGTAATGCCTAGGCTGGTCAGGGAGGATACTCCAACGATGAAACCCACGACCGCCGTGGCAATAGCTACGCCAATGCTCCCTTTTGCCCCCATTTCCAAGGCAAGCAAAAATCCGCGCCAGCTCATCCGCGTCGATTTGCGCAAGAAGCTTGCCCCAACTGCAACCAAAATTCCGTAGAAAGCCGCATAAGTCGGAGTTACACCTTGAATAAGCAGGTAAACAATTGCCACGAGCGGGATTATGAGGTGTCCCCGCTCTTTTAAGACTACTTTCATTACGGGTAATTTGTCACGTGGCACACCCTCTAATCCAGTTTTAAGTGCTTCTAGGTGAACCATGGCGAATACCGCTAAGTAATAGAGAAACGCAGGGATCAGCGCTGCAATCATAATACTTTTATAGGGGATATTTAAAAATTCAGCCATGATAAACGCCGCAGCACCCATGATTGGGGGCATGAACTGACCTCCTGTGGAGGCAACAGCTTCCACGGCCGCAGCAAAATGAGGCTTATAGCCGATGCTTTTCATCAAAGGGATAGTAAACGCACCGGTTGTAGCTACGTTAGCTACTGCGCTACCACTAATCGTCCCCATAATTCCACTGGCAACCACGGCGACTTTGGCGGGTCCCCCCGGTGAAGTTCCAGCCATGGCCATTGACGAGTCATTAATTAGCTTAGCCATCCCCGTTTCCCCTAAGAAAGCACCGAATAAGATAAATAGGAAAATAAACGTGGCCGAAACACCCAACGCGACACCAAAAATCCCTTCCGAACCTACGTACATATGGGCAATAATTCGTTTAAGGCTGAAACCGCTGTGCCCAAAAGAACCCGGTACGTGTTCACCAAAGTAAGCATAGAGGAGAAATATTACGCCAAGGATTGGCAACTCTGGGCCTAGCGCGCGCCGTCCTGCCTCAAACACAACCAGAATACCCAACGCACCCATAATATAATCTCGGGTAATCGGCAGACCACCACGCAATGCTAATTGCTCGTTGGCAAATACCATATAGAGACCAGCTACCAAACTAAGAGCGATCATTACCCAGTCAAAAATGCCCGGTTTACCCTTCATTCCTTTCTTACGAGCAGGATAAAGTAGGAAAATCAGTACCATGACAAAGGTCAAGTGAATAGAGCGTAACTTAATGGCCTCTAGTGCACCAAAACCCGCTACCCAGAGGTGAAAAAGGGAAAATGAAACAGCTATTGTAGAGATCAATAACCCAATTTTCGATTTGGCACCAAACTTCCGAACTTGAGATTCCTTGTCGTATTTTTCCAGCATTTCCTGGACAACTTCTTCGGAGGCGATTTCATCTGCTGATATTCTAGTAACTGGTTTGTCGCCTGTATTTTCTTGTTCGTCCTTCATACAGTTAAACCACCTTCTTTACTTCATCACACCGATTTCCTTGAAGTACTTAATTGCACCTGGGTGCAACGGCACGGTACCCATCCCTTTGTTAGCATCTTCTTTCTTAATGTTCTTAGTGATGGCGTGGGCATTTATCAGATCCGGTATGTTTTCATAAATGCTTTTTGTCAGTTTATAGATTAAATCCTCACTGAGATCAGCTCGAGTCAGTAATAGATTGGCTAAGGCTACCGTGTGCACATCTTCATCCTGCCCCTTGTAAGTGCCCTTGGGTATTACATATTCGTAATAGAATGGATACTTGGTTATAATTTCCTTAATCATATCCGGTTCAAGAGAAATAAGCTTGACTTCGATAGAATTGGAGACATCCATAATAGCTGCTAAGGGCATAGCACCAGAGAAATTAGCGGCATCGACCTGCTTATTTTTTAGCAATTCGCTCGCTTCAGTAAATCCAACATAGTCCGCTTTTACATTACTCTTATCCTTCTCCCAAAAATTCAGCCCGTAGACGCCAACGACTTCTTTAGAGTTGGTTACAGTCCCACTCCCGGTGGCACCTGGCGCAAATCTCTTTCCATTAAGATCCTTAAGTGAGTTGATGCCTGAATCCTTACGTACTACAATTTGCGTCACATTAGGATATAGGAACGTCATACCACGTAGATCTTTGTTGGCCCGACCTGTAAATGTATCCTGGCCTTCGTATGCATACACTCCAACATTGGCCATCGTAAACGCAACATCCGCTTCCTTCTGTTGTAAAAAGTTCATATTTGCTGCACTTGCCTCAGTTGACTGAGCCGAAGCTTTAACCCCTGGAACCTTGTCAGACCATATCTTAGCCATGGCATTTCCTATCGGATAGTAGGCACCGGAAGTAGTTCCTGTGGCAAGGTTTATTTTCTGTATTTTTCCTGTATCAGCTTGGTCTGAACCTGCAGGGGCTTTAGCAGTTTGACTTCCACATCCTGTCATGAAAAGGGTTATACCCACAACCATTATTAAGCTAAGTAGTTTTCGCATCAAATTTGCCCTCCTTCTTTATTACCACAATACTTAAAATATTCAGTTATTTGTGATTATAACCCTCCCTTCCTTTTGAGAGAACCTCATATTAACACCGTCATAGGGTAGTAACTACCTTATGTCGTGATGGTGTTCGCATTTTTTATTTTAGAAAGGTCAACATAACGGATGCAGCAATCAGAGTACCTATTACACCTGCTACGTTTGGACCCATAGCATGCATCAGAAGATAATTTTGGCGATTTTCTTCAGCACCTACTTTATGTACGACCCTAGCAGCCATGGGCACGGCAGAAACCCCCGCTGCCCCGATTAGGGGATTCATCTTCTCTTTTAAGAAAAGATTCATAAACTTCGCTAATAGAACCCCTGACGCAGTAGAAACTGCAAACGCAAATAATCCTAGAACAAATATGAATATAACATCTCGTTTGAGAAATACGTCTGCTGTCATTGTGGCGCCTACGGAAAGGCCTAACAAAATAGTCACAGTATTCATAATTTCGTTTTGAGCGGCCTTCGTAAGCCTTTCAACGACGGCTGATTCCTTAAACAAGTTACCGAGCATAAACATAGCAATTAATGAGGCTGAAGCAGGCACTATCAACATAATTAAAATTGCTGTAACGACCGGAAAAACGATCTTTTCCATTTTGCTGACCGTACGTAATTTCCGCATGACAATTCGTCTCTCAGCCTTAGTTGTCAGTAATCTCATGATAGGCGGTTGAATAATGGGGACCAAAGCCATATAGGAATAAGCCGCCACTGCCACCGGCCCAATCAGATAGGGCGCTAAATGAGACGTAAGATAGATCGTTGTCGGGCCGTCTGCTCCGCCGATGATAGCTATCGACGCTGCTTCTTTCATGTCGAACCCAAAAAGCAGAGCCGTAAAAAAAGTTAAATAAACTCCTACCTGGGCACCACCACCGAGCAGTAATGTTTTGGGATTAGCAATCACCGGACCGAAATCTGTCATCGCTCCTAAACCAAGAAAAATCAGGGGAGGAATGATCTCCCATTCTATTCCGAAGTGATAAAAAATCCAGATAAGTCCGCTGTCCGGCTTCATCAAATATGTTAGGGGTAAATTAACCACTAGGATTCCAAAGGAAATTGGTAATAATAGAAGGGGCTCGAAGCCTTTTTTAATTGCTAGATACATAAGAACAAAGGAAATTAACCACATAAACAAATTGCCGAATGTTAGATGAAAAAAGCCACTTGAAACTATCAGTTCCTCTAATACCTTCTCCATGAATTAAACGACTCCTCTCTCCTTTAACCAGGCTAAACCGAGCTCTTTTGCAGCATAAATTGTTATTTAACCCTCCCCAAGTTTCTAACAGTAAATTTAATTCTCGACTTTTGCTGCTTTTTTCTCAATTAATCTAACGACAATTGAACTAATCTGAACTGTAATTTGCAGAATAAACATGACCAGCATCACAATACTTACTCCACTAACAAAAATCTTGATAGCTAAATTCCAATCAATCACTACTATTTCCCATCCTTTCCACCATAGCTTGATCTAATCTCGCTCTGCTTCGGTGGGGGTAAACTCCCTCACCGAAGTCTCGATGTTCAACTTTGCTGAACAGTTCACTTACTTCTTCCGTATTGATCCACCTTCAATACCCACATTTAACTCCTTTAATTTTTGCAACTTTCGCACCACGGTGGACTGATTGACCCCTAGCGCTTCAGCAGCTTTCACTGTGGTCCCATGCTGTTCCATGGCTAACGTAACAAGTTGTTGTTCTAAATCATCCATTGCTTGCTTAAGAGGAATTACGCCAGTCACTGTAACTGCCCTAAGAGGGCTTTTTTCCTTTTCGTAAAGTACGAGGTCGACCTCTTTAGCGGAAATAATCTTTCCACGGGCGGTAACTACCAATCTTTCTATAACATTCTCCATCTCCCGAACATTACCAAGCCAAGGATAATCCAATAATAACTGAACTGCATCTGGGGAGATAACCTTATCCATCTCATGCCGTTTATTGTTTTGCTCTAAGTAAAAAAGAACTAGGGGAATAAGATCCTCTTTACGTTCCCTTAATGCTGGAACTTTAATAGGAACTACATTGAGGCTAAAATAGAGATCTTCGCGGAATAGACCCTTTTCGACAAACTCTATTAAAGGTCGATTAGTGCCGGCCAAAATTCGAGTATCCACCGAAACTGTTTCTTTCCCACCAGAAATTTGTAACATTTTATCCTTAAGAACCCTTAATAGTCTTCCTTGCAAGTTTAAGGGCATCTTCCCTATATCCTCGAGGTAAACACTACCATTATTCGCCAGCTCCAATAAACCTGCTTTCCCCTTTCCGTTACCCAAAGCATTTCCTTGTCCAAAGATCTCGATCTCTAACAACTGATATGGAAATGAGCCGCAGTTCAATTTATAAAAAGGTTCTTCCCTGCGCTTACTTTGAGAATGGATCAGTTTGGCGATTTCTTCCTTACCTACCCCTTGTTCCCCCACTAATACTACTGGAGAATCCACCTGACTTACCCTAGAAGCCAGTTCTAGAACATTTTTCATAATAACCGAGCCTGATCTTATGTCAGCACTAGTTTCCTGATGACTCCTCATCTGAGCGATCTCAGCTTGATATTTTTTGGAAAGTTGTTTACTCTCCTCTAACGCTTCCCGTAAGAATATTATCTCACTCATATCTCTAATGTTGATAACGATTTTAGCCATTTTTCCTTCTTCATCGTAGACTGGGTTACCCGTGATAACTAGGGAATGCTCAGCAGAGGAGCTTTCCAAAATACTTACAAGCCCATCCTGCTTTTTAACCAAATAGATTATATTTTTCTGGAAAACACCTTTATCTACCAGATCCTTAAATGGCCGGCCCAGCAGTTCTTCCCAGGAAACCTCTAATATCCTACCCACGGCAGGGTTGCAACGCAAAATTTCACCTTGGTTATCACAAATAATTATTCCATCATAAGAAGAGGCTACGGTTGTTCGGAGTTCCTCATTAAGTTGTTTTACACTTTGTAGTTCTTGTAAAACCTTTTCCATCTCGGAAACATCTTGGAAAACCCCTACTGCCCCTATAACTTCTCCGTCTTTAATAATTGGAGTTCGATTGGAGATATACAACCTGCGCCCGACTTGAAATTTTGCCCCAAATTCCGGTATTCCGCTACGAACAACTTCAAGGAGGCCTGTAGGGATAATAACATCGCTTAAAAAGCGCCCGATTGCTTCTTCTTTAGTAGAACGGGTCGGTCTTTCGGCAGCTGGGTTCAGGGATGTGATAATCCCTTGTCGATTAATTGCTAAAATTCCATTATGTGCCGAATCAAAGACCGCTTCCAGTTCTTGACTGCGTAATTGCACATTTTGAAAGTAGGCCTGCCCTAAGGAATATTTCGTGACCACGCCAGTAATTTCTTCCTGGCTATTAAATACTGGGTATATATCAAAGGGTAAATCCCAGACATCATCTAATACAGACTCTTCCTTTAATGGTAAAAAGCGTGTCGTTAAGTAGTCGGCAGCCTTATTTTCTGCAGCATACTGTTCTAAACCCTTCTCGAAAACCTGCTCTTTAGTGACCATACCCAGTAGATGACCCTGGTCGCTAAGTAAGGGCAAACCATTCACCTGTTTTTCCTTCATTAGAGTCAGAGCATCCCCTATTGTATGATAACTATAAAGACACACGGAAAGTCGTGACATCACTTGACCGACACGTAACAAGTTATTTTCCTCCTACCTATATAAAGGCCTTATCTAGAGGCCCTTGCTCAACTACCTATTTGGCGAATATCCAAGTTCAATGTTGGCAATAATTTGCATATGAATGTTGGAGGTCCCTTCAAGCGTTTCAAATTGCTTGGCATCGCGGAGCCATCTACCGCAGGGATATTCAGTTGAATAACCATAGGAACCGTAGATCTTCATGGCCATATTTGCACCATGAACTGCTGCATTACAGCCGAATAGCTTAGCTATGGAAGTCGCCTGTTGGTTGGGTAATTTGTTTTCTTTGAGCCAGGCAGCATGATAAACGAGATATTTGGCCGCTTCATCTTCCAGTTTCATTTCAGCAAGTTGTTGCTGGATCATTTGATGTTTTCCGATTTGCTTTCCGAACTGGATACGCTCATTAGCATATTGTACTGCACCTTCTAGACAGGCCGCTGAAAGTGCTGCCGAACCTGTAGCACAACCCATTCGCGTGTTATTCAACATCCACATGCAAATCTGAAACCCCTTATTAAGTGGACCTAAAAGGTTTTCCTTCGGAATCACTGCGTTGTCAAACACGAGTTCCGAAGTTGGAGCAGGCCACATGCCAACTTTCTTGAGAATTGGAATTCTGGTAACGCCCGGGGTGTTATTGTAATCAACGATAAAACAGGATAGGCCCTTAGATCCTCCGCCTTTTTCAGTTGCGGCATACACAAGACCAATATCGCAAGTGTGACCGCCTGATATCCACATTTTGGAACCATTCATCAACCAGTGATCACCCTTATCTTGGACAAAGGTCTTCATACTGCCCACATCAGAACCGGTGTTGGCTTCAGTCATGGCAAAACTACCGACAGTTTTCCCACTTACAAGACCAGGGATATACTTTTGCTTTTGTTCTTCCGTACCCCATTCATTAATAGTCATCGCTGGGCCCCAGACGTTGCCGCTGATACTTAGCCTCCAGGAAGTATGAACCTTGGCTATTTCATATAAAGCTACTACGCCCTCCATCCAACCCATGCCATTTCCGCCATACTCTTCTGGTATGCTCCACCCTAACAAACCCAACTCGCCCATTTTGGTTAGAATCTCTCTGCGGTAGTAGTGATTATCTTCATCTTCTTCCACATATGGAGCAATCTCCTTTTCAGCAAAATTGCGGGCCATATCTTGAACCATTCTTTGTTCTTCGGTTAAGCCAAAATCCATCGTGTTTCTCTCCTCCACACTATATTTAATGGCCAGTAAAAACCGGTTTACGTTTCTCTTTAAGGGCATTTAGTCCTTCTTTATGGTCGGACATTTCAGAAACAATAGCCATTTGGGATGAAATAAGATCTAAGGCTGTCCGCAAGTCGTTCGTTCGTTGCGCGGAATAAACTGCCCTTTTAATCATTTGCACACATACCGGGGGGGATTCAGCTATCTTCTTAGCCATCTCTAAGGTGGCTTGTTCTAGTTCTGCAGCGGGGACCACCTTGTTGACCATACCCATTTTTTCCGCCTCATAAGCTGAGATGAAATCTCCAGTCCATAAGATTTCTAACGCCTTGGCAACTCCTACCAATCGCGGCAAATAGAAGACTCCACCATCACCCGGTACAAGGCCTGCTTTCACGTAACCTGCAGAAAGTTGAGCGTCATCTGCAGCCACCCTAATGTCGCACATTAGAGCCATGTCAAGGCCCGCCCCTATGGCAATTCCATTAATGCCACAGATTACTGGTTTATCCATCAAATCTAAGGTCAGAGCAATTTTATGGATATGGTTTGTTAAAGCACGTTTACGGTCAATTGCTTTATCGCCCCATGATTCGCCTTGATCGTCACACCCGACAAATCCCTTTCCAGCTAACATAGCTTCTGTATCACCACCGGCGGAAAAGGCCTTGCCATTGGCAGTCAACACGATAACCCTTATACCTTGATCCTCTTGTGCGTCTTGTAGGGCTTCAGCCCATTTCCGGATCATCGGCAAGGAAAAGGCATTATACTTCTCCGGTCTGTTGAGAATAATCCTAGCTATAGAGCCGTCCTTCTGATAAAGCAAATGACTGTTCTTATCTTCTTGAGGGGTTTTCACGAATTTCAAGCACTCCCGTCTTCCCATCATTTCACATCTCCTTAATCTTTCTTTTCTTGCTTCCACTGGAGATATCATAACAGGAAACGGACCCATTTATCTAATCGTGAGACTCCCCCACCGAAGTCTCGTTGTTTAACTTGAGTTGACGAGTTCCATTTAGATAAATACCCCAGAGGGAAAGGATTTTTCCTCTATCCCTTTATCGTCCTAGGTAAGATCATCTGATGTATTGGGGTAATCGATTTAGGATTTTGATAATTAGCTCCTGCAAAAGCGACGCAATATTTTCTTAAATCGGGGAGGGTTACCACCTCATCCACAAACCCTTGCTCAGCACAGAATACCGGCCTTGATTTTTCTTCGTAATCTTTAACCATTTGATTCATTTTTTCAATGATTGGTCCTAAATCGTTGCCAGCCTCTTGTTCCTTGACCAGTCTTCTAGCATAAGAAGCGGCCGCAGCAGTTTCTCCGTGCATAACATATATTTCTGTCAACGGTGTTCCTAGCGTAAAGGCATTGTTTTCATTGGCTTGGGGACCACCCATAATATAATGGGCAGCAGCAGTTCCTTTTCTCAAGATGACACACATCATAGCGACATCAGTTTTCTGGATTGAATAAATCAAGCTTTGACCCAGAGCGAGCAATTCAGCCTCCTCTGCGATATCGCCTACATCAATGCCGGTAGTATCTTGAAGCCAGATTATTGGCAAATTATCTCTCCCGCAGAAGGTGACAAATTCGGATTGTTTAATAAGTCCTTGACGATAATGTTTACCGCCTACCCCCACGTAGGCTCCTTCTGCATACTCTGGATATTTAGATATGACTCCTTGTCTGTTGCCAATCACTCCAACTGGGAAGCCGTCAATTTTCGCTACTCCCGTAAAAACCTCCGGACCGTAATCAGGCCTATACTCCATAAATTCACTATTATCCGTAAGACGCGCTAGGACTTGAACCGCATCATAGGGTCTTTTTTGATTGGCAGGAATTAGTCTATTTAAATCTTGTACAGGATACTTAGGTTCAGCAGATTCAGCAACCCGAAATACTTTCGGGTCAAAAGCCGGCATGCCACTCATGTACTCTTTGATCCCATCTAAGACGCCAATTTCAGTGTCATGAACTTCTCTAAAATAAGCAGTCTGATCAAAATGGGTTTCCACCCGCCCCGGAGCCTTAGCTGTGAATCCCTTCGTTGCATCGATTAATTGTTGAGCTGATTCCAAGTCAAAAGAGCCTTTAGGATTCATCCCGCCCACAATTCCAGCTCCACCTACTGCAATATTGGCATCCTTGTGCGCCAAAAGGATTGTAGGACTGATCCCTTGATAGCCTCCACCTGCGGGGTTGGTTCCATAAATTGCATTTAAGATTGGAATCCCCAGCTTGTTCAGTTCTGCATGTCTATAGAAAGCAGCGCCGCTTCCCCGCCGATCAGCATATACTTTCTCTTGCTCCATTAATTTAACCCCGCTACAATTAGTGAGCCAAACCAAAGGAATATTGAGCCTTTTGGCCAAGTCAGTGACTCTTAGAATATTCTCAGCTTGGCCAGAAATCCAAGCCCCTGCCATGACTTTATTATCGAAAGCAATAATTACTGCCCATTTTCCGTCAATTTTGCCCAGACCGTCTACAACACCCGTACACCCTTCTTCGTTCGTTTCTGGGTTATAAAGTGTATGTAACGGACACCAGGTTCCCGCGTCAACTAGATAATCCAATCTATCCCAAACGGTCATCTGACCTCTTTTCCTTATTACTTCAGCGTTAGTACCAGCGTTCTTAACCTTTTCTACAGCACCAGAAATAATATTCTCTTGTTCTTGAATAAATATTATGTTTTCTTCAGTTCGCTTTATTTCTCCCGCACTCAAGGGTTTCCCAATATCGGACATTTTTTCGAAGTATGGTCGTAGGGCTGTTTGCTTTCTAACCACAGATAAAATCCCCCTTCTCACCTCATTAACTGTCGCCCCCGGTAATAGGGTATAAATTTGCCCCCACGGGCAAACTCGCTTACGAGGGGACAAAGCTGCTAAACTAGATGATGTTCTAAAATGGATATTCTAAAATATTACTCAATGACTACCAATACCTGGTCTTCGCTTACACTTTCCCCTTCTTTGACTGCGATCTTAACAACTGTACCTGCATCCGAAGCATAAATTGGGGTCTCCATTTTTAAGGCTTCGAGGATTATGACTTCATCATCCATTTCTACTACATCTCCAACCGATACATTTATTTTCCATACATTTCCGGCTAGTGGAGAAACTAAGTTACCCATGTGCTTTCACCTCCTCTCATTTGAAATTATAGATTCAAGTCCCATTGTCGATAAACTTCGTAATTATGCATTTGCGCATATTTTGAATAGATTGCATCATCTCTGACAAATACTTATCTATAAACCTGATTATTAATTTTCTCCTATTCCAAATACGCTCAAAATCGCTGATTTTTACTCATTTTATTAAAAATATCGTTTTTGTATTTACCTAAGTCCTAAATTCTAAACTAGTATTTTCTGCACTTTTGCATAACATATGAAACCATATTCTTATATTATTACTTTTATCTGAAAATTACAATATCTTTATGCCATTATGCATAAAGATATTTGAGGCCAACAGTAGTAATAATTCCGTCAGTTGAAACGACTAGGTCTTATCATAAAAAAAGAACGCTGGCTGCGCACAATTATGCGTTCCAACGTCCTTTTAAGTGAGGGACAATTCATGAATTGCCCCTCACTCAGACTGCCTACTCGATATTTTTTTAGATGATAATGCAGATTAACCCTCCGTTGCCGTCATTGACAATCCGTTGCAAGGTGTCTTGAAGCTTATGTTGGGCATTTTCTGGCATACGATAAATTTTGTTTTGGATCCCTTCACGAACCAAATTATGCAAGGATTTTCCAAAGATATTAGATTCCCAGACTTTCTTCGGGTCACTCTCAAACTCATCTAGCATATACTTCACAAGTTCTTCTGCTTGCTTTTCCGTACCGATCAGAGGGGTTATTTCTGTTGTAACGTCAGCTCTGATTATATGCAACGACGGAGCACTTGCTTTTAGCTTGATCCCATAATGCCCGCCTTGTTTCACGAGTTCTGGTTCTTCAAGGAACATTTCTTCAAGTTGGGGGGTGACAACACCATAGCCGTTGATACGAACTTCCTCAATAGCTGCGGATAGTTTATCCCATTCTTTCTTAGCCACGCTATAGTCTAAAATTAAGCGAAGCAAGGTATGATCTCCTTCAATTTCAATCCCCGTTAGATCTTGGAGCACTGTTTTAAATAGCCCCTCGACAGCGGTGATTTCAACATTGGCTACTCCAGTACCTAAGTTCATCTCTTTAAGGATAACATCTTGAGCATATTGGCATTCTGTCAAGGCATCTAAGGCTTGATCGATATCACGCAAACGCCGTACCCCTTGTATCGCTTTGCGCACTGTTTCTTCAAAGTCTGCTCGAACTGGATGAGCAGTGTCGAGTTCCTCAACCCATTTTGGAAGATCAATATTGACTTCAGCTACGGGGAACTCATACAGTACTTCTTCAAGAATTTGAGTGATGTCATCGTGATTCATTTCAAGACAATTCACTGCAATTACAGGTATCCCGTATTTTTCTTCAAGAGAACGGCCCAGTTCCAGTGTGTTTTCTGCATAGGGGCGAGTTGTATTTAAGATGACTACATATGGTTTTCCTAGCTGGCGAAGCTCAGAAATAACCTGTTCCTCTGCATCTATATAGGCCTCTCGTGGTATATCAGTAATAGACCCATCTGTCGTAACCACGATACCGATCGTGGCATGATCGCTGATGACCTTACGGGTACCCATTTCAGCTGCCTCCTGAAATGACATAGGTTCGTCACTCCAAGATGTTTTCATCATGCGAGGCTCTTCGCTGTCTTCTGTCTCGTACCCCAAGGCACCTTCGACTGTGTATCCTACACAGTCAACCAACCGTACATTCATGTGAATTGTGTCTTTAATAACGATTTCCACGGATTCTGATGGAATAAACTTGGGTTCTGTCGTCGTGATCATTCTTCCAGTTCCACTTTGAGGAAGTTCATCTTTAGCCCGCTCCCGCTCAAAAGCATCTTGGATGTTGGGCAGGACTAGGAGGTCCATGAATCGTTTGATAAAGGTGGACTTTCCTGTGCGGACTGGCCCGACGACACCGAGGTAGATATCGCCCCCTGTACGTTCTGCGATATCTCTAAAAATGTCTACTTTTTCCATTTATACTTTCCCTCCTTTTGTGTGCTGTCCCCAATTTGGGGAAGGGCCTCCACCTTTTCTCCCCCTTCCACCTCCTAGTAACACGTGGCTTCCCGATACCGGACTAGCACCTTAAGCAATATAAGTATATTGATTACTTTGGGGAAATATGACATGGACAACAAAAAACGCAGAAAAGGTTTTTGATTTACCTCTTCTACGTCTATGAAACAAAGTTTGAAATTATGTATTAATTTAACCAGTTCAATTCCACTATTTCTTCAAGTTCATGGCGCTTACCCCGCATCATCAGATCCGTCACGGCAATTCTTGGATCAGCACCTTCGAACAGCACTCTATAGGCTTGCTCTGTAATAGGCATCGAAATATCTTTCTCTATACTAAGTTGATAGGCAATACGGGCTGCCTTAACCCCTTCTACCACCATTCCGACGTCTTTAAGCACCGTGTCTAGCGGTATACCTTGCCCTAGGGCGACTCCCGCCCGGCGATTCCGACTATGAGGGCTAGTACAGGTAACAATGAGGTCCCCAACACCTGACAACCCGGCAAACGTTAACGGATGTCCTCCCTGCGCCACTCCTAAACGGGCAATCTCCGCTAATCCCCTAGTCATTAGTGCCGCCTTGGTGTTGTCTCCGAATCCTAACCCCTCGGCAATCCCCGTACATAAAGCAATGACATTTTTCAAGGCGCCTCCAAGTTCTACTCCGATGACATCTGGATTTGTATATATTCTAAATTCTGGTGTCATCATCAGGTCTTGAACTGCTTTGGCAGTTTCTACATCTGAGGCAACCACTACAGTTGTCGGCATGTTTCGTCCGACCTCTTCCGCATGGCTGGGACCGGACAATACGGCGATCCGATTTTGAGGCAACTCTTCAGCCAATACCTCCGAAAGGCGAAGATGTGACCCTTCTTCCATACCCTTAGCAGTATTGACCACGATGCAACCTGGTTTTAGGTAGTCTTTAACCAAACGAGCAGCTTGTCTAACACTATGAGATGGCACACTGAAAACAACCAGTTCGGCGTTTAAGAGTGTAAGATCCGTTGTTGGTTGAATTCCTGGAGGCAAAACAACACCCGGCAAATAGCGCGCATTTTCACGTTGTTTCCTGATAAGCTCCATCTCATCAGAATGGCGACCAATGAGTGCAACCTGGTGACCCGCATTCGCTAAGACAACGGACAAGGCACTCCCCCAGCTTCCAGCCCCATAAACCGCTACGTTAGACATAGTATTACTCCTTTCCATATCGATATTCGTAATTAGTGATTTATTCAATATGTACTGGACCATGTTCCTCGACCTAAGAATCACGCGCCTCGAACCACAATTTTCCCGGCAAGCGTGGCAAGGGGACGTTTCGTTCGTGGCATGGGGACGTTTCGTGGCATGGGCGTGGCATGGGGACGTTTTGTTTGCCACGTTCCCTTAGGAAATCTTTTTATCCCCAAATCGATGTTCTGTTCCTTTTAATACTCTTTTAAAATTGGCGCGGTGGAGAATTAGAACTGCTAAAACAGCGACTACTCCAAAAACACGATATGCTAATGGTTCTGGAAAAACAAAGACCGTGACTAGAACCGTAAGTGCCCCCGCAACCGAACCCATGGAAACAAAGCGTGTGATCAATACCACGAGAAGAAAAACTCCAATTGCCAAAAACATTATTTTTGGCATCAATACAGTAATGATCCCGAATCCCGCAGCAACTCCTTTTCCACTGGGCCTGAATCCAAAAAATGGATTAAAGCTGTGACTCGCCATTGCGAGAAATCCGCCGATGATTCCTCCCCATGCGCCATAGGCCCAAAGGCCCAAACCGGCAGCCATTGCTCCTTTTAAGAAATCTCCGAGCAACACTAAAATGCCCATTTTAACTCCTAAAAGGCGAAAGGCATTCGTCGTACCAATATTTCCACTGCCATGACGACGCACATCAATCCCTTTCAATTGTCCAGCTAAATAGGCAAAGGGAATAGCACCCAAGCAATACGCCAAGATAAAAATCAAGTAGCGTGGCATGGCTTAATCCTTCTCTTTCTCTTCATCTTTTTGTCGAACAACAATTCGAATTGGAGTACCCTCAAACCCGAAATGTTTCCGCATCTGATTCTCTAAATATCGTTTATACGAAAAGTGCATCAGTTCAGGATCATTAACAAAGAAAACGAACGTCGGGGGCTTAACACCCACCTGTGTAAGGTAGCGGACCTTTAAGCGGCGCCCTTTATCAGACGGAGGAGGGTTCAGATGAAGCCATTCTCTCAGTAAGGTGTTCAAGGTAGCCGTCGTCACTCGGGTTGAATTTTGCTCAACCACAAAATCTACAAGCTCAATAATTTTCGTGACCCGTTGTCCGGTCAAAGCAGAAATGAACATCGTGGGTGCATATTGCATAAACCCTAACTCTAGTCGAATATCTTTTTCGAATTTGTTGATGGTATTCTCATCCTTTTCGACGAGATCCCATTTATTGACCACTAAAACAATAGCTTTTCCTGCTTCATGGGCATACCCAGCAATTTTTTTGTCTTGTTCCGTAACTCCATCTACAGCATCTATAAGCATGAGGATCACATCAGAGCGATCAACGGCCCGTAGAGAACGTACAACACTATATTGTTCCGTTAGCTCATCTATACGCGCTTTACGACGCATTCCTGCCGTATCAATGAGGACATAATGTTTCCCATCTTGTTCAAAAGGAGTATCGATGGCATCCCTGGTTGTTCCTGGAATGTTACTGACGATAACCCTGTTTTTTCCTAACAGCGTATTGACCAAAGAGGATTTTCCGACATTTGGACGGCCAATAACAGAAATACGTATTACATCAGGATCATACTCTTCTTCGTCATTCTCTGGAAAATTTGAAATCACCAAGTCGAGTAAATCGCCGGTATTCATACCATGCACTGCCGAAATTGGAATTGCTTCTCCTAATCCTAAACTTAAGAAGTCATAGAGTTGGCCTTCAATTAACTCAAAATTTTCAACTTTATTGGCAGCCAGGATGACTGGTTTTCCGGACCGCCGCAAAGTACGAGCAATCATCTCATCATCTGCCGTAGGCGGTAATTGAGCGTCCACCACGAAGACAACGACATCCGCTTCTTCCATGGCGATTTCAGCCTGCTTACGCATCTGCGCAGGGATTGGTGTGCCTACATCTTTAAATTCGATTCCTCCAGTGTCAATTAGAGCAAACTTTCTTCCAAGCCACTCCGCGTCACGATAAAGTCGGTCTCTCGTCACCCCAGGCATGTTTTCTACGATGGCTACAAGACCGCCAGTGATACGGTTAAATAACGTTGATTTTCCGACATTAGGCCGTCCTACAATAGCTACAACAGGTTTACTCAAAACGTTCCACCTCCAAAGAATATCCAATCACTTGCTCTAAAAATGAGAGCCCATTGTTTTCGACAATACTCGCCTTACCATTCACTTTTTCTTCTAACCATTCCACACTCAGATCGTCGAGAAAGATATCTTCATCCGCCTTAAGCATTACACGCGGAATAAGAAACTCCTCGCCCAACAAATTTCCTAATTGATGGGCAACATCCTGAGCCGTGACTAAACCCGCAGCAGTGACGGATGGACCAAAAAAATCATTGCGTATAGCGTGTACTGTGAGCTTCAAACCACTTACTTTATCCATCAAACGGCCTCGCCACAATTCAAACAGCTCTTGCGCTGATGTTCCAGTAATGACATGCACATGGCGTTCTGTAATTTCTTCTGGTAACTGCTTCCAGCCGGCTTCTATTTCATTGATAAACTTCCGTGCCATCCCCACACCGTTTTCTAATTGGGGAAAATCATCATAGACTAAAGCCTCCGGAAACTCTCGTCCTGCTATAATATAAAATTCATCGGCAAAATAGACAAGATGTTGACCTGTGTGCTCAAAGAAGTGCTTTTGCCACCTCTCTGCCTGATCCAATATCCCGTTCGCTTCAGCTGACGAGAATCCACGCAGGGGGGTAAGCTGTTCGCGGTAGCGAGTTAAACCCACGGGTACTACACCAATCGATTGTACCGAAGGATAGAGTTCAGCTAGCCGTTCAATTGTTTCTCTCAACACGTCCCCGTCGTTATGATCTGGGACTAAGACGACTTGAGCGTGTACTACGATTCCAGCGTCGGCAAAACGTTTAAGTTGTTGTGGTAGCTTTCCCGCGTGCGGGTTTTTCATAAGACGAGCACGAACTTCTGGATTCCAGGCGTGAACAGAAATATAGAGCGGACCCAGATGCATTCGAAGAATACGCTCTATTTCATCCTCACTCAAATTAGACAGGGTAATAAAACTCCCTTGAGTTAGTGATAACCTGTAATCATCATCTTTATCGTAAAGCGATGCCCTCATACCTTTTGGCATTTGTGCAATAAAACAAAAAGTACAATTATTTCGACATACCTTTAAACCTTCAGCACTTATTGTTTCGACCTCTAAACCTAAAAATTCCCCAGAATCTTTTTCTATGTCAATCTCCCATAGTTCACCATTTGGCTTTTCGATTAGAATAGTATAATCTTCTTCTGAAATACCAAACTGAAAGTCAATGATATCGTTAATTTCTTCATCATTCACCGTAAGAACACGATCTCCGACTTGTATCTCCATTTCTTCCGCAATACTCCCAGGGTCAACTGCTGCGACCACAAGCCCTTTAGGCAAAATATTTCATCCTCCTGACATTCCAGATCAGGGCATATTATCCCAGCCTCAATCGTTTACAAGTATACTACAAAACTCACACACCCGCTACAGGCGTTCTTTTTCTTCCGTGGGTTCACTGTTCTCTACTCCATTCGCAGGCAACAGAAGTTCCCCGATCTGTCTTTCACTGTCTCTATTATAATAATAAAGCCATCCTAAACGAAAGCCTGCCCATAGTAAAAACAACCCCACGCCAAAATTCCAAATAAACGGATCAGGGAAGTCCGCACGCCTTACAATCCCCTCATAAGTAAAACGCATGAAAACTTGGTTTAAAAGGATGCTTCCCGTGAAAGAGGCGGCCGTACCCCAATAAGATTTAGCAGTCAACCGCGCCACAAAAACCAGCACAACTGCAAAAATCCAAGATTCATAAGGAATAACCCCAGGTTCATTCACAAGAAAAAGCGTCTCAAGGCCTAAGACAAAGCTAGTGAGGAGTATGGGGAGTATCCGCCGCTCTGCACGCTGCCAAGCCCATCCCCCAAAAAACAGCATGACCATCAGCCGCGCATAGTGCCAGTTCCACGGCAGTGTCGAAGGGAACACTACTTCTACACATTTTCCGATTAGCCAGGCGATCATCAACATCAGAAATAATCGTCGAGAGGCTCGCTTTTCAGCGTAAGTAGCAAGTGCTAAGAAAAAAATTGCCCAATCTCCATAGGGGAATCCCAAAATAACCCCTCCTTAAACGGCCCCATACTCCTATTATTCCCGTTTAGGTGGAGTTTACACTGAGACGTTTGGGAGGTTCTTTCCCGTCTTGCTTGAAGGGATATGTCGATAACGGGATATATTTAAGATCAAACCGATCTGAATCAACGTAATAATAAGGGAACTACCACCATACGAGATCAACGGCAGTGTAATCCCGGTTACCGGTATTACTCCAGTGACGACTGCTAGGTTAACTGTTGTCTGAAGCGCTAACGATGATATGAGCCCAAAACCTAAGAGCCGACCAAAGCGGTCTGGGCATTCGCGAATTACATAGTAGGCTCGCGTATATAACGAAATTAAGAGGAATAATAAAAACAGGGCACCCACTAAGCCCAGTTCCTCCCCCACTATGGCGAAGATCATATCTGTATGGTTTTCTGGTAGAAAACCATACTTTTGCATACTTCGACCCAAACCAACACCAAACAAGCCTCCCGATCCAAAGGCAATTTCGGCGTTTGTAATCTGATATCCTAAATTAGTTGCGTATTTCCAAGGGTCTAACCAGGCCAAAATTCGATCCCATTGATAACCCCCTGCATCATGGATAAAATATACTAGCGGTATTCCACAGGTTGGGACAGCCGCCAGAAACCAAATCGTCGGAAGTTCTGTCAGAAACAACATAACAGCACTGGTCATTGCCAAAACCATTGTTGTCCCTAGATCCGGTTGTTTGTATACGAGGCCCAAAATCAGGACCGAAACAGGCATCAGGATTCCCAGTGGGGTGCGCCAACTTTTTCCGTGTTGGATTGGATACCTGTCTAGAATGTGCGCATAAAATAGCACCAAGGCCATTTTTGTAATTTCCGAAGGTTGAATATTAACTCCCATAATATTGATCCAACGAGCTGAGCCTTTCGCAGCAAGCCCTGCATCCGTAAAGATAACCGCAATGAGCAGTCCTATACTGATCAGTATGCCAACACCAGCGAAACGACGCCAAAACGCATAAGGGACTTTAATTGCTACAAGCGCGAAAACAACCCCCACAATCGTCCACTTCATTTGTTGGAAAACATAGTAATAGGTGTTTTGCTTAGCGTTAAAGCCGCTCACTGCCCCGGCACTCAACACCATAATTAATCCAAAGGCTATGAGTGCGAGGGCGAGAAACAAGATAGGGAAATCGATAGGTAGCGTTGGTTTTCGTTTAGCCATCTGGATCACCTTCCTTCTATGGTCGGAGGATGTGAAACTTCCTCCGGGCTTGGGTCGCGCGGGTGGTGAAACGGCTGTTGGATTTTATTTTTAGGAGGCCAGTTTGCGTCTATGGACTCAAATGCGCAATGCAAGTGAGGGGACATTTCTTAACTTGCATTGCGTTTCTCAATTATCTACTGCAAGCAAAAACGTGCACTTAGTTCCTTATTTGTCTGTAAACTTAATCTTGCCCAGGACATCACCGATGGTAACTGGTTTGATTTCAGGTTGAGAAGCCATCGCTTCGACATCATTTGCGCGAGTAACGTCTTCAACCATCTCTCGCATACTAAGACTAATTCGTTTCTCCTCTGGCTTACATTCAATGACTTTGGCACATACCACGTCCCCGACCTTCAGCACCTCTTCTACCTTATTAATGCGATGATCCGTTAGCTGAGAAATATGCACCAACCCATCTACGCCGTCTGCAAGACCCACAAAGGCGCCAAACGTAACGATGCGCACTACGACTCCTTCAACTAAAGTTCCTACAGGATATTTTTCTGCTACCTGAAGCCACGGACTTACTTTTAGCTGTTTAAGCCCTAAAGATATTTTACCTGTTTGCTGATCAAATTTTAACACTTGAAGTTCCACTTCGTCTCCGATCTTCAACATTTCGGAGGGGTGCTTAATTCGAGTGTAGGCCATGTCCGAAATATGAAGCAAACCGTCAACCCCACCGATGTCAACAAATGCTCCAAAATCTGCTAATCGTCGCACGACTCCAGTCACAATATCGCCTTCTGTGAGGGTCTCGAGTCGTTCTTGACGCTTAACTGCCCGCTCTTCTTCCAAGATAACTTTTTGTGAGAAGACAGCCTTCCGATTATCGGGATCAAATTCAATCATCCGCAAGCGCAATGTTTTTCCTAAAAACTGATTCAAATCTTCGATATAATCAAGATGGATTTGCGAGGCAGGTACAAAACCGCGCATACCCACATCGACAACCAAACCACCTTTAACTATTTCGATAACTTTTGCACTAATCTCTTCTTTACTCTCTACTAATCCATTGAGACGTGCCCCCCCATTCCGTTCATGCCGCCTGGAAAGGTCCGCAGGTCCTTCTTCTTCTTTAACCCGTTTTGATACTGGTGCAATTTTTTCCCAGTCGTCCATACTAATTTCATTTTCGTCAATTTCAGTCATTTTCTGATAAACCTCCTCAATTATCCAATCTGGTGTAGAAGCCCCTGCGGTTAGACCCGCAATTTTCACTTCATCAAACCACTTAACTTCCAATTCTTCCGCCGTTTCAATAAGATATGTTTTGGTCAGTTCCGCACAAATACTCGCTAGTTTTTCCGTATTTGCACTATTGCGCCCACCCACCACCACCATAACGTCAACTGTTTGTGCCAACTCGCGAGCAGCCTTTTGTCGTTCTGCCGTTGCGTTGCAAATCGTGTTGTGAACGGTTAGGTCGTTAGTGTGGAGTTTTAGCTCTTCAACAATCCCTTCAAAACTTTCTGCTAGTTGGGTTGTCTGGGCTAAAACGGCTAGCTGAGAGTAAAACGAAAGTTCTTTGGCTTCCTCGAGCGTTTGAATAGGTATGGCCTGTTCCCCAGCCCAACCTAGAATTCCCTGAACCTCAGGATGAAGTTTGTCTCCCATTACAATGACTTGCTGCCCCATCTGAGCAGATTCTGCTGCTAGTCGCTGCGCTTTCTGAACAAAGGGACACGTAGCATCCACCACTTGAATTCCTTTATTTTCGGCGCCCTGATAAACATTAGGTCCTACACCATGGGAACGGATTATAAGGGCCTGTTCTGTTGATACCTCTTCCAAGGCATTGACAACACGAATTCCGCGCTCTGCCAAGCGTTTTACAACCTGTTGATTGTGAATGAGTGGTCCGAGGGATACAGAAGGAGAATTTTCTACTGTCCGCTCTGCCATATCCAAGGCGCGCTTAACCCCAAAACAAAAACCAGCTTTTGCCGCCAGTTTAACTTTCATAGCCCTTGGCCTCCCTAAAAATTTTAAAGATTTAGTTCTCTACTGAGTTCTTAAATTCCTGCTATTTGAAGCGGAAATGTCTCCACCAAAGTAAATCATTTAGCAATGGACAATTCGTGCATTGCCTGCATAATACGATCAGCAATCCATTCTCTACGATTTTCTACCCCATCTGGCGCCTTTAGCATTTCAGGAGTCATAGGCTTACCTACCACTACCGCTATGTTTCCCCAGCCTTTTGTTAACAATTTACGTGTCCCATATACCTTGACGGGGACGACCGTTGCTTTGCTTTTTTCCATGAGAAGAACCATTCCCGGGAGGCCTTTTTGGATTTCTCCGTTTTTGGACCTTGTCCCTTCAGGAAATAGCCCTAAGACACTCCCCTCTTTTAAGATGGCCAAAGACTGTCGGATGGCATTCATATCCCCCTGCCCACGTTTTACTGGAAAGGCACCAAGTTTAGAGAAAACCTTCCCTAAAACAGGTATAGAGAAGAGTTCTTCTTTGGCCATAAAATATACTTTGCGAGGCAGACTAGACGCAGCGACTAAGGGATCCCAGATGCTTTGGTGGTTAATCGCTAAAATAACAGGACCTTCAGCCGGTATATTTTCCACGCCCTGGATATTCCACCCCATTAGCTTAAACTGGAAGCTGAACATCCCTTTCGCAAATTCATATAACGTCATCATCAACCCTCCTTGTCAACGCTACAATTTTAACGACTATTTCCTCCACACCAAGGCCCGTAGTATCCAGAATGACAGCATCTTGAGCTGGTTCTAGCGGAGAAACCTCCCGTTCCATATCCTTTCGATCACGCTTTTGCATATCCTGCGCGACTTCTTCGTAAGGCACATTTTTCCCTGCTTTCTCAAGCTCCACCCACCTTCGATTTGCCCGTTCCTGTAGTGTTGCTGTTAAGAAAATTTTGAGAGAAGCGTCTGGCAGAACATGGGTACCTATATCACGCCCATCCATAACCACACCTCCCCGCTTAGCCTCCCAGCGTTGCAATTCGACCAAGCGTTCCCTGACTCCCACATAAGCTGCAACAGTAGAAACAGCGCGAGAAATCTCTGGATTTCTAATTGCCTGAGTGACGTTTTCCCCATCACACCAGACTGTACCTTCAGCCGAATGATCCAAAACTACCTCCGCACTTTTAGCGATTTGAGTAACACTATGTTCGTCTTCTAAAGGGACTTTGTTCATAAGGGCTTTATAGGCTATTGCGCGATACATCGCTCCAGTATCGACATAGAACAAATTTAACTGCTTCGCAAGAAGCTTTGCCACTGTACTTTTACCAGCACCTGCAGGACCATCGATGGCAATTTGCAATGCCTGTTGTTGTCTTTGCTTCACATTAAAATACTCCTTTTTATTTAATATAGTAAGCTCGCTGCGATCAATGTAGCAACTATGTTATTTAAAGCGTGTAACGCAATAGCTGGGTAGAGTGACTTATATTTATCATAAAGATAAACTAAGAACATACCTAACATAAAACGCGGGAAAAATCCGTAGGCTTGGAAATGAAGCGCGGAAAAAACCGCAGCACTCAGCACCGCAGATGTCCATTTTCCAAAGTACGCTTGCAAACTTCCAAAAATAATACCTCGAAATAATATTTCTTCTACCACGGGGGCTAATCCGCCCGCTAAAATTAAATTCAGGATCAATGTATACCAGGTAGCTTGGCCTAGCAACTTGGAATATACATCTGTGTCCGGTGGGGTTAAACCGTGCTGGTAGAGGAAAATTGCATAACTAATATTTATAACCCAGGTCAAGGCATACACTCCCATGATCTTGGGAAATGCTTTTCTTAGTGCCACAGAAGACCAACCAAAATCCGCCCACTCCCAGTGTCGGATTCTCTTCACAGTCCAAATCAGGAGCGCAAAGGCTAACTGTGTTAGAAACGCATTAAGATACATTAAAATACGTTCATAAGGCAAGTGCTCCATTAACCAGAACGTTCCAAAAGCCAAGATAACGTAAATGCAAATAATCCCGCCCAAAACCATAACCAAATCTACCCAACTCAAGTTGCGTTTCAAAAGAGAATTCGATTGGATTTCTTCGTTCATATTCGCACTCCTTCTTTTCTCGTTGCTGACACATATTTCTCTGATGATTTTCTCACACTAAACCCAGAAGGAGGAATTCACTTGAATCAACCAGATACAACACTTCAAATTTATCATCGTCATTTTAAAATCCCCATAGAGACTTATTTCAATACGGTTACCGATTATCTGGATCCCTGGGATGAGCGCGCTTATCAACATGCCGTCCACCAGCTCTTAGAGGAAACAAATGATCGCGGGATCGTAGGAATGGTGCGGCAAGAAAAGGATGACAATTATATATATTTAGATGCAGCAGTTCGTTATCCGTCCATGGATGGGCAAATATCCCGCTAGCCATGGATAGCGATATGGGGATCTAACTAGTATGAAAAAGCAGTTTTCCTAAGTCAGGGACACTTTGGACGATAAAGTCTGGAGACGCGATGCGTAGTTCTTCGGCGGTTCCATACCCATATCCGACAGAAATAACATCAATATGGTTAGCTCTAGCTCCATGGACATCATAACTGCGGTCTCCAATCATCACGGTGTTTGCCCGTGAACTAGCGGGTATAGTTTTCAACACTTCAGCAATTAAACAATCTTTCTCCACAAATTTACCGTTTAACTCGCTTCCCATGATAACACTAAAGTAAGAATCCAGTAAGAAATGTTGAAGAGTTTTTTCGGCAAAGACCCTAGGCTTAGACGTCGCCAGATAATGTCTACAGCCCTTTTCTTGTAACTGAGCCAACAGCTCTGGAATACCAGGGTAAACAAAATTTTCATAGAGGCCTATTTCTCGATAGCGCTCTCGATAAATCGAGATAGCTTGGTTTAATATTGCTTCATCCTTCGTTTGAAATAATATTTTAAAGCTCTCTTTTAAAGGCGGCCCAATAATCCAATCTAGATCATCAGTCTCTCGAACAGGATAATCTAGACGTTCTAAGGCGTAGTGAACAGAGCGGGTAATCCCTTCTTTAGGATCTGTTAATGTCCCATCGAGATCCCAAAGTAATACATTGTAACGCAATGATATACCTCCAAAATTATTCCCATAAATTTCCCCGGATGAATTCGATCCAAAAAAGCCATTCTAAGACTAAAGGAAGGAGGACGCAACTATGTTTTATCATCAAAGACACCATCACGCCCATGGATTTCTCTTTATACTAAGTTTAATGGCTGCTTTCTTACTCGGTAGAAAATCCGAACAGTATGGCTTTACCATTATATCACGAGGGTGTGGATGTAATGGTGATCTCGACGATGAAATGGATATGATGGACGATCCAAACGTTTCCACTCCAAGCTATCCTCGATAATCCCTGATTGACGTATATTACGTCTATTCCAATTATAACTTACCTTCACTACATTTAACATAACGGAAACTCCGAGAGCAATCTCGGAGTTTCTTTATGCTATACTCGCAATTTGGTGTTCAATGGGCTCAATTGAGTATTTGATCGTCAACCAAAGTATAGAAATGTTCTTAGAAACTTGCTCAAAGGTTGACATTTTACCCCAACAAATTCTATGTAAGAAATAATTCTGGTTCTCTTCGAGAAGCAAACTCGATCTCTAATTCCTGTTTATGTCTTAAATAATTCTGATCATCATAATACTTTGCCTGCGTTGGACATTTTTTAATGCACGCACCACATTTAATACAGATTCCATTTAATTTAGAGACATCTTCAGCATCAATGGAACCCATAGGACAGAGATTAGCACATAGTTTACAGTCAATACAATTACTGTTTGTCTTTGGAACAACCTTTCTAATATCCGCAGGACTACCATCTTTAGTTTTAGGTACATAATGTTTTCTGTAAGGTCGAGTTCCCTTGACAACCACGGTCTCAATTTCCTCTTGAGTTGTTATTTTTTTACCTATTTGTTTAGCGAAATCATCAATTATGGCCATATCTTGCTCATCTGGCCTATTTTTGGCAAGAGTTATCGAAAATGAGTGTTCTCCAATAAATGCTCCTCCCGCAATCACCTTAAAACCGTTAAGCTGGAGAACATCTTTCAATTCTATTAAAGCATCGTCATAGTTTCTATTTCCATAAACAACTACAGGGATTGCCAAGGCACCATTACCCGTAATAGTATTTAAATATTTTAGTAATATGTTAGGAACTCTTCCGGCATAGACCGGAACTCCTATTATTAGAATATCTTCTTCTGTAAAAGACACTGGTTTTGTTCTAACTTCTGGCAATGTGAAATCAATAGTATTGATGGCGATTTCCGTAGAAATATTTTCTGAAACTTGCCAAGCTATTCCAGACACTACTTTTTTGGTGGTATCAGTAGCGCTAAAATACATAGCATTGATAGTTTTATTCATTACAATACCTCCTCTAACACGATTCCCTACTTGTTACACTTGCCGATTGGCACTATGATGTCCTCTAGCCTTCTCAATCGAAACTCCGAGGTTTTCTCCTTTCTATTTTATCCTCAAGCCTTGTTCAATGGGCTCCGTGCGGAAATATTTCATCTGAGTTACGGGAACATAGGGCAATCCGCTGTCTAAGGACAGTGGCTCAAGCGCTCTAATGAGGAGAGGCCATTTTTCTATGGATTGAGTATTTAATCGCTCAAACAAAGTGATAACCTTTTCAACACTCTCATCAAAAAGGTCCTCCAAAGTCATGTCATGATGAGCACCGGTTACAGGATGGAGCCAATCTAGACTTGACTCAAAAAAAGACAAGTTCAGCGGTTGTGGATAGAATAAAGCTTCGTACTTATCGACCGATGGATGCCCAAGCCGTCGGTAGAAGGCTAAGATACGCCATGGGGTTGACCAACCAAAGGCAGTTTGTAATAAACGATGGTTGCGCCATGCCTTATTAACTTGCTTTCTTATGTTTTCATCTTCCAGCTGAGTGTAGCGTCCAACAAGCAATTCCAAAGCTTCTCGCCCTGCTTCGCCCGTTTCGCGCCAGAGTGTAATCAGGTCAAGCGGATATTTGAGCGGTTTGACGTTCTCTAACCAAAGGTCGATCGCAGTCTCTAATAAACGATGACGAAACACTGCCTTCCCCCGTCCCTCTGGATCCTCAGCAAAATAATTTCCGCTCATATAGTAAACCATGGGGTGGAAGGTGCTGTCGGCGACAAAGTGTGTCAACATACCCAGTATAAAAGCAATTTGATTGCGTTTATTGTTCTGACTAAGTGCCTCCTCCATCATTTTAATCAGTGGATCAAGAGTATCCTCCCCGTCCACACCATGGAGCTGGTTTGCTACTCGCTCAATGTTCGCTTCTGTCGGCTTAGAGAAATCATAAAAGCCAATATCATGGGCTATGGCGCCGAAATAATACAGGGCAGGGTTGCACTCAATAAGTTCCCCTACCTGAGCTGGGACTCCCCGCTGCAAAACTGCACGGGCAATATGCCAGTGGGTTAATTCCTTTGGCACAATATCCCTCCCCTTTTAGCTACGTACTAAATTAGTCGATCAGCTTTACAATATACCTCACATTAACAAATGGCCACAACGTTAGCCAGATTATCCGTGGCTTCGACTGTTGTCTCCATGAGCTGTTTCCTATTAATTGCCCTCTATTTCAACTTCTGTGTTTTCTAGAAATTGAGCTACCATATTGTAAAAGCCTATCGTAAGGGTTAGTTCTACTAACTCCTGGTGGCTGAGGAACTGGGTCAGTTCCTCAAAGGCCTCTGCACTAGCTTTCACGTTAGCTGTGACCTCCTCAGTGTATCTGAGAATGGCCCGTTCTTGATCATTAAATTCTGAACGATCCTCGTCTAGCCTAATTGCTACTATTTTCTGTTCCGATAAGCCAACCTGCCTTGCCATGATTTCGTGCTGGTACCACTCATACTTAGAGTTACATAACCTGGCTATCCGCAGGATAACTAATTCCCGAAGACGGGCATCAAGTTTTGCTTGAGTTAGCAGAGAATTTCCTAAACGCATGAAATGACGTACGCTATTTTCCGCATGAGCCATCATTCTGTTAATATTCAAGCCGCTTAGTTGAGATTTTCCTCCTGTGATCATATTGCGAGTCTTATCCGGCATTTCCTCCAATGATAGCATTGGCAATCTAGTCATTTTTCTTCCTCCTTCAACTCCACAATCCCTGAAATTGTGGGTATTCTTAGAAGCCTGCCAGTTTACCGGCAGGCTTCTAAGTTTAACACCTGTTAGATTCTATGGTGAACGAGTTTTCACTTGTTTTCGGTCGTCCTTGTCTATCCCACCCTCTTAATTTGTAATATTCGTCGAGCATAAAGTCCAGTTCTTCTACACTGATAACATCCCGACCTTCGTTCAGCGGTTCTCTGAACATCCGCTTCGGCAGTGTATCCTGTTCTCTAGTTCCACCTTCTCGAAGATTAAAAACTTTAGTTAAAGTTACAATCCTGTTGGCAAGCTCTTCTAGTTCTGGCTGGGTATAATCCCAGCCAGTAAGTGCTTTTACTAAAAGGCTCAGTTCTGGCCACAGGATCATGTCCCTATAAAAGACACATAAGATCTGGGCATTAAAAATCGTCAACCTATTTTCAAAATCGATGAACATCTTGGCTTTACCTTCGGTAATGGCAGAATCGATCATCCCACTTAACTCTGCCTTATAAAATGTTGCTCTGAGATGGCAGGCGCCCCTGGCCGAAGTGGCGTAAGCAAGTCCCATGCCTTTAAGTACCCGGGGGTCATAGCCTGGAGGTTCCAAACCTTTGACATGTATTGCAATATCCTCGAGATCCCAAACCTTGGCGGCATGTTTAATCCCTTGGGACAAGATTACCCCTAGCCCTCTTACATTGGCGATATCCTCGAGTAAGTCAGCTACCCCCAATGCATCACCGTAACTTAAGTTGGCTTCCACTTTACCGCGCAGAACAGCCTCTATAGTAAAGGCCGCCAAATTCCCTGCCGTGATTGTATCCATCCCTAAACGGTCACAAAGATCATTTAAGTGGAGGATCTCAGCTAAATCACTGATGCAGCAAAGCCCCCCAAAGGCATAAATAGTCTCATACTCTGGCCCTTCTACTTTTAGCGCGTTATACTTGCCCTTAGTGACAGTTGTCAGCTTGCCACAGGCTAAAAAACAATTGGGACAGGCATTCGGTTTGACCTCGTGTTCAGTGAGCAAGGTGTCCCCACTAAGCTCTTTCCAATGCTCATAAACCCCTTCGGACCAGTATTTAGTTGGGAAAGTTTCGGCACAATTCATGGTTTTAACCATCTGGGTGGTGCCGTAAGTTTGATACGCTTTAACGGCCAGGTTATCTTTAGCCTTCGCCGTCAGGGATTTAATTAAATTCTTGAGTAGTTGCGGATCAGCTATCTCAGCTCGGGCCTGACCGTGGAAAACAATAGCTTTAACTTTTTTCGAGCCCATCACTGCGCCCATACCAGTGCGACCAGCTGAACGCCAATAGTTATTTTCTATACACGCGAACCGCACTAAATTTTCCCCTGCCGGACCTATCACTATTGCCTGCGCTTCAGGCACTCCAACCTCCTCTAAAACCCGATCTTCCGTCTCAAAGGTATCTTTACCCCAGAGATGACTGGCGTTTCGAAACACGACTTCACCATCGGATATTTCTAGAGAAAGCGGCACGTCTGCAGCTCCCTCCAAAATAATCGCGTCGTAGCCGGTTTTTCGCATCAGAGGCGCGACTTTGCCCCCTGAAGTTGATTCGCCATATAATCCTGTTTGCGGCGATTTACTATATACTCCGTATCGGCTTGAACCCCACATTCCTGTGCCAGTAGCTGGACCGGCAACAAAAATAAGCTTGTTGTCCTCCGAGAGTGGGTCAATCCCTATCTTAACATTTTCTAAAAGCAAGTAAGAACCCAGACCCTTTCCCCCAAGGTAGGTCTTAAATATTTCCTCCGGAATCTCCTCAACAATATGAGACCTATTCGTAACGTTAATCCTTAAGAGCTTTCCAAAAAAGCCTTTCATTTCGCACCCCCCCATTTACTTTCATTCCGACTTATAACTATTTTCACAAATGTTTATTTACAGGTACAAAACCCATTCTCAATTCCCCTACCACTAGTTCAAGCATACTGTTAGAAAGGGCCTTCCAACAAGGCAACTAGGACTCTACGATACTTAATCCGTAAAGGGGACTAATTTGAACACTACAGGAGCACAATAGTCTGGACATTGAACGGTTACCTCCCCGTCGAAACCTAGCGCCTCAGGAGCAACCTTCTTGCGGAGGGCAAATACAAAAGGGTACATTGCATTCAGCGCCGTGACACAAACATTACTAGACTTATCTGAATCGATTAAAGGCCCGTCAATAATAATTTGATCCCCTGCGTTGTACAATTTACACTGGGAGTTCAAGACAACAATTTTAATCTTGTCTTCTTTGAAATCACTCATCCTCATACCTTCTTTTCTTCATTAAGATTATTAATGCCCTCCCAAATAGGCATTTTTTACTTCGGGGTCATCAATGAGATCACCAGCCTTACCACTTTTAAGCACTGCTCCATTTTCTAGAATATAAGCACGGTTAGCAGTATGTAGAGCAGTCATGGCATTTTGTTCAACAAGTAGAACTGTTTTTCCGGCCTGATTAATGCGTTTGATCACAGCAAAGATCTCTTTAACAAATAACGGGGCCAAGCCCATGGAGGGTTCATCTAATAATAAAGTGTCCGCCCCTGTCATTAAAGCTCGTCCAATCGCCAACATCTGCTGTTCTCCGCCCGACAGATTGCCTGCGGCTTGCTTTTTTCGCTCCGACAAACGGGGAAACTGTTTATAGACATCTCCCATATCTTCTTTAACTTTAGCATGATCTTTTCTGTTATAGGTAGCTAGTATCAAATTTTCCTCGACTGTTAATTTCGTTAACATGCCCCGCCCCTCTGGAACATGGGACAATCCTTGTCGGGCGATTAGATGAGAGGGGGAATTTGTAATGTCTTTATTTTTAAATCTTATCGTACCAGAACTAGGGCGCACCATTCCAGAAACAGCCCGCAACGTACTCGATTTCCCAGCTCCGTTTGCGCCAATTATGGTTACAATTTCACCTTCTTCGATATAAAAAGAAATCCCTTGCAGCGCTTTAATCACGCCATAAACAACTTCCAGGTTTTCGACTTCCATAATTTTGGCCATTAACCCACCTCCGCTTCACCCAAGTATGCCTTAATCACAACAGGATTGTTTTGTATCTCCTGAACAGTCCCGTTGGCAATAACCTGGCCAAAATTCATGACTGTAGCATAATCACAGAGACCTTCCACTAATTTCATCTGATGTTCAATTAAGATGATCGTTATATCGCTGTATTGTCTCTTGACTTCTTTGATCAGGCCTACTAAACCTTGTACCTCGTGCGGATTCATACCTGCAGCTGGTTCATCCAGCAACAATAGTTTCGGTTCCGTAGCAAGTGCCCTAGCAATTTCTAACTTTCTCTGCATTCCATATGGCAAGTTTCCAGCCTTGTCCTCCGCTCGCGCATCGAGTCCAAAAAGGTTTAATAAACTATTAATTTTTGCCGACAAATTTTTAGTTTTTTGTTTCCCTAACCCGCGGCGGTAGATTTGTCCAACATGGATATTCTCCACAACTGTAAGGTCATTGAACAAGCGTAAGTTTTGAAAGGTTCTGGCCACTCCAAGACGAGAGATTTCGTAAGACTGTTTACCGACCAAGCTTATTCCATCGAGCAGAATCTGACCGGTAGTAGGATGGTATATTCCAGTAATTAAATTAAACAACGTCGTCTTACCGGCTCCATTAGCTCCAATTACTCCATAGATCATCTTCGATTTAACATTGATATTTAAACTGGAAATAGCCTTCAAGCCACCGAACATATGGTTCAGATCTTTGATTTCCAGCAACTCCATGCTCAGGCCCCCTTCTGTTCAGAGCTTCATCTAACACTCAGATATTTGATTTCTTTGATCGAGAAAGTAAGCGAGTGAATATCCCATTTCGACTCCCTCCGAGGATCCTAGGTATACTCATAAGTCCTTCTGGCAAAAACAGAATAACTAAACAGATCGCTAGCCCAAGGATGATGAGATAAGCAGAACTTTGCCCCCACATAACCAACATATATTGATTTCCTACGTACAGCACGATTGCACCAAGGACAGGGCCGAACAAGGTACCAATCCCCCCTAAGAGCACCATAATAACCATTTGATCTGCAATCAGTGGTCCTAAAACGCTATCTGGGTGAATGAAGGTAATCCAGTAGGCAAAGGCACCCCCAATGATTCCAGCAAACATTGAGCTAATCGCAAACACCTGGTTTTTAACCCACGTTGTGTGTAGTCCTAAGGTACGAGCCGCAGTTTCTTCCTCCCTTACAGCTTTAACTTTCAAACCGAAATCGCTATTTTCAAAAAAGAGAAACGCAATAAGGAAAACAAGTAAAGCCAAGCCTAGCATAACGAAATAAAAGAAATTGTCATTAAGCATCGGTGGCAAGCGCAAGCCCTCTGGCCCACCTGTGATCTCCAGCACTAAAACCAATTGCCGCATCATTTCCGCGAAAGCCCAAGTACCAATGGCAAAGTAGGAGCCGCTCAGGCGCAGGGTAGGATACCCCACCAACGCTGCAAAAACATAGGTTAAAATCCCTGCAATGGCTAAAGCACCAAAAAACGGTAAATGTAACTGGGTCATTAACATGCCTGCGATATAAGCGCCTATACCAAAAGAGGCGCCATGCCCGAAGCTAATATAGCCCATATATCCGCCCAACATATTCCAGCTTAAGGCTAAGCCTATCCACATCATGATACCGGTAGCAATTCGCAAAACGAAGGAAGAAACTACGAAGGGCAAACTGCATAAAACGGCCATAGAAAGGAACAGCAGGATTACTTTAACTGGGCTAAAAGACTTTGATATCGACAAGTTAACCTCTCCTTTCTACCAGCCTTTACCCAGAATCCCTTTAGGTAGGAATACCAGGATTAGATATAGGATAAAAAATAGAATTAAGAATACATAAGCTCCCCCGACATAGACCGAAACAAAACTCGATATTAACCCTAGTAGCAAGCCCGCAACGATTGCGCCAGAGAACGAACCCATTCCTCCCGCAACCACAACAAAGAAGGCGAAGGCGGTATAGCGCAAACCCATGTCTGGAAATACTGAAAAAATTGAGCCAATAAAGACACCTGACATAGCGGTTAGTCCTACATAAATAGCATAAACCAAACGTGAAATGCGATGACCATCAATCCCCATTAAACCGGCCACCGTCTTATCCTCAGCAGCTGCTCGAATCGTGATCCCAGTCTTTGTACGATAAAGGAAAAAGGCAAAAGCCGCCGTTACTAAAATTGAAAACACCGTCGCCGCAGCTCGAATGGCCGGAACGGTAATGCCAAACAGGTTGACGTTCATTTCTGATAACACAGTAACTAGATTACGGTTGTTAAAGCCCCATAACGTTAGGGCCGCACCTCTTAATAACGTCGAGAGGCCAAAAGTAAATGCTAAGGCCATCATGGCAGCACTTCTGTGCTTGATATTAACGACTTTCTGAATGATTGGCTGAAATAGGTAACCGATTAAGGCGAAAAAAAGGGCAATAAACGGGATTAGAAGTAATGGATCAATTTTCGTATATTGGTTAAGCCAGAAAGCACTAAAGGCCCCCAACATAATCCATTCCCCAACCGCAAAATCGACAATGTGCATCACTCCGTAGGAAATGGAAAAGCCGACAGCAATCGTTATAAAAATCCCACCGATGAGAATTCCGTTAACCGTGGTTTGCATAAGTAATCCCATAGGACATCTCCTCTCCACCAGTTTGTGAAAACCGAAAACCCGGTTCATCCAATCGTGAGACTCCCACTGCTAATAGTGGGAGTGGTAACCCATACCCCGTACCACGCTTCAGTTGGGTAGACTCCCCCACTGAGGTCTCGCTGTTCAACTTTAGTTGAACGAGTTTACAAGAGAAAACTAGGTTTCCACCAAACCATTGCGAAGGCGGAAACCTATAATATTCGTAGGGGTTTTGCTTAGCGAGCGTTGAACGCTGGAACTGGATAAACAGGATCTTTTGCTTTCAGATTATCAGGCCCGACGACAAGCTGATCTCCGTTAAGCATTTGGATAGTTAGAGCTTTCAACCCTACATTGTCATGATACCAATTACCTTCAGTCGCAAATTTAATAGGGCCATAGAAAGTTTGAATGTCAATTTCCTCCAACGCTTTTACTAATTGTTCACGTTGTTGCTCAGATAAAGGCGGTTTAGCAGCGATTTTAGCAAGAGCTGCCGAAAAGGCTTCTCCCGTTGCCGAACACCCTGCTTGGGTATAATCAGGCACAACATTAAATTTTTCTTTGGACGCTTTTACATAATCTTCGACAGTACCAAATAAATCATCTTTAAGTTTCAAATCGGGGGTCCATACTGCGGCTCCGTAAACATAGTCCCCGTCTTTGCCAAGATTTTTAATAAAGTCTGGGGTTGTGATACCATAATGCATCACAAAAGCCTTTGGCATAAAGCCTAATGATTTAGAGGCTTTGATTACTTGCATATGTTCAGTTTCATGTCCACCAACCGCTAGAACATCCGGGTTAAGTTGTTTGATAGCACTAATCAATGGAGTAAAGTCCGTACCGGCTGGCACAACATCGTACTTGACAACTTTCATCCCGTTTTTCTCTGCGCTAGCTTTAAATGCCTCGGCTACTGCTTTAGAGAACGCATCATTAACACCAAGTACCGCGATTGTCTTGGGCGGATTTGCTAGTTTTGCTAAGGTATCCAGGGGAGAGTTGGCTGTCAAGTCTGCTGCTGGTATTGTACCAAACGTGTATTTAAACTTTTGAGTCCAGATGGTTGGAGATTCCGCGGATCCAGTAATCATAGGAACTTTATATTTATCTAGAATTGGAGCTACAGCTTTGGTAACCCCACTGGTATAGGGTCCAAGAATAAAGTCGACTTTCTCTGAAGTGATCAACCTTTCCGCGGCATTAGCGCCCGCAGTAGGGTCACTTTGATCGTCAGAATAAATTAATTTTAATTGGTAATTTTTGTCATCTACTTTGATTCCGCCTTTTTTATTCACAGCATCCGCCCATAAATCGTAACCGTATTTGGTGACATTACCACCATAAACCTCTGCTCCCGATAAGGATGTAATCACGCCAACTTTATAATAGTCTCGTGTTTCTGAACTTGCACTGCTACTTGCACCAGTACTAGAACTGCCACAACCGGCCAAAGATAATATCAAACCAGAAATAGCCAGCAATGATATACTACGTAAGATTGATAGCTTTTTAAACATACATTTCTCCTCCTCAATATTTATGTAATCGCTAATTCATGATAACTATGTTGACTAGGTTAATGTTTAAGAAGGTCATGCTCCTTTCCTAATAAATTTGAATATTAACGAAGGTATTTTTTTGATGTAATTTTGGAAAATACCTCAGTTTACCTGCGTGTATAATAAAATGTGATCAATTAATGTCTAATTCATTGATCGGCAATTGAATACTATCTTTGAAGATTCCATGCCTGTGCATTTTTCGAACAATTGTCGATTGATTTACCTCCAAAGCATCCGCCATTTTATAGGTATTTTGGAATTTGATTAAAGCCTTATTTAAAAGTTGCCGTTCTAATTCATCGGTAGCAATCTTCAACGGACAAATGTCCAATATGAAAACCTTTGCCGAACTACCATCCGCGTGTAAAATATAATCTGGTAAATGCATCGGCAAAACTACCAAAGCATCGACAGTCACAACAACTCTCTCTACTAAATTTTCAAGTTCTCGTACGTTACCAGGCCAATTGTAATTTATCAATAGCTCAAGAGTCTCTGGAGCTATTTTTTTGTGGATCTCGTATTTTTCTAGAAACGCTTCTAAGAAATGCTCAACTAAGACCGGGATGTCCTCTTTTCGGTGCCGTAAAGGTGGTACATTTAGGGGTACAACATTTAATCGATAATAAAGATCCTCCCTAAACTTTCGTTCTTTAACCAGTCGAGACATGTTACGATTCGTCGCAGCCAAAATCCGAGCATTAACATCAATGTAGTCATTTCCCCCAACTCGCCTTAACCTTTTATCTTGGATAACCTGCAATAACTTCACTTGAAGATTAAGTGGTAATTCGCTGATTTCATCTAAGAAAATCGTTCCTGAACTGGCTATTTCAAATAGTCCTTTCTTACCTTCTTTTTTGGCTCCAGTAAAGGATCCCCCTTCATAACCAAACAATTCTGACTCCATGAGATTCTCTGGAATTGCACCACAGTTAATGGTTATGAATGGATATTCACTTCGTTTGCTTAACTGGTGAATGTTTAAGGCAACCACACCTTTACCTACGCCAGACTCCCCTTCAATCAGCACCGTGGAATCTACAGCTGCCACCTTGGCAGCCAATATTAAGATTTTCTGCATTATTGCGCTCTTGCTAATGATTTCTGATGTATATACCCTCTCTTTGCGCAATTTTACAATTTCAGTCCGGTAATTATCTATCAATTTTTCAGTATCTTCCAAGCGCTGGCGTAAGTTACTTAATTCAGTTATGTCCCTAGAATTCGTAACTACCCGAATAATTTTGCCTTTTTCATCAAAAACGGGGTTAGCTGTTACAATAATTTTTTTCCCACTCTTTGTTGATTGTATTAATGTGGTGCGTTTTTTCGTCCTCAGAACTTGAGGAGTAATGCTGGGCGAAAACAGCCCTAAATCCTCTAGTTTGCTTACATGTTTGCCGATCAACTCTTCAGCTTTCATTCCATAAAAACGTTCACTTGCTTTATTTACCCTTAGAGTGAAACCCGCTCCGTCTGTAACGAAAATTTCGTCATAAGAAGAGTTGAAAACCGCTTCTAATTCCTTATTAAGCTCTTTAGTAACTTCTAACTCTTGAGCTACAGCATCAAGATCGGTAATGTCCTGAAAGGATGTAACTACTCCAGTTATTTTATTTCCTTCTAGAATCGGTTTATGATTTGAGAGTATTACTCTTCCTCCAATGTCAACTTTATTATTAATAACAGGAATTCCGGTTTCTAATACCTCATACATAGCTGAGTCTGGAAGTACTTCCTTGGCCATTTCCCCTACAACATGTCCATTAATCCCTAATAATTCCTTGGCGGCCTTGTTGCATCCTACTATATATCCATTAGAATCTACCATCAGCACTCCATGATATATCTCCTGAAATCCCGCTTCAAACTGCACCTCTAACACCTCCGCCTACGTGATATTTATAGTAGCAACTTCTGTGCCAATATCGGATATTAATCAACATCGGTCAATTGTCCACTTATTGTGAATATTCAGTATTTTATAGTCATATTTTAATGCGTTTTAGCATTAATCTCGCTGCAATTTTCTTCAATCTAATCTTATATACCTTTTCAAAGTTGCACCCAAGCTCCATGCATAAGTGCATTAAAATAATGCCCCTATGCATGCAAGTCATCAAAATTTTAACCTAAATAGGTCTATCCGCTATATTATTTAATAATAACTAGACCAAATCTGCGATATTTCACATGTATTATGTATTTCGATATTTCTTCAAAAGTTTTACAACAGTAGACTGATCGATTTCAAGTACCTTTGCAACTTTATAGGGTTGATTTATATAGCTCGTAGGCATCCATTACTAATTGCTCCTCTATTTGGCAAGTAGATGATTTGCCCTATGCGAAGTGTTTGAATGTTTGGTATATTCTTACTTTTCCGTCTTCATCTAGAGTATTCTAGATATAGGATAAGAAATCCTTTCTAAATTTTAAAAGATGTTTTGTATTATTAAAATTAAGGTTATCAATAAACAAATAGTTATGCCAAGGGAAATAGTTGTGCTTTTTGGCTAAAACAAGAGTAGAAAAAAATTCGATGATACATTATCTTAATGCAAACATAGACTAACCACCCTGCAGTTTATGCGTAGGATCAAGTATAAGATTTTAGAGAATAGCTTAATATGAGCATTTACAAGTGTTTATGAAGTTTATGAATTATCGTTAGGTTGGCATGGATTTTGCAATGTATAAAAGAAAGTATTTAGAAAATTGCATATACAACTATGAATTGAGGAGGTAATATGATTTGCAAGTGAAATATCCTATCTACATTAATGGAGAATGGGTTGGCACTCAGGATACCATATCAGTGGTCGATAAATATTCCGGGGAAGTATTTGCAACAGTATGTTCTTCTTCCCCCTTAGAAGTGGATAGTGCAGTGACTGCAGCGGTAAAAGCCTTTAAATCCAGAGCCCTTTCCCCTTACCAGATATACCAGATTCTGGCTAAATCATCGAGCTTGATCATGGAAAGATCTGATGACCTAGCCCTAACCATTTCGCGTGAGGCTGGCAAAGTTTACAGGGACGCCAAAACCGAGGTCATGCGGGCTGCACAAGTCTTTCTAATTGCGGCCGAAGAAGCTAAGCGAATTAGCGGAGAAGTGATTCCGGTGGAGGCTGCACCAGGATCTGAAAACCGATTGGCCTACACTATAAGAGTCCCAATCGGTGTAGTTTGTGCCATCAGCCCCTTCAATTTTCCGTTTAACCTAGTTACCCATAAAATAGCTCCTGCCCTAGCTGCCGGGAATACTGTCGTTTTAAAACCAGCTTCCGCGACCCCGATTTCTGCAATTAACCTCTGCCGGATTTTAGAAGAGGCTGGTCTTCCACCCGGTTACCTCAATTTAGTGATAGGTAGTGGTAATGAAGTAGGAGATCTATTATTGAACGATGAGCGAATCAATTTTTATACATTTACTGGTTCTCCAAAAGTTGGCAAGAAGATTATGTCTACGATCGGATTACGTAAATCCACCATGGAATTAGGCTCAAATTCCGTCACCATCGTTCATAAGGATGCGGATTTAGCTAAGGCAGCCACTTTATGTAGTCGTATGCCTTTTGTCAACGCTGGGCAAGTCTGTATTTCCATTCAACGGTTACTAATTCACCAGGATATCTATGAACAATTCGCTGATATGCTTGCTGAGGAAACTCGCAAGCTCATACTGGGTAATCCCCTCGATCCTCAAACTGATATTGGGCCAATGATTAGCGAGGCGGAGGCGATTAGAGCCGAGGCTTGGGTAACTGCCGCTTTAAAAGGTGGAGCTAGTTTAATATGTGGGGGAAAAAGAAATGGAGCTCTTTTTGAACCCACTATTTTAACAAATGTTAAATCGGATATGAAGGTTGTCTGTGAAGAAATTTTTGCTCCAGTAGTAAGCCTAATCCCCTATAAAGAGTTTGACGAAGCTATTGAAATAGCTAACAACTCCCATTACGGTCTGCAAGCCGGCATTTTCACTTCCTCGATTGATATCGCGACTGAGGCTACGCGGAAATTGGAAGTAGGTGGGGTCATCATCAATGATACTTCTCTATACCGCGCTGATCAGGCTCCATATGGCGGCATTAAAGAAAGTGGCATTGGACGAGAAGGCCCTAAATATGCAATACAAGAAATGACGGAATCTAAACTAGTGGTATACAATTTATAGCACCCTAATAAGAACCTATTTAAGCTCTTATTAGGGCGCTATGGAAAGAAGATGGCGATGGTGACAGCATACACCGAAACTCAAATAGAGCAGATGAAAAAGGATGACATGAGATATTTTTTGCATCCAACAAGCTCTATATTTGACATGGAATCTTGGGGTGGTCCTAAGATTATTGAAGAAGGCAATGGAATTCGGGTTAAGAGTGTTGAAGGTGAGATCTATATTGACTGTGGCGCGGGTCTGTGGTTAAACAATGTAGGTTATGGCCGGACTGAATTGGCTGAGGTTGCCAAAAAACAAATGGAAAAGTTGTTCTACTTTCAAACATTCAATGGCTATTCTCATCCATTAGCTATTGAAATGGCAAAAAAAGTAGCTGAAATGATTCCCATGGATAACCCCAGGATCTTTTTTACCAGTGGGGGGTCAGAGTCCAATGATACTGCTTTTAAATTGGCCCGAATGTATTGGTATCTACAAGGTAAACCTAACAAAAATCACATCATTGCTAGGACAAAGGCTTATCATGGGGTTTCTTATGGAGCTTTAAGCGCGACCAGTTTACCTGGTTTCTGGGATGGTTTCAGACCCTTAGTTCCGGCATTCCAGCACATTGAACATCCTCACTGTTACTTCTGCCCCTGGGGGAAGGAACAAGGCAGCTGTAATTTAGAATGTGCGGAAGCACTTGAAGAGAAAATCCTCGAGCTCGGTCAGGACAATGTTGCAGCTTTTACAGCAGAACCAGTCATTGGTACTGGAGGGGCAATCGTTCCACCAAAGGGTTATTATCAACGTATTCGCGAAATTTGTGATAAGTATGATGTCTTGTTTATTGCTGATGAGGTCATTACTGGCTTTGGTCGGACGGGTAAAATGTTCGGTATGCTGCATTGGGGAGTAAAACCCGATATCATGATGATGGCTAAAGGGATCACCAGCGGATACATTCCTATGGGAGCAGTTGGTATTTCAGAGAGAGTCTTTACACTGATCAGAAACCACGGCATCTTTATGCACGGTTATACCTACAGTGCTCATCCGGTAGCCTGTGCAGTTGCCTTAAAGAATATCGAAATTATTGAACGAGAAAACCTAGTAGCCAATGCCCACGAAAAAGGTAAATTATTGCGTTCACTCATCCGAGATTTGGACTTACCCTGTATTGGTGAAGTAAGAGGCTTAGGACTGATGAATGCCGTTCAACTTGTACAAGATACAGAAACCAGGACCATGTTTAACTCTGCCCTAGGAATTGCCAAGCGCGTGTCGGCGATTGCTTGGGAAAACGGACTAGCGTTACGACCGTTAATTGACGACGGATTACAATTGTCCCCACCGCTGATCATTACTGAAGCGGACATAATTGAACTAGTCGATAAATTAGGCAGGTCCATTGAACAAGCACAGCGTGAATTTTTAGGAAATCCACTTTAGTGTCTTCTAATGTAAGAAATGACAAAAGGCGCCAACTGTATGCTTGGATCAGTTCCAAGTATACAGTTGGCGCCTTCATTCTAGTGAACTCATTCTACTAAAGTCGAACATCGTGACTTCGTGGGGATCTACCCCTGAACCAGAATACTGGGTGCAATTCCAACTTGTAGAAGTGGGAGTCTCACGATTGGATGAATTATTAGTCAGTATCCGGTGTTAATTGCTATTTCAGAATAACACCACTACAGCTGTGTCCATCAATGATAACTTTAATCGGATCTTCAAAGCGAACCAGCTTGACGTATTCGGTTTGCTTGAATACCGGGGCCTTTTTAAGCCATGCCCAATCTATAAATTCAGAATCACTCTCTTTTTTAATATGGAAATATCCCATTCTTAAGGATACCAAGTTGTGATGAAAATGACTGCCTAATGAAGGTTCTACCTGAAGGTTATCCCGGTCAGCTTCAATAACCACTTTAGCTTGGGACATCTGCGACCATGTCAAAGGGATTCCAAGCCATGGATCAGAGGACCCTAGGCGACCAAACCCAAACAGCAGATAGTTGCGTTCCTCATTAAACAACAATTGATTCAATTCGCCAATTTCTTGAGCAATCTTTCTTGATTTACTCATATCAAAATGATCTGGATCAACAAAAATAACATCGTGAATTCTCTCAAATATTCCATTCCCAATTGTATGCCTGCTTTTACATACAGTCTCACTATTTGAATAACCATCGACTTTGACGTCCTTTAATTCTCTTCCAGAAACTAAAGGGCGAACCTGCAGAAAATAAAACTCGATCTCTTTTTCTCTGCCAACAGGAATGTTAACTGCAAACTCTATTTCTATTTCTGAACTGAACGCATCCTTTCCGAGAACGAAAAGGTCCTTGATGATATTGGCAAGCGGAAAAAGGCCATATTTTAATACTGGTGCAAACGACACAAGCCTCGGTCCTGAAATCGCCAATGTATCGCTGATGTTGTCATTGTCCTTTGAATACGTGCTGCCCACAAAGCTCAAAGTACCGTCCTTTTCAGCGCGATCTAATGCATACTTTCCATAAGTGCACCCCGGATCGGAAGAAATGTCGATAGACTGGTTAGCCAAATTCAAAGCATAAAACTGATTTTGAGACTTTTTTAAGAAATCACTAGGAGACGCAAACTCAGTGTTCATCTTTGGATAGGCGGGGGAAAACCGGTAAACTTGTTCTCCATCGACAATAGCCCTTCCAAAACCCAAAGCTAGGCTACCAATTCCCTGTTCAGGCTTCATGTAAGAAATCGGGTAGAAATTATAGGACTGTGCAACCCCTGACAAAACGGGATAAAAAATGTCCTCATGCAATTCCCCGACAAGCTGCTGGATCAATACAGCCATTTTTTCCTCTTCTATCCTCAACTCCGAATTTTTGACGTAGCGCTTGGGGGACTGATAAAAAACAGAGGCGTAGACAAGTTTTATGGCATCTAGAAGTTGTTGCAACCGAATTTCAGGGTCTGGATGATTATTCGGTAATAGGAAAGTGCTGTATATTCCTGCAAAAGGCAGCATTTGAGAGTCTTCGAGTATACTTGATGAACGGACGGCCAAAGGGTAGTCGATTTTCTCAATTAGTATGTGCAGTTCATCAGTTATCTTTGATGGCAAATCAGAGGACAGGAATTTATTAGCAATAGTTTCTTCATTTTCTGTATTGACCGCCATTTCCTGTAAGGCGTTCAATTCGAGAAATTCCTCGAATACTTCACTGCAGATTACAAAGGATTGTGGAGTTTTTATCCTGATATGTTCATATTTTTTAAACAGATTCGTCTGGGAAAGCATGAAGTTAAAGAAGGCTATTCCCCTCCCTTTACCTCCGAGTGACCCGCTGCCTAGCTTGAGTAAGGAATTGTCCATGTTCACTTTCGATTGTCCGAAATCAGTGATAACCCCTTCCTGTATCCGCTTGAAATACATCCGAATAATATTTAGAATATATTTCCTTAACTCTTGAGGACTTTGAAAGTCAGAGACATCCACTTGACGAATTTGTTCTGCACACTCAAACTCTGTCCTAGCCTTAAACCATCTCGAAAAATCATAGCGGTTTGCGTGGTAAATCAGACTCTCTTTTGGCAGGGTGCGTATAATTTCTTCAAATTCGTCGATAATAGAAGCCCGTGCCAGAATGCTCCCATCATGGTCTCTGAATATAAAATCACCGAAACCATAGTTTTCTTTTATATATGTACACAATTCAAGATGCATATTGGGGGAGTTCTTGTTGAGAAAACTGATTCCGCTCTCGTGTACACTTCTCTCATTATTTCGTTCACTAGATTGAATCAAGAAAGGAAGGTAAGGGATCTCCTCCTTGATCATGTTTGCCAGATCCAGGCCTGCCCTTAAATTCAATACCCCATCTTTCTGGAAGCGCATATCTGATATCACACCTAACAAATTGTGTCGATAACTGTTGAATATATCCACAGCTTCTTCATATGTCTCTGCCAGCAGGATTTTGGGTCTGGCTCTCATCCTTAGTAGACGGTGGAGATTGTTTATCCCCTTGGATATGAGATAGCTGGTTTGTTTCATAATTTCCGTATAGATAATGGGGAGGAATTGCGAATAAGCCCAGGGCGAATCTTCGACCACGAGAATGACCTGAACCCCTTCCTTGCAGTCATCCTCTACATTTCCTAAGTCCTCAACATACTTGATGATTGCAAGTAATAGTTTATTGTCCCCAGACCAGTAGAATATCTTGTCAATTGTTCTTGTCTCTCTAATTTGATTGATTAAATCGATATTTAGTGTGTCGTAGGTGAGCAAGACTACCGGTTTCCCTGGATAAGTTTCCTTGATCCGTCTTCCGAATTCTTGGGGATTCATATCACTAATTCTAGCCATCGTAATAATCAAGTCATAGGTTCTTTCTCTCATGGAGGAAAACGCTTCTTCTGCCGAAGAGACTCTCCGAATGCGAGGGACAAATTGAAGATTCATATCCAAGTATTCATTAAAAATCTTCTCGGATAAACGACCGTCTTCCTCAAGCACAAAGGCATCGTACGAGCTAGATACCAGTAGTATTTCGCGGACTCTAAATTTCATCATGTCATGGAATCCTGAGAATTGATTTCTATAAGAATTTAAATTCTCCATAAGAATCCTCCCTGATGGTACTTGCGGCCATAGTTTTTTATCAAAGCGGGGCTATCCAAACAATGACAGCCCCGCTTAATTATTAATAATAACTTCTTAAAAAGCATTTAAGAAACTGCTGAATTTTAATAGACAATTCCCTGGGCATACATAGCAGTAGCTACCTTAATGAAACCTGCGATATTAGCACCCACGACAAGATTATCTTCCTCTCCGTATTCCTTGGCAGCTGCACTTACATTTTTATATATAGTAACCATGATGTCTTTAAGTTTTGCATCAACTTCTTCAAAAGACCAGGAATACCTCATGCTATTCTGGCTCATTTCGAGAGCCGAAGTTGCAACACCACCCGCATTAGCTGCCTTTGCTGGACCAAATAATACTTTCTTTTTAATGAAAAGATCAACCGCTTCAGGAGTAGTCGGCATATTCGCTCCCTCGCCAATTGCGAAGCAGCCATTAGCTATTAAAGTCTTAGCAGCCTGTTCATCTAATTCGTTCTGTGTCGCACAGGGTAGAGCAATATCACACTCAACATCCCAGATGCCAGTACATCCTTCTTTATAAATCGAACCAGGATGATACTCAATATATTTGCTAATTCTTTCTCTTTCAACTTCTTTTATTCTCTGAATGGTTTCCAACCATATTCCTTTGGAATCATATATATATCCATTTGAGTCACTCATCGCAACTACTTTTCCACCCATTTCGTGAATCTTTTGAGTTGCATAAATCGCGACATTTCCTGATCCAGAAACAGTAACTGTTGCACCCTTAAACGACTTACCCTTGGCATTGAGGGCTTCTTCCATGAAATAGCAAAGACCGTACCCTGTTGCTTCTGTTCTAGCTAAGCTTCCACCGTAGGATAATCCTTTTCCAGTTAGAACTCCGGTAAAGTCGTTACGAAGTTTCTTGTACATTCCATAAAGGTAACCAACTTCACGACCACCAACACCAATATCTCCGGCCGGTATATCTGTGTTTTCCCCTATATGTTTAGACAACTCTAACATGAAGCTCTGGCAGAATCTCATTATTTCTCCGTCTGATTTACCTTTAGGATCGAAATCACTGCCACCCTTACCGCCACCTATTGGAAGACCTGTTAGAGAATTTTTTAAAATTTGTTCGAATCCAAGAAATTTTATAATTCCAACATTTACTGATGGATGGAATCGCAAACCGCCCTTGTAAGGACCAATAGCACTATTAAACTGTACTCTGAAACCACGATTTACCTGAACATCTCCATTGTCATCTACCCATGCTGTCCTGAAAATAATTTGTCTTTCTGGCTCTACAAATCTACTAAATATTCCTGCCTGCATCCATTCAGGATGTTTCTCAGCAACGGGCTCGATCGATTCCAAGACCTCTTTTACTGCCTGGTGAAATTCAGTTTCGTTTGGATTTCTCTTTAAGACTTGTTCCATGACATTTGCTAATAGTTTCATCTTAAATCCTCCTCAAATACTAAACCTCTACCTCTACAGCCTATTTACGATACTATTAAGCAAGATTCGGCCAATCATCTAACCTAAAAGATCAATAATTTGAATACAAGGAATAACCCCTATACTCAAATGGCCAAATCCCGATTACTTTTGAACCTTAGCGAATGCCCAATCCAAAACGTTTAGTGCTTTCTCAAGCTGCTCATCTGTGATTACCAACGGCATCAACATCCGAATTATATTACCGTATACTCCCGCCGAAATTATTATAAGTCCTTGACTTAGACATGCTTGAGTGATCTGAGCGGTTTCTTCTTTGGCAGGTTCCTTTGTCTCACGATCTTTGACTAGCTCAATTCCAATCATTGCACCCAGACTCCGGATATCACCAATCAATGAATATTTCTCTTGCATACCTTTCAAACGACCCACGACGAAAGCTCCAATTTTCGCTGCCCTAGCCGAAAGTTTTTCGTGCTCGATATAATTGATCGTCGCTAAACCAGCCGCACAAGCGAGTGGGTTTCCCGCGTAGGTGCCACCGATCATACCAGGTCCTGGAGCATCCATAATCTCCTTTTTACCAACTACTGCACTTAAGGGCATACCAGCAGCAATGGACTTCGCCATAGTCATAAGATCAGGCTCGACACCATAGTTTTCAACCGCGAACATCTTACCAGTTCTTCCAAAACCTGTTTGAATCTCGTCTGCAATAAACACTATGCCGTGTTTTTCTGCAATCGTTTTTAAACCGGGCAGGAACTCCTTGGGTGGAACTATAAAGCCGCCTTCTCCTTGCACAGGCTCAATAATCATGGCTGCGATAGTTTCTGGCTCAACCTCGGCAGCGAAGAAACGCTCAAATTGTTCTAAACAGTGCATTCCACAGCCTGGATAGGTGGAATGATAATAACATCGGTAGCAATAAGCAGAAGGGATCTTATAAATTTCAGGCGCAAACGGCCCAAAACCATACTTATAAGGTCTTACCTTACTAGTTAAGCCCATCGCTAAATTTGTTCTACCGTGGAAAGCCATTTCAAAAGCAATAACTCCCGTTCTTTTAGTATAAGAACGAGCAATTTTGATGGCATTTTCCACTGCCTCAGCACCGCTGTTGACGTACGTTACTTTAAGGTCCCCCTTAATTGGTGTGATTTGGATCAGCTTCTCAGCCAAATCTACCCAACCTTCGTACATAGATGTCATAAAGCAAGTGTGAATTAATTTTTCGGCTTGTTCCTTAATGGCGTCTACAACCGATTTGGGACAATGCCCAGCATTCAAAACCCCAATACCACCATAAAAATCAATAAATTCGTTACCATCAACATCCGTCATTAATGCACCTGAAGCTTTCTCAATGAACAAAGGAGTTCCCTGTGAGATCCCTCTAGCTGTACATTTATTTTTTCTTTCAATTAGCGCTCTGGATTTTGGTCCTGGAAGTTCCATATTTTCAGTCAATGCTAACATCCCCCTCGTATTTCTTCTACTAAAAGATATTACATACAGCTCGTTCCTTCACTATTCTTAAGTGTTATGCAATTCTCGCGCCATAGATTCCATTTCTATTCCATAGCCGTGTATAAATAGTTTCCATAATCAATCTCAAAATAACAGATGCATCTATACATTTGATTTTCCAGATCCACCCCAACGAGCCTACCCCTGAATTCAATAAACTCGTTCTATACACGGAGATGCATTTATGCATTAGACTAATGTATTATTGAAGTTTATTCTAGCTAAAATATTGCGCAGACAAGGCGACGGACAGGAGACGGACGCACACGCAGACAAGGGACGGTTCTCCTGTCTAACTTTTAAAGTTAGACAGGAGAACCGTCCCCTTGTCTGTCTTTCGTTACCTTGTCTGAGGTGCTACATAAGTAACCTATCCAATCCCCAAAACACAGTCATCCCAAAAATAATTCCCAAAAAAAGATTTGGTACGAATCTAGAAAAAAGAAATGTTAAGAGCCCTGCCCATAAAAAGGGATTATGAATTAGGACGATCGAACCACTTGGAGTCACTAATTCTGGAATAACGAGCGCTGCCAATAAGGCAATGGGAACAAGCTCTATAAAATCACGAGCAAAACCCTGAACATTTTTCCCTTTAAACAGAAGAAAAGGTAAGACACGTGAGCCATAAGTGACTAAGGTCATTAATAAAATGGTCCCTAAAAGTTGGCTTGACATGTTTACCCTCCTTCTCTATTATGCGTTTGTAGTATGCCTGGCTGATCGATTGGCAGTGGAATCTTTTTCCCACGCCACCATGCCCCAATTCCGGCTGCAAGTGCCACACTCAAAATCAGATAGATTTTTCCAGGGATAAGCATTTTCAAAACAACTGCAAGTATTGCTGCTAGGAGGTAAGTTATATAGTTTTTTCGAGACAAAGACGTGGTTGTCAAAATAATAAACAATGCTAAAAGTGCGAATTGGAAACCCGAAAACTGAATAGGCAACCATTTGCCAATCACAGCACCCAGGATCGTAAAAATGAACCAAGATGAAAAAGCGCCTAAATTAATCCCCAACATGACCCGGCGACGATTTTCTTCGCCGGCCACTTCCTTTAAAACCCTCGTATTAAGCACAAACGTTTCATCGGTAAGTCCTTGTGCCAACCCTAATGACCAAAAAATCGTTCGTTCTGGGAAAAAGGGAACGACGGACAGACTCATCAAAACATGGCGAATATTAAGAATTAGGGTGGTTAAGCCAATCATCCAAATGGTAGCTCCTTGATGAATCATTTCAATCGCTATGAACTGTGCCGCACCAGCATAGACAAAGAAAGACATCAGGCCGGCTTCCCAAAAAGTAAGTCCGAACTGTGTTGCTAAAATTCCGAAGGTTACAGCTACTGGCGCGTACCCAATCACAATTGTCAATGATTGTTGCAGCCCATATCTGAAGCCCCGACTTACTCCTAGGGATGTTCCGCTGGTCATTGGGCGACCTTCTTGATCACGGCCATAAAGTCAGGATATGATACATCAGCTGCTGCCATGTCTTCTACGCTGACCCCTTCCTTCGATAGCATTCCGGCGATTGCCCACGCCATGGCCAATCGATGATCTCCTAGACTACTCGCCTGCCCACCTCGCAAGGAGGGTTGCCCATGGATACGCAATCCATCTGGAAGTTCTTCGACCTTGGCCCCCAGAGCATTTAATCCCTCAACCACTGTACTGATACGGTCGCTTTCCTTGACTCTCAGTTCTGCAGCATCTCGAATGACGGTTTCTCCTTCCGCAAGGCATGCGGCCACCGCCAGAATGGGGATTTCATCAATCAGTCGCGGAATCATGTCCCCTCCGATTTCGATACCCCTAAGCTTAGCTGGACGCACACGTAACGTTGCCCTAGGCTCACCACAGATTTCCAAAACATCGATCAACTCGATATCCGCGCCCATGGTTATAAGTGCGTCTAGTATTCCTGTACGAGTCGGGTTAACTCCGACATTGGGCAGAATTATCTCGCCACTTCCTGCGAGACTTCCTAAGACGAGGAAGAAAGCGGCAGATGAAATATCACCTGGGACAGAAACATCCTGACCTGTTAAGAGCCCCCCCCCGTGCACACTTACCGCGGTCTTCTCGCTTAAGACCTCAACTCCGAACCCCCTGAGCATTCGTTCAGTATGATCTCTAGAAAGAGCTGGTTCTTCCACTGTCGTTACTCCACTCGCTCTCAATCCCGCCAAGATGATAGCCGATTTGACTTGGGCTGAAGCCACCGTTGTCCGGAAGGTTTGTCCTTGCAACTGACCGCCGCTCATCGTCAGGGGAAATAAATTACCGCCAAGGCGTCCCATAATCTGTGCACCCATCAGCTTGAGCGGGTCGGTGACACGCCTCATCGGTCGAGACCTAAGGGACGCATCCCCAGTCATCGTGACTGTGAAAGGGCTTCCAGCCAAGACACCAAGCATTAACCGCGACGTCGTTCCTGAATTACCAGCATCTAATACATCCGTTGGCTCAGTCCAAGCTTCCATTCCCTTGCCGTGAATCCAAACCTCCGTCCCCTCTCTTTCCGAAGGGACTCCCAATTGTTTCAAGCAACGAAGCGTACTTAAACAGTCCTGACCCAATAAGAAATTCGAAATATGGGTATCTCCATGAGCCATCCCTCCCAAGAGAGCCGCCCGATGTGATATAGATTTATCGCCCGGAACTCGGATTTCTCCTTCCACGCCAGAGACTGGCTTTATAAACACGCCTCGCATAGTATATACCTCCCTTAGTCATAGATTAAATAGATCTAAAGTTCTAACGACTTAATTTATATATCCCCGAACCACATGAGCCTTTCGAAAGGCTTCAGCAATAGCCTCTCCATCTCCCCGCTGAAGGCTATCTCGTAATTCTTGGATTCTTTGTTCCCAAAGGGTAAGCCCTCCGAGAATTGCATCGGAATTCCGCACCATAATCTCCTTCCACATTTCGGGAGAACTATCTGCAATGCGTGTCAACTCTCGAAAACTCCGTCCGGCTAGCGCTAAGGCCGCCCCGCCTTCTTGGGAAACATCATGAGTAGCCAAAGCCAAAGCCACTGCTAACAAATGTGGGATATGACTGACCATTGCCACCTCTACATCATGATCCCTTGGTTCACGGAATACAGCTTTGGCACCAAATCCTTGAATAACTGCTACAAGCTTTTGAACCACATTGGGAGGACAGTCGCCTGCAGGGGTTAAGACATATGGATAATTGCGAAAAAGATTGGGATTTGCAGCGCCAAACCCGGACTGTTCCGAACCAGTCATAGGATGACCGCCTACAAAGTAGAAGTCGCGAGAACCATTTTGGACATTCATTTGGGATTTATTGCAAATTTCAGTTTTGATACTTCCTACATCGGTAACTATAGTCCCCTTAGGAATCCTACCAAGCAAGAGATCGTACCCCTTAGCCAACATCTGAAGAGGTAAAGCTAAAACAACCAAATCAACCTCTAGAAACGGGGGCATTTCAGTCCACCCTCCCTGAATCCATCCTCTACAGACAGCTTCATCAATACTGGCCTTTTCCGGGTCAACGGCAAAAACCTCCCATCCACTCTGATACAAGGCGCCTGCCCAGGACCCACCAATCAAACCCAAGCCGAGGATACAAGCCTTCGGAATGCGATGGCCTGACCATCCCGGAGTCAAAATACCCTCTGGACCGTCTAACACGAACTCACTTCCCCCATCTGACGATCGAGGGCGGTAGAAAGCCTTGCCAAATCAGCCATCATGATTTCGAATTTTTCCGGTGTTAAGGACTGTTTTCCGTCTGAAACGGCCTTTTCTGGATGTGGATGTACTTCAACAATCAAGCCATCTGCTCCAGCAGCCAGAGCCGCTTTTGCCATAGGATGAACTAATTGCCACTTCCCAGTTCCATGACTAGGGTCAACAATGACTGGCAAGTGGGATAGGGCATGAAGAGCAGGGACCATGCTTAAATCGAGAGTATTTCGTGTATAGCTTTCAAAGGTACGGATGCCCCGTTCGCAGAACATCACCTGGTAGTTTCCTCCATCCATGATGTACTCAGCAGCCATCATCCATTCCTCTAACGTTGCGGAGGGACCTCTTTTAAGGAGTACTGGTTTCCCGCATTTAGCAACTTCCTTGAGGAGGACAAAGTTCTGCATGTTCCGGGCACCGATTTGGAGAACATCTGCGTAATGTGCCACTAAGGAAACGTCCTGCGCATCAATAACTTCTGTGATCACTAAAAGACCTGTCTCGTCACGTGCTTCTGCCAAATAACGCAATCCTTCTTCCTCCAAGCCCTGGAAGGAATAGGGAGATGTACGAGGTTTAAAGGCGCCCCCACGCAAAAAGGTCGCACCAGCCTCGCGTACAGCATGCGCCGTTTCCAAGATTTGAGCTCTACTTTCGACAGCACAAGGACCTGCCATCACATGAATCTTATTACCACCAATCTCTTGTCCCCCAACCCGAATAATGCTATCAGCAGCGTGAAACTCCCGGCTAACCAATTTATATGGAGCCAGAATAGGCACGACTTTTTCTACCCAAGGCAACGCTTCTAAATCAAGGGCTTCCATTCGTGAGCGATCTCCGATAGCCCCCATTATCGTTTTCTCAACTCCTTGAGATAGATGTATTTTGAAACCCTCATCCGTTAACCGTGTGGAAACCTCTTCAATCTGATCTACCGTTGCACCCATTTTCATAACAATAATCATTTTTTACATCTCCTTCTACCATACTACTTTATCAATATCAGCTTAGTTGTTTATACTTTGTGGTCATGGATGGTGACAGGGGGGCCAAAAAAGACACCCTGAATAGAGGGTGCCTTGACTCTTAATCGCCCCCATCCTACAATCCTACTTATCTTAGACGAGCCCTTCGCGAAGCACCCACAGGAACCCCACGCCACCATCCTACATATAGCTTTGCCATACAAAGCTAAGTTTCTCCACTAATAGCGAACTAATACTGAAACATTGAACTGTAAATTTAAACTATCTTACCACAGAATGGGCTATCCTCACAACCCCTATAACCCATTTTGGCCGAAAAGAAAAATGGCTCAAGCTCGTCTCCACTGGAGACCATCGCACCGGTGGGTTTCGTCACCGAGACCTTGATAGGCAACTCACGTTGAACGATTCACTTTTGCTCCGTTTTCTACCATGCTAATATCTTTATACTATATATAAAGTAGCGTAATCGTATAGAGTATATTATATTTAGTAATAGTTAGTTATAGACTGAACGCATTGATCTGCTAGCTAACACAATTAGGGGTGTAGAATGTGAAGAAGTTATTAAAACTTTTATTTAATAGGGTCGTATTAGTCGGTGTACCAATCATGATACAGCTATTTGCTTTGGTGATGGTCATTTGGAGATTTAACAACTACTTTATTTATTTTTATGTCTTTTGCACATTTCTGAGTGTATTAGCCTTACTGAGAATATTAAGTGGCAAAACCAATCCAGCCTATAAAATTGGCTGGATTATTCCTATTATGCTCTTTCCCCTCTTTGGAGGACTTGTATATCTTATGTTTGGCGACTACAAATTGAGCAAGCGCTCCAAAAAGAAAGTGCATATAATTCAAAACACGATGAACCAGTCACTTAGCCAAAACGAGGTAGTTATTAATAAAATTCAAATACGGGACAAAAATGCGGCCAATCAGTCACGCTATATCAAAAGCTACTCTTACTGCCCCGTTTATCAAAACACGACCTCAGAGTATCTAACACCAGGCGAACGAATGTATGAACGTTTGCTGGAGGAACTGAAAAAGGCCGAGCGCTATATTTTTCTAGAATATTTTCTCATCAAAGAAGGTCTCATGTGGAGTGCCATACTAGATATTCTCGTAGAAAAAGCAGGTCAGGGCGTGGATATCCGCGTCATGTATGATGATGTAGGGTGCCTTCTCACGTTGCCCTCTGGGTATGCTAAGCAACTTGAAAGAATGGGAATCAAGTGCTGTGTGTTCAATCCCTTTATCCCGGTTCTGTCTACTCGCGTTAACAACCGTGACCATCGCAAAATTGCAGTCATCGACGGCTATACAGCCTTTACGGGAGGCCTCAATCTCGCAGATGAATATATTAACGCTTATGCGAGACACGGACACTGGAAAGACTCTGCTATTATGCTTCAGGGGGAGGCTAGTTGGAGCTTCACTGTAATGTTCCTATCTTTATGGAATAGCCAGAAGAAAACCAGTGAGGACTATGAGCAGTACAAACCAGCCACACGGCCAGCAAAAGTTTTTGTTTGTGACGGATATGTTCAGCCTTTTAGCGACACGCCTTTAGATGATGAATCTTTAGGAGAAACCGTTTATCTGAATCTCATCAACACAGCTGAGCGATATGTATACATCAATACGCCCTATCTCATTCTCGACAATGTGATGATGACCGCCCTTTGCTCCGCGGCAAAGCGGAGTGTGGATATCCGAATTGTAACACCGCATATCCCAGACAAATGGTTTGTCCATGCTGTGACCCAAGCAAACTATGATGTCCTTGTGGAAAGTGGCGTGAAAATCTATGAGTACACCCCCGGCTTTGTTCACTCAAAATCTCTTGCGGTAGATGACGAGTTCGCAGTTGTTGGAACTATCAATTTGGATTATCGCAGTCTGTACCTCCATTTTGAATGCGGTGTCTGGCTTTATCAGACTCAAAGTGTTTTAGAAGTCAAAGAGGATTTTCTTAAGACCTTGGAGCTATGTCAACCCATTACCATAGAAGACTGTCGGACTGTCAAATGGTACAAAAGGCTAGGGCGTTCTATTCTGCGTGTCTTAGCTCCGCTGATGTAGTGAATTAAAACGAAAATCGTGCAGCAAAAAACAGCTACACGATTCTATCACGTCTTATATTAGTTAACTAAAACATAATCTGTCAATGGATCGAAAGTTATGAATTATTATCCTGCCTCACTAGATCCTTGCGTAATGCCATGGCATTGCGCAAGAAAACGTGCCTGATTTCCGATTGACAACTTGTAGTATTTACGTGCAACAACACGCGGATGCAGCGTGAGAGTCCACTGGGCACAGGGATTTCTGTCGCACAAAGAAGCGGTACCAACTCCCAGCCGATCTGACGTGCACTAGACGCCGGAAAATCCGCATCCAAATCCGACGTAACCGTAAATATGGCGCTGACCAAGTCTTCAGTACACAGTGCATTTTCTGAAAGGATCATTTGTAAAAGTTCCTGGGTCGCTTCCCTTATCTCAGTCGCATCATTATGATCTACGGTTGTCGCACCTCGAATTCCTCGAACCATCTGTTAACCTCCTTCTTTAGTCGCGACACGATGTCCTAGCCCCACCGCAACCTCATCCAAATGTAAGAGTCCGATTCCAAAGAATATCGCAACACTTAAATGATCGTCTTGACGGGCAATTCCAATCTTCCCACCAATATTCAAGCCCATGGCTTTATTCATAATTTGACTTAAGGCCTCACGTGTTGCACCGGCTACTGCGCCTTCATCTCCATGAGTTTCTTGGATTGCTCCTTCACGTTTGGCAGCTACTATTGCACGTTCTACAATCTTGCGGATTGAGCTGACGTATTCTCCGCCGTAATCTACCGCTGCTGTTTTGACTCCAATCCGTTGGTATGACTCTTTTAAGTTGGCCTCTTCTTCTCGACTCTCTGTCATCGCCATTTTTAAGGCAGCGAGCGCTATTTTCTTGCTTTGTGCCATCATCTCGTTCTTCCTTCCTCATATATCTCGAAGGTTGTACCACCACTATAGAATAAAAAGGCACCTTCTTGATGCCTTAATTCTATTATAAACCGTTCCACCGTTCTTATGGCAACTATTTACTTCCGTCCTACCGTACTCCCTCCTTTTCGAATGACTATGAAAAACTATAGACGACTGAATTATAGTACGCCGACGCGTGATTTGCAAGACTACGGTCTAACCGTCAGGTTCTGAATATTCCCCTGTATCACGACAATCTGATCCTTACGAGGTTCAACTAATTGGGACTCTTTTTTCACAACTTGAACCTGAATCACTTGAGGCAAACCTCTCCCGTCCAACTGAATTTGACCAGTCTCAACCGTTATTTCCCGCTCTCCATTGGCTAATGTGGCTATTACTTTACCATTTTGAAGCACACGGACCGGGGCAGCCGGAGTTGCCTTTAAAGTTAACTGCCACGTCTTGTGCGATTCGGCAAGCACAGGTAGTTCCAAAGGAGGAGCCTCTACCTTAGCTGCAACCGCCATATAAAATTCAAGCGGATCCCTGAGCACACTTAACTGCATTAATAATAGAATCACCGACGCCAAAACCATAACCCGGATAATCCTGCGTTCACCCCGCTGAACTGTATTCCACATCCATTCTAGTAAGCTTTCTCTTCGACGCACGTACACCACCTCGAAAAGAGTTTATGCAGAAGGGGTATTAATCAGACCATCGAAAGCACAGAATCACTTGCGGATCGACCTGCCCTATAACCCATTGAAAACGCAGCTTGGAGGTTATATCCTCCCGTAATGCCATCGACATCCACAACCTCTCCAGCCCAATAAAGTCCTTCCACACGTTTTGAAACCATCGTTTTTGGATTGATCTCCTTAATATCGATTCCCCCTGCCGTTACAATCGCCGTCTCTATAGAAAGGGTTTCTGTAATGGTCATTGGTAAGTTTTGCAACAATCCTACTAAAAGTTTTCGTTCTTCACGGCTTATTTGATGCACCACACCATCAGGGTTTATCCCGCTTAGATGAATCATCACCGGAATCATACTTTGGGGTAAGAGGTCATCCAGAGCATTTTTGAACTGCTTGTTACTATACTTTTGAAAATCCCGTTGGACCCGTGTGTCTAATTGTTCTACCGAAAGAGCGGGCTTCAAGTTAATTCTCAACTCGACTTGTTTACCATCACGAAGCATATCTCCAGCTTGGCGGCTTAAAGTTAATATGATAGGACCCGATACCCCAAAATGTGTAAATAACATTTCTCCAAACTCTGCGTTTTTCTTCTTTCCATCTACCCACAAAGTGGCTTCTACATTCCGCAAAGCTAGTCCCTGAAGCTCCTTCACCCACTGTTCAGAGGTTTTCAGGGGCACAAGAGCCGGTCGTGGTGTGATAACACTGTGCCCCAGTTTCCGGGCGAACCTAAACCCATCCCCGTTTGAACCTGTAGCAGGGTAAGAGGCCCCTCCTGTACAAACGATTACCGCTGGAGCTAAATATTGTTTTTGGCCAGCCCCTCGAACCCCTTTGACATGGCCATTCTCAACTAGAATCTCTTCCACGGCTGTTCCCGAGCGTACTTCGACTCCCTTATCCTCTAGGAAGGCATTAAGGGCTTCAACCACCTTTTCGGCGTCGTCCGAGACAGGAAAAACTCGCCCTCCTCGTTCAACCTTCGTCTCTACTCCATAACGGGCAAAAAAGGCCCGTAAGGCTATGTTATCAAAGTCTCTCAATATGCCGTGTAAAAAACGACCATTTCCCGGGTAGTGGCTAATAAAATCTGTAACGTTTTCTTCGTTAGTTAAATTACAACGCCCTTTCCCTGAGATCGCTATTTTACGGCCCAAACGTTCCTTCTTCTCTAGCAAAAGTACCTTTGCACCGGCTTTCGCTGCTTGTCCAGCAGCCATCATACCAGCCGCTCCACCACCAACCACAATAACCTGATACTCGTTCATTTTGTCTAATCTCTCCTTAATTTAGCTTTTTTAAAGAAAACTTGGCTAGCGCCAAGCCTTCAGGCGCCGGCGATCGCCTTAGTTGCACTTATGCTTCCAGAAAGTATATAACTGAAAGTTATACTTTCTGACTAGTACAAGCATGAAGCCGCCATGAACGGCGGCTCCTCAAATATCTCCTTCGCTCTACACACTCACGCCTCTTTAAAGTTTGGGTATTGGCTTACGTCTTTTGCCCTTAGAACGCTTCTATGTTAATATTGACAATAAATCCTAGTCAACGTACCAATTTTTATTAACATTAGGAGGAATGTATCATGAGTCTTGACCAACGCACAATCGTTGTGACACAAATTTCAGCAGCAGTTGCATGTAATGCACTTGCCTCTCTCCGGCTTTCCATCACGGAAGCCTTAACCTTGGGCATAAAACCGGAAGAAATCAAGGAAATTCTAGCTTTGGCTAAAGCTATTCAAGAACAGCCCATTTCTCATGTGACACATTTAGTCGATCAACTTTTGCGTGAACCTAAGAAACCGGCACACGTACACAATGCCCACTGTGGTTGTGGTAGCCACCAGTAACCTTATCCATTCGCACTCGGGAAGAAAGACCCTGGGCTACCTGGATCACTTGTTGAACAGGCCAAACATAAGTCTGTATTATCAAAAATTCGTTTGCCACACCTGATACAATATCTTGGGTTTCCTTCATGGATCAGTATTTTACCCGTTAATAAACGATGAGACATCGACTTTTGATTAAATGACAACGCAAGCGGCCGACAAATTTCCACACATCGCCCGCATTGAACACATTTTTGGGGCTCTAAAATCAGACGCAACGACACTATCTTTTCCTCTTTAGTAGGATCCTCTGCGGTCTGGTCTGGGTTCCTATCTTCTTGCTTTTGTAACGCGCCCTGCGGACAAATCGCTACACACACTCCGCAACTTGTACATGAGTCTGATACAGTCAAAGCACGAAACGGTATTTTTCCATCTGTTTTTTTCTCCACCGCTTCAATAAGCCATTGCCGAGATTTTGGTATAGTATACGTCTCCTCAGCTGCTAGGTTGGGTAGCCATTCTTCGATTTTATCTCGACCTATTTGCTTCCAACCAGTCAGATTAACTCGCGGAACTTCAGCCCTAGCCCCTTCTCTTTTTTCTAGTTCATCTGCGCCCTCATCCGGCCGAACTTGTATGCTGATAGCAGCATGGTCTGGCCAATCCGCATGAGCCTCTTTAAACAGCTTAACACTGTTTGCACACGCTAGACGATCTTCGCATTCAGCACAAACTCCGGTCATGATCGTTACGGACTTTTCCTCCGCCAAGAGCATAAGAAGCATCCAAGCATCTCGGTCTATTATCCCCAAACAGGGAATTTCAAAGCCCTGGGGGATTGCCTTAGGACAATTTAATACGATATCTTTCTCCTTAAATAAATAATCATGAAGTTTACCCATCGTCCGATCAACAAAGCCATCACTCGGGCACACGGCCATACATGCCCCACATTCTGTACATTGTTTGGCATCTAACTGCCGATATTCCGAGATGGCTTGATGCGGACAAATCTCTATACACAATTTACAAGCACGGGCAAACGGTTTTTTCGTATTTAGACAATTTCCAGTGTGGTACACCATTTGGCATGTCATGTCTTATCCTCACTATCATTTTCTTCTTGTGTTACTATTGTATCCTAAAACGCCCATCTTAAATAGGGATTACTGAACAGACCCATATTTTCAGTATTTAAGCAATTTAATGCAGTACATCTTAAAAACGCACATCAAAAATAATGATAAATCCGCCGGATACTTCAGAACAAAGGAAAACTCATCAAAGTGGCAGGCATCTAGGATGAGTTTTCCTTTGTTTTTCTCGGTTGTAGGAATGCAAAATGGCATCAGTTTTTGAAACCGACACCATTTTATAAAGATTGGTCATAATAAAATCGATATGTTTAAAAGTCCGGTGAAACTTGTCGTTTCCGCCGAATCTACCAAGTATTACTTCATCACAATTTTAATCTTCTCAATGGCGTTTTCAAAATACTCTTTCATTATCATTCTCTGAGTATTAATGAGGGCTATATACACTCCATTTTTGACACTTCTCTCTGAAGATTCAGCAAGCTTGGCAGTTACATACAAGCAGGTATAAGGAGTAAACCCTTTTTTTGAAAGGTCCTTTTCAGGTATGTTCTCGATAAAACTTGTGAGATGATCTAACTCCAAACTAAAGACTTCTGAAAGACGCTGTGCTTCATCACTGTCAATTTCATTATCTTGATATGATAATTTCAAGGTTTCTATGAAGGTCTTAGCTAAGTCCTCCATAGAAACCTTAATTTGTCCTCTGACTTTTCTGTCTACCAACATCGCATAGAGGAGTAATAGTCTTAATAAATGGAAGTTCCGAATAAACTCTTCAAATTCCGTTTGATATAATCCAGAATCTGGGTCGATCGCTAAATAATCTTCATACGTATACAGCGGAACTTTTAGTACTTCATCTGCGCTCATCTTTATGAATGTACTTAGACTAACCTTCTTTCTTTGGAAAAACATATTAACACTCCTTATCTTTGGACAAGGCAATTAGTTATTCACCAACTGAACCCTGGGTTTCTAGGGGACTCCTTCTTTGTTCACAGTTACACTTACTATTTAATAATCCAATTAATCCAAACTATCAAGTATCGTATTAAGATCATCAATTTTATCAGTGACCTTAAATCCAAGTTTTTTGTACACAGAGACAAACAATGCCAAGTAAGCTAAAATGCTAAATAAAAGTACGAAATTGCTGTACCAAGGTCGCTCCTTTGAGCCAAAACCGTAATTTACTGCGAAGTAAATATTATTTAAATTTGAAACTAGCGCTAATCCTACCAAAAAAACGAATACGATCACGGCTCCTTTTGCATACTCAATCCTTAATTGTCTTTTAGCTAATTTCTTGTCAATTTCATGTTGTTTAATGGTTTCTTTAACATCTGATAACGCCATTCTAGTCATCTCCTTTGATTAGTCAACTAAGAGCAGATATCAACATTATTTCCCACCTTAAGATGGTCGTTCAATCCTATATAGATAATAATACTCCCCTTATTTCAAAAAACAAAATTCTTTGTAAAAACAAGAGATTTCTTGTTTTGATAATGGCACTCAAAACACAATCTCCCTTGTAGATCTGTTTCGCTCCTTCTATTCAGCTAGCAATAAGGACTTCGCTAGATGGGTTTCAACGCCAACTAAGTGATCTAGCATGAGTTCCTGAGCTCTTTCCACATCATGATTTTTAACCGCTTCATAAATGGCACAATGCTCTATATATAATTTCTCAGGCGTGTTCGTGTCTTCGTAAAGTTTGCTACGACTGGTTATCAAGGTCTTCCGTACAGTATCTGAGATAGTGTTCATCAGACGAATTAGGATCTTGTTATGTGTAGCCCTAGCAATTGCATAATGAAAGAAATGATCCGCGTCTTCTCCCAAACGCTGTATTTGAAGATCCATGCGCATGACTTCTAAGGCTTCAAACATATCCTTAAGTTCATCGTCTTGCGCTCTCTCTGCCGCTAACCCCGCTGCCTGAACCTCCAAAATCTTTCGAGCTTCATAAAGTTCCAGATCCGCATCCTTTTCAATAAATAGCATCCAAGCGAGGGGTGCAACCACAGAATCAATGTTAACCTGTCTTATATATGTCCCTTCTCCAGAGCGCACTTCAATAAGACCCATCATCTCCAGGGCACTGATAGCTTCACGAATAGATGCACGACTAACTTGAAACCGTTCAACTAATTCACGTTCTGAGGGTAAACGGTCACCAGGTTTTAGTTGCCCTTCTGCAACTAGTAACCCTATTTGATCAACAATTTGTTCATAAATTTTCTTAGTTTTAATTGGCTTTAATAGCACTTTAACTCTCTCCTTTGTTCGACTGCTTGTAAACGAATTCACGATCTATAGGGGCAGTATATTTTCTATCTTGCTTGTTTTTAATCGGTGTATCTACGATAGGTTTAGATTTCACAACGAGAAGATAGTAGAATATTTGGACAGATTATATACCTTCATTATTCTACCATGACGCTTGTAAAAATGAAACATGGAAACACCTATTAATATAGTGTTTCCATGTAAAGTGCGTTTCTTAAATTATAAACTCTTTTGGTTTTTCTTTCCAGCACGATAAGACTCCGCCAGAATTTGAATCGTGTGCAATACTTCTTCGTCAATGTTGGCATTTTCGATCCCACTTTGCAATTGCATGCGACAAGCAGGACAGCCTGTTGCTACCGTATCCGTGTGAGTCTGGGCAATGTCAGCCGTTTTACGATCCGAAATTTGTACAGATAGATCTGGGTGTACAAGGCTAAATGATCCCGCCATACCACAACAACGAGCAGCTTCTTTCATTTCAATCAGTTCCACACCAGGAATACTCTTAAGAATTTCTCGCGGTTCTTTATTAATTCCCGCTCCACGGTTCAAGTGGCACGGATCATGATACGTCACTTTACGCGATACTTTTCCCAAACCTTCTTTCTTAAAGGGAACTTGATGAATCAGAAACTCAGAAATATCATACGCTTTTGCAGCCCATTTATCTGCCAAAGGTTTTAGTTCCGGATCATTCTCCAGCAATTCACTAAAAACATGTTTCCAAGCAGTACCGCCAGAAGAACAGGCAACAACTACTGCATCCGCCCCCATCCTCTCAAACGCCCGCAAATTGCGTTTGGCTAAGGTACGGGCTGAGGCAACGTCCCCATTGACCGAGGCAGGGATACCACAGCAAGCCTGGAACTTTGGAATGACAACTTCGATGTCATTTTCCGTAAGCACCTCGATCACCGCTCTGCCAATGTCCGTGTAGAAGTAGTTGATCATGCAACCAGTGAAGAAGCCCACTCTCATCTTTGGATTTTTAACCTTAATCACTTCAGGAAACTCCGAACGCAAGGTCTTTTTGGGCAACATTGGGAACACTTTATCCTTGCCTATCCCGATATCAACGCGCATCCGCGCTAATTTGCTGTGCCTATCCGGTATGTTTTTTAAGGCAACAGCCTGAAAGACACTTCCAACCTTCAACCCAAGATCAAACACACGCTGCATCTTTAAAGCGGTAAAGGCAATTTTCTTGACCGGATGAAGCCCTTTTTTACGGACAGCTTCTGCCCTTGCAGCGAGAATAATCTTATCAAACCTTACCCCGCATGGGCAAATATTATTACAGGCCATACAAGTAGTGCAAAGAGAAAAGCGATCGGACATTCCCTTTGTCATCTCGATTTCTCCTGAGAGGAAAAATTCTAACAAACTAATCTTTCCCCTTGCGGCTCCGACCTCTTGGCGTGTTTCCTTATAGATCGGGCATACTGACTGACAGTTGCCGCATTTCATGCATTTATGGAGTTCTTCGTTAATCGAATCCAGAGAATCGTATACGGACACGATTAGTCCCTCCTTACAATCTTGCCTGGGTTCATTATATAGTTGGGGTCTAAGGCTTCTTTAATGCTACGCAATGCCGCTACCCCAGCTTCACCAAATTCCCAGTCAAGAAATTTCATTTTGGCAATTCCAATCCCATGTTCTCCGGAAAGAGTTCCTCCAAGTGCTATAGCCGTTTCGAAAATCTCTTCCACTGCCAGGTGAACTCGTTTCATTTCTTCCTCATCCCGAACATCTGTCAAAATAGTGGGGTGTAAGTTTCCGTCTCCGGCATGTCCGAACGTAGCAATTTGCAGATTGTGTTTCGTTGCAATTCTTCGGATAGCTTTAAGCATATCTGGAATTTTGCTCCGGGGAACGGTCGCATCCTCCAATACTGTCGTCGGCCTTTTTTGAGCGAGTGCAGGAAGCGCGCTACGTCGAGCTAACCACAAAAGATCACGTTCTTGGTCATTTTTGGCAATTTTTACTTCAACTGCCCCTTCTTCCTTTAAAACTCGTTCAACTAAAACTGCTTCTCGTTCGACAACTTCTTTGTAGCCATCCACTTCACATAAGAGAATAGCTTCAGCGTTCATTGGAAGTCCTGCATGCACAAAATTCTCCACGGTTTGAATGGTCACATTGTCCATAATCTCAAGGGTAGCCGGTATGATTTTATTTCGGATAATGGCGGCTATGGCATTACCTGCCTTATCAACGTCATCGAAGACAGCCATGATACTCTTACGTGCCTCAGGAGCGGGTATTAGTTTCACGATAATTTCGGTAATAATGCCCAGAGTTCCTTCTGCCCCAGTATAGAGGGCAACTAGATCATACCCGGTGACATTCTTGACAGTTTTTCCTCCCCAGCGGATAACCTCTCCATTCGCTAAAACGATTTGCAAGCCCATAATATAATGTTTGGTAACGCCATATTTGAGACCACGCAAACCACCTGAACACTCTGAAACTGAGCCTCCCATAGTCGCGGTAGTAATAGTTCCAGGATCAGGCGGATAGAGTAAACCATGCTTAACCACTTCATCATTAAGCGCCTGAATAATCACTCCAGGTTGCACTGTGGCAGTCAAATTATCCTGGTCGACTTCCAAGATTTTATTTAAGTTCAGCATTGAGAGAACAATTCCTCCTTCAATGGGGATAGTTCCCCCACTGAGGTTTGTTCCCGCGCCGCGTGGATAGATCGGAACTTTATGCCGAGCAGCAATTTTAACGATCTCAGCCACATGTTCTGTGGAAAGGGGCGTAACCACAACTTCTGGCATACAATGCTTCATCGCCGCAGTCGCGTCATAAGCATAGGTCAATAAGTCTTCCTTCTCCGTGAGGACATTTTCAATACCGATCACTTGAATGAGTTCTTGCAATACTTCACGAGTTAACATCCTTTAACCCCCTTAAAAACTTTGTCTGACGGTCAGACCGCCACTCACTTAATTATATATTAATTCAATTTAAGAGAAATTTCAATAAGTAAATTTAATTACTTAAAAATATAAGTTGGGAAGAGGCATATTTTACCTCTTCCCATAAACTATTATTCTTAAATTTACAAATTATTTTAGTGTAACACTGACGCAATCGTCGGCATAATACCTGCGATCGTCGGAATCATACCTGGCAGTACATACGCTTGAAGATAAGTCATAATACAGACAAGAAGCAAGAGGAAGAGCGAATGTTTTAAGGTAAAGCGGAAGAGATCAGACTCTTTACCTACTAAGCCAGTCGCCGCTGCAGCTACGGCAATGGATTGTGGAGAAATCATTTTCCCAACAACTCCTCCTGAACTATTTGCTGCAATAGTTAGCACAGGGTTAACGCCGACCTGTTCAGCTGTAACTTGTTGTAGCTTTCCAAATAATGCGTTAGCTGAGGTGTCAGACCCCGTTAAGAATACGCCCAACCAACCGAGTACTGGAGAAAAGAACGGGAATAATTGGCCAGTTTGGGAAAATAATAGCCCGAGTGTATAAGAAAGTCCAGAGTAGTTTGCAAGATATGCGAAACCAAGTACTGAACTGATTGTGATAACAGGAAACATAAGGGTTTTACACGTTGTTCCAAATACTTTAACCCCTTTTGAAGGGCTGATTTTCAGAATTAGCATGCTGATGAGTGCTGTGATCAGGATTGCCGTCCCTGCCGCTGCAAAAAATTCCCATTTGTAACTAGCCGCGTAAACAGTCGGTGTTTTAACTATCGGCATCGTTTTCATAACTAAGCCATCTAGACCAGGCCAATGAGGAACGTTTACAAACCATTCTAGGCTTTTCCCGACAAAATTTTTAAATGTATTTGTTCCCCAAATACCCACTATTAATGTCAGAATTGCAAATGGGGACCAAGCTTTAATTATTTGAGCGCCAGTGTACTGTTTAAAGGTTGCGACTTTTTCACCTTTCTCACTCGGAAAACGCCAGATGTTTTTGGGCTTCCATAATTTCAGTAAAATGATTAAGGCGATGAGAGAAACTAAAGAAGCAATGATATCTGGGAGTAAGGGACCGAGGTAATTAGAAGACCACCACTGTGCAAGAGCAAATGAAAGTCCAGAAACGGCGATAGCTGGAAGGACTTCTTTGGCACCTTTCCAACCTGCCATGAGAATAATTAAGTATAAAGGAATCATAACGGAAAGGAAGGGAAGTTGACGTCCCACTGCAGCGGAAATAATATCCGCACTAACTCCAGTTACTGCACCTGCAGTGATAATCGGAATACCGATTCCACCGAAGGCAACTGGTGCAGTATTGGCAATTAAACATAATCCGGCGGCATAAAGGGGTTCAAATCCTAAGCCAATTAAGATCGCACCGGAAATTGCAACAGGTGTGCCGAACCCGGCGGCTCCCTCTAAAAACGCTCCGAAAGAGAACGCAATGAGCAGAGCTTGAATACGACGGTCACTAGATAATGAAGCAATTGAACTCTTGATGATCTCAAACTGTCCTGCTTCTACTGTCAAGTTATAGAGAAAAACAGCGGTTACGACAATCCAAGCTATGGGGAATATGCCATTAAGTATTCCGAGCGCACTTGCGGAAATTGCAGTCCCTAGTGGCATCTTGTAGACAAGCACTACATCGATAATTGTTAATACGAGCGTAGTACTTCCAGCGATATGACCCTTCATTCGTTTGATCGCGAGCGCCCAAAATAGATAAAAAATAGGGATAGATACTGCGAGTGCTGTGAGCCCAATGCTATTTCCGAGAGCTGCATAGTTCTGTGTCCATGCCATAGTAAATTCCACCTTTCAATAAGCATGAGTAGAGTTTTTCCATATCAACTAGTCCTTATTCGGAATATCCTTCTCAATCGATCTCTTTTTCACCTCTTTCATGCATTTCTAAGAATGTTTCTCGGACTGATGGCCCTGTTGTCAGACCGCCATAGCCCATAATAAACCTTCTTTACAGAAATTTCAATAGTTCTATAAATCCCTTTATTTATATAATAGACAATCTTTTATATAAATAACTAAAGTTAGATGATTGTAATCACAATAATTAAAAGCGGAAAACTCCTATTCAAGGCGTTTCCCGCTTTTAATTATTGTGATTAAGTTCTCAACAGAAGAGCAAACATTCTATAATCGTTAGTCGAGATATTTTTGTTCCGAAATTGTGAATAGTAAATCAGACGGGCGACCACTTTAATGTGGTCGCCCGTCTGATTATTTCTATTATTTACATTGTCGGAATCATCCAAGGGAATACATACGCTTGTAGCATGGTCAATAAGCCCATGAGGAACGCCAACACGATGCTATGCCAGAATACTTTTCGGAAAATAACTCCGATATTTCTGACTCCTTCGTCAGCGTCCGCATAGCAGGCTGCGGTTGCAACCGTAATACTCTGAGCATCAATCATTTTACCCATAACTCCACCAGTACTGTTTGCAGTAACCATCAAGAGTGGGTTTAAACCCAGCTGTTGAGCTGTTACGAGCTGAAGATTACCAAACAGTGAGTTTGAAGCTGTATCACTACCTGTCAGGAATACCCCCAACCAACCAATCATGACAGCAAAGAAGGGGTAGAGCACGCCGGTTTTAGCGAAAGCTAAAGCCAATGTAACGTCAGTTCCTGCATACTTTGTGATGTAACTTAGACCGATAACTAAAGAGATAACTGAAATCGGTATTTTCAGACGTACAATCGTTGTAACGAGAATCTCTTTCCACTGGGCAGCCGTAACTCTGAGGAAGAGAATTCCTGTGATGAAGGCTGCAATCAAAATTCCAGTCCCCGCCATAGTTATAAGATTGAAACCAAAGACGGCGGCTTCTCCAGTTTTAGCCACAGCACCCACAGATACTGGTGCAGTTTTGAAAGCTAAAAGATGCAAAAAAGGAACGTTATACTGAGGATTGAAAAGGCCGTTCAACCAAGTCTTAATACTTGGAACTCCCCACATTGCAACAAAGATAGCCAAGAAAACCCACGGCATCCAAGCTTGTAATAATACAGGCCAAGAATGTTTTGGTATAGCCTTTGGTTTTCCAGGATCTCTACCTTCTAATTTTGCATAAGCCATTTCATTGGTGATGATATTCTTTGGTATCCATACTTTGAGGAACAAGGAGGTGATGATAATACTACCCATACCTGCTCCAATATCAACAAGCATAGTCAAACCATACTCAGCCATCGTAAACTGAACGGTAGCGAAGGATAAACCTGTTACGAGGATAGCAGGCCATACTTCCCAGACTTCCTTCCATTTTCCTTTTTCCATTAAGACTAAAGTTGCAACCAGCCAGAAAGGAATAATGAGAGAAAAGAACGGTAATTGTCTGCCTGCCATTTGAGTGATCAGACCATCGTTAATACCTGTGACTTTAGCAAGGGTTAAAACAGGTGTTCCGATTGCGCCCCACGCCACAGGTGCTGTATTAGCAATCAAGCAGACCACAGCCGCGGTAAGTGGGCGGAAACCTAAACCAACCATGATGGCCCCTGCCACCGCCACCGGAGTACCGAAACCAGATGCGCCTTCGATAAAGGCTCCGAAGCTGAAAGCTACTAGTAGAGCTTGTAAGCGACGGTCCGCGGTAATTCCAGCGATGGAATCTTTAACGATTTCGAATTTACCAGTAACAACTGTCATCGTATATAGAAAAATAGCTCCAAAGACAATCCAACCGATTGGGAATAAACCACTCGCGACCCCATAACCAAATGCCGCTAGAGTCATAGATGCTGGCATCCCGTTAACGAAAATAGCGATGACAAAAGCAACTACTACTGCAATGAGTGCCGCATACGGAGCATAAATACCCAATATTCTCTCACCATTCTTCGCTTTATGGGGGTGAAGCGCTAAGAAATAAAGCAGGGCTATAATCGGTAAAGCTGCAAGTAAAACAGAAAACCAGAAGTTACCCGTGGGATTATAGTTTTGTAAATACTGCAAATGTATGAACCTCCTTCAATAAATTTGATTCCACTGGGTTCTATGTTCCCCAAGCTCTCATCAATCACCCCCTTAAGAAAAAATATTCTATTTTATTCTTGTGTATAAATTAATTTACTGTTTCACCTATTAAAACCCTATTTCAAAATATTTAGCGCCTAAAGATATACTAATCTAATTTATTAAACTTTTCAATATGTATAGATATTTGTGAAAAGAATAATTATTGATTTTTAATAGAATATTTAACAAATTAAATCAAAATAACAAAAAACCTTCCAAAATAACTAAAAATTTTTAAATACTAATCTTTATACTTGTCAGGCCATCTATTAAGATATATATTATTCTAATATATATTAATATTCAATATGTAATGACTTTTGTGAAAAGATTAATTATTGCATATATTGCCGAATATTTAGTGGATAACAAAAAATTCAGCGAATAAACCACAATATGGTATTATTCGCTGAATTTTATTATTGTTCTTTATTAATGCTTATATAAAATTATTTACCGTGAATATTTCTGTTCAAGAACTTTTATTTCTTGTTGAAATGATTGACTTAATCGAAAAAGTAATCGTTCCATATCCAAGCGGTGAAGTGAGACATTTTCAGGACTTAGGAAATCTATTTTACGAAATTCAGGCCTAATCAGAAGTGGGAGCAAGTCGTCAAGGTTTTCAATTCGAAGAGTTAGAATTATGGGCGCATAGGCAATCTCATGGGTGCGCCTCCCACCCCCTTCAGCCACAGAATAGACATCAAGACTTAAATCGACATCTTCGATGAAAATCCCTTGAAGTGGCACATTGCGCAACAATCCGACCTGTTGTTCTCTCATCTTTTCTGCCATTTGTTCTTTACTCTTTCCTCCAAAGAAAAATCGTCCACTCCGCGATTCACCACGATAATCCAAACGTATACGAACACGAACGTGTTCTGTAAGGAGCTCATTCCCTATCCGAATTTTCATCATCGCTCTCTCCGTTTCTCTATTTTAAGCTATATAGCTTTTTATTTCGTCATAAAAATATTCTCCATAGGTTTGATTTTCTCCTGCATCTCTTGCTTTAGTGTTGTAATTTGTGGACATACTAAGTCAAACTCAGCTCAGTAAATTTGTAATAAGGTACATTGTAGAAGGAGGATACTTAAATGAGAAAAACAGCTATTGCTATTTTTAAAGGCCCACAACAAACGAAAGAGGCCATTGAAGAGATTCAAGGCGAATCCTTGGCGAATAGTAAAATATCGGTCATAGTTAGGAGTGAATTCATCCATCAAGGCGAATTCCGCGAAGAAATTGCCAATGAACTTGCTTATTACCCTAGTGAAATTAACTTAGATAAATTTAACGCTTGGTTAGTTCAAGTTGCTCCTTTTAATGTGCCAAATCTTGGGGAAGTGGTTGTCGCTGGACCTTTAGCGGATCAACTCATGCACCAACCTCAAGGGCGTGGACTTGTCGAAGTGCTCCTGATCTATGGCCTCTCTGAAATTCGCGCACGCCATTACGAACATGAAGTGCGTACAGGACATTGGTTGGTATTGATTCAAACAAACCACGAAAAAATCAATTCTGTCGCCAACGCCCTACGTTCCTTTGGCGGAAGAGACATTGAAAAATGGAATACGGAAATTGAGCATCCCCTCTACCCTGTTGGTTAAGTTCATAGCCCTACTTTGGAACGCAATTCCCTAACTTCCTCTATCGTCAATATCCGATAACTGCCTGTACTGAGAGAATTCCCTAGTAATAAGGATCCAAATCGAATTCGTTCAAGTTTTACTACTGGATATCCAATTGTTGAAAACATCCGACGAATTTGACGGTTTCGTCCTTCATGAATTGTCACTTCTAAGACTTCTAAATGGTTTCCTCTGGAGTTAATGTCTGTTTCGCTAGAAACACCGCTCACGCGCTCTACAATAGCCGGAGCGGTGATTCCGTCTTCGAGAAATACCCCCTGCCGTAAAGTTTCAAGGGCGTTAATACCCACTGGCCCTTTTACCCAAACACGGTACGTTTTCTCTACCCCAAAGGATGGATGCATTAAGCGATGAGTTAATTCCCCATCGTTGGTAAGAACCAATAAACCCGATGTATCATAATCCAGTCTGCCGACTGGATAAACCCGTATTGGGACATCTTTCATTAAATCGACTACAGTTGGACGTCCCTGAGGATCGCTAACACTGGTAATCACACTAGTTGGTTTATTAAGCAGATAATAGTGTAGGCTTTCCGTGCGATATATCTCATGCCCATCTACCTGAATATGGTCTTGAATTCTCACTTTAGTTCCCAAAGCAGAAATTTTATCCCCATTCACTGTTACTCGACCATCTAGAATGAGCTGCTCTGCATGTCGCCGAGAAGCCACGCCAGCCTGTGCCAGTACCTTTTGCAAACGTTCTCCATCCCCTTTTTCTTGAACCCTGCTTTCATGATCCACCAATTTCTGGTCTCCTCCCTATATCTCTCACGCCTAGGACTACTATTGATACGTGCTAGTTCTACAAAAAAACCTGCGACTTATGTTACCCAGTATTTGGATGATGATTTATCATCTTATCATCGAGGCTTGTACATAGGTACTCTTAGATCAAAAACACCTGGTCCAATTTCAGGATAGGCATTCCGAACGTTTTCCCAGAATAGCTCTTTAGGCGGACTCTGAGGAAGATGCACCAAGAAATCAGCGGGGAATTGGTTCAGAACCTCAGACGGAATGTCTTCATCGTCTATTGAAATTATGCGAAAACCCACACGATCCGCATAATAAAACGTCATCGGCGGTGGGTCACTTAGGACTAGAATACTTGAGTAAGGAGTATGGTCTTTGATCCACCGCGCTTGGCTGAGAATTTCCTCATTCCAATGATATTTTGGCGTTAGGTATGTATTCGCTTCAAAGGACTCCCTGTTGATCAACACCAAGAATAAAAATACAAGCACTGTTCCTGGTAGGAAATCAACTCTATCAAGGGCATAAGCGCTCAGCAAAGCAACAAGAGGTAAGATAGGAACTAAGTAATAATCTAAGGGAATACGTACACAAACCACAACCATATAAAGAATGCCAATTCCACTCCAAGTTAAGAGGGCAATTTGCGCAGGAGAACGCGTAAACAACAGGCGACATAGACCGATTCCAGAAAGAAAGAGAACACTGCCAGTAAATCCTCGTTGAATGTTATTGCCTAATAAGCTCCAGTTCAAGCTACGTGAATTCGTCATATTGCCACCCAGTATTCCAGATACAAACTGACTTGAGGGTGCGACGTTCAAATGTACCCATAAATAATATACCATTGGGGGAAGAAGCACAATCAAACTAAAACGTACAATCTGCCCTATCCGTTTAGGATTCAAAGGATAAAAGCCAAGCAATAAGGCAACTGGAAACAACATAAGCTGAGGAAGCTTTGCTAATATTGCCCCTGCCATTAACAGCCCAATCTTCCAAAGCCCTCTGTCCTCCAATGAATTTCTCCAGCGCCAGATCATGGCCAAAGCCCAAATGCTCCACGCTTGGGCCATGGGTTCTGGCATTACAACTCGTCCATAATATATTGATAAAGGCATTAGAGCATAAATGGTTGCAGCTAAAAGCCCAACACGGTCTGTAAACATTTGCCGCCCCAGGTAGTAGATTCCCCCTACTGCAATTAAAGCTAAGGCAACCGACCAAATGCGTCCCCAAATATCTGCCCACCCAAATATTGTCCATGTCCAGGCCAAAAGGTAGGGCAAAAATGGAAACTCTAATTCTACGTTTTGAGGGGTAACCCCGTCATAGTTAAGTTGTGGCAAGAAGACACCTGGAATGTCCGTTAACCCCCCAAGCATATGTAAAGCCATACTCGCCGTATCTGCTTGACGCCAAGCTTGATCATCTAACAAAGGGTTCGTTATTCCCCTTAGACGGGCTAGCAAAGCAACAAGTAAAATAACACACAAAAGTAGTCTTCTTCTTACTCCTCCGCCCATTTTAACCTGTTCCACCTTTTGCGTTTAATGTGATAGATAAGTAGGATATATCCCCAAATTGTTGCCCTTATCCGCATTTTACTGACCCCTTTTTTCCGTTCATAATGAAGTTCTAAAGGGATTTCAGTCACGAGCTCGGCAAAAGGAGCAACTTTGAGTAGCAATTCAACCATTCCTGAGAAATTACGACTTTTAATTATATTTGGACCATATTGCCGAGTTCCTGCGAATAATATGGAAAGACGATAGGCACGAAAGCCACAAGAATAATCTCGAACTCCAGGTATAGGAGCAAAAAAGTGCATGAATTTTCCAGCTCCCCAGGATAGCCCCCTACGCCCCAAAGAGAGTCCATGTTGTTCCCCACCTCGAACATAACGCGAGGCAATGACAAGATCAGCGCCCGAACAAATCTCCTTATACATCAAAGGAATTCGATCTGCGGGTTGAGTATTATCGGCGTCCATTGTTATAACCATATCCGGGACTTCTTGGTTCAGTTGTCTTGTTGGTCCGTTGCGTTGTTTCTCGTTAAGGTTCATTACATACTGAAAACCACTGTTTAAGGCCGCTCCAAGCCCCTGATTTTGATCGTGATTAACTCTGTGAATGTTATTATGGGTTTGCGCGTAGCTTTGGACAACATCCGGAGTATTGTCTGTACTCCCATCATTGATGATAATGATCTGATGTGGGATTGGCACGCAGTTTTGTTCGATATCCTCTAGCAACGCTGGAAGTGCTGCGGCCTCATTATATGCAGGTAAAACAATATATAGCATACTAAACAATGTCCCCCTTTCGGTACATCGTTAGTATGTACAAAGTAAGGTTCAATAAAACACTTTGCTGACAATCCACACTGAGACAACTAAGCCTACGATATCTGCTAATAATCCCAACTTTAGAGCGTAACGGTACTTTTTGATTCCAACCGATCCAAAATACACGGTAAGTACAAAGAATGTAGTATCCGTACTCCCTTGGAGGGTCGATGCTAAACGGCCGATGAAGGAATCTGGTCCATGTTGATTAATCAGTTGTGTTGCTACACCTAACGCCCCAGACCCACTCAAGGGACGCATAATAGCCAAAGGAATAATCGAAGCGAAACTCGGATCCAACCCTAAAAGAGAGAAGAGTGGCTGTAACCAATGCGACACTGTCTCGAGCGCTCCAGAATCCACGAAAACTCTTATAGACACTAACATTCCAATTAAAAAAGGGAGAATCCGCACACCCGTTTTAAAGCCTTCCTCCGCTCCCGCTACGAATGATTCATAGACAGGGACTTTGCGAAGGTAAGCCATTACTGGGATAAGTAACAAGAGCAATGGAATCGCCCAACGAGAAATTTCGGCAATAAACTTCATTTTCTCCTCCTGTGACGAATAAGGTAATCCACGATGATCGCGACGGTCATAGCACATCCAGTTGCGACGATTGTTGTGCCAATAATTTCTGTTGGATTAACTGAATTTGCTTTAAGACGAACTCCAATAATTGTAGCAGGAATTAGGGTTATACATGAAGTATTTAAAGCTAGAAACGTTATCATTGCAGGGCTTGCCACGTCGGGTGTCGGATTTTCCTTTTGGAGCTCCTGCATAGCCTTCAGCCCAAAAGGGGTAGCGGCATTCCCCAATCCCAATATATTGGCACTTATATTCATGATAATGGCTCCCAGTGCAGGACTATCTGGCTTAAGGGATGGAAACAAGCGACGCACCGCTGGGCCAAATAAACGTGAAATCCCTCTAATAAAGCCAGCTTCCTCTGCCAAACGCATGAGTCCAAGCCACAAACTCATCACGCCGATTAGTTCAATAGCGACCTCTACCCCTAGTTCCGCCGCTTTCAGCGCCGATGTCGTTACACTTTCGACGTGTCCATTAAGCGCTGAAACAATGATTCCAGTTGCCAACATCACAAGCCAGATGAGATTAACCATTTCCCACCCCCCTGCCTAAAAGTATGAAAAGGACATGCAAAAAAGAACGAGATATTCTCGTTCTTCTTTACTTATCCCTATTATCTTTTCAATAATACGATCCAATCGTTTAGTCACGGGCAATGATAATGTCGTCCGAAGGTCTCTTCTTCTTTTGAAACATTCCCGTAACCCTGTCTAACACGTCAGGAATTGCATCGATCAACCGGTCAACTACCACGTTACCGTCAACAGGTAGGAGTCGTATATTCCCGTTACCTACAACCAAGAACCCAACAGGTTGCACCGACACCCCAGCTCCTGCACCGCCTCCAAAGGGAAGTGCCGGTGCTTGTCCACCCGTATTGACATTTTCTTTATTGTCGTCCGCTGGTGCAAACTCACTACCGCCTGCTGCGAAACCACAAGAAACCCTTGAGATTGGAATTATCACGGATCCATCATGAGTTTCTACTGGATCTCCAACAATCGTATTGACATCAACAATTTGTTGGATGCTTTCCATGGCTGTTTTCATCAATGATTCAATCGGATGATTACCCATGTGCATGTTACCCCCTTATACCCCGCCTTAACGTTCTCAATACGTTAAATCCTACAAAAATAATATGGCCTATTCTTAATTGGAATATGCATCGAATATCACATAAAAACCCTGCTTTCTTAAATGTTGGAACCACTACCAAAGCTGGTCTTTTGACCTCGACTGTCACTTGTTGATAAAGATGGGAAAGAGCAAAACCCAACATAGTCCAAAATGTTCCTGCTGCAATCGCTGTTTGAGCCGCATCCGGAAAACCGATTTCTATCCGCCAGTTAATTCCCTTACAATGAATTCCCTTGTAAAATTGCTGTTTTATCCGATTAATACGTCGCAACAAACGGGGAATATTTAGCCAAAACCGAAACAACCACCCTCTCCGAATATAGCGAATACGTGCTTTTTTAGTTGCTTTACGCGTCCCGCCCTTTGCTATTGCTACCTGTTCGATTTCGACCTGTGGTCCTTTCTCCCATTCTAATTGGAGGGTTGGTATTTGAAATTGAGTATGCCATAATCCATGAAAGGCACGAAAATCGATTTCAATATGATCTTCCTCTTCGATACGTCTGTATCTAAAATCTACTTCTGCTTTTAAAGTTAGACTAAGTAGCAGTAGCATTGTCATGGCGAGCAAGAACGCTAAAATCCGCACCAGTACCCCTCCGAACTCAAATGGTCGTCTTCAAGACAATCTCTAAAAAGGTAAGATACCCTATTTCGAGGATTATTATGCACCAAGCTTTCCTTACTTTCTTACGAGTTAAGGTCACTATAATTTCAAGAATGGTAAAAAGTTCTTTTGTACCCCCTTAAAGAGGCTCCCTCCTGCGTATATGTTTAGAGAGGTCTTTCGCAGTGAACAAAGGAGGAACCAAAATTTGAAAGAACTAAAATTTAGGGTTTGGGACAGGATTCAGGAGAAAATGTTAATACCACAAGCCATAAGTTTTGATACGCATAGTTCAGTTCCATTTGCAGTGAGTGTACCTGGTAAATCGTGGGAACAGATCGGGAAATTTCAACTGCTTCAGTGGACTGGTCTTTCTGATCAAAACGGGAAAGATGTGTATGAAGGCGATTTAGTTAAAATCTCATCTGTTATTTACAAAATTATTTGGAATGAAATGCTAGCAGCTTTCGAACTAATAGAACAAGGGAGTTCCAACAGGTGCGACCTAAGTACAGTTCCAACCGGTTTCGTTATAGGCAATGAGTTTCAGTGATTCGTTTAAGCTATTGACAGTGATCAATGGCTTTTTTCATTTGAGCATAACATCCTAATTTAAGTTTGTTGAATAATCTACTTTATGATAAGCAAATTAAGACTTAAGCAGATAGCCAATACGCAAATGAATAGAGTTGCTTACGACTTGGAGTAAAGAAACAAATTGGGAGATATTGTTGAACATTAAGAAAAAATTACCATACAGCTCATTAAGTCATTGGGCTACAATAGAGCGATTAGATATTCAAAAGAGGATAAGGCTTTAACTATGGAGAACCCTATCTATAAGAACGGTACTAATATTATCTAGGCCGGGCATTGCTGAAGCAGCAGAGAAAAAATCAATATGAGACAGGAGAAAAAGAATGTACCTTATCCCATTGCCAAGCAAGCTTACTGCACAAGATGGATTATTTTTGATAGACCACTATACTGCCATCGTGTTAGATGAGGCTCAAGATGACACTGATTTAGAAACAGCAAAGCTATTGCAACTGGAAATTAAAAAGGTTATCGCCATGACGCTGCCCATTAAAAAGGTGTTACGAAGTGCGGGAACACTTGCTGAAAACTGCATTTACTTTGAATATGATGACATGGATGGAAAAAAAGAAGCCTACCGGCTGACTGTAAGCTCCCATAAAATCACCATTTCTGCTTGTTCCAACCGTGGATTCCTATATGGGGCAGCAACGTTAATTCAACTATGCAGGCTATCCCGTGGGGAAATTGGCTGTGTGGATATTGCCGATGAACCATCCTATGCTAACAGAGGTTATATGCTTGATGTTAGCCGGGGAAGGGTGCCCACTATGGACAGTCTGAAAGCACTGGTCGATCGGTTGGCACTCTATAAAATTAATCAACTTCAGTTATACATGGAAAACTGTTTACGCTTAGATGGCTTTGAAGAGATTTGGTCACAGACTGATCCTTTTAACCCAGAAGAAATTCTAGAGTTAGATTCTTATTGCAATGTGAGAGGCATTGAACTCGTACCCTGCATAGCAACCTTTGGCCATTTGTATGATTTACTCCGTTCAGAGGGCTTTGGTAAATACAGAGAAATGGATGACACTAGTCCCGGTGAGACCTTCACTTGGTATAACCGCATGAGATACCACATCATCAATGTGTCAGACCCCGATAGCTTGACTCTTATCAAGGGAATTCTTGACCAATATATGCCTTTGTTTCGCAGCAATAAAATAAACATTTGTTGTGATGAAACATTTGATTTGGGCAAGGGGAAAAGCGCTTCCATGGCTCAGAAAATGGATTACGGTGAGATGTATCTTTGTTATGTCAATCAGTTAGTGGAATATCTCCAGAACAAAGGGAAAGATGTCATGATTTGGGGAGATATTGTGAAGAGCCATCCCGAACATCTGGGTAATCTGAATGCACAGGTTACCTGCCTGAACTGGTATTACGAGTATGGTGCTACGGACGAAACTGTTAAAATTTTTTCTGACAAAGGCTTGAAGCAATATGTATGTCCTAGCGTATCCGGGTACAGCCGATTGGTGAATGCCTATGACATGAGTTTCACCAACATTCGAGATATGGCGAAGTTAGGTAATGAATATCATGCCGAAGGGTTTTTAAATACCGACTGGGGGGATTGTGGCCACATCAATATGCCTTCTCTTGCCATTCCTGGTATGATTTACGGTGCAGCACAAGGTTGGAACGTGAAGGACGATAGAGATTTCGCTACCATAGACCAGGCTATTTCTTTGGTGGAATACGAAGACCCGGGGAAAAGTCTGGTGGGACTACTGCGTGAACTTTCACATCAAGATATCATCATTTTTAATAATTTAGCATTTTTCAGGGATTACAAGATCTACAATCAGACCTACCAAGATTTTGGCATCAGCCTGTATGAAAAAGCAAAAGAGGAAATCATGCAAGCTTCCGAAGATCAGCTTAAGACCGCCGTCACCAGATGTTCGGAAATCTTTAATTCTCTTAAACAAAATAACATGGGTTCCTATGCAGACCACCAAGAAGAGATGTTAGAGTATTATCTTGCTGCTCGGGGTGTAGCACTGATGCAAGAATTGACGTTGGTCATTAAAGAACGTGAATATGGGCAAGATGTCCGTCCGCTGGATGCTCCCTATGAGCTGGCTGCTAAACTGGAATTCTGGCTAATGGACTACTGTCAGTCGTGGAGAACTGGTAGTCGCGAAAGTGAATTACATCGCATCAAAGAATTTGTCGGTCAAATCTGTTCCATCCTCAGAAAGTATTGTAAAGTTCCATTGATAAAAATCAATTCCTGAATTCACAGCAATGAAAAGTTGAGTACGGGTACCACTCCCAACTTACAAGAAGTGGGAGTGGTACAAAATAGATAAACTAAAGCTTCGGAAATCGGAAATGGCCAGTAATTTTAGAGGGCCAGCTTATTAGTTGATCCGTTTCGCTTGCTATTGGTCCAGCATTATGCAGAATATATGGAACGCCGTCCTTGCGACGTTTATCAGAAACTATAGCAATATGTTCGTGTGGGTAGTCGTATGTGACTATATCCCCGGCCTGCCACTGGTAAAGATTTTCTATGTCACTGGGTTTTATCTCCTTAGTAAGTTCCGTTCCATACCTACGGAAGTAAACGATAAGATTTGGCACGCGACGAAAATCTATGTTTGGATCTGGCGAACCTTCAACACGAGGATATTTTGACAAGTTCTCTCGAATGTCTTTATCCACTAAGGCCTTTAGATCGTAACCAGCGTCACGCATTGCCCTCCACACTACGTCTGTGCATACTCCTTCATTATCTGGAGGGAGTCCCCCTTGATAGTAAGCACTACGATACTGGGGTTTTCTGATTACTTCCGCCCTAGCTCCATTAGCAAGGTCCTTCAGATCATTCACACCATCGTTATCTTTATCACTTGGACAAGAAACATCTGGAACATCAAGGGACTGTTCCAATGGCAATGGTAATTTGTCTAAAGAGGGTGATCTTTCAAATCCCATCCATATAACAAAAACAATAAGTATAGAAATAACAAGGAAGATACCTAGCTTAACAAAGCGTTTCAGAATAATCACCTCACAATTTAAGCACTATTTCATTATCTCTTACAAAATCAAACAAGTTATAATCCTGACTTTCACGAACAATAAGCACTATTAATACGTGTTAAGAGTATTATCCTAAGGGCTTGCGCGTCATAAATCTTGATTCAACGCTTTCAAAACCAAACTTTTCGTACAATTCATGCGCATCTCTGGTTACTAAAGAGCTCCTGATATTTTGGAACTCCGGGGTTTCAAGAATACATACTATTAGTTTCTTCCCCAGTCCTTTCCCCCTATGATTCCTATCTATATATACATCGCAAATCCAAACTATGGTTGAATAGTCAGACACGACCCGCGCAAAACCAACCAATTCTTCTTCATGATACACTCCATAACAAAATGAATTTATTATAGTTCTTTCAATAAGCTCTTTCGATCTATCCCTAGCCCAATAGCTATCCGACAAAAACTCCTTAACCCGCTCCGCCGAAAGCAAAGATTTATCAGTATTTATCATATAACCTTCAAATTCCCATTTCATTTTAAATCCCCCAATTATGTATCCACCCATGCCCTGCTTCCGTCCCCTAATTTAGAGGCGACATGGACCAAGCCCCCTATAATTACTCAAGCACTTAATTAAGATCGAAGCTGAATAAGGATAGTGTTAATTAATGATTGTATACTTTTCTAAAATACCATTAATTATTTCCCTATCTCCACAATTCACTTTCAACTTAATTTTTGGGTTATCTAGTTTGAAAAATTTATCAATTCTCTTTTGTTGTAGTGTAATTTCTAAAATACAATACTCTCCTTTTCTAAAAAATTCATTTTTATTATAACTTCTCCACCTATAGCTAATTACTTTATCCCAATTAAATAGGTAATCATTATAAAGTATTCCATTTTCATAAATTACATTTTGCTGCCATCCTCTATACAAATATACAAAATTGAGCAAGCAAGTGATCCAAAAATCTCAAGTAACATACGTACTAAATTATTTTTATAATGAACTATCGTAATAAGTTCGTTTAACATATTGTTTTCAACAAAATGCTTTCTTAAAATCTCCAAATATTCAACATCCAATAATTGAAAAATACTATTTATATAGCCTTTATTCAATAAATAATACAGCTTGTATGAACTATCAAAAAATAAGCTAAAAAATATGATTAATAATAACAACCATGCAAATCCATCTATAAAATTATATAAATTTCTATTTATCCTAATAATTTCTTCATTTTTTCTTTTTCTCTTATAAAATTGACTCATAAAAATTCGAGTAAAAATAAGAACATTAATTATAACAATGAAAAAAATAAGATAAGCTACTTTATCAATCATATAGAAAACCTTCTTCATTATTAATCATGACCTTTTTGAAATTTTCTCATTATTACTCTTCTTCGTCGTAAAAAGCCAAATACCTCCTAGATATTGTTAAATATTAAAGTATTCGTCACCAGTGTACTTTTGCGAGAAAGAGAGTCATCAAGACACAGAAAAGGGCTGTACAGTCTAGTCTTACTAGTTTGTACAGCCCTTTTTGTTGGCAAATTGCCTACTCTTCGGCACTTGCCACCTCATCTTCACTAAGCAAACCTTCTTCAAGGTTCGGCATATCCTCTAAGGAACGCAAGCCGAAATGAAGAAGGAATTGTTCAGTCGTAGCGTATAGGATGGGGCGCCCAGGACCGTCCTTACGACCTACGTCTTTTACTAGTCCCTTTTCCACTAAAGTCGCTAAAGCCCGATCGGATTGAACACCTCTGATGAAATCCACTTCTCCACGAGTCACCGGCTGTTTGTAAGCAATGATAGACAGCACTTCAAGTGCAGCATTGGAGAGGGCATGCGTTGGTTGTTTATAAAGAATTTCGACATAGCGGGCAACTTCTGGCTTAGTGCCTAATATATATCCCCCATTGATTTCAAGCAGTTTCAATCCACAGGAATCCACAGTATATCGGTTTTTCAGCACCAGCATCAGTTCTTCAACCTTCAATAGGTCCAACTCAAGAATCTCTCCAAGCACTTCAGACGTTAGCGGCTCTTTGGCTACAAACAACAAGGCTTCTAACGCCGCCGTTTCCGGTTCACGAAACAGCATTTTATCTACTCCTCTTCCGTGAATTCCCATGCTTTCGGCGTAGGAAATATCATAATATCACTCAGGACAGTCAGTTGTTCAGCGCGGACTTTTCCGGATTGCAGAAGTTCTAATAACGCAAGAAAGGAGACAACCATTTCCATTCGGGATCCGATCCGCATGAGCTGGTAAAAACGCATCCCTTTCGGATGGAGAAGAACCCGCCGCAAAACATCCGCAAGCATCACATCAATTGAGATCTCATCTGGTTGAACATGCTGGATTTCCTCCCCTTTTTCGGCACGTTCGATCACCCGACAAAACGCTTGCCAAAGATCATCGAAGCATACCCCCGTGAGAGGATCCTCAGGCTCAACATTTGCCAGTAACTCCTGCACGTCAACCTCACGGCAATAAGATCGTCCTGACGAGGTTTCTATCCCCTCTAACACTTGCGCCGCCTGCTTAAACGTCCGGTAAGCGAGTAAGCGTTCGACCAGTTCCTGACGTAAGTCTTCCTCTCCTACTTCACCTTGTTCAGTTTTTGGAGGTTTCGGCAAAAGTTCCCTTGATTTAATGTAAAGTAATTGGGCCGCGAGAACTAGAAATTCTGTAGTGAATTCCATGTCCATAGGCCCCATCTGGCGTACGGCTTCCACAAACTGGTCGGCAATACGCGCAATCGGGATATCATAAATATCAACTTTTTCTTGTTGAATAAGGGTCAACAGCAAATCAAGTGGACCGGTGTAAGCTGGTAGATCAACCTGGGGAATGGTTTGTTCGCTATCCATTTACAGGCCCATGACGCAGCGTACTTCTTTCATTGTCTCCGAGGCAGTTATCCGAGCACGTTCGGCGCCTTCTTCGAGGACCTTATCCACGCGACCAGGTTCCGCCCAATAATCTCGACGTTCTCTGAATGGGCTAATTAACTTCTCCAAGTTTTCCGCTAAATGTCGTTTACAAGCGACACAACCAACTTTTCCTGCGCGGCAATTTTCTTCAATTTCTGCGACTTCAGGTGTGTAAATCTGATGAAACTTAAACACAACGCATACTTCAGGATGACCGGGGTCATCTTTACGGAGCCGAGCCGGATCAGTCACCATTTGTTGGACTCTTGTTTTAAGCTCCTCAGGGGATGCCGTGAGGGATATTGCGTTATGGTAACTTTTACTCATCTTCCGCCCGTCAACTCCTGGCAAGAGAGGCACTTTCCCGACAAGATCTTTGGGTTCTGGAAATACCGTTCCGTAGAGATGATTAAAACGGCGTGCAACTTCGCGACAGAGCTCAACGTGTGGGAGCTGGTCTTCTCCAACCGGTACTACACTCGCTTTATACAGCAAAATGTCAGCTGCCATTAAAAGTGGATACCCTAAGAATCCGTACGTACCTAAGTCTTTTCCTTGTAGACTTAATTGTTGAATTTGATCTTTATAGGTAGGAACGCGTTCCAACCAAGACAACGGTGTAAACATAGAAAATAGCAAATGCAGTTCTGAGTGCTCTTTGACCTGGGATTGGACAAAGATAGCGCTTTTCTCAGGATCAATTCCCACACTTAACCAATCTAAAGTAATCTCTCGTCGTAGACTAGGATAGTCTAATCGGTCTTCATACCCTGTCGTCAAAGCATGTAGATCTACGATGGAAAAATAGCAATTATAGTTTTCTTGTAAGGCAACCCAGTTTTGGATTACACTTAGGTGTCCAATATGTAGAGCACCCGTAGGACGCATACCACTTAATATTCTTCCTTTCACGCTAACACCCCTTTTGATTATCATAGTAATCACTTAATATAATGTTTGTTAATTAACCTACATCAGATTGATTATGCAACACAGTTATCCTAAAAATGGGGTTAAAATCAACGTGATGATTGCCTGGTAGGCATAGGCAATCCCATATACAGCAGGAAAAAGAACTTTACCTAAAATATCTGTAAAGAGAAGAATGATTAAGATAAACATCCCATACTGCTCTATCACACGTAGCTGAGGAGTAAAGCGTTGAGGCAATACGCCTGCGAGAACGCCGAATCCATCAAGCGGAGGAATTGGTAACAGATTAAAGATCCCTAAACCTAGATTCATGAACAATGTCGCTTCAAACACATCTCCAATATAGATACTCCACTGTGATCCTTGAATAAAATGCATAGTCAAAATCCAAAGAAACATCACCACAAAGGCCACCAGTAAATTCATAATTGAACCGGCCAAAGAAACCATTATTTGCCCACGCCTTTTATCGCCTCTGTAGTATTGTGGGTTGGTCATCACTGGCTTAGCCCAACCGAAGCGGTATAAGAGGGCCATAAGGGTTCCAAAAAGATCTAAATGGGCGATAGGATTTAAAGTCAAGCGCCCTTGACTACGTGGGGTTGGGTCACCTAAACGGTCAGCGACCCAAGCATGAGCATACTCATGAAAGGCAAACCCAATCAGTAAGGCTGGAATATTAGCGATAATAGTCGGTAAATCAAAACCAAGCAAGTTCTTTAGCTCCTTTCTAACGGCGCAGAGTATTAACCCACTGTCGAACAATGCCCTTCTCTTCTTCTGCAGTACATATTCGACCTTCAAGCCATGCCATGCGCACTCGATCAAGAATTTCTCCTATGCCGGGCCCTTCTTTGATGCCCATCTCCAGAAGTGCTTTTCCATCTAAGGACATGTTAATCCTCTGACTGGCCTCCAACGCTTCCTCAATTAGCTTGCTAAATCGGCCATCCCGAGCTAAAACCATTACGACGCCCTTTGGGGCTTTATTTACCAATCGGTCAAGCTCGCTTAAAGTCAATGGTTCCTTTAAAGCCTCGCGCATACGAACAAAGGTCATGGTATCATCTCGAAGGGATTTGTTCAGGCATACTCGCTCGAGCAATTTACAGATTGCAATCGAGTCCATTTTAGAAAGAGCCATTAACCAACGCGTATTTAAGGACCAACTAGCACAGTCTTCTTGTTCCTCAAAGTCAAAATTCCAATCGTACTCCTTACCAAACCACGCCTTAAACAAGCCACTACTAATTAAGGCCCGACCCATCCCCAGATAGTTTATTTCTTTAAAAATAAGCAGAATTTCCTCAGTAAATCGTTCAACGCTGAGCTTGGAAAGAACGCCTGATTCTATCGCAGTATATAAAGCCTCTCGAGTTTCTTTGTCTAAATCAAATTGATAACGTTCGGAGAAACGTATAGCCCTTAGCATACGAGTTGGGTCATCTATAAAGCTAATATTATGTAAAAAACGAATTTTTCTTTGCTGTAAATCCCGTTTTCCGCCATAATAATCGACGAGTTCTCCATAATGCTCAGCATTCAAACAAATAGCCATAGAATTAATGGTAAAGTCCCGTCTAAACAAGTCATCACGCAAGCAGGATTCCTCTACTTGAGGAAGTGCTCCAGGGAAGGAATAATATTCCCAGCGCGTACTAGCTACGTCAAGATGACTCCCATCGGGAAAGATAATCTGGGCGGTCCCAAACTGTATGTGCTGGGTAAGTTTTCCGTCTGGCATGCGTTTCATCAATGCCGTTGCAAACTGACCACCGCTACCTTCGACAACAAAATCTAGGTCTTGAGTGGGGACAAATAGAAGCAAGTCTCTGACAAACCCTCCTACAAGATAAACGGAACACCCTTCTTCCTCTGCGGTATCTCGCACTGCTTCAAGGATCTTCCTTATTTCCTCTGGTAGGCCTGCTATTAAATCCAAAATATCCTGTCGCATCGCAACACTACGCTCTCGAACAAGTTGCGTTTCCATCGGAACTGAACCCCCATGAACGAGGCGCAAAACATCTGAGCGGGAAACGATTCCCACGAGATTTCCTTCTTCAACCACTGGGAGACGCCCAATATCATACTGGACCATCAAACGCTGGACCTCATCCCAAGGCGCCTCTACATCCACCGTAGTCACTTTCGTCGTCATAAAGCCTTTTACTGGTGCATGTCTCAGGCCGTGTTTAATGGCTTTATCAACATCACGACGGGAAATAATTCCCACCAAACACTTGTCAACAGTAACCGGGACACCGGTATGCCCATAACGCAGCAAGATTTGTTCAACCTCGCCAAGCAGTGTCTCCGGGGTCACAGTCTTAACTGGATAACTCATCATATCGCGCACCAAGTAAGGGCGTATCGCGCGGCTCTGGATCCCAATACGTAGTTGTTTCAACACTACCGATATTTCAGCGTCTTTAATGGTGGCAGAAGCAGCCCTGGCATGACCCGCCCCCCCAAATAACTGTACTATCCCATTGACAGGCAAACCTCTACCTCTCGAGCGACCCACGACGTATACCCGATTCTCCATTTTGACCAAGAGAAACCAAGTATCAGCGCTTTCAAGTTCCCCTACTCGATGAGCCAATAATGCAAGCCCGCCGACATACTCCACTGTTTCTGCATACGCTAGATACACTGGTAACCCGTCGAAGAATTCTGTCTGGCCGTGGTCAAGCAGTTCCTGTAATAGTTCTTTTTGTTCCTCTGCGAGCGGTCTCCGTAAATTTTCGGCAATAACCCCTAAATTCGCTCCTTGCCCCAATAAATAAGCCACAGCTTGAACATCTCGAACTGTGGTACTATCAAACAATAGGCTTCCAGTATCATCATAGATTCCAATAGCAATCAACGTTGCTTCAAAACTACTTAAGGGTAACCCAAGTGCTGCCAATTTCTCAACGAGAATTGTCGCACACGCTCCAACCGTTTCAATAACCATACCTTGTTTGAGTTCACCAGAATAGGGATGGTGGTCATAAATCTCCACCTGAACACTAGGAAGCTTAGCTAGCTTTTCTCCCAGCAAGCCCGCTCGGCGTAGTTCATGGGTATCTACTAAGATAATCCGCGAAACTTCGTCCACGTTAATGTCCTGAGCTTTGCGAAATCGCAATTGATCCTTCGATAGCGCCAAAAAATCTTGAACATAGACGTTAGGTTTTCCGTCCATGACCAACACGCTGTTTGGGTAAATTTTTTGGGCGGCCACCATCGACGCTAGAGCATCAAAATCGAGTTGGCGATGAGCCAAAATGATATCCATAACTACATCCTCAAATTCCTTATCAGCAGGATTTTTATAAATTATACCATCATATGCCTGTTTACAGCAACTTCAAAAAGATCGCCAAAAATGGGGAGAATTACACACTCCCCAAACTTCTCCTCATACTTTAAACTAATTTGCCTATTGAAGGCTGGTCTTCGAACGTTCTAAGCGAACCGAACCAGCAGCCATGGAAATATCTAAATCTATTTTTGTCAATGCATTAGCATACTGTGGACTTACCCAACTTTTATCGTCTAACAGTAATCCTGAGCCCATAAAATTTGTACTTGTGGCCACTCCGTTTAAACGAATGGTTATCCCAACATTTTCGGGGATGACCAACGTTAGTTTGGAAGCGCCACTATCAATTTTCCCACGGGTGGTAATTCCAGTGTCTCCAAATTCCATTTCGAAGTTACTTGCACCTGTACTGATTTTAAAATTATCAACCAAAAGGTTACTTAAATCCATCGTTCCGTTGATCGCTCCTGCAGCCACATCTAGGTCATAGTGTACCTTCCTAGATAAGTTAAGCTCTAAATCACTCCACTTAATGGGATCTGAATTTCTCCCAAATGCCGTGGATGACAATGTTACATCGAGGGTGTCTCCCGATTGCTGGGTACTTAAGTCCAATACTTCACGCCCAACGGCATCATTCTGTTTTGTGCCTTGATATTTTCCGGTCATAAGCTGAGGTTCACTGACTTCTGAATCAAGAGCTGTGACATACACCTTAGCTCCCCCCAATTGGAGGTCGACGCTCGCCTTTTTCACATCTGAAGGCAAGGGTACGTTTATTTGCTTAGATTCTGTCGTTCCAGTATGAAAAAAGTTATTCATTTGACCAGGTAAAGGCTTATCTCCCATAACCATAGAGTATCCCACCATGCTCAGAAGAAACACCAGCAAAACCGCACTGAGCGGAATTTTTCGGCTAAACAACAACCCTATTCCTGCTAAAATAAGAATTAGAGGCCATAGGTCCGCGACATGAAACCAGAAACTCCAAGATAAAATATCATAGTTAATCAGGAAAAAGATAACCCCAATCGCAATCAGGAGTAGCCCCCGGCTAATGGAAGTAAAAGCTGTTCTCATTTTCTTCCCCCCCGATAAATAATTGCAAGACCTATTAAGATAAGAAGGAGAGGCCACATTTTGCCCATATCAAACCAATAGGGAAAAAATCGTTCGAACAGGAAATACGCCCCTAATGCCACTAATATCCCACCCGCCATTTTCGAGCGATTTCCATGATTTTCTTGCATTTCGGGTTTCTCGTACTCCTTCTGCAAGTAAATACCCTTATCATTTACATCTGAGACCTTTCCATTGACAACCTCTCCCCTATCGTGGCCGCGATGATCTGTCTGCCCTCCTAGTTCAGCGGGATTCACTGGAACGATTACCCAAGCAGCCAAGTAGGCTAAGAAACCGACACCCCCTGCAAAGGTTGCAACTATCACAATGAGTCGTACCAAAGTGACATCGACACTGAAATAGTCAGCAAGTCCTCCACAAACCCCTCCGATCATCTTTTCTCGGCCCGAACGATATAATCTTTCTGTCATGTTCTTTTCCTCATTTCTAGATTAATTATTGTCTACACTCCTATTACGATAATGAGTGCTCAAATGTTTCAGATTAATATAAAGAAAACTCGGCTAGCGCCAAACCCAACAGGTGCCGACGGTAGCCTTAGTTGCACTTATGCTACCAGAAAGTATGTAACTGTAAGTTCTACTTTCTGCCTAGTACAAAAAAAAACATCAAACCCCTTTAGGTTTGATGTCCTCATTCAGCGAAAGCAGCTATCCTTAGATACTGGCGTTAATTTCTTCCGTTGCTTGCTCAATCTCCTCAGGGGACATTCCGTCTTTTCCCAGATTGAACTTAATTGCATCGGTCCAAAAAGCACATTTAGCGCTTATCTTCTTAAACGTTTTGGCAGTAGCTTTACTCTCTTTTGATCTAGCATCAGCATTAGACTGAACTATCGAACAGATATAGAGAGCTTTAAGACGATTTTCCCGATCAAGATCATTAAAAGTTTGGTTCAGTTCGGCAATAAGATCGCGATAATACTCCGAAAACTCTTCAAAAGGGATTTCAGTTTCCATTTTTAAGTATTCTTTTAATTTTTCTAGTAGCTTCTCCAATGTACACCCTCCAAAAAATTCAACCTTATAACAACTTATATATTGTATAACTGTTTAATCAAAAAGACAAGAGAATCTATTATTCAAGCCACTTTTTCTTCCAAAAATAGAGCACAACTATCAGGAAGATGGTAGCTGATAACCCATAAAAACCCCAGATGCCATAGGGGTGATGAATAAATGGCATGAACTCAAAATTCATACCAAAGTAGCCGGTAAGTAAAGTAATTGGTAAAATGATAGTCGCCACAAGTGTCAGTACTTTCATTATATCATTCGCCCGATTATCGACAGCTGCCTGATAGGCAGCTCTTAAACTCTCAATCATTTCATGTGTTTGGTGAGCATTATTGATTACGCGCTGCATCTCGAAATTTAACTCCTCTTGGAGATCTCCATACTCTGGTTTCTCAATATTCTTTAATCGTCCAAAAACACTTTGATGGGCATTTATAGATCGTTTTAAGCCCAGTACTTGACGGTGCAAAGAGATAATCTGTTTAAGCTGCCAGGCACGTGAATCTGTCAGAATTTGCTCTTCAATAACATCCATTTGATCTTCAATGCTTTCGAGTTGATTTTGATGATGTCGCAATACTCTGAGACCAAACGCGCATGCCAACTCCAGCGGGTTTGTCAGAATGCCGCGCCCTGCCCATTCGCTCAGGCGTTCCTGATCAGCCCCATTCCACCCTAGCAAAACACAAACTTTTGATGTTAGAAAACAACGAATCGGACGTTCATTCCGTTGCTCATCGATATCTCGAAAACACATATAATGCACATTCATGCTCAATCGTTCGAAACGAGGGTGAAAAGCCAAAGCACCTTCTTTAGCTGGCTCACTCAGTTCGACTGCGTCCCTCTCGCGTAAGCGTTCAATCCAATCCGATTGTTGTTCCAGGTGATCTGTCCATAAAAGCGGCACCTGGTCCCAGGCGTCAAGCCCCAATACAAAGAGCTTAAACCCATCCTCTACATCAGATTGCGGCTCACTTTCTCGGATTATTTTCATCCCCTGTGAGTTAATATAAAACGCTTCCATCCACCACATTCTCCTTCAATTAGGATACCAGCTTTTTGCAAGATTATGCTTTTTTATACTATATCATATTGTAGGTTCAATTAAGAGGGTCCACGAGAGACACATCTTCGGCCATGCGTTCATCCGGCTAAACGAAAGCTCATGCAAGCAGGCAAGGTTCCGGACAAATCGGACATCCTTATCCGGTTGCCGGCGGAACACATCCTTGGATTCCGCCCTCTTTTACGAAAAATGTTTAACGCCGATTTTGCCTACGACGTCCCGTAAGGCGTCGTAGTGTGAAATTGCGAACCCTCTGGACTTGGAATTCCTCGCGTTTTAGATTAGTCGATGTTACACTTTCTGCATACGACATACGATTCATTTTGACTTTGATACTGAAAGGAGATTTTTAGTACATGATTAAAGCCGCTATTTTTGATTTGGATGAGCTTATTATTGATTTAGAGAAAATTCATAAGGATGCAGAACGTCAAATTTGTTTAGATTATGGTCATTCCTTTGATGCCCTTTCCGAAGCACTCCGGTTAAACTCCTCAGGACTTCGTGAAAATGATATCCTAGAACGGATTAAGCAAGAATTAAAACTAACTGTTTCTTTACCAGAGATGATTCAAAGAAAACAAGCTCTTTTCGCTGACATGATGAACAAAGAAGTAATTGAGCCCATGCCGGGTGTCCTTGAAGCCATTAACTCTTTGCAGGCGCACGGTTACCTCTTGGCCCTAACCTCTTCAGGGTCCCGCCCCAGGGTAGAATTAGTTATCCAGAGAATAGGCCTTTGGGATGCCTTTGATATAACGATTTGTGGTGAAGACGTTCAACATGGCAAACCGAACCCTGAACCTTATCGCCTAACCGCAGAACGACTAAAAATTCTCCCGCACGAAGGAGTCGTTTTTGAAGACGCCAGTGTAGGGGTACAATCAGCCAAATCAGCAGGACTTTGGTGCATCGGCGTTCCTAATCCTGCCGCTGCAACCGTTCAAAACTTAAAACAAGCAGACCTCGTGCTCCCAGATTTTACTCATTTTTCCCTAGACATGATCCGAGAGACACCACCTCGACCATGCGAGCGACGTACCAAATAAGGGCTTTAAATCTTCATGAGATCGAGCAGAATTCATACCATATAAGCTGCTGTCCTTTTAGTTATGGACAGCAAGAAGGGACCTTGTCGAAGGTCCCTCACTTTCCCTCTTTCCTGCAACGCCTCCAAGCTCTACTTGTTTCCATGTGCGAGGTGGAACACGAAGTGTTCTGTCACTTCCCTATCTCAGGCAAACAACCGTTTTTCGTCCGTGTGTTTCTGTTCCAAGCCCGGGACGCAGTGCGACACGAGCGCGACATCTATTACGTAAGCAGTATAGCAAACTTCCGTGTAAGCGACCCCAAGTTCGGGGTTGAGCACAGGGATGTGCGAAGCCGCCAAGGATGGAGAATTTGGCGGAACACTCATTCGTGTTCCGCCCCGATCCCATCTAGGAGCTTACACGGTTAGTTTGCTCTGCGTCGTAGGCACCGAGCGCTGTGTCACACAAGTCTCCTAATTTTCAAAAAAGGTACTACTTGTCTTTCCCTCTTCGAAAAGCCGCTTAACTATAGCACGTGACTTCTGAGCATTAGCTTTCCAATAGCTAATATCGTTTTCTATGAGGAAATTACCTGGCAAGGTCTGGGATGCAATCTCTGGCTCTTGGTTACGAAGCAGATAATTCGTCATCCCCCATAATTGAGTTATTGAGAGGTTTGTTTCCACTGATTTAACGATTTGAGGAACAAGCCAAGGCAATTTAGGAATGGTCTTAACTTGCAGAAATTCCTTCCCTATTGCTTTAATGACTGCCTGTTGCCGCGCGGTCCTCGTTATATCCGCTAATGCATCTTGACGGAACCTTGCATATTGCAAAGCTTGTGCCCCGTTTAATCGTTGGGTCCCTTTCTTAAGATTAATTACACCGTCAGAGGAGTCTCCTGTGACATAATACATATTTTTTTCAACGTTGAGAGTTATTCCATCTAGTTTATCAATAATCGATTTAAATCCATTAAAATTTGTGATGACATACCCGTCAATGGACTGGCCTATTAAGTCTTCGATTAATGCGGTTGTTGTCTTAATTCCTTTACCAACTCGAGCAGCTGCATTTATTTTTTCCTTTCCATAGCCCGGTATGATGACTTGGGTGTCTCGTGGGATGGAAAGGAGGGCAACTTTACCGTTTGCGGTATTAACACTGGCTACTATGAGAGTATCAGTATTACTGAGCGTAGTATCACCAGGCCGACGATCTAGCCCGACTAATAAAACTGTAAAGCGTTCTCCTTTAAAGTTGGAAACAACCTCATGGTATGGCTCAAGCTGTTCTGGGTCTACAACAGAGTCATTTGAGTGTTCGATCGGCTCTTCTTCAATCGACTCTTCTTCGCTCGATTTTTCTTCGCTCGCATTCGTTTGTTCTTTTGATTCCTCCCTATTTTGGATCGAATGCTCAACAATATTTAAGATTGGCTTTTCTTCATTTCCTATTACTTGATTGACTAGGACGGCACCAAAGACTAAGCTAATTCCTAAAAACAGCCCCAGTAACATGGCTTTTTTGTAACCCTTTAATATCCCGAAAATTGCTCGGCCATAGGATTTAGTTTTCTGCATTCGAGTCCACTCCATTTCAAAGCTTTCTCTTTCTCTTTTCTTTCTCTTTAGCATCAATCATTCTACCTCTAAATATTCAATGCAAAATATGAAATATATAGAAAAAAACTGAAAGCTCTGTGGTCTAGAGGCTTTCTTATTATTGATCCTATTCGCGAGACAGCCACTTCTTGTAAGTGGCTGTAGTATCCCTTACTCTGCTTGGAGGAGTAGACCCTCCCTTCGTCGCAACTTGTTCCTCTAAGGATAGATGCTTCGCCAAGACTAATCTAGGCTTTCGTCATCGAGGTCTCGGTGTTTATACTTTAGTTTAACGAGTTCACTTTTCTGGAGGTACCCCTGCTTCTTTATTTACATATAATGCCAATAGGCAAGAGACTTTTATGGGCCTTAAGGGGGAATTGACCTTGAATTCTAAATACCCTCGTGTCTACGCACCAGTATTACGAAGTCCTCTACTCTTCCATCATAATACTGGTCTTTCCGCTCCCAACTATAATTCCGTGCAACCAAGGATACCTCATGCAACTCCTAACTTATATTATCCCCATCCTACTTCGCCCTATTGGCCCCAATCTCGACACATGGTTCAAGCCCCATTGCCCAATAATTCTCGATCATATCCCTACTACCCTGTTATGCCTAAGGCTATGGTTCCCGCACAAGTGCCCTTCTCTTCTTATCCGATTCCTACAGTAACGTATGCAACGACGGTTTCTTCAAATGGATTGGCCCTCATCCTGATTGCAACTCTTATTCTGGTTGCACTAGATCTTGTAATTGTTCGCCCACAGAAACGATAGAAAAAAGGCCCGTGTGCGTTTAAAACTAAAACGCACACGGGCCTTTTTTCAACTAGGCAGTTTAGAATAACTGGTTGTCGATTACATATTTTCTAAAGACCCTTCTCCCATCACGGGCCTTATGGTCCATGGTGACGCTCTGATCAGAAACATCGTTTTTCTAGCCTTGGTTACAGGGACACTCGACCATCCTTTGCATGAGCTGAAGAGAGACTAGTTTCGGATCATATTATCGACTTGCCATTTGTAAGAACTTCAAACGCGCAGGCAGAATATCATTTCGCAGCAAGTCCGAATGGGTCTCACGTTTTACGATCACATCAGCATGACCGTCCTTCACCAAAACCACTCCAGGCCTTGTAAGTCGGTTATAGTTCGAGGACATGGAATAATTATAAGCACCCGTACAGGAAACAGCCAATATATCTCCCGATATGGCTTTAGGCAAATCAATATCCCAAATCAACATGTCTCCGGATTCACAACACTTTCCAGTAATGGAAACAGACTCAACGGTTTCTTCGTTAGCGCGGTTAGCAAGAACTGCTTCGTAACGTGCTTGATAAAGTGCAGGACGTGGATTGTCTGCCATACCTCCATCAACAGCAACGTACTTACGGACCTCGGGAATCTCTTTAATGGACCCTACAGTATAGAGTGTGATTCCTGCTGTGCCCACGATTGAACGCCCTGGCTCAACAATTACTTTTGGACGCGGAAACTTCCGAGCCCGACAAGCATCCTCCAAAGAAGACTGTACTGTTTTGGCATAATCTGTTATTTGGGCAGGGTCATCTCCAGACGCATAATAAATCCCGAATCCTCCACCAAGATTCAATTCCTGCAGAAGGCAACCCGTACGCTCATGAATATCTGCCAAATAGTTAATCATAATCTGAACCTCGTGTCGAAAGGAATCTAATTCAAAGATCTGTGACCCGATATGAGCGTGAATCCCTTTTACTACGAGATGCGAATAGGATAGCGCTAAATCTAGCGCCCGATCTGCTGTGCCGTCTGGCAATGTAAAACCAAACTTAGAATCGATCTGGCCGGTCTGGATATACTCATGGGTATGCGCTTCAATCCCTGGCGTCACCCGCAGCAGAATGTCTACCTGTTGATTCAAATCTGTTGCTATTTCATTTAGTATACTCATCTCATGAAAATTATCGACGACAATTCGACCAACTCCTGCGTTGAGTGCCATTGCTAATTCCTCACGAGATTTATTATTACCGTGAAAGTAAATTCGTGCAGTTGGAAAATTGGCCTGAAGGGCAGTGTATAGTTCCCCACCGGAAACAACATCTAAGCCTAGTCCTTCTTCCGCAATAATCCGACACATGGCTAGCGTTGAAAACGCTTTAGAGGCATAAATAACCTCCGCATTTTCCATGTCTTCCACAAACGAACTATAGTACTGTCGGCAAATGCCCCGAATATGGGCTTCATCCATGATGTAAAGCGGTGTTCCAAACTCGTTGACTAATTGTACAGTGTCACATCCGCCAATCTCTAAATGTCCTTGCTCATTTACCAATTGTGTACCATGCAACCTCATTTCCTCTTCCTCCCTTTCCCTATAGGTTATTCAAAAAAATAAAAACGGCAACAGAAGGAGATCCTCTGTTACCGCACAATATGCACGTAAACATCGACCCTCTTCTCCTGTTGGGAGTAGCTCTCCACATGATGCTGGTCTAAACATCACGTGACAGTCCTGCAGCTCTTTACTACAGACCCAGCGCCAAAAACTACGTATTTTTGGGCTTCGGCGAAATTCCCTTTCCCATGGGCTCATCAGTTTCCGCAAACTTTCTCCACAGTACTTTTGTCATTCGCGCCTCTACCACACCTCCACAGAGATGAGGCATTATTAAATTTTATTAAGTGTATCAGAATCCTCAAAGAAGGTCAATCTTTTCATCCAATTTTTGAACCTTAAACTCAGGCTCCCTGTCGTTCACTTTCGCGACTCGAAATACCGGTTACAACAGTTGTTGCAATTGACCATTTTCCACAACGATCTCCCCACCTTGCTAAACTTATCCCCTCTTGCTGGATCTCCACAACCTCACAGTGGTTTGCACACCCAGAGCATTCAAAGCTTTTTGCTTGGAATTGAGTCTCACCCAAGTGTAGGCCTCGAAATTTGGTCCCGGTTTCTCCTTGCATGCCGACTCTTTCCTGGGCTAAGTACGCTGCCCCTAACGCACCCATGACACCATAATGTTCAGGCACAATCACAGGTTGTCCTAATTCAACTTCAAATGCTTTGCGGATCCCAGGGTTGGCAGCCACTCCCCCTTGAAAGAAAATCGGGCCTCGTATATCTTTGTTTTTACCTACGTTATTTAGATAATTTCTCACCATCGCTTGACATAAACCTGCTAAAATATCCGGGAGCGAATGCCCTAACTGCTGTTTGTGGATCATATCTGATTCAGCAAAGACAGAACAACGCCCTGCAATCTGCACTGGATGTTTTGCTTGTAGGGCTAATGGACCAAACTCTTCGATCGGAATACCCAACCTTGCTGCTTGCTGATCCAGAAACGACCCAGTTCCTGCTGCACAGACGGTATTCATAGCAAAGTCCGAAACGACACCATCCCTGAGAATGATGATTTTCGAGTCCTGCCCTCCAATTTCAAGAATTGTCTGCACCTCAGGATTTACTCGGGAAGCTGCGACAGCATGAGCGGTAATCTCGTTTTTCACAACATCGGCTCCTAATAAAGTTGCCGCAAGCTGACGTGCGCTCCCTGTAGCACCAACCCCGATGATTTCGGCCGAGTTCCCAATCTTAGAGCGCAAGAGTTTAATTCCTTCCTGTACTGTTTGCATGGGTCGCCCTTGTGTTCTCAGGTATAGAGCCTCTTTCAACGTATTGTTTGGTCGCAGTAGAACTATATTTGTACTGACTGACCCAACATCGACCCCTAGAAAGTACTTATCTTCCCCCAACACTTAGCACGTCCCCTCTTGTATGTTCAGTTCTTGGCTCAAAGTTTGCCCTTTCCAGCAGATCCACGAACGCCTCTAAACGCGTTTGCATCCCTGCATGTCCCGTGTGTTCATCCACAATAAGTGTCATAATAGGCACTTTATATGTTTCTTGGACTCTTGGTAAAACACTGGCTGCCACAATCTCTGGCATGCAAGATAATGGAAATAGTTGAATAATCCCGTTTACCCCTTCCTGAGCAAATTTTACGGCCGCGCCCACAGTTTCCTGACCATGCCCTCCCACAAAATGAGGTAAATAGGGCAATGCATGACCTGGATAAGATTTTATGGACCTGTACCCTGGGGCCAACCCTTGAAATACATGATTGCCTACCCACCCAGAGAGGTAAATCGATCGGTCCACTTCCACTCCCAAACGCCCTAGTTCCTCCTCTATACCCATTGAGGTATACGGATCTAGAATCGTGTAAATTTCCCCAATAATCCCTATGCGCAGAGGTTTGTAAAACCGTTCGGAAGGACTCAATTCCACTTGACGATCACGAATACTTTCTTGCACCCAGCGAACTGTTTCCTTAACTCCACTATTAGTCATAGTCTGCGCAATGCGAATTTTGGCAGCTTCATACAATTTCTCTGTTTCCCTCTGGTCAGGTAACCTTGGCCTTGCTGCATGAATCAGATCTTCGACTCGATCTAAGGCAACACTCTTCAGGTAGGCGAATCGTAAGGCCTTGAAGATTTTTACCCAAGAATTCTTTGATCCAGCTAAATAGCGGATACGCTCTGCTAGGCCAAGCAAGCTTCCATCAGGGGGCTCAAGTGTCACCACATCATAAGCATATCCTGCATCTCGAAGGATCTGCCTTTCCATTTCACCATAATACCCAAAACGGCAGGGACCGATTCCTCCCGTAATCACAATCGTGTCCGCACCTTCATTCACCGCTTCAATATAATTACCCAGATTTAATTTTAAGGGGAGACAAGCTGATTCCGGCGACAATCTTGTGCCTAATTGCAAGGTTCGTTTACTGTTAATGGGTGGAACCACAACTTCAACATTGAGGGATTCGAAGAGTGTTTGAATCACGATCCAGGCATTCCCCATGTGCGGAAACGTAACCTTCATGGACCTTCCTCCTTTCAACCATATCTAAAAAGGCTTCGAGGCGAGTGACAAGGCCCGCTTCTCCGCTGTGTTCGTCAAGGGTTATCACCATATAGGGTTTATGTCGTTCTCGCGCGAAACGCGCTAAAAGTTCTTGAATCATAGAATCAGTCCCACATCCAAAACACGATAAATATATGATCCCATCAATTTTCGGGTCAGTAACAAACTTGTTGCCTGCCCCAACAATTTGCTTAGCGTGATTCCAAAACAATTTCTTGCGTAAGCCCAACAAATGAGTATCGGCCTCTTCTTGCTTAACGTGTTGAACTAATTCCACCTCTGCCTTCTCATGCAGTCGCCCCAGAAGGTTTAGATTTGCATAGGGTTCATGAGTTAGGTAAGAATGCCCAACTAATGCGATTCTCAAGCGATCTGGATTCTGGACCCTAACAGGGATTCTCGGGATTGATTTATCTTTTTGCGAAGCCATTAAGCCCTTTGTAGCACTCCCAATTTCACGCATGCTCTCCTCAAAATTCCAACCCGTACCACTTGAATCTTGGTACCGCTTCTGCCACTCTTGACCTAGGGTAAAGGCTTTTCGAATATCCGCCTTGCCCTTCCCTAGCTCTAGTCCGAAGACCTGAAGATCTTTCAAAACCTGACTTTTGCCTTTCTTCCAGTTTACCGTTACGGTTAAGACCGGGATTCCAGCTGGCACGGCAGGAAATAGGCTCTCTGGGATTCCTAAGAATTTAGGACAATTGTATGAGTCCGCGTCAACACTAACCATACGAGGTAAAAAGATCGCATCGACCTTTTCGAGGGCTTGTATATGTCCTGCTAGGAGCTTTAGTGGTAAACAGGTTTCGTCACTGGCTTTTTTAAGGCCCTGTTCCATGATTTGTCGATTGGTGGGTGAAGAGGTCACTACTTCAATATCCAGCGCATGAAAAAATCCAGCCCAGAATGGAAAATAATCATAATAAAATAGAGCCCGCGGAAAACCGATTTTCACTATAATGCATCCTTTCACGTATCACCCAATTTCTAAATATGTTTCTGCAAATTGGTGATTTTTCATACTTTCAGGTGGAATTAGGCCCTAACGAGCATCTCAGAGGATGAAGACACCTCTTACGAAGCCCGTCAAAGCTCAAAGATCGCACAAGCACCCGTGCTTCGAACTTTACTTCTCAATTTATGGCTGACGATCTGGGTCTTGAGGTTTTAAGATACTCGGGCGTTGGTTTTTAATGGGTACTGGAGAGCGTACCAGAATTGCCCCCATCGCCTTAATGTCCATGGGAAGGAGGGGCCAGAGATAAGGAACACCAAACGATTTTGTTCGCCACAAAAGAAAGAACACCATAGCCGCACCAATCCAAAACCCTAGAAAGTTAAAGAGGCCTGTCATTATTAAGAGAAACAATCGCGCCAAGCGGTTGGCTAAACCCAATTCATAGCTAGGAGTCGCAAACGTTCCAACTGCGGCAATGGCGATGTACATCACTACCTCGGGGGCAAAAAGCCCTACTTTGACCGCGATATCCCCAAGCATGAAGGCGGCTATTAAACCCAAAGCCGATCCTAATGGGCCCGGTGTATGGATGGTTGCCATGCGTAAAAGATCCACCCCAAACTCCGCCATCAAGATTTGTGCTAGTAATGGTATTTTGGTTGGTTTAATAAGTCCAATAAACTGAAGCCAATCTGGTAGTAATTGCGGATTCAAGGCTGCACCAAGCCAGAGAGGAAGAAGGAAAATCGCAGCAAATATCCCACCGAATCGTATCCAACGTAGGTACGCCCCCACGATTGGCTCTTGTCTGTATTCCTCAGCATGCTGCACATGACTCCAAAAGGTCGCAGGTGCGATCATGACCGAGGGAGAAGTATCAACAATGATAACAACGTACCCTTCAAGCAGGTGAATCGCTGCAACATCCGGGCGTTCGGTATAACGCACACGTGGATAGGGATTCCAAAACTTACTTCCCAAGATGAATTCTTCGACACTTTTTTCCGCCATCGGAATCCCATCAATTTTAATGCCTTGAATGTCTTTCTGAAGCTTATCCACCATATCCAAGTTGGTAATATCTTCAATGTAAGCTATGCAAACATCAGTTTTTGAACGCCCTCCCACTTGGACCAGCTTCATGCGCAATTTAGGATCGCGCAAACGCCGTCGTATCAAGGCCGTATTCACAACTAGTGTCTCCGTAAATCCATCTCTAGATCCTCTAGTAACCCGCTCAATATCCGGTTCTTGAGGCTGACGAGCGGGATACGACCTGACATCAACAATGATTGCTTTATCTTGTCCCTCCACGAAAATCGCCATGGGGCCTGATAAAACAAAATAGAACACCTTATCCATTGTCGCAACTTCAGAAACCTGTAAATTTACGATGCTCCCCTTAACTAACTTTTCAAGCGAATTGACTATTAGGTCCGATCGTTCTAAGTGAATAAGTACCGATAATATGTAGCTGACCACGTTCGAATCTACCATTCCATTGACCGAATAAATCGCTACTCGTTTTCCGCCAATGGACATCTCCCGCAGAACAATATCGAAGCAATCAGGAACTCCTAATTCCCGATTTAGGTAGTCCACATTTTTTTGATAATTCTTACTCACTGGAACGTTTTTTTCACTCGAATTATTATCCATGCCTCTCAACTCCCCTTGTCATGTTCGAAGTTCATGGTTCGCGGTTCTAAATTCGGGCTCGAATTTGGCCCGTCGTATTATTTAGTTGGAACACGAATATCGAACATTGAGCATCGAATATCCCTTAGCCCTTGGGCTTAAACGCAACCGACATTAAATATCCAAAAAACACCGCAGCAGCAATCCCTACAGCCGTTGCTTCCACACCGCCGGAAAAAGCACCAATAATTCCCCGTTCGCCAACCGCTTCCATAGCCCCTTTGGCAAGGCTATACCCGAAACCCGATAGTGGGATCGTTGCCCCGGCCCCTCCAATTTTTACCAAGGGTTCGTACAGCCCTAATGCTCCAAGGATTGCTCCGCCTGTTACGAAGGCGACTAGAACATGCGCTGGAGTAAATTTTGGTTTTGTCAAGTCCATCAGAAGCTGCCCAATAACACAAATCACTCCACCTACAATGAAGGCTGGAATAATCATATTAAACATTAAGTATTCACCACCTTTTATGCCTCAATCACCACTGCATGCCCGATACCAGGAATGGATTCACCTTGCAGTGAGGACGTTGGGCTATGCAAAGCACCACTGCCCACCAGCAAGACTCGCTTTAACTCTCCAATTTTAATTCTTTGCATAATATCCCCAGCGAAAACCACCGATGAACAACCACATCCACTTCCACCTGCATGGACATCTTGGCTAGCATCGAAAATCATAACCCCGCAATCCGTGAACTTCGTCCCCATATCTAAACCACTTTTCTTGAGTAGTTCCGCAGCAAGTCCTAATCCGACCGCGCCTAGATCTCCCGAGACAATCAAGTCATAATCCTCCGGTTTACGCTGTAAATCATTTAGGTGGTTGAGGATTGTATCTGCAACCCCCGGAGCCATGGCAGCACCCATGTTGTTGACATCGCTTTCAGCATAGTCCACAACCCTACCAATCGTCGCTGATGTAATTCGTGGCCCAGTTCCATTCTTTCCTATGAGCAAGCTTCCAGCTCCAGTCACCGTCCACTGTGCACTCATAGCCCTTTGGGTACCCTGTTCCGTCGGAAAACGGTATTGCCGCTCTGCGGTATCATGGTGACTTGATACCCCGACAAGGACATTACGCGCGAATCCTCCGTCTAAAAGCATACTCCCGACAGCCATGCTTAAAGCCATCGTGGAACAAGCACCATATAAACCGATAAACGGTAAGGCCATTTGACGCGCGGCAAAACTAGCGGATATGATTTGATTGAGCAAATCTCCTGCTAACATAAAATCAATTTGTTCCTTAGGGAATCCTACTTGATCAATGGCCCCCTGCATCGCCTCTTGGAGCATTTTGGTCTCCGCGACCTCCCAAGATTTTTCTCCGTGTAGTTGGTCTTTCCAAACCTTACTGAATGTTTTTCTCAGTGGGCCTTGCCCTTCTTTAGGACCTACTACAGAATGTGAAGCTAAAATGACCGGAGGATTGGCAAACACTACGGTCTGGTTTCCCATTCGTTTCAAATCCACGCCTTAGTTCATCCCCATTCTTAAAACAAAAATTTTTAAATTTTTCATGTTTATTCTTATAATTACCTAACTCACGTGTGTCAGTGTAAAAGAAAATAGACGAGTCCTATCACAATCGATGTGGCAATCCCGTACACAAGCACAGGACCCGCGATTGTAAACAACTTTGCGCCAACACCTAACACATAACCTTCCCTTTTGAATTCCATTGCTGGTGCGACAATAGAGTTGGCAAACCCAGTGACTGGCACAATGGAACCTGCTCCTCCAAATTTTCCAATCTCATCATAAAGACCTAAACCCGTTAACAAAGCCCCGATAAAGATCATCGTTGCTGTTCCTGCAGTCGACGCTTCAATACTGGACAATCCAATACTGACAAAGAGATTAATAAAAATCTGACCGATCGCGCAAATAATTCCTCCCACGACAAAAGCCCGTACAACATTCTTAATAAGAGTTGGCTTGGGCGTGTATTGTTGCGATAACGTCTTATATTCTTCAGGGGTTATCGAAATCGCGGGCTTACGTAAAGTTCGGTTATCCATTCTGATTACTTCCTCCTTACTAAGGCAAGACTAATTTGTATTATTAATCTAAATGATCTAAATTATACTAAAAAGCCTCTATTCATTTTAGTGTCCCTAATTTCGACACAGCTTCCCAAGGAACTTTAAAAATATCTGCAGGAAAATTATGGGTAATAGCGAAATCATTAGCTATGAGATAAATTTAGGGGGAATGGTCTTGAAACTTGAAAAAAAGATAGAGCGCCTAACCCTACTCTTGCGCTTAGATGGAGAACTGGATATGCACACAGCTTCTATGGTTCGACAAGCCATTGACCTTGAGATTGAGAAACGAGGAATTCGTACAGTCATTCTTAATCTTCAAGACGTTCAATTTGTCGACAGTTCCGGGCTAGGCGTGATTATAGGTAGGTACAAGAAACTACTCCCCTTGGGTGGGAAACTAAAAATCACCAACGTCCCCCCACATATTTTCAAAATCATGGAATTGTCGGGACTACCTAAAATTATCAGTTTCTATGTGGACGAAGCGCACGCTTACGAGGAAGGAAGGGGAGCCTAATGAAAACCAATCAAATTAACCTAACATTTTCAAGTATCCCAGAAAATGTAGGCATTACCCGTTTGCTAATTGCTTCAGTTGGAGCCCAACTGGATCTTCCGCTTAATGACATCGAAGAACTTAAAGTCGCCGTTTCCGAGGCTGTTTCCAATGCTATAATCCACGGATATCAAAATAACCCTCATCACATCGTTTACCTTGATCTCGACATTTCTAATAACACCCTTAAGATTATTGTGACAGATGAAGGGTGTGGCATCCCCAATATTGAGCAAGCCATGCAACCTGCTTATAGTACGGATCCAGAGCGAATGGGCCTGGGCTTTGTCTTCATGCAATCTTTCATGGACGAACTTCAAGTAGAATCGACGCTTGAAGTGGGAACAACAGTAACCATGATTAAGCATTTAAAGCAAACACCCATCTCCTCGCATTAGGGGGGCGCGTTATGATTCAACGACTTACTGAAATGAATCTACCCCACTTCCCCCTGCTCAATGATAAGGAAATGATGCAAAACCTACACGCTGCTAAAGAAGGGGATACTGTTGCCCGCGAGCGTTTAATCAATTGCAACTTAAAACTTATTTTTAATTTAGTCCAGCGCTTTTCTCATCGCGGCTATGAGATGGAAGATCTCTTTCAAATCGGAACAATAGGACTAATTAAAGCCATTGACAAATTCGACTTTAGCTACGGGGTGAAGTTCTCAACTTATGCCGTTCCGATGATTATCGGCGAAATACGGCGTTTTCTCAGGGATGACCATCCAGTGAAGGTTCCTCGGTCCTATAAGGAGCTTGTATATAAAGTCAATCGCGCACGCGACGAACTTTCTGCAACGCTCGGTCGAGAGGCAACTATCGGGGAGATTGCGACGAACATCGGTGTTGACCGGGAGGACATTGTCGCTGCCCTAGAGGCAATCCAAAGTCCTACCTCAATTTATGATACCCTATATCAAGACGACTCAGACCCGATCTTCGTTCTTGATCAACTCTCAGAGGACAAGGGTCTTGACCCCAGTTGGTTAGAAAAAATTGCCCTTAATGAGGTCCTGGATAAACTGTCGGAACGTGAAAAGCGCGTACTGATGATGAGATTTTTCGAAGATAAGACTCAAAGCCAAATTGCGAGTCTACTCAATCTTTCACAGGTTCAGATTTCTCGTATCGAACGGGCAGCTCTCCTTAGAATCCGTGGCCTGTCTCAGATTAAAGATAGCTCAAGCAAAGACTCTACTGACTTGGACTAAAACGCTTCTGCTAATATCCAAATACACCTTTCAGGGTTCGTGCCATTTGCTCGACCAAGCCAGCCTTGTCGATAGGATGGTCCGCGATCAAATTCACACTGGCTTGCACCTGATCGTTGCGATATAGCAAAACTTCCCCTAACTTTTGACCTTTCTGAATTGGAGCACTAATAATTGGGTTGAGCTTAGTCTCGACCCATAAATTTTTATCGTTTCCTTTTTCCACAGTTGCGCCTAAGGGTTTTTCAGTGAGAGCGTTAACCTCATCCTCCATACCTTTTTGTACCTTAACCACTCCAAGCCTTTCTGCTACTGGAGCAAATTGTTTAAACTCGTATTTTGCAAAACCATAGTTAAATATTTTCATCGACTCTGCAAAATGCCCTCTCACCTGAGGTACCCCCATGACAACACAAATTAACCTTAAGCCATTTCTCTCCACGGTTGAAGCTAGACAATACTTCGCTTCATTCGTCCACCCTGTTTTAAAGCCGTCAGCCCCGGGGTACCACCAAAGCAACTTATTTGTATTCCAAAGCTTAAATTTCCCGTCTCGTAAGTCATATTCTTTCATGCTGGTCAATTTTCGTACTAAGGGATAATTGAGTGCCTCTTTAGAGATGACCGCCAGATCATAAGCACTAGTATAATGTCCTTCTGCGGGAAGCCCATAGGCATTTGCAAAATGCGTATTTTTCAAACCTAAAGCTTGGGCTTTATTGTTCATTTCTTCCACAAATGCTTCATGAGTTCCATTAATATGTTCCGCCACGGCGACACAGCCATCATTTGCTGATCCAACAGCAATGGCAATCAACAGTTGTTCTAAAGTGAATATTTCCCCTGGTTCTAGGTAGATCTGAGAACCCCCAAGTTTGCTGGCATTCTCGCTCGCAGTCACTTTGTCTGTCAAGTTTACTTTTCCTGATGCCACTGCATCCGCCGCTACCAGTAAAGTCATGATTTTCGTAACGCTAGCCGGTGGTAATTCTTTATGCGCTTCTTTTTCAAAAAAAACTTGACCAGAAGCCGCGTCCATAAGAATGGCACTCGTGGCCTCAGTCACAATCTCAACCCCCATTACCGGTTGCACGTTAGCAAAGCCAATGCTTCCAAACACAAAGACCATAACAGCCAAAACGATTGCTAAACTTTTCCGCATCATTGAACCCTCCTCAATTAAGTGTGATGTTCGTTATTATCCCCAAAAATATAAATTATATCTGATGAATGCAAACTAAAGCCCTTGGGTTGCCATTTATATACGCAACCCAAGGGCTTTTAACAGTCTAGACTAATCCGTTTGAGAATAGAAATACGGTCTCTACCCAATATTTTTTTGTTATGTCCCTTGCTTAGACTTAACACTGAACACATCTTAGTTATGGTTTGTTGAATAATGTCCATGATGATGATCAAACTAAGCATTAAAGGGAGGTCATCTGACTTGAAAATTGCAATTATGGGTGCAGGGCTATCGAAGCATTGGTTCGTACATCATAATTGCGTGATTCTCCGTGATAAAATCATCTCCAACTTCCTTATAATCATTGTCAAAAACCCTTCGTCTAATCGCATTATGGCGCATGTAACCACCCCACCACTCTTGTGAAATCAAATGGTCACTTTCATAAACCTCATAGGTTTGAACACTCGGCTGTTCGCTTCTCCATTCTCCATGCAGTTCCAAGTCAGTTATCCCAATCAGAAGCTGATAGTTTTGGCATGTATCGTTCCTGATTTGCAGGTCTATGTAGTTGTAAACAACTGTAGCCCCACTTCCGAATGGTTGTGTTCGGTTGGTATCCGGAAAAACGTCATGGGTATGCCGCCAGCGTTCTGTGACAGTCAACGGTGTATGAATTGTCATCCAATAGATGAGATTGGAAAGTTGACAAAGGCCACCTCCTATGCCAGGACAAAACGATCCGTTTGTTAGAACCATCCCTTCCTTGAATCCTTTTACCTTTGTTGGTTTGCCAACTAAACGCCAGAGGGAAAATGTTTCACCAGGTTTTAGTATTAGACCATTCATTTTGACTGCAGCCAATTTAAGATTGCTTGCTTTGTTTTGCTGGAGCCACATATCTACGTTCCGTAAGCGTCTATACAATGGTGTACTATGGACTGTTATGAGATAAGGAAGAGGAGTATCTTCAAGGATAGCTGCATACTTAATTGCTCTGCAAAATATCCACTGAAAATAACGACGCCAAGTAAAATATAATTTCCCTAGAAACATTCGTAATTCTGAACGGTTGACCGGACGTTCAGAGTGAAAAAAAGCCTTTAACTTCAGGACAACCCACTCCTCGTCATAGTTTCTCGATATGCTTATTAATTACTTTCCACTGAGTTCTATTTTTTTCTTTATTTTCCTTCTTTTAATTTTAATAGGTTAAAAGAAGGAAAATAACATTCTGTCTACTCAACCCTTAATAATCTTTATCTATACCAAAGTAAAGAGAACCCGCATTAGCGAATTCTCTCTACTTTATCTTTTAATTCCTCCCTACCTTCCAAACCGCTTCGAAGGCACTTTAGCATCTCTTAGACCGTGCCAATAACAAGGATTCAAATAGCGCATGCTGATAGGAGAGTATATAACGTGTCGAAGCACGCATCCGCGCACCACCTCAATTCCAGAGTTATCACATTCTAGTTGATATTCCTGAGTCCAGGTCTGTTCTTGAAACCAAATTTTGCAGGCTCCAGCTGCTGCAACATCGGAAACTAAAGACTTAAGTTTGTCAGGCAGAAGGCACGGTACAACAACTGTCACCTTATCCTTCAGTTGATCTAAATTCAGATAAACCTTGCTCCCGTCTAGGCGCTGTAAATTCTCTGCTACTGGATAGGCGACACACCCGAACTCTTTTAATGTCCGCCAAACCTTCCAGGCATGTTTATGCTTTTGGAATTTTTCTGCATCTCCAAGCACTGCATATGTATCCTGAGTTGTTAACCCCTTGGCCAAAGGGTATATCTTTTTCTCGCGCGCCATCAATAAAATCCCCCTCCATAGGGTACGATGCATCGTGCCCTTTCTCGTATATGCATACGAGAAGAAGAAAGATTTTATGATACTCGGTCATCCTGTTTCGATTGGCATTATACAGGGAGGGCAAGGGAAACAATGACAAGGGTCGAGCAAATACAAGGGGGAGGGTTCTCTTGTCTGAGGACAAGAAAAACAAAGAAAGACAGGGGGACGGTTCTCTTGTCTGAAGACAAGAAAGACAAGAGACCGTCTCTTGTCTACTTATCTCGCCCTACTGAATTACTTCCTCAATGAGCGGGGGCAACTCAGGGGCATCGCTTCCCACGGTAACTAGATTTTGAGCGAGCTTGATTCCCTCCTCCAACATTTCTTTATTACTACCATATAGTTGCAAGATAGGTTCCCCAGCTTCCACCCACTCTCCTGCCTTTCTCGTGAGAATAACCCCAGTTCCTAAATCAATCGGACTTGTTTTTGTAACACGACCTGCCCCGAGTGCCATGGCTAAGACTCCGATTTTATGCGCATCAAACAGCTGGACATACCCGGTTTCCTGAGCAAGAATCGGAAGATTCCACGGTGCAACCTGAAGACGACGCTCAACTACCGCTTGAGCATCCCCCCCCTGCTCTGTCAAAAAGGAGAGGAATTTGTTCCACGCCGTCCCACTTTTTATGCTTTGACGCAAACATACCTTCCCTGCCCCAACATTAGGTACGGCGTCTCCAGCTACCAGCATCCAAGCACCTAGCTCTATGCTGACCTCCATCAAATCTTCTGGCCCTTTTCCCTGTAACGCGTCAGCTACTTCAAGGATCTCCAGACTATTTCCCACTGCCCTCCCAAGTGGTTGATTCATATTGCTCAACACCGCAATTGTTTGACGTCCCAGTGTATTACCAATACTCACCATTGTCTTTGCTAGCATCCGAGCTTCCTCTACGGTCTTCATAAAGGCTCCTGATCCGTACTTAACATCTAGAACGATCCCCTGCGCTCCAGCAGCTATCTTCTTGCTCATGACCGAAGAAGCAATTAGGGGTATGGAACTGACTGTCGCTGTTACATCACGAAGAGCATAAAGTAATTTATCGGCAGGGACAAGATTTCCCGTTTGAGCGATGACAGACAGACCGATTTTCTTAACTTGTGCCACAAACTCTTCCTGCGAAAGCTCAACCCGAAAACCTGGCACCGCGCTGAGTTTATCAATTGTCCCACCGGTATGCCCAAGCCCTCTCCCTGACATTTTTGCGACAGGCACGCCGCAGGCGGCAACCATTGGTCCGAGGAGCAAGGTCGTCTTGTCTCCTACCCCTCCAGTACTATGTTTGTCCACAAACCGTCCTCCGAGGGTAGAAAGATCCAGTTGCTCCCCGCTTTGGGCCATTGCCAGAGTAAGTTCGGCGGTTTCTTTAAGCGACATCCCCCGAAAATAGATTGCCATAGCCCAAGCTGACATTTGATAATCTGGAATATCTCCCAAAACATAGCTATTAATAATAAATTGAATTTCCGCCTTTGAAAGGGCTTCCCCATCCCGTTTCTTTTCGATCAAATCGACCATACGCATATGAAATCACTCTTTTCTTTTGTCCAGCATACTGGAGACTCTCGCACTGGTGGCTTTTGTCACCGAAGTTACGATGTTCAACTTAGTAAGTGAGTTTCCTAAAGTACCTTTACTAGTGCCTGAACAAATTGCACAAATTGTTTCTCAACCCGCTCCGCGGTTTCCATGACTTCCACATGACTGAGTTTTTGCCCCAAGATACCTGCCGCCATATTTGTCACACAGGAGATGCCCAATACTCGCATTCCTCCATGGTTTGCTACAATCACTTCTGGAACAGTACTCATGCCAACCATATCAGCACCAATCGTACGCAAATATTGTATTTCGGAAGGGGTCTCGTAGTTTGGGCCGCTCACAGCCACATAAACCCCTTCCTGCGGATCAATCCCCAATTCTTTAGCGATCACTAAGGCCTTTTGTCGCCATTCCCTATTATATGCCTCGCTCAGATCCGGAAAACGCGGGCCTAAATTTGATAGATTCGCCCCCCGCAATGGATTATCACCCATCAAGTTAAGATGATCTTTAATAAGCACTAGATCACCCCCACTAAAAGAAGAATTTATTCCACCTGCCGCGTTCGTGACAATGAGCCCAGTCACTCCTAGGACTTGCATAACCCGAATTGGAAAGGTTACTTCCTGCATCGTGTACCCTTCGTAATAATGAAAACGCCCTTGCATGACCACAACTTTACGACCTTGAACTTTACCGAAAACCAATTGTCCTGCATGCCCTTCAACCGTGGAAATTGGAAAGTGCGGAATGTCTTTATAGGGAATCACCACTTGTTCCTCGACAAGATCAGCAAAAGCACCTAACCCCGAACCTAATATAACACCGAGTTCTGGTAACACTTCGACATTCTCCATAAGATAGCCGCGCGCTTCCGCCAGTTTTACACTATATCCCTTTTCCGATATCATCCATTTCATCCTCCTTTAATTTCTGAATAAAAGCTCTTCCCATTGGCTATCGGCTCGGTCCCTAAGTATTCAGCCACTGTTGCCCCTAAATCCGCGAAGGTGGACCTAACCCCTAGGTTAACCCCCTTCTTTAGCTTTTGACCAAAAACAAGTAACGGAACATATTCCCGGGTATGATCCGAACCAGGCATGGTAGGATCACATCCATGATCAGCTGTAATAATCAGCATATCTTCGGAGCGCAGAGCAGTATAGATTTCTGGTAGGCGTTCATCAAACTCCTCTATAGCCTGCGCATATCCTTCTACATTATTGCGATGACCATACAACATATCAAAATCGACAAGGTTGGTCATGATTAGACCAGCTTCCACCTTAGCCATATAGTCTAAGGTCTTTCTAACACCCTCCATATTCCCCTTTGTAGTTTCAGAATCAGTTATTCCTCTTCCCGCATAAATATCATAGATTTTCCCCACTGCGCAAACCTCAATCCCTCGTTCTTGCACATATTCCATTAGAATTTTATGGGGTGGATCAATTGCAAAATCATGCCGATTTGGAGACCGATAAAAGTGCCCGGTTTCACCTAGAAATGGCCGCGCAATTACTCGTCCAACTTGCATATCATCTAGCAGCATTGTTCGTGCGATCTGACAGATGCGCGTCAATTCCGCCAACGGAATAACATCCTCGTGGGCCGCCACTTGGAATACAGAATCAGCCGAAGTATAGACAATGGGCTTCCCTGTCCGTACATGTTCATCTCCAAGACGCTGGATAATTTCAGTCCCTGAAGCTACAACATTCCCTAAGACTCTGCGCCCGATTGCTAATTCATAGCGTTCGATAAAATCAAGAGGAAAGCCATGGGGAAAGGTCGGAAGTGGTCTGTCTAAAATTACTCCAGCCATCTCCCAATGTCCAGTTGTTGTATCCTTACCAACAGACCGTTCCGCCATTTTTCCGAAATTACTATCTGGGTTAGGATGCGCTAGAACTCCAAGAATAGAGTCAATATTCCCCAGTCCAAGTTTTTCAAGATGTGGGAGATGGAGTCCACCCCGCAGACGGGCGATGTTCCCCAAAGTGTGGCTCCCCAAGTCTCCATATTTCCCTGCATCCGGCATTTCTCCGATTCCAACACTATCTAGTACAATGATAATAACTCTCCGTGGCATGTTTACCTTTCACCCCTTATTCTTAATCCGCGCGCGGGTGTGACTTCTTAAAGACATCTAACAAGCGCTTTCGTGTCAGATGCGTATAAATCTGGGTTGTCGAGATATCCGCATGTCCCAGCATTTCTTGAACTGAACGCAGGTCTGCCCCATGATCTAGCAGATGAGTTGCAAAACTGTGACGAAACATATGGGGCGAAATCGTTCGCTCAAGGTTATGGGTCTTTCCCCATTTTTTCAAGATGTACACCATCCCCTGTCGCGTGAGAGGGCGACCATGAACATTTAAAAAAAGTATATCGCTTTCCAGCTTTCTGCACAAACGCTTGCGCAAGGAATTTATATAAACCTCCACCGCTCGAACAGCTGGGTCTCCTAATGGTATAATCCGCTCCTTATTTCCCTTGCCAAGACAGCGCACATATCCAACTTCCAAAGATACATCTGAGACGCGTAGCCCGATCAACTCAGAGACACGGAGACCGCTACTATAAAGAACCTCCAGCATCGCCAAATCTCGTAGGGCAAGATCGGATTCACCCCCTGCAAGTAACAGTTTATCCATTGTCGCTTCCGACAACACCTTCGGAAGCGGTTGATTTAATTTTGGTGTCACTAAATAAGTACTTGGGTTATCCTGTCTTATTCTTTCCTCCAACAGGAACGCAAAAAAGCCTCGTAAAGTTGCGTTGCAACGAGCAATACTTCGAGGGGACTTTCCGTTATCTTTCCACCTAAGAAGAAATAAAAATAGATCATTAGCCTCACATATGGTGAAATCTGTCCTCCTTTGGGTAAGGAAGATCGTTAGTTGGCGCAGATCTCGCTCATAAGCCTGACGTGTATTCTCTGAAAGCCCTCGTTCAACATCTAGGTAGATCATATACTGTTTCAGGATTTGTTCCTTGGAGGTCACTTTTCTCCCCCCCTTTCTTAGAGACGTTCTACACAGGAAGGGGATTTTCCTTTTCAACTGTTTATTCTCTAAAATTATCACTCTTTCTGGGTAGCGGAAATAACTGTATAACAGACTCACTCCACCCTGGCGCTTCAACACGCTGTGGGTTTCCGATAGGTCTTTGTTCATTATGTAAGCGTGAAGACATCCAACTATTACACACCTCAACTAACTTTGGCAACAGTATGGCTAGTATTATAAGGAGGATAAATACCCTTCCCAGGTAAATAAAAAAGTCACTCCAGCGTTTTGTTGGCAATGCACTCCCCCCTATCTCTAAAACCTATGCATCGCCGGATTGTCCTTATCCTAGAAAATGAAGATCATATAAAAAACGAGTGGAACCCGCTCAACGGATTCCACTCGAAAGATAAAGAATCTTCACTTCTTGGATATTCAAGATATGAACCTAAACTTAAAGTAAAGCTTCCTCTAGCGGAGTATACATAATATTAAGCCCTTCGGCGACTGCTTTATAGGTTAACTTTCTGTTAATGACGTTAATCCCTTTGCGAAGCGAACGGTTTTCCTGAATTGCTTTGAAATAGCCTTTATTGGCGATCTCAAGAGCATACTCCAGAGTTACATTGGTAAGGGCAAATGTTGACGTCCGAGCAACTGCTCCAGGTATATTGGCTACAGAGTAATGAACAACCCCATGTTTAATATATGTGGGATCACTATGGGTTGTCACACGATCAATAGTTGCTATACTACCACCTTGGTCGATGGCAACGTCGACGATGACACTTCCAGGCGTCATTGCTTGCACCATCTCTTCTGTGACTAAATGCGGTGCACGGGCACCAGGGATTAGTACAGCTCCGACCAGCAAATCCGCTTTAGCTACGCTATCTGCAATATTAAAAGGATTGGACATTAATGTTCTTACTCTACCATTGAAGGCATCATCAATCTCCCTTAAGCGCTGCGCGCTCCTTTCAACAATTGTAACTCTTGCGCCAAGGCCAATAGCCATCTTAGCCGCATTAGTGCCCACAATTCCGCCACCGATAATGGTTACATTGGCAGGAGTTACTCCAGGAACCCCTCCCAGTAGGATCCCTTTTCCGCCAAAAGGTTTTTCAAGTAATTGTGCTCCGATTTGAATCGCCATCCGCCCTGCTACTTCACTCATCGGAATCAGCAGAGGCAATGAACCATTATCTAACTGGATGGTTTCGTACGCTATCGCAACCACTTGCTTATCCATGAGTGCTTTGGTTAATTCTGGTTCTTTGGCCAAATGTAAATATGCAAATAAAATTTGCCCCGGCTTAAAAAAAGAATATTCACATGCTAGCGGTTCCTTAACCTTTATAACCATGTCAGCATTCCAAACCTCTTCTGCTGAATCAAGAATCTGAGCACCCTCGTGGATATACTCCTCATCGGTAAAGCCACTACCTTCACCTGCGGATTTTTCGACAACAACTTGATGCCCAGTCAATGTAAGAGCATGGACACCTGCTGGGGTAATAGCTACCCGACTTTCATTGTTCTTAATCTCTTTTGGTATTCCAATCAGCATAATACTACCTCCATCTCAATCATTAAACCCTCGTCTAGTTATTATAATGCAAGTCTTAACCCATACGCAAGCAAATTAATGTACTCAACAGCTAAGCACCTACACTATCAATTATTTAAAGGCCAAAAAAGCGAACTCCCAATATTGAAAAATACCCTTGCACTACGCCTACTGCGACTGCTCCAATAGTAACAAACGTTGCTGCAGCCGTATAATAAAGAAATTCTCTGCGTAGCGATTCCCCTCTAGCCTTCCCTCGAAGTAACAGAAATGAAAAGATAGTGGCAAGTCCTGCTCCAAGCAATAGTAACGGAATGGCTAAAAAGGCGGGAACAAGAACGGTTATTAGGATTAAGCCAAGCCCAAGCGTTCCTTTTACTCCAATAATAAAACTTACGGTAAACCCAAGAATAAATCCCCGTGTGAAGACAATGAGATAGATCAAAGGAGCGCCGATGATGGTGAGTCCTAAAATCCAAATTCCAGCCATCATTATAAACATATCCCTAGCAAGCTGTCCTAAGAAAATCGGATCTAGTGCTACGGGTTGGCTTTTTAAAAGTGTGTCCAAAAACTTCCCCAATTGAGATGTTTCTGATACCCCCAAGGCACCGACTCCGACCGCCCCAAACACCACACCCGCAAGATAGACACTCGAAAGCGTGAGATAAATGACCCAATATTGACGAATATGCTCGCCAAGTTTTTTCCTCATCCTTAGCATCCCTCCCCGTACATCCTATGGAATTTTATTCCACAGATGGGGAAAGTATGTCCACAACTCTATAACTTAAACCCAAACACCCTCTATGAGTTTACCCTTACACCCCCTCTAACCTTTTACACCCTTCTCAAAATGTATAAATTATCCCATCCGACCCTTGACAAGCAAAATTCCAAGTACAGTTTTAGCGTCTTTAAAATCGTTGTGTTGCGCCCTTTGTACAGCCTCATCCCAAGGAATTCTTTCCACCTCTATGAATTCGTCCTCATCTTGAGCCAGTGGATCCCAGACCAAATCCTGAGCAAGAAAAAGATGCATTACTTCATCTGAAAACCCGGGTGTGGTATAAAAGGTACTGATATGTTCCATCGTCCCTCGGTACCCAGTTTCTTCCCGAAGTTCTCTCACCGCACAGTCAACGGGGGTTTCTTGTGGGTCGAGTTTTCCTGCTGGGATTTCCAAGGTTTTTTGAGCGATAGCATAACGATATTGCCGTACCAAGAGCACCTGTTGATCCATCAAAGCAATGATCCCGACGGCACCTGGATGCCTAACAACTTCTCGAGATGACGTAAGTCCATTAGGTAATCGAACTGTATCCCGTTCCACGCAGAGCAATCGCCCCTTAAAAATCACTTCACCACGGATGCGCTCTTCATGTTGGTCTAGCTCTTCCACTGTGTTTCCTTCTTTCTAAAATATCACTGCTGTAGTTATTTTACCCCATATTCGGAACTAAAGACAAAGAAAAATTGCACTCAGGAGGCAATTCATGAATTGCCCCCTAAAACGACTAACTACTTTCTTTTTTACAACAATCACTTTTCCAGTGCTCACGAATGATATTCCTGAGCTAACTCGATTCCTATCTCCAAAGCTTGCCGATTAAGCGGAATGAGATTATGTCGATATTCTGGCAGAACCTTCTTTAAGGCCCCAATCACTGACTCAATCGTCACCGCCCGGGTTAAACCCACAAAAGCTCCGAGAATAATCATGTTGGAAACTCGAGAGTTTCCCAATTTCTCATTGGCGAGCTCAGTTGCAGGTATTTTTAGGACATTAAGATCTTGACGCTTGGATTCAATGTCGATCAGTGAAGAATTAATGAGGAGCCAGCCGCCGGGTTTGACATCTTTTTCAAATTTTTCTAAGGAAGGACGGTTCAATACTATCAACGTATCTGGTTCGGTAATAATCGGTGAACTCACCTCTACATCCGAGATCGTAACGGAACAATTGGCTGTTCCGCCTCGCATTTCTGGCCCATAGGAAGGAATCCAACTCACATGTTTATCTTCTACGAGTCCAGCATAAGCCAGAAGTTGTCCCATGGACATAACCCCTTGCCCCCCAAAGCCGGCTAGGATAATTTCTTGGAGCATTAAGCCTTCCCCTCCTCTAGCGTTTTTTTGACGCCGAGCGGAAAAATCGGAATCATGTTATCGACTAACCATTTTATTGCTTCCTTAGGCGTGTATCCCCAGTTTGTCGGACAGGTCGATAAGACCTCTACTAACGTGAACCCACGCCCTGCGATTTGTAGTTCAAAAGCCGTTTTAATTGCCTTCTTAGCTTTGGCTACTTCTTGAGGATTGTGTACCGAAACCCTTGCAATATATGCCGCACCTTCTATGGTAGCGAGCATCTCCGAGACACGTAGGGGATATCCTTGGATAGCAGAGTCTCTCCCCTTGGGGGACGTTGTGCTTACTTGTCCGACAAGTGTCGTAGGGGCCATTTGTCCACCAGTCATGCCATATGTGGCGTTATTGACAAAGATCGTTGTTATTTTCTCGCTTCTAGCGGCGACATGCACAATTTCAGCAGTACCAATGGAAGCCAGATCACCATCCCCCTGATAAGTAAACACTATCTTGTCAGGATGGACTCGTTTGATTCCCGTAGCGACAGCTGGTGCCCGGCCATGAGCTGCTTCTTGCATATCAACGTTAAAGTAATTATAGGCCAAGACTGCACATCCTACCGGAGATACCCCAATGGTTTCTTCCTGCACTCCCAGTTCATCGAGCACTTCTGCAACCAGACGGTGGATGATCCCATGTGTACACCCTGGACAGTAATGGGTTCTGGCAGCAGTAAGGGCTTTAGGACGTTCAAAAACAGTGATCATTAGTTTTCCTCCTTCCCGCTTTTGACCCAGCGTATAATCTCTTCGAGAACAGCTCGGGTGGTTGGAACCATCCCTCCCGAGCGCCCGTAGAAATGCACGGGAACTTTAAACTCTAGGTTATAACGAATATCTTCTACCAACTGTCCCATACTCATCTCCACCGTAATAACATGGTCTGCTTGCTTACAAGCCTCCTGAAGAGCCTCCTTTGGAAAGGGGAATAAGGTTATTGGACGAAATAAGCCAGCTTTGATCCCTAAGGCTCTTGCTTGATCCACCGCTGCCTTGGCAATTCTAGCCGATGAACCATAACCAACTAGCACCAGTTCCGCATCATCCGTCTGATAGTTTTCCCAAAGGACTTCTTTAGCCATGCGATCATATTTAAGTTGAAGGTGATGATTATGCTTCTCGAGTTCTACCGGGTCAAGGAATAATGAGTTGATAACATTTGGCTTACGTCCTTTAGCTCCTGTCGTCGCCCACGGTTTTTCTGCTAACGTCCCTGGAGTTTCATCGGCTGGTAAATCCACACCTTCCATCATTTGTCCAAGTATGCCATCTCCTAAGATCATAACTGGGTTGCGATATTCATCTGCTAGGTCAAAGGCTTTCCCCATCAAATCAACCATTTCCTGAATGGTTGCAGGGGCCAGAACGAGCAGTTTATAATCCCCATGCCCACCACCTTTGACTGCTTGAAAATAATCCGATTGTGCAGGTTGAATGCTACCAAGCCCAGGTCCTCCCCGTTGCATATTTACAATGACGCACGGAAGTTCCGCACCGGCAATGTAAGTAATACCTTCTTGTTTAAGGCTGATCCCCGGACTTGAGGAGGAGGTCATTACGCGAGCTCCGCACCCTGCTGCCCCGTATACCATGTTAATCGCTGCTATTTCAGACTCTGCTTGGAGAAACACTCCCCCGACTTCTGGAAGGCGCTTAGCTAGATACTGTGGGATTTCATTTTGCGGGGTAATGGGGTACCCGAAGAAATAACGACAGCCAGCGCGAATCGCCGCTTCCGCTAAAGCCTCATTTCCTTTCATAAGTACCTTCGCCATTACTTTGTCTCCTCCTTTCGTACAGTGATCACGACATCTGGGCACATTCTGGCACAGAAGGCGCAAGAAATACACTTTTCTTGCTCAATCACCGTAGCTGGATGAAAACCCATCGCATTAAAATGATCTGCCATTATAACGATATTTTTCGGGCAGGCGTCTGTACAAAGCTCACACCCTTTACAGCGATCTTCATCGAACTCAACTTTTAGCATTCTATGCCCCTCCTTATATGTGACAATGTTAAAGAAGGATCCATTTTGAAGACTTGACCCTCTTCCAGTTCCCACGGGGGTAAAAGAAAATTCTTTACCGTCTGAATAAGCCCATCTAATTCACTAACTAGCAGATCTGCATACCTTTCTGTGATCGTTGTCAATGAAATTGGAAGCCCTAAGACCTCCGCCATCTCTTTGACAACCGGTAATCCAAGCAGTAAATCCTCTAGCAATGTTCCTCTACCGAGATTAGGATTGCTAATGATCCCACATACTTTTAAACGAGAAGCTGCTTCAATGTCGCGAAGCATCTTAGTTACCATGGGGATATCCTTAGTAAAAGGTCGATAAGGGTTTAGGACAAAAAACATTTCATAGCCCTGGCGTCCAATCAATTGCGCAAAGGCACCTAAGACAGTGGCCCCCATAGGATCTCCGCCAACATCAAACAAAATTTTACCCTGAGCACTACTCAGAGCACCAAGAACCTTGGGACTGATCACTGGTAGATCCGCATTTTCCAGTTCTCCTCCAGGAGTAATTAAGTTGATCCCACTCTCTTTTAGGAAATGCCGAACTTCTCGCGACCTAAAATAAGGTTTAACAATATCTAGATCCACAAGGTGTACGGTTTCGCCCTGACCAGCATACGCCAATGCGCGGTTGAGAACGACCTCTGTTTTCCCACTGCCGAAATGTCCAGTATAAATTTCAATCTGGGCCATAAATTCTCCCTCGCTTTCCTTATGCGGATCTGCGTGATGCTACTAAAGGATTGGCAACTTATTAAAACAAGCCCAAGTGTTTAATACCGAAAAACTAGCGCAGATAGTTTGAACGGACTCTTCCAATCTTCTCAATACGCTCTTCAGCCATACGATCAGCGGCTTTGTAGGTAGGGATCTGATCCCTTTTTGCAATTTCAATGACTTTTGCCACATTATCATAGACCATTTCGACTTTTGCAAGAGCTCGCTCATAATTATACCCTTCCAATTCATCGGCAACATTGATAACACCGCCGGCATTAATCACATAGTCAGGTGCATAAATAATTCCAAGCTCATGCAACTTATCTCCATGTCGATCCTCATTTAATATGTTATTAGCAGCACCTGCAATTATTCTAAACTTAAATTGGGGAATTGTTTCATCGTTTATTACTGCCCCCATTGCACAGGGCGCGAATATATCTGCTTCAACTCCAAAGATTTCATCACATCCAACAACTCTCGCTCCCATTTCGTCCACGACACGTTTTATGACATCATCATGGATATCTGTGACAATGAGCTTTGCACCCTCTTCATGCAAGTGTTTCGCCAAATAATAACCCACATGTCCCAATCCTTGAATAGCGATCGTTTTTCCATTCAAAGAGTCGCTGCCGTAAGCTTCCTTTGCGGCTGCTTTCATTCCCCGCCATACTCCACGAGCTGTCATAGGTGAAGGATCTCCAGAAGCGCCACAGGAAGAGGAAACGCCTGTCACAAACTTTGTCTCCAGATGTACCCAGTCCATATCTCGTACGGTTGTTCCAACATCTTCAGCCGTGATATAACGTCCACTCAAGGATTGAACATAACGTCCGAAAGCCCGAAATAATTCTTCGTTTTTTTGTGTACGAGAGTCACCGATGATCACAGTTTTTCCGCCGCCAAGATTAAGACCTGCTGCTGCATTTTTATACGTCATCCCCCGAGCCAACCTCAAAGCATCCAGAATTGCATCTTCTTCACAATCATAATTCCACATGCGCGTTCCGCCAAGAGCTGGCCCTAACGTAGTATCATGAATACATATAATTGCTTTTAATCCCGAAGTCTGATCCTGACATATTACCAGCTGTTCATAATCGTACTTCTGTAAATATTCAAAAATTTTCATATACATCCTCCTTAGGCTTCACTAAATTATTACATCCTTTAACAACACACTTCATAGTTATGCAATATGCGCGCCATATCTTGAATAATTGTCAGTTTAGATAGGGGAATTATTTTATGTTTGAATTATCTGATTTTTAGTGATATATGCAGAAAGCACTTTCCAAAATCAAAACCAATTAGGACCATATTCCCCATTACCGTGATTGTCTAATAGTGCAATATTTTTCATATGCGCAAAAAGATGCTTGCAAAATATTGCAAGCATCTTTAAGTCACTTTGATATATGTTCTTTAGTGAGACTCCCACTTCTACATAGGCAGCGAACGAGTTCACTCTTAGTTTAACCCATGCCGTTCCAGTTTGTAGTAAAAATTACGGATTGACATTTTTAGTTGCTGAGCAGCCTTCGTTTTATTTCCCCCAGTTCTTTGTAAAGTGACTAACAGGAGAGCGCGTTCCCACTGCCGCTGCAATCCATCAAATCCGCCTTCTTCCATTGACTTTGTGGATTTTGCCGGTTCAATAAAACATGCCTCAGAGTCATTGGCAATAGGAAGGGTTAAAATTGGAAGATGATGTTTTTCCACAACAGTCTCACCAATTCGCATGTTGATAATTGCTCGGCCCAAAATATTTTCTAATTCACGTACATTCCCCGGCCAATGATATCCCATCAAAATTTGCAATGCATCATCAGTGACCCGCTCGACTCCCCGACCGTAGTCCTGATTAAAACTCCCAATGAGATGATGGACAAATAAGGGAATATCATCTCGGCGTTGTCTAAGTGGCGGAATTATAATGGGTATTACGTTTAAACGATAATATAAATCTTCACGAAATCTACCAGCTCGTAATGCCTCTTCTAAATTTGCATTCGTTGCAGCAATGACTCTAACATCCACGTTAAATGAACGATTATCTCCAACTTTTACGATTTCTCGTTCTTGAAGAACTCGTAAGAGTTTAGATTGGAGGTTTTGACTGATTTCTCCAATCTCATCGAGAAAGATAGTACCCCCGTTTGCTTCTTCAAAAAGGCCCACTTTTCCACCACGTTTGGCTCCAGTAAATGCCCCTTCAACATAACCAAACAGCTCGCTTTCCAAAAGGCTATCTGCTAAGGCAGCACAATTAACTCGAATAAATTGTCCCTTTTGTCGTTCACTTGAGCGGTGAATGGCATGAGCGAACAATTCTTTGCCCGTCCCGCTTTCTCCGCGCAAAAGTACCGTAGCCGGTGTCACTGCTGCACGAACCGCTTGTTCAATCGTTGCCTTAATGGATTCACTTTCACCTACGATATCACTAAAAGTATATTTTGCTTCCAAATGACGAATTAATCGTTTTGCTCTTTCCAATTCCTCGGATAGTCTATGAATCTCGGAAATATCATGAAGCACGCCTACAGTTCCTCGCAACTGACCTGAAACAATAATTGGAGCAACATTGACAATCACTTCTTTACGTTTAGGACCTACTTTCATCGAAACGCCTTTAACTGCTTGACGGGTTCTTAATACCTGGATATGCATACTCTCGCCTTCAGCAATATCTACTGTCGGTGGTTTACCAATGACGTCTTCCGCAGTCAAGCCAGTCAAGCGGGTGTAGGCAGGGTTGATTAATATTCCAAGTCCATTTTCATCCACCACCGAAATGGCATCCTGAGTTGAGTTAATAATAGCGGTAAGAAGTATCCGAATCTCCTGAAGAGTATTGACTTTACCTTTTAGTTCCTCATATTCTGTCATATCTCGTAAAAAAGCCACAGCACCGATCACGCGGCCTTGATCGTCATGGTAAGGCATGCGACTTATAATAATCATCTTGTTGCCAAAGGGACTTATCTGGTTAAATTGGATCGATTCAGAGTCCCTAACTTGAGGGAGCGAATCGTCAGGCATGAGTTGCCATAGATCTTTGCCTAAAATTTCTGGAATCGATGATTCTAATAATTTAGCTGCAGGTATATTACAGATCACAATTTCATTTAATAGGTTAATGCCTAAGATCGCATAATTCGCTTTTTCCGCCATTTTCTCTAATTGGCTACGAATAAACATCCCCTTACCCCTTCCACTGAGACCCGTCTATTTAGCTTATGATAATTTTATAGACAAGTCAATCTTCTGAAAAAAGGGGGAATGATAAACTTCATAGAATGTAAATAAAAAGACCCTCGCGTCCGAGGATCTTTTGCGCAATGTCCCATAGGCTTGCCTTGTTTATGGGACAAGACTTTCGAAATTGTTTTCTCCGTTCATTTCCATGGAGCGGAGGTAGCGGAGGATAAATTATTATACATTATCCATTATCCATTTTTCAACTCCGTTAGACTTAATTTATCTGCTGTTACATTTTATTCTTTCCTAGTTTTCTCCAACAGTATAAATCATTGCCTTAGAATAGCATAACAATCTCCATAAGTCAATTAAACCGATATATATATATTTAATATGCGTTTAAGAAAATTTTACACATAAAAATTTACGCTTGAATCAAATACTTGTAATTTAAATAAACTTTATAATGATTCAACTCTAAGATACGTGTTTTTTTATGAAATAGATTCGCTTAAAAGGATTAAATAGCATTATGTCCATTTTAAAGCATATGACATTGGAAAAGGATATTTCACTTTTTAACTTGACCAATAACAATTGAATAATATTGAACTATCAGGCAATCGAGCTTTTGACTCAGCTTAACTACTTCAGGCGAGACAAAACTTTTTGCAGATACGAAGGAGTTTAACCTTCGGCGTAAATTCTCAATCTCATGCAACAAATCTGTCCGCATTTTCCTATCTCCTTTTTTTCTCTCAAAGAAATATTTACCTGGTGGAAAATATTTCAATCCTTATATAGTTATACGTAGACAATTACTCCAATAGGGGGGTATAGAAATTAAACAGCGCATCGAGAAGCTAGATTAGAATCGATCTCATCTAGCTTCCCGATGCGCCCACCTCTATATTCCTTTTTTTGATAGCAATTTCACACTCCAAAATGCCCTTTCACGCCTTAGCAAAACTATTGCTTTGTTACCTGCTCACTAATTAACCCTTAACCTCTAAACTGTAATAATTTATAGTGCAATTCATGTAGGCTTGCTTGCCCAAAGCCTTTCAGCTTTAATAGATCACTTTCGGTTGCTGAGCGAGCCTCATCAAGAGTATCTATTCCAGCAATCTTCAGGATGTTATAGGTTCTTTGAGTCAAACCCAAAATGCTTATTTCCTCAGATTTTTTTGAACAGCATACCTCACCTTTTTCGACATCTCCCTTGCTTTCATATGTCCTCTGACAAAGAGGACAGGCATAAGCGGTAATAACCATCTTGCACCCTCTCCTATCTTCAAATTTTAGACCACTACCAGTGGTGGAACCTTCTCAGTCCAATTCACCGCCTTTGCATCCCTTTTCGCTTTCACAAGTAAAGATTATCATTGTGTACAAAATTTGTCTATAGCTAATCGTTATGGCATCAATCGATATATTTTATGGCAAAGGTGTAGGGACATGGCATTACTCTCACTTGTGGAAAAATGAGAGTAATACGATTTAAAGCCCCGAAGAGATATTTTCTCTGCGGGGCTTAGTTCCAAACAAATATTAAAATAGTAATTGTCTCCTTGGTCTCAAATTACGTTTAAACAAAGAACATGTTCTCTTTCCTTAATAAATCATCGACATCCGTAATTTATCAGCGACCATCGCCACAAATTCCGAATTTGTTGGTTTCCCCCGATCCACATTGATCGTATAGCCAAAAAAATGATTCATGAAATCGACGTTTCCACGATCCCAAGCTAATTCTATAGCATGACGAATGGCACGTTCAACACGACTTGGGGTAGTCTGATATTTAACAGCGATCATAGGATAAAGCTCTTTGGTTACAGCGCCTAGTAACGATACGTCCAGAACTACACTAACAATAGCATCCCGTAAATACTGGTACCCTTTGACATGCGCAGGTACCCCCATCTGATGAATCATTCGCGTGACTTCAACTTCATGATTTTTCGTTGTTGGTGGCAATATACCATTTGAGTATTGAGAATTGGACATATTTCTCCCATTTGACCCTGCATTCGTTTGTTGAACACCATTAAATGAATCCGAAAAGTCATCTTGTAATTGGCGAATTCTTTTCCCTAATGTTTCCAAATCAAAAGGTTTTAATATGTAGTAATTCGCTCCAAGGTTAACAGCTCTGTGGGTCATTGATTCCTGTCCAAACGCGGTTAGTATAATGATCTTAGGTCTTTGCGAAGAATTTTGAAGTTTTTCAAGAACACCCAAACCGTCGAGATGGGGCATAATGATGTCTAATAGTACAACATGGGGTTCTTCACGGGAAATTAATTCCAGAGCTTCATTTCCATGATATGCTACCCCAACTAAAGTCATATCTTCTTGACGTTCAATAAATTCTTTGACTATCTCGACAAATTCCCGGTTGTCATCTGCCAATAAGACTCGAATAGGCCTTTGCATTTCCCAGGATCCTCCTTATTTATGACATATTAGATTTATTATTTCGACAATAGTTTTCTATACTCCTTCTTTTGAAATCATAGTTTATATAAAAAAGAGCAGCTTTTTTTAAAAGACTGCTCTTTTTTATATTGTTTTTACTTATTTGACTCGTTTAAGCTGCTTTGTTTTTTACAAGTTGGCTAGTTTCATTAAGCATATTTTGGATAAACACACCATAACCACGTTGACTATCGTTGACAAAAACGTGCGTAACCGCTCCAATTATTTTACCATCTTGTACAATAGGACTTCCACTCATGCCTTGAATGATACCACCAGTAGCCTCCAATAGCCTTGGATCAGTCACTCTAACAATCATGTTTTTGCTGTCAGTACGATTGTGCATCACCCGGTCAATATTCACCTCAAATTCTTCAATCTTTTCCCCCTGGATTACTGTATAAATCTTGGCTGGACCGACCTTAACTTCAGATTCCCATCCCACTGGAATTGCTTCTTTATAATAAGGGTTTACTATTTGGCCAGTTATTGAACCAAAAATACCAGTTAGGGTATTTTTTTCAATTGTTCCAGTAAAAGTCGAATTGTTAACAAAAGATCCAATTTTTTCTCCGGGATGACCTCGTTTCCCTTTTTCGATAGCATAGATTGTTGATGCAATAATTTTCCCGTTGTATACTTCAATTTTCTGATTTGTGTCTGCATCTGTGATCACATGTCCCAGTGCGCCATATTGCATAGAAATTGGGTCTAAAAAAGAAAGGGTGCCAACCCCTGCCGCTTCATCACGAACAAATAAACCCATGCGATATCGACCTGTCTCAACACAAAAAATTGGTTTTATAATTTTTTCCACGATCTGGTCATTGTGCTTGTAAATGACGCTAGCGTTTCCTTTTTGTTCTCCAGCCATATGAATGGCATTAGATACTTCCTGATCTGTGCGAACATCTAAGTTATTGATCTTCAATAAGATATCTCCAACTTCGATTCCAGCTTCTTTGGCAGGAAACATTTTTTTTCCCGACTCGTCAACTACTGGTGCCTGACCAACCACCATAACACCTTTTGTTTGAAGAGTTACACCAATGGATTGTCCACCTGGTATTAATTTTATAGGATTCATCACTTCGACCTCGCCAGACCTTAGAGGGAAAATCCCAAAAAGCTTGTAAGACACTTCTAGCTTTTCTGACCCCAAATAATTAGACATTGCGGAGGATACTGTGACAATTTGATCGTTTTCTACCTTCACAAGTTTAGACCAAACACCTTTTAGTTGAATTTGTTCTTTACTGATTAGATAATGATCAGGAAATTTAACTAACTGTTGAAAGTTTGGGTCGAAACTAAGGAAGGTCCAAAACAAGAGACTGATAAAAAAAATAACGCTCTTTTTTTTCACTTTCTTATCATCCTCCACTCTATTTCTCCCCAATTTTTCTCTCCCTTTTCCCTCATTTAGAGCGTGTAATAAGTTTAAGTGAATTCTATGTTAAATTAACCAATTTCGATGTATTTCATCCTGTAAAATACGTTCCAAATTTTCAAAAACAATGCCAATTAAGACAGAAAAAAGACTGCATACTTATTTTTGCAGTCTTTAAACAAGGTAATTAAATTTAAATATTTTATCCATCGTGAGACTCCTACTTCTACAAGTGGCAAGCATAATGTTTACCTATGTTGCCCGGACCGCTGCCATAACTCTTGAGCGTGTTTACGTGTAATTTCGACTTCCCCGCCTCCAAGCATCCGGGCGAGTTCCTCAATGCGCTCGAGCTCTGGCAATAGTTCAACTAGTGTCCGTGTCCTTTCGCCATTTACTTCTTTAACAATGCCATAATGAACATCAGCGAAGGCTGCCACTTGCGCAGCATGAGTTATGCAAAAAACCTGTTTACTATGGGAAATTTTCGCTAGTTTCTCACCCACTTTGTGAATTGTCCTGCCGCCAACCCCGCTGTCAACTTCGTCAAAGATGAAGGTTCCAACAGACTCTACTTTAGCCAATAAACTCTTGAGGGCCAACATTAAGCGGGACATTTCTCCTCCTGACGCGACTTTTACCAAGGGCTTAGGCGGTTCTCCGAGATTGGCTGAGAAATAGAATTCGACTATTTCTGCCCCCCCGGTTGTTGGCTCTGTGTTCGGCGCAAACCGAACTTCAAATCGACTTCTCTCTAAGCTCAGATCTGCAAGTTCGAGGGTTAGCCCACTCTCGATACGTTCAGCTATTTTTAGACGTTTCTGGCTTAGTTGCTCTGAAACAGTTTTATAGGCAAGAAGTGCTAATTTCTTTTCTTTATGAATTGTTTCAAATTGTTCCTGAATATGAGTAATTTTATCCAATTCTTCAATCATGCACAACCGCCTATCCAAGACGTCATTCAAGATTGTCCCATATTTACGGAGCCTATTTAACTGAATAAGCCGCTCTTCAATCTGGTCGAGCCTGCCCGGTTCAGAGTCAAAGTTATCCTTATAACCTCTTACTTGATCGGCCAAATCTTCTACAGCATAATAGATGGATTCGACTTGATCAATTACATTAAACTCTTCATCTAGTCTAGCCAGCTCTTGAAGGGCTTTACGCGCTTGACCTAACAGGTCAAACACTGCAATCTTGCCCGCTGAACCCTCGTAAAGCGCAACGTAGGCTTCTGACACCAAATTTGTAATGCGTTCTGCATTAGTTAAGCGTTTCTTCTCTTGGGTAAGTCCTGCCTCTTCTCCCGGAAGTGGGTTAATTAGATCGATTTCCTCAATTTGATAACGAAGAATTTCTTCTCTCTTTTGACGTTCCTCTTCAGAAATAGATAACTCCCGTTCCTTGCGGATAATTGCGTGATAAACTTTCGCGGCGTCATTGACTAAGATGACATCGTCATGAAGCCCCCCTAGCGCATCCAATAGGTCTCTATGGGTTTCAGGGCGAAAGAGAGACAGATGGTCTATTTGTCCGTGAATATCCACAAGTCCTTCACAAAGTGAACGATATAGGGTTAAAGGAATTGTCCGCCCTTGAAGGCGGCAGATGTTTTTTCCTGAGACATTTATTTCACGATAGAGAAATAATTGGCCATCTTCTACGGGATAACCTGCTAATTCAAGCCGTATTAAAGATTCTGGGACAAGATCTTCGAAGATCCCTTCAACCCGAGCCTGCGCTTCCCCATGTCGGATAAGATCTGCGCTGGCCCGTCCACCCAAGAGAACCCCAAGCGCATCAATCAGCATTGATTTTCCTGCGCCAGTTTCTCCCGTGAAAACTGTTAATCCACGGCCAAACTTCAAGCGTACCGCTTCCATTAGACCGAAATTCTCAACGTTCAACTCAGCTAGCATAATGCCCCTCCTATCCAAGCAAGGTGGTAATTCGCTCTAAGACCGTCGAAACTGCTTCTTTTGGCTTAATAACCAGAAGAATCGTGTCATCCCCTGCTACAGTGCCGATGATCTCTTCCCAATTGCTATTATCCAGGACTGCTGCTAAGGCATGAGCATTCCCTGGGATTGTTCTAATCACGACTAGACTTTCTGTGTCATTAATAGAAACCATCGTTTCGCGAAGTACACGCTTGAGACGATCTTGTAGGTTAGTCGGATGCACTTCTGTCGGTACAGCATAGCAGTAATCGTCACCTGCACTAGGGACTTTAATGAGACCCATTTCCTTAATATCTCGGGAGACCGTCGCCTGAGTGACATTAAAGCCTGCCAAGTGCAATTTTTCCGCAAGATCTTCTTGAGTGTGAATGATCTCCTTGGTGATAATTTCCTGAACTTTCATCTGGCGTCGTGCTTTCATTACTAGCCTCCTTTACGCGATTTCGCGATTTTCGATCTCGTTTTCTGCGCATACAGTTCCTAGCTCGTGCCTCGAATTCTACTCATGCCAACGATCCCTCAGTTTCTCTCGAACCACTTGGGGAAAACTTCGACTACCTAACCGAATTAGTTGAGCTTTTACCGTAGCAGTTTTTATAATGACTGTTTCTCCTGAGCAAATCCTGACGCTATTCCGTCCATCGAAGGTCACCATGCATTGCTGACCACTTACTAAAATAATTTCTAGTTCCTCCAAATCCGAGACAACTACAGGGCGGGCAGACAAGGAATGCGCTGCCAAGGGCGTTAGTAAAATCGCTTGAACATTGGGACTAACAATTGGTCCACCTGCCGAAAGCGAATAGGCCGTAGAACCCGTCGGAGTCGAAACTATTAAACCATCAGCCGGGTAACTTATGGTAGGTTCCCCTGACAGATTCGCTTGAAGTGTGATTACCGAGTCGGTGCTTTCTCTAGAAAACACCACATCATTTAAAACGAGGAGCATTAAATCGTCCAAGCCATCACGCTTAACAACGGCACTCAACATCAATCGTTCTTGAATTATATAGTCCCCACTCAGAACCTTTTCTAGCGCACCAAAAACATCTTCCCTCTCAATTTCGCACAGAAATCCTAATTTTCCAAAATTCACTCCTAACACCGGGATCCTAAACGAGGCTCCCTCTCGAGCGGCTTGAAGAAGCGTCCCATCCCCACCAAGAGAAATAAGAAATTGTGCTCGACGTTCAATTATATCTTTCCACTCTGTTAGAACAGTCCATCCACGGGCCTCAAACCAAGGTCTAATTTGGAGGCTGAACGTCTGGGCTTCTGGTTTACTCATGTTGAGCCATAAACCAACGACTCTTTCCATCGTTAACCCGTCTCTTTCTGAGCATTTTGAACAATACGTTCAAGCTCTACATGCCAATCTATTCCAGGACTCTTTTGTAACCCCAGCCAAGCAAGGTATTCTATGTTTCCTTCTGGACCACGAATTGGAGAATAATCCAAACCTAAAACTTGAAAGCCCACATTTTCCGCTTGGCCGAGAACATACTCCAAAACCTGTTTATGAACCAAGATATCTTTTACGACGCCCTTTTTACCCACATGTTCACGGCCAGCTTCGAACTGGGGCTTAATCAAAGACAACACCTGCCCGTCTGATTTAAGAATGGCAAGCATAGCTGTGAATATCTTAGTGATGGAGATAAATGCTACATCTGAAACAATCCAGTCTACTTGTTCAGGAAGAGAATCTTTATTTAGATAGCGGGCATTCACCCGTTCCATCGAAACAACACGGGGATCTGTACGGAGTTTCCAATCCAACTGTCCATATCCAACATCTACGGCATAAACTCGTTTTGCACCGTTTTGCAAGACACAATCAGTGAAGCCACCAGTCGAAGCTCCTATATCCGCGACCACTTTATCCTTAAAGGGGAGGGAAAAAGCTTCTACCGCTTTGGCAAGTTTTAGTCCACCTCGAGAAACAAACGGCAAGGCTTGCCCCTTTAGTTCGATCAAAACATCTTCTGATAGTTCCGTGCCAGGCTTGTCCACGCGTTGTCCATTGACAAAGACAATCCCAGCCATTACCGTAGCTTTGGCTTTTTCCCGACTCGTTGCTAACCCGTTTTTAACCATTAAAACATCAATACGTTCTTTCCCTTTAGCCACAATATCCCTTCCGTCCCTTCCAGTACCACTTCTACGAAGCGGGAGTGGTACCCCGTACAAAACGAGCACTTGCCCATAACAGATGGCTTCAGCGCCGCTGTAAAGAAAACTTGGCTAGCGCCAAGCCTTCAGGCGCCGGCGGTCACCTTAGTTACACTAATGCTTCCAAAAGTATATAACTATCAGTTATACCTTCTGTTCTGGAAAAACCCATTTTCATTTACCAGTGGTACCGCTCAGCGGCATGGGGGTCTGACTAGTGTGAAACAGGCGCAGGCGTTCTGCTGCTTTTACAATTCCTTTAACCGATAAGCCATGAACGCTATGAAGTTGGGAAATCGATCCCTGGTCTACGAAAGCATCATACCCAATACGTTCAAGCGTTACTCCTTCAATTCCTTCTTCTTCCAGAAGTTCTAAAATAGCGCTTCCCATCCCCCCCTTGAGGATATGATCTTCCACCGTTATGATTTTCTTGGTTTGTCGTGCATAGTGTGACAATAATTCGCGATCGAGCGGACTAATAAAACGCAAGTTAATTACTGCAGCTTCCACGCCGCGATGACGCAACTCCTGAGCTGCCAGAAGACAGGTATTAACTATAGGCCCGATCCCAATTAAGATTACATCCCTGCCTTCGCGCATAACTTCTGCTTTGCCGATTGGAATTTCCTTTAACGGTTCATCCATTGACACACCCTGACCCACAGATCTTGGATACCGCAACGCTACTGGTCCGCGGTGCTGAAGAGCCGTATAAAGCATATGTCGCAATTCGTTTTCATCTTTTGGAGCCATAAATATTAGATTAGGAATAATCCTAAAGATTGAAATATCAAAGACTCCATGGTGTGTCGGTCCATCATCCCCAACAACACCAGCACGATCAATCGCTAAGACAACATTGGCCTGTTGTAAACAAACATCGTGGAGCACTTGGTCATATGCCCGCTGATAAAAGGTTGAGTAGATGGCGACGACAGGTTTAAGGCCCCCAAATGCCAAGCCAGCTGCAAAGGTGACGGCATGTTGTTCTGCAATTCCGACATCATAAAAACGATCTGGAAATTGACTAACAAAGTCTTTAAGTCCGGTTCCACCTGGCATAGCCGCACTGATTGCCACGATCTTAGGATCTATCTTGGCAAGAGAACAAAGAGTTTCTCCAAAAACGGCCGTATAGGTCGGTGGAGCAGATTTCTTAATGATTTTTCCGGTTTCAGGATCAAACGGACTAACCCCGTGAAATATATCTGGATTTTCCTCTGCGGGTTTGTACCCTTTTCCTTTACACGTTACAACATGGACAAGTACCGGGCCCTTTTTATTTTTAGCCTGGGTTAGAAGTTGTTCAACCAAGGCTTGATCATGTCCATCAATCGGTCCCAAATAGGTGAAACCAAGTTCCTCAAAAATCAGTCCTGGAACTAGTAGGTATTTCAAACTATCTTTAGCTTTAGCAACCGCTTTAGCAACTTGCGTTCCAATAACTGGAATCCGTTTTAATAGGTACTCGATATCCTCTTTTCGCTTATCGTACCGTGGGTCACTCCTCAATCGACTTAGGTAGGATGACATGGCTCCCACATTTGGGGAGATGGACATTTCATTATCATTTAATACCACAATCAGATTGGTTTCACTATGTCCAGCATGGTTTAATGCCTCAAAGGCCATACCACCTGTCATTGCCCCATCTCCGATCACAGCTATAACACTGTGTCTCTCGCCTAGGACATCTCGTGCTTTGGCAAATCCGACGGCAGCAGATATGGATGTACTAGAATGACCTGTTTCAAAGCAATCACAGTCACTTTCTGCCCTTTTAGGAAAGCCGGAAAGGCCATGATATTGGCGGATGGTCTTAAACCTATCCAAACGGCCAGTCAAAAGTTTATGTACATAAGTCTGATGACCGACATCCCAGATAATCTTGTCACAAGGACTATCAAATGTCCGGTGTAGCGCCAAGGTTAGTTCTACGACCCCTAGGTTCGGCGCCAAATGTCCACCATTCTTAGAGACCACGTCTATCATTTCTTGTCGAATCTCTTGCGCTAGCTTTATAAGTTCTTCCAAATTTAACACGCGCAAGTCTTTCGGCGCATGAATACTTTCGAGCAGTCCCATTTTTTTGCCCCCTTGTTTAAGTCAGTCTATATAAGAAGCCCTACAATGATTCCTACACTCACACCCCCAAAGACTTCTAACGGAGTATGCCCAATAAGTTCTTTCAATCGATCTTGGTCAAAATGAAGGCTCGGATGCAAGCGTTCAACCAACCGATTGAGGACTTCTGCCTGTTTCCCCGCGGCTCGTCGAACACCTGCCGCATCATACAACACTATCATACCAAAAACTGCAGATACAGCGAATATCGGAGAATCCCACCCATAGTACTTCCCGATACCTAAAGCCAAAGCGCTCACTGTTGCGGAGTGGGAACTTGGAAAACCGCCTGAGCTAAAAATGAGTTGTACATTCAATTTTCTCAACGTTATTAAACTCACGACGACTTTGAGAATTTGAGCAGTCGCCCAAGCTGTCACAGCTGAAACTAGAATTGTATTATACAGTATTCCAGGTATAATCGGCATAATAACGACCTCTTTCAATGCTGGCGTTGTTGAATAAAGGATGCTAGCTCAGTTAGAAAAATGGCGCCTTCATTAAATGGTTTCAAAGAAGATTGTGCCTTAAGGATTTGATCATGCAATTGATGCTCAGCGCCTTCGAGCCCTAGCAAAGAAACGTAGGTCGCCTTGCCCTGACGAAGGTCACTCCCAGCTGGCTTACCGAGTATTTCACTGTTCCCAACCACATCTAAAATATCGTCTTTTATTTGAAATGCCAATCCCAAGGCCTTGGCATAATCAGTCAGCGCCTTAACCTGCTTCTCCGTCCCTCCCGCTAAAATTCCTCCGAGTCGAGCAGACGCAGTCAACAATGCTCCAGTTTTCCCCTTATGAATCTCTTCAATTTGGTCCAAGTTTAAGGTTTTTCCTTCTCCGGCCACATCTGAAACCTGCCCTCCAACCATACCATCTTTTCCGGCAGCTACAGCAACTTCACGAATAATACGAAGTTGTCTCTCAGGCAGACCCACGCCTGGGTCTGCGAGCAGTTCGAAAGCATAGGTCAATAACGCATCCCCAGCCAGAATTGCGTTGGCCTCTCCAAATACCTTATGATTTGATAGTCTCCCTCTTCGATAATCATCATTATCGATAGCCGGTAAATCATCATGAATTAATGAATATGTGTGAATAAGCTCCAATGAAACTGCGGCAGGTAGGATCTTTTCTGGATCTCCTCCAACAACTTCTGCAGAAGCCAGCGCCAAAACTGGACGAATACGCTTTCCGCCCCCAATTAAGGAATAATACATGCTCTGGTTTAAAATATCTTTGTCCCACAGCAATTTGCCAAGGAACTGATCGATCATCGTTAGATATCGTTGATAGGTTACCTTGAACACGTTGACGTTCATCCTTCCGTTTCAAAACTTGCTGGTTTTACCTGCAACTGACCATCGGGACCTTCAAGGAGTATTTCCATCTGTTTCTCCGCTAGATTCAGTACGTTAGAGCAGTACTGAACAAGACCCACCCCGTCCTTGAATAAATTCAAGGCTTTTTCCAAGGGGAGATCCTTTTGCTCAAGTGTTTTAACAATCTTTTCTAAATGTTGAAGACCTGTTTCCAGCGAAACAACTTCTTCTTCCTGTTCAGCAAGCGTATATGGTGATTTTTCAAGCTCAGAAGGCTCCACAAAAAGGTCATCCGTCCACGTTTCGTTACTCATTGTTTAATCTCCTTCTCTAACACTTGACAATGTAAAGTGCCTTCTCCTAAATGAATTCTTATCTGCTCATTCAGAGTTACTTGGCTTGATGAGCGCAAAAGGAATCCTTTTGCATCGTAAGTCAATGAGTATCCTCGGCCCAGAATAGCCAAAGGACTCAGTAAATCCAGTTTAGCAGTCAATAAATTCAGTATACCATTTTTATCAGTTAGAAATCTAGTCATGCTCTCCTGTAGGCGCGTTTGCAGGGTATCTAAGCGTTGTCGATTCTGATCGATACGCCAAAAAGGATCTTTGAGGGGCCCCTTGTTGGCGATCCCTTCAAGAATCTGACGTTTCCGCTCGATGAGCATCCCCATCCCAGCTTCCAGGCGGGCGCTCAGTTGTGCCACATAAAGCTGCAAATCTTCTAAAATAGGTACGGCGAGTTCAGCCGCAGCCGAAGGGGTTGGCGCTCTCAAATCCGCCACGTAATCTGAGATAGTCACATCCGTTTCATGTCCCACAGCAGAGATCACTGGTATGACGGAGGCTGCTATAGCCCGGGCGACTACTTCCGTGTTAAAGGCCCATAGTTCTTCAAACGAACCCCCACCACGGCCAAGGATAATAACATCAACTGCTCCATGGCGGTTAAGCCGAGCGATTGCTTGGGCTAATTCCCGTGGTGCTGCCTCACCTTGGACTGCAGAAGGCGCTAAAATCCAGGACATCCCTGGATGTCGACGACCCATAACATTAATAATATCACGAATAACCGCTCCGGTTGGACTCGTCACAATCCCAATACGTTTAGGAAAACGCGGGATTTCTTTTTTCACTAAAGGGTCAAATAGCCCTTCTTCAGCCAGTTTCTTTTTAAGCTGCTCAAATGCCAAATAGAGTTGGCCGAGTCCGCTCGGTTCCATCTCTTCTGCGTAAAGTTGAATCGTTCCCTCCCGCTCATACATACGGATATTTCCCCGAACCATTACTTTCAATCCATCCGCAGGCACAAAACGCACGCGTTCGGATCGGCTTTTAAACATGACCCCTTTTAGACTAGATGACTCATCTTTCAGCGTAAAATACCAATGCCCGGAAGCACGGTGGTTCTTAAAGTTTGAAAGTTCACCACTGATCCAGCAGTTTTGCAAATCCGCTCTATCCTGCAGAACTTGACCTATTTGGCTGACAAGTTCTGATATTGTCCATATTTTGGGCATCTCTTTCACCTCAATGTCTATTATAACCTAAAGAAAACTTGGTTAACACCAAGTCTTCAGGCGCTGCCATAGATGGACGAGTGTCCCTGTAGCCATGGAGGGCGAGAAGGGACCACTGGAGATAGCCTTAATTGAAGTATACAGCGTTTACTTATACTTTCTGAATAGTAAAAAAAAGAGGTATGGAAATAATCCCGCACCCCTTCTCAATATTATTTAAGGTTGGAACCAAGAACTACGAACATCGGGTTTTACATTCGGCTTTGAACCATAGCCACAGTCTCAGCACAAAGAACAGCTGCTTGTTCAAACAGTCGTGTACGTTCGGCCAACACTTTTTCTTTATAGACCTCATTTTTAATTCCAGGAAGGTTTATATCTACACTAAGCATGGCTGATTTCAGCGCACTTTCCGCTAAATAGGCCGCGACGCCAACGTCACTAATCGCTCCTTTGTTGCCAATTGGAGCGAGTTCTTGTGCCAATTGTAAGATCTTATAACAATTCTGAGAAATCCCCAGCGGAGTATCTGTGGCTGAGACTAGCACCTCTTGCAGTTTCTCAGTGCGCACGGTTTTTTCCTCTTCAGTGCTTTTGGGTAATTTTAAAACGGCCATGAAATTCGAGAATTCGGCAATATCCTGACTTAATCCCGTCTTTAATAAGGAAAGTACCATTTCAGCCTGAGATAAAATCTCCTTTACTTGTGGTTCTACCTCTTTATACTTTTCCTTGCCTATTGTGAGATTAGCGACCATACAAATCATCGATGCAGCCAGTGCTCCAACATAAGCGGAAACACTCCCTCCACCTGGTGTAGGTGATGAGCTAGAAGACACCGTCAGAAATTCTTCCGTCGTCCATTCCCAAACTTTATTTGTGTCCATTAACGTGTCCCTCCTTGCAGAACGATTCCTTTAAGAACGTTACGCATAAGCAAGGCAGTCGTCAACGAACCGACTCCACCCGGCACTGGCGAAATTAACGAAGCCACTTCTTGGACGCCTTCAAAATCTACATCTCCACAAATTCCACCTGGAATTTCATTGATACCCGCATCCACAACAATCGCACCTGGTCTAACCATATCCTTTTTAATCATCTTAGCTCGACCTACGGCTGCGATTAAAATATCGGCCTGGCGAGTGAATGCCCCTAAATCTGGTGTTTTAGAGTGACAAATGGTCACAGTGGCATTGTACTTTAAAATCATAAAGACAAGAGGTTTACCAACAGTTTCCCCTCGACCCACTAAGACTACGTGTTTTCCAGCAATCTCAACACCCGAGCGCAGAAGTAATTCTATACAACTTTCTGGGGTAGCCGGAAAAAGACCCTCTTCACCACTTAAAATATATCCTCGATTGATAGGATGACCTCCATCGACATCCTTATTTGGTTGCACTGCTGACGTAATTACATTTTTTGAAATTCCCTTTGGAAGGGGAAGTTCAATCATAATGCCATGAACGTCTTTATCGTTGTTTAAAAGGTTAATTTGCTTTAAAATATCTGCTTCTAGTGTATCAGAAGGCATCGTGAAGAGTTCAAAGGCCATACCCATACCCTCAGCAACTTTTTGCTTTGACCGCGCATATACCACGGAAGCAGGGTCATCTCCAACTAAAATCACCGCCAGTTTAGGCTGTACCCCTTTTTCTTTCCACTTTGCAATTTCCTCACGAACTTCTTCTTTGAGAACCTTTGCCACTGCTTTACCATCCAATAACTGAGCCAATTGACACACTCCTTTCGAAAAATCCCTATCTATAATCCAAGCAATTTACTTACTTTGTTTTAAGATACGAATCGATGCCTACAGCAGCCTTTTTACCAGCGCCCATCGCCAAAATTACAGTAGCAGCGCCAGTAACAATATCTCCACCCGCAAAAACACCAGGCTTAGACGTCATAAGAGTTTCAGGGTCGGCGACGATGTTACCCCGTTTGTTCAAATCCAATCCTGGAGTGGACGTTGTCACCAATGGGTTCGGTCCCTGCCCAATTGCCACAACCACCGTATCCATCGGAATCTCAAATTCTGATCCAGGAATAGCAACTGGGGAACGTCGTCCGGAGGCGTCCGGTTCTCCAAGTTCATAGCGCAAACAAGTTAAGCTGTTAACCCACCCACGCTCATCTCCAACGATTGCAACAGGATTCGTTAAAAGACGGAATTGTATCCCTTCTTCTTCCGCATGTTCAAGTTCTTCATTCCTTGCTGGCATCTCAGCGCGAGAACGACGGTAAATAACATAAACATTTTCTGCACCTAAGCGTAAGGCTGTGCGTGCCGAATCCATAGCGACGTTTCCTGCGCCGAGAACTGCTACGTTTTTCCCTACTTTAACTGGGGTTGCATAGTCAGGGAACTTATAACCCTTCATCAAATTAGTCCTGGTTAAAAATTCGTTCGCGGAATATACTCCATTTAGGTTTTCTCCAGGAATATCCATAAAGTACGGAAGTCCTGCGCCTGTCCCAATGAACACTGCGTCATATCCGTTGGCCATCAGTTCATCCACCGAAGTGATTTTGCCGACCACTTGGTTCGTAAGAATTTCAACTCCCATTTTCTTAAGGTTTGAAATCTCCGTCTGCACAATTTCCTTTGGTAAACGGAACTGAGGAATTCCATACATCAATACGCCACCAGCAACATGCAATGCTTCAAGGATCGTTACAGCATGTCCGGCCTTCGCTAAATCACCTGCGCAAGCCAATCCTGCAGGTCCGGCCCCGATAATGGCCACACGTTTACCAGTCGGCTCCACTTTCTCGGACTTGGCTTCATTCGACTTCATGCCAAAATCCGCAGCAAAACGCTCTAGACGACCAATAGCTACTGACTCCCCTTTAATTCCCAAGATACATTTACTCTCGCATTGGACTTCTTGAGGGCAAACTCGACCACAAACTGCCGGTAAAGAATTCTTAATCTTTAGAACCCTTGCCGACTCTTCAAAATCTCCTTCAGCAATCATTTTAATAAAATCCGGAATAAGTACTTCTACAGGACATCCTGAAATGCATAATGGCTTCTTACATTGCAAACATCGCTTGGCTTCTTCCATAGCCGTTTCTTGTGTATAGCCCAGAGCTACTTCTTCAAAGTTATGCGCTCTAACCAGAGGTTCTTGGCAAGGCATTTCGTGGCGAGGTATTTTTACTTTCTTTGTTTTTTCTATAATCTCTGCCATTAATGATGCCCTCCTTCGTGGTCACATTCCAACCGAGCCTTGGCCCGGTTCTCTTCGTCTTTAAAAAACGCTAAACGTTTCATAGCCAGATCAAAATCGACCAGATGTCCATCGAATTCCGGTCCATCTACACAGGCGAATTTAGTTTCATTACCAACACTAATCCGGCAAGCACCACACATTCCAGTCCCATCAACCATAATTGGATTCATGCTGACAATCGTTTTGATACCCAAGGGTCGGGTATAATCCACAACTGCTTTCATCATTACCATGGGACCGATTGCCCAAATCACCTTAACCTGATGCCCTTGAGCTAAGACTTGAGCTAGCCCGTCTGTCACGAACCCTTTAACGCCCTTGCTACCGTCATTCGTGGCAATAACAACTTCATTACTCACTGCACGCATTTCTTCTTCTAAAATCAGAAGATCCGCACACCGTGACCCTAAGACGGAAATCACATGATTTCCTGCATCTTTTAAAGCCCGTGCAATCGGATAAATGGGGGCAATCCCCAACCCCCCACCAATGCAAACAACGGTACCATGATTTTCAATTTCTGAAGCTACTCCTAACGGTCCAACAAAATCTTCAAATTCGTCCCCTTCATTCATCGCAGTAATGAGGGCCGAAGAATATCCTACGTCCTGTACAACAATAGTAATGGTCCCTTTTTCTCGGTCAAAGTCCATGACAGTTAGTGGGATGCGCTCACCCAATTCATCTACACGCACAATAACAAATTGGCCTGGCTCAACTTTGGCGGCTACAGCCGGTGCGTCAACTTCTAGCAGGGCAATGGCCGGTGCCAACAGTCTTTTTTTAACAACGCGGTACATTTAACTCCTCCTCAATGTCTATATAATTTACCATATCATTATGTTTATTCGAGATGTTAATGCGTTTTCCCTTCAATGTAACAACATTATTTCGATTAATTTAGAAGATTAAGTTATCAACATTTTTTTTGATTCCTATATCAAATTAGCCGACTAAATTTAGTTCATTATATGAATATTTCAAATATTCATATAATGAACTATTACTTAAATTGATACTTCTAGAGTATCAATTTAAGTAATGGCTGGTAAGGTAAAATAAAGTTAAAAGCCCAAAACAATTACTTGTTTATGGGCCCTTTTTGTTCTACTTTCGAGACACTTGCAACGACTCGGTCAAGAATTCCATTCACAAACTTTGCCGATTCCTCGCCTCCAAATCGTTTCGCTAATTCGATAGCCTCATTAAGAGTCACTCGTCCAGGAATATCTGGACAAAACAGAATCTCATATGTAGCTAGACGCATCACATTTCGGTCCACGTTTGCCATACGGCTAAGTGTCCAATCCTGAGCAAATGAAGCAATCGTCTGATCGATTTCTTCCTGATGGGCTATCGTTCCGTCAACTAAGCTCTGGGCAAAGGGCCTACTAGCCTCAGGTACTACAAATTCCGCTGCCCAACAATCTACGATCTCGGCAGTAATTAGGGTTTCTTTCGTCAGGTCCCTTTGAAAAAGTACTTGCAAGGCAGTCTCACGGGCTAATCTTCGACTCAAGGGAATTCCTCCTAGTACTTTCTAAAATTTTTTTCTAACCATGTTGTAATAATTTTATTATCATCTTGTCGTTTTCCTAAGACAAATCCCAGAATAGCAAACAAGGCTAATATCACTGTACGCCAGAAACCAAGTGTCACCATTAGTAAACCCAATACAAATCCTAGAGACGTTCCTATCAGTTTACCCGGATGATTTTCGATGGCCCAAACTAAAAACTTGGTAATTATCTCTCCAGTTTTCGACCAAAACTCACTCATCTGGCGCGTGTCAGATGGGCCTTCTCCAGACGTTGCACCAGCACTTTCACCTCTGTCACCATAATTCCTGTATAAAGTTCCACATCTTCCTTAACCTTCGCTTGAAGTTCTTCGGATATTTTTGGGATGCTCTCGCCCTGCTCAAATTGGCAAGAAATCATAATCTGAAGTCCAGCGTCTCGCTCTCTCAGGGTTGATTGGACATGTAACACATTCGGCAGCGCCGTTGCACTTCGTGCAATAATTTCCTGTAATGCATCCTGAGAAATCCGCACATTTCCTCCTTTGGATGACGTTTGGAAGGAACGATCCGAACGTTCGTGCGGTCGCATAAACAGAAGTAATCCCAACATGAGCAAAACAGCAGCTACAACAGTAGTTTCCCATGGGTTTACTTTGAACCACTGGACTCCATGAGCAAGCAGAACGTAAGGAAGCCCCCACCCCGTTGCGATGGCTAATATCCAAAGAGCCCCAAGTATTAAAAGGAATCCCAAAATATACGCAAACATTTGTCGTCCCCTCTTTCAGAAGCCGTTGCTAAATACTATGTATCAGTCTAAAAGCTCTGGTTGCGTTCCCGATTTTTGCATGAAGAAGAGTCTGTCTTATATTTATCCAGCTATCAACTTGCCCCCCCTGGTATATCCAGGGGGGGCCGACTCTACTTCAGACGAAAGTCTTCTTCTTTGATTTTAGTTTCAAGTGATGGTTTAAAATTCACCCCTTGAACATGAACATTTGCCTCTACAACCTTTAGCCCCGTCATGCTTTCAATGGCTTCCTTCACTGCTTCCTGTACGCTTAAGGCGACCTCAGGAATTGATACACCAAATTCTACAACGATAAAGAGATCTACTGCAACTTCATGTTCACCGACTTCAACTTTAACCCCTTTTGACAGGTTTTTATTTCTCCCTAACATGTGTGCAAGATCTCCTACAAGACCCCCACTCATGCCAACTACTCCCTCAACTTCAGAAGCAGCTAACCCAGCAATGACTTCAACTACTTCGTCAGCAATCCGAATAGAACCGAGGGAATTATCCGTTCCCAAGCTTTCCATCTCGTACCCTCCATATTGATGTTCGTCGTCTGTGGTTCATGGTTCGAAAATCGCACTCCAAATATCGAACATCACCTTTTTCCAATATTATGTTGTTATTATACCAAATAAGGGCTGATCTAGCAAAGGCATTTTTGGCAGTTGCTATTTTTCGAATTTTACTCCCCTAAAATACGTCGTTGAATAAAATTCGTATAAACTTCTCCACGACGGTAGAAGGCATTGTCTAACACTTTCAAGTGAAATGGAATCGTCGTATGAATCCCTTCGATAACATATTCCTCAAGGGCTCGCTTCATACGTGCTATGGCCTCTTGCCTCGTAGCACCCCAGACAATCAACTTCCCGACCATCGAATCATAGTAAGGTGGAACCGTATACCCCTGATATACTGCACTGTCAACCCGTACTCCTGGCCCACCTGGAACATGATAGATTTTAATCATCCCTGGTGAAGGCATGAAGTTCTTATCTGGGTCTTCTGCATTGATTCTGCACTCTATTGCCCAGCCTCGAACTTGAACATCTTCTTGAATTAATCCCAGCGGCTCACCAGCTGCTATACGAATCATTTCCTTGATTAAGTCAAGTCCCGTTACCATCTCTGTGACGGTATGCTCGACCTGTATCCGAGTATTCATTTCTATGAAATAGAAATTCCCGTGACGATCCAATAAGAACTCAATCGTCCCTGCACTTGAATAGTTAACCGACTTAGCCGCTTTGACAGCCACCGCACCCATTTCAGCTCTTAACTCTGGGGTTATAGCACTTGAAGGAGATTCCTCGAGAAGCTTTTGATGGCGACGTTGTAGTGAACAATCTCGTTCTCCCAAATGGACTACATTACCAAATTTATCTCCTAATATTTGAAATTCGATGTGTCTGGGTTCTTCAACGTATTTTTCTAGGTAAACCTCAGCGTTGCCAAATGAGGCCTGGGCTTCGTTTTGTGCCGCTTGAATGGACTTGATCAATTCTTTGGAGTTTTGAGCAACCCGCATTCCTTTACCACCGCCGCCGGCTGATGCCTTAATTAAAACGGGATACCCGATTTCTTCCGCAACTGCCCCAGCCGCTTCTACATCTTTGATGATATCTTTAGAACCAGGAACTACAGGTACGCCGCACTCAATCATTGTTTTCCGTGCCATGGCCTTATCTCCCATGGATTCGATGACTTTCGGGGATGGCCCGATAAATGTGATGCCACATGATTCGCATATCTCTGCAAAGCGAGCATTTTCCGATAAGAAGCCGTATCCCGGGTGAATGGCATCAACACCTGTTAATTCTGCCGCGCTGATTATGTTAGGGATGTTTAAATAACTCTTGGCACTTGCCACGGGCCCGATGCAAATTGCTTCGTCCGCTGCCTTGACGTGCAAAGCTTCTCGATCTCCCTCAGAAAAAACAGCGACCGTCTCAATATCAAGCTCGCGACATGCACGAATGATGCGCAAAGCGATTTCTCCGCGATTCGCGATCAAGACTTTTTTAAACATACTACTTCTCCTTATTTTCAATGATGAATAGCGGTTGACCATATTCCACAGGTTGCCCGTTCTCAACAAGAATTTGAATGATCTTACCCTCTATTTCTGACTCAATTTCATTCATTAATTTCATAGCTTCAACAATGCAAACAGGCTGCCCCACTTCGACCATCTGACCGACTTTAACATAAGCAGCTGCTTCTGGAGACTGTGAACTATAAAACGTCCCTACCATAGGAGACGTGATCATTTTTGTGTTCTCCAAGCCAACTTGTTCTGGAGCTTTAGGAGAAGCTTCAATAGTGGGAGAGGGATGAACTGCAGGAGGTGCAACAGCACGCTCCGTTCCCTCTTGACGTGCACTGGCAATCACTGGAACACCGGCAAAACTTGGTCCTTTGCGAATGGATACCTTCACTCCATCGCTTTCAAGATTTAATTCACTGATTTCAGTTTCATCTATAATCTTAATTAATTCTTTTATCTCTTGTAAATTCAATTTCGAGTCCTCCTTAGATAACCACGCTGGCTGTGTTTCTTTCGTCTCTTTTGTCTCTTTAGGCCCCTCTCTGGATATGACGCCAGCCTGTCTCTCCTCAAAAAACTTCTTGGCGACTTGAGGGAAAATGGCATAACTGATCACATCTTCTGGGGAACGAGCTAATTCTGCACTTTCTCGCTGTGCCTTAGCAAGACCTGGTTCCAGAATATCAGCCGGCCGAACGGTCAGCGGTTCCTCATCGCCAATAATTTTTTTCTGAATTTCATGGTCTATTGGGGCTGGGGGACGACCATATTGACCACGAACATAGGCCTTTACTTCGCCTGGTACTAATTTATATCTTACCCCGGTCAGCACGTTTAATACAGCTTGTGTCCCAACAATTTGACTTGTAGGTGTGACCAGCGGTGGATATCCTAATTCTGCTCGAACCTTAGGAATCTCCTCCAGCACATCATGAATGCGCTCCAATGCCCCTTGTTCTTCCAGTTGAGATACAAGGTTGGAGATCATTCCGCCCGGAACTTGATGTTCAAACACTCTCATATCCGAGATACGAGTTATACCACGTTCGAAACCTCGGCTTTTACGCAATGCTTCAAAATATTTCGCAATTCGGAACAGCTGACGCAGATTCAAGCCCGTATCATGTTCCGTGTCTTGTAACGCCCGAACGACGGTTTCGACAGGAGGTTGACTTGCACCAAAAGCCAAAGGAACACTGGCAGTGTCAATAACATCCACACCTGCTTCTGCTGCTTTTAAGTAAGTCCCGACAGCCATTCCCCCAATATAATGGCTATGTAAATGAACCATGATCCCTAACTCTTTTTTTAACAACGAAACCAATTCATAAGCCTTGTACGGGGTTAGCAATCCTGCCATATCTTTTATACAGATGGAATCAGCACCAAGTTCAGCAAGTGACGTGGCTGTTTCTAAATAATGTTTTGTGGTATGAACTGGGCTTATGGTATAGACAACAGACGCCTGAACATGGGCACCTGCTTTTTTTGCCGCGTCCATTGGAACAACCATATTTCGAACATCGTTTAGCGAATCAAAAATACGGATAATATCGATCCCATTTTTCACACTCAGTGAGACAAATTCTCGAACGACATCATCTGGGTAGTGTGAATACCCAACTAAGGACTGGGCTCTTAATAGCATTTGCAGTGGCGTCTTTTTGACAATACTCTTGATCTGACGCAACCGCTCCCAAGGATCCTCACCTAAAAAGCGCAAACAGACATCAAAGGTGGCTCCTCCCCATACTTCTAGCGAAAAAAACCCAGCCTCATCCAACTCGGTTAGAATTGGCAGCATATCTTCAGTTCGCATCCGAGTGGCCCAAAGGCTTTGGTGAGCATCCCTCAAAGTTGTATCCGTAATTTTGACTGGTTTCACTGCCTTTACCCCTCTCTGTATTCTCCCCATTGTTCGAATATCCCTGCAATGGTTAATCTTTTTATTATCGCAAAATAAGACATATATTTATTATATGGGGGTGCGGGGTGTTTATCAACGAGATGATAGTAAGTATACAGTATTTTATGACAGATACTATTCACCCTATGTAAGCGAGATTAAACCGCATAAGCTGCTACATAGACAATGCAGCCCAATTCTATGAGCTGCACTTCCGGATCAGTAAATGTAATTATCTTTAATTTATTTTCCTATTCTAATAACGCTTTTACTCCAAACATAGTTTGATAGCCGCCAACAACCCCGATTAATACACCTACAACTATCAGCCATTTTGGGATGTTTGTAGTCACCCATAATATTATTAGCAACATCGTTTCTAACTATACCATCTTCCGGTGGATAGACCTATTTTCGAGCTGATATTGTAATTTTATCAAGTCGAACTTTTGTTACCCTCACGACGATGTCTTGAATGTGACTTACTTCATTCGGTGTTAAGCTGGGGGCATAAACAATGACTGTCACATTTTCGGGGAAAACGTCTGCCACAGCATCTTGGAACCCTTTCATTTTGAGAAGGTTCTCGACTTCTCCTTCTTTAAGTATTTTCGTACTGAGTTCAAGCCATTTTTCTTGAGCTTGTACTTTACTCTTATCGACCGTTGAGTTTAACAACTCGGAAAGCATTGCTTTTGTTTCTTGGCGAAATTGGTCTCGTTTTAAGCGATAGTTCACAAAATAATTTTCCCCTGAAACGTTTTCTTTCACTGTTTCAACTTCAAACTGAATCGGAGGGTCCTCGACGGAAGCATTAACAGGTAAACTCGCTTGTCTCGAAAAATAGGCAGGTGGTTCGGACTTGATCACCCAAATTCCAAGTGCTGCAAGAATTACCATCAAACTCACTATACCACCCACCCACAATTTATATACGTGTCCGAAAAGCAGGATGACCGGTCTCTTTCCCCGACTATTAAACATACGTTATGATCCTCCCATCGGTACGACAGTGATTTTAGTACCCGGGATACTAAGGAGCGTTTGTACTGCTAAATGAATTCCCTCTCTCACCGTTGCGTCCCTAGCTCCCTCAGCAATAATCAAAACTCCTGCAACTTCTGGACGATCTTCCATGACCATGACTGGTTGAGATGAACCACTGGGCATGACCACTTGATTATTTTCCGTTACTTCCGTCGTTTCCCTAGTTCCTCCGGTCTTATCTGTTTCCTTTGAAGTTCGTTTCGTAACATTCTCGTTGCGTGCATACTCAGTTTTTAGCCCGGTTGAAAAGCTAACAGAAACATGCACCTTGCCAGCCCCTTCCATCTGCAATAAATTGGCTTGTAATTTGCTCTCTAATTCTTTTTCCAAGGCCCCGATTTTCGTCATTGAGGTCGACGAAGGCGTAGTCTGGGCAGACTTAGACAGCGTTCCCTGGGTAGGCGTTGCTGGCTCTTTACCAAAGTAAATGAGCGACATCCCAATTACGATAACTGCCACTAAACCAATTAACATTCTGTCCGACGATGAAATTTCTTTGAGTAGCTTCATACTCAAAATCTCCTTCCATAGTTTTTATTTAGCCTTACCTTCTTGAACGATAATCTTATCTTTCGAAATGCTCATTATCTCGGAAATTCTTTCCCTTGCATTATTAGCTCTTGGCGACTGGTTTTCAGTGGCTAGAGGGGGGTGTCCGATCGTAATTGGTTGAACTGAAAGTATTTCTTCCTTTGTAGAAGTGAGTGTAACTTTGACCAGAACGATCTTAGGCTGATCTGTTAACCCGCCTGAACCTTCTTCAAACTCAACCTCGACCTCGACCTCCGCCCCCTCGACTCCATCAGACCCTAGGGCGAGAGCTTTAATCTGATTTACAAGAATCTGACGGTATTGCTCTTGAACAGCATCACGTGCCAATTTTAGCCCTTGTCCTTCCGTGGCTATTGCCGGTAAATCCTGAGGGGTTGTGGCTGACCAGGCAGGTATATCCATATCTAAAGGAGTATGTAAAAACGTTGTAATCGGAGCAAGCACTGCAGAGATCACAAACAATCCCATCACCATCTGCACAAATCCGCGCATCGATTTATTAGGCAACAACATTTCCAGAAAGGTGGCCAACAGTAAGATCACGGCCAAATTACGCACAAGGGTATGTAACGTCTGCACAATTCTTTCCTCCTTAGTGCAACATCACCGAAAAGGTTCCCGTTCCTATGACCACGGCGACGGTCATAAAAAACATAATCCCAACTGCAGCTACCGTTACTAGGATAAAGATTAGACTCTTGGACATATCTTGTAGGCTTTCTGCAAGGGTCTTTTCACCGAGCGGTTCAATGAGGGCGGCTGAAATACGAAATACAAAGATCATAGCTAATATTTTCACCAAAGGGGCTACACATATCACAATAATGGCTAGCAAGGCAATGATTCCCACCGCATTTTTCAGTAGTAAACCGGATGTAATGACTAGCTCAACAGCATCTTTAAAAAATTTTCCGACTACTGGAATAAGATCTGCTGAATACTTAGCTGTACGGAATACCACGCTATCGGCAACCCCTCCTGTCACCCCTTGAATCGTCATAACTCCGATAAACACTGTCATGATGACGCCTAAACTCAATTTGCCTGCAAATTCAAGAAGTCCGGCGAGTTTACCAAGCTTAAAGTGTTCAGATATATGATTAAACAGTCTAAGTACAGCAGCAAGAAAAAAGAATGGTAACACAACCGTTTTGATCATAGTGGCTAAAACTGTCAAACTTCCCATAATGAGGGGCTTAAATAGGGCAGCGCTGGTTAAGTTTCCCATGGAGATCAGTAAGGTTAACATCACTGGAAACAAGGTTTGCATGAGCCCAACCATCTTATCAATGGTTCCCATGGCGACCCCTAAGGCCTCCCGAAAAGAAGTTAGGGCCAAACTTATTAGCACAAGATAAGTCATAACCTGAGCGAGCTTCCCAACATTCCCCTCATAGGCTACCTGCAGCTGACCCAATACTGCACAGAGTACGGCCAAAATAAGTAACTTGCCTATTAGAGGAGCACTACTCAAAACTTCCCGTCCAAGTAGTTTTACTAAACTCTGACCTAAATTTTCCGGGCTCAGATCCAACGTTCCGCTCTTTAAATCCTCAAACATTTGTGCCAATGAAAAACCAGGCATAGCCTCCAGCACATCAGAATCCAGTTGTTCGAGAAATCCCCGCATTTGAGTTAGATCAATTTGGTGGGAAAGTCCTGTTGACTCTGTTGAAGAAGGAACTTCCTCGGCAAGTACGGGGGAAGTTGTCCCACTGATCAAGACGACAAAAAATAGTAGTTTGATAAGGAATCGCTGCAAATACATCACCTCACGGAACGAGTCGTACCAGTGACTCGGTAATGGCTACAATAATGGGAATGGCTATTACAATAACTGCAACTTTAGCCGCCAGCTCAATTTTACTTGCCAAGGCACCTTCCCCTGCATCACGACAGATTTGAGCACCAAACTCAGCCAGATAGGCCACGCCCACTATCTTTAAAACAATCAGTAAGTAATAAGAACTAATATTGGCCTGATCTGCTAGGTTCTGAAGTAAATCTACAATGATCTTAATCTTGCTCATCACGAGGATAAAAATTGACGCACTTGCTAATATAGTAAGTTGCAAGGCAATTTCTGGTCGAATCTGTTTCAGAACGACACTAATAACTGTAACAATCAGGGCTAGCCCTACGATTTGCCATATCTCCACGTCTTAGCCCCCTAATAAAGGTTAAAAACACTCTTAACCAGGGTAAATAATTCAGCAATAGATTGTACTACAATATAGAGAACCACTATGACGCCTATAATCGTGACGCCCTGAGCCATTTCCTTGCGGCCGGATGAATCCAGCACGGATGATAATACTCCAACCAAAATACCAATGCCAGCAACAGTAATGATTAGATTAAAGCTCATTTATCCGACTCCTCTCCATGGTTAAATTAAAATGAGCACACCAGCGATCCCACAGAGGAAACCTAGATAGGACCACATCTTAGCTTGCTTATCAGACCACATTCCTGCTTGCTCCTTCAGCAAAGCTAGTTGACGTTGAACTAGTTCTATTTGTTTATGTTGCTCATGGCTATCCGATCGACCTAATCCTCTGCCAACATCACTGATTACATGCCAGTCTTCTTGTTTCAAACAGAAATGCTGATTCTGCTTGAAGATTGTGCCTTTCCAAGCCAAGCTTGCTGACTCGCCCCGCTGCAAACGTTCCTGTAGCTCTTCAAAAAAGCCTTGCCAGGGTTGATCCGTTCGTTCCTTCACGATACAGAAGGCCTCTGGTAATGGGGTAGACCCCCAAATAATTTCCGTATCTAGAAGAGCCAAGGCCATTAGACAGCCTCGTAATTCTACCGGTCTTCGTCGAATTCGGTGAGCCAACCACAATCCCAAACTGCCGCATCCAGCGATGATTGCAACACACCCTATTATGAGCATCACAGGCTCCTCCCTGTCTTAAGGTCATACACCCCATCGATCGTTCCCGGCCCATGTTTCCGGCTTAACACAACTAGACGTTCGAACACTCTTTGCTCCAGCAAATGAGCTAAGGTCGGCCTGCTCCGTGCTTCTTCTAAAGAACTGGCGTGTGCTGTACTAAGAATTCGCACCCCGGTGCGCAAGGCATCCATAAGGGCAGTCACATCTTCGCTGTGACCAAGCTCATCCATAGCTATCACTTGAGGGGCCATAGAACGAACGATCATATTCATCCCACAAGCTTTTGGGCAGCCATCCAACACGTCTGTTCTGTATCCCAAGTTATAGGTGGGCACCCCTTGCCACATCCCAGCCAGCTCCCCACGTTCATCTACGACACCGACGGTTTGCCCCCTTAGTCCTATTTGCGGAACCCCGTTACTTATGAGGCGGATCAGATCCCGTAAAAGAGTCGTTTTACCAGCCCGAGGCGGAGAAATCAAGAGAGTATGGTAAAACAATCCTTTTTCGTCTAAGAGTAAGGGTATGATTTTTAAGCCCTGCCCCTTAATTTCCCGAGCAATTCGCAGATTCAAGGCAGAAACGTGCTTCAAGGTTTGAATTTGGCCACGTAGTAAGACTGCCTCTCCCGTTACCCCCACTCGGTTCCCTCCCGGAAGAGTTAAAAAACCCTGTTTAAGGTCCTCCTCGGCAGCATAAACTGAACTTTGAGTCATTCGCTCTAGCGCACAAACTAGATCTTCCCGTGTAGCGAAGTATGCCTTTTCTGGGTTCGTTACTCCTCCATCTCGGTTCATAAATAAATCCTTATCTGACGTTCGTACCATAAGAGGTTGACCCACTCGCAAGCGAATTTCTTCAACCTCATGAAAGGGGACTGCCCTGATATTGTTTATAATCGAACTTATCTCTTCACCAAACCATCTTGCCATATCCGCCCATAGCACCGAGCTTTGATTCGGACAGAAAATGTTCTCCTCCGCCTCCAAGACCTTGCCCTTAGCAATGGTTTTAGTTACTTTTGGTGCTTGAATGACAGATAGCGTATAATGTAGCGACACGTCATTGCCCCCCTTCATTGAAGGTATGTCCTCAGGTTCGATTTTAGACATGATTAAGCGTAAGTTTTGCGCGTGGAAAAGGCACACCTCTCAGGTGTACTGAAATAAAAGAGGCTGTTACGAAACTTGAGATTATTTAAGTCGGTGGTGCGTTATCCCAAAAAAGAGGATTGTACACCTTTGAAGCGGTGAACAATCCTCTAAATATATAAGGAATTAACAAATATAGTGGGGCTGTAACAAACTGGAAAACAAGTGTAGTTACAGCCCCTTAACTTAAATGGAATGGAATGTATCGATAGGGTAATTACTTGGAGGATTTTTGAAACAATTTTTCCACTTCTTCAGGAGTGACCGCCCTACTAAAGAGGAATCCCTGCATTTCATCACACTGCTTGTCCTTGAGGAAAGTCCTTTGTGTCTTCGTCTCCACGCCTTCAGCAATTACTTTCAAGTGGAGGTTTTTAGCGAGCTGGATAATGGCGGCAACAACTTGCTCTCCATTTTCGCCCAAACTTATGTCTTGAATAAAGGACTGATCTATCTTCAGAGTATCAATCGGCATACGCATCAAATAATTCAATGAAGAGAATCCAGTTCCAAAATCGTCGATGGAAATTCGCACACCCAAATTCTTGAAAGAGTTCAGCATTTCAACCGAAGCATCACCATTTTTCATTGCAATGCTTTCCGTAATTTCAAGTTCTAGCCACTGTGGATCTAGGCCAGTTTCTTTTAGCACATCCGCCACCAGCTTAATGAATTTCGGTTCTTGAAATTGCCGAGCAGAAATATTAACTGCCATACGCAAGTGGGGATATCCTTGTTTTTGCCAGGTCTTATTTTGAGCACAGGCTGTCCGTAAAACCCATTCTCCAATGGGCACAATCAAACCAGTCTCTTCCGCTATGGGAATAAATGAAAACGGGGGAATGATTCCATTTTCTGCTGAATTCCAACGGATCAGAGCCTCTAGACCCACGATACATCCACTTTCAATATCGACCTGGGGCTGATAATGAAGGATAAACTCTCCTCGATTTAAAGCCTTACGCAGGCTATTCTCGGTTGAAAGGCGATCATTAGCTTGAATATTAAGACCCGCAGTAAAAAACTGATAATTATTTCTGCCCTGCTCCTTAGCATAGTACATCGCCGTATCCGCGTGTTTTACCAAGGTTTCCAAATCACTGCCATCGGTGGGATAAAGGGCGATCCCGATACTTGTACTCATGTATACTTCATTACCATCCAGCATTAAGGATTGGGAAAAGACCCGCAGGATCCGTTCGGTCACGGACTTAACCTCTAATTCATCCTTAATTTCCGGAAGTAAAACTAAAAACTCATCGCCGCCTTGTCTTGCAATCGTATCTCCTTCGCGCAAGGTTTGACGTATGCGATCTGCGATATCCTTCAGAAGTTTGTCACCAAGGTTATGACCCATCGTGTCATTAATCAGTTTAAAGCGGTCCAAGTCCAAAAACATGACCGCTAACATTCCCTGTTTGCGTTTCGACCTTGCTAAGGCCTGATGCAAACACTCATTGAAATTCAGACGATTTGGAAGACCCGTTAAGGCATCATGATGCGCATGATGCGCCAATTCTTTCATCAGGTTTCGCTTATAACTGACATCGTGAAAAACTAAGACCCCACCAAGGACCGTTTCTGTTCGATCACGAATAGGAGCAGCCGAATCCTCAATAGCGATGCTCGAACCCGTTTTATTGATCAAGACCGTATGGTTTGCTAAACCGACTATACATCCTTCCTGAAGACAGCGGACGATCGGATTTTGTACCTTTTTCCCAGTTCCTTCATTGACAATATGAAAGACCTTTTCCAGTGGCTGGCCAATTGCTTCTGAATTGGTCCAACCTGTTAAAGCCTCAGCGACTGGGTTTAGGTACTCGACGTTCGCCCGCACATCTGTGGTAATCACCGCATCTCCAATGGACTTCAGTGTTACTTGAGCCCGTTCCTTCTCCAGCCAGACCGCTGCCTCAGCATTTTTACGTTTTGTGATATCTCGAATTATGCTTACAATTATCGGCTTTCCATTCGAGGTTGCACCTTGAGCACTAATATCAATCGGAAAGACGCTTCCATCTTTGCAAACGTGCTGGAGCTCGAACTGGAGTCCTTTAGGTGCCTTTTGGAGAAAGTATGGCACAGTTAACTGATCCTCAGGCAAACGCAAATTGCTAAGAGGCATATTGGTTAATTCCTCTCGGGTGTAGCCATAACGTTTAACTGCCGCTTCGTTAGCATCAATAATCTGCCCATCTGGGTTGATAAAGATAATCAAATCAAGCACGTTCTCTGCCAAAAGTCGAAAGCGTTCCAAGTGTTCTTTATCTTTTTGAAGGGCTTTCTCAGATTGCTGAAGGGAGCTATATCCCCATTGAAACAAAAAACAGAGCAATACTGCCATCACAGCAACATATAACCAACCCTTAGCTATCGATAACTGGAGGAATAACCAGCGATCTGTCACAATAGCGCTTAATATTCGATCTGAAAAGAGAATCCAGATTCCACTGCTCAGAGTATAAAGTATGACCATACGCAATGGAGTGACCCTCTTAAAACCATGTCCTTTTGAATGCCACGTCTTCTTAAAGTCCATTTCAGAGACTCCTCCCTGAATGCTTTATTCTCCAATATTTTCAGGATTCCTTCAAAATATTAGTAGCTTAAATAATAAATACTGAACATTTTTATATAAGAGTAAATGATGAGAAACAAAGGGTGCTACGGTTGTGATAGCACGTCCGTAGCACTCTTTAAACGCAAGGTGGGATATGGTCCTCTTTCGCATTGCAAACTTCATATACGAAGCCTCAATGTTCAGCTTAGTTCATCAAGCTCATTTTAGCTATTAGGCAAGATAACTAGGCCCTTTGAAGATAACTTCCTGTCCTAGTATCGATGATCAGTACATCCCCTTCATTAACAAAGAAAGGAACTTGCACTACTGTACCGGTTTCCAAGGTTGCCGGTTTTGTTCCTCCAGTTGCGGTATCCCCTTTTACTCCTGGTTCAGTAGCAGCAACAGCAAGTTGGACAGTATTTGGCACATCAACTCCAATAACCTCTACCTCAAAAAAGAGTACCCCTAAGGTCATGTTTTCTTTCAGCCACTTGATCCCGTCCCCAATTTGCACCGCAGTCAGAGATAATTGTTCATAAGTTTCCTTGTCCATGACCACAAAATGCTCCCCATCTTTATAGAGATAATCCATATCTCGGCGCTCAACATGGGCCTTCGGGACCTTTTCTCCGGCATTAAACCTTCGCTCTACGACTCCACCCGTTTTTACGTTTTTCAATTTAGATCGGACAAAGGCTGCCCCTTTACCTGGTTTAACATGTTGGAACTCAACCACTGAGAAAACATCGCCATCTAATTGTATTGTTACACCTGTCTTAAAATCATTTGCAGAAATCATATATGTCTTTTCCCCCTAAATATTCTAGTATAGTGAGCCCTCTCTAAGATTTTATCTTAGTAAGAGGCTAAAACGCTTCACTCAAAGATAATGAACTCTTTCGGCGACTGTGTCAAGACTTCGCAGCCACTTTCAGTGACCAAAACAATATCTTCAATCCGAACGCCACCCCAATCCGGGATATAAATTCCTGGTTCGACAGTTATTACCATGCCTGGTTCAAGCACGCGCTCTTCTCGAGTATTAAGATTTGGTCCTTCATGAATGGCTAGACCCACGGAATGTCCTAGTCCATGTCCAAAGTAATCTCCATAGCCAGCGTCTTCGATAATTTTTCGTGCTACAGCATCAACTTCTTTTCCGGTGCGCCCCGGCGCAACCGCTGCAATCCCTGCCCTCTGGGCTGCTAAGACGACCTCATAAACTTCCCGATGTTTTTCCTCTGGTTGGCCCAAAAACACCGTTCGGGTAATATCGGAGCAATAGCCCTGATAAATCGCTCCGAAGTCCATCGTCAGAAACTCTCCTAAATGAACTTTTTTTGAACTGGCTGCACCATGAGGTAAGGCAGAACGAACGCCCGATGCCACGATAAAATCAAAAGAACCTCCACTTGCACCAGCTCTGCGCATGGAATACTCTAAGTCAATTCCAATTTCTGCTTCCGTCTGGCCTATTTCAATCGACATCAGTACGCTGGAAAAAGCATCATCTGCAATTTTTACAGCTTGCCGAAGTATCTCAATCTCCGCCTGATCCTTCACAGAACGCAAATGACTGACAAGATTGGGTAGAGAAAGAAGTTCTGCTTGTGGGAACCCTTCTTTTAATTTCCCAAAGCTCTCATAGGTGACAAAGTCTCCTTCAAAACCAACCCGCTGGGCCTGTCGCCCAATTTCTGCCAACGCTTCAAAGTGGTCCTGTCCTGTCTTAATGATTTCAAAAACAGGCGCCTCGCTAGTTGCCTGTTTTATGTAACGAAAATCCGTCAGCAAAAACGCTTTTTCTACCGTAATATACAGAGTTGCTTCTCCACCAGAAAATCCGCTCAGATATCGCCCATTCTCAGGGCGGATAACCACATAAGCATCGATTTTTTCTTCGCGCATCTTTTGGCGCATCCGTTCTAGCCGACTCATGATGTATTTCCCTCTTTCTATTTTTCCGATCGTGAGACTCCCCCCACAACTGGAGCAGTACCCCCAGGTAGACTCCCACTAAGTCTCGATGTTCAACTTTATTGAACGAGTTCACTACGTCGATCTTGATAGTCGATGGCATACCGCATCGCTAAAACATAACCGTCTGCACCTAGACCTGAAACTTGTCCGATACATACCGGTGCAATGACAGAATTGGCTCTAAATGCTTCACGTGCATGAATGTTGGAAAGATGAACCTCTATAGTCGGAACCCTTACTGCACGAATAGCATCTCGAATCGCATAACTTGTATGAGTCCATGCCCCAGGATTAAGAATTAAAAAATCATCACAGGTTAAAGCCTGTATCCAATCTAAGAGGTCCCCCTCATGATTCGTTTGCCGGCATTCAGCGTTAATCCCCACTTGATTAGCGGTTGCTACTACTTCCTGATTAATCTCAGCTAAAGTGCGCGACCCATAATGTTCCGGTTCACGTAGTCCTAATAAATTCAGATTAGGTCCATGAAATACCCAAATGCTTGCCAATTCATCACTTCCTCGTCACATATCCAAAATTTTATCACAATTTCTTCATGTCGCATAGTATTTTAAATTATAGATCTCATTTAACCGGACCTTTCTAATATACCAAACAAAAACCTCCGATATACGGAGGTGATTAGTGAAGAATTATAGAAACAAAAAGACCTGCTATTGTTGTGTTTGTAAGCTTTGAGTTTGAGGCAGTTGCTCGACTTGACTCTGCTGCTGAGTTTGAGGTAATTGGAGTGGTTGAGTTTGGGTTTGCACCCCTGGTTTTGCCTGTTCCGCAGTATCCCCTTTTCCACTTACCAGCCGAGGAGAGAGCACAATATCCATATTACTTAACATAATTTGCACTTCGCATGGTCCTCCGTCTCCAGCTGGTTGAACCTTATGGATCTCGGCGCGTGGCAGAATTAGGTGGATCTCATGGGGAACTTTGGGTTCACCGATACGACGAACGCGAAAACTCACGCCCTCTACTTCCATTTCAACTTGATCAAGATATTCGCCTACAAACTCTTGTCCATGATCTACACGGATATCTGCATATTGAGCTTGCCCTTTTGTGGGTTCTTTAAAATCTGGGAGAACAATTTTTTGTCCGACTTGAAGTTTAAGTGGATCAACACAGGGGTTAACTTCTATAAAATCGTCACAAGTCCCACCCCAGCGCTGGGCTAAAGCATGAAAATTGTCTCCAGGTTGAATGCAGTATTCCTTACCCATTGCACATTCCTCCTCTTCTTAGGCTATGGGAAAGGAGAATGTCACGTTCCGATAATTTCCTTTACTGGCTGATAAAATAAATCTGCAGAAGTGCTTCTTCCCCATCTGCATTTAACACGACTTCCTGAACATGAATGCTGAAATCTTTTCTTTCTTCCAATATCTTGAGAGCTGTGACAACCCCCTCCCATTGTCCACGCAAATGTAATCGGACTAAACTGTAATCCAGCTTTGCACCCTTTCCAATGTCTCCTCGTTCACCAAACCGTTCAACATTCAAGGAAACCAAGTCCACACCTTCTTTTACAAATACACCACGACATTGTTCAATAATGTCAGGTAACTGGTCAAATGTGGGTATAGCGGCCGCCTTCGTGTCCGTTTTGGTGTCGCTAACGTCTGTTCTCAATACTTGTTGCCAATAGTCTTTATTCTGTTCTAATGATCTTAATTGAAGGTAGGCTGGCTGCCAAAGAAACATAAATCCCAAGCAAATGGACAGCAGTAACCCCACAACGATTCCTTTAACAGAGCGCAGTGAAAACCGCATTGAAGAAGGGGCTAACAAGGGATTAGATTTAGTCATAATAGAGAAGTAAGCCATGATTTACCCTCTCTCATCAAAGGATTTACCACTTGTATCTTCCATTATGTTTTGGGTCATTTCCTGTGGTCTGTTCTCGATAATACTTTCTGATTCCGTTATGACTTGTCCACATTTTGCACTTAAAGAAAACTCGACGGTGTTCAGGGATGTCAATTTATAGCTCGTCAAAGCAGGTTGTTCCCAGCCCATGGTCCGCATGGTCTGGATCAGAGTTTGAACACTTTTCGTATTTTTAGCATTACAGCTAAGGGACAGATTCCCTCGCTTATAACTGACATTCTCAATCTTTAGTTCCGGGCTCGACATTGCTTGCATCTGTATCAAGCGAGTACCTATCTTCTCCGAATCTATCTGTACCTTCCTCCAGGCAGCCTCAAGTGCTTCCTTTTGTTGGCCTTGGGCCACAAGCTTTGCACCCTGATCAGAAAGTTGCTGGACCGCTTGCTTCAAGGGTATCGTCTTTTGAAAGAACCAAACCCAATTCATAGTTCCAGCCATCAAAAGAGCACAGGCGAACAGCGCCATTCCCTGGTACGTCCGTCGAACAGCTTGCAAGTTATTTGATTGCCTCCACAGATTTAACTCAGGCTGCTCAGCTAAAATGCGCAAGCCATATCCCATTACCACCTCGTAACAAGCCTTCCCCTCCTCCAAGCCCTTCTGCCAGACACTAGGAACAGAATGGAGTCGGGCTTGCTCTACCGTTGAAACATGATTCGACTGAAGTAACTCTTGAGCCAACTGGTCAGCTACAGGGTCCCCGCTCCAAACCAAACGTTTCAAATTGAGATCAGTGCGCTGTGTTCTGTAATACAAGAGAAGGCGTCGGATCTCGGTCCCCCACGCTTCCGTCCGCCTTTTGTGCTCTCTACACTTTCCTCTGGTCTAGGAAGAGCGGGCAAAACTCGGACAATTTCTGGAACTGCTCCACGAAATAGGACCATCTGAAGAGAATTAGGATCGCCCTGAAGATAAAGTACATCTTCGTTCAGTTCAAATCCCAAAGCTTGTCCTAGGATAGAGAACGAGAAATCTACACCTGTTACCTTAAACCCTGCTTGTCCAAAGGCCGCAACATACTTCTCTAGTAGACTTTGTCGGGTTGCACCAAGTAGAACCTGCAAGCTGATCTGCTTTTCTTCGGAAGTCACCAGGAAATCATAGAGTAAATCCGATCTCGCGATTGGAATCTCCTCATCGACTAACAGCGATATTGCCGATTTCCTATCCCGCTTGGAAATCCAGGGCAAAGTATAGGTCTGGATAAACCCTTGTTGCAGGGGAATTGCTAGATACACTTTCTCACTTTTTCCTGGGTTTTGCATCCTATAGCTAGACAAAATGCCAAGTAAAGCGTTTTCATCACGCACGTTGCCCTGTTCGATGATTCCAGTCGGTATTGAAATACGGTCAAATTTGACCGAAGTAGAACTATGACCTAGTTTCCTAAAAGGAGGGACCGAAAACCAAAACGCCCGAACTTCCCCATCGGTTAATTCAAACACTACTGATCTCTTGCGCATCGGAACACCTCCTTATCTGGTTCGATATTCTAGTTCGTAGTTCGTAGTTCCCGTTTCATGGTCAGATTCAAATATCGAACCACGAACATCAAATTAGATCCCTGCCCAATACCACTTAGAAATTTGACTTCCCCACAATAATGCAAAGATTGCTCCTAATGCAAGATAGGGCCCAAAGGGGATCTGTTGCCCAAACCGCTTTCGACCTGCAAAGAGAAGACATATCCCTATGAACGCTCCCACAAAACTCCCTATCAAAACGGCTAGGAATATTGAGGGAAATCCCAGGAATGCCCCCATTGCAGCAACCAGTTTTGCATCTCCGAGTCCCATTCCTTGCGGATAAACTCGGGCAATAATCCAGAATCCCCCCCCTGCGCCCAAAGCACTGAACGCGCTTCCCCATCCGCTCGGGTTTCCCGGTATGAGAAAGGCGCCTAATAAACCAAGCCCTAAGAGGGGAAGGGTAAGAACATCTGGCAACCGAAACGTATCGAGATCAATAAAGGACAAAGCTAAGAGCACAGCCACAAAGACTAGGTTCAAAAGTAATCGAGCCGAATGGGTCTCCGTGCCAAAACTTAAAAATGCAGTAAGAAAGAAGAGCGTCCCCGTAAGAAGTTCGACTGCTGGATAACGCCATGAAATCCGAGTCTGACAGCCACGGCACTGCCCTCTCTGGATCAGAAAGCTAACTACGGGAATGAGTTCCCATGCTCGTAGGGCGTGTCCACAAGTGGGGCAATGTGAACCGGGCGAGACAATAGATTCCCCACGTGGGACACGATAGATGACAACGTTCAAAAAACTACCAATCAAAAGACCTAAGATTCCGATGGTTATACTGAATAAATACAATGTCATGTCCCCTTTTAGTTAATTTTGTGCATCAGCTTGAGTCCACGACTATCTAGTGATCTTGTTCAACTAAAATTCGACCTCGAGACTTTGGTGGGGGAGTTCCCGCCCCCCACCGAAGCAGTGCACGGGGGATCAATACTATTGGGAATAATCTCATAAGGATTGGGAATAGGGCTATCAGGATAAGACACCTCTCCCACTTGTAGCAGGGGAAGTCTCACGATGGGATTAATCCTAATTTGCGGATGTCCAAAGCACATTCTTTAAAGTTTCATCATACGCACGTACTTCGGCCGCCAAGCCATCACTCGACAAATAAATCATAATCGTGTTAGTAGCCAATTCTGGGTTAGGAATGCTATAGTCCTTCTCCAATTGAGCAGTTCCAAATCCTTTCTTACCACCACTTGGCGCTGCCTGCTGAGTTGTCGAAGTGTCTAGTTTGCTGATGTATTTAGGAATGAACTCCTCACCAGTTACCACTCCATCTTTTATCGTCAAGTCTGTATCAATGGGATACGCTCCTGTATCCAACTGAAAACGATCTAAGGCTGCTTTTACCTGGTGCGCTGTCGCCACATCCGCCTTTTGCCGTGCGTTTGTTGTACTAGACACCAATTTAGGGATTGCTACAGCACCCAAGACTCCTATAATAATGATTACAGCCAGCACTTCAATTAGCGTAAACCCGTTGTCCTGCTTGATATAATTCATTCTACTTCTTCCTCACTTTCATCACCCATTTTATAATATAACTGAATACTCAGGGACAGTAACCCACTTACTCATATCCGACATCCGAGTTCTGACTTCTGGCTTCTGTTATTCAAGATGTGAACTGAGATCAAAAATAGGAAGCATTACCCCCGCTGCAACTAGGCCGATCAGTCCTGCTAAAGCCAGAATAAGTGCCGGTTCAATCATACGCGTTAACCGATCAAGCTGATCTTCAAGCTCGCTTCGAAACATTTGGGTGACATAGTGGAGCATCTGGTCCAACTGTCCCACTTCCTCAGCGACCGCGATCATTTCCGCCCCTTCCTTGGAAAAAGCTTTGCTTGCACGCAATAAAGGGGCCATGTGCTTGCCCTCTCGAACGTTTAGCACGAGCTGGTTGATTAATTGGAGCATCTCTAGACCACTCACAGCTCCTGCTGTTAAGCGAAGAGCGTCCAATAAGGGAATTCCAGCACCCAATAAGCGACCCAACATCCGACTAAATTGTACCAAGTCACGAAGATGATAGACCTTCCCGATGAGAGGGAGTCTTCCCATTATGTGAATCAGCCGCTTTCTGAAGATATTTGGGCTAATGAGTTTCAAAACCACCAAGCCACCGGTGATTAACCCAAGTCCGCTCACCAAAACCACGGGGAGTATGCGACCACCGGCAAAGATGACTTGAGTCAAAAAAGGTAATTCCGCACCCATACTTATAAAAAGTTTTTCGTACATCGGGAGTACCCAAACAGAGAGTACATAAAGTACAATGACCACAGCGAAGAGCAAAAGAATCGGATAGGCAAGAGCAGCTTTGATCTTTTTCTGATAAACGTTTTCCTGATCTAACTCATCAGCTACATCACTGAGAACTTTCTCCAGTGTTCCCGTGTATTCCCCGGCTTTGATCATGGAGAGTACAAATGAATTTGGGGATTGATTCTGGCGAGATATTGCTTCCGACAAGTCGCTGCCTTCTTCCACCCGTTCCTTGATGTTCTTCCATTGTTCTATTGGAAATGTTAATTTTTCTTCATGAAAGGTCATTATCTCCAAAGCTTGCAGTAATGGAATTCCAGCTTCCAATAAAGTAGCCAACCTTCGAGCGAAATGGCTCCATTGGAAATTCGTACTGGACGGTAGCAATACGCTTTGCCAATTTCGACTTGCCCGTATTACCACTGGAAAGTGCCCTTTATTCCTTAAGTACTTTTGAACTTCCGTGATTTCATGCGCTACCAATATTCCCCGTTGAATTAGTCCATTTTGATCAACAGCTTTCCAGACGAAACGCTGCCTACTCATCGCCTTAAATTATCTGGACTTTGTAACCTTTCCTGGGCAATCTCATTAGTAATTAAACCCTTGTGAACTAAGTCCATAATGGCTTTATCCATAGTTTGCATTCCTAGTTTAGCATTCGTCTGGATAACGGTCGGCAGTTGATGAGTCTTTCCCTCACGAATGAGGCTGCGAACCGCTGGCGTCGCTAACATAACTTCAATGGCCGCCACGCGCCCCAAGCGATCTGCCCTAGGAAACAACTGTTGAGACAATATACCCTGTAACACTGCAGCCAGCTGCACTCGGATTTGCTGCTGTTGATGAGGCGGAAAAGCATCAATCATCCGATCTACCGATTGGGTAGCATCATTTGTATGGAGTGTACTGAAAACCAAGTGTCCAGTTTCAGCAGCGGTCACTGCCGTTGCGATGGTTTCTAAATCTCGCATCTCCCCTACTAAAATCACATCTGGATCTTGTCTGAGTACTGCACGTAGCGCATTTGTAAACGACTTGGTATCATACCCTACTTCCCGTTGGTTGACTAAGCTCAGTTTATGGCGATGTAAATATTCGATAGGGTCTTCAATCGTTACGATGTGACAAGCCCTAGTGCGATTAATGTAATCAACTAACGAGGCAAGGGTAGTCGATTTACCGCTTCCAGTTGGACCTGTCACCAACACCAACCCTTTATGTAGCTTGGCTAATTCAATACTTACTGGCGGAAGACCAAGGCTTTCTGGACTCGGTATCACAAACGGAATCAAACGAATCACTACTCCGATCGAGCCACGCTGTCGAAAAGCATTGACCCGATATCGTCCAACTCCTGGCAAACTATACGATAGATCTAGTTCGCCGCATTCAGCAAATCGTTTGGCCTGTTGTTCATTCATCAGGGTATGGACAAACGTTTCTAAATCAGCCTGAGATAGTTTCTCCGTTTGAAGTTGTACCATTAAACCGTTAATACGCAGAACTGGAGGACTTTCCACCGTCAAGTGGATATCTGAAGCCTTCTGTTCTCCCGCCACCTGCAACAGTTCTTCAAGTGATAGCATTTCTTTTCTCTCCTCTTACCCTTCGATTCCAGAAACAGCGTGTAATACTTCCTCTACTGTCGTAAGCCCTTGAATCGCCTTCGATAGCCCATCTTCAAAAACTGTCATCATTCCGGAAACCATCGCCTGTTGCTCAATGTCCCTGAATTATGGCGAGAAATTACAAGTTCCTTAATCTCTTGATTATATAGTAAAAACTCATGGATCCCAATCCTACCTCGAAACCCAGTTCCAAGACATTGTGGGCACCCTGTAGAGCGATAAAGCAGGGTAATAGATGCTTGCAACCTAAGTGCTCTTTTCTGGGCCTCAGATACTGCATATTTCGCCTTACACTTCTCACACAATCTGCGAACCAACCGTTGAGACAATACCCCGCTGACCGCGGACGCCAAAAGATACGGTTCTATCCCCATATCCAGGAGTCGAGCTAACGCCTCTGCAGCTGTGTTAGTATGAAGCGTCGATAAAACCAAATGTCCTGTGAGGGAAGCCGTAATGGCGATTCTGGCTGTTTCTTCGTCGCGAATTTCCCCGATCATAATCACATCTGGATCTTGCCGCAGTATATGCCGTAATCCGACCGCAAAACTGAGTCCTGCGGGAAGATTGACTTGAACTTGGTTTACTCCGAGAAGTTGATACTCAACAGGCTCTTCAATTGAAATAATGTTTTGCTCATCAGAATTAAGTTCTCGGAGCAATGCATAAAGAGTTGTGGTCTTACCACTTCCTGTCGGCCCTACGACTAATATTAAACCGTTCGGACGTCTTAACAGGTTTTTTATCCCTGCTTCAACCTCTGATCGCATCCCTAAGGCATCTAAGGGACGCTGAGCCATCTCTGGGTCCAGAATACGCACCACAATTTTTTCTCCATACAAAGTTGGCATTGAGGCCATTCTGAAGTCTACATGCCTAAGCCCTGCACTGAATGTCATCCGACCATCCTGAGGCATCCGACGCTCTGCAACATCCATTTGCGCCATTACTTTTAAACTGGAGACAATACTCCTTGCAGCGTTCAATGCTAGAACATGTTTCATGATAAGTTTACCATCTATGCGATAACGCACCACAAAATCGTTCTTGCGTGGTTCCCAATGTATATCACTGACCCCTTGGACTACCGCCTCGTGCAAGACAGAATGGACTAATTTAAGGGTGGGGGCATCTTCTTGCTGAGTATCGCTTTCGGAGGGCTTGATCATCCAAACAGCTTGCTCTTCAACAGTTCTGTCCTCAAGATGAGTAAGCCGGGCAACCGATTGCTCCACCGTCAAATACTGTCGAATAGCGGTTTGGATTTCTTCGCTCGTTGCAAAAACTGGCTCAACCTCTAGTCCTGTGAACATCCGAACATCCCGGAGGGCGCGTTCATTTGTAGGGTCTGACATGGCGACTCTTAACAATCCGGAACCTCGTTTAAACGGAATAAGTGTGTAGCGATGAGCCATCTCTTCAGGAATTAAGCCTGCAACCTCTGGGTCAATAATGACTTGAGTCAGAGCAATTTCAGGGATACCCAGATATCTGCGAACAGCTTCCGCTAACCTCGCTTTGGACAATACACTCATACGCACAAGAACTTCGCCAATGGGTTCTTCACTTTCCAACGCAACTTCTAATCCCGCTGCCAATTCCATACCATTAATATAACAATTGTCGAATAAAAATCGACCAAACTCACTCTTTTTCTTCATGTTAGGTATGTAACTCCTGATAGCTCTTCAGGACCCACTTTCCCGCATCTACATCTAACTGAATTATTTCCTCAATTTTTCGAACTGCTAGTCCAGAATGTCCCTCAGAAATCACTTTATACCCCCCTCCACTCGATTCAATTACGATAACAACACGACCAGTTACTAAAGAGAGGCTCCCCTGCCGTAGTCCAGAATCGACAAGCAACTGGGCTTTTGCCCACTCGATTCCACCTTCAGCTAGGTATTGAGCCTGTCTACTTTGGGAATCACGTCTTACCATTCGACTCTCCGCATTTGCTTTCAGATACCCCTCCATTCCCACTCCTGACAAAATCGTCAATAGCAGAAGGATAAGAAGGCTGACATAACCCGGTGAACTGTGCTTGCTGGAGATGATTGCAATACTGGGGATACTTATAGATACGCCCTTTGCCGAATGACGGTTCGCCACGTCACAATTTGTCCATCCACACTTGCTTCCAAATAGACATCCCACAGACCTGGTTTCACCTCCGTACAAATCCATCTCGAAGTATAACTTGCCAACGGTTGCGAAACGCCTAAGTGTCCCCAATATAGATCTTTCGTCCCATCCCGATCCAAATCATCTATGAAATAAGAGTCGAGTGTAGGTATTGGATTTACATCACTAGGCATCGGTAAAACCCTTAACTCATAATCTTTGATCCATTCTACAGTTTCCGCCATACGAATCGCATCGGAAACCGTTCTTCCAGCCGTCATAACTGAGTAGCGAGCCTCCAAGTTATTTTTAAATACACGTGCCCCCCGCCACTGATCCGTCGTTAGGCGCATTGAAGTTATAAGCAAAATTCCAGAAATCACTAAAGCAAATAAAACCTCTAGGAGAGTGAAACCATTTTTCTGATCATTACTCCATCTATTCGACTGCATAAAGACTCTCCAGTATGTACTGATAAGGATTGCCTCGTTGCGTCCAACTTACTTCTACACGCACTTTCAATAGTTGAGGTATTTCTCCCCACTCGGAATGAACCAACCAGTGAAATTCCCCTTCATTGCCTTCCACCGTCCCACCTGGTATACAGGCTTGTTGAGCGAAATTACGACTCCAAGTATGAGCGGCCAACTGCTCCATTTTTTTCTGGGCAAGGTTTGTCCCCTCCATGAGATAAGAGGCTTGCCGCGCTTCGGAAATTGCTCCCTCTGTCAATCCAAAGAGAACAGCAAATCCTAAGGATAAAAGAAACACAGCCAGCAAAACGTCAAATAAAACATATCCGTAGGTAGTTTTATTTTTGTCCGCAGTTCATTCCCCCTTTAGGCGTTTTACTAACCGTTCCCTCGCTACTCTTAGACTAATCATCCTATTTGACCTGTCCCATCGTTCCAATCTGATAAACTTGAGCATTATCAAAGGGATTTATGGGGATTTCGTCTAAATATGGACCTGCCCATTCGCTCATTCCGTTCGGTGCTCGAACCAAATCTGTAACACTTAATGGATAAACTCCGACATCAATCCTATAAAGTTGGACGGCTCCTTCGATTCTTGCTCTGTTGGCCGAGTCGATCCGAATCCAAACCTGATTCGTCGCAGAACCGAAATGGGGCGTGGCCAAAGTTAGAATAATACCCATTAAAAAAACAACTATCAATATCTCCCATAATATAAATCCAAAATCCCCATTTTCCTCTTTCACAGCTCTTTTATCCGTACTTACAATAATCTTCACCACCATATCAGACTATTTAGTTTAATTTTTCCTTATTTATTTTCCAACTTCTCTGTTCACTTTAAAACTCCTTCAACGTCGACGTATTCTTATCAGAAATACAACCATTAGCTATACTCTCTAAATAAATAGCAGATTTACCTCTTAATCGATGTGATTTCCTTCATGCAAATATACCTGAACCTCAAATTGGGCATGAAAAAGGGCACGATGCTTCGTGCCCACTACTTAAATCACCTGGTTCCATGCGTCTAATATCTCCGCATCTGTACACTCCTTGGAAATAACCGCTCGCCCGATCCCATGAGGGAGGATTAGAATTTTTCGACCCCCTTGATTTTTCTTATCCGCTTGCATAAGTTGCAACAAGACTTGAGGGTCTTTAATTGTAGTCTCAACAATTTCCGTAATTTTGGTTGGCAACCCAAATTTGTTTAACAAACGCTTGATTCGATCAACTTCGGCCATAGTCATAAGCCCTTTGGCATTGGCCAGATGAGCTGCTGCCACAAGGCCGATGCTAACCCCTTGCCCATGGGTCACCCCACGATAATTCATCTCAGTCTCTAAGGCATGCCCGAAGCTATGTCCAAGATTCAACAAGGCACGTCGCCCTTGTTCACGTTCATCTTGGGATACAATCCTGACTTTGACCGTCGAAGACCTGGTCACCATTTCACGCCAAATCAAGGGATCCCTTCTTTTAAGGCTTTCTTCCTCTGTTTCAAAAAACTCAAAGAGGCCCGAGTCTTCGATTAAAGCATGCTTAATGCTTTCCGCTAAACCATTTTCAACCTCTTCCCATGGCAAACTCTCTAAGGTCGTAAAATCTGTCCAAACTGCGCGAGGAGGGTAAAATGCTCCTAAGATATTTTTACCTGCAGGATGATTGACAGCAACTTTCCCACCAATACTGCTGTCAACTTGTGCCAATAACGTTGTTGGTACTTGAATCAAACGAATCCCTCGCATAAAGACACTAGCAAAAAAACCGGCCAAATCTCCTATAACACCGCCACCGAGGGCAATAACTAGCGTATGGCGGTCGGCACCAAAGCGAAGTGCCGCTGTCGTTAGCTGACTTAAACGTTCTAGCGATTTTTCCGTCTCCCCGGCGGGGACAAACAAGAAATTCACACGATAATCAACAAGGAGTCCTTTTTGGAGACGTTCCGCATAAAGCTTCGCAACTTGCGGATTGGTAATGATAAGAATGTGCTCTACATCTTGAAATTGCGAATGAAGATACTCTCCAAGCGCTTCGAGCTGAGCTCCTAAAAACACGGGGTACGGTATGTTTGCCGTCACTTCAACTTTCTGATACTCTGGTAAACTCATTATTATCCGTCATCCTTCCAAGCCTTGCGAGAATCTCACTCACCACTTCATCAATATTCTTCTGTGACGTATCAACTGTAAAATCCGCCTGAGCATAGCAAACTTGTCGCTCAGTCCATAATTTTTCAATCGCCTCTCTTGTCCCCTTGAGAAGTGGGCGATCATTTTTATGTCCGATTCGACTGAGAATAGCTTCCATCGAGGCATGAAGATTTATTATAATCCCGTTTTGAGACAAAGCTTCCAAGTTGCGAGAGTCAACCACAGTCCCTCCGCCCGTCGCAATAACAATTTGGCCCTGCTGACTGAGCCTAGCGACCACGATTCTTTCTTCGGAGCGAAAGCGGGTCTCTCCATGCCGTCGGAAGATCTCAGTCACACTTAAGCTCGTAACTTCTCCAATGACACAGTCTGTATCGACAAAATCCCAAGCGAGCGACTGTGCAAGGCGCTTACCAACTGTGCTTTTGCCAGTTCCCATAAATCCAATGAGAACGATATTTCGCATGAGATCACCCTCTCAATGTTAAAGTGCTAAATACGCTTGATATGCTTCCCAGGCCGTTTGCAATTCAGTAAAGCTGTCAGCTGGAAATTTTTCAAGCACCGCTTCGGCGATCACCCAAGCCACCACGTGTTCCAACACAACCAAGGCCGCTGGCACAGCACAGATATCTGATCGTTCCACACTCGCCTTAACAACCTCTTTGGTTTCTAGATGCACCGTATCTAGTGGCTGATACAAGGTTGGGATCGGTTTCATAACCACTTGAAGAATAATGGGTTCCCCGTTGCTCATACCTCCTTCAATTCCTCCGGCATGATTGGAAGCCCTAGCAAAACCTTGACCCTTGCTATAAGTGATCGGATCATGAACCAACGAACCCATGCGTTCTCCTGCTTCAAATCCAAGTCCGAAAGAAACCCCTTTCATTGCTTGCACTGAGAGCACTGCCTGTGCCAGTTTTCCATCTAACTTACGGTCCCACTGAACATGCGATCCAAGTCCTGCTGGAATATTATGAACTTGTACCTCTATCAGTCCGCCTAAAGATTCACCTTTCTCCCTAGCTTCAAGGAGTCGCTCCCCCATCTTTTGTTCAGCACCAGAGTCCCCTACGGACCACTCTGATTGTTCTACACGTTGCCAATACTCTCTCTTGTCAGTATACTCCGCATGAACACCACCTACTGCAAGAACATGCCCTCTTATCTCTACTCCAAGGGCAGATAACCCTTGTCTAACAATACTACCGATAGCGACCCGCATAGCAGTCTCTCTTGCACTCGCCCTCTCGAGAATATTCCTCACTTCTGTGCGGTATTTAAGCGTTCCGGTCAAGTCTGCATGCCCTGGTCGTGGGGTCATCACCTTCCGACTATCTAAGTCAGCCTCATCGCCAAAGGCCATGACTTCCGCCCAGTTTTCCCAATCACGATTTTGAATCTCCAACGCGACCGGAGCACCAGTGCTTAAGCCTCCTCGCACTCCAGAAACAAGCTGAACCTCATCTTGTTCAATAGACATCCGCCCTCCACGCCCAGGCCCTTGTTGCCTCTTCCTCAACGCCTCATCTACTCTATCCTTGGAAATCTTCATTCCCGCTGGCAGGCCTTCGATAATTCCTACTAATTTCTGGCCATGTGATTCCCCTGCTGTTAAAAAACGCACTATTTATCCCTTCTCTCTATCCCCGTTACTCTGCTCTGATGCGCATACCCACCGGGGCAACAATGACACTTCTGTGCTCACCCGACGAATTAGTCAAAGTGATGGTTGTTCCCATACTTCGCCCTAAGGCATTAAATTTTAATAAGCCATTATTATCCCCTGGGCTACCAAAAAACTTAATTCCGTCCTTTAAATAGACGTTTTTCATCAGCTTGCCTTGCCTAAAGATCTGATAGTGATGATCCTCAGCCTGATAATAAAATTTAACATCATACTCGATATTCTCTGCCAAGGCAGCCTGTCGGACATCCCTAACTTCCTCCAGCAATTGAGTATTTGCTAGGGATAGGCGTTGCTTTTCAAAGTTAACAGGAAGCTTAATAAGTAAATAAAAACCTGAACCCGCCAAGAGAATTAATACAAGCATCATTTCCAGCAATGTAAATCCTCTATCATTGGCCTTTACTTTACACATTTGACTCTTCCTTTACTTTGTCCCTATCTTAGAATATAAGTTTAAAGCAACTATTTTTTCTTTCTAGATTATCCTTTATAAAACATCCGCCGTAAGAGCTGGTCTTTTAAAGCCAGTTGCATCGCCTCAACTGGAGCTTGTCCACCTAGCCAAAACTCCCACGCCAAAACGCCTTGATACAGAAGCATGCCTAATCCGTTCAAAGTACGGCATCCCTGTTTTTTGGCGTCCTGCAAAAAAGCTGTTTGACTCGGGTTAAATATTATATCGACCACGAGAGCTTGCTCAGAAATCCCCTGCAGAGAAAATGGGAATGGCTCCCCTAGTAACCCCACCGAAGTTGTCTGCACCAACAGGTCGACCTGTTCCAGCCAATCTCCCTGAGCAAAATCCCCTGAAGTGGCCGTTCCTCCCTCAGCTCGAATCACCTGAACCAGCGCCTGTGCCTTTTCAGGCGATCGATTTAAAATATGCACGATCATCCCCTGCTCAGTCAGGGCTAACGCAATCCCTTTAGAAGCTCCGCCAGCCCCGAGGAGAACTGCTTTTTTCCCCTTGAACCCGTTGAGTTCTCCTTCAACAGAACGAATAAACCCCGCCCCATCCGTATTATGACCAATTCGCTGCCCGTCATGTATTTTCACGGTATTAACCGCCCCAGCTCGTCTAGCTTCGGGGGTCAGGTTATCTAGGAGGGAAATGATCTTCTCCTTATACGGTAGGGTTACGTTCCAACCAGAAAACCCTAGAGCACAAAGACCTTCTACCGTCTCCGCCAAATTGCTAGGCACCACATGAAAGCGTTGGTACTCTGCATCAATTCCTAAGGCTTTATACCCTGCATTGTGCATCTCTGGCGAGAGGGAGTGTGCGATAGGATCTCCGATAACTGCATAATGCTTCTCCATTTTCATAACAGTCCTTTACAAATTGGTCCGCACTTTTTTTAATAGAGAAAAAGGAATGGCAGGCCATTCCCTAGATGCTTAATGAATTTTGGGACTGAAAGGTTTCACCGGAGCAAAATGTTTCATCAACCAGACGAGCACCTTCTCCATCCTGCGCATAACACGAGTTCCGATAAATTCACGATCATTAATTGGGCTGACCAGTATTGTGTATAGGCCGAGCCGATTTCCACCTAATATATCCGTAAACAACTGATCTCCAATAACAGCAGTATCCTTATGCCCCGTTCCCAAGAGACTCATTCCCGAGCGGAATGCTCTTCTTCGTGGCTTTGTCGCTCCAAAAACAAAAGGAATGTCCAAGCGCTCCGCAACAATAGCTACGCGCTGTCGCTTACTGTTGTTAGACACAACACACGCACAAATTCCCGCGCTCTTAACTTTAACAAACCATTCTGCCACTTTAGGACCAACTTCGATGTCATTCCACGGAGTCATAGTATTGTCCAGGTCTATAATGAGCCCTTTAATCCCGTCCCGTGTAAGTTGCTCAATCGAAATAAGATCAAGTGACGGAGCTTGTAGTGTTGGCCGAAAATACTCAAACATTGAACCCTCCAAAGTGTAGAACTTTTCATAATTATACATTAGAGGATACCGCAAGAGCAAGTAATGGACTTATTTTTTGGAATTAATCTTTCCCATCTCTTCCATTAATTTTTGAATTGCCTTCTTTTCAATGCGAGAAACGTAGGAACGCGAAATCTCTAAAGCCTTTGCTATCTCTCTTTGGGTCCGTTTTGGACTGTTCATCAGCCCATACCGCAACTGAAGTACCATTTTTTCCCTTCGATTTAGATTCTTTACAAGCTCGAGCAAGGCTCTTTGTTCCGACTCGTTTTCAACCTTTACAGAAATATCTTCTTCATTCGAACCTAGAACATCAATGAGCGATATCTCATTTCCCTCTTTATCCATACCAATCGGATCGTAAATCGAAACTTCTCCCCGCGATTTTTTCAGTGATCGCAGATGCATCAAAATCTCGTTTTCAATACAACGAGCCGCATAAGTGGCAAGTTTGGTCCCTTTATTCGGATCAAATGTATTGATCCCTTTGATTAAACCAATCGTGCCAATGGAAATCAAGTCATCACCGTCTTCTCCTGTTCCGTCAAATTTCTTAACAAGATGAGCCACCAAACGCAGATTGTGCTCAACGAGTGTATTACGCGCTTGCTCTACCTCACGGGTTAGGGTAAAGGGTTCTGTTTTACTGACACTTAGGATTTGCAAATAACGCGCTTCCTCTTTTTCATTTAAAGGCTGAGGAAAGGCATTATTATTGATATACGATACGAGTAGTGAAACTCCCTTTAGAACGGAGAGTGCAATGCTGACTAAAAATAGTTCCGTGAACATCATCTCCACCTCTTTCGCATGTTGTTCTAATAACTATGCGGAAGAGGAGACAATTGTGCTTTTCCACTTTATAATAAAAAAACTGCCTGCCCGATCTTCGGGTAGGCGGTTTTTTTAGGGTTGAATTCTAATATGTTGTTTCCGAGACCAATAGTCACCTTTGAGTTACGTCGAGTCGCATACGAAAATGGAGCATACTGTAACTGTATTACTCTTCCTCTCTAGGTAATATCATATGGATAATAAGATCGGATAATCTACCTTCATCCTTGGCCCGTTGCATTATATTAGATGTAATCGGTTCATCCTTATGAATGATTATTTGTCCAGAACTGTCCGTAATATCTTCACCCGCCACTCTCCCAATAATATTCATATCGCTGACAGCGGAAATGTCTTCGTGTGCACCAGAATGCAACTGTTCGTTAGGAATCGCCTCCAGCGTAGTTTTAGAATCTCCCAAGTGCTGAAAGATATCTACTTTCGTCTCTGAATCAAATGTCGCAGCTACTTCTTGTATACTAGGATTTCTTTTTTCAGGACTACCTTGCTGGGCGCTTTCCAGATCACTATAAACGATCTCTTTTTCCTCTTCGCTTTCTCGAGAGTCTGTCATCATATCGCTAGTTATACTATTTACATCTGTTTTTATAGTAGATTCAAGAGTCGACGCACTCGATACCATTTGAATAATTAATTCTTTCACTCGGCTAGTTGGTTCTTCTACCCAATATCCCTTACCTAGATATGTTTGCTCCGATTCGTTATCCTTTAAAACTCCAATATTTATATTTTTCCGTCGTTCTTGTCCTCTAGCTATTTCAACAATATTTTTTAGTTCTATTGCGATGATTTCTGTTTCCTTTTCTATATCTTTATCAATCTCAGCAATGATATTTTCTAAAACTTGTGTTTTCTGACGAATAGTTTTACCTATGGCTAGAACTTCCATATCAACATCTAGATCTATATACTCAGATATCCTTGCTACTCTTTTATCCGCTAGCTCTAGTAGAATCGCAGCGGGAAAAGAATCATTTGTATCTGTCAAAGTACTAAATTCATGTCTGAGGATCTCAGTTTCCCTTTGACATTCTTCGATTTTTTTCGAAAGTTCCTCTAACTCTGCCTCTTGAGACATTTTTAATTTATTGATATACTCTTCCACTTCAGTTTTTCTAAATCCCCATATTTTACCTTTAAGCTTTAACATTTGCTTCACCGTCTTCTTCCCAGTTAAGCATAGTACCATAACGTGTGGCCGTTGCCAAAAGCTCATTACTCATTTCACTCAAAACAATATGCAACCTTAGCAATTCCTTATTACGTTCACTTATCAATGTTGTTAAATCTAACTCTTTTTTTTTCATGTCCTCAATAGCTGCAATTACCCTTCCCGTACCGCTAAGGTGCGCTGAAAGTAATCGACTGAAAATATCATCTTGCAAAGATAACTTAGGTGCTAATTCTTGTCCTAATTTCTCAACTTCTTTTAGCAATGTTTCTTTTTGTTGAACTTGGATTTCAAGTCCTCGTCGGAGTTCCTCGCGTTTCTGAACGAATTCTTGATCAATACACGAAAGCTCAGAAGCGACAGACACTGGATCATATCCGATAAAGGAACGTTTAAAACTCGAGGTCATGCTAATCACCCTCCTTCAAGAATCAGGCAATACAATATTCAAACCAACTGAATAACGAGCTATGTTTGTCCCTCAGCTTGAGCAACTTAAGGTCTGAACTACGTCTTAGACTAGCCATCATAGCTTCAACCACTGCATATATAAAAAAGCCTCTATAATAACTGGAAAGGGCAATTACAGAAGACTAACCAACACCGACTGGGCATTGTGCGGAAATGGCTCTTTTGTCTTATTGATTTCAATAGCTAAAGATTATCTGAATTGTTTCATGTTGTCAATTTAATTCAGTATATCCTAAGTTTAGACATTGAAAGCCCGTGTATCATGGGCCTTGGCTCCCTTAGTTGTATCATTTTCAATTGCTAAGGTCTTAATTAATGCATAAAGCTAATTTGTTCTGAACCGTTTCACAATGCTTAGTTACCTCTTTCCAATTCACAAAAATCCTAGTAATATCTTCTTCTTTTAACTGACTCCCAGTTTGAACTTCAATAAACTCCAAGTCAGTATCTGCCAGTATTCCATGTTTACTCCCAACTGGAATACGGAGCACATCCCCTGGCTTGACTTGATAAATTACATCATCTAAAGCGAATTCACCTGTACCATTTGTTATGCTCCATATTTCACTTCGTAGGTAATGCACTTGGTAACTTAGGTTCTTCCCCGCAGAAATTCTAATTCTTTTAGTCAAAACTTCATTCCCATTTTCATATTTTACATGGTCCAGTACCCGATACCAACCCCAACGCCTTTCTTCGAACATCGGCCGCTGGATAAATCCCTTTGCCAGATCCTTTAACTTTGGACTAGCCTTTTTATCTGATACTAAAATACCGTCTGGGCTTGCAGCGACCACAACGTTAGATAATCCAAGCACAAAAATTGGAATATCCAACTCATTAATAAGGTGGGTACCCCTACAGTCCTCGCTTAATACCCCATTTCCAATAATTGGTGTGGGTATTTCTTCCGTTAAGGTGTTCCAGGTCCCTAAGTCTTTCCACTCCCCCTGATAACGAATAGCAATAACTTTCCTAGCCTTTTCAACTACTTCATAGTCAAAACTTATTTTAGGTAATAATGCATACTCCCTTTTCAGATCTAGGTAATCTACAGGTAAGCTATTCTCCTCTAGCTTAGAAAGGACATAGCCCAATTTAAACGCAAATACTCCACAATTCCAAAGTGATTGCCTTTCGATTAGTTCGAGGGCTAGTTCTTTCGTAGGCTTTTCCTTGAAATAGCTAACCTTTATGCGGTCAACTCCATCTTGCTTTAACTCGGGTACTATATACCCATGTCTTTCAGAAGGGTAGGTTGGTTTGACTGCGACTAGAGCCAGATCTGCAGCAGTATCATTAAGAACGTCTTCTAGTTCTTTGACCATATTAAAAAACCGATAGTCCACATAGGAATCCACTGGAACTACGGCAACTACTTCACTATGACTGACTTGTTTAACTGAAGACAAATATGCTGAGGCTAAAGCAATCGCAGGATAAGTATCCCTTCGTTCCGGTTCAACCACCATCTCAATGGATTCGCCAAGCTGACTTTGAATTATGTTCACTTGGGATTGATTTGTTGCAATAACCGCAGACTTTGTTAAGCCCACTGCTTTTAGTTGGCCCCAAATCCTTTGAACCATCGATTCACGCTCCCCGTTACCATTTTCCAGTACTTTAAGGAATTGTTTAGATCGTGAATCATTGGATAACGGCCAAAGTCGTTGTCCTGAACCACCAGAAAGCAAGATTAGTCTCATAAATAAAACCCCTTTTCACTAAATGAAGGTATTCTGGGCTGACCCTACTCCTTGGTGTCATCGAAAGTCCACCTACGATTCATTATAAAGTTACTAACAGGAACCACCATAACAACTAGACATTGAGCATACAGATAGCTCCAATGAAGTAGATGAACGACAATAAACATGATAGCACTATTCAACCCAAGTCCAATGAGAGAAACCATTGTATAATAACAAAATTGTCGTTTCCCACCATTTTTTGCACGAAATGTCCAGTTACGGTTTAAGTAATAAGAAATCAACAAGACCAACAGAAAACCTGCGGCTGATCCTACAACAGGGTCTAGATGCGCCAATTCGACCAATGCTATGAGGCTGGAAAAATGAAGAATTGTACCTAATAATCCGACCAATCCATATCTAATTATTAGGTAGATTTGGGAAGTTGACTCCTTAGATATGTTCATTATTTCTTAACCCACATCCTTTGGTCTATACACTCGTGTTGGTGTTTTTGTCAGGAAACGAAAACACGTTAACCGTTTCATCATCTGCTAGTCCATGATCCGTTTTCTCCCAATAAAAAGGCCTGAAAATTAGTTGCCAAGCCGCTTTGTAGGCGGCTACACTCATTAACAACCAGTAGATTGGTGTCAAGAGAGCATACTTAATAAGTCTAAAAGAAAGAGTATAGTCTTTTTTAGCGTGTAGCTCACCTATAACCTTATATACGCCTGCAACATTACTGAAAACAAACAGAAAATTTCCTATAATCAGCTCCACTGCAGCAATATAATAAATAGGCCCAGGAAACATCATGGGTATCAATTGGTTGCGGGTCATGTACCATAAGAAAACTAATGTCCATAAAAATGGATTGATTAATGGGAGAAGTGGAGTTGCTAGAACGATGACCTGTATACCAATCATTCCTCGAGTTCTGATTTGACGCCATAAACGCAATGGAAACCGCATGTGAACGAACCAAGTCAACATATACCCCTTAATCCAGCGAGATCTCTGTCTTATCCAATTTCCGGTACGGCTATTCGCTTCCTCCCAAGTTCTCGAGTCAACGATACCTGTTGTAAAACCCTCCCCATATAACCGAATCCCGAGATCAGCATCCTCAGTGACATTGTAAGGATCCCAAGCATTAAGGCTTTTCAAAATCTTAGTCTTAAAGTGGTTTGAAGTACCACCAAGCGGAATGGGAATGTCCAATTGCATGAGTCCTGGTAACAGCAAGTCAAACCACATGCTATATTCTTGTGTAAACCAACGAGTAAGCAGATTTTGCTCGCTATTATAGTAGTTCAGCTTGGCTTGAATGCAACAACATTTATCAGAACTTCTGTTAAATGCCAAGTGCACTTTCTTAAGCTGGTCTGGTTCAGGTCTATCCTCTGCATCAAAGATAACTACATATTCTCCCATGGCATGGATTAATCCGTAATTGCAAGCCTTCGGCTTGGTCTTAGGCTTAGAGTTGGGTACAACAATGCAAGTATAGTAGTGTGGCAGCTTCATGGAGCGAAGGATTTCCTGAGCCTCCACATCATCTTCCTCTATCAAGAGACGAATATCTAATTTAAACTTAGGGTAATCCAGCCTCTCAAGGTTTTCTACCAAAGCTCGAATCACACGGCCTTCTTTATACATAGGTACTAATATGGTGTAGATTGGAAGAGTTCGCTCATCTATTGCAGCAACTTCTTCATCTGAAATCCGAATCTGGGCAGTGGGACGGATCCCACGTAGAATCATTAAAAATTTTAATGTTGAAACAATAAAATAAACCAATTGAATAATAATGTTAATTGTCAAACCAGTTCTAAAGGGGTCAATCGACATGCCAACTATTATGGCAATTAAAAGCCCGACCATTCCAGTCACTTGCCGTTTTGTAAATACTTTACGTGCAGATTGATCAGGACTATCCACTGCTAATTTATTAATACTAATGGACATCAACTCACTGGTATAAGCCTGTCTCCAGAGCGATTCCAGTTCCGCATGTGTTGCTAAAACTTGCTCAACAGTATATCCAAGCATTGATTCCAAGAACTTGATTTGATCGTCTGTTAAAGTTTTAGCTACTGCTATCACCACTTGATTAAGACTCGTGTGCACAACAATCGCCTGATACTCGCGTGCTATTTCTTCGGGAATTTTCGAAGAGTATATTGCAAATTGAGATCCAACTCGTCCCATACCCTGTTGAGATGCAATAATTTTGAATAGCGCATGCGCATCCACCATACCTAACGACAAGATAATATCACCTAATAGACCGCCGCTTTTCTGTTGAAACTCTAAGGCTAACCTTAATTGTGCATCGGTTAACATGCCTCTCTGAACCAGCATTTCCCCGAGCTTAAACTTTTGTGGAATTAGTTGGGATACCTCTCGAAGCTCTTCCTCCTCTATCCAGCCAAAATCAATCAATATATTTCCCAGTCGTCCACCATAAATTTCTTGATGATTTAGGGCTTTCTTAAGTCTTGCTTGTGTTAACAAACCCTTTTGAACCAATATGTCACCCAGTCGAAGAGGGTTTTGCTCGATCATTTGTACCACCTAACTATAAATTCAAATTATTTTTTATCAACTGTACATAGGAATTTTGGTTAATATTAGTAAACGCTATCTCGTCACGATTCAAAACACCAGTATCCATTGACTGTACCCCGGTTCTTTGACTTACCACGTATCTCGGTCGGCCTTTGACCTCATCATAAATGGCCGCAATATATTCTCCAAGGATACCGATGCCTAGCATGATCATGCTGTTCATACAAAGTAACAAAAGAATTACTGTTGTAAAGCCAGTTACTGCCATTCCAGCAATCTTCATATATATGGTTTGAATACTAAGAATGACAGCAACGACAAAAGAGAACATCCCTACTATGGTAACGAGTCGTAATGGCCAGGACGTAAATGCCACAATCGCATGGAGTGCCAAATTGACAAGAGAGATAGGACTCCAACTCGTCTTACCGTCTATCCGAGGAGCCACATCGAATTCGAGTTCCACTCGGGAGAAACCCAACCAGGCCGTCATACCGCGAAAAAACGTGATTTTTTCCGGCATCTTGGCCCAAGCCTCAACAACTTGCCGATCCAGAAGCTTGAAATCGCTTGCCCCACGTAAATCTTGCCTTGCTAACTTTTGGATAAGGCCATAAAACATGTTCGTGCTAATCCGATAACTAAGGGATTCTTTACTACGTGACTTCTTAACACATTCAACAATTTTGACTCCCTGTAAACGCCATTGCTCAATCATAATTGGAATTAGTTCAGGCGGATGTTGAAGGTCACAGTCCATAATAATGACTGCTTGTCCCCTTGCATGTTCTAATCCAGCGCATAGTGCCCGTTCCTTACCGAAATTTCGACTAAGACGAATACCTTCTAACTCAGGAATTTCTGTACTAGCAGCCGTAAGAATACTCCACGTTTCATCAGTAGATCCGTCATCCACTACAATTAATTCAAAATAAGAAGTAGCCTGTCGAATGAATTCCACAATTGTCTTGAGTGACTGGTATAAATGCCCAGCTTCATTCCAAACAGGGATAATTACAGATACTACGATTGCTGGTGAATTCAATCGATATTGCCTCCTGTACTTTTAGTGACCTTATACAATCTCCATTCCGTTCCAAATTCCTTAACGAATTCTACCCAATCTGCCCCCTGAGTGAATAAGTTTGGATAAGCTATATTAATAGCGTTTATGCCCGCTTCAGCTCCAGGTTTAGGTACAAGAATATAATCAACTTTAAATTTTACTGGGTCCGAGACAGCATTTTTAAAATCCTTGTCACTAGGTATATAAAAGCGCTTCGGAAATTCACTTTGCAAAATTATAAAAAATGCTGTGGACGAATCCATTAAAATAGTACTATGAGAGTAATTATCATCCAAATACTTAGCTATTTCGATATCCTGTTTCCAACCATAGTATATTTTAGTGTGGTTTCCGAATGAGTTCTGGACGAACGTATTTTCATCCGGTGCAATTGATGGCTGAGTTATTGCATAGGAGAGAATTCCGTAATTCAATATCATCGCACTCAAAGGAAATATTAATTGCCACTTACGTTTAAGCTTGCTTAACTCAAACGGTAGCCAGGCAACTGAAACAGGCAACACATACATAAAATATCTTAACCAACCTAAGGTACTACCTGTAATCAACATTACGATTTGCAACATTGGTATAGATATGACCATGCCAAGTAAAATTAGGGTATCCCACTTAAGAATCCTATAAGTGAGTAATCTAAGAATTAAAATGGATATCAGAGGTCCAGAAAACACCGAAATCTTTTTTAAAGCATACAAAGCAGCATTTATCGGATTGTGAAACATAGCCGCATATATAGGAACATCTAAATGGCCTTCAAGCTGAGCTAAGTTAGTGTATTCTCCGTTTAAGAAATTGAGCGGATTACCCATAATAACCCAGTTCAGCAAAAGCCACACGATTATTGAGTAGCAAAGCGGCGGTGCTATTACTGACAGTACTCCTTCCGTTTGTGACCATTTGTAGTGAAAATGTCCTTCATCTGGAGGATTTTCTTTTTTATGGAATAATATTGTGGCAATAACACAACTGAGAAACATGCTGAATCCAAATGGGACTGCTTCGTACCTGCACCAAAAAGCCATCGCGAGTGCAAAACTCGAAACCACCAAATCACCCAGTTTATTTTCGTCAAGCCAATTTAAAAAAGATGTAATACACAGTATCAAAAAAAATATAAATGGGGCATCACTCAAACCGTTAAAGCCGAATAGGAAAATCATAGGGTTTAGGGAGAATAACAGAGGAAAAACAACAGCGCACCATCGCGGAAGATTTCGTTTGATAAAAGCCCGCGCCAAAACACTCGCCGTAAAGGACGAGAATAGTGCACACATCAACAAACCCGAAATCCCTTTGGTAGCCATAGCAGGTATCCACGGATATAGTAGCAGAAATACCAAATCCACCATACTTGGCAGAGGATTCCACACAAATCCGATAGCGCCAAGATGAGGATCTCGACTATATAGAACATAGAACGCATTGGCAACTCGACTGATTCCATCGCCGTGATAATATCCAACATAAACGTTGTAATAATAACCTGCCGCACACTCCAGTATAAACACCGTAATCCCTATCAAGCAGATTAAGGTTGTGCCTGCTCGTTGGGTTCTTGAATCTTCAACTGCTTTAGCCATGTCTGTTACCCCTATTTACGGTTTTGATTTGCTCAGAACATAGTTTTCGCTTGGCTCCATGAGGGATGGTATGCTAGTAAGGCTTGTTAAATCTTGTAGGTTACAGCATTACTACATAGGTTAATTAACAGATTCACGAGTGCTATTAATAATCCTATATAGTCTCCACCTTGTTCCGAATTCCTTGACAAGTTCTGCCCAATCAGACCCATTAAAATATAGGTTCGGATATGCATCATTGATAGCACTAATAACTGATGCAGAACCAGGTTTCGGAACTAAGATATAGCTAACTTTATATTTTTCGGGGTTGGATATGGCATTTTTAAAATCATAGTCACTAGTTATATAAAAACGCTTGGGGTATTCACTTTGCAAAATAATAAGATAAGCCGAGAATGAATCAACTAGAATATTACTGAAGGGGTAGTTGTCATCTAAATACTTCGCTAACTCAATATCTTGCTTTTGGTCATAATAAGTTTGATTATGGGCTCCTAAAGAGTTCTGTAAAAATGTATTTTCATCAGGTGCGATAGAAGGTTGAGTAATGGCATAAGAGAGTATCCCATAATTCACAATCATCGCTGCTAAAGGAATAATTACATGCCACTTTCTCTTCAGCTTACTCAACTCATATGGTAACCATGCAAATGACACTGGTAACACATATAAGAAATACCTTAACCAACCTAAGGAAGTACCTTTCATCAACATAATGATTTGCAACATTGGAATAGAAACGATCATGCCGATCAGGATTAGGGTATCCCATTTGAAAATACGTCGATTAATCACTCGTAGAAATAAGATCGATAAAAAAGGCACTGAGAATACTAACACCTTCTCAAAGGCAAAGATGATAGCTTGTACCGGATTGTTGAGCATGGCGGCATACACAGGATTACTTAAATGGCCTTGAATCTGGGCCGTATTGGTATATTCTCCGTTTAGAAAATTAAGAGGATTATCCATAATAATTGCGTTCAGTAAAACCCATAGCAATATGGAATAGAAAATTGGTGTGACTATTACCGCCAGGGTCCCTTCCGCTCGTGACCATTTATAATGAAGGCGTCCTTCATTATTTGGTTTAGAATTTTCACTTATCAGCATTGTGACAATAACACAACCAACTATTATACTGAATCCAAAAGGGACCGCTTCATATCTGCACCAAAAGGCAATAGCAAGGGCAAAACTCGATACAGCCAAGTCCCCTAATTGATGTTCATCCATCCAATTTAAGAAAGATACGATGCTCAAGATGGTAAAAAATATAAACGGTGCATCACTCAGGCCATTAAATCCCGCTAGGAAGATCATGGGATTTAAGGCGAATAACAAAGTAAAAATGACAGCGTACCAACGAGAAAGACCCCGTTGAATAAATGCCCGAACCAAAATACCCACTGTCAAAGATGCAAACATTGCGCTCATTAGTAAGCCAGCAATTCCTTTTGTAGCCATTGCAGGAATCCATGGATATAACAACAGAAGCACCAAGTCTACCATACTCGGAAGAGGATTCCATACAAAACCAATAGCACCCAAGTGGGGATTTCTACTATATAAAACATAAAAGGCATTTGCCACTCGACTGATTCCATCACTGTGATAATACCCAACATAAATGTTGTAGTAATAACCTGCTGCACACTCCAGTGCAAATACCGTAATCGCAGTCAACCAAATTAGCATTCTATTTGTTCTTTGGGTTACTTTATCTTGAAATGTAAACGCCATACCATTATTACCCCAATTTTAAATTCAAATTCTTCCAAAAACCGTTTACTAGCACAAATCGTTAAGTAACCCCAATATCTATCAATCACCCCCTCATCAACTTATCCATTATACTTTACCCAATATTAATATAATGTTCCTCCCTAACGGACTAGGACTAGGGCTATAAAGATAGGATTTTAGCCCTATTGACTATAATTATGCATTCTATTTTTAGTATCGCATAATTATACAGATAGTCAATAGAATTAAATACGAAAACCATAATATTAAAGTTATCCCATTTCAAGGATTTGAAATGGGATAACTTTAATAACTCACGAAAATGATTCTCCTATTGTTAGAATTGTTCCGGGGTCTGTCCACCCCACAATTTGGAAACAACTCACTAGGACCATGAAACTGTTCTAAAAGAGAGCGATTCCCTTATTTAAAATTGGCTTTCTTGCTTCTAAGCGCCAGTATCTTAACTAGATCGCCGGAATGCCTCACAATGGGCTATTATTTATATAATCAGATAAATTCTATCTCAATTGGCATCTGTTCAATTACCTGCTTCAACTCTGTCCAACAATCCTTAGTCGTTTGAATCATAACCTCTCCCAGTACTTTGTCCGTCGTGGTTACTACGCCAAGATGACCCAAACCTTCAACCAATTTGCATAGCATTTGAATTTCCGAGCGGTCTATGCGGGCTTTGATGATAAGGTCAATATTTTCATATATAGAATTCACTTGAGGGTCCTTCTGCTCTTCTGGAAAATTCATTAGCTATTCTCCCTTAATCTTACCTATTCTTATATATTCAGTAAAAATCTCAACGATAGTTCTCGAAGTTATGAAATAAACTCAATCTTAAACGGCATATTCTCTATTGCCTTCTTTAAATCGGGCCAACACTGTTTTGTCGTCTGAATCATGACTTCTCCTAATGCTTTGTTCGTCGTCGTGACAATGCCTAAATGCCCTAACCCCTCGACAAGTTTGTCTAACATTTGCATTTCTACCCGCTCTAGACGCGCGTTAATAATAACATCAGCATCTGAAAACAAATCGATCACTTCGGAAGTTCTCATCGACCTGCCTAAGGAACCCATCCACTCGTCCCCCTCTCGACTCCTACCTATTTTTTCTCGCTTTTCGCCCGCCGTAAAATACTATACGGCAGTATTTTCTCGGGTACACTCATCCTAATCACTTGCTGAGCATGCCGGGCCACATCTATGGGCGTACCTTTAGCATCCCACATCTCACTCACCTCGAATGACCAAGAGATTCCGTGCGGAGTCAGGACTTCCAAAACCTCGCCTCGCTTGAAGTGGTTCCGTTGCTCAAACCAGGCCGTATCTTCCTCAACTGTGTAGCTTCCTGTTTTCTCTTCGCTCAAACATACCCCGACGAAATCATAATCTCGGACATAGTGAGAGGACTCTAAGTTATGAGAACTCGCCCCCGGTTTGCCGAATAAAAATCCTGCTGAATAATCTCGGTGACTGACTTTATCCATTTCTTCCAGCCACTGAGGAAGCTGCGCTTGAAAGGCTTCTTCCCCCTGATCCCAGAGCGTATCAATCGCCTCCCGATAAACCTTTACTGAACTGGCGACATATTGAACGCTTTTCATCCGCCCTTCGATTTTAAAGCTATCCAGGCCGATAGGCTTTAATAAGGGCAAATGGGGCAAAAGGCATAAGTCGTGTGAATTAAAGACATAGGTCCCACGTTCATCTTCTTCAATCGGAAAAACATCTCCTGGCCTTTTCTCCTCTACAAGAGCATATCCCCAACGACAGGGCTGAGTACACTCCCCGCGGTTGGCATCTCGCCCTGTCAAATAGTTACTCAGTAAACACCGCCCAGAGTAAGACATGCACATCGCTCCATGGATAAAGATCTCCAACCCTCCAGTGACCTTAGAACGAATATCCTGCAGTTCTTCAAGGGTCAATTCTCGGGCGAGGACGATTCTTTCAATCCCCTGCTTCAGCCAAAATCCCACCGAATACGAATTTGTGCTATTCGCTTGAGTGCTTAAATGCAGTGGCAGCCGTGGGGCTACTTCTTGAGCCATCGCGATGATACCGGGGTCAGAGACTATTGCTCCGTCTACGCCGAGTTCTTCCAACTTCTTGAGATAAGCTGGAATTCCCTCGAAATCTGGTTCATGGGCGAAAATATTCACTGTCACATAGATTTTCTTTCCCAACCCATGCGTCCAGCGCACCGCTTTTTCCATTTCCTCGAAGCTGAAATTTCCAGCAAAAGCCCGCAGGCCAAATGCTTGACCGCCCATATAGACCGCGTCTGCTCCATAAGCCAACGCGTATTTTAGCTTTTCCCAATCTCCCGCAGGAGCTAACAATTCTGGTTTTTTCATTATGATTCCCCTAACTATATATCTACAGGCTTTTGAAATATATTTTCTACTATATCCAATTGCTTAACGTCAATCATTATGATAGAACTGGGCTTTTCGACCTTTAACCCATAATCTAACTCTCTGGTCAACACTCATACCTACTTACTATACCCCAAAATCCAGTGCTTGTCCTCTTTCTTCAATGATCTGGCTTATTTCTAGTTAGGGATTCTCATTCAATCAGTTGTTCCTTAGAGATTACATAGATTAAGACTTTCTTTAACACTTAGATCAGGAATATAAGCAAAGCTTAGACAATTAGTGGTATTATTAACATATAATACGTTTCAAAGACGACAAGGAGGACACTTTAGAATGACCGATCAACTTCTCTATCAAGGAACTGACGATTACATTGTCTCTAAGGATCTCCAAAACAGTGTTAATATCTCAGTGGCCTTAAAAAGACCGCTCTTAATTAAAGGGGAGCCTGGCACAGGCAAAACCGTCTTAGCGGAAAGTATAGCTCGCTCTCTTGGTCTGCGCTTACTAATCTGGAATATTAAATCGACGACGAAAGCGCAAGATGGTCTTTATGTCTATGACACAGTCCAGCGTCTCTATGACAGTCAATTTGGTGAACAGAATGTTTCTAACATTAAACAATACATTAAGCTGGGCAAACTCGGCGAAGCCTTTGAATCCAGCGAACGAGTTGTCCTATTAATTGATGAAATCGACAAAGCCGACTTGGAATTCCCCAATGATTTACTCTGGGAACTGGACGTCATGAATTTTTACATACCGGAAACAGGAGAAACAATCACGACTAAACATAGGCCTATCGTCATCATTACGAGCAACGCCGAAAAAGAACTACCGGATGCATTTTTGCGACGTTGTATTTTTCATTATATCGACTTTCCTGATCAAACAATGATGGAAGAAATTGTCCATGTCCATTTTCCAGACTTGGAAGGCCAATTACTGGCCGAAGCCTTGAAATCGTTTTATTGGTTGCGCACTATCTCAGGTTTACAGAAAAAGCCTAGTACCAGCGAGCTTCTCGATTGGATTCAAGCTCTGACCCTCGGCGGTATCGATCCCTCTAGAATTTCTCAGGAAATCCCCTTTTTAGGAGCTTTGTTAAAAAAGAATCAGGATTTTGATTTGACCTTGAGACAACTCCAAACCCGCGGGACAGAAAATCCATCTCGCGCCAAACGTGGCTGGTAAACATGTATACAAACTTTTTTTATCTACTACGTCGCGAGGGGGTTCCTGTTTCTATCACAGAGTGGATGACCTTAATGGAGGCACTTTCAGTTGGCTTAGCGGAATCCAGCCTGTCTGGGTTTTACTACTTGGCAAGAGCGGTCTTGGTTAAAAGTGAAAGCCATTTTGATCAATATGATCTGGCCTTTCAGACGTATTTCCAAGGGATCGCTTCCCCAGAACAATTATTGGACCAGGTTGCTCAATGGCTGGAAAATCCTCTGCCGCTAAAAATGTTCTCTGAAGAAGAACGCAATGAGCTCTTAAATAAATTAGGCTTGCCCGATTGGGAGAGTTTAAAAACTGCTTTGGAAGAACGTATGCGAAAACAAGATAGCCCTCATCACGGTGGAAATACCTGGATCGGCACAGGCGGGACCTCCGCCTTTGGGCACTCGGGTTTTCATCCCGGTGGCGTGAGAATTGGGGGTGAATCTCACGGGCAATCCGCGGTCAAAGTGGCCAGTGAACGCAATTATCGAGACTATCGAAAGGATGAAACCTTAGGAATTCGTCAGTTTGAAGTTGCTTTGCGTCGCTTGCGACAGTTTAGCACGCGCCTTGATGGAGTCAAAGATCAACTGGACTTAGACGATACCATTGATGAAACCTGTAAAAATGCGGGACGCTTAAAGCTTGTCTGGACAAGACCACGCAAAAACTCCGTCAAGGTTATCGTACTGATGGATGTCGGTGGTTCGATGACCCCTTATGCCAATATCTGTAGTCAATTGTTCTCAGCGGTTCATAAGTCCTCCCATTTCAAGGATTTAAAGTTCTTTTACTTTCATAACTGTATCTATGACCGCTTGTACTTAGACGCTTCTAACAACCCCAGGAAAGCAGTTAAAACTGCGGATGTCCTAGCTTCGCTGGGTCCAGACTACAAAGTAGTCCTCGTCGGAGATGCAGCCATGGCTCCAAGTGAACTGATGATGAGAGATGGTAACATCTTTTGGGATCTTAGCAACGAAGAACCCGGAATTACTTGGTTACAGCGTATCGCTAAGAAATTTCCTTATAACGTCTGGCTCAACCCACTCCCAGAGAAGTATTGGGAACGAGTTCATGGGTACCAAACACTAACAATGGTGCGTAATATTTTTCCCATGTATGAGTTAACCCTAGAGGGACTTGATCGGGCGATCAAGAAATTAATGGTGCGCAAGTGAAAATTCTTTTATCCAACATCCCTTGACGAAACTCCTCTGCTATATTACAATACAGAAAATAATAAGCAAGACAATGATGGGAATTAGTAAGTCTTTGTGGAATGTTCAAGCGAGTCAGAGAAGGTGAAAGTCTGATACACTTCCCGTAGACCGAATGGATCCCAGAGTCGTAATCCGAACACGCAGAAGCGTCAGTAGGTGATACCGGGGGTTTCCCGTTACAGAAACACGGATATCGAGAGGCCGACTCTCCGCATCTGCTTATTTTTGTGCGAGAATCGTATCCTACTTCGTATCTAAGCTTAAAGTGTGGGCATCTAATATTTAGATCCCGTACGAAAAAGGTGGCATAATGGAAATTAACTTTCCGTCCTTCTAGGGCGGAGAGTTTTTTATTTTTAATGTAGGAGATGGAGGGTTTTGATTATGGAAAAAGGTTATTTTGGTGAATATGGTGGTAGCTTTGTCCCACCCCAATTACAAAATGCATTAGATCAGTTGGATGACACCTTCGAAAAGTATAAAGACGATCCAGAATTCAACAAGGAACTTGACTATTATCTCCGTCAATATGTTGGCCGCCCAAATCCCCTTTACTATGCAGAGAAACTTTCTAAACAATTAGGGGGCGCAAAAATCTACTTGAAACGTGAAGATTTGAACCATACTGGTGCTCACAAAATTAACAATGTTCTTGGTCAAGCATTACTTGCCAAACGCATGGGGGCAAAACGGATCATTGCTGAGACTGGAGCCGGACAACACGGCGTAGCCACGGCAACAGCCTGTGCACTCTTTGATATGGAATGCGTCATTTATATGGGAGAAGAGGACACCCAGCGCCAATCTTTAAATGTCTTCCGGATGGAACTCTTAGGAGCCCAAGTAATCACAGTGACCTCTGGGACTCGCACGTTGAAGGATGCCGTGGATGCCGCTCTTGGGGACTTCGCCACGAACTATGAAACAACCTTCTATATGCTCGGTTCTGCCGTGGGGCCTCACCCCTATCCCTCTCTCGTCAAACACTTCCAATCAATTATTTCACGAGAAGCACGCCAGCAAATTCTGGAAGCAGAGGGAAAACTCCCGGATGCTGTCATGGCCTGTGTTGGTGGCGGCAGTAATGCCATTGGCATGTTCGCCAACTTTATCGCAGACCCGACCGTGCGACTCATAGGAGTCGAGCCTGGAGGATTGGGTTTAGAAACTGGTAAACACGCCGCGCCCCTCTCAGCCGGAGCACCTGGAATTGTTCATGGTTTTAAGTGTTATGTCATGGCAGACGAAAAGGGAGAGCCCCTTGCTACCCATTCTATTTCAGCAGGTCTGGACTATCCCGGCGTAGGACCCGAACACAGCTACCTGAAAGACATCGGCCGTGCTGAATATGTAAGCATTACGGACGCTGAATCCTTGGAAGCCTTTCACAGACTTTCTCGAGCGGAAGGCATCATCCCTGCTCTCGAAAGTGCTCACGCTGTCGCTTATGCGCTTAAACTCGCACCTACCATGAACTCAAACCAAATCATCATTGTTAATCTATCTGGACGCGGAGACAAAGACGTGGAACAAATCTTCAATATGGGTAAGAAATTCAACTGACAGCAAAACCGTTCCGCCCACAATCCCCTCACACTCGTATATTGACCCTATCGATCCTAACCCTATCCCCCAAGACCTCTCTGCTCATTGATACAATTTTATGTTCTTCAAATGCTCTGCATACGTTTTAGCAAACTCGTGATAGCCATCTTTTTTCGCCACATAATATAGAAAATCTGTTTGGGCTGGATACAAGGCTGCATGGAGAGAGGCATGTCCAGGATTGGCAATCGGCCCCAGCGGTAATCCTGGGTTGAGATAAGTATTATAAGGAGAGGGAATCTGGAGATCCTTGTTATAAAGTTTTGGCTTAGGAGTGCCCAGCAAGAACTGAATAGTAGCGTCAATTTGCAGAGGTTGGTTAATCTTTAGTCGATTCATTATTACCGAAGCAATCAACGGACGATCTTCTTGTTTTACCGCCTCTTTTTCAACCATAGAGCCTATGGTAACCCACTGAGGGACGGACAGTTTAAGTATATCGAGTTGCTTCTGCACTTCCGGCGTAAGTTCTTTAGCAAACTGTTGGAGGAGTAAATCAATCACTGCATGAGGAGTTGTTTTAACAGGGATGTCGTAAGTATTAGGAAATAAGTAGCCTTCTAAGCGGTGAATCCCCTTAGGCGCATCCTTGAGAAATGAGTATGTAAACCCATCTTCCGTGACCACCTTCTCAAACTGTTCTTTACTGCCAATTCCTTTTTGAACTAGAAGCTCAATGATTTGAACCGTAGTATACCCTTCTGGGATAGTAATCCGGTTGGTATCTAAGGAAACTGCACCAGCACTAATTAAGCGTTTTATCATTTCGCTAGGAAGCATTGTGGGGGCTAATTGGTAATCTCCAACATAAAGCATGAAATCCGATTGCTGCGCCCGAGCTAAATATCTAAACGCCCATGCACTACGGATAAGATTACGTTCTTTCAATTCCTCTGCTAATTGGGCAGCCGTTGTCCCTGAATTAATCGTGATCTTCTCGCTTTCCCCTGTAGTGGAGTATGGTTTTGTGGCCCAACTCCACCATGATAAAAAACCCACTCCTCCGATCAAGAGAACAAATATAATAATTACCAATTTAGATGTGCCAGCCGTCTTCTTTTTTCTGGACATATTCTCACCAACGTCAGGCATAAGTCCCATATAGTTAATAGGGAGGAACGCACCTGATCCTTTCTATCGAAATTATTGCATCGGCTATTTCAATTCAGCGGAATCTTAGTTTCATTGTACAACAGTACCCACGTTACTTCCAGCTTGTCCTTTGTAGATTTCTCTATTCTTTATAGTTCCTCATCTCATAAAAAACCGCGACGTGTGACGATTGGGAGAACCTACGATTGACTAAGCGCAAAAAAGAAGAACTCACTGATTCTCAGCGAGTCCTTTTTTTGCGATACATTTGTAAGCGCTAAGCTTACTCTTTTTCGTCTTCCTCGGATTCTACTAGGGTTTCCCAAGCGTCAGCCACTTTTTCCCACTCTTCATCATCTTCGATGTCGAGCAGCATTTCTCCACCCTCAGCATCTTTGCCGAGTTTAAGAATAATGGCCTCATCGTCATCCTCACCTTCGGATTCGTCTTCCGAAATAGGCATCAAGACGAAGTATGTCGAGCCTTCAAGTTCCAAGGTATCGAGATGAAGAAATTCGTGGTCTATTCCCTCATCATCTGTGAGTACGACTGTGTCAAACTCTTCAGCGTCATGCTCTTCGTGGTCATGTGGTTTTTCAGTCATGTGATTCACCTCTTATCAAAGAATATTGTCATTGTACTATTGTAGGTAATGATTGTCAAATCCTCATACAGGAATATTTCCTGTTGAGCGACGATCTAGGTAACCCTGAAGGATAAAAACCGCCGCCATCTTGTCAATTACAAGCTTCCGCTTCGCGCGTGACACATCCGCTTCCAGAAGAGTCCGTTGTGCCGCGACCGTACTTAGTCGTTCATCCCACAACTCAACTGGAAGCCCAAACTCCAGACGTAAAACCTCTGCAAACTCATCAGTCAACGCACAACGAGGCCCTAGGGTTCCATTCATATTTTTAGGATAACCAATCACAATTTCCATTACCTCATACTCGCGGATGAGTTCTCTTAACTCATCAATTTCCTTCTTGGAGCGCCTAATCGTCTTAACCCCTTGGGCTGTCCAAAAAAAAGCGTCACTCATCGCCACACCAATCGTCTTCGACCCAAAATCCAAACCCATAATCCGCATAATATCCCCTCCAACCGGCTTTTGTGTTTTACTATATTTCAGCTTAGTTCCTGTTCATTTAGTCACTAATGGTTAACGCCACTCAAATTCAGTCCTATAACTCCGGCCACTATTACAAGTATAGAAACAATTTTAAGGGCATTAACTGTTTCATGAAAAAACACTATGCCGATAATTGATATAATCACAATCCCTACAGCAGACCAAATAGCATAAGCTACACTTACTTCAATTTCTTTCAAGGACAATGACAATAGCCAAAAACAGAGAGCATATGAAAGAAACATACCTATCGCCGGGGTTATCTTGGTCAATCCATTCGACAGTTTCATTAAAGTAGTACCACAAAGTTCAAACATAATTGCAAATAATAAATATATCCAACTCATTATTTCACCTTCATCCATAATCCAGCATTAAAGACTGGCTTAGGCCACCAGCACCCCAGAGCATGCACCGTCGTCCCTTCGTCTCCCAGCTTCCCACCACCCTAGCAAGAGCCGAGGCAAAACCCATCCTAAGCACCACGTCCCTGACCCCTGAGCAGGGGGAGAGTTGCGTGGCCGGAGCTGAGCGTCAAACGACAGTGTGCGAAGCGGAGCCCACCAACTCTCCCCCAAGCATGCACACCCCGTCGTGCTTCGGCTTCGGCCTCGGTCTTCCTACTTTACTCACACGATTTTTAGGCAAAAATGTGGGCAAACCCTCCCACAATACCCACAAAGTACGCACGCCTCATTATCCACCACAGCTACTCTTTCGTTGAGACGCAAAGCCCCCTGAGGGCAGGCTTCCAAACAATTCCCACACCCTTGGCACCAATCAGCAATATAAAGTTTCCGTTCTCTGTGCCTTACTTTATCTCGTAAGTGGGTGGGTATATCTTTACCAGACAACAAGAGTAAGTTATAATCCACTTCTTCCCGACTGGACATTCCGAGGGCCATAGCTTGTACTCCCGGAATACATCTGACAAAGTCCACGGCTTTTTTCGGGTCATGGGTTAAATGTCCGCCCCCGAAAATCTTCATAGCGTAAATCCCAATGCCCAATTCAGCCGCAAACGAAATAGCTTCGAGCATATCCGGTAAATTTCCATCAATAATCCCAAGTCCCTGATAATTTAGAATCGGGTGAATCACATCAAGACCTGGCTGGAGTGCACCGGCCCGAACTCCAGCAACTGCATGCGTTGAAATTCCAATCCAACGTACGATACCCTTTTCCTTGGCTCTCAAAAGTTCTTCCCAGGCCTCTGTGTGCCCTTTTAAAGTTAAAGCACTTTCCTGTTCATGGAGAAGGAAGAAATCAAGAGTTTCCCTGTTGAGGGCAGTTCGCGCCTTTTCTATGCTTTGGCGCATTTCCAACGCTGTGACAGAATATGCTTTGCTAATAATGCGAACGTCAGGATAACCCTTTATTGCCGCCGCAATCTGGGCATAGTTATCATAGATTTCCGCAGTATCAATCCAATTAACCCCCTGCTCAAGAGCATACCGCAAAACGGACGCCCCTTCGGCTTCCGTAACACGGCCTTGTAACGGAGAAATGGCTAAACTACCAAAGCACACCTCTGAAACCATGGGCCCCCACAAACCGAGCTTAACCTGACGCATAGATACTCTCCTTTCGAAGTTCGTGTTCGAATAACAAAAGCCTCACGTCTCTCCTCGAATATTGAGTATCGAGCATCGAACATTGCTTATCCTATATCCAGATGTAGAAAACCCTCACCACTTCTAGTGAGGGCTTCTCCATTATACTTATCTTTCTTGCAAATAGTTTCTGACGAGCTCTTCAATCAGCTCAAAGCGTTCAAGTTTACGAATCATTGCTCGCGCCTGATTGTGGCTTGTAATATATACAGGGTCGCCGGACATGAGATATCCAACCATTTGGTTAATAGGATCATACCCTTTTTCTTGTAAAGCTGCATACACTTTCTGCAAAATATCCTGCGCAGAAATGTCTTCTTCTCCTACAGCTTTAAACATCATGGTTTCTTCCATTCGATCCATTTTCCTGACCCCCTTTCACCATCTGCTTTTTTGTTAACTCAATATATAAATATTCTTGGCATCCCTAGCTTTTTCCTCTATTTTTTCATAAATCCTCGCAGAATCGTCGGGACACGATCAATGGCCTCGCCTAGTTTACTGGGATCCTTCCCTCCAGCTTGTGCCATATCCGGTCGGCCACCACCGCTACCACCCGTTATTTTAGCCACTTCTTTAATAATCTGTCCCGCATGGAGCCCACTTAAACCTGTCGGACTAACAGCAGTCACAAAGTTAACCTTACCTTCGCTTACTGCGCCCAAGACAATAACCCCAGTTTTGAGTTTAAGCCGCAGTAGATCCGCCATTTGACGCAGGCCCTCCATATCAGACACATGCACCTGAGCGGCTAATACCTGAACTCCGTCGACTTCCACGACACGCTTCAGTAAACCTTCAGCTTCATTTTTGCCAAGTTTTGCTTGGAGTTGTCCGATTTCTCGTTCGAGGTCTTTCACCTGGGTCACCAATCCGTTCACGCGCTTACTCACATCTGCCGGCTGTGCTTTAAGAATCTGAGCAACCTCTTGGACTTGCTCATCCAGGGTACGTAGATAGGCTAAGGCTTCAAATCCTGCCACAGCTTCAATCCGGCGCAGTCCTGCCCCTATTCCGCCCTCGCTGAGAATCTTAACCAGCCCGATTTCTCCCGTGTCTTTGACATGAGTCCCACCGCACAATTCTTGACTGAACAACCCCATCCGAACGACCCGTACATTATCTCCATATTTCTCGCCGAAAAGTGCAGTAGCTCCACTGAATTTGGCCTCTTTTAAAGACATCTCGGTAGCTTGAATAGGCATATTTTTGAGCACGGCTTCGTTAATGAGATTTTCTACTGCCCTTAATCCATCCGCTGTCATCGGTGAAAAATGGGTGAAATCAAAACGCAAGCGTTCCGGCGTCACTAAAGAACCGGCTTGCTGGACATGTTCACCTAACACAGTACGCAGGGCGGTCTGGAGGAGATGAGTAGCGCTGTGATGTCGCGAAATAGCCTGTCTTGCCTGGCTATTGATTTCAGCTTCTACCGTTTCCCCGACATGTAATACCCCAGTCACAACCTGAACACGGTGATAAAGAGTACCTGTTAAACCCTTTTTCACCTCAAGCACCCGTGCCTCTGCCCGGGACGTTTTAAGTACTCCCACATCAGAAACCTGACCGCCGCTTTCTGCATAAAACGGAGTGTCCGAAAGGAAGACTATGACTTCTTCCCCTTCACCTGCATCTTGAGTCTCTTCTCCACCAACAAACATGCCTTCAATCCGAGCCGTAGCCGTTGCCTGTTCATATCCGACAAAGGGTGTCACTCCTAAGAGTTTTGCCCTTCCCATCAGTGCTGGACTTTCAATAACGGCACGCATTTGCTGAGATTGGTCTTTTGCTAAGAGTCGATGCTCCTCGACTGCCGTTTGAAAGGCTATCATATCCACGGCTAACCCTTGTTCTTCGAGTATTTCCTCCGTCAATTCCACTGGAAAGCCATAGGTTTCATAAAGATAGAAGGCATCTGGTCCAGTTAAAACCGTTTCCCCTTGCTTTACGAGATCCTTGACCTTTTCCTGCAGCAACTGAATCCCTTGCTCAAGGGTGGCTTGAAAGTTCTTTTCTTCTAAACTCAAGTGGTTCAAAATGAAATTCTCATTTTCCGTAAGTTCAGGATACGCCTGAGCGTAGTCTCTTTGGACAATTCGAAAAACAGATTCTAAGAACGGCTTGTCAATCCCCAAAAGCTTAGCATAACGGACTGCGCGACGTAAAATTCGGCGGAGGACATACCCCCGACCTTCATTATTAGGTCGAATTCCATCTGCGAGCATAAATGATACTGCCCGGACATGATCCGAAACCACTTTTAAGGCCAAGTCATTTTTAGGATTTTCCTTATACCGAATTCCGGCTAATGAAGCTACATGGTCAATAATAGGACGGAATAAATCCGTGTCAAAATTAGTCTCCACCCCTTGCATAACCGAAGCAATGCGTTCTAAACCCATACCAGTATCAATGTTTTGTTTCGGTAGAGGGGTCAAGTTCCCCGCTTCATCCCTATTATACTGCATGAAAACTAAATTCCAGATCTCCAAGAAGCGATCACATTCACAACTACCCGCGGCACAATCGGGCTTACCACACCCTTTGGTTTCTCCGAGATCAACATAAATCTCCGAACAAGGGCCACATGGACCAGTCGGACCAGCTGCCCAAAAGTTCTCAGGGTCCCCAAGAATCCTCTCAGCCCTAACCCCTGCCGTCATCCATATCCTTTTGGCTTCTTCATCTTCGGGATAAATCGTCACCCATAGTTTTTCCACAGGGATTTTCAATACTTCTGTGATATACTCCCAGGCCCAGGGAATCGCTTCATTTTTAAAGTAGTCCCCGAATGAAAAGTTCCCTAACATTTCAAAGTAGGTATGATGGCGAGCCGTTTTTCCAACTACCTCAAGATCGGGGGTACGGACACATTTCTGGGCCGTTGTCGCTCTAGGAAAAGGTGGCTCAACTAGTCGTTGAAAATATGGTTTAAAGGGTACCATGCCAGCGACCGTTAACAAAAGAGTCGGATCATCCTTAGGAATGAGCGACGCACTAGGCAATATCCGGTGCCCTCTTGCCTCAAAATACTTAAGAAACATGTCCCTTAATTCATTTCCTGTATACATCCCTGAACACTCCTTTAAAAATATGGCTAAATAATTGCATATAGAAAACTTGGCTAGCGCCAAGCCTTCAGGCGCTAAAAAATAATCTCCCCCTAGTTTAACAGGGACGAGATTTTCCCACGGTGCACCCTCTTATCTAACGGGTAAATAATGCACCGATATGTATTAATTGATCAAAATTCCCAGCGTATTTCTAAAGTATATACAGGGGATGTCTAATTTGTCAACCACCCTACACCTTAGTCGAAACTAGCCTAAAGTATATGTGATTAAATACAACTCTAATCACAGCAGCCACGGGGACAGCCAATAACATACCCCAAAATCCAACAAGTTCTCCACCAGCTAGAAGGGCAAACACAACCCAGAGTGGATGAAGCCCTACACTGTCCCCCATAAGCTTGGGCGAGATAATGCTTCCTTCCAGCTGTTGTACTATTAAAATAATCAAGCCAACCTTAATTGCCATAGCAGGGGAATGCGTTAAAGCCAGCAAAATAGCAGGTACTGCTCCGATAACCGGACCAAAGTACGGGATGAGATCAAAAATCCCACATATCAAACCAATCAATAGCCCATACTCCATCCCGACTAGTTTTACGCCAATCCCGATCAATATCCCTACAATCACTGCAACGACTAAATCCCCTCGCACAAATTGCCGAATCACATGATTAATGTCTTGCCAAAGTCGACGCCATTCCATCCGCCAACGTTGTGGGACCATTCGGTTAAAGTGGACCCCTAACCCTTTCCAATCTGCCAGGAAATAGATGGCAATAACAGGGGATAATATGTACAGTGTGGCAGTGGACAACACCTTTGGCAAGTTGTCTAAAAAGAGATTAAGGCGATTGGCAATGATTACTTCTCCCTGCCCTAAATGTTCATCCAATACAAGCGCAACACGACTAGGTAAGCCTGTCGCCTTAAATTGCTCACGAAGGCCATCGACCCTTTCTGTGAACTGCTGAATCGCATTGGGGAGGATCACAGCTAATTTGCTAAGTTCATTATAGAGTACTGGAAGCACGAGGAAAACGATCGTAATCATAATCGCAATAATCATGCAAAATACAATAAGAATAGACCTCTTGCGACTAATCTTGTGCCGCTCTAACACTACAACCAAGGGGTTCAGCAGGTAGGCAAGTAGAAAGGCTAGGAAAAACGGACCTAAAATCGACCTCACCTTGAAAAGGAGGAGCATTGCCAAGAGTAGACAAGTACCTGTGAAAATCCATCGCCATCGTTTATGCTTCATGTTATTCCCCCCTCTCTTAAAACCATGTAACTGCAGTTACTTTACCTTTGGACTAGTATTAAAAAAAGCGCGCCATGCGCGCTTAACTAACTTAACCATTTATTCCGTCATATCATTTAACATAGATTATTCTATAGCAATGCAGGAAAGCTCCGCTTCGCTACCTTGGAGAGTTATGTCCTCTAGGGCTGGATCATCCCAAGCCACCAGTGAACCATCCTCTGCGAGATCGTAAATAACCACTTTATCGGTTTGAGTCGTGAATTCGACGCAACAATCCCAACAATAGAATTGCTCAACTCCGACTTTACCAATGGCTCGTCCACTGCACACTGGACAATTCATGCTAGTATTCCCCCTTCATTTGTTTGGTCCAAGGGAGATACTTGATTATCAACGATCAAAATATCTTTTCCATCGATCATAACATGGGGTCTCAGAATCGTTCCCCTGCCATGAAGTAGGTCAGCGAAGAGCCCGTCAGAAACCTCAAACCCTACCATCTTTTCTGCAGTATCATCGAGAAAAACATCTTCAATCGTCCCTCTTGCGTCTCCACCTTGGGTATAGACTTCATTGCCTACTTTGTCAGACCACCGTGTGCCCTTAAGTTCTTCGACAGCTTTGCTGCAAACGGTTATGGCATCTTTTCCTACTGTCATGATAGCCTTGCGAGGAATTCCTTTTTCTGAATGAAAGAAGTGCCCGCCTTCTAAGAGAACACCAACAACCTCGTCTTTGTCGTTATCTAAGACCAGATCCTGTACCCACCCAATCGAATCCCCACTTTTTAGGTCTAAGACGGGTAGTCCGACAATCTCTCTAATGCGTCTCATGCATCTTCCACCTCGCAAAAAAGTTCTATCTATACTCTGCCCTACAGTTCTATGATTTATGCATAAGCTGTTCATTAATGGGTGAGACTCCCACTTACAAGAAGTGGGAGTCTCACGATTAATGAACAATGACTTAGCGGCGACCACGAGGATCAGAAATAATGGTTCCCCCGCCAACTACTATATTTTCTTGATAAAAGACGACAGCCTGTCCTGGAGTCACTGCACGTTGCGGTTCATCGAAACGAACCATTACTTCATGCTCGGCCCCTGTTTCCCCAGGATAAATAGTAGCCTGAACTCCTGATGAATTATAACGAATTTTCGCTTCGACTTTTAGGGGTCCTTTTAAGTGCGGGATGGATATCCAGTTTAGATCAATGGCCCAGAGTGTATCCGTAAACACTTCTGCATTTTTCCCTAACACTACCTCATTGCTTTGAGGATTCAGGCCCACGACAAACATCGGTTTACCGAAAGTTGCCCCAAGGCCTTTTCGTTGCCCAACCGTGTAGTGAATGATTCCTTGGTGCTTGCCTAAACTGTTTCCCGAAAGATCCACAAAATGTCCCGGTTTAACCGTCTCACTTGAGCGTTCTCGGACAAAAGAAGCATAGTCATCGTTTGGAACAAAACATATCTCTTGGCTGTCAGGTTTGTTTCCTACCCCTAGACCTCGTTCATTAGCCATTTTTCGTATTTGCTCTTTTGGGTATTCTGCCAATGGAAAAAGAGTGTGCGCCAATTGGTCCTGAGTTAGCATGTAAAGTGCATAGGTCTGATCTTTTCTTGTATCTGCACTCTTAGCTAATAGAAACCGTTCACTATCTGGATCTCGTAAAACTTGCGCATAATGACCAGTAGCTATGTACTCTGCTCCCAATCCGCGAGCCTTACGAAGCATCTCCCCAAATTTAACATACTTATTACAGGCCAAACAAGGGTTTGGCGTTTCTCCCGCTAAATAAGCCTGAGTGAAATAATCCACTACAGTCTTCTCAAAATACGGACGAAAGTTCATAACATAATGGGGAATTCCCAGTATGAAGGCAACCCGTCTTGCATCATCAATAGCGGAATTGGAGCAGCAACCTCCTTCCACCTCAGGCCCAGAAGCTTCCCAAATCTGCAAGGTAATCCCGATAACATCATAGCCTTCTTCTTGGAGCAAAGCGGCGGCCATGGAACTATCCACACCACCGCTCATACCCACAACTACTTTTGGTTTCGTTGTTAGACCCATAATTCATCTATTCCTTTTTTAACTGATTATCTTTATAATTTTCAATTGCCTTATGCAGGGCATCCGCAGCCAGGTTCGAACAGTGCATTTTCGTTTCGGGAAGCCCCCCTAAGGCCTCGGCTACTGCTGCATTAGAGATTACCATAGCTTCATCAATCGTTTTTCCTTTGACCATTTCCGTGACCATACTGCTGGTGGCAACCGCCGCACCGCAGCCAAAAGTTTTAAACTTTACGTCTTTAATAATGTCTCCCTCAATATCTAAATAAATACGCATAATGTCTCCACACTTGGCATTCCCTACTTCACCGACGCCATCTGGATTTTCAATTTCCCCAACATTACGAGGATTTGTAAAATGGTCCATCACTTTTTCTGTATACATTTCAGGCCACTCCTTTTTATTAACTTTCAAGACGCCCACTTTCTCTTAAAGGTGTTTCAGATTCTGCTTTAGACAACCAAGTTTACTGAGCTTGATTAGCATGAATTACTTGATCATACAGAGGGGACATCATGCGCAAACGCTCGACAATCTTCGGTAATTGTTCAAGCACGTAGTCAATCTCTTCCTCCGTGTTTTGACGTCCTAAAGAAAACCGAAGGGAACCGTGAGCGATCTCATGGACTAACCCCATGGCCAGCAGGACATGAGAGGGATCAAGAGAACCTGAGGTGCAAGCAGATCCGCTAGATGCTGCTATCCCCAACATATCGAGTGAAAGTAACAAGGACTCCCCTTCAACAAACCGAATACTGACATTCACATTGTTTGATAAGCGCTTTTCTCCAATAGGCCCATTCACTTTCACGTATTCAATGCGCTCAACGATTCCGTTCATAAGTCTGTCACGAAGTTTGGTTTGAAGCTTTGAGTCTTCGGCCATCCTCTTTCCAATCAATTCGCAGGCTTTGCCAAATCCGATGATTCCGGGGGTATTCTCGGTCCCCGAACGACGCCTTTTTTCTTGACTTCCCCCATGAGCCAGAGGGACAATACGTACGCCTTTACGAATATAAAGAGCACCTACTCCTTTTGGTCCGTAAATTTTGTGACTAGACACCGTCAGCAGGTCAATATTCATTTCTTTGACATTAATAGGTATCTTTCCAAGAGACTGAACTGCATCTACATGAAAAGTAATGCCAAGTTCCTTCGCAAGGTTGCCAATTTCAACAATTGGTTGGATTGCTCCGACTTCGTTATTGGCATGCATCACACTAATTAAGATAGTATCAGGCCGAACGGCCTTGCGGACGTCTTCAACCGAGACAATACCCTCTGCGTCAACAGGTATAACCGTTAGCTCAAAACCGTTTTTCTCTAAGTATTCAAAGGTTTCTAGGACTGCATGGTGTTCAATGGCTGAGGTAATAAGATGTTTACCCTTTTTACGCATAGCCTCGGCCGTTCCTAATATGGCTAGATTATCAGCTTCCGTTCCACCGCTGGTGAAGACTATTTCCTGTGGGGTGGCTCCGATCAACTCAGCTACTTGACGCCGAGCTTCTTCTAAAGCTTGTTTAGCCTCTCTACCAAAACCGTGGACACTGGAAGGATTACCATACTTTTCGGTATAATAGGTCATCATTAAAGTCGCAACTTCCAAGTCAACTGGAGTCGTTGCACTGTGGTCTAAATAAATACGCCTCATTGGGCTCCCTCCCTAGCATGCATTTTAAAAGTTGATCCTCAAGAGCCTAAATATGGTACATATATAAGCTTCTGTCCGCTTCACGCTTTTTAGCGTCTTCAAGCATCGTTTCAAGTGTGATGGAATCCAAAACATCTGCGATTGCGTCTCGTACTTTCTCCCAGATTACCCGAGTGACGCAATAGTCTGCTTTAACGCAAGATTCCGGGTCCTCCTCGGATACACAATCGGAAGGAGCTATCGGCCCTTCTAACACACGAATAATATCACCGATTCTTATCTTGCCCGGTTCTCGACCCAATAAATACCCGCCCTGTGCGCCACGAACACTCTTTACTAGACCAGCTTTACGCAATCCGGACACGAGTTGCTCTAGATAATGTTCGGAAATGCCCTGTCTCTCTGCAATACTTTTTAACGAAGTCGGTCCTTCGCCCATATGTTGAGCTAAATCGAACATGGCTTTAACACCATACCGACCTTTGGTAGAGAGTTTCAGTACACTCACCTCCCCCTTTCCAGAGTTAAACCCTACTTGATATATAAGATCTTTATACCCATATCTTATAAAAACACTCGGGATTTGTCAAGGGGATACCCAACTAATTTACTATTGTTTTATTATTCTGGGATTCGTTCGTTATTTGGTGAGTATCTTCAGTTGATCCACCATCTGACTTCTTCACCTCAAGCAGATGTACGACTCACATGTTATAATAGGAAGTCAGTGTTTTGATCCATTCGCAGCATCTTACGAATGTTCATTGTAGGTCAGTCCCTTGGCGTCACTATCCTGCGCTCATTAACACGCTTCCCCTCTTCATGCTCTCAAAGCCGAAAAAATTCCTCTGGCTTGGAGCGCACGAGGAGTTAAAACTACCGAAAATCAAAGGCGCTGTCTGCGTCATTGCCCCAGGCTTGTGTACTTATTATGGAAATTTCACATCAGATATTCCCCAATGGTTTAGGAAAGGAACGTGACTATGGATCTTTTTTCAGCGAGCTTTGATCAACATCTGGTCGCCCCCCTCGCAGAGCGTATGCGACCAAGAACGCTTGAGGAGTATATCGGACAAAGTCATATTCTTGGCGTCGGAAAACTCTTACGTCGAGCCATTGAAGCGGACCGTGTTTCTTCTCTAATCCTTTATGGCCCACCAGGCACGGGCAAGACCTCGTTAGCACAAGTCATCGCGGCTAAAACTACGTCACGTTTTATCCGCATTAATGCCGTCACTTCGGGCGTTAAGGATATACGCGAAATCACTTTGCAGGCTACTGATGATCTTCACCTTTACAGGAAACGCACCTTAGTTTTCTGCGACGAAGTTCACCGCTTTAATAAAGGACAGCAAGATGCACTCCTTCCTGCCGTCGAAAACGGTACCATCACCTTTATCGGAGCTACGACGGAGAACCCCTTTTTCGAACTTAATTCTGCACTCCTGAGCCGTTCCACGCTTTTCCGTTTGGAGCTTCTCACTCCTTCAGAAATTCGCCTTGGCCTTGAATTGGCCTTGAAAGACTGCGAACGTGGCCTAGGCCAATATCAGGTAGAGGTTTCCCCTGAAGCTTGGGAACACTGGGTCAATTATGCCAACGGGGATTTACGACGCGCCCTTAATGCCTTAGAGCTAGCCGTACTCACTACCCAACCTGAAGGCGGTATTCGCCGAATTTCCCTCGCTATAGCTGAGGAATCTATTCAGCAACGGTCCATCCGGTTCGATAAAGTCGGAGATAATCATTATGACATCATTTCCGCATTTATTAAAAGTATGCGGGGCTCGGACCCTGATGCCGCACTCTACTGGTTAGCCATATTATTGGAAGCTGGCGAAGACCCACGTTTCATTATACGCCGGATTATTGTACATGCCTCCGAAGACATTGGCCTTGCAGATCCTACTGTCATGCTTCAAGCGCATGCAGCGGCCAATGCCCTCGAATGGTTAGGCATGCCTGAGGCCAGGATTCCCATAGCTCAAGCTGTGCTAGCTATTGCCACCGCTCCAAAAAGCAATAGCACAGTCGAGAGCATAGACCGAGCCCTAGCTTATGTAAGACAACAACCCACAGGGGAAGTTCCCGCCCACCTCAAGGATAGCCACTACCCTGGCGCAAGCAAATTGGGCCACGGGCAGCAATATCTTTACCCTCATTCCTACCCCAACCACTGGGTCGAACAAACATATCTCCCCCCCAATGTCCAAGGTCAAACTTTTTATATCCCCTCGCAAATGGGAAAAGAGAACTTAGCAAACCCCAAGGGGGCAAAAGATCCCCAAAAGGAAGGTTAAACACTTCCTTGACATCCTTGTTCGTCACAAACCATCTGAAGTCTTATCCCCCGCACTTCCAAAGAAAGCGATGCCCACATTTGTTTGGGCATCGCTTTCTTTTTATTCAATTCTCAGTTTGACTAAAGGGGTTAACTAAGAATTAGAGCTGGGCGTCGAGCATTTTGACAAGATCAGGTTTTCCACGGAAACCAGTGATTTTGTCAACCATCTTGCCCCCTTTAAAAATTCCAAGGGTAGGTATACTCATAACTCCATATTGCTGTGAAATAGGACCATTTTCATCGACATTGAGCTTTCCGATGACAATTCGGCCGGCATACTCATCTGCAAGTTCATCGACAACGGGAGCCACCATGCGGCATGGACTACACCATGGAGCCCAAAAATCTACCAACACCGCTTGCTCAGATTTCAGAACATCCGCTTCAAAGTTTGCAGTAGTAAAGGTCTTTACATTTGCACCTGCCATTAACAATTCCTCCTAATTAGTCGAATACGACTTATTTGATAAATTTTGTTAGCACCCCGATAAGCTCCTCGATCGCTGCTTCCTGGTCACTGTTTTCAACAGCATTTAGCATACATCTCCGTGAATGATGTTCAAAGACAATCGTGCCCACTCGGTTAATTGCGGCCCGGACTGCAGCCACTTGTATTAACACGTCTACACAATACTTGTCTTCGTTAACCATGCGTTGAATTCCTTTAACTTGACCTTCGATTTTTTTAAGCCTGCGAATGAGATCCTCTTTGGATTCTGTATAAGGGGTTGAATTTGACATGCCACGCATTCCTCCGATACCCTAAGGGGGTAGCTATTATCCTATTATAGCTAATAACCCCCCTCACTGTCAAACGGTTTTTACAGTTTTAATATGCAATTCCTGTAATTGTTTGTCCGCCACAACGGAAGGAGCCTGCGCCATTAAATCTGAAGCGCTTTGCGTTTTTGGGAAGGCTATTACGTCTCGAATATTATCCTTTCCTGTTAAGAGCATAATCATCCGATCAACCCCAAAAGCGACTCCACCGTGGGGTGGGGTTCCATATTCAAAAGCTTCTAGAAGGTATCCGAATTTGTCCACCGCTTCTTCCTGAGATAAGCCTAATAAATTGAACAACTTCTCCTGTATCCCTCGCTTATGAATTCGAATACTCCCTCCTCCCAGTTCTGTGCCATTGAGTACCATATCATACGCTTTGGCCCGAACGCTAAGAGGTTCCGATTCGAGAAGTGGCAAATCTTCATCCATAGGTGCCGTGAACGGATGATGAATTGCAATGTGACGTTGTTGCTCCTCATCATATTCCAAAAGTGGGAATTCTGTAACCCATAAGAAATTCATAGCATCTTCTGGAATGAGCCCTAATCGTTTTGCCAATTCTAAACGAAGATGACCAAGGGCATCCGAGACGATCGAGTAAGTATCAGCAACAAAAAACACGATATCGCCAGTCTCAGCACGCGTACGTTCAAGCAAAGCACTCATTTCGAGCTCTGTAAAGAACTTGGCAATGGGTGATTTGATCCCTTCTTCACCCAGAACAATCCAAGCCAATCCCTTAGCCCGATAAGTGCTGACAAACTTTCCAAGCTCATCTATCTCGCGACGTGGTAGTGAGGAACACCCTTTGGCACAGATGCATTTCACGCTCCCGCCGTTAGCTACTGCATTGGCAAACACTTTAAACCCGGTCTTGCCCACGAGATCTCCCACATCGATCAGTTCCATGCCAAAGCGTGTATCCGGTTTATCCGATCCAAAACGATCCATGGCTTCCTTATAGGTTAGACGAGGGAAGGGCATTTCTACCTTTTTTCCTATCGTTTCTGAGAAAATCTGCACCATTAATCGTTCCATCATGGGTAAGATGTCTTCCACTTCCACGAAAGACATCTCCACATCAAGCTGTGTGAATTCTGGTTGACGATCCGCTCTTAGATCTTCATCCCGGAAACAACGAACAATCTGAAAATACTTCTCCATTCCTCCCACCATGAGAAGTTGCTTATATATTTGTGGGGACTGAGGCAAGGCATAGAATTCTCCTGGCCGCACTCGACTAGGAACCAGGTAGTCCCTTGCTCCTTCTGGGGAGGATTTAGTGAGCATTGGGGTTTCGATTTCATAGAAGCCTTGACTATCGAAGAAATTTCGCATAATTTGGGTGACTCGATGACGTATCTTAAACACATTCTGCATTTCAGGACGACGTAAATCCAGATAACGGTATTTTAAGCGCACCGTTTCATCCACATCAACCTGATCAACAATATAATAAGGAGGATTCTTCGAACCGTTTAATATTTCCAAGGACTCAGCAATAACTTCGATTCCTCCAGAAGCTAAGTTCACATTAACCATACCCTGAGGCCGGGCAATCACTCTACCCAAGATGGAGACTACAAATTCAGAACGAAGACTTTCTGCGAGGGTAAATCCCTCTCCCATGTTCTCTGGACCAAAGACAACCTGAACCATGCCTGAGCGATCTCGCAAATCGACAAAAATCAGCCCTCCGTGGTCACGACGTCTCTGAACCCAACCCAACAAACGAACGACCTCGCCGACTTTTTCTAACCCTAACTTCTCATTTTCAACTCGTTCTGAAAATATTGTCATGCGTTAACACCTCTCTGATACATCTTGTTAATTTCTTCCACTGCCTTACGAAGCGGTACCTGATTTTGTTCTCCTAAGGTTAAATCACGAATAAGGAGAACTTTTTCCTCCAGCTCTTGTTCTCCAAGAATAAGTGCATATCTAGCGCCTTGGCGATCAGCCGCTTTGAGTTGAGCTTTCAAGCTTCGATTAAGTAGATCCATACTTACGGGTATACTTTGAGTTCTTAAAGCACTCATCAGCGAAAATCCCTCAATCTGGGCTTTTTCACCTAGGGCAACCAGCATAGCGAACACTCTGGGTTTTTCCTCGGGTAGTTTATGCTGAACTTGGAGTGCAGCTAAGATTCGCTCCATCCCCATGGCAAAACCGAACCCAGGCGTTGGAGGGCCCCCGATTTCTTCAACCAATCCATCATACCGCCCACCACCACAGATAGCACTTTGCGCTCCGATTTCCTCCACCATAACTTCAAACGCTGTTTTTGTGTAATAATCCAAGCCCCGTACTAAACGAGGATTAACTCGACAAACCACACCTGCAGCCTCTAAAAAAGCCAAAACCTTCTCAAAATGGGTACTGCAGTCCTCGCAAAGCGTATCACGAGTTGTCGGGGCGCCTATAGTGGCCGCTTGACAGGCAGGGTTCTTGCAATCTAAGATGCGCAATGGATTGCGGTCAAATCGGTCCAGACAGTCCTTACATAGACCGTCCCGTCGGGTGGTTAAGAATTCTTGGAGTTGCACCCGGTGCTTTGGACGACACACTGGACACCCCACCGAATTAACATGGACTTCAAGCTTGGTAAGTCCGAGTCGCTTATATAAGTCCCACACCAAGCTGATCACTTCGGCATCAACAACGGCTTGATCTGCACCTAACACTTCAACTCCGAATTGATGAAACTGACGAAAACGTCCGCTTTGTGGTCGCTCATAGCGAAACATAGGACCAATATAAAAAAGTTTAATAGGTTGGGGTTGCCCGTAAAGCTTATTCTCAACATAAGCACGACACACAGATGCTGTCAATTCCGGCCGCAGGGTCATCGAGCGGTCCCCTTTGTCTAAAAAGGTGTACATTTCCTTCTTGACGATATCGGTAGTTTGTCCAACACCGCGCTGAAAAAGTTCTGTTGCTTCAAACATCGGTGTACGTATCTCATCATACCCGTATTCACGACAAACGCAACGCATAGTTTCTTCGAGATATTGCCATTGTTCAACCGTTCCTGGCAACAGATCCTGAGTCCCTTTGGGACGCTGAATCGCCATATTTCATTCCTCCTTGATCTTATTTCCAAAAAGTTTACTTTTTGGATTGAAAAAAAAGCCCTCGTTCCTTGCTTTGCGCAAGGGACGAGAACTTCTCGTGGTGCCACCCTAATTGACGGAATTTTCCGCCCACTTTCCAGTCTATAACGAGACCAACCGTTGTAATAAATATTCCCTTTGAGGTGTCCTACCGAGTATCTCTCAGGCTAGTTCCAGTCATGCTAGCCCTCCCTGATGAAAGAGTGACCCGGGATCTTTCTAAAAGGTATCGTGAATATCATACATATTTATTAATATCATTCTATATTCTACAAAGATTATTAAATTTTGTCAACTTCAGACATAAGGAAAGGGAAATGATTGTTTCATGCCAAGTAAGGATTGTCCCGTTTTTCTTCTCCAATGCTGGTCTCTTCACCATGCCCCGGGAAAACCCGGGTATCATCTGGAAGAATCATAAGTTTATCCTTTACTCCTTTAAGGAGTTGATCTAACGATCCTCCAGGAAAATCTGTCCGACCAATTGAGCCAGCGAAAAGCGTATCTCCGCTAAACAGTCCTTCATTGCTTAAAAAACAAACGCATCCTGGTGAATGCCCAGGAGTTGCAATCACTTTTAGTTTTTCATTGCCAACAGCAATTTCCTGCCCATCCTGGAGTAGCAAATCCGCGCTTTGAAGGACGAGTCCGCGCCCCATTAAACTGGATAGGTTCTTCATCCCATCGGTAAGCATCCCCGCATCTCCGGCATGTATCCCTACTAAGACATTCCCTAAAAGCACTCTGAGCTCATCGACCGCTCCAATATGATCCACATGCCCGTGGGTAAGCAGAATATAGTCAACTGTTAGGCCCTTCTCTACAACCCAGCGATGTATCCTTTTCCCTTCCGCCCCAGGATCTATAATAACCGCTTTCTTACTTTCTGGGCAGGCAAAAATATAACAATTTGCCCCCATCGCACCCATTGCTCGTCCCTCAATCATTCAATAATTCCTCCTTTTTACTAAAACTTTTTCTCGCTATCCAAAAGTAACGTTACTGGTCCATCGTTGATCAGCTCTACATCCATTTGAGCTTGAAAAACTCCTGTTTCTACCTTCACTCCGCGGCTACGTAGCTCTTCTAAGCTCCGCTCATACAATGTCTTGGCCAGCTCCGACGGTGCAGCACTCGTAAAGCTTGGGCGTTTCCCACTACGACAATCGCCATAGAGCGTAAACTGAGAAACTACCAGGATTTCTCCGCCCACATCAAGAACGGATAGGTTCATTTTTCCTTCTTCATCTTCAAATATCCGAAGGCCTACAAGTTTATCCACCAGCCAATTTAAATCGTTTTTTCCGTCTTCTGGTCTGAATCCGAGCAGGACCAAGAGTCCAGCCGAAATTTGACCCACACGTTCTCCATTCACTGTAACCGATGCCCGTTTAACACGTTGCACAACACTACGCATGATTACTTTCCTCCTGTGTGAACCCGCTCGACATCCGTAATATCTTTAACCTTACGAATTTTATGCATCACCATTTTAAGCTGTTCGACGTTGCGTATCTCGACACGCAACTGAATATGAGCAATATTATCTTTTCCTACCTTGGCATTAATGCCTAAAATATGGGTACGTGTATCTAAGACCGTGTTCATGACCTCGGTAACCAAGCGGGGCTTGTCCTTCCCAAAGATTTGAATATCAACGGGATAGGTAGAATCAATCTCTTCAGCCCACATTACCTCTACCACCCGTTCATGCTCTTCTTGAGCATGACTGAGTATATTGGTGCAGTCCCCGCGGTGAATAGAAACTCCACGTCCCCTGGTGATATAGCCAATTATGGCGTCTCCTGGCAGAGGATTACAGCAACGTGAAAAACGCACCAACACGTTATCTACCCCTTTTACTCGAACCCCATGGGAGGCTTTGCCGTAGGGGCTCGGTTTTTTCCCCTCTCCTTGTTGTAGCGACTCAAGGTGCATTTTTTCCCGTTCTTCTTTAGACAGTTCCTCTCGCAAGCGCATCAGAACTTTATTGGGAGTTATTACACCGTCGCCGATGGCGGCGTACAAATCATCCACCCCTAGGAAATTCTGGCTTTTCCCAATTGCTAAGAGACTATCTAGTTTAAGGACATTTCCTGGGTCAAGCCCAAGTTTGCGCACCTCCCGATCCAAACTTTCACGGCCACGGGCAATGTTATCTTCTCGTTGTTCTTTCTTAAACCATTGACGAATTCTATTCTTTGCTTGAGAGGTTTTAACAAAAGCCAACCAGTCTCGGCTCGGCCCACCCCCCTGCTTTGAAGTGAGAATTTCTAGAATGTCTCCATTCGTCAATTTGGTTTCGAGGGGAACAATCCGTCCGTTAATCTTTGCGCCAACACAACGATGCCCCACATCTGTATGGACTCGGTAAGCAAAATCAATCGGGCAAGAATCGGCTGGTAGTTCAACCACATCTCCTTTTGGAGTAAAAACAAAGACAGTATCTGCAAATAAATCAATCTTGAGAGACTCCATAAACTCTCCGGCATCCCGGGAATCATGTTGCCACTCCAGCAACTGGCGCAACCAAGAAAGCTTTTGGTCAAAGTTTACGCTCGCTGCTTTGTTACCACCATCTTTATTACCGCCGTCTTTATTACCAACTTCCTTACTGCCACCTTCTTTGTACTTCCAATGCGCAGCAATACCGTATTCAGATGTACGGTGCATTTCACACGTCCGGATCTGGATTTCAAAGGGTTCACCCTGGGCCCCGATCAAAGTAGTATGCAAAGACTGGTACATATTGGGTTTTGGCATGGCTATATAATCTTTAAAACGGCCAGGTATCGGCTTCCATAAAGTGTGGATAATTCCCAACGCACCATAACAATCGTTGACCGATTCAACGACCACTCGAATCGCCATTAGGTCGTAGATTTCGCTCAGTTCTTTGTTCTGAGTAATCATTTTACGATAAATACTATAAAAGTGCTTTGGACGTCCAGCTATGTCTGCGTATATCTCAACTTCATCTAATCGTTCACGCATCTGAATAATCACTTCATTGATATATGCTTCGCGCTCCTGTCGTTTTAACGCAATCTTTTCAACTAAGTCATAGTATTCCTGTGGTTTTAGATATCGAAATGAAAGATCTTCCAACTCCCATTTAATCCTGAAAATCCCGAGACGGTTAGCCAAAGGTGCGAAAATTTCAAGAGTTTCTTGGGCAATTTCTTTTTGTTTTTCGACCGAATGGTATTTCAAGGTACGCATATTATGAAGGCGATCAGCCAGTTTAATGAGAATAACCCGAATGTCCTTGGCCATGGCCAAGAACATCTTGCGCAAATTCTCTACTTGTTGCTCCATCTTGCTCTTGTATTCAATTCGTCCGAGCTTAGTTACTCCATCGACAAGCAAAGCGACTTCTGACCCAAATTCCTTCTCTATATCCGCCAATGTATACGATGTATCCTCCACAACATCATGGAGTAAGGAGGCAGCAATGGTAGCTTCATCCATTTCCAGTTCAACTAGAATTTGGGCGACTTGAAGGGGATGGTGAATATAGTCTTCCCCGGAGTTGCGAAGTTGGTTCCTATGCGCCACTTCAGCAAATTGATACGCCTTGTCTACCAGGGCTAGACGCGCCTGGGGAGATTTCTTTTGTAGTTTTACCCTTAACTCCGCGAAGGACATTGGCGAACTCCTCTCATCCACATATACCGTAGTTCACTGATACTTAATACTGGACCAAAGAAAAAACGGGATATTCGGTCAATTTTTCTCTTCCATTTAAAAATGTTAATTCTATTAAAAAGCCCATCCCAAGCATATCCGCGCCAATCTTTTTCATTAAGTTTGCAGTAGCCAGCATTGTTCCTCCGGTTGCCAACAGGTCATCGACTATGACAACCCGTGTACCAGGAGCAATAGCATCTGCATGGACTGCTAATGTATCAAACCCATATTCTAAAGCATAGGTTTCTCTTACGGTTTTGCCAGGTAATTTACCGGGTTTCCGAACCGGCACAAAACCAATTCCTAAGGCATAGGCGAGCGGAGCGCCTAGTAAAAAGCCACGAGCCTCTGGTCCGACAATCACTTCTGGCTGCCAAGGCTTAATTCTTTCTACAAGTGCATCAATCGAAGCCCTGAACACTTCACCATTTCTGAGCAATGTAGTTATATCTTTGTACGAAATCCCTTCCTTGGGAAAATCATTAATCACGCGAATATGTTCTTTAAAATCCATGACTGCTCCGCCCTTCTAGCAATTAACTTTTCCACCTTCACCCATTTTACCCACTGTATCATCGAGCGAAACGAGTTCGCTTAATTCACGTTGAAACTTGAACGCGGTTTCCAGGCGCTCTTTCGAATTTCGATAGCGTAAAGAAGAATCGAGATCTAGCTTACTCTGGGCTGGAATCCATTCCAAAGCAATTTTATCCGTGCCCCCTAGGAAACGAATGAGCCCTAATTCTTCAAAAATCTTAAGTGCGATTCGTTCAACACTCGAGATTTTCGAGTCACACCCATAGTGAAAGGGGTTAACTATTTTCGCTTTGGCCAACAAATCTCGGTATATTTGGATAAGTTCTTCGCGCGAAATAGATTCACACCGTTGACGAACTCTTTCTTCCGGTAGACTTTGAAACCCCGCAAGTGCAATGCGATTTACTCCTAATTGCCGTAGTTTCTCGATCCCTTCCCCAAAATCCTCTTCGGTTAGTGGGAGTCCGAGAATCAAACCAAGTCCTGCTCCCTGATTCAGATGATCTAAACTGGGCTGAGATGCTTTTTCTGAAGACTGTCCCTTATCATCCGCATCACTCCAGTGCCGTAGAATCGGCTCGCCTCCAGTTGTGTCCCAAATCCACATTTGCTCTTTGATACCTAATATTGGCCATTCTTCACAGTTTAATTTACGCCAGTCCAGCCAGAGAATCTCTGGTAGATCTAATGTTGCAGCAACTTCATGATAACCGTTGCTTTCTCCGCTGCGCCAGTTCGCATTAGCATGAATGTCTTTGATCATCATTTGTACAGTTTCTCGCCCACGGAAATTATTCCAATCTAAGGAAAATGCTACATCCAAGGCGCTTTCACGGTTCAGCTCATTTATACGTTCTCCTATGCGAAAAGCAACCCCTTCCTGTTCTCCCTGAGATCCGAAACGAAATTTTAGATGACTACGCTCTTTCCCAATAGCACTAACGGAGTGTACAGGAACCTCTTTGCAAGCAAGTATTGGCCCGGGGTTTCCGAAACCAAACGGAGCCAGCTGTTCGAGTTGGTGAAGCAAATCTCCAGTTACTGTGTCCAGAGTAACTTGACGATCAATTTTTAACTCCTCTTGAAATAAGGTTTCCGCAAAGGCTGATGCTTGTTTATTCAATCCTATTCTAAAGGCTTCAATATCTTCCGTAAGTATGGAGAATCCTGCGGCCGCGCGATGCCCGCCAAACTTTGTTAATAAATGAGCTTGGGTTGTCATTTGTTCTAAAACAGGGTAACCAGAAATCCCACGGGCCGATCCTTTGGCTTCTTCCCCTTCCTCAGCGATCATAAAGACTGGACGATAATAACGTTCTACCAAACGAGATGCTACGATCCCAATGACCCCATGATGCCAGTGATTTGACGAAAGCACAATCACTCTAGGTAGGGGTTTTTGTTCCACTATAGCAATCGCTTCGGCCAGAATTTCTTTTTCCGTTTCCTGACGCGACTGATTTTCCTTAGTTAAGAGACGAGCCAGCTCACTCGCCCGCTCCACGTCCTCAGTCAGGAGAAGTTCCAGTCCTGCTCGGGCACTGTCCATTCGTCCAGCGGCGTTAATCCGAGGAGCAACCATGAAGCCTATTTGGCCCGCTTTCAGAGGTTTACCTCTTAGCCCGCACTCTTCGATAAGAGCCTCTAGTCCTGTGTGACGGGTCTTTTCCATCTGAAGAAGTCCATAATGAACAATAATGCGGTTTTCTCCAACTAGAGGGACTAGGTCTGCGATTGTCCCTAACGCCACTAAATCTAAGAGTTCCAGTTCAGAGTGTATTCCCACTTCACTATTTCCAAAAGTTTGTAGTAAGGCTTGGGTTAATTTGAACGCCACGCCAACCCCAGCTAATTCTCGAAACGGGTAACCTGCATCCTTAACTTTAGGGTTTAATATTGCGAATGCTTCGGGTAAGGTATCACTTGGTTCATGGTGATCCGTGATAATGACATCAATATTCAATGATCTTGCAAGGGCAACTTCTGCGACCGCAGTGACCCCACAGTCGACGGTTATCAAGACACTCACGCCTGCCTTAGCCGCACGCTCAATAGCTTCGGAGTTTAATCCATACCCCTCGTCTTGGCGGTGGGGAATATAAGACACAGCGTTAAAACCCAAATCACTAAGGACTTTGTATAACAAAGAAGTGCTTGTCACCCCATCCACGTCGTAATCTCCATAGACAAGTACTTTTTCCTTCTGCTTTAAGGCTAATGATAACCGATCTACCGCTCGTGACATATCACGAAAACAAAACGGTGAGGGCAAATTTAAAAGCGTAGGACGCAAAAACTCGATAGCCTCTTTAGGCTGAGGAAAACCCCTCTGAGCCAAAATATCAGCGATGACTGGAGAAATCCCAAGAGAATCTTGGAGTGTTGTTGCCGTTCGTCCGTATAATTGTTGCATAGACCATATTCGTTTCACGCTTAATTCCCCCAGACTATTATTATAAGACAGAGTACAAACTACAGCAACGATTAGTATAGGGGAAACTTGCTCAGCTGGAGTTTAAACCGTATTTACTTTGGTTTAACTACAAGAATTAGTCATACTTACTTAACTTACTTCCTAAATATTATCTGTTATCTTGGTCTCTGGCGTCTGATCTGACCTCTGTTATTTGGCAGCGCTGACAGGTGGGAGCTAGCCCTTCTTCAACAGGACATTCTGACTCCCTGGGGCTACAGGGTTCTGCATGAATTAGAACATGAGTCCCCTGCAATTTTAAATTTATTTCTTTTTCAATTAAGTCACATAATTCATGAACGTCAAGGACAGAAGTGTATTTAGCAACCACCAAATGTAAATCCACATGCCTTTCTGCTCCAGCCTTCCGAGTTCGAAGCTTATGAAATTCCAGAAATTCATCCGCATGATCCATAAGGACAACGGCAATAATTTCACATTCCTCCTCGGGCAAGCTGACATCAACCAGTGGCGAAAATGCTTTTTTCGTCAACTCAAATGAGGCTCTAATTATCATTAAAGCGACTCCAAGCGCGATGATGGGATCTAAGATAGTCCAACCTGTAATCTTGATTAAGAGCAGACCTATAAAAACCCCAACCGATGTATAAACATCTGTCCTCAAATGCATAGCATCTGCCTCTAGAGCAACAGAGTCAGTTCGTTTTGCAACTCTCATTAATTTGGTTGATACGATCAAGTTCATAATTGCAGAAACTCCCATGACGAGTATACCTAAGCCCAATCCTAAGTCTCCAACATGGCCACCTTTGCCCCCAATAATCGCCTGCAGCTTTTGAATTGCTTCGATGATAATCATAAGAGCTGCAACGAATATAAGAGCTGCCTCAATGGTGCCAGATACATTTTCGATTTTCCCATGTCCGTACGCATGGCGTGAATCGGCAGGTTTTCCAGATTCTCTCACCGCAAAAAGTGCAATGAAGGCCGCCAGCAGATCGATTCCAGAATGAATACCCTCTGACAAGATACTCACTGACCCACTGATTAACCCAATCACCACTTTTGCAAGTGTCAAAAAAATATTCGAAGAGACAGATAACCAAGCCGCCTGAGTCCTTTCTTCCACGATCTAGCTCTCCTCACCTTCCATTAAGAACTTCCGCGTCCTGAGTCATCGCCTTGTTATATATTCTACTGGCATACAAAAATAGGACTCCTTCTAAAAAGGAAGTCCCGCGGATTAATCCGCTGCCTCATACTTTGAAGCCCAGCTATTGCCTGACGCTGATAGTCTATGTTTAAGATACCAAATATTGCACGTTAAAGCAAGGTTTACTTTCTGGAAGGACCCTTCCTACCGCCCTTAGCTAAAGGGATACTCGTCCAGCCAAGGACATCGGTCCCTTCTCGCCGTCCTTGGCTACAGGGACACTCGTCCATCCCTAGACATCGCCTTAAGACTTGAAGTAATTTTATGATACCTAGTTTAAGGTTGTTAAACAGTTATGATATTTCCGATGATAATCCACCCGATCCCTAAGATCAACCGCAGAATGGTTGGAGCAAAGCTCCAAAGAACCTCACTTTTTTTATCTTTAGGTATGATGCCTGCTCCCACCACTAAGGCCCAAAGAGTTATGGCAGCAATTGGGGTGATGAAAGCACCAAAGAAAACTAAACTGATCAGACCTCCGACCAAACCAGTAACAACCTGGCTTTTGTTTGCAATTCGTCCCACAACTAGTAAGAGTATGCTACCTACAATTCCTCCTAAAAGGAGGAGGGGCTCCCAATGCCAAAACTCCTCTATATCATGAACCAAAAAATTAATCCCACTTAAGGCAACAGTTGCCGCAACAGTGCCCCTAACTCCTCCGAAAAAAGTCATTCCAGCGGAAAGAAGTAGTGCTCCCTCAAGTAATACAAGAAAAACGAATCCCACACAACCTCTCCCCTTGCCAACACTTTTGTGCTAGTATAGCCCAATAATATCCAATCTAATCTTTATGAAGATTTTCTTCCATTTTTGTAGTCTTACCGAGCCGTTCAATTGGCATCGCTAAGGTTATCAAATGTTCGTGCGATAGTTTTAAAAAAATCAAGCCAGCCCCGCAACGCAATTGTTATTATATAGCAATTGCGTAACAATTTACCTAATTTATTCATACTCTATCTTAGGTATTTAAGGATATCACTACAACAAACCTAAATGATAAAAAGAGAAGACAAGTAAGGAGGTTTTTTCTATGTGGTGGGGTCGATGGGGTTGGGGTTTCCCTTGGTGGCTTGGTTTTGGCGGTTTTGGATTTGGCCCATGGTGGGGCATTCGTCGCCGTAGGTGGTATTAGACCAAATCTAATCATAATCTAATAACTTTCTTTTGAAAAAAATATCAAAAGGGTTGCTGCAAAATATATGCTAGCGCCCTTTTTCCTTTTTCCTCTAATCGTACCACTTCAACTTCTCCAAGTGGGAGTGGTATCCCATACTCTGCATGTGAGGGTAGACTCCCCCATCGAACTCTCGATGTTCAACTTTGCTTAAAACGAGTTTTAAAATTTTCTATTTACAAAAGACTTTAACTTTTTCAGTTTCCCAAAAACATAAACAAAAACGTAAAGAGGATCCCTTTCAAGGGATCCCCTAACAATATTCCTTTGACGTTTAGAAGATGACTCCCAACGCGATCAGAATTAAAACAGCAATAGCAATAACTCCAACACCTGCATGACTACCAACTCCAGCACCATACCCGTACATGAACTCACCTCCAACTGTCAAGGCTTAATACATTTCCTAAAATACGATACCTAACGCGATGAGCAACAGAATAATCACGACAACAATTGCGATTCCTGCACCAACGCCACCACAACCGGCTCCAACTCCAGCTCCACCAAACATAGTTAAAACCTCCTTTAATTCTACTTAACTTAATCTAGAGATCTAGAATATTACTCCTAGGGCAATTAAGATCAAAATTGCAATGGCGATAATGCCAACTCCAATACCTACGCCGACTGGTGCAACAGGTGCAACAGGTGCGCATACAGGTTTACAACAAGCCGCTCCGTATCCGTACATAGTTTCTCCTCCTTTGTTTTTCTATTCAAAAGATTGGCTACGAACAAAGATTTAAAATACGATACCCAACGCGATCAACAATAAGATAATCACAACAACGATTGCGATTCCTGCACCAACGCCACCACATCCGCCTCCAACTCCAACTCCACCAAACATAGTTCCACCCCCCTTATTCTACTTTTTATAGTAAATTAGAATATTACTCCTAAGGCAATCAAAATTAGAATTGCGATAGCAATAATGCCAACACCGACTCCAACTCCAACTGGTGCAACAGGTGCACCACAACCAACTCCATATCCGTACATGATATACCCTCCTTTAATTTTCAAGTTATAAGAATCGAAGAGAAAGCTTTAGAATACTATCCCCATAGCTATTAACAGAAGTATAATCACTACCACGACTGCAATTCCTGGTAAATAATTCGGGTTACATCCACATCCTACACCGTCAACGCCGTCAACAGCACCTACTCCATATGCCATACTGATAACCTCCTACTTCCAAACTCATTTATTTTCTGGGCTCACAGTAAGATATGTTATAACGTCAAAAATGTTAATATTTTCCTCAATTAATTTATATTACCATTATGAAAGACGCTCTCTGGTTCATCCAAAGAGCGTCTTTTATAATGAAACTAATATTTCGGGTTTTGCATGCGCCTGGTAAATTCGTTCATACCCATAGATGCAAAGCAATAAATTCGCTGCACCCGCCATGCATCCGCCTTGACATCTGCCCATCCCCGTTCTGTAGTAACGGCCATCATGTACCCTGTATTCTTCAGAGACTGCACAACATTGTCATTTAGGTCTCCATAAGGGTAAGCGAAAAAATTCGCCGGCCGCCCTAACTCCTTTTCCAATAGTTCTTTAGAAGAGTTAAGTTCGCTTAATAGGGTTGAATAATTTATTCTCGTTAAATAGGGGTGACTAGTGGTGTGTCCTTCGATTTCCCAGCCATTTGCAACAAGCTCTTTGAGCTGATGCCATGACATATATCCTTCCCCATTAATATAGCTTGTGACCATGAAAACCGTGGCCGTGAACTCATATTTGGCCAAAATGGGAAAAGCAGTCGTGTAATTATCTAAGTACCCATCATCAAAAGTAATTACAAAAGGTTTTATTGGTAGAGCGCCTCCGTTATAAGTGGCTTGGTATAACTGGTCTAAGGAGATGCTTTGAAACCCTTTGTTTTTCAAATAAGCCATTTGATTATCAAATTCTTTAGGAGGCATTCTTAATTCATTTCCATTTTCCTGCATTACGGAATGGTAGTATAAGATAGGAACAGCTTGGTTTTCTGACGCGTTTAATGGCTTAGGCGGATTGTTTAACAATTCAGCCTGGTATGTATCGTTCGAAGGAGTTATCATAGTTGATTGTGTTTGAGGGATTGGGGTTGCTTGAGGAGTTGGGCTTGCTTGAGGTCTGGTGCACCCACTGCTCCCAAATAAAAGCAAAATTAAGAGGAGAGCTCCAAGGATCTTCTTTTCCATCGTTTACCCCTTTACACAAGTACGTTCCTAATCAAAGATTGTTGAGTGTGTCAATGCTTTCATTTCCATTCTAGCATAAGAACCCTCCCCATGAAATACTACTTAAGAGAAAAAGATCTTGAGCATAATAATACTCAAGATCTCTTTCGGAAAATTTCTATGTGTAAAGATTAAGCCCGAACAGCTTTGCCTTTACCTGGTTTCTTCTTCACATGTTTCTTAACTTCTAAGAGGAGTTGACTAGCGATAAAGATCGAGGAATACGCTCCAGTAAATACCCCTATCAGCATGGCCAAAGAGAACAATCTTGTGGATTCCCCACCCAAGATAAATACCGATAGCAGTGCAATTAGTACAGTGACGACGGTGTTGATGGAACGGCGCATAGTTTGCCAAATGGATTTATCCACCATATCCTCATAACTATCTGCTCGTTTCATCTTGGCTTCATTCTCACGAATCCGGTCAAAGATAATCACGGTATCATTAATAGAGTAGCCGACGATTGTCAAGATAGCCGCCACAAACGTCGAATCTATTTCCCATTGGAACAACGAGAAAAGACCAACAACCACTAAAACATCGTGTAATAAAGCCAGAATCCCAGAGATAGCATAGACAAACTGGAACCTAAACGTAATATAAATGATCATCATTCCCATGGCAATGATCAAGGCATAAATGGCATTGCGGGTGAGTTCTTGTCCCATAGCTGGGCCCACTTTGTCCTCTTTTAAAGCCTTTTTGTCATACTCTCCAACTTTGGTTTCCAAGGCAGTCAACAATTCACTCCGTTTGCCTTCCTCAAGTGCCTCTGTTCGGATCAAAGCGGCTGTATCTCCATTGGACAACTGCACAATCCCGTTAAGCCCAACCGATTTCATAGTATCCGTAATAGCAGCCTGGGTCACAGCTTTCTTAAAGGTCACGTCGAGCATTGTTCCGCCCTTGAAATCAATCCCCAAATTCAGTCCTTGCATAAATACGGAAACAATTCCAGGGATAATAATGAGTAATGAAATAGCAAACCACCAAAACCGTTTCTTAACGATATTAAAATACAGAGGATGTAGCTTTTGAACTTCATCGTAAGTCGCTGGATGTCCAGTCTTCTCCATTATACATCCCTCCTAACGCCAAACCATCTTGTATTCATTTTTGGGTTGATTCCCACAGTCAAGCGTAATACAAGTCTAGTAAACGTAATTGCGGTAAATAAGCTAGCAAGAATCCCGATGCCCAAAGTGAGGGCAAATCCCTTAATAGAACCAGTTCCAAAAGCGTAAAGTGTTATTGCGGCAATAAGCGTTGTTACATGGGCATCGATAACCGTAATGAAGGCCCGGCTAAACCCAGATTCCAAGCCGGCCCGCAGCGATTTTCCGGCTCGAATTTCTTCTTTCACTCGTTCATAGATAATGATATTAAAGTCGACGGCCATTCCAACTGAAAGAATAAAGCCGGCGATGCCTGGGAGAGTCAAGACCACTCGGAACATGTAAAAAACCCACAGGACGATGAGTGCATATACGATTAAGGAAAAATCGGCTACACCCCCAGGTAAACGATAGAAGACAAGCATAAATAGAAAAATAAAGATTAGACCGTAGAGTCCAGCCTGAATGCTTCTGTTTAGCGAATCAACACCTAAAGATGCTCCCACCTGACGCTTCTCAGCAATACTCATACTCACAGGTAAGGAACCGGAGCGCATGAGGACGGCATCTTTCGCCGCAGCCTCCAAGGTATCATATCCGGTGATCTCCGCTTGGCCGTTGAGTATCGGTGTATTAACGGTTGGATTTGTTAAAAGTTCATCATCCAGATAAACGCCTAGTCTTTGACCGATCAACTTAGTTGTCAAATCACCAAACTTTTTGGTCCCTTCGGATGAGAATGTCAAATTAACAACATACCCCTGCTGTTGGCCTTGCCCTCCCTTAGCGTCTTTTAGATCATCCCCTTGTAACACAATATTCCCTTGGGGATCCCTAAAGGTTAACTTGGCCGTTGTTTTCAAGATATCCACAGCTTTATCCGGGTCAGAGACCCCAGCTAAATCGATAACAATACGTTTCTTATCATAGTCCGCTTGGACTATGGGTTCAGATACCCCAAGATCATTGACTCGATTCGAGATGATCGCTTTTGCCTTGTCAATATCATCTCTCGTAATTGGGGTACCCTTTTTATCCTGCTCTGCCTGAAGTACTAAGTGCACTCCACCACGTAGGTCAAGCCCCAACGGGATACCCTTCACGGGATCCACAAGGGGTTTTATCGATAGTGCAACAGCTGCTGCAACCAGTAACACAAGCGCTACTAGTTTAATGATGTTTCCCCGTCTCATCTGCTTTCCTCCCTTTTAATTAATGGGACTTGCCCATGCCAAGCTTCATTATAAAACTTTCAGGATTGTAATGTCAATCTCATCAAATTAGAAATAATGGCATCATCAGAGTAACTTAACCTCATTAATCTTTAGTTCGAATTTTGTAAGTAAAAATTCCGCTGCCTTCCGGGATAAAAGCATCCGGGCAAGAAAGATTTCAAAGTATTCCATTACCGGGCAAATCTCGGTATCAATTGTAAGTTCCAAGGCGATGCGTTCTTTAGGATAGACACGTAGAAAAGAGCGTTTGACCGCATAATTAACCCGGTCATGAATATCAAACGTTGCAAGGTCGGGATTTCGGACGCGCGAACGATGCACGTCTGATTTATCTGCAAGGATCAAGGCCGCGGATATGTTATTGACCGGATTTCCATCTTGTTCATCATGGTTACCGATTGCACCAATGATGCTAGCAATTTCTTCCGGTGGCATGCCATGCCTCTCCAAAATCCCCGCTGCGAGAATTGCTCCCGAATGTGCGTGAGCAACGCGATTAACAGCGTTCCCAATGTCGTGTAGGTAACCAGAAATGGCTGCCAGCTCACATTCCCTTTCTGGATGTTCCATTTTGATCAAAATATTTGACGCGATGTGAGAAACCAGACCTGTATGCCTTAGCCCATGCTCCGTATAACCGATGGCTGCTAGATGACGGTTTCCAGCGTCAATCAGTGCTTGAACATAAGGATCTGCTTTAATTTCCTTTAGAGTGACTTTTGGCAAAATTAACCCCTCCTGCAATACGTAACCGATAACAATTCATACCGACTGTTCCTAATTCATCCAGCAGCCCATAATTCGCCCAGGCGCCTACGACTGCGCCCAAACCCGGAATAAGCTGAAGGGTTTTCCGGAAATCAATGGCATCTCGATACTCCCTCTGAAACTGTTCCCAATCAATCTGCTGCTGTATATGGCCATCTTCTACTGGCCAACTACCCACGTTCTCCTCCCAATTTTGGATGACCTTGAATAATTCAAAACGTTTTTCTTGACTAGAAAAAGTCAACTGAAAAATATATAGCAAAAACAATCGCTCTCGATAATCGGCAGTCGGAAATCCATAAATATGCGCTAACTCAAAGAGAAATTTCATTTTAATGGCAATGAGTACAGGAAAATCAGCAATGGCGAGAGTAAAACCACCCGCACCCGTTCCTGCCCCTTCTGCAGCGGCAATCTTTCGATATTTCACAAGAAGCATCTCAGCCAATTGATCACGCTCTTGGAGAGAAATCCGTTCAAGAGCTGGGCTTTTGGGAATATAATCAAGTCCGAAGACTACAGATTTAACTAGCCCTTTGACAGTTGCAGTAATCACAGTATGTACCTTTTTCGGAATAATCTTATCATTAACTTTTGTTTGAAGGACTTTTGAAGTTCGTTCCAGCAGTCCTGGTCGTTTTAGAAGTCTCCGTACCCAGCGGTCCAAGTCAACTCTTACATGCTCTTTATAGGTTTGTTCTGCTTGAATTGAATTATTATTGGTGGGCACAGGTGTTCACCCCGATTCTAAATTTCTGTGTAATAAGCTTAAAAGCAAGTGGTTTACCACTTGCTTTCATAATATTTACTTTTATTATTCCCAGATCCTTCGATCCTCAACTGCATACCAAGCAAAATAAGTTTGTTCTATTTGGCTTTTTCGAGGTCAATATCACGATTTTCTACGCTAACAATTCCGGATTTAGCCACTTCAACCTCTACTTTTTCTGCAATGAGTAAGATAACGGAATCGTCCTTCACTTTTGTAATTTTGCCGTAGAGTCCTCCTGCCGTGATTATCTGATCCCTTACTTTAATACCATTAAGTAACGCCTGGCGCTTTTTCGCCTGTTTCTGTTGTGGTCGGATCATCAGAAAGTACATAATTCCGAAGAAAACCAAAAAGTATAGGACTAAAGACATTGTCGATTGTGTCATATTAATATCCCCCTTTATTTGATCTTAACAAACTATTCCCTATGACACGGCAAAAATCCTGCTCAATTATCCGAAATAGGGAACTTAAGACGAGTGAAATTTTTCCACCCGCTGTTTAGTTTAACTTATCCACTAGCGTAAGTCCACTTGCTTCTCTACTACCAAAACTCTCGGTCTGGCCTCCGGCATTTGACCTCTGACTTCTGTCAAGCCTCTAAGCTCAGCTTTCTGCCCTCCGACCTCTGAGCTTATCAAATGTATCCATAATCTGAAAAGCACTTCTGTCGGTACTCTGGTAAACGATCCTCCTTGATCGCCTCTCGGATTTCTTTCATTAAGTTCTGAAGATAGCGTAAGTTATGAATGGTCATTAATCGAAGACCTAGAACCTCTTCCGCTTTGATCAAATGTCTTATATAAGCACGTGAATAGTTGCGGCACGTATAGCAATCGCAGGTGGGATCGATCGGACCAAAATCATGTGCAGATCCTGCATTGCGAATAATCACTTTGCCGTACCGGGTCATCGCAGTCCCATTGCGAGCAATCCGAGTTGGAAGCACACAATCAAACATGTCAACCCCTCGCATAACCCCTTCAATCAGGGCATCAGGGGAACCGACTCCCATAAGGTAACGGGGTTTTTCTCTAGGAAGTAGTGGAACTGTATAATCCAGGACCTCATACATCAAATCTTTAGGTTCGCCGACACTTAAGCCCCCGATAGCATACCCCGGTAAATCCAGTTCTATGATTTCAGCAGCACTTTGGCGACGTAGATCTTCGTACATGCCCCCCTGTACAATTCCAAATAAAGCTTGTGTGTCAGTCGTCGTCAAGGTTTCCTTGCATCGTTTTAGCCAACGAGTCGTCCGCTCTAAAGAATCTTTGGCATATTTATGGGTACAAGGATACGGTGCGCATTCATCAAAGGCCATCACAATATCGGATCCTAAAGCCATCTGAACTTGAGTTGCAATTTCAGGGCTTAGGAATTGACTAGAACCATCGAGGTGCGATCGGAATTCTACGCCGCTTTCCTTAATTGTTCGCAGATCCCCCAAGCTAAACACTTGGAAACCGCCACTGTCTGTTAAAATCGCTCCATCCCAGTTCATAAAGCGATGAAGTCCACCAGCTTCCTTAATTAACTCATGCCCTGGGCGCAAGAAAAGATGATAAGTGTTACTTAAGATAATCCCGGCCTCGATCTCTTTGATCTCCTCCGGGGTTATCGTTTTTACTGTCCCTTGTGTCCCAACTGGCATGAACACCGGTGTATCAATCACACCATGTGGTGTATGTAATTTTCCCAAGCGTGCCCTCGTCCGAGTATCTTCTTTAAGTATTTCCAAATGAACTGCGGTCAAACCCTTTCACGCCCTTTCTTTTTTCCGATGCCCAACTGTTCTAAGTGGCCCAATTCCGCGCCTCTTATAAAATGAGCATTGCATCACCGAAACTATAGAACCGATACCGCTCTAGAACGGCAAGTTCATATGCCTTTATCGTTAGCTCGCGTCCCGCTAATGCACTGACAAGCATAACCAGGGTTGACTTTGGAAAATGAAAATTCGTCAATAAAACGTCTACAACCTTAAAGGAATAGCCTGGGTATATAAAAATATCCGTCCACCCTTCACCAGGTACTACTCTGCCTTGATCATCTCCCACAGATTCTAGAGTCCGCGCCGCCGTCGTTCCCACAGCGATAACTCGACGTCCTTCTTGCTTTGCACGATTTATTTTCTCTGCCGCTTCCAAGTCCACTCTATAATATTCCGAATGCATGGGATGATCCTGAATATTTTCTACTTTAACAGGCCGAAAGGTTCCCAACCCCACATGAAGAAGGATCTCCACGATTTCCACACCCTTCTTCTCAAGTTCGCCGAGAAGTTCAGGTGTAAAATGCAAGCCTGCCGTAGGAGCGGCTACAGACCCTCTTTCTTTGGCATACACCGTCTGATATCGCCCTTGGTCTTCAAGTTGAGCGGTAATATACGGCGGTAGAGGCATCTGCCCTAGCGTATCCAAAACAGTTTCGAAAACTCCTGTATATGTAAAACGGATCTTTCGATTTCCATTCTCCAAAATATCTAGAAGTTCACCGGTCAATATTCCACCACCGAAGCGTACTTTTTGCCCCACTTTAAGTTTCTTGCCAGGTTTAACCAGAGCTTCCCACACATTGAATTCCAGCATCTTCAATAGTAGGACTTCAATTTTCCCCTCAGTTCCCTCTTTTTCGCCGATTAAACGCGCAGGAATAACGCGAGTGTTATTAAGCACAAGCACATCGCCTGTTTTCAAGAGAGACACAAGATCTCGAAATGTATGATGTTCTATCCCTCCACTCTCTCGACTGAGAACCATTAAGCGCGAAGAATCCCTTGGTTCAACCGGGTGTTGTGCTATCAGCGTTTCTGGCAAATAAAAATCAAACTCCGAAACGTTCAAACCATCATTCTCCTTTGTTACATTCAACGATCCTAGGTTTTACTAATAAGTGCATTGCTGTAATAAAACGATAATATATCCTTATAATTATACCCTAATTGGGACATATGATAAGCACCCCATTGGGACATCCCGACACCATGCCCCCACCCCCGTCCGTCAAAAATATAAACTCCGTATGGTTGTGAATCAGTACTGGGTCCAAGGGCTGAACTATAGAGTTTAGAGAGTAAGGGGCCCTGCTCCGTTTGGGGTACTGCTGTTAAACCCGATTTCCTTAACGGATCTTGGCTTGTAGCCATTTTTCGAGATTCAAAGAAACTCCCTAGAAAAGCGAACTCTCGAATAGGTTGGCCATATGGATAAAATTTTCTAACGAACGTCCGCCCTGTAACAGTTTTTGACTTCCCGAACCCATCTTCCATCCTAACACTTTTTACCCTACCAGAGGGGTATTTGTCAAGTTCAACCTTTTGTACGGGACCAAGTCCAAAGCTAGAGCCCAGGACCGGAGCTGAGACGATGAATCGCCATCGATTCGCTGCACCTCCGACTGTTTGTGAAAAGGGATCTGGATGAGCCACATTGTTGGCATCTGACTTTCCCCATACATTTATAGCGTCTTCTGTATATCCTCCACTATGCGAGGAATAAAGTGCTTCGATCGGTTGCTTGCTCTGTTCATCGACGAGAATTTCCCCTCGCGTTGCATCAACTGCCACTGAAGCCTCTCCCTCCACGAGTTTACCTGCATAGGCTTGATCAATATCAGGAGAATCTGTGATCGCCTTTTTACCATTCTCAGTATGTTTAACCAAGAAGGTCCGAGCAGCAACTGCTTGTGCCTTGAGCGCCTCTGCCCCGCCATTAGACCATTCATTGCTCATCTCAATAGGCACAACGCCTTTAAGGTAGTCTTCACTACCCACCCTATTGACCAACTTCCAATGACTGTTCTGCCAAGTTAGGTGCAAATCGCCACGATAAACAACTGCTTTATCCTCTGGTGTTTTAACACTCAAGCTACCTGAATTGATCCCTTTAATCTCCACGACAGCCCCTCTAAGAACTTGAAACTCCTCATGGTTAATCCTGAGTACCGGGGTCCACCCGCCCCACCCCACTTGCAGGCTAGAACCTGCCGGAAATTTTCGAGTCGTTGAATCCACAATTAGCTGATAATCCCCTTTTTCCACTTCGATTTCCACCCACCCGGCCTGGCCCAATTTCCATACAAGCTCCACCGAAACTTCTTTGGCCTGGCAAGGTTCAGCCTGAATCAACATACATATTAATAACACCGCACACAAAAATGGTACCCGATACACAATCCGAAGCATGCTCTAACACACCCTCTTTCTTGTGTTCAGATTACCCTTTTTCCTCCGCTAATATGCTCTTACTCAACAGCTAGGACTCGGAAATATTCGACAAATAAATGTCGTTTGTATTCAAATCGCAGTTCCTTCTAAAATACGAGAAAGAAGAACCGTCCCCCTACTTGTACAAGTTCCGGATCGGTTCTGGCACTTGCATTTCCGAGCATATTCAATCGTCCCTCTACTTACCTTCTTCTGGGAAAAGTCCACTGTCCGCCCGATTTTGGGGGATTGGGTATCCTAAATGTTGATAAGCTCGCGCTGTTGCCACGCGTCCTCGTGGAGTTCGTTGCAGAAATCCCATTTGCAGTAAAAACGGCTCGACAACATCTTCAATTGTCACTGACTCTTCCCCAATTGTCGACGCAAGAGTCTCCAGACCAACGGGTCCCCCAGCAAACACTTCAATTATCGTCTTTAAAGCTTTCTGGTCAATCTGATCCAAGCCCACTGGGTCAACTTCTAAGCGATTTAGTGCTTCTCGTGCGATCGTTTGAGTAACGACGCCATCTTCCCAAACCAAGGCGAAATCCCTAACTCGTTTTAACAGGCGATTTCCCACTCTTGGTGTTCCCCGGGAACGTCGGGCGATTTCTTCCGCGCCGTCATCGGTGATATCCAATCTCAAAATACCTGCTGCACGAAGCACAATGTCTTTTAAGTCCTCAACTTCATAGAATTCAAGACGACTGATAACTCCGAAACGATCACGCAAGGGAGAGGTTAACTGCCCAGCACGGGTTGTCGCCCCCACCAACGTAAACGGAGGTAGGGACAGTCGAATAGACCGCGCACTTGGACCTTTTCCAATTACGATATCTAGACACCCATCTTCCATGGCTGAATAAAGAATTTCTTCGGTCGTAGCATTCAAACGGTGGATTTCATCGATAAATAACACATCCCGAGGCTCTAAAGCTGTCAGGATAGCTGCCAAATCTCCTGGCCGTTCAATAGCTGGACCCGAAGTAGTACGGATACTTACGCCCATTTCGGCAGCAATAATATTGGCGAGGGTCGTTTTTCCTAAACCAGGTGGACCATATAATAAGACGTGATCCAAGGCTTCTCCACGGGTAGAAGCGGCCTGAATAAAGATACTTAAATTTTCTTTAATCTTTGTCTGACCAATATAATCACCCATGCGGCTCGGACGAAGTACTTCTCCTTCTTGATCTGTAAGTTGTTCTTGGGGAGCAACCAGACGCTCTTCCATTTTCAAGCCCTCCTCTCGTACCTCTACGCCATTATTTCACTTCCATAACTCCCCTTGTGTTTTCTTAACCTGGTGCCAGCATTCTCAGGGCCCTTTTCACTTGCTCCTCTGTCGATAAATCCCCGCTGTCTTTTTGCCGACTAAGAGCCTGCTTGGCTTCGTCCAAACCAAAACCGAGAGCAAGTAATGTTTGTAGGGCTTCTGAGTGATTAAGGGGTGAGGGCGTTGAAAACGGCTCTTCTCCAGTCGGAAAAGAAACGTGGCCTTTGAATTTTTCTTTGAGTTCTAAAATAAGTCGTTGAGCTGTTTTTTTCCCAATACCCGGCACCTTGGTTAGTAAATTAAGATTTTCACTAACAATGGCACTCTCAATCTGTACCGCCCCGAAGGTCGAAAGTAGGGATATGGCAGCTTTAGGTCCAATGCCCGAAACACTCAACATTTCTAAAAAGAGTTGTTTTTCTTCTAAGGAGGAAAATCCATAAAGAGATAAATCATCTTCCCGCATAACCACATGGGTGTATATCACAAGTTCTTGCCCAGCACTAGACTTAGCCAAAAGGCCATAGGGCACCGTCAGTAAATATCCAACCCCTTGAACATCAAGCACTAAACGTTCTGTTTGGATTTCCCACACCTTACCCCGCAACATCCCAATCATCGGAATTCCTCCATTCTCCGATTCAATGCATAACTATGAGCATGACAAATCGCAACGGCTAAGGCATCTGCTGTATCGTCTGGCTTGGGGATTTCATCCAGTCTTAATAATCCTTTGACCATTTGTTGAACCTGTTTTTTCTCAGCCCTTCCATATCCCACGACTGCTTGTTTAATCTGTAACGGGGTATATTCATAGACGGGAATGCCTTGTTGGGCACCCGTCAACAGAACGACGCCCCGAGCATGCCCGACAGCTAGAGCGGTGGTGGTATTTTTGTTAAAGAAAAGCTCCTCAACTGCCATATGGTCCGGAGGGTGCTCGCGAAGGAACGGTACAATTTGTTCATATAACATTAACAAACGCTCTGCTAATGGCGTGTGGGCCGGCGTACGCCAGCATGAATAAGCGAGCGCACTTAAGTGATTCCCTTTTTGTTCAATTAGTCCATACCCCATAATGGCCGTTCCTGGGTCAATTCCTAAAATAATCATCAATCGTCTTCCTCTCAACAGAATATATTTCGACAGAAGACGGACGATTCCCTTTCTTCTACATACCTTTCTACTCTAGATACCTTTTTACTCTAGCCACAGGGTTTCGTTCACTGTATCAATAAACGACTGAACCTCATCGAGTGAATAAAACTCTACCTTGGGAGCGATATCCACCATCTCCTTTGGCCAGGTCTGAACATTTAAGCCTGTAACAATAGCTTTTCCACTCGCCCCTGGTGCTCCTTCGATCACGGATAATACTCCTTGCTCGATACCAAAATGATAGGTAGGGTTAACCCAGACATCTTCCGTTGATACTGCTTCAGCGGTGCTAGAATTCAAGGAAATACTGTTCCTACCTAAGTCGTACCACCAAGACGTTACTACAGGTACGATGCTACCAACCCCCAACCCGATAATTAGAACCAGACTAATGATTATATATCTGGACATAAAGAAGAACCCTCCTGACTTTGTCTTTTAGCTTTAGTCTTGCCAGAAGGGCATAAATTAGTCGTTATGATGTTAAAAATTGACTATTTACTTTTTAAAAGTCTTCATCAGCCAAAGCATCAGCCAATTCGAAATTGGAGTACACCCCTTGAGCATCCTCATGATCTTCTAGTTTATCGATCAAATTAACCATCTTCCGAGCCTGCTCTGCATCCGTTATCTCGATTGTATTTTGCGGGATTGGGCTAATAACAGCTTCTACCACAGAGATCTTTTGATCCAGAAGAGCCTGTCGCACACCTTCCATTGCTTCAGGAGCGGTAAGCACAACGAACCCTTCCTCATCTATTTCAAAATCTTCAGCCCCTGCGTCTAAACTCAACATCATTAAATCATCTTCAGTTAACTTGAGTCCCTCACGTAAGATCCTCAATTGACCCTTTTCTTCGAATATCCACCCGACGCTACCCGTCTCACCCATATTTCCGCCGTTTTTAGAGAAGATATAGCGGATTTCTCCAGCAGTACGGTTGCGGTTATCAGTTAAAATATCAATCATGACGGCAACCCCTCCGGGGCCATATCCTTCATAACGAAGCTCTTCGTAAACTGTTCCTTCAGCTCCGCCAGCCCCTTTAAGAATAGCGCGCTGGATGTTCTCATTAGGGACATTTTCTGCTTTGGCGTTTTCAATGGCGATCTTTAAGCGGAAGTCGTTCATATCTCCCCCACTGGCACGGGAGGCAACCACCAGTTCCCGACCTAGTTTGGTGAACATTTTCCCCTTATGTGCATCTGCCTTACCTTTTTTATGCTTAATGTTTGCCCACTTTGAATGTCCTGACATGACCAAACTCCTCCTTATGCTAGTACACTATTAAGTAGTTTAGCATAGGGTAATTTCCCTTGTAAAGCTATATATAGGAAAACTTACCCCAGAGCTAATAAAAGATTACTTCGGTAGATAAATAAAATCTCCATTGTTCCATATATTTTCGGATTTTCACAAGCACGAAGCGTCTGTATATATTCCATAATTTTCATAAGTCTAAGTCTTTTAATTACCCTCTTTATACGTCATACCATATTCTTTAAGGACAGCTATCAGATTTTTTATTGCTTTTGGACCAATTCCATGTAAGCGCAATATCTCATCTTCTCGATACTGCGACAATTGGTTTAGTGACTCTATCCCTGGTTCTTTTAGTGCGCGTTGTGCAGGCGCCGGTGATCATCCTTGTTGCTTCAATCCAACAACTTTTGGTTTAATCCTTAATAAAAAACTTTACACCCCGCATTCACACGGGATGTAAAGTTATGTTATTAGCTCTTAAACTTACAATTCGGGTCGTAATCTGGTTGCTTATCGATATTCGAATTCGAATTAGAAACACAAATAACAAACAAGCATATTTTTTAATGAAAAACATCTGTGCTCAAGTACCGTTCTCCTGTATCTGGAGCCATCACAACTATGTTTTTCCCTTCTCCTAAGGTTGCTGCAACTTTCAATGCTGCACACACTGCAGCCCCTGAAGAGATACCAACTAAAATCCCTTCTTCGCGAGCTAAACGCCTTGTTATCTCTAAGGCATCCTCATTGCTCACTTGAAGAAGCTCATCCAATATTGATTTATTCAATACCTCAGGAACGAACCCAGCACCAATTCCTTGAATTTTATGTGGCCCTGGTTTTCCACCTGAAATAACTGGAGAAGAAGCGGGTTCAACCCCGATAATTTTTATTTCTGGAAGAGACGCTTTTAATACCTCCCCAACCCCAGTAACCGTTCCTCCCGTCCCGATACCGGCAACAAACGCATCAATATTTTTCAACTGATCGAGAAGTTCTAACGCCGTGCTTCGTCTATGTGCTTCTGGGTTTGCAGGATTTTCAAATTGCTGAGGCATAAAGTAATCTGGATTATCATTCAGCAACCGTTTTGCCTCTGCAATCGCCCCTTTCATTCCTTCCGCTCCAGGAGTTAACACAAATTCTGCACCGTAGGCTGCCATGAGCTGACGCCGTTCAACACTCAACGTATCTGGCATAACAACAATTAAGTGATAACCACGGGCTGCAGCGATCATGGCTAGTCCAATCCCAGTATTTCCGCTAGTCGGCTCGACGATGGTCCCTCCAGGCTTTAGGGCCCCTCGTTTTTCGGCATCCTGAACCATACCCAAGGCAATGCGGTCTTTCACACTTCCACCTGGATTGAACGATTCAACTTTAACATAAATATTGGCCATTCCTGACTTAACCATGCGCTGTAAACGAACCAAAGGGGTCTGCCCTATCAAATCTGTAATAGAATTAGCGACTCGCATATCAATTACCCCATTTCATATCGTTTTAGTATGGATTAATAATATCAATAATTATACTCTTTGTCAAACCTGTTTAAGTCGTTCTTCCACTTCTAATACTAGGGCCTCAATCTGGTGGGGCAGAGGGATACGAAGGATTCCAACCAGCATAATATTCCCACGTTGGATAGGGAGAAGCAATTTATCCGCTTTACTGGCAGAAATTGCCGTAGCCATTGCTGGAGTGATTTCGCCCAAGAGACCATACACCATCATAACCGAAACCGAACCCACAATTAGATCAACCCGATCTACATTATAGCAAATCGCAGACTCTCCTGAAGCGCCTTCAGTCGCCCCAGCACGCAACATAGCTCCAGTTGCTAGGGCATTGGTTCCCAAAGCTAGTATATCCAAACCAGGCATTTTATTACGTAACTGCTGGACTATATGTTTACCAATGCCACCACCCTGTCCATCAATGACTGCTATCCGCATAATACCCTCCTGATCCATCTTTAGTTGGTGAGTTCACTCTCAACAAATTCGAGGGAGGTGTTCACCTTCTAGCATGCCAACTATTCTTTTTCCCCCCAGAGGAGTTTCTATAAGTACGAGCCCTGACTTTCCTTCTTGAACATGCCCGATACGCCTAGCCTTGCGCCCCAGTGGATGCGCTCGCATGTTCAGGAGAACTTCATCAGCCACTTCTGGGGCCACGATAACCAATGCTTTTCCTTCGTTCGCTAAGTAAAGAGGCTCTAGACCTAACATCTCACAGGCCCCTTCAACGCTTGGAGAAAGGGGAATTTGTTCTTCTATTAATAGCATACTTACGCCAGCTTGCCCAGCCAATTCATTGAGTGTTGTCGCAACACCCCCACGGGTAGGGTCTCTCATGCATTTGACTCCTGGCATATAAAAGGCATCGATAAGTCCATTTAAAGGCGCACAATCACTAACTACTGGAGTTTGGAATTCAAGCCCTTCGCGCTCAGATAAAATCGCAATTCCATGATCTCCAATCGTTCCGGTAATAAGAATCTCATCTCCTGGTTGAATCTGCTCTGGACCCACTAAACGATCTGTAATATACCCAATCCCAGTCGTGTTTATAAAGATTTTGTCCGCACTCCCGCGTTCCACAACCTTCGTATCCCCACAGACAATAGCGACACCAGCTTCGGCAGCTGTCTGAGCAACACTCTCAATAATTCGCCCTAACTCATCCATTGGTAATCCTTCTTCTAAAATAAGCGCTAGGGTTAAAAATTTTGGAATTGCTCCACTAACCGCAAGGTCATTGACCGTACCGCAAACCGCAAGTTTGCCTATATTTCCTCCCCGGAAAAACAAAGGGGAAACCACGAAAGAATCAGTTGTAACAGCCAATTGCTCTTTACCCGGCAATAATGTAGCATCATTCATTTGGTTTAGGTAAGGGTTTCCCAGATATTTTTGGAACAGGGTTTTAATTAATTCATGACTAAGCCGTCCACCACTGCCATGGGCCAAGAGTATTCGTTCCATTAGTCTTCACTCCTTTGTACGTATCGATGATATGCTGCACAAGAGCCTTCGGAAGACACCATACATGGTCCGACAGGCTTCATCGGCGTACAACGTTTGCCGAACATTGGACATTGAGTCGGATAAATTCGTCCTTTTAAGACATCTCCACACCGGCAACCTGGTGTTTCCGCTGATCTAAAAACTGGCAATGCAAATTTCCGCGTCGCATCCCAAGCACCATATTCTTCCCGTATGCCCAAGCCACTTTGCCGGATCATCCCTATGCCCCGCCAGGATGCGTCAACTGGCTCAAAAACTCGTTCCACTACCCTTTTAGCATGTGGATTTCCCTCTGCTCTAGCAACACGTTTATATTGAATTTCAATTTTCGAGCGGCCCTCTGCTCGTTGACGAAGAAGCATAACAATGGCTTCCAAGATATCTAAAGCAGAGAAGCCAGTCACAACTCCTGGCAAACCATAATCTTTGGCCATAAACTCAATCGGTTCTGTGCCAATAATGGCACAAACATGTCCCGGGTCTAGGAAGGCATCCACCACCAATTCTTCATCTTCAGCTAACAATCTTAAGACTGGGGGAACGACCTTGTGCATGGATAACACGCTATAATTAGCAATTCCCTCTTGTTTAGCAGTCTCTAAACTCACCGCTACCGTAGGGGTCGTCGTTTCAAACCCAATACCCAGAAATGCAACCTCTTTATCTGGGTTTTGACGGGCTAACTCTAAAGCATCTTGGGTCGAATAAACAATTCGAACGTCCGCTCCTTCTGCTCTTAGAACCTGTAAATTTTTCTCTGTCCCTGGTACCCGAATCATGTCCCCGAAGGTTGCCGTAATAACATTTGGCTGGGCGGCCAAATAAAGATAACGGTCAATATCACTGCTATCTGTAACACATACTGGACAACCTGGTCCGGAAATTAGCCGGATACTGGTCGGCAACAGCTCTCGCAGCGCATTTTTGGCGATGGCTACAGTATGCGTTCCACAAACCTCCATGATTGTAAACGGGCTCTGGGCCAGGGTTTGAATTTCCGCCAAATATCCTTTCGCCAAATACCGTAAGTCTTTACTCTCCTTCTTCATAGGCATTGGCTACCTCCAGTAAAAGTTCTTCCGTTTCTTTCGCACTCTCATCGTCAATAATTCCAATGGCGAATCCGGCATGAACTAAAACGTATTCACCAATTCTGACCTCTGGGACCAAGTCAATACTTATGATTCGTTCATTACCCATCATATCCACTTTAGCAAGCGACTCATTTATCGTGACAATTTTAGCAGGAATGGCTAAACACATTTATAACACCTCATTCGCAATTAATAGTTGTCCGAAGGCTAAACCGCCATCCCCAGGAGGAAGGACTCGAGAACGCAAGACGTTAATTCCATGTGTTTGACAGTTTCGAAGGACTGCTTCCGTCAAAAGTTTATTTTGGAACACACCTCCGCTTAAAACAAAAGGGCCATAACTCACCCCTAATCGCAGCGCTAGATCTACAATAGCCTTAGCCATTGTTTGATGAAAACGATAGGCTATTTCTCCTGCACTCACTCCTCGAAGAACATCTCGAACCAATTCTTTAAAAAGCGATCTAACTCCCAGGATAAGCGCCGTTTTCTCTACTCTTATTTCATATGAATAGAGTAATTGTTCGTTTTCCCTCTCGCGGTCTACGTCTTCAAGACTCAGTTGCTGCAAGAACCTTGTCCCAACGCTTTCTAGTTCGATCGCAGCTTGTCCTTCATAGGTAACCTTCGTACACACACCCAGTAAACCACTCACCGCATCAAAAAGTCTCCCTGCACTTGATGTTTGGAAGACTTGAACGCCAGTTTCAAGTTGGCGATCCAAGATCTTCCGTTCAAGGATAGAAAGTGGAGCCCAAAGGGGCTCAGTCGTTTCCCACGCTTCGTGGGAAAACAGAGTTTTAAGATAAGAATAGGCAATTCGCAAGGGCTGCTTTGCACCCACATCTCCCCCGGGAAGCCCTAAGTACTCAAGATGAGCCTTGCGCATATAACCTGAAGAGTTGCCGTACAGAAATTCAAAGCCCCAAATACATTGATCCTCCCCAAACCCAGTTCCATCACAGATAACCCCTAGGGTTGGTTCTGTTCTGTCCCATTCCCCCAACACACTCACTAAATGAGCATGATGGTGTTGCACAGAATGTTTAGGCCAAGGTTGTTCTAAGGCAAATCTCGTCAGTTGGTAGTTGGGATGTTTATCATACCCAATCGCACTTGGCGTAATATTGACCACTCGTTGAAAAGATTTAAGTTCCTGGTGAAAGCGCTGAAGATTTTCATACCCTTCCATATCTCCAATATATTGACTTATAAAAGCCCTCTGCCCTGAAGCAAGGCAAAATGTATTTTTTAGGTCTCCTCCTACACCGAGTAGGGGAGTCTTGACTTGGATCCTGGGCATCAAAATCGGTAATGGGACATAGCCGCGGGCTCTTCTAAAGAAGACAGTTTCATCCCCAATCACTTGAACGACCGAATCGTCACAAGGATGATAAATATCGCGGTTGTGCAGAAGAAAATAGTCGGCAATCCCTTCTAAAGCTTCCAAGGCTTCCTCGTTTGAATAAATAAGAGGCCGTCCACTGAGGTTGGCGCTCGTCATGACCAAAAAATCATACGGTCCTTCAAACAAGAGATGGTGGAGCGGGGTATAGGGAAGTATGATTCCTAAAGTATGTATCCCTGGAGCAATCCCCTCTGGTAAAGAATCCTTCAGGGCAAGCTTCCGCTCTAGAACAACAATGGGAGCAGCAGAACTCTGTAACAATTCTTCTTCCTTGGCACAAATATCGACCTCTTTAAGCGCTTTTGCAACAGACCGAGCCATAACCGCAAAGGGCTTGGCTCCTCGTTCTTTGCGTTCTCGTAAGCGGCGAACTGCTCCCGTGTTGTTAGCATCACAAACGAGATGGAATCCCCCTAGCCCTTTTACCGCAATTATGCCTCCCTGGGTCAGTTGATCTACGCCTATACCTGGGAGCAGGCGACCAAGAGCATCCCTAAGTTGAACTCTCGGCCCACAGTTTACACAGGCAACCGGTTGGGCATGAAATCGTCGATCTCTTGGATTTTTATAGTCTATTGCACACGAATTGCACATCGGAAATTTAGACATCGTCGTTTGTGCTCGATCATAGGGCACGTCACGGATGATTGTATAGCGAGGACCACAATTCGTGCAATTTGTGAATGGAAATTTGTGGTACCGGTTCTTAGGGTCAGTCATGTCTTTAAGACAATCTCCGCACGTTGCAACGTCTGGAGATATTAAGACATCGGCCTCTTCCTCGGTTTTACTCTCTACAATTTCAAAAGTCCTATAGTGAGCAACCTTAATCTTCACAGATCGTGAGTCAACAATTAGGGCTAAAGAAGGGGCTTCTTTAAGCAACCGATTGTAGAACAAATCAAGATTATTTCCTTCTGCATGGATAGTTACACCGTGGCTTGAATTATTGACCCACCCATTAATATTGAGTTCTTCTGCAAGTTTAAAAACAAAAGGTCGAAAGCCTACCCCTTGAACAATACCGTTGAAGTAAATAGCAACTGCTTGTATCTTCATTATTTAACGACCAGCTTTCAAGCTTACCTCTAATGTAATCAGTTTTCAGACACCAGCTTCTATTGGAGACAGTGTTCTATGTCAGTTTTAGTCGAACAAATTCACGTTTTCTATAACACCCTTATTGTACACGCCACACTCTATTTTCTTCAAGTAAATGATATGACAATTTTTCGACAACCTTTTGTGTATTAATATTTCTGATTGCCAAAATTATAAACATTAATTGTAATTTTCCAAATGTTCTTAAATATTGCAGGAAAGTAAGTATTTCTCCCGAATATAAGTTAACATATATAATTTTTGTTCTAATATTTACAGATAACAGTGGAAGCGTTACAACACAAATTCAGGAGGTGTTCTGCAAAGTATGGGTAATTTCGATTTACTCAAAGTCAAAGGGGTTTCTCGGCGTGATTTTATGAAATTGATTGCAGCGACCACAGCGGCTCTAGGCCTACCCGAGCTTATCATCCCTCAAGCGGCCAATGCCGTAGAGCAAGCACTAAACAAGCCACCCGTTATCTGGCTGGAAGGAATGGATTGCACGGGGTGCACAGAATCAGCTTTAGCCACCTTAAACCCTTCACCCGCTGAACTTATTCTAGACATGCTTTCAATTCGCTACCATGAAACCGTTATGGCCGGATCCGGTCATACTGCCGAGGAGGCTTACCAAACAGCACTTAAAGAAAATTTCGTTCTGATTGTAGAAGGTTCCAGTCCAGGCACAGCTAAAGATGACCGTTTCTGTATGGTTGGAGGAAGGCCCTTCCGCAAAATTCTTATTGAAGCAGCTCAAAAGGCTCAAGTGATTATCGCTATCGGTAGTTGCGCCAGCGAGGGTGCTGGAATCCCAGGGGCTTGTGACACAGGTGCTGTTGGTGTCGCAGAACTCCTTAAAGCTGAGGGGATAAACAAAACCGTGATTAATCTTCCCTGTTGTCCGGTCAAACCGGCTACTTTAATTGGCACAATTTTATATTATTTGACCTATCAGAAGGCCCCAGCTCTAGATTCACAAAATCGCCCAGTTGCCTTCTATGGAAGTTTATTACATGACAACTGTCCAAGACGCGGTCACTTTGAAAATGGAGAATTCCTGACAGATTGGAACGATCCTATCCAAAAGGAGTATTGCCTGATTTTAAAAGGCTGCAAAGGTCCAAAAACTTATACTGACTGTGCGCAAGTATGGTGGAATGACAACGCCAACTTCTGTATTAATGCTGGTTCTCCTTGTTCCGGCTGTTCAGAGAAAGACTTTTACGATGGATTTAGCCCATTATATTCCAAACAAGAAATGTTTAAGCTTCCTGGTATCGGCCACGTTAATGCAGATACTGTGGGGACTGTTATTGGAGGGGCTGCCGCAGTGGGTCTAGGGGTCCACTTAATTGCTGCAGCGGCCAGCGGAAGACTGAGCAAAAAGGATCATAAGGAGGACATGTAGATGGCGAAAGTAGTTATTGATCCTTTAACACGTATTGAAGGACACTTAAGAATTGAAGTAGAAGTCGAGAATGGTAAAGTTGTCGAAGCACATGTCATAGGAACCATGTATCGGGGAATTGAAGCAATGCTCCGCGGTCGTGATCCACGGGATGCCACTTATGTTACAGAACGTGTATGTGGAGTTTGTGCTGGTTCCCATGGTTGGGCTTCCTCTTTAGCCCTTGACAAAGCTTACGGGGCCAACGTTCCGGCTGGCGGTCGTATTATCCGCAATCTAATCGTTGGGGCAATGTATCTACATGACCATCCGCTGCATTTTTATCATCTGAGTGCTCTAGATTACTTAGACGTTATGGCAGTTGCCCAGTATCAAGGAAAAGACCCTGGACTTCTGGCTGTTAAGGAAAAAATTGTTAAGCTCGTTGCAGCCGGAGATACAGCTCCTTTAACCCCTCGCTACAAACCGGATGCCTTCAGTGTTAACGACCCGGAGTTAGTGACAATGGCCGTAGCCCACTATCTCAAAGCTCTAGAAATGCAAGCAAAAGCCAAGAAAATGTCCGCTCTCTTTGCCGGTAAACAACCTCATCAATCTTCGATTGTCGTGGGTGGCGTCACTATGCTTCCTAACATTCAAGTAGTCGAGCAATTCCGTTCGATGCTCTTTGAACAACTTGATTTTATCGAGAAAACTTACTTGCAAGATGTTTTAACGTTCGGTACTGGTCCACTTCTGCCGTTAGCCCAAGCGGGTGTCGGTGGAGGAAGTCCTCACTATATGTCTTATGGTGGATTTGCCCGTGATAATGCAAGTAAAGATATGTTCTTTAAAGCAGGCGTTATCATGGATGGCAATTTAAGCAATATCTTACCGGTTGATGAAAAGAAGATCACCGAGGATGTTCAATATTCTTGGTATAAAGCCAACGCGAATGGTAATACGCCCTATACTGAGGATACCGTACCTGATCTCGATAAAAAAGGTGCCTATACCTTTGTTAAGGCCCCTCGCTATGATGGTAAACCGATTGAAGTTGGACCTCTCTCTCGAATGCTAGTTATGCAACCTAAAGGTCTGATGGACATCATTGCCAAGTATAATATTAAGCCGGGGGCTGTAGCCCGTCATGCTGCTCGCGCTTATGAAACACTCCTTCTTGCCAAAGATATGTTCACTTGGTTAGATGCTCTAGAGAAAGAAATGGGATCTAAGGATTTCCGCATCCATGATACTGAGCATTGGGAAGCTCCTGCTACAGGGCAAGGGGCAGGTATGACTGAAGTACCTCGAGGCTCACTCGGTCACTTTGTTAAAGTTGCTGATCATAAGATTGAAAACTATCAAATGGTTGTTCCAACTACTTGGAATTTCTCACCAAGAGATGATAAGGGTGTCCGTGGTCCACTGGAACAAGCCTTGATAGGCGTGCCCGTTGAAGACCTAGAAAATCCTGTTAACGTTGTACGGGTAGTCCGTTCCTATGATCCATGCCTTGCATGTGCAATTCACCTCATCGATCCAGTAACCAACGACATCAAAAAATTCCGGATCGGCTGGTAGAAAAGGAGGAAAGGACATGGTAAACCCATCAGATCATCCATTATACCAGCGGGTAAGCCACTGGATTAATTTAATAAACTTTCTAGTTTTAGGTATTACAGGTTGGTTTATTCATTCACCTTATCCCGGTATGCCCATGAATTTAGTCCGCAATCTACACTTTTTCTTTATGTATTTTCTAGTTATCAATGGGGTTATACGTTTCTACTACTCCTTTTTTGGAAAACATAAAGATTATAAAGATATTATACTCAATACCCAAGATCTCAAAAACTTTTGGCCCCAAACAAAATACTATCTGTTTATGGGAAAAGATCCAGAAACGGGGAAATATAATCCACTTCAGAAAATAGCTTATATCTCCTTTCCCATTATGGCTATGGTGCAGATTATTACCGGAGCCATTCTCTACTGGCCAGAGAAATTAGCAGGTTATGCCTGGTATTTCGGCGGTTTAGCAGCGGTTCGCGGATTTCATTACCTCTTTATGTGGTTATTCATAGCACTCGTCGGCGTTCATTTATATCTTGTCTTTACAGAAGCCTATGAACAATTCTTATTCATGTTCTTCGGCAAAATCAAGAATCAGAAGGGACTGTAATAATGCATTCACCTAAAATAATGGTGATGGGGGTAGGAAACATCCTCTTGTCAGATGAAGGTCTTGGCGTTCGCTTTCTAGATGTGCTGAAGAAAAAGGATCTCCCCGAAAATGTGGAGCTCCTTGAAGGAGGTACAGCGGGACTTGAACTGGTTCATCTGATTCAAGAGGTCGACTTTCTGATTATCGTCGATGCAATTAATGCTCAAGCCGAACCAGGAGCATTGTTTCGTTTTCACCCGGGAGATATCAAGGTGTTTCCTGAGCAATATGAAGTTTCTTTTCATCAAATCGGGATCATTGAGGTACTCGCCATGGCTAATGTATTAGGGCATGCCCCAATAACCTTAATTTTTGGGATTCAACCAAAAAGTCTTGAATGGGGAATGGAGATCAGCTCTGAAATTACAGCGTTATTTCCTCGTCTTACTGAATTAATACTCAACGAGATTGATTTCATACAGCGCGAAGGGAAATTTACTCCGGATTTATCGGACGCACTCAATTCTTAAGATCTATAACCCTTAAACAAAACCCACGGAGAAAGCACATGAAACATGTACTTTATTCGTGGGTTTTGTAATATTTAAGATTCTCACAGCGAACCGCTGCCGCTAGTATCCATTGGGGATCTCATAAAGAATAGGTACTAACCGTTTTTCTGATAGGTTGTCACTTCTCGTCTTAACCAATTTGTCCACATTTCAAGACCATTTCCATTACGACAAGAGACTTCAAAAATCTGGATATCTGGATTTATAGCTAGGATATCTTGTTTCATGTTGTTCATATTCACGTCTGTAAACGCCTCAAGGTCCATTTTATTTAACACAACTGCTTTGGCATTGCGAAAGATCACAGGATATTTAGCCGGCTTATCGTCTCCTTCAACGATGCTCAACACAATGACCTTAAAAGCCTCTCCTAAATCAAAGTCGGCCGGACAAACAAGATTTCCAACATTTTCTATGATCATTAGATCCGTTGCTTGCCAATTAAACTCAGGCAATACTTTACTTACCATTTTACTATCCAGATGACATCCTCCGCCAGTATTAATTTGAATAACGGGGACTTCCTGAGCAGCAATACGATCCGCATCCTTACTTGTAAATATATCTCCTTCAATAACGCCAACCTTCATGTCCACCCCTAAAAGGGGCAATGTCTTCTCTAAGAGAGCGGTCTTCCCTGCTCCAGGAGAACCTATCACATTAATGGCTAAGCAATGATTTTTGCGGAAGTGTGCTCGGTTAACTTCTGCCTGAATATCATTTGAACTAAGTAAGTTCGCCATCACTTCAATTTCGCGGCGATTAGATTCCATTTATTCAACCTCCAGACTTTCAAGTAAAAGCTCGTCTCCCTGAATAACTTCAATGCTAGTATTCTGACACTCCGGACAGAGGAAAAACATAGTTTCCACACTGAATTCAAGCTGACAATTTCGACAACGGCCACGCACCGGAACTCGCTCAACAATTAGCTCTGCTCCTTCACAGATAGAATCCTTGCAAAAAGCTTCAAACACCATCTGTAAGGCATCTGGTTGTGCATTCGTAAGTTCTCCTACTTTTAGTTTAACCTGCAGCACTCTCTTTACTTCATGGTGAGTAAGGGTCCGCTCTATAACCTCAAAAACTCCACCCATCAAAGCCATTTCGTGCACATTATTCCTCCTTCATGAGTGAACTCGTTCAACTTGAAGTCAAACATCGAGACCTTGGTGACGATAGAGTATGCAAACCTACTATAATAACAATTCGACAGGAGGAGTAAATATCCTCCATCTCTAACTCCAATAATTCAGAATCTTCGGCAAGTCGCATTTATTATATTTCTTTATAATTTACACACTGCAGTATTCCAATATATTAGTTAAGTTAGTCATATGGTTTAATTGAATTTGAATAATTGTGTATAGAGCTTTTTTTTCTGGATAGGATAATAATGCGTTCGCAAACAACTGATAAAGGAGGATGGTTGCATATGAGCCGAAATACACCTGAAGTTCCTGAATCCGAAAGACAGTTGGATGAACTCAAGTGGGAAGTAGCTGAAGAACTACAATTAGACGATGATATTCAAGAAAAGGGTTTTGCAAATATGACTACCCGTGAAGTGGGTCAAATTGGTGGAAATATGGTTAAAAAAATGATTACCTTTGCCGAGAAGGAAATGGCTGAACAAGGTTCTGATATAATTGACTAATATGAACTCTTTAGTATCAATCATAAACGTATCGATCCTATCAACCAACTCAAGATCGAAAAATCCCATCTATATAATATAACCCGGAGACCAAAAAGGGACGCTCGTAATAAAATGAGCGCCCTTTTCTTTTTTTCTTTTTGTTTTCTCTCTATGTTTCATACTAATTCTCCAACCATCGATCGAGCGTGCACTCAATAGAAAAGTTCGCATCAGTATTTCAAGCATATACAATTGTCATGGTTTTTACTCCCAGGTATTCTAGGCAACTCAATGGCACGGGTGCAACAACATTACTTCTCGCATTTCTCTGTCAAGATATGTATTGTCTGCCGAATACATTGAGAATCAAACATTTCTAAAAGACAATGCCTACTTATTCTTCCACATAAGGAATAGTCAGCGGTCCAAGGGGCAATACAGCAATACTCATTTCGGGGCCGTATTTACCCACTAGTTCATTCAAAGTCTGTTCAATATCTTTAGTCGGGGTAAGCATTGCTATTTTAACCGATTCGTCGGATAATGTTGAATAAACGTGAACATCTGCCCACTCCTGGATCATAGCTAGTCTTTGGGCTTCCCACTGGTCAAACATCTGAAAAGAAGGGTCATTAATCATTTCTAGGAGTTCCTTTGGAGACTTACGCATTTGCAATATCTTTACAAAGTTTCCATGTTCGGGCATACCTTCGCTGCATTCTGCTGCGCAAATAATCGTCCCCCCCTGCTTCACAATCATACGTGCGGCGTCCATTCCTTTTACAGCCTGATATAGGTTTTGATCGAGAGGGTAGCCAGCGTTCGTTGTTATCACTACGTCGTAACGAGCATCACATTTTACCATGGCATGTTCTTTAACATAAGCACACCCAATGGCATGTGCCTCAACCAACTCACCTGCAAAAACATTGGTGATGTTCTTTTCGCCATTCAGTGCGACATTAAGAAGAAAATCTGGTTTACAAAACGTATTAACTTCCCTCGTCATAGCTTGTAGTGGATTGTCATCTAGAATTCCCCAGGTAGCCAATGGGTGTCCAATCATTTTGGCGTTGTGGAATGTTAGGATAGTTTCAATCCCCGCGATACCAGGCATAATTCCCTTTGGTCCTCCAGAAAAACCCGCAAAAAAGTGAGGTTCTATAAACCCGGTCACAATCCTAAAGTCAGCCTCAACGTATTCTCTGTTTAAGTATACCTCGCAGCCGAAACTACTTGTTCCGAGATGCGCCAATTCCGATTTTTCGTGACAGTGATGGTTAATAATTCGAACTGTATCTACAATAGTTTCCCCAAGCATCTCGATAAACTCTTCCCTTGTTTGGTCACGGTGAGTCCCGAGGCCATTAATGATCGTAATATTCTCTAAGGGCACATGGGGAAGTTCCTCAATTATCCAAGGAATAAGCTTTTGATTTGGAGTCGGTCTGGTAATGTCACTTATAACAATGACAACTCGATCACTAGACTTAACCATTTCCTTTAAAGGTTTAGTACCACTAGGGTTGCGCAGAGCTCGCGTCACAGCCTGATGATCGTCCTCGATACATTCCAAGTGAGTGGGTTCAATTACTGTGGAATAATCAGGAACGTTAACGTTCAAGCCATTTTTTCCGTAGGCCAAAGTAACTTTCATAGAAACCTCCTATATATTAAATATTTTCCGTATAAGGATCTTGTCCAATAAACAAGCCGTTTATCCCGGACTAACCGCCAAGCTTGAGATTTCGTCAAGAGCTGGTTACTGGTAATTCAACTATAGTTTAGAAGCCAACGCTTGTAATTCTTGGCTCACTAATTGTACGCCTTCTACTAATTTTGCAATTTCCTGATTGGCTTGCGCCTGTTCATGAGTAATTGCACTGTTACGTAGGGAATGTTCAGTAATTTCTTGGATGACTGTTTGGAATCCAAGCAAAATGTCACTTATCTCATTTGCTGAACGATTACTCGCTTCTGCTAATTTACGCACCTCGCCGGCAACCACCGAAAAACCACGTCCGTGTTCGCCTGCCCGGGCTGCTTCAATTGCAGCATTCAACCCTAACAGATTAGTTTGCTTGGCACCTCGCCTGATAAGCTCTAAGATACCAGCAGTGGATTTGAGCTGATTTTTTCCTTGCTGGGCCTCTTCTGCAATAGTCTGGCTGATAGAAGCAACCTCTTGGGCAGAAGCAGCAGTTTGTTGTACCGCACTAGCTGCTTGTTCAACTGAAGTGCTCAGGGCCTGAACTTGATAACGTATAAATTCTTTCAATTCTTCATCTCTTAGCAACATAATTACCATACCGGCAGCTATCTTAGCAACTGGTTCGACGATTGACAACTGTCCGGCGATACCAAATGTACCAATTTTAACATCGTCTACTTTGATGGCAATATTAAAGCCCTCTTTGATATTAGCATTAGAAGCTTCAGCCTCTGCTGCAGTAATGGCTACAGAATCAAGGTTAGTCGTTAATATTTGTCTACTTCCTTTATGCTGTACTCCTATTCTAGTTTGTGCCGAATCAGCAATGATTGACCCAGTATCATCACAGACAATAACTGCGAATCCACTTTTTTCATGAATAAATTGCACAATTTTTTGAGCAATAAGATCAGTGAGCTTGCAAACCAATTTTCCCATCCCCTTTCCTACCAAATAATACATTATAATGTTTTATTATATCATATTATGTGTCTGATGGTCGGACAGGTTCAGTTAAGGCAAAGAATTTTGTATAGTTTGAATAATGAAATCTAAATTAGCATGTCGTAGGCTATTATAGCTACAAGGCAACCAAGAGACCATCTCCGAGGATGGTCTCTTGGTTGCCTTGTAAGGTCAACACAAACGGGAACCAATATTAAAAACTTTAGTCATGTGAACGTTATCATAATTTAGAAGACAATGATTGCAATTCCCAACTTACTTGTTGTACCCCTTCAACTAATTTTGCAATTTCTTGATTAGCCATTGCCTGCTCATGGGTGATAGCACTGTTGCGCAGGGAGTTTTCCGTAATTTTCTGCACAATAGATTCAAATTCCAGTAGAATCGAGCTTATCTCATTGGCGGAACGATTACTTTCTTCAGCTAATTTACGAACTTCACCTGCAACAACAGAGAAGCCACGACCCTGTTCGCCAGCTCGCGCTGCTTCAATTGCAGCATTCAGCCCTAAAAGATTGGTTTGCTTGGCACCACGCCGGATAAGCTCTAATATACCTGAGGTGGACTTTAGTTGATTCTTTCCATCCTGTGCCTCTTCAGCAATAGTTTGGCTTATAGAAGCTACTTCCTGAGAAGAGGCAGCAGTTTGTTGCACAGCGCTTGCGGCTTGCTCAACCAAAGTGCTTAGCATTTCGACTTGGTTACGAATGATCTCCTTTAATTCTTCATCCCTAATCATCATAACTACAATACCTGCAGCTATCTTGGCAACGGTCTCAACGATCTCTAAAGGTCCTGCAACAGCAAATGTACCAATTCGTATACCGTCCGCTTTAATGACTACACTAAAGCCTTCTTTGGATCTACCTTCCGTTGCTTCAGCGTCAGCGGCTGTCACAATAGCATAATCATTGCCGTTTGTTAATATTTCCGTACTTCCCTTATGTTGAATTCCTATTCTTGATTGAGCAGAATTTGAGTCCGCAATAATTTTCCCTGAATCGTCACAAACGATACCATGATAACCACTATTTCCATAAATAAAATCAACAATCTTCTGAGAAACAGAATCACTGAGTTTTAATGCCATATATTACTTCTCCAATCTTAAAAAGAATACGCTACTACTATTACATATCTTCGCAACTCAATTACTATGTAAACATAGATATATTTTATATGCTTACTGTCGAAAAAGCTACTATTATATTAGAATATATTATAATATAGTAGTAAAATTAATATATTCAAATCAGTGAACAATTCAAGAATTACTGCACCACGGGGACTCACCTCGAAAACTTGAGCAGTCTGGATATATACACGGGTAGAACCCCAGCATCAAGCAGTGGCAAGGGGACGTCTTGTTTGCCACTAACATAAATTGATTAATTACTCTAAAAATCGAATTTGTACTAACTCAAATAGACCTCGCGCTATGATTAGTCTTTTTCATTTGTTACCTGAAGATACGTAAACCACGATAGTCTCCAGTTGTATATAGTCTGGATTTGCTTGTACTATTGTTTACTGTTGGGAAGCATCTTTGTCCAAACCGCATTTTTTTATGGGTGAATAACCCTCACACTTGTCTGGAGCCCGACATATCTTATAAGAGTATCTGAAAAGACATTCCGAAAAAAGGATGGGCAGCCGGTATGAGGATGATTTCCAACAGGACGCCTGAGCAAATTGCGTCCGAGATTAACTATATCAAGGAGGAAAGTGGCAAAATGCTGCTTACCAATGCTGGGGAGATCGGAAGGCGTCTGACGGAAGCCAAAGAGCTGGTACCCCATGGGGAGTGGCTCAAATAGCTGACTGAATCCGTGAGTTACACCCGGAGCACGGCCAGCAGACTGATGAAAACCTTCCAGGAGTACGGGGCTATACTCTCCTCCCCTGACGAGGAAGAGAGCCCAAATGTTGCATCGATGCAACATTTGAACCCCAATGCTCTCCACCCCTGACGAGGAAGAGGGCCCAAATGGTGCACCGGTGCACCATTTGAACTACACCCAAGAGCTCATCCTTTTTGGGATCCCGGTAGAGGAACGGGATCAATTTATAGCGGACAATGATGTTGGGAACATGAGCCAGCGGGAGATGCGGCAGACACTCCAGCAGTGTGGATGAACAGGTGAAACCCCCGCCCCATATTACCGTATAACTAAACACAAAAAAGCTATCTCCTAAGAGATAGCCTTTTTGCTTGTTTACCTGGCGATGACCTACTTTCCCAGGGGCTTGCGCCCCAAGTATCATCGGCCCTGGAGGTCTTAACTTCCGTGTTC
>NZ_SPQQ01000005.1 GCF_004766045.1 Desulfosporosinus fructosivorans
ACTTTTTGTATAACTATGCCTTGAAACGTTTGGATGTGGCTCTAACAACCATCTATTTAAATCTGATCCCTGTTGTTGAAGTTCTCAGCGGTTACCTTATTCTCAAAGAACGTGTTTTAGCCATCCAGCTTGTCGGTGGATTAATAACACTTCTTGCCATTGTAATTATCAATTTTGAATTAGGAACTCCGCGGAAAAACTCGTTTGATAAAGAACATGCTCGAACAACTGGAACTTCCCATTGAGGGAATCCTCGCATTTCGATACTAATGTGAAAATAAACATTCATTGTACTAAGAACTCCATAATTTTCTCGCCTGATACAGGCTTACTTCAATACAATATCACCGCCAGTGGTGGTATGTTGATATTGAAACAGTTCTGTCTCGATGCTTACGGTGTTCGCGGGAACCGGCTCCTGAATAATAGCAGCTTTCAGTTTCAATCCTAAAATACCTGTAGGCTGATCCGGGCTGACTATGAATCCCAAGACGCTGTTTCTACTTATAGGCGTTGCATCCAGATAATCTTTGAAATAAAACTGGAGGAAGATACCTTCCTCGCATTCATACTCGATGATGGGAAAGCACATACCCTTGGGGCAGATTTCTAAGAACCGCTTTTCAAAATCTAATTTGGCCTGAGTAATTTGCTCCAGAGTCATATGCTCCTGCAATTTGGGGTCAGCGAAGGTCTTTGCCATATCTGCCCACATATCCGACAGATATACTCGGTTGATCTGCGCCCAACGTTCTTCACCGCTAACCGTATCTCGGAACCGCAGTTTGTCAGGGTATTCACTGCCGACAGTCAAAGTAATCGGTTGCTCAACCAAATATGCCACGCTGTCGGGCCCCATGGTAAAGCGCAACGCCGAATTCTCGCCGAAGGCTGGGATGGCGGTATAGTCGCCGTCCAGCTCCAAACTGGTTAGAAATAGCATATCAATGCTCTGAAAATCGATACCTGCCGGTTGCCAGCCGCGACGCAGGAATTCAGAGAGTATCAGGACGCACTCCCAATCCTGCGAACTGAGTCGCCGATTTTCCGAAGTGTGTACTTTAAACTCTCTTTCCCCAATGAATACTCTGCTAACTGTCCCAAAAGGATTTACGGCATCAAGTTGTCGTTGGCCACGCAGCACCATTCGGTTGCTCTCGGGCATATCCCGAGTATCACACGAGTCTGCAACTTCAGCCTCCTCAACATGCTGCCGATAAGCCTCATCATATTGCAGAACCAAAAGCCGCATTTTCCTGCCATAGCGTACTACACCCATAACATGGCAAATAACACCGTCCACCACTGTATTCTTGCCAACCACGGTAATCTCTTCTATAGGAGATAAGCGTTCGTGTAAATATCGAATATTCATAATCTCACTCCTTGCGTTCTTTTCGGCAAGCTTTACTACTTATTTCGCATCCGGCGAGTCTGGAATCAGGGGACAGCCTGAGTAACTGTTACGGTCATAAGTTTAGATACATTGCTTTACTTAGTACTTTAAAACCTTTCGTTACATAAAAATCTTCGGCTTCCGAATTAAAGGAGTAGACTTTTAGTTCAATTCTATTCACATCTTTACTTTTAGCCCATTCAACGACTCTCTTTAACAGTAAGGACCCTATATGATGGTTATGGTACTCTCTTTTTACCGAAATACCATCTAGTTGTACCCATTCCCTCTTCTTGATCACAGGAAAATTAGCAGACGTTTGAAGGTTACATTCTGCATAAGCAACCAGCTTTGAGTCGACCTCGGCCACAAAAAGGGCCTTATTTCCATCATTGATGCTTTCCAATATGTACTCTTTGGCCCTTGCATATTCTTCAGGTTTAATGAAAAGTTCAGGATGATTCAATCTGTGGAGTTCATCAAGTTCGACATAAACATCACATAAACCTTCGTAATCGTTGATGCTTGCTTCTCTGATCTTTATTTCCATATAAGTTCCTCCGCTGAATACTATCTTCAAACTTAGAAAATTCGCCGCTGTTCTATTTATTTCCCATCGTTCATTTTCCGGCCAAGTTATATAATCAGCGTAGGCATGTTTTTTATTTTCTTCTGGTAAGGACATCACATGGTCCGCCCTTTCTTAATTTTCGATATAATCATGGCCTTCCTTTAAGTACCATACCGTTTTCCCATATTATAGCATATTATTGATTAATTTTTCCTCCGCTCAATAAATCTTGCTATCGACAAGTTCTCTATGAATATCCCATCATCCTGCTATAGGGTTGCCAAATCGAGTTTTTTCGAAAGCAGAATAGCTAAGCATATTTTCCGAGAATCTATTTACTGAACCAGCAGTGTACGGGAACGAAACAATAAACGATGGGATATTGAATGACTTAGCAATTGACTTACGCAACATTTTTGACTAGAACGAAGACTGTCAAAAAGGCTGGAAGCATATTATTTGCTCCAGCCTTTTGCATTAAGTAGCCCATTATGCCCATACCACCTCAGAATATATATCAAAATTTGTGCAGATACTATTTTGGAAATATTTTATATTGGAGGAGTAAATAATGTCAGGAAAAGCAAAACAACAAGTTACTCTCAGCATATCATCAATACAATCTACTGTTAACACTTTACAAAATGCACTGAATTCTGCCGAAAGAGCAGATAATAGAAACAAGATTCAAGAAGCAATAAATTCACTTAACTCTGTTCAGTTACAATTAACCGATTTTCAAGATTAGTTATTTAGATTTTAACCTTACGACCACTTTATTCTGACTACTCAGAGTAAAGTGGTTTGTTACTATTTAAGAGTAATTTATGCCATCTTACGCTTATAAATTTGCATTGCAGAAATATAGGAAGCAACGAGAATACCCACGCACCATATAACTGCAATCAAAGCATTGTTTCCAACTGGCTCGTTCATTAGCAGGGAGCGTACAGCCTCAATAAGCGGCGTCATCGGTTGATACTCCGCAAAGGCACGGAGAACCTGCGGCATGGATTCGGTTGGCGCAAAGGCTGAGCTGATAAACAGCAGGCCCAGCAGAGGATAGGCAAAGACCCCCGCTCCTTCGCCGCTGTTAGCCAGCAAACCAAAAGTTACAGCGACCCATGTCATCGCAAACGTAAACAGTAACACCATTCCGATAACCAGTAACCATTCGGCGAGCCCCGCCTCCGGACGAAATCCGATCAATAGGGCAACCAGCAGCACCAGTATGACTGAAAACATGTTGAACACCACAGAATTCAGCACATGCCCTCCTAAAATTGAAGATTTCGATATGGGCATCGAATGGAAGCGGTCGAAGATCCCCGACGTGACATCGTTGTTTAAACGCAACGCTGTATAAGCCACGCCGCTGGCGATGGTAAACAGAAGGATGCCGGGAACCACGAAATTGATATAATCAATCGAACCGGTGTTCATCGCTCCACCGAATACATAAACAAACATAAGCAGCATCATAATCGGCATTGCGACTACCGTGATCAATGTGTCGATGCTCCGGAATGTATGGCGCATCATGCGCCCGCTCAACACTGCCGTATCGCCGAAATTACGTCTAATTCCTGATAAGATCATCATTTGACATCTCCTTTCCTTGCTTTTCACCGATAATCGTTAGGAACACATCCTCCAGTGTCGGCAGCTTTTGCGCAAATTCGGCAACCGAAAGTCCTGCGTTTTGAAGCCGGTTGAGAATATCTGTCATTTGCTTGATGCTCCCGTCAGTGGTTACTATAAGTGCTTGATTTTCCCCATCCAAGCTTACTTTATAATCTCCAAGCAGATCACGCGCCGTTTGTACTTCTTTTTCATTGCGAAAGCTGAGTTCAATATGGCCGTGGGGAAGCAGTTTTTTTAATTCCGCCGCGGTTCCTTCCGCTACAATCTTCCCATTGTTGAGGATGGCGATTTGGTCTGCAAGCTGATCTGCCTCATCCAGATACTGTGTGGTCAAAAATACGGTAATCCCTGAATGGGCGAGGTCTGTGATGATCTTCCACATTGTGATACGGCTTTGAGGGTCCAATCCGGTGGTTGGCTCATCAAGAAACACTACGGAGGGAGTTCCCAGTAAACTCATCGACAGGTCAAGTCGTCGGCGCATACCTCCTGAATAGGTCGCAACCCTCCGGTCGGCGGCTTCCAGCAAATCAAACCGTTCCAGTAAGACATCGGCTTGTTGATTTGAGTCAGGCAGATGGCGCAGCTTTCCAAGCATGCGCAGGTTCTCTCTGCCTGTCAAAACCCCGTCCACTGCTGCATTCTGCCCCGTTAGGCTGATTTCTTCACGCACCTGATTCGGCTGACGGGTAACATCAAAGCCGCAGACTTGCGCGCTTCCCTGATCGGGTTTGATTAAAGTGCTTAGGATTTTAATCATTGTGGTTTTGCCCGCGCCATTAGAGCCCAGCAGGGCAAAAATACTACCTTTTCGAACGGTAAAATTGACATTTTGAAGGACTTTAATATTCTTAAATGACTTCTCAATACCACTTACCGAAATCGCTGTATTAGTTTGGATCATAATCCCACCCCCTAAATTACTGTTACGTTAGTTAGGTTTGCTTTGCTGCCTTTTAAAACAGCATAAGTCAATTTATCCATTGTAGCGCCGTCAAAAATTGCTTTTTTTACATAGGCGCTGTTAAAGTATACATTTCTAAAAACTACATTTTTAAATGATGTCCCTGCTAAACCTGCGCCCTTAAAAATAGTACCAATCAGCGTATGATTATCGAAACATACTCCCGACAAATCTGAATAGGTAAAATCCGTATAATCTAAGACACAGTTTTTAAAACTCATATTTTTCAGACCCACCGAAGTTAATTTTGTTCTTGTAAGATTAGCACCTTCAAACCTTACGTTCGTCAAATCGCACCCTTTAAAGGAAGTGTTCGTTAAATCTGAACCACTAAAATCTGATCCTTTAAGGGCACTACCATTAAAGGATCCATCATGAATGGTTACCTTTTTAAAATCGGAATTCTGTAAATCAGTGCCTTTAAAGGTGCTATTACTTAAATCTGAATTGCTGAAGTCTGATTCTTTAAGGGCGCTGCCGTTAAACGTACCCTCATGCACTTTTACCCCTTTAAAATCAGAATTTGGGAGATTAATATTTGAAAAATCCTGGTTTACCATCTGATGCAGTTCTCTAGTCTTTGCAGAGATACTTTCTATAATCTCTGATATATCTCCAATTGAGTCGATGGTCATATTATAAGCAACCTCATCATCGTAACCCTGACTCTTCAAATCACTCAATTTTTCCTGTAAATTACTAGACAACTCTTCTTTCAATTCTTTGACCGAATGCAAATCCTCATAGGGTGAAAATACTCCATCTAAATAGTTGATTAATTTCTTATTCATTGTTATTAGCACCTTCCTCTTATAGTAATTGATCGAGAATACGCTTAGCGTACTCCCAGTTTTTTAAATTTTGAATATATGTCTCTTTCCCCTTTTCGGAAATCTTATAGTACTTCCTCCTACCACCCTGGGTCTCATCACCCCAATATGAAGTGATACTACCATCATTATCTAGCCTCTTCAGGCTCGAATACATAGTAGCCTCCTTAAGTTCGTACTCACCATGGGAATTCGAATCTATCAATTTCGATATTTCATACCCATATTTGTCACCGCTTATCAATAACTTCAAAATAATCGTATCAGTATGCCCTCTGAGTAAATCCGAGGAAATCTTATTATCAACCATTGTGTCACCTCCACAAATACAATATACAGCATATTACATCGACTGTCAAGGTACTGTCACATCCGTTATGCTGTTATCATCCATACACTTACAATTACAATCCTACTTCCGTATTTAAAGTGGGGTGTCATGCCCGTCGATGAATTAAATGGCATTTACTAATTCTTTGATATGATGTGAAATAGTCGGAGCACCAATATTCAACGAACTGATGATATCCGTAACAAAACATTCCGAATCGGTTGGAAAACTAGATTCATGCATCTCAGCGATTTTAAAATACGTTCTGCAGGTCATTGTTCGGAGACCTGCCCATTTCTATCTCAGTGTCTCTTTTTTGTTACCGTATTTGCAGAAAAGAAAAGACTGATTTTTGTTTGTTTCAAGAACTTGAAATATAATGGCTATAGATTATACGAGGCGGTGTAGGTATGGACTATTTAACAGTCAAAGAAGCAGGTGAAAAGTGGGGTATCACTGGACGGATGGTTACACATTATTGTGTTGCTGGACGTATTAACGGTGCAGTAAAAAAGGGAAATCTTTGGCTTGTTCCTGTAAATGCTGACAAACCAGTTGATGGACGCAGAAAAAAGAATGAGAAAAGAGGTGCGGTATGAAAATCTTATTAATTGAGGACGATATTGAAATTAACGAAATCCTACAAAATTTTCTGATAAGTGAATCATTTGAAGTTGTCAATGCGCTTGATGGTGAAGATGGTCTTCAAAGATTTGCGGAAGAAACTTTTGATTTAGTTTTGCTTAACATTATGATACCTAAATTAAATGGAATTGAGGTCATGCAGAATATTAGGTCAAAAAGCACTGTGCCGATAATTATTATTTCAGCAAAGGATACCGATTTGGATAAATCACTGGGGTTAGGTTTAGGAGCGGACGATTATATTACCAAGCCTTTTTCCATAACAGAGGTGCTGGCAAGAATAAAAGCAAATATTAGGCGTTCAACACAATATTCACAGAATAAACCTATCGAAGAACCGCATCTTTTAACGACATATGATATTGCATTGAATGTAGATGACTATACCGTTAGCAAAGGAAACAAAAAGATTGAACTGACAGCCAAAGAATTTGATATTCTCAAACTTTTAATTCAAAACCCTAAAAAGGTTTATACAAAAGCTCAGCTTTATACTCAGATATGGAACGATGCCTATATAGGCGATGAAAATGCTGTTAATGTCCATATCAGCAGATTAAGAGCAAAAATCGAGGATGATTCGAGAAACCCCAAGTACATAGAAACGGTATGGGGAATCGGATATAAATTAGGTGAGGGTAATGATTGAATCAATCTATGGATTTTTATTGGCTTTCTGCTTCGCTGGGCTGTTAGTCGCACTTTGTTTTGTTTTTTATTCCAAGAAGGCAATCAAAAGAGATTTATTGAAGGTGACTGAGGACCTCTCGCGTATACTGGATGAAAACACAGCTGAAAAAATTATGGTATTTACTGACGAAAAATCCATTATGGAACTGATTACGCAAACAAACCGGATGCTTGAAGATCGGCAAAAGGCAAAAACGGACTACAGAAAATCCGAATTCGCGTCAAAGCGAATGTTATCAAATATATCTCATGATCTAAAAACACCTTTGACTGTCATCTTAGGCTATCTTGAAATTATGTTGATGCGTCCAAGCAATGAATCGGAATCGCTTAAAAAGGTTGAGAACAAAGCGCATCAGGTGATGGAATTAATCAATAAGTTTTTCACCTTGGCGAAATTGGAGGCTGGAGATACCGATATCCCTATAACCCGAATAAATATCAATGAAATATGCAAGAAAAACATTTTGGACTTCTACGATATTCTGACAAACAGAGACTTTTTGGTAGAGCTTAACATACCTGAAATTAATATCTATGTACAGGGAAACGAGGATGCACTTGATCGCATCTTTTTTAACCTAATATCAAATGCTGTTCGCTACGGTTATGATGGCAAATATTTAGGTATGAGTCTGCGTTTTGATAATAATTATTCCTACATCGACATCATTGACAAAGGAAAAGGAATTGAAGAAAAATCCACAGCCCTTGTTTTTGATCGGCTTTATACGTTAGAAGATTCGAGGAATAAGGAAATACAAGGGAATGGTCTGGGGCTTACAATTGCAAAACGTCTTGCAGAAAAGCTAGGTGGCGAAATTACGCTAAAGAGTCAGCCGTTTATTGAAACGGTTTTTACAGTAAAACTAAAAAAGATGAACTATTAACTTACTTGATTTACCGCTGATACTCAAGCGAAAGAAATTCGTAAGATTTATTCAAGAGTTTTGAAAAGGCAAAAAGCTACAATAGCCTTAGGGTAAAAATAGAAAGAGGGCGGTTTTATGTCTTATGTTATCCAAACGCATGGAATTACAAAAGCATTTGATAACAGCGAAGTAGTGTCTAAGGTAGATATGAATGTCAAACGAAATGAAATCTATGGTTTCCTCGGTCCGAATGGCGCCGGTAAAACAACAGTCATGAAAATGATTACCAATTTGCTCAAACCCACAAGTGGAGAAATTGAAATCTTCGGAGAACGGCTTACGAACTCTTCTTACAATGTATTAAAACGTATGGGAAGTATCATAGAATATCCAGCATTTTATGACCATCTAAGCGGTGCGGCAAATCTTGAACTGCATTGTGAATATATGGGGTATTACAGTCCCAATAGCGTACAGAACGCGCTTGAAATGTTAGATTTAACTGAAACAGGTAATAAAGCTGTTCGCAGTTATTCATTGGGTATGAAGCAGCGCCTCGGACTTGCTAGGGCGGTGTTGACTAAGCCGGAGCTGCTTATACTGGATGAACCAATGAACGGACTTGACCCGGCCGGTATTAAATACATCAGGGATCTTCTTAAAATGCTTTGCAAGGAATGCGGTATAACAATCTTGATTTCAAGCCATATTTTATCCGAAATAGAAAATATCGCGGATACGATCGGTATCATTAATCACGGGAAAATGTTGCGAGAACTTACCATGCAAGAAGTTCTCGATATGAATCTTTCGTATGTAGAATTAGTGGCTGGAAATTTAAAACAGGCTGCATATGTACTCTCTGAACATTTGCATATCAATAATTTTAAAATCATTGATGACAAAGTTATAAGAATTTACGATGTTGCCAGACCAACACAGGAATTATCAAAAAGTCTGGTGCTCAACAACGTGGCTATTGAATCTATGAGCAAAAAAAGTGAATCTCTCGAAGATTATTTTATCAAGATGACCACGGAGGGCAGGTAAATGTTGAAATTAATCAGACTGGAAATGTTAAAGAATAATGCGGCGAAGTACGCTTTATATTCTGTGATAGTAATTTTATCTCTAACTGCGCTTTCGGTGGGATTTGTATTTTTTTTAGGATTTGAAGACCCGGAAATCGCAGAAGGAATTATAGGCGTTTCGTTTTTTGTAGAAATGTTAACAGGTATCGTATTCTTAATCTTTACAGCAATTATGCATTCTGCATTTACCATCAATGCGTACAAGAACAAAACCATGGATTTGATGTTCTCTTATCCTATTAAAAGAGGAAAAATTTTAGCATCAAAAATTATAGCAGTCCTGGGTTTCAATTTTGTATCAATAATCGTAGCACAGGTAATCATTTATGGCAGTATTTATATTGCTTCCCGCTACCTGCAACCGTCAATAAAAATAGATTTTGATATCTTAAATATTACATTTTATGTCAGTGTAGTCATAAAATCTGTTATGACCATTTGTATCAGCTTAATCGCATTATTTGTTGGAATGATAAGTAAATCGCCTGTGGCAACAATTGTGGCATCGTTTTTCTTAGCTGTCCTGCTCAAAGGCAACATAGGCGGATTTTCGTTGGCAGGGAGTGTAGTATTTCCCATTGTTTTGACATTCATTTCAATTGTCTTCGCGTTTCTAACGATAAGAGATGTCGAGAAAAAAGATGTTGTATAGCAGACTGCTGCGTAGTTTTTTATTTATGAGATTTTCCGGGGGAAAGAAATTTGCAATAGTTTTTTAAGAATTTTGAAAAAGCAACGTACTAGGAATGTCCATAAAGGACTGAAAGGGAGGATAAGAACAATGATCACCAATATCTTTTTTTGGATAAATATGGTACTATGCGTGATTTTAATTTTCCTTGGTCTCAATCTGATTTCAAGGAAAAAGAATTCGTCAAGTCAATCAAAAGCTGTCGGCGGAACAATTTGTGTATTTTTAGGCATTATAGGAATCATTACGCGTATTATTCAGTTAACCTTCTAACGGAATTAACTACTGCTGGTCGGTAATGCGTTGGCGTGAGAATTTCTGTTTTCTCAACCAACGCATTATATGTCTTCCTCAAAAAACCTCAATTGCTCAAAAGACTCATTTACTTGTGGCTCTTTCATTTACGATGAATATGAATGCCAAGAGATTAAAATTTATATTGATAAGAGTGTAAATATTCCAGAAACTTTATATCCCTTGAAAGTCATATTGAGATAGACATTATAGCATAAAAAGCAGCTAATCTTCACGTAGAGATTAGCTGCTTTTTATGCCTCCGAAATTCATTGCAAACGCCCATTAAAAAAATTTACATAGCACTGCTTGGATGAAGCCCTTAATATCATCAAGGTTTTCCTGTAAAATCCGGTAAATCTCAGAGTCATCAACCTCTTGGTACAAGTGCACAATTCGGTTACGAAACTTCACCATTTGCACAAGCGAAGGTTCTTTATCCTTATCCAATACCCCATGTTGTATGATAAGCTTTACCACTTCTGCAGAAGTACTAGGGATTCCCCAGCGTTCTCTTGCTACAACATGGTTAGAAACATCTATTAAAGCCTCAATACAGACTTGAAGGTTATATTTCGCAGCATCTACCGCCTGAAAACTAGCTAAAAAATCATGACGTTCCATTAGCTTTAACGTCTCTAAATTTCCTAACTTTAGATCAATAAATGATAGTTTTCTCTGTATAATATCTTTATCCACCATGACTGCCGTATTCCTCCTTTAGGGCCTGCTCGTAATCATGAGCGAATGTTGCATACTTAACAGCATAGTCTGGATAGGTCTTAATCACGAATTCTATAAAATCACTATGTTTAAAATAGTCTCCTTCGTAGACAAGTATGCCTTCCCGGAGGGCGCGAAACTGTAAAGCGATTGGAGCGCGATTCAAATTAATCAAATCTATTCGGTCATGACCAACATGAAGACTCAATGCCACATCTAACTCCAATTCCTCCGGCAGAGTAACTGAGCGAGTAAAAACTATTCCCAAATCAATATCACTCTGCAGATGTTCAAACTCAGTACCAAATGATCCAAATAAATAAACAGCAGCAATTTCAACTCGGGACTGAAAGAATTCTTGCCAGGATAGCAACTCAACGGGCACTTTTCGCATTGGCATCACCCCCCTTTGTTCCATTATATCATGCCAAACGTGTATAAAAAAGGCATATGGAATTATTTTCCAAAGACCACACTCAAGACCGCAACGAGGGAGACTGCAACGGTGATGATCACCCGCGAGGGCTTTTTGAAATTCAGCACGTTTTTGATCCGCCCTTTCATACTGCCTTCGCCGAACGCGAGCGATCGCTGAGCCTGTTGCCTCCGATGAAAGCGCAGATCATGGATGCTCCACAAAACCGATCCCTATTGCTCCCGGACCTGAATGCGCTCCTACTATAATTCCTAAAGTGCTTTTGAATATTTGACAACCAAAATTTGTTTTTTCTCTTAGATAATTACACATATAGTCCGCATCTTCCTGGCATTCTGCATTTTGTATAATGATTATCATCTTATTAATATCAATAATCCTTGAAACTGCGATATCTATCATGGTTTTAAGTGATTTTTTTCTTCCCCGTATCGCTTTTATGGGATGTACTACGCCATCTATAAACTCACATACTGGCTTAATGTTGATTAGTTTTCCCAAGAAGGCAGTCGCTCCTCCGATTCTGCCTCCAGCCTTCATATATGTCAAGCTGTTAACCACAAAAAGCGTATTTATATTTGTAACCATACTATGAATTGTTTCGACGATATCCCTAAAATCTCTATTGCTATCAATCATCTTAGCGATCCCAATCTCCAATGCGGCCTGTCCACAAGCACAAGTAGTTGAACTAATCACTTCAATATTAACATCGTTATATCTCTCTTCAAAAATTTCCTTTGCAGAAATAGCCGTTTGAAAACTGGAAGATAGTTTCGAAGAAATCGTCGTTACTATATATTTTTTATCACCCCTTGCATACCGCTCCTCAAACACAGTCAACCAATCATTAATATTGGGAGAAGATGTTTTGGGAACATCTTCTGGATATTCTTCCATATGTTTATAAAACTCGGTTATTTCATAATCAACATTTTCGCGGTAGCAATTTGTATCATCAAATTTGAAGAAGAATGGAACCTCGCTGATGTTGTACTTTTTGATCAAGTCTCGAGGTACGCTCCCTGAAGAGTCAACTATTTGACATATTGCTTTATTCATTTACGCGCCTCCCTATTAATATATCCTATTTTAAATTCTTGAGAAAATTGGTATTCTTCATTTGTCTGCCCTCATTATTAGCTCCAGTTTCAATGTTAGAAACCCCAAGTTATTCCACTTTAATGTTTCTACATTTCCCCCTCATACCCTCCCACGATAGAAAAAATAATCCAAGAAAATACAAAAGAGCCTGACTGAACACTAGTTCAATCGATCGTCCATCTCATAACATATCACTCATTCAAACCACTAGAGGATGATGGGATACGGTTGAGAATTTACAATAGTGGGTGAACCCCAGAAAGTCGGAAGTTATACCATACAATAGAAATATCTAATATATCTCTTGATTTTACTTGGATGTCCAAGTAAAATGCACATAGATAGTTTGGCATCAAAGTAAATGGAGGGGATATCTTTTATGAATCGTTATATCGGTGAACAAAAATTAATTGCTGAAGCAAGAACAGGTTTTCCTAAAGGGATTAAAAAAATTACTGATCAAGTTTACTTCATACAGGGGTACGGTTGCAGTCAAGCCATTTTAGTCGAAGGACAAGGAAGTTGCTTATTGATCGATACGTTATATGGGCGAGAATATGCTGAAGAGGCCCTACGGGACATTCGTACGTTTATTGATAAACCAATTACAAACATCATTTTTACTCATTACCTTCATTTTGATCACACATCCGGTGCCGGAGTCTTTGCTGATGAAGGATGCGAAATCATCGCAAGAACACCCAGTTACCCTCAATATACGCGTTCCGAACTCATCAAAGATATTGCGGCTGTTCGAGGAGCAAAGCAATTTGGCGTAGGCCTCACACCGGAAGAGAGTATTTCCCTTGGGGTCGGTCCGCTGACCAATCTTCAGAGCACAATGGCCGCCCTTAAACCCACTCGAATGTTTTCCGAGGAAGCTTTAGCTCTGAACATTGATGGCATAGAGGTGCTAATGGTAGGTGCTCCTGGAGAAACAGATGATCAGTTGTTCGTATGGTTACCTCAGTTTAAAGTTTTGTGCTGCGGAGATAATTATTATAATTCCTGGCCAAATCTTTATGCCATTCGCGGCGGTCAATACCGTGATATTAGTCAATGGGTCAACATACTTGATACAATGCTTTCCTATGACGCTGAGCATCTCTTACCAGGCCATACCCAAGCTATCAGCGGAAAGGAAAATGTTAGAGAAAAATTGACAAATTATCGCGATGCCATAAACTATGTCTTAACAGAAACTTTACATGGTATGAACAGAGGATTAACTATTGATCAATTGGTTGATGCCGTGAAATTGCCAAAGAAGTGGGCTTCTTTACCAAACCTACAAGAATATTATGGTACAGTAGAGTGGACTGTCCGATCAATTTATACCGGTTACCTGGGTTGGTTTGATGGTAACCCTACAAAATTAGGTTCTCTGCCCGTCAAAGTGCAAGCGGAGAAAACGTTAGCTATTATGGGAGGGGCTGAGAAAGTTTACGCCGAAGCTAAACAGGCAATCGAAAATGAAGATGAACAATGGGGAGTTGAACTTTGTGATATACTCCTTGATGCCGAACAAATAACCGATACAGCCAAGTCTCTCAAGGCCGAAGGTCTCGTTCATCTAGGACGTATGCAAACAAGTGCTAATGCGCGGCATTATTATTTATTAAGTGCCAAACAATTCCTCGGAAAGAGCGGCTCAGTAACGCTGGCTGGCGCGGCCATAGACATGGAGAAGAAAAACGAGTCCTAAGAAATCCACATTGATAACAAAAAGCAACCAAGGCAATTTATTGTTCATGCCTTGGTTGCTTTTTAAGCTAAAGCATAGTTATTGAGAAAAATTTGTATAGATGCGCTGCAAGACTTTCTTGAAGATTTCCCTCTCTTCAGCATTAATCTCTTTGTACTCCGTCATTACCAAGCTTTGAGAGATCTGAAAAAATACTGGTTCTAACTCCTTTCCTTTTGTGGTAAGAAAAACTATGGTTGATCGGCTATCCTGAGCATTTTTCACCGTATCTAAATAACCAAAATCGATCAACTTATTGACTGAAGTCGTGACTGTGGAGCGATCCCGATTGATTCGCTCAGCGATTTCGCTCATAGTTAATTCAGCGTTCTGGAACAAAGCGACTAACACCGCTCCGTGTGAAGGGGATATATCTGTAATCCCTTGTTTCTCCAGCTCAGACAGAATAAAACGATTCGCTCGCTCATTGATTCTGCTCATTAGATTAATTGTATTATCCATATTTATATGCTTCATAATTAAATTATACTTTGATATCAAACTAAATGTCAAGAAGTTGCTCCAGAGTTTTGCGAATCGTAACCAGGGTGTCTGGCCGCGTAACTGAAGCATTGCTCCCCCAGTTAAATGTCTGCTTCTACCTCAGGGATTCCAACCATCAAAAATGGTTTGAAAGCCAAATGGTTTGCAGCCCCGTTACCGACCTATAAGGAAGATGTCCAATTATACTATGGTACCAATGTCGCCATGTTTAAGTCTGGCAGTGCTGAACAGAAATTAGCGGCTTGGCTTTATCTGAAAGACTTGACGAGCATTGAAAATACTGCCTATTTTTCTATGAAGACTGGGTATATGCCCGAGGTCTAAAATTTGTCTAAAAGAGAATCAAAAAACTGGTATAATTAAAAGTGAAATATATAAGTTTCGAGGTGTTAACGTGCAAATCGGATCAGTTCCTAACGCTATTATAGCTATGCCTGGCAAGGACACGTTTCAAATAGGGCAAAAAATAATAATCGAAATATTAGGCCAGGTAGAAGATGGCAAAGCGTCTATTTTGGTTAATGGTAAACCAGTTCAAGCCTTTTTAGATTTCGAAGCAAAACCCGGGGAGAAATTTCAGGCTATTGTTAAAAACTTTGTGAACAATACGTTAATGCTAAGCCAGGATACTGAAGTTCAGAAACCTGTTGTAGCTATGCCTGGCAAGGATACGTTTCAAATAGGGCAAAAAATAATAATCGAAATGTTAGGCCAGGTAGAAGATGGCAAAGCGTCTATTTTGGTTAATGGTAAACCAGTTCAAGCCTTTTTAGATTTCGAAGCAAAACCCGGGGAGAAATTTCAGACTGTTGTTAAAAACTTTGTAGACAATACGTTAGTGCTAAGCCGGAATACTGAAGTTCAGAAACCGGTTGTAGCTATGCCTGACAAGGACACGTTTCAAATAGGGCAAAAGATAATAATTGAACTGTTAAGCCAGGTAGAAGATGGCAAAGCGTCTATTTTGGTTAATGAAAAATCAGTTCAAGCCTTTTTAGATTTCGAAGCAAAACCCGGGGAGAAATTTCAGACCGTTGTTAAAAACTTTGTAAACAATACGTTAGTGCTAAGCCAGGATACTGAAGTTCAGAAACCTGTTGTAGCTATGCCTGGCAAGGACACGTTTCAAATAGGGCAAAAGATAATAATCGAAATGTTAAGCCAGGTAGAAGATGGCAAAGCGTCTATTTTGGTTAATGGTAAACCAGTTCAAGCCTTTTTAGATTTCGAAGCAAAACTCGGGGAGAAATTTCAGGCTGTTGTTAAAAACTTTGTAGACAATACGTTAGTGCTGAGCCAGAATATTGAAGTTCAGAAACCGGTGGAATCCGTCCTATCAAACACGATAAATACGGTATTGGCTAATCGCGGTTTACCTAATAATGAGTTATTTGTTTATTTATTAAACGATGCGCAGACTGCTTCATATCCAGAAATCCTTAAAGATTCCGATCTTCCGGAAGAACTATTACATAAATTCAATGATTTAATACCCAACTTAAAAGGGCTGTCAAATCAAGAAACAGCAGGACAATTAAAATCCTTTTTAAAACAACTTGGGATAAATTATGAGCACCGATTGTTTGACATTTTAATCAAAGGACAAGGGGGAGATTCAGAGGAACTTGCTCAGTTAAAAGATACCCTAAAGGCCCAGCTGCTTGGCCTGACGAACACTCATCCCTCTTCATCGGTCATTAATCAATTATTAGATAAGATTACAGGCCAGCAATTATGGTACGATACTGGTGTGGATGGTAATGGTTATATGTTAGCCGAAATTCCAATTAGACAAGACCAGAAAGTCAAATCAATTAAGCTTGCCATTCAGGGAAGTCGTAAAAATGGTAAGCTTGATCCTAAACATTGTCGTATCGCGTTACAAACTGAAACACTTAATCTCGGACCGATTGGCATTGATGCTTTCTTTTATATGAATCAACTTTCATTAAGTCTATTAACGAAAAATCCAGACGCTTTATCAATACTTCTTGATGGTCTGAGGGACGAAGTGAAAAGGAGCTTTCAAATGATAGGCATTACCTTAACCTCTATTCATATCAAACCTTTAGATAATCCGGAATTTCATACATTGCTTAAAGGAGAGGCAAAGAACGGAGTGGACGTATTGGCATGAAAGAAAAAGCAGTAGTTGCATTAGCTTACGATCAGATCGGGGCCATAAAGATAGTAGCCTCTGGGCAAGGTGAAGTTGCACGATGTTTAATCGAAGCTGCTCAGGAACTAGGTGTTCCAATACAAAAGGATGCCCAATTAGTCGAAGCTTTAATAAAAATTGAAATTGATCAAGAGATCCCACCAGAACTCTATACAGCCGTGGCTGAAATTCTTACGTTAATTTATAGATTGGATTCTGAATGGAGTGTATATTACGATTCGACCGAGCCAGCCACTATTCCGGTAAACATCATAGAAACACTAAAAAATGAATAGAGTCAGACGCAATTGCCAAAAGCAACCGACTTCTACAATGAACTATTATTTAATCTTCAGAGTCCAATGACCGTTTACCACAAACTCCGGCCAGCCCACCTTAAACTTAGCATCTTTTAATTTTTCGTCAAAACTGATACGCATTGTACATACGTGGAATAAATGTTGCTAATTGTTTGCCAACTCCCCGAAATATCCTTTTAATCTTGCTGAAACAGCTGTATCAATGTTGACCTGTTTTTCCCAGGAACTATTCCGTATGTTAAAGCGCACAGTGATAGTATTGCTGTTGTAATCTGTACTTGGATCAACATTAAATAACTCCTCAATCACTTCTCGCTCTTTAATTTCTACTCTTTTAGGAATTACTGCTTGTTTTGAGTTGCTTATCCTATCTGCTTTTTCCAACTCAACAGATTCAATGTCGTCTAATAACAATGCGAATCTATCATAATACCCCTTATTCTTAAGCCACTTTATTAGCGATGTGAAACTCCTTTGAATTTGGATGTTTGTTTCTTTATCTTTATTGTCTATTACAGATATCCTTATATATTGGTCCTTTCCAGATTTTCCAGATACCATATCCTCATAGGACATCTTAATTATTTCATTTTCCAACAGCTCCGTTAATTCCTGAATGTCCGTTTCTCCTGTGAGAATTACTGGCCTTTTGCTGCTGCGATTGTCGTTGAGAGTAATTAATTTTATATCATCCGGCCTCAGAGCAATTGCCGGAAATCTAGATTTTTTATACTCAACGGATTCATAGATCGGCTTAAGCGAAGCAGCATCATTCTGATCAGTTTCATTAATGTTGTATTGCCGAATAATATATCCTCCATTTTTCAGAGAATAAATTATATAACGGGATTGGCCTTCCCCCTTCTTCCTTTCCTTGATTAAATGTCTCTGCAGCTCAGTAATTCCAGCAATATTCTCCTTGCTTTCCAGGAACAGGGGTTGGTTGTTTGCAAAGTAACCCTTTCCGTATCTAGACTCCAAATAATCAGGATTTTTTTCTTTTTCATAATAAACCCACTCTTCAAAATTATAGCCAAAATAAACCTTGTTTACTTCCTCAGGGTTTGGTACACGGTTAACAAAACCAAAAACATCCAGGGATATACCTCCAAATAGTATCAGAATCACCGCTGAATAGCATAGATAACCCTTATAGAAATGCAAAACTTTGAACGACTTGTGGATCAAAATTTCTGCAACAAAGTACCCTAGGACCGAACCCAAAATATATCCAAACATCAGCAAGGGAAAGGATTGTCTGGAAACGCCACAAAAATAGGTTCCTCCAACTAGCATTATACAGAACGTCAACCCATATTTGAAGACTGGGTATAAGACTGGAAAGACAATAATGTCTCCTGCCGTTTCCAGCTTTCTATATTTATAGACGAACCATCCCAGGACTAAAAACATGACGGCTGCCAGGATGTAAGTCATAAAGTAGCCAACAGTATGCAGATCTCTCAGGGAAGTTCCATTGAGCAACCAAAATAAGGGATGATTATCCTCAATAAAAAGTGAATTGGTGGCATCAGCAAATCCGTACAACAATTGCGCTAAGCTAAATTTAACCAAAACATAAATTCCAACGGGCAGTATTTGGACTACATAAGTGAATACGATTTGGGCTACGGAAGATCCGGTAAACATACCTACAAATACGGCGATACTATAAAATAAAACGCTGAAAAATGTAGTAAATCCAAGCCAGATAAAGATTTTAGGCAGAGTATAAAAACTTTCCAGTACCGTCAAATAGTTTAACAATATTAAAATCAGACAATTTAGGACTGCAGGTATTAATAAAAGAACCAGTCCTGAAAAACAATGACTGACATAATGAGAGCTCCTTTTAATGGGCAGGCTATGCATCATGACGGATGACTTGTCTACCTGCAAGTATCTGAATATTAACGTTGCCAAAAGAACCGGTACAATACAGATTAGAATAGCTTGAAAATTATCCTGTGAAAGATTTAGTGTTCTATCTATAGTCTCTTGGATCCATAGAGTATTCCGGCTATCCATCTCTATGGTTTTCATAAGGTGACTGAAAGGAATATAAGCCATAAGTACCAGTGTATAGAGAGCACTTACCCACCAATAACGTTTGAAATCGCTTAAGATTAAAGCTTTATTCAAGTATGGTATTTTGTATGTCATAACCAATTCCCCCTAACTCATAAATAAATATTTCTTCAAGTGTCAGAGGAAGTACATCCAAAATAACTGGATTCGCTAATTTCATCTTTTGCAATAATTCATGCTTATCCCCTCTGGCAATCAGCAACAGGATGCTTCCTGTCTGTGTTCTATGCAGAACCTCTGGACCTTCAAGGAATCCTTCCGGAATTTCAGCAGAAAATGCCAGCTGAAACTTGTGAACATCCGATTTCATATCATCTAGTTCTCTCTCAACAACGATTTTCCCATGGTGAAGTATTCCGATATGATCACAAACATCTTCTAGTTCCCTCAGATTATGAGAGGATACCAATACGGATACCTGCCTTTCAGCTACATCCTGAAGTATAAGGTTCCATACCTTTTTGCGCATGACAGGATCAAGACCATCGACAGGTTCATCTAGGATCATAACCCTTGGCATTGTGCAAATTCCCAACCAGAAGGCCACCTGTTTCTGCATTCCTTTAGACAGTTTGACAACCCTTCTCTTGCTGTCGATCGGGAATACCTGCTTTAATTGCTCGTATCTGTTCCAATTCCATTCAGGATATATGTTTGCGTAAAACTTTGCTGTTTCATCGATGCTGTACTGAGAAAAAAAGTACAAATCGTCAGGAATATAAACCATTTGAGATTTAACCTCAGAATTTTCGTAGATAGGTTGACTATCAATAGTCACGATTCCTTGATCCTGGCGGTATAATCCAGTCAAATGTTTAATCAGAGTCGTTTTGCCGGCACCATTAGGCCCTAACAGGCCATAGACTGATGCCTTATTGACCCTTAAATTCAGATCATCCAGAACCTTATATTTACCAAAGGATTTTGTTAGTTTTTGGACCTCAATCATTCTCCCTTTGCCTCCCTCTGCTATATATTTCCTCAATTCTGGAAATGAGCTGCTCCTTTGGAATAGTCATGTAGGCCAGCTCTAAGACTAATTTGTCGATCTCCAGCAGCAAGTCATCCTTTCTTGCTTGATTCCTTTTAGCGTTTATGGGTGTTACAAAACTTCCTTTGGCCCGAATGGAGTATATGTATCCTTCGAGTTCAAGTTCTTTGTAGGCCTTATGAATGGTATTGGGGTTAATTGTGAGAGACTGAGCCAATTCACGAACAGACGGAACCCTCTCGTTAGGTTTCAATACTCCGTTAATGATGAGTGCTTTGATTTTTTCCTTAATCTGTTCGTACAAAGGGCTATGATCCATATAATCCAATTGAAACATAGTTACCTCCCATCTGTCATACAATCATTAGTACAGTTAATACAGTGTGATATTAACAAGAATTCCCTTTATTGTCAATAGGCAATAAAGGGAATTCTTGCTTGATTTCAGATTATTTTGTTACCTAGGGTTGTTTGAGCATTCGTTCCACTGTTTATTATAAGAAGGATCACTAGATGTACCTTCTTAACTTGTCAAGTAAACTTGGGGTAATCTTCGAGGAAGAGAAAACAAGGAGAGAGGTCGTGGGCGAGCCTCAAGGCTGAGTAAACGGATGCGCGGGAAGCTGCCCGACCCAAGCGACCCATGGAGAGTCGGCCGCTAAACGGCCAAGGCCTTTCTCGCCTCGGTGATGCCCAACACGGTATTGCCCGTCTCATCGACCAATACCCCGTAAATCTCCTCTGCGTCTTTAACGGTGATATAGCCGTTTTTCACATCCAGGGCAACCTTTTTTCCCGGACGCTTCAAGGGATTGCCATAGCCACCACCGGAGCCGGTGACCATCCGGACGATATCCCCTTTGTGCAACAGGATTTTCGATCCCGTGCCGGCCTGCGGCTCATAGGTGCCGTCCCTGCGGATGAAATCGAAGCCGTTGGGCGAACCGTCCTGTCCTCCTTTGTAGCCCCAGGCCGGATAATCAAACCGTCCGTAGGTTCCTGAAAAATAGACGTTATCGTTCAAGGCCTGATGACCGAGGATAATGCCATAGCCTCCCTTGTACTCCCCTGCACCCGCACTGTTGGTGTTCAGGCTGTATTCCGTGACCCGATAGCCAAACTTGGCCTCCAGCACTTCGGCGGGGATATTGTAGGTCTCGCCGTCGCCGGTGCAGAACTGAGCGCTGTCGCCGTCCCGGTCAACGCCGGCGCCCCAGCCGCCCAGGGTTGGTCCGACATCCACAAAGGGATCCCCTGTTACGGAATGTCTACCTGAGAGTGAATAGGCGCCAACCGTGAGGAAATGTCCCGCGGTCAGCCTGCCTTTTTCCACCACCGGGGCCATAGCCTGCCAAACCAAATCCAGGGCAAACTGCATGGATTCATAATAGCAGGATACCGCCGCGGGTCTTTGGGCGCTGAAGATGCTGCCTTTCTCCGCAATAATCTCCAGCGGCTCGAAGACACCGTCATTGATATCCTGTTCGGGACCGGTGCAGGCCAAGAAAATACTGCGCATAGCCGATATCAAACCGGTACGGCTTAAATTGATGGGGCCGGAGGTCTGGGGCGCGCTGCCCGTGAAATCCACAATCATCCGGTCGCCCTTGATGGTCACGACCGTCTGGATATGAAAAGGTCCGTTTCCCAGCACATCCCTGTCCATAAAGCCGTCGGCTGTGTAGACGCCGTCCGGAATGGCGGCTACCCTGCTGCGGGAGTATTCCGCGCTGTTTTTCAGCAGGCGCTCAATGGCATTCTTGACCGTCTGCTTGCCATATTTGGCACAAAGCTCCCGGATGCGCTTTTCTCCTGTGCGCAGCCCGGAAATCTGAGCCCACATATCGCCGATGGACATGTCCGGCAAACGGACGTTGCTGCGAATAATATCAATAATAGCCTCGCTGATGACCCCTTCGTTGAAGAGCTTGATGCAGGGAAGCTGGAGCCCTTCCTGATAGATCTCATTGGAATCCACGGAATAGCCGGGGTCCTTGCCGCCCATCTCCGACCAGTGGCATTTGTTGGCGCAGTAGCAAAAAATCTCTCCGTCAATATAGACGGGAATAACCAGACCAACATCCTGAAGGTGCGAACCGCCGCCCCCGTAAGGGTCGTTGATGATAATGATGTCGCCCTCCTTAAGCTTGCCCTTGGAGGTATATTTTTCAATAACCTCTTTAACCATGGAGGAAAGCATGCCCAAAAAACCTGCCACGCCGTTCCCCTGGGTCAGCAGACGTCCTTGCTCATCCGTCAGCCCGGAAGCAAAATCCAGGACCTCGTAAATAATGGGGCTTTGGGAGGTTCTCGCTACCGAATAGAACATTTCTTCGCCAATGGCTTGCAGGGAATCCTTAATAATATCCAAGGTAATCAGATCTGCGACCACCTCTATTTTTTGCTCTGACATATGATCACACCCCCGTTTCAATCATGATATCGCCGAAATCGTCGATCTTGGCCGTCATTCCCGGTTCGATCACAGTAGAGGCGCTCACCTCTTCGATGATGGCCGGACCGGCTACCTGCATGCCCGGCGACAGCTTCTCCCGCGCATAGATAACGGTATCAATCTTGCCGGTTCCTTCAAAAATAACCGGACGTATTTCCAGCACCGCTTCATCCAGGGTATAGGGTTTTGCTTCTAAGGTTTTAATAGGTACCTTTTCTACCCGTCCAAAGGAAGCCAGGTGCAGGTTGACAATCTCCACGCCACTGTCATCCAGCCGGAAGGAGTAATTGAGCTCATGCTCCTTGTGGAAGGCTTCGATGAAGCTCCCGAGGTTTTCCGGGTTCATATCCTCAGCGGGCACACGCACCTTCACCGTATGGTCCTGCCCAATGTAGCGCATATCAAGATAATGGACAAAATAGATATTTTCTCTGGCCACGCCCTTTTCGGCGTTGTCCCGGTAAGCCTTTTCCTCCAGTTTCCGCCATTTGGCCTTGACTGCCTCATAATCCGGGTCAATCAGCCGGGCGTTGTAGGTCTGGATATCGTCGGAGCGCAGATCAGTCATCAGCATCCCCCAAGCCGAAAAGGCTGAAGCCGCCAAGGGGATGATGACCTTTTTGATGTTCAGTTCCCGGGCCAGGGAGGCCGCATGCATGGGGCCTCCGCCGCCGAATGCCACTAGGGCGAATTCCCGCGGATCATAGCCTTTGCGCACCGACACCAGCTTGAGAGCGTTGAGCATGTTGGAGTTAGCCACCCGGATAATGCCCATGGCCGCCTCCTCAGCATCCAGTCCGTAGGGAGTACCTACCTTTTCCTGGATCACGGCGCGCACCTGGTCCAAATCCACTTCCATATCAAAGTTTTTCTTGGAAAGCCGACCCACGACCAGATTGGCGTCGGTGGTCGTCGGCTCGCTGCCGCCTTTCTGATAGGCTACCGGTCCGGGCAGAGCGCCTGCGGACTGGGGGCCTACGCGCAGTGAATTGGTATTGTCGATCCAGGCGATCGATCCTCCTCCGTTGCCGATTTCCACAATATCTACCACCGGAATCCGCAGCGGATAGCCGGGAAAGCGTCCGGTTTTTTCGATTTTATATTCCGTCGTGGTCTTGACCTCGCCGCCGTCCACCAGCGAGCATTTGGCTGTAGTGCCGCCGATATCGAAAGCGATGATCTTATCCTCTCCCAGCATTTTCCCCAGCATTGCCGCGCCGAATACCCCGGCCACCGGGCCGGATTCCACCATGTTAATGGGCAGTTCCTTGGCCTTTTCAAAGGTGGTGGTCCCACCGTTGCTCTGCATAATATATTTGGGACAACGGATCTCCATTTTCTCCAGCATCCCGTACAGTCTGTCGATATATTTTTTGGCCGTGGGTTTGACATAGGAGTTAAGCACCGTCGTTGTGCTTCTTTCATATTCACGCCATTCCTTGGATACGGAGTAGGACGCGGTTACCTCCACCTCCGGCCACAGTTCGGCAATCAGCTCTTCGGTCCGAATCTCATGGACCGCATTCACATAGGAATGCAGGTAAACCACGGCAATGGCTTCCACCCCTTCCTTTTGGAAAACTTCCAGGCATTTTTTCACATCATCTTCTTTGAGCGGAACAAGCTCATTGCCCTGGTAATCCATGCGTTCCTCCACTTCGAGCCTTAAGTAGCGGGGAACAAAGGATTCCGGTTTTTGGAAATTAAAATTGAATAAATCCGGCCGGTTGCCGCGTCCAATTTCCAGGATATCCCTAAAACCCTTGGTGGTAATCAGCCCTGTTTTGGCACCCTTGCGCTCAGTAAGGGCATTGATGACCACCGTGGTCCCGTGGGTCAGATCCTGAATGGCCTGCGGATCAATGGGGCATTTCTCAATGACATGGACAACGCCCTGCTCAAAATTGGGCGGCGTAGTATGGCTTTTATTGAAACGCACCGTACCATCTGCCTCTATATAGACGATATCAGTAAACGTCCCTCCAATATCGGTTGCTACTCTCATCTGATTTTTTCCCTCCTTTTATTAACCTACTGCCTTTAGTTGCTTTCAAAATATGGACGGAATAATCACTGAAAACATTTCCAATTCCGTATCTTCATTGTTGACAATTTTGTGAGGGCGGGTTGAGGGAAAATGGATGGTTTCTCCTTCGTCGGCCGTGTATTCTATGCCGTCCACGATGGCCGTCGCCCTTCCCTTAAGCACCAGAAAAATTTCCTCTCCCTCATGGGAAGTCTCTTCCATATCCACAAAATGGGGCACCATTTTCAAATGAAAGCCGTCAAGCTTCCGGCCTTCGAATCTTCCGCTAAGCACGCTGAATTCCTCATAATTGCGCTGCATACCCAAAAGAAGGTGGGCACGGCTGTTGCGAACAAATTCTTCTTTGACATCAGGTTCTGAAAACAGCTCCTTCATAGGCAATTCCATGACTTCCGCGATTTTTTTCAGGGAAACCATGGTGATGGCCGATTTCCCGCGCTCCATCTGAGAAAGAAAGCTAATGGATAAATTGGTCTTTTCACTTAAATCTTTAAGAGTCATCCCTTTTTGTTTGCGAATTTCTTTGATTCTCATATAAATTTCCTTTTCCAAGTGTTACAACGCTCCACTTCACTTTTGGTATAATTTGAATGATCAATCCCCCAGGCTTGTAACACCGAGGCAAATGGACATCTACTAAACCAATAGTATTAATTTGATCAATCCCACAAACCCGAAACCCCGCAAGCTTTCTCAATTCCCCATTGTTTGATTTCCTCCCGCTGCGGCGTCTCATAGAGGGCCTTTTTACTGAAATACCAGCCTGCTTTTTTCTTTAAGCCACATAAAAATTCAGCGTATTTTAAAGGGGCAATATTGGCGTCGATGATGGGAACTCCAAACTCCTCTTGCAGGGTACGGAAGAAACCCAACTGGATGGTGCAGCCCAACAATATGGCTTCGGCACCATCCTCCTCAATGGCAACACGGATTTCCTCACGCAGGCGTTGTTTCGTATAGTCCGGATCTTTCTGCAGTTCATGCACGCCGATTTCCAGACTGCGGAAGGAGGCCAGCTTGTTCGTGTAACCGTGATGGAACACATTGTCGCGCATATCGGGAATACATTTCCTGCGTACAACAATGGTGGAAAAGGTAGAACCCAGGGTTGTTGCGATATGCATGGCCGCCTCAGCCGGCGCTGTAACCACCATCTGCTCGCAGATTTCCCGCGCTTCTTTCAAAAACGGATCGTAGTAACAGCCGATGATACAGCCGTCATAGCCGTCTTGCTCCGCCTTTTTGATCGTGTGCAAAAGCTCTGCAGCAATCAGTGCTTCATAATAATGATATTCCAGATGCTGCGGCAGGCCCGGTTTCAGGCTGACCACATCCAACTGGGTGCCTTCTTCCTTATAGGGCTCCAGATAATCTTTGATCTCCCGATCCCAGGCGTCATGCCCCACCGGATTGATAAGCAGCAGCTTATTGTTCATTGCCCGCCTACCTCCCCGCATCTTGAGAGTTTTTTAAACTATAGAGGTGACAACGCAGACTGTGACTCTCATCCAGATAAGACATAACAGGATCTTCAGCCTTGCAGATATCCATGACATAAGGACAACGCAAGTGGAAGCTGCATCCTGGCGGTATATTGACCGGCGAAGGTATTTCACCGGTGGATTTCACCTTTTGGGGCTTGAGCAGCTCTTCTTCATCCGAGATCACCGGCAGGGAAGAAATCAGCATTTGCGTGTAGGGATGTTCGGGCCGCTGAAAAAACTCCTCCGTCCGTGCCACTTCGGCAATCTTACCCAGGTACAAGATACCTACGCTGGTAGCGATATTGCGCATCAGGCTCAAATCATGGGTTATGAACAAATAGGTCAGGTTCTTTTCTTTTTGCAGCTTCAAAAGCATGCTGATGATCTTGGCCTGGATGGACACATCCAGGGCCGAGGTGGGTTCGTCCAGAATGATGAACTTCGGCTCGGTAGCCAGCGCCCGGGCAATGGCCACCATTTGCTTTTCGCCGCCTCCGATTGAATCCGGGGTCTTGAACATATAATTTTCCGGAAGTTCCACCATATTCAGCAGTTCCCGCACACGTTGCTCTCTTTCCGTCTTGGTCTTGCAGATCTTATGCACCTTGAGCGGCAGTTCCAGAATCTCTTTGATCGTCTGATGCGCGTTCAGGGAAGAGCCCGGGTCCTGGAAAATGATCTGCATGTCCTTTTTCATAGCCAAGGTTCTTTTTTGGCCCTTAAGATTCAGATCCTGCCCTTGGAACAGTATCCTGCCTCCGCTGGGTTCGTACATGCCGATCACCGAATAGGCAATGGTGCTCTTCCCCGAGCCGCTTTCCCCTACCAATCCTATCACTTCGCCCTGGCGGATATCGATGGATACATCGTCGACCGCTTTGACATAGACGGGCTTGCCGTCTTTTTTACCAATATTGAAGTATTGCTTGAGATTTTGGATGCTCAAAATCGTATCCGACATTTTTTTCCCTCCTAGATATGCCAGCAGGCAACTAAATGCCCGTCGCCCGTGTCAATGACCGGCGGCTTCTGCTCCCTGCACTCCCCGGTGGCCCGCCGGCAGCGCGGCGCAAAACGGCATCCTGGCGGTGGATAGAGATAGTCCGGAATGGAACCGTAAATACCGGATTGTATTCCTCCTCCGGACAGCCGCGGAACAGCCGCCATCAGCCCTATGGTATAGGGATGGAGCGTCCGCCGGAACATCTCCTTTGTCTTGGCGGACTCCACCATGCTGCCCGCGTACATCACATTGATGCTGTCCGTCAGCTCTCTGGCCACTCCCAGAGAATGGGTGATCATGATCAGCGACATGTTCCTTTTTTCCACCAATTCGTTCAATGTCCTGTGCACCTGATCCTGAATGGTTACATCAAGCGCCGTACCCGGCTCGTCGGCAATCATCAGGTCGCGCTGGGTCATGATAGCCATAGCAATGCAGATACGCTGCTTCATTCCGCCGGAAAGCTGGCTCGGATAGAAACCGAAGATGCGTTCCACATCGGGAATAAAGACATCGTTAATAGCCCGCAGCACCATCTCTTTTTGTTCTTTCTTAGTTTTATCCTTGCCCTGAGAGGAATAGCGGACAACGTCCATCATCTGCTGTCCTATGGTAAAGACTGGGTTGAGGGCCGCCGCAGGTTCCTGGTAGATCATGGATATTTCGCCTCTGCGTATTCCGTTCAATTCCCGCTCGGACATCTCCAAGACATCCCGACCTTTATAGACGATCTGCCCCTCGGGTATGACATAGCGGTTTTCCGGAATAATGCCCAAGATACTTTTGACCGTGGTAGTCTTGCCGCAGCCGGCTTCTCCCACAATGCCTACCTTTTCTCCCTTGCGGACAGTAAGGTTCACTCCGTCCAGCACTTTGGAGTACCCTTTGTAGACCTTGTACCAGAGCTTGAGGTTTTTTATTTCCAGAATGGTTTTGTCCGCTTCATGATCGTCATGCATCTTTGCCATCTCCTTTTGACAGCATATCGCCGATACCATCACCCATAAAATTGAAGCCCAGGATAATAATGATGATGGCGATGGACGGAAATACCGTCATCCACCAGGAATCCGGCAGATACCGCGCGCCGTCTGAAACCATCTGTCCCAGGGAGGGCGTGGGCGGCTGTTCGCCGAGTCCCACATAGCTCAAGGTAGCGCCGATCAGGATAACCCAGCCCACATCCAGAGCCATCTTGGTGAAAACTGCCGAGAGACAGTTGGGCAGTATCTCCTTGAAAATAATATGGGCTTTGCTGGCTCCGATCAGACCTGCTGAAATGACGAAGTTTTCATTTCGGCAGGATGTCGCCATGCCGTAGACCAGCCGGGTATACCAGGGCCACCACATTAAGGTCACTGCCATCATGGCGTTGGTCAGGTTGGGTTTGAGCACCGAGGCAACGGCCAGAGCCAGCAGCAGAGCAGGCACCGAAAGGAAAACATCCGTAATGCGCATAATGAGCGTATCTACAATGGTACCTTTGAGGTAGCCGCCCAATATCCCCAAGGATACGCCTATAGGTACCGCAATGGCCAGAACAATCACCGCCATGTATAAAGCTCCCCGGAAGGAAAAGATAATGCGGGTCAGAATATCGCGCCCCATATTATCTGTTCCCAGCAGGAACTGAGCCGAAGGAGGCTTGTTGGAATGGGCGAAATCCACATAGGCGCCGGCATGGGCCGGATAGGGTGTTATATATTTGGCAAAAATAGCGGAAAGAATGATCAGGAGGACCACCGCCAGGCCAACTCCTGACAGCTTGTTTCTGAAAAACTTGTGCCCTGCCTTTTTAAGGTTTTCCAGACGCTTTTGAAAATCGCTGGTCACCGGACGCTCTTCTTTGCGTTTCGCCTCATAAGCCAGGGCTTTCTTGATCTCCGCGTCTCTGTTCTTAATCATCACTTTCCGCCCCCCAACCGTATCCTTGGATCCAGATAGGCAACGATAATGTCAACGATGATGTTAATAACGACAAATATCGTACCGAAAATTAGGATCACGCCGGAGATGGCATTTAAATCCTTGGCCAGCATGGCGTTCATACCGTATTTGGAAATTCCGGGCCAGCCGAAAATCACTTCGATCAGGAAAGCGTTGCTCATCAGTGCGGCTATGTCCATACCCATGCAGGACACGGCCGGTATGAGTGAAGGCTTAAAAAGGTATTTGTTCATGATCAGCCTTTTAGGAACACCGTAGCCCTCCATGGCGGCCAGGTAGTCCTTACCCATGTTTTCCGTCATGGCGTTCCTGACCAGGCGAGCTTCCTGGAACATACCACCGGCACAAAGCGCCAGGGCAGGTGTCAGGATATGCAGGAAGGCATCCCAGAAGGTGGCCAAATTACCGTTCATAAGGCTATCTAGCGTGTACATTCCCGTAATTCTGGGCGGCGCCACAATTCCATGGCTCAAACGGCCCAGTACGGGAATGATCGGCCAAACATAACCGAACAGCAAAAGCAGCAGCACTGCAAGTACGAAGCCTGGAATTGCGACTCCGGCATATGAAAATACGCGGATTGCCGCATCCAAGACGGTATCCCTGTGCTTAGCCGCCAGCCTTCCCAAAAATATGGAGCCCAATACCAGAAATACCGCCGCTAAGATGACAACTTCCAGAGTAGCCGGCAGAAACTCGATCATATCCTGGATCACAGGCCTTTTGGTCATGGTGGATATGCCGAAATCACCGGTTAAAACACCTTTGATCCAATAGACGTACTGCATGGGCAACGGTTCGTTTAAATGATTCTCTACGCGGAAGGTTTCCAAAGCGTGCGCCGTAGCCGTAGCGCCGAGCGCCATCCGAGCAGGGTCTCCGGGCACGATGCGCGCAATACAGAAAATAACGATGGAAAGGCCAAATATGACCACAATGGATAAGAGCAGCCTATTTAAAATAAATTTCTTGAAATTCATACTTATCCCACTTTTCCTCTGAGGTATTTCCTGGGAACGATAAAAACTTGACCGGGTAGACCCCAAAGGCAGCTTCTCCCACAGGAGTGAACGAATTCATGAAGAGGCGTTACAGCCCACGCAGCTTTCGCGGGGAAGCGGAGCCACCGGTTCACCTCAGGTATTACCCAGAGGTCTGGCGAAGCTCCCGCGAAAGCGCATGGTCCAGCCTCGGAATGCGAAAGTGTTCGGATGTGGGAGAAGCCGCCCGACCTTCTTGGTTATTTGTTTACGGCAAATGTACGGAACAGGAAGTTATAACCCATGGCCATTGCTACAGGTTTAGCTGCCACCGCTCTTTCCATGGCAGGGAATTTGATGTAATCATAGTAAGCATGCTTTTCAGCCTGCTCGGCAACCGGTATTCCCCAACAGTTGTCATAAGCTTCCTTCTGCAGTTCCTTATAGATAGCCACCCGGGCCGTCTCGTCGGTAGTCGTCAGCGCACTCTTTATCTTCGCGTCCACTGCAGGGTCCTTCAGCCATTCCGTTTGCTGCCAGGTAGAGGCCGTATCAGAATGGAAGCGCTGATAAAGCATGGCGCCTGCTTCACTGTAGTCGCTGGATACGAAGGTGGTCGTCGCATTCGCAGTTGATTCAATCCTGGCCACATTGTCTACATGGGTCGCCCAGGGAACCTTCACGACATTGACTTTTAAACCGATCTGCTGAGCGGTAGCCTGAATGAGCAAGGCCAGTTTTTCTTCATCCGGCACGTCGGCAATCCAGTCAACCTCGACAGCTGTAGAAGCCAGAGCATTAGCGTATTTTGACTGTTTCAATTCCTCTTTGGCCTTCTCCAGGTTGAAGTCATAGTTGTATTCCTCCGTATAGCCCAGTACGCCTTTCGGTACGACGGAATCGGCCTTTACATAGCCGGGGAACAATGATTTGGTTACCTGAGCGTAATCAATCAGGTAGGCCAGCGCCCGACGGATATGCACGTCGTCTGTGGGAGCCTTTTTGGTATTCAGCATAAGATAGAATATTGATCCGTTGGAGTAGCTGCCCAGGTTTACTCCATCGATACCGTCAAGGGCAGAATAGGCCTCGTTGGTCTGCCATTGGTCGCTGATATCCAATTGTTTGTTGGCCATCATAGTCCGAATAGTAGCAGGTTCGGTATTCATGATGATCTCAACGCTATCAGGCGCATTGGTTTCAAACGTGCCGAAATAGTCGTTGAATTTTTTCAGGACGATCCTGTCCTGTACCTTCATTGCAGAACAGATATAGGCGCCGCTTCCCGCGTCGTTCTCTGCGAGGTAGGCTTTGCCGTAATCGCCGAATTCACCGTAGGAGCCTTGCGCTTGATGAGACTTCACCAAGTCCTCATTCAATATATACAACCTGGGAAGTATGGACAGGAACGGAGCAAAGGGTTTGGACAGTGTGAATTTTACCGTATAGTCATCCCCAGCTTCCGTCTTGGCCAGATAATCCTTGAAAAGGTAGGCAAAGCCTTCACCGATTGTCATCAGTCGATTGGCGCTGAATACAACATCACTGGCCTGGAGTTCCGAGCCGTCATGAAACTTTATCCCCTTGTTTAAGGTGAAAGTCCATTCCAGGCCGTCAGGGCTTACCTTCCATTCCTTGGCCACAGAAGGTACGATTTTGTTATCCAGGTCGGGATACACAAGGGAATCATACATATTGACGACTGCCACGCAGGAAGTGTAGTCTGTGATGATTCCCGGATCGATTTTGCCTCCCGGAGACTGGGAAATACGGATAATTTTTTCTCCGCCGGAAGCCGGCTGACCGGTCGATGTCGACGGTGCGGCTGCCTTACCTCCACAGCCCGTAAGAAGAGTCAGGATCATGAAAATTGAAAGTACTGCCGAAATTGTTCTCTTTTTCACACGAAAATCTCCTTTCTTTGTTTTCCTGGTTGGAAACTTGATAAAACACCCTAGTTTTTATAAAAAAACAAAGACATCTTATATTCCTATAAAACGCCTTTGTTTTATTTTTGCACTCGATACCTTCGATACCCAGTATTGTGGGTCAACGCTCTTTAACTTATATTTATTATATAACACATAACTTTTCCATGTCAATGAAATTTTCGCTAAAAATTATGCTATTAGTGAAAATTTCTCACATTAATAAACTTTCTCATTCCACAATCAGCAATTGTTTCGTAAACTGATTTAACACCTCACAGCCGTTTTCCTTGACCAGAACCAGATCCTCGATGCGCACACCCACTTCACCAGGCAGGTATATGCCCGGCTCGATGGAAAATGTCATACCCGGTTGAACAATATTAAAATTTGCCGAGGATACATCACCGGCTTCATGCACCTCAAGCCCGATGCTGTGGCCCAGCCGGTGGGTAAAGTATTCGCCATAGCCCGCTTGTCCGATCACATCCCGGGCAGCGGCGTCCAAGTCGCAAAACCGGATGCCCGGCCGGATTAGCGCCTCAGCAGCTTCATTGGCGCGCAGAACCGTCTCGTAAATCTTCCGGTACTGATCTTCTGTCTTTTTAAAAAAGAAGGTTCTGGTCATATCAGCGCAGTACCCGTCTTTTTTGCAACCGATGTCGACAACAATGCAATCCCCTTCTTTCAATCTGGTTCCGTCTGTGGCATGATGTCCTTCGGCCCCATTGCCGCCGAAGGCGATAATGGGCTCAAAGGAAAGGCCATCGGCGCCGAGCTCCCGGTAAATACCGACAAGCTCTTCCGCCAACTCCTTTTCGCTGACGTCCTCACGGATGCGTCTCTGAAGGCGGGTCATGGCTTCATCGTTAAGCTGAGACGCCCGCCGCATCCTGGCTTGCTCCTCCTCATCTTTCCTGGCTCTGGCCGTGTCCAGGCATTTCGATCCATTTATATATGCGGTTCCTGCCTTCTGCTCCATAAGAGGCAGCAAAAATCTGGCCTGCAGCATTTTATCCACACCCAAGGGTAACGTGTGATCGGTGAAATCACTGACCATACGCATGCAGTCGTCGGTATCCGAATACCATAGTTTATCGATGTCCAATTCCTCAGGTACGACAAATAATTGGTTGATAAATAGTTTGTAGTTTCCTTCATTATTAAGGTAAACTCCCAAAAAACGCTCACCGGGTTCTATATAGCTGCCGGTTAAATAAAAGATTGCCAGAGGATCGGTTACAAGCATCTGGGGTATACCATTCATTCTCATTTCAGTCAGTACGGAATCTAATCTTTTTTTATTCATAGTAGTGCCCTCCTTATAACAGACTATCTTTCCACAAGAGCATAGACAACTTCAAATGGCTCTTTTCCGTCATTATAGGTGAAATGTTCTTCACCGGCAGGGATAAACGCCGCCATACCTGCGGAAAGAGTCTGCTCAACTCCCTTGACGACACTGTGCGCAGTCCCTCTGATCACAAATGAGTATTCATCCTGGGCATGGATCCCATAGCCTTCTTTGGGGATCCTGTCTCCGGGCTGGAAAACAATATGACCAAAAGACACCTTGGGATTGGGTGAATTAGTCCCATCAAAAAATACATTATTGCCTGGATTTTTCAACTCTGTCAAAATCATAGTCCATACCAGCTTTCTTCATCAGTTTTTGCCTAACTTCCCACACGTGCCAATTTCCTACCGAAAACTTTCTCAGCTGATAATTTTAGTATTTCATAAGCTTTATCACAATCCTTTCCTTTTCCCTCTATGAGTTCCACCAAAATGACAATAGTGTTGTCCGTTTATTAATTAAATATTTCACAAAGCACCTTTGCATTTATTATATCTCTGCCAATGCTAACAACACAATTAATTCCATCGAGATGCCCTTTCTTTGATTTTCCAGATCGTCATTTCTCGAGAGTTTATTGAACATTCCCTTAAGTTGCTAATAATTCACATTATTTTACAACCATATGACTATCCCCTTCTAAGTTGGCAAAACTAGCCATATAGTATTGTAACAGTTTTTGGAAGTGATATGATATGGACAACGAGGAAGAATAAAAGGTTTCAAATGCCTTGGTTTAGTTTAGACGATATTTTTTATTTTGATGTTGGGTTCGACGATACACCAGAGGAATCCAAGAGAAGACCCGCCATAATTATGATTCAAGAAGGCGAAGATCAGGGTTTTCAAAACCTTCATGAGGTCTTGGTTTTAAATTGATACACGTTACGCGGCAAGAACTTATGGGTTCGGTTAAGAAAGAAGATGTTATTGGGAAAATGCACGTAACGGATTTTGATATCTTGTTGAGTAAAATCGAACATATTCACGATAATTAGTAAGATCCCTGCACTGGGGGTCTTTTTTCATTCCCAAACATGAACAAAACAACTTTCAGAAGTAAACAGCCTATCAACAATAGAATATCTGGGCTGGAAGACGAATTTGAGGTCTCTCAGTAATGCTCTTTCTTACATAATAAAAAAAGATCCCTTCTCTAGGTTAATAAGGAATCTCTAGATTTTTTATTATTATACATAAGTATATCTATGTGATTAAAAAAATCATCTAACTTCAATTGAGAATTATAATCATAGATATCAAATCCCATCGAAAAACTGATCTTATAGGGCTTTAAGCTGCTCTTATTAAATTCTTCAATGTTATTGGTTATTCGTTTAACTGCCTGCTCAAGCATCTCCCTATTATTGATGTCCATGATGACAACAAATTCATCTCCACCAAACCTCGCAATAAAATCATTGAGACGCAGGCTTTTTCTTAGGATACTAACCGCATCCTTTAAAGCTTCATCTCCAGTTTCATGACCAAACTTGTCATTGATTGACTTGAAATCATTTAAGTCAATCAGAATAGCTGAAAAAGACTTTCCGTCCGAACTATTTCGAATTTTCCCATTGATATATCCATCCATCTGTCTTCGGTTATAGACCCCAGTGAGATAATCTGTATTTAAGCCACGATGTTGGATGTTAAAATATATTATTAAAAGAGACAACATCATGCCTGTCCAATTATAAGTTACTCCATAAAAGAGCATCTGAATCGAAGATCCTATAGTCTGAGGAATAAAATATAACAGTAGTGAATAATAATACCTTTTTTCAATTAACCTCCGGTTGATGAGAACGTAAAAAAAGGAATAGACCAGCAGCAAATAACAGTAACCCACATGGACCCAAAAATATTCTCCTCTGTGATAGATGTTTTGTGCATCAACACTAAAAAACCAACCTGTGGAAAGACTCATCACAGCTATCACAGCGTTGACAGCTATAAAAACCATCAAAACACGCGTCACTTTTTTAATTCGCTTCTCATCCCGAAAAATATGGAAATGGGCATAAATCACCCATAACGAGGGTGCTACCGGTACTAGGATATAGAGCAGGAGATTGAAGCCAGCATTAGATATCAGATTCAGAGTACCCGGCAAGCCATTGAATACCCAAGCCAAAATGTCAACAATAATTAAAACCATATTGGCCTGGATCATGTATATAAAAAGTTTATTGTGCATAAATATCTTTTCTGACCGATTATATACATTGGCATATATAAAAATTAAAATAATAAAAGAAATGAGGCTTGAATCCATCGTTTTTAGCGTTACCATAAATACCTCGAATTCTCACTCTTATGTGCAAAATAGTTCAATTTACACCTTGCCTTTGTAAGATTATACCATGTTCTAAAAGGCAGTAAAAGCCTTCCGAGGGGCTGTATTCAAATGCCTTATATAATTCCTCAGGATTTGCCTCACCGATTTAGCCGACATTTCGAATTTTCGCCATCCCCCCCGACTCAAAGAGACTTTAAATAGATATGTGCCTTCATTAACCTGCTGTTCTCTGGGTAGGGTATGCTCCAGTTCACCTGGAGCATACCCACTGACAAATTCCTGAAAGAAGTGTCTCTGGAAGATAGAGGTACTGCTCGGACATCGCCAATCTCTGGTATTCTTCATTAAAGTCTCTTATCGAAAGCGTTAAAGCCACAGATAATCGCACCTTTAACTTCCTTAGCAATAGTTTTAACGGATTCCATGTCCCCAGGTGAAGAAGCCGGAAAACCTGCTTCGATAATATCTACACCGAGCTTCACCAACTGATGGCCAATCTCTAATTTTTCTTTGACATTCAGGGATATCCCCAAGGATTGCTCCCATCTCTGAGGGTGGTATCAAAGACATATAATTTGCGCATCAACTTTTCCTCCTTAAAAATAAATAAACCCTTCGTCTCTGATTGAGACGAAGGGTCAGTTCGCGGTACTACTCAAGTTGACAGCTAAATAATTGCTGTCTTCTCTGCAGATACGGGAGTTATTCGATGTACGAAGTTCTAGATTCGACCGAAAAAAAAACCATTTGATCTTGATCGAACTAAAAAATGAACAGTTAGCATCGAAGTTCCGATATCTCCTTCCTTATAACGGTGGAAGCTCCGTCCGAGCCTACTATTTTACAATTTCGGTCGGCTACTCGAGGAAGAGTTCCAAGCCTTTTCCATTACTGCCTCACACCAAACGCAGCTCTCTAAAATAGAAACAGGGCTGTACTATTCCCTCTCATCGCAATTTTAGCTTTTTAAATATTTCATACTACTTTTGGCTATTGTCAAGTGTTAATTATACTAATATGCAATAGCTCTAAACAATTAGTTGATAACTTGTTTCTCAGGCACCAAGTTCGATATCCTCTAAAATATAATTCACAATATCCTTGTTAGCTTGATACTGATCGGCAGGTCTTCTTGCATTCACCGCGATTAGGGGGATTTCCCTTTCATAAAGGGATCCATGAGTCCTGGTATCTACGAATAATTCATCTTGTTTTAACTCTGCAAAAGCCGATTCCTTGTTAGAAAGAACTAAAATATCACCGATACCTTCCACCGGTAGGTTGAATTGATTGGCAGCAGTCTCCTTATCATAGAAGCAATCAATAAAATTACATATACTTAAATAATCCATCACTTTAGACATTTGTCCATCTGCTAGGAGATGAATATACACAGCTCCGCCCTCCTGGTAGCGGTGATTTTCTAAATATCGATCCTTTAATGGCAGAAGACAATATGTGTTAAACCCTGCCTGATCTAGTTTTTTTTGCATATCGACAAGTCTGCTTTTTTGATTCATACCGTGGTCGGCCGTAATATATATCTCTCTCGTTTCGTCCAATTCATAGATACGGCCAACCCATTGGTCAATGGTTTGCATTACCGTTTCGGCTTCTTTTGATTCCGGCGCGTAGTTATGCATCATATAGTCATTGGTTGTACAATACACTAGGTCCGGATCTTCTGTGACAATAACCTGGTAACAGGCTTTAAAAATCCAATCATAGGTATCTAATGAAGCAACATCAGGCGGCGTTTCCAGTCCCAGCCTCTCCATCAAGCCTTTATCTGGGTTTTGAAGATTAATACCAATCCCGGCATTGGCACCAAAAACCTCTAATACCTTTCCCTTAACGGTAAGCAGTGCAGTACTCTTACCCTTTTTATGATAGATATTAATGATCGAATCTTTTTTCATATGGTGTGACGATTCGATAAAGCCTTCTTGACCTGTTAGTCTATCATAATAGTAATTCCCGACAACACCATGCTCATCGGGGAAACTTCCCGATAAGATCGTTGCATGGTTAACATTGGTTACCGAGGGTATCGCTGATTGTATTTTTGAGTAAAAACCCTTTTTCCCTAATTTATATAAATTCGGCGTGTTCTTTTCAGTAATATAATGGCTTGAACAGCCATCAATTACTATGATTAATATTTTTTTAGACATTAATTTCCCTACTTTCGTTAATAATTAAATAATTCTCGACCTAATTTTTGAAGATATAGTATCAATACAGGCTACTGTAATGATAATTATTATAAGGATTGTGGAAACATCTTGATATTTGAACAGACGCATGGCAACCATCAGTTCAAAGCCTATTCCACCTGCACCCACCATACCGAGAATAAAAGCATGTCTGACATTAGATTCTAGCCTGTATAAACTGTAAGTGATAATTTCAGGCATAATCTGTGGTACAATCGACCATCTGATCGTCTTGAATATTCCAGATCCGGTTGATTCCAGAGCTTCTCTTGGACCAGGTTCAATATTCTCAATGGCTTCTGCATAAAGCTTTCCAAGCTCACCACATGAGTACACGGTCAAGGCCAAAACCCCAGGGAATGTGCCTAAGCCTACCGCCGCCACAAAGATCAGCGCCCATATCATATCTGGCAGAGAGCGAAGAATACTTAACAATATTCGAGAGATTGAGTAAACAACATAATTGGAACCAAATAAATTCCTTGCTGCTCCAATTGAAAGAACCAAGCTGATGACGGCAGCCATTATAGTTCCCCAGACTGCAACCTCAACTGTGACTAGAATGGCTTTAAACAATCGAGGCAGAATCGTTAAATCGGGAGGAAACAACTTAATGAAAAAATGGATAAGGTTGGGAATACCCTCAACGAACTTAACTGGGCTTATCGATATATCATTGTAGCTATACCCCAACAAAGCTAGAATAAGCAATACTAGCAAACTCTTAAGAATCCATGCCAAATTTTTGCTGAATGTGTTCATGCTACCCCACAGTGCCATTCATTGTATTTTGGCTTAGGTTACCGTAGTGATCTCCTTGACTATTGTAAATCCTGTCAATATCACCCTTAGTAAGTTGGCCATGCTTTCGGTCGATCTCTATCTTTCCGTCCAATAGGGCAATAATTCGATCTCCATAAGCTTTGGCCAGATCAATTTGATGTAGGCTAATTAACACAGTAATTCCTTCTTTTTGATTGATTTTCTTAAGTAGTTCCAAAATACCGCCTGCAGTCACCGGGTCCAAGCTTGCTATAGGTTCGTCTGCTAAAATAATCTGCGGGTTTTGCGCCAACGCGCGGGCAATGCCAACCCTCTGTTTCTGACCACCGCTTAACTTGTCTGCCCGTTGATTTCCGAACTCTTCAAGGCCCACTTCTTTAAGTAGTGATAATGCCCTGGCCTTTTCCTCATCGGTAAATATTCCGAGCATGGCTCTATGAAAAGGCATTTCTGGAAGCATTCCGCAGATCACATTTTCCAACGCAGTCAATCTGTTGACCAAATTATACTCTTGAAAAATCATGGCTGTTTTTCTCCTTATTTTACGCATTGTGGCGTTATCTTTTTTAAGAAGAATACCACATACAGAAAGAGTACCGGCATACGGTAGAACCAAACCATTAATACACCTTAACAGGGTGGATTTGCCCATGCCGCTTTTTCCTAATATGATACAGAAATCGGATTTCGGAATTGTCAGGTCTACGCCCTTCAAAATAGCTTCATTGGTGCCTTTATAAGTCTGGTATACGTTCTTAAACGAGATTGCACTCTCTTGTTTTATCATAATTTCGGTTTCAACCCCGAAACCTCAAATGCTTTTCTGACCAAATCATATGATTTGTCATCAGCACTGTTAAATTTAGCAAAACCGGTACCTTCTAAGCTTGTTGCCAATTCACCAGTGCTATCGAAAAATGCAGCCTTCAGCTTATCCTTTACGTCCTGGGGAAGATCTTTCCGGTAGGTAATGGGATCTTCAGGGATCTCCACAGACTCAAATACAGTCTTAATTTCATTCTCGGCAACTATACCGCTCTTGATAAATCCTGGAAGTTTTCTACTTGAAATCACGGCTACATCGACTTGTTTGTTTTTGACTGCCAAAAGACATGCATCATGGCTGCCAGAATAGATGAGTTGTTTAAAATACTCATCCGGTTTATATCCTTGCTGAACAAGCGAATATCTTCCGAAAATATGACCCGATGTTGATGCGGGATCTGTAAATGCAATGCTTTTTCCGCTCATGTCAGCCAGGCCGTTAATTTGAGAGTCGGTTCTTGTGATAAAAATGCTCCGATATGGAACAGTTCCTTCTGCTTGAACAGCAGAAGCAAAAGCCTCTACCCCACTTTTCACAACATCGGTGGCAAGTACATATTCAGAGGGTCCAAACCATGCTACATCCAGCTGCCCTGAGTTAAGTGCCTCAACAACCGCTGTGTAATCAGCTCCCACAAACGGTTCAACTTGCAAGCCTGTTTTTTTGCTCAAGTAACTAACGAATTGCTGATACTTTAGAAGAACGGCAGCAGAATCTTCATCCGGAGAAAGACCAATACGAATTTTCTTAATTGCCTCAGTTGACTTTGTCTGTTCTTTAATCGCACTTTGCGATTGTCCACATCCTGTCACCAATATGGATAGACTTAATACTACTAATACTAGTTTTTTCAAAATACCGAACTTACTCAATCTAAATACCTCCTAAAATTCTATTTGCTTACATCAATAATTATATCAAAGTTATATTTTCTTTAGATTATAGGGGTGTTAATTAATGATTAATCATATACTACTTATAGATAGAAAGTATTAATATTATTAATACCTTCTATTTATAAGTGCTTGTTTTTCTATTTATTGTAGAAACATTGAATTACTAGAAATATAATGCTAGGATAATGTCATAATATAGTTCCCCTATCGAGAACGGAAGGCGGGCGTTTTCTTGGATTATAAGCAATTAGAGGCCTTTGAGGCACTATTGAAATATGGAACATACTCTAAAGCTGCCAAAGCAATCTATATAAGTCAGCCCGCTATGACCGTAAGAATCCAATCGCTTGAAAAGTTTTTAGACATTCCCCTCTTCAAACGTAACGGGCATAAATATACTCTTACTGTTGCTGGGACAGTCTTTAGTAACTACGTAAGAGACATTTTTAATTTACATAAAGAAAGTTTGCAAGCAATTAATGAACTAAAAGGTTTGACTTCGGGTAGTTTGAGAATAGGTGCCAGTTCTTTCAGCACCTATGTCATCCACTCAATGATTAAGAATTTCAAAGAGAGTTTTCCAGGAGTACATCTCTCTTTTTATATTACAAATACCACTTCCGCTATACAGGACTTGATTGACAATAAGATTGAGCTTGCTATCATTGCATCTTCCTACGATGCGAACCAATTCAAGGCAATCGTTATCGGTTATGATACTTTGATTTGGGCGGCGGCCTCAGACATGCCCATTAGCAATTGCCAGCAAATAACTAGAGAAGAATTGGAAAAACAATGCTTTATTATTCGTGAGCCAGGTTCAAACACCCGAATGCAGTTTGATAACTGGTGTAACCAGAATGGCTTCTATCCTAAAAATTGTCTGGTCATGAGCCAGACAGAAGCCATTCGCAGAGCAGTTATGAATAATCTCGGTATTTCATTAATCTCCAGTTATATTTTTAGTGATGAAATCGATAATCGGAAGATTAAAATAATAAATGTCAGTGATATACCTATCGAGCGTCCTATCAGCATTGTCATGTCAAAGAACTACTCAGAGGATACTCTAACTCAGGCTTTTATCATCTTCGCCAAAAGCTATTTTAAATGCAAGTAATGTATCTAAAGAATGATAGCTCTAGTAATGATTGTTTTTCCCATTATGTAGATTTCCCTCTTCATTCTAGAGTATTTTACCATTAAGAGTTTGGAGTGATTAAGATGGTACCAAGACCAAAAGAAGTTAAGCCATTGAACAACTTCAGTTTGCAAGTGCTTTTTGATAACGGAGAGACGAAGATTTATAATATGTCAAAGCTAATTGAGGCGCCGTTTTATAGAAACCTTCCTTACTGAGGTTGCGACTCGAAGTCCATCTGAACGAAAACAAGGTGCCTCCGCGCATATGCGAAGCACCTTGTTTATTCATATACTGGTAGTAAGGGTGAATTAAACCTTCACCGACTTCTTCATCACAATTGTATTCCAAACAACTCTCAGGATTTCAGAAAATAGATAAGAGGAGCATAAGCTCCTCCTTAACTTACAAATTAATTCTTGTAATTTGTAAGTGTAGCGATGGCAGATTGTATTGCTCCTTCTACGGAATTGAGAGTATCTTGAATTTGTTGCTTATTTTCGGGAGGTTTTTCTGAGTTTCTGAGCCCATTATTCAAACATTTTCTTGCATTTGAAAGTTGATTCGTTGCATCTGCAATATGTTGTTTCGCATTTTTCGTTTTCATTCAATTATTCCGCCTCAGTTTATAATATTTTTGTGTACATCAATATCAACATATCATCACCAGTGGTGATATGTTGATATTGAAACAATTCTGTCTCGATGCTAACGCGTTTGCGCGCTGGCATTGAGGGCAACAGACTGTTTGTCCCCTTATTTGCGGGCTTCTTGGTGAAGGGAAATATCGACCATACAATCAAATAATTCAGCCATTCTTTTTGAGTCAACCAGATATTTTCATGAGCAGAACCCGTTTACTAAGTGGAATATCTGCAGGGAAGCCTTCCCTCGAGCATTCCCGAACACTGTAGTTCAAATTCGGATTCGAATCCGAATTTGAGGAGGTAAGCTGTCCGGCTCCGTACTCTTAGAAGATACTCATCAGTTTATTGGCCCTGCTCTGGGAGAAATCGACCGACTCCTCCAGCCACTTGCCCCATTCTCCATAATAAGTTGGTGTCAGGCACCAAGGTCCGTCCCCTTTGGCAGAAAAGCGAATTGCAGACAAAAAATTGCCCCACACTTCTATAGTGTAGGGGATAGCTTTTTCTGATTCGACAGGCACCGGTGCTCCTAGGGTCCCTTATAGGGAGCAGACCCCTCCCTCGATCAGTAGTCTCAATCTTTTAGCACTTTAACTTCGTCTTCCGTCATACCTGTTGCTTTAGCTATCTTAGTTGGCCGCCGCCATCAAAGTGCCCGCCAATGCTTTGGTGGCCTCAGTGACCCGCTATAACGAGCTCGTGGACAAAGGCAAGGATGAAGACTTTGAGAAGAGACACCTCGACGCCAAGATCGCGACCGCGCCCTTCCACGCCGTCAAATGGGGTATCCAGAAGCACAACACCCTCGGCGGTGTGACCATCAACCCCAAGGCACAGGTGGTGGACTGGGATCTCGCACCCATCCTCGGCCTGTATGCTGCCGGCGAGAGCGCGGGCAACATGGACCTCATCGGCCTGGCAGAGCCCATCGTTTTTGGACGCATTGCCGGCATGACGATTGCACGTGAGGCGTAGGAGCCTCATGAAAAAGACATCTATGAAGAAAGTACCGGATACCAAGGCGATCACCGTTGTTATAACTCTGGCCATGCTGCTTGCCCTGACTGCCCTCCTCTTCGGCTGTGCGTCCAGCACCGCCAACAGCTCGGGCAAAAACACAGGCACGAATGGCACTCCCCGGAAATCCCTGCGAAAGACCCGTATGCTGTCTCGTTCACCTGGGAAGCCAGTGCTGATTGCAGCGTGTGTCATAAAAAGGAACAAAATTTCAACTAATCGTCGCATATACAGCCCCTGCTAAAGGATTCCCTTCCGAAGTGCAGCGAATCAAGTTGACAAGGTAGGTTAAAAAGTCTTTATACTCTTCCATAAAGATTTTCCCAACGGTCTCGAACGTCAGTAATGAAATATGGATTTCTAGGTAGTTGTTCCATCTGCCAACTCTCAGAGAATCAGGAAGATCAAGGATTTGAAGATTGCGTACATTCTTAGTGTTTGCAATTTCAAGAATTTCTGCCGCTGTTGCGCACTTGTCGATCGCATTTAACGTGCGCTGCGCATGCTCGCTGTTAAACTTGGATTGTTTAAAAAATTGGATTTGCTTCGCTAAGAACTCGCTTAGATTCTGTTTTATCTCTTCATGGTTGAGCACAAAGACCAATTCATTTTCTGTATCTTGTCTACTATAAAGGATACAATCCAACATGTTGGTCATTCCCTGAAGGAGTTCCGATTCTGATATTTTGTGGTCGGCTATAAGCTTGCGACTAATCTTTACTTTGTAACACAAACCAATATATAAGTACTGCCCCATAATACCATCTCCTCACAATCAAGACTTTCGAAAATTTACATATATTTCAATCATACCATTCTTACACTGGTAGGTGAAAGCTCCATATTTTTTAATTCTTTTGCGTACTTCTTGAATTTTCACTCTAGAAATGCTCCTTCCCTATTGACATTCCCCCTGGGCCCATTATTTAATGCCAAATAATTTAAAGAAGGGGAATGATATTAATTCCACTTGAAACGGCGGTCACCGAAACTGACTGTTTTTGCTCGTATCAAACCGCCCAAATCAACTTCAGTTGCTCAACAACGTTGGCTAAATCCTTTTGGCTCTTCAAATTCTGAATGATAACCGATATTGCTCACTCAGTCCTTCCGACAAGTTAGTGATTCTATATGTAATCAATCAGCTACTCTTTGTCGCTCACCGGAAGGTCGGCTTCCAAGGTATTGCCTACTTCTTACGTTGTCTTCCTCCAGCCTTACCCATATGTGTGCTCGTTTCATATTATACAATCTATGGGTAGAGAAACAATGAGACAGGTCCGTTGTTTTACCCCTGCTTTCTCTTACAATCGTCATAACTGCTTTAGATTGCCTTATTCGTCTTCATCAGAATCAATGGTATCTCGCAGCACTTATTTTTCCGCTTATTGCTACCTGGGCTACAATCCATATGGAGGTACTTGAGGCACTATGGAAGTCCGTTCAGAAGACTGGGGAGTATTTTACCATTAAGGGTTTGGAGTGATTAAGATGGTACCAAGACCAAAAGAAGTTAAGCCATTGAACAACTTCAGCTTGCAAGTGCTTTTTGATAACGGTGAGACGAAGATTTATGATATGTCAAAGCTAATTGAGGAGCCATTTTATCGGAAATTAAAAAATAAGCATATGTTTAATACTGTTAAAGTGAGTGATATCACTTTAGAATGGGCATCTGGCGAGGATATATGCCCCGATGAGCTCTATAATAACAGTAAAAATGCATAAAGTGTCAATGCTTATAGCCGCTATTATTGTCGAACAAGGAGATCGCCCTGGTTAAAGTTGATGGTGAGGTCACGATCAAGAAATTTCACCGGCTCGATTTTGAGGTAAGGCTGAAACCGGCCAATAGTTCCATGAAGGATATCGTAATTAGTGATCTCGCTAAGATAAGAATTCTCGGTAAAGTGGTAGGGGTAATATCAGCCGAAGAGGCAAAGCAAAATATGCGTTATGAGTTTAACGGGCCGAACGAGTAAGGCTTTATTTTTGGTTCTATTTGTGGAAATATTTCCGCGTTCTAACCGGCACGCAGCCGGTTTTTTTATGATCTTAATGGTTTTACATTTAAATAGGCAAGAACTAGGTAAATATTGTCCCATTGCTTTCAGGGTTTTTTGAGTTCCCAAAAACCCTGAAAGCCGCATGAATACTGCAATGGGACATGAAATATGAAATTGTTCAATTTGTCCCATTGGTTTTGAGCTAAATTACCCTTGTTTTTAGTAAAAAGCAACGCTGTTTGCATGCCTCGTTACTTTTACGTTAGCCCTTAAGCTTGGTCCCGATCCTTCACTGCCTTCTGCAGTTCTCGAACGGACATGTTTTCGATATCCATCTCCGCGATAAACTGCTCCCGTTCTTCTTCCGGGACCGCGAGAAGGATGAGCGCCTGAGAATAGGTCATGTTTGGCAGTCGCTGCGTTTGTCCGCCGGCGTTGAGGGCAGCAGGCTGTTTGTCCCTATAGGCATCAAAGACGAGCAGAAATCTTTGGGCCGTTCTCTCCGACTCCTCCAGCCACTTCAGCCATTCTCCATGCTGAAGCATCTCTTTGGCCTCCTTCAGCCGCCGCCCAACCTCGACGGCGTTGTTAAGTACTACTTTTTCGGTTTGCTCTTTAATCATATTAATTTCAGCCGCGATGACGAGCGGCGTGCGTTCTGTTATCAAATCACTCATGATTATTGCCAATCCCTTCTTGTACTTTATTCACATCTTATGGGATTGGCTTGAAAAGCGTGACAGCCTCCTCTAAACGGCTTGTCCCAAATACGAAAACGTTGTCGTATTTGGGACAAGCTTGGGCCAGCCCACATTAAACTTTAAAGCTATTAATTGTTTCCAGCAGTTTTTCCTGTGTTTCTCTGTCAACAATCTGCTTTTCAACGATCTCAGGCTCCTCAAGCTTGACGCCTGTCATTTCTTCGCTCATAAGCCATAATCGTTTTGCCATTTCTCGATCAGCAGCCCAAGGAAGTACACCTGTTAGCTGTTGCCCCATTCCTTGTAAGGCAAAGTCAGAAATCGCTTCTGCGATATCACAGTCAAGGCAATAAACGCCTCCTTTATCATCCAAAAGCGGACTGGTCGCACACCAAACACTCGTTGCAGCACCTTGCGCAGTTGTTTTGTACTCTCCGCCAATTGCAAGCTCTTGGGATGATAAAAATCTTGCCAACTCCGTATCAATTCGTCCCGGATGTACAGAAAAAGCACGAATTCCGTCCGCATATCCACGTTTATCAAGTTCTACAGCGAATAAAGCATTAGCAGATTTGGCTTGACCGTAAGCTTTCCATTTATCGTATTCGCGCTTATCAAAGTTAGGATCGTCGAAGTCAACTCCACCAAAGCGAACTCCCGTCGAGGACAGTGAGACAACACGAGCATTTTCAGCCTTCTTCAAAGCAGACCATAGACGCAAGGTCAATTGGAAGTGTCCCAAGTGATTCGTCGCAAATTGCGATTCGTATCCACGAGAATCTCGAACCAATGGTGGAGCCATGATACCTGCGTTAGCAATCAAAATATTTAACGCTCTACCTGTATCCAGAAATTTTTGTGCGAACACATCAATTGAATTCGGGTCCATCAAATCGAGGGTTTCCACTTCTACACCCGCAATGTCCTCAGTTGCGGCTTTTGCCTGCTCCACCGAACGAGCACCTACGATGACAGTAGCTCCTGCTGCAGACAGCGCACGAGTAGCTTCAAGTCCAATACCTGAATGTCCACCAGTAACAATAACAACTTTCCCGCTAAGATCAATATCTTTAACAACCTCCAACGCAGTTGTATGTGAATCAAAGCCGGATGAAATTGGGATCTGTGGGGTTATTTTGTACTCATTGTTTGTTGCCATAATTTGATACCTCCATAATAGTAGTTTTTAGTAATTAGGTGACAAATCGTTTAGAAAAAGTAGCACGTTACTGTGCTCTTATCTTGGGAATTTTAATCCGATTAATCCTTCGCTAAGCTGCCAAAGGCGTTCTGCAAGGATAGGATCAATTGCCCAGGTGCATACGCCATCAGGAATCTCGGCTGCATCATTCGCTTCCACAATGTTGGCGATATCAACATTCTCACAATATACGCCGCCCAATCCATCCAGCTGTCTGCTTGTCGCACACCATACGGACGTTGCTGCGCCTTGCACAGCAGTTTTGAATTTAAAGAATGTTTTGGCTGTGGACAGTTCATCCTCGGACATATAACGAATCAAATTGCTCATTACAGCGCCAGGATGTACGGCAAAGGCTCGAACGCCATCTGCGTATCCCCATCGATCAAGAGCAACAGCAAACAAGGAAGTAGCCGATTTTGACTGTCCATATGCTTGCTGTTTGTTATATTCGTGCCGTTCATAGTTCGGATCGTCGAAATCAACACCTCCAAAACGAATTCCCGAGGAAGAAAGAGATACAACACGTGCTCCGTTTGCCCGCTTTAATGCTGGCCAAAGGCGTGCGGTCAATTGGAAATGTCCCAAATGATTGGTCGCAAATTGTGACTCGTATCCTCGAGAATCCCTCGTTAACGGCGGACTCATAATACCTGCATTATTGATCAGAATATGGAGAGGTTTATCCTGAGCCAAAAAACGTTCCGCAAAAGAATCAATTGAAGCCGGATTGATAAGATCAAGCTCCTCAACTTCAACCCTAGGTATTCCCGCAACTGCAGTGCTGGCTGCCTGCAATGAGCGCGCAGGAACAACTACCGAAGCACCTGCGTTTGCCAATGCTCGCGTCGTCTCCAGCCCAACGCCAGAATATCCGCCAGTTACAATTGCCACTTTGCCAGTCAAATCCACTCCTGCAATGACTTCCTGCGCAGTCGTTTCTTTCCCGAATCCGGACGATATAAGTTCTTGCGCAGTTACTTTATAAGCACTGTTTTCGTGCAATATGAATTCCTCCTAACAATCACCATTTTTTTCGCTAAGCTAATAAACTTAACGAATAATGAGAGTATAGCACGCGTCCTATACAAAGTAAACAATATATATATATTGTGTCTATTTAGTATGTTTTGTTTGAATCTCTTGAGATTTATTGTATAATAATCCAATTGAATAGATAAGTAATTGATAATGCACCTGTCGGGTAACCCACATTTACTTGGCTACAAACTTATTATACGAGGAGAAATGAATAATATGGACATCTCTCTGAAGATGAAAACATACGACGCTAAGACAAAACTACTAAAAAAATTAATTGAGTCTGTCATTAGAGATGGTTTTCAACACTTGCGAATGGACGACATTACTAAATATATGGATGTAAGTCGAGCAACAATGTACAAATATTTTTCTTCTAAAGAAGATGTTATTAGTGGCGTAGTGAGCATTTTCATTGACTACATCGAACGATTAGAGGTACATTGTGATAACGAAGAAGAAGTTTATTTCGGCATATGTTTTCAGCAACTATTCGAACAATCGGTATCTCTCATAGAGTACATTACCGATTCGTTTACAAAAGATTTGCAAACCGCTTACCCAGACTTGCATAAAACCCTTATGGTAGCTTTACAGAAACGAGATCAACAATCGCTTCTATTTTACAGACTTGGGAAAGAGCGTGGAATTTTCAACCCAATCAACGAAACGTTTATTTTGTTGCAGGACGTTTTGTTGCTGCGCGAAATAACAAGTGTGAAATACTTACTTTCCAACCAAATCACAATACAAAATGTGTTATATGATTATTATCAGTTCAAAAAAATACAGCTTTTTATAACCGATAAACTTTCACTAGTGGATGATTCTAACATAGATAGCGTCATTGACAGGCTGGCAGAAAAATTTAATCCGATGCTCTTGTAGCCAATATCTCAGACCCAATAGCTGGTTGATTTTACTATTTTCATTTCCTCGATTTTCGCCCCGAAAAGTTATGTTTTAGGCTGGATCATTCAATTCATTAAGATCAGGTCTCGTGAAAATACGAGACTTGATCTTTTATTATTCAACCTAGTTGACAATACACGCGCATACGGATGCGTTAGTTCAACAACACCTTGTAGACAAAAGACGCTTTGTCAGCCAGGCTAGCTATAACGCCTGCTTACTTTTTTTCAAAAACCGGACGTGCCGAATTACAAAAACGCAAGTTATTATCCTGCTGAGTTACCTGTCGAATTTACAACTCTATTACAATGTTGGCTTAAGGGGCATGTTAAGATAGGAGTTGAGGTGATTTTATGGCCCACATTCTCATCGTTGAGGATGAAAAATCTATCAATGATCTGATTGCTATGAATCTTGAGTTAGTAGGACATACCAGCCAACAGGCCTACGCAGGCCATGAGGCGCTGGAATACTTAACGCAGAATATGTATTCACTCATCATCCTGGACATCATGCTGCCTGGCATAGATGGGTTCACCCTGATGCAATCTGTTCCTGAAAACACGCCGGTTATTTTCCTCACTGCTATGGGAAATCTAGCGGATAGAGTCAAAGGGCTTAAGTTGGGTGCCGACGATTATATCGTCAAACCCTTTGAAACGATTGAACTGCTGGCCCGTATCGAAGCCGTGCTGCGCCGTACCCATCGCTCCATACATACTTTTTCACTCGATAATACGGTTATCAATCTGGAAAGTAGGGTAGTTTCTGTGAACGGCAGCGAAATTGAGGTGACCCTGCGAGAATTCGAATTATTGGAAATCCTCATTAAGAACAAAAATATAGCACTATCTCGCGAAAAGCTACTTAAACTAGCCTGGAATTATGACTACTTTGGGGAAACACGAACCGTCGATGTGCACATTCAAAAACTGCGTAAGAAGCTTAATTGGGAAGACAGAATTAAGACCGTCTATAAATTAGGGTATCGCCTGGAGGTAGACTCGTGAAATTTTGGCAAAAAACTTTTTTAGGAATTTTAGCGGTCTTCATCTTAGCCATTAATATCTGTCTCTATCTAACGTCCAATTATAGCTTCTCTCTCAACCTGAAGAGCGAGACTGACCGAGCGCTAGGAGAGTATCAATTTATTACAAATGGTGTTTATGCGACCATGGACAGTATTTACTACCGTGAACAGGCCCAGCCAACGCCCTCTTCCATACAAAGCCTAATGCGCTCCTATGCTGACTACTATAAACAGCAAAACGTCTTCTTTGAACTAAAGCAGTCCAATCAAATATTATTTACCAATATCCCTTCCAGTGCCAAATCCGATAGCACCGGAGACCTTACCAAAAATACTTACACAATTAAAGTGCTGAACAGGGACGGAGTCCACTTCCTGTATATCGTTGGCAGCCTTGGCGGTCAATACAAAGATTATACGCTTACCTACGTACGCGACCTGTCTGAGCTGTATAATAATCACTCCCAGCTCACCCGCTATTTGATCAGCATTAGTGCCTTGGTCGAAATAATCCTGACCTTGGTATTGTTGCTGCTACTAAGGAGGCTCACCCTTCCTATCAGAATCATGCAAAAGGCTACCCATAAAATAGCCGGCGGAGTCTACGACGAACGAATCTATATACCCGGCAAGGATGAATTTCATGAGCTAGCCGAAAACTTTAATCAAATGACTTCGAGCATTCAAGAGAAGATTAATGAGCTTGACAAAAATGCTCAGGATAAACAACGTCTGATCGATAATCTGGCCCATGAGTTAAGAACACCGCTTACAGCCATTCGAGGCTATGCCGAATATCTGCAAAGTGCCAAAACCACTGAGCCCAATCGCCTAAAAGCAGCTGCTTATATTATCAGTGAAATTGACCGCATGAAAAATCTGGCCTTTAAGTTGCTGGATTTAGCCCTTGTCCGCAACAGCAAGTTGGATCTTCAGGAGCTCAGCCCTTGGGAATTGCTGAACCAGGTCAAAGTCGCTTCGGAATCCAAATTGAAAGAGAAGAGCCAAACCTTAACCATCGATTCCACCTTAGATAAACTAAGGGGAGACTCTATTCTTCTGCAGTCCCTGCTTCTGAACCTGATTGACAATGCTGCCAAGGCTTCTGCCGAAAACTCTACCATTAGGCTTTTAGCTTATTTTGATTCCTTCCCCATCCTTGAAGTCAGAGATTCAGGCTGTGGCATGGACGCAGAACAGGCCTCGTTGGTCTGCGAACCCTTTTATAGAGTGGACCAAGCTCGTTCACGCAGCTCAGGCGGTGTTGGTCTGGGATTGTCGCTTTGCCGAGAGATTGCCCAGCTACATGGCGGGGAACTGAGAATCAGCTCTTATCCCGGAAAAGGAACTACAGTGCAGATAGTATTTACGACTTCATTACAACTTGCTGAAAACTCCCTGATGCCTAAGGATGTATGATTGGTCTGTAGCTACAAACTATTAAAAAAGGAGTTTTGAAATGTTTAAGTTGATGCCACAAGTCAAAAAGATCTGGATCTATGGTGCAGCCGCCGGGATTATTATCGCCAGCAGTTCCACCATGGCCTACGCTCTCAATAACAACATACCGGAAAATGCCTCCGCAAGTGTCGTTTCCTCTGCGAACGTCCCAAAAGAGAATAATCAAGCTCCAGCTTCCAACGTAAAAATCACAGCCGAATACAACGTTGTTGATCAATCCAAGATTACTCCTGATTTAGAACATACCAAAGCACTGCTTACAGATAAGTTAAGCGTAAGCGGCAAAGACATCACCCCAGAGCAGGTCGAGGAAAAATCCAAACTCTATCTTGCCAATACGATTCCTGGTGACAAAGATATTTCAGCAGAGCAAGCTGCTGCATATGCTGCAACAATCCTAAAAAAGGCTTATGGAGTGAACTTTACAGGTTATACAGCTGATACAAGCTTTTCTAGAAGCACTGTGCCAAACTCCGATAACTGGACAGTCATCTTCCACGCTCCCAACGAAGACAAGAGTTCTAAAAGATATCTTGCCTCCGTAAATTCTGTAAGCGGATCAATGCTTAATGCCAGTTTATATGACTTTACTGATTCTGAAGTTGACAGTAAAAATGTGCAAGATCCCGAGTGGATGAAAACGGCCGAAGCAGATATCGCCAAATTAATGCCGGAAAATGTTTCAATAACCAGCAGCAAAGTCGTTGCAGCAACCCCGTTAATCGGCGTCATGGTTGTTAGCGAATTATCCGACGGTTCGGCCTGTGCAGTTCGTTTGTCAGGTGAAAACAAAGAAGCCGTAGCCTATCAATACTTCCCGAATGGCTACGACGGAAGTTGGGATTATCACCCGGTAACAGCTAATGGTGTCGGATAATTGCAGTCAAGTGCATGGGAATTTGCGCTTTTAATGGTCAAGAATGGATTCGTATACAGTCCGTAACTTTTGAAGCCACCGTTAGTGAACGGTGGCTTCAACTTGGAAAGTTCCCCTTTCAGGCAGCATGTCAATCCCTTGCTTCTCCCTCAATACCTCCTGCTTGTCCTCGCAGAAATCGGCCTTCCTTTTTCCCCTGTCATTATCCTATTCAAGATATGAAAGTGGGTAAGCGGTGGAACAAATAGCGTGGTACAAAAAATTCGCCCTGATTTTCAACTTATTGAAAATTGAGGGCGAATTTAACGTTCTTAGAAAAATCCTTCACTAGCAACATCCTTGATGTATTTATACTGTTTACGGACCAACCTCTTGAACTGGGCATCCGATAGATCATCGTACTTATTGGTTCCTTCTTCTACTAGATAGAAAATTCTTAGTTCTTCCATATTACACTTCAATCTTGATAAATATCGCTCATACATTCCTGACGCTCAGGCTCTCATTCTGGGCTTGAGCTTTCTTATGCCTTACTTTGGATAATTTGCTATCCATAATGGGAAGCTAACCTTTATTTAGTAATTCCTAAATTGGGAGTTGATTCTATGCCTTTTCTTCAAATGGTTGAATGCTATAAGCGGTATAACATGGGCAACACAACTATTGTAGCCAATAACGGAATTAGTTTTGAAATTGAAAAGGGCGAATTTGTGGTGATTGTCGGCCCTTCCGGCGCCGGCAAATCGACGGTACTCAATATCCTCGGGGGTATGGATACCTGTGACGAGGGCCAGGTGTTGATTGACGGCAAGGATATTGCCAAATTCACAGGCAGAGAGCTGACCACCTACAGGCGGCTGGACATCGGCTTTGTGTTCCAGTTTTATAACCTGGTGCCCAATTTGACGACTCTGGAAAATGTGGAGCTGTCAGCGCAAATTGTACCTAATGCCAAAGATGCCAAAACGGTCTTGGAAAGTGTCGGCCTCGGCGATCGTCTGGATAATTTCCCTGCTCAGCTTTCCGGGGGAGAGCAGCAGCGGGTAGCTATTGCACGAGCACTGGCCAAAAACCCGAAAATGCTCCTGGCAGATGAACCGACAGGGGCCTTGGATTATAAGACTGGTAAGGCGATTCTGAAGCTTTTACAGAATACCTGCAAGGACACAGGGACAACGGTTATTGTGATCACGCATAACCAGGCGATTGCACCGATCGCCGACCGGGTGATTGAGATCAACGACGCTAAGGTTAGAAAAATAACGGTCAATGATCGTCCTGTTTCCATCGATGCTATTGAATGGTAGGTGGTATTGTTCATGCGTAAAAAAGCCTTAAACAAGGATATTTTCAAGGAATTCACAAAATCGCGCACGCGCTTTCTGTCGATCATGTTGATGATCGCCTTGGGTTCGTTTATCTTTGTCGGGATGTATGTGACGGGACCCACCATGCGCAACACGGTGCTCACCTATGCGGACAAGTATCATCTCGAAGATTTGACAGTGACGTCTCCGCTAGGTCTGGCAATGGAAGACGAGCAGATTCTAGCCTCTGTTTCGGGGGTTGAAACCTTGGATTACAGCTATCGCACTGATTTGATGAAGCGCGATTCGGACGTGATTGTCCGCGCCGAGTCCAGGGGAAGGCTACCGGACTACGAGATCCTCGAGGGCAGGCTGCCCCAGGAGTCGAACGAGCTCGCTCTGGATGGGATGATGCGGGAAAAGGGCTACAAAATCGGCGACCACATCTCATTTGTCCCTGAAAAAGTGCGGAACAGTTACGCTTTAAAAAATTATGATTTTATCATTGTCGGCTTTGTGAACTCGCCCGAATATTTGATGCCGCTGGAGAAGGGCACGTCCTCCATCGGCGATGGAGTTGTGGACTGCTTCGCGGTGATTGCGAAAGAGAATTTCACTCTGGAAAACATCAGCTTAGCGAGGCTGGACTTCAGCGACGTCAAAGGACTCAACACCTATTCTGACGAGTATAAGGAGAAGATGAAGACTCACAGTGACGAAGTGGAACAGGCTTTCGCTTCACGGCCGGAAATCAAGCTTGAGCAGTATCGCAAGGAAGGAACCGCTGAAATTTCTCAAGCGCAGTTGGAAATCACTGACGCGGAACAACAAATGCGAGACGCGAAAATAAAATTGGATGACGCCAGAGCCCAGCTGGAGAATGCCTGGGCTGATTACCGAGACGGAAAGGCCACTTTTGAAACTAAGATCCGCGAAGCGCAGGCGAAGATCACCTCTGGGCAGGAAGAGCTATTGGCTTCAAGGGCCCAGCTCGACGACGGCTATGCCAAGTTCAGTGACGGGAAAAAGAAACTGGCTGATTCCCGAGCGGAATTCGCCGACTCACAGGCCAAGCTCGCCAACGCCAAGGTGCAGCTTGAAGACGGACAGGCGCAGCTGAATGCCGCTCAGAAAACTATTGATGACGGCCGAGTGGAGCTTGCCGCAAAAACGACCGAGCTGAACGACGGGCTGGCTATACTCAACAGTGGGCTGAGTCAGATCAGCGCCAGCCTGACCAAGATCGATGCCGGATTAGCACAGATTGCGATTGGACTGCCCCAGATCGCAGTGGGGCTGCAGCAGGCCGAGGCCAGCATGGCGTCCCTTGATGATGGGATAGCCCAGATTGATAGGCAGCTGCTCGATGTCGACCAGAGCTTAGATTCGGTAAACGCCTCTCTCGCCACTATCGAGAAGAGCCTTGCGTCGATTGACGAGCAACTAGACAGTGTCAACCGCAACATCGCGGATTTGACCGCCCAGCGTGTTGCTCTGTCTGCGCGCCAAGATGAGCTGAAAGCCATCCTTGCGCACAGTCCGGAACCTAACCCCGTGGCGCAAGCCGAGCTGGACTCGATCCCAGGAAAAATCGCTGCGATTGACACAGAGCTTGCCCCACTCAAACAACAAACTTCCGATCTGACCCCTAAAAAGACGGACTTAGTGAATCAGCAGACCGCTCTCAACGCTCAAAAGGCGCCGCTACTGCAGACGAAGGCGGGACTTGAACAGAGCCGAGCGGAGCTTATGGCACAAAAACCGCAGTTGGCAGCGACAAAAACGTCTCTGCTGGCCCAACAGACAGATCTGTTGAACAAACAGGATCAAGCTGTGAACAAAAAAGCGGAGCTTCAGGCGCAGTACAGTGCCCTGCTTGCTCAGCAGAAAACAGCCCTCGACTCTCTTGCACTACTGAGCGATGCGAGAGACAAGCTCAACGACGGCCAGCAGACGCTGGATAAGCAGAAGGCCGAGTTTAACGCCCAGAAAGCGGACTATGAGGACGGGCTTATCCAGCTGGAAGAGGGCCGCGTCAAGCTTGCAGACGGCGAGGCCAAGCTTGAAAAAGCACGTGCGGAGCTGGCCGGCGGCCAGGCAAAGTACGACGACGGCGCGGCCCAGCTCGAAGAGGCTAGGGCAACACTGGCGACGGAGCGGGCAAAGGTCGAGGGCGAACTGAAGGTTGCCTACCAAAAGCTACTCGATGGCGAAGCCGACTATGAGCAAGGGCGCTTGGAGTATATTAACAAGCTGCCCGAGGCCCAGAAAGAGATCGAGCAGGGCAAAACCGAGCTCAGTAAAGCCAAAAATCAGCTCGCCCGGCTCAAGGTGCCCGACTACACCATCCACGACCGCTACAAGAATATGGGCTTTTACCAGATCATCCAAAATTCCGAGAGCATGGACCTGCTGTCCCTTTTCTTTCCGGTGTTCTTTTTCCTGATCGCTCTATTGGTTTCGCTGACCACTATGACGCGCATGGTGGACGAACAGCGCCTGCAAATCGGCACGATGAAAGCCCTCGGCTATTCAGACTGGGACGTCATCAAAAAATATCTGGCCTATGGAAGCCTCGCCAGCCTGATCGGAAGCTTGATTGGCATTGCTGGGGGGCAGAAAATACTAATGCCGATTATCTTCGATGCCTATTCTTCGAGTTTCCTCTTTAAGCAGGAGCTCCCCCTGCTCTCGCCCGTCTTCAGCGTAATCGCCGTATTAATCAGCTTACTCTGCACGGGGTTTGTCGCCTTTCTGACAACCCGAGCTTCGCTGAAGAACAATGTCTCGGTGCTGCTCAGGCCCAAAGCGCCGAAGGTTGGGAACCGCATTCTTCTGGAGCGCTTCACGCCGCTATGGCGACGCCTGTCCTTCAATTACAAGGTTACGGCCCGGAATATTTTTCGCTATAAAAAGCGGATGCTGATGACGATTATTGGGGTGGCCGGGTGTACCGCTCTGATTTTCATGGGCTTCGGAATCCGCGATTCGGTCGGTTCGCTTTTTTTCAAGCAGTACAGCGATCTTTTCCGCTATGATACCGTTGTTATCTTTGATGAGAATGCCGCAACGGAGGATCTAACGGCCTTCAGCGACGAGCTCAAGAGCGACAGGCGCATCGCCGGACTTTATCCGGCGCGGTTTGAACAGGGCATCGTCCAGATACCTGGCAAGCTCGACCAGACAGTCGCGGTCGTCGTGCCCGAGGATGAGGCGGCATTTCGCAGCATCAATCAACTGCGGGAGCGCACAAGTAAGCTACCTATTCCCTTGGTGGACGGCGCGGTCATCACGGAGAAGATCTCCGTTCTTCTCGGACTGAGCGTGGGAGAGAAGCTCGAGTTTAAGGACAACGATGGCACGTTTAAAACCATTGAGATCGCGGGGATAACGGAGAACTACGCTGGCCACTATCTGTATTTACCCGCGGGTTATTACGAAGAAATATTCGGTAAAACGTACCGCGTCAACAGTGATTATCTTTTGCTTCAGGACAACAGCGCCGAAAGCGTCAGCCTCTTTTCCAGAAGCATGCTGGAGAAAGAAGTCGTGCTGAGTACAGTGAATACCAATGTCGCCGGCGATGCGATCGGGAATCTGACCAATTCTTTAAACATCGTAGTGCTGGTCTTAGTTTTAGTCTCTTCGCTACTGGCTGTTGTGGTGCTCTACAACCTGACAAACATCAACGTTTCCGAGCGGATACGCGAATTGTCCACCATTATGGTGTTGGGCTTTTATCCCAGCGAGGTGACGGCCTATGTTTACCGTGAAACCATGATCCTGACCACAATTGGAATATTTATCGGCTTCGTATTTGGGTTGCTCCTGCATGGCTTCATCGTCACCACGCTACCGCCTGAGAGTGTGCTGATGGACCCTGCGGTTAAGCTGACCAGTTATATTCTAGCCGCGGGGTTTACCCTCGCCTTTTCTCTTGTCGTCATGCTGATTATGCATAGGCGGCTCAAAGGTATTAACATGGTTGAAGCACTGAAAGCAGTGGAATGAGTCATAAGCAGTCATTATGAAACGCCTCAGCCGAAGCCTCATATCTCCCCTAATCCACTTGCTCCACCAATAAAAATATCGCCGCCACCAATGTTCGCTTTAAATCATTAATATAACTCGAGGAGAATAGAGAAGGAAATCCTGGGTTTGTGGTGGCCAAGTGGGTAAAGGGCTGATGAAATTGCCGAGTCAAGTTCCCCAAAAAGGAAGGGGTTGTCGCAGTAAGACAGCCCCTTCCTTTTTGACAAGCATTTATTTTAAGGTCTATCCACTCCAAGGTACTCCTTAATGGCTGCCTGGGTAATCTGTGAAAAGTTCACTCCTTGTTTTTCAGCAAGTTCCTTTAACCAAGCCGGTAACGTTATATTTGTCTTTACGGACCGATTATCCATCTCATTCTTCACGACTTCTGGAAACACGGCAATAGGAGCAATTATAGATCCTACAGGAGTGTCCTCAAAAGGCGGCTGCGTGGGAGTTGGAATTATGTCCCCGTCTTTCTCCATACCCCAAAGATGTAGCCCCAAAGCTTCTATTGCCATAGCCTGAGCGTGCTGAAAATCATCGCCTATTGAAATACATCCCGGTAGATCTGGAAAATACACACCAAATGCCCCATGGGTAGACGGTTCAAAAATAGCAAAATAAGTTAATTTACGCAAGTTAATCACCTCTAAAAGATTATTTATTTAAGAGCAGGGTGCGGGCGTAATCGAGTAGGAGGCTACCCATTATTTGAGTAGCGACCTCTCACACCACCACTCATTATAAATGCACATCTCCACCTGCTTTAGATTGCCTTAATTCGTCTTCATCAGAATCAATGGTATCTCGCAGCACTTATTTTTTCGTTTATTGCTGCCTGAGCTACAATCCATATGGAGGAACTTGAGGCACTATGGAGGTACTCTCAGGCAATTAACACCGTTAATCTATGGACGGTCCCCTTTGGCGAAAAAGCGAATTGCGGACAAAAGATCGCCCCACACTTCCATAGTGTAGGGGCTAGCTTTTTCTGATTGCCTGAGTTCCTGATTGGTCATTCCCTCGATATCCATATCGATGATGAATTGCGCCCGTTCCTCCTTTGGGATGCCTAAAAGATTATGAGTTCAGCGGGCTTCTTCTTTATTGTCATTATCCTATTCAAGATATGAAAGTGGGTAAGCGGTGGACAACCAACGACCTTTTCGACCCGCCGCAGGCTTAACCGGCTGCTTTTAAGACGTCGAATAACAAAGTGTACAGAAATAGAGCAGAAACCAGTGTAAACTAGGTTTTTGCTCTATTTGCAGACTTCTAGGTAAAGGAAAATGTTATCGACCATACCATCAAATAATTGCCATTCTTTTAGCGGCAACCAGCCCGGAAAGGCTCCCCTTTCCTCAGTATGTTTTCCGAGAGCTACCAGTTCTCAGCTGTATTTATTTAACGCAATCATTCTGAGCTACTACTTTTGCAATTCTTTTAGAAGTAATACAAATTCTGTTATATAAAATCCAGAAATTCTTTCGGCAATTTCCACCGCTATCTCTTCCCTATACAAGTGGGAAGTCATATTTCTGTCATTCAACATAAGTAGCCACGTTTTCTCATCACTAATAAGTTTTTGAGCATATGCCTCTTTAATCACTGCTTTTGGTGAATTAATATCTATTATGCCACTATCTTCAAGAAACACCTTAGTGGTTTTCCATGCAAGCTCATAGGTAAACTCAAATCTCTGTATAACCCCATCACGGACCACATCGCTAACACCTTGCCTATTAAACTCTTTATCTGCTTCTTTAAGCCTTTGCAATGCATTCTCAAAATTAATGAGTTTAGTTTCCAACTTACTCATAGATGATTACACCGTCCCTCTTAATGCTTTCCATCAGTCCATCTGTAGAGTTTGTTTGGACAAATATGATATCAATTTTTTTGAGGGTTTCAATCTCATCCGCATCATTACGAAGGCAAGCTTTATCTAGAGCCGATAAATCGTTTCCATAAATTTCTATATCATAGTCACTGACAGACGAATGATCGCCTCTTGCACGTGAACCAAATAGAACAATCTTATCAACTTTGTATTGAAGGGAAATCTCTTTGATTCGTTCTAAAACACTATCCATTCTTCACGACCCCAGTTCGAATATTTTAATAATGCCTGATTTCATTTCTAAGTTATCTCCAATTATTGGCATTATCAGCATAACATACAGGACTGTTATTTGTCCATGCTCATTATTTATTCGTTAGCAATGTTTGGGCTATCAAGTCGCAGGACACTTTTTTACAGCACTACCAAAACTCAAAGGATATACACCTCTACTCCTACACAATCCCGCGCAAACCTTCACCGTCTCCTTCAGCACAAACTCCGGCACCTCGGGGATATCAATTCCTTCATTATATATATCCACCACAAAAACAAACTTGATTTCCTTCGTTACTAGACGGCGCTTCAATTCTTTTAAGGGAGATTTGACTTCGAAGCCGAGTCCATACTCCAGCCTTATCTCCCGTTTCTCACACAACACTTAGCAACAGGGGTTCCGTCAACAAAATCTCCCCAAAATCTTTAAACGCAAATGTTTCGTTTTGGTTGGCATTCCCGCCAAGAATGTTTAGTTACTGATACACATGCAAAATAGCTTCATATACAAATTCTGCAAGTCCCGGTGTCTTTTTATCCAAATCTTCTTTATACTTCAAATACGCCTGTCCGATTTTGCGGAAAGCTTTATCGTCGCAGGGAATCCAAGTATTTATAAATTCCTTATAAGAAGCAACTGCTTCTTTTGCCGCTAAGCTGTCCGGGCCATCCTGCATGGCCTCGCAAAACTTTTGAATGACATCCCCGCAGAGAGCAATGAGCTTGCCAAAATCCAAGTTCATTATATTCGAAGCGTTTTTAACAATGGATACACTGCCCGGGAATATACCGCTTTTCACTAATGGAAGAAAAAAAGCACTTTCCATTAACTCTCGGATTTCATTGGCATATGTTTTCTTTAGCGTTTCAATTCGATTTCTATCAAAATCCCTAAGCATTGAAATTTCAAACTTATCATTCAAGATACGGTCAACTGACAGTATCATTTTTTGCAATTGGGATTGTTTTTCCAAAAGAATTTGTTTATGTTGCCGCATTAACTCCTTTTCCATTTCCTTTGGATTTTCAAGCATCAACCGAATGTCGTCAAGGGAAATGCCAAGCTCCTTATAGAATAAAATGCTCCACAAGCGGCGCAAGCTCTCGTCGTCATATTGTCGGTAGCCCGATTCTTTTACCGCGCTGGGCGGCAATAATCCGATTTCATCATAATATTGCAAGGTGCGGCGGCTTACGCCGGAGAGTTTGCTCACTTCATTGACACTTTTCAATTTTCGTCCTTCTTTCAATCTGTTCAATAGGTCGATAAAATATTTTCAAATATTTTTCAAAAAGCCTTTGACTCGAACGTGACGTTATAGTTTATGCTTTCATTGTAACCGAATGCGGCGCTTTTTAAAGTAAAAAAAGATGGACACGAGCGCCGCACATAATGAGGAGGATTTATTTAGGATGAGTAAGAATAAAGAAGCTCCAGAACTTGAGCCGATTCCAAAGAGTATCATGAACATTGCCTGGATTTTAGTGCTTGGAGCAGTTATGCCACTACTTGATTCAACAATGGTCAACATTGCCATCAAGCACTTGAGTATTGATTTCAGTATCGGACTTGATTTAATTCAATGGGTAATTACGGGTTATGTGTTAGCCATGGCAATTTCAGTGCCACTTGCTGGTTGGGCAGTTCAACGTTTCAACGGTAAATGGTTAATGATTGGCGCCAATGTATTATTCTTGGCTGCTTCGATTGCTTCGGGACTTAGCTGGAGTATCAATTCAATGATTATTTTCCGAATTGTTCAAGGTTTCAGTGCTGGCTTTATCATGACATTAGTGACTACTTTGTGTGTTGAAATCGCCGGAAGAGAGCGAATGGGACGTTTGATGTCGACCATTGGGATCCCAACGGTCTTGGGTCCAATCCTTGGCCCGGTTATTGGGGCTGTGATTGTCCAATTCTTATCCTGGCGTTACATTTTCTTTGTCAACATTCCAATCGGTATTCTTGCCATCGCTTTGATGATTTTGAAGTTGCCTAACTTCACGCCAGCTAACCTTAAAGCCAAATTCGACTTCATTGGTATCATTTTATTGGGTGCCAGTTCATCCGCCTTGATTTATGGGATTACTAAAGCAGCGAAAAATGCTACATTTAACAACAGCACGACGATTGGTTATGTTGTTGCAGGAGTCGCAATGTTAGCCATCTACACGATTTATGCAGCTATTAAAAAGGAACAAGCAATTCTCCCCTTACACTTGTTTAAGTCGAAAAATTTCAGTGCTGTCATGGTTGGCTTGTTCCTGGCAGGGATTGCCACCAATGGTCCAATGTTGTTATTACCTTTGTTTTTCCAAAACATTAAGGGCTTCTCAGTTTTGAGCGCTGGATTGATCTTGATTCCACAAGGTATCGGTATGTTAGTTGCTCGTCCATTGATTGGTAAGCTAACTGATAAATTGGGTGCGCGTAATGTTGTCTTGGTAAGTTTGACATTAGCCATCGTTGGCACGATTCCATTTGTCTTCTTCAATGAGGCATCTTCACTCATTGTTGTAAGTGTTGTCTTGTTTGTCCGAGGTATAGGTATCGGTGGTATCACCCTTCCAATGATGACTGATGCGTACACTGGTATGGTCAACCAAGAAATTGCGCAAGCCAGTGTCGGAACTCGGATCGTGCAAAATATTGGTGGTGCGTTTGGTTCAGCAGTGCTGGCAACGGTTGTTAGCCTTTCAAGCCAAGGTAAAGTGCCAACGATTCCACTCATGACCACTGCTTACCACGATGGTTTCAGGTTAGCCTTAGTCCTTAGCTTAGTATTGCTCATTCCAGCTATGTTCTTAACTAACAAAAAATCTAAAAAATAATATATTCATCCGATCTAAAGGAGGTGAAGCATGGCCGTTACAACAAGCAGAGTGCTAAGGTTGACTTTCACGGATAACTACTGGTGGATCTTTGTATTGGACAGTTAAATCCGTACTATACGAATTGTTGTAAATGGTAACATTCCCTATACAGTTTTGCCGTTCATTTATTTCGCTGAGACAACTATACTACTGGCTTTGGACAAAACTATGTTTCCCCTATTACGTTGCATACAAAAAGAAGTAATAGCTTGAAGATAGAACACTACGGGGTTTAGTCACTGAGGCGTTTTATAAAGGGATCGGGAAAGAAAAGTTCGGCATACAATGTGACAATATTTACTCTAAATAATAAGTTGATAAGTTGGTGTCAGGCACCACGAACCAAGCAGGAAAAACAGGTAGTCAAAACGTGACCCTTCCGCCAAGAGCACGGCAAAAGCCCTGTTTGATATCCCGACATCATCCGACAAAAGCCGCGAAGAGTGCAAAAAGCCTGCCCCTTTAAAAAAGGGCAGGCTTTACATAGCTTTTGGCAACCAGGCTATCATAGCGCTGTTCAGCGCCTTAGACCCTACGGCATTGCATCCCCGTCTTCAGATGGGTTTGCCCTTGGCTTTATTCTATTTCTAATACAATCCTTATTTCTCTGGCACACGCTGTATTGTCGTTTGGTCGAGCCTCATTATTGCTTGAGCATCTGCCGTATCTGTTGCTCGATCTCCTTGCCGTCAACAGCCTCCCGCCGAAAATAGTCATTTCTTGAGGATTAAGTTTATTGATAGAGCTGTGATACTATTTGATTTTTTCATCCTCCAAGATGAATTTAACGATGTCCCGGCTGTACTGATAAGTGTCTGCGTCTCTGCGAGCGTTTACTGAAATGAGAGGTATAGTTTGTTCGTGCAAGGAACCATGTGTCCTTACTTTTATATATTTATCCTCATTTTCGGTTTCTGCAAAAACCGTAGTAGAATCGGCGAGTATTACGTAATCACCGATTTTATCAACGGGCAAGTGTAATTCTTTGGCAGCTTCCGTTCTGTCATATACCTTTTCCACAAAAGGTAATGTTCTTAAATACTCCGCCAAATCTTCGTTCTTAGCCGGTTCGTTGGAATAAATATATAGGGTGCCGCCTTCCTGATATATATGATTTTCCAAATACCTGTCTTTAATCGGCAGTAAGCAAACTGTATTAAAACCGGCGGCGTCAAGCTTTATTTGCATGTTGACCAGATGATCCTTTCTGTTCATGCCATGGTCAGCCGTTATGTAGATTTCCCGCTCATGGTTTACGTCGTAGATTTTTCCGATCCATTCATCAATTTTTGCCATATGGGTTTTTGCTTGCTGTGTATCGGGTGCAAAATTGTGCATCATATAATCATTTGTTGTACAATAGACAAAATCGGGATCATCTTGCTGGATAAGGTTAAAGCAGGCGTTAAATACCCAGTCGTTTGCAGCTAAAGCAGATACCGCAGGAGGATTATCAAGATTGAGTCGCTTTAGCAGATTTTCATCAGGTTCTTGAACACTGATCTTTGTCTCCACTGGTGAACCAAATACATGAACAACCTTTCCTTTAACACTGAGTATAGCCGTGCTTTTACCCTGAGCGGCGTAAACATCTAAAATGGTTTCTTTTTTCAAGTGACCAGGACCTTCAATAAACGCCTGTTCCCCGGTCTGAGGATTATAGAAGTAATTTCCGGCAACCCCATGCTCTTCCGGAAATGAACCTGTTAAGATGGTTGCGTGATTCACATTAGTTACAGATGGAATGGCAGATTTTACGGTCTTAAAGAATCCGTCTTTTCCAAGCCTCATCATGTTGGGGGTGGTTTCATCACTCAAGTAATCGAGTGCACAGCCATCAATAACAATTAATAGAATTTTTCCCATTTAAATTCAATCCTTTCAATCTTAAAAAATATGAGCTTCGGCTAAGTTGATGTATTAACTATTTCTATATATATTTAACCGATTCTCGCCTTTATTATAGCTTGATACATTGATGTAATCAAGGTTTTTACGTTTCAGTTCGTTTTGATTTTTTAATTTAAATATTAATAAATTTGATAATAATATGTATTAAGCTTTGTAAATTGTATTATAATTGTTAATAGTTGTTGAAAGGAGAAAACAAATAATGGACTTTAAGGAACTAGCAACCTTTATGAATATAATTGAATCTGGAAGCTATTCCAAAACTGCAAAATTGCTTTATATAAGTCAGCCCACCGCAACAGCACGTATCAAGTCATTAGAGGATGATCTTGGTATAAAGCTACTAAAGCGAAGTGGAAAAGGATACCAAGCAACGGAAGCCGGTGCAGTTCTTGCGGTATATGCTGGAAGATTATTGCAAATTCAAGCTGAATGTCAGGAAGCTCTCAGCCAAATACGTGGTGTATATGCAAACACTCTTAGGATTGACACTACCGCAATTGGAACTTACCTTTTACCGGGTATTACTGCAAAATTCAAAAAAAATGATTCTCAAACAAAACTTTTCTTTGCGATAAGTAATACAAATGAAGCAATAGACAGTCTTTTAGATGGGTCGGTTGATGTTGTGTTGGCATCATTTACCCCAGATAACGATAACGAGGACTTATGTTTTACTATCGTCGGCTATGATACATTGGTCTTAGTTTCATCAATTGACAATCCTATAACTCAACTAAAGAAAGTAAGGGTTCAAGACTTAAAAAACGAAAATTTCATAGTAAGAGAGCAAGGATCAAATACACGAAAAATTTTCTATGATTGGCTCCATGAAAATGGGCTTGATGCTGGTAATAGCACAGAAATAGGACAACCAGAGGCTATATATAGAGCTGTTGCCCAAAATGTAGGAATATCAATGCTTTCAACTTTTTCACTTCGGCCAGAGGATACAACAATAAAATGCCTTGATCTGGAAGGCTTTCCTATTACTCGTCAAATCAATGTCATCACTAAAAAAAATCATAAAAAAAGTTATCTCATTAGCACTTTCACAAAATTAGTAAAAGAATATATGGACGAGTTAACCGATAATGGAACCATAGACTTTTAAACTGGTTCACCTCTATGGTTTTGATTTTATCTGACAGAGCATACATTCGGCCACCAGAGCCTTATGTTCTTGTTTATCCATTCGAATACCTCCATCCCTTTGTGTTATGGAGATAGTTTCTCATAGATAAAGTATGTTGACCATGCGCCGGAATATTAAGCGCTTACGACCTATTCGACCAACCGTCGGCTTAACCGCCTGCTTTTAAGACGTAAGCGTCAAATAGCAAAGTGTATAGAAATAGAGCAAAAACCAGTGTGAACTTGGTTTTTGCTCTATTTACAGGCTTCTTGTTGATGGGAAATGTTATCGGTCGTACACTCAAAATAACGCAGCTAATCTCTGTCAGTAACCCCGCCCTGAGACATCTTTTAACTTGGCATCGTGTGGATTATCTGGCCAAAGAATAAAAGATGGAAAATAATGTTGCTTCAGCCTGTATCCCTGACCATGAACGTTTTTTGTCCCATAATTCTGGAGGAGTTTGACCCTAGCACAATTCCGGAAGGAACTGGAGTAATTGTGGTCGAGCACTAGTTTGATAGTTCTGCTTTGAGCTTCTGCACGATTTCTAGGGGCAGATCAGTTATCTCAGCAATGTCTTCTAAAGATAATCCCTTTTTCACTGCGTTTCGAGCTGCCTCCAACTTCCCTTCAGCCTTTCCCTCAGCCTTTCCTTCTGCCTTTCCTTCTGCCTTTCCTCTATTCACCGCTGTCTCTATCCTCGTTAGCTGATCACGAAGCTCGGCTTCTCTGGCATCGTACAGCATTCTTGCCTTTTCATCCTTACTAATGATCTGTAATAAATCATAAGCTTTTTTGATGTCCTTATTCTTTTCTGCTAACATCTCAATCACTCCTTTTGATTTTGCATCTAGAAATTCCATCCATTCAACGATGCGGTCATTCTCATCTCTTGGAATAGACAAATCTGCTAGCTTTACGATCTCCAGGAAATGGACCTCTATGATATCCGTCAACCTGTATCCGGTTTCGTCCTCTGTCAAATGATAGCTGGAGTACAACTTTTGAAGTGGGGTACATTTGAAATCAACGATGTTGATGGTAATACATTTCTTTAGCTTGGAATAGGTATCACCTGGCTTTACTTGACTTGTGTACATCTTAGACCAGTAGAACATGGTTCTTTCGGGCATGAATTCTGTCGGTAATATTTGAATCTCGATATCAATTTGTTTCCCTTGTTTCATCTTTATTCTGACATCAAGTATTCCTTTTCTATCTTCCGCGAACTCCCTTAAAAGCTCATTATTGATGATTTCTATTCCCTCAAAGTCTTCCGCCGGAACACCTAGTACGGCACTGAGGAAAGCGACTAGCAGATCTTTATTTTTTTCGTCTCCAAAGATTAACTTGAACACGAAGTCTACTTTTGGTGACATTAGAAATCTATCGTCAGTTGGTGTTTGTTTGGCTTTACTCTTCTTGCTCCCAGCCATATTAACTTCATCCTCTCTTCAGTTATATAGATATCATTTTAGCAAATCCACCGTAGTTTCACACACTCATCAGCAGACAACCATTATTATTATCAAAACGAAACCTAACGGCCCTATGGCTCCATTATACAACAACGCACATATTAGTTCCATAAAAAGGAATGCTTTATGCTAGACATTTCTAATTGTATTACAGCTTGCACCTGAAGGCTCTGACCGTTTAAAAAAGATTACCTTAGTAACCTCTAGTGAGAAAATCACGCTCGACCTTGATGAGATCATCAGTATTAACAAGCTCTGATACGGCCTCTCTCCATTTGTACTTAATGAAGAAAGTCAACTGATCGGTGCCGAGCCATAGTGACTTTGAACGTCTGCTAACCCAAGACAGGTATAGCTAATTCATTAACCTCTTTAATAATTAATCTACGCATTGCTCAATTAATGCGTCATCCTGCGTGATTCCAGACATGACGGCCATATCTTCCAATACAGCTATCTCTAATTCTATGCATTAACTCCAAGCCCTCTTAAAATAAATCGTATACTAAAATCGACGCTTTTAGAAGCTAAATTGGTGTTAATGATAAAGGTTGTTTCGGCTGTTCCAAAAAGCAATAATAATTGATTTTCAGAGCTTGATCCAGACTTAGCAATGATTATCATGACACTTTTATCAGGACGTAGAGCAATGACCAGTAAGTCTCCTTCGTTTGCTTCACTCATAGCCATATTTTCCGAATAATAAAGTCTAAATTCAGAGGATTGAAAAGGGTTATTTTCGCTTGCATCATACCAAGAGATGGTTCCGAAGTCTAATAGCTCCTCTGATTCATCGTCTGACAAATATAAAAACTGCGTTGGAACATTGAGTAGCTTTTCGCATCCTAAGATTTGTTTAATGTTAGAGACTTCGCTAAACTCATTCTGATTGGACCTGCTATTATTAATTTCAACAGCGCTTAAATATTTGGTAGCAGTCGAAATAATATACTTCGCTAAATTCTCCTTTTGCAATATAGCCCCTCCCCATAATTATTAAACGATAACAGCAGTACATATTTAATGTACCAACTCCATAAAAGTTATCAGGACTTCTGCAGATCGCCCGCTTTCGTCTACAGGTTGTCGCGCTCCTTAATGGCCGTTCTCTCCGTGTAACTTATCGACTCCGCCAGCCACTTGCCCCATTCCCCATAGGGAATCAGGTCCTTGGCCACCTTCAGCCGTCGGCCGATCTCGATAGCGTTGTTAAGCACTACTTTTTCGGTCTGTTGTTTAATCATATTAATTTCAACCGCGATGACGGGCGGCGTTCTCTCTGTTATCGAATCGCTTATGTTGATTATCAATCCCATCTTGCACTATATTCACATCATATGGGATAGGCTTAACAAGCGTGACAACCTCCTATAAAGGCCTGTCCGAGAAACGAATACGTATTCGTTTCTCGGACAGGCTTAGAAGCTGTTTATAATGAGGCACATGCCTTATTCGGTCAGGCGGAGTATCCGGTGATCGACGTACTCTATAGGAAAAACTTTGAGCTGATTGATGAATAGTCGGCCGAAAAATCCGATCTATTGGAGGTGAAAGCATTATGAAACCACGGAGCCATAAAGCCCCGTGGTTTTCGTCAACTGGTATTATCAATACTTCCCAAATGGCTACGACGGAAGTTGGGATTATCACCCGGTAACAGCTAATGGTGTCGGATAATTGCAATCAAGTGAATGGGAATTTGCTAATGCAGCTCTTTGAAGAATATGGAGATAAACTATTCGCTTCCACCGCTGACGGCGACAGCTCAAATTCGTCGGCGCCGACGAATTTGACATACTACCAGGCCATTCTCCTGCTGGGAATTCCAGAAGAGCAGACCCCTCCCTCGATCAGTAGTCTCAATCTTTTAGTACTTTAACCTCGTCTTCCGTCATGCCTGTTGCTTTAGCTATCTTTGAAATCTCCATTCCCAACTCCAAAAGATTCTTCGCAACTTCTGCTTTTCCTTCTGCCTTTCCTTTATTCTCCGCTGTCTCTATCCTCGTTAGCTGGTCACGAAGCTCGGCTTCTCTGGCATCATACAGCATTCTTGCCTTTTCATCCTTACTGATGATCTGCAATAAATCATAAGCTTTTTTGATGTCTTTATTCTTTTCAGCTAACATCTCAATCACTCCTTTTGATTTTGCATCAAGGAATTCCATCCATTCAATTATTGGATCATTCTCGTCTCTTTGAATATCCGTATCGGCTAATTTTACGATCTCCAGGAAATGCACCTCTAATATGTCAGTTAATCTGTATCCGGTTTCATCCTCTGTCAAATGATAGCTGGAGTACAACTTTTGAAGCGGGGTACATTTGAAATCAACGATGTTGATAGTGATGCATTTCTTTAGCCTGGAATAGGTATCACCTGGCTTTACTTGACTTGTGTACATCTTTGACCAGTAAAACATAGTTCTTTCGGGCATGAATTCAGTAGGTAATATCTGTATCTCTATGTCAATCTGTTTTCCTTGCTTGGTCTTTGCCCGCACATCCAGAATTCCTTTTCTATCCTCTGCAAACTCTCTTAGTAGCTCACTGTTAATGATTTCTATTCCTTCAAAGTCTTCCGCTGGCACACCTAGTACAGCACTCAGAAAGGCTATTAGGAGATCTTTATTTTTTTCGTCGCCAAAAATTAGCTTGAACACGAAGTCTACTTTTGGCGACATTAGAAATCCATCGTCCATTGCCATCTCTTTGCTTTTACTCTTCTTTCTCCCAGCCATTGAAAACTTCATCCTCTCGAGTTCTTTTATATCATTTTAGCAAATCTACCGTAGATTAACCATCCATCAGCAGATCAACCATTATCAAGGATGAACACATCGACCCTATAGTTATATTATACAACAACACACATATCAGTTCCAGAAAAAGGTATAGTTAATGCTAGCTATTCTATTTTATTATATATGTCTCAGTTAGCAAGAGGTTCAGAGTTTGCACGAATATAACAAAACTATATCCGACGCCGCGGAACAGGCTGTTTATGATGCGGCGCAGGCCTTATGTAAGCCGTCCAAAAGACAATCTTACCCAATGCGCTTGCTGGCCAGCATACATATCTTCAATAATTTTCACTATTCAGCATCCAAGCGACATGACTGTTTGAGACTGCTTGCTTGGGAGGAGTGTTATCCTGAGAAGCTAAATCCGGATGAAATCGCTTTTGTTCGACACGCTTTTTTACAAGCACCACAATGGTTACAGTCCATATGATTTGATGTTTCATAAGGCTGTAAATTCATTTTGCATGCCTTGGCACACATTCCACAACGGCTACATTTCTGTTCATCTACTTTGTATCGATAAAAGGGAATCAAATTGCCTACAGTGAGAATGGCTTCGCCAGGGCATAGATACTTGCAAAACGGGCGATAAATCATAATACAAAGCAAAATGAAAGCCGCAAGCACCAATACCATTTTTTTGTCCAATACTTGGCTGGCCCGGGCTGGTTCTTCCATGGGAAAAATGAACAGAAGCAAAACCATCAAGGCCAATAGAGCGTATTTTAAATACCGCAGGTACTTGTGGGCTTTGAATGTATTAGCCTTAAGCGGAAACGGTATTTTATATAACAGCCCTTGGAAAAGTCCAAATGGACATACTTTACCGCAAAAACATTTCCCGCTGACCCCTCCCAAAAGGATTAAGAAACCTAGTTCAAGCACCCTAACGCCTATATTCACAACGCGTCCCCGCTTTCTCCATAGCAACTTATAATTTTAAGTGTTCAAAGTACATTCCCTGGAAAATTTTACGAACTTTTATAAATATAGAAAGGTTGCTTAAAAACAGCAACCTTTCTATATTCTGTGATACACTATATTTCAGCCACTACCCTGCACGGAAGTCCAGTAAATCCATGCATATTTACTGGAAAAGTATAGACTATGAATGATTTATCCTTTCCCTCTTCTAACAATAAATCCAAATTATCAAGATTTTCGATGATAAATACGCCTTTATCAGCACAATACTGGTCAATACGCAGGTGGTTTTCCGGTCCTTTTGCCCCACCCATGTCTACACCTATAAAACTTACTTGCTTGCCAATAAGGTAGTCAACTAATTCATCTGATAATTCTATATAGGTTGAAAAATATTCTTTTGTACCGTATCCATGTTTTTTCAAGATACCCGAATGGAATATTACAAAATCTTTTTGCTGCACTTCGCTTAGATCCAAATCCGCTACCTTGACTTCAATGTCTGTGATGTGACTTATATCAAAGATTTTACCTTTTGTTATAATACTTTCTATGGGAAACGCTTTATTCATAACATCAAAATGAGTCCCAATATGTCCAGCTTTTTCAGTATTCTGTCCCACGGCTTGCGCAGCTAATCCTAATGCTTCCAACATTTTTTTCTCCACTTTAAAACTCAAGTCTAATTTCATAATTTTAAACCTCCATCAAATTAATTTGATTTCCTAGGAAATAATAATAGGGTATCATATAATTATTTTCTTGTAAACTATTTTCATAATTATTGATGTCTTAGGCTTTAATATGCTATAATATAATAGTTTCTTAGGAAATTAAAATCGGAAGGAGTTTCCCGTTTTGAATATAGAACGTAATAAAGTAGAAATAAAAATGCTACTAAATCAAATGGCAGCTTTATTTGATTATTTAAATGATTATCTCCAAACTCATGAAAAGGCTCTCAATGATTTACTCATTGAGTATGGATATGAAAATATATACGCTAAAAACCTTATGCTTTCAGAATTTCATGTTATTGATTGCATCGGCAAAAATCGATTACCCAATGCAACCTTTATTTCAAAGGAATTAATTTTGACCAAGGGAGCCATATCCAAGATAACAGCCAAATTAATATTAAAGGAGTTAATAAAGCCAAACCAGTTAGAAAACAACAAGAAAGAAATTTACTACACCCTTACATCTCAGGGAAAAGAAGCTTATGAAGTCCATGAAAAGATTCATGATTTAGGAAATAAGAAGGTGGTAGAAATATTTAATAAATATAATAAAGAAGAGTTAAACACGATTAGTAGATTTTTGGATGATTTGTTGAATGAGCTCTAACACTAAAATTTGATAATCATTTCCTTCGGTGCCATCTTTTCAAGTTTCGACCGAAATGGCATTCATTCACTTCCCTCATCTCCTTGTCCCCTTTCACGGATTGTCTGAAAGACTATGTGATGGGCTATGTTGATTATGCATAGGCGACTCAAAGGTATTAACATGGTTGAAGCACTGAAAGCCGTGGAATGAGTCATAAGCAGTCATAATGAGTCATTATGAAACGCCTCAGCCGAAGCCTCATTTCTCCCCTAATCCACTTGCTCCACCAATAAAAATATCGCCCTGATTTTCAACTTATTGAAAATTGAGGGCAAATTTAACGTTCTTAGAAAAATCCTTCACTTGCCACATCCTTGATAGTCCAGCTCCATACTCTTTGAAGATACGCATCAGTTTATTGGCCCTGCTCTGGGAGAAATCGACTGACTCCTCCAGCCACTTGCCCCATTCTCCATACTTGAGCAGGGCCTTAGCCTCCGTCAGCCGCCTTCCGATCTCGACGGCGGCGGCAAGGTAGATCCTTTCAGTCTGGTATTTGATCATGTTAATTTCAGCCGCTATTACATGCGGCGTGCGTCCGCTGATGACATCAGTTACTGTATCAGTTACAGTATCAGTCATGATATCCACACTCCTTGGGGCTAGTTTCACTCATATAATATGTGGCCAAGCTTAAGAGTGCGACAACCTCAGTCGTCAGGCTTTTTACTCTAGGGAAGTACCCCGCTGTTGGACAAAGCAACGCTTCACTATGTAACAACCTGGACGACCATAACATAAGATATTGTATCCCCGTTGTTTAAGCCTGGGGGGATCAAAGAGGGAAGAAACCCGCTGCTCTTTAAGAGTTCAGCGGGTTTCTTCTTTATTGTCATTATCCTATTCCACCACCTAGTGGTAGACCCCCTAACCATTCAAAACCAGACTCGATGGCAAAACGTCTACATCTTTGAAGTACAGTATAGTTTTGTTCCGCCTCCGGAAAACCACTATTAATTATTGCAACCAATCTATGAGGCTTATACTGGTATTTTTCTCTGTTGTGACATAATTACCCCCAGACTGAACAGCTTTTTATTTCACTGTCCTGTCTGGGGGTAGCATACCAAAACCTCATTTAAACGGCCTGAGGGGGGAGGGAGGGTTAACTCTCCCCTCGATGACTCTCACTTTGTAACGGCATAATCTTTAAAGCTTGATCCTCATCCCGAATCGGTTCGGAAGTATCCGCGCCCATCGCTCTCTCCTCAATTAAATCAGTATTACAATAAGGACATGGCCATGATCCGCGCTCATTTGAGCTATACGAAGCGTTGCCACAGACACGACAGTTTTTCCTGAACATGATAACAACCCTCCCCGCTTCTAGTCCTGTGTTTAGAATAACAGATGACATGGACAGAATCCGTCTAACAATCGCCCAAGCATTTCTAGCGAATCTCGTCACAGAATCAATTGTCTCTCGACCTATCCCTTGAATTGTTGTTTTCACTTTGGACATTTTATCGAGTCATAATTTTGCCCGCTTATTTATTTCACTGAGACAACTATACAACTGGCCTTGGACAAAAATATGTTTCCCCTATTACGTTGCATACAAAAAGAAGTAATAGCTTGAAGATAGAACACTACGGGGTTTAATCAGTGAGGCGTTTTATAAAGGGATCGGGAAAGAAAAGTACGGCATACAATGTGACAATATTCACTCTAAATATTAAGTTGATAAGCTAGTGCCAGGCACCACGAACCTCCTAAAGCCACTCTTGCCAGTTGGCGCGCCAATACGGTTCATTGGGCTGTGTTGCTAATGTTTATTAGAATCAGTTCGCACTTCAAAGGTATTGGTGCTAATCAGAATCAAAATCTTTCCCAGGGTGCGGGCAATAGAAAGGATTTTCCCCGCGCCGCCGGGTTTGCCGCTCCATACCACAAGCACATAATTACTTTGTTTGACCATGTATTCCTTTTTCTTTCTGATGCAATCTTTACTGCAATGACGCTGCAAAAGAGTTTCCTTATCGCTTCGTTCCACAATAGAAAAGTACCGGTCACGCTGTGCTATCGTCCAATTTGCAGCCTGATCCTCATAAGGAATAACGCATTCCAAGGTAGTTTCGGGATAGTCTCTTTTGAGGTCAAGGACGATTTCTGCCACAAACTGGCCAACACCTAAATCAACACCACTAATGAAATGAGTAACTCCAACAGCTTCTATTAAATAGACCGCCTGCTCCTTCAGTACCTGCTTCAACCGCAGACAATCGGCGTTTTTTTCGTCAAACCCAATAGGAATGCTTGGAGTATGGGGTTCCGCAAAGCAGCAGGCAGTCCTTATATTGGAATCTTTAATAATCATCGTTATTTTAGGCAACCACCTTTCTCATAATAATACGGAATTAAAGCATATATTCCCTCGCATTATAAGGAATACAATTCCCTATGTCAATAGAAACATATGCTGTAATTCCGTATAATAAGCGAATGTATTGTCTATAATCATATATACAAGGTGGTGAATTGTAATGTATGAGGATTTATTTTACGAAAGATTAACTACGCTCCGCACACAAAAAGGGGTTTCCGCAAGGGATATGAGCCTGTCTTTAGGTCAAAGCGAAAGCTATATCAATAAAATTGAGAACAAAAAGTCTCTGCCATCCATGACAGGATTTTTTTATATCTGCGAATACCTAAATGTCCCTCCAAAAGATTTCTTTGATGACGAAGTAAGCTTTCCGACAAAATTAAACGACTTAATTAATGAGTCAAAGAAGCTAAACAATGGCCAATTGGAACATCTTCTGGCTATTATTAAAGACTTGAAGACAACGTAAAAAAGCAGGTAGAATCAAATTCAGCCTGCTTCTTGTTTTGTCTTCCCTCAGCCTTACACATATGTGTGCTCGTTGCATATTTTCCAATCTGGGTTAGAGAAACAGGGAGACAGGTCCGTTGTTTTACCCCTGCTTTGCTATATAATAACAGTAAAAATGCATAAAGTGTCAATGCTTATAGCCCCTATTATTGTCGAATAAGGTGCTCTGCGTCAACCCGCGGAATACCTTGTTCTTTTATGTCCAGCAACCGAAAGAATATGTCGTCTCGTCCATATTTAATGTACCGACTCCATAAAAGTTATCCAGGAAAACAAGATGCCCCACCCAGAATTTCACTCATGAGTTCATAACCATTTTCAGTAAATAGATAGTCAATTACCTTGTCCTCATCTTTAAACGATACCCGACAGTGCCCAATCAGGCAGTTCGCTTCTTTTTTGAACGTCATCTCCCGATCACCAAAATATTGGGTATCAAATCTAGCGGAGTAAAAATCCTGCTTGTTCAGATGTATGGTACGAATAAAATTGAGAATATCAATAGAAATCACTTCATCAACAGTTAAACAATCGAATCCTCTTTTCATCATTTTCTTGAGTTGAGGTTCATTGTATTTCATTCCCGTACCCCCTATTAATCTTAATATTATTAAGATCCCGTAAGCTCTCTTCTCGTGGAATCCTTTTTATATGCAGACTTTCTTATTATAGATATACAACAGCTACTCATCGAAATCCTTATCGAGTAACCAAGCTTCGAGACAATTTCACATGTCTTCATTGAAGATATCAAGGTCAATTCTATGTACAGGTGCCTCTGGGGAAGTGATAAATCCACCCCTCTTTGTTTACCGAATCTAAATGATCTGGAGGATGTATAAGTTTAGGAAGCTGAAGAAATTTACCATCTGCTCCATATGCCACAGCCATAATAGCACAAATCGCCGCATCATATGCGTCTGAAGGATAAGGTATATTCTTAGGCAATAATTCTTTTAAGGGAGACTTGACTTCACCTACTTGACTGGGTTTTACAAGAGCAGGATATACCTCTATAATAATCTTTTTGTCGATAGGATTATTAGTCATAGGATGAATTGAATAACCATCTTCTTTACACCACTTATTTATATGGCAAACAGCCACAGTACAATTGTTACCCAGCTTATCAAACGTAGCTGATAATGGCTTCTTATTATCTAACTCGTTATAAATATGTCTATCTGTATCCCGGTAAGCTAATTTATTATCAATTTCTCGCAGTGGTCTGAAACATTCAACTGTCTCACCTGAGACCAGTTGAACGAAATCAGTAGGGAAGCCTAATGGGGCATCAATTCCTATGACAACCAAAGACTCTTCCAACAGTTCAATATTATTTTTAGCTACAGCCTTTTCAATCAACATCTGGGTTGATAGTAGTGATCCAATCGGTAACGAGAATTGGTTTGGTGTCCCTAGCCATTCGAGCTCTTCTGAACCCACTTTCCATGTTACCGAGGCTACATCCTGTTTGTTACCCATCCAACCCCCAACGTCCCAACCGATCCCTATTACTCTTTTAAAATCCATTAATTGAACCAAACCTTTCTATCCTGATCCTATGACTATCTAATTCTGATAAATACGCTTGTCCATTAGGATTGCGTAAATGTATGATGGTCCACGCAATTTCTGAAGTGGAGCAGTATTGCTCAGAGGATAGTGTTCTAATGCTTCAATAATTGAGCTTTAGAGATTTGCACATTGTTCTGTCCGGTATAACCGCATTCCCTTTCATGACATAGGTAAACTCTCCGCCTCGAATTTGGCAGAATATCTCGCCGGCATGATCCCAATCATTTTCCAAATGATTTCTCTATCAAGTGTGTCTTTCTTTTTCTTCGTTTCTTCTTGGACTAGGGAAGTAGACGCGGTAAACTGTCCTGTTGACTTACTTGGTTTCTTTACTAATTCCAGGTGGGTAATCGTATCGCATACTTTTTTGGGAATGCTGTTGTTCTCTTTCATTCCTGACTCGTCTAATTTTATAGCCGGTTTTGTTGCTTGCATTGCCTTACCGATAGGGAGACCCTGGAATGGAAAATCCATTGGTATGTTATAAATCTTGCGAGGGACTGTAGTATGCTCCCCAGTTAGTTCGCTTGTTCCAGAATCCACTTCCTATGTGCTAACCTCGAGTTTTTTGCTGTACCACTTTTACCTGAAGAATTGTCCCGTCCGTTCCGATACTATTAATCACCGTAGAGTTATCCTTTTCCATGCTGAAAGTGTTACTTTCTAAATTTAAGTTTTGTTTATGGCTCTTTTCAATCTGTAACTTTCTTCTAAAGTCCACTAAATGTTCATTTACTTTGTAGTCTTCTTTTTCGATAAACGAATTTGCCACTTCACGAAGTAGTCCTTTGAAAACTTCCACTCCTACCCCATCTGCAGTTGGAAGAGAATATCTAACCCCTTGGAAATCTCCTAACTCATTTTCCTCTATTTCTATAAGCGGATCATAGTTTACAAAACGGCTAACATTTTTCGGCAACTCCATATTAAGTTGCTTAATAACCTCTGCTTCTGCCCCTGCATAAGATAACTTTTTTGCTCTATCGAAACTATTAATATCTCTAACGAATTTTTCATCATCTATTACTTCCCATGTTGTTGATCCAATTTTTTTCGTTTTACCCCCAGGTTCTAAAAAACCGCTTCCATCACCTTTTTCTCCAGGTGGATCAATAATATAAACTTCTGTGTTGTTTGGCAACATACATGTTCCTATAATTATAGATGTTGCTTGACGTCCGGAACTAAATTTAATGGAAGGAACTTGCTCCGTTCCTCTTCTTAGTTGTTCATAAGTACTGTTTCTTGAAGTTTGATTACCTTTACACTCAACGATAAATACATCTCCATTAATATCGTCATAGAATAAATAATCAGGCGATGTTGCATAATGCTGTATTGCCATCCAAGCTGGTGTTCTTAAGGCAATTTCAACATCGATAGCATTTGGAGCGTTCATATAATTGGCCATAACATAAGCCGCCATCCCAACTCCTATTTCATCAGACAGAAGTCCTTTTTGATGAAAGTCAATATTTCTAGCTTCACTACTTAAGCGAAGAGGTTCTATTGAAGTAGCTGTTGATACTTCAAATGCCCAAATATAACGAATCACCGCCCATGTTGAACTAATATCAGCTAAATTGGGTATAGCAGGAGTTGTTATCACACCAATTCTATGCAGGAGTTCAATAGGCTTAATTGCAATATACCTTTCAGGATCAAATTGTGTGAGTGTCGATAAATTTCTTTTCATTGGAGGGATAGGTTTACCTTCAGCTGTTAAGTTAGCTATTCTACATTTTGCTTAGTTATGGATGAGACTAAATTGTCTGATGATATTCCTTTAACAGAATAATCAGTAAGTAAAGCTCGCACCCATTCTTCTCGTGTTGGCATTTCAAAAACCTCCTTTAAATCTTGAACCTTTCCCCCATTGTATACATGACGTTCCTATATTCTGATCCATACTATACGAGCAGTATAAATCGAGCGGAGGACTATCACTTCCCAATTCAGGCGGTGCCTTGTTCACAAAATCGGTTTTCACATACTGATAATCTAGTAAGTCCATGAGCTCGCCATTTAGTAAGTGATCACTAATCACCCAGTAAAGGGCCACTTCCACCGACGGAAAAAGGTTGCCCAGATCGTCCAACCCCTTGCCAAACACTGTATAGTAAAACATAGTCAGCATAATTCTTTCCACCGCTGATAAAAGGTACTCTAAAATACCTTTGCTCGCCTAAAGCTGCGGCAGGATCATCTGGATAAAATGAATCCAGCGTCATGGATTTATGAAAGAAATCTACCCAATGCAGGGGCTAGCAAATGCTCCCTATCTTGGTCCCGATAATATTATCCCTTGAGTAAACTGAACCGCCAATCCCATCATATCTCCATCATATCTCCATCATCGATATATTAACATATTTCAATAATTAGCGATAAACAATAACCGATGTTGATAAGTTGGAGTCAGGCACCAGACACTATCACACCTTCTTGGTGGAAAGCTCTTTGGCATGCTTCAATAACAACTGTTCTTCGGTTCAAATTCTGATGCTGAATTGAGAACGGGATTCAACGTTGGTTGTTTGGGGCAGTCCTGTCCGCTGCGGAATGGGGATGCTCTTATACTTGGTGACGGATTGCTTAGTTATTGCTTCTGGATATGCCCAACAATTCTTGTTGAACAAGCTGTGTCTAATATTTCTTCCTGTATTCCGTACCCGCATACAGTGCCAGATGTAACTTGGCCTTAAGCCTGTTAAGTGCAGTGAAGATAGTTAAGCGTCGGACGACAGGTTCTTCCTTATTTCACTTTTTATGTATTGCTGAGAAGTCTCTTCTGGCTCAATTTTACTAGCTGGATACTCCTCATTTCCTGCTATTTTTGACAAGGTGCACGTTAGGAAGAGTTCGCTAACATGTTACCAATTACGCCTTTCAATGCTCTGATAATCTTCAGAATAGTTTTCCATTGTTTTGGGGTCGTTACCCCTGGGGCAACAAGCAATTATTTCGGGGCTAATTATCCAATTCAATTTATTCCGTCCTACTATCTTCCTGTCTACGCTTCGCAGTACATGTTACCGCAAGACTCGGTACTTGACTGCTGGTTAGGCTTTATCAAGGCGGTTATTTCAAACCACATGCGCTCCTTGAGCTTAGCAAGGCGCAACTGGCACAATTCTGACGGATCGGAGGAATTGTGATCGGGCACTGACCCGAGCACCTGTCCCCACCTTTTCACAAGCTAAACAATAAGTTCATAAGTTGGTGTCAGGCACTGTTGCCCTGACGCAATCAACTTCAGAAAAGTTATCACTTTAACTAACATGTTACCAAGTACGCCTTTCAAGTCTCTTATAATTTTCAGAATGGTTCCCCATTGTGTTGGGGTCGTACCCCTGGGGAACCCCACTCATGAGTTCATAACCATTTTAAGTAAATAGATAGTCAATTACCTTGTCCTCATTTTTAAACGATACCCGACAATGTCCAATCAGGCAGTTCGCTTCTTTTTTGAACGTCATCTCCCGATCGCCAAAATATTGGGTATCAGATCTAGCGGAGTAAAAATCCTGCTTGTTTAGATGTTTGGCATGAATAAAATTGAGAAGATACTTCGCCACAATTGCGGCTGTTTGATATTTGTCATTACCACTCAGCAAGCTTGGCATTTTAGTGAGACATAAGCTTGTTCTTTGCAGCTTTAACCATAAGCCCCAGTGAGTTAGCAGGGGGACCCGAGTATTTTTGACCCTTGAGGAATAGATTTTCAACTCGAATCTCTGTTAATTTGTCCAGTGTTACTTTTAGGGGATTTCTATCCAACACGACAAAGTCAGCAATCTTACCCTCAGTCAGAGTGCCTCTGGTGGCTTCGTCAAAAGACAGCCGTGCCGGCCAATGTGTATGCATCCGAAGAGCATCCAGCACGGATATCCTCTGCTCTGGGTTTGGATGCTGACAAGCGGCAAAGATGCCATGTATTGGATTAGGCAACGTGCAGGGGGCATCAGAACCACCCGCTATGGTCAGCCCGTGCTTTAACATGCTTTTGAGCGGTATCAGATCCTTGACCCGTGGGCCGAGAATTTCTTCTAGATAGTCTGTAGGCTCCTGCTCCCAGTGAAGAAATGGGGATTGAACAGCAAAGTGCAGTCCTAGTTTGGCTGCTCTCTCCTGCAAAGACGGTGGGATCAGATCTGCATGGATAATAATATGACGGTGGTCACGTCGAGGATAATCTGTCAGAGCCTCTTCATAAGCCACAACGGCTTGTTCGACAGCAGCATCTCCAATGGCATGCATAGAAACCTGAAGTTCTTGCCGATTGGCCCTTTTGACGAAGTCAGACACTGTTTGTTGTGTGTAGACTAGTACGCCTTTATTATTTGTATTATTGCTATAAGGTTGACTCAAGGCTGCATCCTCTGAACCGAAACAACCGTCTAAAGCCGTGGCAAAGCACCCACCGATACGCGGCATTTTTCGTTTCTGAACCTTATCAACGTTCATCGTTTGAAAATAAATGCGGAAATTCTGGGGCAATCCATAGGCCGCCACCCTCATCATATCTACATCGATATCCCGTGGAAATCCAACCCCTTCAACCGTATGAACTAAACCGATCCCCTTGCGTGCTAAATAATCCGCACCGTGGATTAGATTCTTCAGGAGCGTCAACGGCGACAGAGCTCCAGTTATGTAGTTAACGCCGTCGTAAAAGGCTTGATGGTATAACCACCCTGTCTCTCCGTCAAATCCTGGGCTTTTTTGGACAGCATCAGGAAACTTGGCTAATAACGCTGTGTTAGCCACAGCCGCATGTCCATCGTATTTAACCAGCAAGAGGGGAAATGTTGTCATCTTATCTAAATCGACACGTTGCGGAAGCCTCTTCTCCTTTACGGTATGAGCAGAACATCCAAACCCTAGAATAAGTTTTTCCCGAGGGTTACTTCGGCGGTATCCGTTGATAATCTCCCCCATTTCGTAAAAGTCACGAACAGTACGGACATCCACAGTAGACAGGAATAAAGAGAATGAAGCAAAGTGGATATGTGAGTCCGCAAAGGCAGGCACAACGCATTTCCCGTTCAGATCTACCCGTTCCTTGATTCCGGCATATTTATCGGGTAGCTGGTCTCCCATAAAAAGGATCTTCCCTTGGTCCTCTATCAAGACTTGAAAGGTTCTATTCTCATCCTCACATGATATGAATTCTGCATTTTCATAGACCCTCAAACGTGTCACCTACCTCTACTTCTCATTTTTCGTCATGTAACTATTCTCCTCAGCGTATGACGTGATTCACACCATATGTTAATGAACCAAATTCTTCATGATTCTGTAATACCCTGCCAGCAGCTGTTTCTTTTAACAATATTCTGAGGCTTTATTTATGCGGTTCACTTCTGGTATCGCAAGGTAAAACAAGCACCCCAAGTTCTGTAAAGAAACCTGGGGCGCTAAATGAATCTTTTGTTTCTGAAAATCTTGCAAAGCTATTAGCGCGACTTCCTTTGCCACTTCATTTATGCTCTTGCCGTCAAAGGTTAAGCCTAAGCCTTGCGCGATTTTCATCAACTTATCTGGGCCTTTAATTTCATAAGGTGCAATGCCTTCGGCTACTTCCAAAAGGGTTTGTGTAACTTCACGGGCATGTTCGACATGAGGTGTGGTCCCATCGACGATGAGTGTTAGCAAGTTGCGAGCGACGATCTGATCAGCCGTTGCACCGCAGACCCCTCGCTTCGCTCCTTTTTCACCAAAACTAATCCTCATCTGCCGGGTTCCCTTCCCAACATTCCTTCCATGATTGATACCGCTCATATTTGCTGATAAATCATCCATACTAAAAAAAGCACCTTCGATAGAAGATGCTTCATGCTCCATTAACAAACCCACCTTTTTAGATATTTGATTTTCTCTAAACGGTTCAACGCGTGAAAAAAATTCATGTTTCCCTTTTAATAGGTAATATATACTTATTGGACTGCCGACTTCAGATATCTTTATTTACCTAGGAACTTCGCTGGACGTTTTTCCATAAAGGCTTTCATGCCTTCCTTTTGATCTTCTGTCGCAAACAAGAGACTAAAACATTTATGTTCATATTCCAAGCCTGCCTCTAAATCCATCCTCAGCCCCTCATTAACAGCCGATTTGGCCAAGCGTAAGGCCACTGCCCCTTGAACAGCAAACCGCTTCGCCATTTTTTGGGTTTCTGCTGCTAACTGATCAGCAGGAACTACTTTGTTCACAAGACCTATGCGCAAAGCCTCATCTGCAGCAATAAAACAGCCGCTAAAAATTAGTTCTTTGGCCCGTCCTATACCGATCAGACGAGGCAGACGTTGAGTTCCCCCGGCGCCTGGTAGAATCCCCAGTTTTATTTCTGGCAAGCCGAATTGAGCATTGTCCGCTGCAATGCGTACATCCGCCACTAAGGTTAGTTCACACCCTCCGCCCAAGGCAAAACCTGAGATAGAGGCGATAACGGGCTTTGGCATATTCTCAATTGCCTTGAAAGCCCTAAGCGAGGGTTTTTCCCCAGTCGCCACATCCACTGCAGTAGAGCTTGCCATTTGACTGATATCAGCCCCAGCCGCAAAGACTTTCTCCCCGCCCGTGATGATAACTACTCTCACTGCATTATCAGCTGCAAGTTTTGTGGCTGCTTCCTCCAACTCATTGAATACTTTGTCATTCAACGCGTTTAGCACCTCAGAACGATTTAGAGTGATCGAGGCGATTCCTTCTTCGATTTCCACAATTATTGTCTCATAAGCCATTCGTACTACCTCCTTTAACGTGTCCCTTCAAACAACAGTTTCCCTAGTTACGGTGCTGGGGTGCTAAATTCAGAGAACTTTTGCGCCCCTACTAGACCCAATTTTCAGTTGATCAGATGGCTGACCGCCACTTATCTCCCACCTCTTAAGTGGGAGATAAGCCCCTGGATAAGTTCAACTAAACTTCAGATGGAGTTAAAACTCCACCTGTAAAAATTTCCTTTATACGGCATTGGATAAAATTCGTTTCTAAACTCTTTCGAAGATAGTAGTAATCCCTTGTCCGCCACCGATACAAGCTGTGATTAGGCCAAATTGAACGTCCCTACGATTCATTTCGTAGACTAATTTTGTGGTGAGAATAGCACCTGTAGCACCGATTGGATGACCGTGAGCGATCGCCCCACCATTGACGTTCAGTTTATTCATGTCAAAATGAAGTTCTCTGTCTACTGCCAACGATTGAGCTGCAAATGCCTCATTCAGTTCTATTAGGTCGATGTCGCCTAAAGTTAGACCGGCTTGAGCCAAGGCTTTTCTGGTTGCTGGTACTGGGCCGATACCCATAATATTAGGATCGACACCGGCGACAGCAAACGTGCGAATTTTAGCTAATGGTTTTAGACCGAGGGCCTTAGCTCTATCGGCTGACATTACGACGATTGCACCAGCTCCATCGTTTAAGCCAGAACTGTTCCCTGCTGTTACCGTTCCGTTGGCTTTAAAGGCTGGGGGAAGTTTGCTCAAGCTATCCATCATTGTTTGGGGACGAGGATGTTCATCCGTATCAAAAACAATCGTTTTATTCTTACCTGCAGGCACAGTTAGCGGGACAATTTGATCTTTGAACAGGCCCGCTTCGATTGCTTTACCCATTTTTTGCTGGCTTCTCAGAGCAAATTCGTCCTGTTCCTGACGGCTAATCTGATATTTGTCAGCCAAGTTTTCTGCCGTAATCCCCATTGGCGAATTACCGATTTCATTGGTTGACAATTGGAATGAACGGAATTGTGGTGGAGTCCTGCTAAAGAAATCCATATGCTCCATCACATAGGGTTGAAGCGAACAGCTTTCTACACCTCCAGCGAGAAATACGTCTCCCATACCTGCCATCACTGCTTGGGCAGCTAGATTTACTGCGTTCAAACCTGAACCACACTGCCGATCTACTGTCACTCCAGGTATCTCCATAGGTAAACCAGCTTGCAGTGAGCATAAGTGGGCAATATTCCCACCAGCATTCATACAATTTCCAAAGATCACATCTTCAATCTCAAGTGGATCAAGACCTATGCGTCTGATCGCCTCTTTTATCACCTCTGCGCCATAAAAATGAGGTGCAATCCTACCCAGTGTACCACCTGCACGGCCAACGGCTGTACGAACTGCTGATACAATAACTGCTTCTTTCACTATGTTAACCTCCAAAAATTTTTTTCTAATAATTCCCACTTTATCTTATGATTTCTTTATTCGTACAAGTAAAAACCCTTTTTCGCCTTAACACCATATTCTCCCTTGGTAAATTTCTCAACCAGTAACGGAGAGGGCTTGTCCGTAGCATCACCAGTATTCTGATAGCGTTCCATACCAATATAGTACGCAAGATCTATCCCTGTGAAATCCATTAGACGGAAGGGTCCCATCGGATGGCCTAAAGCATTCGTTACCGCCAGGTCAATTTCTTCGGTAGTTGCAATACCCATGTCGGCGAGATACAATGCCTCACTATTTAGGGCTCCTAGTATCCGATTTACTAGGAAACCATATATTTCTTTCTTAAGTAAAATACCCGTTTTGCCAAGTTTTGCGGTCAGGTCCATTGTAACTTGGGCGGTTTCTACGGAAGTATGCGCTCCCTGTACAACCTCAACTAGTTTCATGACAAGGGCAGGATTAAAGAAGTGCATGTTACAAACCTTATCTGGCCGCTTTGTGGCATCCGCTACTTGCGAACTGACGATAAACGAACTATTAGTAGCTAGAATCGCATGTGGAGGAGTGATCCTGTCCAAATCTGCAAAGAGCTTTCGCTTAATGCCTATTTTCTCCACTGCTGCTTCGATCACAAAATCAGCTGCACCTGCAGCTTCTTCTAGATTTTTTGTAAAGCTCAAATTTGCTAAGGCCTTGTCTACTTGTTCTTGCCTCAATTTTCCTTTAGCTACGCGTTCCGGCAAATAAGTGTTTGCAAAAGCTTCTGCTTTGTTCAACATATCTTGGCTGATGTCAGTACAGGACACTTTATACCCAGCCAATGCACCACACACGGCAATCTGATGACCCATGTTGCCGGCCCCGATCACACAAATTTGTTTGATATCTTCTACTTTCAATTTTCATACCTCCTCAATTTCCTTATATCTACCTTTTTTGTGCCCAAGGCCTTGCTAATTGTAACTTTTCTCGTATCTACTCCCACCCGGACTGCAGTTCGGGCTGGGACAGTTCTTTAGAGAAATACCCACTTGAGCCTAGACTGCAACCCGCTTCCTAGCATGATGCTGTCAATCTGGTCGTACAGTTCAGTTAAATTAAAGCAACGATTTTCCTTGGGCACGGTTATTAGCTATTCCCAGTCTCCCCCTCTCCGCTGCGACTTCTTCTTTAAATTATTTTGGAAATAAGACATGATAATTTATAATAGTGCAATACTCATGCCAGAAATCTTATCAGCAAGTAATATCTAAATAACTAGTTTTCGTATATTCACCCCACTGGTATATGGTCAGCGAAAAAGGTTTGGATTGAAAATAGAATGTCAGTTTGTCATATAGATATAATTTCCAGGCCATAAATCTGCTTAGTAAGTAAATTTTTAAGTGTTGTTTTTTCTGACAGTGTTGTCTTTTCTTATACCTCTCCGAACCATGAGTGAGAGGTATAAGAAAAAGAGAAATAAGTCCAACGATGAGAAACATCATCGGACTTATTGCTAAATGATTTTCTTAAAACAAGCTATGAGACCCTATGCTTTAATATCGTGGTTTTTAGCAGTAGCCCCCATAATTGCCGCAATCGCTTTCGTGAGTCCCATAAGCATGACAACGACGACGGCTCCTCCAATTAATTCGCATCCTATCCACAGCATAATATTCGGATTAGGGAGTGATGCAGCAAGCGCTGTTACAAGGAAATACATAAAAGCATAATTGTTGAACACAATTGGAAGAGCATCCATAAATAAGACAATACAGAAAACAAATATGCAGACATAGGCTATACTGGATTCCCAAGCTCCAAAAGTAGAGGCCGTCAATCCCATCCATGCTTTTAGAATAACAAAGTTGTAGATTCCAAACGCTCCACCAACTAGTATTTTCGGAATCTCCTTGTTATCCTGATGTGACATAAAGACAAAAACCATAACCATAAAGACAGGCCAGGTAGGCAACTTAAAATGATGTAAAGCCCATTCCAATACCACGATAATTGCAAGTAGTAAAATACCGGTAACAAATTTTTGTTTAGTTAAAATCGTTCCCATTTATACATCCCCCTCTTATTTTAATAGCTACTCGGCATTCGCTTACAGAAATCTTTATTCATTTTTTATAGTTTATTAGTTTTGACCCAGATCTTCATTTTTTCAGCTTCTTTAATCAATTCATCCTGCATATCTGGGTCAGCAATGCTGATAAGAAGCTCAGCTCGCTCCCAGGTACTCCTGCCTTTAAGATCCACCGCACCGTATTCTGTTACAACATGGTTAGTAACAGTGCGCGGAACGGTGACGATCCCTCCGGGAGTCAAGGTTGGCACGATGCGGGATTTCTTTTCTCCTTCGCCTTCCTTCAGCGAGGACAGACAGATGATTCCCTTACCACCTCTTGACTTAAAGGAGGAGAAGATAAAATCGAACTGCCCCCCGGTACCAGTGACTTGGCGGATACCTGAAGACTCTGAACAGACCTGCCCAAAAAGGTCAATCTCTATAGCGTTGTTGATGGAGATTAGCTTGTCGTGCTGGGCTGCGACAGAAGGACTGTTGGTATAATCCACCGGGTAACTGGCCGCCGCTCTATTCATGTGCAGAAAATCGTATAATTTCTGGGTTCCCAGTGCGAAGGTGTAGGCCATCCTGCCTTGGTCAAAGGCTTTGCGCTTACCAGTCATAACCCCCGCCTCATACATGTCGACGTAAGCATCTACTAGTATTTCGGTGTGGGCTCCCAGGTCCTTGAGGTCGGATTGGGCGATCATCATCCCCACTGCACTGGGCATACCACCGATACCTAGCTGGATGACAGATCCGTCTTCAATCATTTTCATAACATGGCTGGCAACCATTTTATCGACGTCGTTGGGAATAGCGGCGGGTACCTGGATCAACGGCTTGTTGTCCGTCTCCACGATCATGTCAACTTCAGAAATGTGGATTGCTTCAAGGTTACCACCCAGGCAATAGGGAGCCTTATCACAAACTTCGACAATGATTTTCTTCGCAGTTTTTGCATAAGCATAAGTATCAGAGTTGGAAGTGCTGAAGTTGAAGTACCCTCTGCTGTCTATAGGAGCCACCTTAAACATGAACACATCCGTTTCATAATAACGTCTAAGGATTTCCGGGCCTTCGTGGTAGAGCATAGGAACATAGTTACACAAATCCTTGTCATGGAGCATACGGTCTCCACCACTGAAATGCCAACTGTTGTAAATGAAGTGCTCCCTCGTTGGATCGCAGGCGGCCACCTGCGCCAGCCCGGGATAAACCACACTATAGACTTTAACCATCCTGAGTTCGTCTTTCCGTTGTGCCAAATATGGGTCAAGGAAAGTAGGGGCCATCGCGAAGTGTCCGTAGGCCACCGAGTCGCCGGACTTAACTACCTTGACTGCATCTTCCGGGGAAACTAGTTTTCTTCTGTATTCAGTCATAAAATCCATAAAGAAGCCCCTTTCTTGTGCATTTATTAATAATCAAAGGTCTCCGTAATTGACTCCATTACGGAGGTATCGCCATCCAACACGATATCCATGACCGACCAGACGTTGGGAACTACGTTCCTCAGGTAATATCGAGTGGACAGCAACTTTCCGTTGTAGAAGTTGTACTCAAAATGCTCTTTGCCGAGTTCTTCGATCTTTTTCTTGGCTATCAAGGCCTGATCCAAAAGGCACATTCCGCCGTATAGCTGAGCGGTGGCAGTCAGGATACGACGAGAATAGGTTGGCATCATACCGGGTTTACCATCAGTCATGTACTCAGCCATGGCGGTCATAATTGCCTTATAAGAAACCAGAGCCTTCTCCAGATTTACAAATTCCTTTTCAAATCCAACTACAGCCTTGTTCTCACTGATAAAATCTTCGATGCTCTTCAGGAACGCTGCGAAGACAGTACCCTTGCCCATGGTCCACTTACGACCTAGCAGATCTAGTGACTGAATGAAGTTGGTACCCTCCCAGATGGAATAAATCTTAACGTCACGTGCAGCCTGGGCTACGGGAAATTCTTCGCAGAAACCGTATCCACCATGGGCCTGAATGGATTCGCTAATGCAATTCCAGGCTTCGTCAGACGGATAGGCCTTAGCGAGCGGAGTCAGGCACTCCGCCATCCCTGCGGCTGCTTTCTTACGCTCAGGGTCTGTTTCCAAGTGGCTCACTTCAATGTAGTAGGCTGCTTTGTTAATGATCGCCCGGCAGGCTTCTAGAGTTGCCTTGTTCAGCATCAGCATCCGTTTTACGTCCTCGTGGTTGATAATCTGTGTACGGCTCGCTTTCGGGTTGGTAATAGTACGACCCTGGATACGCTCTTTACAGTAAGCCGCAGTGTTCCAGTAAGCATTCGAGGCTACACCTAAGGCAGCCGAACCGGTCAACAATCTCTCCTCGTTCATCATCTGGAACATCTGGGCAATTCCCTGGCCAGTCCCGGTCTCGGTGTCGTAAGTTCCTAGGAGCAATCCACGGCAGCCGTTGTTCTCACCACAGGCCAGAGCCACTGTAGCCGACCCCTTTAGTCCCATCTTGTGCTCGACCCCAGTTGACTCCACATCGTTGGGTTCTAGGCTGCCATCTTTGTTAACCCAGTACTTGGGAACAATAAACAAGGATATGCCCCTAGTACCTTGGGCAGCCTTGTCGATGCGAGCGAGGTAGAGGTGAATCACGTTGTCCACATGGTCGCCGTCCCCGCCGGTGATGAATATCTTGCTGCCTTTAATCTTATAAATACGTGGATTATCAGTGGGATAAGCCTTCGAGAGGATGTCACCTACATCGGAGCCAGCGGATGGTTCGGTTAGACACATTGTCCCTGACCATGTGCCGTCGAACATCTTGGGCAGAAACATTTCCTTGTCCTGTTCTTCACCGAAGGACTGGATGAGGCCTGCGGCCCCGGACGTCAGAGCAACGTAAGGCATAAAAGCCGGGTTGACCCCAGTCATGAATTCGTTGATTGCGCACTGTATGACGAAAGGAAGACTTCCGCCCTCATTATTCACATTGCTTGTTCCCCAGCCATTCTTATTAATATATTTGAACAGAGTTTTAAAAGATTCAGGCAGATAGACCTTGCCATTTTCAAAGTATGCCGGGTTTTTTTCGCCGTCATCGGCGGTCGGAGCCATTATTTCCCGTGCAACTTTGTCGATAGAATCGATAATCGGGTCAATGTCGTCCACGCTATAAAAATCCTTGTGTTTATCGTAGGCAAATACCTCACTAATAGGAATCCATTCTTTGAGTATGAATTTTAGGTCTCTCGTTTTGTATGCATAATTTGAAGACACTGCAATAACCTACCTTTCAGAATTACTGGTGTTGCCCCATCACATTGAAAACAAGTTAGATTGATTCTACGGCGGTCGCCCTAGTTGCACTTATGCTCCCAGAAAGTATGTAACCGAAAGTTATACTTTCTGACTAGTACTAAATGGCAAGATATCCCCCGTCAACGGCCAGTATCTGTCCAGTGCAATAACTAGAAGCATCCGAAGCGAGGTACACTACTGCCCCCTTAAGCTCTTCATCCCCGCCGAAACGCCGCATGGGGATATGCTTCATCACAATATTTCCCATTTCGCTATTCCTAGTCTCCTCAGTCATATCCGTTGGGAAATACCCTGGAGCAATTGCATTAACTGTAATGTTATAACGAGCCCACTTCGCAGCGAGGTCTTTAGTCATAATATTGATCGCACCTTTGCTAGCCATGTAAGCAATTGCATCTGTTGCTTCCGCTTCGGCCCCTACAAACCCACAGACTGAAGAAAGGTTAATTATTTTTCCATACTTTTGTTTGATCATCACCTTACCAGCTTCCTGGCAGCCGAAGAAACAGCCGTTCAGGTTAACGCCCATAACCTTATTCCAGCCTTTTAATGTATGATCAACAGCCGGTTCTCCCCATACCACTCCTGCATTATTAACCATTATGTCAAGCTTCCCAAATGCACGAACAGTTGTAGCTATCAAATTTTGAACACTTTCCTGGTTGCTTACATCACAGGCTACAGGAAGTGCTTTGACTCCTAGTTCCTTACTGATTTTTTCTGCGGCTACTTCACAACGGTTGAGTTTTCTCGCCGCCAATATAACGTTGGCGCCCGCCTCAGCTAAGCCAGTTGCCATTTGCAAGCCCAAACCAGTCGAACCTCCGGTGATGACTGCAACACGCCCACTTAGATCAAACATTTTTTGAATACCCATGTATAATTTCTCCTTTTGATACCCATTTTGAGGGAAAGACATGCGCCTCTAAGACTCTGTTCAGGCCCGTTGTAGAATTAAAGATTGGCACCACCTCGCAATCATTAGAATCAAAGTACTCAAATGTATGACATATAAGGAAATACATTTACGTTAATTTTAAGAATATTGCAATAATCATGCCAGGAAGCTTATCAGTAAAGTAAAGCTAATTACTAGGTTTTTTTAATATGTTCCACAGTGAGAGATTATTGTAACTGATGTAGTGTTGTCTAACACTGTTGTCTATTGCTACAGACTCCCCTCTTATTGGCAAAGGGAATACTGCAACAGTTGCTATTTAGGCATATGAAAGAAAATGTCCCTTAGTCAAAGAAATACTCCTCTTCCATCTCTAAAAAGGCTCTATCATTTTTCTTAATGGATTCGAACTTACCGATTACCGCAGGCAATAGCATTCCCAAATAGTATTTTGCGGTCACTATTTTACCTGTATAAAAATTGGCATTAGAATTACCTTTAAATAGATAATCCTGCGCGCTTTTTTCTTTTGCAGTATATATTTTATTTATTACGTCCAGCTTATTGCTAGCTAATGTAGCCTGCCATAGGAACATCCACCCCACCATTAAATCTCCCCATATTTCGAGATAGGTCTGTGCCCAAGATTGAGTTAACGCCAATTCTCCATAAGAGTTCTGAGTTTTGATCTGTTCAGTTATTTCCTCAAGCGTGTCCAGGTACATACTCAACTCATTAGCATACGAAGCCAATTCAGGGACTTCAAGAGCATCCTTGATAGTTTCGTTGACTTGGAAAATAATCGCCTTGTAAGCCGCCCCATTCTTCATATTAATTTTACGGCCGATCAGGTCTAAGCATTGAATGCCGTTAGTTCCCTCATAAATAGAAGTTATCTTACTATCCCTGGCGAACTGCTCCACTAAATACTCCGAGCAGTATCCATACCCACCGAGGACTTGTATAGCTTTTATACATACATCAAAGCCCTTATCGCTACCATAGGCCTTGCAGATAGGAGTCAGTACCTCGAGAATGTCACTGTATTTTCTCTTCTCCTCCTCGTCGTCTTCGTAAACATGCATCTTGTCCATACAGTAAATAGAGTATAGTATTAAGGCCCTTACCCCTTCGGTATAACTTTTCATCCACATAAGGTTTGTTTTTACATCCGAATGAACAATAATAGGATCCTGGTCGAAGCCTTTCTTGCCCAATCCAAGGCCTTGACTTCTTTCCCGAGCATAATTTAAGGCATGCAAATAGGCTGTACTTCCCTGGGCTAATCCTTGCAGTCCAACCAGCAGTCTCTGTTCATTCATCATGTTGAACATGGTTACAATCCCATTTCGTTCTTGGCCAAGGAGTTCCCCAACACAATTTCCGTTATCACCAAAAGCCAATACGCTTGTTGCTGAGCCTCTCATGCCCATTTTGTGCTCAATTCCGACGCAAGTGACGTCATTATCTTCGCCAAAGCTTCCGTCATCATTTACTCTAATTTTAGGAACCACGAAACAGGATAATCCTTTGGTTCCTTCTGGATCGCCTTCTATCCTGGCCAAAACGATATGAATGATATTCTCCGTTAAGTCAGTTTCTCCGCCGGTGATGAATATCTTCCCACCGCTTAGGGAGTATGTCCCATCTTCGTTTTTCCGGGCTTTAGTTCTAACCGCACCGACATCACTACCCGCTTGAGATTCAGTCAGACACATGGTTCCGCTGTATATCCCAGCGTACAACTGCAGCATGTATTTCTTTTTCTGTTCCTCGGTCCCAAAAACCTCAATAACTTTTGCAGTGCTATGCGTCAAGCCATAATAACCAGTAAGGCCATGGTTGGCTGCAAAAAACAGCTGCTTGCAGATATAATCTATAACAAGAGGTAGGTTCTGCCCTCCTACTTCATAAGACTCCTGAACGCAGAACCAACCACCATCGCATAGCTTTTGAAAGGGCTTATGGTACACATCTGGAACCTTTACCTTGCCGTTATCCCAAGTACAGCCCTGTTTATCTCCTGGATTATTGGCTGGTGCAAAATCGTTAACCGCCAGTTTTTCTGCAGCGTTAATAATCATTTCAAAGGTATCCAACGAATGGTCACTATAACGCTCCGACTTGCACAGTTCTTCTACATTAAGCTGTTCATATAGTATAAAACGAGCATCTTTTAAATCGCATAATTTATTACCCATTACAGTCACTCCTCTAATAATGCGCATCTACTAATCAATACTATTTGTTTCCACGCTTACTCCAGTGTTTAATCTACTCTGATGACTGCTGCATCTCCTTGCCCGTTATCAGAAACATGTTCACAGAAAATCCTCCTTTCATAAGGTTCGTAATTATAACTCGCAATTTCTATGCCAAATAAACGACTGCTAAAAAGAAGCCCCTCCTCCCAAAACCCGCCTATATGGGAAAGTAATTCAATGTCTGGTACGATGTGTTTCTTTACAGTGTTGTCTTTTCTTACACTTCTGCGAACTCTTTATTTATTCATGTGAAACTATGCGTGAGAGGAAATAGACTATAAAAAAAACAAGCCCGATGATGAGAAACATCATTGGGCTTGTTACTATTTGTTTAATATACAGATCTCAAATAGTTTTAAAGTTTATATTTGGCTATCTTTTGATAGAGAGTTGTTCTTGCTACACCAAGTTCATTGGCTACCCTAGTAATATTGCGGTTGTGCTGTTCAAGTAGGCTTTCTATAAGATCCCTCTCATAATTCTTTATCGGCATATAATTTCCTCGGGTCTTCGTAGAACGAATCTCTACTGGCAAATGATCTATGGATAAGATAGTGTCGTTGCAGACGTTTACTACACGTTCCAATACATTTTGCAGTTCTCGTATGTTTCCAGGCCAAGGGTATTTGTTGAATATTTCTAATACGTTTTTATCTGGTTTAATAGCAGGTTTTTTAAACTTAATACAAAGATTATCGAGAATTCTTTTTGTAAACAGGGCAATATCTTCTTTCCTTTCACGTAGAGGTACCATCCGTATAGCAAATACATTAAGTCGATAGAAAAGGTCTTGGCGAAACTTTCCCTGGCTGACCTCGAGAGATAAGTCTTTATTGGTAGCGGCAATAATCCGAACATCCACAGGGATTACATCGTTTCCGCTAACTCGGGTTATTGTCTTTGTTTCCAATACCCTTAAAAGCGAGGTTTGAAGTTCTAGCGGCATTTCACCAATTTCATCTAGAAATATTGTCCCACCGCTAGCTAGCTCAAATTTCCCCATTTTCCCCCCACGGCTGGCTCCAGTAAAGGCGCCCTCCACATAGCCAAATAACTCACTAGCGATCAGTTCACGGGGAATAGCTCCACAATTCAGCGCTACGAAAGGACCTCTTTTTCTAATCCCCGTGTTATGAATAGCTTGGGCGAACACATCTTTACCAGTGCCGCTTTCTCCGAGAAGCAAGACGTTAGATGTGCTATCGGCGGCCTTGCGGGCGAGCTCCACTGTTTCTAGGTAAGCTGGTTCCTCTCCAACTAAATCTAAGAAAGTACAATTTACTCTGGCTCCACTCATACGTTGTACTAGTTTTTGAGCACGGGAAATTTCGTTTAACAGAAGTACTGTTCCTTTGTTAATACCATTACCCTTGATGGGACGCGTTGTAACTAGATAGGTTGTCTTAACCTTCCCAATAAAAATATCCACTTCATGATCCGTCACTTGCCTGTTAAATTTAATCATATTCTTCAATTCACTATTTTTATCTCCAAAAATGGTATCACAGTTACCCTTAAGAGATTCTGCAGCATTATGTTCTAAATATTGTGCAGCTATACTGTTTATTTGAGTGATTTGCCCTTCTTCGTCGACAGCTAACAACCCTTCGGAAATAGATTCAATGATAGCATTTTTATAATTATTGGATAACTCCAATAATGAAACGGTTTCTTCCAACTTTAACTGATTTTCAATTGCATTAACTGCAGTAACCGCCATACCCAGGGTGTGGGGATGGACTTTTTCATAGGAACCGCTAATAACAAGCGCACCTATTAACCTACCCTGAGGATCGTGGATGGGAGCCCCCGAACAAGTCCAATGGTGTGCTTCTAACCAATAATGCTCCCGTCCAAATATTTGTACTGGTTTATCTAAGAACAAGGCGGTCCCAACTCCGTTATTACCAATGGTTTTCTCCGACCAATCTACCCCTGGTACAAAATCACCGGCAATAGCCGATGATTTTACTTTCTCGTCCCCATACATTTCCAACAAACATCCTTGTTCATCGGCTAAGACAATAACAAAATTCCCGTCCCCAACAAAATTAAAAAGATTTTTCATTACTGGTAAACTTACATCGATTAATTTTCTATACTTATTTACATGTGTTTCTAATTCAATTCCTTGATACACCGTAATAGGTTTAGCTTTAATTGGATTAACCTTATAATAATGACAACGATCCCAGGAATCTAGTATCATCTCTCGAACAGATTCACGATCAGATTCATGATCAGATATACCTTCGTTGATAAACCTTTTCCATAATTTTTTTATTTTCTCTTGCGATGTAAAAATTATACTGGCACCTCCCGAAAGGATTTATTCTTCCAATGACCTTGAAGGGCTTAACGAAGAAATCCAGCTTGGCATAAAGACGAATTATTATTTTATTAAGAATTATTATTTTATTAAGAATTATGTATATATTATAGCACTGCATCAAATATGTACAGTGTTGTAATTTGCTACTGCTTGATTTATTATTCCAACCGGTATATCTTAAATTTTTCTTCAATACCCAATAATTTCAGAATAGGATTTAGGAAACCCAGTCAAAGAAAATCACACACGGACTTCATCCATAGTAAATCATGGCGGAAATCCGTGTGATTTCTTTTATTGTGCTTTCAATTACATTAATCTTGTTCTATATCATCCAGGGTCCACCCATTGGAATATTTTTTTCGTTAGATTCCCTGATACGTCTTTGATGGGATCAGTCTTCCGGGCATTTCTAGGTTTCGGACGGCATGGCACAAATATTGCGTTAGCATGGTAGGGAAGGTACAACTAGAAAAATAAATATAGCAGAAGGAGGAAAGAAGATGAAACAGGAAACCATGAAAGTCCTTGTGTATCATGAACCAGGAAAGATCAGCTTGGAGGATGCTCCAGTGCCCGAGATTATCAAATCATCTGATGCCATAGTAAAGGTGACCCTATCTACAATATGTGGCAGCGACATTCATATTATCGGCGGCCATGCCGGTGTTCAACCTCCGCATATTATTGGACACGAGTTCTGTGGGGAAATAGTTGAACTTGGTTCTGCCATTAATGATTTTAAGGTAGGAGACAAGGTAGCTATCTCCTGTGTTGCTTCTTGCGGTGAATGTTTTTACTGCAGGCAGGGTCTGCATTACCACTGCACTGACCCAGACTGCACCTGTTTCGGAACAAATAGAGCTAACGGACCATCGCTTAACGGATGCCAGGCTGAATACGTTCGTTTACCATATGCCTCTAATTATATGCATAAAATTCCCGAAGGTTTTACAGAAGAAGACATGCTATTTATCGGTGACATCTTATCGACAGGCTATTTTGGCTGCGAACAGGCTCATATTCAACCAGGGGACAGTGTACTCATCATCGGTGCTGGCCCAGTCGGAATGTGTGCTGCAATAACCGCTAAGTTGTGGGGGCCTGCACAGATCATAATAGTCGATCAGATTCAGTCCAGACTTGATGTATGCTTAAGGGAGGGTATCACCGATATTGCCCTGAATTCCACAGACGTCGATGTCTTGAAAAAGGTACGTGAACTAACAGACGGACGTGGGGCCGACAGAGTCATCGAGGCAATTGGATCAGAAGCCACCCTGTTGACGTCCCTTCGAGCGGTTAGGATCGGCGGTAATGTCTGCACTATTGGTAGTTATGCAAAACCCGTAACCCTCCCACTAAACACTCACTGGGTTAAAAATATCACTCTCAGTATGGGGTTTGTCCCGGTGGACCGTATGCCTGAACTGATCAAGCTTATTCAGGGAGGGAAAATTAATACCAAGTTCCTGATGACCCACCGAGCGCCTCTTAATGATATCATCAACGGATATGACGTTTTCGGCAACAAGAAGGACGGCTGCCTCAAATGGGTTATCACCCCTTATGAAAGATAAGACCTTGCATAAACAGCCTTTAGGACAGCCCAATCCACATAAACAATATCCCTTAAATAATTATTTAAGGGATATTGTGGAGACTCTTACCCAAGATGCTTCCAGTGAGTCCGGGGGGGTAACGTTTAACGTTCAATCTAGAGCATTTCCACGACAGTTGCCATAGCTGGCCCACCGCCAACACAAAGAGAGGCGACCCCATACTTACTCCCACGCCGTTTCATCTCGTTGACCATTGTCACGATAATGCGTACGCCGGTGCATCCTACAGGATGTCCCAGAGCAATACCCGAACCATTGGCATTCACCTTACCCATGTCTAATTTTAATTCACGGTTAACCGCCAGGAATTGTGCGGCAAACGCTTCATTGATTTCAAAATAATCAATATCCTTTAGCTCCAGCCCTGCATATTTTAAAGCTTTAGGGATAACATATGCTGGACCAATTCCCATAATTTCAGGTGCCACACCATAGGATGCCGTGGCAAGTATCTTGGCGATAGGCTTAAGGCCAAGTTTTTTCGCTTTGCTTGCAGTCATTAATACCAAGGCAGCGGCCCCGTCATTAAGACCGGAAGCATTACCTGCCGTCACAGTCCCACCCTGCTTAAAAGCTGTTTTTAGCTTGGCGAGACTTTCTAGCGAAATATCGGCACGGGGATGTTCATCCTGGTCAACCATGGTTGTCCCCTTACGAGTTTTGATTTCAATCGGGACTATTTCGTCTTTGAATTTTCCTTCTTTAATGGCAGCAATTGCCCGCGAGTGACTTAGGACTGCCAACTCGTCCTGCTCTTCTTTGGTTATGTTATATTTTTCCGCCAAGTTTTCAGCTGTAACACCCATGTGATAACCCATAGTCGGATCAATCAGCGCATCGTACAATAAATGATCTTGGATGGTATCCGACCCCAAACGCATCCCCTGGCGACCATTGAGCAATAGATAAGGGGCTCTAGACATACTTTCCATTCCTACGACTACGCTAACCGTCGACTTGCCCAGGATCATCTGCTGCATCGCAATTTCTAAAGCCCGCATAGCTGAAGCACATTGCTGGTCAACCGTGGTTGCTGCTGCTTCTACAGGAATACCGACCGCGAGTTGAACTTGGCGAGCGGGGTTTCCTTTGACACCAGCTTTATAGACCATGCCCCCAACCACATCCTCAACGATACCTGGTTCGACACCTGCTCTCTCTAGCGCTCCTTTCACCGCTGCAATCCCTAACTCAACAGCCGAGACATCCTTGAGCGATCCCAAGAAATCACCAATGGGCGTTCTTGCCCCACCCACAATTACAACTTCTTCCACTAATTATCTCCTCCTTCACTAGTTATCTTAATACTTTGCGATTAATCTATCAACGTACTATTGCCACGGTTCAGTTCAGACTGGAGGGCAGTAACCTTTTCTCTTATTTTTACTAATATTGCGCTGGGTAGATCCTGTAGCGGATGAACAACCCGCTCCACGAACCTACCTGCTACATTGACCACCGGTCCTTGAAAGACCGGATGCGACACACAGTCGAACGCACAGCTGCTGATGACTAGAAGAATATCCATGTCCTCCTCCCAAGTAACCGCTGTGATTTCAGGTGCCAGTGCCAGTATCTGCGCTACAAGCTCCGGCCCTTCTACTTCTGGGTTGCAGTGCCCGCAATACTTAACCCCCACCCGCAATATGGTTTTAGATCAGCCTTTGTCGGTCTTGATCCCGGCCAATTTTTGCGCCAGTACCTTTTTGCGTTGCAAGTTAGCTTGACGCAGAATCATGACCCGCTGAGCCTGGGGGGATCCAGCTCCGTGCATGCTTTCAACCAAAGCTGTGCCACCAGTCATATTTTCGATTAACCTGGCCATGCGAATTCGATCCTCAGTGGGAAATGAGTCTACACCTTTAAAATACTTTTCTACATATTTCCCAATTTCCGGATGCCTAAGATCCTTTTCTGAAGGCAAAGTAGCGATCAAACCACCCGCTATATCATGGGATAATCGGCAAATTTCGTAGATAAAGCGCGTTACATTTAGCTTAACTGCGTTGGCCAGCATCGGATCGACGAAGTATGCTCCGGACGGCGTCGGCTTACCTTCAGCTGAACAAGCGATAGAGCCGCTATATAGAGTCTCAGTCAAATGAACCATCTCACAAATTTTGTCTCGCACGTGAGAAGCCTTGCCAACGCCACTATACTCTGCCATTGCTACCGTAGCTCCAATAATGACATCGCTTACCCCACCTTTGCAGCCGCCATAGTTTTGCCGGTGGTAAGATGCAAATCTTTCCACTAACAAACCAGCAAATTGGTATTCTTCGCACATAAACACCCGTTCCCATGGGACAAATACATCATTGAGAATCGTTAAAGCCTCGCCACCAACGATGCCATAGTTAAAATTGCCTTGATCAATTTCTCCTTCTAAGCGCCGCTCGTCATTGCTTTGACGTCCGAATATATGCAAAACCCCCGGTGCGTCAGTCGGAATAGCACAGCTTACAGCGTAAGCTTTGTCATCTTCAGCCATTGCCGTTGTAGGCATAATAAGCATTTCGTGCGAATTTACAATACCGGTCATGTGTGCTTTAGCGCCTCTAATAATGATGCCTTGGTCATTTTTCTCAATAATTCGGACATACATATCCGGATCTTTTTGCTGACTCGGCCGCAAACCTCGGTCCCCCTTGGGATCCGTCATGGCTCCACAAACCATTAGGTCATTATTTTGAACTGATTCAAGGAACTGCCGTAAGCGTTGGTGATAAATAGTGCCAAGCTCTTGATCCATTTCATAAGTTACCGTGTATGTGGCATTTAGCGCATCAAAGCCGACGCAACGTTGAAAACAAGACCCTGTCCGGTTGGCAATCATACGCAGCATCTTAACTTTTTTCACCAGGTCCTCAGTACTTTGATGGATGTGTGTAAACCTACTAATTTTCTTACCTGTGAGATGGGATATGGCAGTCACCAAGTCCTCAGTCATAGGATCATTAGCTAAATCGTAAGTCAACGCCGCTGCATTGATGTGAGGTATAAACAACGGGTTGTCAACAACATTGTCGATCTTTTGTCCATAGGCATAAACATTAAGTTTTAGAATTCTTAAACTTTCTCTGTAAGCATTTCCATCTTTCAAGGACATCAATTTTGCCTCCTCGTTCTTTGTCTTTGGAGTATTCACCGACTTACTTTCTCGTTTCTTCTTCGTCTATATAGTAGTTATAGCAAAACCCATGCCAATCAGGCATGGGTTTAAAAAACCTTAAATTGGGCGCCAATTTAACATATCGAGATGTAGTGTTCATATTGCACACCCTCTATAACTGTTGTAGTGTGCTACAGTGTTGTCCTTCGCTACAGGTCTGCTTTGATGTTATGCCCCAAAGAGACAAACAGCTAATATCCACTACAAATTCGTGAATATTAGCTGTTTGTCTCTTTTAGTTTTACTGCGCGGTAACAATTAAAAAGTTGTGTGATGGGCTCGGAATCAGCATACGATGATTTCCATACTGAAAAAAGCACCTTCAATAGAAGATGCTTCATGCTCACAAATCAGAATTACATGTTTTCTACAAATTGTATACTAACACCGTTGGGATCTTTAACATGAAAAAACTTAATATGAGGATTAGGTTGGAAAGGCCCACTTTCTACTTCCAGTCCTTTTTCTTTTATTACCTCGATCATATTGTCTACAGACTCAACTTCAAAGCCTAAAGAAATGCCTTCGGCATTGCCCGTTGCTTTATGGTTTGGATTACAAACAAGTTCGACTTTTGTTTCTCCCTCTCCTAACAAAGAAATCTCTACTCCTGCCCCAACCGTAAATCTCCTATTAATCGAAAGCCCCACAACCTCTTGATAAAACTACAGAGATTCGTCCATATTATCAACCGTAATCGTACACCAGCAAAATTTCATATTCTCACTCCCCATATTCTTTAATATATTGATATCTGCATTTCTCTAACACTCTCGCTGACAAGATATTTCTCAGCTGTATTTATGTTAACGCGAACTTATTCCGAGCTACTACTTTTGCAATTCTTTGAGAAGTAATTCGAATTCTTTGATATAACAGCTAGAAATTCTTTCGGCAATTTCCACCGCTATCTCTTCCTTATACAAGTGGGAAGTCATATTTCTGTCATTCAACATAAGTAGCCACGTTTTCTCATCACTAATAAGTTTTTGAGCATATGCCTCTTTAATCACTGCTTTTGGTGAATTAATATCTATTATGCCGCTATCTTCAAGAAACACCTTAGTGGTTTTCCATGCAAGCTCATAGGTGAACTCAAATCTCTGTGTACCTCTCCACTCAAGCCCTTAAATGCTTCAACTGCTATTGCTGTTGATTCATCTAGACTTCTCACAACAATTCTAGCTATATGTGTATGGTCAAACCCTTGCTTGTATAATTCATTTATTTTCTCAAGTTTAGGACTCGCACTCCTTCATTTTCCAAACAATACTGATCTGCACTGTGTCATGGTGACTTTGAAAATCAGCCAATCCGAGACAAGTAAAAGGCGAGGTAAAAGTTCTATAAATGGAGGTACAGTAGGAAGCCAGTAATAGTCATCTGAGTCAAATCCGTATTGGTGATTCTATATGTCATTAAGTAGCTCCAATCGCTTGGTCAATCATCTTCAAAAGATAATCAGGGAAATCATCCGTATCATGTTCAACGGATATAAGTCGCTTTTTCATTCTATTTCCGACTCCGACAGCCTCTTCTTTATTACCATACTTGCAAAGTAACTCCAGTTCCTCTATCCTTTCAAACAAGGCTTCTCCACAAGCACTTTCATGTTTGTAACTTAAAAAATCGCCCCACACTTCCATAGTGTAGGGGATAGCCTTTTCTGATTCGACCTAGGGCCCCCTATAGGGAGCAGCCCTCTCCCTCGATCAGTAGTCTCAATCTTTTAGCACTTTAACTTCGTCTTCCGTCATACCTGTTGCTTTAGCTACCTTTGAAATCTCCATTCCCAAGTCCAAAAGATTCTTCACAACTTCTGTCTTTCGGCTTGTCCCAAATACGAAAACGTTGTCGTATTTGGGACAAGCTTGGGTTGTATAAAATCAAAAAACGGGTCACAAACAATAACCTCCGGCCAGGCAAAAGCATAGACATACGGCCAAGCCGAAATTCAAGTGGCCTGGCCGTCACAACAAGCAGAGTGCTAAGGTTGACTTTCACGACCGCCGGCGGCAAATGAATAATATGCTCTGCGAGAGCAACAGATACGCTCTGGTTGAGCCAGCTTCACGCTAAAACTAAACAACCTTCACGCATGGTGAACTAGTCTGCGGTTGACACAATTATCGATGTTAAAAGGGACGCCACAGGCGTCCCTTTTAACTTTATTTCTAGTGCAATCGATTTCTTCTAAAAATACATAATGGCATATGGATACGAAGCTGGTGGTGCTTCACATTATAAGAAATAATGGGAATTAGCTCCACTCACTTACTACTCATTATTAATATATTTCTTTTGCATTTTTAGGTAACAAGTAAACATCTTTTAAAAACTTTAAACTGTTATTTGCCTCAATTTCGTTATATCGTAGAACACCTCAGTAAACCCGTTTTTCTGCAAATAATATTAAGGTGCAAAATTCGCCGAGCTTCAACCTTGATAAACGCCGAAACACTCCCTATTTTTTTTTTGCTATTTTCCATATATTTTGAAGGAAACCAGATACATTTAGACGAAATCGATATATTATTCTTATAATAATTCCGTTAAATAATATTAAAAAAATTGATAATTTTAAAGTTTCAATATCCATAGTTCAAATACACCACTTTCGAAAATTTTTTAATTTTCAATTTTCTAAAAAAATTATACTAACAAAATTTGGTCTTGTCAAAAAGTACAACTTACCTCAGTAGTTTTGCATAAAGCAAGGTAAGCGTAAAAGTGTGTCCTGAAGAATGAATTGCACTGAAAGGGGTGCCGACAACATTAACGAAAATATACGCTATGACATTATTACCTGAAAATTCGTCGCAGCAATTGATCGTCTTGAGACAGTCATGCAAAATTACGTTACATTGATCATAACATGATTAATGTAACGTAATGGGTACGCTTAATCGTTGACAGCTAGGCATTAGGTCTGAAAGTAATTGAGCCTCGAAAAGAGTAAAGCTGATGCGGGCCGACGGTTTCGACTAGTTTGACAGTCAACAGTGAAAATACGTAGTTACCCATGCTCGGTCGCTCTGAAAGTTTAGTTATTGAATATAGCTAATGCCATAATAATTAGTACCTGCTACTGTATTAGTAGCAATTCTAATACCTCCCATGCCTTTAATACCTGTATAAGTTCCTATTTTATAATTATAATCAAGCACTAATTTAGAACTGCTAGTTGAGGGATTTTGTACCGTAGTAATTAATCTAGTAATTGAATCTACTGCATAATAAATAGTACCTACTTGGCCGGTAACCATTAGGATATTTGCTCCTCCAAGCGGTCCTATCCAATATTTCGTTGTACTATAATTATTATAAGCTTCTCCAGAGCAAGCGTATCTCACTACAGGTCCGCCAGACCATACTTCAGAATCGGTGGTAACAGTTTGAACAGAAGTAGCAGCCATAGGACTATTTCCATCAGGAGAAGTGATTTTAGTAGAAGATTGATTAGTAGGATTATTATTATCTGTTACAATCATTTTAGGTATTTTCTTTGCTTTATTTAGTGCATTTTCGAAATCACCCACGGTAACATCTCCAAAAGACTTATCATCCATATCTTCTCTAAGTGCACTTCTATCTAAGCCGTAGTATTCGAGAATTTCATTAACATTATCTTTTGTAATTAGAGTATTTTTTGTAAACGTTGGATTCATAATACTATTGTAGTTTTCTGCATTATTCGTTGAAGCAAAACCTGTACAAGTTATTGAGAAAACCATAACAAAAGTCAACATTAAACAACTGAAAATCTTTTTCATAATCAAAACTCCTTTTTTTTGAATTAAAATACTACCTTACCACTTCTAGATTGACAACCTATTTTTTATTAATTTTTCGCAAGACCATAATTATGGATGAAGAATTGTTTCCCTCCTATCTTTTTCTTTCATACGACTCACTATGTAAAGTTGGCCCATTTCCTCCTTCAATATATAGAGGGGTTGAGCATGTCAAAAGGTTACATAAATTTAATTGTTTTCTAAAATTATTTTGGTAAGAGTAAAAACGTTCAATTTTGAGTCCTATAACCAAGATTATGTTCAGTGGTTAAAAACCGATTTTCTCATATTGGGGTACGGTAACGATTCATGCAAAAAACAGCCACAAGACAGTATTTTCCATTTATTATGAACTACATAGAAAAATGGAACTAACTATTTTGTGGCTCTTATTATGACGTCAAATAAGCAGGGACGGATAAGGATCAGGCTATAGTAATAGCACCAGCATTCCATAATATTAAAGGACGCTGGTGCTATTGTTCATTTAACCTTATGAGTCTCTAGGAATTATCAGTCCAACTAATAACCTTGCCAATCCTATTTTGCATTAGGATTTAGATAAGTGAGTTCTGGTGTAATTCCTTGAATTGGAATCTCAAACTTGTTGCCCTTTTCATCTTGATAAATTACCTTAGCAAAAGTTCGCTCGTTTGCCTCCGCGCTTGCACCCAAAGCAATCTTGAAGATTCCCGGTTCATAAGGTTTACCCTCTCTTTTTGCCAACGCTGCCAGAGACCTTTGCATCATAATATACGTCTGATCGAGAAGCTTTGGCGAATTCATCTCATAAAGTTTTCCACTCGACCCAACTACCCCCTTGGGGGATGAAACCTTTTTCCTTTCCATTTGCGTTTTCTATGGAGAAATAAACTTCAAAGAATTTGCCAGCATTACCATTACCCTTATCATACGGAGAAGCAGCCAATGTAATTTTTGTAACGTTTAGCATCCATCCATCGTCACGAATCAACTTGTTGGGCTCGATTTTTAGTGCTTGGGGGTTATATTTAGGCACAACATAAGTCACATACCATGGAGCGATGACCTTAGTCACTACTTGCTTGGATTGAGTAACATATGACCTTGTTTTATCGGCAAACGTAAATTCCCAATATGGTTCCAAATACATCTTGGAGTTATTTATAGCCTGTGGAGAGTCAGAAGGTTCCTTATAGAGAATCAATCTTGGAGTAGGTACGTTGACAACTCCTTTTACTTGTTTCATTATTGTCACCGCCTCATTCGCATCTACTTCTAACAACTTGTCACGAGGCGTGAATACTTCTTCTTTAACTATAGCAGCTGTACCTTCGTTCAGAAAACTCATTATAGTAATTTTTACGAACTTTTGATCCTGTACGAATGGCACAATGTAATAGTCGCCTATTACCCCATCATAGGACTTAACGAGTATTGGCATAACTGGCACAGCCTCATCAAATCGTTTATCTCTAATAAGATCAGGAAATTCGTCAATAGTCCCAAGGTGTCGTCCAACAACAATACTAGCAAGATCACTTTCATTCGAGTATGCATACTGCATCAATTTTCAGTTGTTTAGAGATATAGTCCAACACAATAACTGGAATGTCGTGAATATCCGAAAGGGTCCATCCTGGAATCTCCTTATTCACAATGAAGATATAATTCACAATATTAATCATTATAGCATGAACTGTACTATTTTGTGAACTATAAAGGGTTTATTTTCTTTATAAAAGAACAAAATAACAGAGTCATTTTTAGCAAGTTGTTATGAACCTTGGAATATATGGCAAGTATCTAAGAAAGGGGGCATGCCCGTGCTTGAACTCGGAAAACGACTTAAAGAAATTCGTCTGACCAAAGGTCTCAGTGCTGTGGAGTTATCTCAACGGTCTGGGGTGGCTCGTAGCCTCATCAGCCAATTGGAGACCGGAAAGCGCCAATCGACCGGTATTGATACCATTTATCGTTTAGCACAGGCCCTTGAAGTTTCCCCCACCCTCTTTCTAAACGACGAACCGCCCTCTAACGTTCACTATAATGAGGACCTCTCTCCATTTGTGCTTAATGAAGGAAGTCAACCCTACCTCCGCCTGGCGCAAAAAGCAGAAAAGTCCGGTCTATCACCAGATCTGCTGGGAGAACTAATTGATATTATCGTTAGACTTCGTTCAACCCCCCCTGAACGAAAACAAGGTGCTCCGCGTTAAATGCGAAGCACCTTGTTTATTCATATACTGGTAGCAAGCGTGAATCAAACCTTCACCGTCTTCTTCAGCACAAACCCCGGTAAAGGCTCCTTCATCTTCCAAACAATACTGATCGGCGCTGAGCCATAGTGACTTTGAAAATCAGCCAATCCGAGACAGGTAAAAGGCGAAGCAAAAGTACCCTCCTTCTTATACTCCCTCACAAAAAACAGCACATTTCCGCCACTGACTAATTGGTTAATATACCTCTGCCCGGTTATCGATTCCTCAGTCGTTCGACTCTGGGACTGCCAATGGAATAGCTCCTCATTAATAGAATAATCCTGATACATCGTCGAGGGAGAATAATCTTTCTCGGACTTGTTCAAGGTCACAAAGAAAACATCCAGATTTTTCTCGGCCAGATAGATTACACCTTCCCGGAAAGAGCTCCTCTTTTCCTCAGTATGTTTTCCGAGAGCTACCAGGATCTGATCAAAGGTATAAGAACAATATAAGTCGAGTGGATAGTCAGCCCCAAATTTGTCCAATGGCTTATCTACAAAATCAATCTTCATATACTGATAGTCCAGCAAGTCCATTAGTTCCTGATAAAGTAGTGGATCGTCAATAGCCCAATATAGAGCCTTTTCTATAGAAGTGAACCGATTACCCCGGTCACCCAGTCCCTTACCCCATACCGTATAGTACACCATCGTGAGCATCGTTTTCTCCACCGAGGTCAATGGATTCAACAAAACGCCTTTCCCTAACTGGATCTGGGGTAAGATTGACTGCATGAAACGAATCCATCGCCTGGAATTCGCCAAAGACAATCTTCCTAGCGCCGAGGCAATCAGGCTTTCACGTTCTTGCTGCACCTTATATCCCTTGATTAAGCCGGCCTGAGCCGCTAGTCCCACTACAGTGACCTTTTTGCTATAGACATCTTGTGGGGTTACATGGTAACCCTCAAAAAACTCCCTAACCTTCAGTTCTCGATTGGTTTCCATGAAATCATGGAGCTTACTGATCAGGTTTCGTTTTGTATTTACCGCATTGCGGATGTTCTCTAAAATATAGTCCTGGGCCTGCTTTTCTAATTGGATCGAGCATCCCCTCGGAACATTGGCAAAGCCATGCTTAATTTCATGCTCAACCGTTTTTCGAGTCCTCGATAACAACGCTTTGAACCGATCTTCAAACGAATACTTCTTGTGAGCTTGCCCCACAAAATCCAAGACCGTCAGGGCTTCTTTCCCATCGCTGAGCCTTAAACCCCGACCCAACTGCTGTAAAAAGACCGTTAAGCTTTCAGTCGGTCGTAGGAAAAGAACCGTATTCACCTCGGGAATATCAATTCCTTCATTATATATATCCACCACGAAAACAAACTTGATTTGCTTCGTTACCAGGCGTCGCTTCACACTATCCCGAACACCATCCTCGGATTCTGCAATGAGGAATTCCGAGGGGATCCCGGCTTTGTTAAAGATCTCGGACATGAATTCAGCATGCTTTTTGGTTAGGCAAAATCCGATTCCGATAATGTCTGAACGTTCTAAGCAATACCTTTCAATGGCCTCAATGACATTCCCGACGCGTTTAACCGCGACCGCTCGCTCAAAAACAAAGAGGTTTTCTATTTCCCGCTCATCATATTTTCCAGCAACCCAACGCACGTGACTGAGGTCAACATTATCCGTCACGCCGAAATAATGAAAAGGGCTAAGCAGTTTTCGTTCAATCGCTTCCCATAACCTGATTTCGGCAGCAATCCTGCCTTCGAAATATGAATAGATACTTCGCCCATCCGCTCTCTCCGGGGTTGCCGTTAGCCCCAACAAAATCTTCGGTCTGTAGTAATCTAAAAGTTCTTGATAGGATGGGGCCGCTGCATGATGGAATTCGTCTATCACGATATAATCATAGAAATCAGGCGGGGTGATCTCGGTCAGTTCTTTAGAGTTAAAAGACTGGATCGAGACAAACAAATGGTCAAAACTATCGGGCTTTAGTCCTCCGACCATCATCGAGCCGAAGTTTAGATCTTTGAGGATCCCTCGAAAGCAAGCCATACTCTGGCTTAAGATTTCCTTCCGATGGGCGACAAAGAGTAGTTTGTTTGGTTTACCAGGGTTTGCCCTGCAAAAGTCGCGGTAATCAAAGGCGGCAATAACCGTCTTCCCAGTACCCGTGGCAGCAACGACCAGATTTTTGAACGAGTGATGGACTTCCCGCTCCGCTTTCAATTTGTCCAGAATTTCCTGCTGATAATAATAGGGTTTAATGTCAAAGTTAAAAGCAACGCTACCCACTTCATCCTGACTGGTTCTTCTCTCGGACTTTAAGGCTTGTCTCAAACGCTCGGAATCGATCGCCGCGATAAAGGGGGTGAACTCGGGATTATTCCAATACCCTTCAAACGTGGCTCGGATTTTCTCTAGAATGTCCCCAGAGTCATATTGCGATAGCTTAATATTCCATTCCAATCCACTGGTCATCGCTGACTCAGAGATATTAGATGATCCGATATAAACGGTACTAAATCCGGTATCTCTCCAAAAGACATAGGTCTTAGCATGAAGACGAGTCCGTTCCGTGTCATAGGAAATATGTATTTCCGTATTGGTCAGTTTACTGAGCTGCTCGACTGCTTTAAAATCAGTGGCCCCCAGATAGGAGGTCGTGATAACCCGTAATTTGCCGCCATTGGCTGTAAACTGCGTCAGTTCATTGATGATCAACCTTAAACCGCTCCACTTGATAAACGACACGAGAAAATCAATCCTGTGACTGCTTAGGATTTCTTTTTTAAGTTCTGATACCATGCTTGGCTCATGAACTGCCCCGGTAAAGAGGGAGTTCTCTGAAATAGAAGTGTCTGGTCTGACGATCTTTTCAGGTCCCGACAAAGCGGTTTGTCTGCTTGCTTTTTTGTCCACTAGGGATAATAACATCTGTGCATCTTGCTGGATGAGGAAACTCTTGATTCGTTTCAAGGTCGCTTCATCCTTTTTGAAACTAAAGCTCCCTTTTTGAATACACTCTGTAATGTACAGCAAAATGCCATTGCAGAGATTTACTCGGTCTCTGACGATGGTATCCCCATCATCGATGTAATCAAAAATCTCGCGCAGAATTCTAGTCAGATAATCCGCCAGCATTTTAGATGACTCAGCCGAATCCAGCGGTTGAATATCTTTTGTTAAAAGATATTGGTCAGCTTTATTTAGGTTTTCAGTAATGATACCATTAATGATTTGCTCATATAGGCCATAGATAATTCCTGACATGTTTCACCTCTAACTCAGAACTGAACTCAAAGTGGAATATCCGCAGGGAAATTGTCATATAAGTCTAATTCATGTTGATTAACCCAAGCCAACTTTGCTGGTGCATTTTTAAAGTGAATTCACCAGCAATCTACTTGCACCAGCTAGGCATCAGTTTAATGGTTCTGCTATGATATACATAGATGCTTTCGCCGAAGAAATCCAGAACGTCTATATTTACATCCAGTTCCTCTCGAATTTCACATTCCAAGCATTCTTGAGGAGTATCTCGATGTACATTTTACCACCTGTTAATTCCTATTTACTACCAGATCGTCACCAGGTGCCCGTTGGGCAATTAGTGCTTTACTATCCTTTAAGAGAATTGCGACTGTTACTTCCTTCACATCGTCAATCCTTTATTTTATTTTTTCAGCATCCTGATCGATCCGGGCGATGTCCAAGGTAGTGTTATGATGTTTTAAATATTTTTAATCAACTAAAACCTTCAGATTGTCGAGTTTCAAGATAATTGAGTGGTACCTGGAACTTTCCCAGAACAACTCAGCGGAAGACGTTCCGGTAATCTGACATCATTATAATCCGACAAGTTTCAATATCCAATTCCCTCGCAAATTGTAAAAACCAGGTTTATGTGTTCCTAGGAACTGCCCCCATTTTTCCACTCAAGCACAAGCAAATATTAGAGGAACCCGCTCAACTAGCGGGTTCCTCTGTGGTTTTTATTTAAACGGATTACGGTCTTCACGTACAAAGGAATACAAGTTATTCAGAAAAGGAACCCTATACACTAATCTCTCTAGAGTGTAGGAACTCTGCACAAACTCTCTAACTTGTAAAACAACTTCAAAAAACAGAGAGCTCTTTCTCTATTTCAGATTGAGTTATATACTCTTTACCGTAATGTTTACTTTGAGCATTTAAAAGTAATTCAACTTCATGTCCATTATTTTTCCTACACCAATCCGATATATAGGAAATCAAGCAATCCGAATAACTCATTTGATCTCGTTTGTTAAAAACAAAAGAGCGCAAGATATTTAATTCAGGAAACGGATTCTCTTCTAGAACAATATCCAAAATCTTATCTTTTTTCGCATTAATATAACCTTCGTCATACAGATCTCCGGTACGTAAATTATAGACTACCGAATCATAATTAAGGAAAACTGTCTTGGGTAAATTCTCCTTTCTTACGTCAGATACCTTTTTCTCCTTAAACGCCCAAGTTGATGACAAGCCCCAAATATCAAAAATTAGACCATCAACATTTAGTTTATAACCATCGAACCGATTCTTTTTATAAGGAATGCCTCTGAAAAAACGTTCAAAGTCCTTATTTGTACTATTTACAACTATATCGAAATCCCGTGGAATTACTTCAAAATCACTATTGAAGAATTCCCTTACCGCCCCACCGAATAGAAGGAGGTCTCCTTCTTCTCTCAGTCTAAAAATTGCTTTCTGAGCTAATGGTCTTGATTTTAAAATACTATAAAACTTATCCCTAAGAGCATATCTATTTCCAGATGTGTTTTTCATAAGTCATTACCTCCTAAGGTAGCTTTACACCACTAAGAGTTTGATATAAATCTACCGCATATGAGTCTGTCATTCCAGAAATAAAATCAGTAACTAATAATAGTTTATCATAAAGAGTTAAATCTTGTTCAGTTTTATTAGGCTTCCCATCTATATCGAGTTTAGCAATATATTTGAAATTTGAAGAAATTAAGTGGTAGTATTTACCCGTTACTTGTTTAGATTTATATTTACCTTCATCTGTTACTAATGCCTCAATAAACATATTTAACAAGCCAGTGATTACACTGTGACCAACAAGTTCAAGTGTTAAGACTTCCTTACATGGGTATATAAGTCTCACCGCAATTTCCTCTAGTATTATCTTAATATCATTTGCATTGGAAGCTTCCAATAATTCTTTATCAAATTCGCCATTCATTATAGCATCATAGTTTTCCATAAAGGTGTCCGCACAGGCCTTAAACATCTCACCCTGGGCCCAAACTCTAAAATTTTGAACATTAACTAAGTCCCTATCAGGTACTTTATTAATTTCGGCAAGGTCTCTCTGCTCGTCAAGAAATTTGAAACCTTTTGAATATTTTTTATTTAATTTCTCTTTTATAGCTTTGTATTCTTCATCCCATCGGACGATGGACTTCTTAACTCCGTCCTCAATATCAGCTGCATAATATGCTATGTCATCGGAGGCCTCCATAAGAAAAGTTAATGGATGTCTCTTCTCTCCTATTCCCGTCGCCTCTTTAATTTTCCCAACTATTTTTTTCTCAGCCTGAAAGTAACCGAATTTACTATAGCTTTTGCCTTTTGTAGAATCTATTTCAGAAGAAGAATGAGGATATTTTAGTAATGAAGCCAAGGTTCCGTATGTAAAGTTTACCCCGTTTTGATCGTTAAGAAATTGCAATCTTGTTAGAATACGCAATGCCTGTGCATTACCTTCAAAATGAATAAAATCATTTTTCTGTTCTTGAGTCAAAGTCTTAATTCCTTTATAAGTACTAAAAATATCTTTACTAAACCATTGCTTAAACCAATTCTGAATTATTGTTTCTCCGCAATGACCAAAGGAAGGGTTACCTAAATCATGTACTAAACAGACTGTTGCCAAAAGCGCAGAAATCTTCCTTGAGAAATCCTCAATTTTAACTTTACCTTCCTCGACCAGTTTCTTACCGATTAAGTTTCCAAATGATCTACCAAGTGCAGAAACTTCCAATGAATGTGTTAATCTTGTACGTACAAAGTCATTTTTTTGCAATGGAAAAACCTGTGCTTTATCTTGTAATCTTCTAAGCGAAGATGAAGGCACAATTCTATCATAGTCTTTTTCAAACCCGTTACGATGATCAGAGTGAGTACTTGACGTTCTTTTTCTTTCTTCGCTTAGTAAATTATTCCAATCCATGATCGTCATACTGTATCCTCCTACTGCGTTTATATGATTTACTATATATTTCAACATCTATTTGTTATTTCCTCTAATCGTAGTAAGACGTGGTTAAGAATTTTTGCATTATAAGATTTAAAACCCCTCCACAAGCTCTAAAAAATGTCTCTCTTCTGGTTCACTCTGCGCCCTAATCGCTTTCCACTTGGCTAAGTGGGAGTACTTATCCTAGACCAGGATTTTGACCATTACAAGTATCCTGACCACGGCAGGTAAAGTCACTTCAATTTCCATTCAAGACCGTCTCTTCAATATATATCCCACAATCAGATCAGCATATCGTCTTTCTATCCCCATTTTAACTAAGTCATTAGAATTTCTTTTAACTAAATCCCCTAGACCAGATATTCCGTTTTCCTCTAACTTTCTGATAGTACCTTCACCGGGATATCGATTGGCATTCGGATATACCCTCTTAATGCCGCGTATTAATTCACCCAACGTTGACCGAAATCTCAAGTTTGCTAAAAGGGCAAATATTTGCCTAGATAACATCTTAAAACTTCGATCTATAGGTTGTATATCTTCTGGTTCGATTTCACAAATTGCCCTAAGATGATAATAAAAGTTTCTAACTCCTAAAATATTTTCTAATGCATGGAGCAACCAAAGGGCATTATCTCGAAGTTTTTCTTCTAACTCTTCTACTTTCACATGGTAACGTGCCTCTAAATTACTAAACGAAATCCCTTTGGACAAATCATACAATAACATTGCACGGTGAGTGCATTGATATACTAACTTCTTTGCCTCAATATCAGTGAACTTATTGTCAATCCGTGCCGAGCCCAGAAGTGCTACCGCATCCCCTGCAATCCATCGCCGATAAAGATAAGATTTTTCACTAATCGGCAAACTCTCCATATAGAGGGTCACCTGATCTTCCAGTGCTTTGCTATATCTAGAAATGGATTTCATTTCGTCACTAGTTAAAGATAGGATTATTAATATATCTATCATCTTTAGTTCTCGCAAATGACTACCACTAGGATCATCTTGGAGTAGATCTCTGATTAACTGACCCATATTGGCGGCCGTATTAGAAGGTAAATAATAACGAGCAGCCGTCTTCCCCAAACTGGTAAGCTCATATTTGCCATTAGTTTCTGATAAATAAGCTAACTTCCACCGACAAAGATTCTTCAATAAGGCATCTAATTCTGAAACTAGATGCTTTCCTCCCCACGAACTAGACAAAAAATTCTCGATGTCTTTTTGATCAGAAGGTCCCATCCTATGTAAAACGCCCAATATCTGGTTAGCCAAGCGTCCTAAGTAACGATTGTCGTCTCTTCTAGAACAATAATAACCCTCCTGCTCAGGTGGGCTTAATTGTGATACCAAGCGTGGATAGGATTCATTACAAAGTCTTGTTTCAAGTTCGTTATAATCTATCTTGTCAGTTTTTCGGTGAAAGATAGTCCCAACCCCAGGTCGATCTCCTCTTCCTGCTCTACCCATCATCTGGATGAGTTCTCCGGTGTCCAACTCTTTTACTCCAGGAAAAGTTATGTCCCTTATGTAAACATGAGTAGTTGGCAAATTAATTCCCCACGCCAAAGCAGTGGTTGAGACAACTACACGAATATCCCCTTTAAGCAATGCCTTTTTAACTAGCATCCTAGAACTAGAAGACATTCCGGCATGATACCATGCTACGCCGTACTCAATCGTCGCTTTTAAATTGCCCCTCTTTTTATTACCTCTTTGTTCCGCAATAAGATTGGCTAAACCTTCGGCCCATGACGTTCTGTATACAAATATCAATATACTAGTGTCATCTTTCTCGAGTACACGTTGGACTTCTTTAGTAAGTACTGCATTGACCTCTTCACCTTCGTCTATACGATACAACCATTTTTCCAAGCTTGGATATCTAGGTACATTATTAATCACTTGACATGGTTGTAACCACTCAGCCAATTCTTCACAATTAGAAATCGTCGCTGACAAGAGAATAATCTGCAAATTGCTCTCAATAGTACGTAAAAACGTGATTAGCAATTCTAATGTCGCGCCGCGATGATGATCACCTATTAAATGAGCTTCATCAATGCAAACAATAGAGACTCTCTCAAACCATACCATATATTCAACTATGCGTGAAATAGCATCCAACCGTTCCGGTGTTGCCACAACGATTTCGCCACTAAATTTGTTTCGGGTCTTCGATCCTTCACTTGGGCAATCCTCCATAAAATCATCACTTATTCGATAATCGCCAGTAGTAAGAACAATCCTAATTTTCGGTCCACCATGAAGTTTGATTAAACTACAAATCTGCTCTAGCTCTTCAGCTTTCTCTTGAGCTAAAACCCTCAGTGGTTCAACAATTATGGCCCTTTTCCCCTGTATTGCTTCCCTCAAAGCCATCAAGTAGCAAAGTAAACTTTTACCACTGTTCGTTGGTGTTGAGAGTATAATATTTTCTTTAGATTCAAGGATTTTGTATTGAGATATTGCCAGATCTTGGGCCGGTCGCAAGTCAATATCGTCACCAAAAAAATTAATAAAAGCCAGTTTCAAGAATTCTTCCACCGGCAATTCTGATAAGTTTTTGCCATTAATTTTTTCATTTGTACCCGAGTTTCCACAGAAAAACTTATCCATTTTAACCTCAATTCAATAGCTTTATTAGAGCGGGATATAACTCTTCAAGCTCATTATCCTCTAATGTATTGAGAAGATTTATTAACTCTTCTCGTTTAAATGATCTTCCCGGAGGTGATAACTCTAGAAACAATCTTTCCTTACTAAGATCTACTGCCACCGACTTACCGAGACTTTCTTCAATAAATACCATGAATTTTCCTAACGAGCGGCCCACGGGTTCGCTAGCTTTTTTTGCCCATCTAGAGATAGTATGTTCATCTACACCTACCTCTTTAGCCAAGGCTTTTTGGGAAATATCAATCTTTTTCAACATGGCAATTAAATATACCATGTTTTCTTGAAATATATTAATTCCTATCTCCGTAAGCAAAGAACCGCTTAATATTACATCTTCTGCGAGGTTAAACTTCATAACCAAAACAGATAAATGATTATCGCTAAGAACTTCATCTCGAGTTAGTAACCTAATAGCAGCATCTGGGGAGATGTTGAGTTCCTTAACTAACCATTCATCTTTTCTGCTTAAAAATTGCTTCTTCTTGGATAAATCGATCCATGCTAATACTCTTAAGTTTTCAGCAAGTTGTCCCACGTTTACACCTGCCTATCTCATAAAGTCTATAGACACAGCTTTCGCTGCATATTATAATACAACTATGAACATATTACTATTAATATAGTTCATTTTATTAATATTTTATGAATTTTTATGATAGGGGGCGATTATCTTGCCAAATCAAAATCTTTTTCCGCCCCAACAAGATGTTATCGAACAAGGGTTATTAGAGAAAGAAACTCACTGCCTTCTCAATATGGCTACAGGTTCAGGAAAAACCTTTTTAGCCGAAATAGCGATTGAAAAATGTTTGCAAAGAGGATTTAGAGCAGTTTATCTAACCCCTCTCAAAGCCTTAGCTGATGAAAAATATACGAGTTGGTTACAACGATTTAAAGGTTACACTGTCGGCCTTTTTACAGGAGATATTAACCTGTCAAATAAAAGTAAAAAACATAGAAACTATCTGGATTCTCAAATCTATATCATGACTCCGGAACGTCTGGATGCTTGTCTCAGAAACTGGCGAACCCATTGGTCCTGGATACCAGAAATTGACTTAGTCGTTATTGATGAATTCCACTTGTTAGGTGATAAAAATCGGGGTCCTCGCCTGGAAGGCAGTATAACGCGTCTTATGCGTCTTAATCCTTTTGCGAGGATACTTGGACTCTCTGCTACTTTAGCAAATGTTAAGGAGTTAGCCGATTGGTTGCAGGGACTCCATTATGTATCGAAGTGGCGACAGATTCCATTGAAAAAGAAGACTGTTAGGTTTTCAAATCCCAAAGATAAGTTCCCATTATTAATTGAAGAAGTTACCTCATGTCTTGATCGTGGTGGTAAATCTCTAATATTTGCTAATAGTCGTTCACGAGCTCAAACATTAGCTCAATCCTTTAAAGACATCGGACTCAAAGCAAAACACCATCATGCTGGGTTAAATCGTGACGAGCGAAAAGAAACAGAAGATGCTTTTCGGTTCGGTGACACTCAAGTACTTGTGGCAACTTCTACGTTAGAAATGGGTCTAAATCTACCCGCGCGACAAGTGATAGTATATGACTCATATGCTTTCGACGGTATAGGTTTTACAGATTTACCAGTTTGGAGTTATATGCAAAGAGCCGGTCGTGCAGGACGTCCAGGTTTAGATACTGAAGGTGAAGTAGTACTCTTTCTACCTAAATGGATTGGCAGCATAGATAAGTACATAAATGAAGAATGCGAGCCTATAAACTCCAGCCTATCAATATCCAAGGCAATGGCCGAGCAAATTCTTGTTGAACTATTTGGGGGCTACTCGAGAACTAGAGAAGATCTAATAGAAGGTTTTCTACCCTTAACTCTTTACTATCACCAAAACCCTAATGCGAACATAAACAAAGACATTAATACCCTTTTCTTAGCGGATATGATAACCATTGAAAAAGAGGAAGAAGATAACTCACTTAAACAACAGGATATATTGAAACCGACAAAATTAGGCCGACTAGCAGTAAAATTGATGTTTACTCCATCTTCCGTAAAATTAATAAAAGAACATTATGTTAAAATCGATCAATTTTACTACTTTGATCTACTATTACTTGCGGCATTAACAGAAGACTGCAATCCAATCCTTAGGGCAAATTACGAAGACCTCGATCCACTAATGGAAATCGTTCTATCAACACCAAGTTGTCTCCTCGATTATTCCCTGGAAAAACTTAAAAAGCTTAGTGATGAATACCCTTCCACTTTAAGAATTTTGGCTGCTATTAAAATGGCTGCTATTTGTCATTCTCTAGTTAACAATAATTCAAAGACTGAATTAGCACTATTATTTGATATTTATGAAGCAGATATTGATATGTTAAAGAATAACGTTGTGCGGTTGTTAGACGGAATGTCAGCAATTTTCAATGCACTTGACCCATCAGATGAAGACACTGAGGAATCATCTGATGATACTTTAGAAATTTCCTCAAGCCAACTATGCAAGCGCTTATCGTCCATGTTATATTATGAGATTGACTCAGAAGGTGTATATTTAACCGAAATAGATGGTATTGGGGGAAAGTTGGCTAAAGAATTGATTGGTCATGGTTATTCCACGATTTCTATTGTTGCTCAAAGCCGTTCAGAAGATCTAGCTAAAATTCCACGTATAGGTACCAAGTTAGCCAAAAAAATCAATGTGAGTGCTCAAGCACTATTAGCAACTGAACAAGATTTTGAGTACATTGAACAGCGTCTGAGTCCAGTGGTTACTCAAGTAAAACTTCATACTGCTAATATTTGCCCGTATAGGTTAAGAAGGTCTATGGAATTACGTTTACGTGGCCATGACGGGAATATGTATTATGTAACTGGGGGTAGTGAGGACCACAGGGTTGTAAGTGGAGCAAATGGATTCATCTGTGATTGTAAGGACTATGAACAAGGACAGTCGCACTGTAAGCATGTTCTCACCGTAAAACGGTTCATAGGAGATAAATTAATTTGCAATATGTTGAAAAATATTACGGAAGATAAGAAGCATTCTTTAAGGGATACCCTTCCAAGCCTCTGGTTTTCAGTGCCAAAGCCAGATCAAGCTTCCAAGGAGGTTACGTATGGATAAATATATTTATAAGGAAAATAACAGTATACGAAAAGGGACTATACAGACATCCCGTGGAACGATAAATACCCCAACTTTCTTTCCTGTCACAACCTTTGGAGACAAGTTTCCACTAGATAAACTTGTTCAACCGTATCTCAAACGTCTTTCACAATGTCTTATGGTTAGTTATCACTACGCCAAACAAATGAAAAACCGTCCTAACCTTCCAATGTTTATCGACTCTGGTGGCTTTGCCAGTCTATTTGAAGGGTCAGAGATTATTGAATACAAAGAATATGCCACCATTCGCACTAAAGATGGTGAAGAAATTCAACCATTGGATGTTCTTAAGTTCCAGGAACAGCATGCTGACTTGGGGGCTACTCTGGACTTCATCATTCCGCCTGGATTGGCGGAAGATGAGGCCAAGCGGCGACAACGATTAACCATCAAAAATGCTCTATACGCCTTAGGGCAGAGACAATCAAAGGATCTATTCTTATATGCCTCACTGCAATGCTGGGATGAAGAATCGGCACGAATCTCAGCAAAAGAGTACGCTGCAGCTGGGTTCGACGGTATCGCGATTGGTGGGTTAGTACCAAGAATTCGCGATGAAGAATATGTGAAGAGAATTGTCAGTGCAGTTCGGGAAGAGGCGCCGTATCTGGCCCTGCATGTATTTGGAATTGGAAAGGTTGAACTCTTGAGAGAGTTGGTTCGCTTAGGCATTGACTCAACAGATTCCAGTTCTTACATTCGAAGCGCTATCAATTCTAAAAGTTTCAGCAATAATAAAGCAATATTTTTAAAGAAAAAGATTGCTGGTCCTCATTCGCCCCTATTCTCAGCTCTTGGTAATTTATATCAGTTAAATTTGGAAATTGGAGTATTTGGAGATAGCTTTTCTCTCAATCATGAAGGAATTTAATTGAAACAACCAGTACTGTCTGTAATCATTAAATAATTAGTTTCGAACTCCGTTGGACGGCATAGGCTTTCAAATATCAACATGAAACTTTCATTATTTTCATGTTGATAACGTTGGCGATAAAGAATTATCCCCAACGTTATTTCCAGTTATTTATGTGTATCAATCCATAGAGATACACTTTCGACCATACTGTCTAATTCGTCTGGATAATAAATCTCATCCCATCCAGCATCGAACATCATTGCCAGTTTGGGTTCTGGCATTGATCCGAGCAGAGTCCCATCCAGAACTAAAATGTGTTTAACTTCTCCACTGGGATAGTCCGAAGATAATTGAGCCCAGCGCAACCTTGCGGATATTTCTTTGTGTTTATGTGAAGAGTCATAAGCCGATACAATGAAAATCAGGACAGATTTTAATCCGTTTGAAATACAGAAATTAAAATCTGTTCTCCCTGCAGATGCGTTTCCTGATGACCCGGCTAGTGGATGGTTAATACCACGGGAGGCCTGAATATAATTGTTTGGAATCTTTTTGTTGAGCAATGAATCTAGAACCATGATTTCGAGAACATCAAATTTTTTCATCAGGGTAGTCATTCGATCTTTTAAGATGAGTTCATGACTCACCTCGGTTAAGTTCCAACCCTTTATCGAAAGGAAGATATATTCAAACAAACGTTTCTTATGTGGTTCGTCTATAGATTCAATATTTCCTGAAGCAAAGGATGGCAAAGGAGATATTCCGCCAATATATGGAAGATTCATTTCTTGGGACAATTTCTTAAACCCGTATTTCTTACCTTGTGTTAACTGCCTTTTTACAGACATAAAGTAATCAACTACCCATACTCTTTTTGTTGTATATGGTTCAACCCCAAGCGATGCCTTATATAATTGGTCTGAACTGGACGCATTGATTAGATAATTTAAAAGGTATTGCCTGCGGTCTTGGTCTACAACATCAGAATAGTGATCTATATAATGCCTTAAGGAACTATCAGCTGAGTAAACATGTCTCGCAATGACGTTTTTAAATTCCTCATACCATCCTTCGCCCAAGGAGGCTATATCCTTAAGCATAGGGTGAATCTTTACTCCTATCCTTGCTTTTTCAATTAACCCTTGAGCCTTTAACACCTCAATAACAGCGGTTGAAAGCCCTTTAACTTCTTTTCGGGTTATTGCTTCGATAGTTTCATTAAGAATATTGGGGTCTATTTTTAATAGAGTTAACAACCCTAGTTTATAGTAGGTTTCTCTGTTACCTGATAAGGTGATTTTCCCTCTTCTTTTATGTTTTCTTATACCTTCTCGTTTAACAAAAGCATTCACAAAGTCATCTTCATAATCACAAGCAATAAGTTCTGAAATTTCCTCACCCAATTTATCTATTAACCTTCTAAATTCACTATTATCGTTATAAAGCGCACGGCAAATGAGAAGAACATTGTCTTTCCCGCTACCAAATTGTTTCACTTTTCCTTTATTACTTACATAAGCTTGCAATTTAGGTATCGCCACTGAGTTTTGTATTGATAATGCCTGTCCATTACATGTTTTTCTGATTATATTGTCTAATGCGTCATCTGAATTGATATTCTTTTCATATAACACATGCACAAATGAACTATTTGGAAAAGCACATTTTACTTCAAAGAAGTCCTCGTTTGCCCGCCAGAATTTCTTATTTGATGCTTCATGCGAACCCCAGTGGGTAACACCCACTACAAATTTCGGATCATCCTCCGAAGAATAGGCCAAGTCTTGATCAGCAATTACCCCAGAAAGATTCGGGTCCCATAAAACAGGTCCCCCTATCTGTTTTTCAATTGCTAGTAAAGTAAAAGCTTCATATATAATACCCTTCTTTTCGCTTTCTTCTCCTGCCATATCATCAATCCTTCCGAATATAGGAATAATTTTATTAGTCCAACAAACACTGAGTTGCACTGCATTGCATGCGACGATCACTGGCATTTGCAGGGTTTTCACACATGTGTCTGGTAGGTCTGGATCTTTCCAGGTTCCTGTCAATCGATTCTGTTTAATTTGCTTTACTGTGTTTGCAAACTTTCCGAAAACTGCGAATTAAATACGTCACCACTAATATTTAAGTTGTTTATTGAAAAGCTAAATTTTTTCGTTAACAGTGGGTTACATAATAGCTGCTGCCAAACCCACGAGTTCATCTGCATAGAAAATCTGATCCCACCCAGACCGGACCAAGGCATCCAAATCCTTTTGTCGCCAGGTCCCATCGAGAACCAATATCAGTTTATTTACACCTGGACGCCTAACAAATTGATTTCGTATTGCATCCCAAGAGTATCGCAAGCCGACAGCGCGACCACACAGTTCCTTTTTCTTATGATCACGCCCAGCATCAGAGACAGATTGCCAGTTGATAAGAGTGTTTTTAACCTTAACAACGGTTGTCTTACCGGCTTGCCCACCCAGTCCGGCTTTCTCAGCAAAGCAGGTACTAATGCCGGTTTTGCGTGAAGATGCTTTAATAATCCCCGTATGAATCATTATTGCTAATAGTGGGTCAAAACCTCTGTGAGCCAGAAGAGTAGCTTCATACTCCTTCGCTATATATTGCGATATTATATCGTCACTTAAACGTGATATCTCTAATGAGCTAACGGTCTTTAGCTGCTCCGCTAAGACATTTGCGACATATTCCTCAGCTATTACGGGCGGATTAAATGCTGTGTGTCTATTAAAATATTGATTCATAAAACAGCTACACCAAGTTCCAACATCCATGCTCCCAATGTAAGATGATTTGGCATCCACATGCCCAGCAAAGGTAGAGTACCCGAAACCTTGGGATCTATTAGTCCTTGCCTTAATCAATGCGCCGATATAATCGAATAACCAAATATTTTGCGGTGCTAATACTCCCTCCGGAATATCTATGCTTTCTGCAGGATTAGTCAATTGTTTTCTAAGATGTTCCAACATTCCTTCTTTAGTCTGCAATTCCAATAAGTGCTCTAATACGTATCTTGTGTATTCCTCTAATAAAACAATAGATCTAACCTTGTCTACCTGTTGGAGAAAACCTTGGGTAATGCAATTTCCAGAAACTGCTTCATATGAGTCCGCCCATGGAGAAGACATAAACCACTCTAAATCGTGATCAACAATATGAAATCCTTTAATAGCGCGATTTAACAAACCTACTTTGTGGGCCCAAATATAATCTTCTGATTTTATAGACCCCCCATTGATTGCATTGCCTAATAAAATTCGCTTAGTAAAACCCCTGCGCACATAGGTATCCCTTGCCACTGGCGCCTTTCCTCGTATTCTATCTTTTTCCATTCCCCATAATTGTTCTAGTTCAGGCAGAGTTGATGTGATTGCTTTTCCCAGATCCTCTGTCAATCTTGATATGGCACGGTTCAGACCGTCATTATTTCCAACCATTTCTGTAATTACTTCCAACTTCTCCATCATCGCAGTAGGTAAGTTCGCTAAGTGCTGATCGACCCAAGCGATGAGTTCTACACCATAGTCCCGATCCCCCACTACCACCTGTCCATCAAAGGCAGCAGCTTGCAATTTCTTTAAGCTTTCCTTGATAATGGAATCGAAAGCTATATTGACTACTCGAGGTACTGTTGCCAGACAAGTCTTGGCCTCCACGAGCTCACCCATATTGCGCCAAAACTTCATATCGGAATTTTTCGCTGATCCACTATGGGTAACCAGAATAACTATTTGAGGATGATTGACATCATCTCCGATGCAGAAATCGGGTTCAATGGTCATACCGGCAGGAGTTTCATTCCAAAATATCTCACCTAGATTTTCTTGTTCAGTTCTTAATCTATCCAAGGCGACTTTAACTAACGCCTCATAAGTCTTACCTTTGCGTTCACCTGCCATGTTGTAACCTTCCTCCGACTAAAGTGCGATTATTGCTATTTGGTATCAATGACGTCAAAAACGATCCCATCTAATTTATGTCTTAATAGATCCAAAATCAGCTCAACCCGAAGCTCAATAAACTGGTCTAGAGCATCATCCGGTAATTGCTCTTGCCGTGACCAGTTCAACAAATCGGGTGGAATTAGATGATCGTCTAGTATTGTTTGCAGTTTGCTAGAATCGAATTCCTGAAGATAGTGCACAGGATTCTTATCACTAATTTGCAAGTTTGTCATTTGTGTGATGTAGGCAATATTCATAAGACTGTTTGAGGTTAGCTTACTGCTCCCTGGGTGTTTATCTATATAATTTGTCGGGAAAATATGATGTAGGTTAGGTTTATCAGTTAACAAATAGTAGACTTCGGCCAACACATTTCGGTCAGTGTGTTTCCAGTCTTTAGGTTCTTGGTTTGCCATCAAGGCTAAAATTGCACGTGATCTAGCACTACGGGCACTATAAGACGCATCGCGTAAAGTGTTTTTATTGATCAGAAACTTGTCAAATGCAAACGCGGTAACTGGTAATGTATTGCGACAAGGTAACAGATTATTTATGTTAGATTTGAGATCAGTGGTATTGCTAAGTAAATTGGTTTCATGAAAGCTATAATACCAAAAGTACTTTTTCAAAAAGGCATAGTCGGGTTGATTATTCTCATAGAAATAGCATACTAAGGTCATATAGAAGTAACGATAGGGAATTAGTTCTGGACCTCTGAAATGCATGTGGTTGTCCAGAAAATCAAATACCTTTTTGATTGCCTTTGTCGCTTCCAACCATATTGTCTCCACATACTCGGTCTTAATTTCATTTAGGTACCTATCCGTAATGTTCATAACTCCCGAATCTGGTATGAACTCTCTTATGAGTACGGCTAACATGTGCAGAATCGTCAAATCATCTACGCGCTTATATTCTCCAGCAAAACTATTGCGAAACTGGTCAAATTTCTCCCTCAAATCGAAACCGCTTGTACCGTTTTTTTCTACACGGAATGTCTTTGCTACAACAATGTCAAAAATACTAAGTGGTTTTCCCGATTGGTTAATTCTCTCAAATATCTGGCATACTTCTCCAACCTGAATACCCTTCAACTCGATAAAAGCCATTCGATAGTTATCCAATACCTCTTTCATTTTGCGTAGTCGAAAGCGATGAGGATCCTCATAATCAGCAAATCCGTTTCTAACCAAGTTACCTTCAACTGATCCATATTGATGGTAAACATCACGCAATGGAACAATCAATCCCTGAGCAAATCGCTTTTTCCGCGGAATATTTCGGAGCAGAGTAGCGTTTTGGTCATCAATCTCGTTCCAGAATACAAACCGTTCTCTATAGCTAGTTTCGTCCAAATCTTCCGGGTCGAGTATTGAAAGATCAAAGTACAAAGTAGGGTCAAAAGCTTCCTGCCCCTTGATCTTGCCACCATAAAGTGAAGTCATGAGTGCGGTAGTACGCTGCTGACCGTCTAATATGTACTGACAATCACCAGATATCATATTATCACTAATAGGATGTCCGCCAATTTGACGGTGACGCTGCAACTGGATATCAGTCTTCCAAACCAGAATACTTCCCATCGGATAGAATTTATAAATCGTATCCCAGAGTTTTTTTACATGTTCCTTTTCCCACACAACATTTCGCTGAAACGTAGGTATCTGATATAAATTCTTCTTCAGATTGTCTAAGTATGTGGATATGCCAAAATCAGTCGGACGTATGCGATCAGTGAATGTCGACATCTCTTATTCTCCGTTCTATCTATGAGTAAAATTCCAAATTTGGGGACTGCACTAATTAGTAGCCCCACTCTCGCCTGAAATTGTCCAGTTAAAGCTTGTTAAAGTTTTAATTTAATACCCGGCAGTTTTGGCATTCCTTTTTCAGGACTATTAGTACAAAAAGTCTTTGAATCACATGCAGTACAGGTGCGGTGGTCAGAATTATTCATATCCCAACAGGTCATTAGATTCCCACATAATGTCTCTTTTGCCCGGCAAATTTCAATGTTTTGGACCACCTTATCAAACTGACCAAGCGCCAGCTGAATTGAGTTGGGATCCACGGGCGTGATGTGCAATGCCCTTTTTAACCGAAAATCAGCGGGAAGCGCAGGCGGAACATCTTTTTTCTTCCACCCTTGTAATAATTTATCTACGACCGGAAACTGATCAGGACGAACGTCAGTCCTACTGTTTCTTACATCTTCCATAAGATCCAGGAGATCTTGCTTAGATGGTTCTAATTCATTGACGTATACCAGCACACCGGCGACTATTGGGTGACTATCTTCATGCATCTGCCGAAGATGCGCATAGGTCTGAACCTGCCATTCGTGATGCTCCCAAAGGGATGGTTGCGAGCTTTTTGGGTCTGGGAGGGACGGTCTTCGCATCCCCTTGTAATCGACGATGATTTCAAACTCTTTGGGAACTTTCTTAGGGAGTGCTGCAATAATTGCTTGTACGAGTTTATTGGATTGCGTAGCGGGATTTTTTAATTGGACATGAGTAATTACATCTACAACCCCGGCAATTTCATATCGATCGGCCACTCTAATCTGATACGGGGCAGGCAGTGCCGGTAACAGTCGTGCACCAGTAAGCCGCACTTCCGCCCGATAAATCAGTGGAAAAAGATCTGGCCCCAACTCGTTAATCATTTGTTGAGCACGCGCTCGACCAATAGCCTCAACCTGAGGCGTCCATGGTACCAATCCCTGCACTCGCAGGCGATCCTGTACGGCATCGCAGATATCATCGATCTCCTGGGTGGTCCAAGGTGGTCCCTGAATCTGCCCCAGTTTTTTGGCTGCTGCATATTTAAGATAGGATTCTTCCATCACTCCATGAATGAATTGACCAAACCACATTTGCACTGGGCGCGATGAGGGTAATCGTCCAACTCGAGTGTATCGGTATTGAAGACCACATCGAATGAACCCAAGTATATCGGATGTTAAGCTATAAGTCGGTAGAGTATATAATGGAGGTCTCGATGATAGGTTCATTACGTCATCACTCCTAGATTTGCATAATTGAAAACTTCGACCAGTGATTAATTCCCTGTCGGTCATACCCTGTAGTTACGGTCTTGATGCCGTTGGGCAAACAACTGTTCAATCCGACGAGAAGCAGGACTTCCTGAGCACGACTATAGGCCACAAAATATAGCCTATATAAATCATCGAACGCTCTGTCAACTCCAGAACGATTGGGAATACCCAGATTCGGACTATAAGGTCTCAGTAAATCTTCTAGTAAATGGGGTGGACCAGACTTAGTCGGAAATCGTTTAAATGTATGACTGCCAGAACCCTGTCCCGGTTTAAAGTCGGAGCCTACGTCAACGATAGTAATCGGAAATTCCAAGCCCTTAGATTGGTGAATAGAAAATACGCTAAGACGGTTACGCGGAAACATATCCACCAAATCCTCATTGATTTGGGTGGACCCACTGGCAATAGGAGCAATAACATTTCGCAAAACTTCTACTACAGAAGCATCAGCAATGCCTTTGTTTTGAGGGTCATAAACTACTTGTCCCTTAAATTTACCAATGGTCTCAGCTGAAGAAGCCTGACGTGTAAATATTTCAAGATATATTTGTCCCTCGGGGTCGTCATGTAGTTCTGGAAACCAGTGGACCAGTCCGTAGAGCAATTCTAAAAATGAAACTTGTCTTGGCCAAACGTGTTTTGCTTGGTTAGGGTCTCGATCTCCCCATCCAACTGCATAGTCAACCAAACCCTTGGGACAATTAGGGCCATTTGTAAAGTCGATAGCTTCACTTCGCCAATTGTCCAAAATGGGATTAATATCGTTAAACCCTGAGATTCCCCTCTGGATTCTCCCACCAGGATCGAGACACTCCAGTAATAATCCTGCAAACCGACAGACTACAGGAATTTGAGTCAAACTCTGACCCCGTGGGTTGAATATCTCTAAGTTTGGAGTTCTCTGGCCCAATTCCTCACGCATGACACCGGGAAGTCGAATTTTGCCACTACCACTGGATTCGTTTGGAGATGAACATAACAAAGCGCAATCCCCCGGAGCCCCTTTTATTGGATCCCTTTGTATCACTTCTCCGCCAGGTAATACAAATCCGCTACCACAAAATATGTCATGAATAAATTTGGCCAGATCTTTACCCAGCGTTTGCACATCATTTCGAAACATACCGAGCACTGGGAGCCCCGAGACTGCCTTTGGATGAATGCTTATAGTTGGCTTGTTCGCAACACGGACTGTCTGGTAATCTCGATCGATGGTGGCAAATGTATTGACGAACTGAACAATGTTACTTGTGGAACGATAATTAGTACTCAAGAATATTCGAGTAGGTTGTTTACCATAAGTCCGAAAATAGCGATTTTGAAAGTCTCTAAATAGCTCTACGGTGGCCCCGCGGAACCTATACAACGACTGGTCATCGTCGCCCACAACTGTCAAAGCACCCTTACTAGACTGTGCCAGTGCGAAATATATCTGTTCCTGCAAAAGATTGGAATCTTGATATTCGTCTACAAGAACTACCTGTATCTGATCAGTGAAGTCTTTCAACGTTCCGTCTTGTAACCTAATTAAAAATTCGGTCTCAAGGCTTGCGAAATCCAACATTTTCAGGGTCTGCAATGCCGTCTGGTAGGAAGACAAAACCTGGTCCATCAACCCGACACTTTGTTGTTGAGTTGGTATAACTGACCCAACAAACCTTTTCCAGTCAACCATATCATGCTGTCTACGATCGAAAATCGCAGTTAACACCTGCGCCATTCCACCAACGCCAAATTTGTATGCTACACTGGAAAACTGTCGTAAAAAGAGCTTTAACTCATCATCCTTATAAATCTGGTTAGGAAACAGACCTTCCTTCAGCATCAATGTTGACGTTATATAGCCATCGGCCAACAACGGTGGAATCTGCCCAGGTTGCCGATACTCGCGCAAGACTCTTTCTGCTAGACTGTCCGTTGTACCAGTAAGAATCTGGTTAATATCGAGACGATCTAACCAGTCCCTTTGGCTTTTATCAAGCGTCTTGTCCAACTTCAGTTCATCAATAATCTTGAAACCCCATCCAAGAATTCGAGATCTAAGCTCAGCCGCAGCCTTTTTGGTAAAGGTTGTTGCCAAAATAGCACGTGCAGGAATTTGATCAACAATTATTAATTTTAATATTCGTAAAGTTAATAACGTGGTCTTTCCGCTACCAGGCCCGGCGACTATAAACAGCGGGTCACTGGGGGCCTTATCAATTGCCTGGCACTGATAGTTATTAGGTGGATTCCCACGAACAATTACGATTACCCGATGAAAAGTGCTGATTGGTATTAGTTTTACCAGAGTGGGTGTTACTATAGTTGCCACATTCTTTCCTCCGCAATGATTCTATATTATCTATCTAATGCATCCTCTTTCTACCAGACTATCAAACAAAGGCGCCTGCACCGGCAACGGCACGTCCCTATAACTGGCCGTCATAATTGCCTGCCCTTTCCCCATTACTTGCAATTCTTTCTCAAATCCGTACAAATCGGCTGAAGCATTCTTAATGGCTTCTTTTCGCTCCGCTTCATTACCGAGTGCCATAGTTATCTCTGTATTTAATTGAGACAAGATACCGTGATCGATGGCAGTTACTTGCTGACTGATAACAGTAAGCCCAATGCCAAATTTCCTTCCTTGGCGAGAGATGTCTCTGAAAATACTGCCGAATCGCAATCTTTCAGGATTAAGAACACTCGGTGCCTCCTCAATCAGCACATTTACATGGGGTAATTCTTCTATCCTAACTACTTCCCCATTTCTGACATACGGCAGTCTTCCCTCATTGAGTGCCTCTATCATGCTTTCCGCAAATGCACGCATTCCAGTCGAACCATTCTCTGGATCAAAACCTAAGGAGATACAGATTTCCCGTTCTAAGGTTTCTGCACTTCGAGCAGACTTAAGAGCTTTTCTTAACATAAATAGAGTCCGTGCCACTACAGTTGTCACGAGAAATTGCTCTAATTCTGTCATAAGTGTTGTATCCACGGTAATAATACGCCCTGACTCAAGGGCACATATGATGTCTGGCAGCACCGACTCGTATTCTTGATCAATCTCCGGATCATAGGATGTGAATATTTGTGTTTGTCCACGACGGAGGAAACTTACTCTCCGCTCTACTGCGCTAATTGTGCCCGGAAGGAATGCAGCTCCTTCCCCGGTGTGTTCGCCAATGTCTCCGGATAACAATCTATTGATCCATCTTTCGCCATGAAAACTATATATTTGATTTGCAAAAGCTGTTTGTTGATCTGTGAATTCCATGATGCTTAACAAATCTTGTGGCCCTATATCTGCTCTAGAAAGTCGAATACGACGTTGTCCTTCTTTACTGATGGTATCTCTTGCCGTTAAATAGTAAAACGGAGCAACCAAGCTATTCCACGAGCCTGATTTGAAGTCATATTTGCTTACGATTTCTTCTATCCCATTTCTTTGACCTGATGGCCAAGTACAAAACTCGTCATGAGGATCGATAGCAAGCAAACTGACCTTACGTCCGTTACCGTCCAACTCAACTTTTTCATTGTACCTAAACATCGATTCAATCAATACCATCAGCAGGTTACTCTTCCCACCTCCTGTTCGCCCAAAAACACCAATGTGGTGCGACAATGCATGAGGTGGCATATATACAGGAACACTTGATAAAGCCTTTTCACCTGCCAGCAAATAGCCGACAAAAATTCCACTCCCTAATTGTGAAGCCAACAATTCTCGTACTACCACCGCATTTTCTTCTGTTACTAAATAAACTTCTGTCAGATGTTCAGGAAGACGACGTGGTCTATGGAAACTCCACTTACCATTTACCTCCTTCTGGGCATAACCCAAAAGCATCCCTTTGAGTTCAATTAACTTCTCATCATTTAGGTCATCAGCAAAATACGAATCATCCATCGTTAATTTGTTTCTCGCCACATCACCCATATCTATGGTTCGGTTCATAACATTGGCATATTGTGTGGCACGGAAGAAATAAAAACGAGCATGGCCCCTTCGTGATGGAATAATAAACAAATCCCCTACAGCCACGTCCTCATTTTTAGCCATTACTTTAAGTTGAGTTGTATCACTCTCCGCGAGCACACCAAATTTATTTCCAAGTTTCCCAAGCAAATCTTCCATTTCACACCCCCTAACTATGCCCTGTAAGCATACTTGCATTGACAAAATTTCTCCGCTTAAGCCCATTTTTCTCAGCTGCATCTATAAATTGTTTTTTTAGCGATAACCTTTCTGCGTCGGTCAGACTCACCATATCGTGGCTTGCCTTAATCGGATATGGATATCCGTACACCCGTTGTTCGTGGGACGCAAAGTCTAAGTCCCTAAAGATTTGGGCTTCTCTCTGTGCCATAACTTCTTTTTTGCTATGCCAAACGTTTTTCTCCCAATATTTTATATCCATATCTAAGCGCATAGGGGGCGTAGTTTTGTGGAATCTAAAGATATATGTGACGGCTCCTACTGGTGGTATCCCTCTTGTTCCTAAGAATTCAGGTCTATATCCATCTTGCTCTAAAGTAGGTATTCGTAGATACCAGTGCTCTTCACTTCCATTTTCTTTGATCATATCTTCAAGTTGGTCCATATGAGGCATACCGTGTGACTTCGATATTGCAAAAAATGCCACCCGCTTTTCTATAGCTAACTGGGTGACATATCGCTTAACTAATTCGAAAAATAAACAACCATGTTGTTTAATTAAGGGTAAGGTTAACGTCGTATCCGCTAGGACATAGGTTGGTTTAACCTCTGAATTAAGTACCCTTAAAATTGTACACATCTCCGCCGCCGTCATAATATTTATTCTTACGTTACTAGCGTCGTGAGCAGGGGGTTTGACAATCCGATGAGTCAACTCTTCTGCAGTTACTCGTTTCGACGTGTTTTGATTACGCAACTCGAGATAATCGGATTTTTGGCAAAGTTCTAATAAGCTCATTCCTACTAGACTAGAAAAGAACTCATCATACTTCTTATTAGCTTTTTTCTGATCTTCGGGTACTAAAAATAATTCAATGATTTCACTATCTTTAGATTCAATTTCTTTGAGACAACCTTCTAACGTAGAAGTGTATAGTCTCATACGAGCAGTAACCAAATATACAAAACTGTCACCATAAGAAACTAACGGAAATTCTCCCGAGCTGTCAGAACCACCAACAGTGAATGGAGTATCGGGGAAAGGACAATGCTTAAAAAAACTTAGGAAATTGGCCATTTGGAGTATTTCGTTTTCATCTGCAGTTGTCTCGGAATTATATGTCTTCATATCCTCGACAATGTTCTGAACCTTACTCCTAAAATCTTGTCTAAAGTTTAAATCAAACCTCATTTTAGTCCTCCGCTTGAATAATTCCTGCTAATTTAGTATTATACGACTGTTTAGTCAATTTTTCCATCATTGTAAATTTTATATTCCCATTATTCTCTTATTCATGCACAAAAACTGGTTATAATTATATAAAAAAAGAGCGGTTCTTCCGCTCTTAAACTCTTAACTATTATAAGATTATTAACTTATAAAATATATTTACTTAATAAGTGATTCATTTATATTTTCTAATAAGGTAAATCTTCAGATTTATCTCACATCCAAAATCTTATGCAGTTGTATTCCCATCCTTAATCGGCGATCTGGATGACTATTAATTAGTTCGTATCCCTTTTGCGCAGACTCTTGCCGACCACTTTCTACCTGGAGAAAAATTCTTCCTTCAGGCAAATATTGTTTAGTTATACAATCTATAGTAAATTCATCATCGACCACATACTTCAGTTCGTCCGCTTGGCAACATAAGGCAAAGTCACTACCAGGTTTCGGCGAGGCAGTAATCCAATCAAGAGCCCAATCAGCAGGTATCGGGTTAGTCCCATTGGTTTCTATCGCGACATATTTACCTAACTTATGCAATTCCTGAACTAGTGGTCCGAGATCGTAAAGCGTCGGTTCCCCACCGGTAATAACGACATGTTGATGCGTTATTTCGGACTCTTCGATGATTTCCTCGACACTCATCCATCGTGCTTTAGATACATCAAAGGAATGCTGAGTATCACACCAACTACAACGCAAATTGCATCCAGCAACCCGAATAAACGTTGATCCTTTACCCATATGAAATCCTTCACCTTGAATACTACTGAATATCTCAACAATGGGATAGAGCGCCTTATTCATAACAAGCTTCGACATAAGAATCTGGAGTCTCCCATAACTTGATTCTATCCACAATAACGCCGCTTGCTTGCAATTTATCTGTCAAAACTTTAAAAATATGGTCTGCCATATTTTCAGCTGTCGTTCTAAACGGCAATACGTCATTCAACACTTTATGGTCCATCTTGTCGATCACTTCAGCCTTCACAATCGCTTTCAGATCAGCAAAGTCGATCACCATACCTTCGTCAGACCCACCGTTACCAAGTATCCCATTATTGCGAGCAACAGATACTTCTAACCTGTAGGTATGCCCGTGCATATTAGCACACTTCCCTTTATGGTCTGGCAAAAAGTGAGCCGCATCAAAAGTGAAACTTTTGGTAGTTTTTATAATTATCTTTGTCATTGAGCAGCCTCTTTCTTTTCTAAGTACTTTTTCAGCCCGGCACTTCGGAGTATACAGGCCGGACATTCGCCACACCCTATACCCATAATTCCATTATAACAGGTTAAGGTATTTTTCTGTACGTACTCCAATCTACCTAATTTATCCGCCAATTCCCAAGTATCGGCCTTATCAATCCACATCAAAGGCGTATCGATGACAAACGTATAGTCCATAGCTAAATCTAATGTCACATTCAACGATTTTATGAAGATATCACGGCAATCCGGATAACCGCTAAAGTCCGTCTCACAAACACCGGTCACAATATGATTTATCCCTTTTTGTTTCGCTACAACAGCCGCAAAGGATAGAAAGAGTAAGTTTCGCCCATCGACAAAGGTATTGGGTGGTTCCCCACCTTCTCCAACTTTTATTTCAAGATCATTCCTGGTTAATGCATTAGGCGCTAACTGGTTAAGCAGACCCATATCTACCACCAAATGAGGTATATCAAACTCTGAAGCAATCTTAATTGCACAATCAATTTCTGCCTTATGCCTTTGGTTATAGTTAAAGGTAATTGCTTCGACTCGATCAAAGTTTTTCATAGCCCAAAATAGGCAAGTAGTGCTATCCTGACCTCCACTGAATACAACTAATGCTGATTTATTCATTGTACCCTCCCCTTCCTACCTATCTAAGTTAGTTATTGCTTCATTATGATATGCATAAGCACTATGGTTATGGATGGACTCAAAGTTTTCGCATTCAATTTCAAACCATGTTACACCGTCAAGAGCTCTCATGGCTAATATCAGGTCGCGTATCACGTCTTCGACAAACTTTGGGTTTTCATAAGCCTTCTCTGTTACGTATTTTTCGTCCTCACGTTTTAATACAGAGTAAATTTGAGAACTGCCTTGGGCTTCCATCAGCTCAACTACATCCTCAAGACACAAAGATTCTTCTGCCCGAGATTGTTGCAACTTCATTCTCATAACACCACGTTGGTTATGTGCCCCAAATCGAGAAATCTCCTTACTGCAGGGGCACAGAGCAGTGAAGGGGACCACTACCCCAAGGGTAAACTCAAAACCATTTTCTTTGCTCAACACACCCGAAAAAGTGCAGTCATAATCAACAACACTTTTGATAAGACTAACTGGTGCTGTCTTTTCGATAAAATATTTAAAGTGAATATCCATATGGGCGCTACTTGCATCCAATCTTTCGAGAACATTTTCCAATAACGACTCCAATTCTTTATTGGAAAATGTCTTCTGACGCCATTCGTTTAGCACTTCAATGAATCGGCTCATATGAGTTCCTTTATTCTCCATTGAAAGGTCAACCGTAAGTTGAATATTTGCTGAGACAGTCTGATAATCCCCATTCTTTGTCTGAATCAGAAATGGCAGGTATATCTCTTTTACACCAACTTTCTGAATTGAGATTCCTCGTTCGTCAGCACAACCTTGTACATCTATCACTATTTTCCCTCCGTATAAAACACTGCTATGTGTTTACTTCTACTCAGAATATTTTTTTGAATTGATTATAAAACACATAGGTATTGTGAAATCCACGTCTACGGTTGCGGTTGTTTCCTCGGAAGATAATAACCTCTATACCAATTTCGCGGCATATCTTGCAGTCGCATTTTTTCCAAGGTTGATCCTCTAATACCCGTCGATAATAGTCGGCATGTTTTTCCCTGCCTTCGCCAATCTTTTCATCATAGGTCAGCACAGCCTCTAACGCGTCATCTAATGTTACATTTCCTCGATCAAATCCCCGCAAAGCTGCCAGGGCATTTACCTCCAGCACCTTGAATTCTTCCTTAGTACCGATACCTGCTTCAATCATTTTCTTGACACGCACCCCATGTCCATCTACAGGGGGAATTCGAATTGCTGCATAGGTTTTTCCATCCATTGCAAAGTAATTGCTGCCAGACCCTAACCAAGCTCGCCTTAAGTGACTGGCTGAATCAAAGGAAGTGACTCCTAGCTTTCTAAATGTCGGAATAGCATCCAAACGAGCCACCCCAAACAAGTGAAATTGTAAATAATCCGGGATAATCGGTACTACTTTATTTAGTATTTCTAAAATTTGCTTGGTTGGGGTTCGGGCCACGCCTCCTAAAGCAATAAACTTATACCCCATATCAATCAATTCGCCGACTGATTCAAGATAAGACTGTGGATCCCACCCTTGGGCTACACCAACGGGTTCAAACGAAAAATTCCCGGTTTGCCATTTCTGGATAAAGTCAGCGGCATTCCTCCGCGTAATATCATAGCGTCGCTTTCTTTCCACCGGATCTTTTGCAAAATCTCCAACTATCAGATGATCAATCGAGACACCCTGTGTGAAACCAAGATCCTCATAATAGTCAAGGATTTCTTCTGTAGTGTACGGTGGTTCTTCGTCTGTGATATAACCAAAGGCGCCACAATCACCCATTATGGGTTTTGAGTTTGGGTAACGGATAAAGTCATGAACACCTACAGCTTGTACCCTTGCTTTCTTTATGTTACTTTCTTCAATCTTTACTTTTGATATCAGAACACCATCATAATTTGGCGTATCGAAAATCTCATGTGAATAAACATCATGAAGATAGGGATTTCGTCCTTCAGTTGACTCATCTTTTATAAAGTTATAAGTTGGGTCAACCCGATCGTCCCATTCAGGAATAAAATAACGCATCGATATACCATAGTTCTTAGCCCGCGGGGCATCTGAAACATAGCTAGTCGGCACCTTTTCTTTTGGAAGTATTTTTTTTTCAGTAGCCACTCCTTTAGCTATCTCTTCAATAGCGAAAAGTGATTCTTGTTCTAGTGGCACCTTACGATATTTGTCTAATATCGAACTAAGCATATCGGGAGAATCTTTAATCTGGCTAATAAGACCAGTACCATTTAGAACCAAATCCTGAGCTAACAACTTGAATAAGTAACCCTTTAAGGCAACTAGGCCATAACTAAAAGATTTAGCATCTTTTTGTCCGACTTCATAGATGAAGTAATTCGGTTCATTAGGTATCAATTTACGACTAGTTCCACTAGCAAAAAAGATGAGTCTTTGATCCCCCGATGTCAGTACGGGCAACTCTAACGCACGTAAATATTTGTCACCTAAGAGAAACAGAATAAGATCATAACCTTTAATAGCCGTAGATAAGGATTCCTTTATTCGTAATGTTTTTGACCAAGCAACAATTTCTTTTGGGCTCATGGTATTAAATGTGACCTCATAGGGGGCGATTCTTCTATTTTCTGAGATCAATCCATAACCGGCCGATACAATGTTAACATCTACAACGTCTGAACCGTATTTATCCCTAAGTATCTTAACCCCTTCCATTAGACGAAGGTGCTGCATACCTGTATACATATCTCCAGCAGTTACCATGTATTCTTCAAGTTGTTTTTCCTTTATGCTTAAATTATCACAAGCTTGAAAATCTGCCTGCAACAACTGGTTTTCAGGCTTAAATTTCTTCTCTCCTGTGCAAGACGTAATTATGAGTGTTTTAAAGTGCACCATGTTTCCTCCTAAATTCGACATCAACCGTTCTCGAGTTTATAATTATATCACATCATTGTTGTGCATAACCACATTATAATTTCTATCGTCTTCCTAGTGGAGAGTATGATTATTGTTTGGTAACCCTTCCCTCCCTTAGAAAGTCTGCATTAACCTTAAATAATTCCATAGGTTAATAGTAACATGATGGCAAGACAATTATTTGTCCATCAAGATACACCCACCCAAACAAGAGTATCTACCCTCAGCAACCGACAGGACCAGCGAACCTTCAGAGAACAATTTCCGCCGATGGAAAACGTGTCTCAACTTTCTTAGGGCTCAATATGCAAAACAAAAGAGCGTTCGTCTGGATGGTAGCCAGTCTTAGCTCAATGTTATGGACTATTCAACGTGGGGTGACAGTAGGAGAATAGCCGCTCATTGTTTTGCAGCACGCCTAAGTCAAGAATATTGCATAAATTCTCCAATTTTAATTTTCATAATTCCCTCTACTAAACAATTGGGCATCCCCTTATTCAAAATGCGATATCAATGCAAAAATATAAGCTGTATTGCGGGAAAGTAACCTAACCTCTTGCCGTAAGTACCTTTCGCCACTTGTCCACCGTTGATAATATGAATAGACTGTGGAAAAGTCCTTTTTAGTGATTTTTCTCGGTTGTGACATTTTGGTCGATGGACAATGTGTTTTTGCATTGTCAACGTAAATATTGTCTTTGTCTGTATATACACTAAACCATAGACGTATTTTATTATTACTTGGTACTGTGGCAATTTCAAACGGTGAAGATAAACCAGCAACTATTTTCCCCCACACACTTTCAACATTCATTCTTTAAAACCTTCTTTCAACAGAATATAATTACCAATCAAAACGAAGAACAAATCTGGGTGTGACCACGTCTTGTAAAGATTTATCTTGTGTTGACCTCTACTACTAATTTTTGAATATGCTTTATTTGATCTTCGTTCGCCCGGGCCCCTTTCAAGATTCTACAGATTTCACTAGATAAGGAATTATCTAAAAATTCGAATTCCTCTTCCTATAATACTCCTCCAACCTCTCCTCACACCGCCCGACAATCCACGCTTTCTCTTCCCCCGACAGTCTCTTCCACACAGGCCTATTAAATTCAACATACTCAATATCCCTACAACGACTCATAAACCGCATATCATCAATGGTTGCAAAGGAAGTCCTGACCTGGTGGTGGAGATTACTTCACCCTCTACTTTTCAAAAGGACCTGAAGGAGAAATTCAATCTGTACGAAAGAGTAGGCGTACATGAATACTGGATCGTTTACCCAGAAGAGAATACAATCTGTGTATTTCATCTTACACATGAGGGTAAATACGGCAGACCAGAAGTGTACACCGAGCAAGATTCAATTAATGTTGGCATTTTTGCAGATTTTACTATAGAACTTCCAGAAGTCTTTGCCTAGATGCCCTTTTCAAAGGGAGAATTGGGAAATGCGAAGAACCATTCCAGCCATGGGGGACACAAAAAAACCACGCATATTAGTGTGGTTTTTTTGTGTTGTTTTGATGAGCCAAGACATAGTCAGTAAGGCGATATGGTCAGCCCTGAAAGAAGCACCGCCTAGCTGCAGTTTAAATTCGGATTCCGAATTTGAGGAGGTAAGCTGTTCGGCTCTTTACTCTAAGATCGTATAGACAACTTCAACTAAGTCAGCCATCTCTTCAATACGCAAGACATTATCTAATCTTATTGATTAATTCTACATCAAATTACGGCAAATTTTAACCTTTTGAATCTGCCAATTTGAAATATATCTCTCTGACCTTAGCCGGATTACAAATCGAATTTTCGTTATCACCCATTTAGATGAAGCAATGGCTCTCATTCAAAGACGGGTTAGTCTCTCAATAGCCTTCGGGCTCTATCGTCCAAAAGTGTTTCACTGACTTTCCCGACCAATACTTCATCTAATATTTTATTTATGTCTTCTTGTTGGAGCGGTTTAAACAGTATCTCAAGCGGTGAAGCTGCCATAAAAGCATGTTGCATTTGCTTATCGGATGCCGTTACAAAAACAATGTGACACTCTGTGTTGTCGTATCGAATCCTTAAAGCGGTCTGAAGTCCAGTCAGCTTTTTCATAAAATTGTCCAGAAAGAAAAGATCGAAAAAATCTTTATTCTCCTCAAATTTTTCAATAATTTCTTCTCCGCTATCGAATTCATAAAGATTAAAGCGCACTCCATTTTGTTCCTCATACTCATGAATCAGTAAATTTAGAAGTTTCCGTTGGATGGGTCTGTCGTCACATATAGCAATATTAAGCATTATATCCACTCCTCTCTAAAATCAATTAATTTTGTCTATCAAACCGCTATTTGAGAAATATTAATATACATACATTTCCATATTGTTGTATGACAACAATATTATACCTTATAATTGCGTATTATTGCAATTTCGTTTTAGATAAAATGGTATAAACTATTGTTTTATCTAAAAATGGAGGAATCATAATGCCCCCCAGCAAAAGCAAGTCGTACACAGCAGAAGAAAAACAATTTCTAAGAAACATCGGGTTCAAAATCCAATTTTTTCGAAAACAACAAGGTCTCAGTCAAAATGAGCTTGCCGAAAAATCAGATTTAAGTTATACCACCATTAGCCACCTCGAAAGCACAGCTGTCTATGGGGTATCTATCATTTCCATATTTAGGATAGCGCAAGCTCTTGACGTTGATCCAAGCCAGCTTCTAACGTTCAAATAAGCGGTAAGTGTTCATTGAGGTGTATTTTGCAGATTCCAAAGTTTGATGTTTTTATTGCATCTTACTCTGCATAAATCATAGCACTTAACTAGACATTTCTATGTAGATCAGAGCAATAAAAGGAGCGACGCCAATTTGGATGAGGGGGCTATTTATTTTATATTTATGTAAATTAATGAAGAAAAAGTAAGTCTTAATAAACCGGTGCATTGACAAATAAAACCCCAGCAATCATCCTGCCGGGGTTTTACGTCATCCTATTCAATGCTTATGTTGCGGCAGTAATCTGGCAGCTTTTGCGACCAGGGCAAAAAGTCATCAATGAGCGATGGATCGGTTTTAAAATCGATCCATCGCTCATTGATGAAGATACGGACTAGATACATTTAAACATTGAGTTTATTCGTAAGCGGTGGAACAAATAGCATAGTACTAAAATTCGTCCCGATTTTCAGCTATTGAAAACGAATTTAACTTTATTATAAAAATCCTTCACTTGCAACATCCTTAATGTATTTATACTGTTTACGGATCAACCTCTTGAACTGGGCATGTGGGGTCAAGAAGGAACAACTACCTCAATTGTTTGCTCAACTTCCAATTCCACCGGATTAGCTATTTCTATTCTCGAATAGATCTCTATATCCTGATTTACAGCCTCAAAAGATATTACCAAGGAATAAGGCACCGCAGCCTCGATATCTTTAGCCCAACCCGCATGGCCAATGACAGCAAGACAAAATCCTTCTGCTAGTTCATGGGATTTAATAGTCACCCAGTCTTTCTGAACCGTTCCGTGGTTACGGCTCACCCCTTTGATTCCCCAATCGCTCCTTTCGCGAATTGCCCACTGGATTGCACCTGAACTGGTCGATGGCGCAGAGTCATTTTCGGTATCTGCATGCTCATTATTATTTGCAAGTTCGATCATTCTCCCAGCAAATATCTCACTGGGTTCATTTAGTTTGCTACTCTGCCATTCCAGCCAAGTGGACAAGTACCTTTGTCTGGTCCTTCTCGTTCGCCGAGGCTGAGCCTTGTAAGATAGTGTCACTTCTACCCGAATATCATAAGCATCCGCCGGACTGCGCAAGTCTTCGGGGATTTTTACTTCATAAACATGTACTTGTCCCGCCCGAATAAAGACCTCACCCGTCGTAACGAGAGTAATCCGGTACTTAGAGTTACTTATTGCCCTATTTAAGTCCGGTATGCCATACCCAATATGTTTAATAACCTGAGCTTTATCAGGATAAGAGCTTGTCCAAGCTGGCCAGCGAGCCGATTGGATTAACAGTGCTCGATAGAGAAGTGCCGGTTCTTGCGGTAGAATTGACTGGATAGCTGCCACAATGTTTGAAATCTTTGGAGCAGCAAACGATGTTCCCACATTATCATTCCCAACTAAGGACCCACCGTGTAGTGTAGAACGAATAAGCTGAGGAGAATTTTCTGTAGAAATTTTAATATTTGGAGGATGTCCTGTATCATAAACGAAATCACCGCCATACTCAACAACCTCTGGTTTTATAACATCCCAGATGCCCAGTCCAGAACGAGAAAATGACGATGGTTCGGAAAACCCAGCAAAGGATTTTTCAATCCCAGAAACGGAGTTTATAGCGATTGATCCGACCGTAACAGCTTGGAGACTCTGTCCAGGATTAGCAATTCGTGCCCATGGCAGAAATAAATAATTTGGATATCTTCGGCCACTGACAATATATTCTCTTATCCCAGGTTTACTTACGTCTCCGTATTTCGAGATATTACCAGCAGAAACGATAAACAGCAGGTCGCTTTCCCAAGTTAGTTGATCTATTGATGCTGCCCAAGCACTCATATGTACCAATCGGCAAGGACTTGTGGCATTGATAGAATGGTTAAAGACCTTTGTATGAGCCGATCCTTTATGAAAATGTTCGATAATTTCTTGCAAAACCCGAGGTGGAAAAAGCGTCTCGGGCATTTTGTTGTCCTGATTGAGAACTCGTGCGTTTTGTAACCAGCATATTGGTTTATATGTAGAACTATAAGGGATATCCCTGGGATACAACACCGCCCCGGCCACCCGCGTTCCATGTCCACCCTGATGAACATAGTCGGCAACATCTGTCTCCGTGTTAATCCAGCTTTTCGAATCATGTTGCTCGATGGCATCTTTAAGTAAAGGGTGTCGCTCTTGTATCCCACTATCAATGACACATACTCTTGGCGCATCTGTATCAGGAGGTTCTAACTTTAGTGGCTCTAAAACTTCCTCTGAAGTGGCGGCTAACTCGCTATATGCAAATTCAAGTTCATCAACCTCTGCCACATCAAATAGGTAAGGGAAATTTAGAACAAAATCCCGCAATCCCTTCCCATTCAGACGGAGCCTGCAAGTAAAACTATCCGGAAGTTGGCTGGCTGAATCTTTTGTTCCTTCTATCATTGATGAAAGTATTTCACCATCATAGACTTCAACTAATCTCGTTAGAGCCGAGAATCTTTCATCGGATAAATCGTCCCATTGTTCGTAGATTTCATCGCGTTTTCTCTGCCATCTGCCAACAGCATCATTGTAGCGGTCCTCTGTTGCATATCCTTCCCTTCGTTTTATCGGATGTATGGGAATTTGGAGAATTCCTAAACAGGCTATCCCTACATCAATTACAAACTGGTCATCATCTCGGATGCTCGGCCAAGCGGTTAACAACTCTGGCGATAGAATATGCTCCATTCTCCATGCTTTACCACTGACAATTTCCCATAAAGCAGCTACATTATCTTGTCCACTATTAGCAAACAGTTCGATTTTTGTAGCCAAATCACTTAACGAAGTACTCGCAGAAGCCCCAATAATATAGCCGCCCTCAAGTTCGCCAATAATTTCAATGCCAAAGACCTTTAAACTCTCAATCAGTTCAGAACTAGGATCGATACGCAGGAATATTGGAATAGCCTCCGGCATCTCCGGATAACCCTCGTCACGTCGGCTTACAACGGTTTCATCCCATTCATTACGTAACGAGCCAACGGAAGTACGCAAAGTTTGGGCATGTATTCCCCTGTTCATTTTGTTTGCAGCTGTAATTGGATTAACTTTCCTAGGACTGGAAGGACGTTTCTTTTTCGAGGCATCTCTAACAAGTTTGAGATAAATATGTGGAAAGGGATTAACATTACTCACTAATACGCCCCCCGCTCTCCATCAGGGCTTCGATGAGAATTCTTTCTGTTACTGTCTCTTGGCCTTCGAGAACAACCCTTTTGAGAGCGTCTCGGCAACCGCGAACAATTTCCGCTGCCGAATAATCACGACCAGTATCTAAAACCTTGTTCCAATCATTAATCTCGAAATGAGCAACGGCCAACGTTGTTTTGATTAGTTTTTCGATCTCGTTTCTACCTGGTTTCGGTACTTCCAGTATTTCATCAAATCGACGCCAGATCGCCGGATCAAGTTCCGAATCTAGATTAGTGGCACAAACAATCAAGCCTGGAGCATCGTAATCATCCAATAGTTGTAAAAAGCTATTGACAATTCGTTTGATCTCGCCAACCTCTTGAGTTGCCATACGAGATTTGGCAATCGAATCACATTCATCAATAAACAAGAGGCATGGAGACTGACCTGCTGTCTCAAAGATTAAACGCAGGTTAGCCGCAGTTTCTCCTAAATAGGAAGATACCATGGAATCAAACCGAACCTTAATAAATTCTAATCCTGTGTTCCAAGCTAAGCGTTGTGCACCTAAGGTTTTTCCACATCCTGGTAGACCATAGAGCAATATTTTTTTGCGCGGCAAAAGTCCAAAAAGAGCCAGTCTTTCCCGGGCTGCATATTCTCTTTCAATGCGTAGAAAACGTTCTTCAACAGCTTGTGGAAGAATCATTAGATGTTCTAAACGATCATTCTGCACATGGGTAATTAATGGTAACTCATATCGTCTACTTCTAGGCAAAACACTTAATCCAGATGGCTTCCCTTCGGTCAGAGGTACTGTGTTATGGCTAGACGAAGCCTTTTCTTTTAATAGATTGCTCAATTCTTTGGCCAATTCACCGTGACCTTTTTTGAATTCATCCTCAACAATTACCTTGGCCATCTTTTGTAGTTCCTCTGGCTTACCGTCGGAAATTGCTCTAAACAGCCTCTTCATTAATACGGCGTTCATCTTTACACCTCCCTTTGCCTATGAATCGACTAATCAAGATTTTTAGTTTCATCAATAAAGAAACCTCTTCATTTATTATACAATAATTTCTTCATAAGAGATTCATCTACATACCTCTTATTTCATTATTTTTTGTTAATTCTGCACAAACTACCTTCCTCTTTCTTACTTTTTACCAGCCGCCCCAATCTACTCCTTTTAATATTCAGAATTTCACTTTATTCAAGCTACATGTTGGATGGTCTTCCCATCTATTCTCATTTTCTTAGCACGGGCTCTCTGCATGATACTTTCTATCGCATAGCTTACCTCTGTGCAAATCATAACACTCAGCATTACTAATAAAAGGAGGAAGCCCTTCCTAGGTTGACTATTTACTGATCTGCAAATTTCCAAAGCTTTGTCACCAGTGTAGGACCTTCATTCTCTGAATTACGCTATTTGCTCTTTAGAATTTTTTGCCGATATTATAGCCGACATCAGTAGTTGAGGAACCAAACACATAATAAAAATGATGACTAAGGCTTTAGGAACATTCTCAAACCCACCATAGCTGCCATTCACTCCGTGGTTGTATATGTAACAATTAATTTGGGTACCTACCACTAATAGAAAAAGTCCAACAAAGCTCGTTACCGTCGACACCAGACCAATTTTAACACTTCTGCTGATTCGATATAAGACAAGAAAGCTGATGACATTCGCAACAACCAAGAGCAGAACAAACCTAATACGAGGGGATACTTCGGCTAAGTAAATAGCTGTCAGGATAAACCCTTGACACCAAACTACGGCTTTACTTATCTTCCTTGGAGCAAAAATAGCTGCAAGTGAAACTATGATCACAAACACTCCGACTAAGTAAATTAGTTCTCCTAGCAGTGGAATATACACCCCAAGCACCATTTGGTCTCCCACGCCAATAATTCGTAATAGACTGTAACCCATATCCGCTGTCCCTAAAATACCTAGAACTAAAAGTATTCCTAAAACCAAGCCAATAAGCCTAGGTCTATGAGCACGGTCTAGCTGCTCCCCGACAACGATAGGATCGCCCATCTCGGCAATTGCCTTGTCTGTTGCCTCTTCTTCGTTAAATCCATCAATTACAAAGGCGTTCCTTTGATCAATAATGTGGTTATTAATTTCCTCTAAAACAGAAGACTGCACCTTTTTCCAACGTATCTGTTGGCGCACAGCTTCCAAATATTCGTTAATTTTAGTAGGCTGTTGCAAAACTTGCACCTCCTAAAAGATCATTTACAGCAGTGGTATATATCTTCCATTCTTCCTTTTTCTCTTGCAAATGCTTACGACCTGTTTTTGTAATACTGTAGTATTTTCGAACCCTCGTATTATCAGCCGTCTCTTCATAAGAAGTGAGCATCTTTTTCTGTTCTAAAATGTGGAGTAGTGGATATAAAGTTCCTGCTTTCAACTCAAACGTATTGTTTGACTTTTTTCTGAGTTCTTCAATCATCTGGTAACCGTACATATTCGTTTCGTCAAGTAGCTTTAAGATAAGCATGGTAGTGCTTCCAGTTAAAAGGCTTTTATCAATCATCTTCTTGCCTCCATATATAGATGTTCTATATATCTATAATATATAGAACATCTATATATGTCAATACAAAAAATACAGGAACGTTTGAAACATTCCTGTACAATAATCCCCTGTCGTCTAGAAGTTTCAACTATTGAGATACTGTTAGTCTTACCGCTTTATCCCACAACACTAAGCCACAAATCTACATCTTTTGAATAATCCGGAGCGAAATGAGCTACTATTCCGGACCACGAGAGCCACAATTCCGGAATTTCAGAGCACACCTTCTGGCCTGAGAGCCATTTGACGATACTTCCTATTAAAATGTAGATATACACTCAGGACGGGTGTAAATACATTTCATAGGAGGTCAAAATGACCAATTATCGAGAGATTCTTCGGCTAATTAGCCTAGGAATCAGTCAACGAAGCACCGCAGTGAGCTGCGAGTGTTCACGCAACACTGTCGCCAGTGTAGTGAAAAAGTCTGATGAGTTCAATGTTGTCTGGCCGTTGAACCCGGAAATGACGAATGGCGAGTTGCACAAGCTTTTTTACCCCGAATCATCCTTACCTTTAACCCGAAAGCGCCCGGATCATGAGTACATTTATAAAGAAATGGCGAAAAGCGGAGTAACTCTCAGTCTACTTTGGAATGAATACTGTGAATCCTGCAGACTCAGTAATGAAATTCCACTCATGTATTCTCAGTTTTGCTATCATTACCAACAATATGTAACGAAAACCAAAGCAACCATGCATATCGGACGGAAGCCTGGTGAGCAAATGGAGGTTGACTGGGCAGGCCAAACGGCAACTATTATCGATACGGATACAGGCGCGAGCATTGATGCTTCTGTTTTTGTAACTGTCCTATCTTACAGTCAATACGCTTATGTGGAAGCCTTTCTGAACCAGAACCAAGAATCTTGGATTACTGCTCATATCAATGCGTATAAATACTTTGGAGGCGCTACTCGTATCCTAGTGCCGGATAATCTAAAGACCGGTGTGGAACGACCATCTTGGTATACGCCAGTCATCAACAAGTCCTATCATGAAATGGCAGAACACTACGGGACCGCTGTCATTCCGGCACGGGTGAGAAGGCCGAAAGATAAGGCCAGTGTCGAAGGGGCGGTTGGCATCATATCCACATGGATTCTTGCCGCGCTCCGTCGCCAACAATTCTTTTCTTTGCCAGAACTTAACATGGCGATTCGAGAAAAGCTTGAGGTATTTAACACTAAACCCTTTCAGAAAAGACCGGGGAGCCGTCAGAGTGTATTTCGAGACGAAGAGAAAGCACTATTACTGCCACTTGCTGCACCGTATGAATTGGCTGTTTGGAAGGTGGCAACGGTCCAATTCAACTATCATATTTCAGTGGATAAAATGCACTACAGCGTTCCATATGAATATATCAAACACAAGGTCGATGTGCGGATAACACGTAATGTGGTTGAAGTGTTCTTCAATAATCATCGGATTTGCTCCCACTCTCGATTGCATGGTCGTCCTGGACAATACAGTACGGTTGTTGAGCATATGCCGGAAGATCATCAAAAGTACACTGCATGGAATGCCGAACGCTACGTATCCTGGGCTAAAAACATCGGAGAATATACCACTGTGGTTGTGAAAGCGATCTTATCCTCTCATCGTATAGAACAACAAGGGTATAAAAGCTGTATGGGCTTACTTAAGCTAGCAGACAAATACTCGGTTAGTCGGTTAGAAGCAGCCTGTAAAAAGGCACTCTCCTACACGCCAAACCCTAACTACAAAAGTATTCAAACCATCATTCAAACGGGCCAAGATAAAATCGTTAAAGAAGAGCCAGTTAACCCTGAAAACTCCACAAGCTTCGGCTTTACCCGAGGCGCAGACTATTATGGGAGGAATTCATAATGGTTAACGAAACAACGATCAGCAAACTCAATGAAATGCGGCTCCCATCAATGGCAGAATCATTTCGGCAACAAATACAAGATCAATCCTTTAACGAATTATGTTTCGAGGAACGATTTGGCCTCATGGTTGATACGGAATGGGCAAGGCGAAAAAACAATAAACTCTCTCGGCTTATCCGCAAAGCAGATTTTCACTTTAGTCAAGCGTGCATTGAGGATATTGAGTATCATGCCGATAGAAAACTGGACAAGACTCAAATTACCCGGTTATCTACATGCACTTACATCCAAGAAAAGCACAACATCATTATCCTCGGTGCATCGGGTGCAGGAAAGACGTACCTCGGCTGTGCCTTTGGCATTGCAGCCAACCGCAACTTCTATACAGTGAAGTACATTCGCCTACCTGATTTGCTGAATGAGCTAGCTGTGGCACGAGGAGAAGGCATCTACAAGAAGGTCATGAAACAATACAAACAAGTCAGCCTGCTCATCTTGGATGAATGGTTGCTTGTCCCGCTGACTGACAGTGAAGCACGCGATCTTCTGGAAATCGTTGAAGCGAGGCACAAAAAAGGTTCCACCATTTTCAGTTCTCAATTTTCCCCCGCCGGTTGGCATGGTAAAATTGGAGAAGGTACTTTAGCCGATGCCATCCTTGATAGAATTGTCCATGATTCCTATACAATCTTAATTGATGGTGAAGATTCCATGCGCAAACGCAAAGGAATACAAGAATAGCAAGACACTTACCATCACTGACCGTAGAGAGCTGTGGATAGTGCCGCATTGTGGACAACCCTACGCTTAGTCGCTTCAGGTTGACCACAATGCTTGGACAAGCACTTTGGGGTCATTCTTAAAAGAGCTTGTCCACACTCTCCACAGCCCCGGCGGCAAGCACAAGATTGTTATTGATAATACGTATAAAACGGGGATGGCTCGCTATCCGGAGGGGTTGCTCTCTTTTTACAGAGACATGGCTCAGTGACAACCGGAATGATGGCCCTCAAAGACCGTAATATTCAGTGAACTAATGGTAATTGATTTTTCAACCCTTGCTCAACAAAGCAAAAGCTATGATGATTACGTTAATAAAATGGAAAACGAAGATGCGGACGGTTTATTCTATCTAGGAATTTGTATTTATGGAGCAAAGGAAGCGGTTAATAAAGTCACAGGAAATATTTCTACTCTAAAATAAATTTGTAAGTTGAGGTAAATGTGTGAACAGTAAAATTAAAATAATATATGTTATGATAATTTGGGGTAGCATAGGTGTTTTTGCTCGGAATATTCCTGTTTCCCCGATACTACTTGCTTTTAGCAGGGCGATTATTGCACTACCAGTTGTTTACTTTTTTATTAGGAAGAATAAGCAACAATTATTTTCGTTTATCAAGAAAAAAAGTGCAAGGCCTGTAATGCTAAGTGGAATGTTGATAGGACTTGCATGGGTAGCACTTTTTATGGCTTTCCGCTTTACAAGTGTAGCCAATGCAACATTGGCATATAATATGTGCCCCATTTATGTGTTGATTTTAGCCCCATTACTATTAAAGGAAAAACTCTCATCTAAACAAGTTTTAAGTGTTGTAATTGCATTTTGTGGATTGATTTTGATTGTGGCAACATCGCTAAATATACAAGAAGCTAATTTAATGGGCATATTACTAGGCGCAGTGTCTGGAATGTTTTACGCTATTATCGTGCTTATTAACCGTAAGTTTGGGTCTCATATTCCTACTGAATCAGCTACATTTATACAACTAATGATGTCAGCAGTAATTTTAGCCCCCCTAGTTCTATTTGAAAGTCCAATTCAACAGTGGTCTTCATTAGATATACATGGAATTGTTATGTTGTGTATTTTAGGGATTGTACATACGGGGTTAGCGTATCAAATGTATTTTTCAAGTTATAAGGAGCTATCATCAGCAACCGTAGCACTATACAGCTACTTAGACCCTGTATTTGCTATAATATTCGGAGTAGCTATTTTAGGGGAACCATTTGGAATGTATCAAATAATTGGAGGAGCACTTATATTGGGATCAACACTGATTTCATACAAACATAAAAATTTAGTTATAGTAATAAATAATATTCCAGGAGGTAAAAACAATGAATATTAACAATGTTAAGCCTTTTATTATCAATCCTTTTGAACTAAAAGCTATCTCTGCAACTGAAAAATTAGTTATTAAGGACACTCTAGATGACCGAAGCGGGACTACCGAGGTGTCCGGTTCAAGAAAAGCTTTCGAACTTATACTTGATTCTTCCCATTGGCAGGATCTCTCTCCTCTGACTCAATTGGAGGGATTGTCAGCTGATGAATGCGCACAAATCCATATAGCTTTTAGTGAAGCGATTTCAAGCGGGCTACAATCTTATGACGATACGACAGGCAGAAGATATTAAAGAAATTATGTTATTACTAACTATTTATTCAGGATTTCCTTCAGCAATTAATGGAACAAATATTTTAAAAGAAGTTTTAAATGTAAGGTAAAGATAATAATATCTAATAATTTATGAGCAAAATGATTATGAATAAATGCCTTGTGTTAAGTATTTTGTTTTGACGCAAGGTATTTTATTGTTCTGTGTACAAAATAAAACGAATCAAATTTGTTGACATAGTCCACAATCGGCTTTATATTATATATAGTGGACATAATCCACTATATATCAAACGAAGCGAATAACAGGAGGAAAAATAGATTGTCAACATCAGCGGATATTGTTTCAGATATCAGAGAATTTAACCGCTTTTACACAAATATTTTGGGATTGTTGGACCAACACATTTTGGATTCTGGCTATTCTTTGACAGAAGCACGGGTTTTATTTGAAATAAGTAAAACAAAGCGTTGTTTCGCAAACACATTGGTAAATCAACTGGGGATTGACCGCAGTTATATGAGTAGAATGATACTCAAATTTGAGCGAAATGGACTCATTACCAAAACCGTTTCAGAAACAGATACTCGCGTGAGTTATATTCAGCTTACCGACAAAGGGTGGCAAGACTTTAACGATTTGAACGAGAAATCGAATGAACAGATTAAGAAACTGATTGAACCTCTTAGTGATGAAGCTTGCATTCAAGTTCATAATGCTATGAACACCATTAAAAGAAATCTGTTTATTACTGCGGATTCAATATCTATTCGTCCTTTTACCGCAAATGATATTGATTATGTTATCTCCCGTCATAAAGCTTTGTACCGGTTAGAGCGTAATCTATCATCAGCTGCTTTTAGCAATTATATTGATGAAGGTTTTCGTGATTTCGTCCAAAATTTCGATAAGGAAAAAGATTGCATGTTTATTCTTGAATATAATGAGAATCCAGCAGGAAGTGTTGCAATTAGACATGCAAATGAAAAAACTGCACAGTTAAGATATTTCTTTCTTGAGCCAGAAATGCGAGGTTGGGGTGCAGGACATAAATTGATTGATATGGCTTTGGAATTTTGTCGAGAAAAAGAATATCGACATGTTTTCCTTTGGACGATAAGTGCTCAAAAGGTAGCAAGACATTTATATAAGAGCAAAGGGTTTGAAATAACACAAACCCACGAAAACAATGAATGGGGAGAAGTTGTTTTGGAAGAACGCTGGGATTTGGATTTATAAAGGAAATGCAAAATACTCACCCATACTTTTAAAATAAGGGGAGCAACAAATGGAAGCAAAACTTAAAATAATTTTTTCTATGTCAGTTTTCGGAACTATTGCGATTTTCGTCAAAAACATTCCGCTTTCCGCTGGAGAAATTGCACTTTTCAGGGCGATTATAGCATCTGTGGCAATTATCATATTTAAGCTTGCAATCGGAAAGAAAATTTTGTTCTCAGATATAAAAAAAGACCTTCCTATACTTTTTGTTTCAGGGGCGGCAATGGGCTTTAATTGGATTTTGCTATTTCAAGCATATAACTATACAACAGTTTCACTAGCCACATTAAGCTATTATTTCGCACCTGTAATTGTAATGGCAACATGCCCGATTTTGTTTAGAGAAAAGATGACCATCAAACAAATGGTATGCTTTGTTATGGCAACAATAGGACTCATTATGGTAATTGGTATTAACGGAATGGAAGAATCCAGTAACAATCTTATTGGTATAGGCTTTGGTCTTGGTGCAGCAGTACTTTACGCAACTGTTGTGATACTTAATAAGTTTATTAAAAATGTTGCTGGCATTGACAGAACGCTTATACAATTTTTTGCGGCAATTATTGTGCTAACGCCTTATGTACTCACAACAACAGGAATACATATCACCAGTGTAAAGAATATTGGAATAATAAATCTACTGATACTTGGTACTGTTCACACTGGAATATCTTATGTTCTGTATTTTTCATCTCTTAAGGATTTAAAAGGTCAAGAGGCAGCGATTTTAAGCTACATTGACCCACTTATCGCTATAATTGTTTCGGTAACGATTTTGGGTGAATCAATAAACCTTTTGCAGATTACAGGTGGAGTGATGATTTTAGGTTTTACGCTCTTAAATGAAATTAATATTAAATCAAGAAGGCTTTGTGATAGTGTTAACGACAAAAATCTGCGGTAAGCTATTATTCTCTGAATGAAGTAAATGAAATAGAAGAAGAGATGGACATGTAGCGAATTCATGAAGTATTAACAACTTCAAATTAGTCTAATTCGGGCAATCTTAAATGAAAACGGCTCTACAACTATATCTAAGTTTCAAATTGACAATTCTAATTTCATGTAATAATATAAGTTACATGAAAAGAAATAAACGCTTATCCGTCGCCCTGCACGTGCTATTACACATGGCCGAGCGACCTTACGCCGCGATGACCTCAGAGGAGATGGCCGCTTGCGCCGGCACTAATGCAGTAGTGATCCGCCGCACATTCGCCGGTTTGCGCGAGGCGCAAATCGTCTCGTCTTTGAAGGGACACGGCGGCGGTTGGCGACTGGTCCGGCCCCTTTCCGAAATTACATTAGAGGAGGTGCAACGCGCTCTCGACGAGCGGGTAGTCGCCGCACCCTCGCCGCACGATGAAAGCCCAGGCTGCCTCATCGAAAAGGCGATTCACCTTGCTCTAGATGACGCCGTTGCAGAGGCAAATCGTGTTCTAGATCGACGCCTTGCGACTATTAGCTTGGCCGACATCGCCGCCGATGTTTATCGACTCGATAGGGCGGTCTCGTCAACGCCTGAAGACCACAAATATTAAAAGTTCGAGATTGCTATCCCCGTGAAACCTGGAGCATTAAAGCATAAAGGAGAAGAGATATGACTGAATTCTGGGAATCAAGTTTTATAGAAAAACAAACGATGTGGGGATTTGAACCTTCAGGCTCCGCAATCTTGACAAAGGACTTTTTCCTAGAAAAGAAAGTTAAGGACATATTGATACCAGGTATTGGATACGGCAGAAATGCAAAGGTTTTTATTGACAACGGAATTAATGTAACAGGTATTGAGATTTCAAAAACAGCGATTGATTTGGCACGACAAAACGGTCTTGATATTAGTATCTATCATGGTTCAGTATCTGACATGCCTTTTGATGACAACCTTTATGAGGGTATATTTTGCCATGCACTCATTCACTTATTGAATAATCGTGAGAGAAAGAAATTTATTAAAGATTGCTATAGTCAGTTAAAACCAAACGGATATATGATTTTTACAACTGTCTCAAAAAAGGCTCCGATGTTTGGAAAGGGTAATCAATTGAGTAAAGACCGATTCGAGAGAATCAAAGGCGCAAAAATTTTCTTTTATGATTCCGATTCAGTAAAACGAGAATTCGGAAAATATGGATTGATAGAATTTGCAGAAGTTGATGAGCCAATTAAGAAAATGGAAAATAAACCTCAAATGAAATATATAATTGTAAAATGTAAAAAGAACGATATAGATAGTTGAATAAATAGTATTCAACTAACGAATTGAAGTGCAGTGCAGCTAAATCTCTTATGCACTTTATAGCAGGTTGAGTGAGAAAATATTTCGTTTTCACACAACCTGCTATAAATTTGGGACATGAACAAAATTTAGGCTAGAACTCTAAAAGTTCTGACTTAACTATGTTGAAATGGAAGGGATGTACATGTAGGATGTAGAATTTTACATCTAAACTAAACCAACGGAGAGGTAGTATTTATGCGAAATAAACTTAAAATTATGGTCCTATTATTGAGTGTGGGAATGATGTGCATAAGTCTTAGTGCTTGCACTCAAACAAATAAGTTTGAGCCTGTAGCTGGGACAGAACTTCCCAAATATTCTAATAACGAAACCTGGAATACTGACACCAGTACAATCGGAGATGGAGGTCAAGCTACTATTCAGAAAGCTGAGTATGCGCCGTCTCGATCAAGTACCCCAACTCCAATTGTAAAGTCAATTGGAAAGGTTATTGTCATTGATCCTGGTCATGCGAATAGATCAAATCTCGAATTAGAAGCCAATGCTCCTGGTTCTTCTGTAATGAAGATTAAGGACGGAGGTGGAGCTGTCGGAATTGATACAAAGACACCAGAGTATTTAATTAATATGAACGTTTCCTTACAGCTAAGAGATTTACTTCAAAAAAAAGGATATACAATCGTAATGACTAAGACCGATAACTCAGTGAGCCTTGGAAATATACAACGAGCTGAAATTGGAAATAAAGAGAAGGCAGCACTTGTTTTAAGAATTCATGCAGATTCCTCAGAAAATACTACAGCATCTGGAGCTTCTATGTTAGTTCCCTTACCAGTAAATGACGAAACTAAAGCAATAATTGATGAAAGTAATCGGTGTGGTCGTATAATACTAAATTCACTCACTAGCGAAGTAGGTATGAAAAACAGAGGACTTGCTCCACATAACGACATGACAGGCTTTAATTGGTCAAAAGTACCAGTGATACTCGTAGAAATGGGATTCCTATCAAACCCAGATGAAGATAGGGCGTTAAGTGATGCAAATTATCAGGCAAAACTGGCCAAAGCACTTGCGGACGGTATTGCCGAGGCGCTGAAATGAAAGTGTCTTTTACCTCCATTAGCAAACATATATTGTTCGATTATGGATTCATGCATAGGCTAAGTGAGATAAAAAGTGACTTAAAACAGTTCGTTGATTGGTTCGAGGCACCAGAACACCAGGAAGAGGAAACTATTTTTTGTATTGAAGACGTGTCTACGCCGACATTAACTTGGTACCGTGAAGTTGTGCAAAGGATTACAGAATTAAAAACGGCCACGATTAACAGACAGGTTAAAACCCTCTAAGGTTTTTTGAGTGGGCTTTGCATAAAATGACGTATCAATTAGTTCCAAACTTTATGTTGCCGGTCACGATGGGAAGCGCTACTTTACAAGACAAATTAAATTGGGTCCCATAATAGATATTATGTAAAGTAGATTTAATACCGTAGGGGAGTACTACTATAATAGCCCAATAGATTGTCTAAGCAAGATCAATTTATTATGTACGTGTTTTTCTTTGCATCGCACACCTGGTGCAATTCAAAATATGTGCTGAGCTTTTTTACTCAGTCATTTCAGGTATGGTTTTTCATGTGGATAGATTGGATAGATTAATTGAAATTTTAGAGTCAGTTCACTCGTAATCGATCCTAAAACCACCCTCTAGGAGCCTCTGTAATGCTTTAACGATATGAGCCTAGTATTATTCCACCTATATAACTAAGAGAACCATGGCCATAGGGCTTAAACATCTCACTAAGGGCAAATCTAACGAATTAGAAAATTCCCTGACATTACAATAGAAATGTTGACCAATTTAGAAGAAATGTTGACCAATTTAGACGATGAAGATTCGACACGTTGAAATGAAGATTTATCCTTTTAGCCAAGAGCCACTTTTGTCAGTTTCCAACTATGCGCTAAAACACTCTTTAGTGCATAGTATCATTTGTTAAATTACTATATATAATAGCGATATCATCTTTGCTTTACTTCTTGCTCCTTCTTGCTCCTTCTTGCTCCTTGCTATATTCATTCTATTCCTCAATTTTTAATACAATACCATCTTGGGGACTCAAGGTATTTCCTCCAGAAGTTTCTTGCTTCGAATGTCCACAGCAACCCATTTTACATCGCTCCTTTTTATAATTAGATATGCTTAATATTTTGCCCCAATTGAGGCAGTGCTTAACCATCAAAGATCTAGTGATTACTGTCTTAGAAATTCATCATGTTACTTCCCGTCTTCAATGTCCCACTACCATTCATCATTATACTTTCAGAACTGGTAACACCACTTCCGTTGGTCATCATGTTTCCTCCAGATTGACTCATGAATTCGTTCATTTTATTTATCCAGATTATCTTGTCCCATTAAGGCTTTAACATTCGGATCTGAATTCATAAATTCTTGCATTGCCTTAACATCCCCTGTTTGCATAGCATCCTGCATCCCCTGTGAATTATGAAGATTTTGCATATCGTTCGAATTCATAAGCTCTTGGTGTTGCTCCGGTGAAAACGTTTGCATCATGAAGCCTTGCATCTGACCAACCCACCCGTTACGTGGTTGCTCGGTCGTTCCAGCCATAGCAGGTAAAGCTACAAGCCCAATTACCAGTGTTGCAGTTCCTAGAATTGCTGTAATTTTTTTGTTAAATTTCCACATTGTATATTCCTCCTAATTTTTTCTATGTTCTACCGCTTTTGCGGATCTTCCATGTCCTTAGTTTAACCCAAGGTTACGATTATCTCATGAAAAAGTTGTGAATTTCTCATGAACAAAGGACCCTGATTTTACTTCAGGGTCCTTTGTTTCAGAAGACGTTTGAAATTTATTTTGCAGCTAAGGCTTCCTTAACCAAGGGTTGTAACGCTGGATCTTTAAGCATAGCTGAGAATGTCGCTTTCATTTTAGGATCGGACATGATTTGTACCATAGGCTTATACATGGATGGATCAGACATAATGCCCACCATGTTAGCCTGATTTTCCCCACTCCCCATGATACCCATCATATTTTTTTGTACATTACTATCTTTCATCATATCAACATATCAACCATCACAGGCATCATTTGGGACGACCCCATGATTTTTACCATGGACTGGCGCGAATCCGGCGAACTTAATACATTCATCATTTCTGTGGGATTGCTCGTCATATATTGGGTCATGTTGCTAGAGTTCATCATATCTTTGGATTGACCACTGCAACCGGCTAGACTTAACGTTGCAATAGAAATCAGAGCTACAAACACAATCGATTTGATTTTCTTATTCATAATTTCATCTCCTACTCTTTAAATCAGTGTTAATAATAATTTCTGTTTGCAAGTGAACTCGTTCAACTAAATTCAAACATCGAGTCTTTGGTGGAGGTACTACTCCTACTTGTAGAAGTGGAAGTCTTACAATTAGATGAATCGAGCAAACACAACCGTAGGACAAGGACTATAATATTATTACAAACCACGAAATGAGCGGCTACCAGAGGACAAGGAATACAAAAATGTCCCAAGGTTAAATATTACAAAATTAACTCGTTTTCTACAAGCAGGCACCTCCTATAATTATGGGATAGAATTATTTCTTAACTCCAACAACGCGATTAAGGAAACTTACTTTAAGATGGACTATCCAGGGGTAGTTTCCTTATCTGTGTCAGAAAATTTCATACTCTTCTTATATGAATACCTTTCCTTCTAAAAGACTACATATTAGCAGGAAATGGTACGATTCTTCCCGCTTTGTTTTGCTTTTAAAAGCGCTTTATCTGAAGCAACAATAAGGTCATTAATCACTAGACCATCGTCAGGATAACTCGAAACGCCCAAAGAAACAGTTATCTGCGGATATGCTTGATGATCAAGTTGACTTATTGCCGACCTTATTTTCTCGGCCATTCTTAAGGCGTTCTTTTTATCACAATCCATTAAAACTAGAGTTATTTCTTCTCCACCATATCTATAAACACGGTCGCTCGCGCGGACACAGGCTTGAATGGTCTCTCCGACCTTTCTGAGTACATTATCCCCAATATCATGGCCAAAGCGGTTGTTAAAATCCCTAAAGTTGTCAATATCGAGAAATATAAGGGAATAGTAACCACGACCGTCAACATCTTTAATTGCCTGATCAAATGCCCTTCGGTTTAGAAGTCCCGTTAAGCTATCTGTCATTAGGTTAGACTTCAACTGTTGATTTAAGTGTTTTAGTTTCTTATTCCTTTTATAATAAAGAACAGCCACGATAAAATTCACTACTCCAAACAAAACTCCCAATAAGATACAATGCAAAAGAGTGATATTGGACTGTGACATAGGTATGAAATACAAGAGTACCGCTGCATAAATTATCCCCGTCAATATCATAGCTATTAGCAACCATAATTTACTCATTAGACAAACTCCCTCTTCTTAAGTGATCGCCAAAATTTTCTTTTCACAATCTAAAAAAGCTTCTACCACATCAGGATCAAAATGCTGATTTTTATCCGCTACGATTCTATTCATCGCTTTTAGATGGGAGAGTTCTTCCTTATAAGATCTCTTAGATCGAATTGCATCATACGCATCACAGAGGGCGAAAATCCTTGCCTCTAGAGGAATCTCCTCACCCACAAGCCCCTCGGGGTATCCTTTTTCGTTAAATTTCTCGTGATGAAATGCGCATATATTCATCCCAATTTCGAGAAATGACTCCGTTAAATGGTATTTTTGCGATCGTCTCTCTGAGTACATTTTGACCAGTAAGTACGTGTTGTTTCATTTCATCAAACTCTACATCCGTCAATTTTCCATTTTTTAATAAGACTGCGTCGGGTATTGCTACTTTTCCAATATCGTGCAACGTGGTAGCGTAGTAGGGAAAAGCCTCATTATTTTGTAATCCTTTCAGATTATTACACCAATGGTTTTTATAACATAGTATAACAGCTAATGCAGTTAAGTTGTGAAAATGATATTAATTTGTCAAATAAAGTGTTGAAGTTGATATCACAATCCCCTAGTAAATGATTAATCATACTACACAACTATGAATTTCCTGTGAACGCAAACAGAACTTAATTTTAAAACCATCAAAAGAAATTTCCATAAACGATTTAGCTAAGTATTTAAAGCAGTTAAGGATTATTTTAAACTCTAATACCTATCAATTTTTAACGATTTGAATGAGAATGCAGCATTGTCTGGGAAGCCAATATCTATTATAGGAATGTAATACCAAGGCCTTTATAGTCAAAAGTCTTTTCAAAAAACCAATAAAAGTTGACTAAAGTTTGTAACCTTAGTCAACTTTTATTCATTAAACTTCTTATTGTTCCCTTACCGAAATTGCAATCTTATAGAGGATTGTAAGGAGCAGGATCCCAATCGCATATACACCCAGTGTCACGGATATCTCGGTGTAGGTTATTACATACTCAGTGACTCTCTCAAAGGAATTTGGAATAAATCCGCCAATCACCAGACCCATTCCTTTGTCAATCCAATTAGCTACAATAATCGCTATAAGGGCGAAGGGCAATATCTTAGCGTTCTTTCGCGTACTCGGAAAAAGCAGCAATCCACTTCCTACAAAGGCAAGAATGGTGGCTGTCCACATAAACGGAACCAGTCTTGTCTGTACGTCGAACCCGACGAAAAGATACTTTAGGGGAGCCATGGCTTCAGGTATATTACTATAAAAAGCTGTAAAAAACTCCAGAACGTAGAAGAAAATATTAGCGACCATAGCATAGGTAACAATCTTGACTAGAGATTGTATTGCCCCAACGCCCGGGTCTGGATCAAATTTACTAATCTTTCTGACCAGTAAACACAAAAGAATCAGAATCGCAGGACCCGCTGCAAAAGCAGATGCCAGAAATCTCGCTGCCATTATTGCAGATAACCAGAGATGCCTTCCCGGTAGACCAGCGTATAGAAACGCTGTCACCGTATGAATACTGACTGCCCAAGGGATGGAAAGGTAAATGATCGGTTTTAACCATGCCGGTGTTGGGGTTCCTTTACTCTCAGCGCCAAGTGTCGTCCAGCCAATAACGATGTTGAGCACGAGATATCCGAATAAGACCAACATATCCCAAAACATTATGGATTGTGGGCTCGGATAACGTATCACATTAAAGATTCGCAAGGATTGACCCAAATCGACAATAATAAAGAGCATACTCATGATTACCGAGGGGATTGCTAAAAATTCACCGAGGATGACCATCTTACCAAATTTCTTAAAGTCATGCAGATAGTAGGGTAAAACAAGCATAACAGCAGAAGCAGCGACACCCACGAGGAACGTAAACTGAGCGATGTACAAACCCCACGATACATCCCTACTCATACCCGTTAATCCCAGGCCATAGCTGTATTGATTAATGTAAGAGTAGAAGCCTACCGCAATGACAGCAAGTAAGAATAAAACCCATGTCCAGTATCGTCGACTACCTGTCAAAGCTCTTTCAAGCAAGATCCTCACCCCCTACCAGGTAGTAGCCGCTCTTTCTTAAAAACCGCCTTCTGATTATTCTCATTTCGTGGTGTCCTTTTGCCAAATATGGCAAGTCCAACAGTTCGGATTTACAGCTGTATGAGTATGGCATGAAACACAGAATTGCTCAGACTCTTTTGAGGCCGGATCAAAATGACAGTTTACGCAGGTTTGAAGATTATTTTCGAATGACTTTCCTTGACTATTTGTATATACCGTTTTGCCATTGCGCACGGCTTCCTCTCTCCATTGGCTCAGAAGTTTCATATGATTGGCCCTCATCCATTCCACAGGCTCGACACATTCCTTAACCGCTAGTTTCTGTATAGCGGGAGTATTAAGATTTATTACAGGTCCTGTGTTGGATTTCCCCATATTATAGAAAAACGGTATGCTCAGTAAAGCAACGAAGACAACAAGCGCCGCTATTATTTTTCCTCCCTTGTACATTATCCATCACCCTTCTTTTGCGTTGTTAGGATCACCCGCATAGTCTTTAGTCAATGCCCTCTCTTTATACGCCTTTCAGGAACCTGCTGCCACAATTCTAATATGCCATTGTTTCCTACATATTATCTCTAAATATTTTAGTGCTTATGTGGATTATGTGTCTAGGTACAATCGCCCTACAAAGCAAAGTCTGGAGACTATTCATCATCTAGCTTACTAAAGAGATAAAAGTGACTGTGGAAATAGAGCCTCGGCCACTTTTATTTTATCAAGGTGAACTAACTTGGCTCGATGATTAAAGCTAAGTGCATCGATTATTCCAAATTAGACCCGTTTGCTTAATCCATTATTCACAAGAAATTCATAAGTTTTTCATAGTAAGTCCATAAAGATATGATAGCTTGATCAAGTGGGTGACGACTTGTAAGAAAGAAAGGAGATGCCACATGAAAAAACTCATTAGCTTAGTGATTCTAGGTACACTTCTTATACTTGCACCAGCCCAAACAGTTCAGGCTGCTATCGGAGATACTTTGTTAAAGGTAGGAACAACCGGTTCAGAGGTTGTTCAAGTTCAAACCAAACTTAACTATTTAGGATATAACGCTGGTAAAGTCGATGGCATCTTTGGATCAAATACTCAAGGAGCTGTAAAAGCGTTCCAATCTGCTCAATCCTTAAGCTCAGACGGCGTCGTTGGTCCAATTACGGGTAATCGGCTTAACACTCTATATGCTACCAAAGTTAGTCAAAAAAGTAATACCCAATCCCGCCAAGAGAAAGCAAATTCTATTATCTCAACTGGTAAAAAGTATATCGGTATACCCTATTTATGGGGTGGGACATTTCCTGGGACAGGTTTTGACTGTTCGGGTTATGTTCAATATGTCTTTGCCCAAAATGGAATTTCTTTACCAAGGGTTTCCCGTGATCAATACAAAGTTGGAACGTCCGTAGACTTCAATAACCTCCAGCCGGGAGACCTAGTCTTCTTTTCCTTTGCTAAAAATGGGATTATCGATCACGATGGTATTTATGTAGGAAACGGTCAGTTCATCAACTCGTCCAGCTCCAAAGGTGTTACCATTTATGATCTTGGCCCCTATTGGAAATCTGTTTATGTTGGTGCAAAACGTGTACTCTAATCCGTTCCCAGCAAATTTAACTTATTTTTAATACTTGGGGAGATCCTAAACTATAAGAGCTCAGACCTTAAAAGATCGGTCTGAGCCTTTCTTTATAATTATAATCTGCCTGCCAGGGACCACTTTAGTTGTGATGGCACCGATTTGGATGCCTAATAACGATCCAGGTAGCAAAAATGGAAACTAAGCCGAAGAATAACCATACTCCAATCGTAGTGATTAACCCGCCGTCGCCACCACTACTTTTGGTAGTTCTAAAATAATCGCTAAGAGAAAGATAATTTGGAAAATATCAGTACCTACAGCCGTTGCAGTTTGTCTTAGGCTAGTCCAAAGCTGTTTAAAGTTATGGACACTAAGCTTTGGTATTAAGTAGATTGTTTATGTTTTACGCAAAGATAACTGGGTCAATTTCGTAACAGTGAATTTTCGAAATCCCTTCATACCTTGTGGCCAATCAGCTAAAACGTGCCAAAGGACAGTTTCTCCTTTATGCGTCACTGCCCTTTAGTTGCTTCAATTTCCTTTTACTTTGCATCAATAGTTTTAATAATGGGTCCCTGCCAGTTTTCAAGCCAAACCTGGCCTGTGTATCCATTAATATTAAGTTCTGCGTAATCCTTGCCGTCTTTTTGAACCATGAACTCATAATACCCAGGCGCTAGTTCCGGTTTTCCGATTGAATATCCTTGACCCATTTTAGTTACAAACTCTTGAGCGGTATTCGCAGCCTGTTCTTCACTAACCGTAACCGCCCCAGTGTTTCCCCAATTCATAGGTCCGTACTTGGTGTTCCACATAATATTCGGACCCATTTCAGTTATGATCTGTCCGCCCTTCTTGTAAACCACCACTTCATAGGCTTTAGCACCTGTCGCTCCCTCTTTGAGCTCTACTTCAAATCCATTTGCAAATTCATGAAGCTCGCCCACGACAACACCCTGGTTAGTTTTTTGAGTATAAGCCTTCGTAATGGCTACTACTTGATCCGATGTGGTGACTTCACCGTTTGTAAGATCAATACCTAAGCTTTTTGCATCATAGCCACCGCCCATCATGCCATAGCCTCCACCGATTCCAGCAGCACCCTGGCCACCCATCATACCGTAACCTCCACCGGTTCCAGCAGCACCCTGGCCACCCATCATACCGTAACCTCCACCGATCCCATCAGCACCTTGACCACCCATCATACCGTAGCCTGCTCTGTAGCCATTGGACTCCGGAGTAGTAACTGTATTCGATTCATTGGTCGGAGAAGACGGTGTTTTAGAATTTACTTCGTTGCTTCCCAAGGTATCATCGACAGTTCCTTGATTTTGAGTTGTAGCAACAGTTGCTACACCCAGTGTTTGTCCGACGGATTGGGCTACCACTGACCCAGAGTTTAGGGCGAAAGCCGTACCCGAAAGCGCCATCACGCCTGCAATTGAGAGTCCAACAATCCATTTTTTCTTATTCATCATTTTTCCTCCTTAATTTTACCCAAGAATATTTTCACAACAACTCTGACTTCATGTCTCAAAGTATATCGAATCAATTCGAATATGCTGTGAATGAGTTATGAATTTGTTATGAATTTTACGCTCGGGTTCAATAAAAGCATGAAAAGGCATGGAGGAAGTCATGACGAAGGGACCCTGATTGATATTCAGAATCCCTCTGTCCATTCACGCATTAACAGTTTCGGTTATTCTTAATTAAAGAAACGATGTGGCTTAGTTCATTAGGTAGGAGAGAATGAGGCTTGGTTACAAAACATCCTCAGCATACATGTCATTACAACACGATCACCCTCTACCAAGATTAACGCCTGATCCACTTGATTCTGGGCAAGATATCTTTGAGCGTCGGAAAAGATCTTTCGTGCATCAATGATATTTTTGTATTTTCCTACAATGCCGTTTGACTTCTTCCCCTTCAAGATGAGCATCGATCATCGTCCTTTCGCAGGCTACCTTTCGAATTACTTCTTTTGTTCAAAGGATATGGGATCTTTAGTCCCCCGCTGATCCTGTTGATCCTTTTTACCCTGTTGATGTCCTCCGCAGCACCCACCCGCACCTCGTCGATGCATAACGAACATCAGTCCGAAGATAATAAAATACCATCCATATTGGTTTAAGAACTCTAACATAACGATTCATCCTCCTTCAATTTCATATAATCATCGTATTTAATTTTTCGCAGTCATTCTTGGCAAAGTCAGAACAGCTGCAGAAATAAGGGCTATAACAATCATCCCCATACTACTCCACTGTGCTGAAGTCCAGTTGAATAGATAACGTGCGCCATCCCCTCGTAAAAATTCTAATCCGAACCGTCCCAGTGAATAGAGCACAATATAGCTGACAAAGAGGATACCCTTCGGCAGTTTGAGCCAACGCGGAAGGATTAAGATCAGAGCAAAAACAATCATGTCCCATTGCCCTTCCCATACCTCTGCTGGCCATAAAGGTTGGCTGCCATATGCATCATAAGCCGGAGTGCCCGGGGGATAAACTAGGCCAAACCCTTGGTTCGTCGGGCTACCGAAAGCATCCCCATTAAGAAAGCAAGCAATTCTTCCCAGCCCTTGCCCCAAGATAATCCCAGGGGCGGCAATATCAGCCATTTTCCAAAAATCAAGCTTATACTTACGAGTATAGATCCATCCCACAATGAAAGCCCCAACCAAGCCTCCTTGAATAGCCATGCCTCCGTGCCATATCATGAAGCTTTCGACGAGATGGAGGGAATAGTACTCCCACTCGTAGAAAAGGACTTGCCAAAGACGGGCTCCAATAATAGCTCCGATTACTGCATAGAGAAGCAAGTCGATAAGATGCTGACGGTATTCCTTTTCAGAAGAGGCTAAATAATAGGCTACCCCCAAACCGATTAATAGTGAAATGGCAACCACTACTCCATAAGATCCAAGAGAAAATCCCCCAACAGTGAATAAAGTTTGTAGCAAATCTTGTTCCTCCTCTAAAAACAGTTTTTTACCTTCAGGTAAGCTTAACTAACATTACCCTATCAATGGATAATTCCAATGGCTCGTTTTATCTCGTTTTTATTACCTAAAAGGTTAAATCTCATAAATAACCCCATCACTTGAGCAGCCACACTCTTTATCCCATGACCTTCTTTTTCAACACCGGAATGACAATCGGCATAAAGACAATCATACTCAGGATGAAAACCCAAACCACGCCGCCAATTCGGGCCACAGCGGTATAGGTAGTTCCATTCACCCAAGTGATGACCAGAAATATAAGGGTTATCGCCAGCGAAAGTGCCGTATAAACCACGAAAGACTGCCTGGCCGCTTTTGCTTCTAACTCGTTCATAGTAAAACCTCCTCCTTAGCGTGCTGTTTGTGGTTGGGGTACCGAAAGCGCACTGGTTTTTAACTGGGCCTTCCGGAACGAGGGTTGGTAGCGTTTTAAGAATAGTGTGTTCATCGTTACCGATATCGAACTCATGGCCATAAAGAAGGAGGCTAGTTCCGGGCTAACTAAAAACCCTGTGAATGGATACAGGATACCGGCAGCCAAGGGAATCCCTGTGATATTGTAAACGAAAGCCCATACCAGATTCTGTTTGATCTTGCGCATGGTAGCCCGCCCGATTTCAATGGCTCCTACCACATCGCGGATATCGCTCTTGATCAGGATTATGTCGCCTGTTTCTTTGGCGACGTCTGTACCGGAACCGATTGCGATTCCCACGTCAGCCTGAGCTAAAGCTGGGGCATCGTTGATCCCATCCCCAACCATGGCTACTTTCAGACCTTTCTCCTGAAGCTTGATTACTTCGGCAGCCTTATCCTGGGGCAGCACTTCGGCAAGCACTGTCGTGATTCCCACTTGCCGGGCGATGGCTTCTGCCGTCCGACGGTTATCCCCGGTTATCATCGCGACTTGCACACCCATTTGCTGCAAGCGTTCCACGGCTTCTTTAGCATTTTCCTTCAGGATGTCCGCCACTGCGATGATCCCAGCAGCCTTACCGTCAACAGCGATCAGCATAGCAGTCTTGCCTTCTCCCTCAAACTGCTCCATTTTTTCATTCAAGTTTCCGATATCAATCTTCTGCAGCTTCATCAAACGACGGTTTCCCATCAGGATTGTCTGTCCTTGATAAGTTGCTCGCACACCATGTCCCGGTATCGCTTCAAAATCATCTGTATCTCCAACAGACAATCCTTTCTCCTTGGCCCCGCGTACGATCGCTTCACCTAGAGGGTGCTCAGATGGTTTTTCCGTGATCGCTGCCAGCCTTAACACATCATCCTGGGCAAAGCCCTCTGTCGTATAGACGTCAGTCACAGCAGGTTCCCCTTTGGTCAGAGTCCCGGTCTTATCGAAAATAACCGCATTAAGCTTGCTGCTGGATTCTACTGCATCGGCTCCTTTGAATAAAATACCGTTCTCCGCCCCCTTACCCGTACCGGCCATTATTGCGCTGGGGGTAGCCAAACCGAGAGCGCAGGGACAAGAAATGATTAAGGTCGTCACTGACAAGAGAAGGGCGAAACCAAAGACACCGACTTCCGCTAAGCTATACGGCGAGAAAACAAACTGGCTTGTCGGTAAGAAGTAAGCATCGTAACCAATAAAGAACCAGAAGAAGAAGACTATCAACGCGAGGACATGTACCCCGGCGATGAAATGACCGGCCACAAAATCCGCTAATTTTTGGATGGGGGCCTTGGTAGCTTGGGCGTCTTCCACCATTTTGATGATTTGGGCCAGAGCGGTTTCGCCACCAACTCTGGTTGCCTTGAATTTAAAAGAACCCGTCTTATTAATGGTAGCACCAGTGACCTGTGAGCCTGCGCGCTTTTCCACCGGCATGCTTTCCCCGGTGATCATCGCTTCATCAACCACTGAATAACCGTCTGTAACTTCGCCGTCGACAGGGATGCTTTCCCCGGGCCGCACAAACACAATATCCCCGATCTCCACCTCATCGACGGCAATCTCTACTTCTTCACCGTTGCGGATCACCCGCGCTGTTTTGGCCTGCAAGCTCATCAGATTGCGGATCGCCTCCGAAGTTTTACCCCGGGTGAGGGCTTCCAAATAGCGCCCTAGAACGATGAACGCAGTCAGCAAAGCAGCTGACTCGAAAAAAGCCGCTCCCCGCCCGCCAAAACCAGCATCGGGCCAAAAGGTATTGATGGTGGCAATTAGATAAGAGGCCCCGATCCCAGTCGCGTAGAGTAAGTTCATATCGGTGGCGCCACGTTTTAGTCCGTTCCAACTGTGTTTAAAAAACTGCCAACCAGGAATAAAGGCGATCGGTGTGGTCATGGCCCAAAGAACATAAACATTGCCCAGAAACTCTGGCACAAAATAAGGGAAAATCCACATATCCCGGAACATGCCAATCATCACCAAACTGGCTAAGGGCCAGGCAATCCACATGTTACGAGTTTGGAACCGGAGTTCCTTTTGCCGCGCCTCTTTCTCCCGATCTATCGCTTCCTGGCCTGTTACCTTCTCACTAGCTTCATAACCCATAGCTTGGATTTCCTTTTTGATCCGGGTTTTATCCACGGCTCCGGGGTAAAACTTTACCTTGGCCGACTCCGCCGGTAAATTAACGACAACAGAGGTGACTCCCGGCATTCCCTTGATAGCCTTTTCAACTTTAGCGACACAAGCCGCACAACTCATACCGCGCACCGTGAGCAAGACTTCCTCCTCCGGCACCTCGTACCCGATGTCTTGAATCATCTTCACCATCTGGGGGACTCCGATTTGATCACTCTCATAAGTCACAGCCGCCTTACCCGAAAGCAAATTCACATGCACTTCTTGCACACCGGTCATGGTTTTTAGAGTTTTTTCCACTTTAGCCACACACGCGACACAAGTCATACCCTGTACCGGCAAACTTACCTGTGCCAATTGTTCGCTTCTTGTTGTTTCTCTCATAACGTTTCCCTCCAACTAGCATTCTGTTTCAGATTCCCTTTTGCTGTCTATTATTGACCGATGATTATCTCATCATGCGAAACACCGTTTTTAGTACTTCGTCTACTACCTCAGTGTCACCAGTTTCTAACCGTTCCCTCACGCACGATTTCATGTGTTTTTCCAAAAGCAACTTCGATACCCCGTCGAGTGCAGCCTGGGCTGAGGATATCTGATTTAAAACGTCATCACAATAATCTCGTCGCTCAATCATTCCTTTAATGCCCCGGATTTGACCCTCGATCCGGTTCATCCGGACGATGAGTTGCTGGATCGTCTTTTCGTCATGATGACTCCTGATATGACCGTTTTTTTCCGTCTTATCTTGGCAACAAGAAATCTCTTTAACCAGTCCGTTCATTGACTCACCACCATTTCATAAAATAGTATAGGGGGCTACCCTATATTTTTGAGTTTAAAAAAAGCAACCACAATGGGTATACTCCTAAAATTGATCCTGTACTTAGTGTGACTCAATGATACGATAAACTTATGAATAACTTGTGAATTTCTTATTAGAAAAGTTGTAATTCTATTAAAGGGCTGTAACTCCCAGCGGAGACACGACCCTTTTTCCAATTACCCAGTATTATTGACAAACTTATAATCTTTCAAAACACATTAATGCCCGTGAATATCTTTCTCTTGCTCTAGTTGTTGCTGAGACGGTGGAAAAACGTCAGAGATCGCTTGTGGCAAGGCTGTCATCACCATGACAATCGAGATAATGGAAGATATAAGATAGACCCATGCAGCAGGACGGTCATAACTCCATTTACGTTTAGCAACCCGAATAAACCATGCTGAAAATACTAGGGAAACTAATAAAAATATAATCTTTACTGGCGGAGATAGCGATAATAGACTTGAGCTTAGAGTAGTTAGACCCAATGCGATTAAAAGAGTATGAACCCAGTGGTGGGAAGAAGCAACAATTGCAAAAAGAACTGAACCTATGGCTTTAATGATACCTTTATCCTTTTTTCTGTCCTGGACCGCTTCGCACTCATTCATATGTGTTCCTCCTTAGTATGTTAAGATTTGTTAGCTTGGAGACGGTACACAGAGTTAATATTTTTCCCTTTGTAACTCTATGCATGAATCCTTCTAGGGTTTTATAGTAACTATTGAATATGACTAAGTCATGAATCACCTATGAAAAACTGATGAATAAAGAAAATTTGCAGACATTCGTTAGTATGGATACGGAGGACACTGAAGTCGCATTATCTGCAGATATACCCCTAAAAAGTTTGGGTACTTAAATGTAAGGAGAACAGACTGCCTTTATAGCTGCCTGTTCTCGTCTTACATGGGATACTTAAGATTTAGTTTATAGCTTATTTTGTGCAAAGAGGAAAATTTGTTATTTTGGTTGGGAAAAGCTTATTCCGTTGGGGGTTTTGCCGACTTTTACAGTTGTACTTACCTTGTTAGTGTTATTGTCAATTATACTAACGGTGTCCTCATACATGTTAGTAACAAAAATATATTTATTGTCCTTACTTACTACAAGCCCGTGAGCGCCTTTGCCAGTCTCTATGGTAGCAACAACTTGGCGAGTAGCTAAATCAATTTTGCTAACAGAATTTGAGGGTTTCTCTTCAGTACCTTGGTTAGCTATAAAAATGTATTTATCGTTGATTGCAAATAAACCTGAGCTGGTCCTATTCCTACAGCTGGCGAGTACGTCGATATTGCCTTTACCATGACTAATCCAGGAACGTGGATGCTGCACTGCCATATACTTGACCATGAGGATGGCGGTATGATGACAAGTATAGTGGCAAGATAAGTATATTTAGCACGATAAGTTTGCTAAGCTCGTAACAAAAATAGCGCAAAGGGTCAGCTTACATATAACGCTGGCCCTTATTCACGTTTAACTTTGAATAAAATTTATAGCTGAATTTGAGTTTTACTTCTTCTTGTCTCAATTGAAGGCAACATCTAAGCAACGCAAATCCAATTACAGGTCTTAGTAATTCATCATATTACTTCCGGCCTTTGCTGTCCCACTTCCGTTCATCATCGAACTTCCTGAACTGTTAGCACCTATACCATTGGTCATCTGGTCATCATATTTCCTTCAGAATTATTCATAAATTCGTTCATTTTATCAAGGTTTTCTTGCCCCATTTGGGCTTTAATATTTGGATCTAAATTCATGAGATCTTGCATCGCCTTAACATCCCCCCTGTTCATGGCGTCCTGCATCCCCTGAGAATTATGAAGGTTTTGCATTTCGTTCGAATTCATAAGCTCTTGGTGTTCCCCCGAGGAAAACGTTTGCTGCATAAAGCCTTGCATCTGACTAACCCACCCGTTCCCTTGTTGCTGGGTCGTTCCAGCAATTACTGGTAAAGCAATCAGCCCTACTGCCAATGTTGCGGTTCCGACGATTGCCGTGATTTTTTTACTGAATTTCCTCATTATATATTCCCCCAAATTCAATCTTTGATTTACGCTTTGCGGATCTTCCATGAGATAAGTGTAACCCTTGGATACACTTATCTCATGAAAAAGTTGTGAATTTCTTATGAAGAAGGGGATGTAACGAAACTAACTGTTTCGTTACATCCCCTCAAGGACAGCCATTTTCGTCATGTTATGCACTATACTGAGTACCTTCTAGGTAGGTAGTGACTATTTCGCTCCATTAGTTACTCGGGGAGAAAAGTTGCGCAGTCAGTCATTTCAGTGTTCGTTGCATTTGGGGATTGAACTTCGATTTTATCTGCATAGCAATGATCCCCTGAGCCATAATAATGGCATGTGTTTACGACACATTTGATCCCACCGTTAGGTTGAGACATTTTTTTAGCATGTCCAGTCATATTTAGAACTCCTCCTTTGTTTTAAATTCAATAGTATTATGCTCTACAGAAATGGATTATATGAATAATAATCTCATAACTTATGCCATTAATTAGTTATAATTCATGTTAAAACGGCTAAGGTTAAAATCTTCAGCCGCTTTTTATTGTCTTCTGTTCATTTACCCTCTAGATCCTTTTTTCGGCTCTGATACTCTGTCGAATCTATTTCACCACGCGCATATCGTTCACGCAAGATATCCATTCCACTATACTTACTTTGCCCTCCGGTATGATTGTGCGAAACAGTATGTCGAAATATATAGATTCCCAGCAAAATAATCCCAATCCAGAAGATCAGTTGCATTCCAAATCCCGCCATCCCCATCATCCCATAGCCGCCACTTCCATAACCCCCATATCCCCAACCACCCATCATATAAATAAATTCCTCCTTCAATTAATTTTATTAAACTCCAACATATTATCTCTAAATACATTGTCAATTATGTAGGATGCGTTCTCTTTTAAAAAACCATGGTCACTTGTTATGTTCATAAGTTATTCACAACTTATTCATGAGTTTTTCATTTTAATCCGTTATAGTTCATATATAACTTGTCCCAAGAAAAAGATGGAGGTAAATAATAATGAAAAAGATTTTCACAATAATTACAACTGGATTTATGATTATGGCTTTCTCCAACACTGCTTTTGCATCTACAGCAGTATCCCAAATGGCTACAAATAAGGGTGGTCAAGCTGTAGCACAATGTGCTCAACTAATGGATAAAGGCGTATCTGAATGTGCTCAAATGTCGATTTGCAATCAATAAACATTTAATAATGATTTGATTCAAATAAACCCAATACCACTTAAGGTCCATTGGCGTAAAATCCTATCATTAGCCTTAATCAGTTCGTTAGAACGTAATTAGGCATTGAGGCAGCCCTTGGGTCTTTTCTTTTAAGTCACTTTCACAATGTTAAATTTTTGATATTTCTCCTTGATGGCGTTTACGATTATTTAATCGTCTCAAGAAGACTTCTTTGAATTTTCATGCTTGAAGTAGATATGGACACAAGTATGGAACTATTAATTAACCGTGATGCTAAAGTTCTTAAAGCAATTGATGTAACTCAAAGGTCCGGAGATTCACCAGCGAATCAACAACTTCAAGGGGTTCAGAAGGGTCAGGAGAACATCAAATGATGCGTTAAAGTACGGATGACTTTGATAAAAACAAGTTAAGAATAACCTCTTTGGTGTGTTACAAAATTCCATCCCCTTTCTCGCCTTCAATCCTTACAAGAATTTGATTAAGGAGACATACGATTGATTGGTATGCAGTCTATATTAGATCGCCAAATCTCATTAATTTTTTTCTGTTCTTCCAGTGCATGCTCGAGCAAACGTCCATAACAAGACTGTTGCAACTCGAATTTTAGCCAGACTTGCGAATCTGTATTTGTATAATATCTCTCACTATTGGACCTAATCTCTATAAATCTCTTAGACATAATCATAATGAAAAATTTAAATATATAGTCCATAAACCGAGCTTGATGTTCATCAAGCTCGGTTTAACTTTTACTACAAGGTATAATCTCCCTAATACTTCTAATAGGGCACAGTATAAGAATGGGTAGATGTTCTATGTGGTATAATTTTCAGTGTGGCGCATTCGCAGGAATATCTGCACTAAAGACTATTTGTAATTTGCTAATGGGAGAGAATGATATGAAATATTCAGATGAGAATATGGGAAATCAGATATCTGATAAGGGTCGCAGCAATCTTCGAGCTGACTGTGAAAAATGTTTCGGTTTGTGCTGTGTCTCACTGTACTTTTCAGCTTCAGAAGGCTTTCCAATCGACAAAGACGCAGGGCAGCCTTGCCTCAACCTGCAATTAGACTTTCGCTGTTGTGTTCACAAAAATCTCAGCGAGAATAACCTTAAAGGTTGCCTTGGATTTGACTGCTTTGGCGCAGGGCAAAAGGTTGCCCAAATCAGCTTCGGTGGACACGACTGGCGGAAAGCCCCAGAATATTCAAAGCAGATGTTCGAGGTGTTCTTAATCATGAGGCAACTCCATGAGTTACTCTGGTATCTGACAGAAGCGCTGACGTTAAAACCAGCCCGTCCTATTCATGGTGCACTCAGCTCTATGCTCGATGAGACGGAGCGCCTCACTCACCTTAGTCCCAACTATCTCACGGAACTGGACGTGGCAGTACACCGAGCAGATGTGAATATTCTGCTCCTAAAGACTAGTGAACTTGTGCGAACCGAAGTTCGTCGCGGGCAGAAAGCTCATTCTGGGCGTCAGAAGACCTTCAGTCGAGGAGCCGACCTCATTGCTGTCGACCTAAGAAGAATTGACCTCATAGGAGCCAACTTGAGAGGAGCCTACCTTATTGCTGCTAACCTTAGAGGAACCGACCTGAGTGGGACTGATTTAATAGGGGCTGATTTCCGAGATGCTGACATCAGAGGAGCCGACCTTACCAAGAGTATCTTTCTCACCCAAGCCCAACTCAACGTAGCAAAGGGAGATACAAGTACAAAGTTACCCTCATCCCTCACTCGCCCAACGCACTGGATAAGTCCTGCAAAATAAAGCGAGTGACGAAGTCTTACCGAATAAGAGAAAACATTGCTAACTGTTGGCAACTTGATTTTGTGATATAAAGAAACAAGTAAATATAAAGCGAATAAGCTTAATACACTAATGTGGTTAAGCGCATTAGTATATTAAGCGTTGTATTGCCTATAATGCCAACCTCCAATTCAGCCTAGCATTTCCTAAGTCATTTTCCTTTCTAGATGGCAATAATTATGAAGTATTTCTCGGGACTCGCAACGATTACACACTTGATACACAAATTCTCCCATCGTCTAAAGTAATGATCATTTTGCGAATATGCTTTTCTTATTTGCTCGCAATTCGTTTGACGATAGATGAATGGATAATTCTTCAATAGCAGAAATACTTGCAACTACACAAATTATATACATCAGCACATCTGGTTGGACAAAAGCAAGTGATAGTGGGAATGCAAACAGCACAAGCCCTGTAATTTTATTGCCATAAGTATGAAGTATCCCAAAATTTTTATACTTTACAAATACCACCATCATTGAAACTGCTCTGATTATTCCGATGATAACTATCCAAACAATGATTTGAACTGTTGGATTGATGATTGGATATAGTACAATTATCAGTACCACAACCATTATCAAATCTGCACCAGAGTCAAGTTTTTCGCCCAATTTGCTTGCAGTGTTGGTTTTTCTTGCTATATATCCATCAAGAACATCGCTAATTCCACAAACGAGATAGATTGCAAAAAACGCTATACTTAATGGTTTTGCCAAAGCCAACGTAAGGGCAAGAAATATTCTCGCAATTGAAATATAATTTGCTATTGACTTCACTACCTCACCTCAAGGTATCTAATATTTTCCATTATTAAGTCACTTGTGGCATAAACCCTTCATCCATTATTCCCACATCTTATCATACATAGTCTTAGTCTTAGTCTTAGTCTTTGTCTTTGTCTTTGTCTTTGTCTCTTTTTCACTCGTTCCGTCTCTACTTCATCAAAGACATATACCCCATCGGTACCCCGAATGGCATCTGCCTCTTTTAGTCCAGTTCGAACTTCTTGTTTTTAGTGCAGAGCAAAAGTGTACCCCCTAAACTAAAGTGGGTATATTCTATTATTTAGGATCATTTTCCTCAAGCAATCTTGTATAGTAAAATCCGCTTGTATATAATGCTCCGGCAGGATTATGGGCAAGTACACGATCCTTAGTAATAAGGGTTGTCACAGGTGCCTCTGAGTACTTAATGAATATTGAGTCATGACCAACACATAGCCCGACGATTACATTTAGCTCAGTCTTTTCTTTATTAAGTAACATTGCTTGCAAAACAGGATTACATAAGGATTCATGACTGCCCTTTTTGATTTTAAACTTTTCGTCGATTCCGATTTCTGTTTTGTCAATTGAGCTTACCTTACAGACCACACAATAACTTTCCAGTCCTTTTGAATTAAGTATTTTGGCAAAGGTTTTAGCTTCACTCATTAAACCAACACAGGTTGCGATCCCAATTTTTTGTGCTCCAATTCTTTTAGCAAAGAGAACGATTTCTTCTACACGAGTTATCTTACCAAAGTATGTCCCCTCAATCTCTGCTGCCGCATGGGAAAACTTAGAAACGAACTCATCGTTTTGATAAAGGCTATTCGCTTCTTCGATCATTTCCTGATCAGTATTCGTTGTGAGACAGAATTGTGGAAAGCTTTTTTCTTTCCTATAGCAGTTTATTAGTCCGCAGTCTGAACAACTAAGATTCTTAGTTTCTTTACTCATTTTTTAAAACCCCTTTATAAATTGGTCCAATTATCAACTGATATTGTTGTCATCCCTCCTCACCAGCAGAAAACTGAACCTTCTCAAAAATTCTTCTTTTTTTCTTTAGTTTCCTTCTTTATTTTCTAAAAAATAAGAAATATCTCTTCTCATAAATGCCGTTGAGCCAACCAACGGTTAACGTGGCATTCCGTCCGTTCATTCCAAAAGAAGCGCGTGCCGCGCGAAACAATTCGCGAGCTTCTTGACTGCCCGCTTTGCGCCCACGGCATGTAATTCCCAGGGTTATCATACCTTGTAGTGGATGACCAGGACACGATAAAGAACATGGCGGCTATAATCGCCAAGGCCGCAATGGCTTGCGGCGAGGAATTTCACAGTCTCCAGTTTGAAAATTACCGATTTTGAGATGGACTAATCTAGATTAGCCAGACCTCAAAACCGGCAATTTTTAATCATCTCCTCGGACACAGCCTCCTCAACATCCTTCCATTGACGGGCCGGTTCCTTCCCCAGTTCCGCCGGCACTGTCTCCGCCAACTGGGTTTGGCTGTCACCACAGCGCTCTTTGACCTGCCGGACCGCTTCCGCTACCTGATCCTCATAGTGATGTTGTTTCAATAGTTCTGCCGCAATCTTTTGGCCCAGTTTATCCTGAAGGCTTTGATCCAGGCTCTCCTGCATGATCCTTGTGGAGGGTATCACTTTGCCTTTATCGTGCATATTGAATCATTTGTACTTTTTCAAATACTCTTACCCATCATATTTGAAAAGCCCCTAGTTTCCCAAAACCGCCACCCTGGGCAAGTTGAGCCCCCTTTTTATCTTGCTCAAACTTCTTTATTTAAAGCTGGAATTTTGTCTTAAACACAATAACAGCTCTTCCACCAATTTTGACTTGTTCCGGTTTTCCGTTACGTAAACTAACAGTAACGTCTACTATGCCACTACGCCCAATAGCGTTTCCTTGTTCACCTTTGAAAGAAAAGCCAGAACCATTATATTCTGCCAAACCATGTTTAACTAAATATGCGCCAAGAGGGCCATTAGCGTTTCCCGTTACCGGATCTTCGTTAACACCAATGGCGGGCGCAAACATTCTTCCGTGAGTTAAAACCCCCTTTTCTTCAGAATCCATCGTGAAAACAAAATATCCATTACAGTTAATCGCTTTACTTATTTCGGTTAATGCAAGCATATCCGGTGATAGAGTATCTAATTTACTTCTTGTTTTAACTCCAATTATTACTTTGGAATGTCCCGTAGAAACAATTTGAATTGGACAGCGTGGGTCCAATTCATCCTCTTTTAAACCTAGAGCTTTAACTGTATTTCCCCTTTCTTGCTTAGCAAGTGGTGGATTGAACTCGATTCTCCCTTGAGTCATTATTACAGAATAATCGTTTCCCTCTTTAATTATTTCGACCGGCAAAATTCCTATTCCGATCTTATGAATTACCGTGGAAGAGTCCAAATTTTTTTCCCTAGCCCTAACATAGTGAGCGGCGATGGTGGCATGTCCGCACACTGGGACTTCAGTTTGGGGCGTAAAATATCTAATCTTCACCTCGTGATCAGTCCCATCCGGTGAAAGTATAAATGCTGTTTCTGAGTTGTTCAGTTCTCGGGCAATGTTCAACATCTCTAGATCGGTAAGTCCATCTACGTTCATAACAACACCAGCAGGATTGCCTTTGAATTTTTCAGCAGTGAATGAATCCACCTGATAAATCTTTAATGTTCTCACCTGCCTCCTCCTTTCCATTTTTTCAGAGTCGCGAGGTACATAGAACTATTTATTAACCCTTTTCCCCCAAGGCTTTAATATTGACACAAAGACTACTACGATAAGTAGAGCCGCTTGTATCATCCCAAAATACAAATTTAAGTTAAAGTTGCTAATATATTGGTAATTCTCGCTCGGCTTAAAACCAATCTGATTAGATATTTTCGACATGTTATTCAGCCACGGACCAAGAAAAAATGTCCCCATCGCTATCTGCAAAATTATCGTGACCCACTTAAATATTATCCAATAAAATTTAGTGAAACCCCACTTTGTAAAAACAGAATACAAAAGTCCAGTAAGTAAACAACCTATTGCGCTTGGAATAATAATGAAATCATCAATAACTGTTAGCGATGACGTTACTGCATATAATTGAAGTTCCGAATTTGGTTGAGCCTTCATCGAAAGTACCAAAATCATTGACAAAGCGGCACCTAACCAAGCACATGCGAACAACACATGAAAACCTTTAAGCCAAGCCTTACTCTTAAAACCTAATTCCATAAATAATATCCCACCTTTTCATACTTACGCTTTCTAATCAAACAACTTTTCAGACTAGGGGATCTCATTAGTTATTGACTTTCTGTAAAAGATACCTTCCACATCTTTAGTTCATTTCCCTCCAAGATTCCCAACGTGCCCTGATTATTTTGAACAAGGTCTTAAGTTCCATATCCAATCCTGTCGTTACGATCATAATTTTGTGCGCTTCTTTCTCCTTTAGTCCTCTTCACCAATACATCATTTATCTTTACATACCGTTGAATTTCCATATCTCGATCCTCGATTAATTGGCGTAGTCATTCAAACGGCTTGTCCTTTTTCATTATCAATTTCCAAAAGTCCCAAAGAGTGAAATGTAAAAATGTTGTCCCTCCACGGCGACTGGCAGGGACAACATTTATTAACCAGTTATTCAAATCCTATTTCGATTAAGGATAAGACCTTCCTTTTCGGAAGTAATCCGGTCTATTATCTTTATGACTGTGGCATCTACACCAGATGTTGCTTTATTTAGCCGTGTAGATGATATCCAGAAACTAGGTATCCTACTCCGATTCTTCTTCAGATAGGAGTGAATAATCTGCGCTTCATCGATATCATGCTGTGTCAATCTGACTATGCCACTATTCTCTGTCATAAATATATCTCTGATTATTTGATTTATTTCCTGCCTTAATTCAGAAATATCAGCCGTTGCTATATTAAACACTTTTCCATAAAGAATCTTGTTCCCTTTGATCAGGAATAATTTAGCAAGTTCAGTGTCGATAAATTCAACTGCTAAGACATTCCGATTTTTACTTGAGGTTTGAACTAATCGTTGCTTTCCAATGACATGTCGAAGCGCTAAAAGATACGCATTATATTGGGCAGCTTTTTCAAAATTAAGATTTTCAATAGCGGTATCCATCCTTTTAGAAAGTTCCTGAACAGCGATTCTATCATTCCCGTTCAAAAGCTGCCGGATCTCTTCAATATAAACCTTGTACTCATCAGGACTTACCCGCCCAGTACAAACGCCCGTACAAGTACCTAATTGTAAAAACAGACAACCATTAGTCCTCTTAACCAGTCCCGGAGTAGAACATTTACGTATAGGGTAGAAATCCTTCAAATATTTTAATACTGTCTCAACTCGCTGAGGACTGGTAAAAGGGCCAAAATATAATGCACTATCATCCACTTTTTCATTGACTATCGTAACCTTAGGGTAGCGTTCTGACGTTACTTTAATATAATTATACTTTTTAACATTCTTCATCTGCTTATTATACCGAGGTTTTATTTCCTTGATCAGGCGACATTCTTCAATAAATGCATCCAATTCCGTATCTGTAGCTATATATTTAAATGAATGAATATGGCGTATCATTTCAACGACTTTTGGAGCCCGGGCCTTCTGATTATTAAAATATTGTGACACCCTATTTTTTAGATTTTTCGCCTTACCGACATAAATAATATTTCCAAGTGAATCGACCATCATATAAACACCGGGTTTCTCTGGTAGCTGCACTTGTTCGTAATTAAAAGTCATTTGCTACTCCATACGCTTTAGTTCTTGTGCTAAGAGTATTATATCATAATTTATTTCGGCTCATCACTAAAAAAGCCCCTCTTACCTAGACTTTACCCCGGTAGGTTCTTGCGGGGGTAGAAATGTGGTTTTGTGGGAGCGATTTAGGCTACTGGTTACAATAGACTAGACATCATCGGTTATCTTTAGTTAAAGACTGTATTACACGATTGTAGGACCCGTCCTTGCTGAGTTTGTACTTGTTTTGCATTAATTTGTGTATAATGTAAAAGTGGTACATTGCCGTCTAACGGTAATCAGCGGAGCGGGCATATTTACTAAAGGGTATAAGAATAACTGGAAAAAGGTCAAATATGTCATTCTTTCAGAACATAAAGAATGCTCTCGAAAGAATGACATATCTTTTATGGTATTTATGGCAGGGATTTCAAGAAAGTTGTTGAAATCTTGTTAAGAGTAGCTGAACTCATTTCTTATGACGTGACGCATTAGTAGAATTATGTGCAATTGCACATCTTAATAAATTATATAAGAGGAGAGTGTGATAATGGAAAAGGTTATATGGGTTAGAAGTAATGGAAAAATGATAGGTGCAAAAGAAGATGACGGTTTGGATATCGTAAACAGGCATTTAGAAGAAGGTTGGAAAGTTAAGCATATATCTGCATGTGCTTTAGGCGAAAGCATAAACACAGGACAGGCATATATTGTTATTGAAAAAGATAAAGATGTTGATTAAGGCGATACGAACCATCCATATGGGCCGTAATCGGACCCACCGCCATATATTCCCCCATAGATTCGTCAATACCTCAATTTTGATATAGCCGTATCTGGGCTAGCTATCTCATCTTCCAGAATTAATAAGCTAACTAATGGTTGCAACACAACTCTTAATAATGGGTTCAAACTCTAAGGCCCTCCAAGTAGCTTCTGCTTCTAAATTATCTATGACATAGTTAAGCGTAAAAGTGTTGATTCCGCGTTCCTTATATAACTCGATTAACTTGTTTACCATCAACGAACAAACACCCTTTCTCCTATAATCCTCATCAACCCATACATCATTTATCTTTACATACCGTTGAACTTCCATTTCCCTATCCTCGATTAATTGGCCTATAGTCATTCCAACGGCTTGTCCTTTTTCATTATCAAATACCAAAAGTCCCAGAGAATTAGAATTGCCGATAAGGTCACTGTAAAACTGCGGCAACCCCACTTTCCAGGTTTCATTATGTTTTAAGATTCGCTCATTTGCCGTTTCCATGTGAAGTTGGAGCATTAGTCGCATCCGAACTAGAACTGGAACATCGTCCTTTGTAGCTTTGCGAATTATACAGTTGGTTCCTGACTCCGTCTCTAGCAAGGTCCACCCTCCTTATAGCAGTATTGCACCTGATATAACTATCTGAATACATCCTTCAGCAACATCAGGACGTGCAGTTCTCTTATGCTTATAATATCTTCTTATAAATCTATACAAACATATCAACCGATTTATATGGTAGCTTCAAGATATTTAGTCACAACGCTAATAGCAGTCGGATTTTTACTAATTTTCTCATCATTTTTATAAAAGGTAAGTTCATCATCATAACTAAAATTTCTATTCTTTTCGTAACTTTTAATATGTTCATGTTTTTCCACTTTAACTTCACCTTCTCCTGAACCCACTCTAATTGTAAGTCGGTCAATTCCAATACTCTCATGCGGACCAACATATGGTTCTACTTGAAGTTTAATTATAAATGAAAATGAACGATAGCCCATAGGTCTTTCGACATTCAAGATTTCTACATATTCGGGTGAATACATTGGAGAAATTGATAGTAACCGTCCATAGTAGTCATCTAGCTCTTTTTGAATATAGGGGTCTAGTAGCGTAACGAAAACATCCTGGTAAAGTTCCTGTTGTGATTGTTTAGGCGCCTTAGATGCAGTTTCTGTAGAGGAAGTTGATGCTATAGCAACTGGCAATTTTGCTGATTCTAATCCAGCAGTTTTACTGCATCCCATTAAAGTTGCTACCAGCAAACAGCTAAATAATAACAAACTAATCATCTTTTTCACCTAATACCGCGCCCCTTTACTTTATAAGTGCATTTTTTCTAGAAACGTGCAATAGTTCAAAACCAACAAGGGTACCCCTTCGCTGCCCATGCTGATTTCGGCAAGTGAACTTGTAACCAGCAGAAAAACGTCTGTTCATACGAGCTTTGATATGGGAATAATCCTAGACTTATTCCTCTCTCTATTGTGCTAATTCATTTAGCAGTGTTTTGAGTTCCTTCTGGATTGCCCAATATGAACGTTTTTTTCCCGACCTATCGTTTCTTTGAACTTCAAAGTCCTTCCCCGACCGAATAATGCTAAATGTCTCACCATTTTTCTCATTAAGAATTATCCCTGAGCCAGGTGTCTCACCTGCAAAACCTTCGTTTTCCCGAATTCCTGATGCTGAATTAAACCAGTTGACTATTTTTCCAAGCTCTTCTTGAGTTGCCTCTTTATAACCACAATATCCACCCCATAATGTTATACTAGAAATATCTTCAACCTTTATAGAGCGGTGTAAATTCGAAGTCTTGACATAGGTGCAAATACCTAAGAAAAACGAAAGCAATAGAACAACTACCCCAACCAGTAATGATTTCTTTAACATATTATTCCTCTCTCCCTGTTGCATTGGAAAGTCATAACATTTACAATATGTGTTTTCTCTGGCTTATTAACAACCACTTCCTTGATTTTCATTTAACCTAAATCAGACCAAAATTTCTTCCCTTTATGATTATCTTCGATTACACCTATTCGAAAAGATTTTGACACTAACGTAATTGCCCATATTTGCAACACCCAATATTAAATCAAACATTTCCTTTTCGGTTCGCATAATACTAACTCCTTGGTCGAAATATTATTGCATAGTTCAGTGGCTCTATGGATTTACGAAAGCTTAGGTACGAAACCCTAGTTTCAATTTCATAGAGCATTCTCTTATCCATACTCGCTAATCACCCCGAGAATAAGAACGGTAATTACAAACGCCGTAATTTGGTAGGTCTTTTTCATCTCTTATTCCTCCCAAGAAACATGTCGTAGATTCACTCGATATTTCGGCTCGATAACAAACAGACTCGATTTTATATCTACGCAAAAGCCCTACAACCCACGTCTTGTATGTGAAATTCCACATCTTCCCTGTACATTCCTTCCAATTCAACAAATAAAACTTGAACTTTAGTTAATAGGTTCATTCTCTGGGTGCAAAACTAAAAATGACACCGATAATCCATGATGATTCTTAACCCAGAGAAGTGCAAAATTTTCACAAATCATAAGCCCCTGTATTTCACATTCGGGAATACAGGGGCGTTGCGAGACGGAAGAAAATCTGCGTCCCTATTCATTTGTAATTTAGTTCATAAAGCTTCTAATTTTGAACGTTTTACTGTGGGTATTGTGTCCAAGATATGCTGCACATGGGGAAAAGTGTCCTTTCCATGAGGGAAATACATCGCCTGTACGAACTGAGGCTGAAAATCTGGTTCGACAGCTGTTTCCACGAATTGAACAAAATCGGCTACTTCTTGGGCTTCTACCCTTTTATCTTTATCTAAAAGGGCTATTTTGGCTCCGTCTCCCGCAGCATTCCCCACAGCAACTACATTATCCAAATTACAATCTGGGAACAGACCGATAACCAAAGCGCTTTCTTTGTTGATATAACTACCAAAAGCACCGGCTAAGGTAACACTGTCTACTTGGTCAGTACCCCATTTTTTCATGAGGATTTTAGCACCAGTGTACAATGCCGCTTTGGCCAATTGTATTTCTCTAACATCCCCTTGAGTCACAGTAATGTCACTTCCGATGGACGTCTCCTCTGACCAGGCCAATACATACTCGGGCTTATTGTTAGCATCCCGACGTATTCTTCGGGATGTTTGTTGCATATTAAACTTGCCGGTTGGGTCTATAATTCCCGATTTAAACATTTCGGCAATTATGTCGATAATCCCAGAGCCACAGATCCCCTTTGCTTTAATCGTTTGGGACGGCTGGAACCAATCAGCCTCGCCAATGACTTTATACTGTGGTTCTAACGAAACAGGATCTAGTCTTACTTTTTCAATAGCACCCGGAGCAGCTCGCATTCCGAACTTGATCTGAGCTCCTTCCAAAGCTGGGCCAGTGGCACAGGAGGTGGATAACAGCCGCTGTTTATTACCAAAGTCAATTTCTCCGTTCGTACCAATATCGATCAACAACCTCCTTTTTTCCTGTTTATGTGGTTCTTCTGCAATGAGGACCGCTACATTATCTGGACCCACAAAACCGGCTTCTACTGGAAGACAGTGAATATTGCCTCCAGCTGCAATTCTTATCCCTAGGTCTCGCGCCTTAATATCCAGAGATTTGCGGACAGCGGGAGCAAAAGGAGAACGCCCCACGTAGCAGGGGTTAATATTTAAAGCTATATGGTGCATGGCAGTATTAAAGACCAGAACCATTTCAGCGACTTGCTCCACATTAATTCCAGCAGCCTTGGACAGTCGTGTAACAAGGGTGTTAATCCCTTCAATAATAGTCTGGTGCAATATAGCCAAACCGTTATCATCGTCCATACCATAGGTGATCCGCGATAAGACATCTTCACCGTACCTTATCTGGGGATTCATCATTGAATCTTGCTGTAATACCTTCCCCGTGGTTAGGTCACATAGATAGGCCGCAACAGTGGTTGTACCAACATCAACAGCCACTCCATAAGTTGCTTCGACTAACCCAGGTTCAAGAGCAACGACTACCTGTTCCTTCCACAGTGTCGCTGTTACAGACCATTTCCCTTTGCGCACGATAACTGGTAATGAGAGCAACACTGTGTAGTCGATACTCAACTCTTTGTCTAGATGGGAGTAGCGGTCCAGTAGAGCGGCCTTTAATCGTTCAGAATCATCTCTGTGATCTTCCAGACTGGCAGGTATCATTTCTACAAAATAGTTACGTACAGCTGGGTTGACCCGTAAAACTCTATCCTTACCGGTTTCCAAGACAACCTGTTGAGTGCTCCGGCTTTCTTCGGGGACAAAAACTAATATGTCGCCCTCTATTTGGGTACAGCAAGCTAAACGATAGTTCTCACGTATTTCTTGAGGTTGAAGCATATTTTTTTCATTCTCTGTTAATTGAGATACATGGGAAATATGAGTTTCCGCGCTCAATTCATCAACATATCCTTCGTCAATTTTCACCTTGCATTTTCCACAGCAGTTTGTTCCTCCACAGGGACTTTCAATATCTACACCCAGTTTCCTGGCTGCCTCAAGTAGGCTAGACCCTTTTTTTACCGTACCTCTACGGCCAGAGGGCTGAAAAATCACCTGACAATCCATATTTTTGCTCCTTCGATTGCGTATTTTAAAGGACATTATTCTTTCAATATCTAAGATAAAAAAACCAAAAAGATCACATTTCCAATGTTTCAATAATTTCCTTCAATGCACAAGCAAACTCGATGCAAGCTCCTTCTAGATCTTCTTCTGGGATAGAATTAAACCCAAAGAGGAAGATGTTTTCCGGTGCTTTTTGCTGGTTCTGCCAATAGACTTTCGTCCCATAAATTCCAAAGCCTCTCAATCTCATCTTCGTGATCAGACCTTCTTGACTCGTGCATCCCGGAATTTGTATCAAGGTATGAGAACCTGCTGGCGCCGGGAAAATCTTAACGACATCTGCAAGATGTTCTTTTATCACTTTGTTAAATAGTCTGTATTTTCTTCTGTTTGACAGCGACATCTTGCGCACATGCTTTTCGAGATGCCCATCTCTGATAAAATACGCCAGTGCCTTCTGATTATAAGTCGGAAGCGCCGAATAATAATACTTGTATTTATCTTCATATATTTCCATAAGTTTGTATGGGAGGACAAAATACGCACACCGAATAGACGGAGAGAGAACCTTCGATAATGTGCTCAAATAAATCACATTCTGGCCAGTGCTCAAAGCCTGAATAGAGGGAAGGGGTTTTTCTCCATATAAAAACTCATTGTCATAATCATTTTCAATAATATAGGCCCGGTTCTTTTGCGCCCATTCCAAAATCTGCAAACGTTTTGTCAAGGATGTAGTGACTCCGGTAGGAAATTGATGGGATGGCGTTAAGTAAAGTAGCTCACACATCGAGTTTTCTAGGACATCAATATCGATTCCTAGATCGGTCATGGACAGCGCTTTGATCGAGTATCCTTTATTCGTAACTATTCTTTGCATTCCAATAAAGCTGGGGTCTTCCACACCTATCGTAAATACTTCCTCATGCAATAGATCGGTAATAATGTCCATAGCATATTGTGTGCCGGCGGAAATGACGATTTGCTCCCAACTGCATTTTACACCCCGACTGTTATTGATGTAATCGCACAGACTTTTCCGTAATTCTACATTTCCTTTGTTGCATTCATAGGCGATTTTCGTGGAACAGGATTCCTCCAGCATTGCGTCCTGCATATACTTTCTCCACTTCGTCCACGGAAAAAAACTTGACTCAATGCTCTCATAATTGAAATCATACTTCAGCGGAACAATAGACTCCCGTACTACTTCTTTTTGTCCCATTCTATATAACACGCTCGATCTCGGTAAAGTTAACAAGTTCTCTACATAATAGCCGCTTCCCTGAACCGACCGGATATATCCTTCCGCCAATAGCTGCTGATATGCCCTGCTCACGGTATTGATGCTGATGTGCAGTTCTTCCGACAATACCCGAATCGGCTTAAGAGCGTCGTTTGTTTTGAGATCACTTTGTATAATACTCTGCCGTAAAGTCTCAAATAGCTGTTCATACAAAAATGGTCCATTTTTATCCAGCAAGAGCATAGAAATCCCTCTCTTTCCAATTCTGGATATAAATCCTGCAATCATCATAATAATGTGGCATACCACCGGGAAATTTCCTCATCATTTATATGACGATGCGGAGGATTTCTAATTATGTTTCTCTACAATACAATACACGCCAAATTCTACCAGCATTTTTAATCCAGCACCCATTTGCAAAAAACTAATCAGAATATTTGTATCCGTAATACCTGGTGCGTGTGTAAGCAAGTGACTTTGATGCTCCAATTATTTCTTTGGTAATGTTCATAATTTTAGTTATTAGCTTCATAACGATACACCCCACATATTTTTACATTGCAAACCAGCTAACTCAGACAAAAAATGACGCTCTTCTGGAAAATAGGTTAAACCTACCCCGGAAGAGCGCCATTGCTCAGGGAAAAAAATGACGCTCTTCTGGGAATAGGCTAACCTACCCCCGAAGAGCGCCGTTGCTCAGAGAAAATATCTTACTAATAAGTCATTCATAAAGCTACGATGCTTTTCTGAAATTAACTTACCATCACAATATATGAAAAATTTTTACTAGTCAATAGTTTTGAACTATTGAATATTGTATTTTGGCGAAATGATTGAATTAGGTAACCGAGTATAGTATTAAATGTACCTGGCAAATTGACGACGGATATGTTGCATAAACTTATTATGCCATCTTTCTTCCCGCCTTACAATACATACAGGTTTTCCCTGAGGATAAGCAGTTCCCGCAATCATTTCCGACGAAGTTTTGTTTGCTGTTTGTGACCAGAAAGAACCCAGCATAACTCTTTATGGGCGACATAAAACCACTGTCAAGCAATTTTAAACAGATTTTCTCGCCATCCAATATGGCAAAAAATTGCTCCAACTGTGAAATATCCATACCGAAAAATCCCGGTCCAAAATTATCTGAAACATACCTGTCTGTATTGCAACTTAATCCCTGCAAATATTGTCTTAATATTTCCTGCCCGGCATCCATGTATGCATTTTGCCACATATCATAGTAAACCTGATTCAGGATACTGGCTTCGCTCAAATTTAGTTCTCCAACTGTTAACAGGTAGATGTATATTCGCTCAATTTCCTCGGTGGGAATCTGAGCAAGAGCATTACAAGTAAGCAGTTTTCCGTCCAGCTGCATATTTATTCCGTCAACACAAGTTTTTTCGTATTCTGAGATCAGAGCCTTGATTTCCAGCTGATGGTACACATCATTCAAACTTTCTAATGATCTTTCAATTATTTTCTGGGGTACAGGTTTTGCCCTGTTATACCCGCACATGTCTCTAAAATTCTTTTCCGCGAGTTCCTTTCCCTGATCCTTATCTAAAAAAATCACATGGTTTTTCATGCCTGCCTTCTCCTTCTCCTTCTATCGAACACAGTATCACTGTATTTTTAAACAAACACCATCCAGAAAAACATTGCTTTTCGAATAACGATGAATGCCACTCTGCTTTTCCCTGTGCATCAATAATCGTTCCAACCCAAATCCGATGCCGACCCAGGAACAGGTGATTCTCCATTTGTCATCCAGTGGATGAGGCCCCATACCAGTAGATGCCAGCTCCAATCCATCACTACTTACCACATCAAGCCCAACGCCATAAACGACCGAGTCCTCTTCGTGGAAAGAATAGTCGTCGATTCGGGCTACCTTTAACACCATGTCAGCAAATTGTTTCAGTTGGTCGATTCTGTTTTCCTCCGGTGTTCCCCACTCGACCAGATTGAGCATGGTGAATTCTTTCAAATGAGAGTTACCTTCCGATTCCTTGCGGAAACAAGAGCCAATTTCAAAAATACGAAGTGGCAGCTTTTGGCTAGTTAATATCTTTCTGGAAACTTCATATAGATTCGGGGCAAGCATTGGACGTAGGCAAGTCTTGGTATCCAGCCAGAATACCTGCTCGTGCAGAGGGTTGTTCTGGTCAATTGTCATTTTCTCTAGAGCCTTCGACGAGATTATGATAGGGGTCGTCACTTGGGTAAACCCTTTTTCACACAGTGCATCCGCCAATTCCTGCTGCAATCGGCAAAGTGCCGGTTTGTGGCTCTGTTCCAACAGATACTTTAAATCGGCCTTGTTTTTTACAACCGCCTGTTTTTCCACTATTTTATAGGTCTGTTCTCTTTCATTGACCGTTTCAAACATCCGAAATACAGTTTCCTTTTTGAGGCCCAACTCCGTCAATCGGTTTTTTTGAGTTTCCGTAAATTCTATACTCATACCGTCACCTATTTTCTGGCATCCGTAAATACCGTCTGGGAATATTTCGTCAGTTTCCATTCCGGGATCTTGCACTTTTTGCAGGGATTTTTACACCAACGATTGCGTAGCCATCTTGCGCTCCGGCTATTCTTCGAATCCCACGCGACAAAGGATTCTCCACAGTGTGTCGTCACCACCATGGTCTTACCTCTGTTTTCTAATGATTTTACACCGTGAAGCGTTCCGGAACGCGACGGCCATAGTTTGACCTTATTGATCAATTGGAATAGCCTCTGATTTTTGAAGATATACCTTACGACTTTTTGTTTTTTGACTTCCTTTATCTTTTCGTCCATATCTTAATCCTCTAACTGTTTCATACAATTAAAATACATGGTTATGATCCCAAGCTCCAATGGATTATGTATTACAGTGGCTTTTTCTCTGGCTGCAGCCGTCGCTCCGCACGGCATACCCGGTGCCGCAATGATTGTCTTTTCGGTCACGTCTTCTCCCGTAATAAAATCGCCTGTCGTACCGGCATTGATGATATAGGTAAACTGATGGATAGGAGCCGGCGAAGAAATCCATGTGGAATGCTCCAAAGTTGCTGCCAAGCAAGCCGCTTTGTTATTGTCCAAATCGCAGATTACTGGTAACGCATGTTGTTCTGCGATATAATGGGCCGCCGCTTGTCCCACCGGGCCGGCTCCGATTATCAGCACGCGTTCCTGCCGAGGATTTATCCCCTGTTTCCTCATAGCCTCGATGATTGCCGCTGCAAAGCCCCTTCCCGTAGCCCAGCCATTGTCGGAGTGCACGGCACTCCCAATCCCAAATGCCGCGCACACGCAATCGTCGGCAAGAAATGTGATCCCGCATTTCGAGAGATACGCTTGTTGGAGACCGGCAACGTCCGTTTTCTCCGCAATCAACGTTTCCACCCGGCAGTGACGAAGAATGGCTCCCACCGCTTGAGAAAATCCGGTGATAATGCCCAGTCCGCTCGTAACCGAAATTACTGCGGTCTTGATTCTCTTAGTATTTTTCGTTAATCCGACCGCTTTTTGAGCAATTTCCTCCATGGTATAGCCTGTTTGCCTAATAAACAGATCTTCATAATCCTGAAGTTGTGTTTCAATCAAATCAATATCAGATTCCAGTAGTCTCGACATACGTCCGTACTCCTCACATCATTCAATAAACTCCCAGTCTTCGATCCCCAACCGTTTCTTCAATTGCTGAATAAACATGAGAAATGTTTCGTGCGCTTGCTGTCCGGTTTCCCCGGTGACGATAATAATTCCTTTCCAGTCCCTGCTGCCTTCTTCATAGTCGGTGATAGCTTCTGTGCATCCAAAGAATCCTTTGCGAATCTTCAATTGGCGGCAAGACCCAATGATATGTTCTCCTGTGACTTTGATCTTTCCGTCGCAAACCTGTATCTGCTGGTACAGACAAACCTGTTTTGCCGGAAGAATCCGGATACTCTCGGCGTTTCCTAATGCCAGCTCGGTCATCATTTCCACCATGTTCATCCCTGTTGAATGATATACACTGATCGGGGTCTGGCTTGGCAGCCTTGCATCGATCTCTAGTATTTTCAGTTTTCCCGCCTGGCTGATCACTTCAATGTCGAAAATGCCCTTAATCTTCAGGATTTCTGCCAGCCTTTGACCGATCTCCAGCAGCTGTTGCTTTTCCTGCGCTTCCAAATTGGCTGGAGCAACGATTCGTTTGCAGTCATATTCGTCGTCTACTATAACTTCTGTAATCTGCGGAAAATAAAAACGTTTTCCGTCCCCGATCACTTCCAGAGAATAAGAGGCGCCCTCCACATATTCCTGAATTACAGGATGAATGTTTTTATGCGTTTCGAGGTATTCTTCTACCTCGCGACGACAATAAGCCTTCTGTACATGCTTGCTGCCACTTTCCCCGTCCGGCTTTAAAATAACAGGGAATACACAATCGGGATATATTGCGGGTATTGGCAGACGGTTTTTTTGAAAAAGTTCAATGGAACGATGTTTGGAACGGGAAATATTATACGCATTCACATCAAACATGACTTTAGTGCCCATTTTCCTTCCGTACTCGTCCACTTTGGCGATGACTTCATGATCCTCTATTGCCGGCAGCACGACATCCGCTTTCAAAAACAGTGGGAGTATCTCTTCTTCATCAAAGACGTCCGCTTTGATGAATTCGTCGGCCAGATCTCTGCCGGGAGCATCCGCATTATGATCCAAAGCCGTAACATGATACCCAGCCTTTTTCGCCAGATATATTGCCTCAACTCCTTGCAATTTCGCACCGATGATCAGTATGTTTATCATGGAATCCCCACCTTAACCGCAAATGTAATCATCGGCACATTTTTCGCTGCATGCCATATCTAAAGTTCTTCTATCCGCAACCCAACGGCTATAGTCCTGTGCCGTAGCATTCTCCAAATTACATTTCTTCAATGTATTCTGAATCCCCGCCACCGTACGGCTGCCCTCATCAATATCATATTTACATTTTGCAACGCCCGCGAACCCCTTCTTAGGCGGAATGATGGAGGTCACGATGTTTGCCCCAGCCATCAGTCTCTTTTCAAGGCCACCCAACCCTTCTATATCCATGGATGCCGGGATCAATACATTCGGGAATAGCAACCTCATGACCGCGATATTCATCAGTTCATTTTGATATCCCTGATTCTCCGCACCTTCAAACGGTGCTCCCTCTTGCGGGACAAAGGTCATAGTCCTCATTTGCATTGCTCCCAGTCTTTTCATCTCTCTAAACGAATGAACCCTGTCCTCTAACGTGTCTCCGATTCCGGTCAACAAGCCTTCCTCAATGAGCATCCCCAGATCTCTGGCATATCGTTTGGCAATCATCCGTTTTTCGTAACTTTGCCCTTGCCGCAGCTGTTCAAACAAGGATATTCGATGTGTCTCCTGATACAACGCATACCAATCGGTCCCCGCCCGCTCGATCAACTCCAAACCGTGCTGGTCCAGCACTCCCGGTGATACCATGATAGACAGACCGGTTTCGTCTTTTACGGCTTTCACAATTGAGGCCAGTCTCTTCGGATGTTCTGTATAAAACGTATCGTCTCCCGTCGTCAAATCAATCAAATGCACTCCGGAATTCTTCAATTCCACAGCTATGTCAACCACTTCCTGCAATGTTTTGCGATACCGTGGAGAATTGGGGTTTTCTTTTCTGAAATAACAAAACGTGCAGCTGTTCTGACAGTACGTTGAAAAATATACAAAACTATATAAAAAGACTTTATTCCCGAATACGGCTTGCCGTACCTTTCTTGCGGTCGCAAAAATCTGTTCCATTTCACTTTCATCCGTCCGACTCAATAGGTATACAATTTCCTCGGACGATAGTTGATTTCCTCGCTGGCATTTTCTGAGTATCGTTTCAAGCATTCTGTAAGCCTCCTGTAAGCCTCCTGCTTAACTATTTCCTTCCTGTATCTTTATTTTTCTGCCAAAAGGCAGAAAAATAAGCGAACATAACATAAGCACCCTCCCCAAACCTATGGATTTCAATATACATTTTTCAATAAAAAAATATAGGAATCCGCAAGTGCTAAACATACATCAATGAGACATACCAGAATGTTTAGACCTATCAGACACCTATATACTGAAATCCATTATGGCGAAGAGTCCCGGAGTCGCACCCGGCTGTACGGATTTAGAGTCCGCAAGATCACTACGATCCACCCTCCATATAGTCATCTGCCAACAGTCCGCAGATCGTACTTACGAACCCCCTGAGTCAATAAGCGTAAAACCCACAGACTGCCGACAGATTAATACCGTAATAGCATTTATGCCTGATTGAAATTAGTCATTCCAATATGTCAGGCCTAGATCAGTCATAATTTTAACAGCTTCATCGTAAACCTTGATGTATTCCTCCGAAGGAACCAGTTTCTTTACATCATAGCATTCCTGGAAGGTTTTCCCCGCAGGCGCCGCTTTATAATCCTTTTCATACATAGAAACTAGTTTGTCCAACAGAATGTTTACTTCATGAAGATCCATTCCCGCAACTGCATGTGCTACTTCCCCCATGAAACGGGCTTCCATGGGTGTAAAGAGGTCGGTGACCACACCTTTACCGGCAGCGACACCGGACAAGATCTCTCGTCCGCTGACTGTATCCGTAATAGCCTGAGCTGCCGTCTCCAGTAAGCACATGACTGTGCAGGGACCTGCTAAAGTGTAATACTGATTTCCCAAGATCAGATGGGTATTCTCTTCAATGGCACGAGCTGCGTGACCAGCAACGGCAAGAGCCTCTCTCGTCGTTGTTATGCCCCAGCGCACGTGCACCGGCCCATCCAGATGCCAGGTGGCCTGTAACATTACAAATGAGTTTAAAGTTGTAGCGACATCACAGATTGTGGTCTCTTCCAGGCCACCTGCGTATCCGCCGAAGATAGGCATCTGTTCTACCATTACGATTACACCAGCTGTAGCGTAATGTGCTCCAACAACCAACGCACCTACGTCGATTTTGAGCTCATTCAGCTGAGAAACCTCATGTGAATCAGATGGCCTCATGCCGCCTTCAAAGTCTGCAGATATGACTCCAGCAGCACTTAATGATGTCTCATTGCCCTACGTTCCCATGCCTTTGCGTCCGGCTCTGAGCTGTGCCTCGCGCACTTGTATAGCCTCTGAACGCACAGCCATTATCTCCCAGGGAGAACCGGGCGAAGGGTCTTTACCCATGACAGTCTGCAACACACCGTCAACTATCGTATCGATGATCCGTTCTTGTGCGTATGACTGGTGGATTGCCAGGAACAGTTCCTCCGAACAGGGAGAACCGGTTGGGCCGCCCTGAATAACGGGAGCCTTCGACGAATCATAACTCCTTGGCACTACATAGATAGCCTCTTTGCCTTCACCGAAGGTGAAGTGGTCCGGTGCGGCTTTAATAGCATGGAGCACCTCATCCTTTGTGTACTTGATTATCCGTCCGGTATCCATGCAATAAATGCCGCACTCAACCAGCATCTCCAAACCTGCCTTAAACAGCTTGTCGATAAGTTCTTTGTCCTCCGGAATAATTGTTTTTTTGTCCATTTTTATTCCGTATTTTTCTTTTAATTTGCGGGCGGTCTGCGGTATTAATTTAAAATCCCAATCTTTTTCATCCATTTTTGGTCCGGTCTTGGCCCGATCATAGACGTCAAACACCGTAACGTTTTTCCCTATGGCCTTCATTAATTATGCACCTCTTTTCATTGCAATCAAGTCTTTGGCCATGGCAGCGACCTCTGCAGCCGTATCGGTGTAACCGTCTGCTCCGATTTCCTTACACCACTTGGCGGATACGGGAGCGCCTCCGAACATGACGATGTATTTATCACGAATTCCGTCTTCCTTGAGAGAATTGACAATTTCCTTCATGGAGGCCATGGTTGTCGTCATAAGGGCGGAACCGCAGATAAGATCAACGCCGTATTCTTCCGCTTTTTTGATTACTAACGGAACCGGCACATCACGTCCAAGGTCAAATACTTCAAAGTTGTTGGCCGACAACATGACACTTACTATGTTCTTGCCAATATCGTGAATATCGCCCTGCACTGTGTGAATAATAACTTTTCCACTGGAAGCCTTATTCTTCTCCTCGACAGACAGTGCACTTGTCAAGATATTGATCGCGGTTTCGAAGGCCTCGGAAGCCATCATCAAATCAGGAACAAAAGCCTCGCCTACATCGAATAAGTCACCCATAACCGCCATGCCTTTCGAGAGGCCCAAGCTGATACACTCCAACGGATCAAGGCCCGCTTCAATGGCCTCATTAGCTGCTTCTTCTGCTAATGAGGGGTCCATTTCCACAATCGAATTTTTGAGTTTTTCATAAATAGCTTCGCTCAAGTATGTTTCTCCCCCTTTGCTAGAATTTTTCTTTTGCTAGAATACTGACCCATTACAAATAAGCTAACGATATGATTGATTTGACACAAGATTGTTTTACTGCCAAGCAATTCTCCCAAAAGCTTAAAATTGACAATAAAAAAAGAGTCATAAATATTTGCGACCCCATTGTCTGCTTAGCACTTCGTCTCGTCCGTCTCATGTGCCAAATCTATATGCAAATTATAAGATACCGTTCCTCATCTTCAAAGATACAATTTTAGAATTTTTTCGGGATACAATTTCCTTTGGACTATGTCTGTCAATTAAACAATGTAGCTTTTTCCCTTAGTCAATGAAGAATACACTTTGGACGATTTATCTCCGAAGAAATTGTATCCTGAAAATCCTTTCAAATTGTAGCTTCACAATTTTTAAATCATAATTTATACTTTCGTTAATATCTATCAGAAACTCATCACAGCAAAGACAAAGACGCTGTACCATTTTATCGGAAGTGTCTCTTTGTATACATTGCCCTGCATTTGAGGCGGGGTTCGGTGGATGAATATTCATTTCAATACGTCAGGAGGATACAAAATGGGTAAAGAATTGCTAATGAAGGTGTTGAATCACGAGGATACTAACGGACAGCTTCCATGGATTCCTTTCGCGGGTGTCCATGCAGGAAAGCTAAAAGGTTATTCAGGAAGAGAAGTCTTAACTGATTCCGCCAAATTGATCGAATCTCTGCGTGAAGTATACAAGCTTTATGAACCGGACGGTATGCCAATTTCATTTGACCTGCAACTAGAAGCCGAAATTCTTGGTTGCGAGCTAATGTGGGCTGATTACAACCCCCCCTGTGTTGTGTCTCACCTGTTCGACAAAGAAAAAGGGATTCCCTGCAAATGCAAATTCCCGACTCCGGAATCCGGACGGATACCCGTTGTCTTGGAAGCAATGCGCGTGATGAAAGAAGAAATTGGCGATAAAACCGTGCTTTACGGGTTGATCTGTGGACCATTGACACTCGCCTCGCATCTTCGCGGAAGCGACTTTTTTAAAGATATTAGAAAAGATCCTGATTACGTCGTACAGCTCACGTCCTTTTGTGCCGAGTATGCGCAGAAAATGGCCGACTTATATATTGAAGCTGGCATGGATGTGATCGCTGTTGTCGACCCGTTGGTCAGCCAGATTTCTCCGAAGGTCTTTGCCAATCTGATGCACGAGCCGTTCAAAGCTGTCTTTGACTATATCCGTTTGAAAGGTGTAAAGTCTTCCTTCTTTGTGTGCGGGAATGCTTCTTACCAAATAGAAGTGATGTGCGAGACTCATCCGGATTCCATGGCTGTCGACGAAAACGTCGATATGGTTGCCGCCAAAGCGATTACGGATCGGTATAACATTGCGCTGAGTGGCAACATTCCGCTTACAACCACCATGCTTTTCGGTACCCAACAGGATAATATCAAGGGCGTTCTGGATTTGATCGATAGCATCGACAACAAACACAACCTCATTATCAGTCCCGGCTGTGATATGCCCTATGATGTGCCTCTGGAAAACACAGTTGCCTGTGCTTTGGCTGTCCATCATCCGGATGACGCCCGTGCCATGGTTGTCAACTATTCCGCAAGCGAGTTTGACCAGATTGAAATCGAGATTCCCAATTACGCAGGCATGGATAAAGTGTATATCGAACTGTTCACACTGGATCCGGAACAATGTGCCGCCTGCACTTATATGGTGAAAAGTGTCACCGATATTTTTGATGAGATTAAAGATATGGCTGACTATATTGTATATAAGTACTTTATCAAAGAGGACATTGCCAGAACCGCTAAAATGGGACTGAAAAATCTTCCCACGATGTGCATTGACGGGGAAAGTGTGTACATTTCCATCATTCCCGATAGTGACGAATTAATTGCCGAGATAACCAAACGCTACAATGCCAAGCATAACAAATGAGAATGTGCCGATTTAAGGCATATGAAAGAAAATAACAAGTCATGATGCCCAGGATATTTTGCGTCAGACAAGGAGGTGTGTTCCCCTCATAGCGGGGCTATTAGGGGAACATGCCGACGCAGTATGACACGAAATAGACGGGCAGACTGACTAGTTATTTCCTTGAATGTGCCTAGATATTAGAGATGGAAAGAATGATGCTTTATGACACAACTTATCCTGCTTACAGGCTTTCTGGGTACGGGAAAAACCACGCTTATGGAGCGCTTGCTTCATTACTATAAGGATAGCCCTGTGGGGGTTATCGTCAATGAATTCGGTGAAATCAATATCGATGCCCGTTTGCTGGAAAAAGACGGAATTATTATGCGTGAGTTATCCAACGGCTCAATATTCTGTGCCTGCATCAAAGAGAACTTCATCAAGGCTCTGATCGATATGTCGTCCCAAAACTTCGAATATCTGTTTATTGAAGCATCCGGACTGGCGGATCCCGGTAACATGCAGCAGATTCTGAAGACCATCGACCCATACACTGTTCATCCGTACCACTATTCAGGTTCTATATGTATTCTGGACGGCGAAGCTTTTCTCGAATTGAAGGATCTTCTTCCGGCAGTAGGTCACCAGTTGACCCATGCGGGGGTTGTTCTTGTCAATAAAGAAGATCTGATTTCTTCCGCAATTAAGGCCGAAATCCAGGCTGAAGTACGGAAGGCCAATATCAATGCCCCTATATATTTTACCAGTTACTGCGATATCGATATCAATACATTAGTCATGAATTTGCAGCCCTCAAAATTGGCAAGCCGTGACAGCACCAATACGCCGGAAAACAGGCCGCAGACATTTATCATCAAGGTTCTGCCATCTGTAACAATGCAAGAACTTCAGGGTTTTCTAAATTTCATTGCGCCCATTACTTATCGTATGAAAGGTTTTGTAACCGTGGGAGATACCAATTATTCTGTTAGTGGTGTGCGCTCTCATCTGATGATCATGCCCTGGACCAGAGATATTCCATCTTCCGAAATAGTACTTATTTCCGCTGTTGGGATAGGCTTGACCGGGGCCATAGCTAACGCGATAAAAATGAATGCCCCCAAATCAATAAAGCTATGATGAAATATGCATATACATCGCCCACTGCCCATATTGCAGGCAACTTAAACATAACTACTTGGTACATCTTCTTGCTATTTGAATCCAAGAATTTGACCGTAACCGTTCCATCTGCATTGTTAATGGTCATGAATTATCTCCCATCCGGCACTCCTTTCTCTTTAGAGATTTCACAGTCTTCAGTTTAAAAATTGCCGGTTTTGAGATGGACTAATCTAGATTAGCCAGACCTCAAAACCGGCAATTTTTAATCATCTCCTCGGACACAGTCTCCTCAACATCCTTTCATTGACGGGCCGGTTCCTTCCCCAGTTCCGCCGGCACTGTCTCCGCCAACTGGGTTTGGCTGTCACCACAGCACGCTTTGACCTGCCGGACCGCTTCCGCTACCTGATCCTCATAGTGATGTTGTTTCAATAGTTCTGCCGCAATCTTTTGGCCCAGTTTATCCTGAAGGCTTTGATCCAGGCTCTCCTGCATGATCCTTGTGGAGGGTATCACTTTGCCTTTATCGTGCATATTGAATCATTTGTACTTTTTCAAATACTCTTACCCATCGTAAAAACCGCTCCGTGAGACGTAGAATACCTGGCACATCTTCTCAACCGGATACACGGTTCTAAGTTCCTTTATCATCTGGAACATTACTTCCGGTTGTCTTTGGCGAAGATGGCCGTGGCTTTTTTTAAGATATCTATTGTAAGCTCATGATCTGCAAGTTTCTTGTCTTTGGCTTTTATCTCCGCTTGCAGCTCAGCAATGATTACTTTATCTGGATTTTCACGTATCTTGCTTTCTCCAGTCCATTTCCGTACGGTCTGCTGACTGATTCCAAAATCAGTCACAATACTCCCTACAGAACGCTTTTCTTCACGTACCAAACGAACTATATCTGCCTTGAATTCTTTATCATAACGTTTCCCGTTGTTTGACATAATTTTCGCCCCCTACAGGTTTATTTTACACTAACTTCCCTGTGTCCGGCGAATCGGGTATACGTCATTCTATATTTTCTAGTGAGTCACCATACCAAATCGTTTATCTTATTTTTGACTGGAACTATTTCTAAATACATCATTGTTTTCTTTATGTCTCTATTTCCTAATAGCTCATTCACATCATTGATAGCTAGTCCGTTCATTAAACAATGGAGTGCATAACTATGCCTGAAGCTTGATGGATGACTTCTATCATCAATGAAGTCTGCCTTTTTGCAGGCTTTTTTTACATAATTGAAAGCAGTTCTGCTTGTAAATGGAAACAACGGCCAGTTCAATGGAATAGCATGTGAATTGATAAATCTTTTTAACTCTTCTAAGAAATCTTTCTGCAAAGGTATCTCTCTATTATGATTTGTATCTTTACGGCGCTTACGCGTATTTATAACTACTACACTTTTGGCGTAATCAATATCCTTAGGGGTTACACCTAAAGCTTCAGAAACCCTCGCTCCAGTCCGCCACAGAAACTTACAGAAGATGTATAACTCTGGATCAGATTGTACAGCAGTAAGAATACGATCAACTTCGCCTTTAAAAAAATAGTGTGGATTTGCTTCTTTCATACAAGAGGGCATTTGCATCTATACCTTTCTTAAAAAGAATTCTATTTAAGAAAATATTAACATATATTTCATGTAATTACAACAAATTTCCACATAGAATTTACGGATACTATGTGAAATTGAGTCTATTTTTCAAAACAGGTAGGAGGATTGGTCATGTAACTTATGATCGAATGGTCTTCATAATTGTGTCGTAAGTAGTTTAATTAGGTATTTTTATATCCGCAAAAAGGACGACATAAAAATACCCACTAATTCGAAAATCTCCAAATATAGTGGATATATCTACTCTGTATTTTTCTGTCGCCGGACAGATATAGCTTGATTTTGCCAGCATCAAGTATTGGCATTAACTAAGTTGCTCGGTCATTGGTTCACTCATAACCAACTCTAAACCAACTCTAAACTCAGCCTCAAGGAGCCTCTGTAAGGCTTTAACGTATGATCATCTAATCCATAGAAACCATGACGATTGGCCTTAGTACGTGCATTAGGGACATTTTACTAATGAGACACTTTTTATACAATTCGAAAGTGATTGCTGACCGATTAGACGATTAAGATAAGACTTGCTCAACAAAGATTTAACCTATTTACTTAGAGTCACTTCTGTTGTCATAACAACTATGCGCTAAAATACTCTTTAATGCATAGTTATTATTTATTATATTACTATATATAATAGCGTTATCATCTTTACTTTACTTCTTGCTCCTTGACTTGTTGCACTTTACTATATTCATTCTATTTAATTCACGGAGGTTAGGTTTGATGAAAGATAACAATGGATCAACTTCTTCCACCCTTCCCAATTTTGCTCAAGATTTCATAAATCACCTTGCTGTCATTAATAAGTCAAGAAATACTCAATATGCCTATACCCATGAACTTAGATTGTTCTTTCAATTCCTATGCGATTCTATGCCTACCTTCCCCTCTTCTCCTGAAGGCATAGATGCCTTTGCCCTCTTGGAATCTTTCGCTGCTCCCATTATTAAGCAAATAATCAAAACTGAGCAAATACCCACTAGGGATGGTTTTAATATTCTTATTAACTTTATAGCATTAATGGCCTCAAGGACACCAAGAAGGATAAACCATCGTACTCAACCGCTAGTTGACATAAGTGAAATTATGATGGAAATGAATCTTTCAACAAAAGAACGTTGGCTAAACTTAACCTCGAGGATGATAGCTGATGGTAAGTTACCACCTGAATCTCTTCAGAAACAAGATTTAAATTATGATAAACTTCGCGAATTCTTTAAGTCCAAACGATACACTATGACTGTTAATCAAAATTACAAAATAAAACAGCTACTTGATTCCATCGATATCCTAATACCATTATTGGCAGAACGAAAGTGGTCTTTACTTATCAGTAAAGACATGACAACCACGATGCCTGAACTTGGTGGATTCATTTGTTCTGATAACCCTGTTGCTTTGGTTTCTTTAGATCCACTTCCTCCAATTTATTCACCCGGATTTGGTATGCTGAGAACTGAAGTTACTATCCCATTATCTAAAAATGTTACACTCGTAGGCCGTTTTGAGGGAAAAGGAACTGTAACAGTTATATCTGTAAAAGGGATGGCTGCAATTAATAGCAGAACTGGCATGTACGCAGATCGTTTTATATATCACTCTAACCAAAACTTTATACATGTAAACCAGCAGCAGGGAATTAGTAACGCAACCGATTTTCTCAAATATTGTAAACTTAATTCAGAATAATTATCAGACTTTGTTCTTCTCAACCCACCCAGAAAATCACTTAACTACCCCAGATCTCTTTACCAAGCCGGTACACCCTTCCCCTTCTTCGAATGATCCGGCGACAATTTGCCTCAGTGCAAATTCATATTTCTGGATAAATACGCAACAACGTTATAAATACAAAGTAAACTAAATGCTAAATTCGACGCCCACAGCACCCTTATCACGCTCAACTGGCTTTTCAAATTCCTTTTTGCGGCATGAATTAAATAGATACAAAGTAAGCCAACTCCGACCAGCTTATAATAATGAAGAGCATCATGGCCAACAAAGTAATCTGCTATTGGATTTCCTTCTAACTCAAAGAGTTTGGAAATGCAGTCAGTTATAGTTGGACATTCAACAAAAGGTTTTATTCTATCTTTTGTCTTATAATGGTCTTCGTGAACCTTAATATTTATTCTGTCTTATAGTGTTCTTTGAGAAATTGGCGAACTTGCTTCTCGATTTGTTTAAAATCATCATAAGTTATATTAAACTTACTAAATAGTTCATCCATTGAAACCGATTGTGTATTAATCCCATATCTCGAACTTATAATTAATTTTTGCTTATCGTTTAAGTTACAGTGTTCAATTGCATATATAACTTGGTTTTTATTATACATAATCCGAACTCCTCTTACAGTTTCTCGAATTGGATTTCATCAATTAACCATTTGCCATTTTCAAATTGAATAGAGTATATGATTTTCGAACGAAATTCTCGAACTACTTGGTTTATATCTTCAATTTTTCTATAAGTAATAAATTCTATGCTAGGGCTTTCGGTATCTATTTTATCGAATTTCTCGACCCATCCACTGGATACTACATGAAATTTTTGAACAAAATCAACATCCGATGCAGTACCAAAGTACAATTTTCTAGCTTTCTCTGTAAAATATTTTTCTCCTTCAGAACCTTCGTAAGTCTTCCATGAAAAATTGTTAGAAGCATCAATTGATTCTTTAGTAATCATCACTAAATATTCCTCTGAAGGATGAGTCTGAGAAACTCTAAGACATCCAAAATTAGAAGTTAACAATAGAAGTATCAAAAAATATACACAAGTGTACTTGATTTTATATACCATACCCACCCTCCATAAGTTAAATAGACTCTCGGCATTCGTCGAGGTAGTTAGGACAAGGGTTTCCTTGAACCAACCTTATGGCATTCCTTCCTCTTTTAGTGGGAGGACTTTTACTTTTCATCAAGTTTAACTGGTAATTCGCGAGTGATAAAAAGTATCTTAATTTTCCCGATACGTCTAAAAGAACTTGACATTTCTAAAACGTCCCATGATCGCGTAATGAGGAGTTTATTCCTTTGATTACAAAATTTAGGGTTGATTATTTGAAACCTTATACTGATTTTTTCATGAACTCTATCAGGGTTCCGTCATTCTTCGTCTCCGCCAATAATATTCCGGTGGGATCTTCGTCATTGTCAATAAAGACTGGCCTTTGGTCGTAAAATTCTGGCGAAACGATTTGTCTTATATTACCACACTGCTTCAGTATGGCTATGAGCTAAAGGCCCTGAACCCCGTGATCCGGCTTCTATGCTTCGTTCCTATCTTCTCTTTCTCATGACGAAACCTGAAATCGGTCTTACAGAATAGATTAAATGAGACGGATGTGTCAACACATGGATGCTTGGTATTTTCACCAAAAGGAGAGCTTTGATGAACTTAAATCATTAAAGCTCCCCCAAGCAGGCTAACGGCCTCTTTTAATAAAGTGATGCTGTGACGCTTGTTTGCTCTGTCAATCAATTTTTAAAAACCATAGCACATTTACCGCATTTCACATTTGATATGAGTCAATTTCCAGTTATTTTTTGGCAATTTGCTCATTCCATCAACGAAATTCCGAGACGCTATGTTAGTCAGATTATTAAAAAACAAAACAATGGTCACGAGCTTAATTTTAAGGCACAAGTTTTTCTATTGCGGGGTATCGTCAACATTCTATATTAAATAACGCGAGACATATTCTGGAAGCTCATGGTTGTTTTTTTAATTTTAAAACATTATACCAATAACTTAAGTATACTGACAGTTTCGCTGGCTTACCTGGTTGAGTCGTCTGTTTCTATCTTTCTTGTCCTGATTGGCAATTGTATAGAAGCTGATAGAAGCCCGTTTTGGTGTCATGTTTGAATCGCGGACTCGTAGTCGTAGGTCACCGTATTGCCATCGTGATCGTCGCGGTAATCTCAGGTTCTTGTAGTCGCGATCACAAGCGTACTTACCGCAATTTGTAATCAAGTTGCGGCACTATCGGCACAAATTGGTGCCCACGATGCTTGGTAGGAAGCTAAGGTCTATCGAGAAAATGTGGCTACTGAGAGAAAAAAATGAGAAACAGCCTTGGTAGAAGAGTTTTTGAAGCCTATTAAACCGGCTTGTTTCCCCTTTGGTATTAAGTTTTTAGTGTTATAATATAACCCTCTGGGTTTCTTAAGGACAGTAAAACAATTAAACCGTTACGCCGTCTCGCCGTATTGATGAGCTTCTGGTTCTAGTGATGCCCGTTTAAACAGTGTTTTCTTTAATTTTAATAAAGTTAGTTATTCATATGTATCATCAACATATTGTTTTGCACTATAGCACGTATTAGACCAGTAGCTAGGAATAATGTTTGATGGAAAATATGCCTTAAAATAATTCTTGCTGCGATAGTAGCCCCAAGATAATTCTCTGTCGAAATATGTTGGTGTTACTAAGGTTTTACTATTATCGGAATAAACTGTAGTTTGAACTTTTTCATTTGACCAACTTGATCCGACAGCTGACATATACTGTTCCGTTTCTTGAATAGATGCAGAAATCCATGTATTTGCGGACGTAATTTTACCTGAATAATAAATAGCATCGTTGGAAGAATTTATAGCTATAAATGACCCAGCAATATTAGCTCCTACGGCATTTGGAGATATCTCCTCTTTTCCAGGGTTAGTATTATTTAGAGTTGGTGTTTTCTCTGAAGTAACAGAATCTTCTTGAATAGGCATTTTTTCTGAAGCAGAAACTATTATTACATTGCTAACTAAAAGAGTGAAGGTCATAAGTATAATAATTAACCTTGTCTTTTTCATGAAAACAGTCTCCCCTTTCTTCCTTTTTTAGTAATGAAATCAAATGCTTAATCTCACGTAACGGCATATCGTTTCTTGAATCACCTCCTTTAATTGATATCCTAAAGACTTACTTTAAACCTGTTCCAGTTATTTCTAACATTACTACTATTTATTATTCTATCATAAAATTATTAAAATATTTGTATATATATGTAACAATACCCTAAATTTATTTTTCTTACTACATCTTACCTAATTTCAGGAACAAAGTAGGACTATTTTTGTGATTGCAAAGGTTCTATAGCACTACCACGTACTCCACGTGCCCTGTCACGATGAAAGGGATATATTTGTAAGACCTAATTAGGGATTACTGAACAGAACGCATTTTTTCAGATTCTAAGCTAAAATTAGGTTTTCACGATTGAAAAACATCGCTTCGAAAAATAGGCACAAAAGATCCCTGAGACGTTTGCTCAGGTTCATAATAATAAACTGTAATCCTATGACCGTCTCGCTAGTTTCTTTAAGACGCGCCATGATACGGCCCAGACCATCGTTTACCTTCACCAAATTTGCCTTCGACTGCATTTCTTATCCCTGCTTCTTGCTTCTCTAGGCGCCTTTGCTCTAAACGTTCCTTTTTATCTTCTGGTGGTCTGCCAAGTCTTGGCCCATTAAGCCGAATGCCATGAGCTTTGCAGTACTGCAGATTATCTCTATTTCTATAAATTTTATCGGCAATCACAGATTCGGGATAATTCCCAGTGCGCTTCATATAGGTTTCCACGGACTCGATCAGGGTTTTTCCCTCATTAAACTTCCCAGCTCAATTTCTCGATCCAAGCGTATCCATTGACGACGCTTATGGCCAAAGCCTCGGTCTCTCTAACATCTGGCCTTTGCAAAACAATCATTTCAATATTCGCAGTCATCGTCTTGATAAAGCTCTGCCTGTCTTCACAGATTCCGTTGAACATCCGTACAAAGGCATGCATCAAAACATTCTCATCGACCGCTTTGGCTCCACAGGCATCCTTGCCGTCCATTACGTAGGTTTTACACTGCCATACAACTTTCTTTGATGCATTCGTGCTGTTCCAGTGCAGCAATTTAGCCTCTGAATTATTTTCACAAACCCTTATTGTTAATTTCAATTATTTTGTGAATTACTCTCCTATTTGTCTAATTCTCCTCAAAAAGGGTTTGACTGTGGTTGAGGCTAAAGTGCTGCCTATAAACGGCTTGTCCCAAATACGAAAACGTTGTCGTATTTGGGACAAGCTTGGGTTGTATAAAATCAAAAAAAGCGGTCCGCAAATAATAACCTTCGGACAAGCAAAATCATAGACTATACGGACAAGCCGAAATTCAACAGAGTAGGCATTCTTTTTCAACATAATCATGAGCAGCTCCAGATTTGTTTGGGGCTTCTTTTTGTTGGTCCCAATTATTAATTATGAAAAAATTACCAAACAGTCTGATGTAACTTTCCGCTCCCCAGTTTAATACTGTATTTCAGACCCTCAGCTATCCACAAAAAAGGAATTAGTCAAAAGTTGCCTTTGTCTAACAATCCTTGAAAGGAGAGTTATGTAAAATGAAAATGTTATCTGTGCCCTTATCCACACTAAAGCCAGGTGAAAAATCTAACGTTGTACACTTGGACGTAATAGGCTTACTCCGTCGACGAATCCTTGACCTTGGCATTGTCCCAGGCACCGTTCTTACTTGTATTGGGAATGCCCCGGCCGGAGACCCAATCGCTTATTTAGTCCGCGGTACCGTAATTGCCTTGCGCAGTGAAGACGCTAGCCTGATAGCCGTGGAACAAGTATAGAGAGGACCTTACCAGCTTGATTATAAAAATTTCTTAGGGGTGAAAACATGAAATTGAAACTTGGAGACCATTCTAACGCGCTGAATGATCATAGTCGCGTTATGAGAGAACAGTTTGGAATTAGAACAACCGGCGAACAATACGTGATAGCACTCGCCGGAAATCCAAACGTCGGAAAAAGTACTGTGTTTAATGCGCTGACCGGTTTACATCAACATACGGGCAACTGGCCAGGAAAAACAGTGGATAATGCGCAAGGAAATTACTCCTATCGGAATAAATCTTTTTTACTGATTGATTTGCCTGGTACTTACTCCTTACTAGCCCACAGCGTTGAAGAAGAAATTGCCAGAAACTTTATCTGCTTCGGTCAACCCGATGCAACCATTGTCGTAATTGATGCGACTTCTCTTGAACGCAATCTTAATTTAGCCCTCCAAGTGATGGAGATTTCCTCAAAGGTAATTATTTGTGTAAATTTGATCGATGAAGCAAGGAAAAAGAAACTTAGCATCAACTTCGGCGAACTAGAAAAAGAACTGGGTGTACCTATTGTTCCCACGGCAGCAAGGAATGGAGAAGGGCTATCAGACCTACAAAAGGCGGTTTACTCAATGGTCGTTGAGAAGAAAAAGACCTGGCCGAAACAGATTCCCTATTCTGAAGAGGTTGAACAGGCAATTAGTGCACTTCTACCAAAGGTTGAAGCGCTAAGCTTGGCGAGCATAGTAAATCCAAAATGGTTGGCTCTTCGTCTTTTAGATAGTGACGTTTCATTTATCGAGACCATCAGCCGTTATGCAGCAACACAACCTCAAAGAACAGTGGCCTCACAACGGCAAGGGGGTTAATTCACACTATGAGCATCCTCAATCCGCTGGATCCACTTCTGAAGATTTACTCAGATACTGAATCGGTCCGTTCGTCTTCAGGAACGCCCATCGCAGACCGTGTTGTTACAGATATCTTCGCTTACACTGAAAAGCTCACCCAACGGGTAGTATTACGGGAAGACTGTCTACAGAATAGTTGGCAGGATAAAATCGATAAAATTGTTATCTCTCGTGTGTTTGGGTATCCACTTATGTTACTCTTGTTAGGCGCGGTGTTTTGGCTTACCATCGCTGGAGCGAACGTACCCTCGGCAATGATTGCATCAGTTCTCTTTGCCTTTCAAGATGTTCTTACCCATTGGTTTCAGCTGGTTCAGGCCCCTGCCTGGCTGCATGGCGTGTTGGTCTTAGGTATGTACCGTACCTTGGCCTGGGTTACCGCTGTGATGCTTCCCCCAATGGCCATCTTTTTCCCTTTGTTTACTCTCATGGAAGACCTGGGTTATCTTCCACGCGTAGCCTTTAACCTTGATAATATGTTTAAGAAAGCAAATGCTTGCGGGAAACAATGCCTGACTATGTGCATGGGTTTTGGCTGTAACGCTGCTGGGGTCGTGGCTGCACGGATTATTGATTCTCCTAGAGAACGTTTGATTGCCATCCTGACCAATAACTTTGTTCCCTGCAATGGACGTTTTCCCACACTCATCGCCATCGCTTCGATCTTCATGGCCAGCACACTTTTCTTGTCGCAATCACTACTAGCGGCTGGCATGATAACGCTCTTAGTCCTGCTTGGAGTAGCGTTTACCTTCGTAGTATCGTGGGCCTTGTCCAAAACGATTCTCAAAGGAGAACCCTCATCGTTGGTGTTGGAGCTGCCTCCATATCGCTTACCCAAGGTCGGTGCCGTTTTCTATCGTTCCCTGATTGACCGCACAATCTTTGTGTTGCGCCGGGCGCTTGTAGTAGCCGCCCCCGCAGGAGCACTCACGTGGATTCTGGCAAATGTCTACATCGGCGACGTCAGTGTCATTGCCTCTATCGCCGGGGTTCTTGATCCTATAGCCAAGGCCATTGGTCTGGATGGTTTTATCCTTATGGCCTTTATCTTAGGCCTACCTGCCAATGAAATCGTAGTACCCATCCTACTCATGTCCTATCTTGCCACAGGGCAATTGACTGAGTTTGATAGCTTATTCGAATTGAAAAAAGTTCTGCTTGCTAACGGATGGACTTGGCTAACCGCCTTCAACACGATGCTCTTTGCTCTACTCCACTGGCCTTGTGCGACAACCTTACTCAGCATGTACAAAGAAACAGGAAGTAAAAAGTGGACCTTTATGGGTTTCATGATCCCTACTGTGATCGCGTTCTCAGTATGTTTCATCATAGCTCAGGTAGCATACCTTTTAGGCTTAGTGTAGTTTAAATGGCAATGTTATTGGTGGATATGTATGAGAGTTAGTATTTAAGCAATTAAGCTAGTATTTCCTACTTCAGGAAAAACTAGCTTAATTGCTTAAATAACGTTGGTTACGAAAATTAGTTATTAACTCCTGGATTAAAAAACATTTCTAACTATTCTTCTGAATTCATGAAATCGTTAAAGGCTTGTTGCCAAAAGGGATTGTCTTTCATGAACTCTACCAGAGTTTTGATGGCATCGATCGTTGCTGTTGAAAGGTAATGTTCCATAGCTTCGGCCTCGGCAGCAAAGTTACATTTGCTACATATTAGAGCAAGAAACTCCTGCAGCAATTGGTTCCTCGTTACTAAATAGTACCCAAATTCTTTGCCTTGATCGGTAAGCTTAATCTCACCATATCGTTCGTACTTTATGTAACTCTCGTCTCTCAATTTATAGAGGGCTTTAGTGACTGATGGCAAAGCAACTTGAAGCCTTTTACTGATGTCCGTCACCCGAACCGTATCCAGCGATAACGAAAACCGGTATATCTCCTCTAAATAGTCCTCCAAGCTGGGTGTTAGCATGTACGACACTTCCTTTGCTTCACCTTAGTTACCATCCTATGCCCATTTGAGCTAAGAATTCCATAACAGACAGCTTATTGAACCATACCTTGAAACAGAGCATTTTGGACAGTACAATTTGTGATCTGGATACGGGCTTGGCAAGCAAATCCTTAATCGTTTTATCTGTATACTCTCGACCAAATACCCATGCAGCGATAAATGTGTATCCGATAAGTCCCAGTGCGGCAAGACCACTAAGCAATTCTGTTAAATACATTTGCCAATTGATATCACCCGTGTTACTGGACAAAATAGTTCCAACTCCCATCATGATTGGCCCAAATGCAAAAACAAGAAACACCAGCCAAAATACATTAGCACGGATAATCTTACGAATTTCACAATATAGAACAGAAAAAGCCGAGAAAATTTCACCAGTGCCATCATACCCGCTGAAAGGAAGAAGGTCTATCATTCTCTACTAAAAGAAGATAGCCTTCTTTGTTAACACTTGCCAAGAATCTTTTACAAATGATTAGATAAAGAGAGCCGCAAGTAGTAGTGTACTTACCCCAACTTCACCGGTTCCTGCATATCCTGCATATCCTCCATATCGCCCCAACTGAGAATGTCCAAATAGTCTTGTATTTACTGGGCGACCAAGACCACCATAACCACCTAGTCCGTTCCAACCAACAACACGCCCTCTAAACATACAGTTACTCCCCCCTTGCCATAATACTTTTCTCTCAGCAAATATCATTTGTGTCACATCACAAACCTGTTCGTAATCGTCCAACCAGCTATACAAGCCTACATTACTATATGTTTATTACAAATATTTTGAGACAAAAAAGTAGATCTTTTCAAATTAGGAGTTCGTACAACCAAACAGTTATCCGACTACTCCGATAAAGGTTCAATACTTGCCGGGATAAGCATTCTTCAATCTAAAATCGGATAAAAACTCTTGAACTTGCTCCTCAAAAAAATGAGTAATGTGGTTCTTATGTAGCGAAACTATATAGCCACGAATACCTTGTTGTATCCATCTATTTCCATTAGTTAAAGAAGAGCTAATCTAAGGCAAAAAAAGGAGAAACGAATATGTTTGGAAATCAACAAGCCATGCCACAACAGAATCAGAGCTTTCGACCACCGATTGCTCTCGGACAATTCGGTGGGGGTAATTATTCTCCGATGTTTGGCCGGGGACTTCAGAGATTTCTGCCCATGATGGGAGGGCAAGGAGGTTTGCCGATGCCGCCGGGACTTGGCCGAATTCTGAATGGTCTCGGAGGAGGTCTGGGTAGAAGTATACCCTGGGCTAACGGAATACCAGGAGGAAATCCAGGTTGGGGGGCTGGGCCACAAAGTGCGGGTGGTCAGGGCTACGTTGCTCCAGACTATCCACCTCAAGGCTTCGGTCAGCAACAGCTACAGCATCCTATGCCACCAGCTCAAGGTTACCCGCCCCAAGGCTATCCTCTCCAAGGGTACGCACCTCAGGGAAATAACCAAGGGTATGGGGGACAAATGCCCGTCCAGCCTGCCTGGGAACAACCTAAAAAAGGTGGAATCAAAGGTTTTATCAGTAATCTTATGACTAAACGGAAGAGATAGCCTCTAAGTAGTTTTTATCTTAAACTCTAGTAAACCTGAGAGGAATGCATTCAGGAAATGGGAGAAACCAAGAAAGTAGAAAATATGACCTATTTTGAGTTACTGGCTTGGCTAGGTATCGGTAGTTCCCACCCTGGGGGATTCTTTACCACTAAGCAAACGTTAGACACTATACAAATAAAGTCCGAGGACTATGTCCTTGACGCTGGATGTGGTAGCGGCCTGACCACTTGTTATCTAGCTAAAACAACCGGATCTAGAATCATAGGTGTCGATATCAATCCCTTGATGATTGATAAAGCATTCCAAAGGGCAGAGAAAGAAAGAGTATCCCATTTGGTCGATTTTAAAGTAGCCGATGTTTATTCCCTGCCCTTTGCAGAAAACTTTTTTGATTGGGTCATCACTGAATCTGTTACAGTATTTTTAGATAAGGTGAACGTATTTCGGGAATTCTACCGAGTCCTTAAACCCAAGGGCCAAGTCGCTGACCTTGAAATGACTTTGCTTAAAGAATTACCCACTAATCTCCAGAAACAATTGAAGGAGTACTACGGTTCGGGCACCGACCCTGTGTCCATTGAGGAATGGTGTAATTCTTTATCTCGGGCGGGATTTGAAGGTGTAGAGATCAAAAATCCACAACTTCTGAAAACTGACAATCTGGTAGCAAGCGAACTCAAAAGAGATTGGCTGCTCTACAAAGACCTCGACGATAAAATAAAGAAACAGCCCGGCTTACTACCCAGATTGCAGAGAAGTGCTGACTTCATTAAGAAGAACCAAAGCTATGTTGGATTTGGACTTCTCTATGGGCGGAAACCCGTAGCCACTCCCACTAAATTTGTGCTGAAGGAATGGTTACGGAAAAAAACATTCCGCAAATAGGGTATATTTTCTCCGCCCTAGTTGCTTCCATTTACACCAAAAATGTCCCCTGACCCGCTTATTTTCAACCAAATAGGAGGAGTGCTATGAAAATTACGAGCAAGTTTTATATAACCGTTCCACTGGCAGAAATCTGGGAGATTATTTTCAATCCTTACAATATTGGCAAAACAATTCCCGGTTGCGAATCCGTCGAGTTAATAGATGATAACACTTATTTAAGCCTGGTAACTATAAAGGTTGCTAACATTAAGGCTCGCTACAAGCTAATAAGCAAAATTGTGGAACAGTATTCGCCCTTTCGCATTGTCACTTATACAACATGGGAGGGCATTGGTATTACTAGCAAAGTTAGTCAGTCCACTACCCTTCAACTATATGCCTCCAATTATGACTCTACGGAAGTTGCCATTGATTCAGAATTAAATCTAACAGGAACCATAGCTAATCTTACTGCCAGGATTATGCGGGCTAAAATAGAAAGCATAGCCGAAGAATGGAGTCAAAGGTTGAAGGCGTTAATCGAGGAACATTGTCAACCCATAGAAAACGTTAGTGTCTACCTTGCATCCCTATGAGGACAACCATAGCTTCCTCTAGGATTTCTATCAATCACTTTTATGTATATCAGCATGGGACTGTTGGTCTGATACACCAGTAGTCCCTATATAGCATAATTGGCATGCATATTACCATTAATTACATTTCACAGTCTCAAGGGTCCCCGTACATTCCGAGGAACATATCCCCTAAATATTTCCTGAAACATGTTCCTTGGACAACAATTTACCTATATAAAAGAACAGTAGGCACATGAGGGCTCGTGCAATTGGATTAACCGGAAACCGGTTTATCCAATTGCCAAATACATTCTTCTATAAGTGAGGTTCCATGTTCTGCTTTAGTTGATCAAATTAACTATCGAGATCTTCTAAAGCAGATTCTAGGAGCAAATTTCATTAATTTAAAGAGTTGATCAGAAGAAGTGATTCCCATTTCAGCTAAGAATTTTTGCATTCTCATTGGCATTGGGCGAGACTGGTTCAAAAATCCCTCCCCAATAGATACGTAAATAAACAATCCCTTTTCTAGACATTTTTTTTTGCCCTCAATGCTAAAGCCTTCAAAAACTCGCCAGGAGTTCGAAGTCCACCGGCTACAAGTACTGTAAATTCTTGCCTCGCTGTTTTGAAGCATAAAAAAAGGGATTGAAGTAACCCAAGCAATTTCTGTTTGCTGAGGTCATCCTTTAAAGAAATATAACCATCTGATAGCTTCTACCCAAGTATAGATTTTAACCCAGGTTCTTCTGCTTTCTGTTGAGAAACAATGGCAATAATAATTATCCCAATCAGTAATATCCAGCTTCCGATAGTAACAAGCAGTTGAGGCCTGATTTCTTCTTCGTTGGACTTAAATATTTGTTTATATATCAGATCCCTAAATCGGAACGCATTGTTAAATGCTAATATTGCAATGCCAGCACCCCGTACCCAAGCAGATATTGCTGTTATTTTAGTTGGATCAATACTATCCGCTTTCATTCCCAATCTCTTAAATATTTCAACTCTCTCTGATTGTAAACAGGAGATAACAAGAAGAATATATCCAATTGTCGCAGTAACACTGCCGACTTCAGCAATTTTTATATAAACCAGTTCATCTGTTGTCATTATTTGGACCCACCAATCTTTATATTCTACTACGCTATTGTATGTACCGAATTTTATCTGGTCACTATCACTTTGGTTTGCTTTTTGTCTTCAAATATTAATCAGGTACTCCCTTAGTAGAGGCAATGGGATTTATTAGTAAGATTGGGTATAGAGTTCACACCCCTTCAAGAAGGACAGGGAAAAGCCCCCTAGACAGGGTTTATATTTAAGCGACCAGCTGCCTGTTCATCTGCTAGCATTGAAATCACTGTACCATAACCCGTAAGAATAGCTGGTCTGAACTTATTAAATTCTGATACTAATTCATATATTGGGGTGTGTACAAAGGATTCAGATCCATATTGAGCCATCCATTTAGGGTACAAACTTATCAATCATCAATCTTCTTCAAAGAGTTCAAATAATTCAGGGTGAACATAATTGCTTTCTTCGTCATTTCTTCACATAAGTGTGGTGGATTTTCAGGTTTAAATCCTTGTGGCCTTAGAACTCTACAATCTAAGCTCCCAAACTCTATTTCGAATCCCTTCGCGAACTCATAGCACGTATTCACAATATCCCTAAATTCCAAGCTCTTTTCTTTTCCTAAAATTCCAATAAACATTAATGCGCCACTAACTAGTCCGCACTGAGCTCCATACCCACCAGCTCCAGGCATTCCAATGCCTGCATTAACAATTTGTGAGCATAGATTAATATTATATATTTCTGAAAGAGTCAGTAACGATGTAATGGCACAGTTCAAGTCATCATTCCAATAATAGCTATGTACTTTATAGTTTATAAACTCCATATATTGAATATCTAGCTCCCCCTTAAAGATGCGTATTGATATTTATGATTTACTTAAATACTTTTATCATCAAGCGGATTTGGGTCCCTTTCCTACTAAAATAGAATCTGTGAAATATGGATTAATGGGAAGTTAAGTAGTTGTTATAAGACTACGAATTATGTCTTTTATAAGCACTTTCATCGTTCATCTTCTAGACGCCCTTCTGATTTCCTAGAGCATACTCTAGAGCAGACCTTAATTCAAAAAACCTAAATTCAAAACCTGCACCGAGAATTTTTTCTGGAATAGCCCGTTGACCGTACAATAACATTTCTGCCATTTGTCCTAATGCGATTTTCAATAAGCGTTCAGGAACTGGTAGCCAAGATGGTCTTTTTAGGACTTCACCTAACACCTTGGAGAAATCTCTCATTCTTACGGGAGTTGGTGCAGTCGCATTTACGGGACCGATTACTTCCTGATGTTCAATTACAAATCTTATCATACTGGTTAAATCTTTAATGTGTATCCACGAAAGCCATTGATTTCCTGTGCCCAGCGGGCCACCTATGAAGAATTTAAACGGCATTACCATTCTTTTGAGAGCGCCTTCGTTTCCTAATACTACGCCAATCCGTAAAGTTACGACTCTAGTAAAATTGTTTTGAACCTTGTTTGCTTCTTTTTCCCAAGCACGGCAAACTCCAGCTAGGAAATCCTGCCCCGCTTTTTCAAGCTCAGTTATCTTATCATCCTGACGAGGACCATAATATCCAACTGCTGAGGCGTTAATTAGAACTTTTGGTTGCATGGTGCGATTATTTATTGCAGCAACAATTGCACTAGTAGTTCTAATCCTACTTGTCAAAATCTCCTGCTTTATTGAATAAGACCATCGACGATTGCCGATTGACTCACCCGCCAAGTTTATAACTACGTCAATGTCGTGTAACTCATACATAGAAGATAGAGGAGAAATATTGTCCCATTCTATTACCTGAACATTATCTCCCAAGCTGTTGAGGGTTTTTTGACGATTCCTCGATACAACGGATACCTGATAACCGTTTGCGAGTAACTCCTTAGTTAAGTTTCTTCCTACAAAACCCGCCCCGCCAAAAATTAAAATTTTTATCTTTTCCACCTCCAAACTATGTTATTGTTCATTTTGCAAAAACCAATCCTTTGTCTTTCTATTCTTCTCTCCCCTCTACTTTGATGTGACTTTAAAATTCCCTCATATCTAACAAGTGGCACAATAATCTATCATGAATTATTGTCCCTTTTCAATCCCGCAGTTCTCATCTTTTTTAAGAAATTGACCAAACCCTGTGAACCAAGAAAGATTCCTAATCCAACGAGAAACTCAGTTATTAACCCTCCCGATACAAGTAGTCTTAACCTTGTAGAATTAGGAAGCCCACTCATAGAATTAATATTTATTAACGTTGATACTAACTTTGGCAATGAATTTCCGAGAAAGAAAAGGCCGAGAACAGAAAAAGATATTCTCTGTATATCACTGGCTGTTATACCCGAAACCTCGTATGTATGCTTTCCCCGTGCAACCATAATTGCAGATAATTTATCAGAAAGAATCCATAGTAAAACTCCAAAGAGAATATAAACTAATGAAAAAATAATATTGATAAAGCTTTCATTAGCCACATGGTTCGGTATTCCGAATGAGACAGTAAGTACACTGAACAATGCATTAATCCCTAGAATAATTATGTAGATTCCAAGAACTTTACAAGCTAAGCTTGCGACCTCACGATTACTCACTATTCTTTCCCCCTTTTCCCAATAAAGTCGGCGTATAAATGGCTCAAAGACTCCCCACAGTTTAAGACGTTGGGGCCATGCATTCATTGCAGGAAAATACTGCCCACTTCAACAGTGTACCTTAAGATATGTGAGAACTTTCTTTTCAATTTCACGAACCTGTTCCCGTCTTGCTCCAAACCTCAACTCAATCTCATCTAAACTCGTGGTTAATCCGTCCTCTATTCCGAATCTAACCTTAATTATTTTGCCCTCACTTTCGTCTAAACAGTTCTCGATTGCGTCCACAATCTGCTCACGTGAATACAATTAAAATTTCCCCTTTACTGAAAGCTTTATATTATCAGCCTGTCCCAAATACGAATGCGCTTACGATTTTTGGACAGGCATGGGCTGTAAAATGGTGGTCGCTGAAAGTTCCGCCAACCACACTACTCAGAACTACCCCTAAAGGAGCTGCTCACCCTTAGGAAAGCCTTGAACTGTGCGAAGAGCTCATTTTCCCGTCATACTATCTCTTCAACGCGCCATTCGTTATCGCCGTATTTGATAAAATAATAACCATCCCGCTCGATCGCATTTTTACATAACTCACAATAAGAAGGACGAGACAGTTTCGTATCATGCTGCCAGAACAGAGAGATGTAGGGGATATTGTTTTTCATGATAATATTACCCAGGGGTAGGGGGAATTTTCGTCCATCATAAAGCTGTATCATAAGCCGACCACTCTGCTCGGTTATCGATTGAACGAAAAAAGGAGCATCCTCCACCCTCACAGGGTACAATTGATCCTGCCAATCTATATGATATTTATCATAACCATCTTTTTTTAGACCGGAAGCAAATAACATAATAATCTCTTTTTTGATCATAAGCACGCCATCTGCGTACCACAGTCCATCCTTATCAATAAAAAGTTCGAGGGCGCGTAAATTATCCACGATATTGCCTCCTGCATGTAATACTAATTTATGAAACTATTGTAAATCCATAATTGTGTCCATTTTATTCGACCCTTAAGTCACTTTTTTTATTTGGTCGGTAGACAGATTAAAGCATTTATAGGTTTAGTCCACCCAATAACGCCTTAACTGCTTCAGTTCCTCTGAATCTTAGATAACCTTCCTAGCAACAATATTATTCCGGATGCTATTACACCTGAAGATACTCTTGTGGCAATATCAGATACTACCGCAAGTGAGTTTTGTATCAGGGTTGGATCATCTTTGTTCTTTATCTGTTTTAGAGCCTTATTAATAAGTTGTTTCACAAGTTCAGCATCATCTCCAAACTCACTATTAAATGATGAGTCATTGAATTTCTTATTAATTGCATCTAAGACCTTAGATGCTTTTTCATAATTAAATACTTGATTAATAATCGTTACAGGAAAATCTTTTGAACTCATTGAAAATCCAGTCGCGTTATCTCCAATACTACCAATAATAACTGAAGCTCTTGAATTCTTCGAGGCTTCTACTTGTTCATCATGTCTTCTTAAATCTTCTTCAGCTTCCTTTTTCCTATGCTCAATGAAACTATCAATACTTTTATTATAATTTTCCAGAAATTCATTATGACTTTTTTGATAGGAAGGGGTTGTGTTGATGGTAGACAATAACTTTGAAGTATCAAAACCCTCTAAGCCCTTTATCTTATTAAAGGGATCATCTGTCATAATAAACACCTCTTTCTTCTCTCGGCTCCTCTTTCGGTGGCTGACATCACATATGATTTACAGATTAGACCCACCCGGAAAATCACCTAACCACTTTACTTCTTCTTTGGTATGCGTTACACCTTCTCCATATTCGAATGATCTGTTGATCAATTTAGGTTAACATGGGGAGTCAAAAGGAGCTCAAATCAAATTTCTTGCTAGATCCACTGGAGATGTCCTTAACCCTCAACCGTAAATTCCACAATAAATGATTGCTCCTTATATGGACGGTTTGGAACAATATCCTCGGGAGGCCATAACCCTGCTGAAAAACGCAACTGAAATTTATGCCTCCATTGCCTGTCCTTTCCGTTACTTTATTCACAGAATATGTGGCAAATCTCACGAGGGTGACAAACCTTATAGAAACGGCCTGTCCAAGAATCGTATACGTGTACGATTCTTGGACAGGCCTGTCAGCATCCCTTTATAATCAATTTCACACGTAATGCAAGTAACCTTTTAATTAATAAGGCATTATGTAATAGATTGGAGAATCCTCTTTTTTTACGGGATCTCCATATACCATAAAAATTAAACCTTCTAGGCTTCTACCCTTTATCAAATGTAAACCTTCGTCATTAAGTGCATATAGATTATCTCCTGGGCCTATAGCGCTTGATGAATAAAAATTAACATTATAATACGAATAATCTCCTTTGGGAAATGTTATCCGTTTTTGTACTTATCAAATCTTGTTAAGACTTCTGTTGCAGATGGCCCTATTTGGTGAGTATCAATTGCAGTCTGCTGTCAATTCAAACCCGCTTGCCATACTACGCTATATCCTACTAATGCGTCACATAATATGAATGCGTTTTGTTACACTTAACAAGATTTCAACAACTTTCTTAAAATACCTGCCATAATACCATTATTTAAATAAATGCCCTTCTTTCAGAACGTTAAGAACGCTCGTTTTTGGCTATAGTGACTCCCGTATGAGTAATTGAATCTGAAGAGAACTCATACAAAATTTTCTTAAACCATGAGTATATCGAATGATCGTGCCATGGTAGATTAGTATTTTACCTATTGACATTTTAATGGCATATAGGCATAATTAAATATAGGTAGACTATATCTAATATATGGACTGGAGGGAACTTGGATGTCCGAAGGAAAATCTAATCGTCGCGCTTACACTAGCCCCCTGCGTTGTAACCAGAAGGAAAATACGCGGGATCGTATTTTAGATACAGTGGCGGAGATCATCAGTGAAGGGCGCATCCTTGACTTTAGTGTGAAGGATGTAGCTGTCCGTGCTGGCATCTCTTACGGTACGGTTTACCGTCACTTTCCGACGCGGGAATCGTTTCTGGAGGCTCTATATGAAATAGCCTCAGAAATTATGGATCAGAGTTCTCCTTTTAATCCGCAATCGTTGGATGATATCCCAGCTATGGCAGAGAAGACATTAGAGATATTCGAGGAAAGGGCAACCCTTGTACAGGCTTTCACGATAGCTTTGTATGCTAACAATGTTAAACCTAAAAGCAGGCACCAACGAGATCATAAAATACAGGAAATGGTAATGGAAAGAAACTCTCGCTTGTCTTTAGGAGCTGCTAGGCAGATTACTGCAATAATTTCCAACCTCTACAGTTCTCTAACTTGGGCAACTCTCAGGCAGAGGTATGGGCTTAACTCTAATGAAACGGCTGATGCACTGAATTGGGCATTGCAAACTTTGATTAAAGATATAACGCGTCACGAGGAAGATTAAACCCCGGAAACTATTTGTGGGATAAGGGCGATGGATGACATGAATGATAAATCAGACTTAGAAAGGAGGGGTTGGGTGAAACAATTAGTTTACTTATTTAAGGAATTGAGAACTGAGCATAATCAGCTAGCGGGAGGGAAAGGCGGAGTACTTGCGCACCTTTATCAAAAGGGTTATCCAGTCCCCAATGGCTTCATAATTATGCCGACGGCTTTCAAAAAAGACGAATTAATTCCAGAAGCCTGGGGCCAGGTCCAGACGTACCTTAAGCAAATATGTCAGGAGGGAGGTGAAAGCTCCTGCGCTGTCCGTTCATCTGCACTATCTGAGGATTCGTCTATGGCTTCTTTTGCTGGCCAGTTTGACACTGTACTGGATGTCAGCACCGACGATGAAGTCCGAAAGGCGATCCGAACCGTGAGCAAGTCACGCCATAGTAAGGAAGTGCAGGTTTACAGCGAGGTAAAAGGTATTAACGAGTCTCACGACATGGCTGTGGTTATTCAGCAAATGGTAAAAGCAGATATTTCGGGTGTTTTGTTTACAGCTGACCCGGTGACTGGTAACCGCAATGAAATGGCCGGCAACTTTATCTTCGGGTTGGGCGAGAAATTGGTGTCTGGTCAGGTCACAGCTTATACATTCAAGCTGGGGAGAAAAACAGGGATTTGGCGAAGGGTTGCCTATGATGGCCCTCCGGAACTGAAAAATTTCGCCACTAAACTCTATAAACTGGGGAACCGCCTAGAGAAGGAAATGGGTTGTCCCCAGGATATCGAATGGTCGATCGCAGGAGGCACCTTATATTTGCTGCAATCCCGGCCAGTGACGACCCTGATCGGACATAATCCAACCACTGGTGAGTGTAACGATAGTATGACTGGTAATTACTTATGGTCGAACGTTAATTTCGGGGAAGCAATCCCCCAGGTGATGACACCTCTCACTTGGAGTGTACAGCAACAAATATTCGAATCATGGAAGTTGCTACCCGGATATCAATCATCCGGCAATATTGGTGGTCGTATCTATCTTAACTTAAGTATCTATGCTTCGGTTTTAAGTGCTTTGGGCAAAAGCAAACAAGGTATAATGCGGTTTCTGGAAGGCTTGTTATACACACGGATTCCAGAGAGCATAGAGATTCCCTTGATACCTCTGTCCAAGCGAACTATGGTGTCCTTCATTTTTAATTTTGTAGGAATAATAATCACACAGATGGGGGTGGTTCGAGAATTGCCTAGGTTCCTGAGTACGAATCCGGCTTGGTGCGAGAGAATGCAAAAACAGCTCCATGAAACAAATAAGAAAGCCGAACTGACTTTCTTGTGGCACAATGAAATTTTCACTCACCTGAAGGACACTGTTTGGAGCGTAATGGGTAGCACTACTCAGTTCTCAGACTATACGATTAAGTTGCGACGTGAGCTAATTGAACTGCTTGGGCCGGAGGATGCTGATACGTTAATATCGGGTTTGAGCAGCAGTTCGAATGTCAGAGACGCCTCAGGCTCAGGACTCATAGCAAGTCTTGGACCTGTTCTTGGAATAGCAAAATTGGCCCGCCGAGAAATCGACCGTACTGAATATATAGATCAATATGGCCACCGGGGACCCAATGAGTTTGAGCTGTCGGTTCCTCGTCCAGCAGAGGACCCTGGTTGGCTCAATCAGCAGTTGGCACAGTTTGAGAAATCACCGATAGATATAGAAGCTTTACTTATAAAACGACGCGCTGAGTTCACTACTGCCTGGAATCGCTTTGAAACAAGCCATCCACGGAAGGTGCGATCTATGAAACGTCGTATAAATAAAGTAGCTCCAAAGGCTCGCATGCGCGAAGCAGTTCGTTCTGAATATGTGCGTGATCGTTGGGTTGCCCGCAACTTTGCTCTTCGCGCTGGGCAATTGACAGGTCTAGGCGATGACGTTTTTTTTCTGACAATTGAAGAGGTGTTGAATGTCTTGTCTGGAGATGAAACAGTAGTAAAATTTATCCCTGCAAGGAAGGACATCCACAGAAGGTACTCGTCTTTGCCTGCCTACCCGTCGATTATATGTGGCCGTTTTGATCCGTTCCTGTGGGCGGTAGATCCCAAGCGATGTAATGACATTTACGATGCTTATGGCTCCGCCTCCGGTTCCACGTATGATTCCAGTGAGTCGAAGGGTAATGTTATAACCGGTTCCGCAGGGTCTGCGGGTCGAATTGAGGGAGTGATTCGTCGCCTGCACAGCCCAGAAGAAGGAGATCAATTTCAAAAAGGAGAGATCCTGGTTACCTCCCAAACAGACATCGCATGGACACCACTCTTTCCTCGGGCGGGAGCAATTGTCACCGATGTGGGAGCACCGCTCTCTCATGCTGCTATCGTTGCTCGCGAGTTGGGTATTCCCGCAGTTGTGGGCTGTGGCAACGCGACCATGCGTTTGCAGACCGGTGACCGCGTACTTGTCGACGGCGGACAAGGCGTGGTAATAAAATTGACTACCTCGGGCCCAAGTGTTTTGAATAAGGACTCTGACTGTCGGTGCGTTTAGGCCTACTTGAGCCCCTATATTTCCAAATGCGGAACGGGTAAACAAAAGAATAGGGGATTAATTCGTTGGGAAGAACCAATGGATGTAGTTGGAAAATCTAGTTGCCAGGCCTGTCCAAGAATCGTATACGTGTACGATTTGGACAGGCCTGGCAGCATCCCTTTATAATCAATTTCACACGTAATGCAAGTAACCTTTCAATTAATAAGGCATTATGTAATAGATCGGAGAATCCTCTTTTTTTACGGGATCTCCATATACCATAAAAATTAAACCTTCTAGGCTTCTACCCTTTATCAAATGTAAACCTTCGTCATTAAGTGCATATAGATTATCTCCTGGGCCTATAGAGCCTGATGAATAAAAATTAACATTATAATACGAATAATCTCCTTTGGGAAATGTTATCCGGTTTTTGTACTTATCAAATCTTGTTAAGACTTCTGTTGCAGATGGCCTTATTTCGTTTTCTCCTCTCTTTTTTTCCGTTACATTAAAATAATTAGTGTCTCTATCATAATGTATAGAGTAACTTTTCAGTTCAGCATTAGATGTATCAATAACAACATTCATAATCATTACTCTGACTTTATAATTAGTAGTAAGTCCAATTTTTAACTCTTCTAGTTTTAATTTTTTATCAGTACTAGATGAATTATAGACAAAAACTTGCCTATAAAATTCCATCATAGATATATCATCAAATGTATGACTTTCAATGTATTGTTTCGCCTGTTCCATATTATTAATTCGCACACTAGGTTTGGCATTCTCGTTCATAACACTCGTAAAAACTGCAGAAGCTATTAGTATTATCACTAAAAATCCTAACACTGCACTTAAATGAACCGCGCTTAAACTCTTTAATAATAGTTACCCTCCTCTTGATGCTATTTGGTGAGTATCAATTGCAGTCTGCTGTCAATTCAAACCCGCTTGCCATACTACGCTATATCCTACTCATGCGTCACATAATATGAATGCGTTCTGTTACACTTAACAAGATTTCAACAACTATCTTAAAATACCTGCCATAATACCATTATTTAAATAAATGCCCTTCTTCCAGAGCGTTCTTAACGTTCTGAAAGAAGGGCATTTATGCACCTCTTCTTAGTATTTTCAACTTCCCAGTTTAGACATAGTACAGTGAAAGCCCTCATTATCTAATTAATAGACAGTCTAGGCTTTCACTGTTAAAAAATATGTTTTCTTAATTCTTCTAAAGGATGAACTGTTCCACGCCATTCAATACCGCCCCTACTTACAATCTTGACCATGGTATTTAATAACGCCCCAAAATACAGTAAACGGCTATAGGGTAAATTTCCAGTTATAGACTAGCAGAAGCATTCATGGGAGCCCAGCAGGACAAATATACTGCCTTTTCGAACAGTAAAATTGATATTTTCGAGTCGGGTAATAAAGAGGTCTCTCACTATGCTATAAGAAGTTATTTGATTAGATGAGTCAAATTGTTACGTTTTAATTTCCTATATAGAGTCGACTTACCGATTCCCAATAGATCAGCAGACAGGGCGACATTTTTATCACAGCGCATTATAGCGTTCGTAATAGCATTTACTTCTGCAGCTTGTATACTCACTACATCTAAATGAGCGAGGGTACTTGTATTCGTAACTTGTTTAGGTTGATTGCTTTCAATGATTTCTTTGGGTAAATGTTCCAGATCGATGATTATACTTTGAGTTGTGTTTACTGAGCATATCATGGCATTCTCCAATTGCCTTACGTTTCCAGGCCAGTCATATTCGACTATTCTCATTTGAGTTGCATAACTGAGCTTAGGTGGCACTTGACCTCTTTTTTCACAATAGTTGTCAATAAAGTACTGACAGAGTAATAACTGATCAGTTCCCCGGTCTCTAAGCGGTGGTATTTCAATATTTAAAACTGAAAGACGATAATATAAATCCTGGCGAAAACGTTTTTCAGCGACGAGCTTATATAGGTCTTGATTAGTTGCGGTAATAACTCTGAAATCAACATCTATAGATCGCTGTCCGCCTAATCTCATAACTTGCTTATCTTCGAGTACACGAAGTAACACCGCTTGGAGTTCAAAGGGTATATCTCCAATCTCGTCGAGAAATAACGTTCCACCTTTGGCTAGTTCAATCTTTCCTGGCCTACCGTTGCGTTCAGCGCCTGTAAAGGTACCTCCTTCGTACCCGAAGAGTTCACTCTCAATCAAATTTCTGGGCATAGCAGCGCAATTGATGGCTATAAAAGGCCCTAAGGGTCGGCATTCGTTATGAATAGCTTGAGCAAAAAGTTCCTTGCCAGTTCCACTTTCACCAATAATCAGGACATTTTCGTTCGTGCACGCATACTTTTTGCTCAGTGATATTGACTTTTTAATAGGCTCACTGTTTCCAATAACATCCTCAAATCTAAACTTTGCTTTGGCACCAACTCTGTTATTAACTAAGGCATTAATTTTATCTACGTTCGCCAGTCGGAGAACTGCGCCATTTCTACAATTATCATCTTCTGAAATAGGTTTAATCGATAACAGGTATTGAAGTTCATTGATTTGGTTAGTAATAGAGACCTCCAGGAACTCTATAGGCTTTACACTTGTTAAAGCCTTTAAAATGTTAGATTGTTTTCCAAAGAAAGGCTTTAAATCTCTGCCTACTGCCTCGTCTTGATTCAAGCGTAATATGCGTGAAGCCTCTCTGTTTAAGTGTTTGATTTTCGCTTCATGGTCTATGGAGATGATACCTTCATCAACATATTCTAGAGTAGCTTTCAGAGTACTATTTGTCATTTTCAACGCATAGTTGCGCTGGGCTAATTTTAACTGAGCTTCAATGGCCACTCCCATAGATGATACCCATCCTAAAGTGTGAGCTTGCAGGTTTAGAAAATTGTTTTTCCAAGGAGAGTCTCCCCGTATCTGATGTACTAGCACCAGGGCTCCGATAACATGACCGAATTCATTCATGATGGGTGACGCTGAACTTATATTATCCTCTAGTTGCAGACAGTAGTGTTCAGGACCCAATAGCTGTACTGGCCTTTTCAGTCTCATACTCAATGAATGTGCATTCGTTCCAACATTTTTTTCAGACCAAACAGCTCCAACCACAGCGTTTATTCTGTTGAATGAGGAAAGAATAGCGGGTTCACCCTCCTGATGCAATATTGTTCCATCACTGCTGAATAAGACTAACAGGTAACCGGATATTTCTAACAACGGTTTAAAAGTCGTAATTAAAGGAACTGCAGTATCAATTAGCAGGCTATTTTGATGAATGAGCTCTTGAATCTCCGCGGTACTCAACATATAGCCCATTGTTTTCATATCAGGGTTGACACCAAATTCCTTTGACCTTATCCAGGATTCGGCAACTTCAGGAACCATACAAGATGTATTCCTTGGATCTATATTATTGGACAAGAAATTCATCTTATTTTTGATCAATTCTCTCCAGCGAGTAGTAAAAACATCTTGGTTATTAGAAACAGGAATGTTTTCTGCATTGGTCCAATTCATTTAAAATCGACTCCTTGCTGAATCAGAAAAGGTTAGAATATATCATGTATTATCTCTAACAAGAGGAAATATTCAGTATTTGTTAATTATAACATAAGTAACTTCGCTTTAATATTTGATAGTAAAATGCAACATATGAGAAAGTTGGATATTTATTGGGACGAGATTCTATAAAATGAGAAAAAAATACACCTAATCGAATAACAACCGACTCATCAATAAGCCCTTTCCAATTTTATTGGACTATCTGTATCCGTTAATTGCCTGAGTGCGGATAGGCTGATCTAGGGGGTTCTGAACGATTAGAAAGTCTTCCCATCTCAAAATATTACATTATACTACGTTTTGTGTTTTTTGGGCATACTTCTTGCTTAATGTATAAGCAGTACAGAAATTCAAAGTGTACCAGATCGCTCAAAATCGAATTTCGACTGAAAACTCTATTTAGTTTAGGAGGGTAGCCGCCTGTGTTTAATTTTATTAATTGAACGCAAAATTGCAGTTTGGCTTTTGCAATATGTTAGCAAGATGCAGAATGGATTGTACTTTGATACATAAGCTATCTCAATGGAAGGATGGAGAATTATGAAAAATAGTACCATACTAAAAATTACCGTATTAAGTCTATCGCTACTTAATCTCACTCCAAATGCTATTTCTGTTGCCCTTGCAGATATAACCCAATCATTTCCTGATACCAGCCCCAGCACGATTGCGATGATTCTCACTTTACCATCATTATTCGTTATTTTCTTTTCTAGCATAAGCGGAAAGCTATCGACTGTGATTAGCAAAAAATTACTGGTACTCGTCGGGCTAGTGTTATTTACTGTTGGAGGAGTAGCTCCGGCAGTGATGTTTTCTAACAGTTTAATCTTCATTTTAATTATGAGAGCTATTATGGGTATTGGTCTAGGAATTTGTGTACCCTTCACGACAGGATTGATTGCTGATTTCTTCCAAAAGGATGATGAGCAAACAACCCTAATGGGATTTCAATCTTCAGTCGTTAATATCGGCGGAATCGTTACAAGTCTTTTGGCAGGAATATTAGCTGCAATTTACTGGAGCAATGCTTTTTGGGTCTATGGAATAGGAATCATTGTATTCTTGTTAATATTATTCAAACTGCCTGAGCAGACTAGAGTTGTCATTGAAGGTACCCAGAAAACATCTTTAGGAGGGATAGTGTATTTCATAAGTTTTCTTGGGTTTCTATTTTCAGCCTTGACGTTTCCAATCTTTGCTAATACGGCTCTGCTTATAGTTGAACAAAATTTTGGAAATGCAGCTTCTGTTGGCATAACACTAACTTTCTTCTCTATAGCAGGTCTAGTTGCAGGTCTCATATTTGGGAAAGTTATGAGTACTTTAAATAAATTCACAGGCGTTTTTGGAACGATATTCGCAGGGGTGGGTTTTCTAGTAATCACCTATGCAAGTAGTTTGAACATGGTCATTGTTGGGGCAATTTTAACAGGTTTTGGCTATTCAACGATTATACCATTCCTGGTTGTTAACACTGTCATAAACACAGATCGATCACAAACAACATTTGCAATTGGAATCTTGTTAAGTTGCCTTTATTTAGGTCAATTTGTATCACCGTTTATATTAATCAATATAGCTAAATCCACAGGAAATACTTCGCAAATGTATACGTTCTTATTATGTGGAGCTATTTTAATAGTAAGTAGCATCGTTATTTTCCTCTTCAATCTAAAGAAGTCTAGTGCCCTTGCCCTAAGCAACAAGTGAGAATTTCAGAAGTTATTGCTATTTACGACCCGAGAATTTGCTACAAGGAGGTGTTCGCAAGGTAGATTAAGTTTCTGCAATTAGTATTTAGGGATACAATAAATTTACCAGGGAGGGAAAAATAGGATGAATTTGAGCTTACTAACACAAGCGGTAGGAGATATCGATGAAAGCACTATTTTAACAATCATTAACGATTTTGTCGCTTCAAACCCCAATGGTGAAGATGCGCAGAAGGTTGTATTAGCTTGCCAGCAAGGTATGGCGATTGTTGGGGATTTATTTGAAAAGAACGAATACTACGTGGGCGACTTGATTTTTGCTGGGGAATTGCTATCCCAAACAATTGAATTACTAAAACCTGTATTAAGTGGTGTAGCCACTCAAAAAGTTGGTTCGATCGTCATTGGTACTGTTGAAGGAGACTTACACGATATTGGGAAGAATATTTTCGGTAGTATGGCAGAAGCAGCAGGCTTTGACGTGTACGACTTGGGTATTGACGTATCACCTAACGCATTTGTCGAGAAGGTAAAAGAAGTTAAACCACAAATCCTGGGGATGAGTGGCGTCCTTACCCTTGCTATTGATTCTATGAAAAACACGGTAAATGCACTTAATGATGCGGGCTTTAGGGATAGTGTGAAGATAATTATCGGTGGAAATCCTGTAAGTAGAGAAGCTTGTGAACAAATCGGTGCGGACGCTTTCACAACAAATGCTGCTGAAGGCCTAAAAACTTGTCAAGGGTGGGTGAAATAAATGATTGAAAAGATGCCATCATCTGAAGAAAGAACCCAATTGTTTACCGATCTAATGGACGGCAAAATCCCTAAGAGAGTACCGGTGGTTGCGCAATTAACGCATGAATTTGCCATTCAATATGCTGGCGGAGATTTGCAAGAGGATCAGTGGGATACTACCAACCTAGAGGCGAGTTTTGAAAAAGTATGTGAGGACTTTTATTCTGACCTATTACCCGTTTCCGCTTTCAGATTGCCGTCTTTTTACAAATTATTGGGCTCCAAAAATTTTGTAATGGGTTCAAATGGCTTTCTCCAGCATCCCGACGTTGAAGGACTTAAATTAGAGGATTATGACGATTTTATTGCTTCACCTTATAATTGTATCTTAGAGAAGGTATTACCAAACTTGCATTCGGCACTTAATTCGGATCCGGTTACAAGGTCTTTAGTGATGGCTAAAGCCTTCAAGGCCTATACGGATGAAACTAGTAATCTTTTCAGGATATATGGAAACCTAATTAACAAATCTAATTATGGCACGGTAAATTTCTATGCAGGTTTCTGCGAGGCTCCGTTTGATATTTTAAGTGATCAGCTAAGAGGATTTAAGAATATTTCCTTGGATGTAAGAAGAATTCCCGATAAGGTAGAGGCAGCAGTCAATGCAGTAACTCCTTTGATGATAAAAATGGGTAACCAACCCTTCCCTGATAAATACAATGCTACCTTTATTCCTTTACACATGGCTCCCTATCTGCGTGACAAAGATTTCGAAAGATTATACTGGCCTAGTTTTAAAAAATTGGTCGAGGGGCTTGCGGAAAAAGGCATGAGATCCTTTTTGTTTGTTGAACAAGATTGGATGCGTTATGTGGATTATCTTGCGGAACTTCCTGCTGGGACTTTAATGACGTTTGAGCATGGCGATCCCAAGATTGTAAAGGAGAAATTAGGAAATAAGCATATTATCAGTGGTTTCTACCCTCTTTCACTCTTGAAAACAGGTACAAAAGAACAGTGTATTGACAAGGCAAAAGAGCTCATCGAAATTATGGCACCTGGTGGCGGTTATTACTTTAGTTTTGATAAAGTAATTATTACGTTAAACAGTGTTAATGTCGATAATGCAAAGGCTGTATTGGACTATGTAGCTAATAATGCCAGTTATTAAAGGAGGGACTCTTTATGAATACAAATTACTATCAAACCTGGGAAGAGTATTTGGCTGAACATACGGAACTCGACGAGAAAGAGGCTCAGGTAATGGCCCCAAAAATGCAAACCTATGAGGAAATGTTGTTTGCATTCATTATGTTTCTCTGCGCTTAAGGTAACGCTAGTGGTTGAAATCCGTTGTTTTCTCTCTGTGCGAACTGCCTTAGAAGCTGCCCCCATGATTTGATCCACCTTCCACCCCGCAAACCGACTAGGGATTTTTGGTCTATGTCAATGGTTACAGCTTAAAGGCACTTGCGAATGTATTTTGTCTACAAAAGAAGGACAGGCGCTCATTAAAGTGCCTGCCCTTCTCCAATTTTTTTGCCTGCCCATACCCATTCAGTCATCAATGGTTTGACTGAGGTAGCTAAAGTGCTGCTTCCTTGGAGGTCTGGTTCAAATAAAAAGCTTAATTGTTGCAAGGGCAGTGATAGCTATTACAATATTGCGAAAAAACTTATCATCGAGCTTCTTTATAATTGCCACTCCCACCAAAGCACCTATCGTGATAGCGGGTATCATACCGCCGGCAAGCAAAATACTTTTCATTGTAATATTATGCCATACGAAGATTTGAAGAGGAACCTTAGCTAAATTTATAATTAAGAAGAACCAAGCTGTGGTACCCATGAAATCATTTTTCTTAAAATCCGAAGCAAGCAGATATAGTGTGAAAATTGGACCAGCCACGTTACCGATCATCGATGCAAAACCGACCAGAATTCCGATTAAAGCATAGAACCAAAACTTCTTTGGAACATTCAAGCGCTCCCCCTTCATTTCTGTATAAACCAAAATAATTAAACATATTAAAACCATTATGGCTATGAGGGTTTTAAATTGAGAATCGTTGATATATTTACCGACGGTTAAGCCCAATGCAAGTCCAACTACCGTCCAGGGTAAAAGCTTCTTTATATTGCTCCACTCGGTATGCCGATGGTAATACCACACCGCAAACAAATCGCCCACTATGAGCATAGGCAAAATAATTCCCGTTGATTCCCTTCCTCCAAATACATCGGCCAGTATAGGTATGACAAGTATTAAAAATCCACTAATTCCAGTTTTTGAGAACCCTATCATTAATGCCCCAACGAAGAACCAAGACCATTGGAAAATAGTCAAATTGAACGTATGTAAAAATTCCAAAGCATACCTCAACTCCACTCCACTAAGATTTAATTGAATACAAACATTATTCTACTCTCAGATAGATATACCATAATCCAAATCTAAATATATACAAACGAAATATATACAGTTATGCGCTTTGAGATACCTTAAATTGCTCAAGTATAGAATTCAACAAATTCCCTAAATATCCCTGCCATAAATGCGAATATCGGAAAATAATAACCAGAACGCAAATAGTTTAAGTCAATAAAAAAAGAGTCTTCTCTGTAGTTCAACGAACTCATGAAAGGACTCTGCAAAAATTCTTTATGAGATGGGAGCAAAGATCTAGATTCAAGGAAAATTCATCATTTCGCAGCTGAAAACACTCTTATATAGGACAGTGCGTCGCCATCACAAGTATTGTTAAAACGCCTATCTAACTTTCGTATAAAAGGTCAAGTCTTGAGTAAAAACGCAATCTGCGTGATCTTATCCTATCGACATTATTGGGCAAGTATGCTATATAGATTCTGAGCAACTAGTGCAGGATCCACTTTCTTTTTCGCCACACCGCTGTCCATAGCTGCTTTGGCGACTGCGGCTGCTACCTCAGGCGCAACTCTGATGTTAAAAGCTTTCGGGATGATATAGTCTGCACTGAGCTCAGAGGAACTAACAATTGAAGCGATGGCTTTAGCGGCGGCTATTTTCATTGCCCCGTTGATTTCCGTCGCTTCAGAGTCTAATGTGCCACGGAAAATTCCGGGGAAGGCAAGAATATTATTGATTTGATTCGGATAGTCGGAACGGCCTGTTCCCACAACTGCTGCACCAGCTTCCTTCGCTTGTTCCGGCCAAATTTCCGGGACCGGATTAGCTTGTGCAAAAACAATTGAATCTTTGGCCATTGAACGGACCATGTCTGGAGTCACAGTATTCCCCACTGATATTCCGATAAACACGTCAGCCTCTTTCAATGCGTCCGCCAGACTGCCTTTAATCATTGCGCGATTTGTCTTCTTAGCAATTTCATACTTGTATTTATTCATTCCTTCTGTACGGCCCTCATAAATTGTGCCTTTGGTATCGCACATAATCACGTTTTGAAGACCGCAATCCATCAATAGTTTGACAATGGCCATACCTGCTGCTCCTGCTCCACTTGTAACAATATTAACACTTTCCAAGTCTTTATTAACCACTTTAAGAGCATTGATGATGGCAGCTAACGTTACAACCGCTGTTCCGTGCTGATCATCATGGAAGACGGGACCATCATAGATCTCTTTCAATTTTTCTTCAATTTCGAAACATTCAGGAGCTTTAATATCTTCTAAGTTAATGCCACCAAATGTTGGTTCTAATAATTTAGTGAATTCTACAATTTTATCGACATCTTTTGTGTCAATACAGATTGGGAAGGCATCCACTCCTGCAAAATGTTTAAATAGAAGCACTTTACCTTCCATTACAGGCATCGCAGCGCGGGGCCCTATATCACCAAGCCCGAGAACTGCTGTCCCATTGGACACTACTGCCACGCAGTTAGCTCTATTTGTATATATATTGACCAAATTAGGATCTTTGGCAATCTCCAAACAAGGTTCAGCAACTCCAGGAGAATAGGCCAGACTCAAATCATGCTGATCACGACAAGGAACTTTAAGTGCTATCTCGATTTTTCCACGATTATCGGAGTGGAGCTTTAGGGCATCATCTTTTATAGACATAAAAAGCATCGTCCTTCCTTTATATAATTTGTTCAGACTGACAAAATCAAATTACTTGTTTCCTAACTTTGCCTCGATTTCGGCTTGTGCTTTGAGTATATCCAGTGCATTGAGATACACTGGAGTGTCAACCATCTTGTTATTAAAAGAAACTGCTGCTTTTCCCTTAGCAATAGCTTCTTCTTCGAAAACTTTCACAATGCTTTTAGCCCATTTTACATCAACTGGATCCGGGGAATACAGTCGATTGGAGGCTTCAACCAGATTTGGATGAACGATCATACGGCCTTTATAACCCATCTGGCGGCCTTCAGCCACGTTGAGTTCGTAGGCAGGAATATCCAGGTAGGATAGGAACGGAGCGTCAATCGCGATCACGTGGGCTGCACGAGCAGCAATTGCCATATATCCTCGAGCAAACTGTTGTTCTACAGCCTCAGACGTCAGCTTAACTTGCATATCGCGAGTGTAGTCAACAGCACCGAAGATAGCAGCGACAACGCGCGGGCTAGCTGCGCAAGACTCATAGGCATTGATGATACCTATTGCAGTTTCAATCAGTAGGCAGATTTTAACACTACCGACTTCCAAACCGCGATCTCGTTCAAGTTCTTCTAATCTCCAATCAAGACGCTTCACGTCTGAGGCACAGCCAGCTTTCGTCAAATTTATACCGCTAAGGCCTTCGTATACAGTAGCTTCTAAATCATCATTGGTCAGGTTAGTTTCCCAACTGTTCACCCGAACCCAGGCTTCCGCGCCAGTTGAACCGGCGTACTTTATATTTTCACGAACCATTTGACGAGCTTTAGCTTTCTCTGCTGGCGGCACTAAATCTTCAAGATCCAACACGATAACATCTGCCTGAAAAGTCAAAGCTTCCTCCAGAGATTTCTTGTCATTACCGGGAACATAGAGCATTGATCTCATGATTGCCATTATCTGTTCCTCCCCTTTTCACATTACTTATTACAAGCGCTTGTTCTATCTTCATTGTAGATATCTCATATGGTTAAGTAAAATACCTGTTAAGAATGCAGTGTATTTAGACAATAAATAAAGCCATTATGAATTTGACTATTTTAAGCTGAATAATGTTTCATAATCAACCTACTCGCTTTATTCATTAGGTAAATACAATCTATTCTGAATCGATATTTTACTATGTTATGGAAGATATTTATGATGTAGAGAGAATAACCAAGAAGATTTAATTGTAGGGTCAATTTTAGGTACAAAATTATAAATAAAGGCGGGTGTAACGAAATCGTCAGTATGACACCTCTGTCATTAGGATGGAATGATATAAAAATAGTGGATTCTATTGTAATGGCAAACCTGAATCCACTATTGATAAAGTATTGGAATATTTTTTGGAGGATGTTTTGATGGATGAATCGATTCGAAAGTATATGAAAGTTGGCCTGGTCCATTTTATGGCATACCCCAACACTATAAATGGGGAAGGACCGATCCTAGAGACATTAAAGAAAGTTGCCCTAGACGAATACTTTGAAGTGGTCGAAGTAACCTGGATAAAGGACAAAGAAGTAAGAAACAAGGCCAAAAAGATTATTGAAACATCGCACATGGAACTTACCTATGCTGGTATGCCCAGACTGCTAATCACTAAGCAGAATATCAATAGCCTCAATGAACAAGAACGCCTGCAGGCACTATCTAACCTGAAAGAAGGAATCGATGAAGCTTATGAGCTGGGAGCTTTAGATTTTGCCTTTCTGAGTGGCCAATATCTTGAAGAGCTAAAAGAAGACACTTATCAGGTGCTAGTCAAATCGACCAAGGAATTATGTGCTTATGCAAAATCAAAAGGAACAATGAAAGTGGCACTAGAGGTTTTTGACTATGATATCGACAAATGTTCGCTTATCGGGCCAGTCGAACTAGCCAAAAGATATGCTGAAGAAATCTGTCAGGAATATGATAATTTCGGCTTAATGGTGGATTTAAGCCATCTGCCGCAGCTTCGGGAAACTGCAGAAGAATCTCTTATTCCTGTCCAGGAGTATATAATCCATGCCCACATGGGCAATACGGTCGTCAAGGATAAGGCTTGTTCTGCCTACGGCGACACTCATCCGAGGTTTGGCTTTCCCGGCAGCGAAAATGATGTTGAACAACTTGTTGCTTATCTCAGAGTACTCTTATCGATAGGTTTTCTAAACAAAGAAAATCGTCCTATCGTCAGCCTCGAAGTCAAACCTTTCGGCGACGATGATCCTGACTTGATCGTCGCAAATGCAAAAAGAGTATTAAACCTTGCCTGGGATAAAGTATAAAACAAAGCTACTTGTCAGTCTCAGCCCACTAAGGTTGGGGTTCAATCTAATATCAAATAATAGTATGATCCTGGAAATTTGCAAAACAAGCACTTAGTTACGTCGTTCAGATTTAATAGAAAAACTGCTTTAAGCCGCAAGACTTAAAAGCAGTTTTTCTATTAATACCTGGATTTGGCTTAAGAAGGTCTGCCTGTTAATATTCACCAGAGACTACCGCGTACACAGTATAGCCGAAAGTATAGAGCCAAAGAGCGGTTAACATGACCATAAGAAAAATGGTATAATTCATAATTAAAGGAGACAAGAAATTCGCAGCAATCTTTTGGCTGGCAATAGTGTACACATGAAGAGAAAAGATTAAAGCCCACCACCCAAGACTGAAGGAAATTCTCCTTTCCCACAATTCATGAATCAGAATAATTAGGATAACGCCCACAATCCAAAGACCAACGCCCCAAAATAGAACGGCAAGCAGATAAAAGAAATCTGTACTACTAAATAAACCCATGATCTGGGCATTTTCTGCAATATCAATCAATGTACATATCACCAGACCTACTACACCTAACAAGATTCCGAAGAAAGAAGTCATTGAGACCGGGGATAAAGATCTTTGCGCTACCCGAATAAAAATAATTCCAATGATGAAGTGAAAAAAAGTAATACCGATACCCAGCAAGACAAGATTAATGATTAATATTGTCAATGCCCAACTCGGGTGGAGGTTCATCGTTATTTTCAAGACAGGATTCCCAATAAGTAAGATAGTCAGATTAGTAATCGGAACCATAAACCAAGATAAATTCATAGTCTCAGGTAACGAGGATACTTTCGTGCCCATCATTTGCAAAGTGGTATAAAACGTTAAAAAAGCAACTCCTAAAATCACGATAACCCAGATGGAAAAGGTTAATATGTAAACTACGCAAAGACTGAGATAAGAATCCCAAATAGTGTAAATATTTGTTCCTAAAATTATAGTAGCGACAGTCATAACCATAAAGAAGTTGATAGTTACCGACTGGCGCAGGTCAATTCTTACGCACTTGTAATAGATTACCCAGCGAATCAGCCAAAGCATAAGTACTGTGAAATATAAGATATCAGCCGAGCCTGCTAAGAAGGTTCCTAAAAGATGTACCGATATAGCGCTTGGCTGCCATTGACAAAGGATATTAACCAGACCTCCAGTCCCAATAATTACAGCAAACCAGTGAGGTACAAGATACTTAGTAAATTGTTTTTCCGGCATCTGATTTGTCCTTTCTCAACCGTAATTAAACGTTGATATTTAAACCATCAGCATATTAATGCTAATCGCAGTAACACTTAAGAACACTTATACTGAGGATTGGATGCCAGTAAATGAATAATAAATTATTATGAAACCAAGCGCTTGTTAGGTTCATTGTAAATACCTCTTGTTGTTAAGTAAAATACCTATAAAGAATATAGTGTATTTGAACAATAAATAAAGACTCTATTGGATACCAATAGGTCTATCATCCGCCTTGAAACCAACACTTTAGAAGATGGTTTCTTATTAAATTCGCCATTGTATGAAAGGTTGCGAAAATATGGAAATTAGACATTTAGAATATTTTATGGAAGTTTCACGCTATAAAAGCTTCAGTAAAGCAGCTGAGGTCACTCATACCTCTCAGCCTTCTATTAGCAAGGCGATTAAAGATTTAGAGATAGAACTAGGAATAACTCTATTTTATCGCAGTACAAAATATGTTAAATTAACGGACGCAGGAGAGGCTATTCTTGAACAGGCACAACAAATAGTATCATCTTTTAGAAATATAAATGCTCAATTAGAAGGTCTTACTAAAATGCAAACGGGGAAAATACATATTGGATTACCTCCCATCACTGCAGTAACAACCTTCTCTCATTTGCTGGGCGCCTTTAAAAGTGAGTACCCTAAAATTCATATCCAATTATATGAGTTTGGGCCCAAGAAGATTGAAGCATCTCTTCAAGATGGCCTACTAGATATCGGTATATTCACGCCTGAGGACAGTGATCATTTCGAATGGATTTGGTTCGAGCAAGATCCGCTCAGTGTGATTATGCACCCGACACATCGGTTAGCTCAGTGTTGTAACGTTGATTACGAAGATTTCTATGGAGAACAAATAATTTTATACAATAGTGATTATAAACTCCATGATATTATTATCGAAGGATGCAGACGAGCTGGGGTTAACCCGGAAATTGCTTTCGAAACTTCTCAACGCGAGTTGATGACCCAAATGGTGGCTGCCAATCTCGGTTTAGCTCTTTTACCAAGCAAGATATGTAAGGATCTTAATCCAGAAGTTATTGTTTCTCGTCCGTTCTCCGATTCGCAATTATGCTTGCAGTTGGCATTAGTATGGAAAAAAGGCCGTTACCTTCCTCACGCCGCACACGAATTATTAACTTTTTTGAAAAACTATCTTTCTGATGAAATAAGAACGCAAGCATAAAAATAAACCTAACCCACTCCATTGGAACAAATGGCAATATGGATATTATGTAGATTCAGTATAATGTTTAGTTCTTCCCCCTCTTCCGCAGCAATTTAGCCTTTATGATGAATTCCACTGCCTCTTGTTGTTTCAGTTATTCAGTGAATTATCTCCCATTGACTAATTCTCATTAAAATTGGCTATACCTTCCCCTACCCCCAAATATCCCAACGGGCTCTCATTATATAAACAGTGTCTTCAGCGCCATATCCATACTAGTCGTTACTATCATTATCTGTGTAACTTGTTTTGAATCTTCATGATTTTTTCATTGTCATTCGTGTCATCATATTATATAATTTAAATTATAATAATTATAATTTAAAACGATTTATTAATAAAGCAAATCATTTTATTTTAAACAGTGCAAGCTACATCATCATGTTTCTGGCATCGTTGTCAAGGTCGGGAAGTATTTTCTCCTTTCGTCTATAATCTCCATCCTTCCCTTGATAATCCAGATATGCAACACTTATTCAATGACATTATTATACGAGGAGGGAACTTTATGGATGAAAAAGGCAAATGCCCAGTAACAGGCAGAACGAAAAATGCCACTTCAGGCGGTGGTACTTCTAACAAGGACTGGTGGCCGAACCAGTTGAACCTCAAGATTCTTCATCAGAACTCAAACTTGAGTAATCCCATGGCTCCAGAGTTCAACTATGCAGAAGAGTTCAAGAAGCTTGATTTTGAAGCCCTGAAGAAAGACCTACATACATTGATGACCAACTCGCAGGATTGGTGGCCTGCGGACTACGGTCACTACGGGCCGCTCTTCATCCGGATGGCATGGCACAGCGCAGGCACGTACCGCACAAACGACGGCCGCGGGGGCGCGGGATCCGGCACCCAACGCTTAGCGCCCCTCAACAGCTGGCCCGACAACGTGAACCTTGACAAGGCGCGCCGCCTACTCTGGCCGATCAAGCAGAAATACGGCAGGAAAATTTCCTGGGCCGACCTGATGATCCTCGCCGGCAATTGCGCTATCGAGTCAATGGGACTTAAAACCTTTGGCTTCGCCGGCGGACGCAAGGATGTGTGGGAGCCGCAAGAGGACATTTATTGGGGCTCTGAGGCCGAGTGGCTTGGCGACAAGCGCTACTCCGGCGACCGGGATCTCGAGAATCCCCTTGCCGCCGTACAGATGGGGCTGATCTACGTGAACCCGGAAGGGCCGAACGGTAACCCGGATCCCGTCGCCTCCGGCCATGACGTTCGGGAGACCTTCGCTCGTATGGCCATGAACGATGAAGAGACCGTCGCCCTCGTCGCCGGCGGACATACCTTCGGCAAGTGTCACGGTGCTGGCGATCCGGCGCATGTCGGTCCAGAACCTGAAGCCGCCGGCATCGAAGAACAGGGCCTCGGCTGGAAGAGCAGCTTCGGCAGCGGCAAAGGCGGAGATACGATTGGCAGCGGCATTGAAGGGGCCTGGAAGCCGAACCCGACTAAATGGGACATGGGCTATCTAAAGGTGCTGTTCAAATACGAGTGGGAGCTGGTCAAGAGCCCGGCTGGCGCACATCAATGGCTGGCCAAGGACGTGGCCGAAGAAGACATGGTGGTTGATGCCCACGATCCGTCGAAGAAAAACCGGCCGATGATGACCACGGCGGACCTCTCCCTTCGCTACGACCCGATCTACGAACCAATCGCGCGGCGCTACCAGCAAAACCCCGAGGAATTTGCGGACGCATTCGCCCGTGGATGGTTCAAGCTGACCCACCGCGATATGGGGCCACGTTCACGCTATCTCGGTCCTGAGGTTCCTGGGGAGGAACTGATCTGGCAGGACCCGGTGCCGGCAGTGGATTATGTATTGATTGACGAACAGGATATCACTGATCTCAAGGGTAAAATCATGGTTTCCGGCCTGTCCGTCCCCCAGCTTGTCTCGACAGCCTGGGCATCGGCCTCTAGCTTCCGCGGCTCCGATAAACGCGGCGGAGCAAACGGGGCGCGCATCCGTCTTGCACCACAGAAGGATTGGGAAGTCAACCAGCCAAGTCAGCTGGATACAGTGCTTTCGGTCCTTGAAAAAATCCAAAGGTCGTTCAACAGTGCACAGACAGGCCAAAAGAGGGTTTCTCTCGCTGACTTGATCGTCCTTGGTGGATGTGCGGGTATAGAGCAAGCAGCGAAGAATGCCGGTCACAATGTGTCCGTTCCTTTTAGGCCGGGACGCACAGATGCCAATCAGGAGCAGACCGACGTTTCGTCATTCTCGGTGCTCGAACCGGCAGCAGATGGATTCCGCAACTACTTAAAAACCAAATTTTCCGTATCAGCGGAAGAACTTTTGCTTGATCGTGCCCAACTGCTGACCTTAACCGCTCCGGAAATGACAGTTCTGGTTGGTGGCATGCGCGTTATGAATGCCAATTACGGACAATCTCAGCACGGTGTCTTCACCAAGAAACCAGAGACACTTACCAATGACTTCTTTGTGAACCTGCTCGACATGAGCACAACCTGGAAGGCGACATCTGAAGATAAAAACGTGTTCGAGGGTCGTGATCGCGCGACAGGCGAACTCAAATGGAGCGGCACCCGTGTTGATCTCATCTTCGGTTCAAACTCTCAACTCCGGGCCATCGCGGAAGTATATGCCTGTGACGACTCTCAGGATAAGTTCTTACATGACTTCGTATCTGCCTGGAACAAAGTGATGAACGCAGATCGTTTCGACCTGGCCCGAGTCATAGCATAAACGACTTTGATGTCTTTTGAATGGATCTGCCAACCTGCGTTGACACTCCTCTGCAAACTATAATATTTTCAAGGATCCTTCCCCCGATCACCGGGGGATTTTTTATGCTCATGACTTTGAATTGATGAGCATAAATTGCAGTCTGCTGTTAATTCAAACCGCTTGCCATGTTGTTTAATTAATGTCATAGTCAGCATTTGGAGTAACCATGCTATGGATAATCCTGCAAATAAAAGTCAACCAAGAATTTCTGGAAATATTAATATATATTGAGTATAGCAAAGCTGACCAGATACTGAAAGTCATCTGGTCGTTTTGAACAATGAGTCTTTAGGCTGCAACACAAACCTCTTTCACTCTAGCTTATTAGATTATTTAATGAGAGACATTTCCAGTTTATATTACTTTTTCGGGGGGAGGTTATTAATAGAAAATAAACTAAAAGGAAGTGTGCTTGCTTTGAATAAAATTAAGGACAGAATAACCCTCGGGATAGTCTCAGGGCTTATCGGAACAATCGTAAAAACAGCCTCAGATGAACTCTTCCTACGACAAAAAGCTTCAAAACGCTCATTTAGGGTAACCGCAGCGGGAGTGTGGGTTAATACAAAAAGACAAGCAAGTACACCGTATGGACAAATTTTAGGTGCAATAATGGATTTAGGTCTGGGTATGGTCGGAGCTGTCGCTCAAGTTTATATTCTTTCGAAAACTGGCAAAAACAATCTATTCGCTAAAGGTTCTCTTTTCGGAATGACATTTGGTTCTACAATCACTGCGATGCTTAGTGGTTTTGGTTCTAATAAGGTTAAACCGAAAGATGCTAAAAGTAACCTCACCTATATATTTAGCAGTGGTATTTTCGGGCTGGTAACAACTTATGCCGCAGCATTACTCGGAGATGATTCTCTATGGGATGCACCGCCAGCAAACAACTATCTACCACCGACCAAACCAACAACTGCTGAAAAAACTAGTCAAGTCCCTATACCATCTAATGAACCATCTAATAGCCATGAGTGGTCAATAATGCAAACTGACTAATTCTCCTCCTGTTCAAACTATCTTAGAGAACCTTGCTGTATCTGATTGAGAAGCCCTATCCCTTACCTATTAAAATGAAAGAATGCGAAGTACTCCAGGCCGTTTCTCCTCTATAAATAAGCACAAGCATCCAACCCGTTCATTCGGGTCGTTTGCTTGTGCTATTATAGTAACAATGCGAATCTGAGGCGCTCCATATCTCATTGCGCTTCCGAACTGTCATTAACAGATTTGCGTCTGAATTGTCAATAATCTCTTAAATTTCAAGAAGTACTCAAAACTGCACTTCTTCAGCCCGATTACTGCTCATTCTCTGCTCTGAAGCCACAAGATGTTGTGGTTTCAGAGCTTTATTTATCCTTTTGACCACTATTAGTCATCAGAACAATACACTCAGCCTGCCTTGTCTCATTTTTTACTATAACCTGCTAATCCTAATTTGTCTCCCATAGAACGATATTCTCCAAAAGTATATCCATAAGGTCTTATTTTATCTACGTCAGGAACCCCATTTTCTTTAAGCACTTCTTCATCATAATGAGTTGCAACAACTTCTCCAACAAATATATCGTGGCTTCCAAAATTTAAAATATCCTTTACTTTACATTCTATATTAACTAAACATTCCTTTATTAAAGGAGCTTTAACAATACTTGCGGGTATTGGCGTTAGACCAGTTTCTTTGAATTTATCTACATTCTTTCCCGATACAATTCCGCAATAATCGGTTATCTTTGCTAAATTTTCAGAAGGTATATTTATGACATACTCCATCGACTCTTTTAACATTGAATGAGAATATCTTGCTGGATGTACCGCAATGTATACTATAGAAGGGCTATGACTAAAGACACCAGTCCATGCTATTGTAATAATATTGGGACTTTTATCTTCTGCTTTTACTGTTACTAGCACAGTTGGCTCTGGTAATGGTGAAACATTCATTTTGTTTATAATTTTTTTACTCATATTTATTCACTCCATTTTAAATTTATTGTAATTAAACTCTTAAATTTTTCCGTAATAACACTTCAATGGATTTCTTTCCACCCCAATTTGGCAATAATTACAATTTATGCACTTTGATTGCTGCTGTTTTCCTTCCATAAACTTCTTTACAATGTTTGGTTCAGTGATAAATGGTCTTGACATTGAAACAAAATCACTTTTTTCGTTATTAATAATCTCTTCAATATCTTCGAGCTTTCTAATACCGCCTACAACTATAACAGGTATTTTTACATTTTCTTTGATTTTCTTTGCACTATTAACATTATACAAGTATCTAGGTTCTGGGCTTGCAAAGGAATGTTTTAATACAGGTTTAACCACAGGATAAAGGATCTTGGGAATTCTTTTCATTAAATGATTATGCTTCGCTATCATTTCAAAAGGAAAATCACCTCTTAAAGCCATAAATCCTTCTTCAGCAATGCCACAGGATACCTCAATCCCATCACATCTTGATTTTTCAAGGTACTTGGCAATTAATACAGCTTCCTCTAGTGTTATACCGTCTTTTGATTTTTCATAACCGTTTATTTTTGCAATAATTGGATAGTAACCGACCTTCTCCCTAGCCCGTTCCATAATCTCCTTAACAATTCGGAAACGATTTTTAGTAGTTCCACCCCATTTATCCTTTCGTTTGTTCATATGAGGAGATAAAAATGATGATAACAAATACCCATGTGAAAGCTGTAACTGAACACCATCAAATCCTGCTTTTTTTGCTCTTTCTATTGCACTTACGAAATTATCGATAATCTCATAGATTTCCGCGTCATTCAATTCATGCGGAATGTCTTCATTGTATAATTTATCTTTGATAGGAGACGGAGCAACAGTAGGCAGACCTGTTGTCTTTGAGAACGTTTGTCTACCACAATGAGTAATCTGCAAAAATATTGGAGTATTGTACTGATGAGTTCGATCTACAAGTTGCTTATAATATGGGATTTTTTCATCATTATCAATCATTAACATATTAGCTAGTGGTGATTTTCCATTTTGCATAATTGCAGCATAGCCTGTAATTATTGCTCCAACGTCCCCCTTTGCTAGCGCCTCATATTTCTTTATTAACGCTTCAGTAGGATTTCCCAAATCATCTGCCAGGGCCTCATGGGTTGCAGCGCGAATGATTTTATTTTTTAGTCTAACTCCAGCAATTTGAACTTCTGAAAATACTTCTTTCAACCTCGCCCCTCCTTGTTATAGCCTTACCATTCTTGACACGAATCTTTTAATAGACTACAATCTATTCCTAGACACACGTTTATTATATTGATAAGTTCTTTTTCCATCAACCATCAATGTCGAGACTAAAGTCTGTTATTCAACCAATCTATCAACTAGGTCTATTATAAGAGGAGAATTAAGATGAAAGATCGACGTGTAAGAAAAACAGAACAAGCTATCCAAGCCGCTTTTGCCAAATTATTATCAGAAAAAAGCATGGAGAATATCACTGTAAAAAGCTTATGTGAAACAGCCGATATTAATAAAAGCACTTTCTATTTGCATTATAAAGATATTTATGATTGTGCTGACCGCTTACGAGATACCATCGTAGATGAATTAAGTGCAGTGTTTGCACCGTATAACTTTGCTGATATAATAAATAATTTTTCGGCAATTCTGGAAAATATTATGGATATATTTGAAAAGAATAGAGAACTTTATATGCCCTATCTTAAATCTCCAAGTCTTTCAGCCAGTTTATGCAAAATGAAACAGCTAATACTTGAGAAAGTATTAGCAAGAGTGGATGATAAAGACCGAAGTAACGGAATATCCCGATGCACTGTTTCCTTTGTTATAAGTGGCATTATAAGTGTACTTGAACAACATGAATTTGCTGAAATTAATCACCAAGCAATTTTGGCTCTGGCTGATAAAGTCCAAAATGGATTTGCCTGTCACAAATAAAAAATATGGGCAAAATGCCCCAAAACCTTTAATACAAGTCTATTTCCTCTCTATTCTCACAATGGATGGAGTGCGCATTGTCCACTTGGGTGACCTCGGACAACTTCTGACTCCAGATCAACTTGCTGAGGTTGGACATGTTGACATCGTCTGATGCTAGTCTTGCCGCCCTGCGGATTGGGTTCTGGCTTATGATAACGTTTTTCTTGTAAAAACACATAAAAATAGGACAGGCGCTCATTCTAAGCTGCCTGCCCTATTTTTATCTATATTGCTTTACTTATTCATGGTGACCGGACTGGCTATGGGACATATGTCCACTATTGTCATTATTACTATGTTCTGTCACAATGTGTACAGCGGGCGTAGCTGGAATAGCTGGTGTAGCACCCATGTGTGTTTCTGAGGAATCAGTATTGGGAACAGCAGGCGTTGCTGGAACTGCTGGCGTTACACTCATATGTGTATCTGTGGCATCTGCATTGTGAACAGCTGGTGTCGCAGGAGTAGCACTCGAGTGTGTAACTGAACCATCCGCATTGTGAACAGCAGGTGTCGCAGGAATGGCTCGAGTGGCTGGGGTTGTAACCGACTGAGCAGCATGGGTATCAGCGGGAGAGTCCGTGGAATTAGTAGTGGCAGCACTGACTATTCCGACAGTACCTACTATTAAACAAAGTGATAAGGCACTTACCTTCAATGTGTTTTTAAAGTTCTTTTCCATAATAAAATCATCCTTCCCTTTTTAGACCATTGTTTCATAATCTTTAAGCAATATATTGCTTAACTGTAAACTTGTTTTAACCAATCACTTTTCTGCGTGGCCTCCCCTGTTGTCATTTAGTTATTCGTTAAAGAAAAGTCAATTTTGAGGGGTAGGACAAAAATATTACTGTTTTTTTACGTTATCTAACACAATAGCAACATTAATGTTACAATACTGTAGCATTAAATACTTATATATAGAGGTAGAATGGTTTTTTCTACCCCATGAAAACTGCTTCAGTTTTACGAATAACTAGTAAGCGGAGTGATTAAATGAAAGAAAAGATTTTAATAGATACCTTAATAGCAGCCCAAAGCGGAGATATGCTCATTCGAGAGGAACTTATAAGATCTCATAAAGCATTTATATCACGGGTAAGCTCCAAAATCTGTAACAGGTATTTAACCTGGGATAATGACGACGAGCTCAGCATTGCACTTATAGCCTTTAATGATGCGATCGACACCTTTGACCCTGATGGGGGCGCTTCATTTTACAGTTTCGTTCATATGGTGATTCACCGAAGATTAGTGGACTATTTTCGCAAAGAAGGAAAACATCAACATCTTTCTCTTTCGCCAATGAACCCAGAGGATGAAGAACTGAGTCGCTACGATAGTAATACGTCCCAATTTCAGTATCAAGAAATTGAGAATACTGCAGTCTTTGCAGAAGTCGTTGAAAACTATGTTCACGTGCTAAGTGACTATAACGTTACGTTAGATGATTTGGTCAAGGTTTCTCCGAAACACAGAGACAGCAAAGAAACACTCCTCAGGGTAGTCTTAGCTTTAAGCAGTGAGCCTAACCTAATGACCCATCTAAAAATACATCGACTTCTCCCCATTAAAGAACTAGAGTTATTGACTGGAGTAAAACGCAAAGTCCTAGAAAAGGGGCGGAAGTATCTTATCGCCCTTGCTCTCGTCCTATACGAACCAGAATTTCATCCCCTGAAAAATTTCATGCAGATTCCAACCGAACCGGAAGAGTAGGAGTAGAAAAATGGAAAAAACTAAAGGCCTCGTTATGAGAACCTCAGCAAAGGTTACAATCATCCTTACAGCAAAAGGTGACTATATAGAAATTTCTACTCCCAAGGAGCCGCCTCTCGTAGGCCAAACAATTGAAGTAGCGCTAAAGCCGTTAGGGATTCCATGGTTTCATAATTCCTGGCGAAAATACTCGACTGTAGCAGCGGCTTTATTACTTGTATTAAGCATTACTGCCTTCTATCTCTTCATCCCTAATATGGCAGTTGCCTCGGTCGCTCTTGATATCAATCAAGGTGTAGAGTTAATGATCAACAAAGATGGCAAGGTTATTAATGTGCGCGATGTTAACGGTGGATCAAGTATCATTGAAGGATTGTCAATCAAAGGGTTGGATGTCTATCAAGCCGTTAATTTGATCGTAGAAAAAGCTCATAACAAAGAAATGCTAAACGAAACAAAGAACTTGGTTTTAGCCAGCGTGGTGCCGTTGAATAAGTGGGGAAACCAATTGATTGATACTGAAAAACTTCGAAACGCAATCCGTGATGACCTGATTCTCAGGAACCAGTCTGGAAGCGTGTTTGTGGGTCAAACGAGCCAGGCAATTCAACAAGAAGCCAGACAACTGGGAATGACAGTGAACAGTTATCAAATTTATGATCGATGTAAAGAGAATGGTATAATTGTCCAACCTGAAACACTGCGCATTGATGTGCAAAAGGCTCTGTTAGATGCGAATGTAAGTATCTCCAGCCTTTTCCCTGAAGAAGGTTTGGAGGTCATAGCCCAAAACGGGATGAGTAACTCCAATGATACGCAGCATAAGCCAACTGATCAAAAGGCTTCTGAACACATCCAACCGTCAGATAAGGACTCAAAGCCTACAGAGAACCATGGCGATACGAACGATTCCGAGAACCAGAGTCATTCTCCTGTAATTCAACCTTCACCAGATAAATCCCATGATATGAGCGAGCGGAGTTCCGACCATTCTTCTCTTATACAGCCCCCCACAGCTACATCTCATGATTGAGAATATCCGTGATATCAATGGTTTGATTGTGGTAGAGGCTAAAGTGCTGCCCACTCGGTATATTGAATATTTCCTCTGGATACTTTTTAGCTGTCGGACGACGTTTAGACGAAGAATTGGAATTCCTCAGCCTTACAATCCGCTATATGATTTTCCCCGCTAGAATTAAACTTATAATAGCCTAGGTTATAAATACCTTGGCTATTGCTCGTTACATCTGTGTTCCAACAGTCAACGTTTATGATCATCTCCTTTTTAGAGTGCCACTATTTTCTGATAAATTTTATAGTCTGGGGGAACGACGTGTCACATTCTTGTTCAGGTACGTTCGAGATTACCACAATAAAATGATTGTATTGTATTGTGGGAAGTCATGTAGAATATCAGAAATTAAAAGGGAAATAATAGAGATGTATTAACTAATGGGGGTTTGATTATGAGCGACATACAACAACAAAATCAATGTAACACCGAGGAAGTCCTTTTTGGTGCCGTCCAACACAACTTGTCAGATATTTTGCCTTCAGCGTCTGAAGTCGGTCACCTTTGGATTAGTTACTTAGCTGAATGTATGGGTGTGTGTTTTCTCAAGTATTATGTTGCTAAATCAAAAGACCCCGATATTCACGCTGTTTTACAACGCGCACTTGATGTCTCAAGCCAACGCGTAAACACTATGGAAGATATCTTTAATTCGATTCATCATCCCATACCTGAAGCTTATGGTGAAAGGGATGTGGATACCAATGCCAAACAGTTATTCTCAGAGAGTTTTACACTTCAATATGCTAAACTTATGAATAAGTTTGCCTTAATTAATTATAGTAAATCATTAAGTGCGTCTTCTCGTTCTGACGTTCGTCGCTATTTTTCTGGAGCTCTAATCACTTCGCTGGAGGTACATCAAAAAGCGATGGAGGTATTGTCAGCTAAAGGGTTATTGGAAAAATCGCCTAGTATTGTGACTCCTGACAGGGTAGACTTTGTGCATAACACAGACTATCTTGGCAATATTTTGGGTCTTGGAAATCAAAGACCTCTTAATGCACTGGAAATCAGTCATATTGTCACAATAATGGAGACTAAACAGTTATTGAAAACCTTGAGCCTAGGTTATAGTCAAGTTGTAAAGTCTGAGAAGGTTAAGCGTTTTATATCCCAAGAAAAACAAACTGCTGATAAGCAACTAAAGAAACTAGCTACTTATTTAGACGATGAAGATTTGCCTCAACCAATATTAACATCCAATATAGTGGCCGACTCTACTGAATCTCCACATAGTGATAAATTAATAATGTGTCACGTCACCTCTGTTATAGCGACTATTATTTCTGAATACGGACTTTCGGCTTCATATACTGCCCGAAAAGATTTGGCCGCTACCTTCGCTAGTTTATCGTTGGAGGTTCTTGCTTTAGCAAAGGACGGAGCAGAATTAATGATTGAAAACGGATGGTTAGAGAAAATTCCCCAAACAGCTAACCGTAAAGAATTAATAAACTAAGTGAAAAACAAAGGTCTTTGACGGCGTTATTTGACCCAGTTAAAGACCTACTCATATTTGCGAATGGCCTTAACCACTTTTATGGTTTTCTATTTATGTAACTTGATGCATTGAACCCTGTCTCACGGATATCTCAACCACTAAACACAAAAGAATCAGGATGGATGGACCGGCTGCAAATGGCAACTCCAACAGTTCGGCTTTACCGCAGCATAATCATGGCATGAAACACAGAATTGATCAGACGTATTCGAGGCAGGGTCATGATGACAGTTCAAGCACGTTTGAAGACTAATTCTGAATGACTTCCCTTCACTATTAATATATTCCGTTTTACCCTCGCGCAAATGTCGCAACGAAAAGAAGGATCAGCGCAACGAAAGCAAACAATTAAACGGCTATGTATTTCGATAACAAAACCTTCCATCGCTTTATTGGTCTGATCAGCAATAGTTTTATGGTTCCAATATTAATTTCTTCATTACCGTCGTATTTTTAGATCCTCGTTTATTTAACTTTCCCATACTTAAAGCATATTACTAAGCTTTTTATAGAAGCCATATGGATCAGGTTCATATCATTCTCAACTGTAACTTTCAGATTATTTAGCTTTTAACCGAGTAGCCAATGGCAAATCTGCAATAAGACGTTGTTATAAACTTGAAATAATATATAATAATGGATAGAAGAACAACCTAACAGTTTGTTCCAGGAATGCGCCGAAAGTGGTGCACAGCTAAAGAGCACTTATATGTATGTAGGAGGTAAAAACTAGATGCTGATAGAGGAAGATTACAAGAAAAGATATAAAGCAGGTGATACTCCTTGGGATATTGGCAAACCTGATTTCAACCTTATTCAGACTGTAACCACCATGGCGATAAGACCCTGTAAAGTATTGGATATTGGATGTGGAACTGGTGATAACTCCATATGGCTTTCTCAAAAAAACTTTGATGTAATAGGTATTGATACTTCTGATATTGCAACGCAGAAGGCTTTAGAAGAATCTTCTAAAGCTAATGTCAAATGTACCTTTATTAAGATTGAGTTCCATACAAACAAAATTGAAGGAGCGCCATTTGGCTTTGCGTTTGATAGAGGCTGTTTTCATTCATTAACTTCTGATGAGGAACGGAAGATCTTTGCCGAAAATGTAGCTGCACATTTAGAAATAGATGGCCTGTGGCTGAGTATTATTGGCAACGCTGATGAACAACGGGATAGACCAGGTCCACCGCAACGTACTGCCAAAGATATTGTTATCTCTGTGGAACCTTACTTCGAAATCCTTTCGCTCGTTTCAAGCCATTTTGGATCTAACCGCCCACTCCCGCCTAGAGCCTGGGTTTGCCTAATGCGGAAAAGGCGTTTAGCATAAAAGACTTGGTTAATCAGCTTACTTTTCAATCCTATTCAATTTCACATATAGGGACCCATCAAGTAGCTAAAAAATAACCTACCATTATTAAATCGTTATTTTTTAGGAAAACAAACGTGAGAAGCCGCTTGCTTCGCGGCTTCTTTCTTCTTGAGTAAAAATATAGTTTTAGACGCTCCTTGAGATCCGTCTTTACACCAGCCATACAGTAATATAATATTTGACTGTACACGAAACAGGGAGCTGATATATAATGTCCAATGCTTACCTAATGGCTGGTGTTGCAATGGTGTTTTGGGGCATAGCTCCGATCTTTGGGAAATTGGGGCTAGGTGGTACGCCTCCGTTAGCCGCTCTCACTATCCGCAGCCTAATTATTAGTACAATCCTTTTGATAACGGTTACTGTAGCAGGACAATGGGGAAATGTCGTCGGAGTAACGGCAAAAAACACTACATATATTGCACTTGAAGGTATTTGCGCTGCTCTGATAGGTCAACTGGCTTATTATTACGCACTTAAATTCGGCGAAGTAGGACGAGTATCTCCGATTGTTGCGGCATTTCCGCTTGTAGCTTTGTTTGTAGGCATAGTATTTTTAGGTGAACAAATCACTTTTTACAAAGTTATTGCAGCATTTCTAATTGTTGCCGGGATTTTCCTTTTAAAGTTTTGATTTATAACATCTAATTGAAACATTAAGCTCTGCGACTGTCACAAACGAGGAACCTCTTTCAGGCTCCTCGTTTGTTTCATATTATAGTCATTCAACGATAAATTTCTTTTTTCGTTTGCTGAATTGGGGATACAGTTTTTTTAGTATTCCTGCTGAACTTTTTCCTCAGATCATCCAGCAGAGAATAGACTACAGGAACAATAAAGAGTGTTAATATCGTGGAAGTAATCAACCCACCAATGACTGCATGCCCCATTGGCGCACGCATCTCTGCCCCGGATCCTGTTCCAGTGGCAACGGGAATCATACCGAAGATCATGGCCAGAGTCGTCATGAGAATAGGTCTTAACCGGACGGCACCTGCTTCAATCAAAGACTCTTTGACACTAAGTCCTTCATTCCTTTTCTGCTTTGTAAAGTCAATTAGCAGAATACCATTCTTTGCTACCAGTCCCATCAGAAGAATGATACCAATGAGGGACAATATGCTGAGTTCACTGCCCGCGATATACAGTCCAAGAATAGCACCAATAAGCGCCATTGGCAGAGAGAACATAATGGCAATGGGATCCAAAAAACTTTCAAACTGCATAGCCATTACCAAGAACATGAACATTATACCCATCAAAAGCGCAGTTACAAGGCTACCGAAGCCTTCCTGCATAGTCTCATTCATTCCTCCAACTTTTATAATAACCCCCGGTGGAATATCCAACTCATTCGTCAGTTTGCTCGTATACATGTTTAGAAAGTCTCCAGTGGCTATTCCTTCAACATTTGCTGAAAGCTCAATCTGCGTCAATCTATCATATCTATGGATTGTGGAAAACGAAGTGGAAAGGACTTTCTTAGTAACATTGGCAAGCGGTATCTGTCGGTCATCTGAGCCAATTACATAAATACCATCCAGATTATCTAAGCTCTTACGCTGATCGTCTTTCAATGATACCCTCACATTATACCTATCACCTGCCCACTCAAATTTACCGGCATCTATTCCGTCAAAAAGCGCCTGTATAGTCGCAGCTGCAAGTGATGTATTAACTCCTAGATCAGAAACCTTATCTCTGTCAACCTCTAATTTTGTTTCCGTTTTGCCAGTTTTGAGATCTAGCGCTACATCTTTGGCATGAGTATCCTGACTCAGTATCTTTTTCGCTTTCAGCGCAAAAGCCTGCATCGCCTCCGTGTCATTCCCCAGGATAACAAAGGAGACATCTTTACCTTCGTTGGGTCCTAACGAACTTGCTTTTACAGCCAGTTCAATTCCGGAGATTTCTTTTAAGTCCTCCCTGATTTCTGAAGCAATCTGTTTAGACGACTTTTCTCTCTCTTGTTTCTCAGTTAATTTTACATAGAGTGATATTTTTTCAGGGCTAACCGTAGTATAAACATGAGTGACTTCAGGATATTCTTTAATCCTTTTTTCAAGTTCTTTGGCTTTTTCCCCTCCTGCCTGCAGTGTCAAACCAGAGTCCGTACCCACGCTTATATTTATACCCCCTGCATCAGTGGAGGGGATAAAACTGAAGCCCAGCAAAGGAATCAAGCGCATACTGGCAGCAAAAATTACAATAGTAACGATTAGGGTTATAAAACGGTGACCAAGAACCACCTTTAATAATTTAGAATATTTGGTTCCCAGTAAATCAAATTTGTCATTAAACCAGTCTAGAAAATGACCAACGAAGGTTCTTTTCATCTTTCTCTCAGACTTTAACAATCTGGAAGCCATCATAGGCACTAATGTGAAAGATATAAACAGTGAAACCAGCATGCTAAATGCTACGGTGAGTCCAAATTCAATAAAGTATTTTCCGATAATCCCCGTAACCATGGCGATAGGCACAAATACCGCAACCACTGCAAAGGTAGTTGCCATAACCGCTAATCCAATCTCTGATGTAGCCTCCCGGGCTGCCTGCATGGGTGACTTCCCCATATGTAAGTGCCGGACAATGTTCTCGATTACCACGATGGCATCGTCAATCAATAACCCGACCGATAGTGACAGGGCCATCAGTGACATGGTGTTAAGAGAAAAATTCATGACCTTCATGGCAATGAAGGTTGTTACAATAGATGTTGGTAAGGAAATTCCACTGATCAAGGTAGTTTCCCATTCCCGTAAAAAGAGGAATACTATAATGACCGCCAGGATACACCCTTCAAGGATCGTTTTTACTACTTCGTTGACCGAATCACGTATAGACACAGAATTATCCGCGACGACATCTATCGTTATTCCTTGGGGCAGAACGCCTTTGATAATCTCCAATTGTTTTTTTACGTTATCCGAGACAAGCACTGTATTAGAACCAGACTGTTTAACAATATCGACCCCTATGGCCTCTTTACCATCATAATAAGAAATACTGTCCTTATCTTTAATTCCGTCTGATACCGTTGCTACATCACGAACCTTAATTTCACGGCCTGAACGTACCCCTACTGTAATATTGTAAAAATCCTCTAGACTTTTAACTTTGTTATCGGTCCGAAGAGATATTTCACTTTGCCCGTCCGTAACCTTCCCGCCTGGTCTTTCCATGTTACCATTCTGAACACTGGTCACCATCTCGGCTGGAGTTAAACCATATGCTGCTAGTTTCTCTAGATCCAGCTTGATCTTTATCTCCCTTTCCTCTTTACCGTATACCTTAACCGAGCCAACACCGCTTACGGTATAAAGACTCTTTATGAGGACATCATCCACGATCTTGGAGATGGCGCGATTATCCATGGTACCGCTTACTGCGAGTGATAATATTGGCGTTGCTGAGAAATCATATTTTGCAATAATCGGCTCATCGATATCATTAGGGAGGCTTTTCCTTATCGAACTGACTTTATCCCGCACTTCTTGGGCTGCAACATCCGGCGATTTTGCTAGGTCAAATTCAACGATTACGTTGCATACGCCTTCACTGATATTTGTATAAATATGCTTTACACCGGAAATTTGCCCGATAGCTTCTTCAACTTTCTTGGCCACATTGGTTTCCATCTGGTCGGGCGCAACCCCATGCTGTTCAATGGCAACAGTTACATAGGGAAAGTCTGCTTGTGGCATGTCATTAATGTTTAATCCTTTATAGCAAAGCATTCCTACAACAATGAATGCTATGATGATAACGGTTATAAATACAGGCCGTTTTGTACTGATATTTGTTATAAACATCCTTTGTCCCCCTATTCTGAAACCACCGTGATCTCATCACCCTCTTGAAGCATGTTCAGGTTTGTAGATATAATTGATTCATTTCCTTGAAGTCCTGATTTGATCTCTGCCTGATTATTTACTAAGTTTCCAACAGTTACTGCAAGTTTTTTTACAATTCCATTATCATTTATGTATACGGAATAGTCGCCTTCCTTCCCAGTTATGAGCGCTACAGGGATAACAAACTTCTGGACTTTTACATCATCTGTCAGCATTACCTTAGCAAATACCCCCGGTCTTAACGACAACTTCTCATTATTCAATTGAATCTTCACCTTGAAGGCCCTTGAGGATGGATCGGCAGAGGGGTTGATGCTTTTTACGATACCTTCATAATTATTAGTATCATCTTCATTTAGCTTTACCCTAGCCTTTTGTCCTATTTTTATAGTTTGAATTAGAGCTTGGTCTACCTCAATAGCAGCATCTATCACTGAAATATCTTTAACCTTACCCAGCACGCTTCCTGGAGCAAGAAACTGTCCAAGACTGACATTTTTTCCGTCCATAACTCCGGTGATTGGAGCTCGGATGATCATATCGGCTAATCCAGTTTTCAGATTGTCAATATTGGTCTGCGCCGCTTGAATATTAGCTTGACTAGAAGCAATGTCTGCCTTAATCATTTTAAGAGACGTTTCTGCGTTATCCAGTTCAGCCTGAGCAACAACACCTTGCTGCGCCAGTATTTTTGTCCGATCGTATGAGCGTTGAGTATTTTCTAGGCTCGCCTCCGACTTTTGCAAAGACGCCTTTGAAACCTCTAACTGACTTTCAGCGGACTTTATCTGATTCTTGATATCTTGATCATCTAAAATTACAAGTGACTCACCCTGTGTGACTTGCTTTCCATCATTAAATAAAACACTGATTACCTTTCCGCTGTTCTTCGAACTAACAATTCCTTCCTGATCAGCTTCCAGTGTTGCTTTATAGTGTAACCCTTCGCCTTGAGCTGCCTTTTGCGGACTGATTACTTGTACTGCGACCTTGTTACTTGCAACTGGTGCCTCACTTTGTTTGTCCTTGGCTAAAAAAGTTGATTGAAATTCATTTCCATTAAAAATGGCAACTCCACCTATAAAAATAACGACTATAATTACGATTGAGATCATTCTTTTTTTACTCATACCTTCACCCCTCATTAGACTGAACAAAATCCAATCCTTACTTTGTTTTAGCACCTATTCCGTTTAGTATAAAATCAATCATTTTTTTCCTATCAAGGTCTTTCTGATCCTGCGACCAGCAATCACCCAGAATATGCACCTTGAATTTACAATAAGCTCCAATCATTTCGGGTATGAAATTTGCCGCAAACTCCCAATCAAATTCCCTGAGAATTCCCTCTGCAGACCCTTTTTCAAAGTGTTTCCGTAATACATTTACAGATTCCTCTCTATTACTCAAAATCATTTCGTACAACGTTTGCTTTACTTCGCAGCTCATTTCGAAAAATTCACCAAACACCATGAACTTGAAGAAGAACTCAGTCTCTTCCATCGTTTCCTGAGTAAACTTAATAATTTCGTTTAATATATCCCGCAGCGTAGTTTTATCCCTAATCCTTCTGTTAATTTCATTAAAGAAATGACCTGTTTTCGTCTTGACTACCTGTATAAACAAATCTTCCTTGTTCTGAAAGTATTCATACAGAGTACCTTTTCCAAGTCCTGCCTTCGCTGCGATATCCTTCATGCTGGCATTTGTAAAACCATTCTCACTAAACACTTGAAACGCTGCATTTAATATTATTTCCTCTTTGTCTTTCAGCCTGGCCATATTAACCTCCGTTCCGATAATGTCCGACTGTTCGGTCAATATAAATATATTGTGTCTCTTTAGACATGTCAATATCTTATAGCATAAAGAATAAAATATGCCTTTAAATATATAAAAAAAGCACCCTAAAGAGTGCTTCATACAGAAGGTTTGTTATACAGCCATCTTGTTGACACTTTCAGCAAGTCCATTATTAAAAACTTTCTAATATCTAATTATAGCAATAAGCTCCCCATGTGAAGGAGAGCTTATTGTAATTTTAAGAAGGTTGTGATCAGTGATTACCCATAGGGAATATTACAGGCTTTCGGATGGTACTGGCTCCATCAATTTATTGGGAGTAGTCATAATATGTCCTTGAATTTTCTTTTTAGGCGATTTCATCTCCAAGCTGAATTTCTGCCATGGAAAGTGTTGCGTTAGTCTTTTTAGCTTCTGTTGACCTTAGACTCGCAATATTTATCAGTTGCTCCATTGTGTGCCATGGATCATCAGCACGTTCTTCATGCCGCCGTCCCCCAACTACTCCTGCTGAAATACTTATCTCTATTCCACAAGTAAAGCTGTGCCGACCTATAATATCCGCTAAATAGTAAGCTAAAGCTGCACCTGTGTCCATGTGTGCTGGTAATAAAATAGCAAATTCATCCCCTCCAAAACGGCACAAAAAGGCCTCCGAAGGAGCATTTTCTCTTAACAGTTTGCTCACTTCGATTAAAATATTGTCCCCTACTGTATGTCCGAAAGTTTTATCGATTAAACCGAAATTGTTTATGTCAAAAAAAAGAATACTAATTTCTTGCTTATTTTCAAGTAGTCGAACGCCATGATAATATATGTAATCACTCTTATAAAGACCAGTCAATGAATCAATATGAGATCCTAGTTGAATCTCGAGCAGGTTTCGAGGTAGAATACCGGATAATATACCTTTTTCTTCTACTAAGAAGACATCTAAACCGGTCTCGTCAAAGAGTTCTTTGGCTTGCCAAAGCGGCATTTCTGCAGGAACTGTGACCGGTTTCCCTCGCATAGCATCTGCAATGATTCGATTGGGATGTGTTCTCAGGAGCTCCTTGTAGGTTATTACTCCAACCAGATTACCTTCATCCATTACCGGACAACAACCATATTCTATTTCCAATAATAATGTCCTTATCTTTGAAACTCCATCCAATACATCCACTGCGTAGAATTCTTTAGAATAAATATGTTCAACTCGCCTAATATTAATCATAAATCAATAGATTTGCTGATGTGTACAGTTATATTGACATGAGCTTTGATAATCGTAGTTTCATCAACAATCTTCCCTCCTTCCTCTAAAATGAACTCACATAATTTATCTTCGGGGATCATGTTCATCAGAGCATTACGTACTACTATGGCTTCTATGACTGGGTGATCAACTTTAATGATCTTATATTGATCTGGGCTAAGGACATCAACCATCCTTTTTAATGCCTCAGGTCCTATAGGTGCATTACGACCCACAATGACAACGTCTTGCATGGGAGGCATTTCAAATTCGGTCAGATTCATTTGGATTTCCGCTTTTTTGGCTTCTTTCATGACGTTCGCGTTAGACCTCCGTTTTTTTTGATATATAATAACTAGTTTGTCCAAAATAGTCATTTGATAGTTCTTCGAAAAAGCACCGCGCCTCATCTCTACATGCCCAATAAAACGAGTTAAATCCTGCATCAAATCTACATATGTCTCTTTAAGAAGGAAAACAGAGCTCCTTCGATGTTTCTTACTGCAGCATTTCAGTTAATATCGACTTATTGCTTTATGTTACACCACTACAATTGATAATCCCACAAATTTTGTTCGACATATTTTGCATAAAGCGAAAAACTGCTCAGCTGTTCACAACACTTTTAACTTAATACTATTAAACACACACTTTATCTTTGGCTCTATATTAATTAATTTGTCATTGTTGCCTCAGTAATCGTTACCCAAAGCATGGTATTTGTAGAAATCTATTTTCATCGCATCCCCCCTTGCAGAAAGTTTTAACACCAAATATTATAAGCTTTACATTGGCGGATTGCGGTGTTGTTCAGCAAATTGTTCCGCAAAAGAACAAATCAATTATATCACTTCCATCACGGCTTTTCCGTAAGGTTAAGCCGTTCTTTTATTGGAAACACGAAAATTTAGGGCAACAAAAAATCTAGGGTCATTCATGATTCTTGCAACAGTAGCAATCTTAAGTAAACAGGCATACTTTATCCTAGGTTTGGATACCAAAGCGTTTTGGGCAATACGTAGCAGCTAACGTTAAAAAATGTAAATAGTAATTGTTTGCTCTTTCCCGTTTTTGAAATGGCGTCGCATTCTAGCAGTACTATCGTAAATTCTTATTTGAATCTAAATGCCATTCGGCTGTCCTCGACACTGAAAACGCTTGTCCAGGGTTCCAGACCCTCGTTTTGGTCAAGAAATTGACCGTATTAGCTACTGAATAATTTATACAAAAGTATATAAACTGAGAGGACGTGCTTATCTTGGAACAAGAAGGATTAACAGGTAAGGTTATATGGCCTTGTGATCCAGAGTATGAACAAGCTAGACAAGAGTACAACAGAGCTATAGATGAATATCCTATAGCAATTGTCTATTGCTATCATAATCAGGATGTAGCCAATGCCATTCTTTGGTCGGAAAAAAATCAAGTAAGACTTCGCATTCGTTCAGGGGGACACAACTACGCAGGCTATTCAACCGGAACGGAGAAACTGGTAATCGACACGACACTAGTGAATCATATAGAAATAGATACTCTTAAGGACGTAGTAAAGGTACAAGCAGGAGCTAGGCTTAGAAAATTATATGAAATACTATATGAATACGGATATGCATTTCCGGGAGGTACTTGTCCTACAGTAGCAATTTCCGGATTGGTTTTAGGTGGAGGAATAGGTTTATCTACCCGCTACTTGGGACTTACCATTGACAGCTTGATTGAAGCAGAAATGGTGGATGCCAAAGGAAATATATTAATAGCTAATCACAACTGCAATCCAGATTTGTTTTGGGCATTACGAGGAGCAGGAGGAGGAAATTTCGGGGTTGTCACTTCCTTCACGTTCGCCTTAAAAAAGAAAATAGATAAAATAACGCTTATTCAACTGAAGTGGAACAACAATCAACCTGCTAGGCTCAGCTTTTTGAGTGTATGGCAAGAATGGTTAGAAGATTTGGATAGAAGAATGAGTGCATTTGGCAGAGTATATAAACAAGGGGCATTAATGTTTGCTTTCTTCTATGGAAGCCCCGCTGAAGCCAGAAGACTATTAGAGCCTATCCTAAGTATACCGGGGATTACTTTTGAAAGTATCGAGTATGTTGATTTTATTGATGCTGTAAGCACCATAGGAAACACATATCCGAAAAGTGAGAAATTCACGGACACAGGAAGATTTATGTATAAGCATCTTTCCGACCATGAATTAGGTGAAATCATAGAAATAATCGATAAAGCCCCTACGGATTATAATTCCTTTGTTAAAGTTTATTCATTAGGCGGAGCAGTAAGTGATGTTATGAAGAATAATACTGCTTTTTATTATAGGAAGGCAAACTATATTATGGCCATTTCGTCAAGCTGGGAAGAGAATGATGAAGCGTCAATCAACAAGGAATGGGTAGCAGAGGGCTTTTTATATATTGAGAAGCTTACTTTAGGTTCATATGTGAACTTTCCGTATACTAAACTAAAGGATTACCAAATGGCTTATTATGGTCAATACGTGAACGTTTTGCAAGACATCAAGACTAAGTATGATCCAAGTAATGTATTCAGTTTTCCTCAAAGTATTAATCCTTCACAAAACCCAGCTACGGAATTATTCACTGCTGACCTAAAGCGCCCCTACTCTGTTAGCAATAAAGAAGATAAGTCGGTAGGTGAGGGTGAAAGCGACCTAGAGGAAACTCATTTAAATGGAGCCGAGAGTTTAGCGCCTAATCCCCTTGATCCGACAACTATTCCGAAGTTTGTAAACCGATTTTTTGTCCCGCCTGTCTTTATGCCAACAGTTGTAAAGCACTCGATTAGCTGTAAAATAAAAAGCCACGACTATAATGTGACAGTCAGCCAGTTCACCCAGCAAATTCTACCAGAAGGTTTTCCTGAAACAACCGTATGGGGTTATGGCGGCAAAGTCAGGATTCCTGAAACGGATGAGATCATACCTGATTTCAAGTCTACACCTGGTCCAACGTTTGAGGCCAAAAGACACATTCCCATCAATGTGCAATGGAGCAACAACCTAACTGAACCACATCCGTTAGCGGTAGATCCTACGCTACACTGGGCTGACCCGAATAAAATGGGCATGCCTATGCCCCCCTTCCCAACGTTCCCCTCAGGATTTCCTTTAGCCCAAAGCCCCGTGCCAATGGTTCCTCACTTGCACGGCGGGGAGATTGAATCATCTTCTGATGGGTACCCTGAAGCTTGGTTTACTGCCGGGGAAGCTGAAATTGGACCTGCTTTTGTTAAATCCCTTTATCATTACGTTAATGAGCAGGAACCGACCACTATGTGGTATCATGACCATACGTTAGGTATGACTCGCCTGAATGTCATGATGGGACTCGCCGGTTTCTATTTATTACGCGACCCTCAAAATCACCTCGATGAAAAGCATTCCGTGCTTCCGCAGGGCAAATATGAGATACCCATGGTCATCCAAGACAGGTCCTTCTTTGACGACGGCTCCTTGGCGTATCCCAGTAATGGACTCGTTCCGAATGTTCATCCCTACTGGATACCAGGGTTTTTAGGTAATACGATTATGGTAAATGGCAAGGTATGGCCCAATTTGGATGTCGAACCCAGGCAATACCGTTTTCGAATTTTGAACGGATCTAATGATCGTTTCTATAATATGGCCTTCTCAAATCAGATGCCATTTGTGCAAATTGGCACAGATGGTGGCTACCTGCCGAAACCTGTTCAGCTCGACTCCTTGCTCATTGCTCCTAGCGAAAGAGTTGACATCCTTATAGACTTCTCCCAGCTAACACCCGGCACCAAATTAATTATGACTAATACTGCCAATGCTCCGTTCCCTAATGGGAATCCACCTGATCCCCAGACAACGGGACAGATTATGCAGTTTACTGTGCTGAACAAACCCGCTGTCGTACCCCCACCATTGCCAAAAATCTTGAATATTCTATACCCACTCAAACGTGACAGCAAAAAACGAACCCTGACTCTTAATCTGGTTCTAGGCCCCACGGGACCCTTAGAATTTCTGCTGGACGGTCAGAAATGGCATATGCCGACCTCCGAACTACCCTTAGTAGGATCTACCGAGGACTGGCAAATCGTTAACCTAACGGGAGGGGCTCATCCGATTCACATCCACTTAATTCAGTTCCGGTTGATCAGTCGTCAGGGCTTTTTGGTTAACAAATATAGGAGCGATTGGTTAGCCCTAAACGGTGAGCCTCCCCTTGACCATCCAACTAAAGTGTTACCCGTGGAACCTTACCTCCTGGATGGACCAATTAACCCACCCGCTCATGAAAATGGCTGGAAAGATACAATTCAAGCCTATCCCGGACAAGTAACTACGATCAGGATCCGATTCGCGCCTCAAGCCGAGGTGGTCTCAATCCCCGGCATTAATCAATTTCCCTTCAATCCTGCCGCGGAGCCAGGTTATGTTTGGCACTGCCATATTCTCGACCACGAAGACAATGATATGATGCGTCCCTACGAAGTCAGAAATCCGCTGGAAGATTGTTAGCTGCTGTTACTCTCTGTAGACAATATAATAATAGTTCAGATTGGAGACTAGGTTTATCCAGTCCTCAATCTGAACTATTGACATTACAAGTACCACTACGAAAAAAAATGTCTTTTTAGCTTTGGTATTCTTCAAGCCTTCCGGGTAACTTTTCTTATTGCTCCCGAAGAATACGGACTGCATTATTTATTGCCGTATGCATATCCTCTGCACTAATCACCAAATTATCCAGGCAATCCTCACCACTTGTGATAAACCTATCCATAGCCATCAGCGCTGCTTTTTCACATATGCCGTAAATATCAGAACCGGCAACCCCGGCAGTATGACCTGCCAGTTCTTCGATATTCACTCCCTCAGCCACGGGCCTGCCTCTCAGATGAATTTTAAAGATCTCACATCTCTCCAACTCATCAGGTTCAGAAATTTGAAAGATGTGATCAAACCTGCCCTGTCTCAAGAGGGCAGGGTCTACCAGGTCTATCCGGTTGGTGGCAGCAAGGACAACAACACCTTTCAGTTCTTCTACCCCATCAAGTTCGGTCAGCAACTGACTGATAACCCTTTGACTCACACCTGAATCAGAGGCTCCCAAATCCCTTCCACTCGTCATGGCATCAATCTCATCGAAAAATATTATACAAGGAGCAGCCTGCTTCGCCTTTTTAAAGATTTCTCTCAATCTCTTTTCTGACTCACCCACCCATTTAGTAAAAAGAGCCGGACCTTTAACTGAAATGAAGTTTGCGTTGCTCACAGAGGCCACGGCCTTAGCGATGAGGGTCTTACCACTCCCTGGCGGTCCTGCCAATAAAATACCTTTCGGATTTCGAGCCTTCACATGGTCAAAAAGTTCTCTATATTTAAGCGGCCACTCAATTGCTTTCTTAAGAGCTTCCTTTATCTCACTTAACCCACCTATATCGTCCCACATTACATTTGGAATCTCAACAAATACCTCACGAATGGCAGACGGCTCGATCTCCCCCATTGCACAGGTAAAGTGGTCCATGTTGACCTCCAGCCCAAGCAAGCTCTCCTTGGGTATAAAGTTCCTGTGAAAATCTATTTCAGGAAGGATCTCTCTGACAGCAAACATCCCTGCTTCCCGACATAAAGCCTCTAGATCTGCTCCGACAAATCCATGTGTGATCTCAGCAAGCTTTGCTAAATCAACGTCCTTCGCCAGAGGCATTCCCCTAGTATGAATCTCAAGAATTTCTGTCCTTCCGCCTTTATCAGGTACACTGATAGAGATTTCTCTGTCGAACCTGCCCGGTCTCCGCAGGGCTGGGTCTAACGCGTCAGGAATATTGGTCGCCCCAATAACTACCACCTGCTTGCGTTTTTCCAGTCCGTCCATCATCGCTAAAAGCTGGCCTACGACCCTCTTCTCGAGCTCTCCGGATACCTCAGTCCGTTTTGGCGCAATCGCATCAATTTCATCAATGAATATGATGGCAGGTGCATTACTGGCAGCTTCATCGAACACACTTCGTAATTTGGCCTCGCTCTCTCCATAAAACTTATGAATGATTTCAGGCCCGTTTACTGCAATAAAATGAGCCTCGGTTTCCGAGGCTATAGCCCGGGCAATCAAAGTTTTACCCGTTCCCGGAGGGCCGTAAAGCAAGACACCTTTGGGCGGATCTATCCCAATCCGTTCAAATATCTCTGGAAATCTGAACGGAAGCTCGATCATTTCCCGTACCCGCTGTATTTTAGTATGAAGGCCTCCTATATCCTCATAAGCAATTCTGACCCTACCTTTCCGCCCATCAGTAGTATTCACAATTTCCAATGCTGTACAAGAATGGATCAGCACAACCTCCCCCGGAGACGTCTTAGTCACCATAAAATCCATAGATCTTGACCCAAAGAGTGCGACCCGGACCCGGTTACCTTGCCTCACAGGCAAACCTTCCAGTAATTTGCAGATATATCTGGTATCCCATCTCTGATTGGGGTTACAGTCTTCAATGATTGGAGACAAAGTAACAGAACTGGCTATAGTACATATACTTTTTCTCACAACCACTTCGTCATCAATACCTACCCCAGCGTTCGCGCGCAGGATTCCATCGATCTGGAGAATTGATTTACCCCGGTACTCCTTATGGGCTGGCAGGACCTTGGCAACAGCATCCTCTTTGCCAAAGATAGAAATAACATCACCAACCTCTACACCTAACAAGAGGATATCGTCCGGATCCATTCTTGCAATACCACGCCCCACTTCTCTGGGCCCAGCTTCTTGCACTCTCAGAGACATTGTATTTTCCTGACCTAAATACACGCCTGTCATCCCGGTTTGCTCCCCCTTTATGCTTATAAACTTTGGCCAGAGTTAAAGACTCAAATCCATTCTAATCTTCGAATCTCTGATTATTCGTTTTTGAAAGTAATTGGCATCACACATATACATTTATATTGAAAAGCATTGATAAGTATTCATAGATTTCAAACTCTATTGAAATACACGGAAAAATAAAATATTTTATACCAATTTAAAACTTCTTTAGAAAACACCCAAGCCAATAACCTCCCTCAAAAACTGATGAAGGAGAGTTACTGGCTTGGGTGTTTTATTTCCCTTTGTCAGTATGCTAATTATATGGTTAAAATCAGATCACCATAGAGGGGGGGATATTTCCTGTTATTCAAATAATAGTTGTATTGCCGATAACGAACAAATCATGTCTTCTGGATCTTGAGCTAGCATTACCTGTATAGAAGTTCCAAACATAGCTCCTAATATCATCCTTGATAAGGCTACAGATGAATAGCTTTTATACTTTTCTTTAATGGAAAAGCTACATAAAATATATCTTTCAATTAGGTTTGTCAAATCATTAAAAAGATTACTAAGAAGTTCTTTCAACGCTCCCGACCATAACGCCATGCTTGTCAAGTCAAAAAGAAGCTTAAACAACTCAGGTTTTGTTCGCAACATATCTTCAAAATACTTTATAAAATATGCTATCCTTTCATCTGCCGATTCGCCTTTTTTTAAGTTATCCTCAATTTCAGATAGATATTGTTGAGCTAACATCTTGATTACTTCTATTAATAGCCCCTCTTTATTTCTGTAGTAGTAATTTAACTGACTTAAAACTACACCTGCTTCATCCGCAATATCTCGTAACGATACATTTGCATAGCCTTTTGATGATATACATTTAAACGCTGCGTTAAGTATTCTTTGCGATTGACTCACTTCATTTATTTTTTCATTCACAGATCATGCACCTCAAATCGGACGTATGTATTATTCATTATATCGCTTATGCATTCTTCGAGTCAACATAGCTCTGGATCAAGCTTAGTCTGTTTAATGGAGTTATTTTTTCTCTTCATTTTATATTGTGCTATTATGGTGTAAAAAATGGGGACTACGACAAGAGTGAGGATTGTCGAATACAACAGCCCAAAAATAATCGCGATGGCCAGAGGGCGGAACAATACATTACTGGACACAGCGATAGGTATCAGGCCTACAATTGCCGTTGAACTTGTCAACAGAACCGGCTTCATACGTGCTCCGACTGCATTGATTACCGACGGCTTTAACTCAGCTCCGGTATGATATTCATTCTCAATAAATTCAATCAAGACAATTCCATTTCTGGACACAATGCCAACCAATGAAATAACTCCCATAAGTGCCATGAATCCGATGTCCGACCTGGTTATGAACAGCCCGATGAAGCTACCAGAAAAAGCAAGAAGAATTGTTAAAAGCATTAAGAAAGCCGCACTCAGGGAGTTAAATTTAATAGCAACTGTAAGGATGATCAGCAAAACCGCAACAGCCAGGAGCGTTCCGAGTTCCTTCAAAATATCCATTTCTTTACTGATTTCTCCGCCCAACTCCCAGTAGTACCCCTCGGGTAAAGTGATTTGATTAAGTAATTTCTTTACTTCAGGTGTGGTATTAAAGGCGGTATAGCCCTTTAAATCACCTGTCACGTCAATCACCCGAGATAAATTCCTATGGTTTATTACTTTTAAATTAAAAGAGGTTTTCATCTGGGCGATTTCCTTCAAGGGAATTTGCTGTCCTAAGGCATTGGGTACCGCTAAGTTTTCAATCCGCTGTAGAGGATCTGTTATTGATTTATCTGCGTATAGATCAATATTGATCAGGTCCTTACCGTCATCAAAATTGCTGACTAAAATTCCATCTGTGGCTAAGCGCAAAGTACTGGAAAGAGCTGCACTACTGACTAATTTATGATCCATGAGCGGTTTATTGACCTCTAGTCGAAGGGTGAAAAGGTTGGAACCCATGCTATCCTGAATATTGCGTATCCCTTTGACATCTTTTATTCTTTCTTTCACCTGCTGTGCAATACTGCTTAATTCTGTTATATCCTGGCCATAAATCCTAATATCGACCGGTTTTCCCACTGGAATACCCAATACTAATTCTCTGGGCATAATTACCGCTTCAGGATACTTTTCTTTTAGTTCGTCATACCATCGGTCTACTACTTCTGCCGTTTTTGTTTTATTATCCACTCTAACAATCAATTGTCCTAATTCAGCGCCAATTCCTATAGGTTTGTCATCGCCGAACATATCAGGAGCACTGCCGCCTGCATATGCCGATACCATGACAACTCCTGGCTGGTTTGAAACCCATTTGGAAACCTCCGATACCAGATTTTTGGTATTTTCCAGGCTGGTGCCCGAAGTTCCTCTGATATCAACCAGCATTTCAGACCGGTTCGCAGGCGGAAAAAGCTGTATTGGAGAAACAAAAATCAATCCATAAGCAGATATACTTACAATTAAGACGGTTAAGCCGATAAGCAAAGGTTTTTCTAAGACAACCGGCAATATTTTGAACGCATACCAGTCTGTGAACCTTTTAAATGGTTTTCCCAGCAATCCAGCGGGTTTTTCATAATCCTCTATCTTCTTTCGCGAGCGTTGTTCGTACCATGTGCGAAATATTGGAACAATGGAAATGGACATCATCATAGATGTTCCCATAGCGAGTGCTGCGATGATTGGCAGCGGACGTCCCATCTGACCAATTTCGCCGGATAGAAAATATAGAACTCCAAAAGAGAAGATCGCTGCCAATACTGCCGTAAAAATAGATGGCAAGACCTCTTGGGCTCCTTCAACAGCTGCTTGCTGGGGTGTTTTTCGGAAAACAGAAAGGTGCCTGTTGATATTGTCATTGACAACCACCGAATCATCGACCAGTACACCAATCAGAATAATCACAGAGTAGATGGAAATCTCATTTAATGTGACATTGAAAAATTGGGCAAAAAGCATGGAAACTGCAATGGAAATAGGGATAGCCAGGGCAATGATTACAGAGGTTACAAAACTCAAGCCCAAAGAACACACCAGCAGGACTGCTGCAATTGCGACAAGCATTTCCCGGGTGATGTCATGAGACAAGTCATCTAGGTAATCCGTCTTGGTATAGACATTTTCTATTTTTGCCCAGGAAGGAATGTCTTTTTGAAAGGATGCTTCTTTCTTGTCTACATCCTTTTGGATCTCGACGATATTGCTCCCCAGATTTGCTACTAAGGTGAAGGATATGGCTGGCTTCCCATTATGGTAAACGTAGTGATCAGGTTTTTTAAAACCGACGGAGACCTTGCCAATATCTCTCAGATAGACCGGATACCTATCTTTGGAAAGGGTAATGAGGCTATTGTTTAATTGCTCCGGGTTATATAATTCATCAAGCTCCAACTTATATGTACGATCTTGGGTGTCAAAATTCCCCATAGGTGCCTTTGTATTATCTGCCTGGATGGCGCTGGACACCTGCTCCCACGTAATCCCGTATTCACGAAGCTTTCCGGCGTCCAGATCGATCTGGACTTCCTTGGTGGGCAGTCCGATCAATTGTACATCTGACACGTTCCGAATGGTTCTTAACTGATCTTTCCAAGAATTTAGCGTTGGATAAAGGCTATACAACTGATCAAAAGTGTCGGCAGTAACATTGAAGGTCTGAATGAAAGATTTGCTCAACTCATCGTTGACAGAGGGCGCCAAAGTACCTTCCGGGAGCTCTGGCTTCACGTCCCCGACTTTTGTTCTCAGTTCCTCCCATACCTTTTCTATATCAACATGTTTTTTAGCCTCAACCGTAATAATTGAAACACTGTCCTTGGATTGCGAAGTGATGGTTTCAATGCCGTGCATTTCATTTATTTTTTCTTCAATTATTTTGGTTACCGCATACTCTACTTTTTCAGGAGATGCACCTGGGTATACAGTCGTTATCATAGCACTGTTAGCAGCAATATCCGGCATTTCTTGGCGTGGGATCTTGAGGAAATTGAATAATCCCATGACCACAATCATTGAAAATATAAGCAAGGTTATTTTTCTTTTCTTAACAAAATAGTTTATCAAAATTTCACCCCCCCTACGATCTTAATTTTATCTTTATCAAATAAACGTTCCGCACCTTTAATAACCACTTGATCACCAGGCTTTAGACCGGAAGCTATCTCTAACTTATCATTCTGTATTTTTCCGAGTGTAACAAATTTTTTTACAGCGATATCATTGTCAGCTATAAAAATATGCGGATTTTCATTTCCATTTTTGATGACCGATGCTACGGGAATATAGATAGCCGCCTTCCCATCAATTGCATGTGAGCATGTTATGACCTGTCCCGGAAGCCAGTCATTTTGTTCATTAGCAATCTTCACCTCTACTCCAATGGTTGCGGTTCCTTCGTTGATGGAGGGGGATATTTTTGTCACTGTTCCCTCTTTAGAGTTTCCATACAGGGTTGCTGTGACTTTATCTCCGATCTGCCAGTTTGAAATTTCAGAATCTGGAACTGCTAGTACAACTTTGAGGCTTTCAATATTACCAATCTTAAATACTGGTGTGCCGACATTGATTAACTGACTTGCCGTAATATATTTGGCTATGACCGTCCCTGAAATCGTCGATTTCAGTTGCGTTTTTGATAACGCAAGGGTTGCTTGATCTTTTGAGGCTACAGCAGAGGCATAGGCTGCTGAAACCTGGTCACGGTCTTCCTTACGGGCGCCTTCTGTTGTGAGAGAGTAGACCTGTTGTGCTGAAATCATGTCTTTTTCGGCAATTGTGAGTTGAGTCTCGATCGACTCGTATTGAGTTAAGGCAATACCACCTGACTTATAGAGTTCTTCCCACCTTTTACAATCAGTCAAGGCCTTTTGATAAACAGCGGTAACCTGATCTAACTTTGATTTGGAAATGAGTATCTCTTGTTCACGGGCCCCCTTTGATATTAAGTCTAAGGCCGCAGCAGCTTTTTTCAAATTTGAATCTGCCATATTGACCTGCAACTGATAACTTTCATCGTCCAATTCGGCAAGGACATCCCCGACGTTGACCTTTGTGCCCTCAGTGACATTTATGTTTTTGGTTCTTCCTGGGACTTCAAATGAAGAAGTAGTTTCCTCAACTACCTGCAATGTCCCTGAGAATTTCGAGATTTCAATTTCATTTTCTTGTTTTACCTCAATGGCCGCAACTTCTTTTATTCCCTCTACTTGAGAGTTTGACTGTTTGCAGGCAGTCATCGTTAAAATCGTTATCAAACACAAAAGAATTACCAGAATACTTTTAACCCTCATGATTAAACACCACCTTTACAAAAGTTGAGTTTTGCCACATGTTTATACACTCCAGTTGACGACAATATAACTCCTTACATAAATTAATACATACATCCGAATAATTCGGACGTATGTATTAATTTATCTTAACATATGCATTCCTTTTGAGTCAATCATATGAATACAATGCCTGAGAGAAAATAAAACATAAATCGCAATAATATTAAACAGGAATCAGTCTGCCAGCAAGCATCCCTGCTTTCCGACATAAAGCATGCCTGTCATCCCGGTTCACCCCACCTTTAGGCTTATAAGCTTTCTCCTTATTGTATCCTGTGACTCACCCATCCACACCGTGAACAGCCGTTTATGAGCAAATCATCCCTGGTTGCTTTTCTGCCACACCTGGGACATGTTTCCATCCTTTTTCCGGCATCATGTTCCTTGGTCAGTTCTCCAATCACTTTCTCCCATTCCCGCAGGGACGCTTCATTGAATGAAAAGCAGACCACTTTATTTTCTTTTCCCTCTTTATATAATACCAGTAGAGACTTTTCCTCTACTGGTGCACTTCCAAACTGTACATTTTGCACGGTAACGTGTTGAAGCTTTTCAGAAGGAATCTCCAAAAGCAGCTTTCTTTCAAAATCATACCACCAACAGAGCCTCTTATTCGTGAGATATAAGTGTCCCGGTTTCCATTGATAGCGCGTGTTTCCATCCTCCAAAAAGGAGATCTGATGCCACATCTGACCCGAATGATGCACCTCTTCCTCCTGCTCTAGAAAGTCGCCCGGCACTTCTTTCTTATCCGGGAAGACAAGATTCTCTGCCAGGCTTAGTCCCTTAGCTTTAATGGCGTTTTCCAAGACTTTTCTCAAGGCATCCGAATCTTTTGTGTGCAGCTGAGCCACGTCATCTTCCCTTAACAGGAGATGTAGTTCCTTTCGCTTGCTGCCTGTGAAGTGATCCCTTTCCCGAAGAGCCATCGCCCTGATCTCTTCGTAGTACACTTCAAATAAAACTTCAGAGGGCATTTTCCTGAACTGGATCAGCCTTTTATTCGTAATATATAGTGTGCCTGCCCGCCAACTGTTATAGATCCCCTTGCTGTACCAGTGGGTTCCGAATACGGAAAAAATGATATATTCATCTTTCCCCAAGGAAGGCCTATCAATTTCTGTTTCTTTCATAGCCACAGCACGCTGGGCTTCATCCCAATCCTGCATGATACCGTATTCCAACATGGTTTCCATCCCTGCCAGGGCTAGTTTGAGATTAACACCCAGGAGGGGAATCCCGGCTACAGATATAATCAGGTCTGTATTTAACAGAATACCATTGTCAAGGATTCTATCCAGCAGGTCATTCAGTGTTGCCTGGGAGCTCCGGGTTGGCTCCATTGTAACTCCACCTTTCGGCCAGCATAAGTGTCATACTTTCATTAATCGCCTCAACCCATTTCTTAGGTTCTACCAAGGTTATGTAGACTTGCTTCGTCTCAAGGCCAGCGCTGTAGCTAATACATAGCTGTTTCACTCTCACCCCCAGCAGCCAGCTCCTTTTGGCAATGCTCATTCCGGTAATCTGATCCAGGCTGACTTCAAATAGCTTTTTAGCAATATGGATAAAATATAGCCGCCTGTTCGTAAGGAAAAAATGACCCTGCTTCCATGAGGCTCCAAACTGTAAGTGGCCTTGTGCCTGTAAGATCATCTTTTCGCCACTATTCAGACTGGTCTTCTCCATTTCTTGTCACCCCCTTTTCAGGAGTGACAAAGCTGTAAGGCGCCCATGGGCCACTAAATCTTACCGAAATACCATCGACGTTTTCAATCTTCTCCAGCTCATTTCCTAATTCGCTGACCCTGTCTTTTTTCACCAAACAAGACAGATTCATCAGCATTTGCTGATTTCCCCCAACCTTTTTAGCCTTTCCTATGACAATGTCCTCAGTGGATTCTTTAATCCTGTGGTAAAACTCCCGAAAGTACTGATCAGCACTCTCCTCAACCTTTTCCTTCAAAAGGTCCTTCAAAATTTCTTTCTCCATATAGGCAATTCCTTCCGGTTTAGTGTCGATCTCTGCCTTTTTCATTCTCAGTTTTTCATCGGTTGCAATGAGTCTCTCACTTATAATGCCTGTGTCCATGATGACCTGGACTCCATATTCCTGCTTGTCCTTAAGAACAGACATCTTTGCGCGAAAAGTTTCATAATTTTTTTCTAGCCATTCCGTTACCGCTTGATCAGGATCACTTCCGTTCTTTCCCTCTACGATCATATCGAAGCTCATAGGAAGCACCACGCCAAACTTCTCCGCTACCGAATCCAGTACTTCCTGCTGAGTGAAAAGCCATTCCTTTACTACGTTCTCATCCTCTGATTTGTAAGGCTCCGCTGAGCAGTCGTGAACAATGACACAGGTGTCTTTATAAGGAATTGTGTAGACTTCGTTACCATCCAGACCTATTGGTCCCAGAAGTTCCTTTATTCCTTGATCGGCTATACCATACACATACCGGGCAGGTTGTTTCTGCACTACTTTCTCAGGTTCATCTGCCTCTTTCACCTTTTCTTTGTCCGCGTTGACCGCTAATCTTCCCGGCTCCTCGTGTTTGGGGAATGCCTTCTTCTCAGCGGCTTTTGTCAGAGAGTTTTCCAAAACCTCAAATCGTTTCTGCAAATAGCTGATCTGCTGACCATGAGAAGGTTCCGCTGTTTTATTGATCGTTTTCCGATGAGCAGTTGTTAAAACGGACAATGCGGGGATCAGAAACTGAACTTTAGCCTCATCCGCTTCCATGTCCAAAGCAGCAAAAATCGTTTGTATATTTGTTTCATTGATCTCCTTGCCAAGCTCCTGGAGAAACATCGATAGATATAGATACTCCATAATCACCCCTACCTTTGCCTAAAGACTTATTCGATTTGTCCTTTATTCACTGATCCGCTTCTTCCGCCCATCTCTCAGGATTTAGAAGCCTGTCTACAACACTATCTACAATTTCATCCAATCCATCTCTTACACCCTTTACCGATTCGGTAATTCCCTGTTCCTCTTTTATTTCCTCAATGGCTATATCGAGTTCCATTAAGGCCCTCCCTAATCTCTCCATCTCCTTATCCGCTAAAATCCCACTTTTCATTCTTTCACGGGCTTGGTGTTTTAAAGAATCTCTAATAATCTCTACCAGAGCCATAACCAACCCCAGTAAGCCGTGTTTCAAATTGTCCTCATTAATATCAATGGCCATGGCCACTCCCCCTCTTCCCTGGATTTTATCGGAGTTTATCTAGCCTGATACTTAGGATACCCGGCCTCTGCTCCACTTTCACCTGATCGCTTACTGTCAATGAGGGAGATACCTCAGAGATTATGACAATATGGTCATGTTCATCAAAGAGATCCAGGGCTGGTTTCCCCCCGACCTCTGTCTGAAGTTGGTTAACTTCTGTGAAATCCTGCAACCACCAATGAAAAAGCACCTTTTTCCCGGTAACTCGGTCAATCCTGGATTCACAAAAATCCACCAAAGACCTGCCCAAAATGCTTACGGCTAGGGGATTTATTACCTCTCTTAGTCTGTATAAGACCTCCATATTGTTAGTAGCATTAATAAGTTCAGTCAGTTCGGCAAGTCTAACGTGTCCATGACATCGGAAATGCCAGAATAGCCTCCTGCTCTTCTCGTCCAGAGCATCCATGAATAACCTGAACTCTTCTTTATTAATAGGTCTATTTCTCCGCTGCTTCATCCTGCCTCTCCTCCACGCCAAGTTCTACCGTTAATACTTGTAAAGCATTATCTCTGAAGCATAGGCGGTATTGGCGCAGATATTCTCTGCATCTCTGCTATCTCTCTCTCTTTTAATCTCAGTTCAGCTTTGGCGCTGATCCAGCCGCACCAAGGACAACATTCAGTGAGTAACTCTTCTTTACTCACTTCCTTGCCGCACTGAGGGCATGTTTCCACACCGGCTTGTGCTATCTTCCATGCTTCAGTCTGGTAATTGGTACCAGAGGGGAATTCAAGGCCATACTTTGCTGCAGTTGCAAAAGAGGCCAGGGCGGCCCTAACCTTTATACCCAACAGCTCCACTCCGGCTACAGATACTGTAATATCTGCATTAATTACCAACCCTTTATCCAAAAGCCTGTCTATCACATCTACAAGAGACGACCTGTCATTTTTGTCCCGAACTGCTTCCATCATCTTAACGCCCTCTTTTCTTTAACTAGTGTTAATTCTTTCCGACTCCTCTTATACCGCTTATAGGAAAGAGTAACCGTACCAAAGACCGCTCAATATCTGATTTGTTCTCATCTTCTACAAAGGAATACGGAGGCCATGGCCCACTAACTACCAAAGTTATCCCCTCTGGTTCAAGTTCAGCGGATAATTTGTTTATTTTGTGCTTGAAATCATGAAATGCGTTTTTTTCTACAAGGTAAGACGCATTGAAAAACAGAGGATTTTCTAACTGCTGTTGATTGAAAGATTCCACATCCAAAATTGACTCGTGCTCGCTCGCATCTCGCAGTAGCTCTACAATGTGTGGAATAATCCCCTCAAAACGTTTTTCCATTCGTGCCTTAATCAGGTTGTCTATTTTGAGTTGAATGAGAAAGGAAGCCTTGACTGACATGAAGGAAAGCATTTCACTTCTTTCTCTAATTTCTGGAGTATTATCGATAATGAACTGTTTAAACTTTTCAGAACTCAAGTATGCCTTAACACCCCACTCCTCTCGACCTTTCACTCTTTCGAGTGCTCTCTCATATTCATGGTAATTGTCAGCTATATAAGCTATTATGTCTTCTTTTTTTCTCACAATTGAACAAAACCTTGCGGGTAGAAGAACATTCTCTTTCATCAATCTCTCAACTATCTTTTCATGAGTTTGGGCCTTTTCCTCAATCCACTCCATATCAATTTCTTCACCTACAGCTGATATTTGTACTTTAAAAGTATCAATCTCCACCTCGCTTACAACAGCAGTAAGGTTGCGATATTGTGTTGAAAAAAGGCTGCCAATACCATCGATCCCCTTATGGTCTTCTATCACTGCTGTGTCGCCCAGCATAATACAGTAAATATAAAACCCTTTCTCCTTTGTTCCGAGTTCGTCACAGATATTACTTTTCTCCATATAATCCATTATTCTCCGCCCCTTCATATGAACAGAAATATTTCCACACTCTTTCCGGTTTAGACGTGAGATACGAACTCTTCGATAATCTTAACAAAACTGCTTACACTCTCTGCTGGCATTCCCTCCAGGATATTTCTAATAAGGCTGTATCTGTACTTAAGAATATCTTCAAGCAAATCATGTCCTTCCTTTGTAAGATTTAGTTCGATAACCCTGCGGTCATCTGAACGCCGTTCCCTACTCAACAGCCCACTAATAACCAGTTGATCGGTAAGATTACTGACGGTACTGAGAGTTACACACATTTTTTCATAAAGTTCAGTTAATGAAAGGCCGGGGTTGAAGTATACCTCAACTAGCAAAATAAAGCGGGCATTCGAAATGCCTTTTAAAATCAGGTACCTACGTGTTTTCTGATCCAAAAACAATTCTATCTGGCGAAGATTTCTTTCCAATTTTACCCAGTTTTCTTTTCCTTCTATCATGTCCTCAAGCCCTCTCTAAGCTTCGAATCTCTAATTATTCGATTTTGAAAGTAATTAGCATATAATCATTTATATTGAAAAGCTTTAATAAGTATTCATAGATTTCATAGCTTATTTACAATAGAAATTTATTAAAATATTGGAAGCAACGAAAATTTTATAACAAACCCCCCCCTAAACAAAAAAACAAAAAGCACAGGCAAAATAACTTGCCCTGTGCTTTTTGTGGAGTTAGCTCTTCCGTCAGACAGTTTATTCAAACCAGTGCAGCTAACGCTCTTTTTTCTTTATAATCCTCACGAAATCATTTTTAAGCAAATTTAGATCTTTATCTGACGTTAAACTAAATCAGCCAGGTATTTTCTTACTTTATCTGGATTTCCCGAAATACTTTCTGCACGTTTTTGATCTTTATTGAATTTGTCAATAGATTTTCTTAAAATCTCCTCTTCGTTATTTTGTGGAATAACTACAACGCCGTCAACATCACCCACGATAAGGTCCCCTGGATAAATTGTTGTTCCACCACATGAGATAGGAACGTTAATTTCTCCTTGATCATGTTTGCTGCTAGCGGCTACGGTAGTGCCTTTACAAAAAACCGGAAAATCCAACTGCTTGATCCCCATAATATCTCTAATTACTCCGTCAACTACAATTCCACCTAACTCCAATGTTTTAGCCATTCCGACAATAAAATCACCAGCTATAGCCCGATAGGTGTCTCCTTTTGCATCAATGACTAAAATATTACCTGGCTTTGCTTCCCTGATCGCTATCAGCACAGCCAGGTTTTCTCCTACTGGTATTTTCACGGTAAACGCTCTGCCAGCAATTTTATAGTTTTCTTTTAGTGGTTTAACGGATGAATCCAAGTTATTTAACCCATTCATTGCGTCAGAAATGCAGGTTGTTGGAATTTCCTTAAATTCACTAATTATATTGGTCATCATAATTCCTCCATAATTTACTCATTTATTTGATACATGGAAGATCCCATTGCTGATAGGGTATTCCCATACTATCGATAATCTCTATTGAATTACGGCTTTTATCATGAACCTCAAACGGAAAATATTCAAAATCCACAGTTGTGGAAATTTTTTTGTATATTCATATTTGCCAAGATGCAGGTTCAAAATCAAGGTTAGTATAGCATTTTATTTTGAAGGGATTCAATGATGATTGACCTTTGTGATTGATTGTGACACTAACGTGTGTGAGCGATTAGTCATATATAATGATGCATGGTGTTATCTTTTTATTGCATTACTGCTGTCCATAAACTCTGCATGGACCATTTTTAATAACTCTGGGATTTCTAAAGTCTGAGGGCAATTTCCTGTACAGATTCCACATGACACACATTGATCTGCACCAGAACCTGCAGGCACCAAATTACTTTGATATACTACTGTATCTATCGGATGCGATTTCATAAGCTGTTGGCTGTTATAAAGCTTAAATATTTCAGGAATTGTTACCCCTTGTGCGCATGGCATACAGTATCTACAACCGGTACAGCCAATGCTATTTTTTGCTTCGTAAGCCTCACGAATCATTTTAATCAAATTTAAATCTTCATCTGACATAACATTTGAAGCTGCCTGTTCAAAAATTTTCAAATTATCCTTTAACTGTTGTAAACTGCTTGTGCCGCTTAAAATTGTTGAAACTTCTGGCATGTTGTAAAGCCATCTAAAACACCACTCTACCAAAGTACGCTTTTCCGGATATTGATTAATCAAATCCTGAGCTTCCTGAGGAACAGTATTTAGAATATAGCCACCTCTAAGCGGTTCCATTATAACTGCTGCTAAGCCTTTGTCTGCAGCATATTTCAAACCCTCAACACCAACTTGTTGCGTCTCATCCAGTATATTAAGCTGAATTTGAGCCATCTCCCAATCATAGGTATCTACGATTTCTTTAAATGCCTTTAAGGTATTGTGAATAGAAAAGGCTCTATGAAGTATTTTTCCTTTTTTCACCATTTTATCTAAGAAAGTAAAGCCATCAAAGTTTTTGACCTTCTCCCAATGGCCATGATTCATATTATGCAGAAGATATACATCGATATGATCTGTTCCAAGTCGCACCAATTCTTCATCTAGATATTTCTCGAAATCTTCATGTTTGTTTATATTCCAAATAGGACTTTTGGTAGCTAGGTAAGTTTTATTTCTATAGCCATCCCTTAAAGCCTTTCCCGTTATGATCTCGCTATCTTTATAAATAAAGGCGGTATCAAGATAATTCACTCCATTATCGATGGCGTAACGTACCATTTCAATAGCTTCTTTTTCATCAGAAGGAAATCGCATGCAACCAAGTCCAAATCTAGACACTTTTATCCCTGTTTTTCCATAATTTGCGTATTCCATATTGTTTCACTTCTTTCTAAATATCAATTCGGTTATCGTGGTGAGATACATCTACTTTCATGCCCTAGCCTGTACCTAGAGGACATACATTTAGCCTTACTAGTATCTCTACTTGCTCAGAGTATTTAAAACACTTCTTAAGATAGTTTTATTCTATATCTTAGAGTTCACTCTAAGTCAATAGTTTTATACGCTAATTAAATATTGCTATTGGATTTCCTCGAAAAGCTGCGTTTCCCATAGTTCTAAGGTTAGTAAATATGTCAAGGCTAAAAGAAACTAAGTTCATCTTGTCCTTATAGTGTAAATAATTAACCGCCCCCTTATGCCCTCTTCAATATTTCCATTTCAGCGCAAAAATACTACCCTAAAAAAGAAAAGTTCCCTTAGAACATTGCGTCCAAGGAAACTTAAAATATACAATCAAATTAACTCTGAAACCTCCAAATACCAAGCTATTTCCGTTCTATCATCATAACTGTCTCCGCGTACATCCTCTGGGGCGTAGTCCTTACTTAATAGAACACACACTAAACCGTGATAAAATATTATTTACTTTTTAGAGCTTATAAGCATCCCAATTAGCATAATAACGCAGAAAATAATTAGGTAGAAGAATACTGCCTTGCCATGGGCATAGATAGCCGCAATCACCATGAAGACACAAGCGCAGATAGCAAGCGTAGGCATGAGAAAACGTTTAAAAAAGTTCAGAGACTTTTCTTTTGCCATCATCATAAAAAAGATAGGGATATACATTGCATAGATACTAACAATGGGAAGTTCAGAACTATCAAAACTAAACGGGCCAAACCAAGGGGTAGCTGTCAGATTTGCACCGTAAAAGTACAAAAGCCACGTTCCGCTTAACAGAAGACCTATAATCGAAGAGTTAGTTGGCATATTGGTGTTTACATCGATGCATTTTAAAATTTTTGGTGCAGGACCCATATCTCTAGCTGCCAGAGAGTAGAAACCGCGGGTGCAACCCATCATCAAACCATTTAATGTTCCCAAGCAAGAAATTACAACGAATACGAACAAAACTGTTCCTCCCATGTTAGAGAAGACCGTAGAAAATGCGAGCTTTGCCCCTGCTTCGCCGCCTTCCATCATAACGCTGTTACTAACAGCTCCGGCCAGTCCTGTATAGTACAGAATGTAAATCAGCGCAACAAACATTGTTCCAAAGGTAAGTGCTAGAGGCAGGTTTTTCTTTGCATCCTTCAGTTCAGCATTGATACTGGTTGCAATAATCCATCCTTCATAAGCGAAAGAGGTAGCAACAACAGCGGTAAAAAGCGGGTTAGTACTGGTCACATTAACAATGACACCACCAGTGAAGTTACTAACCAAAACACCGTTACTTAGACCGACAATTGTCCCGACGACTGCCATCAGAGCAAGTGGAATAACCTTGATAATAGTTGTAGAGACTTGGAACTTCCCGGCAAGCTTTGGAGAAAGCGCGTTTAAAGCATAGCTTCCAACCAGATAAAAACCAGCAATGGCCATCGCTTCAGCGCCAACGATATTCCATCCCAGCAAAACACATGTGTATCTGGCTGAAACCCAGGCAAGTACAGAGGTGAGCGTTGGATAATAAATAGCAGCCATGAACCAACCAATAAAATAAGCGTACTTACTGCCAAGAGTCGCTTCAGCGTAGTCAACGATTCCATTCACTTTCTCATATCTAGTTGCCATCGTCGCGAAAACATAGGCACAGACGATCATTATTATTCCGCCAATGGTCCAGGCTAAGATACCCTGTGGAAGATTGCCACCAGTAGCGGTTAAAACTTTCTCCGCTTTAAAAAATACTCCACTACCGATTACAATACCAATAACCATTGCTATAGCAGTTATAAGGCCGTACTTTTTTTGTAGTTCGTTTTCCATAATCAATCTCCTCACTACCCAATATTTTGTAGAAAAAACGATATTTTTGCAGTTTCTAAACTACTGTAACACAATGTCCGAAATAAATAAATGCTAGGTCTTCAATTTTTATATCGATTATAACGTGTATTTAGCTCCAATAGATTGTTTAGCAGGATAATTCTAGTGCACCCTTAAGAAGGAAATTACTTTTTGTTGGGTGAATGAGATATTTGATGCATATTATATTAGAAGGTAACTTCCTTGTATTAGACAATTTATAGAAATTACATGATCAGTTGTCAGAAGAAAAGAAAGGCGGAGTTTGCTAATGAGTGAAGATAAGAAGTGCCCTATCTGCCCTAAATGTGAGAAGGAGTATAACTATACTGCAAATTCTAAAGATGAAATTAACGTCTGCCCGAATTGCGAAAAGATGGAAACACTTAGAATTTACGCAAAGCACCTAGTCCAAGAGGGATAAATAGTAAAATGGTACGTTTTTCTAGTTGACTAAAATGCTTAATATTACCTTCTTCTTTTCTAGTGATTGGAGTTAAGTTTATGAAATCATCTATGTCTGATTTAATAAACTTAACTCCAATCACCTGTATCATCGGGCGAGAACGATATAAATGCCATAAAACTTAATCGGAATAGGAAAACCCCCGAAGACAGACTTCGGAGGCTTTTCTAACCCGAGTATATTTGATTTTCTTCACTAATACATTTAGAACATTTCTTTACTCATTTTATCGATCGCTGCAGATGCGCTGTCGTAGACACCTGGGAAGGAACTGAAACCCAAACCTTGAGTTAGACAAGGAATAAAGTATAACTTTCCGCAATTTTTGCAAGCTCTCTCGACTTCTTGCGTAACTATTTCAGGTGTCCAAGTTGGGAAATCAACCGTACCGCTATCGATGTCTCCCATGAAGGAGATTTGTCCCCCATATTTCTTAATCAGCTCAGGGGTATTGTTGGTTGTCATAACTCCCTGCCAGATATCTATTCCCATCTCGATCATATAGGGAACCAGATTAGCCGCATAAGAATCACTGTGGTGCACGATCAATTCAACACCATTCGCTTTATAGAAGGCATAAACTTTCTTGTAAGCTGGTAAAAAGAACTCTTCAAACATGGCAGGTGAAATGAAGGAAGATTTTTGGCTTCCCCAGTCGTCATGATGGAATAATGCATCAGGATGGATACGATCTATCAATATTTGGGCATAGGCTAACTCATACTCAGTAAGGGTTTCGATGAGCTCATGCATAGCTTCAGGTTCTTCATAGAGCGCCATCAAGGCATCTTCCATACTCATGAGGTGATGCGTCATTTCAAAGATACCAGGTGCAACAAACGCAGTTACAAATTGGTCGTTGCGGTCGACAGAATTTGCGTGCGCTACAGCTACAGCCCAAGCCTCATCTGAATTTTCAATAGTAGGAACTTTAATGTATTTTTTCCACTCTGTGATATCCTTCAATACCTTGTGTTCATCGTCATGCACAGGAAATTGACCAAGCTGACCTTCCGGCCATCTGAAGGTAATGCCCCAATTATTCTTAAACTCTGTACCTGGTGTGGTCATTGATTTTACTGGAACTTCCAGTATTATATCCATAAATTCGTACTGATTGACAAATCGATCAGGATTTCCACCTTTAATTGTTTCCATTAAATTCTGTCTTTTTGTTAACATATATTTCGGCCTCCTTCTTCTAATGCCTAGTTTTTAAGCGCTTACTAATTCTTTAGCTTTGACAGCGGCACTTCCTGCATCGGGAGCAAAACCATCGGCACCGACTTCTGCTGCGAATGCTTCTGTTAAAGGCGCACCACCGACGATGACCTTAAACCCTTTTAATCCACTGGCTTTGAGCGCCTGAACGGTGCCCTTCATCGCAGGCATTGTTGAAGTAAGAAGTCCTGAACAGGCCACTAAGGTTACATTTTCATTATCTTTGACTGCATTTATAAATTTTTCTGCAGATACGTCTACGCCCAGATCGACGACCTTAAATCCGGCGCTTTCGATCATCATGGCAACGAGGTTTTTGCCGATGTCATGGAGATCGCCTTCAACCGTACCGATAACGCATGTGCCGAGAGAAGAAGTGCTCTCGCCTGTGAGCAAAGGTTTGAGTACCTCTACACCCTTGGACATGGCTTTAGCTGCCATCAGCATTTCAGGAACAAAAAGATCACCTGTGGAGAATTTATCACCGACAACGCCCATTGATTCAATCATAGCCTCAAGAATATCTCCAGCTGCGTTTCCTTCGTCTAAGGCTTCCTGTACCAACCCTGCGATTAGTTTCGCTTTTCCTGCCTCTACTTTGGCTTTTACTTCTGCAATTTTAGACATTATAAATTCCTCCTTAATAATTATTGATGACTATTTTTTCTCACCGAATTTACCCTCACGGAATGCTCCGATGTATTCCATGCAGTATTCGTCTTCACCTTTGAGTGCTTCAGTGGAATAGATCATGCCCATCATATCTCTGTTTAACGGGTTAATGATCGCACTGTCCATTCCTGCTGCCATCGCCAAAACTATGAAGGCTTGATTCACGAGTTTTCTAGATGGGAGATTATAGGAAATATTGCTTGCTCCCCCAGTGACATGAATCGTCGGATACTGTGCTTTGATTGCTCTTATAACTTCTGTTACTGAGTTGATTCCGTCTTCCGAGGTGCAAAGCATTTGAACCAAAGGATCAATGTGCAAGCGGGACGGATCAATGTTATATTCTTTTGCCTTGATCATGAGGGCAGCAAAGACTTCCATGCGTTTCTCAGAGTCCTGAGGAATTCCTGTGTCATCGTTTAAGAGGGCAACGCATTCCCATTTCGTATCAGCTATAAGCGGGAATATTACATCAACCTTGTCGCCTTCCATGGATACCGAATTGATAAGACCAGGCTTGTTGCAGAATTTAATCGCTTCTGCACAGATACGTACATTAGGGCTGTCGATAGCAATAGGTGTAGCTGTAACCTCCTGTACCAGATCAATAAGCCACTTTATAGTCTCGAGTTCTATGCTGTTCTCAACCGATGCGCATACGTCAATAAATGCAGCTCCTGCATCTGCCTGAGCTTTAGCCAGATTCCGAATAAAGTCTGCATCCTTTTCAGCGATTGCCTTTGCTACGGAAGGAATTGTACCGTTAATTTTTTCACCGATGATTATCAAGATCGATCTACCTCCATTTCTAATTTGACTTTCAAGCTGAATTTGCAGATTCATGAATAGCAACACTTCATAAGAGGATTAAAAAACCTTTAGCTAAAGCAATTCATCTTAGGTATAATAAAGATTAGTTGCTGTCCCCTCCTCAGATATTATTTGTATAGACATCTCTACAGTTTATATTCGTTTTTTTAAAGGTTCTCCCTTTGTAAAATATGACATAATATTCTGTTAAAAAAGTGCATAGTGCACAATCACCTAGTAAGGAGGCACCTATGGAGGATAATGTATTTCTTGCTCGCTATTCCCTGGAGTTAGTAAAGACACTCAGCAAAGGGTCCGGCTTGCAAGCCCTAGTCGATCTGGGATATCAAATGCTGGGCAACCCTTTTACGATAACTGACTTTAGCGTAAAGCTTCTTGCTTCAACCGGCGAAACCAACGTAGCCGATGACCCCGTCTGGAACGAGCTTCAGCTGAATAATAATTTTATTTTCCAAACCTATTCGTATTATGCTAAGAACAGCCTCTTTGACGAAATAGTGAAGCATGAAGAACCTTTTTACTGGTTGGACCCATACTGTAAATACCCCAGAATTATCGGGAAAATCTCCATCAACAATAGGAATGTGGCTGTTTTGGTGGCTTGCGCCCATAACCAGGATTTTAGAGAGAGCGACAAAGAAATCGTCTCCATCCTTTGCGATGCCTTTTCGATCGAGCTACAAAAAAATAAGTATAATCATTTATCTCAAGGCATGCTGCATCAAAGCTTTCTCCTCGATCTGCTCGATGGCAAGTTTGATGACGAAAGAAAAATTAATGAACGAATGAAAACATTAGGTTTAAAGTTTAAACGCAAGCTGTTTGTTATATGCTTGGACACCCAAAATTTGGATACATCAAAGTCAACGCTTCCTTATTTGAGAGAAGAAGTTGAGATTAAATTAGCTAACGCTAATGCAATAATCTATAATCACAATATTTCAATTCTCGCCAGTTGTGAAAATGAAATACATTTTCTGGAGATTGAATCAAAGGTTTTAAGAGAATTCATTATAACTAATAATTTACAGGCAGGTATCAGTCGCTCATTTACTGACTTAACGGAAGTAAGAGAACATTATCTGGAGTCCGTTGAAGCGCTAAAGCTGGGCAATCTTGTCAGAAAAGAGATTCATCTTTTCAGTTATGCTGATTACCTTATTTATGATGTTCTAAATCTTCATGTTGCTAACGGAAAATATAAAAAGTTTCTGCACCCTTCCTTGCTCAAACTGATCGAATATGATAAAAATTACAGCACAGATTTTGTCCACAGCTTTCATATCTATCTCTGTAATTTTAAAAACATCAAGGATTCGGCTACAGTTTTGAATATCCATCGCAATACCATGTTTAACCGGATAGAAAAGATCGAGAGTATATTAAATGTCGACCTTAATGACGTTGATATTTTGTTTCAGCTTTATCTGTCCTATAAAATCTTAGAAATGACGTTGGACGTTGAGGCCTGATCCGTCCCCAACGATCTGGAATCGTTGGGGACGGAAACTTATTGAAATATGGTTTTTACTCGTTGGGTTGAGCCGTCAAGAGCAAAAAAAGATATGCTCTCCTTAAGGTAGACAGATTAAAGAATACAAATCTGTTACTTTAAAGGGGAGCATATCTTTTTGCATGTTTTCAGCAAACATTCAGTCCATCTTCAATTGTGATTCAGAAAGCTTAGTTATAATGCCACTATACCAATTAAACATTACACATGAGGAGAAACGAGGTGTGAACACTGAACCAGCCCATTAAATATCGTCATGAGTTAAAGTTCTTTGTCAATTTTCATCAATATTACACAATTCGGCAGCGTCTTAAAAACCTAATGCAACCCGATGAGCACGTCAGTCCTACGGGAGAGTACCATATTCGCAGCTTATACTTTGATGACATCGGTAACACGGCGCTCACGGAAAAGTTAGGAGGAATACGTCAACGAAAAAAATACCGGATCCGTATGTACAATTTAGACGACAAGGTGATTCACTTTGAAAAAAAGATTAAGAATGGGGAGTATATTGCCAAAATCAAAGAGTTACTCACCAGAGAAATGGCTGACAACATCCTCGCCTGTGACTTTCATGAACTCAACATCCCGAGCAAGCCGTTTTTAATGGAATTGCACAACGAAATGACCCATAGATTGTTGCGACCCAAGGTGATCGTGGACTATGTTAGAGAGCCTTACACTCATTCTAACGGCAATGTTCGCATTACCTTCGATAAAGACTTGAAAAGTGGTTTACACCGCACGGATCTTTTCAGTCGAGATTTGAGTATGGTTCGGGCCTTGTCCGAAAACCAGATCATCCTGGAGGTTAAATTCGATGAGTATTTACCCAGCCCTATTCGAACTGCCTTGCAGTTGGAGGGTTTACAACATCAGTCCGCCTCGAAATATGTTATTTGTAGAAAATTTATTAAATTGAATGCATGGGAGGACCAGTAACGTATGAACACAGATGTAGCACTTACCTTTTCAGATATTATTAAAAACTCCGTCACTAGTAATTTTGTTTCCGATATCGCGATCTCAGAAGTCCTTATCACGATGACGATGGCCTTCTTTATCGGCTTCTTCATCTATCTACTCTATAAGCGAATTTTTAGCGGTGTCTTATATTCGAAGAGCTTTAATGTGACCTTGATTGGTATCACGATGGTTACCTCTATGATTATCATTGCCATCAATTCGAACCTTGTCCTCTCCCTAGGTATGGTCGGCGCACTCAGTATTGTGCGTTTTAGAACTCCAATTAAAGACCCAACGGATCTGATTTTCATTTTCTGGGGTGCCGCTGCAGGTATCGTGGTCGGCGCAGGATTCTATTCCCTCGCCATTGTTGGATCCATAATGATTGGTTTAGTGATGTTTATCTTTATTAAAAAGTCCTCCTTTGAAACACCCTACCTACTAGTGGTGAATTGCGACGGCGACGATAGCGAAAAAAATATTCTCAGCCTAGTTCACAAACATGCCAAACGATACAACCTGAAACAAAAAACCATATCGCAAGACAATATTGAAATAACACTTGAAGTTCGAGTCAAAGACAAAGAAAGCAGTTTTGTCAACCAAATCTCGGCACTTGTTGGCGTGAAAAATGCCGTACTCATAAGTTACAGCGGTGATTTTGTATCATGATCGGTGGTGATAATCAATGAAGTCCAAACTTGCAGTACCGTTTCTTCTTTTCGGGTTTGTCATCGTACTAATTGTCGGGTTCATGACTAATGGGGGATTCAGCCAAACTGATGCCTCCGTCCCCTCGACGAGCAACTCAGAAGTTATAGACAACAACGCAGTCCTAGACGAAACGGTGTTTCCCAAGGACAAAGTCGTCGATGTGAAAATTACGATGGATGACAATGATTTTCAGAATCTCATTGAAAATGCCACGGAGGAGGAATATAAAACCGCCTCTGTCGAATATAACGGCATAAAGCTTGATAATATCGGCATACGTGCCAAAGGCAACTCGTCCCTACGGAGTATTGGCAAGACGGATTCTGAGCGTTACAGCCTTAAGCTGTCGTTTGATGAATATATGGACAATCAGTCGTTGGCTGGACTGACTAAAATCAACCTCAACAATATGTACAGCGATGCCTCCTATCTGCGTGAATTTCTAACGTATGAATTAGCCGAGAAAATGGGACTACCGACCCCTAAATACTCCTACGTCAATATCTACGTCAATGACGAACTCTGGGGCTTTTATCTCGCGGTGGAGCAGATAGGAGATACCTACCTTGAACGGAATTTCGAAAATACCACCGGTGAATTGTACAAGGCCGAAATGAATGGTTCTGGTGGTGATCTCACGTGGTTGGGAGAAGATATTTCATCCTATTCAAGCCTAGTGGAGAAATCAAAGTCTTCCGACAGCGATAGCCTTATCAACATGTTGAATGAACTCAATAACGGCACGGATTACGCAAAGGTGTTAGATGTGGAAGAAACACTTGGTTATGTTGCTCTTAACGTGCTTACTTCAAATATGGATAGCTACTTGGGCCAAAACAAGCATAATTATTATTTGTATGAAGATGATGGCGTCTTTTCGATACTACCCTGGGATTATAATATGGCCTTCGGAGGATTTGGGGGATCCAATATCTTAATCGATGAGCCCACGCAAGGTGCTTTGTCTGAAAGACCCCTTATAGCTAAGTTACTCCAAGTGGAGGAATATAAAACAGCTTATCATGAGATGCTTAATGAAGCCATCGAAGGATACTTGTCTGATGCTCAGTTACAAACCAGAGTGCAAGAACTAACCCAGCTGATCGATCCCTATGTCAAGGCGGATCCATCCGCGTTCTCCACTTATGAAGAATATGAGCAAGGCGTAACACAATTGCTAACCTTCAATACCTCTAATGTTCAAACTATCGCTCAACAGCTTGACGGAACGATTCCTTCCTCTGGAGATGGTTCAGGAAGTGGCGAGAGTCGCGGAGGCGCCATGGGCATGGGCCAGAGAGAAGATAATGTCCAAGGGAACGAACCAACCGCAGCACAAGGGCAACCCGAGGCCAAAGCCCAAAACACGGCCATCTCAACACAAGCTGAGCAGACTCCTGACGCACAGACTAACCCCTATCAGGCTAACGGTCAACAGGAGCCTAATGACCAACAAAATGGTGCGCGCCAATTCGATAAAGGGGGGCAAGGCGGTCCACCAACTGGAATGGACGGCATGGGCGGTCCCCGCGGCGATATGAACGCAACAACTGGCCAAGGTAGCATAACAGAGTTGATTACAACAGGGATTTCGCTACTTGTTCTCCTTCTTGCCGGCTTGTTTATCACCTTCTTCAAGCGCAAGAGATAAACACAAAAGGACGTTGTCTCGCGCAGACTGTGCCACCGAGGTTTTAAGACTATCGGGTTAACCCTAGTGAACAACGCCCGCAATTATGCAGTGAGTGTTAGTGAGTGAGAGGTCAAGACTACCTTCGTAGTCTTGACCTTTACCATTTATTGTTTATATTTTCAGCTGAAATTGGCTCAATATTTCAGCTGAATTTCAGCTTCAACTCAGGTTCATTTAAGGATAGCCTTGTAAAGTATAAATAGAGTTATTAACTCAGTAAAGGAGGATAACAATCATCGATACTAAGGTCAAGACGAACAAAGCAAGATACATCCTGCTCATTCTAATTTTAGCCATTGCCTCCGTGTTATACCTTCTTGCTGATCGTTATTTGATCGAACATGTCGAAGGTAAGGAATTAGTAACAACTGAAAGTGCTATTACAGAAACGGCAAGCAACGTGTCGTCCGATGATTGGAACTACAAAAGTGACAACGTGGCTATCAGCATTGAAAAAATACAAACCGGGCAAGGCAAAGACACGGTCACTTATTTTGTGGCGGACGTTCAATTGAGTGATTCTTCAAGTTTAAAATCAGCCTTTGCCAAAGATCTCTTCGGACAAAACATTGTTGAAAAAACCTCAGAGATTGCCGCAGATAACAAGGCCGTCTTCGCGGTCAATGGAGATTATTACGGGTTTCGCAGCGATGGGGTATTAATCCGTAATGGTGTATTGTACCGAGATGAACCAGCTCGTGTTGGTGCTGTCTTATTAAAAAATGGGACGATGCAAACATTTGACGAAACGGATGTAACCGCCTCTTCCCTATTAGCCGATGGTGCCCTTCACACCTTATCCTTTGGTCCGGTCCTCATTAAGAATGGTGAAGTCGTTGAGGACTTTGACAAGGTTTCGGTGGATAGTAATTTCGGAAATCGATCTATTCAAGGCTCGAATCCGCGAACGGGTATTGGCATGATTTCTGCTAACCATTATGTCTTCGTGGTCGTCGATGGGCGTAAGGAAAACTACAGTAAAGGTATGACGTTATCTGAGTTTACCGATGTATTCGCCGACCTTGGCTGTACCGAGGCCTATAATCTTGACGGAGGAGGTTCGTCAACCATGTATTTTATGGGCAGAGTTGTGAACAACCCTCTAGGTAAACAAGCGGAACGCTCAATTAGCGATATTTTGTATATAAAAGGGTGATTGGACCTAAGTTGAACGACAAACTCATTAAGTAGGAGGTCGGATGTAATGACGATACTGATTCCTGCATACGAACCAGACATAAGACTATTGGCCCTGATCGAGAAATTACAGGCCGTCTGCAACTTTAAGATCGTCGTCGTGGATGATGGTAGTGGCCATGCTTACAGCGGTATTTTCAAGACTGTCCAAGATTATGGGTGTACTGTATTAACCCATACAACAAATCAAGGTAAAGGCCGAGCCTTGAAGACAGGGTTCAGATATATTCAGGAAACAGGTGAATCTGACGGCGTTGTCTGTGCTGATAGTGATGGACAACATTTACCCCAAGATATTCTCAAAATATCTCAAGAAATTAATGCATTTAAAGGACACATTATTCTCGGTTGTCGACGTTTTACAGGGAACGTTCCAATGCGTAGCCGTTTTGGAAATACTATAACCAGAATGGTCTATTCCTTTTCTACAGGTAAATCGATTTATGATACCCAGACGGGGCTGCGTGGTTTTTCTTCTGATATGCTCGACTGGCTCTGTAGTGTTTCGGGAGAACGATTTGAGTATGAAATGAATATTCTGCTCGAAGCTGACAAGGAAGACTTCTCCTTCAGGGAGGTGGATATTGATACTGTATACCATCATAACCACTCCTCACATTTCCGAACCATTATCGATTCGGCCAAAGTATATCTTCCGATTCTAAAATTCAGTGCGTCTTCCCTGCTGTCTGGTGTACTTGATATCGCCCTATTGCTACTAATCCAGTCAATATATCCAAATTTATTACTTGCTGTAGTAGGAGCAAGAGTTTGTAGCTCAGTCTTCAATTATACTTTGAATAGGGTTTTTGTCTTCTCTAAAGGCAATCGGACTGGCTTCCAAAGTTCTCTGAAAAAGTACTTTACCCTGGTACTCATCATAATGGCCTTGAATTATGGACTTCTATACATGATCAATCTCCAATTTGGTGTTCCCTTGTTTTATGCAAAGCTGCTCACTGAGACAATCTTATTTCTATTCAGCTATTTGATACAAAAAAGACTAGTATTTAAAGATCGTAGGGGTTCTTCGGGACCCGTGATGTTCAAAGGACCCGAATATTTTAAACCAACGTTCTAAAACTTACTAATTGAATTTAAAGGAGTAAAGACATGATATTTAAAAAAATTAAGACGATTTACATTGGGCTATTCACCCTCCTATTAGTTGTTGGAATTGGAATCGGATCTGTTTATGCTACTCAAAACAACATTGTTGCCAAGGTCAACGGGGTAGAGATTTCTGAGACTGAACTGCAGGATTTTCTACTTCAGCAAGGGGGGAACGATGCATTAGATACTTTGATTCAACAGAGTATTATTAAACAAGAATCCGAAAAACAGAATATCCAAGTTTCTGAGGCAGATATTGATAAGGAACTAGCAACAGTGAAAGCAACTTTTGATAGTGAAGAAGCCTTTAACCAAGCCTTAGAAACGAATGCCCTTACACTAGATGATCTTAGGAAAAATATCGTTACGAATATTCAAATATTACGCCTTCTTGAAGCCAATAAGCCTATAACAGAAGAAGAAATAAAACAATACTTCGAGACGAATAAAGACAGTCTTGCCGTTGCCGAGGAAGTTAATGCTAGCCATATTCTAGTGGCAACCGAAGAACTTGCCACCGAGGTTAAAGCGAAGATTGCAGCAGGGGAGGATTTTGCTGATTTGGCTAAACAGTATTCGACTGACGAGAGTACCAAAGATCTAGGTGGAAATCTTGGTTTCTTTGCAAAAGGAGAAATGGTACAAGAATTTGAGGAGGTCGCGTTCTCTTTAGAAGTCGGATTAGTTAGCGATCCTGTCAAAACAGAGTATGGCTATCACATTATTAAAATAGAAGATAAAAAAGAAGCAAAGGTAGCCACTCTTGAAGATAGCACTGCAAAAATCAAAGAGGCCTTGTTGGATCAAAAATTGGAAACAGAATTTGATCCTTGGCTTCAAGAGCGGTTAGCAGAGTATACTATCGAAAATTATCTGACGAAGACTTGATAACCTTCGTTAACTAACCTCAAAGGGGATCAGGCGCCAATGTGCCTGATCCCCTTTGGGGGTCATCTACAACAAAAATCTTAGCCATCCCTTGCCCTCTTTCCCTATAATTATTGATAGTTATAATATTCCACAAATATTATAAGATTCTTTCTTTTACTTAAACTTCTTTCCTTATCTAATCTTAAAATTTAAAAACAAAATGCGCTGAATTTTGCATCTTCTCAACCAACGCATTAAATATTTCATGATCAAACTCTCCAAGTAGTTAGTCCCTACTGTTTATTGTCCCTTGGATTTCTTCAAGCCTTTGCTTCAACCATCTTTTGATCGATTACCTTAATCCCTAGACACTTTTTATATATGAATATCTTGAACATAAGAGGAGTTTTTCCAGTGGAGAGCATATAATAAAAAAAGGCGTGAAAACAGATGATCATGATTGTATTCTACCATGGTTCAAGTTCGCAATCTTAACCTGGTGGTGCCCCTTTCGAACAGTCACATATTAATTTGGTAGAATCCGATGACTGTCAGCAATTTACTTTTAAAAATAGATTTTTAGGGGTGTGAGTAACCTACAGGACAAAGGTATATTAATTGTTTCAAACTGTAATATTTAATAGGAGTGGATAAGACATGGGAAATAATATCAAGAGTAAAAAGGGTAATATGGTAATTAAGGCTGCTATGTTTGGAAGTCTTGCTGGAGTAATAACGGGGTTATTACTTGCTCCAAAGAGCGGATTGGAATTACGCCAAGATCTTGCCGTACAGGCCCACGAAATCGGAGACAAAGCCGTAGAAATCAGAAACAAGGCGCAAAGTGCTTTGCAAAACGTCGAGGAAAAAACCCAAATTACAGTTAATACCGGTAAAAGTTTGATTCAGAAAGGAAAACAACTGGTTAGTAACCTAAAAATACTGGTATATGAGATTCAACATGGTGCTTTGACAAAGACCGTTTCTATTTATGCATCTGACAATAAGGATAGCGGTGAGCCAACAAATGATATACCAATCATTGAAAATGAACATGAGTACTAGTTTTGCTGGTCCAAGGTAGAGATACAAACCAAAATTTCTCCATCCGGTGGAAGGCGTGGTGCAACAGATATACTTATGAAAGCTATAAAGGGGTATGTGAATAATTTATCGGGGTAACTTTATACTCCATTATTTCATCCACCCTCAACCCACTCTTCATTGCGCAAAAACAAAATGCGCTGGTGTGAGAATTTCTATCTTCTCAACCAAGCATTAAATATTTCTTCATTGAACTCTTCAAGTAGTGTATTCGGCTATTTATCGCTTCTAGGATTTCGTCAAACCTTTGTTTCAACCCTTCATCATTAGATACTACCAACACTATTATATATATACTGCTTCTCTCTTTCATTTAATAGCTTTCCAGTGATGTAAGCAATGAGAATAATTACAGGAATATTAATTACAAACCGAGTTATCATGAACTTCCAGCCCATCGAAGAAGCCTCAAATAAAAGCATTGGTATTTTGGTTGTTGACCAGGCACCAATAAAGATTAAGACATTTGAAAGCTTGCTCCCTTTCTGAAGAAGCACGCCTGCTACAGGAAACGCTGCATATAACGGCCCTGCCGCAGCCGAACCTAAGAAAAATGCGATTAGAACCCCAAGTATTCCCGATTTCTCACCCATCAACTTGATCATTGTTTCACGTTGTACCCATACATCCAAAAGACCTAATAGAATAAATATGGGAGGAATAATCGAAAGCATTTCTACAGCATTGTTCCAAGTGATGTCGATTGACTTTTGACCCACTGCCGGATATAAAGCATAGATGACGATATTTATGATGATCATTCCCAAGAAATACTTGTATCTTTTAAGCAACATTTTCATCCCAACACCACCCCGATTGCTATTGCAACGATAAACGAAAACATGAACGCCAAGCTATTCCTGAGTATTGTGGCTTTTCTGCCAAAATACTTTATCTCCAAAGGAATTGTCACGATTCCAACCATCATTAATGTAGAGATAAATACGGCGATTTGCATAAACCCCGCACCGCTGTTCAACAAGGCCGAAGCTAAAGGAAAGGCCACAAATCCGGGTATTAAGGTGACTGAACCGACAATAGATGCCATAAGCATTCCCCACCGCCCAGATTTCTCCCCGATTAATCCAGAGATTACTTCAGGGCTCAAGACTGCCAGCATGATACCTATAATCACCAAAATTGATAGTAATTGTGGGAGAATATTTTCAAAAGACTTCCACGCCTTCTTTAAGGCTAGGAACGTCTTTTTCTTATCCCTTATGTAGGAAAAGATAAGAAAGCCGAAAGCCACAACGTACATAAGAATAGTAAACATTTTTAAGCATCCCTTCTCAATTTTGCTATAATAATCTTGCAATATAATTACAAATATTTTCGTTATCTTTCATGTTTCGCGAGATTAAAGGTTCTATCCTCGCCCTTGATCATACTCCCCTGGACTATGATCAAGGGCGAGGGAAATCAATCAACTTAATCGAACTAAGCTCATACTTTTGATGGCCACGGAAAATTGACAGTAATCACATCCGAAGTCCATCATTAATACTAATCTTCATCTTACGTTTCCCTAATTCTTGCTCTAGCAAAAGAAGGTGTTGTAAGGGAGGCAAGATTTCGTCATCCTCTATAATTCTTTCAATGAAATAAAGGCAGTTGGCTTTATCCTCTTGTGAATTGTTCAAGGTTTTATACTTAAAACAACTTACTAGGTCGTTGTTGTCTTCAATACCCAAACCGCAGCTCTGACATGTTTTCATGTTCTCGCTTCCTTTCAATTTTCCCAGCCTCTTTAAATTTCTTCATTTATAGTAAAGATCCTCCTGCGATAAGAAAATAATCCTCACAGGAGGCGAGTTTGACCCGGTATTCTTATCCCCATAGCTGAAGTTAGGGGCTTTACGGCAACAAGTGGTAATCAAAAAAAGGACAGCTAAAGCCGTCCTGAGATGTTGAATAATTAATCATGACTAGGATCTGCATTATCATTAGTTGGGATATCCGTCTTTTCTGCTATTACTTTTGACTTTGGTGTTATTATTCCTGGTTTAGGAGTATTTCCTAGTGGTAAGAAATTTGTATTGTTGCTTTTACCTAAGGTTGCCATGTTTTAATCTCCTTTACAGTAATCTGACTTTAGTTTCTACAATAGGCGGAATTCTAAAACGTTAATTTATGCCATTAAAATAATTACCAGAGCACAAAACATCAGACTGAGTTTCTTCGCAAAAGACGACTGGGGGCCAAGCCCTCCATTTGTTAAGCATACATTACCATAAAGTTGAGCATAATTTTCATGATCATAAATACTCCTGTATATTAAATATAGAGGAAAGACAGATGAACAGCATAGAAGAAGCACAGGAAATGATTTCAAATTGCAAATACAGCTACGGGATGTAAGCATGAATTACTGGACCGAGCATGTATTTAATACTTGGCAATGGTGGTTTAATATAGCGGCCCTTTTACTGCCAGTCATCTTATGGTGGAAATTGGTGGACAAGAAAAAGCTGATGGAAATCATTGTCTATGGTTTTATGGTAAGTGCTTTTGCAATTTACTTTGACACTATCGGTGAAACTTCCGTACTGTGGGAATATCCCTATCTTATCATTCCCCTGGACTATATATTAATCGATGTAGATTATGCAATCATGCCAGTGTTATATATGCTAGCTTATCAGTACTTTCCCACCTGGAAGGGCTATACAGCTGCAAATATTGTACTTTCCGCCTCTTACGCCTTTCTAGCGGAACCGTTGTTTGTAAAGCTCGGTCTTTATGAAATGCACGGTTGGAAATTCATTTATTCCTTCCCTATCTATGTCGTTATAGCAATTTTATGTAAATGGCTCACACTCTATTTTATTGAAAAGCAGACAGCTATGGAAGATTAATATTTATTCTTAGCCTAAATCCAAAAATAGTCCCTACCGACAAGGTAAGGACTATTTTTCGTTACTATATTTCCAAGGTGTGAAACACAAAACTCCAATGTTCTAGCTATGAGTGCCTTTCAACTGTGCTTATTATTCTCAAGAATTTATAAGCGTATTAATAATATTAATTTAGAACTATTCAAATATAGACTTTACTTTTTCCAGCTCTTGTCGAATCGGTATAGCCTGAGGACAATGAGTTTCACATATACCACATTCTTTACAGTTTGAGGCCCTTTGCTGTGGTTGAAGCATCTTATATGATTCTTCTCTGCAGAACATATGATGGTTGTTGTACATAGCAAAACAAGAAGGAATATTTACCCCGGCTGGGCAAGGCATGCAATAGCCGCAAGCTGTACAATTTATTTTAATTCTTTGCTTAAAGAGACTTTTAGCCCTATCGATTACGTCCAATTCTTTTACTGGTAAAGAGTTCTCTCTCGCTTCGCTAGCTATCTTTAAATTTTCGACAACCTGTTCCATGGTATTCATACCGCTTAACACAACCGATACTTCTGGATGATTCCAAACCCATCTTAAAGCCCATTCAGCCGGAGTTCGATTTACCTCGGCTTGGCCAAATGCATCTAGAACGTCATCCGGCAGTCCCACTGCAAGCTTCCCGCCTCTTAAGGGCTCCATGATTGTAATGCCTAAACCCTTTTGGGCTGCATATTTCAGTCCTTCCAAACCAGCCTGAAAATTCTCATCCAAATAATTATACTGTATTTGACAGAAGGACCAATCATAATAATCTACGATCTCATTAAAATTATCATGCTTATCGTGGAAGGAAAAACCTGCGTGTTTAATCCTTCCATCTTTAATCGCCTGATCTAGGAACTCAGTAATTCCGGCTTCTTTGACATTTTTCCATAAGACACTGTTCAAAGCATGGACTAGATAAAAATCGATTACATCAGTCTCAAGTCGTTCTAATTGTTCATTAAGGTATTTATCCATATCTTCTCTAGTTTTTATCAGCCAACTAGGGAGTTTTGTAGCTATTTTTACCTTCTCTCGATACCCATCCTTTAATACTTTGGCAACGAAGGGTTCACTTTGGCCTGCTGACCCCATACCCGTACCATGGTAAGGATAAGCCGTATCTATGTAATTTACGCCTTCATCTATTGAATATCGGATCGACTGGATGGCTTTTTCTTCATCGATTTGGGTCTGATCACCTCCTGGAAGAATCGGGAGCCTCATACATCCAAATCCAAGAATTGAGACCATTTCATTTGTTTTACCAAATTTTCTAAATAGCACATTAATTCCTCCGTATAAACAAATTATTATTAGCTCACTGTTAATTATACAATTATTACGCTATTTTACCCAAAAAACGCCTACAACTATTTGTTCAGACGTTTTTTAAGGCGTATTATTTTTAATAGCCACTATCCTTGTCATAATGTGAAACTCCCAGTTCTAGAGGAGTGAGGCCCCCACGCACTAAAACTTTCATAATATACCAAAAGTTCATTTTTACACTATATCGTTGTATAATAAATTAATATAATAATTATAGAGGTGTTAAATATGCCCGTAGAGCCCGTAGAGATTGAAGATAAAGAGAAGATGATTAAAACCTGTCAAGCTATCTTGGATTCTTGCGAAAAACCTTTTGTTTGGGAAGACGAAGATACATATCAATATGGGAACTATAAAAAGCCTTTTAATCTTTTTCTGCCGCATAGACAGATTGATGACGAATTGCATAATCTGTTTGAAGGATTTTCAAGCTCTAGCTATTTGTACGATCAGATTAAGGCAACTTGTACACTTGATGAGGAATGGGTTGAGTATGGGACTTACGGCTTGGATAGAGATTTCAGTTGTTACTTCAGTAAATTTACTCTAAAACCAGAATATATTGAGCAAGTCAAAACCTATTTTAATAATCGCCTTAGCGAATTAAAGAAGAGTACAAGTGCAGTAATTTAGCTGCCGACATTATTGCGGATTAAATACATCTCTTCGCCGAAATGGTACGACTTAATGGTACGACTTATTAGAAGAGGCTGTTACGAAACTTGAGATTATTTAAGTCGGTGGTGCGTTATCCCAAAAAAGAGGATTGTACACCTTTGAAGTGGTGAACAATCCTCTAAATATATAAGGAATTAACAAATATAGTGGGGCTGTAACAAACTGGAAAACATGTTTAGTTACAGCCTATTAATTGTTCAATTCCAGTGCTAACTCTATTCCACAAACTCTTTTTATGAGTGATCTAATGCCTTTATCAGGTACCGCAAAAGGTTCGGTAAGGACGGGCTGATAGCTCAGGCAATGTACAGTAATCAGCCTGTTCGGTGGAGTGCGCGTACGGGCTTGAAAGGACATCAAGAAGTTTTTCCATCACGCTGTAGTCTTCTTTTTCCACCGCGGCTTCTAGCGCAGCTTCTACCCGGTGGTTGCGAGGGATTACGGCAGGATTGGAATTCCGCATCAACTGATGCGAGGAGGCTTTCGATTCCTGTTGCCTGCCTAGTCTCTCCTGCCACAACTCATGCCACTTAGCAAATTCCGAGTTGCCATACAGAACCGTATCCTTCAGCGTATCAAACGTTAAGGCGCGGAAGGTATTGGTATAGTCCGCACGATACTTCTGCATATTGCTGAGCAGATCATCAATAAGGGATTCATCTTGTTTCTCTTCATTAAATATCCCCAGTTTTGCTCTCATTCCCGAGAGCCAATGATTGTGATACAACTCAGTAAAACCTGAAATCGCATCCTGGGCCAGTTCGACAGCCTGGTCTTGATCGACATGCAGTAGCGGCAGTAGGGTTTCAGCAAATCGGGCAAGATTCCACCCGGCAATAGATGGCTGATTGCCATAGGCATAGCGTCCTTTAACGTCAATAGAACTAAATACTGTTGCAGGGTCATAGACATCCATGAAGGCGCAAGGACCATAATCAATAGTTTCTCCACTAAGGGCCATGTTGTCGGTGTTCATCACCCCGTGAATAAAGCCAACCAGTTGCCATTTGGCAATCAGCATTGCCTGGCGTTTGATTACCTCCTGAAGTAGTAAAAGATAGTTGTTTGGGGCAACGTCAAAGTCTGGAAAATGTCGATACAATGTATAATCAGCCAAGATCCGAAGATCCGGCGCAGTGCCCCATTCTGAAACAAATTGAAAAGTGCCGACGCGCAGATGACTAGTAGCCACACGGGTTAGAATTGCACCAGGCTGTTCGGTTTCGCGGATGACTGATTCACCGGTTGTCGCCACCGCTAGGCTGCGGGTGGTAGCAATACCAAGCGCATGCATTGCCTCGCTGATGATGTATTCGCGCAGCATCGGTCCAAGCGTTGCTCGACCATCTCCCCCGCGGGAGTATGGCGTTCGCCCTGAACCCTTGAGCTGAATATCAACACGATCACCTTGAGGAGTGATCTGCTCGCCAAGCAACACAGCCCGGCCGTCCCCTAATAAGGCAAAATGCCCGAATTGATGCCCTGCATAAGCTTGCGCAAGAGGCAAAGAGCCTTCAGGAATGCGGTTGCCAGCAAGTACCTCTACACCATCTTTACTTCGCAGTGCCTCGACGTTCAACCCGAGGGACTTTGCCAACGGATAATTAAGTATGACCAACTTTGGTGAGCGAACAGCGATTGGGTTGAGACTGGTGAAAAATGTTTTCGGTAGACGAGCATAACTGTTGTCTAAGTTCCATCCTGTTACTGTCATCGTATCTCCTATTCTTCTTTTTGTCTTTATCTACTTTGCCAATTTATTATACCCTTTTCAACGGGATTAATATATTTAGCAATCTTTTAATTTCAATTTTACATACACGCCCGCATGATCGGATGGCCAGAGTTTTGTTGTACGATCACGTGGAGTCTCTCCTACCACTTCAGCTTCGACTGCAGTCCAATCCATGTTATTCTTGAACAAAATTAAATCGACTCTTTCATTTAGTTGAGATTTAACATTCAACAAATCAGCATCTTGGCAACAAGTGAACCCATAACTTTTGTCAGCGGCAATCCAAGTGTCCTCAAAACCTGCTGCAATCAAATTCCGATAAGTTGGGGTTCCACTGCCATTGGCATTTGAATTAAAATCGCCTGTAAAAATTAGTGGGATTTTCGTTGCTGCTGGCCCCGATAACAATTCATTAGCCTGGGAAATCTGTACTTCAGGAGAAGCCGAATCAAGATGTGTATTAACCAATCTGAATCTACATCCCTGAACTAAGGCGTCAATAGCTGACCATCCCCGCAGAATTGTAAATGGTTGTCCGGCAATTTTCACCTGCAAGTTAGTCTTAAAGTTGGTCTCTACCTTTCTGATAACCTTTACCTGACTTGTCTCACGAACCAAAATAACATCTCTATCGGTTAAACGGATAACATTCCATAAACTGCTTGGTAATGTCGCTTCTGAATTCTTGTTTTGTGCTACTACTTTATATACTAACCCTCTGCATTTTAATTCACAAAGAAGAATATGTACGAAGTCGTATACAAGTCTTTGCGAATATGGTGAATTAAGCTCCCATAACGCCGCTTCCTGCAATCCGATAATATCTGGTTTTTTTAAAATGATCTGGTGGGCAATAGCCTTTGCTCGTTTCGAAAAATCAGTAGCCAGAAATTGATAAAATACCTTTGTTACAAGTCTTGGAATTTGTTGATGGATTGCTCTAAGAAGAGGTGTCAGCTCCGCACCAATATAAATATTCCAAGTCATGATTGAAAGCAGGACATTTCGGGATGATCTCAACATGTTCCCTTCTTTCTCCATAATAATATAGTGTAGTATATGTGCCTCTTTCTGAGTGGTGGTGCGCTATCCCCAAAAAAGAGGCTTATACACCTATGAAATGGTGAATAAGCCTCGAAAATAACGGCAATTCTCGAACAAAAAGGGTCTGTAACAAACTGGAAAACAAGTTTAGTTACAGACCCTATATCTTTACGAAGAATTTAAATAGTAATTTAAATTTAAACTTCCACCTCAAAACTGAACACGTTAGCAACTCACTGAGCAGTCACTATGGTTATGGCAATCGCACAAGTAGTCGAGGATATAAGTGAGTATTTTACAGTTCCTTTCTCAGCCTTGGGTCGAGAAAGTCCCTCAAACTGTCCCCGATAAAGTTGGTCCCCACTGCCATGGTCAGAATTGCCAAGCCAGGAAAGGCTCCAATCCACCAATAGTTAAAATTCAAAACGCCATCTGCCACCATTGCTCCCCATTCCGGTGTAGGCGGAGGGGAGCCAAGACCCAAGAAACTCAAACCTGAGAAAAGAAGAATTGCATTGCCAAAATCTAACGTAGCCAAAACCAAGACTGGACCAATACTATTAGGCATAATCTCATGAAAGAATATTCTAAAATGGGAGGCACCCAGTGATTTGGCCGCTTCCACATACTCATTCTCTTTGTTGGCGATAACCATACTGCGCATAACACGAGCATAGTTGGGCCACCAGATAATTACCATAGCCAACAAGGTATTATAAAGACTTGGGCCTAAAGCGGCAGCAATGGTCATAGCCAAAATAATCCCCGGAAAAGCCATTACCATTTCTGAGACACGCATCATGATTTCATCCGTTAGTCCACCAACATAGCCAGCAATACCACCATAAATCATTCCTATAAATGACGCTAAGGTAATTGTAGCCAGTCCCGCGATGAGAGAGATTCTACTCCCTATCAGAACCCGACTGAAAACATCGCGCCCAATACTGTCTGTGCCAAACCAATGGGCACTGCTTGGTGCTTGAAAGCGATTTGCCAAATCTTGTCCTAAATAGCTATAAGGGGTAATCAAAGGTGCAATAATAGCTATTACAATCCACAAGGTACATACAATGATCCCTATCGAGAATAAGAAGTTGTTTTTCATGATTCGTAGTAGCATTTTCATTTATACCTCACTCTGGGATCTAGAATTCCATAAAGGATGTCTACAATCAGATTAATAACAACATAGTTAATGGAGATCAAGATAGAAACCCCGATGATAGCAGGAAAATCTAAGTTCCCCGCCGCCTTATAGGCATATTGACCGATACCAGGCCAAGCAAATATCGTTTCTACTAAAACCATTCCACCCAAGAGATTCCCAAAGCCTATACCAATCACCGTAACTACTGGTATCAAAGCATTGCCCAGGGCATGTTGCATAATAATCATTTTTTCAGTCAGACCCTTAGCCCTTGCGGTACGAATAAAATCCATTGACATAACTTCTAATAAACTTGAACGGGTCGTACGAGTAATTAAGCCCATAGTGAAAGAGCCCAACACTAGACCCGGTAAAAACAAATGCTGTAAAGCATCCCATGCCAGACTCCAATTTCCTGCTAAAAGGGCATCAATAACGTAAAAATTAGTGACCGCAACTGGTGGCATCATATAAGGGCTTATCCTCCCTGGCCCCGGTGCTATCCCCAGTTTTACATAAAAAACTAACAACACCATTAGCCCTAACCAGAAACTAGGCACAGATACCCCTAGAACAGAGATTCCTCTGATCACTTGATCGGTAGCGCTATTGCGTTTGATAGCAGAAATTATGCCAAAGAGCATACCAAAAAATATGGCAATAATAATTGAAAAGATCGCTAATTCAAGCGTTGCCGGAAAATATTTTTTCAGGTCCTCCATTACAGGCCTCTGGGTTCTGATGGAGTTCCCCATATCTCCCTTTACTAAGTTACCTACGTATATAAAATACTGGGTATGTAAAGGTTTGTCCAAGCCCCACTTGGATTTAAAGGCTTCGACCATTTCTTGGTTATCAATATTCCTCTGGCTTAAATTGGCCAAAACGGGGTCACTGGGCACAGAGTGGGAAATGAAGAAGACAACCAACGAAACTCCAATGACAAGGAATACTAAGAATAGCAATCTTCTGGCTGTGTATTTTAGAAGTCCCAACGTTCGTTTTACCTCCTTAAAGCCTTTTGGGTTAAGAAATATCTATGTACTTGCTGCTCAGACTCAAACAGGCTATTCCAGGTTTTAGAGCGCCGGCTATTGAGGCAAGTTTCCCTGTAGCCAGACTCGAACAGGACGTTCGAGCTTAGAGCGTCGCCATGAATGGCTTGTGCTCCGTAATGACGAGAAGGGACAATCTCAAGGGAGGCAGATGCTAGTATGCACCTTGCACCTGCCCCCTTTTAACTATTTAGCGGAAACATCTTTGAGATTAATTTTATAAAGATCGATATAGTCAGTGCCCACGATGTTATCTCGTGTAGCGTAATGACGAGCGTGCTGTAACAAGACATCAAAAGCGCTATCTTCATCCATCATCGCTTGAATCTCTTGGAGATACTTGATCCGAGTTGCTTTATCAGTCTCAACTGACGCCTTTTTACCCAGTTCGGCTAATTTGGGATTCATTTCGGCAGTCCAATTGGCACGAAGACCGACTGAATTGCCAGGTAAGAAGGCTAATTGGGTGTTTGGATCTGGATAATCTGGACCCCAATACCAAAGCGATAGAGCCTGTTGACCTTTACGATAGGGGTCAAGGGCAACCATGATATCCGAAGTTTTGATTTCAGTTTCAATACCAATCTGGAGGAGATCGTTTTGGATTTTTTGAGCGAGTGTGGGTAAATTCATACCTTCCACAGCCAAGGTCGCAACTTCAAGGGTAGTTTTGAACCCTTTTTCGTACCCCGCTTTTTTCATTAACTCTTTAGCTTTTTCGATATTTTGAGCAGTTTTAGGATCTCGCGGAGGCAAAGTGCCTAGAAATCCGACTTGAAATGGTGCAACGGGTGTAACAGAACCTTCACCGGCAATTGTTTGTATCCCTTGATAGTCTAAAACCAAACGAATGGCTTTTTGAACATCCGGGTTAGCAATGGGGCCACCGATTTTCGGATCACGATTCATCAACAGGAAGGTCAGGGTCATTGATTGTGCTTTCTTGATTTGAATGCCAGGCTTGTCTTGAAGTTGCTTGACATGTTCAGGTCCTAGGTTGAACGCGATGTCAATATCCCCTTTTTGGAGCATCATTAATTGCGTTCCAGGATCAGGGATTGATTTCAAAATCACTTTATCGTAGTACGGGGCTTTACCCCAGTAAGTTTTATTCCGAGCTAAGACTACTTCCACTTTCGGGGTATAGGATTCAATTACGTAGGGGCCGGATCCTGCAGAATGAGTGTCAAACCACAATTTCGCCTTATCAGAGGTTGCCGCATCTGCTGCATTGGTTGCTCCATTGGCCATCGCCAATTTGCTGTCAATCACACCAAACGCATTATAGGTCAGTTTGGTCAAGAAAGAGGCATCTTGCTCTTTTAGCTTAAAAACCACCGTATTTGCATCTGGCGTTTCGATTGATGTAATACCATCTGTCAAGAAAGCACCATTACCTTTTAGGTTAATGGAGCGCTCGACACTCCATTTGACATCTTGGGCGGTAAGCGCATCACCGCCGGCAAACACTATTCCCTTGCGGAGCTTAAAGGTATAACTTAGACCATCCTTGCTGACCTCATGGCTTTCGGCTACGCCATATTTTGGGGCATCAAGGTTCTCTTCGAACTGCATCAAGGTATCATAAACCGGATGCAAGACAAGCAAACCATAGACCTCATAAGCCAGACCTGGATCAAAGGTTTCATAGTCTGGATCGAGTGCCATAATCAACTGTTTACTACCGTCTGAGGCTGGCTGCTTAGTATCAACAGCCTTGCTCCCTCCACATCCTGCGATTAAGAGTAACACCAGGGACAGCAAAGCTAGCAAAATTCCATACCTTTTCTTCATAATCTCCCTCTCCTTCTCTTTTTAAATCGTATTTGGGGATTAGTTTTACACCCCCTTAAGAAATCAGAATCTAATAATCCCTCCTTATTCCAATTATTAAACTTGATGACAAGCTGCAAAATGACCCGCAAACACCTCCTTTAGAGGAGGTTCAACTTGAGCGCATAAGTCTGTCGCCTGAAGACACCTAGTATGAAAACGGCACCCTGTCGGAGGATTCGCAGGACTTGGCACATCCCCTTTAAGCAGGATTCGTTCTATCGAATTATCCGGATCAGTATGAGGAATAGCAGATATCAAGGCCTTGGCATAAGGGTGCAGAGTGTTGCGATAGATATCTTCATGATTACCGGTCTCCACAAGTTTACCTAAGTACATTACACCGACACGGTCGCAAATATGATGTACCACGCTTAAGTTATGGGAGATAAATAAATACGTCAAATCATATTCTTTTTGCAGATCTTCCAACAAATTAATCACCTGGGCCTGAATCGAAACATCCAACGCAGACACTGGCTCATCGCAGATAATCAGCTTCGGATTCAAGGCCAAAGCACGAGCAATCCCGACCCGTTGCTTTTGTCCTCCAGACATTTCATGGGGATAACGACTAAGATGATAGGCAGAAAGACCCACCTTGTCCAGTAAATCGTTTATTTTCGCCTTGCGTTCAAGCTTTGTTCCAACCTTATGTATGTGAAAAGGTTCATTTAAAATATCCGCAATAGTCTTCCTAGGGTTTAAAGAAGCACTGGGATCTTGAAAAATCAGTTGCATTTTTTTACGCATTTCTTTCATGCTCTTATTTTTAAGGGCAAAAATATCTTCTCCCTCAAAAATCACCCTACCAGCATTGGGCTTATAAAGCCCCAGCATAGTGCGCCCAAGTGTGCTTTTTCCACACCCTGATTCACCGACCAAACCAAAGGTTTCTCCCTTAAAGAGTTCAAACGACACGTCATCAACGGCTTTAATATACTTTTTCGTGAACGAATAGCTTCCTTCCGTCTGAAAATACATCTTGAGGTTTTGAACCTGAACAAGCACATTATCATCCATGTTACACACTCCTATTGCCCCTGCTTACTTAAATCCTTCGCCTGCCGCCAGCATCTAACTGCACGTTCATCTGGCAGATGGATCAGATCTGGGATCTTCTCGGAGCAAATAGCCGTTGAGTATTGACACCGAGGTTGAAAGCTACAACCAGGAGGCATGTCGAAAGGGCTGGGAACTGTACCCTCAATCGTATGCAAACGTTGCTTTTCTCTGGTTATCGTTGGAATAGACTTTAGGAGCCCTTCCGTATAAGGGTGCAACGGTTCTCGGAGCAAATCTTTTAGTGGGCTAGACTCCACCACCTGCCCCGCATACATTACTACCACACGATCGCACATCTCGGAGATAATCCCCAAATCGTGGGTAATCATAATGATGGCGGAATCTATTTCCTTACGCAAATCCTTCATTAATTCTAAAATCTGCGCCTGAATTGTGACATCCAACGCCGTTGTAGGTTCATCGGCTAAGAGCAGTTTTGGACGACAAGCCAATGCCATAGCAATCATAATCCTCTGTCTCATTCCGCCAGATAATTGATGAGGGTACTCCTTAAATCTTTGCTCCGGAAGGGGAATTCCAACCATCTTCAAGAGTTCTAGCGCGCGTGCTTTGGCTGCTTTTTTGGTGTAGCCTTTATGCAGTAACAGAGGTTCCATGATCTGCTTCCCACAAGTGTGGATCGGATTTAAGGAGGTCATGGGTTCCTGAAAGATCATCGATATTTCATTGCCTCGGACTTTTTGAACTTCTTTGACAGGCAATTTTAATAAATCTAGGCCATTAAAGAAAATTTCTCCGGTAACCTCCCCAGGGGGATTAGGAATTAAGTTCATAATCGAGAGCGCCGTAACACTTTTACCACTGCCACTTTCCCCTACAATACCGAGCGTCTCGCCAGAACGTATCGAGATACTTACATCTCTAACCGCTCTGAACACTCCTTCAGTAGTCCTGAACTCAACATTTAGGTTTTCTATTCTCAGTAAATCATCATAGCCTAATGGATCGTCACTCATGGCTTTAGCTCACAATCATCAAGATTTGTTCTTCTGAAACAAAGGCACATTTAAAGAAAACTTGGCTAGTGCCAAGCCTTCAGGGGCCGGCGATCGCCTTAGTTGCACTTATGCTTCCAGAAAGTATGTAACTGTAAAGTTATACTTTTTGACTAGTACAAGAAAATAACTAGTCCTCACACCTCAATTAATTCTCGAGGGAAATTGTTAAAACGTACCGGTCCTTTTTCGGAAAGTCCGACAATGTCTTCAATGCGAACCCCAAATTGCTGCGGTAAATAGATCCCTGGTTCAATACTAAAGGTCATTCCTACTTTCAGGATTTCTGTATTACCCGAGACCAAAAAGGGATCTTCATGGACATCAAGACCTATACCATGACCTGTACGATGAACAAAATACTGACCGTACCCTGCTCGGGAAATGGCATTGCGGGCGGCCTCATCTACTTTTTCACAAGCGATCCCTCCTTGGACAGCCTGAAAACCAGCTTCGTTGGCCTCTTTTACAGCATTGTAAACCTTTTTGACTTCTTCAGACGCTTTACCTATGGAAAATGTTCGGGTCATATCCGAACAATATCCTTGAAAGAGTCCTCCGAAATCTAACACGACTAAATCGCCAAGAATTAACTTTCTTTCTCCCGTATTGTGATGTGGGGAGGAGGTGTTGGGTCCTGAGGCTATAATTGGTTTGAATGAAACCTCATCTGCTCCATATTCCTTCAGCTTATTTTCGACAAAGAAGGCTATTTCCTTTTCGGAAATACCGGGTTTGAGCACCGTGGGTACTTCTCCCATCACCTTGTCCGTCAACCCACCGGCCTTTTCTAGAATGCTCATCTCGTTTTGGTCTTTAATCATTCGCACTTGCCTCATCAATGCTGAGGCACCCATGAATTCGTAACCAGCAAAAGCTTTTCTGATACTCAAAAAGTGTCCTGCCCACATTCTTTCATCGATCGCTACTATTCCTGAAGGTTTATTGATTAACGGGAGTAACAAGTCCACAGGATCTAATCCATCAGCCCATGTCAATAAATGAAAGCTTTTTTTCTCAAGATTGGTCGCCATTTCCCGATACATCTCTGGCAAAATCATAACAGGAGTGCCTTCTGCTGGCACTAAAAAGAGTTGCACCCTCTCATCTGCAGTAGTCTTTAATCCTGTGAGATAAAATAAATGGGATGAAGGAGCCAATACCATGTATTCCGTTCCTTGACGTTTCATGATTGCTTGGATTTTCTTGATTCTCGCTATAAAATCAACCATAACTCTTGTATACCCTCCTTATAATTCTCCGCTATTTGACCAAAACCCAAATTAATTCACAGTTTTCAGTTCCATCATTAAAAGCCCAGTGTTCTTCACCGGCAGGAATTAAGGATGCTTGCCCTTCGGATATACGGCATTCTTTTCCTCCACTCACAGTTAAGAGTGATCCGCTTATTACGAATGAGTATTCATGCTCAGCATGAACTCCCGCGCCCTCCGCCGGCACTCTTGCTCCAGGGGGAAACACCACAGTCCCCATGGTCACCCTCGCATCCTCCACTGCATCAACGCCAAAAAGAGTTTTCATGATCACATCACAACGATTGGCTGCTATAACATCTTTGTTAATTACAAGTTTCAAAAGTGCCATTCTCCTTTTATCTTCTTCTTTTTTGAAGGCTTGTTTATAGCCGTTAAACATAACGATTACTCATGAAATATTATTGGGGTAAGTACAGCAATCATGTGTACTGACTCCTCTGTTGGGTTACGCCAGGTATGATCTAACATTGAGGGGAAATGAATCGTATCACCCTCGTTCATTTCATATTCTTTCTCCCCGACTGTCATTAGAACACTTCCTTTTAATATGTAATAGAATTCCTCGCCTGGATGGTTAAATACTACATCTTTTTCTTGACGCGGGGCTAAGATTATATGAAGCGGTTCCAACACTTTTCCTGAAAAGTCCCCTCCTAATCGTGCAAATACAGAATTTGATCGCTCAATCTGAAAAGACTTGCGACCTTCAACCGGTGTAAAGAAACTGTTACTTACTGTACTTTCAAAAAAAGATGACATTGAAACATTGAATACGTCCGCTATCTTTTGAAGAGATGTAATTGCCAGAGAGCTGTTTCCCCGTTCTACCTGAGAAAGAAAACTGATTGATAATCCACTTTTTTCACTTAACTCTTTAAGAGTCATGTTCATGTTGACGCGCAAACTCCTAATTCGTTCGTATATATTTTCCATAACTACCTCAATTTCCTTTATCAATTACACTTATATGAAATATATTATAGTAATACAATAATGTCTATACTTTTTGTAATATAATACAATATTACGATATTAGCTATCATTATTTATATAATATAGAAAGCAATCTATATCAACTATGATTAAGTTTGCCTTTGCCTTTGCCTTTGCATTTCATTCCGATATCAGAGCGGAAATAGCAATTATTTCTTTGGCTGAAGAGATTTAAGATTCTATTACTGACGACAAACAAAGCCAAGCTAGTCTCAAAAACCAGCTTGGCTTAACATTTAATGGACGAGTTCAAAAAGTCCTTTTCCATCTCTTGTACTTTTTGATACAGCCATTCATTCGTCGGTGTTGGCACATGGTATTGCCTACCCAATGAGATCGTTCATCTCGATATCCAGGCCTATTTGAATGGACTCGTATTGAGCGCACTCGATGTTCATCCTTAGTTGAACAAGTTCACTTTCCTAATTTATTAAACACGGCGTAAGCGTCATCAATATTGTATTGCTCTGATTCGTGATTCCCTTTGGCGCCTGCCGTTACAAGTATATATTCCTTGCCATCTTTCTGCGCTAAGCTTGCAAGGCATAGCCCGGCTTCTTCCGTGTATCCGGTTTTACCGCCTAAAATTTTCCCACCTTTAATCACTGGATTATTAATATTTTTAAACATTGTGTTTTGAAAGGTAATCCCCTCAGGATGTTTGTTTGTCGGTGCCGTGGAGTAGCGTGAAGCAGTAAAAATATTCCGAAACGTGTTGTTTTGTAAGGCATAGCTCAAAAGTATCGATAAATCCTTTACGGTCGTGTAGTGATTATCGTCTTGAAGTCCGGTAGAATTGGTAAAATGTGTATTGCTCATTCCGAGTGCCACTGCTTTTTGATTCATTTTCTCGACGAATTTTTGCTCTGATCCACCAATATTGTCTGCCAGACCAATGCAGCACTCCGCTCCGCTTGGCAACATTATGCCGTAAAGCAAATCGATTGCTCGGACTTTTTCATTCGGTTTGAATCCTGCTAGTGAAGCATCAGCTTTGTACAATTCCTGAAACATGGAATTAGGTAGATCTATATTTTTCTGTAAGTCCGGTAACTTCTCGATTGCAACGATTGCAGTCATGATTTTAGTTAAAGACGCGGGGTAAATCTTTTGAGTGCTGTTTTTCTGCATTAAAATGCTGTGATTATCCATCCGAACCAAAATCGCGTTCGAACTATACAGATTGTCTATGGGTATGGAAACTGCGGAATTAGATACTACCGCCGTTAACGAAGGAACCGACTCGACTTTATCGCCGCCGATATTTTTAAAGAATGATTGGCCGTTAAGAACAATGTCAGATTTGTACCCGATAACAATAACGACAATCATTAACAGCAGGATCCAAGACTTCGATTTTCTCTTTTTTGTATTACGCATTATATAAAACTCCTTATTCAGTGCTGTTTCTATTTAAGCACTGAATAAGGAGCTATGTTGTACTTTTCTCTTATGGACTTCTTAAGATTTTCTTATGACGGAAGCTTTACCGTAAATATGGTGTGTTCTGGGTTGCTTTCCGCTGTAATCGTTCCGCCATGTGCCGTAGAAATTTCTTTGGCGATTGCCAAACCCAAACCAGCTCCGCCAGTGTTTGTGGAGCGTGCGGAATCCAGTCGGTAAAATATTTCGAAAATAGTGTCCAGCTTTTGGGCAGGAATCGGATCACCCTGATTGGTGAAAGTAATAACCACGTCCCCCCCCTGTTGGGCCGCTGAAATATCAATCACGCTGTTTTCATAACTGTAGGCAATTGCATTCTTCAAAATATTGTTAAAGACGCGGGCAAGCTTATCCGCGTCCCCCACCAAGATGAGATCTTCGGGAACATTAATCGCGGCTTGTTTTCCCTCCGGCGTGAGCATGGGGTAAAATTCATCAGCCATCTGCTGAAGCATAAAGGCGAGTTTTATTTTGCTTTTATGCAAAACAATAGACTGTAGATTAAATCTTGTAATTTCAAAAAATTCATTGATCAAGTCTTCCAGCCTATAAGCTTTCTTTAAAGCTATGCCAACGTATTTCGCTTTTTGCTCTGCTGGCATATCCGGGGCTTCATCTAACAGGCTCAGGTATCCGATTACTGAAGCTAGTGGGGTTTTGAGGTCATGCGCCAAATAAGTAATCAGATCATTTTTTCGTTGCATTTCCGTTTGCACAAGCTGCTGATGTTTTTGTGAGATTGCTTTTATTTTGATAAGCTGTGTTTCAATTTCGGAATATTTTTTTGGCAGAGTTAACTCATCATTATTTGAGTTCATGAAGGAATTCATTGAGTCTGTAATAAAGACGATGTCTTTTTTACTTATATAACGCGCATAAAAATGTGCTGAGAGACTCAGACATAATATGAAAATCATTAGAAAAGCAGAAATTCCATTAATAAAAAATTGTTTGATTTCAAACCAGCTTCTAAATATGACTCCTATTTTTTCATTACTTGAACCTCGGGCGTCAACAATAAATCTACTGAAAAACCAATCACTAAATGCCCCATTAAAGACATGGTCCGCTAGCCACACCGCACTTAAACAAAATAAAATAATTCCTATGATGATAAGAGATGCTTTCAAAATTCTCGTTTCATTATTTTTCAATTTTGTAGCCGACCCCCCACACCGTTTTAATGTATTTTGGATGCTCTGCGGAATCGTGCATCTTTTCCCTCAAATGGCGGATGTGTACCATCACTGTATTATTGCTGTTTTTGAAATATTTATCGCCCCATACCTCGTGGAATAGATGTTCTGAACTCACTACGCGCCCCTGATTCACACCCAGCACCCACAGAATAGAAAACTCTGTGGGTGTAAGCGCAAGCGGCTTTTCGTTTAAGGTACATTCATGAGAATCCTTATCTAAAACCACCCCTGAGAATTCAATTAACTTTTCCTCACGCAATGGTTCGCCAGAATTATATTTAATAAACCTACGCAACTGTGCCTTGACACGGGCAACAAGCTCCAAAGGCTGAAATGGTTTTGTCATGTAATCATCCGCACCAAGTGTCAGTCCGGTAATTTTATCGACTTCTTCTTCTTTTGCTGTGAGCATGATAACCGGGAAATTGTGATTTTCCCTAATTTTTTGGCAGAGAGCAAAACCATCAATATCTGGTAGCATGACATCAAGTATTGCAAGCTCCAGCTTTTCCGACTTAACGCACTTCAACGCATCTTGGCCGTTATAAAATTTAAACACTGTAAATCCTTCATTTTTTAAATAAACTTCAATTAAATCCGCTATGGTCTGTTCATCGTCTACAACTAAAATATTGATTCCCATAAGTCCATCTTCATCTTCTTCCTACATGTAAATGGAAATCCCCATTATCAGGGTACTGTAAAAGAATAATTTGTATCATACTAAATTTCTTAATATAACCTTAAGATTTTATTAAGATGCTTTCTGAATGTATTCGTTGAAATATTATTTGTAATTTACTTCATAGCTCATTACAGAATAATCCTTCAAATTAACCATCATTGATACATTTTTTCCATCTTCTAAATTGCCTATAACGCTTATTGTACCATAATTAATAGACTTGCTGACTTTTATAGTCATATCTAGAATATCTTTCTCCATTTTACTTAGATAGCTAGAGATTGCTTCTTTAACTTTGCTATCATCAATTGTTTCTTTATAACTCCACATCTTTCTAATATTTTCTCCCAAGACCGTTTTTAATCCAGGAATGAATTAATAGACCGTTCAAAGAACGGTCTATTAGATAATTATAACGACTGATATATCACATAATTCTACGCCCAGTTACTTAGGCTTATTTATTGCGCATTACTCCTAAGAAAGCTTAAGTACCTAGTACCTTGAAAGTTTAGTTTTCCGATGTCATCCTCCGCAAGTTGTCCGTATTCACTACCATTGACCATGAATTCCATGCGATCTCCGCTTTCAACCTCAAAAGTTACAAAATATGTAGTGCTGGAATGGACATGATGCATTCCTGTTTCTCCAGCACCATTGTGAATACTGCTTGTTGAATGCGGTCTTTTTGCGGTAACCTTGGCAATGACACTTAATATTGGTTGTGAGTTATTATATTTCCATTGTCCAATACTTTTTACGATACCAAAAATAATTATACCAAACACTAAGAAGAAAACTACAAAGAAAATAATTGGTGCTACTGAAAACAAAAAATTAGGTGGACCATTATCCATAAACATGCTAACACCCCCTAAAACCTGAATAGTCCCTCTATGGTTAAAGTCGACCCAACTACTTATAAACTTACATTCTACATCTTTCTAAATAAATCCTCCCATATATGGTCCGATTAGTAAAAAGCAATTAACCCCTTGCTGTAGGCAAAGGGGTTAATTGCTTTTACCAAGGCATTTGCTCACCTTTTGTCAGTTTTTGCTTTTTGGGTTTTATGTTCTTATTTCTAGATGCAGATAAGGATTTCATAGCCCAATCCGCTAACAGTTCTCTGTTTTCCAAAATATCAACAGGAACCTCATAATATGGCATTACCAGGGGTTTGTCATCAAATGGTTGGAATGGTTCCATTCCTGCCCTTACATAATCTGACTTATTAGAGTCATCAACTCTAAAATATAGGACATCATCCCCAAGTAATCCGAAAATCAAACTGTCATAGTAAATACCAGCACCGCCAAACATCTTCTTGACAGTAACAACACCCAACATACCAAGTTGGTCTACTACATAGTCTTTGAAACCTTCGTCAACTGCCATTCTCTTCCTCCAGTTTAAGTTAATCAAACTCTTTCTTTAAGACACATTTTATCATAGCAATAAGTAATCAAATTTGCTAGCTCTCTTATGTCCTCAAAAGAGTTGATATAAATCCTTGATTCTCCAATTCCTTTTGGCGCTGCTTATTTTAAAACCGTTACCGTATTTTTCCAAGATATCTGGGGCGATTCTATAAAAAGACAATCGTTTTCTCAAACCCGCTCATATCATGGCTTTCTGTCATCAACAATATAGCCCTATCAAGCAATCCACGTGCCCTGTCACGACAAAAGAGCTGTATTTATTATAGCCATTTTGCCGTGACCAGGGTGCCTCGGTTCGCCGCACAGGCTCGATAGAAAACACATGTAACTCATACAATATGTGCCAATGCACCTTGAAAAGTGATCTCAAATAAATTAAAAATACACGTTACTGATTTAAAACCTCAGTTATAGCTTCTAGTGTTCGAGAATATAAAAAATCAAGATCATGCTGATTCACAACATAAGGTGGCATAAAATAAATCACATTTCCTAAAGGTCTAATTACTATGCCTTTGTTTAGGCCTTTCTTATACACTTCATAACCTATACGTTTTTGCGGTTCAAAACCCTGTTTTGAGTTTTTATCCATAACCAACTCTATAGCTCCAACCATTCCAATCTGTCTATACTCACCGATATTTTTATTCTCAGAGAAATAGGTATTAGCACACTTTAACATGTACTTTTCAAGAATTTTGTTCTTTGCAACGATATCCTCAGTTTCAAAAATAAGCAGTGATTCATTTGCCACAGCACAAGATATCGGATTTCCAGTATAACTATGGCTATGCATGAATGCCTTATGCTCAAAATAATCACCATAAAAGGCATCATATATTTTAGCTGAAGTTAAGGTTAGGGCAAGTGGAAGATACCCCGCTGTAATCCCCTTTGATAGACACATGATGTCAGGTGAAATTCCAGCATGTTCGCAGGCAAACATCTTACCTGTCCTCCCAAAACCAACAGCTATTTCATCTGCAATTAGATGTATATCATATTCATCACATAATTTTCGCAACCTTTTTAGATAAACAGGTGGATACATTTTCATACCGGCAGCACACTGTATCAAGGGCTCAATAATTACCGCACACAGTTCTTCATGATGCAATATAATATCCTTTTCCAAGTTCGCAAAGCATTCAACATTGCAGGTATCTCTACTTTTACAATAGACACATCGGTAGCAATCCGGGCTTTCGAGACGTAATGTATTGAGTAAAAGTGGATTAAAAACCTTGCTATATAAATCAAGATCACCTACTGACAAAGCACCTAAAGTCTCACCATGATAGGCGTTTTGTAACGCAGCAAACCTTTGCTTTTTAAATTTCCCCGTTTGCTGATGATATTGAAAGCTCATTTTTAAGGCAACTTCGATAGCGGATGAACCATTATCTGAGAAGAAAACTTTGTCTAGCCCCTCAGGAGTGATATTCACGATTTTTTCTGCAAGCTGAATAGCCGGTTCATGAGTGAAATTTGCAAAGATAACGTGTTCCAGCTTTTCCACTTGTTCGTTAATTGCTCTATTTATTCTATCGTTTGAGTGGCCGAAAAGATTTACCCACCAAGAGGAAACCGCATCAAGATAACTCTTCCCGTCGATATCGAATATATAAGCGCCCTTGCCATTTTTTATAACGATTGGTTCAAGGTCTTGATAGTCCTTCATTTGAGAGCATGGATGCCAAATATATTTAAGGTCTTTTTCTACTAAATTCATAGTCTCATATCTCCTTATACAAGCTGCAAAGCTTATCATTTTGCATATTCAGCCTTTTTGCACCTTTCTCTACCATTGCCATAACTTCGATACCAGTCAACCTTTCTATAATCCGCTTGTTATCCCTGTGCAAAAAGCTTTTATCGTCATAATTATTAAGAATAATTCCTCTAATGCAAATACCCTGTTGTTTTGCATATTCAACAGTCAATATAGTATGATTTATTGTTCCGAGTTCTGCTGAAGCAACTATAATCACTTCAAGCCCAAGTTTTCTAATAATATCAGTCAGCATGATCACTTCAGAATCTAACCGAATTGGACAGATAATACCGCCGCTTCCCTCAACGGTTATATACTCAAATTCTGATTTAATCCGATTGAAATGATTATACATAGTATTAAGTTCAAGCGTGACGTTTTCAAGTTCTGCCGCTAAATGGGGTGAGACAGGAGCTTTCAAAATGTAGGAAACATAATCATTGGGTTCTTTTTCAATTTTTGCACAATCAAACACAAATTTCGCATCCCCAGCAATAATCTTTTCATTGATTATTTCTGCTCCACTAAGTACTGCTTTATAGTACCCTGCATTTATTCCATTATCACATAAAGCTTTTGTTATCAATGCTGTAACATAGGTTTTACCAACATCTGTACCTGTTGCTGTTATAAATATTCCTTTACTCATAGCATTTGCACCTTATATCCACAGTCACTTATTATTTCGATATCTTCTTTAATCGATATCCCGCTTGTAGTAAGCATATCACCCGTGATAGCAGCATTCGCTCCAGATAAGAAGGCTCTCTTACCTTTGTCAGCAAGCAACCCCCTTCCTCCTGCAAGGCGAATTGCGCCATCAGGAATGATAAACCTGAAAACAGCAATTGTTCTTAGTACCTCTTCGTCGGAAAGCATTGGGTTATGCTCCAAAGGCGTACCTTTAATGGGGTTTAGTATATTAACAGGTATAGATCTTACGCCAAGCGCTCTTAAATCCATCACCATATCCACTCTATCCTCAAATTCTTCTCCAAGCCCCATAATACCGCCGCTACAAATTTCAAATCCTACCTGTTGAGCATTTTTAATTGCCGTTATTTTGTCATCATAAGTATGCGTAGTGCAGATATTGGGGAAAAATCTTCTTGATGTCTCAAGATTACAATGATATCTTGTAACCCCTGCTTTTTTAAGCAGTTTGAACTGTTCATAGGTTAATAAGCCATGAGAAGCACATAATGATAGGTTACATTTTTCTTTAATAGACTTGTAGGTACTGCAAATATCCAAAAGTTCATGATTATTCAAACTGCGCCCTGATGTAACAACTGAAAAACGAAGCACTCCCTTTTGATAATTGGATAAAGCACACTTTAAAATCTCCTCTTCACAAAGTAGTGAATAGTCCTCGACACAAGCTTTATAATTTACTGACTGGGCGCAATATTTACAGTCTTCTGAACAGTTACCACTTTTTCCATTAATAATTGTGCATATATCGAAAGAGTTTTTACTTAAAACTTGTCTAATCTCATTTGCCAAAACTAACAGTTCATCAAGGGGCCAATCATAAAGTAATAGAGCTTCTACCTTTGTTATTCTGTAACCATTAATCACATTATTTTTCAGACTTTGTATATAAGACATCTACAATCACCCCATATTTCCCCAAATGACTTGTTTAGATAATCACTTATATATCTCTCTGTCCCCAGCCAAATAAACACTGATAGGTGGCAAAAACTCCCTGTTCATTAGAAAACATTGAATCATAGCTCTTAATGAGAGGGAAAATTCCACTGCCCATCCCCTGTTCACCCAGTTTCCCAGCAAGGTAATTATTTGCGCCAATCTTTTTTATAGCTCTTAAAAATTCACGGCATGAATTAAAATATTCTTGTTTTGTGACTTCTTCTACACCGATAAACTTAAATCCAGTATTAATTAGGTGTTCCTGAAGGCTTTTGCTTTCAATAAATGATTCCTTATTGGGGTGCCCTTCACTGCAACTTAACTCCTGTTGGGTTTTAACCCTTGAGCTATTGTTCAAGCAACTATATAATTCCTTAAAAGTTCCGGCGCCAAGCGTGCTGAAAATCAGATAACCACCAGTATTTAACAATACGTAGTACTGAGTAAAGGCCTTGGCATAGTTAGTAAACCACTGAAAAACTACATTGGATACAATTAAGTCAAAGGCTGAGGCGACTAGTGATTCTTCACCTATTTGCAGCTTTTCTCCATCAGCTATTAAATAGCTTATATTTGAAAAACCCGATAACTTTTCTTTAGCCATATCGATCATTTCCGGAGCAATGTCAAGCACTGTAATTAGTGCTTTTGGGTATTCTCTGGCAAGGAGTTCTGTAAAAAAACCGGTACCACAGCCAATTTCTAATATGGTCTGAAAGCAACGCCCCGTACTCTTGATCTTAGCAAGAAGTACCTTAGCCATCTCCTTCTGAACTATTGCGTAATCGTCATAAGTAGCTGCACTTTGACCAAAGTTTTTTTGCACCTGCACTTTATTTACCATCATAGAACAGCTAACCACTCCTCTAGATCTAGATGAAAATTTCTAAATTCAGTTAAGAACGGGATGTGTCCAACTCCTGGATAACTGACTAATTGGGCACAGGGTAACTGTCGTTCAATAGACTTAGCTCCCTCTAAGGGGCAAAGGTTGTCCGCTTCACCATGCAGCAACAAAGTAGGACAAGTAATATTCTGCAAATCTTCACGGACATCTGCTTCCATCAGAAAATCTAAACCAGACAGGGCTTCTAGAAGCTCCCATCTCCGTCCACAGCTGAGGTTATTGTCCGTAATTTTGTCATCCAATCCCTGTGCCTGCTCTTTAGAACTAAACATCAGTTTGTAAAAATCTTTTAATGTTCTCTCCAGATTTTTGCTCAGTCGTTTTTTCATTTTTGTTACCAATACTGAAGGAATACCTTCCTGATAAAGCTCGTTATTTTTAAAATCTGTATCCTCGAGAGAGTCTCCGCTGCCCAGAACCTGTGTCGGCATTTCAGCTATAAATTTACTCGTTCCACTGACTAATACCATTCCTTGTACTTTTTGTAGCAGGTAACTTGCCACCTGGATGGCAACAATGGAACCCATAGACCAACCTACCAAAACTACTTTAGTCAGACCCTTTTGCTCAATCAACTCAATCACAGCATCTCGATAACTATAAGTATTTTTCATTAAAAGTAAGTTGATAGTATACAAGCAGTATTTTTGTTCTAGGTAGTTTTCGGTCTCCTGCCAGATACTTTCATCACAGGCCCAGCCGTGAATAAGTACGATATTTTTGATCACCGTTCACTTCCTCTTAGATTATCCCCAGTTCCCGACCGATAAGCTTTATCTGTTCCACTGCCCAGGTCAAATCTTCTTTGCTGTGAGTGGCCATAATAGACAAACGTAAGCGGGCGGCGTTGGGTGGTACCGTTGGTGGCCTAATAGCCACTGCTAAGATATTCACATCAAAAAGACGGCGACTGAACTCCAGAGTTGCTTCATTCCCCCCCACTAAGATAGGAATAATCTGGCTTTCACTGTTTAACAAATTGAATCCCACCTTGGCAAGTTCTTCCCTCACCCAGGAAGCTTTAGCCAAAACATCTTTTTGCCGCCAATTCTCCAGTTGTACTACCTGAATAGCTGCTTGAATACTGGCCACAACAGCTGGTGGGAGACCCGTAGTAAAAATAAAGCTGCGAGCTTTATTACGCAGATAATCTATTAGTACTTTTCGCCCGGCTACATAGGCACCGGAACAACCTAAAGCCTTACCCAACGTACCCATGATAATTTCCACCTGATCAGAAACCCCGTAAAAATCCGCTAATCCTCGTCCATTTTCTCCAAAGACTCCACTCCCATGGGCTTCATCGATCATCAAAACCGCTTTATACTTTTCCTTCAATTCTACTATTACAGGAAGGGGGGCAAGGTCTCCGTCCATACTAAAGACACTGTCAGTGACGATCAATTTACGCCTGTAACCCTCCGCCTTTTGCATACACCGCTCCAAATCGACCATATCTTTATGCTTATAGCGCAGAATTTCTGCCCCACTCAAGCGGGCACCATCAATAATACTGGCATGGTTGATTTTGTCACTGACGATGATATCTCCTTTGCCTACTAGTGCCGTAATTATTCCTACATTAGCCATATATCCAGAGTTAAAGATTAGAGCTGCTTCAGTGTTTTTAAACCGCGCTAAGTCTCTTTCCACCTGATCATATAACTCGTAGTTTCCCACTATCAGGCGTGCAGCAGTGGCACTACAGCCTAATTGTTGAATCGCTTGGATGGCTGCACTTTTCAACATAGGATGATTAGCAATGCCCAGATAATTATTGCTGCTAAGATTTAAGAGCCTTTTTCCCTTGATCTCCACCCATTCGGTCGAAGCCCCCTGTACAATTTTCATCTCTCGGAAAAGATGCTGTTCATCTAATTTATGCAACTCATTTTCCAGATTTGTGTAAAAACTTTTCATCGACTCTGCCCCTTTTTATTCACCCAAATTTCTAATCCTTTGAAAAATATACATTCTCATTATTATTGTAAACCATTTTTAATTCTTAGGTTTACAATAAATTTATATCATGTTTATATCCGTTGTCAAGTTAAGAATATTCCCCCAAAATCCCCCTTACTTCAACCCCCATTTTGAACGCAAATTCAGATGAAGAAAGGTGCATTTTTGTAATTCACAAATTATAACGATTGTTCTTCGTTCTTTCATCCTCATATTCAATGAAATTTAATGCAAGAAGGGATTTCTTGTTGCTTGAGGAATAACTTATCGATGCATATTTATTGAATTATGTGTAATCAGATTATTATTTTGACGAGGTGTGAAATGTTAAAACGAGCATTAAAATTTGCTATAGGTCCTAGCATAGGGATTACAATAGGCGGTATCATTATTCCAAGAATTATGTTTTCAAGCCTATATAACGAAACATATCCATCTATACCATTACACGCTAGTTTATATTTTGTTGTTGGGTATATTTTATCTTTTTTAGTATTCTTGCTCATTGAATGGGTTAAATCAAAAATAAAAAGTAAGTAGCGAGATTATGAGTACTTTTACTGATTGATTAATTTCGCACCATTGTAATTATCCAAAGTTAGGGTTAGTTCAATCCTCAAAATATCCATTTTAAGCTACTCAAGCTCTACTCCAAGCTTCAGCATTTTTATGCCTAACTTCGGATAATTTGCTGTGAATGTTGCGACTTAACTTTAAATTGCCCGTTATGCTCAAAATGCGAAAATATTATCTCTCAACCACTGCCTAAAATAGTATAGTTGTTCGTCAGTATGGAAATAGTGCTCCCCATCTTCAAACACATGTAACTTGCAATGGTAACGTTTTGCAAATTCAGAAACCACATTAAACTCAGAAAGATTGTCATTTGAACCATAGAGAATCGCAGTAGGTTGGTTCCAAGTGTCAATAGGATGGGATTTTACATAGCAGTAATAATCCCAATAAAGTGTCTGTCCGATTGGTGTTTCAATTTCTTTTTCGGCTTTTAATCTATCCTCGCTTACGTTGAACCATGTCATCATATTGTTTATGATTCGCTCCATGTTTAACACAGGAGAAAGAAACAGACATTGTTTGAGTGGCAAGTCTCTGTATGCAAGTAAACTGAAATATGAACCCATACTGCAAGCAAATACGCTTATATTACTTGAAATAGTTTTGACATACTCCACAATGGCTGTAAGGTCACTAATACAGTTTTGAACCTTGCAAGCATAACCTTCACCTTTACGGTCACCATGTTCAGGCAAATCAAAACTGAGTACCTGATACCTTTTGTCAATTGCTTCTTCAGCAAAAATTTCAATTAAATCATCATCCTTGCTGGACATGTTTCCGTGAACAGAAATAAATATTTTATCAGATGGCTCTCCCCACAAAATTGCTGGAATGCCTTCAATCTTAAAATCAACTTTTAACATTTTCTTCCCTCTTTCGACAAATTTGATAATCTTTACTTCGTGTCACGAATACGTCACAACATAAGAAGAATACGACACAGATGAGCTTTAATATTTCGCGCGAATTTTCTCGATATCCTTTTTGTTATCAATCCACTCTTCAGAATACCCGCAGCTGCAACATAAATATCGAGTCACCAAGACTGCACTAAAAGTTGTCATTCCAGTCATGATATTATTACCTGAAGCATATGCACCAGCCCTTCCTGGTATTTTTACAATGTCATTCGAATTGCACTTGGTACATTTCCCATTAGTTTTCATACGACACCTCCACTAATTTATTTGAAATTAATTATCCTAAAAGAAACATCTATTATGTCGCATGGATATGTGAAGTTGACATTTAACAGGATATCCTACGGTTAATAAGTTGTTGTACATTAGTCACTAAATTGGACCATGGATTTTAGAGTAATACGATTTTAATTACTACACCCAAGCAAAATATACTTGATAAAATAACCATTATGCCATCTCTTTTTCTATCTTGCTCGTAAAGTGTAAACCATTAAATAATTGAAAAAAGCTCATAGAAGTAAGCATATAGTTAATTTGGTTAATATCGATATTACCCATTAACCCATATATGGCTAATATCATTGTTTGTTAAGATTCCAAGTATAAATCTAGGTATTAAATATTTACTTCTCACTCTATATATATCACCTTTCATTTTTTGAGTATAGGTTTCCTACTAAATACATCACATCATAAGAATGCGTTCAGCTACTCTTAACAAGATTTCAACAACCTTTTTAAAATACCTGCCGAAATACCATTACACAAAGAAGGGTTTTTATGGAATGAAATTGAATTTAATTTGGAGGTGATATTTATGGAGGTAGTTATGAATGTTCTTTTTTCAGTATTGTCCTTAATTAGTGCCTTTATAGGAGTAGGTACAGTCTTGCTTTGGTTTAGATATATTAAAAAGAGACCCGTATTTCTGGAAACCGATAGTTCGAACAATGGTGTTATTTATCCAGCATTATCTGTAATAATTCCAGCCTGTAATGAAGAAGAATCCATTGAACAGGCAGTTAGACAGTTAATCAGTCAAGATTACCCTAATTTAGAGGTAATCGTAGTGAATGACCGTTCTACTGATAACACTGGGGCGGTTTTGGAGAAACTTAAAGTTCAATACCCGCAACTGAAAGTTATAACTATTTATGATTTACCTCCCAACTGGTTAGGTAAAAACCATGCTGTTTACCAGGGAGTGAAAGAGGCTACGGGCGAGTGGTTACTTTTTACCGATGCTGATGTTATGTTCTCCTTAGGAAGTTTAAAGAAAACCCTTAGATATGCTCTTGAACACACGCTCGACCACCTAACAATCGCTCCTGATTTATATTACGGAGGTGTTTTCTATCGTGCCTTTCTTACCTACCTCAGTTTTGCAATTACCGCTACGGTGATGTTTACAAACAAGGTGGGAGTTGGTGCATTTAACTTAGTGAAAAAATCCGTATACCAGGAAATTGGTGGATACGAAGCAATAGCAATGCGGGTAGCTGATGACATGTCTTTTGGGGAACTCGTGGTAAATAAGGGATACAAACAGGATTTCGGGCTATCGGGTAAAGGCTTTATTATAGTGAAATGGTATGATAACCTTTTTGCCCTGCTCAAAGGAATTAAAAAAAATCAGTTTGCTCATTTTAAATACAGTGTTGTTACAACATTACTAATATGCCTTTATGCTCTGCTAGTGGGTGTTTACCCATTCGTTGGTATATTCCTCGGACCAATTTGGGCAAGAGCTTTGTGTGGTGTTTCTGTCATCAGTTTGTTTGCTGTCTATAATTACTTAGCGAAATACTTGAATATCTCCCGTAGTTATGTTGTGATTCACCCTATATCTGTCTTGCTGTACATTGGAGCAATATTAAATTCGATGGTTAAAACTATAAGCCAAGGTGGTATCGAATGGCGAGGAACCAATTATCCCATAAAAGTATTGAAGAAACATATAAGATGGACTAAAGAATGAGTAACTGAGACAATAGTAGTCTTGTTGGATTAATGGGAATTCTGGGGTAAGTCTTTGCCGCGTCAGATAATAAAGATATTTAAGATACGATAATTAAAAGTCCCCCCGTCCGAAGTACGAGGGGACTTTACGTAACCGTAACTATAGGTCTCAAACTTAAAAAAGGGCGAAAAAAGACCCGGGATCACCCCGGGAAGGTCGGCGTCATTATTTCCCCCTGTGTTTCTGCTTCGCTTTGTGAATAGCCATTTCACGCTTTTTAGCTTGAGCCGCTTCCTTCATCTGGCGACTGGTGATTTGTCGTTCTTGCTTGTTACCTTCCAATTGGACTCTGAGCGCTTCTTGAGCTTTTGTAGATATACCATGAGTGTTGATTTCCTTTGCTGCGATTCTAGCTAAACGTTTAGGATTTACGACACGTTCAACGACTGTTTTAACCGTCACTGCTTTGGAAGGCTTTGTTAATAACGTCAATATTGTGCGATCTAAGAAATCTAGTACGTCTGCGTCATGGGGTTCCGTACCAAAAACAAATCTCATAGCTGTTAGTTTAGAATCCACACATTCTTCAATGACACCAACCCAAAATTGTCCATTATGATAGATCGTCAATTTCACATATATCCCCCCTCTAATTAATAATTAGAGAACGATGGACATCCCGAGGGGGAAGGTTACTGACATTGGTAAGACAACCAATGCATCCGGACTACCTACCGGATCGTGTTTTTACGTTCCATAAATATTATATAGATCCGCTTAATTAAAAGCAACGTATCACCCTGAAAGTGAAAGCAAGAAGATATTTTAAATGCGACTTTTCTTATCCATGTTTTTTCCTTTCGTGACCGTAAAATTATCTATATCAGTTCATAAGCTTTACTCGTTATTTATTCACCTATTAGCATTCTACAAATAACGAGCGATAATCCGAACCAACTTTGCAGGGAACTCTTTTAGATTTGTAATATCCAGAAATCGTTCTTTTCCATAGATATGACTAATCACATCCTTATCCTGGCCGATTGCGGCTGCTAGAAATGTAATTCCTTTCCGTTCATATTCGGCTATTGTCTGTTGCATGTCTTCAACTGCATAACTTCCGGTATAATCGTCCATTGCTTTGGGTTGTCCGTCACTTATGCTAATCAATAGCTTTGTCTGTTGGGAGGAAACAGTTAATCGATCCGCAATAATTCTAAGAGCCATTCCATCACGGTTATTACTTCTGCCGCGAATCCCCATAAGCCTAAATCGGTCATTGGAATCTGGTTTATCATAGTCCGTATAGGCAAAAATCGACATTTGCTCCAACTTAGAAACATCCGCAGTATCACCGTAGACCATTATGGGAATATCACAAATTTGACAAAACTCATAGACAGCAATAACTGCACGCTTTGCTGCTTCTAATCTCCCAAAAGCTGACATAGAGGCTGATTCATCAACCCTTAAGCCCGCCACAAGGGAGGGGGATTCAGATGGCGGACGTTTCTTAGAAAAATACCTGAAATCCCGATAAGCAACGCTATCTGCTTGAAATTTACTGCCATAATAATGATTTCTCGCAAATTCAGAAGAAATATCATGTTCCAACAGTGGAAGTGTCTTTCTGGCGATTTCCCGCACGATCGGCATAAGTTCCTTACTTAGATTGGCATATTCCTGTTGGTTTTCCAATCCGTAATCTGGACGGTGGACAATGAGCTTGACCCCTTTATGAATTGACTTGGACACAACTTCCCTAGCATCTCGATTCAGCTTTTTACGGAAATCCCGATCTTTTTGTAACGCATCCTCGGATATTGTTTCAGGATTTGCCTGATGATATTTGGGAGAGCCATCCTCTCCCAAATCCGAACTTTCTATATCGGTAGATTCATCCGAAACATTGGAAGAACCTTCGTCACTATCAGCAGACTTCTTAAAGGCGATCCCATTTTCCTCTGCTTGGTTGTCAGTGTCAAAATCGGTGTTGTCTATATCTCCCCATGTCCTTATCTCTTCTGCATCAGAATTTGGTTTTTTTTTACTTCAATCTCAAGTTCATTTAAGCTGACTAACAAACCATGGCTTTCTAGTGCTTCTTCCAATAGTTCGATTTCTTCGGAATCGGTTGTTATCTTGTAGATGACTTTATGATAAAGGGATTCTTTTGCTGAGGCACCTCCAGCAACCGCATCTGCCCAGTAAAAAAATGAACGCATACCAGCCACGCCTTTAATCGCATTGGCTCGGGCTGTTTTGTCCAAAAGAATAATTATATCGGCTAATACATCCAATACCAATGGATTCCTATAATTGGTTTTGGCAATCGCACGTTCTATCATGATTTCTTTGGTTGGCAAGTCCATCTTTTCCGTGTGTTGAACCCTGTCACGCAATGCCTCGTTTAGCGGTCTGCACCCTGTATAACTGCGGTTTGTCGTAATGACTACTATAAAGTCTGGATGTCTGCGTATTATTTCTGTAGGGAGATTGATGCTTCCATCGAGCTCTAAGGCAGAGTTTAGGGCCATTAACACAGCAGCATCTCGAATAACGGTTGGTTCCTGTATTTCCAGAAGATAGCCTTTTTGATAGGCTCTGACTATTTCGGAGGGGTAAAATCGATACTCAACCACTTCACCCTCAGTATTTTCATTAACCAGCTTCAGTACTTGCTTCATTTTTAAAGCAGCCTGTTCCTGTGTAACCCCCAGTACGTCCATCAATATTTCCGTTGTGCTTTGAAAGCCATCGCTCTCATATAATGCGTTCAAAACGATTTGTTCCACAGGCTCCATCTTCTCTAATCGCTCCGATGAAATAACGGGCAAAATAGCGCCAATAATATCTGATTTATCCATATCCGCAAAACATGTCACTTTCGTATAGGGCAAACCGGAGTTAGCTGACAATGCTTTTGCAAGTTGTGTTTTGCCAGAACCAGCATCACCTTCTAGTAGAATGTTGGCGATTTTCATTTCCCTGCGATTCCAATTGCGTTTTATTTCTTTACAAATACGCAGTTCTTCCTCGCTTACCTTATGAGATAATGGCTTTTTCCAAACAAGTTCTTTTTCTACATCAGTCAGTTGTCTTGTAGGTGACAAATAATATTCTTCACGGATGCTGTCACACCCATGTTCTATTGTGTTCAAAACAATTCTCCTTTTCTAGCATTTCTAATACCCCATTTCTTTTAATAGCCGGGATAAGACACGAAGTCGCTCTCCAATCATTTCACCATCATCACTAAGAGCCTGAGAAAACAGTTTAATATCCTCATCAATCATGGGATTTTCTGTACAAACGGAAACACTCATGGCATCCCCTTGCAACCCAATACGGTCAATCAGTGTCTTATCAGGATCATACAGTTTCGGGAACCGATAAGCGTCCTGGAAATATAAGCTGGTTCTACAAGTCAAAATGGCAAGGTCAAGAACACGGTGCATTGGCAACTCTTCTGATTGACGAGACCATTTTTCTCCTGTATAACGCCATACTTTGGCGGAAATATCCAGTTTCCCTCGATCATTCCACTGGGCTAGCCCCAAGGAGAGCCCTTTGGCATCTGTATCGTGAGCCTTCCGGCCATCAATATTTTCATAGTTTTCAGATATAATGACCGGTTTATGTTTTAAAGTAGTTGGTATTTTCATGAATAAGCCTCCTTGAGTTCATTTAGTATATTAGTAATTTAGTAAACTACTAATTGAATTATAACCAATATCCCAAACTATGTCAACTGAAGGATAAAGATAGATATTGAATCTTCAATTCAAAAGCAAAATGCGTTGGTGTGAGAACCATATCTCAACCAACGCATTAAATATTTCTACATCAATCTCTTCAAGCAGTGAATCCAATGAATGATTACTGTTTCGGTTCTCCGGAGTACATATCCAAACTTTTTATTGCCCCATACTTGCACCATTTCATACAGGTTCCGCATTTTATGCACTTTTGTTCATCGATCACATACGCTTTCCCACGTTCTCCGCTGATCGCCCCAGCCTTGCAAACTTTTTTACATCTGTCGCAGCCCCGGCATTTTTCAGCGTTAATCTGATACCGGCAGGGAGGTGTGACTGGATTTCTATTTGGCTTCCCATCTGCATTCTTTTTGAGACGAGAAAGTATATCCTTTAGCATTTTGCACCTTCTTTTTTCTTTAAACGATCTATCCATATCCCACACAGCTTCTGGTTATAGCCTTTAGCAATTAAAATCGTATTCTTAAATATTTTAGACCCATTGTAAGTCAAACAGCATTCCCGTTCATCGATAGGACCGATGCTGTATTTTTCATATTTCTTGTAAGTCATGCCACTCACGCCTGATTCGTAAATTGAGGCTTTGACTTAGTGTCCGCTTGTCGTAGCGCCAAATCTTTTGCCGCTGCCGCCTGGGTGGTATTTATTATTTTATCTCAAGAAAACATTATGAATCTCCGTATAATAAGTTTTTGTATGGGTCACTTTTTCAAGAATCCCGATGTTATGGCTTTGGACGGGCAATTCTTTTTGCACTTGCCGCAACGTATGCATTCAATGTGGTTCGGTGTTTTATATGGTTCAATATCCATTTTACAAACATCAAGGCATACTCCGCATTTGGTGCAGCTTTCTTGATTGACCTTGTATTCGCCGAAAGGAAGCAGATTACACCAACCAAGGATTGGGCCCACAGGGCACAGATATTTGCACAACGGACGGCTAATTACAATACACAACAGGGCAAACATCGCCCACCCGCTTGCTAAGCCCGCATTAAATGTATGCGCTTCATTCATCGAGGTGGTAGAGTACCCGAACAGATTCGCGGCTACCATCAACATCAGTAAGACATATTTCATGTACCTTAAGTGCTTATCGCCTTTGAAAGACCGAATTTTTTTCGGAAATGGTATCTTATTCAGCAAGTCTTGCAAAAGTCCGAAGGGACATATTCTACCACAGAAGAATCTGCCGCAAAATACACTCAATACAAAGAGGATTGTCAGCAATACGGCTGAAATATTCGCGGTCACTATCATGCCTCCAATATTTGCGCGCCATTCTCATATCAACGACGCCATTTTCTCAAATGAAATAGAATTATTTTTCTTTTTCAATCTTATCAGCCGATTTACTGTCAAAAAGATCGTTAATATCAGTGGCAAACCGTAATATTGTAGCTTGCTCGTTGTCACTGTAGTGTTCGAAAAAGGACAACCACTCTTGTCTGGCTTCGCTATGGATTTTTTTATGCTCGCCATACACAGACTGTCCGCCCTCAGTCAGTCGAAAGTAAATTTCTTTGTTATTTTCCGGCTCCTGGTAACTCTCTATTAAGCCCTTACCTAGTAACTTTTTGCAGATTCTACTTATGCCTCCCCGCGTCAGGCCCATCTTTTCGGAAATTTTTGTTACATTCGGATGGTCAGTCATACCAATCCAGTCAAGACAGTGTACTTCCGCAAGGCTGATTTCATCCAACAGACCCTCTTGTTTATGTTGGAATACGTCCGAGCGCTCCTGTATTTTTATAAAAATGTCTAAGATCTTCAGGGCTTGATTCATACGATCCCTCCTTTTTTGTTGACGTGGTAACAATAATAATTTATCACGTTTTTGTTCCCTTGTCAACAAAAGTTCTGTTTCAACCGCGATAACGAACGGCGTGCGGCCATTGATTAAATCGCACATCACAACTTCCTCCATACTCTTACTTTATTCACAGAATATGTATCCAGCTTAAGAGTGTGACAAGCTCATACCCAGGCCTGTCCCAGAATCGACAGCGCTGTCGATTCTGGGACAGGCCCGGGTACCTATAAGAACCTTGCTGCCGGACTCCACTGGATCAAAACCAATCCATTAGGTCAATGGGAACCAGATATTATCATGTTATCCCACCAACAACCACTACAATCCACTGCGAATTTAGGGGGATAAATAAAGGAAACTTGGCTGTGGCCAAGAATTAGCGAAGAAATTTTTGACACCGAGACATAAAAAGGCGGCCCTACGGCCGCCTTTTATACAGGATCAACTATGGTACCTTTTCTACGAATATTTCTTTTTATGGCATTCACTACGCTTAGAATAAGTTCAACGCCCACATTTTATCTAACCCGGTTCTGCCACTTCGACGCAGTCCGCTTTCGACGTCAAAGAACAAAGGAACTTACATCCTTTTAGTACTAACGCTTGAGTGTAGCCATCTCCAATATCCTTGCGCTGATACTTACTATTCCAACCTTCAAACCATTTTTTCATTACAGGAACATCGTTAGCCCAATGTCATTCGCATTTGTGGTTTAAAACAGAAAGCATAATTCTCTTCCTGGTTCATACGATGCGTATGGATTTTATCATTCGCCAAATACCACTTACAATAGGGGAGACGAGTGAGAGCTAAGAATATTTTTAAGATTGTATAAAATTTTTTAATTTTATTTTTTAATATATGGTTGTAATTTCGAGAATAAAATTAGCGATCCAATCATAACACAAGTTGCCACTCCATATAGAATGCCCGGACTTAATGAATATATAGCTGCTGCTGCAAGAGGAACAAGAACTCTGTAAGCCGACTGCAAACTTTGATTTACACCTTGTAATTTTCCTTGGCTACTTTCGTCTACAGACTGCGAGAGTCGTCCGTTGTAGGACGGATCGAACAAGCCTTCGCCTAGCGTGATACTCATAACCGCAGCAAGAATAAGTACTGGAGACGAGATATGAATACTAAGAATTATTAGCGTAAGTCCCAGTGCTAGTCCGAAAAGACCAACAATACCAATATTTTGCTCACTGAACTTTTTAAGAAGAAGCGGTAATAACACAGCTCGCGAAATAATATCGCAGGCTCCAATAAGAGTAAATATACCACCGATAAGCGCGGGCCCCCACGAGTAAATATCTTTTAAGAAGATGCTGAAATTGAATTGATAGATTCCTAATCCCACATAGAAGAATCCTCCGACGATGATAAGCGCTCTGGCCTCTTTCATGGTGAAAATATCTTTGAACTGACCCAAGATATTGAAACTTTTTATCGAAAAATGGGTTGATCGTTTTTCGGGAGACAGTGATTCCGGCAGAAAGAAATAGGTACAAATAACGGAGAGGAACATTATACCTGCCGTAACAAAAAACGGCAGCGTAATTGAAATGGCGCCAAGCGGACCTCCTAGTGCAGGCCCTATCATGCATCCTATTCCCATGGCAGCACCTATATAGCTAAACCATTTTGTGCGCTCCTGCGGCTCGGTGCTATCAGCAATGTAAGCAAACAACGTACTGATATTGCCTGCTGTTAGTCCATCAATTATCCGGCCCAGAAAGAGCACCCACAGCGCCCCACCGATACCAAACAGAATATATCCTATAACAGATCCGAGTAAACTAATGATTAAAATCTTTTTTCTACCGTAGCGATCGCTTAATGCCCCAAATATTGGCGCTGCCAAAAAAGTGCAAGCCGCAAAAACTGATGCCAGCGCACTCATTCCTACAACTATTTGCGAAGCGGGCAAGTAGTTGCCAAGTAAAAATGGCAATAGCGGGAACACCACCGTCATCCCGATTCCATTCATCAACACAATCCCCACAATGATCCACAGAAATTTTTTATGCATTTAAAATTCTCACCTCTCGAAATAAATTACTTATGTTTCCTTGGCAACATAAGTAATTTACCATTTTATCGTTTCCTTGTCAACAATAAAATGAGGCTGTATCATACGCTGATGTTCCAGCGTTTTGATACAGCCCCCTTTAGGCTACTTTTTGATACAGCCCCATTATTCAAAATCATTTCTATTTGTTATATCTACACCTTGCTTCTTTATTTCTGCATCCAAATGCCTACTATACTTTTCCACGAAGCTAAGCATACTGTCAAATTGTTCCTCGGTTACCTGCTCAAATACGGCTTTATCCCGCTCTTGAAACTCTTTGTGCAGTTCCTCATGGACTTTATAAATTACTTGCCCTTGCGAAGTCAAGCGGAAATAGATTTCTTTCTTATTATCCGGTTTCTGATAGCTTTCAATGATACCCTTTTTTATGAGCTTCTTGGTCATTTTGCTTATGGCGCCCCTAGTCATATAAAAGGACTCCGCAAGTTTTGTCACGTTGGACCCTACATTTCTTCCAATGTATTCGATGCAATGTACTTCAGAAGACTTATAACCCTTAAGACTGTCTTCCATCTTAAACTTATTAAGCCAAGCCATCTTGTTTAATAAGTCCCTGAAACCCATTGTGACCTGTTCTTCTCTGTTCATGGCCTGTCCTCCCACCCGTTGGTGCATTAACTATATTATATTAAATTTTTGTTTCTATTTCAACAATGTTAAAGTAAATATTCTTAGAATTGAGCTACAGGCCGCCGGCATCGAGGAATATCTCGGTACCGAGGTTCCTTCGGAGGAACTGATCTGGCAGGCCCCAGTGCCGTAGGCTATTAAATTGGCGGATTTGGAATACACTCCTTGCTGGGGACTTCCTCAGCGTAGTACCGAATTGTATTAATCGGGGTTGCAGAGAGGAACTTTAAGGTGATAGCCACCTTCTGAGCCATAGCCTGGTTTTCAGCAATTTAGAAGAGTGTCAATACGAATATACAATTCTGTGCCTACCTTTGCATTAGACCCGTCCTTGCCATTTTGCATATAGGTGTTGCCATTCATTATGAAAAGATAATAATCATGCGACGAATTTGAATTTTTGCTGCTATAGATTACTCGCAGCATATAGCACGCATGGAAGGAATCAATATCCTGTGGAGGATATTGGGTAGACTTTATCAAGTAACTGAATACTCTATATTCCGCAACGGGAACGTTGTCAGTTGTCATTAAGTGTTTTGATTGGCAATCGAGAGAAATAAGGCGAGTGGCATCTGGCCGAGCATCCGAGTAGCGGGAATAGGAGGCTGAGAAAAGCGTAATGTACATGGCCATTTAACCGCAGTAAAATTATATCGAACCTTTAACTCGCAGACATGTCCCTGTCCACTTGTCACGTTTCCCTTGTCACGTTGTCACGTGTCACGTCCAACGTTCACTGCTTCTTCATTAATACGAGATCGACTGAACTCTTCTAAAACATCTTCGGTTTTGCCCAATATTATGCCCTCCCAGTTACTCAAACTCACGACAGATTGACTACTTGCGGAATGCTATTTAACACAGTGATAATCTTTCTACCTATTTGAAATTTCGCTTCAAATCATGATAACTTGTCTGTGTAAATGTACATTCTTTAACGCAAACTGTACACCCTTCTTAGCAACTAAACGCGGTTCTGTATTCCCGATTAACACTGAGGCCTGTTGAAAAACAAGCTATAACAATGATAAACTAAATATAATAATATACCAACCAGAATATCCAAACTTAAGGTTTGGGAAAAAGCTATAGAAACCTTGAGGGAAAGTGGGGAGAAAATTAGTAAAATGATCGGCGACGAAAAATCATATGTTGAAGATATAGTAGAAAAACCAAAGAAACAAAGCCCTAGAACGATTATCGGTATCCTGATAACTTTAATACTAGGATTATTAAAGTTTAGCAAGCTTGCAGTTATCGCAAAGTTTTTGCTGACCTTACTAAAGGCATCAAAATTTGCCGGCACCTTTTTGAGCATGGGTTTAACCATTATTCTGTATGCTCAAATATATGGTTGGTTATTTGCAATAGGCTTTGTTGGTGTTATTTTTGTTCACGAGATGGGTCACTATGTCACGAGCACGAAAATTGGTCTTGATGTCTCTGCTCCAACTTTCATTCCTTTTCTTGGCGCTTTTATCAGGATGAAGAGTATCCCGAAAAGTGTTAGGGAAGAGGCAATAGTAGCGATTGGCGGACCCGCGGCAGGGGCGTTCATCACGCTTGTTTGTATAGGGCTATACTCTATAACTGGTACTCCCTTTTGGGCAGGATTAGCCTATATAAGTGCCTTAATAAATGTCTTCAATTTACTACCTTTTGGCTTCTTAGATGGGGGCAGAATTTCGAAAGCAATTTCGCCCTTTATTTGGATTATTGGCTTAATCTTAGCTATCATTCTTATCTGGAAGCTACATGCTTATATACTCCTCTTGATCGTGTTCTTTGGCATCCTTGAAATCATCTCTATGTATAGAAATAAAGCTCAAACTGCTCTATACCTGAGTGTAGAGCCCATCTTCAGGTTTCAGATAGGGGTCTCCTACCTTTTTTTACTCGTGCTTTTAGTAGGTTTAATGATGTATTCGTTAGACATTTCAACGGCATTCACAGATTCGCTTCGTGATATGCGATAACTTTCTTCTCTATGTTGTTCTCAATAGGACAAAAACAGGTAGTTGACCAGTCAAGTCAACCACCTGTTTTTTATCATGCATTTTATACATCTTAACTACTTAAGCTTACTAAAACGAGAGATCCCCTTCTCGATCGAATCCTTCAACTCGTTCCACGATTTCTCAGTTCCAATTTTTATATCTTCCCATCCAAGTTCGCTGGTTTCTTTAAGCTGTTCATATTTCTCAAAGAAAGCATCCCTTTTCTTTTCTAGGCTATCCATGTGAGAAAGGTACTCTAATTTAATATCCGCCTTAACCTCAGCGACTCCAGCCTTCATCACCGCTAATTTTGCATTATATTTTGCTAGATTGGCCTCAAACATGATCGAGATAGGGTTGATAAAGCTTTCAAACTACTAAACCAGAAGTGTACGGGAAAGACGAAATAATAAAATCATAATAGTCAATTTCTAAAGATTTATTTTATTGACTAAGCATCTCATTAAGATTCCCGGTAAGGTTATTGACAAGGGCATCGTTATCCTGGATCACCCACATTTTTTTTGCCTTATCTTTATTCAATGTAATCTCAAGTTCATTTGTCAGAACGGGAGCATCCGGCTTTGATATACTTTCCTCCAGATACTTCATCATGTTTTCTTCCATTTTTTCATCAGAAATTTCCTCGCCTCCGAAAGCGGAATTAAGCGCTTCATCCATGACTTTCCCCAATATCCCTTCAAAGATTTTCTGAAGGTCAAGATTGGTTACCTTGACTTTAGCAGTTGCCGTCTCTCCTGCTTCTACTGAAGAGACGATTTCATGTTTCGTTTTTGAAAAGATTAATTTTGCAAGCTTTTCTTCTTGTGGGTCAGCAAATGTAAAATTACCGCTATCAGAAGCACAATATGACTCTGCAGTTTTCAAATCAGCTTCGCTTAATGATTTGAAGAACCCATTTACGCTTTCTTCTGCCTTTGGAAAATTAGTCTTCGTGCAACCTGCCATAGAAAAAACTAATGTGATGATTACCAGGATGAGTAAACATCTTGATGGGTGTGAAAATTTTGTCATGATATCTCCCCTTTAGTTGAATTTTCAATCGAGTAATATAAATTTCTACAATTTTCTCGACTATTTTCATTGTAAATAAAAAAGCCCGACATTTAACCTATCGAAAGTTAGGTTAAAAGTAGGGCTTTTTCTGTTTTATAAACTATTTATAAAACTCAGCTGATTATATTAAGACGTCTTGCCTTATCCACTGCCTGAGTGCGCTTATTGACTTCCAGCTTGGAAAATATGTTGTTGATATGCCATTTGGCCGTTCCGGTTGTAATGAAAAGCTTTTCAGCGATCTCATCATTGGACAAACCTTCCGCTATAAGCTGGAGAATCTCTATTTCCCTTTTCCTGAGAAGATCTGTACGTTCGTAGATTATTTTTGTTTCTTTCCTGAATAATTTATCAATAAATTCCGGAGCTGTATCCCTCACTTTATAAGTCAGTTCCAGAAGCTCGCTTCCCTCATCAATAAAATATCTTTCATAGCTTTCAGGGGCGGCTATTGTTACTGCTTCTCTCACACAGTCCAGAGCTTCGGCCTCCGTCCCCAGGTGTTTCTTGACCAAAGCTGACAGCAGCAGCACTGTAATCAGCTCTCCATACCGGCCTTCTTTTCTTACAAGTTCTTCTTTCTCTTCAAGAGCTGTCTGGGCTTTGAGGAAATCTTTCTGCGCAATCAAAACCCTTATGTATGTAAAATAGGGGTTTATGTCCGATATCCCCGATACCTTATCAAAGGTGATTCCCGGTTCCTTCAGCCACATGGAAACCCTCTCAATATTTCCTTCCCTAAGAAACAGCTCCATTTCCAATGCTTCGAAAAATACGGTGATCCTATGGGCTATAAAATCTTTGTAATAAGCTTTTAATCGATATGCCATTTCGAAAGCCTTTTCCTTTTCTCCCGTACTATAAAGCAATAATACTAAATACCATTCTCCCAGCCCTCCCAAATGAGCAAATCCCAGTTCCTGGTAAGATGCAATACCTTCCTCCAGATACTTTTGCGCTTCTTCCAGCTTATTAGCGCAATACAGTAGCATCCCCACAGGCAAATATACGATTTTAGCCATCGGCAAGTGATTCCCGCCATGATCCGTTAATCTTTCAAGGGTTCTTTCACATACGGCGAGCGCTTCTCTTCTCTTCCCCATACAATTAAGATAAAATGCCACATCGTGAAGAGAAGTCACTTCCAGGAAACGGTAACCCTTTCTGCGGGCTCCTTCATGGACTTTGGCATGTAAGGCTTCCGCTTTGCGGGTATGTCCGTTCAAACCATTTGCGTGTCCCAGAGCAATTAACGCTCCATAATAGAAAAGCTCCTGCTTATCCTTCACAAATGAAAGTCCTTCTTCTGCATCCTTCAAAGCCTTCTCTTTATCTTCACTATTATATCTGAAAGGCGCGGATGCCTTTGCCATCCCAACGATTATCGGATCATTGCTGCTTTCCTCTATATGTTCCAAGCTATCGATCACTTTATTTGCTTCATTGATTTCTCCTGTAATCAACAGGCACCAGGCCCTATATACTTCCAGAATACCTTCCTTTTCCTTCTTTATTGCCGATACTGAATTCAACCATGAAAGCAGAGTTTTTAACTCACCTTTTTGAAAAAGCTCCATTGCCTTATCTTTAACCAGGCTTGCCGCCGCCTCTCCGTCTCTCGCCTCCAGGGCGTATTCCAGAGCCGCTTCGGTAAATCCGTGCTCCCTGCACCACAGGCTCGCCTTTCTGCACATTTCTGCCTTCCGGTCCTCATTCAGGCCCATCCTTAAAAATTCAGAGAATAGATGATGGTATCTATACCATGTATACGTGTCATCCAAGGGTACGATAAAGAGATTATCCTTTTCCAACTGCTTTATGATTTTTCTGCTGTCTTTGATTCCCGTTACAGCTTCGCAGAGCTCTCCGTTAAATTTTTTCAACGTACAGGTCCTGTTCAGAAAAATACGGATTTGCTCCTCCTGGCTTTTCAGAACCTCATCCATTAGGTAGTCTGCAATGAACCGGTGATTACCGTTAAATTCTTTCATAAAGCTTTTGGCCCGGGCTTTTTCCATATTCTTTATGGACAAACCGGTCAATTGCATGCCCGCAGCCCAGCCTTCCGTCTGCTTTTCAACGATTTTCAGCATATCATCGTCAAAAACCAAATTAAAATATCTGCTAAAGAATCCGCTGATCTCTGCACTTGTGAATTTTAAATCCGTGGAATTCAGCTCTGTTATTTTATCTTCGACTCTCCACCTTGAAAAGGCAAACGATGGTTCCTTGCGAGTAATTAAAACAAGCCTTGGTGCTATGGAATCAAGCAGTTTTTGTAACAGTTCATTAATGTACGCGTTATTAATAACATGATAATCATCAAACACCAGAATAAAAGGCTCTTGGACCTGTTCCAGCTCTCTTGCCATATATAAGCTAACAGTTTCCACTCCCGGCAGCTTTGGCGCAGCCATCAAATCCTCTATCATTGTTCCGAATCTTTGATTTATCTTTCGGACTGCCGCGAGCAAATAGTTTATGAACTTTAAAGGATCATTATCATATTCATCTAGGGATAACCAAGTGTAATTGTACTCCAATCTGCTTAACCATCCCGAAATAAGCGTTGTTTTACCGTATCCCGCCGGAGCGGAAACAATTATTATTTTATGCTCTTTATCCAGTCCCTCATCCAGCTTTTTATTCAGAATATCCCTGCATATATGGTTCTGTCTGATAGACGGCATATGCAGCTTTGTATCCAGAAGAAATTTTTTATCCATTTTTCCCCCTCATATATATGAAAAATCATCACATTGTAATATCGTATTTTTTTGATAAAAAGAACAGATTTCATCACAGAATCAGGAGGTTTCTTTTTTTCAACCGCTTTTTTATTTCATCGATGAATAACAAGGCCAAAAAATGCATTTTTTCGGTCCGTCTTTTGCCGATTTTTTGCATCAAACCACTTTATACTGGTTGTCCTGCTTATTTTCCCCGGGACCACAATTCGTCATCAGAATTATACTCTCTAACTCATTACTACCTGCAAATTGCAGTTGGTGTTTTTTATATTTCAACTTCTATTCTCGATAGGTTCAGAGCTTTTCCACCCACTTTGACCTCATATATTTCATTGTTTTCCACGCTTAAAGAAACCATAATCTCCGATGGCATGTTCATAGAGTATCCTTGCTCAAAAACCATGTTTTTTGCGTGTTCGGGCTTAAGCTGATCATATTTAAGCAAATAACAAGCCAATGCACCGTTTGATGTCCCAGTAGCTGACTCTTCAGGAATACCATAAAGAGGAGCCAAGTTGCGACAATGTGCATTTGAATCATAGAGCGAATCAAGAGCAAACAAGTGATAACCAATTGTGTTGTACTTTTTGCTGATTTCTGAAACCTTTTCAAAATCGGGCTTTATGCCATTCAATACTTCCATGCTTCTGATGGGGACTATGATATCTCTGAGCCCAGTCGATACAATCTGTGCAGGCAATTTTTCATTCATGTCATTTACAGAAATATTTAAAGAATCTGCTATTTCTTGTTTTTCTACCGCCTCATAAAAACCAGGCTTCGTTTGATTCATCATGATTGATGAGTCCGCCATAACCTCTACATTTAAAACACCTGCTTTTGTTTCCTGCGTATAATTTCCACGTTTAATATAGTCCTCACTTAATAATGTTGAAAAAGCCGCTATTGTGGCATGCCCACATAAATCAACTTCTTCAGTCGGTGTGAAAAAACGTACTCTATAGTCTGCAATATCAGACTTCATGACAAAAGCAGTCTCGCTTAGTCCAAGGATGCCAGCTATCTTTTTCATATCATTTTCTGATAATGAATTTGCATTTACCACAACGCCTGCTGGGTTTCCACCTTCCACTGTTTTAGCAAATGCATTTATTATATAAGCCTTTACTTTCATACGAATTCCTCCAAATCAATTTAAATATGTGCTGTGAAAACAATTTCAATTCCTCTGCTTTTTCTACCAGGTATTTTGAAACGGTAATATCTTGCAATGCTATCCCTGTACTATCAAAAATTGTGGTGTCTTGTTCCGATATCCTCCCTTTTACATTACCCGCTATCAACTGTCCAATTTCTCTCAGAGCCTCTCTTTGATAAAGATTTTTTCATTTATAACGACGGGGTTGAATTCGAGCATGAGAGGCTTACCTTTCATGCTTCGGTTATGTTGGGGGTTAAGAAGGCTCAATCCCTAGCTCCATTATATTCATCGTCGCTTCTCTCCCTCTTTGTCCACTTTAAAAGTCTGTAAACAAAAAAAGTGCTGTCCGCACTTTTTTAAAAACTATAGCTTTTCATCAACTAGCCAGGTTATGAAATGATCAACCAGCTCCTGCTTTTTCTCATCACACAGCTTGATTTTTTGATTAATTTGGGAAAGCAGACTGTCATTCGTGTGTCTGAAAATACCCAGCAGGAGGTAATCCGGCGTGATGTCCAGGGCCTCACATATTTTAAGCAATGTATCAATGCTGGGAATAGAATGATTGTTTTCTATATTGGAAATGTGGTTGTTGCTAAGTCCCGTGGCTTCTGCGACGTCATCCTGGGTCAGGTTCAACACCTTGCGCCTTTTCGCAATCCGTTCACCTAATTCTTTGTAATTAATCTCCAAATCTTATCACCCTGTTTAACTTTATCAATTATGAATAATATTTTTAACAAAGTACAAGGGTATTTATACACTTGTACTTGTATCTTTAGGGATATATAATGGTTTTAATACCTTTTTAGTTGTATATAAAATAGCTTTGGAGGGAGATATTTTGTTTACTATCGGCATTTGCGATGACAGGCCGTTGTGTCGTCATTTATTGGAGGCATTCATTCATTTATATGAAGAAGAAAAAGGGTATTTATTTGATATTTACCAATTTGGCAGTGGTGAAGATCTTCTCGAAGAACTTAATACGCAGGGGATGATTCTTGACCTTCTTTTTCTTGATAATAGTATGAAAAAGATGACTGGTCTCGAAACCGCCAAACAAATACGGCAATCCGATTCCATGTCAACATGCAGCATTGTGTTTGTGACATCTGCCGATGATTACCATCAATTTATGCAGGTCCAGCCTTTACAAGTCGTATGCAAGCCCGGTACCCAGGAGCGTATTGCTACTATATTAGACAAGGTTCTGTCCAAAAAAGTGTAATAGTAAGCTTCAGTGGGATTAAGTATTGTCACTGAAAACTCTCCTTCTGTATCCACATAGTTGAGTTCATAGGCTTCTCCATAGATTTCTGATTGCTTTCGTAGATTGGCCATGAGATCTTCCATTTCTTGATTTGAACGTACACCATTAATCACTCTGGATGCTAAGTATTCCACATTGCTTGGAATCAATTAGAAGATGGAGGGAAGTTTCACTCTTCGAAGTTTTGCTGCCAGCACGTTGTTTAAAAGAACGGCTGGAAATGACCCAGATTATAGAAATTTATACCACTGTAAGCCTGAAAGTTTACAGTGGTGTTTTGAAGCTTCCCTAAATAATAATCAAGTTTGGCACCTTTTAATATACCGTTTTTGTAAACTAAAACTACAAGGCACCCCTATCTTTAGCGGTATAAATAGAAGGATATTTTGGGTGGAAATTTAGTTCTTTTTTAATGCGCTCTGTATCTGCTGTCAATTCCCATAGGTTAGACATAAGCCACCCATCCTTATTAGGAACCTGCTCTGGTCCTCCGTGTAGCTTATATAATTCACCTATAGTAATAGGGTTATCATCAGCAACGTTGTATATGCGACCGCCAATACCGGGTGTACTGGCAGCAAGCAGCAGTGCTTGGCTGACATCCTCGTGATGCACTGGCGATAGTTTCTTTAACGGGTTCCAGTTAATCATATAAGGCAAAATTTCTTCAATGTGAGGATCACCATTACCATAAACAAATGCTAGTCTCATAATACGAATATCTAATCCTTGTTCACGATATAATTTTAGTAGAGCTTCTTCTGCAGCAATTTTTGTTTTGGGATATATCTCTTTAGCTGGTATAAGAATATCGTCTTCTCTGCATGGTCTGTTTACATTCGTGTCTCGATATACATTACTGGTACTGGTAAAAACAAATCTTGTGACACCTGCTGCTAGAGCTGCTTTAGCTAATGCAATCGTTGCATCTAGATTCACTGCTCGAGCTACTTCTTCACTAATACCACCTCGAAATTGGGCTGCTGTATGCACCACAGCATCAACCCCTCGTATGGCTTCAGTGAGATTCTCATTATCCACAAGATCACCTAAGACCACTTCTGCCCCCTGTTCTTTCAATGTGAGTGCTCGCTCAGCACTTCTTACAAGAATACGGACAGCATGACCTTGCTTAAGTAAATACGGTACTAAACGACTTCCAACCTTGCCTGTTGCCCCAGTTACAAATAGTTTCATAAATTAATTCACTCCAAGCTAAATAGTTTTTGTTTATCAGTTATCTTTTTGTTATATTACTAATATATCAGAGTTAAAAATTTCAACCAGATTGTGTTTATCATACGATTGAGAGTAGTAGGATATGAGGAGCAAACTAAATGAAAGAGATTACATTACAGCAGTCGCTAGGTGAATTTTTGCGTGCAACTAGAGAACGCCTTACACCAGAACAGGTTGGATTGACCTCACACGGACGCCGCCGCACATCCGGACTTCGCCGCGAAGAGGTCGCTGAGCTTGCCAATGTTGGTGTTTCTTGGTACACATCTATAGAACAAGGGAAAGACGTACACCCTTCTCCTCAAGTATTGGGAAGTTTGGCTACTGCGTTAAGATTATCCGATGATGAACGCCGATATCTTTTTTTATTATCTAAATCCGATGAAATGGAAGAATCAGAAGTTTATAAAGAAATTAGCAAAGGATTAGAAAGAACTGTTTTCGCATTGGAACCTCATCCTGCATATATAATGGGTAAATACTGGGATGTACTATTATGGAATCGTGCAGCAGAATTTGTATTTCGATTTCCTCCATATTCTTCGAGCATAAATCCAAAACTAAACTTATTACATCATTTTTTAATTGATCCAATCAGTAAAGAAATGAACTCAGATTGGGAGGAACGGGCTAAAATCATGATTGCGAGATTCAGGGCAGATTGTGCCAAGTACCCTCAAGATGCGAGGCTAAACGAAATGATTGAGAAATTTAAGCAAGAAAGTGAATTATTCAATTCATGGTGGTCTCGCTATGAAGTTAAAACTGTTACTGACTGTCACAAATTATGCAATGATCCTCGAATTGGAGAATTGGAGTTTGAACATGTGAATTTGCAGTTATCAAACTGTCCTGATTTGAAACTAATGATTTATACTGCCTCACCTTCTACAGCAGAAAAGCTTAAAAAAAATGCGCTGGTGTGAGAACTTCTATCTCAACCAACGTATTAAATATTTCTTCGTCAAACTGAGCAGGGCGGAGAGTCTGTCACGGACGTAGCTAAAAAGATTTGCCAAGTCGGAATTAAAGTCGTTGTAGACCTCTATGACGGCGTCAGATCAGAATTATACTCTCCACGTGCCTAGCAATAACCTATCGTTCAATTAGAAAACACATGAGATAGTAATTTTCTTCTTTATCTGGACTGTGCTTTCAATGTTGTTTTTTTGAAGTGCTAGCCTCAAGCCCACCCCTTCATTCTCAAGCTTTAAACTCCCTAATTCGATTCTCCAACATTAGAGATTTACGTCCTTATTGCTATCATTTATTAGGTCTGCAAATGATATGAAGGCACCGATTACTAAAAACGATACTATACTCTATTATCTATAAGGTCTTCGAGATGCTACCTGAACTGAAATCTTTCTCTTTGCCCTTTCCGTAGCAGAACTTTCCGATACGAAGTAGTTCCATTCACCAGTAATAGGTAACTATCAGTTACGCACCTCTCTCTCCTGATGACGGCCGTCTCAAACTTCCCCATCCCAAAATGTCAAAATGTCTCCTGAAATATCACGGATAACCTTGCCTTCCTTGAGCAGTAGGGCAGCCCGTGTCGAAGTCACGTTATAGCGCTGAGCTATCCTTTTCTTCCTTGACATGTCCACTTTAACCAGTCTTACTTTGTGCCCACTTTCGGCTACTGTCTTCTCCAGCCTCGTTACGGCGTGTATACTTTCTTCATCCACAGGACTCCAAAATGCAAGCAGCACCGGCTTGTTCGCATTTAGCACATTCTCTTTAAAGTCGTCTTCTTCGGCCAAGTATCTCTCAACTGTCACTGCCGCTACTGCGCCGTCATTTGCTGCGGTCACCACCTGGCGGAGGTATTTGACCCTGGCGTCTCCCGCTGCGCACACGCCATCTACACTAGTCTCCATCATCTCGTTGGTAACAATGTACCCTCGATCGTCTAAGTCTACTTTGCTTTGTAAAAATTCTGTCTCAGGCACCATGCCCACATATATGAAGACTCCTTCAGCCTTTACTTCTGTGTGCTCTCCGGTCTTTAAGTTTTGGATCACGACTGCCTCGACATCTTCACTGCCTTTGATCTCGGCTAGGACGGAGTTCCAGATGAAATCCATCTTTTCGTTCTTAAAGGCTTTTTCAGCACTGGCCTTGTTGCAGTCCACGATTCCTTCATCGTGAATGACGATTACAATGACTTTGCTGGCGTACTTTGTGATGTAGATGGCTTCTTCTATGGCAGCGTCTCCGTTGCCAACGACTATTACGGTCAAACCTTCGTAGAATTCGGCGTCACATGTGGCACAGTAGGATACTCCATTGCCTCTCAGTCTTCTCTCGCCTGGTATGTTCAGCAGGCGGGGCTGGGACCCTAGCGCTAAAATTACTGCTCTGGCCTGATACTGATTGCCTTTTTTAGTTTTGATAGTTTTGATTTCTCCATCCAGCTCGACTTCCGTGACTAGACATTTAATAATTTCAGCGCCAAACTCTTGGGCATGGTTTGCCATAGTTTTTGTTAAGTTCGGACCTGTTATCGATTTATAGCTGGGGTAATTTACTATCTCCCGAGTGGTAAAGGCCATACCGCCGACCGCGCCTTTTTCTAAGATTACTGTTTTCAGCTTGGCACGCGCTCCATATATTCCTGCAGTTAAACCTGCGGGGCCACCTCCAAGTATCAGTAGATCGTATATTGACATTAGCAAGACCCCTCAATGCAAGTATGTTTTAGAAGTTTGGGATAAAACTGCTCGTTGACTATTGTTTACAGCAATTCTGCAATCTTTTCTTCTAATTCTTCTTCCTCAACTTTACCAGCCAACTTAAATTGATATTCACCATCTTTAAAGAATAATAGCTGTGGTACTCCTCTGAGGGAAAATCTATTGTACAGGTCCCTTTGTTCTTCTGAGTCAACATAGTAAAATCCCAATTTGTCTTTGTAATTCTCGGATATCCCTTCAACCATGGGAACAACTTCTGCGCAAACATGGCAGGTTTTCCGACTAAATACCACCAGACAATTTTCAGCTTTATCGTAAATAATCTCATCAAAGGTTTTTGCATCCAATCTACTCAGTTCCATTATTTTACCTCCATCATATTATTAGCTTTATAGCTGGAGCGACAAATAATACATTTCGAAAACAGGACAGTATATGTTTCACAACGACAAGTCTTGATTTGTCAATATTAAATATTAATTTCTTCTAGCGTCAGATATAATGTTTCAGTTACAGCATCATACTTCTCACTATAGCGACAATAACCATAATGATTAACGTCATAAGGAAAGCATAAAAGTTATAGAGGTAAGCGTGTTTAACTGGAATCCATTCGCGGTTGCCAAAAACTAAAGCACCCGGAGTTGACGCACCAGGGGTTGCGATGGCTGCACTCAAAGCCAAGTTCAAAAATGGAGCAATCACCAGAGGATTAATACCTAATTGAATTGCAAACTGACACATAAGGGGGGTCATTATGGCCGCAGCAACTAGATTATGAGCAAACTGGGTTAATACACTGGCAACAATCGTCACACTAACAATTAACATCATAGGACTGAGACCGGCAATATAATGACCAAAATTCTGGGCGACAAAGGCCATGATACCCGAATCTTTGGCACCCAACCCATTGGCAATTGGTATTGAAGCTGCAAGCAAGATAATTATTTGCCAATTCATATTTGTATTCGCCATTTTGGCAAAATCCATTAGAGGCTTACCTTTAATTCTGACAGCGACTAGAATTAGTAAGACAATAGCTATACTACCAGTCATGCCTATATTGGCAAGCTGCTTTATCCCCGGGGTTGTCATAGGCAGTACCCCAGGCAAAAGCAACATGAGAATAAAGGTTCCTAGAGCTGCGATGCCAATTTTTTGCTGGTAAGTTATTTTTTCATCTCTAAATTCCGCAAAAAAGTCTTCCCCTTTTTGAAGAGGTGCAACATCAGGTCTAATAATAAACTTCATCACAGCCAAGTAAGCAAGAATACCTAAAATGCTAATTATTAAGCCAACAATGGTAAAGCTTCCAAAACTAACGGTCAAGCCTGTCAATTTATTCATATTCCCCAAAATAATTGCCGGTAAGGGTTTCCAAGGCAAAAAAGAACCGCCCAACATACAGCTATATGCTATCCCAACTAGCATCGCTGAAACATACTTTTCGCCGGGTTTATAGCCCAATTCCGTTGCAACTTTATAAAAAATAATCCATAAAATCAAGGTACAGGCAATTATACTAATAAACGAACCTAGAACAAAACCTGCCAAAAAAATCATTAACGAAAATACATAAGGCCGTCCTATGGAGATTCTTCGACTAATAAACCAATGTGCAATGGTCGTAGTTAAACCAGTTGAATCTAAATACACCGCAAAAACTAAGGCAAATAGTATGAGCAAGGTAACAGAGTTGCCAAAGCCGTCCTGGAATGCGGCTGTGACAGTAATGAAGCCGGATAATCCTACTGCAATGATCCCTAGCAAACTGGGCCAGATCATATCGACGAAAGTCCAAGCGTACAGTAATCCAAAAAATATTCCTAGCAAATTCATACCTAAGTGGGTAATTGGAGCTACGGGTGGAATATACTTAAAGCCAAACATAAGTGCCAATACCACTACACAATGCAGAAAATATGCGGTGTCTTTTGTCTTTGCCTTAGGCACAATATTTTTCGTTTCAACTTTATTGGAAACACTCATCGTTTATCCCCCTGTTCATATAATTGTTAAATAAAAATTATAATAGTATTGTGTTTGCAACAAATTCCGTGAAAGCCTATACTTTCACAAAATATAAGAATTCTAGCACATTGAATTTCATCTAGGTTCTGCCTAATAGGGTCTCTTTCCTATGCAATAGTAGAAAAATTGCATACTACCAAATAACACTTCTGAGAAGTTATTGAATATTGGTAGTATGCCTTCCTGCATTCATCTATAAATCAGACAAAAATTAATATTCTAATCCTAGAACTCTTCAGATAAGATCTGGTACACGGGTGCACCTTCACATTGAGCAGGCATTCTGACACCGCCAATAACTGCTACTGTCGGGGCAACGTCGACTTCACGAATAATACGCTCTGTCTTAAAGCCAGTCTTAAAGCCAGGTCCTGCCGCCATAAAGATTGGAGAAACTGAGGTGCCACCGTACCCTCGGGTCGTGGACAGCGAATCGCAATGGTCGTAGTTATAGCCTTCTGCCGTCCAATAATTGATATCGCCTGATTCAGGGCCGCCCATGCCTAGTAATACAGCATCTTGGTTTCTTAAAGCCATGGCAATAACCCTCTTGCCAGTTATCTTGTCTTTATAGCCATAAAGGGCAGTCATGATTTCTTCTTCAACTTCGTATTGATCTTCAGGCTCTACAATTCCGTATTTATCCCGGCCTTTAATATTGAGATAAATATGGTTACCCCGGCTGGCAACGGCTTTGGTATTGGCCCAGTCGATTTCTCTAAGATCATTACCCTCGGCATCTTGTTTAATGTTCGTGAAGCCCAGCTCTCTCATCAAAGCAACGTTAACACCAGTCATATCCCCAATTAATGGTACATCATGCTCTGGACAAACGGCAGCGTGATCTGAAACAATCAATACTGTCCAGCCTTCATCCAATAAATGCAGAAAGCGACCGATATAGCCATCTGTCTGCCGATAGACATCCTCCATCATTTGGCTATAATCTTCCGGATTCCCTTTCCCCCCCTTCTTCATATTGTGGATAATCATATGACCTTGCAGGTCAATATTATGGAAATGAGAGAAAATGACTTCGAAGTTTTCCTTCTCGATCAGGTAATTCAGCGTATCTGCCTGCCAGTCAGCGGTAGCCTGCCATGTGGCGATCATACATTCCTTTGCGATCTGGATAGTGGCATTACCAATTAAACAAGTCGGCTGAGGGAACGCTACATTTTCGGTTACAGTTCTAAATAAACTTTTAGGATGCCATAAATCATCGTTTGTAGTATCCATACCGGCTGAAATCCACATTCTGACCTGCTCGCCATTAGGATCCAAATGCAGTATCCGCATATTGCGGTTAGCCAGGACTTTTTCATCATCGTCTCTAATGGCTTCGTCAAGCAGGTCCCTGACATACACACCCTTTACCAGGACGACCATCGGTTCCGTTTCTTTCTTGGACTTATAAATGGCTACTCTGTCATATATACCCTCGGCATTTTTCAGAATAAGACACGGTCTACGAATCAACCCATGACCGTGTAGCATGGTAAATTCCCTTGCATCTGCCGGCGCATCTGCCCAGCCAGCTGCGTCTTTAATTGGTGAGTAGACCACATCAAAGGGGGCTTCCGGCATAGCACCTTCGCCATCCGCTAAGGTCAACAAAATACGGACCTTTTTCTTGGCTTTTACACTTTCAGCCAGATTAAAAGTGCTTTTCTGAACCTTCAAATCGCTGATGACGCACGGTACATCACCGTCAGAGGCTGCTTGTTTCTTATATGTCACTTCTTCAGTCTTGACACTGGCGATCAAAAGCTTTTCAGGATCAACTATGGCCACGCCCATATTTACATTGCCAGGCTGTGTACCATCTACAACACTCAGGTTAGGGCTACTTGAGCTTGGAGGCCATGAACTCCCTGGCCAATGCCAGACGAGGGTTTTCTTCCCGGCTTCGGCAAAAACATTCCATAACTGTTCTGCATGACAATTGGACGAATCCAAATTATATTCGATGGTGTCCAGAGACTCCTTTGACTGTCGATAAAAACAAGTTATCCCATGGGTTACTGGATAAGCGCCAGTTGCCAAAGTAGTCCACATTGGAGGTGTAACTGTTGGATGCCCTCCCTGCATAATCAAATCTTCTCTCTGAGCACCTCGTTCTAAAAATTTTTTAGTATTAGGCATCTTGCCTTCATCCACAAACCTTTTCGTTAAACTTGGATCCATACCATCAATACCTAAAATTAGAATCTTGTCTGCCGATGCTTTTCTACTTCTATCCATTACCCCACTCCTTAATTTTTTTCGGATGACGTGTGGAAAGTCTTAATCTAATTGGCATTATGCATGCACAGGTATTTGCTTTCCTAATATCATTATAAGTAATGTAACTATATTGCATAGCAGAAGTAATGGACATCTATCGAAATATTGCAAATAATAGTTGCAACAGAAAAATGACAGAGAAGACATAAATGCTTCATAACGACAACGTTTGATTTGTCATTATGAAGCATTTATGTCTTTCTAGAGTCTTATATGGGGTTTCATTGAGCGAAAAGATCAAAAGGATATCGAGGCCAAATTGTGGACGTAACGAAATTTGGAAAAAAAGCTGAAAGCACTGGCTAGCGGATCAGGTAAAGTTTTTCAGCATATCCAAGAACAGATCAATTACCTTCTGATTTTGCGCATAAGATTCTTTGTTGAGCACCGATATAATGATAGGGGTTGGCGTGTTCTTCAACGGAATAAAAGCCAATCGCTCTTTTTGTTTAAAGAAAGTAGTGCTTTTGATTAATAATTTGCTGACAAAACCAATGCCCTGCCCAGCTAAAATCGTTTCTTCAAAGGTTTCAAGACTGTTGGTACTAATTTTAATATGAGGTGAATAACTTTCTTTTAATGCCAGTACGGCAGGAATATTGATTTCTTTCCCTTCATGATAAACTACAAAAGGATATTTGAGGAGCGATTTAGGAGTAACGGCCGTTTTTTTCTTGGCCAGCGGATGTTCATTGCTCGTGACAATATATGATTTGTCTGTCAAAAGGGGATTAATTAGAAAAGGGTTGTCAGGTTCGAGCCATTCTAATGGCGTTTCATATATGACTATGAAGCCTAACATGATTTTTTGTTGCTTGATATTGCTCAGGATATCTTCCAAGGTTGATCTGGTGATATCAATAGTAATTTGTGGATATTTCAACATAAACTGCTTGATGGTTGGCTGAACCAAGCTGTAGTTGGGGATCGCCATAGTTGCAATGTTGAGATGGCCTTTAGGTAAGGCGACGTTTTGGCCCCCCTCAATTTTGGCAATCATTTCTTGCAACTGGGCGAGCTTGATTAAATGGGTTGTCGCAAAATCCGCCGTGAGTTGGCCGGTTTCTGTCAGAGAAACCCCTTGTTGATTGCGGTGTAAAAGACAGGTATTCAATTCATCTTCTAAGTTTTTAATACTTGCATTTAGCGCTTGATGGGAAATATTCATTTTTTCACTGGCCTTATTAATAGAACGGGTCTTGGAGATTTCCAGCAAATAAAGTAGTTGCTGAGTGCGCATTTTGCTCCTCCTTACTTAGGGGCAACTGAAAGACCCCTCAATATATCTTCAATAATTCGAATATACCTCCGGTCATTGTATTGAAACTGTGATACTATACTCATATAATTAAGGTATAATATGAGTATAATCACGATACATTAAATTTGGAAGGACCCCAATTATTTTCCGATTCGCTAATGGCCTCAGTACGTTATCACCAATAATGAGGTCCCTCTGGAGAGATAAAACCACCTGTGTTAGATTATTCTACCACAGGTGGTTTCCTTGTGTACATTATGCAAATTTGAGGCAGCGTTTTGATCATCTGACTGCTTAATCAATTGGAATCTCTAGCATTTCGTGGTTGCTTTTTGAATAAGTCATTCTTTGGACGTCTAGTTCCAACTCATCCCCAGTACCCAAGAAACGCAGTGTTCTTGTATGAATGATAGTACCATCGTATGGTTTATCAGACTTGTCTATAATGGTTTGTTCTAGAGAAGCTTTCTGGCCATCCATCACTAGATAAACCCGACTTAATATTAAGCTTTCTTCACTGCTAATGGTTATATGTGTAGAGGGAGAATACTAAGATTCAAAAGTTTAATTTTCCACTAGGAGAGATTTTCTGGTCTTATGTAAGTATGAGGATGCTCTGGGAGAATCAAAAATATGACCAGTAATTATACGTTGGCGAACTGATGACAAATGAACCCAATGAATCCAAATATTTGTATTATAAATATTGAAAACTAATTACCGGGCAGTTGGATGCCACACCAACCGCTTACATCGCATTGGCCATATTCATTATCACCCACAGCAACCACCGTGCCGTCCGATTTAAGGCCGAGAGTATGAGCGCAACCCGCCGCAACCGCCACAATATCGCGCCAGCCACTTACATTGCATTGGCCATGCACATTCCAACCCACAGCCTCCACAGTACCGTCCGATTGAAGGCCGATGGTATGAAGGTAACCCGCCGCTATCGCCACAATACCGCGCCAGCCGTTTACATCACATTGGCCATGCTTATTCAAACCCACAGCCGCCACCGTTCCGTCAGATTTAAGACCGACGGTATGAAGGTAACCCGCCGCTGCCGCCACTATGTCGCACCAGCCGTTTACATTGCATTGGCCGTACCGATTAATACCCACACTCGTCACCGTTCCGTCAGATTTGAGCCCAACGGTATGCCAGTCACCCGCCGTGACCGCCAGCATATCACGCCAGCCACCTACATCGCATTCGCCGTAAGTGTTGCGACCCACAGCCACCACCATGCCGTCCGATTTAAGACCGAGGGTACGACACCAACCCGCCGCAACCGCCACAATATCGCGCCAATCGAAGACATCGCATTGGTCATGCTTATTCCAACCCACAGCCACCACAGTACCGTCAGATTTAAGACCGACTGTATGAGCATTACCCGTGTTCGTCGCCATATGTACATTACCCGCCGCGACCGCCACAATGTCGCGCCAGCCGCTTACATCACATTGGCCATAATTATTATCACCCGCAGCCGTCACCGTTCCGTCAGATTTAAGACCAACGGTATGACGACGGCCCGCCGCTATGGTATCTTTGGGAATCCATACCTTGCTGAACCGAACAACGCCATTAATCCGTCCTTCCTCGCACAATTTTTGGATGCGCCGTTCTGAAACGCTCCACCTCAACGAAGCTTCTTTCGGTGAAATGTAATCCATGTTTTACCTCCTTGAAAACAAGTCCTATTTTGTTATATACGAAATGGAATACTTTGGGGTTCAGTATACATTGACATTCATATATTAATTATTAATTGCTTACCTCTGTTACGGATTGAATGAAAAGATATTGTTTTGAGAAGTGCCGCCTGCATCGCATGATGACAGGCGGCCTAAATTTCATTTCAATTAACCTTCTCCAGCCGCACCACCGTCTCCACATGCCCCGGAGCGACGATTCGGATAACTCTGTCTTGAATACAATTGCCACAAGGACATGGACGAGGTTCTGACGGACTTTATGAAGTTCATTAGCCCTCCAATCGGCACGGGGGTTTCATTCCAAGTTAGGAGAGTAACCCCATCCCTTGAAGGCCAGTGGCATCCGCAATCCCCATTACGGCAAACATTCACCTAACGGCTACTAGATCAAGGCGTAAATTTGGCGACAATCAGGACTCAGCTTGGACTTGTTTCGCCATACCAAAAATGTCCTTCATATAATACAGATATTCAGCGCACCCGAACCGAGCTGCCGGACAAGGCTTGGGCGCCATAAGCGAGAAAAGATTTCTCCCAGCTGTCAACATAAGACCCTGTGGCCCACTCAGCCATGATTACGGTTGCTCCTTCCGGCAGGTCCAGCTCCGCCAAGGGGTTTTCGGCTAATTGCTCTGCACCGATGGTGTAAATCGTTAATTTATTTTTGGTTTTAACCAGGGCAATATCCCTATTGGGGGAGGTAAAGGCGTCCATGGCGTCAGGAACCCGGTCCTTGATATTGTGCCAGCTTAAGACTAAGGTATCATAGAAGACCAAATTGGTCGGCGGGATGATCTTGAGGTCAAAGTCTGTTTGCTCAAACATTCCCCCATTTTGATAGTTAATTCTCCCCACCAGAGACCAATGCCCGTTTTTCCGTGCCAGGCCGAAATTTTCCCCAGATTCATCTCTGACAATCGAGGTAATCCCTTTGTCTCTTAAGCCTGCAACAGTCTGTTCCCTGACACTCAAATAAGCGTTAAATCCGTTGTCCCCCAGCAGATCAGATACCTTTATTTCTGCAGGAGATGATAGTTTGTCGACCGGAAGCACCTGTAATTGATTAACACTGCCGATTTTCTTCTCGATAGCCACATAATCATTACCGATATAGTTGATGATTCTTTCCGCCGGATCGGTATAGACTTGATCGTCCGTTCCGTCTTCCGCTTTCTTCATGTCGGAGATCTTAGCCGCCACATTACGGGCGCTCAATAGATTGCCTGTCTTTCCGGCGGTCGGGAGGTCCTGGACACTAAGTTCCCAAAAACCGCTGGTCCGCGGAAAAAAAGGCTGTTCGGAGGCCAGAACCGGGTGAAGCTGATGATGATCGGCGGCAATCCAAAGTGTTTGATAGGTATAGCCATCGCCCTCCTGCATCCTCAGCCCCAGCAAGACACCGGAAGTTCCTTCATTGCTGTCTTTGTTCAGATCCTGGGCATTGGTATTAGCTGCTCCCAAAGTACTTTCCGCCTGATCGGAAACTTTTTTCAACAAAAGAACTTCGTTTTGCACAAAGAAAATCATATTTTTATCATCAAGCTTCATAAATTCACCCAGATAATTGGCAGCCGCATAGACAGTAAGCACATCAACCTCCTGGGTTTTCTGAGCAGAAATACCGGCAGGCGGGATATATTTTGTCAGCAAGTAATCATCTGCCTTCACCCTTTTGATTTTATAAGAAAGCTGCTCCCAGACATGTCCGCCGAAAGAGACGGCACCTGCAGCAAACTGGACATCACTTCCCACCCATTGCTGGGTTGCTTCTTCCCCATTGCTGTTGGTATCCAGCTCTTGAAGCACCGTCCATTTACCAACTAACGGAGAGACCGGTTTGGACGGCGGGATAATCTTACCGGCCGATGCTCCCGAGGATTCGGCGCAGCCGCCAAGTATCAGCAGCAAAAAGGAAAGCAAGAGAAGCTGGCATTTTTTAGCCATTGGCACACACCTCTCTAGGCAGAGTAATGACCACGGTTGTCCCCACGTTGACTTCACTGCTGATTTCCAGCTGCCCCTTCATCAGGATGACAATCTCTTCACAGATGGATAAACCAATCCCGTTTTTGGAACGTGAGCTCTTGCCTTTGTAAAACTTTTCTTTCACCATGGGCAGCTCCCCGGCAGCAATGCCGCACCCCCTGTCGGCAATCGTAAACGTATAGTCTTTTTCCCCGATCTCAGCCTGAAAGCGAACAGACCCCTCGGCAGCCGTAAAATTCAGGGCATTATCCAGAATATTGATTAATACTTGTTTCAAACGGTTAGGATCTGTCAACAGATCGGGAAGGTTTTCCGAGTAAACAACCGTGAAATGAATATTTTCCCGGGTAGCCCGCGGCGTCAGCTGTTTGCGGATATGTTCCATAAGCTCGGCCAAATTAACAGTTTCATATTTGAGTTTGATCCTGCCGGAAACAAACTTGGAAAAGTCCAGGAGTTCCTCGACCATCTGGGTGAGGCGTTCAGCCTCCTTGGCAATAATCCCCAGGCCGTCCTTCAGCATTTCTTTCTGCTGGAATTTTTCGCTTTGCAGCGTAATCGCCCAACCCATAATCGAGGTTAGCGGGGTGCGCAATTCATGGGAAACCGAAGATATAAAATCATTCTTCAGCTTTTCTTTTTTGGTAATTTCATCAGCCATGTAGTTCAAGGTATCTGAGAGCTTGCCAATCTCGTCATCCCGCTTTTTTTTGCTCTTGATTTTAAAATTGCCCGCCGCCATGCTCTCGGCAACGGCTGTCACTTCTCTCAAAGGGATAAGAATAGTATTGGCCAAAAAAATGCTGAGCAACCCGACAATCAGCGCCACAAAAAGGCCGATGGCGATAAAAATTTTAGCCGTGTCTCGAATGTCCTGATCAATAGCACTGGTAGAAGCAATAAAACGCAAGGCTCCGACAATTTGCCCCTCCGATTTCAAAGGATAAGCTACGGCCATAACTTCCTGGCCGTTTAATTTCCCTACCCATTCCCCCATCTTGTCATTGAGAGCATCCTGGATATCCTCCATGGACTCTCCTTGTTCAGGGATCATCCCCAGGGAATCCATGACAATCTTCCCGTCCCGATCGACAATCTCCACTTTGGCATCGCTTTGATTCCAAAAGGCATCCACATTATACAGGATGTTATCTTCTAAAGAGGTATCGGAATAGTATTTGGAATACATATCCGCACTGATTTTGACCTGATTGGTCAGGTTGCCCCTTAGGCTGTCGTAATAATTCTGCTGAACCGTATAAATCAGCAGCACTTCCAAAATGGCCACCGAAACCAAAATCACAATCATAAAATTGGCCGTCAGTCTCCCTCTGATCCCTTTCATGGAAGCCTCCCACCAGACTCTGGCTGCCACCGGTAACCGGAACCCCAAACGGTTTTAATATGGCGGGGCTCAGAGGGATTATCTTCGATTTTTTCTCTGAGCCGCCTGATATGCACATCTAGAGTTTTGGTATCGCCAAAATAATCTTCTCCCCAGACCGCATTCAGCATCTCTTCTCTTTTCAGAGCTTTCCCCGGATTTTCCATGAACATTTTTAACAGAGCATATTCTGTAGGGGTCAGTTCCACTTCCGTATTGTTTCTGAGGAGTTTATTGGCGGCGATATCCAGGGACAGGTTGCCGTAAGTATAGGCCGTTCTTCTGGCTTCAAAATGGTTCCGGCGCCTTAACATGGCTTTGATCCTGGCAATTAATTCAAAGGGATTAAAGGGCTTGACCATATAATCATCCGCTCCCAGTTCAAGACCCATAATTTTATCCGTATCCTCTCCCTTGGCCGTCAGCATGATGACGAGCGGGTCCGGCATGGTTTTGCGAATCTGCTGACAGACTTCCAGTCCGTCTATCCCAGGCAGCATCAGATCCAGCACCACCAAATCGGGGAGGAATGTCGTGAGCAGAGCCAAGGCCTCCTCTCCGCTGGCCGCTTCTCCGACTTCATATCCGGCCATCTCCAAATTGAGCGTGATAAAACGCCGGATCGAAGCTTCATCTTCAACAACCAATACTTTTATCTTATAATCGTGCATATTCTCATCCCTTAGTTTTTTTGTTATTATAACACGATTTATGTTTATCGTTTTGATTGGAAATCAAGGCTTCGATCAGTAATTCCCCGTAGGCTTCCACCCCGGTCTGGGTCAGATGAACACCGTCCGAATAAAAATAATCGCCATGGCCGCTGCTGGCCGAATACCAATCGATCAGCCTGGTCTTGGGGTAAGACTCGGCCACCTTGCTCAGCGTCTCATTCACCACCGTTTCCCAAGGCTTCGGGACACGGGTATTCACCAGCACGATCTCCGTGGTTCCTTGCAGGGAATCCAGGGTCTGCATTAACTGTTTTTCGGTGAACGCACCGTTTGATCCTAATTCAATAATCACAATATTCCCCAGCTCACCTTCTTTTTGGAGCTTGGCCATGACATCCGGGGCCTGATGCATCTGTCTGCCAATTTGCGCGTCGATGACAATGCCCGGCAGGTGTTCTTGCAAAGCAGGTTCCACATTGATCATTAAGGAATCTCCAATGACCGTAATATCCTCTCCCTTAATATCGCTCTTCTTATCTGCCTCAGCAAGTTCCCCCTTGGCAGCACTATCTTCCTTGACCGTCCCTGGCGTTTGAGCTTGAGCTTGTTCTGTAGTCACCTGGCTCTCCGCTATCGCTTTTGCCGAAGTTTCCATACCTTCATCGGGACTTACAAACACCAGCAGAAACATCAATACCATACTGACCGTAATTTTGGTGCTGTGGGCCAATGGTCTTTGCCACCACTGAAGGGCCGGCGCCCGCCTCCGCACTCGTTTCCGTCGTCCGTAGCGGATCGGGTCCTCGATGAGGTAGCGGGACAGAGCCGCCAGGGTAATGCTTAGGGCAATTTGCCCGAGGGTTAGGGAAAGGTTCAAGCCTTCCGTATTTACAACCGGATTAGTCAGGATGATAACCGGGTAATGCCACAAGTAAATCCCATAGGAACACCCTCCCAGCCAGCGTAAGGGGCCCCATCCAAAGAACTGGCCCAGATAACTGGCGGGGTGGGACAGAACTGCCACCAGACAAGCCGCCGCAACAGAGAAGAGCAGGAGCCCGCCCTGGTAGAGGGAGGTCTGGTATTGGCTGGTTTTTCCGATCATCAAAAGTACCACCAATAACCCCAGGCTTCCCGCCCCATCCAGCGCCAGTCTCTTTTTGCCGGACAGATCCGCAGTCATTTTCCCGCTGGGCCATACCATCGCCAGTAGAGCCCCGACCAGCAAGGCGAAAACACGGGTATCCGTTCCATAATAGACACGGCTGGGATCATGACCCGGTATGTAAATCATTGCCATTGCTGCGGCTGAAGCCAACGTGACAGCCACTGTGCCCCCGATCAGCCATTTGCGCTGCCGAAAACAACGCAGCCCCCATCCCAAAAGAAGCGGCCAGAAAAGATAAAATTGTTCTTCTACCGCCAAAGACCAGAGGTGCCCCAGCGGAGACGGCGGACCGAAGCTTTCAAAATAGGATACCTGATGGAAAATCAGATACCAGTTGCTGGTATAGAATACTGCAGCCAGCGCTTCCGGCTTCAAGGCTGCCAGGCGTTCCGGAGCACAAAGCATAACCCAGAGCATCACGCCTGCCAGCATCAGAAAAAGAGCCGGCAGCAGTCGCCGGGCCCGGCGCAGCCAGAAATCTTTCAAATCAATCGATCCCGAGCGCTCCCATTGCTTGAGCAGAATATTGGTGATCAAATACCCGGACAGCACAAAGAACAGACTTACTCCTAAAAGCCCTCCCGGGGCCCAGGTCAGCTTAAGATGGTAAGCAATCACGGCAAACACCGCCAAAGCCCTCAGTCCGTCCAATCCCGGCATATAGCCGCTGGAATCCGCCCGCACTCCTCTTTTCTGCAAATTCGACTGCCAATTCGATTGATCTGATTTCTTGCTGCAGTTCATGTCATCTTCACTCTCCACTTGTGCCAGGCTTGGGGTTTTCCCGTCATCGCCCTTTCTTCCTCTTCACTTTACCAAGCTTTGAGTTTCAGTGCTTTACAAAATACTTAAAATTTCTTACGAAAAAGTTAATAATTCACGAATGATGGCAGATCGTGCACAAAAAAGAAAAAAGAGCGGTTGAACGCTCTTTCGGTCGGCAATGAACTTGCCATTTCCTTACTTATTTACTCAAATCTCAGTTGAATTAGGCATCCCATTGTTGATCTTACATACACCAGCGAATTGCTTTTCAAATGGCCATAGCATTTTTCTACTTCATCAAGGAAATCGGTGACTGCTGTGAATACTGTTCTATTGCTTCTTCAACATACTGATTCAATGATTTGCCCTCTATCAAGGCCCTTTGTGCTGCTTGTTTATGAAGCTCAGGGGTTATCCTTACATTAAAGCTACCTTTATACATCTTTTCCGGTTCTTTACCGTTCAAATTGCACAGTTCAAGATAATCCTCAACCGCTTCTTCAAATGCTGACTTTAGTTCGCTGACACTACTGCCTTCATAACTGATTGAATCATTTATGCCTTCAATCTTGCTATAGAAAATCTCGTCTTCTGTGCTGTAATGTAATTTTCAATAGTAGATAGTTCGGAGCGCAGTAAATTATTGATGAGTTGCTCCTAGATCCCACCCATAGGGAACACCCTTAAATCTACCTTCAATAGAAGTAACACCAACGTGCCTTGAGGATACAAAACAGATGTCGTATCAATCTGGTATCCCCTTGACGGCATAGTATATTTCTGAAACCATCGTCTATTACAGGCTCTTTTTAATAAATCAGCTGCTCGCATTTTGCTTTACAACCCAATTGAATTGTAAGCAATAAAGCCTTCAAAAGCAATTATCTTCTTGAAGGCTTTATTCGATACAATTTCGTCATCATCTGTGACTGCTTTTACTTTACAATGCATAAATGACTACAGCTCATATATTCAACTCACGGCACATCTCATCAAATCATTTTCTGCCCCATACTTTCACCGTCAGTATATATCATTTCGAGGCTTTCATCCAACTTAAGCAATGTTTGATACAGTTCTTTCATGCGAATAGATAACTGTATTGGTGAAACAATATCCTCTTTTAGAAATACATAAATGATATATTTCAATAATTGAGATAGGAGGAATTGTCGGTGACAGTAGCAAATCAATCCAACATCAGACGCCAGCAGGTGTGAAAGATATCACCCGACTTATCGTCCTCCCCATTAACTATTCAATGCCACAACTCCAATTGCAGTCATCATTGCCAGCCCTACGATAATCATACCAACCATAATTATCTTTCTGGAATTGTCGCCACTTAGAATAAACAAATCAGGTTTTTCTTTACTATAAGCAATCTTAAGCTCAGTTCCAACCGGATATTTTTGGCGATTGGAGCTGCTTTGTTCTCTTGCCTGAATTAATCTTCCATCTGAATGATAGTATTCAACAGCCATCGTATACATCGTAATAGTGTTAGGATAATCTGTGTACTCATAATATGCGACCACTTTGGCAGTTGTATTTACCGAATCTCCAAATAATCTATTTTCCCTTTTCAATGAGAATATTCCAGCGATAAAAGTCAGCAACCCCACTATAAACACAATTGAAAAATCATCCATATTAACCATCGCCCATTTCCTTAGTTTAACATCTTCAGTTCTTGCTCATACGGATCTTTCATTTCATATACCTCGCCAGTGCTTTTACTGACGAAATACCAGCCAATATTATCTTGTGATATACTGTCGCCTTGTTTTTCTTCGGTATATACACGGATTATATAACAATCAATCCCATTCGCTACTTTACCATTGTCACGATTGGCATTATAATTTCCTTTACCGTCGGGAATCACTTGATCTTCATGATCAAGCTCAAAAGAATATTTGTTGTTCCCGTTCCCCAAAAGCTTTATCACTCTAGCGATGGCAGCGTTTGCAGTGGTCACAGATTTACCCTTACCAGATTCCGCATTCGTATTTGTATTTGTACTCACTGTGCCTGCGCGTTTAAATTCCGTACCACCGATTTCTATTGTGTTATCATCCAGAAATGTTATCGTTTCCGAACTGCTTTGTTTGTCACTGTCCGTGAGGCTAACCTTTATCGAATCTTTACCGCCATTCTTGCCTTCCGAGGTCGCTTTATATGTAAACTGACTCCGCTCTCCGCTTTCCGTAACAATAGCTTCTCCCTTGCTGTTGAACTCTATAGAACCCCCATCTGTGCTCCATTTCCCAACAATCAGCTCCTTTGGATTTTTCTTTGTCTCCACTTTCTTGTCAGCCTCCGCTGTCTTCGAATCGGCTGCCGGACTATCCGATCCGCATCCGGTCAACGTTACAAAGCATGTTAACAAGAGAATCAAGCACATTAAAACAGTTGATACATGTCTCTTCATAAACCCATCTCCTCGTCTTCAAAAAATCTTTATTTGCTATACTGCTAGCGGGCACAATTAGTCACACTTCATCTGTGCATACAGCGAGTTAAGTTTGCAGTATATAACCTTGAGCAATGCGTTCCGTCAGCTTTTGACAAAATGCCACATCCTCCTGAAGCTCTGTGTTGCAGTTTTCAGAGTTCATTTCCATACCTCTTTGACTATATTTTTATCTGATTCCATCAATTATTGTTTAGTGTTAGAGCTGTTGGAGGTCTTGGAACCAAAATAAGCCATCAGATATTTCACTGCAGTCACTATACCCACAATTGGACCTGCGACTAAAAAGATCACCCCAAAAACTACAATTATAATGACAAACCCAAGTTCGTCACCTATTGAAGTCGGAATAATATTTTTAACAAAATTCCAGGTTGCTTTGGCTCCAAGGGCTAAAAGAATAATATAAACAGGAAACAATACCATTAACATCCGAACTATTCCTCCTTTCTTTAATTTTTCCGTATTTCATGTGTATCCCAAAAACATGAACTATTTAATGGCAATCGTATCCGCTATGCTTTCGAATTCCTTAACAGCGGCGTCAAATCCCTTTTCACCGGCCCAAACCTGGGTGACAAGAAGATACCCGCTCACTGCTGTGACCTCCATTTTGACCTTAAAGTAACCGGAACTGGTCCTGCAGTTGAACAGCGCCTCCCGCGTCACAGCTCCACTACTCGAGGTGGCGCTACTATCCGTATAGTTCGTTATTTCATCGTTTGCATTGTTTTCCAGATTGTCTATATAGGTGTAAATAAAATCCTTGGTCGCACCCGCGTAGTCGAGGCCTTTATCAAGGGAATCCTGCAGGTATTTTTTTTCGCAGCGGATGAAATAGGTTGCATTCGTTGCGCTGACCAGTTGAACCGTATTGTTATCCTGCGGGGTTATTTTCCACGAGGCGGGATATTGGAAAGTTGCATAATAACCGGAATCATCAAAGGTTTTTGAATTATTGCCGTTATTGGATTTGGCTGTATTTGTATTGCTTGTATTGCTTGTATTGCCTGCACTGCTTGAATTTGCGCGTTTAAAGGTTGAGTCTCCCAGGACCATAGTATCTTTGTCTTTAAAAACTGCGGTTTCCGTGCTGCTGCTTTTATCGCTGTCCGTTAAGGTTACCTTGATTGAATCCGAACTTCCGTCAATGGTCGTTAATTTATAGGTAAACTTTTTTGTTTCTCCGTTTTCCGTGGCCGTCGCTTCCCCGTTTTTGTTAAATACAAGAGTATCCCCTGACAAGGTCCATTTTCCAATAATCAAATCCTTCGTTGAATTCGAATCTGTCGTTTGCGTTTGCGTTGTGGCATTTTCACTGCCACAGCCGCAGAGCGCGACCGCGAGGGTCAGTATCACGATAAGGCTCATCGTCATAAACTTAGTCATCCTACTCAATTTTTTCATTTTCTTCCTCCTTAATTTTTCTGCCCGGCTTCTGATATTTCAGAGAAGCAATTCATCTATTTTTTATGCTCCTGTCACCGTAATGTTATTCCGTAATTTTGACCGTATATTCAACCGTATTGACGGTTGCTTTCTCAGTTTCCCAACCGCGATAATACTTGAAGGTGATTTTTGTCGTACCGGCTTTCAACCCTTTAAAATTCCACGTATGTTCGCTGCCGGCACCGACACGGCCGGGTACACTGCTGGCTGCGCTGCTATCCGAATCCGCGGTATTCTCCGAGTCAAACTTGATCAAATCCGTATTCCCGATCACATAGTGCCAGCTGTACCCGGTGGTCGTATTTTCGTCCAGGGTTATGGCAACCGTTTTTCCTGCGCTTGCCGTAAGTGTCAAACTGGAATTATCCGTTGCGCTTGTTTTTGCTGTCGCGTTCTTCGTTAATTCAGTGCTCATTTTGGTGACGATATCTTTAAAACTTTCTTTTTCGTTCTCCGGATAGGATATGATGAACCCACATACCTGATCGCCGACAGTACAGCCGATTTCATCAAAAATGATGGGGTTTTCATCACCGCCGCTATATTCAATTTGATACGTTTTATCGTCGGCAGACTCACTGGCGATATGACTGACTCTTTTTTTAGCCGCTGCCAAAAGCTTGGTGCCGTTATCATTGCTCACATTGTTTGCGCCCCAGATCTTCAGGGTATATCGTTTATCCTCGTTCTTCATCGTGATCCCATCGCCGTTGTCGCTTTCCGTTTTTACGGTATAGATATCCGGATAGGACAGGGAAAAACCAAACCGGGCATTGGTATACGTCAAATAGGTCACGGACGTACTGTTTAGTTTACTTTGCTCCGTTGTCTGAGAAGCCGTGTTAGTCTTATTGGCCTCCGTATTTGCTATATTTTTACTGTTGCCGCAGCCGATCAGGGAAAAGACCAGTATGAGTACAATAATGCTGACCGGCATTCTTAGCATCCTTTTCATTATCTTCGCTTCACCGCTTTCTGTTCGTTTACCGTTTCATCAACTCAGAAATCTGCTGTTGGACATTTTGACTTACAGCACCTTCTCCGCCAAGTATGGTTGCTCCCGGCAGTTCTCTATTTTTCAAGTATGTGGTTTCATTATCTGATAGAGTTTTGTCTGCCAGAATAATCGCGGCATTGTAATTGGCCGCATAGACGCTTCCTGCCAAGGCATCCGTGAAGTCGTTGCCGGTGGCGATACAGACATTCTGACCGGATAAGTTGAAGTACTTGGCTACCGCCAGTGAGGTTTCATACCGATCGGCTCCCCCGATCCTTACAATATTCGTTTGAGTTAAACCTGTTATCTGGGCAACCTGGTTTTCAACGGACGTACTTATGACCCCTTGCAAACCGATAATATATACTTTTGCCGGTTTGATTGCGGTAATTTCATTCTTGACCGCGTCACTGAGTCCATCATTTTGAACCAATAAGATGGGACTCTGCATTACTGCCGCAGTGCTGCTAATAGATAAAGCATCAGGATAGTTTTCGCCGCTGACCAGGACGATTGGTGTTCCTGTTTTGATATCCAATTGGCCAGCTATTTTAACAGAAGTTTCATAACAGTCTGCTCCACCCAGTCTGGTTACATGGTTGAAACCGCTTGCTGTTACTTTGGCTTCCACAGCACTGCTGACGGCACCGGTACCTCCCAGGATATAAACGGTTCCTGCTGAGTCCATATTTGATTTCATGTAGTCCAATACCTTTTCCTGGCCGGCATTCGTGCTGTCAACAAGCAGGATTGGAGCATTAAGCTTATAAGCCAGGACACTTCCGGCTAAGGCATCCGGATAGTTATCCGCCGTGGCTAAGATGACATTGGCAACTTTGCTTGAGTAGTTGGCTTTAGCTATTTCCAGTGCCGTATCGATTCGGGTCAGGCCGGAGAGCCTTTTTACTCCTTTAATTGCTTGATTCATCTTGAAGTCCCATTTTACGATATCTTGTTCTACAGAGATTGTCGGACTCTTATATTGCTCATAACCCTCTTTAGCTGCCACAATATAGTAGTCGGATACGGGAAATACCATAAAGCCATATGAACCGCTGACATCACTGACTTGGGGATTTTTATTATTATTGGGTTTGAATCCGTCTATTCCTGGAAGAGCAACTACTGTGTCCGGGGTTTTGCCTGCCGCTTTATTCCGATCGGTATTGGCATAATATAAGGTTACATTTACTTCCTGCAGGGCTTTTCCTGTAGCTGCCTCAATAATTATGCCATAAGGGTCAATTAACGAAATTGTAAGGCTCACATTGCCGCTGCTGTCGGTTTTAATGTCTATGGTTCCGATCGTAATGGTCTGTCCATTGCCTAAATCGTAAGTCATTTTGAAAACATTATCTGTTCCTTTGGCTAGGTTTGGCACTTGGATTGTTCCGTCACTAGATATTGTTATGGTAGAACCGGCTGCTGTTGTAATTGTCAATTTGGTAATATCACTGAACTGGCTTGTACTGCCGTCAGGTTGTTTAAAGATTGCCAGTTGCGCTGCCGGCATGGAAACCGTTTTATTACCGCTGCTGTCCGTGGTTACAGTTGCCGTGATATTGGAAACATTCGCACCCGTAGCACCGTTTATGACACTGCCGGTAACGGTAGTTCCTCCGCTTGCTGCGCTTCCGCCGCCCGATGAACCTCCTCCGCTGCCTCCATTTGAATTAGGTACCGCTTCAAACACTGCCGATATAGTGACGTTAGCCGCCGGCATGGTGAAGCTGGTTCCGCTGATTGGGTGATCCGTTGTTCCGTCATTATACTTTAAGCTCCCTGCTTGCAGCCGCATCCCTGGGTTTGGGGATATGGTGAGGTTAATTGCCGAACCGGATGTTGCGCTGGTCGGGCTGGCTGTTATCGTGCCTCCGGCCAGCGGGCTGATACTGATGGTGTAATTGCCTGCCGGTACCGCTTCCTGTCGTGTGATGGTGAGGGTATATACCTTTGTGGTGCCGTTTTCAGCGGTTACTTGAACGTAAGCGGCGTTCGGGCCTACGGAAAGCACCATGGTCTTGTCGATGATCTCGTTTAGGCAGGCGGCATCGCTGTACAGCTTCCAGCTTGCGTTTGCGCTCACGGAAAGAGCTATTGCTTGGCTGGTTACGCCGTTTGCCACCGTTGCCGTAATTGCCGCCCCGCTAATGGAAGCTCCGCCGGGCGTGGCGACGCCGGTCACGTCCTTCGCATCGCTTGGCGGTGAAATGCTGCTGTCCGTCACGTTGACTGTAATTATCCGATCGTATTTGGTGTCGCCAAAAGCAACATCCCCGCCGGAAAAGCCGATGGAAACCGTAGCCGCGCCTGTGCTTATGCCGGTAACGGTGATGCTGCCGTCTGCGGTCAGATCTGCGGGCGTGGCAGGTGTCACGGAAATCGCGCCGCCGGTTGTCGTTACGGTCGCTTTTCCTGCAAGCACGTTTGGATTGCCGCCGCTTTGTCCAAGTTTTACCTGAATGGTGGCGGTGTTGGTTCCGCCCAGGTCAAGGCTAATGGGGTTTATGCTGATTACGGCAGGTGCCGTACCGGATGGAGCTGAATTCACTACTACTGTTGCCACATTGGAATTGACCGGAGTTGCGCCTGCGGCTCTTACCTCGCAGTAGTAATAATAGCTTCCTGCTGTGAGGGTGGTGGGAATGGTAAAGGTATTTGCCGTTACGCCTGTGGTAACCGGATTTGTATGGCTCGTATCATCACAGGAGAACCACTCATAAGCCGGCGTACCGCTTGGGTGCACCGCTGCCGCAACCGTCAGGCTTCCGCTGATGCTGCTCTCGGTGACGTTGGTCAAAGCAGCTGGCTGTGTGGCGATGGTAATGGCTGGTGCCACGGGAGCCGGATTGACCGTAAGAGTCGCGGCATTACTGGTTATATTCCCTGCCCCATTGCTCACATAGCAGGTGTAGCTTCCTGCATCCGATGCCTGGACATTCGTGATTGTCAAAGTGCTGGAAGCAGCTCCGATAATATCAACCCCATCATTTTTCCATTGATAGGAAAGAGGTGCCGTGCCGGATGCCGCGACTGTGAAGGTAGCCGTCTGTCCTGCCGTTACAGTCTGATCGCTTGGATGGGTGGTAATGCTTGGAGCCCCAGGTGCTGCTTCCCTGTTTATTGTCACAGCATAGTACCGGACTGTTATCATATCCTGTGCCGTCACCTTGATATATACTGTCGTCGCTCCTCCGGCCGTCAGGCTCACGCTGCCGGTTTCCGGAGTTGTAAAGCTGGTGTCCGTTCCGTAAAAGGTCACCGTTGCTCCCGCACCATGTCCTGCGATGTCTCCCGAAGCCACTGTCGCTGTGATATTTGCTACGTTGACGGAGGCCGTTTTCGGAGCTGTGTCTGTCCCTGCTTCCGGTCCTGCGTTAATTGTCTTCGCCGACACGCTGGTCAAGCCTGCATCGCTGTTTGTCACCTGAATCCGGTGATTATCGGTATCAGCGACATATATATTCCCCACGCTGTCCGCAGTCATGCCGCACGGCCCGTTAAACTGTCCGTCGCCGTTTCCGTTGCTCCCCCACTTTGCAATAAAAGTGCCGGCTGAATCGAATTTTTGTACCCGATGGTTATAGGAATCGGCGACATATATAATCCCCCCGCTGTCCACAGCGATGCCGGCCGGAATGTCAAACTGACCGTCGCCGCTTCCGCCGCTCCCCCACTTTGTAACAAATGCGCCGGTAGAATCCAATTTTTGTATCCGATTGTTATAGGTATCGGCGACATATATATTCCCCATGCTGTCCACAGCTACGCCATACGGCATGTTAAACTGGCCGTCGCCGCTTCCACCGACTCCCCAGCTTGCAACGAAACCACCGGCGGGACTGAATTTCTGTATTCGGCTGTTATAGGTATCGGCGACATATATATTCCCCCCGCTGTCCACAGCGATGCCGGTCGGAGTGTTAAACTGACCGGTGCCGCTTCCGGCGGTCCCCCATTTTGTAACAAAAGCGCCGGCTGAATTGAATTTTTGTATCCGATGGTTATAGGCATCGGATACATATATATTCCCCCCGCTGTCCACAGCTACGCCAAAAGGTGCTGAAAACTGGCCGTCGCCGCTTCCGATGCTCCCCCACTTTGTAACAAAGGTGCCGGTTGAATCGAATTTTTGTATCCGATTGTTATTGGTATCGGCGACATATATATTCCCCCCGTTGTCCACAGCTACGCCGTTTGGAGAATTAAACTGGCCGTCGCCGCTTCCTGTGGTTTGCCAGCTTGCCAGAAAAGCTCCCGTGGAATTGAATTTCTGTATCCGGTTATTACCGCAGTCGGCGACGTATACGTTCCCTGCGCTGTCCACAGTGATGCTGACCGGAGTGTCAAACTGGCCGTCGCCGCTTCCTGTGGTCCCCCATTTTGTAAGGTAAGTGCCTGTCGAACTGAATTTTTGAATCCGATTGTTAGAGAAGGCATCGGCGACATATACGTTCCCCGTACTGTCCACAGCTATGCCAGACGGATTGATAAACTGACCGTTACCGTTTCCGGCAGTCCCCCACTGTGTAACGTATGTACCCGTGGAACTGAATTTTTGAACCCGGCGATAAGAGGAATCGGTAACATATACATACCCCGTGCTGTCCACAGCTACGCCAGAAGGCGCTGAAAACTGGCCGTCGCCGCTTCCGGTGGTTCCCCATTGTGTAAGGTAATCACCTGTATAACGAAATTTTTGAATCCGGTTGTTAGAGGTATCGGCGACATATACATTCCTCTCGCTGTCCACAGCTACGCCAGAAGGCGCTGAAAACTGGCCGTTGCCGCTTCCGTATTCTCCCCATTGTGTAAGGTAAGTGCCTGTAGAACTGAATACTTGAATCCGGTTGTTCGAGGTATCGACGACATATACGTTGCTCGTGCTGTTGTCCACAACTATACCAGACGGATTGCTAAACTGACCGTGACCGCTTCCGGCGGTCCCCCATGTCGCAAGAAGAGTGCCTGTAGAATTGAATTTTTGAATCCGGTTGTTCGAGGTATCGGCGACATATATATTCCCCGTACTGTCTACCGCTATGCCCCGCGGATTGCTAAAAAAAGATTGCCGTTCCGGTACAAGGGTAGATGAACTTGTAGCCGCGAATGCCTGTGTTCCGCCAATAAAGGATACTACAAGCATCAATGCCAGTATCAAACGCAAAATCCGATTCCTTGTTCCTTGGTTCATCTGTGTTTCCTCCAATTGTTTCTTATTTTGTCACCAGCTGAAATACCTCAGCGGCGGAAATTTCAATCAAATAGCACCACCTGATATAGCTTTCGAGCTTGCTTTTTACTTTTCCCATACCAGACGCTTTGCCAGAACAAGATACCCGCCCTTGTCCGTGTGATGAATAAATAGCCGGTTTCCCCGTTTGTGCATATCCCTTAGAAAGGCATCGTCCGCCCCGCACTCGTCATAGAGCCGGGCCGCTGCCTGTCTGTACTCCGGCTCTATAAGCTGCTCCGGCGTGATTTCAGCGGCAAGGGTAATCACAAGCCCTACGCTGCTTTCATCAAGCTGGCTGTAATACATGCCTTCGTATACAAGCTCCTGTTCCTCCCGTTCATCGAAAACCGCCCGTATCCGAAGGTCTCCGCTCACTTCATCGGATACCACCTGTATCAACCGGGCATTCGCATAATAAACGCCTGGAGCCGGCCCCCGGATTGGCCAAATCATACAAATTACCCCTTTCCGTTTCGCTTGTGTATAAAATAACATTTTCTAAAACCGGCAGGTACACCCTAAAAGTTACCTCTTTTGCGGAATGGGCAAAAAAGTGGCTTCGCCACTTCCGCTAGGGAACCCTATGGTTCCCTTCGGCGGCTGCAGAGCAGCCTGAGCCCCCTCCTTTATCGGCGAGGGGTGCCTCCTCTGCACTCCCCTTTTTATCGTATAGGAAACGATATTTCCTATACGATAAAAAAAGCCGGAGGCTTTGAACGCTCCCGGCTTTGGTCTGAAATGCTGTTATAAAAATAGTTTTTTTAATTCACTTCTTTTGCTGACGTACTTTTTCTCATAGATCGCAGCGACGACTTTTTTTACATAGTTATAGGAATAGTGAAGCGCCTCGCCTATTTCCTGATTGGTGTAGCCCAGCGCAATCAGCCGCGATACTTTCCTCTCGGTGTCGCTTAAACCGGCTGATGTCCGTTCAAATTTTCCCTCGTCGATCCGGATTTCCTGCCTGTTTTTCTCAACGATACTAAGCTGACGGAGCCGCTTGCCGTTTTCCAGATGCACTTTCAGCCGCGCCAGCAGGATTTCCTTGATAAACGGTTTGGTAATGTAGTCCACCGCGCCGCAGGACAGCCCCTTCAGTTCCGCTTCTGTTCTAGTCACCCCCGTGAGAAACACAATGGGAATATCCTGCGCATTCTCTATTTCCCGCAGCGCGGTCAGCGTGTCAAAGCCGTTCAGTTCCGGCATATCGATGTCCAGCAGGATGATGTCGGGCACATAGTCCGTCTGCAGCAGGGCAACCGCTTCACACCCTGATTTCACACAGCTTACCGCATAATTACCCCGCAGGATTTCTCCCGCCATTTTAAGAAGCGCCGGATCGTCGTCCACAATCAAAATCGTGTTTTTATCCTCCAACTGCGTCACCTCCCATGCCAATCAGGAGGCGCTCCGCTTCCCGAAATTCTATCTCGTCAACCTTTTGCCAAATTTCTCGCAGGCGTTCTATGGTATCCGTCCTGTGGGACAAAGCAATCATGCGTTCAAGCGCCGCAAGAGCGTCCGGCTGCCGGTTGTGTTTAAGCAGGATCAGCAGCTCATCCATACTGATACCGGTATTTTCTGTTTCAACCTGCCCGGCCGGAAGCTCATCAAGCTCTGCGACAAACTGTTTTAAACCTTCCTGCGCCCGGCTCCATTCATAGTACAGGACGGGCATCGTAAGTTCTAGATACGCATCGTTTTCCTCCATACACTGCTTTTCCACCTTGGCGGCAGTATCGGAAAGATTGACGGCTCCCACGGCTCTTGCCTTGCTTTTGAGGGAATGAACCGTAAATTTCAGGCTCTGCCAGTCTTTTTGTGCCTCAGCTTTCGCCGCTTCCCGCCTGCTCTTGTCGTAATTTTCCACAAAAAACACCGCCAGGTTTTTATACTGGAGCATATCGCCGCTCAAATAGCCCAAACCCTCCGCCAGGTCTATGCCGTAAACAGCCGCATCCCGCGCGAGCTTATTCTTGATCTCAGGGGGGATCAAATTCTGTGCGCACCGGTTATTGACCGTTATCAGGTCTGCGGGAAGAAGCCCCATGAGCGTTTCCTCCAAATCCTTCCACATGATGGGTTTGGATAAGTATTTGATAAACCCGGCATTCAGCAGGGTTTGCTTTACCCCGGCCACAACATTGGCGGTCAGGGCCACCACCGGCGTATCAAAGCCGGGGATTTCCTTCAAAGCGCGCAGGGTGTCGATACCGTCCATATCAGGCATCATATAATCTATTAGAATAACATGATAGCGTTTTTTCGTAACCGCCTTGATACATTCCTTTCCGCTTATGACCGTATCCACCCGCAGCAGTGTCCGGGAAAGCAGAGATTTTACGACCAGCAGGTTTTCCGCGCTGTCGTCCACCACAAGGACATTGCCGCCGGGCGCAATAAAGCTGCCTTCCCCTGCCGCTTCCTCTTTTGCCGTTGTCGTCCGCTTGTGGAGCGGCGTTTTATTGTGAACCTTTTGCGGAATCTCCACGGAAAAGACGCTGCCGTGGCCAAAGCGGCTTTTTACATCAATACGCCCCTGCATCAGACCGGTGAAATTTTTCGCTATGGCAAGACCCAGGCCGGTGCCTTCAATGTTCCGATGGTTGGAGAGATCCACCCGGGTGAACGCATCAAACAGCAGGGCGATGTTTTCCTCTTTGATACCGATCCCCGTATCGGAAACCGATACGCAAAGCAGTATTTCATCCGGTGCCTTTCCCGACTTTTGGGCGAAGGAAAGTATAACACCGCCCTGCTCCGTATACTTTGCCGCATTGCTTAAAAAGTTGACAACCACCTGTTTGATATGTAAAAAATCACCGGTCAGCCCGCAGGGCAGGCTTTCGTCAGCCTGAACCTTAAACCCAATACCGTGCCGGCTAACCCGTTCCATTCCGATCATGGCAAGATCATCAATTAAATCCGCCGTCTGGTAATTTTCCGATACAATCTCCAGCTTCCCCGATTCGATTTTTGACATGTCCAGAATATTGTCGATAAGAGCCAGAAGGGTTTTGCCCGCGTTTTGGATATTCAGGCTGTAGTCTCTGATGCGCTCCGAGCCCCTTTCCCGCATAAGCACTTCGTTCATACCCAGCATGACATTGATAGGGGTTCGGATTTCGTGGCTCATATTGGCGAGAAAATTGCTCTTTGCTTTGCTGAGCCGGAGCGCTTCCACTCGGGCGGCTTCAAGCTCCCGCTGCTGTTTGTTGTACATTCTGAAATGAATGTACAGGGTAACGCCCAGCGCAAGGCTGACACTGGAAAATCCGATGATGATGTCCGTTAAAAGTTCCTGTTCCGTTTGAAAAAAGCGGACGCTTTGGGGATACGCATACGCAGCCAGGCAGATTCCTATGTAGACCAGCATTTCTATGACGGCCATCACAATCATTTTTTTGCCTTCCAGCATAAAGACCGTAAATAAAACGGCAAACACAAAGAACGTAGGCATTCCACTGTGATAGCCTCCGCCGGTAAAAAACAAGACAGGGAAAAAGATCAGAAAGATGATAATCGTGGTGAACATGTAGCACTGCTGATATTTGCCGCTCTTGTAGGAGTAGTACAGCAGGCAGAACGCAAGCGCCGCAGCGATCAGATTAGCCAGTATATTCCAAAATCCCACGTTTGTAAAAACACCCAATACCGACATCATGATACTAATCGTCATGCCCGCCGTTGCCAGTACGTTGAACAGCCGCACACGGAAATCCAGCCGTTTGGCTAAAAATTTATCACTGATAAAGCGAAGAAATCTGATCACACAAACACCTCTCGAAAAGTAATAATTCTATATGCATAAAATTGTATGGCGAAACATTTATAGAAGTTTTTATAAAATAATTATACCATTGTAGATTTCAGAAATATCATCTGGAACAAAATTAACAAAAAATAGAACCTAAACCGTGCATCGATATACTTTGATCTTTACAGGTAAGCTCTATTTACAATATTTTCAACCTGTGAGAATATAGGTTAATTCTTACATACGCTTTCGGAGGTTGATTCCTTGATTGATTTTTACGCGCTTGGTTTATATTTACGAAACTGGCTTCTAATAATTGCTTGCTTTTTCCGTACAAGGTTGATGTCTAATTTTGCCAAAGACATGGAGATTTTAGCCCTTCGCAGCCAATTGTCCATCACTCAGCAGCAAATAATGAACGGTAAAATCTCCAAACCACAATTTACTCCCGCATTCCGACAGTTATGGAGATTCTTATCAACAACTCCTGCCTGATTGGCAGTCAGCTTTATTCCTTGTCAAACCAGAAACGGTTATTGGCTGGCATCTGATTCCAACATCAGAATGCCTTTTTTTGTTGGCGTTTTAGGGTTTGATCGGTAATCTAAACATAGTATTTAATTGACTTATTGTTCTATTCCGACACCAGCCTTGCTTCAGATGATATTTTTGAAGGCTACAGGTTTTCTGAGGTGTGCGTGGATGGTTGGTTTTGATAACATACTTGGGTTCGGAAATGCCTGCCTTTTCAGCCTTAGCCCTTGCTTAAGAATTCCACCTTTCTTAATGATATGGATAAGTCTACCAAGCTGTTGCTTGCATCCAACGATATGAAGATTCTGCCGCCAAAAGTACAAAATGCAAATTATTGGCTTTGAACTATAGCAACAAGCAATGTGTTACAAATTATGTTACGTATGGACTGCAAAATATATAGAAATGATTGGTAGGGGGATTGGGGATTTAATAATAAACTCCTTTCCTCAAATCTCCCTTCGCAACTATCCCCAGTAGGTGTAGCATGGAAATCACCTACACTTGCGTAGGGGATGCCATCAGATCACTTGCTGCTTTGTGCCGGTATCGATGATCAGATGGCTGTTCTATTTAAATGGCGAAAGCCATCCAATAGCCAAGGGATAATATTTATTTGCCTTGGGCCATAAGCGATTCGGATAACTCTTCCTTAAATTACAATCGCAAAAAAATACCAAGCAATTATTACCTGGCACTTCGCATTTATAGTCTGTTATGTCATTAGGTGACCTGCCTGAGGATTGTCTTTTTATATTTCATCTGATTTAAGTTGTAGGCGTAGAGCAATAAAACTCATAATATGGTCTGCATCTTCTATTGCTTGCCGCATATCACTTTCGGTTAGCTCAATCTCCATAGGGTAACGAGGCTGTACACCGTAAGCAGTCAGACGTATACAAAATTCCTCAATTTCATCAAAGCCATCTGCCATTTTCCCGCACATTCTCCTTAGCAATCTTAAATCATGCGTTTTCGGCGGGTCAATATTCTTGTCAATTAGAAACCCTTTCAATATCTTTTCAGCCGATTGCTGGCAATGATAACATATGATCTCTAGTTTAAGTGGATGCAGCCCCAATAAATATTTTGCTGTTATCAAATCATCCTTGGCAAAATCACACCATGATTTGACTATGCTGTTCTTGTCCATAGAGCTTCACCCCATCTCTGAAAATTGTTCTTTCAAGAGTAGGGAGTTGTTTTCGCTGGTTAAATTCACTTTCCTTGCCGACAATAATGTCTACTGCCCGAATATCCTTCCGACTGATCGCTCGACCAATTTTTTGCATGGCTTCGATAGGGCGCATACTCTCATCAGGGATAACCACATAAATATCAAAGTCACTATCATTATGAGTCGTTCCATAGACAAAAGAACCAAACAAGTATATTTCATTAACTATAATAGTATCTAAAATGGCTTGCTTAATCGTTTCAAGCTCTTTACTTGCGGCAGCGTCCATATAAAACACCTCGATCTCAATACTATTGTTTTGTAAGTTTTCATTATTCTAACGTAATCATCATATCATGATATGGTATAAAAAGGTAATATGTTCAACTTTCCTTCTATGGTTCTCGCAGCACTTTTTAAATTTTTTGCCGCTGCCACAAGGACATTAATCATTATACCTATTTTACCACCGTCCTTATATCAAAATGAATAATATGCTCTGTCACACCGAAATATTAAATCAAAAAAGTTCGTATCTATTTGACCCACCCTAAATGGCTACTCTAGTAGCAGTTCTCAAGTAATTTATTCTCTTTTTTTGCGGCGGCCAGAGCAATTTTCATTTCATCACCATTCAGCGAGGTAATAACTACCGATCTATATCCTCCATTATAATGCATTCTCATAATAATAATAAAATGTTCGTAAATTATATTTTGCATTATTTAAAATAGCAATGCTTGTTGCAGCTGATATACAAATGTCGTTATTATTCGTTATTATTTGAAAATCTGGCTGTTTTGAGATTGACTAAGCTAGATTAGTCAATCTCAAAACAGCCAATTTTTAAAGGAAATAAACCTATACAGCTGCTACTTTTTTGTTGGGCTTTTAAGCCACATCAATCTTTTTCCTTAGAACGGTCAATAATGATACCATTTGAAGTCAGATGCGCAAACTCAATGAGTCTTTTGCCGCCTTCGGTGAAATCTCCACAGGCCACTACCACTTTTTCTTTCCCGCGTGGATCAGTATAGGTGAACAGGGTCTCCTGGGTTTTGAATCCGAGGGATGCAAAGATATGGCAGGCAAGGTATTCACTGATACATCCGTTGGTGTGACTCATGGTTTTATTGCGGCTTGGGATAGGCGGAAATTTAAGCATATAGCTATTGCCGTCATAAAGAATATTGATTTTATTCCCATTTGCCCCACCGTAAGCTCTGAATTTATTTACTTCACACAATGTAAAATCAATCATTAATACCATCCTCCTTTCCCTCTGTGCCAAGATATTTTACACGTAGATAGCTTGCCTGTTCCTCAGTAATTAAGCCAGCCCAAAGGTCGGCATTAATGGCTCCATATAACTCATTCCACAAGCAGTCAAGATATAGCACCTGCTCCTTTTCGCCTTGCAAATAGTCTTTTTTGCTTTTTGGACACTCTCCGACAGCCCGGTTTCCAAGTAAGTTTTTATGTTTGGTTTCCCGGCGGCTGTGTTTTTTTCCGGCTCTGTTTCCATTGCCAACAGTTCCTCAATAGATAGACCAAGTGTTTTGGACAGTTTGGAAAGCGTTCCTGCGCCACATCGGTGCAAATGGGTTTTCCCGGAATAAATATCCGCGAGAGTTGCCCATGGAATCCCACTGATTTTCGATAAACGATAACGGGACATTTGCATATCATGCAAAAGCTGTTGTATTGTCATTTTTATCACCTAAATTTATTATATCGGTGTTCCGATATAGCGTCAAGGAAAGTTATAACACATAATTCAAATGGGATATCTCCTTTGCTTTACCCTTCACGTTGCAACAGCACTACACATTCTGTATGCCTTGAGGATACAAAAAAGATGTCGTCAAGACCAATTATCTTAAAAGAGAAATTTAGACGAAGTTTAAATGGAATCATACTTTCTAAAAATATTTGAACACAAAAAACGGTGGATTAGCGATCCACCGTTTTTCAAAATGATTTAAAGTTGTTTCATATACCACTACCATGGCCTGGCACTAATTTTATTTATGAACCGAAGACTTTTTAAAATATTTTAGTTCGATTATGGCCCTAGTCTGTAAAGTATAGCCCGTCGAAAACCTCACCGGCCGGAATACCCAGTTCCCGTACCTGTTGGAATCCTTCGACAGAAAACCATCCTTTTACGCCGTTCGCGGTAGTTGCATAACACCATTCCTTGTCATCACTGCCCACCAGCAGCAATTTATCTCCGGGTACCACACGAACCACCACCTCTTGACTGCCCGGAGCCGTGTAGAGGGTCAGCACTTTTTTGACTGTTACGTATTGTTCCTTGAAGGTTGACAGATAAAGCGGTTTTGCCACGTGTTCCAGCACATGCTGCTCATTGATGCGGTATTCATCGTCATAAAACCATGTTTGAAGTATCTGAAAACGCGTCTGGGCCATTACTTTCCCGTCTCCGGGCAAGCGGCTGTAAGTTCCGCACAGGCCCTGAACCTGGCCCATCTCGATGATCTTCCCGCCCCCATAGGCATAAAAGGTAGTTCTATAATCTTCACTGGGGCCATACTCCTGGACCGCAATTTCCTTTACGCCGTCCATAATGTCCAGGTCGACAATGGAAAAACCCTCTTCCACATTCGTACCACTGTCATGGACGGTGGCACCGTTAATGGTCAGGGTGAAATCGCTTCCTTCCGACAGGCTGTACTGAATTTCTTCCGGCTTCCCATCCCCATCCAGGTCAAAACGGGCATATTTCCCTAGGGGCAGTCCCTGGCTTTTTGCCGGTTCCTTCCGTGCTGTTTCATATCTTTCAATCAAGTCCACATTGTCTTTTTCAATGTCCGAGATTTCATTATTGAAAGCTGCATTTTTCGCATACCAGCTTTTAGCCCCGAAATACTTTTGCAATCCCTCATCCTTAAAGATATAGCCCTGTCTGGCGAAAATTTCATTTCTGGCAAGATATAGCAGGCGGTAATCCAGGTTACGGACATTTTCCTCTTTCAGCCGGGTTGAATCGCTGTCCTTAAAAATATAGCCTTCCTCTGCAGCCTCCGCTTTGTCCCCTTGTCCGCTTCCCGCATCGGCATTCATGCCGGCCGGGCTTTCTCCCGTCTGCAGACCGTTTGTGTCGGCCTTTCCCCCGCAGGCAGTCAGCCACAGCAGACTGGTGCAGCAGATGCAAGCCAGTACCCCCAGGGTTTTCTTCATCCCTTTCATCTGACTTCCCTCTCCCCTCATGTATCCATCCTGTATCCACAATTATTACGCTAATAAAAAACAAATTAAGCGGGTATATCGAATAGTAATAAAGTGATTTTACGACAATAATACTTGGACTACAAGGTATTGAGATTATCCGTACCAATGTAAATAATGGCATATTTACTGTGAGGAATTAAGTAATGGTCGGTTAAGAATTGCTGCAGGCACAATGTACGTAGCGATTAAGAAAAATTTCCGTACTCCTCTGGTATCCCCTTGGCGGTGGGGTATTTTCCTTGAATACTTGGATATTACCTTTCCACATTAGGTTTAAACTTTCGCAATATCTTCAAAATCACTCTTTTCTAAAGCATTATATGGTGAAGAAAGTTTGAAAAACCAGAATTAATCTGTTCAATCTTTGCCAGAGGCACTAATCTCCATTCCTACTGACAATTATTAGAGTATCACAAGTTCAATCATTCTAGAATAACCTTCCCCTGTAACCTTTTATGTAAAAAACTCTCAAGAGTTGCTATCCCTGTAATAAGAGGATATGTCATCTGTTTTATATTCTCCAGGGTCATGTAATTCCCAGCTACTATAATATGCCCCAAACGCTTTATACACATTCAAGCAAGCAAACCGATTCTGTATGCCTTGAACGGTCAAAAAAGATGCCGCATGAAGCTGGCAGAGCCTTGGCGGCAAAGTATATTTATGAAAATGCCACATAAATGAAATACAAAAAAGCCTTAGTCATCAGTTTTTACCGCATATTTCATTGTTCAGATGGCAAATCTCTTTTCGTGTCATTATAAACAATATCCATATTTTTCTATCCTTTTTGCTAATATAAATCAACATAACATCATGCACTGCGTATCGGATGCCGAAGCACTGTTTTCAACTTCTCCGGCGCTACCTTGCGGGGGTCGGAAATGTATATCTCGTGATGACGGCGGGTGTCGTCAATATCTATGATATAGCCGTTTTCTATGGCGAAACCGTCAAGCGCCGCTACCGTGGCAGGTTCATCATCATACGAACCGATATGCATTACCTGAACGCATAAACCCTCGGTGATTGTTTTGAATTTTGCCTTTGATGTATCAATGCTCGGTTTTTTCTTGGCGAGGGCAGCCTTTGAGGCTTCGAAAATGTCCGCTGTTACGAAGTCAGGTTGTCGAATCACCATCGTCCATACAAATTTGCTCTTGTCACTTATCACTGCACCGCCGCCCCCGAAATCATCGTCAACACTCCAGAAGCCTTCAAGCGGCGGAACAACGTATTCCAAGATCGATTTGTTGCCCATCTTTATCGTGTAGGAAAACCCATACAGCAGTTCAACGGCAGCGGTATATTCCGCGCTCGTGTTCGGATCGCCTTTACCATCAACGGTGATAAACGTCATCTCCGGCACATTAATAATGGATGGCGTGGTTTTTGGTTGGTATAAGTCTTTTTCGGTTTTCTTATAGTCAATCGGCATCGTCGCACCTCCTCTCTTTTTCAATCAGCGCCAGTGCAATCCTCAGGGCCTTTACCCGCCTGTCGTTTAGGGTCTTCTGGGCCAGAGCATCTCCGCGGGCAGCAGACCGCATAGTAATGAGGCTGTTCCCATGCCCAGAAGCCCCAGATGGACAACCGGGAACTTGCTTTTGATCGCGCTGAACTTTCCAAGGATGACGGCGCAGAGCATCATGCCGCCTGCATAGGCGAAATTGACCGCGCCTGCATGCCAGGCGTCGGCGCGGAAATAGTCGCTGGTCAACCTCAACTCCTCAAAACCTTCTCCATTGGCTTGCCTTTTGCCAATTCGTCAACCAATTTGTCAAGCCAACGGATTTTCTGCATAAGCGGGTCATCGATTTTCTCTACGCGAACACCGCAGACTACTCCCGTGATTTTATCGGCGTTCGGGTTGATCTGCGGGGCTTTGCTAAAGAAGGTTTCGTAATCGACATTCTTCACAATTTGCGCTTGCAAACCAGAATCGTCATACCCCGTTAGCCAACAAATCACAGCATCAACCTCGAATTTGGTGCGCCCTTTGCGTTCCGCCTTTTTGACGAGTAGCGGGTAGACGCTCGAAAACGCCATCTTGTACACGCGCTCGTTTGTCATAAAGTATCACTCCGTTTCGCTTCCTGATTTACTCTCCACCGCACGATGTCGGTGATGAGTTCATAATCTATCGGCTTGCCAAGCAGTAGCTGAATCGCTCCCTTGGAAGTCTTATAACCCGCGAGCCGCTCCGCAAATTTGGATGTGACTTCGCCGCCGGGGTACAGCCCGATGTGCTTCTTGAACGCCGCAAAATGGACAAGGTTCTCACCCTGCCAGAACGTCGGCATCTGCCACGAGATTTTCTCTGTGGCTTCCGGCGCAGCTGCACGGATGGTTTCCCGGATACTTTGCAACAAAGGCCGCACATCTTCCGGTTGTGCGGCGATGTATTCGTCAATGCTGTTCGGTTTCACGCAAAAGTGATCTTGTTCCGTGTTTTTGAACTCACGACCGCACTTCGGGCATTTCCACATTTCATCCACGCTCCTTGTTATTGTGTCACTGATTCCTACTTGATACGCACCCATCGGTGACTTATCAATAGCAAAGCGACAAGTAATAATGCCAAAATGGTGAATACCGCGGCAAGTACATTGATAACCTTATTTGTCCTGCCTTTCAGAACCTTGAACAGCAAGGCATACATGCCAATCCCGATGATTCCTCCGAGCGTGTTACTAAGTACATCCGTGATGTCAGCTCTGCCGATTGCAAAAATAAATTGTATTATTTCAAAAGCAGAAGTTAAGCCAACAATTGCAAGAACCTTTTTCCAATAGGCCACTCAGCTTTTAGCATACAAATATAGATTCCCAAAGGGACGAAAGCGAGAATGTTAACTCTGATTTCGGCAAATCGAATAACGTCGTTATCACCGTAAGACCCTAGAAGCGGAATCAGATTGATGATTCGTCCTTCCTTTATTACCGGGATAGAAAATTGCAGTTTGAAGAGAATCAACCAAGTTAACGCCAGTAAATAAATTACGAATAGCACAAGAGTAAGCGTGTTTCGTTTTTCCGATTTCAAATTTTCCATATCACTGACGCTCCTTAAGGACTACTTTTACGGTGTTGCCAGCTTGCTTGCCGATTTTCGCTCGTATATCCTTGCGGATTCCTATGATGTGGCAGACCGAGCCATCGGCGTTCTTGATGCCCATATTGACGACGCTCCCGTCGTAAGGTTCACCGTCAAAAGTAGCGTGAACCTTAACACGCCCCTTGCCGAACTCCGCTTTCACATCGTAAGGAAATTCGATATATGCACCGTCTATATCGGGGGCCTTCTGAATGATTGCTTCAAATTCGTATCTCTTTTGATTCATATATCTCACCCGACCTTTCGCCGATACTAATATTTGACCTGTTCCCACTCACATGTCCAAATCCGAAAAACATCTATCCTGTCGTATCGCGAACGCCCGACATTATTCTGTACACTCGCGAAAGGTACTTGAGCTTATGGACTTATTCCCATCCAAACTTCATGCATAGGGACACGTTTACTTACACCGACTAAATTAAACGCTGGTTTGTCTTCAATTCTAAATTCCATAGATACTCCTCCTTTGATATTTATTACGAATGAAAGTTTTGGGAACGATTTACTTATGCCTTTTTTTTCCTTTGAACCACAATACGTCATCATTATTATACACTCAACGTGCGTGGAGACCCCAATAGAGCTATATTTATTTTCTATACAATAAAAAAACAATAAAAAAGCACCCCCTGTTATTATGCTAACAGAAGGCGCTCAAATTGTAATTATTTTATTTATCTAGTTCTTTTGTTCGGAGCCTGGCACTTACTTTTCCACCCCAATATCTTCATCATCCCAACTGCAACCAGAAGTATAAGAAATGAATAAGCAGCCATTGATACCTGAAAACTAACGGACGCCGCTATCCTGGTCATTATAGGGGGACCGAAAAACATACCGACGCCCCAAAAAAGATAATATGTCCCCAAAATTGTGCCTTTTAAAGAATCAGGTACAGATTCGTTCAAGAAGGCCATTGAAGCGAGATGAAAAACCCCCAACCCTAGACTTGATATAGCTAGCACCAATAAGATCAACGGGAAGCTGAAGGCTGGCGAAACAATGATCCCAACAGCAGCTATAAGTAGCCCTAAAATCATAAAACTATTCCGACCAAATCTGTCCGATAATGAACCAGTAAGAATTTGTGAAAGGCTTATAGCTACATAGAACAGTGAAAAAAACACGCCGATATCAACTGCACTAAAAGCCTTTTCTTGTAACAGAAATGCGGGAATTGTTGTGTGTAAGATGCCGTAACCTGCTCCGTATAAAGTGATTCCCATAAAACAAATCAACGTCTGTTGCTGTTTTACCAGTTCCAATATGTTTTGATAATAATCTGATAGGTCGATTGTCTGCTCTTCCTTCTTAGCAGGAGTCTCTACTAGAAAATAGATTACAATCGCGCCCACTAAACAGGAAAAAGAGTAAACTAGGAATATCTCATTGCTGTTTAATCCCTTCGCCAGTACTACACCTAGAAAAGGCCCTACAGTAAGGCCAAAATGAAAGGCCGCGTTATATATCCCCATCACTTTCCCCTTAGCCAGAGGAAATCTTAGCGATAGCAACGCCGGGGCCAATGCCCAAACCGGTGCTTCGCCAGCACCTTGTAAAAGCCTGGCAAAAAATATCATGTTAGAGCTTGTTGCAAAGTAAAACACCAGTCCGGTAAGAAAACATAGCAAATATCCAGCAATGAGTAACGGCTTGAATCCTATCTTATCCGACAAGCGGCCGATAGGAACTTGAAGTAACAGATACGAGAAGGCAAAGGCCGACGCTATATACCCAACTGATCGTCCATTTCCATCCAAATCGACAACTCGCTGCGGCAATAGAGTGACTACCATGCCTACTCCGATCATCATTAACACTACCGCTACAACCAATCCCAAGAGAGTTTTATCCTTAAACATTCAATTATCTCCTTGTTCTCTTTTCGAGCCAAGGAGGACACCACCAATTATTTTGTGTAAGCAGGCAATCCTTCTGGCTAGAAAAGATTGTATTTGGAATTGACGCTACTTACAGATTGTGGTGGTGAAAGCTTATTTACGTAACAGGTAGCCACAACTTGAATCTCCAACTTATAGTTGTTTGACACAATAAAAACCTCCTTTTTTGCCTTTCTTACGCCAAGGAGTAACTATTGATATAGCTTAACAAGGCAATACTTCTGGTTTGGGAAAAGTTATTTTGTAAAGGGACTGCTTTCGTTTAGGAGAAGAAACTCCTTTCAACAATCTTAAATACACACTCGGCATCCGTCATAATTCTTTCATAAGGCACTAAATTTTCCAATTAACTTCTATATTTTATTCCCTCAAAATAAAGGTAACATATTTACAACTAAGCATCAATACATTTGTTTAAACAAAAGCACAGATTGACTCCTTCTTTTAAGATCCTACCTGCGCTAAAAAGGTACATCTTTTTTATACACTCAAGGACTATCCAAAACTTGAAAATTAATTAAGCGTCTCAAACCCTTTATTTATCAGCCTTTCAATCCTCGCGACGACCTTACAACGCCCTGTCTGAGACATAAAGCTACACTAAAAACTTACAATGAAGTAACGCCAAAGTGCCCTGTCACGATAATATGACTATATTAAATATAGTCATATTATCGTGACCAGGGTGTGTTTTGGGGTAATGATGATACGGGTGCGCGGAAATATTGTTTTGCGTAAAGGTAGAACGCACTCATTTCCGAGTGCGTCCATTACCTTATCTTGTATTTAAAAATATATTCCAGTTTTCATTTTAAGTATTTAAATAATATTCAAAGCCAAATGCCCTACAAAACTCTAAATCTATTTTTACTAATTTGTATTTAGATTTCTATGAGTAATACACAACTTTATTTAGTTCATAATATTCTAATTTAACACAGGGGGATACAGCCACAAGTTAGTAGCCCCATTCTTGATTTATAGTTCATTGAAATAGAAAATACTGTCTTATGGCTGAAGTACAAGTTAGTATAATTATCTCCACCAAATAGAGTTAGGGTACTCCACCGAGCCTATAAACACTGTTTCCCCAATTTTGGGTGTTGAAATGCCTAAGTTACGTTTTCTCGCTGCCTTCCTTACCCGTTCAATGGGATCTGTCCAATCATGAAAGGCTAACGTAAAGGCTGACCAATGTACGGGGATCAGAATTTTTCCCTTCACATCAAAATGAGCCTGAACTGTTTCCTCTGGCATCATATGAATAGCAGACCATCGTTCATCATATTGACCGCATTCGATGAGAGTTAAATCAAAAGGTCCGTACATTTCTCCGATCTTTGCAAAATGAGGACCATAACCAGTATCTCCACTGAAATAGACCCGTGATTCTTGCCCTACGATCACCCAAGAACTCCACAGTGTGGTGTCTCGATCGGACACACTCCTACCTGAAAAGTGCCTAGCCGGAGTACAAACCAATGTCAAACCATCAAGTTTATATTCATTCCACCAGTCGAACTCTTTAATTTTCTCTGCTTCGACACCCCATCTTGCCAGATGATTTCCAACGCCAAGGGGAACATAGAACTGACTGACTTTGTCTTTCAGTTTCTTTATTGACTGATAATCCAAATGGTCATAATGATCGTGAGACAGAATGACAACATCGATGGCAGGTAGCTCCTCGAGTTCGATGGGTAATATCTTGCTATAGCGTTTACCCCCGATCGAAGAAAACGGAGAAAGAGTCTTCGAAAACATTGGGTCTAATAATAATCGTTTCCCGTCCATCTCCAATAATAAAGTCGAGTGACCAAACCATGTAACTTTTGTATATTTATCTGGCATGATGACTGAATTTAAAGGCTCCACAGGAATTGCCCTCTTTGGCTTACCGTTTGGATTACCTTTCATAAAATCTCTCAATATGCCAACCATAGTCGTTATTCGAGTATCCATTACCGTCGGGATCTGATTGATAAACTTTTTCCTGGCAAAATTTTCGGATTGACTTAAGGCGTTAGCTTTCTCCTTAGATGCTTTTCCACCAAAGACTGGATGATATTTCAGGAATAGAAAACCAGCCAGGAGAATCCCGATAACCAAACTAAGCATAACCCTCAGGATCATGATTCATACCTCATTTCTTTTCTGGATTAGACTGCCATCTACTATTTCTTCATTACTACTGAAATGTTATAATTTAATAATTTTACAACTGTCGAATCATTTGAATTTTTAACTCTGTGATTAAATCATTATGCTGTATTCAAACAACCAATAATATCTGCGACACAACATTCCCCTCCCGTTTCAAAACCCGCTTCATGAGCCTCGGCAATTTTTAAATATAATTCTAGCCTATTGGGATTGGAGAGGGCCTTAAATATTTTTGCCATTTTTTTAGTATCCATCTTATGAGCCCCTCAAATCTATTTCAATATAATTCGATAACTGTCGAATTATATTGAAGTTTAGTTTATCGCACTCTTCTTGTCAATACTCTTTTCGCAAGTCTTTACCAATATAGAAGATTCTTGGTGTGAATAAACGCTGGTGCTTTTACGCAATAGACATTATCAAACTCAGACAGGAATATAAATGCGCATGTGCATCCCTATCTTAATATACAATCCTATGTGGTGGTATGCCCAGGCTGGCACTATCCATCCCCCAAGGACACGACGTGAGCCGAATAGGAAAAACCCGAAATAAACACCATAGTAAATCGACGTGAGCGAGAGGTCTTGGCATTTTCATTCTAACTATATTAGTGTGAACTGTTTTTGTTCCATTGTTGATGACTAAGCTATTATCTTAATATGTTTTTTACGAGAAGTTTGGTATACGCACGTTGGTTATCCGTTTGGTTTAATTCTATTCCGAAAATATCTACAGCTCTATTTCCCAATAGAACCGGAAACGCAAGTGAGCTTAATAACTGCATTGTTAGCATATAAAGAATAGAATCATTCTCTTCTGGTCTAAGCTGGTGAATCGTATTTTTTATTAACTCTATTCCTTCGAATTTCAAATATTCTTGAAAATTGTTGCTTACAGAATGCTCATGTATGCTCTGATGAATTAAATTCTTAACTGGATCAGGATACGTAAACAAAATTTTCGAATATTTTTGAATAAAAATTTCTAATCGCACTTCTGGAGAGTGTTCTTCATCTTTTAAATAATTAAATATTTTCTTCATTTGAATCATTACATGTTCAAGAGCTTCATTAAGTACCTTTTCTTTAGAACCAAAATGATAGTTGACTGCCGCTATGTTAACACCAGCCATAGTGGCAATTTTTCTGATGGTAACTTTTTGAAATCCCTCACTAGCTATAATCTCTAAAGCAGCCTCAATAATTTTTTCTTTGGTTGTAAGATTATTTATAGTTTCCTCCATATAGTCTAGCCTCTATTCATTCTTATGTTTAAAACAGCGTTTAGCAGTATCTTATTGTAATATTTTTTTTTTGTCAAATACCATTAAATATATTTAATGTGTTAATCATTGACATTTTTTATAAATCGTAATATTATTTCACCATAGATTAAAACAATGTTTGAAATAACGTTTTAATCTATGGTGAAATAATATTGGTAAAGAGGTGAATTTTTATTATGGGAATACCTACCGGTGACTTTGTTATTTGGGTTTTAGTTTTGGCCTATGGATGGCATATTCTAAAGAATTCAATTACAACTGGAGGGATTGGGCAGGCCAAACGTTTGAATTTGATACAAATTGGGATCACTTCTATGTTGTAAATAGCTTTGTCATTGTTTTTGGTTTTTCGGCGCTTTACGCCTGGGCTTTTCACTGGTGCTTTTCTATTCATACCAATTTCACTTTGGGCCTATTGGAGTGCATACGTAGACAGAGTATTAACAACACACAGTATACTAATATCCTTACTAGGCGGCGTAATAATCATGGCTTCGCTTCCCCTGTTAATAAAAACTAGGAATTATAAAGTGTTTGATCCCATGAAAAACCAAAATCCCAGATAATTTGTTTTACTGGTCTAATAAACAGCATAGCTGTAGTTCTATTGAAAAAACAAAATACAGGAGGATAATACTATGAATCAATCAGTTATCAACATTAATGAGACTACCAATCATTTTTATGGCCTTATCTGGAAAGAAGTACAGATTCCTATGCGAGACGGTAGTTATTTGGCAGCGAATCTCTACCAGCCTGATTTTCCGGGTGAATTTCCAGTTCTCATAACAATATGCCCATATGGTAAAGACTTGCATTTTTCTCAATTTGCTCCGATTAACCCGACAATTGCAAAAGAATATAGTCAGCTCCAAGACAAAGGTCCTCTGCTTAGTTGGGAAACCCCAAATCCCGAATTTTGGGTACCACAAGGATATGCATTGTTGCGTATCGACGAGCGTGGTATCGGAAATTCGCCAGGAAAACTGGATATATTATCCGAATCTCTAAAAAGAGATTACTATGATGCAATTGAATGGGCCGGTAATCAGTCTTGGAGCATTGGCAAGGTCGGCTTGATAGGAATTTCCTATTTAGCCATGAGCCAGTGGGCTGTCGCATCAGAACAACCTCCTCATCTAGCGTGTATTGTGCCTTGGGAAGGTACTGTCGATTACTATGCTGAATTTTGTTATCCTGGAGGAATTCAGGCCAATGGATTTCTTTCTTTTTGGTGGAAAAACGGTATTTTGCCTCGTCAATACAATCCTGACAAGAAATTTTCTGAAGAACAATTAATTGCCAATCGCGTTGAGTTTCCTGAAATGGTGAAAAATACGCCCCTGCGTGATGAATCCTGGATAAAACGTTCTGCTGATTTAAGCAAAATAAAAGTACCCATTTTATCCGCCAGCAATTGGTTTAGTGCCGGAATGCATACCCGTGGAAATTTCCATGCATTTCAATATGCAGCAGCTGAAAATAAATGGCTCGAAGTGCATATTGGCAGTCATGTTGCCGGGTTTTATACCGAAGAAGGCCGCGCATTGCAGAAAAAGTTCCTGGATTATTGGCTTAAAGGCATTGACACAGGTCTCATGAGAGAACCTAAAGTCAAACTTGCCATCCCAAGAGGCGGCAAAAATTATACATGGCGCTATGAAAATGAGTATCCTCTCAAACGTACCCAGTGGACCAGATTTTATCTTGATGCCAATTCAAACAGACTTACGAAAGAACCGCTACCAAGAATGACTAGCCAAGATTATGAAGGAGATAGAGATCAAGAGTCAGCGTCTTGGTTAAAGCCGATGAGGAAGGTGTTTACCAAGGCTGAAGATAGTTCCAAGCGAGTACTGTTTGAAACTGCCCCTTTTGAGCACGAAACAGAGATTCTCGGTCCAATTAAACTTCGACTATGGGCATCATCATCAACTGATGACATGGATATTTTCGTGAGTTTGCGCAACATTGATCCCCAAGGTAATGAGGTAGTTAATTCAGGTGCATTGTCAGAGGCTTTTCCGATCAGTAAAGGATGGTTGCGCGCTTCCTTGCGTAAAACTGATGAAAAACGATCCACCGAGTATAAGCCTTACTACACCTTCGATGAGAGTCAGAAGTTAACTCCCCACGAAGTTTATCCTCTCGACATTGAAATCTGGGACAGTGCAATTGTTTTCGATAAAGGGCATCGGCTGCTTTTAGAAATCGGTAGTCAGAGTCAATGTGGATGCTTTATGCTGGAAACTGGAGATGACCGGATATGGGATGCAGATGTAACTATATATACAGGCGAAAAGTTTGAATCGTACTTGTTGCTTCCTATTATTCCTTAGGGAGTTTCACCACCGCCTGTCGCCATCGTTTTCTTGGCAATACGGCACTTTTTATTGCTTTACTATCCGAATAAAATTGTAAGCAATAAAACCTTCAAAAGCGAGCATAGCTTGAAGGCTTTATTCGATACAATTTTTTAAAATTATGAAGCATAAAATCGTATTCGATCCTTATCTGTGGGGATTCCGTTATACACTTTTCGCCATTCACCGTCTTTGAATGATTCATACTGCTCAAAAGCGCAAGGCAGTCCCCTTGCTGAAAGTATGTCACTACTATCCATGAGCTGAAAATGCAAATGTGGAGAAAATGAATTGCCTGAATGCCCTACTTTACCTAAAACATCACCTTTTTTCACACTTTGTCCAATCGAAACCCTAATTGAACCTTTTTGAAGATGGACTAATCCGGCATATACATCGTTACTACATTTCATAATGATATAGTTGCCGGCAACGGATTGTATATTGTCTTTTCTTGGGTTAAAGGCATACGCGCTCTTTACAGCAACAAACAAATCCGAAAGTAAATGCGCTCTGGCTCTTTCCTTATAACCATCTTCGGCTTTAACAATTACCCCGTCGCAAGGCGCATATACATCTTGCCCCCAACAGTAACACTTATTTAGAGGAACACCTATAAGGAGATACCGCAGCCAGTGAACACGATAACTGGGCCAGCCTTTTCTTTTCCAATCCACTTGTAAAAAATCGTAAGCATATCGTGTCCCTAACTGATCTGTTCCGTGGCTTGGAATCTTTTTGCCCGGCGTATTGGGAGCCAACCATTCTCCCCTTAAAGGAAACTCAACTATTATAGGTTTATATATTTCTTTCATTTCATACCTCCGCAACATCTAATGATATCCTCAACTTTAACATTAGGATTGTGATATCTTGTACGTCCAATTGTATTTCTGCCATACTCAATAGCTTCCCAAGGACACCAGTGAATACAAGCAAGGCATGCATGTGGTCATTGACTGAATAACACAGTTTTCTAATTCTTCTTCTAAATTACGGGCAATTTGCAGCGAATTCCCTGTGGCGGAAAAATAAAAAATCTTAATACCCATGCAAGCCTACATTACTTAATCGACCAACTGCTTTTCTGTTTTGGTCAAAAATATCTGTAGCGCATCACAGATGTCGATGTTCATACGCTCTGCCAAAACAATCAGCCACCATGTACATTCGCTAAGCTTATGCTCCAGTTCAGATACACTATCCCCACCTTTCGGCCAACGCTCTTGTTGGTACATAGTCAAACGTCCAACCAATCCAGCATCTGTTAGAAAAGCTAGGGCATCTTCTTCTACCGTCCACTCTTTTCCATGGTATTTCATCTCCATTTATGATGATTTTCTCTTATAAAATTTATTATCTTTCAAACTTTCCTCCATATCTTTGTAAATTTTTCTTTTCAGTAGAATGAGTTTATATCCATATATAATCAAGGCAATTCTCTTGTCTACCTAAAGCATTTGTTTTACGTCTGAAATCGTTATTTCTAATACTCTGTTCAAAAATGTAAATTTATCTTTCATCATATCAAATTCCATTCCTGGTCAAAAAATCTTGCCGTTCCTTCCACAACAAAGCCTGTTCCTTGATAATCATTATAACCTAATACATTTTTACTGCCTAATGCCATCTTTACTTTATTATTCACATTTACGTTTTTCTCTGTTCTACGCATTATTCCAGCTGGAATAAGAATTCTTTCATCTTTTGTCACTACCAAATAAGAGTTCCATTCATTTACGATGTGTGGTTCACCTTCACCCCATGTTACAATAGTTACGATACCTTCATTTTAATTTTTCTGTAAGCATATTAACTCCTTATTTTAAATTAAATTACATGCATTAATGTAGAGCATTGCATAATGCGTGTTTTTTCTTTTGTTATATATAATATTAACATTTATAATATGACTACATCCTGTCATATTATAAATGCCTGCATTGACCCATTTCAATATTACTAGAGCCAATATCTGAATTTTTTTCATAGATTAACAAAATCCAAATGACATAACCATCACCCTATCGTCAAATACAGGCTTAGTATAGTTATTATTGGGAAAACCCAAAGAAGTATCCTTGAATTCATTAGGTTTGGCATTGAAAGGGTATTTTAATACTGGCAGCCCTTTATCCCCTTTGTCATCTGTGAAAGTGCTCAAAAAAAGGGGCCGAAAAATGCACTTTTTAGCCCCCATTTTAGCTCAATTTTTGTTCCAAAACTACAATATATTGTGTTCGAACCGTCTCACTTTCCATTCCGACCACAATACGTCATCATTATTATCACCTCCACGTGCCCTGTCACGCTAAAAGAGCTATATTTATTATAGTCATAAATCAGAGACCAGGGTGCCTCGACTGCTCGAATTGTCTGTTTATAAAACAGGTTGAGGGCTTAGTATTCTGTTTAGAAAACAGTTGACAAAATTATTCTCATCCGTCTGCTCATATTTGTCCTATTAACTGAATTCTATTCCTGTTGTTATAATATTTATTAAATTCCATGTGCAAAAACAGGCACGTCCCCAATGCCCGCCCTGGATTCCTCCGGCCCTGGTGCGGAAAATAGTACAATACTTCATCAGATTCCCCGGCCTAATTTGGTACTATTAGAATAGTTCAAACCATATCTTTATAAAAGATAACAATAAGAAGGAGTATAAAGGCAATTGATAACAGTTAGTTTACGGCCCATTGTTAGTAAGATAAATTTACCTACTGTTTTGAAAACAACTATACATCCAGGTGACTCAATCGAAAGATTATTTATTGCAACCCAGACAGGGGAGATCTTTTACATTGGAAACGGAGTTATAGAGACTTTTTTAGATATTCGCCCGCAAATCATAAAATTAGGTGCTTCTGGTCGTGGATATGATGAAAGGGGATTAATAGGTCTTGCGTTTCATCCCGAATTTTATTATAACGGCCTGTTTTATCTTCATTATTCAGTAGCTGGAACACAAGGTCCAGGTGCTCTTCCAAGTGCTCGTCTTGAATCTTTTAAGCCTAACCCATGCGACCCCAGAACCCTAAACCTAAAGTGGATAAATAGAGAAATTAAATATGATCATATTGATACAGTTGAAGAATGGATTTTGCAATCGAATGGTCAACCTCAAAAAAGGCGGACATTACTTAATTTAAGAAGACCATTTTTTAATCATAATGGTGTCAATAGCTTAAACTTTTCACCCGAAACAGGAAAACTTGTTTTAACAACTGGAGATGGTGGATCAGGCTATGATCCATTTAATTTAAGCCAGGATGATATGGAAATCGCCGGTAAAATAGTTGAAATTGATGTAGTTAAGGCTACATTTATTTATAATCCACCCATAGTCACACGTTTTAATGAACTTCCCACACCTATTCAGGAAACGCTTACGGTAATTGCCAAAGGGGTTCGCAATATACCAGGCATTTCATTTCACAGGTTTTATGATCAGTATATTAAATATGTGGGAAATGTCGGACAGGATCTGGTAGAGTCGATTTTTTCATTCGTTCATTATAAACCAATACCGGTTACTAAGCTAGTTCAAGCTTCTTTAATGAAATCTGAACTTGACCAAGAAGGATTTATTAACTTTGGCTGGCGAGGGTGGGAAGGTGCTTTTCCTACATCGATTATAAGGGGCTGCTCTGCAAATCAAACTTTGGATGAGAAAATAACTGCTTATTACAATGACGTAGTAAAAACTTCAGTACGGCGTCTTCAACCTCTAACTAGTTATTTTCATAAAGACCCCCGACCCGATAAGTTTGGAGGAACTGCACTTACAGGAGTCCAGCCATATATGGGGAATGAAATCCCCGATTTAACGGGAAGCGTTGTGTTTACCGATTTTGCCCGCGATAAAGAATCTCAATCTCCGGTTAGAGGGGTTTTAGCTTATACCTGGGTAAGAACAGATTGTAAGCTTAATGATTTTAGTGTTATTGAAACCGATTATAATTTTGGGTCTCAATCAGCCTTTTATGTTAGTTTGGGAGCGAATCTGGATCAAACCAGACTATATTTAGGAGTTTATGGCTCTATGAATGTGACTAACTTTAATCAAGGTACTGTTTTTGAAATTGTTCCATGATTCATAACTAATAAATTTTGCTTAAAAATTTATTAGTTAACAGAAAATCACTTGGTCAACTTTCGCTTTGCGGCTTATGGAATATGTTACCATTGGGAGTAACTATTACAGGGGAAGTGAACACTATGCACTATCAACAAACCGTACCGATCTATGCACCGTATCCGCGTATGGTTGCAAGATATCCAATTAATTATATTGGTGGTTATGAACCACCTGAATGGGAATTATTCGAAGAACAATTCCACCCACTTTGGCTTAGACGACTTGAACGAAAAATGGGCATAAGACCAGGACTTGAGCCTTTATGGTGGGAACTTTTTGAAGAACAATTTGAACCACCTTGGTTACAACGTTTAGAGCGAAGAATGGGAATTCCTCAGCCTTACAATCCTTTATATGATTTTCCCCGCTAGAAGTTAGACTAACTATAGCCTAGGTATAAATACCTAGGCTTTTTTACCGAGCATGTTTAAATGCATCTTTGTCGAAACGTCTCTATACTCGAACCGTAGTTATAAGAAAAGCAGTTTAAATTCCTATTATTACTTTTTCATGGCAACTATTGTTTATACTGGGGTTCCTGCTGTCCGATATATTGTTCTCTTCCGTTTAACTCGTTTAGAGCAGAATCAAATGTTTGAGCAAGTTGTTCAAAGCTCTTTTTAGCCTTCTGGTCCTCAGTTTCTAGAGCAAACGTCTTCATGGTTGCTGCTGCGCTTTGAACTGTTGCTATAGCTTGTTGCATCTGGGTTCCAACCGTCATTTATTAATCACCTCCTTATTAGAGTATCAGTTTAACCCTTAGGTCTGAAAATGAGTGCCCCCATAAATGCGAAAATAATTGCCGCTGATATCCCTGCACTGGTAATACTAAAAATCCCGGTCAGGACTCCAATCGGACCAGTGGAATCAAACTCTTTTAAAGCACCCTTGACCAACGAATTCCCGAAACTACTAATCGGTACGGTCGCTCCTGCACCAGCAAACTTAATCAGTGGATCATACAGACCCAATCCTCCCATGACTGCTCCTGTGACGACCAAAGTAACGGTTGTGTGAGCAGGCGTCAGTTTAAATCCATCCAATAACAATTGGCCAATGACACAAATCGTTCCTCCGATCAAAAATGCCCATAGAAATTTTTCCATAGTGATTCTCCTTATAGTTCAATACTTACCGCATGAGCAACCGAAGGGATACTTTCTTTCTGCTGGTAAGACATAGGGGATAATAGAGCACCCGTTGCGATGACCAATAATTTTTTAATTTCCCCTTTACGCATCCGATTGAGAAAATGTCCAAAGGTTGTTGTTGCAGCACAGGCACATCCACTACCGCCTGCTAACACCACAGGCTGATCCTTCCTATAGATCAAGATCCCACAGTCTGTAAAAATTTCTTCGGGGATGTTTAGGCCATGCTTCTTCAATAAGTCGCCTGCGATTCTATGGCCGACTCTGCCTAAATCACCGGTGGCAATCACGTCATAATAGGAAGGGTCTCTGTTTAAGTCTCTAAAGTGAGCCTCAATCGTATCAACGGCCGCTGGAGCCATGGCGGCCCCCATATTGAAGGGGTCGGAAAGCCCCATATCGATGACTCGACCTATTGTTGCTGCTGTTACTTTTGGACCCTCTCCGGTATCTGAGACCAAAGCGGCGCCTGACCCCGTCACGGTCCATTGGGCAGTTGGAGGCTTCTGTGCGCCGTATTCCGTGGGATACCGGTATTGTTTTTCGGAGGCAGCATTATGACTTGAGACACAAACGAGAGCATTTTTGGCGAATTTGCTATCGACGAGGAGTGACGCCAAAGCCAAACCTTCCATCGAAGTTGAACAGGCACCATAAAGACCAAGAAAGGGAGCCCCTAGTGTACGAGCAGCAAAACTACTGGGAACAGTTTGGTTCATCAGATCCCCTGCGAACAAGAACTGAACATCTTCTTTTTTCAGGTTGGCTTTTTTTATGGCTGTCTCACAGGCTTCTTCTTGAAGTTTCTTTTCCGCTTTTTCAAAGCTATCCTGTCCCAGCCAGAAATCGTCATGGAGGAGATCAAAATCGCACGCTAAGGGACCTTGTGCTTCGTGGGGTCCTCCCACGGCTGCCGAAGCAATAATGGTGGGCTTGGAATCGAAAACCCAAGTTTGATGACCTTGTAACATTTACATCACACCCAATGCTCTAAAAATGATCACGACTAACGAGACTACAAACGCTGAGAAAACACCGAATACGATCACTGGACCGGCAATTTTAAACATATTGCCGCCAACGCCCAGAACAAACCCTTCACTGCGGTGGTCAATCGCTGCGGAGGCCATGGTATTGGCAAAACCAGTCACTGGAATGATCGTACCCGCGCCTGCCCATTGGGCAATATGGTCAAAAACACCCAACCCGGTGAGTAACACCGACAAGATGATTAATACTGCGACTGTCGGGTTTCCTGCATTTTTTTGGGAAAAATGAAAGTATGTAACAAAGAACATCTGGATACCCTGACCGATGACGCAAATGACTCCTCCCACCAGAAAGGCCTTCAGACAATTTAAGACAATCGGCCGTTTAGGTTCTCTAGCCTGAGCAAATTCTTGGTATTCTAGTTGAGTCGGGGTAAGCTTTTTTTTCAATTTATCCGACATATAACACTAACACCTCTAAACTTATTAATTTAGTAAGTAAGGACGTAATTTATCGAGGAGATTTTCAAGCTTTTGAGAGTCTCTTAGATACATTCCTTTGGCCTTTTTATCGTCAGTTTGCAGAGAGAATGCGGAAAGATCGGCTTGAACTTTTTGAAGGTTAGCAAAGAGTAACTCCTTCACCTTTGGTTGTGGAAGTTCCACAGCATCATCAAAGAGGTCTAAGAATAAGTCCCCTGAGGAGTCGACCTGCCCGAGAAACACATTCTTAAGGTCTACTTCCATTTTCTCAAGTTCAACCTTGAGCCATTCCTGGTTGAGACCTAACGAGAACAGAGGCTCATTGAGGATATTCCCATCCATGATCACGGTTTGTGGCTCAGCCTGTGGGGCTACCTTTCGACTTAAATCGTGCGCAGTTACTGGCTTTTTATCCGATTTCAGATAAGCATTTAGCTCACCGTTGGTCTCCATGACTGCAAATTCTACGTCGGTAAGATTAAAGATATTCTTAGAGCGTAGTTCAGCGAGAAGGTCCTCTCCGGTCATTCTAAGTTGGATAAGGTTTTCTTCCATGATCTTGCCATGCTTGATCAATACGGTTTCTTTTCCGTTGATCAACTGATGGATTACTTCACTCTTGATCGATAAATATTCTAGGGCTATGGGGAGGACAAGCCAGGTTAGTAAAACTATAAAACCTGAAATGAGATTTACTAGGTTTAAGGACATTAAAGTGGCGACAATGGCTAACACAATATAACTCATAAAATTAAAGGGTTTTACTCGACTAATCGTTCGTTTGCCGATAAGTCGGGTCGCTAACCAGACTAAAACAAAGAGAGAAAGTGATCTAATAATAACCGCCAGTGGTTCCTGCATTGTTTCACACCCTTTTAATTACCTTTATACTGTGGCTCTTCAAATTCAAGAGTTTTAAGTCGTTCCTCTAAATCATTGATAATGGTATCGGTTATTTCTAGTGAATTCGTGTAAACTGATTCCGTTTCTTCATCCCTTGTTTGCGTGGTATACATACTTAACGTTCCCCGAGCTCCCTTTAAACTGGCGAGAGTTTGCTTTACTTGAGAAGCAACCGTCATAGGTATCGACCTCCATTCACTCTTGCTTATTATTACAATTAATCCCTGTTTAATCCTTATTGTGAGTTGGTAAGTAAAGGATGTAATTTAATCAAAAGAGAGGCCCCCACTGTTCCAATGAGGGCCAAATGAGTAGGACGAGAGTTTTGTTGAGTGTAAGGTTGCCCAGGATTTTGACAATATACTTTAAGTGAATAGTCAGAACCTACCAGCATACAGATTTACTCCTTAGATATAATAGACTTGTAATGGTCGATGAGGCTTCTTGAAGAAATAATGCCACCAACTTACAAGAAGTGATCCGTTCCATTTATACAACAAACAAAGGGAGAGCTTAACGGCCCTCCCCTTTTGGGTTTTCGACATTGATAAACCCTATAAGGATGTTCAGAAGATTTGACCCTGCTAAATACTTGGTTAAGGGCAAGACGGAGAATCATTCCCGGCGTATGCATGCCTATGCCTATCGTTAAAGGTTGTAACGCCTTGGTAGTAGTGGATATGACCGCCCCCAGGAAAGTAAATGGCAGGTCCAGTTACACCTCTATAGTAGTGAACATGTCCATCATCCAGAGTGGTAGCCCCATAGTAATGATGAACGTGGGTATTTCCTCTTGCAATTCCCAGAGTGGTAGTACCGAACATTCTGTGGGTGTGACCGTCTTCAAAAGTGGTTCCAAAGCTGTAGTGATGAACGTGATATATCTCTGCAGTATGATTCAATAAAATTCACCTCTCTTCCCAACTTCTTTTCCATTATATGGAGTAAAAAGGTTAAAAGAGACTGACCACATTAGCATACCTGAAAAGATGGGTTTATGTACTTAACCTCATTATTTACCGTGCACTTCAACAAAGAATAATGCTTCTCGTCTGATATGGTCTATTAACAAGGGGTAATTAAAAGTAAATAAAGTGCAACTTAGCATTTGATTTAAAATTCTAGTTTTAAACTGTATAAGCTCCTGGGTCAAAGCAATAGCCCGTTGATTCAAATTTGCTACAGCGGTCTCTAAGCTTGGGTCTGAAGCGCCGGGCTCAAGCATTAGTTCGTCTAATGTTAATTCGGTATCGATAGGTATGCCTGAAAGTTCGATCGTTTTTTGCTCTGCTCTGAGGGTTTTGTCAGTTACCACTTCCCCGGAAGACAGGACTACCCTACTGACATTTCTATTCGCTAAACTGACAGCTTCCCGTAAAAGCGCATTAAATTGTTCCTTAAACTGATCTGCCTGACGGGCTAAGTCACTATCGATTGGTAAAAACCCTGCTTCAAGGAATAATGAATGTTCTTTCATGATGCGTAAAAAAAACAGGTTTGATTCAAGGGACAAACGTACAAAATCCGTGACTGATATCTTACGACCCATTTTTACCCTCCTTATCTAAAGTCTTTAGGACATAATATTCAACTTTAGGACAAGGGTGACAAACCTTATAAATCCATAACTGAGTTCAAATGCTGATTCCTAAAAAGCAAAAAGCCTAGAGTTGCACAAATACTTGTGGCTCAAGACTCGCTAGCTTGCACTAGACGGGTTTAATTGTAGCGTTGGGACGGGTCGGACAAACTACAAAATCGCAAAAGCTCTAATCTCTTTTCAGGTGCAATTTCACAAATGAGGCCAGATGAGGAAAAAACGCCCCTGAAAGCGGATAGACAAAAACTACCAGCTTACAGATTCACTCCTTGGATATAATAGAAATCAGAATGTAGCTAAGGTTTTATATATTTCATGGAATAATATTCTATATTGGGGTGTCGCCAAGCGGTAAGGCACCAGACTTTGACTCTGGCATTCGTTGGTTCAAATCCAGCCTCCCCAGCCATTAATCTATAAAAAGTACAAATTTAAGGTAAATTGAGAAATCAATTTACCTTTCCGTTTAGAAGGGTATGCAGTAGATTTATGTGAAATTAAACAATAGGAGAAGCGCAAAATGGAAATTCTAAGCCTAAAAACAGGTAAACTGATACACTTTTTCCTTCCGATTATTTTTTTCATCGTTTTTATATGGTCTGCTTATAAACCTTACCAATTAGGTACCTGGTTTTTAGAGGTTACCCCGATTGTTGTGGGGACAATTATTATTATATATTCCTATAATAAGTTTCGTCTCACGACTCCCGTTTATTTGCTTCTATGTTTGGGTGCAATCATAGTCCTCATCGGGGGGCATTACACCTATGGCAAAGTACCACTGTTTAACTGGCTACAAGATTCTTTTAATCTTGGGAGGAATTACTATGATCGGTTTGGCCATTTTGTCAATGGTTTTGTTTGGGCCCTAACTTTACGAGAAATCCTGCTGCGAACATCTGCCTTACAAAAAAGAAAATTACTCATAACCGTTGTTCTCGGCTTAGTTCTCGGGGTAAGTGCACTTTATGAATTAGTTGAATGGTGTGTGGCAATAATGTTGGGCGGAGATGCAGAGGCTTTCCTTGGACTTCAAGGAGATATTTGGGACACGCAGTGGGACATGTTTCTTGCATTAGCTGGGGCTATAATTTGCTTGTTAAGTTTATCCTCGATTCATGACCAATATTTAATCAATGAAATCGACGTACAGTAAATGCGTTAGTGTGAGAATTTCTATCTTTGGTATGCTACCCCCAGACTGAAATGACCCCAAAAAGTTAGACAAAAATATGGTTCAAATTTTCGTAAGGTAACCGAGAAGCGGTTACCTCTTTTCATGCAGTGTCTAACATTCGGTACTGTACTGGACTCATGCCGCCAAGCTTATGCTTAATTCGCCTGTTGTTATAGTAATCAAGATAATCTATTAGTTCTTTCTTAAAGTGTTCAATAGATTCAAAGTCTTGAAGATAGAGTAACTCGCTTTTCGAGCATTTCCACTATCATTCGAAAATTGGGATGCTCACTAAGACTGAATGCAATAAGTTCTCCATTATATAGGTCAAGCAAAGGAGATAGATATAGTTTTTTACCGAACAGTGAGAACTCGGTAACATCGGTTGTTAGCTTCTCAAAAGGCTTGTCCGCCTTGAAGTTCCGTTCCAACAGATTTGGTGCAACCTTGCCAACGCCACCCTTGTAGGAGTTATATTTCTTCATCCTGACCCGACAAAACAACCCCATTTTATCGCACCTCCTAACCAAATTAATTATACATTTTTTTGTGATTGATGAAAATTAGTTTCACAGACAGTTCCTCCATCAACTTATAACCGGGCCATTCTGCTGTTCCTGTTCTGGATTACTTTCTTTGCCGTGCTCATCAGGTCGATACAGGTTATTCTCCATTTCCTATTGGTCCAGATAACACACATTAAGCATGTCTGCTATCTTTTCCGGCACATTATCGAAATCCACAAGATGGTCACGTTCTACTGAAACGGTGTACCAGTAATCATAGGGTATATAGGTCTGATTCAAATACTTGAAATCAGTAGCGGACATTTTCTCCTTGCCTTGGTCAATCACACCTCTCGGCGTTAAAAAGAAGGTCCCCCAATGTTCTCCGGAGGACTCTAAATCAAGCGTGTTTTCCAGAATGTTGACAAATAGAAAAACCCAGCAATTTTGCACGCTGCAAATTACTGGGTTTTGACTCTTGTATGATATCAGATAAATGTATGCATATATAATAATTGCTCCGTATTTATTTCGGCCTCCCGAAGAAGGGAAAACAGGTAATCATATAGAGTACCCCTTTCACCAGGAGCGTAGCGAAAGCCCTGTATCTGATACCCCAAAATCATCCGTCAAAAGCCACAAATATTGCAAAAGCCTACCCTTGTAAAAAAGGGCTCTTTATAAAGCAAGCAAATTATTGTCCTACCAACTGTCCAAGCTGTAGCTCGATGTCCTTACCGACTACGGCCTCTCCGCCGAAAATGGCCGTTCCGGACAGTTTTCCGGACTTGAGGTAATTCATGACCTGTTCGGACAAGCTGCCGTCCGCTAAAATAATCGGAGCCTTGTGTTTGGCCGCATAGACGCTGCCAGCCAGGGCGTCCGGGAAGTTGTTGCCGGTAGCGACACAGACAGTTTGGCCGCTTGAGCTTGTATTGAAGTATTGCGCTACGGCCAGGGAGGTGGCATAGCGGTCGGTACCACCAATCCTTACGATATCCGCTGGCTCCAAACCGGTGAGCTGAGCCACCTGGTTTTCCACGGCCGCACTGATTACCCCCTGCAGTCCGATGATATAGACTTTACCCGGCTTGATGGCGGCGATTTCCTGCCTGATAGCGTCGCTGATCCCATCTTTCTGGACTAAGAGTACGGGAATCTGCCTTTGGGCCGCAATGCTGCTGACAGATAAAGCATCGGGGTAGTTTTCCCCACTGACCAGTACCACCGGGGTTCCGGCCTTGACTTCCAATTGGTCCGCTATTTTAGCGGAAGTTTCATAGCGGTCCGCTCCGGCTATTCTGGTGAGATGGCTGAAACCGCTCGCTGTTATTTTGCCTTCCATGCTGCTGCCGACTACGGCGGTGCCGCCCAGGATATAGACCATCCCTTCCGGTTCCAGATTGGATTTCAGGTAATCCAGAACCTTTTCCTGGTCCGCTTCAGAGCTGCCAACCAGGAGAATGGGGGCATTGAGCTTGTAGGCCAATACACCGCCGGCCAGGGCGTCCGGATAATTGTCCGCCGTGGCTAAGACGGCATTTTCAATTTTGCCCGGATAGATTGCTTTGGCTATGGCCAGGGCCGTGTCGACCCTGGTAGGCCCCGCAAGCCTTGTTACGCCGGTGACGGCGGTCTTCTGCCCATAAACCACGGCGTAATAGCTGAAATGGGTGGTGGTAAAGATAACGGCACCGGTGGCCGGGTCAAAATGGCCATTGGGTACCGGGATCGCGTTGCCGCTGCCGTCAATATACCAGACGACGATGGGCTCAGGATCAGCCAGTTCCGCCGCTGTCGGCGTGTAAGGGATGCTTACCGTTACCGGCGCATTGGGATTGTTCCACTCGGTCTGCGCTCCATCCAGGGTCAGGGTGAGCTGGACAATAGGCCGATCGCCGATGGCCGCCTGCACTTCATCCGGTAGCCCGGACTTGTCGCCCTGGCCGATGGTTATGTCTGCGCTCGATCCTTCCGTTCCCGGAATTCCCGCCAGCATGTCGGCCGGAATGCTGACGCTGCCTGTACCGGTGGAGAAGGTTAGTGTACCTTCTCCTTGCGAGCGCGATAGGGAAGCGGCGGGTATTCCCAAGGTATAGGCATTCACTCCAGAGATGGAGGGTACAGAGATAGTCGTTCCTTCACCGGCAAAAGCGTCTCCTGTCAGAGTTCCCAGCTCCACCACAGCACTGCCCGCCTGCGTATTGACGGTAACCGGCAGGGTGGTTGCTGTCGTACCGCTCCCTGAAACAGCCGCGTAGTAAGTCGGCGTCGTGGTTGTGGCGCCGCTTCCTCCGCTGCCGGAGCCGCCACCGCCGTTATATGTGAAGCCGACCGTAATTGTGACTGCGTTTGCGGGCATAGTAAAGGTTGTGCTGGCGCTGTTGGCATTGGCAAAGGTTCCGCCGCCGGTGGATGTCCATTTATTGAAGCTGTACCTGGAGACAGGTGTCGCAGCAATGGTAATAATCGTACCTGCCGTATAATTGCCGCTGCTGCCGGTCGTGATGCTGCCGCCTGTTCCCGCCGTAATGGTAAGGGCGTAAGCGGGCGCCGGCAAATCGGTTACCGCAATCGGCACGGTCACATCCACCGTATCCGTTCCGGCACTGACTCTGACAATGACCGATGTTCCACCCGTTGTTACGCCGGTTATCGTCACCGTTCCGCTGTTCAGGCTTGCCGTCGCGGTCGCGGAGTCGGGAGCGGTCACAATGCTTGTGATTGTCAGCGGATCATGGTCGGCATCCTGCGCAATATCGGAGGCAGTGAAGCTGATAGAGCTGCCTGTCGTTACACTTTGCGCGGGTACCGGTGTTTTAGCCGTGGGCGCGGTATTCGGTGCCGCTCCCAGCGTGAAATTTACCGTATAGGTTTGAGTTGTTGCCGTATTCTCGGCGGTCACCACAACTGTTGCTGTACCTGGGAGGGCTGCCGCCTGGGTGATATTAACGGTTGCATGAGGGTCGGAAGGCGTTGCGCCGGCCGTGGATGCCGGGCTGCCGGGCAAAGTGCCGTAGGGCAGTTGAATATCATACTCATATTGGTCTGCCGCAAAACCGTTTACAGTGCTGCCTCCCACCGTCAGATCGCTTAATGAAGCATCGCTGCCGGGCGTATAATTTTGCACGGCTTCGACCGTCAGCGTGGCGCTGTTCCCGACATCAAAGGATATCTCGATATCCGCAGAGTCGCCTTCCGTCAGGTTCAGGCCGGAGATATAATTCTTATTGATGGTCAGTGTATTTCCATTTATTGTATAATCCATCCCCGCTGACAGGTGTTCGCTTCCGTAAACCGCGTCCGTAACACTTTGAGCGCTGTTCCAGGTTATTACGGTGGTCACGTCAGCCGGGTTATTGAGGTCGAAGGTGCGCAAATCCGGGCTTATTGCGGCACTAACCACAGGAGGAGTCTCTATCGTGTAGGTGAAGGCCGCAATACCGCTGTCTGACATACCCGACTTTACTGCATACGCCTTGACCGTTACTAATGAACCGGCTGCTCCGCTGATGGTCACGAAGGTTCCGCTTGGGCTGCCTGCGTTTGGGTCACTTCCGTCCGTTGTATAGTGTATGGTCGCTCCACTTGTCGTCGTAGCGAGGGTTACTGTTGAATTATTTGCTACCGTGGCTCCACTTGCAGGTGTTGCTGTGGGAGCCGCTGCCTGGTCAGGCGGTACTACAGCTTCGGTGGTTACTGCTCTCATGGTGTAGGCTGTTTTGTTTCCGGCTTCATCTTTGACGATGATGTTGAAGTAGTAGGTAGTGCTACTGTTTAAGCCGGTGATTTCCTTCGTATTGATATCTGTAGCATATGAGCCTACGGCAGTTCCGTTGGCTTCTATATTTACTACTGTGTCTATGTTGTTGCTGTTTGACCTGTAGACCAGATACTGCAATGCTCCCTGGGTGCTCACATTATCCGTCGCCTTGTTCCAGCTTAAGGTAACGACCGTATCCGTGAGGCCGCTGGCAGTGATGGTTCCATCCGCTACTGCTGGCGCGGTGGTGTCAGGCTCGGGCGGCGCTGCTTCCGTAGCCGGGAATACGGCAGTTACTACGCCTGAATCAGCCGCATTGCTTACCGATGTAGCTCCTGCTACCGTGAAGGAGTTGACTCCTACTCCGGTCAAGGTGTATCCTGCTTTCGGTGTCAGGGTTATGGTTGCAGTATAGATTGTGCTGGCACCAAACGGATTATCGGTCGGTGACCAGGTTACAGTTCCTGTATACTGAGCCGTTTCAGTTATCGTAGTAACAGGCGTTGCTCCTCTTTCAGGGGCGGTTACTCCCAGAATAGCAGCGATGTTGATTACAGCCGGTGATTCTGCTTCCGTGGCCGGGAATACGGCGGTTACCACGCCTGAATCAGCCGCATTGCTTACTGTGGTTGCACCGGCTACGATAAAGAAGTTTTCAACTACACCAGTTAAGGTGTATCCTGCTCTCGGTGTCAGGGTTATGGTTGCAGTATAGATTGTGCTGGCACCAAACGGATTATCGGCCGGTGACCAAGTTACAGTTCCTGTATACTGAGCCGTTTCAGTTATCGTAGTAACAGGCGTTGCTCCCCTTTCAGGGGCGGTTACTCCCGGAATAGCAACGATATTGATTACAGCCGGTGGTTCTGCTTCCGTAGCCGGGAATACGGCAGTTACTACGCCTGAATCAGCCGCATTGCTTACCGAGGTTGTACCTGCCACCGTGAAGAAGTTTGCTGCCAGGCCGGTCAGGGTGTAACCCATTTTAGGTGTCAGTGTGATAGTTGCCAAATACACGGTGCCAGCCGCAAACGGATTATCTGCAGGAAACCATATAACGGTTCCTGTGTATTGGTCTGTTTCCGTAATGGTAGAAACGGGAGACGCATTTCTTACCGGCGGCGTCACTCCAGGGATATCCGTTATGCTTATTAGAGTGTAGGTGGGGATGTTCTCCCAGATGGCGTACAGGGTGAGCGCGTTGGATGGCATGGTGACAGTCGCATCGGTGGCATAAGAGGTACCGCCTCCGTCTGACTGTGTGTTCCACTCTTTAAATTGCTGTCCAGAGGGCGGGGTAAAGGTGTTCGTTGCCGCTGCAAAGGTAGCACCCTGCGCCTTTGGACCTTCGGTCGGCGCAGTTCCTGACCCACCGTTTGCGTCATAGGTTACCGTATAGATCTGAACAGTGGTATAGCCGAGACTGTCATAGCCCGTACCTCCGGCAGGGTAATAGATTGTAAAACCGGAGGCAGTGTCCTGAAACGCATATGTTCCGATACTGGGAGCCGTGTTGCGCATAAGGGTTGCGGAAACAAGCTGAGAGCATGAACGAAACGCATTGATACCAATCGTGGTCATACTGGACGGTATGGTGACGCTTTGCAGGGAAGTGCAACTAATAAATGCACACATATCAATGGTGGTTACGCCGGAGGCAATACTGACGGAGGACAGCGACGTACAACCGGAAAATGCGTATTGACTAATGGTATTCACACCACCGGGAATGGAGACTGCCGTAAGAGATGAGCAATCCGTAAATGTGCCGTATCCTATTGTGATGATGTTTTCAGGAAGGTTGATGGCACTCAAAGAGGAACAGTTCCTAAACGCTCGATCTACAATATTCGTCACGCTGTCGGGGATGATTACATCAGTCAGATTTATACAATCCAGAAACGCAAATTGGCCTATCATGGTTACACCTTCCTCAAGAACAGCCTTTTTCACCGCATCCTTTGCGATGCCGGTATCCTCCCGCCACTTTGTTGTGCCGGTATCGCTGCTGATGGTCAGCGTTCCGTCCACGATGTCAAAGAGATAACCATCTCCGGAAACGGTCGCATTTCGCCAAACGGCATATAGCGTAAGTGCGTTTCCCGGCATGGTGACAATCGCTCCGGCGGTATAAGAGGTGCCGCCTCCGTCCGCTTGAGTATTCCATTGCTTAAAAGCTTTTCCTGTGGGAGGGGTGAAGGTGTTTGCCGCAGCCGGAAAAGTAGCCCCCTGCGCCTTTGAATCCTCAGTCGGAGCGGTTCCTGTTCCGCCATTGGCTTCGTAAGTGACGGTATAGATAGGTACGGCGGAATATCCGAGGCTGCCGTAGCCTGTACCTCCGTCTGGATAATAGATGACAAATCCGGAGGCTGTGTTGTCAAACACATTGCTGCCGACGGTCGGCGCAGCCATTCCGCGAAAGATTGCGGATGTGATTTGAGAACAGCTTTCAAATGCATAGTCGCCGATACTTGTTACGCTGGACGGGACAATAAGCGAACCGCTGAATCCCGTGCAATAGCGGAACGCGGCGATACCGATGGTTGTTACATTTTGCGGTATCGTCAGCGAACCGGTCAATTTGTTACAGTTATAAAACGCGGTATTACCGATGGCAGTTACGCTCTGGGGGATGACGGCCGATACCAGTTCCGTACATTCGCTGAATGCTGTATCGCCGATGCTGGTCACGCCATCCTGGATTATCACATTTTTGACGCCTGTCATTCTATCAATATTAGTGTTTGACTGCCAACTGGTCGTGCCTGCATTACTCGTAATGGTCAGCGTACCTGTATCCGTGTCAAATGTATACCCGTTGCCGATTTCTGCCGCCAGAGTGATTTGAGACGGCAGCAGTGTTATGACCATCATAAAGGCCAAGACCAACGAAAGAATTTTTCTTTTCATATGATTTCCTCCTCGTAATTTCTCATAAACTAAATAAAATGTGGTTCAAATGTCCCCTTTAAATTTGGTAATTATAAATGCATGGATATGCTTCGTGCTATGACGATGTATTCATCGGTTTTCCCTACATAATGAACAAACAGCTTGTTACCCCGTTCTGCCATCACGTCAAGAAAACCATCCTCCATACCGCCGCAGGATTCCCAAAACTTTTGGGCAGAATCTCTATGTTCCTGTGTTTCCAGAGCCCGAAGGGGCAATTCCTCTGACATGACTATACGCAGGCCTACGCTTTTTTCATCAAATGCACTGTAAAATACTCCGTCATACCGGATTTGTTGTTCTTCTCTGTTGGCATATATGACATTCAGGTCCAGTATTTCCTTGGTCTCATCCATTTGTATCTGCCGTATGCGCACGTTTCCGTAAAGAAAATGCTCGCCTACTTTTTCACACGCAGTATCCGACATAAAACCACCTCGTATCCATATTGTAGCAATTGGTTTTTCTTTACAATAGGTACTTGAGGTACACTCTTTTAATCTTGGGATAGTTTTTTGTACACAAAAAAACAGAGGGGCTTGCAGGGCTCCCCTCTGTTATTTTAAATATTGTTTGATTTCATTTCTGATCCTGATATTCAGTTTTGAAAGTATCCGTGAAACAAGCTTTTTCACATAGCTAAGGGAATAATTCAGCTCGCGGCTGATTTCATCATTGGTGAAGGACTGTGCCAACAGCTTTGCCACCTTCAGCTCTGTCTCAGTCAAAGGCTCTATCAGCAGCCTCAGCTTTTCCTCGTCCAAGCTGTTTTTTTCCCGCATTCGCCGACCGCCATCCAAGTGCACCTCAAGCCTTGCCAGCAGTATTTCCTGCACAAAGGGTTTCTTTATATAATCCACAGCACCTGATCGCAATCCCCTGATTTCGTTCTCCGCCTCGGAGAGCCCAGTCAGGAAAATGATGGGGATGGGTTCGGCCTCCTTGATTTTCTTGATTTCAGCTATGACTTCATAGCCATTCATGCAGGGCATATCAATATCCAATAGGATCACATCAGGTAGAATCCCCTTGTGTAAAAGCCGCAGTGCCATTTCACCAGATTGGGCAAGACTCACATCATACCTTCCGTCCAGCAGCTCCGCTGCCATTTTGAGGAGCATCATATCGTCATCTATCACAAGGACCTTGCTTTTTTCACACATGCCCATCCCGCTCCTTTGTTCTTAAGTATTCTTCAAACAATGCTTCTGCCTGTTCAAATTTCATATGTTCTACCGCAATAAGTACTTTTTCCAATCTTTCCTTTACAGAATTGTCTTGTGCAGAAGAAAGCAACACACTAAGCTCTTTTTTGGCTTCTTTCCACCGGTAGGCAGCGATCGCGGCCAGTGCCCTGCTTTTACAGACATCAAGTGCTTGTCCGCTATACTCATGCGGCAAGTCAGGCAATAGGTTGTCCAATGTGGAGACAAACCGCAAAAGCCCGTCGTTTGTACGGTTCCATTCCAATAGTAAAAGCGGCATGGCACTTTCGATATAGGCGCTGTCCCTGCACCGTTTTTCCATACGGGCAGCAGTATTGTATAGATCCAGCGCTCCCAGCGCATGCGCGTTGGATTTTAAGGAATGAATGATAAAGGCAAGGCTTTCAAAGTTTTTATCGGCATGCAGTTTCTCTGCCCGATTTTTTGTTTCTGCAAAGCCTTCAGTGAAAAACATTGCCCGTTTTTTATATTGCAGAATATCGCCGTTTAAAAAGTGAAGTCCCTCAGATAAAGAAATATCATGCTGTATAAGGTCCTTCTCAAGTACCTGCTTCACTTCGTCGGCAATCAATTGTTCCGTTGGAACCGGAACTGATTTTGTAACGATTTCAACCGGCAGACAGGAGAGCAGAACTGCCTCCAGCTCCTGCCACATAATGGGCTTTGTCAGGCAGCCCGAAAAACCTTCACGCAGGAACATTTCCTTTGTTCCTGCGATAGTATTGGCGGTCAGGGCTATAACTGCCGTATCAGCAATTAAATTTTGCTCCCGCATACGGCGAAGAGTCTCCACGCCGTCCATGTCAGGCATCATGTAATCTATGAGAATGACATGGTATTGATTTTCTTGTACCTTTTGAAGTGCTTCAGAGCCGCTCCCCGCAGTGGCAATTTGGAGCATAGTACGCCTAAGGAGAGATTTCACAACCTCCAGGTTTTCGACATTGTCATCCACCGCCAGAATTTTACCCTTTGGAGCAAGGAAGCTTTCCTCCTGCCGCTGTGCCTTTGCTTCCGACTCAATGTACCCTGCTCCTATCGGTGCAGTGTTTTTTATCTTTTGAGGAATTTCCACGCCAAAGGTACTGCCCTTTCCCCAAACGCTTTCTACGAAAATACGACCGCCCATACTCTCGGTCAGTTCTTTGGCAATAGCCAACCCCAACCCCGTTCCCTCAATATTGCGATGAGCAGGAAGATCCACACGGCCGAAGGCTTCAAACAGTAGTCCGAGGTTTTCTTCCTTTACACCGATGCCCGTATCGGCGACTGAAAGGCAGAGCAGGATGGAACCCGGTTCACTGTCCGGCTTCTGCTTTGCGGAAAAAGTGACTGAACCTACTGCCGTATATTTCACGGCATTGCCGATGAAGTTGGTGATGATTTGTTTGATTCGGGTTTCATCCCCCTCCAGCACAGAGGGGATGCTTTCGTCTACTTCCTTCAAAAAAGCCAGCTTCTTTTTCTCTATTTGCTTCCCGCCCATCTGTGCCATATCCGATAAAAGGCTTGCCGTCCTATAGGGCTTTTCGTAAAGCTCCAGCTTACCTGATTCAATTTTTGACATATCCAAAATATTGCTGATGATGTCAAGGAGCATTTCTCCTGCGGTTTGAATGTTTTCTGCATATTCCGTAATATGCTCGACAGTGCTTTCCCTCATAATCATTTCATTCATGCCCAACATCATGTTGATGGGAGTACGGATTTCATGGCTCATGTTGGCGAGGAAAGCGCCTTTTGCACGACTGGCTGCATCCGCCTGCTCTCTGGCTTGCTCCAGAAGTTCTTGCTGTTTCCGATACATCAGAAACTGGATGTACATGGTTACGCCCAATATCAGGCTCACGGCAAGAAAGCCGGTGATGATGTCCGAGAGAATTGCGGCCTCAGTGTCGAATGTGTGAACACTTTCGGGATGATTGTAAGCCCACAAGCATATCCCTACATAGACAGCCGACTCTAAAAGAGTCATTACAAGCATTTTTCTACCACTCACCATATAGACGGTGAATACCACAGCAAAGATAAAAAAGGAAGGCATACCGCTGTGATATCCACCTGAAGAAAAAAACAGGAGGGGAAACAGCAAGATAAATACCACGATGATAGTGATCATATAGCAAAGCTCGTATCGCTTGCTTTTAGCAGTATAATACAGCAGGAGGGCAGCCAGCAGAAATAAGCTGGTGTTTAGCAGCGTATTGGCCAGTCCAGCTCCGTTTACTACGGAAATAACTGCCATCACTATGCTGTTGAGTGCACTTGCTATTGCCAGCAGATTAAAGATTTTCACTCTAAAATCCAACTCCTGCCCGAAAAAAGCATTCTTGAGCTGTATATAAAATTGCTTCATATGTAATCCTCCGATATATACCATTGATTAATTATAACAAGACAGTTTGGATTGGAATAGTAACTTAAAGCAACCGGAAAGTATCCGTTGACGATCAAGGCAGACAGCTTAATATACTGTCTGCCTCTGTCTACTTGACATGGGGCTATTTATAAAGCACTGAGCTCCAGCTTTTGTTTTTGCAATTAATCTTGAAAAGCCAGCTTGCTCCAATCCAACGCCTGTCCGCCGGCTCCAGCACAAATTTCAATTGAGCGCATCAGACATCCTCCCCTCTATCATCGATAGTATCTTTATTCATTGTGCGTTCATCACGAGGCTTTTCAGAATTTACGGGTATTGCCCATGCATTACCTAGTCGCCAGGCACCTGATATTCGACCTTCTGCGCATAGGGCTTGCACACGCCGGGGAGTAATTCCCCATTTCAACGCAGCTTCTTTAGCTGTTATAAATTCCATAGCATCGACTCCTAAAGATTACATTTATACAAGTTAATTTTATTCGCAACTGCGAATAAATTCAAGCATATATTGACTTTACTCGTAACTGTCTTAAGAGCTTTTCAACTGTTATTATGACTGCTTATTGCTTACTTCTGATACACCCACTCTCTTTTATGCTCATATTTTTTATGGAATTTACGAGCGCAAAAGACAAGAGAAAGTAAAATGTTCTAATCAGCTTTTCCTAGTCATCTTTATCCTGCCAACACTAAAACCCTCAGCGACACTGAGGATTTTAGTCTTAACAGATGCTATTTTCAGGCAGGAAGAGCCTCTCGCAGCTGTTCCTGCCTCTATCTTAATCAAAGTATGAAACGCTCTTGGTTCATCACGATTCCGGATTTGAATTGGATCTCTATCAGATCGTCCTTAACGGCCTTGATGCTCTGCAGGAGCCTCCTTACTAGATCGTTATCAAACTCCCTGACCTCGCAGGTAGTTTTCTTCAGGCAGGCATCCATATCATCCAGCCTCTGCTGAAAATTCACCGCTGTTGCCTGTTCCTGTAAAATAGTAAATTGTTGTGTTCATACAGTCCTCCAATTTGAAAAGTTATCGTTAAAAGCGAATGTCATATATAAAATACCCTAATCATGACCACCCGCTTAGCGGGTGGTTTGCTCTAGCCCTATAAGGGCATGATACAGGCTGAGCCTTAAGGCTCAT
>NZ_SPQQ01000006.1 GCF_004766045.1 Desulfosporosinus fructosivorans
GTTACCGGATGTACCAGTTCATGGGGCAATGAAGTTTACGTTGGTCTTTACCATGGTAATTACGCTTGTAATTGGTCTTTATCCAACGCCTCTTGCTCAGATGGCAATAGCTGCTGCTCAAAGCCTATTTCAGTAGGGGATAGGGTTCTATAGAAAAGTCTGTACTTATCAAAGGGGTTTTTCAGTTTACTGAGAAGCCCTTTTGTCGTCTAAATATTTGCAATTTTTAACGATTGGATATTGCAATTTATTGAAAAATACTTTAAAATGAATTAATTAGATGGTATGATGGTCTGACCACAAATTTGCAATTACTTAAGATGGAAATATTTAAGGAGGAAGGTTCAAAATGGGAGTTGACCAAACCACTGAATTATTTGAAAAATTTCAAGCAAGAGTAGAAGTGTTATCTGGAGAGTGTTTTCGTGTTAAGACTGCAAAAGAAGCAGGAGAACTTGCTTGCAAAGTGATGAAAGAAAAAGGGATTGAAAATGTAGCACTCTTGAATTCTTCAATCTCTCTAAGGGGAGAGTTTGCTAAACAAATAGGCGAAGCAGGTATAACCGTTTATACAGATCGTTTTAGAGAAGTCACACCGGACGCGCATGCGGGGATAACACAAGTTGACTATGCTATTGCTGAATTTGGAACGCTTGTTCAGGCTAGGGAAGATGCAAGTGTTGATGATCGTCTATGCTCAACTCTTATTCCCATTCACATAGCTTTGGTTTCGACGTCTACCATGATGGCTACTTTAGCGGAAGCTATGACAACAATTCATCAACTTCCTCAAATTCCCGGATTTGTGGGTTTTATCACAGGTCCCAGCAGAACTTCGGATATTGAACGCGTCCTGACAGTTGGGGTTCATGGCCCGAAACAACTTATAGTAATCTTTGTTGATGAACAAGTAGAGGGAGTGGCTTAAATGGACAAAGATTTTAAAACAAAAATTTCAAAAGCTCTGGGAGATGACGTTTTACGTGGTGCTTTAGGTCGTTTTGGCGATGCCTATATTTTAGCTCGTGCTAAAGCGTATGAGGGTTATGACTTTGATGCACTCAGTGAAAACATTGTGCAAGTTAAGTCTTATGCGGCAAACCATATCGATGAAATGATGGATCAATTCGAAAAAGCAGCAACGGCAAGAGGAGCTAAGGTTTATCGTGCAGCTACTGCAACCGATGCCAAGAAATATGTCAGTGACTTAGTTAAGAAAAAGGGAATTAAACGAATTGTAAAATCTAAATCAATGGTCTCTGAAGAGATTTTATTAAATGACGATTTGATTGCCGATGGAATTGACGTCCAAGAAACAGACTTAGGCGAATGGATTGTACAACTCGCTGGACAACATCCGTCTCACATGGTTTTGCCAGCAATCCATATGACAAAAGAAGAAGTCGCCACGACATTTAGCGGTCATTTAAAACGGGTTGAGCAACCAGTTATTGCCGAACTTGTTAAAACCGCCAGAGTAGAACTTCGTAAGAAGTTTCTAGAAGCTGAAATGGGCATTTCAGGAGCTAACATTGCCGTTGCTGAAACTGGGACACTGATGATGCTGACAAATGAAGGGAACGGACGGCTTACAAATACCTTACCCCCTACTCAAGTCTTCTTAGTAGGTATGGAAAAATTCGTTCCGAAGTTTGAAGATGCACAACACATCATACAGGCGCTTCCAAAGAGTGCAACTGGTCAGCTGATTACTAGTTATGTAACTATGATAACTGGACCTACCCCAGCCTACTATGCTGATGGTACGATTAAGGATAAGGACTTTCACATCGTCATCATTGACAATGGTCGTAGGAAGATGTTTAACGACGAAAAGTTTAAAAAGACCTTCCAGTGTGTTCGATGTGCCTCTTGTCTCAATGTATGCCCTGCGTTCCAACTCTTGGGTGGGCACGTCTATGGACATATTTATACCGGTGGCATTGGAACCATCTTAACCAACTTTGTAAATTCAGAAAGAGACGCTAAAAATCCGCAAAATCTATGTCTACAATGTGGAAAGTGTACGGAAGTATGTCCTGGAAAGTTAGATATTCCTCAGATGATTTTAGAACTGCGTAATCGGATGGGGGAAAAGGATGGAATCGGAGCAGTCCCGAAATTCGCCTTGGATGTAGTATCGAATCGGCGCCTGTTTCATTCAATGTTACGTGTTGCTTCACTTGCCCAATTACCGTTCTCCAAAGGGCAACCTGTTATTCGGCATTTACCTATGTTTCTCTCCGGACTTACAGAACAGAAAAGTCTACCGACGGTTGCTAAGGTTCCCTTCCGTGATGTAATCAAAAAGGTCAAGCAAGAGGTTAAAAATCCAAAAGGTAAGGTTGCCCTTTATGCTGGTTGCCTGATTGACTTTGTCTATCCAAAAATTGGAGAAGGGATTATTGCTGGACTGAATGAAAAAGGGTATGAAGTCGTATTCCCGGATGGACAATCTTGTTGCGGTGCTCCTGCAACGTACATGGGTGATCGTAAAAATGCACGTAAGTGTGCAGTCATGAATATCGAAGCGCTGGAAGCCGAAAAGGTTGATTATGTTGTAAGTGGATGTCCAACCTGTACCCATGCTTTAATCGACAGTTTCAAAGAACTCGTCGAAGATGATCCAGCCTTATTAGCCCGCGCTGAAGAGCTGAGCAGAAAATCTAGAGACTTCTCCAAATTGTTATTTGACTTAGGCGGATTGCCTGCAGGTGGAGACGGCGTACCGATGAAAATAACGTATCATGATTCTTGTCACCTGAAACGGTCTATGGGAGTTTTCGCTGAACCTCGTAAAATATTGACAGATACAGCAGGGGTCGAGCTAATTGAAATGAAAGAATCCGATCGGTGCTGTGGTTTCGCCGGCTCTTATTCGATAAAGTTCCCTGAAATATCGGGACCAATCTTGGATCGGAAAATGAAAAACATTGAAGAGACAGGTGCAGATTTCGTGGTTGTGGATTGCCCAGGATGTTTAATGCAAATTGGTGGCGGCTTAGATAAGAAAAACCCAAAAATCAAAGTAATTCACACAGCTGAGCTTCTTTTAGAAAAACGGAAAAACTCAAAGAAAAAGAATAAGAAGTAGTCAGAGGACAATATTACAATATTAGTGGAAAAGTTCTGTTTTTCACCCAAGGATTTTTTAATGGTAGCCAAGAAGTATACTAGTAGAAGCAGACATCTTTTTTATCCGAAAGTAGTAAGGCAATCGTTGCCTCGAAAGCGAGCGAAATCGCGTAAAGGAGAAAAGGTGTAGGCGTGGGAGGAGAAGGAATGCCAGGAAGCAATTCCTTTAGCCTCACAAAGGAAAGTAATGACCCACCTAATGTGTCTGCAGCTCATTACGGAGGGATGGTCTCAGTATTGCACCTCTGTGATCAGAGCGGGTCGTTGCGAGACTGAGAACTTTAAGGAGCTTCGAGGGATGACTATCCCTTGAGGCTCCATTTTCAATAATTGTTGAATAAATGAATATATTTTATATAAAAGGGAATATAAATGTTTAATGGAACATCTCAAACACTAGGAGGAAATCGCAAGGAAAAGGAGAATAATATAAAATAGAACCGGAACAAGCAATCGTTCTGTGTTTCAGACCTCGATTAGGAGGACACAACATTGATCCAAGCCATTCTCTTTGACCTTGAGGATACACTCATAAATATTGATGCGATCGCTTTCATGCGCAATTATCTTGGAATCCTGGCCCCGCGCTTTGCTCATCTGCTTTCACCTGATAAATTTTCAAAACAATTTTCAAAATCGTTGGAAGTTGCGCGAAGTGAACCTAAACCTGGGCAGACAAATATACAGAGCTTCTATGACGATTTCAGTAAGGCTACAGGGCAATCTATTCAAACACTGCAGCCAATTTTTGAGGAGTTTTATGAATCCGATTTTCCGGCTTTACGGTGTCTGGTTCAGGCTATTCCTCAAGGAGTTAAGGTGGTTGAATATGCCATTCAACAGGGGTTTTTAACCGCTGTTGCCTCCAATGCAATACTCCCGTTAAATGCTATGCAGGAACATATAAGCTGGGCTGGGCTCACTCCTGAACATTTTAAGATCATTCCTTCCTTAGATAATTTCCATTTCTTTAAACCTCACCTAGGATTTTTTAGAGAAGTTGCGGAAAGTCTTGGAGTTAAACCTGATAATTGTTTAATTGTCAGTGGGCACACGCAAGACTTGGTTTGTCGAGAACTAGGGATGAAGACGTTTTTCGTTGGATCCATAGGATTAGAAGAGACTGATTACGCAGGCAATCTTGACGATCTTTTCCGGTTAATTGGGCAAGGGAATTTGTAATTTGCTGGAAAGAGGGGAGATATGGGTGGGAATAATTTGCCAGCCCATACTTAAAACAATAGAAAACCAGGATATCCCAGTGCCCTCAGAGCGTATGGGTCATTTGTTCTGTGAATTTCTTGGCCGATATAACGAATGGAAAGCTGCTAAAGTTCAGGAAATGATCTGGATCTTTATCCTATTATTTCTTGGGATATGTATTATTTTACTCCCGTGGTTTTTGCTTGGGAGAGGGTTAGTTATGAGTGTAGTCATGTTGGTTATTTTCTATTTTGCCTCACGCCACTATTTAGAATTAAATGAACAAGTGAGTCACTTATTTGTGAATGTACATATTTTGCACCATCATTTGACGGGTAAACTTGAGGTTGGCTTTTGCGAACACTTGGAGCCTTGCCAATGTGCTGAGAATTTTCGTCGCTATGTTATTATGAATTACAATATTTCATTTTACAATCCATCGTTGAGGTGATATTATGATGGGATTTGTTGATGGATAAATTTGCTATAGTCTCGAAGAGATGTTATAATTCATACTAATTTAAATTCATTAAATTTTAGGAGGAGTTCTTATGAAAAAGTATGTTTGTTCCGCTTGTGGCTATGTTTATGATCCTGCAGTTGGAGATCCTGACTCTGGTGTTGCACCAGGTACAGCGTTTGAGGATATTCCGGCTGATTGGGTCTGCCCAGTTTGTGGAGTAGGTAAAGATGAGTTTGAAGCTGAGTAACTGAAAAGTGCTTGTATCATGGGAAACTAAAAGGGAAAAGCGAACAATCGCTTTTCCCTTTTAGTTTTATTTTTCAACTTGTAGTGGCAATTCTCGAATTGCCCTCGTTTCTTCAGTGAGGGATATGAGAGACAAGCAATTCAGTGAATTGACATTACTGGTTATTATAGATGAAAGGGGGAAAGGGTAATTGATGAATTACCCTTACAGTTCCATAATAGCTGCCTCATCCCGATCAAGTTTTGTCATGCATGCTTTTAAACGCGTTCGCAAAAGGGAATCGCTTGTGGCCTCTCTCATCTGGCGCAAGAGATCGATGGTTCGCCTAAAAACACTGATGATGTCGCCCTCATCAAGATTACATAATGATTGTATTTCGACAAACGTTGAACCTTGGCTCCAGGCGTAAGTAATCCCCGCTACGCGCGGGTCGTATCTTACTGAGTCTTCACCACAAATACTTTGGATGTACTCGCAGATTTCTTTGACTGGCGCGGTATCGAAAACTCCAGCACGCTGAAATACATCATTTTTCCGTGCTTCGAAGTCGACGCTCGACAGCAAAGCGTTAAGCTGATCGTCATCGATTTGGGCGAATATGTCAGAGTAAATAAGCTCTGTAACCAGAAGTTCTTGTACATATATACGACTAGCACAGGTACCACGAGGGAGGAGCTCATCTTCTCGCATGTAGCCTAATTGACGAAGGTGAGTTTTTTTGTATTCAAATTCAAGGAGAAACGCATTTTCCTCTGGAAGGCCCGCTAAGGCCGTTTGAAGCTCCTTGCTGCGCTGTTGTATCGCTAAGTAGCTCTTGCTATGTTCCTTGCAGCTATCTTGGCGTGCTGACGGGCAACTCTTTGGTGTCAGCGATAACAGTTTATCCCAAGCCTTGATTTTTCGAGCCATCTCTCGTCCGTAAACGCGAGTTTGCTTGCGAGGTCCTAAAGCCTTATAGGTTTTCTTTAGCTTTTCAAATTCTTTGCGCTTGGGGTGGTGTTTCAAAGGACAGGTAAACGTTCCAACCGCTTCGCAGAGGTGATGTTGTGCTCCTTCGAGTTGTTGCTCGATTCCCGCCAATTCAGCGTGAAGTTGCTTGGAACTTAAATGGTAACTATAGGCGGCAAAACTTTTTTGGAAGTAAGTTTCAATCTGGCTTTGCGTAAGAGTTGCTGTAAGGTTGAGAACGGTATTGTAGGTAAGTCTAAATTGGCTGGTAAGTGGTTCAAGCCGATTTAACTGGAATTTAGGGGGTGGACTTTTTTCCATATAGGCTAAGTCTACGACAGCAAAAGAATACCCTTTTTCATCAAGACCCCTTCGCCCTGCGCGACCGGACATTTGGAAAAATTCGTGGTTAGCAAGTGCGCGGAAATTGTGTCCATCATATTTGCTCAGGGAGTCGAAACAAACTGCTTTGACGGGATAGTTAATTCCAACACTAAAGGTTTCAGTGCAGTAGAGCACTTTGATTAAGCGTTCTAGGAAGAGTTCTTCAACCACGACTTTTTGGGAAGGAAGCAAACCTGCATGATGATAAGCAATCCCTTTTGAACACAAACGCTTAAGCTGACGAGTAGACGATGACCAATCGATTTCAGGACCAAAGAGCATAAGGAATTTATTTTCAACAATACGGCGTTCTGGAGAGTTTAAATAATTGGCAATCGTCGATAATTCCATGGCTTTTATAGCACATTGTTTTCGACTGAAAACGAAGAAAAGTGCTGGAAGATGTTCGCGTTGAATTGTACGTACAAGATCTAGGTGAGTGGTTGGTCCAAAAGGATTATCATCGTTAATACGATCTTTGAGTTTCTGGCGATAATAATGCCAGAGTTGATCATAATCGACAAGCCCGGTGTCTTTAGTGTAGTAATAGTATTCTAACGGAACAACTCGCTTGGATTCTTCGATGAGAGCGACATCTTCATGCCGTATGGATTTGATCCAATCCACTAAGTGTTGGGCGTTAGCGATGGTCGCACTTAAACCCAGAAGTTTCATTTTCGCGGGTGCAAGAATAATAGACTCTTCCCATACTGTTCCGCGTTCCTCGTCATTCAGCCAGTGGATCTCATCAAAAATAATATGAGAGACAAACTCAAGATTAGGATCTTCTGTGATGACTTGGTTGCGAAAGACTTCTGTAGTCATTATAAGAAGTGGAGCAGTAGGATTAAGGACTACATCCCCGGTCATAATACCGACTGCCTCTTCTCCAAACTGTGCTTTGAAGTCTCTGTATTTTTGATTACTTAACGCTTTGATAGGCGCTGTATAGATAACTCTTAGATGTTCATTCATAGCCTTTTCAATCAAATAATCAGCAACAAGAGTCTTACCTGTCCCGGTAGGAGCAGCAACAATGACGGATTTTCCAGCATCAATGGCATCTAGTGCCTCTTCTTGAAAAGGGTCAAGGGTAAATTGATGATAGGTGCGTTTAGACATGTGAGTCAGCTCGTTTCTGATTTCATTTTACTTATATTAACAAAATGGCGAATATTGGTCAACTTTAGGCGCAGAGTGGTCTGAATGGGCACTAGAATCCATATGATGAAATAGACAAGGGCTAAGGGGGGAGCAGCGTGTCTTCTTTGCGATTAGAGATTGAGCAAGCAATGGGACTTAAGTTTCCAGAAAGAAACGGAGAATCAATAGTTCGGTTTACAGAATCGATGGAAATTCCACGTGCAGCGGAAATGTTAATGCGGGGATTATATCGTGATCCCGAACGGGTACGCCAAGGATTTAAGCTATTGCATCAAGAAACTGGATCATTGATCGATATTCTCATGCCACGGCGCTCCCGTTTACGTGAATGGGCTGATTCTCTGCCAGATCGTCCTAGAGACGCGGAATCCTTCTTAAAAGACACGACAGACCAACTCTTAATAAGAGAACAACGTTTAGCTCAGGCTGAACGAGATTTAGTAGATCAACTAAAAGAGTGTGGGCTAGAGGATATTTTCCCTATCCCGTTAGCTGCTTTTGGAATTTGTACTTATAAAGACCCTAACGTTAAACTATTTCTGAAGCCCTTAGGACGATTTGCAGAAATCCTCCAGATGAATCCTGAATCCTTGCGACAGGTTGTGCGTGTTCATTTCATATTTTTACTCCTCTTAATTGCCGGGACAGATTTAGATGGGCAAGTATATTCTAGGGGCGGAGAAGACGAGGCGATCCATTGGCTAACGAGTATATATACCCTTCGATATCTAAAAAACCAATCGTCTGAACTGATTCAGTGCTATCAAGAGTGGGTTAAAGGTTGGGGCGGTAAGTTGCCGAGTCAAAGTTTGCTTAATGATCGAACGTGTGAAAAAACGCGTGCTACTATGGTTTTCTGGCGGCGTCAGTTGAATATAAGCTGGGAAGAGTGTTGGCATATTATTAATCAACTTGAACGATCAGAAAATCTAATATAATAAGGGTCAAGGCCATTCCGCTAATTCAGAGGGCTTGATAATTTCTAACCGATCGCCGACTAGCCTTAGAACTCCGGATTTTTTCCATCCATTGATGGAGCGGTTGACACACTCTCGACTTGTCCCAATCATACTGGCTAGATCACGGTGAGTAAGTGACGCATCAACAAATATTGGTTGTCCAGGCTGGTGGGCAGGTTGGGCGAGGCGCAGGAAAAGGGCAGCAAGTATTCCTGCAGTAGATCGGTTAGTTAAGATTCTAATAAACTCTTGGGCTAGTCGTAAGCGCCGACTCAAAGTGCGAATGAGAGCCACAGAGAGCGCAGGGCTAGCTTCCAGTATGCTAGGCATTACTTCGTTATGGAGGACTAATAGTGTGCTGTCTTGAAGCACTTCAGCCGTTGCATGGTAGGAGCCGTCTTCAAGAAGTAATACTTCGGCGAAACAATCATAGGGGCCGCACCAATCGAAAATCTGTTCAGTACCCTCTGGCGTCGATTTACTGAGTTTAACTTGTCCAGAAAGTACAAAATACACGCATGATCCAATCTCCCCTTCAAAAAACAATAATTGTCCACGTCGGTAATGGCGTTCTTTTAGATGAGGGAGCAAGAGAGAGACGTCTTTAGGAGTTAAGGTCGAAAATAGAGAAAAACGGAGAAGTTCCTCAGCGTTAAGCATGGATTACACCTCATTTTATAGCAATTGTAATCTAATTATGGACGTTTTGCCCAGTATAGCATAGTATTTAATGTAGGACTTTTACGTCTGCTCGTTTTCACAGTGTGCCGAGTAATTTCAACTACATTAAATATTGGCTCTGAGGAGGAATAGTGTATGGTTGACATAGAAGTAACTCAGGTGCGCATTCAATCGACCATCAACAACCCTTTTAGAGTAGTAGCATTATTTGTAGGCATAGTATTAACGGCAATTATCGTAATAAATTCAACCTAATTGTCGAGTATTAAATTATTTAAATTTCACTTCCTTAGATTTTCCAATAGTTTTATAATAGATGTTAAAGGTCCAAAGAACAAGTAGGAAAAGAGCATCCTCTCGCAGAAGATGCTCTAATTGTTGTTAAAGCTAAATTTGCTTATCGCTTGAGTTTGCTAGTTAACTCTTGCCAGAAACGATTTGCTTCATAACCAAGTCGCCAAATGGCAATGCCTCTTAGACTATAACTTTTGACAAAACCTAAGCGAATCTTTGCTGATAGTTCACTTTCATACCATACTGTATGTCTAACTCTTCCTAGCCAATAATAAAAATATGGCTCAACTGCGGAGTCTGACCAAAGGATGCGTGCGTTGGTTCGAGCGGCCAATTCAGGAATATCCCGCATTGGGAGAATTTGAGTGGGTGCGCTGGACCAAACGTAACCATAGACTGGAATTCCTAATAGTATCTTTTCGCGAGGAATGTAGCGGATGGCATAGTCGAGCGCTTGAGTCATCCAGGGTAAACTTGCTATAGGACCAGGTGCACCGCCAGAGTAGTGCTCGTCATAGGTCATTAAGGTTATGGAATCGCAGAACCGCCCAATTCCCGCAAAGTCATAGCCTGGAGCTTCGCTCTCTGAACGTTTTGCAGGTATAGCAATGGTCAATAGTAACCCGCGTGCATGTAATGAGGTTCTAAGGGATTCTAGAAAAGATAAAAATGGAATGCGGTAGGGGGCCTCAACCCCTTCAAAATCCACCTGTACTCCTGCTATATTAGGAGGAAGTAGATGGAGCATTTGGCTTATGCAATTCCGCTGAGTAGTCGTGGATGATAAAACAGAACGCAAAGGCAGTGGATCAAAGATCTTCCCGTTAAAATTATGAAAGAGAATAAGAGGTGCTATGCCCCGCGCAGTGGCCTCTTGAAGTGCAAGTATATTAACTTGACCGCTGAATTGACCATCCGCCTGAAGCATAAATGCAAAATCAGCATAAACATCTATGTGGGAGCCTTGTTGTTGAAGTGAGTTTAATGAGCGCAAGTCGTCTTGGAAATCCTCAGATATGTATCCGAGTATCCATAATCGTTTGTCTATAAGGCGTCGTGCTGTGGGTGTCCAATGTGAAGTCAAACAGACCTCCTCCTTATGTTACAATACTCCTAGGATAGGATATGAGGTTAAAGTGTAGAAATTATATTTTTTGGAGTAGTAAAATATGGTAAGTAGAGGTGGCGCTTGGATGAATAAGGCTTTTATTAATGATTTGCAAAGGATTTATAGTTTATTGAATTACTTGGAGGAGCAAACTATAAAACGTGATTATCCTATAATATGGGAAAAAATACACGCGACAAGCTGCGCCCAAATCGGTCGTATCCTAGCACAAAAGCGGAATGTGAATATAGAACAGGCAGCCTTGGCGTGTGCCATCCATGATATGGGCCGCTGGATCTCGGGGCGACAGATTGACCATGCCCCAAAAGGAGAGGAACCTGCCCGCCTATTTTTAGCCGAGTGGAAGGGGTCTGAAGAGACAAGAGAACAGATTATTCAAGCGGTTATAAACCATTCTAAGAAAGAACAAATTGGAACCCCCCTTGAAGAACTTGTTAAAGATGCGGATATTTTAGACTGTTACTGGCATGGAGAAGAAATTGTTAAAGTACATCATATTGCTAGGTTGCAGCAGCAATTATTGGAGTTAGGAATAGGTTGATTGTAAGGAAGGGTAACTATTTATGAATAAAGTACTTCTAATTGCTACAGGTGGAACTATTGCCATGCGCAAGGATGAAGCTGGAAAAGTAGTTCCAGCTGTGAGCGGTCACGAATTAATCGAGAGCTTGCCAGAGCTGAGCCAAGAATCGGACTGGGAAATCTGTGAATTAAGCAATGTTGCAAGTTGTAATATTGACCCCCAGCATATGATGACGTTAGCGATGGAAGTTGAGCAGCGCTTTTTACGTGACCCTGTATTAAAAGGGATTATCATTACCCACGGTACGGATACGCTTGAAGAAACAGCATATTTCTTAGATGTCGCCATAAAAGATCCACGCCCGGTGATTCTAACCGCATCTCAAAGAGACGCTTCAGAGAGTGATTCAGACGGGCCACGTAATTTACATAATGCCCTGCGCATAGCTTTAGATCCGCGGGCCGTCAATCGAGGAGTGCTCATCGCGCTCAATGAAGAAATTAACTCAGCGCGTGATGTGCGCAAATTGCATACTAGTCATGTCGACGCCTTCAATTCCGGAGATATCGGAGCATTAGGAAGTATTGATACCGGGGAGGTCATTTGGCATCGCAAACCTGAACACTCCGTTAAGCTGGGAGTTCCCAAGACGTTAGCAAGTGTCTCAATATGTAAGGCTTATACGGGTATGAATGGGAATATCTTGCTAGCATTTGTTCACGACGGAACTGAGGCTTTAGTGATCGAAGCTTTTGGACGTGGTAATTTACCCCCTTCTTTGGTAGAGAAGATTGCTGAAATTATCTCTTGCGGCATTCCGGTAGTAATCACGTCCCGATGTTTGTTTGGGCGTACTGCTCCTGTCTATGGATATCCTGGTGGGGGAGCAGACCTTGAACGGGTAGGGGCTTGGTTTGCTGCGGATTTATCGACAGAAAAGGTGCGCTTGTTTTTAAGTATTGCATTAGGGCAAGGAATGGATAAAAAGGAATTGAGAAAGATGCTGGCAAATGGTGCTGTAAATATTTCTTGATATAGTCGCCAATGTAACAATAGTTCTAACTACTGCTGTTACATTAGCGATTCGGTTGATTTGTTTGAAAAAAGTATATTGAAGATGATAAAAAGTGCTCATTATCTGGAAAGTTTAGATTGCTTCTAAGCAATCGCTCTGCTATACTGACCGTGTGCTTGTTAAGACATGGGGCTAACTAAATTGGAATCCATAATACTGACCTTATTTGGTGAACGGATGAAAATTAATGGAGGATCCCACGCGTACAAGGAACACCCAATAAGGAGGAGTTATTATGGCTCAGGACAAAAATTTATCATGCCGCGATTGTAGTCAGGAATTTGTTTTCACGGCTAGCGAACAAGATTTCTATGCGGAAAAAGGTTTCGAAAATGATCCAACACGTTGCCCAGCTTGTCGTCAAGCTCGCAAGCAACAAAATGGTGGGGGCCGCAATAATTATGGCGGTGGTAGTTTCGGAAGTAGTGGTAGTCGCCCACAACGTGAAATGTTCCCTGCAGTCTGCGCAAGTTGCGGTGTTCAAACAGAAGTTCCTTTCCAACCTTCTGGTGAAAAACCTGTGTATTGCCGTGAGTGCTTCCAATCAATGCGCCGTTACTAGAACGAAATTAACAAAAGGTCAGGGTGTAACACCCTGGCTTTTTTTGGTTTTAGCAATTTTGAAATTGTGAACAATATTGACTCGTTCACTGTTCTGCCAATTTTTATCTAGGAATAAGAAAGGGGATTGGACCCTTCATGACGAAGATTCTTATTGAAAGAGGATATTCAATTATGGGGAGTGCTTAAAATGCCAAGAAAAGTTTATACCGCTGAAGGAGCAGTAGCAGTTGGTCCATACTCGCACGCAGTTGAGTCAGGTAATCAGATCTATTTTTCAGGACAAACCCCAATTGATTCCAAAACAGGAAAGTTGGTCCTTGGGGATATTGTCGCTCAAACTAAACAGTGTTTTATAAATTTATTCAATGTTTTATCCGTAACGGGTTTGACGCCAGATAATGTCATTAAAGTTAACGTTTTTCTAACAGACATGGGTAATTTCCAAGCAATGAATTCGGTATACTCAACTCAGTTTTCTTCCCCTTATCCTGCTCGCACTACTATAGGGGTAGCTTCGTTGCCACTAGGGGCACAAGTGGAAATCGAAATGATTGCCAGGAGAGACACTTCTCAACGCTTGTAACCTGAGGAAAAAGCGCCCTGATTGTTGGGTCTTTATTAGAAGGTTTTGTAGGAATTAGGAACCATTATTATGGCCTTAGTGTTAGGATATATTATTCAATTAACATTCAAAGTAGTGGAATTTGAGGTAAGCAGTGTCAAACATCGTTTCATCGACGGAGATCTAAAACTAGTAAAAGTTATTCCAAGAAAAAATCACCTGCTATTTTCTTGGAATAAAGTAATGGGACCAACAAATAGAGTAGTTCTATATGTGCTAATATTTTTCTATTGACACAGTTAGAAAAGAATAGTATTCTAAAAATGAGATGAATTCTCAGTCGTTTTTTTTAGGTATTGAGTGAGAATGGTTATCATTTTTTATAGGGGGGATGAAGGATGGAGCGCTTTTTAGGGGATTTAAAACCAGGAGAACGTGCATGCGTTGAGTGTATTCAAGGTTGCGGAGCAATTCGCCGCAGGATGATGGATATGGGTATCGTTCCTGGTGTTGAGCTAGAAGTTGTTCGTCGTGCACCCTTTGGTGGTCCACTTCAGGTTCGACTAAAAGGGTATTATTTAGCAATGCGTCGAGGGGAATGTGCTAGAATTGCTGTTACGACAGCACATCAGATAAATATAGATCCTATTGACACTACACGACATATAGAACACCCATTAGCTAGCCGATAGATTCTTAGGTGTCTATAACTAGTTTAATTATAGATCCAATCGTGAGACTCACTGCTACAAGTGGGAGTCGGACCCGTACTCCACTTCGTGGGGATAGAGTCCCCCCCGAAGTCTCGATGTTTAACTTTAGTTGAACGAGTCTACTGCCGCTTAAGACATGGTGACGAAGCATAAAATAGAGAGGCGGCTAAGTCCATGAAAATTGCTCTTGTTGGTAACCCTAATGTAGGAAAAAGTACGGTTTTTAATGTCTTAACTGGTTCTAACCAACAGGTTGGAAACTGGGCTGGTAAAACCGTTGAACGAAAGTCTGGGATAATCCAAAGGGCCACTCAGACAATAGAAATGATTGATCTACCAGGAACTTATAGTTTGACAGCTTATTCCCAAGAAGAGATTATTACACGCGAATATATTCTCCGAGAAAACCCAGATGTTGTAATGGCGATGGTTGACGCTTCGAATATTGAGAGAAATCTCTATCTTGTTCTCCAGATTCTTGAACTTGCCCCTCGTGTTGTAATAGGCTTAAATATGATGGACTTGGCACAGTCTTCCGGAATAACGATCCATTCCTCGGAGTTAGCCAAGGCATTGAATGTTCCAGTGGTCGAAATCGTTGCGGCCAAAGGAAAAGGGATCGAGGAGTTCTTAACCGAGGCTATTCGAGTGGGCATGCTGGCAGAGGATCCATTACCCGGTAAAGTTCCATATCCAGAAGATCTTGAGGTTAAGGTTCAGGATATGGAAAGACTTTTGGCAACAAACTCCTGGGCCACAAGATATCCATTGCGCTGGTTAGCCCTTAAACGTCTCGAAAGAGATCCAGAAATTGGGCAAGAGTGGAAGACAAGCGTGCCTAGACCTACACACAGTAAGGATAAAGATTCATGCTGTGAGCTTGGGGATGGCGCGAGCTACGAGCTGCAAAAAACGACAGTGCTTCCAGGTGAGGATCTATTGCAGAAATATGAGGATGAAGGGTGGAGCAAGGATCATTTTGAGATGGCCTTTGCGGATGCCAAGTATCAGTATATTTCTCAGATACTGCCGAAGTTTAGGACACATCTCAATCCCACTAAGCCTACATGGACTGATCTGATCGATGTTTGGGCTCTTTCTCCAATTTGGGGTTATCCAATTATGTTTGCGGTATTAGCCTTCGTATTTTGGGGTTCTTTTGTTGCGAGTGCGCCATTAGGTGGCGCAATCTCCCAAGGGATGGCATGGGCAGCGGAGAGAGTTGTTAGTATACTGCAATGGGCTCAAGTTCCGGACTTTGTTCTGAGTTTGGTCCGAGACGGGATCTTTGCAGGAGTTGGTGCTGTTTTAGCTTTTGTACCTCAAATTGCTATTTTTTTTGCTTTTTTTTCCCTTATGCAAGATAGTGGTTATCTAGCTCGTGCAGCTTTTTTGGGAGACCGTTTCATGCAAGTGATGGGTTTACATGGTAAATCTTTTTTTTCCTTGGTTTCCGGTTTCGGATGTAATGTTCCCGGAATTATGGCTACAAGAACCCTAGAAGATCCTAAAGACCGGTTGATAACCATGCTCTTAAATCCTTTGATTCCCTGTGTTCCGCGGTTAGGGGTCATGAGTGCTGTCGTGGCAGCATTCTTCCCAGGTTCTCGAGGGTCAGTTGTGATGCTGAGCCTTTTGATGTTGAGTATGCTCCTTGTAATGTTCTCAGCACTTTTCCTGAGAAGAGTGGTCAAGCAAACGGAACGATCTGCCTTCGTGATGGAATTACCGCTGTACCATATCCCAACATTTCGTAATATCTTATTACCTACTTGGCAGAAAACCTACTCTTTTCTCAAAAGAGCTTGGACTTTCATTTTAGTTGCTTCTATCGTGGTCTGGGTGCTGAGTTCATATCCACAAGGAGTTTCCATGGAAGCGACATGGGCAGGGAAAATGGGAGGTTGGTTAACCTTTATCGGAGAGCCTTTAGGATTTGATTGGCGGATTATGGTCGCTATTGTCTTTGGATTTGCTGCAAAAGAAACGACTTTATCGACGCTAGGCATTTTATATGGTGTCGCCGCAGATGCTTCGCAATCCATCGCCCAAGCTATGACAGGAGCGATGACCCCCTTAAACGCCTACACTTTTCTAGTAGTATATATGCTCTATATTCCCTGTCTAGCTTCAGTTGTAACAACGTATAAGGAGTCCGGGAGTCTAGGATGGACTAGTTTTGGAGTGGCTTATAACCTAATCCTTAGTTTTATCATGGGGTGGATAGTTTTTCACGGAGGACAGGTCCTCGGTTTTCATTAGAGTGAACTAGTTCCATTATAATTGAACATCGATACCGCGGTGGGGGAGTCCGCCCCCACCGTAGCAGAGCACGAAGTCCCACTTCCATTTGTAGAAGTGGGAGTTATATAATAATTGGATTAAACCCTCTGGGGGTGAATGTTTATGCTAACAAGTATTATGAGAATACTAGCACGTAAGGAATCATTATCAATGACTCAGTTAGCTCAGGAGATAGGGTGTACAATCGGGGAAATCGAAAGTGCTTTGGAACAAATGGTACACATGGGATATATTCACCGCGAACGATTGGGGCAATCATGTAGTAGTTCGAGTTGTGGAGCCGATCGCTGTGAAGGATGTGGGTTTGTATCCTCAGAATCATTCACTGTTTGGGAGCTCACAGAGCGGGGCTTAGCAATCGTGGGTTCGGAACTAAAGTGAGGTATTTTTAAATTTTAACTTTTATGATATGATGTTCTAATATTAATAGTAGTGATGCAGGGGAGAAGGGAGCTCGTGTAGTGAATGAGTAAGCCCCGTGAAGAAAAATATCAATTAATTTTAGATGCTGCCACAGAGGCGTTTGCAGAGTATGGCTATTTCTCCTGCCAAGTATCAAAAATCGCCAGATTAGCTGGAGTTGCTGATGGTACAATCTATCTTTATTTTAAGAATAAGGAAGACATCTTGGTCAGCCTTTTTTCGGAGAGGATGGGCCAATTTATTCAACGGATCCGTCACGATGTTATCCTATGTCAAACAACGCAGGAACGACTATCGACCATTGTACAGACTCACTTAAGATATATGCAGGAAAATCGTTCACTAGCCGTCGTAACTCAGATTGAAGTGAGACAGTCCGACCCTCAGATTAGAGAAGCCATTTCTGGCCCACTTAGAGAATATTTCCAATTGATTGAACAAGTGCTTGCTGAAGGAATTGAAAAACAGGAAATTGTTTTGAGTGACATAAAGGTGGGCCGGCAGATGTTCTTCGGGACATTGGATGCAGTAATTAGCGATTGGGTGATTTCGAAGAAGCCTCGTTCTTTAGTCGGAGTTGAAGATACCGTCATTGATTTGATACGTGGTGCATTTAAAATTAAAGATTAACCTCAAAAAAGGAAGGAACCACTTGTGTAATTCCTTCCTTTTCTTTGTAGAGATTCCCATGCTACTTATTAAGACAACAATGAACTCCACAATGTGTTAAAGATCGCGTAATATTTAAGGAAATGTCAAATACTATTGAGGGAAGAACTAATGGTAGGGAGATAAATTATGGATTTTGGTGGTAGAGATAAAGCAACCTACGTTAAAGAAACGTTTAATTCGATTGCAGGACATTATGATTTAATGAATAGCTTAATGAGTCTGGGAATGGATAAACACTGGCGACGGCTTGCAGTAAAACGAGTTGGTGCAAAGCCCGGTATGCATATTCTTGACGTTTGCTGTGGGACAGGGCAGCTCTCCTTGGAATTGGGCAAAGTTGTTGGATCAGAGGGCAATGTTACCGGTTTAGACTTCTCCCAAAATATGTTAGAAGTCGCTAGATATTCATTAATCCAGTCCTCAAATCCAGGTAATATTCGATTTATTCAAGGGAATGCAATGGAACTTCCGTTTCCAGATCAATCGTTTGATGGTGCAACAGTGGGTTGGGGATTACGTAATTTACCGGATTTGCGTCAGGGGATCCGAGAAATGATCCGCACGGTTAAACCTGGGGGGAAGGTCGTATCCCTAGATATGGCTAAACCATCTTTTCCTGTGTTTAAACAAGCTTATTGGGTATATTTCGAAAAACTCGTACCTTTGATGGGTAAATTATGGGCAAAGAAGGCGAGTGCGTATCAATATTTACATGACTCTGCTCGTGAATTTCCGGCTCAGGACGAACTGGTCCGAATCTTTACAGAGTGTGGGTTAATCGACTCACATTTCGATAATCTAGCGGGTGGAGTTGTTGCCATTGTAACTGGTACGAAACCTGTCGAGCAATAATATATGTTTAAAAAAGCATGCAAGATTATTATCTTGTATGCTTTTTATTATAGCTGTTTATACTATCAATGGAAAAAAAATCATCAGGAGGAGTTGACGTTATGAAAGTTCGAGATATAATGACAAGTTCAGTTGATTGGGTTACTCCAGATACCACTGTGGTTAAAATTGCACAGTTGATGAAGAAAGATGATGTAGGTTCTATACCCATATGTCAGGATAATAACTTAATTGGTATTATTACAGATCGGGACATTGTTTTGAAAGTCGTTGCAGCTGGGGGGAATACTAATAACGTATCTTGTAAGGATATTATGAGTAAGGATATTATCTCAGTGACCGCTGATCAAGATGTACATGAGGCTGCAAATATGATGTCAAAGTATCAAATCAGAAGATTACCAGTCGTAGAAAATGGAAAATTAGTGGGTATAGTTGCCATTGGTGATTTGGCTATTGAAAAGATTCATATCAACGAAGCAGGAGATGCACTTAGTGATATATCACAAGGTGCTCATCATTAATTTTTGAGGACGAAAGGGTGAGACAAATGGGTGAAATACGTGATCGTATGGACTTAGGAACTTGGGGAGCATTTCGTACAGGGTGGTGGGTCCTGCATGTTGTAGGTATTGTCGTTGTCGGTTATATTGGTTACTGGATTGCTAGGATGTAATAATCTTAACAAATTACAGTATATAAAACATATAGTAGCGTTGTGAATTTTCACAACGCTACTATATGTTTTATGATAAAATTAGGCTAAAGTATAATTATAAGGATGTGTTCGTTTTGAATATGCAACTTGGATTACGGGGTCGGGCTCAAACTACTGTAACTTCCTTTAATACGGCTAAGGCCATGGGTAGTGGCATATTAGATGTTTTCGCAACTCCCGCAATGGTGGCACTCATGGAGCAAGCTGCTGTAAATTGTCTTGAATTACCAGAAGGGCAGTCCAGTGTTGGTACCTCTCTCAATATTACGCACATTGCTGCCACTCCCTTAGGCTCTGTTGTTTCGGCAACTGCTGAACTTATTGAGATTGATCGGCGACGTTTGGTTTTTAAGGTAAGTGCATGTGATGAAGCAGGAAAGATTGGTGACGGAAAACATGAACGTTTTATAATCGATGTTGCACCTTTTCTTGCCAAAGCTCAGAGTCGCAAACAGGTATTATAGCAGTGGAAGAATTTTATACGTTAACTCAAGAAACAACTTGGGAACAAGTGATTGACAAATCTCGCTTTATTGCGATAGCAGTTCCCCTAATGTCTCTAGGAGAAATAGAAAAAGCTATGCAAGAGATCCGTGATATTTATCCTAACGCACGACACTACGTCTATGCCTATAGATTGCACGATGGATATATAGAGAAGTCTTCAGACGATGGTGAACCGCAAGGGACTGGCGGTCGCCCTATCCTTGATCTGCTCCAACATCGAAATGTTTGGAATGTTTTATTAGTTGTTGTGAGGTATTTTGGGGGGGTACTCCTTGGGACAGGAGGATTATCTCGGGCATATGGTGGAACTGCAAGGCAAGTTATCATTGAAACTGATTTGAAGAAATTGGCTCTTTATAGTGTTTTGGCATTGCGTATACCTTATGAATGGTTTGAGTCCCTAAAGTATCAGTTTGATCAACATAAATGGATCATTAGAAAAGAAGAATTTTCTGAAGTTGTTAAACTTCATGTCCATATCCCTGAACAGGAGGCTGAGGGGTTTAAGAAATGGATTGATGATTTTACCGGTAAAAAAATACATTATGAGGACTTGGGGACTGTTTGGGGGTAAAAATTAATTATTGAAAAGATAGTGAAAATTTTATTTTGAGAAAGTGAATGTAATCACTTTCTTTTATTTTGTAAAAAGTGTATAATCATAGCCAAAGGCAGCATATGCTATATCAAATATCAATGGTAGAAAACTAAAACAAATAAGTGAAAATTTAAACTGAAAGGGGCGGTATTTATGTTAGCTTGGATTCCAGTATTAATAGTTTTTGGATTTCTCGGAGGATGCGCTATTGTCATTACAACATCAAGCTATGCACTTATTAAGGATTTTCAGGAAAGCGAGGACGGTTTTTGAGGTATGATATGTCACTCAAATTTAAAAACATGAAAAACACCACTTCTTTCTGGAAATAGTGGTGTTTTTTCTGCGTTTTAAGGTGAGAAGGTTCCGAAGGTTCCCTACTCGAAGATGCTTTGATTGAGACCTGTCATTTATGTAACGAACACAACCAGCGCTGGAATCAATAAGTTTGGAAATTACATAAGACTATTGGTTTGCATAAACTTGATTATTTGACGAATCGATGTGAAAGAAGAAGGAGAAACAAAACTTCTGTCGAATCATAATTAAAGATTGTACAGAATGAAGGGGGGAACCCGTATTCTGGCATATGAGATTACAGTTTTTTGGGGAAGCATTCCATTTATAGCTTTTTTAACGTGGCGAGCTAAACTCTGGGGGTTAAACGAAAGGACCACCTTCTTAATAACGGTCTATTTGTGCGCGGATGTTATGCTTTTACCATGGGCTCTTCGCTTAGGATGGATAAGTTGGTGGATTTGGTCCATAATAGTTCTGTTTATCTCATTAGTATTATGGCCTAGAGTACTTATTGCCAAGTCAAAGGACAATGTATTGACTTCCCAAATTAATGTATATGCAGAAAACAAGAGCCAAGAAATACCTGAACAAATTGAGGAGAACGTAGTTATCGCGTTTGAATCCCAAAGTGCAGTAAATCTGGAAGAAAAAATCTTCATCTTACCCATTGAAGAACCCATTGATTTAGAATTTACAGAAATATATTCAAAGAACTTTGAACATGTGTATGCTGAATTCAAGAGTAACGAAGGAATTAGTGAACTCGTTCAACTACAGTTGAACATCGAGACTTCGATGGAGGAGTCTATCTCCACCGAAACAGGGGCCGGAGTGCCACTGCCAGTCCCACTTGTAGAAGTGGGAGGGGCACGCTTGGATGACCAAAATGAGGTCAACGTGGTTGATTCATTAATTCAAGTTGATGTGGAGAAAATAACCTGCATCTTATCTATCGATGAACTTATTGATTTGGGATTCCAAGAAAAACATTCACAGAACTTCGAACAGGCAGCATCCTATTTTTCCCAAGCTTTAGCTCAAGATCCCATACCCGATTTAGCGTTTTCTTTAATCATAGATTGCTATTGGCTTTGGAATAGTATGGGAGATCATGACTATGCTTTAACTCAATTGCAGATTTATATCCAAAAGCATGTCCCTTTATTTAATGCCGAGCTTCGTCTTCAGTTTGATACCTGGATGGTGAAAGAAGATCTCCAAATAGTTTTACCATAATAATAGGGGGCTAGATTACAAAATGACACCAACAAAGGAAATCATCGGATTGCGAATCATTAGTATTTTAGATGGAAATCAAGTGGGAGTTGTAAAAGACTTTGTTCTTAACCCGAAGGAAAAAACGTTAGACTTTTTGATTGTCGATCAACCGACTGACATTTTTGGGGCAAAGGTTATTGCTTTTGCAGATATATTGGGGCTTGGAGAGTTCGCAATCATGATTCCTCACCCTGGAGTAATTCAAGATGTCACACAAAATATTGATGCTCAGAATTTGTTAAAGCTAGATACCCATGTTCTAGGAACTAAGGTATTAACGAAAAAGGGTCAACTCATCGGAGTAGTGACAGAAATACTCATTGATGAGGAAACCGGTCGAATTGCTACATGTCTTTTTGAATCACAGGGTGAAATGCATCAAGTAGAGATAGAACAAATCATTACTTTGGGCAAAGAACTCTTAATTGTTGAGGGCTCCCCCGCCGTGCCAAACCAACAAATTATGAAACCTAAGATTGAAAATGAGATTCCAATGCCTGAAGAATCGACGCTGTTAGAAGAAACAGATGCTGCCGATGAGGTAATCGAAGAGGTAAACGTTATCGAAGAAGTACAGCCTACAGAAGGAACTGTTTCCATTGTTGAAAAGGAGACAGAGTTTAACCTTTTTGAACAACGCCAACTGCAATATTTCATAGGTAAAAAGGTGAATAAAGATATAGTTCTCGATAATGCTGAAATATTACTTGCCGGAGAACTCATTACTCCAGAAATTGTGACTTACATAACAAAGAGGACTACATTGATGGAAGTAACCTCTCATTTACAGAAAAACTAAGAAAATTGAGTAAAAAAAAACATGAAAAAAACAAGGCCACTAATAGTAGCATTACTATTACAATTATTCATTACCCTTGGATTAGGGAGTGTCGTCGCATACGGTAAAACGCATGATCGTGCACCAGCAGGTTTAATTGTTTGGGGACAGGACTATTCTGGAATGAGTAGAATTCAGGTATCCTCTCAAATAAAAGATAGAATCCCGAATTCTTTACTATTTCAAGAACAAGACTATCCTTTAAAGATGGATCGTTCATATGAGGAAATCGACAAATGGTTGGATCAAGTGTTTCAGGTGCCTACCGGTTTTTGGTTCACTGATATAATCCAGATTCTATCACTTCCCTCTAAAGTCATCCCTTCGAGTGACTTTGGACTGAATAGAGAAGATATACTTGCTCAGTTGCAAGCGTTAAGTGCAATTATTAATAAACCTATGGTTTCAGCCATGATTACGTATTCGAAGGGCCAATTAGTAAAGACCGATGGACAAGCTGGGCAAGAAGTGGATATTGAGAGAACTTGGCTGAAGATTGCAAGTGAGCATGAACAAAAACAAGTCGCACTAGTCGTAAATAATCTGCCTCCTCAGCCAGATTTAGCGGACATTTCAAGAGTAGAAGATATTATTGGAGATTACACCACGTATTTTAATTCTCTGGATGTGCCACGTACAAAAAATGTACGGTTAGCTGCTATGGCTCTAAATAATCAGCTCATTCCACCGGGTCAAATATTTTCTTTCAATGACGTTGTGGGAGAACGTACCGAGGCTTCTGGGTATTTGCCAGCATTAATTTTTGTGAATCAAACCGCAATTAAAGGTGATGGTGGAGGGATATGCCAAGATTCCAGTACCCTATATCAAGCAGTCCGCCAAGCACATTTAAGCATAGTAGAAAGGCATACTCATACCTTGCCAGTATCGTATGTATTAAAAGGCCAGGATGCGACCGTGTCTTTTGGTATACTTGATTTTCGCTTCCGCAATGATACGCAAGGATATCTCTTGATCAGTGCTCGTACGGGTTCAAATTGGCTAAGGATACAGCTGTTTGGATTAGCGGATGAACAACATCCAGTTCTTTTAAAGCCAGCGGGTTACCCGAGCCATCCAGAAGAGTGGAACAGAGATCCCAAATAGATTCGTAATGCAAGTGAAAATACGGGAGACTACTTTCACTTGCATTACGAATGGAGCAAAGGGACTCTCACAATTGATTAGAAAGTTATTGGGGCGCCTGAAGAAGACTCCCTAAAAGGAGGCTTAACCTCTTTTTAGGGAGTCTTCCAATTAAAGTAGATTTGATGGGTTATATTATCAAGCATGCACGTGAAACTGTATTATAAATACTGATAAATGAGTTTTAGTGCAACTAATAAAGACATTGTGATAAAGATGGGTTTGACGAGTTCCGCACCTCGTTGAATGGCAAGTCTCGTTCCGACGTAGGAGCCTAAAATCATGAATAAGGCCATGGGAATACCAATGGACAAGATAATCTTTCCATGCCAAGCAAATATAAGGAGAGAGGCGAAATTACTTGTGAAATTTAGGACTTTTGAATTCGCTGAGGCAACGACAAAATCAAAGCCAAAGAGAGCAATAAAAGAAAAAATGAGGAAAGATCCTGTGCCTGGGCCAAAAAATCCGTCATAAAAGCCCAAGGCTAGGGCAAACAGGCACCCTAAAACAATATTGCCAGAATTCAGTCCCTTGAAATTACTTTTCATGCCTAAGGTTTTATGGACCATAGTATAAATTCCAACAAATAAAATCAAGACTAAAACAGCTTTGCTTAAAAACTCGGAGTTGACTAAAAGTACGGACCAGGCACCAAGAAATGCTCCAACTAAAGTAAAAGGGATTTGCCACTTTACTAGAGAAAAATGCACTTTTCCGGAGCGGGCAAACGTTATGGAACTGTTTAGAGAGGCCATGGATGCTGCGAATTTATTAGTTCCAAGGGCAAGATGAGGGGGCACACCGACCAGCAGTAAGGCGGGTAGACTAATGAGCCCTCCGCCGCCAGCAATTGCGTCTACTACCGCAGCCAAAAAACCGAGTGTACAGATGATAAAAAGATTAAGCACAATGTTACCCCTCACTTATAAGACTTACTAGATTAGAGTATTATACTCCCGAATAGCATTTCCGTCATCTTTCAGACACTGGGACTGGGAAATATATTAAAAATAGTGTAGGATTAAATAGAATTTGAAAATGGTGTAATGCTTCAACTAGGAAGGAGAAACCTATAAGTCAGAAGGAGAAATTTTAGGCTAACCACGGAGGTATACCGGATTATGACAGAAATAAATGGTGATCAAACTTACGCTAACTTAATTTTTAAGGCCCTACAGAAAGAGTTCCCCGACGCGCACTGTGAGTTGGACTATCACTCTCCCTTTGAACTCCTGATTGCTACAATATTATCTGCACAATGTACCGATGAAAGAGTGAACATAGTCACGGCTTCTCTTTTTAATGAAGCGAATACGCCTGAATCTATTATAGCTTTAGGTCAATTAGGGCTGGAAAACAAAATTCGCTCACTCGGTTTATTCCATAATAAAGCTAAAAATATTATAGCGGCTTGTCGTGTTCTCGTCGAAGATTTCCAAGGACAGGTACCAGAAGAACTGGATTTATTGAGACAACTTCCCGGCGTGGGACGTAAAACAGCCAATGTAGTAGTCAGTAATGCATTTGGTATTCCAGCGCTTGCTGTTGATACACATGTTTTTCGTGTTGCTCACCGGTTAGGTATTGCTAACGGTAAAACACCTGAAAAAGTTGAACAGGAACTTATGAAGATCTTTTCTCGTGAAAATTGGACGCTAGTCCATCATCTCTTGATCTTTCAGGGAAGACGAATCTGTTTAGCTCGCAATCCGCGTTGTGAAGAATGTCCGGTCTCACACCTCTGCGTGACATATAAGGAAAAGCAGTAAAAAAATATAAGGAGGTTAAGCCTGTTGAAATACGTACGTTTTATGAACCGCGCTAACGAGATTGGGTATGGGTTTATCCAAGAGGAAAAGATACAGGTACTTGATAAAAATTTCCTTGATCCGTCAAGTAAACCAATCAATACTTGGTTATCCTTAGATGAAGTGACTCTGTTAGCTCCGGTCCAGCCCAGCAAAGTAATTTGTGTCGGACTTAATTATGCCTTGCACATCAAAGAGATGAACCATTCCTTGCCTGAAGAGCCTGTGATATTCATGAAGCCAGCATCTTGTGTTATCGGCCCAGAAGAGGAGATTATCTATCCCAAAATCAGTCAGCGTGTAGATTATGAAGCAGAACTTGCCGTAGTTATCGGAACAACCATCAAAGACGTTACTGAAGTAGAGGCTGCTAAGGGGATTTTCGGGTTTACGTGCGCTAACGACGTAACTGCTAGAGATCTGCAAAAAAAAGATGGTCAATGGACCCGTGGAAAATCATTTGATACCTTTTGCCCGATCGGTCCGTGGATCGTTACCGATATTGATCCTAACGACTTAGACATTCAACTTCTGCTCAATGGTGTCATTATGCAGTCTTCCAATACCCGAAATTTCATAACCCCAGTGTCCAAACTAGTGAGCTTTATCTCTCAGGTTATGACACTTGTCCCTGGGGATGTAGTGCTGACAGGGACACCGGAAGGGGTTGGGCCGATGAAACCAGGGGACGAGGTTATAGTCCAGATTAAAACTATTGGACAATTGCGCAATACATTAAAGTGAAGTTTTAGCAAGAACTCTGAGAAGCTACAAGCTTGCATCTTTATCTGAAGTAATAGAACCTACATCGTTTGGGGGTACACGTATGATTCGCATTGGACATAACCCTAATACCAATATGTTGCCAATGTTTCACTTTTTGTCAAAAGAGCATCCTTTACTGGAGTCGATCACTGCAGAACCTACAGGGCATAACGCAATGCTGTGCGATGGTAGGATTGATATGGCTCCTATTAGTGCATTTTCTTATGGAGAACATTGGCAAGATTATGCCATTTTGCCAAACCTTTCTGTCTCCACCAAAGGACGAGTAGGGTCGATTCTCTTATTCTCCAAAGTTCCATTGGAAAATTTGGACGGCATGATCGTTGCGTTGACAGACACCTCTGCAACCTCAGTAAATCTGACCAAAATTTTGCTCCATCAGTACTATGGAGTTGTTCCTCGTTATTTGACGATGAGTTCCAGTCTTCAGGGAATGTTTGCTAAGGCAGACGCTGCACTCTTGATTGCGGATGCAGCCATTCAAGCAGCCCTTCTTCAGCCAGAATGTTATATCTATGATCTGGGTGAAGAGTGGTTTAATTACACTGGATGCTCCATGACTTATGCAGTTTGGGCATTTCCCAAAAGACTAATTACAGAGCGGAAAGAAGAAGTTTTCACAGTTTATCAAATGCTAATCGCTGCTAAAACCAAGGCTTTGATTAACATGGAGGATATTGTAAAAACTTGCCAAACCATGCTAGGGGGATCGCTAGAATTTTGGAGGGATTATTTCACCCAGTTCAATTATGGCTTAGATAAAACGACTGTTGCAGGACTTGAGAAATACTTAAACCTGTGTTTTGAGCAGAATCTGTTGTCAAGTCGTCCTGTGTTACAATTTTGGCCGGAGGAGTAAAGCATGGGTTACTGGGTTTACCTAGCTAGATGTGGTAATAATTCTATATACACGGGAGCTACGACAGATCTTCTAAGGAGAGAGAGAGAACATAACAGTGGGTCCCCAAAAAGGAACGGAGCAAAGTATACAGCTGCACATCTTCCAGTGTCTTTGGCACAAGCTTGGGAGGTAGGTTCTTGGAGTGATGCCCTTCGTCTGGAATATGCCATAAAAAAGTGCCAACGACCAGAAAAGGATCAGTTAATTAGGGAGCCAGAGCGGATTTATCAACTCGCCGAGCGCCGTAATCTGACCTTCTCTATAACAGAGACTTCTCAAGATTTATTGAAAAAGACGGAGGAAGCCTACCCGAAGAGCCTTTGAAAGGGTATGTAGGCTAGAAGGAGTGCATATGTTTAGAATTGCATTAGTTGCCCATGACGAAAAGAAAGCGGAAATGATTGAATTCGCCAAAAAACATCAAACTGTATTGTCTCAGTGTGAATTAACGGCAACTGGAACAACGGGTAAGTTGGTTCAACAACATACAGGATTACCAGTGACTGCACTAATGTCGGGCCCACTTGGGGGAGATCAACAAATTGGTAGCTTAGTTGCTACTCAAGCTTTAGATATGATAATTTTCATGCGCGATCCTTTGAACGCTCAGGCCCATGAACCAGATATTGCTGCCTTGCTGCGTGTCTGTGATGTCCATAATGTTCCCTTAGCAACAAATCGCCAAAGCGCAGAAATTCTAATGGCCTTTGTTAAACTACATATAGAAGGGAGTGAGAAAAATGCCAATCGTACAAGTTGAGATGTTAGAAGGCCACACACTCGCGAAAAAAAGATTAATGGTAGAGAAAGTTACTGAGGCAATTGTAGAGTCCCTTGGTGTTCCTGCAGATAAGGTGACTATTATCATTCGAGATATGTCTAAGGAGAATTTCTCCAAAGCAGGAAAACTTGCCTGTGATCAATAATTACAGTGCAATATTATACATTGCAAAAAGCGCGAAGAGGAAGCCCTCTTCGCGCTTCAGAATTCACTAGAAGAGAGCTTATACTTCATAGGCGCTCTCACCCAGAAATTCTCGCAAAATTGAGTTGAAAGGGACGGTGGAGCTATCTATTGGATTAAAAAAAGACAGAAGGGTTAAGAGATTGAGGGCTGATTGATAATGTGGGGACGCAGGTGTTACAGAGATCAATAATTGTTCGGCAAAGGGACGGAGTGCATTAAGTTCATATAAAAGGCTAGAGTTAAACATTACATCAGCTTCTTCTTGAAAAGGGAAGATATTGCTATTTTCTCCTCGCCGGACACTCTCCCATTGTGCTAGTGTTCGTTCAGGCTCAATGCCACGAAATTTATCGTCGCGAACAAGCCTGCGGATAAGTCGGACTTCGGTGGTAGGAACCCTAGTATAGGCATCTATATTGAGCTGGAAAAGGTCGCTAACATAAATCTTGAACATTTGGTTTCGATCAAGTGAAGGGAGTAAACAAGGATTTAGCGCATGTATTCCCTCAACAACAAGAATCTCGTCAGAACTCAATTGCATAGGTTTACAGACGGGGCCTCGTCCGCCACATACAAAATCAAAGATCGGAGTTTCAACTTCGAATCCGCCAACGAGTGTTTTTAAATGAGCTGCGAGCAAGGGTAAATCAAGGGCTTCTAAGCACTCGAAATCGTATTGTCCACAGGAGTCTAGGGGGGTCTCAGCCCGCGGTAGGAAGTAATTATCGAGCGAGAGGGCAACTGTACGTAGACCATTAACACGTAGCTGGGTTGACAGTCGTTGGGCGAACGTCGTTTTACCGGACGAAGTAGGCCCAGATATTAGAATAACTCGGACGTTGCGTCGCTTTTCAAAAATCTGATCAGCAATCGAGGATATCTTCTTCTCATGTAAGGCTTCAGCTAAACAGATTAAGTCCTGAGAAGCATTTGCATTAATAATGGCATTAACATCTTGAACGGTGGAAAGGTGTAAGTTTTCTAACCAACGTTGAGATTCGGAGAACGTGGCAGAGAGCTTTTCTGGGGAAATAAATGGGGAAATAAATTCAGGGTGATCGGAATTCGGAAAGAGCAGTATAAATCCAGGTAGGAAATGGATTAGCTTAAAGTATTTCAAGGATCCCGCTCGATCGAATGGGGGATAAATCGTGGTAATCCTCTCATTGCCTATAAGGCATTGATATAAATTATCTTGTCCTCTCTCATAAGGGATGGACTGGTCAGCAAGAACCCAGTTTCGTAAATGATCTTCAATTTGCTGGACTTCCCGTATTGAGAGTGTGGAATTGACAAGCTCACAATAGACACCATCGAGGATAGAGTGAGAAATTTTAAGTTGTTCACCTGGAAAAAGCTCTTTAACGACCCCGATGAGTCCAAGAATCAGACTCTGTCGATATCTTCGGAGTTCAAAAGCTGTCATTCTTGGTCCTCCTTTCAAGTATGTTATTTTAAAGTAATTCTACAGACCCGCATAATTTCCTTTATAATAAGCGTAGGAATAGGCTAAATTCGCAAATCAACGAAGAGGGTTGTCCGTATAGGGAGGAAATTTGTCTTTAATGGAGAATATACAGGGAATAGGTTGTATATTATTTAAGCAAGTTAAAGATCAAGGAGGGAAGCGAAATGTACGAAAGCACACGGGGTAATCTTTCTGAACAAACTGCATCGCAAGCTATTACATTAGGTATGGTACCAGGCGGGGGACTCTTTGTTCCCTCAACCTTTCCCGCCTTGAATTGGCAAGACCTACAGGGGTTAACGTATCGTGACATCGCCCAACATGTTATGACCCCTTATTTGCCTGAGTTCTCTCAGGACGTCCTTTCCGACATTGTAAACGTCTATGCCGATGGAACGTTTGACGGGCCTAATCCGGCACCTCTGATTTCTGTTGGGAATTTTGGGGTACTGGAGCTTTGGCATGGGCCTACTGCAGCGTTTAAAGATATGGCTTTGCAAGTATTGCCAAATTTAATGAAAGTTAGCCTTAGTAGTGTGGAGTTGAATTCTGATGTTTTGATTCTTGTGGCAACATCTGGTGACACAGGAAAGGCCGCGTTGGAGGGATTTAAAAACAGAGAAGGTATGCATATTGTTGTCTTTTACCCAGAGGGGGGGGTAAGTGCTGTTCAAGAACGTCAGATGACGACGACAGAAGGGACTAATACCCATGTAGTTGCAGTTAAGGGGAACTTTGACGAGTGTCAAGCCGCTGTGAAACGTATATTTGCTTTGGACAGTTTGAAGGCTCAGTTACAGGAGAAAAATTTGATCTTTTCCTCCGCTAATTCCATCAACTGGGGAAGACTTTTGCCACAAGTCGTTTATTATTATTGGGCCTATTTGCAAGCAGTAGAGCAAGGAAAAGTTACTCCAGGGAGCAAGATGAATGTAGTGGTCCCTACAGGGAATTTCGGTAATCTCTTGGCTGCGTATTATGCCAAACGCATGGGACTGCCTATTGGCCAGATTATTAGTGCTTCGAATAAAAATAATGTCCTGGTTGATTTCTTCTCGACTGGAGTGTATCAAAGCCAGCGAGCCTTTTTTCAAACGATCTCACCGTCTATGGACATTTTGGTATCGAGTAATTTCGAACGCTTTCTATATGAGATGAGTGGGCGAGATGCGCAGAAGATTCGGAGTTGGTATGATTCGAGTAACCAGGGGATGTTTACAGTTGATCCAGACACCTTGAAACAATGCCAGGATACAGTCTATGCAGGATGGTCCGATGAAGACGAAACTTTAGAGACAATATCCAGAAGTTATAAAGCCTATCAGTATGTTTTTGACCCTCATACGGCAGTTGGGATGAAAGTCTACGAGGATTATCTTGCCACGACAAAGGATCAAACATTCACAGTCATAGCTTCAACGGCAAGTCCTTTTAAATTCTCCTCGAATGTTTTAACAGCCTTACAAGGGAAGCAAGAGAGTTTGCGTGACGAATGGGTTGCCCTAGATGACCTCACTAAATTGACAGGCTGGAAGATACCGCTCGGGTTACAAGGGTTAAATAATAAGCCAGCAAAAACGGTTGAGGTGTGTGAAGCAGAAGGGATCGTGGAAGTACTTCAAAGAATGTTTATTTAAGGAGAGGATATCTCTTAGCGCGCTCTTAGCTTCTAGCGATAAATGTTCGTTAGGGGTTCTTCATGCAGGACCAATATGTTAAGCCCCCTCGTCAGACGAGGGGGCTTAATATGCATTACAGTTACGCCTGAGTTATGGAGGAGGGTCCAATGAATACCTCTCAACGCTATCTTGAGGATTTTCATTGTGTAGGCAGATGGGTGTAAAGCCTACCCGCCGACTTAAGTCGCGCGGAGTATCAGATAATCTATCTGTAAAAACTGGCGTACTCTTATCAGAGAGTATATAATAAGATATTCTGCGATGAGGGGAGGTGCACCAGTGCAAATAGACCATAATATTTGGTTACTACTATTTTTTAATATTACATTGATATTAGCTCTCTCTGCGGTAAGTTATGAATTACTAAAACGTAATACAATTCATTTCAAGATCGCTGGGTGCAAATCCACTGGATCTCAATATTCCTCCAACGTATCGTCAATTTTTGCAAATAGATATTTAATTATTAGAAGAATAATGAAAATAGATTCCGATGACGTCCTACCACATCACCTCCTTTATTTACAATCGCAAAATTAAGGAGGAAAAGCCGTGAATATTGTTGTTGATGGGATGACCAGTTTATTAAATATACTCTATAGTTTTTCTGCTACAGTTGGTTTCCCTAATTATGGTGTAGCGATTATTCTTTTGACGATGTTAATTAAAACCTTGATTTATCCTTTAACCTATAAGCAAATGGCCTCAATGCGTAAAACGATTGAGCTACAACCAAAGATCAAAGCAATTCAAGAAAAACATAAAGATGATAAGGAAAAAGCTAATGCTGGGGTTATGGAGTTATACAAAGAGCATAAAGTTAATCCCATGGGTGGCTGCCTCCCAATTGTCGTTCAGTTGCCGATTTTTTGGGCGTTATATAGCACACTTCGCAATTTCTCGTATGAAGGTTCAGCTACTGCCGCCCATTGGTTTTTGGGTTTCGATTTAACTAAAATCTATGGTTTTACTTCACCCTATCATTTGCTATTACCGATTTTTGCAGCGTTAACAACATACCTGCAAAGCAAAATAACAAATCCAAATACTTCCGATCCAACACAAAAGACGATGTTATATGTTATGCCGGTGTTTTTTGCTTACATTAGTGCCACAGTACCAGCAGGTTTAGCTTTATATTGGGTAACCATGAATGTTGTTTCTATTTTTCAACAACTATATATTAATCGGAGATTAGCGAGTCAAAGTAAGAAGGCTATATAGGTGGTTCAAAACATGGATAAATAAGCTCTTCTGAAAATAGCACCAGCGTCCTGAAGTGAGACCTATAAACCGGACACAACAATTAAGAGCCCTCCCATGGTAGAATTAATCATCTACTTAGGGAGGGCATTTTTATGGGAAGAAAAGGCGAGAAACAAAGAAGTTATTCTCCAGAAAATTGCCTTGAATATCAAATCTAAGATTATTCGAGAATATTTTAGGAAGATATTAGATGTCACTAAAACCCTCTCTCGCTTGTGGGTGCGAGGGCTGTCCTAAAGGGGAATAAGTAAAAGGAGAGAGGAAATCCTCTCTCCTTAAAATATTGATTCATCGGGTTGCGCTTTGGGATATGAACCTAACAGTTTGACGGATATATTGGCTTCTTTAAGTGCCCATAGAACATCTTGAATGGGCGGAGCGAAGACATAACCGTCCACATCGAAGAAGAAAACGTATTCGCCCAATTTGCGTTTCGAGGGGCGAGATTCAATCCTAGTTAAATTGATTTGACGTTTACTAAATTCACCCAAAATACGGTATAAAGAACCCGGTGTATTATCTGCGATAACTAGAAGGGATGTTTTATCTTCGCCACCTGACATTTCCGCGAGGGCATGGCCGACGAGTACAAAACGTGTAGCATTCAGAAGGATATCTTGAATGCGTTCTTGAAGTTGGTGGAGGTTATAGAGGTGCGCCGCTCGACGGGGTCCGATGGCTGCCCAGTTTTCCCGAATAGAGGATATCTTATGGGCCGCTTCAGCGGTGCTTAAGCAAGTAATTTGTTGAGCATGGGGGAGATGTTTCTCAAGAAAATCCCGGCATTGCCCTAGCGCCTGTTCGTGAGAATAAACTCTTTCTATCTGATGAAGAGGCATTGGCTCGAGCGTCAATAGACATTGATCGATTGGATGGACGAATTCATGAGTAATAAAGAGGTGCTCAGTCTGGCCGAGCGTATCCATTGTCACGCCAACCTGCCCTTCTGTGGAGTTCTCTAAAGGGACAAAGGCCCAGTCTATCTCCATATCATTGCAGGCGAATAGTAAGCGAGGAATTGTTGGGAAGGGGATAAGTGCTGGGTTTGTTTCGTTAAATTCAGGCTGAGAGGCCAGAAATAGATGGATTGCCTCCTCAGAAAAACTTCCTTTTGGCCCTAAATAACCTATTTTTTTCATTAACTTTATCTCCTTCCTTTAAACTGAAAAGGTCTGCCTCATCCACTTTAAGGGAGGAGTCAGATCCTCATTGTACCATCCTCATTGCCGTCAGTTAGCATCATAGTTAGATATTATTCTTACTATCATAATACAGATAGACAATGACGGCAAGTGTTATTAAGGTCGGGTTATATAATTAAAATTTGCGAGTAAACATGGATTCGTGTGAAAGCAGAGCTTCGAGAGTGTCATAGCCAAGGCGGTCAAGTAATTGAAGCACAAAGGGATTGTCAGCGGGAGTCTCATACGATGCTTCATCCCCATAATCGTTCACCTGCTTAGTTGCTAGATCGACTTTAATTAAAGATTTCGGTCCGCCGACACATCCACCGACACACCCCATCCCTTCTAAGAAATTAGCTTTTACCTCACCACCTAGTATGTCTTTAAGCATTTTTTTACAGGCAACGATACCGTCCGCCTGTTCCGACCGCAATGGGATAATTCGATCAGGACGAAGTCGGGTAAGGGCAGAGGAGACGGCCGTGCTAACCCCACCAGTTCGAGCATATATTCGTCCCCCCCGCGAGGAGTGATCTCGTTCATCTTCCTCAAGGCTAGGGACAACAATTTCTGCAGCCTCAAAAATCTGAGCAATTTCCTGAAAGGTCAGGACATAATCTACAGCATCTCGAATGTCGGGTTCTTTTGCCTCTGCCTTTTTGGCAATACAAGGACCGATAAAAACGGTCTTCGCCTCAGGATGCATCTGTTTTATTATACGACCAGCAGCGATCATTGGAGAGACTGAGGCAGGCATATGAGGGACAAGTGTGTGATAGGTTTTACGAATCATGGCAACCCACATTGGGCAACAGCAACTTGTTAAGAGAAAATCTTCGTCGTTTTGGATAGCTTGGTCAAATTCGAAGGCTTCCTTTAAAGTGAGAATATCAGCAGCAAGGGCGACTTCCAGCATGCCATAGAACCCTATTCGTTTAAAAGCAGCACGGAGTTTACCTGGAGTGACATCAGAGGAAAACTGACCGACGAATGCCGGGGCAATCATGGCATAAACCGGATGTTTCCTCGAACTAAGGTCTTCAAAGAGGGGGATAAAATCTTTGCGATCCACTAGATGCCCGCTCTTACAACTATCGAGACATCGTGCACACCCAACACATGTCTCGGAAGACACCCTTACATGACCATTTGCATCTTTTTCAATGGCAGAAAACAAACAGGCAACTTCACAAGGGGAAGTGCCTGGCGAGCATGAACAATCGTCCTGTTCAAGATGGACTACAGGAGATAGATTTTCGGGATGGAGTAGGAGGTCGAGTTTTTCTTCCTCTGAATTTCCTGACTTTCGTATTTCATTAATGGTATCGTTTAAGTTTCCACGATAGGCCGCGTTGACAAGCTGTTGGAAGATGTCGTCGTAGGTTTTCATAAGTTCCTCCAGTCAAAGATTATTAATAGTTAGTATAAACCGATATTGATAACTTAAACGGTGGGATCAACACACTTGCGAAGGGGGCTAAAATCAAGTAAAATTGAGAATGGAAGGTTGGGGAACCTTCCAGGGGATTAGTGGACAAGGTGGAAGAAACAGGCAGTGGAACGTACGCTGCCTGTTTCACTTTTTTTAAGAGCCATTGTCTGTGGTGCGCATGATTTCATAGTTTTTAACATACCCTTACAAGATGGGCAGGCACGACAAGGGATAAAGCTGGAATCGGCTTTATCCGGTTTTAGAGAGATATTAGAAACTCTAAGTAGTGCTAATTGCTCAACGATCAGTAAATAAACCTTGACCCTTATCTGAATAGTTGCTAAACTTAACTGAAAGCTGTTCGACGTCCTACAACCTGAAAAGAGGGAGAGAAGAGGATCTATCATCCTAATGTGAACGTAAGACTAATGAAACAAATTAATTGGAGGGGAAATCATGAGAAAATCTCGGTTTATTAGTAGTTTAGTGGTTGTACTTATTTTAGCAGTGGCCCTTGTGGGATGTGTCAAGACTACGACACCCGCACCTCAGGCAGATACACCCGCGAAGAAAGAATTTAAGGTTGGTCTGGTAACTGACGTGGGAGGACTTAATGACCACAGCTTTAACTTCCTTGCGAACAAAGGGTTAGAGCAGGCTGTGAAAGAACTTGGGGTTACTAAGGGCGTCGTAGAGTCTAAACAAATGACCGATTATGAAACAAATCTCAGTCGTTTTGCTCAGGACAAATACAACTTGGTCATTGCAGTTGGCTTTTTAATGCAGGATTCAGTAACGAAGGTTTCCGCATTGTACCCAGACACTAAATTCATGATTATTGACTCATCCATTACAGATCGTCCAAACGTCGCTTCCGCCATGTTTAAAACTGAACAATGCGGTTACTTAGTTGGCGTGATGGCTGGTTTACTCGAAAAAACTCCTGGAATTCCAAATGCCTTAGGTAAAAACACAGTGGGTCTTGTGGGCGGAATGGCGATTCCCCCTGTCAATGATTATATTGCTGGATTTATCCAAGGTGCTAAGAGTGTTAATCCAGACATTATGATTAACTTAAAATACACGGGAAAATTTGACGATCCGGCTCTCGGCAAACAAACGGCTCTGACCCAAATTGCAGGCGGCGCAGATATTGTCTTCCATATCGCCGGTGGAACAGGAACGGGCGTTATCGATGCAGCGAAAGAAAAGAACGTCTATGCTATTGGCGTCGATGCCGATCAAAACTATATGGCGCCGGATAATGTGATTACCAGCGCTCTGAAAGGTATGGATGTTGCAACCTTTGATATCATTAAAAGTGTCATGGACGACAAGTTCAAAAGCGGGGACGTGTTCTTTGATTTAAGTAATAATGGTGTTGGTTTTGCTACTCCAACTAAAGTAGTACCTAAAGAGGTTGTCGAGAAAGTGAACGATGCGGCGCAGCAAATCAAAGATGGAAAAATTAAAGTTTCCAATGAAATGCCAGCAGGCTATAAATAAGCTCTGAGAACAGGTTAGACGGATAAAAGACAAAAATGACAAGTGGGTTGCTTCATAATCCTTATGGGGCAACCCCTTCTAATTGGAGGGGACTATGCACGATGCGTACCTGTTTGGAAGTTAGAGATGTTACGAAATCATTTCCAGGAGTCATCGCCAATGATCATGTGAATCTAGTTGTGCGCGAAGGAGAAATTCATGCAATATTAGGTGAGAACGGCGCAGGGAAATCCACGCTTGTAAAACTTATTTATGGACTCTATAAACCGGATTCAGGGAGCGTTCGACTCTATGACCAAGAACTCAACTTCGCAAGTCCTCGCCAAGCCATTCAAGCAGGTATTGGAATGGTACACCAGCATTTTATGCTCATACCTGCTTTGACGGTTGCCGAAAATGTTGTCCTCGGTGGGGAACCGGGAAGAATTCACTATCGGCGCAAAGAAAATATTGAGTTGGTCCGTCAACTAGCGAAACAATACCATATGGATATCGATCCCAGCGCCAAAGTAGGGGATCTGACAGTCGGCCTTCAACAGCGAGTTGAAATTTTAAAGGTCTTTTATCGCAAGGCTAAGTTGCTCATTCTAGATGAGCCGACAGCGATGCTTACGCCTCAAGAGGTAGAGGAATTAATCTTGGTCATGGAACGTCTGCGCTCACAGGGAATTCCGATTATTTTCATCAGTCATAAGCTTGACGAAGTTAAGCGTATTTCAGATCGCGTCACGGTTATGCGAGCTGGAAAAACGGTAAGTACCGTTGAAACTAAGTCAACAACCCCTCAGGAACTGGCCAATGCGATGGTCGGGCGTGAAGTTGTGCTTCATGTGTCCAAACCACCCCAGATGCCAGGAGAACCAGTTTTAGAGGTTGAAGATATTGTTGTCTTGTCTGACCATAACGAGAAGGTCAAAGGGGTAAGTCTTCAAGTCCGTCGTGGAGAGATTTTTGGACTCGCAGGTATTGACGGGAACGGTCAGTTTGAACTTGTGGAAGCGATTGCTGGGCTTATGCCCTGTAAAAGTGGACACATTCGCTTATTGGGGCAGGACATCTCGTCCTCTTCAGTACAACACAGAACCAAAGCGGGGATTGCCTATATTCCCCAAGACCGCCAATTAGATGGACTGGTTATGGATTTTGAACTGACCGAAAATTTCGTACTACGTGACTTCTTTAAGGCACCGTTTGCGCGAGTAGGTCAAATGAAGAAGGGACCCATCGAGGAATACGCCACACGATTATCAGAAGCATTTGACGTTAGACCCCGACAGATTCACGCTTTAGCGCGAAATCTGTCGGGGGGAAATCAACAAAAAGTGATTTTGGCCCGCGAAGTTTCTCGTAATCCAGAATTATTGATAGCAGCTCAGCCGACTAGGGGTTTAGATGTCGGTGCGATTCAGTTTATTCATAACAAGCTTTTGGAGTTACGGGCTGCTGGAAAAGCGATACTATTGGTTTCTTTGGAATTAGACGAAATTATGTCTTTGTCAGATCGTATTGGGGTTATTTATGAGGGACGATTGATGGCAATCTTGCCAGGGGGAGAAGTAACACGCGAACAGCTCGGGTTGCTGATGACTGGAGTAAAGTTGGAGGAGGAGGGGTAAAGCATGCAAAAGACGCTAGAAGGATTGGTTACCCCTTTTGTAGCGATCGTTATTGCGCTCTTAATTGGGGCAGGGGTTATGCTTGTGACCAGTCATAACCCATTGACAGCCTATGGGGCTCTTTTTTCAGGAGCCTTTGGTTCTACCATAAACGTTTCGAACACTTTAGCGAATGCTATTCCTTTAATCCTCTCGGGGTTAGGTGTGGCAATTGCTTTTAAAGCTGGCTTATTTAACATCGGAGCAGAGGGTCAATATTGGATTGGAAGTATGGCAGCCGTATGGATTGGATATTCTGTGCCTGGGCTCTCCCCAATTTTGCATGTCTCTTTGTCCATAGTGGTTGGGATGCTGGCCGCTGGACTTTGGGCTGGTATAATCCCTGGCTTAGCCAAGGCTTTTGTGGGTGCTCATGAAGTAATCACGACTATGATGATGAGCTACATTGCCATTTTTTTGAGCCACTATATGCTCGAAAATGGACCGATGATGCAGCCAGGATTTACCCCTCAATCCCCCGTGATTCTTCCCTCTGCGATGTTGGGAAAGCTCGTGGAGCGAACCCAGCTGTCTTGGGGCTTAGTCATTGCCTTAGCAGCCTGTTTTATTATTTATTGGTTACTCTACAAAACAACCTTGGGATACCGCTTAAGGATGGTTGGACTGAATGCCAGAGCTGCAAAATACGCTGGAATCAATGTCCCTCTTCATTTAGTATTAGCCTTATTTATTAGTGGAATGCTAGCGGGTTTAGCCGGCGCAGTTCAAATGCTAGGAGTACAACATCGTCTTTATGATAGCTTCTCGTCAGGTTATGGATTTACAGCCATCGTGGTTGCTCTCCTAGCTAATAATAATCCCTTTGGTGTGATACTGGCTTCGGTCTTCTTTGCGGCTTTATCGACTGGTGGTCAGTCAATGCAACTGGTCTCAGGGGTTCCTGCCCATTTGACCGATGTCATTTCCGGGATCATAATATTCTTAGTCGCGACTAAGAATATTGTGCAAATGGTACAAAAACGCTGGCGCAAACGTCATACCATCGCGCCTGTAAAGGAGGCTTAAAGCTATGCTTTGGGATGCATTAATGAGACCTGATCTGTGGGCAGCAACGTTGGCTATGGCCACTCCGATTGCCCTTCCTGCGCTGGGAGGAACCTTTTCTGAGCGAAGTGGGGTTGTAAACATAGCCATGGAAGGAATTATGCTGATCGGAGCTTTCTTTGGTGTGCTGTTCTCCTATTATACTAACAACGCCTGGCTTGGATTACTGGGAGCATTAATTATGGGAGCGTTAATCTCTGTACTTTTTGCTTATGTTACGGTTAATCTGGGAGCTGATCAAGTGATTGTGGGAATGGGTGTCAATATTTTTGCGGCTGGGCTGACAGCCTTTATGTTAAATACGATTTTTGGATATGGTGGAACGCCTCGTGAAACACCAGCCCTACCAAACTTAACCATTCCAGGAGTGAGTGATATCCCCTTTGTGGGGCCAGTCCTAGGTTCCCAAAATGTCGTTGTCTATTTAATGCTGATTTTAGTGATTGCCTCCCATTATTGTTTGTTTCATACGAATTTGGGTCTGCGTTTGAGAGCAGTCGGAGAAAATCCTCAAGCGGCCGACACAGCGGGTCTTAATGTGCGGCGTCTTCGATATCTAGGAGTGATTATTGGGGGTATGCTTTCCAGCTTAGGAGGGGTCTATCTCGCCTTAGGTCTGCTTAATAGTTTTGAAGTTAATATGAGTGGGGGACGAGGATACATTGCCCTGGCAGCGATGATCTTTGGCAAATGGACTCCTTTTGGTTCGCTCGGAGCAGCCTTGATGTTTGGTTTTGCCATGGCTTTGAGTATGATCTTGCAAGGAGGGGGAGTATCCTCAAATATAATTCAAATGCTTCCCTATGCCCTGACAATTTTAGCCTTGACAGGATTAGTGGGCAGAAGTACCGCTCCTGCGGCCGATGGCATTCCGTATAATCCAAATAAATAATAGATTGAGGAGGGTAAGCGTCATGGGTCGTATTCAACAGAGCGGTAAATCCCTCTCAGATCTAGTCCGTTTAGAACTCTTAGATGAAATCCGCCGAGGGAAATATCTGGTTGACAGCCGACTTCCGAATGAAGAAAAACTAGCTCAGGAACTCGGGGTAAGCCGAAATACTTTGCGAGAAGCGTTGAGGGTTTTAGAATCGGTTGGCGTTGTCGAGAAAAAGCATGGACTGGGTACTTTTGTGCGAGGGGAATCATCCCCCAAGGTTAAGCCTGGACTAGAGGTTCTCTTTCGGGTGACGGATGCCATCTTAGAGCTCGGCATGATACCTGGGACAAGCAGTATTGAATATGAGAGTTTGTCTGCAGATTCCCGAGTTGCCGAGAAGCTAGGGATAAGTCCTGGAACTATTGTGAACCAACTGCGCAGAGTACGTACAGCAGATGGTGTTCCTGCGATTTATTGTATTGATATGTTTTCCTCACAAGTCGGAGATCTTGACGTTGAAGCAATGAAGTCATCGGTTTTTTCTTATCTGGAAGAAGTTAAAGGAATTCGGATCGCCTATGCTTCGACGGACATTCGTCCGATTGTTGCGGGGAAAGAGCTTGCCGATAAATTAGAGGTGACAGCAGCAAGTCCCTTACTTCTGTTAGATGAAGTCCATTTTGATAAAGCTGACAACCCGATATTTTATTCTCGCTTGTTCTTTCGCTCTGACTATTTTGTCTTTCACGTTGTCAGGTCAAGGTGAACGTTGGTTCTTTTGGAATGTTCAATTGTCTCAAATATTAGAAAATACACTAAAAATAAGAGGATCTGCAACAAATACCTTTGTCATATAAATGATGGGAGGAAATCTGTCATGAAAATTGCTGTTTTTAGTGATAGAAAAAGAGTGGAGAAATATTTGCCATTTTGCAATGTAGCGGATCAGGCTGAATTATTGTTTTTAGAAAGAGATTGCACAGATGAAGAAGCAATAATCAAGGCTGGGGATGCTGAATATATATTTGCAGATGCTATCAAAGAAGTAAGTGAATTCCTTATTACGCATATGCCAAATTTGAAGCTTATTCATTCGGAAGGAGTCGGATTTAATAAGATTGATGTTGAAGCTGCGAGGAAATGCCGGGTATTTGTCTGCAATAATAAGGGCGCAAATGCGGGTGCAGTTGCCGAGCAAACTATTTTATTAATGCTTGGATTGCTAAGAGATGTGTTAAACGGTGATAAGCAGGTTCGTTTGGGCAACCAGATCCAAACCAAAGAACGAATGATGTTTGAGGGGATCACGGAGCTTGCCGATTGTAAGGTAGGCTTAATTGGATTTGGCGATATTGCCAGAGAAACGGCAAAGCGGTTGATGGCTTTTCAGGCTCAGATCTACTATTATAGTCGGACGAGAGCTTCAATTGAAATAGAAGAAGCGTATCAAGTACGTTATTTAGAACTCGAAGAATTATTGAGTAAATGTGATATAGTTAGTCTGCATATGCCGGTTACGCCCACAACGATTGAGATGGTTGACGAGGCATTTATTGACAAGATGAAAAAAGGTGCAATACTCATAAACACAGCAAGAGGAGAGCTAGTAGACCAAGACGCGCTTAAGGAAGCACTTAGCTGTGGGAAAATTGGCGGCGCCGGATTAGATACCTTATCGCCGGAGCCTGTAATGCTGGATAATCCGTTGCTTTTATTGTCTGAGGATAAGCAATTTAAGCTACTTTTATCACCGCATATTGGAGGAACTACGGACGGTGCGTTTAGAAAAATGCATCAAGGGGTATGGAACAATATTTTCAGGGTGATGCAAGGGGGAAGGCCTGAGAATATTGTGAACGGATTATAATAGGGGAGCCTTGAAAAGGTTCCCTTTCCTAGTTTTGTGCACTTGGGGTTCTGGTAGAAGATTACAAACTGTTCAACAAGAAGATGGTTACTGTTGGGAAGCATCTTTGTCCAAACTGCATTTTTTTATGGGTGAAATAACCCTCACACTTGTCTGGGGCTCGGCATATCCTATAACGGTATCTGAAAAGACATTCCGAAAAAAGGAGGGCAGCCGGTATGAGGATGGCAAGTTCCAACAGGACGCCTGAGCAAATTGCGTCCGAGGAAGAGAGCCCAAATGTTGCACCGGTGCAACATTTGAACTACACTCAAGGGCTCATCCTTTTTGGGATTCCGGTTGAGGACCGGGATCAATTTATAGCGGACAATGATGTTGGGAACATGAGCCTACGGGGAGCTGTTGAAAACCCTCGTCGCTTTAAACAGAGTAAATCCGGTGAAGAAGGAAGCAAACAGGGAAGAGGCGTTAAAGATAACGACTAATATGGTGGAGACGCTGAAAAAATATCCTCCTGCGATTAAGACAAATTTGATTATTAAAAAGAACAGAGATTAGCGCACAAAGAGATGTCGGCTGGAGCAACGGCATCTCTTTGGTAACCTCAAGCCTAAAAAGGTTCCTCTTAACACATAAAATTCTTAGAAAATGGTAATTTACGTTCCGTCTGTATATAATAAGTGAGATTAATATTTCTAGGAGGTAAAACTGTGGAACAACAAAGACTGAAGTCAAGAACAGAAATTCCAGAGGCTAGCAAGTGGCATTTGGAGGACATTTTTTCGGATAATGATCAGTGGGAGAAAGCCTTCGCCGACGTCGAAACGCTTTTAGGGGAAGGAAAAAAATTTGAGGGACATTTAACAGACGCTCCGGAGACCTTAATCGGTTGTTTTGAGTGGATGGATGATTTAAGTTTACAAATTGAAGAGGTTTATACTTATGCCCGTATGCGACGAGATGAGGATAACCGCAATGCCCTCTATCAAGCGTTGACCGATCGTGCGGGAACCTTAGCCGTGAAGGTGAGTAGTTCGGCGTCCTTTGTGGTTCCTGAATTGTTAGCTATGCCTGAAGGGCGCCTGAAGGAATTCCAAGCCACGTCTCAAAAAATGAAGCTTTATACCCAGGCCCTTGATGATATTCTACGCAAGAAAGAGCATATCCTCAGTTCAGTCGAGGAAAAATTATTAGCGGAAGTCGGCGAATTAGCGGAGGCCCCTGGGGCAATTTTCTCGATGGCTAATAATGCAGACTTGAAATTCCCAAGTATAAACGATGAAGCGGGTCAATCCGTGGAACTAACCAAGGGGAATTTTATTCAGTTTATGGAAAGCCATAAACAGGGGGTTCGAAAAGAAGCTTTTGAGACGCTTTATCATACATATGAGAAACAAAAAAATACCTGGGCTGCCACCTTGAATTCTAGTGTAAAATCTGACGTTTTTTTCGCCAAGGCTCGGAACTATCCATCGGCGATTGAGGCCTCCATAGATGATGATCGTGTTCCATTAGCGGTGTATGATTCCCTAATCAATACGGTACACGAATTTTTGCCTCAGATGCATCGCTATGTTCAACTGCGCAAAAAAGCCTTGAAGCTTAATGAGTTACATATGTATGATATCTATGTTCCGATTGTTCCCGAAACGACCATGACGATTACTTACGAGGAAGCAAAAGACATGTTGCTTGATGGTCTAAAGCCCTTAGGCCAAGACTACCTCAGAATTCTTGAAGAGGGGCTCCAGAAAAAATGGATTGATGTTTATGAAAATGAGGGAAAGACGAGTGGTGCCTATTCTTGGGGAACGTATAGCTCTCATCCCTATGTCTTACTCAATCATCAAGACACTTTAGATTCTGTGTTTACTCTCGCTCACGAAATGGGGCATGCCTTACATACCTTTTTCTCCAATCGAGAGCAACCCCATCTCTATGCAGGTTATAAAATCTTTGTGGCAGAAGTCGCATCAACGTTAAATGAAGCCTTGGTTATGGAACATCTCTTAGAAACTACCAAAGACCCTAACACTCTCGCTTATTTGATTAATCACTATCTGGAACAGTTCCGGGGCACCATTTTTAGGCAGACCATGTTTGCAGAGTTTGAGAAGAAGATTCACTCGGTCGTAGAAGAAGGTGGCGCCTTAACGGCAGATAGCCTATCTGAAATCTATCGAGATTTAAATGCCGTTTATTATGGTTCAGAAGTGATCCTAGATCCAGAAATTGCTATTGAGTGGGCACGTATCCCTCATTTTTATAATGCGTTTTATGTTTACAAATACGCGACTGGCTTCTCCGCCGCTACGGCCTTTGCACGAGCGATTTTAGATGAAGGAGAGCCAGCAGTGGCTCGCTACTTGAAATTTTTAAGCGGTGGTAGTTCAGATTATCCGATCGAATTGCTGCGTAAAGCTGGGGTTGATATGGAGACTCCTGTTCCTGTACGTAATGCACTGCAAGTCTTTACGGGGCTTGTAGAACGATTAGAGACACTGTTAGCGTAGACTAGGGCAACACTAGGTTTTGACTAGGGAGCGACTATAGTTTGGAAGCGGGGTTCGTCCCGAACAGGGGCGAAGTCATGTTCGTCACGGGCTACTTCCTTGACATCAGGGTCGAGGGCGATGGCTGGTTGCAAATATTCAACGACTTTATCAATATTCCCAAGACGCCCGTAAATACTGGCGATGCCGTAATAACTCCACGTGTCGCGATCGTCGAGTTCTATTGCTTTCTGATACGCTGTGATGGCCGGGTCCCAGCGTCCGGCCAGCTCATTGGCTAATCCTAGGTTAAAATGACCATACACATACAAGGGATTCAGATTAAGGGCTTGCTGAATAAGGGCAAGCCCTTGATCGTAGAGTCCTTGAAAGGCTAAGGTTGCTCCTTTAGCATTGATTGCTTCATAACATTGAGCGTCAATCGTCAACGCTTGATTAAAGAGGTCGAGGGCTTCTGGAAAATTTCGTTGATAATATAGCTTGAGTCCTTGGTCATATAAAGCGAGTGCCTTTGAATCCGAGACATGGAGTGGTTGAGGAGATGACGAAGGGGAGAACGGCCTTGTTTCAACGGGAGAAGGGGTTATTGGAGTGAATTGAGTTGTTTTGTCCTTAGGCGAGTTATGAAAAATGATCAATGTGGTGATTATCAGAAGTATTGATCCCAATAAAATGTACGAGGTCATAGAACGCTTCAATTTTAACTCTCCTTCAGGGATTAAATAGTATAAGTTTGCTTGACTACCTCATTATAACATTGGATGCATGATAAGAACTAACCATTTAAGCTATCTAGTTATGCAATTAGATAGCTACATACTTAGATAACTCCAAACGGTAACTTGACAAAGCAAGAATTAGGGGAGTAAGATTAATTTGGATTAACTGGAAATAATATGGTGATTCGTTTGATAACGAATGGGGGAGTGACCATGGAAGATATCGCAAATCAAAACCAATTACAACAGGTAATTCTAGTGGCTCAGGGGTTTTATGCGCGAAAAGACCGTGCGCATGACTTAGAGCACGCCTTAAGAGTTCGGGAGTGGGGTAAGTTACTGGCGGAGGAATTAGGGGCAGATGCTACTGTCATAGAGTTAGCAGCGCTTCTTCATGACATTGGCCGTTCTGGTGCGGTAGAAAAAACACATGCGGAAAGCAGTGCAGGGCTTTCTGTCAATATTCTACAAAAAGCCGGGTACTCTAACGACCTTATTATGAGAGTTAGAGATGCAATTGTTGCGCATTCCCTTGAAGCTGGACATGAACCAAATACGCTCGAAGCTAAAATACTATATGATGCTGATAAATTAGACTTTGTAGGTGCAATCGGGTTGGTGCGTTTGTTTACTTTAGGTGGAGTACAAGGCTGGCCATTAGTTGGTGATAATTCCTGTGAGACTTTTTACCAAGAGAAGATCCGTGGTTATCAAAAACATATTTATACTAATGCGGCTAAAGTCTATTTTGAACCTTTGTTTCTATTCATGGAGGAGTTTTGGCAACAGTTACATGCCGAGCGACTCAAACTAGTGCATTCTGGATAAGCTAATCCTGTACAAAGGCTTATTCAGAAAGGAATGAATTCAAAAAATGCGTTGGTTTTGGCGTTTATTAACTCTTTTGGTCCTCCTAGTATTTTTACGTACTCTGTTCGTTCCCCAACCAATGGCTTTCATTGCTTGGCCGGAAGAGAATAATTGGGCACTTAAAATACAAGGTGATATTAGACAAATGCAAAAAATTACGCAAGATCTGCCGGCTAGTATTGAAGTAGAAGTGCGTCGCCTCTTGAATGAGTTCCAACCTAGTGGGGCTGGAAAAGAAGTTTGATATCGACATTACCTACCACCATGGTTTTAGTAAGATTAGGTTTGCGAAAAGCAAAAAGTGTGGTATATTAGAATGAATTGTTGTTAAAGGAGTGAAGAATTATGGTTAATATTACGGAAATAGCCGCTACGAAAGTTAAAGAAGTGTTAAAGAGTCAAAATAAAGAAAATGCATTTCTTCGCCTCTATTTAGTAGGGGTTGGCTGAGGTGGGCCGAATTTCGGCATGACTCTGGAAGAGTCAAAGACGGACGACGATATTCTTGATGAAGAGTATGGTGTTTCATTAGTAACAGATAAGAAACTTACAGTGCACTTAGAGGGAGCTACAGTTGACTATATTGAATCCGCTAACGGCGGAGGATTCGAAATACGTACGGCCAAATCGGGTAGCGGCGGTGGCTGTGGCGATAGTTGCGGCGGAAGTTGCTAATAACGGTTTAATAAAAGAGAGCTCATTGAGCTCTCTTTTTACGTTCCTAAGTGAAGTGCACTCAATTCTCACTGTCGTCGAGTAGAAGACTCACGATTGCAGGAATAGACTGACTTTTTAAGAGTCTCACTCTTGCCTTACTGACTCGGATCGGCGTGAACGAATTTATACTGTATACAAGACGTTAATTGTGAAAAAGGTAAGAAATAGTACTTGAGTAAAATTCGCAAATGTGTTAGTCTAATGTCCATATTGCGAATACATTCGTCTATAAAGGGAGGAAATATTATGGCATTACCACGAGAAGAGTCTAACCGAGCTATCATTACTGTATTAGGTCGTGATCAAATCGGAATTATCGCTTGGGTTACGGGGCGACTAGCAGAATACAGCGTTAATATATTGGATATCAGTCAAACAATTGTCAGCGGATTTTTCACAATGATTATGGTTGTGGATATAAATCCAACTAATTTAGAACTGGTCGCACTGTCACGCATGCTAGAAGATGAGGGTAAAGAAAAAGGACTACAGGTAAAGGTCCAACACGAAGATATTTTTGCGTTCATGCACCGTATATAATCTACACGATTAAGGGGAAAAGTGAACTCGTTCACTTATAGCTTAAAGTTTGGTATGGGAGGTAATCATGACTATCACATTCGCTCAAGAAGAAATACAACAAACGATTCAAATGATACATGAAGAGAATCTTGATATTCGAACGATTACGATGGGGATAAGTCTCTTGGATTGCGGATCGGAAGATATTAACCGGCTGGAACAGAAGATTTACGATAAAGTTGTTAGAAATGCAGGGTTATTAGTATCGGTTGGGGAAAAAATCTCAGCACGTTACGGAATTCCTATTATTAACAAACGTGTATCTGTCACTCCTATTGGAATCGTGGCGGCCAACATGAATAGCGATGGAATGGTTAGGATTGCCAAAGCCTTAGATCGAGCCGCGCGTGAGGTCGGAGTTAATTTTATAGGCGGTTTTTCCGCGTTGGTTCAAAAAGGGTTTACAGTTGGAGATCTGGCACTTATAGACGCCATTCCCCAAGCTCTTAGTGAGACGGAGTTTATCTGTTCATCAGTGAATATAGGAACTACTAAAGCGGGAATTAATATGGACGCTGTTCTTAAAATGGGGCAAGTAGTTCTGAAGTGCGCTCAACTTACGGCAGACAAAGATGGTATAGCGGCAGCGAAATTGGTAGTATTCTGTAATGCCCCCGAGGATAATCCCTTTATGGCTGGGTCCTTTCATGGGGTTGGGGAACCCGAGTGTGTTATTAATGTGGGAGTCAGTGGCCCTGGAGTTGTGGCAAAGGTTGTAAAGAAATACCCTGAAGCCGATTTTAGTGAACTTTCTAATCTTATAAAGCAAACCGCTTTCAAAATCACACGTATGGGAGAGTTAATAGGGCGAGCAGCCTCGAAGGCCTTAAATGTTCCTTTCGGAATCGTTGATCTTTCGCTGGCTCCAACCCCGGCAATTGGAGACAGTGTGGCAGAAATCCTCGAAAATATGGGTCTCGAACGATGCGGGACACATGGAACAACCGCCGCCTTGGCATTACTTAATGATGCTGTTAAAAAAGGAGGAGCAATGGCTTCTTCTCATGTTGGAGGGTTAAGTGGCGCCTTTATACCTGTCTCGGAGGATGCAGGAATGGTAAAAGCTGTGGAAGTAGGGGCTTTGACCCTCGATAAATTAGAGGCTATGACCTGCGTTTGTTCTGTTGGTTTAGATATGATTGCCCTACCTGGGGATGTGAGCGCTGAAACGATTTCGGCTATTATTGCCGATGAAGCAGCAATTGGGATGATCAATAAAAAGACTACGGCAGTTCGAGTTATACCTGCAATCGGTAAAAAGGCAGGCGATCGAGTAGAATTTGGAGGATTGTTAGGTGGAGCACCTGTGATGGAAATCCACCCCTTTTCATCAAAACTGTTTGTAAATCGTGGCGGCCGTATTCCAGCGCCGATTATTAGTCTTTCAAATTAATAGCTTGAACACTATGATGGTCAATAGAATAGTATAATAAGAGGTATCATTATACTTTTTCTATGAAAGAAAATAATTCCATCGTAAAAATGCAGGAATTTTAGCAAATGTCTCGAATATTAAGAACTAGACAAGCTGAATCCAAGCATCTAACTTGATGGCCTTGGAACGGGGGATAATTTTTTGGGGTGAATCACGTGACTTTTCACGTGTAGGGCTAACACCTTCCTGCCCGAATCCGGCAACTAACCTCGTAAGCTAAGAAAGGTGGATATATCATTTGGTGATTCCCTCATCAACGCGGATGTGGTTGGGAAGCGCAACTTTGGCGGCATTACTTTTAGCTAGTAGCCTTACAGCATCAGCTTCAAGTCAAACTTCTCCAGCTACAGCGACAGCAGCTACCTCCACTGGTTCTTCTATGAAACATGTGCTTACGGCTTCTAGCTTTGTCCCGTCTAGAACTTATACAGAAGCAGTTCGTAAAGAATTGCAATGGATTTCAAGTCCTGCGATTGACGAGGTGAAGGTGGAAGCTGATGCAGAATTACCGAAGTCAGTTCCAACTCCTAGTGATTCAGTTACTGTTGCAGCAGTACAACCCGCTGAAGTGGTAACCGCACAACCGGCGAAAGTGGCAGCAGCGCAACCTGCAAAAGTAGTCCAACCTGAAAAACCAAAAAAGGTACAAGCACCAGCCACACCAGTTCAAGTCGCAGAAGCTCCTAAACTACAGATTTCCAGATCGGATAGCTCATCTCTGGTTGATAATGCACGTAGTCTGACTGGCGTTCCCTATGTATATGGTGGAACTAGTCGCAGTGGGTTTGATTGTTCTGGGTATACTCAATATGTATATAAGGGATCTGGGATTTCTTTACCTAGAACTTCTTCTTCTCAATACAAAGTGGGGTCTTCTGTAAAGAAAGCTCAATTGCAAGAAGGTGATTTAGTGTTCTTTGCAACGAATAATTCGGGACCATCTCATGTTGGAATTTATATCGGTGGTGAGAGTTTTATCCATGCGTCAAATAGTGGAGTGCGCACTTCCAGTCTTAGTGAGGGTTATTATGCGGACAGATACCTAGGTGCTCGTCGCCCATAGGTTTCTATGTAGATATTTAAAACAGCAACTTTTTAATATCTGTAGTTAATGTCTACCATAATTTTAAGAATTTTATCAAAAAACAAACCCCTTTTAGAAATAAAAGGGGTTTGTTTTTGTTTTCATCCAAATAATATATGGAGTTTTTTTGTGCCAGCCTCTTCTGACAATCTGCTAATAGTAACAAGTGAGAAATCTTTGCTGCCAGGTCATATTATTCTTTACAAATCCCATCTATGGTTTCTCGCGAATGCCTTCTACGCGAAAGATAAGTGAAGAGAAACTACTATGCTCATAATCATTACAGAATCATTAATTAGATTGAATGCTTATTTTGACTATGTTATGATTTCATTGTTAATTTCAGTTGGAGTAATAATAATCATCTTTTTGTTAGTGCTGATGAAAAGGAAACTGGAACTAATGTCATATTCACTTGCATGAATAATGAAATAAACATTTAAGAAAAGAGATGCTAGATTTTATGAAAGCTTTTATAAATAAACATGAGTATAATCAAATAAGAAAGTGTTTATATGATTTAAATAATGCATTCAGAGGTTGCGTAGATATTACTATTATTGAAGTTACTAAGGAATATATATACGAGAAAATATTAAATATTTTTACAGATTTATCCGATGGAGAAAAAGAGCTACTTGATATTAGTAAATTTAACGACCCCTTACACATTGATGAGTATTTAGCTGAGTTGAATGAATATGTATATGGAATGCCAAACATTACAAAAGAACAAATTGGTAAATTGTTTAAAAAGGAAAGGAAATTAAAACTACCAAACCTAAATGCACAGGATTCAAAGAATGTATATTTAGGTTGGATTGATGAATCTATTAGAAAATTATTTGTAGCTTACAATATGAATGGTAGACTTATTGGTATGACATGTAGAATTAGAAATTATAGTTCCAATCACACTCATATGTGTGCGCTTTGCAATCATGAAGGTGGCGAAAATGAAGTAGCCGTTGTTTCATCTATCTGCAAAACAGCTAATACTGGAGACGGTGCCTATAAGTCAATAGGCTTTGAATTATGTTTAGATAGCGAGAAGTGTAATGAACGAATTGTAGCAATCGAAAAGCTTGAGAAAATTTTAAAGAAGGTTAACAATATAGAGTAATGGTTATGTCCAGCCCGGGATTCTGCCACTCTCAAAATCGGCATCGGATATAGGATTTAATTGTAATCTTTGCTAAAAGATTGTACAATATAAATATTATTACTAAATATATTAGAGTTAGTATTAATGAAAGGTATGAATATTATGAGTTACAAAAATTACTTTGGATTAAAAGATACTCCTTGCGAAGGCCATAAGAACTAAATCGGCTATGCTTTGCTTGGAGATTATTTCATTAAAATAGCTGATGTTGAATTATACGATCCTACTAAAGTTCTTTTTGATTTCAAAAAGAACTTTAGTTAGTATGTAATTATTCAGCATTAGGCGATTTAATAGATGATTTCACACATTTATTCCTATATGGAAACTGTTGCAAACATAGCTTTGTAACAGTTTTTTTGGTCTTTGCTTCAAGAAGAAATAAATTTTTCGAGGAGTAAAGATATGAAATATAGTAATGCGTACAATGTGTTACCGGAAGATATAGTGAAAATTATTCAAGAATATGTGAATGGTGAATATTTATATATACCTAGAAAAGAGGAAGCACAAAAAAAATGGGGAGAAAACAGCGGTTCAAGAGAGACTTTAAAAAGAAGAAATGCAGAAATTTATCTAAAATATATGAATGGTGCTGTAATTTTGGATTTGGCCCAGGAATACTATCTTTCGGATAAAAGTATCAGAAGAATTATTAGTCAGCAAAAGAAACTAATATTCAAAATCAATACAGAATCATAAACACGCAATCATAATTTGAAATAAAGAAAAAAATGCAAGATATCTGTAATCGTATAGAGAGAAGATATCCATAAAAGAGGCAACTCAGAGATATGTCTCTACGAACAAAATTATTGTTCTTGCAGGAAATAATACTACTAATGACTTATCAAAGGTGAATTTATACTCCACGTCTGTATGGAGGATTTTAATTTTAACCTAAGAAAGAAGGCCACAAAAATGATTTGTGGCCTTCTTTCTTAGTAGTTTTGGTACGAGCTTTGGTACATGTACCAACTCAAAGTGATGATTATCAAGGGTAAATACCATTTCGGAACACTATTTAACACTATATCTTATCAAGGTGGTTGTCGTACTTTTTGTTGTTAGAGTTGGGGCAACCAGGGAACCGGTTTGTAGTTTAAACATTCTCCACCAGGTTTCGCAAGGTGAAACAATGGATTCTGGATGTAAGAATCTGAAACTGAACATTTGTGGGTGCGTTTGAAGTAACATTTCCGACATAATTCTACTCGGTAATTTAGGATCATGTGAATAGATCTCTCCTTTTAGACTAGTGTTTATCAGGGGGATTCGTGAAAATATTGGTAGACCATGGTTGCAGCACTATGAGGGAGTCCGGCCTCTTGGAGTTCTTCGATACTTGCGCGTTGAATGTCGTTAAGGGATGAAAAATGCTTTAACAGTTGTTGCTTGCGCTTTGGACCTATACCGGAAATACCATCGAGAGCAGAGAGCGTCATACTTTTAGCCCGTTGTTGACGATGAAATGTAATGGCAAAGCGATGGACCTCATTCTGAATTCTGCCGAGTAAATAAAATGTGGGATGACTTTTGGGTAATGCAACAGAATTACCTGTTTGATCTAAGAGACCGTGAGTCTGGTGACGGTCGTTTTTAACCATTCCAGCGACGGGAATCGTTAGGTTAAGTTCCTTTAGTGACCTAGAAGCCGCGTTGATTTGGCCTTTGCCGCCATCTACTAAAATTAAGTTCGGAAGGGGGCTGTTTTCCGAAACTAACCGTGCGTACCGGCGCTGAATTACCTGCCCCATGGCAGCCGTATCATCAGATGTCTCCATGGGTTGTATTTTGTATTTCCGATACCCATTGCGTTGAGGTTTGCCCTCGATAAATTGAACCATACCTGCAACGTTATGTGCACCGCCAATATTTGAAATGTCAAAAGCTTCGATTCGACTAGGAGTCGGGATGCTTAAGAGGTCCCCGAGGGTGGTTAAAGCTTGCTGTGTTTCAGATTGTTGACGTATTTCAAGTGAAATTTGATCGTGTAGAGTGGTCTGAGCATTGGACATTGCCATCTGCACTAAATCTCGTTTCTTTCCTTTTTGGGGAACGGTGATTGGAAATAGGGTCGTTAAGACTTGGGATTCCGTCGGTGGAAGCAAAATCTCAGTAGGCCAGACTGCACGCTCAATATAAAACTGAGCGACAAAAGAGATGAAAGCTTCTTCAGGTTCTTCATAATAAGGGAAAATGAAACTATCACGTGCTAATAACTTACCAAGCCGTATATAAAATACCTGAAAGCACATCTGATCTGTGGTTATAGCATACCCGATAACATCGCGATCGATAAAATCATTGAGCGTGATGTTTTGTTTTTCTCGAAGGAGTTTAAGGTCTTCGATAAGGTCACGATATTCTGTAGCACGTTCAAAATGGAGAGCCTCAGACGCCGTTTGCATTTTATCTTCTAAGAGTTTGATTATCTCGCTTTGATCTCCTTTCAGAAACGTTGAAACATCTTTGCGCATCTCCGTATAAGCATTAAGCGATACGTCTGTGACGCAAGGGGCAAGGCATTGTTGCAAATGATAATAAAGACAAGGGCGCGAGGGAATTTGACGGCATTTTCGAAAAGGGAATAGCCGATTAAGCAAACGTGCTGCTTCTTTGGCTGCAGTTGCATTAGGATAAGGACCGAAGTATTTACCTCTTCCTTTTTTTACTTGCCGAGTAACGAGGATCCGTGGGTGGCTTTCTTCGGTAATGATCAAATAGGGGTAGGTCTTGTCATCTCGCAAGAGGATGTTGTACTTCGGGTTATGCTTTTTTATTAAATTGCATTCTAAGACCAGAGCCTCAACCTCAGATTCCGTCATGATATATTCAAAATCGGCGATCTGGCTTACTAGGCGCCCAGTTTTGCCATCATGTAAGCCAGTAAAATATGACTTAACCCGATTTTTTAATATTTTAGCTTTCCCGACATAAATAATCTGTCCCTGAGTATCTTTCATAAGATACACACCTGGCTTCTCCGGCAACAAGGTCAGTTTTTGTCGAAGTAGATCCATATTCCCCACCTCAGTTCTTATTCTAGAGGGTGGGATTCCGAGATGCAAGTTTCCAACACATATCTTGGTAAAAATGAACGTATATATGTATAAAGACTGACATATTTGAAGCATAAGATGAGATGGATTGGAGGGATAAGGTATGCCAAGTGCATGGGGACGACCACCACGTAATGATTTATGGAAGGATTTACAAGCCTTGGCCCTATGGGTTCTCATTATTGGGGTTGTTGGTTATATCTTATTCCCTAACTTTTTCAAAGATATTTACTCACGACTATCCGACCCAGTAACTCAGACAAGCACGCTAAATGACAACTACACGCTGAATAATTCTGCCAACCTGAATACGAATAGCTATGATCAGCAGACGTTGCTGGAACAAGACTTCTCCAATGTATCCAATGCCCTCTATAATAATGGAAAAAACGAAGTTTCCTCTGGATATTGGGTCATCTTTGTCGCAGGAGGTGAGTTTAAGCAACTCGCAGTAAGTGCTGAGGCTTATGCCTTTCTTCTCCGACTCATTGAAAGTGACCAGAGTACTGAGGGGAAGAGCTCTATAATATTAGTATCTAACGGTCAAATACGGAAATTTACTGTCACCGAAGAAATATATAGCATTATTAATAATATGGCATTAATTGTAGGTCGTGCCAAACAGTGATTATTAAAGAATTAGCGGAAGAGGAGTTTGGCCCCTGCGGCGAACAGAGCAACTCCAATGAATTGGGATGGAGTCCATGAGTGGCGACTCATACCGAACCATCCGAAATGATCAATAAGTACAGCCATACTAACCTGGCCAATGATAATGGCTGTGGTCGCGTTACACACGCCTACTTTTGGGATGCTTACTGCAACCAGTCCGACAATAAGTACACTGAGTATACCTCCAAGATACAGATACCATGGAACTGAAGTCCAGTTATAGTTTAATAGAGGAGCTCTCCAGGCGAGTACAGCAACTAAGGAGACAAGCGTACCAATGAGATGGACTACGAGTGTCGCCGATAGTAATGAACTTTTTTGACTTAACGATGAATTTAATGTGCCTTGGATAGCCATTGCAATCCCAGATATAGCCGCAACTAAAAAAGGAAAAGAAAAGAATTTTGACATATTAAGCCTCCTTAGGTTGATTTAACTAGAGTGGAAAAAATACCTATATTCGTTAAAGATCTCTCAGTATTCAATAGAAAGGTTAAGGGAAAAATGAAAACAAGTTAGAAAAATAAAGTGGAGGTGGCGGTTTGGACATCGATTATAATTTGATACAACGCGCCCAGATGCTACTCACACTTGAGCATCCTTTAACATCTGTGCGTGAAATCTTAATCGGAGAAGGGTATCCCCAAGATCAAGTCGTGGAGCTTATGGAAGCAACCGCAGAAGTCCTAAATTACCTCGTACCACCTCAATACGATGAACATAAAATTGGTATTGATATTCTACATCCCGGTGAAAAATCTCAAGGACGCAAGCCATCAGTCGATATCTTAATCGATAAGAGGTCTGGGAAGTTAGAGTTAATAACTCCCAACCAACCTGAAACATGGCGAGTTGCGAATGAAGTGCGTAAGGCTATCAAACGACAGCGACAAACTATGAAACAATATCACTAACAATCTTAGGACTTAAGTGGGACACGCTTATAGTCCTTTCTTTCTGTTCACTCTCCTTTCTAGTAATTTGAGAATTATGTTATACTATAAGTGATAACAATTTTCGGGAAAGAAGGGTCAGGAGTGGAATTTAATCCAATAGTTAAGGGATTAGAAGATGTATATGAGAAAATGGTCTCAGAACAACGGCTTAATCGAAATGACGGTCTTCATCTTTTACAAACAAATAATATTTTGGGTCTGGGTTACCTGGCGAATGAACGGAAACGCGCTATGACGGGTGATCAGGTATTCTTTAATAATAATGCCCATATTAACTATAGTAATGTATGTAAAGTACGGTGTGGGCTTTGTGCTTTTGGTAAAGACCTTGGAGATAAGGGATCTTATACGATGTCCATTGAAGAGGTGGTAGCGAAAGCTGGGGGATTCGCAGATCAAGGGGTTACAGAACTGCATATTGTCGGAGGAATACACCCAGATCTTCCTTTTTCATATTATCTAAACATGATAACGAAAATCAAAGAACGAGCTCCACAGGTCAGTTTGAAAGCGTTCACTGCATCTGATTATGATTTTTTTGCTCAAATGGAGAATCTTCCAGTTATAGAAATTCTAAAAATGTTTAAAGAAGCAGGCCTTAGCTTTATTTCAGGTGGTGGAGCGGAAAATTTCAGTCCTAGGGTTCGGGAAATTATTTGTCCTGGAAAATTAAGTGGAGAACGCTGGTTAGAGATTCACGGAATGGCCCATCAGTTAGGTATACCTACCAATGCAAATGTGCTGTATGGACTTCTTGAAACGAATGAGGAACTAATCGATCATCTATTGGCTTTGCGAAATCAACAAGACGCAACTAAGGGCTTCTATGCCCTGATTCCTACTGCCTTTCATCCGAAGAACACAAAATTTGAAGAAGTTTCTCCTGCAAGTGCACTTCGTACGTTAAAAGTAATTGCCGTTGCGCGTTTAATTTTAGATAATTTCCGCTACATTAAAGCTTATTGGATTTCCACCAGTCCTCAAGTTGCCCAGATGGCACTTTCGTTTGGGGCCAATGATCTTGATGGGGTTGTTCGAGAAGAGAAAATTTATCACACAGCAGGTGCAACAAGTCCGCAAATGCAAAGTGAACAACAATTAATCCGTCTGATTCATGAAGCAGGTTTAGTGGCCGTAGAACGGGATACCTACTACAACGTCCGAAAAACGATTCGGCCATGAGTAAGTATGAAACTAAGAGGTGAATCGAATGCGAATCGCCGTATTATCAGACACGCATTTACGTATGGGCAAATCTCTCCCCGGTTTTGTTTGGGAACAGTTAACCCAAATTGACATGATTCTCCATGCTGGCGACTTGACCCATATAGGCTTACTCGAAGAATTGTCCTGTCTCGCACCGGTACGGGCAGTAAGAGGGAATTGTGACAATTGGAATGTTTCTTTGCCTGAGCGCGACATAATTGAATGTGAAGCCCTTAGGATAGGGTTGATTCATGGAGATTCAGGTAAGGGTAGAAGTACGCCAGACCGAGCTTATACGGCCTTTAAAGATACACAGGTTGATCTAATAGTTTTTGGTCACAGTCATACCCCTTTTATGGAGTGGCGAGACGGCATTTTTATGTTCAACCCAGGTTCACCGACGGACAAAAGACGTGAACTCCATTATTCCTTTGGATTATTGGATATCCAACAAGGGAAGCTAAAAGCAAAACATGTGTACTTTTGAAAGCCGGTGAAATAAATGAAATATCGTAGAAATAAAGTAAAACGAGAACACGGCATCATTCAAAATGCTTTGCTTTGGCTTGAGAATTTAGGTCGCTTATCGGAAGTGACTGATATTATACCTGGAGTTATTGACGTTAGTCATTCCTCCGAACGAGGAATTGTCTATAAATATGAAACCCAAACAGGGTGTAAACTTTTACTCAAAAGTAATGGGTCCATTCAAGAAGTCTTTGTAGTCACTAAAGACCCAATTTGTGTTCAGAATTGGGTTAAGCGGGAATTTCCGCCTGATCTACCATCAACGGAACCTGAAGTTATAACGAAAAGCACCCTCCGAGCAACTCCTAAGAAACAGTTGACTAATTTGCCCAAAGAATTAAACCATAGATACAAGAAAAGAACTTCCCCGAGGGGCCTACATCACTCAAAAAAGCGCACCTGTGAAAAAGGTAAAGGCCCTAAGCATATCCTCGGGGATCAAGATTCCCCTAATGTAGCTGATTGTTTGGATCGCACAACTCTCAAAGCCTTAAGTCATTTAAAAAAGTTCTTAGAATATGATAAAATTCAAAACGCGCAAACAATGCGCGAAACATTTCAACAAAAATAAAACAGCTTAGGGCCAATTATCCTAAGCTGTTTTGGTGATTGTTATGGGTATAAGAGTATCCGCTCAGATAGGAGGGTCTGTTGTGTGGAAGTAGGTGGCATATTAGCTCCAGGTGCAGCCATATCAACCTTAATTAAACAATGGCATCAAGGTGAGCGTCTAATGGTTGAAGTTGTTCAGAAAACAGCTGAGGGAACAGGAACAATCAAGGTACAGGGCCAAAACTTGTCCGCCCTTTTAGAATCCACGACTACAGTGGGAGAAAAATTCTGGGTCAAAGTGGGCAATGTGAGCGAGGGTAGCTTATTGTTGGTTCGCGAACCTTTAGTGGAAAAGCTTGCGGGAATTCCTGTCCCTCCCCAACAGTTAAAGCAGCTTACAGAGAGAGGATTGCCTATTAATCAGGAAATTATAAGCCTACTAAAATCATTTCCTGCAGCAAATACTGGATTGTTAAGTACTTTATTGACAAGTCTGCAAGGGACAACGTTGGAAGGACTTGTGATGAACCTTCGAAAAGCAATTCCAAAGTGGGAAGGGCTATCAGAGAACACTGGAGCGGAAAAACTAGTGGAGTGTTTACGAAAGCTCGGACTGAATTATGAGCAACGGATCCAAAACATGATGACATTAGATCCTCAAGCCAAGGAAGCAGAGAAAAACGGTCTCCAAGAAACCTTTAAATTTGCACTCCTCAAAGCTCTTCAAAGTCAAGATGGCCTCGTCAATCATGATTCAGAAGAGATCTTGACAAATTTACTCCAAAAATTAACAGGACAACAATTGTGGATTAAAACAGGTGCTCTTGATAATGCCTATCTATTACTCCATCTTCCTTTATTAAATCAGGAACAGTTCGTACCAACACAAATAGCGATAGAAAGTGCTCGTAACGGCGGAAAAATGGATGAGCAACACTGCCGAGTGGGAATACAGATGGATACTCCGCAACTAGGACAGGTAGGAATTGATGCATATTTTTATGAAGATTCAGTGACCTTTCGTGTTTTAACAGATGGCCATTTCCCGACTCAACTCCTAGAAGAGGCTTTGCCTGAGACGAGGACACAATTTGCTAAGCTTGGTTTTAATTTAACGAAAATCGAAACGGGTGAGCTAGGGCAGAACCTAGAATTTCAGAATTTCCTTCAAGGATCAAGACGAAGTGGAGTTGATATTCAGAGTTGAAAGAAAATAAAGAAAAGAAGACAAAAGCCGCAGCTCTAGTTTACGATCAAATTGGTGCACCACGGATAGTCGCTAAAGGGGCGGGAGAAGTGGCTCGTAAAATGATCGAAACCGCTGAAGCTGAAGGAATTCCTATTCAAAAAAATGAATTGCTGGTGGAAGCTTTGATGCAGGTAGAGTTGACGAAAGAAATTCCACCCCAGTTGTATCGTGCAGTGGCAGAGATCCTCGCCTTCATTTATAGATTAGACAAAACTAAATCGAGCCCAAGTTCATAAATAAACATACATAATTCATAGAATGCTTCGCAAACTATTAATAGTAGAAAAATAGGATGCAGGAGGTACTAATGAATAATTCATTTGAAGTGCTAAATAAGATCCTTCAAGGCGAGCATATGGCCATCAAACAATATCAAGCATATATTGGCGAACTAACGGACGGACCACTTCGTAACCATCTTACGGCGATTCTCACAGATCATAAAGAACATGCCACTCGAATATCTTATTACATCCAAACTAATGGAGGACAGGCTGAAGAAGGCGCGGGCTTTATAGGTATAATGGCAGATTGGAAAACCCATCTGGCTAATCTGGGCGAGGCAGAGCCAATGAAGATACTTGAACGCCTTTATGACGGAGAAGATAAGAGCCTAGCAAGAGCTGTAAAGTATTCGGAACAATATTTGAGTAGCGCCGAAAAAGAGGTGCTGGAACCAATCTTTTCAGATGAACATGATCATCTAAAACAATTGCAGAGTTTGAGAAGTGGTCTCTACAGTAATATGTAAATGGGTAAATTGTAGATGGCCTAAAATTAAAACAAGCAGCAGTTGCTGCTTGTTTATTTACTAACTAACTATGTTGTCTACGTGAAGTTAGACCTTCTTTGCTAAGCGTCTTCGTGCTAGCATTTGCGCCACTTTTTCGCTGTCGCCAAGAAGTATGCCTTGAAGTCTCCATTCACGGAAGGTTTGCCAAAATAGTTGTTCAGAGATTCTACGAGTATATCCTTCAGATTCTTGATCGTACGGCCAGAAAACATCAACCCACAAGGTTCCCCTGTTACTTAAAACCATCAAGAAATGAACAAGTTCTGGATAAGTAGATTCGGTATCACGCATTAAAATGTGGGAACGACCGTTCGGAAAGTCTGTTTGAATGTAAATAAGCTTCATCCACTGTCCCCCTTTGTGCAACTTAAACGTGCCCTGACTGACCCATTTCAGTATAGCATGAAATCTAGAATTTAACGATGGATTTTTTGAGGAAATGTAATCTTCTCATCTTAACTTATGCCTCTTGTAGAATGAAAGTTCATGCGATTAAAGGTATGCTGAAATACAGTCTAGGATAAACTAGAAAGGAAAATAATCGTCAATGGAGGGTGTAAAATATGCTTACAGTGATTCATACATTTAACGGTCCGGACGCAGATCGAATTTTAGGAGAGGTTCGAACAGGAATTCAAACCGTTGAAAATACCGAAGGGTTTAAATTTGCTTCGGTAAATAAACAAGAGAATACTTCGGATATTATGCTTTTTTCTAAATGGGAAAATCATTCGGCTTACGAAAGATGGGCAGTTACCGTGGGCGAAAATAAAGCATTTAAGTCTGCAACACCTCAAATGTTTGAAGTGCTTGAAGAAAAATATTAGTGAACTCGTTCAACTTGAGTTGAACATTAGACTTAAGTTGAAAACTTAGCCCACCGTAAGGAGTGCGGGTAAAGTCTCAACTTGTAGAAGGGGAATCTTCGATTTGGATAAACGGAGGAGGCAAGAAATATTACCTTGCCTCCTCCGTTTATTCACCCAGTTTGTAGATTAACTTAAGGGCTGCGAAGCCTTTTTGATAAGCTTATTATAAGCTGATTCAAGTCTTCGCATCCCTGATTTTTTTTCACTCAAGGGGGCAATCGGAAAGGGGAAACCATCAATTTGTCGAACCGGCATTATGCCCATGAGGGAATTGGTCATGAAGACTTCGTCAGCCGACAATAGGTTTGAAGATCGGTACAGACCTTCATAAATTGTAATTTGTAGAGACTGAGCTAAGTCGAGAATGAGTTGACGACGTGTTCCAGGCAAACATCCGCTGACAAGAGAGGGGGTAAAGAGGACTTCATCTTTGATAAAAAATAAATTGCTCATTGTACCTTCCGAAATATAGCCTTGAGTATTTAGCCATAAGCCCTCTTCAGCATCATTTCTAAGAGCTTCTTCTTTGGCAAGGATATTTTCGAGATAATTCGTAGATTTAATGGAGACTAAAGGTGAACGCTCATTACGAGGGGATGGTAATAGGTATAGTCGAATTCCTAATGTGTATTGAGCAGGTGTATAGGGAAGTACTCGCTTGTGGAAAAGGATTTGAGAGGGAAGACTAGCAAGGGGAGACCCACCACTAAGAGTAACTCGCAGCGCATAGGGGTATGGACTAGGGTTCTCTTCTATATATTTCTGAACCAGTTTAGCCCACTCATTTTTAGCCTGTAAATTAAGACCGAGAAAGGTAGCACCCTTGTTCATGCGCTGCCAATGGAGATCAAGAAAGTGTGGACCAACTTCGGTTATGAGAAGCGTTTCAAAAAGTCCGAACCCAAATAAAGCTAGTCGGTCTTGCGACGATAGGGTATCAGTGGGCACCATCTAATCTTCCTTTCAGAACCCGAAATAAGGCATTAGCTTTATCAAGCGTTTCGTTATACTCACTTTCGGGGATCGAGTCTGCAACAATCCCTCCACCAACATGAATATACGCCTTCTTGTTTTTTATTAAAATCGTACGAATGACAATGTTAAAGTCCCAGGTGCCATCAAAGCCCATATAACCAATGCTTCCTGTATATATCCCCCGTTTGTATAACTCTATTTCTTCAATAATCTCCATCGCCCTGATTTTCGGGGCTCCTGTGATTGATCCACCTGGGAAAACGGCTTTTAAAATAGCACTGGGCTTGAGACCCTGTTTTAGTTGCCCAGTAATAGTCGAGGCTAGATGCCAGACGGTAGGATATTTTTCAAGTTGTATTAGATCGGTTACTTTAACAGTTCCAAATTCGCAAATTCGCCCGAGGTCGTTGCGTTCTAGATCGATAATCATGGTTAGCTCCGCTCGATCTTTAGAACTGTTTTGAAGTTCTAAAGCTTGTAACTCATCGTCTTGTGGCGATTTTCCGCGAGGGCGTGTCCCTTTGATCGGTCGAGTTTCGATTCGTCCGTTTGATAAAATTCGAATGAAGCGCTCGGGAGAACTGCAAAGTATTTGAAAATCCGAATATGGCAGAAAGGCAGCGAAGGGAGCTGGATTATGTCTGTGAAGTTGAGAATAGAGATACCAATTATCCCCCTGCCAATCCATGGAAAAACGTTGGGTTAGGTTGGCTTGATAAATATCTCCAGCATAGATGTAATCAATGACGCGTTTTAAATCAATTAAGTACTGTGTATGGGAAACGCTGGGGTCGATGGTTGAGTAGGGAAGGTTTGTCACAGTCTTGGGATCTTCAAGTTCGTCTTGTCGCTCAGGAGTAAATGGATAGAGGATCTGTTCTAAGTCTTCAATACGTGTGTGGGCTAAATCTGCATGACACGTCCCGTATTCGTCAATCCCGCAGGCCGTGATCCAATACTTCTCCTCTATGTGATCGTAAATCACAATGCCATCATACCAGGCAAAACGCCACAGCGGGAGCTTTAAGTCATCTGCTGTACTATTGGGAAGTGATTCAATCTCGTTTTTAAGATCATAGCTAAAAAATCCTACTGCGCCACCCGAGAAGGGAAACGGGGAATCAAGCACGTGGTATTTACAATGTGTATCATCAAGAAAATTCAAACTTTCGGATTTTAGAAGAGGGATTATTTCCCGTTCTGAGCGGTTCGGCCAAAAAAGCTCAAGATGATCGGGGTAGGCAGTTGCTTCTAAAAATGGGGATGAGCCGAAATAGGAATAACGACCAAGCTCTTTGTAATCGTTTCCACTATCTAAAAAAAATGGGGAAGGTTTTTCTTTAAAAGCTGGAAATAAGAGATAAGGAGGAATGGAAACTGAGAGTGGCTTAACAATCCATGGAGCTGTAGCATGCTGCAGGCGCCACGTTTTTGCATTCTGGATGGCGTTTTTTAAAAGGTGATGTCCGGATTGGGTTAAAATAGCTTCTGGATGAAATTGAATCCCTTCAATTGGCAGTGTTCTATGACGTATGCCCATGATTTCTCCATCATTTGACTCGGCAGTAATTATTAATTCCTTAGGAAGGGAAGAACGCTCTATGATTAATGAGTGATATCTGGTCACTTCTAATGGATTAATTAGGTCAGTGAAAACCCCCTGCTGATCGTGAAGAATGGGTGCCGTTTTTCCGTGGATGGGCTTTATGGCTTGGATTACCTTTCCTCCAAAAAACTGTCCGATAGCTTGATGTCCCAGACAAACGCCTAAAATGGGGATTCGTCCCATAAAATGCTCAATAATGGCTAAAGAAAGTGGAGATTCATTCGGTGTGCAGGGCCCAGGTGAGATTACAATCAAATCAGGATGCATTGTCTCGATCTCTGTTAAGGTAATAGCGTCTTGGCGTTTGACAATGATCTCCTCTCCAAGTTCCCCAAAGTATTGGTAGAGGTTATAGGTAAAAGAATCATGATTATCTAGTAAAAATATCATCGTTGTTTCCCCTTTATACTGTCAAAAGTTTTTCCAATCGATAGGCTCCCACCTCAGAGCGGGAATGCCGACTTCACTATTGAGGGTCCTCTATATTGTAGCCTCTCTGACTCAGGGTGTCTTTATTCAATTTATAGACTCTCAGCTAGATATCGTGGGGATTCCATCACCAATCAACAGGAAAAGAGAAGCGTAAGAGAGGTGTTTTTAACAAAAATAAAAGTTGCTATAAAGCAACTTTTATTCAATTAATTATTATCATGTATCAAATCTCTCACTGCTTCGAACGCAGGAAAGAGATTAGGGTTATTGATACCCTGCAAGGTGATCGTTTGATTGATGGTAACCTGTCCTACATTAGCTCCTTCGACCTCAATTTGAAGAGACTGGACATCAAGTGTAAGGATCTTCTGATCCACAAGAAAAGACATGCGCTTTGGTTGTGCGAAGTTGGTTTGGAGAATTGTTGTTTTTAGCGGGGCTTTTACTTCAGGATCTTGGGTGGCACTAGGGGTGCGTAAATCACTTAAAACAAAAGAACATTCCTTAAGTAAGTTCTGCATCACGGCCGAATTTGTGTTCCATGGTAATTTGATAAGTTCTGATTGAGTCATCCCAGAAGGGGAAATTGATAAAATGACGTACGACCCGTCTTGTGTTAAAAAAGGCTTTTCTGAACAGCCGCTTAGAAAAAGACTAGCTAAGAAAACAGCAAGACCAAGTCCCAGGGTAGAAATCTTACGTTTGAACAATAGATATCCTTCTTCCTACTGCAAGATTCGTATTCCAAAGATATTATATTCGCTATAGAAGTCGAAAATCCTGCTTTTCGTTGATTCCTTTCGTTATAATAGTGTACAATGGCAACAAGAGAGGGGTCAGTATTTTGAGCAAAGACATTGTGGTTTTTGATGTAGCAACTACAGGTTTAGAGGTCTTGAAGGATGAAATCATTGAATTTGCTGCACTCCGAATCCGTGATGGAGAAATTCAAGGAACATGTCACTTTCTTGTTCTGCCTGAGCAAGAAATAACGAATAAGGTTTTAAACCTAACTGGTATCAAAGTGGAAGAGCTTGACGGTGCTTGTCACTTAGATGAGCATAGCCACGAGATACAGGAGTTTTTTCAGGACGCCGTTCTTGTCGGGCATCGTATAACATTTCTTCTCTCTCTCCTGGAACGGAAATTAAACGTTCGTTTTCAGCAGTCTCAATGGGATACCCTAGAATTAGCTAGGATTTTTTTCCCAACTGTGCATGACTATCAATTACCCTATCTAGCTGAAAGGCTTCCATTAGCTTTGCAAGAAGGAGCTAGGGGTCATCGATCAGAAATGAATGCCTGGTTAACTTGGAAACTTTTTGAGACGTGCAGGAAAAAAAGCCTGGAATTCGATCTTAGCTTCTTTGATCAAACTAAGGGTCTCCTGGAGGGGTGGGCTGGAAGAGGTTTTATCGACCAATCACATAAAGAAATTACTCGTCGTTTTCCCGATCGACAGATTCGGACAGATATTGTGCTCGCCCCTCTTTCTGAAGGAATATTTTCAAGTGATACAAACCAGACGGATAAAATTCCTGTCTCAATCGATTGGGTTGTCGATTGTTTTTCACCAGGAGGAATTCTCGAGCAAAATCTAATCGGCTATGAGAGCAGGCCAGGACAGGTGAAAATGGCAAAACTAATAGCGGAAGGGCTTACCTCCTCGCAACACGTTGTTGTTGAGGCCGGAACAGGGACAGGAAAGTCGTTTGCCTATCTATTACCCTGTTTATGGTCGGCAAAAAAGACCGGGAAAAAAGTCGTTGTAGCGACACACACCATTCCGCTTCAGGAACAACTTCAAAAAAAAGATATCCCAATTTTGGAAACAATATTACCATTTAGCTTTAAAGTTTCCGTATTGAAAGGGAAAAGTAATTATTGTTGTTTAAAGAGTTTACAGGGTTACATGACTAATCCGCGTGAAATTTCGCGGGAAGAACAAAGGCTCGCCCTTTTAAGCATTCTTGTTTGGATCCGAGAAACTCAGACAGGAGACCTGCAAGAACTCTCGAAGGTTCCTGGTCTCATACAAATTTGGGCTAGTTTAAATGCGGATAATGAAACGTGTATTCCCGGAAAATGTTCGAAGGCAGGGCTTTGCTTTTTACTCAGGGCCCGCAAAAAGGCAGAAGAGGCAGATCTATTGATAGTAAATCACTCGCTACTATTTGCGGATCTTAAGACTGATTATAATGTGTTGCCGGAATATCATCAGCTTGTGATTGATGAAGCGCATCAGGTTTACCAAACGGCATTACAACATCTCGGATCAGATATGAGCCTAGAAAATGTTACTCGGATTATTGATAATATATATAAACTTACAGGGCAAAATTTTTATGGGCTGGTTAAACAACGCTTAGGTCCACTTACGCACCGAGTACCTTCTGTTGCGTGGGAAATATTCGAAAAGAGGTTAGATGACCTTCCTGAAAATTGCTCTATGGTGGTAGAGCAGGCCAAAGAGTTATTTCAGTTGTTGTTGTTAATAATAGGCAAGGAGCGAACGTATAGATTTGTTGCAAGCCATTCAACCCAAACATGGTGGGGTACGTTAAATATTCAATTTGAGAACCTAATTGGACGAATCAAGGCTTTAATCGCTGTCCTCGAAAGTTTGAAAAGTGCTTTAAGTGGGGAAGATGCAGAAGAGATCGAGGAGCTCAAATATGTTTTAGTAGGGCATCAGAGAGAGCTACAAGCACTGCTTGACACGTTGATACTTGTGCTGAACGTTCATAATCCTAAACAAGTAACATGGCTTGAACAAAACTCCAGACTTTATTTAAAGACTTCTCCTATTGAAGTTAGCGATATTCTCAAGGAGAAGATTTTTTCGCGTTTCGATTCCGTAATCTTAACATCAGCTACATTGAGCATTTCTAATTCGTTCGAGCATTTTCTCCGAGATATTGGACTACCTAATACGACTAGAACTGCGCAGGTAGACTCCCCTTTTGACTATGAACAGCAAATGAGATTATTCGTTGTCAAAAAGGGTTTGGGACAGTATGATTCTGACGAGGAAAAGGCTGAAAATCTCTCGGAGTTCATTACTGAAGTTGCTGAGCGTATGAATGGCCGGACTTTAGTTTTATTTACGGCTCATAAATTATTGCGTGATACCTATGCCTCTTTGAATCCGAAATTATCACGCATTGGTATTGAGACACTAGCGCAAGGATTTCACGGAGAACGAAGCACAATTTTAGAAGCTTTTAAGAGAAATCCAAAGAGTGTCCTTTTAGGCGCGAATAGTTTCTGGGAAGGGATTGATATTCCGGGCGATACACTATCTTGTGTTATCCTAGTTAAACTACCTTTTTGGCCTCCGTCGTTACCATTAATTGAAGCTCGTTCAGAATTCCTCAAGTCTTTAGGACGTGATCCTTTTCAAGAACTATTACTACCAGAAGCGGTGATTCGTTTTAAGCAAGGGTTTGGTCGCTTAATCCGTTCCAAGGGGGACCGTGGTGTTGTGATTTTACTAGATGACAGAGTTATTGAAAAATATTATGGGAGGTTCTTTTTAAATTCCTTACCGATAGGGACTCATATTCGAGGGGGAAATTCACTAATTCTTCGCAAGCTCGAAGAGTGGAAGGCTATGGAATTGGGTTAAGAGCTTTTCTAATCGTCCTAAAAATGGTAAACTAGAGCAAGTGAACTTGTTCAACTAAAGTTGAACAGCGAGACTTCGGTTGAGGAGTCTACCCCACCACCGAAGCAGAGTACGAGATACTACTCCAACTTGTAGAAGTAAGAGTCTCACTCAAGAGGAGGAGGTCAATTTTTCGGTGAAACAATATCCCATTTCTCGTGATGCTTGGTTTTATCTGGCGATATTGGCTTTTCTGATGGTTTTAGCGTATTGGGTTTGGCCGTGGCTTGTTGTTATACCAGGTATCCTGTTCTTGTTTATTTTATTCTTTTTTCGAAACCCCGAAAGAGTTATTCCAACGGATGAATTGATGTTAGTATCCCCAGCGGACGGTGTAGTTATGGATGTGGAAAGGGTCTTGGAAGACCAGTTTCTGAACGGAGAAAGCATACGTGTACGTATCTTTTTAAGTGTATTTAACGTTCATATCAATCGCTGCCCTATGGCAGGCGAAGTTGTCTTTCGTAGCTACCGACCAGGACTAATGATCCCCGCCTTTAAAAGCCATGCGTCTGAACTGAACGAAAAAAACTATGTGGGAATCCAAAATGAACATTTGAAGATTTTAGTGACTCAAGTGACAGGATTTATTGCACGTAGGATTGTATGCTGGGTTAATATGGGAGACAAAGTAGTCAAAGGGGAAAGGTTTGGTCTTATCAAATTCGGTTCGTGCTCAGAGATTTTTGTGCCAACAAATGTTGAAATAATGATTAGTCCTGGAGATAAGGTCCGTGGTGGAGTAAGTGTAATAGGGAGAGTGAGTGTCGAATGAAAGGAAATCCAATTACGGCTAGTATGATCCCTAGCATTTTTACCTTGGCTAATTTGCTTTGTGGTTTTCTTGCCTTGATTTTGGTTATTGAAAAGCATTATACAATAGCAGCAGCAATGATTTTACTTTCTGTTCTTTTGGACAGTTTAGACGGTAAGGTGGCACGCAGACTTTCCGTGAGCTCAGATTTCGGAAAAGAACTTGATTCTTTGAGTGACTTAGTTTCTTTTGGTGTAGCACCTGCAATTCTTACTTATCAAGCAATCTTGTACCCACTACAATCTGACTATGTAAAGTATATTGGGTTAAGTATTGCGGCTTTTTTCGCCTTATGTGGAGCAGTCCGTTTGGCACGTTTTAATATGCTTAATATTACAACTCATTTTGTAGGGGTCCCTATTACCTTCGCTGGAGGTTTATTAGCCCTATTGATGCTCTTTCGCAATATGTTGCCATGGTATATTTATCCTGTAAGTATGGTGATTTTAGCGTTTTTAATGGTGTCTACGTTTAAGGTGGCGAAATTGGGCAAGTAGGGGGACTTGTGTGACTCAGCGCTCAGATCATACGACGCAGAGCAAACTAACCGTGTAAGCTCCTAGTGTGGGGTGCGGGGTTCATCCTTCGGCGGATAGTACTCTTTTGAAGAACACGCCTACGGCGATAATCTCCACTGGAGACTATCGTGCCAAATGCGCCGTCCCTGGCGCAATGGCGGCAGCTCACATCCTTGTTCGCTGCCCCGTATCTGGGGTCGCTTACACGGAAGTTTGCTTTTCTGCTTACGTATAAGACGTCGCGCTGTGTCACACTGCGTCCCTGGCTTGGGTCGAGGAGACGGAGAACGAGAGACGGGGAGACGGCACATTTCATGTGCACCGTCTCGAGGAGCACGTGTAAGTTGGTGCAGTATGCAAGTTGGGGGCGGTTCTTTGACTTGTGCAAGTTAGGGGATGTTCTTGACTTGCATTTTATGTTCCGGCTTGGAACTCGGGAAATATGCGATATATCACGCATCTAAATCACAAACTACAACGAGCAAGAAAAGTATTTTACTTTCCTTGCTCGTTTTTTCACCCTTGGAAGGGATGTGGCATATTGTATGGCACGGAAGTGATCTCTAAGGGGGAAGTATATGATGGATCAACAAGTAAGTTGGAATAGCGTGGGATTGCGTATCGTGCAAGGTTTAACGACTACGATTGAAGTGGTTCGCCAATTGGATGTTCAAGAAGCTTCTCTGGTTATGCGATTGTTAGGGAAAAGTTGTACGCGAATGGTGAAGGATGGGGTAGGTCATCAATTCGGTATTGCTTTAATTGAAACGAGTGCTCAATTAGCGATGAAAGAGTCATTGGTTTTGGAAGATGTGCTTAAGGTGATTACTGGTATCATTGGTCGCCTCTATTTCACGGCAAATACAGAGGAGGATCGTCTACTTGTTGCTCAACTTGAAGAAGCAGTAAAGAATTACCAAGTGATATAAAGGACATTCATGCTAATGTGTGCATACATTAGCACATATGAGTATTTTAAGCTGATGTAAAGGAGGTCTATTAAAGTATGAGAATATATTATGTTCGCCTACCGGAATTTGTACTTAATGTTTTAAGAAAAGTTTTTGGTTAAAGTGGTATGAATTGAGCTTTTCCCTCCTAGAATGATAGTAGAGACAAGCAAGGAGGGAAATTATGCGTTATAGTCGTTATGTATGGTTCCTTGGCCTATCACTTTTCTGTCTAATTACTCTCGTCACCGTTAAGACGCCCCAAACAGTGATATCGGCTCTGGCAGATCCTCATTTTGGGGATTCTCCACAAAAAACAATTCAACACTTTTGGCAGCTTATGGATCATCGCCAAACTGACCTCGCTCGTGACTTATTAGTACTGACAGAGGGTTCTTTGGACCAAAAGGAGTTCGGAGAATGGGAAACTCGGTTGAATAAAGATCCTCTATTGTCCTTGCAGAAAATAGTGTTTATGAATTCTGATTCGGACATATCACAAGGGGTGGTGGTGCGTGTTTTCTGGACGTCATCTATTGAAGAAGTACAGCCAGTGACATTTTCCATTAATCTAAAGCAAACAGAAAATGGATGGCGTATCGAACGCCTAAAGCGGATGAACGACGTACTATGAACTACTTATCTGCTAATTAATTTAATAACTCTTGAACACGGTAGACCGAAATCGGGAAATCGTGTTTTTTCTTTTGTTCTACTAGTCAGAAAGTATAACTTTTAGTTATATACTTTCTGGCAAGGAACTTCATAATTCGTTTCTACTTTTGTATAGTTTTGAGACTATCCGTTTAAACTGAATTCTGATATAACTTTTCGTATTCGTTAGAGTGACTTAATACACTCAGAGATGTGTTTTGCGTCACACTAAGTGAGAGGTGTCAGTGTTACACTAATAAATATTAGAGGGAGGTTATTCGAAAATGGAAGAAGTAAAAAAAGCGGCACCAGAACTAGAATGTGCTCATTGCGGAACAACCAGTGAACTAACCCCAGTATTGACATATGTCCACCAAGGTGAAGAGAAACATGTATGTATGCATTGTTTACCAATGCTCATTCATGGTTAGGAGAAGCGTATGCGTTTTACACTTGATATGAAATTAAAAGATGTTATGGAAGTCAATCCGAAGACTGCCGAAGCTATGCAGGAACTCGGGTTACATTGCCTTGGATGTGCATTTTCGGTTAATGAAACTTTAGCCAATGCTGCCCAGATGCATAATCTTGATCCAAATGTGTTGTTAGAAAAAGTAAATTCTGTGGAACAAGGAGAACTTTCAGCAGAGGCAGCAGCAAAGGCTCAACCTGCTGGGGGCATCCTGCAAATGGACAAGAAGACTTATTCTATTGCTCCCCATATTCCAGCTGGTGTCGTTACTCCGGAAATTTTACGTAAGATTGCAGATGTATCTGAAAAATACCATGCCCAAGCTATTAAAGTGACTTCCGCTCAGCGTATTGCTATTGTAGGGTTACTCCCTGAAGATGTACCTAAGGTATGGAAAGACTTAGGCATGGATCCCGGACACGCGATTGGCTTATGCGTGCGGAGTGTAAAAGTTTGCCCTGGCAATACGTTTTGTAAGCGAGGACTGCAAGAAACGTTAGCTTTGGGCATGGAAATTGACAAACGCTATCATGGCATGAAATTACCTTCGAAATTTAAAATGGGTGTGTCTGGTTGCCCAAATAAATGTGCTGACTCCGCTTCTGTGGATTTAGGGCTGATGGGTACAAGCAAAGGTTATCATCTCTATGTAGGTGGAAATGGTGGAGTCAAGCCAAGGCAGGGGAACATCCTTTTAGAAAATCTTCAAAAAGACCAAGTTATACCAGCGATGGACGCGGTTATTGATTACTATAAACAAAATGGCAAACCTCAAGAGCGAATTGGTCGTCTTATTGATCGAATAGGTATAGAAGGACTTCAAGAATTTGCAGAAAAAGCAATGCATTAAAAAGCAAGTTGAGTCAAACAATACAATACTAGAAGGCAGTAAAAACGGTTGTTAATCAACCGCTTCTACTGCCTTCTTACCTTTTGTAAGCGATATTAATCTTCAAGGTGAATTGCATCTGTTGGGCAGCCCTCGGCAGCTTCCTTGGCAGACGCTTCAACCTCACTGGGAACCGGATTTTTATAAGCTTCTGCTAAGCCGTCATCCTCCATCTTGAATACTTCAGGACAGATGTCAGGGCAAGCTCCACACCCGATGCAAGCATCTTTGTCTACTGTAGCAAACATTATGTACCTCCTTAAACTAATCTAGGTATTATTCTACCCTAGTCAAAGCCGTCTATACTTAATAAGTGTAGCATATCTAAATTTTTTAAATAGTAGATTTGACAATAGATTTGACATCATCACTAAAAATGCCTTAATTATGGATAATTAGATCAATAATACTTAAATGTCATCAGGTGACTATATTGCGATAAAGCTCGATATTGTTCTCGACAATTCGTGTATAAAACTGCTTTCAATTCATACATGGAAAACAATGGAATATTTTGCGTATTAAAAAATACCATAAATAACCAGAAGCCCTTTGGTTATAACTCTTTCTTCACGAGAAACAACTTATCACCTTGCCTTATTATTTACGATTTCGACATTGACCCTAACGTATAATAAGAGCACCGGACAGATGCGCACGTTTTTATGCTAAAAGATGATCCGGAATACAATTAAGGTAGGATGATGGCAGAATGAGTAACAAAATAAAAATCGTTGTTGCGGATGATAACCGTAATTTGTGTCAAATGCTACAGAACTATATCCAAGCACAAGAAGATTTAATCATTGTAGGAGTCGCAAATAATGGTTTAGAGGCTTGGGAACTCATTCAGACTCAGGAACCAGATTTAATTATCCTTGACTTGGTTATGCCAAATTTAGATGGTTTAGGGGTATTAGAAAGAATTAATGCTCGAACGACAATGGCCCGTCCTAAAGTTATCATGCTAACTGCTTTTGGCCAGGAATCACTTACCCATCAGGCAATGATGCTTGGCGTGGATTACTTTATTCTAAAACCCTTTGATTTAGATGTCCTCGGCAAACGGATTCGATCTTTAACGCAGGATATGCCGTCATCCGCTCCAGCTCAGTTTTCATCAACTTCGCCGGTTGTGGCAACGGCAGGGTGTGGAGTTAATCTCTGTGTCGAAGTAACAACTATGATGCATCAAATCGGGATTCCTGCGCATGTTAAAGGGTATCAATATATTAGAGATGCGATTTTGATGGTGGTGGAAGATGTTTCCCTGTTAGGAGCAGTAACTAAGGAACTTTATCCAGGAATTGCGAAAAAGTTTGACACTGCACCCAGTAGGGTTGAACGTGGAATTCGTCACGCAATTGAGTTAGCATGGGAACGTGGACATACTGATACGCTTAAAAGAATCTTCGGATATTCTATGAATATTGAGCGACAAAAACCCACGAACTCAGAATTTATAGCACTTCTTGCTGATAAATTAAGAGTTATGAGTAAAGTGAGTTGAGCTGAAGGTAAGAAATTATTAAACACTATTGTCATCATATATACTTAGCATTATTTAGAAGAAAATATTTAGTACAATTAGTTCCCAACTACTTTAAGGAGTCTCAAATATTAATATTAATATTACGATTCTTAATAATGCTCTTTGTCGCTGTATTAAAAATATTCGACAAATTTCTCTTGTAAAGCAGGAATATAGCTTATGTATACAGAATACTATTCTGTTGGAAACTATATGGAGGACAATTAAAAACGGTCCCATCGTTTCCAATTCAAAATTTATAATACAAATAGAAAAGGAGAGTGTTTAAAATTCGAAAGAAAAGAAGCTTATCAGTAGCCATAGCAATGGTGCTAGCAGTCAGTGTTTTACTGACAGGCTGCGGCGGTAGCAAACAACCAGATGCCTCAGCAAAAGTCATGAAAGCTAGTTATAACGCAGGCGCAGAACCCGAAACCTTAGATCCAGCCATTTCTACAGGTGTTCCGGAGTCCCATATCCAGACAGCACTATTTGAAGGACTGACTCGCAAAGGCGAAGGGGAAAAGGTAATGCCGGGTATCGCCGAAAGCTGGACAACAAGCACGGATGGCACAGTCATAACTTTTAAACTTCGCGATGCTAAATGGAGTAATGGCGATGCGATCACCGCCGAAGACTTCAAATATTCATGGCTTCGTGCTTTGGCTCCTGCAACGGCTTCTGAGTATGCCTATCAGCTATACTATATCAAGGGTGCTGAAGACTACAACTCCCAAAAAGGTACCGCTGATGCGGTTGCTATCAAAGTTGTAGATCCTAAGACGTTAGAAGTAACCTTGGCTGCTCCAACTCCTTACTTCGTTGCCTTAACTGCTTTCCATACTCTGTACCCGGTTAATAAGAAGGCTGTTGAAGCAAGCAAGGAATGGTCTTTGAAGGCTGAGACTTTTGTTTCTAACGGTCCTTTCAAAATGCAAGAGTGGAAACATAATGATCAAGTCATTGTTGTTAAAAACGAAAACTATTGGGACGCTAAGAATGTTAAGATGTCTGAAGTCACCTTCAAGCTGCTAGAAGATATCAAAGCTGCACTTACAGCGTTTGAAAGCGGACAGATAGACGGATCTGAATATATTCCAATTGAGGACATTGATCGCCTCAAGGCTGCTAAGGTCCTGAGAATTGATCCTTATATTGGTACCTCTTTCTATCGTTTTAACGTAACTAAGAAGCCGTTTAACGATGTCAAGGTTCGTAAGGCTTTGGCTATGGCGATTGACCGTAAGATGTTAATTGACAAAGTTGTCAAGGGTGGACAATTACCTGCTTATGCCTATACTCCTCCTGGTATGGTGGATGTTGAAGAAGGCAAAGACTTCCGCGTAGTAGGCGGAGACTATATCAAAGAAGATGTTGCTGCAGCTAAGGCACTCTTAGCTGAGGCTGGATATCCTGAAGGCAAGAATTGGCCTGCAGATGTTTCGATTCTTTACAACACTAAATCTGACAACAAACTGATGGCTGAAGCAATTCAAAATATGTGGAAAACCAACCTAGGTATCGATGTTAAGTTGCGTAATGAAGAATGGGCTGTCTATCTTGAATCCCAAAAGACAATCAACTACAATATTTCCCGCGCTGCTTGGATTGGCGACTATGCTGATGCTATGACTTTCATGGATATGTTTGTTACAGGGGGCGGAAACAACCAAACAGGTTGGTCCAATCCTGAGTACGACAAACAAATCAAAGAAATTGCTAATAAATCTGGCGATCAAAAGGTTCGTGTTGCCGCAATGCATGCTGCTGAAAAAGTCTTGATGGATGAAATGCCTATAATGCCTATCTATTTCTATACCCTTCCTTGGGTTATGAAAGATAATATCAAAGGCGTATTCCGTTCATCCCTTGGACCTATAGATTTTAAGTTAGCTACTGTAGAATAGACCATAATAACTAAATACTGCAACGATGGAGGTGGGCTGAATTGCGGCCCTCCTCCATTTCATGTGTATTCAAAAGAACATTATTCCAAAAATGACAATATAATATAGTTTAATTGTATGAAGTATTCAGTATATAATATAATCTAGTTGGATTATAACAAATTGACAAGGAATAAGCGGACTATAGTCAATCCTTGTCGGGGGGGGATAAACGTGGCAAAATTTCTATTGCAGCGGATCGCATCGGCGTTACTGGTACTTTTTTTAGTGGTTTCGCTTACCTTTGTACTAATGCACTCAATTCCCGGTGGTCCCTTTTCTAGCGAAAAACAGGTTCCACCAGCAGTAATGAAGAATTTAGAAGAGCGTTACCACTTGAATGACTCACTCTCGAAACAGTATATTGATTACATGAAAAATGTAGCACAGTTTAATCTGGGGCCAACCTTTCGCTATGAAGGCAGGACTGTTAACGACCTTATTAAGGACGGACTGCCAAAAACAGCGACCATAGGCTTTTTAGCCTCTATTTTTGCACTCGGTGGGGGCTTGATTCTTGGTAGCATTGCAGCTCTCTGGCACAATAGAACTCCAGACGCCGTGGCAACTTTTATAGCTACTATTGGTGTTTCTGTTCCCAGTTTCGTTATGGCGACTTTTTTACAATACTACTTAGGGTACAAGCTTGGCTTGTTTCCACCTGTCGGCTGGAATAATGGAGCACTCAGGAATTTAGTCTTGCCATCTATCGCGTTGGGGGCTTTTCCAATTGCCCAAATTACGCGCTTGATGAGGACAAGCATGTTGGATGTCTTAAATCAAGATTATATTCGTACAGCTAGGTCAAAGGGGTTACCAGGATACGTAATTATTGGTAGACATGCTATGCGCAACGCACTATTACCAGTCATCACCTATTTGGGTCCTTTCTTCGCCTATATTCTTACCGGGAACTTTGTTGTTGAATTTGTTTTTGGAATTCCCGGAATTGGACAATTTTTTGTTACCTCAATTACTAACCGCGACTATTCTACCATTATGGGCATGACGGTACTGTTCTGTAGTCTATTAGTGGTATTTAACCTGTTGGTGGATATAGCTTATACAGTTATTGACCCTAGGATAAAACTCACTGGTCAGAAAGGGGCGTAGTAATATGAAAATGGCACAAAACTTATTTGAACCCGCAATATCCCAGATCTCTGCCGAGCATATTAACCGCCCCAGTACAACTATGATGCAAGATGCCTGGAGACGTTTTAAGCAAAATAAGTTGGCCATGGCAGGTCTAATAACTCTGCTGATCCTTATTCTTTTCTCTTTCTTCGGGCCGCGTCTCATTCAATACAACTACTATACCAATGACTTAATGAATCAATATCTCCAACCCTCCTGGATTCATCCCTTCGGTACAGACGCTTTGGGCCGTGATACAATGGCTAGGTTAATGTACGGAGGAAGAGTTTCCTTAGCCATTGGCTTTGTATCTGTCTTAATTAACCTGAGCCTTGGTGTATTTTACGGTGGAATTTCTGGTTATTTTGGTGGTAGGATCGATAATGTGATGATGCGGATTATCGATATAATCTATAGTATTCCCGAATTGTTATATGTAATTTTGCTCATGGTAGTCATGGGCAAGGGTGGCTTGCTAAACATTATGATTGTACTGGGAATCGTGAACTGGATGGGAATGGCCAGGATTGTAAGGGGCCAGATTTTGGCATTGAGAGAACAGGAATATGTTCTGGCTGCTCGAACCTTAGGTGCTAGCACTTCACGTCTTATGCTGAAACACTTAATTCCTAATGCTCTTGGGCCAATCATTATCACGTCCGCTTTGGCAATTCCTTCGGCCATATTTATGGAGGCCTTTTTGAGCTTTATCGGGATTGGTATTCAACCCCCTTATGCCAGTTGGGGTTCCCTCGCTGCAGACGGTAGGTTAAACATTCCCTCGTATCCCTATGCTTTATTTTTCCCTGCTGCGGCAATTGCGATAACTATGTTGGCATTTAACTTTGTTGGGGACGGTTTGCGGGATGCGTTCGATCCCAAAATGCGGAAGTAGAGGAGGAACAGATATGCAACGTTTACTCGAAGTGAAAGACTTAAGAACCTCCTTCTTTACCTATGCTGGCGAAGTAAAAGCGGTAGACGGAGTAAGTTTTCACATTGACCAAGGAGAGGCAATTGGCATAGTTGGGGAATCAGGTTGTGGTAAAAGCGTAACGGTACAAACTGTAATGCGTCTAATTCCTACGCCACCCGGTAAGATTGTCGGGGGAAGTATCAATTTTTTAGGCAGAGATATCGTAAATATTAGTGAAAAAGAGATGCAATCGATCCGAGGTAAGGAAATGGGGATGATCTTCCAAGATCCTATGACCTCTCTTAACCCTGTGTTAACTGTGGGTTTACAACTAACTGAGGTACTAAAACAGCACGAAGGTTTATCCGGTCAAGCTGCTAACAAGCGCGCAATAGAGCTGCTTAATTTAGTTGGCATTTCGAACCCAGAAAGCAGACTGAAGCAGTATCCTCATCAGTTCTCAGGTGGAATGAGACAAAGGGTCATGATTGCCATGGCTCTGACCTGCAGTCCAAAACTCTTAATTGCAGACGAGCCCACTACGGCACTTGACGTAACTATTCAAGCGCAGATTTTAGATTTATTGCGAAATCTCAAGGAAAAGATAAACACTTCTGTAATTTTGATTACACATGACTTGGGCATTGTTGCAGACTTGTGTAGCAGGGTAATCGTAATGTACGGCGGTAAGATTGTTGAAAGCGGTAGTATTGATGATATCTATTATCATCCTCAACATCCGTATACTTGGGGCTTGCTAAAGTCTATTCCCCGTCTCGATGCCACTAAAAAGGGCAGGTTAGTTCCTATTCCGGGCACTCCGCCTGATCTGCTCAATCCTCCTAATGGTTGCAGGTTTGCACCACGCTGTGAACACTGCATGCAAGTGTGTACAGACCAAATGCCAGAGTACAGTCCGATTAATGACGGACATCAAGTTGCCTGTTGGCTACAGCACCCTCAGGCGCCTAAAGTCGCCTTCGAAGGGAGGGGCTAGTCAGTGGCTATGAATGAAGATGTTACTTTAGGAAAAGAAGAGATTATTTTAGAAGTCAAAGATCTTGTCAAGCATTTCCCCATGGGTGGAGGATTCTTTGGTCAAAACCAAAAAGTAGTCCATGCTGTTAACGGCATCAACTTCAAAGTTAGGAAAGGGGAGACCCTGGGCATTGTGGGAGAAAGTGGCTGTGGTAAGTCCACAGCAGGACGAACAATCATTCGTCTCTATGAACCCACCAGCGGGCAAATAATTTTTGAAGGACAAGATGTGACAAAGGCCGAAGGAAATGATTTACTCAACCTTCGACGCCAGATGCAAATGATCTTTCAAGATCCCTATGCTTCTCTCAACCCTCGGATGACGGTAGGGGACATTGTTGGGGAAGGGCTGGATATTCATAAGTTGGCATCCGGTCAGGCCAGAACAGATCGTATATACGAACTCCTTGAGGTTATCGGATTGAACCCAGAGCATGCTAACCGTTTTCCACATGAGTTTTCCGGCGGACAACGGCAGCGAATTGGGATTGCCAGAGCGTTGTCGGTAAATCCCCGCTTAATTATCTGCGATGAGCCCATTTCTGCTCTCGACGTATCCATCCAAGCTCAAATCGTCAATATGTTGGAAGAATTACAAGAGAAATTGGGTCTGACATATTTGTTTATTGCCCATGATTTGTCAATGGTTAAGCATATTTCGCATAGAATTGCAGTTATGTATCTCGGAAGAATTGTAGAATTAGCCGATAGTTTTGAACTCTATAAAAATCCACAGCACCCTTATACCCAGGCTCTTTTATCAGCTATACCGATTCCTGATCCCAGAGTTGAGGCGACCAGAAAGAGAATTGTTGTCTCAGGGACTGTGCCCAGCCCAATTGATCCACCTTCGGGTTGCTATTTCCGTACTAGGTGCCCCTATGTTAAAGCAGTGTGCTCAGAGCAAGTTCCTCAATTAAAGGAACTTGGAAGTAATCACGTTGCTGCTTGTCATCTGCTTTAGGTGCGACAATGAGTCAGGTAACAATATTTAAGAAGTTGGATTTCCCCCGACTTCTTAAATATGTTCAAAATCCCCCCAACCCAGAACTCCAGTTACAGTCATCCTCCAGCTTAACTTGACTGGGAGATGACTGTAATTCTTACTCAAGAAGTGTTACAATTACATAGAATATTAAGCGAGCTATAACGAAATTGCACATCAGCACATCAGTATTAGATTAGTACTAAAAGATGATATTTTGAGATGAGGAAGATAGATGAAAGGAAAACTCATTATTATTGAAGCAGGAGATGGCAGTGGCAAGGCTACACAGACAGAAAAACTATTCCAAAGATTAGTATTTGAGAATTATAAAGTTAAAAAAATAGAGTTCCCGAATTATGCAAGCGAATCATCAGCTTTAGTAAAAATGTATCTCAATGGAGAGTTTGGAACAGACCCTGACACAATAAGTCCGTATATTGCATCTTCGTTTTATGCAGTCGATCGATATGCTTCTTTTAAGAAGGAATGGGAAGCCTTTTATCAAGAAGGTGGCATTATCTTGGCTGATCGTTACACTACGTCTAATATGGTTCATCAAGCTGCAAAAATTGATGGAGACTTAGAGCGAGATAAATTTCTCAATTGGTTATATGATTTTGAATATAATATTTTCGGACTGCCTGTTCCGAATTATGTAATCTATCTTGACATGCCACCAGAATACAGCTTTGGACTTATCTCTAAAAGAACTAACAAAGCCCTAGATGTCTCACAAGATATTCATGAGGCGGATGAACAATATCTTATAAAATCGTATACCAACGCAAATCGAGTTGCGAGTAAATATAACTGGCACAAAGTTAGGTGTATAAGTGATAACGCTCTAAAAACGATCGATGAAATCCATGAAGAAGTGTATAAGCTTGTCATGGTCGAGATATCAAGAAGAGATGCTTAAGTCTAAGAATCAAAGTGCTAGAATGAGCGTAGAGTATATAGATAGATAAGCAGGAATAAGAATACACGGCTTGTCAGGTTGTAAATTAGTATGGGTAGAGGGTTGGTAAATCAAATTTACCAACCCTCTTTTTTCAAGAAACTATATATGTATTAGAATTGAAATAAAATGGACCAGTATTAAAGAAACCACAACATAGTTGTGGTTTAAATACTTTATTGGAGGTAATGGTGGAAAAAAGATTTTGTAAGTCAGGCTGGCATACTTATGGTTCAATCGCTAAATCAGAATTTGTCCAATACTTTTAACGCAAAAAACATTATGCTCTTAGCAATTATTTTTATAAGAAAAGCCTTTTATAATTTCAATGAATTCTGGAATGATCCCCTTCTTAATTACAAGTACAAGCAACCCTATTAAGATGGCCAAAGCACATGCGAATACTGTCATGGGATGCCATTCTGAACTCATAATATACTTTGCAACATCATCTCCTTGCGGTGGAGAATCCAACAGACTAACAACAGGTACAATCAGCCATGCCAAAAGAGGTGAAATACCCCATAAGCAAGCCGTTATGTAACAGCAATGATAAAGTATACTCTTTTTGTTCCGTTTGTAAGAAATGATAATCGGCACTATTAATATTATTGGTAATAACATTCCCGCAGCATTGAATAGCGAATACATAACCTTGCTGAATGTTCCTCCATTATACGACATGTGGGCATTGAGAATACTAAACTGTGTTATTTCCGCCCCGCAAATGATCGCAACGATAGTATGCCCTAATTCGTGCGCAACGAGGTATAGTAAGCCTCCAGCAAGGAGAATACATGGAAATAAAATTGCGAATTTTATATTCTCTTTCACGCACTTACCATCTCTTCACATATCATTTCATTCAAACTTCCAGCCATTTATTATCAGGCAAACTCCCGTTTGTCCACATAATGTGATAAGACTGACATCCATATTACCATACATTTCTGCACCAAAAGAGACATACCTCTCCCTTGACGGAAAGCTATGTCTCTTTTGGTGCGCCCGGCGGGATTTGAACCTGCGACCACCGGCTTCGGAAACCGTCACTCTATCCACTGAGCTACGAGCGCATGCTGAGAACACTTCATTACTTTACTAATTAATGAGTATTTTGTCAAGCATTATTGAGTCGCGAAGTGAAGTGTCCTTGAAAATTAGGTTGTTATAAATAAGAGCTAACTGGTAAATACTGAAAAGTTGTCTCTTTGGGGACTCTGAAGTATAATTCTACGAGGACAGTGAACTCGTCCACCAGCTGAAGTTGAACATATGGGCTACCATTCCCACTTGTGAAGTGGAGGTCTCACTGATTAAATCGATGATAACGAGGCAAGAACGGAGGGATTCTAGTGCACTGGAGGGGTATTCGCGATTATTTTACGTTCCAATTATTGAAACATTTTGTTGGAATCGTAATAGGTTCAACAATAGTAGGTGTGAGTCTCAACACACTGATAATACCCAACCAAATTGCGGATGGTGGGGTTACGGGAATTGCTATTATTTTACATTACTTATTTAATTGGCCGGTTAGTTGGGCTGTCCTTTTGCTGAATCTGCCACTTTTCATTCTAGGCCTTCGGACGGTAGGACGCGATTTCTTAATTTTTAGTATTGCGGGTGTTGGGATACTCTCTGCCATTCTCTCAATGACCGCAAACCTCCCAGCATTGACTCATGATACATTGCTCGCTGCAATATCTGGAGGGGTACTTACGGGAATTGGGATGGGTATCATTTTTCGTTCCAGAGGTTCGCTGGGTGGAACCGATATTTTAGCGGTCTTGTTTGCTAGAACAACTTCCTTTAGTGTGGGGCAAATTCTACTGGGAATTGATGCGGTTATTTTTCTTGGAGTTGCGATCATGTTCCGACCTGAGATGGCTATGTATGCGATGATTTATATGTTTATTTGTACCCGAGTTGTTGATCTTGTGCAGGTAGGTTTGAGTCACTCTAAATCGGTCATGGTGGTGACAACACACCCTCAGAGAATTGCTGATGAAATCATGGCCAAGCTTGAGCGAGGGGTTACGCTTTTTGAAGCGACCGGAGCTTTTTCAGGGGAGGCTAAAAAAGTCGTATATTGTGTTATTAACCGCGCAGAATTATCTCAGATTAAAGAAATCGTGCGTGAGCAAGATCCTCAGGCTTTTGTAGCGATTTCCGAAGTGCCCGAAGTTGTCGGTGAAGGCTTTTCAACCTGGAAAGGACATTAGAGAAAGAACTGAGGAGAACTGAAGAAAACTAAAGAAAACTGAAGAAAACTGAAGAGATGGGAAGTAGTGTAGTATAGAGAAAACAAGAGTAGAGTGAAAGATAGAGAGAAGAGGATGGGAACGAGGGGATTGTAATTGGCAAAGCGGCATAAACGTAGTCTGCGGAGACGTCGACAGACCACGTTCTTGATCTTAATTTTAGTTATAATAATGGTCGCCTCCTCGCCTTTTATATGGCGGCTGGAGCGTGTAAGACAAGCGGAGAGTGTTTACGACGTTCAAAGAGTGCAGGAGGAACTCCAGTGGTGGGGCGCGCATGGAGGCTTATTGAATAAGCTAGGAATGATAAAAGATGCCGCCTTATGGCTTGACCTTAATGTCGGTGGGGAGAACTTAGAATCTAAATTAGCCCTGTATCAAGATGAAAAACATCAATTTTGGTTATTTTTACTTAACTTACAAAAAGGAAAGATGACAGAAGCTCAGGATATCTTGCCACGATTAGATCAGACGCCGTTGGGTCAGCTGGGGCAGGGCTTGGTATTAATGTCCAAAGGGGATGTGGAGGAGTCAAGTCAAGTCTTAAGGCAAGCAGAATTGGATTGGAAAAGCATACCCAAGCATGCACAAACGTTGCGTCATTTGACACTGGCTCAGGCAGCAATGATTATGGGTGATCATCAAGCAGCTCAGACAGAGCTCGAAGCGGCCCAGCGTTTAGAACCCAAAAATCCAGCATGTCTGACAGTCGCTTTCGACTTAGCCCTTGGAGAAAGCCAATGGGATAAGGCAAAGGAGCTTAGCCAAATAATCGTGGCTCAAACCTGGTATCCTAAGAATACGTTGTTTGAGACCAAAAAGGCAGTTCTTGCAATTCAGGAAAACGACATACAAGAGTTGTCTAATAGCCTTAGAGTACTAAAAGGGCTCCCCCAGGGAGATGCCTATATTAAATATGTGAATGGGGTTCAGGCATTAAGCAAAGGACAACTGCAAGAAGGTAAGTCTTTGCTTCAACGTGCTCTGGAAATTGGACTTGAAGGTGGGCTAAAAGTGGATGCCCAAAAATCACTTGACCAAGTGACAACGCGACAAAATGCGGATAAACGCTTACACTCGATTGTGGTTGAAAATGGCTAATTGTAATGTTTAGTTGGCAGGAGCGATAGGTTCTTCCTTCAGATTGCTTTCAGGTGGCCAAGTGTTGCTCGACTCTGCAAGCAACTTGCCGACTGGAATTAAACTGTACCCTTTGTCTTTTAGGCGCTTAATGACTGTTGGTAAGGCTTGAACGGTATCGGGTGCAGAGTCTGAGGCATGAAATAAAATAATGTCCCCAGGTTTAGCTCCATGTCCCGGTTGTATTCCGTTTAGTACGTTATTAATAACAGCACCTGGTCCGGGGCGTTTCCAATCTAGAGAATCCACACTCCATTGGATTACTCGGTAGCCTAACTTATGAGCAGTTGCTATAACTTTGTTATTATAAGCCCCGTTGGGTGTGCGGATTAAACGGATTGAATGACCTGTTATTCGTTCCAGCACTTGTTGGGAAGTGGTAATTTCATTCTCAATTTCGAGTGCTCCTAAGGTATTTAGATCGATATGACGATTGCCATGCGAACCAATTTCGTGACCTTCAAGCACTATTCTCTGCACTAATGGTTGATGTTTATCTGCCCACGGACTTGAAAGGAAAAACGTAGCATGGACCCCTTCCTGTTTGAGAATATCAAGGATTGGTTCTGCTGTTTTTTCCCCCCAACTGATATCAAAGGTCAGCCCGATCGATTGGGTTTGGACAGTTGCTGAGTATATCGGTTTCAATTTTCCAGAAAATACAGACGTGGCATTCTCACGGTAAGCTACTAAAACGAACAATAGGATTCCCCAGAGCACAATATTACGCCAAGACGGACGTTTGAAAATGATAATTCGCATTTGGCATTCCCCCTTCAATTGAAAGATATTCGTTGGAAAGCCAGTTCATGAGGTGAAAAAGAAAAAAACGCCCTTTAAAGGCGTTAAATTTAAATAGTCATAAAATATCAATTTTCCAGGCTCTGTAAGGCAAGCTAAGGAATTATAGCAGGGGCAAATCATGAAGTGGTCCTGCTATAGAATCTAACGAAGAGTCCTGATTTTGCGCATCACAAACTGGAATAAATCAAGTTTAAACAAAACTTTCAGAAAAAAATGCACTACAATAAACGAGACAGCTAAGAGAACAATCAAGCGTATCAGAAAGAATGTTATTGCAAACACCCATGTGAAAACTTTACCTAAGACTAAAGCAGAAATGTAAAGACCTAGTATGAGTATGAGAAGTTTGAGTGCAACCATCCAATAATTTGAAGATGGGGTTGGACGATATGTATTCATAGAGTTAAAACACTCCCTTCTTTGGCAATAGATTATCATATTTCGACTTTTATGTCTAGGTTATAAGCTAGTTCTTCTTAAAGTTCCTATCTATAATTCTCTATATTATATTCCCTATAAATCACCTGGTGCATATGATGGAACAGACACGGAGGCGATAATATGCACGATGCGGAGTTATTAGTTTGGCGGACCATTATGGAGGACGGAACACAATGTCTAGGAGAAGAACAGTATCTAAAAGCCGAAACGTATTTTTCGCAGGGCCTTTTAACCGCTTATCAACTCGCTGTTCCTGAAATAATTGCATTTACGTTGCGACTGTTAGCTACAGTGAGAGTGCGCTTAGGAAATTTAGAGTTTGCGGAAGAAGGGTTTAAACAAGCATTACGTATTTGCCAAGAGATTCAAAATTCTAAAGGAATGGCTGAAGCATGGGCAGGATTAGCCAGTGTCTCAGTTAAAAGGGGAATGCTATGGGAGGCAGGCCAGAAGTATGAGCAAGCCATATCTGTTTACCCTAGCACCTCTCCACCATTAAGGCTAGGTATGCTCTATGCAGACCTAGGTCAAGTATATGCTACGCTTGAAGATTGGACTAGGGCTAATAAAGCCTATATTAAGGCACTCGAGATCTGTCGTTCTAATGGATTTCCCAAAGGGGAGGCAGAGTTGGATGTCCTTCTCGGAGAACTATGCTTTCAACGTGAGCAAAAAACAGAGGCAACACGATACTTAAGGCATGCCTGCCAAATTTTTGCGCAAATAGATGATGCAGTTGCTTTATCCAATACACTTCAATATTTGGCTTTAGTTCATTTTGAACACAATGAAATACATTTGGCCTTTGAATGTCAACAAAGAGCGGTTGCACTCTGTTTGAAATTCGAGTCAAAGACTATATTTAGTGAAAGCTGTTATTTCTTAAGTAAAATCGTACAATTTTTAGAAAACTATCAAGAAGCAAAGTATTATGTAGAATTATCAATCCAGTATTATTCCGCGCAAGATTTAGATCTTGCCTTACGCTATCAAAGCTTAGCGGGTTTATTCTTTATTTCTATGGATTTAGATAAGGCGGAACTCTATTATTTAAAGGCTGTAGGTCTCTTTGAGAAGATAGATGATGTGCGGATTGGTGAAATATACGAATCCTTGGCGGCACTTAAAGAAATTCGTAAGCGCAAGGTAGCGGCAGTTAACTCTCAAGACCTAACAGAAGACCTGAGTCGACCACCAGGTGAATTGGCACTGGAGGCTTTAGTTCGATTAGCCGAATTATACGAAAAACAACGTAATTTCCGCGATGCTCTGGAATGTTACTGGAAAGCCCTAGGAATGGGACGGGATGCTGGAATGACGACTGATTGGATTGAGAGCAGAGTTCAACGGGTTTCAAAACGCCTTAGACGCAAAAAGTTAGGGAGATAAGCAAATGATTTCCAAAAAATATAAAAACAGCTTTATAAATGATGCGGATTCAGTTAGAATAGACTATATAGAGATTCTTTAATGATAAGAGGGATGGAGGTGAATCAACATGCGTGAGGAAGATGCAATACTCCTTGAATGCTTGGAAGATGTATATCATTCCTTTGAAAAAGCCTTGAAGAAGGCTCAAAAAGTTCGATCAATTCATGTCCAAAAATTTGAACAGATCCTTGAAGAACTGAGAAGTGAACGCCGGGTATTCGAAGACATTTCTATCCCAGCTCGACTCATTGTTGAACAACTCTTAGAATCCCAATTTAGAGTTGGACAAGTTGCCCTAGAAGCAGAATATCTAAGACATCCGTTTACTGGAGTTGAAGCCGTTAAGGTTAATGAATTCGGAATAATATGTGTCAAACTTGGGGAAGTAGAAATTACTTGGCGAGATGGTAATTATTCTTATTACCTATATCCCGATAAAGTGGAATTAAGAGCGATGGATGAAAAGTCGGCTATCAAGTTGTTTTTTTCAATTCCCTTTAGTCGACAAACCTTAGAGAGATTTCCAGAGATTAAAACGTCCCAAAATATTGTTTATATACATCCACAACTTGAAAATTGGATACGGGGTGCAGAGTAATGGTCGATTTTCCAAAAGGCTTGATTCAAATTTATACCGGAGAAGGCAAGGGGAAAACAACCGCTGCCTTAGGCTTGGCAATTCGAGCAGTAGGTCACGGCTTACACGTTTATATTATTCAGTTCATGAAAGGGCGGGGCGGCTACGGAGAACTAGAAGGCCTGAAGCGCTTGCAGCCTGAATGTCAACTCGAACACTTTGGAGCCCCTGGTTGGGTGCACAAAGGAGAAAATATCGAGGAACATAGCCGTGAAGTACGTAAAGCCTTTGCAAGAGCTCAGGAAATCATTGTTTCGGGAGAGTGGAATATTGTCATTCTTGACGAGATATTTAACGCGCTTTGGTTTGACCTAATACCTGAGAGTGAAGTTTTAGAATTACTGAGTATGAAACCGTCCCATGTCGAGTTGGTTTTAACCGGTCGCAATGCTTCGCAGACATTCATTGAAAGAGCAGATCTTGTAACTGAAATGGTTCCAAGAAAACATCCTTTTGAACAAGGAATTATGGCTCGTCTAGGAATTGAGTATTAAAACTCAGCTCAAGCTTGTAAATTGAAATGACAATGGATATACTTATTAAAGTAGGACACAGGAGTCCGTGCTGAGCCTTGAGGGGTGAAGCATGGGCATTTTTTATACTAGGAGAAAATATCAGACTGATTTCACTTTAGTTTATAACTTTCTGGAAGGTACCTTCGCGCCATCTTTTTGCCTGCAGGAAACATAAGTCATTTATAAAAGTCCCTGTAGGCATAGTGCTAGCCTTAGTTTCCTTTAGTTTGTAATGTGAAAGGAGAGCTATTATCATGATGATGACCACAGAAGACGTCTTGAGGGAAGCCCATGAAAAAGGGGTAAAGTTCATTCGGCTACAGTTTACTGATATTTTTGGGATTCTCAAAAATGTTGCCATTACCATTGAACAGCTGGAAAAGGCTTTAAATGGAGAACTCATGTTTGACGGCTCTTCTATTGAAGGATTTGCGCGTATTGAAGAATCCGACATGTATTTGCGACCGGATCCGAATACCTTTGTTGTATTTCCATGGCGCCCCAAAGAAGGGGGAGTAGCAAGACTCATATGTGATGTGTATAACCCTGATGGAACCTCTTTTCAAGGATGCCCGCGAAGCGCTCTGAAACGAGTGTTAAATGAAGCTTCAGATATGGGGTACACTTTAAATGTCGGACCAGAATTGGAATTTTTCCTTTTTCATACGGATGCAGAGGGACGACCTACAACAATTACCCATGATAAAGCAGGCTACTTTGACTTAACCCCAGTAGATCTTGGGGAGAATGCTCGTCGTGATATGGTTTTGACCTTGGAAAAAATGGGCTTTGAGATTGAAGCATCTCATCACGAAGTGGCCCCAGGCCAACATGAAATTGATTTTAAATATTCAGATGCTCTGGATATTGCTGATAAGATTGCTACATTCCGTTTTGTTGTACGTACAATCGCTCAACATCATGGCTTACACGCTACGTTCATGCCCAAACCAATCTTCGGCATTAATGGATCTGGTATGCACAGTAATCAGTCGCTTTTTAAAGGGGGTAAAAATGCGTTTTATGATCCTGAGGGTCCTATGGAGCTTTCGGAAATCGCTTACCACTATATTGCAGGACTAATGAAACACGCGAATTCCTTTACAGCCATCACGAATCCTACAATTAATTCATATAAACGGCTTGTACCAGGTTATGAAGCACCGTGTTATATAGCCTGGTCAGGTCGTAATAGAAGCCCGCTTATCCGGATACCAGCCAAAAGAGGTTCTTCGACCCGCATAGAATTGCGGAGCCCAGATCCCTCCTGCAATCCTTACTTGTCTCTTGCAGTTCAGCTTAAAGCAGGGCTTAACGGTATTAAAAACAAACTCACTCCGCCGCAAGCCGTAGATTTGAATATTTATGCTATGACACTTGAAGAACGCAAAGAACTGGGAATTGCTTCTTTGCCAGGAACTTTGAAAGAAGCCTTGGAGGCACTAAGTGAAGATCCTGTCATACGTGAGGCATTGGGCCATCATATTTATCATCGCTTTGTTGAGGCGAAAACTGAGGAGTGGGATAGCTTTAGACTCACAGTTACGCAATGGGAACTTGATCGTTATTTGCACATGTATTAAATATGCGAGGGGTTTGTAAAAACTTTTTACCAGTTTTTACAAACCCCTTCTTTAATGCGGAAAATTATATTTACTATATAAGAAAAAGGTAATAATAAGAAACAACAAAAACTTTAGATTATTATAGCACTTAAAAAGCTTGAATTTTCTGATATTGCTATAGACTTTCAGTGGAGGCTATGTTAATATAAAAATATATTATAATAAGATTAGAAAAAGGAGGGTATAACGTATGCAAACGACAAAACGTGAATATGAAACGGGCTACTCCCTTCGGCGTCAGCATCAGTTTCAAGTCGGAGACCGTGTTGAGACTTGTAATCACTGCCTTGGAACTGTAGTTCGACTTGATCGCGATGAAGTTGGAGTATTTGTTGTAGCTCGATTAGATATTTTACCTGGTGAATTTGCCTATGATCCTTGGGACCTAGAAAAAATTAAGTGAGATATTTGTTGATTTATGACATATTGAGAAGAGCATTTCTATTTTGAGAGATGCTCTTCTCTTTATGTTTTCGAAAAGAAGAACGTGGATATGCTTTATCTTCCTTGACTAGGCATATACTCAACTATAACCAGGCAAGTCTTGATGATATTGGAGAAGGGAGGGCTACCATGGAAGTCATAAATTGGTTGCGTGAATATCGCGAAGTAGAGGCCGCCCTAGCGTGGAGCGGAACGTTTGCAGACTATTTACAAATGGTAACTAACAACCCCAAATTGGCATATCATGCTCATGCTCGAATTTATGCGATGATCAAAGCGGCTGGGGTAGAAACAATTGGAGAGCAGAAAAGGTATAAATTTTTTGACAAAGAACTTTTTGGATTAGATAGAACGTTAGAACGTCTTATCGAAGAATACTTTCATAGTGCAGCCAAGCGTTTAGATGTTCGCAAAAGAATTTTGCTCTTAATGGGACCTGTTAGTGGTGGGAAATCGACAATTGTTAGCCTTTTGAAGCGTGGGCTTGAAGCCTTTACAAGGACAGACGAAGGCGCAGTCTATGCTATCGACGGGTGCCCAATGCATGAAGATCCGCTGCATCTTTTGCCTGTTTCGTTGCGTCCGCAATTCGAAGAATTGTATGGCATCCGCATTGAAGGGAATCTCTGCCCAGTTTGTCGTTTGCGTTTAGATGAAGAATTTGGTGGAGAAGTTGAACGTTTTCCTGCCAAACGAATACTATTTTCAGAAGAACAGCGGGTAGGGGTTGGGACTTTCACACCATCTGACCCAAAGTCGCAAGATATTGCGGACTTGACTGGGAGTATAGATTTTTCATCAATTACAGAATACGGATCAGAATCAGATCCGCGTGCTTATCGATTTGACGGAGAGCTCAATAAGGCTAATAGAGGTTTGATGGAATTTCAGGAAATGCTAAAATCTGATGAGAAGTTTCTCTGGAATCTCTTAAGTCTCTCACAAGAAGGTAATTTTAAAGCTGGACGATTTGCTTTAATCTCCGCAGATGAACTTGTGATAGCCCATACGAATGAAAGTGAATATCGAACGTTTATAGCAAACAAAAAGAATGAGGCTCTGCAGTCCAGAATTATTGTCATGCACATTCCCTATAATCTAAAAGTCAGTGATGAAGTGAAGATTTACGAAAAGCTAATAAGCCAAAGTGATATCAAGAATGTGCATATTGCCCCCCATAGCTTATGGGCAACATCTGTCTTCAGCGTCCTCTCTCGCTTGAAGCTATCAAAAAAACAAGGCATGGATCTGGTTAAGAAAATGCGAATCTATGATGGAGAAGATGTGGAGGGATTTAATCAAAAGGATATTAAAGAGTTAATGATGGAGGGAGAAGAATTAGGCGAGGGTATGGCTGGAGTAGATCCTCGTTACGTTATCAACCGTATTTCTACGGCATTAATTCGAGATGAACATGCGTGTATAAATGCCTTAGATATTTTAAGGGCCTTAAAAGACGGTTTGTCTCAACATACTTCAATCATGAAAGAAGAAAAAGACAATCTTTTGAATTTGATCTCTGTCGCTCGCCGTGAATATGACGAAATGGCTAAGAAGGAAGTTCAGAAAGCATTTGTATATGCCTACGAAGAATCGGCCAAGTCACTATTGAACAATTATCTTGATAATGTTGAGGCCTTTTGCAATTCGTCTAAATTATACGACCCAATAACCAGTGAAGAATTAGCGCCTGATGAGCAACTGATGCGTAGTATTGAAGAACAAATTGGGATTTCAGAAAATGCCAAAAAAACGTTTCGAGAGGAAATCCTAATCCGTATTTCGATGTATGCCCGCAAGGGAAGGACCTTTGGATACGCTTCACATGAACGGTTAAAAGAAGCCATTGAGAAGAAGCTATTTGCGGATCTTAAGGATATTGTGAAGATTACTACCTCTATCGATCATCCTGATCAGGAACAATTGTTAAGAATCAATAATGTTATGGATCGTCTCGTCAATGAGCACAGTTATTGCCCAATCTGTGCTAACGAAATTGTGAAATATGTTGGGGCCCTCCTTAACCGTTAAAGAGAAAGGGGGATAAGCGTGGCTGATGACATCATTGTGAGTCGTGATGACTGGAGTTTACACCGCAAAGGGTACCTCGACCAAACGAGGCACAAAGAAAAAGTTGAAGAAGTCGTTAAGCATCAACTGGGGGATTTAATAGTTGATGAAAGTATTATCTTGACTGATGGGAAGAAAAACATCAAGATTCCCATGCGTTCTCTGGAGGAGTTTCGCTTTAAGTATGATTTTAATAAAATGAATCATACTGGTCAAGGAACTAAGAAAATGGTTCCGGGCGAGATCATGGGTCGTGAACAGGGGAAGGGCAAAGGTGCTTCGAGGAATGGCGCTGGGGAAGAGCCTGGGGAGGACATCTATGAAGCAGAAATAACATATGAAGATTTAGCTAATATTCTTTTCGAAGAATTAAAACTACCTAACTTAGATGATAAAAAAAAGCCTCTTATCACGCATGATCGCCCTGAGTTCAATGATGTTAGAAAGAAAGGACTTATGGCAAATGTTGATAAGAAACGTACCTTGCTCGAAAGTATCAAAAGGTCTGCGTTAGCACAAAACCTCAAGAAAGATGTTAAATTGCGAATTACCCCAGAAGACCTGCGCTTTAAGACCTGGGAGACTCGTCCGAATTTTGAGACCAATGCAGTAATATTAGCAATGATGGATACGTCTGGTTCAATGGGACAATTTGAAAAATACATTTCTAGGACATTTTTCTTTTGGATGGTTCGATTCCTGAGACTGAAGTATGAACACGTCGAGATACGATTTTTAGCGCATCATACGGAGGCTAAAGAAGTAACCGAGGAAGAATTCTTCACGCGAGGGGAGAGCGGAGGAACTCGTTGTTCATCCGTGTATAAATACGCTTTAGATTTAATTGAAAGAGATTATCCACCGGAGCATCATAATATTTATCCAGTTCATTTTACAGATGGCGACAATATAGGCTCAGATAATTCCAGAGCCTTGTCGTTGATGAAAAGTTTGGTCGAAGTAAGTCAGGTCGTTGGGTATGGGGAGATCTTAAGAACACATTATTCCAGCACTTTAATGTCAACGTTGAAACGGATTACCGATCCAAAACTTCGCTTGGTTACGATTAGAGAGCGCGGCGAGGTATACGCCGCTCTCAAAACGGTCTTTTCGTGAGACCTCATAGGTAGGGGGTAGCTATGGACAGTGAAATGCAATCCTTAAGCACCATAGCGAATGATATCGCTCAAGTCGCTCGTGGTATGGGGCTTGATTTTTATCCGGTGAATTTTGAAATCGTACCTGCAGAAACGTTATACACGTTCGGCGCCTATGGAATGCCGGTGAGATTCACGCATTGGAGTTTTGGAAAGGCCTTTTACAGAATGAAGACTCAATATGATTTGAACTTGAGTCGAATTTATGAACTAGTTATTAACACGAATCCAGCTTATGCTTTTTTGCTTGAGGGAAACCGCCTAACCCAAAATAAGCTCGTGATCGGGCATGTATATGCCCATGTCGACTTCTTTAAGAATAATCGTTATTTTTCACGGACACCTAAGGATATGGTTGAACGTATGGCAGCTCATGCAGACAAACTCAGAGACTATGAATCGCAGTATGGCAGAGAATTGGTTGAACGAACCTTAGATGCAGTACTGGCAATTCAAGAACATGTGGATTATCGCTCCCACATAGGCACTAAAGAAAAAATGAAAAATATTCCTAATATTAATGTGCCGAGCAGACCTGAAGGGCATATGTGCAGTGGCAAGGCCAGTGTTGGAAAACATTCCTGTAATGGAAATTGTGCTGAAAAAGAAAAAAGCAAAGTTGAGCTTCAGAAGACTCGGACCAAAAGAGCGTCCTTACCCTATGAAGATTTATGGGGAGATTTATTAGAAGAAGAATGCAAATGTCTACCCCAACCGGAGTATGAAGATCTTTTACTCTATATTATGAAGTTTGCACCCGGGCTCGAAGAGTGGCAAAGAGATATTGTAAGTATTGTTCGTGAAGAATCGTTATATTTCTATCCGCAAATTGAGACTAAAATCATTAATGAAGGCTGGGCAACATTCTGGCATGCTAGAATCATGCATGAACTTGATCTCACTGATGCTGAGTCGTGGGAATTTGCGCATATGCACAGCCAAGTCGTACAGCCCTCTCGTATGGGATTAAATCCATATTATCTGGGGGTAAAAATATGGGAGTCTCTTGCTAAAGTTAAATCAGATGATGAACTTTTTGAGCTCCGGGAGATGGAGAATGATCTTTCGTTCATTCGTAATCATCTAAATCGCGAATTGGTTGAAGAACTCAATTTATTCAATTTCCGAAAGGTTGGAGCACATTGGCAGGTTACGGCAAATGAATGGGAGAAAGTGAGAGATAATCTAGTCCAACAATTAACAAATGGCGGGCATCCCCGAATAGTAGTAATTGAAGGAGATTATGAAGGCAAGGGCGGTCTATATCTCAAACACCGCCATGAAGGAATAGATCTCGATATTGCTTATCTTGAAAAAACTCTTACGCTTGTTCAATTCCTCTGGGGTAAAGCGGTTGCGCTTGAAACAGTGGTGGATACAAAGAAGGTCATCTATGAAGCGTTTAATGGACTAGTCAATAGGCGACAGGTTCCTAACACGGCAGTCAATAAGGAATGAATTTCTCCTGATTTCAAAGCAGATGTTAGAAATAACGTCTGCTTTAGTTAGAGGATTTCTCATTAGATTTATTGAGCCAGAGAACACAGGAGAACAAAATAGAACTATTAAGGGGTTGCCTGAGTGATAGGTCAGAGTAAGGAGGGCTAATTTGGAAGCAACGATCACGTTACTTGGAAAATTTGTTGAAACCATGATTTCGTCGTTTGGCTACTTCGGGGTATTTATTGCTATGGCTATTGAGAGTGCTTGTATTCCGTTACCAAGTGAAATCATTTTGCCTTTTACAGGGTTCATGGTGTTTTTAGGGCACTTTGGCTTTTGGCAAGCGACTGTCGTCGCAACTCTTGGCAATCTCTTCGGTGGGTTCGTAGCCTATTATGTCGGCGTATGGGGAGGGAGGCCTTTCCTTAAACGATATGGGCGTTATATCTTATTCAACGAACGAGAATTAGCATGGACAGAACGTTTATTTGAACGACATGGGGAAATGACAGTTTTAATAGGTCGCATGTTACCAGTCGTACGCACCTTCATTTCCCTTCCTGCTGGCATTGCTAGAATGAATCCAGTGAAGATGGCTGCTTACACGGCTTTAGGTGCATTTTTTTGGTGTGCATTGTTAATTTTTGTAGGCCAGAAACTAGGGCAAAATTGGAATTCGCTCAAACCAATGTTTCATCGAGCAGACTTAGTTATTGGAGGAGGCATAGTAATTGTAGTTGCATATTTCTTGCTAAAAAACTTTAAACCTAGAAAACGTTAAACAGTGTGCAGTAAAGGTTTTCCAAACAGTTTTGGAAATTCTAAGTGCAGTGGTATAATACAAGGGATAAAAACCCAACATAAAGGAGGTCACTCAGGTGACAAATGAAAATGCACAAGAACTAGAGTTGAAGGAAAACCCAATCGTAACAATCGAAATGGAAAACGGTAATATGATTAAAATTGAACTTTATCCGTTGATTGCCCCCGAAACAGTTAAGAATTTTGTGACTCTTGTCTCTCAAGGCTTTTACGATGGTCTCATTTTTCATAGAGTTATCCCAGGCTTTATGATTCAAGGTGGCGACCCAAATGGGACAGGGATGGGTGGCAGTAAGCAAACTATTCCTGGTGAGTTTTCTGCTAACGGTTTTAAGAATGATCTAACACATGATATCGGCGTTGTTTCAATGGCTCGTACCTCAGCTCCTAACTCCGCGAGTTCCCAATTTTTTATTGTAGTTAAGGCTTCAAGCCATTTAGATGGTCAGTATGCTAGTTTTGGAAAAGTCATTGAGGGTATTGAAGAAGTTCATCGAATTGTCAGTGTTCCAAAAGATCGTGGAGATAAGCCATTAGAAGATCAAAAAATGAAAAAAGTTTCCCTGCAAGCTTAGTTTTACTTGTTTGTTTTAAATAAGTTTACATTACGAAAAGAGGAGGGCCTAGCCCTCTTTTTCTTACTAGTCAGAAATGATAATTTTCTGAAGGTCCCTTCTCACCAGCCATGGCTACAGGGAGACTCGCCGTTCATGGCCGGCGCCTGAAGGCTAGGCGTTAGCCAAGTATCTATAAATGTACACTAAAAGTATTTTCAGCGGAGGGAGGTGTTTTAATGTTAGACTTGTTGCGTTTGTTTGGTCAAGTTGTGGAGGAACAGAGCTTTACAGTGGTCGCGCGGAAATTGGGAATTAGCCAGCCTGCAGTATCCAATCAGATGAGAGCACTTGAAGAGAAATTAGGAGTTAAATTACTATACCGCAAAGGCAAGAGTTTTGCCCTAACCCCTGAGGGAGAAACTGTTTATAGGCATGCCTTGCTCTTGAACGATGAATGGACAGAGCTAATGCGAGAAATCGGTGGTTCAGAAAGAGTAATGAACGGGAAAGTACATATTGGGGCTTCCCACATACCCGGCGAATATTTGCTTCCGATTTACATAGCTTCTTTTCGGAAATTGTATCCAGAAATAAAGTTTAAACTGTCCATAGGGGACAGTCTTGAAATGGCAGAAAAAGTTCTTGCCAATGAAGTTGATTTTGCGGTTATCGGGTCAGTATTCGATACTGAAAAACTAACCTCAGAATTTTGGTTGCAAGATGAACTTGGGTTTGTAGTCTCCAGTGAGCATACATGCAGTCAGAAAAAAATTATTGATATAAACACACTCAAGGAAAATCCTATGATTGTCCGGGAGATTGGGTCCGGACATCGGAGAGCTTTAGAGGAGGCACTTGTGAAACGTGGGCTCGATCTAAATGACTTTAATATAGCTTTAGAAGTTGGAAGTACAGAAGCCGTGAAAAATTCTGTTCGCGCTGGTATTGGATACTCATTTCTTTCAAAGCATGCCTTAGAGTTTGGTGATTCACACGGTTTAGTATGGACCAATGTCGAAGATTTTTATATTCAACGAGGGTTTTACCTCTTAACCCGTAGGAATAAGACGTTAACTGCTATTGCGGATGAATACTACCGTTATCTGGCAGGTCAGAGGCCAATTCAGAGGACCAAATTCAGAAGCCAGAGGTCAGATCGAGAAGTTAGGAACCCTTCGTAGGGTCTTTTTATGAGATTTCTGTATCCAGGAATCTCATGGCATTATCCCAAAGTAACAGGGTTTTTACATCGCCTGTTAGAGAGAGTTCCTTTAGGGCTTGGATTGCGTTAAAGGGAGAGTAATCCATGACGGGGAAATCCGACCCAAAAATAAATTTAGTAGGATATGCTTCAATTGCTTTGAGCCACTCTTCCTGCACTGGAAAACGTGGATTACCGAAGATGAAAGCCGTGTCAAGGTATACGTTTGGATAGCTAGCAGCTAATTTAACAGCGAGGGAGAAGTCATTAGGGAGACCCATGTGCGCAATTGTAACCTTAAGATTGGGAAAGGACCTGAGCACTTCCCGAAGGTTCTCAACTCGTGTATAAGGGCTTTCTATCGGCATACCACTTGCATGAAGAATGAGCCCCTTCCGTCTAGCACAAAGCATTCGATACATAGGCCACAAACGCTCGTCATTAACAGCAACCTTTTGAACGAATGTATGGATTTTGACACCTGGAAAATTCCATTCATCGAGGGCTTGCCCTAAGATACTCTCCATAGCCTGATCCTCCTGATGAAGGGCAGCAAAAGGGTGTAACCATGAATACTGTGTACATAGGTCTTTTAACCATAAGTTAATCCCTACTGCCATATCTCGTTTATGTACATAGCCTAATACAAAAGCTGACGTTACCCCGATGTTTTCGAGATACTTTAATAATTCCTCGATGGGTTGTCGATAGGGCATAGTCCACCCTTGCTTTACAAACCAGTGTAAAATCGCCTCCATTAAACGGTATGGGAAAACATGGATGTGTGCATCGCAGATTTTATGAATATCATTCATTGCAGTTTCAGTGCTCGTATTACTTAGTTGTATAGGGCTCACTAACTTATACTCCCTTCTAGCAGTATAATAGTTTAATATGTCTAAATAATTCGACATTTCAGACCAAACTCCTTGCATAAATCCAAATAGCGCACATCCATGTTCTGGCATGTTTGAATATTGAATAAAGGAGAGGCACAGGTGAACTTGTTTTTAAGTGAATTTAATATTCGAGCATGGCGTCTGATTAAACATTATGAACTAGAGAAGGCTGCTGATGTTACGCTTATATACGGAAAAAAAGGACTAGGGAAAACGTCTATATTGCGGTATCTCCACGAACATAGGGGACAACATGAGAGGGGGATTTTAGCGGATGCGTTGGCATTTGCTCATCAGTACGCATACGCGGCTCAAGATAATAAGCTTAATTCATTTAGGCAACGATACCGTAGGACGAGGTTACTGTTGATTGATGATCTACAAGTCTTGGAAGGTAAAGTCAAAACTATTGAGGAACTTCATTATACTTATGAATATGTCATTGAAAATGGAGGCAAGATGGTAATCACACTTGAAGGCGATACCCCAAATCTTGAATTCCTAGGCAAGCGGCTCGCCTCACGCTTTTTGAGTGGAGTGGCCGTCCCTATAGCTGTACCTCTTGACAATGAATTAGAGCGTTTTATGGTGGAATATATTCAGCAAAAGCACCTATTTATGGACCAAGAAATTCCGGGGATGATCGCAAACTTAACAGACAATTTAGCAGAGGCTTTAAAGATCATTGAACAATTTATTGAATTCGCAGTATTACAAGAAAATGAATTAAGTTTGCAATGTTTCCAGGCATATTGGGAAACTAGAGTAAGAAAAGGAAATAACGCGACTGAACCTATAAATATTATTAAACAAGTTGCTCAATCAATGGAAATTCCAGTTGATGAATTGCTAGGACCTAGTCGAAAACCTAGGGTGAACGAAGCGAGAGAAATGGCGATTTATGCAATTCGAATGCTTTGTCAGATTTCATATCCAGCCATTGCGTGTTATTTTAATCGCAATCATTCTACCATGATAATCTCACATAAAAAAATGCAAGAAAAATTGACAAAAGACCATAGACTAGAACAAATATACAATACTATTATAAAGGTATTTCAAGTATGATATTTAGCCAAACAATTCTATTCATGCTTTGAGGAGTATAATTAAGTCAAAATCTATGGAAAGATAAGGAGTGGACATATGTCGGTTAACATACAGCGGGTTGGGGTGCTAACTAGTGGCGGAGATGCTCCAGGTATGAACGCGGCACTACGCGCGGTGGTCAGAAAAGGAATTTACCATGGACTTGAAGTTTATGGGATTAACCGTGGCTACGAGGGGCTCATTCACGGAGAAATTCAACAAATGAGCGTAGGGTCTGTCGCAGATATTGTGTTGCGCGGCGGAACTATCTTAAAGACTGCACGTTCCGAAGAAATGCGGACAGTAGAAGGGCAGCAGAAGGCCTTAGAACAGTTACATAAGATGCGACTTGATGCTTTGGTAGTGATTGGGGGAGACGGGTCTTTTCGAGGTGCTCAAACCTTAGTTGCTCAAGGGATACAAATTGTGGGTATTCCTGGCACCATTGACAATGATATTGCAGGGACTGATTTAACAATAGGATTCGATACGGCCACCAATACGGTGGTGGATGCAGTGAGCAAAATAAGGGATACGGCTTCTTCCCACGAACGAACTTTCCTTGTCGAAGTTATGGGTAGAAATTGTGGTAATATTGCCCTTCAGGCTGGTTTAGCATGTGGAGCAGAATCAATTTTAGTGCCCGAAATACCGTTCGATCTGGATGAGATTAGTGATAAACTAAAGCGCGGACATCAACGAGGGAAAAATCATAGTATTATCTTAGTTTCTGAAGGCGTCGGAAGTGTTTACGAAATTGGCAAAGAATTAAGGACTCGATCGGGATTTGAGACTCGTATTACAATACTGGGGCACTTACAACGCGGCGGAAATCCAAGTGCGTTAGATGCAGTAATCGCAGCAGCCATGGGTGGAAAAGCGATTGAAATCCTTTTAGCTAATGACACAAATAGGATGACTGCCTACATTAATCAAACCGTCGTTTCTTGCCCATTAGATGCTGCTTATGGTGCACGACGTCCCTTTGACAGAGACCTTTATGATTTAGCCAATGAGCTTTCAATTTAATCGGATAATATTTTAATCAGAAATGAGGGTGAGTAATGAAAAAGCAAGTAAGTCCTAGTATAGTGATTGATTATACGGGGATGATGAGCTCCGCTCAAAATCCAAAGGGGTTTAAAAAGGAAGAATTGTTGGGACTTCAAAATGAGTTGGATCAAGCTCAGACTGCACTTTCGTCTCTGCGGGATTCTGGGAAGCTCGATTTTTCAAAGCTTCTGGATCCTATGAAAGCCCAACTCTCAATGATCGTCGAATATGCGGATAATGTCGTCTCTAAATATGATAACTTCGTTGTTTTGGGAATCGGTGGCTCAGCGCTCGGCCCTCTGGCGGTTCACCAAGCTCTCAATCATTACTATTATAACGAACTTCCGTCCGAAAAGCGCAGTTACCGCCCCCGCCTTTATGTCATGGACAACATTGATCCCGTCCGGTTTAATGAATTGTTACAAATACTTGATCCAAGGAAAACCCTTTTCAATGTCATTTCAAAATCGGGCAACACATCAGAGACGATGGCCCAGTTTCTAATTGTTCGAAACACTCTACGCCGAGTATGTGGTGAAAGTTACGCAGAACATATAGTCGTTACCACTGATAAGGAAAAGGGAAATCTTCTTCCTATTGTCCTTAAAGAAGGATATCAGAGGTTTGTTATTCCAGCAGGAATTGGCGGACGTTTCTCTGAACTGACACCAGTAGGCTTGCTGGCGGCTGCAATATGTGGGATCGACGTTCATCAACTGCTTGAAGGCGCTTTAGCGATGGATCAATGGATTCGTGATTCAAAAGGGGTCTACTCTAACCCCGCACAATTGCGAGCTGCCCTAGCTCATTTGTCCGGGCAAAGAGGGAAAAACATTTCCGTGTTCATGCCTTACGCTGATGGCTTAAAAACAATGGCAGACTGGTATGCTCAATTGTGGGCGGAAAGCTTAGGGAAACGTTTTGATAGACAGGGACGAGTCCTTCATGTCGGACAGACACCGGTAAAAGCGTTAGGGGTAACAGATCAACACTCCCAAGTTCAATTATATGTCGAGGGGCCTGATGATAAGGTCATAACCTTCGTAACCGTAGATAAATTTAAAGAAACTCGCGAGATTCCTATGGATCTGGAATTACCAGAGGACATTCAATTCTTGAGTGGACGAACCTTGGAAGAGTTGTTATATGCAGAACAAAAAGCCACCGAATACGCATTAACCCTAGCCGGCCGACAACATCAAAAGCTTATACTGCCCACTTTGGATGCGTATAACGTGGGGCAATTACTACTTCTACTTGAGTGGGAGACGGCCTATATGGGTGAACTATTGAATATTAATGCGTTTGACCAACCAGGGGTTGAAGAAGGGAAAAACGGGACCTATGCTTTAATGGGACGCAAGGGATATGAAGCGAGAAAAAAAGAAATTGAGGAATATGGAGAAGTAAGGTATGTATTAGATGGAATGATCTAAAAAGGAGAACCAATAGAATGTTGTGGACAACAAAAGAAGAGAGAATCCGCATCGGCGGATTCTCTCTTCTTTTATCCAATCTGAGACCCCTTTGGATGTGTCATGATCATGGTTTGTCGAATAGTTGAATACAAGAAGAAGAGGGAATAGCCATGATATCCCTCTTCTGTACGCCTATTAAACTTTTATTATCAGATTAATTAGATTCTGCTTCCACCTTTAAGGTGTTCCTCTGCAAATTGAATCATTCGTTTGGTCATTTGGCCACCGACAGAACCGTTTTCACGACTTGTACGGTCACCACCAAGTTGAAGACCCATTTCGTTTGCTACTTCATACTTAAATTGATCCAATTGTTGGGAAGCCCCTTGAGCTGCGGGTGTATTACTGTTTCTTTCTCCTGCCATGATAGGTACCCTCCTTTAAATTGTGTTATTTTTTATGTCCGTATGGCCTTATTATCTTATCCAGATTGCGATGCTTAACACTGGTAATTTATAATTAATTAGGGTGCAGTTTCCTTGTATAATTATATAAAAGACTAAGAGGTAGTTTTGATGTGGATTTTCACTGTCCCAACTAAACCTGTCACTGTACTCGAGCAATTTTCCCAAATTCCTAGCCTTTTTGTTTGATATAAAAAACAAGCGTAGAATTTGCGATACAAACTATTCGTAAATAATACCTACTAAACCCTTTAAGGATAGGCTATCTCGCATTATTAACCACTTTTCGAAGTTAACCATATTTATCACGATTTCGACATGGACCTTAACGTATAATGATGAAACCGGTGAGGAAATCGCATGGGAATACTGATAAGGCGGGATGATAGCAAAATGAAGAGCATAAAGATTATTATTGTGGATGATAACCTAAGTTTTTGTTCAATGTTACAGAACTACCTACAAAGTCAAGAAGATTTTAATATTATTGGAGTTGCTAACAATGGCATAGAAGCTTGGGAACTTCTTCAAACCCAGGAACCAGATTTGATCATTCTCGACTTAGTGATGCCGAATCTGGACGGCATAGGCGTTTTGGAACGGATTAATTCTCGAACAACGAAAGCCCGGCCAAAAATTATCATGCAAACGGCTTTTGGACAGGAATCTCTCACGCATCAAGCGATGATGCTCGGTGTAGATTACTTTATCCTAAAACCATTTGATGTGGATATTCTCTGCAAACGTATTCGTTTCTTAACACAGGATTTGGCGACAACGACAGCTGAACCTGCACAGTTTTCGTCTTCAACTTATCCGAAAGTGACAACTGTGGGAAGCGAGTATAATCTAGTCTCCGAAGTAACCTCGATGATGCATCAAATTGGGATTCCTGCCCACGTTAAAGGGTACCAATATATTCGTGAAGCAATTTTGATGGTGGTGGAAGATGTCTCTTTGATTGGGGCCGTAACTAAGGAACTCTATCCTGGAATTGCAAAAAAGTTTGATACTGCATCTAGCAGGGTAGAGCGCGGAATTCGTCATGCCATAGAACTTGCTTGGGAACGTGGACAAAAAGAAACTCTTAAACGAGTTTTTGGATATTCCATGAATATTGAGCGTCAAAAACCTACGAACTCTGAATTTATAGCACTTCTTGCCGATAAATTTAGAGTCCTGACTAATGTAAGCTAAGACACTTCCTCTAAGAAGGATTTTACCTCAATCGAGTCGAATTTACTTAAAGAGGTGAAATCAGTGGAACCTATTTTTGCTTTAGATATTGGAACCCGTATGGTTATGGGGCTTGTAATGATTAAGAACGAAGACCAAGGTTATGAAATCTTGGCAAGCGCACGAACGGAACATCGGCAGCGTGCCATGTATGATGGTCAGGTTCATGACGTTGAAGAGGTAGCTCGGGCCGTTATAAGGGTCAAAGAGATTCTAGAAAAAAAACTCAATGTACCCTTGAAGCAAGTCGCTGTGGCAGCAGCCGGACGGGCGCTCCGAACTGAAGTGGCAGTTGCGGAACATAAGGAACTACTACCGGTGCGGTGGGAACGAGAAGATGTCTTAGCTTTAGAAATGGAAGCAGTCCATCTAGCGCTTCGTCAACTGAAAACATCAGCAGACGATGCTTCGCAAAGTTATCACTGTGTAGGATATAACCCTATAGCCCGCTGGAATGAAGGGGAGGAAATATCTAGTTTGATCGGGCAACGGGGGAAGGTTGCGAAAGTTTCTGTTATAGCAACCTTCTTGCCTCGGACTGTTGTTGATGGCTTGGTAGCCGTATTAAGCCGAGTAGGTCTTGAAATGACCAGTCTGACACTTGAGCCGATTGCTGCAGGTCAGGCTGCTATTCCTGTGAATATGAGGCGTCTTAATCTGGCATTGGTTGATATTGGGGCTGGAACTGCGGATATTGCCTTGACGCGTAATGGATCTTTTTTCGCTTACGGAATGGTTCCGATGGCCGGAGATGCAGTCACTGAGGAAATTTGTGCGCATTATTTACTCGATTTTAAGGTCGGTGAAAAGGTAAAACGAGACCTAAATACAAAAGCAGAACTAAATTTCAAGGATTTTCTCGGAGCTAAAGTCGTTGTGAAGAAAGAAGAAGTTATAAAGATTATTCAATCAGTAGTCGGGAAGATCGCGGAGAATATTTCAGGAGAGATTATGAATCTCAATAATGAGGTCCCTCAGGCGGTAATTCTTATTGGCGGTGGAAGTTTAACCCCCATGCTCTCCGAAATGTTAGCAGAGACTTTGGGGATTCCGCAGAATAGAGTAGGTATTCAAGTCAGAGAACGGTTAAGTGAGATTTATGGAGAGAAAAGTATCAAAGGGCCAGAAAGTATTACCCCGATCGGTATTGGAATTGCCGCCCTCGAAGGAAGTGGGTTGCAGTATTACACTGTGAGAGTGAATGGTGCACGTGTTTCGATCTTTGAATTGCAATTAGCAACGGTTGCAGAAGCTTTACTCGCTGCTGGGATCTTGCCACGTTCTTTTTTTGGAAAGCTAGGAACAGCATTGACTTTTGAATGGAATCATGAAATGCGGGTCATCAAGGGAACTATGGGAAGTGCAGCACAATTATTAGTCAATGACAAACCCAGCAAATTAGATCAAGCACTTAAAGTGGGAGATGATATAGTCTTTGTCCCTGGAGAGCCAGGAGAGGATGCTCAGGTGTGTTTCAAAGATATATTGCCACCAGCGGAGTCTAAATGGATTGTCTGGAATGGAAATCAAAAGGAATTTTCTCCTCAGGTTTTTGTGAATCAGGAATTGGCGTGTGAAACGGACGAAATTTTAGATGGATATAAAATAACATACCTGCCTAACGATAATTTAGAAAATCTTTGCAATCAAATGGGCTATGATTTGCAGAAAAAAGAGATTGAAATATATATCAATGGAGAGAAACAGATCTTTAAATTAACCCATGAGCTATTAGTCAATGGTTGTGGGGTAGATAGTAGTCATATTGTCCGAGCAGGGGACTCAATAGAGGTTCGCCTAAGGCAGATCACTGTCGGCGAACTGAAGTTAGAGGCAAAGCCCATTACGTTCAGTGTCAATGGGATGCATTTAGAATATCCTCCGCAAGAAAAGATCATTTTATTTCATGGGCGTCCTATATTGGAAGATCAACCTCTAATAGATGGAATGGATCTAAGGGTAGAGGGATATAAGAAAATGCCGATCCTAACTGATCTTTTGCCATATGTAAAGTTTCCTGATGAACTTCTTCCAGGGGCTTCCTTAAAACTTAGTGTCAATGGTATACCGGCAGAATTCACAACGGTTTTACATCCGGGTGATCGTATTTTGGCAACGTTTGAATAAGGTCTTCAAGCTGAAATTTAGCAGGAATGCTTGACAATTGCTCGATACGCCATAAAATAGTAATGGAGGTGTTTAGACATGGTATTTCAATGGTTATTGGCTTTCGTTGTTATTGGTACGTTAATTGTTACACTGTACTCTGATTCGTTAGCAGCTAAGAAGAAGCATTCCAGTTATTTTAAAACAGTTCAAAAACCAACTGGAAAAAAAGAACGTGAAGCAGCCATACCTAATCTTAGTCAATACGATCAATTCTTTACGAAATTGAACGCATTTTAATAATAACAGATCCGATGGTGAACATCGGATCTGTTATTATGTATTAACCACGTGGTACCCGGGTATATAGAAGTTAGGAACCCGGATATTTTAGTCTAGGAGGAGTGAAAATGCACCAGTACTGGTTTTACATAGGGGATTTCCCTATACGTGCCTACGGAACACTATTCGCGTTGGCCTTCATCGTCGGAGTTGGCCTAACACTATATTTTGCCAAAGTTGAAGGCCGAACGGAGTATATGGAACCCATCATGGATTTAGCCCCTATTTTGCTCCTTTCAGGTTTATTGGGTGCTCGTTTCTGGCAGGTGTTCTTTTTCGATTGGGCCTTTTATCGTCAGCATCCGGGTGAAATTATTGCCATCTGGCATGGTGGGCTTTCGATTCAAGGGGGTGTGGTCGGGGCATTATTAGCTGGCGGAATTTACGTCTGGTTAAAGAAATTGCCTTTCTGGGAATTAGCTGATCTAATTGCCCCAGGGCTTATGCTCGCCCAATCGATCGGACGGAATGCCAATCTTATGAATGGTGACGCATTTGGAGGACCGACAGGCGGGGATTTTGGAATACTCTATCCTGTTGGCACAATTGCTAGAGACACATTTGGAAACCAACCATTGTGGCCTGCCGAAGTGTGGGAAGGGCAAGTTGACGTGATTATCTTTGCTCTTCTCGTAGTCTTGAAAATGAGAAAATGGCCAACTGGCGTGATCTTTTTGTTGTACATGGTCTTATACAATCTATCAAGATTCTTCTTGGAGAGTCTTCGTGGGGATAGTCCACGGTTTTTATTCAACTGGTCTGCGGCGCAATGGAGTAGTATGGTTGCGGTAGGCATTGCCCTATTGCTCTTGGCTTGGAGAGTATGGAGAGACCGACAATCCAAGGTAGCATAGTGCAAGAAATATAGCGAAAATTTGGCTAGCACCAAGCCTTCGGGCATTGGTGCTAGCCTTAGTGTACTTATAATTTAAGAGTTATTCCTATGATTCTAAAAATAAATGCTTAAAAATTGCAGGATTTTCCGATGGAAAATAGAAAATTAAGATAAACGGAGAAAGAGTGACGTCTTTAACTTAATTGCTATCTTTCCCCAAACTATTCTTTAGGCCCTACTTGACTGAGGGGAAAAGTACTCCTATGATTCCCCCAATACCACCCGATACTAGGGCTAGGATAGTTTTCTCCCCCATTTTTAGCCATGATGGTGTATCAGACCAGAAAATGGAAGATAGGAGCAGTACCATAAGAATAAATCCAAGACCGACGGACAATCCATAGTACAATCCCTTTGTGCCTGCTTGGTAAGCTGTGATTAAGGCAGCGACGAAGATACTTGAGCCAAAGATAATGTTGATCGACAGTTCAGATTCTGGGAGTAGGGTGAAGGTAAGTAGAACACCAAACACAAGTGACATTAACAAAGCCAAGATGGATGCCAAGAGAACGCCTTTTAGAATTAAGCTGAACTGAAAGGATTTTGCCATTATTATCCCTCCTTTGTTGATTACTACCTATGCCTTAATTTAATGGAGTATGACAATTAAGCGTTATAAACTATAATTAAAATCGAGGAGGAATTAAAAATGAAAAAAATGATTCCTGATTTTGTAAAAATGAAGCAGGCTGGTGAGAAAATTAGTATGCTAACAGCCTATGATTATCCTTCTGCTCAGTGGGTCGAAGAAGCGGGAATCGATACGATCCTTGTCGGAGATTCTTTGGGGATGGTAGTACTGGGATATGATTCAACAGTACCAGTAACAATGGAAGAAATTCTTCATCATACCAAAGCTGTGCGCAGAGGTGCTACCAAGACATTTGTAATAGCTGATATGCCGTTCATGAGTTACGCTTCAATTGACCTTGCGCTCATGAATGCAGGTCGACTCCTTAAAGAAGGGGGAGCAGATGCAGTTAAACTTGAAGGTGGAGTAAATGTTGTCCCTATTGTTTTAGCTCTTACAAGAGCGGGAATTCCCGTTGTCGGACATATTGGACTAACTCCTCAAACGGCAAATCAACTAGGTGGATTTAAAGTTCAAGGGCGAGACATAGACCGTGCCAAGCAGCTAGTTAAAGATGGTCAGGCCTTAGAACAAGCAGGTGCCTTTTTACTTGTACTTGAGGCCATACCGCGGCAAGTGGCAGGGCAAATTTCGACAGACCTGACAATACCTACAATTGGAATTGGGGCGGGACTAGACTGTGACGGTCAAGTACTCGTGTTTCACGATATATTAGGACTATTTGAACGATTTAAACCTAAATTCGTTAAACAATATGCTTCACTAGGTAAGGAAGCGGTTCTGGCGTTGCAGGACTTTCACAAAGAGGTAAAATCGAGTCAATTTCCAGCTTCGGAACACACTTTTGCCTTATCAGACGAAGTTGTTGAAAAACTCTATGGGAATAAATAAATTAACTGCTAAATAGGATTATTTAAGTTTAATTAAAAATGATCTTTGTATAGCTTTTCTCTTTAAATTTGCTATAATATAATTACTTTTTAATTAAATTAATAAATAATGAGAAAGGATGGGCTAAGATTGAGATTAAAGGAAAAAACACATCGTAAATTTGTCGAATTTTTTGAAAAGATTTCTAGTATGTATCATGGTAAGGATTTCGAATTAGCATATTCAGATATTCAGCGTGAAACAGGAGCAGCAAGTGTTACCTTAAAACGTGCGATTCAGGCCTTAGCGGAAGATGGAGTTATCGAAGTGCATTCAGGACGCAACTCGAGGTATGCACGTTTTCGATATCTTTTGCCTGTTCAGGAAAATGAAGAGAAAAATCCCGAAGCCTTACTTAATGAAACGCGAAACTCAGAAAATTTGAGTGACGGAGAAAAGCCTCAGCCTGGACGAATTCTGGAGACAATCAATGAGGACGTCACAGAGTTAAGCCAGCTTGTTGATCACCTTCGTCGGCGTGTGCGTAATCAAGAAATGTCCATTGCCTTACTTCAAGATCGTTTAGCGGAAATAGAGGACAAAATGAGAAAGAGATAATTTCCAAGCATTTGCTAGAGATTTTTTTGCAAAGTGGTGTTATAATGTGAATACATCCTGAGTTGTGCGTGTGATTATCATGGTTTTGATCCTATTTAGTGACACGGGAGCTGAATGTTAGGTTAGTACAACAAGCCCTTTCGAGGGGAAGTTGGAAAGCTTAAACTAGGTGCCCACCTGCGAGAGCGGGGTCAGAAACCTGAAGTCATACGGCAAGTTGGGGGAGGGTAGGGAATAGGAATATTCACTACCCTTTTTATATTAAGGGGTGTATTTATGGCGACTCGAATCATACTAACTCGTCATGGCCAGACCATATGGAACATTGAAGGACGAGTTCAAGGAAGTTTGGACTCTCCGCTTACAGAAAAGGGGATACTTCAGGCCCGTTCCTTAGCAGTTAGACTAAGAGATGAGGATATTGACCATATTTATTCCAGTGACTCCTGTCGAGCGATAGGTACTGCAGAAGAGATTCGTTGTGAACTTGGGCTTGAAACAGTGTACACAAACCCTGCGCTCCGCGAGTTTGCCTTTGGTGAATGGGAAGGGCTGATCTGGCAAGACTTACGAATTGCTAATCCAGAGGTATTTAAAATTTGGGACTCGGAGCCGCATCTAGTTACTACACCCGGTGGCGAGAACATGGGATTAGTCATGGAAAGGGCCTGGAAATTTTTACAGCAAATTATTGCCAGCTATCCAGATGAGACGGTATGTATTGTAACCCATGGGTTAACTCTAAAGATGCTAGTTACGAAAGCATTAGGTTTTGAGGTCCATGAGTGGGCTAAAACACCATGGCAACATAATACGGCCTTGAACATCTTTGAGATTGTTGGAAACCAATGGATGCCAATACTCGTTGGAGATTGCAAGCACTTAGAGGAATCTGAGTTGATTTAGAAGTTAAATCACTAATTCAGAAAAACGTAAACATAACGATATTAATTTCTGTAAAAAAATAGGCGTAAGGGATAAGCTATAGCTGTCCCGTACGCCTATTTTTTTACTAAGTCAAAGCCCAGTCGCTGGGCGAAATCGCTAATCTGACATCTTCCTGAGAAGTGAGAAGGAAGTTACTTCGTGCTTTTCTCCCAATCTTGCATAAACAGAGTACCTAATTTGATGGAGGCTGAAGGAGAAGGGACAGTAATGGAAAATTCATGGTTAGTGACAAATGAAGTTCGTGTCCAGTTTGCACTGCTTAGAAAGAAAGTTGAGTTATCGAAAATGGCTAAGTGCATTCCGAGCGGCGTTTCAGTTGGAAAATATCGGATGGAAATGTTGCTGGAGGTCAATTTCTCTAGGGAAGCCGGTGATTTACTCATCACAGCTCGATCTAGAATTAGACGAACGTCTCGTCCTTTCTCGGCAGCATCAACTAGGGCCTGAATTAAATCAGAATCAGATATTTCAGAGATTTCTATCCAGATGGATGTTATGCTAGCTGATATCTTCTCGGCAAGTTGTTGTTTAACCTTGGCATTGGTGGCTAGTACAATATAATCATCGGGTAAAGTGGAAGTCTCCGGCACAGACAGGGGGAATGTAGTGGTGAATTCCCAATCCTTTGAGAACACAGTTGCGGCTTTCCAAGCTGATCTTCCAGATAATTCTACGGCAAGATCATGGGCGAGAAGCCCATCAGCAGTCCATGGTGGTCCATAAACCATAGCTGCTTTTTGGTCAACAATTAAGTACTTAGTGTGGTTGATCTGTCCCTTTTGCGCAGGATAATACTGAATTGATACATTTTGACTCTTTAATAGATCTAATGTTGTTCGATTTACTTTTTGCCATTGGTCCAAGAGGATGCGGACCTCAATCCCAGCTTGGGATTTTACAAGGAGGAGCTGAATAAGTTGAGGGTCATCAAACTCAGCTTGTTCAACATAAATAGACGTTTGTGCAGATTGAATGAGGGATAACGTTCGAGCATAAATTGCATCTTTATCAACATAGAGCGCTTCTGGGGGCAGGTTGGAAATTGGGGCTGGTTCAGAAGTAAAGTTAGGAAACTTAAGTGAACACCCACTTAAAAACAACATACTGAATGTCAGCAGAAAGATAGAAACGATGAATCTCAGTTTTGACATGGTAGTTCATTCTCCCAAGGTTAAAAATATTGTCTATATTATACCATAAACAATCACTAGGTTAATAGTTTTAAGAGGCATAACTCTTCTAAGTTCCTCATACTAGTCAGAAAGTATAACTTTGAGTAATACTTTCTTGAAGGTCCCTTCTCGCCGTCCAAGACTACAGGGACACTCTTGCCGTCCATGGCCAGCGCATAAGTGCAACTAAGGCCATCACCGGCGCCTGAAGGCTTGGTACTTGCCAAGTTTTCTATATAAAATTCGCAAGGGAGTTTATTAATTGAAAGGGTTTAGATTTATGAAGCTGTTTAAATCTAAGGTGTTCATATTATTAATTGTCTTGTGTCTTAGCGCAATTTCATGGCTGGTTTATACAAAGATTATTATAAAGCCGATCCTCAATGATTCTAAACCAGCTGAATTTTCCGCGACGCTGGCTTATGAGCATGTGAAGTATCTTGTCCAAAAAATTGGGCCTAGACCTGCAGGCAGTAAGGCGGAGCTGACGGCAGCTCAGTATATTAGTTATGTATTGAAGCAAAATGGCTGGAAAGTTCGTGAGCAGCCATTTAGTAAAGTTGTCATTCGAGAAGCTTCAGTCTTACAACAAGAACAACAGGTCGAACTAATCAGTAGCCAAAACATTATCGCCGAGTTGCCGGGGAGTCTGCCCGACACCATTGTAGGCGGTGCACATTATGATTCTGCTAATCTAAATGCTCCTGGGGCACTTGATAATGCTTCAGGTGTGGGGGTCTTATTAGAGCTTTCCCGAGTTCTAAGTAAAGTACCACATCAAGAAACCTATCAATTGATTTTCTTTGGAGCAGAAGAGTATGGGCTGGTCGGGTCGCAATTCTATACATCACAAGCAGACTTATCGGCGGTTCGATGGATGCTCAATGTAGACATGGTCGGGACACCATTAGAAATAGATGTTGCAGGCAAAAAATCTGCACCTCCAGAGTTGATTAAGCAAGTCACAGCTTTGGCAAGTGATAGTGGCATCCCATTTCACATAAGTCGCGATTTTATAATGATGACCCGTGAAAGTACGCACGGTGGATCAAGTGACTTTAGTTCCTTCTTGGATAAGGGTATTCCAGCACTTGGACTAGGTATATTTGGACGGCCTGAAGGATATTATCATCGACCGGAAGATCGTTTGGAGCGTGTGTCGCTGGACGAAATGCAGAAAATAGGTGAGTATACTCATCGATTGCTAACATCTGTAAAGCTGGAACAGCTCGGACCGAGCGTTTGGGATGAGTTGTATCTACCATTTGTGTTAGGAAGTAATGTATTTATACTCACGAGTAACGGAATACGTTGTTTTACCTTTTTAACATTTTTAGGGACTGCTTTAATGTTAATGGGGGTTTTTAGGAAAGATATAGAGAAACAAAGAGCAAACTGGAAAAAAGTGTTTTACATTCTAGGGGTTATGCTATTACTGAGTGTGTTAGTGGTTGGCTTAAGTGGGGTGGGAGAATTTCTCTGGAGTTGGATTAAACAGGTACAGGTATTGCATCACGCCTACCCTCTACTTTTTCTCGCTGCTCGTATCGGTATTGCCTTAGGAATTTTTATGGCCGTTGCGAGTTGGCTTCATAAGGTTCCTTTAGCAAGGGATCCCCAAATATATTGGTTTACTGGAGTTTCACTTCTTTTTGCAGTTAGCTTAGTGTTAGCACTCATTCGTATTGACCTTGCCTTTCCTTTTGTGTTTTGGCTTCTGTGTATGGTTATGCAGTTTTTCTTACCTAATATTTTATTAGTTTTACTGGGGCCCTATTTTATTTATACGATCCATTTTGAACTCATAAATTCTCAGCAGTGGGGCAGCTTTTACGAGGCGCTACACAAATATAGTCTGATCTTTCTCGTGATTTATAGCTTACTACTAATTCCGCTTTTTCTTGCCGCGCTACATGTCGCAATCACTAAAATACAGCTTTCGAAGAAGATATTGAATCATATTCGAAAACCAGCACTGATCATGATAAGTCTCCTGATTTTATCCTTAGGATTAGTCCCAATTTACACAAGAAGTTACCCACAGACAGTCGTAGTTCGAGAAGAGTGGTCAGGGAATAACGATGGATTACTTCATATTTTCTCTGAGGAACGTCTGCCTCATGAATTAGTGAAAGATTTGAATGCCCAAGAAGGCAATAGCCAATTTGTCCCGATTCTTAATGAATTGGCCCCGATAAACGTTGATGCATCCGTGGTAGAAAAAAACAAAGATGCGATGAGAACCCTCGATATCTCTTTTATGCTTAATTATCCAAGGGAACCCTATTTAATTCGTTTCAAATTAGAAAGCTCTCATCCTTTTGAAATCCAAACAGACGATTTTCTACCAATAGCTAAACTTCCTAAAAAAATTGAATTAAAAGGTGTCCTTCAACCCTCTGGTAATTATTCAATCACCCTACAGAGAACGCCTCCCCATAAAAAAATAATCCATTTGGCTGTAGAGACAGAGGGAATAATGACGTGTACATTCGAGGCCATATTTCCTGATCTGTCACCGCGCTTAAAAATTCAAAACACACTTTTATCGGTTGATTATGAGATACAGTTTAAAGAAAGTTATGATTTTTAAATAACTCACCTTGCATACGTTAAAACTATTAGGGAAAAATAAAGATAGCGTGAGGAGAGTGAAATAAATGTATAAATTGATAGCAGTCGAAACTGGACTAGAAAATGTAACTCGGGCTTTACATGACGCAGGATTTAAGACGACTCCTCTAGAGGGTCAATCCTTAAAAACCGTCCGAGCCGTTGTCGTCAAAGGAGACGGAACAGATGTTTTGGCCCCTGAATGGCCTGTGAAAATGCCTGTGATCAATGCATCGGGGCGGAGCGCAGACGAAATCGTAGATGTTCTGCGGGATCGCCTCTCTTAAAGGCATAAGTTGTTATGGAACCGTCCTTCCATTTTGATGTTCGATATTCGACGTTTGTGTACGAATTAAGGAATGCTCAACAGTTTCTCGTGCCTCAAAGAATTCCTTGATTCGAACCATGAATTTCGTACCACGAACATCGATTGAGAGGGCGGCTTCTTTTTTCACTAAGATGGATAAGATACCATATAATGGATTATAATCAATACACTCATTTTGAAGGAGTTGTTCTTATGTTCTTTGGCGTCATCCCCTTTGCCTTAGGTTTTGGATTAGGGACTTTAGCAGCACCGCGCTATGTTCCGTATCCAGCGTATTCCGCATATCCTCCCCCGTATCCGTATCCGTATCCGTATCCGTACCCTTACTGGTACTAAGGATTTATGAATTGCCCTTACGGTTGAATAATTTAATTTGCCCAACAGCTTAGTCATAAATTGTTTGTACAGTTCGAGGAAAAGGAAGCAAAAGCTTCCTTTTCTTCGACTTTCACGGTATATTCTTAGAGATGTCTATCACATATTAAAGGTAGACTGGAAAGTGAGGAAGATTATATTGACTGTTTCCAAAGCGTTTCTTAAACAAAATCGTAAAAAGAGGCTTGAGCAAGGGCATCCTTGGGTTTATCCAGGTGAAATCGAAAAAATAGAAGGGGACCCTCAGGGTGGGGACGTTATACATATTGTTAATCATGTTGGGCATTTTTTAGCCCAGGGATTTTATAATCCACTATCCCAACTTATCATTCGAGTTGTGACTTATTCAGAGGTTGAAGTGGATGAAACCTTATTTTATGATAAGATTGAACAAGCGTGGAAGCGTCGGCAATGGTTATTACCAACAGCAACTTCATGTCGTGTTGTGCATGGGGAAGCTGATTTTCTACCAGGAATAATCATTGATAAATATGAAGATGTTTTAGTTGTGCAAATACTTTCCTTAGGGATGGAAATGCGGCGACAATGGATTTATCAAGCATTAAAGAAGCTTTTTAACCCGCGTGGGATCTATGAGCGAAGTGATGTTCCGGTTAGGAGGCTCGAAGGACTTGAAGAGAGAGAGGGCTTTGTGGATGAACCCTTTGATACTCATGTAACGGTAATCGAAAATGGCTTGAAAATCTTAGTAGATGTTGCAGAAGGACAGAAAACAGGGTATTTTTTCGATCAGCGGGAAAATAGAGCTGCGTTGAAGCCACTGATGACTGGATGGGGTCTTTCCCACGGAATTAAAGAGGATGAGACTGGAAAGCCCAAGAATGCTTCAGGTAGAGAAATTAAAAATCCCTTTTGGAACGGCGCTGAGGTCTTGGATTGTTTCTCACATACTGGCTCTTTCATGTTGCACGCTTGTCATTATGGAGCCAAAAAAGTAACCTGTTTAGACATTTCAGAGAAGGCTATTGAAATGGCCAAAGAAAATGCTTTGTTGAATGGCTTTCTTCACAGGACTGAATTTGTGGCTGCCAATGCTTTTGATTTCTTGAGAGAACAGGTAAAAGAGAAAAAAACATGGGATGTTGTCATCCTCGACCCTCCTGCATTTGCTAAAAACCGTCAAGCTATTGAAAGCGCTGTACGGGGGTATAAAGAAATAAATCTACAGGGGATGAAGTTAGTTCGTCCTGGAGGAATCTTAGTAACCGCATCTTGTTCTTATCATTTGAGTGCCTCTCGCTTCTTTAAAATGCTTCAAGAAGCGGCTATAGATGCACATAAAGTATTAAGGCTCATTGAATTCCGACGCGCGGGAATTGATCATCCGGTGCTATTAGGGAGTGAAGAAACAGACTATTTAAAGTTTGCAATATATGAAGTATTTGAACGATAAATATCTGAAAGCTCTTTGCAAATGAGTCTCCTTGTCATATAATGGGTAATATATGGAGGAGGGGCTAGGAGTGCAGGAATCGAAAACATTCGAAAGTATTTGCAATCTATTGCGTAATCATTCCTATAAGGTAACTCCCCAGCGTCAGACGATTTTACAAACATTTATGGAACACGTTGATCGTCATTTGAGTGCTGAAGAGGTTTATATGCTGGTTAAACATCAAAACCCTGAAATTGGTTTAGCTACAGTTTACCGGACGCTAGACATATTGGCAGAAATAGGCGTGTTACTTAAAAATGATTTTGGGGATGGGCGAAGCAGGTATGAATTTAGTCGAAAGGATGAACATCATCACCACCATCACCTGATCTGTTTGAGTTGTGGTAGTGTTTCAGAGTTTGATGATGATTTATTAGAGTCCTTAGAAGCAGTAATTACAAAACGAACTCAATTTAAAGTCATGGACCACGATTTAAAATTTTATGGATATTGTAATAAATGTGAAGAGGCGCTATAAAGCACGCCTCTTTTTTTTGAGAAAAAACAGAGTATTTATGGAATTGAGAGCTATTATATAGAGCCAGAATTAGTATTGTGGGAAACCTGACGAGTGGGGAAGATATTGAGGTTGATATTTGCGAATTATCGGGCATTTATCAGGCATTTGACGTTATATTATTGGTCTAAAGAAAAGGGTTTAGCAGAATGAAAGGGGAATACGTATATGGTAAAATAAGTAAAAAAGGGGCGAAAACTATGAATCTACCTCTGGCCTCGGACGTCAAAGAAAAAAGGCCATATCTGAAAAACTCTTATTTGTGGAATTCTCTCCTAGCCAAATGGCATTATCACTTTGGAACGTCGGAAGTAGCTATCTTAAAATGGGTGGACTTATTAAATCGGGATTCGACTAAGCCACATTTTAAAGTGGCGCAAAATTTGATCGATGCTCAAGCTTTTCAAGAGGCCAGAGATTACCTAGAACGTCTGGAAAGTGAGCAGAAAGAAGAATCGCCGGAGATAAATTATCTTCTAGCACGTTGCTATGTTGGTCAAGCCCTGATTCCACAGGCCAAAAAGCGCATAGAAAAAGCGATTCAGGTAAGGCCTCAAAATTCAAGTTATTGGGACTTGCTTGCTGATTGTTTTCTAGAACTGGGAGATTGGCGTGAGGCTATTAAATCATTGAGTAATTCATTGAGAGCGGCGCCCAAGCATGCAGAAACAAATTATCGCCTCGGGATTATCTACGCCTTTCATAATGAATCCCTAGAAGCTTTAAGGTGTTTTCAGGGATGTTGTCAGCTTGAACCCCGGAACTCTCTATATTGGGAGATGAAGGCTGAGATGCATTTGCTGTTGCAACAGTTGACCGATGCTTGTAATAGTTTTGAAAAGGCGCTTCGTTACGGGGGAACCCCAGATTTAGCAGCTCGCTTAGCGTACTGTTATATCCAAAACAATCAAATGAAAAAAGGAATTAAGTATTATAAACTAACTCTAAAATATGAACCAGATCATTATGACTCATTAAGCAACCTTGCAGCAGTCTATCAAAACCAAGATCGTTCTCAGGACGCTTTAAAATTATTGGAACGCGCAATTAGTATATATCCAAAAGATCCTATATTACTCAATAACTTCGCCTTTACATTGGTCCATCAGGGTCGCACTCGAAAAGCAGCAGAGTATTATCGTGAAGCTTTAGAGTTGACTCCCAATCATCCACTCATTCTGTATAATTTATGTGTTTGCCTCTCCCGCAAAGGAAATTGGCAGGAAAGTATTGATTTAGTGAATCAACTTCTTGAAATAGACCCACACCATTCTGCAGGCTGGGCGTTACTCGGTAATATATATGACCAAATCGATCAATCTGATACAGCGATCGACTGTTTTAATAAGGCGCTAAAGCTAGCCTGACGGAGAGGGGAGAAACCCTTCTCTTTTTTTTATGTTCACTTAATTATTAATATTTAATATTTCATTTTTCTTTTGTAAATAATAATGTTAAAATAGATTGTAATATGTCAAATAAGGAGCGAAAAATGTTTCAGGTATTTGTTCAGGCGCATTTCGATGCTGCCCATTTTATTCGTAACTATGATGGTAATTGTGCTAAACTGCATGGTCACCGTTGGAATGTTGTGGTTTGTATTGAAGGCCGACAATTAGATCATTTGGGGATGTTAATAGATTTTAGTGAAGTAAAACAGAGTATTAGAGAAAAATTGAAGTTACTTGATCATAGTCTTCTAAATGACTTAGCTGCATTTGGAATTGAAGGGGTTAATCCGACAGCTGAAAATCTTGCCCAACAACTATACACAGAACTTAAGAAGGACTTGGTTCTTACTAATAAGCGCTTAGCATGGGTTCAGGTTAACGAATCTCCTGATGCATGGGCCATTTTTAAGGAGGACTGATGAATGGTCATGAAATACATTGTACTCCATGAACCCTTGAACTATGATGGCAGTCAACTTCAATCCTTGTTTTCCTATAAAAACTTTGGACTTATGGGTGATAGCATGAGCATATTCCGTGGCACGTGCCGTGTGGAACAAAATGAGATGGTAGATATTGAGGATGTCTTAGCTCAGGACTGGATCTATAGCGAAGACATGCTGCATTTTATCGTGGAACATTTTGAAATGGATTTGGAAAAGACTATTATACGACAACGATTACTGATCGCGACGATTAAGGAAGAACTAGAAAAACTTGGGGTGACAACCCTGCGTAGGAGTGGGGATGATCTCTATGAAGAGGACAAAAAACTCTCGGTGAGTATCAGTACCCTTTCCCCAGTATCCACTCTGATTCATTGCGGGCTGAACGTGTCAAATAAGAATACGCCAATTCCTACCACCGGCTTAGAAGATCTTCGCATCCAGGACGTTCTATCCTTCGGAGAAAGCGTTGCCAAACACTATTGCGCCGAGGTAACTTCCATGCGTCTCGCCCGTTGTAAAGTGCGGGGAGTTCAGTAATGTTTAAATTGCCAGTAACAGAAATATTCTCGTCGATCCAAGGTGAAGGTCCTTACGTAGGTGTACGACAACTATTTCTTCGTCTGCCAATGTGCAACTTAATGTGTCCTTATTGTGACACAGAAACTAAAGTACCAGGACAGCTTCGGGTTGAGAAGGTGCCCGGAACACGGATTTTCAGTATGCTGGATAATCCTGTTCCTATAGATAAATTGCTGGACTTACTTCAGACCTTTGATTTCTCTATGCATCACTCCCTAAGTGTCACTGGTGGAGAACCCCTTCTTTGGGCAGACGAATTACAAGTTCTATTGCCCTTTTTAAAAGAGAAAGGCTTAAAGATCTACCTTGAGACTAATGGAACTTTGCCGGAGCAACTTCTTCAAATATTACCGATGGTCGACGTAATTAGCATGGATATTAAGTTGCCCTTCGCTAGTAAGAATTTTTGGGATGTCCATGAATCCTTTTTGCGCTACAGCACTCAAAAAGAAGTATTTGTCAAATTAGTTGTTAACCAAGACACCCCTTTGAATGACCTGCAATATGCCTGCGATTTAATTGCTAGAGTTGACCCATCTATCTTAACAATATTGCAACCTGTAACTCCAACTCAGGGCATCCTGGCGCCCAAACCTATGCAACTCTTAAAATGGCAGAGCCTTTTGCTTGAGAAACTCGTGAACGTTCGAGTTATTCCTCAAACACACGTTTTTATAGGACAACTATAGAGATATTGGATAACCATAGTAGATAACCATAGTAAAGGAGATAAGAATATGGGGATGGATATAGAGAAGATCGAGCAAGCAGTTTATATGATTTTGGAGGCTATAGGTGAAGACCCTGACCGCGAAGGGTTAAGAGATACACCGAAACGAGTTGCTAGAATGTATGCAGAAGTATTTGCCGGATTACATGAAGACCCTAGTCAACATTTCAAGGTGCAATTTACCGAAGAACAACATGAAGAGATGGTAATAGTTAAGGATATCCCAGTCTATTCAATGTGTGAACATCATCTCGTTCCTTTCTATGGTAAGGCACATGTTGCCTATATCCCGAGGAAAGGTAAGATAACTGGACTGTCAAAATTTGCTCGTGTTGTTGAAGGGTTTGCACACCGACCGCAGCTTCAAGAACGCTTGACATCACAAATTGCAAATGCTGTCATGGGTGAACTTGATCCACTTGGAGTTGTAGTTGTCATTGAAGCAGAGCACATGTGTATGACCATGCGAGGGGTTAAGAAAGCGGGATCACAAACATTAACCTCAGCAGTACGGGGGATATTTAAAACTAATCCCATTACAAGATCAGAAGCTTTTTCACTGATTCAAGGACATAGAAGCTAAGAAAGAGGAGATCATCACAGTGGAAGATCAACACACAAATTCTTCTGATCAACACGGGAAATTAGATCTTATTGCCACACAACGCTTTAGTCCTAATGGCGAACTTTATAAGGTCGTTGATTTTCTCAATAAAAATTTAAAAGATTATAAACTGATGTTTGGTTTAACCAAAAAAGAAGATAAAATGGTCATTTCTGTTTATGAAGCAGACTGAGCGGGGGAAAAGAATGCATATTTTATTGACCAATGATGATGGCTATAATGCACCTGGCATCCAAACCTTATATCGTGCCCTCAGATCCCAGACAAACCATGATATAAGCATTGTTGCCCCAGATGGTCAGCGTTCCGCCACAGGTCATTCTATTACTTTATTTCAGCCGCTGTTTCTAACAGAACACAAGCTTGACGGACAGCAAAAAGGATATGCAATTAGTGGTACTCCTTCAGATTGTGTAAAACTAGCAATACAAGGTGGGGTTGTAGCTAAACCTGATTTAATTATTTCAGGGATTAACCTCGGTCCCAACTTAGGGACTGACATCTTTTATTCAGGTACAGTTTCTGCGGCCATGGAAGGGGTACTACTCGGAGTTCCTGCCCTTGCGGTGTCTCTAGCTAGCTATGAGTTTATGAGTTTTGAACCTGCTGCAACTTACCTAGCAGAACAATTAGATTTTATTGTACAACATAATCACAAGGGTTTAATGAATATCAATATTCCAGGTAAGCCTCAGGTTGAGTGGCGTGGTGTGAAAGTGACTAGGTTAGGTAAAGCGGTATATGAAAATGTTTTTGAACGACGAGTTAACCCTCATGGCATAACGTATTATTGGCAGTGTGGAAATTTAGCGCAAGATCTTGAGAGTGATACCGATTTGAGAGCGATACAGGAGGACTTTATTTCGATTACTCCAATGCATAGTGATTTGACGGATTTCGCGTGTATCAAATCATGGCAACCTATTTTTGATCATAATAACGGATAAAGGAGTACAGAATAAATCTGTACTCCTTTATGCCGAATTACATCGGCGTATTCAGGGAATCCTTCGCTCGACGCATCATGGTCTTGACAATGCTTCCACCGATTCTTCCCCCAACATGGCCACATTCGCGAGAAGTCATGTTTTCCCAGCCTTGGCTTTTAATTTTTGAGCTCAAGCCTAATTCATCGGCCACTTCCCACTTGAATTGCTCCAATACAGAGTCGGGTAGGATACTATTCGTGTTTTTATTGCGTCGACTCATCAGATACATCTCCTCCCATTTATTTCACTCTATTTCGGGACAATAGTAGTATTTACATATTTTCGAGTGTTTATCGTACTCAAATTCTGGATAGATTATGTCTTTTTGTTAATGGAGGAAGTTCTAGATGATAATTGGGACATTTATATTTTACTTTGTACTTTTTATAGTTGTTTTTTCTATCCCTGGCCTAAGAAACTCAGAGAAATCGAATACCTCTTTTAAGTTTTTGGCAATCCCTGCCCTTTTTGGCGTAGGGATGGCCTTTTTGTCTTTGATCAAGGTGTACTTTGTTTATAAGTTATTGGCTCTAGTATTTGTATTTGTGACGGGTCTCTTATCATATTGGCAATGGGGGAAACAGATTCGTCGTTGGTGGAATTGATCAGCGGGGAAGGTATTTACCAATCCAAGGAAGTCGTTTTAAATCTGTTAAGGTGATCCCACCATTAAAGAAGAGGATCAGACTGTAAAGTATAATTCCAGCTGTAAATTCAGTGATATACCCTACAACCTGTTGGCCCAAGATCGGATCTAAAAAATGAAAAATTAACAGCATGCCTATCCCTCCACTGACTGGTTGGAGGAGAAATCTCTGAAGATCTAAGGCCATTCCTGTAGAGCGTGTAATAGCTATCAGGTTTAGAAACGCCATAATAATAAAACCAATGATATACGCCATAGCCGTACCTCTAAGACCCCATTGGGGAAGTCCAGTAAGATAAACTAATATTGGAATTCTTATAAAAGCCGCAATGATGGAATGGAGGACTGGAAGATGAACTTTTCCAAGTCCTTGAAGAATTCCCGTTGTGGTTTGTTGTATATACGAAAAGATGCCCCCAACAGCTAACAAACGCAAAATTGGTGCGATTTCTGTACTCTTGAAAAAAGATGTGAGTGGCCGGGCAAAATAAAATAGGATAATAAGGCATGGTATTCCAATTAAGATCGTTAAACGAATGGCTTCTGCACTACGGGCTCGGACAACCTGTAATTGATTTCGAGCAGCCGCTTCAGAGATAGCGGGAACTAGTGAAGTAGCTAAGGCAAAGGTGAAGACGCTCGGAAAGGTGAGTAAAGTAAAGGCCGCCCCCCCAAGTTGCCCGAATAAGGTAGTCGCTTCCCGAGCTCCGTAACCAGCTACTTGAAGGCGCAGCGGGATGAGTAGGGCATCTAAGGCCGATAACCCTGTGGAAAACAGTCTGCCAACTGTTACAGGAGATGCAAGATGCCACAACTTGCTCAAGATGATTCGCGAGGAATATACAGCTTCTTGATTATTCCTTTTAAATTTAGGCCATACAAACTGATATTGAAAGGCAATCACCAATAAACCGACTATTTCTCCAGCCAACATGCCCAAAGCTAACCCGGCTGCCGCCCATTCGACCCCGGAATTGAGGAGTTGAAGCGCTGCTGTATAGCCCACAAGGACACGGATAATTTGTTCGCATATTTGGCTTATAGCAGTAGGAACCATATTTTGTAAGCCTTGAAAGTATCCTCGAAACACCGAAGATAGGGAGACGATGAAAATGGCTGGAGTGCAAATTTGAAAGATAGTAAGGACCCTAGGATCGGGGAAAATACGATGAGTTAAAAATGGGGTAAGAAAATACAAGACAGACGATACGATTGCGCCAGAAATAAATAATATCCAAAAGGCAAGGCGGAAGATTGCTTGAGCTTGAGCAGTGCGTCCTAGGGAAACTTCTTCAGAGACCATTTTAGCAATGGCAAGGGGAATGCCAGCAGTTGTTAAGACAAGAGCCAGCATGTAGATCGGGAAAACCATGTTAAAGAGACCATATGCTTCACCGCCAATATGATTCATAATTAAATACTGATAGGCAAAGCCCAAAACTCGGTTTACTAAGTTGGCTCCCAAGAGGATAGTCGCTCCATAAACAAAGGTCCTTTTCGGCATGTATTCCTCCATAAGTTAAGGCTTTAAATAGCCAAGTTTTATTTAAACTTATGCTTAGGAAAAAAAGAAATGCTTAGGAAATTTTTAAGCAACCGCTAAAGTTTGAAGGATTTTGCCGTGTCATAGAGAAAGACTTTCTATATGGGAATATAACACCATAATTGGGGCATTCTACCTCCAAGGAGTGGGTTGTGGTGTGGAAACTACTAACAAATGCAAAAATTTATAATCCTGAACTGATTGAGGACACAGATGTCCTGATTGTGGGACGTAGTATTGCCGCTTTAGGAAGGAATTTTCGCCTTCCCGACTATGTTGAAGGGGAAGTAATTGACCTGCAAGGCAAAATAATCGTACCAGGCTTTATTGATGCTCATGTTCATATCTGTGGAGGAGGAGGAGAAGCGGGCCCTTCTTCGCGGACTCCGGAAATCCAACTTTCCGAATTAACTAGGGGAGGAATAACCACTGTCGTCGGATGTCTGGGGACAGATTCCATATCCCGGTCTATGACTGAGCTTCTCGTTAAGGCGAAAGCCCTTGAAGAAGAGGGGATAACTACGTTTGTTTACAGCGGTGCTTATCAAGTCCCTATGAGATCTCTGTTACCAACGCTACAAGAAGACCTAGTCTTGATTGAAAAAGTTATCGGCGCAGGAGAAATCGCAATCTCTGATCATCGCTCAGCCCAGCCCCAAATCGCTGAACTTGAGCATTTAGCGGCAGAAGCTCGAGTGGGGGGGATGTTGGGGGGAAAAGCTGGGGTGGTGCATCTCCATCTTGGGGAGGGGAAACGAGGACTACAACCTATTTGGACTATCCTTGAGCATACTGAGATTCCTATCACTCAATTTGTACCAACGCACATCAACCGAACTCATTCTTTACTGCAAGATGGGATCCAGTTCCTTCTAGCAGGTGGGCATATCGATTTTACCGCAGGGTGTGATGATTTCCCTATTGATTTAAAGGTGCCTGCAGTCCTAGCTATGTTGAATCAACGTCAAATTCTTAATGATCGTATTACTGTCACTTCGGACGGAAACGGAAGTATGCCTCAGTATAACGAAGCAGGCGTGCTTATAGGTATGGGAGTCGGCTTGGTAGAAGTTCTTTGGCGTGACGTTAGAGAATCTGTACTACACTATGGACTCCCTTTAGAGGTCGGGTTGCGCACCATAACTTCAAATGTGGCGAATGTTCTCCGCCTGATCAATAAAGGATCAATTCGCATCGGTTACGATGCAGACTTAGTGGCTCTCGACGAAAGCTTACAGGTCCAGGATGTCTGGGCATTGGGGAAATGTATGGTTAGTAACAAACAACCGAAGGTCTGGGGAACTTTCGAAAAGAGAGCTAATTTCTTCAACTAAAGTTGAACATCGAGACTTCGGGTGGAGGATGCAAGTGGGAGTTCGATTGGATTATTTATAAAAACAAGAATACTTGACCCTAGCTGTTCAATAAAATGAGACTAACGTGTATCTTCTGACATAGAAAACTCCGGTATTAATGTTGCAAGTAAAAAGGCATGCGTCCTTTTTCTTAAATAACATCAAGGAGGAGATCGTCTTGAAGACCTATGACACAAATCATCTTCGCAACGTCTGTCTTGTAGGGCATGGTGGAGCAGGAAAGTCTTCCCTCACGGAAACCTTTCTTTTCAATTCGGGTGCAATCAACCGTATTGGCAAAATTACAGAGGGAAACACCGTCTCGGATTATTTACCAGAAGAAGTGAAACACAAAGTGTCGATTAGTACGAGTCTTATTCCGATTGAGTGGCAAGGAGTTAAGGTGAATGTTCTCGATACCCCAGGATATTTAGATTTTTTTGGAGAAGTCAAAAGTGCTTTGCGCGTCGCCGAGTGTGGAATTTTGGTGCTTTGCGGCGTGGCTGGACTAGAGGTTCAGGCAGAAATCACGTTGAATGTTATGGCAAAACAGAAGTTACCTCGAGTAGTCTTTGTCAACAAGCTGGATCGGAAGAATGCTAATTTTGGTAAGGTTTTGGATCAACTGAAAGATGCATATCCACATGAAAAGTTTGTTCCTTTGCAACTACCAGTCGGCCAAGAGGAAAGTTTCCAGGGTGTCATCGATATCATTGAGAATAAAGAGTATAACTACGAAGCCAATGGCAATGGTAAGTTCATAGTTAAGGAAGTTCCTGCTGAGTACCAGTTAGAGATCGAACTGTTAAGAGATCAATTAGCCGAAGCTGTTGCCGAAGCGGATGATGAAGTCTTGATGAAATATCTTGAAGGGGAAAGGCTAAATGAGGCTGATTTGCAAACGGCCTTGCGGATGGCGCTTAGACAAAATCTGGTTACTCCAGTACTTTGCGGCTCAGCATTTAGAAATATTGGTGTTGCAAATATCATGAATTTCTTAGTCGATTTTGTTCCAGCGCCAGAGATTGTCCCAGAGAAAGCGGCTTTAGTGTTCAAAACCCTAGCTGACCCTTACGTCGGGAAGATGTCGTTCTTCCGGGTTTATGGAGGGAAGTTTAGTGCAGAAACGATGGTCTATAACTCAAGTCGGGGATTAGATGAGAAGATTGGGCAACCGTTTTATCTACGTGGTAAAACACAAGAACCGGTTGGGTCAGTTTCTGCAGGAGATATTGCCGTTGTAGCCAAATTACAAGAGGTGAGAACAGGAGATACCCTATGCGGAAAGGAACATCCAGTGAAGCTTCAGGGTATTGATTTTCCAGTCTCAACCTTAGCAGTGGCAATTGCGCCAAAGACTAAGGGGGATGAGGATAAACTAGGCAGTGCTTTAGTACGTTTAGCGGAAGAAGACCCCACAATTAAAATTAGTAAAAACACGGAAACGAAAGAGTTGCTATTAACAGGACTTGGGGAAATGCAACTCGAGATTTTCTTGGAAAAGCTGGCCCGCAAGTTTGGAGTTGCTGTATCTATGAAGGTTCCTCGCGTACCTTATCGTGAGACGATTCGCAAAGCAGTTAAAGTGGAAGGGAAACATAAAAAGCAAACGGGTGGGCATGGTCAATATGGCCATGTATGGATTAATATAGAACCCTCAGAAGGTAAAGACTTTGAGTTTGCCGAGGCAATCTTTGGTGGATCAGTCCCGAAGCAATATATTCCAGCTGTGGAAAAGGGAATACGTGAGGCTATGACTGAAGGTACTATGGTTGGGTATCCTGTCACCGATATCAAGGTCACGCTCTGCGACGGGTCTTACCATGCCGTTGATTCCTCGGAAATGGCTTTTAAGCTAGCAGCGATCATCGCCTTCCGCAAGGGGGTAGGTCTAGCAATACCCACCTTGCTTGAACCTGTCGTTGAGGTGGAAATAACAGTGCCTGAAGTTTTTATGGGGGATGTAATTGGGGATATCAATGGAAAACGAGGAAAAGTGCTGGGCATGGTTGCCTCCAACGAAAAATATCAAGTAATCCGCGCTCATGTTCCCCAAGCTGAAATGATGCGCTATGCTATTGATTTGAGATCCCTCACTCAAGGGAGAGGTTCGTTTACAATGGAATTTCTCCAATACGAAGAAGTGCCAGGCAAACTCAGTGAAACGTTGGTAAATCAATTAAAATCAGCGCAAGGCCATTAAGCCAGAGGGGGCGTAACAAAACTTGGGAAATTTTCTGAGTGGTGGTGCGCTATCCCCCAAAAAGAGGATTATACACCTATGAAATGGTGAATAATCCTCGATAATAGCGGCAATTCTCGATCAAAAAGGGTCTGTAACAAACTGGAAAACAAGTTTAGTTACAGACCCTTTTTAACGTTTGATACAATCTGGGCATACATTTATTATGGATAAGTTTTGTTCTCACTGATTGAAGTTATTTAAAAGATATGATAAAATCGTGTTAGTAACAACTAACATGTAAGCGTGCAATAGGCATGTTTTAATTGGAGACGAATATGATGTGTACTATAAATACTGAAGACAAGATTTTAAATGCTTCTATTATTCTCTTCTCGCAAAAAGGGTATAGCGCAGTAACAACTAAAGAAATCGCCAAAGAAGCAGGCGTAAGTGAAATGACTCTTTTTAGACATTTCGAAAACAAGCATAATTTGTTCGAAAAAGCATTTGATAAATTTGTCTTTTCCCCTAAAGTCATTGCCTTATTTGAGGAATTTGAATGGGATTTGGAACGAGACTTAAATAAAATATGTTCTTCCTACCAAGATACATTGTATCAAAATCAAAAAATTATTTTGATGCATTTTAAAAATGAAGAATTGAATCCAGATTTTGATGCTACGTTATTTAAGTTTCCGAATGAATTTAAAAAACTGCTCTGCAATTATTTTGAGGAAATGAAAAGTAGAGGAACCATAAGAGAAAATCCTGAAACACTGGCAATGAGTTTTTTAGCCACAAATTTTGGACTATTTGTTACCTCTTTAATAATGAAAAAATTAACTTTTGAAACAGATATGCAGGTCTATATTACAAGTTGTATTAAGATTTTTGCCAAAGGAATCACCTGCTAAAATAAGCTTTATTAAATGTTGTACTAGTGGAGGAAAAAAATGAGAAGAGTTTTAAATGTAGGACTAGATGTTGGTTCTACAACCGCAAAAATAATTGTTTTAGATAGTGACAAAAATATTGTTTATAAGAAATATCTAAGACATTTTTCGAATATAAGAGATACTGTCGTTACGATGCTCGATGGTGCCAAAGCGACCATGGAAGGGCACTTATTGACCCTTATGGTTACCGGTTCTGGAGGGTATAATATTTCCCAAAAGTTAGAGGTTCCTTTTATTCAAGAAGTTATTGCTTGCACTAACGCCATCAAAATCGTTATTCCAAACACAGATGCGGCGATCGAACTAGGCGGAGAGGACGCTAAGATTACCTTTTTCGGGGAAGCAATTGAGCAAAGGATGAATGGAACTTGTGCTGGAGGTACGGGCGCATTTATTGATCAGATGGCCTCATTATTACAAACGGATGCCCCGGGTCTAAATGAACTTGCCAAAAACTATCAAAATATATACCCTATTGCTTCTAGGTGTGGTGTGTTTGCTAAAACCGATGTTCAACCCTTATTAAATGAAGGGGCAGCAAGAGAGGATATTGCTGTGTCTGTCTTACAAGCTGTTGTAAATCAAACGATAAGTGGTTTAGCCCAGGGTCGCCCTATCAGAGGGAACGTGGCATTTCTGGGGGGGCCTCTGCATTTTATGTCCGAGCTAAGAGAACGCTTCATTGAGACACTTAATTTAGAAAACAAAAATGTGATTTTCCCAGAGAATTCACAATATTTTGTAGCGATCGGAGCCGCGCTTTCTTCACGCGATAAAATGCCAATTACACTTGATTGTCTCTATGAAAAAGCGCCTCTGATTCATAAGATTAATAATGCTGAAGGCGAAAAGTTAGAAATTCTATTTGCGAACTCTGAGGCATATGCGGAATTTAAAGCGAGGCATAGCTTGCACAAGGTCAAGCGAGTAGATCCTGAGAGCTATGAAGGAAATGCCTATCTTGGGATTGATGCAGGATCGACAACTACTAAGATCGCGCTTGTCGATGATGAGGGTAGCTTACTATACTCATACTATGGCAGTAATATGGGCAACCCTCTAGAATCTACAATAGAAGCCTTGAAAGATATGTATGCAAAATTAAATAAGACAACCAGAATTATAAACTCAGCCGTCACCGGATATGGAGAGCATCTGATAAAGGCAGCTTTGAGAGTGGATATTGGAGAAATTGAAACGGTAGCTCATTACACGGCAGCCAATTTCTTCTGCCCAGGTGTCGATTTCGTTTTAGATATTGGTGGGCAGGACATGAAAAGTTTAGTGATTCGTGATGGAGTTATTGAATCCATTACGCTAAATGAAGCTTGTTCCTCAGGGTGTGGATCCTTTGTGGAAACCTTTGCTCATTCACTGAATTTGGACGTCCAAGAATTTGCTAGATTGAGCCAAGATTCAAGGCATCCAGTTGATCTAGGAACACGCTGTACGGTATTTATGAACTCAAGAGTCAAACAAGCGCAGAAAGAAGGAGCAGAGATCAGCGATATTTCGGCAGGTATTGCTATTTCAGTCATTAAAAATGCGCTTTATAAAGTGATTCGTTTGAGAAATGCCGAGGAGCTAGGGAAAAAAATAGTCGTCCAGGGGGGAACCTTCCATAACGATGCTGTGTTAAGGGCATTTGAAATTATCACGCATCAGGAAGTAGTTCGCCCAGATATAGCAGGTATTATGGGTGCGTTTGGAGCTTCATTAATTGCTAAAGATCGTTATATCTTTGGGAATCAAACAAATCTGATGCAAGGGCAAGATTTATACAATTTTAAAACAGAAACATCGATGAAACGATGTGGGTTATGTGGGAATAATTGCTTAGTTAGTGTTAAACATTTTTCAAACGGAAGTGACTATATCTCAGGGAACCGATGTGAAAGAGGCACAGGGAAAGACATTGTAAAAAATGACATTCCCAATCTTTATGAATATAAGTACAAAAGAGTTTTCCAATACAAGCCTTTGACGAAGGATAAGGCATCGAGAGGAACCATTGGAATTCCTAGGGTCTTAAACATTTATGAGGACTATCCTTTCTGGTTTACTTTTTTTACAGAACTAGGTTATCGAGTTATCATTTCTGGTCGCTCGTCAAAAGAAATATATGAACTTGGAATGGATACAATTCCTTCAGAGTCTGCCTGTTACCCAGCCAAACTTGTACACGGTCATATTACCGATTTAGTGAAAAAAGGATTAAACAAAATATTTTACCCCTGCATTCCATATGCCCGAGCGGAAGATCCAGCGGCAGACAACCATTACAATTGTCCAATCGTCACCTCTTATCCAGAGACCATCAATGCTAACATGGATTTACTAAGAGAGCCCAATATTACGTTTTATCATCCGTTCTTACCGATGGATATGCCAAGTAGAATGGTGAAACGGTTAGCTGAGGAGTTAGAACCCGAAGGAATACCAAAGAATGAACTTGCAAGTGCTTTGGCGAAAGCTTATGCGGAACAAGATAGATATAAAGAAGAGGTAAGAAAAAAAGGAGAAGAAACCCTTCACTATATCCGGAAACACAATATCAAGGGAATTGTGCTCGTAGGCAGGCCCTATCATATTGATCCTGAAATCAACCACGGTATTCCTGAGATGATCGGATCCTATGGCTTCGCTATTTTGTCCGAAGACTCTGTCCAACATCTAGGCAAGGTCGAACGACCTTTGCGCGTTGTCGATCAATGGGTGTACCACTCTCGAGAGTATTCTGCAGCCACCTATGTTTCGGAACAAAAGGACTTAGAATTAATTCAGCTGAATTCGTTTGGATGTGGTCTTGATGCAGTTACCACGGATCAGATTAAAGAGATTCTCGAGGCTTATGGAAAAATCTATACTGTATTAAAAATTGATGAAATCAATAACCTAGGGGCTGCGAGGATTCGTTTGCGTTCCTTGATCGCGGCCATTAACGAGCGAGAAAAGAGAAATTTCACCCCCAAGAAACTCTATGATAAGCCTGCCAAAGCATTATTTACCAAGGAAATGAAAAAAACACATACGATTTTGGCACCACAAATGTCACCGATTCATTTCCAATTTTTTAAGATAGGATTTGAGGATGCAGGATATACTATTGAGTTCTTGCCCTCTGTCGATAAGTTGGCCATTGAAGAAGGCTTAAGGTATGTGCATAACGATGCCTGCTATCCGGCGATAATCGTGGTTGGCCAGTTGATGGAAGCGTTAAGTTCCGGTAAGTATGATTTAAACAACACCTCGGTCATCATTACGCAAACCGGCGGAGGATGTCGAGCAACGAATTATATCGCGTTTATTAGAAAGGCACTTAAAGATGCCAATATGGAACAGGTTCCCGTGATTGCCCTTAATACGGGAAATTCATCAAACTTGGAGAATAATCCTGGTTTCAAATTCACAATTCCAATGTTTAATAAATTGTTGAGGGGACTTATCTACGGGGATCTATTAATGCGGGTCCTTTATCGAGTTCGACCCTATGAAAAATTCCCAGGTTCCGCCAATCTATTATATGACTATTGGGTTAATCGCTGCCAAGAGTCCTTGAAGAAAGGAAGCAGAAAGGAACACGCAGAAAATATTCGCCAAATTGTTGCGGACTTTGATGCACTAGAAATTTACGAAGATTTGATCAAGCCAAAAGTTGGAGTCGTAGGTGAAATCCTAGTCAAATTCCACCCTACCGCTAATAACAATATTGTAGAATTGTTGGAAGCTGAAGGGGCTGAGGCAGTCGTTCCTGACCTTGCTGATTTCCTCTTGTATGGTGCGTATGATAATCGCATCAAATATCAGAAACTTTCGGGTAGTTTCTGGAGCATGGTATCCGGTTATCTCTCAATCAATAGAATTGAATCCTATCGCAAAGAAATGAAGAAAGCTTTGCAAGCCAGTAAACGTTTTCATGCGCCCAAACCCATCGAAGAGATCGCCAAATATGCTGAAAAACATCTTTCTCTAGCCAATCAATCTGGAGAAGGTTGGTTCCTCACTGGCGAAATGGTTGAGCTAATTCGAAGCGGGGTCAATAACATCGTCTGCTTACAACCTTTTGCCTGCTTGCCTAATCACATCACGGGAAAAGGTATGTTCCGAGAAATCAGACGGTCCTATCCTACGGCAAATATTGCGCCCATTGACTATGATCCAGGGGCAAGCGAAGTAAACCAGCTTAATCGCCTAAAACTCATGCTTTCCGTAGCCATGGATAACTTGCAAAACAAGCACGAAGTGCCAGTAGAAGCTAAGGTCCAGTTAGAGGATGATCTGGTGGATAATAAACTATCGCTGCTAAATATAGACACAAACTTAAGGGAATGCAAATTGGATTCATGAAAAGAGTTGCGGTAGGATAAAGAAAACTAAGGCGGTCACCAACCCTCCAGGAACTGGCGATCGCCTTAGTTGCACTTATGCTAGGCAGAAAGTATGTAACTGTAAGTTATACTTTCTGCCTAGCATAATAATGGTTAGGGCTTGAAAGTTGCCCTAGCCTTTTCTTTTTATACTTAGGATGGCAGTAGTGAGATAATTATAAGTGATGTTTGATGTTTGATTGTTGGATGTCTGATCCTTTAATACTGACAATAACCAGTTAAAGAGCCATTGCTATCCTTCAAATACTTATTGCATTTCTCGATAAAAATTTTTATACTTTCCTCCTCTTTTTGCCTTTTAGCAATGGTCATATCTCCTCTTCCCAACCTGTCACATAACCCAAGTAAAGCTATCTCATCAATTGAGACCTCAGAAGCCATCCTTCCAATCTCTGCAAAAGGCAACCCCTTGGTAACAAAGAGTATTTGCATATGCCACCTTACCAGTTTTGAGACTTGATTTATAAAATTAAGATCACTGGTAAATTCCTTGAGGAAATCAACAGAAAGCCTCTCACCCAATTTATCATGGTCATATGAAGTTATTTTACCCTTTCTAAACTTCGTTGTGTCTGCTTTACCTAAATCATGGAGCAAAGCAGACCACATAAAGACCTTCGGATTTTCGCTAAGATGCTTCCTTTCTCCTGCATTGTCTAGAACTAACATCGTGTGATTCCAAACACTACCTTCAGGGTGATGTGTCGGAGATTGGGGTACTTTCATTAAGTCACCCAGTAATGTGTAAGGGTATTGTTCTACAAATATTCCGGTCTTACTTAATTCGGTAAAGTAGTTTGAAGGTTTATTGTCACTCATTAAATGAGCATCGAAATCAATAAATGTTTGCATGTTAATTCTGCTCCCTATTAAAAGAATCTTTAATTCTAGGGTTACCCAAATTGCATGATGACATGTATTATCTTGTCGTTACATTTTCTTCATACTTAGGTTTCTACTATTGTAGTAGGGACCTTTTTGTTTTGTGAGACAGGTTTCCCCTTACTTCGCAAGAAAGATATGAGATGATTAGCTATCTTGAGCTAATAGTGGGTTTATGTTGCAATTGGTGTAATTTGTTGAGAAGAAGTACAACGGTTCCCCCCAACCGTTGTTATATATTGAGCCAAGATGGACTCAAATCTAAAAAAGGTTATGCGAAACATTGAATAAAACAGGAGGGAAACAATTGAACATAATAATTAGAAATTCGAAACTTGAAGATTTCGCTGATGTGATATTACTTTTTAAGCAACTTTGGCCAGGTAAAGAATTAAATGAAAATGATTTAATGATCGTTTTTTCTCGTGGCATACAGTTAGATAATGATGAGTACCTTTGTGTGGAACTTAACGGGAAAGTTATTGGTTTCTGTTCTTTCGCAATAGTAAATAATTTTTGGCAGGAAGGTCAAATTGCATATGTTTATGCAATGATAATAGATGATTCCCTTAGAGGACAGGGAATCGGTACTGAGTTACTTAAAAAGACATTTGATAAAGCAAAATTAAGAGGTTGTAAGAAGATTGAATTAGATTCAGGATTTCCACGCGAAAAAGCGCATAGATTTTATGAAAAAATTGGTTTTGAAAGTAGAGCCTATTTATTTTCAAAGGATTTATGAGTATTTGTAAGCCAAAAAGGCACCCGGCTATTGGCGAGCTATCGTTAGAATTGAAATTAAGCGATTTTCTTATTTGCTCGATAAAATTTAACAAAAACAAAGCTGTAAATAATTGATGCCAAAAACAAGTGATTGTCACGACCAGCGCGGTGGCTATTTCAACATGCTCAAGACCTCATTAACTTGCTGTTCATACTTCTTCGTAAGCCTGCTCTTACCAAGGTTAGATTTAAGAATCTTTTTGATGTCAGTATCGTTAACCATTACCCATTTTGAAAGAAACGCAAAACCTTTTGCAGGAAGGGATGCAACGAAGACACTAAGTGAGTATTCTAGTCCTTTTCTCAAAACACGAAATTCCTCTGTTTTACGTTTACTGACATCTAGAGTGACGACTTTGCTAAGAAAAATGTCGCTAATTAGTAAACAGAAAACAGAATTTGGTTCGACTTTAAGTACGGGAGGATGTGCCAAAGCAGCAATTATTGCCCTCATCTCTAAAAGAGAGACGTCATTTATCCGCTGATTGAATAACGGAGGAATAAGGTCAAAATCTTGCTCTTCAATACATTGGAAAGACATGGCTACAGCTTCTCTAAGGCGCCAGTTTGAGTTGTTGGCAAAATCCCATAAAATAGAGACAATTTGTTTTTGAATAGAGGACTCAGCTTTGATATAAAACGTACCCAATGCCACCAATGCACAGATAGGAAGGAATTCCGCTGGGCTATTGTGGGGGTCGGAATCTAATCCGAAATTTAAAAACCGCTGAAGAAGTTCCCACTTATAAGTGACCAAATCGTTAGAGCGAAAGTGGTCTGCAAAAGCATAAACGAGTTCGAGGTTTGATCTAGGCCCTGGAAGATTAGAATTATTTAGAAGCAGTTGTTCGATTTCCCTTGATGACTGGTTTAACAGTAGAGGTTCAATTTGAGAGAAGTACCCGTAACGTTTACTCATAATTTCCTCCTTTAGAAATAGCAATGGCCGTAACGTTATTGGACTAACGAACTTCATTTAGTGTCTGTCTGATTGACTTAACGCGAACCTGTTCGTATATTTTACCTATCCGTGAATTTGAAACATTAACAAGAGGTAAAGCTGCTGGCAAAACAGTACACTTGTTATTTCAACAAAATAACAAGTATTCCTTTATATAATAAATATATGGCATCGTAATATCGAAACTAACAATTAGTCTCGACAAGTGGTCACATTAACATACATAAATGTAAGATGGGTTTGTCATGACAAGACTATTTGAGAATTGCATCCTTCTATCCAGAACCTAAGAACGTAGTCCTGGATAGAAGGGCTTATTTATTCATGGCATTATGGTAGGTATGAACAAAATAAGATCTACAAGTTCAAGATCGCAATTTCTGTTGCTTTAGTTGTTAGGCAGGATGGCTCATAACTCTTGTATACTCTAAGACTCTAATAAAAAGATATTTTGACAATATCGTGTATCGATATTAGAATGGAAGTATTAGTAGCGTGTATCGATATTGAAAAGGAGATATTATAAGAATGGCGAGGGAGCAATTCCAAAACTTAACAGAACCAATGTATTATATATTAATGTCACTACTCAAGGAAAGTTGTGGTGTTGATATTATGGAGGCGGTAGATGAGATTTCAAATGGTCGTGTAAGAGTTGGACCGGGAACCTTGTATAGTCTTCTTGGTAAGTTTGAAAAAGAAACTATGATAAGAGAAACGGAAGTAATAGGAAGAAAAAGAAGCTATATAATCACTGATAAGGGTAAAGGAATATTACTAGATGAGTATAGACGATTAATTACTATGGCGAACGATGGATTATTGTATTTGGAGGGGAAATCATGAGGTTTAGAGATATAAAAATAACATTTTTTAATTTTTTACCGTATGAATGCGTAGCCGCAGAAGAATATCTTGAACTAATGGCAGTAAAGGGATGGTTATTAGAATCTATTATGGGATCCTTCTTAAAATTCAAAAAAATAGAACCGCAAAGAATAAAATATTCAGTCGATGTACTTCACAAAGTTTCTATCTTTGACCGTAAAGATAGTGATGTGGCTTTAGAATATAGGGATTATTGCCAAACTGCAGGGTGGAATTATGTATGTCAGAAAGGTAAAATTCAAATATTTTACACAGTGGATACAAAGAGAACTATTTCTATTCATACTGATGAAGCGGAAAAATTTAAGTCTGTTTTTAAAGCTTCGCTATATTATGTAGGTAGTCAATTTCTTATTACGCTCTTATTTATTTTCAATCTATATATGCAACTATTTTCGCTACCTACAGACTTTGCCCTAGGGTCCAATTTGGGAATTTTAGTAATAGTGGGGATGGCTTCTGTTATATTTATGAATAGTATAGAGATTATTAGCTTTTTTCTTTGGGTCATAAAAGCTAGCAGTAAGTTAAAAGAAAATAAGTTCATGCCTTATAATAACTATAACCAATTAAGGACAAAAAACATATTAAAGAGTACCTACGGCTTAATAACGCTTTTTATATTACTTAAATTTTCAGTTTATGATAAACAAGGGGGGGACGGATTTAATATTTCTATATTAATGCTAATGTGTATCCCTATATTAATTATGATTTTTGTTAAAAATTTTATTAATAAAAAAAGGTTTTCGAAAAAAATCAATATGACAATAATTATTAGTAGTGCAATAATCTCAATATATTTAATAATAATGCTTGCAGGTGGCCTAGCTTTTAGGAACTTTAATGCGATTGAGCAAAGCAAAGTACCAACAGAGAAAGTTAGTTTAACATTAATGGATTTTGGGTATAAAGAGAATGCTGCTACGAGTCCATATATTCGTTTTGATAAAAGTATCCTAGCCGAAATAATATTCTATGCTTCCAGTAATGGGGATAATGACTTAACTTTTACAATTTTTGAAAGTCAGTATCCTTGGGTAATTAAATTTTGTGAGAATAGATTAGTAAGTAGACTTAATGGATATGGCGTTGATTTAAAGCAGGAGGACACAAATTTACCTAGTGATATTAAGGTTTATATTGATAGTAAGAAAAGAACTTATATATTAGTATCAGAAGATAGAGTCGTTGATATTAAGCAAGATCTTAGTGGTATAAGTAATGATGAATTTTTGAATAAAGTATATCAAAAGCTTTATAAGTAATTAATTTCAATTATACAGTTAGTCCCAGCATTCTTCGAATTGCTGCTATTGTTAACTTCATTATTGAGCTCAGGGACGCGTCGATTTAAGTGCAGAAGCTAAACAGTAATAGTCTTGCTTGGTTGAATTATTTCCGCCAAGGAAAGGGTTATGGATAATCACTCTAACGAGAGAGCTTGATTTATGCTTCGCTTGAGGTGCGAAAATAAAGCTAACAGAGGTACACGATGATGGAAAAAAGTTTCAAGGTGATCCCTTGAGTGGGACGATGAGACAAAGGTTTATGTTGTGACAGTGCCAGGACTTCCGGGATGCGTTACCCAAGGCAATAATCGAAAAGAAAGCCCTTGAACGGATACAGGAAGCGATAGAAGGTCATATGGAAGCTTTAAACCTAATAGGCATGCCGATCCCTAAAGGAAATGTAAAGGTTGATGAAGTGCGGGTGCATGTATCGTGAGTAAGCTTCCGAGAATCACTGGCAAAGGATTAGTTGCTGCATTAGAAAGACTGGGATTTAAAGTTAGCGTGCGGTCTTATAGAACCACTTATTTGTGCTTGTAAGACGATTCTTACACTGGTTATTATACTGATTTAAGCTGAGAAGAGCAGTCTACGACTCCTCCTTCCGTGCTTTGTAGTGTATCTTCTCCTCGAAAATAATCATAACAAAGTTGGTGAAAGTCGCACACCATTTTTCATCACTATTTGTGCCGCAGCGGCAGCGCCGGAATGGATGGTTATTATGAATAATAATTCTAAAGAAAAAGGTCATATAGTGGGAATTGGCACGATATCTTTAATATTGGCAATATTAAAGATATTGTTCTCTTTTTCATTTGGTATAAATATATCATTAGGTGACTCTATCCTTACTTCATTAGGTCTAAAAGCGTGGTCTAAAGGTAATACGGGACTACATTATACGATCTTCTACTCATTAATATTTTTTATCCCAGCATTATATATAAGTTATAAATTTAAGCGTAATCTGGGTTCGAGATTAGGAGGTATAATATCAATAATATACATAGTGTTTATATTATTCCTAGTACCCCAACTACTTTTATAATATCGAGCCCATCATTAGGTACTCCTCTTCCGGAACGCCGCCTGTCATCGGACTTAATCCCGAGTGCAAATAACTGGATCAAATTAAGGTGAGTCCCACACCACCAGAGGAAGATCTTCTCAGCAATTGATTGTACAAACGTTATACATGTTTATAATTGGAGACAATCAATAAAAAACACCGCAATCCCTTGCGGTGTCTACATTTTCGTTTGGCAGGGGATGAGAGAGTCGAACTCCCATCAGCGGTTTTGGAGAGCGGTATTTTTCTTATTTCAGCTTAATGCAAATTGCTGTAACCCTTGGTATATACGGGTTTGTCCACATTGGATTATATTAACATAATGTGTTATTTGGCTACTATTCGTGTCGTTAGTAGCCAAATAGTAGCCAACTTTTTTAGGCTATAAAAACGCGTCTAAGTTACACGACTCCAACAAAATAAGGATCCCCTAAGCAATTTTTTCTCTATAACAACTCAATCAACTCATCTATCGTAAGTTCCGCTTGTTCCAAGATACTCTTTAGCGTCTTTAGGTCGACGGTTATTCCAGAGTGTACTGGCACACAAACCAGGTTTCCACTGGAACGACGTAAGTAGTGGTGACTTCCTCGAATGTGTGAAACTCTAAAGTCCGCTCTCTTAAGCGCAGCTACAACATTTTTTCCCTCTACTCTCGGTAGCCTAGTCATAATTAGTAGCTCACCTGCACTTCATCCATTTCCACAATAGTTGAGGAAGGGATCGGCAGACCTTCGATTACTAAGGCTTCGAGAAAACCTTCTATTGCTTCCTGTGCATGCTCAAGAGCCTCTTTTCGATCACGTCCCTGGGTAACGCAACCTGGAAGCTCAGGGACGGTAACAGTGAAGCCACCACTTTCATTTTTTTCAAGAATCACTTTAAATCTTCTTTGCATAATTGAATACCTCCGTAATTACTTATTTTCGCCTAAGATATATTCTAGTATGTTACTTGGTTGGCAGTTGAGGGAGTCACAAACTCAGGAGCTACTTTTATTATCTTATGCTTCTACTGGTTTATCAACTGGTTTCTTCTTAAAAAGGTTTTGAAGTTTGTCGGCCGCTTCCTGATCAGGTCTTTTCAGGAAATGGCTATATATGCTCGCAGTGGTCGTTGCTTTAGTGTGTCCCAGCCTTGTGGCGTTTGCACATCTACGCCCTGCCCGATCAACAGAGAGGCATTGGTGTGTCTCAGACCGTGAAATTTCACGTCTGGAAGTTCATGTTTTCTTCTGAATTCACGGTACCATGTTGAAGGCGTTGTAGGGAAAATAGGTTTACCATTCCATTTTGTAAATAGACGGTTATGGTCCTCCCAGAGGTCTCCACACTTAAGGCGTTCTTCATTCTGACTTACCTTATATTGTTTCAAGATGTCCATGACTAAAGGTGGCATAGCAATAACTCTCTTGCTGCTTTCATTTTTTGATCTTTCGTGAAAATTCCTTTGCCGGGTAAATACTGGGACGCTCGGCAGACCTGCAAATGGTTTTTTTCAAAGTCGACGTCTGACCATTCAAGGCCTGATACTTCACCAAGACGGCTCCCGGAGTAGACGGCTATATACACCATAGCTTTATATTTAAGCGGTTCATCCTCGAGTAAGGAAAGCATGTACTCTGTCATGTCTTCCTCGAAATGGGCTGCTTCTTTTTTGTCTATCTTTGGAGGCTTTACACGTTCGGCAGGATTGCTAATAAGACACTGCCATTGCACTGCACAAGTTAAGATTGAACTAATGAGCCGGTGATGGTGCTTAACGCTCTGCCCAGAAAGTGGTCCGGACACTTGTATTAAGAAAAGTGTTTCTAGTTTTACCTCGAGAGCTTTACTTAATAACTCTGCGGTCTTAAAAGTGATTGTGCTTCCAGATCGCGCCCTGCTGATCGTACCAGTTGAGATACCGGACATTCTACTCAGATCTATTAGTTTTAATTTTTTCTGCTTCATTAATTCGTTGAATTCAGGCTTAACGGAATACTTCACGTCGCGCCTAATGCCATCCTCGCCTAGGTTGTCATAAAACTGTAGAAGGTGAGTTGGTTGTAGCTTAGCAAGTTTATGGTGACCTAATGCTGGGAGGATCCTCGACTTAAGCCTGTCTTTATACCGATGCAATGTTTTAGGTGCTAATTGTTTTTCTGCGTAGTCCTTAAGCCAGCGTTCTGTGATTTCTGCAAGGGTTATCTTGGAACCGTCTAGATAGGTCCCATTTTCTACTTCCAGCTCGAACAGGGTGGCTTGTTTCTGAAGTTCTTTATCGGCTTGCTTTAGAGTGAGGTCGGGATCTAATGAGATAGTTTTAGTCTGTACTAGCTTCTTATTTTGGCTATCATATCCACAACTAACGGTTATTTGGTATGAATTTTCACCGCGTTTTTTGATTGATGCCATTAATCATTCCTCCTAATTCGGAATTAGGCGAGATGTTAGAATAAAGACTTTCTATTTTTTCTACCATATATGCATTTTTAATACTAAATAATGTTTTGGAAATTTTGTGAGTGGTATCTAATTCTCTATTACTTACAGCAAGATTCGGTCCTATTGCCTCTTTGACCCCTTCTAGAAGTTTCTTTGCGTCTTCGTCTTTCGAAAGCTGCAGAGCTGGAATATCATAATCTATGAAGGGTGCTGAAGAGTATACTTCATCCAGAAATAAATCATGTGAGTTTAATAGCACAAGGATATCAGTGTAATGTTCCAGCATTAAATGAGGATCCGGAACATGCCTCAATACTAAATCCAAAAAGACGTTTAAGATAGGAGTCACATTTCGCTCAAAAAACTCTACTCCCGATTTTTGTTCCAAAATAGTGTTAAGTTGTCCGAGTTTGTTATTTACCGAAGCAAGTCTGTGACTTTTAGTATCGCCAACTCCAATTAAATAATCAACAGAAACATTAAAATAAGAAGAAATTGAAGTCAAAATATCAATTTCTGGTTCCCTTGAACCACTTTCATAATTAGAAACAGTTTGTTTGCTAATGTGTAATGCCTCGGCTAATTCGTTCTGTGTTATATTTGATTCATTACGTAATATTTTTAAACGAGTTTTAAAAATATTCTTAACCTGCTTCATAAACCTATCTCCCCTGAATGAATAAGGAACTTTCATTAACTGATACAACATTAACACAAACAGATATAATAGTCAACAAAATGCATTCGCATAAAACATTTAAGTAATACAAATAGGGTGATACCCTAAATGTAGACAAAAAAATAAAGGAGGTAAACAATATGTTTATTATCTCACCTCGCTGTAATGAGATACGAAGGGCAAGAATCAAAAAAGGGCTCAGTACTAGGGCCTTGGGTAGTACGGCAGGCTTGAATGCCGGAACTATTAACCAAGTGGAAAATGGGAAAAGATTTCCCTCGCCAAGTACGGCAAACAAAATTTGTGTTGCATTAGGTTGCGAACTTGACGACCTATTCGTATTAAAAGATTCAAATTTGCAGTCTGGCTTGCAGTAACTAACATTAGAATATCCCTTCCTGATTTTACTTTGATAATTGATCGTGCATTGATTTTTGGATTTCAATTAAGCTTCGTACCTTTTCGGCATTTAGACCGAGTAATTGCGCCAATGATATTACCTCAAGCCACTCATTTTTAAATGTATTACCATAATTAATCAGCACCTCATACTCATTTTCCGATGGAGCTCTCTCCCTGATCAGACCCTCCATGGTGCCAATGATTCGATGCTTGTCTGTATACTCTATGTCATGGTAGGCTGGATTTGCACTCCGAAGGCAATGATGACCGTTTGGTTCAACGAAATACTTAAGGTTAGCACTCCATGCCGAATCTTCAACTCCTACAGCGACAAGATCCCCAGTGTTCGCGATATTAGTTTGTTTAATCAGGATAATATCCCCTGGAAGTATCCCAGCATAAATCATATTATCGCCCTCTACCCTTAATGCAAAGTCCGCTATGATTCTATGGAGGTGTCTAATCTAATTAGGGACTGAATCCAGGTTCGCTTATACATAACAAACTCAGGCACTCTAAATGAGGGTGTCTTTTCTTATTGCCATATTATAAAGGAATATCCTTTCTTTTGTTGAAGTATGAAATATCTTAGGAAGGAAGTGTTATTCAAATTGAGTAGAAAAATAGGCAGAAATGATGACTGTCATTGTGGTAGTGGAATTAAATACAAAAACTGTTGTTTAAAAAAAGATGAGATAACGTATTCGATGTTTCAAAATTATTTAGGGAAAGAAGTTGTGTTTAATAGAGATATCGATGATAAGCATCTTGGAATTATTAACAATTATGTTATGGAAGAGATTTTTGAAGGCCCTAATAACTATAAAAAATTAAATCTGAACGACGGTAAAAGAATTCTTGAAAATCATTACTTATTATTTGATAACTCAATGCATGAAATGGTACAGGATTTCCATTCATGTGCTAAAGGATGTAGTTCCTGCTGTTGCCTATATGTAGATACTTCATTGCTCGAAGCAGAATTAATCAGGAGATTTATAAATGAAAATTTAAATATAGCGACCCAAGAGAAGATACTTGAGAAAAATAAACAAAATAAAACTCACTCTCCTACATATGAGCAAGTAGTAAGAGAAAAAAGCTTGAAAGATAAGTATTCCCTAATGAAAATACCTTGTGCTTTTTTAATTAACCACGAATGCTCAATTTACCCTGTAAGACCTTTTAACTGCAGAAAACATATTGTATTTAGTCATCCGGATGTGTGTAAGGATCCTGAAGAAAAAGGATTACTTTTCAAAAGCGCTATTGTTGATGCTGGAGAGTTGGGAGTACAGAAACTAAATACCGTTTTGTTTAAAGAACTTTTTTACAGACCTAATGGAATGTTTTTTTATAAAAACTTATCTCTTTGGTTTGATGATTCTAACTTTGATATTAATTTGTAATAGTAAAATTACTTTTCAGCCTCATAGAACTATATAACATAAAGAGCCCACTATTGGGCTCTTTTCTTTTGCACAAAAGGAGGATGAACATGGCAAAGAAGAATTCAAAGCAAAAAGAACCAGCTAAACCTCCGCCGAAGATTAAGTATGAGTATACAACTAAGTTTAAAGCAATTGATAAGATGATGAAGAGCAATCGGGGGATTAATGGCCCAATGTAATAGAAATGCCTAGGTATAAATACCTAGGCCAAAATTATTGCGGACTGATTAACAGCAGTGTTTGCGGGGCCTTGCGAGTTGCAATATCTCAAATAGTTCCAAGAAGATTAAAAATAATAACACAATAATTATTATCAAGGCTGTTAAAATCATTCATTACGCCTCCTTTTTGAGAGTTCATACACAATTGGAGTTCTTAGTATATTCTATTCAGCCTGTCCGGTTAATGTTCATGGGATGAGTATGATTGTTATCGTTGTTGGATTAGGCAGATAAGGCGGGGAAGTTAACTAGGTAGAAAGCCCAGGCATAAATACCTAGGCTAAAACAGTTATAGACCAACGGCGGCGATTAGTATTGCCAGTAAAGATACAATTATTTGTGGTAGCAGTGCAAGAAGACCTAAAAAGCCTAAAAGCATATAGTTCACCTCTTTGATTAGTTACATAGGTGTTTCTGATATAGCTTATTCAGCATGTCCACTGCATGTTCGTGGGATTAGGCAGATAAGGCGGGGCTAATTTTGGGCACAAAAAAAGACCATTTCCCTTGGTCTCCATTTTTAAGATATTTTATATTTATTTGTAGTCCCTTTTTTATATTTTTTTCTATAAGGAACTTAATGATTTCTAGATCCCAGCAAAGGTTTTAGGAAGAAGAGTTGTGATCCCCAAGAAAGCTCTAGAAAAATGGTTAGAAGTGCCCAACAATAGGTAAGTGCAACAAGGGGGAAATCCCCTTGGTTAAGGTACTCCGGGGAACAATTTCTCGTGCACCTTAGCTAACAGAACGAAGAATTCCGTTGTATGAAACGCCACTTAAATATTCAAGTCCATTTTTTAATTCAATCTAGGCAGCTATCTCTAAAAAATTTTCAGGATCTATATCCTGATATTCTTCGATTTCCTCAATTTCATTTTTAGTCCTGAGAATAAATTCTGAATTACTAATACTGCAAATTAATTCATATCCTAGCTTGGATAAATCATCAAGTATTTCAATAAGTTCAAATTCATCTACATAGTCATTAATTTCATTTGGGCCTTTAAATACCCAGCCATGTCTATCTGTTTGAAGATCGAGCGACTTTTTCAGTATGCCATGTTTATGAGATTTGACTGTCTGGAATTTTAGTTCATCTTTATTCATTAACACATCATTCCTCCTCTTATTTTCTTACCCCTTCAACAAATGGTATGTTTCTCCTGCTATATTTCTGGTAATTGAAGATTATTTAAAAGAAAAACCGCTCTAATGAGCGGCAGTTGATATCGTTAATCTAAGTATGTCTTCGCTAGGCTCACAGGATGGCCCAGGAGAGGCGCAAGGGCTAAAATCATTTAACCGCTATTGCTTAGTGTCTTCTCCTGTTTCCGTGCGTCGATCCAAGCAAAGAAGTCTTTCTTCTCGACCCTCTTAGATGCACCAATGTCGAAGTTAGGTATTCCGCCAGCTGATGAGAAGGTTTGAAATAACTCGTACACGCGCCGGCGGGAGATCCCAAGATAAGTCGCGATGTGCTGGGCTGTAAGAATTTCGGGAAGATCATCTTTGTTCATAAGTGTACTAGCTTCCTCAACCCTCATGGCCTCGCCTTCGTTTTCCTCATCTTCGTTTTCGTCAGTATAATATTCTTGGACATACTCAATTTCTTCTTTTGTTCTAAGGATATACTCATCGTCGCAACCGGCAACTAACTCAAAGCCGTCAATTGACAAATCATCAAGAATAGTAAAAATATCAAGATTTTTCCCAACAATTTCACTTGTTAAGTCTGATGTTTTAAATATCCAAAATTCTTCATGGGTCTCAAAATTGAAGTGTTTCGTTAGCATACCATGTTGGCGATATTTAATTGTTCTGAATTGTGGTTTTTCAACGTCCATTATAAAACGATTCCTCCTCTTGCTTCTTTACCCCTTCAATAGATGGAAAGTTTTTTCTTCCATATTTCTATGAAGTAAAAAGTATTAAATAAAAAACACCGCAATCCCTTGCGGTGTCTATCTTTTGTTGTGGCAGGGGATGAGAGAGTCGAACTCCCATCAGCGGTTTTGGAGACCCCCTGTAAAATTATTTAGTAACCCCTGCGATCCGTCTCCTAACTAGCTTGTGCCCGTTTGTGCCTGAAAAGACCGCAGTCTTTGTGCCCGAAACGTGCCCGCCATTAAATAAATCTCCACTAAGACTAGAAATAACATCCCCCTGCATGTTGGGGATCAGGTGACTGTAGGTGTTCAAAGTGATCGATATATTGGAGTGGCCTAGACGTTCCTGGACTACTTTAGGATGGATATTTTGTCTCAATAGCCAACTGGCGTGGTAATGCCTCAAGCTGTGGAAACTGATTTCTTCTGATAATTCAAGTTCTCTGATTATCTTTTTAAACCATCTGCTCACATTGGAAGGATTAAGCGGCCCACCGTTTTTGTTGACCAAGAAGTGTATCGGTTTGTCATTATACTTTTTGGCCGCCAGTTGTCGTTCTGTTCTGAACTTGAGATACTTTTTTAATACTACGTCGCTGCCTGGTAAAAACGTAACCGGTCGGCGACTTCCTTTTGTCTTCGGCTGCTTTAGAATGAAGGAACCGTCCAGATAATTGAGACTGAATTTAACGCTGTACACTTTACCCGGTATATCTACCGTCGTATCGTGTAGGCCAAGTATTTCCCCTAGTCTCATGCCAGTAGTGCTGGCGATAAAGACAGGCATATACATCTGCATGTTTACTTCAGCCTTCGCTAGGATCGCCTTCATTTCTTCATCGGTTGGGATTACTTTTTCTGTTTCTGCCAAAGACGGAGCCTTTACACCGTCGCATGGGTTATATCTCAGGTATCCCCACATTATTGCGTACCTGAGAGCTAGGTGCATGAATCTATGGACCTTGAGTGCTGTAGTAGTGGATAACCCTTTCTTGATCATCTTGGTGTAGAGGTTCTGTAATTCAGCCGGCTTGAGCTTCTGGAGCTTTATGTTCCCTAATTCAGGCACGATGTGGATCGCGGTAAACTCGTCGTATCGCTTAGCCGTGGATCGCTCGACGTTATGCTCAACATAGTCATCGTAAAATTTGTCGAGGAAGCCCGCTACAGTGATATCCTTATCCTCTACAAATCCCATCTTCTGACGATACTCGACCATGGCCTCTTCGGCATCTTCCTGAGTCCATCCCTTTTCATAAAGATAGATACGCTCTTTTTTGCCATTCTGCTCAACATAGAAGCGTACCCCGATGCCGTTAGCCTTTGGGACAAATTGAGCCATAGTATTACCACTCCTCATCTTATGTACAGAATTTTAATCTTCTTGTTCTGATAATTTCAGGTCTATCATGCCCGTGATTTTTAGCTTATTTTCGTTTGACAGCTTGTCCCACCTTGATATTAGGTCTTGGATTTCTTCAGGCAGTCCCTCAATGGGATTGTCTTTTTTTATTGTGTCTTCATCGTCGAAATCATCAACCGAGCAACCTAATGCGTGAGCTAATGCAAATACAGTTTCAAGCGAAGGGTTCTTCGTTTGGCCATTTAGGATTTTATTTAGAGTTCCAACGGGAACGCCAGATAGCTGTGCCAATTCGTCTGTCTTTAGGCCTTGTGCCTGTTTCAATTTACCTACTAACTCTAATCCCACGTTTATCACCTCCGATTAAAATATATTATAGTATCCAAATTAAGTCAACAATAATTAACCGGAAACGGAAAATATTTTCCGTCAAGGGGTAATTATTGTTGGATTTAACTTGACATTAACCGAAAATGGTCTAATAATAGAGATATAAATAACCGTAAACGGTTAGGAGGGGGTAGAGTGTGTTTAAAAATTTAGATGCTGAAATGTCAAGGTATGACATACAGCCGAAAGATCTTGCGGAGTGCATAGGAGTTAGTGAAAGAACAATGAGGAGTTACCTTACTGGTACATCAAGGATAGCATGGGAAGATGCCCGGAAAATTAAACGAAAATTTTTTCCGCAATTTGAAATCGAGTATCTGTTTTATTTTGTAAGGGATGAGGCTAGTTAAAGAAAGGTGGAGGCCTAGGTGCAATACTGCACAATAACAGAAGTCGCCAAAAGACTTAGCATCGCGAAGTCAACTATTTACCATAACGGTCCAACTAATTATGGAGGCATTAAGATTGGCGGGGTATGGCGATTCCCAGAGGACAAAGTAGGCATCGGACCAGAGGTCAAGCCTAAGCAGATTAAGAGTGGATACGTCAGGAGGTTTGGTAAAAACAAATCAGCCTAGTTTGTGAAAAAGCGGGTTAAGGGGAAGGAGGTAAAACTGATGGACAAAACACCACTTGAAGCTTGGATCGAGAAGTGGGGCACAAACCTGGACTGGGAGGCCAAGGACAAGCTCCGTGAAGCTGTCGAGGAAATGGTGCTGGGAGAACCTGAACGAATGACAGTTGAAGAGTGTTCCAATTGCACAACCGAAGTATCCATACCAGCTTATCGTGCGTCACTCTGTCCCGAATGCGGCGAACGTATCCTGCCGTGCAATGAGTGTGAGGAGGCTTGCAACTGGATGGGTGAGACGGGGTGCTCAAGGTTTCCGCGATAGGACAATGTTGGGGGAGGAGGTGATACCAATGCTCAGAAAGCTCCTCGAATCATTCACATGCCCCATGACAAACTCCGAATTCGAACAAGTCCTCGATCTAGCCACCACGGACATAAAAACGAACCGCGTCGACTTCGGCAAGCGGACAAGCCTCAGTGATGCGGTTGAGATTGCAGCAAGTTGTTTTATCGCCCTGAGCCGGGGCAAGGTCGCTCGAAAACATTAGAGAAGAGGTAATGCCATGCCAAAGTACACGTTCGTCCAAAAACGTGGATATGTTGAGTTTTACATTGACGGAGTGTTTGCGGGGAACTTCGACTCCAAGGAAGAGGCCGTGGCTGAAGTTAACGCTAAGGAGAGAGGAGTGAACGATGAAGTTCATAACAGTAAACAATGAAGTCGGTACTGGAGTTAACCTCCAAAAGATGTATGACGACTTAGGCATATACATCGAAAGCCTTGAGGCTCAAAGAGCTGCCATCGGCGCCAACCCAAACATTTGCACACATCCTTTAAGTTTACAGGAGAAAACAGACTTTGAAGGGGGAAAGTCCATAACACATTGTAAGCATTGTAGGAGAGTTATCCATGCCGTAGGTTTTGACTGTGTCTCTGAGAGACCCTAAGAAGAATAAGGAGGCGGATCCATGTTAAAGCAATCTTCAACTCAACTCTGTCTGTGTGGGCAAACAATGAAATTCCCTGAAGGTGAGATCCGGACTAAATGCTCCTGCGGTGCTACCTGGGAGTGTGGGTTTGAAGGGTATTGGTATGCCCAAAGCATTGTTACACCATTTGCCCCTATTTTAGCAAAGCCTGCTGTGAGCTCGTCTAAGTCGCGGAACGATCGGTACCGGAATTACCCAAAGAGTAAGATCAAGAACAAAAAGAAAGGGAGAAAGGTGGGATCAAGATGCTGAGGATATCTACTGGAATCATTCGAAGAATTGACGACCTTGGTCGTGTTGTTATCCCAAAGGAGATTCGCCAAACACTTAATTTGCATGAAGGAGATCCACTGGAACTTTTTCCCGATAATGAGGGCGGTCTTACTCTTATTAAATATCAACCAGGCTGTGTTGTGTGCGGTAAAACGAAAGATCTATGTGAGCATAGGAACGGAAGATCAGTCTGTGCGGACTGCATAGATGAACTTTCAGCGGTGAGACCACGATGAAAAATCTAATCAAAGAAATTCGAAAGCAGCTGCTTAAATCTAAATATGTAAAGCGTGTCGTGGCTTGTTCTCTCAAACGATTAGAAGAAGAGCGTCAAGCCAAACACAGTGCAATCCTTATGACCGCTGGGCGCACCCTTCGGAAAAAAGTTAAGCCTATGAACTTGGAACCTCACCGGACATCAGCGACAGTCACCGACGACGGCGTGATCGTCGAGTACATGGACGGGCGAATGATTGGGCAGATGCCTGTTACACCGTTCATCGTGAGGCCTTTGGGGATGGGGCGGGAAAAATGGACATGAAAAAGGCCTCTGCGCCAACAGAGACCCCAAAGGAAATATTGCAAGTTAATTATACCACAGAATCATGCGAGGTTAAATTAAACTACTACGCTTTATGTATTTGTGTTCTGTCCGAGAGAATCCCTGAAGAAGCTTTTCGAATTATGGGCGTAGCAGATGAGCCAATGCGATTCAAACATACCGATGTTGAAGATATCTGGATGCTTAAAAAGAACCATACCTGGAAACAGATCGGTGAGCGATACGGAACGAGCGCTGACGCAATTCGAAGGCGAGTTATCCGGTTTCAAGAACGCCAGAAGATATCTTGAGGGGGAGATAAGAATGAAATGGAATGAGCAGCTGACAGCTAAGCTCAAGGAACTGTGCATCGAAGGTAAAACCAACGCAGAAATCGCTGATGTAATGCGCTGCAAACTGACAGATGTCTATGCCAAGCGTAGCCAACTAGGTATCACGATCGCGAAATGCAAAGGTATAGAGCCGAACCTTGAATTTGAAAAAGCTTTGGAAACTAGCAAGCCTAAAGGGATGCGTAAAAGCGTTAGAGATAAGTTTAAAGCCTTATTCAATGAGGTGCTCATGGCTATGGCCAGTGATTGGACAAGTGTGGAAGACTCTCGAGTATACGCTAACCTGTCTGAAGAGCTTATCGAGTTGGAAGCGAAGTACAACACTCAGTTCATATAGGAGGCAAGAAATGAAAAACTCTTTAGTCGATTTGAACAACCATTTATTTGCTCAGCTTGAGCGCCTTGGAGATGAGGAGATCATAGGAGAAAAGTTGGCAGAAGAAATTGACAGGGCAAAGGCAATAAATTCAGTTGCCGTTCAAATTATTTCTAATGGTAAATTAGTACTCGACGCAATAAAAGCAAAAGATGAATACTTGGGCGGTGACAGCAAAAGAATGCCGGCCATGTTGCGCGAAGCCTTTCTGCCAGCCGGGGAGTGATTATGAGTCTGAAAAAGTACCCGGAAGAAATTATAGCTTTCATTCAGCAGCACGTAAAAGGGGTCACGACAAAAAACCTCGCTGAGCTCGTGAATACGAAATTTGGCCTGGATTTTACTGAAAGTAAGATGAAATCCTTTAAGAGCAATTACGGGCTTAAAAGTGAAACTAGATGCGGCATCCCAGAAGGGACGCCAACGAATTTGTATCCGGAAGAAGTTAGGGAGTTTATCAGGAGTAATTATATCGGCGTCGGTCATCAAGGCATGGCGGATATGTTGAATAAGGTATTCGATACTAAGTACACCAAAGGCCAGATGAAAGCGATTTATGCCAGATTTAAACTTAATAGCGGACGTACCGGGCGGTTTAGGAAGGGGAATGCACCAGTAAACAAAGGTAAAAAAGGATATTCTTATCCCGGCATGGTGGCTACGCAATTTAAAAAAGGTAACATACCGCGTAACTGGTGGCCTGTTGGTACCGAAAGGCTACGAGCTGACGGTTATGTCTGGAAGAAGGTAGCTGGGCCAAATAAATGGCGAGAGAAACACGTCTTGATCTGGGAAGCTGCAAACGGTCCGAGGCCGAAAAAGCATGTAGTACTTTTCGGTGATGGAAATAGGCAAAATTTTGAACCTGATAATCTAATTCTTGTATCTCAGAAGCAGCTAGTAAGGCTGAACCAAAAACATTTAATCCAAAACGATGCCGGCCTAACTAGGACAGGGATAATCATTGCTGATATTCATAACAGGATCGGAGAGAGGAGAAAGGCGGGAAGAAGATGAGATTGGAGCAATTACGGAGCGGCATACCGACTACTAACGTGGATCCACTGCCTAGGTCATACGCTAAACCATGCTTTCGCGGCGTAATGGATAAAACCCACTACGATCTCACAGGTGAGGTCAAGATGGTCGAGGAGTTTCAAGAGTATGTGCCACCCGTTGTGACGGAGGAAGTAGCAGTAGCGCAGAAGATGATTAGGAAGAGACCGTTGATTATGTCAAATAAGCCATCGCGTGATCAGCTGGAGATCTATTTAAGGAACGGCATGTCATTCGCTGAGATTGCCATGAAGCGAGACACCAGCGTTGCCACTGTGGGTAACTGGATCAGGTCCTATGGTCTGCAGGGTATCAAGGGTAAGAAGAAGCTAGAGGGGGCGCTCTAATAGGACTATTCGTTAAGCATTTATTTAGGGAGGTGGTAAATAGGCAAGTGCTGATCCATAAAGTCTTAGGGAACAATCATCAATCGAAGATAAAAAAAAGGAGGACAAATGAATGTTTAATGTCGTCGTAGAAGTAAAATCGCCTGAAATCGTCGAGGTACTAAAATCAATCCTTAACGTTATGCTCATTGATCGTCAACTCAAGAATGCACCGCAAGGGGCCTCTGCACCAACACTCGAAGCGCCAGCACAGCCTCAATATTTCCCACAGATTCAAGAGCAGCCGGTACAGCAGCAAATACCTCAACAACAAGTGCAGCCGCAGCAAATGCCTTTACAACAAGCTCAGCCTCAGCAATTGCCACAACAACAAATGCAAACACAAACCCCTCAGCCTGGCCCTGTTCCAACCGCTACCCAAACATACACACTGGAACAACTTTCAGTCGCAGCAACAGCCCTTATTGACGCGGGGCGCAGGATGGAACTTATCTCATTACTTGGCTCCTTTGGAGTGCCTGCGCTGACTGCATTACCTCAGGATCAGTACGGAAATTTTGCAACGCATCTGCGTTCTATGGGGGCGAAGATTTGAGCGCACACGCTCTACTTGGTGCAAGCGGAGCCCATAAGTGGCTTCACTGCACTCCAAGCGCCCGGCTGGAAGAGACTCTGCCCGATAGCACTAGCGAATATGCGCAAGAGGGCAGCTTAGCCCATGAGATCGGTGAGCTGAAACTTCGGAAAGCATTCACTGATCCGATGGGACCTAGAACATTCACTAATAGATTAAAAAAGTTACAATCTAATCCTTTATACCAAGATGAGATGCTACGGCACACAGATACCTACCTCGACTACGTCTCAAGTGTTGTGCATGGATACAAAACGTTGCCCTATGTCGCGGTCGAAAAGAAACTCGACTATAGCGCTTACGCTCCTGAAGGATTTGGGACCGGTGACTGCATTATCATAGGCGGAAGTATCATGCACGTCATTGATTTGAAATACGGGAAAGGGGTGCCGGTTTCAGCCTTTGAAAACCCGCAAATGATGCTCTATGCCCTCGGTGCGCTTCTTGAATACTCGATCTTATATGGCCTAGAGCAAATAGTCATGGTGATCGTTCAGCCCAGACTTGATTCTATTTCGGAGTTTGTAATGTCAGTAAACGATCTTATGTACTGGGCGACTAACACCGTCATGGGTGCAGCTGAAAAGGCATGGAAGGGCGAAGGTGAATTTGTACCTGGTGAGCACTGCCGGTTTTGTCGAGCAAACGCTCTGTGCCGGGCAAGGGCAGATTTTAATGTTTCCCTTGAGGAATTTGGTTACCAAAAGCCGCCCTTACTCACTAATGAAGAAGTAGGACAAATCCTAGAAAAAGCACAGGACCTTGCCAAGTGGGCAAAAGACCTTGAAGCGTATGCCCTAAGCGAAACCTTAAAAGGTGTAGAAATATCCGGTTGGAAAGCAGTCGCAGGACGCGGATCCAGAAAGTTCATTGACATCGATGAGGCCTTTAAATTCTTAGTTTCTAAGGGGTATGCCGAAGCATTACTCTATAAACGCGAACCGTTAAGCGCACCCGCAATTGAAGAGTTGCTCGGTAAAAACATCTATAAAGAGCTTTTGATTGATACCGAAAAAGTGGAAAAGACACCCGGCAAACCGACACTCGTACCCGCAAGCGACCCACGCGAAGAGTTCAAGCAGTATGACCTAGCCGAATTATTTAAAAATGAATTAGGGGGTAAAGAAATTGAGTAATCAACAAGCTAGCCCGACAAGTTTAACAACAGGACAAGTGAGACTGAGCTATGTACATCTTTTTAAAGCGTATGCGAACCAACCAAACCAAGAGCCTAAATTCAGCGTGACGGTCTTACTTCCTAAATCGGACTTTGCGACAAAGCAGAAGATTGATGCAGCTATTAACGCAGCCATCCAAGTAGGGGTTTCAGCCAAGTGGAACGGCGTGCGACCAGCACAAGTACCAAACCCGATATATGACGGTGACGGCTACCGGCAAAATGGTGAGCTTTTCGCGCCTGAGTGCAGAGGTCACTGGGTATTTACTGCATCGTCAAAGCAACAACAACCGATCGTTGACATGAATGTTAACCCGATTCTTGAACAATCAGAGGTATATTCAGGGATCTATGCTCGCCTGAATATTAACTTTTTCCCTTATTTCAACAGCGGGAAAAAAGGAATCGGCTGTGGCCTTGGCCCTGTGCAGAAACTAGCAGATGGTGAGCCCTTGGGCAATCAAATGACTGCAGAGTCTGCTTTTGGCGCAGGAGCTGGATACGCTCCACCAGTGCAGCAACAATACCAACAACCGGCGCAGCAGCCGCAATATGCTCCGCAACCACAACAGCTTGGACAAACATATACCCAGCCCCAGCAGCAATACTCCCAGCCAGTTCCGACTATTCAACCACAGCCTCGATACGGTCGACAACCTCAACAGCAATATGGGCAGCAGCCACAGCAACAAACACAACCGCAATACGGACAACAGCCGCAGCAGCAACAATACGCCCCTCAAGTTCAGTATGATCCGATCACCGGGCTACCTCTCCCAGTAGGCGGGGTGATGGGCCTATGAGTACAACAGAAGCATTAAATCCCCAAGCGCTGCCTGTAAAAGACAATGTAGCCTTACGGATAATCCAAACGACACCTGCCATTGTTAAATTCAACTATGAAGAAATAGAAGCTAACCTCGACGCAGTTTTAGTTAAATATCAAGGATTAGTATTTACTGAAAGCGCAGCTGCCGACTGTAAAAAGACAATTGCTGAACTTCGCAAAGGTCAAAAGGCTCTCTCAGATTTCCGAATAGCAACGAAAAAGGATCTTACTGCATCAGTGACCGCCTTTGAGAATCAATGCAAGGTCATAACCGAAAAGTTTGAAAAAGTCATTCAACCTCTAACTACCCAGAACGACCAGTTTGAACTTGATCGCAAAGAGGCAAAGCGAGTCGAAGTGCAAAGCGTTATTGACTCCTTGATAACAGAAAACGGATTAACAGGAAACTACGCGTTACGGCTAATTATCCTCGAAGAATACTATAACAAGGGGAAAACCATTAAGACAATCAAAGCCGAGCTGTCGGCCCTCGCGAAAACCGCAAAGCTTCAGCAGGACAAAGACGAACAGGATTGTGCTTTCATTAAGGCAAAAGTTGAATTGGCTAATGCTCAGTATCAACTAACGAACACCTTGCTACCCGACCAATATTTAAGGTTATTAGCGTACAGATCAGTTGCCGAAGTTGATGCGCTAATAACTTCAGACGCTATCGAAATTAGCGAACGGGAAAGGAAAGTAGCTGAAGCAGATTTTAAGACAGCTGAGAAATATGCTGAAGCTCTTATTGCTAAGGCAGCAGATGCTCCGGGGTGTGTAAACCCAGTAGGATGCAGGGGTGCAAAACCTTATACATCAAGTGCAGTCAACGTAGAAAGCGAGGCCCCTGCGACGTTCCAGAGCTATACAGCTCAAGTGGTCATCATAAAAGCGGTCTACGAGGTAAAGGGAACAGAGGCACAGCTTGAAGCCTTAGAGGAGTATTTGGACGCACAAAAGTTGAGTTGGATTGACCGTCCGAATGGCTAGGCACCTATCGGTCGACATCGAAACTTTTAGTAGTGTAAACCTTAAAAAAGCGGGGCTGTACAAATATGTGCAGTCCCCCGATTTCCAGATACTCTTATTCGCTTATTCATTCGATGGAGGGCCGGTCAATATCGTCGACTTTATGCAGCAAGAGTCATTACCGATAAACGTACACGCAGCGCTCCGGGATCCCAACGTGATCAAGCACGCTTACAACGCCACATTCGAGTGGTACTGCCTGAACAAGTTCTTCTATTCTCCGCTCGAGCAATGGCGCTGTACTATGCTGCATGGCCTTTACTGCGGATATACTGCGGGACTCGCTGCTACTGCAGTAGCTCTGGGGCTTCCGGAAGATAAGCGTAAAATGGGAATAGGAATGGCGCTTATAAGGATCTTCTGTATTCCCCGTAAGGGTAAGAAAAAGAATGTGAATCAGATTGAATTATTTGGTGGAGGGGGAGACAGGACCAGGACTCTTCCACACCACGAACCGGACAAGTGGATCTTGTTTAAAAATTACTGCATCCAGGATGTTATTACAGAAATGGAAGTCGAACGAAGGCTGTCCTCTTTCCCGGTACCCTACCAGGAGCAAGCGCTGTGGGTGCTTGACCAAAGGATAAACGCTTATGGTGTTGCAGTAGACGAAGGGTTAATTGATGGAGCACTTTACTGTGACGATATTGTTAGTGGTGAGCTGATGGCTGAAGCCATAAAGATGTCCGGACTCGATAACCCTAAAAGCGTCAAGCAGCTCTCGAAATGGCTGACCGAGGAAACCGGCGAAGAAGTAGCTGACCTGCGCAAAGAAACGGTTGTAAGGATGCTTGGTGGAAACATAAGTAGCGAAGCCGCCCGGCGAATGCTCGAGATCAGGCAGGAGCTGTCAAAGACCAGCACTAAAAAATACGTGGCCATGCGTGAAGCGGTATGCGGGGATGGACGGATAAGAGGGCTCTTGCAGTTTTATGGGGCCAATCGTACTGGCCGGTGGGCAGGTCGTCTAGTCCAGGTGCAAAACCTCCCGAAGAATCACCTTGAAACATTAGGACACGCGAGAGAGTGCGTAAAGCTCAAAAAATTGGACGCTATAAAAATTGTGTACGGGAATGTTCCAGATACCTTATCGCAGCTTATCCGCACAGCGTTTGTGCCTACCCCTGGCAACGTGTTTGTTGTGGCGGACTTCAGTGCCATCGAGGCGCGAGTGATTGCCTGGTTGGCAAAAGAACAGTGGAGACTCGACGTGTTTGCTACTCATGGCAAGATCTATGAGGCTAGTGCTTCAGCAATGTTCGGAGTAGAGCTTGAGCTAATTAAAAAGGGTAACCCTGAGTATGATCTGAGACAAAAAGGCAAGGTTGCTGAGTTGGCCCTCGGATATCAAGGGGGCGTTGGTGCGCTAATCACCATGGGAGCACTGGACAAAAAGATGGGACTCACTGAAGAAGAACTTCCGGATATAGTACAGCGATGGAGAGCTGCAAATAGACGGATCGTTGACCTGTGGTACAGCTTAGATGGTGCAGCGATCGAGGTAATGAGGACCGGAAGACCGGTCGGTATTAGAGGGTTAATATTCGCCCGCGAGAGTGACTACAACACCCAGCAGGATTTCTTCACAGTTACTCTGCCAAGTAGACGAAAACTGTTTTATCCAAAACCCTCTCTACGAAAAAATAAATTTGACAGAGATTCGCTCCACTACTATGGAGTCGACCAAGATACAAAGAAGTGGGGAGTAATCTCAACTTACGGCGGAAAGCTTACGGAGAACATAGTACAAGCTATTGCTCGAGATTGTTTAGCAGAAAGCCTATTCAGGGTTAATGCTGCCGGGTACCAAACCATAATGCATGTACATGATGAGGTTGTGCTCGATGTTCCGGAGAATCAAGCTGATCTAAACGGAGTTTGTGAACTTATGGGTCAGCCAATATCGTGGGCTCCTGGACTGATTCTCAAAGCTGCTGGTTTTGATGCGGCATATTACAAAAAAGACTAAGGCAGGGTGGTAAAGTTGACATGGAATAGTCTAAAAAAGAAGATTGAAATTTGCATAACGATTATGAAGGCCCCTGTAATTATGGTCACCAACCATAACAAAGGTGGAATTTACACTATTGAAGCGGTCATAAGAAACCAGGAGGATTAAAGCATGGTGAGATTAAATCCGAATGTAAGAAAACATTATTTGAAAACACATCCCGAGTTTTTCCAAGATGTTAAAAAGCGTAAGAAAAAATTTGAAATAAGATTCAATGATCGAGATTATCAAACTGGAGAGATTTTAATCCTACAGGAATTTGATCCTAAAACAGATGACTATACTGGAGCTTCTGATATAACGGTGCTTGTCACGTATTCCTTATCAGGCTCTCCCTTTCTCCCCGATGGTTATATTTGCATGAGCATTAATGTCCTTGATGGATAGAGTATCAAGCAAGCAGATAAAGAAAGGATTGAGGTGCTTCCGGTGCTCATGAATGATCGTCAAATTAAAATTGCATCTGCCGGGAGCCGCAAAGCTACCTATTGGCCGACACAAACTTTGTTTTGGTCAGAGCTGGTAGATAAGCTGCGAACACCCGTCAGAGGAACTGAAACACTCGCTGAGTACATGAGACTCCCAAAAAGTAAACAGGATGAACTAAAAGATGTCGGAGGTTTTGTAGCCGGTACGCTGCAAGGTAACAGGCGAAAGGCAAGTAACGTCGTCGGGCGTGACGTTATAACCCTCGACCTAGACAACATTCAACAGGCCCAGACGCAGGACACGTTGCGCCGTGTTGCCGGTTTAGGCTGCGCTTATGTAGTTTATTCTACCCGCAAGCACGAAGAGGTAAAACCACGTTTGCGTGTGCTGGTACCACTAAGCAGAACGGCCACTGCAGACGAATATGAACCTCTGGCGCGTAAGCTGGGGAGCATCATTGGGATTGAACTATGCGACCCGACCACCTTCGAGGCCTCTCGCCTTATGTATTGGCCCAGTGCAAGTTCAGACAGCACGTTTGTTTATGCACATGGCGACAACCCTTTCCTCGACACGGATGGGCTGCTCGCTACCTATACAGATTGGCGAAACGTCAACGAATGGCCAGAGGTACCCGGAGCACAGCAGAGCCACCTTAGACTAGCAGCTAAGCAAGGGGATCCAACGGTAAAGACCGGAGTGGTTGGTGCCTTCTGCAGAATATATGACATCTACAGTGCAATCGAGACTTTCTTGCCCGGTGAATATAGCTACTGTGACGATGGATCCGGACGGTTTACCTATACAGGTGGATCTACCACCGGCGGAGCTGTTGTGTACGATAACGGCAATTTCCTATACAGCCATCATGCAACGGATCCCACAAGTGGCAAATTGGTGAACGCTTTTGACCTTGTTCGTTTGCATAAGTTCGGAGAGCTCGACGATGATGCTAAGCCCGACACTCCGACGAGCAAAATGCCTTCATTTGCTTCTGCTTGTGAGTTTGCAGTAAATGATACCGACGTTGCAGCTTTACTCAACCAAGAACGATATGACAAAGCAGTCCAGGAGTTTTCTGCGACCCCACTCGATAGTTCTGCGGAGACTGCAAACTGGATTAGTAAGCTCGCAGTAAGTCCAACGACCGGCAGACCGGCCAAGACGACAGACAACGTGCTTGTTATCCTAGAGAATGACCCCTTGCTAAAAGGTAAACTGGCATTTGATGAATTCGCCAATAGAGGTTTGATCCTTGGGGCCTTACCCTGGGGGATCAGTAGCAGCAACGGAGCATCAACGCAGCAGTGGGGGGATATAGATGATGCCGGGCTTAGGCATTACCTCGAGAGAACGTACAACATAACCGGCAAAGAACGAATATATGATGCGGTGGCCCTTTGCTCCCATAAGCACACATTTAACGATGTTAAGAGTTATCTGAAGGGCGTTGTGTGGGACGAAGTAAAAAGGCTTGATACCTTGCTGATTGATTATCTTGGCGCTAAAGATACACCATACACAAGGGCCGTGATGCGCAAGTCATTGGTGGCTGCAGTCGCAAGGGTAATGACACCTGGTTGCAAATACGACTACATGCCGATTCTTTCAGGGCCACAGGGATTGGGTAAAAGTACTCTGTTTAGGCTTTTAGGCCGACGTTGGTATTCTGACAGCTTGACAACGTTTGAGGGCAAGGAAGCCTCAGAAATGCTTCAGGGGATATGGATAAATGAGATTGGTGAGCTAAATGGACTGAGTAAGTCAGAGACGAATTCAGTAAAGCAGTTTTTAAGCAGAACTGAGGATATCTATAGAGAGCCCTTCGGACGACGGACAGGTGTTCATCCGCGTCAGTGTGTGTTTTTCGGTACCACGAACGACAGCGAATTCTTGAAAGACAGGACCGGTAATCGGAGATTTTGGCCTGTTGATTGTGGGCTGCAACCGGTAACTAAAAGCGTTTTTATTGACCTCGAGAACGAAGTGGACCAGATATGGGCAGAGGCCTATATTTACTGGCAATTAGGTGAGAGGTTATATCTTACAGGCGCTGCCGAAGAAGAGTCGAAGATCGAACAGGAGATACATCGAGAGAGCAACGTGAAAGAGGGCGTCGTTCAGGAGTTTATCGAGAGGCAGATACCGGTTGGTTGGGAGAAGAGGTCGCTTGCTGATAAGCGTCTTTATTGGACGAGTGAATTCGGACGCGATAGCGTTGAAACCGTGGCGCGTGATCGGATATGTGCCGCAGAGGTGTGGTGCGAGTGTTTGGGTGGAGAATTAAAGTTCATGCGAAGATCTGATTCCATAGAATTGAATGCCATTTTGGCAGGGTTTGAAGGATGGAAAAGGCAGGGGAGTTCGATGCGTTTCGGAGAATACGGCCACCAAAAAGGTTTTAAAAAATTGTAGACTTACCGATGTAGACTTTCTATATTTGTAGACTTTCTCTGTAGACCTTGTAGACTTTCATTTTTGAGATAGTCTACGACAAAGTATACAACTCGAACCCTAAGAGGGTAAGGCTTTCAGCCGTTTGTATACCTTGTAGACTAACTATTATATGTATATATATATTTAAAGAAATTAAAGGATGCGCGCGAGGGTGTGCACCCATGATACGCATGAATACACGCACGTAAGGGAAAAAAGGGTACAAAGTATACAAAATGAAAACTTGAGAGGATGAGTGCTTTGAGGGAAAAGGAAGTAGAAGTTCATCTTCGAGACAGGGTAAAAGCTCTCGGAGGTAAAGCATATAAATTTGTTTCGCCAGGTAACTCTGGTGTGCCAGATAGACTGGTGTGTCTCCCCGGTGGAATAAAAATATTCGTAGAAGCTAAAGCTCCGGGGAAAAAACCAACAGCACTCCAAAAGGCAGAGCAAGCAAAGTTAGTAAAGCTAGGAAATTCGGTTTTCAATTTGGACAGTAAAGCTGAGGTCGATAAATTCATTGAGTATTGTGAGTTGTTGATCCGATGAAATTTATTCCCCACGCTTATCAGAAATACAACATACAAAGGTTGCTAATTGATCCTGTACAGGGAGTCATTAGCGAGGGGATAGGGCTGTTTCTTGATATGGGATTGGGGAAAACAGTGATCACGTTAACTGCTATAAACGATTTGAAATATAATCGATTTGCGATTAGTAAGGTACTTGTTATCGCGCCCAAAAAAGTCGCGGAGGGGACATGGAGTAACGAAGCAGCAAAGTGGGATCACCTGCACCTGTTAAGGATCGTGCCGGTGCTTGGGAGTTTAGCAAAGAGAGTTAGGGCGCTTAATACACCAGCAGACATTTACGTGATTAATCGGGAGAACGTCTCGTGGCTGGTGAGCTACTACCGAAACGCATGGCCATTCGACATGGTTGTGGTTGATGAATTCAGCAGCTTTAAGAACCACCAAGCTAAACGATTTAAGTCTTTGACTTGGGTGAGAAAAAGCATAAATAGGTTTGTAGGACTTACCGGAACACCAGCCCCTAACGGTCTACTTGACTTGTGGGCCCAGATGTATCTACTCGATGGGGGTAAAAGGCTAGAGGACAAAATAACGAAATATCGCATTAGGTATTTTGAGCGTAGTTGGGACGGGCATAGCTACGAAATGAAGCCGGGAGCGGATGAAATCATTCAGCAACGAATTAGGGACATCTGCATATCGATGAAAGCTGAGGATTACTTGGAACTCCCTGATTGTATATCGGTTACTGTTCCAGTCTATCTTGACCCAAAAGCCAAAGCCTCCTACGACGAACTTGAAAAGAAAATGATTCTAGAGATTGAGGACTCGACGATCGATGCCGGTTCTGCTGCTGTACTAACGAACAAGTTGCTGCAGCTGTGCAATGGTGCTGTCTATGACGCAGAGCGTAAAATAGTCGACATTCATCAATGCAAGATCGAATCTTTTATGGAGCTAGTTGAGGGACTAAACGGACAACCGGCAATGGTGTTTTATAGTTTTCAGCACGACCTAGCAAGACTTAAAAAAGCACTGGAAAGCACTCACTTGAGAGTAAGAGAGCTGAAGACCCCGCAAGATCAGGATGATTGGAACGCCCGTAAAATTGATATCCTTCTGGCCCATCCTGCTAGTGCGGCCTATGGCCTGAACCTTCAGCAAGGAGGAAACCACGTCATTTGGTTTGGACTGAACTGGTCCTTGGAGTTATACCAGCAGGCGAACAAAAGGTTACACCGACAAGGGCAAACCGAGAAGGTGATTATACACCACTTAATTGTTTCTGGTGGAGTCGATGAGGACGTTATAGCAGCCCTACTGGATAAGAGCAGCACGCAAGACCGACTGATGGTTGCTTTGAAAGCAAGAATAGAGAAAGTGAGAGGTGATATAAATGCATCTTGATAAACCTGCTAATGATAAGGCATGTCCATGGGGTGGGTTGACAGTAATACATACTGGCGGGTGCATTCAATGCCCTGATCAGACATGTGGATGGAGTGCTTGCGGATAAGGAGGATTGATTCCATGGGTAAAAGACCCGGCACAGTTAATATTCAGGAGATTGCCACAGCAGCTGCCGTCGAAGCGCTGAAGCTCCAGAAGAATGAGGAACGAATGCGAATCAGGAAAAACAGGTTTGGCAATACCGAACTCTTGCTAAAAAACTATTTAAACTTAATCGAACATTTTGAGCTTTCGCAAGATAAGGCTTCAGAAGAAGACATGGAAGCCTATAATTTTGAGGAAGCAGATATGGAGGATGTTATTATTCGGTCAATCAGACGGAGTAGGATACGAACCCTGATCATGGTCTTGCAAATCGAAATATGCTTAGAGAAACTTAGGACAAAGATGATCGACAAAGGGCAATTAGAAAAGTACGTTGTCCTTGAGAAGCTCTACCTAGATCCTACTAAAAGTCTATTACCCTGGTTGGAAAGGGTGCGGATCATAGCCGCTGAAATACCGTGTAGTGAGTCATCTGTGAATAGATGGAAAAATGACATGATTAGAGAGTTGAGCGTTTTGATTTTTGGTGCTGATGGCTTGCAGTTAGAGCTTTAGAGCCCTTGACAACCTATGACATTAACCTGACATTTACATGGATTATTCGCCGTGTTATGATTGTAATATCAAATTTTTTCTAAAAGAAAGCGTTTCCGAAAGGTGGCGCTTTTTCTATGTTCAAAAGGCGGTGATTGCATCGTGGCTAAAAAGAAACGTAAGAAAAAAAGTGTTGCCAAACCTCCACCTACACCAACGAAGTACGAGGATACCAATAAGTTTCAAGCCTTTGATAAGATGATGAAGAGCAATCGGGGGATTAATGGCCCAATGTAATAGAAATGCCCAGGTATAAATACCTAGGCCAAAATTATCGTGGACTGATTAACAGCAGTGTTTGCGGGGCCTTGCGAGTTGCAATATCTCAAATAGTTCTAAGAAGATTAAAAATAATAACACAATGATTATTATCAAGGCTGTTAAAATCATTCATTACGCCTCCTTTTTGAGAGTTCATACACAATTGGAGTTCTTAGTATATTCTATTCAGCCTGTCCGGTTAATGTTCATGGGATGAGTATGATTGTTATCGTGGTGGGATTAGGCAGATAAGGCGGGGGGGAACTAAGTAAAGAGGCCCAGGTATAAATACCTAGGCCAAAACTTTCACGAGCTAAGCTTCACAGGGTTTCCATGTTTTCCGGAGTTCCCAGATGATTATTAACAATAAAGCAATAATTACCAGCAATGCCACTAAAATACCTACACCCACTAAAAGCATATATTTCACCTCTCCCTTTTTAGTTTCCATAAGTGCGTTACTGATATATGTTATTCAGCATGTCCAGCTAATGTTCGCGGGAGGACTATGATCGAATGATGCCTACAACCGTGATCGTGGTGGTATTAGACAGATAAGGAGAGGGTAAGGCATGACGTGGATAGGGTATTGGAAGAGGAGTGTACGGCGGTTGATGAGTTAGAAATGCTTATTAAGAAAAGTAAGGCGCGTCAAACACTGGTGTTCTATATTAAACATAAGGAAATATCTCTAGATGCAAATTATGTGCGTAAGTTGTATAGAATCGCAGAGTTACCTTTGACTGTAGAGCAAATAGAGATCATGGTCAATCTACTCAGATGAAGACGAATCGAGAGATTGTAGTTAAACAAGAAGCGGCCCTACGAAAATGGGTCCTTCCAGAGATTCCTCTCTAATGCGGGTCTAGCGAGTCCCGAGAATCATGTAGTTTCAGAATTTTTTTTTTAGGGCGTTTCGTTTCGCCAAAAGTAAGGGGGAGGGCTAACGATGCCAGATGATAAACCAAACAACCAAATGGTCGGTAGCGACATCCTTGCCGAGCTTTTCGGTGTATCGACGCGTAGAATTCAGCAGTTCACCAAGGAAGGGGTCATCGTCTCCACTAAGGTCAAGGGCTCCAATTGCTACGACCTTATGTCGACGATAAAGCAGTACATTAAGCATCTTGGAGACAAGGCCAACAACCGAGAGTCCAAAAGTAGCGAAGCAATGAAGATTGAAACCCGTAAATCGAATGCCGAGGCTGACTTTAAAGAAAGCAAAGCGGGAATGGCAGCCCTTGAATTTAATGAACTCGAAGGAAAAATGCACCGCAGCGAGGATGTCGAGGCTATGACTACAGCCCTAGTTTTTTCAATCAGGAGTATGATTATGGCTTTACCTGGACGACTAGCAATTGATGTGGCGAATACTAAGACTGCAGCAGAAGCATCGGAGCGTATCAAGCAAGAATGCCACGGTATTCTCAATGATCTCTCTAATTATCGCTACGATCCCGAGGAATACAAACGGCGGGTAAGGGATCGTAAGGGCTGGCGAGAGATGGAGGAAGATGGCCAAGAAGGATAAGAGGGCGACCGAAAGGCTAAACGCAGCTATTTCGAGCGCGCTCAAAAACTTCAGGCCGCCCGAAAACCTCACCGTGTCAGAATGGGCCGACAGAGAACGCCGTCTCTCCCCTGAGAACTCGGCAGAGGCAGGGCCGTGGAGGACATCAAGAACTCCGTATCTGAAAGAACCGATGGATGCCTTTACTGACCCAAGGATCAGTAAGGTCGTAATGGTGGCAGCAGCGCAAGTTGGCAAGTCGGAGCTGGAGCTCAATATAATCGGGTACATCATCGATCAAGATCCAGGCTCAATTCTATTCGTCCAGCCAACACTCGAAGATGCAAGAAAGTTCTCTCGCCTTCGTGTGGCCCCAATGATCAGAGACAGTAAGGCACTGAAAGCTAAAGTATCCGACATCAAAACACGTGACAGCGGTAACACGATATTACAAAAATCTTTTCCAGGTGGCATGCTCACAATAACAGGATCGAACAGTGCGTCGGCCCTGGCGTCTACACCGGCTCGTTACATACTTGGGGATGAACGCGATCGCTGGGCACTGAGTGCAGGTACTGAAGGAGACCCCTGGTCACTGGCTGAAGCAAGGCAGGCGACATTCTATAATGCAAAGGCAATTGAGGTGTCGACGCCGACCATTAAGGGTAGCAGTAACATCGAGGCGTCTTTTTACCAAGGTACACAGGAGTACTGGTGCCACCAATGCCCTGAGTGTGGGGAATGGCACAGTATTGTATTTGGAAACGTGAAATATGATCATGAGGTTGTCAAGATACACAACAAAAAGACCTACTATGTCACGATCACTGGCTGGGTTTGTCCCTCATGTGGGTGCATATCCACAGAGGATATCATGCGCAAGCAACCAGCCAAGTGGATTGCAAACAACCCGGAGGCATACAGTAATGGAATTCGGTCTTTTTGGCTCAATGCTTTCTCCTCCCCGTGGACACCGTGGAGCAAAATTGCCCGCAAGTTCCTTGAGGCGAGTCATAATCCCACGCGACTAAAGGTAGTAGTCAACACACTACTCGGTGAGCTTTGGGAAGAAAAAGGCGAAGGCATTGAATCAGAAGAGTTAGTCAAGCGTAGAGAACGATATGATTGCGAGGTTCCTAATGATGTGTTAGTCCTTACCTGTGGGGTTGACACGCAGGATAATCGACTTGAATATGAGATCGTAGGATGGGGGTTAGAAGGGGAATCATGGGGAATACAATACGGGGTGATCATGGGGGATCCAGGGCAGTTAACTACAATTACTAGTCCAAGTGGATTAAAAATACAGTCAGCATGGGATCTGCTTGACGCTGTTCTCACTAAGTCTTATCCTCGTAAAGATGGCCAAGTGCTACAAATTATGACAACCTGCATAGACACCGGTGGTCATCACACAAAAACAGCTTATAAATTTTGTAAAACTCGAGAGATCCGGAGAGTTTGGGCTATTAAGGGACAAGGCGCGAGTGGTACATCGTTTATTCATCGTCCAAAACATAGAAATGATGACGGCGTATGGCTGTTCAATATCGGCGTTGACGTAGGCAAGGACATTATTACATCAAATTTACAGATCCAGTTTGAAGGCCCGGGATATTGCCACTTTCCCACGGAAGCAGGAAAGGGTTATGACCAGGCCTATTTTGATGGGCTAACAGCAGAGCATCGCGTCACACGATGGATTAAAGGTCAAGCAAAGATACACTGGGAAAAGCGCACTACAGGGGCAAGAAACGAACCGTTTGATCTTAGAAACTATGCTGCAGCGGCCTTGGAAATCCTAAATCCACCCCTTGAATTTCTTAAAAATCTACAAAATTCTGGTCAGAATCAAAAAGTGGTTCAAAATCAACAGAGCACAAAGCCCAAAAGGTCAGGTGTAATGAGTAAAGGGGTGAGCATTTGAGCCGCTTAGAGAGTTTACAAAGCAGATTACAGATGTACCTTGATTGTGAAATAGCGATTTTAGAAGGTGCACAAAGCTATCAAATCGGTGCCAAACAATTAAATAGAGCAAATCTAAGTCATATAAGGATAATGATAGAGTATTTGGAGAAAGAAATTGCTCAGGAAGAGAGCAAGATCGCTGGAAAAGGGAGAAATCGAACGGTAGGGGTAATCCCGAGAGATTTTTGATTACCGCAAGACTATTTAATTTTTGGCTGAAGGAGGTGAATGTGATTGAATTTAATCGATAAAGCTGTTTCTTATTTTGCACCAGAAAAAGCACTTAAACGAATAGCTTCAAGGAATGTACTCAAAGTATTAAACACCGGTTATTCAGAAGGAGGGGCATCTTCCACCAAAAAATCAATGAGAGGTTGGAATGCCAGAAGCTCCAGTCCAGAAGAAGATATCGACCTAAACCTTTTTTCGTTGCGAAACCGTTGTCGTGATCTGTATATGAACGCCCCACTTGGGAGAGCTTCGATACAAACGACCAGGACAAATGTCATTGGATCAGGCCTCCTGTTAAAATCGAGAATAGACTTCAAGTATCTTGGGTTATCGGAAGAGGCAGCAGACGAGTGGGAACAGACAGTAGAGAGAGAATTTTCTCTATGGGCTGATTCGGTTCACTGTGATGCACTTAAGATAAATAATTTCTACGAGATGCAACAACTCGCTCAGTTAATGTGGTTACAAAGTGGGGATGGGTTCGCACTCTTAAAGCAAGATAAACCAGTACCGTATATGCCATATGGCCTACGACTGCACCTTATCGAAGCGGATCGAGTCTGCACCCCTAACATCTTTAACAATATCGTAGCGGGAGATATAAACATGTTCGCCGTTGAGGGAACTGCTCCAAATGGAAACAAGGTAATATCCGGAGTGGAAATTGATACTGGAGGTGCGGTGGTTGCTTATCACGTATGCAATCGCTATCCACAATCATTCTACCTTTCAAGCAACATGGCCCCACTTACTTGGTCAAGAGTTGAGGCATTCGGGAAAAGAACCGGTCGGCCCAATGTATTGCATCTCATGGAATCGGAAAGAGCGGAACAACGAAGAGGCGTTCCTTTCTTGGCCCCTGTAATTGAACCGCTTAAACAGCTTACAAGATACACCGAAGCAGAGCTAATGGCGGCGGTTGTTACAGGTATGTTTACGGTATTTGTAAAAAGCGACGGTCCTTCTAGTGAGATGCCTTTTGGATCGATGATACCGGAAGACCAACAGGTTTCCTCAGGAGAACCGGCATCCTATGAACTTGGTAATGGCGCGATCAACATTCTCCAACCTGGTGAAGATGTGCAAATGGCAAACCCAGGAAGACCTAACACTGCTTTTGATGGATTTGTGAATGCTCTATCAAGATACATTGGCGCTGCGCTTGAAATACCTCAAGAGCTATTACAAAAATCCTTTAATGCAAGTTATTCCGCGGCAAGGGCTGCGCTTCTGGAAGCGTGGAAAATGTTTAAGATGCGCCGGACGTGGATGGCACAGGACTTTTGCCAACCTGTGTATGACGAATGGCTTGCCCAAGCGATTGCGCTCGGTAGGGTTAAGGCACCAAGATTTTTCGACGATCCTATTATTCGGAAGGCGTGGAGTGGAGCTGAATGGAACGGTCCCGCGCCAGGGCAGCTTGACCCCCTGAAAGAGATCAATGCCGCTGAAAAAAGAATAAAAAACGGTATTTCCACGAGAGAGCAAGAAACCATGGAGATCAATGGCGGTAACTTTGACAGAAATATTCAGCAAGCTAAGAGGGAGCAGAAGCTGATGAAGGATGCAGGTCTTTTAATAGACCCGATACCTCAAATTCCTCAAAGCAAACCGGAAGGGGGTGATAATAAAAAATGAGTAGATTTTGGCAGTTTATAAGAAATCAAGCATCAGGGACTACTCCTGAAAACATTGAATTGCGCATTGAGGGAAACATCGTTGACAGCGAAGATGCGTGGTTGTATGAGTGGTTTGGAATACCAGCGGCTTCACCAAACGCTTTTCGAATAGAACTTGCACAATATGCTGGGAAAGATATAACCCTTTGGGTTGATAGTTATGGTGGGAGCGTGTTTGCAGCAACTGGTATGTACATCGCTCTTATAGAGCATAAGCAGACCGGCGCAAAGATTACAGGTAAAGTTGGCAGCAAAGCTATGAGCGCTGGAACAATACCGCTTATGGCATGTGATGAAATTTTGATGTCGCTAGTGGCTATTATGATGGTGCACAACCCCTTATCAAGCATACAAGGCTATGCGAGCGATATGAGAAAAGCAGCCGACGTACTTGATATCATAAAAGATACCATCATCAATGCATATGCAAATAAAACAGGAAAGCCACGAGATGTAATTTCTGCAATGATGGATGATGAAACATACATGAGTGCAAACGTTGCAGTTAAAGAAGGGTTTGCTGACGGAGTTCTTTATCAAGAGAATGGAAAACCAGAAAACATCATGAATTTCGCGTACAACAGGATTACCATTCAAAATAGTGCGAATGAATCTATCCGGCATTTATTTGCGCTAGTAGATTCAAGCGTTATTCCAGTAAAAAATAGCAAAGAGGAGGAATTTATTGTGGATCTAGCTGAACTGAAAGAAAAATACCCGGACATTTACAATTCTGCAATCAACGAAGGAACGTTGGTAGTAGTTAAGGCAGAGCGTGAAAGGATCAAAGCCTTTGATGTACTAAATGGCAAGGTTGATGCTGACTTCCTTGCAAACGCGAAGTACGTAGAAGGGGCCACAGCTGAAAACGTACTCTTTAAAGCAATGCAAGAAGGAAAAATAATCAATGCTGCTTATGTAACGAGTGCTGAGGCCGATGCCGAAACGGCTAATGCGGTACCGGGAGATGCTTCTGACGATGCTAAACCGGATGAAGTAACAGGGATCCTCAACAAGGTTACTGCCATAGCCAAAAGAACGCTGGGAATTCAAGAAGGGGGTAAGTAAGATATGCCATTATTAGATACATTGAAGTATGATAACCTTTTTGCCGGTGATTTTGATGTTATTACTGAAGAAATCACCATCGACGTATCTCAGACAATCAAACGTGGGGATGTCTTGAAGAAGACAGCGGGTAAGTTTGGTAGACCAGCGGCCGTTTTGATTACAGCCGATGTTGTCGTGATAGCATCAGAAGATATCACGACAGACGGAGCAACAACAGTCAAGAGCATTGGCTATAAAACGGGATGGTTCAATCAGTTTGCAATGAGATTTGGAGGAGCCTCCACGGCCGATGATAACCACGATATCTTGGCCGAAAAGGCAATTTATCTAACAAAGACTCAAAAACAATAGTCGAAGAAGGAGGGGAATAGTTTCATGCCGATCAACATTTATGATCCTAGAGTAATGGACCAAGTGGTACAAGTATTACCAGCAACGGGTGGATTTTTCAGGGATACTTTTTTTAAACGGAGATTGCCCGTACTTGGTAATAAAATCGATGTAGATTTCTACAAAGGAAAGCGACGCATTTCTCCTTTTGTGAATCCTAAAAGTGCAGCCAAAACCGTTGAAAAGACCGGTTACAAAACCAATACCTTCACAACCCCTTTGCTCAAACCAAAGGACATAACTACCGTCGAAAGCATTTCGGTAAGGATGCCGGGTGAGGGAGTTTATGGTGGCCTTTCTACGGAAGAAAGAGCGCTCATGATGCTCACTAATACTTTACAGGAATTCAACGACATGAATATGCGTAGAGAAGAGTGGATGGCTTCCCGGGCGATGCTTACTGGTAAAATTCCAGTTATCGGCGAAGGTGTAAACTATGAGATTGACTTTGGTTTCACGAACAAAGAAATTCTCGTAGGTGTGAATCTTTGGAGCGCAGGAACTAGCAATCCGCTCGCAGACATAGATCGTTGGGTGCTTGCTTGTCAGCAAAATGGGTACCACACTCCGAATGTTTCCCTAATGTCCTATGATGCGTATAACGCATTTATGATTCAAGTAAAAGCTCAGGGTTTTTTGGATCAATTAAGCACGAACTTGAATGTCCTGCAGCTCAATCCTCGTCAACTAACTGAAAATGTTGTATATGGCGGGATGATCCTGAAGTACAACATGCCGATTTACATCTATAACGAATGGTTTATTGATGATTGGACAAACCCAGAAGTACCAGTCGAAAGTCCGATCGTTCCCGCGGCAACCGTCTTATTGGGATCTACCAATGCCAAAACGACCATTTATTACGGAGAAATCACGCTGACGGATGAGAACACAGCGAGTGGTTTCCGTTCGATCGTCGGTGAAAGAGCTGCTCAGACTTGGGTCGAAAATGATCCTCCTCAAAGGTTCTTGGCTCTGCACAGTCGACCTCTACCCGTTCCACAGGAAGTGGATTCTTGGTATGTTGGAACAGTTCTATAAGGAGGAGAATCTAAATGATTGAAGTTATTGATGGCCAAGTAAGATATGAAAATACTTCATACGGTGTAGGGGAAACTTTAACACTGACGACTGAAGAGGAAAAACGCCTTGTCAGTCGCGGTGTCGCTAAAAGGGTAGGCCAAAAGCAAAAAGGCAAAGCGGATAGCAAAAAAAATCAAGAACCAGATCCAAAGACCGAATCTGACGGACAAGGACCTAATACAGGTATCCCTCTAGAAGGTGAATAAATGTCATTCAAGGATCAATTAACCAAGGACCTAGATGTTTTCCTTAATACTGATGAGTTCGCAGAGCTCCATGCCATAAACGGTGTGGAGCTTGTCTGTACGGTAGACAATGACCAGCTAAAAGAACGCTCAAAAAAGGAATACGACGGGATTGCTGCCGGAGAATTATTATTCTTTGTCAAGAAGGCTGATTACGGGATCCGGCCAGAAGAGGGAACACCAGTAATCTTTGACGGCCGACAGATGTATGTTTTCAATGCTCGTGAGGATACAGGAATGTATGAAATCATTCTCAGCCAGAACCGGGGTGGTTAATCGTGGCAAACAGAGAAATATTTGTTGATACTAGACAAGTAAACCGTTTAACCATTGAGTTAAGGGGATTCGAGGCAAGGGTCGGAGTAGCAACCTATCATGCGTTGCAACGTACAATTGACCAAACTATTACTCAGGTTGGGCGAATTGTGCCAAGAGCCTATGCTATCAAAGCTAAAGAGGTTAAGGAAAGCTTTGCAGGTGGTATCAAGCGCCCAACTTCCAGCAATCTGACGGCAAGTATAACGTCAAAAGGACATACACTCTCGTTGGCACATTTTCCTTTCACTCCAAGGGCACCGGGTGGATCGAGACGTAGAGGGAAAGTAGCAGTTACTATCAAAAAAAGCGGGGGTAAAAAAGTAGTCAACACGAACCCTCTACCCTTCGTCGCTACGACTGGCGCAAGATCGGCAGACTTGACACAGTTCAACGTATTTCGTCGCGAAGGTCGAGCCCGTTTCCCGATCACGGTACCCAGGACACTATCAATCCCGCAAATGATCACCAATGAAAATGTTGGTGAACAAATTCAGGAGTTTGCAACAGAGAAGCTCAATGCCCGACTTGAGCATGAAATAACTCGGGCCATGACTTCAATGAGCGACTCTATAAGAAGGGGTAATTAGATTATGTCCACTATTGCTACCCTTGAGGTGTTACGAGAATTCCTTTTAGAAAAAGTAACTCCAACAATTAAACTACAAAAGGCCAACGACACTAATATTAGAGAGTATGAACTCGTCAGTCCTCAGGTCCATATTGGATGGATCCCGCCAAAGGGATATCTTACTGAAGGAATGGAGTCCACGATTCCATGTCTTATAGTGGGTATGGAGGATGGCAGTGACGATGGACAGAGCTCAGATATTAACATAAGAATCAGCGCTGCTATCTTTAGTCCCGGACTTCATGAACCGAAAGGCGATAGGGTGAAATATACTCCTGATTTTCAGGGATATATCGACTTAATGAACCTCATAGATCGAACAAAGGCCGAACTTCTGAAGAACCCAATTATCAAAAACTCCTTTTCTGTCCAAGAATCGGTTAAGTGGGGAATGTATCAAGACCAGCCCTATCCTTATTGGTACGGATGGATAACATTTTCCATAAAGAAACAAGCTTACTCGCGTTCAGAGATACTAAAAAACTTATAGTGAGGTGATCTACTTGTACCAACACGGTGCGTTTGCCGACATACTAGCAACCAAGGATTATATTCCGCCAAAAGGGGTAAGCACGCTCCCAGTGTACTTTGGACGCTTGCCAGTACATCAACTTGAAGATTATAGCGGGGCGGTCAATAAAGCGGTATTGGTCCAGAGTTATCAGGATGCCGTGGCCAAAGTCGGTTACAATGACGCTGATTGGGTTAATTATGACCTCTGTGAAGCCATATATGCACACTTCAGAAACGATATACAGGTTATCGGGCCCATTATCATAGTTAACGTCCTTGATCCTGATATCCATGTCTTGGCTGATCAAACAGCCTCAGTTGCCCTGACGAATAGCAAGGGATACATCAGTAATAACAAAGTAATCGTGAAATCTATTGCCATTGCAGGTAAGGTAAAGGGGACTGATTTCACGGCAAGCTATATCCCGGATGGCAGTAAAGTATTAATTACGGACCTAACAGGAGCCATTGTTTCCCCAGTCACAGTAACCTTCGATGAGGTTGATCCAAGTCTAGCAGATGCGGCTTCTGTAATTGGCGGAACTGATGTAAACGGAGTGAAAACAGGTATCAGTGTTGTTGATTTGGTATACCTAACCCACAACATGATCCCCACCCTGTTCAATTCTCCTGGTTGGAGCTTTGACCCTGATGTTGATGCAGCACTAAAGGTGGCAGCACAGAAGATCAATGGACACTGGTACGCTTTCGTTAACTCCGACATGGATTCCACTGCTACAACCAATACCATTACTAAGGCGCAAGCTTGGAAGGATACTAACGGCTACGATAGCCACCTAGAGGCCCCATGTTGGCCAATGGCTCAGAATGGAACCCGTAAATTCCACCTTTCTACTCTTGCGACCGTGACCATGCAATGGGTCGATTATCAAAACGACAACGTGCCCTGTGAAACACCGTCGAATAAGCCGGTTGACGTGACCGGGATGTGCCTCGCGGATGGCACGAGTATCGTCTTTGACCAAATGCAGGCCAACGTACTCAACAGCAAGGGAATACGCACTCTATCATACTGGGGCGGGCGCTGGGTACTCTGGGGTGGACATACTGGAGAATATGCATACGGGAAGGACATGGACAAAGCGAACGTGTTTGACTGCGGTGTGAGGATGCTGCAATATATCGCGAATACCTTCCAATCACGGTACGGGATCATAGTTGACAAGCCTATAAATCGTTCTAAAGTTGAGACGATCCTCAATGATTACCAAGAGTGGTTTGATACCCTGATCGGGCAAGGTAAAATCTTGCTCGGGAAGATTGCTTTCAATGAGATCAGTAACCCTACGTCAGATATCGTTGAAGGAGATTTTGTCTTTGATGTGGCCACAACGACAACGCCACCAGGTAAATCCTTGACGGCCAAAATTACGTACACTACTGCTGGATTAAGCGTTCTGTTTGGGGGTGAATCGGCATGATTGTATCTGGAAGTGTAATAGCACATAAGCTTCTCGCCGACAACGTTGAGATCGAGGACAATGTATCTTGCGAATTGCCATCAATCGAATTTGGCACGACGGAAGTTAAGGGCGCGGGTATCTTAGGAACGGTTGACATGCCGTCTCCAACACAAATCAATGCCATGAGTTTTAAGATTAGTTCGCGGTCCATAAACAAAAAAACCTCCGCACTTGCAAAGACGGGTAAGCAAAGCCTTGAACTGCGGTTTGCTCGGGATGTCATCCAGTCAGATGGAACCGTAATCCCTGCAAGTACGAAAATCTTTATTACCGGGGTAGTAAAAAAATATGAGCCCGGTAAAGTCGAGCAAGGAGCCACTATGGATGGCAGTGTGGAATTTGAAGTGTTGCGATATCGCCAGGTGATTGAAGGCGTGGAAACGTTATTAATCGATAAATTCAATTACCAATACGTAGTTAACGGTGTTGACTACATGCAGGCAATCAGAGCGATTCTTGGTTAACAAGAGTCGCTTTCTTTTTAAAAATAACATAGATGGAGGAAGAGGACATGGCAGAGGTTTTAAAGTTATCTAAACCACTTAAGATTTTCGGTGCAAACGAAGACATAGAGCTGTCCGAATTACCTTATGATTTTGAAAACATGACAGCTAAGGACAAGATAAATGTCGGCAAGAAAATGAAAGCAGCTGGAATACCAACGATCATGGAAGAAATGGACTCGGATTATCATTTTTATCTCTTTGCTGAGGCCGTGTGCGTCGCGGATCGCAGTATTAGCACTGACGACGTACTAAGAATTAGCGCGAAAGACGCGCAGAAAGCATCCAATCTAGCAAGAAGTTTTTTCTTCTTCAGTTTGGGGGAGTTGTCACAGATGATGCAATAAAGAGGTCAATTGCTAGAGTTACCTTGCTGACATCTACTTCGGCGGAATATTGCTACAATATCCCCCTAGTCGATTATGCTGATTTTAACCAAATACTCATAGAAGAATTAAATCGTTTGAGAAAGGAGGGCAATAATGGCAAGTAGGCAGGAACTAAGAGCACTCATAACGATAGCCGGCCGCATAGATCCATCCCTGCAAAGTGCAATGCTACGTGCATCAGGTGAGAGTATGCGGCTTTCAAACAACCTTAGAAACTCTGCTAATGGACTGAATAGAGTTTCAACGATAGCGCAGGGAACATTTTTAGGAGCTATAGCAGCAGAGGGGCTTTCGTTCATAGCTTCTCGGGTAGCGGGAGTTGCAGCCGAAAGCGTTAAACTGGCCTCCGATCTGACTGAAGTACAGAACGTTGTGGATACCACTTTTGGAAAGAGTTCTAATCAGATTGATGCATGGTCCAAAACAGCCTTAAGCGCATACGGCCTTTCTGAGCTTCAAGCAAAGCAATTTTCGGGCACTATGGGAGCCATGCTAAAAAGTACGGGTATTACCGGTGAAGGCATGGTCAAGATGTCTAAAAACCTAGCTGGATTGTCGGGCGACTTGGCTAGTTTTTATAATCTTGATCAAGAAACTGCGTTTGAGAAAATCCGTTCTGGCATCAGCGGTGAAACTGAACCCCTCAAACAGCTTGGTATTAATATGTCGGTGGCAAACATGGAAGCATATGCAATGTCTCAAGGCATCAAGACATCTTATGCAAAGATGGATCAAGCCTCTCAGAGCATTCTTAGATACAATTACCTTCTTTCTGTTTCCAAAGATGCTCAGGGAGATTTTAATAGGACTCAGGGAGGTTTCGCCAACCAGCAAAGGCTTTTTGATACAAATATGAAGCAATTGGGAGCGACGGTGGCCACTCAGGTATTACCATATTTAACACAGTTCCTCCAGTATGCAAATAAATGGGCACAAAACGTAGATGTCGGTAAAGTGACGAAGGATGTCGCAAATGCGTTTACCATTATGGGTGACGGGATCCGATGGGCAAAGGATAACTCGAATTGGTTGATTCCTGCGGTTGCAGGAGTTGCAGGGTCCATGGCGGCTCTTGAAATAATTGGAACAGTAACAAAATTATATCGGGCTTGGACGGCCACGACTTTTGCTATGACATGGGCTCAATACGGATTTAATGCCGCCATGACTGCTAACCCAATTGGATTAGTAGTTGTTGGAATCGGGCTTCTAGTGGCAGCTGGTGTTGCTCTTTGGCAAAACTGGGACTGGGTGATGGCAAAGGGTAAAGAACTCTTCGCGTGGATCGGTAAGGTAGCGGAACCCATTAAGAACTTCTTTGGCGGAGGTTATCAAAGTAATTCGACACTTGCCTACGAGCAACTAACCCCTTATGCATCCGGAGGTATTGCTTCCAGTCCCTCAATATTCGGTGAAGCAGGGGAAGAAATGGCCATTCCCTTACAACGTACTCCACGAAGTCTAGGTCTATTGCAACAAACAGCCAGCATTCTAGGAGTCGGAGGATCAAACTCAAGCGGTTCCAAAAATGAGGTGAATATTACCTATGCCCCCGTCATCCAAGGTGGAAGCGGACCTGAGGTCCAAAGCGCCTTGAATACCTCATACGAGCAATTCAAAGTATGGGCTGAAGAATACTTCGGAGATAAAGGAAGGGTTGCTTTTGAATAACCCATATTTCGTTTATACAACCAAAGCGGGTGACACCTTTGACATTCTTGCTCTCGATGCGTGGAACGACGAAACAAAAGCTCATTGGATTATCCAAGACAATCCGGATTATGTAAACGTGCTCGTATTTGAAGCTGGAGTAGATTTAAAAATTAGAGTCGTGGATCCATCGGCAGCGTCAACACTACCGCCATGGAAAAGGTGATAGTTTATGCAATTAATTTACGAGAGTGAAGACATTACCAATGCTGTTGAAATTCGTAAGGCTGATCTAATTGACAATGCTGGAGGGGAACTAGACAGCATTGATTTGATTCTCAATGATCCCAAAGGTCTATGGAGTCAGTGGAAACCTGAAAAGAATCACACCATTCAGATTAAAGAATCTGGATTCGACAGCGGTATCATGTACACTGATGAATTAGGACAGCAGCGAGGCCTTATCAGTATCAAAGCATTACCAGTTAAACAAGAGGCCAAGACTCCTAATATCAAGTCCTGGGACAATGTAAGATTCCTCGGATTAGTCCGGGAGATTGCCTCAAAGCACAGCCTTACGCTTCAAACATACGGTGTACAGGATCAACTTTACACGAGAGTAGACCAGTACGAGCAGGCAGATTTTGAATTTTTGTCTAGGCGTTGCCTTCTGGAAAGCTGTGCCCTTAAGATCACCGATGGGAAACTTATTGTCTACGGTGAGCAGTACATGGAATCCCAAACAGCAGTCAAATCATTGACCCCCGACGATATAGACGGGGACTTTTTATTTAAGAATAAATCAAACCAAATCTTTGGTGCGTGCAAAGTCTCTCATAAGGGCGTTCAATATGAATTCAAAGCTCCCGGAGCATACGGGCCAACACTTAAAGCGTTTGATATTGCCTTGGGAAGCTTGGGTGAGGCGGAACGCACATCCAAGGGACTTCTCCGTGCTAAAAATAAATTTGAACAGACCTTTTCCGGAGTTATTAGACTCGAGCCGGGAATTGCTTCCGGCAATGTTCTTGCCTTGAATAATTTCGGTCTTGCAGATGGCAATTATTTTGCCTATCAGATTATCCACAAGTTGGTTCAAAAGCGGACCATAGCAAAGCTAAGGAAACCACTGGAGGGGTATTAATGGTACTTAGGGGGATAGTCTCAAGTATTGGAATAGAGGGCACTAGAGCTACCTTCCCGGACAAAGAGAACGCAGTGTCAGCCCCTCTATTAGTGGCCGTCGGCGTTGGAACTCTTGAAATAGGTGATTACATCGTTGTGGTGTTCTTTTCAGATAATATGCAAGACGGCCTAATCTTGGCCAAATATTAGGCGGTGAAATGACATGCCTATTGCAGTATTCGGAAGCAAAGTTTTCGAAATAACGGACTCAAAAATATATACCTTTGATGGTCTGCAGTATACCACTACACTTGATACTGAAAAGCAAGACGCAGAAGGAAAGAAACCCAGTACCTACAACAAGGGCCCTGGATTAAATGGACTGAACTTTACTCTAAAACTCGACGCAACACAAGGAGTAAACCCACGTCATGAAATGGAATCATGGGAGCAAATCAAGGACGCAGGCGTTGCCTATCAATTTATTCTTGGGAGAAGCCCTCTTGGATGGAATAAGTGGCTTCTGGTAGATGTCCAAGGTTCAAACATAGTCATGGATAATCTCGGGAATATGCTTAAGTTAGACTTGCAACTAAAGTTGGATGAGTATGTTCGTCCTGGTTCGGCTGCAGTTGCAGCGGCGAAAGCTAATGGATCTGGCGGACCGAAGACATCAAGTGTTCCAGGGCTGACTCCTTCTGATTATGGTGGTACCTATGGCCCAGAAGATAAGTCAGACTATAAGCGAGAAAACCCCACAATGGTGTCTATGTCAGAATACAATAGATCAAGATTTCTAGGGGGGTAATTAACTGTGCCGCAAACAATTTATACTTCCCAAGGCAACTTAGACTGGACAGCAAAAGGGAGTCAACGTAAAGCCCAGAATGTACTAAATCTCCTTAACACTTGGCGATATGACGTAGCTTATAACCGTATCATGGGATTGAATCCAGCGATGATTGATAAACCTTACCCAACTATTGTGGCGTTGTTTACTGCAGATGTTTATCGACTTGTGCAGGACTATCAACCTGACGTAACGGTTACAAGCGTGACCGTAAAAGGAATTAATGAGCAAGGGAAAATTGACGCAGAGGTGGTGATAGAAGTTTGAGTGAGATCAATTTTGTTGAAGTAGATGCTGCACAGATCCAGGCAGATATGATTAGACAGTTTGAACAAGTTCTAGGAGAAAACCTTTATCCTGCTGATGAGCGCCTTATGTTTCTACAACAGGAAACGCAGGTGGTTGTTGGTCTGAAAAACTTAATCAATGACAGCGCACGGCAGAATCTTCTCAGGTATGCCCGTGGCGATGTTCTTGATGCTCTTGGTGAGCTTTATGGAGATCGGGGAAAAAGGTTAAGCGCACAAAGCGCAATTACTACGCTGAAGATAACTCTATCAGTAATCCAACCATCAAACTATCTTATACGAGCAGGGAAAAGAGTTACCCCTGATGGTATGTTATATTATGCGACATCCTCGGATGTTACGATCTTAGCCGGTCAGCTTACAGCAGAAGTAAAGGGAATAGCTACGGAGGTTGGATCTCAATACAATGGATATATCGCTGGGCAAATAAAAACCATGGTGGACCCAATTCCCTATGTATTAAGTATAGTCAATACGGATACGAGTTCTGGTGGAACCGATATTGAGGGCGATGATAATTACCGAGAAAGACTCAGAATTCTTCCAGAGTCTCTCTCTACAGCAGGTCCTGAAGGGGCCTATATTTTTTGGGCAAAGAGTGCTGATAGTACAATTATAGACGTGGCCGTGGATAGTCCATCACCTTGTGTTGTCAGGATCGTACCACTGCTCGAAGAGGGTGGCATTCCTAGCCAAAGCATTTTAGATGCAGTTTTAGCGATCACTTCTGCAAAAGATAAGCGGCCATTAACAGATCAAGTTCAAGTTGAAGCTCCTACTGTTGTTTCCTACGATATTGCCCTAACCTATTATCTTGACGAGAAGCTCAGTGCGGATGAGATTAAATATCGCCAAGCAATAGAAGGAGAAAAGCTTGATGTAGGCGTTGATAGCGCAGTATATGAGTATATATCTTGGCAACAAAGTGAACTTGGGATTTCGGTTAGTCCAGATATGCTTAGATATTTCATTCAAAGTGCGGCCCAGTATCAGCAAAGTAGCATTACTAAAACAGCCGTCAAAAGAATTGCCTTGACTTCTCCAGTGTATGCTGACATTACATCAACTCAGGTAGCTAAAGTCGGTACCATAACAGTTGCGTATGGAGGTCTTGAGTGATGGATTTAAGCGATGTCGATTTACTAAGCCTCCAAAGTAGCTACATGAAAAACGACCCGACAACGATTGCTTTTTGTCGGGCGCTTAGTCCTCAGTTCCAACAACTATCTGGTGAGGCTAAAAAGTGTTCAATCCTGGCCCGATTGAATCAGATAAAATGGGCTACGATCTCTCCAGGGTTAGTAGTTAAGGTGTTTGCACCTGAAATTACAAACGAGCAGGTGCTTGACGAATTAGCTTGGCAACTAAATATTAAGTGGTACGACCCTTCGGTCGATATAGCCACGAAACAACAAATAGTTCGTAGCGCAATAATAGTTCACATGTATAAAGGAACGCCCTATGCAGTGGAGCAGATCATTCAGACGTATTTTGGAGACGGTGAAGTTCAAGAGTGGTTTGATTACGGAGGAGAACCAGGTATGTTTAAGGTTTTGACAACTAACCCTTCTGTAACAGCAGATTTAGCTAATCAATTCACTACGGTGCTTAATTCAGTTAAGAATATGCGCTCCCATCTTGAAGTGATCTTAATATCCCTGTCTGGTCAACTAGATATATATTTTGGCGGTGCGGTTCATACAGGAGATTTCATAGAAACTAGGCAGGTGGGCTAACATGAGTGTTTTTGGAGGATTATTATTTACAACTGTTGGTCGTAATTTACAAGCGAAAGCACAGGCGGGTGCACAACTGAATTTCACACGGATAGCAATCGGTGATGGTGACTTGGGCGGAACATCTATCGCGGATCTTACGACATTAAAACATCAGATAAAATCACTGAGTATTACTAAACTTAAAACCATGGCGGGTGGAAACGCTGTAGTTGGAACAGCCTTCTCAAATCAAGATGTTACTGAGGGCTTCTACTGGAAGGAGCTTGGAGTCTATGCCCAGGATCCAGACCTTGGCGAGGTGCTTTACTGCTACGGGAACGCCGATGCCAGCGCAGAGTATATTCCGTCCTCGGGCGGAGCTGACATTCTTGAAAAGAGCATTGATGTAGTGACTATCATAGGGAATGCATCTAATGTCTCTGCGACCATTGACACTTCATTAACCTTTACGACTATTCAGGATTTCAATAGTCACACTGGAAACAATGTGATTCACGTTTCTCAGACTGACAGGGACACATGGAATGCAAAAGAAACACCTGTTGGAGCTCAGACTAAGGCGAACGCGGCTGAGGCTAATTCAAAAGTGTATACCGATTTACAAATAGCTTCTATTCCCGCGGCAGATCCAGGCATTCCTAGTGGGGCCATTGTCATGTGGTCTGGTTCCATTGCTTCAATACCAAGTGGTTGGGCTATATGCAATGGCGCTAATGGTACACCTAACTTAGTTAATAGATTTATTGTTGGTGCAGGTTCAACATATAACATGGGTAGTACAGGTGGTACGAGTACTAATGATATTAGTCACACCCATACTGCTTCAGGCTCGTCTGGCTATGCTGGAAGTCACAGCCATAGTTATTCAAGTGCAACTGGAAGCCCTAGTGATACTCATGGTGGAGATGCTGGAGCACAAGATTACTTTGCGTCAACATCTCATACCCACTCAGTTTCAGGGACGACTAATTCAGACGGAAGTCATAATCATAGTGTTTCTGTGACTGTAAATAGTGGAGGGGTGACCACATTAGAAAATAGACCCCTTTACTACGCTTTAGCGTACATTATGAAACTTTAAAGAGAGATCTTTGGAGGAATATTTTGTAGCCAGCGATCAACTGGAGGTGCTTATTTTGGGTTTAGCAAAACTATTATCTGATCTTGCGGGGACCCCAGTTCCTCAATTTTTAAAACGAGATGGATTGTCTTACGAAGCTATCAAAGGCGCTAACGGGGCAATGGACGTTAACCTTAAGGATGCAGGGGGAGGGGTGAATGCCCTTGCTGTAAATTCTGATGGTAGCGTGAATACTAAACTTACAGGGAGATTAGTCAATGAGCCTTTTACAGGATCTACGACGGTTACCCATACATTCACCAAACCAATGCGGGAGTTTTTTATTAGTAATGATGGTGACTCGAATTTGACGATTACCATTAACAATATGACTTTTACGGTATACCCATTTACGAGTTTTGACGAAGCATTTGAGCCGTTTACTTTTGTCAATATCACTACTGAAGGTCCCTATCAGGCGTGGGGGAGGGCTTGAGATGAGTTTAACACGGAGGGCAGTACCTGGAGGAGGTATTATTACTATTGCACCACGTAAATCCCTTCAAAAATCTGCAGCCAGATATGTATTGCCAGGCACGGATGATCAGGAAACATTAAACGACATCATTCAAGATATTCACAGTAATCCTAACGCCTCATTTGGTAATTGGATGGTACCAAAAATACAATTATTAGATGGTGACATTAATATTTCTGGTTCTGTTCATGTGAAGGATTCTTCGTACATTGAAGGTAGTGGATATAATACTAGGTTTTTTTTACAAAGTGGTTCTAGATGTGACATGCTAGTTAGCGATAATTATGATAGCGGCATTGTCTATTTTCCAACGTTGAAAGAATTTAGAGTAGATGGTAACCACGATAATAACAGGGACCAAGATTTTTGGGGGATTAAAATTAAATCACAAGAATTCGAGTTTTGCCATTTAATCGTTGAGAATTGTCATAGTGGAATTAAGCTTGATGGCGAAGGAACGTATGGTGGTTATTTTAGAGATGGCTTTGTAAAGAATAATCATGCTAAAGGTATGGTCGCTGGTGGAGATACTACTATAACGGGCACTAGTTTCGGCGATAATGCTAAATCAGAAGAAGTTCTATGGAACTGGGATGCCTGTGGTTTACTGATCAATGGTTGGAATACTCAAGTCGTTGGTAATAATCATTTTGCAGCGAATAGAACTGATATAGTAGGAAACTGGGCTGCTTATGCTTTAATACAAGGGAATATTTTTGAAGCCGGTTTATGGGAAAACATAGTAATGCAAGGGAGAGCTTGGGGGTATTTAATAAATAACAATAGGTTTGGAGGTAGACGAAATACATTATCTGATACTAGTAGAAGTAGTATTAAATTCAAGGACATTGACGCGAGTGAAAAAGCTTTTGGAAATCAGATTTGCAACAATTCCTTTACAGTCTATGAAAGTGGCGATTGTGGTTACAACTACTGCGTTGAAGAATCAACTAATTGTGATAATAATTTGATTACGAATAATACTTTCATAAATGGGTATACACAAGCAAACCCTGTTTTAAAAGTTGGTGAAAACACTCAAGTGTCTATGAATATAATATGATCAAATAACTTTTTGGTAAATAAGACGCCTTAGGTGAGGTGTTATGCCTAAAAATGAAAGGATGAGGCGGGTGGGGGATCAAGATTGTTGAGTATTAGAATTGGAAAGCGCTTATATCAAGTTTATTTTACCGCTAACGAGCGGTTATTTTTATGCCCGGGAATCTAAGTCTGAAAAGCGGAGAGGTGACCGCGAAGTAGGGCACCCTGGGCTTATGTATTTATAAGTAGAAATGAAGGGGAGGGAGACTGATGTGCTAATGGCTGAACAACAAGATGTACTAATGGACATTCGTGAGCGCCTAGTGCGGGTAGAAACAAAACTCGACAACCACAACGGCATCCGGGAAAGGCTTGATACAGTGGAAGACAGAGCAATCGAAAACGAATCCAGATCAAAGTCAAACTGTCATCGAATTGATAAGCTCGAGGAAAATAACACCTGGCTCTGGCGCACTGTTGTTGGGGCTATTATTGCTGCAGCGATCGGGGCGTTGGCTATTTTCAGATAGGGAGGAGAGAGGAAAAATGGATAAGCCAAACATCACATGGATCGGATCACCAAACCACAATGATCCAAAGGGTTATAAAATGATTGCCATCGTAGACCACATTATGGCCGGGACATTAATAGGCACAGACTCATGGTTTTTAAATCCAGCGAGTAAGGCCAGTTCTCATTTTGGAGTAGGTAAGAATGGCGATATCCATCAATACGTCGACCTGAAATACCCGGCATGGGCAAACGGCATTGCGAATAAACCCGATTGGCCTTTGTACTCCGGAGTTAATCCAAACTATTACACCATTTCTATCGAACACGAGGGCTATAGCGGAGATGTAATGACCGAAGCGCAGTATCAGTCAACTCTAGCTCTGCATCGGTGGTTAGTGGCAGAGCTGGGGATCCCGGTGACTCGGGACAATATCATCGGGCATTACCGGATTGACTCGGTTAATAAGTCCAATTGCCCAGGTTCAGGATTTCCGTGGGATCGACTATTTGAGGATTTGAAAGGGGAGAGCGACGTGTTGGATGTAGCAGTTTTATTAAATACCAAGGATGATTTCTGGGCCGGTGTGGATGTGGCTGTTAAGAATGGTAATTGCGCGGTATTTGTGCGAGGAGAGGATCGGTCCGTACCGAAGGATGCTAAGAGCGTTGAGAAGTTATTCGTGATCGGCGGGGCAACGGTGGGGCACCCAAACGAGGTGTTGCTGAGTGGGAACGACAAGTATGACACAGCTGCAGCTGTAAAGCGATATCTAGGATAATTTGCTCCCGACATTAATGCCGTTAGCAAATCGGCAAGCGCTTGCCAAAATGAAAGAGGGGGAATTAAACGTGGACGTATTTTTATCGTATCTCCAGAGTTACTGGGGAATAATCCTGTTCGCACTCTGCTTCATAATCTATCTGATCTCTCAGGGTAAGACCAAAGCAACTCAGATCATTCTATCGTTGATGCTCCGGGCAGAGAAAGAAGCAGAGGATCTGATGCTCAAAAATGGAGATCAAAAGTTTATTTTTGTGGTCGACCGAGGGTACCAGTTATTGCCCGCGAACGTCCGATTGTTTATTACTCACAAAATGTTTGAAGATATGGCCAATACACTTTACTCCCGAGCTAAGAATTATCTATCGGGATTAAACACGACTGACGAGAATAAGCCAAAGCAGGAAGAAATCCAAGAGAGCAAAATTACTGACCCGGGATAAAGTAATCAGACATAACAAAAGGCCTCTCTCCTTGATTGGAGGGAGCCCTTTTGTTCATTATAAGGTTTAACGCATTCTTTACATAAAGTTAATCGAGAGACAACAAATAGGGAGTATGATCAATGTATAGCAAGAACACGTACGTTTACGGTTGAAATATAGACCAACTTCTCATGCCTTTCCCTCCTAGTGAAGTGCTGGAGAGGGATTCCCTGCATATGACGAAGCGTCTCTCCTTAATTGGAGGGAGGCTTTTTTGCGTTATAGACAGGTTTCCCCTAATTTCGCGATAAAGTTATGAGATGATAGGGGTATATTGAGTTAATATGGCAGTGACCCATTTATATTATTAATCTAATTACTAAAATATGGAGGAGCTGTATGGTATGATAGATGATAATAAAGCGCCAGTAATAACATTTATTAATATGAAGGGCGGGGTTGGGAAGACAACCTTGTGCATAGGTATAGGTGAATATTTAGCAAATGAGTTGGGGAAAAAGGTTTTAATAATAGATATTGATCCGCAGTTTAATGCCACCCAATCTTTACTGGATAAATATGAGTTAGTAGACGAATATTTATCCACTTTCCGCACAGAAAAAACAATTAGGAAGCTGTTCGCAACTACCACAAATGTATACCAAAGGAATGTTCACATAGGAAAAGAAGAAGTGATTCATGAATTTAACGATAATTTACATATGGTCTTTGGAGATATAAATTTAATTTTTGATAACAATACAATGGATAACACAAGAATAAAACGAGTCCAAAAGTTTATTACTAGTAATTTCTTAAAAGATATATACGATTACATACTAATAGATTCTCCTCCAACTATATCAATGTATACTGATGCGTCAATAGTTGCTTCAGATTATTATGTAGTTCCCGTTAAAATAGACAAATATTCAATATTAGGTCTAACGAATCTTATAACAGTAATTAGTAATTTAAAGGCAGAAGCGGAATTAGATATTAGACCACTTGGCGTAATATACACTAACTTAGATGATAACTTAACTCAGAAAACTCAAGCATTAAAAGACGAATTTGAATCAGTGGAAAACATAGGAGAATTATACGTTTTTCAAAATGGGACAACTTATGTTAGAGATTTGCAAGTCGGAGGGAAAGGAAATATAGCATCACACTATAAAAAATCGAGAGAAGACATAGCACTTATTTGCGAGGAATTGGAAGCCATATTAAGGAGTGAATCATAGTGCAAATTGAAAATGAAAATGATCTCAGAAATAGACTGATTGAATTAAATAGGAAAAAGAATAGTGTGGAGATGGTTATTGGAACAAATATATCCATATTATTTTCAAAAGAAATTTTCAAAAAAAATTCAGATATTGAAGACTACTTAAAAAAAGTTTTTGAAATGACTTATTTACCATATGTAATGAAGTCTAGGAGCCTAATAGGGGCTAGACTTACTAAAACAATTTATAATTATGATAAAGAAAATTTGAGTATAATGCTTAAAAGACTATTTGATTATTTCGATTTTAACTTAGAAAACAAAAGTCAATCAGAAATGAGTAAAGAAAAGCCATCTATTTCAAAGTGGATACAAGGTATAAGAAATGGAAAATAATATATTGACACATGATCCGTTCAACGTAAAAAATGTTCTAGATGTTTTCAGGGAAGAATTTAATTATATAAAAAATGAAGGATTAGTAAATGATTTTATTTGTATCTTAAAAAAAGTGATCTTTTTCGATTTAACAATTAAGGAGTCAAATTTACAACACAAACGCTATTTTAACAGTATAATTTACGATTCGCTTAATGCTATAATTTCTATTTGTAATAGTAATGAAAGATATTCCTATTTTGATTTACGATCATTAATTGAAAATAGTCTTCGTGTAATTTTACGATTAGAAGATGGTGATGATATGAGTATCACAAATTTGTTTTCAAAATTTGATGAATCAAAATTAGGTAATTATCAATTAATTAGAAATTATTATTCTTCAGCATGTGATTATGTTCATAATAATATCAGGGCAGATTTGCCTGTCACTAGTAGTTATGTAGAGTTGAAAAATAGTCATTTAACCGAAGAAAAGATGCTTCAAAGAAGCAGAGATTTAGTACAGCTAATTTCAGAAATAACTTATATTGTTTTAGTGGTTTATGATGAAGAAATCAACCATGTTTTTTATAGGAAAAGTACATCACTAAAATTTCTTGTCTCGGAAAGGATATATAGACGATTAAGTGAATTGGATACTTTTAAACAGGAAGCTTAAAGGGGGATGTACAAACATATGAAAATCCTCTTAACCCCCATCACACTCCTAGCCCACTTCGAGCTCGACGGTACACCTCACCCGATCCACTTCAAGATCGCCGACAAGGAGATCAAGATCGGGCACGTAGTCTCAGTAACCGAAGAGAAACTTGCCGGTAATAAGATGCTGATCTTCAAGTGCCAGAGTATACCCAAAACTTACCTGTACTAATTCGCTCATCTTAAGCTATAATAAGAACAAACGTTCTTATTAGGGGCGACTGTACGTATGAAAGTAGTGGCGGAATTAATTGAGATGGTCTGCTGGTTTGATCTAAACGGTAAACCTCACCCAGTGCGATTTCGGCATAAGGACAGTGTCGTGAGAGTCCAACAGGTTATCCACACAACTGAAGAAAAGCTCGCCGGCAATCGTATGCTGTGCTTTCGCTGCCAAAGCGAAGTAGATGGAGCCATGAAGGTGTTTGAGTTGAAGTATGAGCTGCAGACTTGCAAATGGATGTTGTGGAAGATGTAAGTATTAAGATTAGGACGAAGGTGGTAATAAAACCGCCTTCGTCCTTTTACTCAGTAAACTCTTGATTGCCCTAATCAATCTTAATAAGGCTCTAATGATTCGGTCGATAATTCCGGGGGGAACTGGTTTGGGAGGCATAAAAACATTCCTCCTTCATTAAATATAGGAGAGCCCCTGCCGACTCTCCTTTCTTAGAAGTGAACTGCCTGTTATCGCATCTGATATATCTTATGTTTGCTTGTCCAAAAATGTTACGAATCTTGTGGGGGAGCTGCTGGAGCATAAAAAAGACGCCGGGTGTTAACCGGCGCTTTGTCACACTTTAACGGACAGGGACATATAGTGTAGTGCGGTGGTTAGGAAAATATTTTTGGCGATAAGCAGAAACCCGGTATGGCGAGCCGGGCTTCTGCTTTTTTAGCGTTTGTTTTTACCTAACTCTAATTCATGCACCCGGGCAGTCAGGAGTTGATTTTTCTCTATGAGGGCATCAATCTTGGCGGCATACTCATCCTTGAGCTTAGTAGTAGCTTCCAGAACTCGATTATTCGCTTCAACGCCGGCCGCATGTATTTGTAGGTCAGCCATTTTTTGTGCAGAAACCAATTCCGCGGCGTGAGATTTCTCCAGGTTTGCAATAGTCTGCTCTTTAGCTTCGACGGCCCGCTGGCTTTGATCTAACTTGATTTGTAGCCCACTAAGCCTTGATTCTTCATCGATAAGCTGTGTCCGTAGCTTCTTAATCTCTGTCTCCATTTCAGAGACAGTTCCGATCCGGGCCTCAAGGGATTCCGTTTTGTCGGTAAGCAGGGTAATCGTAGTTAAATTTGACTTATTGACAACTTCGAGTTCGTTATTTCGCTCGGTTAACTCCTTCATTTGCTCTTGGATTTCAGCCAACTCCAGCCGGGCCTTGTCGCGTTCTTCTTCCGCCTGTTGTCGGCTACGCTCAACTTGGGCGACAACACTTTGATGCAGATGCTTCTCTTGGTCAATACGCTCAGTAAAGTTTTCCTTCAGGTCATGAAGTTTCTGAACCATGTTAGTAAAAATGGATTCAGCGTGGGAGAGGTGATAACGTAGTTGCTGCATATCTTCAGTCTGCTCGGCGTCACTGCCGGCCATTAAATTCGTCTTGAATTGCGTGACCATAGCTGCGAATAGTTCCTTATTGTTGAGGCCGGTTGCCTTTAGTAGCTCGTCAACGGATCCCGTGATGTCGTTTGTTGTTTTTACTGAGTAGGAATCTGGCTTAATATCCTTTTCGTCGGACATAATTCATTCCCCCTTCACAATAGGTATACTATTAACCCTCTATTCATGCGTGGTTTACCAATGTCTACCGGTAAACCTTTTGTATACCATTATTATAACACCAATATTTGTTAACTGCAAGAGTCTTGATAAGTCAATAGGCATAAAAAAGACGCCGGCAATTAAGTCGGCGCTTGTCACACCTTATGGGACAGGGGCATATAGTATAGTGGGGCGGATCGTAGAGGTCGTTGGTTGTGGTATCGGTTATTTTGATATCCCGTTTACAGAAACCCGGTGTGTGGGGCGGCACCGGGTTTCTGCTTTTAAGGAGAGCTTAACTGCTCTCCTTTTTGGTTGCTGCTATCTTAATCTCATGGACATTTTTCTCGATCTGACTCACTGACTCGATCAGCCTAGCGTTTGCCTGTTCTACTCCGTTACGGACGACAGTATATTGGAGATCATGAATGCGTCGCGCACAGGATCATCTTTTAATTTAAAAGCCTCTGAGTGATTCTTGAGGCCCAATTAACATTTCATTAATGAAGTAGTTTAGCAACTTGTGGGTATGTTTTAGCAGTATCAATATTTGCACCAGAAAAAAATAGATCGACATTTGCAACTCCATATTTTACAGTAAGCACTATTACGCTATCATCTTTTTTTCGTCCGCCAAATGCTGCGCCTGCGAGTAGTCCAATTCCTCCAGTAAGTGCACCGCCTATAATTGCGCCTGCAGCAGCTTTCCCAGCACTTCTGTGGCTAGCTTTTTCAAGAGTAAGACCAACTATATCAGATAATGGAATTTCCAATAGGGGCCTAATGCCAGCATTAAGGATAAGCTTACCTTCTGAGGAGCCAAGCCCTAAGGTACTAGGGCCACTCAGCTCCGGATGACCACCTAAGTATTTTACCTGAACAAGTGTAAGCTGTTTTTTAAGATTATCAAGAAATCCCATTTTATCAATCTCCTATTCGATATCTTATAGTAAATATTAATTCCACAATCATATATAGTTTCCTGCCATCCGACAGAATTAATTGTTTTGTGACAAATAGAAGGACCCCAGCAGCAATGCAGGGGTCTTTCTTAATAATCATACCAAATGTAATCTACTTTTTCCCCAACGGCGCGGGCGATCTTCTGAGCTGTTGTCAAATAAATGTCTTTCCTATCATTTATAATTTTACTAATATCATTTTGGGAGATTCCTGTTAATTTAGATAGATCATTTTGGGTCATATTTTTTTTATGCATTATTAATTCTAATCGATTCATTCTCATCACCGATGTTAGGAATTCAACAAACACTGTGTAATCCCTGCGAGAAAAGTGGTATATAAGTAAATATATGGGTACGCATATAAATTGTGTCGTAAATAGGTTATATTAATCGTAGAATAGGTACTTTTTCGGTAGCCATTACACTATGATTCGACAAGCCGTTAGGTATAACCTTATAGGTAGCAACAAGGGAATGACAAAATGGTAGGGAAAAGGATTGCTGAGCTCCGTGAAGAGAAGGGGTGGACACAAAAACAACTGGCTAAAACTACGGGATTAAGTAAGAGCTATATTGCCGCTATCGAAGAAGGGAAACACCCTGGTTTGAAAACCGTAGCCATAATTGCAGAAGCATTAGGAGTCGAAGCGAGGACCCTTTTGAGGGGGAGATATTAAGAATAACACATTACGACAAATTACCCCTTGAAGACAAATGGAACATGTGTTCTAATAATGAAAGAATAAACGTTCCGAGGGGGCGATGTTGTGGGAAAGAAAGCAAAAGGAAACGATGACCAATTCAAAAATGAATTTTTAGACGAGGCCAATGTACTGGTCGAAGTTAAGGTTAGCGATGACGAGGGCGAGACGTGGCAACGACGAAAAATTAGCATGGTCGCTGGACTAGATGAATCAGGCCTTAATACGGGAGAACTCTTTCAGTTTAATAATGAGAAATTCAGGGTTACGCAGGGAGATGATGGCTTGATAAGCGAACCGCTAAACAAGCTGAAGAAGGTAAAATAAATAAACAAGGAAGCCCGCATACCCCGCAAGAGTTTCGGACTTCCTCTACAAAAAACCCCAGTAATAGGGAATATTTGTAATGCAATTATACTTTACTTTTCCCTATTACCACAAGGGTAAAATTAAAAGTTATTGTATTTCACGCAATATAATTAGAAGGGAAATGATTTTATGGCTCAGGTGACCTTAAGATCAGCTAGAGAAATGAATGGATATTCCATGGAAGACATTGCTGTAGTTTGTGGTATTACCGTAGAGGACGTAAAGATGTATGAAGAGGACACAAGGAAGATGCCTTTTGACTTAGCAAAAAAGGCGAAACGACTATTCCGTATCAATATTGAGCAAATTTTCGTAGGATTAGAGTCTGAATACGTTAAGAATCATAGATAAAAACGTGCCTAAAACGTGCCCAAAGCGTCTAACGTGCCCAATACGTGCCTAAAAAATAACCATATTCGGTTAAAAGATACAATAGTTTATTACTTCATGGTTAGTGAATTAACTGAAAAAGAGAGGGTACCAAACCCTCTCAAACCGCTTATAATAAGGCTCCCAGCCTATTTTTCGTTTGGCAGGGGATGAGAGAGTCGAACTCCCATCAGCGGTTTTGGAGACCGCTGTTCTAGCCATTAAACTAATCCCCTAAGAAGTATTTCAGCAACGAATTGAATTATATCCGAAAAAGGAAAAAGTGTCAATCAAAATATTATAAGTTTAAGAATAAATATGTTGATCTGGAACAAGCAGCAGGATTTTTAAGGAAAAGCAAGAATAGGCATACTAAAGTAGTGCTTTTTTAACTGATTCGTATCCAGCTTGAAAAACTTGCCATAAGCTATGGTTTCTTTAAACGGAAAATGTAAGGGAGGGGTGTTCTTGAAGGTCGATCTGCATGTCCATACTCAAGAATCAGACGGTTTACTATCGGCTGAAGAGGTCGTTAACCTCGCCCACGCTAATAATGTTCAAATTCTCGGTATAACAGATCATGAGAGTACCGAAGGAATTGCTAAGGCTCAAAGACTGGCAGAGCGTTTAAACATTAAGATTATTCCTGGCGTGGAATTACTCACTAATTATCAGGGCATAGAGGTTCATCTCTTGGGATATTTTAAAGATGTTAATAATCCTGTCTTACAGTCTCGATTAAGAGAAATACGTGAACAACGAACGGCTTTGGCTTATGATATGGTAGAATGCTTAAAAAACGGCGGTCTCTCGTTGGATTGGCAAGATGTTGAGCGTGAGGTCTGTGCCGATGGTGCTGTTAGTAAGGGCCATATTATGAGGGCTTTATATCATGGAAAATGTGGGTGTAGTCAGAACTGGCCAGAAATTGCAAAATATTTTCGGCCAGGAGGAGTCGCTTATATGCCTTATCTGATGCATACCTTTGAAGATGCTGTTGATCTTATTTTTGCTTGTGGAGGACTTCCAGTATTAGCTCACCCAGGACTACTGAACGATCCCAAACAGATATTTGAGCTTTTGAATTATCGGTTCATTGGGCTTGAAGTATATTACGGTTACTGGGAAAGGCAAGAAACGCTGATCCCGTACTATGCGGAAATCGCGGAGAAATTTGCCATCTTGGCTACAGGTGGTAGTGATTATCATGGTCCATTTGGCGTGGTTACACTGGGCCAAATGGATGTCCCGCTTGAAGGGGTTCAGAAATTAGAGGCCTACCTAACAAATGCTTAGGCTATTTATAATTAACCTTCAACCTGACAGGAAGGAGCAGTTAGTTGTTGGAAAAGAGGATTAGACTTGCCTTTTTAGCCTTACTTGTAACGCTAATTGTAGGCACAGTTGGATTAATACTTACGGAACACCTCAGTTTAGCCCAAGCTATTTTTTTAACTGTACAAACGGTGACGACGGTGGGTTATGGAGATATTGAAGTACACTCAAACTCCGGGCATGCTTTACTAGTTTTACTAATGCTTGGAGGAGTAGGGGTAATGCTCTATTTTGCGGGGCTTATGATGGCCTTTATGATTGAGGGTGAGTTGGCTGGTGCGTATGGGAGGAGAAAAATGAACAAAAAGATCTTAAACCTTCAGGATCATATCATCGTTTGCGGAGCTGGACGAGTCGGCAGGCAAATTCTTTACCGCCTTCGTGAGGAGGGAGCCTCCTGTGTTGTTATTGAAAAGCAAGAAGATCTGGCAAATCAGTTCGTTGAAGAAGGGTTTTTAGTAATCAATAGTGATGCGACTCATGATGAAACCCTTAAAAGAGCACGTATTGATAAGGCTAAAGGCCTTATAACAGCTTTGCCAGAGGATTCTTTGAACGTTTTTGTAACTTTGTCAGCCAAAGGACTAAATCCTGCTATTCACGTGGTTGCCAGGATGGATGAGTTAGAAACTGAGAAAAAATTATTGCGTGCTGGAGCAGATAAAGTGATTTCTCCTGCCATCTTAGGTGCCTGGCGAATGGCAATGTCTATTTTAAAACCGGTGAGCGTCGAATATATCGACACTGTAATTCATGACCATAATATTGCCATGGATATGGAGGAGCTTAGAATAAATAAAAGCTCTTGTTTAGTGGGTAAGACATTGGTCAATAGTGGGATTAAACAGCGAACGGGTGCAATGGTTATGGCGATTGTCCGAGAAAATCAGGTAATCAGTAATCCAGCTGCTGAAGAAATGATTTTAGAGGGCGATCTTTTAATTGTTTTCGGTTTAAGAGAACAATTGCATCGTTTAGAGGATGTAGCTGCCAACTTAATAAAATTAGATTTAGAAAATATATAAATTACGTCAGATTAAAAGGATAAGGCTTGGGATAAAATACCCTCTAAGTGAGCACAACAACTTTTTCATTGTGGAGGGAGAATTATGCATAAGCTACGTACAGAACAACAAGTCCTTCGGGATATCAAAAACCTTATTCATACACATTTTGGGGAAAGTGGGCAAGGGCTACATGTGGAGGTCAAAGGGGATCGGGTAAACCTTTGGGGGACTGTAGATAGTCTCGCAGAAAAGGATTTTTTCGGAAGCCGAGTGGGCCGCATCGACGGGGTTAGAGAATTAGATAATTCATTAACAGTGTCTAATGACGGGACTATCAAAGATAAAGACGTTGAGCAAGGAATAATTCAACGGTTTCAAGGATCTAATTATGAAGATATTACGCATTTAGGTTGTCGAGTAAGCCGTGGAATTGCTACCCTCCTTGGACATGTCGAGACCCAAAGCACGGAACGGTTGGCCAAGCGCTTAGCTTCTCAGGTTCGTGGAGTTAAAGAAGTGCGAAGTGAGATACAGTTCTTAGAAAAGGCTGTGGATGATGCCACTTTAGTAAACAGAGTCGAAAATGCCTTGGTTGCCTCTCCGTGGGTCAATGCTCAAGAGATTAAAACAGAGGCTCGTAATGGTCTGATTACTCTAACAGGACTGGTAGATACTCAGGAAACAATGGAGTGGGTTGTAGAAACAGCGTATCAAGTACCTGGTGTAAAAGCAGTCGTCAGTGAAGTATTTACTCGTCATCGCTCGCAAGGAGATGATTTGTGGTTAACGGAACAGTTGGTTGCGAAGCTTGGTCAACATCGTTTGAACTCGGGTCAGATACGTGCTGCTGTTCAAGGAGGGATTGCCTTTCTGACAGGTGAAGTGTATTCCGAAGAAGATCGCTTATGGGCTGAGAAAATGATCCAGTATATCCCAGGAATCCACGATGTTAATAATTCAATCAAGGTAGCGGCGCATTGGAGCAAAGGTTAAATCCCCAATAATAGAACCAAAAACCCACAGTTTTTACTGTGGGTTTTTGGTTCTATATATTGCTAGCAAGAAGACCCGACTTCTAATTTAGTTAGTGTGCGCTACTGAAAATTTAAAAAAACCTTTTGACATTCTCCTAGCTCATCTACCATAATGTATAAGAAGCGTGGAGGTGGAAGGTGTGTCGAAAAGGGAAAAAGAACTAAGTTCTTTGTGGCTTAAGTTAGTCAGTGTATTTTTATTGGTGTTCGCGGTTATAGGTCTACTGGGCTCTTTCGGGTTTTCTATCGGAAACCTGGTGTATAGCATGTTTAAAGCGGTTATGGGAAGTCTGGCTTGGGCTGGCCCCTTCTTATGCTTTGTTACAGCTGTTTTGCTTTGGATTTATTCTCCGAGTTTAATCAGAAATCGCCCAAAAATGTTCTCTAATCGTTCAATTCCTAATGAATTGCAAGAATCAAAAGCTAAGCAGGACGTTTTTTCCAAGGGAATCTCCCTGCCTACGGGCAAATTTGTTAGTTTGCGGGGATTTGATCAATATTTTTCTTCGCCTGATATGCTAGAAATTAAGGATTCTGATGTCCAAAAGATGGAAGACATGAAGGAAATGGGAAGGGATTTCCCAACGTATTTTGGAACAGGGGAGACGTTTTACCCAAGGAAGCTAGGCAAAATGACAACTCTAAAAGGGCTTAAAGGGTACATTGAAGAAGTAGACGAGGAAGAAAGATTTGGGCGAGAAATCCCAAGGCAAAATTATAATGCGCTAGGAGAAATCGCTAAAATAACAGCAGAGAAACCAATGTTGTTTTCTTCGCCGTTTAAGTCCCAGGAGGATCAAAAAGAATACTTAGCTCAATTTAAAGACGGTGGGGATGATCCCCAAGACTTAAAAAGTCACGATCTCTTAGGTGCATTGAGGGAAGAGTGTACAACGCTGGATTTGTCAGGCACGATTGCCCATGTCGAGGGTTCTGTTACGGAAGTAAGTTTGGAGACAGAACTTGTGGGGAGTCCCATCGAGTATTTTATAGAGGAAATAGAAGTTGAAGTGGAATTGCCGCAGGAATGCGTGTTAGTCGATGATTCTAGCGGTGCGTTATTGGAATCAGCGTGTACTTCTTTAGACATGCAAGTCCTTGAACGTCCCGAGGCCTATGAACCTTATGTGACCACAGAGGCCTCTGAAGTTCCTCAAGCCCCTCAAGCCCCTGTCTTAACGTTGAAACCAATGACGGAAGTGATTGTGGCACAAGTAGATGAACCTCTGCTTGAAAGGGTTGATCATTGGACGCTTCCTGATTTTGATTTATTGGAACCTGTTATAAAACGTATAATAATTCAAGATACAGAAACGTCTCAACTACTGGAAAAAGTACTCCTCGATTTTGGAGTTAAAGCTAAGGTTATCCGCGTAACAAGAGGGCCAGTTATTACTCGTTATGAATTAGCCCCGGCGCCTGGCGTTAAGATAAGTAAGATCGTCAATTTAGCGGATGATATTGCCTTAGGGCTGGCAGCTCGGGATGTGCGTATTGAAGCTCCGATCCCTGGAAAAGCGGCTATTGGGATCGAGGTTCCCAATAAACAAGCGCGCTCAGTGCCATTTAGAGAAGTCCTTGACACAACTAGTTTTGGAGAATATCCTTCTAAACTGAAAGTTGCCTTAGGGAAGGATATCGCGGATCAACCGATCATAGGGGATTTGATTAAAATGCCCCACCTCCTTGTAGCCGGGGCTACAGGCTCGGGCAAGAGTGTCTGTGTTACGTCAATTATTAATTCTATTCTCTACAATGCGACCCCAGATGAAGTGAAATTTTTGCTTGTGGATCCAAAAATGGTAGAGCTCAGTCAGTATAATGGTATACCGCACCTTTTGGCTCCAGTTGTTGTCGACCCGAAGAAAGCAGCCAGTGCTTTAAAATGGATCGTCAAGGAAATGGAAAACCGGTATGAACTTTTTGCAGCCGCAGGGGTTCGAGATATCGAACGGTATAATAAAATGAAAGCTGGGGAAACGATCAGCTGGAAACCCGCTTTGCCCTTCATTGTCGTGATCATTGATGAGTTGGCTGATCTGATGATGGTCGCAGCGGGGGAAGTTGAAGAAGCTATTTGTCGCTTAGCTCAAATGGCTCGGGCAGCAGGGATACATTTGGTGATCGCGACTCAACGGCCCTCTGTTGATGTTATTACGGGGGTGATTAAGGCCAATATTCCAAGTCGAATTTCGTTTGCAGTTTCGTCGCAAATCGATTCCCGCACCATTCTGGATGCAACGGGCGCTGAGAAACTTTTGGGGCGAGGAGACATGCTTTATTCTCCTCTGGGAGTGAATAAAGCGCTACGCGTACAAGGGTGCTTGGTCACAGATGACGAGGTACAAAGGGTTATCACGCACTGGAAAGGATTAGGTAGACCAGAATATCTAGATCCAGAGCATCTTTTCGCAGAAACAACGGCTAAAAATGAAGACAGCAACGGGCCAGATGATGTCTTGTTCATTGATGCAGGACAGCTTTTTATCAGGACAGGGATTGCCTCTGTATCCTTTCTGCAACGTAAGTTGAAATTAGGGTATACTCGAGCAGCTCGGTTAATGGATATGCTCCAAGAACAAGGGGTCGTTGGTACCTATGAAGGAAGTAAGCCGCGTCAGGTGCTTTTAACCTTAGATGAATTTAATGAACGATTCGGATGATAGCGATGTGCGTGGAGCGCGGACGATATTACCATCGAGCCTCAAACTTCGTGCATCCAACCTCGCAAAAAACACTCTAACCATTAGAATTGGTTAGAGTGTTTTTTTGCGATAGTTCCCCCTCTAAGTCTCTAATATCGCGCACATTTAAGCCTCTCTGAATTGGTTAAGAGTATTTTTTGATGAATGAAGTCGGGAGGAATGGGAATAATGCTTTAATGATGCAAAAAAATAGACGGAGACGAAGAATGAAGTTATTTACACGTTACATTGCAAAAGATAAACCATACAAAGATATTGTCTTAAACAGGGAGGATCTCCTGAGTCATGCCGAAGAGATTGCTCGTTCACATGCGCACCAGGAGACCAATTCAACGAAACGAACATTATTGCCTAGATTTAAGCAGAACATTAAGTTTTTAGAGCAAGCTTACCAGGATATTGTGAATTACTCAACCCGGACACAGGAAGTTTTACCGGCTACGGAATGGTTATTGGATAACTTTTATAGTTTAAAAGACTTAAAGGAGGATATTGAAAAGAATCTCCCCTATAAATTTGAGCGCCAATTGCCAAGAAATGCTAGTGGGGATTTCCATGGATATCCACGTATTTACGGGTTATTAGTGGAACTTATCGAACATACGGATAGTCAATTGCAAAGTGATACGCTCAAAGCTTTTATTAGTGCTTATCAGCTTCAAGTGCCTTTATCGAGTGGGGAACTATGGGCAATTCCAATTATGTTGAGAATCATCTTACTTGAGAATATTCGAAGGTTAACAGAACAAATCCTATTCACCCAAGCAGAAAGAGAAGCTGCAGATCTTTGGGTGATGCCTCTATTAGAATCTGAGCATGGACCTGAGGAATGGGATGGCATACTAAAAACACTCACAGCTCAAGAGGAATATTCCTCAGCCTATGCAGAACAGATGCTTAAACGTTTGAGGGATCTTGGCGTCGACGCTGCTCCACTGTTGCAGTGGGTTGATCGAGTTATCGCTAAGCAAGATACAACGATTGAAGAATTAGCAAAACTCGAGCGTCATCGTCAGTCTATGTACCAAGTTTCTATGGGACATGCTATTTTAAGTATCCATTTTGTCACGGCAGAAGACTGGCCACGTTTTTTTGAAGAAGTAAGTTTGGTGGAAAGGGAATTTGAAAAGGATCCAAGTAACATTTATAGCAGAATGGACTTTCATTCACGAGATTTTTATCGTCATATAGTAGAAAAAATTGCCCGCCGTTTTAAAGTTTCGGAATTGGTTGTGGCAAGAAAAGTGTTATCAAGATCTGTTAAGGCGCATGAGCAAGGGGAACTAGTAGCCTCTCATGTAGGGTATGATTTAATTGGACTAGGACGAATTGAACTTGAACGGGAAGTAGAACAAGATTTCGGAGAGTCCCGCAATCTAGCAAGTAAAATTCGTAAAGAAATACGGAAGAAGCCCGTATTATACTATTTTGGTAGCTTGTTGGTCGGGGTAGGAGGTCTAAGTGTTTGGGCTTTAGCATATGCCCTTCAAGGAACTCCGCTATCCTTATATTATATTCTAATTGTTATAGGACTTTTGATTTGGGCGAGTACTATGATCATACCGGTGGTGAATTGGGTTACTTCCCTACTTTTTCGCCCCACATTTCTCCCTAAACTAGAGTTGAGGGATGGGATTCCTCAGGAATTACGGACGATGGTCACAGTGCCAACTCTGTTAACGAATGTGGGCAGAGTTAACGAACTGATTGGACAAATCGAAGTATATTATCTTGCTAATAGGGATGAGAATTTGTATTTTGCACTCCTAGGGGATTTTGGTGATGCCTCGTCGGAAAGCGTTCAAGGGGATGAGCAGATAATTGAGGCTGCAACTTTGGCAATCCGAAACTTGAATAACAAGTATGGTCAGAGTCAGTTTTACTTCTTTCATCGCAAGCGTATTTACAATGCTTCTGAGGGCGTCTGGATGGGGTGGGAGAGAAAACGTGGCAAACTGGTTGAATTTAACTGCCTTTTACGTCAAGATGGAGAAACTAGTTATGACGTTCAAATTGGGGAATTATCTATCTTGTCAACGATTCGTTATGTCATTACTCTTGATGCAGATACCTTGTTACCGCCGGGGACGGCTAGACAACTCATTGGAACTCTGGCTCACCCGCTACATGCTCCAGAGCTGAGTGAGGGTGAAGATAGGGTAGTGAAAGGGTATGGGATACTGCAACCGCGGGTTGGAGTATCTATTCAGTGCGCGGGTGCCTCGAAATTTGCCCGTATCTTTTCAGGGAGAGTTGGGGTTGATCCCTACTCAACGGCAGTATCCGATGTTTATCAAGACTTATTTGGAGAAGGGATTTTCACAGGCAAGGGAATCTATGATGTTGAGATATTCCATAAAGTAACCAATAAGGCTTTCCCGGAAAACACCATCCTCAGTCATGATTTAATTGAAGGTTTGTACGCTAGAGCTGGACTTGTTACGGATGTAGAGTTGGTCGATGGCTACCCTAGCAATTACCTCGCTTATATACGACGCCTGCACCGCTGGGTAAGGGGAGACTGGCAACTTATACCTTGGTTATTTAAACCTATCCCGTTTGTTTCGCGCTGGAAGATTTTCGATAACTTAAGGAGAAGTTTAGAAGCACCAGCACTATTACTTCTTCTCATCTTAGCCTTCACAGTCCTTTCTGGGGAACCGTGGATATGGGTAGGGTTAATTTCGTTAAGTTTAGTCTGGCCCATGGTTTTGAATGTAATCGGTAAGCTCTTTGGCCAGGCGGGGAAGAGAAACATGAGTCAAGATATGTTGGCTATGTTGACACAGTTCTCGCTCCAGTTTGTATTTCTCCCGTTTCAGGCCTTTAGCATGCTTGATGCTATCATTCGGAGCGTTTATCGACAGGTTATCTCACACCGAAACCTGTTAGAATGGGAGACGGCTGCAGATACAGAGAAACGCTTAGATGTTAGTTATAAAACAATGGTTGCTACGATGTGGACGGTTATATTATTAGTCTTCGTTGCCTCTATAGGGATTGGCTACTCGTTTCCAACGAAGCTAGGGCAATTTATCCCATTAGCATTAATCTGGTTAGCTTCACCTTGGGTTGCTTATCGAGTAAGTTTCCCTACAGAGCATAAAAAGGAGAGTCTCTCATTTTCAGAACAACAGGCTTTGCGCCGTTGGGCAAGAAAAATTTGGGCCTTTTTTGAAGAGTTTGTAGGCAGTGAGGATCACTGGCTTCCTCCAGATAATGTTCAGATTGAGCCCCCTAACGGTGTTGCCCATCGAACTTCCCCTACCAACATAGGACTCTCTCTGTTAGCGAATTTGGCTGCCAGAGATTTCGGCTACATTTCCTTAGCTGAGGTGCATAAACGAATTAAGAATACCCTTGAAGTACTTGAGGGGCTCGACCCTTGGAAGGGGCATTTCTATAATTGGTACGATACTCAGACTCTTGTACCCTTAGAACCTCGCTATATCTCGACCGTGGACAGTGGGAATTTTGTGCTCTATTTGTTAACGTTAAAAGCTGGTCTTACTGAGACCTTAAGCAAACCTTTGATCGATCGAGAGTTTGTCCGTGGGCTACAGGATACCTATAACCTACTGATTGAAGCGGTTGAGAAAGATGCCTATGAGGAGCTTAACACATTTGGGGTTGCCCTAGATCAAGTGCTAGGGTCCGATGAGGCATGGAATTTTGAGAACTGGATGAAGCTATTGTCCCTATGGCCAGTCTCCTTTTTAGAAAATAATTTAAGCCAAGAGGGGGCTTATTGGGCAAGTCGTCTGGAAACGATGGTTCTAACGTTTCGCAAAGAGACGCAAAATTTTTATCCATCGGTCTACGAACCGAATCATCTTGACGCAATCGCCCTTATGAACGCGCGTCTATTTAAAACGTCGAGTTTAGATGAACTCTCCAAGTGCTATTTAGAGGAAATAGAAAAATTAGGTGATTTATCAGAAATGAAGGCTATGCTTCAAGGCGCGCATACGAAGATTCAAGGTTATCAGCAAGAAACCGCGGATCTACAGGAACGCCTCAAAAGGATGGCTATGGCAACAGATTTCACTCCGTTGTTTGACGAAATACGTCAACTCTTTTCGATTGGCTATCGTGTTGGTGAAAGCACGCTTGATAAGTCTTATTATGACTTGTTGGCTTCAGAGGCACGCCAAGCAAGCTTTATAGCTATCGCCAAAGGGGATGTAAATCACAAGCATTGGTTTAAACTCGGACGTTCTTTGACCCTAGTAAAAGGAAACCGAAGTTTAGTTTCTTGGAGTGGCACAATGTTTGAATTTTTAATGCCACTACTGGTGATGCAGAATTATAAGGAAACCCTTCTCGATGAAACTTATCGTTCCGTAGTTGAGGTGCAAATGAAGTATGGAGCAGAACATAACATACCTTGGGGGGTATCAGAGTCCGGGTTCTACGCCTTCGATCCTCAGCTGAATTATCAGTATAAAGCCTTCGGAGTACCAGGGCTTGGTCTTAAACGGGGCTTAATTCAGGACCTAGTGATTGCCCCCTATGCAAGCTTTATGGCCTTAATGGTTAATCCGCGTGATGCCTTATCAAATATTTCAACGATGGAGAAAATGGGTTTTGCCGGGCGGTATGGGTTATATGAAGCGGCTGATTTTACCCCTGAACGAATCCCTAGTGGGCGTCCGTTTATGCTGATCCAAAGTTTTATGGCTCATCATCAAGGCATGAGTTTCTTAGCGCTTGACAATGCATTGCATGATAATATCATGCCTGAGCGTTTCCACAGCGAAGCTATGATCCAAGCCACAGAGCTTCTACTCCAAGAACGTTTACCAGAGTATACCCCAGCTAAACCTCCCATAGAAGAGGAGCATGTTGTGACAGAAGGTCAAGTTAAAGGACCTGATCCAGAAAATAACCAGTTTATTATTATTGAGACGGCAAAGAGTCCTATTCCTGTCACGCACAGTATTTCTAACGGCCAATATTCAGTCATGCTGACAAATGCTGGTTCAGGGTTCAGCCGCTTTCAGGAGATTAATCTTTCACGTTGGCGTGAAGACGTGACTCAAGATGCCTGGGGAATGTATTTCTATATCCAAAACCTAAACTCAGGCGACTTCTGGTCCGCAACGCACCACCCTTGCCGGAATTCTGGAGAGGACTATAGGGTGACTTATGCCCCTGATAAGGTAGAGTTCTCGCGTAAAGATGGTAACATAACAACTCATACTGAAGTCGTCGTGTCTCCTGAAGACCAAGCGGAAATGCGTCGTATTTCTTTGACTAATCACAGTAAGTACGAACGAACCGTGGAAGTTACGAGCTATTTTGAAGTGGTCCTGGCTAAGTTAAGTGAAGATTTAGCTCATCCGGCGTTTGGCAATCTCTTTATTCAGACCGAATTTGAACATGAGGCTTTGCTGGCCTCACGAAGGCCACGCAGTGAAAAACAGGCTCGGTTATGGCTCATGCATACAGTTGCGACGGAGGGAGAAAAAGTTGGTTCACTGCAATATGAGACTGACCGCGCACGTTTTATTGGACGAGGAAGAAGTCTCGCCACGCCTCAAGCCTTAGATGCTAATCATCCCTTGTCCAATACTGTTGGAGCGGTGCTAGACCCAATGATGAGCTTGCGTCAAAGAGTTAGGATTGCTCCTGGGCAAACAGTTCGAGTCTCTTTCTCTGTTGGATATGCGGATAATCGTGAGGATATAATCCGAATTGCCGAAAAATACAGAGATCCGCTTTCCGTTAATAGAGCATTTGAACTAGCCTGGACACATAGCAAAATGGAGCTTCGTCATTTAAATATGACTGCAGCACAAGCAAACGAAGGTTTAAGCCTTGGGGGGCATTTGCTCTATCTAAGTCCCTGCCGCAGTGATGTGGCGGAATACATTAAGAATAATAGTAAAGGACAGTCTTCTTTATGGCCATATGCTATTTCAGGAGATCTGCCTATTGTCCTTGTGCGAGTAAAGAGTGTCGAGAATTTAGATTTAGTACGAAGGCTTTTAACAATCCATGAATACTGGAGACTTAAGGGACTGTTTGCTGATCTTGTCGTTCTAAATGAAGATGAGAGCGGTTACCTTCAAGCCTTCCAAGATAACTTGAGGGATTTAGTTTCCATGGGGCATGCCCGAGACTTATTAAATCGGTCCGGTGGAGTCTTTTTACTGCAAAAAGACCATGTTTTGCCAGAGGATATCAATCTACTCTGTGCAGTGGCTCGGATGACTTTTAATGGGGAAGGAGGATCATGTTCAATTCAAGTTCGTAAAAAAAGGAAATTGATGAATGGAAAGGTAGGGCAGCAGGGCGAGGAGGATGTACAAGAAAAGGCCAATCACCCCAAAATTGCTCAGGAAAGAACTTGTGAGTTTCGCGAAGAAGCTCTGGAGCGAACGATAGGTCAACTGCAATTTGCTAATGGATACGGTGGATTTAGTGAAGATGGCGAAGAATATATTATCCATCTACAAGAAGGTATGAACACTCCCTTGCCCTGGATTAATGTCATTGCTAATACTAAGTTTGGATTTCAAATATCAGAAGTGGGTGCCGGCTATACCTGGTCACTTAATAGCAGAGAGTATAAGCTCACACCTTGGTCAAATGATCCAATTTTAGATCCTGCGGGGGAAGCCCTTTACCTACGTGATGAACAAAGCGGCGAATCTTGGTCCGTGACTGCGAGTCCTAAACGTGAAAAGGGTTCATATACTATTCGACATGGTCAAGGGTATTCTATTTTTGAACATTATAGCCATGGGGTTAAGCAATCTCTGCGTTTCTTTATCCCGCTGGAACAGCCAGTGAAGGTCATTGAATTACAAGTTACGAACACTACAAATCAAGACTTAAGTTTAAGTGCAATCTATTATGCAGAATGGGTTATGGGCGTGGCTCGCCAGCTTACGGCGCCCTATCTGGTGACGGACTACGATAAAGAACGGAATATCTTTTATGCTCGAAACACGTTTCAAGAAGAATTTGTTGGAAGGATAGGGTTTTTAAGTGCTTTAGGAGCTCAAATCACCAGTTATACAGGAGATCGTTCTGAATTTATCGGACGTAACGGATCTTTAGAAGATCCCATGGGTCTAAAACTGGACCTCTTCTCAGAAACCGTTGGAGCAGGGCTTGATCCTTGTTGTGCTCTACAACTCAAATTCACATTAGCTCCCGGTGAGCTCAAGACCATCACCTTTTTACTGGGTGAGACCGAAAATCGTCAAGAGGCCGAGAAAATTGTAACTTCTTTTGAAAAGCCAGATATGATTACTGAGACGATTGAGGAAGTTAAGAAGTATTGGGACGAGTTGCTAGGAAATGTTCAAGTGCACACGCCAGACCCGGCGATGAATTTGTTACTTAACCGTTGGTTACTATATCAGACAGTAGTCTGCCGCGTATGGGCTCGATCGGCGCTTTATCAGTCCGGAGGAGCATTCGGTTTTAGGGATCAACTTCAAGATGTGATGGCCCTTGTCTACACGACTCCAGAGGCTACCCGAAAACAAATTATTCTCCATTGTGGTCATCAGTTTGTAGAGGGGGATGTTCAGCATTGGTGGCACGCTGAGACGGGAAAAGGGATAAGAACAAAATTCTCGGATGATTTGTTATGGTTGCCTTATGTAACTGCTCATTATATAGAACGCACTGGGGACACTGCTATTTTGGAAGAAACAAATGTTTTTCTTGAGGATGATCACCTCAAAGAGGATGAAGATGAAAGATATTCGATTCCGAGAATTTCAGATGAGCAGGGAACTGTGTATGAGCATTGCCTTAGGGCGATCGAGAGAGGGTTGCGATTTGGGGAACACGGGTTACCCTTGATTGGTTCTGGAGACTGGAATGATGGATTTAGTCGAATTGGTATCAAGGGAAAAGGAGAGAGTGTTTGGCTCGGGTGGTTTTTATATCTAACGTTAACCCGCTTTTCTAGGCTATGTGATGATCATAAGGATATTGAGAGAGGAACGCGCTATAGACGTGTAGCGGAAGAACTTCAACAGAATATGGAATTGCATGGTTGGGATGGCGGTTGGTACCGACGCGCTTATTTTGATGATGGGACACCTTTAGGATCTTCGCAAAATATGGAATGTCAGATTGATGCTCTCGCTCAGTCCTGGTCTGTGCTATCAGGAGCCGCCAAGCCTACACGGGCCCAGGACGCTATGCTGGCCTTAGAACATTACTTATGGCGCAAAGAAGACGGGGTTCTCCTTTTACTTACCCCGCCCTTTGATAAGTTCCTGCCTGATCCTGGATACATAAAAGGGTATGTTCCAGGGGTTCGGGAAAATGGTGGGCAATACACGCACGGAGCGACTTGGGCTATCTTGGCCTACGCAAGTTTGGGGGAAGGGGACAAGGCCTTGGAATTGTTCCAAATGTTAAGCCCCATCCATCACGCTCGTACTGAACATGAGGTTAATCGCTACAAAGTTGAGCCCTATGTTGTCGCGGCTGATGTCTATGCCTCGTACCCTCATATTGGTCGGGGAGGATGGACGTGGTATACTGGAGCATCTGGGTGGATGTATCAAGCTGGGTTAGAGGGAATATTAGGCTTTAAACGCCAAGGAGATAAATTGGTATTGAAGCCGTGCATTCCAAGTCGCTGGCCGGGCTATCGATTAACATATCAGTATCAAACGACAAAATATGAGATTTTTATCGATAATCCAATGAATAGAATGACTGGGTGTGAAAGAATCACTTTAGATGAAGAAGTGTTGCTGGAACCTGAGATTTTATTGCAGGATGACGGTCAAATTCATACTGTTCGTTTAACGTTGTAAGTAGATCGATGAGACGAGGTCCCTCGGGTTTTTGTGTAACTTGAGAGAGGATGAAGAGAATGGATTTTTACCGCGCATTGTCGGATCATTACGACGAAATATTTCCGTTGAAGGAACCACAGAAAACGTTTTTACACGATTATGTGAAACGGGAATCTCTTAAATCGGTACTCGATATCGGATGTGGTACAGGAACATTTGCTATAGAAACAAGCCAAAGTGGGGTACGAGTACATGGTGTGGATTTAAGCGATGAAATGGTCGAGATCTCTAAAAAAAAGGCACATGAGAACGGAAGTACTGCAACATTTTCCATTGCGGATATGGGGGACCTAAGTAGTATCAGCGAAAAATTTGATGGAATATTTTGCCTAGGCAATACGTTAGCACATGTGTCTGGAGAAATTGAGTTAAAGCAGGTGTTGGCCCAATTTGGGGAAAAGGGAACTCAACTCTTAGTACAAACCGTAAATTACGATCGGATTCTTGCTAAGCAGGTCAAAGAGTTACCTTTGATTAAGACTTCACACTTAACTTTTTATCGAAACTATACCTATCGGCTCGATGGAATGTTAGATTTCAACATGAAAATTGAGTTTCCAGATACGAGCCAAGGTGTTTCAGGGACTAACCTTCTGTTCCCAATCAAATGCGATAGCCTAAAAAAAGCCTTGTTAGAAACTGGTTGGGAAGTGTCCGGATTATGGGGGAATTTCGACAAAGATGTCTGGACTGAAGATTCGCCAGCAACTGTTTTAGAGGCGAAACGAATAATTAGCTGAATACGGCCCAAATTGTTTTTTCTAACCTACTGAATAACATCTGAATAAATATAAGGAGAAAGTCAGTAGCCTTATTTGTCATAAGGTACTGGCTTTCTTTACGTAACAAGCCCGGGTGGGTATTGGTTAGGACCAATGGTGGTAATTTGTTAGAATTAATTATATAATAGTGAAAAAAGTAACTTGGAGGTTAATGTGGGGATATTTGATGGTCTATTAGGTAATGCTTCAGAGGTAAATATCGGTGATATTAATAATGAATATGATAAAATAATTGGCGAGAATGAAACTATTGAAAAGGCTTACAAACTAATTAGAGATATGTTTATTTTTACCAACAAAAGATTGATTCTTGTAGATAAGCAAGGAATTACTGGTAAGAAGTGCGAGTATCATTCTATACCTTACAAAAGTATTTCTCATTTCAGTATAGAGACTGCAGGTAATTTTGATCTGGATGCGGAATTGAAAATTTATATTTCAGGAAATCCAATTCCAATGCAAAAGAAATTTAATAAAAGTTTAAATATTTATGCGTTACAAGCTATTTTAGCAACTTATGTTCTTGCTTGAATTTATTGCTATATGATTTCGTCTACGTACCTAAGAAGCTGATGACTTTAGTCGCGTAGAGTATCAGATATCACAAGCTCTACAGGGCAATGGTCAGAACCCATCACGGTGTCATGGATTTCTGCTTTGAGAACTCTGGCTTTCAACCGTTCTGAAGTGCAGAAGTAATCAATTCTCCAGCCCGCGTTTTTGGGGCGGGCATTGAAGCGATAAGACCACCAGGAGTAGCCTACTTTGTCAGGATATAAATAACGGTAGGAATCTATAAAGCCGGCATTCAGAAGCAGTGAGAACTTGCCTCTTTCTTCATCGGTAAAGCCTGCATTGCGTTTGTTAGTTTTAGGATTCTTTAGGTCGATTTCCTGATGGGCTACATTTAAGTCCCCACACAGAATCACGGGCTTTTGCTCATCGAGTGCTTGTAAATACTCTCGGAAATCATTTTCCCAAACCATTCGATAATCCAGTCTTGCCAATTCTGGCTTGGAATTAGGCGTGTAGACATTGACCAGATAAAAATCGTCAAATTCTAAGGTGATGACCCTGCCTTCATGGTCATGTTCAGAAATTCCTAGGCCATAGGTACAGCTTAGAGGGGGTATTTTTGTAAACACGGCTGTTCCGGAGTAGCCTTTTTTCTCAGCATAGTTAAAATATTGCTGATAACCGGCTAAGTTTAGTTCAAGCTGATCCGGTGAGAGTTTGATCTCTTGGAGACAAAAAATATCAGCATCGACTTCAGAGAAATAATCCAGAAAACCTTTAGTAATACACGCACGAATTCCGTTGACATTCCATGAAATAAATTTTGTCATAATAACGACTCCTCATCTTCTATATATGGAGAATTCTTTGCGATATTAGGGAAGCAGAGTGGCAATATGGCTAGACTGATGGGTCTTGCCTATTAAACGTCGCTGGTTACTGAGGATAGACTAATACTACAAAGAACCGTGGGTGACGGACATAGCTTGGTAATTATATTGGCATAAGTCGGTACGTCCCAAGAATACCATAACACTTATGGTTTTGAATACCAAGGGATTCTAGCACAAATAGGGCTGTAACAAACTGTTAAAACAAGTTTGTTACAGCCCTATTCTTCACTAAGGTCTCTAAGTGTGATAGCCATGGACGCAAAATTAAATAATTGACTGATTAGCCTAGCTTAGCTTAGCTTAGCTTAGCTCATGCTATACCGTTTAGCCGATCATATAGGACTTCTCGAGCTCCGATTGTTAGTACCGTGATTAGATTTTCTGCGGCAAAGACGGTGTAGATTACCCGATATTCTTTAGATCTACAACGGAAAGAAACACGGTAGGTCTCGTAATAAGGTCCGTTTAGTCGCTTAAAAGCCATGGGGTCCAATTCTAAGTTTTGAAAGACCTCAGGAATCTCACTAAGTTCTTCTTCCCGAAGTACGGCTAAATCATGGATGCTACGGGTGGTTAACATTACATTATAGGTCCCATCGAACGTCTTTTTAATACCCAGAGGCGAGAGAGCTTGAGTTTCCCACCACTTGACGGATTGACCATTTTTGTGAGCTCTGTGGGCCTCTTCAGATAAGCGATCGAGTACGGTACTTAGTTTTAATTTACACTCTAAAAGTTTGGCTTTTAAACAATCCCCATTACACCCATCAGCAAGCAAATCCCCGATTATCAAATCCTCAAAGAAATCTGAAAGCGGCCGAACAGAGCGCTCCGCTGTTCGGACAAAAACCTTGCCTTCTGAATCGACACATAAATCTAAAGTATCTTCAGCAACTAGTCCAAAGATTTTGCGCAATTCTAGGGGTAAAACGATTTCTCCTTGTGCGCCAACCTTTACTCGATAAGTCTCCATAGTTATTCCCCCTTAAAAATAGTTTTTGTTTACAGACATTTTAGTAAGTTGCGTTAACATTTGTTGTATATAAAGATTTTCGGCAAGAAATTGAATTATCCTTCTATGTTTTCGAAATATTTAGTTAATTTTACTTAAATTGAGAGACTTCAATTACAATCGAGAATTGTACTCAATCTTTAGTCGAACGAGTTCACTTGAAAGGATATGTGTTTAAGAATAAGTCTATTGCACAAAACCCAGATTGAGAACTAATTTGAGGAATGGCCAAAGATATTATTAAGTTATGCGTTAATGATTGGAATGTTATTCTTTCTGACTGATCATACTAAATAATAAGAAGGAGGAATGATAGTTTATGAATGACAAAAATAAAGAACACCCTAGGCTGAGACCTATCGAACAACATACTACGGCTGCATGGGCAAATATCGAAAAACTTAAGGAAATATCAAACGTTTCAATTCCTAGCGATGTACAAGTTGGGAATGCCAAAGAATGGGTCGACTCAAATCAAAAATAGGAAACTGTAAAGGCACGATGTATCGCGCCTTTACTAACGGATCAAATTTCAGTCATGTTAGTGTAATATAAGAACCGAGGCCGTAAGGCCTCGGTTCTTATAAATAATACTTCTCTATGTTTTAATACTGCATTTCTGTCAAACGTTTATACGATTGATAGCGTTCTAAGGCATGCCGTTCAGCTACCTTAAACAATTCATCAGCAATATCTGGGAAGGTAGAATTTAATTTAGTGTAACGAACTTCACCTTGGATGAAGTCCTGGAAGGAACCAGTAGGTTCTTTAGAATCAAGAATGAATGGATTCTTTCCTTCTTCTTTGAGCAGAGGATTATGGCGGTAGAGATGCCAATATCCAGCAGTTACTGCTTTCTTTGATTCTGCAATCGAGGTGCCCATCCCACTTCGAATACCATGGTTGATGCAAGGGGAGTAGGCAATGACCAAAGAGGGGCCCTTATAATTTTCAGCTTCCGTAAGGGCTTTAATTGTCTGATTCATATTAGCCCCCATAGCAATTTGAGCGACATAGATATAGCCATAAGTCATGGCAATCATGCCGAGATCCTTCTTGCGAATCTTCTTACCTGAAGCTGCAAATTTAGCAACGGCAGCTGTCGGCGTGGATTTAGAGGATTGGCCACCTGTATTGGAATAGACTTCTGTGTCGAGTACGAGGATGTTAATATCGTCTCCCGAAGCCAAGACATGGTCTAATCCTCCGTAGCCGATATCATAAGCCCAACCATCCCCTCCGATCATCCATTGTGACCGTTTAGTTAAGTAATCTTTTTTAGCCAGGATCCCTTGGACATGTACCTTAGCTGAGTCTGGAATAGTCTCTAGGGCAGCTAATACCTTTGCAGTTGCAGTCTTTGAGGCTTCTCCATCATCCTTGCCAGCTAGCCATTCTTGGAAAGCCTCTTTAAGGTTTTCAGGAATGGGGGTTGTTAAGGATTGTTTTATTAAATTTGCCAAGTTATTGCGAAGTTGTTTAACGCCAAGGTGCATGCCATAACCATATTCGGCGTTATCTTCAAACAGAGAATTAGCCCAGGCAGGGCCTTTACCCTCAGTATTTGTAGTATAGGGGATAGAAGGAGCACTAGCTCCGTAAATGGAAGAACAACCCGTGGCGTTGGCGATCATCATACGGTCACCGAATAGTTGAGTTATTAGTTTGACGTACGGTGTTTCTCCACACCCTGGGCAAGCTCCACTGAATTCAAAGAGCGGACGCAGAAACTGACTGCCTTTAAGACTTTTAGGATCCATAACTTTTTTCTCTGTAACACTGAAGGCATAGTACCAGTTGTCCGTTTGGGCATCAATTTGAGATTGAGCTGGCTGCATGATGATGGCTTTTCCCGGTGCAGGGCAGATATCGGCGCAGTTACCACATCCCGTACAATCAAGCGGATCGACTTGAATCCGATAGTGAAAGCTTTCTAATCCTTTACCGAGTGGTTTCTTCGTCTCGAAACTAGCTGGGGCTTTGGCCTTCTCCTCGTCACTTAGTAAGAACGGCCGAATAGTGGCATGCGGACAAATGAAGGAACACTGGTTGCACTGGATACACTTGTCAATTTGCCACTCAGGGATCATAACTGCTATCCTACGTTTTTCATAAGTGGTTGTACCCACAGGGAAGGTACCATCCTCCATTCCCACGAAAGTACTGACGGGCAGATCGTCTCCTTCATTTCGGGCCATAGGACGTTGGATGTTTTTAATAAAGTCAGGTTCGTCAACGGTCGGAATTTTATCATCTTTGGCATTGGCCCAAGTGTCAGGGATAGATACCTTTTTTATAGATTCTATACCACGATCTACAGCCTCATGGTTCATGTCTACGATCTTTTGCCCTTTACTTCCGTATGTTTTGGCGATGGAGTCCTTTAAGTAGTTGACGGCGTCTTCGACGGGGATTACATTGGCCAGCTTAAAGAACGCAGCCTGCATGATCATATTGATCCGATTGCCTAGACCGATCTCGGAGGCAATTTTAACTGCATCAATAGTATAGAAATTAATATTACCTTTGGCGAGCTTTCGACGAAGCGAAGCGGGGAGTTCCCTGTCTAATTCTTCAGGTTGCCATGGGCAATTCAAAACAAAGGCGCCATTAGGTTTAAGCCCTTTTAATAAATCATAATTGTAAATGAATGATTTATTATGGCAAGCAATGTAGTCCGCATGATATACCAAATAGGTGGATTTTATGGGCTTCTTGCCAAAACGCAAGTGGGATATAGTTGTACCACCAGATTTTTTACTGTCATACGAAAAGTAACCTTGGGCATAAAGTGGCGTCTTATCCCCAATTATTTTAATAGCTGATTTATTGGCTCCGACTGTTCCGTCCGAACCCAATCCATAGAACTTACAACTAATGGTTCCAAGAGGTGCTGTTTCAACTAGATCTACTTCTGGAAGCGAGGTGTTTGAGACATCATCTGTGATTCCAATGGTAAACCCATCTTTGGGATGGGTCTGCTTGAGATTATCATAGACCGCAATGATCTGGGCAGGGCGGGTATCCTTTGAACCTAGACCGTAGCGACCTCCGATTATAAGAGGCTTAATTTCGCTATTATAAAATAAATGAACGACATCAAGGCATAAGGGTTCAGCAAGTGATCCCGGCTCTTTGGTGCGATCGAGGACGGCAATCTTCTTCACTGTTTTTGGCAGAACCTTCAAGAAGTGTTTCTCTGAGAACGGTCGGTAGAGACGAACTTTAATAAGTCCAACCTTTTCCCCTTTGGCCATCAGATAATCAAGTGTTTCCTCAATTGTTTCACAGACAGAGCCCATGGCGACGATAATTGATTCCGCATCAGGAGAACCATAATAATCAAATGGATGGTACACTCTCCCCGTAATTTGTTTAATATCTTGCATATAGTTTTCGACGATGTCTGGAACTGCTTCATAAAAAGGGTTAGCAACTTCTCGTCCTTGGAAATAAATGTCCGGATTTTGGGCAGTCCCACGGGCGACTGGGTGTTCTGGAGATAGAGCACGATCACGAAAGGCTTGAATGGCTTGCCAATCAACAATCTTGGCAATATCTTGTTCATCAATCATTTCGATTTTCTGTACTTCATGTGAGGTGCGGAAACCATCAAAAAAATGGAGAAAGGGAACCCGGGATCTAATAGTACAAAGATGTGCGGTGTAAGCTAAATCATGAGCTTCTTGAACACTTGAAGAAGCTAGGAGGGCAAAACCGGTTTGCCGACAAGCCATAACATCTTGATGGTCTCCAAAGATAGACAAAGCGTGCGCAGCAATAGCACGAGCGGTTACATGAAATACTGTTGGCAACAATTCTCCAGCTAATTTATACATATCTGGGATCATTAAGAGTAGACCTTGAGAAGCGGTATAGGTAGTTGAGAGTGCCCCCGCTTGCAATGAACCGTGCAAGGCTCCTGCGGCACCCGCTTCTGATTGCAGCTCAGACACTATTACGGGTTGACCAAATAAATTTTTCCGACCATGTGCAGACCACTCATCGACTCCTTCAGCCATTGGGGTAGACGGAGTAATCGGAAAGATCGCGGCTACCTCGGTTAAGGCATAAGAAGCCAATGCAGCGGCTTGATTTCCATCCATGGTTTTCATTACTTTTGTCAAGGGGACAGTCCTCCTTCATTTATGGTTTGTGTTTTGATCATCTTTAACCTATTATTTTATTATTAGAAGAATATCATTCATCAAAGGATCATTATCTACGGAATTAATCGAGATCGCTAGGTTTAAGGAGGGACGAGCTTTGGGTAAAAAAAATTACTACGTCGTTAAAGAAGGATCTAAGGTAGGTATCTTTAATAATTGGGCGGAATGTCAAGCATCTGTCAAGGGTTATAAAGGAGCTGTGTTTAAAGGGTTTGAAACCAAGGTTGAAGCCATGGAGTGGTTTAACGGTAGGGATACAGTTTCTGCTGATCCTAGCGGAAGTATTAACAGTATAGGTCCTATTGATTATGAAGTTTACACGGACGGAAGTTTTGTCAACGGCAGGTATTCCTATGGTTATGCCTTTATTAAGGATGGCGAGGTCGTTTTTGAAAGCAATGGAGTCGGGGAAGACCTTGAAGCCGCTAGTATGAGAAATGTTGCTGGAGAACTAGCGGCTGTGCAACATGCTGTGGAAAAAGCTAAAACACTGAATGCCCGTATCCTGATCTATCACGATTATTCTGGAATTTCTCATTGGGTTAATGGGGATTGGCAAGCGAAAAATAAGTTTACTCAAGCTTACGTAGCATTTATGAAAGCTCATCATGGGCTTTACGAATTTAAAAAAGTAGCCGGCCACTCAGGAGATCGATTTAACGATTACGTTGACCGGCTAGCCAAAGAAGCTTTGGGAATAAGTACAAAGTAATTAGATGAAGAGTTGAAGGTCAGAGTTTAAGGCATCGGCTAAGTATTCTTTTGCTGTGATGACTTTAACCTCTGGTATCAGTTCGTCCTCTTTAAAGCCCATGACATCAACCGATAATTTACACCCGTAAAATTTAACCCCCTTTTTCCTCGCTCCATTGAGAAAGTCGGTCAGAGAAGGGGTTTTGTCGTCCTCCATCATCTCCAGAAGCATATATTTCCCTAGCCCAGCCATGTTCATTTTTGAGAGAGGTAATTCCTCAGGCCCTTTGGGTGTAACCATCCCGAACATCTTTTCGTATAAACTTTTATCCTCGGCTCCCCCTTTTTCAGGGTCACGAACTAGAAATAGCCCCCAGAATGCAAAAAACATGGTGACGTCGACCTCCAGCTCTCGGGCAGAGTTGGCAAGTACGAGAGCGGCTAACGCTTTATCATAGTCTCCGCTAAACATGAGGATGTTCATTTTCTTATTCAATTCATGCACCCCTTAAGTATTTAATACAAACCTATTATTTGTAGAAATAGGAATTATATTACACTCAGTTGATGTAAGTTTTAGGGTGCTTAATAATTCTTTCCAGTAAATGGGTTAAGACATTGATTTCACTAAAGTCGTTGTATAAGCCGAAGCTTAATCGAACCACGCCCGGACGGGGGGCTTTCTCATTGTTTTTGTAGAACTCCATCTGTTTCGGGGAAATGGATAAAAGCTGTTGAATATAGGGCTGGGTACAAAAACAACCAGTGCGAACTGCAATGCCCGCCTCATTTGATAGAATAGTTGCAACTTGTTCATGATCAATTCCTTTAATATTAAACGGAATAACCCCTATTCTTGGCTCTCCTTGAGCGGTGTGAGAGTAGAGTGTAATCCCTGGGATTGAACTCAGTTTCGTGTTGGCATAATTCGTAAGCTCATTCTCATAATGGTCAATATTTCTCATGCCTAGGGCGGTTAAGGTTTTAATGGCTGCGACGAGAGCGACAACGCCCATAACGTTGGGAGAGCCAGCTTCCTCCTTGTGGGGAGGGTTCTCCCATACTACCCAATCATGGGTTACAGTTTCTGCCGTACCTCCGCCTACAAATTCAGAAATACCCCGTGTAAACGTTTCTTGGGGCCCTATAAGTACTCCAATGCCAAAGGGGGCGTACATTTTATGTGCCGAAAATACAAGATAATCGATATGCTGGAGTGGATTTTTGGGCTTCATATTAACGGCATTGTGGGGGACTAACTGTGCGCCATCAACCAATATTTTTGCTTGGTAGCGGTGGGCCAGTTCGGCTATTTTATGTATCGGATTTACATAGCCTGTTACATTGGAGGCTCCAGTCACGGTTACAAGTTTAACGTTTCCCTTGTGTTTATTTAATTTATACTCTAAATTCTCAAGGCTTAGTTTCCCCAGCGAATCTGTTTGAACATAATCGACTTGAAACTTGTTTCTCCACGGGAGATCATTAGAATGGTGCTCCATCCAGGTCGATAAAATGACGCTTTTCTTATTTCCATCCCAGAGACGATAGGATAGTTTATTAATCGCTTCCGTCGTATTCTTAACATAGATTACTGTATCATTGTGAGGGTCGGCATTGACAAATTTGAGGATGATTGACCTTGCATCTTCAAAAAGCTGAGAAGAAAGCTTTGATTTATATCCAGTGCCTCGATGAATGGAAGAATACATCTTGGAAAAGTTATTTATTTCCTCCATAACTGAAACAAAGGGAGGGGTTGAAGCCGCATTGTCAAAGTTTATAGCGGATATGAATTGACCGTTCTTTATAGGGATCTTTGTTTCAGTCCCTACCACTAAATGTCTATAATTGGACTGCGTCAACTTGTAATTCATGTAATCACCCAATCTAAAAATTTTATCATAATTTCTCTACTTGCATGATATTTAGTTTTTAGAGAAAAGGTGACTATCGTTAATTATTTGACTACATGATATCTGTGCTCCTGAAACATACTAATCTTAGAAACTATAAATTGGAGATACATGGAGGTAGATTAATGAAAAAGTCAGGCGAGATCCAAAAACACACGAAAGGGCTCACCAGTGCGAAATACGATTCTAGAAGCGCAGGCTCTAAACAAGAACAAAAGAAATCCAAAGAGGCTGGCAAGGGTGACTTTTAAACTAATAGGCTAGAATTTAAGCCTCGAGTTTATCTTGAGGCTTAAATTAGTAGGAGCCAAGTTATCTCGTTAACTAAAATTGAACATCGATGATTAAAAGAAGGTCTAAAGGCATCATTTTGAGAACTAGTATATTAGGAGTGCTCATTAAATATATAGCCTTATAAATTTGGACTCCTAAGAATTGAGATATCGGAGGATTTAAAAAATGACAAGCGTTACAGAGAGATTTTTAAAGTATATCAAATTTGATACCATGTCTAGCGAAGAGGATACCGTCCCGACAACTCAGGGGCAGATCGAATTGGCCACAGCTCTTATTGAAGAATTAAAGATGATCAATATGGAGAATATTTCATTAGACAAAAACGGCTATGTGATGGCTAATTTAGCAGCAAATACTGATAAGGCTATTCCTGCTCTTGGCTTTATCGCCCACCTCGATACGAGCCCTGATATGAGTGGTCGGGTATTGAATCCTCAAATTATTGAAGATTATAATGGTCTCGACATCCAACTTCATAAAGAGAAAAATATCGTATTATCTACGAAGGATTTTCCCGAGCTGCTAAACTATAAGGGTAAAACGCTGATCACTACGGATGGTACGACTTTGTTGGGCGCAGACGACAAAGCAGGGGTTGCAGAAATTATAACCGCGATGGACTATCTGACCAATCATCCGGAAGTGCTGCATGGAAAGATTTGTGTCGCTTTTACCCCCAATGAAGAGGTAGGGAGAGGTGCCGATCACTTCAATATTGAGAAATTTGGAGCAGATTTTGCATACACCATAGATGGCGGTCCAATTGGGGAACTTGAATATGAGAATTTTAATGCTGCAGGAGCAAAAATTAGTATACAAGGGAGAAATATCCATCCTGGTTCTGCAAAAGGAAAAATGGTTAATGCTATTCTACTTGCTCAGGAATATGCTGATCAATTGCCAAAGAATGAAACACCAGCAGAGACGGAAGGGTATGAAGGGTTTTACCACTTAACTAATATTCATGGGGAAGTTGAAAATGCTGAACTTCGTTATATCATTCGTGATTTTGACCCGACTTCTTTTGACGAGAGAAAAGAAAAGATGCGGCAAATTGCGGAAAAACTTAACGAAAAATACGGAAAAGATACAATTACTATTGAGATTAAGGATCAATATTTCAATATGAAAGAGAAAATTGAGCCAGTGAAGCACATTGTGGACACTGCCTCAAAGGCAATGGAGGCAGTTGGAGTTGTTCCTGACATTCGCCCGATTCGGGGTGGAACCGATGGTGCAAGGCTTTCCTATATGGGTTTACCTACTCCCAATATTTTTACGGGTGGACATAATTTTCATGGAAAATATGAGTTTATCCCAACCTTTGCTATGGAGAAATCTGTGGAGGTTATACTGAAAATAATAGATATGTACTCAAAAGCATAGACTACTTGTACGAGTTCACTGGAGTGTAAAGAAAACTAAGGCCAGCGCCAAGCTTTCAGGCGCCGGCGGTCGCCTTAGTTGCCCTTATGCTTCCCGAAAGTATGTGACTGAAGTTATACTTCGGACTAGTAAAAAAAAGGACTGGGTTTTTTAAACCCGGTCCTTAGGATTATTTGTAGCGCTCGTTGGAACCTTTTTCTGATCGTGATCAGAATTTGGGCGGTTGTCGTCGACGTTAGCTGCATGGGTTCTGGATTTATCAGTTTTCTTATTACTCATAATGTAATCTCCTTTAAAGACAGTGGTATTTCTGTTCGACTTAGGATTTCCCAAATTTCAGAAATAATGCTAAGATTTTTAATTTAAAAGAGAATTCTATTGAGATTTTGAATAAGATATAGTATACTAAAACAGTAAACAAATCAAATTTATTAAATTACCTTTGAAATAAGAGCAATTTGACTGGCGGGATGAAAAGTAAAATCCATCCTATTAGTTGTTGCTTGTTTTTGTTTGGGTAACACTTTGAAAGGAGTCAACTATGAGCGACAGCATTACCATGAATAGTGGAACCGAAACAATGGAGATCTCTAGGTTAATAATTGAGAGGTACTTAGAAAGAAAATTAAAAGAAACTGAAATTGTACACCATCTAAACGAGGTTAATGATGACGACAGAACTGCAAATCTTGCAGTCTTTATTGATATTGCTCATCACGCGAAATTCCACAAAGCCAAAAGAAAGTCTCAGTATGTTCCCGAAGTGGGGCGTACTAGAAAAGCAATAGAAGCAAAAATGTTAGAAAAGTACGGGATCGTATTTTATGGACCTCTCTGTACTAGTGATAGAGAAAGAATGCTTAAACAAATGGCAGAACGCACAAAAAGGGAACTAGGCTTACTAAGTTAAGGACATATGAACTTAGCTTTATTCATTCTCCACGGTGGCTCGGCAAGAGCCGCCTTTTTTGGTCCCCCATCCGCTGCGGGTAGCATTGATCCTATGGAAACTAAAGGTGGTTAAAAAATGGCGAAAATTATAAGTGCATCTGTGAACGTGGCACTAGCAGAATATGATGAGTCATTAAAAAAACATGTAGTCGAATTAATGAAGGAATCGTTGCGAGAAAAAGCTACGGAATACATTCTTGAAAATACTTGGGAAGTCGTTGAAAACAAACGTACACTATCTGTAAATGAAGATGGCCTATTGGAGACTCAAGATGAGGAGACCATGGCTCCAGAAATTAGTGACACACGAGAAACACTCGAAGTGATGACGATAGGTATAACTGTAACAGTGGTATAACGAGTCGAGTAAATCCACACAGTATTCCTTTTTTCTCAAACTTGCCATTTTGAGTTACACGACTTATGATACAGGATATAGATGACAAGCATATAATGGCGCGTCGAAATTAGAGAGGTTGAATACGAATGGCAAATATTGAGCTGATTGCAACGGCTGCTTTTGGTTTGGAATCCATTGTGGCTCGTGAGTTAAAAAACCTTGGGTATGATAATTTAGTGGTCGAAAACGGGAAAGTCACTTTCGCGACTGATGAGCTGGGGATTTGTCGTACAAACCTCTGGCTGCGTAGTTCGGATCGCGTTCTCCTAAAAATGGGCTCATTCAAAGCGCGAACCTTCGAGGAACTTTTTGAGCAAACCAAAGCGTTACCTTGGGAGGAGTGGCTTCCCGAGGATGCGAATTTCCCCGTACAAGGGAAGTCGATCAAATCCCAGTTGTTTAGTGTTTCCGATTGTCAAGCTATTGTTAAGAAGGCAATTGTGGAACGCCTCAAAGAGAATTATGGTAGGAGCTGGTTTGAAGAGACGGGACCCCGTTATCAAATCGAAGTCGCCCTGCTCAATGATATTGTTACCTTAACCCTAGATACGTCTGGATTAGGTTTACATAAGCGTGGATACCGGCAACTTGCTGGACAAGCGCCGTTAAAAGAAACTTTAGCTGCGGCAATGATTCAACTAAGCTACTGGAACAAGGATCGCGCCTTGATAGACCCTTTTTGTGGGACCGGGACTATTCCCATTGAAGCAGCATTTATTGCCCAAAACCGTGCACCAGGCCTGAAACGTAGTTTTGCGGCCGAAAAATGGCCAAGAATTCCCAAAGAACTATGGCAAGAAGCTTGGCAAGAAGCACTCGATCTTTGGAATCGCAACGTACCTTTGCATATTTACGGTTCTGATATCGATCCTAACGCTTTGGCCTTGGCTCGCACGCACGCCCTTGAGGCAGGGGTAGAAGATGTAATACACTTTCAGAGATTACCTGTGGCAGAAGTGCGCTCTAGGTTTAAATATGGGCATATGATTGCCAATCCTCCTTATGGGGAACGGCTTGGGGATGTCTCAGAGGTTGAAGGACTTTATCTGGAACTCGGGGAAACGTTTAAGCGTCTGGAAAACTGGTCCCTTCATATGCTTACCACTCACCAATTCCCAGAACGATTAATCGGACGCCGTTGGGACAAGAGTCGCAAGCTTTATACTGGTCGATTGGAATGCCATTATTTTCAGTTTTTCGGGGCACGTCCTCCAAGGGAACCGTATCAAAACGACACAAGTAGATTAACGAATTCAGATGTAGTTGAAACAGTTAAATAACTAAAAAGAGGTCATAGTAAAGGTCTAATGCGATAATCAAGTATCACATTAGATCTTTTTTAACTTTAGCTGAACATTTACTGGCTTAAGTGCTGGGCTTCGGTCAAACTTATCTAAGTTATTAACACTTAAGTTATTTAACTTAAGTTATTTAACTTAAGTTAAGCTATTTTACTTAACCTAACTGCTTAAGAAAGATTAAAGACTTATTAGTTTGAAAGGAGCATTTTCGCAAGGCCAAATTCGATATTTTTTGGATTGAATTATAGAGCAATTCTGTTAGAAAGAATTGCTCCATAGTCCTAATATTTGGTTAACTAGAAATATTATTCTAGTATCAAATTATGCGATAGTGATAATAGGAAATGATAATTTTACAAGCATTATAAACTCACATAGACTAAAACATGTTATAATAATAACAAGTGTGAGGAGGTTGAGGGTTCATGTTACTGAGTTTAATTGCGTATTTATCCATACTCCTTTTTCTCGGAATATCTGTTTACAAAGCCTATGGATTTGCCAAAATGCCTTTGCATGGTCGGATGGAACTCTATCCGGTTCCCAAAGAAAAAGGGTATGAACATGGGGGCTCCTTTTATGAGGAAGTAGCGTGGTGGAGTAAGCCACACGAAGTTTCTCACGTGAGGGAAATACTGGAAATGTTAAAAGAAATACTATTTATTAAAAAATTGTTTGAGAACCAACGTCCTTTTTGGTGGATTTCATATGCTCTGCACTTAGGCATTTACTTCATCATGGCTTGGACAATATTGTTGGTCATAGGAGCAGTATTTGCGCTCAATGGAATTATGGTAGCGGCAAGCAGTTCGAATATCTTGGCTCTGTTAATTTACTATTTTTCGATTTTGACGGGGATTATAGGACTCGCTCTGGTTACTTTAGGGTCTGGAGCTTTATTTCTGCGTAGAATGTTTGACAATACATTAAAGAAATATACGACCCCGCAAGAGTACTTTAACCTTTTGCTCATTCTTGCAGCGGCGGTTACTGGGATTCTCGTCTGGGGGAGTGATTTATCATTTCAGCCTGCTAGGGAAGTAACTGCGAATTTGATCACGTTTACCCCTTTTGCTGCCGGTGGTTTAGTGACGTTACACGTGATTATAGTAGGAGTTATGTTGATTTATATTCCTATCAGTAAGATGAGTCACTACGTTGGAAAGTATTTCACGTTCCATACAGTTCTATGGGATAATAGTCCTAACCTTAGGGGGAGTGCTGTTGAGCAAAAAGTCAAAAAAGCGACGACTTATCGCCCAACCACCACTTGGTCAGCTCCTCATATCAAGGCACCTAACGCACCTAAGGAATAAATTCCAGTCTATTCTTAAGTGTTAATTCTCATAGAAAAGGAGATCTAAGCATGATGAATCAAAAGGATTTACTTCCGAAAGATATGGGGCTGCACACGGATGAGCAACTGATTAAACTCGAACTTAATCAGCTTATGCCTTTGCTCCCACCGTATGATAAGCCTGGGATGGAACCAGCTTTAACGGATCCCAAGCCTGCTTGGAAAGAGAAATACTGTACTTCGTTAGATGGTTACATTGGTATTGATACCTTAGTTCGGCCTAAATCAAAAGAGGAAGAAGACGAGTTTGTCCGTAAGTTCGTCAGTGGCTTGGGGAAAATATTTTCTGATGCCAATAATGGCGTACTTGAACCGCTATTATTGACCCATGAATATTGTGCGAAATGTGATACTTGTTCAGCAGCTTGTCATATCTATGAAGCGTCAGGGAAGAACGAGATGTACAGACCAATTTATCGTTCTGAGGTTCTTCGGAAAATCGCCAAGAAGTATTTCACCACGAGTGGGAAATTTCTGGGAGGTTTTGTTGGCGCAGATGTTGACGTAAACTGGGAAACGATTGCTCGCTTGGGGGAATTAGCCTATCGCTGTAATCTATGCCGGCGCTGTGCTCAAACCTGTCCATTGGGCTTAGATAATGCACTTATGACCAAAGAAATTCGCAAGATCTTTAGTCAAGAAATGGGCATTGCTCCGACTCCTTTGCATAATAAAGGTACAATGCTTCAGATAAAGACGGGTTCATCGACAGGATTAAGCAAACCGGCTTTTTTAGATACCCTTGAGTTTCTAGAAGAAGATACCGAAGAAAAGTTCGGCATAAAGTTAAAATTTCCAGTCGATAAAAAAGGCGCAGACATACTTGTCTTGCACAATGCAGGGGAGTTTATGGCTTGGCCAGAAAACCCAGTAGCCTTTGCCCTCCTCTTTGATGCGGCTGGCTTAAATTGGACACTTAGTAGTGAAATCATGGGGTATGACAGTGTTAACTACGGTCTGTGGTATGATGATTATCAGGCTAAACAAATTGCTTTGATGCAGATGAAAGTGGCCAAAGACTTTGGAGTCAATCGAATTGTAGTGGCAGAGTGTGGACATGCTCATAAGGCTTCGATGGTTGTCGGTGATCGAATGGCGTATGGAGAGTCTAAGATCCCTGTGGAGAGTTGTTTGCCGTTGCTTTGGGATATGGTTAGGACCAAACGAATAAAGTTCGATCCTAGTAAAAATAACTTCCCTGTCACTCTTCACGATCCATGTAATGTAGTGCGACAGCTGGGGATCGTCGAACCTCAACGGAATGTCTTAAAAGCAATTTGTCCACAGTTTAGAGAAATGACTCCTCATGGCGTTGACAACTACTGCTGTGGAGGGGGAAGCGGTTTCGCCATTATGAATTCCCAGAACTTCCCTCAGTTCAGAGATCAAGTGGCTTCTCGAGTGAAATTTAACCAGATTCTTCGAGCCTTTCAGGATACCATAAGTGATACTTCAATCCCGAAATATATTTGTGCCCCTTGTTCTAATTGTAAGGGTGCTATGCGAGCAATTCTGGAACATTACGAGGTAACTGAGAAATTCAACGTCCAGTATGGTGGCTTAGTGGAACTAATGGTGAATGCTATGGTGGGTATGAAAAAACCTTTCTTGGAGTTCTTAGATAAAGAGTAGACGGATCCTGATGGATTCTTTAGAATGGACCCTTTCAGGATACCTGAACGGGTCCATTCTTTAGGTATATTTAAATTTAAGACCAATAATTCGGGAGGAGAAACGAATATGAAAGTAATTATGATTGGTGGAGTTGTAGTAGGTCCCAAAGTTTCGGCACGTCTAAGGCGCTTAAATTCCGATGCAGAAATTACAATTATTGAAAAAGGAACGTTGCTTTCTTACGGGGCATGTGGGTTACCTCTTTATGTAGCTAACTTGGTACCACAACTAGATGGTTTAATGAAAACTTCTTATGGCGTGCTTAGAGACACTGATTTTTTTCAGAGTCAAAAGAACGCTAAAGTTCTTACACAAACTGAAGCCATAAAAATCGATCGGGTAAATAAAAAAGTCCTTGTTCGACACGTGGTAACTGGGGTAGAAGAAACCTTAGATTACGATTATTTAGTTCTCGGAACGGGTGCTATACCAAGTATTCCCCCTATTCCGGGTGTTAATTTAGGTCAGGTATTTACTCTACATCGTCCACAGGATGCTCAAGCACTTAAGGAATTTATCAAAGCTAAGAAGGTAAAACATGTTACTGTGATGGGATCGGGATTAATCGGGATCGAAACAGCAGACGCTTTATCTAGTCCGCGGTTAAAAGTTGCGTTGTGCGAAGCTGAGTCTCAAGTTCTTCCGAAGTTACTGGATGCTGATATGGCTCAACTAGTAGAGCGCCAAATGAAATTGCAAGGGGTTGACATTCGACTATCTTGTAGAGTGAAAGCGTTGGAAGGGGACGCTGATGGGAATGTGTGCCGCGTCCAGACGGAACAGGGTGTGATAGAAACCGAAGCAGTTGTCATTGCGACTGGAGTACGTCCGGAAGTTGGATTGGCCCGCGAGGCGGGGCTCACGATTGGGATTACAGGAGCCATACAAGTTGATGAGCACCTGATGACCAACGATCCCTTTATTTATGCAGGTGGTGACTGTGCAGAACAGCGTCATCTTATTACTGGCGAACCAGTATATATTCCGCTAGCTTCAACCGCTAACAAGCAAGGTCGTGTTATAGCGGATCATATAATGGGAATTTCTGCCCGCTATGCTCCCGTTGAAGGAACCTCTGTTCTTCAAGCGTTTGAACTTAATATTGGACGCACAGGTCTAGGAGAAGCGGAAGCACGAAAACGAGGGTACAATGTTGTGACCAGTGTGAGTAGTGGACTTGATTCCACCCATTACTATCCGATGCATGCCAATATAACCATTAAATTAATTGCCGAAAAGGAAGACGGGCGCTTGTTAGGTGCTCAAGTCTGTGGTTTAGGAGATGGTGTTAAGAGACTCGATGTCCTGGCGACTGCTCTGAAGTTTGGAGCAAAAGTAGCAGATCTTATTGACTTGGATTTAGCCTATGCACCACCTTTTGCCACAGCTATTGATGTACTTATTCATGCAGCTACAACGCTTGAAAACATGCGTCTGGGGGTTGCACAGGGAATCACTGTTGAAGCGTTCTTAAACCGCTTACAGGCCGGAGAAAAGCTATGTCTGCTTGATGTACGTGAACCGGATGAAGTGGCGGCTAATCCATTATCCATCGAAGGAACCAAGGTCATTGCATTGGGAGAACTACGGGAACGTTGGGAAGAGGTTCCAAAAGATTCTTTAGTTGTGACAGTCTGCGGATTAGGAATTAGGGGCTACGACGCAGCTTGTATGCTTAAAGGAAAAGGAATGAACCAAGTAGTTTTTCTTCAGGGGGGACTCTCTGTAGCTAATGCATACTTTGATAAAATATAGTGTTAAAAATAGTACAAGCAGTTTTTCAGTATAATGCAATCAGGATTATTTATTGTACGAACAGTACACAAGATGTTAAATTAAGAACATGGTCTAGTGTTAATTTACACAAGTAAAATTTTCGCGGAGTTGTCCATTGAAAATTCATTTTTCTCTTTATAAAGTTAAGGAGGTGTTATTTTGTTTATTGTTACAATTGACGAAGATCAGTGTTCAGGATGCAATGGATGTACTGAGAGCTGTCCCGCTCACCTACTTAGCTTTGTTGAGGACAAAGCTCAAGTAACTGGTGATGAATCAGAGTGCATGGGCTGCGAAAGTTGCACGTCAGTTTGTCCGACGGGTGCCATCAGCATTGCTGAAATGTAAGAAACCCCATAAACTTGAAGACGGAGGGTACGCCATGACAGAAAAGAAAACGCCTTTACTAGATGAACTAGAAAAAGGTAAATGGCCCAGTTTTGTAACTGAAATCAAACGAGCCGCTGTGAAAAGTCCTGCTTCAGCTGAATTACTCCAAGTCTTGGAAAGATCTTATGCAGAGCGCAGAGGTCACTGGAAACACGGTGGGATCGTTGGAGTTAGAGGGTACGGCGGCGGTGTAATTGGTCGCTATGTTGATGAACCTGAAACTTACCCAAATATCGCTGAGTTTCATACTGTTCGTATCAATCAACCATCTGGATTCTTCTACAACACAAAAACACTTCGCACTATTTGTGATCTCTGGGAGAAACACGGCAGTGGCTTGACGAATATGCACGGTTCTACTGGAGACGTTATTTTGCTCGGTTGCAAAACTGAGAGCATTCAACCTATCTTCGACGATTATAGTGAGGCTGGTTTCGACCTTGGTGGTTCAGGTTCTTGCCTAAGGACAACTAACTGCTGCGTAGGACCAGGACGTTGTGAACATGCATGCTATGACACACTCGAAGCATGTTACAATATAACTAATGAATTCATGGATGAGTTACATCGTCCGATGTGGCCTTATAAGAGCAAAATCAAGTTCTCAGGTTGCGCCAATGACTGTACTGGTGCGATTGCCCGTGCTGATATCTCTGTAATCGGAACATGGCGCGATTCACTCAGAATTGATCAAAACGCTATTAAAGAATATGCTGCTGAAGAATTCCCTATTCAATCTGCAGTTGTTGCTAAATGTCCAACTCACTGCTTAACTTATAATAAAGAAACTCAAGAACTATCTGTTGTTGCAGAAGATTGCACACGTTGTAACCACTGTATCAACCTTATGCCAAAAGCTATTCAAGCCGGCAAAGAAAAAGGCGCAACCCTTTTGGTCGGTGGAAAATCGACAATCGTTCAGTCCGCGTTTATGTCTTCAGTCGTTGTGCCTTTCATGAAAATGGAAGTCGAAGACGATTTCGAAGAATTCAAGGATACTGTACGTCGCATTTGGGAATGGTGGGATGAAAACGGTAAAACCCGTGAACGTATTGGTGAAACAATTTTCCGCTTAGGAATGGGAAAATTCCTCCGCGAAACGGAAATTCCACCTGTACCTCAACAGGTCTTCCGCCCGCGTGCTAACCCATATGTATTCTGGAACCAAGAAGAACTTGACCAATCTGGAACAGCAATGGATGGATCTGAAGTTAAAAACTATAATAAGTAGTTTACGAGAGGTGGATAATCATGGCAGCTAAATTAGACCAAGGACCTCCTAATTATAAAGAGATGCTCCCTCCAGTTATTCTTGAGAACTATGGCAAATGGAAATATCATGAAATTCCTCGTCCAGGCGTGCTCAAACATGTTTCTGAAACCGGAGCAACAATGCACAGTGTGCGCGTAGCTTCTCCTCGTTTGGTTAGTATTGATTTTGTACGTGATTTATGCGTAATCGCTGACGAATATTGCGAAGGATTTCTCCGCTTCACAACTCGGAACAATGTAGAGTTTTTAGTAGGAGACGAAGCTAAACTTAACCCATTGCTTGCTGAATTAGAAGCTAAAGGTTATTGTGTTGGTGGAACTGGAGCATCGATTAGTAATATCATTCACACTCAAGGTTGGGTACACTGTCATACACCAGCAACCGACGCTTCAGGCGTAGTTAAAGCTGTAATGGATGACTTGTATGAGTATTTCGATTCCATGAAGCTCCCTGCGAAATTAAAAATGGGCTTAGCTTGTTGCTTAAACATGTGTGGATCAACTCACTGCAGTGACATCGGAATTGTCGGTGTTCACCGTACCCCTCCTCGAATTGACCATGACAAGATCCGTAAAGGTACAGAAATTCCGAGTCTGGTAGCTAGTTGCCCGACTGGAGCTATTCGTCCCGATCCTAAGAACAAGAGTGTTATCGTTAACAATGATAAATGTATGTATTGCGGTAACTGCTACACCATGTCTCCTGCAATGGAAATTTACGATGCTAAAAACGACGGCATCGCCATTCTCATCGGTGGTAAAGTTTCTAATGCTCGTTCAGCTCCAAGTTTTTCCCGTATGGTAATCCCATTCTTGCCAAATAATGCTCCTCGTTGGCCAGAGACAACCAAAGCAATTCGTGATATCATTGAACTGTGGATTGCGAATGCTCACAAAGGTGAACGGTTGGGTGAATGGGTTGAACGTATTGGCTGGGAAAGATTCTTTAGCTTGAGTGGACTTCCTTTCTCGGATATGTTAATTGACGATTATATCTTTGCCCGTGAAACCTTCCGTACTGGTGCAGCATTTAAGTACTAATTTGATACAATAAAATTAGAAAGCTGGTATTTAAAATGCAAAAAGGACCTGCTGATCCCGTAATTAAGCAACAAATTCTTGATTATCTCGCGAAAGTACAAAAAGCTAAGAGTAGAGACGTAGCAGTAGCCATTGGCGCGAAAAAAGGCGATGTTGATAACGCAGTTAAAGAACTTACTGCGGAGGATCTCGTTGAATATCTCTACATTACAACCACATTTATTTGTTTAAAAGGTAAAGTCCAAACTCCAAATGGTTAAACTTTAATCCTTGGATGGACTAACCTAGTTTAGATTATTTCTCAATATACAAAAGATCGACCATCCTTAAACCTTTCCTTGTTTCTGCTGATTCTATTAATCTAGCATTATAGGGAATAAGATTTGGGTGGTCGATTGTTTAGTTTGTAAATTGTATAGATGAAATTGTATATTAAAAAGAACACTTTGTACTCCTGACGAAACAACTCCAAGAAAGGTGTGGGTATGATGTTACCATGGACGGGGATTAATGAACTGAGTATAACGAATGTACCTCGCTTAGTAATTGGAGCACCACATGGACGTAGCGGAAAAACAACGTTTACCTTGGGATTACTAAGAGCGTTTGCTAGGCAAGGAATGGCAGTTCAACCCTTTAAGAAGGGCCCAGACTATATTGACGCAAGTTGGCATACAGTTGCAGCTAACTGTACTTGCCGTAACCTAGATTCATTTTTTATGGGGAAACAGGAAATATGCAGTTCCGTTTCTAAGCAAGCTTTAGGGAAAACGATAACAATCATCGAAGGTGCAATGGGCTTATATGATGGTCTGGACATGAAGGGAAGCAGTTCTACTGCCGAAATTGCTAAAGTAACTCGTACACCCGTACTTTTAGTGGTCGATGCAACTCGCATGACAAGAAGTATTGCTGCGATGGTGATGGGTTATCAACATTTTGATCCAGAAGTTAATATTGTAGGGGTAGTTCTCAATAAAGTAGCACGACGACCGCGCCATGCAAAAATGGCTCGAGAAGCCATAGAAGAGTTCTGTAAAATCCCGGTTGTAGGGGCAATACCCAAGGACGTCAACTTAACCATACCTGATCGACATCTTGGACTTGTAACTAGCGGAGAAATGCAAGAAACTGACAGTTTTCTCGAGTATTTAGCGGATGTCATTTGTGAACATGTCGATTTAGACAAGATACTAACTTTGGCTCAAGCTGCTCCTGAGCTACCGCAGTATGAGGCTACTCAGGGGACAAACATTCCTAAATATTCTGTAAAAAATAGGACGCTTTCCCCCAAGATTGGCTTTATCCAGGATGCTTCTTTCAGCTTTTACTATCCTGAAAATATTGAAGCCCTAAAAAATATGGGTGCTGATGTAGTCCCTATTAACGCCCTTTTGGATAGCAACCTCCCCAGAGACCTTGACGGTCTGTATATAGGTGGGGGTTTCCCAGAAGTTTTCGCTGCTGCTCTTGAAGAGAATAGAACCCTACGTGGAGAAATTAGACAGGCTGGGGAAAATGGCCTCCCGATATACGCCGAGTGTGGAGGGCTAATGTATCTAGGCCGCTCAATTATTACACCATCTAAGAACTTTGAGATGGTGGGTTTACTTCCTCTTGATACTCAGATGGAAAGCAAACCTCAAGGCCATGGATATACAATTATGGAAGCGAATCCAGACCAGACTTGGTTTGATGAGTTGAGCGAAATTAAGGGTCATGAATTTCATAATTCCCGCGTGATAAATCTGGCCCCACATGTGAAATTTGGCTTAAAGGTCAAGCGAGGGCATGGAATCGATGGGCAACACGACGGAATTTGTTATAAAAACGTATTTGCTTCATATAATCATATTCACGCTCTAGGATGCCCCGCCTGGGCAGAACGCATGGTAAAGCTTGCTGCGAATTATAACCAAACAAAGTGGACCAAAATAGAGAAAGTAGCAGGACAGTAAAACAATTTTAGTAATTGATTAAAAGTCGTAAGAAAAAAGCCTTCTACTCGAAGGCTTTTTATTCAGAGTGGATGGATATTAGTGATTCTAACTCTTGAGCAAATCATATGGATCTTTGCTAGTGCACCAAAGATTATATTATCGAGTTCACTACATTGCTGGTAATTTTTGAACAGCGTAATCGTTTACGTACCTCAGGGAACAAGTATTTCTACAGTATTATTAAAAATTAGAGTGCTTGTCTGGCTAAATCCTTACACTGATGGTATTATAAAGATATACGATATCCAGATTTATATACTATTTGAATTTGGATGGAGTTTTATTTCGGATAATGTTTGGACACAACTGTATTAATTGTGAATATTTATCTTGAAAAATGTATACACGAGCTGATAATGAGCTCTTTCAGTAAAGATATAGGTGATCTAGGAAGGATGATATATCATCATGGAACAACACCTTCTTGTGTTCAAAGATGTGGCAGAAACCAAAAACATTACATTATCTGCTAAGAAGCTACACATGAGTCAACCCAGCATTAGTCTTCAAATTCAGAATTTAGAAAACCAATATGGTGCTCGTTTTTTTGATCGTACAAATAAAGGGGTAACGCTGACTAAAGAAGGTGAAATTTTCTATGCACATGTTCGGAGTGTCCTGGACATTCTAACGAGTGCTAAAGAGCAAATAAACGCTTTAGCAAAAGGTCAGAGAGGTCTTATCTATCTAGGTGCAACTCTAACGATTGGAGAATATATTCTGCCAAATATTCTTGCATATTTGTATAAGACACACCCAGATGTTGACTTTAAAGTGAAGATTGCGAATACCGAGTCGATCTCTCAAGATGTTCTTGAAAAGAAACTTCATATTGGTCTGATTGAGGGGCCAGTTCCGCGTCATAAGGATCTTAATGTGGAAAAGTTTTGGGAAGACGAGTTAGTAGTCGTGCTTCCCCATTCTCACTCTTGGGCATCAAGGAAAAGCATCACACTTGCTGAACTTCCTCATGAACGTTTGGTAACACGAGAGGAAGGTTCAGGGACTCGTAAGGTGATGGAGATGGCCCTTAAAGAGCGAGGGCTGGACCCAGAACACTTGAATGTAACTATGGAGCTAGGAAGTACTCATGCAATCAAACAAGTGGTCTCGGCGGGACTTGGAATTACTATTATCTCAGCGTTGACAGTCAATCGGGAAGTCGATCAAAGATTATTTAAAACTTTGAAGATACAAGACGCTCCAATTTATCGGCCTCTCAGTATTCTCACCAATGCCCAAACTAATCAAACCAAAGACGAACGTCTCTTAATTAACCTTCTTCATGATCATCGGTTGCTATCGGATATTTTAAGTAAGGAATTTAGTGAACTTGAGGATCTTGAGTAGGAACATTATTCATCGACTGCAGTGGGGTAGGGAAGGACGAGGACAAAATAATTGAAAACTGACTGCCGAATTGGACTCGTTCAGATGGAATCCATTGTTGGAGAGACTGAACGTAATTTCCAAAAAATTATTCATATGGCTGAAGCTGCTCAAAAGCAACAAATATCCCTATTGTGCTTTCCAGAATGCGCCTTAAATGGATACTCACCTCAAGACGCATCAGAAGTTGGAACCACACTCGATAGTTCGTGGGTCCGCCTGTTAAATGAGTGTTCACAGGACTTAGGGATCACCCTGATGGTGGGTTTTGTTGAGCGAGGCACAGAACTGCCAAAACCCTATATATCTCATGCCATTTTAACCCCTGGAGAGGAACCTGCGGTTTATCGCAAGGTACATCTGGGACGAAGTGAACTTGACTACTTTACTCCAGGAGACAGTTTCCCGATCTTTTCAGCTCATGGGACCACTTTTGCTGTGGGAATCTGTTGGGACTGGCACTTTCCTGAAACTGCGGCCATTTATTCTCTCAAAGGGGCTGAGGTTTTATTTGCACCTCATGCTTCTCCGATGATCGCCGGTGATCGAAAAGAGATTTGGTTACGTTATCTTGGTGCCAGAGCGTATGATAATTCTGTGTATCTCGGAGCATGTAATTTGGTAGGAAGCAATGGAAAATCGAAACAATTTAGCGGGGGCGCTTTAGTCATTGGACCAAAAGGAGAGCTGTGTAACCAATCCAGCTTGGGGGAAGAAGGTATCTTATCAGCTACTCTTTCAGCTGATCGGATTAATCTTATACGTAGCCCAGATCGTGCCTCCATGCGAGATAGCTTTTTCTTGGCCGATCGACGTAAGGAACTTTATCATGAACTGATAGAGCTAGACATATCGACTAGAAAGAATACAGAGTAAACTTAATAGTGAACTTCAAATGACTAAGGTAGAAAGGTGTCTGAGTCGTTTGAATAGTAATCAATAAAAAAACCTTCCTAAGCTCAAGCTAAGGAAGGTTTTTACTATTAGTAGTTTACCAATTGTTGCGTGCACGTGGTTGGTAGCAATCACGGCAATATACTGGTTTATCACCAGAAGGTTGGAAAGGTACGGTGGTTTCCTTTCCACAAGTAGCACAAATAGCAGGGAACATTTCGCGTGGTTGACGAGAATATCCGCCACCACCGCCGCTGTTTCTGGTTTGTTCTTTGCGCGCTGCACGGCATTCTGGGCAACGTCCAGGCTCATTAGTAAACCCTTTTTCGGCGTAGAACTCTTGTTCAGATGCTGTGAATTCAAACTCACGTCCGCAATCTTTACACCCTAAAACTTTGTCATTAAACATCAAAAAACCTCCGCAATTTTATTACCCGCTACGTGGGAAGTGCAGAAAAATCTTCCCATAGCCTTAGGCAATCGAGAAGGTCTGTTCATATCCACTATTACTAACGAGTTTATTAAAGTATATCTAAAAAACGAAGATAAGTCAAATGTCAACTCGAAAATTTAGTTAAATTATTCCATTAAATAATCCAATATATGTAATGTTTTAATGACTATTTGTAATTTATATTACAACGAAAGAGTATCTGAAAAGATCAATAATTTTGAGCTATTCTAATACTTTAACTCCTCAAGACAGAAAATTCTATTCGCCAGTCATAAATAAAAAATGGAGATTGCGCATAATAATAATCGATAGACTGCTTTCGGATATAGGCGAGATGGAGGATGAGCAATTGGAGAACCTCGACATAGAGACAATACACGAGCGTATCCTTGGTATGCAGAAACTTGAGGCCTTATTTAACCAGAAGGGCTATTTAATTTGCCAATCATCGGGAGAGCGGATATATGACTTCAAGGACATCGTTACGATCTTTATACCGCTTAGTCCAGAGCGTGATCAAGTGATGGCTGTTCATAGTGATCATGCCACAACTTTTGTACAGAGCTGTCTTAGGACTATGAAATAGTAATTTAGGTAGGAAGAAGGATTATAATGTTTTATAGAACGTAGAAAAGATGCTAGCGATGGCCAAGTGGTCTTTAACTCCTCCTAGTTCTCGGACAGAATGCATGGCTAAAACGGGGTTTCCGATATCGACGGAACGAATATCCAGGTGAGTACTAGAGATTGGGCCTATGGTCGATCCCCCTCGTTCATCGGAACGATTAACAAATTTCTGGAATTGTATTCCAGCTTGTTTACAGAGCGCCTCGAAGACCGCTGCAGATTCAGCATCCGTGGTATAACTCTGATTAGCACTGATTTTGATGACTGGACCGCCATTAAGGATCGGACGATTAACTGGATCATGCTTTTCTCCAGCATTCGGGTGAAGAGCATGTGCCATATCAGCGGAAATAAGAAAAGAATGGGCAAGGGCTTGGAAGTATGATTCCCGGCCTTTTTTTTGTGCTAAGAGGATTCGTTCTAAAATATGGGCTAGAAATGGAGACGCTGCACCTTGCTTAGAGGTGCTTCCACATTCTTCATGGTCGAAACAAGCCAGAACTTGCGTCATCAAAGCTGGCTTTGATGACGCAAGAGCCCTAGTACCAGCATGGACCATCGCTAAATCATCAAGCCGTCCACTTGAGACAAATTCTTTTTGAAGTCCGATTAAACAACCCTTCTCATATTCATGGAGAAAAAGGTCAAAGTCTAAGATATCTTCTGAGGGACAGCCGAGGGATTCCGCAAGATGTCGAATAAGAATGCCTTCCGTTTGTAAATCATCTGTGATTTGTGTCAGCAAAGGTAGCATATCTTTTTGTTTGTTTAATTCTAGTCCTTCATTAACTTTCCGGTTCATATGGATTCCAAGATTAGGTATCACGAGTAACGGGCGGTCACTGCGGTAGAGTTTAATTTGAGGGGTAAAAGGAGATTCTCCACGCAACACAATCCGACCAGCTAGAGAGAGTGGGCGGTCCAACCATGTATTGAGAATAGGACCTCCATATGTTTCGACATTTAATTTCAGATAATGTCCTTCAACGGGAATTTCGGATAAAGGTTTGATTCTGAAACTGGGACTGTCAGTATGTGTTCCAATAAGGTGAAATCCATACTGATCCGGCTCTCCTTCGCCGACAATAAACGCAATTAAGGCTGAACTATTTCGAGTTACAAAATACTTACCTCCTGCAAGCAACGGCCATTTCTTTTCCAGAGCTAACTCTTTGAATTCATGAAGAATCAGGATCTTCTTCACGCTTTCGACGACATGAAAGGAAGACGGACTTTCGTCAATAAAATCAAGCAGTTCTTGGGCAAACTGCTGTTCCTCGGTTGTAATACCAGACGTTCTCATACTGTACCAACCTTTCCGATTATAGTTTGATATTCTGGATATTATGTGAAAGTAACATATTCGCCCTCCAGAAACTGCATTCCTTCTAATTTCCTACAATCCTTGAAAGAGTATGCAGGAAATTAGATCAAGATAAGAGAAACTATTAATGGCAAAGCAGAAATCTTAAAACTATGTAGAAAATGAAGTGACGTTTAATTGAGAAATATTCGAGTAGCCGCTCTAACACAAATCAATTTGATTGAAATGACGGAGATTTGGAACCGTTGTTGGCGAGGGTATTACTACGATATGTGGTTTACACCTGATCAGATGAGGGCGTGGTTGGATCTAACCCAAGTTTCCCCGCAACATTCCATGGCAATCTTTGTGGATGATCAGATTGCTGGGTTTGCTTTGCTGTCCTTAGAAGGGGTTGATGGATGGATAGCTGGGACCTGCATTGATCCAAATTATCGCCGTAAAGGTCTCTTTACGGCATTAATGCGGCTAGAGCTTGATGTAGCTAGACGGCTAGGTTTAAAGCGTGTTTACCTTGAGGTTTTAGAACAAAATCCTGCGCTTAAAATCTATCAATCCCTAGGTTTTACACAGATACGACAGCTCAATATTTATCGCGTCCATAAAAATAACGAGAATTCTAAGAGGACAATGGATACATGTCCTCTTGATTTGATTCCCTTAGAAACCTATTTTTATAATCGTCGAGGTTTATTTAAGCCAGCATGGCAGCGAAGAGAGGGTTATCTCAAACGGCATGTTAATACTTTCGCTCTGATAAACTCGAGTGGGTCTGCTGGCGTCTTGTTTGGAGGAGATAAAATCACCCTTGTGTTAGATGCCTGGAGTACAACTGTGGTCGGGGCAACAGACGTGATTGCCACCATTACTAAGCGCTCGAAGACTTCGTGGTCATTGACAAATCAGCCTGATGATGAAATTACCAGACTTTGTAATTCTCGGGGAGTTTATCCAAGTGCAAAACAATATGAAATGTGTGTTGAACTGACATAAACTTGATCTACTGTTCATAGATTATATAATCTGGTGTTTTGACGTAAATCTGGGTCAGTTCACGTCAGAACATTCAATTGTGAGAAGTATTGTTTAAGTAATTATCCTAGCCAGAAATATACACCGACGTAATAGTCTCTGGATGGTCGAGTGTCCTTCACGGTATCTATGGATACTGGGACGCACGCATCTATGGAGAACTAATATGTGCAAATAAGGTTGACACCTGCGCCATAAGGCTAGGCGATTACAAGGTTTTTTAGAAATTAACTCTTGTAATTTATTGTAATTAGTGTATAATGAAGGTCTAGCTAAAATGAAAGGAGAAGTAACCCTATGACACAAAAAGAACAATTAATGATTAATGCCATTTTAGAGTCCGTTGGATTAGAACCTATTCAATCCACACAGACTCAACGACGAGTCCATGATGAAGGATAAGTAGTTACAGAAAGGGAGCGGTATTTTGACCCAGATCCTAATCCTAAATTGTAACCTGATTAACTTAGATTCATTTACAAAAAGCCAAATATGAAAGCGAGTTTCTTAATTTTGATAAGAAGCTCGCTTTTATAGTTGGATATGATATATGCTTAAAACTAAGTTATGATAGCTTTGCTAGGGCCTAAGTTGCCCTAATGCTCTGTGGACAAGTATGAAGAGAAGGGAGCTTCTAGAAGGTATATAACTGTCAAATATCTGACTAGGAGAATTAAGGGTAGTCATGAATGTCCCGGTGTATTACTGTTTAAAATAACTAGGATGGAGTGGACGAATTTATGACATTATCAGTACTTGGTATAGCCTGTAGCCCGCGATGTAATGGTAACACAACTGGCTTAATCTTAGAAGCGATGAAAACTGCCCAGGCCGAAGGTCATACAACCGAGTTAGTTTATCTTAACGACCTAAACATTAATCCCTGCCAAGGGTGTAATGCTTGTTCAGCTAAGGGGATATGCATAATAAAAGATGACATCCTCAAGCTCCAAGAAAAGCTTATCCAAGCAGATCGTGTTATCCTTGCTGCTCCTATTTTTTTTATGGGAGTTAATGGCCAAACAAAAGTCATGATTGATCGAATGCAAACGTTTTGGGCTCGCAAATATCTTCTTAATCAATCCTTAATTAGACAATCTGGGCCTGAGCGCATTGGTCTTTTTCTCTCTGCTGCCGGTACTAAAAAGGCGGATGTTTTTAAATGTGCAGAACGTTCCATTCAAACTCTCTTTCATATGTTAGATATCAAATCCGCCCAACCTTGTCTCTATAGTGGGATTGATCAAGCTGGGGAAATTAATAACCATCCAACAGCTTTTGACGAGGTACGAAAGGCCACACAGGCTCTGTTAACATCCTAATATCTCGAAAAATGCATGTCCAAACTGTTAATTTTTATGATATAATAAAAATACTGCAATATTGTAAAAATGGAAAGGAACTGTGTCTCATGCAACAAACATCAACGCCGATGAATGTCCCTAAAATCGCGATTGTAACAGATAGTACGAGTGATTTAGCTCCAGAAATGATTAAGGAGTTTGGGATCGAGATCATTCCTTTACACGTCGTATACAAAGATCGAGAATATCTCGATGGGGTTAATATCAGTCCAGATGAAGTTTACAAGAATATGGATATTGAGGTGCCGACAACATCACTGCCTTCGCCCTCCGAGATTTCCGACTTATTTAACCGGTTAAGGGAGGCTCATTTCACACACGTACTTACAATGCATATTTCTAGTGGCTTAAGTGGGACCTACGAAACAGTATGTCAGGTTGCCCAAGAGTATAAAGAGATGGTTATCGAAGTGTTAGATTCAAAAGCACTTTCTATGGGATTAGGTTTTCCAATTTTGGAAGCAGCTCGTAAACTTCGAACCTCAAAGGATTTCCAAGAAGTGATACATGTAGCAAAGACCGTCTCACAACATACAAAACTCTATTTTGTACTTTCGACATTAGAATATTTAAAACGTGGAGGGCGCATCGGGTACGTTTCTGGCACAATTGGTGAGCTTTTAAATATTAAGCCGATTATCTCCATAAATTCCGAAGGGAAATACATAACAACTGCGAAAGTTCGAGGTAGAGAACAATCCTTGAAAAAGTTATACGATATTTTGATTGAATCCACTCAGGACGGACGCTATAACGTGGCGATTGTCCATGGCGGAGCAGAGCAGGAAGCGCGGAAGTTGTGGCAGAAAGCGCACGAACTCCCTAACATCGAGGATTTATTATTTAATCAAATTAGCCCAGTGATGGGGGTTCATACAGGCCCTGGACTTGTTGGGATCATAATTTCTCCTGTTATAGCAACTCAGTCTTAGATTGAGTTGCTTCTTCATTAATTCTAATGTTATACTCATTTAACAGGGGAATTATCCAAGTTATGTATTTTATTAGACTAACCAGTAAGTATGAATGATTAATTCAGTGATATTCTTTCTCCAGACTAAATGATTGGAGGGCAACAGTGTGAATATTCAAGAGCGCTACCGTTTATGGTCAGAAAATCCATATTTTGATGAAGAGACACGCCAAGAACTAAAACAGATTAGCGATCCGCAAGAAATTGAGGAACGTTTCTATATGGATTTGGAATTTGGCACAGGTGGTTTAAGGGGAATTATGGCAGCAGGCACTAATCGTATGAACAAATATGTCATACGAAAAGCAACTCAGGGGTTAGCTGAATGTGTTTGTGATCATGGGGCAGAGGGGATGAAGCGAGGAGTAGTTATCGCTTACGACTCACGAAAATATTCAACAGAATTCGCCCTAGAGGCAGCCTTGGTTCTTGCCCGAAATGGAGTTAAGGCATATCTTTTTGAAGCGCTTCGGCCCACTCCAGAGCTTTCTTATGCCGTACGGCAGTTACATGCTCTCTCAGGAATTGTTGTGACTGCTAGTCACAACTCTAAAGCATATAATGGTTTTAAAGTATACTGGGAGGACGGCGGACAGGTTCCTCCTCTGAAAGCGGACCAAATCCTTGCTCGTATTGAAGCACGAGAAAATTGGCTGGGGTTAGAACCCATGCCGATAGAGCAGGCGAAGACTAGCGGGTTACTGGAAATCATTGGCGAGGAGATTGATCACCCTTACCTTGCTAATGTCCTTAAACTAGCTCTGCACCCAGACCTTAACCTAAAAAAAGGGGCAGAACTTCAAATTATTTATACCCCTTTGCACGGAGCAGGAAACATACTTGTCCGAAGAGCTTTGGCAGAACTAGGTTTTAGTTCAGTCACGGTTGTACCTGAACAGGAGTTCCCTGATCCAGAATTCACAACTGTTCCTTACCCAAATCCAGAGATTCCAGCGACGTTCGAACTTGCCAGGAAATACGGGACCCAAATGCAAGCCGATCTTCTCTTGGCAACTGATCCGGATGGTGATCGTTTAGGCGTGGTTTTACGAGATCCTAAAGGGGATTTCACACAGCTTACTGGTAATCAAATTGGGGTTTTATTAACCTACTACATTCTATCTCAAAAAAAAGCCTTAGGAATCCTTCCAGAAAACGCAACAATAATAAAAACAGTCGCCTCCACTGATTTAGCGGATGAGGTTGCCCGCTATTTCAACGTACGCGTAGAAAACGTACTGACTGGGTTTAAATTTATTGCCGAGAAAGAAAAAGAAATGGAAGAAGGCGGATGGGGCACTTTCCAGTTTGGGTTTGAAGAAAGTTATGGATATCTCGCAGGGGATTTTGTGCGGGATAAAGACGCTATTATTGCCTCAGTCCTCTTGGCAGAAGCGGCCTTATACTATCAACAAATGGAAGGGCGTAGCCTCTTCGATGTCCTCGAAAGTATTTACAAACAATTTGGGTATTACCTTGATGACCAGGAGTCACTCGCTCTTGAGGGCATTCAAGGTAAAGAAGAGATAGCGAAGATCATGAGTTCACTGCGTCACGAAGAAATCCATGATTTAGGCGGGATTAACATTGAGAGATTCGATGATTATGATCAAACCCTTGGTAAGGATATGTCGACAGGGCTGACTTATTCACTCACGCTTCCCCGTTCCAATGTCTTGCGTTATTCTTTTAATGGTGGGGGATTCGTTATGGTTCGCCCGTCTGGAACAGAACCTAAAATAAAATTTTACTTTTCGGTAAAGTCGGACACTCTCTCGGAGGCCGAGGATACTCTTCGAACGATAAAAGCCGATGTTATGCAGCGTATAGCGCGAATACGATCGGTCTGATAAATAATTTCAGTTACCCCTTAAACGGACTTTTGTAGTCCGTTTTCTTTATGCCGACTACCGGTGTCTAAATACAACTTGGATCCAATTGTGTTAGTTGAACTGTTGTAGTGAATGACAAGCTAGGCTTTGCTAAGCTGGAAGGATAAACAGATCGCCTAGGGTAAATACTAGCTTAACATTTGTTAGATGTATCATATCTTCCATCAAATCAGCGAGAGTAGGGGTAATAAACAATGGAGAATTTAACCTTAATGAATGTTCAAGAGGCGCAAGCGAACATTGGATCATATATTCAACGAACCCCTTTAGATCATTCTCAAACGTATAGTAAAATGACAAATTCTGAAATTTATCTGAAACTTGAGAATATGCAAAAAACAGGATCGTTCAAGGTGCGAGGTGCGGCCAATAAAATATCAAAACTTACATCACTTGAGAAAAAATATGGTGTGATAGCTTCTTCCGCGGGTAATCACGCTCAAGGGGTGGCTTTGGCTGCGTCAAGAGGTGGTATACCTGCCACAATCGTGATGCCTGAAAGTGCACCAATTGCAAAGATTGATGCAACAAGGGGGTATGGAGCGAACGTAATTTTATATGGCAACGTGTACGACGATGCCTATGAGAAGGCTAAAGAAATTCAAGCAGTCACTGGTGCCACTTTTATCCACCCATTTGATGACCTCGATGTAATGGCTGGTCAAGGTACCATAGGTTTAGAAATCCTCGAAGATCTTCCAGACGTTGACACGGTTCTTGTTCCAGTCGGAGGAGGAGGCTTAATTTCAGGTATTGCTGTGGCAATTAAAAGCTTAAGACCTAAGGTGCGTGTTATCGGTATTCAGGCAGCGGAAGCAGCGTCTATGTCCGAAGCCTTGCGGAGCGGTCATCCGATATTAATAGATACAGCAAATACATTAGCGGATGGGATCGCAGTCAAACGTGCTGGAGATCTCACCTTTGACCATATTAAACAATGGGTGGATGACATTGTCACAGTAACAGAAGATGAAATAAGTGCAGCCATCCTTTCCCTCATGGAAAGGGCAAAAAGTATTGCAGAAGGAGCAGGTTCAGTTGCTCTCGCAGCGGCACTGAACGCGAAAGTTGATATAACTAAGCAAAAGACTGTCTTAGTCATCAGTGGCGGTAACATCGATGTCAACTTTTTAGCACAAATTATTGAACGAGGATTACTGACAAATGGGCGGTCAATGGTCTTTCGAACTATTTTACCCGATAGGCCTGGGAATTTGGAAAAATTACTGATCCTCATAGCGAAGGAACGGGCTAATGTACTTACAGTGGAGCAAGTGCGATATGATTTAAGCGTGCCTCTTCGTTATGCGCGTGTCACGATGACATTGGAGACACTGAATTACGAACATCAGGAAAAAGTCTTACAAAGTATTCGTGAAGCAGGATATCCTTTTCAAAAGGATATTAGACACTAAATGTCGAATTCTCCCTTGATAAGCTAGAAGCCGCGTTTCTTATTCTCGACGCGGAGGATCTACAACAAAAGGGAGTTTCTCAATGTTAGAAAACGACAGCTGGTTTGCCATCGTCAATCCGCAATCTGCCAATGGCAACACGAAGAAACGGTGGCCTGAGTATTCAAAACGACTAATTAAAGGCGGATATCGCCTTGATTTTGCGTATACAACCGAGCCTGGAGACGCAACACGAATTACGCAAAGAAAATTGAAGGAGGGCTACACTCATATCATGGCTGTTGGAGGAGACGGGACCATGAATGAAGTTGTTAATGGTTTTTTTTCAAACGGTCAACTGATTAATCCGGAAGCTGAACTTGCCCTTTTTTCTCATGGTACTGGAGGGGACTTGATTCGGACATTGCTGATATCGAGAGGGATTGAGAGCTTTTTGGACACCTTAGGGCGAGGCCATAAACGCTTAATTGATGTTGGCGAAGTTCTCTTTCAAGATGAACAAGGACAACAGACTCAGCGCTATTTTCTCAATGTCGCTGATGTCGGCCTAGGAGGAGAGACTGTCGCTCGCGTCAATAAGCAAAGCAAACTGTTGGGGGGGAAAGTTTCCTTCCTAATTGGTTCAGTTTTAAGTATTCTTCGTTATCGTAATAAATTTATGAGCTGCAAAATCGATGGAAAACTGGTCTTTGAAGGACGCCTAAACAGTATCATGGTGGCCAACGGCCGGTATATCGGTGGGGGAATGATGATTGCCCCCCATGCAGAACTGGATGATGGGCTATTTGATGTAGTCATCTTGGGCGACTTTTCTAAACTGATGCTCTTGCGACATCTACCCAAACTATATAAAGGAACACATCTCGAAATCCCCGGCGTCACAGTACATCGTGGCCGATCCGTAGTCATCACTTCCATTGAAAAAGCACTGCTTGATATCGATGGCGAACAACCAGGCCAAGCACCACTCAAATTCAGCCTTCATCCCCAAGCCCTTTGTCTATGGGGATAAGGTGTAAATTCAAGAAGTAGCTTACAAACTCTTGTAAGCTACTTCTTAATTAAAGCGAGGGTTCGCGAGACACATCCCTCGGCCACGCGTTCCTCGTGCCAAACTAGGGCTTATAATCTATATGCAAGAGGCGGGGTTCCCGGCAAACGAGCGTCCTTGCCTCGATGCTGGCGGGAAACGTCCGTTCCCTGCGTTCCTAGCCCGGAATTTATCGCTTACAAAAGGAAACCTCTCTGATAGAGTGGAGGCCAAACTCGGCTCAAGCGATGCATGTATCAGCGGAACACAGGACATGTTCAGCCGTCATTGCGCCAAGGATGGCGCATATGGCGGGTACCCCGACCTCTAGCATAAACCGCTTGAGCCCTAGTTTGGCCCACGACATCACAGGGTGAGTGTTGTAACGCTAAGTTGTTCTAAAAAAATGTCTGACCATTATTGACCTTCGCAACAAAAAAGGATATAATTTACTTGTCAAGGAAAATAATACTCCAATATATGTCAAGGTATAATAGAGAGAACAATAATTGCAACAATAAGTAGAAAACACGACGACTAAAAAGAGCACATTAATATACGAGGTGAGAGAATGGATTTTAAAGATTATTATGTCGGTCTCGGTGTATCACCAGACGCGGATGAAAAAACAATAAAAAAAGCTTATCAAAAGTTAGCAAAAAAATACCACCCAGATGTTAATCCAGGGGATAAAGCAGCTGAAGCAAAGTTTAAGGACGCTATGGAAGCTTATCAAGCAATCAGCGATCCAGAGAAACGACGCAAATATGATGAACTTCGGCAGGACTATCAACAATGGAAGTCTCGCGGAGGACGTGGAGATTACAATTGGGACCGTTGGCAGTCTAATCCTGGAGGGGGTGGTGGAAGTCAGGGCCACACTATGTCCCAAGAAGATTTTGCAGAAATGTTCGGTGGCTCAGGAAGAGCTGGCGGTTTTGGAGGGGATGGATACTCTGATTTCTTCTCTACGCTCTTCGGAGGGGTTGGCGGTCAAAGTCATGGCTTCAGCGGTGGCTCAAATGTAAGGCGTGCTCGCGCAGGTCAAGATCATGAAGTTGATGTACAAGTAACCCTCGAAGAAACTTATAATGGAACGACACGCCTCATCCGTACTGGGGAAAAACAAATCGAAGCTAAAATCCCGAAAGGGGTACGCACTGGTTCTAAGGTGCGGCTTACAGGTCAAGGCGGTCCTGGGATTTCGGGCGGACCCGGTGGAAATCTCTATTTGAATATCACAGTAAGTCCCCATGCTCGCTTTGTCCGAGATGGAGATGATCTGAGGGTGAAATTGCCGATTGACTTCTACAAGGCAATTTTAGGTGGCGAGGCTAGTATCCTGACTTTTGGCGGGGAAGTCAGTCTTAAAATACCAACGCTTTCCCAGGGTGGTAAGAAATTTCGTCTAAAAGGAAAAGGGTTGCCAAATTTAGAAAATCCCCTCCAATATGGGGATCTCTTTGTAGAATTATCCATCGTTTTACCGGAAAACATTAGTACCCAAGAGCTTGAGACACTTCGCGGTCTAGCAGATACAAGAGGGACTATCGAAGTGACTAAAGAACATTAATAGATCTATTAGCATTTACGCGTTCAAATAACAACAGTAGCTAATGTCTATTCAGTAAGTAGTGAGAAGACATGACCCAACTTAAAAAGGAGTGAGCGAATTTGTCTTTTGATACCAACCGATTTACCCAGAAATCACAGGAAGCGATCTCTAATGCCCAAAATATGGCGGAACGTAACGGAAACAGCCAGGTGGAGCCTGAGCATCTATTGCTCACCCTTTTAGAGCAAGGGGATGGTGTCGTTCCCCAAGTACTGACGAAAATGAATATAACAGTTGGCGTCCTGATCCAAAACATTCGACAGGAGATCAACCGTTTTCCACGCATTAGCGGTGGAAACGTACAAATTGGTATTTCACCCCGCTTGAGGACTGTTTTAGTAGCGGCTCATGATGAAATGATCTCTTTTGGCGATGAGTACGTAAGCACTGAACATCTTCTTATTGCGCTTTTTGAAAAAGCCGGGGGGGCTACTGAACAAATCCTAAAACAAGCTGGGCTTACCCGAGAAAAATTGCTTCAGGCCCTACGTGAAGTCAGGGGAACCCAACGTGTTACGAGTGCCAATCCTGAAGGGACCTATGCAGCCCTAGAGCAGTACGGACTCAACCTCGTGGAGCAAGCGAGGCGAGGGCGTCTTGATCCAGTCATAGGCAGGGATGAAGAAATCCGCAGGGTAATCCAGACTCTATCCCGACGCACAAAAAATAACCCTGTCCTGATCGGGGAGCCTGGGGTCGGTAAAACAGCGATTGTCGAAGGTTTAGCTCAACGGATTGTTCGGGGAGATGTCCCTGAGGCAATTAAAGATAAACAAGTTATTTCTCTCGATATGGGAACCTTAATTGCGGGGGCTAAGTACCGCGGAGAGTTCGAAGAACGCTTGAAAGCAGTGCTTAAAGAAATCCAAGACCGAGATGATGTTATTTTATTTATTGACGAATTGCATACCGTCGTAGGAGCCGGTGCTGCTGAAGGAGCAATGGATGCCAGTAATATGCTAAAACCAATGCTGGCCCGTGGCGAATTAAGTATGCTTGGGGCGACTACACTCTCAGAATATCGTAAGCACATAGAGAAAGATGCTGCCCTTGAACGACGCTTCCAGCCAATTATGGTCGAGGCACCAAGCGTAGAGGATACTATCTCAATTTTGCGTGGACTCAAAGAACGATATGAAACCCATCATGGCGTACGAATTACAGACGGAGCAATCATTGCTGCTGCAGTGCTCTCCGATCGCTATATTAGCGATCGTTTTCTACCGGACAAAGCGATTGACTTGATTGATGAAGCAGGAGCCCGTATGCGCATGGAAATCACCAGTGATCCCTATGAGTTAGATCAGATCAAACGCCGAATGATGCAACTTGAAATTGAACGGGAAGCCCTAAAGAAAGAAAAGGATGAAGCCAGTAAAGATCGGTTAGCAAAGATCGAAGAAGAGTTGGCCAATCTCAAAGAAGAGCGTTCCGGTTTGGATGCCCAATTACAAGGGGAAAGGGAAGTTTTGGCGCGAATTCAACAACTCAAAGAAGAAGTCGACCGTTCGCGAAATCTTATGGAGCAAGCACAGCAACAATTGGATTATAATAAGGCTGCCGAGCTCCAGTATGGCATAATCCCAAATTTAGAAAAGGATCTTAAAACTGCTGAGCAAACGCTACAAGCTAAGCAAAATACTATCTTAAAACAAGAAGTGGTCGAACAAGATATCGCCGAAATTGTGGCAACCTGGACCCATGTTCCCGTCTCCAAACTTATGGAGAGCGAAATGGCAAAGTTAATCCACATGGAAGAGCGAATCCATCAAAGAGTCATTGGTCAAGAAGAAGCTGTCCGAGCCGTTGCAGATGCTGTACGCAGGGCACGTGCTGGGCTACAAGACCCGAATCGGCCTCTGGGATCGTTCCTCTTTCTTGGTCCAACGGGCGTCGGGAAGACGGAGTTGGCCAGAGCTTTGGCGGAGTTTCTCTTCGATGACGAACAAGCTATGGTTCGAATTGATATGTCGGAGTATATGGAAAAGCACACCGTTTCTCGCCTTATTGGAGCACCTCCTGGTTATGTGGGATATGAAGAAGGCGGACAACTTACAGAAGCCGTTCGCCGCAAACCTTACAGTGTAATCCTCTTTGACGAAATAGAGAAAGCTCATAGTGACGTTACGAATGTACTCTTACAACTCTTAGACGATGGACGCCTGACAGATGGGCAGGGTCGTATAGTTAACTTCAAAAATACGGTGGTGATATTAACCAGTAATATTGCAAGCCCGTCTATTCAGCAATTAACTCAACGTAAAGCATCTTTAGAAGAAGTCCGATCTAGCATTAATGAAGAACTAAGGCACCACTTCAGGCCAGAATTTCTTAACCGCCTTGATGAAGTTATCATTTTCCACCCTCTAGGGCGCGAGCACATTGGGCAAATCGTGGAAATTCAGCTTGGTTTGTTGCGTAAGCGTTTAAGAGATCGCAAACTTACGTTTGAATTGACGGCTAAGGCACGTGAATATATTGCGAATGAGGGCTATGATCCCGTTTATGGAGCAAGGCCACTCAAACGTGTGATTCAGCAACGTCTCCAAAACCCCTTGGCCCTTAAACTTCTACAAGGAGAATTTAAGGAAGGGCAACATCTCCTGGTAGATGTTGATGATTTGGGCAGTTATTCCTTTTCTCCTCAAAAAGACTAAGCAAATACTAATTTCGTCGCTTATTGAACAAGTTCACTTGACCAAAGAGAGAGCTGGGATCAGATCCCAGACTCTCTCTTTTTAAAAATCAAAACCGAAAAAGCCAAGTTCATAAGTTAGTTGAATGAGTTCACTTAAAATTTGGCAAATATTCACTGCAAAATGTATAATGTAGATACCTAATGTTAAATTGGTAAAGTGAGGACAAAGCACGTGCCATATAATAAACTGATTAATTTCCCCATTTGGCAAGGACAAGAAGGGGAGGGACGTTGCCAAATTTCATTAATCCTCATGGATACTGGGAACGGAATTAATGGACTTTTGACAGGCGGGGGAAAACCCCATGTCGGCGGCGTTGTTCTGGCCCTTCCACGCCCAAGTCTCAGTGGTAAAGGGTGGAGTGCCGATATCTTCATCACGCCAGTTCCTGGGCATAAAGATGTCGACGTCGCTCGGACGGTTGCCGATACATTGGCCCGTGAACTCCAATGCTCTGTCGTTGTAACAGCAGGAATTCATTCTGATAACCTTAACCCTGAGGAATTGGGTCAAATTGTCCTTCATTGCGCTACCTTGACTCAAGCCGCTCTAGCTTCATTTAACTCCAAGGATTAACTATATTATGAGGTGAAACTGGGCACACAAATTTACGTGATTTTGTTGAAACCTCACAGTTAAACTTGTTGATCAGCGTTGGAAGGAATATCGAATATAAACACTTCTTTGGCCATTTCTAAATAACGAATAGCCTGATCCACCTGTGTTTGAAGTTGAGCCTTTTGATCGGCAAAGCTTTTAATTTGCTGTTCAAGTTGAAGGACTTCCATTCGCTTTTCAATGAGCTTAGTTTCTACGTCAAGTTCCATCGATTCGGAAATGCGTGTTGCTTCACTAAGCAACGTTTCACTTTCATTGCGGGCGGACTGTATAAGTTCGTCCGCTTGTTTACTAGCTTCGTTTTTTACTTGATTTGCAATACGCTGAGCACTCAGTAGGGCATCCCGGAGGTCTTTTTCCATTTGCTCATAGTTCTTTAGGCGATTGCCAGATTCGGCGTTTTGTTCTCTTAAGCTATTAATCTGTAAGCGCAGCTCTTTGTGCGCAGCATTGGCTTCAGATAACTGACGGTCCGTTTCTGCCCACGCTTGGTCGACAGCTTCTGGATCATACCCACGAATAACTCGCTTAAAGTCTGGCGTTTCCAAATTCTAAAGCCTCCTTTTTTCACATTCCTCAACAACTCAACAACCCAAGACAATGATACATTATAATTAATAATTATAATGTATCATTTCTTGTCCATCTCGGGAAGTGCCATTTTGACCTAGTACTTCAATATGTTAGATATATTTTTCAAGACAGTGAATAATTTACGGTCTTTCTACACATCCTGAAAATGTTATTAAAAATTGGTTTTCTTAATAAAAGGAGGGATACAGATGCAGCTAAATGAGATGGAAATGAAGAAAATCCTAGACCAAGGTATGCTAACTCGAAGTATTATTGAAAATGAAACTGTCATGAAAAAATGCCAAATGTATACTGAAATGGCTAAAGATCCAGCGGTAAAAGGATTTTTTAAAGAACAAGCTAAGGGCTTAGAAGATGTGTTAGGGTATTTTAACAAAGGAATGGCCGAACTACAATAGAAAGGGGGCTTTGGAAATGAGTCAATTTACAGACCTAGATATGCTTTATGATTATGAAAAGGACGCCGCAGGTGCTGCAATGGGATACATGACACTTGCCACTCGAGCCCATCATGGTGATCTGAGAAGTATTTACTTACACTTGGCAAATGAGGCAACCAATGCTCATAATAAGGTTAGCAAGCTAATTAATCAAAGTGGTGGTATAGCATAGCATAGCATAGCTAGTGGGACATTCCAAAAAGTATATAAACGTCAGTTTCTGGCTACTTAAAAGAGAACTTAAAATAAAGAACCGAGAACACATAAGAATGTTCTCGGTTCTTTATTTACTTCCACCATCCGGTGGTCATCTCACTTGATATTTGGGTGAGATTATAGATTGAAGCCTCATTAATTCGAAAGAAAAGTTGATGAAAATGGACAATACCTTTTTCTGGATAGTATTGTAAAGCAAAATCTTCCTCTTCATGGTAGCTAGAAGGATCCCTATGTAACGTAAAATACTGTACCTTTTGATTCTCTAAGTCAAGTAAGGTTTGTTCTGAGGCTGACAGGCGAGTTGCACGTTGTAAGTTGCGCATCAACTCCCGTATTTTGTCTTCGTTTGTGTAGTATAAAGAATGAAACGGATCATCTGAATTGATCATTCCAAGCTTGTTAATCGCATGAGGATGAAGTTCTCGATTGGGAACATTGAGTGTACTGAAAGGATCAAGCCAACTCTCTTTGTAGGCTGGTGGTCCCCAAATAGAGAGGGCTACTATAAGTAAAATGCTTAGAATAACAACAAATTTATGATTTTTCAATTTTAACAGTCGCATTCGACAGGAAAAAACAAAACTTGAAAACGAAAGCATCGGCTCTCCTCCTAAGTAAGTGCGAGTGAACTCGTTCAACTAAAGTTGAAGATCAAGCGTGGGAGAGTCTACTTCTATCGAAGCAAAGTGCAAAATAGCACTCCCACTTGTAGCGATTGGATAAAGCAAACTTACTTCATGCGGAGTTATAAGCTCTATATGAAGTAAGTTGAAACCCGTCCACATGCTAAATGAGCGATATTCGAATCTCAGATATTCCCTAGAAAATGTGATTAACCTGCCAGTTGGCGTGATCGATACTGTAGAGTTTTCCTCTTAATCCGCTGGATCGCGTTATCTAAAGACTTTGGCGGTAGTCCAAGCCGTTCAGAAACTTCACGTTGCTTAAATCCTTGTATGAAATAATGTTCAAAAACTAGACGCTCAAGATTGGACAAGTTTTTATTTAAGCCGTGAATCATGGTTTGAGCCTCATCATTTGCGATAACCATGGTAGCAGGATCCTCAGCGTTTGCTAGAAGAGAGAGAAAACTTGTTTCTTCAGAGTCTGAAAGCACATTGTTTAGGGAATAAGCGTCATTTAAGTTGACGTGTTTTTGGCGAGTATGCTTGCGTATGATATCGATTAGTTTGCGTTTAATGACCATTCTTAAAAAATGGACAAAAGGTATTTCTAAGTTTGTATCATAAGACAATACGGCCTTATAAATAGCAATGCGCCCTTCTTGTATCAGGTCATCATAATCGGCTCTAGGTAAAAAATATTTGCAAGCAATCATGCGAACTTCAGGTTCATAGTGCTGAATAATTAGATTTAGTGCCTCTTCGTCACCTGAGCGCGCAGCTTCTAGCATGGACTTTTCCTTGTCTAAAGTACTTACGTTGGAAGTCATGGCACTCAACTCCTTGTCAAAAATAGACATACAATCACCTCTGTGATTTTATTAAAGTTTATGCCTTTTGACAAGGAGTTTTTTGTGGACATTCCTCCATATATTGCTAAATTATTGAGCAGTTTAATCTAATTGTCATTAGAATGATTTAAGCAAGTTTGCAGTTTCAATCGCAGTCATTGCAGCGTCAAAGCCTTTATTGCCAGCTTTTGTTCCAGCACGTTCAATTGCTTGTTCAATACTATCAGTAGCTAAGACCCCGAAAATTATGGGGACACCAGTTTGTAAGCCTGCATGTGCAATTCCTTTACTAACTTCATTACTAACCAGATCGAAATGAGGCGTGGCACCACGAATCACGGCACCAAGGCAAATCACAGCATCATAGCGCTTAGAACTTGCCATTTTTTGAGCCACGAGGGGGATTTCAAAGGCTCCTGGAACCCAGGCTAGTTCAATATCTTCTTCAAGTGCCCCATGTCGCTGAAGGGCATCAATAGCCCCACCCACTAATTTGCTTGTAATAAATTCATTAAAACGCGCAGCAATAATTCCAATCTTAAGACCATGAGCCAATAAATTTCCTTCATAAGTTTTCACAGGTCATACACCCTTTCGTTACTTAATTTTAATACTTAAATTGAAATACTTGATCCTTTTTACTCACTTAACTCCAGTCAGGATATGTCCCATTTTAACTTTTTTGGTACAGAGATAGGCAGAATTTTCTGGCTTAGACTGTATTTCAATCGGAACACGTTCCACAACTTTCAAGCCATACCCTTCGAGACCTACAATTTTTCGTGGATTATTAGTCATTAAACGAACTTTAGAAATTCCAAGGTCCGCCAGAATCTGTGCACCCACACCATAATCACGCAAGTCATCTTCAAATCCCAAAGCCAAGTTGGCTTCGACTGTGTCTTTTCCTTCTTCCTGAAGTTTATAGGCCTTCAGTTTATTTAACAAGCCAATCCCACGGCCTTCCTGGCGCATGTAAAGTAATACACCGCGCCCTTCAGACTCAATTTCCTCCAATGCCGCAGTAAGTTGGTCTCCGCAGTCACAGCGCAGAGAATGAAAAACATCTCCAGTTAAACATTCGGAGTGAACTCGGACGAGTACTGGTTTACCGTCATCAACTGTTCCTTTGACTAAGGCTAAGTGTTCTTTTTGATCGAGAATGCTGAGATACCCAATGGTCTGAAAATCTCCATATTCGGTTGGAAGATTGATGCTTGCTACTCTTTCGATAAGTTTTTCAGATTGGCGGCGATAAGCAATAAGGTCTTTAAGAGTAATAAATTTAAGGTTATGCTTTTTTACAAAAAGTTTTAAGTCTGGTACTCTTGCCATGGTTCCATCTTCATTCATAATCTCACATATGACGCCTGCTGGTTGAAGGCCGGCCAGACGTGCTAAATCTACTGCACCTTCTGTGTGCCCAGCACGTACTAAAACTCCACCTTCTCGAGCTTTAAGCGGGAAGATATGTCCAGGACGTTGTAAATCAGTTGGGCTACTGTTAGGGTCTACTAGAATTTTGACGGTTTCGGCACGTTCAAAAGCGGATATCCCAGTTGAACTTTGTGAAGAATCAACACTTACCGTAAACGCAGTTTCGTGAGGATCCGTGTTATTGCTCACCATCGGTTCAAGTTTTAAGGCATGAATTCTATCTCTGGTCATTGGAACGCAAATCAACCCTCGTCCATAGGTTGCCATAAAATTAATTGATTCGGCGGTTGCCATTTCAGCGGCCATGACTAGATCCCCTTCGTTTTCACGATCCTCATCATCCGCCATTACAACCATTTTACCTTGTTTAATATCTTCTAAAGCTTCTTCAATCGTGTTAAACGACATGATTTTTCACTCCTTTATTATATAACCTAGCGGTAACAGATAAGTTTAGATAAATCCGTGTTCCGCCAAAAAACCTAGAGAAAGATCTGGCTTGTTATTACCTGGTATTGTGTTTATTCCCATAAATCGAGCAACATACTTGCCGATAAGGTCTGTTTCCAAGTTCACGCTTGCACCAATTCCCTTTATTCCCAGGGTAGTTTGCTCAAATGTATGGGGGATAAGGGAGACTGTAAAATACTCAGATTCTACATCAATCACCGTTAGCGAAATTCCGTCAATAGCGATGGATCCTTTTGGCAGCATATAAGATAGAAGGGTCGGTGGTGCGCTAATTTCATAGACTTGCGCGATTCCCCATGAGGTAATCCTCCGAATGTTGCCGACACCATCGATATGCCCACTGACTAAGTGTCCCCCTAAACGGGTTTGGAGCTGTAACGCCCGTTCTAGGTTGACAGGGCTCCCACTTTTAAGCTCAGCAAGATTGGTTTTTCTCAGCGTCTCGGCCATCACATCAACGGTGAACTCACGCTCACTCTGCCGAATGACTGTCAAGCAAACGCCGTTAATAGCGATGCTATCTCCGATTTGGGTCCCACTAAGTACTATTTTCCCCTCGATTGTAAGTTGCCCTGAGTCAGGCAAAAGGCGAAGGGCTCGAACGATACCCAGTTCTTCTACAATTCCAGTAAACACAGTTAAACCTCCCTAATGCATCTCAGCCCTGAGCTGTATCTGAGTTCATCTGCGCAATTTTACCGACGATCTCAGTTACTTAATTCCTTTTGCTTACCTCTGGCATCTGACCTTTGATTTCTGACCTTGACGTGTACCCAGTAACATGGAGATCGCCAGAATTCATATCAAAGAGGAGATCATGAAGCTCTAGGGCATCAGACATATGCTGGATATGTAAGCCTGAAAGGGGAGAAGGTCCATTTCCGCCAACTAACTTAGGTGCAATGAAAAACTCAACTTTATCAACACATTGCTCTTTGATAAGTGTGCCCGCAAGTCCACCACCGCCCTCTAGTAAGACACTTGTCCAACCGCGACGAACAAGATCACATAATAGTTTTTCCAGTGGGACATGTCGTGGCGTGTCATATTGCCACACTTCAACCCCAGAGAGAAGGTTGAGACGCCCTAGCTTCTCGCGAGAGGCTGCTTGAGTTGTAGCGATAACACAAGGACTGAGAGCTGAGGAGGAGAGCACCTGAGCATTCTCAGGGATGCGTAATTTCCCATCGACAATCAGTCTAATGGGATCCCGTCCACTGGGAAGACGGCAGGTGAGAGCGGGGTTATCTATTAGGACAGTTTCGCTTCCCGCGAGAATAACATCGTACCGATCTCGTAACTGATGAACATATTGTCGAGAACCTTCTGAACTGACCCAGCGTGAATCTCCTGTCTCAGTAGCAATTTTACCATCTAAGGTCATCGCTGTTTTGTAGACAACAAAGGGCAAGCCTGTCGTAATTGCTTTAATAAAGACTTCATTAATGAGGGAGGCCTCTTGACACATTAGACCTACGTCCACTTGAATGCCGATTTCGCGCAAGCGCGCAATACCGCGGCCAGATACAAGCGGATTTGGATCACTCATGGCGACTACAACTCGTTTAACCCCGGCACGAATCAGCGCCTCAGCGCAGGGCGGTGTTCGTCCAAAATGAGAACATGGTTCTAGAGTAACATAAGCAGTAGCGTCGCGTGCCAGCTCCCCTGCATCTGCGAGAGCATGAACTTCTGCATGAGGAGTACCGGCTTTAAGGTGATACCCTTCTCCGACGATTTGATCATCTTTGGCGATGACACAGCCAACAAGTGGGTTAGGACTGGTTCTCCCCATAGCCTTGATGGCTAAGTCGAGCGCTCGTTTCATGAACCTTTCATCATTTGAATTGGAAGGACTTGATGTTTGCATTGAAAAATCCCTTTCTTATTATTAGCGTCTCCAAAAAATCGAAAAGCATAAAGGAAACTTACTGAGTGGTTTGATGAACACCTGGACCATAAAACTAGGAAATAAAAAAACACCTAAGTATTCTCTAGGTGCTTGGGTCAAAGGTCACAGCTCAAAAAAAGCGTAAATACGCCTCGTTCTACCTGTTCCTCTTCTCATCCAGACTTTACTGTCGGCCCCGGAATGTCACCGGGTCTGCCAAAAGGCTCGCGGGCTTTACCGCCGGTAGGGAATCTCACCCAACCCCAGAGGAAATATTACGGTTTATTAAATTTATTATAGTTTACTCCAGACTTTTGATTTTAGCAACCCTATAATTTGCCATGTAAGGAGAAGAATTCTTCACGCAATAAACCCATTAGTATGGCGTCGTGATAGTTACCTAACACAAAACGCGCTTCACGTTGACGACCTTCAAGCTTGAAACCGACTTTTTCATAAGCCCTAATTGCGCGAACATTTCCATCCCAAGTATCTAGCGAAATCCTATGAAAATTCCACTGGGCAAAAAGAAAGCGTGAAAAAGTGATCAAGGCATCTGTACCATAGCCTTTTCCCCAATACGTTTTATCTCCAATCACTACATAGAGAGTGGCCGATCGACCAGGCATATTAACATCTTTAAAACCTATAGACCCAATGAGTAGATCGCTTTCATCCAAGATTGCATAACGGTACATGTCCGGAGATCCGTCAAGAAACTTTACAGCAAGCTGATCTTTGCTTTGAAGCGTATTCAACGGCCAAGCCCCACTGGACCATAAATTCACCTCTTGATCATTGTACCATTGGTACATTGTATCAATATCATCGTCTTCCATTGGGCGTATAGATGTCTTTTGACCTTTTAGCATCATTAAGAACTCCTCAGCAATAGTTAGTAGGGTTTATGATTACTTATTCTAGCACTGATATTAGGATAAAATCAAACTGAAAGATACAACTCATTAATTGTATTATAGTTCTTGTTCTGAGGTAGATTTGCTGACTTGTAAAACGATAAGTTTTACCATACTATGAAGTTAGGTGTATAGAAGGAGTCTACCTCCACTCAAGTAGAATACTAGTATCATTCCAACTCCACTTGCGGTTGAGATCTCACGATTATATAAATCGGTATAAGGACTTGATATTATTTTTAAGCTCATCATAGACACTACAGCAATTTCCTATTCAATTAGAAAAAGTCATAGGGCCAAGTATGTTAGTATATCGATTAGCGAAGATGGAGTACATGTCGTGGCTCCTATTTCGATGAATGACACTGAAATTATCTCGCTTGTTGAAAAAAAGAGGCATTGGATCATTAATAAATATGAGAATTATCACCAAAGGCTATTGCAGTTACCAGTAGAACGAGAGTTTATTAGTGGTGAAAAGCTCTTATTTAAGGGTGACAGTTATCCATTGAAAGTGATTGAATCTAAAGGCCGTTTCACAAACGTGAATCTAACTGACGGTCAATTACTAGTGGAGATCAAGGTGGGTTTACCATTTGATATAAGACGCGAGGAGATTCGGAGACACTTAGAGAAGTGGTACATAAGAGAAGCAAGAGAATTAATCCTTGAGAGACTAGAATTCTTCTCCGGGATAATCGGAGTTAAGGTAAACAATGTAAGGCTCAAGAATCAGAAAACAAGATGGGGAAGTTGCTCTCAAAAAGGAAATCTAAACTTTAATTGGAAGCTTGTTATGGCCCCACTAGAAATAGTAGACTATGTTGTTGTGCATGAACTTTGCCATTTGAAGCAGATGAATCATTCTGCAAGATTCTGGTTGCTCGTTGAAAACCAGATCAGAGATTATCGGAAAATGCGAAAATGGTTAAAGGAAAATGGTGCTAAATTATATTTCTAGAAATTTTGACATTTGGGGGTTTTAACATTGGTCAAATGGGTGAGAGTTCTATTAGTTAAAGAGGGTAAGGCTCCAGAGGTTTGCGAACTACCGAATAACCTAAAAGCTTTAGAATTAACAGTACGCGGTTATATAGAGACGATTGAAATCGACCGTTCTGGATGCGTAATTATTTACAATGGGATAAATAAGTTTACAGAAAAACCTGTTACTAGGGCGGAAATCAAAGGGACATTTATTATTGCACGCGTGAACCCTCCAGAGCTTTCGTCCCTTAATAATGAGGATATTGAAATCTTAGCTAACTCCTATAAATAAACGTCAAAAAGATACTCCAAAGTTATTAAACAATGTAAAAGGCCTAGGTAGTTAACCTAGGCCATAAGCAGTTACAGACAGGGTCTTGGTGGTTTTGGAGGGATAGGTGGTCTAGGTTCTCTTCGGAGTATTTCTAATAGTTCCCATATAATTATTAATAATAAGATAATAATGATGATTAATGCTGTTAGAATCATATATACTTCACTCCTTTATTTAGGTCCCTAAGAATGTGGTTCTCGTACATTCTATGCAGCATGTCTGCTGGATGTTAATGGAAGACTTATAGTGGATTTGTAAGGTATCATTAGACGAGTAGATATCAAAATGAAATCCAACTATAAATAAGTGGGTCAAAGGAGAGTAAAAAGCAAAAAAAGGGCTTCCATTTAAGGAAACCCTTTATACCAATAGTCGGTGCAAGGTGATTTCGAACACTTCCGATCCAAAGCGAGATCGATGGAAAGTTGAAGCCGTTCGACATTAAGCTCGAGTTGGGTACTTGTTAGTAGCTTTTTGGGAAGATGTAAGAGAAGGAGAGCCGTTAAGTTCTCCTTCTAATTTGTTTGTCTTTGTTCATGTTTTTCTGGTTGAGCTGGCACTAATCCTTGCGTTTCATGTAATAAGGCTTGCCTTTTTAACTCACTAAAATTATCTTCCAGCTGAGTATATTTATCTTTAAGCTGTTCTGATTTACCGGTCCAAACCATGCTTTTAATTTCCTCGTTGATCAAGAAAAACGCCTCCTTAAAATATTATCCCATAACAGTATTTCCTCATTTTTTAGAATAATGATTGGGATATTTTATGAATTAAGAAAAGGAAACCTCTGCCCGGCTCTCCATTTATATTTGAACGGAAGTGAGTTTGATATACCATTCTTGGCTCATATTTGATGCGAGAATGGTCTCTGGTCGTATGGAAGGTCGTATTAGTCAAAAAAATAAAGGGCTTCCATTTAAGGAAACCCTGTGATACCAGTGGTCGGGGCGAAGTGATTCGAACACTCGGCCTCTTGGTCCCGAACCAAGCACGCTACCAAACTGCGCCACGCCCCGTAATATTTAGAACGTTTATTATAATAGCAAACGGCTGCAATCCTGTCAACCTCTAATTTTCGACTACTGTTGTTCTACAGAGCGTAAGTCGACATCTAGAGAAAAAAATGAATGACACCTCATTGCCTAATATGTGATTATATTGTACAATGAAGTTGAAATATTTTAGTATAGTCCTATTGTTCTAAAAATTTAGATAAATTATTTATATCTTACATCTTGTCTTATTCAACAGGCGGTTGTTCTCCCTCTACAACCAAACCACACACAAGTCTTACCCTTCTGGCATTTGTGTGGGCTTTGTTGATTGCTACAGATTTTATTTTAGGATATACTTTAGACACCTATAAGTTACCAAAAATATTAAGAGGTGTTTATAAGAAGAGGGAGAGATAAGAATTGAAAAAAATTGGGATTGTAATGGATTCTACCGGATATCTACCGAAAGATATCCTTGAACAATTTCAGATTCGAGTTATACCTCTCAACGTTAATGTTGGGGATGAAATGTTTTTTGAAACTGAACTAACAAATGTTGTTTACTTTGAAAGGTTAAGTCATATCACTGGCTTATCGACAACTTCGCAACCTTCTGTTGGCGCATTTTTGGAAGCTTATGAATCCCTGTTTTCGGAAGGTGTCGAGGATATTGTAAGCATTCATATCTCATCGGCAATAAGTGGAACCTTTCACTCAGCCCAGATGGCCAAGGACTTAGCCTCTAACCCTAATATTCACCTCTTCGATTCTATGTCCTCTGCTCTGGGGCTTGGTGTTCTAGCGTGGGCAGCGGCGGAATGGGCTGAACAAGGCATGAGTGCAATACAAATCATGGTTCAGCTTCAAAGCTTAAAACAACAGACAGAGCTCTACTTTATAGTTAATACTCTTGAAAACTTACGAAAAGGCGGTCGAATTGGTGGAGCTGCTGCCCTCGTAGGGACTTTACTTCAGATAAAACCAATTCTTTATTTTAATTCGAAAGGACAAATTGATGTTTTTGATAAAGTGCGTTCACGTTCAAGAGCTTGGCAACGTGTACTCGAAGAACTTAATCGTGCATTATCTTCAGGAAAACGTTACCGCATTTGTATTATGCACGTCAATATACCTGAGGACGGTAAGAATCTCCTGAACGAATTAAGGGCCCGCTTTCCAGAACATGAAGTTCGCTTGTTTGAAGCTGGTGCTGTTATTGCTACACATGTCGGACAAGGAGCCTTTGGACTTACGTTTCATCCTTGGCCAAACCTATAAGATTCTTCCGCAAGGAAGTTGTGGCTTTCATCGAAATAGCCTTTAAAACGACTGTTAATTCAGACGAAAAGATTGGGTGAATTGCATGTTAGAATACAACAACTTGCGGAGTATATATTTAGCGTTGCAAGTACAGAAATGTTCTACCTTGAGTATAGGTTTAGCTGATGGTATCATATTGACAACTAATGACCAATATGCTAAACTTCATAACAAGTGAAAATAATCACTAATTCCACAAATCATTAACCATTGACACTTTGTTATGCTTAATTTGTTTCGGTGGGGGAGACAACCTATGAAGTAAACGCATTCGACTTTAGTAAAACGAGTTTACTTCGAAATAGACAACCCCTAAAAGGGAAAATGATCTTTCTAAACGAATAGTAATTATATAGGTTCTAATGTAAACTCAAGGCAATTAAATGAAGAAGTTGTTTGCATTAAATTGAATATTGAGTAAATTCTGAAAATTTAAATCTTTATTTAATAACTGATTTTTGTAATGAAATTAATAAATTCAAAAAAAACAGAATATACACAAATAAATTCCGAAAGTATGCAGGATTAATCAAACAAAAAAAGAATATACTCTTAATAAGCTTTTTAAATCGTAGGAGAACTTTATCAATACTCATAGAAGGAGTGGATGCCCGTTGAAAATTGCAATATCTGGCAAGGGTGGAGTAGGCAAAACTACCTTTGCAGCGAATTTAGCCCGTTGGCTTTCGCAAAAAGGGCTCACCGTTTTGGCAGTTGACGCGGATCCAGATGCAAGTCTTGGAACAGTCTTGGGAATCTCCGACGATGTACTTGTAGATTTAAAACCAATTGTGGATATGAAAGAATTGATTGAAGAGAGAATGGGTGGAAGTGGAACCTATTACCCTCTAAATCCCAATGTGGACGACATATTAGATGATTATTGCGTATCCTTAGGAGCTCTTCGCTTTTTCCGCATGGGAAACATCAAAGGAGGAGGGACCTCTTGTTATTGTAAGGAAAACAGCTTTCTTCAGGCCTTGGTCAATTCACTAATCCTTGGAGAACAAGATACCGTTATCTTGGATATGGGCGCTGGGATAGAGCAACTCACTCGCGGTACAGCCCTTGGCGTCGATGTCTTAGTCATAGTCACTGAACCGTCTAAAGTTAGTGTTCAGACTGTAAAAGTCATTCAAAAACTCGCTCTTGAGTTGGGAATCCCACATGTGGTTGTCATTGGTAATAAAGTGCGCAATCCCAAAGAAGAAAATTTTCTTAGAGACCACTTTTCTACAGAAGAGCTGATTGGCGTCATCCCTTACAGCGACGAACTGTTGGAAATGTCCATAAATACAGGCAGTGACGAATTGCCTGGAGGGTCTCTTGGAGTTCAACTTAATACAATCTATCAAAGAATTGTGGATGAAGGGAGATGACAAAGCTTAAGCCTAGTAGAAAACAGTATGAAAAGAGATCTTAAAAAAGAGGAGGGTGTTACATGCCTAGATATCGGGATTTAACCCATACCGCTCGACCGTCGGACGCTCCACGAGTCGTAGATCCTAAGAATCCGATTCGTACGACAGACCCTGGTGCCCTACAAATGTTAGAAATGATTAAGGAAAGAAAAATAGAGACCGTTTACGACCGCGTCGTTGCACAACAACCGCAGTGTACGTTTGGATATAATGGAATATGTTGCCGAATCTGTATTGCCGGACCCTGTCGTGTGAAAAAAGAAGAAGGTCCTGGAAGTCGTGGGATCTGTGGAGCAACTGCATACACCATTGTTTCTCGTAATCTAGTTCGAATGATTGCTGGAGGTGCCGCATCCCACTCAGAGCACGCACGACACGTTCTGCATACCGCGCATTCTTTAGTTGAAGGACATGCTCCAGATTATGAAATCAAATCACCTGCTAAACTCATTAAATTAGCTGAAAAATTAGGGATTGCTACATTGAATCGTGGGAACATGGAAATACTCAAAGATGTTGTAGAGCTTGGGTATGCAGATTTTGGTCGCTATCAAGATCGCCCGCTAGCTTTTCTAGACTCCTTCTTGACTGAGGGACGACGAAAGAAATTCCACGAAACAAATATCATGCCTAGAAACATTGATGGATCAATTACCGAGCTTATAGCACAAACAGCTATGGGCGTTGACAGTGATCCTGTAAATATCATCTTTGGGGGTCTTAAAAGTTCTCTTGCCGACTTAGGTGGGGAATATATTGGCACGAATCTCAGTGACGTTTTATTTGGAATCCCCGAGCCCATCGTCTCTGAGGCCAATCTAGGAGTAATCAACCCCAAAATGGTAAATATTGCTGTTCATGGACACAACCCAGTTCTGAGTGAAATGGTTGTTGCTGCTGCACGAGTTATGAAAGAAGAAGCCATTAAGGCTGGAGCCGAAGGGGTCAATATTGTCGGGATTTGCTGTACTGGTAATGAACTACTCATGCGCGAAGGAGTTTATCTTGCAACCTCTTCCGCCTCGCAGGAAATGGCCATCTTGACTGGTGCCTTAGATGCGATGGTCGTTGATATTCAGTGTATCTATCCCGCTGTGCAAACAGTTGCGGAATGTTTCCATACTAAGGTTATTACAACGGAAGCTATTATGAAAATCCCTGGTGCTCAGCATATCGCCTTTGATACAACCACTGCTATGGAGGATGCCAAGAAACTTATTAGCATCGCTATTAAGGCCTTCAAAAACCGGGATCCTAAGAAGGTCTCAATTCCTAGCGAAAAACACAAACTTGTCGCTGGGTTCAGTCTAGAAGCACTCACGGAAATTTTCTCCAAGATTTGCCCTGAACGACCAATTTCTGTGCTAACAGATGCTATCCTAAGTGGGCAACTCAAAGGGGTCTGTCTCATGGCGGGATGTAACAATCTTAAACGGGCCCAAGATGAATCTCACCTCATTGTCTTGAAAGAACTTGTGAAAAATGATGTTTTAGTTATTTCCACGGGTTGCTCTTCAGGAGCCTTTGCTAAGTTTGGTCTAATGTCACCTTTAGCAGTTGAAGCTTATGCTGGTGATGGACTTAAGGCGTTCTTTAAAACACTGGAAGCTGCAAATCCCCAGTTAGCAACTGGTCTGCCATTAGTATTCCATATGGGATCTTGTGTGGATAACAGCCGTGGAGCAGATTTGGCCGTCGCAATGGCTAATGAACTTGGCGTCGATATTCCGAAGGTTCCTTTTGTAGCATCTGCCCCAGAAGCAATGCATGAAAAAGCTGTCGCGATCGGTTCTTGGTGTGTTTCCCTCGGGTTACCTACTCACGTAGGATCTCTGCCTCCGCTAGAAGGAAGTGACCTTGTCTATGGAATCGCGACCCAAATTGCCCATGACGTATTCGGTGGTAATTTTATTTTCGAAGTAGACCCTAACATTGGTGCGAAAAAACTTCTGGATGCACTAGAGTACCGGACCTGGAAGCTTAGTGTTCATAAAAAGACAGCTGAAAAGAATAACACGCCACTAGCCCAAGGTTGGTAAGAAAGGAGGAACTTATATGTCAATGGATGCTATTTACGCAGAGGCAATTAAAGATCCGAATATTCAACCTAAGAAACTGTTACGTAAAGCTTTAGATGGCACAATTATTGCCATGACTTATGCAGAAATCCTTCTGAATCGTGCTATTAAAGACTTTGGAACCGAGCAAATTGTAGGCTATCCGGATACCGCCTACCACCTCCCGGTCATCACGTGTCTTTCTGGCGAAAAAATTACAAAACTGGGTGAACTAGTTCCAATACTAAACCGCATGCGGAGCCAAATTCACACAGGTCTTACCTTTGACAATGCAAGGCTTTGGGGTGAATCCGTTCTTTATGCCGCAGAAATCATTGAGACACTTAACTATCTACGTGGAGAAGAACCTAAAACAAAACCTTGGACTGGATTTTTAGGTGATCCGATTGTTCGGAAACATGGGATTAAGATGGTAGACTGGACTATCCCTGGTGTTGCTGTAATTCTCGGTCGCGCCAAAGATTCCGCATCTGCGAAAAAAATTGTCGATAATCTGATGAGTAAGGGCTTTATGATTTTCCTCTGCGATGAAGTTATTGAGCAATTACTTGAAGAAAACGTCAAAATTGGGGAAGACTATATTGCGTTCCCATTAGGAAACTTTACTCAAGTAATTCATGCAGTAAACTATGCATTCCGTGCAGGTCTTGCTTTCGGTGGGATTCCGGCTGGTGAACGAGAGAATCACCGTGATTATCAACGTCGCCGTATTCGTGCTTTCGTTCTTCATCTGGGAGAATTGGATGATGTTAAAGTTGCTGCTGAAATGGGCGCAATTTTCATGGGCTTCCCAGTCTTGACGGATCAGGTGCTAAGCGAAGAAATGCAAATTCCTGATTGGTATATTTCTGAGCCTGACTATGAGAAAATCATCCCCTTAGCTATGGAGATTCGCGGAATTAAATTGACGAACATCGAAATCCCTATTCCAGTAAACTTCGGGCCTGCTTTTGAGGGAGAAACCATCCGCAAAGCAGAAACCTACGTGGAATTCGGTGGCGGACGAACAACAGCTTTCGAACTCGTTCACATGGTCGGTCCGGATGAAATCGTTGACGGTCAGGTCACGGTTATTGGACCAGAGATTGATACTGTTCCAGAGGGATCCAAACTCCCATTGGGCATTAAGATCGACATTTTTGGACGTAAGATGCAGGCGGATTTTGAAGGCGTTTTAGAGCGCCGAATTCATTACTTTGCCAACTATGGAGAAGGTATTTGGCACGTAGCCCAAAGAGATCTGTGCTGGGTACGGATTTCCAAAGATGCTAGAGCAAAAGGCTTCTTAATTAAACACTTAGGCGAACTGCTGCTCGCAAAGTTAAAACAGGAATTCCCCGCTATCGTTGACCGTGTTCAAGTAACCCTTATTACCGACCAAGCAGCCGTTGAAGAAGGGCTCGTTTTAGCTCGAGAAGTATATCGTGCTCGTGACGATCGTATGAGGAGCTTGACGGATGAGTCAGTAACAGACTTTTATTCCTGCTTGCTTTGTCAGTCTTTTGCACCGAACCATGTCTGTATTGTTACTCCAGAACGGGTCGGCTTATGTGGAGCTGTTAGTTGGTTGGATGCCAGAGCATCTTTTGAAATTACACCGAACGGCCCTAACCAACCCATACCGAAGGGTCCTGCAATGGATGAACTGAGAGGTATGTGGCAAAGTTGTAATGAATACCTGTTCAAAGCCTCGAACAACACATTGGAAGAAGTTAATCTCTATACGTTAATGGACAAACCAATGACCTCGTGCGGTTGCTTCGAAGCCATCATGGCCATCGTTCCTGAGGCCAATGGTCTCATGATCACTACCCGTGAGCATTCAGGAATGACTCCTTGCGGTATGACCTTCTCCACGCTCGCTGGAACCTGCGGTGGTGGAATGCAAACTCCAGGATTTATGGGGATTGGAAGAACCTACCTCCTCAGTAAAAAATTCATCCCTGCGGATGGTGGACTTGCCCGTATTGTCTGGATGCCAAAAGAATTAAAAGAATTCTTACGTGAAGACTTTGTTCAACGCTCCATCAACGAAGGTTTAGGCGCAGACTTTATCGATAAGATCGCCGATGAGTCCGTTGGAACCACGGTAGAGGAAATTATTCCGTTCCTTGAGGAAAATGGACATCCTTGTTTTGCACTTGAATCACTAATGTAATTACCTGGAGACGCCAAGGTCTTGCTACTACATTAAATTAAGGCCTTGGCCGTCTACTTACTTAAGTCGATGTCAATTAGAAAGGGGTTTCAAAATGGCTCTAACAGGTTTAGAAATCTATAAACAATTACCCAAGAAAAACTGCGGAGAATGTGGAGTACCTACTTGCTTAGCCTTTGCCATGGCTTTGGCTTCAGGCAAAGCAGCATTGGACGCTTGTCCTTATGTTACGGAGGCTGCGCGTGAAGCTTTGGATTCTGCTTCTGCCCCTCCAATCAAAGCTATTAAATTTGGTAAAGATTCTGTTCTCGGAGACGAAACTGTCCTTTTCCGTCATGATAAGACGTTTTATCACCCTACTACCTTGCTTATCTATGTATCTGATACCTTAAGTGACGAGGAATTGAGTGCAAAACTTCAGGAAATTAAAGGCTTAGAGTTTGAACGCGTTGGTCTCCAATACACAATAGATGGAGTAGCTATCGTCAATGATTCCAACGATGCTGCGCGCTTTGCAAAAGTTGCTGCTACTGTAGCTGAAAGTACTGACATTTCCTTACTTTTACTCAGTGATAATCCCGAAGCTGTCAAAGCAGCCCTGGCACCACTAGTAGCCCGTAAACCACTCATTGGAGCAGCAACGGCCGATAACTATGAAGCAATGGTTAACCTGGCCAAAGAAAACTCAGTTCCTGTCATCATCAAAGCAGACGGACTTGATGCACTCAACGATCTCGTTGAGAAAGCCGTAGCTTTGGGTTATAAAGAGTTTGTCCTAGATCCAGGTTCAAGAAAAACTGTTGAAACGTTAGCAAATTTGACCCATCTGCGTCGGTTGGCTATTAAAAAGAAATTCCGACCTTTTGGTTATCCAGTCATTGCCTTTACTAGTAATACTGAACCACTGGAAGAAATCATGGAAGCAACTGTATATGTCGCCAAATATGCCAGTGCAGTGGTTCTGAAAACCAGTGTCAAAGCCCATGTGCTTCCTCTAATGACTTTAAGACAAAATATCTATACTGATCCGCAGAAACCGATTCAAGTTGAACCGACATTACATTCAGTAGGGAATGTCAACGAGAATTCTCCATTGTACATTACTACGAATTTCTCCTTAACGTATTATAGTGTTGAAGGCGAAGTAGAAACCTCCAAGATTCCGAGCTATATTCTACCTATTGATACTGACGGAACATCCGTGCTCACAGCATATGCCGCTGGAAAATTCGAACCTGAAAAAATTGCTGAAGCGATGGTTGCTTGTGGTATTGCCGACAAAGTAAAACATCGTAACGTTATCATTCCAGGCTATGTTGCTGTGATCTCAGGCAAACTTGCGGAAGTATCTGGCTGGAAGGTTGTCGTAGGTCCACGGGAATCTAGTGGAATTGTTTCTTTCTCCAAATCCCTATCTTAAAATCACCCTTTAAGGGTGTACACCAACTGCCTAGTAGTGAGGAAGTGAAATAATGCCCCCATTTCAAATAAAATTCATGCCCGAGAACCGTATTATTGATGCTGATTCCGGCACATCTCTGCTCCAAGCAGCTGCTAAGGCGGGAATATATATCAAATCAGGGTGTGGTGGTAAGGGAACGTGCGGTGCTTGCAAGGTCGTTGTTTTAAGTGGAGATCCCTTAGTGACTGGAACCGGAAACTTAACACCTGACCAAATTTCCGCTGGAGTCCGGCTAGCCTGCCAAACGACGATTCAAGGAGATTTGACAATTGAGGTGCCTCCAGAGTCTCGGTTACAAGAACATCAGGTCTTAATGGGGGATGTCCAAAAAGGGATCTTACAAGAAAGCGGACATGATTTACTTGAAAAGTTTGGGCATCACCCACTTGCCACTAAGCAGAGGATTTCCCTCTCTGCGCCGACCTTGACGGCTAACACGAGTGATTGGGCCCGTCTACAATTGGAACTTCGACGTGTCCTAAAAGCAGGAGACAAGCCGATCAATATTCCTTTATCCATCCTCAAGAACTTGCCAGAGTCACTTCGTAAAGCAAAGTGGGATTTGTCGGTCACCTTGACCGATACTGACACAGGCTTGACTGTCACTCACGTAGAACCTGGGAATGACCACCCCCCTTATGGATTTGCTATTGATATTGGTACGACAACTGTTGTCGTGTACCTGATCAATCTCTTGACTGGAGAGATTGATGACCAGCAGGGTTCCTACAATAAGCAGGCAAAATTCGGTGATGACGTTATTTCCCGGATAGTGTATGCAGTAGAAGACGCTGAGCACTTGAATGAGATTCAGCACACGGTCATTGTTACCATCAACGATCTAATTGACAAGATTCTTGCTCGTCAATCATTGACTCGTTACAACGTCGCGTGCGCTATGATCGCTGGCAATACGACTATGACACAATTGTTTCTGGGTGTAGATCCGCGCTACATTCGTTTAGAACCCTATATTCCTACTATGACGAGCGTTCCCTCTGTTCCTGCTAAGGATATTGGGTTGCATATGATTCCTGAGGCCTTGGTACATTGTTACCCCTCGGTAGCAAGCTATGTAGGTGGGGATATTGTAGCCGGAACACTAGTTACGGATCTAGCCAATGGGGAAGATATTATCCTCTTCATTGACATAGGGACAAACGGGGAAATTGTCCTCGGCAACCAGGACTGGCTTGTTGCCTGCGCTTGTTCTGCGGGACCAAGCTTTGAAGGTGGTGGCATAACGTTTGGTATGAGAGCCATGCCAGGGGCTATTGAAAGGGTCATCATTGACCCAGATAGCTTGGATGTTTCGCTTAAGGTGATCAGCAACAGTCTGCCTGTTGGAATATGTGGTTCAGGGCTTGTGGATTGTGTGTCAAAGCTACTCGGTGCAGGCATAATCGATCGTGCCGGGAATTTCCAGTTGGGGCATCACTCAGGCTCGGAACGCCTAAGAGCTTCAAGCGACGACAAAGAATTTGTGTTGGCATGGGCTCATCAAGCCGGTGGCGAAAAAGACGTGGTCATTACTGAAAATGATGTCAAGAATATTATTCGTGCAAAAGGGTCGATCTACGCTGGGATCCGATCGTTACTGAACATGGTCGCAGTGGATATTGAAATGATCAGTAAGATTGTCATTGCCGGTGGGTTTGGTAACTACCTCAATGTTCATGATTCTGTTCAAATTGGCCTGCTCCCAGATCTTGAACCAGAGCTATTTGAATTTATCGGAAATGCTTCCGTTAAAGGAGCTCGTCTCGCCTTACTTTCTCAGAATGCATGGCGAGAAGCTGAAGAACTAGGCCGTAAGATGACTTATGTTGAGCTATCCGTTGGAGCGACCTTTATGGACGAGTATGTTTCAGCCCTGTTTTTGCCCCATACCGATTTATCCCTATTTCCATCTTGTCAATAACGTTATAAATGGAGGTCGTCTTATGGCAAAGGCAAAGTATATAGCAGTTGCTGGTAAAGGTGGAGTAGGAAAAACCACGTTCACAGCGTTATTGTTAAGGCAATTAGTTAGCCAACAAAAAGGTATTTCAATTCTCGCGGTAGATGCTGACCCCAATGCAAACCTTGGGGAAGCTCTGGGACTTACTGTCACTGCAACGATTTCTGAGTTGCTAGAACAAAGTAAAGATCCCAAAGCGATTCCTGCTGGGATGCCGAAGAATATCTTCATTGAATATAAACTTCAGCAGTCCTTAGTGGAGTCTAAAGACATTGATCTACTTGTCATGGGTGGTCCGCAAGGAGCTGGGTGTTACTGCTACCCCAATGATCTTTTGCGCAAATATCTTGAGACCATTGGAGAAAACTACGACTATGTTGCAGTGGATTCTGAAGCAGGCCTAGAACACATTAGCCGACGTACCATTCCCCACATTGATTGTATGTTCGTAATCAGTGATTCTTCTGCTCGAGGCATTCGGTCAGCAGGCCGAGTACACGATCTCATACGAGGACTAAAGTCCGCTGTGGAGACCATATACTTGATCGTAACCAAGAGCACTGAGGGAAGTATGGAGTCCTTAAAGGAAGAAATTGAACGTACAGGACTGACCTTAATTGGAGATATTCCCTTAGATCCTCTGGTTGTGGAATATGACTTGGCAGGAAAACCATTATTCGATTTGCCTGATGATGCCGTCTCGGTCAAGGCTGTTGAAAGCATTTTGCACCGTGCCGGGATCTTTAACTAGAAAGGAGCGAACTTCATGCCCGTAACATTAGTAAAAGAAAGATATTCCAGTAAAGTTGGAGAGGTAGTTCTCGGAGCAACTCCTGAACAAGGAGGAACAAGAACTGCTACAGTGACCGTCGGGGGGGATAGTGCCTTACCTTTTCTTCACTTTGAGGGTCAAACGATTAACCGTCCAGTTATCGCCATGGAGGTTACAGATGTTGTTCCCACATGGAGCGACATAATTACTAAGCAAATTGGCGATGTCATCAACGACCCTGCTGCATGGGCTAAAAAATGCGTAGATGAGTTTGGCGCAGATCTCATTTACTTAAAATTTAACGGAGCAGACCCTGAAGGAGAAAATCGTTCGCCTGAAGATTGTGCTCGTATCGTTAAAGAAGTCTTGGCTGCCGTTGGAGTTCCTCTTGTCGTCGAAGGGTGTGACGATTCAGCAAAAAACAATGAAGTAATCACGGCTATTGCAGAAGCTGCTACAGGAGAAAACCTCCTAATCGGTATTGCTGAGCAGGATAACTACAAGTCCATTGCGGCTGCTGCGATGGTTCATAAACATACTTTGATTGCTCGTTCACCTTTGGATATTAATATTTGCAAACAGCTTAATATTCTAATCAACGAAATGGGTTTACCTTTGAACAAAATTATTATTGACCCAACTGTTGCAGGCCTTGGATTCGGCATCGAGTATGTCTATTCTATTATGGAACGAGCACGCCTTGGAGCCTTAGCCAATGATAAAATGCTCTCCATGCCGATCATTTGTACCGTCGGCTACGAAGCCAATCGTTGTAAAGAGGCCTATGCCTCTGAAGAAGAGTTTCCAGGCTGGGGAAATCTCGAAGACCGTGGTGTGCTTTGGGAAGCGGTAACAGCTTCTGGTGTGCTTCAAGTTGGAGCTAGTATCCTTGTAATGCGTAACCCTGCAGCAGTTAAGTTAGTTCAAAAGAACATTGCGGATTTAATGGGCTAATAAACCCTAGGCCATATAATTTATTAACTCTTTTAAACAAAGAATATGAAAGGTTGTGACCGAATGCTAATTTTTGGCGAACGGATAAATGGGATGTTTACTGATATTGGAGATGCACTTCGTAACAAAGACCCAAAACCTCTACAATATTGGGCAGTGAAGCAAGAAGAAGGGGGAGCTCACTACCTCGATGTTAACTCGGGTCCAGCCATTCCCACTGAGGAACGTGTCGCTGCTTACGAGTGGATGGTTAATGTCATTCAAGAAGTTTCCCAATTGCCTCTCGTCTTAGACTCGACTAACTACAATGCAATCGAAGCTGGTTTGAAAGTTTGTAAACGCCCTGCGATTATCAACTCTTGCCCAGCAGAACAAGTAAAAATCGAACGTGTTTTCCCTATGGCTATTCAATATAACGCTGGTGTTATAGGCTTAACAATGGACAAAAAAGGAATCCCTAAGGATGCTGATAACAGGGTTGCCTTTGCTATGGAATTAGTAGCAGCCGCAGATGAATACGGTCTACCTATGGAAGATCTTTTCATCGATCCTCTTATTCTCCCTGTAAACGTAGCTCAAGAGCATGCACCAGAAGTTTTGGAATCCCTACGTCAAGTAAAAATGTTGGCAAACCCAGCACCACGTACGGTACTTGGTCTATCCAATGTTTCTCAAAAATCACCAGATCGAAACTTAATCAATCGCACCTACCTGGCTATGGCCATAGCGTCAGGTCTTGATGCTGCCATCATGGATGCCAATGACGATGACCTTGTCGATGTCGCTGCGACATGCCAAATCCTACTTAACAGGAGCATATATGCGGATTCCTACCTAAAAGTATTCCGCACTCGCTAATAGTCTACGGCCTATCAAAAAGCTCCTCGGAAATTATTCCGAGGAGCTTTTTATGAGGAATTTTTCGTTAAGTACTGTGAGTTATTTACTTGGCATATTATTCATACCTTCAAGGATACAAGCATAGCTATCAACAGATAAATAATCTGGAGGTGGCAAACCATGGAAGCATATTATCATAGTGATCCTCGATTAGAAGAATGGATAAATCAAATTACTGAAAAGATTTTTACTGTATGCCTACTAACAGGGGTTGATTCGGAAGTAGAGTTTCAGAGAGGCTCTGAAATTGTAACCAATGTTGCTAATCTATTACAAGGAATTTCAATCTTTCCAACAGAATTTTTAGAAGATGGACTTAAGCAACTCCTTGAACAACAACTACCAGACTCTCGAGTTATTAGTAACTTTCCTTTATTCCAAGACACCATGAATAAAATGATACGTAAAGGTATGATCAAGGCAATTGACACCCTAAATAAGGAAAATATGAATACTTTATCTTCATCAGATCAGAGTACTCATGATATAATAGAAGCACTAAAAGAGGAGACAGGAAGCTCTGTGAATTTATTGAGTGACGAACTCGATACCGAAGGTGTATTAGCTGCTCTTGCTTCAATCAAAACTCAACTCATACTTGAATCTAAAGTTGAGCCACAAGCTCTTGGGCTAGAAGAGTTCGTAGCTACTTCTAACGATCCTTTAATTCCTACTAAAGTTTATGGGATTGTACGTAAGACGAAAGAGCCTGAACAGGCAGAGCGTCTCAAGCACGTTTTAAGCACCATTTTTCCAAACATCTCTATTTCTTGGAACTTGAACTTAATGGGTCAAACATTTCTGGCCCAGGTGGAGGATATTCTAATTTGTCTTCATAATCCCGAGCAGCCTTGTAGTGTTGAAAGGCTTAATAAGGAAGGTTGGAAGGTCTACGAGTGCAGTATAGATGATCTTATGTTTCCCCGTAGATTAGAGAGAGGAATCAGACAAGTCCAACGTTTTGGGAAGCAACATAAAATTGAATAGCTTATAAGTAATTTTCTGAAATCAAGTAGGAAATTTTACTTCTTTGTCGAATTAAGCATAGAGAAGAAAAATTACAGAATTTCGAAATGAGGAATAGTAGTGTCGGACCAGTTGGGAGCAATCATGAAAACTACCTTGGCTGCGATCGAATCAGGTAAAGAAGGAATCTTTGTTATTGCAGAAACATCTCGAACTGAGGTACTTAGGTTAACATATGAACTCTCTCAGCTTAAAGCAGATATCTCAGACATTATTTTACAAGTCGATCAACAAGAGAAAGTTGATCGACGAATGCGGCAGAGTCTTATGGAAGTAAATCGAGCACATCATAAACACACCCAAGAAGAGATGTACGAAACATATTCTCAAGCAAAAGATGCTCAGGTTAACCTACAACTCTTGCAAGCTAATGAAATCCAATTGAGAAAACGGCGAGATGATCTTGAACGGTCCCTGCGTCATATGCAGTCTATGGTTGATCGAGCCCTAATTCTGATGACTCAGGTAAGTATGGCAATTAGCTTATTGCAGGGTGGATTAGCGGATTCAATTCAAACCCATAATCACGAACATAAAATGGATTTGGGGTTGCGAGTAATTAGAGCACAAGAGGAAGAGCGTAGGCGAGTAGCACGAGAAATACATGACGGCCCAGCTCAAACACTTGCTAACATCGTCTTACGCTTGGAAATAGCTGAAAAGTTACTTGAATTTGATCATACCCGTGTTAAAGCTGAACTCATCGACCTTAAAAATCTCGTGCGTTCGAATTTACAAGATATTCGAAGGATTATATTTGATCTTCGCCCAATGGCCTTGGATGATTTAGGAATTCTACCAGCTATCGCTAAATATTTAGATAATTTCCAGGATAATTATGGTATTGAATGTGAGCTTTTGATTGAAGGGCGAGAAAAACGGCTCCCTCCTGCATTAGAGGTCGCTCTTTTTCGTTTAGTCCAAGAGGGGATGACTAATGTTGCCAAACATGCTCACTCGCCAAAAGTAATTATATCGTTAATCTACCAAGAAGAATGGGTGATGGCTCGTATCCAAGATTATGGTAAAGGTTTTGAAGTTAGCTTTGCATTGACCTCTCCTGGAGAACATTTTGGACTCATAGGAATGCGTGAACGTGTAGAAATGTTCTCCGGACATTTTTCCATTCAATCAACCTTAGGGAAGGGCACTACGATTGAACTATCAATTCCATCAAGACTTAAGGGAGGAATGACAACATGATACGAATCGTGATTGCCGATGATCATCCACTGTTAAGGGAGGGACTTCGCCGAATTCTAGAATTTGAAGAGGGATTTGAAGTCGTTGCAGAAGTTGGGGATGGACAAGGCGCCATTAATGCAGCGCGGAACATGGCAGTTGACATATTACTTATGGATCTTAATATGCCTGGGGTAAATGGCTTAGAGGCAGGCCGTGTCATCCGTCGTGAATTTCCAGAAATCGGTATTCTGGTGTTAACAGTTGATGATTCGGATGAAAAGGTTTTTCAGGTCCTTCAAATAGGTGTGGCAGGTTATTTGTTAAAGGATGTAGATTCGAAAACATTGATTCACTCCATTCGCAAGGTATATGCTGGTGAACCAATATTATCACCATCTGTTACTGGGAAATTGCTGAATCAATTGACCCATCCAATTCCTGTAAAGAATACTTGTGGACTAAGTGAGCGAGAAATGGAAATCCTCAATTATGTTGTGAGGGGGGCTTCAAATCGGGAGATTGGAGTTTCCTTATTTATTAGTGAGAAGACTGTAAAAAATCATCTATCAAGCACTTATCGTAAATTAGCAGTTGAGGACCGCACACAAGCAGCGCTTAAGGCAGTTAAACTTAAATTTATTAATCTGGAATAGAGTGCTATTGGAGATTCCCTGTTACTTCATTGTTGCTAATCATAATATAAACAGGTAAAATAGTAACTACATTAATTTTGCTGTCAAAGAGAATAGTTTGAAAAACGTATTATTTGGAGGATGTTCAATGAAAATTAGCTTTTTTGGAGCTTCACAAGTTGTTACGGGATCATCATTTCTTCTGGAATCTGGCGAATCCCGTATTTTAATAGATTGCGGAATGTTTCAGGGCTCAAAAGCACTGAAAGAATTGAATTATAACGAGTTCCCTTATAATCCAGCAAGTATTGACGCCGTTGTTTTAACACATGCCCATATCGACCACTCAGGAATGCTCCCAAAATTGATTAAGGCAGGGTTCAAGGGTAAGATCTATGCTACTTCTGAAACCACTAAATTATGCTCTATTATGCTACCAGACAGTGGTCATATTCAGGAAATGGAAGTTGAGCGTAAAAACCGAAAGCGAGCGAGAACGGGGCTTCAGCCTTTAGTTCCGATTTATACTGTCCAAGATGCGCTAGATACCCTCCCATACTTACAGGCAACGCCCTATAATAAAATAATCGACCTTGTCCCGACTGTATCGTTACAACTGTACGACGCAGGCCATATTTTAGGCTCGTCACATGTTGTACTATACGTCAAAGAACCTGACTTTAACAAAACTATTGTGTTTTCTGGTGATATAGGCAATGTTCATCAACCATATCTTGAAGATCCAAGTATTTTAAGTGAAGCGGACATTGTCGTTATGGAAACAACCTACGGAAATCGACTGCATGTCAAGGCAGATTCAGAAGAGTTAAAAGTAGACCGCATTGAACAGCTTGCTGAAACGATTCGTACAACTTATGAAGCTGGAGGGAATTTAATCATTCCTGCCTTTGCAATCGAACGAACCCAGGACATTCTTTATTATCTCCTAAAATTACAAAATGAACATCGCATTCCCACTTTGCCAGTTTATATTGACAGTCCCTTAGCAATCGCGGCAACAAAAATATTCCAAGAAAACTCCGAGAATTTTGATGCAGAGACTCGTGAACTAATTAATAATGGCATTAGTCCGTTGAACATGCCGAATGTTCATTTCAGTCTTACAGCTGCGGATTCAATGGCGCTGAATGAAATTGAAGGTGGAGCGATAATAATTGCCGCTAGCGGCATGGCTGATGCTGGGCGAATAAAGCATCACCTTAAGCATAATTTATGGCGAGAGAAGGCCACTGTCCTATTTGTTGGATATCAGGCACAAGGCACACTCGGCCGTATTCTTTCTGAGGGTGCCCAGACTGTAAATATTCACGGGGAAAAAGTTGTCGTAAAAGCTCGCATCAGTCATATGGACGGCTTATCTGCTCACGCTGATCAATTAGCTTTGCTTCAATGGCTGTCTATCATTGGGAAAAAGGCGGAGCATCTCATTCTTGTTCACGGGGAGCTTGACGCTCAAACTGTTTTTGCTAATAAAATTGAAGAGACGTTTGGCAAAACTCCGCTGATCCCTCAGCTCGGAGAGAGTATTGAATTCCTACCCGGTCAAATTATAAGGCATTCTCCCGATAAAGAATGGTTATCCCAGGATGCGCCTGATGCTATTAGCAAGGACTATGAAGCCTTGTCTCATAAACCCAGTGGCACACCCACATATCAACCGATTAAGCCTACCCTAAAACGAACTAAAGTTTCAGAGCCACGCCAATCAAGGGCTCAAGTTAATAGAGCATATGTCCGACTACGGCACCATCTCAAACAGCTGATTAGTGAAGGGCAAAGGACTCATGATTTTGCAAGAGTCGCGAATCTTCTTGACAGTATGACCCATTGGCTTGAAGAACAAGTGCGTGGAAAACAGCCTAAGAAGTAAACGGCTTCATTCGCTAAAGCCAAGCAAATTCGGCAGTTTGGCGTTTTATTCCGGCCAAGAACCGAAGTGTTTCTTCACGCCGCTTTACCGCTAAACGTTTTCCAGCTTTAGTAGATACTTTGTGCGGAAGTGCATCTGCAAAAAGTCGGGCTCTGTCTACTGCGTTTTCAGTTGTCATAATTAATTCATCTTGCCCGACTAAACTAAATAAACGCATTAAACCTATGTTTCCGAAATTATCCAATATGTCTGAATCACGTAAATAAACCGCCTCATCACTCCGTCCAGGCTCTGAGTAATACATGTGATTTTCAACAGCATCTAAAACAATTGGCAACTTGATAGGAGAAAACATCATTTGTTGTAAGATGTTTGAGGTGACCCCCTTAGAACGCAAGGCGTGATCAACGTTTTTGAGCGAATAAATAGGGTATTTTCCTGTGTCATGAAGCATTGAGGCAGTATAAAGAACTTCATCATCTAGAATTAAGCTATTAGAGAGTTCTTTGGCCAGATGATAAACTCTTAAGCAATGGTTAACCCCAGAAGCTGGGTGAGCACCTGATTTATTAACGATATCTATTAGATCTTGCCGAAAGTCCATTTTTCTTCCTCCTTAGTTCATCTAATCTGAGACTCCTGATTTCCCGAAGTTAATCGTTAGTTGAACGAGTTCACTTAGAAGCTATATACGCCAAAAGGACCCCATTCTCCTGCCAAAATATGGTAAATATTATCGAGCTATTTTTTATAATCTTACAATTAATAAAGTATTCTTTCGTCTAAATATCCTTTGTTACCAATTTTTAGGAGGATAATAAGTGAAAAGAGAGAATACTTTAATATGTTTCTTGATGTGAACATAGGGAGTGAACGTCGTCAATGAATAAAGTTAATGTTTATGGGAGCTTTACACAGGCTCTTTTCTTTTCCGGTGTAGTATCAATTCCTAAATATCTTTTAACTCATTATACTGAAATTGGTTTAACCGATCGTGAGATGATAGTTTTGATACAGATTCTCTGTGAAGCTGAATCAAACCCGTATCCTTCGATAGCAATATTAGCTGCTCGTATGACCGCAACGTCTACCGATATTGAGGAAGTTGTAGGTCGTTTAGTTGAACGAAAGTTGCTGACGATTGAAAGGTATTGGAATCCTAACGACCAAAAATGGGATAATACCTATAGTTTTGTTAAACTAATTGATGAACTCGCCGAACTCTGGGCCATTGAACGTTCTCAGCAATTAGAGGAAGAACGGACCTTAAAAAAACATCAATCTACACCTCAAGCAATCTCTACTCCTATAAATCCATCCATGGAAAATTTAGTCCATACCTTCGAACAAGAATTGGGCCGATTACTCACCCATTTAGAGTGTGAAAATCTTGATCGTTGGCTTTCCTCTCATTTTTCTGAAGAACTAATTATTGAAGCCTTAAGAAGAGGGGTAAGTGCTGGTATTCGCAACTTCCGCTATCTAGATTCTATACTTCGTGAATGGGAGAAGAAGGGACTTCGCACCCGAGCCGAAATCGAGGCAGAAGATGCATATTTTCAAGCTCGACAAGAGAAAAAAATTGCTAAACCTAAAAATCTAGTACCTAAAACAACACCCAATAAATATGACAATTTTTACTTGTAAATTCATAGTGCATCCTGGCTTTAAGGAGGTTAATGGCACAAAATGAAAAGTGTAAAAGATATCCTGAAAAGTAATGTCTTAGCCACTAATAAACATATTCCCGACATTAAACCTACTAACTGCGAATCTGATTTGCCCTCCTCCCATCCTAATTCTGGACAGACAGATCATCCCAACAAAGTTGAAACGTTTAGATGTGCTATTTGCCAAGATCGTGGAATTATTCTTGAAGGGGAAGTAGCCTATCCCTGCAGCTGCATGCAAACAAGAAAACTGGAAAATCAGTTTCGCAATGCTCGAATCTCACGAGAATTGATGAAATGCCGTCTCGATAAATTCCGCTTCGATTATTACACACCGGAAAGTAAAGACAAATCACATCGCGAAGCAGCTTCAAGAGCCTTAAACGCCTCCAAAAGCTTTGTGGATGAATGCAAGCATAACCCACATACCCTCGGAATGCTGTTCACTGGCCCTGTAGGATCGGGTAAAACGTTTCTGGCGGCGTCCATTGCTAATGAACTCATGGAAGCACAGCTTCAAGTTCTATTCTTAGTGGTTCCGGATCTTTTGGATGAATTAAGGGCAACCTATAAGTCTGAAATCAATGAAATGGATTTACTGGATTCAGCGCGTACAATTCCATTTCTAATTCTTGACGATTTAGGGGCACACAATTATACGGATTGGACGCGAAATCGCATCTATTCAATTATTAATTATCGGATGAATGAATTACTCCCCACCATAATCACCTCAAATCTCTCACTTGATGAAATGGAAGACTATATTGGCTTACGTACAACATCCCGAATCATTCAATCTTCACGGATCTTCCGTTTAACAGTAGAGGAAGACATTCGCCTTCAGATGTATCAGGAACGAGAAGGAAAAAAATAAAAATAATTTTTCAAACCTATGCATGTCCTTAAAAGACATGCATAGGTTTTTTAAAGAGATAAAATCTCAAATATAATTGGAGGTGCACAGCTTTGGCTAAAATTTTTACGATTAATCGAAGAAACCTTATTATGTACGCTAGCGTTGTTGTGATTTGTCTGATCGGGTTTGCTGGATTCTCATTCTGGGAAAACACTAATGCGAGTGTAAGCAAAGTTAACGATGTCCCGGAAATTAAAATGCTCAGTATTACCGTGGAGCCAGCCTCGATCGTCAAGGATCTAACGTATGGCAGCGTGACCTTAAAAGGCGCACAAGTGATTACTACTAAAACGTTTGACCTAGTCGCAACAGTACAAAACACAACTGCTAAGAAAATGACGAATATTCCAGTAGAATTGGAAGTAACACTCGTTGGAGATGACACTAAAAAAATAACCTCACCTGGAACACTACCTGCCTTAGAACCAGGTGCCACGGCACGCGTAGCCTTTCGTCAGATTAAGATATTAGGGGACGCATTAGGGAAAAGTGCTACAGATGGACAGCATTTAATGACGATAAGGATTAAACCTAATCCTGTAGGAGGCGTTGAAGAAGCTACGGAGGCAAGTTTTCGCTTTACGGTTGATACAACAGTCAAAGTTCCAACAACCGTTAAAAAACAGTAATAGTAACATGTAAAAATAAGTGCTAAATAACAGAGCACTTATTTTTCTTTTACCTTGATTTGGGATATAATACCCTTAGTGAGGTGTTATATGGATATAAAAGTAGATTTGCATACCCATACCGTGTCAAGTGGACATGCTTACAGTACCCTTTCTGAAAATGCGCTGGCGGCCGCGCGCAAAGGCATAGAATTGCTCGGCATGACAGATCATGCTCCCAGTATGCCAGGTGCGCCTCATCGGTATCATTTTGGCAACTTGGCAATTCTTCCTGAAGAACTGAATGGGGTCCGTATTTTACCAGGAGTAGAAGCAAATATCACAAACTATGAAGGGGAATTAGATCTTCCCATAGAGTATTTGTCTCGGATGAAGATCGTTCTTGTGGGCCTCCATGAGATTTGTTACCCTGGTGGAACGACTGAACAAAATACTAAGGCTTATATCAAAGCCATGGAAAATCCTTATACTGATATGATGGTTCATCCGGGACGACCGTATTTCGAGATGGATTTAGAACTTATCGCTCACATGTCCGCACAATTAAATATCCCAGTCGAGATAAACAACAGTTCACTGTCAAAGGAAAAAAAGGGAGCATGGGAAAATTGTCGACGCATTGCTCGCTACATGGCTCATTATAAAAGTCCCGTTATCTTAGGGAGTGATGCCCATTTTTGGGATCGGGTCGGTGATTTAAGCCACTCCCTTGAATTAGTTCATGAAGCTGGGATTTCAGAGCATCAAGTTCTAAATACTTCCCCGGCAAGAGTCTTAGAATATTTGGCGACACGTCGCAAAAACCGCCCAATACTATGACTTTGCAGGGGCACGATGCATCGTGTCCCTGCAGCCAATAGTGCCACTCCCACTTCTATAAGTGGGAGTGGCACTCCGCCCCCCGCATCGGCAATACTTACCACCAGAGACTATTTGCACGGGAGGGTTCCACCATCTCGATGTTTAACTCAAGTTGAGCGAGTTCACTTGAGTTGCAGTGGTCGCTCCTTTACCTAACATATCGTTTACCTAACAATGAATAACTCTCAACATACTTGGTACAACGCACGCCTCTCTTCCATATATTGTAATGAAGGGTGGCGTTTGTGATGTCTGGTAGTCAGCCAGGAAAGTTTTCTGAAGAACCGCTCAACATGGGGTTCTCAATATTCGCACCTATTAGCACAGAAGCAGGGAGTGCCTCACTTTTATTTGCTCAACCTTTATTAACAGGAAGTGTTTTTGCATCTACTGCTGTTTTAATTGTCTCAGAACTCTTCCTCTTCATTGCTAGGCGAATATTTGACCTTAAAAGCATACCTGTTCTTGATGCGAGGAATGGACAAAGAGTGGAAATGTCGCTTACGGACCTTCAAGCATTTTTACGTTGGATGGCAAACGGAATCGGCACTAGCACTTCTCCAAATTCCACCCCAGTAACTGATGGAGGGAAAATAAATTTACTCGCAAATCAGACTCGACAGAGTAGTGGAACGGATAGCACCGGCTTTATAACGGTCGAGCTCCCAGAAGCCCCCCTAACAATTGCCCTATATTTCTCAGCATTCTATTCAAATAATCCATACACGCCCAGTGTATCATTGTATATTCCGATACTCGCTTTTCCGGGTATAAGAGGAGCGATACCACTTCTAATACTTGGATTACTTTCCACAATCTTTGTGCGTTCGGTTGTTTCACCGCAATCTTCGGGTTCAAAACCACTTTCTACCCCTGAAACTAGCATAAATACTCCCCTAGACTACTCACCGAATGATCTACTGCAATTGCTCACTAAGTTCGGGAAAAAGTTCGGAACAAAGTAAGTAAACAAGCCGATTTATATATCATATTAATTCTATTTCTTCACCTGCATAATCATTCTAAGAGGGCAATTTGCCTTCTTAATTGCAGTTTATAAAGTAAAAAAATTTGTTTCATCAAATTATTTATAGTACAATGATGAATGTGGTTAAACTAATTGTATAAGTTAATTAAAACTACTCGATGATGAATTACATTGAGCTTAGTAAACATATCTAGTTCTAAAAACCCAATATGGGTGCCCGAACCGCGACTTAATGGTGGCTAGCCATAGGAAAATGGCAGAAGTAAAGGACGTGTGGTACTGTGCTTATTGGAGAAAGACAAATAGATCGAGAACGCATTACGGGGGCAATTGTACTTATAAGTATAGTTGTTATCCTACTGTCAATTGTGAGTATTCGATTTTTAGATGTTAAAGTTTCTAACGTTGAATTAGTCGACCGAGGATTATATACTGTTATTACAGAAAAAGGCCCTATAAATGTTAGCTTAGATGATATTTTGAGAATCGAACGGACCTATACTAAGGCTGCCATAACAGGTGCACCTGTGGAATTAGATCGAATTTATACCACCAAGGGTTTTATCTACCTATCTTCGTTAGATCCATTTTATGAAACAGGCAGGCAACTCATTAACTCCGTAGATCCTGATGGAAAGCCCGTATGGATCTTATCAAATAAAAATGGAACAACTGGATCGGAGCGAACCTCGAATCAGCTACTTAATGATAATCTGAGAACTGTTCAGCCATTTAACTATGCGATTGGAACCCCTTCAAAACTTGCTTCTCTTGTTTCTGCTGTTTTGTCGCTCCAATATCTTACCCTCGCTATTGGTGGGATGGCTTTAGTTATCCTCATTTTTCCAATGCGCTTAGTAACGCCGATGCCTTCACAACCTTTTATGCAAGAAGACTTGGAATATAGTTCTTCAGAAGAAGGACTAGGCGCAGTAGCGAAATAACTTAATACTCTGATTTAACCAAAAGCGCTCATAGAGCGCTTTTTAACTGAGTAGGAAATATAGATCTCAGCCCTATCGCAGGATGTGATATTTAAAGAAGCTTTATGAAATGAGTGATTTAGAATGAAGAGGGCTATATTAGTATCAGGAAAAGCCTCATTAAATCAGGAAATAAAATCTATGCTATCATTGGCAGATTACCAGCTTCTGGCTATAACAGATAATGGGATGGAAGCTTTACGACTCACTCACCGATTTGAACCTGATTTAATCATTATGGGGTGGAATTTACGTGGCCTTAGCTCTTCAGAGGTTCTTCAAAATCTGGTCGTTCAGCATCTTTGTCCCATCATAGTTGTACTTACTCAAGAAGAACAGCACGTTCTAACAGAGGTCATCAACGAAGATGCCCACAATGTTTTACTTTATCCTTGGCGACTGCATGAACTGGTCGCTGCAATTTTGCTTGCGGAGCATCGTTATACACGTGAGACGGAGAACTCTCAGCAAATTCAAAAGTTAGAGGAAGAACTTAAAACGCGCAAGTTTATTTTTCAGGCCATGCTTTCTCTAATACAACAGCGAGGATTCACTGAGCAGTCGGCATATGCTGCACTGAGAAAACAGGCCATGTCGACGCGCAAATCCTTACGTATGGTTGCTCAAGACGTTCTCAAAGGCTTGTGGGTGCCTGAACAAGTCGATTAATATTAAATAATGCCAGAAAGGAGTCTTATTATGAAAGTAGTTGTTAAACACATAAAGGGAATGCACTTTCAGGGCGAAGGAAGTACCAAAGTGATGACAAATATTGATACCAGCGTTACAGCGGGAGGATCGGGGCATGGAACCAATCCTATGGAGTTACTCTTAATGGCGATTGCAGGCTGTAGTGGGATGGATATAATTTCTATTCTTGAAAAGATGAGGGTTAAAGTCCAACGCTTTGAGATGAGCGTAGAAGGAGATCGAGCCAGTGACCACCCTCGCGTATTTAAAGACATTGAAGTTGTTTATAAGTTTTGGGGCGAATCCCTTTCTGAAGATAAACTACAACGGGCAGCTCAACTTTCAATGGGAAAGTATTGTAGTGTTGCCAGTATGATTGACAAGGCTGCCAATCTTACCTACCGGATCGAAATGAACTCGACAAACTAAAGTTCAACACACCCATCCAGTAAAAAGTAAACGAGAGGGAGACATCAAAAGATGTCTCCCTCTCGTTTACTTTGGAATGAATTTTATGGAGCAATCACGCTGGACTCACCTTGTAATCCCTTGAGTTGGATTTCCAGACTGTCGAGCAAAGCCCGGATTTGATTCATTTGATCAGTAATCGAAGTAACGTTTGGTGAAGTCTGAGCAGTAGTTGTTGGCGCTTGAGGAGTCGGAACTGGAACGGGTGTACTCTGTCCAGGGGTAGTAGGCTGAGGAGCATCCTCTCCGAAGAGTTGTGTTAAGGCTAACCCCAAATTATCAGTCATCACCAAATGATCTTGATAAGCAAGTACGACTTGTTTCATTTCTGGTATACTACCGCCTTTATCTGATTGCAGATAGATTGGTTCTACATAGAGAAAGTTTCCTCCGATTGGCAAGGCTAAAAGATTTCCCCGAATCACACTTGAGCCTTTTTGATCCCACAAGGAAAGTTCTTTCGATATCTCCGGATCTTGGTCTATTCTAGATTCGATTTGCAAGGGACCGTCAACCTCAATATTCTTAGGCAGTTTATAAAGCAATAACTCACCATAATGTGCTCCATCCATGCGAGCAGCCATCCAGGAGACCATATTGTTCCGTGAATTGGTTGCACTAGATGCTGGTGTGAAGGGGAGCATGAGCACAAACTCTGGTTTGTCCTCTCCTGGAATTTTCATGATGGTGTAATAGGGTGCTACGCTTTGGGGTTTGGCGTCAAAGAGTTCCTTGGCAATATCCCAGGAATCTTCCTTATTATAGAAAACAGAGGGATTTGTCATATGGAAAGTTTTAAGTGCATTGCTTTGAACATTAAAAAGTGTTTCAGGATACCTGAGGTGACTCTTTAAGCTCGGCGACAGACTCGCTATGTCTTTAAATACGCCCGGAAATATCTTCATATAGGTCATTAATATCGGGTCTTTGGGATCACTTGCATAAAAATCAACCGTTCCATCATTGGCATCAACGATTACTTTTACAGAGTTTCGAATATAGTTAAACTCTTGACTAGTATTCAGATTTGAATAGGGGAGGGCGTCGGATGTAGTGTAAGCGTCGATAATCCACTTGAGACGACCGTCATCGATGACAATATAAGGGTCTGAATCATAGGTTAAAAACGGGGCTAACTTTTGCACCCGCACTTCTATATTGCGGTACACTAGCAATTTGCTATCAGGATTCACTTGGGTGGCCAGATAAAAGCGCGGGGTTGCATGGCGAAGGGATAGCATCAGTTTATTGAGCGGGGTTAAAAGTAGCCCCGTTTTACCTTGATAAGTATTTTCAGCATTCGCGCTACCGAGGGGGTAATCAAATTCTTTAACTGATGTATTTGCGACGACCCAGTCATTGGTTAGTTCACCATAATAAATTCTGGGTTCTGACATCTTGAATTCCGGAAACTCGCTGACAGCCGGGACGTCCTTAATGGCAAAGGAGGGCAGGCCTTCAGAGGTGACTGCATTGGCAAACGAGGCGGATGCCCCAAAACCATGGGTATATTTAAAACGCATATTCACAAATGTTTTCGCTGTTTCTTCTAAATCGGGGGTTGAGATTTCTCGTGGTCCAATCATAACTTGACGATATTCTCCGTTGATGGTATATCGGTCGATATCGATGTCATGAAACTTATAATAGAGACGAATACCTTGTTTCTGGTTATAAGTTTGTAACATGGGTTTGGCATCGTTAAGCCGAATGTTGTTAAGTGTTGACTGATCTGCCTTCAAAGCGCTGATTGTGATGGGCGTGTTTCCGGGATACTCAATTTCAGTGATTTTATCCAAGCCATACCCAAATCGGGTCAATTCAATCTCATGTTGAATATACGGCTGCTCTCGGCTGAGCTCGTTCGGTAAGACGACAAACGATTGGAGAAGAGCCGGAACAATTCCATTAATTAATAATCCGACTACAAATATACTTACAACTGGTAGGGTTAAAAACCGTGTTTCATTAGAAGCCAGTGAAACAAAAGCTAATATAGATCCCAAAATACTGATCACAATTAATATTCTGAGGGCAGGAAGCGTCGCGGTTAAGTCTGTATATCCGGCACCAACAACATGACCGTGAACCGAGTATAGTAATTGGTAAATATCAAGATAATATCCGAAAGCTTTTAGGGCAAATAAAATTCCGATGAGTAAGGCTAAGTGCTTCCGAGCGGATCCCATTGAGACTGCACCGGTTTGCCATAGTTTTTTCGAGCGGAATCGAATGACTCCTGTAGCGATATAGAAAATAGTTGTAAATAAGGTGAGTAGGAACAAGGGCCCGAAAAATGCATTGAATAGAGTCTTTAAAAATGGTAATTGAAAGAAGTAAAAAGACAAATCCTTGTTGAAAATCGGATCCTGTTGACCGAAAGGGGTTGCATGGATAAACGACAATATATCCAACCAGCCCGTAAAACCAGCAACAAAGCTGACTGCAAAACTCACTACAGCTGAAATAAAGAGTAACCAAAGTGTAACTTTACGCTGACTAAGACTAAAAATGGGTCGGTTCATGTCTTGAACTAAACGCATTCGCTTCCGCAAACGTTCATTAACAAAGGTAATTATGGCGTGGCGAATAGATAGTAAGGTTCCGGCAATAAAGATAAAAAGAATAGTGCCGTTTACTGCTTGAAAAAGCATTTTACTTAGGATTGGCGTCCAAAATAATTGCGTATAGCCGAGATCTTTAAACCACAACCAATCTTCAAATAAGCCACTCGACGCTGTCAGCAAGGACAGTAATATAATGAAAGCAATTAAAAATTTAAATAAACGGGACAACAATGATTCCTCCTTTTAACTTTGGAAAACTAAATCTTAAATGAGCGCAGACCTAACTCATTTAAGTATATTCTTCCCAGTAAATGAAAATCCCTTCATCAAATTTCATATTTCCCTATGATTTATTTTAAATCTGGATAAGATATGGTATACTACTTTAGAAATACCCTTAAGGGGTATTGAAAATGCAAGATTTTACAAGGAGTTGAAAGATATGCATGACGTCATTATTATTGGTGCAGGCCCTGCAGGCTTAACAGCTGGAATATATGCTGCGCGTGGTGGGCTGAAAACTGCGATCGTAGAACTGGCAATGCCTGGTGGTCAAGCAGCATCAACGGAAAATATTGAAAATTACCCCGGTTTTCCAGATGGGATCAACGGATATGAACTCATGAACTCATTTCATAAACAAGCGTTAACGTTTGGTGTTGAGTTTATATTTGAGGAAGTTCATGAACTCGACTTTAAGGAGTCCATCAAAAAAATCCGTACCGATAATCAAGTTCTTGAAGCACGTGCTATCATTATAGCTGCTGGTTCCAAACCCAGGTTATTGGGCGTACCAGGTGAGGAGGTTTTCAAAGGCCGTGGAGTGTCCTATTGTGCCACCTGTGATGGAGCCTTTTTTCGAGGTAAAAAGGTTGTAGTCGTCGGTGGAGGAGATGCTGCCATCGAAGAAGGCGTATACCTTACTAAGTTTGCGGAAGAAGTGATCATCGTACACCGAAGAGCGGGCTTCCGAGCATCCCATATCGCCATGACCCATGCAAAAGATAACTCTAAAATACGTTTTGAACTTAATGCCAAAGTCGAGGAAATCCTTGGATCTGATCGTGTAGAAGGAGTTCGAATTCTCGATGTCCTGAGTGGAGAAACACGCGAAATTTCTGCGGACGGTGTTTTCATCTATGTAGGAACTGACCCGAACACTCAATTTATCAATGGAGAAATTGAAGCGGATGAGCGTGGTTATATACAGACTAACTCATTATTGCAAACTAATATTGTGGGCGTTTATGCTGCAGGTGATATCCGTAACACGCCACTGCGCCAAGTAGCCACAGCAGTAGGTGATGGAGCCTTGGCAGCGGTAGAAGTGGAAAAATATCTTTCTGAACAGTAAAGTAAGTTAGCTGTTCCTGTGCTTGAACAGGAGACTTGATAATCTGTTTCGTTTGTACTATAATGTACAAATAACTGAAAATTATAATAGAGGGGGGATTTTAGTGCACTTTGTAGTCTGCCTAAAGCAAGTCCCGGACACGTCCGAAGTCCGAATTGATCCTGTAACTAATACCCTAATGCGGGAGGGTGTGCCCTCGATTATCAATCCATACGATGCCCATGCGTTGGAAGAAGCCATGCGCCTTAAAGAAAAAGTTGGGGGAAAAGTAACAATCGTTAGTATGGGGCCACCTCAAGCCAAAGAAGCGCTCAAAAAAGCCATGTCTTACGGAGCAGATCGCGCTATTCTCTTAAGTGACCGTGCGTTTGGTGGTTCAGACTCGTTAGCTACTGCGTATATTATCGGATCGGCCCTGCAAAAAATTCATGAAGAAGAGCCGATTGATCTCGTCTTTACTGGAAAAGAAGCGATTGATGGGGATACAGCTCAGACCGGCCCAGGTATTGCTCAGCGCCTTGGATTTCCGCAATTGACCTACGCAATTAAGGTTAAAGAGCTCACAGACAAGACTGTTACAGTTGTTCGCAAAACTGAGAGCGGACGTCAGGTTGTCCAAGCTCAGTTGCCGGCACTGCTCACGGTGGAAAAAGAGCTTAACGATTTGCGTTACGCAACGTTGCCCAATATGATGAAAGCTGCCTCATATGAGCCTGAGATGTGGAATGCTAAGTCACTACCGTATGACTTAACCCAAATGGGTCTTAAAGGTTCGCCTACCAGTGTTTCAAGAATCTTTGCACCACCTGGTCGCAGTGGAGGAGAAATAATGGATGGAACGAAAGATCCTGCAGGAACAGCCTCCTCCATCGTACAAAAGATCTTCCAACAAAATATCATCATGGTTAATCCTCGAGCGAAGGGAGGAAAACATTAATGACCGTCTTAGTAGACAAGGCTAAATGTATCGGGTGTGGAGCATGTGTCATGGAATGTCCTGTAGAAGCCATTGACCTCATTGATGGTCTCGCAGTGGTCGATCCAAAGAAATGTAATGACCAAGGCAAATGTGTTATGGTATGTCCAACTAATGCCCTGGCCTTACCAAATCAACCCATTAAACCCGATCAACCTAAAGAAAAAATTGATCCTGAATCCGGTTCTAAATTTAATCTACAAGACCCTCTGCCAGAGGCCGTCAGCGATTACGCCTCGGGAAATGAGAAAAAGACAATTCGTTCAAATGTAGCGCCAGTAGCTGGTGGAGATGTCTGGAGTGGGGTCTGGGTTATTATTGAATATACCAACGGACTGGTTGCACCAGTGGCTTGGGAATTATTAGGAGAAGGTCGCAAACTTGCTAATGCTATCGGATGTGAGCTTTGTGGAGTGATCACCGGTCACATGGTCGATAGTGTTATACCCGAAGCCTTTGCTTACGGGGCTGAGAAAGTTTATGTGATTGATCACCCTGTACTTAAAGATTACCGCACAGAACCCTATGCTGAAGCAATTACCAGTCTGGTAACAAAATATCAGCCAGAGATTATCTTAATGGGTGCAACCTCAATGGGACGCGATGTTTTCCCGGCTGTTGCCACGAAACTGAAAACCGGCTTAACCGCTGACTGTACGGTCCTTGGTATTGATCCAGAGACAAAACTTTTACTTCAAACACGACCTGCCTTCGGTGGGAATATTATGGCGACAATTCTATGTCGTACCAGCCGTCCCCAAATGTCTACCGTACGTCCAAGAGTTATGGCAATGCCAGAACGTGTCGAGGGACGCGAGGGAGAACTGATTCGTGAGGAATTTAGTTCTAACGAAAGTGATTTTTTGACGAAAGTTCTCGAGTTCATCCCCTCCGATGCCAAGAGTGCCTTTTTAGATAAGGCTGAAATCATCGTTGCGGTTGGTTTGGGTCTTGGAGCAAAAAGAAACATGGTATTAGCTGAAGAATTGGCAGAAGTCTTAGGAGCTACTATTGCCGGCTCACGAGGGGCCGTAGAATCTGGCTGGTTGACACATGATCAACAAGTCGGACAATCTGGGATAACGGTTAGACCTAAAGTATATATCGCAATGGGAATATCAGGTGCTATTCAGCATTTAGTCGGGATGGAAACATCAGACTTCATTATCGCTATTAACAATGATCCTGAGGCTTCCATATTACAAGTAGCCAATTATGGAATTGTCGGAGATCTGTTTGAAATCGTACCTGCGCTGACCGCAGAGTTTAAGAAACGCCTTCAGCACGGCGTGGCAAATTAAGGAGGGGCAAACATGGAAAACTTTGATGTGATCATCGTTGGAGGCGGCCCTGCTGGCCTGTCTGCCGCGATCAGTGCTGCCCAAGCAGGCATGAAAACTCTAGTCGTTGAACGCGGAGATTATCCGGGAACCAAGAATGTCATGGGGGGCATACTTTATACAAAAGCAACTGACATGGTCGTTCCAGAATTCTGGAAAGAAGCACCTTTAGAACGGCCGATCATTGAACAACGGATTGCTATGTTAAGTGGCGATGAGTCAATTATGGCTGGTTATCGCGATCCTGCTTGGGGAGTAGAACCTTATAACGCACATTCTATTTTACGGGTAAAGTTCGACCGTTGGCTAGCTGGTGAAGCTGAAAAGGCCGGTGTAGTAATTCTTACGGAAACTTTGGTAGAAGATTTGCTCTATCAAGATGAAAGAGTCGTAGGCATTCGTACAGGTCGTGCTGAAGGGGATTTGGGAGCAAAGGTTGTTATCATAGCAGAAGGAGTTAATAACTTCTTAGCTGTTAAAGCTGGACTTGCTAAACCTTTAAAGCCTGAAGCTGTTGCAGTTACGGTAAAAGAAGTCATTGCCTTACCTAAGGAGAAAATAGAAGATCGTTTCTGTCTGGATGAAGGACAGGGAGCGACAATTGAACTGTATGGGGATTCCACAGCAGGACTGATGGGCGTAGGGTTCATTTATACCAATAAAGAATCGATTTCCATTGGCGTTGGAGCAATTCTGGAGCCTATGATTAAAAATAACTGGACTCCGAATGACCTCCTCGAAAATTTGAAATCAAAGCCTTATGTTAAACGTCTTCTTCAAGGGGGAGAAACTAAGGAGTATTTAGCTCATCTCATCCCTGAAGGTGGATATACTTCTGTACCGAAACTTCATCGTCAAGGAGTTCTTGTCGTTGGGGATACGGCAATGCTTATGAATTCCTTGAACAGAGAAGGTTCAAACCTAGCCATGATTTCGGGTAAAATTGCTGGTGAAGTCGCTGCCGGAGCTATCAAGTCTGGGGACGTTAGTGACCAAGCCATGACCGTTTACGAAACACGATTAAGGAATTCCTTCGTGCTCAAAGACCTGCACCATTATCGCCATATGGGTAAATTCTTTGAAAATAATCCACACCTCTTAAAAACCTATCCAAAACTTCTATCTCAAGCAGCAAAAATGTATTTAACGGCTGATGGGACACCAAAGAAGGAGCGTCAAAAAGAAATTATTAAGATGGCGTTCCAACATCGTTCAAAAGGCGGTCTAATTAAGGATGTCTATGGGGCATGGAGGGCACTGTTATGAAATTAGATGATAAGCTTTTTTTGGTACGGTTTAATACCGATAAGTTAAATCACATTAAAATCAATGATTCTAATGTCTGCTTTAAGCAGTGTCAAGACAAACCCTGTACTCGTTTTTGCCCGGCCCATGTCTATGATTGGGATGAAGAAGAAAAACGCATCGCTGTTGGCTACGAAGGCTGTCTAGAGTGTGGCACATGTCTGATTGGTTGTCCTTTTGGCAACATTGACTGGAAGTATCCTAGAGGCGGATTCGGAGTTTCATGGAAGAATGGCTAATTTTTAGTTAGTGCTTCATTGGTAAGAATTGAGCAAGAGCGGGGTAGGCTTAAAGGCCGACTCTGCTCTTGCTCTTTGGTATTCTTAATTCTAGAGACAATACTTCTGTATAAAGTGCAAAGTTACTTTGACAGCGATTTGTTCAATAGGTAGAATAGGGTGGGAGGAAGGGATCAAGTTAACATGGATAAACAAATAATAGATGCAGCAAGTATCAAAGAAGCACAACTCATCAAATACTTAAAATCATTTAACAATGTTCTAGTGGCCTTTTCTGGGGGTGTTGACTCAACCTATCTACTAGCTGTTGCCCAAGAATCTTTAGAGGGAAACTGTAAAGCTGTCTTTGCCCGTGGCCCCATGATTTCTTCCCAAGAAGAAACGGAAGCCTTAGCTTTGGTGCAACAGTGTGATTTTCCTGTCGAGGTGATTGACTTAGATGTTTTGGACTTAGAGGGATTCCGAGAAAACCCACCAGATCGCTGTTATTTTTGCAAGAAGAAACTCTTCGAGACCTTTCTGGATTATGGCAAAAGGTCTGGTTACTCTACAGTTATCGACGGTACCAACGCTTCAGACACTAATGATTATCGTCCTGGGAGGATCGCCCTTCAAGAGTTAGGTGTTATTAGCCCGCTATTAGAAGTAGGCCTCACAAAGGCGGAAATTCGTATATTATCCAAACGTCGAAATTTACCCACATGGAATAAACCTTCCATGGCTTGTTTGGCTTCTCGCGTGCCCTTTGGAGACACTATCACTGCTGAACTACTAAAACAAATTGCTCAGGCTGAAGCGATACTCCAGCAAAAAGGGTACGCGGAATGTCGAGTAAGGGTACACAAGGATATTGCTCGTATTGAGATTCCGATAGAAGACTTTTCCACCTTCCTACAACATCGTAGGGAAGTCACTGACTCAATGCTCACGCTCGGTTTTAGATTTGTCACCTTAGACTTAATGGGTCTGCGCTCGGGGAGCCTCAACCCTATTCAGGAGGGTACTGTATGAATGAAGAGACCATAAAGGCGCTATTAGAATCTGTTCAGCAAGGATCATGTTCCCCCGCTGAAGCGTTGCTCCAATTAAAAGACCTTCCGTATGAAGATCTGGGGTTTGCGCGCTTAGATCATCACAGAGGGTTACGAACCGGACAATCTGAAGTGATCTTTTGTCAAGGAAAACAGCCTGAACATATTATTTCTATTCTGAACCACTTGGGTGCAAAGGCCAAGAACGTATTAGCCACCCGTCTCGATCCTGAGAGTGCAGAAAAAATATTACCCCATTTTCCAAGTGCTCACTATGACGCCCAAGCACGTTGTCTTCTTCTTCGTCCCTTAGAGGACCCTACTATTTCTGGGAAAATCTTGATTATGACTGCAGGGACTGCCGATCTTCCAGTGGCCCAGGAAGCCTGGTTGACGGCTCGCTATATGGGACACGAGGTAGATACGCTATTTGATGTTGGTGTGGCCGGCATACACCGTCTACTTGGTCAGAGAGAGCTAATGGAAAAGGCAGAGGTGCTTATCGTTGTAGCTGGAATGGAAGGCGCTTTAGCTAGCGTTGTCGGAGGACTAGTCGAACAACCTGTTATCGCTGTACCTACAAGTGTGGGCTACGGCGCGCACTTTCAAGGACTAGCAGCCTTACTTAGCATGTTAAACAGTTGCGCGTCTGGAATCGGAGTTGTTAATATTGATAACGGCTTTGGGGCAGCTTCTTTAGCCTCAGCAATCGTACGCCGTATTTCGAGGTAGTTAACTCGATCAACTAAGGTGGTATTTGTAGAAGTGGGAGTCTCACGATTGGATGATAGGGAGGAATAGTTTTCTTGAGAATTTTATATTGGGATACGTTTGCCGGCATTAGCGGAGACATGGCCCTAGGGTCACTGATTGCCTTAGGTGCTGATCCAGAATTAATAGTCGAGCAACTTCATTCTATCGGCTTGACAGAATTTGTTCTTGATGTTCAATCTCGCCAAGTTCATGGAATTCAAGCAACGGATATCGATGTCGTTATACCGATGATAAACCACGAACACGATGGACACCATGAAGGCCACGAACACGATGGACACCATACACGCGATGAACCCCACGCTCATCACGACCATTTTGAAGTGCAGAAAAAAGAACCTAAAGATCATCATCGTCGTCTTCCAGATATTACAAAGATGATTCTGAGTGGTACCCTGTCTGAACGATCAATTAAGAGAGCCCTCGCAGTCTTTAATGTCTTAGCTGAGGCAGAAGCGCATGTTCACGGGACAACAGTCGATCAAGTACATTTTCACGAAGTAGGAGCAGTCGATTCTCTTGTCGATATCGTTGGAACCTGCATCGCCTTGGATCAGTTGGATATTGACTTAATAAGAGTTTCTACGCTTCCATGGTCACATGGCTTTGTGAACTGTGCCCATGGAATATTGCCACTACCCGCGCCAGCAACACTCATGCTTTTACGGGGCTTTAAATTTCAGGAATCAGGAATCACTGGCGAACTAATTACCCCTACAGGAGCGGCCCTCATGCGTGCCTTAGCTGAGCAAGCAACCTTTCCAGAAATGACTTTACTCAGTGTGGGCTATGGAGCAGGTAAAAATGATTATGGCATACCAAGTTTGTTGCGTGGGGTTCTAGGGGAGATTTAGAACAGAGGTGATAATATGTACGAACAGATTATTAATAGCCTCAGACAGTCTGGCTGGTCTCTGGTGACTTTAGAAGGAAGCTGGGTCAGTGCAACGCACGAATCCCTGAACCGTGGACTAATGTTGGGGGATTTCAGTGAACTCCCCAATGACTTTAGGCAGTGGATTAGTTACAATACTAATATTCCTAAGTGGGATGTTATTGTTTTTTGTCCCGATGGAATTGATTCTTCGTACTTAAAAGAACGGCATTTTCCGGGTATCCAACTATGGTATTGGGATATGCGACTAGGTAACCTATTTCCGTTTCCTCCAACCAATGATCAATTGATTCCTCAGTGGTTAAAACAACTTGCCAGTGGAAAGCCAGTTCTTCTCGAGAAGAACTCTAGAATAGAACTATCGTCTAAACCGTTTTTAACGTATGCAATAATAGGCATAAACATTATCTATTTTCTCATGATGGTTTTTTCTGGATTTCATCTATTCCCCAATCCTACTGAAGGATCGATCGATCAACGTGTTCTTATCGACTTTGGAGCCAAAGTTAACAGCTTGATTGAGGCTGGTGAAATCTGGAGATTTTTCTCAAGTACATTTATTCATATCGGGATCATCCACCTAGCCTTTAACCTATACGCATTGTGGGCATTGGGTCCTTTATCGGAAGAAAGTTTTGGGCATCGACGGTTTTTTATGATCTATATCTTAAGTGGCCTAGGCGGCTCCATTGCCAGCTTTTTCTTTTCCCCTGTTCTTTCAGCAGGGGCTTCTGGGGCGATCTTTGGACTATTAGGCGCCTTACTGTATTATAGTTATAAACGTCCTGCCCTGTGGAAGTCTGGTTTGGGAATGAATCTGGTTGTAGTAATTCTGATTAATCTAGGATTTGGCTTCGTTCAACCAGGCATTGATAACTTTGCGCATTTAGGAGGACTTATTACCGGTACGCTTACGTGTTTTTTATCACAAAAAAGAAAGAACAAGTAAAGTAAGTACAAAAGGAAATCATACCTCTTTTTGCCAGCATAATTTATCCTTCCCTTAGGACAAAATACACTCAGGAGCTTGCGATTTCTTAGCAAGGTGGCTGTAACAAGCCATCGTTAGTTAAGAAAGCGTGAGCTCTATTTGGCTTATTATTTACTAGCGAAATCAGGTTTTATCTACTAAAATTGAACCAGTTTACTTGATCTTCGTAATTATGATTTGGAAGACCGCCGTTAAATGTTATAATGTAACAAGGAGAGAGAGGTGACACTTTGAAAAAGAGAAGCAAACATACAGTTAGATATTTTTCGCGTGATAAGTGGGTCCATGTTGTTTTGCTTTTGATGGTCACCCTCGTGTTAGCTAGGCTAGTGACTCTACAAGTTGTTCAAGCTGCCGATCTCAAGGCAAAAGGGATTGAACGTCGAACCAGTGATACAACTCTTCGACCAGAAAGAGGCGCGATCTTTGACGCCCAAGGCAATGTCCTAGCTCAGAGCATTCCAGTTAAACAAATTTATGCGGATCCCAAAACTTTGAGCGAATTAATCGCGGATAATGAGTTCAAAGAAACAAAAGAAGACGTTGCCAAAGCGCTTGGAACGATCTTAGACCTAAAACCACAGGACATACTCGATAAACTCAATAAAAAAGATTTACTTTGGGTGAGTTTAGCTCATCAAGTAACCATACAAAAAGCAGATGAAATCATGGCACTCAAAATCCCTGGAGTCGGTCTAAGTGATGAGGAAAAAAGGGTCTATCCTATGGGAAGTTTTGCTGCCTCGGCACTTGGGATAGTAAATTTAGCAGGTCATGGAGTAGAAGGTGTAGAATCCTTTTATGATAAAGAGCTTTTTGGTATGCCTGGCTTTAAATCACAGGAACAAGATACAAGAGCGCGTTCTATCCTCGATGCTTTACATCAAAGCGATCCTACAAGACCTGGAAACAATATATCTTTAACTCTAGATTCAACGATACAATACTTTGTGGAACAACAACTTGACCAAATTCAAGCAGCCACCAAAGCTAATAGTGTTACGATTTTAGCGATGGATCCAATGACCGGACGGATCTTGGGCATGGGCTCCCGCCCCACATTTGATCCCACCGAGTATGATAAATCGACACCCGATGCCCGTCGCAATCTAGCTATTGGTATGTCATATGAACCTGGCTCAACGTTTAAAATTATTACTGGTTCAGCCGCACTGGAAGAAGGGAAAATCACCCCGAATGATACGTTTGAAGATCCTGGGTTCTTAAAGATTTATCCTCGAATAATTACCAACTGGGACTCTGATCAAATGCCACATGGTAGCCCCACGTTTACGAAAGGGATGCAGTTGTCCTCGAATGTTGTTCTGGCACAGGTCGGAATTAAATTAGGTTCAGATGACTTTTTTACATACCTAAGAGCGTTCGGATTCGGATCGAAAACAGGGGTGGATATTTCCGGAGAACAAAGTGGCTTGCTCCTTCAGCAAGACAAAATCCGAGAATTAGATTTGGCTACGATGTCCTTTGGCCAAGCTAATTCGGTTACTCCAATCCAATTATTATCTGCCATCTCTGCAGTTGCCAACGGAGGGACGCTTTATCGACCTTATATTGTCGATAAAATAACAACACCTGATGGTCAACTTGTTCAACAACAAAAACCGACTCCCGTACGCCAAGTAATTACTAAAGCGACTGCTACGCAAATGACGGAAATTCTGAGACAAGTTGTTGACGATGGAACAGGGCAACTGTGCAAAATCCCTGGTGTTAATGTTGCCGGTAAAACGGGAACGGCTCAGAAGGTCGACCCCAAGACCGGAGCATATTCCCAGACGGACTTCATTGCCTCATTCGTGGCATACGCCCCTGCTGAAGACCCTAAAATTGCCGTGCTAGTTATTATTGATACACCTAAAGAAGGTGAAAGTCATCAAGGTGGAACCCTAGGAGGACCTCCTGCTAAAGCTATTATTGAAGGAGCTTTACAATATTTCGGATTTCCTGTTGCCAAAAATACTGAAAGCACTGTAACCATTTCTCCCAGTGATTCTGCAGTTAGGCCTTCCCCTAAACCAGTGATTCCTGAACGTACACCTTTAGGCGGGGAAGTTATTGTTCCTGATCTCACAGGAATGACCATGCGCGAAGTTGGAGATGTATTGACAAAGTCAGAACTGCATTTTAATTTTAGCGGGAGTGGTTTAGTCAAGCAACAATCACCCCAAGCTGGTAAAGCTGTGGTCAAAGGTACAACTATAGAAGTTGAGTTTTCTGCTCTAGACGCCGTAAGCCCCGTAAGTCCATAGAAATCAGAGGGAAGAAAAAGGCATTTGGAAATAGTGACAGTATCGGGGTATGATAGAGTAGACAGCGAGTTAGCTCGCTAAAACTATCAAACTAAAGTTGAACACTTGTGAAACTCTCACCTGTAGAAGTGAGAGTCTCACGAATGGAGCAAATAATCGGAGGAATGAAATATGCGTTTAGACCAACAGATTGATTCAATGAAAGAAGACTTAATTGCGGCTATCCAAGCTTGTATCCAAATTAAGAGTGTCAAGGATGATGAACATGGCGCGCCTGGTGCCCCTTTTGGTCCTGGAATTAAAGAGGCCTTAGAGTGGACCTTGGGCTTAGGTGAACAGTTTGGCTTTACCGTTAAAAACGTTGAAGGATACGCGGGCCATATAGAAATGGGCACGGGGGACCTTTTAGGCATATTAGGCCATATCGATGTCGTACCAGAAGGGGATGGCTGGTCAGTTCCTCCCTATAGTGGAGCGATTAAAGATGGCAAAATTTATGGGCGGGGTGCCTTAGATGACAAAGGACCGTCTTTAACAGCGCTATTCGCCATGAAAGCGATAAAGGATGCCAATATTCCTTTAAACATGAGAGTTCGCCTGATCTTAGGTACAGATGAAGAGTCTGGTTGGGCAGATATGGATTATTATCTTAAGAAAGAAGAAGTACCTAAGATCGGATTTGCTCCAGACGCCGAGTTTCCCGTGATCCATGCAGAAAAGGGGATTCTTCATCTGGAATTGAGCAAATCTCAGGCGAAATCTTTCCCTCATCTTGTCCGTGTTCAGGGTGGAGAACGAGCAAACGTCGTTCCGGATGTTTGCGAAGTTAGCGTCAAGGGGATTGCAGGCGGAATAATTACCAATAAATTGAAGGACTTCTCTTTTCCAGAAGGCGTTAGCGCTGAGCTTGGTAGTGTAGCAATAGAAAACGAAATGAAACTTATCTTTAGAGGGGTTGGAGCGCATGGGAGTCTCCCGCAAAATGGTAAGAATGCGGTGCTTTATGCCTTACAGTTCCTGCAGACATTACCTCTGAGCTCAGAAGAACTTCACATGCTAAATTTCATTTTGACGCACCCAGGTAATGGCTTCTATGGAGAAGGTTTTGGAATCGCTTTAAGTGATGAACCCTCTGGTAAGCTTTCGCTCAATCTAGGTATTTTAGAATTAACTGCCGACAATGTTCGCTTTGTCATTGATATCCGTTACCCAGTAACATTCAAACGGGATGATATTTTTCTACCGATTGAAAAAATAGCCCAGAGTGAAAACTTCTCCCTTAAAATTATATCTCAGCAGGATGCGCATCACGTACCAAAAGACAGTGCTTTAGTTCAATCTTTGCTCAAAGCTTATGCTGATGTTACTGGGCTCGAACCCTTTGCTTTTGCCATTGGAGGGGGAACGTATGCTAAAGCACTCCCTCAAGGAGTCGCCTTTGGACCTGTTTTCCCAGGTGAACCTGATGGTATACATTGTCCCGATGAATACATCTCCATCGAAAACCTTCTCATAACGACCAAAGTGTATGCCCAAGCGATTCTTAACTTAGCAGCTGACCCTGAGAACAGATAGAACCTAGAAACAAAGCACAAGCAGATGTCGTGTCTATAATAAGGCAAATCTATATTAGTTTTTGAATATTTAAACATAAGATTAGAGTTATAAGACTACTTGACTATTTCGCAATATAGAAGTATACTTTCTATTGTTCACTTATGTGCGCCACTAGCTCAGCTGGTAGAGCATCCGACTCTTAATCGGCAGGTCCCTGGTTCGATCCCTGGGTGGCGCACCAATATTAACATTACTCCCGCAAGCGATTGCGGGTTTTTGTTTTATACAGTGGTTGCATAAAAGTTGCTTTTGGGGATATTTTGGGGACAAGAGTAGCAAAAGGATCCCTAAAAGGACTTAAATAAAGGTAAGCACTTAATATACGGGTGCATAGAAAATCAAACGCCGGTACGACTTCAACTCATACCGGCGTTTGCGTTATAAAATTATTGTCTTGTGTTGAGGCAGTAGTTCGGAAGCTTTTCCGACCAGGGCATAAAGTCATTAATTAGCGATGGATCGGACTTAATGTCTGCGCCCGGAATCTTGCTGAGGATATGAACCAGATACATGTAAACATTAAGTTTATTCGCCTTCGCCGTCTCCACAATGCTGTAAATGACAGCGCTGGCTTTGGCACCTTTGGTCGTATCAGAGAATAGCCAACCTCGCCTTCCTACGACAAATGGTCGGATCGCGTTCTCAGCCCGGTTGTTAGACAACTCAATACGACCATCTTCAAGAAAAGCGTATAACGAAGTTTTTTGGTTGTCTAACCGTTATGTTTCTTACATCAGTGGGATCTCTTGGCCATTTAAATCGGGCTCCCGCCCCGTCTAATCTTTTGTAGTAGAGTACAAAACCGTTTCTATCCCAGCTAAGGCCTTTTAGACGATTGCGGGCCCGATTAAAGAACAGGAAAAGATAGTTTCCAAACGGATCCATGTTGAATTCCTGTTTGACGATGATGGCCAGGCCGTCAACAGCTCGCCGTAGGTCTGTCACTCCACAAGCGATGCTATACCGAAATCGGTATAGCATCGCTTATACCGAAAAAATTACTATACCGAAATTTTGGTAGCAACTTTTATATTCCAGCTTTCATAATAAAAATTTCGGTATAGTTTTCTTATATTTTTGGATGATTTTTGAGAACCTAACCTTATCATTATTGATTAGGAGGTACTCAAAATGAAATCCAAGAAGCCATTGAATGAACTAATTGCGATGATTTTAGATGAAATGGAAAATGCGCAATTCAGTGAGGAAACCCGCCGTCAATACAGAGATGTATACAGACGGCTACAGAAACTAGCTAATGCCAGACAAGAAATGTTTTACAACAACCAAATGGGACAGGCATTTATTGAAGATTGCAATTATGTTGGCACTGACGAGTTTAGCCATCATAGATTCTATTTTCATAAACGATGTGTGCATATATTGGAGATTCTGGTTTATACAGGTCTTGTCGATTGGTCCCAATGTTCATCTAATGAAAGCAGGCATTCCTTCGGTGTTCCTCTCTTTGATACCATTTATGCCGATTACATTATGTTCTTAAAAGAGGAAGGGATGAAACCAAGCACTATCTGTACTTACAGCAGGACTGTTGCCTATTTCCTGAATTATATTGAAACAAAAGGTTATAAATCCATTGAGGATTTACGTCCTGGTGATGTGACAGATTTTATGTTAGCTATGTGCAAGGAACATTGGAATCCCAAATGTCTGGGATCATATATTTCAGGAATGAAGAAGCTCTTAACCATGTCCAAAACAAGTAGTGCATTCATAAGAGAGCTTCCTTCCTATATGCCACGGAAGAAAGATATCATTGAAGTTTATAGTGATAAGGAGCATGAACAGCTTATAAATCACCTAGGCAAGGCCGATATTTCCAAAAGGGATAAAGCAATTTGCCTACTGTCAATAGAGACCGGACTAAGGGCGATAGATATCAGCAATCTTAAACTTGACGATGTTGATTGGAAGAATGAAGTCATGTATTTGGTACAGGAAAAAACCAGCCATGCCATAAACATTCCTCTCAGGTCTTCCTACGGCAATGCAATGGCTGATTATCTGCTGGATGAACGTCCGGATTCTTCTTCAAAGTATATTTTTCTTCATCGAAAAGCTCCATTTGACAAAATAAATTCGCATACCTGTATTTTCAGCATTCTCAAGAAGGCAGTCAGGAATGCAGGCATTGAAAAGAACGGCCGAATTAATGGGACGCGCATGATGCGTCACAATGCAGCTTCCCGTATGGTACGCAAGGGAATTCCACTTCCTGTAATAGCAGAAGTTCTTGGACATTCAGATCCCAACAGTACCCTGGCTTATATTTCAACAGATGGAGAAAGACTTTCCGAATGTACCCTTCCTCTTCCAAGAGGTGCTTATGAATAATTGTAAATCGATTGATATTTTAGCAGAAGACTTTCTTGCATACAAACGTGGTATCGGCTACCAATATATCACATCAGAAATATATATGAACGGATTTGTAAAATATATCCTGCTAAATTATCCGAATGTAAAGATTCCGAATAAAGATGTTATCCGTACGTATCTGGATACAAAAAAAGATTATCCAGGTGCTCTATATGGATTAACAGCGGTCTTGAGAGAATTCAGTAGGTACTTACTCAATCAAGGATATGAAAATGTATATGTGATTCCTCCGAAGCGAATGCCAAAGCTATGCCCAGAACCGCCTTATTTTTTCACAGAGGATGAGATATTCCTCTTTTTAATCGCCTGTGATTCTGTCAAAACTAATCGATCATTTAAAGGCCGCGAATGCGTTCTTCCTGCATTGTTCAGGATTTTATATTGTTGTGGACTCAGGTGCAAGGAAGTACGTAAGTTATTATGCAGTGATGTACATCTTTCCGAGAACTACATTGACATCCTGCAGTCAAAGGGAGCTAAAAGTAGAAGACTCTTCATCAGTTGGGAACTGTCAGATTACCTAGAAGGGTATAACCAGAAGATAGAAAACGTATTTCCTGGCAGGACATATTTTTTCCCAAGATCCCAGACCGATTATTATACTGCAGGATTCATCTCCGAAAATTTCAAACGTCATTGGAGACAGGCATTCCCTGATTGGGACTGTGGGATATCACGACCAAGGGCATATGACTTTCGCCATCATTTCGTCTGGGCAAATTTAAACCGCTGGGCAAAAGAAGGGACGGATATGAATGCCATGCTTCCATATCTTGTACGGTACATGGGTCATCAGCATCTTAGCTGCACCCTGTATTACTTCCGCTTCGTCCCGGAATTTTTCCCTGTATTCACAAAACTGTCAGAATCCCTGGAAGACATACTGCCGGAGGTGCCTCATGAAGAAGAATGATATCGACAGTAGCCAGTTTTTCTGGAACACCGCGATGGATTATGTCAGACATTATTTAACTGATATACGGAAAGCCAGCGGCAATACTATTTCAGCATACAGAACTGCATTGAACCATTATATTGGCTACCTGGAAAAACAAAAACAATACAACCGTAAGGACATCACTTTTAAGGAATTTAACCGTAGAAATGTAAAGGAATACATGAATTGGATGCTGAATGACCAGCTGCTTGCACCAAAAACATGTAATTTGAGGTTGACTGCTGTGCATTCCCTGATGGAATATGCCTCACAAGAGAGCTTTGAACTAACAGCATATTATCTGGAAGTATGTAGTGTTAAAGCAGTTAAGACACCTAGAAAGCCTATTGAGTATTTTGAAAGAACAGAAATGACTGCGTTGATGTCAGCACCTGATACGCGGAAAAAATCGGAGCGCAGAAATCAGATGATCCTGATTTTTCTGTATGATACGGCGACAAGGGTATCTGAGATGCTGGATGTGACAATCCGGGATATTCACATGAATATAGAACCATCCTATGTCACTATCTGCGGAAAAGGACGTAAGTACAGGAACCTTCCATTGATGCCGAAGACAAAAAAGCATTTAAAGTGTTATCTCCATGAATTTCATGAAGATACGAAGCCAGATGCACCGCTTTTTTATGCAACAACACATGGTGAGAAACATCATCTTTCGATGGATACGGTAGAGAAAATGTTAAAACGCTATGCAGTAAAATGTATATCAAATGGAACGAAGATGCCATCAAATGTCTATTGCCATATGATTCGAAAAACGAGAGCCATGGATTTGTATCAACAGGGGATTCCATTGACACATATACAACAGCTGTTAGGACATGAGAATATTTCAACCACCTCTGGATTCTATGCATTTGCAACACTTGATACCTTAGCAAAGTCATTGGAAAAGGCTAATGAGAGCCAGACAGATAAAAAGTGGAAAGATAAAAAGGTGATGCAAAAACTCTATTGCCTGTAATCATCGAATGCTATACCGAAATTTTTGCTAAGAAACCAATAGAATGGTACTTTCAACATAATTTCGGTATAGTTATTTTTTCGGTATAAGCCAGATAAATGCCGTCATAGTTCATGATATCCTTTAGCATACGGTATCCACGATTTTAAGTACGTCTGCAAGCAATGAAGGACTAAACCCGGTTTCAACACAAATTACCCATTTACCGCACTTAAGCCTGACTTCGCTCGCGGAACGTTCCTCGTTTACCATCGTTACATTAGCCCACTGCTGCGGTTCATGTTGGCGTTCCCGGTTGAGCTTAGTAGCCCAGGTAACATACCGACTATATTGAATACCCTTTGCTTCGCACCACACCTTTGCGGTCATTCCACTGGCCCTGCATTCACGACAACCAGAGTTTTAAGACGAAAAGAGAAGCGCCGAGGGAATCCTCAGCGCTTTATCTGACTGATTTTAGAATAATATTACCAAGCGGGGTAACTGCTCTTACTTTACCTTTCGGAGGTAATGTCTGTAAATATCAAGCGTTCTACTACTCTTTTTGGTATGGCCTAGAAGAACTGCTGGAAAACGGCGAAAATGGGATATCCATAGCGCTACATCCGTTCAGATACAAGTGTGGGGTACGGATTTTGTTGTTGTGCCGGTAACGTCTGGTTTACTCAGCCAATAAGATAAATATCATAAATACAAATGAAATTAAACGTGCTTTTATCGCTGAAAGGCCATACGAACTCATAAATAATTTAATCGTTGGCACAAATTTCATATGAAAATTTTCAAATGTGGAAAAAATTATAAAGGTTTTTCATAAAGACAACGCTCGTCGCCGTCAACCTCGCTATGTAAGACACGTCCTGGCTTTTGTCTGCGATTTCGATAGACTAACGTTTGACAGTTATACTGAATGAAAATTGCTATATGGTCTGTCTTAATGAAGAGGAAGCGAAACGCGATAAAGCGGTTCAAAAACATATTGAGGAAGAAATGGCCCATTGGGCCAAATGTAAAGTTTGAAATCCGCACGGAGTCCGTTATTGTATTTGAATTTGAACACTAAAGATATTCTTACTGTCAAACACCCGTATCAGAAAGGTTAGGAATTGTAAATATCCTAGATGCTTTATCAGGTGGTGAATCAAACGCTAGCAAAAAATTATTTTCTCCAATTATTTTTTCAATATGTCGCATTGCACGTTCCAGTAATTCATTCATTTGGGGTACAAATAATTTATGGGTAATCTTGCTTTCATCCATTACTGAAACAAGTTTCAAATGATCTTTTTGTAAATCTACCTGCAAGTTTTTTAAATTATTCATCTGTAGCAAATTGATGCGGTTATCCAAACGAAGTTGCATAAGTAATTCCAGGTCACCTGCCAGAGCTTTTTTTAAGTCTCTTTCATGGGTATAAAGGTTGAATAACTGTTGATTGTACCTTTTCTCTTCTTCATTCAATGGTGTAGTAAATGATTCCACTTCATCCATTAATGGATTTATATCATCGAGTGAGGGGAGGTCAGGTAAATCAATTGGGAGCGGATTTGGAACTCCGTTAACGGAAAGTTCACACCTCGCTACGTTAGCCATAAATACTGGATAATCCCTACCGTATACTCCGTAAAGAAACACACTTCCTGCATACCCGCGTGCTTTTGAAACAGTTAATCGTGTTGGAAAAAGAATACGGTTAGCACATTGATGACAGGTACCGGTCTTAGACCAAATTATCCCCGCAGTTCCATTCGGCTCAGCGAGACATTTTGCCATTTTAATTCTATGACGTCCACCACCGTTTGCAATTTCTTTTTTCATAATATCGTCGTCTCTTCCCCAACATCCCCACTTATGGCCATCAATACTTTGTACAAAGGTGTGGTCAAAATCAGCCGTGGGGATGGAAGGGCCGGATGATTCAGACGCTCCTCCCTCTTCGCGTAAACCTACTGAATATGCAATAAGAGCTCCTGGATGCTGTATGACAGTATTAGTGGCCCAAAGCGCAGTTCCATTTTGATGGTAAATAACTAAATTGCCGTCATTTTGAACAACGAGATAAGCAACTTGGTTTCCGTGAGTAAGAGAGGCCCATAAGGCTTGACCAGCAGCATAGATGACAAAATTCCCATCACTTTGAAGAACTGCTTCATCAATCTTATGCCCGTTAGTTCGGCTTGCCCAAAGTGCCTGAGTCTTCCCTTGGGCATACAATACTAAATTGCCGTCATCCTGCATAACAAGAGTAAAGGTGTTATTTTCAGAGACGAGCTTTTCACCTGGGTGCAGTTTTTCACCAGGACGCAAGCGATCAGAATGTATGACAGTATTAGTGGCCCAAAGCGCAGTTCCATTTTGATGGTAAATAACTAAATTGCCGTCATTTTGAACAACGAGATAAGCAACTTGGTTTCCGTGAGTAAGAGAGGCCCACAAGGCTTGACCAGCAGCATAGATGACAAAATTCCCATCACTTTGAAGAACTGCTTCATCAATCTTATGTCCGTTAGTTCGGCTTGCCCAAAGTGCCTGAGTCTTCCCTTGGGCATACAATACTAAATTGCCGTCATCCTGCATAACAAGAGCAAAGGTGTTATTTTCAGAGATGAGCTTTTCACCTAGGTGCAGTTTTTCACCAGGACGCAACCGATCAGACAAGCTTATCTCCTCCTGAATAAGTATTTTAGGTAGTTACGATTAAGTTTCCACTAAAAATAATTTATATGTATAAAGAAGTTAAAAAAATATAATTAGATTATATTTTTTTTGGAATAGCGAAGATATTAGGTAAAATTCCGAAATTACTTTGGGCACAATAAGAATATACGAGATAATATACATTATCTCGTATATTCTTATGTAACTGTGATAGACTGGTTTTAGAAGAACCTTATGATCTGCGGGTTTCAGACACTATGTTCCAGCCGATATAGTCGTTAAGTACCAAAAAACTCAGGAGATAAGATTTTAGGACCAAAAACACAGAGGAAATCTCAGGGCTAGCCAAAAAGAAGAAGAGGTGATGTCTTTGCCAGCTACCAACGTCCCAGATCTAAACGTATGGTTAGAACATCTTCGCCATGCTAACAAAAGTGAAAACACCCTTCGAGCCTATCGGCAGAGAGTGCTGCGTTTTGCTGAGTGGTTTGAATCGACGAATGGAGAAACACTTACGCATGAGCGTGTCACTCCTACAGACCTGCGTGAATACAAATCCTACTTATTAATCAACCTTAAGCGCACTCCATCGACAGTCAATCTTTCCTTCGTTGCGATTGCAAACTGGCTGGACTTTAACGGTCAGAATGTACCAATGCCTTCATATGTGGAAGAGGTACGTTCTGCACCTCAAGGGCTGGAGCGGTTGGACCAACGCTCACTTACTCGTGCTCTGGAACGCGAAAGCATTCCTCGGGATATTGCTCTGATTACGCTCATGCTAAACACTGGCCTTCGTATTAGCGAAGTGGCCGCTTTGGATATTGATGATCTCATTATTGGGGATCGCTCCGGCAGCCTCAAGGTACGGCTGGGGAAAGGGGGTAAATTCCGTACTGTGCCTCTCAACAGCGATACACGAAAAGTCCTGCGCGATTATTTGACCGGTAGAACAAAAGGACCGTTGTTTTTAAGTCAGCGGGGGAAGGGAACAGGTCGCTTAACAGCTAGTGGAATTAGGCAGGTTATCGATCAGTACGCTTATCTGGCGAAACTGCCCGATCTACATCCCCATGCCCTTAGGCATACGTTCGCTCGAAACCTCTTAAAAACTGGCGAAGGGCTGGAGATGGTCGCGGAAATCCTGGGGCACAAGAGTTTGAATACGACAAGAATATACACTCAGCCATCTGAGCAGGATAAGGCAAATGCAGTGGAGAAGTTGTCTCTAAATTAATGCTGAATAGGGGACAACCATCCAGAACTGTCTATCGTACAAGCCCTCAGCTGTCACATTTCAGCTAATATGATCCTGCAGTATGTAAGCATGCAAAAGAAGGATTACAAGGAACAGCGAATCACCTTATGCTTTGATTGATTTAATACAAGGTGTTAATATGTTTCCTTGGACGATACACGTTGAGTGTATAATTCTGATTACGCATTGTGGTTACAAGGAGAAATAAGACTATATCACCACAAGATGTTGTGGTTTCAGAGCGAAAAATGGGCAGAAATTAGGCTTAAAAACGCCCAATTTTTGCCTTGATTTTTAGGCAAAAATATAGATGACATAGGGGATTTTTGATAATAACAGATGCTAATAGAGGTGATTAAATGGAAATACCTAAAGAAGAAAAAAGAAAGCTTAAGACATTTCAATTAAATAATAAAGAGGACTTCATCTATTATCTATATCAGCTCATTTGCAGATGTTATAAAATTTTGAAGCGACAAGATAGATATTTAAATAAACTGAAAGTTTATATCGAAGATGTACAGCGGAAAAATATTTTAAAGAGAGCAGAAGTAATAGATGTGCCGTACGAAGATTATAGTGATTTTTTGGCTTTGCAAGGACATATAGAAACACACTTATTAAATACTGTTGGTGACCTACAGGGCAGTTCAATGTCATATTATAAATTTAGAGATTTAATTCAAAAGAAAAAGAAGAAAAAAACTTTGCCTTTTGAAATGAGAGAAATCGAAGATGACATTCTTAAAATCTTGGTTGGTTTTAATAGAGCCAGAAATTTTCAGAATCACGAGCCTGAATCGTTAATAACTGCCGAGGCAAAAATGGTTGAAGAAAAGCATTTATTACCGATTGAATATAATCCAATTCAAATTATAAATTACGAAACTTGTACATTAGAATTTTTAGCAGATATGTATAAATCATATAAAGAACTAAATAATGGAGCTAATAAAGTGTTTGAAAGTATGATGTTGGATTATGAATTTTTGTTGGGAACTAAGGTTGAGATAATAGATGTTATTGCGATGATGAATAGCAAAGGTATGGCACATTTAGAGGCTGTAAAATTGGCTTCGGAAATACAAGGATAGAAAATCCAGAGGCATTGAGATAGAAAAATCTTGATGTCTCTGTTTTCATATAAACCCAAAATAATTTAATAAATCTGCCATCGGGCAAACAACCATGAGGTTATGTTTTTCGTTACTGAAAAATATAGCCTCATTTTTTGTGATTAGCAGAAAAAAGAAAGGACTGAATGAAATGATAACAAGATTTATGAGGGATACACCTCTCGCAGCCATAGAAATAGAAATGCAACTTATTCCCGGCTTTACACCTCGTGCCTGGAATATTTGTTCCATAGATAAAGCGCAGTGTTACTTTCTGTAGCGCTTCGTGATTTGCGGAAATTATATTGCTTTCAGTCACAAAGGTTCTGTTTCAGATGAATATTGTCAAGCTGTTTTATGGATTTTTTGCAAAAAATAGGGCCACGGTTGATTTGCCGTGACCCTATGGCGATATGAAATTCTTGTTGCTATGCAAAACCGTTATCCAATCACCTTTTTTACGAAGTCATTAACAGCGGCAAGCTGTTTGTCGGTCAATTCGATAAAACCTTTATGGACAAAATAACCATGATTGCGCACACCGAGTTTCATAGGCAGGGTTTCGCCATGCACAGGTATCCCTTTCTCCTTAACGATAGAAGCTATTTTTATTGCTCCATCCATAGCTCCGGCAGTGGAAAAAGCAGCCACGACTTTGACTGTTGCCGCATCTAAATTTCCCAAAAAACTTTTTAGGGAATCGTCTAAACCATGCGCATAGACGCCGCCGCCGATAAACAAAAAGTCAACCGGCTCATTAAGCGGTACAGTAATCGGCTCTGCTTTGATACCTACTTTATTGGCGATAGCTTCCGCTACTGATTTCGTATTGCCTCCTATGGACTGATACCTGACGGCTATTTTCATTTTTATCCTCCTCACATCTTGACTATAAGACAACGTGTTGTATAATGAATTATACGACTTTGTTTCAAATTCATCAACCAACAGATTTATTTAGTTTGTCGAATGATATTTTGCTTGCGAAAGGGGCAAGAAATGAAAAAACAGCCTGAAATAACGAAAAAAACAAGACAATCACTTATCGGCGTTTTTTGTGAACTTTATTGCCAAAAACCGATTGAGAAAATCACAGTACAGGAAATTGCAAACAAGTCTGGATATAACCGAAGTACCTTTTATCAGTATTTTACCGATGTTTACGATTTGCTTAGCTTCGTGGAAAACGATATATTGGATTATATCCGGGAGAAGATGAAAAACAAAGAGCAAGCTGATACACGGGATATACTCCTACTTTTCGAGGAAAAAGGAGCATGCCTAAATGCTTTATTAGGTGATTACGGTAATATCCGCTTTATAGAAAAGTTGAAAGGTGAATTTTTTTCTGAGGCACAGAAATATTGTTTCCCTAAAGATAATTCAGTAACACCATATTTATTAGAGTTTCAAGTCTCAACTGCATTTTCACTGCTTCGTCTTTGGCAGCGCAGGCAAAAAGATTTGCCCCCAGATGAATTATATAACTTGATAGATATGCTATTTACTTCGGGAATATCGTCTGTTATATAAAACTGTTAGACTGCTCTTGCAGCAGGATCGTCGGAGCCAATTCTATCGCGGCCACGTAGTAGAACTATTAGAACCTAAAAATAGGACATATAAATTCCAAAATTTAGTAAGAACTCATTTGGCTTGTATCCAAACGGCCTGCATTCAGTGGTGCTCAACAAAAGCAATTGAATTTGCCGACAAAACATCTACAAGAAGACAGTACAAGCATCCTGAGGTAAAAATATCAGATTTGTTATCTTAAGCATTTTTGGCATCTTCCCTTTTACCTAAGGGGATGTTTTGGCCTATCTCCCCGAAAAGGAATATTAGCAAGATAATATGGTAAGCGAAAATTGCCGAGGCGTTTAACTGCGACGGACAGATTTCCATTAGTGAACTATATGATGTGTTTCATTGTTTTGTGGGTTATCTGCCCTCACGGACAATCTCTTTCATGCCCGAACATACTTCGGCCATGAGCATAATGTCGAGTTTCATACCGTAGCTAAAAGCGGCTTTCAATACCCTTAGCGATTGAAGCTAAATAACCATGAAAATCTACTCAACTCCCGTTGAAGTCCTCGCCTGGTTCAAGCTGAAAACCCCTCTGAGTTTTAGAAAAAAATATAATCCAATATAGTTTTTCTATTATCAAACGACGAAGCATAAATTAATGGGGACATTTTGGGAACAGGCTTTACAAATGGGGACAAGATGTCCCCAAAATACACCCAACAATAGCCAGATAAAAAACCTTGTAAACCGCATTAAATAAGGATTTATTGAATAATACCTAATTATGCATAAAACAATTTTCCTCACTCGTAATGAGCAGGTCGTCGGTTCGATTCCGACCATCGGTTCCATAGGACTATTACTCCCGCCACCGCGCCAGCGGTTTAGTGCTATTCTTATACTGTGTCTTTATGGTTCGTATTCTACATATACCTATACCCATTCCTTATGACAGTGTTAACATCATGGTAAGAGGGTTTGAATTGACAGCAGACTGCAATTGATGCTCATCAATATGTGTATAAATCTTATGTTGTTGCAACGCTCTCATGCCTGAGGATTTGCTGGAGTGACCGTATATCAACCTGGACCTACTTATGGATAAGTGTTGCGGCCGTATTTTATTCCGGAGCTTATGGGTAGATATGGATTGGGGTCAAGACCAGAAGAATAACATATTTTGTAACGACATTCTAAATTGTATTCCTGTTATAGTTGACGACAAATTGACGACAACGAGCTTGTAATTAGGTGAAAATAGAGGGGAAAGAAGGTTAATTAATTACACGAATAATTAATTAGATAGGCTTAAACACTAATACCTAGGACTAGATAAGACTAACGACATCGAATTCCCAAGCCGAGGATCGCGAGTTCGAATCTCGTCGTCCGCTCCATATGTAATGTAGGCTCTGCAAGGGATTGCGGTGCTTTTTTTATGTTGTATGGGAAGTGTAGATAATAACTTTGAAGACAACTAGCTAAATAGAAAAACCGGATTTCACCGGTTCATTTTATAGCCTTTATTAAATCGCCAAATCGAGAGACGGCCCGGATTTTGCCCCATAGCCGGCCTTCTAAATGATGACCCGTTTTATATTTTTGGACTCCACCCCATTGCTCAAGGAAAAAGGCTGAATCAGAAGTTTGGCGCTGGTCACCTTAGAGAGTGGTGGGGGAGGTTATTCGGGCTTCCCTGGCGAAAAAGAGATGTATTCCTTTTCGATGAGCGTAAAAATAGGTTGTCGGTGGAACACACATGCTTTTAAAGTGGAAGAAATTAAAGAAAGATAATAATGGAATTTGTGGTATACTATTCCCATACAATGGATGCTAGAGAGGGATTGGCATGAATCACGAAAAGGCTATTTTATGAATACAAAGAGGTCTCTCTCAACGATTAAGTGATAGTTTGATTTACGCTCACATTAACTCAATGAGCGAAAGAGGGGATGATTCGTCAAAGATGATATCATTGCCGATCTCCAGCAACATAAAACCGTCACTGAAACTCAAAAAGCCTGGTCAGAACGTCTAGGCGTTGCCTACAGAACCCTAAAAGAAGCCTTATCTCAACTCCGTCAAAAGGGCATCATCGAAGCCCAAACTTCAAGGGGGAAGTATGCCCAATCCTCTCACAGCCTTTCTGGAGGATATTTAAACTCTCTATAACCTATACCAATCTCCCAGCTGCAGCCGGAGCATTCCATTTTGAGAGTAACCGAACTACGACAGTAGCTCACAATGCCAGAGCCAGAAAAATACTCCGAGTCTTGAAATTTGTTAATCCAATTCAACTTCACATTTTGTTTAGGAATGCGTTGCTTGAGTGAATATGCTAACTTCTCATATGGCTAATAATGAGAACATTAATTAACACAAAAGAAGGCGATGAAAATAAGATGATATCAAGAACATGGCATGGTATTGTACCTATTCATATGAAGGATGCGTTTGAAAAATATGAATATGAAACAGGGATAAGAGATACAACGATAATAAAAGGAAACATGGGGGCATATTTGAAGATAGTTGAACAAGGGGAATATGCACATTTCTTTTTATGTACAAAATGGGATACAATGGCTAGTGTGATTGCATATGCAGGTAATAAACCCACAATAGCTGTAACTTACCCGGATGACGAGCAATTTGGCCTGATATCAGATCCGATTGTGATTTTGCAAGAAGTGGCCGATGCGGAAAATCCCTTTTTATAATAAGAGAATCATAAGGCTAATAATGGGTATATGAACGATTAAAGTGAATTTCTTATAATTATATAACGCAGAGATAAACAGAAATTTGTCGAGCAGCTAATTTGTATTTAAGTAGGCAACCGGAGAATAAGCATGAAGAACAGAACCTATATCGCAATTGATTTGAAATCCTTCTACGCTTCGGTCGAATGTGTGGAACGAGGGCTTGATCCGCTGACCACCAACCTTGTTGTCGCTGATGCAAGCCGCACAAAAAAAACCATCTGCCTCGCCGTCTCTCCCCCCCTCAAAGGATACGGCATTCCCGGTAGGGCGAGGCTGTTTGAAGTCGTACAGAAGGTCAAGGAAGCAAATGCAGCACGGCTGCGCAAAGCACCAGGACGAGCCTTTTCCGGCGTTTCCTGCAACGATACTGAATTGAAATCCTCACCGGGTCTCTCGTTGGACTACATTGTTGCTCCACCGAGGATGGCGTATTATATAGAGTACAGCACGCAGATTTACAATATCTATTTGAAGTACATCGCGCCCGAAGATATTCATGTCTACTCCATTGACGAGGTATTCCTTGACGCCACCGATTATCTGAACACCTACAATCTTTCAGCCCGTGAGCTTGCCGCGAAAATGATTCTGGATGTACTCAAAACAACTGGCATTACAGCAACGGCGGGAATTGGCACAAACCTGTATCTTAGCAAGATCGCTATGGATATTCAGGCAAAGCACATACCTGCTGATAACAACGGTATACGGATCGCCGTGCTGGACGAAATGAGCTTCCGTCGCTCCCTGTGGTCGCATCGGCCTCTAACAGACTTTTGGCGCGTTGGAAAAGGATATGCCAACAAGCTGGAAGAAAAAGGTCTCTTTACGATGGGAGATATTGCAAGATGCTCTCTCGGTAAACCTACCGATTACTACAACGAGGATTTACTGTATAAGCTATTCGGCATCAACGCTGAGCTGCTGATCGACCATGCGTGGGGGTGGGAGCCATGCACAATTGCCGATATTAAAGCGTATAAGCCAAGCACAAACAGTATTGGATCGGGGCAGGTACTGCACTATGCCTATACTTTTGACAAAGCGAAGCTGATCGTGCGGGAAATGACTGATCTGCTGGTACTTGATCTGGTAGATAAAAGGCTTGTGAGCGACCAGCTTGTTTTGACGGTCGGATATGATATCGATAATCTAACAAATCCAGAGATAAAGAAATCATATCACGGGGCAATCACCACTGACCACTACGGACGCGCCGTTCCGAAATCCGCGCATGGTTCAGTAAATCTTGGCAGACAGACCTCCTCTACAAAGCTAATCATGGATGCCGTCACAGATCTGTTTGAACGCATCGTTGACAAAAATCTTCTGATTAGAAGAGTCAACATCACAGCGAATCATGTCGTTGATGAGGCAACCGTTCAAAAGACAAGCAACTTTGAACAACTTGATCTCTTTACGGATTACGCGGCTGCGCAGGCGAAAAAAGAAGATGAAGAAGCTGAGCTTGCACGAGAAAAAAAGATGCAGCAAGCAATGCTTGAAATAAAAAAGAAATACGGCAAGAACGCCATTCTAAAGGGTATGAATCTGGAGGAAGGCGCTACCACTGTAGATCGGAACAGGCAGATTGGAGGGCACAAGTCATGACGAGGACATATGACGACATCATTAATCTACCTCACCATGTCTCGACGACACGCCCTCATATGACTACTATTGACCGGGCAGCTCAGTTTTCCCCTTTCGCCGCACTGACCGGCTATGATGCCGCCATCAAAGAAACCGCAAGACTGACTGACGAGAGAGTAAAATTGGACGAATATATGAAGGACGCTTTGAGTGATAGGCTGCAAATCATTGCAGATCGGATTAAAGAGTATTCCGAAATTGCAATTACCTACTTTCAGCCGGATGCGAAGAAGAATTGCGGCACCTATGTTACTGCTATCAGTACGGCTAAAAAGATAGACAAATATGAACGGGTTGTCGTTATGACCGATGGCACAGCGATTCCCATTGATGAAATAATCAGCATAGATGGGCAAATATTCGAATTTATTGAAATGCGTTGAACCGATAGTAAAGGTTAGAACAGATAGTGAATACAAGCACACAGAAGATATAGATCACGCCGTATGAATTATCAAAATGCTTTAAGTAATTTGAGGAAGAATTATTAAAGCAAATTCCAATTTGTCACGTAGCTTAGACTGTGGATTATTTATTATTTGTTACATTCCTATTTACTGAACTTCCTCTAATCCATATACGGGTTAGGCTAATAATGCGTATATGAACGATTAAGGTGAATTTCTTATTATTCTTAAACTGGCTACCATCAGTAGGATAATTGGAAGTTGGCATTTCTACAATATATCTTGGTTTAATAAGAAACATCGGGAAAAGGATGGCAAAAACATTCGCAAACACACTCAATTTATCGGGTTATTCAATGTTGAAGTAACCATGCTAAATTACGCTTAATTGATGTATAATAGCGTTCTCCATACCAATACCCCTGGATAACGAAGGGAATAAAGTCAATATTAGTTTATAAGTATTGTTATATAGCAACTATATATTTACCGTTCAATTTTGTTATTTTCTCTGGCTTCTCGAATGTGATATCTTGCGAAAAAAGGCATTATCAATGTAAGTAAGGTAATCCAAAGTAAAAGGGCAATAAAATACTCCCGAAAAATGTTTAAAATATTGATTACTTTTGTAAATATGAGTACATATACAAATATCATTGGAATAATTCCAGCAAAAGTACTATAGCCAATCCTAGTTATAAGACTTACATAGTGCTCACTATTGCAACTACCGCACTTGATTAACTTGTAGCCCAAAAAACAAGATTTCATAATACTTTTCCATGTAAATGGTTCAGAGCATTTCTGACATTTTTGCACTAACACTACCTCCTCTGATTGAGACGTATAATCCTACGAACGCGTCGCAAGGTACTACGGGAGCATTTATACTTCCTTTTCAAATACTAAGTCATATTGTTTAATCACACCAAGAATGTTAAAAACCGTTGGAATAGCAGTAATAAATCTCCAGCCTTCTTTGCAATGTTCATCAATTAATTCCCTATGTTTTCCGCTTGAAAAATAGCCTGATGCCTTTGATTCTACATAAATGTACTTATAAATTTCAAACACATCCTTTGATAACATTGTTTTGGTACCAGTGCGTAATATCCTACTCATGAGTCACGTCATAAGAAATGAGTTCAGTTACTCTTAACAAGATTTCAACAAATTTCTTGAAATCCCTGCCATAAATACCATAAAAAATATGTCCTTCTTTCGAGAGCGTTTTTTATGTTCTGGAAAGAAGGACATATTTGACCATCTTCATTTGAACTTCCAGTTGGTAATATAAAAGCACAAGTAAACGATCCCTACGGGTTGGATACTTGTGCTTGCTTACTTATAATGAGGGAAGAAATGGCCTGGTCCTGTTTTCTCCATTATTAGACAATTGTGGAGGACAATTCGAAAAGTCATTGAAATATACAATCAGTGGCAGCAATTTCATACATAAGCAAAATTGTTGGCTCCACCGCCATTACTATTTGTAAAGAGTTGACCGTTGACAATCACCTTGTCGCCCTTTTTAAATTAAAGCGTTGGTGGTGTTTCCACCGGTTTGGTTAGTGTCTCGATGACTTGCTTACCAAAGCCATTAAGGCCGGAACTTTTGATGATGCTCGGATAATCTTTATTGGAGAGAGTTTTAGTTGATATACCACTAAATGAAAATGAAACCAAAGAATTTGGAAAGCACAGTACAGATATAGGCTCTTTTTTGCTGTTTATATGAGAGATTTGTACCATCTTATTTCTGGAGAACGCACTTGGAAGGTGATAAAATGGTTGGAGTAATCGCATTCCGGAATCTCAGGTAGGGCAAGTTGAAACTGCTAAATACTTGGAAAATACGCATTTAAAATTAAATTATTGGTGTTAGAGGAGCTATTATGGAGGTCAAATTAATTAAGGAGAACAAGAGAAGCTTTTTGGATTTATTACTTTTGGCGGATGAGCAAGAAAACATGATTAATAAATACTTGGAACGTGGGGAAATGTTCGTACTTTATGATGAGGATTTGAAAAGCATTTGTGTGATAACTAAAGAAGATGATTATATATTTGAGCTAAAGAATTTAGCGACATATGAAAAATACCAAAGACAAGGTTATGCAAGTAGTCTAATAAAGTATATATTTGACTTTTATAAGGACAAATGCAGGACGATGTTTGTTGGGACTGGAGACAGCCCTTTGACAATTCCATTTTACCTGCATTGCGGGTTTAAAGTCAGTCATAGAGTTAAGAATTTCTTCATTGAGAATTATGACCACCCTATTTTTGAGAATGGGATTCAACTGATTGATATGTTTTATCTAAGAAAAGATTTTTAAAGACTTCGATAAGCCAATGCTATTTAGTACGTATTATTCTGATATAGCGTCGCAAGTCAAATTCTAATTATTCTTAAAACCCATCAGTATCTGCAGAATTATTATTTCTATATGTTGTTGAACCTACACGTCCTCGACGGGAAATCCCCCGATGACAAAGAATTGAGACGGAGAGAAATATCAATGATAAAAAGAATTCATATTTTAGGTGCATCTGCTTCAGGGACAACAACTCTTGCGAAGGCTTTATCAAAGGAAATAGGTTATTGTCATTTTGATACGGATGATTATTTTTGGACTTCCACTGATGTACCATTTACACAAAAGAGAAAAATAGAAGAGCGTCAAGAACTTTTAAAAAAAGATTTGAATAGTACATCTAAATGGATTTTGTCAGGTTCGTTATGTGGTTGGGGGGATATTTTCATCCCGTACTTCGATTTAGTTGTCTATTTGTCACTACCAAAGGAAATTCGGATAAAAAGACTAATTGAGAGGGAAGACAAAGGTATGGAATAGAAATAGAAGAAAATGGGAAGATGCATCAAATGCATAAAGAATTTGTAGAGTGGGCTTCGAAATATGACGAAGCTGGACCTGACATGAGAAGTAAGGCCTTACATGATATTTGGCTTTCGAAATTACCCTGTCCAATTTTAAAAATAGAGGGCGACAAGACTGTAGAAGAACGTACGAATATAGTAAAGGAACACTTGAAACGGCTTGATATATGAAATAGTTTTGGCTCAAGGTTCCTTTAATTCAATAATCAAACAACTCCAAGTGGCTTTGTTGCCTAATTTCGGATTGTTCAGGAATAACCTGCCAATTGGTGCATTAAAAGCCTTGGTCTAGAACCTTAAACTGCTAATTCTTAAACTCAGCAGTATAAATGCCACCCAGCTCTCTAATTCAGCGTTGGACGGCATTCTGTCTATTAGTTGACGGTGCATGGCAGGATATACCAATCAGCCTGTCGAATTCATATCCGAATTGCCTGCATTTCTAGGAGGCGAATGTGAAGTAAAAGGGGGCATAAGGTGGAAACAATGGATGCAATTGCGAAATATATTTTACAATACCAGATGGAATATGAAAATCCCCAACCCCGCATGTTTAGCGTATTTTGATATACATTGATACCAGCTGATATAGGTTTCCACTTTCTCGTAATGAGCAGGTCATCGGTTCTATTCCAACCACCAGCTCCATAGGAGGGTAGACAAAGAGCTACGAGTGAAGGGGTAGGGTATGAGCAGTGCTTTAACTGCCCGGTCTGTCTGTTGGTGTGTCAAAAGAGTTTATAGCTATCTCATACTTCTAGTAAATAATTTTCCTTCGCCAAGAAGCCTGCATATAGAGCAAAAACCAAGTTCACACTGGTTTTTGCTCTATTTCTATACACCTTGTTATTTGACGCTTACTTCCTTAACGCAGCCGGTTAAGCCTGCGGTTGGTCGAAAAGGTCGTCGGTTGTGGTATCTATTACCCTAATGTCCCGTATTCCGGTCAGTGCGCCGCTGGACGTAAGGAATAGATCACTGGCAATAATCGAGTTCATCGCGGCCACGGCCTCAGCCTGCTGAAGGTCTACCTTCGGATTGGGGACCGTAATCGCAAACGTTTTTGCGCCGGCGGTCGTGAAAGTCAACCTTAGCACTCTGCTTGTTGTTACAGCCATGCTTTCACCTCCTTTAGATCTGATTTTCCGGTCGGCTATTCATCGACCAGCTCAAAGTTTTTCCTATAGAGTACGTCGATCACCGGATACTGCGCCAGACCGAATAAGGCATGTGCCGCCTCATAAACAGCTTGTTCCGCTGCATCGGATCTCACATCACTCAGGCTTTTCTGTCTGAGTACCGGACCACCGGCGGGGGTGAGCCCGGTCTGGTATACAACAACAAGCGTCGAATTTAAAGGTATCCCAACTACTGCCATCGTTTCACATCCTTTCTTCCGAAATTGACAGGCCGCTTGAATTTGGCTTGTCCGTATAGACTATGCTATTGCTCGTCCAGAGGTTATTGTTTGCGACCTATTTTTTAATTTATTATATTACTCAAGCCTGTCCGAGAAACGACTACGTAGTCGTTTCTCGGACAGGCCTTTATAGGGGGTTGTCACGCTTATCTAGCTAATCTCATATAATGTGAATAAAGTGCGAGATAGGATTGGTAATAATCATGAGCGATTCGATAACAGAGAGAACACCGCCCGTCATCGCGGTTGAAATTAACATGATCAAACAACAGACTGAAAAAGTAGTGCTAAACAACGCCATTGAGATCGGCAGGCGGCTGAAGGAGGCCAAGGACCTGATTCCGTATGGGGAATGGGGCAAATGGCTGGTGGAGTCGGTAAGTTACACGGAGAGAACAGCCCAGAGACTGATGCTCGTCTTTGATGCCTACGGGGACCAACAGCCTGCTACCCTCAATGCCGACGCACAAACTCTGCGACTGCCGAATATGAACTATTCTCAGGCGCTCATCCTTCTCGAGGTCCCGGAAGAAGAACGGGAGCAGTTCATCATGGAGATGGATATTGAAAACATGTCCGTTCGGGAACTGCAGAAGGCCGTGAAGGAGCGGGACCAAGCTTTTCTGGACCGGGAACAGGCATTTCAGGATCGGGACCGGGCCCAGCAGGAAAAAGCCGATCTCCAGAAGGCTTTGGACGGTGAAAAGGGTACAAACACTCAGCTGATTAAGGAGCGCGACAACCTGAAGACGAAAGCGGGCGATCTGCAGAAGTCCAAGCGGGCACTTGAGCAGGATGTCGAGAAAAAGCAATTGGAGTGTGACAAGCTCAAAGAAAAGACAAGTTACAAGAGTGTCCAAAGGATGAGCGATAGTCTTACTGTCGCGTATAACAAGGTGGCCGCCAATAAAATCACTTTTTTATATGAGAATATGGATAAAGCATTCAAGGAACTGGCTTATGAGATGACCAAGTTCGCTTCGATTGATCCGGATGTACATGCAGCGTATAAAAAGATGGTGAATGATTTTTTAATCAAGGCTATGCAGGAGAGAATGGGGGGCTGATGATTCAAAAATGCGTTTTAGGTTGCTTGGCGGGAAAGCCAAGCAGACCTAAAACGCATTTACGGTTAAAGATTTCGGGGAGATGCAGCGTAGTATCGGAGATTCATGTGAGTTCTTGTTCTAAATTACTAAAGACATCCGTATTAAAAAAGTCCGATAATGAGATTTCTAAACCATCACACAACTTTTTAATTGTTACAATACCAGGGTTCAGGCTCTCATCATTTAGGATGCTTTTTATTGTCGATTGTGGTACGGCGGCACGATAGCTCAAAGCATTGGGCGTTATATTCCGTTTTTTGCAAAGTTCAACAATTCTATTCACTACTGCTTGTCTCGTATCCATGAATACACCTCCTAGTGAGTTATCACTAATTAAAGCATACAGAAGAAAAATTAGTTTTGTTAGTGATATAGCACTAAGGAATATTATGTGTCATAATTAGTTATATAACACTAATTGTGCAGAGGGGTGTATTCGCGTGCCAGATTATAAGGAAATGTATTTTCAACTTGCCGCCAAAGTTGCAAATGCTGTTGATATTCTTGTTGAAGCGCAACAGCAAGGAGAATACGATTTTTCTAAAGAAGAAACCCCGGTTATTTCGCTTAAAAATTCTAGACCAGAAGAGAAGCGGAGTGATCAAGAATGATGATCATTTTTGATCAACCATAAAGAATTTTATGAGGAGCGTGAAAAATGTGCGGATCAAGATATTGGCTAAGCTTATTGAGACACAAGCTAAATAATTATCTTAAGTCGACCCTTGCTAGAAGCATAATTTAGAAGAGAAAGCAATTTGGTCTCCCAGACTCTTGAGGTGTAAGGAGATTATTTTGTACTCAGTCGCTTTTTCGCCATGTTTCGCCTTCAATGTGGAATATAGTTGACAGTAAGGACATGACTTGTAGGCAAAATGAAAATGGAAGGTCCTATTAGGTGGGGGTGTTTTAAGTGCATTACGGTTATTGTGAAACAGAGAACAATGAATTAGTAAACGCTTGGACAATGTTTAAAGAAATAGGAGCGGTCCCCAAAGACATTCTACACCCGGATAACTATATCTCCTGGGTAAGATGCAGTCATAAAGGAATTTATGGAATGCCTTTACCTGCAAACAAACGGGCCAAGAAACAGAATAATCGTAGCCTAATAGATAACGCTCAGCAAGTGATGAATGTGATTGACACTATCTTAACTGAACATATGAAATCGGAATATTCAGTTATATTAATGGATGCAGAAGGTGTCATAATAAAGACAAAAGGGAATGATGTTATTCCATGGGTTAATCATGGTAGTAGTGAAACATACGCCTGTTTAAATGCTATGGATATTGCTACAAATGAAAATAAAGTATTAGAAATTTATGGGTATGAACACCTTTATCCTGAGAGTGCTGAATGGCATACCCTTGGGGCTCCAATTTTTAATTATGATAAAAGTGTAGCTGGAGGTTTGGGCATTATTTGCCAAACCTCAAAGGTGTCTTCGATAGTACCCATTGTGCGGATCGGTTCACAGTTAATTCAATCGGTTCTTGTATTTGAGCAAATAGCAGCTCACCAGATGGGGGTATTACTTGAAGAGATTTCTGACGCAGCGATTGCTACCAATGAACTAGGGGTAATTTTAGATTTTAACCAAAAGTTTATGGATTTGTGTATTCCTTTTAAAATCTCGAGAGGACATTATTTGACAGAATATATCGAGGGCAATATAAATTATCATACATTATTAAACACTTGCGATAAATCTGATGTTCCTAGTAAATTATATATTAAGGGTAAAGATAAGATCCACCACATGATCAGTATGAAAAAATGTGTCATTAGCAGTTTCGGTGATCATTCCCTTCTTCTATTTATAGTTAAGGCCCCCCACTCAAATGACTTAAAAATTTTAAGCTCAGCCCCTTTAATCGATAACAAGTGTTATCATTTTGAGGACTTGTACGGCGACAGTGGTCCAATCAATAAAGTAAAAACTATAGCGCGAAAAGCAGCAGAATCTTGCGCTAACGTCCTTATTGAAGGAGAGACTGGAACGGGTAAGGAACTCATAGCGCAATCTATTCACAGCGCGAGTCGCCCTACAGGACCTTTTATTGCGATTAATTGTGGCTCCCTTACTAAGGAATTATTGCAAAGCGAGCTTTTTGGTTATGAGGAAGGCGCTTTTACTGGAGCGATAAAGGGAGGTAAGCCTGGTAAGTTCGAACTGGCTGACGGGGGTTCGATTTTTCTAGACGAAATAGGAGAAATGCCCTTGGAGATGCAGGTCAGCCTCCTACGTTGTCTGCAGGAGAAAACAGTGACTCGAGTAGGCGGAACACTTACGAGGAAAGTGAATGTTCGTATCATTGCAGCCACCAATCGAGTTCTTGATGACGAAGTTAAAAATGGAAATTTCAGAGAGGATTTGTATTATAGGCTTAATGTTATTGAAATTAGGTTGCCTTCCTTAAGGGAACACATACAAGATCTTCCATCCTTGAGTCGTCATATTTTAGATAAATTTTGCCAAGAACGTAACACAAATGAGCATATTGAGATTAGTGCAGAGGCAATGGAATGCTTGAGTCGTTATGATTGGCCAGGAAATGTTAGAGAATTACAAAACGTTATGGAAAGAGCTATTATTTACATGGAAGGAAATGTAATTACTTACGACTGCCTACCGCCTCGGATTAAAGAAAGCGTACTAAAGGATGCTTCTGATAAAGGGAGTCTTTTAAAATGCGAGAAGATTGCCATAACGCAAGCAATACGTAAACACCATGGAAATCTTAGTAAGACTGCAGAAGAACTGGGAATCGCACGATCCACTCTTTATCAAAAAATGGATAAGCTATGTATTTCCCATTAACTAAAAGCAGTGAAAGTTTCTTATAAGCTTGAAGGTTTAATTTTTCTAAGGGGATGTTTCAACTTTGAACTGGAAGTCAGTTCGAAGTTGAAACATCCCCTTCTTTATTCAGGCATTGTTGCCCTTGTGAATTTCTCGGGTTCGACAGTCTGTAGGCACGACAAGTGCCTAACCGGCATTTGACTGTCAAACCCGAGCATTTCAATTCATCCGTATAGTAGCTACTCGCTCGCTTCCTCATTGACATGAAATGTGACCGATATTACTACAGTGATCTGACTGATATTACTACATAATTACATACATACTTCCAATCTACCGAGAATAATTAGCAAATTATAGACCCTATCAAAAGATTATTTATCAGTAAACATAAGAGAGTGTAACGGAATAGAGATGTCCTTATTTATTATTATGAATAAATATAAATAATGGCACAATAATTGCATTTATAGTATTACATCCACTGCAATAAAATCAACAAAGTAGGAGGTGAGATCCGATCTATGGAAACAAAGAGACCAAAAATTATTGCCGTATGTGGAAAAGGAGGGGTAGGAAAAACCTCAATTTCGGCCTTAATCACTAGAGCACTTCTAGAACAAGGAAACAAGAGGATATTAGCTATTGATGCAGACCCGGCAGTTGGCTTTGCAACGGCCCTGGGAGTTCAAGTAGGAAGAACTGTGAACGATATACGAAATGAGGTCATTGAAACAAGTAAGGAAGGCAATCGGGATGACAAATTAGCTATTTTATCAAAGCTTGATTATGAAGTATTTGAGGCAATGATACAAAAAGATAACTACGCCTTTCTTGCTATAGGCCGCTCAGAAACAGAGGGCTGTTATTGCAAGGTCAACAGTTATTTAAAAACAATCATTGAAGCATTGGCTAGCAACTTCGATTATGTGATTATCGACGGGGAGGCAGGTATTGAACAGGTTAACAGACGTGTCATGGAAGAAGTCACTCATTTGCTTTTGGTCTCTGATACCAGCTTTAAAGGGATTAACGTTATTAAGACTATTGAAGAAGTGGCCAGTGGTGGTGTGATGAAGTATGAAAAGGCTGGCGTAATCTTAAACAGGATGAAAGACGAAAATGAAAAAGACTCAGTGAATTTGGGGAAATTAGAGCTCTTAGGGTGCATACTCGAGGACGAAACTATCCGTAAATATGATATCGAAGATAGATCCCTGTTAGGCCTTCCTGAAGGTAGGTCCACCTACGTATTAAGCGAACTATTGCAAAAATTTGGGATGATTTAGGTAAAAAGAAAATCAATAGAAATAGGTGGTGTACTAATATGGAAAAACTTAAGGAGTTAGCATTTTTTGAAGACCTGCTGACTACTCCAAATAACGCGCTGGTTGAGAAGGCTGTAGAGGCCGGAAGAATACCTATTGGTTACAATTGTTTTACTGCTCCCGAACCGTTGTTGTCGGTAGGAAAAGCCTTTGCTGTACGCTTAAGAGCCCCCCAAACTACAAGTACTGAATTGGCTAATTTCTACATGTCTCCATTTACCTGTTCATATTCCAGAAGCATTTTAGAGGCTGCTTTGGATGATCAGTATGATTTTCTGAGAGGCATGGTGTTTGCTGCTTGCTGCGTACAGATTCAGAGAACGAGTCACAATTACAAAATACAAAAGCTCAAAGATAATGATGGGTCATTTGTTCATTATCTGATTGATGTCCCACGCAAAATGTTCGACGGCAATATTGAGCCACTAATCGAGGAGTTTAAAAAAGTAGCAGAGCTAATGTCAACCGCTTATGGTATCGACATAAACGACGACGCTGTCAAAAAGGCTGTGCACGAACATAACGAATTCAACAAAATATTGAAGAAAATCTCCGACCTCAGAAAGCTCGATCATCCGAAAATCACCGGAAGCGAATGGCATACCGTTTATACCGCTTGCAAAGTAGCGCCCAAAGATATGCTGATTGAGCCCTTAAAGAAACTAAAGGTTGCTTTAGATAAACGTCAAGGGCTAAGTTCGGGTGTTCCAAGAATCATGGTTATGGGTTCTATCCTGGACAATTCGGCTTACATCGAACTGATGGAAAGTCAGGGCTGTGTTGTGGTAGCTGACCGCTTTTGTTTTGGCTCCCTGCCAGGGATGGAATTGATATCCGAAGACGGTGATATTTATCGCAATCTAGCTCTCTATTATCTAGAAACTAATGAATGCCCGAGGATGATGGAAAAAACCAATCAACGGATTGAGCATGCGGTGCAGTATGTAGAAGAATACAAAGCCGATGGAATCATCTTCGAAACCATGCAATTCTGCGATGTATGGGGCTATGAAAAACTGACCACCATGAAGGCTTTGGAAGAAAGCGGTATACCTATCGTCAGAATCGAAAGAGAATACGCATTTGCTGGGGAAGGCCAATTGAGAACTAGAGTACAGGCTTTTATCGAGAGTATTGTAAATAAGCAGCTGAATAAACAGTTAGCGGAATAGGAGGGGAAAAGTATGAAAGAATCAATTAAAGTTCTAATCAAGCAAGCCATGAGTAACAAAGATGTCAGAAATCAAATTATAAAACAGCTGAGCAGCGAGGAAACGATTGCTGCAGTGAAAAAGAGACTCACTAAAAAATATAAAGGCAGTTTAAAAGATCAATGGGTTGATTTTAAATATTGGATGAAGGTCTGGCATGTTTGTCTGGGTACAACTAAACCTGATCAGAAAAAAATGCTCAACGCCATGCTTGAGTATCCTTGGATGCTTGATCTTCTCAAAACTACCTCAATGGGCAAGAGATATACAGAAGGTCGTACCGGTATTGCACTAAAAATGACATGGAAAACTGTTCTTCTGCAGGCCGGTGCTACGATTGAACAGTTGCAGAATGTCATTCTGGACCCCGAAAATACCATACTGGCACAGGTCATGGTTCCGACTCAGATTTACAAGGCGATGGGATTGAAGTATTTTATCTGTGAAACGCCTGCTAACACCATGGTTATGATGGATCAGCATTGCCATGAAAAGTATATAGATAATTCTGTAAATAATGGCTTGCCGGATGATACCTGCACCTATGCTTCACAGACTCCGGGGGTAGTTTTGGCCGGAGATCTTCCGAATCCTCATACCGTGATGGTTTGTTCAAATTTACCCTGTGAAGCTGGATTTGCTTCTTATGCCATCATGGAACGCGAGCTGGGTGTGCCTACTTATCGCTTGGATGTTCCTTATAACTTTAGAGAAGAGGGCGCTCGTGAGGCCTATATCAAGGATCTGAAGGGCATGATTGCCTTCCTGGAAGAACATACTGGCCATAAGATTGACTGGGAAAAACTCAAAGAAGAATGTGAAATAGTTAACCAGCTGAATGAAATCGAACTTGAACGTTGGGAAATGAACCGTTCTGAAACCCCACCTCTGTGCAATGATGTACTGTGGTTTCCGCACTTGTGCTTCTTCCAGCTAGATGCCGGTAGAGCGGATGCCCTAGAACTGTTCAAGGAACTGCAAAAATTAGGACGCAGAGCTCATTATTTTAAAGAATGTTCAGTTAAACCGTTGAAATATCGTGCAATATTATGGAATCCGCCTACTTTTGGTTATTCCTACTTCTGGAGTTGGCTGGAACGCTGCTGGGGTATAGGCATTGTGAATGATATGGAAACATTTGGGACACTGAACTTTATTGATACCAGTTCCCCGGACTCTATGTTAGCGGGTCTAGGTGAGCAGTGGTGTAATGCGGCCATGTCCAGACATACCCGTGGACCTGCCGAAAACTGGATGGGTGATCTGGCTAAGGTCAATGAAATGTACCGTCCAGATTTCATTCTTAATTTGAACCATATGGGATGCAGGAGTAGTCTGGGCTTAACTGGAGCTATGATAGATTGGGCCAATGAGAAAGACGTATCTAACTGCATTGTTAATTACAACATGTATGATTCTCGAGTGGTTTCCAGACAGGGCATAAGAGATCAGATTAATAACTTCATGACTAACATTATGCATGCAGAGCCTTTGGATTCGAGTCTCTTAGTTTTTGATGACAGTAATGATTGGTAGATCTTAATACGAGGAGTGGTCTAAGTGACGTCAAATTTTGTATGCGGTTGTGATGTGGGTTCAACTTACGGAAAAGCTTTAATCATGAATCTGGACGGGGATATTCTGGGCAGTTCAATTGTGCGCAGCAAAATTGATCCAGAAGAAACCAGTAACTTGGCGATTGCTGAAGCCATGAAAGGCATCGAAGGTCTGAACAGCACGAAAGATTTTGCTTATCTGATAGGTACGGGTTATGGAAGAAACCGGGTCCCCTTTGCTAACGAAAACATCAGTGAGATCAGTTGTCATGCTATGGGTGTCCATATCACTGACCCTACGATAAAAACCATTATTGATATCGGGGGTCAGGACCTGAAAGGAATCGCTCTGGATGAAAATGGTTCTGTAAAGCATTTTGCGATGAACGATAAGTGTGCAGCAGGTACAGGGCGTTTTTTGGAAAATATGGCCGCTACTTTTGAAATGAGCTTACCTGAATTTTCACAAATGTCTTTAAAGGCAAAGTGTGCTGTTCCCATAACTTCACAATGTACAGTGTTTGCAGAATCGGAAGTAATTAGTCTGGTGGCTCAAAAAAAGAGTCCCGCCGATATTGCAGCAGGCATTCATGTCTCGGTAGCCAAGCGATGTATTACCATGTTAAAAAGTGCTGGAATTAAGCGTGAAGTAACAATGTCTGGGGGATGTGCCAAGAATTTAGGCCTAAAAAGTGCGCTGGAAAAAGTGCTTGGTTTTGAAATAGTGGCGCTTTCTACCGACCCACAGTTAATGGGCGCGCTGGGAGCCTGTGAGTTTGCTCGTAAGAAGGTTTTAGTAGCCAAGGCTAGTAATCAAGCTTCTAGATAACTTATCTCAAGGTATATAGGAAGGAGAAGGATAATTATGCTTAAGAAAATCAATCGCGTATTAGGGGTTGTATTTATCGGTGTTGTGGCGGTTGCGATGTATGATTTGGACGATAAGTTAATGGAAAAGGTGGAGCCCTTATTGATAAAACGAGCTCGGCTAAAGGCTGAGGCAGCTCAAAAAGCATAAACATTGCAAAGTCAGAATTAAAGAGTAATTTTTTAATGAAAGGGCGATGAGGATAATGAAATTAGTAAAAGGAATTAGTAACGTATTAGGTATTGCCTTTACAACTATTGCTGTTATATATTGGTTCGATTTGGACGACATGATGATCGCCAAGTCTGCCCCTATGCTCCAAAAACTGGCTGCAAAAAAGGCTGCAAAGTAACTACTAATTTGTGATATCAAGGGAACCTTGATTTACCTAGGGGATAAGCCGCTGTGATGACGAGTGTTCCGTCACCGACCCACGATTAAGCCGGATATATTCCCAAGTAAATCAAGATCCCAGGGTTTTCGTCAGAAAGAGGAAACCTTATAAGAAGTCAGTATCAAATTTTGTGCAGTTACTGAGAAAACTTAATGCAATTAAGGTTATTAGAAAACGCTACAAAAATATACAAGGGGGGATTGAAATATTTGATCACTATCTTGAACAGGTCGTTGAACTGACCAACGCTAAAGACTTAAGGGCGATCAGTCAATCGTTTGACTATGATGAACAACAAATCTGGCCCAGGGTAGAACGACAGATTATTTTAACGCCTGAAACCGCTCTTGAATTAGGGGCTCCACAGACAGAATCTTTAGCCTTTTTGCTGTGGACGGAAACCCTAGAAGACATCAAGGATGGGCATATCACACTGATCGGCCCTGAACTCAAAGATGCCAACGTAACCCAGGTGCCTTTCGCCAAGATCATCTTGGTCCACGGGCAGGGATTTAATGAAACGAACGCCTATGAACGTTATCAAGCCATGGATGTCTTAAAGTTTAAACTGAATCTCGACGGTTATATGTTGCGTTCCATACCCCAAGAAAATAAAGAATGGAGCCGCGTGAGTCATAGTGCCTTAAAATCAGGCTTCTCTTTAAACATATTGGGCAATGAAATCATCCGGGAATATAAACAGCTCGCTTATGTTGACGCAGTAGAGATAATCTTTATAACTTCTTCGAAAACAGATATCCAAAGGTTTAAACCCATTGGGAAAAAAGTTGCTCAAATCACTCAAGCCATGAAAAAAATCATTGATAACCTTGAATATGATTGTGGGACTTGTGATTTTGGAGATGTGTGCAAAGAAGTCGATGGTTTAAAAGCAATGCATCAAAAAGCAAAACAATGACCACCACGCTTAAGGGAGGTGTGAAAATGGAAAAGAAGACTATGAAGGCATTAGTGTATCATGGACCGAACCAATTTAGCCTAGATGATGTGCCTGTTCCTAGGATTCTTAAACCCACTGATGCCATTGGCAGAGTGACCCTATCCGCTATCTGCACGAGTGATGTTCATATTGTTCATGGTGATATTAAAAATGTTATTACCCCGAAAATTCTTGGTCATGAATTCTGCGTAGAAATAGTCGAAATCGGTTCCGCAGTCACAGGCTTGCAACCGGGAGACCGGGCTCACGTTTTGCCAGGAACTTTTTGTGGGGAATGTGCTTACTGCAAAATGGGTGTAAATATTCTCTGTAAAAATGATGATTCAGGATGCTTCGGGGCCAATGGTCCTGACGGATGCCAGGCAGAATACATCCGTATTCCACTTGCATCAGATTTCTGTATAAAAATCCCTGAAGGACTGAAAGAAGAAGATGTCATTTTACTCGGCGATATGCTAGCAACTGCTTGGTTTGGGGTTAAGAATGCAAGAGTTCGAGAGGGACAATCCGTAGCGGTCATAGGTGTTGGACCAGTAGGATTGTGCGCATGTTTGTTAGCGAAAAAAGTATTTGGAGCCAAGCAAGTAATTGCAATTGATATTTTGCAATACAGAGTGGAGCTTGCCTTAACGGAAGGTATCGCAGACGTTGGGATTAATCCTCATACTGAAGATTTAAGGAGTAAAATCATGCAAGCCACCGGTGGGGGTGTCGATGCCATTATAGAAACAGTTGGAATATCTGAAACCCTTAATATGGCTTTTGCTTTCACTAAACCTGGTGGGATTGTTTCAACGGTGGCTATTTTTGCCGAACCAGTTGAACTCCCTATGCAGGAAATTGTATATAAGAATTTGGAGTTTAGATCTGGTATTCAGTCATGTGAAGGGGTAGCAGAAATGTTGCAGATGATTCAAGATGGCAAGATAAGTACCAAGTTTATGCAAACCCACAGGGCGCCGCTGAATGCTATCTCAAAAGGGTATGACATCTTTGGCAACAAAAAAGAGGGTTGCGTTAAATGGCTTGTTACCCCTTATGAAGAGTAACCTTCCATAGGGTCAGCTTGGGAACCTATGATGCAAAATTCAAATCGAGGGAGGTTAACCAAATACAATGTCAAATATCATTGCCTGTTATAAATGGGTATTAGATGAAGCAGATATCAAGATTAATCCAGACCAGTCCATAGACACCAATAAAGCTAAAGGAAAAATAAGCGACTATGACAAAAATGCAATAGAGGCAGTCGTGCAGGCCGCAAAAACACTGGGGGGAAAAGCTGTAGGGTTGACTTTCGGTAATGCCAAAACTAAACAAAGCTTAAAGGACGCCCTGTCAAGGGGACTGGAAGAAGGGTACTGGATAAACTCAGAACAAGCGGTAACAGCAGATGGAGCAGTAACGGCTAAGGTCTTGGCAGCAGCAATAAAAAAAATTGGTGATGTTAGTCTTGTAGTCTGTGCAGAAGGCGCCAGTGATACCTATGCTAGGCAAACAGCACCTAGGGTTGGTGCGGCACTGGACTTACCCGTGGTAAGCTCGGTCTGCAAAATGGAGATTAAAGGGAATACCTTAATTGCTCAAAGGAAACTTTATGACTGCCTAGAGACAGTAAAGGTGGAACTCCCAGCGGTCGTGTCCGTACTACCTGAAACCTGTGTCCCAACTATACCAGGCCTTAAAGCAGTGATGGCTGCAGGAAAAAAACCAATTACTGAATACAAGGGTGAGGACCTAGGGGTAGATTTTACTACCAAAACAAAAGTAACAGAAGTCAAAGGCTATGTCATGAATAGAAAAAACATCATCCTTAATGGAGGACAAGTTGCTGACCAAGTAAATGAATTGGCAACGTTCTTAAGAAAGGAAGGTGTTCTCTAATGGCTGGCATCTACGTTTTTAGTGATAAATTAGACATCGCAGCTGAAATAATCAGCTTTGCAAAGCAAACTGGCAAAGAGGTCTTTGCACTCACCTTTACTGAAGAAGCTGCTGCAGAACTAGCTCAACACGGCTCAAACAAAGTCTATCTGCTCAAAGGAGTCAGCCCAATCGTCGAAAATTACAGTAAATCGATTGCAGAATTTATTACCAAAGAAGGCGCCGAGCTCTTTGTAGTGGGTGCAACTGCCCGGGGCAGAGATATAGCGGCCAGAGTAGCGGGATATCTCGACTGCGGAATGGTCAGTGATGTTTCATCGCTAAGCTATACAGACGGAATACTTGTATGCGAGAGAATGTTATACGGTGGTGCGGTTGTGCAAAGTGAAGTGCTGACTGGTTTAAGCGTCGTAACGGTGCCAGCGGGAAAATTTGAAGTATGCGAAGGTAAATCAGAAATAGTAACTGTTAACCTTGAGGCAGATACCAGAGTCAGCCTCGTGGCAAGGACCCCTATCATCAAAGGTGGAGTAGAACTTAATGGGGCTGATAAAATCGTGTGTGTCGGACTGGGTCTCGATAAAGAAGAAGATCTTCAGATGGCAAGAGAGCTAGCAACTGTTTTAGATGCAGAACTCGGGTGTAGTCGTGGTATTGCTGAGGAAAGACAATGGTTGCCGGTAGAACAATACATTGGCATTTCGGGTGCAGTCATACAACCACAGCTATATCTATCCATGGGAGTATCGGGGCAGATACAGCATATGTTTGGGATCCGGGATTCAAAAATCATTGTGGCGATAGACTCCAATGAAAAGGCCCCAATCTTTAGATCGGCAGACTATGGAATAGTGGGGGATATGTATGAAATTATTCCTCTCTTGACTGAAACTCTGCGAAATATGTAAATACGCTCCATCTTGATAGAGGATGCTTACATAAAAACAAAGGGGGTGAGAACACGAGCGAAACAGAAAAATTTGACGCGATCATTATTGGAGCAGGACCAGCAGGATCAGCGTGCGCCTACACCCTGGCTAAAGCAGGCAAAGCAGTCTTAGTGATTGAAAGGGCAGACACTCCAGGACTTAAGAATGTGACCGGGGGAAGATTTTATACCTATGCCTTAGAAATGGTAGAGAAAGGTCTAACGCTAGAAGCGCCCCTGGAGAGAAAAGTAACCCACGAACAAATTATGCTGCTGGGGGACAAGCGAGCGATTAGCATTGATTACCATGACACTTCATTTAATGAAGAGGGAAAAGTAGCTCAGTCATACACTGTTTTAAGATCTGCGTTTGATGAATGGTTTGCCGGAAAAGCTGAGGAATTGGGAGCTATAGTAGCCTGCGGCATCAAAGTAGATGATCTTATAACAAAGAACGGAAAAATAGTTGGTGTTATAGCCGGTGAAGATGAGATGTATGCCGACGTGGTAGTGGCAGCAGACGGCGTCAACGCCTTTATAGCTCAAAAGGCAGGGCTTATTGGGGACATTGAAGGACATGCCGTGGGTGTGGGCATAAAAGAAGTCATTGAGCTCCCTGCAAAAATTATTGAGGAACGATTTATCTTATCAAAAGATGAAGGGGCAGCCCGTATGATCCTTGGCTGTACGGAAGGAATTCATGGCGGGGGCTTTCTGTATACGAACAGTGATAGTCTATCTTTAGGGTGTGTTCTCACACCGCAAGAAGTGGTCAACCACGGAAAATCTGTTCATGCCATATTCCAGGACATGAAGATGCACCCGACAATATATCCCTTGATTGAGGGTGGAGAGACTGTGGAATACGAGGCACACTTGGTAAGTGAATTGGGTTATCGAGGTATTCCTAAAAAGCTATATAGAGACGGTTTTCTCATCATTGGGGAATCTGCTGGATTTGTCATTAACACAGGCTACTCAATTCGGGGAATCGACCTTGCCATTTTATCTGGTATTGCTGCGGCTAAAGCCATCATAGCCACAAATGATCCAGCTATGGTCGGACAAACCTATATGAATCAACTGGAGATGACGAAGCTGATAGCATCCATGAAAGCGGTCGACGGGTACTTTGATATGCTAGAAATACCGAGGATATTTTCCGCCTATCCAAAACTAGCGACGGATGTCTTTGGACAGCTTTATCGGATGGAGGGTGAAGTTCCGATAAGCATGAAGAAAGAAGTCCTGAGGCTAATCAAGGCAAACGGACTCTCTATTTGGCAGCTGATGAAAGACGGTTTCAAGGGGGTTAGATCAATATGAACATTAAAGTAGTAGACCCACCTGAACTCTTGGGGCTGAACAAGTTCAATATTGATGAAGAAGAACCTCATATCCTTTTGGATAAAACAATCTGCGAAACGTGTAAAGAAAAACCCTGTCTGGTGGTGTGTCCCGCGGTCCTATACAAGCTGGGTAAAAACGGTGAGATTATGTTTGATTATGCAGGGTGTCTAGAATGCGGTACATGTCGGTTGATGTGCAAAAACAAAGGTATCATCAAATGGGAATATCCACGGGGGACATTTGGGGTTAGTTTTCGCTCCAGTTAGATATTGTGTCAATGATCTGACTTAGTTGTGAAGCAAGGTCAGGTTCAACGAACTAAAGAACGGGCAAGGTCCGCCGAAATATGTAGGATCTACTCAATAAATAAGGGGGATTTCAGATGTGGTATATGAACGAAGAAAGACAACTCATGCTTAATGTAGCAAGGGATTTCGTGGAGAAAGAAGTTAAGCCTGTCGCAATGCAGATAGATCGAACAAGTGAGTTTCCTATGAAACTATTCAAGAGAGCCGGTGAGTTAGGCTTGCTGGGGGTTACAGTGTCGGAGGAATACGGTGGACTGGGAGGAGATCAGACCACTCTAGCCTTAATCATGGAAGAGATTGCCAAGAGTTTGCCGGTCCTCACAGTAGCCATGGGAGCCCATAGCTTACTGGCGGGAGGCCTTCTAGATATGCTGGGTACACCTCAACAAAAGAATAAATATCTAGCACCAGCAGCAAGTGGCGAAATTATTTTGGCCTGTGGTTCCACAGAAGCTGTTGGTGGGTCCAACCAAATTGAATTCACGACTCGTGCGGTATTGGAAGGCGACGAATGGGTATTGAACGGTGGAAAGGTCTTAATTAGTAACATTGGGGTTGCGGATGTATATGTCGTCCTGGCGATAACAGCCGAAAAAATAGATCCTGTAACTAGAGGGGGCTTCAGCGCTTTTATAATTGAGGCAAATACACCCGGCTTGAATGTGGGTAAAGCGGAACACAAGCTCGGATGGCATGGATCAGCGACTGGTAGCATCTCGTTCAAGAATTGTCACCTCCCCAAAGAAAGCCTTCTGGGACCCTTGGGCGGATGTATGCAGGCAATGTTTGTTAGCGCAACAGCTGAATTTTTGAGTTGCGGTCCCGTGAGCCTAGGCGTAGCAGAAGGTGCGTACGAGATGGCTCTGAAGTATAGCATGGAGAGGGAGCAATGCGGTCAAAGTATGTTCGATAGATTTCAGGTCACCAGACATAAGCTGGTTAAAATGTATACAGAAATCGAATCCCTACGGTCGTTGGTATACAGTACCTATGCCAATAGAGACCAAGGTGAACTTTGCCTGGCAACCGGTCGTATGCTTAAAATCAAGGGTGCTGAAGTATCAGAATATGTTAGCAGAGAAGCGATTCAATTATTTGGTGGAGTAGGTACCGTCGTTGACACGGGTGTGGAGCGTTTCTGGCGCGATGCAAAGGTTATGGCAATCGGTGGAGCTTCAGTGGAGGCTCTTATGGATAACATAGCCACATTAATTAAGAACAAGATGGTTTAATTGAATATATCTTGTTAAATAAAAATAGAAAGGGGGATATAAATATGAACGATTATAAGGGAAAAGTTGTAGTCATTACCGGGGCTGCCAATGGAATCGGTAAAGAACTAGCCCGTCAGTATGCCGCCAAAGGGGCAAAACTCTCACTAGCTGATATTGATGTTGAAAACCTATCAGGCCTGGAAAAAGACCTAAAAGCAAGCGGAGTAGAAGTAAGCACTGCTATGTTTGATGTGACGAATTACGGAGCTATGGAAGCCTTTGCGCAGAGAACGTTTGCTACCTATGGCACGGTTGATTTCTTCTTCAATAACGCGGGGGTTATTTCCGTTGGTTCCATTTGGGATCAGCCTTTACAGGATTGGAAATGGTTAATGGATGTGAATGTCATGGGGATTGTACATGGCATAAAGGCTTTTGTACCTGCCATGATTAAGCAGGACAAAGAGTGTCGGATCATCAATACTGCTTCTATCGCTGGACTATTAACGGTGGAAAACTCTCCCGCATACGTAGCTAGTAAGTTTGCATCATTATCGCTTACAGAAGTGCTGGAATTGCAACTCCAGGATGCCGGATCTAAAGTGAAAGCTCATGTGATTTGCCCTGCGGTGGTGGCCACTGACCTGAATAATTGCCTACGTCACCGTGCCAAGGAGCTTTATAATCCCGAAGATCCCTATTATCAAACGGAAGACTACAAGAAAAGAGATGCGGTCGTGCAGTCGTCGATGAAACTTGGACTGCCGGTGGAAAAAGCCGTCGAGATCATTATCGAAGGGATTGAAAATGATCAGTTCTATATTCTAACCCACCCAGTCTATAACCTCGCCATTGTAGCAAGGGCAAATGGTATTGTGGAAGGAATAAGGCCGGCTAAGGTAAAGAGGTAAGCATATCCAACGCGTAGCATCGACAAATTATTACTATATATAAAATAAGAGGAGTGATTGTCAATGTATCCATATGAAAAGAAGTACGATCATGTCGTGAAAATTGAGAAAGAAAATCAAATCGCTACGATTACCTTTGATAGCCCGGAAAACCTCAATAGACTTTCCGAACAAGTGATAGATGAGTTCGGAGCAGCCTTAGATAATGCCCAATGGGATCATGACATTCGAGCCATTATTCTCAGAGGTACAGGAGATATATCGTTTGGCCCTGGGGATATAGAAATCATTAAAACCAAACTAGCCAAAAATCTCGCGCTTGGCCGTGAAATTATGTATGAAATAGCCAATCTAATTAAGAAAATGTATACTATCTCTAAACCCATTATCGGGCTTGCTGAAGCGGGTTGCCTAGGAGGAGGGTGTAATTTACTCCTGTCCAGCGATATCGTGATAGCATCAGAAAAAGCCTACTTCCACGAGCTGTTTGTGAATTATGCCCTTACACCTGACACGGGTGGACTGTGGGCACTGCAAAGACTCGTTGGTCCCATGAAAGCGAAAGCTATTACAATGTGTGGGGAACCGGTAGGCGCCCAGCTGGCACTTGAGATGGGGATGGTTTATAAAGTTGTTCCCGCCGACAAGGCCTATGAGGAAGCTTATGCCCTGGCCAAAGTAATCACTTCAAAGTCCCCGGTTGGGATCAACCACATTAAGCAAATTTCTAATCGTTTACACGATTATTCTATGGACACTTATTTCCAAGTTGAAGGAGATTACCTTACCCTAGGTGCACTCAGTGAAGACTTCAAAGAAACCAACCTCGCAGCAATGCAAAAACGCGCTCCCCAGTATAAAGGCTACTAATTCGACCTTATTAGTCCAACCAGCAACCTTCTGATTAAAGGCGATAAGCGGTCATATGTTGGGGGATATTACATTAATGAATGAATTAAAACTCTTTATAAAAAACAATCTTAATAATCCAGAGGCGATCAGAGAACTTTATCTATCAAATCAAGGTTATTATGACGAGCTAATAAGGAAAAATAAATCAAAATTATGTTTATTAAAGTTTATGTATCCTCAATACTATAGGGCTTTAAGACAAGGTGGAATCTTGTCTTAAATGAGCATGAGGCATGATTATGTTAATTAAGCCGTGTCAAAATAAATACAGCTGGGTAACATCATAGTTTCCCAGCTGTATTTATCTTTGCTGGCGCTTAGATGACAGCCAGCAGATGAAATTAACTATTAACTTCTTTCCCTATCTCATTGCCTAGAGAATATGCTTGGCCAATTTGTTTTCCTATACCATAGTAATTTCTACTATCTAAGGCAAATATTAAAGGCTTTATTTGTTCTATAATTGGCTCTCCTTTTTCTTGTATGGTATCATCAATTTTAGCATCCATGACCTCACCAATAAACTGGGTGTGTAGGCCCAGTTCAATAACTTGGATAATCTTACACTCCAAATTAACTGGAAATTCACTTATGTAAGGGGCATCAAGAATATCACTTTTAACTGGTGTAAGACCAGTTTTAGCAAATTTATCTTCATTCTTTCCAGATACCATGCCAAAATAATCGGCTTCTCTAACATATTTTTCTGAAGGAATATTAATTGTGAAAGCTTTTTTGGACATAAGGTTACCATGAGTATAAGTGGCTTTACGTAGTGAGATCGCGACGCAAGGCGGAGATGAGCAGCAAATACCTCCCCAAGCAGCGGTCATGGCATTTGGATTGCCTTCATTATCATAGGTACATACAACCAACACCGGTGTAGGATAAACCAAAGTTTTAGGACCCAAACTTTTTTTCATATATTTCACCTCTTAAATTATTGGCCTAGTCTAAATTTTATCCACATTATCCCCTAATATACCATGGATTGGCATGTGAATCACCCCGGAAAATTAAAAAGTAAGGTAATTAAAGCCCCGCCTATTGCTATAATTGGTTATAATGCATTATTAGCCTTAGTAAGGCCGAAGAAAGTATAATAGGAGATGAGTACCCTTATTAAGGGTAGGATATCCAGTATGATCGATAACTTCTGATTAAGCAGTTAGGGTCGGATAGCAATAAAGGGAGGGTTTCAGTTGAAACAAGATGCAATAATAGGTGGAGTAATGGGAGTTGTTATAGGTGATGCTTTAGGATTGCCTGTCCAGTTTATGACGAAAACAGAAATAAAGAAAAACCCAATCACAGATATGACCGGAGGAGGTGCTTTCGGTCTTGAACCGGGTGCTTGGTCTGATGATAGTTCTCTAACGTTATGTCTAGTTGAAAGTCTGTCTGAGGTAGGTTATAATCCTGCAGATATTGCTCGGCGCTTTGTGAAGTGGTATCAAGATGGCTATATGACCCCGTTGGGTGAATCCTTTGATATAGGCGGTACTACATCAATAGCCATGAAGAGATTAATCAATGGGGTTGCTCCCTTTAAAGCGGGTCCTACTGATGCAGAGAGTAATGGGAATGGAAGTCTGATGCGAATTCTCCCAGCAACCCTATTTTTCGCCCATGAATCCGATTACACTATGATTCAAAGGATTTCTGAGGTTTCCAAGATTACGCACGGCCATGCGCGTAGTCAATTAGCGTGTAGTTTGTATTCTCTGTTCGTGAAGGAATTACTAAAAGGGAGTAGTCCCCAAGAAGCTTATGACACTATGCGACTGAAATCTCAAACTGTGTTTTTTGTCGACCGCAATATAGGCAAGCAGTTAAGTCATTTTAAGCGTATTATTAGTGGTGAACTTCCCGATCTTCCTGAGAGTGAGATAAAATCTGGGGGCTATGTGGTTGAATCCTTGGAAGCGGCTCTCTGGAGCTTTCTCACAACATCGTCCTTTGAGGACGCAGTGCTCACAGCAGTAAATTTAGGTTGGGATACTGATACAGTGGGAGCAATTACGGGTAGTATGGCTGGCGTTTATTATGGGTTTTCGAATATCCCCGATCATTGGCTGAAAAAACTATTAGACTATGAAAAAATATTGAGTATAACTAATCAATTTTCAGAACGGGTACTACAACAGAGGTGAACATTTGAGTTCGCTGGGAAACATCACAGTAAGGCCGCCGAAAAATCGGTGGTCTTTTCTCATTCTCTCCTGCCGCATTAAAAATTGTTAGGGCCTTTTTTTATTTGTATGACAGATTTCCCCTAATTTCGCAAGAATATTATGAGATGATGGGAACTGGCATTAAGGGTTAGGTGATATTTACTAGTTTAGCCTCTATTATTTAGCATTATTTGCGACCTTTTGGGGGGCAATTTTTATAATGCTTGGTTTAAAACGCAGTAAGTAGAAAAAGGTGTAGTATCAGTCATTAAGTCATTAAGAAAGAATGAAAGATAGAATGACTGAAAGTACGTAAGTAAGAAAGAGAGAGAGAACTAAGAAATGAAGCACAAGAAAATCATTATTTATTTATTATCCGCAACACTGGCGTTCACTCTGGTAAGTCTTGGCATTCCAGAAACAGTAACTGCTGCAGAGCAACCTGTGATCACAGCAGCTGTTACTAAAGCAAATCCCTTGACAGGTATTAAAAAGTTAGAAAAAGCTAAAGTTAGCGCTGTGATTCTTGGGGACTCAATTGCTGTTAGTCAAGGGGTTTCAAATCCCTTAAAGAATGGATGGACTAAAGAGCTTAAAACATCTTTATTCAAGAAGTATTCAAATAACATAGTGTGGGACAACAAAGCTTCATCTGGAACAACTATCGATTATTGCTTACAGAGAGCAACAGAGATAAAAAGTACTACAGACGCAGTATTTATTTGTGTAGGAAGAAACGATAGAAATATTTACACGCCTAAACAGTTCAGTAAAAAATATGCACAGTTAATCCGTGTCATTAAACGTAAAGCTCCTGACGCAGATATATTCTGCATTGTTGAACCTCCTATGGTTTCTGAAGACGAATCTTTATTTTTGGGTATCAGGACAGCAATTATGGAAGTATCTGATAAGACTGAGTCAAACTTATTGGATTTGTGGAGTATATTTCCGAGAGAGCAAATAACCTTGGATGGATTATTGTCGGATGGACTTCATCCAAATACAAGGGGATATAAGCTAATTTCGAACTATATGTATAAGCGATTAGTTAGGGTGATAAACGCAGCCTAATAGAACGGCTTGAATGACTTTTGGAAAAGCTACTATATCAAAAAACAGGAAAGTAAAAGGCGCTTTTGAAGAATGACCTTTACGTCGGTATATTCTTAGTTTATACTATATAAAAGCAAATATAATTGGGTTTGTAAAAATCAACAAAAGGGATCGGTATTTTTGTAATAAATTACAAAGATACCGATCCCTTTTCCTTTTATTAATAAAAAGCCAGTACGTAGCTCTGCCGTGACAAAGTAGAATAAGAATCTCTGAGCATGATTCGTGCTTCATGACCAATTAGGTTAAGAACTTTTCTATATTTTAGTTGCTCTCGGCGATTTATAGAAAACAGAGGGGCGTGTTAGTCGGAGGCTGGGGATCGGGGCGGTGAGCCGTAATAGTTGGTTCTGGGGAATATCAAGTAGTTCTTTAAGCTGTAGGGCGCCTGTAAGACAGGCTTGAACACAGTAGGGAGGCATTCCGTGTTCTAATCGCTCATAGCAAAGCTGGCATTTAGTAGCTTTATTAGTCTGGGGATTGATTTGTGGAGCGCCAAAGGGACAAGAGGCGATACAGGATTTACATCCTATACATTTTTCAGAAAGATGCATTACTATACCATCGCGACGTTTTGAATAGGCCCCAGTTGGACAAACTCGCAGACACTCAGGATCACCACAGTGATTGCAAGCAGTGGATAGATGAAATTGCTGAATAGTGTCCGCAGATTGTTTCTCCACCTTTCGGATCCGTCGGTATCCGGTAGGAGAAGTGAGTTGATTATAATTTCGGCAGGTTTTGGCACAGGCTCCACAGCCGAGACAACGATTTGTATCAAGCAAGAAGCCTAATTGTTTGACCATTTTAAGAATGCACACTCCCATTGGTATTATTGTTTTCTTAAGTTCACAAATGTTTCATTGAGCGCAAATCCTGGGGCTCCTAGACTAAGATGTCCCATATCTGTCAAGGGTGTTCCAAGCAAGCGATTAAGCGGAGAATTATTCCTGACACCTTCTTGGTATATAATTACAAGATCTGTTGATATGCCGAATTCTGGGTGGATAACTACATCTAAATGGCCACATTCGTTCCAAATTTGAGCTCGGTCTCCGGCTACTAAATCATAACGCTGGGCCAGTTCTGGAGCAAGGTGCAATATGAAATCAGTTATGGGAGCATCTAAGCTATAACCTTGAGAGTTAATAGTAGAGTAGTGATGTGGAGTCAAAAGACGTAGCAGGGCAGCGGATGAAGGCTTAAGAGGTGGTACAAAAACAGGAAGAGGTGGAAGGTTGGCGTTAGCGGCTTGGATGGAGAAAAATTCGAAGCGCCCAGAAGGAGTTGAAAAATTCCGGTTTTCCCAAGCCGTTCTAGGGAACTTTGCCCGCACCGGACCTTTTAGAATAGCCTCTGGTTTCTCTAGACTTAGAATAGCCAACATTTCGGGACCGAGTTCACGCAAGAGGGTATCCTTCTCCTTGCCCGATGTAGGGAACGAACAGCTTCCGGGCACAAGTTTATTCAACTGAGAGGAAACATCCCAAGCAATCTGTAAGTCGGAGCGGCATTCACCAAGCGGAAGAATTGCCGGTTCGTTGACCCCAACCCAATAATGCCAATAGCCTGCATTAATATCCCAGTGTTCATAATGGGTCGTTACGGGAAGAAAAAGATCAGCTACTTCGGAGGAGGCGGAATGAAAGAGGTCGCTAACGACAATCAAATCTAATTGTTTGATCAGTTTTTTCCAAAGGTGTAGATTTCCATCTTGGGATAAAGGGTTTCTTCCAGATATCCAGAGCATTTTAACGGGAGGGTTAGTACAGTTTAGCGCTTCTTCTGAAAATTTATTAATATTTATTAGCCGGTCTATCTGTTTTAGTGGTTTAGGTGGGTTTTGTAAGGCTTTGGAAAAACGCCAGGTTTCGAATTGAGCGTATTGGACCCCGCCTCCTTGTTCGCCAAGGTGTCCAGCAAGTGCTCCTAAGGCATCTATAGCGCGCAGGGTTTGTCCCCCATTGGTATAACGCTGTAAGCCAAAACCTGCCCAGATACAAGCCGGGTGTGTTTGACCATATTCTACGGCAAGTTCTCGCAGGGTCGAAATAGGAACTCCTGTAATTTGAGAACATTGATCCAGGGAAATTTCAGTTTCGAGATAGTGGATGAATTCTTCGTGCCCTAAAGTATAGTTACTAAGCTTGGGATCTATAAGGTTTTCTTCTAGGAGAATCTTAGCAATTCCTAAAGCGAGAAGTCCATCGGTTCCCGGGCGTACTTGAACAAACTGATGCGATCGCGCGGCTGTAGCGCTAAAGTGCGTATCGAGACAGACGACCTTTGCACCTTGGTCGATGGCATCGAAAATAATCGGCATTTGATGGGTGGCTGTCCAAGCTGGGTTAACTCCCCAGAGCCATATTAGCTTAGCCTTAGCCATATCCAGCGGATCCGAACAAAAGAACGTGCCAAAGTCTAAAGTTTGAGCATCGACTCCTGCTGACCAACACGGGGACCCGATCGCTCTAGTGGTTGCCCCGATGCCCGTGAATAGACCATCCACAGCATTGTGTAAAATACCGAAATTTCCAGAGTACTTGTTCAAGGCAATTGGTAAGGCGGTTCCATACTGCTCTTTAAGGTCAAGGATTTTCTCGGCGATAAGGGTTAATGCCTCATCCCACGAAATGCGTTCCCAAAAACCGCTATAGCGACTTCTCTGGCGCATAGGGTAACGGATACGCTGAGGACTATAAACCTTTTTTACATCATCGAGAGCTTTTGGGCAGAGTTTTCCCAAGGTGTATTCGTGATTGGGGTTTCCTTCCACAGAGATCAGGACTCCCTTGCGAGTGGTGCTTACAATGCTACATGTATCATAGCAGTTACGAGGGCAAATATGCTGATGAAGCTCCATATTCTAACATTCCCATCTGTGCCATGTCTATTTGAGAATTATTCGTTAGGGTTTACTGAAACACCTTTAAGTATGAGTGAAGTAGTGAACTGAACTTTTATCAGCTAAAGCTGAGGCGCCTAAACTTTAGGTGGGGAATTATCCCTACTGAAGTGTACTAGAAAGCCATATATGAAGTGGGGAGTCTGAAAAATGGAGAAAGAGCCCTGAAAGTTCGCCAATAGTCTTGGAAACCTTCAGGGCTATAATGAGAAATCGCTCTCTATATTAGAACAAAGCAGTGATCTGAATGCCTGTTGCACTAAGGTAGAAAAGTGCTCGGCCTAAGACTTCTCCTAAAGACGCTAAGAGAGTAACGGTTAAGATAAGAGTAGCTTTGTCGGCTTGAGGATTTTTAAGAATGCTAACCAGAAGAAGGAGCGGAGTAAGCCATCCTAATAACGCACGGATCCAGAATAGTGGGCTATTTAATAGGAAGTTTAAGGAAGCTGTTCCTTCAACACTTCCACTGAGCATGGAAGCATAAATACTAAAGGTGAGTAAGCCGGCGATAGTGCATCCGAGTGCAAATTGAAGAAGAAACTTCTTTTGAGTGGCTATAAGAGATTTCTGGCCCAAAACCAAAGTACAAAGGGCCCCTAGCAAGCCTGTGGTGAGTAGAAAGAAAAGAACGGGGCCAACATTATTCCAAGCAGGAACTCGAGGGAGAACATAAATCATGGCGCTACTTACTATACCCATTAGACCTAGTAGAGCGGTGATTCCTAAGCCAAGGGATCGTCTCCCTGTAAGGTGCCCCCCAGCCGCAGTTTCAGCAGTCGTGGTAGTTGAGGTACTAGATCCAAGGACCCGACTCCCTGTAAGGTGCCTCGACAGTAAAAAAAGGTAGATCCAGGCAAGGAACGTCAGGAGGAACAAGAGTATTTCGCGGCTTAACCATGAGGATCCAAGGTGGGATAAGGCGCGGTAGGCTGCCTCTGGATGCCCCAGATGAAAAAGTGAAGCCAATAGAGCGACCATCAATAGGGCTCCAGAAACATAGACTCCCTGTTTGAAGAATTGGCTGTCAAGATGATTGCCTTTACGGTCGAGCCACCAGAGCATAAGGATGATCCCGATCGCGATTTGTCCCAGTATGGTAAAAAGAATTAAGGGCCATTCCCAGTCTCCCATAGATTAATCCCTCCTTATTTGTTTGCCTTGTTTTGGTCCGATAAAGCGAATCGACGGCGTTGTAATGTTCGTGCTGGGTAGGCCAGGCAAGGTTTTCAGAACACCTGTTTTTTGGTCGAGGCTATCATTGATTTCCACCAGTTCTAGGGCCTCTGGAATGCAGGCTGCAACACAAGCCGGTTTTTCCCCATTGTCAATTCGCTGGTAACATAAATTACATTTCTCGACTTTCTTTTTTGCAGGGTTAAATTGAGGCCGATCATAGGGACAGGCCATGGTACATAAACGACAGCCAATGCAGCGATTAGGATCATGGATTACAATTCCATCATCGCGCTTAGTGTAGGCCTTAACAGGGCAGACTCGGAGGCATTCTGGATTCGCGCAGTGGTTACAGGCCATCGAGAAGAACATTCGAGTAGGAAGTGGGAAAGCGTCTTCATGGAGCTGAAAAACCTTACGCCACTGGGGGGTTGCGTCGATCTGATACTCATTTTTGCAAGCTATTTCACACCCCCGACAGCCCACACATTTCTCTGAATTGTGTAAAAAGCCAAGCTGTTTACTCAATGGGATTCCTCCTTATGCTTTTTCAATCATTACGAAATTATCGTGAAAGGCTAATCCGTCGTTGCCGGTCGCTTGTTTTCCCATATCACTGGGTATTGCTTTTAAAGTGTAATTGACATTGAAGTTTGAGTCTTTATACCAAGACTCATAGGAGACAATAACATTTTGAGAGGTTGTTCGGGTTAGGTGGGCTTTGACAGTAATTGAACCGAGGTCATTAAAAACTTTAACCATATTTCCTTCTGCGATACCGTATTTGGCGGCTAGAACAGGGTGAATTTCCACCTTGGGCTCGGGGTTTGTGGTCATCATCCAGTCTAGGTTTTGAAACTGAGAATGCAAAGCATGTTGGGGATGGGGCGTTATAAATCTAATCGGGTATTTCTCTGGAGTCTTCATTTCTTCGACCCAGATAGGAAGGGCAGGAAGCCCGTTCTTCTTGGCTAGTTCGCAGTGAATCTCAATTTTCTTAGAAGGGGTGCGGAATTGTCCATCAGACCAAGAAGCTGAAGGCATGTTTGCCTTGCGAGGCCCATCGATGAGTTCTTTATAATCGTTAATGCCAAGCATTTGATGTATTGCGGGGTTGAATTCTTTGGCTAACCATTCCTCAGGTGTCCCTGAAGTGGGGAAGGTACATGAACCAGGTTCTAGGGTATTCATTTTTTTAGAGAGTTCTATAGCAATTTCAACATCACTTTTAGATTCGTATAAGGGGTCAATAGCGCGCTGATTAATACCGACCCAGTAGTGCCAATAGCTGGCCATAACATCCCAGTCTTCAAAATGGGTTGTCGCCGGCAAGACAATATCGGACATCTCGACGGTTTTATTAAAAAATGAGTCTACGGTAACGACAAATTCCATGGAAGCAAACATTTTTTCAATAGCATTTGTGTCGGGATCTTGGGAGGCAGGATTTCGGCACGCCAGCCAGAGCATTTTTACTGGAGGGTCGCTTTGGATTGAGACGTCATGGGCAAAGTTATTCATGTTAATGGCGCGATCCCCATCTTTTCCATCTGGGCCAATAAACCCTTTAGACCCCTTTGGTGCAGCGTTAACCATTGCATTATAGTTGAAGCCCCACGTTTCTAAGTGACCGTAATTCACTCCCCCACCAGATTTTCCGACATTGCCGGTCATGACTCCAAGAGCGTCGATGATACGTACGTTCTGACCGCCATTGGTATGACGCTGCATACCGTAGCCAACCCACATACTGGCTGGTTTTGCTGTTGCGTAGTCGTGGGCAATTTCCATGATAGTATCTTTGGGCACGCCCGTTTTTTCAGAAGCCCAGTCCAGAGTGATATCCTTTTTGACATAGTCCACCCATTCATCGAACCCGATGCTATTGGCGCGAGCATATTCCCAATCGACTAAGTCGTTGTCAATGATATAGCGCGCCATACCCAAAGCCAGTGCACCATCCGTACTGGTGTTAACTTGGATGTAGAGATCTGCTTTTGAAGCGGTCGACGTTAAGATTGGGTCGATAACCACTAGTTTAGCCCCGTGCTCCCGAGCTTTGTTGATAAAGGGGAAACTGTGAATCGCAGTCCAGGCGGCATTTTGGCCCCAGAGAATAATATATTTTGCATTAACCATGTCTTCAGGGTCATTACTATAAAGTGTCCCGAAGTCATAGGTCTGAGCATCAATGCCGGCAGGCCAGCAGGGTGTGCCAACGGCGCGAGTTGTATAACCTAAGCTAGACATTGTCCCTTCAATACCATAGTGAACGATACCAAAATTACCGGAGTACTTATCTAAGCAAATTGGAAGGGTAGAACCGTAGCGCTTCTTCAAGTCTAGAATCTTAGTTGCAATCGTTTCCATGGCTTCATCCCAACTGATGCGTGTCCAGTTACCTGAACCGCGAGGGGATTGTTTCATGGGATATTTGATGCGATCCGGGCTGTAAACTCGGCGCGGATAAGCGTACCCTTTCAGGCAAAGCTTTCCGTTTGTATAGCCATGTTTAGGATCTCCTTCGACCTTTTTAAGGATTCCGTCCTGAACATAGGTAATCATCCCGCACGTATCGTAGCAATTACGAGGACAGACATTTCGAAATGTTTTCATAGTCTCGGAGCTTGGATCCGCCGCATCAGCAGAGAGCGAATTCGTCAACAAATTGAAATTGAATAGGGTTAAGCTAGAGACAGCAGCAGCTGCCCCCCCAAGAAATTTGCGTCGCGATAGTTTCATAAAGAGCCTCCTTCGTGTTTAATGGGTATGAAGAGTTGTTAGAGTATCGAGAACTTCACTTAATGCGGAGAAGACAGGGTGATGGGTTGACTGGCGAAGCCTCTGAGCAAATAATCCTAACCAGAGACTAGGGTGTTGCTCCCAGAAATCATGGTAGAGGTCCTTGTAGTGTTGGATTTTAATGTCGTTCATTGTATCCTGGGCCTCCATAATCCGACTTAGAAGATAAGCCGTGAATTCAAGTTCAGTTGCAATGAAGTCATCGGGTTCATGCCCATGCCCTTGAGCCTGTAAGTTTTCTTGTTGGTAGATTTTGCGAACAGCTAATGTTTGTTCTCCCATTATCAAATGATCTGGGGATAAATAAACAGATTCATAGAGGGGGGCAAGAGGTGCGGTTGGGCCAACGAAGAGGCGATTAAACTCATAGGTCATGAGCCGGTACTCGTCGCGATCTGCTTTGGAGCAGTTTAACAAAGTTTCTAGGGGAAGCTGGAGGTTCTCAAGTTTAAAGTGATTAGAGAAGGGAGTACAAGATCTCACGAGTGGGCCTAAGGTGTGGGGTATTTTCTCTCCTCCTTCTGCGAAGAACGAACTCAAAGCGAGTAGGAGGTCTGAATGAATTCGCAGCCCTTGGGGAGAGTAGTTCTCGTAAAATGTCGACAAATAGTAGTCCTCCTTTCTTTGGATAAGGCACCTTGTACCGGAATTCACTTTCTACGCTATAATTCGGCTTCCTGAGTTTTGTTCCTTTAGAGAAAAAAATGAAATATGAATAGGTTCATTGTACAAAAAAACAAAAGCCCTTCTCCGCTAGGCGAGAAGGGCTTTAATAAGTAAATATTTTCAGTATGATTTAACTTCTATATATGAGTTTAGCGAACTTCCTTCCGACAATCGTGAGATATTCGAACTACGAATCTCACTTTGAGTATCGTATTAGTCCGGCCACAACGACTTTAACCGTCCAATCTTAAGTGCAAGAAATAGATTAACTTGATTCTCCAGAGAGGATAGATCACGACCCAAAATCTCCGTTGCCTTTTTGAGACGATAACGGAGGGTATTCGGATGAAGATAGAGCCTTTCGCCCGCAGCATTCAGGTCTGTATTGCACGCAAGATACGCTAATAAAGTTTCTTCCAGATTGAGATTACTCTCTTTGTCAAATTTAAGGAGAGGACCGAGAACTTCAGAACGGTAGTCTTCCAATTCCTGACGATCTAACCGGTGTAATAAACGCATAATACCAAGGTCTTGAAAAGAGACTAGACGATGAGGATTATTAAATAGTTGTCCTAATTCGAGCGCGGTCCTTGCTTCTTGAAAGCTTCTGTGCAAATAGCGTGCAGAGTCATACAGGTTACCGAGACCGTATTGGAACGGCTGTTTTTCGGGAAGAGTTTTAGTTTTTTTCATGATGGGCTCAAGCAGTTCTAAAGCTTTGCTGTGCCAGTCTGATTGAGGGAGCATATCCTGAAGTGGAAAAAGTAAAACGACTTGACCATTACGTTCGAGACAAATAGTTTTGGGATGGCATTTATGTATTAGCGTTGATATTTCGGTGAATAATTCTTCGAAATTTTCGCGCTCGGCTGAATCGGGATCATAACCGGGTATTTCACCTACAACGACAAAGTGTGGCTTAGTAAAATCCCACCCCCATAATTTACCCCTGGAAATGATCACTTCCAAGGAATCAAAATTATTGTAGAGCAAATCAAAGAGAAAGTCCCTATAATGTTGGCGTTCACTGTCTTGAATGCACTGCGTTTTAACAAGTTCAAGTAAGATTAAGGTAGCGGCTTTATAAAGAAAAAATTGTTCGATACTTCCCAAATCTTTTATCGCTGCGGCAAGTCCTATAAAGCCCAAGACTCCTTCTGGACCCGAAATAGGAAACCAGGTCAGTGGAATTGTTTGGAATCCTTTCTCAGTCCATTGCCCTGTGTTGAATGAAGCGTGAGGTGAGGGTAGGTTGGCGGGGGTGCGGGATATTTTTGGGGGTTTAAAGGAGATGGGTGCTAAGGGAAGGGATTTTCCACCTGTCCAACCAATAACTTCGAGTTGTTTATTTAATAAGAAGATATCACACCTGAAAATCTCCTGTAAGTTGATTAGAAATGAAAATCCAGATCCATTGGTTAAGTGTTCGGCGATCATTTGTGAATACTGCTCGCTTGCGGTAAGGATACGACCCAGTTCACAATCTAACCAACCCATCGCCTTTTCGCAGAATATTGACCAAGGAGAAGGATATTCTTGTACAAAAAGCAAAGTAATCTGGTCTTTTGAAATTTCCACAGTCAGAGAAATGGCCCCGTTATCGGTGGGATCTAGAGTAATTGCCACCCCTGCAAAAGGTAAGGAGAAGGTCTGAAGCCCTTGGAAATGAATCGTTTTAATGGATAGATGGGAAATTTGTTGGATAGAGGAGAATGAGTCGCCAATAGGCAGTAACGATAATTTATTCTGGAGGCGGCCGACAGTAATTGCTTGGGGAAGGTTCGGGTTAGTCATCAGTCCACCTCACTTGATGTAATAGTTTTGCTGTAATAAGTTTTGTTACTAACATACTGAAATATACTGAGTATAATATTTTTATTGATCCGGATACGAAGCGTGATGGCTTTTTCTACTCAGTAAAAGCCATCACGCTTCGTATTTTTACACAGTGAACGTTTTATGCATATATAATTTCAGACTATTTTCAAGTTCCTTATCAATCAGTGTTTCGGAAGAACTTGCTAAAATCTTCTTAAATTTCTTGTTCGCTCTTATTAAAATATCCTTAGAACCTGAGTTTTGCCAGTCAGTATAGGAAACCCAATCAGAAACCGAAGGCGTCCACCTATCACGGAAATGCTCAAAGGTGCTGGAGATATCTAGTATAATATAGCTAAGTCCTAAATAAGTAAACTATATTAAGTCCTAAATAAGTAAACTATATTAAGGTCTAAAAGAAAATAAGATAATCGGTTAATGATTAACTGTGGAGTACAAAATAAAAGGGAAAAGTGTAATTATTGTCGAATACTCAACATTGAGACCCTGCAAAATCACTTACTTAAAAACAACATCCTTGATCATGGAAGGAAGCTGGGAGATGAGCGTTGAATTTCAGAATAATAATAGGTCGAATTGTGGGTTTTGCTAGTACCACCATGAGACGCTGTAATAGTACTTTCTCAGCCATGGTTTTTGCGGGATGTCTTTTTGTGGTCACGATCTATGGATTCGGTTACGTAAGCAGTATTGGGATAGAAAATATATATCTCCGTCCAGAGATAGTTGCGGCGATGGGAGTGAATCCCACGTTTGATACTTTTCAGGGATCGATTTTACAGAAAATGGCGTTTCGGGATCCGAATATTCTACCACTCTATGGCTCCTCTGAAATGTCTTATATCCGAGATTTTCAACCGGCCAGAATTTTTACCCCGGAAACTGGATTTACTCCGTTTCTTGTAGGAAAAGGGGGAAACCAAACCTTAATTCATGTTTTGAATTTAGCAGCACTTGGGGAGGAAGCACGGGGACGGAAACTGGCTATTTTCCTTAGCCCTCAGTGGTTCGGACTAGGAGGGATTCCCCAGTTAACCTTTCAAGGGAATTTTTCGGCGCTACATGCCTATGAGATGCTGAGAGACCCAAGGCTCTCCTCCGAACTCAAACAAGAAATAGCTAAACGTCTCTTGCAATTTCCAGGAGCTTATAAGGATTTTCCCTTTTTAGAAAAAATGTTGGCAGATCTGGTACAACCAGACTGGAGTTCCAAGATGACGAGGATCATCTGGGCCTTTCCTACTCAGATGGAATATTCAGCTCTTACTTTCCAAGATGCATATAAAACAATAATGAATGTAAATAAACCACCTCTGAACACTGTGTCCCAGCATGCGGGAAGTTCAAAGATACCAAAAGATTCTACATCAAGAGGATTAGCAATCAATAAGACGCAGACCTTAATTCAAGGTGAAACTTCAGAGTATTTGCGGTTGGATTGGGCTAAATTACGCACCGAGGCTATTGAGGAAGGAAAAAAGTCATCGAACAATAACCCATTTGGAATGGATAATAGGTTTTATCTTGAGCAAATTGCGCCTAAACTTCAGGAACAGAAAGATTCCGATAAAAATGCAAAGCTTTTTCCCTCTCCGGAGTATGAGGATTTAATACTTTTGATGAAAGTTATGAAAGAGAAGGGAGTGAAGCCCCTTTTTGTCATCCTGCCCATGAATGGACGTTGGTCTGACTACACTGGTTTTCCTCGTACGGAACGCCAAGCTTGTTATAAGCTTCTGGCTCAGATGGTTCAGGCTGAAGATTTCCAATTGTCGGATTTTACAGCTCATGAAAATGATGATTACTATTTGCGCGATCCTTGGCACCTAGCTTGGAAGGGTTGGATTGACGTCAATGAGGCACTTGATCAATTTTATAGGGAATAACCGTTTTGAATCGAGCATATTTGGATTAATACCCGTTAATATTTTTAGTGGGGGAAGATTAATATGCTTTTAAAGGTGTCTGAACTTATCTACTGAAATTTGATCGAAACACAATAGAAAAATGAGTTACTTTTCTTAATAAGGAAAATTAATTATTCGCAAATTGGTAATAATGCTATAATATAGATATTCTAATGATGGATAAGTAAAAGCTAGTTGGGACTGACTAATCAATTTTATTAGTATGTCAATGTGTCAGTTTGACAGCTCAGCTTGATTATGACTTATAAATGAGAGGAGGGGCTAGTGAATGCCAACTCGCCAGAAATTTGATGAGGACCTAGAGGGACTACGTTTAAATATTTTAGACCTAGGAAAGATGGTTAACCAACGAATTGTTCTTGCTGTTGAATCCTTGATTAAACAGGATATGGAAATAGCAAAAACTGTTATAATGGGAGATTTAGCAGTCAACGAACTACAAGCAATGATTGAGGAAAAATGTATACTTATCATAGCTACTCAGCAGCCTTTTGCCCGCGATTTACGTAAGGTAGTAGCAGGTTTTAAAATCTCCATCTATCTTGAAAGAATGGGCGATTTGTCAGTCGACATTGCAAAAATAACAGTCCGAATCGGTGAAGATCAATTGATCAAGCCACTTCTTGATATCCCGCGTATGACTGTTTTGGTCGAAGAAATGGTTAACCTTGGGCTCCAAGCATATGTCCAAGAGGATTGCAAGACCGCTGCGGAGATGGCTGCAATTGATGATGAAATAGACGAGATATATTCTAGTGTTTTTGGAGAACTGTTGGGCATTATGATGAAAAATCCTTCGCAGGTAACTCAGGCTAATCACTTACTTTTTGTCTGTCGTTTTCTTGAGCGCCTTGGAGACTACTGTACAAATATTGCTGAAGAGATTATCTATATCTGTACTGGAAAAAGATTGAATCTAAACGAATAAGAAGCGCAACTATCGAGAACATAATAAAGAACTGACTTAAAAGTCAGTTCTTTATTATGTTCTCGATTACTCCTTGTAAATGATCTTTGGGTGAACGAGATCACATGAAGGTTGAAGTATTGTGATTCAAGACACACTCTAGGAATAGTATTCTTGTTAGAATGACTCCAGATGGTGAAAGTAGCGAACAATAAATTTCTGGGGGAATATGTATGAAGGATTCAGGATTTCAGATTGAACATTGTCGCTCAAATTGTCCAAAATCTGCTCGAAATTGGCAGAACCTTAATGAACTGCTGACCAAAAATCTAACCGCCTTGAACTTACATCAATCGATTGCAGATAAGTTTAGTCCTGTCCTTCATCATCATATTCCAAAGATTTGTCTAGCGGGATGTCCCAACGGATGTTCCCATCCGAATATCAAAGATTTTGGAATTTCAGGATATGTCACGCCACTAATCACAGAAGTTCCGTGTATAGGCTGTAATGAATGTGTCCGTTCTTGCCTAGAAAAGGCCATCACTTGGAATCCAAGCGGGATCGTTATTGACCCGGACCGCTGTCTTTCCTGTGGAGATTGTCAACATGTCTGTCCCTCTGGGACGTTGACAGAAGGAGAAACTGGATGGACGTTGCGTTCAGGTGGTCGAGTAGGGCGACATCCTCAATTTGCCAAACCCGCTGGACAAGTTCAAACAGATGAAGAAGTATTGACCTGGATTTCAGATACCATACATCGCTATATTGAAAATGGAAAAACTCAAGAGAGATTAACACACTTTCTTGAACGTGAGCAAACCTTAGTCTAGGGCTACACGCGAATTTGCTGCCCGCTCGTGAATCCAGAAACGCAAATTTTCAACATCGACAACGGTAATTGCCTTTTTCTCTATCTTAATTATCTTCGCTTTTTTCAATTCGCCCAAAATACGACTAACTGACTCTCGAGCCAGACTGCACATTCCTGCTAATTCTGTCGCGGATAGGGGAATAGTAATTAAGACACCGTTATTTGAAGGCTGTCCGTGGACATGGGCTAGGGCAAATAGTTTGGCTCCTAAGCGCAAACGAGCATCCCCCAGTGAAAGATTTCTAATTTGTCGGTATGAACGACGTAAATCCAAAGCGAGTTCGCGGTAAAAAATCCACAACACGGAGGGATTGCTTTCTAGATAGCGCATTAATATTTGCCGATCTAGGGCCAAAACTTCGGTCTCCTCCATACAAAGTGCCGCATGGGGGTAAAGTTTTCCGTCTAAAACAATTTCAGGAAAAAAGGCTGGGGGACTAAGTACCCGAATAATCTTTTCAGAAAACTCACCCATTAATGACAAACGAATTCTACCGGAGACGAGAAAATACACAGTATTCCCTTCATCGTCCGAGAAATAAAGATATTGTTTAGGTGCGTAATGACGTAATCTGCCATGCGCTAAGCAGAAATCAACAAAATCAGGTGGCAGAGAACCTGAGAAAAGTTTGCGTTCAAGAATTTCGCGAATTTGCAGCTCTTTAGACACTTTATCCCTCCGTTGGTAATAAATTTGTATTGTTCATTATAACACGCTTACTAATCTCAATTTAGGCATATGAATTCTTTTACTGGGAAAACTAACTTTAGGTTCGCGATATTCTGACTTTGAGAGGAAGGATATACTATGGGCACCCGCAAAAAGGTTTCGAGAGCAAAATCTCCTGTTTCCCTTAGAGACCCACATTATACTGAGTTTGACACGCATAAAGAGCGAAATATTCAAAAACCTCTACCTCGTAATACTCCATAAGCTTAAGGAAAAGTGTAGTAGTGAGTGTACTAGACCAACTGATGATCAGTTGGTCTTTTGAATGAATACTTGAAGAATTCTTGCTTTTGCTGAGGAACCTGCTATTGCAGCAATGACAACAAAGTCCCAGAAACTGTAAGACAGCTCCGATTTGACAATAAATGTTTAGCTATCTATTAACTTGCAAAGTCATGCTTTGCAAGTTTTCCTCGTCTTTAGGGAACAACTATATTGTAAATAAACATAAAAAAAGAAGGGATTCGGTGTATTTGCACAGAATGATGTTTATCATAGGCATAAATCTGTGCTTTATCCGGGATGACCGGATTATTAAAAGGAGGTTTACCAATGAGTTTAAAAGTAGCAATTAATGGTTTCGGTAGAATTGGTCGTCTTACACTTCGTGCAGCTCTAAATCAATCCCTCCCTTTCGAAGTAGTTGCCATCAATGACTTAGCAAGTCCAGATTTATTAGCCCACTTATTCAAGTATGATTCCGTCCACGGAGTTCTTCCTAATTCTGTGGAAGTTGACGGAAGCACAATGATTATTGATGGGAAACGCATAGAAATTTTTGCCGAAAAGAGCCCTTTAGATTTACCTTGGGCAAAACTTGGAGTCGATATTGTCATTGAATCAACAGGCCGTTTTACAAAACGTGACGCTGCAGCGCAACATCTTACTGCAGGAGCTAAAAAAGTCGTGATCTCTGCTCCAGCTAAAGATGAAGATATTACGATTGTTATGGGAGTCAATGACGATAAATATGATCCTCTCAAGCACCATATTATTTCAAATGCTTCCTGCACAACGAACTGCCTTGCTCCTGTCGCAAAAATCTTACTCGATTCTTTCGGAATTGAACAAGGATTTATGACAACGACTCATGCAGTCACAGGTGACCAAAGGATCACAGACCTGGAACACTCAGATTGGCGTCGATCCAGGGCAGCTTATCAATCCATGATCCCAACGACGACGGGTGCTGCCAAAGCGGTTACTCTTGTTTTACCAGAATTAGCTGGTAAAATGAATGGACTTGCTGTTCGGGTCCCTACTCCGAATGTTTCCTTGGTTGATCTTGTCGCTAATTTAACCAAGCCAACAACTAAGGAAGAAGTCAACGCCAAGTTGCGTGAAGCGGCTGATGGTAAGCTGAAGGGAATCCTCGAGTATACTGAGTTACCTTTAGTCTCGCATGACTTTAATGGTAACCCAGCCAGCTCCATAGTGGATGCATTATCGACCATGATGATCGGAGATCGTATGGTTAAAGTTCTGGCTTGGTACGATAACGAATGGGGTTATTCAAATCGCATTTTAGATTTAGTGAAGCTTATTGTAGCTAAAGGTCTGTAAACAGGGAGGGATTGGCTCCATGAGAAGGACTAAAATTGTTTGTACGATTGGACCATCAAGTGAGTCTAGGGAAAAAGTTCAAGCTCTTCTTGTAGCAGGTATGGATGTTGCTCGACTAAATTTTTCACATGGAACTCATGAGGAACATGGTCGAAGAATCGCCATCCTAAAAGAGGAAGCTGCCAAATTAGGGAAGCATCTGGGAATCCTGCTCGACACCAAAGGACCAGAAGTTCGCACAGGGAAGGTTCCGGAGGAGGGGGTTACTCTGGTAAACGGATCTGCATTCAGTTTAGATACAGATCTCAGTAGCCTGGGTAATCAGCAACGGGTTGGGATTACTTATACAGACCTTTGGCGAAAGGTTAAGTGTGGTGGCCATATTCTCATTGATGATGGTCAACTCGATCTAGAAGTGACCTCAGTAGACAATACAGTTATTCATACTGTCATTCGAAACGGTGGGGTCCTTAAGTCCCAAAAAGGGGTCAATGTTCCAGGCGCTCTTAACGACTTACCCGCTGTCACAGAAAGGGATATTGAGGATATTCGCTTTGGGATTTCCCAAGGAATTGACTTTATTGCATCCTCCTTTACCCGTAAAGCGATCAATGTTTTGGACGTGCGTCGTATTGTTGAAGAAATGAATGCGGATGTCCACATCATCGCCAAGATTGAAAGCCAAGAGGGTGTGGATAACTTAGATTCTATACTTGAAGTCGCGGATGGGCTCATGGTCGCACGCGGGGACCTGGGGGTTGAAATTCCAGTTGAAGAAGTTCCCATCAGACAGAAGGAAATGATTCGCAAGTGCAATATTCTTGGCAAACCCGTTATTGTTGCAACTCAGATGTTAGATTCTATGATACGTCAACCTCGGCCCACGCGAGCAGAGGCAAGTGATGTTGCTAACGCTATTTTGGATGGAACGGATGCCATTATGTTATCTGGAGAAACTGCGGCTGGTCTTTTTCCCCTTGAAGCTGTTCAGATGATGGATAAAATAGCCAAACGCATAGAACAGACTTGCTTAGATAATCAGTCTACCCACAATCACCAGCGTAATGTAGCTGAGGCTATTAGTTTTGCAAGCTATACCATCGCTAAAAATCTTGAAGCAGCTGTTATTCTTACTCCGACACATTCCGGTTTGACTGCGCGTATGATCTCCAAGTATCGACCGATCGCCTTGATTGTTGCCGCTACACCATTTGAGACTACGGCAAGAAAATTAGCACTACAATGGGGAGTCCAACCCATGCTTGTTCCTCAAAGTTTAGGAACAGACGAAATGTTATCCATAGCTGTGAATACATCCTTAAATAAAAACTTCATTCACTCTGGAGATGTCGTGGTGATCACAGCTGGTGTTCCAATTGGTAAAGTTGGCTCAACAAATATGATCAAAGTTCAGATCATGGGAAATATCCTATCTAAAGGGACAGGGATTGGACGAAAATCCTATTCAGGAGTTGCGCGTCTTGTCCAATCTCCCAAAACGGATCTATTTAATGATGGAGATATTTTAATAGCAGAGACCACCGATGCAGACTTTGTACCCATAATTGCCAGGGCTGGAGCATTAGTCATCGTGGAGGGTGGTTTAACATCACACGCAGCGATTGTCGCTTTACAATATGGAATACCAACCATCGTGGGTGCTCAAGAAGCCTTTTCCAAGGTGTCGAACGGACAAACTTTGACGGTTGATGCTTTGAGCGGCGTGATATATGAAGGGTCTATCAGTATTCTCTAGTGATTAAAATCCTGTCATAAAAAGGCGTACAGTAGAACCTACTGTACGCCTTTTATCTGATGTAATGTAAACGATTATGAATTCTACTTTTGAAGAGTTAGCGTATCCTTAGTATGACGTTTAAGTCCTTGCAATTCATGGTCAAAACTGCCTGTATTCGTCATTTGATCATCGATGGTATCTTTATCAATCGTACTTTGGGAGCGACCATTTAAAACGTCAATTAATCCGGCTTCTTGCAATTCACTTGCAATTTCAAAGAGAGAAACTCGCTTCGCACGAGGTAAGCGATTCACAAAACGATTTATTTTGACAGGTGGGACAAGATTTCGGAATTTGACTCCTCCGTATTTCATTATGCGTTCCGGCAAAGTATCTTCCTCCTTAAATCAGGTTATTATTAGCTTATTACGCTTATTATTTGCCTGATGGTCAAAACAAATACATTTTGGATGATCATTTTTATTGAATAAGTGGATCATCAGTAAGCTCAACTTTGTTTAAGGTCTCCCTGACTTGTCCACGAATAAACGATAAATACTCCTGGCGCATGGCCTCTTGTTCGGCGCGCTCCCACTCTTCAAGACCAATAGTTTTTTGCTTTTTAGACAGTTCATTAATTCGATCAATAATGACATTTATGGCTGAAATACTCAAAGTTCAACTCTCCTTCCAACATACCATGTGACTTGGATTTATTATCACATTATAGCATAATGTGAAATATAATGAAAAATCCAGGTTCCTATCCTAAGGAATCAATGCTATAATGGTCTCAAAACGTCTTAAAGACGATGGGGGGGCTAGGATGAAAAAATTAAATTTTGAAATGAAAGTCGTAATTAAAGGATTTTTAGAACGTTTAAGCCAACAGACCAAAGCCATTTTTTCAAAAATGGGATTATGGAGGTCAAAGAATCTCCTTGCAATATCTTGGAAATCACCCAAGTTTTTAATTGGAACAATGACCTTTGTGTTAGTCATTAGCGGTGCAACGATATACTATAGTGGTACAGCTTCGGCTGCTTATATAGTGGTTAACGGACAAAAGATCGGTTTAGTTGAGAGTGTTGATAAAGGCCAACAAATTGTTGATGACATTTTGACAGAACGTGGTCAAGCTATAGGTAAGGCTGCCAAAACGAGTGATGTAATAGCGTATGAAACAGTTCGCGTTAAAAAGATAGAGCTTTTAGATGTCAGCAAAACAGATAATGAACTGCATAGTGTACTATCCTCCTATATTGATGGGTATGCTTTAGAGGTTGCCGGAACACAGGTCGCCATTCTACCTACCCAAGCCGATGTGCAAACTCTCCTTAAGAAATATCAGGATTACTATACAAAACCTAGTGATAACAATAAAGTGCTATCTGTTGAGTTTAGCGAACCCACTGCCACTAAACCCGTTGAAGCTCAACCCGATCAGGTCAAAGTACTTGATCAAGCCTTGAAAGAGTTAATAGAAGGTAAGATAACGACTACGGAATACACTGCTCAAGAAAATGACTCTTGGTGGCTGATTGCTCGCAAACATGATATGAAAACGAAAGAAGTGTTAGCGGGTAATCCAGGAATGACGGAAGATAGCAAGATTCAAACTGGTCAAAAAATCAAAATAGTCACTGTAAGTCCATATCTAACTGTGATGAGTAAAGGGATATTGACCAGTACTGAAACGATTGCTTACGATACCGTGACAACGACGGACACTGAACTCGATAGCGGGAAAACTGTTGTCAAAGAGCCCGGCAGTGAGGGCACCAAAGTTGTCACATACTCCTATCTCCAAAAAAATGGGCAAGATGTATCGAAGCAAGTTGACGAAGAGAAAGTAATTAAACAACCCGTTACCCAAGTCGTTTCCAAAGGGCCTGAGCTAACTGCCGTTGCTTTGGCTAGCGTATCTAGAGGATCAAAAAGTTCCACTGGGATTGCTTGGCCCTTGAGAGGTCCGATTAATTCTCCTTTTGGGTCCCGTTGGGGTAGTGTACATACCGGAATAGATATCGGCGGGAGTACCGGTACTCCCTTTTCCGCTGCTGCTGCAGGGAAGGTGATTTCTGCAGGCTGGAGTGGAGGATACGGGAACATGATCCTTATTGACCATGGCAACGGTGTACAGACCCGTTACGGGCATTCTTCAAAACTTTTAGTTTCTGTCGGTCAAAAAGTAACACAAGGTCAAAGAATCGGATTGGTTGGCTCAACTGGAAATTCAACCGGTTCACATCTACATTTTGAAGTCATTCTTAATGGGTCTACTGTCAACCCATTGAACTATTTGCGGTAGATATAAAAAAGCGCCCTTGGCGCTTTTTTATACTAGTCAGACCCCCAAGTTTTCTTTAAGCTATCAGAAAATATATGTTAAGTAAGGGCAATTCATGCATGAATTGCCCTTACTTGGATGCAGAGTCGTTATGATTATACATTACGATGAAGGAGTGGCTATTGTGGGATTATCTTCAAAAACACATTTGCGGGTTCGTTATTCTGAAACGGACAAAATGGGCATCGTTTATCACGCTAATTTTCTTGTTTGGTTTGAAGTCGGAAGATCAGAACTATTTCGGGAATTGGAACTTCCATATACTGAATTCGAAGAACAGGGTTTAGGTTTAGCGGTCATCGAGGCCAATTGCCGCTATCGCAAACCCGCCCATTATGATGATGAGCTTGTGCTTGTTACCGAGGTAGATCAGATGTCTTCGCGCTCAGCCCGTTTTTGTTATCACGTTTATCGAGAGGAAACTCTTTTGGCTGAAGGCAAAACCGTTCACGCGTTTATTAATACTGAAGGCCGTTCAGCAGACGCTCGAAGGTACGCGATATGGACCCGTTTGCAAGGAATTATTGAGAAAAATAAGGATGCCAAACATCTTTCCAAAGGCTAATAGGATACGCTATTGTATTTCGATTCAGGCCATGGTATTATGTATACATAATACATTGAAAGAAGGGATTCTATGTTTCTTGTAACTTGGATCGAAGGCGAAGAGGTTAACTATCGGCTCGTGAAGAAGCATGAACTTTCTGCATTAATGGCATCCTTTGGGCAACATGCAATTATTCAAAGATTTGCATCGTAATGGAGCCCAATAAATTATTAAGGATTTTAAATATCGATAAATGTCCATCATTTTGATGGACATTTATTTTTTTGCGTTCTGCAGGATATTACTAATCTTCCTCGAATATTTAAATGTGGCAATTTTTCTGTTTATTCTAGAAACCCAACGTTGTCTTCGGATCTATTCTCTGGCTTTCGGAGCGAGTACATATAATTGATGACCTAGGAGCATCATTGGGGTATGCTTACTTGCAATTTCCAAGAAGATGCGATATGTTTTTACATTAGTACACTTAAATATCTCGTTAAAGAGGGACGGTGATTAAAACAGCGAGATGTTTTTGTGGAATACTATAAACACGGGACCGGAAACATGGCAATTAATAAGATTAAAAGTCGTTAGGAATATGAGGTGTACTATTCTTGAAGTTTTTCACTACTTTTCTCCTTACAATACTTATAATGGTTAGTGTTACTCCTCCATCATTTGCGGAAGACACTACTTCGAAAGCACCTCAAATACGAGGAGAGGGTGCCTATTTAATTGATGTATTATCTGGTCAAACCCTCTATATGAAGAATCCAGACGAACCACTAGCTCCAGCAAGTACAACAAAAATTATGACTGGCCTTTTAGCAATTGAACTTGGAGATTTAAATGATATCGTAACGCCAACTTCTACACTGCTTAATAATAAGCTCGTTTATGGCACACAGATATACCTCGAGCCTGGAGAAAAAATGCCTCTAAAAGATCTTTTATATGCTTTGCTGTTAAACTCCGCCAACGATGCAGCTGTGGCAATTGCGGAACATATAGGAAGTGACTTACCTACTTTTGTCGAAATGATGAATCAGCGTGCCCGTGAAATAGGAGCGACTAATACCCATTTTCTTAACCCGAGTGGTTTAACAGAGTCTGGGCACACAACAACCGCTCATGACCTAGCACTTATAGCACGTGTTGCTTATCAGAATCCTACGTTTGCTCAATATGTTCGTACGAAATCACAGCCTATCTCACGATCAAAAACAGATATACCTAAGCTAATGGTTAATGAAAATAAACTGCTGTGGAGAGACTCTGCCGTTGATGGGATTAAACCAGGATACACAGCAGCTGCGCAAAATTGCCTTGTGGCATCCGTAACCAAGGATGGACGTCAATTTATTGGCGTGATCCTAAAATCTCCAGGACCCGAAATTTACACGGATATGCAAGCTCTTTTTGAGTTCGGCTTTACTCAGTTTAAAAGTACTATTTTTAAACCTTCAGGGTCGATCATTTCTACAACCACGGTTAACAATGAACCTGTTAATCTAATTCTCGATCGTCCAATCTATATGACCCAGAAAATAGACGATCAGAGTTCGGTCTTGGATTTAAAAGTTATACCGACTTCTTCTAGTACTCTTACTTCAGTAGAAGAGGGTCAAGTAGTTGCCCAAGTCGAAATTTCGGACGATAGTACACTTTTAGGCACACTTCCTTTAAAATCGACGCGAACAATTTTGCCGCCGACCGTAAAAAGAAGTCTATTTTCTAATTACTTTTCATGGACCACTGGAGCAATTCTAATAGGTGTTATCTTACTGCTCCTTATTAGTGCGAAAATTCGTGCTGATAGGCGTTGGCGCAGAAAAATGCGACTTGCGAGGAATAGATATTCAATGCGAGAATCAAGTGACTAAAGTATTAAAGGTTGGGGTTATAACCCAATATAACGTTAGAGCATTAGGCACAGATAGGCTAACACTTTAGCTTCCAGAAAGGATAACCTTCAGTTATATACTTTTCTTGGAGGCTAAAGTTAACTTGACTACCAACTTTGCTAAAAGCTTGGGCGCTAGCCAAGTTAACTTTAGCTTTTTTTTGTCTTTTATCTTATAATGAGTAGATTAAGTTTAGAGGGTGCGATTTGGGAGTGACATTCTTGGAAAATAGTAAAAGGGTTGTTACATTAGTCTATGGTTGCCAAATGTCAGAACGCGATGCGGAAACTTTGACAGAGATCACAAGACAATTAGGGTATTCGCCTTCAGATGATCTCGAAACGGCAGACTTAGTAATTGTTAATACTTGTTGCGTAAGAGAGAGTGCAGAGAATAAAATACTTGGAAAAATCGGAGAACTCAAAAAACTCAAAGAACGAAATAAGAATGTAAAGATAGCGATTACAGGGTGTATGGTACAACAACCGGGTGCTTTAGAACGTTTGCAGAAACGTGCCCCTCATGTGGATATTTGGGCAGGGACCCATAATCTACATGATTTTTCCGCTTTAATAAATCGGGTAGAGCAGGGCAGAAAAGTGGCAGAAGTTTGGCAAGAATCAAAAGCAACCTTAGAAGTTATACCGCTCGCTGAAAAAGGCAAACTACATGCCAATGTAAATATCATGTATGGTTGCGATAATTTCTGTTCATATTGCATTGTTCCCCATGTTCGGGGTAGGGAAAGAAGCCGTAAACCTGAAGAAATACTTCAAGAAATCAAATCCCTAGTGGACAGTGGGTGTCGAGAAATCACCTTATTGGGACAAAATGTGAACTCCTATGGGAAAGAGTTTTCACCAGCGTATGACTTTGCGGATCTACTTCATCAAGTGGATCAAATCCCATTTCTATTACGGATACGCTTTATCACGTCCCATCCCAAAGATTTATCAGATAAACTAATTAAGACTGTTGCTGAAGGGAAGAACCTCTGCGAGCACTTTCATCTCCCTATTCAATCAGGTAGTAATTTTATTTTAGAGCGCATGAATCGCAAATATACGAGGGAATACTATTTAAGTAGAGTTCAAGAAATTCGTGAATTCATCCCCAATGCTAGCATAACAACAGATATTATTGTTGGCTTTCCTGGTGAGTCGGAAGAAGATTTCGAACAGACACTCGCAATGATGAAAGAAGCTCATTATGCTCAAGCTTTCACCTTTATGTATTCTAAACGTTCAGGAACGCTGGCTGCAAAGATGGAAGACCAAATTTCATTGGACGTGAAAAAAAGGCGTTTACAGATATTAATGGGTGTCCAAAATCAAGAAAGTCTTGAATGGCGGCAACATATGATTGGGGAAATACTAGAGGTTCTTGTTGAAGGCCCTAGTAAAACAAATCCTGAACGTTTAACAGGACGTACACGCGGAAACGAACTGGTTGTATTTAAGGGTGATTTTGAAACTATTGGCTCGTTAGTTAATGTTAGGATCAAGGAAGCAGGATCATGGACCCTAATTGGAGAGGTTGAGTGAAAGTCTCACGATTGGGAAGAATCCTAAAAAATCTTTGGCCTTTAAATTTAATGCAGGAATTCAGAGTTTTATGTAGAAAGTAATATTCGGAGGTGTGTTAATAATGATTAACAGTGAAATAACAGAAAAAGCTGGACTCTTAGCTGATGCCATTGCTCGTAGTTCGGAACTGGCCGACTTACGTAGTACGGAAGATGCAATGACAGCTGACACGTCAGCTCAAGAATTGATCGCAGAATTACAGAAAGCTCAAGAACGATTTATGGAAAAACAACAAGGTGGAGGCGAACTTTCTGAAGCCGATAAAAATGCGGTAGATGAAATTGAAACAAAGGTTGAGGGTAACCCTGCCATTGTCGCTTATATGGCTGCACAAGACAAATTCACGGTAATGTTGGATAGTGTAAATGCTATTCTAGCTGGTGCAATAGCCGGATCTTCAGGTGGTTGTTCCTGCGAAGACAATACTTGTGAACCTGGCGGCTGTGAGCCTGGTGGGTGTGGCAGCGGTGGTTGCGGTTGTTCAGGAAACTAACACCTGACGAAGTTCATTAAGTTGTCAAAAGGGAAGGGCTAAATCGGTAGCCCTTCCCTTTTAGGATTAATTCAAGGGTAGCAAGTGAGATTAAGCTTTTCGTCACCATGGTTCGATGTTCAACTTTAGTTAATAAGTTCGCTTGGACTTACTATAAGTATATTGACAGAATTTCAAAAAAGGGGAGAATCAAGGTATGACCACCCCGATGATGCACCAATATCGAGGAATTAAAGAAAAAGCCCCCGGAACAATACTGTTTTATCGCCTGGGCGATTTTTATGAAATGTTTGGCGAAGATGCAGAATTAGCCGCACCTATTTTACAAATAGCCTTAACCGGGCGTGATGCAGGAGACGGGAAACGAATTGCCATGTGCGGTGTTCCTTATCATGCTTTAGATAATTATTTGTCTAAGCTCGTCAAGGCTGGTCATAAAGTCGCCATTTGTGAACAAGTGGAAGACGCTAAAAACGCCAAAGGGATTGTCAAACGGGACATTATTCGAATTGTTTCTCCAGGTACACTGACAGAATCGCTCTCTGAACGGACTAATCATTATTTAGCCAGTGTGTACCATGATATGGACTGGGGACTTGCTTTTCTTGATCTATCTACTGGCGAGTTTTCAATGTTCCAAACCCCAGAACTCGACGTTCTCCTCACAGAACTATCCCGTATTAATCCCGCTGAACTACTATTGCCTCCTGAACTTATGAAAAAACCTAAACCGTGGGTGGGTTATTACAGTACTGTACGCGAAGGAAAAACATTTTGTGGACAGTCCTTGCGGGAGCGTTTTCTCAATCAACAAGATTTGTTGCAAGAATTTCCCGTAGGAACTCAAGCTGCCACAGCTTTATGGGTCTACATACTAGAAACGATGCCTGGTATAGATCCGACCCATATCATAGAAATTACGACTTTCCGTTCTGAACATTGGATGTTTCTCGACCAATGGACCCGTCGTAATCTTGAACTGACAGAATCTCTCCGTAGTACAGATAAAAAAGGAACCCTCTTGTCAGTGCTTGATTTAACTCAAACTGCTTTCGGAGGTAGGCTATTAAAGCATTGGATTGATAAACCCTTGCTTAGGCAAGATGCGATAAATCAACGTCTGGATGTGGTTGAAGGACTTACCTCAGATTCATTTCTCCGCAGAGACTTATTTAAGCTTCTGTCTGAGGTCTATGATCTTGAGCGCCTGATGGGGAAGGTTTCTTATGGGACGGCTAATGCGAGAGATTTATTAGCGTTGGCGCAAACCTTAGCGCTCCTTCCAGAAATCAGGACACTCCTATCTGCTAGCTCTTCGGAAAACCTTAAAAGCAATGTTCCCCATCTAGAGGGACTTGACTCATTCGTAAGTAAGCTTCAAAGTGCTCTAAATCCAAATCCCCCTTTAACCTTACGCGATGGCAATATCATCAAAACTGGTTATTCCCAAGAAGTAGACGAATTGCGTTCCATTTCGACGGGTGGCAAAGCATGGGTTGCTCAACTGGAGAACTCAGAGCGTGAACGAACTGGAATTCGGTCTTTGAAGATAGGGTATAATAAAGTCTTTGGTTATTTTATTGAGATTACTCATGCCAATGCTCATCTTAGTCCTCCAGACTATCAACGCAAGCAAACTCTATCTAATGCTGAACGTTTCATTACTCCCGAATTGAAAGAGTACGAACAAAAAATCATAGGGGCAGAGGAAAAGCTTAAAGATTTAGAGTATGAGCTTCTCTTGATTCTGAGAGAGGACGTCCGGGCCCATATTAAGACTATTTTGCACATAGCTCAGGTTTTAGCGGAAATTGATGTCTTTGTCAGTTTAGCAGAAGTTGCAGTTCGCAATCATTATGTTCGCCCCCAGATCAAAGATGATGGTCAAATACTTATCACCGAAGGCAGACACCCGGTTGTTGAACAAATGCTTGAACCAGGCGTGTTCGTCCCGAATGATACCCTCATGTCGAAGAGTTTGCATTTAGCACTTATCACAGGACCAAATATGGCCGGAAAATCCACCTACATGCGCCAAGTTGCTTTGATAGTCCTCATGGCCCATATCGGTTCCTTTGTACCCGCTAAAAAGGCCAGTATTACACTGGTAGATCGGATCTTTACAAGGGTCGGGGCCTCTGATGATTTAGCAGCCGGACAAAGCACCTTTATGGTCGAGATGCAAGAAGTCGCTCACATCTTAAAATATGCTACTGGGAAAAGTTTAATCATTTTAGACGAAATTGGACGAGGAACAGCAACCTTTGATGGGCTTAGCATTGCTTGGGCAGTTGCTGAACACCTCGTTCAACAGCCTAAGTTCAACCCTAAAACTCTCTTCGCCACGCATTATCATGAGCTTACGCATCTTCAAGATGATTTTTCGGGGCTATTTAACCTTCATGTTGGGGTGAAGGAAAGGGGAGAGGACATTGTTTTCCTGCATAAAATTTTGCCTGGTAAAGCTGATCGCAGTTATGGTATCCAGGTAGCCCGTTTAGCTGGTTTGCCTCAGAACCTACTTAAACGTGCTAAAACCCTGCTTCTAGAGTTAGAATCCTCTCAGCCAACGCATGCTTTGAGCGACCCACCTAAGCAGGTTGCTCAAATTTCCCTCTTTGACGTGCCACAAATCCACCCGATTTTGCAAGAAATTAACAAACTTCCTATGGAAGACATGACTGCACGCCAAGCCCTTCAGTATCTCTTTGACCTACGAGAACGCATTCAATCCTCTGAAGACTTGTAGGGAACGCGATTGTTCGAGGTCTGAAGTTCTAGATCCGAGGTTCTAGAACGAATTATAAGTTGAGTGTTCGCTGTTAGCGGACCGACTCTAAAGTTTAGTCAAAGCTAAAGTTAAGATCGTATTTCGCAGTTCGAAGTAGGATGTTCGGTGTTAAAGATCGTACATCTTACATCTTACATCTTACATCGTGCATCGAATATCGAATATCGAATTAGGGGGTGTTTACTATTCCTTACCGAGTAGGAATCGACGTGGGAGGGACTTATACCGACGCTGTGTTTATTCACGACGGTCATATCCAACAAACGGCAAAAGTACCCACCCGATCTGAAAACTTAGTGGAGACACTCATGATGGCCTTTGATCAATTAAATATTCCAGATGAACAAGCCCTTAGTCAAATAACGGTCAGTACAACACTCGTGACAAACGCTATTCTTCAAAACAGAATACCACCCGTGCAATTACTCTTGTTTTCTGGAAATGGGATGAGCGTCGACGCACTCCCCTGGCCAGTTAGTTATCTGGAACTGACTGGAGAAATGGATTTTCGAGGCCGGGAGATTGAACCTCCTAAGCAGAGTGAGTGGGGAGAATTCCTAACGCCTAATCTCCGTGAAAATCCTGCTTTAGTAGCCATTATAGGAAAGTTCTCACATCGCAACAATCTTCACGAGGAACAACTCTCAACCTATCTGAGGGGGATTAATCCCTCTTTGAGAATTGCTTTAGGACACACTTGGGGACAAGCAAATTTTTATCGGCGCAGTCTGACTACGTATCTCAATCTGGCTGTTTCCGATTTGTATCGTGAATTCGCCCAACAATTACAAAGTGCGGTATCCGCCCGAAAAATCCTAGCGCCTATTTCAATTCTAAAGGCCGATGGGGGGATTGTACCCCTTGCCAAGATTCGGCCGATTGAATCCATTTACTCTGGACCAGCAGCGAGTATCCTTGCCGCACTGACTCAAAGTGAACCGACGACTTCTTCGATCATCGTGGATATTGGTGGAACGACGACCGATATTGGGATCGTGCTTTCCGGTGTCCCATTACTCAGCTCGAAAGGAGCTCAAATCGGGCCTTTTTCAACCCTTGTCCGAACCCTAGCGGTTCGTTCAATTCCAGTTGGAGGGGACTCCGCCATCCATTCTGCAGATCAGGGTTTTGTCCTGGAGGAATACCGACTCGGACCAGCCTATTGTCTAGGTGGAAACATACCCACACCAACAGACGCGATGCGTTATCTGGGGCTGATCGAATATGGAAATGAGCGCTTAGCAGAAGAGGCCCTAGCCTCTATTTTGCCGATAGAACGCCGGACACCAGAGTTTCTGCATGAACTGGCAGAGGCTATTATTGAAACAGTAGCAGAGAAAATCGCTGGCGCAGTTGATTCCCTGAAGCGCGAGTGGCAAGAAGAGCCGGCATATAAAGTTTGGGAAGTTCTCCATCCCCAAGAGGCCCATACCTTCAACACCCTAGTCAGTGGTGGAGGAGCTCGGGGGATGACTTTGGCTCTGGAAAAACGCCTGAAGACACCTGTTACTCTCGGATTATATCCAGAGGTTTCCAATGCTCTTGGCGCAGCTATGGCTAAACCGACCTTTGATTGTACGCTTCATCTGGACACTTATATGAAAAGGTATCGGGTAGAAGAGACTGGGGAACAGGGGACGTGGTCAGGTGCGCTCCGCCCTCATCGCGAAGTCGAGGGATTTCTGGATACTCTCGCTCAGCAGCTAGCTACATCCTATGGGTTGCAGCTTAACGACGTGGAAAAAGAGCCCTTCGATTTCTTCCCAATTGTTAAGGGATATAAAACCGTGGGTCAAATTGTCCGCGGGGCCGTTCATCTGCGGCCTGGTGTGATCGGGAGGATAGACGCATGAAACGAACTGGAATTTTGTTTTTCCCTGCATTTGACTGGTCACTGGGCGACTCCCATCCTGAACGAGAAGAACGTCTCCTCTACACACAAGAACAATTATTTGAAGAGGGGATTCTAGACTTACCCCAGATCAAACAGTATTCACCCCGGCTTGCCTCGCTACATGAGGCTTTACGGGCTCAAGCATTATTTCCCACGCCTGAAGTGCATATCGGTTCCTTAGACGCCCACCTCATTGCAGCAGGGAGTGCTATTTTGCTTGGGGAAGCACGTGTCCGCGGAGAAATCTCTAATGGTTTCGTTATGGCACGCCCTCCAGGACACCACTCAGGAGCTACCTCATGGGGCAATCGGGGCTTTTGTTCACTCAACAATGAAGCGATCCTTGTAAATCACTTGAGAGCACGTTTTGGAACTAAGAAGATTGCTATTGTCGATACCGATGTGCATCACGGGGACGGAACCCAAGATATCTTTTATCACGATCCGAATGTGCTTTTTATTTCCCTCCATCAAGATGGACGTACTCTTTTTCCAGGCAGTGGCTTTGTTAATGAAAAGGGTGGTCCGAATGCCTGGGATCAGACGTTAAACATTCCTCTACCACCTGGAACTGGTGACGAAGGATATCACTACGTATTGGAAAACTGGGTGCTACCACGACTCCAAGCGTTTGCCCCGGATCTGATTATCAATTCAGCAGGCCAGGACAATCATTTTACAGATCCATTGGCATCGATGAAGCTCACTGCCAATGGGTACGGGCGTATCACTGAACTTCTCCAACCGGATTTAGCTGTCCTGGAAGGTGGATATTCCATAGAAGGGGCACTGCCTTATGTCAACCTTGCAATTTTACTCGCGCTTGCCGGGGAAGATTACCATCATGTCCGAGAACCACAAAAACCAGATAGTCCGGCTTTACCCCTTGCGGCCCTTAAACCATATTTTGAGGCCCTCAAGAAACAGCACGAAACCATTAAACCCCGCTTCACAATCCAAGGCAAAGCCTTCTTTCCCCAAGGAACTTGGATTTATAGCCCTCGTTCTGTCTATTATGATACGGATGGGTTCGAAGAAACCCGACATGATTACATACGGGAGTGTAGCCATTGCGGCGGAACCGTCTATATTGAAAGCTCGCGTTCGTCGTCTCCCCAAAAGTCTGTGCTCGTGCGAATTCCGTTTCAAGCCTGCTCAGAGTGTGAACAAGCGGGTTATGACCTATGGGACCACCTACAACATCATAGTGAAGCTACCACAAGCGGTTTACTGCAAAACCAACTTCATGATAAATTAGATGTTTGGAGTAGGAAAGAAGGACTGAGGAAATTTTGACACCGGTGATACACATCCTTGATTCACATTCAGCTAACCAAATTGCCGCCGGAGAAGTCGTTGAACGCCCTGCATCTGTCGTTAAGGAACTCGTTGAAAACGCTCTAGACGCTGGGGCAAAACACATTGACATAACCATTGAAGGGAATGGCGTACCACTTATTCGAGTGCGAGATGATGGCTGTGGAATCGCAATTGCGGATTTACCATTGGCTGTTATTCGTCATGCCACCAGTAAAATCAACAAGATTGATGACCTTGATCATTTACAGACCCTCGGGTTTAGAGGGGAGGCATTACCAAGTATTGCCTCGGTTTCTCATATGGAAATTTCCTCAAGGCCCGCGGACGAAGTTGCTGGATTATGTCTTAAGCTGATCGGTGGCGAAAATGGAGAATTTTCAGAAGTTGGGTGCCCTGTCGGAACGTCTGTGACTGTCCGCAATCTTTTTTTTAACACACCCGCTCGTTTGAAATTTCTAAAATCTACGCCTACTGAATTTGGTCTCATAAGCGATACAATTGGGAGAATAGCTCTTGCGCATCCAGATATCGCCTTTTCCTTAACTCATCCTCAACAAGTCGTTTTGCAAACGTCCGGGCGCGGAGATTTACGGGAAACGATTGGAGCAGTCTTGGGCCATGGGATTGCTCGACAGCTGATACCGATCAACGTGCAAAAAGGAGACTGGCAATTAGAGGGCTTTATCAGTCCACCTGATCTGGTGCGATCTTCTAAGCAAACCCAAAACTTTATGATCAATGGTCGAATTGTACGCTCACCATTTTTAGGCCGCTCCCTAGAGGAAGGCTATCATACCCTTATTCCAACGAAGCTTCATCCAATCGTCGTTCTGCATCTGCATGTTCCGCCCTCAGAGTATGATGTCAATGTCCACCCCACAAAAATGGATGTGCGCTTTAGGAGTGAGCAAGCCTTAGCCCCATTTATCAGTCAATCGGTTTATCAAACCCTAATCAAGAGTAAACCTTTACCCTCATATCAGACACTACGCTCATCACTAGAACCAGCGACAACCTTCTCCACTAAGCCTTCTCCAAGTTCTGTACTAGCAACAAATTCAGAGAATGCTAAAGCCAGAGGGCAATTTAAGGAGACTGTAGCACCGCTCGCGTCAAGCTCCCCGCTGAAACTCCCCCTAAGACCCGAAATAGTTGACCAACCAAAATTCTTCTTACCCGCTCAAGAACAGACTGGAATTCTAGAGAGTTTAGTCGCTAAGGGACCTATTCAAAAAGCCTCACCTGAGTTAGATGTCCAAGTGGCGCAACCATTAACTCATACCACGCCCCCTAGTGAGGTTAGTAAGATAAGTGAACTCGAAGAAGTCGGAGTCTCACGATTGGATACATTAGCTCAATTGGAAACGATAGCCGATGATGTTTTAGCTCACATCTGGCCCTTAGCACAGCTATTTAGCACTTATATCTTAGCTACTGACGGTGATGTCCTCTTGATGATTGACCAACATGCTGCTCACGAACGCATTAATTATGAACGACTGTTTGCGGAGTTTAGACAAGCTGAGCGTTCCAGTCAGACTCTTTTGATTCCACTTCCAATGGAGTTTACTCTCCAGGAAGAGCAGGTGGTTTTAGAAAATTTATGGAGTTTGACTGAAATGGGATTTATCCTGGAGCAGTTTGGTGAACGAACTTATCTTTTACGGGGTGTACCCGTTCAAACAGGTAATGTTCAGGCAGACAGCCTACTACGGCAGTTTATCGAAGAGGTCTTACAGAAAAATTCTACACCCACTATTGAGAAATTATTAGAGGAATGGATTTATCTTTTGGCTTGCAAAGAATCCATTAAAGGACAAGACTCACTTTCCTTGCTGGAAATGGAACAACTCATTGCGCTACTTGGCCGAAGTCAGAATCCTTATACCTGTCCACATGGACGCCCAACTATGGTGAGAATGACTCGGGCAGAATTGGAAAAGCGTTTTTATCGCACTTGATAATCAAAAGTTTGGGTGCTGCTTGACACGGGTATACTTTCCGTAAGATGAGAGGCGTGCTCTTGCGCTAGAACCAAGTGACTCACTTAGTACAACTAAGGATTCGGCGAAAATATGCATGCTAGTGATACGGTAAAGAAAACTGGAGGCTCTATGTTAAAAGATATACCTATCCTCATCAAAATAACCCATACAGATCCTGAACTCCTAAGTAGACTTGCTTGGTTTCAGCAACAACCCGGATGCAGCTGGACTGTAATTCAGGGCAGGGGTGGAGAGTTACCAGAACTTACAATAACGCGTCGGGGTGTTTTCTTGACAAGCGGATCAAAACAACTGTCCTTTCATCCAAACATGGCCATCATTCGGCTATTAAATCTCCTGCGTGGTGGGTTTGATCGTTATCTTGAAGCAACCCAACTAAAAGAAGGGGGCTCATTAATTGATGCTACTCTGGGTTTTGGGACGGATGCTTTAATTGGGGCCTGGGCAGTTGGGGAAAAAGGGAGTGTTCTGGGAATTGAGCAGTCTCCGATTTTAGCCGCATTCGTTAAGGATGGTTTGAGCCATTTTGATGAGATTATTCGCAAAGCTCACAATAAAGATAAACAAGATACTTGGTCAGCTTTAGCACGAGCCTCTCAGAAAATTGAAGTTCGTTGGGGTGAACACCTTGAGTATCTAAAGCAGATACCCTCTCGCTCGGTTGATGTGGTTTATTTCGATCCTATGTTTCGCAACACATGTAGACAGTCTGACTCAATTGTACCCTTGCATCGCTGGTCAGACCACAATCCCCTCAATCCCGAGGTTGTACTAGAAGCATGTCGGGTTGCTCGATACCGGGTTGTGCTTAAAGAACGCAAAACCAGCCCAGAATTCCGACGTCTAGGGTTTGACATATTACTTGGAGGACAGTACAGTCCTGTCGATTATGGCGTCATTTTAGTTTGATAGGGGTTGATCTAGTGTATCCACTAATCATTATTATCGGCCCGACCGGCGTCGGTAAGACATCACTAGGAATAGCCCTGGCCCTGGAACTTGGAGGGGAGATAATTTCTGGAGATTCTGTTCAGATTTATAAGAAACTTGATATCGGTTCAGCGAAACCAAGTACAGAAGAACTCCAACTCGTCCCACACCACCTCATTGATTATATAGATCCCCAAGAACCTTTTTCTGCAGCTCAGTTTAAGATTAAGGCTACTGCCTTAATTGATGAAATTAGGGGGCGTGGACATGTTCCAATTGTAGTCGGGGGGACAGGGCTCTATATTCGTTCGTTGCTCGATCCCTATGATTTTTCACAACATGGTTCTGAAGAAATCCGATCCATTTGGAATGAATACGTCCAATTACATGGAAACTTAGCACTGCATCAGGAGTTGAAGGACAGGGACCCTGAAACAGCACAGCAGTTACACCCCAACGATGTTTTTCGCGTTATTCGAGCGTTAGAAGTCATTGAATTAACAGGTAGCACCCTATCGAGTCAACGTCAATTCCGAGATGATGAATACCAAGCACTTGACCCCTCGGTTGTCTATATTGGGCTAACTGCTCGACGCGAATTAATCTACGATCGAATCAATCAGCGCTGCGTCACAATGCTATCTCAGGGCCTAATCGAAGAAACACTGGGTCTCTTAAAACTCGGTTATGCACCAACGTTAAAGCCATTGCAAAGTATAGGCTACCGTCATTCACTTTGGTACGTATTTGGTCTTGTCACCCAACCTGAAATGCTACGTTTGCTACAAAGAGATACGCGTCATTTTGCTAAACGCCAACTGACTTGGTTTCGCCGTGATCCACGCATCAGTTGGTATGACATTGAGACGGATTCGGACGAATTACTCGAGGGTATTCTCAAGACTTGCAGAGCCTGTCAAACTCGTGTAGAATAAGTTAAGTAGTAATATAAGGTGATGGAGGCAAATATATGAATAAATCGCCCATCAATTTACAAGATACCTTTTTAAATCAGGTACGCAAGGAAAACCTTCCGGTGACCATTTACTTGGTTAACGGGTTTCAGCTTAAGGGTCTTATCAGAGGTTTTGATAACTTCACAGTAGTTATTGAGTTTGAAGGTAGACAACAAATGGTCTATAAGCACGCAATTTCAACTGTCATGCCAATTCGCCCTATTAACTTTATGGCAAGTGCTGCTGCAGAGTCATCCACGAGTTCTTAGACCAATATTAACTCGTTCAACTATAGTTGAAAATCGAGACTTCGGTGAGGGAGTCTAGCTCCTTCGCTGGCAAGTGTTCCCATTGGAAAAGCCTCCAGTGCCAAAGTCTCCACTGGAGACTTTCAACACTGGAGGCTTTCGTCACGAAGCAGGGGACAGGGTCCCACTCCAACTCGTAGAAGTAGGAGTCTCACGATTGGATATATTAGGATGACTCAAAAGCGTAAAGGACTAAGTTTGGAAAGTTACCATTCTTAGTTCTTTCTCTTGAATTCATTGCTCTTTTGTGATATCTTAGTTTTATATGCTTTTATCTTGGTGAAAGAAAGGAACTCAACTAAAACTATGGAAACTCGAAATTTAAGAAACATTGCAATTATCGCTCACGTTGATCACGGGAAGACGACGCTTGTGGACGCCATGTTAAAACAAAGTGGAACCTTCAGAGCTAACCAACAAGTTATTGAGCGCGTCATGGACTCCAATGATTTAGAACGTGAACGTGGAATTACAATCCTATCCAAAAACACCGCCGTTCATTGGCAGGGAACAAAGATTAACATTATTGATACTCCAGGCCATGCCGACTTCGGTGGTGAAGTTGAGCGCGTTTTACAAATGGTCAATGGGGTACTCCTTATTGTAGATTCTTTCGAAGGCCCTATGCCCCAAACTCGTTTTGTTTTGAGAAAAGCTTTAGAGCTTAAACTCGTGCCTATTGTTGTCATCAATAAAATTGACCGCCCTGACGCCCGCCCTGATGAAGTCGTCGATGAAGTCCTTGACCTCTTTATTGAGCTTGGTGCGGAAGATGAGCAGTTAGATTTTCCAGTAGTTTATGCCTCTGCTCGTGCCGGAACTGCAGGACTCGCTCACGATTCTTTGGCGGACTCTTTAACACCCTTATTTTCCGTGATCTTGGAACACATTCCAGCTCCTGTAGTTGATCTGGAAGCTCCGTTTCAGATGCTTGTCACCACTTTAGACTACGATGATTATGTCGGGAAAATTGCTGTAGGCCGAATTGTACGTGGAACAATTCACCAAAATGAAACTGTTACCCTAATCAAACGGGATGAGAGTTTTGAACGAGCTAAAGTCGGGAAAGTTATGATCTTTGAAGGACTAAAACGACAAGACGTTTTAGAAGCATCCGCCGGAGAAATCGTTGCGCTTACCGGGCTTACCAGCGCTAATATCGGAGAAACTGTAGCCTGTTCTGTAGCTCCTGAAGCCTTACCGAGAATTGAAGTCGATGAGCCAACTTTATCCATGAACTTTATGGTTAATAACAGTCCCTTCGCTGGGCGAGAAGGTCATTTCGTAACCTCTCGTAAGATACGCGAACGCCTTTGGAAAGAAGTTGAGACAAATGTTAGTCTGAGGGTCGAAGAAACGGACTCTGCTGATTGTTTTCAAGTATCTGGTAGAGGAGAACTTCACCTCTCAATTCTAATTGAAAATATGCGTCGGGAAGGGTATGAACTTCAAGTTTCTAAACCCGAAGTTATCTATAAAACCATCGATGGGGTCAAATGCGAACCAATCGAGTTCTTAATCTGTGATCTTCACGAAAGTGCGCTTGGATCAATTATGGAACTTCTCGGAAAGCGGAAAGCAGAAATGGCCAATATGATAAACCTGTCTCAGACGCAACTCCGTCTGGAATTTAGAATTCCGGCACGTGGCCTGATTGGCTTCCGTGGAGATTTCTTATCAGAGACACGGGGCGAAGGTATGATGAGTCATATGTTCTTGGGTTATGAACCTTATAAAGGGGATATCCCTGGCCGAAGTCGTGGTGCACTCATTGCTTTTGAAGAGGGAGAAACAAACGCTTACGGTCTTTTCTCAGCTCAGGACCGAGGAACTTTGTTTGTTGATCCAGGCCTTCATGTATATGGAGGTATGGTTGTTGGAGAGAATAAACGTGAACAAGATATTGAAGTAAACGTATGTAAGAAAAAACAACTTACTAATATGCGTACAAGCTCGGCCGATGAAGCGTTACGACTTGATAAACCTAGAGAATTTTCCTTGGAACAATCTTTAGAATTTATCAATGATGATGAGTTAGTTGAAATTACACCAAAGAGCGTCCGGATCCGTAAGAAATTTTTAGATCATCAGGCACGAGTACGATACGCTAAGACCCTAACAGGAAAATAATAACAACGCGTTTTCTAAGACACCTTTTATCTTTACTTGAGTATAGTAGTAAGGATGGGAGGTGCCTGTACTTATGACAATCCGTGTGACGTTTAGACCTGACAAACTTCAACCACCAGTCATTCAATCTCCCTTGCCCCGCGAAACCGCACAGATTCTCATACCTGTGAATGAGCCGGTTGGAATAGGAAAAGTTCGCAAGAATAATCCTTCGTCCCTTGAAAAAGATAAAGATAAAGATAAAGTCGCGGAAATCCTTGATGAATTGGAAGCGTTCATTGGCTTAGTAACCGTGAAGCGCCTCATTCGTGAATTGCAAGCCTATGTGGAAATACAAAAGCGGCGTACACGAGAAAAGCTTATTGCCGAGCCTCTAGTTCTGCACATGATTTTCCGTGGGAACCCTGGCACTGGCAAAACAACAGTGGCTCGCTTAGTCGGTCGATTGTTTAAAGAAATGGGAGTTCTGCAAAAAGGGCATGTAATCGAATGTGAGCGAGCAGATCTTGTCGGGGAATATATCGGACATACCGCGCAAAAAACAAGGGAACAACTGAAGAAGGCGTTAGGTGGAGTTCTTTTTATAGATGAAGCCTATTCGCTAGCCCGTGGGGGAGAAAAGGATTTCGGCAAGGAAGCTATTGATGCCTTGGTAAAAGCCATGGAGGATAATAAGGATAACCTTGTTTTAATCCTGGCTGGTTATCGACAGGAAATGGAGTTTTTTTTGCAATCTAACCCTGGACTTCGTTCACGCTTCCCAATACATATTGATTTTCCAGATTATACCCTCGACGAATTGTTAGCCATCGGGAAATCTATGCTCAAGTCTCGACAATATGAGCTTTCTCCTGAGGGTTCGGACACGCTCCGCTTCCACCTGTTAAGTTTGATTAATACTCATCCTTATGCTGGAAATGCACGGCTTGTTCGTAACCTCGTGGAAAAGACAGTCCGGAAACAGGCTGTTCGGTTATTTCAAAAGCCTAGCTCTAGTCGCGAAGAACTGATTCAAATATTACCTGTGGATATTACCCTAGAAGATCTCTAATCTTATCTTTTAGGTACAATTGATATACAAAACTTAAGAATGAGAGGTTTCCTATGGATATGGATATTTCGGGAGAATTGTCCGGGATTCGGGCAAGCCAGTTACAAGAGCTAAAAGATCTTTCAGAATTTAAGACTGAACGTTCCGAACTAATCCATCCAGAAATCCTTCAAGAGCTCATTCGTCTAACCCAACTTTGGAATAGAGAAATTGCGGTCTATCTTTCGCGTCCAGGGACACTCCTCGCGGCGGCGATAGGACGTCATGCCAATGTTACTCTACCTCAGATTAAAGGTCGCTCCATTGGAAAACACCTGAGATGCATACATACCCATCCCAATGGAGACTTCAGACTCAGTCCCCTAGATCATAGCGCTTTGTTATCCCTGCAACTAGAAAGTATGGCTGCTATTGGAGTTCGCGACGGCTTACTTACAGGAATTCAGATTGCCTTTCGAACAGGAGAGGACGATTCCTTTAACGTAAATCTCAGTTCTGAAAACTGGCAAGCCTTTGACTATAACGATTCCTTATCGAGCTTTTCCAAGGTTGCACCTAAAACTGAAACTGCCTCTGGTAAAGAGCACGCATTCCTTATCGCGCTCGTTGACAGTGACCAAGAAGACAATGAAGATTTGATTGAACTGAGAGAGCTAGCCCGTACAGCTGGTGTAGACGTAGTTGGTCAAATAGTCCAACTGCGTCGTTATGGACAGTCCCGCAGCTATTTAGGGAGCGGAAAAATTGAAGAATTAGTTCACCGCTTACAGGAGACAGAGGCTAACGTCGTGATATGTGATGATGAATTGTCACCAGCACAGTTACGAACCCTAGAGACGGAAACTGGGCTTAAAGTACTAGATCGTACAGGATTGATCTTAGATATTTTTGCGCAACGTGCTCAGTCTCGCGAAGGCAAACTTCAAGTCGAATTGGCGCAACTTAAACATTTATTGCCCTATCTATCAGGTCAAGGACAAGCTCTTTCTCGCTTAGGGGCAGGAGTCGGCTCGCGCGGACCAGGGGAAACAAAATTAGAGCTTGACCGTAGGCGCATGCGGGATCGCATTTCTCAATTGGAAAAAGAATTGAAGCTGGTTTTACAGCATCGCGATGTCCAACGTCGTCAACGATCGAGAAGTGGCCTACCGACAATTGCCATAGTCGGGTATACAAATGCTGGAAAAACAACGTTTTTAAAAGTTGCAATGGAACAGACTGGTAGCCGTTCCGACATACCGATGGGTGAGAATAAACTATTCGCAACTTTAGATCCGATTGTACGTAGTATCAGAGTGAACTCCTCCTTGGAAGTCCTCCTTAGCGATACGGTTGGGTTTATTCGAAAATTGCCAACCCAACTTCTGCGTGCTTTTTTAGCCACACTTGAAGAAGTCCAACAGGCGGATATTTTATTACATGTCGTCGATGCGAGCCATCCGCAAGCACTCCAACATGCTGAAACTGTACATGAGGTGCTCAAACAACTTGGATGCGATGACAAACCCATGATAACTTTGTTAAATAAGGTCGATAAGGTCTTGGCTGAAGATGATCTTACAGAACTGGTCGAGCGCCTTCCTCATCCAATCAAGTTTTCTCTCGCTCGGGGAGACTCCTTAAAGCCAGTTTGGACTGCCCTCAGTTCTTTAATGACCTGATTTTCATCCATTTTGTTTTAATAGAAGGAAGTTGTTTGTATTTGAATCCCAACTGGCCAGAGGTAATTCGTAAAGCAGTGTCTGATGCAGAAGAAACACTTATGCGTCAGCTACCTGCGATACAGGACATTGCCACACATAACCACGAAAAAGTCTTGCAAGCCTTTCAAGCCGAACAGGTCTCTACGTATCATTTACAGGGAACAACCGGTTATGGACTAGGTGATTCGGGTCGTGAAGTCCTAGACCGCGTGGTTGCACGCATTTTAGGCTCGGAAGCAGCGCTTGTGCGGGGTCAATTTGTTTCCGGTACTCACGCAATTGCATCCGCCTTATTTGGTGTTCTGCGCCCAGGCGATCATGTTATTTCTGTCACTGGGGCACCGTATGATACCTTGGAAGAAGTTATAGGGTTACGGGGAACAGGTCAAGGGAGCCTGCTAGATTTCGGCGTGTCCTACGAGGCGATTCCTTTAGATTCCCAAGGAAAAATACAATATGTACTTTTAGGCAAGTGCATAACTGATAAAACTCGTATGTTGATGGTTCAACGCTCCTGCGGATATGCGTGGAGAAATTCACTGATGATATCGCAGCTCGAGGAACTGGTTAGTTTTATAAAGGGTAGCTATCCTCACGTGCTTATCTTTGTAGATAATTGTTACGGAGAACTAGTCGAAAAACTGGAACCCGGTGATATCGGTGTTGACTTGATGGCCGGTTCGCTAATTAAAAATCTGGGAGGTAGTCTTGCTCCGACGGGTGGATATGTAGCTGGTCGCTCAGATTTGGTTAAACTTACAGCCCAGCGCTTGACTGCCCCAGGTATTGGTGAGCATATGGGCGCTACTTTGGAATGGCAGCGCCTGTTCTATCAGGGATTATTCTTTAGCCCCTTAACCGTTTCTGAATCCATTAAAGGTGCTGTTTTTTCAGCGGCATTTTGGCGGGCCTTAGGATTTGAAGTACATCCTGAACCAGAAGCGCCTCGAGCAGATCTGATTCAAGCTGTAAAACTTGGATCACGGGCTAAAATGATTTCCTTCTGTCAGGGCCTTCAGAAAGGTTCACCCGTGGATTCTCATGTTTTGCCTATACCTTCTGGAATGCCGGGGTATGAAGACGAAGTCATCATGGCAGGTGGTACTTTTATTCAAGGAGCTACCAGCGAATTTTCTGCGGACGGTCCACTCCGAGAACCTTATATCGTCTATCAGCAAGGGGGCATTTCCAGTACTTATGTCCAGATGGGCAACATTTTAGCCGCCCTAAATCTATGGCAACAAGGGCTTTTGGACTAACTCATCGATTCTCTGCTAATTAGCAGTTTTCAATAGTAACTGGTTCAATGACATCTTCCTTTCAAACATATACCTAACTGTGTTAATATGAAAGGGAAGAAAGGGGCGAATTATGGGAGATTCAGAGTCACCGAAAAGTACAATGCGTTTTTTACTCGAACTTGTTGAAATTGTACTGATAGCTTTTGCGCTTTCTTGGGTCTTGCGCACGTATGTTATTGAAGCTCGTAAAGTCCCTACCGGTTCAATGCTGCCGACGATTCAATTGGAAGACAGAGTCATAGTGGATAAGTTTTTCTTCAAACATTTTGACCACATTAGTCCTGGAGATATCATAGTCTTTCATCCACCACCGAGTGCTCACTCAACTGAGGACTTTATTAAACGTGTGGTTGGTGTGGCCGGAGATAAGCTGGAAATACGTAATCATACGACCTATGTAAACGATCAACCACTTTATGAACCCTATGTAGTCGATAAATCTAAAAATGATTTCGGGCCGATCGATATTCCTGAAAATACAGTGTTCGTTATGGGCGATAATCGCAACAATAGTGCAGACTCTAGGGAGTGGGGATTTTTACCTACTCAAAATATAACTGGCCGAACTTTATTCCGTTATTGGCCAATGGATCATATAGGTGCTCTTGCCCGATAGGCGGGAGCTTTTTCCTTATTTTACGCATATAATGATATCAGTTATAATATCGTCTCCTTAGAGGAATAGGAACACATAGCAGGACATTCATTCCAATTACTTAATTGAGAGGGTGGAGCTTAGTGGAAAATCATAAACTTAGGGTAGTTTTGTTGTTTGGCGGGCGATCAGGAGAACATGAAGTTTCCTTAAATTCAGCCCAGTCGATCGTCAAAGCGATTGATCGAACACGTTACATTGTTGAAACGATCGGAATCAATAAACAAGGCCAATGGTTTTGGGGCGTTCTCCCCGAAACTTTGATAAAAGAAGGGTTTCCTCCGGCTGACCAGACACACCAGGTTACTCTGGTCGTTGATCCGACAAACCCGCATTTTATGGCTTTAGACGGTCACACTCTGCCAAACCAAGGTAAATTTGACATTGTTTTTCCTGTACTACATGGCCCATATGGGGAAGATGGAACTATCCAGGGATTACTTGAAATGGCGAATGTACCTTATGTAGGGTCTGGGGTTTTAGGATCCTCTCTAGGGATGGACAAAGATCGAATGAAAGCAGTCTTCCATGAGAAAGAGCTACCCCAAGCACGCTATGTGACCCTCCTGCGTTCAGACTTACTGAGTAGGCGGGATATTTGCGTTGACGAAATCGAAACCAAGATTGGTTATCCTTGCTTTGTAAAGCCGGCTAATCTAGGGTCTAGTGTGGGCATCTCTAAAGCACGCCACCGTGAAGAATTAATGGTTGCCTTGGATGTTGCGACCATATTTGATCGTAAAATTGTCGTAGAAAAAAATATTACTGGACAAGAAGTTGAGGTCGCCGTTCTGGGAAATGATCATCCAAAAGCATCAGTTCCTGGAGAAATAAAACCCGCCCATGAATTTTATACCTACGAAGCAAAGTACTCAAATATTGGCTCAAGCTTGTTAATTCCAGCTCCGCTCGAGGAATCTATAACTTTACGTTTAAGAGAAATGGCGGTTGAAGCCTTCCGTGCCGTAGAAGCGAGTGGCCTTAGTCGAGTTGACTTCTTTGTAACTTCTGAGAATCAAATCTTCCTTAATGAAATTAATACATTGCCAGGATTTACGGAAATATCGATGTACCCCAAGCTTTGGGAGGCATCTGGAATTCCTTACTCTGAATTAATTGACCAATTGATTCAGTTAGGCTTGGAACGTTTTCAGGATAAACAGAACTGTAAAATTTCTCGCGAATAATTTAATATGAAAAAGGGAGCGTTACAAAACTTGGAAAATCTTCTGAGTAGTGGTGCGCTATCACCCAAAAGAGGATATACACCTATGAAATGGCGAATAATCCTCGACAATAACGGCAATTCTCGAACAAAAAGGGTCTGTAACAAACTGGAAAACAAGTTTAGTTACAGGCCCTTTTTCATATCAAATTACGAGATAGAATTATGTTAAAGTATTAGGTCATAGAATTAAGTTTTAGAGCGCTAACATCGCTCTATTCTGCATATCTTTGTTTATAGGTCTTTTTAAGTCTACTGTAGGGTTCGGAAAACACCAACCACTTTCCCTAGAATCGAGACATCCTGAGAATAAATTGGCTCCATGGCCGGGTTCTCAGGCTGAAGGCGAATAAGAGTTCTTTCTTTATAAAAGCGTTTAACCGTCGCTTCATCTCCAATTAACGCAACGACAATTTCGCCATTTCGAGCCTCATTCTGTTGACGAACAATAATAAAATCTCCATCTAAAATTCCTGCATTGATCATACTTTCTCCCTGAACCTTAAGCATGAAAACGTTATCTTGACGAACAAGATCAGCAGGAAGAGGAAAGGTGCCTTCAATGTTTTCCACGGCCAAAATCGGTTGCCCAGCGGTGACACGACCTATAACAGGAATGTGGACGACTTTTGCCGCTTCGAGTATGTCGCTTGAACTATCCAAAATTTCAATTGCCCGAGGTTTTGTGGGATCACGTCGAATATATCCTTTGTCTTCTAACGTTTGTAGATGACCGTGCACTGTAGAGCTCGATAATAATCCGACGGCTTCGCCAATTTCGCGTACAGCAGGTGGATATCCTTTTTTACGTATTTCTTGTTTTATGAACTCTAAAATGTTTGTTTGCCTCAGTGACAAATCTGGGTACATAATCACACCCCCATCTTTTCATTAATTTTACCATTCATCAAAACAAAGTGCAAACAAATGTTCGTCAAATTGTTAAGAAAAGAACAGAAGAAAGTGGGAGAGGACGATGAAAATTCCAGCGAAGTTGAAACGAATGCTAACTCAGTTAGGTTTCCTTATGATTGTCGCTATAATAGCATGGCAGGAACTTCACCGTCCGCCTATCAAAAGCCCTTCAGATGCCTATCCCTATTTAACATCGATATCGCCAGCCCTAGTGAAACAGTGTATTCATGAAAATCGAACAGCTCCAACAATTCCCTTAGAGGAGTTAATTGCAATACGCTCCACGATCCCTGAAAGCGAAGCACAAGCACTAATTAATCAACTTAAGAACCAGGTTCCTTTTTCAGCAATAGACTGGGGATTACTCTCCAAAGTTACACAGAATAAGGTTAAAAGGCACAAGGAAATTCTCAACCAGTATACCTACTACCAGCCTAACGTGTACAAATTTCCCGTTATCGGAACTACGTGGTTTGGGGATAGTTTTGGAGCAGACCGTGAAGGGGGAATACGCAGACATGAAGGAACTGACCTTTTCGGGAAAGAAGGAACTCCCATTGTCAGCATCTGTGGTGGGAAAGTTGAACAATTAGGGTGGAACCGCCTGGGTGGAGAACGTGTCGGTATACGCGGGGATGATGGGAATTATTATTATTACGCACACCTCAAATCTATTGCCACAACACTTGTAAAAGGGAATCGAGTACAATTCGGAGAGCCCTTGGGAACCATGGGGCATACAGGAGATGCTTTAACAACACCCGACCATCTTCATTTTGGGATTGAACTACCGAATGGGCAATGGATTAATCCCTATCCATTTTTAGCAGTATGGCAGTATTGGGATGAGGAGAAGGGTTCTTAGTATTTCGTTTGATGCCCAGCGTATAAAACTTGCCCCTTGCTCTAAGATTCGTTATAATAGCGTAGTCAGTTAAAAAAAATATTATTATTATATTTTTGCAGTAATATATCTTCAGATTATAGTACTTAATACTTAGATATAAGGATAAAGAGGGGTTAGTCATTGAGGCATTCTACAAATCGCTTTGGCCCGAAATTACCGATTCTAATTCTATTAATGCTGGTTAGCGTTTTGTCGTATATCGGATACAACTACATAAGTCCGACAATCGCAAAAGGACTGATTAGCGGAACTGAGACCAAAGCGAATACCGTCAATTCTAAGACATTGATATCGAATAAGGATCTCTCAACCCAAGACGAAAGCTACGTTCTTATAGACCCACAAACAACTCAGATTCTGAAATCATACAATGCCGACCTTAAACGGGCACCAGCGAGTACCACAAAGCTCCTCACTGGTCTTGTCGCAGAGAAGACCCTTCAGGATACAGATGTTGTAAGTGTTGGCCCTGAAGTGAATATTGAGGGGTCACAGCTAGGCCTCAGCCCAGGCGATCAAATATCAGTCAAAGAGCTCTTAACTGCACTATACGTTCACAGCTCGAATGATGCAGCTGCAGCGCTAGCCGTAAAAATCAGCGGTTCAATCCCAGCCTTTGCCGAGGAAATGAACAACTATGCGGCCACTTTAGGATGTACAGATAGTCAATTTACGAACCCTCATGGAATGCCTGACCCGGACCTATATACTACTGCAAATGACCTAAGTAAAATAGCAAGTCAATTTCTCAAGAATGAACGGCTTATGAAATTGGTCAAACTACCTCATGCACGAATTCAATGGAAAGATGCAAAAGGTAACCCTCGTCAAGGCGAGTTTGACAATACGAATCTACTTCTCGGGAACTATCCTGGAGACGAAGGTCTGAAAACGGGTACGACCACAGAGGCTGGACAGTGCTTGGTATCGTATGTAACTAGACCCGATGGGGATTTGTTACTCGTCTTATTAGGAAGTGAGAATCGCTACAATGACACCATCAAGTTATTGGATGAAGGGTGGGCAGATCAGCGCTCGAAGGCTGCACTCCGAGGACTGGCAAATGACCCTAAATCACTAATTATGAGTCCTGGAATATTCTAGGTATATTTTAATTAATTCGGAGGTTCGAAAAAGTTGAAAAATCTAGGTGAAGCATGCGTATTAGAAGATCGTCCATGCACTGAATGCGGCGAGTGTGATCAATGTGATCAAGATCCAAACAAACAATGTGATAATTGCGGTCAATGTATTGAATTTCCAGATGGAGATTTCGCAGAAATTGAGATAGACGATATACTATTGAACACGGATAACCCAACTCCAGCTTCCCGCCATAAAGGGAAGGGGAGTAAATATCGGATTAAAGCATAGCTTAGTGAATCATTACATTAATAGATTATATTAGCTCATTATCATAGTTGTAAGATCCTTAACTAGCTCCCCTTGCTCATCACAGACCTTTATCCTAACCTTACCATTCTCTAACGTAAAATAAAGAATATATTTGTTTGTGCTATCACCATTACCCAATGGATCTGTGGGATCAAGGGTTCTTTTTCTGGCAATACTAACTGGCCCAAAGAGATTCTCATCTTCGAGGATAACTTTGGGTTTTTGTTTATAATTACATATATTTAGCTTACCCCTGTGGCTCTCATCATAACTCGTATAGACTAAAGTATAGTCCTCATTGTAGGTAGTTGAGTCTAAAGCAGGCACCGCACCTTGAGGATCATTATTAAATGGAATAGCATCCAATTCAAGTATCTCATGGTTATTAGAGCTATATCTTCGAGCCATAAAAATATTTAAGGTTTGATTACTAGAGGAACTAGAGGGATCAGTGTTTAAATTCATCCCAATAAAGCCAAACCTATCCTCGATAGTTTGTGCCTTAATTACCTCTTTAACAAGAGGTTTATTATTTGTTAAGGGAGTACCATCAAAATCTATGGAGTAGAGGTCAATCCCATTTGGAGTAAATGAGGTATAGGTAAGAGTACTGTCTAAGGTATTAGCATTGATTATTTGAGAAGGTTTTAGTAAGTAGGTCATATCACTGACCGGAGTATCTGTTTCATTAAAGGAAAAGACTGGTCGGTCGAAATTCTTTACATATAATAACTTATCATTTTCTTTAGAGTAATAGAGATTGCCTTTGAATTCCATGCTATTAGCTTCTTCAAAACCCTCTATCGTTAAGAGTTCCTGTTCGGCATGTAAATTCTGGTCATTATCTCTGGTGAGAGTTGTTTTAACAACTCCATCATTAAAAGCTGTAATTATACTATGTTTAGAAAATGGACTATCGAACAATATAACATCCTCAAGATATTGGTGAGTCGGATATTCTGCTAAGAGTTGGCTCTCACCAGTAGCAACATCTAAATAGGATAAAGAAGAATAGCTAATATTTTCTTTAAGGTTTGTGGCTAATACTACCACAGCATTTTCACTTAATACATAATTATCTAGCCAAACAATATTTTTGATTTGTCCGAACTTTGAGGAATTAAATTCAAGGAAAGGTTCCCGAAAGTTAGGTTTAGGATGGGTTTTATTATCAGGAATTTGCGTAATAACAGTAGCTAACAACACTACAAGTGTAAATATAAGCATAATGTATTTTCTCATTATAGACCCAATACTCCCTCCATAATATGGTATAATTAATTATATCACAAATTAGGTGACTTAAAGGAGTAAAGTTAAATGTCTATAACTGATAAATTTAACGAACAGTTTAAAGCAATACATAAGGTCATTTGGATCATTTTACTGCCCATAATTTTAGATATAGGAGAACTCCATCTTTATGAAAGGATTTTCAAAACTGAATATGAGCCCATCTCCCAACTATTCAACTTAAAAATCGGGTTTATATCAGCCCCACCAAGTATTAGATATATCTTGGAAGACTTTCCTTCTCTTATATTTCAATATAACCCTAGCAATTTTCGAGGAGTAATAAATCAAATCAACCTGGCAAACCTCTTGCTTCTGTTATCTTTTGTTCTTGTCACAAGTTTTTTATTCGGTGGCTATTTATCAGTTATTAGCCAAGCAGGGCATAAAAAGGTAACATTTAAAGACTTTCTTCAGGATGGTAATAGAGTATGGTTTAAGTTTTTCATCCTTAACCTCTTGGAGGTTATTCCTTTTCTCTTAATGTTTATAAAAAAAGAATATGCTTATTTTAGTTTAGTTTACATTGTGTTAGTTTATGTTCAATACTCAATTGTTGTAGATAAGGTAAGTCTTATAGAAAATTTTCAGTTTGGAATTAGATTCTTATTGCAAAACTTACGCTTAACCATCAGAATGGCTATTTCTTTTGGCATTTTGTTTTCCTTAGTTGGGATAGTTATACACCCTTTAGCAAAGATGGGCCTGAATGGCATTGTCCTTGGATCTGTTATCACTGCTTATTTTGGAGCTGTGATTAATAAAGCTGTGCTAGAAATCTACAGAGAGGTATCCCAAAACCAAAGTGAGCAAATAGAAGAAATCACCCCTAAGGAATGAATGACGACAATTGCTTACTACGTTGCTCCCCGCTCTTAAATGAAGGGATACTTGTTATTTTGTAGAAATAGTAGTTGAAATGCCTTTGCAACGATGAAAATGGGCCAGAACTTCGATCAATCGAGAAATTAATTCTCATGCTGACAAAAAGAAGTGGTGGGGAGGAATTAGAGATGAAGAGGGCTTATCGAAGTAAGAAAGAAAGTACATTACTAATGCTTTCTTTTATAAAGACAAGCGGTTTTCTGTTCATTCTATTTTCTCTGCTGGTTTTATCGGTATGTTTAAACCCGAGCAGTCAGAATCCCATTGTTGCTCAAAGCGCAGTGGGGTTCATAGATACTGAATTGCAGTATACACTTTCTATTGTCCAGACAAAGGGGTCTTCTATTCGGGCCGATGAAAAAACCATATATTCAGGGACCTTTGACCTTGTTATTCAGAACGACAAAGGAACAGAAACCAGCCGACGGTCACTCAATCAGTCCTTTGGTAATAAAGACCTGCTCTTTGACGGTCCGGTGAATCTCATTCTAAACGATTACAATAATGATAATTTGCTCGACATCCCTATTGGACTCCCTGTGAACGATGGTAGTGGTGAATATAAGTATCATATTTTCAGTGTTGGCAAAGATGGCAAGATTTTTTCATTACCCATAAAAGGGTATAAAGAAGAGGGCTTTGTTTATACTGCCGCTGGTAGTTATTCAATTGAGTTCACTAGAACAGGAGGTATTGGAGAAGGTAAGAGTCCAGGTATAGTAATTGGTGTTAAGAATAACGGCGGCGGTTTTGAACCTGCCAAATATGTCTGGGATGGAAAACTATTTAAATTTGAAAAAGAAAGTCCTTTCATTATTTCCAAGGCAGTATTAGATGCCAATAATGATAAATATTTGATTACAGTCATACAAACGGAATACAAAAAGCCACTTACCCCTGACGAACAAGGCTTTAGTATTTTCGAAAGCATGTACCGAGGACGTTTTGATCTTCAAATTCAGAACAGCAGCGGGAAGGTAACGAGCAGGGTTTCGCTCAATAACTACTTCGGAAATGACGAATTGAGCTGTGGAACTTTCCCACTTGTATTCAAAGATTATAATAAAGACGGTCATTATGATTTTGCAATTGGTCGGCCAGGAAAATCCAGTCCGGAATTTCAATATGTTTTACTCAGTGTCAATGGCGAGGGGATTGTGTATAATCTGCCGGCTATTGGCTATAAAGAAGATGGGTTCATTTACAGCGCGGAGACACAAGCAGGGTTTTCTTTATTGGACGATGGAGAAACTAGTATTGGAGTTACTCTGAGCAATTTCAATGGCTATGGGTTTGGATACGGATACGGTAAATATTTATGGAACGGTAGTCAGTTTGTTTTTTCTGACAAGGCTTCAATAGAAAAGTCTGATGGAGTCACAAAAATATATCAAGACAAAAGATTTGATTTTAGTGTAGAATACCCAGTGGAATGGACAGCTATAATGGAAACCTATATCGAGCCAACTGCAGAACATAATGCAAGTCCTGATAGTGGAATTAATATATACGTGGATGGCAAGCAAGTTGAAAGAATTTATGTGTTTGGTCAAGTCAGCCATATCAGACCAACTATTGATGGATTTCATAGAGAAGAATTTACAACAAATAGTGGCTTAAAGGGACATCTTTATAGCGATGAGATTGATGGGAAAAGACATATAGATTTAATCCTTGGTGAAGGTTACCATGGGGCAAATGTAAGGATTAGCCCTGAATGTTTTAATCAAAATAAAGAACGAATAATGGAGGTGCTGAAAAGTATAAAAATCTGATGGATTACTTTCGGGAGATTATTATAATATATATGCTTTTTGGTTTTTGTTGAATTATAAAAACGAGTATGTTACAATATTTAGTGTAATTAATTGAAATTGGAGTTGAAAAAATGAAGTAATTTTCTTGCTAATTTTAAAAGAATAACAAAATCGTGGTGCGGAAAATGCCGCTTATTTTGTTGTTCTTATGCAAGAAAGTTACCAATTTTTTTCACTCAGACAATATATCCTCTTCATGCCCAATAAGGGTTTGATTTTGCTGTATTTATGAGCTGTAAGAATTGACTTTCTTGCAGCTCATATTTTTTATACTGGAGGATGAATTTATGTCTTTGATAAACGTTACAAATCTGACCTTTGGCTATGACGGCAGTTACGATAACATATTTGAAAACGTAAGTTTTCAAATAGATACCGCTTGGAAATTGGGTTTTACAGGAAGAAATGGTAGAGGTAAGACAACATTTCTTAATTTGTTGCGTGGTAAATATGAATACAGCGGTAATATATCTGCAAATATCAGCTTTGAATATTTCCCTTTCGATGTATTAAACAAGGGTAATAATACCCTTGATATAATCAGCGACATTTTCCCAGACTATACCCACTGGAAATTGATGCGTGAACTTTCATTACTAGAACTTTCTGAGGAAATCTTATATCGTCCTTTTGATTCATTATCCAACGGAGAGCAAACGAAAGTGATGCTTGCTACTTTGTTTCTTAAGGAAAATAGTTTTCTATTGATTGATGAGCCAACTAATCACCTTGATATGAAGGCCAGAAAACTTGTCAGTGACTATCTCAATACTAAAAGTGGTTTTATTCTAGTATCTCACGACAGATCATTTCTTGATAACTGTGTTGACCATATTCTTTCGATCAATAAGACCAATGTAGAAATCCAAAGGGGTAACTTTTCTAGTTGGTGGGAAAATAAACAAAGACAAGACAGCTTTGAACTTGCAGAAAATGAAAAGCTCAAAAAAGATATTACTCGCTTGTCGGATTCTGCCAAACGAGCGAGTAGTTGGTCGCACGAGGTGGAAAAGACGAAAAATGGAACAACAAACTCCGGTTCCAAGCTAGATAAAGGTTATGTTGGCCATAAGGCAGCTAAAATGATGAAACGCTCAAAGTCAATCGAAAGCAGACAGCAATCAGCTATTGAAGAGAAGTCTAAACTTCTTAGAAATATTGAAAACTCTGACAGCCTGAAGATTTCTCAGCTTGCTTATCATAAGAACCGACTTGCCGAACTCGATAATATTTCGATTTTTTACGATGAAACAATGGTTTGCAAAGATGTCGGCTTTACTATTGACCAAGGTGACCGAATTGCGCTTATAGGTAAAAACGGCTCCGGAAAATCAAGTATTATCAAACTTATTTGTGGTGAGGATATAAACTATACAGGCACTTTCAGGAAAGGAAGTCAGCTTAAAATATCCTATGTCTCCCAGGATACTTCACACCTTCAGGGCAAATTAAATGACTACGCTGCAAACAACGAGATCGATGAAAGCCTTTTTAAATCTATCTTAAGAAAGCTTGATTTTTCCAGAGTTCAATTTGAAAAGGATATGTCAGCTTTTAGCGGCGGGCAAAAGAAAAAAGTGCTGATTGCAAAAAGTCTATGCGAGAAAGTTCATTTGCATATCTGGGACGAACCGCTTAATTTTATTGATATTATCTCTCGCATGCAAATAGAAGAGTTACTGCTTGAATACTCACCAACTTTACTATTTGTGGAACATGACAGTAACTTTTACAAAAATATTGCAACAAAGTTTTTTGAACTTTAACTGGATGGACAACCGCCGCTTGAATTGCAACACATTCTCCAATTATTTTAGCTTACCCAGATGCCCAAATTCTCGATTTCGATACTTCATCGGTTTCTCAAACAACGTATGAAGATACCTCGCATTAGCAGATTAGCGAAGGTTTTTTAGAAATAGAGGTCGTTATTTACGCAAACTCTTCGAGAATTAGGGTTCACTAATCACCTATTTTAAGGCGTTGGTAAACAAAGATCCCTCGAAGCCAATCAACTGTTGGTATTCAAGGGATCTTTTTGTCGCATCAATTTAGTAACTATCAAATTTGTTCCTAAACAAGATTCGTATCCAGTTTGCACTGTTCGAACTCGGTTTGAATCTTTTCTGTGGGCTTAGCAGTGAGTAAGCTGATCACGACGATGGCGATTAAGCAGACGAAGAACCCCGGGACCAACTCATAAAGGGTGTTTTTAAGAAAGGGGAAGCGGGTCCAGATAATAACGGTACTAGAACCGGCGATCATCCCGGCTAAGGCTCCCCATTTGTTCATCCGCTTCCAATAGAGGCTCAAGAGAATGACAGGACCAAACGATGCACCGAATCCTGCCCAGGCATAACCGACCAAACCCAGAATAGTATCACTGCGGCGATAAGCAACCAGTATTGCGACCAGTGCTACAAGCAGAACGCATAAACGCCCGACAAAGATGAGTTCTTTATCACCAGCATTGCGACGAAATAGGGTATAGAGGTCTTCCGTCAAAGAACTAGACGTGACAAGAAGCTGAGAAGAGATGGTGCTCATGATCGCGGCTAAGATTGCGGCGAGCAGGAAGCCGGTAATAATCGGGTGAAAAAGCAATTTGCCTAATTCAAGAAAAACGGTTTCGGGATCAGCAAGCGTTAGGCCCTTGTTAGCGAAGTAGGCGATCCCTATTAATCCAGTAAACATAGCGCCAATGACTGAGAAGACCATCCAGAGCATGCCGATCCTACGAGCTTTGGCAACTTCTTTAATAGAAGAGATGGCCATGAAACGAATAATGATGTGCGGCTGTCCAAAATAGCCTAACCCCCAACCGAAGAGCGAGATAATACCTAGAACTGTTGTACCTTTAAAGAAGTCGAGGTATGCAGGATTAATGCTTTGAATGGTATTTAAGGAGTACCCCAATCCTCCAGTTGCCCGAAGGGTGACAAGAGGAACCATTACTAAAGCAAGGACCATGATTATGCCTTGAACAAAATCGGTAAGACTGACTGCTAAAAATCCTCCGAATAGAGTATAAGCTACAACAACCCCACCGACAATCCATAATCCGATATTATAGTCTACATTAAACGAATTCTGAAAAAGAACAGCCCCCGAGACAAGACCGGACGATACATAGAAGGTAAAGAACACAATAATGACGAGACCTGACACAATCCGCAAAATTCTAGAGGTATCTCCAAAACGATTACTTAAATATTCCGGGATTGTAATAGAATTGTTAGCGAGTTCGGTGTACGTCCGTAGACGGGGAGCAACATAGAGCCAATTGCAATAAGCACCGAGTGTAAGGCCAATGACGATCCACCCAGAGCTAATTCCCTGAGAGAACATGGCTCCGGGAAGTCCTAGCATGAGCCAACCGCTCATATCGGAGGCTCCTGCACTTAAGGCGGTTACGGCAGGGCCAAGATTCCGTCCCCCTAGCATGTAATCGGACAAGCTTCTGGTGCGCTTATAGGAGTAATAACCAATCCCAAGCATACCTGCCATGTAAATAATAATTGCTACTAATGATTCCAAACCGTATTCCTCCTTTTTCTTTATTCAGCCTAATGTCGGCCAGCACTGAATAATTATTGTATCACACATTGAAAAGTTGTTGAACACTCTGGAGTGACGAGCATATTTATAAGATAATGGTACTTAGGGCAGGTATTTTAAATATGCTGTTGAATTCTTATTGAGAGTAACTGAACGTCTTCTTATGACTTGACTCATTTAGTAGAACAATGTGCAACGGAAACTATATATAGATAGATAGCTAGGATGTGGAACAATGAGTGAAATTACATTTGCTATCATAACATGGATTCCACTAATTGCATTAGAGGTAGCCGTGATATTGGCTTTTGGGGGGCTATATCTTAAACTCTCCCAAAAACCATATAAAAAGGCGCTATTAGGAGCTACTTTCGCTTTATCAATACCTGCTATATTCGGTTTAATTTACTTTATAATGGGTACGATTGGCTTTTGACCAAGCTATTTAATTTAATTAAAGAAACAACAGATACTCCATGGCTAATTAATGACTGGACACTAAAAATCAAAATATTATAGGAGTGAAATACATATTGGAAATTAGAAATAAACAATTAGGAATAGGAACTATATCCTTAGCATTATGCTTGGTTGGTATCTTGTTTTCAATAAGTTTTAGATATGTCTGTATTGGTGATTACTTAGTAGATGGTATTGGACTAAATTCATGGTCTAATGGTGATTCTGGAATTCATTATACGATTTTCTACTCGTTAATATTTTTCATTCCATCATTATTAATCGGTCTAAAATACAAGGAAAACTATGGTTCAAAGATAGGGAGAAATCTTTCTGCAATTATTGGATTACTTATTCTTATATCTCTATTAGGGGTAGTTGTTTAAGTCTCATTATTCTTATTGCGCCAGGATCAAGTCTGGTAAAGGGGAATGCCTTTGGGCTGAAACCTTTAGAAGGAATCTAGCAG
>NZ_SPQQ01000007.1 GCF_004766045.1 Desulfosporosinus fructosivorans
GCTACTGATCGTCGCCTTGGTAGGCCTTTACCCCACCAACTAGCTAATCAGACGCGGGTCCATCCATAATCGGTAGCATATACAGAGGCCACCTTTCCTTAAAGACTGATGCCAATCTCTAAGATTATCCGGTATTAGCCCTCGTTTCCAAGGGTTGTCCCGGGTTTATGGGTAGGTTACCCACGCGTTACTCACCCGTCCGCCACTAAAAATTTCTCAAAGCAAGCTTCTTGAAATTCTCCGTTCGACTTGCATGTGTTAGGCACGCCGCCAGCGTTCGTCCTGAGCCAGGATCAAACTCTCCAAAAAAAGTTATTTCACTTCTCTATTGAAGAAGATGATTCGCTCATTGTTTTTTTGAAACTCCTTAGAGTTTCTCTCATTGGCTGTCCTTGTTGTTTAGTTTTCAAAGACCATTGTTCCACTTGGGCCAGAGCAACATCTTAGCATTTTCAACTTACGTTGTCAATACTAACTTACTCCGTTTCTTCCTTTTTTATGATCCCAATTGCAACACTCATTCGATCGTTATTATGTCGAACGAACAAATAGTACTATACCACGATTTAGCTCTTCTATTCAAGCACTATTATAAGTCAATATACTTGATTTAAGGTTTTAGGAGTAGTTTATCTCCATCATCCTTCGTTTACCCAATAAATACAATAATATTCACCTGAATAACGATCACCACTTCCCTCCCATAACGATAACTGGGGAGTGCCAAGCTTAAGATGATGACCAGGGACTCAAGGTTTAGGGTTAAGTAGCACGGCCAAAGATTGGCAAGGCCTGTGATGGTGATAAGGAATACTCCAGATAGTATACAGACCCAAGTTTATACTTTCAGGAAGTAAACAAGAGCTGGTCACTCATGAGCCAGCTCTTGTTTACTCCATCTTTTTTTCTATATCACTCTTCTGCGCCTTCATCTTCGTCTTGAACTGTTTCATCTCTGGGGCGCATCGTCGGAAAAAGAATAACGTCCCGAATCGACGCAGAATCCGTTAAGAACATAACCAAACGATCGATCCCAATTCCAAGTCCTCCCGTAGGCGGTAACCCGTATTCTAAGGCCTGGACAAAGTCTTCATCCATCAAATGAGCCTCATCATCCCCTTTAGCGCGTTCAGAGGCCTGTGCTTCAAATCGTTGCCGTTGATCAATAGGATCGTTTAACTCCGAAAATGCATTGGCAAGCTCACGCCCAAATATAAAAGCTTCAAAGCGATCAGTATATTCTGGCTGATCAGCATTACGCTTAGCTAATGGAGAAATTTCTACGGGATGTCCAGTAATAAACGTAGGTTGTATCAAATTCGGTTCAACAAACTCTTCGAAAAACTCATTTATAATTTTTCCACGTGTTGCATCCGCTTCAACATGAAGGCCTTTCTCTTGAGCAGCTTGATACGCTTGCTCGTCTGTTTTGATACTCCGAAAGTCTACTCCTGAATACTCTAATATACCATCTAACATTGTAAGACGGCGCCAAGGAGTTTGAAAATGAAGGTTTTGTCCCTGATAATTTATCTCTAAGGTGCCGTGTACTTTATGTACTATATGGGCAATCATTTCTTCTGTTAATTCCATAATATCTTCGAAATTCGCGTAAGCTTGATAGAGCTCCATCATTGTAAACTCTGGATTATGCTTGATCGAGATTCCCTCATTTCGGAAAGTCCGACCAATTTCAAATACCTTCTCAAAGCCGCCAACAATAAGACGTTTTAAGGGGAGCTCGAGGGCAATCCGCAGATAAAGATCGATATCAAGAGCGTTGTGATGGGTGCTGAACGGGCGTGCTGCCGCTCCCCCTGGAATTGTATGAAGTGTCGGTGTCTCCACTTCTAAAAATTCCCGTTCCTCTAGGAATTCTCTCATAACCCGTATGATTTTGCTCCGTGTTACAAACACTTGACGAACATCCGGATTCATGACCAAATCCAGATACCTTTGGCGATATCGGGTTTCTACATTCGTCAAACCATGGAACTTTTCAGGAAGCGGTCGCATCGCTTTAGAAAGTAATGTTAAATTTCGTGCATGAATGGATATTTCTCCTCTTTTTGTACGAAAAACTTTTCCTTCTACTCCAACAATGTCGCCCACGTCAAATTTCGTAATTAAATCAAACATTGTCTGCCCTAATTCATCCATTCGGATATAAATCTGGATACGTCCACTGAAATCCTGAACATGTGTAAAGATTACTTTTCCTTGATCACGCTTGCTCATGATCCGCCCTGCAACACTAACTTCCTGACCTTCTAACTCTTCGAAACGCTCCAAAATCTCAAGTGTTTTATGCGTGCGAACATAGCGATCAGCATAGGGTTCAACATTGGCTTGGCGTAACAACTCAAGCTTTTCTACCCGAATGCGCCAAAGATCGTTAGTATTATCCATTCTTAATTCCTCCATCATTTATTCTTATCTTATCAATTTTACCGAAATTATACACTACTAAACAAGAAGAGAGAATTGATCTAGGGAGTCTACCTCCTCCGAAGCAGGGTACGGTACGATTCTACTTGAGAAGTGAGAGTCTCACAATTACATAAAAAACAAAGCGCAGCATCCTGTTTTCCAGAAATACTGCCCTTCGAACAATCTAATTTTCTTACCGTATTTCGTCTTATTACTTTATAAGCAGTCCTTCAGATCAACAGTCCTTACTTGATATTTAAAATCTGATAGTGCAATATACCTGCAGGAACATTAACCTCAACGATAGCTCCTTTGGGCTGTCCTAGAACCGCTCTTCCGACTGGCGATTCATTGGAAATTTTATTGGTGCCAGGATCGGCCTCTGCAGAACCAACTATGAAGTACTCTTCTTCATCCCCAAAGTCCAGGTCCTTCAGTCGAATTTTTGCGCCTAATGCCACGATATCTGTTCCTTCAACTTCATCAATAACTCGTGCATTCCTAAGCATTTTTTCAAGAGTTATAATTCGTCCTTCGATAAAGGCCTGATCGTTCTTGGCATCATCGTACTCTGAGTTTTCACTAATATCTCCAAAGTCAATGGCCTGCTTAATGCGTCCGGCAACTTCCCGCCGCTTCACAGTTTTAGATAGTTCCAACTCTTCTTCAAGTTTTTTGAGACCTTCTAAAGTTAGAATGACTTCTTTTTCAGCCATATTTTTCTCGCTCCCTTTTCTCGTACTAGTCAGAAAGTATAAACTGACGTTTACCTACCTTCTGAAACATAAGTGCAACTAAGACTACCGCCGTCGCCTGAAGGCCTGGTGTTAGCCAAGTTCTCTTAATACTAGTCAGAAGCATAAACTGACGTTTATATACTTTCTGGAAGCATAGGTGAAACTAGGACTACCGCCGTCGCTTGAAGGCTTGGTGTTATCCAAGTTTTCTTTAGCCCGCATTGCTCGTTTTGTGATGCCACGCTACTCTAAAGCTGGTACTCCCTGTAATCTAGAAACTCCTTGAAAGATTCCCAATTACATTACTCGTTATTATAAGGACCTTGCAAAATATTGTCAAGGATGCTGCCCTTCTTCTTTGACAAGGAATACTAGCATATTTTTTCTTTTTTCAACACAAACTATTCAATACCTTCTAAGATTCGACTAAGAACTGACCGCATTTCTTCCGCTGATTCCGAATGCATAATCTCATCGCGCAGTTGGGCTGCCTTCTTAACACCTTTTATATACCACACTGCGTGTTTCCGCATTTCATTAAGACCGATTCGCTCACCCTTATAACGCAATATTCGATCGAAGTGCTGCAAAGCAACCTCCATGCGCTCTTCCATGGGTGGTGCTGACATTAAGATTCCATATTTTAAGAAATGTTGTGTACGCGGAATGAGCCATGGGTTTCCGAGAGCACCGCGTCCAATCATAACTCCGTCACATCCCGTTTGTTCGATCAGCCTGCCAGCATCTTCTGGATTGAAAATATCCCCGTTCCCAATGACTGGAATACTTACTTCCTTTTTCACTCGACCAATCCATTCCCAATCGGCATGTCCTGAGTAAAATTGTTCACGGGTTCGCGCATGAACCGTAAGCATTTGAACACCTACTGACTCGAGACTTTTCGCTAGTTCAATGGCCACGATTTCATCGTCGTTCCATCCAAGACGAATTTTAACTGTAACGGGTACATTAACCGCTTTCACAACAGCTGAAGCGATAGCCTGAGCGCGAGAAAGATCCTTTAGCAGTGCCGATCCTTCTCCATTCTTGACAATTTTCGGAGCAGGACATCCCATGTTGATATCAATGACATTGGCACTACAATCTATAGCTAGTTGAGCTGCACGAGCCATTGTTTCGGGGTCTGAACCAAAAATTTGCACGATCCTCGGTTCCGCTTCCCCACGCAAATCCAACATATCCAAAGTTCTTGAGTTTTGATAAGTCAATGCCTTATCACTGATCATTTCAGTCCAAACATACTCTCCACCCACAGCACAGACCGTTTCTCGAAAAGCCTTATCCGTCACCCCAGCTAAAGGCGCTAAAAATACCGGAACTCCAAGTTCATAGTGTCCTAACTTCATGTCTAATTCCTCATATTACAATTTTTGGTTACGTTCATAGATCAACAATAGTCCCTCAAGTGTTAAAAATGGATCTACTGTCTCAATCGTTTCCGATTCTTGAGAGATCAATTTAGCTAATCCACCCGTTGCAATCACTTTAGTTTCTGGTCCCAATTCTTCTTTCATTCGTTTGACAATTCCGTCCACTTGACCCGTGAAACCATAATAGATCCCAGATTGCATGCCGGCTACCGTATTTTTTGCAATAACAGATGTTGGCTTCACTACTTCAATACGAGGTAACTTTGACGCCCTCAGAAACAGCGCTTCTGTCGAAATTCCGATTCCCGGAGCAATAGCCCCGCCCAAGTATTCTCCGCGTTTCGATACCACGCAGAACGTTGTTGCCGTCCCAAAATCTACAATAATAAGCGGTCCTCCGTATTTAGCATAGGCCGCCACGGCATTCACAATGCGGTCAGCCCCAACCTCTCTAGGGTTGTCATATATAATAGGCATCCCTGTTTTTACGCCCGGGCCCACAACAAGAGGTTCTACTCCAAAGTACTTTCGGACAAGGGCTTCTAAAGTTGGCATCACCGGCGGAACTACTGAGGAAATAACAACTGCGCTGATTTCTTGAAACGTTAAACCGCTAAAATCGAATAAATTTTTAATAACGACCGCATATTCATCCAATGTTCGAGATTTATCTGTGGATACCCTCCAATGGTGGGTCAGAACCCTCTGATCATATACCCCCAACACAATATTTGTATTCCCAACATCAAATAAAAGAATCATACTAACGCTCCTTTTGACTAAGTGAGCTCCCTATTAGGCGGCTTTACGCCGACGAACCACTTCCTGGCCGACCCAGACGGCAATTCCTGCCTTAATTAGATCCCCCAAGATAAAGGGAACGAAACCGATCATCATAACACCAGCGACACTTGTCGGACGGTGCAACACCCAGTTTAACATTATATAAAGATAACTTAGCCCGAATAGGTACAAGGCGACAATTCCCGCCAATACGCCGAGAATTGCCCGCAGCAAGCTGCCTTCACCATACACCTTCCCCACAACATACGCTGCAGCCACATTGCCCAAAAGGAAACCAAAGGTGGGCTTGAGGATGTAACCTATTCCTCCAAACGGAGCGGCTGAGAAGACGGGCAGTCCAAAGAGCCCTAATACCAGATACACCAACATGGCCATAGCTGCATACTCTGCGCCAAGAATAATGCCAGACATCAAGACAAAAACAGGCAACACACTAAACGGAACCAAACCAGGTGACCAGTGAAGTAACATTCCTGCCAAACACATTAGGGCTGCAATTACGGACGTCATAGCTAATTTTTTAGTTTTCATAATAAGTCCCCCTTCTATTGTAAACCAGTAATATGTTCAAAGTTTACAATAGAACTTAGCAACTTACAATAACAGTCCTTCAAGTATACAAAAACCTTTTCATTTATCGTTTAATCATTCAAAAGCTACTTAAAAATACTTACCCGCTTTGGAACGTAGTTGTACTTCTCCTGCCGAAAAACTTTTTTCTCCATCGTTCGTTTCAAGAAGTAGGGCTCCATCGATGGTGATCCCCTTAAAGATACCCTGAATTACTTGTTCTCCTCGAAGAATTCTAACTTCCTCACCCAAACCAGTAGCTCTATCCGACCAATTCTCCCTTAACTCCTCGAAGGCCCTCTTTTCAAGGGATAGTACCTGTTTTTCTAAATGCTTCAAAATCCCAGCGGCCAAAATATTGAGATCTACTTCATACCCTAGAATTTCAAAAAGAGTCGTTGCGTTTAATAAAGGACTTAATTGTTCACGAGAAAAATTTACATTTATCCCCATCCCTAAGATAATTGTTTGAACGGTATTCCATTCCCCTACCACTTCTCCGAGAATTCCGGCGATTTTCAAGCCATTGAAAACAAGGTCATTCGGCCACTTGATTCCAATACGAAGAGAAAAGAGTTCTTCCAATGCATCGACAATCGCGACACTTGCAGCGAGGGTCAATTTCGAGGCGTCCGCTAAGGACAGATTTGGGCATAGTACCACGGACATCCAAAGTCCACCTCGAGGAGAATCCCACGGCCGCTGTAGCCGCCCTCGCCCTGAGCTCTGGAGCCTTGCTAAGACAACTTGACCATGAACGCTACCCTGCCTGGCAAGCTCTTTTGCTCGAACATTTGTTGATTTCAACTCATCCTCAAGGGTTATCTTGCTCCCCAACGAGGACGTGCTTAAAGCCCTCTTTAAAACCCACTCATTCAAGGCAAAAGGAGTTTTCAATAGGCAATATCCATTTTTAGACTGTCCCTCAATTTCAAATCCTTCTTCTTTCAAAACCTGAATCTGTTTCCAAATAGCTGCCCGAGTGACATTCAATTGTTGACTTATCCTTTCGCCAGACACATATTTTTCAGGGTGCTGGGCAAGAAAATCAAGGATTTGATGACGTAACATTTAGATTCCTCTTTCCCAATTCGCCCTTGTTGAAGCTTTAATGTCGCCGAGATCAAGACTAAAGTCTAGAGCTTGGACCGAATGGGTTAAAGCACCAATCGAGATCAGGTCGACCCCCGTCTCAGCCACTTCACGGAGACGTTCTTCCCCCATCCCCCCCGAAGCTTCAACGATTGCTCGCTTATCAATGTAGAGTACCGCTTCCCGCATTTCTTCTAAACCCATATTGTCGAGCATAATCACATCGACACCACAGCTTATTGCTTCCTTCACCTGGTCGATCGTCTCACACTCAACTTCGATCTTAGTCATATGTCCTACTTGATCCTTGACCCGTAGCACAGCTTCCGTTAAACCACCCATGGCTGAAAGATGATTATCCTTTAACATTACTGCATCATAAAGTCCAAATCGATGGTTCTTTCCACCACCGACTCTAACAGCATATTTCTGTAAAGTACGCCATCCAGGGAGGGTCTTTCGAGTATCTACAATGCTAACCGAGAGCCCTGCGACTTGATCGACCGCTCGTTTAGTGGCTGTGGCGATTCCTGATAGATGTTGTAAAAAGTTCAAAGCCGTCCGCTCCCCTTGCAAAATACTGCTTAAAGGACCGATTAGCTCGAGCACAACCCCTCCGACATTTACTTCATCCCCATCTTTGAGCAACCTGTGGACCTGAATCAGAGGATTCACTCTCTGAAAAACCTGCTCAACAAGCCACAAACCAGCGACCATCCCTTTTTGTTTGGCGTAAAGTTTTGCCACCCCTGTTAAGTCTATTGGCAAAATCCCGGAGCTGAGATCCCCTGTCCCGATATCTTCCTTCAGCCCTTGATCAATCATCTCCTGAAACTGGAATGTAGCGAACATAAAATCCCTCCTTACATTGCAGAGAGTGCTTCTGCCAGGGTTCGTCAATCTTCAATGGATAGTCTGTTCGATTGTGCGCACCACGACTTTCCAAACGGTCTTTTGCGGCTTGGGCAATGACTCCCCCAACCGCTAACATGTTGGCTGTTTCAAAATCATCCACACAGTGCATGGACAGGTCGTCACTCTCCCAAGCCATCAATAGCTCGGTGGCCTTCTCAAGACCCACTTCATCTCGTAAAATTCCAACACTGTTCCACATTAAATCTTGGATTTGATTCCGCAAACCTCGGTCGTTTGATTGTTTTACAAATCCATTCATTTCAGTTCTGGGTACACTTAGAGCGCCATTAGGACAAAGGACCTCTTCCCAGGAAGGCCGTTTCCCCTCAATCTTATCCCCCATTTTCTCTACGATGCGTGCCCCAAAAACTAATCCATCCAGCAAGGAGTTACTCGCTAATCGATTTGCGCCATGAACTCCATTACAAGCGCATTCCCCTGCAGCATAAAGGTGAGGAAGGCTTGTTTCTCCAAATGAGTTTGTCGCAACCCCACCCATCATATAATGGGCAGCTGGAGCCACTGGCAAAGGCGTGGTTAAAACATCCACCCCGTAATTCACACAAGTTTGATAAATACTCGGGAATCTCTCGAGGATTCGTTCTTTACCAATAGGCCGAAAATCCAAGTAAACGGGACCTCTATTCATCTCCTGCCAGATTTTCCGAGCCACAATATCACGTGAAGCAAGCTCTTTACCCGGTACACTTTCCATAAAACGTAGCCCTGCGGCGTTAATTAAATGTGCGCCTTCTCCACGCACTGCTTCCGATATGAGAAAACGGGGTGCATTAGGAATTAACAATGCCGTAGGATGAAATTGTACAAATTCCATGTCCATCAAGTCTGCCCCAGCACGCAAGGCTATAGCCATTCCATCCCCTGTGGCAACACTAGGATTGGTCGTAAAACGATACACTTGCCCTACTCCCCCAGTTGCCAGAACCACTGCATTGGCTAAATGTCCTTCGAGTTCCCCAGTTTCCTCGTTTAGAACTAGGGCACCTACAATATCCCGTTGATCGTTCTCTAATAGATCAACCACAAAACGCCCTTCAAAGGCGGTGACATTGGGGCTTTCCTTCACTTTGGCAACTAAAGCTCGTTCGATTTCCCAACCCGTGGCATCTCCCTGAGCGTGCAGTACTCTCCGCTGGCTATGCGCGCCTTCACGCGTGAAGGCAAGCGCCCCGTTCTGCCGGTCGAACTGAGCACCCATGCCCATGAGTTCTTCCACACATGGAGGCCCCTCTTCTACCAGAATCCTTACTGTCAAAGGATCGCAAAGCCCAGCACCTGCCCGCAACGTGTCCTCAAGGTGCAGTGCCGGGGAGTCTGCTTCATCAATGGCTACCGCAATGCCACCCTGAGCATGCTCGGTATTACTTTCTTCAATCTTCTTCTTCGTAAGAACAGTTACCTGAAAGTGTTGACTCGCCTTGATCGCCGTATACAATCCAGCAATTCCGCTTCCCAACACAAGTACGTCTGAGTCAAAGACCTTCACCTCAGATTTGGACCAAGAAAATAAATAACGTCTCAATATGCCCATCCCCTGCTTTTTTGCTGCTTACAAAGCCAGCATTCGATCTAGTGCTGCTTTTGCTTTAACTCGTATTTCTTCTTGCACCGTAATACGGGGAGAGAGAGCAATAAGTGCATCTCTTACTTTGTCTAACGTTGTTAGTTTCATATTCGGGCAAACCAAGCGTTCCGAAGCGAGATAGAATTCTTTACCTGGGCAAGCCTGATGGAGACGGTGTAAAATTCCAGACTCCGTCCCCACAATAAACTCTCGTTTCTCAGAGTTCTGAGCATATGCAATTAAGCCAGCCGTTGAACCTATATAGTCTGCCTCCTGGCAAACATCCTCTCGACATTCTGGGTGCACAATAACTTTAGCTAACGGATGTTCTTCTCTGGCCTTAAGAATGTCTTCCTTCGTCAATCGGTCATGCGTTTTACAGTACCCAGGCCATAGCTGAATTGGACGGTCAAGGATATTTGCAGCGTAACGACCAAGATTTTCGTCAGGGATAAATAGGATATCTTCTCCCTTTAGAGACTGTAATACTTTTACCGCGTTGGAGGAGGTACAGCAAATATCGCTCTCCGCTTTGACTTCAGCAGATGTATTTACGTAGCAGACCACCTGAACTCCGGGAACTCTTTTTTTATAAGCTCTCAAGCCCTCGGCATCCACCATGTCCGCCATGGGGCAGCCCGCGTTAGCATCGGGTAATATCACAATCTTATCTGGTGAAAGAATAGCTGCACTTTCCGCCATGAAATGAACACCGCAAAACACAATGACTTCAGCATCTGTTTTGGCTGCTTGTTGACTTAGTTGCAGGGAGTCCCCCACAAAATCTGCTATATCCTGAATCTCAGGTCTTTGATAATAGTGAGCTATGATAATTGCTTTACGTTCTTTTTTCAGTACTTCTATCTCCTCAGCTAAAGTCTGAAACAAGTCCTCGTTCATCCTCTTTCCATGATCCATAGACTGCCATCTCCTTCATAACATAACAGAATCTTTTCTAAATACTAGTCATTTCGACTCACCTTGTCAAGATTTTTGTCCATGGAGTTCTTCTGAAGCAATTTTTGTTCTAATGTTCGCATCATTGACAAAAACTACTTTAGGGTTATACTGATGGGCTACTTCATCCGTTAGCATTGCATATGAAATAATAATGACTTGGTCGCCGACTTGCACCTGACGAGCAGCTGCACCATTTAAGCAAATAACCCCTGAGTTGCGTTCTCCGGGAATAACATAAGTTTCCAGCCTTGCCCCATTGTTGTTGTTCACGACCTGAACCTTCTCATTCGGCAAGATATCGGCAGCTTCCAGCAGCGCAGTGTCAATCGTTATACTTCCTACATATTGAAGATTAGCCTCAGTCACGGTCGCTTTATGAATTTTAGATTTCATCATTGTTCTAAACATGGCGATCAACCTCCACCACTTTATTATCGATCAGACGCGTTGATCCGAACTTAACCGCTAGAGCGATAAGCACCGGGCGCTCAATAGTGGTTACTTCAGATAAGTCTCCCGCATCTCGAACTTCCACATAGTCAATTATCCCCTGGCAATGACGTGAGATTTTCTCCCGCAACTGATTTTCAATTTTCCGAGCTGATCGTTCTCCCGCTTGCAAGCATGCCTCCGCCTCGTTAAGACTCTGGGACAAAATCTTAGCTTCAAGCCGCTGTTCTAAAGTCAAAAAGACATTGCGTGAGCTTAGAGCCAACCCATCTTCCTCGCGAGCAATGGAGACAGAACATATCTCAATTGGAAGATTCAGATCGCTCACCATGCGCCGGATGACCAAATATTGTTGATAATCCTTCTGTCCAAAAAAGGCCAAGTCGGGTTGAACAATATGAAACAACTTACTTACAATCGTTGCCACTCCTCGAAAATGTCCAGGACGCTTTGCTCCACAGAGCACCGAATCCAATTGACCCACCTCAACATAAGTGACCATCGGACGAGGATACATTTCCTCAGAACTTGGATGAAAAAGTACATCTACCCCTGCAACTTCTACCAAGTTGGCATCTCGCTCCAAGTCCCTAGGGTAACTTGCATAGTCTTCATTTGGACCAAATTGTAAGGGATTTACAAAAATGCTCAATACGACGAAGGCTCCAGTTTTTTTGGCCCGCTCTACTAATGACAGATGTCCCCTATGCAAATAACCCATAGTAGGGACAAGGGCAATAACCCGTCCACGTTTTTTCTCCAAGGCAATTATTTCACGTAGCTCAGAAATATGCGTTGCTCTCTTCAAATCGCTCTCTACCTTTCTTTAAGTCGAGGTTCGAGGCTCGAACTTCAAACTTTAATTAATGTTTAAGTATTGCGCATTACTATGTTTGCTTAGGCTTTTCGACACGCTACGCTCCTACGCATAAGCCATTACCCATAATCAACCATCACTTCGGTTTTAGCAAAAGCTTTAACGCGTTTAATTCATCCTGTGGATAGCTCAATCCCTGTAGATTCTTCTTATTTTCAGCTAACTCTAACGCTTTTGACCCTAAGCACTGATAAATCTCTACCAGTTTCGGCGGCAAGTGGTCTAAGTGGCCTCGGACAACTTGCACATCTCCACGTGCAACCGGCCCAGTCAAAGCTTGGGGTAGTCCTACCTGTTCTAAATTATAAAGTGACCCTCTCATTAGCGGCAACAAGGATGCCAGAGCTTCCTCCCCACAAATCCCTGCTTCAGCAAAAAGTTCTACTGCTAAAGAAGCAAGAACCACCAAATAATTAGAAGCTACAACTGCCCCTGCATGATAGAGCGTCTTCTTTTCCGCCAAGATGTGATGTGGAATTCCGCCCAAATCCTTGACGATGCCCTCTCCAAGTTCCTCGTTGTCTCCTTCGATCCCAAAATGTGTTCCCGAAAGGATAGTCAACGCCTTCTCCACACTTGCAAAGGCCTGAAGGGGATGCAGCGATAAGCACTGTATGGATTCACTCTCCTTGACCCGTAATATCTCTGAAGGGAGTGATCCAGAACAGTGTATCCACACTTGTCCCGGTTTTACAAGGACATTTGTCAAATTCTCAGCCACCGTTCGAATCATACCATCCTGTGTTGTAATAAATAAAATATCCACTGCGGGAACAAGCTCTTCTAAAGGAAGGTGGCCTATATTTAAATAACTACGAAACCGTTCATATGAGAGACGACTTCGGGTGTGAACCCCTATACACTCATGCCCCACTTCGACTAATCGCACGGCTAGGGCCGTTCCTACAATTCCGGCTCCAATAATCCCGAATTTCATCTCGTCCCTCCTTACTCTATTAATTCTCAGTCTTGACGCTGCTCCAACGCGATTCCGCTTTCCATTCTCTCGTAGGGGCAGGGCAATTTCCTGAATTGCTCCTACGCTTCTTCTAGCTTGTTCATCGTGGTAGCTATGACTAAGAGACATAGCTCGTGCAGTTTGCGAACTAGTCTTCAAATTTGTTTACTTGAAAATAAAAAACACCTTAACTGAGAGTGAAGGTGTTTTTGTCTAACCCTCCGTCTCGGTCATTTAGATCCAAGCGGCAATTATTTCTGTATTCACTTAAGGTCTATTCGATTTTTGTATCTGCCATAAATTAGTCAGCCACCTAGAACAGTACAGTACAACTCTTTCGATATTGTCTGGTTAATTAGGTGTTGGGCACTAAGCCTTATCCCAATATCTGAAGCTAGGGCAATACATCTCAAATGCTAAGTGGGTGCACCTTTCCTTCTCCTGATACCTCCGCAATGGATCTTCCTGATGGCAATACAAGTTCTGGGGCTAGCTCTCGTAAAGGGGCAAGTACAAATGCCCGTTCTTCTAGATAAGGATGAGGCAAGATTAATTCTTTAGATTCACTAACTGTATTATCATAAATAAGCAGGTCAATGTCAATCGTTCGTGGACCCCAATGTACCAGACGTTCGCGTCCAAGTTGATGTTCAACTGCCTGACAAACGTGAAGGAGTTCCAAGGGCTCAAGTGATGTTTCAACCTCAATGACCAGATTCCAGTACAAGGGCTGGTCCATTAAACCCCAAGGTTCTGTTTCATAAATGCGGGAAGTAGCCTCAACCTTTATTAAGGGACCCGCCAAGGCAGAGATTGCCTCTTCTAGATAATGTGCTCGGTCTCCTAAATTACTACCCAACCCCAAAAAAGCTCTCATACCCTATCTCCTGCTGTCCGCCAAATCTCCACCGAAACATCTCTGAAAATCCCGGGAATCGGGGCTTGGGGTTTATGCACTTCAACCCTGACAGACGTACAGGAAAACTGCCTCAACACACGTTGCGCAATATCCTCTGCCAAACGTTCCACCAACTGGTGGCGCTCTCCTGTAACACAGGTCTTGATGACTTGATACACCTCTCCATAATGGATCGTATCTTCGACTCGATCCGAAGACCCTGCCTGGCTCAGATCTGAGAAAAGGTCCATATCGATCAAAAATCTTTGTCCTAAAACTTGTTCCTCGGGCAATGCCCCATGGTACGCATAAAATTCCAGTCCACGAAGATGAATAACGTCATGCCCCAACATAGTGACCGCCTCTCTGCATCCGCACAATGGCATCGGCCATTTGCACTGCCCTGCAATTTGCTTGAACATCGTGGACACGTATTATATCTACGCCCGCGACAACCCCTAGAATGCTCGTGGCAAGGGTACCTTCTAACCGCTCGTCCACCGAAAGATTCAAGGTTTTTCCAATCATAGATTTGCGAGAAGTTCCCAGGAGTACCGGATGTCCAAGTGTTCTAAATTCTGCCAAACGAGCCATAACCTCAAGATTCTGTTCCGTTGTTTTCCCAAATCCAATCCCCGGGTCAACAATAATTTGATCTCCAGATAAGCCATGTTCTTCTGCTAATTCGATGCTTTTCCTTAGAAAGGCCAACATATCTCCCATGAGATGGTGATAATTTGTGCCTTCTTGATTATGCATTACGATCACAGGAACCTGGTATTCTCCGACAACCCTGGCCATATCTGGGTCTCTTTGCATCCCCCAGATATCATTAATCATATGCGCCCCCGCATCGAGCGCTCTATTTGCTACGCTCGCCTTATAGGTATCAATCGAAACCGGGGTCGCAACCTGCTCTAATAGAGTCTTGAGTACAGGTTCTATGCGTCGCCATTCCTCTTCGGCACTTACGACCTCATGCTGAGGTCGCGTTGACTCAGCCCCAATGTCTATAATATCTACGCCTTCTTCAATCATGCGTTTAGCTTGAGCAATGGCATTTTCAATAGAATAGTACTTACCCCCATCAGAGAATGAATCCGGTGTCAAATTCAAGATTCCCATGATCAGGGTACGCTCTCCAAGCTTTAGTTCTGTACCTCGACATTTCAAAATACGTGTTTTCGAAGGTTCTAAGGCAGCCAACAACTGCTTGAGGTCGTGCCCTACCTTCTTTAGCCCGAATGGTTGGGCTAATATTTTGCTGGAAAGTTGCCCGAGTTGTCGTACTGTGCCGAGCAACATAACATCCGTGGCCTCTACTTTATTGATAATAACATTCCTATGTACAGCTGCATCCCCGCCTACTGACAACATCTCTTGTTTCAAGATATGGGCTACCCATAACGGTACTTGTTCTAATTTAATCGCACGCCCTAAAGCCTTTCCAGCCATATGCGCAATTCCTCCAGGATCGGAGCCAATTTGGGCCAAAGCTATTTTTGCTTCTTCCAAATTATCTAGACTAACCCAGCGCATACCATACATTTGCATTGCCTTATCCTCCCTTAATACATGACCTGATTCATGGTCTGGTTATATTTATAACATAGGTCCTGTAAGGAACAATGACGGCAATCCCTTGCCCAATCGTCAGCTAAGGCCAACGCCTCTCCTAAAGTGGTCAAATTGTCCTCTGGATGCCGACGATGTTCAAGAATTCCGTTTAAGATCACTTGAATATCGTCCGAATTAAATCGACACACTTCAAGCAAGGGGAGCGCCAATCTTGCGCTTGCCACCGCGTGATCTTCACCCGTTTCGTATTCTACCCAACGCCCAATATCATGAAGGAAAGCCGCTGCATATATGCTTTCCTTGGAGAGAAGCAACTCTCCTTTTTCCAGCAAATACGCATAAGCAATGCGGGCAACATTTAATCCATGTTCAAAACCATGCTTGCAAAAACGACGTTCCTTCTCCAACCCGTCGATCTTTTCCATATAGGAAATATAATCTTCATGTTCTAAGAGCTGGTTAACGCGAGTCATTGAATGTAAAATATTGTCCCACTCCCAACTAGAGCAAAAGCCCTGGGATTCTCCCAGGGCCAACTTCACTCATCAAACGAGCCCATGCATCCCATGTCATCGCCACGGTATTCGAACATTTCCACAATGATCATAATAGTAAGATTTCGATAGAAAAAGGGTAATTCCTGCACGTAATAGAGAATTTTCAACATCTTAGAATATTTAAGGAATCAACGGTTTCGCATGTTTAAACACATACGCTTTCTTGTAGGATGGGATACGCACTGTTTTTCTCGCAATGCTCACAGTCGAACCGTTTTGCTTTAGCACAGTAGCCTCTAATTGAGAAAAATAATCCAAGAGAGTTGCTTGATCCCCAATCGCATTCAGTTCAAAAGGGATTCCCTCTACACGGTTTATGGGCACCGTGTTCGCTAAGAAGATCGAACTTCCGCTTAGCACAATGGCCGTCGAGCTAACGACGCGTTGGCCGTTAATGCTGATTGCCTCAGCACCGGCATACTTCAAAGTGTTAATCAACCTAGCAATGTCATCTGGCGCAAGCGGAAAAGGAGCCTTACGGTCGTCAATGCTAACTTGAATCCCAGGACCCTCTACTGCTTGCGTCCCTTCGAGCATTTGCAATTGAACCAGTTCAGCAAGCAATGCAGGATCCGTTCCAACCTTCTTCCGCGCCTTCTCCAATTGTTCTACTAAGACGCGATTATCTTTTTGGAGTTGGGTATTTTGGGTCTGAGAATTTGACAGCACAGATCTCATTTGGGTCATACGCTCTGCACCAATTTGCTCTGCTGCCGAGACATTCTTTTGGGTTTGAGCCTGAAGGGATATCAGAAAGCCGAGGGCAATCGCCACAAGGGTGACAGGTAGCGCTAAGGTCCTTTTCCAATGTTGCATCATGTCCCCTCCTTAACGGGTTCTGAATACTGATAATCTCGTAGTCTGCCTGCCGGAATTACAACCTTATCCAAGACCTCGAGTGTACGGGTAATTCCATATTGTTTTTGGAGATCGGCAAGTCGATGCCAGACATAGAAGTCTAGTGCAGACGAAAAATGACTTGTTTCTCCGATGGCCTGAATCACATAAGGAGGCATTTGGCGAGACCCATTAATTTGAATATACGATCCGGCACAGAATACCTCTGTATTTGTCGTTACTCGCTGATCATTGACCGCAATAGCCTCCGCGCCCCCATTCCATAGAGCGTTCAAGATTGCGGTAATGTATTGTTCATGAATATAATTATTCTCATTTACCTCTTTAGCAATGTTCTTCGAATCATCCAGTATAATCCGTATACCTGGACCAGTAACAGCAATCAGTCCAGCATTCATTTTAGCCTCTTGAAGCTGTTGATTTGCCAAATCTGAGGCACTCTGACCCTGAGCATATTTTACTAATTCCTGTTGTATCTTAGCATTTTCGTCAGAAAGCTGTTGATTCTCTTGTTCAGATTGAATTAGACTAGGTACAGCTGTTTCTTGCTGTGTTAGTATACTGCCAGCAACTCCCTGAGTTTTAAGCAGAATAACAAAAAGAAATCCTAGCAAAATTGCTGCCAACCCAAGTAGAGATCCCTCTCTTTTCGCCAACTTCATATATCACACCTCCATAGTGTCTACTTTGGAAAAAGGACACCCCTGCGGGCGTCCCTATTTCTTATTCACTCAACCATTCATCGCCCACTTTGGGATAGTCTATAATCTCTCCGGGTTTGAAATAAAGTGCAATCTCACGTTCAGCGCTTGTAACCGAGTCCGAGCCATGAACAATATTACGGCTGACATCCAACCCATACATCCCACGAATGGACCCGGGACTCGCTTCCACTGGCTTGGTTGACCCCATTATTTGTCGGGCCGATGCCACTGCGTTTTTCCCTTGCCATACCATTGCAACGACCGGTGAAGACATAATGTAAGTGACCGTTGGCTCAAAGAACCCTTTGCCTCGATGTTCCGCATAATGTGCTTCAGCCAAAGCTCGATCCACTTGAATTAGCTTCATTCCAGCGAGCTTGAAGCCCTTTTTCTCAAAACGCTCGATAATTTCTCCGACCAACCCTCGCTGAACCGCGTCCGGTTTTAGCATAATAAATGTTTTTTCCATCCTTAACTCTCCTTTAAGTCAAAACCTAGGTGCCTTCTACGTGGACACCTTTAATTTCGCCCCTTTGCTAAGATGCATCCATCGGTTGTACTTCCATCGGTGATATTATTGGAGTTATATTGAATTCGTCTTCTACGGCTATAGTTCTACCTATACATCTTGCTGATCTTTAGGTTTTACCATATCTGGCGAACTTTCCACGTTCTTTTCTAGACTTATCGAAACCTCAGTATCGTCTCCAGCATCTACTACAACATCAAATTGGGCCATTAAAGCGGCAAAGCTTGTGACATCTAGTGTTTCCTTTTCCATCAGAGCTTCCGCGATAGCATGCAGTTTATCAATATTTTCCTTAATTAGGTTTTGAGCCTTCAGGTAACACTCATCGATGATCCTGCGCGCCTCTTTGTCAATTTCATAAGCAACAGCATCGCTATAACTTCGGTCACGTGAAATATCTCGACCAAGGAAAACTTGTTCTTCCTTGTGACCGAACGTGATCGGACCGAGTGCCTCGGACATGCCCAACTCAGTAATCATTTTACGAACTATCCCAGTGGCTCGCTCTAGGTCATTTGAGGCACCAGTACTAATTTCTTGAAGCACCAAGGCCTCAGACACTCGACCGCCAAGTAACATGACCACCTGGTCCATCAACTGAGATTTAGTCATATAATTACGATCTTCTTTCGGAAGAAGAAGCGTATATCCTCCAGCTCTACCGCGTGGAATAATTGAAACCTTGTGTAATGGATCCGTGTGAACGAGGAGTTCTCCTAGTAAGGCATGCCCAGCTTCGTGATAAGAGACGAGTTTCTTTTCGAATGGACTTATAACCCTACTCTTCTTCTCAGGTCCTGCAATTACCCGTTCTATGGAATCTTCCATTGCCTGCTGTCTAATCGTAGTTTCACTTCGACGAGCAGAAAGAAGTGCTGCTTCATTAATTAAGTTCGCCAAGTCTGCGCCAGTAAAACCAGAGGTGCGTCGCGCAAGAACTTCAAGATCGACATCTTTTGCTAACGGCATACCTTTTACATGCACTTTTAGGATCTCTTCGCGTCCTTTAACGTCCGGAACATCAACTACTACTTGCCTGTCGAAACGACCTGGGCGTAGAAGCGCTGGGTCAAGAACATCAGCCCTATTTGTAGCGGCAATAATTATAACTCCATCATTTCCGTTAAATCCATCCATCTCCACAAGAAGTTGGTTAAGTGTTTGCTCACGTTCATCGTGTCCACCACCTAAGCCAGCCCCCCGTTGCCGTCCAACCGCATCGATTTCATCGATAAATACGATGCAAGGTGCACTTTTCTTGGCTTGTTCAAATAAATCTCGAACCCGGGAAGCCCCGACCCCAACAAACATTTCTACAAAATCAGACCCACTGATGCTGAAAAATGGAACGCCTGCTTCTCCAGAGACAGCGCGGGCGAGTAAGGTCTTACCTGTTCCAGGAGGTCCAAATAGTAGAACCCCTGTAGGAATCTTGGCCCCTAATTCTTGAAATTTCTTTGGAAACTTCAAGAATTCAACCACTTCCTGAAGCTCTTCTTTCACCTCGTCGGCACCGGCAACATCCGCGAATGTCACCTTTTTCTTATCTTCTCCGATAAGTTTTGCCTTGCTTTTACCAAACTGCATCACCCGATTGCCACCACCCTGGCTTTGTTGCATCATAAAGAAGAACAATAGGACGATAACGAGTATGGGAAGCATTGTAGTAAGTAATCCCACCCACCATTGAGGTTTCGGAGGTGGATCAACTTTGTAAGGAAGACCGTGGGCATACAAATCCGCCGTAAGTTGTGGATCGTCCCCAAGTCCTACTACCACGTGCGTCTTATCATCTTTCATGGTTACTGTATACTTAATGGTATTGTCGTCAACTACAGCCGCGACGTTTTTTACTTGATCCTCAACAACAGCCCTTTTAAAAGCGTTATAATCTAACCCTACCTCTTGATTAACGGGAGGGGTTGACCATTTTATTAACACAATCGCCATTAGAATTATCAGTAAATAGATTGCAGCATTTTTAAAGAACTTCAAGTATGGTCCTCCTCTCTAGTGAGCAAACTGCTTCATTTTAAGAAGCAATTCCACATATTATACCATGCAGTATTGGGTTTTACAATGAATTCAAATTAGAACCCTCAGTCTGCAATTTGAGTACACAATAGACCTTATCAGTGCTCTGATCCGGCCGACACAAGCCACTCTGGCGAACACCTGGAATCCATAATACCTCGGCGCCGAGGGCAATCAAGGGTAGTCCATCTCTTACTTTATTAGAAACTTTTTCTTCTTGAAAAACCTTTTTTAAAGACTTATGACCAACACCCTGCAACCACATTTTGTCTCCTTGACGCCGAGTACGACACACCAACTGACCTGAAAACTGTCCTAAGAATTTCCGACTAAAAACCGCTACCTGGTTCCCAAATCTATCAGAATTTCCGTTCGTCGAGGCAAGATTCCATTCCTCAAACAATCCGATATCCAGCTTAAAATTTGGGATTTCGGTCCAACCCATGTCTAAAGCGATTTCCGGGAAGGCTAGATTCAAAACCTGTATAGGTACAGCATAACAGTTAAACCAAATTCCCTCGTCTGTAATCTTAACTGTCATACCCGGTAAATCCTGCATCCAACCAGGCTTTCCTTTTGAACCCATGATTTTCGCGACATATGTAAAGCCTAACCCTCTACGTTCTCCCGTAACCAGCATTGCGGCTTTTCGTAATAAGCGAGAAAGAATCGCTGCAGACTCAGTGAAGACTTCCCGACTTAATCCGATGGTACCTATAGAGTCTTTGATGTGATGCTGTTTCCAGGCTACCTCCACTTGCTGCGCCAAATATTCTTCATCCCAGCGTAGAAGTTCTCCCGTACGCCCAAGTGCTTCCTGAATTCGAGGATTGTAACCTCTCTCTAATTCAGGTAACAACTCAAGGCGAATTCGGTTACGAATATAAACTGGTTCTTCATTTGAACGATCAAGTGCATATGGCAGATCTTCTCGCGCACAGTAATTTAAGATATCCGTTTTCCCAAACATCAATAGTGGGCGAATGATTGAGTCCTTGCAGGGATATATTCCCGCTAATCCTGCAGATCCACTCCCTCTCAGTAGCCTATAGAGAATGGTCTCTGCTTGGTCACCTAAGTGGTGGGCTGTTGCAAGAAGGGTGCACTCCTCTTTAAGCATATCCTCTTTCCAACGAGAGTAACGCCATTCTCGGGCCGCCTCTTGGAACGATTGTCCCATAGTTTTGGCATACTTTTTTGCGTCAAAACGATGCACAATGCATGGAATCTCCCACTTCGCGGCCATATCCTGAACCAGGAGCACTTCATTATCGGACTCTTTTCGAACCCCGTGATGAACATGTGTTAATAACAACGAAATGTTTCTTAACCGTTCCTCTCGTACATATCGCCAAAGAATATGGCTTAAAGCTATTGAATCTGGTCCACCAGAGACTGCCACCATTACTTTAGCGTTTGGGGGAATTAATTGAGGTAATACGTGTGTTCGCAGTTTTTCGTATATGTCTCTCGCCCCCTTTCCGAACCAAACGCAAAGGAACTGTCGCTAAAGCAATTCCAACTGCAATTGCGCCCGCGGCGAACAACGTTTCCGTCCCGATGGTCAGTGCCCCGATAAAATCGCCTTTGACTAAAGCTAACATCGTAGAGTAAGCGCCTGCCCCCGGTACCAAAGGAATAATCCCAGGCACTGCGATGATCAAAACAGGAACGCGAAACATACGGGCTCCCCCTTCTGCCAAAAGTCCAATTCCTACAGAAGCAAAAAAAATTGCCGTATTCGTACCTCCGAGAGACCTGAAAATCAGCCACCCAAATGTACCTGCCAAAGCGCCAAGTAATAAGTAACGTACAGGAACATTAAAAACTACTGCAAATGCGAGCGAAGAAATGAAAGCCACTGTCAATTCGATAAACATTCGTTCTGTCTCCATTGCGTTTTAAATTACCAACATTTATTACCTTAACATTCTCTCCATGTAAACACAACGTCATACGTGGGACAATTCACGAATTGCCCCTACATATCTCGAAATTTACCCTACAATAAATCCAGAAACGAAGAAAAGGCCTGATTGCTCAAGGCCTTGCGAACTCTTTCTGATAATAACGTAGTAGGGCCAATTCATAATTGACCCTACTATAAATCCAGTTCTAGAACAATCCGCTAACTTTACCAGTTTGAGTATCAACATCAATTCTTCTATAAGCAGGGTCCGAACCTGTACCAGGCATTAAAGTGATGGTTCCAGCCATTGGGCAAAGGAACTTTGCTCCGCCATACACTAAGATGTCACGAATTGGAAGTCTCCAGCCTTTCGGCACTCCTTTTAAAGTAGGATCATGAGATAGGCTTAAATGGGTTTTGACCATCATTGTGGAGAAATCAGCATAATGTGAATCCGCTTCAAATCTCTTAGCCTTAGCTTCGGCTTCAGGAGACCAATCTACGCCGTCCGCTCCATAAACTTCTTTGGCAATAAGTTCAACGCGTTCCCGGAGAGGCATTTCCAACGGATAAAGGCATTTGAATTTAGACTCTTCTTTACAAGCATCCATAACGGCATCTGCCAATTCTAAAGCACCGTCTCCACCCTTGAGCCAGTGATCCGAGTGGGCACAGCGAGCTCCTGCAGCTTTGACGATTTTCTTAATTAAATCAATTTCTGCTTGTGTATCCGTATAGAAACCGTTGATACAGACAACAGGTACAATCCCAGATTTCTTAATAATACCCAGATTGTGAAGTAGGTTAATGCACCCTTTTTCCACGAGTTCCAGATTTTCAGTCGTGTACTCTTCAGGTAGAGGACGACCAGGAACCACTGAAGGACCACCACCATGCATCTTGAGGGCACGGATTGTTGCTACGAGAACTGAAACATTTGGTTTCAAGCCTCCCAAACGAGCTTTAACATTCCAGAACTTCTCAAAGCCGATATCTGCTGCAAATCCACTTTCTGTAACATGATAGTCAAACATCTTCAAGCCCAAGCGGTCTGCAATAATTGAAGATTGCCCGATAGCGATGTTGGCAAAGGGGCCAGCATGAACCATCACCGGTTGACCTTCAGCGGTATAACAAATTGTTGGATTAATAGTATTACGCATCCATGCGCACATTGCGCCGTCAACTTCTAAGTCTTTGGTCGTAACTGGCTTACCTGTTTTACTATAGGCAACAATAATATTTCCAATCCGCTCTCTTAAGTCGGGAAGATCTTTGGCTATTGCCAAAATAGCCATTAACTCTGACCCAACAGCAATCCCAAATTTCGAAGTCATTTGGAAACCGTCTTTTTTACCGCCGATACCAATTATAATATTTCTCAAGCCTTGAGCTGCAAAGTCAATAATCCAGCCCATTTCTACATTTTTAGGGTCTATATCCAAACGTGTCAAACCCCGTTTACCTAGCTCTTCGTCCGTATAGTTAGCCTCATGCTGCATCCTAGCATTCAGGGCAACCATACAAAGGTTGTGGGCGTTCATAATATCATTGATATCTCCAGTAAGTCCCAAAGAAAACTCGGTCATCGGTATTAATAGAGCGTTTCCGCCGCCAGCAGCGGTTCCCTTAATATTCATAGTTGGGCCACCAGACGGTTGGCGAATTGCCCCGCCGGCATTCATGCCCCTCTTGGCAAGTCCTTCGATGAGACCTATGGTCGTCGTTGTTTTTCCCTCTCCTAATGGAGTTGGGGTAATCGCTGTGACTTCAATATAATTTCCATCTGGTTTATCTTTGAGACGACTCATCATTTTCAAAAAGTCTACTTTTGGTGTTCTTCCATAAGGAATCAGTTCATCTTTTTCTAGTGACAGTGTTTTGATCAATTCTTCAACCGTAGGCATGTTCTTTTCGGCTTCTTCGGCAATCTGCCAATCTTTTAGTACCGTCGCATCCCAAGCCATTAAATCCGCTCCCTTAATCAAATTTATACTCTTCCTAAAAATAGTAACCAGACCCTTACCCATTCCACCTTAGTTATCATCCCTACCTATCTAAAAAAGTGGTACGTCTATCCCTCTGCCTAATCGTGAAAAGTATGTCCATAAACGTACTTTTCATTAAAAGGTACTTCATAGGGTTAGTCGTATTTTTTACCAATTTTAAATATTTAGTTTTTTTAACCTAAGGCTAGGGCAACCCAATTAGAGACATGATAACTTAATTCGACGCATATTTCTGATTTCCTGCTTATAGCATAATTTATGTACTTGAGTCTTCAAGGTAAGATTCCACCAATCCACAAATAAAATGTCAAAACTGCCCCAACTCCAGACGCAATGGAAAGCGCGACTCCAAACGCTTCTGCCCCTCGAATCAATGCCGAAATAAGATCTTCAAATAAGGCATCCCTGACTGAGGTCGTAATCGCTAAGCCTGGTACCAATGACATAATTGATCCAATGATGGCCAAGTCAAATTCAATGCCTGGCCAATACTGTTTTATAGCAAGATTCACAACTGTTGTCATAACCCCTGCAATTGCTAGCGCCATAAAGTATAGAACTTCTTGTTTCTGGAGAAATTCCATTACTAACATAACTAATAAGCCAGTCACACCCGCCACAAAGACGGATTCTATATGAGCGCCTAATAAATAGCCAAAACTAGCACTACCTATTGCCCCTGCTAGGAGACGAATTCCTGTTGGATATCTCCTAGGCAATCCATCTACCTTCAGAAGCTCATTATACGCAGTTTCTACCGTTAAAATACCTGCTGAAAGTTGCCGTGAAATCCGGTTCACCTCAAGTACTTTAGCAAGGTTCAACCCTCGGTTATGAATTCTAACAATGCGTGTATGAGTCTGAATCCCAACGTTTACAGTACAAAATATCCCTTGTGGAATGACAAAGACGTCAGCCATATTCCCTCCTCCAGCCAGGGCCATGCGCATCATAGTCTCTTCGACACGAGAAGTTTCCCCGCCATTCTCTAAAATCAACTGTCCTGCTAGGAGGATAAGATCGGTAACATCCGACATAAAACATCACTCATTCCAATAGTTCTTTCTAATTGCTAATATAATACCATCATCATCTAAAGCCCCCCCGCTCAAGCGGCGAGCTTCCTGCCCGATAAGTTCTGTGATATCTTGGGATTTTTCTATCGTTATGTTCTCTAGAAAATCTCGAATCCAGTCTGTCCCTTCCTTTAAAACGTCCTGTACACCATCTGTCAATAAAATTAACGTTTCCCCGCTCTGCATCTCCAGCTCAATAACAGGTATATCTATCTGATTTAAGATACCCGCTGGAAGACTAGACGATGCAAACGATTTCACGCCATCATTGCCGAGTAGATAAGAGGCGGACGCACCCACTTTAACTAGCTTCACATTAGCAGATTCTAAATCCAAAATCGCCATATCAATCGTTACAAAACTTTCTTCTGGGGAACGCAGAACGAGAATTGAGTTTAGGGCTTGAATCGCACCTTCAGGGTCAAACCCTGTGGTAAGAAGCTGCTCAAGGAGGGACAGCGCAGTAGCACTCATCTTAGAAGCATTTTCCCCCACACCCATTCCATCGCTTAAAATAAAGGCATGCTGGGTTGTCGAGAATGCTATAGAAGCATAGTTATCTCCACTCATTCCATTTCCAGTTTTCGTAAATGTAGTTAAACCCACATCAAGAAAGTGCCGACGGCGACGAGCTAAATTTGATGGTTTTACGACTTCCCAATTGTGCTGTGTATGAAGCTCTTTAGCTAGATTCCCGATGACCTGCGAAACGTTAAGAAACTGACGAGACAAAGCCTCTTGATTGAGGAGCAGGCGGCGGCGCCATGTCTCCTGGCTCTTTTCTTGTTCAATGATAAATTGCACGCCCAATAGCATTTCCTTCAGTCGTCCGCAATGACGTTTCCATTCGATCGGTAGAGATTGTAATTTGACATCTGTTTGGTTTTCTACCAAACCAAACAGCTCAAAGAAAATATGGTAAGTTTTATAAAACTCTCGATTCCAACAAGCCTCCATGGTCGGGCACGAATGGCACACACGCTCTACCAAAACATTCATGAGTTCAGGAACTTCTGGGCGCATCTCAAACGATTCTGCCTCGGACGCTTGATAGCTCAGAGCAATTTGATCAAAAATTTCTGCCAATGCCTTAACCTTGGTAACAGTGGTTTCTACCTCAGGAATTACCTTAGGCTTCAGAAAATTCTTTTGGGGAGTTGCTCCCGGCCATAGAATAAACAGAAATAAACCAATTGTAGAGGAAATAAGCTGAGAATATACTGCCTCTTGTCTCAAAAAGACTGTAAGCATCAGCATAACAGCAATAAAAGCAGTTCCTATTCCTAATTTGCCAAACCGTCGAAATGCACCTGTACAAAAACCAGCTAAACCGTAAATCCCTGCATCCATTAAATTTTGAGGATTTATAGTGGTTAATTGGGGCATAAAACCCAGTATTGCTCCAACTCCTGCCGAAGTTCCCGCTCCATACCTTTCAGAAACAAATAAAATAAAAAAACTTAATAAAACAATTGAGAGGTTTATGTCCATCACCTGTACACCTTGGAGGCCACTAATCACTCCAATAAGTATAAAAAGCCAGGCGATTCCTTGTTCACGCTGGAATTCACCTCTCCAAATAGCCTCCTGATGACACATTGCATACCAAAAAATGATTGAAAACCCTCCAGCCAATATACTATGAAGTCCAACTGAGAAAAATTCATAAAGATCTGGCTTTGCAAAGCTTATAGCTAGAGAAGAAATGAGGGCTACCACTACACCAGTCAAGGTAACCAAATATATCCCTTCGTGCTTTTTTTTGCGCATAGGGGGCATAATCACTGTCAAAGCTGCTAGCATAGCTATAACTTGTAATGTAAAGGACATATCCCCCAGTGAAATAACACCAATGAGAATACCGAGAATACCAAATATTACCCCACTCTCTCCCCTTATGAGCAAGACTGCCCCGAATGCAACTCCAAAGGGATGGAAGCCCAAAATACTACCTCTCGCCAATAGTGCTCCTAATAATAGTGGAAAAAACGTACTTTCGATTGAAATCCTGCTACGCAGGCCTTGATCTAGTTTCAACGTTGTCCATTCTGCCATAATATCACCTCTTAACCATTTTATGGTAATATTATAACTCACATATTTGGCAAAGCTTGTCTAGTCAAGTCACTTATGCCCAACAACTTTCGACGTGGTTCATAACTAATCTCTTTATATTGTATCATTAACCCTTAGGCTCTCTTAAAAGTATCGACATTTACTAAAGGAAACTTAATATAATATAAATCTTTGTCGGAGCTCCTTAAACTAAAATTAACTTAAAATAAAAAAACCGCCTTCCGGCGGTTTACAACTAAGATCTACTTGAACCTCTGCCTCCACGTTTAGAGTCTGTAGCACGACGAAATTCTGTCTGACGCTCATCACTGTCTTTTATAAACTTAGCCAACTTATCCTCAAAGGACACGGTCGGTGGAAGACGGCGTTCACGACCCACATTACGAACAGGAGGATTTGCTTGTTTAATTGAGAGTCCAATTTTTCCTTTTTCATCGACATGAATGACTTTTACCTTAACATGATCCTGTTCTTTTAAATAATCTCGGACGTCCTTGACATAGGCGTCAGCAACTTCCGAGATATGTACGAGACCGGTTACTCTATCCGGCAACTCAATAAATGCTCCGAAGTTCGTGATCCCAGTAACGACTCCTTCAACAATACTGCCAACGTCAATGGCCATACGAAGTAAACTCCTCCTTGTGATGATATATCTATATCTTCTCTATATTATATGCAGTAAATTTCACGCCTGTCAAGGTTAAGAAAAGCAATGTGGGGTACTAATTCTTGGGAGAAATGAGAATTTCGCCTCGTTTTACAAGTCCTAACTGCTCTCTGGCTAATTTTTCTATGTAGCTTGGAGTGTTCAATTGAGTAATTTCATCGTGTAGAAGTTTTTCCTGTTGAAGTAATAAGACCTTTTCTTGATTTAATTGGGCTAACTGTGCTTCTACGTTAGATCGCAGTTTCCATATTTGCCATGTGGAGCTTCCGACTACAGCGACCATAAAGCATAGAACAAAGATAGTACCCAAACGAAGTCGAACCCTCGGCCGATTTTGAGTATTAATCTTCTGACGAGTCCTCTTCATCCAGATCTCCTCCCCCTAAACCAAGCTCTGCACCTGGAATAATGCAAACAATCTCGTACCCTTTGCTTCTTGCACGGGTCAATAACGTTGCCACCGAACTTTGACTAATATGGAGCTGTTTAGCGATGTTTTCAAAAGATTTTCCACTTTCTTTAAGGATCACCGCTTGGCGTTCCCGAAAGCTTAGTTTTTCCAAACCTCGAATTTCTATTTGCACTGTGGCACACCCTTGCTGAAAAGTTATACACACGTGTGGATAACCTGTGGACAAATTACTTACATATCATCTACAAAACATGGACAAATTATCAATATAGCTCCATTATAGCTATTCCCCCTTAGGTAATCAATCCCTCTGAGAAAATTCACCCATTAGTCCTAGGTGGTATACGGCTGTTCCACCACCTTTTCAGCCTTCTTTTAGTATGGATGATTACGTCAAGAAGGAAAATCTCTCCGATCCGATAGACAAGCATGCTAAACCATTTCAATATTGCATAGGGCAGTCTCATGATCAAAACTATCCCTCTTATTGGAATCATAATACCTCTGTGGATAATTCCTGCGAGGTAAGTCATAACCCGATAAATTCCAAAGAAGAAGCGTACGAAAAAACGGCTCAACAGTCTTAAATATAGAACTAAACCTAGCAGACAACCCCAAATAATATAAAAACGAAAGGCTAGAGCATTTGCCCTTTCAAAAAAGCGGAAAAGAATAAACAGTGCAACTAGTGAAAAGAGTACATCGCCTATAAACGTCAGAACCTGACCCCAGCCTTGCCAACGACGAAAAGAACGATAAAAGTCGAAAATTAATCCAACGGCTGCCCCAGATACAATTACCCAAAAAAACGTCACGAATTCTGAGATTGCGCTTCCTCCTTTCTTCTAACGCGGGAGGCCTTGTTAACGAAAAATTCGGTTCATCAATCCTTGACGTGAGCCGCCATTCGTATTTCGTTGATAGATTAAAGCACCGACATGCCCTTGAAGATCAATTTTACCTTCCTCAAGATTAAGCAGTTTGATGCCAAGCTGTTCCCCTTTGATACTCAATATTCCAAGTTCAGTTTCCAGAACAATTTCCTTGGGGTCAAAGGACTGCACCTTTTTAACGCCGGTCAACGCAATTTGTTCGCGATTTTCCATGACAAGGCGATGTCCCTTGCTCACTTTGTCCACCATGCCCCATCCCCCTAACTCTTTTTCTTCTTAACCCTATTCAACTTGCACGTCCTTTAGAAGTGAGAAAGTGTCTTAGCAGTTTCGCATCATCCTACGCCGCAAGGTATTCCTATAGGGACACGGCTTCGGCGAGGTGGGAAGCTCTTGGGGGGCTGTTAGCGTTGACGCAAACTCAAATGTGGGTGCAAGTTTTGGGGACTGTTCTTTGGCTTGCATTTTCTCGCCGTTGCACCTGTAAGAACAATTTAATGTATCCATACGGGTGTAACGGCTTAGTCGACGCGGTGGAAGAATGTGGAAGGTTTATGGACGTTGTTTGCGTTTTGGACGCAAACACGCTTAGCGTGCTCTCTAAGCAAAGAGACTTCCCTAAATGGGTAATGGGAGGGATACTTATAGTCTAGGAGTTTTAAAGGCGATTTGGGCGTATCTGGCGCTATTTTTGTTCTTGACGCAAAATACGCCATTCGTGTTTTTAGCACGAAAAGCGTATTGGATACTTTCTAACCATCTTCCTTATCGATTGTAACTAGGCCAAGATGACAGGATTGTTATTTTAGAACTTTAAAATTTGAATTATAAGAGAAAAAAGACAGAGTCTTTAATCTTAAGACTCTGTCTTTCGCTCATCGCGAATCAATTCATAGAGAGTGTGTGCTTCATTGGCCCTTACACTGTTCGGAATCGCCAATACTTGGACTTCAAGAATATGACTTCCCATTTCTAGAGTGATACGGTCCCCGATCTTTACTTCTGCTGAGGGTTTAACAACCCGTCCGTTAATTCCGATCTTTTCCCCCACACAGACATCTTTGGCAACCGTTCGTCGCTTGATCAGGCGAGAAACTTTTAAGTATTTATCGATGCGCATGCATTCACATCCTTCTCAACACAAAGCTGTGTTTTTTGATATACAAAATCAGGTTCCAGAAGCTGGAACCTGATTTTGTAAAAATGTCCGAAGACTCATTTTTGGACTGCGTCTTTAAGAGCCTTCCCTGCTTTGAAACCAGGTACTTTGGCCGCTGGAATCAAAATTGTTTCCTTAGTTTGGGGATTTCTTCCCGTTCGTTCTGCACGATCTTTTACTTCGAACGTCCCAAAACCAACCAGTTGAACTTTTTCACTTTGTGCCAAGGATTGCTCGATTGTAGCAAAAACGGCACTAACAGCCTTTTCTGCATCCTTTTTGGACATGTCAGCTTTCTCAGCAACAGCGCTAACTAATTCAGCCTTATTCAAAAATAGTCCCTCCTAATAACTGATCTTATCACGACAATTTATATTTCGCGATAAATAATCAATTCTCCTGCTTTTTTAATTTATATTAGATTAATTTACCACTTTTTTCTTTGGATTTAGCTTTTTCCCAAAAAATGTCCATCTCGTCTAGAGGTAATTTTTCTAAGTCCAGACCGTCTTTTCGGGCTAAATCGACCATATTCAGAAAACGACGTTGAAACTTATGTATGGTATCCCTTAGTACGTCTTCCGCATCAAGCTTCAAGAAACGAGATAAATTGACAATTGAAAACATCAAATCACCAAGTTCTTCACGTATTCCTATACCATCAGACAAGGCACTTTTAAGCTCTTGTAACTCCTCCTCGACTTTCCCCCAAGGCCCATCAATCTCTGACCAGTCAAACCCGACCTTGGCCGCTCTACGTTGCGTTGAGGAAGCCCACATGAGTGCTGGTAGGCCTAACGGGTCATTAAAAAAGACTAGCTCAGCATTTCCGTCCGTTTTCTCTTCCTGCTTAATTCTATCCCAAGTACGGATCACATCATCAGCGCTCTCTACCTTCTCCTCTCCGAAAACATGAGGATGCCTGCGAATCAGTTTTTGAATAATCTCTTTCAGCACGTCTTGAATATCAAAGTCTTGATCTTCTGAGGCAAGTTGAGTATGAAAAACGACTTGCAATAATAAGTCTCCCAACTCTTCACACAAATTATACATATCCTTTTTCTCTATTGCCTCAAGAACTTCATAACTCTCTTCGATCAGACACGGTTTTAACGTATCATGTGTTTGTTCTCGGTCCCATGCACACCCTTGATCAGAACGCAATAAGGCCATCACTTTAATCAATTTAGATAGTGAGATAACCTCTGAATTAGGCGGTAAAACTATGGTCGTCAAATGATCGAACGTTCCATGATCCATCTCGAATAGTGGAAGCTTGTCCACCTGCTCTTCAGGGGTTCCAAGGGCTTTTGTAATATACACCCATGCCTCATCAGGGTAAGAACTCATAAGATCCAATTTGACCTCTGAGGCTATTAATTTATTATACACTTGAGGAATTATCAGCCATTCTTTCCCCGTGAGTCCTACATCTTTTAGCGCATCATTATTTCGTATTAACACCCCATCAATAGGATCGAACTTTAAGACTCTAAAAATCTCATCGACAAAGCTCATGGCCGGATGAATCACTACCTCATATTCTTGTGCGAGCTTTTCCTCAATAAGTTGTACAGTCTTCTCAGCGACCATGGGATGTCCTGGTACCACGTAAATAACATCAGTGCCCTTTTTTAGTTCTTTACGTAACTGTTCGGTAATGCTTTCATAAACCTCCTCGAAAGAAGGCTTTGTGGCATAGATCTCATCAAACGATTCTACACATATACCCTCGGCCATCAATTCCTGAACACAAGGATGTTCTGCAGTTCGAGCAAAAATTCTCTTCGCACCGAGTATTCGACGGTAGTTTCCTAGAGTTAACTGTTCAAGTCCAGAAGGGCCTAAGCCCATAACATGAAGACACGAGGACATTTTTTTCACCTCCTAGAAGTATTTTACCATAAACTAATCTCTTCCGGTATACAGAAAACTTGGCTGACACCAAGCATTCAGTCAATTATACTTTCTACCTAGTAAATAAAATAAAGCGGCAAGACCGCTTTATTTTATCTTGTTCCTTCTCGAATCTTAAGGTTATTGTTCCATCTGCTTTGCTAAAAAACCAGCGGCAGTCTCGACTAATTTAATCTCCAACTCTCCCATTTTCATATTAGGCTCCTTGGACATAAGCATCACGGCGCCTATCGGATCCCCTTGGGAAATAATCGGGGCAATGACTTCACTTGTATACTTACATTTGTCGCCTTCTTCATTTTCAGGACAGCTTTTACATAAATCATGTTCCCCAATAGTTCCAATATTAATAGTCTTCCTTTCCTCCATGGCTTGTTCTATAGCAGGTCCTATTGCTTTGTTAAGGTACTCTTTCTTTGATGCTCCCGATACTGCAATAATTGTATCACGATCTGTAATACAAGTAATATGCCCAGTTGCCTCGAAAAGCGAGTCAGCATATTCTTTGGCGAATTCCCCCAACTCACGAATGGGAGAATATTTTTTCAGGATGACCTCCCCTTCCCGATCTACAAAAATCTCTAGCGGATCTCCTTCCCGAATTCGAAGAGTCCGACGAATTTCCTTTGGAATAACGACACGACCGAGGTCATCAATTCTTCTTACGATACCTGTTGCTTTCATAACGTACTTTCCTCCTTTTGTCGTTCCCGAAAACTCATTTAGCACTTGCATCTTGAACCTTAAATTCAATGATAGTATATATCTAGGGATTGCCATTTATTCATTTTTTTCCAATGTAAAACAAAAGAAGGCAATTATTTTTAATTGCCTTCTTTTGTAGTCGTTTTCCATTTAGTATTATTGTTGCCTTTTTGTTCCGCCCTGTCAGGAGATCTCGTGCTGCTACATTAACTTGCAGGCTCATATCCTTTAGCATACTCGGTCTTTGCCTTCTTTTGCAGATCGTCAAAATATGTCTGGAACTTCGTGTCTTTAGCGGTATTCAACGCATCTTCTTTAACACGATCTTTTAACTTCTCAAAGTCTGGGGCGACCTCAGGCGTATGCGTTTCAGCAAAGATAACATGATAACCAAATTCTGTTTTTACAGGGGCAGTAGAAAATGTACCTACTTTTTGGGCAAATACAGCTGTTTCAAATTCAGGAACCATTTTACCCTTAGTGATGGTTCCAAGATCGCCACCTGATTCTTTAGCTCCCGGCTCAGTAGACTTCTCTTTGGCAAGCTGTTCAAACATAGGAAGGATCGCGGCTTGGTCCTTAACTGCTGAAAGCTGCGTAATAATTGCCTTCGCTTCGTCTTCTGTTTTCACTAGGATGTGACGAGCTGTTACACTTTCGGGTTGGGTATAATTAGCTACGTTTTTATCAAAAAAAGCCTTGGCATCAGTGTCATTAATTTCTTTGATGTCCCCCGTTACCTTCTCATAAACCGTCAGGAAATTCTTTAATTCTGCTTCCGTCATTCCCTGTTGTTTAAGTGTATCTTGGAATTTAGCATCATCCCCAATATTTTTTTTGATGATATCTTCCTGCTCTTTTATTTTTGCGCCCTCTGGATCAAGCTTTTGGGCCTTTATTTCCTGAGCAATAAGTTTTCCCTCGATCATACGAGCTAATAGCTGGCTTTTAATCTGAGGCAAGGCTGCTTTGCCTTCCTCGGTGTCAAATTTCATACCTAGTTTTTCATAAGTCTTTTGCGCTTCAGCAACTCTTGTCTCATAATCCTTAATCAGAATTGATTCCCCGTTAACTTTTACCGCCCATTTACCGCCAACCAACGAAGAACACCCCGTGGTCACAAGTATCAATGCAAGAACTCCCAATATTATCCCCACCTGAGACTTTCTCATTTAGACACACCCTTTCAATTTTGACATGAGAACAGTATATCAAGGAGTCGTCCTTGAAGCAATATTGCAAAATGTTGAGAGCACTCGTCTTACGGCCTCAATCACTTCTTCTTGCCCAAGCGTGCGGATACGAATTTTACACTCTAGATTCCCACCGCTCACCGACTTGAAAGACAAAGGATAAGGGGACGCCGAGGCCACTGCCATCAAGTTCTCACCCGTCATGCCCATATCTGCTGCAAAACGAATACTAACATTTTGTTTGGCTTGTTGAATTTGTTCAATCTTCAAAGAACTTGCTAGGAATTTGATCCGAATTATTGCGATTAGGTGCTCAACTTCACGCGTAGGAGTACCGAAACGATCCACCAATTCGTCAACCATCTCGCTGAGTTGATCCTCATCCCGAACCATAGCCAGCCGTTGGTATAACGATGCCTTAGCTTGGCTGTCTACAATATAGGGATCCGGTAAAAAGGCATCCACCTGGAGCTCAATACTCGGTTCGATGACTTCTTCGACCTTTTCTCCCCGCAGTTCCTGAACCGCTTCTTTAAGCATTTGACTATACATTTCAAACCCCACCGCTGCCAAATGTCCATGCTGTTGGGCACCAATCAAGTTTCCCGCTCCACGAATTTCCAAATCTCGCATGGCAATTTTAAATCCCGCCCCAAATTCTGTAAATTCGCGGATAGCCCCCAGGCGTTTCTCTGCAATTTCTGTGAGAACTTTTTGTGGTTTATATAAAAGGTAGGCAAACGCTTTGCGGTTGGACCGTCCAACACGCCCGCGCAACTGATAAAGCTGGGATAACCCAAAACGATCGGCCTCATCGATAATAAGAGTGTTTACATTAGGCATATCGAGTCCCGTTTCGATAATGGTCGTAGAAACTAGGACATCCATTTCCTGCTCAAGAAAATCAAGCATAACACGTTCCAATTCTGTTTCGCGCATTTGGCCATGAGCAATACCGCACCGAGCCTCGGGAACCAACTGACTCAAAAAATGGGTAACTTTGTCCATATCCTCCACTCTATTATGCACATAGAATACTTGTCCACCACGTTGAATCTCACGCCTTATGGCGTCACGGACTACATCAGCTCGAAATTCTGTAACATACGTTTGAACTGGATACCGACCTTCAGGTGGGGTCTCAATCACGCTCATGTCCCTAACTCCCACCAATGACATATGCAAAGTCCTTGGGATTGGGGTTGCCGACAAAGTCAGCACATCAACGTTACCTTTAAGTGTTTTCAGTTTTTCCTTGTGGGCAACTCCGAAACGCTGCTCCTCATCAATAACCAATAATCCCAAATCCTTAAACTTGACGGCATCAGAGAGAATACGGTGCGTTCCTACAATGACATCTATTCGCCCTTCTTTAAGACCTTCCAGTATTACCTTTTGTTCTTTCTGAGACCGAAAACGGCTTAGCATTTCAATTGTAATCGGATATCCTATAAACCGCTCCTTAAAGGTATTAAAATGTTGTTGAGCCAAAATAGTTGTGGGTACGAGGACTGCTACTTGCTTACTATCCAACACCGCTTTAAACGCCGCACGAAGGGCAACTTCCGTTTTCCCATATCCAACATCTCCGCAGAGTAAGCGGTCCATCGGACGTGGACGCATCATATCAGTTTTTACATCCACAATGCTCTGAAGTTGATCCGGCGTCTCTTCGTAAGGGAATTTCTCTTCAAATTCATTTTGCCACACATTATCAGGAGAAAAAGCAAAGCCTTGGATAGCCTCCCTCTTGGCATAAAGCTTCACCAAATCAATCGCCATTTCTTTAACGGCACTGCGTGTTTTACTCTTTACCTTGTACCACTCAGTCCCCCCGAGTTTGTATAGTTTGGGCAAGGTTTCCGCAGCACTTCCCAAATACTTTTGCAGGAGATGAAGTTGATCCAGAGGAACATAGAGCCGATCTTCTCCGGCGTAGCGGATTCCAAAGTAGTCCTTTTCGATGCCTTCAACTGCTAAACGCTCAATGCCGGTAAATTGACCGATCCCGTGGTGAGCATGAACAACATAATCTCCTGGTTTAAGATCCGAGATAAACATACTCTTTGGAGCAGGTTTGCTAGGCTTCTTACCAACAACCTTGCTCTCTCTCTTATAGATTTCAGTTTCAGTCAGAATGACTAGTTTTCCGAGCGGTAACTCGAAGCCATGGTCGAGGGAATATGGGTAAACATACACATGTCCTTCTTCAATAGAATCCTTAAGTTCTTTGCGAGATGCCGTCAATCCACGATCTTTTAATCCCTGAATCAAACGCAGGGCATGATCTTCATCGCCAACAAACAGCGCCACCACATTTCCTGCATTCTTTCGGTGCTCTATCTCCTCGACTAACTTACTTGTTTTTCCCATAAAGCCCGTCAAGGGGCGGGCGTTGAGGTTGAAAATTCGCTTTGGGGAGAGCCCTGGCGCTTGCCTTAAAAGCGTTGAAAGATTGATCAAAGGATGTCGCTCTCCGTGGCTTAGAATATCATTGTAGTCGATAAACTGAGTCTCAGGATGAACAAACCCCTCACCGTGTTCCAGCTGGTGAGTGAATTCTAGTAAACGCTCGTTAGCTTGAAACTCTAACTTCTCTTTTAAGCGTAACGGCTCGTCTAATACAATAAAGTGATCCTCTGAAAGATAAGAGAAAAAGGGGACGAGTGGTGTATTAACTAAGCTTAGAAAAGAATAAATATTTTCATCTAAGATCCCCTGTTCAAGCCTTTCTTCCAGAAAATTAACTTTACTGCGTAAGCGTTCAGCCGCATCTTTCCTACCCGCACGTTCAAGACGACCGGTCGTTTTACGAGCTTCTGCGCGAATTGCAAAGCGAAGTTGCGCTAGTTCTTCCCTCGTGACAACATATTCCATGGCAGGAGAAATACGCACCTTGTTCAAAGAGGCAATGGATTTCTGAGTGCTAACGTCAAACGTCCGAATTGAATCAATTTCCTCATCAAAAAATTCAATGCGCACTGCCTCTCCGTCTAAGGGTGCAACGTCCAAAATCCCACCTCTTAAGGCGAACTGCCCTTTCCCTCCAACTGTCTCTATCCGCTCATATCCACCAGAGGTTAATGCCGTAAGAACCTCAGGTAGGGCATAACTCTCCCCTACTTCAAATGTTAACGTATACTCTGTCCAGCGGTCCAGAGGGAACACACGCCGTTCCACTGCAAGGGCAGAAGCAACGACAGTACATTTGCGGTTCTGAGCCAGTTGATTCATGACCCGAATTCGGTCTGCAGTAGTTTCTCTACTTCTACCCAATACTTCAAAAGGGAGCCACTCTGTTGTGGGTAAATGTAGAATGGTATCTTGAGGGCACCAAGTCCGCAAATCGTTAGTCCACTTTTGGGCCTGCTCTTCTGAATATGTTAAGATCAAGCCATTCTTAGACTTTTGTAATAGCTGAGCGACAAAGGCTGCCTTTTGGCTTCCTGTTAAATCGCAAATCATTTGGGGCCATTCCCCATAGTTTAGGGATTGCTCAATCTCTTTAATATCAAGTCCCTGTCGAATATAGTCATGAATTGTATTCAAGCCGCGCTTCCTTTCGGGTAACAAAAAAGATGAACGTCCGATAAAGGACCCCCATGAGCGATATTCGCTATTCGCTATTCGATGGATTTTTACCAAGCTTCAAACCATGAATTACGATTTTGTTACCCCTAATCTGGTAAAGGCACGATGCATCGTGCCCCTATAAATCCCTGGACCCGACGTTATTTCTGAAACAATAGTGTGGAGGTTAGGGCACAATACATCGTGCCCCTACAACGCCGCTTTTTGCCAGTACTAATGATAAATATTTCTAGGCGCCATTTCCATGTCATTTAGGCAACTTGGGCAAAGAGCGTATGCGACATTTCCAACAATATCCATTATAGGGTCAGCGCTATTGTTGGTCAAGTCATCTAACTCAATCTCACCAATAATTCGATCACAGGCATGACATAACTTTAATATCATCATACTAAATTCACCCCCTAGCTAGTAGAATTGCCCCTAGCAATGAAGGTTATACTCCTTTATTAACGATGATATAAATTCATGGCCCGATCAGTTTCCCCTTTAATCCATAAGTTCGTTGCCTTTTCTGCCCGTCCTAATACCTCATCTAACTGCATCGACTCCTCATCAGCAAAGGGAGAAAGGACATAACGTGCAGGGTCGTATTCTCTAGGCGGACGACCTACACCCAATTTTAACCGCCAGAACTTTTCCGTTCCTAATTCAGCTAGAATGGATTTAATCCCGTTATGCCCCCCCGCACTTCCCTGATCACGAAGACGAATCTTTCCTAGCGACAAATCCATGTCATCATGTACAATCAGTAAATCACTGCCGGTAATTTTATAAAAATTGGTAATCTCTCTAACTGCACGGCCGCTCAAATTCATAAACGTTTGTGGTTTTAAGAGCAATAATCGCTCCCCTTCCACTTTTCCCTCCGTCCATAATCCTTGGAACTTCGCACGGAATTGAAGCTTATACTCCTCTGCTAGCAAGTCCACCAATAAAAATCCAATATTATGGCGCGTCTCTGCATATTGAGGCCCGGGGTTACCAAGACCGACAATAACCTTCAAACTAATCTCCTCCATAGCATATTCAACCGCTTAACTGAATACATCTTTAAGTATAATCAACTATCTTCGCCAGTGTACCGTTCGGCTAAAGACAACATGGAACACCCGCTCATAGAAGTGGGATTCTTAAGTGGATAAGGAGGTGAACAATATGAAGCCCAGTAGAAAATATTTATCATTACCTATCATTTCCCTCCAGGAAGGGCAACAAATTGGTTACGTAAAAAGCTTAATTCTTGATGCCAGTGCCAAGGCTTTAGCTGCCATTGTAGTAGACCGGAAGGGTTTTTTCAAGGATCAGCGCATTATACCCTATTCCAAAGTTGTCAGTGTTGGCGAAGACGCGATCACCATTGACAAGGAGTCTCACGTCGAAAAAACCTCAAGTCTTCCTGAATTATTAGATCTAGTCAAAGAAAAATTGACCATCATAGGGACAAAGATGGTCACAGAAACAGGTAAAACACTTGGAATCGCCGAAGAATATTATGTCGACCCAGAAACAGGTAAAATCACCCACATAGAAATTTCAGGCGGTAAAATCGAAGGCTTCTTGAGCGGTAAAGCGTGGATCTCTGCAGAATACATTACAACCATTGGCCACGATGTGATCATTTCACAAAAAGATAGTGAAAACACTCTAACCGTCGCGGACAAAGGACTCAGTGAATCCTTTAAAAAGCTCATGCACTCAACGTCAAATCTGGCCTCAGAAACAACCCACACCATCAGTAGCTACTTCAAAAAAGATAAAGTTAGAACAGTTTCTCCCCCTGATTCAGATAAGGAACTGGTCATCTTCCCTGAATCAGACCCTATCCCACCGGTCAACCAAACTATTTCTGAAATACCCATACCTAAAGAACCCCTGGGGTAATACCCCAGGGGTCTTTTAACTAAAGAGTTTACTGACGGAGAGATCTTCGTGAATGCGAACTATGGCTTCACCCAGAAGCGGAGCAACAGACAACACCTTAATTTGGGGAATCATTTTCTCTATGGGAATTGTATTCGTGACAACGAGTTCACGAATAACGGAGTTTTGCAGACGTTCTATAGCAGGCCCTGATAAAACTGGATGGGTACAGCACGCATAAACATCCTTAGCACCCCGTTCGACCAGAGCATAAGCACCCTGTGTAATTGTTCCAGCAGTATCAATAATATCGTCGATCATGATAACGGTTTTACCCTTTAGTTCACCAATAACATTCATAATCTCAGAAACATTGGGTTCTGGCCGCCGTTTATCGATAATAGCAAGTGAGGCACCAATACGTTCAGCCAAATTACGAGCTCTCGTAACTCCACCTAAGTCTGGAGATACGACACAGAGATTATCGAGCCCCTTCTCCTGAAAATACTCAGCCAAAATCGGGACCCCAGGCAAGTGGTCCAATGGAATGTCAAAGAAGCCTTGAATAGCTGGAGCGTGTAAGTCCATGGTTACGACACGATCTGCCCCTGCTGTAGTAATCAAATTCGCCATTAATTTAGCCGTGATCGGATCACGTGCTCTTGACTTGCGTTCTTGACGGGCATATCCATAATATGGCATAACTGCAGTAATACGGCGCGCAGAAGCACGACGCATTGCATCAATCATAATCAGCAATTCCATGATGTTGTCATTAGTTGGATAGCAGGTGGGTTGAACAACATAAATATCCGCACCTCGTACGCTTTCATCAATGGCCAGACAGATTTCTCCGTCTCCAAAACGTTGGATTTTGGCTTCACCAAGCGGAACTCCGAGATAGTCTACAATTTCCTGTGCCAAAGGACGATTGGCGTTCCCACAGAAAATTTTAAATTCTTTTGCTGCCATGGGTCTTTTAGCCCCCTATTTCATCTTTTTGCTTATGCCAATGTTCCTTAGTTACCTGCGGGCTCCGCTCAACGGCCAAGGCCCTTGCCGGAACATTCTTCGTAATAGTAGAACCCGCACCTGTAACAGCATATTCTCCAACTTCAACCGGAGCAACCAAGTTTGTATTACTGCCGATGAAGGCATAATCGCCGATTTTAGTAGGATGCTTGTTGACCCCGTCATAGTTACAAGTGATTGTACCTGCTCCAATATTCGCGGATCTTCCCACGTGTGTATCTCCAATATAACTCAAATGGGGTATTTTTGCTCCCATTTCAACATAACTATTTTTTATTTCAACAAAATCCCCTACTTTTACTTCCGCTTCTAGTTTTGTACCCGGTCGTAAATAGGCAAACGGACCAATGTGACAACGTTCGCCAATCACCGTATCTTTGGCCACAGTGTAGGTCACTTCCGAGCCACAGCCTACCGTACAATTCTCCAAACTAGTCTGAGGTCCAATAACAGCATCCTCTTCAATCAGCGTTTTGCCCATTAAGCGGGTAAAGGGTAAAATTGTGACGTCCCGAGAAAGCTTTACCTCCGCCTCAATAAATGTTGAAGCAGGATCCACAAGCGTAACCCCTTCAGACATCCAATGATCAAGAATTCGCTCTCGCAAAATTCCTTCGGCCTGAGCTAATTGTGCCCGGCTATTAATGCCCAGTGCTTCATTGGAATCTGGGGTACAATACGCTAGCACCTTCTCTCCATTTTTTATCAGAACATCAAAGACTTCTGTTAGATAATATTCTCCCTGCGCATTTTGAGTTGTGATTTTTGCCAGTGCTTCCTTAAGTACGGACCCCTTAAAACAATACGTCCCCGTGTTAACCTCTTTGATTTGTCGTTGATCAACTGAGGCATCTTTTTCTTCCGCAATTTTAGCAACGAATTCACCATTTTTAATAACTCGGCCGTAGCCAAACGGTTGTTCCATAAAAGCTGTTAATACCGTCGCGCTAACCCCTTGAACTTCGTGTAGCTCAATAAGTTTTTTTAGTGTCTCGGCTTTAAGCAGTGGTTGATCCCCGCTTAAAATTAAAATGGTCTTAGCGCCATCCAAATAAGGAAGAGCTTGCATTACTGCATGTCCGGTTCCTAATTGTTCAGTTTGAACAACGAGCTCTGCACGTTCTGAAATGCGGGTCTCAATTTCCTCTCGTCCATGTCCGACAATAACCAAGGGACGTTCAATCCCAACTTGGGTTACACTGTCTAAGACATGTTCAATGAGCGTTTTGCCTGCTAATAAGTGCATGACTTTTGGCAGCTTTGATTTCATTCTTGTCCCTTTACCCGCAGCCATGATCACCGCTAACAAATTATGCATGTCTAATCCGCCTCCAGCTTTAGTCTAACCTTCTAACTCTTTTTACATTCCAAAAGTAATTCATTCGTCAAATTAGGTTAAAAATCCTTCTTTAGCCCTAAAGTTTAATATACTATTGAAAAAGGAGACCTATCTACAAGGTCCCCTTTCCATTTCTGATAACGACTATAATTGTGACTATATGGCTTCTTGATATGCTTTTAAGACAGCCGACTGGATTACTTCTCGTGCTGCAGCAGAAATGGGGTGGGCGATATCACGAAATTCTCCTTCAGGTGTTTTTCGGCTGGGCATGGCTACAAAAATCCCATTCATACCTTCAACAACTTTAACATCATGGACGACAAAAGCATCATCAAACGTCACAGAGACCACTGCCTTCATCTTTCCTTCCGTGTTAATCTTCCGAACCCGCACATCGGTAATATTCATTATGAATCACCACCCTTCAACTGTGCTCCAGGCTTGTCCATAATGATATTCTCTGTATGGTAAAAAAATCCTGCTTTAAATCCAAGAAAATTTCGTGAAAGTATCGAAAACTTAGCTAGTAAAAAGTCTTAATAGCTAACCACAGGAACAACTGAGGTCTTACCTGTATAAAAATCCAGTTCTTTTAGCTGTAAAAGAGATAAATACCCTTCAACAAGTTTGGGTTCTTCTGTCATCCGGGCCTCCACCAATACCCCAATTCCCACGACGTCTGCTTCGAATTCAGTCATCAAATTTCTAATCCCAAGAGCGGTTCCACCCGCCTTCATAAAATCGTCAATAACAAGGACACGTCGCTTGGGCTCTAACGCTCTTCGTGAAAGTGACATGGTTTGAATACGCCGAGATGATCCAGAAACATAATTAATGCTTACCGAAGAACCCTCTGTCACTTTATTTCCAGTTCGAATGACCACCATGGGCAAACCTAAGGCCTCTGCAGTTACAAGGGCAAGTGGAATTCCTTTAGTTTCTATAGTGACAACAACATCAGGCAATTTATCTCTGAAAGCACTTGCAAAAATAAGGCCTAGTGGACGTAAAACGGAGGGATCAAACAGTAAATCAGTCATATACAGAAAACCACCCGTGAGAATTCGTTCTTTGTTGCTCAGAAGTTCAGAAAGCCTGCTTAGGAATTGCTTTGCTTCTTCAGGTGCTATTTCTGGAATATATCTCACCCCACCTGAGGCTCCAGAAACTGTTTCAATGTGACCCTGCCCTGATAGGATAAAGCTCTCTTTGACAGCCATTAAATCCTCACTGATTGTGGACTTGGCCGTACCAAACCGTTCTGCAAATAAGGATAACGGAGTCAGGACATTCGGTTTTAACATCAACACTTGGGTGATGGCCACCATCCGTTCTGCTCTTTTCATCTTCTCCACGCTTATTAATCCACCTTATCCGGATCATTCTTTACACTCAGCGTTCCAAACATTACATTCTCAGCCGTAACAATGTGTGCTATGGCCAAGGATTGTGCTTCCTCGCTATCATGATTTCTCAAGGCCTCAACAATCATCCTGTGTTCATCAATAGCAATTTTCATCCGCCCTGGAACGGCAAGTGAAGTTGTCCTGAAACGTTGAATCTGTTCACGTAAATTTGCTAAAATTTGAATCAGCCGTTCATTGCGGCTTGCTTTATAGACTAAGGCATGGAAATCAGTGTCAGACTTCACATGTTGCTCTAAGTCTAACTCACCTTCTCTAGCTCCATAAAATAAAGCCCGTTCCATTTGTTCCAATTCATCATCCGTAATACGTTCAGCCGCAAGTCCTGCTGCCAGTCCTTCTAGCGCAGAACGGATCTCAAAAACATCCGCGACATCTTTCAACGAAACGCCAGCAACATACGCTCCTTTACGCGGAATCATGACGACGAAATTTTCAAGTTCTAGTTTTCGGATTGCTTCACGTACTGGGGTTCGGCTAACCCCCATTTCTTCGGCTAATTGTATTTCCATCAATCGTTCCCCTGGCTCAAGAGTCCCACTCAGGATCGCCTCGCGCATAGACTCAAAAACAATCTCTCGCAGGGGTTTATACCCGTCTAGTATAACCGGTAGTAATCGCTTTTCCATAGGTTTCTCTCCTTTATCCTATTTCATCCACTGTTCTCGTAACCCAAACGTTTTTAAAGCCTTTTTTTCTCAACCGTGCCGCGACTTCTATGGCATGTTGTTTTCCTTGCGCAATCCCGAATACACAAGAACCGCTTCCAGACATTAAGGCCCCATAACAATCTAATTCGAGTAAATGTTGCTTAAGCACCAAAATTTCTGGAACCATTTGGGCCGAGACTGGCTCTAAATCATTATAAAGCAAGTCAACAATCTGCTGCTTCGTCTTCTGTGCTAAAGCCTTTTCCCAATCAGTTTTCGTCAGATACCCACTCTGCCCAACTAAATCAAATCGTCGGTAAGCTTCCCTAGTATTCACTCCAGAAAACGGTTTGGTCAAGACAAGATCCAGTTCGGGAGCTGTGGGCAATGCTTCAAGCCGCTCTCCCCGTCCGGTTGCCCACATAGTTCCACCATTCAGACAGAAGGCGACATCTGCACCACATTTTCTCGCCAACGTTAAAAGTGCTTCCCTACCTAAAGGTTCCCCGTAAAGTTGATTTAATAAACGAAGCGTTGCCGCTGCATCCGTGCTCCCTCCAGCTAGTCCGGCCTGTACGGGAATATTTTTTACAATCTCAATTTCTAGTCCTTCGAATCGGCCAAGTTGTTCGAGAAACAACATCGTTGCCTTATACGCTATATTTCCCGGACCACTTAATGCTCCACACCGACATACAACCTTCTCACCATGACGCCGAACCCGGACAATATCGTGTAAGGCGATCGATTGCATGACACTTTGTAGTTCATGATATCCATCTTCCCGAATTCCGTGGATTGCTAAAGCCAGATTAATCTTGGCGTAGGCGAACGTTGTTAGAAAAGATTGTTCCATTTACACTGCCCTTTCCGAACATTACGAATGCATTTCTTTTTATTATACATATTTTTTGGGTGGAGTTCCAGCACTTATCTTTGAAAAAGTACTGATTTAAAAGAGACGAAGATAATCCTCGTCCCAAAATAGTCTAAAATTCTCCACCAACAGCCCATTCAATCTGCGCTGATTCAGAGGAAAGCGCCTTTTCTAATTCCAAACGCAGGTGGATCTCTTCTTCGATTGGTTCAATATGTTCATAGAACATTACGAAAGTGTCCCCCGGTACACAACTATCCAAACCTCTCCTAAAGGCCTCTATTTCCGTAAGAACGACCTCAATTTTATTTGGATGCATGCCACTTCGCACTGCTTCATCATAGAGAAGTTGCGCAATTTCCCCTGGAAGACGACCGCGTAAATCAGAGTCTTCTCTAATAATTAGACGTTCAAAACCAAGGGCTGCAATACGCCCCACTTCACGTACCAACGTATCAGGCCGATCACCGGGCACCGTGATACAGCCCACAAGGGAACCGGATTTAAACTGTTTTAGTGTTTTGGCAACTTCTCGAATTCCAGCGGCATTATGGCCATAGTCAACAAAAACATGCACTCCGTTCAACTCATAAAGATTTAGCCGCCCGCGGTTGTGCTCCGCATCTGATGAAAAGCTTTGCAATGAATTCCGGATTGCTACAGCACTTAACCCCAAGGCCCACCCTGCTGCTACCGACGCTAAGACATTATAAATATTATGCTTGGCCAATCCATTCCAAGTCACAGGAATCTGTTTCACTGAGCAGATCCGACAACAACTTGAACCTTGACAAAGCAAAATCATGCCCCGCCGCACAAAAACAGCTGTGCCACCTTTCCCCAAATGTTTACGAACCCAAATATTATCTTTTTCAGTGCTAAAATAAATTACTCGTCCCTTAGTCCGCATTGCCATTTGCACGACAAGAGGGTCATCAGCATTCAGCACAACATAACTATGCGGCTTGACAACCTCTGCGACCAAACTCTTTACATGGGCAATATCTTCAAGTGTCTCAATGCCATACTGGCCCAGATGGTCATCAGAAACATTTGTAACAATCGCTACATCCGCATATTCATACCCTAAACCTGCTCTCAGAATCCCGCCACGTGCTGTTTCTAGAACCGCAACCTGTACATCAGGATGTCTTAAAACAGTCCTAGCACTCTCCGGTCCGGTCATATCCCCTTTAACCCATAATTTTTGATTTATATAAATTCCATCCGTTGAAGACATACCTACTAGAAGCTGTTGATCTGTTAGTAGTTTATTAATCATGCGGGTCGTGGTTGTTTTCCCATTCGTTCCGGTAATCGCAATGATGGGTATTCTTCCATTTCCAGAAGGAAGCGCTTGCTCCACGATCGCTTTACCCACATTCCTTGCTTTACCCACGCTGGGAAAATGGTGCATGCGAATACCCGGCGCAGCATTGACTTCGATAATATGTCCATTTTTATGGCGGTAGGATGCTTCAATATCTTCAATCACTAAATCAATCCCAGCAACATCCAAGCCAATTAGTTTTGAGGCATAGACTACTAAATCTACATTATCTGGATGCACATGATCCGTCACATCCTCAGCGATTCCCCCAGTACTCAAATTGGCACTGTCACGCAAATATACTATTTCTCCTTGTTCAGGAACGGATGATAGCGTTAATCCCTTTTGCGTGAGTGTTAAAAGTACCACAGGATCAATTCTTAGTTTAGTTAAAGCCTTCTCATGATCCTCGCCCCGCAATGGATTCTCATTGGTTTGACCCACTAACTCCGAAATTGTTAATAAGCCATCCCCGATTACATGAGCGGGAATTCGTTTTGCGGCAGCAATTAAACGTCCGCCAACCACAACTAGGCGATAATGCAGGCCCTCAATATATTCTTCGACAATGACCCAATCGCCATAAGTCTGGGCAACCTTGAACGCAGCCCTAACTTCTGCTTCGTTCCTTATTTGGAGAGTAACTCCTTTTCCCTGGTTCCCATGCAAGGGCTTGATCACAACAGCAGTTTCCATATCACGAAATGCTACCACTGCTTCTTCCTCTGTACTAACAATATGTCCCCACGGTACGGGAACCCCTCCATCGCTCAATATCTTCTTGGTCATTTCTTTATCACAAGCAATGTCAACCCCGATACTTGAGGTTGCACCCGTGATAGTCGCCTGGATACGTCTTTGATAACGCCCATACCCTAATTGCAATAAACTACCCTCATTGAGACGATGTACTGGGATTCCACGTTCTTGACATGCTTCAACAATCACTTGGGTTGAAACCCCCAATTTGTAGTCCGCCGTCACCTTAAGAATTCGATTTACAGCTTGCGCAACATCAAAGGGTTCCCTTTCCAAAAGGGCTTTTACACAACAGAAAGCCTGTTTAAAACCCTCAACGGCTCCTTCTTTGTTTTCGTAATTAAAAATAATTTCATAGCAACCCGGCTCTTCTAAAATGGCCATAGTTTTACCATATTTAATGGATTGTCCAGCTTGTGTTAAAAGATCTATGGTCACATGTTCAATGACGTGACCAATAAGGGTACCCTCTTGTAACCGCTCGAGGAAGCCACCACGTTTACCTCGCGAACAATAATGGTCAGCCAATGTCGGTAAACTTTCCACGAGGCGCAGCCGGAAATCTCCCAATTCATTACTAAATCGTTCTGTCCATTCTTGGAGATCCACAATCGCACGAATAATTGGCCGATGGCTGTAAGCATTAGCCCCTTCGATTGCTTGGATTTCTCTAATCTCCATGATGATGTTGTTCCCCCTTCAGTAACAATGGATAATATACTCCCCTAGTTTTAACCTTTTTTTCTTATGATATTCTCTATTCCGACCATAAATATGACTAAAGTAGAGATACCCGACGCTTTAGATCAAAACCATAGCCTTCAGAAAGCACATGCATCGAAATCGGACTTAAAACCAGTGCTTGGCCAGGAGTTGTTTCCGAAACGTTGGTTGTGGTTGAGGGAGATGCATCGACGACGGTAACAGTATTACTTCCCACCACCGAAAACCGCGCATCAGACTGAACTAAAATCGCTGTATCTTCGTCAATTCCAACACCTAAAACATATGGATTTTGAGAGATTGCCGATAATAGTCGGCCAATTCTCCCTCGTTGAGCGAAGTGTTGATCGATCACAACCGAGCGAAGTAATCCCAATCCTGGTGCCATTGTTAAGGTATTTTTCTTTGCTGTTCCTGCTTCCCCTCCGACGATCATGGTATCCGACATAACCGAGGCCCCCGCGCTCGTTCCAGCAATAATGACCCCTTGTTCGTAAAGCTGTTGGAGCATCCGACCAAGTAACGTACCCCCTAGCAAACCAGTAATCCTTAGTTGGTCACCTCCAGTAAAAAATACCCCCGTTGATTTTTCAAATTGCTTCCCAATTCCTTGGGTATTAGCCTGGGTACGGTCTGAGACATCCAGGACCTGTACCTCTTGAGCTCCTAACTCTAAAAACAGAGCATGGTACTCAACCCCTACTTGGCGTGGATATTCAGTTGCAGCCGTCAAGACCGTAATACGACTTTCCCGCCCCCCTGACTCCTGAACAAAACGCTTAAGAATTTTACACTCTCCCTTTTTATCCTCTGCTCCACCGATAATAAGCAGCTTCCCTTCGACATGTTCGGCCAAAAATGATCCCTCCAATCCGTTTAGTTTGGTTAAATTTTGCAAAGAACATTCAGGAATAGCGCACATACCATGAGATAGAAACTAATTATCATAGTAAAGGAGGCATAGCTCAGTGCCCTACCATTCAATCTTCATCCATACCTCTAGCCGTAAACTTGAGCTTTATGAAGGAAACCGATTGATCCGTCATTATCCAATCGCAGTTGGTAAAGGAGCAACTCCCACCCCCACCGGTCACTACACCATTGCCACGAAAACAGTATATCCAGGCGGTGTCTTTGGTAGTCGCTGGATGGGACTTTCTATCCAAGGTTATGGGATTCACGGAACAAATAATCCCGCAAGCATTGGTCAAGCCGTATCCAAAGGATGTATCCGCATGCATAACCACGACGCCGAAAGCCTATTCCAGCAAATCGAAATTGGAACACCCGTGATCATTCAACGATAACGTGTTTAGGGACGGTCCTTGTTCGTGTTGAGGGGCCCGGTCCTTTTAACACGCACAAGAGAACCGTCCCGGGGCTGTGTGAAAGCTCAGTCTCCAAAATTCTAAGTGGTTACAACAATCAAAAAGCGTCCCATTTCACTATCAAAGTGGAGTGAGGATGCTTTTTGATGAATATAGAAGCAAAAGTGGAGATGTGAAAACAACACAAACAAGTTTTAGCACAGCCCCGTTAATCTAGACGATTCATGAATCGCCCCTACTAGTAAGGACTCCTGGGGTACCCCTTCCGCATCTGGCCTCGCGTCTCGATCCCTCCAACCCCATCCGTCCCCGTAATCGTATGCATAAGAATATCCTTCACTGAAACTATTTGATCCATAGGGGTAAACGCAATTCTTTCCACAACAAAAACGGGGTCAAAAGCATGGATCAGCATGCGTTTGGGAGATGAAGCGAAATTTGCCCCTGCTGACAGAATAGCTTCATAGTTAGACTGACAAGCTCCTGCAAAGATCACCAACGTATCCCTATCATGCTGAAACCGTCGGGCTTCCAGAACAGACTCCACAAAATAGCGCGAGCTGCGGTAACTGTCCATACTATGAAAATCTTTTTTCCCTCTTATGAAAGCGTCATGTCCGGTTAACACCAAAATGTCTGTCGGATTCTCTTGTAAAATTTTTCGGATAACTTTTGGTTGTTCAATCTCGGATTTACAAATCCCCTTGGCTTGGATTCCCATTTGCTTATACGTTTTAATACATTGACTTAAATAATCCTGGTCACCATCAACTTGTAACACCCGTCCCGGAATCTCAAAGAAGTCACTTTTATCATCTAAATCAACTTTTCTTTGGCTAGTCAATTTATTCAATTTCTGATAAATCATCTTATTATCCTCACGCTCATAGTTGGCGACTTCAACTGGACTCTTCGCAATAAGGTCAGAAATTGGTGCATCAGCTAGTAGCCTTAAATTAAGCCCTTTGAGTATGGCCTTAGCTTCGCCTGCTAGATTTACATGTATCTGATCAACATGAAAGAAAATATCCTCTTGATGTGAGAACCGTGCCACAATATCGCCGACATGAAACATAGCCAAACCTCCTTTTCGTGGTTCGATATTCGTTGTTCGTTGTTCGAACTAGGAATATCGAACTACGAACCCCGAATTGCTATATACTATGTCGAACTTAATCAAACGGCATATAGTATAACAAGTAATGATTAAACGGAGGTGCTCAAAGATGTTCGCGGTAGTCATACCAGCCAAAAATGAAGAAAAAAGTATCTTGGCAACTTTGACCACCATTCTACGCCTGCCTGTCAGGTACATCATTTTGGTTATCAATGGTTGCACAGACCAAACATTTAAACTTGCTCGCTCAATCCCAGATACTCGACTTCATATCCTGTATTTTTCTGACCCCTTAGGTATCGATATACCACGAGCAATCGGAGCACTCTATGCACGTCACATAGGAGCCAAGGGGTTACTCTTTGTCGATGGAGATATGTCCGGAGATATCTATCAAAATCTCCTTACTCTCCTATCTTCGGTTGAATCAGGGATCGATGTCGCCTTAACAAATTGTTATCCCTACATTCCTCATCGCCATAAACTTGCCAATCTCGTTCTAAAATTCCGTTCTAGGTTAAACCGCGAACTTGATCTCTTCAAAAGTCTAGGTCTTGCAACTCCCACACATGGACCTCATGCGCTTTCCCAACGTGCAATGCACGCACTTCCTCTCGAAGCGATTGCAATTCCCCCACTTACCTTGTACTGGGCAAAGAAAATCGATCTAATTATCAAAGTAGCCACATCCATCCCTCATGAATCACTTCACTCTCCAAGAAAGCATCGGCGCCATGCTCGTTTGATTGCTGAAACCATTATTGGGGATTGCCTAATGGGACTATCACTAATTCAAAATGAAACTCCAACTAGATCCATAGGCAAACACAAATTGATAGGTTACCACCTCGAAAGGCGTTTTGATCTTCTTCAGCGCTGGGAGCAGGCTCTAAATTCAGAAGATATGTTTTTTGAACAACATGTCATCATTCCTGGATCTTCCTCTAGCCCTATCTAGGAAAACTTTAGAGCACTTTCAAAGTTAAGGGGAAATAACAAGTGAGATCGTTTTGCTAGAATAATATGCAAATAGTTAAAAGGGCAGGAATCCTAATTCCTGCCCTTTTAACCATTTGTCACCGAATCCTTCTTTAGATCAATACCACTATTCTTTAAATAATCCTCTATCTTTCCCTTTTCCTCCACCTTAACGTGCACAGTCGGTTGCAATTTTTCTTCCTGCACCCCTGTCCACTTCAAGTAAATCTGTTGATTGTATGATTTCTTCAAGATAGGATCTGTATACTGTAAGTCTACGACAACATAATGAGGGTTAATATTAAATTGTTTGGGATAAATCTCATCACTAGGTACGGTCATAACTAGGCTTGATGAGGCATCCTTGGGAATTTCGTTTACTATCGCTGATTCATCATAAAGAATCGGCTTTCCTGTTAAACGATCATCGAAAACAATCGTCTCGCTGGATAGATCATTCGCTGGATGCATTCCCACATTGGTAAATTTTAACTCAAAACTAAGTTCAGTACCCAGATTAACTATAGGTGACTCTCTTAAGATGAAATACGGTCGCGCTGTCTCCTGTTGTGCTTTCCATGCAGCTACTGTTAAATAGACCGTAATTAGTGCCGTTAGTGCTAACACTGTCGTTGCTATCGTCGCTATAATATTCGACCATTTGAGAAAGCGCTTCTTGCTTGCTTTTTCCAACCTAGGCTCACCCTCCGTTAACACCGAACGTCCTAACTCTCAACGCTTGCTTCCGTTAATTATATGTTTAGGCCTCCTTATCGTTCGGAAATTTCTCAAATTTTATGCCTAAAATAATAATTCTTTAAAATAATAATAAAACAGGCTCGAACCAGAGGGGAGCCACGAGACAGGGGGACGGTTCTTCTGTCTTACCTTAAGTCAGACAAAAGAACCGCCACCTTGTCTGGCCAGACTAAAGAACCAACCCCCTTGTTCCTTCTCACCCCGCGCGCTCCTCGTCTCCGTGAAAGAAGTCTCAACTGCCAAGTAAATTGGCTGTTGAGACTTCTCATTTCTTTATTGAAAGGCTTTTGTAAGTACCTGAAATTCTTCAATACTTAGCGATTCTGCTCGACGCCCATCCGCGATCCCTGCCCCTTGCATGCGTTCGATAACTTCTTCTTTTTTCAGCCCTAAGCCCCCAGTTAGAGAGTTTCCCAAAGTCTTTCTACGCTGACTGAATGCCGCTTTAACCACTCGGAAGAAACTCTTTGTATCCACGTTGAAACCAGGGTATGGTCGAAGGTCTAATCGAATCACGGCCGAGGTTACTTTTGGCGCAGGCCAAAATGCACTAGGCAAAACATCCATCACTTTTGTGACTTGGGCTGAAATCTGGACCGCAATGGATAAAATGCCGTATGTTTTACTTCCCGGTGGGGCCGCAATCCTGTCAGCAACTTCTTTTTGCACCATAATTGTCATCCCACTTAATCGATCTGCTTGCTCCAGAAAATGCATGATCAGTGGGCTTGTAATATAGTAGGGCAGATTTCCTACTAAATACCCTTTCTTCTCTCCCCATAGTTCAGACAGGTCTAGTTTTAGAGCATCTTGATTGACAATCTCTATAGATTGTCCACTCAGTTCTTTGTTTAAAATTCCAATTTTATGGTTATCCAATTCAACCGCCCACATCTTATGAACCCTTGGGGCAAGGATCCGGGTTAACACACCCAGACCCGGCCCGATCTCAACGAGTGGGACATCAGGCTCTAACGTACTGGCTGAAACAATGCGGTCGATAACTTCATCACTCATAAGAAAAACTTGTCCCATTGATTTATGAGCGCGTGCCCCATTTTTTACAAGCCGTTGCGTGTATTCAGCTGCGCTCTCCATGCTTAACCTCCTCTACCGCTTGAAAAAATAACTCGCGAGATATCCCAAAACGGTTTAATCGATGAAGGAATTGTTTTGCATTAGTATCCCCTATCCCTAGCTTGCTCCCAAGTGCTAACCTATATTCACTCGCCCGAATCGTCCCCATAAGCCCCACTGTCAATAAATCCTCTATCGTAAACTTCTCAACAAGAGTTTCCTGTTCTTGTTGAATATGTGCAAAGGCGACACAAATTTCGTGTACTGATGCATTCTCTACTCCAATATCCCCTTGTTTGGTAGCTGCTTTCCGGGTTAAGTAAACGTGTTTCGCCTGAGGTACCTGCGCCCGGATACGATTGCGTATCTGCTCACCCACAGTATCAGGATCCGTAAAAACAATCACCCCTTGACGATTCGCCATTTCTGCAATGTACTCCAACTTTTTCTTGGTAAGACCGTAACCTTCCGTCCAAATGATATCGACTTCCCCGAGGGCAAGGCGTACCGCATGTGCGTCGTTTTTTCCTTCTACAACAATAAGTTCCTTTATCATCCAATATTCCTCCGCTTCTAACTCCTATATCTTAACCGAGAATTTGAAAAGACTCAAATTATTTAGATAAGGGCACGAATAATCGTGCCCTTACGTGAAAATTTATGAACAAGTAGGGGAACATGCCTACATTGTTATTTCTTTTCTTTCGTTTCTTTATTTGTTCCATACGTTTTTATAAGCTGATCCCAGATTGCAGGATCCTCCATCCCTAAACGCCAAATGGCAACACCGTGCAACTTGTGTTTGAGCGCGCTATCCATTTTCGCCCTCAAACTAGCGATATTCTCAAAATACACCTCGTGTCGAACTCCGTTTGCCGTATAGATAAACTGTGGAACTTTTGCACTTGGATCGAGAATGATCTCTACACCATGCTTTTTGGCCCGCTCAACTGTTTGAGTATACGAAAGGTAATCTGGTAAAGTCGGTTTGTTAGATCCCCAGTCAAAGGAATAAACAGGGAGACCCATTACAATCTTTTCTTTAGGTATTTTCCCCACAGCAAACTTTATAACACGTTCTACCCATCCTTCAGAGGCAACGGGCCCTTGAGTTGTACCCAATCCATGTTCATCATATGTCATAAGAATAATTTGGTCAGCAGCCTTTCCAATTGCCGCATAATCATAAGCACCTGACCACAGATCAGAAGGGTAATCCACAAATTTAGCCGGAATTGAAATGTTCAAGATTTTGTCTTTGGCCTTTAACGCTTTACCAAGTTCAGCGACAAAAGCAGAAAAGTTATTTCGATCTCCAGGAGGCGTCTTTTCAATATCCACTGAAATGCCGTCCCAACCATCTTTCGTCGTGAGGTTGACTAGATTTGTCACTAAATTAGCTCTAATTTCAGAGTTAGATAAAACCCGATGAGCTAAATTTGCATCAAAGCCGACTGACCCAGTTAAATTCATGTTATGCACTAAAGCATACGCTTTACTGCCATTCTTTTGGGCCGCTTCTTTAATTTTCAGATCAACTTTACCACTTGGAACAACTTTACCGGTTGCATCAAAGGCGTACCAGAAAAACGCAACTTCATCAAGTAGTTTATTATTTTTTTGCATCGTTTCTTTCGAGCCTGGCACAGGTCCTTCTTGATCAGTATAGAATCCCATAACCACTCGTTTCTCAGACCCCAATACGGAATCTCGTGTTGCACCAGCTTCAGCCTCCGGCGGTTTTTTATCTTGCGAGGTTTGCTCTGGGTTTTGTGGAACAGGAGACGGTACATTGCAACCTGTCAAGGTAAGTCCCAAAATCAGGGCACTGCTCATCATAAAAGTCAGAAACCTTTTCATGCACGCTTCAACTCCTTAATCTAGTTTCAATAACTGACTTTATTTTCCCCGCTTCAAAGAGCGTTATGTATAATAATAATAATCGTTATATTTATCCTATTTAGGGATTAAATATAAAAAAGACACGATACATCGTGCCCTTTATCATTACCTATCTTAAAAACATCCTTAGATGAAAAAATTTGCAATTCCTTTGGCAATCGCGCGCGCTAATTGTTCTTGGTACCAAGATTGCTGTAGTTTCTTTTGTTCCTTTAAGCTCGATAGATAACCCACTTCTACAATCACGGAGGGCATACTTGTATTCTTAATAATGTAAAAATCCCCAGGTTTTGCAATTCTACGATTCATTCCTGGTATTTTAATCACTTCTTGTTGAATTAATTCAGCTAACCTTTTACCAGCTTCAGACTGATAATGATAAAACGTCTCTGAACCAGATTCCAGTCCACTTGCCGTTGCATTAACATGGAGGCTAACAAAAATATCTGCATTAGCCTCCTTCGCCATCTCAATACGGCGATTTAAGTCAATCTGTTTTTTTGATGTTTTTCCTTTAACCCCCTCAGGTACATAATCAATATCTTCTTCCCGTGTAAGAAAAACTCCAATTCCGCTCGGTCCAAGCATTTCCTTTACCTTTTGTGCAATCTGGAGATTAATAGATTTTTCATAAACGCCCTGCTTTGTAGTTGCCCCTGGGTCGTATCCCCCATGCCCCGGATCAAGCATCACTACATGGCCCTTCTCATAATGGCTAACTACAGCGGTCGACCCCTGCCAAAGAACAGAGACCACCAGCATACTCATAACACCCAGGACAAGTAATATCGCCTTTTTATTTCCCGGTGTCCCCACATATTTACCCATCCAATACTCCTCCGTTTCATGGTTTCAATTAAAGAGTATGTGAGGATGAATAAAGTTATACTTCTTGGAGGATAAAGGAAACTTAGGGCCAGCGCCAAGCCATAGGCGCTGGCGGTCGCCTGAAGGCACTTAACTTTCATGATAGTACTTAAACGTTAGTTTAGTACAACAAGCCTCCGCTAAATATGCGAAGGCTTGTTGGTATTAATGTGGGGTTTTTAGTTAAACTAGTTACTGAACATATACCATAACGTTCCTGACACCATATGATAATGCTGCCTCTGTCGAATTCATATATAAGTCGATGCGGTTCCCTTTTATTGCGCCTCCAGTATCTAAAGCGCGTGCCTGTCCATAACCCTCAACATACACATTCTCCCCGAGACGGATTACTGAGGGATCAACGGCAATAACCCCCCAACGAACGGACGCTCCTGTTTTCGTTGTCCCTCCCGGTATACAATAAGCTGTCGCTCTCATCACATAAGCTCGCTTAAAATTAATCGTTGTCCCACCCCGGGAAATTGAAGTTTGTGCCCCTCGAGAAATCACTTCATTGGTTGGTGGGGTAAGTACTCGCTGACCAAGTATTTCTCGATCAACCTCTTTTCCATCTTCGAACGTCAGTTTAACCGTTTGCTCTTGAAGACCCTTCGAGCCTCGACTGACAATTTTGTCGGGTAATCCAACGGGATAATCTGCCGGCTGTGTAACATTCTGAAATGGAATCTCACTTTTTACGGTATCAACTCGTTCCTCAACTCTAACCACCTGGACCTGCTCACTAGGCACTAGCATATGGTCTAAGGGCAGCGAAACCTTATCTTTAATTCCCAAGACGATACCTAGTTTGGTGAGTGCGTCAGCGACGGTTCGTGGCGCTATATAGGTATCTATCACCTTACCATCAGCACGAACCAAAATGGGGATAGCCCGTCGCACCTTAATTTCCATTTGATCTGTCACAGCTGCTGTTCGTAAGGTACTTACTTCATCCACGTCTTTTATCTGAAGTCCGTAACGCTCTGATAAATCAACAAGCGCTTCTCCAACTGTTTTCGCCGGTGTTCGTGTCATAAACGTTTGATCATCAACCAAAAGATGAACTGGTATACTCCTCGTTACTTCTACCTTTAATCCCTTGGTGACCAAGGTATCGCGAGATGGGTTTACAATATCCTCCGGGTATGATTTTAAGTTCGAATGAGCAAGTGCCTCACCCACCGTCCCGTAGATCGTGGTAACGTGTACGGTTTGTCCGTCAATATGAGCCTCAATTGTTTTGGCATTGTAGGCAATTGTCACCGTTGCAATGAGTAATACTGCACATGCAAAAACAATAATCTGAGCTTTATGAGACTTCCGAACTAAGGCCAAAACCTGAGTTCGAGTTAACTGAAACATTGAATCCCTCCAAATATATAATATGGTCTAGCAACCTCATTTTAATAGATTAGTAGTCAGTTGTCAAAACAATTTACATTAATTGGGTTCTAATACATAAATATGAACAGATTTCCTCCCCCAGTCCATGCACTGACGGAGGGTTGGGAAGAACACATCAATTTTATTTCCACGTATTGCTCCACCTGTATCTGCCGCTATAGCATACCCATACCCTTCGACATATACTTTACTCCCCATTGCAATGACCTTAGGATCAACCGCGATCAAGCCTTCTCTCGGCTCTACGCCTGTAGCTGTTTTATTTCCGGTATATGTATAAGCTGTCGATTCAACATTTAAGGTTAATCTAACATTCATTTTAGCCAATTCAAGGGGTTCTTTTGCAGCTGGTTTGGGATTTTCAATAATCACTTTTTTCTTCGGAACTGGTTTAGAGTTCTGATGAATCACTTCAGTCTTAGGACTTTTGAATTCAATAGAGGAATGTACTTGCTGATCGCTGATTTGTCCATTGACCTCAAACGTCTTTACAACCTGACGCAAAATCCCGTTTTCCCCCTTTTCCTGGATTTCTCTCTTTCCCGGCAGAAGTTTATCCGACTCTACATATTGCGTGTCGAAAGGAATTTCTTTGTCTACTATTTCAATTTTACTAGATATCCTTTCAACATTTTGACTGGATATTCCTTGACTCGTTACACCTGAATTTGATTCCTCTTGGATGGATACACTGCGGCTAATTTCACTCTGGGTGGATACGCCTCGGCTAACTGTGCCTTGGCTAGATACTCTCTGCCTTAGGCTTAGGTTTGAAAAACTTACTTCAGTCCCTAATTCATTTGTATTCAATGATTGTGTGGTCTGTTGAAATGTGGGTTGCATCGTTGCCGTTATATGTGGTACGTCTATAACTGAATAACGCGTACCAGCAGCAAATACTGCCAACCCACCTAAATATGAGCTCCACACTTTGGTGGCACGCCAATAGTCTGAATAAGTACTAATCGGTAGCGAATACATTTTATCCCCCCTTAACAAAATCTATGAAGGATCTCAAAAAAAAGAACCTACCGATTTCTCGGAGGTCCTATTAACAAATTATCCTACCTAGTATTAAAAATTGTTTCTGCATTACGCATGGTTTGAGAAGCAACGTCTTCAAAGGACAAATTTTTAATCTCAGCAAGTTTCTTAACAATTTCTCGGACATAAGTCGGTTCATTACGCTTTCCACGCCGCGGTTCAGGGGTTAAATATGGGGAATCAGTCTCTACGAGGATACGATCCATCGGGGCATGGATTGCAACCTCAACTGTATGCCGAGCGTTTTTATAGGTCACCGGCCCAGCAAAAGAAAGATAGAACCCTAGGCTCAATAGAACCTTAGCCATTTCCCAAGACCCAGAAAAGCAGTGGAATACCCCTCCAAACTTCGGACGATGGGCTTTTACAATCTCTAAAACATCCTGATGCGCATCACGATTATGAATGACGATCGGTAAGCCAACATCATTCGCTAATTCTATCTGTTGTATAAATACTTCTTTTTGAATCGAGCGTGGAGAAAGGTCACGATAATAGTCCAACCCAATTTCTCCCCAGGCCAATACTTTCGGTTGTTTTGCCAAGAGGAGCAACTTAGCCCAGGTTTCATCTGTGGCCCCTTCAGCATTGTGCGGGTGTATGCCGATTGCAGCATAGATAAAATCGTAGTCTTGTGCCAACTTAACAGATCGTTCAGAAGAAGGGAGATCATATCCGACATTCGTCACCCGAGAAATTCCGGATGACTGCATTCGTGCAACGATTTCATGGAAGTCCTCTGCATAGCCAGGATCATCTAAATGAGCATGTGTATCCCAAATCATTTGACCAGCGCCCCTCCAGGAAGGTCTTTGTTGACCATAAGAACTTCCAATACTTCCCCCTGCGAGGCTGCCAATATCATCCCTTGGGACATGATTCCCCTCAGCTTGGTAGGCTTCAAATTAGCAACCAGAACAACATATTGATTCACAAGATCCTCTGGAGCATAGTGTTTAGCAATGCCAGAGACCACAGTACGCACAACTCCTGCCACTTCAACTTCTAACTTCATAAGCTTATCCGTCTTTTCTACTTTCTCGGCACTTAAGATCTTAGCAACCCGCAAATCCAGTTTGGCAAAATCTTCGATGCTGATTTCTTCCTTGATTGGCTCAAATTCTGAACATAGTGCAGGTGGTTCGGTTAATTCTTTTTGATCTTGATCTTGCGCTTTAGATATAGTTTGATCTTGGGTTTGACCGAGTTCCACTGTTTTCGTCTCCTCTGCTGTCGCATATTGCGAAATATCAATTCTTGGGAAAAGCTGTTCTCCCTTTTCGACTTTTAGCCCGTGTTTCAGAATACCCCATTGATCCGCTTCTTCCCAACGGATGATGCCTTCATCAAGACCTAAAAGCGCGCAAATTCTAGGTGGTAATCCCGGCATAAAAGGGGCAGTCAAAATTGCCATAACACGTATACACTCCATGAAAGTATAGAGAACAGTATCTAAATGCTCCTGCTCTTCCTCGTGCTTAGCGAGAACCCAAGGGGCTGTTTCATCGACATACTTATTACAACGTGACACAAAGCGCCAAATTTCTTCAAGTGCACCAGCGGGGTCGCAAGCTTCAAACCTTTTTTCGACAGCTTTTTTGACCTCATGACTTAACGCTTTCACTTCTCGTTCCTGCGCACCATCTTGCCCTGGACAAGGAACAATTCCATTGCGGTACTTAACAACCATTGCTAAACTCCGAGATACGAAATTTCCAAAATCATTAGCTAGATCACTGTTTAGGCGTTCGACCACATTATCTTCAGAATACGTTCCATCCGTTCCCACTTGCATTTCACGCAATAAGAAATATCGAATGGCATCTGAGCCATATCTTTGAATCAACTCGAAGGAATCCTGAACATTTCCTCGGGACTTTGAAATCTTTCCTCCATCTTTGGTCAAATACCAACCATGTCCGTAGATAACTTTAGGTAGAGGAATATCCAAAGCCATCAGAATAATCGGCCAAATCACAGCGTGAAAACGCACAATATCTTTTCCCATAATGTGTACATCAGCAGGCCAATACCGTTTATAATTTTCCCCGTCTGGGTAACCAAGCGCTGAAATGTAATTAATGAGAGCATCTAGCCATACGTAAACAACATGCTTTGGATCAAAAGGCACCTTAATCCCCCACTGAAATGTCGTTCGCGAAACACAAAGATCCTCTAAGCCACTTTCAATAAAGCGCAGCATTTCATTGCGACGGGAAACCGGTTGGATGAATTCTAGATGCTCTGCGAGATGTTTAAGTAAGGCATCTTGATATTTCGAAAGACGGAAAAAATAGCTTTCTTCCTTGAGTAGTTCCACGTCTCTTCCACAATCCACATTAGGACATTTACCTTCAACTAATTTATTTTCCAACCAAAAGGTTTCACAAGGGGTACAATACCATCCCGAATACTCAGATTTATAGATATCTCCTTTTTCGTATAGCTTCGTAAAAATTTGTTGAACAACGTTTTGATGACGTTCCTCTGTCGTTCGAATAAAGTCATCATAAGAAATATCTAATGCTTTCCACAATTCCTTAAAGCGTTTTACCACGCCATCAACATAAGTTCTAGGATCTACGTGATTTGATTCCGCGGTACGAACAATTTTCTGTGCGTTTTCATCCGTACCTGTCAAGAAGTACACTTCATCCCCTAGTAATCTATGATAACGGGCAAGCGCATCAGCTGCAACCGTTGTATAAGCCGTGCCGATATGCGGGCTTGAGTTTGGATAGAAAATTGGAGTTGTAATATAATATTTCACAAAATGTCCCCCCATCTCAATTATGTTTGTTTGGAATCCATTGTACTAGGAACTCAGATTTGTCAAGTATACCCACAATTAGGAATTATTATAAAGGAGCTAATTATTTCATGCATATCCAAAAAAAAATATAAACCAAATGAAAAAATGGGTTGACTTTAAATGGAACGATTGGTATCATAAGTCTGTAGTTTCCTGTCGAAAGCTGTTGTAAAGAGGAGTTGAAAATTAAATGATGAAATCCACTGGGATCGTGAGAAAAGTAGATGAACTTGGTCGTATAGTTTTACCGATTGAGCTTCGCCGCACTTTAGGTATTGACGAAAAAGATGCACTTGAGATTTATGTTGATCAAGAAAAAATCATCCTCAAAAAGTATGAGCCAGCTTGTGTATTTTGTGGTAATGCAAGTGACAACCAACTTTTTCATGGCAAAAACGTCTGCCGTGAATGTGCAATTGCTATGGGAGAAACCGTTTCTGGAAGCAGTGAATCAAAAGCCGTTTAATCTCACAAGCTTAGTACATAAAAACGGAAGTGACCCCATTGATTTCAAAACTTGGAAGGCCTTTAAGGCCTTCTTTTTCATATCCAGAAAGTATTAGGTCGGTCAGGTTCCATTTCGTCGTCATGGCATCTAGTCACCCATAGCGAAGGGTCCCTTCTCACCATCCTTGTCAGCACATCTTTCTGTCCTTAACCTCAGATCTCTGGCCTCTGCTAGCTATACCCAATCCTCAGTCCTCTTCATCTAAAAGCGCCTGATAAACCTCTGGCTTTCTGACGCCATAACGCTTCGCCACTTCTTTCATAGCATCTTTCTTACTCAATCCTCGATTTATGCCTTCTTTGACCTCTTGGCACCATTCTTCCGGGCCTCCTATTGGTTTGACGGGGACATAGGGCGCTATAATGATACAACACTCTCCTCGTGGTGCTGTCAACCCGAAAGCTTCTTTTAACTCTAAAGCGGTTCCCTTGTGTACTTGCTGATGTAACTTTGTCAACTCGCGTACGACAGCTACATCACGTTCCCCAAAGCACTCTGAGATCCCTTGTAAAGTCGCCACCAAACGATGAGGGGCTTCATAAAAGATCTGTGTTTGGGGAAGATTTGCCAACTGCTCAAGGTTTTTCTTTCTGGAGCCTGATGTGGCTGGCAAAAAACCGTGAAAAGCAAAATGCTCTGTAGGCATTCCAGATAACACCAAAGCTGTAAGTGCCGCATTAGGTCCAGGCAAAACATCAACTGGGATATTCTCCGCATAACAAACACGTATCAATTCATATCCTGGATCAGAAATCCCTGGCAAGCCTGCATCAGAAATGAGGGCAATCGTTTGACCAGATTTAAGCTTCTCCAGCAGTTCTAGAGATTTTTTCTTTTCATTATGCTCATGATAACTAGTCATATGCGTTGTGATCTGGTAATGTTGCAAAAGCTTTCGGGAATGACGCGTATCCTCAGCAGCAATCAAATTTACTTCTCGTAACGTGTCTAAAACCCGCAAGGTGATATCTCCCAGATTTCCAATTGGCGTCGCACATACGTACAACGTACCTTTAGCCAACATATCTTCGACTCCTTGCCTGGTTTAATTAGTCTTTCCTCAAAAAGCCCATACAAAACAGGCAATCCCCTTCTAACGGTTGCCCGAAATGAAGGTGGCAGACATGGAAACCTTCTTGATACAGGCGCACAAGATTATCATGAGCGACCCCTTGAATGTGTTCAGCATTGGCTATAACGCGTTCTGTTTCCTTCTCAGGAAGGGTCCATTCCCGTTTTAACTTTATATTTTCTTCTTCTAAAGCTTGAACATAAGGCTTTAAACGGTTAACCTCTTCAAGAAGAGAACGCAATTTTTCTTCCACTTCTGTAAGAGCCTGGGTCAACTGACTCATACTCTCTCACTCTTTCCTTTGGGCTTTTCCCCTTTCCTATTGCGTTGCACTCGCCCGTCAGGCCTAGCTAAGACGGCACTCTCTGCTTGAAGGTTTGCTTCATCCGAGTTTTCTGCCATCTTTTCTCCGACTTGAGCATTATGACGACAACAACGCTCTTTGTCTTCAGATTTATAACAACCATTTTCATACTTAAGGCAACACATGAGACGACCACAAATACCAGAAATTTTAGTTGGATTAAGAGAGAGTTTTTGATCTTTAGCCATTCTAATTGATACCGGCTCAAAGTCTCCTAAGAAAGAAGTACAACAGAGAATCCGTCCACAAGAACCGACTCCTCCGAGCATTTTAGCCTCGTCACGCACGCCTATTTGCCGAAGCTCAATACGAGTCCTGAATATTGCGGCTAAATCCTTCACTAATTCCCTGAAGTCCACGCGCCCTTCTGCCGTAAAGGAAAAAATGATTTTGTTCCCGTCGAACGTATACTCAACATCAACTAATTTCATCGGTAATTGATGTTCCGAAATCTTTTTCAAACATACTTGAAAAGCTTCTTTTTCTTTTAGTTTATTTTGTTCGACAAATTGTTCATCCGCAGTAGTAGCCTTACGCATGACCTGTTTTAAAGGCAGAATCACTTCCTCGTCAGCTACAAGACGAGCTGGAATGACCAATTCCCCAAATTCAACCCCTCTGGCTGTTTCAACGATCACCTTATCAGATGCGTCAAGTTTAAGGTCTCCCGGGGAGAAATAATATATTTTACCAGCGTGTTTAAAGCGAACGCCTACAACCTCAATCACAGAGATCCCCTCCTCGTTGGAATAATTCTAAAGCCAGCACTTCAATCACAAGTCTCGGATTTACTTGTTGTCGTAGTACATCAATAGCCCTTCCGATCGCCAAAAACTCAAAAGGACGGTTAATCCCTTTGAGCATCCCTTCCTGGGTCTGTGCCGCCATGACTTGTAAATAAAGAACTGCTTGATTCTTATCGATCGGGAACAGAGAAAAGAGTTTAAGGAAATCTCTCTCTTCCACCGCAGTCCGAAACTTTTCGACCCACTCTTTCAGCAATGGCATACCGTGCTCTAGAATAGCTGTCGCCAAGTTTTGGTTTTTCCCACTTAAGTGAAAGGCCCGATCGGCGTCTTGCTGATCCACCTCTCCTAATCCCTTTAGCCAAGCTTCTTCGGAAAGATCAGGTAAATAAACAAGCTGGGCACGGCTCTGTATTGTGGGTAAAATCCCATCGGCATTTTGGGCACATAATATAATAATGGTCCGCTCCGGCGGTTCTTCAATCACCTTCAATAAGGCATTAGCTGCCGGTAACGTCACTAAATCCGCTTGCTCGATGACAGAAACTTTATAATTCCCCTCATAATGCTTAAGGTATACCTTTTGTTGCCAGGCGAGAATCTGCTCAATCCCAATGGTCGTCTTAAGTGGTTTTAGCCATAAAACATCGGGATGATTTTTGCTGGTAATTTTATGACAAGCATAACATTCCTGGCAAGGTCCCTCCAGCATAGGCTGGTTACAGTTTAAAATTTGCGCTAACCGGAGAGCAACCTCCCTCTGATGCAGTGCACTTCCTCCATGGAAAAGTAAGAGGTGTGCCAATCTGTTTTCACGTGCAGCCTTCTCCAAAAGTGCTAATTGTAAGTTCATATCGTCACACCTTAATAAACTGTTCAACATCCAAAACAAAAACAGTGGCTCCACCGACTGGAACTTCTATTGGAAAGGGAATATGAGCATCCACCGGTCCCATAATAGGCTGGGCTAGTGTCAGCATCTCATCGCGTTGGTGGCAGGTATCGCGGATCGTCGATAAGAGGCCTTCTAACCTTTCCTCTTCAACCCCAAAGAGCAGCGTCGTATTCCCAGACCTCAGAAACCCCCCCGTGCTTGCCAAACGAGTTGCACGTAATCCAACGCGTGTCACACATTGTAGAAGTTTACTAACATCCTTGTCCTGAACAATCGCGATCACCATCTTCATCCCTTATCCCTCCTCGACAATCCAAATTGTTTGGTTTTCGAAACCGTCCCACCCCTGCCAACGCCCCTCTCCAGCAGTGAGTAACATGCCCAGAATTTCGTGAGTCATTTGTTCGCCCATCACAACGATAGGGATTCCAGGTGGATACGGGGAAATCGTTTCTCCGACAATATGACCTAAACTTTCCTTAAGAGGGACTTGGCGCTTATGGGCAAAAAAGGCATCTCGTGGGGAAAGAATTAAGTGTGGCAAAGGCAGAGTTTTAAATCTATCGTTTCCCACTTGCCCTTTTGATTCAGTAAAGCCAACTGAATGAGCAAAACTGGCTAAACTTTCTAACCCCTTTGTGAGCCTTCGGATATCCTCTGGCGTGTTCCCAATTCCCAACATAAAGAGAATGTTTTCCTCATCCCATAACTCTGGTTCAATACCGAAACCTTCTCGAAGGTACTCCACACAACGAGGAGCCGGAACCCCCAGCTTCAAAGTATTGATCAAAACTTTCGACCAATCTACCGTGTGAATACCATACGTCCCGACATCCTTTTCAGAGAGAATACGGAAGCTCATCCCCACTTTCCGATGTAGCTCTGCAACCTCTTCCTGGAGACACTCCCAACGCCCAAAGTCTTGAGCGAATTCTCCAGCGCGTTCTAACGAAGCCAGAAGTAAATAACTCGGGCTTGAAGATTGAAGAAGTTCTAGGCTTTGCCTTAAACGGGTGCGAGAAACTCTATTCCCTTGAACGTGCAGCATAGCTGACTGAGTCAAGGAACTTAACGTTTTATGAGAACTATGTAAAACAAGGTCTGCACCAAGTTTTAAAGCACTCGGAGGAAATAGTAATCCTAGATAATGTGATCCATGAGCTTGATCCACAAGTATCGGTGTATTAATTCCCAAACGTGTTCTTTCATCTAATAATTGGCTCAACTCGAAGCCGGTTCCATAGTAAGTAGGATACGTGACGTGGCAGGCAGCGGCTACTTGCCAAGAAATCTGTTGCTTCTCCAAGTCAAGCCCTAACGGAAGATTAAAATCTGGGTGAATTGTAGGCATTACATAGTCTGGCATCATTCCACTTAAGACCAATGCCGACATAACGGAGCGATGGGAACTTCTCTCCACGACAACCCGTTTAGCAGCTGTATTTTCCAGAGTGAGAAACATCGCTTGATTTCCAACCGTTCCTCCATTTATAAGGAAAAATGTTTCCTCAGCTCCGAAGATCTCAGCCGACCGTTTTTGTGCCTCAGCAATTATCCCTTGCGGTGAATGAAGCATATCGAGTCCTGGAAGCTCGGTTAAGTCATAACCCAGAAAATCTATGCCATTAAAAAACTCCTGTCGACCTTTATGGCCAGGAGTATGGAAAGAGCAAAATCCTTTTTTTTGGTAACGACTCAGTCCCTCTCCAAGATCACCCACCGATGAATCCTCCAATCAACCAGTGTTATTAACAAAAAACACAGCTGACACATGGTATTCTTTACATTTTATCATAAGTTAGGAAATTTTTCATCTCCAATGAATAACCCGTATGAAACCGGTAGGGACAATTCATGAATTGTCCCTAAAAAGTAACCCTTTGATTAAAAACAGAAATTCTTGGTACTCCGGAGAGCCTTGCTCCGCCATGAACAATTCTTGCTGACAATCCGAGCAGAAAAACATTCCCTCAATCCGGAAACCATCGTATAGCCCATTTCTAGGGACTTGAGCGCAACGATAACACACTGGGAGGACCTTTCCTTCGTTCGAGGGGACTTCCTGAGCTTCAGGGTTCTCATTAATCTCCATAGGTATCTGCGTTCGGTTGTGGATTGTCTTAATCATCTTATATTCCCCCTATTTACTTCTACCCCTAGTCTTACCCCTCTCCCGTTTAATTAGTCGTTACGCTGCTGCTTGACATACCCGAATGATGTATCTTGACTTGAACATCCAGAGCAACTGGGAAATCCGCAATCTTCTCCTCCCACTGATCCTTTACCGTCTTCCAATATTTCGAATTTTTTTGTTCAACGTGCCGTCCGATCCCCAAAAAATCAAGCCCTAACTCCCTTTCTTTCTGAATAGAAAGCTCACATTCTTTCCTAATCACCTCGGCAAAGTCCTTTTCTGCCTCCTTCATGAGCTCCAGCCACTCCGTCTCGGAAAGTTGTTTCTTTAATCCTAAAACTTCATCGACAGCAATACTAGCTTTGATCTGGTATTTTAGCTCTATCGCTCCGTCATTATCGGATACTTTGTACTTTGTTTTGCTACTTATGACTTGCCCACCAAAGTCAACCTTGCTTTCTCCGCTACCCACCGTGTTAATTAAGCGGTGTATAACGTCATTCTCCAACCACATATACCCTTTGGTTTCTTCGTCTGTCAGAAGGTCAACGAAGCGATCCCCACGTAAAACTCCTGCTCCTTGTATCTGTATCTCTTCCGCTTCATTCTCTTTCTCCGCTTTGTATTCGATGCCCTCCCCTGCCTTTACGCTCTCCAGCACCGGCAAAATTGGCGCCGTGCTTTTTGTACCCAAAATTGTCAGGTAATGCCCTAACCGTACCGTCGGAAAGCTCGATATTTCATCCCCACCTTCAATCATGCCCTTAATAGCCATAGATGGTAATTGCCCAGAGCGTAATTTTATACTCAGGATATCTTGAGCCTTCCCTTTCGCTAAAACTAGATACATTGACCGGCGAAACTCAGCAAAACGTTGCGCAAAATCCAGCATATCAGTAAAGTCGCCAGATTTTGCTAAATCTTCGCCGATAACAATTACCTTCAATGAACCCATAAAAGGTGTCCGAAAGGTGACTTTTGAAATCTTTTCAATAGCTTCTCTAGAGCTTGAAGCCTCTATGCTAAACGTCCGGTCCTCAATCTCCGCACCAGTTTCCCCTCCTTTTTTAGGCATTGCAAATTGCTGTGTTATGAGAAATGTACCAGGTTTATCCCCAAGGTCAAATCCTACTCCTAATAGAGGGGCCAATTCCTCTACTTCCCGCTTTCCCCAACATCCAGTTAAAAATATTAAGATACCTGCTGCGATTAAGATTAATACGAGTCCTCGTTTAAATCGCCTAATAATTTTCATAAAAAACCGTTTCCCTTCTTCCAGCGCGAGACTCCCCAAAGGGCGAGGATCCAAACAGACGCAAAAGGTAAAATGAGATAATTGTCAACCAGTCCGATTTCCCTAATTAACGAGGCTCCTCTTTGAAATCTTAAAGCAATCAAGATAAATACGGCACTCACCGCGATGTTCCATTTTATTCCTTTTAGACTAAAGACGGTTTCTAGGCCCCAGTTCACTGCAAAAAAGAAGGCACTTACCTTAATGACCAGCGCCCCAAGCCAAACCCCTAAAAATAAGGATTCAACTCCAGCAACGGTCCGACTTACTTCCACCATCTTCCCTAATACAAGAAAGCCATAGACTAATCGAACGGTTTCCGCTGGTCCAAAAACTAACATTTGAATTAAAACGACGAATGTATTTAGAATGCCTACTAAAGAAATTACCCACCAAACCTCGGTCTTCAATTGACCCAGTTCTTGTTTACTTGTAGGTAGAAACGCGACAAGTCCCGCTAAGAAGAGAATATATTCCATCGCAAAGGGTACTACTTTTATTCCCCCCCAAAAAAGTGGTTTTAATCCCTCACTTAAGATCGGCATAAATTCTTCTTGTTCAATCCGCGGAATGGAGAGACCGACATTAAGAGCCAATGCAATCACAATCACAGGAAAAACGACTTCGGAAAAACGGGCAAACACTTCTATCCCAGATCTTATTAGGTAAAAAACGATTAACAACGCTCCTAGGGAGAACAGCAAGAATGGCGTTAATGGCATAATTGAAGCCTGATAGATATCCCCAGCTTGTCCCAGCAAAAGCCCACCAAAGTAACCTGTGATTGTAATATAAAGGACTCCAATAAATTTCCCCACCCATTTTCCAAATAGTGTTTCTGAGACCTGCAGCAAATTTTTGCGTGGATACTGTTCAAGAAGTGAAATAATCATAAAGCCATAGGGAATTCCCACCATAAATCCAGGTAAGACGCACAGCCAGCTATCCCGTCCTGCGACTCCTGTAACCATCGAGGCTACTGGTAGAAACGTTGTACCCAAGAGCACTGCTGCCCCTAAGGTTATAAATTGATGTGTGGAAATTCGCTCCATCAGTTTCATTGCCCTCTCTCTGATGGGACTTAACTACAAGCCCCATTTCAGCATTTAGTCCGTTTTAAACAGCGGTTCCCTTCTTCGAGCACGAGACTCCCCAAAGGGTAAGAATCCAAATGGAGGCAAAAGGTAAAGTTAGATAAGTGTCGACAAGTCCAATTTCCCTAATTAAATTAGCTCCTTCTGTAAACTTGAAAGCAATTCCCAAAAAGACAATACCCACGGCGAAGTTCCACTTTAATCCTTTCAACTTAAAGACAGTTTCTAAGCCCCACATCACTGCAAAAAAGGAGGCGCTAACCTTTATGACTAGAGCCCCAAGCCAAACTCCCAAAAATAAGGATTCGACTCCAGCAACCGTCCGGCTTATTTCCACCATCTTTCCTAACACAAGTAAACCATAGACCAATCGAACGGTTTCAGTTGGTCCAAAAACAAGAATTTGCATTATTACAACCAGCGTATCTATAGTTCCTACCAAAATAAAACCTCGCCAAATCCCTCTCTTCAATTGTCCAAGCTCTTCCTTACCAGTTGGTAGATAAGCAAGAATTCCGGCTAAAAAGAGCATATAGGTCATCGCAAAAGGAACTACTTTGATTCCCCCCAAAATAAGTGGTTTTATTCCTCCACTAAAAATCGGCAAAAGTTCCCCTTGCTCAATTCTAGGAATAGAGAGAGTCAAATTCACCACCAACGCTATGACAATCAAGGGGAAAACGAATTCAGAAAAACGTGCAAACACTTCAATTCCAGACTTCACCAAGAAAAATACTATTGCCAGTCCTCCCAGGTAGAACACCGAGATAGGGGTTAATGGCATAATCGAGATCTGATAGATATCCCCTGCTTGCCCTAGTAACAAGCCGCCAAGGTAACCCATATTTAGAATATATAAGACCCCTATGATTCTTCCAATCCACTTGCCTAAGAGTGTTTCCGAGATCTGCAGCAAATTTTTGTGAGGATATTTTTCTATTAATGAAAGTACCATTAAGCCGTAAGGAATTCCCACAGCAAACCCAGGTAAGACGCTCATCCACCCATTCCGCCCGCCGACCCCAGTAACGATCGCGGCTACTGGGAGAAACGTTGTCCCCAAAAGTACTGCTGCTCCCAATGTCATGAATTGATGCGTCGAGATTCTTTCCATAGGTAACCTTTCCCTTTCCTGCCTGAACTGGGCTCCTCAGCAAGCCCTCTTTTCCATTTTATGCGTTTCGTCGAACACCAGCTCCTTTCTTCCAACGTGAGACTCCCCATAAGGAAGGTATCCAAACGGCCGCAAAAGGCAAAATTAGATAACTTTCTATGAATGCCGCTTCCCTACTTAAAGAATATCCATTCACAGTCCTGAGAGCAATTCCCAAGAATACGGCACTCACTGCAAGTCTCCATTTTAAGCCCTTCAAATTTAACACGGTTTCTATGCCCCAAGTGGTCATGAAAAAAAAAGCACAACATTTTATAACTAGCACTCCAAGCCAGATTCCCAAAAATATGGATTCAACTCCAGCAATCGTCCGGCTAATTTCCACCATTTTCCCTAATACAAGAAAACCAAATGCCAAACGAATAGTCTCCCTTGGTCCAAAGACAAGAATTTGAATTAGTACAACCAAAGTATCTAAAATTCCTACAAAAAAAACAGCTCGCCAAACCCCTGTCTTCAATCGACCACGCACTTGTTTGCCAGTAGGTAGAAAAGCAAGGATTCCCGCTAAGAAGAGGATATATTCCATTGGAAATGGTATTACTTTAAGCGTACTGTAATAAAGCGGTTTCAATCCTTCGCTTAAAATAGGGAAAAGTTCCCCTTGTTCAATCCGCGGTATAGAGAGCCCAATATTCAGAATCATTACGAATGCGACTATAGGAAAGACAACCTCGGAAAAACGAGCAAATACTTCGATTCCATTTTCCGTCATATATAACACGAGCAAAAGACCACCTAAGTAGAACACCCAACGAGGAGTTAGCAACATGATCGATTGCTCAAAGATTATCCCAATTACCGCCAACATTAATCCGCCATAGTAACATGAGACTAATATATATAGGAATCCGATAATTTTCCCTATCAATTTCCCAAAGACTTTTTCCGAAATCTGTAACAAATTTTCGCGCGGATGCTGTGACAAAAATGAAAGTACCATTAGACCGTAAGGAATTGCCACGGCAAATCCCGGCAAGACCGCCATCCAGCCATCCCGTCCACCAGCTCCAGTAACAAAGGTAGCTAAGGGAAGAAAGGTTCCCCCTAGGAGTACAGCTGCCCCTAAGATCATGAATTGATGCGTCGAGATTCTTTCCATCGTTACCCTTTCCCTTTCCCGCCTGATCGCGGCTCCTCAACATCGATGAGTTGAGGACGACGCTTTAAAGCCCACCATGGTGCTCGAACAAATGTGTCTTGCAATAATGCTCGGATACGCAGCGGGGCTATCGGACTTAAGTAAGGTACTCCGAAGGAACGAAGGCTTAGTAGATGAATTAAGATTAGATAGAGACCTACAGAGACCCCAAAGAACCCAAGGATTCCCGCCAAAATCATCAGTGGGAATCGCATGAGGCGTACAGCAAGACCCAAATCATAAGTTGGAATTGCATAACTCGCTACAGCTGTCAATCCGATAATAATTACCATCAAGGGACTGACCAATCCTGCCTTCACGGCAGCATCGCCGATAATCAGTGCCCCAACAATTCCAATCGTCTGCCCGATAGGCTTTGGTAAGCGAAGCCCCGCTTCTTGCAATATTTCTAAAGTAACCGTCATGGTTAAGGCCTCTAACAGCGCTGGAAATGGCACTCCTTGCCTGCCAGTGGATATGCTCATCAATAGATCTGTCGGTATGATTTCCTGATGAAACGTCGTTACTGCTATATAAATGCTAGGAGCCAATATTGCTATAAATGATCCTAGATACCGCACAAAGCGAGAAAGGATCGCAACCATGGCCCGTTGGTAGTAGTCTTCATTTACATTTAAAAACTGCGTCAATACCGCTGGTACCACAAGTACTATGGGGGTTCCGTCGCAAATAATGCCGACTTTCCCTTCCAAAAGTTTTCCCGCCAGAACATCTGGACGTTCCGTAAAGGAGATTTGAGGAAAGGGCGAATAGGGATTGTCCTCAATCATTTCTTCGATATATCCATTCCCTAACATGCCGTCTATCTTAATAGTGCCTAGCCTCCTGATAACTTCGGAAACGATATCTGGACTTGCTATTTTTTCTATATAGGTGACTACAAGATCAGTATTCGTCATGTCTCCAAGTTTCAAAGAGATGATCCGTAAGGAGGGATGTTTGATCTTACGCCGCAAAAGTGAGGTATTAGTGCGAAGTGTTTCTGAAAACCCTTCACGTGGTCCTTTGACAATCGACTCCGTAATCGGTTCCGCTACGCCGCGACTGGCCCACCCTCTAGCACCGATAACGATAGCTTCCGTCAAATTGCCGAAAAAAATTACCGAATCGCCGGATAGAATAGCATCTACAGCTTCACCCATTTTGGCTAATTTCTTAATCTCTAGACCCGGGAGTAGACTCTGTAGTGTGATATCAACAACATTTGATAAGGTCACCTTTTCTAATTCTGGATGTCCAGGTAAATCTACCATTAGCGGTTTGAGAATAAATTGATCGAGTAAATTTTTATCAACTAGCCCATCGACTGCCACTAGCATACACGGAATACGCTCTTTTGCTTCGAGGAAAAACTCCCGGAATACGACATCGCTACTCGTGGATAAGATCTCCTTCACTGTAATTCCAGATAAAGGCATGCTCATCTCCTCGTCAAAAGAATACGAGGGAGACTTCCGTATCTGCTTTTCTCCCTTCGGGCGAACGGTAAGATCTTTAAGCATTTTCAGCCAACTGCGCATGCTTTCGCCCTCCTTCTCTCGCTTATTTTACCCCGCAATGAGTCGATTATTCTCCCCAAGGGGTAATTCATGAATTGCCCCTACGGGTAGAGTTATAAATTAAATAAAAAAAGGAGTTAAAAAGGCATACAAAAAGAGGAGCAGATTATATCTGCTCCTCAGAAATACCTATTGAAGTTTTCCGGATTCATGAATTGTCGCTACGGGCCTTAGTCCCACTTTTGGTCAGCAAGGCGTTTGTAAGAATCATAACGAACCTTCGCGTACTTTTCAGCGCCAGTAAAGAGTTCCTCTGCACTTTCAGGGAAAGTATTCAGCAATGAAGAGTAACGAACTTCGCCCATGATGAACTCACGGAAAGACGTAGACGGCTCTTTAGAATCTAAGCTAAATGGATTCTTGCCTTCCTCAATCAAATCTGGGTTGTAGTGATAGAGATGCCAGTAACCAGAATCAACAGCTTTCTTTGCTTCTTGTACACTCTTAGTCATACTTGCCTTAAGGCCATGGTTGATACAAGGAGCGTATGCAATAATCAAAGAAGGTCCCTTATACGCCTCTGCTTCTTTAATAACCTTAAGCGTTTGAGCCATGTCTGCGCCCAAAGCAATTTGTGCTACATAAACATAACCATAACTCATAGCAATCATGCCTAAGTCTTTCTTGCGAATCTTTTTACCCGCGGCAGCGAATTTGGCCACAGCTGCTCGAGGAGTTGATTTGGATGACTGTCCTCCAGTATTGGAGTAAACCTCAGTATCCACAACAAAAATATTTACATCGTCTCCGGAAGCCAAGACGTGGTCTAATCCACCAAATCCGATATCATACGCCCAACCGTCTCCACCAACGATCCACTGCGATTTTTTGACCAAATGATCTTTTTTAGCAGAGATTTCTGCGATTACTTTGTTATCCCCAGCGTAACCTGTAAGCCCAGCAAGAATCTTAACGGTCGCTGCTTTGGAGGCGTCAGCATCATCCCAACCTGTAATCCACTCTTGGAAAGCTTCTTTAAGCTCAGCACTAATTTCCATCTCCAACGCTTGTTTCATCAAATCCGCTAATTTTTCGCGTTGTTGACGAACGCCCAAGTACATCCCATAACCGAACTCAGCGTTATCTTCGAACAAAGAGTTGGCCCAACTTGGTCCTTTGCCTTCTTCATTGGTGGTATATGGAACTGCAGGAGCACTGCCGCCCCAAATAGAGGTACAACCAGTAGCATTGGCAATCATCATGCGGTCGCCGTATAGTTGCGTAATAAGTTTAATATAAGCAGTCTCACCACACCCTGGACACGCTCCGTTGAACTCAAGTAGGGGTTGAGCAAACTGACTAGCTTTAACTGAAGTCATCTTAAACAGGTTGCTCTTGTTTTTAAGCGTAACAGCGTACTCCCAGTTATGAGCTTGTTGTTCTATTTGTTCAGCTGCTGGTTTCATGACGAGTGCTTTAACTTTAGCAGGACAAACTTCAGCACAGTTTCCGCACCCAGTACAATCCAAGGCACTCACTTGAACGCGGAATTGCAGACCTATTGCTTCTTTACCTATTGCTTTCTTACCCACAAAGGATTCTGGCGCATTTTTTGTTTCTTCCTCGTTCATTAAGAACGGACGAATCGCTGCGTGCGGACAAACATAAGAACATTGATTACATTGGATACAATTTTCGATCTGCCATTCTGGTACGATAACTCCAATACCACGTTTTTCAAAGCAAGCCGTTCCTACTGGGAAAGTCCCATCTTCACGGCCATTAAAAATACTGACTGGGAGGTTATCTCCTTCTAAGGCATTCATCGGACGAAGGATATTCGTCACAAAGTCCGGTTCATCAGCCGCTGCTGCAGCTTGCGCATTGTCTGCATCTCCCCATGAAGCAGGAACTTCTACTTTAATGAGGGAAGAAACACCGAGATCAATTGCTGCAACGTTCATATCTACAATGCTTTGACCCTTTTTACCATAGGTTTTTACAACAGATGCTTTTAGATAATCGACAGCCTCTTGAACAGGAATCACATTGGCGAGCTTAAAGAAAGCTGCCTGCATGATCATGTTAATGCGGTTACCAAGACCGATCTTGCGAGCGATTGCTACTGCATCAATAATGTAGAAGCTAGCTTTAGTTTTCGCTAAGGCTTGTTTCATTGTAGTAGGAAGTTTTTCATCCAGTTCTTCTGGAGTCCATTGACAGTTCAAGACAAAGTTGCCACCTTGCTTGAGACCTTTTAAGAGGTCATATTGGTAAACATAGGTTTGGTTATGGCAAGCAATGTAATTGGCACCTGTCACATAATAAGGGGATTTAATTTGCTTTTTACCAAAACGCAGATGAGAAACCGTAATTCCACCAGATTTTTTACTGTCATATTGGAAATAAGCTTGGGCATAAAGCTTAGTGTGATCTCCAATAATCTTAATAGCTTGCTTATTAGCACCAACAGTACCATCGGCACCAAGACCCCAGAATTTGCAGGAAATAGTCCCTTCTGGAGCAGTGTCAATAACTTCGTCTTCTGCTAAGGATGTATGTGTTACATCATCGACAATACCTATGGTAAAGCCATTTTTAGGACTTTCAGACATGAGATTCTTGTATACTGACAGTACTTGAGAAGGTGTTGTATCTTTAGAACCTAAGCCATAACGTCCGCCGACAATCACTGGCTTGATATCGCTTGTATAGAAAATATCCTTAATATCTAGGTAAAGAGGTTCACCCGTAGCACCGGGTTCTTTAGTGCGGTCAAGTACTGCAATCGTCTTAACAGTTTTAGGCAACACTTTAAAGAAGTAGTCACTGGAGAACGGACGATAGAGGTGAACTTTAACGACTCCAACCTTTTCTCCTTTTGCTACGAGATAGTCAATTGTTTCTTCAATTGTGTCACACATCGAGCCCATTGCCACTATGACATGCTCTGCATCGTCAGCACCATAATATTGGAAAGGGTGATATTCACGGCCAGTAAGTTCCTTGTATTCTTGCATAGCTTGTTCGACTAAGTCAGGAACAGCAGCATAAAAACTATTAGAAGCTTCACGTCCTTGGAAGTAAACGTCTGGATTTTGAGCTGTTCCGCGCAGAACAGGATGCTCTGGATTCAAAGCACTGTCACGGAATGTTTGTACTGCTTCCATATCTAACAGCTTTGCAACTTCCTCATACTCTGGTACTTCGATTTTTTGAATTTCATGAGAAGTTCGGAACCCGTCAAAGAAATGAAGGAACGGTATACGGGATTTGACCGTTACTAAGTGAGCAATATAGCCCATGTCCATAGCTTCTTGCACGTTATGTGAAGAAAGCTGGGCAAAACCAGTCGCCCGTACCGACATTACGTCCTGATGGTCACCGAAAATTGAAAGTGCATGGGTTGCCAAAGCACGAGCACTGACATGGAAAACACACGGCAGAAGCTCACCAGCAATTTTATACATGTTAGGGATCATTAATAGTAACCCTTGCGAAGCAGTATAGGTTGTCGTTAATGCTCCAGCTTGAAGTGAACCATGTACTGCTCCAGCAGCACCTGCCTCGGATTGCATCTCTACTACCTTGACCGATTGCCCAAAAATATTTTTCCTTCCATGGGCAGCCCATTCATCAACAAATTCAGCCATAGTTGAAGAAGGGGTGATTGGGAAAATTGCGGCGACTTCCGTAAACGCATAAGATGCATGAGCGGCCGCTTCGTTACCATCCATTGTTTTCATTTTAGCCATTTTTCTTCCTCCTAAATTATGTGATTATTTTAATTAAATTTGTTTATGGAAAGCTTTAATTTTCCACTGCCTCCTATGTGAGCTATACAAACACCTATAGAGTTAAATAAACTGATAATTGGTCTGACCACCTGACATCCTCTTCATAATAACACAATAGAATCTATTCTACAATAAGTTATAAAGCCCAAAGATTTCTTCTATATTGCAGTATATATTAATCAAAACTCATAATAAAAAATAAACAAATTGATCGGAACTATTCAGACTTATCTAAATAGTTTCCGACCGTACAATTAACTATACACGTTTATTGTTTCATTCGTCAAGAATTAAATTTCAGCTAAAACAACTTTAATTCCTTGCTATGAGTTCGATGGTGGAACCAACTATATAGATATTAAATCCCTAAAAACTGCAATACAGCAAGCGCCAAAACTCCAGGAAACCCTAATAGTCCAACCATAGTTATTGTGAAAAAATTAATAGGGATGGAGTATCCCAGAATACTTAGCAAAAAGTCAAACAACCAGAGTCCGACAATTCCACCTAACATATGAATAATTAGTTTCAACAATAAGTTTGGCTTACCAAGTGCAGACCGAACTACTAATCCAATAAGCAAAATGAATAGACCAAGAAAAATCAAGGTCATGACTTCTCCTCCTTGTCCAGTGCTAGTCCCTAAATAACTATGCGCTGGCAGATCAAAGAAGAACTCAAGTTAGCTTACGAGATTTAAAAAGTATTTAGACAATAATATAAGACAATTTCCCTCCTTTCTTCATTCAGCCATTCACACTAGGTACTTATGGGCTTTCAGATACGCCCTCTACCTACCTCCCTTTTGTTAAAGGGAGCAGGAACAACGTATCCTTTGGAAATAATGACCAAGGATAACATAGAATCTAGTGTTCATGGCATAGTTCTATGTTTAGTTGAAGACTTCAAGTTGTTTTACTCCTTAAAACCTTGTTTCATTATTATATACTCATTATCTCTCCTATAAACGAAATAGTCAACAGAATAAATTAAAGAATTCCGTCTCATTTTACGAGTCGATTCGAATATTATCCACATTAAGATGTTAATGTTTCAACTTTTCTTGAACGAGTTCTCTGGCATCAAACCTGAAGCAATTCTTGGTACAAAAAAGCATGCTCACAAAATTCATTACTTACAGTGAGCATGCTTTTAAATTACTAAACTGATATTTAAAGTTGACGTCGTCCTTCTAGAGCGCGGGCTATGGTTACTTCATCCGCATATTCTAGATCTCCACCTACGGGTAAGCCATGCGCTATCCTAGTTACTCTAATTCCTAAAGGTTTTAACAAGCGCGCTAAATATAAAGCAGTTGCCTCCCCTTCTACAGTTGGGTTCAGCGCCATAACAACCTCTTGTATTCCATCTAAACGTTTCAAGAGCAAATTGACTGTCAGCTGCTCTGGACCAATTCCTTCCATTGGGGAGAGGACACCGTGGAGAACATGATAGCGTCCTTTAAATTCTCTAGTTTTCTCCAAGGACACAACATCACGTGGATGCTCAACAACACAGAGCGCTGTTTGATCTCTTTGTGTATTTTGGCAGAGTTCACATGGGTCCTTAGCTGTAAAATTCGAACAAATGGAACACTTCCTAATATCTCGGTTAGCCACTACAATAGCCTTCGCTAAATCCCCTGAAACCTGCGGTTGTTGAAGGAGGTAAAAGGCCAACCGACCAGCTGTTTTGGGACCAATCCCTGGTAGACGGGCCAAGCTGCTAATAAGATCTGCCAAAGGCTGTGGATATTGTAAGAAATCCATAGATTAGCCTAGAACAATCCGGGGATTTTTAAACCACCCGTCAGTTTACCCATTTCATTACTGGCCATTTCTTGAGCTTTCCTTAAACCCTCATTTAAGGCAGCTTTTATAAGATCTTCTAGCATTTCTACATCCTCTGGGTCGACAGCTTCAGGTTTAATTTTTAAATCAACTAATTCCATTTTTCCACTTATGATAACTTGAACCATTCCTCCGCCGGATGAGGCCTCCACCGTTTTAGTCAGAAGTTCTTCTTGTACCCGCGCCATATCTTCTTGCATTTTTTGGGCCTGCTTTAGCATTTGGCTCATATTACCGCCCATTCCGCCGCCACCCATTCCTTTTAACCCTGCCATATTAACACACATCCTATCTATATATTTTTCGTATGGTTAATCCAATCGTGAGGCTCAAACCTCTACAAGTGGGATTGAGGTATCGTCCTCTGCTTACCCCTCTTTGACAACCACTCGATCCGCTCCGAACATATCCTTGGCTTTGTCAATAAATGCCTGCTCCTGAGTTTGCGGGTCTTGGCTTTCTGGCAATTCCTTGGCCTTAAACTCATTTTCCATAAAATTTTGCAAGGTTAGGGGCATACCGAATAGCTGCATTAATACCTCTTCGATTGTCTGGCGATTTTCGGTTTGGCTCACTTTGTCCTTGTGAAAGGAACATCCTTCGCGGAAAAGTATAGTTAGGGTATCACCCTGGAGTTGAAATGGTTTTCCTTCCATCAAAAACGCTTGTGTTGATTTTTTGTGTTTTTTTACTTGCTCTAAAACGTCATTCCAACGTTCTTGGATCTCCATAATGCTTAAGCTCAGCTTAGAACCGCCTGCTAGGTTCTCAACTATTTTAGGTTCTACGCTGGGATTTTTCTGGGATAAGGGTAATTTCTTCGGGACCTCCACCTTTGGGCTGGCCGAAATTTTTTCTTCAGTATCATTACCCTGGAGTATACGGGTACCTCGAATTTGTTGTTCCAATACAGCTAACCGCTTTAAAATCTCTTCCTGCCCATTGATCGATGTAGGCAGACTTTCGTGAATGGCCTGCACCAACAAGAGTTCGGCAGCTAACCGGGCGTTAGACGCATATTTAAGTTGACCTTCTCCTTGTAATAAAATTGAAATCCAATTTAACATTTGGGAAATTCCGATTTGTTGGCTCTGTTCAACTAACTGATCTTGAATATGAGGTGCAACCATTGGGCTTTCTCCCGTAGTGGCCGTCAATAGCATCTGACGAAGATAATCCAAGAGTTCTCTAATGATCTGGCGTGGATCACGGCCTTGCTCAATTCCCTCTGTTAAGAAGGTTAGACTCTTGCCATAATCAGAAGATACTAGTGCTTCGACTAACTGAGCACTAAAAGTCTCACCGACCATCCCCAGTACCATATATACTTCTTCTACTCCGATCGGGTCATCCTGAAGAAGACATTGATCTAGGATACTTAAGGCATCTCGAAGACTTCCTTCGGATTTTTGAGCTATCACCACTAAGGCACTTTGCTTAACATCCCGGCTTAAATGTCTACATACCTCAAGCAAGCGTTTTTGGATATCGTTTACGGAGATTCGATGAAATTCAAAACGTTGTACACGTGAGAGAATCGTCAAAGGTATTTTCTGAACCTCAGTAGTTGCCAAAATGAAAATAACCTGTGGCGGAGGCTCTTCCAGTGTCTTGAGCAAGGCATTGAAAGCCTCTGTTGTTAACATATGTACTTCATCAATAATATAAACTTTATGTTTTCCTTGTATCGAACTTAACTTAACATTTTCACGTAGGTCGCGAATCTCATCAATCCCACGGTTTGAAGCAGCATCAATCTCGAATACTTCCATAGCTGAGCCTTGGTCGATACTGATACATGAAGCACACTGATTACACGGTTCCATGCCTTCTCGCTGGTCACAATTTAAGGTCTTAGCTAGAATTTTAGCGGCAGTTGTTTTACCCGTACCTCTTGGTCCACTGAATAAGTACGCATGGGCGATTTTCTCTTGTTTTAGGGCATTGACCAATGTTTTTGTAATATGCTCTTGCCCTACAATGTCTTTAAACAGTCTTGGTCGCCATTCACGATACAGTGCCAAATATGCCATACTATCACCCTCGATAAACAGAGTATACTGTTATATACCAAAAAAGATGGTACATTGACCACCTTTAACAGAATATATCATAGCCGTACACCCTTGATCGAACCATCACCTCCGAACGTTACCTTGATCGACAAACTCGATTCAGGCAACCTCACGGCACACAAAACGCTCTCCTTAGTGCTGCTTCCGTCAAGATCTGACACGGTTCGGAGTGTCCTGTTGCGTAAGACCAAAATCTCATCGCCGCCCACCAAAGACAGCTTCACAGGTGAGGACCTTTCGCGGGAATTCAATCTTGCTATAGCGGACTGCAAGTTACAGGGAACCGCTACCTCCCCATCTAGTACGGCTAAATCAATTATAACAAAATAAAAAGCCGAAGTCGAATACTTTGGCTTGAAACCTCTAAATAATGGCGGAGAGAGAGGGATTTGAACCCTCGACACCGGTTGCCCAATGTACCCGCTTTCCAGGCGGGCGCCTTCGACCACTCAGCCACCTCTCCATGCTCAGTAAACCGCAAAAAACTAATATAGTTCTATTAATTTAGTGAACAAGAGAGATTATATCGCAAAGAGACAAGCGAGTCAATGGTTATCTTAATGTAAATATTTGGTCTATGCATTTTCTCTATCTAAAAATTGCTTTATCCTTTCCCAGAAGTAAAAGCGCACCTTTGGAGAACCGCTCGTAGAATTTTCAGTCTGTTTAATAGTTCTATTAATTGGGACACCTTGTTTCCCATCAACTTGAACAGCCGTGGACTGCTCAATGTCAACGAAGCAAAGTGGTGGAAAAAGCACGCACCACCAGTTCGACCCTTGCCCTTCTCCGATCACCACGCGTAGCGCTTCATATTCTCCCGCAGGTAACACCAACGACCCATAGGATTTGGTAGGAAACGAAAAATTTCCATACTCTGTACTTACTGTATAATCTTTACCCCACGAAGTTACTACAGAACGCCCAATGCTCTCCATATCTGCACGGACGAGCTTAAGGATTTGCCGCGACTCATCCAATGACTGCGAAGCCGCTAAGCGTGGAGCAACGTCTTTTAAGATGGCGTCTCGAACCGCCCTCTTCAACTTTTGATCCTGTTCGCTGTCCGAATTTGCAAGGACGTGAAAACGGATTAGTTGATCCGACGTTGGAGCAAGTTGAGATTCATTAATTGCTTTATCTCTATTATTTATTTCCATCATACTTCCTACATCGACTGTTACCCCCATAGCCCCCATGAGGAAAACTCCAATAATGCCTATGCCGACAATAATTCTTACTGCTTTCATAAAGTCTAAACCCTCTCTCCTGAACATCTCATATTAAGTTGTCTAAGCAACTCTCAAGACATCTTTTTCTTTCTAATATAAGTCTGTCCAAGAATGTGAAGATTTAAGCAAAGTAGGAATGTAATTAAAACAAAAACCCAGCACTCTTAGAGAGAAATGCCGGATTTCAGATCCTCGTTTTGACCGGGAGAGTAGACTGCTACTTGTTAGACATTATAATAATGTTGCTTAAACTGGTTTGTTTCATCAGGTTTAGCCAATAAACTCTGTGCTTCATCTATTTCCAATGTCAAATTACTCGGCTTGAATAAACGGCTATCTCCCAACATTACTGCTATAGAGATTTTCGTCATTCCGAACGCAAGATGAGATATGAAGGTAGCAATTGCATCTTTAGGTTTTACAGGATAAATAGCTGTAGCACCAATACTAGAGGCCACTCCATATAAAGCGCCCCATTCAGCGGCACCTAATCCAGCCCCTTTTATCAATTGATTGTCCTTACCCATAAGTGTTAGCCAATATATACAAGTTACTCCAAGTCCCGCAGCAATCATATTGTCAGCAAGGATACCCACTGCCTTCCCGTAGGGGGTTGAAACGTCAGACCTTTTTAAGAAAATTCCGGCAGCAGTAGTGTAACCATTACTTTTAGAAAAACCTGATTTATTGAAAACCTGCTCAACAGCTATTTTTGCTAAATTACCCCCAAGACCCGATATAAGACCTACCAAATACCTGTCCTTAATTTTTTTCACTAGTGTTCACCTCGTATATTATATATGTATTTCTATAATGTAACTAAATCTTAGCTTTTCCTAAGCGTACGTTTACTATTAACTCCAATTTATGCCAGAAAGAACTGAATATTGTTGTAGATTAATAATAGAGGTTCTCCATTTGTTGTTACCGGGACATTAAAAGGGTCTTCGCGTTAAGACGCAAAGACCCTCAATTTTATTAATTTCCCACTCCATCATCGTCAGCACTTTTACTAAGACGTGCTGAGAATCTCTATCAATAACGTTGAGGAATACCCTCTTCTAAAACTCGTAAGCGGATTCCCCGTGGATGGAGGCGTCTAATCCCAGTATCTCAGTGGTTTCGGGTACGCGAACTGACTCGAAAACATTGATGACTTTGAGAATGAGATAGGTTACAACAAAGGCATAGAGAGCAGTAAAGGCAACCCCGAAAACTTGCACCAGGAATTGGTGGACATTACCCTCAATCAGACCGCTCGTCCCATTTACGGCTGATACGGCAAAAACGCCAACCAGGATGGAGCCTAGAATACCCCCGACGCCATGCACTCCCCAGACGTCAAGGGCATCGTCCCAATCAAGTTTAATTCGAACTTGCACAGCTACATAACAAACTATGGAGGACAAGATACCGATGATTACAGCAGCCCAGGGCTGGACATAACCCGCTGCCGGTGTAATGGTCGCCAAACCGGCTACCGCCCCTGTCAGAACGCCGACCATGGTCGGTTTCTTCTCATGAATCCAGGAAATCAGTAACCATGTAATCATAGCAAACGAACCAGCAATATCAGTATTCACAAAGGCAGTGGCTGCGATTCCATTCGCTGCCAAAGCGCTGCCGCCATTGAAACCGAACCAACCAAACCATAAGAGGCCTGTTCCTAACGCCACAAAAGCAATGTTATGAGGTGCTGTTTTTTCCCCGGGCACCATAACGCGTTTGCCAACAAAAAAAACAGAGGCTAAGGCAGCAACACCAGCGCTGACGTGGACAACGATACCACCGGCAAAATCAACCACGCCCATCTGAGCCAGAAACCCTCCGCCCCAGATCCAATGAGTCAAAGGGATATAGACTAAAATGCTCCACAAGACTAAAAACTTGAGGTAGCTCTTAAAATTTACCCTGTCAGCAAAGGCACCAGTAATCAAAGCAGGAGTAATAATAGCGAACATTGACTGATAAATATAGAACACTAAAAACGGAATCGTCGGTCCATAAGTAGGATTGGGGCTCATGCCGACTCCTTGTAAGCCAAAATATTGGAAATTACCGATGATACCATGAACGTCTTTACCAAAGGCTAGACTAAAACCGCCAAAAAACCAAATTGCTGTGACAATACCCATGGAAATGAAACTTTGAATCATTATGGTCAAAACATTCTTTTTTCTAACCAATCCACCGTAAAAGAAAGCCAATCCTGGCGTCATTAGGCATACTAGAGCAGCACTGATTAAAACAAAAGCTGTATCCCCACTGTTGATCATCCCAAAAACCTCCCACTGTTTAAGATTTCGTGTTACCTATATCTTAGAACAGGGTGGTGGATAAGTTAATCAGGATTATCCTGTATTTCACTGAGATTTTCTCTGTATTTTTCTAGGGCTCGATGAAATGATTGCGAACAGCATATAAAACTAAATCCGTGATACTCTTCAAACCCAGCTTATGCATGATATTCGAACGATGAGTTTCCACGGTCTTTAAACTCAAATTTAAGAGTTCAGCAATGTCCTTGTTACTGTTTCCCTCAGCAAGAAGCTGCACTATTTCCTTTTCGCGGGAAGAAATTAGTTCAGCTTTTCCCCCTTTTTGATTGAAATTAGCAACGAAGCCAGCTACCACCGTCGAAGTAATATCTGAGGAAATATATATCCCGCCAGCCTGGACAATTCTAATCGATTTTAGGAGTTCCTCCAGAGCGTTATCTTTTAAGACATAACCATTCACTTTCAATTGATACGCCCGGGCCACAAAATCCTCATTCTTATGCATAGTCAAGATAATAATCTTAATAGCGGGGTCTTCTTTTTTAAGACGTGCGGCGACTTCCAGACCATTAAGTCGAGGGAGGGAGATGTCCAAAATTGCGATATCCGGTTTCAAGCGCAGAATTTCCTCGATAGCTCGGTGACCATCAGCGGCCTCACCGATAACTTCAAGATCCCTTTCCTGTCGTAGTAAAAAAATCAGAGATTCGCGTAGAATTTTATGATCATCGGCTAAAAACACCTTAATTGTCATAAGGTACCTCCATCATTAAGGTTGTCCCTTTTCCTTCTTCAGTAAAGATCTTTAACTTCCCATCGAGCATTTTTAGCCTCTCTTGTATGGAACTTAGACCCAACCCGGCCTGCACTTCATGAACATTAAACCCTTGGCCGTTATCAGTGATTTGAAAAAGATACCGATTGCTCCTGAGTTTGCTAAAGTTGACGACAATTTCAGTCGCCTGGGCATGTTTTAAGATATTCGTTAAACATTCCTGAATCACCCGATAAAGATTTAAGCTTTCGGCATCTTCCCAGATGGGCATTTTAGCTAATAAATTATATTTAAACCGGATGCCACTGGCTTTCTCTAAGTTCTTCAATAAAACTTCGACAGACGCCGCTAATCCTTTGTCCTGCAAAAGAGACGGTTTCAAATTAAATAAAACCCCTCGTATTTCCTCAATGGTTTCAGTGGTTAAGCTGACAGTACTTTCGACCTGCCCACTTAGTTGTGAATTCGGATGTTCGAGCTTAATTTTTTGGGCAATCATGCCTAATTGTAGTTTTAAGGCAGCGAGGGATTGACCAACACCGTCATGAAGATCCCTGGCGAGTTTTACCCGTTCTTGCTCCTGAGTTTCCACGAGCAGCTTGGCCTGCTTCTGCAACAATTGATTTTGCACTTGGATTGTTCCGCTGAGGTCCTGAGTCAGACTCTCATAGTGCGTCATTTTCAAATAGTCCTGCCAAGAGTAAAGATCGGCGAATTCAACAATGTTTAATCCCTTTTCTTCTTCCTCTTCAGAAACCCGCAGTCCAAGAGTTTTATTGATCAGATAAAACATCAACAGCCCTAAGCCAAATGCCCAGAGAAAATTAACGCTCACGCCTGTCAGCTGTACCAAAATTTTGACCAAGCGTGTTTGGCCGTTCAGAAATTCCGATGGTGCTAAAAAAGCCAATAAAATTGTGCCCGTAGCGCCACCAAAGCCGTGAATGGACACTGCTCCCACGGCATCATCCAAGCCAAGCTTTTCCAACCACAATCCGGAAAAGACAACGACGGAACCGGAGATAAACCCTACCATAACTGCATCCATTGGCTCGAGGTAGTTGGAACCGGCAGTGATAGCGACCAGACCACCCAAGGCTCCCGCAAAGATAGCTTCCAAGTAACTATGGTCTTTAACGAAAAAATGGTTGGTTAGTATCGCACCGACAACCCCCGAAGCTGCTGAAAAATTTGTGTTTAAAAGAATCAAACCGACTCGGTCATTAAACTCCATCAGGCTGCCGCCGTTAAAACCGAACCAACTAAACCATAAAATGAACGTTCCCAAGGCTGCAAAGGGTATGTTAGATCGCCCTAATTTTGTTATTTTTCCTGTAGCATCAAAACGATCTTTGCGCGCCCCGACCATGATGATACCAGCTAAGGAAACCCACCCTGCCGTTCCGTGAACGACCGTAGCTCCAGCAAAATCTAAAAAACCCAGCTGTTTTAACCAGGCAGGTTGACTAAGGAATAAATCACCCCATACCCAATGCCCAAACAGGGGATAAATGAAGCCAGCTAGAAAAACTGCGGCGATTAGTAAAGGGAGTAGACGGGTTCTTTCAGACATGCTCCCGGAGACAATTGTTACTGCTGTACCAGCAAACATAAGTTCAAAGAAAACAAAGACATATCCCAGGGAAGGATCAGCAAGGGGGAGCTGGCTGAGAAACCAGTAGTTGCCACCGAAAATTCCCAGATGAGTGGGACCGAACATCAGGGCAAAACCCAAAAAGCAATAAACCAAAGTTGTGATGACTAACGTGAGGATATTTTCAATAGCCACACTAATAACATTCTTGGATTGAATAAACCCAACTTCATAGCAAACAAAGCCCGCTTGCATAAAGAAGACAAAACTAGCACAGACGATGATCCAGAGGTGATTTATATTCATAGTTTAAATAGCTCCTTGTAAACGAAAACAATAATACATACTGCAATCAGACTTTCTGGCGGGCATTGCGATCCATAAGAAGATGGTAGCATAATTATGATCATTATGTACCGTTATGTCAAAGAATATCGCTGCTCTCCTCCCAATATCCTAATCACAGTAAAAGGGCCTTCGCGTTATGTTGCGAAGGCCCTTGATTTAAATATATGTAATGGCGGAGGAGGTGGGATTCGAACCCACGGACGGCTTACACCGTCAAACGATTTCGAGTCGTTCTCGTTATAACCACTTCGATACTCCTCCGTATGAAAAAGTGCCTAAAAAACTCTCTGACTAGCGTAAAATAACGCTGAAAATCAGCGCAATCTTTTGAAGAACGATTTTAAGATATCCGAGCACTCTTCTTCCAGAACCCCAGCCACGACATCGACTCTATGGTTCCACAAAGTATAGTCTAAGACGTTCATCACTGAACCTGTAGCTCCGCCTTTTAGATCCATCGCCCCAAAGACAAGTTGCTTTATGCGAGACTGCATGATAGCTCCTGCACACATCGGACAAGGCTCTAAGGTTACATACAGGGTGGCATCCGTCAGCCGCCAACTTTCTAATACTTTGGCTGCTCGCTGGATTACTAAGACCTCAGCATGTGCTGTAGGGTCATTTTTCTGTTCTCTTTCGTTATGCGCTAGAGCAATCACTTGACCATTAAGAACAATAACTGCCCCAATGGGAACTTCCCCTTGTTCAAAGGCCATCTGAGCTTGTCTGAGCGCGACGTGCATCCAATCTTGATGAAGCATAGTTACCTCGATTTTGTTGGTGACCCCGGGAGGAGTCGAACCTCCGCAAGACAGGGTTTAGGAAACCCCCGCTCTATCCACCTGAGCTACGAGGCCTTAGTGGAATCTATTAAAATAATAAATGGTGCGCCCGGAGGGATTCGAACCCCCGGCATTCAGATTCGAAGTCTGACGCTCTATCCAGCTGAACTACAGGCGCATATATGGCGGAGGGGGTGGGATTCGAACCCACGGACCCCTTGCGAGATCACTGGTTTTCAAGACCAGGTCCTTAAACCGCTCGAACACCCCTCCAAGAATGATGACCGAAAGAAAGCATATCATATATTTTAAATAAAAACAACTAAACTTTTATAATATATTGGAAATCCTCGCAATACCAACATAAATTACCCGATATATTGAACTCCCATATAAGGTTGCAATGCTTTAGGAACACGTATCCTGCCGTCATTTTCCTGGTAGTTTTCCATAATTGCTGCTACTGTTCGCCCAATAGCCAACCCGCTGCCATTTAAAGTATGGACATACTCTGGTTTTTCTTTAGGACCTCTCCTAAAACGAATGTTTGCCCGACGCGCTTGGAAATCTTCAAAATTGCTGCAAGACGAAATTTCCCTATAGGTATTGAAGCTGGGTAGCCATACTTCCAAATCATAGGTTTTAGCGGAAGTAAACCCGAGATCGCCAGTCGATAACGCCATAACTCGGTAAGGAAGTTCCAGTTCTTGAAGGATTCTCTCGGCATCCGCAGTCAACAATTCAAGCTCTTTGTACGAATTTTCAGGTAGAGAAAATTTGACAAGCTCCACCTTGTTAAATTGATGTTGGCGAATAAGCCCTCGCGTATCCCGTCCTGCAGAACCGGCTTCAGATCGAAAACATGCACTGTAGGCGCAGTGGTGAATTGGCAATTGACTGCCGTCTAAGATTTCGTCACGATAAAGATTGGTTACTGGTACTTCTGCTGTGGGAATTAGGAAATATTCCGTTCCAACAATCTTGAATGCATCTTCCTCAAATTTAGGAAGTTGACCCGTCCCAATCATCGACGTGCGATTAACCATGTACGGAGGAAGTATTTCTGTATAACCCTTGGATGCATGTCGATCAAGCATGAAGGATATAAGAGAACGTTCCAGCTTAGCTCCTAACCCTTTGTAAAATGTAAAACGAGCACCTGTGACTTTTGCCGCCCGTACAAAATCCAAAATATCCAGCTTTTCACCGACCTCATAATGCGCCTTTGGTTCAAAATCAAACACCCGAGGGATCCCCCATGTACGAACTTGAACATTAGCGCTTTCGTCCGAACCAACCGGCACAGATTCGTGAGGAATGTTTGGAATCTCATAGAGAACTTTTTCCATCTCTTGCACAATATCCGCTGATTTTTCTTCTAAATCCTTAATGCTTTGCCCGACCTCACGCATTTCTAAAACGAGGCTTTCCGCATCTTCCCTGTTTTTCTTAAGTCGTCCGACTTCTTCTGAAACAGAATTACGACGGGCCTTTAAGGTCTCAACTTCAAAAAGTAGTCTACGTCTTTCTTCTTCTTGCGTCAAAAAGTGATCTAGGCTAATTGACACGTGACGCTTTTGCAACGCTTCTTTAACCACTTCAGGGTTATTACGAACAAACTTGAGATCCAACATAATAAAAGCCTCCCAGCTATAAAGAAAACTTGGCTAGCGCCAAGCTTCAGGCGCCGGCGATAGCCTTAGTTGCACTTATGCTTCCAGAAAGTATATAACTAACAGTTATACTTTCTGATTAGTATAAAGAAAACTTGGCTAGCGCCAAGCTTCGCCGGCGATAGCCTTAGTTTCACTCACTGATACGCTGTCCATGGATGGACGAGTGTCCCTGGAAACCAATACTCAAACAGGACGTTCGAGGTTAGTAGCGCCGCCATGGACGGCAAGGCGTCGTAATGGTGAGGGACCTTCGCCTAATGTTCATCGATCATGTCTAAAAAATACTGATGGACCCGTAGGTCTGGAGTAAGTTCTGGATGAAATGCGCTGGCCAATAAATTTCCTTGACGTGCAAAAACAATCCTGCCTTCATACTCTGCCAGAATACCTACATTCGGAGCAACTTCCCGAAGGTAAGGTGCTCGAATAAATACCGCGCGTAGTGGATTTGGACCCATCGCAGGTACCAGCAGATCTGTTTCAAAGCTTGCTACCTGCCTTCCAAAGGCATTACGTTCTACTACAGTGTCCATCAGGTTTAATCGATACTGATCACTATCTATTATTGTCTTACTAAGTAGGATCATACCGGCGCATGTCCCAAAAATGGGTAAATCTTGAGTTCCAAGCTCCTTAATTTTTTCCCCCATTTCATCGATCATCAAGAGCTTACCAATGGTCGTACTTTCCCCACCGGGAATAATAAGTCCATGGATTCCTTCAAAATCACTGGTTTTACGCACTTCTATAACATCGCACCCTAAATGCTCTAAAACCTGCCGGTGCTCGCGAAAAGCACCTTGCAGTGCCAAAACGCCAACACGCTTTTTCATGATTACCAGCCCCGTTCTTGCATGCGCTGAGAGTCAGCCAAAGTAGAAATCTCAATACCTGACATGGCTTGTCCTAAATCTTTAGAAATCTCAGCAAGAATTTTTGCGTCTTTAAAGTGAGTTGTAGCCATGACTATTGCTTTTGCACGCGCCTTAGGATCACCCGATTTAAAGATTCCAGACCCTACAAAAATGCCATCCACTCCAAGATGCATCATTAATGCCGCATCAGCTGGTGTAGCTATACCCCCTGCAGCGAAGTTAACTACTGGTAGTTTACCATGTTCTGCAATATATAGAACTAAATCATAGGGGGCCCCCATATTTTTGGCAGCTGCCATAAGCTCTTCCTTAGGCATTAAAGTTAAAGCACGGATTTCACTCATAACTGTACGCATATGTCGAACGGCCTCTACAACGTTACCCGTTCCAGGCTCTCCTTTAGTACGAATCATTGCAGCCCCTTCACCAATTCGACGCAATGCTTCTCCAAGATTACGACAACCACAAACAAAGGGCACTTTAAAATCATGTTTATTAATATGATAAGAATCGTCTGCAGGAGTTAATACTTCAGACTCATCAATGTAATCCGCACCTAGAGCTTCTAAGATTCGGGCTTCAACAAAATGTCCTATCCGTGCTTTCGCCATGACAGGAATCGATACCACAGCCATAATACTTTGAATAATTGAAGGGTCAGCCATTCGTGCGACCCCGCCTTCAGCCCGAATATCCGAAGGAACACGCTCTAAAGCCATTACGGCACACGCTCCAGCCTCTTGTGCTATTATTGCCTGTTCAGGGGTTGTGACATCCATAATGACGCCACCTTTGAGCATTTCTGCAAGTCCAGTTTTAACTTTTAACGATCCAATATCTGTCATTTAAATTACCTCCTGAATTTTATTTTTCTAATGCTAGTATGAATTAGAGAGAAATCTACTTTTTGCTTAAAATGCCTTTTATCTGGCGTCTAACCTCTGAACTCTGACTTCTGATTCCAGCTATGGTAACACCTAGCTCGAATTTTGTCAATTTAATCTTCTTCTTCGGATTCTTCGGACTCCTCGGACTCTCCTATTTCCTCTTCATCTTTCATCAAGACTTTAGCAAACGCAACGACACTACTTGCTCCAGTACGCATAGCCATAACCCCTTGGGCTGATCGGCCTTGATTAGAAATACTTGCTACTTGAATCCGAAGCATGATCCCGTTATTTGTGATGACCATAAGTTGATCTTCCACTTGAACAACCTTAATTCCAACTAAGGTACCTGTTTTGTCATTTAGCTTCATGACAATAATTCCTTTGCCGCCACGTCCTTGCACACGGAATTCCTTGAGATTGGTGCGTTTGGCAAAACCATTGACACTCATGGTCAAGAGTTCTCCTTCATCACCGATTACATCCATACCGACAACCTCGTCGTTTGCTTCAAGCCTTATACCTTTTACCCCGCGTGCGGTACGTCCCATATACCTTACATCTGATTCTGCGAAACGAATCGCTATACCGTTTTTTGTGGCCAGTAGAATATCATCTAACCCTTGGGTTAGCTTGACACCAATCAGTTCATCTTCGTCATCTAGTGTTAAGGCAATTAATCCATCTTTTCGTGACGAATCATATTCTTGCAGTGCGGTCTTCTTCATAATCCCCTTTTTGGTAGCTGTAATCAGGAAGAAATCCGAACTATAGTCTTTAATTGCCATAACTGCGGTAATCATTTCATGCTGGCTTAGATTCAAGAGATTAATCACAGCAGTCCCCTTGCCTACTCTACTGGCCTCTGGAATCTCGTGAGCCTTCAAACGATACACTTTACCCTGGGACGTAAAGAACAGAATATAATGATGCGTCGTAGTGGTAAAGAGATGTTCTACAAAGTCCCGTTCTTTGGTTGCCATACCATGAACACCTTTACCACCTCGATGCTGACTTTTATAAGTACTTAGGGGTAACCTTTTAATATAGCCATAATGGGTTACCGTGATAACCACGTCTTCGACTGCAATGAGATCTTCTATGTCCATCTTACTAACATCAACCGTTATCATTGTCCGACGGGCATCTCCAAATTTGCGATTGATTTCTTCCAGTTCAGCCTTAATAATTCCAATGACCATACTTGCGGAAGCAAGAATTGCTTTCAGATGGGCTATGGTATTCATCAAGTCCTGATATTGGTTTTCTAATTTTTCACGTTCTAGTCCAGTCAGGCGCTTTAAGCGCATATCGACAATGGCTTGGGCTTGTATTTCACTCAAACCAAAACGTATCGATAGATTTTCTCTAGCATTTGCTTCATTTGTAGAGGAACGAATGGTTTCTATAACCTCATCAATATGGTCAAGGGCTATGCGCAGTCCCTCTATGATATGCGCTTCTGCCTCTGCTTTATTGAGTTCAAATTTAGTTCTCCGGACAATAACGTCCTTTTGATGTTCAATAAAATAATGAAGCATGTCCTTAAGTGTAAGCGTTTTCGGTTGACCATTCACCAGTGCCAACATATTGACGCCAAACGTTTCTTCCATCTGAGTATGTTTATAGAGTTTGTTTAAGATGACTTTCGGGTTAACATCACGCCTTAGTTCAATCACAATGCGCATCCCTGAACGATCTGATTCATCCCTCAAATCGGTAATACCATCTAGTTTCTTATCCCGCACAAGGTCAGCAATTTTCTCAATCATTCTAGCCTTATTAACCATAAACGGAATTTCCGTAACGAGTATACGAGTCTTTCCGGACTTTTCCATTCGTTCGATTTTTGCTTTGGCCCTTGTTTTAATAGACCCTCTCCCAGTTGTATACGCAGATCTAATTCCTTCGTAGCCCATGATACTCCCACCAGTTGGGAAGTCAGGGCCTTGAATATATTGTATTAGCTCATCTATGGATAACTCTGGGTTGTCCATTAAAGCAATCGTCGCGGCAATAACTTCTGATAAATTATGAGGCGGTATATTGGTTGCCATTCCAACAGCAATACCTGACGAACCATTGACGAGTAAATTTGGGAACTTTGCAGGCAAAACCGTGGGTTCATCTTGTTTTTCATCATAGTTTGGCGTAAAGTCAACGGTATCTTTATCAATATCCGCCAACATATAGGTAGCCATTTTGGCCATTCGAAGCTCAGTGTAACGCATGGCTGCCGCAGAGTCACCATCTATAGAACCAAAGTTTCCATGACCGTCAATCAGCGGATAGCGACTAGCAAAATCCTGATCCATACGTACAACAGCATCATAAATTGAACTATCTCCGTGCGGATGAAATTTACCCATACAATCTCCGACAAGACGTGCTGACTTACTGTACGGTTTGTTGGGGGTCAGACCCAATTCATGAAGGGTATAAAGAATTCGGCGATGCACTGGTTTAAGACCGTCTCGAACATCAGGCAAGGCACGACTAACAATAACACTCATGGCATAGTCGATAAAAGATTTTCGCATTTCATCCGCAATTTCAACGGGAAGGACTTTCCCTCCCTGCATTTCATCCGACATGAATGAGCACTCCTTTAAGTATCTAGATTACGTACATCTTTAGCATAACGGTTAATAAAGTCGCGGCGTGGTTCTACTTTGTCTCCCATCAAGACCGTAAACATTTCTTCCGACCGTATAGCATCTTCGATTGTAACTTGTAAAATCGTGCGCTTTTCAGGATCCATCGTGGTCTCCCATAATTGTTCTGGATTCATTTCTCCCAAGCCTTTATAGCGCTGAAGTTCAACTTTTTCTCTACCTATCGTATCTAAAATTTTGTTGAGTTCTTTATCAGTATAAGCATATTGAACGTCTCTCCCCTTCTTAACCTTAAAGAGAGGGGGTTGTGCAATATATACATAATGATTCTCAATTAAAGGTCTCATATAGCGATAAAAGAAGGTTAATAAAAGTGTCCTAATATGAGCACCGTCTACATCGGCGTCTGTCATAATAATTAGCTTATGATAGCGCGCCTTAGTAATATCAAATTCATCGAAAAAACCAGTTCCCATTGCGGTAATCATGGCCCTAATTTCTGTATTTGCCAGTATTTTATCAGGTCTGGCCTTTTCCACATTGATAACTTTCCCACGTAAAGGCAAAATCGCTTGGAAACGTCGATCCCTTCCTTGTTTGGCAGAACCACCTGCACTATCTCCTTCAACTATATACATTTCACACAGATCAGGTTCTTTCCAGGAACAATCCGCTAGTTTGCCCGGAAGGGATGTTCCCTCTAAAGCACTCTTACGGCGGGTTAACTCTCGAGCTTTGCGCGCAGCATCTCTAGCTCGAGCTGCTTGAACAGACTTATCAATAAATTTTCTAGCTATTGATGGATTTTCCTCGAGAAAAGTACTTAAGCCTTCCCCTGTTGCCGAATCCACGATGCCTCTGACTTCACTATTTCCAAGTTTTGTTTTCGTTTGTCCTTCAAACTGCGGGTCAGGAACTTTAACGGAAATTACGGCGGTTAATCCTTCCCTGATATCATCTCCCGACAGATTGGAATCAGCAGCCTTTAGCATATTACTTTTACGGGCATAATCATTAATCACCCGTGTTAAAGCCGACTTAAAACCTGCCTCATGAGTTCCTCCTTCTTGGGTATTAATATTATTAGCGTAGGAAAACAAATTTTCGGCATAACTGTCATTGTACTGAATACAAACTTCAACTTGTACATGCTCTTTGGTCGTTTCAATAAAAATTGGCTGGGCATGCAAACAATCTTTGCTTTTGTTGAGATACCTTACAAAATCTTGAATACCTCCCGTATGTAAAAACGTTTCTTTGACGTTTGTTCTCTCATCCGTGAAGTTAATTTTCACACTTTTATTTAAAAACGATAGTTCTCTGAGACGATGTGCCAAAATATCAAAGTCATAAACAGTCTCTTCGAAAATTTCCGAGTCTGGGATAAACGTAATTTTTGTTCCAGTGTTCTCGGTTGTCCCTATCTTTACAAGCTCAGTGGTAGGTTTTCCTTGTGCATATTCCTGATGGTAAACATAGCCTCCTTTGGAGACCTCTACTATTAACCATTTTGACAAAGCATTTACTACACTTAAGCCTACTCCATGAAGACCACCCGATACTTTATAAGCACTCTCACTGCCACCAAATTTTCCACCAGCGTGTAATACTGTCAGAGTCACCTCAACAGCAGGTTTACCAGTTTTAGGATGTATATCGACTGGAATGCCTCGACCGTTATCACTTACAGTAATGCTGTTGTCTGCATGTATAAATACATCAATTAAATCACAAACTCCAGCTAGCGCTTCGTCAATACTGTTATCAACAATCTCGTAAACAAGATGATGGAGACCTCGGCTCCCTGTCGTACCAATATACATACCAGGACGTTTACGAACAGCTTCCAGGCCTTCAAGAACTTCGATTTGCCCTGCATTATACTTGTCAGTAGGATCTTGATTAATATCTTTATTATCTAGCAAAGCTGTTTCCTCCCAAAAAATGCCTTCAACCTATATATTGTACACTAAATAGTTACCCGTTTCAATTTATCAGATAACCTAGTCGTAGTTTAAACGTTCAAGCTTCATCCATTACACATCTCCTCTGGTGCAAGACCTATGATGTAATTCAACACTAGAAAGCTCCCATACCAGGCTAACTTGCACAGACGGTGCACATAAAATGTGCCGTCTTCCCCAACGTCCAACTCCTCGTTCCCAGTTTCCTCATTCCCCGACCCAAGCCCGGGACTTGTGTGACACGAGCGCGACGTCTTTACGTAAGCAGACTAGCAAACTTCCGTTCAAGCTCCCGACCCCAGATACGGGGAAGCGCACAAGGACGGCGCATTTGGCGAAACACTCACTTGTGTTTCGCCCCGATCCCCGTAGACAGGAGCTTATACGGTTAGTTTGCTCTGCGTCGTATGTACTGAGCGCTGTATCACACAAGTTCCGCTGTATCACGCAAGTCCCCTCTTTTGAATAAAGTTGTTGATGAAATTGGTGATAAATAATGTTCTTTCAGAGTAATAATTAATGTTTTTTCTTTGCCACTTTCAGAAATGTAATTAATATTTTTGTTATTCTTAATTTTTTTTAAAAATTGTTCGTTAATTTTACCTTCTGTTACGGTTTCTAAATCAATAATTGCAACAATTTTATTCTTATTAATAAGAACATCACCACCTAAATGTATGTACAATTACTGCTCCCTCCTTATATGTCCTTTTTCGACAAAGTAAAGTGTCCCAGACTCAAGATGAATTTCTGCACTTGTCATCGTTATTAAAGTTTGAATGCGCGATGACTCAATAAAATTCATTAAGTAGTCTCTCCTAAAACGATCCAATTCAGACAATACGTCGTCAAGTAAGAGTATAGGATACTCTTCTTTTTCTTGACGAATTAGTTCTAATTCAGCAAGTTTTAAACATAACACGATAGAACGCTGTTGTCCTTGCGAGGCATAGAGACGTGCAGGTTTATCGTTTAAAAGAATTTGTACATCATCACGATGGGGACCTACGAGCACCATCTGTCGGTCAATTTCTTGTTCCAATTTATCGTCAAGCAACTGTGGAAATTTCGAAATAGCCTCATCGATATTTTTATTACCTAAAGCCATGTAAGTGACTTTGAGTTTTTCTTTCTGAGATGATAGGTTCCCGTAGATATTATCTGCTACACTCTGTAAACGCTTCGTCAACTCTACGCGATTACGAATAATATTTTGACCATATTTTATAATTTGTTCGTTCCAAAGTTGTAATTGAGAATATTTAAGGGATTTGGCTGCGAAGGATTTTAAAAGTGCACTTTTTTGCTGTAAAACTTTATTATATGAGTTGAGTAAACTTACATGTCCAGGACGCATTTGAGCAATATGTAAATCTAAAAATCTCCTTCTTTCTGAAGGGCCTCCTTTAATCATAACAAGATCATCCGGAGAAAAGAAAATTACGTTAATTGTACCGACAAAATCTGACAAACGTTGACAAGGTACTTGATTAACTTTTACTATTTTCCTTTTATCTTTATAATGACTTTCTAAAGAAACTTTATGGTGTGCCATCAAAAAATCTCCAAACAGATGAAACTCGCTTTGGTCCCAATGCAAAAGTTCCTGTTCTCGTTGAACTCTATAAGACTTTCCTGTCAAAAGGTAATAAATACCCTCTATAATGTTAGTCTTTCCCTGACCATTATCTCCCATTAATATATTAATGCCAGGCATAAATTTTATCGTCACATCTTGATAATTACGAAAATTTTGTAACCGTAGATTGTTGATCATCATAACTTTAAGTTACGACGTTCTAACAGGCAATACAAGATAAAGATAATTAGGATCATCTAAGGGCCTCATTACACCTGGGCTAAAGGGTCCAGAGAGTTCGAATATAATTTGTTCACTATTGATTACTTTCAAAGCATCTATTAGAAATTTTGCATTAAAGGCAATCATAACACTTTTACCTTCCAGTTCGACGTTTATTTGTTCCGATATTTTCCCAAATTCGGACGTTTGATCAATTCTTAGTTCGTTTTCTTCAACATTTATTCTTATAATATTAGCCCCGCTTTTATCACGGGAAAGTAATGAAGCGCGCTCGACAGCTTCCAGAAAACTTCTAACGGATAGATTTACTTTTGTTTCACATGTTTGGGGAATTACTTGTTTAAAATTTGGAAACTGTCCTTCAATAAGTCTAGAAACTAAATAAATAGACCCGAATTTAAATACCACTTGATTATTACTGAAATTAATGGTTAAGATTTCATCTTCATCTCGCAGTAAGCGATATATTTCTGATAACGTCTTAGAAGGAATAATACCACTAAAATTTAATTCCTCAGGGTTTGGTATCTCAGCAATGCTATAAGCCAAACGATGTGTATCTGTTGCTACTAAACGGATACTAGAACTTTCAATTTGTAATAAAGATCCATTAAATACTGGGCGATTTTCTTCTACAGCACAAGCAAATACGGTCTGTCTAATCATGTTTTTAAATACTGTAGTTGTCAGTGTAAATGAAATAGGATCCAATAGATCTGGAAGCAAAGGGAATTCCTCTGGATCGTACCCATTTAAAATTATTTCAGATTGATTGTAACAAATAGTGATCGCTTTATCCCGTTCCTCTAGGGTAATAGTTGTATCCGGTAATTTTCGGACGACTTCCGAGAAAAGTTTTGCAGGAACAACCATTATACCTTCTTCAATAACTTGGGCAGGCACCTCACATCGTATTCCCATTTCAAGATCAGTAGCCGCAAATTGTAAAGACTGTTGTTCAGCTTTGATTAAAATCCCTTGAAGAATTGGCAAGGTGTTTTTACTAGATACAGCCTTTTGAACAGCATTTACCGCAGAAAGCAGTGCATCTTTTGAGCAGAAGATTTTCATATAGTTGAATCCTCCCCTTAAACTTTGTAGTTAAAGTTCTAAATCAGGCTTAATAATAATAAGATAATAAATAGTAGTTATAGTAGTATTGCTTGTCAACATGTGGATAAGTCTATAAATAGTGCTAAACCACTGAGAAAATGAATGTTGAAAAAGGTGTGGACAGATGGATATAAGTTATCCACATGTCCACATATATTATTTATTTTTTACTTTATCCAAATAATATAAACAAGTTATCCACAAATCTGAACTTGTATAAATTAAAAGTTTTACTCAGATTGTATCCGTTGAATCATTTCGTTAATTTTTTTTTCTAATAAAGGATCATTTAATATGGCATTTGTAATTTTATCGTGAGCGTGCATTACGGTGGTATGATCTCTACCACCAAACTCGTCACCGATCTTTGGCAGAGAGGAATCTGTGAGTTGGCGCGAAAGGTACATGGCAATTTGCCTAGGAAAGGCCACAGCACGCGTTCTCTTTTTTGCTTTAAACTCACTGGGAGATAGATGAAAATATCCCGCAACAGATTGTTGAATTATCTCAATAGTTATTTGTTTGGTGCTGTTTGCCGGTATGATGTCCTTTAATGCTTCAACTGCAACCTCTGTAGTTATGGGGATCAAACTAAGGGAGGCAAAAGCCATGACACGAATGAGAGCTCCCTCAAGTTCACGTATATTAGAGTGTATTTTATCAGCGATATAAAACATTACTTCATTAGGAACTTGAAGATTTTCTAGCATAGCTTTTTTTCTAAGAATAGCTATGCGTGTTTCTAAATCTGGGGCCTGAATATCAGTGATTAGACCCCATTCAAAACGAGAACGCAATCGGTCTTCTAAGGTTGGTATTTCTTTGGGAGGGCGGTCGGAAGAAATAATAATTTGCTTATTTGCTTCATGGAGCGCATTAAAGGTATGAAAGAACTCTTCTTGAGTTCGCTCTTTACCCGCTAAAAATTGTATATCATCAATCAAAAGAATATCCACATTTCGGTACTGATTGCGAAATTCAATGGAGTTTTCGTCCTTAATCGAATCAATAAGTTCATTTGTGAATTTTTCACTGGAAACATAAAGGACCTTAGTATTAGGAGATCGTTGAAGAATATGATGACCAATAGCATGCATGAGGTGAGTTTTACCCAAGCCAACTCCTCCATAAATGAATAGAGGATTATAAGATTTAGCTGGTGATTCTGCAACAGCTAAAGAGGCTGCATGAGCAAAGCGATTGCTGTTTCCAATGACAAACGTGTCAAAGGTATATTTATTATTAAGAAAATTAGGCGAAGTTTCAGGTTGTTTTGGAATTATTGGGGAAACTGGATTGGAAGGAACAGCATCTTCAGCATAGGATCCCTCTGGTGAGGGGATAATAAAACGTAGACTGACGGAATGTCCTAAAATGGATTGGATAGAAGAACGGATTAAAGGTGCATAACGACTCTCTAACCAATCTTTAGCAAATTCATTAGGAACACTAATGACAATTGTATCGCCATCAATAAGAAAAAGTCGTGTGGAACTAAACCATGTTTCAAAGCTTGGCTTTGATAGTTCAGTTTTTAGCTTTTCTAGAGTTTCCTGCCACAAAAATTCCGGTGAGATTGACTGTGGTGGCATGGACGGACCTCCCTTGTATTAAAGAATGTGAGATTAATGACAATAAAAAAGTTATACACAAACTTATACACATTTGTGGATAACTTAGTCAAATTAAGTAGTGTGGATAAAAGATAACTCGAAATGTAGATTGCCCAAGGGGATGTATTGACATAATATCAAGTTTTCGAAAGGTTATCAACAGGAATATTGTGAGTATGAGCAAATTATTCACAGTGGATAACTTTCTCACTAACTATCTTATCCACATTATAGTGAAGTCCTTAGCTTGACAGATCAAAAAATGTTAGAGTATAATCTCTAAGTAAGTTTGATTGCTAAGAATGTTTTTTTCGTTATGAAAATAAGGAGGTGTCGTTAAATTGAAAAGAACATATCAACCGAAGAATCGCCGTCATAAGCGTGTTCACGGTTTTTTAAGTCGTATGAGTACACCAACAGGAAGAAATGTTATCAAACGTCGTCGATTAAAAGGTCGGAAAAAATTATCAGTTTAAGGCCGCATTATGTGGCCTTTTTTTAAATAAATTTTTTCTGCGTTAGACAATTTCCATAAAACGTTTAAATTAAAGCATTGTTAGATAGAATATGTTCTAACCAAAGGTATCCAAGCCTGGAGGATTTATGTTAAAAAGAAATTTCCGCTTGCGCAAGAAATCTCACATTAAAGAGGTTTTTGCGGAAGGAAAAAATTATTCTGTAAAGTATGTTGCTATTTATGTTTTAAAAGGTCCTAAACGTTTTGGATTTATTGCCTCCAAAAAAGTTGGCAACTCAGTTCAGAGAAATCGTGCCAAGAGACTAATGAGGGAAGTCATCCGTATTCATTTGTCTGAAATTAGAAATGATATTCAAATAATTCTTATTGCTAGGGCAAAGATAAAAGGAGTTTCCTATTTGGAAGTCGAAAAGACTATGATGAACATGTTAAAAAACGCAAATGCTTTAGTTAAGAGTGAGTAAAATATTATGAAAAAAATATTAGTTTTTTTAATTCGTCTGTACCAAAAATTCCTTTCCCCTCTGAAAGGACAAACCTGTCGCTTTTACCCGAGTTGCTCGGAGTATTCTGTTCAGGTTATACAAAAGTACGGCTTATCCAAAGGCAGTTGGAAAGCAATTAAAAGAATTTCAAAATGCCATCCGTTTCATCCTGGAGGGCACGACCCAGCATAAGGAGGATTTTTATGAATATTATTGTCGAAGGAATGACCAGTTTATTAAATATACTCTATAATTTTTCCGCTTCAATGGGTTTTGCTAATTATGGAGTAGCGATTATTCTTTTAACTATGTTAATTAAAACCTTGATTTATCCTTTAACTTATAAACAAATGGCTTCAATGCGTAAAACAGTTGATCTACAACCAAAGATCAAAGCAATTCAAGCAAAACATAAAAATAATAAGGAAAAAGCTAACGCAGCGGTTATGGAGCTATACAAGGAAAATAAAGTTAATCCAATGGGTGGTTGCCTTCCAATTCTCGTTCAGTTGCCGATTTTCTGGGCATTATATAGTACCTTACTTCATTTTCAATATGGGTCAAATCCAGCTGCCTATTCGTTCTTATACTTTGATCTAACTAAAATCTATGGTTTTACGCTTTCCTACCATTTGATATTACCTATTTTTGCTGCTGCAACAACATACCTGCAAACGAAACTAACAAATCCAAATACTTCGGATCCGACACAAAAGACGATGTTATATATAATGCCAGTGTTTTTTGCTTATATTAGTGCCACAGTTCCTGCAGGTTTGGCCTTATATTGGGTAACAATGAACGTTGTTTCGATTTTCCAACAACTTTATATTAATAGAAAATTGGCTAACCAAACTAAGAGCGCTATATAGATAAAGTGGAAGACGTGAGGAGGATCGGTCATGAGGGTTGCAGAGAAAACCGGAAAAACGGTTGAAGAAGCGATCGCTGCTGGGGTTCTAGAGTTAGGCGTTGATCGTAATCGTGTAAAAATTGAAGTACTAGAGGAACCTACCAAAAAAGGTTTATTCGGACTCTTTGGAACACGTCTGGCTAAGGTTCGAATTTCTTATGAAGATGATCCTGGCACGTTGGCTGCAGATTTTATTAGTAATGTTTGTCAAGCAATGGGCGTTAATGCTAATACCCAAACGAGTAAGAATGGAGAACACTGGCATATTGATATAACTGGACCGGAGCTTGGAATTCTTATTGGACGGCGTGGAGATACATTAGATGCGTTGCAATACTTAACGAATTTAGCTGTTGCTAGGAAATTATCTGAACGTGTTCGTCTTATAGTGGATGTTGAAGGGTATAGGTCACGCCGCGAAGATACTTTAGTTCGTCTGGCGAAAAGGTTGTCTGAAAAGGTTAAGAGAACTGGGATTCGAGTTGTATTAGAGCCTATGAACCCTCATGAACGGCGAATTATTCATACTTCTTTACAGGATGAAACTAGAATATCAACTTTTAGTGAAGGTGATGACCCTAATAGGCGTGTAGTTATCTCATTGAAAAGAGTATAGAGAAAACTTGGCTTCCGCCAAGCCTTCAGGCGCTGGCGATCGCCTATGTTGCACTTATACTTTCTGACTTGTATAATATTACTTATAGATTTTTACTTATTGTTTGGTATTAAGAACTTGGCTGGCGCCGACATCTGTAGGTCTGGAGCTAGCCAAGTTCTTTTTATTAAGTAAATCAAGTATTTTTCCGACGTGGGCTGGAAAGCAATATAGAGAACTATCGACTTTAAATTAAATGGAGATGATCGGGTGGACGATACGATTGTTGCTATGGCTACGGCAATGGGTGAAACAAGTATTCATATTTTAAGATTGAGCGGTTCTATATCTGGAAATATTATTGAGAAATGTTTTGAACCACGCAATATGAAACGCTGGTCTCTAAAGGAAAATTTCAGCTTAAACCTTGGTATCTTTAGGGATGAAGAGAAAGTACTCGACGAGGTTCTCGTTGGTAGAATGTTGTCTCCTTCTTCTTATACAGGTGAGGATGTATATGAAATCAATTGCCACGGCGGAACTTACGTAGCGCAAAGAATTTTGCAAGCTTGTATTCGTCATGGCGCGAAACTCGCTGAGCCTGGTGAATTCTCTAAACGGGCATTTCTAAATGGTAAGATGGACTTAGTTCAAGCGGAAGCGGTTATTGATTTGATTAGCTCTCGGACAGAGACAGCTGCAAATTTAGCTTTAAATCAACTAAGTGGTGGACTTTCAAGAAGAATCTTAAATCTGAGAGAAAAAATACTAGAAATCTTTGCTTTTATCGAAGCTGGTATTGATTTTCCTGAAGACGATGTTGAAACTTTAGATAGAGAAAACCTCAGAGCTAGAGTTAATGAAGCTCTAGTAGATTCTAATCACCTTTTAGCTGGAAGTAGAACGGGGAAAATAATTAGGGATGGTCTACTCACTGTTATTGTTGGGCGGCCTAATGTCGGGAAATCGAGTTTGCTTAATGCGTTATTACGAGAAGAAAGAGCTATAGTAACTGACATTCCGGGAACAACACGTGACGAAATCAGAGAATCAGTCAGTGTGGGAGGTATCCTTCTGAAACTGGTGGATACTGCAGGTATTTGTGAAAGTAACGATCTTGTAGAACGCCTAGGAATCGAAAGAACGTGGAATGCATTACTGAAGGCAGAACTGATTTTGTTAGTGGTTCAGGCGAACCTCCCTTTAACAAAAGATGAGTTATATATTTTGAATGTCTATGCCGAGAAAGTTATTGTTGTTGTTAATAAAATAGATCTGTTAGAGAATGAAATAATAGTATCTGATTATAACAATGCACACTGGATTCCTTTTTCTGTTCTACAGCATAAGGGTTTTGAAGAGCTTGAAGTTCAAATCCAAAGTAGAGTTTATCAGGGAGATGCTGTTCTTACGTCAGACTCACTACTGTCTAATGTACGTCAGATTTCTGCTTTAGAGCGTTGCGACAGTGCTTTAAAACAAGCGTCGGAAAGTATTGAGTCAGGAATGCCGTGGGATATACTTTCTATTGATCTTCGCGAAGCACTCCATCACGTATCAGAAATAACAGGACATGATGTTCAAGAATCACTTCTAGAAGATATTTTTTCTCGATTTTGTATCGGAAAGTAGGATGAACTTTGGAATACTTTGCTGGAAAATACGATGTTATTGTGGTTGGAGCTGGGCATGCAGGGTGTGAAGCAGCCCTTGCCGCTGCACGACTTGGGTGTGAGACCTTATTACTCACCTTAAACCTTGATACGATTGCACATATGCCCTGTAATCCATCACTTGGTGGACCAGCTAAAGGGCATTTGATTCGAGAAATTGATGCTTTAGGTGGTCAAATGGGGATTGTAGCTGACAAAACATCTTTGCAAGTAAAAATGTTGAATACAGGAAAAGGACCTGCTGTACATGCTTTGAGGGTTCAATCCGATAAACTGGCTTACCAGAATAGAATGAGAGATGTATTATTCTCTCATTCTAGGCTAACAGTATCTCAAGGGATGGTAGAGCGTCTTGTTGTCGATAAGTATAGAATGTCTGGCGTCGTTACACGATCTGGTGCACGTTATGAATCTGACAATGTAGTCTTAACAAGTGGTACATATTTGCGTGGTAGAATCATCATAGGGGATTCTATGTATCAAGGTGGACCAAATGGGCAAATGCCAGCTATGTCGCTATCTGATTCACTCAAAGAGTTAGGAATTGATTTGGGAAGATTTAAAACCGGCACACCGCCTCGAATCCATCGCCAGTCTGTTGAGTATTCTAAATTTCGTATTCAGCCTGGCGATGATAAGTTTTCGAGTTATTCCTTTTTACCAACTCAAAGTCAATTTTGGGGCAAAGATCTATCTAAACAAGTTCCGTGTTGGTTAGGATATACTGCAACTCAAACACATGATATTATCCGGGAAAACCTATACCGAGCGCCTTTATATTCTGGTAAAATTGAAGGAATTGGTCCTCGTTATTGCCCATCCATCGAAGACAAGGTTGTTAGATTTGCCCAAAGAGAAGCTCATCAGATCTTTTTAGAACCTGAAGGTTGGCAAAGTGACGAGCTTTATGTTGCCGGTCTCTCGACTAGTATGCCAGAGGATGTCCAAGTGAAAATACTACAGAGTATTCCTGGACTAGAAAATGTTTGCATGTTACGTCCGGGATATGCTATTGAGTATGACTATGTCAAGCCACATCAACTTTCTCTAGGGTTAGAAGTACGGCAGCTACCGGGGCTGTTTACTGCTGGTCAATTAAATGGAACGTCTGGATATGAAGAGGCTGCTGCACAAGGTTTGATGGCAGGGATTAATGCTGCTCTTCGAGCCAATGCCAAAGACCCGTTCATTCTTCTTCGTTCGGACGGTTATCTAGGGGTTTTGATAGATGACTTGGTTACAAAAGGGGTCAAGGAACCTTACCGACTTTTAACGTCCCGAGCAGAATACAGGTTAATCTTACGGCAAGACAATGCTGATTTAAGGTTGACAGATAAAGGAAGGGCAATTGGGTTAGTCAGTGAAGAGCGTTGGGAACGTTTCCTGACTAAAAAGAAGAACTATAACTATATTAAAGAGCTTTGGAAAGTGACCGTTTTCTCTCCTTTGCGGGAAGAGTTACACATAGTTATGGCAGAGGCTAAATCTACTCCTGTGCGTGGAGGAATCAGCGCTCAGGATTTAATACGCAGACCAGAAATTACGCTTGACCATTTAGTTAAACTCCTTCCAGAGTTAGACCAATTTGATCGGGAAGTTCTTGAAGAAGTAGAGGTTGAAACAAAGTATTCAGGATATATTGAAAAACAATGGGCGGATATTGAGAGATTTTCTAAGTTAGAAGCCCGCTGTCTGTCAGATGCTCTTGATTATGAAGCTATACGAGGATTATCCACTGAAGGTAGGCAACGTCTTATGGAAGTTCGACCTTTGAATATTGGACAGGCCTCACGAATTACTGGAGTTACTCCGGCTGATATTTCCGTTTTGCTCGTTTCTTTAGAACAACGGCGCAGAGGAGGAAATAGATGATGTTTAGGGAGCATGCTTCTTTAATTCAATTATTAACCAAACAGCACATAGGAAGTGAATTATCTGATCTACAGGTTACTAAACTTTGTAATTTCGGAGATCTTTTACTAGATTGGAATCAACGTTTAAATTTAACGAGAATTACTGAACCGCATGAAGTCATATTAAAGCATTTTATTGATTCTATGGTTTTAGGAAGGTTTATCAATGGTCTGACGTTTGCTGATTTGGGAACTGGGGCTGGATTTCCTGGCATTCCTCTTAAGATCCTGCGTCCAGACTTAGATATTGTACTGATGGATTCATTAAAGAAGCGGTTAGATTTTTTAGACGTTGTTATTCAAGCATTAGATTTGAAGGGAATCAAGACTATTCATGCACGAGTGGAAGACTTTGGGAGAGATGTACACTATAGAAGACATTTTGACACAGTAAGTTCACGTGCGGTTGCCCGACTTCCTGTCTTGTTGGAATATGCGTTGCCTGTTCTAAAAGTCAACGGGCTACTATTAGCTCCAAAAGGATCCCAGTATGAAATAGAGGTTACAGAATCTAAGAGAGCTTTATTACTACTTGGAGGTTCAATAGAAGGTATTGAACATTTTAATCTTGGTGAAGGGGCAGAACATCGGGCGATTCTTAGAATAAGAAAAGTGAAAGAAACCCCTCCAGAGTACCCGCGTCAAGCAGGAACTCCAGCTAAGGATCCGCTTAGTTAACTATCTTCTAGAGATGTAAAGAAAACCAAAATAACCATAATATGGAGAATTAATACTATTTTGCATGCTGAATATTAGAGCGGTTAAGTTACTAATTAATTTTGTAGTGAAGGAAATATGAATAGTACGTCGAATTATACTTTATGTACTCGTATTTACCTGTTTTGATTGTATTGGGGGGAGCATATTGGACGACACAGAAGATAAATTAGCAAGTCAAAGTACAGAAATGAAAACTTTGACAGGACTGTACGGAGAGGAGAATAATTCAATTAAAAAGAGCAGGAGCTTAAAGAGTCTTAGACGTAAAAAATTCCTTTTGGTTTCTTTTGCACTACTCTTTATTATGATATTTTCAGTCGGAACTCTTGCACTGGTATATACTCGGGATCAACAAAGGATCCTTGAAGGTGTAAAAGTTTCAGGCGTTGATGTTGGAAATCTAACCCGAGACGATGCTAAAAAGATTATTGACAAAGAAGTAAGTAGTCTCTTAAGTCAAACCATAGTACTAAGTGTTGGTCAACAGTCGCCAAAAGTTAAGCTGGAGGACTTAGGCCTTGCTCTTAATGCAGACTTGGCATTACAAGAAGCTTACGATATTGGTAGAAAAGGCTCAATTTTTGAAAAGGTAGCCTCAAAATGGTCCGCTGCTAAAGGTGTAAATATTGATTTTTCTCAAGAATGGGATGAGTCAAAGATACGTGAAGCTCTTAAAGGAACTTTGGACGAGTTCAATGACCCTGCTACTGACGCGACGTTTGAAATTACAAAAGATAATATTATGACTATTAAAAATGATCAAAAAGGCTTAATCGTAGATTCTGAGGAACTTCTTCTTAGAATTAAGGAGATTAACCTTTATAAGATGATTCCCGAACTTAAGGCCGAATTTACGGAACAATTGCCGCTTATTACTGCAGCTCAACTAGAAGATCAGAAAATCACTGGTTTATTAGCATCTTATACTACTCGATTCGATCCTGCTCAAACAGCTAGAACTGAGAATGTAAAAATTGCTGCAAAAGCTTTGGATATGGCTGTAATTAAGCCTGGAAGTACCTTATCCTTCAATCAAATAGTCGGAGAGAGAACCGTTGAAGGTGGATATAAGGATGCATTTGTTATTGTTAATGGTGAGTTTGTTCCTGGCTTAGCTGGCGGGATATGTCAAGTATCTAGTACTTTATATAACACCGGACTATTTGCCAACTTAGCTGTGACCCAACGTAGTAACCATGATTTGGCTATATCATATGTTCCTCTTGGTCAGGATGCGACGGTTGCATACCCAGATCTTGATCTTAAGTTTAATAATAATACTGGGGGATATCTCCTTGTTCGAACAAAAATGAGTTATAACTCTATAACTATCGAGATGTATGGCAAAGTTAAACCCGGCCAGGAAGTATTTATAGGAAATACTATTGATTCTACTATACCTGCCGCTGAACGACGCGTTGTTGATGAAACAATGGCACATGGAGCATCAGTATTAAAGCAACAAGGACAGCCTGGATATGTTGTTAAATCGATCCGCACTGTTAAATTAAATGGAGTAGTTGTAAGCAATGAGCCCCTAAAACAAAGTCGTTATCTACCTTTACCAAAGATTTACGCAATCGGACCGTAATATTATATATGTTTTTTTATATTATTAGAAAAAGCGTTAATAGCGCTTTTTTTATTCTATGTGATTTGATACTATCTAATAGTATTGAATATGATTTCCTAAGTAGTAATAAAGGAAGTGTTCGCTAATTGATGACTAGAGTAATTGCTATTGCCAACCAAAAAGGTGGTGTTGCAAAGACAACAACTGCAATAAATTTGAGTGCTTGTCTGGCGGAACTAGGAAAACGTGTTCTTCTCATCGATTTAGACCCTCAGGGTAATGCAACTAGTGGTCTAGGGATTGCAAAGCATAAATTGACAAAATGTATTTACGATGTATTAATTAACGACGTATCCATTGATCAAGTAATTCACAAGACAGAACAAAAAAATCTTAACATTGTCCCTGCAAGAATTGAGTTGGCAGGTGGAGAAATTGAGTTAGTCTCTCAATCTTCGCGAGAAGGTAAGTTGAAAATCGCTTTTGAAGGAATTATAGGTGATTATGACTTTATATTTATTGATTGTCCTCCATCTCTAGGCGTTTTAACCCTAAATGCTCTAACTGCTGCGACGGATGTGTTAATTCCTATTCAATGTGAGTACTATGCACTCGAAGGGTTGACCTTGTTGATGAATACCTTGGAAAGAGTACGTAAACATCTCAACCCAAATCTGAATATTATTGGAGCACTTATGACTATGTTTGACGCTCGAACTAATCTTGCTATACAAGTTGTTGACGAGGTTAAAAAGTATTTCCCCCAAAAAGTCTTCAAAACAATTATTTCACGAAATGTTCGACTTAGTGAGGCTCCAAGCCATGGTAAGGCCATTAACTCCTATGATTCACGTTCTAGAGGAGCAGAAGTATACAGAGAATTAGCAAAGGAGGTTTTAGAACGTGTCTAAGAAAGCGTTAGGAAGAGGGCTCCAAGCGTTGCTATCAGATGAGCTGGAGGATAATCCTAGCATTAAAGACGTCCCTATTTCGGATATTATTCCTAATCCTGAACAACCCAGAAAAGACTTTGACATAGAGGGTCTCAATGAATTAGCAGAATCACTACGTATTCACGGATTATTACAACCCGTTCTAGTCCGGCCTGTAGGAGAACATTATTGTATTATTGCTGGGGAACGACGCTTACGTGCTGCGAAAATCGCTGGGTTTAGCAAAATTGCTTGCATTGTTCAAGTTTGTACTGATCAAGAAATGGCTGAACGCGCGTTAATTGAGAATATACAACGAGCCGATTTATCTCCAATAGAAGAAGGATTAGCTTACTCTCGCCTCATTGAAGAATATGGTATGACACAGGAACTCGTCGCGCAACGCGTAGGTAAAGCGCGCACTACTGTAGCAAACCTTTTGCGTATTATTTTGTTGCCTAAGGTTGTTCTCGATCTATTGCGGGACGAAAAAATTTCCCTAGGTCATGCAAAGATATTACTTGGACTAAAGGATTCTACAATTCAGGTATTAACTGCCCAAAAGGCTGCCAAAGAACAATTGTCTGTACGGGAAACCGAAAGCCTTATAAACCACCTCACAGATAATGTGAAAAGAACAAGCCCTCCACGTGAAAGTTCTTCATTATTCCACAATGTTGAAGATCGCCTTAGAACTAGCTTTCAAACAAAAGTTCAATTAAAAGGAGATCTTAAACGAGGTAAAATTGAAATCCAATACTTCTCTGAAGAAGAGCTAAATCGGCTTTTAGAGCTCTGGAACATACGAATTGATTAAATTAATGTTCCACGTGGAACATTTGAGGCGTAGTCGTTTATAAAGTCAGCAAGAATACCCCAACTTCAAAACCCTCATTTAAGTGGAGATAAATTGCATACCCGCACAAAATTTTGGCTATGCTCTCTGATATAATCTGAACATATCAAGCAATCATGTTGCGTGTCATGTTGTATGATCTTCGGCTTTAAGTAATTCCCTCTTTAGTAGTACATTAGGCTATATCTGGGAATGTTTTTCAATATTGTTTTTTCTGCTGAGGTAATTCATTATATGCCTAATACGGGTTAGAAAATTAGGCATATATGCAATATCTCCTTAGTGTTCAGAATTAATGTTCCACGTGGAACATTTGAAGTGATATTATTAGAAACATATGTTACTAATCTGCTGTATTTGTAAATTGTCATCAGAATGAGAGTTAATATTTATTTGGTATTAAATATGTTCCACGTGGAACATATTTAATATACCTCGAATAATATTCGAACTTTACATGCTTTCGCGAGTGATAATTAGCACTCATATTAATAAAAGAAGCATGTAGATGTAGATTGGGTAATGTTTCACATTTGATACTATCGTTTTAAAATTTGCTGGAAACGTATAAATTGTTCATCAGATTAGGGTAGCTGTGAGGTGTATTAGGTATTTCAATGCAAAACAGTGGGATATAATGGAATTTGCAATGAGGTTTTATATTAGAAGGCGGGTGTTTATGTGCTAGGGACGTTTGTTAATACGATCGCGATCGTGGTTGGGGGATTAGTGGGGCTTTTGTTTGGCCAAGCCTTTCCTGATAAAATTAAGAAAACTGTCATCCAGGGGATTGGTCTAGCCATTTTGTTAATTGGGGGAAGTATGGCGTTGCAAACGAAAAATTCGCTAATCATAATCTCAAGTCTTGTATTGGGTGGGATAATCGGTGAGTGGATAGATATTGAACTCCGTTTACAGCATTTTGGTGAATGGCTCGAACACAAATTTGCAAGAAAAGGTCAAGAGACTGGATTCACGAAAGCCTTTGTAACGACAAGCTTGATTTATTGCGTTGGAGCCATGGCCATAATGGGATCTTTAGAGAGTGGGTTAAATGGAAACAATAATATACTTTTTGCAAAATCTATGCTAGATGGTATTACTGCTGTAATCTTTGCATCTTCAATGGGGATCGGAGTTTTAGTATCTGCGCTCCCAGTATTTATATATCAAGGGTCTATAACTATGGCAGCAGTGCTACTCCAAGGAATTCTTTCCCCTGCCGTGATAGCCGAAATGAGCGCAACAGGAGGTCTACTAATCTTAGGGATAGGATTTAATATTTTAGAAATTAAAGAAATTAAAGTGGGTAATCTATTACCAGCGGTTTTTATTGTAGTTCCTATTACCCTTTTATTCACTAAGTTTCATTTAGGAATGTAAAGTAGAAAGACTAATATTATTATTTGAATTTGTTAAAACTAAGTTTGCGGATTGGGACTTCGGTAATTAAAGCCACAGGTTAGCATATCGCCGAAGCCGTGAACCCTAAGAGAATACCAAACGGCGTAGGACTAGTATCGAAACTATAATCCATAAAGGTATACTTACCGACTTATGATAGACTATCGGCGAAGTCACTATCAATAAAGGAGCAAGAAGCACCAAACGGCGTATGATTGCTACGATGAGCCGAAGGAACACTGAAATAGATAGCCCACAAAAGTAATATACGGGGCTGTGGGAGGCGCACGATTGGACATAGTCAGAGTGCTTGAAGTTATAGAAATATTGAGGGGGAAAACCATTGGAAATATTATTGGATAAATTAGGAGATATTATGCCGTTGCATTGGTGGGGTATATGTGCTTTGGCCTTACTATTAGTAATTGCATTCATCATAAACATACTGTTTTATCGGCGACTCAATCGTAGAATGAAACTCTTTGAATCATCCTCAATAACATTACAAACATTCATGTCGGGACATCAGCTAGATACACTTCTCCAAGAAAATATTCAAAAACTGATTGACCAAGAGCAAGAGATTAACAGAATTGACACAAGACTTTCTAAGGCCGAAATTAAATTACGTGCAAGTGTAGACCGAGCTGAGTTGATTCGTTTTAGGGCGTTTGAAAACGTAGGAAGTGATTTGAGCTTTGCATTTGCGCTCTTAAATCAAGAGGGTAGCGGAGTTGTATTAAGTTCTATTCATAATCGTGAGGAAGCAAGAGTGTATGCCAAACCGGTTAAGGAAGGGATTTCAACGTATTCATTGACAGGGGAAGAAAAGGAAGTTATCGATCGAGCAATGCTTGGACAAAAAATATAATTATTCATTTGCGTACTTTTAAGTAAGAATGCGTTATGAGGGTACTAATGTTCTCTGACATTCGCCACACAAGGTTGAGTCGGGTGTTTTGCAACACCATATACTCCATAAACCCTCCGACATTTACAATTCCAGTTATATGGGCCTCTCCAACTTCAGGGAGTTGTTTGTGTACGCCGGCGCCAGGTTTTAATGGCCCATTAGCTAGGGTAATACACCCTATAGATTCCATTTTCCCTAGGCAGGCATCAATGGCAATAATAAAGGGATTATAGAAAGACTGCTGAATATAATTAATATTCTCCTGTAAGTTTGTTGCATGAACAGGCTCATCAAGAGTCCCGTAAACGTTGAGTTTAGGCAAATTGAGGCGAGAAAGGTGAGTCCCAATTAAAGGCCCTAAAGAATCCCCTGTTGATCGATCGGTCCCAATGCATAGGATTACTGCGGGGCGTTTCCGAGTGGAATCAAATAGATCTGAAAGTCGTGTTTCTAGTTGTACTTTGGCTGAAGAATCGTCAATATGCGCTTTCATTTTTTTAGGTTCGGTGAATAAAGAAAAAACGCTCACAAACAGCCCCCTAACATTAAATTGCAAAACATAAAGATATATAATTAAATTTTTCCCACATCCGAACCTTTTTATGCATTATATTCCTATTCCAGCCATAAGCATGATGGCGAGGAGGGAAGCAAAATGCAATGGAAAACAACTTTTCAAGTCGCCGCAACCTACGTTGGTGCTGTTATGGGGGCAGGGTTTGCTTCGGGTCAAGAAATCCAGCAGTTTTTCGCGCGATTTGGTAGGTGGGGATTAGCTGGAATCGCGGTCAGTGCGCTTCTGTTTGCGTTACTCGGGTGGTGCATGCTGGATTTACAGGAACGATGGAAAATCAGATCGTATCCGGAATTTTTTGATCATCTACTTGGACGTAGGTGGGGGAGATGGGCAGATGGTTTAGTGAGCGCCCTTTTGTTTGTAGGAATGGTAGCGATGATTTCAGGCAGTGGAGCTCTCTTTTATGAATATTTTGGTTTCTCACGATGGTTAGGTATCTTCTTGACAGGCTCAGTCATCGCTTTAGCTTTATGGTTTCGAGGAGAAGGAGTTCTATGGATTAATTTCGCTCTGATACCCTTGAAATTTGTATTTTGTTTGGGGATTGCCACTGCGGCAATTGCTTTAGAAACATCTCTAGATGTAGTGAGCATGGAAGTGATACAAAGCCCTATTGTAAGACATTGGATCTTATCTGCCATCTTATATGTATCTTTTAATCTAACATTGGCGATGGTAGTGTTTGCTTCATTAGGGCGAGATGTGCAGCGTCCAGGTGCACGCTTGGGTGCAGTTATAGGCGGTTTAGCGCTTGGGGTATTTGCCTTCGTTATTGGGGCTGCCTTGCTTCAGTTCCCTGATACGTTAGGGCTAGAAATCCCGATGGTCGCTGTTGCAGGTAAATTAGGAGATTGGCCCGCTTTTTTCTACGTAGTTGTCTTATGGTTGGCTATGATTACAGCTGCAATAGGCAATGGCTTTAGCCTGTTAAGCCGAGTTGTTGATACAGGCAAGTTGAACTATCGCAATGCGATACTTCCTTTACTTCTATTACTTATACCAATTTCTGGTGTAAAATTCTCTAAGATTGTCCAACTCGTATATCCGCTATTTGGATACTTAGGACTTGTGTTTTTGCCAACTATAATATATTTTTGGCGTAGAACTAGAGAATAGTGCTTAGTGCTTAGTGCACTATTTCAACTGAAGTTGAACAACAAGGTATCTGTATAGCATAACGCTGTAGAAATGGTTAAGGACGCTCCCACTTCCACTCCCCTATATAATAAGTGAGGGTGTCATGCTTGGATAAACAAAAGTTATAAACATAAATTTGATAGGAATGGGAATAGTTAAGTCGCAATCGTAAGGAAAGCGGGAAAACTAGAGCGGGAGATTGATTGGTAACAAAAGGTGATTCTCATTGACAAGGATTGGCGGTAGCAGAACAGTGAACACCCACTTATAGACGTGGGTGAGTTTAACGATAAGGGGAACAGAAATGGATGAACGACATTATTTAATAGGAACTGCAGGACATGTGGATCACGGAAAAACCGAGTTGATCAGGGCCCTTTCTGGTATGGAAACAGATCGCTTAAAAGAAGAGAAACAACGTGGGATCTCCATTGAACTAGGATTTGCTCATATGATGCTGCCCAGCGGTCGTCAAGTTGGAATTGTGGATGTTCCTGGGCATGAGCGCTTCGTGCGCCAAATGCTGGCTGGTGCCAGTGGCATGGATGTAGTGTTGCTTGTTATCGCAGCAGATGAAGGGATTATGCCCCAGACTCAAGAGCATCTGGATATATTAACATTGCTTGGGATACCAAGAGGGATCGTTGTTATTAATAAAGCTGACCTTGTGGATGAAGAGTGGCTTGATCTAATGGAAGAAGAGATACGTGAAGAACTGAGAGAAACAGCTTTTCATGAAGCGCCAATTTGTCGGGTTTCAGCCCTAACTAGTGTAGGCATACCAAACTTGCGTCAAACCATTGATGGACTGCTGGCAGAAGTAGAAAGTAAGAATTCGACCGGACCGATACGTATGCCGATTGACCGGGTTTTTAGTATACAGGGCTTTGGTACAGTAGTGACCGGAACACTTCACAGTGGGACAATGAAACTGGGGACTGAGTTGGCGATAGAACCGGGGCATATTCTAGCAAAAGTACGCTCCCTCCAAGTCTACAAAAATAAAGTAAGTGTTGCTGAGGCTGGACAGCGGGTAGCGGTTAATTTAGCAGGGATTGATGTTGCAGAAGTGGAACGAGGCTCAGTGCTTGTAACGCCAAACGTTTTCAAGGTGGGTAAAATCTTAGACTTGAAGGTCTTAAACCTCTCTTCGGCAGATAAGCCTCTGACCCAGAGACAACGGGTAAGGTTCCACCTCGGAACTACTGAGATTCTAGGAAGGATACATCTTCTAGAGAACAAAGAACTATCCCCTGGACAAGAAGGATTTGCGCAAATCCTTCTTGAAGAGCCAGTAGTAGCAGCGTCCGGGGATCGTTTTGTGCTCCGTTTTTATTCACCCACCCAGACAATTGCAGGTGGGAAAGTGCTTGGTGTAGCGGAGTTTAAACAGAAGCGTTTTAAGGATAACGTAATAGCACAGATGACTTTGAAGGACCAAGGTGATCCATTGGATCTCTTAGAAAGAGAAATAGCTGAACCACAAACAGTATCTGAGTTAGCATCACGCTTACATATTGCTTCTAATGACTTAGAGGCGAGTTTAAAAGCTCTAGAGGAGGCGAAGCGACTGGAAGTTTGGCTAGAAGATGAAACAACACTGTATTGGGGGACTGGATCAGCTGAGATCTGGCGTTCAAAATTGATAACAATTATAAAAGTTTATGAAAGAACAAACCCACTGCGCGGTGGAATTAGCCGAGAGGAATTAAAAACTCGCCTTGGGGTTACATGGAAAAATCGTCGTTGGCAAACAATTCTAGAACAAGGCTCCATTCGGGGATATTATCGTATTTCGGGAAGCAAGGTACAAACTAAGGAAGGCGTTGAAATTCCAACAGATATTTCGAAACGATTGGAAGCCTTACGTGCAAAATGGCAACTAGTTGGACTATCTCCGCCAGACCTCACTGCGACCGCTGAAGCTTGTAGTATTTCTAAATCCGAAGCACCAGAGTACGCCCAGTACCTTTGCGAAATTGGAGAATGGGTACATATTGACCAGTTTTACTTTAGTCAAAAGGATCTAAAACTAGCCAAAGAACGTATGATCCAGTTTCTTAAAGAACATAGTGAAATTGGGATTTCTGAGGCGCGAGAAGTGTGGGAAACGTCAAGAAAGTATACAGTTCCATTGCTTGAATTCTTTGATAATCAGAAGCTCACCAAGCGAAATGGAGACAAAAGAACATTATATTGAGATCATTGTATTGAAACAGAATTTACTAATTGACACAATGGTGTAACAGCTATAGAATAAATTATTACTAATGGTCTTTAGGCTAAAAACTGTAGTATAACTGTTGCAATGGGTTTACCTTGGCATCACAGCCAGGTTTTTTAATCTCCTATCCTAGGGTGAACCATTAATTTGTTAGTCGGAGGTGTAGTTAAAGTATTCTATTGTTAAATGAACACGTCAATTTAAGAGTAATATAAAAAATGGAGGTAGACTAATGCGGAAAAGTAAAGTTCTAATAGGTATAGCAGTAATAATGCTAGGTCTGGTCTCGGGTTGTGGAAGCACAGCGGCACCAAAAGCTGCTGACGAAATCAAAATTGGTGGTGTCCTGGAGCTATCAGGGGGTGTAGCAACCTATGGTCAGTCCGTTCTTAACGCCGTTAACCTTGCCTTCGAAGATCAAAACAAAAAGGGTGGGGTCCTCGGAAAACAACTCAAATTCATCACCGCTGACAATAAATCCGAAGCTGGTGAATCGACTTCAGCAATTACAAAGCTGATTACTCAAGATAAAGTTATAGCTGTGCTTGGGGCTGTTACAAGTTCAAATACTAAAGCAGCAGTGCCAGTCTCTGCGGATAACAAAATCCCGTTGATTACACCAACGGCAACTAATGCAGAAGTAACTGTTAATAAAGACGGATCGTTGAATAAATGGGTATTCAGAAGCTGCTTCTTGGATCCTTTCCAAGGAAAAGTTGCTGCAAATTTTGTAACAGACACTCTTAAATTGAAAAAAGCTGCCATCTTTATCGATCAGAAAGATGATTATTCCAAAGGGTTGGCGGCGGAATTTAAGAAGGTAATGGAAAGTGCAGGCGGCACCATTACCGACACAGAGAATTATGTTGGCGGAGACAAGGATTTCAAATCCACGTTAACTAGGATCAAAGCAAGTAATCCAGAAGTCATATTTGTCCCAGGTTATTACAATGAAGTGGGCTTGATCGTAAAACAAGGTCGCGAATTAGGAATTAGTGTGCCATTTGTCGGTGGAGATGGCTGGGATTCTGCTAAATTGCCTGAATTAGGTGGGGCAGCAAATCTCAATGATACGTATTTCGTCAATCATATGTGGGCTGAAGATCCAGATACAAAACCTTTCGTTGAGGCTTATAAAGCAAAATACAATGCCGAGCCAGATGCTTTAGCAGCGTTGGGTTATGATGGTGCAAAAATGTTGATTGCTGCAATCGAAAAAGCAGGTAGTGCTGACTCATCAAAAATTAGAGATGCCCTGGAAAACACTAAGGATTTTAAAGGGGTTACGGGTGTCATCACTGTTGATCCTGCAACTCACAATCCTGTGAAAAGTGCGGTAATTCTTAGAATGGTTGATGGGAAGAAGACACTGCTTACCCATGTTAATCCATAATTTTAATTCTTCAGAAAACGAAGTATTGTATTAGTACAGGGAAAAGTATTGACTTAATATTATCCAAAAGCTAAGATATCCTTAGTTGACTTTGCATTCATACTTAGAAAGCTAAGTATCGAATATTCTTGGACAGGCAATGAAGCCTCAGTCGCGAAAAATTGGCGTTGACTGAGGCTTTTTAAAATGATTGGAGGGTGGCGCGTAGACGAATAATAATATCCATCTATAATTTTTTAGCTAGATAGAATAAAGGAGGAGAAGGAATGAGAATATTTGGCAAAGCTTTTTCACTTGGACTTATTGCATTATTAAGTGTCTCATTGGTTGGATGTGGAACAACTCCAAAACCAGCTTCAACTGATACGAGTGCTCCTATCAAGGTAGGCGGAAATTTAGAGTTGAGTGGCGGAACAGCTATGTTTGGTCAAGCGGCGCAGAATGCTATTAATTTAGCGTTTGAGCAGCAAAATGCTAAAGGCGGGGTCACAGGCAGACAACTCCAATTAGTGGCAGCGGACAATAAGTCCGATGCAGGGGAATCAACCTCTTCTGTTACTAAGCTTGTTACTCAGGACAAAGTTGTCGCAGTGATCGGCTCAATGACAAGCTCAGTCACCCTGGCTGCTGTTCCAGTTGTAACTGATAATAAGATACCTATGATTTCCCCAAGTGGAACAAATTCTAAGCTTACAGTAAATCCGACTACCGGAGCTGTAAATGCTTGGGTTTTCAGAGCGTGCTTTATTGATCCGTTCCAAGGCCAAGTCGCAGCGAACTTTGCTTTGAATAATTTAAAAGCTAAAAATGCTGCCGTAATCATTGACCAGAAAAGTGACTATTCCAAAGGCTTAGCAGAAGCTTTTGTCGCTAATTTCAAAAAAGGAAATGGTGTCATATCTGGTACTGAACAATATGTCGCAGGAAGCGATAAGGATTTCCGTCCTATCTTAACCCGTATAAAAGCTCAAAATCCGGATATGGTATGGTTACCTGGTTATTATCAAGAAGTAGGTCTCATCGTGAAGCAAGCTCGTGAATTAGGTATGAAGATGCCATTTATGGGTGGAGATGGCTGGGATGATCCACAACTCTTAAACATCGCTGGCGCTGAACCGTTAAACAATACCTTCTATTGTGATCATGTAGCAACTGATGATCCTGCTTTGGCTACTTTCGTGAAAGATTACAAAGCAAAATTCAACCTTGAGCCAAATGCTATGGCAGCTTTAGGTTACGATGCAGCCAATCTTCTGATCAAAGCGATTGAAGATGCAAAAGGGACTGACCCAGAAAAATTGCGCCTAGCTTTAGAGAACATGAAAGGGTTTAAAGGTGTAGGTGGAGAAATAACAATTGATCCTTTGACACATAACCCTCAGAAGAGTGCAGTAATTAAAGAATACAAAAGTGGTAAAGTTACGTTCGTGACACGCGTTGCACCTCAGTGATGAATTTTCGTATATCTGGTGCCTAATCTATCTTTAGGCATAATGAATAACGAGTAGTTCTTTAAACAGAGAGAGGGAGGGGTCCGTTTTCACCCTCTCTCTTCAACTTTGAAAAGGTTTCGCAGAAAAGGGAGTGAAATTTTTTGGATTTAACTCAGATATTTCAGCAACTAATTAATGGATTGTCTCTAGGAAGTATCTACGCGCTCATTGCCTTGGGCTATACAATGGTCTATGGTATCATCAAACTGATTAATTTTGCACATGGAGACGTAATGATGGTTGGAGCTTATTCCGGTTGGTTTGCTATCACAGTCTTGCATTTGCCTTTTTTACCCGCTCTGCTCTTTTCAATGGTTTCCTGTGCTCTATTAGGAGTATTAATTGAACGAATAGCATATAAACCCCTGCGAAACGCCTCCCGTATCGCAGCTTTAATTACCGCGATCGGGGTTTCGTTGTTCTTAGAGTATGGGGGCATGATTGTTGTTACCGCACAAGTGCGTACCTATCCTCCAGTCTTTCCGGAGACAATGTATATTATAGGTGGTGTATACTTTAAATACGGAGATATTGTAATGCTTGTAACCTCTGTAGTACTGATGGCTCTCTTGCATTTTACCGTTCAATACACAAAAGTGGGTAAAGCCATGCGTGCTGTGTCCTTCGACAAAGAGGCTGCGTTACTGATGGGAATAAACACAAATAATATTATATCCTTTACGTTTGCAATTGGTTCAGCTTTAGCGGCAGCAGCTGGTGTACTAATGGGCGTCTACTTCAATACCATTGACCCTTTGATGGGGATAATTCCTGGTTTGAAGGCTTTCGTGGCTGCTGTCCTTGGGGGCATTGGGATTATACCTGGGGCAATGGTTGGAGGCTTAATGTTAGGTTTAGTCGAATCAATCGTGAGCGGCTTAGGAGCTTCAACTTGGCGCGATGCAGTTGCCTTTCTCATCTTGATTCTCGTCCTTATTATTAAACCAAGCGGACTTTTTGGTAAAAACGTCCGTGAGAAAGTGTAGGTGAGAGAAATGCGCAACTGGTTCAGCCGCAAAAATATTATCTCGTTCTTGATGATTGTTCTTATATATGCAGTTGTTCAAGGACTGATCGTGTTTGAAATTATGCCTCCTTTCTATAAACTAACCCTAATCCTTATCTGTATTTATATTATCCTTTCAACGAGTTTGAATTTGATTAATGGAATCACGGGTCAATTTTCGATCGGACATGCAGGTTTTATGGCCGTAGGTGCCTATGTTTCTGCGATGATAACTGCTATCTTGCACGGGCCATTGATTTTGGGAATTTTGGCTGGGGCTACCGGGGCAGCATTGGCAGGCCTTTTAGTTGGACTACCTACTCTGCGTCTCAAGGGAGATTATCTGGCGATAGCAACCCTTGGATTTGGAGAAATCGTGCGGATAGTCTTCTTGAACATGGAAATAGTTGGAGGGGCTGCGGGATTTACCTTGCCGAGTAAAATCACGTGGACCTGGGCTTTTCTATTAATGGTAGTGAGTGTTGTTCTGATAAAAAACTTTGTTGGCTCAACGCATGGTAGGGCATGTATTTCTATTCGAGAGAATGAGATTGCTGCTGAATCTATGGGTATTAATACTACAAAATATAAAGTAATGGCCTTTACAATCGGAGCCTTTTTTGCTGGATTAGCTGGAGCTATTTACGCGAATTACATGTATATTATTCAACCAGGAACGTTTAGCTTTTTAAAGTCTTTTGACATTCTAGTTATGGTTGTCCTTGGTGGCCTAGGAAGCATAAGTGGTGGTATTGTGGGCGCCATTGTCTATACCTTGATTTCAGCTCTTTTAGCAGGTATTCCGGAATGGCGTTTAGTTATTACAGCAGTGTTCTTGGTTGTGATGATGATCTTTAGACCGACAGGTATAATGGGAACGAAGGAATTTTCTTTAGGTTTCCTGCGAAAGAAGGGTGATTAAAGTGCCGCTTCTAAAAGTTGAGAATCTCTCTAAGTCATTTGGCGGATTGAAAGCAGTTTCAAATTTAGATATTGTGATTAATCAAGGGGAACTAATCGGTCTTATTGGTCCTAACGGAGCTGGAAAAACCACAGTCTTTAATATACTCACAGGGGTGTATGAAAAGACTGAAGGGAAAATGACGTTTTTGGACAAAGATGTGAGTGGACTTAAACCGTATCAAGTTACCCAGCGGGGGATGGCTCGGACGTTTCAAAATATTCGGCTGTTTAGTGATTTAAGTGTCATCGATAATGTTAAAGTTGCCTATCATCAAAGAACTTCCTATAGCACATTCAGTGCGCTCTTTCGCCTGCCAAGCTATTTCTCCGGTGAAGACGAGATGCATCGCAAAGCAATGGAGTTACTGAAAATCTTTAACCTTGATGATAAAGCAGAAGAGATGGCTAAAAATTTACCATATGGAGAACAACGCCGCTTGGAGATCGCTCGTGCCCTGGCAACAGACCCTAAACTGTTATTGCTCGATGAGCCAGCTGCAGGCATGAATCCTCAGGAAACCCATGATCTAATGAATCTTATTCGTTGGATAAGGGAGAAGTTTAAGCTAACAATTCTCTTAATCGAACATGATATGTCCTTAGTAATGGGGGTTTGTGAGCGCATCTATGTTTTGGATTATGGTATGATTATTGCTCAAGGTACACCAGATGACATTAAACGCAATCCTAAAGTCATCGAGGCTTATTTAGGGGAGGAGGTTGTCTGATGCTTGTACTTGAAGATATTAATGTATACTATGGTGCAATTCATGCGCTTAAAGGAATCTCCTTTGAGGTTAACAAGGGAGAGATTGTAACCCTTATTGGCTCAAATGGTGCAGGCAAAAGCACAAGTCTCAAGACGATTTCCGGATTATTACGCCCAAAATCGGGTAAGATTACATTTAAAGGAGAGAACTTGGCAATTGTTCCTCCCCAATCTATTGTTGCCAAAGGGATATCGCAGGTTCCTGAAGGTCGCCGTGTGTTTGCTAATATGACCGTTATCGAGAATTTGGAACTCGGTGCATATCTGCGAAAGGATAAAACTGAGATAAAGAAAGCCATGCAACACGTGTATGAGCTGTTTCCACGTCTTCTTGAACGAAATAAGCAAATTTCTGGTACCTTGTCCGGAGGGGAACAGCAAATGCTAGCCATGGGGAGAGCTCTAATGTCTCAACCTGAGCTCCTTCTTCTCGATGAGCCTTCTATGGGTTTAGCACCTATTTTGGTTAAACAAATATTCTCGATTATTAAAGAGATTAACGCTAGTGGGACAACCATCTTGCTTGTTGAACAAAATGCTCATATGGCACTTTCCATCGCTAACAGGGCGTATGTCTTAGAGACCGGAAAGATTGTGCTTTCCGGTGACTCCAAAGAGTTAGCGGAAAGTGAAGAGGTCAGGAAGGCCTACTTAGGCGGGTAAATTCATGAGACTCTCACTTGTATAAGTGGGAGTGGTGCCCGTACTTTGCTTCGGAGGGTTAGAAGTCTCCTTTATTTGGCGATAGTCTATCCTAGGTATGTAGGTATTCCTTTAAGAATCACGAGTAGCCCTACGCCGATGGGTAGTTCTTAGGGATCACGGCTTCGGCGATAGTCTCCACTGGTGACTATCGCCACCGAAGTCTTGACGTTCAACTTTAGTTTAACGAGTTCTCTACCATTTTTACAAGTTATGTAAATTAAGTTTGTAGATAAATCACATCCATTCGATTATATGATATAATCAGATAGATGTGATTTATCTAACAAAGGCGCCATGATAAGGTAGTCATACTACTATTAATGTGTCAAAGGATTACTTGGAAGTTAAAGCCAACTTTAAAGGAGAGAAAGGGGTAGGATAATATGTATGTTCGCCAATTTATGACGTCCCAGGTTTTTACGGTGGGTCCGGATGAATCAATCGCAGATACTTTGTTGCTTATGCGAGAAAAAAAGATCGACCGATTGCCAGTACTGGATAAGGGTAAACTTGTGGGGTTTGTAACAGATGGGGATCTACGAGAGGTCTCTCCTTCACCAGCCACGACCTTAAGTATTTTTGAGCTTAACTACCTCATAGCGAAAACCCCAATCCGTGAAGTGGCTGTAAAAAAAGTTGTGACTTGTCATCCAGACACGCAAATTGAGGACGCTGCCTTGTTAATGCGGGAACATAGAATTGGAGGATTACCAGTTCTTGAAGAGGGTAAACTAGTTGGGATTATTACAGGATATGATATTTTGGATGCTTTTTTAGATATCATGGGAGCCAGAAGTCCTGGTGAGCGTGTGGTAATTGAGGCAAAAGACAAAGCTGGTGTTTTGCTGGAGATTGCCGCCACGATAAAGCAGTTTGAAGTCGACGTTACTAGTTTTGCCTTTTATCATCAGAAGGATAATCATATCCAGTTTCTCTTGCACCTACAGGGAGAACAAGTGACTGAGGCGAAAGCGTCTTTAGCAGAAAAAGGATATAATATTAAAAAATGATCTAGGTTTGAGGCCTAGGGCACAGTTATTCAGACTAGCCATAAACATAACAAACAAAACAAACAAAGAAAGTTACCGAATGAGCAGTCATTCGGTAACTTTCTTTGTTTGTAAAATGGGATATAATATAAAGAGTTTAAAAGGTCGTTTGATTCAAGGGTGAGACTCCCCACCGAAGTCTCCATTTTCGACTTTAATTGAACGAGTTAACCAACATAAGAAAAGAGGAGACTTTATGTATCTTTTTAACCGATCTATTTCGATCAATGTCCGATCAGCCGACAAAAAATTACTTACGGTGGATGGCTTTTTCCTAGACAGTCACCATGAACTTTGTATAACTCTTGGAGTTGACTTGGAGAGTAATACAATTGTTTCTGCCAACGGTGAATTTCTTCGTGTTCCCCATACAGACTGTGAGCAAAGTCATAATCTAATAAACAACCTTGTAGGTATTAACCTAGACCGTAATGTACGCAAGCAGATTCAAAGGGCGGTGGGCTTAAACTATGGCTGTACTCATCTAACGGACCTTACGCTTGAGTGTGTAAAAGGATTGCTTCAAGCAAAATTTCAATTGATGCATCTTACAATGCAAGAGGAAGAAATTAATACTATAGTCGAACAATATCTAGAGGGAAGCTGTCTGCATTATAAAACTATGTAAGACCTTTCGTTAACGTTTTGGATTTGTATAAGCAATTAGGATAGTCTCTTGGCCATTTGACCGCGAGGTATTGAATTTAGTTTCTAAAGCTTTAACCTCTTCAATTTGGCTATTCGTTAAATCAGAGAATAAGATTTCGGATCGATTCATTTCTTCACCTCCTTTGGTTATTACTTACCCCATAAGAGCAACTCGTCAATTGCTTCGTAAAAAATGAATAGTGTATCTTGACGATTAATTATATTGTGCACAATTAATAAATATATATACCTTAAATTAAAGAAGTTAAACAATAGTTCATTATTAAATAAAGGCTTTCATAATAACCATGAATGTGGTAGTATTATTTTCGACAATGGGGATGGGTGGTGGCTGGTGCTGCCCCCGGACTTCAAATCCGCGTGTCGGGACGCAGAACGTTCCGAGGTGTGTTCGATTCGCACGCATCCCCGCCATTTTAGTTCGTACTTCGTAGTTCTAATATCGAAGACCATAGTCGTGATTCGTAGTTTGTGCTTCGTTGTTCGAATACCAGTAGCGAATATCACATACCAAATATGAGGCAGCGCGAAGCTGCCTCTTTGTTATACTAGTCAGAAAGTATTACTGCCAGTTATATACTTTCTAAGCATAAGTGCAATTAGGCGGCCGCCTTCGCAAAGGCTTGGCGCCAGCCAAGTTTTCTTTATCCTAGTTGGCAGTTCTAATTAGCAGCAGGATTTTCAAGGGCTTAAAGCGAATATGGTTCAGGTAGTAAGTAGTTAAGACGAAGGTTAGTAGTTAACAATAAGGGGGAACTAAATGAATTTGTTTGATATCCTTATTCTGGGGCTTATCTTGTTAGGCGCTTTACGTGGTTATCGACAAGGCCTAATATCTAGTATTGTAAATTTTTTGAGTAGCATTGTAGGTTTCGTAATTGCGGCCTGGAAATACATGTTCGCGCTTCGCTGGGCAGAACAATATTTTCCTCTCCAGCAATGGTTGGAGCCTGTAATCTATAGGGCGATACTTCCCGCGGTTCAGTCAAAAGCCTCTTCTTTGCAAAATCAAGCACTAGGCAATATTTGGGGAGCACTACCTCAGGAATGGCGTAGCTTATTTGAGAATGTATCGGTTGACCAGATGCCGCAAGCCATCGAACAAGCGACACATCAATTGGCAGGGCTATTTACAGAACGCATCTTAAGCCTTATTGCTTTTGTTTGTGTTTTTTATATTGTGGTGTTTATTATTCAGTTGATATTTTCGATACTCCTTAGACCCTTCGGCAGTTGGGGGGGATCTTTAAATCACGGAGGTGGTCTTCTGTTTGGAGGGCTGGCTTCTATTATTGGTCTGTCCGTTATAGCAGGACTATTTTCGCCCCTCATACAGATGGGGGTTGGCGGAAGTTTTAACGATCTGATTCAGAGTTCATCCTTTTATCCATATTTAGTGGAAATCTTTCGTGTATTGGATCAAGTGTTTAGAGCACAACTCAGTCAAAAACTACTTGAACCATTGTCACAGGGGCAAGGAGTTTGGTTTTAGTAGTCCGGCTTCCATTCCTTTGAGTGGCACCTGATGCAATGGGTTATTTTCAGGGCAGAAAGTGTAAATGAATGTTTATACTTTCTGGAAGGTCCCTTCTCGCTGTCCTTGCCTAGGGGCACTCGGCCATATATGGCCTAAGCCAGTTTTCTTATAAATACATATTTCATACAGTGAAGTAGAAAACTTAATATAGGTGAGGAATATTGATATATTGCTAGTGTGTAGAGGAGATTTTTATGAGTTCGAAAAAAGTGAAATTAGCTTGGGATGAACTAATAATGTCCGAGCAGGAACGTCAAGCGATTGGCGAATACTTGGCCTTTCTCAGTGAAGGGAAAACTGAGCGAGAATCTTGGCAGATGCTAGAGGGATGGGCCCGAAATGCAGGCTTCATAGAGCTTGATGAGGTTAAGGGGTTTAAACCTGGGCAAAAGGTCAGTCTTGCAGTTAGAGGTAAAGCAGGTATCTTGGCGATTGCGGGAATTCGGCCAATAAGCGAAGGGTTCCGGCTAATTGCTGCGCATCTTGATGCTCCCCGGTTAGACATCAAACAGCGTCCTCTTTATGAAGAAGAAGGCTTGGCTTTTTTAAAAACGCATTATTATGGAGGAATTAAGAAATATCAATGGACGGCTATGCCGCTTGCTCTTCATGGTGTCGTTATCTTGCGTGATGGGCATATTGTTGAGATAGTGGTCGGAGAAGCGGATGAAGACCCTATTTTAACGATCACGGACTTGCTTCCACATTTGGCAAAGGATCAATATGATAAAAAATTACGCGAGGCTATAACTGGGGAAGGGTTAAATCTATTACTTGGACATGATCCATCAAAAGAGGATGGAGAAGAACGTGTGAAGTTGGCAATTCTCCATCTTTTGAAGGATAAATATGGGATTGAGGAAGACGACTTTGTTAGCGCAGAGTTAGAGGTTGTACCGGCTGGAAAGGCTCGTTATGCGGGATTGGATCGAAGTTTTATTGCGGGATATGGTCAAGACGATCGAGTCTGTTCCTTTGCTGCCTGGAAAGCGATTGAAGAGATCGAGCAACCTGAGTGGACAACGCTTGTTCTTTTTGCAGATAAGGAGGAGATTGGTAGCGATTCCAATACGGGTATGAAAGCACGTTATTTGGAGAACTTTATCGCAGAGCTTGTCACCTTGCAAAATGGAACCTATGACGGATTAATGGTCCGGCGAGCACTGGCTCGAGCTAAAGCACTATCTGCGGATGTCACCGCTGGATATGACCCTAATTATGCAGAGGTCATGGACAAACGAAATTCGGCCTTTATGGGTCGAGGGGTAGTGATATGTAAGTATACAGGTTCAAGAGGGAAATCGGAGTCTAGTGACGCTAACCCGGAATTTATAGCTGAGGTGCGCGGAATTTTCGATGAAGCCAAAATCTCTTGGCAAACTGCTGAGTTAGGGAAAGTTGATCAAGGCGGCGGTGGAACAATCGCCCAATATATGGCCATTTACGGGATGGAGGTACTTGATTGTGGAGTAGGGATACTAAGCATGCATGCACCTTGGGAGATATCTTCAGTCGCAGATGTGATCATGATGATGCGGGCGTATCACGCATTTTTAGTGTATAAAGATTAACGCAAAGAAAAGAAAAGGGAGATTTATATAATGAATGTCTCTTGGATTTCAGAAAATATTAATAACTTTGATTGGAATAAATTCGGAATTGCCGTTTTAAGTACTGTACTTTATGTTGTTGTCATCCTCGTTGCAGCACGTGTTATTTACGGAGTGCTTACTTACTTGCTGAAGCGTATGTTAGTCGATCGAGAAGTAAAACATCTTCTGGATGAACGTAAAGCAAATACGTTATTTTCCATCCTCAGAAGTATGTTGTTTTACGGGATTAGCATTACAGTTTCTTTGCATATCCTCGCACGCCTGTTTAACTTTGATACCGGAACACTACTGGCTTCGGCCAGTGTTTTAGGAGTCGCCTTAGGTTTTGGCTCACAGAGTTTGGTGAAAGACATTATTGGCGGTTTTTTTATTCTTTTTGAGAATCAGTTCTCGGTTGGAGAATTAATAAAAACTGGCGAATTCACGGGTACGATTGAAGAGACTGGGATTCGGACGACCCAAATACGGGCATGGGGGGGAGAACTACACATCATTCCCAATGGGAGTATTACTGCGGTTACGAATTTTAGTCGGGGAAAGATGCTAGCCCAGGTTGAAATTCAGATTCCCTATGATGAAGATTTGGATCGAGCGATGGGAGTTATGAGTGCTGTCTGTGAAGAAGTTAGTGCAGAGTTTGGAGAAAAAATTATTGAAGCTCCGACAGTCCAAGGTGTAACCCAGTTTGGAGAGCGAAATGTTGTATTACGTGTTATTGCTTTCACTCAACCCAGTGAACAGTGGAGTCTAGAACGTGAATTGCGTCGGCGAATCCACAGCGCGTTTTTGAGAGAAGGAATTCGTACGCCACAGTTTCAAAGTATTATTATGACTGATCCCATGAAACGTACAGCCAATGATGAGCAAGATACATTTGTAGAACCCAAGTAAAGAAAATAAGTGACATATACGAGTATTAGATGGATCGCGTAGAGGTTAAATGTGCAGAATCGATGTACGAAGAGAAGTAAGGTATTCAAGATTTGAACCGCAAACTTCGAACTCCGATTAGAGGGGAGCCAACAGATGATTCCGTTACAGGTAGGGGATATTGTACGTCTGCGGAAACCGCACCCTTGTGGAAGTATAGATTGGAAAGTGATGCGAACGGGCATGGACTTCCGAATTCAGTGTTTAGGTTGTCAGCACCAAGCCTGGATTCCTCGAATCAAACTTGAACGCAATTTAAAGGAAATTCTACCGCGGGTCGATGAAAATTAGGTTTGCGGTGTGACAAAACATCACATATAATCTGTAGAGATAGCTTGTCTGTGTATAAAGAGGAGGACAAATATGACATTACATGCAGGAATTGTTGGTCTACCGAATGTCGGGAAATCAACATTGTTTAATGCGATTACCCAAGCGGGTGCTGAGGCGGCTAATTACCCATTCTGCACGATTGATCCGAACGTTGGAATGGTAGAAGTGCCTGATTCACGGTTGAAAAAACTAGCAGAGATGGTTCATCCCAAGAAGATAGTTTCAGCAACCGTAGAGTTTGTTGATATTGCCGGCCTTGTAAGAGGCGCGAGCAAAGGAGAGGGCTTAGGAAATAAATTCCTGTCCCATATCCGCGAAGTTGATGCTATTGTACATGTTGTGCGTTGTTTTGAAGACGAGAATGTGATTCACGTTGAGGGAAACGTTAACCCTAAGCGGGATATTGAGACGATAGACCTTGAGTTGGTCTTAGCGGACATGGAGAGTGTCGAGAAACGAGCGGATCGCTCGTCCAAACTCTTAAAGACCGGGGATAAAAAGACTCAAAGCGAAGTGGCACTTTTAGAGCGCTTAAAGGAAGTCTTTAATCAGGGAAAAGGCGCTCGTTTTTTGACGTATACGGACGAGGAGCGTGCGATTCTTAAGGGCTTTTCGCTTCTAACTTTAAAACCTGTGCTTTATGTTGCTAATGTCAGCGAAAACGGTCTCTCTACGGCGGCAGATAATCCTTATGTTCAACAAGTGATGGCTATCGCAGCGGAAGAGGGTGCAGAAGCCGTTGTGGTTTGTGCACAGATTGAAGCAGAGATTGCAGAACTTGAAGAGGATGAGAAGCAGGGGTTCTTACAAGACCTGGGACTCGAAGAGTCGGGATTAGACCATTTGATTCGGGTTGCCTTTCATTTACTTGGTCTTATGACTTTTTTTACGGCGGGACCTATCGAAGTGAAAGCCTGGACAATTCATCAATCAACAAAGGCTCCTCAAGCAGCAGGGGTAATCCATACGGATTTTGAACACGGATTTATTCGAGCTGAAGTAGTTGCGTATAATGATTTCGTTGCTAATAATGGATTGAACGGTGCCAAGGATAAAGGCTTAGTCCGCTTGGAAGGAAAAGAATATATTATGCGTGACGGAGATATCGTTCATTTTCGATTTAATGTTTAGTGTACTCGTTCATCAAACATTGAAAGTTGCTTTTATGAAAATATAATGGTATAATCTCTGCTTGTAGACTAAATATTCCCTGCTCCGTTTAACGGGGCCGCTTAGTCCGGGGGGAGGTGCAAATATGAAAGCGTACGAAATACTTTATATCATCCGACCAGATCTAGATGAGGAAGCAACCACAGCACTGGTTGATCGTTTAAGTGGGCTCGTCGCCAACTTTGGTGGCGATAACTTGACGGTTGAAAAGTGGGGAAAGCGTCGGTTGGCTTATGAAATCCAAGATTACAAAGAAGGCCAGTATATCCTGATGAACTTTGAAGGCGAAGGCCGTACATCTCAGGAAATTGAACGGGTTATGAAAATTTCCGATGATGTTATGCGTTTCCTGACGGTTAGGAAAGAAGACTAAAAGGATGGTGGGGAAACATGTTGAATCGAGTCGTTTTGATTGGCCGTTTAACGAAAGACCCCGAGTTACGCTACTCGCCGAGTGGTGTAGCGGTAACAAACTTCACTTTAGCCATTGATCGTAAATTCAAGAATGCTCAAGGTGAGAGAGAAACTGACTTCATCCCATGTGTTATGTTTAAACAGCTTGCTGAACTTTGTGCCAACTATCTGGCAAAGGGAAAGCTTGCTTCAGTCGATGGACGAATCCAAATTAGAACATACAATGATAAGGATGGCCAAAAACGCTGGGTCACAGAGGTTGTTGCTGAAGATGTTCATTTCTTAAGTCCGAAAGACGGCGGGAGTGGCGGCATGGAATCACCCTCTTCAAGCGGAAAGGGTTCGTTCGGACATGAAGTCAATTTGGATGATGACATCCCATTCTAAGTAAGGGAAGGGGAGAATTAGTATGAAACGTGAACGCGGACGACGCCCACGTAAGCGGGTATGTAGTTTTTGTGTAGATAAAGTTGTGTCGATGGATTATAAAGAGACACACAAAGTACGTAAATATGTGACGGATCGTGGCAAAATATTGCCTCGCCGTATTTCGGGAAACTGCGCAATGCATCAACGTCAAGTGACATTAGCCATTAAACGTGCTCGCAGTATTGCCTTGTTGCCATATAGCATAGAGTAGAGAAAACTTGGCTGCGATATAGCCTTAGTGAAGGCCGCCGCCGTAGTTTTCTTACTAGTATTTGATAAAGGGAGCGAGAGCTCCCCTTTTCATTTTTTAAGGCGATATATGGTTATGGTTAAATTTTCATAAGACTCAAGTGCAGGAGATTTGCAGAGCTATCACGAACTGTAATTGGATAGCTTAGAAAATGGACTTTAGGAGGGGGCAACCCTGGAAAATTTTGGAGTCGATGTTGTCAAAGGCTTAAGAGCCATTGATGAACTAAAAGTCAATTTAATTCAGGCACAGTGGCTTATCCAGCACGGTACATTGAGTGGTTCAGAGGATGAGATGGTCCAAGGGTTGGCTGATCTTATTGGGATGAGTTATCTGCTTGCAAGGCGGTTGGGGTTTGACTTTTCCCGTCTGGATCGCATGCTTTTACAACGTCTTGAGGGATTGAAAATTTCAGATGAAATGAATCTTGAAAATCAGTGGGGAGATTTGAGCTTGCTTTTAAGCTATCTTGCCCCTGAAGATTAAGCATAGGAGAATTGGTTAACATGTTGTTAAGGGATGAAGAGGCTTTGAACTATTTAGCGGTGGCTATTCTATTGGCATTTCCTTGGTTAGGAACCGTTTTGGGAACATGGGGGGTTATTTGGGGAGCTCTCATATTAGTCGCGGTGTTTTTGGTCGGCCGTCGACGCGGGCTAGCTATAGCTGCATTTTCTCTGTTGATTGGTTATGTAGTTCCATTAATTGTTTTTGGAGCAGCTGCGTTCAATCTGATGAGTTTTGTTCCATTTGCTGGGCTACTAGGGGTTCTGGGTTGGCAGAAGAATTGGCCAGTGCGTGTAACTTTCTTCTGGAGCGCAGCGTTGGCTTCAGTTTTAGGGACTGTTCCCACACTCATGGGGCAAGCAGTTAGTGCCCTAAATGAGAGTGACATGATGAATATGACAATACAACAATACCAAGCTTCTGGATTACTGGCAGCGATGCAACAGCAAGGGCTCACTGAGGTACAGTTTAGAGATGTATTGCAACAAGTGATTCACATTTATGCTTTGATCCTTCCTAGTTTTGCAGCGTTGCTCGCCGTAGTTGAGTTTGGCTTTGTTTTTTATTTTGTGAGAATCTGGCTCAAGGAAGATGACGAGCGGATCCCGTTTACGCACTGGCGTTTGCCTTGGTATGCAGTTTGGGGTGCAGTTTTAGGAATTGCATTCTACCTATTAGGTGATCAATTTGCTTGGACAAGTCTTCGGGGATTAGGTATTAACATAATGGTTTTTTACGGGGCATTAACGCTAGTGCTAGGTGCATCTGTGTTTGTATATCTGCTGAAATCGCCTAAGATCCCTCGCTTTTTTAAATTTGCGTTAATTTTAGCTAGCTTTATTTATCTCTTCTTCAGTGTGGTGAGTCTAATAATGTTTGGGCTGTTTGACATAGTTTTTAATTTCCGTCGTTTACCAGAAGAATCATAAGGAGGAATTCATATGAAGGTTATTCTACAAGCAGATGTCAAAGGAACGGGTAAAAAAGGACAGGTTTTTGAAGTTGCTGACGGGTATGCCAGAAACTTCCTTTTTCCTAAAAAATTAGCGATTGAGGCAACTAATGGAAATATTCAGGATATCACACATAAAAAAGCTCTTGAAGATCGCCGAAAAGAGAAAGAAAAAGAAACTGCCATTGAATTAGCAGGGAAACTCAATGCCCTTCAGATAGACGTTAAGACGAAGACTGGCGAAGGCGGGCGCTTGTTTGGTTCAGTAACCAGTAAGGAAATTGTTGATGCATTAAAAAAACAGCATGGGGTTGAAGTAGATAAACGAAAGCTAGAGTTAAAGGAACCGATTAAGGCTCTTGGAAATTACGAGGTCCACGTAAAAATTTATCCAGACGTGGTAGCTAAGCTTCAGGTACAGGTTGTTGCCCTATAAGAACCACGAATCATGAAAGGGGACCCCTTATGAAAGGGATTTTGACAAAATGGTTAAATCATAAGAATATTGGTGATCGGTTACACGACGAGGAAGAGTGGAGCCGAGAAGTCGAGACACTCTATGTCCTTCTTTCAAATTATCATGGAACAGACAAATTAGTGTTAAAGGCCAGTAAGTTAGGAGCACTTAAGCTTATGCGTTCCGATGAACTTGTTGAACGAGTTGCTGGCTTACGTCAAATCGTCTCGGATGATCCTACTGTCCAGATAATACCGAAGATGCAGGAAATTCCACAGCTCTTAGATCAAATTGAAGAGCAGATTGCGGAACTGATTGCCCGGCGTTCTGTGGAAGAACGGCTGGAACGTGTTGTTGCAGAAAAGATGCAGGAACGTCATGAGGATTATGTTAAAGATATTAAGATTCAAGTCCTTCAAGAGACGTCTGGACCGGAAAATGCCCAAACGCTCAAAAAACTTGCCGTTCTTGAAAAGATGAAAACCATATCGCTAAAGCGTTCCGCGTTTGATGTATTGCGTCCTCAGATTGTGGAAGAAATCATAGGACAGGAAAGCGCTATGCAATCTTTACTCGCCAAGTTGGCGACTCCCTACCCCCAACATATTTTGATGTATGGTCCACCTGGAGTTGGTAAGACTTCAGCAGCTCGGGTTGCTTTAAAAGCGGTTAAAGACCATCCCCACTCTCCATTTGCTAAAGCGGCACCGTTTATCGAAGTTAATGGCACGACTCTTAGGTGGGATCCCAGGGATTCAACCAATCCTTTATTAGGATCGGTTCATGACCCTATATACCAAGGGGCTAAGCACGACTTGGCAGATACGGGTATACCAGAACCGAAAATGGGACTGGTGAGCGAGGCTCATGGCGGTATCCTATTCATTGATGAAATCGGGGAAATGGATCCCTTGCTTTTGAATAAATTGCTTAAAGTGCTCGAGGATAAGCGAGTATCCTTCGATTCTTCGTATTATGATCCGAGTGACCCCCATGTTCCACTGTGGATAAAAACACTCTTTGATGAGGGGGCTCCTGCTGATTTTGTCCTCGTCGGAGCCACTACACGGGACCCAGCAGAACTTAATCCAGCCCTTCGTTCTCGCTGTTCAGAAATCTTCTTTGTGCCTCTTGAGCCGGGAGATGTACAGAGCATAATATTGCAAGCTGCCCAAAAACTCGAGGTGGACTTGGAGGATAATGTTCCTGAACTTATCAGCGAGTATGTGATTGAAGGACGGAAAGCAAATAGTATCCTGACAGATGCCTACGGCCTAGCAAGATATCGTAACCCAGATCAAGAAAACATTAGAGTGACAAGTAATGATGTTTATGAAGTCCTGCGCTCGGCTCGACTTACTCCTTATATTTTCCGAAAGGTCCAACCAGGCTTGGAAATTGGAAGAATTTTAGGACTGGGGGTATCTGGTTTTTTGGGCTCGGTATTGGAGATCGAGGCGATCACCTTTGCTGGTCGAGATGGTAAAGGAACGTCTCGTTTTAATGAAACGGCTGGAAGTATGGCGAGAGATGCTGTATTCAATGCTGCTGCTGTCATTCGGGACTTGACGGGCGAAGATTTGCACAATTACGATGTGCATGTTAATGTCATCGGCGGGGCAAAAATTGACGGTCCATCAGCGGGATTGGCCACAACGCTGGCGATTTATAGCGCACTGAAAAAGCAACCACTGCGCCAAGATGTTGCTGTTACAGGCGAAATTTCCATTCAAGGTAAGGTTAAACCCGTTGGAGGCATTTACGAAAAGATTTTCGGAGCAAAGCAGGTAGAAGTTCGTAAGGTATTAATCCCACTAGAAAATATGGCTGATATACCTCAGGGCTTGCATGGCATTGAAGTGGTAGGGGTTAGTACGATAGAAGAGGCCATGAAGCACGTATTTTAAACTTAGAGTTCCAATAGAGAGTAAGTGCCCGGGAGGAGAGAAAATATGGAACTCCTAAAAGTTCCACCTCAGAATTTGGAGGCCGAACAGGCGGTCTTAGGTGCGATGATGCTCGAACCGGAGGTCGGAAGTTCCGTCTTTGAGATGCTTCAACCGGAAGACTTTTACAGAGATAATCATCGCTTGATTTTTTCCGCAATACGAGATCTCTTCGAAAAAGGAGATCCAATTGACCTAGTCAGTGTTGCGGAGATTTTGCGTCAGCAGGGACGTCTAGAACAGGTAGGCGGGATTGCAACGATCTCCGCGATCGCTAGGTCTGTCCCTTCAGTGGCAAATGTGGAGTATTATTCTAAACTTGTAACAGAAAAGGCTCTTCTTCGTCAGCTCATACGTGCGACAAGTAGTATCTTAGAGCGCGGATATGAGCCTGGGGAAGAGGCACGTGTTCTGTTAGAAGAAGCAGAAAAACTAATTCTTGACCTTTCTCGTCGACGCGTTAAAGACGGATTTAGTTTCATTCGCGACGTCCTCCTAGAGACATTTGAAAAAATTGAATTTTTATATGCTAATAAAGGGAGTCTTACGGGTGTTCCCACTTTTTTCTCAGAATTAGACCGGATTACATCAGGCTGGCAGCCTACGGATTTAGTGATTATTGCCGCTCGGCCATCCATGGGAAAAACGGCCTTGGCCTTAAACATGGCCCAAAATGCTGCCGTGCGTGCTAAGGTTCCCGTCGCCATTTTTAGCATGGAAATGTCCAAAGAGCAGTTAGTGCAACGGATGCTTTGCGGGGAAGCGATGGTCGATCAACAGCGTGTAAGAACTGGAGATTTACTCGATACTGATTGGCCGAAGTTAACACGAGCAGTAGGTCCTCTTTCGGATGCGCCGATCTTTATCGATGATACGGTGGGGATAACCTTAGTCGAGCTCCGTTCAAAGGCTCGTCGCCTAAAAGTGGAACATAATTTGGGGTTAATCGTGATTGATTATCTTCAGTTACTGTCAGTTGGTGGTAAAGGAAAAAAGACAGAAAGCAGACAGCAAGAGGTGGCTCAGATTTCCAGAACCCTAAAAGGACTTGCTCGGGAGTTGAAAATCCCAGTCGTTGCTTTGTCACAACTCAACCGGGGTGTTGAGCAACGCCAGGACAAACGGCCAATTATGTCGGATTTGTTAGAATCCGGGGCAATTGAAGCGGATGCTGATGTTATTTCCTTTATATATCGTGATGAGTATTATAATCATGACTCCGAGAAAAAAGGCATCGCTGAGTTAATCATTGCAAAACACCGAAATGGTCCAGTAGGGACCGTTGAATTGGGCTTTCTTAAAGAATTCACTAAGTTTGTTAACCTAGAGCGTCAACATCAAACCGCTTAGTCAAATCCCCTTGCCAAAATCGTCGGCCGGGGCTTTTTTATGTCATTTCAATATTATTGGACAAAGAGAAACGGAAAATGTCGAATGTTTTATGTATTTTTTAACTTAATGTTCGAGTATTGGATTGACAAGAAGGAGGAGGATTGTTAAGATGAATTTGTTTGTGGCTAGAGGTTCTTTACCAATGGGTAAACGAAATCAGCTCTAGGAGGCTATAAGATTTGAAACATAAAGTAGATGTCTTAATCATAGGTGCTGGTCCGGCGGGCATTTTCACGGCCTTAGAGATATCAAAGCACAATAAAGAGTTAAAGATCCTTATTGTCGATAACGGCCGAACAATTGAAAAAAGAAAATGTCCTGCCCGTGCAACGGGAGTTTGTGTTGGGTGTAAGCCATGCGCTATTACCAGAGGCTGGTCTGGTGCAGGGGCCTTCAGTGACGGAAAATTGTCTTTGAGTCCTGCAGTCGGCGGTCGTTTAACGGAATATATGAAAGAGGAACAAGCTCAAGAACTCATTGATTATGCAGACTCTATTTATCGCGGGTTTGGAGCACAAGAAAAGGTGTATGGTTTAGATACCCGTAGGGTTGAAGAACTTCAATACGAGGCATCGCGCCATAGTATTCAGTTGATTCATTGTCCAGTACGTCATTTGGGAACCGAATTGGCTTATAATGTTTTAAAGGGTATGTACGAACATCTCATGAACACGACAAACACAACCTTCTGGGAACTTGCAGAAGTAAAGGATATTTTAGCTGGACCAGAGGGTGTTTTAGGGGCAACGATTAAACGTCGCGATGAGGATGAGCTGGATGAAGTGTTTGCTAAATATGTGGTTGCTGCCCCAGGAAGAGGGGGAGCAACCTGGCTCGCGGAGCAGACTATTCGTTTAGGGGTAGTCACAGAAAACAACGAGGTTGACATCGGTGTACGGGTTGAAGTACCAAATTCGATTATGGATCATTTAACAAAGGATCTGTATGAAGCAAAGCTGGTTTATTATTCGGACACCTACGACTTAAAAACGCGCAGCTTTTGTGTTAACCCGGGCGGAGTTGTGTCTGAGGAACATTACGATGGAGGCATTGCCGTGGTGAATGGTCATAGCTATGCTGACCCAGAGAAAAAAACTAAGAACACAAACTTTGCTTTATTGGTTTCAACTCGTTTCACAGAGCCATTTCATCAACCCATTGAATATGGCAGATATATTGCCCGGCTCGCGAACATGTTAACGGGTGGTGGCGTAATGGTTCAGCGTTTGGGAGATCTTCTCAAAGGTAGGAGAACAACTGAGAGCCGTCTGCGTAAATCAACAACGATTCCGACTCTTCTTTCTGCAGTGCCAGGAGACCTTAGTTATGTCTTGCCAGAACGGTACCTGACTTCCTTGATTGAAACCTTGAAGGCCTTTGACAAAATTGCGCCAGGCATGTATTCCAAAAATACATTACTATATGGAGTTGAGGTTAAGTTTTATTCTTCCAAAGTCAAAGTAAAGACGAACTTTGAAACAGCAATTCCTCGGTTATATGCTATCGGGGATGGCGCTGGAATTACTCGCGGATTGATGCAAGCGTCAGCGACCGGTATCGTTGTGGGTCGTGATATTGTATCTAAGGTATAACCTAGTAGTTAAGCGCGGAAGCTAATAAGGTTAATTTAACAGAAGCGAAATAAGAACACTCACTTATAGAAGAGGGTGCCTTGAATGTGGAAAACAGGGGGCGAAGGATTTGCTCGATAGATATACTCACCCTGAAATGGGAAAGTTATGGCAGGACGGATATGAATATGAACGCTGGTTGGAAGTTGAACTTGCCGTCGCGGAGGTTATGGCTGAGCGGGGAGAAATACCTCAAGCAGCTATGGAAGAGATCCGTGCCAAGGCAAAAGTGAACCCAAAGAGAGTCTTGGAAATTGAGGCAGTGGTACGTCACGACCTGATTGCTTTTTTGCAAGCGATTGTGGAAGAAATCGGGGAGGCTGGCAAATACCTTCATCTCGGATTGACCTCTTCAGATGTGAAGGATACCGCTTTAAGCCTTGTCTTAAGAGATTCAGGACGTTTGTTGAAGAAAGACCTAGGAGCGTTTCGAGACGCTTTGGTTAGACGAGCCTTAGAAAGTAAATATACCGTCATGGTCGGTCGGAGCCACGGCATTCATGCTGAACCGCTGACCTTTGGCTTAAAGCTGGCAGTATGGATCGCAGAGATTGATCGCCAAGCAGAACGTCTCGATCATGCGATTACTTCAGTAAGTGCTGGAAAGATTTCAGGAGCGGTAGGAACGTATGCGAACGTTGCACCTGAAGTAGAAGAAGCAGTCTGTAAACACTTGGGGTTAGAAACAGCTTTAGTAAGTAATCAAATCTTGCAACGGGACCGGCATGCACATTTTATGACTACGCTGGCCTTAATCGGTGGTTCACTAGAAAAAATCTCAACGGAAATTCGCAATTTACAAAGAACAGATATTCTTGAAGTCGAGGAACCCTTTGCAGAGGGGCAAAAAGGGTCCTCTGCGATGCCGCACAAGCGCAATCCGATCGTGTGTGAACAGGTGGCGGGAATGTCGCGGCTATTACGTGGCAACGCCTTAGCAGCTATGGAAAATATTGCACTATGGCATGAAAGGGATATGACTCATTCCTCTGTGGAACGCGTCATACTACCAGACAGTTGTATTCTTTTGGATCATATGCTCCGCCAGATGACCCGAGTGATTTCGGGGCTCAAGATTCGTGAAGACCAGATGAAACGAAATCTCCAAAAGACGTTTGGATTAACGTCCTCCCAGCGAGTTCTTTTGGCCTTAGTCGAACACGGATGTATGAGAGAAGAGGCCTATGCCTGGGTTCAACAGGATGCTTTTCACGCCTGGGATAATGGGATAGATTTCATTGAAGTAGTTTCAGCGGATGCTCGAGTTATAAACTATTTAACCAAAGAAGAAATTCAGGGTTTGTTTGATTTGAAATATCATTTAGGGCATGTTGATGATATTTTTAGGCGACTGGAACTATAAGGTGTTGACCAAGGATGCAGAGTGTCCCTGTAGCCAAGGATGGCGAGAAGGGACCTATCCAAGTTTTCTTTAAGAAAGATAGGAGGAATATATAATGGCTGCTGTCATATTAATTGGTTCTCAATGGGGAGATGAAGGTAAAGGTAAGATTACGGACTTCCTGGCCGAAAAAGCGAACGTCGTTGTCCGTTGCCAGGGTGGCAACAATGCTGGACATACCGTTGTTGTGAAGGGAGAAGAGTTTAAGCTTCACCTAATTCCGTCTGGAATCCTTTATTCAGACAAGACCTGTGTCATTGGTAATGGTGTGGTGATTGACCCCAAGGTTTTGTTGGAAGAACTCAGTTACCTAGCCGAGCGAGGCATTGAGACAGGTAAGATGCTGATTAGTAGCAATGCCCATGTTATTATGCCCTACCATAGGGTTCTTGATGGTTTGGAAGAAGAAGCGCGCGGAGAGCATAAAATTGGGACAACGAAGCGTGGTATCGGCCCTTGTTACATGGATAAGGCATCCCGTATTGGGATTCGTATCATTGATCTCATGGACAAAGATGAGTTTGCTGAGAAACTTCGTCGCAATTTAGTAGAAAAAAATAACTTATTTGTGAAAGTCTATGGTCATGAAGCTCTTAAGTTTGAGGATATTTATGATACATACCTAGGTTATGCCGAACAACTCCGTTCGATGGTGACGGACAGCTCGCTGGCGATCGACGAAAGTATTCGCTCGGGTGGGAAAGTGCTTTTTGAAGGGGCCCAGGGGACTTTACTGGATATTGATCATGGAACTTATCCATATGTGACGTCCTCTAATCCAATTGCAGGTGGAGCTTGTATCGGGGCAGGTATTGGCCCAACTCGTATTGATCGTGTGGTAGGGGTTATCAAAGCGTATACTACGCGCGTCGGAGAAGGTCCGTTCCCAACAGAACTTTTGGATGAGATCGGAGAACAAATCCAGACTAATGGACATGAATTTGGAACCACCACCGGACGGCCGCGTCGTTGTGGTTGGTTTGATGCAGTAATTGCACGCTATGCTGTTCGAGTGAGCGGAATTTCTGATTTTGCAGTTACGAAACTTGATGTCCTTACAGGGTTTGAGACATTAAAAATCTGCGTTGGATATCGAGTAGGAGAAGAAACTATTCGGGAATTTCCACAAAGTCAAAAGATTTTTAAACAATCTCAACCCGTTTATGAGGAAATGCCTGGTTGGCATGAAGACCTGACCGATGTCCGTAGCTTTGATGATTTACCAGAGGCCGCGAAAAAATATATACTTCGAATCGAAGAGCTGACTGGTGTACCTGCTACGTTGATCGCAATTGGTCCAGGACGCGAACAAACCATAGTAAGAGGCGATATATTCTAGACCTATAGGGTTTAAGGCTTGGAACGTGGTTCCTAGGGCTTCTAAGCGTTGTCAGAAGTCAAGAAGGTACTCTACTAAAGCCATAGGTTAGAAAGTAATGCGTAAATCTGATCTCCGCTCTCGGAAGCGTTTATGTTAGTTGAAAGAGCTCACTTAAAAGAACTTTCACGAAAGTATTGACAGATTAGGAACTTTCGTGTAGTATTTGTATTCGTGATGTAATTATATGAGCCATTAGCTCAGTTGGCTAGAGCACCTGACTTTTAATCAGGGTGTCCCGCGTTCGAGTCGCGGATGGCTCACCATTTAAGAAGGTATGAGTACAAGTACTATTCACTATATTTCCAATAAATAAGACAGCAATAAACTTTACAACCTAAAGTTTGTTGCTGTCTTATTTATTGGAAAAACGCTTAAGCGAATTAAGTAGGGAGTACCTCTAGAGGTTTGGAAAAGGACGGAACAGAGTCTCGCATAATTTCACATAATAAAGAGTCTTTAATCAAAATTTGTTGAAAGTTTGGAAAAAATGAATATTAAATTTTGAAACGTTGTGTTATAGTTTAATAAGGAAAAAATGAATTTGAAGTAGGATGCTTTTCCGCTATTTCTACAGATTACATAATAAATATATAGGACTATTAGACAAAGGCAAACCTAGCGAAAGCTAGGGACGCAAAGTTTCGGGTCTTACACCATTGGGTGATGATTGCTGAGCTACCATTTTCGGACTCTTGTCGTCATGCCAATTTTGCGTGGCGACTTTGTTTTTATATAGATTATGAGTGATTATAGAATAATATTGGAGAGGGAGAGAAGAGTATGACAAAAATAAAGTATCGAATCATTCTTTTGTTATTGACAACTGCGTTAATCATGGGCACAATTCTCGGAGGATATAATATTTATAGCGTAATGGTGACAGAAAAAACTAGTGTGACACAATATCGCGATACTCTATATGAACAATTTGACCGAACAGTTAAACTGCAGGTACAAACTGCCTATAGTTTAGTTGAGGATACGTATAAAAGGCAGCAAAAGGGCGATTTAACGCCCGAAGAAGCAAAAAAGCAAGCTGCTGATTTAGTTAGAAATTTGCGGTATGATACGGCCAATTACTTCTGGATTGATACGACGGACGGAATTAATGTTGTTCTTTTAGGGAGAGAGGCCTCGGAGGGCAAATCGCGCTATGAAGGCAAGGACACACAGGGTAAACTTTTTGTTCAGGAAATGATTAAAAATGGAACTCAAGCAGGTGGTGGGTATACAGATTACACATTTGCTAAGCCGGATCAGACGGAAGCGTTACCCAAAAGAAGTTATACGTTATTGTTTCAACCCTATAATTGGGTGATAGGGACAGGGAATTGGGTTGATGATATAGATAAACTTGTTGAAGCAAAAAGACTGGATTATCAACAAAAGGGCCAGAAAAGTATAATTTATACTATCTTATCCATCTTACTGGCTTGTGGAGTTTCTCTTGTATTCGGTATTGTTTTAAGTAATAAAATTTCCAAGCAAATAGTTGCTGTGGCAGAGAGTGCAGAAGACATAGCTCAGGGTAATCTAAAAATCGGGCAATTCGAGAATACTTCAAAAGATGAAATTGGTCAACTTAGTAGAGCTTTTAAAACCATGACGGATAACTTAATACATCTAATTCAACAAGTGTCATTGTCCTCAACGCAAGTTGCAGCGTCATCCCAACAATTGAGCGCTGGAGCAGAAGAATCTGCCCAAGCTTCCCAACAGGTAGCTAGAGCAATAATGGAAGTCTCTGAAGGAGCTGAAAAACAACTTCATGCAGTTAACGAAACTTCGTCAGTTGTACAGCAAATGTCGGCGGGGATTCAGCAGATGTTAGGAAACGCCAAAATAGCCGTTAACTCCTCAGAAAGAACAGCCTCTTCCGCAATAGAGGGAAGTCAAGCGATTGATAGAACCATTCAGCAAATATTTAATATTGAAAAAACAGTGACTGGGTCTGCAGAGGTAGTTGCGAAATTAGGAGAGCGTTCCAAGGAGATCGGACAGATTGTAGATACCATATCGGGTATTGCTGCGCAAACGAATCTTCTCGCCTTAAATGCAGCGATTGAGGCCGCGCGAGCTGGTGAGCAAGGAAGAGGTTTTGCAGTTGTAGCGGATGAGGTCCGTAAATTAGCAGAACAATCACAGGCAGCTTCCCAACAGATAGCGTTGCTGATTAATGAAATTCAACAAGATACTCAAAAGGCAGTGTTATCGATGAATGAGGGGACGCACCAAGTCAAACTGGGGACTGAAGTTGCAGAGACCGCAGGCCAAGCATTCCGTGAAATTTCCACATTAGTTAGCGAAGTCTCATCTCAAGTTGTTGAGATTTCTGATGAGATTGAACAAATGGCGCTAGGGAGCCAAAGAATAGTTTCTTCAATTAGTGAGATATATGAGACTAGTCGAGATATTACAGGACAAACACAGACGGTATCGGCTGCGACGGAGGAACAAACAGCCTCAAATGAGGAAATCGCCTCTTCAAGTCAGGTTTTAGCACAAATGGCCGACGAATTGCATGAATCCTTAAAGAAATTTAATATTTAATAGTCCTGAAGAAAGTACTTGACATAGATTGAAGTTTCGTGTAATATTCATATTTGTGAGCGTGATTTGCGCACATTGACATTAAGGCCCGTTGGTCAAGCGGTCTAAGACACCGCCCTTTCACGGCGGTTACACGGGTTCGAATCCCGTACGGGTCACCACTACTTTTGCCTCGGTAGCTCAGTCGGTAGAGCAGAGGACTGAAAATCCTCGTGTCGGCGGTTCGATTCCGTCCTGAGGCACCATCAAATGAATATTGGCTTCTCAAGCCGAGGATCGTGAGTATAAATGCTCACTGTGGTGAATGCTCAAAGAATACAGATATATCTAAGACTCTGATGATTTCCTTCGTGGAAAAGATCAGAGTCTTTTTGTTAACGGTGTAATTCATGGATAAATCCATAAAGCAATTGGAGTTGACATATTAGATATTTACGCTTATAATTCTCTTTGTTGGGAAAAGGGAGTCTGAAGGTAAATCCCTTACTTATAACATGCGGACGTGGCTCAGCGGTAGAGTATTGGCTTCCCAAGCCGAGGATCGCGAGTTCGAATCTCGTCGTCCGCTCCATATGAAGTATAAGCACTGCAAGGAATTGCGGTGCTTTTTATTTAATCGTGAGACACCCACTTCTACAAGTGGGTGTGGTATCTTGTACTCTGCTTCGGTGGAGGTAGAGTCCCCCACCGAAGTCGATGTTCAACTTTAGCTGAACGAGTTCACTCGCTGGTAATCTCTTAGGAAATATTAGCAATATTTTTGATTGAACATTGTTCAGAAAAAGATCTCCGACTTCGGGGATCTTTTATTCTTTATAGAAACTAGGACATTTTTGAATTAGTATTCATAAGTATTAATTCTATTGCACAGAGTTGCAATCAGAAGAGGCAATGCGGTTCTTTAAAAATCATGACTTGTGAATAGTAATTTCAAGTAATAAATGGGAATATATCCAATATGTTTTCAGTGTAAATTTCTATTTAATATGTTAATCTTTATTTCGTAGATGAATATTAACACTAAATCAAACCTTTCGTTTATCTTCATCCCTACGTTGCTCTAAAAAATACCCACTGGGTTGAAAGTATCATTTTTCAGGGAGGGACGCTTCCATGAAATCCAGTGGAATATTTTTAGATAATGCGCAATGTCTAAACATTTAATTAAATCATTATTTAGGGGGTGAGGGACGAATAAAAAGCGTCTCTAAATAGAATTGAATATAGTAGTCTTTAGATAGAACTAAGATTTGTGTTCAATTAATATTTTCAAAATTAGTGTTCCAAATTGAGAGGAGTAATTTACTAAATGAAAAAGACAAAAAAAGCCTTAGCATCTTTAGCTATCGCAGGTATGGCACTTACAATGATACCTTTTAATGCATTCGCTAATGGTACAATACCAACTCGCTTAGCTGGTATAACTGCTGAACAAACTGCAGTAGTAATTGCGGATCAAACAGGATATACTGGCACAGCAATTCTTTCATCGTCAACCTCTTATGGTATGGTTGATGCATTAACCTCTGGACCACTCGCTGCCTCCTTGAAAGCTCCTATACTATTGACTGGAGCTGGAAGCACACTAGACGCAGCTACTAAAGCTGAACTCACTAAACTCGCTGTTAAAACTGTCTATGTAACTAGCGGAACGGCTGTTATCAAACAAGGCGTTCTTGATGAATTAAAAGGTATGGGCATTGAAGTTGTTGCTCTTGGTGGCTTTGACCGTGCTGAAACATCCGTCAACATCGCTAAGAAAATGACGGGAGTTACCAAGGTTGCAGTTGCTAACAGTATACCAGACGCACTCTCCATTGCGTCAATAGCTTCTGCTACTAACCAACCAATCCTCTTAACTGACAAAGATGTGCTTCCTGCTAGCGTAGCCGCTTATTTAGCAAGTGCTGGCGTCGCAACCAGTGATGTTATCGGTGGAACAGGCATCATCAGTGATGCAGTAGTAGCTGGACTTCCAGGTGCAACTCGCCACTTTGGAATGACCGCTTATGACACTAATAACCAAGTTATCCAAGACTTTGCTGCTGCTCTGCAATTTGACAATATCTATGTTGCTAATGGCGAAACTGGTATTGATGCTCTCTCAGGTGCACCACTTGCAGCTCAAACTAAATCTGCTATTGTTCTCACCGATGGAAAAACTGTTCCTGCTGTTGCTGCTTTCACATTCAGTAAATCATCTGCAAGTACTGTTGTTACAGCTCTTGGCGGTACAGCTGTAGTTACTGAAAGTATACGCACTGGAGTTGCTACTGGTGATGTTACAAGCGTACCCGGAGAGTTGGCAATTACATCTGTAACTGCACTTGACGATAGTAACCGTTTCATAGAAATTAACTTCAGCAAAGCAGTAACTGGACTTCAAACTGCAGATATTATTGTTGAAAACGCTGACACTTTAGATCGTTATGGAGTTAAAAGCGTACAAATGTCTACTAATGGTCTAACCGCAACCGTTGAATTGTATGCAGCGGATGATGCTGGAGAGGTACTTGAATATCTTCAAGATTATAATGTTACAGTAAATGCTAATGGTACAATTCTAAAAGCTACTTTCAACCGTGCATATTCTAATAAAGTTCGTGTACAGGATATCAACGTAGGCGATAAAGAAATAGTTGTATATGCTGATAAAACCGGTGAGGAAATTACTCTAAAAATACCAGATAACATTAAGTTTGATTATGAAGCTGCCCTGGGTGAACTCGTACAAGTTTGGTACAATGGTGATAAGCAATTAACTAACTACAAAATTGTTAGTCCAACTGCAAAAAATGATGCTATTGAAGTTACAAAGGTAAACCAAATCAAACTTCTTTCTGATGGCGAAAAGTATGATATTTCTGAGGAAGACTACACCACTAGTGATCAAAAATTTGCTTTTTATCTTGATGGTGAAAAAGTAGACATGGCTGACCAAGTAAATAAGAAATTTAACTTCGCAAAAGTGGGTTTTGACAATTCTGGAGATATTGAATTCGTTAGTGCGTATACTTTAAAAGACGTCTTAATATTTGATTCTGTTGACGGAGATGAAGTTATTGGAGTTGACGGTTCTGCTTCAGCTGGTTCATTTGACGCATCAGACGCGACTATTATAAAAGATGGGAAAGTAATTTCTCTTGCTGATCTCAAGAAGGGTGATCTGTTATTCTTTAACGCTGACGCAGATAATAATGACGGTTATGCTGAAGTATTGAATAACAAAGCAGCGACTGGTGAGATCGAAACCGTATATGATAACTCCATTGAAGTGGGTGGAGAAATTTACGATTTCGATTATGACTCTGAAATAGCAGCTGACTTCGATTATTCACAACAAGCGGTCTACCTCAATGAAGACGGTGACGTTGCAGATGTAGACTCTGATGCAGCAAAAGAGCTTCAAGCTGCTGGAGAAGTAGCGCTTTATACCGACTATGCTGGAAACCTGATCTATATTAGTGGAGACACAGTTAATCTTGACAGTAATGAAAAAGTTGCAGTGTTAACCGCTGATATCCTAGGGTACAAATCGGCTAGGGATAAAGTAGAGGTTGAAGCTTTAACCCAAGATGGGGACGAGCTATCCTTCGATATCGATCTAGAAAGCCTTGATACAATTACGGTAGATGGTACCGAACACGATATCGATAACGGCGGTTCAAAAGATTGGACAGCATCTTTAATCGCCGGTAATACAGGTATTAATCTAAAAGATAATACCAACGTAAAAGCCGACGTAAATATTATGTTCGATAACGAGGCTGACGCTGGAAGCCTAGTCAAATTACACGTAGATGATGAGGGTGATCTCCAAGAACTAGAATTCTTTAAGAGTAATGCCAATGCAATCGGTTACGACACAATTACTAATGCTAACAGTCTTGAGGCTGGCGATAAGTATCTTAGCGGTTACAAGTTGACATCAAACACCCTTATGTTTAATGCAACTGATGATAGTGTTGATACTGATGCAGATGATATCGTAGTGTCTACTTTCGGCGACTACCAAGGGTCTGAAATCACTAACGGAAACTTCATCTTTAATGGTGATAAAGAAGTAGTGGCTATTTGGTACGACACCACAGATAGCGCAGAGGTCACTTATGAAGAAGCTGTGATTACTAATGTTCTTCGTAATACAAATCAAGAAATAGTTAGCGTTACTGTATACGCTGGTGGCGAAGAGAAAACACTTACAGTAGATAAGGTTACTGATAGCAGTCTTGCTAAGGGCGATGTAGTAGTACTTGAACTTGACAAAGATAACAATACGTTAGTACAAGGATTTGCTACAGCGACTTCGGATATCACTAATGATGGCACTAAAGAGTACGCTACACGCGTAACGACTGGTTTGACTGTTTCTAGCGTTGATGTTGGTAACAAAACAGTCACGTTTACAAATGATGAGACTTACAAACTTGCTGACAGCGGTTTAGTACTTGATGGTAAGGATAACAATGACATCAGCGAAAAATCGTTATCTGATCTTCGTGGCAAAAGTAACGTAACTATTGTTATGGATGAAAAAGATGGATCGTTTGTTAAGTTCTTCGTTATGGAACCAGCAAATTAATTTAACCTAACCTTTGCGGCGATCGACAAAGCAATAGCAGTAGATTAGCTACATTAGCAAATGCTCGAGAAGTAACAGATTCAGGAGTATATGTAGCTAGACGACAAGATGGAGCTATGTAAGTAAAAGATCGTGCGCAATGGAAGTCGTCCAAAAGGGAACAGTTTTGACAGATGTGAAAAGAGTCTTTCGTCTTTGAGGCGAGAGACTCTTTTCGCTATTGGCTTTTCTGCATTTAATTTATATATCAACGTAACAGAGAAAATTTACCACAATAAAGAGGAAGGTACTTAGTATTAAAAGTACCTTCCTCTTATTAGTTACCCTAATTCAAAAGCCAATAATGTTACCTGAAAACTCGGGGAATACGGTTGCAACAAGTAAAAGTAAGGTGAGGAAAATCAAAACAAATGTAAAGGACCAGGCCACGACATTGAAAAATTTCGTGTTTACATACTCGCCCATAATGCTTTTCTTGCTAGCAATCAGTACCATGAAGATGAGAATCGGAGGTAAAAGTACGCCATTAACGACTTGAGTAGTCAACATGACGCTATACAAAGACAAATTGGGCCATAAGACGATCGCTGCCCCTAAAACGATGAGAACAGTATAAAGTCCGAAGAATACAGGGGCTTCTTTATGCGATTTACTGATCCCGTGTTCAAAGCCAAATGCTTCACAAACTGCGTAGGCAGTACTTAAGGGAAGTACAAATGCAGCTAACATAGATGCGCCGAGCAAGCCAAAGCCAAAAAGCAAAGTGGCATATTCTCCAGCCAATGGTTTTAACGCGAGGGCCACATCTTTTGCTGTTTCAATGGGTATCTTGTTGGCGTAGAGCGTTGCTGCAGTGGAGACAATAATAAAGAAAGCGATGAACCCTGTGAAGAACGTCCCAATAAGGACATCCCAACGCGTATACCGATAATCTTGGGCAGTGATGCCCTTATCCACCACAGAAGATTGGACATAGAACTGTCCCCAAGGAGTAATTGTCGTGCCAATCACCCCTATGGCCATCAGTAAAAATGCTGGGGATCCGGAAAACGTAGGGGTAATAGAGTGAACTAAAACTTCCGGCCAGGGTGGTTTGACCATAATACCGGATATGACATAACTGAAAAACGTCAAGCAGAGGAGTAGGAGTATTTTTTCCATTTTTCCATAGTCTGTCTTGATGACAAGCCACCAGATGAGAGCGGCCATTGCCGGGACGGAGATATACTTACTAACCCCAAAGATTTCAAAGCTTGTAGCAATCCCAGAAAACTCGGAAACAGTGGTCCCTAGATTGGCAATCAGGAGGACACTCATGGCAAAGAAAGTCCACTTCACACCGTACTGTTCCCGGATTAGGTCAGACAGACCGCGACCCGACACTGCTCCTGTACGCGCAGAGATTTCTTGGGCAATAGCCAAAAGCACAGTGCTGATGAGCATGACAAAGATGAGCGAATAGCCATACTTGGCACCAGCTGCTGCATAGGTTGCTATTCCACCCGCATCATTATCAGCAAAAGCAGTGACGATTCCAGGGCCCATAACGGCTAAGAACAAGGCAAATCGTTCTTTCAAGTTCATTCGCTATGCCCCCCTTTTGCCTCGCGGCGTCGGGCGATCAAGGTGGTGTGACTTTCCACCCGTGGGCGATCTGGCATTAATAACTCCAAAACGTCATCCACCGTGATGATTCCTAAGACTTGATCTTGATCGTTGACGACTGGAACTGCCAGCAACCCATATTTGTGGATGATGTCAGTCACCTTTTCGTGATCGTCATAGGGGGAGATCTTAACGATTTTGGTGTGCATCAAATCTTTTAATGGAGTCTCAGGGGAAGCGATGATTAGTTCTCGTAGAGAAAGAACCCCTTCAAGGATTTCTTGTTCGTCTACTACATATAGGTAATAGATTGTTTCTGCTTCAGGAGCTAGCCGTCTTAATTCATCGATGGCTTGTTCAGCAGTAAGCCAGAACGGCAAACCGACATATTCGGTGGTCATAAGTGAACCAGCGGTGTCGTCTTCATATTGCATCAATTCCCGAACATCTTCAGCATCTTCAGATTCCATTAAGCGAAGAAGTTCTTCTGACTTTGCTGAGGACAACTCACCCAAGATATCAGCAGCTTGGTCTGCTGGCATTTCTTCCAATATATCAGATGCCCTGTCCTCATCCATCTGATTAATCATTTCCACCTGGGTATCCAATTCCATCTCGGTTAAGGCATCGATTGCTTGTTGTGAATCGAGTGCATCTAGGAAATTAGCCCTTTGTTTATAGTCCATCTCTTCAATAATATCGGCAATATCTGCTGGGTGAAGTTGACGCAGTTGTTCTTTTTCTCTAGTAAGTTGAAGAGATGATGTTCGGCTTTCTAAAGGTTTTATATACTGGCTACCTACAAATTTATTGTCGATCCGGCTCAGTAAAAACTCAATGCCTAACCTTCGGAATAAACCACGTACACCGATATCCACTGCAACTAAGACAACAAATTGATGGTCATCGTGTGACACCCACGATAAGGAAATGTCATTCACTCGTACTAGTCTGGAACCTTCTAAATCAATGATTTGTTTATCTAACAGCCATTTGCCAATAAAGGTTTCATCATCGTGCAAAGGGCACGTCAGTAGGGCATCAAACGTGGTATTAAGACGCAAACCCTCTGAGTCCCAAGAAACGACCCACTCGATAGGAATTAGAGCTGGAATCCTTTTGGCATAGCGTATGCCAGTTACTTGAGGTGAGACACTGTCCCAACGTATGGCCATGTCATATAATCGACCAATACGACGCCCTTTGGCATCCCAAATAGGTTTATTGGACAATTGACTGAAATAAAATTCTCCTAGAACCTTTAAGTCGTTCATTTAATGCCCTCCTTTGCGTGACGGAGTCTGGTGCCTACTGTCAAAATGACTCTGTCTGGTATGAATTGTAGTATAATTGCGCAAGTAATCAGGGTAAGGTCCAGAATCCATAAAACCACCTCCTTTAAATTCCCCTAAAATATTGAATATAATAAGTGAATAAAATAAAAAGACCTCTATAGCAAATAGAAGGTCTATAAACACGTTATCGACCTCCCTCCTCGTTGAGCTTTAGCACTGCATAGCGTAGAATTTTCTCAGCCACCTTAGGTAAAACCTTATGCCGGTAATACCTGTTCTACCCAATTGGCGTCTCTCGACATTTCTGGGCAGTGGCCTATGTCTAATGCAGGAGCCTCACCTAACAGAGATTTAGAAAATTTGTATACTTCATTATATGTATAATGAAGCAAATTCGTCAACATTTTTGCTAAAAATTTAATATTAGGCCAATTTCTAATTGTTATATCCGTTTTTCTCGTAATTACTCGAGGTGGCTAAAGGCTAGTGAACTAGACGATATCTTGGCTTTGCCTTTTTCATTGTCTCTGTGGTATAATCTAGATTGAATTAAATGAAGAAAGTATCGAGAGGAGGGTGTTTGAATGGCAAAACACATTCAGACCATAGTGAAAACAAACCTAAGTGCAACGGTGAAGACCGGAGGGTGTGGCAAGTGTCAGACTTCCTGCCAATCTGCTTGTAAGACGTCGTGCACGGTTGGGAATCAAGTGTGTGTTAAATAAACGCTTTTGCTAAATTTGAACATAGGACTCAGAACCCACCCCATTTAGGGTTGGGTTCTCTTTAATTGACAGGGGAGAAAGAGTGAAGTTATGTTAAATATATTTAATATTACAGGATATCGCATTAAGAAGAATGTTCATAGTTATCGTCAAGGAGATTTATTTATTGCGCATGATGTCAATTCTGGATCTTTGCATCTGTTGGATGAGGGAACATTTGATGTAATCAAGGCTTGCGAGGATTTGCAAGAAGTGGAGAAGGAGATTACTCTTGAGGGGATTAACCTAGTTCTTCATCAAGCGGGGAAACAAGCGCTTGAGAAGGAAGAATTATCAGAAATCCTTGTTGAACTAGATGAACTCCGTAAGGAAGGGACGCTTTTCTCCTTAGAAGCGGATGAAATAGCCATTAATTACCCGGAACAGCCAATTGTCAAAGCGATTTGTCTACACGTGGCCCATGACTGTAATTTGCGCTGTAAATATTGTTTTGCAGGAACTGGTGCCTTTGGAGGTAGCCGGACGCTGATGAATTTTGAGACAGGTAAAAGGGGAATTGACTTTGTTTTAGAGTCTTCAGGTCATCGTGATCATTGTGAAGTTGATTTCTTCGGTGGGGAACCATTACTTAACTTTAAGGTAGTTAAGGAGCTGGTTAAATACGGAAGGAAAGCTGCAGCAGACAGAAATAAAACTATCAAATTTACCCTGACCACAAACGGTGTATTACTGGATGAATTGGTTCAAAATTATCTCGAGCAAGAGGATATCAGTGTGGTCTTGAGCTTAGATGGTCGTCCAGAAGTTCATGACCACATGCGGCCATACTCTAATGGTCAGGGAAGTTACTCTAAAGTTACTCCTCTAATTAAACGGTTTGCAGCTAAACGGCCTGAGAGTTCACCCTATGCGGTTGGAAATTATTATTATGTGCGTGGGACATATACGCATTTCAATTTAGATTTTGATCGAGATGTTTTGCACATAGCTGATTTAGGTATAAATCAAATTTCAATGGAACCGGTTGTTGCAGGCCCGAATGATGCCTATGCTTTTCAAGCGGGAGATCTAGATAAGATTCTGGAAGCGTATGATCGCCTTGGTGAAGAACTTGTCATACGCCGAACGCAGGATCAGGATTTTAACTTTTTTCATTTCAATGTCGCGTTAGACCAAGGACCGTGTTTGATTAAACGACTTTCTGGATGTGGTGCTGGTCACGAGTATGTGGCGATTTCTCCAGAGGGGGATCTTTATCCATGTCATCAGTTTGTTGGTCAAGTTGAATATAAAATGGGTTCACTGTATGACGCATTTCCTCATCAGCTCAAGGCGGAGTTGGTTCAGGACTTTCGCTCGGCAAATGTTTATGCCAAGTCGTCTTGCCGAGAGTGCTGGGCGCGCTTTGCTTGTAGCGGCGGGTGTCATGCAGCTAACGTTTCCTTTACCCAAAAACTCACAGAGGTTTACACTTTGGGGTGCGAGCTTCAGAAAAAACGTCTGGAAGTGGCCTTCTATGTTAAAATCAAAGAACTTCAAAAAAATATATTGTCAGTTCCAGCTCCAGTTCCAGCACCAGATGTCTGTTGTTAAGAATTCGAAGATATTAAATTTATTAGGTTGGATGGTTAAAGAAGACATGTTACAATAATATTTGGAATTATATGGCCAAGGAGGCGAATTAATTGAAGAAAAGGACACAACGTATTTCTGCAGGAATTCTTGCAGTTCTTGTTAGTATCGCAATGGTTGGTTCAGGACTTCTTGTGTTTTTCTTTAGCGGGGATGATGAAAACCCCACTGGCACGAGTGCTTCGCAGACTGCTAATGCCACAGCAGAATACCAAGCCCAAAAGTTGCGCATCGATGCGATGGTTCAGCAGTCAAAGGTAGATCCTGAAAATGTGCCATTGCAAACAGCCTTGGGAAATGAATATTATAACGCAGGGGTTGCTGCCCAAACGGTTGCACCTGCTGAGGTGAAAGAGAACTTTAGTAAAGCTGTTGAAGCTTACCAAATTGTCTTAAAAACAAATAAAGATCCTAATATCATAGTGGATATGGCGACATCCGCCTTTTATAGCGAGAACTATGATCTAGCAGACAAGAGTTTTAAAGAGGCTTTAGCAATACAGCCGAATTTCATAAATGCTTTGATTAACTATGGTATTTTCCTTTCTCAAGCAAAGCAAGATTGGGCTGGAGCACTTAATCAGTGGCAAAAGGCTTTGCCTTTGGCTCAGAAAAGCTCGGATAAAGAGCAGATTCAAGCGATGATTAGTCAAGCTGAAAGCGAACTCAAGACTAATGCAGCAAACGGAACAACTAACCAGAACCCAAACCCTGCCGTGGATAATTCGAAGGGAAATTAAACAGTGAATCTACCTCCCATTTATATTAAGTGGGGGGTCTTGAAAATTTGGTAATAAATTATTGAACAACTCAAGGCGGGTTTGAACGGAGGAACTAGAAATGCATTTTACGACATTGGCGAGTGGAAGTTCCGGAAACGCAATTCTCGTCGGAGAGGAAAACCGACATTTACTTGTGGATTGTGGGATTAGCGGAAAGAGCCTATTACATAACCTTTCCCAATTAAACATATCGGACTTGGAAATTGAAGGAATTGTGGTTACGCATGAACATGTGGATCATATCCGTGGAGTGGGTGTACTCGCTCGTAAACTGAAGATACCAATTTATGCCACAAGTGGGCTTTGGAAGGTGATGAGTCCTTTACTCGGAAAACTTGAAGAAAACCAGAGAGTGGAAGTTCAAGAGTCGTTTTCCTGTGCAGGTCTTGATGTCTTACTCTATCCCACATCCCATGATAGTCGAGAAAGCTTCGGAGTGAAAGTCTCGCGTCCTAAACGTGAGAATAAAATGAACTTGGCGGTAGGGATAGCCACAGACAGTGGAATGATCACAGAAGAAATGCACCGTAATTTAAAAGGGTGTGATGCCTTTGTTGTTGAGGCAAACTATGATGATGAGATGCTAAAGAATGGGTCATATCCAGCGTATCTAAAGAAGAGAATTAGGGGACAATATGGGCATCTTGAAAATAAACAGTTGGCTGAAGGGCTCTTAGAGTGGATGACAGAAAACACGCAACGAATCGTGTTGGCCCATCTTAGTAAAGAAAATAATACTCCGGAACTTGCGTTGTCTACCGTTATACGTATTCTGAGAGATTCAAATAGATCAAGAGAGAACAGGGACGTGCAGGTGCAGGTTGCCCCGCGCCATTCGCCGCATGAACTGATTACGTTGAAAGAATAATAGTCAGAGGAGGGTTAGTCATGAGCTATTATAATGATAAGAATAATTATCCACGCAGAAGACCTGGCTTTTTTTCGACGATTGCAATTGCTTTAATAAGTGCCTTACTAGGCGGGGTTATCGCGGTGGCTTTGGTTCCATCTATATACGGTAATATTCAGCAGACGCCCACAAATCAAGTGGTTCTAAATAATGGGGCAACCACTCCAACTGGTAATACAGAAGGGATTACTAATTTTCCAGTTGCTCAGGTTGCCAAAGCCACCGGCCCAGCAGTTGTCGGGATTGCAAACTTTCGGTCAACAGGTGCTATGTTTGGTGGGAGTGGTCTGACGGAAGTGGGAAGTGGATCTGGGTTTATTATTGATGCAAAAAATGGCTACATTGTTACCAACAACCATGTGATTACAGGAGCGGAAAAAATTGTTGTGAGTTTGGCTGATGGCCGAAATATTAACGCCAAGTTAGTGGGAGCGGATAAGCGTACGGACTTAGCGGTAGTTCAGATAGCAGATACCTTGAATCTAACTGCCACGCAACAAGGAGATTCTTCAATTCTCCAAGTTGGCGAACCGGTGGTTGCGATCGGAAACCCAGGAGGACAAGAATTTGCCCGATCCGTAACTACCGGTGTTATTTCGGCAACGAATCGGATCCTAGAGATCGAGGGAGAAGCAAGTTTTAACCTAATTCAAACAGATGCGGCCATTAACCCTGGAAATAGTGGCGGACCACTTGTAAATTACCAAGGCCAGGTTATTGGAATTAACTCCGCAAAGAATCAAGAACCAGGATTTGAAGGAATGGGTTTTGCTATCCCGATTTCTGACGCCTTGCCGACGATTAAACAACTGATAGAAAAAGGGTATGCCAGTCATCCCGGACTTAATGTTCAAATCGATCCCCGCTATACTGCCGAATATGCTAGTCAAAAGGGGTGGCCTGCTGGGGCCTATGTTGCCAAAGTTACGCTAGGCGGACCGGCTGAAAAGGCAGGAATTCGTACTGCTGATATCTTAACGAAGATTAATGGCAAGGACATTAAGAATTCTTTAGGTTTAACCCGTGAGTTGTTCAAGTATAAACCAGGTGATACAGTCACTGTGACTGTGTTCCGGGATAATAAAACTGTCGAAGTTTCAGTTACACTCGTAGAAATCAAGTCGCAATAATGAACTCATATAGTCTTACGAGAATTCATCAGTAGCGGATTAGGTCATCAGACGTTTCAAGAGGTCGACGGAGATATTCATTACAAATTAATCAAAGAGCCAGTACCTTAGTTTGTTAAGCAAACTATTGGTACTGGCTCTTTGATCGTTATTAACAGGTATTACTCTATATAGGTTTACTTTAAGATTAAAGTAAATCATTAAACTTACATAGAACGTTTGCAGTCTTTACTTGAGAACTAACTATTTTTGATGCCGGAAAGTAGTAGATCCATGTGCTTAGCAATTTCATCTTTTAAATTAAAATCCGGAAAACGTATACACCATTCAAAAGTCATTCCTCTTATGCTCATAATACAGTGGTTTGAAACTGAGGCTATATCTAGGGTTGCTTTAAATTCACCTTGTTGGACCCCCAACATAATAATTCGGTTATAGATTTCATAGAGTTTCCGGTTATAGCTAAGTTGGATATCAATATTTACTGTTTTTGTTATCTGAGCTTCATAGCTGAGTTTTATCAAATCAATTCCGACGTCATTGATAATTACATCCGTAATTTTTTCTGTTACAAGAATTAGCATCGAAGATGGCTTTATATCCGAGGGCAGAGAAGTAAAAAAGTCTGCGTAGCCCAGATCTAAGTTATTAACATAGTCGATAATCAAGGAAAACTTTGATTTATAGTGAACATAAAATGATCCTTTAGATACGCCGGCCATTTCTACTATTGAATCCACGCTGGCGCTAAATCCATCTCTTTTAAATAACGCTAGGGCACTCTCATAGATTCTTTTTTTTGTTTCTGCAGCTCTAAGAATTCTTGAACTAGCATTTTTTTTAACCATTATCATGCTTTACTCCCTTTGGTTGACAGAATAATATAATAAAATATATAATGACCGTAGTCTTTGAACCAGGCCGTTGTCTAGTATATCACCTTTGGCTTCTACCACAAAGAGGTGCTTTATGTTCAAACAACCGAAGGGTTAAGGGCTTACAAGAGTGTATTTGAATTGATGAAGCCGTCTAATGGTTCGAAACTAACGAGATGAATATATTGCTTTTCCAGCTGATAATACCAGATATCCTAGGTATAAAAATGGGGTTTGAATATCGGATAAAAAGGGTATTTTTGCGAGGGAGGAGAATATGAAATACCAATATATTCCGTATATATGGCCCCTGATTGTCTCCGCATTTTGCTCTTTATCTCTAGGTTTGTATGCGCTGTTGAAAAGGAGAAATGCAAAAGGTGCTAAAAGTTTTATACTAAGCATGTTTGTAGTTACAATCTGGTCTTCTGCTAATGCCCTGGAAATGTCCGGTGCAAACTTGACCACTAAACTTTTTTGGGCAAACATGCAGTACTTTGCCTATTGCTATTCCCCCGTAACCTTGCTGGCCTTGTGTATGCAATTTACTGGGTATGACCAGTGGATTCGTAATCGAAAGGTTTTATGGATTGCTGTGATTCCTACAATTATCGTCCTGCTCGTATGGACGGATGGATGGCATGGCTTGATTAGGTATGATGTGCACATGGATTACAGTGGATCATTTCCGGTCATTGCCAAAGAATACGGCCCTGTATTTTATATTCATGCGGGGTACTCTCATCTTTTGAATATAACCGCCTGGGTACTTCTGATAAGGGCGGTATTTTTCAAGAATACAGTTTATCGAAGACAGGCGATTGCCCTGTTTTTTGGAGTCAGTTTAATTATAGTCCCCAATATTATGTACATTTTTGGTTTCAGCCCAGTGAAAAGATTGGATATAACACCGATTTTTTTTGGCCCGGCGGGTTTGATTATTGCCTGGGGAATTTTCCATTTAAAACTTTTTGACTTGGTACCTTTGGCGCGTGCCACAGTGATTGAGACCATGGACGCCGGGGTCATGGTGCTTGATTTACAGGACAGAGTACTGGATATCAATCCCGCCTTTGAAATGATTGTAGGCTATACTGCTGATCGGATTTCTACAAAAACAGTAAAGGAAGTATGCGCAAAAATTCCGGAGCTAGCTAGAACTTGTATCGACAGAAGGTTTACCCATCGTGAGTTTTCTATCAACTTGGATGGATTCTCAAAGGTTTATGAGGTATTGATTTCTCCTCTTAGCGACAGCAAAGGTATACTGATCGGCCGACTGGCAGTCATCTACGATATCACAGAAAGGAAGCAGGCCCAACAGGAATTTCTAAACCAGCAGAGGAAGCTTGCGGTCATAGAAGAGAGAGAGAGCTTGGCCAGAGATATGCACGATAATTTGGGACAGGTACTGGGCTTTATCAACCTTCAGGCCCAGGGAATAAGACAAGAGCTTTTTAATGCAGGGGTTGAAACTGCCGCAGCTAGGTTTGATAAACTGGTAGATGCTACTCAATCTGCCCATCAAGAAATAAGGGAATATATTAAGAATGCTAGAAGTTCTGCCTCTTCGGAAAAGAATTTTAGTACTGCTTTAACCAAGGATATCATGATTTTTGAGAACCAGACCGGCTTGAAGGTGGAATTGAAGATACCTAATGGATTTACTGGAGAAGAGCTGGAACCTAATATAAGGCTTAATTTATTGAACATAGTCAAAGAGGCTTTGAACAATATCAGAAAACATGCAGAGGCTGAGCAAGTGAAAATAATTGTTTCACTTGCTAAAAAGCAATTGATTGTCACAATAGAGGATGATGGTAAGGGCTTCGATAAAGCTGAGCAAAATTATGGAACTAAGACCAAGTTTGGATTAGACATCATGCGGGAACGGGCATCAAAAATTGGACTCAAAATAGATATTCAATCAAGTGTAGGCAAGGGGACTCGAATAAATTGTATGCTATTCAAGGAAGAGAGGAAAAATACCGATGAAATTGATGCTGGTTGATGACCATCCTTTATTCCTGGAAGGGCTACAATACCTTCTTGAAACCTACGGAATAAAGGTTGTCGGCGTGGCCCATAATGGCAGGGAGGCACTCAAAAAAGCACGAATATTGACCCCGGATATTATTCTGATGGATATTAAGATGCCTGAGTGTAGCGGAATGGATGCCCTGAAGCTGATAAAAGCTGAAATGCCAGACATTAAGATTATGATGCTGACCACATCGGAGGAAGATGAAGATCTTTTTGACGCAGTCAAGCAAGGTGCATCGGGATACCTGCTAAAGAACACCAATGCTAAAACCCTCGTGGATATGCTGACTGATCTGGAAAAGGGAGAAGCTCCGCTTTCCCCTGGTCTAGCTACAAGGCTTTTAAGAGAATTCAAACGTAACGGGGAAAATGAACCTAAATCCTCGCAGCCTCTTGGAGGGGGAAATAAAGAAGGGCAGCTTACAAATCGGCAGTTAGAAGTTTTAGAGATGGTAGCTAAAGGAATTACTTATAAAGAGGTGGCAGAGGCTCTGGGACTTGCTGAAAGGACTGTAAAGTACCATATGGAAAGAATTATTGAGCGTTTGCATTTTGAAAACAGGGCACAGGTGATTGCCTATGCAGTCCAGATGGGGCTGGTAGAAGATAGAAGAATAGATAAATAAATAAAAAGAACTAAATAATCTAGGAGCTTAACGGCGCTTAGTATCGGATAAAAGTACAGTCTCTTATATCAGGAGACTGTACTTTTTAATTTTGTGATACTGTACTATTCGACATTGTAAGGAAAAGGTAATAATCAATATAATAAAAGTATGTCGAATATAAACTTATTTAGTAATTTAAGGAGGAATAATGATTTCATAAATATATGCTCAGATTTATAAAAGTGGTTTTTGGAGGAGGGATTAAAAGAAGATGTCAATGTTAACTCAAGCAGAGGAAATATCTTTGATTACCCGGGCCAATGATGATGGTAGTGCATTTGATGAGCTTTACAACTATTACTTTCCTCGGGTTTATAACTATGTACATTATCGTGTATCCGATTCACATGTTTGTGAGGATTTAACCAGCCAGATCTTTGAAAAGCTGTTCTCCAGACTAAATTACTACCAGTCGGGAAAGGCGACATTTTCTGCTTGGCTTTTTAGCATTGCTCGTCATACCATAGTTGATTATTATCGCAGACAGGCACGGACTCAGGATACTTCCCTCGAGATTTCTGTAGACTTCATTGATTCTGAGCCGGATCCTAGCAATGTCGTTGCTTTTAATGAAACTCAGCAACACCTACTAAAGGCTTTAGCCTCTTTAACCCAACGCGAGCGAGATATTATTGCCTTGAAGTTCTGGAGCGGATCCTCCAACAGGGAAATTGCGACACTTACCGATATCAGTGAAAGCAATATAGCTGTAATATTATTTCGAGCGATGCGGCGGTTGCGCATGATCTTGGAAAGCCAGGGGGATAAGTATTTATGGCTGAAAAGATAAAGGCAGATAGTTACATAGCATACCTGGATCAGATATTAGCAGGAAAAAAAATTAATGTACCTGTTGAGGATGTAGAAATTGAAAAGCTTCTTTTGTTGGCAAGGACCATGATCGATGCTGATTTAAGTATCAACATTAAATTGAGGGATAACTTGAGAAAATGCCTTTTGGACCAAGTTGTTAGAAAATCATGTTTATCCGTGTTGTTAACAAATGAAGATGAACTAGATGAAGAGGCTTTAGAACATGTCACTGCGGCAGGACAAGCTGGTGAGCAAAAGGATATCTGTCCTTACTGCGGTTCTAGATCCATAAAGTCCGATGGAAAATGTACTTTTTGTAGTTCTTAGGGGATTCAAAAATAGATTTTTATAAAATGTGTAATACATTGGGGACAAAGACGTATTAACCCTTGAAAAGTGTACGCAAAGTGCATGCAATAAAAAATAGGAGGCTATAAAATGAGTGTTCAATCAGCAAAGTCATTTATTGAAAAAGTGAAGACAGATGAGGGGTTTGCCAAAAAACTTAAGGAATGCAAAGACGAAGAGGCGCGCATGGCGTTCGCGAAGGCATCTGGTTTTAATTTTACGGTCGAAGAGATTAGGAGCGAAGGGGAGTTAAGTGACAACGATCTGGATGCTGTGGCTGGTGGTAGTAGCTGGTGTTTATGGAATGGTTAGTCAATAAAAACCGTCGCATTTGATGACACAACTTAAGGGGCTGCCCTGAAAACATTCAGGGCAGCCCCTTAATAATTTAAGAACAGCGCTTAAAAATCAAGCGGACATGGCTTGGGAGTAATGATTCGCTGTCCAACCAGGAAAGCCTGGTCCTCGGGATCAAGTCTGCAGATGATAGTTGCCGCGAGCTCAAGTTCTCGACGACTTAACCGACACATATCCTCAGACGGTGTTGTTGTCGATCCGCAGGAACTTGCGTTATCATGCTTGCATCCACCAGCACAGTAATACTTGGCAAAGCAAACGGAGCAAACTGCACTATCTATTGTAGGGCTTTTTTGATATTCTTCCCGGTTCAGCTCTTTCGCGAAGATACTTCCCAATTTATATTCGTCCCTACCCACAAAACGGTGACACAAATAAACATCCCCCGCAGAGGAGACTCCGACAAGCCCCCGACCGGCACCGCAGGCATAGCGCCTTTTGCTATTATGGAGCAAAGAAATCAGCCCTCGATATAATCCACTCTTGACCATGAGGCTCTTTAGGGCTTCGCTGTCTCTGTTTTGGGTAAGACGTAGCCATGTTTCCGACTCTTGTTCTAGTGTCTGGAGGAGACTCTGGGTGTCTCGCTCCGACTTCGCTCTATCCGACTCTCCCGTAAACAGGGATTTAGAGGCCAGTGTAATAGATACCTCCGCAAAACCGATTTCTTGCAGGGCGTCTTTTACAAGTCGGGGATCAGTATTGCCGACTATTACGGCATGGCCGGGGGTATCGGGTAATGCTGCAAACAGTTTTTTTAGTTTAGGCACAGTAGAATCATAGGATCCTTCGCCATTAGCATAAGGTCGTTGCGTATCCTGTACCTCTTTGGGGCCGTCAAAGCTGATCATGACGGATACTTGGTGTTCTTTGATAAAGGTGATTTTTTCATCATCCAAAAGAGTGCCATTAGTAATAACGTCGAAATCAACTTCTTTTCCCATCTCTTGAACTCTTTTTTCGGCGTATTCCACGATTGCTTTCATTAAAGGGAATTTCAGGAAAGGTTCCCCACCCAAAAAGCCGATATATAGCCTTTTCATTTTACCCGATTGTTCCAGCAACCATTCCACGGCCTGAAAAGCGGTCTTTTCTTGCATGCTACTGCCACCTGCACCGTATTCTCCACCATCACCATAACAGTAGATACATTTTAGATTACAAGATTGAGTTAGAAAGAGTTTCATATTTATGATGGGAAAGGGTTCTTTTTGTGGAGTTTTTGTGCTTTTTTCCTTGACATCAGAAATTAATCCAAGCTTTTTAAGGTCTTCTTCCATGCCGGATGTCAATAACATTTCTGGCTCAGTACTAATTGTGTTAAGGGCTCGAATGGTAATTTCATCAACTGAGCGTGTGCTCATAGTTTCAATATTTATTACATAATGGTTGCCTTGATAATGAAATAGGTGAAATGGCATAATGTTTTTTTTATCCATAATATGTCCCTCTCTTCATTCAATTAATATTTAATACGTTCAAGTTGAGGATTCATTACAAAAAAGGTGTAATACTTTCTTTCATCTGTCGTAATAACTTTAAAGCTATAACTAGTAGGTATATTTGTAATTATTTAGAGAAGGTAGTGGGGCTATGTTAAGAAAAATGCGCCAAATCATGATTCTTTGTGCTGTAATAGTTCTTTTTTTAACAGGTTGTAGTCAACCGCAAGAACCCAATGAGATAGTCATAGGAGTAGCGTGGCCGTTTGAAACCAGTAATAACTTATTTGATGAGGGGATTGATCTTGCTGTCCAACAGATTAACAGTAGCGGCGGGGTTGCCGGTAGAGAACTTAGACTACTTAAAGCGGATGATGGATCCCAACTTTCAAAGGGGATAGCTATAGCCGAGTCTTTTGCGGAAAATAAAGAAGTCCAAGCTGTGATCGGTCACGATAATTCGTTTATATCTATACCAGCCTCTACAATTTATAATAATGCAGGGCTCGTCATGTTGTCACCAGCATCCACTGCACCAGATCTCACCAAGAACGGATATAAGTATATTTTTCGTGATATACCGAGTGATGATGAAATAGCACGACAGCTGGCGATCTATCTCTCTAAACAAGGATTCCAGCGTATGGTCATTTATTATTCGGATGATTCTTATGGTACTGGGTTGGCAAATTCCTTCGAAGACCAGGCTAGGGCACAGGGTATAATGATTGTTGATAGATTTGACTACTATACTGGTCCTGAAGATCTAAAGCGCTTACAAAAAAGATGGCAAGCTTTTGGCGTGGATGGGGTATTCATAGCTAAAAAAATGCCTGAAGGAGGCCAGTTTATTTTTGATGCTGGTCAAGCAGGTATAAAGGAGCCTTTTATCGCTGGGGACGCTTTGGACTCTCCCTTATTGTCAAAAATAGGTGGCAAAGCAGCAGAAGGTACAATCATCGGCTCAGAGTTTAATCCTTATCTAGATCGTCCTGAGGTAAAAAAGTTTGTAACGGATTTTTTGGCAGAGTACCATGAAATGCCTAGTTCTGATGCTGCATCAGGCTATGACGCAGTGAAGATGTTGGCCACTGCAATAGGACATTCTGATTTGCATAATCGTTCTACTGTTGCTAAAGGATTAATGAATTTAGGAAGCTGGCCCGGCGTAACTGGTCTCCATAAATTTAATGAAAAGGGCGATGACATCGGAGACTTAGTGGTGCTCGAAAAGCTACATGATGGAAAATTTGAATATATTGAGAAGTAGCGTGATTATGTATCTGCAAAATGGAGGCGCGAATCATGAGTCAAAGTATATTTCGTGAAGTATCCCTAGAGAGGCTTTCATCTCCGGAGCAACTTGATGAGCTAATAAAAGTGACCTCACCAAGGGCTTGGTTTGCTCTGATAGCTATGGGATGTATTCTTATAAGTGCCATAGTATGGGGGTTTTTAGGTAGTATCCCAACAAAGATAGAGGGTCGAGGGATTCTTCTGAATAGTGGAGGGGTTTCTTCTATACAGCATCATACCTCTGGGCAGGTGATTGATCTCAGGGTCAAGTCTGGAGACATGGTGAAAAAAGGTGATGTCGTAGCAAGGATTGAACTGCCTGAACTTGTTGCGAAAATTAACAGCCTTCAAAGCACTCTCTATGAGATGAAAAGCAACCAACGAGTCGATTCGCCTGAGTATAAAGCAGTAGAAAATCAAGTGATACAACTTCGAGAAGAGTTAGATTATAAGTCTCAAATCGTTTCACAAATTGATGGACGAATTTTAGAGTTGAATATAACTAAAGGAAGCTTCATCCAGCCAGGGGAGTCCCTTGTTACTCTGGATGAAGATGATGGAACGGTCAAAATGGAAGCTGTGATCTATGTTCCCGCTGAGCAAGGAGCGATCATCTTGCCTGGCATGGAAGCTCAGATCTCCCCTACTATTGTGAATAAAGAAGAGTATGGGTTTATGTTAGGAAGAGTTATTTCCGTCTCTGACTATCCTGCTACGACCAAAAGCATGATGCAAACTCTGGGAAATGAAAATCTGGTGTCTCTACTGGCGGGGCAAGGAGCCTCTCTGATGATTCGGGTTGACTTGATTCCTGACCAAAAAACTGAAAGTGGTTATAAGTGGTCAACTGCTGAGGGACCTCCTATGTCCATTGATAGTGGTACGCTTATTCAAAGTTCAGTGATTACGAATAGAGAAAAGCCTATGAGCAAGGTAATACCTCTGCTAAGGAGTGTAAAACAATAAAGGTGGGTGGCGATAAGGTGAAAAAGATTAGAAGGACTAAGGTGCCCACTGTTCTTCAAATGGAAGCCGTTGAGTGTGGGGCAGCCTCCCTGGCTATGATTCTAGCCTACTTTGGCAAATACAGATCGCTTGAGGAACTAAGGGTCGCTCTTGGAGTATCTCGAGATGGCAGTAAAGCCAGCAATATACTGAAAGCAGCTAGAAGATATGACTTGGAGGCTAAGGGTTATCGCAAGGAACCTGAGTCTTTAAAAGAAATGCCAATGCCCTGGATTATTCACTGGAACTTTAGTCATTTCCTAGTACTGGAAGGTTTTCATAAGGGGAAAGTCTTTTTAAATGACCCTGGTTCTGGAAGGCGGGTCGTGACTGAAGAAGAGTTCAGTCAGTCCTTTACAGGAGTAGCCATGACCTTTGCTCCAACACCCCAATTCCAGAAGGATACGAAAAAACCCAGCCTTAGCTCCTCTTTAATAAAACGCCTTAAGGGCTCAGAAACGGCTTTAGTCTATATAATTCTTGTTGGGCTTGCCTTGGTAATCCCGGGACTAGCCATTCCGGTATTTTCAAGGATTTTTGTAGACGATATTTTGCTAGGTGGAAGAGCTTCCTGGGTCGGTCCCCTCCTGTTAGGTATGGGAATAACGGCAGCTCTAAGGGGAATTTTAACTTGGCTACAACAGTACTACCTGCTAAGACTGGAGACAAAAATTGCTCTGACAACATCAGGACAATTTTTGTGGCATATTTTAAGGTTGCCAACGGAATTTTTCTCTCAGAGATTTGCCGGGGATATAACATCTAGGATGCAGAGTAATGATAGGGTAGCTAAACTACTGTCGGGACAACTGGCCACCACAGCCTTAAATCTCGTGATGATAATCTTTTATTTTGCTTTAATGTTGCAGTATAACGTTATCTTAGCCTCAGTAGGGTTAGTTATTGCTCTCATCAATGGCCTATATTTAAAATTCATTTCTGTTAAAAGAGTAGACCAGAACAAAAAGCTATTAAAAGACCGAGGTAAACAAGTTGGGGTAGGCATGGCTGGGCTACAAATCATAGAGACTTTAAAAGCAACAGGGTCAGAATCGGACTTCTTTGCCAAGTGGTCAGGATATCAAGCAAAAGCACTAAATTCTGAACAGGAACTAGGGGTATCTTCTCAATTTTTAACAGCCTTTCCCACGTTTCTGACAGGAATAAATAACACGATTGTATTAGCTCTAGGCGGTTTTTTAATCATGGAAGGGCAAATGACCATCGGTATGCTGGTAGCCTTTCAAAGCCTCATGGCTAGTTTTATGAGTCCGGTGACAGGAATGGTAGGACTAGGGTCCGAGCTCCAGGAAGTGGAAGGGGAAATGAATCGTTTAGACGATGTCTTAAAATATCCTGTAGATCAAGATGCTAAGGGCGAACGGGGAGAGACAACTCCTTATTCTGGGCAAAAGCTAGAGGGGTATATAGAACTCAGTGAAATAACCTTTGGCTACAGTTCACTGGAGCCTCCATTAATTGAGGAGTTTAGCTTATCGCTTAGGCCGGGATCTCGAGTAGCTCTGGTTGGTGGTTCAGGTAGCGGGAAATCTACTGTGGCCAAAATAATCGCTGGAATTTACCGACCCTGGTCCGGAAGTATTTTATTTGATGGTCAACCACGCACATCCTTTCAGAGAACTACTATTAGTAATTCCTTGGCCATGGTGGATCAGGAAATCAGTATGTTCCAGGGGACAGTACGAGACAATATTACCTTGTGGGATGAGACAATTTCAGAATTTGAGATGATCCGTGCTGCCAAAGGAGCCTGCATCCATGATGATATTACAGCTCGATCTGGGGGATATGACCAACAAGTGGAGGAAAGCGGAAAAAACTTTAGCGGTGGACAAAGGCAAAGGCTAGAGATAGCCCGGGCTTTGGCACAAAACCCAACGATTATGATCATGGACGAAGCCACCAGTGCCCTTGACCCAGTTACAGAAAAAAATATTGATGAAAACATTCGACGTCGTGGTTGTACCTGCATTATTGTGGCGCACCGTCTGAGTACAATTCGGGATTGTGACGAAATCATCGTCCTCGAGAAGGGGAAAATTACGGAAAGAGGTACTCACGAGGAATTGAAGGATCGTGCTGGAATTTATGCCAAGCTGATTCAAACTGGTTAATTTACGAATTTAAAGCGGGTGAGTAAAATGAAGGTTTTGGATTTTTTTATACAAGAAGGCACTCCACTTTCTATTGCAGGCAACAAGCCTCAGATTTTAGATGATGCTAGCTATGTATGGATTGTCGGGCAAGGGAAGATTTCTGTTTTCATAACGAACCTATCCAAGGATAACAGGCCAGGGGTAAAAAACTTTCTATTTGAAGCTATGCCTAGAGATTTACTTTTTGGGATTGAGCCTGAAGGTTTTCCTGATAAAAAAGGTTTCCTAGCCTCTGGTTTAATCGGTTCTAGCTTGATACGCCTTAAGGTAAAACAGTTAGGAGAACTATTAGTAGGAGAAACATTGGAAGAAGTCACGAAACTGGTGGAGCACTGGCTTAAAGCCTTAGCTAAAATCAGTAATAATGACAATATTGCACGAGTAGAGAATGCGTCTGCGCAAGAGCAGTTATTGAGTAAGATTGGACCTTTAAGCGACCCTTTGGTTATGAGGGATTTTCATAGTCAGGTTCTTCAGTCGACGACTGAGCTGTGGGAAAAGCAAAATCAAGCGGAGAAAATTCATTTACAAGAAAAGGAAAGCTACCATAATCGCCTGATGTTAAACTCCATCTCTAGATTAGCAGCCATTAAAAATAAAACAGACAGTCTGGAGGAAGCAAGTGGAGATTTTCTGCTAGATGCTTGCCGTCTGGTTGGTCAGAGCATAAAAATCGAGATCGTTTCACCCCCAAGTAGTCCTGGGAGTCAAATTAATTCTCATTTAGAGGACATAACTCGAGCCTCGCGTATTCGAACAAGGGAAGTGGCTTTGCAAGGAGAATGGTACAAACAAGACAGTGGTCCCATTCTGGGCTATATGAAGGAAGATGATAGACCAATCGCTTTAATCCCCGCATCCCCTTCAAACTATATATTACACGATCTCGCTTTGGGGATAGAAAAGGTTGTGGACAAGGAAACTGCTGGTAACGTCAAACCTTTTGGTTTTGTTTTCTATCGCCCGTTTGATCCCAAGAAAATAACTCTTCGGGAGCTTTTATACTTTGGCTATAAAAGCTCCTGGAAGCAAGACTTAGTCATGATAGCCCTGATGGGCGTCCTGGGAGGCATGCTCGGTACTGCAATTCCCTTAGCGACAGGCATCGTTTTCAACAGTATTATTCCTGAAGGGGAAAGGGGCCAGTTACTGCAAATCGCTTTTTTTCTCGGGGCAAGTGCCCTAGCTACGATGCTCTTCCAATTTACCCGTTCTCTAGCCACGCTGCGCATGGAAGGTAAAATGGAAGGCTCTATTCAGGCTGCTGTATGGGATCGACTACTAAGTCTACCAGTACCTTTTTTTATGCAGTTTTCTGCAGGAGAACTAGCAATGCGGGCTATGGGTATCAGCCAGATTCGAATGATTCTTTCAGGAGTGACTTTAAATACAATTCTATCCAGTATCTTTTCTATCTTTACCTTTGGGTTACTTTTTTACTATGATATTAAACTAGCCGGGGTAGCTGCTGTATTGGTCGCCTTAGCCATCCTTGTTATGGGTTCTTTAGGTTACTTGCAGGTGCGTTACGAGCGTAAAGTACTAGAGATCTCCAATAACATATCTGGCATGATGTTGCAGTTCATTGGAGGGATAACTAAATTTCGGGTAGCAGGAGCAGAAAGCAGAGCTTTTCACCGCTGGTCAAAAGAGTTTGGCGCTCAACGGAAGTTAGCCTTTAAAAGAGAGACACTGGGCAACTGGCTAACAACTTTTAATGCTATTTTTCCCATCTTATCGAGCATGGTCATTTTTTATACTCTGACTTCATCAACAAGTACTTTGTCACCAGGTCAGTTTATTGCTTTTAATTCCGCCTTTATTTCCTTTATGTTTTCTATGCTTTCTTTGTCGGAGTCCTTAATTAGCGCTAACATGGTTATCCCGTTATATCAAAGGGCTAAGCCAATCTTGGAAACGTTACCCGAATATGATGATACCAAGATAAACCCGAAGCCCCTTACGGGCTCTCTTGAAGTTAGCCATGTGTCGTTTCGCTATAAAGAAGAGGGTCCCTTAGTATTGAAAGATGTCTCTTTTCAAATTGATGAAGGGGATTATGTAGCCTTGGTGGGTACTTCAGGGTGTGGTAAGTCAACCTTGTTTAGAGTCTTGTTGGGCTTTGAAAAACCTGAGACAGGGACAGTTTATTACAATGGGCAAGACCTGTCTAAAGTAGATATCCGAGCTATACGCAAACAATTGGGCGTGGTGTTGCAAAATGGTCAACTCATGTCGGGAGATATCTTTAGCAATATTATAGGCGCGGACCCTCACCTGACGAGAGATGACGCTTGGGAAGCAGCCAGGATGGCTGGCATTTTGGAAGACATCCTGGAAATGCCTATGGGTTTGCATACCTTCATCAGCGAGGGAACAGGTGCAATCTCCGGTGGGCAAAAGCAACGCTTGATGATCGCTCGAGCTATCATCAAAAAACCCAAAATTCTTTTCTTTGATGAAGCGACTAGCGCTCTAGATAATCGAACCCAAGCCATCGTCAGCAAAAGCCTTGACCAGCTTCAGGCCACACGAGTAGTTATTGCCCATCGCCTGAGCACTATTATTAACTGCAATAAGATCCTCGTTATGGATCAGGGAAAGATTGTGGAGAGAGGGACTTACCAAGAGCTTATGGAGAATGAAGGGATTTTTGCTGACCTTGCTAAGAGGCAGCTAGCATAGAGACTCTTAAAAAGGAAGGTCTTCGTTTAGGAGGTAATGTCGCCTTTCTCCTGCCCTTGTAGCCCTTTAAGGAAAGGGATAAGGGCAAAATGCAAGGTTGGCATATCAAGAAAATATTGTGTTGGAAGGAGACCAATGGATAAGAAAGTATTGAGAAGGAATGTTCTTAAAGAACTCGGGGCAACAGAAGAAGAAATGGATGAACTACTTCATTATAATGAAAATATTTTTTATAGACAGAACGAATTTAGTCGTTCGAGTTTCCCCCTTCCAGATGAACAATTTGTAGCTGCGTGGGAAAATTATGCTCTTGAGGCAGAGGTGAATGGGGTTTATGCCACCCTACGTAACTATTTAGTGCAGCTTCAATTTCCCATTCAGAAAGGCATAAGCGCAACAGAACGCTATAAGGCCGTTATTAATGCTGGAAGAGAGTTGGCTGAAGGGGAAGGAGGACTCTATCTCGAAAAGCCAGAATTATTAGAGTTAGTGATCCATTCATCGTCAGCTGGCAAAATACCGCTTTTAATTACCAGGCACCGCAATGATTTTGTGTCACTGGTTAGGGCACTAACCATGAGGAATGAGCCTAAGCCAGTTGCAGATTCAATGGGAGCACAAATGATCTCTGGGTATAATAATTGGGGACGAATCAGAGACTATCGAAGGAGGTGGGAGGGCAAAGGGAAGGCGGAAAGTGAAGGGAATTGGCAACAAGAGTTCCAGCGCTTGATTCCCCAAAAAGAGCTTTATCAAGATCGCTTCATAATTTTAAGTGACGGCTATTATAGTGCGGTTCAGCCTTCAGAACTAGGACTCTCCCCTGAGGCGTGGAGAGAGGCTTCTCTGGTTATTAGGCGTGAACATGAGTGCGCCCATTACTTTACACGTCGGTTTTATTCTTCGATGCGCAATAACATGTTGGATGAGCTAATTGTTGATTATATGGGAATTACTGAGGCAATGGGAACTTATCAAGCCGATTGGTTCTTACGGTTTGTCGGACTAGAAGATTTTCCAGCACTCAGAACGGGGGGGCGGATTTATAATTATCGTGGAACACCACCATTATCTGACGGAGCTTTCGAGATCCTCAAAAAATTAGTAAAGGCTTCCGCGGAGACGTTGGAAAGTTCCCATACTCTCTTACAGGAAAAAATCAATCTTCCTGGAGGACGCATCAAGATGCTTCTAGCCTTGGCACAATTAACATTAGAGGAATTAGCGTCCAGTGAAAGTGAATTGTTACTTAAAAAGGCCTTTTACTACGTTTGTTAGTTGAAGGAGGAAGACAACAGTGATTTAGGTCGGCATTGACAACGGACGGTCTTCTTTAGGAGTCCGACTAGTCAAGACAGCCATGACCAATGTGCGAGTAAAAATGCAAGGTTGGTACATTGTACCAAGAGCGAGCCTACATTGATATAGGTTCGCTCTTGGTATTCCAGAAGACCTAAACCTCTACTTGCTTTAGCGCTGGTATTCCTGAGGAGTTGAACTTTTTCCAGGTATGCAGTATTATTTAGAGCAAAGGTAAAATTGGCAGAAGCAGGGATCAGCATAGTTAGAAAGGTTGATAACGGATGGAAAACAAGCCCACTTCAAATTTTCTTAGAAATATTATCCTTGAGGACTTAAAATTAGGTAAGGTCGACCATATTATCACACGGTTCCCCCCGGAGCCCAACGGCTATTTACATATTGGACATGCTAAATCTATCATTCTAAACTTTGAATTGGCGGATGAATTTAAGGGTAAGACCCATCTGCGTTTTGATGACACAAATCCGGCTAAAGAAGACACGGAATATGTGGAATCCATCAAGGAAGATGTATCGTGGCTAGGCTATGAATGGGACGGCTTGTTTTTTGCCTCAGATTACTTTGAAGAAATGTACAACCGAGCAGTTGTGTTGATTAAGAACGGTAAGGCGTACGCCTGTGATTCTACTGCAGAGGAAATACGGCAAATGCGCGGATCGCTAACAGAGGTGGGACAAAGAAGCCCTTATCGCGATCGGTCAGTTGAAGAAAACCTAGCGTTGTTTGAGCGCATGCGCCAAGGGGAATTCAAAGACGGTGCCAAGGTATTACGCGCTAAAATCGATATGGCTTCACCCAATATAAATATGCGGGACCCTGTCCTTTACCGGATTGCTCATGCGGCCCACCACAATACAGGAGACAAATGGTGTATCTATCCAATGTATAGCTTTGCACATCCTTTAGAAGATGCTATCGAAGGGGTCACACATTCTATTTGCACCTTAGAATTTGAGGATCAACGCCCCTTGTACGATTGGGTAATTCGGGAATGCGAGATGGAAAATACTCCTCATCAATACGAGTTCGCTCGGTTAAATATCACGAATACGGTCATGAGTAAGCGGAAGCTTAAGCAACTGGTTGATGAGGGCGTCGTAGATGGATGGGATGATCCTCGTATGCCAACTATCTCAGGACTTCGGCGAAAAGGGTATACGGCAGAGGCTATTCGGGCCTTCGCCCGCGAAATCGGGGTGGCCAAAGCGGACAGTGTAATCGACACTAAGATGCTTGAACATTTTATTCGGGAAGACCTAAAACTCAAAGTGCCGAGAACGATGGCCGTGTTAAAGCCACTAAAGGTGGTTATTACAAATTACCCAGAAAACCAGGTGGAGATGTTAGAGGCTGAAAACAATCCTGAAAATCAAGAAATGGGTACACGACAAATTCCTTTTTCACGGGAAGTTTATATTGAGCAAGACGATTTTACGGAGAATCCGCCTCCCAAATATCACAGGCTTTTCCCTGGAAATGAAGTCCGGCTGAAAAACGCTTATTTTATTAAATGTAACGATATAGTAAAGGATGAGACTGGAAAAGTCATCGAACTGCACTGCACATATGATATAGAAACCAAGAGCGGGTCAGGTTTCACGGGAAGAAAAGTCAAAGGGACGATTCACTGGGTGGATGCCTCTCAAGCTGTACCTGCAGAGTTCAGATTATATGAAGCCTTGATTTTAGATGAAGATATGACGGATGAAGCGTCTTTTCTGGATCATATTAATCCCCAATCTCTTGGGATCGCCCATGGATTTGTGGAGCCAAACATAAAAGTGGCCAAGCCTCAGGATAAATTCCAATTTTTTCGCCATGGCTACTTTAATGTCGATCCTTTGAATTCAACCAACGATCAGCTTGTCTTTAATAGAATTGTGTCTCTGAAGAGTTCCTTCTGAACCGCCTTCAACGTACGCCAAGATGAAAAGTTAAAGAAGCTATACTTACTGGTTTACCAGTTTGTTATAGCTTCTTTTTTGTTCGACGAGCCTATAAAATTAAGAATTACCCCTAAGTTTTAGGTAAAAGTCTTCTTTTATTGGATAGTGACCACTACATTAAATAAGAATTAAGTCTTGTATTTTTTTTGTATTATAGGAAATGCTAGCCAAGAAAAATATAATGGGAGGTTTTAAATATGAATGAAGGCCATAAAACAGGAGTTGATATGGAAGTAGCCAATGAGATTGGACAGCCGAATCAATCCACGCAACACAATAATTTCCTGAATGATTCTATTGGTCTTTCACCAGACAAACTGAGAGATTCTGAGGAGAGAGAGCTTACTTTTTCTTAAGTAACGGTCAATTTACATCAAAAAATTTCGTAAAGAGCAGCGGCTGGGAAGATTCCAGCCGCTGCTCTTCATTATTTTCTTAAATTCACTAAGGGGACACTAAATTATTCTTCAAATGAACTAAAAAATCCTGAACATTGGTTACCAAAGTTGTCACTTCTAATGACCCTCGGTCCTTAAGTTTATTGACTGCAAATTCAGCGATGTCCACACAGTAAATATAAACGGGCCGAATTTCACCGTCTTTTCGTGTATAAGCCGGGGTCATATTTCCAGTTGCAATGGTATGAAGCTGTGTGGCAAGACAGATAATCGTCGTGGCTCTACGGGTGTGCTTACGCATTTCATCTTGAGCCTGGTAGACATCCGCGATGACCGGTGGGAGTGGTCCATCGTCGCGAATAGAGCCGGCGAGGACCATAGGTACATTATTTGTGATGGCAGAATAAACAACTCCCTCCCGAATGGTTTCCTTTTCAAGTAGCAGCTCGAGGGAACCGGCTTGCCTGGCTTTATTAATTAGGTCCAAATGGTGATAATGAGCATTCGGAGGAGATTGTTGGTTATAGGTATTTTGACCTAAAGCGGTTCCAAACAAAGCTGCTTCAAGATCATGGGTTGCCATGGCATTTCCTGCAAGGATGGCATGGGCATAACCGTTGGAAATTAAGGCGGAGAGGGCTTGGCGAGAATCGAAGTCAAAGACAACGGCGGGACCTAAGACCCAGACGATATAGCCGTTATTTCTTTCATGAATTAAGAGTTTATAGAGTTTGTCGTAGTCCATAGAATAAGCTGTTTCTCTGGAGCGACCGGATCGAAAAGCAAATAAATCTGAATTAGTATCGTTAGAACTAAAGCCTTTGGCATATATGTAGATTCCTTCGCTGGCATCTTCAGTTCGACCGACTATTACTTTGTCTCCAACTCTTAGATTTCTGAATTCAACAACCTGAATGGTTCCATCCGTTTTTAGGACAGGTACACCATCCATTCGGCTTTCACTAGCTAAAATCCATTCCCCGTTAATTTTAAAATACTCTGGGTATATTGACAGGGCATGATAGTGCTCTGGTGCCACCCCATCAATTTCTATTACAACAATGCGTGCATCTGGTGCAGATAGAAAAGGTTCTTGGTCAAAATTAGGTTGTTTATACTTCGGTAGTTGGAAGTTCATCCATTGTCCTCCTTACCAATTGTTGCCCTAAAGCCCCTAGTTTCAACTATGAGGATATAAGGCAATTCTAAAAAATTGTGCTGTATCATATACATACCGTTTAGTATTATACTAATTTGGAAGTAAAATTCAAATTCAACATAATGTTGTTTACTTCAGCAAGTACCATGTGGTTTGGTGTCTCAAAATATTGCATTTTTTTAGCTATAGAAAAGGCAGAGGTCGGGAGTTCCGACTTCTGCCTTTAACACATTTTTAAATTAGAACAGCGCCCTTGTTCGCGGAAGTAACCAACTTAGCATACCTCGCTAGATAACCAGATGTGATCCTTGGTTCGGGTCTGACCCATGCTTGGCGGCGCTTTTCCATTTCCTCTTCAGAGATTAGGAGTTGAAGCGAACGTTTGGGGATGTCAATGGAAATGAGGTCGCCGTCTTCGACGAGGGCAATGGGTCCCCCTTCCATGGCTTCCGGACAGACATGGCCTATACACGCGCCGCGGGTGGCTCCGCTGAAACGTCCGTCGGTGAGTAACGCCACTCGTAAGCCCATGCCGGTAATGATGGCGGTCGGATTGAGCATCTCTTTCATACCAGGGCCACCCTTCGGCCCTTCATAGCGAATTACAACGACTTCCCCGTCATGCACTTGTTTGTCTAACAGTGCTTTGAGGACCTCCTCTTCGGAGTTAAAAACGTGAGCTGGACCTTTAAAGACAAGCATGTCTTCTCCAACAGCACTTTCTTTGACGATAGCGTTGTCCGGTGCTAGGTTGCCGGAAAGCACCGCGATACCTCCCGTTTTGCGGTAAGGATTTTCCATCGAATGAATTACATCGGGGCAAGACGTCTTAGCGTTTTCCAAACGATCCCTGAGCGGTCCTGTAACGGTTAAAGCATCAGTATGAAGGACGCCCGCCCTGTTCAATTCATACATGACGGCATTAATGCCACCTGCTTCATTGAGGTCTTGAAGGTGGTGAGTGCCTCCTGGACTTAGCTTAGTGATATAGGGTGTCTTGGCACTGATGGAATCAAAGAGGGAGAGAGGGAGCTCGATACCAGCCTCATAGGCAAGCGCCGTAAGATGTAAAACTGTGTTTGAGGATCCTCCTATTCCCATATCAAGGGTTATAGCGTTTTCAAAGGCCTTTTGGGTCAGGATGTCACGAGGTTTTACGTCCTTTTTCACAAGATCAACGATTTGAGCACCAGACCGTTTAGCCAGCATTTTTCGTGCCCCAGAGTTTGCAGCGGGAATCGTCCCGTTACCAGGAAGGGCCATGCCAAGAACCTCAGTTAAGCAATTCATCGTATTCGCAGTAAAGAGGCCTGCACAAGAGCCATAGCCAGGGCAGGCAGACTGTTCCATCGCTGCGAGTTCCTCTGCACTAATTTTCCCAGATTCAAACTGGCCAGCCGCTTCGAAGATCTGGCTAACACTAATACTTTTTCCCTGATAGCGACCGGCTAACATGGGCCCACCACTAACAACGATACATGGAATATTGAGGCGTGCTGCAGCCATGAGCATGCCGGGAACTATTTTATCACAATTCGGAATTAAGACCAGTCCGTCCAAGGCATGAGCTTGCGCGACAGCTTCTATTGAATCTGCGATAAGCTCACGACTAGGCAAAGAAAAATTCATACCTTTATGTCCCATAGCAATACCATCGCAAACTCCGATGGCAGGCACTTCGATAGGAGTTCCACCCGCAGCCGATACCCCTAGCTTCGCAGCCTGGGCCAAGTCTTTTAGATGCCCGTGGCCTGGGATGATCTCATTAAAAGCATTAACAATTCCGATTAGCGGCTTCTCCAGATCTTCAGGGGTAAAGCCCATTGCATAAAAGAGAGCACGATGAGCTGCTTTTGTTGAACCCTTTTTAACGATATCACTGCGCAAAATGATTCCTCCCCTTTTATCCGGCGCTCTGAAAAATCATCTCTATTCTTAGATACAAGCGTCGAAGTTTAATGATTATTATATTACATCGAGCTAGCGTGTGGCAAGCCACTTTAAGCCCTAAGAGACTGATGGGGTAGACATTTCCTGGTCGTTATAGGCCATTTCTCAAAGGAGAGGTTGAAGTAGAACTTTTAGGCGTAAGGGAAGCGAGATTTAAGGAAAGTGAGTCTTGGAAAAAATGTAACATTTTATCCATGGATTCTCTTTTAAATTTCGGCGATAATCTAGTATAGCCTATTTTTCGCAAGGTTAAAGTCGAAAAATTTATTTTGAAAGGATGGAAGAAAGAGTGAAAAAAAGAATTACCCTTATGTTTTTTGTAATCGTCTTTCTGTTTTCATTGACAACTATTGCACAGGCATCGCTGGGAGATGGAACACTAAAGATTGGATCTAGGGGTCCAGATGTTGTTGAACTACAGACAAAACTCAATTCTGTGGGTTTTGACGTGGGAACAGCGGATGGCATCTTTGGAAATATGACCAAACAGAGTGTGATCAATTTTCAAAGAGAAAACAGTTTGGTGGGCGATGGAATCGTCGGACCATTGACGGTAAAGACGCTCAATTCGACTTACATACAAAAACAGTCCCCGAAGAACGTAGATTCGATTATCGCGACGGCAAAACAATATCTTGGAGTTAAATATCAATGGGGTGGAACGACACCTCAAACTGGATTTGATTGTTCAGGGTACGTTTCATATGTATTTTCCCAAAACGGAATCTCATTACCAAGGGTTTCACGTGATCAATATACTGTAGGGAACCAGGTTGCTTTTGCAGACCTGCAAGCTGGAGATTTGGTTTTTTTCTCGTTTGCCGGTAATGGTATCGTAAGTCATGTTGGAATATATCTTGGTGAAGGACAATTTATTAATGCCTCGTCATCTAAAGGGGTTACGGTTTACGAGATCGGATCGTACTGGAAATCCGTTTATGTTGGAGCACGTCGAGTTTTGTAAAGTAACAAGTGAAAATATTAATTAATAATGCTTCCACACTTCTCAAACTTCTTCTAAAAATTTAGGACAAATAAATTAAAGCTCTGTTGAAATCTCTCCTAATTGGGCCTTAGTCACAGAAATCAGATCACGCGGGCTCAGAAAGAGCTGAAGCCCGCGTAACCCCGCACTAACGGCAATTTTCTCCTGGCTTTTAATATCCGAGTCAATGAAGACTGGATATTGCTTCTTCATTCCGACGGGAGAAACGCCACCCCGTATATAACCTGTCAGAGGTTGGACTTCCTTAAGGGAGACAACCTCTACTTTTTTATTTCCGCTGAGTGTTGCTAAGGCTTTGAGGTGGAGTTCGCGATCCCCCTGAATACAAGCGACGATCACACCAGTTTTGTCGCCTCGAACGACCAATGTTTTGTATACTTGCTCGATGGGTAGACCTACCTTCTGGGCGACGCTAATCGCAGATAGATCGGATTCATCGACGGTGTATTCCTTTAATTCATAGTGCAATTTGCTTTGGTCAAGAATACGAGCAGCATTAGTTTTAAGAGACATGTTGTAATCCTCCTTTATTTGATCTAATCGTGAGACTCCCACTTCAAGTGTGGTACCCAGTATTCTGCTTCATGGAGCTAGACATCATGAGGGCGAAGTGTTCTTTTATTATTACCATCTTCCCTTTGCTTTTAAGAAGGTTATCCCTATAATAGTAGATAAAGTCATTTCGAAGAATCACGGAGACCAATCTGACTAGTATAGAAATAAATGGTATAGATGAGGAGGAGGGGCAGTCTTTGAAACAGTTAAGGGTTCTCGTATTCTCCGCAGCTTTTGGAAACGGACATTTGCGGGCAGCTGAAGCTGTTATAGAAGGGATACTCATCAAGCATCCTTCGGCAGAGATCATCCATTTGGATTTTGGTGACTTTCTAAACCAACGGGTTAACACCGTTATCAAATACGTGTACAGTGAAATTATTAAATATATTCCAAAATTTTGGGGGAAATTTTATTATAAGACAGCGAAAGTACAACTCCGACCTAAGAGTCAGCATTTCTTGGGCAAACTGGGGCGAAACGAGTTCCTTAAATACATTCAGGTATTTAAGCCGAATTTCATCGTGTGTACTTACCCCACTGTTTCTTCGATTCTAGCACAACTCAGGCTCGAACAACTTCTTCAGGTTCCTGTGGTCACTGTCATCACGGACTATACGGTTCACAGTCATTGGATTCATCAAGGGGTTGATGCCTACATTGTGGCCTGTACAGAGGTGAAGGAACGTTTAGAGTCTTGGGGAATCAAAGCGCAACGTGTGCATGTATCGGGGATCCCGGTAAGCCTGAAATTTGAAAAGGAAATGGATGAAGAGCAGATTATCGCCAAGTTAGGATTAAAGTCCGATCTTCCTACCTTTTTAGTGATGGGAGGATCGTATGGAGTTTTGAAGAGCGCGAGAAGAATCTGCAAAAAACTCGCTGATTCTCTCATCCCGGTCCAGGCAATTATTGTTTGTGGGAAAAACAAAAAATTATATTTGTCTTTGGAAGAGATTATCATGCAAGGCAGAAACCCGGTGATACGGTTGGAGTTCGTCAATAATGTAGAGGAATTAATGTCGGTTTCTGATTTGATTATCACAAAGGCAGGCGGGTTAACGGTTTCCGAGGCGTTAACCAAGCATTTACCGCTTATAATTTACAAGCCAATTCCTGGACAGGAAGAAGAAAACGCACATTTTGTACAAAGGATCGGTGCAGGATGCGTCGCAGGGGACGAGGCGGAATTGGAACAGCTTCTAAATCGCTTTTTAAGGAATCCTGAAGATATCGAGAAAATGCGGAGACAAGCGGCCGTCGCCTTACCAGGACACTCTACAGAGCGGGCCGTGGAAGATATGCTTGAATTATTAAAGTCCTCGCCAATATTCGGGACGGAGACGTTCGAGTGATTGATTTTCGATGACATTGTCGAGGGTCTGCAATAGTTCGTCTTGCTCGTTGGGGAGGGTTGCGCGGAGGGGCAGGTAATTGGAGGCGTGATTACTTCTAAAGACACAGTGAGTAACGTTAAGTTCGTGAATCAAGGTCCGAAGTTCAGCTAAGGATTCGAGGGGAGTAAGAGGGTGGAAAGTCCCTCCTTTGATGGCTTTTGATAAAGGTGAACTCGGTGCAACCATCAAGGTAAGGGCTCCTAAATAGTGAGGGTCTATGGCGCTAATGACCCGTGCAGTATCAAGAGCATGTTCCTGTGAAAGATCTTTACCCCCAAGGCCAATAATGACGGTACATGAAACTGCTAAACCGCTTTCTCTAAGTTTTTGCCCAGCCGTTATCATCTGCTCAGGAGTGACGCCTTTACAAACGGAGGTTAAGATCCCTCCATTGCCACTTTCAACCCCTAAATAAACCATAGTTAGCCCATGTGCTTTTAGAGCTGCTAATTCTTTGGGGCTTTTGGCGAGGATATCTTTAGGGCCTCCATAGATTCCGACTCGTTTAAGACGGGGGAAGGTGGCGTAAAGACGATCAAGAACCTCAATTAGCAGTAAGGAATCTACGGCGATAGCATCTCCGTCCGCTAAGAAAATCCGTTCGGCGTCGGAGTCCTGAGCTAGAGCGGTGGTGATAATATCGTTGATTTCTGAGCGTGATTTAATTCGAAAGGATTTATCCTTATACATGGTGCAGAAAGTGCAGGCGTTGTGCTGGCACCCAACTGTGATTTGTAAGATAATACTTTTTGCCTCACTGGGTGGGCGATAAATTGTTCCTTCATAAAACATTGTACCATCTCCCATTTGTTTGATAGGTATCTTCTCTTTATCTCCTTTTCTACAAGGATTGAATTAGTACCTGCTTGTTAACATAACGAGTTCTGATATTATTATACCGTAATTAATGGAAAGTGATATTGACATGTGATCATGATGAACATATAATAGAGTCATAAAGAGTTTATTGTGGAGCAGAACTCAACTAACGTTAATAACATTAAGCAGGTGAGAATGTGGACTCAAAGCATATGCAGGCGATTCGTGATGTGTTAAAAGATTTGGAACCCAAGCAGAAAGCACTGCCTTATCTAGAATTGGACTCGATGATGCTTGCCCAGGTGGTTGAAGTGGCTAAGCGGGTTAGTCAAAACGACATTAATCCCACCCACGTTCAGAACTGGGTCAGACGAGAGTATATTCCCCACCCCCAAAAGAAAAAATATAATCGTGAACAAGTTGCGAATATTCTTCTCATTAACGATTTGCGTGATATTTTATCGCTAGAAGAGGTTTCTCGTTTGTTAGGTTATGTTAATGAAAACCTTCTGGATACTTCAGACGATAGGATTAATCCGACCAAACTTTATGGTTATTACAGTGAAATCTTCGACCGGTCTCAGCTGGACTGGCAGAAGTCCCTTCAGGGACTAGAGAAAGAGGTTGAGGAGACACTTGCTGAAGAGGAGATGGTAAAGGAAGATAGGGAAAAGGTCGCGAACACGCTGGTTATTCTTAATTTATTGGCAAGAGCCAACTTATATAAACAAATTGCGAAGCGGTGGTTAAACAGTCTAGACTCTTAAACTAGAGATAAAGGAGGAGAAGGTTGTGATTGTACCACAGGGGATTATTATTTCACTGATTGTGCTTGGAGTATTCTTCTTGGCCTTGGAGGTGTTCGTCATCCCCGGTTTTGGAGTTAGCGGAATTCTAGGGATGGGTGCCTTAATCACGGGAATTTTTTTAGTGACAGACTCGTTGCTAGAAGGGGTGCTCTTTACAGGAGGCGCATTGGTCGTTTTGGGGATCATCGCCTATTTGAGTTTTCGTTCCCCTCGGACACGTCGCTTGTGGCGGAAGTTCTCTTTAACTACACGTCAAACCTTAAACGGAGGATATGTTGGACCTAAAGTTCAATCTGAAACCTATCTAGGTCGAACTGGGATATCCCTCACCCAGTTGCGCCCGGCTGGTACGGGTAATTTTGATGGTGAATATTTAGATGTAGTTACTGAAGGGGGGTTTATTGGACATGGGATTGGGATTAAAATAGTCGCAGTTGAGGGGACTAGGATTGTTGTCCGGGAAGAAAAAACATTATAAGGAGGTGAAGCTCGGTTACGACCGAGCCAAGAATGGAAACATTATACGTACCGTTACTAATAATTGTTCTTGCTTTTGTACTCTTGAGTGTAATTCTTTCTTTTATCCCGGTAGGACTCTGGATTTCAGCATTAGCCGCAGGGGTTAATGTCGGGATTTTCAATCTGGTTGGTATGCGTTTAAGACGAGTGGTTCCGTCGAAAATCGTAAATCCTTTGATTAAGGGACATAAAGCAGGTCTAGGGATTTCTACAGACCAGTTGGAAGCTCACTATCTAGCAGGCGGAAATGTCGACAGGGTCGTTAATGCTCTGATTGCTGCGGAACGTGCAGCTATTCCGCTCCCGTTTGAACGGGCAGCAGCCATCGATCTGGCAGGCCGAGATGTCCTGCAAGCCGTCCAAATGTCGGTTAACCCGAAAGTCATCGAAACTCCAGTTGTTTCTGCGGTAGCGCAAAACGGAATTGAGCTTAGAGTCAAAGCCAAGGTCACTGTACGAGCCAATATTGATCGACTTGTAGGGGGGGCCGGTGAAGAAACAATTATTGCCCGCGTTGGGGAAGGAATTGTCACGAGTATTGGGTCTTCAGTATCCCATAAAGCTGTCTTGGAAAAACCAGAGTTGATTTCTCAAACAGTGTTAGCAAAAGGGTTGGATGCGGGGACAGCGTTCGAGATCTTATCCATTGATATGGCGGATGTCGATGTAGGTAAAAACATCGGAGCTCAGCTTCAGATGGACCAAGCCGAAGCGGATAAACGAATTGCCCAAGCTAAAGCAGAAGAACGACGCGCGATGGCCGTTGCGAGGGAACAAGAAATGAAGGCATCGGTCCAAGAGATGCGGGCTAAGGTCGTCGAAGCGGAAGCGGAAGTCCCAAGAGCTATGGCGCAAGCTTTGCGTGAAGGGAAACTGGGCGTTATGGACTATTACAACATGCAAAATATCATGGCGGATACACAGATGAGAGGCAACATTGCCCAGACGGGTAAAGCGGATTCAGGCAATGATAGCCTAACGAAGAAGTAGGTGAGATCATGTCGCTCTTCACGGTTGTAATTATCATTTGGGGTATTTACCAGTTGATTGTCGCAGTTTCAAAAAAGAAGAGCCTGCAACAATCACCAGGAAAACTCTCTGACTCATTTAAACTGCCAGATGGTAGCACCATAAGAGATGCAATCCAGGGAATACAAGGTAGCACATGGAGAGAGCAGCTAAAACAAGCAATGCAGGCTGGAACGTTGCAACCGACAGTCCCTCTTGATGTTAAGAAGGCTGAGGACTATTATGTTGAAACTGAAGGAACTCAGGGAATCGAAGGCATCCAGGGAACCGAGGGGAGTCAGGGAATCGAAGGGACCCAAGGAACCGAAGGAACCAGTGAATACGTAGGAATACTTGGTTTAGAAGCATATAAGAGTGCTGATGAGATTCCTGGTGAGGAAATGGCCACGAATTCGATAGGATTAAGCGGCGTTTCTGTGACGGAACGAGAACTCGTCCAAGGGGTTATTTGGGCGGAAATTTTAGGAAAACCTCGAGCCATGCACCCATTCAGAGGACCCCGAATTTAAGAAATTTATAAGAGCAATCTTTGAACACTTAATTAAGTATTCAGAGATACCCTGTATTACATGTAATGGAAATATCCCGGATATGAGAACAACGAAAAGACAGCGGCTTCGGCCGCTGTCTTTTTGTTGTTTGATTAAATTGTGAAACTTCTACTTCTATTAAATTGGGCGGTAATCCTACCTTACTTAGGTGGGGGTAGACTCCCTACCTAGTCTCGATCTTCAACTTTGGTTGAACGAGTCAACTAAAGACTATGAGATGAAGAAAGTGAAACAAGATCGTAATGATAAACTTAAATTAATTATAAGAACATTTTGTTGGATAATTTTCATTAACTTTTGCCACACTAAAGAGTATCAAACAAAGTGAGGTGAGGGTATGAAAGTACGCGTTAGACCTTGGGGGGTTCTGGCCATAGTGCTGATTCTCAGTATTGTTCTATCCGGAATTGCCTATGGGGCCTTAGGAGATCGTTTACTAAGCAAGGGGAGTAAAGGACCCGAAGTGATCGAACTGCAAAAAAAATTGGTACAGTTAGGTTATGTCGTCGGTAAGACCGATGGAAAATTCGGATCGAAAACAGAAGCGGCGATACGGCGTTTTCAAAAGGAACGCGGGCTTAGAGTGGATGGATTGGCTGGAACGCAAACAGTCAAGGAGTTAAAGCTCTTAACCGGTCAAAGTACGAATTCGACAGGAAAGGCTGTTGGCAACAAGAATATTGACATAAACCTCTTAGCGCGTTGTGTAAATGCAGAAGCAAGAGGAGAGCCCTACGTGGGACAAGTCGCAGTCGCTGCCGTTCTTATTAATCGGATTTCAGATCCTGCCTTCCCGAAAACGATAGCCGATATAGTCTATCAACCACGGGCCTTTTCTAGCGTGGATGATGGGCAAATTAATTTACCACCTTCGGCAGATGCCTTGCGTGCTGCTCAGGAAGCGATAAATGGATCAGATCCTTCAGGAGGAGCAGTCTTCTTTTTTAATCCTGCTAAAACAAAGAATAAATACATTTGGTCACGACCACAGATCAAACAAATCGGAAATCATATGTTTACGAAGTAGGGGGACAAGTATGCATAGAAAATTTTGGATCGGTGCTTTAACGGCGGCATTGTTGATTTCCTTGGGTTGGGGGTTTAATGAATACCGCCTAGCGGGAGATTATCGTCTTAAGGCGGAAAATAGTAACCGCAGGGCCTTAAACGATTTTGCTAGTCATCTTGATCAGTTAGAGACAGATTTGGCAAAAGGAGACGTAGCCAGTAATTCCACGCAAAAGATTCTCTACTTAAGCCAAGTATCGAGTATAAGTGATGCAGCGCTGAAGGATTTCGCCCAAATCCCTGCTGAGCAGACTGGACTTAGTTATATTGGTCAGTTTTTAGTCCAAGCTGGTGATTTTTCTAAGGCATTGACACAACGAATCGCCGGTGGTGGAAAACTTTCTACGGAAGATGAAAAGACATTAAGAGACATGCATGAGCGCCTCATGCCAGTAAATCAAAAAGTTCAAAATCTCATAGTTAGGATGGACACGGAGAACTTAGTTTGGACAGATCCCACTCCAACCATAAGGCAACGGCTTGGGTTTGGTGGCACTCAAATTGCAGAAGCCGCCGCCGATGGGTCTGAAGCTCCATCTAAGTCTGTAAGATCTGGTCTTGACCAGTTGGATGCGAGTCTGCAAAAGCTTCCGCCGTTTTCTTATACTGGAGAATATGCCACACGTGTTGTTCCAAAGCCACTAGGGCTCCCCTCGGGTGATGTGACAAGAGGACAGGCACAAGGCACTGCACGGGACTTTCTAAATAAAGTGGGTTATACTAATATTACTCCGGAATTCGGGGGTGATTCACAGGGTCCACTTGGGGGTTATATCTGGAAATATAACGAAGCTTATTTAGAGGTTAGCCATCAGGGCGGGGTTGTTACATTTTACAGGGATCAGCGTTCTATTGAGCCTCGGACACTGACTCAGGCAGACGCCGTCAGTAAAGCAAAGGCGATAATGCAATCATTAGGCTGGCAACTGGTGTTAACTTCAAGTGAGGACTTCGGGGCATATGTTCAATTTGAATTTGTTGCTGAAAAAGAGGGGGTAAGGATATACCCGGATAAAGTAAGGTTGATGATCGCTCTGGATAACGGACAGCTTGTCGGATTTGATGCAGTCCCTTATTACGCGTTCCATCACTCGCGAACCTTCCCAGAGAAAATATCGATGGACCAAGCTGTTCAGAAATTGCGACCCGATTTTAAGGTATCAGAGAAACGCCTGGCAGTTATCGCCAAAAGTGGTAACCAAGAGGTGTATAGTTATGAATTCCGCGGTCAGTACCAGGGCGAAGAGTATCTCATATACTTAAATGCTTCTACGGGTGCCGAAGAGAAAATCCAACGGATTCTCAAGACGCCACGCGGCGAATTTCTCCAGTAATAATAGGTTAAGGATAAGCGAGAGGGAATAATTCCTCTCGCTCTTGCAATATTACGCTGCCAAGGATGAGTGATAAGGGGCCGTTGACGTTGAATGGATGAGTGTCCCTAGAGCCTTATAATCGCAAGAAGGGATCAACGAAAATTTTAGTATTTAAACTAGTATAAAAAAAGGAGTTTTTCTGAGTTAACGAGAATAGGCACATAAGGCATTCTATAAATTGTTCTTGAAAGCGGGGTTTGCCAGATGAAAGTCACCCCATTTAGCTTAGAGCGATTCTTTTCGAAAACAGAGTTTAATGTACGTTATCATCTTGCAGCCAGTGCGATTCAAGCTTGGTCATTGCGCGAGCTTCTTTGCTTGGCCAATGACCCGGATTTGCAATTCAGTCTTTTTGCGACGCGGCTAGGTTATACCGAACCCGAGGGAATACCTGAGCTACGTCAGGAAATAACGCGTCTCTATTCCAATCCTACAGACCCGGATCATGTTTTCGTGACCAGTGGAGCTATTGAAGCTAATTACTTACTATTAAATTCTTTGCTTGAGCCCGGTGATCGATTCATCGTTCAGACCCCTTATTACCAACAGCTATCTCAAGTCGGCATAGACCTAGGAGCAACCGCCTTACTTTGGCATTATCGTGAAGATAAGGGCTTTGACATCCATGAATTTATGGATCTTTTAGACCAGAAACCAGCGCTAGTCATGTTAAATACACCTCACAATCCGACAGGGTTTGTATTTTCTCCAAATGAGATGAGACAGATTGCGGAAGTGTGTTTAGAACGTGAGATTTATCTCCTTTCCGATGAAGTCTATCGTGAACTCGGGGAGACTCTTTTGCCATCCATGCGTGACTACTCGTCCCAAGCAGTAAGCATTGGGAGCATGTCTAAATCCTATGGTTTAGCGGGGCTTCGGGTAGGGTGGATGATGGGTCCTCCTGAGATAATTGCACGTTGTGCTACTAAACGTGATTATACATCGCTTTGTTCACCTGCACTGGGCCAACATTTAGCACTTACAGCGCTCAAGCATCGGACTAAAATATGGGATCGCAATCGACAACTGCGTCTTCGAAATATTACCCTGCTCGAAAAGGCCTTCAAGGAAGATCCGACCCTCAGGTGGCAAAAGTCAGAGGCAGGGGTAGTCGCATGGGTGAGTTACTCTACTAAAATTCCCTCTGAACAATTGGGCAGGGAATTACATCGACGTGGTGTTCTTGTAGCACCGGGGATTTTTTTCGGGGAAGAGGGACACTTCCGCTTAGGATTCGGAGGAAATTCCCCTGAGCTTGAAGCGGGGTTAGCCATTATGATGGATTATTTTAAGCAAAATTAGACAATTCCTCACTTTCTCTCGAAAGGAGAGTAAACCAAAGTGCAAAAAAAAGTAACCATCCAGATCAAAGGATCTCAGAAGTATCCAGAAGGACATGTTAACCAGCAGGAATTGAATACCGTGGGAACGTATTACGAACGAAACGGTGTTTTCTATCTCGTCTATAAGGATTGCGACAGTGAAAACACAGAATTTGAAGGAGTCACAACATTTATAACAGTTAAACATGGATTGGTTGGGTTAAATCGTAAGGGCGCGGTTGATAATAGACAAGAATTTAATAAAGGTGTGCTCAATCGAGGTATTTATTCCACTTGTTTTGGAAAGATATGGCTGAGCGTTATGCCCCATTTAGTAGAATGTGACTTGACAGTCCAGGGGGGACGTATTAGTCTAGAATATGATCTTTTTGTCGAAGATAATCTGATCAGTTATAATGTGCTGTTGTTAAACATAAAGGAGGATTTCCCCCAATGAGTCTCTATGAGAATATAAAAAGCCGAGTTACAAGTCAGTTGGAAGAAGCCGCACAAGCTGCGAAAGCAAACGGAGAGTTAAATTTTGAAGAATTACCAAGTTATGTTCTGGAAGAACCGAGAGAAAGGCAACACGGAGATTTGGCAACAAATTTAGCAATGGTGTTGGCGAAACAAGCGAAACGTTCACCTAGGGATATAGCCACTATACTCATTAAACACCTGAATACGACAGGGACATGGATAGAATCCTCCGAAATTGCTGGAGCGGGGTTTATTAACTTCCGATTAAATCCGCTATGGCTTACGGATGTCATTAACGAGGTTACTAAAGCTGGAGAACGTTATGGCCAAGTGGATGTCGGAAAGGGTCAAAAGGTTCAGGTCGAGTTCGTGAGCGCAAACCCCACTGGGCTACTCCACATGGGCAATGCCCGTGGTGCGGCACTGGGTGACAGCCTTGCTTCGTTACTCTCCATGGCGGGGTATGAAGTTACCCGTGAATTTTATATTAATGATACAGGAAACCAAATTCATAATTTTGCTTTGTCGCTGGAATCAAGGTATCTACAACGATTAGGTCAGGATTCTCCTTTCCCAGAAGGAGGCTACCATGGCGAAGACTTGATTGACACCGTAAAAGGGCTCATTGCCAAAGTAGGAGACAAGTACCTTTCGGTAGAACCAGCCCTACGACGAGAGTTTCTGGTGCGGTATGCTTTGGAAGAAAAGATGCAAAACATTAGGGATACCCTTAAGGATTTTGGAGTCGAATATGATGTTTGGTTTAATGAACAATCCTTGCATGATTCAGGAGCAGTGCGCTCAACCCTAGAAGAACTTGAGAAAAAGGGGTATATTTACGAAAAGGAAGGAGCACTTTGGCTTAAATCCACTTTGTTTGGAGATGAAAAAGACGAAGTGGTGATCAGAAGCAACGGTACGCCGACTTATTTTGCTGCAGATATCGCCTACCATCGCAACAAATTCGAGCGTGGATTCACTCGAGTTATCAATATTTGGGGTGCCGATCATCATGGACATGTGGCTCGGTTGAAAGGTGCTATGTCTGCCTTTGGGTATGATAAAGATAACTTGCAAGTTATTTTGATGCAACTCGTGCGGCTCATTCAAAACGGAGAAGTAGTAAAAATGTCCAAACGTTCTGGGCAATACATCACTTTGCGCGAGTTGATGGACGAAGTTGGCAAAGATGCAGCGCGCTTCTTCTTTAGTTTGCGAGACCCGGACTCTACGGTAGACTTTGATCTCGATCTGGCGAAAGCCCAGTCTTCAGATAACCCCGTTTACTATGTGCAATATGCTCATGCTCGGATGTGCAGTATTTTGCGACAAGCAGAGGAACTTGGAGATAATGGCAAGCCACCGAGTGAAGAGGACTTAAAACTCTTAAACAGCACAGAGGAACGGGATTTGCTCAAGAAGATGGCGGATTTACCGAGTGAGGTTATCGTCGCTGCACGTCTCATGGAACCTCATAGGTTAGCGCGCTATGTTCTCGATTTGGCCGGCCTCTTTCATACTTTCTATAACAGTCAACGCGTACTCGTTGACGATGAGGGTTTACGCAAGGCTCGTTTGAGCTTAGTCGGGGCAGTGAAACAAATAATTAGCAATGTACTGGGAATTCTAGGGGTATCAGCTCCAGAAAAAATGTAGTTTAATAAAATATTTTTTCTCTTATGTTTAAAGACACGACAGGCAGGAAATATTTAGAGGTGGGCCGAATATATTGATATTCAAAACGACGAAGGGGCGGTGGAGTTGTGACCCACTCTTTAAAGGGAAAAGACAAGCCGACAGAAGCAGATATCGCTTATGAAGTACTGAAAGCTCATGGTAATCCCATGCATTATCATAACTTAATTGAAGAAGTACTAGGGCGCTTAGGGATTTCGCAGGAAGCTATTCGCATTGCTGCAGCACTCACACAGATCAACCTTGACACACGATTTACTTTCCTTGGACGGGGTGAGTGGGGGTTGAAAGTATGGGATCCTTCGAAAACCCCGAGGAAGTTAGCACCTGTCTCATTGATGAACAAGTCCTCATCTGAGGAGGACGATAAGCAAGATCTAGAAGAATTAGATGAAGACGCAGATGAAGACCCTCTAGAAACCGACGAAGTTTTTGATGAGACGGATGAGGGTCGGCGTGGAGAAAAGTGGTAGTTATAGCCTCGAGTCTAAGGAAAATACTGAGATAATTATCAGACATATCTGTAAAGGATGTCATTTATCTTGACATCCTTTACGATAATGTAACAAAATTCTCCATTGTTCTTAATTAGTTTAATTAAACGGAATACATCTATCTGATTTTATGATATAATTAGATGATATGACTTATCCAAACTTAAAAGGCGTTCACAAAACATAATTTTTCAGACAGATAAAATAAAGCTAGTGCGGCTCTCGGACTAGCTTTATTTATGTGTTTTGTTGCAGAAGATAGCCTGGTAGGGAATATATCTACTGCTGAGAAATAGAAGAACTGGATTTACATTTAAAGGTCTGAAAGGAAATGAGCACATGACAAAATTTATTTTCGTTACAGGCGGCGTAGTGTCATCCCTTGGAAAAGGAATCACGGCTGCATCCTTGGGTTGTCTTCTTAAAAATAGGGGTCTAAAAGTTGCAATACAAAAATTTGATCCCTATATTAATATTGACCCCGGAACTATGAGCCCTTATCAACATGGTGAAGTGTTTGTTACAGATGACGGGGCAGAGACAGACCTCGATTTAGGCCACTATGAGCGCTTTATTGATGTGCCAGTGTCGAAAAACAGTAATGTGACGACGGGCACAGTGTACTGGTCAGTCATCCGCAAGGAACGTAAAGGGGATTATCTGGGAGGAACTGTTCAAGTCATTCCTCATATTACTAATGAAATCAAAGAGCGAATTTACCGAGTAGCAAGAGAGAGTCACCCAGATTTCGTAATTACCGAGATCGGTGGTACCGTTGGAGATATTGAATCTTTACCTTTCCTGGAAGCAATTCGGCAGATGAAAAATGACATTGGGAGAGATAATGTCATTTACATACATGTTACTCTCGTACCCTATTTACCTATGTCGGGGGAATTGAAAACAAAGCCAACTCAGCACTCTGTTAAAGAATTACGGGGAATCGGTATTCAACCGAATATTATTGTTTGTCGTTCAGAGAAAGAACTCTCCGGTGATATGAAAGAGAAGTTAGCCCTACTGTGTGATGTTGAATTAGAAGGCGTCATCCAGTGCTTGGATGCTTCGAGTATTTATGAGGTCCCTCTAAAGCTCCAAAAAGAAGGCCTTGATGATATTGTTCTGCGTGTCTCAGGAATAGAGGCTCCACCGGCCGATATGACAGAGTGGAAGGCTATGGTGGAGAGAATAAAATCCCCGACGAGAGAGACTGAGATTGCCATTGTTGGAAAATATGTAGAACTTCCCGATGCCTATTTGAGTGTCGCTGAGGCATTGCGTTCGGCAGGGACAGAGCACGGAGCAAAAGTGAACGTGCGTTGGGTAAACTCAGAAAATATTGAAGAAGAAGGCGTTGAAAAGTACCTAACTGGCGTTGCCGGAATCCTTGTCCCAGGAGGTTTCGGTAACCGAGGAATTGAGGGCAAAATTGAAGCGATTCGATTTGCGAGAGAACAAAAAATTCCTTTCTTAGGGATTTGCTTAGGGATGCAAACTGCCATCATAGAATTTGCCCGCAATATTTGTGGTATGGAACGAGCCAACAGCACAGAATTTGACGCAGACACACCATATCCGGTCATCGACATTCTTCCAGAGCAAAAAGATATTGAAGAGAAGGGCGGTACCATGCGCTTAGGCATTTCACCTGCAAAGTTGGTGGAAGGAAGCATTGCCCATACAACGTATCAAGACCAAGTTGTCTATGAGCGCCACCGTCATCGCTATGAAGTCAATAACCAGTACCGTGCTGAGCTCGAAGAGGCAGGGCTGAAGTTCTCGGGGACGTCACTGGATGGCCGTTTGGTAGAGATTATTGAATATCCAGATCACCCATGGTTTGTGGCCTCCCAGTTCCATCCGGAATTTAAATCTCGCCCGAACCGGCCGCATCCGTTGTTTAGAGAGTTTATACGAGCTGCTTTAAAGGACTAGTGTGACACATCGCTCGGTGCTTACGACGCAGAGCGGGACTTGTGGACACAGCCCTCAGTCTTACGACGCAGAGCAAACTAACCCTGTAAGCTCTTAAATGGGGAGCGGGGTTCATCCTACGCCGACGGGTATTCCTTTTGGGATTGCGGCTTCGGCGATACTCTCCACCGGAGACTATCGTGCCAGACTCGCCATCCTTGGCTCGGTTGGCGGCAGCTCACATCCTTGTTCGCTGCCCCGTGTTTGGGGTCGCTTACACGGAAGTTTGCTATTCTGCTTTCGTAAAAGACGTCGTGCTTGTGTCACACTGCGTCCCGGGCTTGGACCGGAGAACGATGAGTGTCCGTGTAAGTTGGGGGACGGTTCTTGGGCTTGCATTCAGCGTTGAGAGTTCGTTTTGGGTGACGAGGGGTTTGGGAGACAGCACATTTCATGTGCGCCGTCTTGTCTTTGGGGTCGTTAGATAGAGCAGGCTATTCTGATTGCGTAATGACGCCGAGCTTCGAGCTACGGCGTTAGAGATAAGAGATTTTGAGCTAGGAGAGTTCTGCTAAACCTTAGATTAAGGGTCTAGCACGAACTCTTCCTGCATAATATCGAGTTGCTGATTTAGAGAAGCAAAACTTGGAAAGAATGGAAAGAGGAAGGGGACTGAACTAGTGGCCTATGTTGCAAGGTGGATCGATAAAAGTGAACATACACGTTATAATGCTTTTTTGGCCAAGGATCCCAAAGGACATGTGTTGCAGTCTTGGGAGTGGGGAGAGATAAAGAGCCGAACAGGATGGAAACCCTGGAGGTTGGTTATTGAAGAAAACAAAGAGATTGTAGCTGTAGCCTCTATTCTGGAACGTAAAATCCCAGTTGTGGGTATTCCTATTTTTTACGTCTCTCGAGGGCCGATCGTGGATTGGAACAATGTCGCGCTGTCAGACTTGGTGCTGGCGGAGATTCGTAAGTTAGCGAAAACCCGAGGAGCCATTTTCTTAAAAATAGACCCTGATGTGCCATCTTCAGAAAAGGAACTGGAACAATATTTGCGTTCTAGGGGATTCAGCTCTGCGGAGAGTGGCAAGGGCTTTGAAGGGGTTCAACCGAAGTACGTGTTTCGATTAGATATTTCTCCAAATGAGGAAACGTTACTCGCCAATATGCAGCAAAAAACGCGATATAACATTCGACTTGCTACGAAAAAAGGGGTTACTATACGGCAGGGAACGAGAGACGATTTACCAAAGTTTTATGAGGTTTTAAAAGAGACAACCGAGCGCGATAAATTTTTGGTGCGAGCCTATTCCTACTTTGAAGACCTTTATGATTCCTTGGTCCCAGTAGGTTTGGGGAAGTTATTTGTTGCTGAGTATGAAGGGGAAATCATCTCCGGGACTTTGGCCTTTGTAATAGGAGATAAAGCTTGGTATATCTATGGAGCTTCGTCAAATGCTCATCGAAATGTTATGCCCAATTACTTAATTCAGTGGGAAATGATACGTTGGGCAAAGTCGCTGGGCTGCACAATGTATGATTTCCGAGGGGTTCCAGGGCATTTGACGGAAGATAACCCACTATACGGGCTTTATCGTTTTAAGAAGGGGTTTAACGGAGAGTATACAGAATTTATCGGAGAATGGGACTTAGTGTATCGACCTGCAATTTATTTCCTCTGGAACCACTTGGAACCAATTTATTCAGATGTTATAAAGGGAATAATCGGTAAGTTACGGCGAACGCGGAGGAGATAACGCAATGGCTGGAACCTGGATTGAAGTTGACCTTGATGCGGTAGTAGAGAATTATCAGGAAATAGTAAAGCATCTGCGTTCTGAATCAAGGTGTATGGCAGTTGTGAAAGCAGATGCTTATGGCCTGGGGGCAGTTGAAGTTGCGCGTGCCTTAGCTCGAACTGGCTGTGAAGCGTTTGCAGTCACAAGAGTTGAAGAAGGGCTAATCTTACGTGAACATGGCATAGAGGGGCTTATTTTAGTACTGGGACCAACTACGAAGGAAGAATGGCCCCAAGCCATTGCAGCTCAGCTACAGTTAACGCTCTCTGAACTATCTTCGATTGTGGAGTTGAATGAGACTTGCTCAGATCTGGAATTAGAACATCCTACTCTAGCTCAAGTGCATCTTAAGATAGAGACTGGCATGGGGAGAACCGGATTTCGATTTTCCGAACTAGAAGAGCTTACTCTTGGCCTGAAAAAAGCCCCTCATCTTCAAGTTGCAGGGGTCTATACCCATTTCGCTCGTGCAGCCCTTAAGGATAAGGGTTATACATTAGGGCAATATGAACGGTTTACCTCCTGTATAGCCCGACTAGAAGAATTGGGAATTCATCCAACGTGGAAACATGTTTGCAATAGTGCAGCTTTTCTCGATTACCCCGAGTGGCATCATGACTTTGTGCGTATTGGGACCTTGCTGATCGGACATTATCCGGGGCAAGGATTCAGCGGAAAACTAAAGTTAAACGATCCATGGGTGGCTAAAAGTCGAGTTGTTCATTTGCGTAAAGTTCCTAAAGGGACTTATGTTGGTTATCAGGGTATCTATCGCACGAAGACTGACACTCAGCTTGCGGTGATCCCCGTCGGGTATGCGGACGGATTTGGCATAGCTCCACATTTCACTCCCCAAGGCTGGGTTGATTTTCTAAAGATTGTGATTAAAAACTTTGCGGCTTTATTTGGAGTTTTTATAGGAATAGAACAGGTTGAACTGAAGGGGAAGGCCGTTCGTGTTGCCGGAAAAATAGGAATGCAGTTAACTGTGATAGATGTGGGAATACTGAACTGCGCCCTAGGGGATGAGGTAGAAATTCCGTTGCGTCGGACTTTGGCAAATCCTCGAATTCCTAGAAGATATAGGCAAGATGGACAAATACTCTCGGAACGCGTTATGGAAGAAGGAGTTTTACCATTATACAAAGAATATTCCCTTTAATGACATAAAATTAGGGAAGGGATGTAAGAAGTGGGTAAAATTCTAGTCGTAGATGATCAATTTGGTGTACGTCGCCTGCTCTTTGAAACTTTCAAGGAAGATCACCATGAGGTCAAAATGGCGGCGAACGGAGCAGAAGCCCTTCAGTTACTTATTACCTTTGAGCCAGATCTCATATTGATGGATATGAAAATGCCTGGGATGAACGGCATAGAAGCATTAGGACAAATTCGTGCCTTAAATAACCAGGTGGATGTGATCATGATGACGGCCTATGGGGATACTCAGAATATGGAGCAAGCAAAAGAGCTCGGGATTCTCTATTACATGGGTAAGCCTTTTGATTTGTTTGAGCTGAGAGATCGGGTGAGGGAAATACTAAAAGGAGCATAGTCTTAAGCACAGGTTCTGACGACCTACAATGTATACTTTTTTTGTTGGCTTAAAGGCAGGAAAATCTTCTTGCATGACGAAGTATATGTTGTAGGAAGAGGTGGGAAATATGATTCTAACAACAAATACTACAATCGCTATTCAATGTTCCCAATGCGGGGAGCTAGAATTTCATGCCCTCTCTCTCTTTGCATTTTCTCGACGAGGTCGTAAGAATCTGCTTTGTGGTTGCGGCCTTCAGCTTATGTCCGTAACCAGCAGTAATCTTCAGCAGTTCAACATCACTTATGCTTGTGCTTACTGTGGGGACACCCATTATTTAAGATTAAACCGGCATGCCATATGGGGGCATGACGCTTTGCCGCTTAGCTGTCCCACAGTGGAAGCTTCTGTCGGATATATTGGGCCTAAGCAAAAAGTCACCCAGGCCTGTCATGAACGTGAAAAATCTATTGGGGAATTAGCTTTAGAGCTCGGTTATGAGGAAGATTTCGAAAATCCTGAAGTGATGCTAAGGGTTTTAGATTATCTCCATCGTTTAGCAAAGCAAGGAGATTTAGGGTGTGCTTGTGGCAACCATCAGCTATCCTTTGAGTTGTTGCCAGATCGCATTGAACTTTATTGTGAATGCTGTGAAGCAGTGGGAGTGATTTATGCGGATAGCTCGGATAACGTCCGGCAAATCGAAGGAATAAATTCAATGTATCTAGAAGAAAATAAAACATGGAACATCAATAATCCGCTGCGAGGCCAGCATCTTTCAAAGACAAACGAGGAGGAAAAAAAATGGCGTTAGTTTCGATGGTCGAGTTATTAGAAAAAGCACAAAAAGGACATTATGCGGTAGGGGCCTTTAACTGTAATAATATGGAAATTGTCCAAGCGATCGTGGCTGCTGCAGAAGCTGAGAATGCACCAGTTATTATTCAGGCCAGCCAAGGTGCCATAAAATATGCGGGAATCGAATTCATTGCAGGATTGACGAAATTGGCGGCTGAAAATGCAAGAGTGCCTATCGCCTTGCATCTGGACCATGGAACAAGTTTTGCTCAAGTTATGCAGTGCGCGCGAAACGGATTCTCATCTGTGATGATTGACGGATCTAAACACACGTTGGAAGATAATATTGCCTTGACTAACAAAGTCATCGAAGCAGTTCGTCCTCTTGGTATATCAGTAGAAGGCGAACTGGGTAAAATAGGTGGAACAGAAGATGACATTACTGTCAGCGACCGTGAGGCCTTGTTTACGGATCCTGCTGAAGCAGAACACTTTGTTCAAGCGACAAAGGTGGATGCGTTAGCAATTGCCATCGGGACAGCTCATGGTCAATATATTGGGATACCTAAGTTGGACTTTGAACGGTTAACGAAAATCCGAGAACGGATTTCGACTCCGATTGTTTTGCATGGGTCTTCAGGCGTGCCTGATGAGGCGCTACGTGAAGCGATTTCACGAGGTGTTTGTAAAATTAACATTGACACCAATATTCGTGAGGCGTTTGTGTGGGCTGCTCGTCAAGTACTTGAAGGGAATTCTAAAGAAATTGATCCACGTAAAATGTTAGGGCCAGCCAGGGAAGCCGCGACTGCAATAATTCGTGAGAAAATAAGAGTCTTTGGAAGTAACGGGAAGGCTTAATCTTGAGTTGAATGAGTTCACAACAGAAAGAAGGTAACTTCATGGAGTTTTTTTTAGACTCGGCAAATATCGATGAAATTAAACAAGCTTGGGATATGGGAGTGATTGCTGGTCTTACCACGAATCCTAGCTTAGTGGCTAAGGAAGGTAAGGACTTCCACGAACTTCTTAACACAATAACGGGGATCGTCGATGGACCTATAAGCGCAGAAGTTATTGCCCTTGATCATGAGGGAATGCTACGTGAAGCCAAGGTTTTAGCTGCAATCAATAAGAATATTGTGGTCAAGATTCCGATGACCGAAGCGGGCCTCAAGACTGTAAAAGCCTTAAATGCAGATAAAATCAAGACGAATGTAACCCTTGTGTTTACGTCGAACCAAGCGCTACTAGCAGCACGAGCGGGAGCCACCTATGTTAGCCCATTTCTGGGACGTTTAGATGACATCGGAGAAAATGGATTGAACTTGTTGCAAGATATGTGCGAGATTTTTCAAGTTCACGGTATTGAAACAAAAATTATTGCTGCAAGCATTCGAAATCCAGTGCATGTTACGGAAGCAGCCAAAATCGGAGCAGATTATGCAACGGTTCCATTTGAGGTATTGAGGCAGTTATTCCGTCACCCTTTGACTGATGCTGGGATAGAAAAGTTTTTAGCTGATTGGAAGAAGCTTTAGAAAGCCGTAGCGACAATATGGTATGCTTCATTGAATTTTTAAACAAACATACTTCAAGACGGAGTTTTACACTCCATTTTGAAGCTAAGGTTGAACTACCTCGAATATAGAACCTCGACTTTGGCATCAACTTATCTGCATAAACAGATGAGTTGATGCCAAGTTTTTGCTTATAGTCAGAAGCAGATCCAACTTCTAGAAAATTGGGATCATAATTCTGCACAATACTTGAATATCTTGGCTAATTATTGAAGGAAGATAGATTACTTCCGCTGAATCAAAGATTTAGAGAGTTCATTTACGGTTGAAAATGCTTTAAAAGTATGTCACAATAAAGTTATTATGATAAAAGTGATGACATAATAAGAAATACGTGCACTAGGTTGAGGTGTTTTTCCGCTAATAAGGTGGATGCGGTACTTAAATAAATCTAAATAATGCTTTAGGAGGAATGAGAAATGGAAAGAGAACTTACGATGGAATTTGCCAGAGTGACAGAGGCCGCTGCTCTAGCTTCTGCACGTTGGGTAGGGCTAGGGGATAAGATAGCCGCAGATAATGCTGCCGTTGAAGCAATGCGAGCAGTTTTTAACACAATTCACATGGATGGTACAGTGGTGATCGGAGAAGGGGAAATGGATGAGGCGCCGATGCTCTACATTGGGGAAAGTGTCGGAAATGGCGAAAGTCCGGAATTAGATGTTGCTGTTGACCCGCTAGAGGGAACAACAGCTTGTGCTAAAGGATTGCCAGGGGCAATTGCTGTTGTAGCCATTGCTCAGAGGGGCTGCTTACTTCATGCTCCAGATATGTACATGGATAAGATTGCAGCAGGTCCTGCTGCTGTTGGGAAGATAAGTTTAGATGCCACTGTACTCGAAAACGTCACAAATGTGGCTAAAGCGTTAGGGAAAAATATTAAAGATATTACAGTCGTCATTTTGGATCGCCCACGTCATCAGAAACTAATTCAAGATGTACGTGCTTGCGGAGCGCGGGTTCGACTTATTTCAGATGGGGATGTTTCTCCAGCTGTGGCCTGTGCGTTTGAAGATTCAGGAGTTGATATGATGATGGGAGTTGGCGGAGCACCAGAAGGTGTTCTAGCTGCAGCTGCCCTTCGTTGCATGGGAGGAGAAATGCAAGGCCGCCTTTGGCCGGAAAATGAGGAAGACGTCGCTCGAGCTAAAGCCTTAGGAGTTGAGGATGTTCAAAAGTTATTAACAATGGATGACCTGGTAAGTACGGATGACGTCTTTTTTGCAGCTACTGGGATTACAGAAGGCCCCTTGTTGCGTGCTGTAACCTATACCTCCAAAGGGGCTTTAACGCACACCGTTGTCATGCGAGGAAAAACAGGGACGGTTCGCTTTATTGAAGCACGTCATCGCTTTGACAAAAAGCCAGATTATGCAATGAAGGGCTGTTGATACCCTACCCTCGTTTGAATTACCCGAAGTTTGGCTAAAATAGTTATGTATACCATTTTAGCCATTGATAACTTTGAGGTGGATTCTTTAGTGCATTGTTCCAATAGTGGGCGGAAGCGGCGCGCTAGGATAGTCTCCGTAAGCGTCGCTTTACTTATTGGTCTAGGTATTTCCTTAGTCTCGGTTTTTCCAGCATACTCACAAGTTGAAACACCAGTAATTTGTTATTCCGTAGTTACCTTAGGATCTGGAGCGGATTTACGAGATCTTGCAACCCATTACAATACGACGGTTGCTGAGATTAAAAAATTGAATTCTACAACTCCCCTGCAACCGGGAATGACTTTAACTATCCAAGAAAACACCATGAGAGCAAGTCGAGAGATTTCACGGGGCAATGTAACGTCCTGGAATTGGCCAGTTATCGGGGTAACCTCATCAGCTTACGGTCGGCGTAATGGGGAATTTCATCATGGGTTGGACATTGCCATTTCAAGTGGTAGTCTAATTCGAGCAACGCGAGCGGGGAAAGTCACTAAGACAGGTTGGGTCGGGGTATATGGTCTGACGGTTATGTTGGATCATGGGGATGGAGTGCAAACGCTCTACGCCCACAACAGCAAAATTCTGGTCAATGTCGGAGACTTTGTCAGCGGTGGAGAAGGAATTTCTATTTCAGGAAACACTGGAAATTCGACAGGCCCTCACCTTCATTTCGAAATTCGGCATAATGGAAAAACAGTGGATCCGGAGCTCTATTTGAGAAAAACAAAAATTGTTAGTCTATAGGGCTTAAAATAAGCCCATGTTAGAAAATAGTATCTTGACCAGTTAACGTTACTTGTGCTAAACTAGTATAGTTGACTGGAATTGTGTCATTATCAGGTGTGATATATTGCACCTTTATCAAAAATGGGAAAGAAGGTGAAGACATGAAAGAAAAAATTCACCCGAAATACGAACAAACCACGGTGACATGTGCTTGCGGAGAAATCATTCCAACTGGAAGCACACGTAAAGACATCAAAGTGGAAATTTGTTCGAAATGCCATCCCTTCTATACCGGGGTACAGCGGTTTGTCGATGTCGGCGGACGGGTTGATCGGTTTAAAAAGAAATACGGGATGTAAACAACGGCCTGCGGTCGTTGCTGGTGGAGAAGCAGAGCGCAAGCTCTGCTTTTTGCGTAAATGTTCGTAGCGAAGAAAGATATTCAACTTTCGAGTCTGAGCATGCGCGTATTACGCCTCGATATTTAGCTCATTGAGTCTCGAACATCGCGCATCGAGCCTCGATATAATAGAGGAGGGCGAAGGAATGGGTAAACCAGTCCAATATGGCGGGCAAGCGGTCATAGAAGGGGTTATGATGCGTGGACCACTGGAGAGTGCTATTGCGGTAAGGTTACCAAATGGTGAGATCGAGGTCTCGCACGTCCTGCTCAATACATGGGCAAAAAAGCCTATTTTCAAGGTGCCGTTGGTACGAGGGTTCGTTGCCCTTGTGGATTCATTGATTGTTGGAACTCGTGCCTTAACTTTTTCGGCCAATCGTTCAATAGGAGAGGAAGAGGGCGGAGACGATCTTGGATTCTGGGAAATGGCTCTGACCATAGGACTTGCCTTTGGTCTAGGTCTTTTGCTATTCGTAGGATTGCCGACGGGAGCGGCTCACTTGCTTCAAGGACAGGTGACTGGAGTTGTGTGGCAGAATTTATTGGAAGGGGCAATAAGGCTTGTTGTCTTTTTTCTGTACATTGTGATCATTTCCCGACTCAAAGATATTCAACGGGTTTTTCAGTATCATGGTGCAGAGCATAAAGCGATTTTCAACTACGAATCTGGAGAAGAATTAACAGTAGAGAATGCACGCTTATTCCCTAGGTTACACCCGCGCTGCGGGACCAGTTTCCTCCTGATTGTGGTGGTTGTAAGTATCTTTGTGTTCGCTTTTGTGGGCCTAGAGCCCTTGTGGTGGAGGTTGCTTTCCCGAATGATACTTATGCCTTTTGTGGCAGGGATCGCTTATGAAATCCTTAAATTCTCTTCGCGAAATTTGGAGTCTCCTTGGCTCCGCTGGTTAATTGTACCAGGTTTGTTATTACAAAAATTCACCACACGGGAACCTGACGATGCCCAACTTGAGGTCGCCTTAGCTGCCTTGAAAGGCGTTTTAGAAACGGGTCAAGAACTTACGTAAATTTTGGGGTGTGAAAGATGTTAGAAAAACTTTATGAGATTGAACGGAAATATGACGAATTTACAGAGCTCCTTAGTGACCCTGAAATAATTTCCAATCAGAACGAGTGGCAAAAGTATGCTAAAGCTCAGGCCGGCATGACTAATCTTGTCACGACATTTAGAGAATATCAGGAAGTCCTTCGTGAACTTGAGGAAACAGAAAACTTACTCACGGAAAAACTTGACTCTGAAATGCAGGAAATGGCTGAGCAGGAGCGAGATAAATTGCGGAGCGTTTCTCAGGAACTAGAAGAGAAGATTCAGGTCTTTCTCTTGCCTAAGGATCCATTGGACGAGAAAAATGTTATTATGGAAATACGGGCTGGAGCAGGCGGCGACGAAGCTGCCTTATTTGCCGGAGACCTTTATAAAATGTATACCCGCTACGCCGAAGGGCGTGGCTGGAAGGCTGAACTCCTTAGTGTGAGCTACTCGGATCAGGGCGGGTACAAGGAAATTATTTTCCTAATTGAAGGGCATGGGGCCTATAGCAAATTGAAATTTGAAAGTGGTGTGCACCGGGTTCAGAGGATTCCGGCAACAGAGTCGGCAGGAAGGATTCATACGTCAACAGCCACGGTGGCTGTTCTTCCCGAGGCAGAGGAAGTGGAAGTATCGATTAGTCCGAATGACTTGCGCATTGATGTTTTTTGTTCGAGCGGACCTGGCGGACAGTGCGTGAATACCACTCAATCTGCAGTGCGCATAACCCACCTACCCACGGGAATTATAGCATCTTGCCAGGATGAAAAATCTCAGCTTAAGAACAAAGAAAAAGCCTTGCGGGTATTGCGTGCACGTATTCTAGAGAAAGCACAAGATGAAGCAAGTGGAGAACAGGCATCTGAGCGCCGAAGTCAGGTGGGCACAGGAGACCGGAGTGAACGGATTAGAACGTTTAACTTCCCTCAAGGACGGGTTACAGACCATCGCATTGGGTTAACGTTGCATCGTCTGGAGTCGATCCTTACAGGAGATTTAGAAGAAATTATTCAAGCTTTGAATTCGTCAGATCAGGCTGAGCGGCTGAAGGCGGAGATAGAATAAAGTGAATGTTCTAGAGGGAATGCATTGGGGTGAAGCGAGGCTCTTGGAAAAAGGGATCGACAACGCCCGTTTTGATGCAGATTTATTATTAGCTCGAGTTTTACACGTATCTCGTGACCGTCTCTATCTTGATTGTGACCTCAATCTATCTGAGCAAGAGGAGGCAAACTATCGGGAGAGTATTCTTCGTCGAGCAGATCACGAGCCACTTCAATATATTTTAAAGCGTCAGGAGTTCATGGGACTTGCCTTCTACGTTGATCAGCGGGTGCTTATCCCACGTGCGGACAGCGAGCTTTTAATAGAGAAGTGGCTTGAACTTGTAATGGCGGAAGAAGAACAAGGGCAGGATCGATTAATTAAGGCTGTAGATCTTTGTACGGGAAGTGGGGCTCTCGCAATTTCGATGGCGCATTATTACCCGAAGGCGCAAGTGTTCGGAACTGATCTTTCGCAAGATGCTTTAGATGTTGCGCGGGAGAATGCTGTGCGTTTAGGCGTCTCGGTTCAGTGGCGCCATGGGGACTTTGTGAAGCCTATCCAGGGTGAACGCTGGGACTATATCGTCACGAACCCACCCTATGTTACGGTGCAGGAATATGGTCAGTGCGCTTTGGAAATTTTCAGGGAACCCTCTATGGCGTTTTTAGGGGGACAAGACGGTCTGGACTTTTACCGAAGTCTCTCAGAAGAGACTCGGTCCTTATTAAACCCCCAGGGAAAACTCCTTATGGAAATAGGGTGGAATCAGGCGGACGCAGTTTGTGAGCTTTTCCGGATGAAGGGTTTTGAAACACAGGTTTTTCCAGACTTAGCGGGGCGGGACCGAGTGATCATAGCGAGGTGAGCAAGATGCAGACAAAACGAAGTTATATTGATGGAAGACATCCAGAGGCTGAACTGTTAAAAGAGGCTGCAGAGTTGCTGAGAGCAGGAGAATTGGTAGCCTTTCCTACGGAAACAGTCTATGGCTTAGGGGCTAATGCCCTAGATGCTTCAGCTTGTGTTAAGATCTTTGAAGCGAAAGGGCGACCTCAGGATAATCCTTTAATTGTTCATGTTTGCAATCGCGCTATGGCAGATAACTTGGTTGCAAACTGGACGCCAGAAGCAGAACTATGTGTACAACATTTCTGGCCAGGCCCGTTGACCCTGGTTATGCCTAAGACGTCCAAGGTTCCGGAGGTTGTTACTGCAGGACTGGACAACGTAGCGATTCGTATGCCCAGTCATCCGGTTGCCCTCCGTCTTATCGAGGAAACAGGATTGCCTATTGCTGCTCCAAGTGCTAACCTCTCAGGGAAACCTAGTCCGACAAGTGGCAGTCATGTATGGCGTGATATGAAAGGTAAAATTCCGTTGATCCTTGATGCCGGGGCTTGTTTGGTCGGAGTGGAATCAACCGTACTCGATGTGAGCGGGGGGATTCCCACCATCCTTCGACCAGGTGGAATATCTAGAGAACAGTTGGAGGCGGTACTTGGCGAGGTGCGGGTGGATACCCCATCGGAGACCCAGGCTCCCAAAGCCCCTGGCATGAAATATAGGCACTATGCTCCTCGAGGAGAGATGATCCTGATGATTGGCTCTTCCGAGCGTATCATACAGCGCATGGGACATGAAATTCAAAAAGGACATGCACGCCTGAAAAAGGTCGGAGTTCTTTGCTCACTGGAGAGCGCACCTTTTTTACATAACCAGCTTCCAGAACTCTTATTTGTTCTGGGGTCTAAAAATCGACCAGAAGAAGTGGCGAGTAACTTGTTTGAAGGATTACGACTGTGTGATGAACGAGGTATAGATTTGATATTGGCTGAGGGGGTCGAAGAGGGAGGCTTAGGGACCGCTATTATGAATCGATTACAGAAAGCGGCTGGTAAGCGGGTTCTATACATGTAGAAAACAATGCATTCTGGTATTAGTGTTCAATCCGTCTAATATACCGTTTCCTGCGCATATACATAGTGGGAACGGAGGGAAGAATATTGAATTTAGCATGGGTTGTGGCAGTTGCAATTGCCCTAGGAGCAGATGCATTCTCGTTGTCTTTAGCAATCGGTTTGGCTGGTATCAGGAAAAGCATGGTTCTGCGCTTGTCGTTGGTTGTGGCCGTCTTTCACGTGATCATGCCGCTTAGTGGAATGATTTTGGGTCAAGCATCAGGATCGATTCTCGGTCATTATGCCAGTGGAATAGGAGCCTTAGTTCTCATCGGGTTGGGGGGGAGAATGCTTTACAAGGTTTATCGACCAACCATTGAGCGTTACCCTCTTGGGGAAGCGAGAAAGGCTCTTTTTCAGAGTAACTTATCAACTAACACTTCTCTCAGTGGATTCGGTATCTGTGTGTTAGCGGCCAGTGTGAGTTTAGATGCCTTAAGTGTAGGCTTTTCACTGGGAACGATCAGAGCAGATCTCCTCATATCGGTTTTAATCATAGGTGTGATTGCTGGACTAATGACTGGAATAGGTTTAGTTTTAGGACGTGTAATGGGAACTCGGTTAGGAGATAAGGCTGAAATGCTTGGAGGCTTGGCATTATTGCTGATCGGTGTTAAATTGCTTTTTTAAGGAATAGAGGTGGGAATGATGGGCTTAAAACTTCTGTTTATTTGCACAGGAAATACATGTCGAAGTCCAATGGCTGAGGGATTGGCCAGGAAAATCTTCGGTGACTCAGTTCAAGTTGGTTCTGCAGGAATGGCAGCATACGGTGGAGAAAGCGCCAATACCCATGCACTTGAAGTTCTTAAAGAGCAAAATATTGATCTATCAAGACATTTTAGTAGAAGGATTAGCGCTGAGTTAATGGCCGATGCGGATTGGATTATCCCGATGACCCAAGCCCAAGAAGAAGCCTTGAAGCGTCTCTTTCCAGAATATGCTGAAAAAGTACGGTATTTAGGTGATTGGGGGGAGCAAAAAAGGGAAGTTGTTGATCCCTGGGGTGGCTCTCTCGAAATTTATCGTCAGACAGCTCAGGAGATTGGTAATTTGTTAAGCGCAATAAAGAGTTATCTGGCTTAATGGCAGAAATCGGAGGTAGTCGCCGGAGATCAGAAAGAACAGGTGCTTATGCTCTGAGTCAGGTAAGAGTACAATGCATTTGCGCTGATTTCTATGTGAGCTAAGTCCCCTTAGCTTGCCAGATACCTAAGAGATAAGTATAAGATAGACGAAAGTTGTCTACACTAGCGGCGTAAAACGTCGCTTTATTTTGTGTTTTGGCAGGGATTATGTATCTATATGTAGAATAAAATGTTTATAGATTAGATGGAGGAATGAACATGAGAGTTGCGTTGGGATCCGATCACGGTGGTTATGAACTCAAGGAAGCTATTCTTAAGCATTTAAAAACACAGGGATTAGAAGTCCAAGATTTGGGGACCCATTCAAACGATTCCGTGGATTATCCCAAGTATGGTTTTTCTGTAGGAAGTGCAATTATCAAGGGAGAGGCTGACTTGGGAATTGTAATCTGTGGAACTGGGCAGGGGATTTCCATGGCCGCAAATAAAGTCCCAGGAATTCGTTCAGCGGTCTGTTCAGAGACGTTTTCTGCTCGGATGTCCAGAGAGCATAATAATGCCAATGTTTTAGCCCTAGGTGCTCGGGTAATCGGCGTCGGTCTTGCCCTCGAGATAGTCGATGTCTTTTTGAAAGCAGAGTTTTCAGGAGGAAGGCACGCCCTCCGATTAAAGTTGATTTCTGACATTGAATGCGGTGAGAAGGTCTGAGTGAACTCGTTCAACTAAGTTGAACATTTAAAACTTCGGTTGAATCAATTGTCACTGAGAGGAGGAATACCTTTCTTATGGATAAAAACGTTGTAGATAAATTGCAAGTGATGGCCAAGGTTTGGGAAGATGTACTCGATGCCTTTTTCCTAAAAGCAAATTTAAAACAAGGACAGATCCTTGTTTTAGGGTGTAGCACAAGTGAAGTTATCGGTCATCGGATCGGGCAGGGGAGCAGTTTGGAAGTTGCCGAGATGTTGCTCCCACCTTTGTTGGAACGGGTTCACCAACAAGGAATCTTTCTGGCAGTTCAGGGGTGTGAACATATTAATCGGGCCTTAGTTGTGGAAGAAGCGTGTGTAGATCACCATGGATTAGGACTAGAAGTGGTTACGGTACTTCCGGGATTGCATGCTGGAGGTGCAATGACAGTACAAGCCTGGAAGAAGTTTTCTTCTCCGCTTATGATAGAGCGGATACAAGGGCATGCTGGCATTGATATCGGCGACACTTTTATTGGCATGCACCTTCGCCCCGTAGCAATACCCATCCGCATCCATGTGAAGGAATTGGGAGAAGCCCACTTAACCCTAGCCCACACCCGTCCCCGCCTCATAGGAGGCCCAAGGGCTGTGTACCCCTAGGAATCTTCAACTCGAAAATTCCTCTCATCCGCGAAATTAATTTTTAGGAGTGAAACGCATTGGATTATATTAATCAATGGGTGAAATCCCAAGACCCAGAAGTCGCGCAAGCCATTCAGCAAGAAGAGAACCGTCAGAGAAATACAATAGAGTTAATTGCCTCGGAGAACTTCGTCAGTCGGGCAGTGATGGCAACCCAAGGATCTGTTTTAACGAACAAATATGCCGAAGGGTATCCAGGAAAACGCTATTATGGCGGGTGCGAATTTGTTGATGTAGTCGAAAATCTGGCGCGGGAACGTATTAAGAGAATCTTTGGCGCAGAGCATGCTAATGTGCAGCCTCATTCTGGGTCTCAAGCCAATATGGCAGTTTATTTTGCATTTTTAAAACCCGGAGACACAGTACTCGGAATGAATCTATCCCACGGAGGACACTTGACACATGGGAGCCCGGTGAATATCTCTGGGGTTTATTTTAACTTTGTTCCTTACGGAGTTGATAATAAAACGGAACGTATTGACTATGATCAGGTTCGACAGTTAGCTCTAGAGCACCATCCAAAGATGATTGTTGCTGGGGCAAGTGCCTATCCGCGGGTCATTGACTTTATCAAAATGCGTGAAATAGCAGATGAAGTAGGCGCCTTCTTTATGGTGGATATGGCACACTTCGCCGGACTCGTGGCCGCAGGATTACACCCATCGCCTGTTCCACATGCGCACTTTGTGACCTCCACTACCCATAAAACATTAAGAGGGCCGCGTGGTGGGTTGATTCTCTGTAAAGCGGAGCATGCTCAAGCAATCGATAAGGCCATTTTTCCTGGAATTCAGGGGGGGCCACTGATGCATGTCATTGCAGCTAAAGCGGTTGCCTTTGGTGAAGCTCTTCAGCCAGACTTTAAGATTTATCAAACCAATATTGTGGAAAATGCCAAAGCCTTGGCCCAAGCACTGACAGATCGAGGATTCCGACTTGTCTCAGGAGGAACGGATAATCATCTTATGCTTGTGGATGTTCGGACCAAGGACCTAACAGGTAAAGAAGCGGAAAACATCCTTCACGAAGTAGGGATTACAGTCAACAAAAACACAATTCCATTTGATACGGCAAGTCCTTTTATCACAAGCGGAATTCGCATCGGCACGCCAGCAGTTACATCGCGTGGCATGAATCCAGAAGCGATGAAGAGAATTGCAGAGGCAATGGACTACGCCTTGACCTCACACCATGAACCTGATAAACTGGCAAAAGCGCGGGAAATTGTCAGCTCACTGTGCGCTGAGTTTCCCTTATATTCAAATTTAGATTAGGAGTTGAGACCAGAACAATGTCAAAACTTCAAGTTCTTGATCATCCTCTAATTCAACACAAGTTGTCCCTTATTCGTGATGAGAAAACAGGCTCAAAGGAATTTAGGGAACTTGTAGAGGAAGTCGCGATGTTGATGGCTTATGAGGTAACCCGTGATTTTCCCCTCCAAGAAATTGAAGTTAAAACACCGGTTGCAATTGCAAAATCCAAAGTGCTTGCCGGTCGAAAAGTCGGCTTAGTCCCAATCCTGAGAGCTGGGTTAGGTATGGTCGACGGAATGCTTCGACTGATTCCTGCTGCTAAAGTTGGGCATGTTGGCCTGTATCGAGATCCAAAGACCCTTCTCCCTGTCGAGTACTACTGTAAGTTGCCTAGCGACATTGCGGAACGTGACCTTATTGTCATAGATCCTATGTTGGCAACGGGCGGCTCTGCGTCGGCAGCAATTATGTTCCTAAAAGATCGTGGCGCTAAAAATATTAAATTAATGTGCCTGATCGCTGCACCAGAAGGAATACTAGCCGTGCAGACGGCACACTCCGATGTGGATATTTTTGTTGCAGCAGTGGATGAGTGCTTAAACGACCACGGATACATTATACCAGGCCTCGGTGATGCAGGGGACCGATTGTTTGGGACAAAATGATGACACAGGAAAAACGTCCAAGTTGGGATAGTTATTTTATGCAGTTGGCTTTCGTGGTGGCGGGGCGTTCAACATGCCTACGCCGCCAGGTTGGCGCTGTGCTGGTTAAAGAGAAACAAATTTTGAGTACAGGATATAATGGGAGTCCTTCTGGACTCCTACATTGTGATGAAGTTGGTTGTTTGCGGCAGAGCTTAGGCATTCCTTCAGGGGAGCGTCATGAGATCTGCCGTGCTGTGCATGCCGAACAAAATGCCCTAGTACAGGCGGCAAAACATGGGGTCGCGATTGCAGGGGCGGATCTGTATACGACAGTGCAACCATGTGTACAATGTACAAAAATGATAATTAATGCTGGGATACGACGTGTGGTCTATACTCATTCTTATCCGGATCAGCTTGCTGTAGCTATGGCTGGAGAAGCAGGCTTAGAGTTAGTACAACTTGAAGAAAAGTGTGAGACGCGAGACGGGAAGTGCGATACATAACTTCGAGCCTCGAATATCACGTTATCGAGTCTCGATGTAAATCGAAGGGAGTAAAAACTTGAAAAATCCAAAAAAAGTGATGGTCGTGTTTGGTACACGCCCGGAAGCCATAAAAATGGCTCCGGTGATCCGAGCACTTCGACAGAAAGCTGAAATCCTCTGTCAGGTTACAGTGACAGCTCAGCACCGGGAGATGTTGGATCAGGTCTTGGAGCTGTTTAAAATAGTCCCGGATTTTGATCTAAATCTCATGAAGCAGGGCCAAACGCTTACTGATATCACCACTCGAGTCCTTTGCGGCCTCCGGGAGGTTTTTCAACGAGAACTCCCTGACCTTATACTAGTTCATGGTGACACGACAACCACTTTCGTAGCTGCATTGGCCGCGTTTTATGCGCAAATTCCAGTTGGACATATAGAAGCTGGGCTGCGTACAGGTAACAAGTATTCGCCGTTTCCAGAAGAAATGAATCGTAAACTGGCGACCGTTCTTACGGATCTCCATTTCGCTCCCACAGAAACAGCGAAAAAGAACCTTTTACTCGAAGGTGTTGAACCAGAAAAGATATTTGTGACAGGAAATACAGTCATTGATGCATTATTATCCACGATGAAACCAGAGTATGGCTTTCATGACCCTCACATCCAACAAATTCTCGAACAGGGAAAAGAGTTGCGGATGATTTTGGTAACAACCCATCGCAGGGAGAACCTCGGTGAACCGATGCGTCAAATTTATCAGGCTTTGCGTAGTACTCTCGAGATGTTTCCCGATACGTATGTAATATTTCCAGTACATAAAAATCCAAAGGTCCGGAAAGTGGTCACGGAAATACTAGGATCACATCCGAGGGTCAATCTTGTTGAACCGTTGGACTATGAACCATTCGTAAATCTAATGGCAAGGTCACATTTGATTTTGACAGACTCGGGAGGTATTCAGGAAGAAGCCCCTTCACTGGGTATACCAGTCTTGGTGGTTCGGGATACTACAGAACGCCCCGAAGCGGTTGGAGCCGGGACGGTTTCTCTCGTAGGGACCGAGTATGACAGCGTATTTATGGAAATGAAGCGCCTTCTTAGTGACCAAAACGCCTATAAAAAAATGTCCATGGCTTGCAATCCCTATGGAGATGGGTGTGCGGCAGACCGAATTGCGGAGATTATTTCGGGAAAGCGAGTCTAGCGATAGAAAAAAACAATGTATAAAAAAGCACAAAGTAAGGTCAAAGTGTGGTAATATATAAATATTATATGAATTGTAAGAAAGTTGAAGTAAGTTGAGGTATCTTAAGGGAAATTAATAAGCAGTGGTAGTTACAATTCATTGAATATGGGCAGTATTTAGTTAGACCCCTTGACCAATGGATTTATTGATTACATAGAAAAGGTGTAAAAAATGGCGGGGAACCAAAAATCGTCTTGGCAAAAAGGTGTCAACGTGGGGTCAAATATTGCAACAACATTGGCGGGGTTAGTCGCTGGGGGGTTCTTCTTAGGGCGGTACTTGGATTCACGTTGGAATACTCAGCCGTGGTTAACGCTTACCTTAATGTTAGTTGGTCTAGCTCTGGGTGCGACGTACCTAGTGATTACATTAAAAGAGTTTGGGGCAACGGATGATAAAAAGTAGCATAGTAGTCTTATTGAGTGGAACCTCGTGTATATTACTGGGCATAGCCATATCAGGTCAACAATCCTATCTTGGTAGCCTAGTAGGGTACTGGGTTGGGTTTGGCTATATTATATGGATTCATCGTGAAACGCATCGTAGCTCTGAACTTGAGATCCGTTCAGCGCTCAACCGGATGCGCCGAGGCCTCTTGGGTCGGTTAGGTATGGTTACTCTCGTTGTCGTTGCTGTTGCTCGCTTCCAGGCAAGCTGGCTTTTCAGTTTAGCGATAGGGATTGCTGCAGGGGTGATTATTTCCTTTATCTTTGTGGCAATAAATGAAACTAATGGAGAAAGGGGTGATAAAAGAAGTGCATGAAGAAGAGTTAGTTTTATGGCATTTGGGATTTATGACGTTTCATGGCAAAACGCTGATTATGACTTGGATCGTGATGGCCGCTATTCTAGTATTCTGTATGCTGGGAATCCGCCATTTAACCAGTGGTAAACCTGGTAAAATGCAAAATATTTTAGAATGGATTGTTGATTTTGTAAGAGGTCTCATATCTGATAATATGAACTATGAACAGGGACGTCCGCTTCTGGGTTACTTAGTCACGTTAATTATGTTTGTTTTCTTTTCCAATATGCTTGGTCTCATCCCGAATTTCACGTTTACTCTTTTTGAACATCTCGACGTTGAATTCGCTCATTTAAACAAGATTTTCGAGGGACCATCTATGATGTCACCTACTGCGGACATCAATACAACATTGGCCTTAGCCTTGTTAACTATTATTTTAGTAGTTTCCTTAGGTATCAAGACCAAAGGGGTCCATTATTTCCATCACTTTGTAGAACCTTTTAAAGTCTTTGCGATTATTCACATTATTGACTTGCTTTCGAAACCAATGACACTAGCTTTTCGTCTTTTCGGCAATATCTTTGCTGGCGAAGTTTTGCTTAAGGTTATTCTCATGTTGCCGGGATTGTGGGTTCTGCCAGGAATTTTCCCGATGACTATTTGGTTGGCCTTTAGTATTTTCATTGGAGCAATTCAATCGTATGTGTTTGTGGTACTGACTACTGCTTACGTTTCCCAAGCTGTCACGACATCTGATCATTAAGAGCTTTTATTGCTGGTTTTCAGTGGTGCTTGACACTCACTGAGGGAATAATAATTATTTATTCTTGGAACAAGAAAGGAGGAAATCTCATGGATGCACATGCTGCGGCTGCACTCGGTGCAGGAATTGCTGCTGGTTTAGCAGCCCTTGGAGCCTCAATCGGTAACGGTAATGTAATTAGTAAAACAGTTGAGGGTATTGCTCGTCAACCTGAAGCTAAAGCGACATTACAAGCTACAATGTTTATCGGCGTTGGTTTGATCGAGGCTTTGCCACTTCTTAGTTGGGTACTTGCCCTATTACTCATGTTTACAGTAAAGTAGGTTCACGTGATGGGCTAAGCCCATTCTAATTCAAGGGGGAACGAGAGTTCCCCCTTGAAAAAAATCATCCCTATGTCAATCAGACTCGAGAGGGGGGTAGACCATTCTATGGGAAATCCTATTCAAATTGACTTTACGGTAGTGGCAACGGTCATATCTTTCCTGCTGCTCGTTTGGCTGCTTAGCGCTAAGGCTTGGGGTCCGCTAATGAAAATGATGGAAGAACGGCGGACTAACATTGAATCTATGCTTGCTTCGGCAGAAAATGAACGTCAACAGGCTGAGAAAATAAAACGCGAATACCAAGAAGAAATGCGTAAGGCTCGCCAGGAAGCCCAAGAAGTAATCGCTAAAGCCACAAAAGTTAGCGAAATCCGTGCGAATGAAATCCTAGCTGCTTCTCATGAGGAATCAGAAAAGATCAAGAAATCTGCCCTTGTGGATATTCAGCGCGAACGTGACCAGGCAATTGCCGAGGTCAAAGCACAAGTTGCCGATCTGTCAGTCTTAGTGGCTGAGAAAATCATCCGGCAGAAGCTTGACATGAAGGGCCAAGGAGAGCTCATTGAACAATTCATTCAAGAAGTAGGGGAAATGCAATGATAAATGGATCACTTGCTCGAAGGTACTCCCAGGCCTTGTTTGAAATCGCCTCAGAGACGTCCCTTGATTCAATTGATAGCGATTTGCGTGAACTGACAAAGCTGGTGGAAAACAATGCGGAAGTTAAAAGCGTTATGCTTCATCCGCATATTTCACTCAGCATCAAAAAATCTATCATGGAAAAGTTACTGGGAGAAGATTTTGGCGAAGTAACACGTCGTTTCTTTTACTTGTTGATTGACAGGAAGAGGGAAAACCTCTTGCCACTCATTCAACGTGAGTTTAGTCGGCTGGCGGATGAAGCGCGCCAAGTCGTGGAGGCGAAAGTGGCCAGTGCCATAGAACTGAGTACCTCTCAGCTTGACGATCTCAAGAATTCCATTAAAAAGATGACAGGGAAAGACGTCCGCATAATTAGCGAAGTTCGGGCTGAACTCATTGGGGGGATTCTAGTGCAGGTCGGAGATCGCGTGATGGACGGAACTATCGCCCATGCTTTGAACCGAATGCGTGTGGAGTTACGTAGAAACTCAGAGAAACCTCAGGAAGTAGGGGTGAAATAACAGGATGAACTTGCGTCCAGAAGAAATAAGTTCTATTATCAAACAACAAATCGAGAACTATGAGACATCTGTCGATATCGTTGATGTGGGAACCGTTATCCAGGTTGGGGACGGAATTGCCCGTGTTTACGGTTTAGAAAAAGCCATGGCTGGAGAACTCTTAGAGTTTCCTAATGACGTTTATGGGATGGCCATGAACCTTGAAGAAGATAATATCGGTTGCGTAATCTTGGGGTCCTTTATAGGAATCAAAGAAGGCGACCAAGTCAAGCGAACGGGCCGAATTGTGGAAGTCCCTGTAGGTGAGGCTATGATTGGTCGAGTTGTTAATGCACTCGGACAACCAATCGATGGCAAAGGGGAAATCACAACGACTAAGTTTCGTCCGATTGAATCCCAGGCCTCAGGTGTTGTTGGTCGTAAATCAGTACACGAACCTTTGCAAACTGGTCTGAAATCCATCGATGCTATGGTACCAATTGGTCGCGGTCAGCGCGAATTGATCATCGGTGACCGTCAAACAGGTAAAACTGCTGTGGCGATCGATACGATTATCAACCAAAAAGGTCAAGACATCATCTGTATTTATGTTGCTATCGGGCAAAAAGCGTCTACGGTTGCCAGTGTTGTTAAGACGTTGGAGGAACGCGACGCAATGGGTTTCACCATTGTGGTTGCGGCTACTGCATCTGAACCTGCACCGATGCTCTTCATTGCTCCTTATGCTGGATGTGCTATGGGTGAAGAATTCATGTACAATGGCAAGCATGTCCTAATTGTTTACGATGACCTTTCCAAACAAGCGGTAGCTTATCGCGAACTCTCCCTATTGCTAAAACGTCCACCTGGACGTGAAGCATATCCAGGAGACGTTTTCTATCTGCACTCTCGCTTATTGGAGCGTGCAGCGAAGCTGTCTGATGCACTCGGTGGTGGGTCAATGACGGCCCTCCCAATTATCGAGACTCAAGCAGGGGACATGTCCGCCTATATCCCAACTAATGTGATTTCTATCACAGATGGTCAAATTTTCCTTGAAGCTGACCTCTTTAACTCTGGTTTCCGACCTGCTATTAACGTTGGTATCTCCGTCTCTCGTGTTGGAGGTTCCGCGCAAATTAAAGCGATGAAACAAGTTTCTGGCCAACTTCGTTTGGATCTCGCGTCGTACCGTGAATTGGCTGCATTTTCGCAATTCGGATCTGACTTGGATAAAGTCACCCAGAATCGACTCGCACGTGGTCAACGGACATTGGAAATCCTCAAGCAAGGCCAGTATGCACCTTCACCCGTTGAGGAAGAAGTTGTAGTTATCTTTGCAGCAGTTAAAGGATTCATCGACGAAATTGATGTGGACAAGATCGGAAAATTTGAAGTAGAGTACCTGCGTTTCATGCGCTCCGAGAAGGCCGACTTGTTAGAAAAGATTCGCACAGAGAAGGCGCTCTCCAAAGAAATGACCGCCGAGCTTGAAAAAGCGATCAATGATTTCAAGCAGGGATTTTTGGCCTAGAATAAAAAGGAGTAGGTGAATGAGGTGGCAGGAACACAAGATATTCGTCGTCGGATCCGCAGTGTAAAAAATATGCAGCAGATCACAAAGGCGATGAAAATGGTTTCCGCGGCCAAACTCAGAAAAGCCCAACTTAAACTTAACGCTGCCCGCCCCTATGCCCGACAATTGCAAGGAGTTTTGGAACGCCTAGCGCAGGCTCCTGTGGATGCTATTCATCCGCTCTTGAAAAAGCGGCCTGTGCAAAAGGTGGTTTATGTGCTAATAACATCGGACGGTGGTCTCTGCGGAGGGTACAATGCGAACCTCATTCGCAAGACCAGTGGACTAATTGTCGAATCACAGCAGCCGGTTAAGTTGGTGACTGTAGGCCGCAAAGGTCGAGATTTCTTCCGACGCGGTAAAATTGAGTTCTTGGCTGAGTATACGAAACTCGGGGATGACCCAAGTTATAACCAAGCCAAAGAGATTGCCCAGGAAGTGGTTCGCCTTTATGAGCAGGGCGAAGCGGATGAGGTGTATATCTTATATACCGAATTCGTTTCGGCGATGACCCAGAGACCTGCTCAACTCAAATTACTTCCGATTGAACAACCTGCAGGCAAACAAGGTAAACAGTACATTTTTGAGCCGTCTGCGGAAGAAATCCTAAACAATCTGTTGCCGAAGTACGTTGAGACACAGATCTTTCGGACAATTCTAGAAGGAAAAGCGAGTGAGCAAGGGGCTCGGATGACGGCAATGAGTTCGGCTACGGATAATGCCAAGACTATGATTGATAAGCTATCGTTGGCCATGAATAGAGCCCGACAAGCAGCGATCACGACTGAAATATCCGAAATCGTCTCGGGAGCAGCTTCCTTAGAATAAGCTGCCGGAAATACCCAAAAAGGAGGTTTCGCGCCTGTGAATATCGGCAAGGTTTTGCAAGTTTTGGGAGCGGTAGTTGACGTTGAGTTTAAGCCCGACCAACTGCCGGCGATATATAATGCCATTGAGATTAAGGTTCCTGAGCAGAACCTTAATATAACCTTAGAGGTAGCTCAACATCTCGGAAATAACACGGTACGTACTGTTGCAATGTCCTCTACAGATGGGTTGCAACGGGGCATTGATGCAGTCGACACTGGGGCACCGATTACAGTTCCTGTGGGACCTGCAACACTTGGACGAATGGTTAGCGTTTTAGGTTTGCCTATTGACAACGGGGGAGAAGTCATCTCCGATACCCATTATCCAATTCATCGCCCTGCTCCAGCGTTTGCAGATCAAGAACCGTCTACTCGGATTTTGGAAACGGGTATTAAGGTTATTGACTTACTAGCTCCGTACTCTAAGGGCGGAAAAATTGGACTATTCGGAGGTGCCGGAGTCGGTAAGACGGTACTTATTATGGAACTGATCAACAATATCGCTAAGCAACACGGTGGACTTTCCGTATTTGCTGGCGTTGGAGAACGTACTCGTGAAGGAAACGACCTTTGGAATGAAATGAAAGAGTCTGGTGTTATTGACAAGACTGCCATGGTGTTCGGTCAAATGAACGAACCTCCAGGTGCGCGTCTTCGCGTAGGCTTAACAGGACTGACCATGGCGGAATACTTCCGGGATGATCAAGGTCAAGACGTACTCCTCTTCATTGACAACATCTTCCGATTCACCCAAGCAGGTTCTGAGGTTTCGGCCTTGCTCGGGCGGATGCCTTCTGCTGTCGGATATCAGCCGACCTTGGCTACGGAAATGGGTCAACTACAAGAGCGGATTACGTCCACTCGTAAAGGATCTATCACTTCAGTACAAGCAATCTATGTGCCAGCGGATGACTTGACAGACCCTGCTCCGGCAACTGCCTTTGCGCATTTGGATGCAACCACCGTTTTATCCCGTTCAATTGCTGAGATTGGGATTTATCCAGCTGTTGACCCATTGGATTCTACATCGCGAATTCTCTCACCTTTGGTGTTAGGAGAAGAACACTATGCCGTAGCTCGCCGTGTTCAGCAAATCCTCCAGAAATACAAAGAGTTGCAAGATATCATTGCTATTCTGGGTATGGACGAGCTTGCTGAAGATGAGAAACTGATTGTGTTCCGAGCTCGTAAAATTCAACGCTTCTTGTCACAGCCGTTCTTCGTTGCCGAAGCGTTCACGGGTTCGCCAGGAAAGTATGTACCCTTGAAAGACACAATTCGTGGCTTTAGCGAAATTGCGGACGGAAAATACGATCACCTGTCGGAAGCCGCCTTCCTTATGGTTGGATCCATAGAAGAAGTGGTCGAAAAAGCTAAAGCATTGGGGGAATAAGCCATGGCAGGAACATTCTCTCTACAAATTGTCTCTCCTGAAGGAAACGTCCTGAAAGAAGAGGTTGAGTTTGTTGTTCTTCCCGGCGGAGCAGGCGAATTGGGAATTTTGCCGAACCACTCACCCTTGATTGCGGGACTCGATATCGGCGTCATACGGTATACCCAGAATAGCACAGTTAAACGAGTGGCTATTACGGGAGGGTTTGTTGAAGTTACTGATAATTCTGCAACAGTTCTTGCGGACACAGCCGAATTGAGTGAAACAATCGATATCGCTCGCGCGGTTGATGCCAAAGAACGGGCGATGAAGCGTCTGGCCGCACGTTCTAATGAAATCGACTTACGTCGTGCTGAGTACGCGTTGAGAAGAGCAGCGGCTCGCCTTAGTGCCGCAGATGATAAATAATAAGATTACTTAAGTGCATATTGATACGGTGAAAAAAGGCCCTCTGAACGGAGGCCTTTTTTCATTTTTACAAGTCAGTAACGGAATGGTGCATCGTGAGTCGCACCGATTGAATGAAATCATAGTAAAAAGTGAAATTTGTCTCACTAAGTACGTTAGCTTTCTCACTATTTGGCAAAGCTATGGTTAAACCCATAGAAGTGAGAAAGAGGTATTGAAACATGAATGTTAGCCTGACGGAGCGGAAACCAAGCTCTCGGATAAATATACATAAGATACTTATCGCCTGCATTATGATAGTCGGTTTGATTTTGTATTGTTATTGGGTGGATACCCCTTCGAAGGAACCTTCTATTGTCAATAAATCCACGGTACCCTTGCTTTTGAATTCGGGTGAGGTACATACTAAGGAAGCCGATATCACAATAATACTTTGGTTCAAGGATGGAGTTATTCCTCTCGAAACTTGGACAAAACTACCGACTCCTGATTGGACATGGACGTATAATGAGCTTCGAACAGGCAGTGAAAAGGTAGCCGTAACCCTATCTGGAAAGCGACTGATCGATAAGGACGAAGAAAGTGATCTGTATAAATGGTATACTACAATGAATAGAGAACTTGCTAAAGCAGGTGGATTGATTTACATAGATGAGCGCGTCAATCAGACAATGGATATCTCCTCCTACCTGAGCAAAACGAATGCGCAACCTGCTCAATGGGCATTGATAGACAACATGCTATCCATTGCTGCCTATCAAAGGAACATAGACGCAGATGTATTAGCCGGGAAAGATAGAATTAATATACAACTACTAAGCCGAGGGAAGGATACTGAGGGACAAACAGTCTTGGCTATTCCTGCATTGCTGAATGAATTTTAGGCAATATTAATGGAAATTAGTCGAAATAGCAGGAAAAGTGACTCTGTAGAGAGAATAGTAACAAGTCAAGAAGTAATAAGAGTCAAAGTAATAAGAGTCATGACAGGGGGTGTCTAGAAAAATTGAGTAAATTTATTATCACAGGTGGTAAACCGCTTGTAGGAACAATCAACGTGAGTGGGGCAAAAAACGCGGTACTTCCGATCATAGCTGCTAGTCTGCTATGTGCCGAACCCGTTCAACTAGATGACGCGCCAGACTTGCTGGACGTTAATGTAATGAATCAGATCATTTCGGCTTTGGGTGCAACAGTCGAGCGTGACGGCTCTACTCTAAAAATCCATGCCCGTGAGATAGATTGTATTGAGGCTCCATATGACCTTGTATCTCAAATGAGAGCATCTATTGTCACCATGGGACCGCTCTTGGCCCGTAATGGCCATGTGCGTATTTCTCATCCTGGGGGGTGTGCCATCGGATCACGCCCAATTAATTTGCACTTAAAGGGATTAGAGGCATTAGGGGCAGAGGTGAAAATGGATCATGGGTTCTTAGATGTTTCATCGAATGGACTGAAGGGCGCCCGTATTTATTTGGATTATCCAAGTGTTGGCGCCACGGAAAATATTATGATGGCTGCGGCAATGGCTCAAGGGACAACCCTCATTGAAAACGCTGCGCAAGAACCAGAAATTGTTGACCTTGCGACCTTTTTGAACGAAATGGGTGGCAAAGTGCGCGGGGCAGGTACTAGTATTATTCATATTGAAGGGGTTCGTGAGTTTCATGGCACCACTCACACCGTAATTCCCGATCGTATCGAAGCAGGAAGTTACTTACTCATAGCGGCGGCAACGGGGGGAGATGTCTTAGTTCAGAATGTGATTGCTGATCACCTGAAGCCATTGATTGCCAAAATGGAAGAATCCGGGGTTCACATGGTTGAAGAAGGCGACGGAATTCGCATTAGCGGTGACGGTGTCTATGATTCTGTAGATATTAAAACTCAAGTTCATCCTGGATTCCCAACAGACTTACAGGCTCCGTTTATGGCTTTTCTTACCCGTTCAAAGGGTACAGGTTTAATTACTGAAACCGTATTTGAAAACCGTTTCATGCATGTGGATGAACTTAAACGTATGGGAGCGGATATTAAGATCGAAGGACGAAGTGCCATTGTTCAAGGGATAGAACGTCTGAATGCAGCACCAGTGACTGCCACAGATTTGCGAGCTGGGGCAGCCTTGATTCTAGCTGCATTGACAACGGAAGGAACAACAGATATTCGAGGGATCCATCATATTGAGCGCGGTTATGAGAAGGTGGCAGAAAAACTCTCATGTTTAGGTGCGAGTATTGCCCGTGAGGAATAAGAGGGTCCTCGAGACACGTCCTTGGCTATGCGATCGACATGCCAAACTAGGGCTTTAATCCTTTAAATTAAGCAGGCAGGATTCCCGGCAAATCGGACATCCGTGTCCGGTTGCCGGCGGAACACGTCCTGAAGCAGAATAAGAGCGCTGTCTGAGTTTTATGACTCAGAGGCGCTTTTTTTGCGTTCCACGTTCTTATTAGACCCCATTTAGGGCCTTGTGTGACACGAGCGCGATGTCTTTACGTAAGCAACCAGCAAACTTCCGTTTAAGCTCCCACTCTAGATACGGGGCTGAGCACAGGACGTGCGAAGTCGACATAGCGCCAAGGACGGCGCTTATGTCACCATAGTCTCCAGTGGAGATTATGGTGACATAAGCGGGTTCTTTAAAAGAATACTATCGCCGAAGGATGAACCCCGCTCCCCCTATATGAGCTTAAACGGTTAGTTTGCTCTGCGTCCTAGGTACTGAGCGCTGTGTCACACAAGTCCCACATATTCTAAATCCCTTCGGCATAGATTTAAGCATCATGCTTGTACCGAGGAGGGGTCGAATGAAAAAGGAATGGAAATGGTTTATCGGATTATCTCTTTGTATTGTTTTGATAATTCCATGGAGCGTCTTGCGTTGGCATAAAGAGCACCTAATAAAGGATGATGTGGATATTCGAGTCTTAATGCCTAATAATGAAGTCGTAAAATTACCGCTTGAGGACTATCTCTTGGGGGTTGTTGCAGCGGAGATGCCTGCTGAATTTGAGCTGGAAGCTTTGAAGGCACAAGCCGTTGCAGCTCGGACCTATGCAGCAAAACGATTGAGCCAAAGTAATAAGGCTGAGAGTACATATGATGTGGATACCACAGTGCAAACTCAGGCTTGGCTGTCTGATACTCAAATGAGAGATAAATGGGGATGGTTAAATTACTTAAAGTATAAGAGTAAGTTGAATAAAGCTGTAACTGGAACGCGCAGCATGGTCCTCGTGGCCAATGGGGAGTATATCGAGGCTGTTTATCACAGCAGTAGCGGAAGAAAACCAACCGAGCGATCGGAGGAGGTATGGAGCTCGGCCCGTCCTTATCTTCAAAACGTTAGTTCGGGAGAAGTAAATGTACAGCGTTATGTTAAAAGTTTTAGCTTTACATCACAAGAACTTTATATGAAATTAGGAAATGTAGCCCCCCCTCGTGCCTTAACTCCAGCAGACTTTCAAATTTTAGTTAAAACATCGGTGGGAAGAGCCAAGAGTGTAAAGGTGCTGGGAAAGGTGTACACGGCGACCCAATTACGGACATTGTTAGGATTACCCTCAACGGACATTGAAGGGATCGTCCAACAAGAGTGCCTCAAAATTACAACATACGGTAATGGGCATGCGGTGGGAATGTCACAGTGGGGAGCGAATGATTTGGCTAAGAAGAACTTAAAGGTAGATGAGATTTTGCTTCATTATTATCCTGGAACTAAGCTCATGGCGTTAGGGTATAAACAGTGAATCAAAATTGTTATAAGAATGGTTAAGTCTAAAACTAGCTTAATTCGGCAAGGCTAGATTTAGAGGTGAGTCGAATGAACCGTCGCAAAGGGTCTATAAGTTGGGCTTTAGTTTGGGGTTTCCTAGTATTAGCGGGAGGTATGACTCTTTATAATGGCTACCTAGGTGCCATAGCTTCCTCTTCCCAGGAGAGGATATCCTTAAACAGTGAAAAAGACCAAGCCGTGACAGCGCGTACTACAAGTGACCAAGAAACTGGGGCAGCAGCCTTGATAATGCAAAATAGAACCGGAGAATTGAAGGAGCTTGACCAAGCAGGTGTCGCCAATACCACCGACAAAGATCAAGTAATTCAAGGAGAACCAAAACTTAAGGATTTCCCATGTCCAGTTCAGGGGAAGCTTTTAAGGAACGTAGGTAATTATTATTCAGAGGCCTTTAATAATTACCTCTTTCATGCCGGTATGGATTACGCGGAGCCAGAAGGAACCGTGATCCGGGCAACTCATGGAGGAAAAGTTATCTTCTCAGGGCTAGATTCTACACTAGGCCAGAAAGTGACTTTGGACTGTGGCAAAGGTTGGGTAGTCACGTACGGGGGCTTAGATAACCTGCGAGTAAAGCATGGGGATATAGTAGAGAATCAAGATGCGCTCGGTCAGGTTGGATATTACACTGCTACTGAGGGGAAAAGTGATCAACCTCAACTTCACTATGAAGTATGGCATGGAGATGAAGTGCAAAGGCCTTAGGTAAGGGCAATTCATGAATTGTTCTACTAAATAGATGAATTGCTTTTAACGGATAGACATAAATCACCCCTCCGGATAGACATAAATTGTCCTCCGGATAGACATCACAGTATTTACCAACTAAGGACATCCTTTTATGGATGTCTTTTTCTGTTGTGCATGCATATAAATGTACTACACTGTGGACGAAGGAGGGCTCTGCGTGCAAGAATATATACGCAAACGGGTGCTCGATATTGGAACATACATATTAGAATCGAGTGCAACGGTGAGACAAACGGCTGATGTGTTTGGTGTGTCAAAAAGCACGGTTCATAAAGATGTGACAGAACGGTTACCCTTAGTAAATGAGAAGCTATCAATGGAAGTAAAGCATATTCTAGAAACTAACAAGGCAGAACGACATATTCGGGGAGGGGAGGCAACTCGGAAAAAATACCAAGAATTATAGAGGTACATGGAAGAAATTATACGAGATTTCGAATTTAATTAAAAACAACAAAGGAATTTGAGATTATATCACGAATCAATGCATTATCAATGCATAAATAGCGAATCTCCCGTGAGGGAGATTATGCTATTTGTTTATATATTGAATCGAGATGGACAAGCTATTGATGACGAAAGGGGTATCTCCGCTGATGTTTGGAATTGAACTCGGAATTGACTTGGGTACAGCGAGTGTTTTGGTTTATGCAAAAGGAAAAGGGATCATTTTACATGAACCCTCAGTGATTGCCATAGATCGCAATACGAATAAACGCATTGCCGTAGGAGAAGAAGCACGGTTAATGATCGGCCGCACACCAGGGAATATTGTGGCTGTACGCCCGATGCGAGATGGGGTAATCGCGGATTACCAAACTACAGAACTTATGCTGAAATATTTTCTGGAAAAAGCAGGTGCCAAACGCTGGCCTTTCTTTAAAACGCGTGTCGTAGTTTGTATTCCTTCGGGAGTAACAGAAGTGGAACAACGGGCAGTAAAACAGGCGGCATACCAGGCCGGTGCCAAGGATGTGAAAGTGGTTGAAGAACCATTTGCAGCAGCATTGGGGGCTGGATTGGATATATCTGGACCAACAGGAAGTATGGTTGTGGATATTGGGGGAGGAACTACGGATATTGCAGTGCTTTCGCTTTATGGAATAGTGGTAAAACAGAGCCTACGGATAGGCGGAGATAAATTTGATGAGGCCATTACCCGTTATATTCGTCGTGAGCATAATCTTATGATTGGAGAACGTACGGCTGAGGAAATTAAAATTGCAATCGGCACTGCTATCCCAGAGGGGCGTCCATCCGCTGAGATTGATGTTCGAGGACGTAATTTGATTACGGGTTTGCCTAAAACCGTCAGGGTTAATTCCCAAGAGTGTTTTGTTGCGCTTGAGGAATCTATTGAAGCGATAGTAGCTGGAGTAAAGGAAGTTTTGGAACGAACTCCGCCAGAATTAGCCTCGGATATTCTGGATAAAGGAATTGTTATGACTGGGGGAGGGTCCTTGATATACGGTTTTGATACACGTCTTTCTCGCGAAACGGGATTGCCAGTCAGTATAGCTGAAGAGCCTATTTCTTGCGTGGCATTAGGTACCGGTAAGGTGCTAAATGGGCGTTTTTAGATAGCTTGGGTCGGCGGGGATGCGGAATGCCGCCGGGGGTCACTGCCTGAGCTGTTGTTACTTCTCAGCCACCCTAGTTGTCTACTATCACAGCTAAGCAAAGAATGCAATGAAATTGTTACTTGCAATTTTACTGCATTCTTTCTCGTAATCAGGCAGGATGTGTTAAGATGGAGGTATTCGTTGGAAGGGAAGATTTTCTATGAGAGTTGATATTCTGGGAATCACCGTAGATACATATTCCATGCAAGAGACGGTGGATCAGATCCGTCAGGCGGTAGAAGGTCAGATCCCGATGCGTGTTGTTACGGCTAATCCAGAGATGATCTTTGCCTCAGAACGGAATGCTAGGCTCAAAAAGCTAATAAATTCGGCGGATATTGTAACAGCAGATGGGATCGGAGTGGTTTGGGCTGCCCGTAGGTTAGGTGCTCAAGTAATGGAGAGAGTTACAGGAATTGATTTGGTCCATGGATTGTTCCCTATTGCACATGTTGGGAAATGGCGAATTTTCTTTTTGGGAGGGAAACCAGGCGTGGCAGAACAAGCGGCAAATCAGGTTGTTCTGATGAACGATGGGATATCATGGGATGCAATGCACGGTTACTTCAGCGCGAAAGAAGAACCTAAAATATTAGAAAAAATCCAGAACTTTCAGCCTGATGTCTTGCTTGTTGGGTTGGGTGCACCCCGCCAAGAATATTGGATTGCTGAGCATCCTGGATTAGCTACTGTTAGTATAGGCGTAGGCGGGAGTTTCGATGCCTTAGCTGGGATCGTAGTTCGCGCGCCGAAAAGCATTCAAGACCTTCATATTGAGTGGCTTTATCGCTTGTGGAAGGAACCCTGGCGTTGGAAACGCCAAGCCGTGTTGCCGCAATTTGTAATAAAAGTCCTAAGGCAAGGATTTAGGCGAAAGACCCCATGAAATCCTCCCTAATGAAAATAGGGAAGATTTTGACCATACCCCCTAAAAGAAATAAATTGCTTCGTATTACAGGATAGGAGGAAAGGAAACATGCCAGAATGGGAAGACAAAGAGTTGTGGCAGCGTTTGAAAGAGGACTCGGAAGCCCGAGATGCTTTCTTGGCCGGATATCAGACGTTTATTCGTCATGTAGCTAGTCAGGCGTGTTTCCACACTCTGGAATGGGGCAGAGATGACGAATTATCGGAGGCGTTGATTGCCTTTAATGAAGCAATTGATTTGTTTATTACTGATAAAGAAGTCCCATTTTTAGCCTATGCGCGTGTATTAATGAAACGCAGACTGATCGATTATCATCGTAAGAATCACTTGAAGCAGGTCATATCCCTTGACCAAGGGGACATCGGACGAGGGATTGATATACATATTGGCTTAGATGAATTTCGAGAGCAAGAGCAAAACAGAGAACGGGCAGAGGAAATTCAACAGTTTTCTAGAGCCTTGGTCTCGTTTAATCTTACCTATCAAAGCTTGGTGGAAGTTTCTCCGAAACATCGAGATTCACGGGAGACATTACTCCGTGCCGCTCGAGAATTAGCCTTTGACTCTGAGTTATGGCCCCAAGTTGAACGCAGCGGAAAGGTCCCTATGCAAGCCTTAGCATTGAAAACCCAAATACATCCTAAGATCTTAGAACGAGGGCGAAAGTACATTTTAGCGGTCGCGTTACTGATGGCAAACCAACATGACTATGTTTATTTACGAGAATATGTGCTTATGCGGGAAGGAGGGCGAAAGGATGAGTAAAATGAAAGCCGTAGTGCTGGAAAAGTCCGGATCACGATATACTGTTCTTGGTCAGGACGGCACCTTTCGCCAAGTTCATAGACGACTGAACGCGGAGGTGGGCGAAGAAGTTCAAATCCAACTATGGAATGAATACTTTAGTGGGATTCGCATATGGGCAGGGGCTGTAGCAGTTTTCGTATTAGTACTTACGGCTCTCCTAGGATGGAACCTGTATCAAGCGCCAACCGCGGTAGCCTTACTATCGGTCGATATTAACCCCAGCTTACAATTTGTGCTGGATAAACAGGGCAATTTATTGAAATTTGAAACTCAAAATGAGGATGCTAAGCGAATGCTAAGTCAAATTAACCTAAAGGGGAAACCGATTGAAGAGGTTTTAGAACAAATAATTATCCAGGCATATGATGAAAAATTTCTTAGTTCTCAGCAGCCTTGGGTTATGATTGGATATTCACCAATGAATAACAAAACCATAGAGCAAATGCCTAAGGAACTCAATGAGGGTCAAATTAGCTCATGGGTCACAGAAATAGGCAAGAAAAAAGGCCTCACCCCCCAGGTTGCGGTATTCTCCTTGAATTCTCAGGAAAAGGAGCTTGCTCAAAAAGGAGAGCTGACTTTGGGGGAGTATGCGCTTTGGCAGACTGCAGATAAAGCAGGAGTCGTGACGCAACCGGAGAAACTAAAAGATACTTCAGAACGGGTTCGGTTACTTGAAAACCCACAGGTTCAAGCGCAGATCAAGACGGAAAAGACGGAAAGTAAAGTTGTTTTACCAAAAGCATCGGGTACTGGGAAACAAGACTCGGGAGTAATAGGTAAATTAGGGGAAGATGGCACACCGAAACTTCTGCCCGGAGGGAAATTTTTCTCTCCGTTCAAGGTTCTAGGTCCTCGTATTGACAAGAGTAGAAGTAGTGTTACCGATAAGCAAAAGGATCAGGATAACGTTAAGAACGAGCAAAAGGACCAGGATAACGTTAGGAACGAGCAAAAAGATCGGGATAACGTTAGGAACGAGCAAAAGGATCAGGATAACATTAGGAACGAGCCAAAGAATCAGGATAACGATAGGGATAAGCAAAAGAATCAGGATACAACTAAAGTTGAGGATAAGCAGAAGGCAAAAGATCAGGATAAAGTCAAGAACAGAGAGAATGAAGAGACACAGCGGATGAAGTATGACAAAATTTATACGCCAGAGAATTTAAAGCCCAACACATCCCATACCTATAAATTCCCGGATTTCGATTGGAATAAACAACAAAGACGTTGATACATAAAAAAGGTTGAGCTTAGCTCAACCTTTTTTATATTACTCAGCAAGTGGTAAATAGTGTACTTATATATGAAGATGCGCTGTTCTTCAGCAGGCGAGGTATTTTTTATCAAGTAGGCGTGTGTATACTTGCTCCGTTTCTCTTACCATACTATCTATGGAAAACCTAGGCCAGCGGCTTAGGCCAGAAAGAACAAGGGACTTTGCCAAATCCGGATTGTTAATAAGCTTAGAACAGGCGGTACTAAACGCTGCCACGTCGCCTGGGGGAACAAGCAGCCCGTCTTTCCCGGCGCGGACGACTTCAGGAATTCCGCCAACAGCACTGGCAACAATCGGGACCCCAGCCTGCATAGCTTCAAGAAGGACTAATCCCATTCCTTCACTAACTGAGGGTAAGACGAAAAGATCCATAGCCGGAAGCGTTTCATAGGCCCGAGGTAGGTACCCTGTTAAAGTATAGGGGATGCCACTCTGTTTTAGTTCCAATTCTAGATCTGAGCGTTGGGGGCCGTCCCCAATGATCAATAGGTGAAGAGTTGGAAATTGCAAGTGTAGATGGGCTGCAGCCTTAATTAAAGTAGTGTGTCCCTTTGTAGGATGAAGACGACCAATCGTTCCTAGGACGAGAGCATCAGCTGGAATTCCCCATTGTAAGCGGAACTGCTGCCGGGAAGCAGACGGATTAGCAAAGACAATGGGGGCTTGACCATTATAAATTGTTTCTAGATTCCGCCCTCCCCTTGCGGCAACTTCTTTTGCTAAATATTCGGAGACGGTGATAATCCCTGAGGTTAAGGGTAGGGTCAGGCGATCAATTCTTAAGGCTATATGAGCAGACCAAGCGGAAAGATAATCATGGGCTAGGGAACTATGGACAGTAGTTAGGCTGGGGATACCCAACCATTTTGCACTCAGTCTTCCTAGGAGGTTTGCCCGGGAACCGTGGGTGTGAATAAGATTAATTTCTTTTTTACGGGCCCAACGGATGAGGTTGGGGAGGGGACTTAGGTCAATAGGAAAGTGCATTGGGAGGGTTCTAGAGGGAATATCGGATTCGCGGGCAAGGGCTGCGAACGGTCCATGGGTTAGGCAGAGAAGATGGGGGGTGAAACGAGACCGATCTAATCCATTAAGCAGAGTCAACACATGCTGCTCAGCCCCACCGATTTCTCCCCCACCTATAATATGTAAAATTTTGTAGGGTTTCACGGCTTGCTTCTTCCTTTCAGCCTCTAATTTGGGTATACTGGTTATTAGTAGAAAACATACCTATTCATATCATAAGACAATTGGGTTCATATCGGCAAGTAGTTCTCAATATTCGAATCGAGTTCGGAAGACGAACGACAAAGACAAACGACAATGACGAACCACGTACTAAGGAGGAGTTCCATTGCTAGAGAGCCAAGAGATCCAAGAAATTATTCCTCATCGTTATCCCTTTCTTATGGTTGATCGTATCATAGAATTAGAAGAAGGAAAAAGGGCTGTAGGAATTAAGAACGTCTCCGGCAATGAACCGTTCTTTCAGGGCCACTTTCCAGGTCACCCCATTATGCCAGGTGTTTTGATTATGGAAGCACTTGCCCAAGTTGGTGCCGTAGTCATCCTTAAGATGCCAGAATATGCTGGCCATTTGGCGCTGTTTGCAGGCCTAGACGATGTCAAGTTTAAGAGACAAGTGATTCCTGGAGATCAGCTCCGTTTGGAAGTAGAGCTTATTAAATTTCGTAAAACGTTTGGTGTAGCCCAGGGTAAAGCGTATGTTGGGGAAGCTTTAGCTGCAGAGGGCACCCTTAAATTCTTCTTAGAACGGAACCCAGCCCAGTGATCGGTTCAACGTTACAAAAAGTCAGCAGAGCTAGGAGCAACAAAGCACGCCTCCTAGCTCTTTTTCTAGCTTTAAGTGTCATAGAAGGGCTGTATTTCCCTAAAGAATTGTTATTGTTTGGATTCACCTTATCTTTCTATGTTCTGATTTCCTATTCACACAGACGGTTTCATTTCATGACAGAGACGGTTTCTGTTTTTGGTATTACAGACATCTTACTATGGGGGATGCTCTTCCTTTCTATGTTAGGGATTCTGCATCCTATCAGAGTTCAGGATGGGTTGCTAGAAGCCTTGAGTTGGGGCATCTTCTGGTTTGCCTATCGATTGGGGGTACAGATATCTTCTAATGAAACTGAAAAACAGCATTTAGTGCAATATATACAATGGCTTGCTATCGTTGTAGCTTTGATAGGTTGGTTGCCTTATGTGATTAGGGTGGCGGGAAGGTTAAGTTCCGTCTTTGGTTACCCTAATGCCACAGCGGCTTTTTTGGGAGCAGTACTCTTACTTCGCCCACATAGTAAACTAGTGCAGATCATTCTGGGAGTTTCTTTATTAGGCACGGGTTCACGAGCTGGAGTGGGGTTATTTTTGGTAGTTTTTACTGGACAACAAATATTATTAGGCATCCCATCAGTCTATGAGTGGCGACAAAGATTCCAGAAGAAGGGGCTAAAAGGACTTTGGCCAATTTTACTTGTACTTGCAAGTACAATCTTCCTGTTGCTCTATAACAGACCAGTTTGGGACAATTTTGCATCTATTGGTTTCTCATCCTCGAGTTGGCAAGAACGGTTAGTCTACTATAAAGACGGGATAACTCTGGCTTGGAACGCAGGAGGCCTTCCCCAAGCCGGCGGATGGATGGCCTTTCCCACTGTTCAACGCTTTCCATATTGGACCGCAGACCCCCATTCGGGCTTTATTCATATCTTACTGAACCAGGGAATCCTAGGGGTGTTAAGTGTGGGAATTTGGATTATCTATAGTCTTGCACAGGCCTGGAAGTATTGGAGCAAATCAAGGCCAGAATTAGAAGAAACAAGATCACAAGTTCAGGCGTGGGGGGCCTTGCTATTTTTAGGATTACATAGTCTAGTGGATGCTGATTTCTCCTTTGCGGCTTTGGGCTTTTTATTTTGGCTATTATTTGGAATGATTCAAAAACGAGAAGAACGCATTCGCCACTCCATATTCGTGCACAAATTAGCGGCCAATCTGAGCGGCAAGGGAATGCTCGTGCTAAGTATAACCCTTTGTCTAGGTAGTGGGAACGTACTGTTAAATCCTACCCTTTTAGAGAGAGAGCAGAGTTGGAATAAACAGGCCAATCAATGGCGTGAACAGGACCCAGTTAAAAGTAATGTGCTCTGGGACAGAAGTTTGAATTGGGATCAGACCCAAGTAGGAACGCGACGAGATCAGGCAAGCCATTTATTACGTAGAGGAAACCTAGAAACTGGACTTAAGGCGGTTGAAGAAGTAATTGACTGGCAGCCTTTTGATCCAGAAACGTATGAATGGGCTCAAGCGATTGTTTGGGATACTGCGGAGGTGCAGCGTCACACTTACCCAGAAAAGGCAAGTATGCTCTATCGCTGGGTCGAAAGTGTACCTCAGAAGATTGAGGATAGAGTGGCCTTACTTACCCCAACTGATCGCTTGCTTTGGCGAGGGTACAAGGATTTTCAACCATCTCAGCATATTCAACTCTTGGCTGAGTATGCTCGGCAAAGATAGAGAGGGATATGTATGAAATTTTTCCTAAGGTTAGATATAAAAGGTAACGTCAGTTTTTCTCCATATAAGGAAATGGGCAAGCAAGGTAATGTTGTTGTTAGCTATCTTAGTACACCTCTCTCTTTGAGGAATATTCAGATCATTCAGGAGCGGTTACATCGGCGAGACCCCTTTGCTTTTTGGGACATAAGATCCATTCAGAAGGATAATAAGCTTGAGATTATGAAGATACTTAAAGGGTTCGGCTGGAACGAGGCAGACTTAACCTGGCAGGAGTGCCCCCCTATTCTAGCGATGAGTCAAGGTCTACTAGAGGAAAAAGACAAGGAGGTCGAAATAGCGTTTAACCTTCTGACCAGGGGACGGCAATTATCTATGAGGGATCTTCGGGGGCTTGCCCGACAACTTAAGATTAAAGAAGATGACATAAAAAAACTTGCTCATTCCAACGTGGAAAAGGGAAGGGCGCAGTGGGTTCCTGCGGTGAGATCAATCGGCACTGGTTGGCAGTGTCAACGATGTGGGGAAAGGGACGTGGAAGAGTGGCCCAGTCAGTACGAAATGGCCGCCACCTGTCGAGGGTGCGAGAGTATTGGATCAAGCACTTCTCTGGATGTTCTATATCGAGATGAACGTTCACTCTTGATTGGTCCTTCTGAGGTTTGCTTCCATCCACATTGGGTGTTAACAGATGCCCAACGTATTGCCAGTGAACAAGTGTTTGAATTTATCAATGACCACTGTGAAGACTCAGCACTTCTCTGGGCAGCATGTGGTGCAGGGAAAACTGAGGTCTGTTTTCCGTCGGCAGCATGGGCATTGAAACAAGGGAAATCCGTGCTTTTTGCCGCGCCGCGTCAAGATGTTATTAATGACATCGCGCCAAGGCTTCAACGAGACTTTCCAGATTATCCATTTCAAGTGTTAACTGGGACATCTACGGCTAAATTCCAGCGAGGAGGCATGGTTCTAGCGACCACGCACCAAGTACTAAGATTTTGGCGAGCTTTTGATCTGATATTTATGGATGAGATCGATGCCTTCCCATATCAGGGAAACCGTGCTTTGGAATGGGGATTGAACCACGCTCTGCGCCAAGGGGGTAAAATACTCTATTTGACGGCAACTCCTTCGTCGGAAAGTTTAAAGGCGGTGAGGCAAGGCAAGATGCGATTGATCAGGCTTCCGGCACGGCACCATCGCACTTCATTGCCGGTACCAATTTGGGAAAAATCCCGTCGCTCTATAAATCCCAACGAGTGGACAGGTGTAGGGGCATCTCTGATTAAGTCATTAAGGATACAGGGACCTGTGTTAGCCTTCGTTCCAAAGATTTCTTGGATTGAACCGTGGATTAAATGCTTCCGACAGAGTTTTCCTGATTGGAATGTTGACGGTAGCTACAGTGCAGACCCAAGTCGTGCCTCTAAAATTGAGCGTTTGCGTCAGGGGGAGGTTGACCTTTTCGTTAGTACTACGATCTTGGAGCGCGGGATCACCTTGCCGGGGATTCAAGTAGTGGTGCTAGAGGCCGATCACCCGGTATTTGATGAGCGCGCTTTAGTGCAAATGGCCGGAAGGGTGGGACGAACCCAAGAAAGCCCAGGGGGAAGGGTCGTATTTATGTCTGTACGCAGCACACCGGCGATGCAGACCGCAGGTCAGTGGATTGAGGCGCAAAATCGACTTGCCATGGAGCTAGGACTTATCGAGGCATAAAATAGATATTTGTGGTTCGTGATTCGAAAAATACGAACCACGAACTACGAGAGCGGGGGGAAGAAGCCTTGAAGGACTGTTGGCAGGGTGCCGTCAAGATCTCTCGAGCCTTGTGGTATGAAGAAGTTCAAGTATGTACGTTCTGTGGCGAAGTGGGCGATTTGGTCTGTCCAACTTGTTCCACAAACTATCTTCATCCAGAGTTGGGGCGCTGTAGGGGGTGTGGAAAGTTAATTCTGAAAGAAAAAACGTGCTGCTTAGATTGTGGCGCTGGTCGTGGTCCGCAACATCTTGATCAGGTTACAGCCTGGGGACATTATTCAGGCGCCTTGAGGGAATTTATCCAAAAGATTAAGTTCGAAGCACACCCGAGGCGTATAATGAAAATCGCTCGTCCCTTCGCCGATTGGGCCATTAGCCAACTTCCAGCGGTTGATGGGGTAGTGGCAGTGCCAATGCATGCATCCCGTCTGGCGGAACGAGGCTTTAATCAGGCCGAGGTGTTGGCATCCGCCATTCACTGGGAATTGGGATTGCCGATTATCGAGGGAGTTGAACGGATAAAACCAACACCGTCTCAAATTCTGCTCTCCCGTCGTGATCGTCTTCATAATCTGAAGGACGCGTTTCTGGTACGGGAACCGAGATTTTTTTCTGGGCGAAGTGTATGGATTGTGGATGATGTAACGACTACAGGAGCAACATTTGAAGCAGTGGCAGAAGTCCTTAGAAGCAGTGGTGTGCAAGAAATTTATGGCTTATGTTTAGCCGCTGGACTTGAAATAAAACTTGTGCCTTTAGGTAATTAGCGTTATAATAATTAGTGGATGGGCACAGCCTATTACATTTTTTTACGTAAGGGGAATATCTTTCATGGCCTTTGAAGACAAAGATCTAGTATGTAAAGACTGCGGAGCTACTTTTATTTTCACTGTTGGAGAACAAGAATTCTACGCTGAAAAGGGATTCGAGAACGAACCACAACGTTGCCGCGAATGCCGCAACATACGCAAAACGAATCGTAATTCCCAAGAGGGAAGATCACGTGAAATGTTTACTGTAGTTTGCGCAGACTGCGGAGTGGAAACACAAGTTCCTTTCCAACCAACTTCTGATCGCCCAGTATATTGCCGTGAGTGCTACCAACACCATCGTCCAGCTCGCGAACAATATTAATTCAAGTTTCTTGAATTAAATTTATTTGAACATCACAAGCATTAGTTGACGACATAGTCAGCTAATGCTTTTTTCTTACGACGAAAACACTTTTTCAACAAGTTTACCCACAGCTATTTCGTGAAAATAAGCGTGTTTTCAGTACTTATCCACATTATCCACAGCCTCCTGTGGGTAACTATTGGGGGATAAAGAATACTTCCTCAACGGATATTGACAAAGCAGCGCACCATATATCTTTGAAATTGAAGTAGCAGGAGGAGGGAAAGTCCGATGTACAGGACCACCGCCAACGGAGTAGGAATGAGCACATAGCGAAATAGTTCCTGGGATTTGCCTTCAAATTAAAAATTAAAGTATTGAATAAATATTTATATGTATGTATAATCTAAAACAATAAGGATGAGCGGACATACTATACTGTCCTATGTCAGATAAGTTGCTTGGCACATCCAAATAGAGAGGGGAAAAATAATTATGTTTAAACCAAAGTTTCGTCTTGTTTTGGCCGGAATGCTAAGCCTAAGCCTCTTAGCGCTTGCTGGATGCGGAAGTTCCAGCACACCAGCCCCTACAAATCCAACGCCCGCCGTTGAAAAGGTTCTGAAGGTTGGGTCTGATATCGCCTATGCGCCGTTTGAATTTATGGATGAAAAGCAACAAGCAACGGGGTTTGATATTGAGCTTATTCAGGCTCTCGGAGCAGATATGGGATATACAAAAGTAGATATTCAGACATCTGCTTTTGATGGATTAATTCTAGCCCTGCAAAATGGAAATTATGATGCAGTAATTTCTGCTATGACAATCACAGAGGAACGTGCCAAGGGTGTGTTATTTAGTGACAAGTATTTTCTAAGTGGTCAGTATATAGCCATGAAAAAAGGATCCAACATTAAATCCTTAGAAGATTTAAAAGGAAAGAAAATTGGCGTCCAACTCAATACAACAGGGCAATATGCAGTCGAGGGAAAAGGGATGGAAACAAAGAAATATGATACAACCCCAGACGCTATGAATTCTCTATTAACCGGTGGAGTGGATGCCGTTGTTGCCGATTCCCCAGTTGTACTTTGGTTCCAAGCGCAAAATCCTTCGGCTCAGATTGAATCGATCGATGCAAAATCTGGCGAAGAATTTTATGGAATAGCCATGAAACTTGGTAATACAGAATTAGCTAATAAAATGAATGCCTCGTTGAAAAAACTCATGGAAAATGGGAAGTACAATGAGATTTATAAGAAATGGTTTAAAGTGGATGCTCCTAAATTCTAATAATGATTATCCATTTTTAGTTACCTCTAAATACTAAAAATAAAAGATAAAGGAAGGCACTTGATGTTTGTGCCAACCTTTATCTTTTTTATATTAAACAACTAGAAACCGAAAATAAAATTAGGGCTTGAATTAACTATTTTCCATGTGTATAATTAATCCTTACTGTGTATGTTGATACATAAACAAAACAAGACAGGGATATACATTTTTCTTGTATAAACTTAAGTTAAATTATATAATTTATTCGGACAAATAGTAGTTCTGTTGGACATGCTAGTTATAATGAAAGAAGGAGGTTTACGGTGGATATAAACTGGAGCGTAGTTAAAGAAAGTTTGCCTATACTAACCAAAGGGGCAATACTCACGATAGAGCTAACCGCTGGCGCGGTGACTATAGGGTTACTCATTGGTCTGTTTATGGCCTTAGCTCGATTATCCAAGCACAAACTAGTTCGGGCAGGGGCGATTGCTTATGTAGATTTCTTTAGAGGGACTCCCTTATTGATACAAATATTTCTGGTGTTTTTCGGAATCCCAGCGCTCCTTCAATGGAAGACTATGCCCGATAACTATGAGTATATTGCAGGGGTATTAGCGATGGGTCTTAATTCGGGGGCTTATATCGCGGAAATATTTAGAGCAGGCATTCAGTCTATAGACCGGGGGCAATCGGAAGCAGCACGGTCCTTAGGGATGACTCAGGTCCAGGCAATGCGTTATGTTATCCTTCCACAAGCGTTTAAACGGGCGATTCCTCCGTTAGGCAACGAATTTATTGCCTTACTTAAAGATTCTTCGCTCTTATCCATCATTGCGATTCAAGAACTTTTTTATACGGGCAAGATTATAGTCGGACGGACGTTTCAGCCCGTTCCTATGTATTTGGCGGTAGCTTTTTACTATCTAGTAATGACCCAGTTGATTGCTCAATGGGTTTCCTATATGGAGAGGAGGCTAGGTAAGAATGATATTCGTTAAAAACTTGCATAAATCTTTCGGTAAACTTGAAGTCCTCAAAGGGATTGATTGCCACATTCGTGAAAAAGAAGTGGTGGTTGTCATCGGTCCGAGTGGTTCAGGAAAGAGTACATTCTTGCGTTGCCTTAATAAACTGGAAGAACCGACGAGTGGAGAAATAATTGTTGATGGAATTCCGCTAAACTCCGAGACGAATGTTAATGCGATACGTCGAGAAGTGGGCATGGTATTTCAACGCTTTAACCTCTTTCCCCATATGACAGCGATCCAAAATGTTGTACTTGCCCCAGAGATTGTCCGCAAAACGAATAAAGAGGAAGCTAGAAAAATTGCTCTAGAGCTTTTAGAAAAAGTTGGTCTTTCTGATAAAGCAAACGAATACCCTGATCGCCTTTCAGGAGGTCAACAACAACGGGTTGCAATCGCACGGGCCTTAGCCATGAGACCGAAGATCATGCTTTTTGACGAGACTACTTCTGCCTTAGATCCCGAAATGGTCGGGGAGGTTCTTGCGGTGATGAAAGACTTAGCGCGTGAAGGGATGACCATGGTTGTCGTGACTCATGAGATGGGATTTGCTCGCGAAGTGGGCGATCGAGTCATTTTCATGGATGAGGGAATAATTATGGAAGAGGGAGAGCCCAACGAAATGTTTGCTAATCCCAAGAACCCTAGGACACAGGCGTTTTTGAGTAAAATACTGTAGCTTTTTGTACACGCGCTCCTTGGGAATAGGCCCGAGGAGCGCTTTTCTGCACGCGTCTGCACGTTGCGCCGCTGACGAGCTGGACGGTTCGCGAGCGCGTCCGAAACCTCTGGGAAAACTGCATGTGAACCTGCGGCGCGCTACGAGGGCGCGAACCGTCGGCGCCCGTCTGGACCGCGGCTCCACTAAAGCAGCCGCTTAGCAGAAAAGCGCTCCTTTGGGGTCTGGGGCTATGGAGAGAACGGAGCTTGGTAGAAAGGCGCTCCTTGGGCTAAGATAGGCCCGAGGAGCGCTTCTCTGCACACGTCTGCACGTTGCGCTGCGGACGAGCTGGACGGTTCGCGAGCGCTATGTAACCAAGTCCCTCTCTGCGTCGTATGCACCGAGCACTGTGCCACCAAGTCTCTAGGTTTAGAGTCCGTTAATGTTGGGTATCCTTCTAAAAGTAGTGCGTAGTCTGGGGATTGATCTTCAGAATTTGAACAATTCAAGGAGGATGCATTTAGGTGCTAGGTAAAGTTAAATGGTTCAACAAACAAAAAGGATACGGATTCATTGAGCAGGTTAATGGAGAAGATGTGTTTGTGCATTTTCAATCTGTGGTCGGAGAGGGATTTCGTACTCTTGAAGAAGGACAAGATGTGGAATTCGATGTCATTCAAGGTCCACGTGGTGAGCAAGCTTCAAACGTAATTGTCCGGTAAGGTTAGCTTGGTATTTTGATAAAACCCCAAGAGAGATTCGTTAAAAATTAGACGATGATTCACTCTTGGGGTTTTAATTTAAAAAATCCAGAGTTAAAACCGTTCAAAAGCAGGATTTTTTATGTAAATCGGGAATATTATATATGTAGCATCTTAGAAGGGGGCTGAATTAATGAATATTATTATTCGTGGTAAACATATCGAACTAACAGACGCACTTAAAGAATATGTTATGAAACGGGTGGGAAAGTTAGCTAAATACTCAGATGAGTTCATGGACGTTCAAGTTACTTTGTTAGTTGAGCGAGATCGGCATCGGGTCGAGGTTACTGCTCCACTTCATGGTATGATCTTGCGTGGGGAAGAAGAAACCGAAGATATGTATTCTTCGATCGACATGGTCGTTGAGAAATTGGAACGCCAAATCGATAAGTATCGTACAAGAATTAATAAACGGATGCGCTCTAAGGTCTTAAAGGATCATGAACCAAAGCAACCTGTTGAAGTTAATGAGGAACCACGTGAGGAAGTCGTCCGGAATAAGAAATTCCCTGCGAAGCCTATGTCTGTAGAGGAAGCGATTATGCAGATGAATCTAGTGGGCCATAATTTCTTCGTATTTACAAATGCGGAAAGCCAAGAGATGAATGTGGTTTACCTTCGTAATAATGGAGACTATGGTCTGCTTCAACCTCAAACTTAAATAAGCGATAAACGTGGTAATTCGTGTGGTGTACCCTCAGATAAAAAATCGCTTAAATTAACCAAGCGAAAGGCCTGCATGTGCGGGCCTTTCGACGTTTTAGACAAAATTTAAACCTTTCGATAATATCTAAATTTCAACGAATCGTCCAGTTCAGTTGCAGTCGGTTCTCAAGGATGTTAAAATTAAAGAATATATGGATTGAGAAAGGTGGACATAATGGGTTTTTTAAATTTGTTCGATGATAATGCGCGGGAAATACGAAAATATCAAAAGCGCGTTGTACTAATTAATAGCTTTGAAACGACGATTCAAACGCTGGGCGATGACGAATTGCGTGGAAAAACTGCTGAATTCCGAGGACGTTTGGATCAGGGAGAAAGTCTAGATTCTCTGTTACCTGAAGCATTTGCTGTGGTTCGTGAAGCTGGCAAAAGGGTAATTAATCAGCGACACTATGATGTGCAGTTGATAGGCGGTATGGTGCTTCATGACGGCCGGATTGCAGAGATGCGCACAGGAGAAGGGAAAACCTTGGTATCCTCCTTGCCCGCATATTTAAATGCTCTAACAGGAAAAGGGGTTCATATCGTAACAGTCAATGATTACTTGGCTCGCCGCGACAGCGAATGGATGGGGAGAATTCATCAATTTCTTGGTCTTTCCGTTGGTTTGGTTGTGCATGGTTTAGACTTTGAAGAACGTAAGAGAAGCTATGGCGCAGATATTACGTATGGGACCAATAATGAATTTGGCTTTGACTATCTCCGGGATAACATGGTTACGCGTCCAGAAGCTGCGGTTCAGCGGGAACTGAATTATGCTGTAGTGGACGAAGTTGACTCTATCCTTATTGACGAAGCTAGGACTCCTCTGATTATTTCCGGTGAGGCAGACAAGCCGACGGAATTATATTTTCGAGTCGCTATGATTATTCCGCGTTTGAAACCCGAAGATGATTACAAAGTCATTGAAAAAGAGCGAGTTGTTACGCTTACGGAACAAGGAGTTCGCCGAGTTGAGAGCATGCTAGGGGTGGATAACCTTTATGAAGATATTCATACTGAGTTAGCCCATCATATTAATCAGGCATTAAAGGCACAAACCCTCTTCAGACGGGACCGCGATTACGTGGTTAAAGACGGAGAAGTTATTATTGTCGATGAATTTACTGGGCGTCTGATGGTAGGTCGTCGTTACAGTGAAGGATTGCACCAAGCGATCGAAGCTAAAGAGGGTGTGAAAATAGAAAAAGAATCACAAACCTTAGCTACTATTACCTTTCAGAATTACTTCCGAATGTACAAAAAGCTCTCAGGGATGACTGGAACGGCCATGACGGAAGAACCAGAATTTCGGAAAATTTATAAACTTGATGTCGTTGAAATCCCTACAAATAGGCCAATGATTCGCAGTGATAGCCCGGATGTGATTTACCGTACGGAAGAAGGCAAGTTCTTGGCAGCTGTAGAAAGCGTGATTGAACGCCATGCTAAAGGGCAACCACTACTTGTTGGAACGGTTTCGGTCGAGAAATCCGAGCATTTAAGTGACCTACTCAGGCAACGCGGTGTTCCACACCAAGTGCTCAATGCCAAATACCACGAAAAAGAAGCGGAAATTGTTGCCAATGCTGGACAGGCTGGTATGGTTACGATTGCCACCAACATGGCGGGGCGTGGAACGGATATTATTTTAGGAGAGGGGGTCTATGAACTAGGGGGGTTACATATCATCGGGACAGAACGACATGAATCCCGGCGAATTGATAACCAATTACGTGGACGTGCTGCACGTCAAGGTGACCCTGGATCAACCCAATTCTTCATTTCAATCGAAGATGACCTGATGCGTATGTTCGGTACCAACATCATGAACGTTATGGACAAGTTGGGGATGGATGACACCATGCCGATTGAGTCCAAGATGGTCTCTCGATCTATTGAAACTGCCCAACGACGGGTTGAGAGTCGCAACTTTGATATTCGTAAGCACGTCCTTGATTATGATGATGTTATGAATCAACAACGGGAAGTTATTTACGGTCAGCGACGCTCTGTACTCATGGGAGAAAATTTACGAGACAACATTATGGACATGTTGGAGAAAGCGGTCAAAGACAGTGTCAGTATGTTTAGTGGGGAAAGCACATTCTCAGAGGAATGGGATTTAGCTGGTTTAGCGGACTATGTTGAAAGCTTTTACCTGCCTGGGACCCATGTAAAGACTGAAGAGTTATCAGACCTCTCGGTAGGAGAAGTCGAAGAAATATTGCTAGAAAAAGCTAAAGCATTCTACGAGAATCGTGAAGAGCAGTTCGGCCCTGAACTGATGAGGGAAATTGAGCGCGCGGTTATGCTTCAGGTTGTGGACAGTAAATGGATGGATCATCTTGATGCTATGGATATGCTTCGTGAAGGGATTGGCCTACGTGCCTATGGCCAGAAAAATCCGTTAGTAGAATACAGGCGAGAAGGCTTTGAAATGTTTCAAGCAATGATTGACTCCATTCAGGACGATATTATTCGCTATGTTATGCGTGTGGCACCACAAGTGCGGAATGAAGTCGCTGAACAGCCACGGAACGTGACGGAGAACCGCTACGAGGGAGAACCCAGTAAACCTGTACACACAGAAGAACAGATTGGTCGTAACGATCCTTGCCCTTGTGGCAGCGGGCTGAAATATAAGAAGTGTTGTGGTGAAAAGGCAAAGAAGAAGTCGTAGATAGATGCGGAACACGCCCTGTGTTCCGCCCGCTTTGCGTATAAGGAAGTGAATTTTGAAAGGGTGATTAATAAGTGCTTTCTGATTGGAAAAAAGAACTGGAAACGTTAAAAATGTGCTTGGCAGATTTGAGGGTTTCCCTTTGACGTTGCTCAGCGTATAGAAAAGATCAGCTCCTTGGAGAGGGAGTTCCAACGCCCTGATTTGTGGGATAATCCTTCGTTGGCTCAAAAAACCATGCAAGAATTAGCTCTTCATCAGACTAAAGTCAAGATCTTCGATGAACTAGAGCTGGAGCTTGAAGAGACCACGACTCTTTGGCAGCTGGCGACTGAGGAAGATGACGTTAGCCTTGAATCCGAGGTTGAGCGAGAAATAAAGGCACTTCAGCAGCGTTTTGAGGCATTAGAATTAGAAATATTGCTGAGTGGGCCATATGATGGGAACAATGCAATACTTACCCTCCATGCAGGAGCTGGGGGGACGGAAGCTCAAGATTGGGTGCAAATGCTTTATCGGCTATATATTCGATGGGGAGAGCGCCATGGCTATAAAGTAGAGACCTTGGACTTTCTAAATGGGGAGGAGGCGGGCATTAAAAGTGCAACGCTGTCCTTCAGTGGAGAAAATGCATACGGGTATGCAAAGTCAGAAAAAGGTGTGCACCGGTTAGTACGGATTTCTCCATTTGACGCGTCAGGACGTCGCCACACTTCGTTCGCCTCTGTGGATGTTATACCGGAAGTATCGGAGGACAACGAGATAACCATTGATTCCGAAGATTTGAGAGTGGATACTTACCGGTCTGGAGGAGCAGGAGGTCAGCACGTTAATAAAACGGATTCCGCCATACGGATTACACACTTGCCATCAGGGGTCGTAGTCCAATGTCAGAGCGAACGCTCCCAGACTCAAAATAAAGCTGCTGCAATGCGTGTTCTGCAGGCGAAGTTACTGGAACTTAAGCGTAAGGAACAAGAAGCCGAAATTTCGGAAATTCGTGGTGAGCAACAAGAAATCGCATGGGGAAGTCAGATCCGTTCGTATGTTTTTCACCCCTATAACATGGTCAAAGACCACCGCACCAATGAAGAGACAGGTAATGTCTCGGCCGTAATGGATGGGGAAATCGATGCGTTCATCGCGGCCTATCTTCAGAAAACTAAAATTGTTTAATAGATTAAACCCTAGATAGGGTAGACAGGGGGACGGTTCTCCTGTCTAGGTAAGAGTTAGACAGGAGAACCGTCCCCTTGTCTAAATGAACCTTGATTAAGGCTGAACTAAAGGAGGAAATCTTTTGACAAACATTGCACTGAAGCGGATTGCGAACACTCTTCGCCAAGACATTATTTCCATGCTCGTAACTTCAAAATCAGGACATCCTGGTGGAAGTTTATCGGCCGCAGAAATCTTAGCCACGTTATTCTTTCGTGAAATGCGAATAAACCCAGAAGACCCTCGATGGGCAGATCGAGACCGTTTTGTTCTTTCTAAAGGACATGCAGCCCCTGTCCTTTACGCTGCTCTTGCAGAGAAGGGCTATTTTCCTAAGGAGGAGCTTCAAGGACTTCGCCAAACTGGTCGTATGCTCCAAGGACATCCCGATATGAAGAAGACTCCCGGCGTTGACATGTCCACGGGCTCCCTGGGGCAAGGTCTTTCTGCGGCCAATGGAATGGCTCTGGCTGGCAAGCTGGATGGCAAAGACTATCGGGTTTTTGCTTTGCTCGGTGACGGTGAGATGGCAGAAGGACAAATTTGGGAAGCCGCGATGGCTTCTGCCCACTATAACCTGGATAATGTTACTGCCGTCTTAGATTTTAACGGCTTACAAATTGACGGTACTACGGATAGTGTTATGTGTTCTAATCCGCTAGCCGAAAAGTGGCGGGCCTTTTGCTGGCACGTGATCGAAGTCGACGGACATGATGTTGATGCTTTGGTTGAAGCCTTCGCCGAAGCTAAGCAGGTCAAAGGAAAACCAACGATAATCATTGCCAAGACGGTGAAGGGTAAAGGAGTTTCCTTTATGGAAGATCAAGCTGGCTGGCATGGCAACGCTCCGAGTGTAGAACAAGGCGAGCAGGCACTGAAAGAATTACGAGAGGAGGCGTTAACCCTTGGCTGATAAAGTAGCGACGCGTGATGCATATGGTAATGCTCTTCTCATTTTAGGGGCTGAAAACCCCAATGTTGTTGTCTTAGATGCAGATCTCTCGAAGTCGACCAAGACTGCTGACTTTGGCAAAAAATATCCTGAACGTTTCTTTAACATGGGGATTGCTGAGGCGAATCTCATAGGGACCGCGGCAGGTTTGGCTGCAGCAGGCAAGATTCCTTTTGCCAGTACGTTTGCTATTTTTGCGGTTGGACGAGCATTTGAACAAATTCGCAACTCCGTTGCCTATCCGAAGTTAAATGTTAAAATTGCAGCCACCCATTCCGGAATTACGGTTGGGGAGGACGGTGGATCACATCAAGCTATTGAAGACGTAGCTATCATGCGGGCAGTGCCCAACATGGTGGTTTTAGTTCCTGCTGATGGGGAGGAAACCCGCCAAGTAATCTTGGCTGCAGCCAAATACATCGGCCCAGTTTATATTCGCATGGGGCGCTTAGCTGTTCCTCTTCTCTTTGGAGAAGATTATCACTTTGAAATCGGAAAGGCGAATGTCCTTAAAGAAGGGACAGACGTCGCCATTATGGCCAACGGCTTAATGGTGTCTATGGCTTTAGAGGCGGCCGTAGAGCTCGCCCTCGAAGGAATTAGCGTGAGTGTCGTCAATGTCGCGTCCGTTAAACCCTTAGATGAAGAAACGATTGTACGAGTGGCCAAGCAAACGAAAGCTGTCGTTACAGCCGAGGAACACAACATCATCGGCGGACTCGGAAGCGCGATTGCAGAGGTTTTGGGAGAAAAATTACCCACACCGATGGTTCGTGTAGGTCTCAAAGACACGTTCGGAGAGTCTGGGCGTCCGCAGGAACTCCTTGAAAAATATGGATTGACCAAGGCTGCCTTAATCGAAGCAGTCCATGAGGTCCTTGTTAAAAAGTTGGGATAATAGGTCTAGATAGAGGTGACAGGATTCGTCAGATTAAGTCGGACGAGCACTCTCGGAAGTGTTCGTCCTTCTTCGTTTTTCAATTAAATCGTCATCTTATTGTTAAACTGGCTGATCTTTAACATCAGAAGTGTGTTTAATTTATGAAGATTTTCGTATGTTTTAATATATTGACAGGAAATCTACAACGAATGTCGAATGCTTAAAAGGTTATGCAGAAAAAGGGCGAGGCGTGCGAAAATCAAGGAGGCCAGTATGATACAATTGACAAATGTGTCCAAGATTTATCAGAACGGTGCCAGAGCTCTTGTTGATGTCAATCTAAAAATTGGCAAAGGGGACTTCGTTTTTTTGGTGGGTCCAAGCGGAGCTGGTAAATCGACGCTGATTAAATTATTTTATCGTGATGAAACTCCAACGCGGGGACAGGTGATGATTAATAGTAAAAATCTAGTGCGCATGAAAGAAAGAGAAGTGCCTTATCTTAGGCGTAGTATTGGGGTAATCTTTCAAGACTTTAAGTTGTTGCCCAATAAAAAAGTACAAGAAAATGTAGCTTTCGCGCTTGAAGTGATTGGAGTGTCGAGAAAAGAGATTCAGACCCGTACGCGCACGACGTTAGAACTTGTCGGGCTTGCGGGTAAAGAAAATGCCTATCCGCATGAATTATCCGGTGGAGAGCAACAGCGTGTCTGTGTAGCACGGGCGATTATTAATAATCCTGCATTATTAGTAGCCGATGAACCTACGGGCAATCTTGATCCAGAAACAGCATGGGGGATCATGGACTTGCTTTACAACATCAACAAACGAGGAACGACGGTTGTCATGGCTACTCATGCCAGAGCAATTGTGGATAAAATGCAAAAACGGGTGATTGCCATAGAAAATGGACGGGTTGCGCGAGATGAAGAGAAGGGGGGATATGGCTATGACGAGTAATTCCACTCGCTATATTCTCCGCGAGACGGTCAACTCTATGAAACGCAATCCAGGACTTAGCATAGCATCGGTTTTAACCGTCATGGTTTCCCTTGTGATCTTAGGATTTTCAGTGTTTTTCCTAGCAAACGCTTCAAATATGGCGAAATCCTTTGAATCCCAGTTAGAGATTGCTGCGTTTGTGCAAATCAGCACAACTCCAAAAGAACTAGACGGGTTAAAAACTCAGATACAAGGTATGGATGGGGTAGCTTCCGTGACAGTGGTTAGCAAAGACCAAGCCCTTACTGATTTCGGAAAAACAATGGGAGGTTCTCAAAGTAATATCTTGGCTGACCTTGGGGGAACTAACCCATTCCCAGATAAATTGACAGTCAAAGCAACGGATCCTCAAAAGGTCATAGCCTTGGCGGACACGGTGTCCGCTCTACCTGGGGTAGATAAAGTGCGCTACGGACAGGGATTTGTGGACAAGCTTTTGAGCTTTACCCAATGGTTAAGATGGATTGGCCTTGGCGTAGTGGCAGCTTTTTCGATCGCAGCCATTGTGTTAATTTCGATAAACGTTAAGATGAATGTCTTTTCTCGTCGCCGAGAAATCCAGATTATGAAATTAGTAGGCGCAAGCAACAGTTTTGTCCGTTGGCCGTTTCTTATTGAGGGAATGGTATTAGGACTTGTAGGAGGAGCTATAGCGGCTGGTATTGTCGGTATGGGCTATAATTGGATAACTATATACGTCCAATCATCCTTAACATTTTTACCAGTTGTTCAAAATGGGATCCTCTTCCGCCAAGTTTGCGTGGGCCTTTTGCTCGCGGGCATGGCAATGGGAGCCATTGGAAGTGGGTTTTCCTTGCAAAAATTCCTTAAAACATAGAGGTGTGCGCTCATTGACGCAATTTCTCTCTATGTGCTCTCTTTGCTAAGACACCTCCTCTGGCTTAGTCCTACGGAGGTTTGGAAATGACCAGTAGCGTCTCTGCGTCATGACGCAGAGACGCTTTGTCGGCACACGTGTAAGTCGAGAACCAATTCTTTGACCTTGTTTGCATGTTCGTGCAAGGTCAAAGACGGTTTCTTTGACTTGCATCTCTGCGGAGAAACTTCCTCTGGCTTGGGTCCCACGGAGGTAGGGGGAAACAGAGAATCATGTAGCGTTGTCTGCGTCATTGAAGCAGAGCCGCTTGCCTCCTCTACATATTTTTGTCGATAATTAAATGAGTACTTTCGACTAAACATAGTTTGTTAAATTTTTAATTTAATACGAACGGAGGGGATCGTTTGTTCAAGCGGAAAGCGATAACGATCGTGATCATTAGTCTTAGTATACTAGGAACCTCGGTTTTACCTACTCGGGCTACCGAATTAGGCGATGCAGTAGGGCAACAGAAAGACCTTATAACTGAGAAAAATCAAGTCAAGGAACAGTTAAATAAATTAAGTTATTCGGCTGATAAACTTAAAACTCAAATGGCTGAGCTAGAGACGAAGATCGCCGCAGCTCAGAAGCTTTTAAGCCAGACGAAGGAGGCTTATTCCCAGGCCCAAAAACAAGTTCTAGCTGCTCAAGAAGAACTAGAACTAAAACAGAAAGAACTTGAAGCCCGTCGCGTGGCCCTTGGAAAACGGGCTAAAGTAATCTATGAGAGTGGGCAGGTTAATTATATGGAACTGCTCTTTCAATCTGCGGACCTCGGTGACCTTATTACGCGTTTTGAGTATTTCAATAAACTAGTCGCCAATGACCGACAGTTATTGTTGGACATTCAAACTCAGAAGGAACAAATCACCAAAAAGACACACGAGTTGCAGGGCAAACGAGACCAAGCCGCACAGCTTAAAACGAAGGCGGCTTCGGTGAGTGCGGACCTAGATCAGTCAAAAACCCAACAAAGTATTGCCTTGAACCAGAATCAGAAGGACCAACAAGCTGCTTTTGATAATATTGCTCGACTGGAAGCTGAGGCAAATGCTTGGAATGAAAAGATTCGAAAGTTGCAGGCGGCACAGGCAGCACGCGTTGGTGGCGTAAGCGGATCAATTACAACCTGGCCAGCGCCGGGTTATTATGAAATCAGTAGCCCCTTTGGCTGGAGGATTCACCCCATAACGAAAAAACGAAGTTTGCATACCGGAACTGATATCGTTGCTCCGTCGGGGACTAAAATTACCGCTGCAGGAACAGGGGTCGTCATAATGGCAGGGTGGAATACGGCTTACGGTAACATGATCATTATTGACCATGGCAAGGGGCTATCCACGCTTTATGGACATGCGTCGTCCTTGGCTGTCAAAGAAGGTCAATCAGTTGAAGCAAATGATGTAATTGGATATGTGGGTTCGACAGGGTGGAGCACAGGTGCACATCTGCATTTCGAAGTCAGGGAAGGCGGAAACCCTACAGATCCTTTGAGGTATTTTCCTAATTAAATGGATAAGCAGTATTTCTACGAATAAATAGGCATATAATAGAGCGAGATACGAGGGAAGGGGTTTGACTTGCTTGCAAGAGTGGAACTGGAAAAGAGTTGCCAAGAACATAGGAGTTGTCCTAGTGATTTTTTCCGTACTAGTGACTACGGCACTGGGAGGAATTGTTCTTGCCAACGTAAATAACGTAGGACGATTAGTCCACGTTATGCAACTAATTAGTAGCGATTACTTGGAAAAGGTCACGACAGATCAGCTTGTAGAAGGTGCAACCAAAGGAATTGTCGAGATATTGGGAGATCCCTATTCGACGTACATGAATGCCAAGGAGAACGAAGAACTTTTTCAAATGCTCGAAGGGAAGTTCGGCGGGGTAGGTATTGTTCTTAGTCTCAAGGATCCAAAGAAGCTCGTGGTATTGCGCCCTATTAAGAACTCTCCAGCTAGTAAGGCCGGCATCCAATCCGGCGACGTCGTCAGCAAGATTAATGATGCTGAGACTTCTGGCATGGAGCAAGAAAAAGCGGTGGGTATGATGCGAGGAGATCCTGGGACGAAAGTAAACTTGGCTCTCTATCGGGAGAGCACAAACAAGACCTTTACGGTTAGTTTGACGAGAGAAAACATCACCGTTCCTACAGTGGATGGAGAAGCATTGCCAGGGAACCCAGATATTGCCTACGTTAGTATTTCTCAGTTTGCTTCAGATACTGGCAAGGAACTTAAGGACACTCTGGACAATATGGACATCAAAAAATTCAAAGGACTTATTCTGGATATGAGGTATAACCACGGCGGAGAGCTCAATGCTGCCGTCCAGGTTGCCAGTTACTTTATCCCGGAGGGACCCGTTGTTTATATTGTAGATAAGCAAGGAAACACTGATATAAAAATGACTACAGGGACTTATTTAGGAATGCCCATGGTTGTTCTCGTCAACGAAGAAAGTGCTTCGGCTGCGGAAATTGTAGCGGGAGCAATTAAGGACAAAGGGACAGCGAGCCTTGTCGGTGTAAAAACGTTTGGCAAAGGGATTGTGCAAACGATATTCCCCTTAGGTGGGGGGACAAGTGTCAAATTAACAACTGCCAAATACTTGACCCCAAATAAAGTGGATATACACAAAAAAGGAATAGAACCAGATGTGAAGGTAGAACTAATCAAAGGGCAACCAGCCACCATTACCCCGACGGACACGAATTTTGACCCGCAACTTCAAAAAGCTCTCCAGACATTACAGGGGAAACTGAAGTGAACTCGACTGTATAAGAGCACGTAAATGATCTTACGCCTTGCTAATCCTGTAGGTCATGATTTTGTAGTTCGAATCACAAAATATCAACATACAGAAGCGAGAACCTTAAATTGGATAAGACATCTGAAAGACATACTCTAAGCAGAGTGTGTCTTTTTTTTCGATTATTCTTGGTTCGAATAACGAACAATGAATATCGAACTACGAACCACAAGCATCGTTGTTGCATAGACTACGCTGACCATAAAAAACGACGGAGGTTGCAAGCATGAGAAATAAGACCGGGGTTCGTCATTATTTCGCAGAGGGAATGACCACTAGGGGCTACATATCTCTTTTGCCCAACATGATGCCGAGTTGGCAACGGGTTTATGTCTTATTGGGAGGACCAGGAACAGGCAAATCGACGTTGATAAAGGTTATCGGTCTCGAATTGTTGGATCGGGGATATGACGTTGATTTTTTTCGTTCTGTGCGGGATCCAGATTCCATGGCCGGTTTTATCATGCCGAAGATGAAATTGGCAATGCTAGACGCCATGGAGGTTTCCCCACTACGTTGGCGGGCCCCAGGAGTTGTTGAAAAGTTTATTGATTTAAGTATTTTCTGTGACGAAATCAAGTTAGATAAGCAACGTTCACAGATCTATAAAATTGAAAATCGGCTGCAAGAGCTTCAAACGACCTTGGAGGAAGAACTTGCTGCAGAACTTGGATCGTTGATTGAGAATAGAGCACTAAAACATAAGATGGAAAAAGAAGACATCTCTTGGATCCTGGGAAATTCTGCTCGTGTAAAGGTTAAGAAAGAACATAGTGGCCCTTGGCCTCTCGCTGAAAATGCTCTCAAACTATTGCAAAAAAGTGTTATTATTCCATATTTCTTACACGGTTTAACAGTGGACGGATGGCTTAACCTTGCACCGCATTTTCTGACGGACTTCGATCAAATTCGACTTGAAGGAGATGAAACCCTGGATGCCTTGGATTGGGTTTTACGAGAAGCGCAACAGTTAGGACAAATGATTGAGATCATATTGCATCCACTCAATCCGGATGAGGTGATTGGGATTGTTTTCCCAGAAAGGCATTTGGCGATCTGGCAGGGAAATCCTGAAAATTTAGGAGATCAAGGATTAGATCGGCCTTTTAGTGAAACGTTAAAAGAGACCTTAATAGCTTGGCAAAAAAACAGGTCTCAGCTTAAAGGGATCTATATGGATGCAATTAATTTTGATCAATTGGATGCTTATAGAGAAACTGTGCTCAACAATATTTTGTGTGATTTAACAAAGTAAGAGCACGATGTGTCGTGCCCTTACTTTCCCTCGTATCGTAGAACTAGCACGACGATCATGCCCTTAAGAATTAGAGAATTAGTTAAATATGGTGGGATCCAAAAGAAACTCTCCGAGGTCTGACATGATAAGTTCCAGATCGGACTCTTTGAGGGATAGGCGGTCGAGAGCTTCTTTTTGAATAGGGTTTAAAAAGCTGTCCACACCTCCACCTATTCCAAGCATGCTAGCCAGTCCATTGGCAACATGGATTACGCTAGCCAGTTCTTCGTAAATTTGAGCATGAGTGGGGTCATGGTGATAAGAAATGGCCGCCACAAGATCGTCCGGTAAATTCCAACCTTTGGCCAGAAATCCTCCAACGGTTGCATGATTGTAGCCAATTACTTTCTGTTCAAGTTCAACATAAGAAAGTTTAGCAACGGCTACTTTTTCTATAAGGTAAGTGCCCACTTCCTGGACATATATAGCGATGACTAATTTCCCGATATCGTGAAGTAAGCCGGCGGTAAAGGCTACATCTCCATAGGGAAGCTTCAGTTTCTTACATAAATTCTGCGACGCCATGGCGGTGAGCATTGAGTGTTTCCAGAGCCCATCTTGTTCAATCTGATAACCCACTAATTGGGTTTTGAGTAACGGTGCGACAGCAGAGGCCATAGCTAATCCTTGTGCCGCCTGAAAGCCGAGTACTACTATAGCTTCCTGAAGAGAAGAGATGCGCCTCGCATATCCATAATAAGCAGAATTGGCTTGTCTAAGCATGCTAGCAGCCAGAGCTGGATCTTGTGCAATAACATTTTCAAGTTCACTTGCAGAGGTGGCAGGGTTTTTAGTTAACGCAATTACCCGAGTTGCAGAGGTAGGCAGAGGTGGAAGTGTTTGTATTCGTTTTAACACATGTTCTAATTTAACAGGCAAATGAAAAACCTCCTTATAACTATCCGGAAAACTATTAAATCATAAAGTTGATCTCGTAACTCACTGCATTTTTTTAGCCAACAAGGGAAAACTAACCTAAATAATTATGGATGGAGCTTCGAAAGGAGCGTGTCCCATGTCAAAAAGAGTACGTTCCCTTTTAGTAATTCTTTCTTTATGTCTTAGTTTAACAATAACTGGCTGTGGTCTACAAGCCCTTTTGGGAAACAAGAATAAAACTTCTTCAACAAAAGGGGGGACTGAGACAGTTATCGCGGTTTCTTTAGATGAGGAAGATCCCAATAAACTACTTATTACTAAAGGGATCGATGATCTGGCGAAGAAAGAAGACGTGCAAGTAAAGTATTTGGACAAAAGTGCAGCGGCAAAAGAATCTCCCTTGAAAGGGGCAAAGGTCCTTATTTATCAAGGGGGAGATGAGAAGCTTCTAAAGAGTGCAGAAACCGAAAAAATCCCCGTGTTAGCGTTAAGTCAGCTTCCTGTAGGCGCAAAGCTCGTAGGGATAATCACTCCAGATCAGGAAAAGGCTGGGGAACTTATGGCGCAAACGTTAGTAAGTAAGGTTGCCGAGGGTCAAGTGATAATTTTGCAGGGAGATCCTAGTGAGACTGGATTTCAAGAACGATTAGCGGGAAACAAAGCGGTACTAAGTAAATATCCTAAAATAATAGTTCAAAACATCGTGAGTTCTCCAGATTCTGAATCGGTCGCCAAACAGGGACTAGTGGATTTTCTTCAGAAGAATCCTGACAAGGTCCAAGGCATCTTAGCGCACACCGAAAAATTAGCAGTATTAGCAAACGAAGTTTTGAAACAGGCTCAATTAGATAAAAAAATAATTTTAGTTGGAGGACAAGCCAGTGTTTCCTCCTTGGAACGAATGTCAAAAGGAGCACAGGTCGGCGATGTTGATACTTCCCCATATCTGCAAGGTGTCAATGCCTATCAATGGGCTCAAAAAGTAATAAAGAAAGAATCGCTAGATGTCAATAATTCTATCACAAGTGAGCAAGGAGAAATACCCGCTAAAATCATTCAGGTTAAGGCGGTAACGTCAGATAATCTCGCGGTGATCCAGAAGAGTTACACTAAAACGTTGGAAAGTGCAGAACAAGAGAAAAAGCAGACAGAGGAAAAGGATAAGGGAAAAAAAGGAGACCAAGCTTCACAAGATCAAGGAGACTCGAAAAAGGAAGAGAGTCAAGCTGGAGATAAGCAAGGGTCAAGTAACGGAGGAGAAAAACAGGCCGAAGGTAAGAGCGGCGATATCCCTCCGGGTGTTCAAAAGGTAACGGAACGTATAAAGACCGAAACAACGCGGGAGTATTTTGATGAGCAAGGTAAAGTTATCGGCACTGAGAAAACGGAAAATGAACAAGTAAAAACAGTACCCCCAGAAATGTTAAAGCAACAGTCCGAGCAATCAAAACAATCGTCGTCAGATCAGGGGAGTGAGTCAGGGAAAGAAAAGAAATAATAGTAAGGAGAACTCAAATATACTGTGTAAGCCGAAGAATTTTCGGCTTTTTCTTTTTCCATTGCATAGCCAGAAGCCCCTTCTCTTGTGGAGAGTTTGAAGTGGGCTGGTCGTTCATAAAAAAAGAATAAAATAGAACACATGTACTATAAGACGTGATATAATGGGGTGAATCAAAAAGGTGTTGAAGTAGGCATAGTGTGTAAGCCACAACTTGTTTAAGTCTCGCCTTAGATGTACAATAAACTAAGAAGAATTACAAATTATCAAGTGAAAATTAATAGATTACAATGATCTATCGTAATATATGAATAATTTATTAAAAGAAAAGGAGACTGGAGTATGGAATTCCAGTTACATGCCCCCTATGAAGCAGCAGGGGATCAACCTCAAGCCATAGATGCTCTGGTCGCTGGGGTGAATGAAGGGAAGCGTCATCAGACATTATTGGGGGTCACAGGATCAGGAAAGACCTTTACGATGGCGAATATAATTACGAAGGTGCAGAGACCGACTCTTATACTTGCGCATAACAAAACTTTGGCGGCCCAACTTTATAGCGAGTTTAAGGAGTACTTTCCTGACAATGCAGTTGAGTATTTCGTGAGTTACTATGATTATTACCAACCCGAGGCTTACGTGCCCTCTAGTGATACGTTTATTGAAAAAGACGCCTCAATTAATGATGAAATTGAGAAATTGCGTCACTCAGCGACTGCTGCGCTGCTGGAGCGGCGTGATGTGATCGTCGTAGCTAGCGTCTCCTGTATCTACGGTTTAGGTTCTCCAGAAGATTACCGTGACCTCGTTCTTTCGCTACGGCAGGGACAAGTTGTGGATCGCAATGAGATTTTGCGTAAGCTGATTTCGATACAATACGATCGTAATGATATCGCCTTTGGCCGAGGTACTTTTCGTGTAAGAGGGGATGTCGTAGAGATCTATCCGGCTGCTGCCAGTGAACAAGTAATTAGGGTGGAGATGTTCGGGGACGAAATCGAGCATATGTACGAGATCAATGTATTGACGGGGGAAATCTTAGGGGAACGGCAACATGTCTCGATTTTCCCGAACTCTCACTATGTAACTGCCCGTGACAAAGTCATGGAGGCTGCGGAAAATATTGAAAAAGAGCTGGAGGAGCGAATTAAGGTCTTAGAAGCGGAGAACAAACTTATAGAAGTTCAGCGACTTGAGCAGCGGACACGCTATGATTTGGAAATGCTTAGGGAAATGGGCTTCTGTAATGGAATCGAAAATTATTCTCGCCATTTGACATTCCGCGAGGCAGGGGAGACTCCGTATACCCTGATCCATTATTTCCCCGAGGATTTTCTCCTTTTTGTGGACGAATCCCACGTTTCACTTCCTCAGGTGAGGGGGATGTATGAAGGAGACCGTTCAAGGAAAACTACCCTGGTAAACTATGGCTTTCGTCTTCCTTCTGCCTTAGATAATCGACCGCTGACGTTTGCCGAGTTTGAACGAACGATTAAACAAAGCGTCTATGTCACGGCAACACCTGGACCGTACGAATTGGCGCACTGTCCTACGCTTGTGGAGCAAATTATTCGCCCAACAGGGTTGTTGGATCCTGAGGTTATTGTTCGCCAGACTAAAGGGCAGATTGATGATTTACTTGGGGAAATCAGAGCACGGATCGCTAAGGATGAACGGGTCCTTGTTACAACGTTAACCAAGAAAATGGCTGAAGATCTCACAGATTACTTTAAAAACCTAGAAATTAAGGTAAAGTACCTTCATTCAGATATTAAGACACTTGAACGTGTGGAGATCCTTCGGGAGCTTCGCCTAGGAGCAATTGACGTAGTTGTTGGGATTAACCTCTTGAGGGAAGGACTGGATTTACCAGAAGTTTCCCTAGTCGCCATTCTCGACGCAGATAAAGAAGGGTTCCTTAGGTCAGACCGCTCTCTCATCCAGACCATAGGGCGTGCAGCACGCCATGCCCAAGGCAAGGTCATTATGTATGGAGATAAGATCACAAGATCGATGCAAATTGCCCTCGACGAAACAAATAGACGCCGGGCCATACAAATGGCTCATAACGAGAAACTGGGGATTACTCCTGAAACGATTCATAAAGCGGTCCATGCTGCTCCAGAGGCAACTAAAGTTGCGGAACTGAAAAAGGCTTATGGTTCAAAATTACCGCCTGAAGAGCTTGCCGCGCTCATTAAGAATCTGGAACAAGAAATGCGCCTAGCAGCTCGAGATCTCGACTTCGAACGAGCCGCTGAGCTTAGAGATGCTATGATTGAGTTAAAAGGGGAAAATAATAAATATAAAATGACGACTCAACAACGTGGGAGCAAAAGTAAAAAATATGACCATAAAGCACAGCAAAAAGAGGTGTCATACCGAAGAGGAAAGAAGTAAGGGAACGAAAAAAATTTAATGACGTTCACCAAAGCTCTCCCTTGTGTAGGTACGTCCCCAACTAAAGACTTAGGAGGCCATACCAATTATGACTCAGGACTACTTACGCGTGCGGGGCGCACGCGCTCATAATTTAAAGAACATCGACATTGACATTCCACGAGATAAACTAGTAGTAATCACCGGATTGTCTGGCTCGGGAAAATCATCTCTAGCTTTCGATACTATTTATGCTGAGGGACAGCGGCGTTACGTGGAATCTCTGTCTGCCTATGCACGCCAATTCTTAGGACAAATGGACAAGCCAGATGTCGATTCCATTGAGGGGCTTTCCCCAGCAATTTCTATTGATCAGAAGACAACTAATCGCAACCCTAGGTCTACCGTGGGCACAGCGACAGAGGTTTCAGATTACCTTCGCCTGCTTTTTGCTCGAATCGGGCACCCGCATTGTCCAAAGTGTGGTCGTGGAATTTCCCAACAAACTATTCAGCAAATGGTTGACCAGTTGATGAGTCTACCAGAGCGAACAAAACTACAAATATTGGCACCACTCGTTAAAGGGAAAAAGGGAGAACATCATAAGGTCTTTGAGGAAGCACGTAAGTCAGGCTATGTCAGGGTGCGCGTCGATGGGGAGGCAAGAGATCTCAGTGAGGATATAGATCTGGCCAAGAACAAAAAACACTCAGTTGAAGTTGTGATCGACCGCATTTCCCTAAAACCTGAGAGTGCTGAACGTTTGGCGGATTCTCTGGAGACAGCACTCAAACTCGGCGAAGGGAATGTCATCGTGGATGTCACCGACGGGAGTGAGTTGCGCTTTAGCGAAAATTTCGCATGTCCGGATTGTGGAATTGCTCTTGAAGAAATATCTCCGCGTCTTTTTTCCTTTAACAGTCCTTACGGAGCTTGCCCAGCGTGTACTGGGTTGGGAGCAAATCTCGTCGTCGATATCGACCTTCTCCTCCCTGACCGTTCCCTGTCTTTGGCGACAGGGGCGATTGCACCTTGGGCCAAATCATCTTCAAGTTATTATCCTAAGATGATGGAGGCTGTGGCTATAAACTTGGGGTTCGAGATGGATACCCCTTTGCAAGAACTCAATGAGAGTCAATGGATGGGGTTACTCTATGGAACAAAGACACCTATTTCTTTTCAATACCAAAATATATTTGATCAAGAAAAAACGTATAATACTAATTTTGAGGGGCTGGTTCCCTTCTTTGGACGTCGACACCGGGAGTCAACCTCGGACATGGTGCGTGTTGAAATAGAAGGGTATATGAGCGAACACCCTTGTCCAGAGTGTCAAGGGAAACGCCTTAAACCGGAAGCGCTAGCTGTTAAGGTCGGTGGAATCTCTATCGATGATTTGTCTCGTTTGCCAATAACAGAATCCTTAAGCTTTCTGGATTCTTTGCCCCTTACATTAAAAGAACAAACGATTGGCCACCAAATCCTTAAGGAAATCAAGGAAAGACTAGGATTTTTGCTAAATGTTGGACTGGATTACTTGACACTGGCCCGTGCGGCAGGCTCGCTCTCTGGTGGAGAGGCTCAGAGAATCCGGCTGGCGACTCAGATTGGATCAAGCCTGATGGGCGTACTATATGTTTTGGATGAGCCAAGCATTGGGCTTCACCAGCGGGATAATGCCCGTCTTCTTTCAACGTTACAACATTTACGCGACCTTGGTAATACTTTGATTGTGGTTGAACATGATGAGGATACGATGATTGTTGCAGACCATATCATCGATATTGGTCCTGGCGCAGGGGCACACGGAGGGCGAGTAGTTGCTGAGGGTACGATTGAGGAAATCAAGGCCAATAAGGAATCAATCACGGGGCAGTATTTGTGCGGTACCAAACAGATCGCAGTGCCTGAGAAACGCCGGCAGACGAACGGCAAATGGCTTGAGGTCGTTGGTGCTCGAGAAAACAACCTGAAGAATTTTACAGTGCGCGTTCCCTTAGGCTTGTTTACCTGTGTTACCGGGGTCTCGGGTTCTGGTAAGAGTACCTTGGTCAATGAGATCATATATAAAGGATTATCCGCCAAATTGAGTCGTGCGCGCCGCCGTGCTGGTGCACACGACCGCTTGGAAGGGTTAGAGCATCTAGACAAGGTTATTGATATTGACCAGTCCCCGATTGGACGCACTCCTCGTTCAAATCCAGCGACGTATACCGGAGTGTTTGATTTTATCCGCGAACTCTTTTCTATAACCCCAGAAGCAAAGATGAGGGGCTATAAGGCAGGACGATTTAGTTTTAATGTTAAAGGCGGACGGTGCGAGGCTTGCCGTGGAGATGGAATCATCAAGATTGAGATGCATTTCCTCCCGGACGTTTACGTTCCCTGTGAAATTTGCGAGGGTAAACGGTATAACCGAGAGACCTTGGAAGTACGTTACAAAGGGAAAAACATTGCTCAAGTGTTAGAGATGACGGTCGATGAAGCGGTGGAGTTCTTTCAAGTGGTCCAGAAAATTGCTAGAAAATTTCAGACGATGCAGGATGTGGGGCTTGGCTATATTCGATTAGGTCAACCCGCAACCACCTTATCCGGGGGAGAAGCACAGCGAATTAAGCTGGCCACGGAGTTGAGCCGAAGAAGTACCGGTAAAACTATTTATATCCTCGATGAACCAACCACTGGTTTGCACACAGCAGATATCGATAAACTTCTTGACGTGCTCCATCGTTTGGTAGAGGCAGGGGATACTGTGCTTGTCATTGAGCATAACCTTGATGTCATCAAAACGGCAGACTGGCTCATTGATCTTGGTCCTGAAGGGGGAAACCGGGGTGGAGAAGTAGTTATATCAGGGACACCTGAGGAGATTGCTGCTTGCCCAGCCTCTTATACTGGGCAGTATTTAAAGCGCTATTTAGAGTAGGAACATATTCGGTATTCGAATTACGAACTACAAAACTACCAAAGATGAACGAAGAACTACCAAAGAAGAACAAAGAACAAAGAACAAAGAACTGCAAAGCTGTCTCAAAGGGGAAGGAATGTCCTTTTCTCTGACGAATAGAGTTGAATAAACGAACTTAAGGGGTGGAAAAGATTTTGACAATTCGTTTAGTAGCTATGGATCTCGATGACACATTGCTAAGGGATGATTGGACGATGTCCCCGCGTGTTATAAAGGCGATACAAAAGGCCCAAGCACAAGGGGTTAAAATGACGATTGCAACTGGACGCATGACAATCTCTGCGCGTCCCTATGCAGAGCAACTAGGGTTAGATATCCCGGTGATCACATACCATGGGGCAATGATTCAACAGGTTTTAAGCGGGGACATTTTATTTCGGTGTGTTATCCCCAGCGCGTTGGCCACAGAGATCGTCGAGGATGTTGCGAGTCGAGGTGTTCATGCTCAAATCTATCTGAAAGACCGAGTCATTACTCCAAAACTCAATGATTGGTCAGCTGAATATGCGCGGATCGCGAGTGTCCGTATTGAGGAAGATGATCTGTCAATCGTACTTTCTCAGGAACCAGAAGGAGTAGAAAAAATTCTCCTCATGGGAGAGGAAGTTGACCTAGATCAATTGGCCCCCTTGTTAAGGCAATGCTATGGGGAAAAGATACACATTACAAAATCTAAGCCCTGTTTCCTTGAAATAACGGATGGCTCGGTAAATAAAGGAGTGGCTTTGGCCGCTCTGGCAGAGCACTTTGGAATTGACCAATCAGAAGTTATGGCAATCGGGGACAGCTTTAATGATTTAGAAATGATTAAATACGCAGGACTTGGTGTGGCTGTGGGAAATGCCCGCTTGGAAATTCAAGATCAAGCGGATATTATTACCGCCTCGAATGAGGAAGACGGGGTAGCAGAAGCCATAGAACGTTATGTGTTGAATGCAAATTTGTAAGTATAGACAGGAGAACCGTCCCCCTGTCTAACTTGCAGATACCCGTGTGTGGCTGCGATAAAAGATTTGTAGGTGCGCGATGTCTCGTGCTCGAAAGAAAGAGTGGAGGTAGATTTAATGAATATGAAAACAGTTCGCCAAACTGCGCGAGAAAAGCTCAAGGGCTTTTGCAGGGTTTGTCCCGAATGTAATGGTAAGGTCTGTGCTGGGGAAGTTCCAGGCATGGGAGGAGCGGGTACAGGGGCATCGTTTAAAAACAATGTAGTAGCCTTAGCCGCCTTTCGCCTAAATATGAGGACAATTCACGGAGCTAAACAACCTGATACAGAGTATGAACTATTTGGTCAAAAACTTTCGACCCCGATTCTAGGTGCACCAATTACGGGTAATAACTTTAATATGGGTGGAGCCCTAAATGAAGAAGAATGGGCAGAGGCCATAGTTCAGGGCTGCCTTACATCAGGGTCTCTAGGGTGTACAGGTGACGCCCCTGACCCCACAATGTATATTACTGGAGTAGATGTTGTCACCAAAGCAGGAGGCCGTGGCATTCCGGTAATGAAACCGCGGGAATTGGAAGAAGTCTTCAAATTCCTACGTCACGCTGAGGAGGCAGGAGCACTTGCGGTAGGCATGGACATAGATGCAGCGGGCCTAGTTTCCATGGCCGTTGGACCAAAAACCAAAGAAGAAATGAAAGCGATCATTTCCAACACGTCTTTACCGTTTATCATTAAAGGCGTCATGACGGTCGACGAAGCCGAAATAGCACTTGAAGTGGGCGCTGCAGCAATTGTGGTATCTAATCATGGTGGTCGAATGCTCGATCATACACCAGGGACAGCTGAAGTTCTTTCAAAAATTGCCAAGGCAGTAGATGGTCGAATTCCGGTGATTGTGGACGGCGGAATCCGAACTGGTGTAGACGTATTGAAAATGTTAGCCTTAGGCGCTGATGCAGTGATGATTGGCAGGCCGCTCATCACTGCCGCTTACGGCGGAGGTGCAGAGGGGGTCGCCTTAGCAATTAGGCGGATGACAAATGAACTGAAGCAAGCCATGACACTGACAGGATGTGCAACGCTAAACGATATTACCAGTAATGTATTGCTCTAAAGTATTGCAAGAAAAGTGGTACAGGCAATAATCGCCAATGATGGAATATAACTTATTAGGATACTTACTCAAAGGGGTTTGTCCGCATTTGAATTTGCTCCAATTAATTAGGACGTATTCATGAATGCGATATTCGATGTACGAAGTACGATGTTTTATTCCGGATTTCGGATATTGGATCACAAACCACTAACATCGAAATCGGGGGCAGACTTAATGTTGACAAAATATTGGCGAACATGGCGAGTAATCCTTGTAATACTGACACTTCTGACAAGTGTATATTTAAGTGGATGTCAAACGGTTACGCCAACCAAAGCGGTAGTATCTCCGCCGGAGACGAGTGGGTCTTCCCAAAAGCCTGAGTTAGCCAGTGACGGGAAAGATACTGAAATCCCGCCTTCTTCAGAGACGCCTCAGGAACCAACTGGTGAAAAGAAAGATGAAACCATACCTGAACAAAAGACTGAAACCGACTCTCAGCAAGAGACTGAAGCAGTACCTGAACAAAAAACTGAAACCATCCCTGTGGTTCCCGCAGATGAAAGTGATAAGAATCCTTCCCCTACTCCCCCACCTGCTCTGCCTCAAACACCAGTTCATCCTTATTATGGCTTAGATGGCACTCCGCCAAGTGCCCCTGGGCTGGCTATGCGTATAAGGGCTTTTAGCAAAGAGCCACAAAAAATTGCCTATTTAACGTTTGATGATGGACCCTATCCTAACACGACGCCGCGCATCCTTAAAGTTCTTCGGGATGAAGACGTGAGAGCGACATTCTTTGTATTAGGGAAGCAAGTGGAGCGCTACCCAGAACTCTTGAAAGCCGAATATGAACAAGGGGAGGGAATAGGAAATCACAGCTATTCCCATGACTATCTTTCGATTTATCGCAGTCCAGAGACCTTTTTAGCAGAAATAAAACAAACGGAGGACCTGATTTTTAAAGCAATCGGGACCCGTCCGCGAATTGTCCGAGCGCCCGGTGGAACTCAGGGGCATTTTCATATCAATTATTACAACGCCCTAGATGCTGCGAATTATTTAATTTATGATTGGAATGTCAGCGCCGGAGATGCCTCAGCCCCTCTCGTATCGGCGGACCTACTTGTTCATAATATTGAAAGTCAAGTATCAGGTAAGTCGAGAGTTATTATCCTGATGCATGACGCTGGGGATAAGGTCACGACGGTTGATGCGCTTCCACGGATTGTTAAGTATCTGAAACAACAAGGATACACCTTTGGGGTGATTACACCAAAGGTGGCTCCAGTACTTTTCCCAGGTGGCTTTAATAGCTGAATAGAATAAGGAGGCCTTAGCATTTATGCGGGGCCTCTTTCTTTTAGATCTTAATCGTTATTTTTTATTGTTAAATGCTGTATATTTTTGACTTAAAAACAAGGAGTTCCTATGTATCAGATAGAATATTACAATTTAAGTCTATATTAGAATATATCGGAGGAAGAGGACTTGGCAAGTGAAGAAGAAGTGATTAGACCCCTGACTCTATTGAAAGAGAAGGATTTTGCTCGCTTATTGACGGGACAGTTCCTTTCTGTTTTAGGGGATAAACTCCATTATGTCGCTTTAGGGGTTTTGATTTACCGACTGACAGGCAGTGCTTTAGAAGTAGGAAAGATGACGCTGGCGACATTTTTACCCTATTTGCTATTCGGACTTATCGCGGGAGCTTATGTCGATCGTTGGAACAAGAAAAAGACGATGATTACTGCCGATTTACTAAGGGCAGTTTTTGTGGGCTTAATTCCAATTTTAATTGGTTACTCCATCAACTTAATTTATTTATTAACGTTTTTCAGTACAACAGCGAACTTGTTCTTCAGCCCAGCAAAAATGGCAGTCATTCCAGCAATATTTACTAAAGAAAAAATTCTTACTGCAACTTCTTTATCAGAAACCGTGGAAAACATTACGGAAATTATGGGGTATGCTCTAGCGGGTGTGTTTATCATGTTTATCCCAATCCAAAAGATATTTTATTTCGACGCCTTGACCTTCTTGCTTTCGGCTGCCTTAATATTTTCTATGAAATTTAGCTTTGAATATCAAGACCAAGCTAAGTTGAACTTAGAGATGGAAGCCAAGTCACACATCTTTAAAGATATTCTGGAGGGATTAGACTACATAAGGAAAACGAAAATCCTAGCTCATACTCTAGTTACCTACTGTCTGGCGTTACTTGTCTTCAGTGGCTTTAATCCCCTGATCTTTGTGTATGCTCTAGATACATTGAAGACATCGAGCGTCGGACTGGGAATTCTCGAAGCGAGTTCGGCGGTTGGCATTACGGTAGGTTGTATAGCAATTAGCGTCTGGGGAAACTACATAAATAAACAAAAACTAATCCTCTGGGGATATTTTATATCTGGTCTAACAATCGGAATCCTAGGAATCTTTCCTGCATATATTTTCGCGCTTATAGGTTTTTTCATAGCAGGAGTATCTAATGCCATGTTTTTAATTCCGATCCAAAGCATTTTTCAGGAAGAAACAGCAGCTCCTATGCGAGGCAGAGTCTTCAGCGCTCGTTTTGCATCAACTCGCATTGCTTTTATGGGATCCGTTGCTTTGTTATCTTATGGTGCCACACAAATCGGAGTAGAAAAGGTTTACTTGTTATCAGGATCGACGTTACTACTTGGAACACTTTTGTTGTTCGGACTTGCTTCTGCAGATGCCAAGACTGCTTCCAAGAGCTCTGAGACAATTTGATAAAAGTTACGTCCTATGCCGCTGCACGAACTAGTAGATGAATGGTCATTGGGGGCAGTAAAAACTCTAGAATAACAAAGAACAGTAACTAAACTAGGAGAAACTATCCTATTTAGTTACTGTTCTTTGTTATTCTAAAATATAATTACGACTGCTCGTGCAATCTGGCACAACAATTGCAATAAAGAGTCTAAACCGCTATACTTAAGGCGAAGGGGGTTGTTAATTTTGCGTGTACTTTTGGTTGCTATTAATGCGAAATATGTTCACACAAATCTAGCCCTTCGCTATTTGCGTGGAGAGATCAACGCTATTTACCCTGACGTTCTGCTTCGGGAATTTAGCATTAACGACCGTCTTGATCGAATTGCTGGAGAGATTTATGAAGCCAAGGCGGATGTCATTGGCTTTTCGTGTTATATCTGGAACGTTAAAGAAATTAGGGCCTTGATCAGGCAACTTCATCCTGTCTGTCCGAATGTGAAATTTGTCATTGGGGGTCCGGAAGTTTCTTTCGAGTCCGAGGAGTTTCTACTCGAGCATCCGGAGGTGGATGTCCTTGTTATAGGTGAAGGGGAAAAAACATTTTTAGAGCTGCTCAACACGTGGGAGGGCGGGGAAGATCTCTCTCAGGTCTCAGGCATTGCTTGGAACAAGAACGGAAAAATTATCATGAATTCACCCCGACTTGAATCCTCAGATTTAAACGATCTCCCGGATCCCTATACAGAGGATGAGGACTTCACAGGCCGCCTTGTCTATTTTGAGACCACTAGAGGCTGTCCGTATAATTGTCAGTACTGCTTGTCCTCAACCTTCAAGGGGGTCCGTTTCTTAGAGCCTGAACGGTTTCGCCTCATGTTTCGTCAAATACTTAAAAAAGGTGCCACGACCATCAAGTTTGTAGATCGGACCTTTAATGCTAATAAGGCTCATGCTTTAAAGATTTTGGACATTGTAAGGGAAGAAAGCAAACTCTTTCCAGACGTTCAATCAATTCGAGTTCATTGCGAAATGGCAGGGGATCTCTTTGATGAAGAATGGATGGATTATTTCAGGGCTTATCCGCGTGGTTTAATACAGTTGGAAATCGGCGTACAGTCTACCCATAAACCGACACTTAGAATTGTTGCGCGCCCTCAAAACTTTGAGGAATGGAAAAAATACGTGCCAGTAATGAAGGCTTTAGAGATACCTCTCCATCTTGACCTGATTGTCGGGTTACCAGAGGAGAACTGGACAACTTTCCGGACTTCATTTAACGATGTATACCGAGTGAAACCGGATATGCTTCAGCTCGGATTTCTGAAAGTACTTAAAGGATCGGGACTTCGTCTGCAAAGCAATCGTTATGGCCTCGTGTATGCCCCTGATCCGCCCTATACTATTTTAGAAACCCCAGTATTGTCTCATGGTGAAATACTTCAACTATTACGCATGGAAGACCTACTTGATAAATATTATAACTCAGGGAAGTTTTCACACGCTTTGGCTGAAGTTCTAAAACTGTTTCCAACCCCGTTTGATTTTTACCATGGGTTTGCTGCGCTTTGGAACACTAATGGTTGGTTTCAGCGACAGTGGCAGGGTAAAGCCCTCTTTGACAAGTTGTGGGGATTTATTGAGGGGGTTCAGGAAGTCTCTATACGAGAGAAGATCTGTGACGCCTTGCGTTTTGATTATTACCTTTGGGAGCGTCCCAACACCATACCAGATTATCTTCGACTCGCTGATAGTTTGGAGACTGCGTCTAAAACTACAGAGGATGAAATCCGCCGAGATGGTTATTGGGAAACACTAATTCCGGAGATTAAAAAGATGGACCGTCGTCAGTGGAATCGCAATACTGCGGTCGCCTATTTCACCTCGGATGTATTACAGGTCGAGGGACTGCCAGTGCCGTGTTGGTATCTTTTCCACTATCAACAGGGGAAGGTAAAGGCTTACCGGTATGAGGATACTAGTCAGAAAGTATAAACTTACGTTTATTTTTCTGGAAGGGCCTTCTAGCCATCACGCGCCCAAACCATCTTTGGCGGTGTACTAACCTCAAACGCCCTGTTTGTCATGGCAAGGTAGACTTTTAACATCCTTGGCCTACTACGCATCAGTACAACTAAGGCGACAACCCAGGACTTGTCTAGTGTGGAATGCGCCATGGATGGCAGTGGCATTCGACTGGCCGCCAGCCAATTCTTCTTTATGATTGGAGTGCAGAGCAATGACGTCTCAATCTTTCTTGCGTAAAAACATCATCATTTGGGGGTGTATCTTCGCCTTATTCCTAGTTGTCACTGGGTGCACGAGAGCACCCCAGACTGGACAACCAGGTGGACCCGCCCCTGCGGTGGTAGATATCTGGCATTCCTTACAAGGGGCAGAAGAAGATGCCTTACAGAGACAGATTCAAACGATCATGAAGACCTACCCAGAGGCGATTATTAAACTCAGATATGTGCCAGAACAAAACTTTGTGGCTTTTTCTTACCAGGCGCAAGCAGGTGGGGAAGGCCCCGAGATTTTTATTGCTTCAAGAGAGATTATCCGCCAACTTTATGAACAGGGTACGCTGGCCAAAACTGCGTATATCGATCAAGATGCATTCCCAGCCACCCTATCTGCTTTTCAATTTGGGGGTGTGGGATATGCTTCACCTTGGTTGACAGATATTCCTTTACTCTATTTCCGTACGGATACGGCAAGTGTTCCGGTCAATTTGGGCGACCTTTTCTCTAAAGGGGGAGTTTCCATTGTCAAGCCAGATACTGCCACACTTTCAACATGGTGGAATGGGCAAGGCGGACGGTTGCTAGATGCAAGCAAGCCAGTCATGGATGATCCCAGTAATATCGCATTTCTTAAACAGCTCTTAGCCTGGCGAGGGGCCGAAAGCCTTCGTATTGATCCCTCTGCGCTCAATACCTTTGCGGCCGGAACAACACCCTTCATGATCGCTGGGGCCAGTCAGGCCAAATTCTTAACCCAACAAAATGTACCTTGGGGTTCCATGCCACTGGCCGAATTAGTTGGTGGGCAAGGACAAACACTTTTAGGCCCAACACTAGGGATTGCGAATTCCGCCGTTAAAACGAATGAAGCTATGATGCCTGTGATTCAGCTCGTTGAAAAGGCCCTGCTGACACCGGAAGTGGAAGAGGTAATGCTGCAAGCGGGACAACTTCTTCCAGCTAATAAGGGCTACTATCTACGCCCAGAAGCTCTGAAAGGCGTCTTTCCACAAGCAAATATTGCCCTTGCTAAGGCTTGGTCTCTAGACTCAATGGCCCCAGAGTGGAAGCTGATTCCCCTTCAAGATACGGCATGGAGCAATGTAGTTGTAGGCAATTTTACTCCAGAGGATGCCCTAGCTGGTGCGCAAGGAGAAGCAATCAAAGCCTTAGCACCCAAGTGACAAACTTGATCTAAATAAGAGGAGGGATGAAAGAATGGAGATAGAAGAAGTTAAACCGGTGGGGCTAGACAAAAAAGGAGTAGAGCTAATTGTCATCACGGGCTTATCGGGCGCTGGGAGGACCCAGGCCATGCAAAGTCTTGAAGACCAAGGATTTTTCTGTGTCGACAATTTACCGCCTAGCTTTCTTGTGAAATTCGCGGAACTATGTGCTCAGTCCAGGGGGAAAGTCTCTAAAGCTGCCATTGTTTGCGATTTGCGTGGTGGAGAGTTTTTTGAATCACTCAGTGAAGCCTTAGGAAATTTAGAGAAAGAAGGCTTTCATCTTGAAGTCCTCTTTCTAGACGCATCGGATGAAACGTTAATCCGCCGTTATAAAGAATCTCGACGACGGCACCCGCTTTCACCTCATGGTCGCGTTTTAGATGGAATTCAAGCAGAACGCCAGCAACTTGAGGAGTTAAGAATCCGGGCTGACAATATTATAGATACGTCTAACTTGTCCTCCCAAGAACTCCGTTGCAAAGTAGCAGAGCTGTTTTGTAAAGCGCAGGGACTGGGCCAAATGGCCGTTTCAGTGATCTCCTTTGGCTTCAAATATGGGAGTCCGATGGACGCCGACCTTGTCATGGATGTTCGTTTTCTACCGAATCCATTTTACATTCAAGAGTTACGTCCGCTTACCGGTGAACACGCGTTGGTTCAGGACTATGTCTTTGGAAATCCAATGGCCCAAGAGTTTATGGAGAAATACTTGGCCTTACTGGAATTCATTCTGCCCAATTACGTTCAAGAAGGAAAAAACCACTTGGTCATTGGGATTGGCTGTACGGGCGGCCAACATCGCTCGGTAGCTATCGCCGAACGAGTGGGGCAATTTTTAAAGGATCGCAATTATGACGTAAAGGTAAAACATCGCGACGCTGCTAAAAATCAAAAGGGTGGAACAGCGAGATGAAGTCTAAAAAGCATGAAGGGCTTTTACGATATTTGAAATGGCTCTACCCTAACCTGAATGTAAAAAGGTGGTTTCTTCTAGCCGTCTTTGGAATTTTTCTTTTTGCAACGGGATTTTCTGTTATGAATGATGGAGTAGCAATCGGATACGCGGAGTTACAGCTTCGGGAATTAATTTACCGGGTGACTGGAAGTACACAGCACATTGCCATACCAACGGGTGCAGTTATCAGCGTCTTGGGAATTGCTGCAATTATCATAGGGTTTAAACGCATGCTATACTCCATTATTTCCTCAGTACTCCCAGACAACGAAGGAAGAATAGTAGATGTGATTTACACTCGCAATCATTTGCTCAGAGGGCCAAAGATTGTCGTGGTTGGTGGGGGCACTGGACTTTCATCTCTCCTGCGCGGTCTTAAACAATACACTTGTAATCTCACCGCCATTGTAACGGTTTCCGATGATGGTGGCAGTTCGGGGAAATTACGTGATGAACTGGGTATACAACCACCAGGAGATGTTCGGAACTGTTTAGTGGCTTTAGCCGATACAGAGGACATTATGGAAACACTCTTCTCTTACCGTTTTGAAAGCGGAGCACTTAAGGGGCATAGCTTGGGAAACTTGCTTCTGGCAGGCCTGACTGATACCTTTGGGGATTTTCAAAAAGGCATCGAACAGGTCAGTAAAGTGTTTGCTATCCGTGGTAAGGTGTTTCCCTCCACCTTGGATCAGGTTGTCTTGATTGCGGACTTGGAGGATGGAAAGCGTGTCGAGGGAGAAACTTCGGTTCGGGTAACCGAAGGAAAGATTCATCGAGTTTACCTTGAACCCAGCGATTGTCAGCCAGTACCTGAAGCCTTGCAAGCTCTTGAAGAGGCAGATCTTATTGTTCTTGGTCCCGGAAGCCTCTATACTAGTGTTTTGCCGAATCTGTTGGTGGTAGGTCTCAGAGAAAAAATCCGAGAAGTAAAGGCTCCTTGTGTATATGTATGTAATGTTATGACGGAAAAGGGTGAGACGGACGGTTACCGGGTGTCTGACCACCTAAAAGCAGTTCTAGATCATTGCGGTCCAGGTTTTGTGGATGCAGTCCTTGCCACCAAGGGGAAAATTGATGCACCGCTTTTAAAACGGTACATAGCTGAAGAAGCTGTTCCAGTTATTACTGACCCCAAAGAGGTTGAGCAACTGGGTGCCAAGTATTATGAGGCTAATCTAGTCCAAGCTGGCAATGTCGTTCGCCACGATCCGGACCGCTTGGCCAAGGAACTAATTCGTTTGCTATTTCGTTTAAAACCGATGGGAGAGCGCATTGCCTTAGTCGATTCTTACTTGCTCACTCGAAAGTTAGGCAAAGATTCGTAGGAATGTGCGAAGCACGAGGAAAGAAACGAGAAGCATGATTTGCGTTATTCATACCTCGCGCATGCCTCGAGCATCGATAGAAGGGGGGGGCCGGATTGTCCTTTAGTGCTGACACCAAAGAAGAACTTGCGCGCTTAGGCGGTCAGAAATCATGTTGTGAGTTATCGGAACTGGCGGCGTTAGTCCGCATGGATGGAACCCTCCAAATTAGTGCTCATCAACAGTACACGCTGAATGTGACGACCGAGAGTGCTCCAGTGGCACGTAAGATTTTTCGCTTGGCTAAGGACGTGCTCAAGCGTCCAGTGGATATTGTGGTCAGGCGCAAGCTTAGGCTCCGAAAAAATAATTCCTACATGGTTAGAATCTACCTTCGCGGACTGGAAGACTTAAAAAACCTTGGTCTGGTTGATGAAGAAGGACAAATTCTTCATGAAATTGCTCCGAGTCTGATTAAAAAGCGCTGTGATCAAAAAGCATATTTACGAGGGGCCTTTTTGGCTGGAGGCTCAATTAATAATCCAGAAGGAACTTATCACCTGGAAATTGTCAGTAATGATGAGCAACATGCCGATGCGTTATGTCAGTTGGTCAATCGTTTTAAATTAGGTGCTAAAGTTAGTAGACGAAAGAACTGGTATGTGGTCTATATCAAAGAGAGTGAACATATTGTTGAGTTCATTGGCTTTATTGGAGCACATCATGCCTTGCTGGAATTTGAAAACGTTCGCGTGCTTAAAGATGTAAGGAACCAAGTCAATCGCCTAGTAAATTGTGAGACCGCCAATCTTGATAAAGTTGTGGATGCGGCAGTGCGTCAGATGGAAAACATCCAACTAATTGTCGATACAATGGGCTTACAGTCGTTACCACCCAACCTACGAGATATGGCGGAGCTTCGACTGGAGTATTCTGATGCCAGCCTAAAAGAACTTGGAGAAATGCTGCGGCCAAAAGTTGGTAAATCTGGCGTCAATCACCGAATGAGAAAAATCGATGAATTGGCTGAACGGATTCGAAGCCAAAAAGCGGGAAATATATAGACTAGGGACCAATCGTGGTTAAGGTTGGATAATTCATGGTTAGGATAGTGGTATTTCAGGTAGGGGTATTCAACATTAACCTACAGGATACGGATCAAACCGAGAATTTGGAGGGGAAAAAAGTGCGGTTAGGGTATGGCTTGAATTTAGAGCAAACTCAAAAACTCATCATGACTCCAGAACTACGCCAGGCAATTACTATTTTACAGTTGTCCGCACTCGAACTTTCCTCGTATGTTGAGGAGCAGCTGCTGGAAAATCCTTTGTTGGAGACCCAGGAAGAAAGTCCGGATATCAAAGAAGATGTAGAACCAACAGTAGAAGAGGAACGTCCAGCAGAAGAAAAGTGGGAAGTGGATTGGCAGGATTATTTTCATGACCAAGATGAAAATCGCGTTCGTCAGGAACGAGTGGTGGTGGATGAAAAACAACGTTTTGATCCCTTCATTGCTGCATCGCCTACGCTTCTAGAACACTTACTGGAACAACTTCATGTACAGAAAGTCTCGGCTTCGTTGCCCGTAGCAGAGTATATTGTGGGTAACTTGAATGATAATGGTTGTCTTGAATTAACGTTAGAAGAAATTGCTCATGAAACCCATGTTTCACTGCAAACGGCTGAAGAAGCGTTAGCTTTGGTTCAGACGCTTGATCCTTTGGGGGTGGGGGCTCGAAATTTAGAGGAATGTCTTCGCTTGCAGTTGCCGCTCCTTCCAAGCTATCCACCTGAATTACCAGAGTTATTGAAGTATCTTGAAGATTTGGCAGCAGGGCGTCTGCAACGCATTGCTCATGCCCTGAAGATATCCGTAAGTAAAGTACAAGAACTGGCGGATTTAGTGCGTAAACTAGATCCGAAGCCAGGCCTAAGCTATTCAGGCCCTGGAGATGTGCGCTATGTCGTCCCAGATGTTGTCATCGAAGAAATCGAAGGAGAATTTATTATTCTGGTTAATGACATAACCGTTCCCCGTTTAGGGATCAACAAAGCCTACCGTGAGGCACTAAGCCTTGAAGAGGGGACTGACACACGAAAATTCGTTGAACAGAAACTGAACGCTGCAGCTTGGCTTATTCGAAGTATTGAGCAACGGCGCCTGACACTATATAAAGTAGCTAATGCCATAGTGAAGTGGCAACGGGAATTTCTCCTCTCGGGGATTCGTTACCTAAAGCCGCTTACATTGAGAGATATTGCTGAGGAAATCGGAGTTCATGAGTCGACGGTTAGTCGGGCGACAGCCCATAAATACATCCAGACGCCTCGGGGTATTTTTGAATTTAAGTTTTTCTTTGCCAGTAGCATGGGTAGAGGGCATAATAATGAATCAAGTATCACTACCGAGGGGATCAAACTCGCTTTGCGCGATATCATTTCTACAGAAAACCCAAAAAGCCCTTATTCTGATCAGAAATTAGCTGACCTTCTCAAAGATAGAAATATGGAAATTTCAAGGAGGACAGTGGCTAAGTACCGTGACGAGTTGGGGATCGCGGCGACAACTGTTCGGAAGAGATACTAGGACTTGTGTGACACAGCGCTCGGTGCATACGACGCAGAGCAAACTAACCGTTCAAGCTCTTGTCTCTGAAGATCGGGGTTCATCCTTCGGCGGATAGTATTCTTTTAAAGAACACGCCTACGGCGATAATCTCCACTGGAGACTATCGTGCCAAATGCGCCGTCCTTGGCGCAATGAGGGCCGAACATCCTTGTTCGCTGCCCCGTTTCTGGGGTCGCTTTCGCGGAGTTTGCTAATCTGCTGACGTAAAGACGTCGCGCTGTGTGACACTGCGCCCCGGGCTTGGAACGATTGGAGAAATCGCGAGACACTCGGTCAGCCGCTACGGTCGTGGGCTAAAATTAAAAGATTAAACCTTAAAGGGTATTGAAATATTAGATAAAAAAGAATATACTGACATCAAGTCCCAACCCCCTCTCAAACTTGAGTTTGTGTTTCAAGAGTTTTTTAAAAAAAAATTATATAAGGCTAGAGTAAAAGAGAAGCCGAGATTCCGCTGTGATTCGAAATAACGAATTACTAGCAGAATTTGGGCTTCTCTTTTTGACTGAATAATATAATAGAATATTCTGACATTAACTACAACACATTTTTCTAGTTGTGTGTTTGTGCTTGAGATATTGGACTTGAGAACGGGGGTGAGCCCAATTATTTGAGGGATTTGATCATGTAAAGATAAAGAAAGGAGGAGTGGAGACTTTTATAAATTCACTTTGAACAGTAATGGATAAAGTAAATTTAAAATAAGGAGGAGTCTTGAGATGACAGCGAAATTCTTAGCTGAAATGATAGGAACGATGATTATTCTTTTATTTGGCTCTGGGGTAGTTGCTAACGTCCTATTAAGCAAGACCAAAGGGAATAATGGTGGCACATTTATGATTACTTTAGGATGGGCAGTTGGAGTTCTCTTAGCAATTTATGCCACAGGCCCAATCAGTGGAGCACACTTAAATCCAGCTGTAACGATTGGTTTGGCTTCAATTGGACAGTTTTCTTGGGCAGAGGTGCCATTCTATATCGTGGCTCAGTTCTTGGGTGCATTTATTGGAGCTGTGCTAGTTTACTTGGCTTATCTGCCGCATTGGGAGGCAACTGAAGATAAGGGATTGAAATTAGCCGTTTTTAGCACTGGCCCAGCCATTAGAAATTATCCACTTAACATGTTGACAGAAGTCATAGGTACCTTTATTCTGGTTTTTGTAGGACTTGCCATTGGAATTTCGAAAGGTGCTGTGACTAGTGGGCTTAATCCCCTTTTGTGGGGCTTCCTAGTTTGGGGACTTGGCGTATCCTTCGGGGGCCCTACCGGTTATGCGATTAACCCAGCGCGGGATTTAGGTCCTAGAATCGCCCACTTCTTATTGCCAATTCATGGTAAGGGTCCCTCGGATTGGGCGTACTCATGGGTGCCTGTTGTCGGTCCAATCATAGGCGGAGTTTTGGGTGCTATTATGTACAAAATGGTGTATGTGGGATAGTAATATTCGTGTTAATAAAGCTTTGACTAATTTGACTAAAAAGAAGGAGGGTGGATTCACTATGAAAAAGTACGTTATGGCCCTTGACCAAGGTACCACCAGTTGTCGAGCTATCCTTTTTGACAAGGATAGTAAAATTGTTGGTGTAGCTCAAAAGGAGTTTACTCAGATTTATCCTAAGGCAGGTTGGGTTGAACATAATCCTGATGAAATTTGGAGCACACAGTATGGAGTCATCGCAGAGCTCATTGCGAAAACAGATATTAAAGTCGATGAAATTGCATCCATCGGAATTACTAATCAGCGTGAAACGACGGTGGTCTGGGATAAAAATACGGGTAAACCTGTGTATAACGCAATTGTATGGCAGTGTCGCAGAACAACAGACATTTGTGACGATTTGAAGGCCAAGGGTTATGAAGATATGGTTCGAGAAAAAACAGGTCTCGTGGTAGATGCTTATTTTTCTGGAACGAAGGTAAAATGGATTTTAGATAATGTTGAAGGAGCTCGTGCTAAAGCTGAAAAGGGTGAGCTGCTGTTTGGAACGACGGATACCTGGTTAATCTGGAAACTTACCGGCGGTAGAGTACATGTCACAGATTATTCGAATGCCTCTCGAACTATGATGTTTAATATTCGCGAATTGTTTTGGGATAAAGAATTACTGAAGATGCTTGACGTGCCACAAGAAATGTTGCCCGAGGTGCACAATTCTAGCGAAGTTTATGGTAACACAGATGCAGGAGTATTCTTGGGTTATGAGATTCCCATTGCAGGTATAGCTGGTGACCAGCAAGCAGCCTTGTTTGGTCAAGCGTGCTATGAACCAGGTGATGCTAAAAATACCTATGGTACAGGTTGCTTTATGCTTATGAATACAGGAAGTAAAATACACACCTCGAAACATGGATTGTTGACCACCATTGCGTGGGGTATTGATGGCAAGGTGGAATATGCCTTAGAAGGCAGTATCTTTATTGCGGGGGCAGCAATTCAGTGGCTGCGGGATGGCATGAAATTAATTGATGGTGCTGCAGATTCTGAGTATTATGCCAAAAAGGTCAAGGATACGGATGGAGTTTATTTTGTTCCTGCTTTTGTTGGCTTGGGTGCTCCTTATTGGGATATGCGCGCTAGGGGAGCCATTTTTGGCTTAACTCGGGGAACAACAAAATATCATATTATTCGTGCGGCTTTGGATTCCCTCGCTTATCAAACTAAAGATGTTTTAGGTTCCATGGAGTCCGATTCTGGAATTTCCTTAAAGTCGTTGAGAGTTGATGGCGGTGCTGTAGCTAATGACTTGCTTATGCAGTTCCAAGCAGATATTCTAGGAACACGGGTTGATCGTCCTGAAATTATTGAGACGACAGCATTGGGAGCCGCCTACCTCGCAGGTTTAGCGGTTGGTTTCTGGACGAGCAAAGAAGAATTGGCAAATCGTTGGTTACTCAATCGGCGTTTTGAACCTGAGATGGATGAGGAAAAGAGAGCGAAACTCTATAAGGGATGGTTGAAAGCGGTCGATCGGACTAAAGACTGGGATGACGATTAAGACTAAGACTAAGACTAAGACTAAGGACTCTGTTGCAATTTATTCTATGAAGATGGCAAGATGAATATTAGGCAGTCGGCAAGCTCTTTGGAACCTGACTTAACTGGTTATTGATGGGCGTGAAATAATAATATAAAGGCGGCTCAGAGAATAAGTGAAGCCACCAAAGAAGCCATTGCGAATCAACGGTTTCTTTGGTGTTTTTTAATTTGGGCAAGCAAGGAGAAGATACGGATGCGTGAGATCGATACTAACGTTGTGGTAATTGGAGGAGGAGCGACAGGGGTCGGTATACTGAGAGACCTTAGTCTACGTGGAATACCAGCGCTCTTGTTAGAACAAGGAGATTTGGCACATGGGACAAGTTCACGCTTCCACGGCCTTTTGCACAGTGGCGGGCGTTACGTGGTCAAAGATGATAAAACAGCGCAAGAGTGTATTGCGGAAAATAAAATTTTGAAACACATTGCAGCAAATTGCATTGAAGATACTTCTGGCTGGTTTGTATATTTAGAAGGAGATGACCCAAATTATCTGCAGTCGTGGATCAAGGGGTGCTCACAAGTGGGAATACCCGTTAAAGAGATTCCACTTGAAGAGGCTTTTAGGCTCGAACCCCTGTTGACACGACAAGCAATACGCGTTTTTGAAGTGCCCGATGCTACTGTAGATGGCTTTAAATTGTTATGGGCGAACCTAAGATCCGCAGAAAAATACGGAGGAACCTACCGAACCTACTGTAAAGTTCAGTCGCTTTGGTTAGAAAATGGGCAAGTGATAGGAGTCTATGCACAAGACCTGATCACCGGTGAAACGCTACAAGTGCGTAGTAAAATTGTAGTGAATGCTGCAGGGACTTGGTCTGCTGAGATTGCTGCAATGTCTGGAGTTGATATACACATTCTAAAAAATAAAGGTTCTCTCCTTGTGTTCAACCAACGGATGTTTAACCGAGTGATCAACCGTTTGCGAATACCAGGCGATGGTGATATTTTTGTACCGCATGAAACAGTGACTATTTTCGGGACGACATCTCATACCGTAGAATTGCCGGATGATCATCAGGTTGATGAACAAGATGTAACGGCTTTGATCGAAATGGGTGAATACTTGGTGGAAGACATCGAACAACACCGTATTATTCGAGCCTTCGCCGGCATTCGCCCTTTGTATGAAAGTGCAGACGCCTCAGACCATGAAGGGAGAGGGGTTAGTCGAAATTTTTCAATCCTAGATCATGAAAAAATGGACGGGGTTCGCGGGCTTGTTAGTATTGTGGGTGGTAAATTAACGACGTATCGACTGATGGCAGAGAAAGTTACAGATTGGGTTGCCGCTAAATTAGAGGTGCATACTCCATGCCGTACCGCGGAAGAACCCTTGAAAAATGAACTGGCAACAGAAGTTTGGGATAAAGCACGTCAATTATTAGGAGCAACTGCTGCGGACAAGATGATGGAACGTTTAAACGAACAAGCAGGATCAGTCGTTGAAGCGATAGCTCGTCAACCCCTGCTTGGTCAGTTTGTCTGCGAATGTGAAATGGTCACTCAAGCGGAAGTTATTCATACCCTTAAAGATCCCGCGGTCCACTCACTTGATGATCTTCGTCGTCAGACCCGACTGGGAATGGGGACGTGTCAAGGTGCTTATTGTACGTATCGAGCAACCCCTATGATTCAGGAGGCCTTCGGAGGGTGGGAGAGAACCGTAAAAGAATATCAAATTCTATTGAGCGAACGTTGGCGAGGGATAACCCCAGTTCTTTGGGGTGAACAACTTCGTGAGAGTGAGTTGGCACGAGCTTTATATTTGAACGTTCTGGATTTCAAGGCAGAAGAAAGCGGGGAATGAACGAGATGTGGGATGCAGTAGTGGTGGGGGGAGGTTTAGCTGGCTTGATAGCTGGAATTCGAGCCACCCAACGAGGCAAAAGGGTGCTTTTGGTCACGGAAGGAGTCGGAACGCTCTTTCATTTCTCGGGAATTTTTGATTATGGAGATGTCGAAGGTTTGCGTCATTTGCCGAAACACCCCTATACTTTATTTGATTCACAGGCTATAACTCAGGGCAAACACTTCGTCCAAGAAATCTGTCCAGAGTATGTTGTGAATGACAGACCACAATCTGCCTTCAATGTCTTAGGTACAGTGCGTCAAGGAGACCTAATGCCGCGCAGCATGGTTCTTCCGGATCCACAGGAGCAAGGAGTGTTCGTACTTTTAGTGCCCGAAGGATTGAAAGATTTCTTTCCAGAGATTGTGGCCGACAACATGGCTCGAGAATTTCCAGGTTGGCAGGTGAGTGTGAAAAGGATGCAAGTGGATGCTCTTCAGGAATGGACCCGACTGGGTAAGAGTGTGACGAGTATTGATTATGCAGATATATGGAGGTCAGAAGAGGGTTATAGAGCTCTCGCTCATGAAATTGATGAGATTAAAAGACAGTTTCAGGACGCAGGCCGGTCGCAAGGGAAGATTGTCGTAGTTCTTCCCAGTCTGGTAAGGGAGTACTTTGATGCTTCACGCACAAAATTCTATAGGAATGAATTTTCTTTACCGGTCTTAGAAATGAGTTCATTTGTGCCCAGCCCACATGGCCGATATTTCGCTGAATATCTAAAGCATATATTTACCGATTTAGGCGGTGAATTGATGATCGGGGCTCGTGCGGTATCTTTAAAAGGAGAGTTAAATTCCGAAGGTCACGCTAAGATATGCCAAGAACTTGTAGTTCGTAGTATGGGTAAATTGATGCGTTTAAAAGGCAAAAAGTTTATCTTAGCGACAGGCGGGCTCTTAGGTGGAGGAATCAAAGTGGGTATGGCGAGAAGGTCAATACGTGAAAGTGTTTTTGATCTTCCTCTATTTATTCCGCAGGAGTGGAGTGTGCCCCAGTTCCTAGCTCCTCAGCCGTATGCCCAGATCGGCGTAGAAACGGATCAATTTATGCGTCCCCTTGATCCTGTAAGTGGACAAGTGGTTTGGGATAATGTTCATGTCGTGGGAAGAATGCTTGCCCATTGGGATCCTTGGACTCAAAGGTGCGGCGGAGGGGTATCGGTCACATCCGGTTACGCCGCAGCTGAATTAATATAGTAGATAGAACATTTTATAGGAAAGGGGGATCCTTGACTGTGGATTCAAGAGATGAATTGGCAGCTCGATTGGATGCTTGTCAAAAATGCAATGTATGTACAGCCCAGTGTCCGGTGGCTAAAGTTAACCCTCATTTTATTGGCCCAAAAGGTTTAGGTCCGGATATGGAACGTTTTCGTTTGGGTCAAACTATTCCACGGGAAACAACTTTGGATGATTGTTCTAATTGTAAGACGTGTGAAGTGACGTGTCCATCCGGTGTCAAAATAACGGAGATGATTATCGAAGCCCGAAGAGCCGCAAGTAAAGCACCACACAAAAACACACTGGGCTTGAAATTGCGCCTGAGAGGTTATGTTTTGGGTCGAGCGGAATATCTCGGTAAGCTCGGGGTTATCTGGCCAACTATGACAAACCAAATCTTAAAAATTAAACCTGTGCGCTTAGCTCTCGATAAAGTACTGTCAATCAGCAAGAGTGGCCCCTTACCAGCCTATGGAAAACCTCTGGAGGTGCTAGTTGGCAAAAGGCCAAAAATCAAAGCAAGTGATAGCAAGCAGGTTGTATATTTCCCGGGTTGTTATACGCGATATAACGAAGCGGATACGGGGCAGATTCTGATCAAAGTGTTAGAGCATGTTGGGTATAAAGTCATAATGCCTGATTTTCACTGTTGCGGCTTACCCTTGGATGCGAATGGTCAGTTTGAGAAGGCACATAAGAATGGCCTTTATAACTTAGAGTTAATGCGCCCTTATTTGGAAGCGGATATGCCGATTATTACATCCTGCACGAGCTGCGGTTTAACGCTGAAAGAAGAATATCCAAAGTTTCAGACGACTTCTGCCCAGCTCATCGGAGCCCATTCGTATGATTTATTCGAATTCCTGTGGCAGCTCTATGAAAAAGGGGAATTACCTCTTGATTTTCAAGAAGTTAAGGCGTCATACGGTTACCATCCCCCCTGCCATTTAAAGGCCCAAAGAATCGGAACACCAGTGGTGCGTATTTTGGGATTAATTTCTGGTGTAAAGATTCGCAATCTTGATGCTGGTTGTTGTGGCTTATCAGGTAGTTATGGCTTTAAAGCTGAGAAATACGACAACGCGATGAAAATTGGGAGTACACTCTTTGAAGCTATTAATGTGGGTGCAGGACGAGGAGACTTCCAAGAAATTACAACGGAATGTGGCGTGTGTAAAGTGCAAATTCAGCATGGCACGGGTATTCCTACCGACCATCCTGTGCGAATTTTAGCCAAAGCATATGGCCTTATAAACTGATAATGAATTCCTGATGCTAAAACATCGGTGCTATAGTTCAGAAATAGAAGTACTTAAATATTAAATTGAGGTATTATTCTGAAAATAATCGCAAAATAAAGGCTGATAAATTGATTTGCCTCTGAAATCTGATAAACTAAGAAACAAAATAGTAGTTTTAGTGAAACGATGATTATAGAGAGCATGGTCAAGGTGCAGGATTGGTACAATAATGAATGGGGTTATTCCAGGCGCATTTTGAATTTCATCAAGCTGATTGTCATAAAAGGCTTACAGCATAATAAATGATGCTGATATGAGAATATAGGAAGCTTACTTTAGATGGTCGACCATAAAGTAAGCTTCCTATATCCGATGGATAAGGGGATGGCAAAATGGACTTTTTGAAAACCGTTATGTTAGACAAGAAAATTGGTGCAACAATTCGTAGGGTGGAGGATCTGAATCAAGCAATCCACCATCCCAATATTGGTACTATCTTTCTTTTAGGTGCAAACATTAATATACTACCTTCCATTGTGAAAAAGGTTCACTCTGATAATAAAGTCTTACTAGTACATCTCGATATGATGGAAGGCGCTGGTAAGGATAGGGCGGGGATACACCTACTAGCGAGAATGGGCCTGCGTGGTATTGTAACGACCAAACCAAATTTAGTTAAATATGCTAAGGAAGAAGGGATGGTGGTTATTCAACGCTTGTTTGTATTAGATTCTGAGTCGGTTAAAACAGGCATAAAGATGGCATCTAGTGTAAAACCGGATGCGGTTGAAATCTTACCAGCGACCGTTCCTCACTTTGTAATTCAGGATATGAAGGGTGCTCTGGGCATACCGGTTCTCGGAGGAGGCCTATTGAGAACTGAAGAGGACGTAAGGCTTGCCTTAGCAAACGGTATAGACGCTGTATCTACAAGCTTGCGTCATTTGTGGGATATGGACTTTATTAATTGTGATCTTACATAAAAATTATTTGTACGATTGGTCCAGCCAGAATGCCCTTGCTGGAGTTATTTAGGAAAGAATGGTAAGCATTTTGTAATATAGACCGAAACGCGCCTTATTTGGCAGGAAACTGTAGCTTTAATGGAGAATTAGTAAATAAAGCGTTCTCAACTGAGAAACCACAAATGATCAATCTTTAAAAGTTCGGGGGAGTAAAAAGTTCCTTTTCTCGATATACTAAGGTATATTATAAGGTATATTATAGAAATAATGGAATGAATCGAGTGCAATCTGAACCCTAGCTCAAAGAGAAAGGGGATTTTGGTATGAACAAAAAGAGTGTAAAAGATGTCAAGGTTCGAGGAAGACGCGTACTGGTAAGAGCAGATTTTAACGTACCTTTGGATGAGCAAGGAAAAATAACGGATGATACTCGGATCCGTGCCTCCCTTCCCACGATTGAATATCTCATCCAAGAAGGGGCTCGTGTCATTCTAACGTCCCACCTTGGGCGTCCCAAAGGAAAGGTCAATCTTAAATATTCCCTAGCTCCTGTTGCTAAGCGTTTGAGCGAGAAGTTGGCTCAAGATGTCCAACTAGCTGCGGACTGCGTAGGGGATGTAGCCATGGAAGCTGTAAGCAAGTTGCAAGATGGACAGGTTTTATTATTAGAAAATGTCCGTTTCCATGCAGAAGAAGAGAAAAACGATCCGACGTTTGCTCGCGATCTGGCAACGCTTGCCGAACTTTTTGTCAACGATGCGTTTGGAACTGCGCATCGTGCTCATGCCTCCACAGAAGGGGTAACCCACTATATTCCTGCTTTTGCGGGGTTACTTATGCAAAAGGAAGTCGAATTCATGGGCAATGCCTTGGAAAGGCCGGATCGCCCCTTTGTGGCCATTATCGGAGGTGCCAAGGTCAGCGATAAGATAGGCGTGATTGAAAACCTTCTCGAAAAGGTCGATGCCTTGATTATTGGGGGAGGAATGGCAAATACCTTCCTGAAAGCCCAAGGGTTTAAAGTAGGAAAATCCCTGCTCGAAGAGGAAAAATTAGACCTGGCAAAGCAACTCATCGAGAAAGCCAAAGCGAAAGGCGTGGAATTGGAACTACCCATTGACGTGGTAGTAGCCAAAGCTTTCGAAGCCAATGCTCCTCACCGTACGGTGAGGGTGTCTGAGATTCAGGAAGATGAAATGGCTTTAGATATTGGCTCGGCAAGCGCTGAGCGGTTCGCTGCTCGTATTTCAACCGCTAAGACAGTAATATGGAACGGCCCAATGGGTGTTTTTGAAATGGACGCTTTTGCCAAAGGAACTGAGCGAGTTGCCCAAGCTGTTGCCTCCTGTGGGGGGATCACGATTGTTGGAGGCGGAGATTCTGTGGCAGCGGTGGAAAAGATGGGCGTTGCAGATCAGATGACCCATATTTCAACAGGGGGGGGCGCTTCACTTGAGTTCCTCGAAGGGAAAGTACTGCCAGGTGTTGCCGCGTTAAACGAGGCGTGAAGTCCGAAGAGCACTTTTCTGCATGCGTTCGCAGGTTACGCCACTGAAGAGCTGGACGTTCGTGAGTACGTCCGAACTTCAGGGATGGATGCAGGTCAACCTGCGGCACGCTACGGGGGAACGAACTTTTGGGCCCTCGTCTGGACAAGCGGCTTCAGCTAATGCGCTTGCTTTGCAAAAAAGGCTCCTTTGGTATTATGGGTTATGGAGAAGTGGAGGAATAATTAATGGCAAATCGACGGTCGGTTATCGCCGGCAATTGGAAAATGTTCAAAACTGTCAACGAAGCAGAAGATTATGCTGTGAAATTCTTAGAAGAGGTTAAGGATGTTACTGACCTCGACATTGTTCTTTGTGCTCCATTTACTGCGCTTAATCCGTTAAAGAATGAACTGGAAGAAAGTGTTGTGCACTTGGGTGCCCAAAACATGTCTTGGGCAGACCAAGGAGCCTATACTGGTGAAATTTCCGCTCAGATGCTTCTCGATGTCGCCTGCACGTATGTGATACTCGGTCACTCCGAACGGCGAGAAATGTTCGGGGAAAAGGATGAGGAGATTAATAAGAAAGTGCAGAAAGCACTGGCTACAGGTTTGACGCCCATCCTTTGTGTCGGGGAAAATTTAAACGTCCGAGAAGAGGGAAAAGCAGCAGAGAGGGTCAGTTCTCAGGTAGTGCAAGCTCTTTCTAGTATATCGAAAGAGGATCTGAGTCGAATTGTCATTGCCTACGAGCCTATCTGGGCGATCGGCACTGGGAAAACAGCGTCTAGTAAAGATGCCCAAGACATGTGTGCCACAATCCGTGCCACTCTGAACGGTCTCATGGGACTTGGGGCGGAGCAAGTGCCCATTCTCTATGGCGGAAGTGTCAAGGCGGAGAACATTGCAGAACTATTGACGGAGCCTGACATTGACGGTGCCCTAGTCGGGGGAGCTAGCTTGGACCCCATAAGTTTTGCGAAACTTGTCCATAACGCTGCGTCTGTAGTTACACAAGTGGAAGGAAGATAGTAATGGGGATTAAACCTGTTCTCCTCATGATTTTAGATGGCTGGGGACATCGCGATGATATCGAAGGAAACGCCATAGCCCAAGCGAATTTGCCAAATTTTAGGCGGTTGGAAACAACATACCCCCACACATTCCTTCAGGCATCAGGAGAAGCAGTCGGCTTACCAGCCGGTCAAATGGGAAATTCCGAAGTCGGGCATCTGAACATGGGTGCTGGTCGAGTAGTCTATCAGGAATTAACCCGTATCAATAAAGCAATTAGGACGGGAACTTTCTCTGAAAATGCTGTCTTGATTGAAGCGATGGATAACGCGAAACTTCATAACAAAGCCTTCCACCTTTTAGGCTTACTCTCTGACGGAGGAGTTCATTCCCATATAGAGCACTTGTTTGCCCTTCTAGAGCTGGCCAAGGAACAAGGCTTAACAAAAGTGTATATCCACGTCATTCTCGATGGTCGCGACGTCTTGCCCCAGAGTGCCAAACTTTATATTACTCAACTGGAACAAAAAATCAGAGATCTCGGGATTGGCAAGATTGCCACTGTAAGTGGCCGTTACTATGTGATGGACCGAGATAATCGCTGGGACCGCTTAGAAATGGGATACCATGCCTTGGCTTTAGGCGAAGGAAAATACGCAGCCAGTGCCTTAGCAGCCTTGGAGAGTTCCTATGATGTACGTGTGACGGACGAATTCGTGCTTCCAACCGTTATTGTTGATCAAGAAGGAAAACCCGTGGGCGCTGTTCAAGAGGGCGACAGCGTGCTCTTCTTTAACTTCCGTTCAGATCGGGCGCGGGAAATCGCCCATACCTTCGCAGACGAAGAGGTCGCAGGCTTTGCCTGTCCTATTCACCCACGAGTTCACTTTGTGTGCATGACTCAGTATGAGGACACAATCTGCGCACCGATCGCGTTCCCCCAACAAAATTTAAAAAACACGTTGGGAGAAATCATTTCCCAACACGGATTAAAACAGTTGCGGATAGCAGAAACTGAGAAATATGCGCATGTGACCTTCTTTTTTAACGGCGGACTCGAAGAAGCTAATCCAGGAGAGGATCGAATTCTTATTCCTTCTCCTAAAGTAGCAACCTATAACCTTCAGCCTGAGATGAGTGCACCGCAATTAACCAAAGCCCTCCTATTGCAATTAAGGAAAAATACCCACGATGTGATCATTCTTAATTTTGCTAACCCAGATATGGTGGGTCATACGGGGGTGTTCGAGGCAACTATCAAGGCGGTAGAGGCGGTAGACCGATGCATAGGTGAGATATACGATGAGTTAGAAAAACTGAATGGGACCCTCCTTATTACGGCTGACCATGGGAATGCAGAAGCCAAGGTAGATCTAGAGACGGATCTTCCTCTAACTGCCCACTCCACAAATTTGGTACCTTTTATTCTGGTCAATGATAAGTATAAAGGGCAGAAGCTACGCGAAGGCGGTGCTCTCTGCGACGTTGCGCCCACGCTTCTCGAAATACTCGATCTTCCAAAACCCGAAGAAATGACTGGTCAATCGTTACTTAAGTTTTAAACCCAGACCAGATCGAATAGATCAGTTTAAGTCTTGAATTTAATTTCAAGGCTTTTCAATAAGCATGGACTCAAAATGGGAGTTAAATAAAGGGGGAAATTATAATGAGTTACATTACAGATGTTTATGCTCGTGAGATTTTGGATTCTCGGGGGAATCCGACCGTAGAAGTAGATGTCGTACTTACAGACGGAATCATAGGGCGTGCGGCTGTCCCCTCGGGAGCTTCGACAGGAGCTTTTGAAGCGGTGGAACTTCGGGACGGAGATGCTACCCGCTTTATGGGTAAAGGGGTACTAAAAGCAGTCGAAAATGTCAACTTACTAATCAGCCCAGAGGTCGAGGGAATGAATCCGTTTGACCAACCAGGCTTGGATCGTCTATTGATTGATCTTGACGGAACCCCAAATAAGGGGAAACTGGGAGCGAACGCGATCCTAGGTGTATCCCTGGCCACAGCTAAAGCAGCTGCGGAATCGCTCGGATTACCCCTCTATCAATATTTGGGCGGCGTTAACGCTAAAGAACTACCAGTGCCAATGATGAATATTTTAAACGGTGGACAACATGCCGATAACAACGTGGATATTCAGGAATTTATGGTAATGCCGGTTGGAGCGTCGAGTTTTGCAGAGGGATTGCGCATGGGGACCGAAGTGTATCACAGTCTGAAAGCTGTGCTAAAGGAAAAAGCTCTTGCCACAGCAGTTGGAGATGAAGGCGGTTTTGCACCTAGCCTCGAATCCAACGAAGATGCGCTGCTTTGCATTGTTGACGCGATTCAAAGGGCAGGGTATATTCCTGGTGACGATGTGGCCTTAGCTCTTGATGTGGCAGCCACTGAAATGTATGAAGATGGAGTCTACAACTTAGTGGGGGAAGGGGTTAAGAAGACTTCGGATGAGATGATTGATTACTATGAAGGACTAATCGAGCGCTATCCGATTGTTTCCATTGAAGACGGGTTGCACGAAGATGACTGGGAAGGCTGGCGTAAACTGACCGAGCGCTTGGGAGATCGCATTCAGCTTGTCGGGGACGACTTATTTGTGACTAATCCTGAGCGGTTGGCCCGTGGAATTAAGGAGAAATGCGCTAATTCCATTCTAATAAAGCTCAATCAAATAGGCACCTTAACAGAAACCCTAGATGCCATCGAAATGGCCAAAAGAGCAGGCTATACCGCAGTCGTCTCTCATCGTTCTGGCGAGACAGAAGACGTTACCCTCGCCCATGTCGCTGTTGCTGTCAATGCAGGTATGATCAAAACTGGGGCTCCAGCACGTACCGAGCGGGTAGCCAAGTACAACGAATTACTCCGGATTGAAGAGGAACTTGGAGAGAGTGCAGTGTATCGTGGCCGAAAAGCATTAGCTAGATAGAGATGATGATGTGAAGTTGCACGTCGCACTACAGCGTGGGAACGACTGAGACTGAGTTGATCCGCGAAGATCAGCTTAACGCTGAAGCTTATTGAGTTTTTATGAGGCTTGTGTTAAACTAAATCTACTGATAAGTAGGTTTATTAATATGTGACATGGTTTGCATAGAGGGAGTGAGTTAATTGGTAATTGCTTTAGTTGTTCTGTTGATCCTTAGCTCTGTAGGACTCATCGCAACTGTATTATTTCAGTCTGGCAGAAGTGCTGGTTTATCAGGAGCTATTACAGGAGCTGGAGAGTCTGTCTTTGGAAAAAAGAAAGGCATGGATGAATTATTAGCGAAATTCACGGCTGCTTTGGCTGCCGTCTTTCTACTGAGTAGTTTGGGTCTTGCAATGCTTATGAAATAAACCTGATCATGGCTTCATTCTCAAGCGAATATGGCCAAACTAAGGAGGGGCACTTCATGAGAAGTGTCCCTTCGTGCAACTGTTAGGGTTGAATATGGATAGTTGGGAGGGCATGCAGGTGGAACTTCAAAAGCGCTTAGTAGAGCCCTTTCATTTTTCGGGAAACCATGTTGGGTGCTTACTCATTCATGGGTTTTCGGGTTCCCCTTCAGAAATGCGCTTGTTGGGCGAATGTCTGGCTAAGTTGGGGTGGACGGTCCATGGAATACGACTATCAGGACACGGGACAACTCCAGAAGAGATGGCAAAGACACGCTGGGAAGACTGGACTAAAGACGCTGTAGCTGGGGTAGCAGAACTACGGAAAACATGCGACACTGTAATTGGGGTCGGCCTTTCTATGGGGGGATTGCTTGCACTTCATTTAGCGACGCTTGGCTTGCTCGACGGGATTGTTACCTTGAATGCACCGATGGTACTTGCTGATCGGAGAACCCGTTACGCCAAGCTTATTAGGCCGTTTATAACGTTTATAGGAAAACCAAAGTCACATCGTGTAGCATCAGCTCCAGAGTCAATACCTGAGCGCTTTGTCTATGAACGGATTCCAGTGGATGGCCTAGTTTCCCTAAACAGAGGGATCCGTCAAGTGCGCAGCAAGCTTTCTTCTATTACATGCCCGGCCTTACTGATGCAAAGCAGGAAGGATTTTACGGTGAACCCAGTGAGCGTTCAAATCATTCATGAGCAAATCAAGCACGTGAATCCTATCGTCCACTATTGGGAAAAATCCGGGCACATCCTAACCCTTGGGCGGGAGCGAGAAGAAGTTGCGTTGAAAGTCCATGAATTTCTTCAAAAGTTCACTACAGAGACTAGCGTCTAATCGAGAAGAGTATATAATCATGTGAGAGGAAGCTGTGGATATGATGACACGGGAAGAAGCCTATTCAGAGTTAATCAAGTATGTAGATAATAAAAACTTATTGAAACATATGATTTCAACAGAAGTAGTACTTATCCGTTTAGCTAAGCATTTTGATCAGGATCCAGATTTATGGGGGATGACAGGCCTTCTGCATGACATCGATTATGAAGATACGAAGGAACAACCGGAAGTCCACTCTCTAAAGGGAGCAGAAATGCTAGAAAGCATGGGTTTCCCAGAAGAGCTTGTCTATGCCGTAAAAGTTCACAATCAGCGGCATGGATTGCCCTGTATCTCCTTATTAGATAAAGCACTTTATGCGACAGATCCAATGACAGGTCTTATCGTAGCAGGTGCCCTAGTCCGACCAGAAAAGAAAATTGCAGCGGTTGATGTCCAATATCTTAGGAAAAAGTTCGATCAAAAGGCGTTTGCCCGCGGAGCGGACCGCGACCAAATTCTCACTTGCAGTGAACTAGGACTTTCTTTAGAGGAGTTCCTGGGATACGGACTAGAAGCGATGCAAGGAATTTCTAATGAACTGGAGCTTTAAAAGCGGCAAATAAACGCGATGCGACTTGGTAAAAATAGGTAATTCGTGATATAATAAGATATTAGGTGAGAGGAGGATTCATTATGCCCTCTGAAGGAATAAAAATTGTCTCTGAAAATCGTAAAGCGTTCCACGATTATTTCATTGATGATAGGGTTGAGGCAGGGATCATTCTTACCGGAACAGAAATAAAATCCATTCGTAACGGGAAGGTGAACTTGAAAGACAGTTATGCTCGCATAACCAATGGAGAAATATGGGTTCATCAGATGCACATCAGTCCTTATGAACAGGGTAACCGTTACAATCATGAGCCACTTCGACCACGCAAGTTACTGCTACATCGTAACGAGATCAACAAGTTAGTCGGGAAAATCCAGTTACAAGGACTGACCCTTCTCCCAATTAAGATTTATCTTAAAAACGGTATGGCCAAAGTCGAATTAGCTGTTGGCCAAGGAAAGAAAAATTACGATAAGCGTCAGGTATTAGCTGAACGAGAAGGCAAACGTGATATTGAACGAGCTCTAAGAGATCGCAATAAAGCCTATTAAATAAGATTTACCATAAAAATGTAACAATACCATCGATATTCAGCTTTGTTTTTAGCACAAATATGTTATACTATGAATATAGAACACTCACATGGGGGCGTTTTAGACTCGCTCGGAGAAGTAGTGGCAAGAGTTGCGCGTCGAGATTCCACCTGGTCTCGTTAATCGGTGGACCTTTTTAATTGCAAACAACGAATACGCTCTAGCTGCTTAAGTGTCGCTAGCATCCTGCCTTCTGAACCTACGGTGAAGGGCCAGGGTGTCAATTAGTAGGTTGCTCTAACGTCAATGCTCGGAGACGTTAGCTAAGATTATCGAGCTAGCCTGAACCGAATCCTTTCCTTTAGGAGTTATGACTGGCGAAACTTAAATTAAAGGATACACGCGTAGACGCTTTTGTGGCAGCTCTTCGATACAGGGGTGCAAATCCCCTCGCCTCCGCCAAAACAGTATTACACAAACACTTATTACTTTATGACCCGACCCCATAAGTTAGCCGCTTTGGCAAACTTATATGTCCTCCATAAATTCTTCTGCTAGGCCAATTAAATATACTATTATGCGTTCATGCAAATTGAGGTTTGACGTTTAGCACGTTATTTTGTACAAAATAATATGACAACAAGAAAAGACTAGCCATTACATAATTAGGCTAGTCTTGCTTTTATATGGAAAAGGGAAAATTTGGCAACATGCCGAAACTGTATATATTATTGTTTATAGATAAGCAATAATATATGTTCCTGTGGACAGGACACGTGGAGTGCTTGATAGTGCTATATTTGCTTTGAGTGAAAGCATTGGTATAGCGGGTTTGAGAGGCGTATAGTCTTTTTGGAGTAAGAGGCGTACGGGGAACTATATTGGATTTCTATTGCCAGATCAGTTCAAAATTTGAACGGACTGGCTTTTTTGCATTTTATTGAGGAATTTCTCGATCTTAGGAGGAAAATCAGGAAAGATGTGGAAATATTAGAGGGAATTGTTTGGAGAGCTTTAAAGACACCCTATATGGGTTCTTAAACGCTATGAACGGTATACGTTTGTTTACGGATAGTGAATAGGAGTGTGATTTAAATGTTGTTTGTTGGAGGAGTGCATGGTGTAGGTAAATCTTATTTCTGTGGTCAGGTTGAAATTGAAACCGGTTTGAAAGTATATTCGGCTAGCAAGCTTATTTCGGAGCTTAGGAACGAAGAGTTTACAGTAAACAAGAAGGTAAATGAAATTAACGACAATCAGGGTTATCTATTGGAAGCAATGAGAAGATTATCGACATTAGAGGGCGAATTTTTGCTTGACGGGCATTTCTGTTTGCTCAATGGAAATGGAGTAGTTCAAAGAATTCCTATCGCAACATTTAAGCAACTTTCACCAAAAGCAATTATTGTTCTCTATGACACTGTTGAAACAATAATATCTAGGCTGAATAAGCGTGATAATGTTAACTACGAATTTCCAACGATAGAAGCGCTCCAAAAAGAAGAGCTTAATTATTCACAGGAAGTATCGATTGCTTTAGGTGTTCCGTATTTGGCTATTAACAATGCTTCGCTTACCGAAAGTGCTTGCACTTTTATAATTGAACACAAAATATAAAGAATCTCCTTTCTTTTAGGTAACCTTGCTGCATTTAGAAATTTATTTTTAATAAAACGATTACAGTGTTAATAAATCCCTATGATTGATGGAGGAGGAAAATATATGGCGGACAAATTTCATTGGTGTAAATTCTCAAACTGTAAGCTTAGTGATACTTTTTTTGATTCTCTAAGGAGCGATTACCCTGAATTCGATGCTTGGTTTATCAAGAAAAGCGAAGAAGGAAAAGAGGCTTTCGTATTTGAGGATGAACATGGAATAGGCGTATTTCTCTACTTAAAGCCGGAATGCGAGACAATCGAGCTTGTTGAACGAAGTTTACCTGCAGAGCAACGATTAAAAATTGGAACACTTAAAATTGCTGATAGATACCAGGGACAGCGCATCGGAGAAGGCGCTGTCGGTGTTGCTCTATGGCGTTGGCAGGCTGAAAAATGCGACGAAGTTTATGTCACTGTATTTGAAAAGCACAAAACGATGATCAGTCTCCTCGAATACTTTGGGTTTAAATGTATAGGTACAAAAAAAGATACTGGCGAATATTTGTTTAGAAAAAGCCGTCGGAATTTGGATTTTTCAGATGCATATAAAGCTTTTCCATTCATCAGTGGGGGCTTCGAAAAGGCAGGAATAATTCCTATTGAGGATATATATCACGATCAGCTCTTTCTATTTTCCGAATTGAAAGGGAACAAGCTTGAAGTAGAAGAGGAGATAGCAGGAAATGGTATAACAAAAGTGTTTATCGGATCTCCTAATTCTAATAAGTATTTTGTGGGAGAACCTGTTGTAATCTATAGAATCTACAAACAACCTCTTAATGGACGAACGTATAGATCGGCGGTCACTTCTTACGCATTTCTCACTAAAGTTGAAATTATTAAGAAAAGTGGACAAGGACTACAATCTTTGGATGATTTTATTCGTATGGCTGGAAATAAAACGGTTTTTTCTGCGACTGAGTTGAATGAATTATATCGTACTAAAAAAAATCTGGTAATGCTAGAAATGACTTATAATGGTGCCTTTGGTAAAGGGCATAATATTTCACATGCCGAAATAAAGGGTAGCGGACTCTGGTTTGGTGGTCATCCATATGGTTATGTATATAATAAAACGCAGTTCATTCAAATCCTAGAAATGGGTGATACTGACGTACAGAATGTTATTATCGATTAATACACAAATATATCACACAATAATATAAAATAAACAAATATTGCGTTGCTAAATAATCGAACATTTTTTTGTTACAAAGAAGGATTTTAAAACATCGAGGGTGTATTGTATTGTAAAAGTAGGATAATTGTAATAGAATGAATCGAACAAATGTTCCACGGAAGGAGTTCGGAATGAGGTTAGCAGTCATTTCTATTAAGCCGCAATATGTTGAAGCTATTGTTGAAGGTCTAAAGGTCTACGAATTACGCCGACGAAAGCCGAATCTTGTTCGAGGAGATTTACTATATATTTATGAAACCAGTCCTGGGAAAAAAATAACAGCTTTAGCTGAATTGGAGAGGATCATTGATGAAAACATCGATATTCTCTGGGAGAAGGTTAGTGAAAGTTGCGCAGTAAATTTTGAAACCTTTACGGATTATTTTAAAGGCTGTAAAAATGGGTATGCTCTTCAACTTAAAAATGTTAAACTATATAGAAATCCATTAAGTCTTGATGATTTAAGGGAACAGATGCCAAAATATATGCCACCACAATTTTTTCACTATTTGGATGAAGAACATCCTCTTTACACTTGTATTACAGAATCATATTAAAATACTGGAATAGGAACAGTTGCAAGATTGTTCCTATTATTTTTTTGGAAAGAAGGAAATTACCGAAATAGACAGAAAACCTAATATAACAAATCCCTTTGAATGGAGAGACCAGATGAGGATATTGCTTGACACAAATGTATTAATACCATTGGAAGATTCGAAAGTACTTAATGCAAATATAGCCAATCTTACTCAATTAGCCAATAAGTATCAGTGTATTCTATTGTGTCATCCGAGTTCAGATAAAGACATTCAAAGGGACAGAAATCAAGCGAGAAGAGAACTATTACTGTCAAAAGTTAAGAAGTATGTGGTTCTAGAGCCACCAGGTCAACCCGATGAAGAATTTCTAAAAGTGATTAAACAAGAGAAGTTAAGACCTAATGATTTCATCGACAACGAATTAATCTATGCTGTTTATAGACATAGTGTTAATTTCTTGGTCACTGAAGACCGAGGAATTCATAAAAAGGCGAGGCGTTTAGGAATTGATGCTAAAGTTTATACCATTGAACAATGCATCGATGCTCTGATCGGTCTGTTTGAAAAGAAATCGTTAAGTCTACCCAACATTCAAGATATCCCTGTCTATCAACTACAGATCAGTGATCCGTTCTTCATATCTTTAAAACAAGATTATCCCGATTTTGAGAATTGGTTTAAAAGAATTTGTGAAGAAGATAGAAAAGCCTGGACAATTTTTAAAAGCAATGGGGCCATTGGAGCGTTATTAATAATTAAGGAAGAAAATAATGAGAGATTAATACCTGGTCCCATTAAGAAAATATTAAAAGTTTGTACATTTAAAATTGATGAAGAATTGCGTGGGCGCAAAATAGGAGAGTTATTTTTAAAAGCTTGTTTTGGTTATTGTGTTGATAACCGTTACGAAGCTACCTATATGACAACTATGGCAGAAAAGAACAGAGAATTAGTAAATCTTTGTATGGACTTTGGGTTTATTCAAATCCCGTATAATGAGAGAGAGATTGCTCTATATAAAGCATTTATTCCTCCGAGTCAGGTTAATGACTCGCCGCTAGATCCTCTTGAATATCATGTAAGGCATTACCCGTTTTTTAAATATGGAGCGGGAATTAACAAATTTATTATTCCAATAATCCCAGAATACCACCGTATTTTGTTTCCAGACTGCCAAAAACAGTTTGAACTGTTTTATACTAATGAAGCGGTTAATAATGGGATTCTTAAGGCTTATATATGTAATAGCAATAACACCAAAATTACACGAGGGGATTTAGTATTATTCTACAGATCACGAGACTGGCAATCAATTACTACTTTAGGTATTGTAGAAACCGTATTGAAAACCGATGATCCAAATGAGGTGGCTGCTGTAGTAAGCAAAAGAACAGTGTATACTTTTGAGGAAATTAAAGAAATTAGCAGGAGGAACGCGTTGGTAATACTTTTTAGGCAAATTAAACATGTAAGTAGTCCAATGACCTATCAAGAGCTTCATGAAAGGGAAATTATTAAGAATCGGCTAGAATCAATAACATCGATAAGTGAACAGAGTTTTTTAGATATTATAAGATAGGTTGGTTAGCGTTAAATTGGCTCTTAAGTTTAAAATCAATGGCGGTAAGGCTAAAAGGACATCATACTTTTTCAAAGGAAATTACCATAAGTCAGGCCGCTCAACTACACTTTGATCGCATTGAAGTGGGTATTGTTGCAGATGGCGGAGGCATAAACAGCATCGATATCGGGATTGTAGATCTAAACGTTCAGTTCAACGTGAGCACAGCAACTTGGGCACTCGATAGTTACGAGAAAGATTTAGGTATAACAACGGATTACAGCAAGCCTCTGCGTTACCGACGAAGTGTCATCGAATCAAAATGGCGAGGAAGTGGAAACACTGCACTAGAGCCAGGAAATCCGATTTTATAAGTTACAATGAAGATGGTAATGTGGTAATAAAAGATACGATTAATATCCAGTGGTGTGGTTGTAGACATATTGTATTGCCTAATCTGTCTGGACAAATGCATTGTCGTCTCTGATAGGATATTGTAATTAGTCTCACTTGCTCTCTTTAAATGTGGTTTAATAAATGTAGGTTAGAAAATTACTTTAGAGGTACCGGCACAGAGCCGTCCTTAATCGATATACATTACAAAAGGCACAACAATGATGTTGTGCCTTTGACTATTCTCATAGAGATTAGAAAATTGATAGATCCTAATAGATTTCAAAATCTTCCTCAGGGTCAGGAGTAATATTCGAAAATTTGTCGATTAGCTTATTAAGCTCAGAAATAAATTGTTTCTTATTTTCCTTTTTGACATTCTTCAGTTTGAAAAATTCGCTTCCAATTATCGCCATAATGAATGGGGGATCAGTGTTGAAGCTATCGTCTAAATTCTTCAACTTTTTGTTAGCATAATCGATGTTCCATTCACTTAGCATCATTATATTCTTCATTATAGAATTTACTGTTTCACGATTTGCCTTATCAAAATCTGTAAGAACGGCATCTATATCTTCTTGGCGTTTATTTATTCTGAGTAATTTTTTCTTTTCATATAAACTATAAAACTTATGGCTATTTAAAATCGAGGTAGCTTTATGAGTAGCGTCATCAACAGAAAGCCCGTTAATTTTGTTGAGGGTGCGTACTATCCCGTCCATTGTAATGTAGTTGATCGTTCTTACTTTTCCGTCAAGTATATTAGCAAGAAGGTTCTCTTTGAGATCAAATATTATATAAGCATATGAGTCTTCCTTATTTTTGCTAAATATGAGTGAATTTTTGTTTTTATTTGATAGATTTCTGTCATCCAGCTCCTGATTTTTATTCATCTCTAAAACGACTTGTTCAGGAGTTAGGTTCAACTTTTCCAGCTCGTCGTTTAGAAATGATATTAAAGAGACCGGAATTGGAATTCTCCTATATACCATATCAAATACTCTCATCCATTGTTGCTTTTTTATTTCTTCCGGGGTAAGTTCCATTGAGGCCTTTTCAAGTAAAGGGTTGATGTAATCCTCAAGGTTTTCATCTTTGCCAATAAGAAATTGGAATATTTCAATAATAATATCTAGCTCAACGTATTCAGCCATATTGTTTTCTAGCTTGCTAATGAAAGCGAGGCTCTTACCTATCTGCGTTGCTACGTCTGCAGCTTTGACATTTTTGTCATTACGGGTATTTTTTAATGCGTTACTAAGTTCTTCCGTTAATCTCACTTTGAGCATATAAATGAACACTCCTTTATGCGGCTTATTTTAACACGTAATTTATATAATTACAAATGATTTATTAAAAATTGTTTATGTAAAATATTTTACAATATATTTTACATTGTGTAAAGTGCGTGATATACTATGGAAGTAGTCGATGGAGCCGAGGGCAATCTTGTCTTCGAGTTATTGACTAACTTACGAGAAAGGGAGGAGATGCCATTGATAATACTACGAAATAGAAGTCCAGATTGTGGGATGAATCATGCGATATCCAGCAACATCGACAGGTCGTCAGATTTATTCTGCTAAATATATACAAGCTTATAATGAAAGTATAGAACAAATTTAAATGAAGAAAGTTGGAATTTTAATGTTAAATATGGTTAATAGTGCAGATGGAAATGTACATGATTTTTGTGACAGCAGGTGGGAGTTTCATATAAATAGGGACGGAGCATATTTACCTTCAAAACACGATAAGTTAGTTCTTCAGGAAGCAGCTAGTGAGTTTAATATGACTCCCGAAGAAGTAGAAAAAGCTTTTCAAAGAGTAGCAAAAGTAAAAGCAGATGCAGAAGTTAAAGGTATGTCAAAATTAGAAATGGTTGAAATGTTTAGGAGCATCGTTGAGGGAAATGCCGAAACCCCCTGGGGTCAAGAAAAGCCGAAGAATCAATAGGAAAATAAAAATTGACAGTTTGCCCATTATACACAAACATAATTGATTCGGATTAGGCAATCGTAAAAGCCGAGCGAGCAGCAGGGAGAATCTTAGGGATCTTCCTGCGCAACTCCAGTTAGAGTCGCTGGGCTACATGTTTAGAGTTACCTAGATGAACGTTCAAGATATTCTTAATATTGGAGGCAGCTATGTGGATAAAAACAATTTGCTAAGATGCTTGGCCGAAAATGGATATAACGTGTCCTTTGGTGCAAGGAAGCACTTTGCTACGTATGACATAGTGGAAAAAATACCTAACTTTTTTGCACTTGTAGTACTAATTATTGGTGTCTGGCAACTCTATGCCCCTGACTACAAATATTGTAAAGAAGTGTCCTTAGGTTTAATTATTGTTAGTATTATTGCTTTAACTATCAGCATGTACAATTCCCAGAAGGAACAATACAAAGAAGTCGGAAATCGATTAATTATCTTACACAATCGTCTCCGAGCTATCTATTACAGGGTTATAAGTTCTTCGTCGGATGATTTCACCGGTGAGGAAGGCGAAATGCAAAATATCTTGGACGATTATTACAATATAAGCATTTCCAAACAAATAACAATGAGTGATTGGTACGCCCATTATAAATTCTTCTTTCAAACGCAATAGGAGTGGATAGATGAGCAAAAACATTTTACATGGCGAGACAAGATTCCTTTATCATTAGTAATTGCTATATTAGCAATTACTGTCTTAACGTTATTATTGAATAATTTATTATAGGAGTGAGGTGTCCGTAATATGTTAGCCCAGGCATTTGAAGACTATGCTAGTCTGCTGGAGATTGATAACCTTGAAGATATACATGGTCGTTTTAGGAGAATCACTAAACGGCTAAATAGTTCGTTTTGGGAAAGCGAAAATGACCAGAATCATGGGTTCATAGTTGGTTCATTAGGTCGAGAAACGGCAATCAAGGGCGTTAGCGATTTGGACATGCTATTTGTTTTACCGAAAGAAATCAAGCAACAATACGATAAGCATGAGGGGAATGGCCAGTCGAAATTATTACAAGCTGTAAAAGCTGAAATAAAGAAAACATATCCTAGAACCATTGTAAGGGGAGACGGACAGGTTGTTGTCGTAAGCTTCGACAGTATTAACTATGCGATTGAAGTGTGCCCTTCATTTGAGCGTTCAGACGGAGCATTCGACTTTCCCGACTCGAACAACGACGGAACTTGGAAGAAGACAGATCCATTCCCTGAAATAGAAGTAAGCATCAAAATCAATGAGGAGACAGACGGGCACTACGGTAAAGTATGCAATATCATTAGGGCATGGAAGAATAATTGGGGTTTTAAGTTTGGGGGTTTGCTGATTGACACTCTTGTTTACAACTTTTTTGATGAATATAAAGAACATAAGGAAGCAACATTCAGTGACTACCTCAACCTGTTTAAAGACCTGTTCTATTACCTTAAAACACGGAACGCGGATCAAACATGCTGGTTTGCCCTGGGTAGTAAACAGAGAATATATAACAAGAAAGGAAAGTTTGTCTCAAAAGCCAAGTCTGCTTATGATAAGATAAAGGATTTAGCAGAGGATAGTGAAGGACTATACAATGTTCTAGAAGAAATATTTGGACAATCATTTCCAAATTTAGAGCCCGTTTCAGAATGCAAAATTGAAAAAAGTTCATTCGCATACAAGGTGCGCAAAACCGAAGAATTTATTGAGAATAAATATCTAGTAGATATTCGTTATAGCCTTAAGATCGACTGTGAAGTGACACAACCAGGGTTTATGATGTATTCTCTCAAAGAATTGCTCCACAAACGATTGCCGCTACTTGCAAATAAAAGCTTGAAATTTTTAATTGTAAAAAATGAGTTCTCAGAGATCGGCAAGAGGAGTGAAGAAAACCTTCCTTATGAGGTCTATTGGAAGATACTGAATCGCGGCGAAGAGGCTATCAGGCGTGATTCTATCAGAGGAGAGATTGTTAGGGATAAAGGAAAAGGTGAAAAAGTCGAGAAAACGTCCTTTAAGGGGGAGCATTATGTAGAGTGTTACATCGTCCACAGAGGAACAGTTGTCGCAAGGGATCGTATACTTGTACCCATTGCAAATACCCAGCTTCCTTTTCATGAGCGGCTAGCATAATTTACAGATAATGCGCTTAGGCCCTCAAGAGTAACGATTCTCACTTGAGTGAGAATTTATATAGCACCACGACGAATCTGGAATTCTGAAAGCTAACAAAAGTAATTGGGTAGTAAGTCATGAATCTATGTGTGGGGACTACTTCTAATGAATCATAGAAATCAGCCACCTGTTTCAAAGTTAGCGGCTTGTGGATTTAAATTTTGTTGCCAATTCAGAAGGCCCAAACTTTAACCGACCGTTCACACGCTACCAATAAAGCAGACCAAGCACCTAGTGGATCTGAAGTAATGTTGCCGGATTCGGTATCTGGGCAAGGGTGAATTATGCGACAAAGGATAGCTATGCCAGTGGAAAAAATACTGCTGGCCTTTTTTTTGCCCTTTTCAGATAAAAATGCTTATATGTAGGACCTTTCAAAGTTAGCAAGTATTCTCATTAAATGAATAATCATTATTGCTATGGGTTATAATCCCCCTCAGAATCACTTCTAGAGGGGTTAATTATGGAGATGAACTCTGAGTTATTGACTTGTGGAGAAATATTAATATCCCGTCTATATAACCTTAGCCCAATGGGTGTAGGCACATCAAAGGTTGAAAGCCTAATAAGCTATCTGTGCCGTTTGGCTGAGGCGCATTCGGTAGTTCCGGGAACATTGCTAAAGAGTGAGATATTCCCTAAATTGTATAAAGAATACTTATTAAAAAGCATGAAAGATGGCGGTAGTCGTTATTACGATGCAGCCTCAGCTCTTCTAGGAGTTGGAAAAATGGCACAGAACCTAGTAAGTGTTCTAGAACTCCAAACGTTTCGCAAGGATCTGCGGTACTTAACATTATTGCCATGGCAGAACTTCGTCACTGCAAGAGAACTAATTCGCCCTATTAAGTCATGGTGTCCTCAGTGTCTTGCAAGCTGGCGAGAAAATAACCAGGAAATTTATGAACCTTTGATATGGAATATACAAGAAGTTGAAGTTTGTAATATTCACAGGAGGTTTATAATGACACGGTGTCCAAGTTGTCATAAACAGATCCCGCTCCTGAGTCGAAAGTCCCGCTGCGGTTACTGTAGTATATGTGGGGTATGGTTGGGTTCCATGGATAAGGATCTATCAGTTGATCCTAGTGATTATCAGCTTGAAGTAGCAGAAAATGTTGAACAACTCCTTTCTCATCTAATAGAATCTGAGAAGAATTTTTGGGAAAGCTCTAGTCCAATAACAAGGATAATTGATAATGATTTTGCTGGAAGTATTAATCGGTTTGCTAAAGAATTAGGATTCCCAAAAAGAAGCGCAAGAGTTTGGTATAACAGAGAGGCACAACCCAGTCTAAAGGTTCTTCTTAGGGTAAGTGTAGGCTTAAGAGTTCCACTTTTATAAACTCCATGAAAACAAGAACCTAGAAGTAAAAATTTTAGGCCAAAATGTCGTAAAGTTCAATGCTAAACCAAGAAAGGCAAGGGGGAAATTAGATCTTCCAAAGGTTCAGGAATATCTCGAATACGTTATAGCGGATAAACAAGGCCCTCCATTATCTTTATTTAAGGTTGCGGGACATATCGGTTATAGCAGAAAAGTTTTACAAAGATATTTTCCTGGAAAATGTAAAGTGATTGCTGAAGAATACAAAGAATTTTTGGTTCTTTCCATAGTTAGTTGAATTTTGAGGTAAATTATGGTATAATAGAATAGTCAGAAACGCTGAAACGAGGCTATTCTATGGATGAATTTATTAAGTTATTAGATAGAAATTTAGAGTACGTCAGTCATAAGATAATTGAGGATACGATTTATATCAAAGTTGTGTCCATACGAGAAGAACTTATCTGTCCTTTTTGCGGAAAACCTTCATCAAAAACTCATTCGCATTATGACAGAAGTTTTCAAGACTTACCGATACAGAATAAGAAAGTAATCGTAATTCTTAGCAACAGAAAGATGCTCTGCTATAATCCGGATTGTGAACATACTACTTTTGCCGAAACCTATGACTTCCTACCGGTTAAGGGCAAGAAGTCAAAACGCCTCGAAGCGGCGATAATCAATTTATCCATGAATGTAAGTTCTCTCACAGCAGCCGCTATATTAAATACTAGTATTGCAAAAGTAGGTAAAAGTACCATTTGCAATCTCTTAAAAAAAAGACGCACCAATAATTGATAAGGAATCAGTTTCTATGGTTTGTATAGATGACTTTGCAATTAGGAAAAGGGAATCTTATGGAACAATCATGGTTGATATCGAAACTCACCGAGTGATTGATTTAATTCCGTCTAGAGAATGCGGTGATGTTGTAGAATGGTTAAAGACCTATCCAAACCTTAAAGTCGTTTCCAGAGACGGTTCGATTACATACCATAATGCTATTACAAAGGCACATCCTAAAGCTGTGCAAGTAAGTGACAGATTTCATATACTTAAAAATTTAACATTGTATTGCAAAGAATATCTTATGAAATATTTTAAAGCGAAAATAATTATTAAGGTACCTAAAAAGTCTCAGGTTGATTTGAGGCCACCATCGGATGCATCTGTAACAAAGAAAAAACTAATATTGGAAGAAAAGTTAGATCGTGTTCGATATGTAAAAAGTGATAGGGAAATATCCCATGAGCAACGATTATTAAAGAAACAGGAACTAATAAATACTGTTAGGGATATGCATAAGCAGAAATTTTCTGCCAGAGCAATTTCAAAAATACTACAATTATCTAGGCAGACAGTTACAAGGTATCTAGATGAAGATGTAACAGCTATTCACGGTAGCTATAGCGTTAAGAGAAAAAGCATCTTAGACCCATACCTAGGTGAAATAAATGTGTTAATTGATAAAGGCGTTACATTGACTGCAATTGAAACGGAAATTCGTCAAGAAGGTTATAAAGGATCCTCCTCTACACTAAGAAATTACGCAGCAGGCTCGAAAAGGCTAATTCGGAATACTTACAATGCCAATAATATCGCCCCTGAAAATACTGAATTAGTAGAACGGAAATTGTTAATAAAGCTATTATACAAACAGTTGGGGAAAGTCAAAGGACTAGACCGCAAATGTTTAGACAGAGTAAATCGTCAATATCCTCGGTACAAGGACCTCATAGACATAGTTAATGAATTCAGGCAAATGTTGTACGATAAAAATGTTGGGAGGATTGAACAGTGGATACATAGGGCTTCAGGCTTAAATATTCGTGAAGTAACTTCATTTATTAATGGCATAACCAGAGATATAGTAGCTGTAAAAAATGCCATTAAATATGAATACAATAATGGACTTGCTGAAGGCAGTGTAAATAAGCTTAAGGTGATAAAGAGGATAATGTATGGTCGTAATAGTTTTGAATTGTTAAGGAAAAAACTGTTATGGCTTGAAAAAAGGCCAAAATTCAACTAACTATGGAAAGAACCAGAAATTCATTGACATTCACAGATAAAGTCACGGTCTATGCTACCGATGATATACGGTTTACTTTTAGGGATGGCACGGTGGTTGAAGCATAAGATTAACGAACCCGCAGGGATGGCTGGGATGCCGACCTTGCGGGCTTTTTTTGCTATTTGTTAAGGAGATTTTATTGTATAATACTGGTAGGTAAAGGGATTTATATTGCTTGGAATTTTTATGTGCAACGATTTACCTTATGACAAATTAACCTTAAACAAGTTGTTATAGCTGATGCATCTATCGAGAAATAGAAAAAACATAATCAGATTGGAGGTGAAACAAATGGCAAAATACACGGATGAAGAAGTAAGAAACTTTCCGAAAATCACATGTAAAATAGCGGCTGATTATCTGGGAATATCCCCTATGGCAGTGAGCATTGGAATGAGAAATGATCTGTTACCAATCGGATTTGCTATTAAGAATGAAGACCGTTACTCCGATAGCTGGAGTTACCATATTATTGATGAGCGGCTGATTGCATATAGGCATGGGAAGATAACCAATGTTCAGGTTCAAAACATTGAAAAGAACCTGAACACAATCATTTCGCAGTTTGAAGAAATGAAAAAGGACCTGCTTTTTATATTAAGCGAAAGCGCGGAGCAAGGGATATAAAATTATTTGAGTACGCGTTTTCGCTGGATGTAGATTCAAACATAAATGCCGAAAATATTTCCTCTCACCAGAGATATAAGGAAGGAAAGGAGGAATCACTTTGACAGAAGAGCAAACTACAAAGTTATCCAGAGAACAATTGTATGATGAGATATGGGAGATCTCAGTGTCAGGTGTCGCTAAGAAATATAATGTGCCCTACGCCAAATTAGTAAAACTGTGCAAAGAAACTAATATACCATATCCACCATCGGGATACTGGACCCAACTAAATTTTGGCAAACCCGTAACTAACACTCCTTTGCCAGAGTCTTCAATCGTTGAAGTTACGCTTCCAGCCAACTCTGCCCCAAAAAGATCCAAACATACGACTAAATCTACTGCTGTTATTGAAGTGAGAAAAGACGTCAAAGTTGTGGAAAACTTAGATTCTGAAGTTGAAGCAGAAGAGGAAAACGTAGTAACTGGCAATCAGTTGTTCGTTGAGGTGATGGATACCCCTAAAGACAATCAGCTTACTTATCGTACAGTAAATGGTAAGTATAACACCTATAATCGGGAAAAATTGTATGCAGAGGTATGGGCAAAACCAGTTGTTGATGTTGCTGTTAAATATGGCGTGTCAGACGTTGCAATACATAAAATCTGTAAATCCCTCAATGTACCAGTTCCTCCTCGTGGTTACTGGGCGAAGCTTCGTGCGGGAGAAAAACTTAAAAAGACCCCGCTTCCAAAAACAAAAGGAATCACTGAGATAGTTGGTTTAAAAACCTTTGAAGGTGTAAAGGCAAGTAATGCAGTATCGCAACCGCTTTCATTTTTATCTGAAGACGAGAGAGAAAAAGTACTTCTCGCTGCACAGCAAATCAAGATACCAGCTGAAAATGCGCAACTTCACAAAAAGATAATAACCTATAGATCTATGGTAAAAGAATGGAATAAAAAGAACATGAGGCCTGAAGGTACACAAAAAGGCTTAAGTAACTATAACTATTCAAATCGTCCGCCATTTCTAGCCGGTGTTATCTCAAATGAAACTCTCCCGCGTGTATATCGGATAATTGATGCGCTTTTTCGTCAGGTTGAAAGTTTAGACGGTTCTATAAATGATGATCTTTCCCTCCAGGTTAGGAATGAACGTGTCCATCTTGAAGTGTTTGAGGCCCAAGATGAAGTCAAGCATAATGTCACTAGGCAAGAAGCAAAGGAATTACTTATCTATGAAGATGCCCAACGTCATCATACCTGGGCTTCGAAACCCAATATCCGCAAGTATGACTATGTTTTTAGTGGACGGCTAAGAATTAGCATTCGTAAAAGCAGATATTTCAGAGATACAGACACTGTCACTATCGAATCAAGGCTTGGCGATATGTTGATAGAGCTCTATGAAGAATCTGAGGTGGTTCGTCTCGATCGCGAAGCCAGAGAGAAGGCCCAACAAAGAGAAGAAGAGGAGAAAAGATTACGCGAAGAACGACGAATTCGCTATAACGATGAAGTTGAACGAACGATTGCACTGACAAATTTGGCACAGGACTATGATGTGGCCTGTAAAATCAGAGTTTATATTACCGGTTTGGAATCAAACATAAGCATGGATGAGAAAACTGCTTCATGGATCGATTGGGCGAAGAAAAAGGCTGACTGGTTTGACCCTACAATTGCCAGAACTGACGAATTGCTTGGAAAGCGAGAGCATGAAAAAAACGAAGAACAGAAAAACCTTAAAAAATCCTATTGGTGATAAATAGGATTGCGGAAGTGCTCCTAATTTAAATACATCTCTTCAGTCGCGATTTTATTATGCTACACTTAGACATTTTACAACTAAGCATCTCCCAAAAGGAAACGCATCCAATAGGATGTATATTTAGCTTATTATTATGGTTTTAAATTGTATTAATATGTTGAACAATAGATGATTGGTCCTTGAAAATATAAAATTGAAAGGAATTTACGAAAAAATGTATTGAAAAATAATTATTTATTTTGAATATAGAAGGAAATACAACGAACATGTGGAATATATATCATGATTATAATATGGACAGATAGATTATGGATCATTAGTAAATATTAATTATTACTTTAATTTAAATCTGGGAGAATGAAATTATGTCTTTTAGTACTGAAGAACTGACCCTAAGTAAAAATATTACCGATAAAAATTTAATTGAATGTTTGTCGCAAATAAGGAATTCGGTAGAGCAATTATGGACTTCTGATGAGAGAATTGTTCGTAAATACACAGATCATGGACTTAATCATAGCCTGCGATTAATAAGCTACACTGTTAAACTGCTTACTGCATGTCAAAAATCCATAGCGGATTATCTTAATCCTTTAGAAACTTTTGTATTAATGGCAGGTATTTATCTACATGATATTGGTATGCAGTGTGATGTATTAAAGTGGCCGGAAATTAAGGAAGTAGCAATAAATATTTATGGAGCACAATTTGATACTTTATTCCAGGCTTCTGAAATATATAATAGTTACACGGTTCAAGAACAACAAGCAATAAGGAAAAATCACAATAATCTCGGTGCTGCATGGGTAGAGCTGGCTGCGGTATCCGAGAATGAATTCCCGCTATCCAGAGCAATTAAAAGTATTCCAAGGATGATAGTCGGAGATATTATTGATGTTATTCGATTTCATTCAACTATTCCCATTGAGGAATTTTCCTCATGTCCAATTGATCAACATAGAATCCTAAATCAAGAAAGGAGATGTTTCATAGCAGCTTTATTGAGATTTGTAGACGAGCTTGATATAGAAAGTGACAGAGTAGATATCGAAACAGTTAAGACTTTTTCCTTTAATGCATCTAATGCAGTTTTCTGGTGGTTGCATCATAATACAAAAATAATGATTGAAGCAGGTACCGAAATAATTTCAAGGGGACCAATTATTCAAGTATGTTTATTGGTCAATTTAGCTCCAATGGATATCAAAAACGAGAAAGCTGTACGTTATGCGTATAAATATATAAATCATTTTATAACTAAGAATGATACAGTTGTGGCAGTTCTACAGCAAGGTAAGCTTGCTATCTCAATCGATAGTAAAAAATCTGGTGTAAAAGAACATCGTCTTATGGACAAATTACCTTTGCCAATTATTAATTTTATCGAGGAACTGGATTCAACATCTTTAAAGTTAGGTGATATTGATAAAAATCATCTAGTACAGAATAATGAAATGATAATTTCCAAGGATGTTGAAAATATTTCAAATAATGCTAATCAAAAGTTTTTTTATCTATCTGAGATCGAAAAAACGAGTGGAATTATTAAGCGCAATAATTTATATGAGAGGTTTGATGAACTTCTAAAAAGTTTTAAGGTCATTACTGTTGAGGGTATTTCTGGTAGTGGCAAAGAGTGTTTTATCAAAGATTATTTTAAATCGCAAATAAATGTTTATAATTTTAATGATATACTTTTATACCATGCTCAGCCACATGAAACATTAGATGAATTTTTTTTAAATCTTAGCACTGAGTTTAATCTAAAAAATAAATTCTACTTTGCAAAATGCAAGGAATTCTTAGATGAGCTTCAATTGCAGAATAAAGTTTTAGTTATATTCAATTTTGATAAAGTCAATCAAGAAACATTCTTAGAATTTATTGAATTAGGAGTTCAATACGCTAAGGATGTACATATTATACTAGTAAACACTACTTTTGTTGATAACTTAAAAAGTCCTTCATTAGTTGGTCGTTTACAGGTGACCGAATTTACAAAACCGGAGCTGAAAGAATTTTTAACAAGCAAAGGTTTAGGGTATCTCAAAGATGAATTATTAAGTAGCTTACTAGAGAAAACTAATGCTCTTCCATTAGCTATAGAAGTTTTTTGTATTTTAGTAAAGCATCTGGGGAGTATTCCGGAAAATTTGTTAAAAGGTTCTCTCTCAAGTGATTCACGTTTAAAAAGTTGGTTCTCATCAATTGCGAGTTCATTAGACCAGAAAAATCTAAAGGTATTGCAGGTACTAAGTTTATGTGAAACACCTTTTAATCAAAATCTCGCAAACTATATTGTTAGAAACAATCATGCCGATCATGGTTTTGAATATTTACAAAAAACATATTTAATCCAGAAATTCAGTTTATATCGCTGGAATGTACATAGATTATTTGCCGATTTTTGTAAAGGCCATATTGGAATTGAAGAGAAGAAGGATTCTCATGAGTTGCTTGCACAATATTATTATCGCAATGCTATGAATCAATTTTATCAAAAAGATTTTAAAGAACAGTTACGATGGCTAACTCAGGCTTGCCTGCAATTTCAATACGCTGAAAATTATAAGAAGTCAGAAAGGATACTAGTAGATAACGCAAAATTATTTAAAAGGTTTGGGTTTTATGAGCTTTACATAAGATTAGTAAGTTGTGAATTGTACAACAATGCTGGCCGTGACTTGTGGTTAGATTATAATTTTACACATTGTTGTTTAATCGTTGGTAAAATTGAACGTGCTAAAAAGGTAATGCACAGGCTGGTAAAGAAGTTAGATACTATAAGCAGCATTGAACTTAAACTATCGTTAATACGATTGTATGCTGAGATATTATATGAGTCGGAACAAGGTCCTGAAGCATTAGAAAGATTCAATATCGAGCTAAATAAGCTTAATTTTAATAATGTACATATCGGTATACTTAATCAAGTAAAACAAACTGAGATAATGCTTCTAACTGAATTAGGAGATTATGTGCAGGCAGAAGAAAAATGTGAAAGGATCTTAAATGATTGCATTATAAAGAGACGAGAGTTCTCTCAGGCAGTAGCATTAGTTAGAAAGGGAATCATATATGAAGCTCAGGGAAAATATGATTTAGAAATCGATTTACTCAAAAGGGCTGCCAAAATTTTTGAGAAATACAAGGACCAAAGAGGGGAGTCTTGGGCAATATCCCATCTGGGGTTATGTCAAATAAAACTTGGAGATATAAAAGCTGGAGTAGATAATTTAGTAAATGCTATTAGTACAAAATCCAACATAGGAGAATGTTCTATTGACCACAAAAGAGTTCTGGAACAAATTAGGGATTTAAACATTGATGTAAATCTTTCACTAAAAGTCAAAGAAGAGCTAACAAGGTTTAGCAATTTGAAGTATTAAAATAGCCGATGTGCACTTCCAAAAAAATGAGAACTCAATAGTAAAAACTTGATCTGGGCACATAAAACGCTTTTAAATAGCACATTGACATGCCCCCTATAATCATGCACCCCTCAAAAAGCAAATGCACCCCCTTTGGAAATGCGGAGGAGCATAATTAATTTGTATCAAAGATTGAGTCATTAGACAATCAAACCTTCGAGATTAAGCGGAGATACATAACAAAAGCCTTGAGGTACATCAAGTTGTACGACTCAAGGCTTTTTTCATTTGAGAGGGAAATTTAGTTTCAGACCGTGACCAATAAAATGAAAGGAGGAAATGAATTAATGACTGATTTTCCAAATTGTGTGAATGTCAATGAATTTCTGGTTCTTTCCATAGTTAGTTGAATTTTGTGAATAATCCGGAGCAAAATGAGCTACTATTCCGGACCACGAGAGCCACAATTCCGGAATTTCAGAGCATACCTTCTG
>NZ_SPQQ01000008.1:0-85051 GCF_004766045.1 Desulfosporosinus fructosivorans
AATGAGCCTTAAGGCTCAGCCTGTATCATGCCCTTATAGGGCTAGAGCAAACCACCCGCTAAGCGGGTGGTCATGATTTTATGAAAGGGCTAATAGTTGGTGATGTGCAAAAGTATTTATCGGTTCTAGTAACCGGAATACCACCACCGACAAGTCGGCACAGATCGAACTTACGAATACCCAATAGATAAGAAAATAGGCTTGTTATCTCTGCCTTCGCTGTTTCAAAAGCTTCTTCGCCTCAAGTTATAAGCACGGAGTGAATGGCAGCTATGGGGGGGTTGAGATGTCGGAAATACGAAAAATGCCTTGAAAATGCACATAATAATAGAAGAATTGTTTATAAATTATGCCAAAACTGTTATTGACATATGTTTTAAATGAAGAGTATAATTTAAACTATAAAGGGTATATGTCCATAAAAATAAGAAGGTCAATTCAGATGCTAGGAAGCGATTGACCAGGCCAAATGAACAAAGATTCTCAGACTATGTAGTGGCTTTGTTCAAAGAGAAAATAATAATTTTGAGGAGGATATATTATGATTGCTGAAGTAGACCAAGATGAATGCATCGGGTGTGAATCGTGCCCTGAATTTTGTCCTGAAGTTTTTAAGATGGGGGCCGACGGGTTAGCTGTAGCTTACACAAACCCAGTCCCTAGTGAGTGTGAAGAAGCCGCCAAAGAAGCTGCCGAGGGCTGCCCAGCACACTGTATTCATGTTAAATAGCAAGTGCTAATATGGTGAAATAATTTTAAGGGACTAGCACTTGAGCCTCAACCACATCTCAAACAATTGATTTACTGGCGTTTTTTTATAACATATCAAATTCTAAATTTAAAAAGTTTTTTGTCAGACAACACTTTAACCCAACTAAGGCACAGGTCAGATTATTTAGATTATTTAACTGTGCTTTTTAGTCTTTTGAATTGTCTAGAATATTAATTTAATGTTGGAGGTGATCGAAAGATGGGAGAACCAATAAGAATTAAAAATTGTGATCCAACCTTACGTGATGAAATTGCAGTATTATTAAAAAGCTACGATTTTTCAAATTGCCTTACTTGTGGAATGTGTACGGCTGGCTGTGTTTATAGTGATCTACATGAGGACCAAGACCCTCGTAAATTTATACGTAAAGTAGTTCTAGGTATGCGAGAAGAAGCAGAAAACGATCCCTTTATCTGGAATTGTACAATGTGTAATCGATGTACCGTGGAATGTCCAATGGGAGTGAATATAAACGCACTTACGAGAGCCTTTCGAGGAAAAGTGGCAAAGGCACCCGGTTATTTGCAAGTTATTGCTGATGATCATATACGGACAGGTAACCAGATGGGTGTTGAACAAATTGATTATGAAGAGACATTAGAATGGATTGAAGAAATGATGCAGGAAGATCTTAAAGATCCGACTTATAAGATTCCTTTAGATGTTCCTAATGCAGATTTCTTCTTTGGATTCAATGCTCGGGAGATTAAACATTATCCAGCAGATCTGCAAAGCATATTAAATGTTTTCCATGCGGCCAAAGCAAACTTTACGATCAGTTCTAAGCGCTGGGATGCTACTAATATTTGTTTGTTCACCGGCAAAAACGATGAATTCGATGAAATTTCACGCCCGATGTTTGAAGAAGCTGAGAGGCTAAACCCTAAGGAAATTATTGTTACAGAATGTGGTCATGCGTTCCGATCGACCAGAGTGTTTGCTCGTGATTATTGGAAAGGGAAACAGTTCCCGGTTCGCCATATAATGGAGTTGTATGCCGATTGGATTAAAGACGGCACATTGAAGCTTGATAAAACCAGAAATACAATTCCAGTAACTCTACATGATCCTTGTAATACAGTTCGTAAAGAGGGGATTGTTGAGCCTCAGCGCTATGTGTTGAGTAATACTGTCATGGATTTTCGCGAAATGTTTCCAAACAGGGAGTATAACCTTTGTTGTGGAGCTGGCGGAGGAGCGGGTGCCGTAGCTGAAACCAAAGCAATGCGTATGGTTAAAGCCAAACCTAAAGTTGATCAATTAGTGGCAACAGGCGCGAAAATTGGATGCATTCCTTGCCATAACTGTATGGACCAGTTTGTTGACATGAATAAGCACTACAAACTTGATATGAAAATGATGCATCTCACTGCCTTAATAGAAGTTGCATTGGGTTTAGTAGATGAGGAGAAGCAATTTTTTCATTGAATTATTTCCATTTCTCCCGCAAAAAACTCGAAATGCTACAAGCTAACTTTAATGTTGTTTTTTCACACTCAGGTTGTACAGAGTGTGAGTGGTAGCTTTTAGATAGACTAAAGGACTGTATCGAAATATACTGGAACCTATAGAATGGACACCTTGAAAAAGGGTCTATCTCTATAGGTTCCTTTTTAGTGTGCTACTCATGGTGATTAACTACGGTGCTGAAAATCCACTATGGGGGGGAGGGCTTTTTGTGGGATTACGAGGATTGGATATTTGGGCGAATAGCTTTTTTGAAGCGGTCAGCATAGTATAAAAGTATTTCCGTCTACTTTAAAATTAGGATATAGTGCAAGTTGAGTTCTGCGTTCCTTATTATTATAATGAGATAGTTAAATAGGGGGGAGTTCTATAAAAAATATCTCCGCTTTGGGTTATTGACATATGTTCAAAATGAGGTATAATAATGATTATAAAGGGCATATGTCAATAACTGATAAGGAGGTAATCGATATGCCAGGTAGAGATGGAACAGGTGTTATGGGACGTGGAGCGAAGAGTGGAAGAGGTTTAGGAAATTGCAGGGGAGCAAAAACTGTTAGCAGTGATACCGGATTAGGACTAGGGTACAGAAGGGGTAATCCGAATTTTGGAGAAGATACTACAGGATCAATAAAACAAAAGGAATCACTGCAAGAACAAAAAGAGTTGCTTGAAAGAAAGCTTGATACCATAAGCAAGGAACTAGAAACCTTATAAAAGGCTGCAAAAGTAGCAGGGGGAGGCTCCTGTTACTTTTGACGAAAATCGAGGTGGGTGAAGGAATTATGCCAAGACCTAGAAAATGGAGAAAAGTATGTTGCTTGCCAGAGAACAAACGATTTGGACCACTAAACGCCTCGATTAAACAAGAGTCTTTTATTGCTATGACGGTCGATGAGTATGAAACGATACGACTGATCGACTTAGAAGGTCTTATACAAGAAGAGTGTGCTGACAAAATGAATATTGCACGCACAACCGTTCAGCGTATCTATAATGATGCAAGAAAGAAACTTGCAGAGTCTTTAGTAAACGGAAAAGCACTAATGATTGAAGGGGGAGATTACAAGCTATGTGACGGCGATGAAAAAACATGCGGTAGTGGCAGTTGCCGCAAACATAGATGCGGCAGAGGTTTGCGAGAAGAGGCCAAAAAAACCGATGCAAATCAAAAGGAGGATGACCATTGAAAATTGGGCTACTCCAGGTTGGTTATAATAACTGGATCGCCGCCAGTGAGAAGTCGTTTGTAGACAACATTCACAATACGATTTTTCTGTGTTGAAAAAATTAATAAAGTATATAAATCAAGAACGAACGGGTTTAGCGTACAAATGCTGAACCCGTTCGTTTTCGCAAATTTGCTTCTTTAACTGGAGTGCCACTATTGACACGTGGATTACCCGATCTTAGCCTCAATACATTTGGAGTGTGTTCGGGATGCTGCTGTTTGCCTCAATACATGAAATTATGAGGCTGTTCGTCCATGCCCAATGAAGTATAGGCATAACGCAGGTATTTGAATAGAAAAGCTCTTTCGCTCCGGCGGATGGCGGATGAAAAGTTGCAGAATTGATTGAATTTATTACATTAAATTAAAATATTATGCTTGACAAAGTGTATATTCATATTATTATGAATATATACATATATACATCTATATGTATATACAAATTAGGTGTCGTTAGAAGTGTATTCACCAAAAAAGAGGGGAGTGATAAGCAAAAGGTATATTTAGTTGGACTAAGTGAAGTTGCCATATTAGAAGATCTAAAAAACAAAAATACTACTATTCACAAATGGATACTATTACTATTTTTTTACTGAAAGGAAGATATTATGAAAGATAAAAGGCAGTCTTTAGTATTATTGGCTATATTTTCATTAGGGTTTCTTGCTATGGGCATTGGAACCATTACTCCTGCCATAGCATCGATTGGAGCAGCCTTCCCCGCTATAAGTTTCAGTACTCTGTTGTTGGTATCCACCGTTCCGGCTCTTATATCCATACCGGTATCCATCCTGGCAGGCAGTGTTGCCGGAAAATCTGTAAAATACAGGACATTGGTGCTTTTTGCAACATTCGTGTTCAGCATTGGTGGAGTAGTGCCCTACTTCCTGCATGATTTTACCCAGATATTGATTTCCAGAGCTCTTTTCGGATTAGGACTAGGGCTTATTATGCCTCTCAACAGTGCCTTGATCTTCAATCTCGTGCCGCCTGATAAGCAGGCTAGTGTCATGGGAATAAACAGCGTTGTAATGAATATCGGAGGAATCGTGCTCCAGTTGCTGGGCGGTGTTCTTGCTGCAGTAAGTTGGAATTACAGCTTTCTAGCGCATGCTCTTGGTATAATCACATTTATTATAGTTTTAATTTTCCTACCAGAGCCTCAGCAGGCAGAAATGGCTGCAGGGGCAGACGGTGCGGCACCTGAAAAATTAAAAATGCCTGCTTCAGTCTTTGGCTGGTGCATATTATTTGGAATATTGACGATATTGGACTATCCATCACTTACAAATATGTCCTCTGTACTTTTAACCATTAAAGCTAATGCTGCAGTAGCCGGTGTCGTCCTGATGTTCATGACTGTCGGAGGGATGGTGGCCGGAGCAGTGTTCGGCAAAGTGTTTCAAAAAGTTGGAAGACAGACTCTTAATATAGGCCTTGTCTTTTTTACAGTTTCTCAGGTATTGTTTTCGTTCAGTCAAAGTGTATCCTTGTTTATCATCGGAGAAGCCTGCTTAGGTGTTGGATTGACCCTTTGCATGTCCTCTATTATGATGCTTGCTGGTGCTTCAGTGCATCCCAGCCAGACTCCGATGGCTATGTCCATAATTGTCTCAGGTATGAGTTTGGGTGGATTCCTTTCCGGATACTTTTATGCCGCCATTATGGAACCTTTGCATATCACTACTTTAAGATTTCAATACTATTTCGGGACAGGAGGATATCTAGCTATCTTAGCATTCTTCTTAGTAGTATTTGCAATCAAAAAACCAGTGCCTGTCGAACCTCCCATGCAAACACCTGCGTAATAAAAGTATCAATTTTGTACACAAGCTCTTAGGTTGTGAGACCTTCGCTGATATATTTATGGATTGTCTACTCCAATTAAATATCGTTATTACCTCATAAGATACTGTCAAAAAGCTAGCTACTCGTAAAATGTAATAATCCATAAGGAGGAACTTAATGATGTCTAAGATTGAAGACGTAAAAGCTATGGTAGATGCAGGTAAAGCTAAACTCGTTCCAGGTTTAGTACAGGAAGCATTAACTGAAGGAAATGCAGCAAAAGATATTCTCCAAGCAATGGTTGACACTATGCGTGTTGTCGGTGACAAATTTTCCGCAGGAGAAATTTTCGTACCTGAAATGTTGATGGCAGCTAAAGCCATGTCCAAGGGTGTCGACGTGCTGAAACCGCTATTCGCGGGTCAAAGCACATCATCTTTAGGTACGTGTATTATCGGCACTGTTGAAGGCGATCTTCATGACATTGGCAAAAACCTCGTTTCAATGATGATCGGTAGTGCAGGATTTGACATGGTTGACCTTGGCGTAGACGTATCAGCAACCAAATTTGTTGAGGCCATCAAAGAAAATAAGAACGTAAGTATAGTGGCATGTTCAGGACTTCTAACAACAACAATGACGAAAATGCAGGAAACAGTTCAAGCACTTAAAGCCAGCGGACTGACAGGCTTCAAGGTTATCGTTGGTGGTGCGCCTGTATCAGCAGAATTCGCTGCTTCAATCGGTGCCGATGGCTTTGCTCCCGACGCTGGTAGTGCGGCTGTGAAAGCGGTAGAATTAGCAAAAAAATAGAATTAAATATGCTACCGATTAAGGAGGAAGATTTATGTTATCAAAAAAACAAAATTTATTAGAGACGATTAAAGGCGGAAATCCTGATCGTTTTGTGAATCAATATGAGTTTATGCATTTTATAATGGAAGCCCCAGGTGGAACGTTTCCCCAACCTGGTCAGACGATAAAAAACGAGTGGGGTATAACTTTTAAATGGCCGGAAGGGCAACTTGGTGGTTTCCCTGTGCATGATAATGAACACAAAGTATTGAAAGATATTACAGAGTGGAAAAAGTACGTTAAGGCGCCGGTTATTCCAAGTTCGGACGAAGCTTGGGCTGCGGCTATAGCACATGCAAGTGCAGTTGATCGTAACGAGGAATTTGTAACACTGTTCGTTGCACCTGGTGTATTTGAAATGACCCATCATCTTATGAGCATGGAAGATGCATTGATGGCTTTATATGAGGAGCCGGAAGCTATGCATGAGCTTATTGATTACCTAACTGAACATGAGTTAGCGCATGCAAAGGCCTTGATCGATCATATTCATCCTAGTTGCATTTTTCATCATGACGATTGGGGTAGTCAAAAATCCTCCTTCATTTCTCCCGCGATGTTCGAAGAGTTTTTTCTCCCAGCTTATAAGAGAATATATGGCTTTTATAAAGAAAATGGGGTCGAACTGATCGTGCACCACAGTGATTCCTATGCAGCTAACCTAGTTCCCTATATGATCGAAATGGGAGTAGACATCTGGCAAGGAGTCATGACAACGAACAACACGCCTGAACTTATCAAGAAATATGGTAGCCAAATCAGCTTTATGGGAGATATCGATAGTGGTGTCGTTGATTTCCCGGCCTGGACACCGGAAATAATTGCTAGAGAAGTAGAGCGGGCCTGCAGGAATTGTGGGAAGTTATACTTTATCCCTTGTTTAACTCAGGGAGGGAATTGGAGTTCCTTCCCTGGCGTATACGATTCTACAAGTGAAGCAATTGACAGAATGAGCAAAGAAATGTTCTAATCATAGATGATTTTTTGAAGTGATGGTGCTTGGTGGAGAAGTGGTAGTATCAAAGAAAAACGAACGGGTTCAGCGTAGAAATGCTGGAGCCGTTCGTTTCTTGTGAAATACGATCGCCCATTTTTGTTCGGCTCCTGTAGTCTCTTTTATGATAAAATACTCTTGACTATGTATGCGATACCTACCGTTTAGCATATTTGTGGTTGACATCAGCTAATAAGAAGCATTAGAAAAAAGGAGTTCAATATGTGGGAATATCTTATAGCCAATAGTTGGGGATGGAGGTTGCGCATTAAAAGGCAATCATTGAGTGTTAATGAAAATGTTTACAAGGAAGTGACTTCTATGAAAAGAATAAATCAAATTACCTACTCGGTGCAGTTAATATAATCTGATAGCAGATTGTGTCGAGATTGAGTTTTGTTATCAGTTAACTGTACTGCTTTTCATCAAAAATAATTATGAGAAGGAGTTTAGGTTATGGAATATATGAAATTAAAGGAATGCTGGTTGTCAGAAGAAAAAAGGAGTTTTCAGGGATGGGATTTTTCCTACATCGATAAAAGAAAATCTGATGAACCTTTGCCTTGGAATTACGACAAAATAGTTCGACAGTATTTAAATGCCAATTCTATATTGTTGGATATGGGGACAGGCGGTGGGGAGTATTTATTGACTTTAAATCACCCTTATTGCAATATTTTTGCTACTGAAGCATATCCTTTAAACTTTGAACTGTGCAGAAGAACACTTATACCACTTGGCATTGATGTTAGACAAGTTTTTAATGATAATTACCTTCCACTTGAAAACGAGATGTTTGACATAATAATAAACAGGCATGCGGCTTTTGACATCAACGAAGTTTATAGACTGTTAAAGCCGAATGGTTTGTTTATTACCCAACAAGTTGGCGGATTAAACAACAAGGAATTATCAAGGTTTTTAATAAATGATTTCAAGGAAATTAGCAGTAGTGAACATGCCTTGAAAAATAATCTGCTATTAATTGAGGCCAAAGGATTGACTATCCTAAAATCTGACGAATGTTTTCCAAAACTTAAATTTTTTGATGTGGGAGCATTGGTCTATTTTGCAAAAATTATTGAATGGGAATTTCCGAATTTCTCTGTAGATAATTGTTTTAAGCAATTATGTCTATTGCAATCAATAGTTGAAGCACAAGGATTTATTGAAAGCAAAGAACATAGATTTGTTATTGTTGCTCAAAAAGAGGACGTAAAGCCCGCAAGCCATTTAAGTACAATTGTGAGCGAAACGTAGTATTCTTTGGAAAGCCGTGGCTGGAGAAATCGCAACCACTCGAAGACAGAGGATATAATAAGCAACTAAGGAAATGATATTATGTAGAAAGTTCTTATGAAGGTAAGCGTCAATTGGCCTCTTATCCCAAATTCCGGATAAGGGCCAATTGACGCTTTCGAGTTTCTCTACATGGTGTCAAAAGGGACTTTTAATTATTGGCTAAACATGTTAATATTATGCAAGTAAGCACTTGCATGCAGCCGTTCTAGTGGGGGGAGAATTAATGAAAGATACAGAATCGATGGGTACAAACGAAAATGATTTGAGTTTTAGAATCCTTGAAGCAGCGAAAATACTTTTTATGGAAAATGGATTTAAAGGGACGACAACAAAAATGATCGCTAAAGAAGCAAGCGTCAATGAGGCGACATTCTTTAGACATTTTAAAAGCAAGGAGGGTATATTCCTAGAAATTACTAAAGAAATAACCCAATATAACCACCTAAGGCTTGAGACCATCCTAGAGAGTAACGTTTCGCCAGAAGAAATGCTTTATCAATTTGGAATGGAGTTGTATCAACGAATCGTTGACAGTAAGGGTGTGCTTATTGTCGCAATCATTGAATCAAAAAGGAGATCAGAATTAGTTACCAACGTTACCCTAATTTTAAGTAAACTCATTGAAATATTAGAGAGAAGATTTACAGCACTCTATCAAGAAGGAATCCTTATCGAAAATGACTTCTTCACGGCGTCGCTGATGTATGTGGAATCGCTTATCGGCCTCTTTGTTGTGCAAAACAGACTTGAAGGGGACTTGATACCGATTGAAATTGAAAGGTTATGCAGAAGTGCCTCAAAGATTTTTTTAAATGGGATGCTAAAAAAGTGAAGATATACATATAACGGAAGTGAATAATAAATGCCCCTTTAAATAGACAAAAGAATGCCTATTATTAAAAGGCAGAAGGGTAATAAATTATAGCTTATTGCCAATATTAAGAGGTGAGTAGTATGAAAAAAATAATACATTTTGCTTTTATTATATCCATGTGTATTTCAATGGTTGGTTGCGGGAGTCTAACGAAGGATCAGGCTATTACGGCAGATTCCAATGTGAAACAAGTAAAAACAGAAATTGCTAAAATGGTTGAAGTCGAGGATAAGAGTGAGTTTTCGGCCCTGTTGCAGCCGATGGCGGAGGCTATTCTTTCCTTTGAAGTCCCAGGGAGAATTATAGCCATCGACAAAAAGGAAAGCGACAGCGTCGAGCTCGATGAAATTATTGCTAGAATAGACTCTAGCCAATATCAAATTAACTCAGGAATAGCAAATGCTTCCCTAGCTCAGGCAGAAGCGAATCTTAGTCAAACCTTAAATGGGGCAAGAGAACAAGAAAAGGAAAGCGCAAAAGCCACCTATGACAAAGCCAATGCTGTATATGAGAAAGCTTTAATAGATTTCAAAAGAATGGAAAGTCTCTTAAAGGAAGGTGCAATATCGAAAAGTGACTACGAAAATGCACAAACACGTCTCACGGTTTCACAAACCGATATGACGGCTGCAAAAGCAGTTTACGATATGGCCCAGGAAGGAGCAAGAGTCGAAACCAAACAGATGGCCCAAGAAGGGTATAAACTTGCCGAAGGAAATAGCGATCTAGCAAAGCTTGCGCTAGGAAAGACTCAGCTTAAGGCACCTTTTAAGGGTACTATTCTGAATAAATCGGCCTCCGATGGTCAAATCGTAGCTGCTGGCACACCAGTTTTCCGATTTGGCAATATTGATTCTTTGAAGTTAATCCTCCCGGTTCCAGATAACAGTATAGATAATTGGACAAAGGGCGACAGCGTAACAGTCAGTTTGTATGGAAAAGAGAAACAAGGGGTTGTAACAAACATTCTTTCTGCGACCAATGTCATGACTGGAACAATTGGCGTGGAAGTAACTGTTCAGAATAACGAGCATGATTGGGTTCCAGGACAGGTTGCAGTTTGCCGCTATGTCGGTAAGTCTCAAAACTCTATATTTTTACCGGTAGAATCGATTATAAGTTTGAGCGAAAAAAATCCTTACTTATTTATTAATAATGATGGAAAAGCCGTGAAAAAAGACATAACTCTCGGGGAGTTGAAAGATAACAAAGTTCAAATCCTCACGGGCCTTGAGGAAGGGTCAGAAGTTATTGTAAGTGGGGCCGGTGAACTTTTTGAAGGAGCTAGAGTGAAGGTATCCGGTGGTGTGGAGCCATGATTGAGTATTTAATTAAGAAGAGAAAAATCACACTGCTATTCTTTGTAATGCTTGTTATCTATGGATTTGCGACTTTTTTTCAGTTAGCACATCAGGAGCAGCCAGATATTGTTGTTGACCAGGCCCTGGTGTTAACAGTCTATCCTGGCGCTTCTCCCGAAAAAGTGGAACAAACGGTCACCAAAATAATTGAAGAGAAAGTCAATGAGATACAGGGGCTGAAATCAATCCAGTCAGAATCAAAATCACAATACTCGAAAATCGTGATTAAGCTAGAAAATGGGGTAAATGCCAAGGAAAAATGGAATGAACTGAGGAACAAGGTCAAGGATATCGAAACTAGCCTTCCTGCAGATTGTAGACAGCCGGAAATCAACGATGATCTAAGTAAGACGTTTATCGAAACATTTACAGTGACTGCCGATTCGTATGAAAAAGTCTATAGTTTGCGAGAGACATTGAAGCTATGGAAGGATCAACTTAGAACCCTTCCTAATGTAGCGGATGTTACAATTATGGGACTTCCTGATCAGGAACTAAGAATCGATATCGATAACAATAAAATCAATCAACTTGGAATATCATGGATGCAAGTTGCCAGTGCACTAAAAAAGGAAAATGAGAGAACACCCTTAGGAGAGGTGAATAACGGTGGCCGACTTTATCAACTGAAAGTCACAGATAACCGCGATCCAGATGTTCTTTATAGTACGGTTGTCGCCATGAATGAACAGGGTATACCGGTATACCTACGGGATGTGGCTAAAATAACGCTCGCTACAGAAGAAGAGGAATCGTTAGTAAGTCTCAATGGTAAAGCTGCCGTTTCGATCAGTGTTCAGGCGGAAATTGGCAGCGATGTTCCAAGCATGCAAAAGAACGTAGATAATAAGATAAACCAATTAGAAAAGCAGCTCCCCTCCTGGTCAAAGTTGGAGCATGTATATTCTCAAAATGAAAGAATTGACGAGCTCTTTTCGGATCTTACGAAGGAAGTAATCATAGCTGTCATTTCCGTACTGATCGTCTGTTCTCTTGGGCTAAACTTTATCACGTCGTGCATCATAGCGCTGGCCATACCAATCTCTCTTTCCATGGGCTTAATGCTTGCACCCAATATGAATATAACGTTAAATCTGGTTTCTATTGCCGCGTTAATCATCGTTTTGGGTATTTTGGTCGATGATGCTGTCGTTGTCAATGACAATATAGAAAGAAGGCTAGTTGAACTTGGAGAACCCCCTTTAGAAGCAGTGGTCAACGGGACCAATGAAGTGTTTATCTCAATACTTACTGCCACCACGGCAACCATATTTGCGTTTGGTCCCATTGCCTTTTTGCAGGGAAACGTTGGGCAATTTATTAGACCCCTGCCTATTATCATCACGCTATCAATGATTGCTTCGATGGCCATGTCCCTCACCATTATCCCGATATTTAGGCACTGGAGGGCGGTAAGACAAGCTGATTCCCCGTCCCATCACACCAAGAGCAATGGCCTCTTAGGAAATCAGCTTGACAGATTAGCTGTCTGGTATTCCGAGAAGCTCATGCCTAGGATTCTGAAACAGCCATTAAAAGTTGGCTTAATAGCAGTTTTGATCAGTACCCTTGCCTACGGTTTGTTCCCATTTATTTCGATACAGCTTTTTCCAAATTCGGTCCGAGGAGAAATGCTGATTGATGTAAGAATGCCGAAAGGAGAAAGTCTTGAAGGAACTAATCAAAAGGCGCAGGAAATAGCAGCCTGGGTTCAGAAACAGCAAGGGGTAATCCTCGTGAATACTTATTCAGGGGACAGTGCTCCCTCCATGTTCAGAGGGGACCTGGCCATTGGCAAGGGAAAAGATATTGCGCAAATTGTTGTGAAAGTAAATACTCAAGAGGTCAGAACAGATGAACTTGTTCAAGAGTGGAACACCAAGTTTAGGGAGATGTATCCGGGTATAAGTGTTTTACCAAAAGAAATCAAATTTGGACCTCCAGTTGGTTCTCCAGTGGATATCAGAATATACGGAGAAGATATCAAGGTGCTTCAAAATCTGGAGAATGACATCAAAGGTATGCTTTCAAACTACCAAGGGGCAACTAATATTAACGGGTCCATAGGACTTAATAAAACGGACCTTGAATTCACGATCAACAAAGCACAGATGGAACATCATCTGGTGAAATATGATGATCTCACGAAAACGCTAAGATTGGCAAGTGAGGGAATCACGGTTAGCGAATTTGACAATGGCAAAGATATGATCAATATTATGATGTACTCGGATAAGTCTAAAGCTGATCCTATGCTGGTTTTTGACAGACTATATGTTCCAAATGTCAATGGACAGTTAATACCACTGAAGGAAATTGCCGAGATGGCGCCTTCTTTCAGCATCAGTACAGTTCCAAGGAGAAATCTGAACAGAGTGGCAGAGGTTACCTGTGACCTCTCTGGTATTACTGCGACAGAGGCAATGAAAGAGATTAAGCCCATGATAGAATCAATCGAACTCCCTGACGGATATACGCTGGAGTTTGGAGGGGAAACAACAGATCAAAGTGACATATTTACAGATTTAGGTAAATTGATGATCGTGGTTATCTTCTTTATTCTAATTGTCATCGCTATGCAATTTTACTCGCTGAGTCTGCCGATTCTTGTGCTGAGTACTGTTTATTTGGCCTTCTCAGGCAGTATGGTGGGACTATTTCTTACTAGAACACCCTTTGGTTTTGGATCGGTTATGGGCTTGATATGCTTAGTGGGAATCGTCGTTCGAAATGGAATTGTCCTTGTTGAATTTATTGAGAATGAACTTCATACTGGGGTAGAGTTGGAACAGGCGGTTATTAATGCTGGAAAGGCTCGGTTAAAGCCGGTAATTTTGACTGCAGCAACTGCAATTGCAGGACTGCTCTCTCTTGCTACAGGCAAGGAACTGATGTTTAGAGCTTTATCAATCACAATCATTTCTGGACTATTCTTTTCAACCGTTATGACACTCGTGGTTGTACCAGCATTCTTTACAGTGTTAGCAAAGTGGAAGGAAAAACGTCAGCAAAATCGGCATCCGAAGAATTTAAGCATGTAAAACTAGGGCTTATTCCAGTTGCCAGAAGAGCACAGGAAGTCAATGATGAGGTAGTATTTTAGTTAAAGATTCAATGTTATATCAAGATTTTGACCTAAGACTTGGCTTCTGCCAAGTCTATTTTTTCTTTAGTATCTCTACTTGCTATTTACATGTAAAAAGGGCTGTAGTTTATGTAGACAATAATGTTTTATTTTCAGTAAACATAAACGCTATGCACTGTATAAAAATTTAAAGAGTTGTGATATTATAATTTGGTTATATATAAGTATTAATAAAAGGATATGGAGATTTCATGCAATATACTCGGATTGGGCAAGGGTTAGGAGGGAACCGACGATCGCATTTACAGATTTTAAATGTCCCGAAGGGTCAGATTCCAGCGGTTTTACAGAGGACGTGGTAAAAAAAGTAGGTTTGCCTTTTCCAGAAGCTTACACATATGGAGACGGGATCGCAAAAATCGCGTGCGCCGTACGGGAAGTAGAAGGAGGAGCCCTTTGTATGGTGCCTTTCTGCCACACCGTGGAAGCGGAAAACTATGGCGGCAATATCAAGCTGGGAACGGCGAGGATTGGGCCACGTTGCGAAGCACCGGTGTACAGAGATGAAGACGATTTGTTGAGGTTACCTGATTTGGATTTTGAGAAAGGTCGATTAAAAGAAACCCTGGTTGCCGTTAAAATACTTAAAGCCGCAAGGGAAGCTGTAGGTATCCAGATCTGCGGCCCGCTGACCGCCTTAAACAATTTAATCGATATCGGTAAACTCTTTAAGATCTGGAGAAAAAAGCCGGAAGTAATTGAAAAAGTGATAGAGAAGATGCGCCTCCAGTTGTTACGTTACATCGAAAAGTCCCTAGAAGCTGGGGTGGATTTCATTGCCTTTGAAGATCCGGTAGGAGGACTTAATATCCTTGGACCAAAATATTTCGAACTGCAGGGTCGTCATTTTTCAAAACCATTTGTAGAAGAATCACTAAAACTAATTGATGGACAGGTAGTAATGCATCTCTGTCCTAAGACCTCCCTCCAGTTAGTGGCGCTGGGAATGGCAGAGTGGGAAAACTACACATTACCAGAGCCCATGTCCTATGCCCAAGCCTGTTTGGAACTTCGCGGTAAAGTTAACTTGGTAGGTAATGCTTGTATCCATAACCGTAATCGCATACTTAAAGATGGTCAGATCAAGACGTTAAAGCTGCTAACACCTTAATTCAATACTAGTAAAAACAAGGAGGAATTGCTATGCATGAACAAGACCAAATGACGCCTAACGAACGGCTTCAGGCCTTCATTAAAGGGGAAAAAATGGATCGCATTCTTGCGATGCCTATCTTAGTTTCCATCTCACACAGAGTGGCTGGGATAACTCATCGAGAAAAACGCGCTTCGGCAGAATTGCAGGCCCAGTCGCAAATCGATTGTTATAAACGTTATGGGAATGATCTGATGATCATTGAATATGGCCTTCACGGCGTAGGAACCGCACTGGGGTCAGAAATGAATGATCCTGAGGATAGTCTGCCTGCCATTGTGAATCACGTTTTACAAGACCTTAAAGATATTGATCAACTGGATTTCGACAAGACAAAAAAAGAAAATGATCCTTGGTTTGCGAAAACATTAGAGGCTTGTGAAATCTGTCAGGAAAAAATGGGACAGGAGATTCCAACAGGGGTGTTGATTACAGGGCCTTTTACTGCTGTATCAAGTATCTTTCCCACTGAAAATCTTTTAAGGGCAACCCGTAAAGATCCGGTATCAATCCACCGGCTACTTCGTCTGTGCACTGATGCTCTCAAAGATATTTATAAAGAATATATCGAACGAGGCATTATCATTGTCATGTGTGATCCGATTGCATCGGGCACACTCCTTCGAAAAAGCCAATATGTAGAGTTCGTTAAGCCCTATGCCACCGAACTGATGAACCATATTCATCAATTGGGGGGGATGTGTTGCTATCATATATGTGGCAATACGACGAGTATTGTGATGGACATGGTGGATACAGGACCGGATATGCTCAGTATTGATAACCTTGTGGATCTGGAATATGTAAAAGGACAAGTGGGAGCGCGTTTACCCATACTGGGCAATGTCCCGCCTGTCGATGTGCTTATGTTGGGCTCAAGATCAGATGTTTTCGAATCCGTTAAGACTTGCATCCGCAAGGGAAAAGACAGCCCAAAAGGCTATATTATTGCTTCTGGTTGTGATATTACGCAAAATGTCCCTATTGAAAATATCGACCATATGATGGAAGCGGTTCGCAAATATGGACGCTACCCCCTTGATGAAGCGCTGTTAAACGAACCGGAAACTGACCATTAATACACTAATTTAAGAAGGCGAAGGTGAAGGGTATGGCTAAGTCAAAAGAAGAATTAATACAACAATTATCCGATTGCGTATTTGAAATGGAAGATGATGATGTAGCAGATGTAGCTAAAGAATATATTGAGGAAGGATACGAAGCACTTGACGGGGTTCTTAGAGGGCTTGTAGACGGGATGAACCGCGCTGGTCAGATGTATGAAGAAGAAGAGTATTTCGTGACCGATCTTTTGGTGTGTTCGGATGCTATGTATAATGGTCTGGAAGTCTTAAAACCTCATCTACCTCTGGAGAAGGATACAGGTGCTGTCAACTACAAATGTGTTATAGGCGTCGTAGAAGGGGATACCCATGATATCGGCAAAAACCTTGTGCGAATTATGCTCGAGACGGCAGGATTTGAAATGTATGACTTAGGCAGGGATGTGCCACTGACAAGTTTCGTCGAAAAAGCAAAGGACGTGGAAGCGCAACTAATTTGTCTTTCCACCCTGATGACTACCACAATGCCTGGCATGAAAGAAGTCGTGGATATGCTGGAAAAAGAAGGACTTAAAGACAAAGTGAAAGTTATGATCGGCGGTGGACCTATTTCCCAGGCTTATTGTGATCAAATCAAGGCTGATGGCTATGCCGTCAATGCCATTTCGGCAGTTTCTTTGGCGAAAAAACTAGTCGGAATGGTTTAGACATAAGACCAGAAAGGAAGTACCCATGGATTCAAAAGACAGACTTTTAAGCGCTTTAAAAGGCGAGGCTACCGATCGCTCCCCTTGTATTTGCCCGGGTGGTATGATGAATATGGTGGTCACTGCCTTGATGGAAAAGGCAAATATCCACTGGCCAGAAGCGCATACAGATCCTATTAAAATGGCGGGACTAGCCAAGGCAGTTTATGATTATGGTTGTTTCGAAAATTATGGCGTACCCTTCTGTATGACCATCGAAGCAGAACAGATGGGTGCCGTCGTGGACTTAGGTTCTACCGTCTATGAACCCCATGTCACTGGCTATGTCATCGAAAACCTTTCTGAATGGAATCAATTACCACATCTAGACCCCTATGGTAAACGGGCAAAAGTGGTGCTAGATGCCATTAAAATTCTAAAAAAAGACGATAATCGCGTGCCTATTATCGGTAATCTCTCTGGACCTGTAAGTGTTGCTGCTTCTCTGATTGAACCGGTAGATTACTATAAGGGATTAAGACGCCATAGAGAAGATGCGCATGCTTTTATGAACTTTGTCACTGAAGGGCTCATTAGTTTTGGCAAGGCTCAGATCGAAGCAGGAGCAGATGTGATAGCTATCTCTGACCCCAGTGGCTCAGGGGAGATCTTAGGCCCCCGTTTATTTGACGAATATGTGGTGACCTATATTAATCAATTGATTGATGGGCTCCACGAGATAAATCCGGATATACCAATCATTGTGCACATCTGTGGACAAATGCATAAAGTTTACGAAGAACTGAATAAAATCCGTGCCGATGCCCACAGCTTCGACTCTATTGTCAGCATCAAAGAGTCGAAAAAAGTGATGCCCGGTAAGATTATGATAGGTAATGTAAGTACCTATGCTCTGGAACTTGCAGATGCAGACCGCATTCGCGTCCTGACCCAGAAGGTGATGGATGATGGGTCAGATATCATCGCGCCTGCTTGTGGTCTGGGAACTAAGTCCTCTCTGAAAAATATTCAGGCGATGTTACATTTTGTCCAGGAAAGCAGTCATAAAGCCTAGGAGCTTGAGGGCTTTGTACTGGAAGATGAGGTTTTAGAATGCATACAATTGCTTTACCAAGACAAAATATAAAATTTACTTATGATAGAGGGCTAGAGGACAGTCTTCTAAATATTCTTATTGCTCAGCAGATTTTCATTGACAGCCCCTGTGGTGGTCGAAGTAGCTGTGGCAAGTGTAAGATTAAACATTTAGGAGGGGATCTTCCACCTCTATCTGTTGATGAGGAAGAACACCTTACAAAAAAAGAGATCGAGGAAGGTATCCGTTTAGCCTGTCTCATCTATCCTGCAGCGGATTTAGAGATCGATATCATTGATCAGGAGGTGAATCACCAGGTTCTGACAGGAGGCTATGTACCAGAGTATCAACCCAATCCGACGATCTGGAAAAAGACCATTGAGATTAGAAAGCCCACACTGGAAGAACAAACCCCTTACCAAGTGCTGTTCGAAAAGGCGTTGGCTATCAATCATCTGCCCTGGGATGTGCTCCGCCAAATCACTATGGGTGAGGGAACTTATACAGCGGTATTTAATCAAGACCAGCTTATCGGTCTTGAAAAAGGGGATACCAGTGAGCTGCTTTACGGAGTTGCAGTAGATATAGGAACTACCACCGTTGTAACCTCCCTGATCAATTTAAGGACAGGCGAAGAAATTGATAGCGAAGCTGCTATCAATGCCCAGAAAAATTTTGGTCAAGATGTGCTAACTCGCATCACCTATGTTCTCGATCATGGTAAGAACGGGCGGGATCAGCTACAAACGGCCATTGTCGATTCCTTAAATGAGATGGTCCAGACCATGTGTGAAAGGCAAAAGCTCTCCCCTTCCTTTATCTATGAAGTCGCCATTGCGGCTAATTGCACGATGATGCATATGGTTCTTGGGGTTGATCCGCTATCGATTGGGAAATCTCCCTATGCACCGATTTTTGTAGAGGAGAAAGATATTTCGGGGAAAGATATTGGTTTGACTGCCCTTTCCTCCTTCGGTCGGGTATATTGTCTACCAGCCGTTTCCTCCTATATTGGAGCAGATATAGTGGCCGGCGCTTATGTGGCAAGGCTCCACGCTAGGAAGGATAAAGTACTCTTTATCGATATCGGCACGAACGGAGAAATCGTTCTCTCCGACGGGGGAAAATTAGTGTCCTGCTCCTGTGCAGCGGGACCGGCCCTTGAAGGGATGAATATCAGTAGCGGTATGCGTGCTGCCGACGGGGCCATCGAGGAAGTCCATTTCGATACAGAGAAGGGCTTTATTTTAGAGGTTATTGGAGACAAAGCTCCGTTAGGCTTATGTGGTAGCGGGATACTGGCAGCTATTCGAGAATTGCTGAAACATAATTTTATCACTCCCCGTGGAAATATCGTTAAGCCTGAGGAATTAGAGGTAGGGGACCCTAGACTGTCCTATATCGACCTCGACGGCAAGAAAAGACGAATTCGTATCGGAGAGGGTCCAACGAAAATCCTGATTTCCCAAGGGGATGTTCGCCAAGTCCAACTGGCTAAGAGTGCGATCTTATCAGGGTTTGTAGCGCTGGTAAATGCTATGGATCTCACATTTGCGGATCTGGATGAGGTGATCGTGGCCGGTCAGTTTGGCGCTCATCTTCCTGTAGAAAGTCTGATAGGGACGGGGATCTTGCCAAAGGCTGTCCAAGAAAAGATCACCTATATCGGGAATTCCTCAAAGACGGGGGCTTATCTGGCCTTGATGTCCCTTGAAACCCGCCAAGAGATGGTAACGCTTGCCAGAGCCTTCGATTATCTCGAATTGAGCTTGACCAAAGGTTATGAACGATTGTTCGTTGAGTGCTCCCAATTTAATGTATAATAAACTATAGGAGTTAAAAGTAATGAACGTTTTACTTTTTGGTGGATTCTTAGGTTCGGGCAAAACTTCGATTATATTGCAGGTCGCGAAATACCTCGTAAAAGGATTTTCGACACAACAGTTGGAGAGTGGTAACCCGTCTCTGGTAATTATCGAAAATGAAGTTGGGGAAACGGGTATTGATGATCAGATCCTCAAAGCAGAGGGACTAAATGTTCGGGAACTTATTGCTGGGTGCATCTGTTGCACGCTTTGATTCATCGCCAACAGGAGGTGCTGGACTTGATAGACCTAATTCAGAACTTAAATAATAGGGGCGCTTCAACAGATTGTTGAGGGCCGACTTCAAGTGCTGGTCAGCACCCTAAATATAATACTGAGAATTGTCATTTTTGTGGAGGACAGTTAGAATACTTAAGTATTGGACAGGAATTTACATGTCTTGACTGTGGTAAAAAGGATATCGGCAACATTTCCTGCCCTAATGGGCATTACATATGCGATGAATGTCACGGGAAAGGCCTATTTGGTACTGTAAAAGATTACGTGATAACCACTAAATCCGAGGACCCTTTAGAAATTGCAGAGTTGCTTATGGATCTGAATAGTATACCGATGCTAGGTTGTGAAAATGCCTGGATAACGGCAGGAGCTTTAATGGCTGCACTTAAAAACGAAGGAACTGCTAAGGTTACGAATGAACAGATTGATGAAGCACTAAACAGGACAAAGAAACAAGCGATCGGAGGATATTGTGGTCTAACAGGGGTATGTGGGATTGCCCCTGCGATTGGTGCCTGTTTTAGTGTCATTTTTGGTGCAACATGTTCAAAGGACCGTGAAACTGCCACAACCATGAGAATAGTGGCAAGAATTCTTGGTACTATTGCCAACGAAACTGGGCCGTGTTGTTGCAAGAATTTCGTCCGAAAATCATTGGTCGAGGCGACAAAAATAGTGAAAGAACAATTATGTGTTTCTTTGCCATTAGTCAATGAGAACATTGCTTGTAAGCATAGTGATAGGCATCCCCACGGGTGCCGAAAAGAAAAGTGTTCATATTTTGGCAAGGATACGATATAGAGGTTGAATGAATGGGATACACTATCTTAATAGTAAGAAGTGAGCAACGCGTTGGATAAGGAAATTCGAAATTTCCCAACCAACGCGTTTTATTGTATTTACCAATATATTCCACGTAAACATAATTGTTACGTGAACAGAAACACACAACAAAATCCACTCAAATGGCGGATTTTGTTGTGTGTTCGTTAATGTATAAATATTTTGGGTTTATTTCTACAAATTGGTTTAACTTTATATAAAGAATATGGTGTAGAATATAGATATTTGATGAATCATGTTTATTCTTAGGAGATGGAGCTAAAATGAGTAATACAGGGATTTCTAGGTCTTCAAATTCAATAATTCAACTTAGAGCTGATAGAAAACCTGCAGGGATCTATTATTACAGTCGCAAGAAAAAACGGTTAAAGCAAACATTAAAGGGGATGCTCAGTCTCTTCCTAATCTTTGGTTTGTGCTTTTTGGGGTTTTTATATGCTCCCGTCAAACCCTTTGAGATGCTTCGTAACTTATGGGTGACTAGCGCAATGACGACGTTGAACCATCAGTACCTTGCAACGTACTTGTTTAGCGGGGCAGAGATTCAAGAAATAATGGATAACAACAAAGCCGCGGATCTGGGCAACTCCCATCCCTCAAACATTAAGACGCTTGGAATTGAAAACAATACTGGAACAGAGCTGATTGATATCAGTCAAAAGGGTTTTAAAGGTTATCTTCTTAAGGTTAATAATCCTAAACGTGTAAAGGTAGCAGCAACGCGTTATCTCGGCGAAAAGGGAGAAAAGGCTGAAGACATTGCTAAAGAGAACGGAGCAGTTGCCGTCATTAATGGAGGGGCGTTTGATGACCCGCAGGGTAACGGCAACGGTGGTCAACCGCTGGGTATCCTTATCTCGGACGATAAAATTCTCTATAAAGCTCCAGTCTCAGCATTTGACATTATAGGGCTAAATAATGACAATGTTTTGATTCTTGGTCATTATACCCTGAACCAAATTAAACAAATGGGCATAAGGGATGCCGTCTCGTTCAGTCCATTCCTTGTAATTGATGGTAAACCGGCGATTACCCATGGAGACGGGGGATGGGGTATTGCTCCCCGGACAGCGATAGGACAGACGAGGGATGGCAGTATTTTGATGCTGGTCATCGATGGACGTCAGATTGGGTCCATAGGTGCAACCCTTAAGGATGTACAAGATATTATGCTCGAATACGGTGCCTATAATGTTGCGAATCTTGACGGCGGCGCCTCAGCGGTTCTTTACTACAATGGCGAGATCGTCAATCACCCATCGAGTCAGTATGGTGAACGCCATGCGCCGTCCTTTTTTATTGTAAAATAAACTTACGATTTTCATAGGAATATGCTCGAAAGTCAGCAAGTTGGTCTTAGCTATTACCTTTGCATTGCGGCAGAAGCCTTCGAAGCCTTAAACGTTAATGAATAAAATTAGGTAGAGTAAATTACTTTCAAAAAGAACAGTCGATATTCGACTGTTCTTTTTGAAGCGTTCTAAATTTAGCTAATCTACTTTTTCTCCTCTAGACTTTAACCATTCAATAATCCCTTGCTTCAAGATTAATCAATTTATTGTTTCCTCAGTTTGCAAGGAATATCTCTCAAGTAAAATAAAAATTGATAAACCGAAAAAATAAACTAACATTGTGTAGAACAGATTCCACCCGTCCTGAAAAACTAGGATGTTCAACTTGACCAGTAGGCTTTGACCCACAAAAGAAATAATGAAGGGCACAAACTTCCAATACCATTTTTCAAGGACGCAAACGAAAAACACTAAGATCAAAGTCTCAACTAACTGATAAAGGAATATAAACATGGTACTAGACAAGTACATATCTTGGGCCCAATTCACATTATAGTGTTGTTTCCCTAAAAGTAGAATTATTGGAATCGGATAGTGTAAAATGACAAACCCAACGAAGTAGAATGTGCTAGTGCGCAACCATCCATGCGGTATTTTGTCTAACTTTTTAAACCACACTTTAGTAAAGAGCTGATAAATAAAAATCGCAACACCTGTCATGTAATATTTCCACCAATGATGTTCGTATATTCCTAAATTCATAAACAAATACTCTATTAGTAAATAAATAGCGGTAATCAAAGAAATCCACCCATATCCCAATGAGTACGCTGCAACTAATATCGCAGTGCCAGGATAGAAAGTCGAGTTGAGTATAAGATGACCTAAAATGTTTTGGGCCCAAGGGCTTGTGTAGATACCAGTTTTGTAAGCATACCCATCAAGTAAACCAAGCACAACAAATTCACCTATCCATGTAACACATGTAGAAAATATAAAAAACACAAGAAAAGTAGAGAGCTTGATATCTCTTTTCTTATATATTGTAAAGGCCGCGATTCCCACCCCAATGATAGCTAGAAGACAATACCAGTAGATGCTTGCCATAACTTCCTCCCAAATGTTTGTCTTATCATGTTGTGGTTGTAGGCAAAATGGTTAATAATAACGAGGTAACAAGTAATAGCTTTTCTCTAAGTTCAGAACATTATTCAAAAGAAAAAGGACTTACAACCCAATGGAACGCTCGCGTAGGCCTACTGGCGAGTCGTATATTGTGGTATAATCCTAAAAAAGAAGAGGTAATCTACATATGAAAGAGCCAATAAAAGAGTATTTAATAATAACTTTAGGTGTTATTTTGGTTAGTATCGCAGTGGCGTATTTTTATGTACCAGCTCATATAACTGGAGGTGGGATTACAGGTATTGCTATTATTATAAACTATCACATGCCTTCCTTACCGATTGGAATGTTGATGTTGGTTATGAATGTTGTTTTATTCATTATTGGTTTTCTGTTCATAGGCGGTAATTTTGGAGCTAAGACGATCTATGCTAGTTTCGGTGTGTCTGGAACCATGTGGTTAATAGAAGTGGTTATGAAACCGCAGGCTCTGACAAATGATGTATTACTCTCAGCAATAATTGGGACATTATTACTTGGAACAGGTCTAGGGATCGTTTTTTCTCAAAACGCATCAACGGGAGGAACGGATATAATTGCAAAGATATTGAACAAATCGTTGCATTTAGAGTTAGGGAAATCCATGCAGTCAGTTGATATTTTTGTAGTTCTCCTGGCAGCTCTAACCTTTGGGATTGCAACAGCATTGTATTCAGTTGTATGTGTTCTTCTAAATGGATTTATAATTGATAGAGTTCTTGAAGGATTTACTTCCGTAAAAGCTGTTATGGTATTTTCTAATAACAGTGAGTACATTCAAAAATATATAATTAATGAAATAGACAGAGGATGCACAGCATTTGAAGGACAAGGGGGGTTCTCTGGAGAAAAAAATTCTGTGATTTATTCGGTTATGGATAGAACACAACTCATAAAACTAAGAACATATTTGAAGAAGAATTATCCAGATTCCTTTATTATTGTTAGTGAGGCACATGAAGTTTTAGGGAAAGGGTTTCAAAATATAGAAAATGTATAGTTGATGGTTGAGTTGGCTTATTAAAGATTTACACGTACCTTGGAAACGCTTGTTATTATGATATTACTGTGGTTAATGATGGCATATAATAAATAGATAATCATTCGATAGGAGCTAAAACCATGCTGATTTTTGACTATGGGCAAACGGAAATTGACTTCTTAAAACGCAAAGACAAAAAGCTGGGTGCAGCCATCGATAGAATCGGAATAATCCAACGTGAGATTACTCCTGATCCTTTCACAGCCTTGATTTCCAGCGTTGTAAGCCAACAGATTTCCAAAAAGGCTGCCGAAACGGTGTGGACCAGACTGTGTATACTGCTCGAGGATATTCCGACTTTAAGTAACAATCCAGACGGTAACAGTCCAGTGCTGAACAATTCAGAAAGTATTCGCCCAGAAAGTATTACCCGGCTGAGCCTGTCTGAAATTAAAGCTTGCGGGATGTCAGAGCGAAAAGCTAGCTACATAAAGGGCATAGCAGAGGCGGCTTTATCAGGAACCGTCAATTTCGAGGAGCTTCATACTCTGCCGGATGAGGAAATTATTTCAAAGCTGTCTTCTCTTCACGGAGTGGGAGTTTGGACCGCTGAAATGCTTCTGATATTTTCCCTCAATCGTCCTGATGTGCTTAGCTTTAAGGATCTAGCAATCTGTCGAGGTATGATGAACATATATGGTCTCAAAGAGCTACCAAAGGAAAAGTTTGAACGCTACAGAAAAAGGTATTCGCCTTATGGTTCAGTAGCATCGTTGTATCTCTGGGCATCCTCATGAGAAAAGCCATATAAGACAGCAACGACATCACTCCCTTTTACTGTTGCGATAAACAATTAGTTTGATATGGTCAGGGCTAAAACGATATCCTTAGAGGGTGTGTTTTAGCTCTTTTCTTTATCGCTAGGAGGGTCCTTAGGCGGCCAATCCTTTACGCCAGTGTCTTCAATAATCCCCAACGTGACATCCGTGATATCTTCATAAGCTAAGAGCTGATCCCGAATTCTAGATTTAATCCTGTCAGCTGTAGCCAAGGTTAAGCCCGGACGAAGTTCAATGTAGCTTTCGACATGATAAAAACGCCCTTCTTGGAGGATGCGCATTTTATTGATATCTGTAGTGTCTGGGTCAGATAAAATAATTTGGCAGACTTTGTCCTCGATTTCCTTCGGAGCAGAAACACCGATGAGTCCTACCATGTTGTCATAGCCTACTCGATAAGCTACTCCCCCCATAAGAAGTCCGATGATGATCGCAGCAAATCCATCTAAGGTTTTAATAGGCGTGAAGCGTGTCACAAGTATTGCTCCAAGGGCCAGTATAGCGCCAAAGGTGGCTACCAGATCTTCGTAGAAGACCAAGCGAGTGGCGGGAGAAGCTCGGTTTACATTTTTTAGAGCGACAGGGATGAGCACTAATCCTTTTGCTTCAGAGCGAGTCTCTCGCGCGATTTCACGCATGGCCTTGGATAAGACAAACCCATCAATAACCATGGAAGTGCCTAAACTAAAAATAATTAATCCCAAACTATCAATCGATGCGGGATGTTGGATTAAATGAATCCCTTCAAGAAGGGTCTCATAGGCCATGATCGTAACGATGATCACAGCACCCATGCAGAAAACATTGATCAGACGCCCGAAACCCGTCGGAAAGCGGGGGGTGGGCTTTCGTTCAGCAAGAATGCTCCCTATAAAGACAAAGATTTGGTTAATTGTATCGGCGCCTGTGTGCATTGCTTCGGCAAACATAGCGCCACTTCCGCTTAAAGAAGCCGTTATTCCTTTAAGAATGACTAAAAAAAGGTTGCCTAGGGCCGCGTAAAACGATGAAGTATTTCCTTTTTTAATAAGTTCCCACGCTTTAATCAGTGATTCCTCCTTAGTCTCCGCCATTAGGGGTCTCGCCAGCCTCGGCTATAGCACAATAATCCTGAACTTCTGTTGAGTCATAATCAGAACCAGATCATAATGAAGGCTTGGCCATAGCCACGTTTTCTATATAGCATCCCACAATCTTTAAGGTTTATGCTCAGCGAGTGACAGATGGTAAATGGTAAACATAACCTATAATGTGATATGTAGGAATGTTTTGAAGGCGGTGAGAAGGGTGAGTTTATATCTGGCGTTGGGTGATTCGATAACTGCAGGGTATGGAGTTGGAAGCGAATTTTCTTTTCCTGCCGTCTACAGTAATTTTCTTAGAAGGCACGACCCTGACTTGCGGGTTTATAATTTGGGTGTTAACGGATTAACGACACAGGGTCTACTTGAGTTATTACAGTTTAATCACAGGCTAAGACAGCTTGTTTCCCAGGCATCATTAATCACCATCACGATAGGTTCCAATGATCTACTGCGTCTTATAAGGAATTCTAATCAATTAGTTAACTCACAGCAGTTAGGTGTTGTTTTAGGTAATTTGGCTAAAACGCTTGCGCTAATAGGAGAAGTTCTTAGGCAGCTCAATCCTAGAGCAATTATAAAAGTGGGTACTCTGTATAATCCCCTGCCAGCAGGCCCTTACGCCCAATATTATGTCCAAGTACAGGGGGTTATCGATTCCGCTAACGCTATAGTTATTTCTTGGGCAAAACGCTATGGTTTTGTGGTGGTTTATATAGATCGTGAGATAAGAGGAAAAGAAAGCTCACTAATCGGCTCGGATTATGGGCACCCCAATGCAGCTGGGTATAGAGCAATTGCAAAGGCATTCGCTAGGTATTGAGTTCGCAGAGTAGAAAATATACACAAAACCCCAACAGCCTCAGAGAGACCTGTTGGAGTTTTGTAACTTCGCACTCGCTAAAATTTTCACAGTAAGCGAGGTTCCTTTGGGAATTTCTTTGTAAAATACCAATAGAGACCAACTGAACCAAAAACCAGAACGCCGATGGCTAAGGCTAATAGCAGCCGACGGGGATGATGTGATATTCGCCATAAATCATGTCCTACCCATGATTCCCAAACAATCATGGGTATTTTACCGAGCAGTGTGGCCATCAAGAACGATGGAAAGGTCATAAGGGATAAGCCGGCGGCATAATTAACTGCTGCAGAGGGTAGTACTGGAATAAGTCGCGAGAGCAGAACAACGGAAAAGCTATTGCCTCTTAGAAGAGTGCCCCATTTTCCTAGCTTCGACATCTTGGGCTGTGCCCAGGCTTGTCCAAGCGTACGTGCTAACCAAAAACCTAAAGAGGCACCTAACAAACTTCCGCAAAGGGAAAGCAAAAAACCACCGATCCACCCATAAAGAATGGTGTTAATCCCAGCCATTAAGACGAAGGGTATCACTGGGAAAAGAGCCAAAATCATGACGATAACAAGATCAATAAAAATACTTAGTAATCCCCACTGTGAGACAAACGCCTTTAAAGCGGTGGGGTTCTGTAGCTTGGGATAAAGAAAAACCACTATAGCAAGTGAAATGAGCAACGTTATAAAGGAAAAGTGTTTCTTGGTCAACGGTCATCCTCCCACGGCATCAATACTTAGGGATCCATACTCTTGATGCTTAAGAAGGATCCTTGCTCTAGTTTAATGCAGCTTTACTTTGAAAGCTACATATTTTTGTAGATTCGCTGATATTTCGTCAATTCTATTGTGTTGTGAGAAATACGAAAAAGAGTGGTCCAAAATTTGTGAAATGGCTATGATTGACAATGAGAAATGGCATGCTAGAATTCAAGGCATGCCATTTTCGTCATTTCTAAAGTAAAAAGTGAGCCTTCTCTAGTTGCTCTTATTTACAAGACGGAGAGAAGTGTATCTTTCGGAGGGGGGCAGGGTACGTTTGAATTTAAATCTAAATTCCTGTATAGAGGCCATTTTATCAGCGATCATAACGAGAAAAGCCTCCCGGCTCCGGGGCATGCGAACGGTGAGCGGCCACATATGACTTAAAATAATGTCTTTTTCCTTCTCATTAAGGTTAAAACAACGTTCCGCGTTGTCACAGGCAATACGAGGATGGCGAAAACCATGCCATCTTGACCCGTCGGGTCTAAGGTGATGCCAGTCATATAAGAAAAAGTCATGAAGTAGGGCCCCGCGGATGAGTGCTTGCGTATCTAGCCTGATTTTTCTATCTTCTAGTCGTATTGACCAGTCATAAGCAATTTGAGCAACGCGGATGGAATGTTCTAGCGTGGTAAAAGGACGGTGATGAGTATATGAAGCTAACTGTTTATACTCATCGTGGTTCAAGATGTCATCAATATGCTCTGCTAAACTCAATTGTTTCACCTTCCTAATCAAGTGTGTGGGTGTCGTTTTCTCTATCGGGATCGTAAAATTTTTTGCGTTGGAGTACTAAAAAGTGTTCGAGGGCTGCCTGTTTTGCATAAAGCAGATCCATTTTCTCACTTAAAGTGTGGCGCATTCTGGGATACGTATTCAGGAGGCGCCGAAACGGAGAAAAGGCCATTTGGAACGGCGTAAGTTCCAATCGTTCATATCGTTCCTGAAATACAGCAATAAAATGCTCAAGACGTCGAAGTAATAGGGTTGAGTGAATAATATCCCATATTACATAAGTGGTCAATATAATTGCCAAAATAGTACTGGTCGGGAAGGGAATCTGCAAAAGATAAATTTGAACTTTAGGATGAATGACATGATGAAACACAAGGCCCAAGACTCCCCAGAGCAGAGAATAGGGAAGCGCTATCCGCCCGTGAAGATTGAGGGGCGTTTCATGATAGTCCCAGAGTTGCAGATGAAAGAAACGCTCGAAAAACCAACCAGCGGCATATTCTAGTACGGTACTTAAACACACGAACCAAATGAACTGCCATTTCCAATCCAGAAGGGATAATAGTCCTGAGGACCAAATCACCATCGTTGCGAATAATCCGTAGATTGGAAGGAAAGGGCCAGTTAAGAATCCAGGATTGACTAACCTGCGTAGTGGGACCGAACGGTACAGGGTTTCCATGACCCAACCCGCAAATGCGTATAAAGCGAAAGTGAGGATAAAGATTGTCATGGTTACGATTTTCCCTTTCAGTGCTCTACTAATGAAAATAGAATATACTCAGTCAACATTTAAGTGGTATCTCTATAAGTGTACTCTATAAATCTGTCGTTGTACATTTATATGGAACAATGTATGATAAAATTATTGTTTTAATTTTAAATTACAGGATAAATATTTCTTGGGGCAGGAGTTTATTTCACAAAGTCGAATTAATTAAAGAGTAATTAATTATTATCTAAATATGTAGAGTCTTGGAGAAAAAACTTGAGCGGATCTTGAGGAGGAAATAGGATGCAGTACGCGAGTTGGATGGAAGAGTCGGGTGAAAGTTTTATCGGAGAAATGTTAAAGGCAGCGCAGAACCCCAGTATGATTTCTTTTGCCGGTGGATTGCCTGCGTTGGAACTTTTTCCAGATCAAGCATTGCAGCGCAGTTTTCAACACGTTTTTGAAGAGCAAGGGAAACCAGCTTTGCAATATGCTCAAACTGCCGGTCATCCACAGCTCAGACAGTGGTTAGCAGAGCAGCATAAGCACAACGGTAAACCGGTCAAAATCGAGGAAATAGCGGTGACAACGGGTAGCCAGCAAGGATTGAGTTTGTTAGCGCAAACCTTTCTTGATCCTGGGGATGTCGTTTTTGTAGAGACGCCTACTTATATAGGAGCGATTCAGGCTTTTCAATCGTTTAGAGCGCAGATGATGATGATACCGTGTGATGAGCAGGGGGTTATTCCAGAAGAACTGGAAAAGAAGCTGAAACTAGTCACACCAAAGTTTCTGTATCTCATTCCCAATTATCAAAACCCTTCAGGGAAGGTTATGGGGCTTGAACGACGGATTGAACTGCTGCATGTGGCAAAGGCTCATGACTTGCTAGTTGTTGAAGATAATCCCTATGGTGAGTTGCGATTTGAAGGAGAGAAATCCCCGAATTTAATAGAACTAGGGGATAACGTCATTTACTTGGGTACTTTCTCCAAAGTTCTTTCCCCTGGACTGAGGGTAGGCTATGTCGTCGCGGACCCCGATATCATTAACCATCTTTGTCAAACCAAAGAAGGTGTGGACTTGCACAGTAATAACCTTACGCAACGCGCTGTACTTGAGTTTTTAAAAGAAGGATTGCTTCCCGGTCATATCCAGAACTTACGCACAGTTTACAAGGAACGCAGAAACGCTATGGTTCGGGCCGTCGAAAAGTATTTAGGGAACGAGGTGGAGATGATTATTCCCTCTGGAGGGCTATTTTTATGGGCGCGCTTCAAAAAGATTACTAACAGTTTTGACTACGTTCAGGAGACCATTCGACAAAATGTTCTTTATGTACCGGGTGCGTTATTTTACCCAGATGGGCGTGTGACATCCGAAGTGCGTTTGAATTACTCCTGTTCAACTCCCGAGATCATTGATGAGGGTATTCAACGTTTAGCTCGGGCGATCAAAGGGTAAGCGGGGCGAGGGTGCTTGGGACATCACGCTGATATTGCCAATTTGAGCAGAGAAGACGAAGTCTATTTGACTGTAGGAAAAGTGTCTGCAGACAAGGGGACGGTTCTTCTGTCTAACTCTTCAAGTTAGACAGAAGAACCGTCCCCTTGTCTGTGTGTTAAAATGACCGTCCCCTTTACACGCTTAAGTGTGATTTTTATCACATCAAAAAACCTTCTGAGACACAACTGGTAATCTATTTTTATTATATTATTTAGGCATACCGAAAGCATAAAACCGCGGTTTGCAACAAAATTAAGGATTGAAGGAGAATAATTAAAGTGGATATATCAAATCTGAATAGACAACATAATGATATTGCCAATTTGATCACTGAAGTCGAAGGCTATTTGAGTGTAAAAAAAGTATCAGTCACTGCCTCTGCCTTTGAGGTTACCATGAAGATTGCTAAACTCGCAGGCCTATTGAAAATACACTTGAAGCATGAGGACGAAGTTCTGTATCCAAAGCTTAGGACCTCAAATGACCTAAAGGTGAGGCAGACAACCGAATGCTTCATTAATGAAATGGGTGGGCTAAGTAGCGCGTTTGATGAATACAGGTGTTTGTATAAAAACAGTAACTATATTAAAGATAATCCAGATGAGTTCATAAGGGATACAGAGGCGATAATTGATGCACTAAGGAAGAGAGTTAAAAAGGAAAATGAAGACCTCTACCTTCTAGCAGAGCAGCTTTAAGTAGTACATACTTCAATGTCAGGTTATGACGAGCAAAGCCATTTCTTGGTTTAGAAATACTAAACAAGAATGGCTTTGCTTGAATGAAACATCAGTTCAGTAATGATGTTTTAGGATTGGTTGCGTTTGTGAGAAGACGTGGGCATTGTGGATGATGTTTAGTTAGTCATCGCTCAAGAGATTCTAAGGGCATTATCGCAAAAAAGGAAAAGCGGCCAGTAAGCACACCACTTCTGAAACCTCGATAAATGCTCCGTACAAATCTCCAGTTAGGCCCCCTAAGAGGGAGGAAATCCTAGCAGCCCAAAGGGTTATGGCAATCACGCATACTCCAAAGGCAATTAGCCCAGCAAAGCTGGCTAGATAAAAGGAGGCTCCTAAGACTAAGCCTCCACTGATAAGAAACGGGATCCAGTGGATCGTTTCATGAATACCTTTTCCAAGTCCTTGGGGGCGGGCATACGGAAATCCGACAACTCCAATTTGAAATACCCAGCGTGAGAGCATGGGCATAACAAGGAGAATGGAAAACTGAGTCGGACTTAGGCTAGCCAGTAGGGTGAATTTTAAGAGGAGTAGGCCTACTAGGGCCATGCAGGCATGAGCTCCAATTCGGCTGTCCTTCATGATCTCCAAGATGCGTCCTGGACTGCGGGCGGATAATAAACCATCCATACTATCCATGAACCCATCGAGGTGAAGCCCTCCCGTAAGCATTAACTCTACAACTAATAAGAGAGCACCTAGAACCAAGGGGGGGAAGTAAAGAGTCAACCCCTTCGCCAGAAGCCAGAGAACTAGTCCTATAACAAGTCCGACCAAAGGATAATAGCGATAACTACGTGTAAATTCCTCCGAGGTGACTTCTACTTTGGGTGCAGGTAAAGGGAGCCGAGTCAGAAATGTAAGGGCAATTAGAAATCCACGCAATTTAATCACTCCTTGAGCAGGGACGCAAGCAGCTTTTCGCCAGAGTGTTTGATCTCTATGGGGAAACCTGCTACGACCATATAAACCTGTTCAGCACTCTGAGCCAGGATTTGATTGCTTCGTCCAGCTAAATCCCGGTAGGCTCGGGCCAAAGGGTTTTCAGGAACAATTCCTTGACCGACTTCGTTCGAGACAAAGATAACTTGCGGTTTAATTTCTTGGGCCAGTTGAGCAACGTTTTTCACAATATCCAAGATCTGAGGTTCAAGCTCGTTGTTAAATGAATCATTGTCGTTCTGAAGGTCTAAGGGGAATTTTTCTCCATCTGGGCAGGAAGGGGTCACTGGTTGTGATTGTCCGGCTAAGAGTAGATTGGTGAGCCAGAGTGTGACACAATCAAGGAGAACTACCCCCTCTTCGTCTTTAAGTTTAATCAAGGTTTCTCGAACGTTTCGGGGCTCTTCGATGAGCCGCCATGTTGCTGGACGTTGGAGCTGGTGTTTTTTGACGCGTAGAGCCATTTCTTCGTCCCAAATTTGGGCAGTGGCAATGTATATTACGGGCCGTTTTGCATGAGCGGCAAGAAGTTCGGCAAAGCTACTTTTGCCGCTACGGGCACCGCCAGTGATGAACGTAAATTGAGAGATTGCATCCACCTACTTACTTGTTTTTTGGCTTACAGATTACTCAAATCTGGTTTAATGATCTCCCTCGAAGGACTTAGGTTGACTGTTCGCTGACTCCAGCATCCGCGAAAGTGGACATTTCCTCAATAATATGAAGAGCTGCTTCGACGAGGTGAAAGGTTAAGGCGGCCCCAGTCCCTTCGCCAAGTCTCATATTTAAGTTAAGTACCGGATCGAGTCCCAGATAAGCTAAGGCCTTGCGATGACCTATTTCTACTGAACCGTGGGAGGGGATCATAAAAGAGGTGCTTTTCGGGGCAAGTTTCGCAGCAATGAGTGCTCCAGCAGTCGAAATAAAACCATCGATCACGATGGGGACACGGCTTGCTGCAGCTTGAAGGATTGAGCCTGCGATTGCTGCGATTTCTAATCCTCCTACCTTAGCTAGAACATCAAGAGCGTCCTGTGGATCGGGTTGATTAAGTTCAATTGCTTTTTCAATTACCCTTCGTTTCTTAATTAATCCAGCATCATCGATGCCAGTTCCTCGGCCAACGACGGATTCAATGGGGGAATTTGTAATCAGGGCGACGATTGCCGAGCTGGGGGTCGTATTCCCGATGCCAAGGTCTCCAGTTCCTAAGAGGTTAAAGCCTGCACGGATTTTTTCATCGGCAACTTCTGCGCCAACTAGCAAGGCTTGGAGGGCCTGCTGACGGGTCATTGCGGGTCCTTTGGCCATATTCTGAGTTCCGTTAGCAACACGTTTGTGAATGATGTCCCCCTCTAAAGGGAAGGCAACTCCAACATCAGTACAAAAAACCTCTGCATTGGCCTGGCGAGCTAAAACATTGATGGCTGCGCCACCCCCTATGATATTGTAAACCATTTGGGGTGTCACTTCTTGAGGGAAGGCACTTACCCCTTCTGCGGCAACCCCATGATCTCCGGCCATTAATAGGATGGCTTTCTTCAATATTTTAGGACTCGAGGTTCGTTGGATACCGCCTAGCTGCTTTGCCAAAGATTCTAATTGTCCAAGACTACCTAGTGGTTTGGTGAGCGAGTCCAAGCGTTTTTGGATCTGAGCAACGCTCTCCTCATCAAGGTCCGAGATGTTCTTTGTGATTGTCTCAAGTTGGGCGTTTAGTTGAGCTACTGTTAAATTATCCATGGTATTTCCCCCTCTATTTTGTAATAATTTGTAGAAAAAGTAAAGTCCCGACCACAAATAAATCTGTGGTCGGGACTTTACCGTCATCACCGCCGCTCCCCAAGGTGTGGGAAGACGTAAATATTTTAGGCAGGTCTCCTGGCTCTCGAATCATCGCGTATCCGTAACCTTCCCAGCCAAAGCCAGTGGTATGCGTTGCTCATCGAATACAGTGGTGGGTCCGCGTCGGTTTTAAACCGAACTTCCCTATTCTCCCGCAAAGGGCACCTAAAATATCGCTATTTTTCTTTTAGCATAACACAACCCTTTTCTTATCTCAATACTTGTCCAGAAATTTAGATATCCGAGATTAGCTTTATACGCAGTAAATTTCCTTTCGGGAGAAGGGCTTATTGCTTAGATTTTCAACACATTTCACAAGATGGGGTCTTTCGTATATAATGGTAAGTACAATAACTATAGCTTTAAACTCAAACTGCTAACATTAATACAAAGAATGATGTATAATTATATTCTAACAAAATACTAATGATATGATAGGATTCATAAAGGTTGCTTCTGGAAATAAAAGGAGGAGAAAAATCATCGAAGGTCTGCTCTGGAGTGTGACAAAGGTTTTAATTGCTCTCTTGTTGGTTGGAATTAATGGTCTTTTTGTGGCTGCTGAATTTGCAATGGTAAAAGTACGTAAAACGCGTTTAGCGGAACTCGCGGAGAATGGTTCGCGCAGAGCGCAAACCGCACTTGATGTTGCCTCGAAACTTGACGCCTATCTTTCTGCTTGTCAGCTAGGAATCACATTAGCTTCCTTAGGTTTAGGTTGGTTAGGAGAACCAGCGATTGCCACCCTAATCGAACCGCTGTTTGCGGGTTTTGGTGGTTGGAGTTTGATCTATACTCATACCATTGCTTTTGCCATAGCATTTTTCATCATCTCACTTTTACACATTGTCCTAGGAGAACTTGTTCCTAAATCATTAGCCATTCAAAATGCTGAGAGCATTGCCCTTGTGACTGCTGGCTTCTTAAAGTTTTTCTATTGGATTTTTTATCCAGTTATTTGGTCGCTCAATAGTATAGCTAACCTTATTTTGCATATCTTGAGAATTCAACCGGCCAATGAGGCCGATTTATCACATAGTGAAGAGGAACTAAGAATGTTGGTCGATGCCAGTCAAAAGCATGGCTATTTGGACAAAATGGAAGGTAAACTCTTGGATAATGTCTTTGAGTTTTCAGACCGTATTGCTAGTGAGGTTATGATTCCACGCCAAGATATGGTATGTATCTTCATACAGGATACGTTTGAGGAGATTCTGGAGATTGTAAGACAGTACGGTCATACTCGTTACTTACTGTGTGATGATGATAAAGACCATGTTTTGGGCCTAGTCCATTTGCGGGACATCATTCGGTTACAGGAACAGGCGGGGACGAAAGAGATCACACAAATTAAGCGAGATATCTTGGCAGTTCCTGAGGGAATGCCGATTTCTCATCTAGTCCAGAGAATGAGGAGCCAACGAACCCATATGGCTATTATTGTGGACGAATTTGGCGGCTCGGCCGGACTTGTCACACTTGAGGATATGCTTGAAGAATTGGTCGGAGAGATTTATGATGAATTTGAGTCTGAACAGCCAGACGTTCAGAAATTGGCTGAAAATGAATATATCCTAAATGGACGGGTTTTATTAGAAGAGGTCTCTGAAATGTTCGAGATTGAACTGGAGGAGGATACCGTTTCTACCATAGGGGGATACGTTTTCGCCCGGATTGGTCGTAAGCCAGTCAAAGGGGATACTGTTTATTTTGATGGATTTAACTTTGAAGTGATGGAAGTTATAGGGTATAGAATTACAAAGGTTAGAGTCATTAAGAAACCTCATGAGAGTAAAGGTAATGAAGTAAACGATGTAAATAAAGCCGTTTGATCATTTCTAGTAGGGGCACGATATTACGTCGTGGCCCCTATTTATTTCCTAAAGAATTCTAATTTTGTTTTCTACTAACCAGTAATTTACCTGGATAAGGTAGGCAAAGAGTTGCGGAATGTCCATTAGTTGCCCGAACCATGGACTACCAGAAGGCATGGTAGATGAGACCTTCATGAGATCCCGTAAAGCTGAGATGTTCAGGAAGGGGAGAATTGGAGAAGTTTTGTCTGCCAGAATTTCACTTAGCCAGGTACGAACAGTCAACAGATAAATGGGGTTGTGAGTTTTTGGGTAGGGGCTTTTTTTGCGCCAAAGCACATCGTCGGGTAAGATCCCGGTGAGAGCATGACGCAGAAGCCCTTTTTCTCTGCCTTCAATAGCTTTCATCTCCCAAGGGATATTCCAAGCATACTCAACTAAGCGATGGTCACAGTAAGGAACGCGTACCTCAAGCCCGGTAGCCATTGTCATGCGATCTTTGCGATCTAGAAGGGTGGGCATGAAACGGGTTAAGGTTAAATAGGTGATCTCGCGGATTCGCGCCTCGCGTTGTGCATTCCCCTGCAAGCTTCTGCTGTCTTGGTGACTTACTGAGGAAGCACTTGGCAGCAGAGGGAGTTCTGCTAGTGCCTCTTCATAGCGTCTCTGTAAGTAATCGTGGGGATGAAGAAGTGCATTTAGTTCAGGGGATAGAATCTGTAAACGATTTTCGACATGCAGTGTCCAAGGAAAGGTCTGGGCCTCGAGGGCATCTTGCCGATGAAACCAAGGGTAACCACCGAACACTTCGTCTGCACATTCACCGGATAAACCAACTGTGACATGCTTCTTTATCTCCCTAGAAAAGAGTAGCAAAGACGAGTCAATGTCAGCCATTCCAGGTAGATCGCGGGCAAGTGTTGCAGCTTTTAGTGCTTCTATAAGGTCTGGAATATCAAAGGTGCAATTGGTGTGGTTGGTTCCGAAGGCTTTAGACATACGTTTAATCCAGGGACCGTCTGCGCCGGGTTGGAAGTCATTGGACTTGAAATAACGGTCGTTATCAGCATAATCAACTGAAAAGGTTGGCAGAGGTCCTTTTCCATCTTTATCAAGGGCAACAGCAGCGATTGCTGTAATAGCACTAGAATCGAGACCTCCAGAGAGTAGGGTTCCAATCGGAACATCGGAAACTAACTGCCGTTCAACGGTATCGAGAAAAAGTTCGCGTATCTTAGCGGTTGTCGTTCCTAGATCATCCGTATGGACATTATTCGGTAAAGCCCAGTACCTGCGGATGTGTAAACCATTTGCAGAATAAAAGAGAACATGCCCTGGTTTTAGTTCGGAAACTCCTTCGTAGACACCAATTCCAGGAGTGCGTGCAGGTCCGACAAGGAAGACTTCAGCTAAGCCTTCTCGACTGATTATGGGGGATATATCCGGGTGTTGTAGCAGGGCTTTAAGTTCTGACGCAAAAACAAGGGAGCCTGTCTGTTGACTGTAAAAGAGCGGCTTAACTCCTAGGCGATCACGTGCCACGAATAACTGCTGTTCTCTACTGTCCCAGATGCCAAAGGCAAATATACCGTTCAAACGCTCAACACATGATGGACCCCATTCTAAGTACGAGAGAAGTAAGGCTTCAGTATCAGAATGCCCTTCAAAATGGTAACCGCGACTCAATAGCTCTTGACGGATCTCGGGCGTATTATAGAGTTCTCCGTTATAGATCAGAATAAACGTGTCTTCACCGCGCTGGCGAATCATCGGTTGAAGGCCACCTTGGGGGTCAACGACAACGAGCCTGCGGTGGCCAAGAGCAGCGCGAGGGGAAAGCCAGTACCCTTCTGCATCTGGTCCCCTGGGTATAAGAGTTTGAGTCATACCGACCAAAATATCTTTATGGAAGGTAAGATCCCGTCTCCAATCTACAAAACCTACGATACCACACATATAGATTCCTCCTCGAAAGATAACCATTATCAATTAACCATAACACAATCTATGACCTGTAACGGAGAAGTGTTCATGGTTTTTGGGTGGGATATATTGGGTTAATTTGTTTTATAAGATTATGTAGAAAACGGAAGGAATTAGAGAGTGGATGCAGAAAAATTATAAATATGCCTATATAAGGAGGATGGTTATGGATGGTATTCAGTATAACCCCCAGCGGATTTTGAATGGGTTCACAATTGAGGAGATGAAAGAGCTTGCTAAGAGATTAAAACGAAGAATAAGGTCAACAAAGAGTGAAATAATTGAGGAAATTCTAGCTCACCCTAGAGGGAAACCAGAGGATAGAGGAAGGGTTTGGCAAGAAATCAATCGATATCTAAGAAAAGAATTAGAGGCATTTTCTCAAGAAGCGTTCACTCCGTTTTCCTCCGAAACTGTTCCTCGAGAAGAACGATTTAAAGTCGGATACATGTTTACGTTAAGTCCTAACTCAGAGATAAGAGCAATGGGGGAAGAAATATATTCTCGAGCAGAAGAAGACAAGTCTCTAGCTAATAACAATGTCTTAGAAGATACTGTTGCTGTTATTTCTACGCGGACCAAGAATAATATCGAAGATAGGGATACTCAAGAGGCCGAAGATCTTCGTAAAAAGATAACAATATTGGAACAAAAACTACAAAAAGCTAATTTGGAGGGGCAAAGAACTAAGGAACAATTAGAAAAACTAAAAATAGACATAGTAGCTTTAAAATCACAATGGGCCAAAGAAAAGCAAGATACTGGAAAGCTTAGAAATAGAATAAGAGAACTTGAAGAAGAACGAGCCGAAAAAGATAAAGAGTTTGACTTACTAAAACAGACAATAGAACAGAGACAGACCCAAAAAATAAAGGAACCATATCAACTAATAGATATGCATAAAGCAAAGGAAGACCTATGTGGTGACCTTGATTTTACAGCCTATCAGGGACGAAAAGCGTTGATTTTTGCAGAACTGGATAATGAAGTAGACGATAGACTCAATGCCTTAGGGATCATTCCCATTTGGGCCATGGAAATTGATTGGAACCGTCCGAGACGAAGAATGTCTACGTGTCAACTTGTCCTGTATAAAAAGAATGAAGTGAAGCCTAATAAGCTTGAAGAAATTCGAGATATTGCTAGGTACTGGAATGTTCCGTGTAGTGAACTCTTGAATTTCAGAGGGAGGATTGTCCCATGATTAGAGATAGTAGGATATGGAATTCCGTTGTTATAGGAAAGCCTGTAATAGAAAGTATAGACGTAGATATTAACTCTCAGTCTCTGCGTTTGCAGGTGGATATGATTTCTATCTTACCGGATAGTCTCCATAAAGCTTTAGACGGAAGGCGTCAGATTACAATCTGGGGTAAAGATTTAATGTTAGCAGGGTTTCCTGACGAGCTTGTGACAATTTCACATTTTCGACAGTTCGAAATTAATGAGAGTAGAAAAGCACGTGCCAGGGACTTCTTTAAAAGTCGACTGCTTTCTTTCACAGTGGAAGCGGTGAAAAAAGATACCCAACGAGTGTATTTTAATGGCAAGAATGTTGCGTTTCACGATACCCCTATTACTTTTAATCCCTATACTTCGCAATTCACTCCCATACCCATTATTCCGAAAGATGTTCCAGTTGAGCGTGTTCGCAGAATACTTTATGAGAAGCTCCCTTCCATAGATTTTCTGTCTTATCAATACCCGGAAGACCCACCGCTAATTATTGGCTACCAGGATTATTTTTTTGGATGTAAGTCCGGATGGTTAGGCGAACTTAGGCAACATTGGCGTATTTATTGCCCTGAAGGGGAAGAGGTGACTTGTGTCCCAGCGGAAATACCTGAAAGCCAAATCTTGCGGCGCGTAAATTTAGCGTTTTTACTGGATGAGGATTTGAATGAAATCAGCAACCATTTGTTATTTGGTGAACCTTTTCCAGTTAGTGAATTTATTAAACGGTTCACAGTGCCTTCTTCACAGGTCGTGCTAAACTCTCCGAGCGTGGAATCAAAGCCAAATGTTAAACCGGTAAATTATGAAGCGCAGGTTGATAGCGGAGAGCAAACGTTCATTAAAGATTTAAATCAGGTGGCGTTGTCGAATCAGCTGGTATATGACATGGAAGACCTCGTAAATTTCCATATTGCCATTAAAACTGGAGCGTTAGTGGTTTTAGCAGGAATGTCTGGGGTGGGAAAATCCCAACTTGTCATTAATTACGCTCGCGCCTTAGGACTTTCAGGAGTAGATGAAGCAGGTGAAGAACGTAAACAATTCTTATTTATTCCGGTTCGGCCCAGCTGGAATGACGATGCTGACTTGATCGGCTTTTACGATGCGATTCACAAGATTTACCGTCCGGCAGAAACTGGGCTTGTCGATCTACTCATCGAAGCATCCCTGGAGGATAACAAGGACAAGCTTTATCTCATTTGCTTTGATGAAATGAACTTGGCACGGGTCGAACATTACTTTAGTCAATTTCTAAGTATTTTAGAACTTTCTGAAGACCGGTACTTAACGTTATACAGTGAGAAACTGGCACCTGAAGTGTATAATCGGCACGAGTATTCGCCACGAGTGCCCATTGGGAATAATGTTTTTTTTGTAGGTACGGTAAATATTGATGAATCGTCCTTCCAATTTAGTGATAAGGTCCTTGATCGAGCGAATGTCATTAGGTTGAAAATTTATGAGTCTTTGCGCGCCTGGAAAGCAGTTTTTGAAGAAAAGGCTTCATCTGGGAAACCTTCTGAAGAGCGAGCTCAACTCTCACCAGTCCCTGGAAATGTCTTTGCCTCGTGGTGCAATAATTCGCCAACAGAGATTGGTTTGACGGATGATGAAATTGATTTTCTGGATGAATTGAACTCGGTCTTGCGTAAAATTGACAAGGACAGGGTTGTGGGTTACCGGATCATTCGCCAAATCGGATCGTATTTAAAGAACATCCCATGCAATGTACAGGGGCAGGAGTTCCTCGAACGGGGTAAGGCTTTTGATCTGCAACTGGTGCAACGGATCATGACTAAGTTTAAAGGCCCAGAGAGCGACTTTGTGCAGCTCTTTGGTAAATACACAGAACCTGAGCAAGCGACGAGCCAGATCCTAAAATTGTTTGAGAAATACCCCTCTGTCTCAACGTTTAATTATTCGCGGGATGTCTGTCATAAAAAAGCAAAGGAACTTTTAGATCATGGCTATGCATCCTGAAAACGCAGGGATTTCTATCATGTTTTTCATAGGCAGACAAGAGATCCAGCGCAAGGTTAGTCAAGACAGCGTTATCGAGGTTTATGAACGAGATAACCTCTATGTTTCGTATACTGCAAACCAAGAAGATGCCTACCTCTATATTGACGGCTTAGATGGCTATGATTCTGTGAAGCTAATTCTCGATGAAGAAGGGATTCCGTGTTTGCCCTCTGGGACTATACGGTTTCCCCTCTATAGTGATCTTAATGAAGATTACCCACTGATTCCTGCTGACTATTTGATCTTTGTGAAGCGAAAAGGGGAAGTTAGCGATTCGTTCGAAGCCACCTTGCGCGTAAGACCCAATAATATTACGGAAGACCAGCTTGACGTGATGCGTGACGAGCTTAACGAAATGGTTCAGGGTCTCGCCTATGATCAAACTCGGATGAATCGTGGAATAGAACTCTACGGAGAAAGGGGCTTACTTCCCCCCCTAGTGCTGGCCGAGTTTGTAATTCTGAAGCAGATGGTAAAAGAGCTTGGGATAACCCTTGAAGATTTGACACGATGCCCAGATCAGCATCTGGAGCGGCGTTACCGACAAGTAAAAGCCAATGTGAATTGTAAGCAGGACGCTAAGTGCTCCCGTTGGCTCCTATCAGTACAAGGGCAACGGGCGAATGCTGCCGCCAAAAGCTTGGTACAACCTGAAGTTATCCTCGGAATAATCGATTCACTTACCTATGATACGCCTGAAAATCGGATGGTATTGGGATTCCTTTATTATGTGTCGTCTCAAATGGAGGGTGTCCTGCGAGCAATAAGGTGTACGATTACGGAAGAACAGAGGGCGATTGAAACGAGGTCACCCTTTATCGTCCATCAAAAATCGACAAGTCACGAAGTAAGGGTTCTAAAAAGCAAAATTACTAGTCTTGAAGCGATGGAACGGGAAATGAAAAAGGGAATTTTCTATGTCCGAAAATACATAGATCACCCAGTGTTCCAAGAGCTCAAACCGTTAAGTGACTCTAATCACTTAACGCTGAAACTTCAACGAGATTGGCGCTACAAGAGAGTTTTCATATGGTGGAAGAAACTCAGAGCACAGGATTTCCAGAGTCCCTTAGCTCTTGATTTTAAGGTGCAATGGAAGCGGACTGATATTTTATATGAATATTGGTGTTACATTAAAACCATTATTGCTTTGGAACAGGCGGGATATACGCCGGTTTCGGGTTGGATTTATGATGCTTCTCACCAGGTAAGACAAGAATTAGTCTTTCCGGTACTTCAAGATGATACCGTAGTGGAAATGGTTAAAGATACAATTCGTCTTTCCGTGATGTTTAATGAAAAAATGGCCCGCGCGAAGCGTAGCGCGCTCAGAAGCAACCGAATTGTCTATATGGAAGGGACGAATTATAAACCGGATATTCGAATTGATGTATTTAATAGCGCTGCTTATTCTGGGTCGATCATTCTCGATGCCAAATACCGGAAACGCTTAAACATCTGGAACAACGATAGGGTGGAAGATGAGAACCGCCCAAAAAACATGAATACTTTACAAAACTATTCAAATTCGCTTAAATTCATCGGTGATCCTGCTGGGGTTTCCAAGGCCATCAGAGTGATTGCTCTTCATCCTAGTTATGGGCCTGAGGTTGAGGACATGGAGGATACGAATGTTAGTCTTATTCAGCTAAGACCAAAAGAGAAGTTGACACATTACTCTGAGTATTTGGCCCGGTTGATTGATCAGGAGCTCATTTCAGAACATTAAACGAAAGAAAAACAAGGGTTTGATTCTAAAAGAATTCAAACCCTTGTTTCTTTAGACCCAAATATATCAGTTATAGACAGTATTAATTGCAAAAAAATAGAACAGTGTATGTCTTAGCTATCAGATATCAAGAAGCCGCTTGTAGTAAAACCCACTGGTAACAGTCTAAGGTTAACCAGGGCATCGGTATTGACTTCTCCAAGGAGGAGCAGTATTCTAAACACTAATTATATCGGAAATGGAAAGATTGAAATAAACCATGGGATCAAGATAATGAGAGGATTGATATGAAATGACAACCATAACGACAAGGGAGTCGGGAAAAAGAAGTTATCCAATTTGGCTATTAGTTAATCCAAAACATCCTGCTGTTCGCTATTATATTTGGACACCTGTAGTAGAAGTGATACAGGACAAAGTGTATAGAGAAATACATAAGAGAATCGATACGACGGATATTTTTATTTGGAACGTTGTTAGAGAAAGTGGAATGGTTCCTAATACATTGAATTGGTGGGGAGCTGAAGTAGAGGCAGAAATAGTGATGTTCAGGGAACTTATTCTCGAACATAAACCCAAGATTCTTATTACTTTTGGCGCATTTCCACATGAGTTTGTGAGGCGTGCCTTAGAGATCAAACCTCAAAAAGGGCCTAAGTATTGGGGCACGTCTATCTTAAAAGAAGAATTTGAAATTGCCATTCAGAATTTTGATATAAACCAAACAAATAATATTCCTCTGCTTCGCCGAGTTGTTGAGAGTGGTAAGTTCATAGAAGGTAATAACAATTGTTTCAGTCAAGAACTTGTTGAACATTATTTTTCTTATGTTGGGACAAAGATTGCTGAAAAAATTATTGAGAACAAGGATAGCTTTAATGAGTGGGTTGAATAAAAATTTATCACTGCCTATAGGAACGACTGCCACCGGACAATTTTAATGTTTAAATTATATTGAAAACTTGATAGATGCTCCTTTAATGTTATATTGTAAAAAACAATTAAATATGGATTCTCATTCAGAGTGGTGGAGGGACTGGCCCGATGAAACCCAGCAACCGGCCTTAGCGGCAGTGGTGCTAATTCCTGCAGGATTTTCCTGGAAGATGAGTTGAGTCAAGAGCTCTAATAAAGCCGTATCGAAACTAAGTTGAACTTAGTTTCGATACGGCCCCTTAGAGGAATGGTTTGTTAATTAGATGGTTTCTTGTAATATGGATTATCAAGATAAGTGTTGCAGATTGAGCAGTAGATCTTCTCTTCATAGCGATGATCACTTGCACTAAATAAATTATTTTTACACTTTGGGCAGAAAAATTTAAACATACTCGCTAACTCTTTCCTGTTTTTATAATCTTTCTGCTTCGCTTCGCTATATGTATTATACTTGAAATCCAAATAAATTTAACTATTTATAATAGATGATATCCCTCATTTCCTTGTATTTATGAGGGATTATATTTAATTGCTCACTTGGAAAAAGCTATCCCCTCGAAATTTACCTAAAAGAGAGCTACGCAAACAGGATTATTATGCGCAGAGACAACGGGCACGAGAATACGCTCGCCAGTTTGACTTGATTGATAAAGAGATTGAACGGCGCTTAGACGAAGAAGATAGGATCTAACAGATTAGTAAAGAAAAACTAAGAAAGCGTGAATAGTAAATGCGATTATTTCTCAGTGGGGTAAGCTGTGTCGGAAAAACAACTATTGGCAAGCAGTTGGCACAAGAAATTGGGTTCAAGTTTTTTGATCTAGATTATGATGGAGAATGGGGCAAGTGGCTGGAGGAGTCGGTCAGTTACTCTCAGAGTACGGCCGACAGACTTATGAAGGTCTTTAGAGAGTACGGGAGCAAACTGCTTGACCTCCGACAGCAACTCAGATTACGCACCAGTGCGCAATCTGACATACTCCCAGGCAGTGATCCTCTTAGGAGTCCCGGAAGAAGGACGAGAACAATTCATCGCCGATATGGATGTCGAAGGCATGATTAATCAGGAACTCAGGAAAGCGGTCAATGAACGGACGCAGGCCCGGCAAGAAAAAGACCAGGCCTTACAGGAAAAAGACCTAGCCCTGCAGGAGAACGCGGACCTCCAGAAAACAGTGGAAGACCAAAGCGGTATCATCACCGAGCTGACTACGGAGCTTGCCAATCTGAAGGTCCAATTGGAGAATGTCAAGACGTCCAAAGCGGAACTCGATAAAACGGCCAGGCAGCTGAAGGACTCGCTGGAATCGCTCCAACAAAGCTCATCCGCTAACATTTTTGCACCTTGCTCAATGACTTCTCGATTTATGACGGCGGCAAAGTTTTTATTGAATAACAACTCATGTTAAAGAGATGACACATATCCAATAAAAGCTCATATTATAACGTAGAGTGCTTGGGCATGAAAAGTGGAATCACTTTTATGTGAAGCTAATTCATAAATCGAGGGTGTGATTGAATGAATAAAAATACAAAATTAACGGGAACAGTAATATACCCTAATGATCCAGAGTATCAGCAGGCACGTATGAACTGGAACCCATTCACCAATGCATTCCCTATCGTATTTGTTTTTGCACATCAGGATGAGGATGTCGCAAATGCTGTCAAATGGGCTCGTGAGAATAATGTACCCATTCGGATGCGAAGCGGCAGGCATGCTCTAGCGAAAGATTTCTCTCAGACAAATGGTGGAATAGTGATAGATACCAGTCAAATGAGAAATGTCATGTTGGATAAAACACAGGGAATCGCCACCGTCCAAGCAGGAATACGTGTAGGTCCGCTGGTGAGGATGCTTGCGCAAGAAGGCGTCTTGGCTCCTTTTGGAGATAGTTCTACAGTTGGTATAGGCGGAATAAGTACTGGGGGTGGAATTACAGTTATCCAGCGTACCGCCGGACTGATTTCTGACAATATTCTGGCTGCTACTATCGTTGATGCTAATGGTGAGATGTTACGCGCCAGCGAGAACGAAAATCCAGATCTATTTTGGGCCATCCGTGGAGGCGGAGGAGGTAACTTTGGCATCATAACTTCGTATACATTTACAATACGCCCTGCTCCCTTTCAAGTTGGAATATTTGAAATAATCTGGCCGTGGGAGCAATTGGACAGAGTTGTTGATGTATGGCAAAGATGGTCTCCTTCGGTCGATGAAAGACTGGGGACCATATTGGAGATATTCTCGAAAGCGAATGGTCTGCTCCGTTCGCAGGGAATATTCCTAGGTCCCAAAGCAGAATTAGAAAAATTGATAATGCCTTTGACAGATGTTGGATCTCCTATTAAGGTGTTGATTAATGAGGTTACACTACCTGAGGCAATAGAATTCTGGGCTCCGAATGAACCGCTGTTCGATAATCAGAATACTACGTGGTCATCTGCCTGGGTGGAGCAAATCCTGCCCACAGAAGGAATTAATTCAATCCGAAGTTTCCTGGAAAAAGCAAAAGGAAGTGAATCCAATTTCTTTTTCCTAAACTCCGGAGGCGCAATGAACCGGGTACCTCCCGAGGATACAGCCTTTTTCTGGCGCAATACAAAATATTATATGGAATGGGACGCCTCATGGACAGAAGAAGCTGAAACACAGAAGAATATTAAGCTTGTTGAACAGACCCGTATACAACTGCAGCCCTATATAACCGGATCATACGTTAATGTACCTGATTTAAATTTAAAAAGTTATGGACAGGAATATTATGGGGATAATTTTGCCCGGCTCCGGAAAGTAAAAGCTAAATATGACCCGGAGAATATCTTCAAATTCATTCAGAGTATTCCTCCGGCTCCTGTCTGCGATCACTGGCAAAAAAATTGAGTATAGTTTTTCTAAAGCTGCACGCCTCAGGTTTGCAGCTTTTTTATTTTCTTCATCCAGATATGCACCGAATGAAGATTGAGGCCTTATGGATGTCAATGAATTCGGAATTGGCTGATTTATCCGTGGCTTTAATGTGAAATGATTGAAATTAGCAGTATAAAGTGTTATGCTCCAACGGTCGGTAACCCGAAATTAATGTCGTTACTACAGATTATTCAATTGCATCATTTCGATTGGGGAGACTATTTATTGAAGAACCTATTTTAATAGGATCTTTTTTAGTTATAAAGGAAGGTATTACCATGATAAAAGTTGATAACTTATCATTCTCATTTCCGCAAAAAGAGCTCTATAAAAAGATTTCATTTACGCTAGAAGAGGCACAACATTGCGCTTTTATAGGAACAAGCGGCAGTGGAAAAAGCACACTGATCGATATACTGATGGATCCAGATCGATATATGTTCGATGGCATATTGGAGATGGATCAAACGTGTAGAATTGGGTATGTAAGTAAGTTCTCACAACCAGACAAAACGAAAGACGCATCAGTTTTCGAATATATAGGGGAAGAATTCATTAAGATACAGAATGAAATAACATCGATTTGTACTGAAATGGAAACATCTTCGGAGACTGATTCTTTACTAGAAAAGTATCAACTCGCTTTAGACGCATTTGATTCAATGGGCGGGAATGATTTTGAAAACAATATAAATAAGAAGCTAAATCTAGCAAACCTAATCAAGCAAAAAGATATTAAGGTATCTGAGCTGAGTGGTGGAGAATTCAAACTTATTCAAGTGATGAAGGAAATGCTCAGTAGTCCAGACTTAATGATTATGGACGAACCAGATGTGTTTTTGGACTTTGAAAACCTAAATGCGATGAAGAATCTGATTAATTCTCACAAAGGAATATTGCTGGTTATTACGCATAACAGATATCTATTGAATCATTGTTTTAACAAAATTATCCACCTTGAAAACATGGAGCTCCAAGAGTTTGATGGGAGATATATTGATTATAACTTCTCATTACTTCAAACTAAAATTGAGTTACAAGAACTCACTATAGTTGATGATGAAGAAATCAAGAGAAACGAGATCTTAATAAACAAACTTAGAAAAAACGCAACTTATATCGCCGACGTTTCTAAAGGAAAAAAACTAAAAGCTAGGGTTAAAGTTCAAGAAAGATTAGAAGCGCGTAGAATTAAAGCGCCATTTGTAGATATAAAGCAACCGGATATCAGGTTAGATATTGGTCATGAAATCGAAGACACCATTATTTTAAACGTCAATAATTATAGTGTTGCCTTTAGAAAATGTTAACTTTGAGATAAAATCTACGGATAAAGTAGCCCTTATCGGTCCAAACGGTGCTGGGAAAACGACTTTACTCCGAGAAATCTTTAAAAATAATCATAATTCAATTGAAATAAATGGTGACGTTAAAGTGGCTTATTTATCTCAGCTTCAAGGCGAAAGGCTCAATGAGTCTAATACGATACTTGAAGAGTTCTTCGATGCTGGGTTTAAAAGCTATGATCAGATTAGAGCATATATTTCAAACTATGGTTTTGAAGGAGAAATCGTTCATCAAAAGATAGGATCTTTATCTGGTGGAGAAAAAAATATGCTTCAATTGGCTAAAGTTTCTGCCAGTAAAGCAAATATATTGCTTCTTGATGAACCGACAAGTCATTTAGACATCTATTCACAAATAGCGCTGGAAAAAGCCATTGAAAACTATCAAGGTGCGATTCTCATGATTTCTCATGATTTTTATTCGATTGTAAATAGTATGGATTATGTTTTAATCATTGAGGATAAGACGATCAGAAAAATGAGTATAAGAAAATTCAGAAAGATGATTTATGCTAGTCACTTTGATAGAGACTATTTAGAAATTGAACAAAAGAAAAAATCAGTTGAAACAAAAATAGAATTGGCTTTAAAAGAGACTGATTTTGTTCTTGCAAAAGTATTGTCTGAAGAGCTAGAAGAGCTGATTAAGTTACTTTAAATCAAGTCCTTTTTTGATTGAATTCAAATCATAAATGAAATACATAATAAGAGAGTATTATTTATGAAAAGGAGAATTAACATGGATTTATCACCTGAAGAACGCGATGAACTACTCAGAGCATTAAAAGCTCGTTTTGAGAAAAATATGAATCGCCATGAAGGTCTTGATTGGGGTAAAATACAAGCAAAGCTAGAAAATAATCCTGAAAAACTATGGTCGCTTAATGAAATGGAAAGTACGGGCGGTGATCCGGATGTTCTTGGTCTTGATGAGATGACGGGCGAATACATTTTTTGTGATTGTTCTGAAGAAAGTCCTAAAGCCCGTAGAAGTCTTTGCTACGACCGTGAGGCTCTTGAGTCAAGGAAAGAAAATAGGCCCAAAAACAACGTCATTGATATGGCCGCTGCCATGGGCATCGAGCTTTTAACAGAAGAAGAATACCGGAACCTTCAGAAACTAGGAAAGTACGACGCAAAAACATCGAGCTGGATTAGAACACCTTCAGATATTAGAAAGCTGGGCGGTGCCATCTTTGCGGATTTCCGTTACGGCAATGTCTTCGTATATCACAATGGTGCAGAATCCTACTATGCAGCCAGAGGGTTCCGTGGCTTGCTAAAGGTTTAAATCCGGTTTTATGTCGACATGCACCCCATCGTCGAATAACCAAGGCATGTCCAATAAACGAATGCGTATTCGCTTATTGGACATGCCTTTATTGGAGAATGTCACGTTGGTCTTAAATCTGACGGAAAAGTGACGGCTGTGGGTGATAATGAGCATGGCCAATGCGATGTAAGCGGTTGGCGTGGCATTGGAAGACCAAAGCGGTATCATCACCGAGCTGACTACGGAGCTTGCTTACTAGTTATATCTTTCGAGATATGTCCATTTGGGGGTAACTGTTCGCGCTTATGTTTCCTATGTGGGAAATCTTTATCATTGCGCTGACTAGATGTGATTTTTGCATGTATATAAAAACAAGGGGGCGGTAGCCACAACTGCCGCACCCCTGTTTAACGTTAAAACACATGTTCTTTTTTCATAACAAAGTCCACTCTCACAACTTGGAGTACGACAAATTGGAATTTGTCAGTTTTCCATTATGCTCATAATAAACCAGATAGCCATATCGGAAATAATACTGAAATCCATTCCGACGCTTTACGCCTGGTTTCAAAACCGATGTAACCTTTATAACTGTAAAGATAATCTATCTTCCACTGGCCTGTCGTTATTTGCTTTTCCTGAAGGAGGTGTAACAAGGCCACGCTGTTTTCATGCGCCGTTAATTGTCTTTTGCCAACAATATAAGTTAAATCAGTAAGGGAGAGAGCATAACTCTGCGGAAACATTATGTCTGTAATATGCGGGCTGATGGGTCTGCCATCCGATAGCCGCTGGAACATTTTATGTCGAAGCATATAGTCTGTTCCTTGCATAAGAAGACTTTCCACTTTCTGATTTTCATGCTTAACACATTCCGAATATGTTACAAGCGCACGGACTGTTTTACCGATTCCGATATAACACGGCGTTTTTCCAAGGCAACCACCATGTTTGCAAATACCTTTGTGAGGCCATGAAGTGGTTTGATTGCGCTCAAAAAGCTGATATTGTTCTATCCAACTTAAAGCTGCTTGTGCCTCTTTACTGGCAGCAAGCCCAAGTCGGCAATAGGCTTCCAGCAGCATTGCATTGTAGCAAGGGACAATTTCTTCCACTCCACCTAAACATAAAAATCCTTGTTGCGTGGCAATGTTCTGGTTGATATAGCCTATCATCTTTTGGGTGTAAGATAATGTTTCAATATGTGGAATTTCACTCAGACCCATAACACGAAACACAGCAAACAAAGGGTTATCTATAAAATCTGCAGTGAGTTTTCCGACTAATGCCGATTGACTTAACAGACTGGAAATCTCGTTATTCTCTAAATACTCATTTTTTTCAGAAGCAATCCTTAAAATTAATGCGGTATCCACGTTACACCCCCTTAGAAATTGATTAATTATTTATAGTCAGCTCTGGTCAATTCCACTGTATATAAATAATCTACACCCCAAATTCCTGTTTGTCATTCCCATAAAGATTATAATAAATTTCACTAATAAAACAATAATTCCATAATGATTGCGCACAAACAAACGGATAACGAAAAAATCCCCCTGCTCATTTTTCAAAAATAGGCAAGGGTGCTTTTTTCATTAGACTATCAAGCAGAAGTTCCGTGCTAATAGGGTAAAATATAAAGAATACTGTAAAAAGGAACAGTTGTTGGCAGGGTTTTACAGAATAATGAAGAATTTAGGCTATAGAAAGTGTTTGCAGTTATATGAGCTAATAGAAATAGGAAGCCAGATTTTCTGCTCACGGGTGACCCACGTAATAAAAAAGTCAGAACTCAGCATGTTGAAGGTATACATAAAAAGAAAGCTGAAGTAGCGAACCAAATTGGCGCTAATAGTTGTCCCAAATGTGGTGGGGAGTTACTCACGAGAAAGGGTAAATATGGATATTTTAAAGAGCGTAACAATTATCCGAAGTATAGTTTACAATTACTAATTAGGCAGTGAATCCTGATTTCGGTAAAAGCGGAGTCAATAGAGTATAAGTATTGATAATGTCAAAATGCGAAGTTAGATTCGATTCATATAATTGGAGACTTGCACAAATCCTAATTATAGCAATAATGGGAATCTTAACGGACATTAGTAAAATGTTATTTTTTATCTAATCTACATTGGAGGATCGTGAGAATGAAGTATACTTGCACGTTGATTGTTGTAAGAAATATAGAAAAAGCAAAGCAGTTTTATCACGACGTTTTAGGGTTAGAGATTGTTGCTGATTTTGGGGCAAATGTTACTTTGACGGGCGGCATTGCATTGCAGACTGCTGATACTTGGAAAGGGTTTATTCATAAGCAAGATGAAGAAATTGTTTTCGGAAATAATGCATGTGAGTTATATTTTGAGGAAGATGACATGGACGGCTTTGCTACAAAATTAAACACTATGAAAAGTATCGAATATGTTCATCCGCTCTTTGAACATTCATGGGGCCAGCGAGTAGTTCGTTTCTATGATGTGGATAAGCACATTATTGAAGTCGGCGAAAACATGATTATGGTTGTTAAGAGATTTATAAACACCGGGCTTTCGATTGAAGAAACGGCCACTCGTATGGATGTACCAGTTGATTATGTAAGGTCGTTATTAACGTAAAAATTAGGGTATTTTGTAAATTTCAATTAAGCTCGCAGTAACCATATTTTTAAGGTTTCTACTCAGGATTGTTGAGAAGGCGGAAGATAAACTTCGCAATATCCATATGAGAAAAATCCGTTTCCTAGTAGGTTAAGAATGGGCGAAATAAACTGTGGGAAATAGGTTGTATGCCAAAAAGCTGGGTATTAGAAGTAATTTTGCAAGAAATCAGAAATTGATTTCAAGAATTATTTAACGGGAAGGGGTTGGCCATCACATATTGCCAGTGCAATAATTGTGAAGCCGAAAATTGAAGCCAATGCAGACCAGAAATATTTTTTACAAGTTACCTGCTATTATAATCATTGCAATAATGATTATTTGTACAGCAGGGATAATCGTTGCCTTTAATTATCATAAGATTTTTGAAACAGACGCTATCAAGGTAACCAGTAGTACAAACAATACGCAGAATGATACTACGGGCGGCAAAAAAACAGTCGCCAGTCTTAATACCTTCGACGGCATTAATTCAACATCCAATGAAAGTCATTCAACCACCAGTAATACTTCCTCCGGTGAAAACCTAGATCCTACTGTTTCGGAAAGTACTTCAGCACATACAACGCACCAGTATTCTCCGGATTTTGTTCCCGGTAGTACGTTCTCGCAGGATGATTCGGAAAACGGAAAGACTAGATATGTTTATGACAGCACTAGAATTGACGCCGATGGAGACGGTGCTGCCGACGATGTGCTGCTGGTTGGCGAAAACAATGATACGAATGCCCTTTTTGGCCACCAAACCTGTAATTTGGCGGTAGTTGTCAGGGATGGGGTTACAGGGAAGTTTGCCGCATTTTTACTGCCTGAAGATTTTGGAGTCATGTTACCGCGATTCAATATCGGGAGTTTCACTGCCGCAAAGAAAAACGAGATCCTGGTTTCTGTTGAAACTGGTGGCAGCGGAGGAATTGTTCTTTATGCCCTAATGGCATATGAAAATAGAAAGGTAGTTTCAGTGGTATCTCAGGAAGAGCTGAACAAAGGCTTGGCTCTGAAAGTAGTATGCTTTCCCGGGTTTGAGATGAAGATTATCGATAAAAACACAGGGGTTAATTCCATCGTTAATTTTCATGATGGGGCAGTTGTTCCTCTATATATTGACAGTGGTGTCTATAATAATGCAGGGGTATTTCTTAAAGACCAGTCGTATGTAGATGATGAAGTCATGGATGATGTATTTGTCAGCCTGGATCCTGCTGACGATGACGGTGATGGTACTCAGGAGCTTCACGGCAAGCAACGTATTTCGTTCATTACTCATGCTAATACAGTTGCCTGGGCTGAATCGGTCTGGTCAGTAAAAGGTGGTCGGCTGAGGCTTGTCAGTGAGAAGATTGAAGCCTATAATCCATAAAAAATGTTAAGAGAATCTGTAAGATAAGCCTACTGCAGGAATAAAAGTATTCATCAAAGCAAAAGACCTTTTCTTTGATGAGATTGAAACCTTTTGTTATGGACCTAAGGCATGCAAATTTTATTAAATGGGTAGGCCACGGTCAGTTCCATATTAAAAATAGAGGGTCAGCTATTGATGACGGGTGTCTGGATGAGTTTTTTACCGAAGGTAGAGATGAATAAGAATAAGAATAATCGAATAGTTGATATTATGGGAGAGGTTCAAATCATGGTAGCCACCTCTGCTTTCGGAGATAGAGCCGGAGAGAGTTTCAGTTGAGCGGATAACTACTGAATAATATGCTCTCCAGTATTATTCAACAGCTTGATGTTCTTACGTGAGGTGACATTATGGGAAAGTCTAAATAATAGATGGGATATTCGTGCGCACAGACATCTACAGCCATTTTCTGAGATGTATGTGCGCTTTTGTTATTTGTGGGACGGATAATCCCTGGCACGGCGCTCATAAGGACCTGCTTCCCCATGGGGGTTCCTGACAAGCCAAACTGTAGCAAGCAGCAGTATCGGGCTGTAAAACGAAATAGTGATTAATATGGATGTTAATCTAATTCAAATTGTGTGAAGAAAGGAATACAACATGGCTAGTAATATAAAAAAGGATGCAGAATGGGCTGAAGCAAAAAAGAAATGTAGACTGAACGAAGAAACCCTGAAAATGGCCAGAGAGATGGGATTAAACCCCAGAAGTCTGGTCAAAAATATCCCCAGCCCAAGCCAACAATGGAAGGCACCTGTGAGTACTTGGATTCGAGAGATGTATCAAGAACGCCTGGATAAGGCACGACAGAAAAAGCAGCGGAAAGAGATTTCAACGGAGTGATATTCTTGCTATGAATTTCGAAAGATGTTTCTAAGTGGTATGAATATTCCTGCTTAATTCGGAACGGTCTGTATATGGATATGAGACCCTGCCTTTGTCTGGCTTGAATTTTAGCTAAAATATAATTGACAGAATAGCTAAACCGCTCTAAAATAATACCTAAGTTGAAATTCTGGATGAAGGTGATCGTATGCGTATTAATACCACAGATATGCAAAATGCGTTTGGAAAATATCTTGCTCTCGTAGAGAAGGAAGATATTGTTATTACCAAAAACGGCAAGAGTATTGCCAAACTCATCCGCTATAACGAACCGGACTATTTTCTTGTACATGAAGAAGCAAAAAGATATCAACCGACAAAGACGGTGAGCTACGAAGAATATATGGAGCTGATTGATTCCTCTGATCAAAGGTACGAACTGATCGACGGTGAGATTTATCTGTTAGCTTCACCTACCTTTACTCATCAGGTGGTTGTAAACGAAATATCTTGGCACTTTAATAACTATTTTAGAGGAAAACTTTGTCGGTCTTTAACTGCTCCGTTGGATATACGGCTTTTCGGTTATGCGACCAGGTTTGAAGAAGATCCGAATGTTGTCCAGCCGGATGTAATCGTGATCTGTGATGAAAACAAGGTTAATGAAAAGAACAAGTATGAAGGCATACCGTCACTGGTGGTCGAAGTATTGTCTCCATCCACCAAAGGCAAGGATCTGGCTGCAAAATTAAATCTCTATATGAAAAGCGGTATTTTAGAATACTGGGTTGTAAACCCGGAAAATAAAAGTATACTTCAATACTCTTTTTCTAAAGAAAGAGATATAGACAACCTAATGAGCCTCCAGCAGGGAGATACTATTCAATCAACTGTCTTCCCGGGTTTAGAGATACTTTTATCAGATGTTTTTTCTGAGATTTAGGTGCCGGAAAGATGGCTTAGATAAGAACTTTATATTTCGCAATAAGGTCCCAAAAGCATACTTACTGAAGCCGATTCCCTCGACCTGGCACATACCACTGGCGAGTACTGGAATTTTATAAAACTTGTGACCAGATCTACTGAAGAAAGCTTAGGTTTGTGGCTTAGTATTGTAGGGCGAAACGGAAAGTTTTTGTATTTCAGCTGATGTTATGAAGATAGTACCGGAGAGAGTTACAAACATGAAAGTGCTTGTGGAGAAGCCTTGTTTGAAAGGATAGATGAACTGGAGTTGCTTACAAGTATGGTAATAAAGAAGAGGCTGTCGAAGTCGGAAAAAGAATGAAAAAACGACTTATATCCATTGAACATGATACAGATGATTTCCCTGATTATCTTTTGAAGATGATTGACCAAGTGATCATAGAATCCAACATTGAAGTTTTGAGTGAGAATAATATTGTCCTAAATTCCCTTATAAGGTATCATAGCCATTCTTCCCTTAATCAAGGTATAACTAGTTCAGAATCTCAGGTTCGCTAAACTCTCATATAGTGAACAAAATCAATAAACATCGCTGCCTACTACATAAAATGGACTATTGTGTTAAGATCGGTGACTCTACCATAAGAATAAGCATATCGAAACAAAGGCTTCCCCGAGATTTATTTCTCTCAGGGAAGCCTTTGTTTCATTGGAGGTCGGCATAGTAAGAATTTAAATAGTCTTCGACACCTTTTATTACCATTTAGACATCTTTAAGAGTTTTTTTAGCGTCTTGTTTACTAGCGAGATAGAAATCATCGTAATCACTGGCTAATCTCAGGTCCTGAGAGCTTGCGATAATCTTTCGGTATTCTTTTGGAAATATTCCGGTCTTCACAAAATTAATATTAAACACACTTATTACCCCAGAATGTTTCCGCGAATCAAGTCCTAATGTAGCCAAAGCCGCCCTAGCCGCCTGAAAGAGGGAGTAGTATGCCTTGGATAAACAATCCCGGTGATGTTCCAGATTAAAAAGATCCTCGGCAACTGCTAACCGTTCTTTAGCAGATTGCAATCGATAAAAGGCTAAATCTTTGGTTTCTATACGGTCCACAATGTTTCTCCTTCTTTAAGAACATTTTTAACAAAAGGTACGTGCATTGTTGACAACTGATTAAAGTATTCCCCTTCATAAATATTGAGCGAAATATTTATGTTATAACCCACATCGTCAAGTAAAAGAAAATCATAAAGTTTATCTCTGTCTACTTTATCGCGATTGCGGACAAGAATCATAATATCAATATCGGATTCAGGCAAAGAATCCCCTCGGGCTTTAGAACCGTATAGAATCACAGAAATTAGGTTATCCCTGCAAACATCGCGTATATGTTGAATTGTTCTGTCTAAGGCCGTTTGTTCTGTTTTAGTTAGGGATGCCATAGAATCACTCCCGACTCAGAGTTAAATCTATCTGAATTATAGCATGCAATATCACTTTGCTCAATTCTTTGCTAAACCCTTATACTCCTCATCCTCCTCATCCTCTTCCCCAAGCAGGAATTGATAAAAATCAGGAGAACACTATCGAAAATGGCGAATAGCTTCTACTTTAACCCTTGCTCTTCACGGGTCTACAAATTGTTGACCTTTTAGAGGAAATAGATGTAAGCTGTCGAAATCTATATTTTAACAAAGAAGGAAATCAAACGGAGGAAAGTCGTTCGATGGCACAGCAAAAAACTGAGTTTTCGGAACATATGTCTTTCGAGTTTCTGGAGTTACTGCGCAAGAAAAATCCGGCCTGGCGTTTATTAACATCATCTCAGGCTCCTTTTGTGGCGTCGTTTCACTATAGAGAATTTATTGCGGAAAACAAGCGGCAGATTGCTGAGCAAGAATTGATCAGCCGCTTGGAAGGCTTCATTGAGCTGCTCAGTCAGGGGCGCGATGACTCCCTCTTTCCGCGTTCAGGACGAGAATATCTGGATGACTGGGCCAATGATGAACATGGTTGGCTGCGGAAATTCTATCCCCCGGGACAGGACGAGCCTTATTTTGATTTAACCTCCCTGGCCCAGAAAGCCATTGAGTGGCTTCTGAGTTTAAGGCAACAAGTTTTTATCGGTACAGAATCACGCCTGATTACTGTATTTGAACTCCTTCACCAGATTGTGGAGCGTTCTGAAACCGATCCAAAGTTACGCTTGGCCGAGCTCCAACGACGTAAAGCCGAAATTGAACAGGAGATCATCCGGGTGCAGAAGGGACAGGTGGAGCTGCTGGATGAAACGCAAATCAAGGAGCGTTTTTGGCAGGCGATGAGGACTGCCCGAGAGATTCTGGCCGACTTCCGGGCAGTAGAGCAGAATTTTCGGGAACTGGACCGGGGGATGCGGGAACGGATTGCCATCTGGGAACGGGGAAAAGGAGAATTATTGGAATCAATCTTTGCAAAACAGGACGGGATTGCCCAATCGGAGCAAGGAAAGAGTTTTGCTGCATTCTGGAAATTTTTAATGTCCTCAGCTTATCAAGATGATTTTAAGAGCACCCTGGATAAAGTTTTGCAGATGAAACCGGTGCAGGAAATGGGCCCGAGCCGGAATATCCGCTATATTCACCATGATTGGGTTAATGCCGGTGCCCATGTCCAGGAAACAGTAGCTGCTCTGTCTCAGCAATTAAGGCGGTATGTGGATGAGAACTTTTTGGAGGAAGAGCGCCGGATCAATCAGCTTGTGCGGGAAATTGAAGGAAAGGCTGTGGCAATCCGCAATACTCCGCCCTCGGACTGGTCCATGGAAATTGACGGGGTAAAACCGGAAATCAGCCTTCCCTTAGACAGGCCTTTATTTTCACCTCCCCAGCGGCCGGAACTGAAGGACGACATCATGGACGCAGGAAGTGACGATGTTCCGGCGGAAGCGCTGTTCTCCCAAGTCTATGTGGATAAGGAAAAACTTAAAGACCGGATTGGCTACCTGCTGCAATCTCAGGACAGAATCTCGCTCTCGCAAATTATTGGGCATTTTCCTCTCGAGCTGGGGTTGAGCGAACTTATTACCTATCTGGTCATTGCCAGCGAAAGCTCGCAAGCGGCGTTTCATCCCGACGAATTGGAGGAAGTATTCTGGCAGGATGAAACAGGAACCAGACGTGTAGCCAAGCTGGCTAAAATAATTTTTCAGCGGGTTTAAGAATTTGCTAGCTATGAATTCAGGAGGTTATGAACCGTGGGGGAGGACTAAGTCATGAATGCAATGGATGATTTGGCATTTTCACGCACTGTCGTCGCACTTTTTAAAAATGTTGTATTTAAAGAAACGGATCAGGAGCATTGGGAAGTCATCCAGGCCCAGAAAAACAAAATTGAAGATTATGTGGGTAAGATTGGCCTCACCCTGATCGTAGATGAGCTGGATGGTTATGGATATTTGAAGCAGCGTTCTTACGGAGAAGGCGAAGAGGCTATTCCTCGTTTGGTACCTCGCCATGGACTGAGCTATCCGGTTAGTCTTTTGCTTGTGCTCCTGCGGAAACAATTGGTGGAGTTTGATTCAACCACCGGGGATCAGCGGCTTATTATCACCAGGCAGCAGATAGCCGAGCGCATGAGCTTGTTTTTGAAGGACACCACCAATGAAGCAAAACTAATGGCTGACATCGATAAGCATATTGACCGAGTGGAAAAAATGGGCTTTTTGCATCGTTTACGAGGCAACGAAGAACGTTTTGAAGTCCAGCGCATTCTCCGCAATTTTGTCACCGGGGAGTGGCTCAGCCATTTCAACGAGCGGCTTGAAGAATACCGGCGTTACGCCAATGCCGGTGAACTAAAGGACGGGGAGGCGAAGTCATGAGTTCATTTAACCTGGAGTCCGAAGAACCCGGCAGGCTTTTTGGTGCAACACCGGGATTTCGCTTACATAAGCTTGAAGTCTATAATTGGGGTACTTTCGACGGTAAAGTCTGGACCTTTTCGCCCCAAGGAGAAACCAGTCTTTTAACCGGAGATGTGGGTTCGGGTAAATCCACCTTGGTTGATGCTTTAACGACCCTTTTGGTCCATCCGCGGAAGGTAGCTTATAACAAAGCAGCCGATTCCAGCGCCAAGGAGCGTTCAGTCACCTCTTATGTGCGGGGTTATTTTGGCCAGAAGCGAAGCAGTGAAGGGAATGGTCAGCCGGATTCCTTGCGAGACACCAATCACTATTCAGTTATCTTGGCAACATTTTTGGATCAGGGTCTGTCTCAGAATGTTACTCTGGCTCAATTTTTCTGGTTTCCGGATCCCCAGAAGTCTCCGGTCCGTTTTTATATTGTAGCCGATAAAGAGATGTGGATCACCCGGGACTTTGCCAGATTTAACAACGATGTCCGAGTTCTGAAAAAACGTTTAAAGGCTGGCAACTGGGTTCAGGTCTATGAAGATTACACCCGCTATGCTGAAGTCTTTCGGCGTAAGTTCGGCATTGCTCAGGAGCAGGCTCTGGATCTGTTTCAGCAGACCATCTCTATGAAAAAGGTTGAGGCTTTAACGGATTTTGTCCGAACCAATATGCTGGAAGTTCCTAATACGGCTAAAAACGTGGATGACCTGATCAAACATTTTCAGGATCTGAATGGGGCCCATGAAGCTGTCCTTAAAGCCAAGCAGCAGATTCAGCTGCTGGCTCCCCTTGTTGATCAGGGAAATCGCTGCCTCCGGCTTGAAGACAAACAAAGGTTGCTGAATCAAGCACGCCAGGCTTTAGGCCCCTGGTTCGCCGAGCGGAGGCTGGTTTTGCTGAGTGCTGAAATCGCCAATCAGGAGCAGAAACTGATTCTGGCTGTTGCAGCACGGGAACAGGCAGAATCAATCCAGCGTGACTTGGCTAAGAATATCCAAGGAATTGAGAGAGCTATTTTTGCTAATGGCGGGGATGCCCTGGAAAGATTGACCCGGGATATTGAGATCGGCAGGCAAACGCTTAGGCGTTTCAGGAAGAATCTGGAGGCCTATGCCAGTCATGCCCAAATACTTAAGCTGCCCGTGCCGGATTCGTTAGCTGTTTTCCTGGCTAACCAAAGGAAATCAGCGGAATTTAAACGGAGTGAGGAAGAAGCGCAGAGAGGTCTGCAGGAGGATCTTAAAACTGCCGTTACGGAGGAGGACAAGGCAAGGAAGGCCGCCGATCAAGTGGCTGAAGAATTGGCATCCCTCCGTTCCCGTACTTCCAGTATTCCTCGGGAATACGTTGAGAAACGCCAACAACTTTGTCGGGTTCTGCAGATCGGAGAAGACGAATTGCCCTTTGTCGGTGAACTGGTGGAAGTCAGAGCGGGGGAAGAGAGCTGGGAAGGTGCTATCGAGAGGCTGCTGCATAGCTTCAGTCTGTCGCTGCTGGTGCCGGAGCGTCATTATCAGGCCGTCATGCAGTGGGTAGACCGGACCCACCTGGGGATGCGGCTGGTCTATTACCGGGTTCAGGATGAGGGCCAGCCGTCTGCTTCCGGCCGGTTAAATCCTTTCTCCGCAGCTCAAAAGCTGAACATCAAGCCCAGTACGCCTTTTGGCGTCTGGCTCAGCAAGGAGCTGCGCCAGCGCTTCGCTCATGTTTGCTGCGAGACGATGGAGCAATTTCGCCGGGAAGCTCAGGCCATCACCCAATCCGGGCAGATGAAAACCGGGGGCAAACGTCATGAAAAAGACGATCGGCATGGACTCAATGACCGCCGCCGCTATATGCTGGGTTTTTCCAACCAGAAAAAAGTTGCCGTTTTGGAGGAAAGTGAACAGGACTTGAGGAATGAGGCCCGATTCTATCATACGGAACTGGATGATATCTACCGGAAGCAGCGGGAAAGTCAGGAACGTGTTCAGGCTGTTGTCGGCATGGCAAGTATTGACGATTTTGCCGACATCGACACGAAGACAGCGGAAAAGGATATTGAAGAAAAAGAAAAATTGAAGAGGAAACTGGAGCAGGAAAACGATATCCTGCAAGGGCTCCAGAATCAGTTGGCTGAACTGATGCAGAAGCGGGAAATCCATGAAAAGGTTGTGGAGAGGGCCCGCAAAGATGAGACAACCATGGAAAATAACCGGGACGCTCTGCTGCGGGATAATGTGAGCACAGGAAAGGCTGCGGCTGAAGCCACGCCGGCCATGCGGGAAGAAGCTTACCCTTTCCTGGAGCAGCATGAGTCGGAGGCTTTGGGGAATACCGGTTTGAACCTGGACAATGGGAAAACGCTGGAACGGGATTATCTGGATTGGATCGAAAGCGAACGCAATACATTGGCCGATGAGATTGGACGGCTCAAAAACAGGCTTGTTAAGGCGATGCAGGATTATAATTATAGATACCCTGAAGAAACAAGAGAGTTTGATTCCGATCTGGAGAGCTTGCCCGAATATGCACGGATATTGGCGCAACTGCAAAGCGACGGGTTGCCGGCATTTGAACAGCGTTTTAAGCAATTGCTGCATGAAAATGCTATTAATCAAATCGCTTTATTCCAGGCCAAATTAAAACAGGCACAGGATACCATCCAGACCCGGATTGAACAGATTAACGGTTCCCTGAACGCCATCGACTATAACGAAGGAAGGTATATCCGGCTGGAGTATGCTGAAACCTATGATACGGATATCAAAGAATTCCGAGTTCAGTTGAAAGCCTGCACTGAAGGGGCTTTGAGCGGTTCTGAGGATGAACAATATGCTGAAACAAAGTTCCTGCAGGTGAAAGCCATCATTGAGCGCTTCCGGGGCCGGCCTGGGGAGACCAAAAGGGATGAGCGCTGGACTAAAAAAGTCATTGATGTCCGCAACTGGTTTTTATTCGCCGCTTCGGAAAGATGGCGGGAAAGCGATGAGGAATATGAGCATTATACCGATTCCGGCGGAAAATCCGGAGGCCAAAAGGAAAAGCTGGCTTACACCATTCTGGCAGCCGGCCTGGTCTATCATTTTGGTTTGGAAGGGCAGGAATCCCGGCCCCAGTCTTTCCGTTTCGTAGTCATTGATGAAGCGTTTTTGAAAAGCTCGGATGAATCGGCTCGCTTTGGCTTGGAACTTTTCAAAAAGCTGGAATTGCAGCTGCTGATTGTCACTCCCCTTCTCAAAATCCCCACAATCGCCAAATTTATTGCCCATGTGGGCTTTGTCCATCATGATGATGTAAAACATCAATCCATGCTGCGAGATATTTCTATCCAGGAGTATGAGCAAGAGCGGAAGGCCAGGGAGGTGGCCCAATATGTCCATCAAGTGGTCTGATCCTCCATGGATCCGAGAACAGTTACGGCGGAAGTGGGATTCGGGCCGAATTTTGCGTTCACTGCTGATGCCTGATGATCTATTTCCCTTGCGCATCCCCCTGAAAAAGCCGCAAAGCAGTGAGGTAAACGAGAATTTCGCTGAAATCTCCCGCTGGATCAAGTCCCTTAAGAATCAGAGCAAGCAGGAGACCGGCTTTGGCTATGAACTGGTGGAAAAGGAAATGGTTCACCGTCAATCGGGCCGTAATCTCCTGCCAACTCATGCCCTTATTCCCACCATACGGGATGCCCTGCGCCTGTTAAGAAAAGAGCGGGAAGGAGACAGATTTTTGGAGCTTGCCCGGCTGATTCAGGCGGAATGGCCCGTTTTGCAGGAATGGATCGTTAAACATCCCCACAAAGTACTGGCCGCCGGAGCCGACTGGAGTGGTATCCTGGCCGTGCTAAGCTGGTTTTTCAGTCACCCGCGCTGCGGCTTATATCTGCGGCAACTGGATATTCCCGGGATTGACACCAAGTTTATTGAGCAAAGGAAAGGGTTTCTGACGGAATTATTGAATATTATTTTGCCGGATGAGGCGATTGATAACAGCGCTTCCTCATTCGAGCTGCGTTACGGATTGCAGTCCAAGCCGGTGCAAGTCAGGCTGCGCTTCCTTAATCGGCAGCAGTATCTTCAGGGCATTTCCGATCTGACGATTCCGGTGGAACAGCTGGCGGAATTCAATCCTCCGGTATCCAAGGTGTTTATAACCGAAAATGAAATCAATGGCTTATGCTTTCCTGATGTCAAGGAAGCGTTGGTGATCTTCGGGCTGGGATACGGTGTTGAGGTGTTGAAGTCCGTGACCTGGTTAAAGGAGAAAGCAATCTACTATTGGGGAGATATCGATACCCACGGATTTGCCATTTTGGACCAAGTCCGCAGCTTTTTGCCTCAAGCCCAGTCGCTGCTTATGGATGAAAGGATATTGATGAGTCATCAGCACCTATGGGTCAGAGAAGAGAAGCCTTCCTTCACACAGTTGAATCGGTTGACGGCAGATGAACACCGGCTGGTTTCTTCCCTGCAAAATAATACTTGGGGTCAGGGAGTTCGCTTGGAACAAGAGAGGGTTTCTTTTCAGGAAGTGAAAGAGGCTGTCGATCGTTTGGATCATAATGGTTAATACGCTTAATAAGGCAACAAGGGCTAAGCAAGTCTTCTGGAGCATGTTGGGCGTCCAATTGTAAGGTGTGGCATATAGCACTGTCTTAGCTAGATTAATAGTTGAACCCTATAAAAAACTGGAAGGTTTTGAGGAAAATTAGATGAACTTTAAGACACAAGAGATCACGAAATATTTCAGGAGTGCTGTAGCAGCGCAATCAAACAAAGAAATTGTTTTTAAGGATAACCCTTTTCAGATGGTCGAAGCAGCAGAATTGCTGCAAGGAAGAATTAATCCGCAAGCCACTCAAGAACTATTTGCAGAGGCCAATAGAAAAAACTCTGGGCATGAGGACGAGGACGAATCAAAGAAAAAAGCCAAGGAGAAATCCTTGCTCAATATCATTATTTGTGCTAAAGCCATCAAAACAATTTTTGAAGCTAATGAAAAAGTTCAGGATGAAATTGATCAGTTAACCGGAGTTTATTTTATCCCGGCTCTTCTTAAGCTTAATGGAGCTCTGTCATTTGATGGAGAGGACAGAAAACTTCCTTGGTTTCCGAGAGAATTTCTGCACCCTATGGTTGAACCTAAATTAGCAATTGGGACTACCGGTGCAGTTGATGATTTTATGAGTAATCAAGTGGACCAGGTAATAAAGATTAAAGCTTGGCCAGAGTATGTCAAGTTTTTCAAGAATTTCTATGAGAAAGTTACGGAATCTCAATTTGACCAAAACACCATTCGGAATCTGGACGAAAAGGAACCTTACTTCGAACTGGAAAATAACGTCTATGTTTTTCTGGATAAGACGGTTTTTACTACTTTCCATATTATGAACTTGTACAATGATCTCCAAAAAGACGAACAATTCAAAGCTCTTTACGATAACTTTGTATCGCTGCAAATACCAGAGACCAGCCCCCTTGTCCAAAATACATGGGCACAGATGAAAGCCCACTGCGGTCAAATGGGGGGAGAATATCCTTTATCTCCCTCACAAAGAGAAGCAGTCAATCACTTCAACAGCATGAGTGAGGCTGAAATAGTGGCGGTCAATGGTCCGCCTGGTACCGGGAAAACTACTCTATTGCAGTCTATTGTTGCGGATATGTATGTAAAACGGGCCCTACATAAGGAAAGAGCTCCTGTAATTGTGGCTTCTTCCACCAACAATCAAGCGGTTACCAACATCATTGCTTCTTTTGGCAATATCAAAAAAATAGGCTTGGCAAATTTGGAAGAACGATGGATTGAGGGCGTAGATAGTTTCGCTGTTTATTTTCCCGCCGCCTCGAAAAAGAAAGAAGCAGAGAGTAAGGGATATCAATATACCGATCAAAAAGGCGGCTTTTTTGTTGCGAAGATTGAGGATAAAGATAATCTTATAAAATCAAAGCTCAAACTCATAGAAGGGTGTAACAAATATTTTGGTAGTGCCTATAAAGACATTGATGCATGCCAAAGCAGGTTGCATGAAGAATTAAAGTTTTTAAATAACAAAAAAGAAACATTGCTTGAATTGGTTCAGGAAGCTTCAGAATTGGGACTCAACGGAGAGCCGCTGGATGACTGTATTTGCAATTTTGAAAACCAGATTAAATGCCAACAAGGAATGGTTGAGCATATTCACCGGAGAGTCGAAGAATGGGAAGCCTGCTTTAAAAGGATTCCTTTGATCTACCGATTGCTCCGGTTTATAAAGGCATTTGCCAAAAAAATACAAACGGAATTCAGATTATTTATCAATGAGGATGAGCAGGGCTTTCTCAGCGTGTCTATGAGTCTGGATGAAATCAAGGAAAAATACAGCTATAAAAGTGAGGAACACAAGAAAATCCTTACGGAGCTTAAAAAGAACAAAAAGAAGCTGGAACAGCTGAAAATCCGATACGATCATGAATTGGAACAATTGAAACATCATAATGTTAGCTTGTATAAAAAAGAGGAAAGCAAATACCTACTTGACTCAGACTACGTCAACGATCTCTTGGATACTAAGGTCAGATACGTGGAATTCTGGCTGGCGGTCCATTATTTCGAGTGCAGATGGGTCCTGGAAGAAGATCGGCCGGTTGGGAAACAGGCAGGTATGACCTTTGAAAGTGTTTTAGATAAGTTTTACCATAGGCTCAGCATGGTTGCGCCGTGCTTAGTCATGACGTTTTTCGCGCTCCCCAAGCATTTTCGGGCTTATGGTGATCAAAAACACTTCTATTTGTTTAACTTTATCGATTTGCTCATAGTAGATGAAGCAGGGCAGGTGTCTCCGGAAATTGCCGCCGGAGCGTTTTCACTCGCTAAAAAGGCAATTGTTGTCGGGGATATACATCAGATTGAGCCGATATGGGCTGTAAATGGTGCATTAGATAAAGCCTTAGCTGTCTCTAATAGGGTTATCCCCAGTTTAAAGGAGTTTGAATTACTGGCACGGACGGAGTTAAACTGCTCCAGCTCCAGTGTAATGAAAGTTGCAGCCAAATGCTGCAAATACAAAAAGTTTGAGGAGAGGGGCCTGTTCTTAAGTGAACACCGTCGTTGTTATGATGAAATTATAGACTACTCGAATAAGCTGGTGTACGAAGGAAATCTTCAACCCATGCGCGGGGAGGGAAAACGGGATCCAAAGTTACCGTTTATGCAATGGCCGCAGATGGGGCATATGCAGATTGAATCCGAGTATTCGGTCAGAAGGAGCAGCAGTCGATTAAATCTTACAGAAGCTAAACAGATTGCAGCATGGCTGGAAGCTAACTATGCTTGTATTGTTAATGCTTATCCCGATGAGATCCGGGAAAATTTGCTGGGTATTATCACGCCGTTTAAGGCTCAGGTTCAAGCGATCAGGGCGGAATTGAAGAAAGTACTACCGGTTTATCATTCGAAAATCAATATCGGCACAGTGCATACTTTTCAAGGGGCGGAAAGAAGAGTTATTATCTTATCCACAGTATATGGTAACCGGGATGGATGCTATTTTATTGATGCTAATAACAGTTTAATGAATGTAGCAGTTTCCCGAGCCAAGGATTACTTTTTTGTTTTTGGCGATATTGGTTGCTTGCAGGGTCCTCCAAGAAGTGCTAGCGGAATGCTAAGAGGATTTATTGAAGCAAACGCAGTGAGATAACGGCGGGCAAAATAGTTGAGAACTATAACTCTACTTCGCTTCAAATTCGATCCGCAGGCTGGGATCTGTTTCCTTCTCGTTAATAATAGCATTATATTTCCCAATAATCTCTGCAAGTTTTGCGTTTCGTGCTGTACCTACGGAAGCCTTAGAAATGCAGACTGAACGACGAAACCCTGAAAATGGCTAGAGAGATGGGGTTAAACCCCAGAAGTCTGATCAAAAATATCCCCAGCCCAAGCCAACAATGGAAGGCGCCTGTGAGTACTTGGATTCGAGAGATGTATCAAGAACGCCTGGATAAGGCACGACGTAAAAAGGAGCGGAAAGAGATTTCGGCGGAGTGATAAATAACTCATTACTATTTGTGCCGCCAGCGACAGCGGCGGAATGGAGGTTCATATGTCTCTTGAGAAAGTAAGTATTAAAGAAATCATGAACGAGGCAAGTTTGGTAGATAGTTTAAAGGTAATCAAGGATTCATTTATTACAATTGCAAGAGAGTTAAACCTTACGGAAGAGAATTGCCCTTCAAATCCAGCATTCACAAATTTAGAAAATCTTAAAAAAATGAAAGATAAAGAGATCGGAATGTTTGGCTTATTTGAAGAAGGAATTCAAATCGGATTTGTAGCAATTGAAAAGGCTAATGATATTTTCTACATAGAAAGATTATCTGTGTTACCGAGATATAGGCATAAAGGGTATGGGAAACTTTTAATGGATTTTGTCTTTAATTATGTGAAAGCTCAAGGAGCAAAGAAAGTATCTATTGGTATTGTTGATGAGAATTCAGTTCTGAAGAATTGGTATAAATTATATGGTTTCATAGAGACAGGGTTGAAGAAATATGAGCATTTACCATTTACAGTATGTTTTATGGAAAAGCTAGTTGAGAGGATAGTTTGAGAAGTTGTCGTCGCTTGGAAAGGCACGACGTAAAAAGGAGCGGAAAGAGATTTCAACGGAGTGATAGGGAGTAATACTGGGCCAAATGTCACTGGAAAGGCTCAGCAGGGCGATGATGAAGAGTTAATTGTTTCATGGGAACGATTTAGAGGATAAAAGCGTCGGAAAGGAGACGTATTCATGAAATGCAAAAAGTGCAAATCAAGAGAATCGACTATTCATGTATCAAATGTTGGTGATTTCTGTTTGGATTGTCATAATGATTATATGGCTGAGTTACTTGGTGTCAGCAAGATGGATGACTTTCCAAAAATCATATCAGTCTATGATGCCGATGGGATTATACATCGATTTGAGATTTCGAATATGATTATGCCAGGGTTTTCCGTATGGAAAGCCGAAGAAATGGAGGGTGGCTATCAGTTTGAGATATTCGTAAAGCTTGAAGAAAATCAGGCAGTGGCAATCGAACAAATGCATCAGAAGATATTGACGGGTCTTGGATATAAAACACTTACACATTTGTCGGATAAGTATTTTATAGATAATGCAATTCAAATCGACAAGGAGCAGTATAGCCTTAATACCGTTGGAACATGCCGGATTCAACATGCTGAAGAAGAAAATCAAGTTTATCTGGTTATAGATGGAAAGGATATTCCTTTACATGATTTTGGACGGGCGCTCACAGCTTTTGAGGGTTTTAATATGGATTTTCAGATAAGGGATCTGTCCGAAGAAGTCTTTGGCAAAGATACGGTACTAAGAAGGGTAAGTATCAATCCAGATGTTATTATTGAGCATTTTGAAAGGACTTTGAGTTGGTTTTTGAAGGGCGATTTTTTAAGTTACAAACATGAAAGTGCTTGTGGAGAAGCCTTGTTTGAAAGGATCGATGAACTGGAGTTACTTTGCAAGTATGGTAATAAAGAAGAGGCTGTCGAAGTCGGAAAAAGAATGAAAAAGCGACTTATATCCATTGAACATGATACGGATGATTTCCCTGATTATCTTTTGACGATGATTGACCAAGTGCTTGGAACTACTTAATGTCATATAGGATCTAAGGCGCAATTTTCCCGTCTGGGTTTTCATTTATTTTCTGGAATATGTCCATTCAAGCAATTTGAATCAGCCAATAGGGGATATTCCTTTCGTAGTGGGTGATGAGGAGAAAAAGTTGGTGCATATGGCCCCGCTTGCAGATGTTTTACCTAAGTTGATAAGTGATCGGATTCACTGGGTCAAAACAACTGATAAGAGAGCAGACTTTAGAGTTTCACACATTCGAGGAAGTCACCACTACTTACGTCGTTCCAGTGGAATCTGGTTTGTGTGCCAGTACACTCTGGAATTACCGTCGACCTAAAGACTCTAAAGAGCATTTTGGAACAAGCGGAACTTACGATAGATGACTTGATTGAGTTGTTATAGAGGAAACCGGCGTCTGAAATTCAATTCAGACACCAGTTATATAGTTGCCTATTGAAGCTTTGATTTTTATGGGATATACTAATTTATACTAAATTCTGGGAAGGTGTTTTTATATGAAGTGGGATGAGGTAAGAAATATTTATCCCAATCAGTTTGTTAAGTTTGAAGTTTTAAAATCACATATTGAAAACGACAAGGAGTATGTGGATGAAATAGCCGTAATTGGGCCTATAGCGGATGATAAAGCAACGCGTGAGCTTTTGGAATCTAAGGATAATGTTTTGATTTATCATACTGCAAATGAAGTAGTAGTGATAAAGTTGAGAACGAGAATTGGATTGAGGAGAGCATTAAGAAATGCGCATTGAATATAGAGATGGATTGCTTTTTACTAATATTAAAATTACATATAGAGGGAAAACGAAGCAAATAAGCAATGTTGTAATAGATACAGGTGCCTCACATTCTCTGTTAACCCAAGATTGTGTTGATGAAATAGGTATACTAGTAAGTGGTGAGGATGAAATTGTTACCTCTTATGGCATAGGTGGGAAAGAACATTCTTTTGTAAAGAAAGTGGACAAAGTTGAGGTCGGAGAATATTGCCTTAATAATTGTTCATTGGATTTTACAAGCTACATTTACGAAGATATTAATGGACTTTTAGGATTGGATATGCTGCTAGATGCTGGGTTTATCATTAATCTAAAAAAGTTAAATATGTACCTGCAAATTTGATGTTGCAGGATATTTTTTTATAAAAGGGTTAATTAGAGCCGTGTGTATAGATCTTGAAACTGCGAACGGATTTATTGGCAGCGCCTGCTCGGATTTAAATTTGTGGGTCCGATAAATAAATTGCCGAACTGGAAAAGAAGCTCAAAGACGCGGAAACCAAATCCTCGGTCAGGACGACCGAAGCACAATTCAACATTCACCGCGATAACATGATCAAAGCTTATGATGAGTTGCAGAAAATGCTCACCGCATTAGATAGAATGGACCCGGAGGTTGAGGTCCATTTCTAATATCTTGGTTAACAGATGGTACAGCGGGAAAGTCCGTTGCGCCATCTGTTTTTTTGCAAAACAAAATCGTTCACTCCTTGACAAACACCATACTGTATTGCTGGTGTATCGTATGGCACAGTCTCGCAAAGCTGAATTTTTGTTGACGATGGAACAAAACCGTGATACATTATTGTTACACCGTCAACAAAAAGGAGGGATCGTATGAATCAAGCACTGAAAATCTTAGACATTTTTATAAAAATACAGGAGAACTCGGACGTATTCCGGCATAAAGGAGAGGGTCTGTTGGATGAAATCAGCCTTGCGGAAGTCCACTGTATTGACTGGATTGGTATGATTGACCATCCGAATGTCACAAAGATTTCAGAAAAAATGGGCCTGACGCGGGGAGGCATCAGTAGAATCAGCAAAAGGTTACTGGGTAAGGGCTTAATAGAAAGCTACCAGGAGCCGGACAATAACAAAGAAATTTATTTTCAACTGACTAAGAGCGGACAGTCCGTCTATGACGAGCATAAAAAAATCCATAACCAAGCCAGACAAGAGTGGTTGGCTTTTTTCAAACACTACAGCGACGATGAGCAAGCTACAATCTTACGGTTTTTCACAGAAATCAGCGCTCTTTTTGACAGTGAATCGGCTGATAAGATTGACTAAATTGGTATGTGATACCAGGGCAAACAACGACATGGCCGGGAAAAGGGAGGTAAATGCACATGGCTGAAAGAGATACGCTAAAACTGACCGTCAACGGAAGCAGCGAGGCCCAAAAGGGCAACCGGAGTTGAGGATGTCTTAAAGGGTAAAGTCATCAGTGAATCGGTGGCGGAAACGGCAGCTGCTGCTCTTGCCAAGGGTACGGTGCCACTGGCGGACAATAAGTACAAGGTACAAATAGCCAAGACATTGGTGAAGAGAGCGATCCTGGATTAATGAAAGAAGGTACAAAATGCTAAAGGATATACTGTCTCGTCTCACAAAGAATGCAGATGGGAAGCCAAAAAGCAATCCAGTCAGAGCTCCCTATCGGTATCAGATTAACTCTGAAAAATGCCGGGGTTGCGACAAATGTAAAAAAGTTTGCAAGGCCGAGGCGATCAGCGGAGAACGCGGGAAAGCGTATGTGATCGATGAAGAAAAGTGCACAAAATGCGGAACTTGTATGAAATGGTGCAAGTATAAGGCAATACAAAGATTGGATATGTACTCCGGAGAGCCGAAACAGTAGTCATTCATTATTAAAGAAGTGATATTGCTTAACTTTATCAAGGAAGAAAGCGCCAAAATGCTGCTTAGCAACGCCGTCGAGATCAGATAGTGTCTGACGGAAGCCAAAGAGCCCTTGGGTGGAGTTCAAATGGTGCATCGATGCACCATTTGAACTCCACCCAAGGGCTCATCTGCTTTGAGATATATATGCATTCTTAGCTATCGTTGGTGTCAAAGGGACATACTCCCAATGAGTTGTTCTAGGAGGAAAGGAAATACTTGAAGCCTTTGCCGGCTGAACCTTTTAAGATAAGTCAACAGAATTTGAAAGTAATTGAGTCTATGGAGATATTTCATTTAAACTGAATTGGCAAGGTGAAATTGTAGCGATTTAACCCAGAACCAGAGTCTGAGATATCTTATGGATAATCGAACCCACTATCACCTAAGGTATAATCTCTTTATTGTTGGTGATAGCAGCGAGGGTAAAAAAGAGTTTTCAGTTGCAATTCACCTCAAAAAAGCTATAATTAGGAATAGGTGGAAATTAAAAAGTCGCCGTGACCTGAAAGTGTTGACGCACTTCCAGGCACGAGCAGGTGAGCAAGCACCTACACGTAACAGTCCGGCTGTCCACGACGACATTTTTATTATACAATGCTGCCCGTTTATGCACAAGCAAGGTGCCTGTGCTGCGGGTGAAGTGAGTGTAATGGGATGTCTGGCAGGGAGCAGACTGTGCGGCTTCACGCAGCAAGAGATCAGCCTATTCCTGACCCAGGCAGCGGAAAGGAACTGTTCGCGTACCGGTTATGCGGACCGCCTTTCTGTTCACAGCCGGATTGCTTCCGGTTGATTGAGGTTAGGTGTTTAGGATTCAGCAAGTAACGAAGCATAGCGCATGTGTAGGGTGAAAAAAACCTCGCATGCGCTTTTTAATTTCCCCTATAAAAGCAGACGGCAGGACCGGGTCATGACCCGGAGCCTTGCCGCTGCTTGAAATAGGGGGGATATTAGGATGCCGGATTATAAAATGATGTATTTTCAGCTTGCGGCTAAAGTTGCAGATGCCATGGATATCCTTTTAAAAGCACAGCAGGAGGGAGAAGCGGAATTCATAGATGGAGAGCCGTTTCCTGGGCTCAAAGTCATGACCATTCGAGATGAAAACCGTGATTCTGAATAGGGAAAGAGGATTTGGACTGCCGGCCCAAGGATATTAGCCGGCAAGGAGGCCTTCAAACCCCATGGGAGTTCAGCTTATTTTCAGGAAGCAGCCCAAAAGTTTGAAGACTTACTAGAGGGTAAGATCCAGGTTAAATTTCTTGAAGAAGTTTAATAGGCAAGGATCTACTGAAGAAAGCTTAGATTTGTGGCTTAGTGTTATAGGGTGAAACGGAAGGTTTTTGTATTCCAGCTGATGTGTTGAAGATGGAATGGAAGAGAGTTTCAGTTGAGTGGATAACTAATCAAGGGAGCGAAACTAAGGGTATCTTAGACTTCGGCTCCCTTTTTCACATAGAATTGTCTGAGCTGAGTGTTATGGTTTACGCAGAGTAAGCTAGGCAAGATAGGCTATCAAACTGAAAGTTAGTGCTAATAGGGCAAAATATAAAGAATATTGTAAAAAGGAACAGTTGTTGGCAGGGATTAACAGAATAATGAAGAATTTAGGCTATAGAAAGTGTTTGCAGTTATACGAGCTATTAGAAATAGGATGTCAGATTTATCGCTCACGGGTGACCCCACGTAATAAAAAAGTCAGAACTCAGCATGTCGAAGGAATACATAAAAAGAAAGCTGAAGCAGCGAACCAAATTGGCGCTAATAATTGCCCCAATGTGGCGGGGAGTTACTCAAGAGAAAGGGTAATTATGGAGATTTAAGGGTGTAACAATTATCTGAAGTTTAGGTTTGCGATTACCAACTAGTACGATGAATCCGTATTTCGGTAATAGTGGAATCGATAAAGTATAAGTTTTGATAATGTCTATAACTGGAAGCTGGGATATGATTAGCTAAGATATAGTTAGTAGGATAATGGGAAGCTCAATTTGCCAGCATAAATCTCTGCGTCCCCTTGTATTAAACTTTAATTCCACACCGATATAGCACTAGCACAAACTCCTCGTGCCGTGGTCAGGCAAAATGGTTGTAAGAAATATGTTTCCTCATTCAAGGGTATATCCCTTTTTTGATACAATACGCATTTGGATTTCGAAAGAAAATAGTATTGATTATAAATCACTTATTAAGCTACTGGCGGAAATTAGCCTATCTAACCAGTCAGACTCTTTAGGTAATTTCACTATGGAAATAAGAACAATATAAATCAGCATCTAGAATAATATTAGGCTTAGGTCATACAATTTATTGCGAAAAATTCTGTTTTGCCGATTCTCTTATAGCCGCATCCTTTGAGAACATTAAGCATAATTTTCTTCAAGCGCCCATCATCATCTAACGAATTAACCCAACTATGTTTATCAACGGGTTCTTGTGGTTTTGGGCAAATAACCAAACAACGTGTATGTATATTTAGACTATATAGAAAAATATTGTATATATTATTAAATATATATTTACCAATGCTTTTCCCTCGATATTGGGGATAGACATATAAAGTTTCGATGTAACAAATATAAGGAGATTCAAATATCAAATTTTCGTCAGATTCTTGTTTATAAATCGAACTTTTTACTAAGCTCGATATTGCTCCTAATGCATCAGCACTATGTATATCTGCGATGTTAACTATATTCTCATGTTCATTTAATATTTTATTTTCATCAAAAACAAGCCCATGAACTGTCGCAACACGACTTCCATTTTCACTTACACTAATAGATACATGAAAAGAATATTCATTCATTTCGTCAACGTAACTTGGAAACGCTTCTTTCAGATCCATACCAATACTTTTTTCCCTACTAGATGATACTTTGATGTCAATTTTCATTTTAAATCCTCCCAGGGCTATTAAACCAGCCACTATTGACTGGCCTCCATAAATTTGCTCTTAGCATTATGGCCTATATTCAATTATAAAGATTCTAAAAACCACTGAAATGTTGCGAGTTAATTTTTATACACTCATGGACAGCGTCAATCGACTTCGTCTATAAGGTTACAATCATCATCCATTTCATAATCTGAATATAGATACTCAATAAAAGCCTCCACGGAACCTTTACCAATGGATATGGCGTTCAAAAATCCAAAGACGCCATATTCTTTATCATAAACCCTGCTAATAAGTTTTTCGGAATCCCAATGTTCCACAGCTTCAAATATACCTCTGAGACCTAATTCGCTTAATTTACCATTGTAATCGTTACGTAATTTCCATTTGATGCAAAGATAATTGATTACATCTTTTTCAGTTAGATATTTACTATTATCAAAATCATCATAAAACATAAGTTTAGGATAATTCATTCCTATTTCCTTAATTCTAGGTTCATAGGAATGAAATGTTTCGTTTATTCTAATTATCTCATCAATTAAAGTATCTAATTTGCTACCAGACTCCTTTTCCACTAAAAAACCTCCTATGTCGTCATTTATATCAACCCATAATCCTTTGCTATACTGCTACAACAATCATATTTGCTCTCATAACCGTAATCAGTGCATATTGACATTAAATAATCTCCTTTGTATTGTATGACTTCGAAATCTATCTTTGATTTATATTATCCGATATTAATCTTTCAATTTTATGTGGTTCATCACACTCATCATATTCTGCGTTAAAATCACATCTAGGACAATCAAATCTTAAACCCATTGAATATTCTATCAATGGAGTATCACACCTTGGACAATGAGGAGTCAAGTTAGAAATCCTCCAAGTATCTTCTAATTTATTCCATCTGTAGTCCCAAGTCCATTTCCATCGTTTAAATTTATCTACTTTATAACCCAAGAAATCTGGTTTTACTACTTCTTGTTTAAAATTAACTACAAAATAAATAATTACAATCGTTATTATTATACCGACTATTACCCACCATACTTTAAGATTGAAATTCAAAGTGTAAATGATAAAATTCCAAACTCCCTTTATTACCAGCCAAATAGTGCTAAATATTGGTTTGCTTTTGATAAGATCATATCCTATTGTAAAAAGAACACTAAGTATTGAACACAATATCGCACCTTTTGACCATTCCTCAGTGATCCAAGTTTTAGTTTTCATTCTATTAAACCCTCAATTCTTAATATCGTAAACAAATCCTGACTTATATACTGGTAAGGTCTTATCTTTTGGTTGTCTCAACGGTACTTTGTACTTAAACAATTTGCTCAAGAACTCGTTCTGTAGGCCTACGAGTAAATCCCACATAATACATCCTATGTCTATGCACTTTTCCATAATCTTTTGCCGAACATCATCAACCTTTTGCAGAGTGGTTTCTTCAATAGGTTCTGAGTTCATTATATTTTGGGAAATCTCATTAAAATATATAGCCGAAAACTCTTTTTGTAATTCCATAAGTTCTTTAAATTCATCTAATAACAAGTATCTGAAGCCCTTAAATTTGTTTAATATAACTTCCTTTGATTCGAGTATAGAAATAATGGGGAAAAACGTTTTACTGTAAGTTTCCCATGTATCATTTAAAACATCATAGTTTTTACGGACATTTTCTTTACCCTGTTCAATATGCCTTTGTCGTATATCATTTAATATCATTGTTGAATTGTATGGATCAGATATTTCGCCTTTCACAATGGGGTTGTACTCCAGAGTTATATTATAATTTATGAGGAATGCAAAATTATTGCTTGTCATATTTGAAGACATATTATTAAAAGTCTTTACAGTATCAATAAGTATGTCAGCAGTCTTTACCTGAAGGTCAATTTTAAGTCGCTGGTTCTCTCGCCATTTAGTTAGATTGTGAATAATAAATGCTGAAATAATAGCACCAAATAATACAGAGCCAATACTTGCCCAATTAACAGCCATAAAAAAATCAATTACTGTTTGCGTTATTACCCCATTCATAAGAATAACCTTCTTCCGCCTTTTTGGACTTACATTCGAGTTTAATCATATCTTTCTCACCTCCTACTCCACACTACTATTAATTGAGCAAAGTTTGAGGTATTCGGTATAATGTGAGTTATTGTGACATTTTAAGAAGATTGGTTTAAACTATATATAATATTTTCCACTTAATGAAGGAAATCCCTCTATTTCGTCGAAGATTATTGGATAGAAATGGAGGAATATTTGTGGTAGATAAGGTTATTAAAGAATGAGACGAGACATCAATTTATCCACTGTTTTACCTCTAAGTGCCTCTTTTCATCCTCTACTTTGCGTCTGTTGGCGTAATTTTAGTTCCTCCCCTCAATTTGTCCTCAATTTATCCACCGTTTTACCCCTAACTGCCTCTTTCCATCCTCTAGTTTGCGTCTGTTGACGTAATTCAAGTTCCTCCCCTCTATTTATCTTTAATTTATCCACTCTTTTACCTCTAACTGCCTCTTTTCATGATGATGGTGCGCAGCTGTACAGTAATTAAATCAAGACTGGATGCATGCGCTAACTGAGGTACGGGTGTTCCAATGTGGAGAAACCTGATTAGAAAATCGGATGGCAAGCGAGAAGTTTTAGACAACTTTCTTATCGTAATACAAAGCTTGGCACTACTAGAACGACTTGTTTGCTCAGTGCCCTGCTTTTCATTTAGCGCCATATTTTGGTTTAGAACCGATATTAAGTTCCGGTTATTGACACAACGTCCTCCCTTCGTTTTACTCGACGAAGAGAGGGCATTTATGTACGTGGGTTTGATAGAACTAATAATACAATTGTAGGATTATCCTGCGAAGATCGTTTATACTACCGAATGATTTACCCCGAAATTAAGTTCATATGAGAGCTGCCATTGCACAAATGGCAGCTCTCATATGAACTTAATTATCAGGACTCAGAAGGATACTTATCCCAGTAAAATTGAGAGAATTGGCACATAAACAGAGTACACCTACACTCTCACTCTCTAATGTCCTATAATTGATTATCTCAACGTCGCATTATAGACATTGCACTTACCGTTGGTTCGCTAGACATTCGCCTCCTTTATTCAGACTTCTGCTAATTCTTAGTTTGTGCAGAAATCCATAGAATTGGGACATAAACAAAGCCAGGACTTAAGGGTATTGGCTTTAATTTGTTGATTTGGAAGGAATGTACAGAGTAGATGTGGAATTTTAATATATAACTGGTTGTCGCCCCCCTCCTACTTAGATTGACGAGCAATATAAGTAGGAGTCCTTTTAATACAACGTACCATTCTGAATATGCTTTTAGGTATTCGTAGGAAAATGTGTCACAACTGAAGAATCGGTTATAAAAATATTAGCAGGATAATGTGATTAAGTTTACTTAAATTATCTTCGCCAAGGGGGTTCAAATATGAACGAGGCTGGTAAACGCTTGCTATTGGTTATGGTGTTAGGTATGTTGATGATATCAATCCTGCCTGCAAACGCCTTGGCAAATTCTGCGGAACCGCCATCATTGGTTATACTGATTAACAATCCGCCAGATGACCTTTCAATTGTATTGGTATCCAATGAAAGTCAACCAGAAGCGATAGTTCGGCGGGTTGCATGGGAAGGATATTACGTTTTTTATTCGCGAGATATACAGGTCGGTGGCAAGTATACGTTCAAGGTTACCACAAATGGGGAGAGTTTTGAGTGTACGCTTGGTGCACCCTTACAGCGTTATAACAACGTGGTTACCTTGAACGTATCCAATCAGGAGCTCACACCCGGGAAATATCCGTTTCGCTCGGTGCTCTTGGTGTCAATACGGTTACTGCTTACGCTTATACTTGAAGGCATCATTTTCTGGCTCTTTAGGTTTAGACAAACGAGAAGTTGGCTTATTTTTCTTGCTATCAACCTTGTTACTCAGGGCATACTGAATGTTTTGTTGAATAGCGGAGGTTCGCTGATGCCAAGCTATTTGATTTTCAGTTTATTAGTTGGAGAGATTTTTGTATTTGCGGCAGAAATGATTGCGTTTCCCATCTATATTAAGGAACATAAAAAGAGCCGTATCTTGATTTATGCTTTTATCGCAAATCTTATAAGCTTAATTGCCGGTGGTTATATTATCTCGGTTTTGCCGGTTTAGTCATGATAACCGCAGTTTAAGCATTACTTTTAGTGCTTATAAAGTTATGTCGAAATCTTCTTATATTGAGTACTTAAATGATCGGAGGCTCAAGGGGCCGCCGTCCATGGCGGCCTCTGAATCTGGGGGCGTACGGCATTGGATAACAGAGGGTTTTGCGACATCGGAGAGAATATGAATGTAATAACCCGACGTTGCAAACCCTCGGAACGTTATAGCAGTTCGCCATCCTTGCTCACTAAGTCAGGGTTTGAAGGTATAAAACAATCACATGGAGGTGATCTATTTGGATAATGACAGCAAGATTATAAACATTAGTAGTCGAAGAAAAAAGCTCGATGATGATAATGACATGAATGGATTTGAAGATTGGGAAGATGACTATAATCTCATCAGTAAAGGGGATTACATAGGATTAAAAAGGCATAGACAAGAAGTTGCGAAGAGTCACTCTACCGATATCTATGCACAATGGCGTTTGGGAGAGGCATATATTTTATGTAAAGAGTACGAAAAAGCAATTGATTATTTCACACCGTTGTATAGAAAAAATCCAGATTATGGTGATATCGAGTATTCAATTTTAGATGCCTTGTTTGCATTGGGGAAAAGTGAAAGAGACTTCAAATGGGTTTCAGTCCCAGAAGTTAAGAGATTGAACGATGAAGTTTCGGATTTTTGTTACGATTATCTAAAAGGTAAAAGGAAAGCAAGAAGTTTGGATGATGTATATTGTCAATTAATTGTTGAGGGATATCTAACCTTTAGTGAAGTAGAATTGTTGAATCATTTGATTAAAGATGGAAGGTTTGAATTCCAAAATGATGGTGCTGTTCATAGCACTTTACTAAAAGTTCAAAGGAAAAGTAAATAGAAATTGTGAAGGTTAGGCATCGGAGAGGACGCTCCGCCTTCCATGGACCGCTAGGTACAGCCCATTCGGTAACAGCGTATTTGCAGACATCGGAGAGACTAAAAATATAGTAACCCGACGCCGCAGACCCTCGTGACGTTATATGAATGACTATCGTCAGGCTCGCATTGGTACTATAAAAGCACAAGCAAACGATCCGAATGACGGGTTGGATGCTTGTGCTTATTTAAATATAATAAGGGGAGAAATGGCCTGGCGTAGTTCGCATTGGATTTCGCATCCGTAGAATAATCAGTCAGCCATCCCCTTATTATGTGCATTCGATTAAGCAGGTTGAAACCGATGAGGCTTTCGTGTAACTAACCAATATGAATGGTAATAAGCGAGGATGGACGCCAACACAAATAATTAGGAGGAGTAGTATGATCAGTGTCGGGATTGACATTTCAAAGGGGAAAAGTACTGTCTGTTTTATGAAACCGTATGGGGAGGTGCTACATAAACCTTTTGAGTTGAAACACACGGAAAGTGACTTAAAACAATTGGTAAATCAGATCAACACACTTACAGAGGAAACCCGTGTCGTTATGGAGTCTACAGGAGCATACCATTACCCAGTACTAGCATATCTGAAAGAGTATGGTATTTTTACATCTGTTATTAATCCGTTGGTAATGAGCAAGTATGTTAATGTTGCAATCCGCAAAGGAAAAACAGATAAGCTTGATGCCATTAAGATAGGGAACTTTGGTATAGATCACTGGTATCATCTTGTAAACTACTCGCCAACGGCAGATGTGTATGATGAGTTAAAAACACTCAACCGACAATATTTAAGCTACATATCTATGCGTATTCATTCGAAACAGACGCTTGCAAATCTGCTGGATCGAACAATGCCGGGGATAAAAACACTCCTTTGGAATCGCTCTGACGTACCGGATCGGGACAAATTGTGCGACTTTGTAAAGGAATACTGGCACTTTGACAACATTACGCGTATGTCTGAGGCCAGATACATCAACAACTATAACAGCTGGACAAAAAGAAAAGGATACCGAGCCAGCACGGAAAAAGCGAAGAAAATCTACGCACTTGCACTGGAGGGCATCCCCACTTTGTCTTCCACTACGCCATCGACCAAAATGCTCGTAGAGGAAGCAGTTAAGGTCCTGCACATGATAGACACGACCCTTGCGAGTATTCTAGCACAGATGAGAGGATTGGCAAAGTCGCTGAAGGAATATAAAGTTGTCATGGCTATGCCTGGAGTTGGTGAGATACTCGGCCCAAGGATTATAGCAGAAATAGGAGATGTACGACGCTTTCATAGTGGTGGAGCCGTCATTGCTTATGCAGGTCTTGATGCACCACCGTTTCAATCGGGCAAATTCACAGCTACTAAGCGAAGCATTTCCAAACGTGGCTCAGCCTCTTTGCGTAAGACAGGATACGAAATCATGAGGTACATAAAGATTAGCAAGCCGTCTGAAGATGACGCTGTTTACCAGTATATGATTAAGAAAGAAAAAGAAGGGAAGCCAAAAAAAGTTGCCAAAATCGCTGCGTTAAACAAGTTCCTACGCATCTACTATGCCAGAGTGAAAGCGGTTTATGCTGCAGCCTAATAACTCATTGTTCAAACCGGCCAGTTGTCTTTCGGTATCTATCTGGTCAGCTTCGCTATGTTCACATTTATATTGATATTTCTTGAAATTTATGGTTGACTTTTATTAGCAGGATTATTCTTAAACTGGCTACCATCAGTAGGATAATGGGAAGTAAAGGAGGTACTAGAAATAATATGAGTAAAATAAAGTTTTCCAAGATAGAAACAGAAAGGTTAATTTTAAGGAAGTTTAAAGAAACTGATGCTGAGACCTTTTTTCAATACAGGACAAATCCCCAAGTAGCTCTATATCAAGGTGAAGGATGGGTAAATTTTAAAATTGAACAAGCAGTGGAATTCGTAAAAGAACAAATGGATTTTGAACCTGGTATACCCGATAGTTGGTTTCAAATTGCAATTGAATTAAAGAATACAGGAAATCTGGTAGGAGATTTAGCAATACATACATTACCGCAGGACATAAATCAGGTAGAAATAGGATTTACATTAAACCCAGTATATCAAAATAAAGGTTTTGGAATAGAGGCAGTCAGCAGCCTATTGGGGTTTATATTCACCGTATGGAATAGGCACAGAGTTATTGCTATAACTGATGTAAGAAATAAGCCTTCTATTAAATTGCTTGATAAGATTGGAATGAGAAAGGAAGGTCACTTTATAAAAAATGCATGGAATAAAGGAGAATACACTGATGAATATTTATTTGCACTCCTAAAAGAAGAATGGAAATAATGCACATTATTCTTAAACCCAGCAGTAAAAAAGCCGTCCCATTAAAATTCAGTGTTGGACGGCATGAGTAGGATAATTGGAAGTAATGATTATTAATAATATATTATCGACAGACAGCAATTGGTGTGGTTGGTAAAGTTAGGAGGTATTAAATGCTTGATTTTTTAGGAGATATTTTCATTGGTCTTGGAGAAATCATAATGGCTTTTTCATCTACAAAGAACACAGAATTTGAGGAATTAAATAAAGAAGAATGGTTTAGCCAGCTCTACAATGATTATCGATATCGAAACGTTATTCATGAAACCTGGAAGGTAAGAAGATATCTAAATAAAAAAGAAAACGTACAATTATTAATTAACCACCAACAAGAACGTGAAAACTTTATTAAATGGGTTAAGGATGAGCATGAAAGAATCACTTGGGGAAAAAAGAGAGACAAAGGGTGACTTCAGCAAACAAAAAAACCGAAGCAACAAAGGATATTGCTCTAGCCAATTACTTTAATGGGAATGAAGGTATAGAACAGTTTGTTCAAGAGCAAAAGGATATTTTGAATAAAGAACAGTAAATAAATTGGTGCGAAATATTGGTACTACTTCGTTTTTTGACCCGATTAGTATAACTTCACAAAATTCTTATACTGACCATCGGTAGGATAACGTGAAGTAAGGTTATTTTTTCATTTGGAGGTTAGAATGCGTACAGAACAGGAAATGTTCGATTTAATATTAGATATCGCAAAGAAGGATGAAAGAATTCGTGCAGTTCTTTTGAACGGGTCAAGAACAAATCCGAATGCTATAAAAGATATTTTTCAGGATTATGATATTGTATATGTTGTTGAGAAAACAAAGTCATTTCGTAATAATAAGAGGTGGATTGACCAATTTGGCGAACGGTTATATATGCAATATCCTGAAGAAAATTCTTATTATCAAAGTGATGTTGAAAGCTGTTATGGATGGTTAATTCAATTTACTGATGGAAATCGTCTAGACTTGCATGTATGTACACTAACACATGTACTTAAGGATATTAAAGGAAACAGGCTTTGTAAAATACTGCTTGCCAAAGACAAATGTTTACCAAATCTTGAAGAAGCAACGGATGAGGATTTTTGGGTAAAGAAACCGACAGAGTTTCAATTTTTGGATACATGTAATGAATTTTGGTGGTGTCTTAATAATGTTGCAAAGGGCTTATGGCGAGAGGAAATACCTTCTGTAATGGATATGTTAAATTTTGTTGTCCGTCCACAGTTATTGCGTTTATTAGGATGGAAAATTGGATTCGAAACAAATTTTACTGTTAGTATTGGAAAGTCGGGAAAGCACATTTATAGATGGTTGGAAAAGGAGAAGTGGAATGCATTTTTGAAAACCTATTCTTCTGGAGCTGTAAAAGATATCTGGAAAGCAGTCTTTATCATGTGCGATTTGTTTGATGGTATTGCCAAAGAGGTATCTCATATTATGAATGTTAGATATAACGAAATTGAGGCAAATAACAGTTTAAAGTTTTTAAAAGATGTTTACTTGTTACCTAAAAACGCTAAAGAAATATATTAATAATGAGTATTAATTGAGTGCGGTTAATTCGCATTAATCTTAAACTGTGACGCATTCGTAGAATTATGTGCCACAAATAAGGAGTGAGAATTTATTGAGAAAGATGATTTATTTACTACTAATTTTCTGTTTGGTGCTTGCTACTACTATGGGATGCAATAAAGAATCTGATCCGGAGTTTTCTAAAGTCGTGAGGCAAGATATCCCTAAGAGAGTTCAAAATTTTATTGATACAACTAGTGAAGAAAATGGCGTCTATCTTTATTCTAGTAATATTGACAATGATGACTACGACTACTTCTTTTTAAATGCAATTAATGTTAATCAAGGAGACAGAGCATCTTTTTTCACAGATGTAACATTTGAAATAGAAGAACAAGAACATACACTTAAAATTAGTTTTAATGAAGAACTGACTGATGATTCGAATTATACTCGAAAAATTGACAATATGTTAATATACAAGATTAAATCGTCAGAAAAATTTGACACTATCAAAGTTTTCAAGAATGGTAAAGCAGTTCCTATAGATGTAGTTGGCGTTTAATTCGCATCATTCTGATATAGCGTTCAGTCTGCGTCCCATTATTCTTATTGCGCCAGGATCAAGTCTGGTAAAGGGGAATGCCTTTGGGCTGAAACCTTTAGAAGGAATCTAGCAGGGAGGAAGTGACCTGCCCGGTAAAGTCTGGTCAACAGCCGGTAGCGAGTCTTGCATACTGGGAAGCGATTTCTGGTGTGAAGCGTAGACAGCGAGTGCAAAAGCTGTGTGATTGAGCCTCGAAAAATGCTTCGTTGGAGCTTTCGTTTTTAAGAAGGCGAGAGCAGCACGAGGGTACCCTATTGACCTAGTACCATTGTCCGACCGGGGTCATAGAGCAGAGCAAATGCACAAGGGATTCCCCAGGAACCTGGGAGAAACTGTTACGTCCATCTTAAGTGTCCGGTGGGGATCACGGGTTAACAACTCCAGGCTTTCCAAGGCCTGTTCTCAGCCATGGGAAGAGCGAAGAATGAGAATAGAGGATGGTACTGCCAAGCGAAGGAAACGAAGTGCGGCGGGATGCGATAACAGTAGTCGTAGTGCCGTCATAGTACCAATGAAGTAGGGGAACTCACCCAAGAGGACCCTATAGAGGGAAGGGCGTTGCACCTTATTATGGAATCGTTGGGAGGAAACACCGTGAATACATCGGAATTCAGTTCGGTGTCAACGAAACAGCAACGAATAGCACAATTGGCGAAGCAGTCACCAGAGATGGTCTTCACATCGCTAGCCTATCACATGGACATCACATGGCTCGAAGAAGCCTTCAGGCGAACCAAGAAAAATGGAGCCACAGGAGTAGACGGAGTAACAGCTAAGGAATACGAGGCTAATCTGCAAGAGAACCTGAAGGGCCTAGTGGAGAGAGCTAAGTCAGGACGTTACAAAGCTCCACCCGTTAAAAGAGCCTACATTCCAAAAGGGGACGGAAAGGGAGAGCTGAGGCCAATCGGTATACCCACTTTAGAAGATAAGATAATTCAAAGGGCTGTGTGTATGCTGTTGGAACCGATCTATGAACAAGACTTCAAAGATAGTTCGTTTGGGTTCCGTCCGGGGCGGTCACAGCACCAGGCACTTGGTGTCATATGGAAGGAAACCATGGAGATGAACGGCGGGTGGATATTGGATGTCGATATT
>NZ_SPQQ01000008.1:85061-255296 GCF_004766045.1 Desulfosporosinus fructosivorans
TACGAAAATATTTCGATACCATCGAACATGGACAAATACAGGCAATGCTTCGACAACGGGTTAATGATGGAGTCGTTACAAGGCTGATAGGAAAGTGGCTAAATGCAGGTGTACAGGAGAAGGATCAACTCAGTTATCCAGAAGCCGGCTCTCCTCAGGGCGGGGTAATTTCGCCGCTTCTTAGTAACATCTATTTACATCACGTAATGGATGTATGGTTCGAGACGGTGGTCAAACCACGTATGACGGGAAAGGTATTCATGGTCCGTTTTGCCGATGATCTAATAGTAGGATTTTCAGATAAACAAGACGCCATGCGAGTAATGGAGGTTCTCCCCAAGAGGTTTGGCAAATTCGGACTTACAGTGCACCCTGAGAAGACACGCTTAGTTCCCTTCAACCGACCGAGGAAAGCAGACCAAAAACCAGATGAGGAATGTAGGACATTCGACTTCCTGGGTTTTACCCACTATTGGGGACGGAGTCTGAGAGGGAATTGGGTTGTCAGACGGAAAACTATAAGTAAGCGTTTGAGCAGCAAAATACAAGGGATAGGAAAGTGGTGTCGGGATAATCGGCACCTTCCCATAAGAGATCAGCATAAAATCCTATGTGTTAAACTGCAGGGACACTATCAGTATTATGGCATTAATGGGAATGCCAAGTGCCTTAGCGCTTTTCGTCACGCAGTATCGCATTTATGGCTAAAGTGGCTAAACCGACGGTCGCGGAAAGGTAAAAGAAACTGGGACTCGTTCAACGATTTCCTCAAGCATTTTCCACTTCCAACGCCAAAAATAATGCACTACAACATTTAGCAAAACCATAATAAGAGGAACCGGATGCGGGAAATCCGCACGTCCGGGTCTGTGGGGGTTGTGGGGGAGTAATCGCCCACTTCTACCCGGCTACAATTACCTTACTGTAAGCCTAGAAGAATAACCGGATTAACTTAATGGCGAATATTAAAGGATGTAAAATACATTGAAAATCATAATCTCTCCAGCGAAGAAAATGAATATGGACGCGGATTTTCTGCCGTCTCGCAATCCTCCGGTATACCTTGAAAAAGCCCAAAAGCTTAAAGAATATCTACAAAGCCTAACATACGAGGACCTTAAAAAACTGCTTTGCTGTAACGATGAGATTGCAAGGCTGAACTATGAACGCTATCAAAAAATGGATTTGTGCGGTTACACAAACCTGGCCATTTTATCCTACGATGGCATTCAGTACAAGTACATGGCACCACAGGTATTTGAGGACGATTATTTTGACTACATAGAAAATCATCTACGGATTTTATCTGGATTTTATGGGATATTGAAACCTTTCGATGGAGTTGTACCCTATCGATTGGAAATGCAGACAAAGTTAAAAACGGCCTTCTGTCATAATATGTATGACTATTGGAAAGATGATATCTATCGGGACCTAACCCAGAATGATACCACGATTTTGAATCTTGCTTCTACTGAATACAGTAAAACTGTTGAGAAATACCTGACAGCCGACATTAATTACATTACCTGCAGATTCGGCGAACTGATCGGCAGTATAGTTATAGAAAAAGGAGTTTATGTTAAAATGGCTCGCGGTGAAATGGTGCGTTTCATGGCTGAAAACGCGGTTGAAAATTTGGATGAAATCAAAGAGTTTAATAGACTTAATTTTATTTATATGGATGAGCTATCGGATAACAAAACCTTTGTTTTTTTGAAGACCAGAAAGTAAAACCATATTTAAAAACAACATTGAGCGAGATGGATTGGAACTAACTGCTGCTGATCAAAGTTTCCTTGGGCGTTTCTCTTAAGGAAGATTTTTTTAAGAACAATCCAAAGATTCCCTGCTCTCAGTTCAAACCGGCACGTGGGAGATTCCTTTGTTTAAAGTAAATTTTGCATCATCATGTTGCGATCGGTTACAAGAAGACGATGGTGGCGAATAAAGTAAGAAATTAACTCTAACCTCACAAATTTTAGGTATCAACGACATCGATGTCAGATAGGGATTATTGAAACCGATATACATTATGCCAAAATGGGGCTAATATCAGGAGGAGATATAGTAGTAAACCTCTGGCGATAAATAAACAAAGTTTATATTATCTCAGAAATCCTAAGAAAAGGGTGAAGAGTTTTGAGCGGAATTAAATTTCTTTTTATTAGCGGAGAAGGCGAGGTGTACCCAGTCCCGGTTTTAAAGAAGTCGAACTATAAAGCGGTACCAATGCTAGCAAATGAGTCAGTCCTAGTAGTTGAACTGTTTTACGAGATTGAAAACAGAAAACCTTTGCGGTTAATCTATGCTGGGTTTGACAGGATTCAACTTGATGGGCATGGTCAGTATATACTGACTATGGAGGAGAAAGTGAGCAAGTCTTACAACATACACCATTTTGGATTAGCAAGCGCGGAGGAATTAAGCAAAAGAGAAGACCCCATAGCAATTCCAATGGCACCGATTGTTCCTAATACTAAAGAAAAAGAAGCCTTGATTAGTTTTATAAAAAGAAAATATCCGATCTTATGGGAGAATAGCCCGGAGATAGTTGAGCTTTCCATACAATCTAGGTTTAATAAACATTATGATCTCGTAAATCTAGTTAAGAAATCAACAGTTATCAGGCGAAAAATAAACTGGCAGAGTACAAATAGAGATGAAATTCTAATTTTGGGGTATTTAAATAGCATCCTGATAATACTGAGTTTTAGGTGCCGTATAGTTTACAGACATATAGGAACAAATATAAACTTCTAAATATTAAAACTTTAGTCGCAGATGTGCTTGGTAATTAGTTAAACATCATAGCAAGCGGGTTTGAATTGACAGCAGATTGCAATTGATGTTCATCAATATGAGTATAAATTTCGGTTGTGGCCACGCTTTCGTGTCCTAAAATTTGCTGAAGTGATCGTATATCAACCCGTCCATACTTGTACATTAATGTGGCTGCTGTATGGCGAAGTTTGTGGGTTGATATGTATTTCGGATCGAGTCCTGAAGCAATTACATATTTCTTTACGACATTTTGAATAGCTTTGGTTGTCATCCGCCTGTTGTTTCTTGAAATAAACAGTGCATTGGTAGGTATATCGAAGGAGCTCCGAATTTGAATCCATTTATTAATCGATTTTTTGGCAGCTGGAGTCAAATAGATTCTACGTTCCTTGTTCCCTTTGCCAACGACACTAATAACTTCATTATCCACTTGGTCGATATCTAAGCTTGCTAATTCGGATAAACGTAAAGCACAGTTTAGAAAAATGGTTATTATGCTATGATCGCGTGGAGACTTCTCGCATTGAATTAGAAGCCTGACTGATTCTTCTAGACTTAAGTATTTGGGTATTCTTTTAGGGAGTTTTGGGGTCTCCAATTCTTCAGCAATATTGTTATCAATGAGATGAACCTTGGTTTTAAGATACTTCCAAAATTGACGGATAGATACAATTTTTCTTGCTCTAGTACCGGCAGCAGCGTGTAGTTCAGTTTGACAATAGGCAATGAATGTATACATATCGTTAAGAGATATTGTTTTAATGAATTCCAAGTCTACCCCTACAAAGATTTTGTCAGTTATAGGCTTGTTTCGGGATGCCATTACAAAGCTGAAAAACATAAGTAAATCCGTTCGGTATTCTTTAACCGTGTTTTCTGACCTGCCTTTTATAACGACAAGATACCCTAGGTACTGTTCAACAAGTTGACAAGTTTTATTGGATTGCATTTGCTAATCATCTCCTTGCAAGTAGTATTGACTTAATTTGCAGAAGACAACAAATGCACATAACCAGAAGTTGGAAGAGGCTTGCGTAAGTTACAATTAGGCTAATAATGTGCACTTTGCTGATAAAGATAAGCCCCAAGAAAAAATATGAAAGCATATCTAACGGAAAAGAGGAAGTCAATATGTGCTACTTCATTGAAACATATGATAGCTTGAGGTATCCAATAGATAGCAATGAATCAATTGGCCTCCGAAACGCTCAGATTGGAGCTATTCATGCTATAGCGTCATATGACACCTTTAATAAGAAGTGTGCAGCAATTGTTGTAATGCCTACTGGCTCAGGGAAAACAGGGGTGCTAATGATGGCACCTTATGTGACTCAAAGACATAAAGTGTTAATTGTAACGCCGAGCATAATGGTGCGCGGTCAAATATACGAGGACTTTTCTCACTTGCATACTCTCAGGAAAATCCACGTGTTTCATGAGGATGTAGTTCCACCACGCACCTATGAGCTTAAGAACAAGTTTTCTGAGGAATTACAAGAAGACGTATCAAGTGCTGATGTCGTTGTGGCTACGCCGCAGGTTGCGCTGTCTTTATCTGAAAATGAGATAAAAGCTTCTTTTGATTACATTATCGTTGATGAAGCACATCATGTACCTGCTCAAACGTGGCAAAGTATACTAAACAACATGAAAGATGTTAATACAATCTTATTTACAGCTACTCCGTTTAGGATGGATAGAAAAGAAATTAGGGGCGAAAACATTTATACCTACCCATTGTCGTTAGCATATAGGGATGGAATATTTGGAGAAGTAACATATATTCCAATTGAAGAGGCACCAGAAAAAGATGATCTTATAGCCATTGAAGCAGAAAGAGTTCTAATAAACGACAGAGAGCAAGGATTTGACCATTATTTAATGGTTAGAACCGATACAAAGGATAGCGCTAAGGCACTTGAGAAATTATACAGCAGTGTTACTCAACTCAGGCTTAAGAGAATTGATAGCTCGACAACATACAATACTGTCGCACGTGCAATTGCTTCGCTTAAATTAAAGGAAATCGATGGTTTGATTTGTGTTGATATGCTAGGTGAAGGTTTCGATTTTCCAAATCTTAAAATAGCCGCTGTACATGCTCCCCACAAATCATTAGCTAGCACTTTGCAGTTTATCGGAAGATTTGCCCGAACAAATGCTGATAATATCGGCAAAGCAAAGTTCATTGCAATGAATGATAATGATCTTGTTATTGAAAATTACAAAATGTACGCAAGCGATGCTGTGTGGCAAGAGATCATAATTGATATGAGTGAGCGAAAAATACATGAGGAAGAAAGTGTGAAAAACAATTTAAAAGAGTATTCAAGAATAACTGATGTCGAAAAATCATCTGATGACACTGTTTCTCTACATAATATCAGGCCCAATTGCCATGCAAAAGTGTACCATATTTCTAATTTCGACATAGAAGGCGCTTTCCCTAAATCATGTGGAGTGCAAGATAATGTCTATCGTAGTTATGCAGATAATACGGTTATAGGTCTTGCTGCAATGAAAACTGGTCCAGTCTGGCTTGAAGGGGATCAAGCGTTGGACGTCCAGAATTTTTTATATATTGTCCACTATCAGCCGGATACATCACTTTTGTTCATTTATTCTCAAAATAAAACGGAAGCTTATTATGAAGAAATAGCAGAGGCATTCTCTGAATTGTATGAGAAAATTCCAAGAAATGAGATGCACCGAGTTTTGGGCAACATGAAAGATTATCAGTTCTTTAATACGGGGATGCAGAACAGATATTCTGAGGATGGAGAATCATATAGGATCTATGCAGGGTCAAATACTGCATCTTCAATTGATGAAACCACAGGAAAAATGAGATCTGCTGGTCATGCTTTTTGTAAAGCGAACAAGGATAACGTTCCAGTTACGATAGGGTACAGCAGCGGCTCCAAAATATGGAGCAGTTTATATTTGAAGATACCAGAATACGTGGCATGGTGCAATGAATGCGGCTCAAAGATTGCAGATGAAGGTATTATTGTAAAAACTCAAACAAATTATGACCTTTTACCTATACCAAAAAGGCTACAAAATTATCCGAGTTCTGTTTTCTTTACCTTTTTCTCTGACAAAACTTATTTGTCACCTCCATCAATCTTTTTAGGGGGGGACTTGACTGATTACGTGCTAACTGATGTAGTTGTCAAAATCGATAATGTCAAGGAAAAACAGATCGAGTTTACGGCTAGTATAGATAGCATAGTGGAGCATTTATCATGTGATATTAATGGCAAATACAAGTCTGAGCTTAATCAGATATATATCAAGGATGGAAGAAATAGGGTATCTCTCGTTGAACATCTTAATGACAATCCGTTACAATTTAAGACTACAAATGATGCGCTAATTGTTGGGAATGAAATATGCACAGGAAATCCGGACGCCATCGCTTTTTCATTGAACAATATTGATGCTGTAGACTGGGAGGCATATAATACTGACATAAGAAACGAGTGTGGAGATCCCACCGAAACAGGGAGATCAATTCATGCTGCGTTGCTGGATATGTTTGATGGAGATACGTCATTTCATTACCTCATATATGATCATGGAACTGGCGAAATTGCTGATTTTCTAACGGTATCAGAAGAAGAATTTTCGATAGACGTTACTTTATATCATGTAAAAGCTATGGGTGCTCAAAACTTTAATAGTGGTGTTAATGATATCTATGAAGTAACACAACAAGCAGTAAAGTCCACAATATGGCTCAAATCAAAGTCAACTTTATTGCAAAAACTTGTTGAACGGCGAAAAGGTGGTAGGTGTATTCTTCATAAGGGAGATTTTGAACAACTGAAAAGGTTGTTAAGGACGAACAAGTACTTTTCCGCAAAAATGGTCATTGTTCAGCCGTCGATAAGTAAAGGTATTGCAATGCCGGCTAAGTACCAGGAAGTGCTCGCATCTACAAAATTCTATGTTGATCACAGTGGTAGGGTTAAGGGACTTCGCATTTGGGGAAATAAATAAGAACTGGCATAACAGCTGGTATAAATATAGTTGCAGTAATAAGGAAATCCGGCTACCCATCATCCATATTATCTGCTTCTAATGCACCTTTCCTTTGGAGCAAACTGATTATATCGAAAGTGGTTTAGTTAATGGGTCATTATTAGCCGAAGGCCTTATCTTGCCTGGAGAAAACCACCAAGTCTTTAAAGGAGGAAACGAACCTGAAACCCATCGTCTTTATCGATATCGAAATTGAACCGAAAAGTGGAAAGATACTTGATATCGGCGGTGTCAAGGGCGTTGGCAGTTCATTTCACTCCAATTCTTTGGTTGACTTCGCCAAGTTTCTCTATGGGTCGGAATATGTTTGCGGTCACAATATCTTCAATCATGATTTGAAATACATTCGCAATGCCCTTATTTATGCTGGCCTTGAGGATGCAAATATCATTGATACGTTGTTTCTTTCGCCGCTTCTTTTCCCAGCCAAACCTTATCATAAGCTACTCAAGGACGATAAGCTGCAAACAGAAGACACTAACAATCCGCTGAATGATTCCATCAAAGCAAAAGACCTTTTCTTTGATGAGATTGCAGCTTTTCAGCAGGCAGATGCCGATTTAAAACAAATCTATTATCAGCTCTTGAGAGACCAAAAGGAGTTTTTCTCCTTCTTTCATTTCCTTGGCTATCAAGCAGATCATATCAATCTCGAAAAAGTGATTCGTGAAAAGTTTCATTCCCAAATCTGTAAAAATAGTGATTTGGCCAAGATAATCGTAGACTATCCCATCGAACTGTCCTACTGTCTGGCGCTGATCAATACCGATAACCGATATTCCATTACGCCGCCCTGGGTTTTGAAGAACTATCCGGCAGTAGAACGGATCATGTTTTTATTAAGAAGCAGCCCGTGCCTGACAGGCTGTGGGTATTGCGATCAGGCGCTTGACGTTCATCAGGGGCTGAAACGTTTCTTCGGCTTTGCTGATTACCGAACCTATGCCGGGGAACCTTTGCAGAAGAAGGCCGTCCAAGCCGCCGTTGATAACAAATCTCTTTTGGCCATCTTTCCTACCGGTGGCGGGAAGTCCATTACCTTTCAAGTGCCGGCCTTAATGAGCGGGATCAACACCAAGGGGCTGACAGTCGTCATCTCCCCATTGCAGTCCTTGATGAAAGACCAGGTGGATAACCTGGAAAAATTGAATATCACAGATGGTGTGACGATTAATGGTTTGCTGGACCCGATCGAAAGAGCCAAAGCTTTGGAACGAGTAGAAAATGGTTCAGCCTCGATCCTTTATATCTCGCCGGAATCCTTGCGTTCCAAGACTATTGAACGTTTGCTTTTAGGGAGAAATGTGGTCCGTTTCGTGATCGATGAAGCTCACTGTTTTTCATCCTGGGGTCAAGATTTCCGGGTGGACTATTTATATATTGGGGACTTTATCAAAAGCTTTCAGGAAAAGAAAAGTCTTCTAGAAGGAATTCCTGTTTCTTGTTTTACGGCGACAGCCAAGCAGAAGGTGATCGAAGATATCCGGGATTATTTCAAGGAAAAGTTATCTCTGGAATTGGAAGTCTTTAGTTCCAATGCCTCTAGGACCAATCTTCATTATGAGGTGTTCGAAAAGCATGATGAGGAGGAAAAGTACAACACCCTTAGGAATATGATCGAAGAAAAGAATTGTCCGACGATCATTTATGTTTCACGTACCCGTAAAGCAGAAGTATTGGCGCAAAGATTAACCCAAGACGGTTATCAGGCCAGAGCCTACCATGGTCAGATGGACAAGCAGGAGAAAACAGAAAATCAGGATCTCTTTATGCGAGGAGAGATTCAGATCATGGTAGCCACTTCTGCTTTTGGCATGGGGGTGGATAAGAAAGATGTTGGTCTGGTAATTCATTACGACATCTCCGATTCCCTGGAAAATTACATTCAGGAAGCAGGAAGAGCAGGACGGGACGAAACTATTTCGGCCGCCTGTTTTGTGCTGTTTAATGACGATGACCTGAGTAAGCATTTTGTGATGTTGAATCAGACCAAGCTGAGTATCCAGGAAATTCAGCAGGTCTGGAAGGCTGTTAAAGATATCACCAAAACACGGGCAAAGGCATCCCAATCCACCTTAGAGATTGCCCGCAAGGCCGGTTGGGATGATAGCATCATGGACATTGGCACCAGAGTGACCACGGCAATTGCGGCCTTGGAAAACGCAGGCTATCTGAAAAGAGGTCAGAATAGCCCGAGGCTCTACGCGAACAGTATTTTGGCCAAAAATGCCGAAGAGGCCGTTCAGAAGATTTACAGTTCCAGTCGTTTTAGTGATAAGCAAAAGGAACAGGCATCGAGGATCATTAAGAAACTGATCTCCAGTAAAAGCAAAGGACGCTCCGGTGATGAAGTGGCAGAAGCAAGGATCGATTATATCTCCGATCATTTGGGTATTGTGAAAGAGGAAGTCATCCAGATTGTCAGTCTTTTGCGGGATGAAAAGATATTAGCAGATTCTCAAGACCTGAATGCCTTTATTAAGAAAAAGGATAGTAAGAAAAATTCCCTGAGTATCCTGAAGACCTATGGGCAAATCGAAAAATTTCTACTCACCATAATCAGCGATGAGGAAAAAATCATCCACCTCAAAGAGCTGAATGAGCAGGCTGAAGCGTCGGCCTGTGAAGATGTCTCGCCCAATAAGATCAAAACCATTTTGAATCTTTGGGCGATCAAAAACTGGATCAGACGACAGACGACACCCCATTCTAAAAACCACCTTGCCGTTCTTACGCTTTTTGATACAGAGACCTTGACAGCAAAGCTCGAAAAACGGAATGATATCGCCCAATTTATTTTGGCTGAACTTTATGATCTAAGCAAAGCAGACTCCGGTACGGAGGAAAGCAGTCAGGAGGAAGTGCCGGTTGCTTTTTCTGTTTTAGAATTGAAAGATAAATACTCCAAGAGATCTACCCTCTTTCGGAGTAGCGCGACGACGGAAGAGATTGAAGATGCACTTTTTCATCTTTCCAGAATCGAAGCCTTGAAGATCGAGGGCGGCTTTATGGTGGTTTATAATGCGCTGACGATTGAACGTCTGGAGAAGGACAACAAAAAGCGTTACAAAGTAGAGGATTACCGGAGACTGGAAGAGTATTACCAGAATAAAGTCCAGCAAATCCATATTGTTGGAGAATATGCCCGGAAAATGATCAGGAATTATCAAGAGGCCCTGCAATTTGTGGATGATTATTTTAAGTTGAATTACCTGTCCTTTCTGCATAAATATTTTCCGGGCAGCCGTCAGGAGGAAATCAAACGAAACATTACACCCTCAAAGTTCAAACAACTGTTTGGCGAATTATCACCGACCCAACTAAAAATCATCAATGATAAGGAATCGAAAACCATTGTCGTCGCCGCTGGACCGGGAAGCGGTAAGACGCGGATTCTGGTGCATAAGTTGGCGTCTCTATTGTTAATGGAAGATGTCAAGCATGAGCAATTGCTGATGGTGACATTTTCCAGATCGGCTGCTACGGAATTCAAGAAGCGTTTGTTAAAGCTGATCGGCAATCCTGCCCACTTCATCGAGATCAAAACTTTTCATTCCTACTGCTTTGACTTATTGGGAAGAGTGGGATCCCTGGAAAAGTCAGGGGAGATCATTCTGGAAACGATTAAGCGGATCAAGAACGGACAAGTTGAACCGGGCAGGATTACGAAAACGGTCTTGGTCATTGATGAAGCCCAGGACATGGATGCCCATGAATTTGCCTTGGTTAAGGCTTTGATGGAACAGAACGAGGGGATGCGGGTCATTGCCGTCGGGGATGATGACCAGAATATTTTTGAATTCAGGGGCGCAAGTTCCAAATATATGGAGAACCTGATTACGGAACCAGATGCCGTGATGGTTGAACTGGTTGAAAACTACAGGAGCAAGCGCAATCTCGTCGATTTTACCAACCAGTTTTTAATGCGCATTCCGAACCGTTTGAAGCACACGCCTATTATGGCTGTCCAGAGTGACAATGGCAAGCTTAAACGGGTCCGTTATCGAAGCCGTCATTTGATTACTCCATTAGTCCAGGACATCCTCGCGGAAGGGCTTACAGGAAGCACCTGTGTTTTGACGAAGAGGAATGAAGAGGCTTTACAGATTGCAGGACTGCTCATCAAGAACGGTAGGCAGGCCAAGCTGATCCAGTCCAATGAAGGGTTTAGTCTCTATAACCTTTTGGAAATCCGGTATTTTCTGAGCCGCCTTAATTTGGCGGACGATGTCTATATCATCCATGATGAGCTTTGGGAAAATGCCAAACGAAAACTGGCAGAGCGGTTTGGCAGCAGCTTGAATTTAGAGAGTTGTCTTAATCTTATCCAAGATTTTGAGGCGGCGAATCCGAAGTATAAATATAAATCTGACCTAGAGATCTTTATCCGTGAATCTGTGCTGGAAGATTTCATTGGCGAAAATATGGAAACGATCTTTGTTTCGACCATTCACAAGGCCAAAGGCCGGGAGTTTGACAATGTCTTTCTGATGCTGGACCAATTCAACCCTGGAACGAACGAGGGGAAACGCCAGCTTTATGTTGGGATGACTAGGGCAAAACACAATCTTACCCTTTACGATAACGGGACCTATCTGGATTCCATTATAGCCGAGGGGATGCAAGTGGTTCTTGATTCCCAAACCTATCTGCCCCCCCAAGAATTGCTCATGCAATTATCCCATCGGGATGTTCAGTTGGATTTCTTCCTTTACTATCCGCATTTAATTAAAGAGCTGAATAGCGGGGAGTTCCTTGGTTTTGACGAGAATGGCTGTAATAATTCTAAGGGACAAGCAGTTGTCAAATTCTCCAAACAATTTTTAACACAAATTGCGTCGCTGAGGCATAAGAATTATGTGCCGAAAACAGCTAAAATAAGATTCATAGTTTACTGGCAGAAAGAAAACACAGAGCGCGAGGTTAGAATTGTTTTGCCAGAGCTTTACTTTGAGAAAATATTGCCATAATCGTTTTTGCTGTCATTGATTATGGCAGTTTTATCTATGGCTCAGCGTCTACTTTACAAATTGATTAGTAGCGTATACTTCCATTTTAGAATGGATTTCATATCTTTGAAAAGAGTAATGGTTCTAGTTCTATATAGTACTACGGCCAGTCTATCATCGTAAAGAAGAACGGATACGAGCGCATGTCCTACTGTGTTGGTTATCCCCTCTCCTCGTTAGAATCGCAGAGGTTAACACTAAGGAAACTTGGCCCCAATTACGCTCGGAACTGGAAGGTATGCATCTGATTGAATACGAATCGACAGATGGTAAGGTCTATCAAAGAACAGAGATAACCGAAGGTCAAAAGAGAATTCTTTTTTTGCTTAAAATCTCGGAACCCGCCAAAATACTGGATATTAACCTTTTTAGGGGGTCAAAACGTAGACAAACTAGTAAAGAAACTATATAAGGGAGGTTTTGATTTTTGTCTAAATTTGAATTTTTAACGTATTTAATTTTTTCATGGTTACCTATTATCACAATTGTTACGGGGGCAATTTTAATGATAGCGGGTGCTGTTTTAAAACATAAAGGGCTTGCATATAAAAAATTGTTTACAGCAGGAATTATATTTCTAGCCATTTTCCTTTTATGTTTAGTTGCACTTGGGGTTATGGGGCTAATTGGTGTGGATCCAGGAAGGTTTGATTGATTTTCATATACGGACAAGGTTAAAGCCTCGTGTCGTAGTTTTTATCCTACGCAGGAGGCTTTAACCTTGTCGGAAGTCCTCACAGATACGATCATAGTTGATTCGTCTTGAACCGTTTCCCAATCTTCGCTGAAGCTTTTCGAGAAACGTTCATAGCTTTCGAAGAGACAAGAAGATCGTAATTCTTTGCAAATCCAGTAAGTCTCCTTCCAATACAATTGCCTAGGCTGAATCGGTCTGGTCAGTAAAAGGTGGTCGTCTGAGGTTTGTCAGTGAGAAGATTGAAGGTATTTAAAGGAGGGAAAAGTGGAAAAATACTTGATATCGGCGGTATCAAGGGCGTTGGCAGTTCATTTCACTCCAATTCTATGGTTGACTTCGCCAAGTTTCTCTATGGGTCGGAATATGTTTGCGGTCACAATATCCTCAATCATGATTTGAAATACATTCGCAAGGCCCTCATTTATGCTGGCCTTGCGAATGTATTTCAAATCATTGATACCTTTTTGTCTTAGGCCACTTGAATTAATCGCAGGTGGCCATTTTGTATGATATTAGGGAAATAAATTAATTCTTGACCTTGAGTCAACTCTAAGATGTATAATCGAAATATCTTACTAGGAGTTTTTAAATTTTGGCTGTGGAGATATACTAAGAGGAAAAATGCCATGATTTGCATAGCAGGTCTTGCGTACTTGGTCAGGATATGCGGCAGATAAATTTTCTAAATCGAGTAAGCGGAATAAAATGGAAAGAAGTTGAAACAATGGAATACGTACAATATGGGGAAACAGGGATGAAAGTATCTAGATTTGGACTTGGGTGCATGCGGTTTCCTTCGGATGAGAAAGAAGCTATTGATATGGTACGTTACGCTATCGATCATGGCGTGAATTACCTTGATACCGCATTTATTTACAAAAATAGCGAGATCATAACAGGAAAAGCTTTAAAAGATGGCTATAGAAATAAAATTTATTTAGCGACGAAAAGTCCTATTTGGAATATCGAAAAATATCAAGATTTCGAAAAGTATCTGGATGAAGAATTAATACGACTTGGAACAGACCATATTGACGTGTATCTTCTGCATAATATGAATCATGGACATTGGGAGAAGGTCAAGAAATTTGATGGTCTGACTTTCTTAGATAAAATGATTGAAAAGGGGAAAATAGCTCATAAAGCTTTTTCTATTCACAATACCTTAGAGGCCTTTAAAGAAATTGTGGACAGCTATGAATGGGAGATGGCTCAAATTCAGCTTAATATTCTAGATGTGAAACAACAAGTGGGCCTCGAAGGCCTGCTATATGCGGCAAATAAAGGCTTAGCGACAGTTGTAATGGAACCCCTAAGAGGGGGTTATATCCTCAATACTGTGCCCAAGGAGGTAGAGGATTTAATTAATCAATATCCGGAAAAGCGTTCTTTAGTAGAATGGTGTTTTAGGTGGCTTTACAACATGCCAGAAGTATCCGTAATTTTGAGCGGTACAAGCACTCTAGAGCAACTAAAAGATAATCTGAAAATTTTTGAAGATGCAGCAGCAAATGTTATGTCAGAAGAGGACTTGCATTTGATTGAAATGATACGTGAGGCTTATGAAGCCAAAAAGAGCATTGGCTGTACCGGCTGTAGATACTGTATGCCCTGTCCACAGGGTGTAGCAATTCCTGATATATTTAAGCTATATAACAGCCAACAGCTTATGAAATCACATGTAATAGACGCAGTTGTATATCAAAGCAATTTGGTACCAACCGGTACCGGTGGGGATCAATGTGTGTCTTGTGGAATTTGTACAGAAAATTGCCCACAGACTTTAGAAATTCCGGAATTATTGAAAAGAGTTCATACGGAATTAATGAACACTACTCGTGCACTATAATTCCCTTGGCCTGGAATTATGGAAGAGGGGGGAGTATATAAAGTACCTATAGTTGATTTTATTGCCATTCATGGGGAGTTTAGCGATACGACTATACAAAGATTAATTTATTGAATTATAAAGAGAATTAGCGCTTAAACTTTATAGATCTGAGGCTCTGCGATTGAACTTAGCAATCCAGGTCAAGAATTATTGCTCCTTTTGATTTATGCTGTTACAAAGGGGTGAGAAAATGAATCAGGTTGAAACAGTAATGGCAGTTCAGAAAATGCAGGATTATATTGATGCCCATATATATGAAAAAATCACACTTAAGCAACTCTCAAATGCGGCTGGATATTCTTCATGGTACTCGGCGAGAATTTTTAAAGAGATAACGGGAAGAACGTCCTTTGATTATATTCGTGCTTCAAGATTAACCAGAGCAGCACTTGTTCTTCGTGATGAGGAACGAAAAATAATAGATGTTGCCTTGGATTTTGTATTTGACTCTCACGAAGGCTTCACTCGTGCTTTTTCAAAAGAGTTTGGCTTACCCCCCAAACGATATAGTCTAAACACTCCGCCTATCCAACTTTTCATGCCTGCAAGAGTTTTCGATACCTTCCGAGCATTTCATAAAGGAGGAATGAAGATGAGTGAGAAAAAAGCAACCAAAACAGTCTTTGTGCAAATTATAGAACGTCCTGCCAGAAAGGTGCTTCTAAAGCGAGGATTTAAAGCAACAGAGTATTTTGCATACTGCGAAGAAGTCGGCTGTGATGTGTGGTCTATGCTTTCCAGTGTTAAAGAAGCAATGTATGAACCCATTGGAATGTGGTTGCCGGAAGACCTGATAAAAAATGGTACTTCCCAATATGTGCAGGGTGTGGAGTTGCCGCTTGATTACAATAATGCTGTCCCTGATGGATATGATCTGATCGAGTTGCCACCTTGCAAGATGATGGTTTTTCAAGGAGAACCTTATAACGACGATGACTTTATGGAGGCTATCGGCGAAATTTGGAAGCACATTGAGAAATTCAACCCCAATATTTACGGATATAAATGGGCACCTGAAACAGCACCGAGATTTCAACTTGCTCCGTTGGGGTATAGAGGGTATATTGAGGCGCGTCCTGTTGATACAGTGAATTAACGTCATAAGATGAGCATTTAACGTTATATGAGAAAGCATCCTTTGTATGCCTAAGTGGCCACAAGGATGCTTTCTCATGGGTCTTTAAGTAATAGTTTCCAGTAGCTTTATGGGCCTATAAATACGGGTAACTTCCCTTGTTATAAATCTCGGTACGATGATTGCTGGGGTAAAAGTCCAGACCGGTAACTGCTTTGCCCAGGAGTACTTTTGCAGCCTTAAAGATTAGTCTTCAGAGGCTCAGATGAAAAACGCACACGCATAAGCTTGGGTTTCCTCGCCTTGCTCCCAAAGATAGGGATGCTCACCCAGACGCTCCTGCACCTCTGGTTCCGTTCAGCAACTTCCAGCAAACTAACCCCCAACAAATCCACGTCGATCACAACCTGTTGTTGATCAATTGGTAATAGCCGGAGAACCCGAGCCAGCTCACACCGCATCACGACCAACTCATCCACTGCAACCCCTATTTGCTGTAGAATCTCTAGATCGAAGCCTTCTGTATCCCGTTGTTTGAGCCGGAGAATCATGTAGACCTCGTTCGTAACAATTCGCCGCCACCAAGCAGAAAATGACATTGTAACAGAGAACGGAGAAACGCTGATCCGCTACACAACAGAAGGCAAAGCGCCGTACCATCAGTGTAGGTCGTTTTACATAAAAGATGCCTCAGGGGAAACCGTGACAGCCAAAAACTATGATATTCGAAGGGATGCGGCGCACCCGAACGAGTTTACGCAGGTATACCCGCTTCTTGACTTGAGCAAAGGATATTATGCCAGCACAAGTAAGTATCAAGACTTTACAGGAGCAACTGGACGCTGCCAAGAATGGCGACGCCTCAGCCGCAAAATCGCCGTCCTGCAAAAGGATATTAAAGCCGCTTAGATCAAACTCTCGGCCAACAAAGTCGTCTTTCTCTTCAACAGTCAGGCAGTTTTCGCGAATTAATTGAGTCGAAACAGAGGTTGCTTGTCACAGGTGAGGGCTTGAACACATAGGTTATGAGTGAGGTTGTTCAAATTCACCAGCATCTTTGACTTAGGCTGCAGGAGAAAGTGAGGTAAGTGAGTTGAGTATTCCATTAAAAGAAAAGGTCGTAAAAGAATTAGAAGACTATCTATAAACTGACCTCTACCAAGTTCCAAGGAGACTGATATTGTTTAACGGTATATTCGAATATGTAAAGTTACTACTCAGGGTCATCGAGAATACGGGACGTTCTACGAATATCTTATTCCAACGCTGCCACAAAAGAGCGTTTGGAGCGGCTTGGAATTAGCTACAAAACTACTTGGTGGTGTACCATCCGAGATTCCACGTCCATTACAGTATGATGATGAACCTGCCACGATAGCGGCGCTTGACGGTTTCGCCATAGAAAACGGCTTTATCATAGATATTGACGACACCCGCCGTCATCACGAGATATACATTTCCGACCCCCGCAAGATAGCGCCGGGGAAATTGAAAACAGTGCTTCGGCATCCGATACGCAGTGCATGATGTTATTGGATACATGAGGGGTATCCGCATGAGGGGAGAGGGAAGTCAGATGAAAGGGATGAAAAAAAACCTGGGGGTATTGGCTTGCGGAGGCCTAGGCCCTGCTCAAGTATGTAGAATGGGGCAGTGGCTGGAGGAGTCGGTTGATTTCTCCCAGAGCAGGGCAAATAAACTGATGCGTATCTTCAAAGAGTACGGAACCGGACAGCCTACCTCCTCAAATTCGGATTCGAATCCGAATTTAAACTACAGCCAGGCGGTGCTTCTTTTAGGTATCCAAAGGAGGAACGGGCGCAATTCATCATCGATATGGATGCAGTCTTTCGATATAGACTCTTCCCCAGAAAACGACTTCTTATAACGCCTTGTGAAATCAATTTTCTATTCGATTTTCCATCAGAAAAGAAGAGCCTAAGAAAAGTGAACCACCAAATAATAGTACAAAAATTAGTGAGCTTAAAGATTCCTCTATTCCAAACAGATCAAACTCAACAATAGGAAATTTTACAATTTGTGTCGCTGCAACTATAAAAACAGCTATACAAGCAATAAACATACTTATACCGATCGGAACTGCAATCCGATTTTTGTGGGTTATAGACTTTGAAAAAGCTATACAAAACATAACAAGTATATAGATTAATGCTAAGATGTAAATTGCATACAGCGCAACAATAGAACTTTTTCCTGGAGAAGATATTATAATCCTGGCATTATAAAGAGTTGAATCTACGATTTCTTTGTTGAAATTGGAATTTACAAGAACATAGGCCATGATGGAAAGTGCTGCAGTCATTTGGAACACTATGGTCGATAAAAGCATAACAATCAATTTGGACAGAATCTTTTTCCAGGAAATTATGGGTATCATGAGTTCAAGTACTGCTTGTTTTCCTGATAAATCCTTTTCAAATCGATAGATATTTTCAATTATTGGCAAGAAAAATAGCCCCGTTGCAATACCAAAATACAGTAAAGAAATTAAGCCTAAAGTGAAACTTCCATTTTGCCCATTGTCCCCTATCCCCATGACCATTTTTGACAAAGCATCGTTCCAAAAGAAAACCCTAGTGATTGATAATAGAAGCACCTGTAAAACGATGAAGCCACCCAAAATATTTCTTGATACTTTCCATTTTTTATAGATCTCATAACCCAGTAGTCGAATTAACATGCAAAAACCTCCCTGTAGATCTCGTCCAGAGTCATTTTCTTTTCATTTCTTAATTCTTCGGCATTTCCGTGAAGTTCCACTTTGCCTTCCTTTAAGAAATAAACCTCATCCAACATACTTTCCATTTCGTTAATAAGATGGCTTGTTATAATCATTGAGCTTTCAAAGTTAAAGGCCTTTAAAATCGACACCAAAATCTGCTCCCTCGCCACTGGATCAACCCCGTTTAATGGCTCGTCAAGAATAATGAGCTTGGCATCTCTTGCCAAAGTTAAGGCCAAAGCGAGTTTTTCCTTCATACCCTTTGAAAGACTTGTAACTTTCATATCGCTCGTTAATTTCATGAACTCTAAAAGATCATCAAAGCGCTTGCTATTAAAGTCCTTGTAGAATCTTATGTACACGTCTTTAGCATCCTTAATCTTCATCCAACTATATAAAAACTCACTATCTGGAAGGTAGGCTACGAGTTCTTTAGTTTTGTAGCCGATCTCATTTTCGCATATCTTAATACTCCCAGCAGTTGGCCTTATCAACCCCACAAGAATCTTTAAGAAGGTTGTTTTCCCACTACCGTTCGGGCCTAATAGCCCAACGATCTTACCTTGTTCGATGACTAAGTTAATCCCTAACAATACCTGCTTTTTAAAATATTTTTTTCCAACAGATTCAACTTCTAATATTTTCATTTTCGTGTTCCTCCAATTCTAGTTTCAGATACTTCATTAACTCACTTTTTTTCATGCCCAATTCGTTCATTTCGCTCACAAATCGATGGGTGTATTTTTTAGCCTGCGTCGTCCTTAAGGTTTCTAGCAGCTCATCTCCATCGACTACAAAGGTTCCTATCCCTCTTTGAGAATAAGTAATACCCTCTCTTTCAAGCTCTAATAAGACTCTTTGAATTGTGTTTGGGTTAACCTTAAAGCTCTCTGACATATCTCTGACAGAGGGCATCTTGTCTCCCGCCTTTAATCGTCCTGAAATAATATCTGCTTTTATTCTTTGAATGAGTTGCAAATATATTGGTGCTTTATCCGATTGAAAATGCATCTTATCATCTCTTTTCTAGTAAACTAGTGTACCAGTATAATAACACACTAACTGATAGATTTCAATCTTCAGTCCCTTCAAAATTTACGATTGCGTAGACGAAAGCCCCCGACTTCAGTTATAAATAACAGAGAACAGAGAACCATCAATTGTGGGTTCGCTGTTCTCTGCATGTAAACAATGTACAAGTTGGCTAATAATTGGAAGTTCTCAGAAGCATAGGTTTGGAGCAGTTAGTAGGATAATCAGAAGTTGCTGTATTTATGATTCCCCTCATTAAAATGTGTGCCTAGGAGGAAATTTGGGCTAATTTATAGAAGGATTATGGAGATATGTAGTTTGCAGATGCGAAATAGAGATGATAGCATTCTATATTTACAATAGGGGGAGATTGTACACAGCAAGTTAAAAAAGTGGATGGATGGGTTTAATGGTGTTGCAACTAAATATATCAGTAATTATATGTATTGGTTCAAATGGTTACAATTGTTTGAAAATGATAAGGAAGCAGTAAAAATCAAAAACTTCATGGTTCAAAGTAATGTAGCCCATGCTTATACAAAGATATCGGATTAAAGAGAACCTATATTCATTTGAATATATCATTATATGGAAATTTATAGTGTATTTAACATATAAGCAAACTACAATTGAATTTCAAATTAAAATAGAATGGGGTTGATTAAAGATGATTTTTAATAAAATGGTTCCTGAATTATCTGTAAGTAATATCAATATATCTAAAAAATTCTATATTGATACACTTGGTTTTAAAGTAGAATATGAAAGAGAAGAAGATAAATTTGCTTTCATTTCACTTGATGGTGTTCAATTGATGCTAGATGAAGGCGTTAACGGAAGTTGGAGTACAGGAATTACAGAATATCCATTCGGAAGAGGGATTAACTTTCAATTTTTTGTAGGTGATGTAAAGAATGTTATATTAAATCTAAGTAATAATAATATAAAATTCTTTAAAGAACCTTTTGTTAGTGAATATAGAATAGACTCAGAAATGCAAGTGTTTGAAGAAATATTGGTACAAGACCCAGATGGATATTTATTACGATTTTCAGAGTTACAACAAAAAGATTAACAGTTCCAGTCGTTTTAGTGAAACGCAAAAGGAACAGGCCACGAGGATCATTAAGAAACTGATCTCCAGTAAAAGCAAAGGACGCTCCAGTGATGAAGTCGCGGAAGCCAGGATCGATTATATCTCCGATCATTTGGGGATTGTGAAAGAGGAAGTCATCCAGATTGTCAGTCTTTTGCGGGATGAAAAGATTTTAGCAGATTCCAAAGACCTGAATGCCTTTATTAAGAAAAAGGAGAGTAAGAAAAATTCCCTGAGTATCTTGAAGACCTATGGGCAAATCGAAAAATTTCTCCTCACAGTGATCAGCGATGAGGAAAAAATCATTCACCTCAAAGAGCTGAATGAGCAGGCTGAAGCGTCGGCCTGTGCAGATGTCTCACCCAATAAGCTCAAAACCATTCTGAATCTTTGGGCGATCAAGAACTGGATCAAACTTATTGGGAAGAGTTGGATCACTGGAAAAGTCAGGGGAGATCATTCAGGAAACAATTAAGCGGATCAAGAACGGACAAGTCGAACCGGGCAGGATTACGAAAACGGTCTTGGTTATTGATGAAGCCCAGGACATGGATGCCCATGAATTTGCCTTGGTCAAGGCTTTAATGGAACAGAACGAGGGGATGCGGGTCATTGCCGTAGGGGATGATGACCAGAATATTTTTGAATTCAGGGGTGCAAGTTCCAAATATATGGAAAACCTGATTACGGGACCAGATGCCGTGCTGGTTGAACTGGTTGAAAACTACCGGAGTAAGCGCAATCTCGTCGATTTTACCAACCGGTTTTTATTGCGCATTACGAACCGGTTAAAGCAGACGCCCATTATGGCTGTCCAGAGTGATAATGGCAAGCTTAAACGGGTCCGCTATCGAAGCCGTCACTTGATTACTCCCTTAGTCAAGGACATCCTCGCCGAAGGGCTGATCGGAAGCACCTGTGTTTTGACGAAGAGGAATGAAGAAGCTTTACAGATTGCCGGACTGCTCATCAAGAACGGCAGGTAGGCCAAGCTGATCCAGTCCAATGAAGGGTTTAATCTATATAACCTTTTAGAAATCCGGTATTTTCTGAGCCGCCTCAATTTGGCTGACGATGTCTATATCATCCATGATGAGCTTTGGGAAAATGCCAAACGGAAATTGGCAGAGCGGTTTGGCAGCAGCTTGAATTTAGAGAGCTGTCTTAATCTGATCCAAGAGTTTGAGGCGGAGAATCCGAAGTATAAGTATAAATCTGACCTGGAGATCTTTATCCGCGAATCCGTGCTGGAAGATTTCATTGGCGAAACTAGGGAAACGATCTTTGTGTCAACCATTCACAAGGCTAAAGGTCGAGAGTTTGACAATGTCTTTCTGATGCTGGACCAATTCAACCCTGGAACGAACGAGGGGAAACGCCAGCTTTATGTTGGGATGACTAGGGCAAAACACAATCTTACCCTTTACGATAACGGGACCTATTTGGATTCCATTAAAGCTGAGGGGATGCAAGTGGTTCTTGATTCCCAAACCTATCTGCCACCTCAAGAATTGGTCATGCAATTATCCCATCGGGATGTTCAGCTGGATTTTTTCCTTTACTATCCGCATTTGATTAAGGAGCTGAAGAGCGGGGAGTTCCTTGCTTTTGACGAGAATGGCTGTAATAATTCCAAGGGACAAGCAGTTGTCAGATTCTCTAAACAATTTTTAAAACAAATAGAGTCGCTGAGGCATAAGAATTATGTGCCGAGGACAGCTAAGATAAGATTTATTGTCTACTGGCAGAAAGAAAATACTGAGCGCGAGGTTAGAATTGTTTTGCCGGAGCTTTACTTTGAGAAGAAATAGATGGCTTTGACCGTAGGCGAATAAACAGCGTTCCGAGGGAATCTAATATTAGAATCAGAAAAAGATGAGGCTAAGTTTAACTGTTGCCAGCACAACCGCGCCTAGAGAGGAAGATTTGACTGCGCCGTGGAAAGAATTGGGTTGGATTTAATGAATATCTTTGATAAGATTACGGTGAGAAATTAACTTAATTATACAATAGTGTAATCAAGTTATTGAGGTTGAAGGACTAACAATTACAAAGGGGAATGAAAGAAGATGGTAGAGCAAAAGGTTTTAGAAATGTTGAATGAGCTAATGGGTGAAATTAAGAAAACGAGAGCTGACCTAACAAGCGAAATAACACAAACGAGAGCTGACCTAACAAGCGAAATAACACAAACGAGAGCCGATCTATCAAGCGAAATAACACAAACGAGAACTGATCTATCAAACGAAATATTGCAAACGAGAACAGATCTATCAAACGAAATATTACAAACGAGAGCTGATCTATCAAGCGAAATAACACAAACGAGAGCTGACCTATCAGGCGAAATAAATACGATAAAATCCGAAGTTGGTAGAAACCGCATACTATTGGAGGAGGTACAAAACCAGATTAAAACGGTTGCCGAGGGAGTAACGTCATTGAGGGAACAAACTGTTCAGCAATTCGAAACACTTACACACTATGTAAACGAAAAAACGAGTTTACTAGAGAAGGTTATCCGAAACGATGTTGCTGAAGCGAAACACATAAAAGGTATATTGGGCGAACATGAGGTTTCTATAAGGCATTTGAAAAGCAAAAGTTTATAAGGACAAAATGAGCCACAGAAAATGCGGTTCTCTTTTTTTTATGTCGGCGACTCAGGCAGCTAAGTGATTGCCAAGTAAGCTTCTCCGTCAGCCTGTTCAGCCTGATTATGCTGGTGCTGCGGAAAAAGAAGGGACACTTATTTATAGAAGAGAAAGAAAAATTCAAAAACAAAAATCACAAAAATGATTAAAAACGAGGCGCAGCCGAGGTTTTTCTTAATCACCACGACTCGCAAGCCTCCGGCTACTGGTTCAAAGACAAGCCAGAAACCGTTCCAGTTGTTCGATATTTGAACAATGATAAGCAGAAGTGCAATTTTTCTGGTATTTTTCCATGCGCTGGTAGATAAGTTATAGTCATCCCCAGGCCGCCCCAGAGGTTTCCCCAACGCTGGCGAGCTATGATGCTATCAAAGAAATGTAGGCATAATTGATTGATAATGAGCGCATTTGTTTGTAAGCACTAAATGAAAAAACAAAGGTTTGATTCTTGTGAAGAAATCAAACCTTTGTTTTATACGAACCGACCATATCTGATATAATAATACAAATTGCAACATCAAGAACAGCGACCTAAGATGACTTTCTGCGGAAGAGGGTATGTTATGAATATTGAAGAAGCGCAAACTGTGCAAACTGATTTACTAAAGATTATCGCAGAAGGAGCTGGAGTAGCTGGTATAGTCAACATCCTAGCCAAGGCGACTGAATTGCCAGTCGTTGTGACGAATGAATTTTATAAAGTTCTTGGTTCTTCCCATGAGGATTATCCAAGAAACTCATTTGTCAGAAGTTGTATCAATGGGACAGAAAAAAATCCGGGATTATGCCAGATAAAACTAGAACAAAGTATTAAACTAGCTTATGTCTTTCCGAGTTATATTAAAAATGAAACACTCGGATTTTTATATATTTTTAGTGACGCTTCAGATAGGATGGATATAAAAGACTTCGGAAAAATTGCTTCTCTCGTCTTGACCGTTCAATTAACAAAAGATAAAGAGCTTTTGCTAACGGAAAAGAGATATGTCGACGCGTTCTTGTTTGATCTTCTCTATGGCAACATAGAATCAGGGGAGGACATCCTCGCCAGAGGGGAACTTTGGGGATGGGATCTAAGTCGACCACAATGCGTATTAGTCTTTGAATTAGATGATTATGACTATTTTACGGAAGATAAAAACTTACTTGAGATACTCATTGAGAGTGTTAGGTTTGTGATGAAGGAGATGGGTGAAAAACCTATTCTAACTAAGAAAAAGGGAGAAGTTATAGCCATCCTTTTTAAGACCAAGGGCAGTAAACATGAACAGCGGGAATACATGAAATTAGTGGTTGACAAGATACAGAGCCTTGCCCAACAACGAATTCCTGCTAGAGTGCTGAGGCTGGGAATTGGAAGGATATACGAAAATCCAAACGAAATATTCCGTAGCTATCAAGAGGCAAAAGTGGCTTTAGAACTAGGTAAGTTGATGCACTCGCGTTTGAGAACCCCATTCTTTGAATATTTAGGGTTAGCTAGGATTCTTTATAATCATGACCGCCAGGAGTTAGCAGAGTTATACCAAGAGACTTTAGGTGAACTCGAACGGTATGATAGTGCGCACAACACTGAGTTGATGAAAACTTTAGAAAATTTTTTATCACACCGCTGCGATTTAAAGGAGACCGCTAAAACGAGTTATATACATCCCAACACCTTGCGTTATCGCTTGAAGAAGATTCAGGAAATATTGGATCTCGATTTCGATGATTTTGATACAAAGCTGAATCTTATGGTTGCCTTCAAGATTAAGCATCTAAAAGTATCCGATATAGATGAGTAGTGCTTGATGGGTTTAGAAGGTATGTAAGAAAGGGGGAGAAATAGGTGGATGGTGACGTTCGGGTATATAAAAATGTTTGTCCTCGTAACTGTTACAATACCTGTGCTATGCTTTCTCATGTAGTCAATGGTAAATTGATCAAAGTAGAGGGAGAACCTTGGCACGGATATACCCAGGGACGCCTTTGTGCCAAAGGATATGCCTATTCGCGCTATGTCTATAGTCCGGAACGGTTACGTTATCCCATGCGACAGTATCCAAGAGGTTCGGGGAATTGGGTCCGTATTACTTGGGAGGAGGCTTTTAGTATTATTGGGGCTAAAATTTTAGAGCTCAATCACCGCTATGGATCAAATCTTCCCCTCGCTTATAATAAATGTTCTGGGAATGTCGGCTTTTTGCATTATGCGACGGAAGGGATGTTTAACAGCTTTGGTTCGCATACTAAATTAAAAGGTAACCCTTGTATGGCGGCAGGACTGGATGCCATAATGTATAGTTCTGGAGAGGGGAAAGGCCCTGACCCTGAAGCAATGTCAGGTTCAAAATTAATCGTCCTATGGGGAGCTAATCCTGCCTGGACGGCTGTGCATCAACTTTATTTTATTAATCAAGCGAGAGACAAGGGAGCAGAATTTGTGGTTATCGACCCAGTCTATACCCCCACGGCTGCCACAGCTGACCATTATATCCAAATTCGCCCGGGTACAGACGGGCTACTAGCGCTAGGAATTGCTAAGGTCCTTATTGAAGAAGGCAGGTATGATCCCTCATTTCTGGCGGAGCATGTTGAAGGGTGGGAAAGTTTTCAAGGCTATCTTAAAGAGAAGGTAACTCTCGAAGAGGTACAAAACGTAACTGGGGTTGCTGAAGAAACTGTACGGATGCTGGCAGACCTCTACGGGAAATGCGATCCTGCTGCGAATTGGTCTGGATATGGTTTGCAACGTTATCCAAACGGTGGGCAAAATGTAAGGGCCATCTTTGCGTTAAGTGTTTTGACTGGGAATCTTGGCAAAGTAGGTGGAGGGTTTTACTATTTTCACCCCAGTACAGACTCGTTTCCTTTACATTTATTAAATCATCAGGGCCCCAATGATGGTTTAGTGTCACGATCCATCGATATAAATTATTATCCGTCTCAGGCATTGGAGCTGGTGGATCCTCCCGTGAAGTTTTTGTGGATTGCGGGTAGAAATCCATTAAGTCAAGATCAAGAGGTTTCAAGTTGGTCCAGGTTGTTAGCTGAACTGGAGTTGGTCGTGACGGTTGACTTATTCATGACGAAAACTTGTGAAATGTCCGACCTTGTACTCCCCGCAGCGAGTCATTTTGAGGAAATCGACATAAATGTGAGTTATTGGCATCACTGGTTAGCCCTCAATGAAAAAGCTATTGCACCTTATTATGAAGCAAAGAGTGATTTGGAAATTGCTCAGCAATTGACTCGAAGCTTAAACGAGCTACAGCCTGGTTTCTCTAATTTTCCATTTGAACGAACCCCAGAGGAATGGATTGGAATGGAGTTTACGCCGGAAGTATTAGAACTCTACGGGTTATCGAGTTGGAGAGACCTAGCTGAAGCACCAGCAAAGCTACGGGGCGGTGATAATCCGTGGGCGGACTTCGCTTTCAAAACTAAAACAGGAAAATTTGAACTTTTCTCCAAAGATGCAAAAGAAAACAACCTGCCAGCTTTGCCTAGGTTTTCTGCTAAAAGCAGTGATCCTTCGTTTCCCCTCCGTTTGCTAACCCCTCAGAGCATTGCCAGCATCCATTCTCAAGACTGGTCTTCAAAGTGGATCGGGTCTGAAGAAAGTGAGGATGTTGTAAAGCTAAATCCTCTGGATGCTGTTCAGAGAGAAATACAGAACGGTGATAACGTTCGGATCTATAATGCGCTAGGAAGTGTCACGAAGAAGGCAATATTAAATCCGGAAATATTACAGGGCTTGATTATTATTTATCAAGGTGGAAAAGATCCTGTGAATAGTCTACTTTCCGGGTTATCCGCAGATATGGGGAAAAATTATAGCGGAGGTGAAGGTGCTGCATTTTATAATGCTTTCGTCGATGTGGAAAAGATGGTGAGGAGATAGCATGGAGGATCAATTGGGTTTTTTGTTTAATGCGGATCTGTGCGTAGGGTGCAAGTCCTGCGAGATGGCCTGTAAAAATGAAAACTCGACGCCAGCTAATGTCAACTGGCGTCGAGTATCATCGTTAGGCTCAGGAAACAGTCTGTCAATATCGTGTAACCACTGTGAAAGCCCGGAGTGCTTTAGAGTATGTCCCAAAAAAGCCTTTGTCAAACGTAGAGATGGCATCGTGATGATTAATGTAAATCGATGTGACGGATGTATGATCTGCGTTTCTGCTTGTCCGTATAAAGCACCACAATTTGACATAGAGAAACGCAAGGCTAGCAAATGCACCTTTTGTTTGCCCCGCAGAGAAGCCGGGTTACAACCAGCTTGTGTAAGCGCTTGTCACACAGGGGCACTCAGCGTCATAAACTTTGATCATCCGCCCCGTGATACGCTACCCACGATAGAGGGTTTTCCAGATATCACACTCACTAAGCCGTCTATTCGGTTTCGTCCGATAAAAGTAAAGTCAAGATACTGGATAAATAATTAGAGCCACTTTAGTTTTAGTGGCTCTAATTATTTATCTACGCCAAAAAAGCCTGCTTAGTATGGCTAGCATTTACGCTAGCTCAATCCGTCCGGCCTAGTCCAATGCCCATACTTTCATTTAATGTAACATAGTGACGCTCTTTTCTTGGCATGACGGGCGCGCTAGTCGCAGCTGTAACTTTGCCTGGCTGTGGACTGGCTCCAGTGGATGCCAAAAAACAAAGGACTATTTGAAGCCAAGTTTTCTTTAAAGAGTGGGCAGACTAGTGGAGTATTAATGCCTCAAAGTGACTAAAGATCTAATTTTAGGTCGAAGTCTTTTGGAGTAGTCACATCAAGCCTTAATTCTCGAAGATAACTTCCGTCATCCCGTTTTTCCATCACATTATAAGCGATTACTACTTCAAGGTCTAACTTAGCTAGACTCTTTATCTTCTCAACATGAAACTCTAGGAACTGGTAGTCATTATTGATTAGATAGTTGGTATAATGAAGCTTCTTAAAGACTTTGAGAACTTTAGGGATGTCCTCACCAAAAACTTTGGCGGATTTATAGAAGTAGTCCTTATTAGAAAAATACTGGGTTTTAGCAACCCGTTGGGTATAATTTTGCTGATAGATTTGAGCGGTATGCTTGTTTTCTAAGGAACAATATTGGGCACCCAGAGTTAGTTTTTGATCGATGATGAACTCCAGAAGTTGAAGACACTCTAGTTCACTATGAGAGATTGGAAGCCCTCCGGCATACCAGTAATCATAGAGAACTCGGTAGGGGGGATTTTTCACCTGGAACTTATTTTTCTGAAACTCTTCAGCATTGTTGTGGGGGAAACAAAACTCTAAAAGGTTAATACCAAAAATACCGATCGAGTCTAGCTTTATAAGTAAATCTTTCATGGCGCCCAAGGTTCCAGGAACGACTGGCATTTCGACCATAACGGTTGGGATGTAGGCTTTGGCTAAAGCTATTTTTGCCAAGACGTCAAGTTGTAAAGCGTGTGGGTCATCAATTTTAATACTAAAACGGATCTCGTCGAGCTGAGATTCTTGCAGTTCTTTCAGAACGTCTTCATCAAGTAAATCACCAGAGGTGTATAAACGAGTATGAACGCGTGGAAATTTAGCCAAGGCATACTGAAAAAAGTCAATTGTTTCAGGCTTATGTAGTAGTGGTTCACCGCCAGTTAAGCCTAGGTAGGTCAGCTTGCCTCCATTTTGAGATAGGGCGTCGAGTTCTTCGCGGTAGTTTCTCTTGTGCTTGGAAAACTGCTCATAGTTATCCTGGTTTTTATTAAAGCAGAAATAACAATCGCGGTGACACATGAGAGAAATAAACAAGGAAACACTACCAACCCCTTTTTGACAGGCAACACAGGCAGGAGATATTTGGTTAACGTAGATGCTTTTGCCATCATTTCTGAAGATAGCCCCTTTGGCGTGGAGGCGTTCGAGGAGGGTCTCTGTTTCAGGAGAAATGTCCTTAGCCAGGACAAGCCCCGTCTGATTAACCCAATCATTAAAGCTATCGTCAATCTTCAGATAGATCTGGCCGTAGTCCTTAAGAGTTTGGTTTTTCACAGTTGCAAGTCGTTTTTGAGACAGATTCATGAGCATGCCGTAAGCCCCTTTATAATTGTGATATTGATATTAAAGAAAGTTAAGGTGAATGATTATTAATAATATTAACACAATCGATGCAAAAACGTGTTTAAAATAAACGGATTCAAAATTTAAATTCTTGAAGATTGCATTCTTGCCTGACAAGATAACAAAGACTGAACATATCAAAGCACATAATCCTGTAATTATGATGAGAACAGAAATTTCTTCGATTGGATAGATGTAATAGTACATAAAAAACAGACTGTGATAGAGTGCTAGGAGAAAAATTAACCAGCCTAAGAATTTATGGAGAAACCGAAAGATCGTTTGTCCGGTACTACGTACTGCGCTGTTGTTGACAAATTCAAAAAAAGTTGCTTTAAGGACACTGAGTAAGAATAAGGCCCCTATTGTATAAAAGGATAAGCCTCCCGCTTTTGTAGCCATGTTTATAGTCGTTTGATTCAGAGGGATGGAAAAGATTCCTGAGATAGCTATATACAACATTACAGTAAGGGTAGAAAACAAAATAATTTTCCGATAAAGACCTTTAGTAAGATGGCTTATTGTTAACATTTTGCCCTCCAAAACTTAATTTATTAAAGTTATCGATTACAGCATAATTCGATATATTCTCCATTAGTTTTCACAATCCCTTTGGACTCATGTACAAGAATTACCCCTTATCTTTGTAAGATGAATTAGTACCCACGGACAGACTCAGCCTTTGCGGTAAGTTTAGAAGCTGTCAGTTTTTTGAGGCTCTATCAGTGAGGGGGGCATACGATTGTATCCGATGACGGAAAGGCTGGTTTGTCAATTCTCCATATTACAAAGATACAATAATATTGTCGGATTTTTGGACCTCTGTACAAAAGCGAATGTTGTATAATGTGACTGAGATCACATTTAAATTAAAGGAGTTGATTAAAATGTCTTCAGATCTGGTGACGTTTGAGCAAATCCTGCCTCTCTTGGGAGTGAGGGTATTCGCATATGATTGGTTGAGAAGAACGTTTTTAACAGAACCAACGAAAGATCTACTCCAAACCATGAGTCAAGAAGGTTTTGTTGAAGGATTTCCCTTTGTTGACGATAGTGAATTAATCCACGAAGGAGTGGGTAAGGTCTCTAAATATCTGAAAGAAAAGGATATTTTAAGCGAAGAAGTTTACAATCAATTGCATTGGGACTATACACGTATGTTTATAGGGCCGTACGAATTATCAGCTCCTCCGTGGGAATCGGCCTACCTGAATAAGGAACGGTTGTTGTTCCAAGAAGAAACTTTGAACGTCCGAAGGGCTTATTTGAAATATTTATTTCTGCCCAAGGACTATGGTCATGAAGCAGATGATCATCTGGGCTTAGAGCTTGACTTTATGTATCAACTCTGTGAATTAGCCATATCCAAGGTTAATAAGCAAGATAAAGCTGGCCTAAAAGAGGTTCTTGTAGACCAAAAGTCGTTTTTGGAAGAGCATTTACTCATGTTGGTACCAGATTTTAGTAAAAACATGGCGAAAAATGCTCAAACCCAATTTTACGAGGGTATGGCCATGGTTTTAGCAGGTTTTATAGAATTGGATCTTAAAGCCTTAGAAGAGCTTTTAGATATATTGGGTTAAGTGTTCTAAATTTAGGAGGTGTCTAACGAATGGCAGACCTCATTGGAAAAGCCAAGGACTACATGTTAAGTAGAAGATCGTTTTTGCGTATGACGGCAACGTTTACTGCAGGCGCTGCGGCGGCCGTCACTCTGCCTGGGTGTGGACTGGTCAAAGTAGATGCGGAGCAAGCAGCGATGCTAGCCAACAAAGAAGGTATGTGGGTGACTTCGGCCTGTTGGCATAACTGCGGTGGACGCTGTCTTAATAAGGCGTTCGTTGTCGATGGTATCGTAACCAAGATGAAAACAGATGATACCCATCTGGACAGCCCAGATAATCCCCAACAAAGAAGTTGCGCACGGGGTCGTTCCCATCGTCAACATGTCCAAGGTGTGGATCGCCTAAAATATCCAATGAAACGTAAAAACTGGGAACCGGGTGGTGGGAAAAAAGAGCTGCGTGGCAAGGATGAATGGGTTCGTATCTCCTGGGATGAGGCTCTTGACATTGTATCCAGTGAAATCAAACGGATTAAGGAAAAGTATGATAATACTGCTTTCTTCTATCCGAGTGGTGGCACGGAAATCCCCAGAGTTCTTAGTTTATATGGCGGATTTACAGCCCGCTGGGGACTAGTATCTTGGGGCGCTTGGGCAGATGTTTATCCTAAAATTACTGGAATTGCCAACAATGGAGCTTCTTCAGGAAACGATCGCTTTCGATTACGTGATTCAAAACTCATCATTCTTTGGGGTGCTAATCCCGCATCCTCAAGCCTTGGTACGCCAACATTTAACTTCTTACAAGCAAAAAAAGAAGGGGTTAAGTTTATTGTCATTGACCCGCTCTACACTGAATCGGCAAGGGTTTTAGCGGATGAGTGGATTCCTATTCGCCCTGCGACGGATACAACCCTCATCTTGGCGATGGCGCACTATATAATTACAAACGATTTACTTGATAAGTCATTCCTAGATACGTATTGTCTGGGATATGATGCGGATCACTTGCCCGAAGGCGCTGATCCCAAAGAAAACTTCAAAGATTATGTACTCGGCACGTTTGATGGAACGCCTAAGACACCTGAGTGGGCAGCCGAGATATGTGGTGTTAGTGCTGACCTTATCACAAAACTAGCCAAAGAGTATGCAACATCTAAACCAGTAGCGATCGTCTCCGCAGGTGCGCCTGCACGAATTAACAACGGAGAACATTTCCCTCACGCCCTAATGACGCTAGCTTTCATGACTGGAAATATCGGAGTTCCTGGCGCGGGAGTAAGTCCTAATATGCACAATAGCTCGACTAACGCTGGACCGGCTCTCGTGAAGGCTGGAGGCACAGGTGTTCCTGCCATTGCCAATCCAAAAGCCAAAATCAAGCTTAACAACTTGGAGATGTGGCAAGCAATGCTGGATGGAAAATATACAGACGGTCTTGGTCCCCAAAAGAATATTAATATCCAGATGATCTATCATGGATTTGGCTCGGATCTAAATCAGAGAGCCGGTATGTTAAAAGGGATTGAAGCTCATCGGAAGGTCGAATTCGTCGTGTCCCAAAATTTATTTCTGAATACTAACTCTAGATACTCAGATGTCGTTTTGCCAGTTTATTCTCAATGGGAGGAATACGGTGGGCTGCTGACTGGTAATCGAGAGATCCTCATTTACTATAGCCAAGTTCTAAAACCTCTATTTGAGTCCAAGAGTGATATGTGGATCGCTAAAGAACTCGGTAAGCGTTTAGGGCTTGATCCCATGGTCATCGATCCTGTTCCTATCGAGCAACAGGTTTACAACCAATTAGCCGGGTCAACGGTTATGAAAATGGATGCTTCGGGTTATGAGAAGTTAGTTGCGTTTACCGCGGAAGACATTCAAAGCATGGGCGTTAAAGGGACTCCTCAAACAGGCCGGATAACCTATGCAGAGTTCAAAGAAAAAGGTATCTATCAATTCCCAAGATCTCGGGGAGATAAGTTTGAATTCACTTCGTTTCAAGATTTCGTATCAGATCCTGTGGGCAAGAAATTAGCGACTCCGAGTGGTAAGTTAGAGATTTATTGTAAACCCTTAGCAGATCACATCGAAAAAATTGGATTTAATCTAAAGTCGCCCCTGCCGAAATATGAACCTTCCACTGAAGGATTTGAAGATGGCGTCAAGGATGGACTTCCATTCCAACTCGTTACAATTCATTATTTGAGAAGGTCGCACTCAACTATGGATAATGTGCCCTGGCTGAGGGAAGCTTTCCCACAAGAATTTTGGATTAACGCCAGCGATGCAGCAACCCTAGGGATCAAAACCAATGATATTGTCAAAGTAACTAGCCGTTGGGGTGCTATCATACGTCCCGCCTATGTTACCGAACGAATTAATGTCGGGGTGGTTGCTGTTGGTGAAGGTGCATGGATTGAGTATGACGAAGCAGAAAAGGTCGACAAAGCAGGAGCCACCAACGTCCTTAACGGTCCTATTCCATCAGGTCAAGGGCATACTGGTCACAACTCCTGTAACGTTAAGCTCGAAAAATATAACAAGCCTCTTGCACCAGACTATAAGTGGCCACAACGAATTATATTTTAAGGAGGTGGAGTAAATGGCACAACTGGGATTTTACTATGATATGATGGTTTGTACGGGCTGTAAAACTTGTCAAATAGCATGTAGTGATAAAAATAATTTGGAAGTGGGGACCACCTTTAGAAAGGTCTTTGATTTCGAAGGTGGAAAATTTCCCAAACCATGGGCATATCACCTTTCCATTGGCTGTAATCACTGTGCAGATCCAAAGTGCGTAAAAAACTGTCCATCGGGTGCGTTATATAAACGCACGGAAGACGGTGTCGTAATGCAGGATAAAGATAAATGCATCGGGTGTAAACTTTGTACTTGGTCTTGTCCTTATGGAGCGCCCAAGTACATCGAGAAGGAAGGAAAAACTGGTAAATGCAATATGTGTGTTGACCTTCTCGATATGGATGAACAGCCATCCTGTGTGACCGCTTGTCAGATGAGGGCTTTACAGTTTGGAGATATCGAAGAGCTGCGCAAGAAATATAAAGGTACAGCGGATATCAAAGGATTACCAGATTCAGGAATCACACATCCTTCGATTACCATTAATCCGAACAAAGAAGCTCTTAAGTAGTGAACTTGGTTCAATATAAATTTTAGGGATTACGTTTTGGAATTCAACTAAAGAATATGGAAGGGGCCTTACAATGTTTGCTGAAGAATGGCCTTTAATGATGTTCACGTTATTAAGCCAGATGGCTGTAGGAACTTATTTTATCCTAATCCTTGTGCGGTCTATCTTAAACGCTAAAAATTCCCAGGTAGCTAATCAAATCACAAAAAGTGGAGTAGCGGTGGTTGGCCCTTTGATGGCGATAGCCTTGATTTTTTCCTTATTTCATTTGGGAAGTCCACTGGGAGCTTATCGGTCGATTTCTAATTTGGGGTCGTCTTGGTTGAGCCGCGAGATTGTGACTGCCGGTGGTTTCTTCGTGCTCTGGGCGATTGGTTACTATCTTGAGAAAAAAGGTAAGAGTGGATCCGCCCTGAGCTGGATTACAGTACTCTTTGGATTCGCAGCAATCTTTAGTATGGCCAGTATTTATGCCACGTCTGTTCGCCCTGCGTGGGCAGATGTCAACACGTATATTGCCTTCTTTGGTACTACCCTTCTCTTTGGTACTGCAGGAGCATTGGCTTCTATCGTTTATGGGATGAAAGGGTCGACAGTCTCGGCAGAAGTAACGGATAGCTTGAAGAAAATAAGCTATCTGGGCATCGCAGCTTTGGCCGTCCAACTAGTTTATCTGCCGTTCTATATATCCGGTCTGGGATCTGCTGGAAGTGCAGCAATGGCTTCAGCAGAACTTCTTAAGGACAGTTACTCCATGACTATGATATTTAGGTGGATTGTCTCTATAGCAGGTGGAATGCTATTACTTTATGCTGTCTTTAAAGGTGGCAAAGGAACTATTCCTGCCAATACAATTTACCTTGCTTTAGGAGTCGTAATTGTCGGCGAGTTTATCGGGCGATATGTATTCTATGCATCAGCGGTATCAATTATGGTCGGCTTAAAGTAACCTCAAAGAGCATATGCGGTTTAGAAACGGCTCTAGGTAATTAATCGTCGAGCAATTAAGACACAAGGAATACTGGCAGCACCAATTCAGTTGGAGCTGCCAGTATTTTTCTACTCTATTTCAATTACTTAAATAAATCTTCACAAATTCTACATACATAGGTCACGGAACGGTAACAAATTTGGATTACTATTATTAAGGACAACTTATATCTCACTAACGAGTTGGCACATATGGGCAGCAGCAAATACATGGACATTTTATTTTTTATGAAATTCACTGTCGGTTTATCACATAAAAAATACCTGGTGGAACACGAAAGGTTATGTAACATATGAAATATTCTTTAATAAAGCAACGGTTGAAATCCACAAATCTTTTATACTTATTAATGATTCCTTTAGTTACGTTATTGGCACTGCAGATATTTTATAATGGGGATTTATTCAGTGTATACGCCTGGATAATAGAATATCCCAAACAATTTTTAGTCAGTTACATATTGATGTTTGGAATAATCAATATTTTCTATGGCTTACCTCGTAAAGCTTATTTGGCGATCTGCAGTATCCTATTTGGTCTATTTTCAATATTAGGTTATATCAGTCGACAAAAACTAAACATTAAAGGCTCTCCTTTACTACCAACGGATTTTTCCATAGCTAAAGAGGCCATTGAGATATCGGGGCGTTTCAAGGATGTCTATATTTGGATGGCACTAATTGCCATTGGTGCGCTTGTACTGATTGTGTTAATGTTAAAGTTTACTCCGCGAGAGAAATACAAGTGGCAGCAGAAAACTGCTGTATTCCTGACGTCATTAACCCTGTTAACCCTCTTTTACACGGCTTTCGGGCCGATTAAGAAAGCATTTGCACTGCAATTAAACAATTTGAGCCAGAAGATAAACTACGAAGAAAATGGCATGATGCTCGGTTTTGCCCTTAATGCGGAATATCTTAAGGTGCAGGAGCCTGCTAATTACCAAGAAGATTCTATTAAGCAGGTCGTTGAGGGAAGTAAAGCTTCCTATTCAACAGACCCTGATTTTAAGCCCAACATCATTTTCGTAATGAGTGAAGCATTTTGGGATCCAACGCTGATGAAGAATGTTTCATTTAACCAAGACCCCATGCCGTTTTTCCGCTCCCTGCAAAAATCCCAGACCAGTGGTACCATGCTCTCACCAGTTTATGGTGGTGGGACAGCCAATACCGAATTTGAAGTCTTAACTGGATTTTCGACACAATTTCTACCCAACGGCGCGATTCCTTATGCCCAATATGTCAACAAGCCGATCGAAGCCCTGCCGACAATTCTCCAGAGACAAGGCTATGCCACTTCGGCGATCCACACCTATGACAATTGGTTTTATAATCGAAATAATGTTTATAAGGATTTAGGCTTTGACAAATTTATCAGCAAAGAGTACTTTAATAGTCCAGAATACAAAGGGTCATATATCCGCGACACTGAGCTAACTAAGAAAATTCTCGAGGAAGTCAAAGCAACAGATAAATCGGATTTTATCTATGCTACTTCAATGCAGGCCCATGGGCCTTACTCAAGTACTCCGAATCCTGAAAACCAAATTAAGGTGAGTGGCAGCAATTTAAGTCCGGCGTCTCAGGCGATTTTAGAAAACTACAGCAATACCGTCGCTGATGTCGATCAATCACTCAAACAACTTATTGAAGGCTTAGAACAAAGCGGAGAGCCTACTGAAGTGATCTTCTATGGTGATCATCTACCGATGCTTGGTGACGACTATAGTGTTTATAAAGAAGCAGGCTTTATCAAAGGCGACAACTCCTATCAGGAAAATATAGATCTTCACAGTGTTCCCTTCGTAACCTGGAATAACTTTTCGACGACCAAGCAAGACTTAAGTTTATCGTCCAACTTTTTGGGAACATACGCGTTACAGCTTGCCCAAAAATCAGGTAGTCCGATGACAGACTTTCTCTCGAATCTCTTACAGAAGGATTCAGACGTCGTCATCAATCAAGACTATCCAAGTCAGGAAAAAATAACACCCACTGAAGTTACTCAATATAAGTTGCTACAATATGATTTGATGTTTGGAGAAGAATTTACGAATCTGCTGGAACCGAGTCATAAACCGTCAACTAACACCGCCTATATCCAAGGGGAGGGACCAGTAAAAATCACGAAGGCTGTGATTACAGCTGGTTTGCTCACGATCGAAGGCGAAAACTTCAGCCAAAATGACAAAGTTTATATAGATGGAAAGACAATCGACTCAACGTTTGCCAATCCTAAAGGATTATCTGCTAGTCTGCCAAAGGATTTCAGCGGAAAATCAGGTACTGTAGATGTTCAGATCAAGTTATCTGACAGTATGAGTAACGTGATTTCGCAATCTAATGTCTATCAGTTACCGGTGAGTAACTAAGGGCTGGAACTGCTAAGGATGAGCTATTTACCAAATACGGGTATGGGTGTAACGCCATGTAGCAAAACGCCTCCTACACGCATTTTTAAGCGTTAGGGGGCGTTCTATAATGCTGGTGATATAAGGCGTAGAGGAATTTTTGAGTAGCATCGGACAAAGTTTGACAAAAAAAATAGTTGACATATACGACCTAACAACCTATGATTATAAAAGAAGTTGTTAGTAATTTATCTGATGTTCCCATAGTGCTGCATAATTTAGATGGCTATGATAAAGCGCTATTTTTGAATAATTTTTTTTAGTAGTCAATTAGAGGAGGAAAAACAAATGAACGAACAGCGACAAAAATTATGGTCTCATATAAGTGATGAAAAATGGAATGATTGGCACTGGCAAATGTCCAACCGGATTACAAACCACGAGGAATTACTGGACTCTATGTCTCTTCCCGCTGAAGAAGCTGAACAAATTGAGCGTTGCCTGGAAAATTTCCGCATGGCAATCACGCCCTATTACTTTTCTCTGATGAATCCTCAAGATCCTGAGTGTCCAATCAGAAAACAAGCAATTCCTTCAATCCATGAATTAAGTAAATCCTCATGTGATTTAGAAGATCCATTGCATGAAGAAGCCGATTCACCGGTGCCGGGGCTGACCCACCGCTATCCTGACCGTGTTCTGCTCTTGGTAACGGATCAATGCTCGATGTACTGCAGACATTGCACCAGACGAAGAATGGCTGGGCAAACTGACCAGGCTCTGCCTCTTAATCGATTCAAGCGCGCCTTAGAATATATCCGTTCCAACCCACAAATACGTGATGTTCTGATTTCTGGAGGAGATCCGTTTACCCTTGGTGATGACCGTTTAGAATTTATCCTCTCCAATCTGCGTTCGATTCCCCACGTCGAAATTATTAGGATCGGGACAAGAACTCCTGTGGTTCTTCCGATGCGCATTACGGATCACCTTATTGAGGTATTGCAAAAATACCATCCGATCTGGATCAACACACACTTTAATCACCCTGAAGAGCTTACGCCAGAAGCTCGTAATGCCCTGAGCAAACTGGCCAATGCAGGCATTCCGCTTGGGAACCAATCAGTTTTGCTTAAAGGAATCAATGATTGTCCTGTTATTATGAAAAAACTGGTCCACGAACTCGTAAAATGCCGGGTAAGACCCTATTACCTGTACCAATGCGACTTGTCCACTGGGATTGAACACTTCAGGACATCGGTCAGTACTGGTTTGGAAATTATCGAAATGCTCAGAGGGCACACCTCCGGTTTCGCAGTCCCTACCTTTGTTGTCGATGCCCCAGGAGGTGGCGGTAAAATCCCTCTGCAACCTAATTATTTGATTTCGCAATCCAACGATAAAGTCATCCTGCGTAATTATGAAGGGGTTATCAGTGTATATCAGGAACCAGAAGATAAAACGAGCCGTTGTAAGACTTGCTCGGACCCATGTGACAGCACAAAAACTCGCCAGATTGGTCTTGGCAAGTTGCTGAAAGGGGAGCGAATTAGTCTGATACCCCAAGGAAACATGCGACAGGAAAGAAGAAAAAAAGTTTCCCGCGATTGCGACGGTATAGCAAATGTTTAGGATGATGAATCCTGTGACTATTTCTAGCCCTATTGCCGAGGAGGCGAATAAACGGCTTGTAGCCAACGGCTATCCACCTGGAACTAAGCCGTCTCTGTTCAGTCGACAGCTAATCGATAGAGCAATACAAAAGAAACTGGAAAAAATATGGCTTTGGGCATTGCCGGCAGATGTTGAGGAATTTCTACGAGCTGGATTTCTTCTGGAAGGCAGTCTTTTCCGAGGCAACTACGAGGAATTTGCTGTTAGCCTTGCCTATTATGTTAGTGAGACAAGAGGTTATTCCGATAAGTTGCAGGCAGAGAAAGAAATTATCCATTCAGTGAGGACGAGACCGATCAAGCCGTCACAATCTTTGCCTTCAGGATTCGAGTTAAAACTTTTAAATGAAACCTTTGCCCCGCAAATATCGCAATTACTAACAAGAGTATTTGCAAGTTATCCCACCCCTGTGGAAAACCCCCATTATGTCCGTTCCTTAATACAAGAGGGGAATATTTTTGCTGGAGCATTTCTCCAAGAACGTCTAATTGGTCTTTCGGCTGCTTACCTTGATCCAATACTTAATCGGTGCGAAATGACGGACTGTGCAACATTAGAAGAATACCGGGGATATTCACTATCCGAACGTTTACTGTGGATCTTAGAGCAGGAAGTTCAAAAGCGCGGCGCATTTAACATCTATACTCTGGCTCGGGCCCAGTCCTATGGGATGAACAGAGTATTCCATAAACTTGGTTATAAATATCAAGGACAACTAGTTAACAATTGCCATATTGCCGGTTCCTTTCAAGACATGAACCTTTGGATTCGATTGTAGTTTAGATTCTAATATTTGCCGCGGTTAAAATGAATGTTTTAATCCGTTCTTCAATATATATAATCTAAACGACATGTCTAATAGGGGGAAGCTATGTCCTGGGACATAAAAAATCGTAACTGGTCAGGCACCATCGTAACGATATCAACAGCTATCTTTGCTTTTGTATCGATTGTGTCGTCCTTTATCACTGTGAATACTTGGCAGAACCAACGCGAAGCAGCCCGTCCATATTTTACTTTCAAAGAGTCTCCTTCCGTTCAGCTAACAGACAGGCTCAGTTTTGAATTTAAATTCAACAATGTAGGTGTTCATCCAGCGACGAACCTTTCTAGTAGAAGCATAGTCTTCGACGAAAATTTGTTGCGTGAGCCTACTCTTGTCCATGATTACACAGTAGTTAACGATATACCTAGAGACACCAACACAAGTTTGCTCCTTAGCATAAAGAACCCTAGCTCGCTACAAGCTAATTTCAATCCACAGTTTGTTGTCATTTGTCTCAGTTATGCTGATCCAATCGCTCGCAAGAAATATACCCAAACCATCTATACCAAATGGGCAGGCGTGATTGCCCAAAAACCTCAACCCCTTATTCATGTTGAAGCAAGTCAAAAGCCATTAATTGTAAACTATTTAGAATTTCACCACCTATTGAGTTCATGATAAGAATGATAGAAAAGGAGTGCCTTTCAGTACGAAGGCACTCCTTTTTGTTGATAACTATATGCAAAACAAATATATACTTTCCTCTATATAACCACGTTACTTACAATATTTTACAATATCTCTGAAGGGAATTTTTCCTAACCTAGCGAAGTGTGATTATGTGATCGTTAAACTAGTTGAATATCGGGCGCAAAATCATAAGGAGGGGTTAGTAAAATGAGTCTTATCAATTCTTTTCGAAATGCTGGTTTCGAACTTAATGGATTAACGTATTTTCTAATTGCATTAATGCTACTGACAGTTATGGTGTTTGTAGTTCGAAAGATTGTGCTTGCGCTTAAAACGGAAAGAAAAATTGATGCACACTTGAGAGAAACCAGAGCTAGAATATCAAAAGCTTTAACAGAAATAGAAGATTCTAAAGTTAAGATTTCTGAAGTAATAGTAGAAGGCGAAGGGTCTTCTATTCCAGAGATATCTGAATTAGCTTCAAATGGCAGGAAAACTCGAGCAATGTCAATGGAAGAACGTTGGGCTGAATTCGATAAAAAACGGTCGATGTGGAATACTGCCTAGTTAGAAGTTACAGCGATACATTGACTGGATGCTCTGAAGGAAGAAAGTATGCAATATCAATATCTATTCTAAAATTGCCTAATACGTAAAAACAAACCTGTCCAATTTGTAATGGACAGGTTTGTTTTTACTTTATTTATAGTTGATAAGCTTACCTAACTAATAGAGCATAATAGACGATGTACACCCAACCTAATAGACCATGGATTAGAGCCCATATTATGGAGTGATTTGCAGTCCATGATATGACTATTGCAATAATATTACCAATACCAATACCTGCACCAATACTAGATTTGCTGCTCATACAAATTACTCCTTCTTTTCCTAATATTTTAAAATAATCTTAACGAGATAATGGCAAGGATAAGCAAGTCTAATCCTTGCCATCGCTATTAATTTATAATTATAACACCTATCTGGACAAATTGCCCGGATATTTTCATGTTTCAAGGTTAAAAGACAAGAGAGGACAGGACAGGATTTTAGGTAAATATAGAGCACTTGCTGAATGATGGCAGGTGCTTTTCTATTTACTATGACTCATAATATGGATTTCTACTTGAATTATATAATGTGCTATTTACAAATACCACAAATAGTGTAATATTACACTAAAGGAGTGTTGAGTTTTGACGAGAATGGAATTCATAAAATTTGCCTCTGAAAAATTAAAACTCATCCGCATTGAAGGTGGATATACCCAGGACAAAATGGCTGAAATACTGGGTATGTCTAAAAAGACCTTGGTGCAGATTGAAAAAGGACGGTCCACCCTGGGCTGGGCAGGTGCCGTTACAATGTGTACGATTTTTAAAAATAGTGAGGTCTTAGAGATGACTTTTGGAGGGGATCCTCAAGATATCATCCTTTCTTTAGCCTTCACCGATTCTGAAAGTAATGAAAAAACCATGGGAGGGAAAGTATGGTGGATAAATATTAAGTTAACGAATGAATTCCGCATCCAGCGAAATATTATTTCCGAGCACTATCGGATTCTCGACAGTAAGGACCGAAGGATTTGTTCTTCCTTTGATTACGACTATATCAAAAAACGAATGCAGGAGCTTGCAGAAAAGGGTGAGGTTAGATGAATTGGTAAAATTCATGAAGGCTTATATCAAATCAATGAGGCTTTACTATGCTTTTGTAACCGGGATTGCGGGCTGGATTGGGATGGCGTTTTACGAATACATCGCCAAATCTCCCTTTCAGACAGTGGAGCTCGTACCCGCAACCGAAAAGAAAGCCTTAGTCCTGATCATGCTTTTTCTCAGTTGGGGTACAAACCAGATTATCAATGACTATCTGGGTTTAAAAGAGGACAGGGTCAATGCACCAAACCGTCCCATGGTAACTGGCGAACTCAATCCTGGAAAGGCTCTAGCCTTAACGGGAGTCCTGCTGACTATGACGCTTTTGGTTACATACACGTATCTAGAACCTATTGCCCTTATTCCCGCAATTCTGGGAATCGTTTTAAACATTCTCTATGAATATGCCAAGGGTCACGGTATTTTTGGGAATATCGTCTTTGGCCTGATGATTGCCATGTGTACCGCCTTTGGGTTTCTGGCAGCAGGTCCCACAGAGTCCCCCTATTTTACGTCCAGTCGGGTTTCCGTGCTGATCTTGGTAGCGGTAATGAACGGGCTGATGACCTTTTATACCTATTTTAAAGACTATGAAGGAGACAAAGAGGCAGGTAAACGGACGATCATCGTATCGCTGGGGATCGAAAAATCTCGTTATCTTGCGGTAGTCTCCGCTTTTCTCCCTGCAGTGATCTTTGCGCTCCTCTATTTAAATCACTTTATTGAGGCCAGAGTTAACACGATGTTCCTCATCCTCTCTGGATTAACGGTTTTTCTAGAATTGTGGACGGGCTATCTTTACTTTAAGAACCCCCAGGGTGAGAGAACTTATTATTCTCTGGTGGCAAATTTTCGAGCTTGTATCTGCGGACAGGCAACCTTAATTGCGTTATTTAATACCGAACTATCGATGATCCTATTCTTAGTATCTTATATGTTTGTTGGATTCTTGTTTGATCTGCACACTGATCCTAAATCATAAGGGAACCTTACGAAAGGCGAATTAAGTCCTAGCTACTTTACAACGTGAAAATGCTCAACACACTTCACTTCCGTTACACTTAGTTTCTATTAAATTCGAAAGCGTTGCCTTATATTAATATTCGAACCACCACGAAGCATGAACCACGATCCAAGGGAGGGATGGTATGAAGTTATTTGAACCAGCAATGTTAGGCACCTGCCAGTTGAAAAACAGGCTGATCCGCTCGGCAACCTTCGAGGGAATGGCGGATCCTCAGGGTTATCCAAGACCAGAGTACCGAGGTTTATATAAAAAATTGGCTTCTGGAGGCGTGGGCGGGATTATAACTGGCTTTGCATATATCTCGCCCGAAGGAAAAGCGATGCAACCTGGTCAGGTCGGAATCGATTGTGAAGAAAGGGTCGAAGCCTTTTTGCCCGTCACGAACGAGGTCCACCAATACGGCTGTAAGATTTTTATGCAGTTGGCCCACACCGGAAGACAGACCAGAAAAGCGGAAACAGGGCAGGATGTCTGGGGTGCCTCGACTAAAGAGTCCTTGTATTTTGGGGGTTCTCCTCGGGAGTTGTCAACTGAGCAGGTGTATTCAATGGTCAATAGGTTTGCAGAAGCCGCGATATATGCGAAGGCAGCGGGATTTGACGGAGTCCAGGTTCATGCTGCCCATGGCTACCTTATCCATCAGTTTCTACTTCCTACTATTAATAACAGAGACGATGAATTTGGTCTTGACGTTCAGAGTGGTATCGGCACGAAATTCCTTGGCCTGGTGATCGAGGAGATCCGCAAGACATGTGGACCTGATCTTGCCCTGTTGGTCAAGGTTAGCGGCAGTGATGACTATTTCCCCAGATTCTCCGCCGAGCAGTTTGCTAGCTTGATACGATTCCTTGATGCTCAGAAAGTCGATGGGATAGAGGTTAGCTATGGGACGATGGATAATGCCCTGAATATCTTTCGCGGGGATATCCCTCTTAAAGTGATTTTAAAGCATAACCCAGTATTTAAGAGCAACAACGGGCTTAAGGGATTGCTCCATAAGGCGTTTATCTTCTGCTTGATGAGGATGAAACTAAAGCCTTTTACCCCTATTTACAATCTTGAGTATGCCAAACTGGCCAAATCTTTAACGAGTATTCCCATAATCAGTGTCGGCGGTTTCCGGAAGGGTGCAGAAATGAGTGAGTGCCTTGAGCATGATTTTGCTGATTTTATAAGCCTGTGCAGACCCTTTATTTGTGAACCAAATCTGGTCAATAAGCTGGAGCAAGACGAAAATTATTCGGCAAAATGCGTCAACTGCAACGTTTGCGCCATTATGTGTGATTCAGACCAACTAACTCGTTGTTACAAGCGATGATTTCAGTGGGAGGTGGGCGTCAGATGAATTTGGAAGAGCGAATTATAAGCACGATATACGGTGTTTTAGAAAAAAGTTCAGACATAACCCCTGAGAGCCGTTTACAAGAAGACTTAAAGGTGGATTCCTTAGACCTCTTAATGATTCTCTCAGGCTTGGAGGATGAATTCGCCATAATCATTGCAGAAGATGATTTTCTCGATGTAGTTACGGTCAATGATATCGCAGTAAAACTTCGAGCCCGAGGTGTGTCAGATAGCTAACAGCCCTTGGATAGGTTAAATAAACTTCAGATGGAGCTAATACTCCACCTGAAGTAAGTTCTATAATTGGAGGGAAAACATGGATCTAAGAGAGTTTTATAACCGATTTAGCTTGGACGAGAGCCTTGCCGAAGAAGTTGGACATAATCCCTATTACCTGAGAGTTGAATCTGGATTGAATGAAAGAATTCAGGTGAACGGACATGAGATGATTGACCTGGCATCGAACAATTATCTGGGTCTGGCCACAGACAGTAGGGTGAAACAAGCTGCTGAGGAGGCCATAAAAAAGTATGGGGTTTCTCTCTGTGGAACACCCATCGCCACAGGCTACCTTGATTTATACCAAAGGTTAGAAGAGAAGCTATCAAGCTTTGTCGGGCTGGAAGAGACGATTATCCTACCCTCGTGTTACCAGGCAAATAATGGCTTATTTAGTTGTATTGCTGGAGCCCAGGATCTGATCGTCGTTGACCGGTATGCCCATTCTTCCTTGATTCAAGGAATCAAATCCGCTGGCTGTAAAATTAGGCCCTTTCTTCACAATGATCTTGAGCATCTGGAAGGGATTTTGCAGCGTTCCACTGGGTACCGGCAGGTCTTTGTTGTGACAGAGTCCGTGTTTTCCACGGAGGGCAGCATTGCTCCTTTTAAGGAAGTTGTGCAATTGTGTGAGACCTATAACGCCATGCCTGTGATTGATGATTCCCATGGTATTGGAGTGCTGGGAAAATCGGGGCGAGGTATTCTTGAGGAGCAGGGAATCGATGGATACCTTGGAATCTATACAGCGTCCTTAGGAAAGGCACTGGCTAACTCAGGGGGGATGATCAGCGGTAAGAAAGGGCTGATAGGTTATCTGAAATATTACTGCCCTCACTTAGTTTATTCGACGGCCCTTACCCCTGCAGTTCTGGCCGGCACAGTGGCTGTTCTGGAAGTCATTCGCGCTGACTTCGAAGTGCTTAAGCGTAAGTTGGTGACCTATCAACAGGCGATCTATGAAAGTCTCGTTGAGGGGGGCTTTACAGTCTCGACGGGTGAGGCCCCTATAAATTCAATTCAATCCGGAAGTAAAGAAGCGACGTTCAAACTAGCTAAGAGGCTTTATGAACAGGGGATTCTTTCCACAACGTTTATTGAACCCTCTGTCCCAGTCGGTGAAGGTCGAGTCAGGTTGATCGCTGGAGCCAATCTCACCTCGGAGACGGTTGCCGAAGCCACGGAAATTATTAAAAGGGTAAGACGCCTGTGAGATATCTCTTAATCATGAATCCCGGTTCTGGCGGGGGCAGTAAGGAAAAGGTTGAGAAAATCCTGACAATCTTTCAGCAAAGCCGGCTTGAGTTTGACTATAAGCTAACAGATACCTTAGAAGATGCCTATACTCTATCCGTCGAAGGAAACACTAAGGGCTATGATGTGATCGTAGCTGTGGGGGGAGACGGAACGATTAACCGGGTCATCAACGGGTTTTATGATTCTGAGGGTAGAAGAATTTCCAGTTCCAAACTGGGTGTCATTCATATCGGAACCAGCCCTGACTTATGTAATAGCTACAATATACCGCTGGACATTGAACAGGCTTTGAACACTGTCTTTGCGGGAAAGAGTCAAGAAATTTCCATCGGTAAAATAACCTACACTTGTGCTTATGACCAGGGACTGGAGGGTCAACCGATACAGCCGCTAAGTAAGATTAACAGAAATGTGCAAACCAGTTATTTTGCTTGCTGTGCCAATTTCGGCTTGGGAGCCTCCGTCGCCAGAAGTGCTAACAGCGGTATAAGAAAGTATATCGGAGATTACGCTGGGACATTTGCCTCCCTGATTAAAACCTTATTTGAGTATAAACCCAATCACTTCTCCGTTCGTTTTGACGGACAGAGTGAGGTGCTCGAAAAGGTTTATAATATTTCCGTGGGCAAGACAACGTACATAGCTTCAGGTATTAAAGTGAAGAACCAGTTAACTCTTGGAGACAAGCGGTTTTATGCTCTAACCATCAAGGAGATAGGCTGGGCTGATTGGTTCAATGTCCTTTTGAAACTATACAGGGGGAAGAGGTTTGGCAATACCAAGTCGATGTCCCTGCAATACGCCTCATCAATAGAAGTGTACGGAAATAGCAAAAATCCTGAAATAGAGTTTGATGGGGATCCTAGAGGGTTTTTGCCGTGTGTGATTGAAACTGCACGGGACCCCTTAGACTTGATATGTGAGGTGCATGATGAGTAAAGAAACAGAAATGATTGAGCTGATAAATAAGCATATGCCGAGGAGTATCAATCAGCTTAATAAGCTCTTTGAGTCCGACTCGGAAATAGTTCAGTTTCAGGGAAAGAGACTTCTCTACACGATGGACGAGTTTTCGGAAGAAGACCTATTAAGGGATAAGGACCCTTACGTGCTGGGCTGGAATATGGCAGTTGGCAGTATCAGTGACATCCTAGCCTCGGGGGGGACTCCTAAGTATTATGCGCATAGCTTAGTGATCCGAAAATCCTGGTCCCAAGACTATGTGAGCAAATTGTCTCAAGGGATCGCTCAGGTACTTAAGGAAGTGGGGGCAGCGTTCATCGGTGGAGATTTTGGGACTTCCAAAACTTGGCGCTACACTGGTTCGGTCATTGGAGAGCTAGAGGGAGAGCCCCTGTTAAGGAGTGGGGCAAAGGTTGGAGATGGGATTTATGTGACTGGCCACATCGGCGGCGGGAATATTGAAGCTGCCCTAGTCCTGTATGCCAAAAACCCCTACATTAAGCATTTAACGGGTCAATGGAAAAAACCTTTCCAGTTGAGAAGCAAAGAGGCAGAGCTCATAAAACGACACAGCTGCTGCTGTATTGATACCAGTGATGGAATCTTTAACGCGCTCAATTCTATTTCAGAGATGAGCGAAACTGGTTTTGTGGTAAGCGACCTACCCTATATAGAAAGTGGGGTATTCCTGGCCAAAGGCCTTAACCTACCCGAGGAAGTGCTGTTTTTAGGGGAATGTGGGGAGTATGAATTGCTTTTCACTCTGAGTAAAGAAGGCGAAGAAGAGTTTCTAAACGAAGCCCAGCAGAAGACTTTGAAGTTCTATAAATTAGGTGAAGTTAAGGACCAGGGCAGCAAATCACTATGGAAGAAAGATCGGGAGATCGACTTAGCGATGTACGATTTGAGTGCTAGAGATTTCTCAGATTCGAAAGACTATTTGCGAGCTGTGGCAAATTTTCTAAAGTAGAGGGACTCAAGTCAAATTACCAACAACGAACATCGCACATCGATTTAAAGGAGGACCAAGTGAAACGAAGAGTTGTTATTACTGGGATCGGACCGGCCACAGCCATAGGAATTGGTAAAAACGATTTCTCAGCAGGGATTTACGGTTTAAAAACGTGCATAGCTGAGATTCCGAAGTGTTATGAACAGAACTATACGTTCAAATCGCGTTACTTTGTTCCTAAACCGGAATTCTCCTTGACCGATTTAATCCATAAATCCGTGGAAGGGATGATGGAAGAATCCTCGAGACTTTCCGTCTTATGCGCGAAGTTGGCATTAGAGGACGCAGGATATCAGATTGATAAGGCTGAAAAACACATGCAGGTTAAGGGATTGGAAAACTGCCCTATCATAATCGGTACTGGTATGAGTAGCTTGCAAACCGCTTTGGAATCCTACTCAGCTCATATGGTTGGGGTAGAAATGTCCGAGTCTGATTTTGAGTCTAGAACTGGTTCTAGTTCTAGTTCTGGTACTAATCCTAATCCTAATCCTAATCCTAGAACAACCGGATCAGGAACTCGGTTCAACAGAATGGTTATTCCCATGCTGATGACTAATTCGCCTGCTGCCTGGATTTCGATACTATTCGGACTGAAAGGGTTTAATTATACGCTCAATGCCGCCTGTGCCTCAGGGACTTTTGCTCTTGGTGAAGGGTATAGAACTATTTTATCCGGCAGAAGTGATGTGATCCTAGCGGGTGGAGTGGAAGCCCTAGTAGAAAAGAATGGCGCAATTATGAGAGGGTTTGATATGCTGTCAACCCTTACCAGAGCCAAGGACGGAAGGCCTCAGCCGTTTTCTCAGCAGAGAAGCGGGTTTTTATTCAGTGAAGGGTCAGGTTGTGTTCTCGTTCTGGAGGAGCTGGAAAGGGCACGGAATAGAGGGGCTGACATTTATGCTGAGGTTGTTGATTACGAAGCGTGCAGTGACGCTTACAGTATTGTGCAGATGGAGCCCTCCGGGGACAGTATTACTGGGCTTTTTCAGAAGGTGACCCAGGGGATCAAGATTGACTATCTAAATGCCCATGGTACGGGGACATTGGCTAATGATGACATTGAAGCCCAAGTTATCCAACGGATCTTTGGAGCTAAAAGCACTCAGCCGTACATTAATTCTACTAAAGGGATCCTAGGCCACAGCATTGGAGCCAGTGGAGCCCTTGAGGTGGCAGTAACGGCCTTATCGATCAAAGAGTCGAGACTCCATGGGAACCTAATGTCTGAGCCGATGGATAATCTGAATCTACCACTAGAGACAATTGAGACTCCAATTGACTATGCACTCTCTGCTTCCTACGGCTTTGGGGGGCATAATGCCCTGATCCTACTGAAGAGATATGAAGAGAATGAGTAAGGTCATGATTACTGGAGCCACAGGATTTATCGGTAGTCATATTGCTAGGGCCTTCTGTGAAAGCCTGGTTAGTGTAGGCTGTTTGGTAAGAGAAGGCAGCAGCCTGGCCAACCTTGAGGGTCTGCCTGTCGAGATAAAGACTGGAGATATTAAAAACATAGGGGATTTAACTAAGGCTTTCGCTGGCTATGACTGGGTGATTCATAATGCCGCCAAAGTATCCGACTGGGGGAATTATGATGAGTTTTATCAGACAAATGTTACTGGCACAATCAATGTACTAACTGCTTGTGTGCAGGCCGGGATCAAGAATGTCCTGATAACAGGGTCCAATTCCGTATACGGCGAAGAGAATACCTTGCTCGTAAAGGACGAAACGTCGCCCTATAATTCGCATTACCAGTACTTTGGAGACCGTTTTTTCCCCTGTAAGTTGAATTTCTATCGCGATACTAAAGCCCTGGCCAAAAAAGAGGCCCTCGAGTTTGCAGGCGCATTTGATTTAAACCTGACTATATTAGAGCCGGTTTGGGTCTATGGTGAGATGGAGTTAAACGGGGGATTTTATGAATACCTTAAAACAGCCAAGGCTAGAATTCCCTTGGTGCCAGGAGCAAAGCAGAACAAATTCCATGTCATCTATGCCGGAGATCTGGCCAGAGCTTATGTTCTAGCCTATACAAAACATCTAACAGGGGTAAATTGTATCCTAGTTGGCAACGAACAGGCGGAAAGCATGGACAGAATTTATAGGTTATTTTGTTCTGAAGCAGGACTTAAAAAACCCGGGAATCTTCCTAAGCCCCTGAGTTATCCCATTGCTTTGCTGATGGAGCTTTTATACACTGTGGTTAAGGCCCAAAGTCCCCCACTTCTAACTAGGGGGCGGGTTAACATGTTCTACGACAATTTAGAGGTTTCAGTGGCGAAGGCTGAGCAGCTTCTAGGGTTTAGAAACGCCTATAGCCTTGAGGAAGGTATTAAAAAAACGGTCCTATGGTACAAAGAACAAGGTCTGATCTAAAAGGGATATGAAATGGGGTAGGCCCGTGATCAAGATAAGAAATGTTACTGGCTGGCAAAAAACAAAGTTTAACCTGAAACTAAAAATAAACATCTTTTTTCACCATATCCCGGTGCTTTGCAAAAGAGAGATTTCCTTTACAGGGTTTATTCTGCTCTTAAAAAGGCTGTTGCTTTTTGTGTCTAAGATGCAGCACAATAAATTTGTTAATATCGACGGTAAGACAAGGTTAGGTCTCTACGTACCAGGTTATCCATCCCAGGCTTTTTACACTGCCTGTCATAAATTCAGTCAGTTCTCAGAAAAAATGCCCTGCACCACAGTCTTGTTATCGATTACCTCCGCCTGCCCCTATCATTGCAATTACTGTTATCAGAAGTTAGATAAGGGCAAGGATGTCGAGCTAGAGACGTTGATCAAGACCGTAAGAAAGCTGCAGGAGATGGGAATTGCCTTTTTTAATATTGAGGGTGGCGAGCCCTTTATAGTTTATGAGCGGTTAAAGAGGGTTTGCACAGTTATTGACGCCAGATCGGAAATCTGGATCAACTCTACAGGCGCTGGGATGAGTCCAGAAAAGCTTTCAGAACTTAAAGAATTGAACGTGACAGCCATTATGTTTTCTCTACACAGTCCCGATGCCGTTACGTTTAATCAGTTTATGGGGGAGGATTCTGCTTGGGATACTATGGAGAAAGGGGTTGAGATGTGCCACAAGGCGGGCCTAGCGGTGGCGTTTAATACCTGTCTGATGCGAGAGGACTTTTATAGTGGTAATTTTGAGAGGATTATGGAGGCGGCCAAAGGCTTTGGGGCCTGTCTTATCCAGATCATTAAGCCAAAACCTGCCGGAGGGTGGCTGGAAAAAGGAAATATTGAGTTTACCACTGAGAATCTTAATTATATTAAAAACAGGGTGAATCAATACAATTTGGAAGAAGCGTTCTCTGAGTATCCTGCAATCTCGGCTCAGATTATTGAGGAAGATAAAGCAGTGTTCGGCTGTACGGCTGGAGGTACGGATAGATTTTATATCAATGCCAAGGGGGATTTACAGCCCTGTGAGTTTCTTAACATATCTTTTGGTAATATCATGGTGGATGAATTTGAGGATATTTATCAAAAAATGCGCAATTGCTTCGCCTGGGGTGGAGAGCGCTATCTATGTGAGAGTTGCTCAAAGGATATTTATAAGGTATTTCTGGAAAATGAATTAAAATCCCTACCTCTGACTCCCACGCTGTCGGAGAAGATCTACAGTTCCTGGGATCGGGGGAAGAAAACGGATTTATACGAGAGGTTGGAGAAGATGATTAGGAGTGGGCAAGCAAATATATTTGGAAGGAGAAAATAATATGAGTATAAATAACGAAATCTTAAATTGCATCCATGAGCGGAGGAGTACGCGCCGATTTACTGACAAACAAATATCATCGGAACAACTGGATGCTCTGCTTGATGCTGCAATATGGGCACCTAGCGGCGGCAATAGCCAAAGCTGGCTGTTTACGGCGATTCAGAAAAGAGAGGTGCTTCTTCATTTAAACGAGCTTGTTCGTGAAGGATTTCAACATTGGATTCCTGATGACGATTACCCCGGCAAGCAAGCTATAAAGGAGCATTCGCAAAAGGAAGGTTATAACTTCTATCGCGAAGCGCCAACGCTCATCATTGCCTCCAATCGCCCAAATTACGAAAATGCAATGGCAGATTGTGCGATGGCGCTCCAGAATATTTTTCTTGCGGCCCAGTCTCTGGGGTTGGGAAGCTGTTATAACAACCAACTTCATTGGCTTCGGGATGATCCTGGTGTCCGAGCGTATCTGCTTGAATTGGGCATCCCAAAGGAGCATACGATCTGCTCTTCCGCGTCTATCGGTTTTATAGGTGCAGAATCGACTGCGCCTATTCGTAAAGAAGGTACGATACACATTATTCGATAAAGTAAAGTAGTATCGGGATAGTGGGAATCGTCGATTCACTTCTTTTCCTCCACGGCGGTGGATTTTCTTTGAAAGTAACCGCCGTGATTTTCTTACAGCGCAGTAAGCAACTGTTGACATCACACAGCCGCTGTGGAAGCAATGAGTCTTTTCACCTTTGTTACTTTTCAAGCATTCTGTACAGCTTTTCTTATTGCTTCCGAAGAATTTTGTTCTATATAGAACCTTACATACCTATAGTTTTTAGCTTTTTACCGATTTCTGCCCTACAACTACTACAGACGGTTTCCTGTGAAAAAACCCTTTGGCGTCATCCAACAGCGTATAAATCACAGGTACAACGATGAGTGTTAAAAAAGTCGAGGTAATTAAGCCACCAATAATGGCATAAGCCATAGGTGCGCGTCCTTCAGAGCCTAACCCTGTGGAAAGCGCTGTGGGAATCATACCAAATATCATCGCTAATGTCGTCATAATGATCGGTCTAAGTCGTGTAGAAGACGCCTGTAGTAGCGCTTCATTTCGCTCCTCTCCCTCGGACAGCCTTTGTTTGGCATAGTCAACTAACAAAATCGCATTTTTGGTGACTAGTCCCATCAACATAATAATACCAATCATGGCCATCATGCTTAAATTGCTGCCGCTAAGAAACAGGCCTAACAGTGCTCCAATGATACCGAAGGGCAAAGCCAAGACAATCGCAAAGGGATCAATAAAACTTTCAAACAGAGCGGCAAGGATCAGGTAAATGAACAGAATTCCCATCAAGAGGGCTTTCAGTAAGCCGGGGATAGCTACTGCCATCATTTCCTGATCTCCTCCGGTAACTTGGCTTACTTCGGCGGGCATCTTCGTGTCATTTTTCAAGGCTGTGTTAAACTGAGTATTCAACTGAGTTGCCGTAACTCCGGAGGCATTTGCCGATACCACAATCTCTCGAGCTTTATCATATCTGCTAATGGTAGTAGAGCCGGTAGCGAAAACTTGCTTTGTGACCTGATCGAGAGGAACCATACTGTTATTTGAACCAGGCACATAAATTCCTGTTAAGCTGTCAAAGTCCTCCCTCTGATCATCTTGGAGCAACACTTTAACGTCATAACGATCCTTTTCTGTTTCATACTGGGTTACGAGGGAACCATTAAAGAGTGTTCCCAACGTATTGGCCACGACCACTGGACTGACCCCTAAATCAGCGGCCTTATCACGATCCACGTCAATTCTTGCTTCTGCTTTTCCAGTTTTATAGCTTATACTTACGTCAACCGCTCCGGGAGTTTTCTTTAAGACTTTCTCGGCTTGCAGCGAATAGTCTAAAAGTTGATTAAAGTCATTGCCAGTAAAATGAATCTCAGCGTCCTTCCCTCCTTGCCCCACAGTTGAACCAATCGTCATAGAAAAGCTAATCCCCGGAATCTGCGTTAAACTCTCTCGCATTTTATTGGCTGTTTCACTTAAGAGTTCTTTTCTCGTATTCTTGTCTGGAAGCTGTACGCTAATGTTAATGCTGCTGGGTGTAACAGTCGAGTACAGGTACACTACTCCCGGATACTCATTAAGAATACGTTCCATTTTTTTGGTTGTTTCTGCAGCGCTAACCAGTGTTGTCCCTCCATCTGTCGTCGCTGCTATTGTGATCTTTCCGTTGTCTGAGGAATCTAAAAAGCTAATATTAATGACGTTAAGAAGGAGCAGACTGCCGACGAACATTGCCGTGGCAATAGCTATGGTTTTAATTCTGTGCTTCAGTGTTACCCTGAGAAGTCTTGTATAGACTCTGGCAAGTTTAACAAACAGGTGATTGAACCATATTAAAAATCTACCCAGGGGACCGTGTTTTTTATCTAATTCATCGTTTTCGCTTTTTATATATTTAGACGCCATCAACGGCACTAATGTAAAGGATACAAATAAAGAAATCAAGACGCTGATAGCAACCGTTAGACCAAATTCCTTGAAGTAGGCCCCGATCAATCCATCAACCATGGTAATGGGGAGAAAGACAGCAACTATGGTAAGCGTTGTAGCCGTCACGGCCAATCCAATCTCACTCGTACCGTCTTTCGCCGCTTGAATGGGTGATTTACCCATATTTAAGTGACGTACAACATTCTCAACGACGACAATTGCATCATCAATCAGCAATCCAACCGATAAGGAGAGGCCCATTAATGACATGGTGTTGAGTGAAAAGTTCATCAGTTTCATAGCAGCAAAGGTCGTGATAATCGAGGTGGGCAGTGAAATGGCACTGATGGCCGTGCTTCCCCCACTCCGCAGGAAGAGGAAAACAACGAGAACCGCCAGGATACACCCTTCCAGCAAGGTTTTCTGAACTTCAGTTACGGACGCCCGTATGACCTGCGAATTGTCATTGACAATATCTAGTTTCACATCGTTAGGCAGTGACGTTTGAATTGCTGCAAGTTTCACTTTAAGATCATCCGCTACTTGGGTGGTGTTTTCTCCGGATTGTTTGACAATATCAATACCAATCGATTCTGCACCCTTATAATAAGATAAGCTGTCCTTATCCTTAATAGTATCTACTACTTGGGCAACATCCTTGATTCTTATTTCAGTCCCATTACGATTGGCGACTAAAATATTCAAGAAATCATTGACTTCTTTGACCGTACCATTCGTTCTGATCGAAACTTCTTTGTCACCGTTGGAAACTGTACCACTTGAGCTATCGATGTTATCACTTTGCAGGCTCTGGGTAATTTGCGCAGTGGTCACATTAAGAGAGGCCATTTTTTCTTTATCGAGTTTGATATGTATTTCCCTGACTTGCGCACCATAGGTGGTAACCGATCCAACACCTTTCACCGTATTTAGTTTTTTGGTGATGTTATCTTCGACGACTTGTGATAAGTCCTTGTTGGAAAGAGGGCTAGTGACCACAAAGGATATAATGGGCGTTGCTGCAAAGTCAAATTTTTGAATAATGGGTTCTTCAATATCCTGCGGCAAAGTGCCCCGAATACCGCTTAGTTTATCTTTGATATCTTGGGCAGCCACATTGACTTCTGTTCCAGAATTAAACTCAATGACGGTCTGGGAAACCCCTTCCGAAATGCTGGAGGTAATGTGTTTCACTCCCGAAATTTGTCCGACAGATTCCTCGACTCTTTTTGTCACTTTCGATTCAAGCTGTTCAGCTGAAGTTCCCGGTAAAGAGATGGCAACCGCTATATAAGGAATCTCGATCTCAGGGTTTTCGTTGATGGGTAGCCCTATATAACTCATAGCCCCTACTGCCAGCATGGCGATAATGATTACAGTGGCAAATACTGGCCGTTTCAGGCTGATATCTGTTAAAAACATAAATCTTGTCCTCCTATTCCGTCACGACTGAAACCATATCGCCATCTTGAAGTGTATTTACATTAGTAATAATGACGCTGTCAGCTTCTTTCACACCATCTTTGATCTCTACTAGACCTTTGGTAATTTCCCCAATACTAACAATGCGTTTACGGGCGACCCCTTTATCATTCACAAACACTGTATAATTTCCTTGATTTCCGCTCAAGGCATCTGTTGTCACAGCAATCACCTCTGATGTCTGGTCACCTACAATATCCACGTTGGCATAAATGCCCGGTTTCAGTGTCTGATCGAGATTAGCGACCTCAACTTTGCATCTAAAAACTCTTGAAGTAGCATCGGCAGAGGCTTCAATACTTTTTATAATTCCGTCATAGTAATTGATATCAATACTTCCAACTTTGACTTTGGCACTCTGTCCTATTTTAAGAGAACTCATATCGTTTTGGTCTACTTCAATTACCGCGTAGATCGGTGATATAGTCTTAACCTTTCCTAAGGCAGCTCCTACGTTGGCATATTGTCCTAGACTCACACTTTTCTCATCTATGATCCCAGTAAGGGGCGCAGTGATGATCGTATCCGCCAGCGAATTTGTAAGAATTTTTAAATCAACCTGTGCTGCAGTCACATTTGCTTGTGCTGTTTTAATACTGGCTTTTGAGGTTTCGATATTGGCTTTTGCCGATTCCAGGTCACTTTTCGCATTACTTACCGTTGTTTCAGCGCTTTCCAGTTCAACCATGGAAATGGCCCCGCCGTTAAAAAGCTCTTTCGTTCTGTCATAGGTGCGCACTGCATTGTCTACACTCAGCTGCATTTTCTGCAATCCGGTTTGTGAAGAAACTAATTGGCTCTCAGAAGATGTTACTTGACTTTCTGAGGCTTTCAGCTTGGCTTCAGAAGAAGCTATATGGTTTTTAATGTCCTGATCATCCAATTTGATTAACGTGTCCCCTTGGGATACATATTGACCATTTTCGAACATGACCTGAACGACCTTACCACCAACTTTGCCACTTACAATTCCCTCTTGAGAAGCTTCTAAGGAAGCTTTATACGAAAGGGTTGAATTCTTTATAACATTCTTTGCCTCACTGACTTTGACAGAAACCTTATTTGGAGCGGCTTCGATTGTCTTTTCCGTCTTTCCCATGATGGTTGTAACTCCTGTACCAGCCAAAGCAAGTACAATAACAATTGCCAGAACTCTCATTTTCGTCATTTATCTGTAACTCCTTTTCTTTTTGTCGTGTTTTATTCTAACAAGCCAATATCAACTCAACCTCAACTCAACCTCAACTTTTGGCCCCGGTAAATAAAGTTTTTTAAACGCATTTTCCGGAGCTTAAAGTCCGACATAGTGCATGACTACGTCGGTTATAGGTATTTCCCATTTTCAGAAGTATGGTTCATTGACTTCAAAACGCCTAAAAGCCGCATGATTACACTATTTTTGAGAGCTTCGCATGTATAGCGGCAAGTAAAATAAAAAAGTGCCCGCAAATGGCGTGATTATCCATTTGCAGGCACTTTTTTACTCCGAGAAATATGATAAAAATAGATTTTAGCCGTGTCTATTATCCATCGGCATCCCCGAAGGTAAGAAAATAGTGAAGGCGCTGCCTTTTCCTAGACTGCTTTCGACTTCTATATGGCCGTTGCAGAGGCCGACAATTTTTTTAACCAACGTCAGTCCAAGTCCATTCCCAATAGTTGTGTGTGATGTATCGCCTTGATAAAACTTGTCAAAGATATGTTGTTTTGTTTCCTCGTCCATTCCATGTCCATTATCCTGCAAACAAAACCGTATTGATGAATTGATGCGTCTTAAACTGACTTGCAATTTCCCACCGTTATCTGTGAATTTGATAGCGTTATCCAATAGGTTTACCCATATTTGTTGGAGTAGGGGTGCATTGTTATAAATATTTATACTCTGCAAATCCACATCCACTGAAAGATTTTTAGCGCTCCATTTGGGTTCCAATATAAGTATAGCGCGGCGAATTTGCTCATCCAGCGCATAAACCTCTTTTCCACTAATGATCTCCGTATTTTCGACCTTTGATAAATTAAGAACATATGTGGAAAGGTCAACCAATCTTTGGGACTCCTGAATGATTATATCTAAATATTCCTGCGCTTCTTCACTGGTTAAACCGCCTTCTTTCAAAAGTTTTGCAAAGCCCTTAATAGAAACAATAGGCGTTTTAAACTCATGTGAAAAATTATTAATAAAATCAACACGTAACATTTCAATTCCCGCAAGCTCCCGCACCATTTTATTAAAACTCGCAGCAAGGCTCTCAAGCTCTGGAATGTTGCTGCCTTTAACCGTAACCGAAAAATCGCCTTTAGCTACATCTTCAATAGCTTCAATCAGATTACGGACAGGCTTAACCATCCACCTGCTTAGGAGAGCGGTGATAGAAGTTCCAATAGATACGCTTATTAGCAGCATTGCAAAAAATTCTAAAATACCACTTTTTAAAAAGCTAATGTCAAAAATAGAATCCAGTAAATAAATACATAATCCGACAATCACAACAGACAAAACCATAACAAAAAAGACAAATACAACTAGTGAAACAGCGAGACTCATTCTTTTTTTCATGTATGCTTCACCGCCTTATATCCTAGTCCGCGCACAGTAACGATCTCAACATCAGGGTTATCTTTAAATTTTTCGCGCAGCCTGCCCATATGGACATTCAGGGTATGCTCATCCGTTTCTGTATCGGGGCCCCATATTTCATCCATCAATTGCATGCGGGTAAAAATCATATTTGGATAACTCGTCAATTTAAAGAGTAAATAAAATTCTTTTTGGGGAAGCGTAATTGTATCTTCAGCATGAGTGACGGTAAGAGTGTTATAATCCAGCGTGGTGCCGCCGATTGTTAATTTGTGCTCATTTACAATTTGCGCCCGACGTAGTAATGCCTTTATGCGAAACAGCATCTCCTGCTCGTCAAACGGCTTTGTCATGTAATCGTCTGTCCCTACAAGGAAGCCTCTATGTTTATCCTTAATTTCTTGTTGGGCTGTGATCATCAATATAGGAATATTTTCTCCTACATCGCGTAATTCTTTGCAAAGCTGATAGCCGCTCATCCTTGGCATCATCAAATCCAAGATAATCAAATCAAAATATTGCCTTTCCATCATACTTAAAGCGTCGAGGCCATCTTTTGCCGCCAAAGCAGTGTAACCTCCCCGCTTTAGAACAGCGCAGATCAGTTTTTGTGTGTTGGTGTCATCTTCGACTACCAAAATATTGAACATAAATTCACCTCCTGTTACGTCAACTTAGAATTACCTCTTACTTTACCATCCCAAAATCAACTGAACCTCAACTTTTAATCTTAAAATAATTGTCTACTAAACTTGTTTAGGCGCGCTCGTTAAATATTTACCACGACCTGTTTATACAGTTCCTGATACGGGAAACCTAAGAGCAGATGTGTTTATGTTAATGCATAGAACAGCAGAGGGATGCAATTTCCTCCTTCAGTATACCATCCAGTACTTCTAAGCTGTGGCCATTAATAAAAGCGGAACTTTCGTTTAATCGGGAGTTCCCTTGTTATCTAGCACTAACTTTAATGCTATCCATGTGCCTAGTTCTATGGTTACAAGTTTGAATAGTAATGAATTATGCTTATGAGTTATGAATTTGCATTTATGATAAAAGGGATATACGATACGATAATGTTAGGTTAATTTTATAGGTAGCTTAATACTTATTCCAGTAAAGTAATTTGTTTGTGGAGTGATATATGTGAAAGAGCCAAAAAATGAACAAGAGCAAGAAGTGAACAAGAAATCGAACACAGATATTAGCGATGCTCATGCCGAGCGTATTGATCGTCTCGTCGATGAATATAAAACTCACATTCTTTCACAACTAAACGCCCGAGAATATCGTGAAACGACCCGTTCAGACCATCTAGCTGACAAAGTAGCTTTTTTTGCTGGCAGTTGGAAGTTCATTATTATTTTCACATCATTCCTTGTTCTTTGGATGGTGTGGAACACTCTTGCTCAAACAACAGCACTTCATTTCGATGTCGCACCATTCATTCTACTCAATCTCATTCTTTCGTTCACTGCGGCATTTCAGGCTCCTTTCATAATCATGAGTCAAAACCGCCAAGGCATCCGGGACAAACACGAAGCAGTCGTTGATTTTTCTATTAACTATAAAGCTGAGCTTGAAATAGCCGACATGCAAAAGCATCTCCATCGTCTAGAACTTCAGGTCGCAGATATTCATCAGATGCTCCATAAGCTACATAGTAAAGAAACAATAAAGTAAAGTCCTATGAAATAGAAATCAATGACTTAGGAATTTTTTCTACCCCGGACTAACAACTTCAAGCGGAATTATTATTGACCGCTCAAGACATGTGGAGTGTGTTGCGTTGATAGAAAGGGAATTACTTAAATAAAGGGAGCTTTTTGGTATATGAATTTTTATTTCGCACCTATGGAAGGTTCAACCGGATACATTTATAGAAATGCCCATAATGCTTTATTCAATAATATAGATAAATATTTTTCACCTTTTATTATTGCAAATCAAAGCGAAAGCTTTAGAACTCGTGAATTAAATGATATTTTGCCTGAAAACAACCAAGGACTAGTTTTGATTCCGCAATTACTAACCAATCATGCAAAAGATTTTATCCATACTTCAAAGAAAATAAAGATTTTAGGTTATAATGAGATAAATTTAAATCTGGGATGCCCTTCTGGAACTGTAGTTTCAAAAAATAGGGGGTCGGGATTTCTTTCGAAAAGAGAAGAACTTGATGTGTTTTTAGAAGAGATTTTTTCTCAATCCATAACAAAGATCTCGGTAAAAACGAGAATAGGCAAAGACCAGCCTGAAGAATTTTATGATTTAATCGAAATATTTAACAAATACCCTATAGAAGAGCTTGTCATTCATCCTAGAATTCAAAAGGATTTTTATAAAAACAAGCCTAATCTAGAAATTTTTAAGGAAGCCTTGAGGATGAGTAAAAATCCCATTTGCTATAATGGCGACATTTTCACAGCCAAAGATTACAAGGAGTTTTCAGCTCAATTTCCGAGTGTAAGTACTCTAATGTTAGGCCGCGGATTATTAGCTAATCCGGGTCTGATAAGCGATATCAAAAATAATATTAAACTCAAAAAAAATTTACTAAAAGACTTTCATGACAAAGTATATAACGATTATAAAGTGATACTTTTTGGAGATAGGAATGTCTTGTTTAAAATGAAAGAGTTATGGTTTTATATGATTTCGGTGTTTTCTAATAACGCAAAATATGCAAAAAAAATTAAGAAATCAGAGAGGTTAGATGATTACGATGAAGCTGTTTCAAGCTTATTCAGTGAACAGGAGACTTTAGAAAACTATGAAGAAAATCTTGTTTTTAAAGCTTAATGTATTCATCGTTTCACATATAGGAATCACGCAATATAGAGCGGAAGTAGCCTTAAATCGGTGAGATTTAGCATTTATACAATAAAATGAGTTAGGGAAGTAAATTCATAGGAGGAATACATGGCCTGGAGTAAAATTAAGCAACTTCTGGAGAGCTTTCTTTGCCCTGCATTATATGGAAGGGTTGAGTACTGTGCAACCAGCTACCGTTATTCACCTGATAAGGCAGGCCTTTGTTATATTACGGTAAATAAAAAGAACGTGTTCAATATGAGAGATGTAACTACATTGATCAGGTGGTATCAAACGGAGCAGGAAATAAAGAATGATCCAGATATTCAAATTCCTATCAACAATGAAGAAATTGAAGCAGTCAGAAAAGATATTAATGGGACAGTCCCTGAGGATCGTCTAGTTGTAATTGCCAGAAATAGAAAAATATCAGAATATGCAAAAGAGCTGCTGTCAGCGCAATCAGTATTAAGTAAATCGAATTTTACTGTTGTAGCAAATAAGTTTTTATCTATTTCTATAGTGGATAGTATAGAGAGCAATGATATATTATTGAATATATTGGCTTTGGTGGACAGAAGGGTCGGGAAAAAGCGACTTTTAAGCATGACTGAGAATATGAAGTTGAAGCACCCGATTGTGCAGTATTTTTATGAGCTGCGGCTTAGTACACTGTAATATCAGGTCTGAGAAGATTGAAATTTTCTCAACAGCGCATTTTGTTTTTGTTTTGAAGAGTAGTTGCATTATTCAAACTTATGAATACTGATGCAAGGGTCGTCCTTCAAGACGAAATATCTTTTTTCCCGGTCAATTATATTAGCCGCTTTAAACTCTTTAAGTGCCTGAATGACCATAACACGCGAAGAGCCAATCATATCAGCTAATTCCTGCTGGGTGATTTTTAGATCTATCAACGTCGAGGTTGGCGTTTGTTTTCCATATTGTTCTGCTAAACGATAAAAAAGTTGCAACAGTCTCTCTTTAACAGGTAGTCCAGCTTCTTTTCCTAATTTCACCATGGTTTCGTAACGTTTTTGCCCTAAGTAGCCAATAATCCGCATGGCAAACGAAGGATCTTGTTTGATTAACGCCTCAAATTGGAGTTTGCTGAAACAGCATATGCAAACATCTTCCATGGCTATGGCGCTACAATGCTCATTTTGTTCTCGATATAAGGACAATTCACCTAACACTTCGCCGGGGCCGCATATATCTAGAATTGTTTCATGGCCCGCCTCAGTAGTTTGTACTAGTTTCAGTTTACCCGATTTTATAAGGTATATGGTACTTCTTGCCTCTCCTTGACGAAAAAGATAGTGTCCTCTGGACAATTTCTTTCTTTGCGTACATTGACATAAGTTAGTAAGTTGCTCTTGTGCTAGTCCTAGAAATAGGTCCAATTGTTGCAGACAGATGATGCAACGCTTCATACTTTTCCTCCTCATGTATCAACAGTTGCTATAGATAGAGTGTATAAAGGAAATGTTCTAACACTACTATAATATCTGAAAACCTGAAATGCACAATAAACCCGCCTGTCATAAGCGGGTTTATTGTGCATTTCAGGAAAATCTACAGAAGCACATCTACCTTTTCTGCCTTAAATAGAACCAGTTTTTCTTCTATACATGCTTTACCTGTCAGCCTGAAGCCTTTGGGGCCACCTTCCATCGTTGCTATTACAACCTGCATCATTCCGTTAGCTTTGATGTTCTGCTGAGTGACCTCCATCTTGTAGATGCCAAACCCTAGTATGTCACCTTCTCTTATTTCCGCTACTTTTCCTACCACGATCATGTGCGGTTCTCCATGAGCAGAAGCAGTAGTGATAGGAATAAACGGAGCCTTTGATATTACGTCTTTAATTTCTTGAGTTATAACCATTAAAATACACTCCTTAAATTGTTTTGTTGGGTATTTTTCTTAATTTAACCGATTATGAGGGGTTTCTTTACTAAAAGCTTTCTCTAGAGTTTGAATCACATTATTTTTGAAAACTGCCAGATCTACGCTCTCAATTTCGATTGGTACCTGTGTATATTCGAAAAAATCCAAGATATCCTCATCATCGAACTTGGAAACGCCAGTGTCGAGGAGCAAAATTTTATCGTAGAAACCAAAATTCTGCCTAGCGTCAATTTCGTCCCAGCCTTGTGCTTGACTGAAAATTTCTCGCCAGTTTTGCAACCAACCCTGTGTAAGGTAAAATATCTTAATCGATTTTTCTAGCTCCTCCTGTCTCTCCTTACCTAAAATCAATTCAATACAATTCCGGGGTTGCAACCTGATAACATGATATTTTTCAGTGAACTCGTTCATCTCAGGATGGCACATAGAGCCAAAAAAGAGGACTGTCTTTTCTTCGGTCGCATTATTATTTAGAGCCTCGGTGATGCCATCTTTCAGTTTATCATAGTCTACATGCAAAGCTGGTGGTGTATAGATAACTTTAAACTCAGCATCAGTTGCCCATTCAGTTCTTATTTCCTCCAGAACTTGCTCAAGCTCCAGTTGGAAGATGCCGCAGGCAACTATGCGTACCTTCATATAAATATCACCTCTTCTCTGAGCTGCGTTATACTTCAAGTCATTGGATCTAACAAACCGCTCGTCTTATGTGATCTTAACATGGGGTTAAAAAGATAAATGTTAAATAATTAACAATGGAGAAAAATAAAAAATGTTCTTGGAAAGAATCGTAGCTACAGTAAGGCATATCTTTCGGTTTATCTTGCCAAACTGTATTGTTCGGGAATGACTTCTGGATTATGTTTGAGGTGGGTTCTTAAGTCTTTTTGTTTGTAATAGCTAATTGTACGAACTGAATAATTTCTTCTTTCAATGCAATACTAAATTAAAAGGAGGCAGGGTAATTTGAAAAAATTAATTGTTTTCGCTCATCAACTAGAAGTTTTACAAATTGCCCAAACCGCACCATTGTCATGGTACTGCATGATATAAATCAGGCGGCACGGTTTTTACATGAAATAGTAGCGATGAAAGCAGGTAAAATTATTAAGATTGGAACTCCTACTGAAATTATTACCCCAAAAGTATGGAATGAAGTGTTCCACATTAATGCAAGAATTATGATAGATTCTGATAACGGAACACCTGTATGCTTTAGCTATGAAGCCGACCCGAGATGATTCTGTAATTGAACTTTTGTTTCCACTAAAGTAGCAATGGATTGATAGTTGACATTTTCTCCATAAGTAGGTCACAGAACTGTAACAAATATTGTTTATGCTATATTAATAAGACAGTTAACCGTTAATTCTGGTAAATAGATAGATCAGATGTGGTGTTAACACAACAATAGAGGAGAGGTAGCAACTGTTGAAATTCAAAATAATGGTAGGAACTATATCGATCATTGTAATGTTGTCAACCCCAACCTTCGCACAACCCAATGTAGACTCAGATAAATCACTGATACTTCTTATGAATCAGCCAGAAATAGTAGGGCTAAGAGAAGGCGTTAAATCACCTGACGTTATCGAGCCTGCAACAGTAAAAAAAGATCGGCAAGCGGATGAGGATCTGATTCTTCAAGCGCAGATTAAAGCCTTGAATATCGATACTACTGGCTTAACCTATGATGAAATTCGAAAACAACTTAAAACGGCCGGTCAAGCAAAACAACGAGCAACTCTTCAGGCCCGGGCTATAGCGCTCAAGATTGATATCGGAGGACTTACGAATGATCAAGCAAGGCTGAAAATTAAGGCAGTCGAGAGAACAAATACGCTAACCAACATTTTAGCTCAGGCTAAGACACTTGGCATTGGTATCGATATTATTCCTCCTAAGAGCAATGAGCAAACTAGATTATGTTTACTATGAGCAACTCCAGACGATACAAGAGAAAGATCCTTTACGATCTGGAAGTCGTTACTGCAAGTGAAATATTGTATGCCGTATTAGATTCTAATGAAAATTAAGAAAGACTGATAAAATATTGAAACAGCAACGAGCCCTTGTCTTACTGAGGGCTCGTTTTAGTTATTCTTTAGCATCGCTGAGATTTTGCTGGCTAGAGATAAAGACTGTATTGCGAGAAATGGGTAGATGGTTCAAAGCTGCTGCTAGTAATATAGTAATAATATTGCGAAATGGCGGCTAGTCTGGTGCAGTCTTTTGTGCCATAGTTTATGGTTTATATGATAAACTAAGGAAGGCCACCACGATATTAATGCCTAACCAGAATGTTTTTAGGAGAAGTGAGTGAACATGAAACGCAATTCCATTATGGCTGGGTATTATATTTTTTATTTTGCAGCGGTGGGAATCTATCTTCCCTTTTTGCCACTATTTCTCGCGCGTTTGGATATGAATAGCCTTCAAATTGGCGTTCTAATGTCTGTTGGCCCCCTAGCAGGTATTTTTGCACAAGCGGTCTGGGGGACACTCGCGGATCGCTATCATCGACGCAAAGAATATCTACTCATAGCTTTGACCTTAACCGCAATCATCAGCATTTCGTTGTCTTTTGGCAAGGGCTTTGCTGGTTTAGCTGTTTTGCTGTTATTCTATGCTTTGACAAACTCCCCGATTACGGCTCTATCAGATGCTTTAGTGTTAAATACACTGGAAGACCCGAGGGATTATGGTAAGATTCGGCGCTGGGGTTCCTTAGGTTTTGCTTTGACTGCTGCATTTGGAGGACTTGTCTTTTCCTATTTGGATTTGGCTTGGTTTGGAGCTATCGAAGGTATTATATTATTCGGGTGTTTATTGTGGGCAAAATCGTTGCCTAATCCACGTGACACGAGTCAAGCTGTCTCCGCCATGCCTTTTCCCTTTCTTAGTGTCGTGAAAGCGCCTAGTTTAGTTGTTTTTCTTTTGATCACATTTCTATTCATGGCCCCGTATAACGCCTATTCTGCATTTTTTGGTTGGCACATGCAGGCGTTAGGGGCAAGCCAGTGGTGGATTGGGTTAGGTTGGACGATTGCCGCATTGAGCGAAATAGTGGTTTTTAGTAAAGGGAGTGCTTGGCTAAGGCGGTTCCGGCCTCAGCAACTGATCGCGATGGCTGGACTGGTTTTTACTCTGCGTTGGGTAGGGTATAGTGTTGTTCAAGACTATCATCTAATAGTCTTGTTGCAGATAAGTCAGAGTCTTAGCTTTGCACTCTTTTATTTGGCGGGTGTGGAATATTTAAACTTGCTTTTACCACCCTATTTACAAGGGAGCGCACAATCAGCCTTTAATGCGGTCAGTTTTGGAATCAGTGCAATTGTCGGGACGGTAGGTGCAGGGTGGCTAATTCGAGTTGGCGACGTGCAATTAATGTACATTATATCGGCCTTGTTCACTGTTGGTGGTATAATTTTAGCATTGTGTTTCCTAGTAAAAGAGCCGAATTTGACTTCGGAAAAACAAGAAAAAATCTAATGTGTTAGCTCTGGGATAAATGCACTAGATATTAAATCACAAAAAATGCAAAGATGGATTCATAAATCAGAATGTAATTAAAGGAAATTAGGCAATCATAAGACTCCCATGTCTAAAGTGGGAGTCTTATGATTGTGCTGGTGCGCTGGTCTGCATACTACTGTTGTTGAATACTGATGCCATGTTGTTTTTAGCAGGAGAAATTGTTTTTGTGTTGAATGTATTTATGAAAATACAAATAGTAGTGTAGGATTGTCTCAATGAATGGAGAGCTAAGATGAAAGAAAATATGCACTTTGATACAAACGGAGGGACTAAATCTAGTCGCATAGTTACCAATACTGATACCGCAAAAGTAGACTTTCCAATCGTTGGCATTGGTGCTTCCGCAGGAGGGTTGGAGGCCCTGATCGCTTTCTTGAGTAATGTGCCTAAGAACAGTGGCTTAGCTTTCGTTATCATTCAGCATATGGAGCAGATGCGTAAAGATATTTTGGTGGAGTTACTTCAGAGTGCTACTTCTATGAAAGTTGTTCAGGCAGTGGAGAATTTATCTGTTCAGCCGGACTATGTCTATGTAATTCCGCCCAACAAAGAAATGTCGATCCAACACGGGGTGCTGCGTCTTTTCGACTTTATTATGCCCTATACTCTTCATCTTCCCATAGATTTCTTTTTTCGGTCCTTGGCCAATGACCAACAGGAGAGAAGCATCGGAGTTATCCTCTCTGGCATGGGTGCTGACGGAACATCTGGACTCAGGGCGATCAAGGAAAAAGGAGGCGTTGTCTTTATTCAGGAACCGTCCTCGGCTAAATATGAGGGGATGCCTCGCAGCGCTATTGAGGCAGGTTTAGCAGACGTTGTCTCTCCTGCAGAGACTTTACCGTCAAAGATTGTTTCGCATCTTGAGCAAATGCCTCTTATCTATAGCGTTGATAAGGATCTGGCAGAGACTGAATTGAGTTCTTACGACAGAATTATGATTTTGTTGCGTTCACAAACAGGTCATGATTTTTCCTCCTATAAGAAGAACACAGTGGATCGCAGGATTGATCGGCGCATGGGCGTCCATCAAATTGACAAGATTACTACTTACGTCCGTTTTTTACAGGAGAATCCCCAGGAACTGGAATTGCTATTTAAAGAGTTTTTGATCGGGGTTACCAGTTTCTTTCGTGAACCGACAGAGTGGGAGCTGCTAAAGGAAAAAGCAATACCTGCACTCTTAGCAGAACGGGCACCCACTAATACTATACGGGTATGGGTATCCGGCTGTGCCACGGGCGAGGAGGCATACTCCTTAGCTATTGTATTTAAAGAGGTCTTGGAACAGTTGAAGCCTTCCCAAGACTTTTCTATGCAGATTTTTGCCACTGATCTAGACCGTGAGGCTATTGATAAAGCCCGAGAGGGGGTATTCTCAGCTAACATTGCGGAAGATATGTCGGCTGAGCGGCTGAACCGATATTTCGTAAAGGTGGATCGTGGCTATCAGGTTATTAAGACCATTCGCGATATGGTCATCTTTGCTCAGCAAAACATGATTAAGGATCCGCCCTTCACTAGGATCGATATATTGACCTGCCGTAATCTGCTTATCTACCTGACACCAGAACTACAGAAAAAGCTCATGCCGCTTTTTCACTATAGTCTTAATCCGGGGGGCTTTTTGTTTTTAGGAAGTGCGGAGGCAGTCGGGAATTTTACAGATCTTTTTAAACCACTGGATCGCAAATCGCGACTGTACAAGCGACGCCAACCCTTATTGCAGGCGGAACCTGTGAAATTTCCCACCTCCTTTGCCCCCGCTCAAGCTGCAACAAACCAGTCGGTAAAAGTTCAGAACATTCAGTCACTAGCGGATAAACTGATTTTGCAATTTTATTCACCACCTACTGTGTTAGTCAATGCTAAAGGTGATATCCTCTACATTACCGGACGAACGGGTAAGTATCTGGAACCGGCTGCTGGCAAGGTTAATTGGAATATTTTTGCCATGGCCCGTGAAGGGCTTAACTATAAACTGAGTAACACCTTCTACAAGGCGCTTCGGCAAAAAGAGGCAGTTACTTACAAAAACGCCATTGTGAAGAACGAAGGTGGGTCGCAGATGGTAGACATTACAGTCAATCCGCTCAAAGAGCCGGAGGCCTTAAGGGGGATGGTCATGATTGTTTTTACTGACGTTGACACCCCTAATGTTATCGAAACAACCAACCCAGCCGGACGAATCACTGCCAACAGCCCGCGAGAGGCGGAACTGGAGCGAGAATTAATGCAAGCTCGCCAGGTGTGGCAAGTTGCCAGTACAGAAATGCAGATATCCCAAGAAGAACTCAAATCTAGCAATGAGGAATTGCAGTCAAGCAATGAAGAGCTCCAGTCGACAAACGAGGAATTGAGCACAACCAAGGAGGAAATACAGTCCTTAAATGAAGAACTAAAGACGGTTAACTTTGAACTGCAGGCCAATTTGGATGAACTATCACTAGCTAATAACGACATGAAGAATCTACTGGACAGCACGAAAATTGCCACCTTATTTTTAGATAACTCGTTGTGCGTCAAACGCTTTACTAACCAAATGTCTGTGGTCTCGAAGCTGATTTCGAGTGACGCAGGACGACCAATCACCGATATTGCTTCAGATCTTTTTTACCCTGAATTGACAGAGGATGTTGGGGAAGTGCTGCGGACGCTGAATACTGTTGAAAAACAGGTAATGTCTTATAATGGGTGTTGGTTTAATGCACGAATTCTGCCTTATCGCACTCTAGAGGATAAAATAGACGGTGTGGTCATCACCTTTGTAAATATCACTGAATCAAAGGTGTTAGAGGCGGAGCTACGTCAAACGAAATTGGCTTTGGAACAACGCATTATAGATCAAGGGGAAGAGCTGGTACAGGTGAATGACAGCTTGCAGAATGAAATGAAACTTAGCCATAGGGAAGTAGCTGCCGGTAAAGAGCCGAAGTAAAGTAAGAAACCGAGGAGAGTGGATATTATCATTCACAAGATCTGTTTAGGTCTTATCAATGAGAATATATTTTAAGGCCTAGAAGTCCCTTCACTGATGCATACGTTAAGTAATTTTACTTATACTAAAATAAGTATGTAGCATTGAGGGGTGAAGATGTTGGATCTATTAGCGATATTGAAGAAATTTAAAGGTGAACAAGAACGTCTTGATATTCAGGAAGCATTTAATATATATAACCTTCTAAGAGCAAGATATGTTAGTGCTCAAACAGTGCAACTATTTAAGAACTTTGTCCATGACATAGATTGGGAAATAATTCTAGATAAATTTATGAAACATTTTGACAAACAAATTGTTATTCTAGAGGAATTAGGAGAAGAATATCGTATCATGATGCCCAGTAGACCTCCGCTGGACATCAAATTTGCAACCAGCATTAATGATATTACGGATGAATATATCTATAAAAAAATATACCATGACCTCATAGCAGAACTAATGTCACTCATCCATGCAGTTCGTTCATCCAGCACGAACGATAATTTAAGACATATTATTATTCAAGACTTAACCACTCATTTTGAGGATTTTGATATTCTTTATAAGTTTGGTAAATTGAAAGGGTGGGAAGAGTCGTATCCTGTTTATAAGACAGCTTTGCCCCAGCAAAAAGAACAACTTTCCACTTCCGAAGCATTTCATATTTGGGACCATATAAATCTGAGATATGAACAAATTGAATTAATAGGAATATTCATTAGCTTTGCTCATGACACTGAGTTTAAGGTTATCCTTCAACATGGAATATATATTTTTAACAAGCAGGTAAACCATCTTGAACAGATAGCGCTAAAGCTGAATGTACCGCTGCCTAACAGGCCGACACTGCCTGTAATGTCTCCCATTGATCCTGAAACGATAAAGGATAAGTTTATGTATCGTAATATCCTAAGTTGGGAATTAACTTCTTTAGATACTCATGTTAGAGCAATCATTGAGACGATAAGGAATGACGCATTGCGTAAGTTATGGAGCGAACTACTCAATACAGAGTTAGAGTATTATGATAAATATTTAAAGTATGGAAAAATGAAAGGCTGGACAAAAGTAGTCCCCATATATGGGGAACCAGTATCGTGATTATAGATAAATAAATAAAACCTCTATTGAGGTTTTTTTTATTTATCTATAATTATTTCCGCTGTTATTCTTAGATTGAGAGAGGATTATTATGGTACATGTCGAATTATCCTTAATATCCAAAAGGTTTCAAGATGTTAACTAGAATGTCAGACTTTATGATATTACGTAGTAGTATTTGTCGAGGAGGCGAGCTTTTACATGGATTTATATGTACAAGTGCAAAAAGCATTCAGCCGTCTGGAGAACTTGTCTCAATGTGATTTATCGTCCCAAGAACTGACGTCTAAACTTTTATCAGAGCTCGATTTTGCTCTTCACGAATTAAAGATCGCTTCTGTTGAATTGATTGAGCAAAATGAGGAAATGGCATCTAGTCGCCAAAAACTTGAAGCAGAGCGATGTCGTTATCAGGAACTGTTTGATTTTGCACCAGATGGTTATCTGGTCACTGATACAGAAGGCATAATACTCGATGCTAATATCGCTGCTACCACCCTTTTTAACTTAAGCAGATCCTTGCTTATGGGTAAGCCGTTAGCGATATTTGTCCGCAGCGATGAGCACCTGATCTTCCGTACCCGGTTGTTAGAGATAAAAAAAGGAATAGTTATCCAAAACGAGAACTGGGAGCTTATAATGCTATCCGGAAAGCGAACAACGTTTCCCGTGTCAATAACTGTGGGGAAGGTAATTGCCTCCAGTGGAGGAAAGGAGGAGTTGCGCTGGCTACTGCGTGATATCAGCAAACGCAAACAACTGGAAGAAGAGTTGCAAAAAGCTGATAAATTGGAATCTCTTGGTGTTCTAGCTGGTGGGATTGCACACGACCTGAACAATTTCCTCACCGTAATCCTCGGTAATCTCTCACTGGTGAAGAGGTGTACCAAAGAAGAGCCCAAAGCTACTAAATATCTTCAGTATATGGAAGAGGCCGTTAAACAGACTGGTAACTTGACCAGGCAAATGCTAACTTTCGCTAAGGGCGGTCAGCCTTTGACCAAGGCTGTCTCCCTCTATCGATTAATTGAGGACGATAGCGCTTTTGCCCTGAGCGGCTCTAAAACACGTTGTGAATTATTTTTTACAGAAGATCTGCCGTCAGTTGAGATTGACCGGGGACAAATGACACAAGTCATTACTAACATATTAATCAATGCAGACCAAGCTATGCTGCTGGGCGGAACAATCAAGATCCACGCTAAAGAACTTGCTGTTACCGGTGAAAACAGTACCTTGCCACTTCAGATCGGTAATTATGTGGCCCTAACCATTACAGATGAAGGAGCTGGCATTTCCAGTCAGATACTGCCGAAAATATTTGACCCTTATTTTAGTACCAAAGATCTTGGCAGCGGCCTTGGGCTAACAATTTGTTACGCAATTGTGAAGAAACATGGCGGTCATATTTCAGTTCAATCTGTGGAGGGGCAAGGGACAAGCTTTACGATATATCTTCCTGTCTCCAATGTTCAAGCTGAAAAAGAAGTGCATGAAGATATTCTTATCTTGGGGGAAGGAAAAGTTTTATTGATGGATGATGAAGAGAGTGTGCGACAAACGGCTAATGAGATGTTGACTTTTCTCGGTTATGATGTGGAGTTAGCCGGGGATGGTGCCCAAGCAGTCAGACTATATAAAGAAGCATTTCTTTCAGGCCGTCCTTATGATGTGGTGATTACCGACCTGACGGTTCGTGGTGGTATGGGTGGTAAAGTGGCTGTAAGTGAGCTACTTATTGTTGACCCGGATGTTAAAGCAATTGTTTCCAGCGGTTACTCCGCCGACGCGCTCATCACTGACTATAAGAATTATGGCTTCTGCGACGTGATTGCAAAACCTTACAGAATTCAAGAGCTAGGCAAGGTCATGTCCAGTGTCATGCAGAGAAGCAGGAAAATAAAATAGTAACTTGCATATTCCTAAGAACAATTAACTATCCTTCGATAATTGATTCTTTTCAATGATATAGAAACCATCTTCCTCCCTCCATTCAACAAAAAAAATGTTATCCAGATTAGGATGACCTTCTTTTTTTAGCTGTTTTTTGAGCCATGACTCGGTTTTTCGGATTGACTGTAAGCTATCGTTAAGTATTACTCCATCACTAACAAGAATTGATGGTAGGGATTTGCTATTTAAAGGGAGATTAAGATCTTTAAGCGTTGGGGTATCGAATTCGGGTTTCCGTAAAATAGTTAAGGACCCATTTTGTTCAAGTATAGCGTAATCGATCTCTCGGACGGAAAAGACATCTTTATCCCTCAATAAGGTTTGAAGTTCATTGATGGTCAAACGGTTTTTCTTAAGTGCTTGACGATCAATAACTCCTTTTTGAATGACCAAGGAAGGTTTACCTTCAATAAGGTATCTTAGTGTAATGGACTTTTGACCCAGAAGCTGTATTATAAAAATTAGGAGACCCCAAACAGCAATAGCAAATAAAATTTTTGTTATGCCAGTGTCATCATCATAGATTGCATTACCTAGTAGCTCACCCATAATGAGCGCCGAGATAAAGTCGAAAGCAGTAAGCTGTGTGATTTGAGTTTTGCCTATTAACCTAGTAAAAAGTAGTAAACTAAAAAAACCTATAATTAACTCTATTGCTAACTGACCAAAACCCATATAGTTCACTCCTTTGTTAACTGTTAGATTAAACAATATTTCAAGGAATATACATTATAGGTTATGGACCATAGGAGTTAAACCAGAGTAAGCATTAAATAGTGCTAATGCGCTATTTAATGCTTACTTTTCACTTGAGTTTGAAACGTGCACTAAAAATTATTATTTTGGGGAGGCTAGATATTAATGAAAATTACTGATTTAACACATTTAATTGATACGAATATGCCAGTTTTCCCAGGAACCGAACCGCCAATTTTTAAAAAGGCAAATACATTCGATAAGGACGGTTTTCGAGAGGCGAAAATAACTATGTACTCCCACACAGGTACTCATATAGACGCACCTGCGCATATGTTGAGTCATGGGTCTTATTTAGATAATTTAAATATTGAACATTTTATAGGAAAGGCAACGATTCTGGATTTTTCAGTTGAAGAGATTGTATTAATAGATATTGATCGTTTAAAGCACTATGAAGAGATAATTAAGAATGTTGAGTTCATTATCATAAAAACAGGATGGAGTGAGTATTGGGGGAGCAAAAAGTATTATGAAGCTTTTCCTTCTTTGACAGAGCAATCAGCCAAATGGTTGACAAAATTTAATTTAAAGGGCATTGGTATTGACGCAATTTCAATTGATGATATAAAATCAACCACGTTTGCGATTCATAAAATATTAATGCAAAAGGACATAATCATTATTGAAAATCTAACAAATCTAGATTCCATTAGCAACCAGTATTTTATTTTAAGTATTATGCCACTTAAAAATAAAGATGCTGATGGATCTCCAATACGAGCTATTTCCATTGAAAATATATCAGGAGATTTCGATTAAAAATAGGACGAAATTGGTTAAGTGAATTTGCTCCAGTTAATTGAATCAGTAAATTTTTTTATGTATTCTATCTGCTCATTCGAAAAAGAAGTTGTATCTGTAAAAAAGGAAATCCTTAATACTTCTCCAATAGCAGATTTCTTCAGCCAGTATTCTTGCCCGGAAATTCTGTAACTTTCACCAAAAGATGCGGTCCATTCGGTTATATAACCATTATGGTTAGCTAATTTAATTGGTTTTAGCGAGTAAGATTGAAAATCGAAAGTACTAATTCTTTTGCTATAGACTAAATAATCTTCTAGGTCATCTAGCTTCCATTTTTGTATATACCCTCTGATCAGTAATGTCTGATCAACTAGATAAACACTATACAAGAGTTGGCCTCTTTCACTTAGGGGAGTTTCTATCACTTTAGTTGTGTGTGGAAGGTGTACGGGAAGCTGATAGTTATAATTATGGTTTAAGACTGTTGAATTACCGTAATTAACTGAAAGCAAAGAGGATAGTGCAATTAGCGTAAAGCAAATACCAAGAATTATTCCTAATAAAATATGCTTTTTCACTTAACCCCTCCAAAATTAGGTTTATTAAATCTTATTGAAGGGGTTAGATTTCTATACCATTATTACTTTGTTGTGGATAGTGCTATCGTATAAGCTGGTTAAGGTATTCAATAAACAACTATACAAATGTGAATTTGGGGTATTGGGGTATTAATTAAATAAGGTTTAAAAATAAACAAGGTTGAGATATAATTAAAAAAATCAAACATTTAAGGTTTATAGGGTGTAAATATTAAGGATGTTTTAGATGTATCAAAGCACTATGATTACCCTAACTTATTTAACGTGGAATTTGGTTAATATACTTAGTTAGAATTAGTTGTAAATTTGAAAGAGGTTATTTAAGATGATGAAAAAAATGATGAGTAAAACGATCAGTAAAACAAAAGTCAATAAAAGAACAGTTGTAATAGCGACTGCTATCACAACACTTTTATCAGCAACTGCTGTTATTGCAATTAAAGCATTTCGTAAGTCCAAGAAAGAAAATAAGAGTGAAGTTGAAATCGTACTGGATGGTTTAGTAGAGGATGGTACAATTACACAAGCTCAACAAATCGCAATTCAAAGTGCAATCATAACAGCTAATGAAGCCAAAATAGCAAATGACGACTTAATGAGAGTTGAAAACTTCGAAGTTGAAACCGTTCCAGGTTCTAGTAAAACAGACACAATTACGAAGCTTACGAGTTCGCTATTCAAGGGTCCTCAGACTAAAAATCTATAGCCTGCGACCTCCCTATAAACGATAAATAAGTAGGTCGGTGCGATTCCGACCATTGGAGCTAGGAATTACTCCGCAAGTCAAAGTCGACGGACTGACGTTGCTACTGGCTTACAGAACATAAATTACATGCTTCAAGGGAAAAGGACTACTGGTGTGTCAACACTAGTTGTTCTTTCTTTTGGCCTTTTTCTTCTTCTAAATCGACTTATTTTTGTTGACGACGGACATATATTGGTACATTCTTGGATAAGCATAGAGACATGGTGTTAAATAAGGGGTGGGTAAAATATATTTTTATTATAGACCCATTGTACAATTTATAAGGTATCTTGTAAGATTTATCTTCAAACATAATATCGTTGCCTTGGCAGCAGTCATTGCCTTTTTTGGGCTTTCCGCTATGATTCCATTGGCACTTTTGCTTATATACGGTGCCTCCTTTTTTATTCCGGATGCCTCGGTACAAAAATTTTTGTCAGATATTGTCCAATCCTATGTCCCCACCCTACCCGATGCAAATTTCTACATTGTGGAAAACGTGTCTAGGTTGGTCTCAGTGGGTTCGAAGCAAGTTGGCCTTGTTGGTTTAATTGGTTTGCTTTGGACTACTATGGGCGGATTTGTTTCATTTCAGCAGATTCTTGACATGATATGGGAAAGCAGTCATCGGCGTTCATTTCTCAAGCAATACCTAGTAGGCTTTGGTATGCTCGGAATACTGTTGTCTTTGACCGTCATTACATCATTGGCGGCAACGATATCACTTGATTTAGTACAAAGGATTTTCATGAGGGGTAACATAACATTTTGGCTGGCACTTTTTCATGACATCTCTCGTATGTCGTTTCCAGTACTGTTATTTTTGACCTGCTATTTTAGTTATCGTTTCTTGCCAACGTCCCATACAATTAGGAATGCTTATCTATTGATGGGCGCCTTGGTCTCAACAATTGGAATATACCTTTCGCGGGAAGCGTTTGTATGGTATTCACTGCACTTGGGGCAGTATGAAATGATCTATGGCAGTCTGGCCTTCATTATGCTTTTTACCTTCTGGGTTTATATCGTTTGTATAATAATTTTGTTTGGTGCAGAGGTGGCTGTTGCTCTAAGAGCTGTTAAGGAACAGCGCTAGAACTAATAATAGCTTCTTCGTCTATTCTAGGAAGTTTGAGATACTATTTATTGTACCCAGTGAACGCGTTCAGAAGTGAATGAAGTTCCTTGGGTTTCAATTATACGAAAAAAAGGAGCAGGGTTTTATGGTTATTAACTACGATGAGATTTTTCCAGTTAAAGCAAAGGTTCCAGAAGGGCCAATGATTAAGTATGTTGTAAGGCTTTCTTTGGTCGCACCAAAAAACAACTACGATCTAACTGGAATTTGTGAGGATATCGACATACCACAGACCTTTTCTAAAGCAGCCGACAGGTATAATGAACACCCCTCGCGGAGGCTGGACGGGGGGGAGATTATCAATATTAAAGTTAGATCTGATGACATTGTTTTTACCCTGCAGATAAAATCTGGTCATATGAAAAGCATGCGAAATACAATTGGTAATTCGATAAGTAAATGGTTGTACACAGATTACTGTTGGAAAAGACTCACGGCGCTCTCGGATACAGAACTTAGGAAAAAGTTGTTTACTGTAGAATACGTTGAAGTAAGCTGAGCAGAGTCACTTACTATGCTCTCGGAATTCTCTCTTCCTAGATCCTCAGACTAAGCGTGTATAGTCTGTCTTCAAATCTGACCAAAACTATAAGAAATCTAGACTCCACAAGTGCTTGTGGGGTCTTTTAAGTTGCGAAAACACTACTCAGTGTAAATGCATTAATGTTTCTTAGAGGAAAAAGGAGATAAATGTGGAAGGTATAAAAAGGGGATTATTTATGTAGTTGGATACCAAGGAGGAGTAGAATGAGAACCAAAACAAAGTATTATAAGACCTCGCCTATTCAAGCGGATAGATTTAAAAAGACGGTTGAAAATTTCTGCAGTGAGAATATGCTTTCTGCATGCTGTGTGTCAGAAAGGAAAGCGGAAATGGTCTTTTTCCTGGCTCAACAGTATCTCTAAAAAAGGGAGAATTTATAAAATTACTAGGCGATCAATAAGTGTAGAAATAACGCTCCTATTAGTAGATTAAGAGCGGATAGCATTAAAAGGGGGCACTCGTTATGAACAAGAGACAGATAATTGAACTCTATAGCTATAATGATTGGGCTAATAAAAAAATATTGTATGTAGTGACTGAGTTAGAAATGGAGGAGTTTCGTCGAGACTTATCAAGTAGCTTTAAGTCGATCGGAGATACTATGGTACATATTTTAGGAGCGGAAGAACTGTGGTTATCACGCTGGATGGGGGAGCAAGGTCGAACTCTTTTAAATCCTGACCATTTTCCGACGCATTCTCTTCTAGCCGATCGTTGGGATGATTATAGCAATCAGATCAATAGTTTCATACTGTCCTTAACAGAAGATGATTTAACACATCTAATTAGTTATAGAAATCTCAAAGGGATACCCTATACTTTGGAATTGTGGAAACAGATGCTGCATGTGACCAATCATTCATCATACCACCGCGGACAAATTGTAACGATGCTTAGGCAATTGAAGAAGAAACCACCTGCCTTGGACTTGATTAATTACTATTTAGAAGAAAGTTGACAGCTCCCTCTTTTAATGTCCAAGCATGACAGCCTTCCTTAACTTACCAAATCGAGATATGGATTGAAAAATGAGGTCATTGTAATAATAAGGTAAACAATGGAGGTTGGTTGGCTAATTTTGCCTTGGAAGCGGGGAGACAGTTTATGAGAATATTCGTTGGGATCGATCTGCCAGCTCAGATCAAACAAGATCTAGTAAGATTGCAGTCCGAGTTGAGACTACTTGGAGTCAATGGAGGCTGGAAATCACTAGACAATCTTCATATAACCCTAGAATTTCTAGGAGAATTAGATCCCGATAAAATTGTGGTACTTGCAGAAACTCTGAAACAAGTTGCAAGCAACTACAAACCCTTCGCATTAACTATTAGTGGACTAGGGGCATTTCCCTCTCTTAAACGTCCACACACCTTATGGACAGCGGTAAGTGGAGATTTAATTGAACTAAATCAACTAAGAAATGAGCTACATCATGAATTCAAAAGCAAAGGCTTTGAATTGGATGAACGAGAGTTCAAGCCCCATGTCACTCTAGCCTCTCGTCCTAAATTTGATAGTATTGATTTTTCTATTGTCGGTGCTAAGATATCAGGCGAATTCATGGTTTCGGAGATTGTTTTATTCGAGAGCAGGGGTATAGGTGGCAAAATAATCTATACAGATTTACATAGAGCAGGCTTTGAAACAGCGGGTAAATGAAGCGAAGGCTTACAAAAACTGTGTTCATTAGCAATGCGCTGAAAATAATGAGTTAGAGATAACCGAACAGGAATTAACTGAAAGTATGGTTACAATAATGAGTAAAGTTATCATAGTAGAAGGAATAACTGATAAAAAGCGGTTAGAGCAGATTTTAGATGAACCAGTGGAGATAGCCTGTACCTATGGAACATTAGGGTTGGATAAGTTGGAAGAGTTGATTGCAGAGTATAGTGAGGATGAGGTCTGCGTATTTTTGGATGCTGATTATGCTGGTGACAAAGCCCGGCGTTTGTTTAAGCAGGAGTATCCAAATGTTCGACACGTATACACGCATAGGACGTACAGGGAGGTGGCTACTACTCCTCTTAGTGTTTTAGTACAAATTCTTGAGGGTGCCCACTTTGCTGTCAAGTTGCCAGAGTGTGAGAAAGATTAATTAAAGTAACAAATCCTAGAAAAGGTGTTCACTCATATTGATGGGAGAGAGTGCTGTAACAGAATTGTTGATTGTATACTTAGGCTAACAGAGTTGCAATATCTCCAAATAATAAATATAATTCAATTATCAATGAGAAGTGGTATCAATAAAGGAGTATGAATTCATATGGCACTAGTAAATGAGAATTATTTGAAGTTATCAGGGAGCTATCTTTTCTCCGAAATTGCCCGTAGAGTTAATCAATTTAAAGCTGACAATCCAGAAGCCGATATTATCCGACTCGGAATTGGAGATGTAACACGCCCCCTGTCACCCGCAGTTATCGAGGCGATGCATAAAGGTGTCGCAGAGATGGGGAGCGCGGAAACCTTTCGTGGGTATGGTCCGGAGCAAGGCTACCCATTTCTGATAGAAAAGATTATCGAGAATGATTTTACCCCTCGGGGAGTGGAACTCTCGGTCGATGAAGTCTTTGTGAGTGATGGAGCGAAAAGTGACACGGCAAATTTCCAGGAACTTTTCGGGGCTGATAACATCATGGCAGTGACTGATCCAGTTTATCCAGTTTATGTCGATAGCAATGTCATGGCAGGTCGGACAGGGACGTTTAACATTGAAAAGGGACAGTATGGAAAAATCATCTATCTCCCGTGCACAGAACAGAATGGTATGAAGCCTTCCCTTCCTGAGACACGCGTGGATATGATCTACCTCTGCTTTCCGAATAACCCGACCGGGATGACGCTTTCTAAAGAGGAACTGAAACAATGGGTGGATTATGCTCGAAAAAATCGCTCTATCATTCTGTTCGATGCGGCTTATGAAGCATTTATTCGGGAAGAGGGCGTTCCACACAGTATTTTTGAGATTGAAGGTGCCCGTGAGGTCGCTGTAGAGTTCCGAAGTTTCTCAAAGACTGCAGGCTTTACCGGAACCCGCTGTGCTTATACGATTGTTCCGAAGGAAGTCAATGTCTATGATTCTAAGGGCGAAGCCCATAGTCTCAACCAGCTATGGCTAAGAAGACAAACCACAAAGTTCAATGGAGCTTCTTATCCAGTCCAAGCGGGAGCAGTCGCTGTATTCTCGGAAGAGGGAAAGCAACAGATCAAAGAAACCATCGATTATTACATGGAAAATGCCCGGATCATCAGAGAAGGCTTACAAGAAGCTGGCTATACTATATTTGGTGGAGTCAATGCTCCGTATGTCTGGATGAAGACCCCAAACGATATGGGTTCCTGGGAGTTCTTCGATAAACTTATGAACGATGCATATGTTGTTGGAACACCGGGCGCTGGCTTTGGCGCGAACGGAGAGGGGTATTTCCGTTTAACTGCCTTTGGTACTCGTGAAAATACGCTTAAGGCGATTGAGCGGATTAAGCGTTCATCATCTAAATAAGGCAATCAGAACCCAAGAAGAGTAGAGATCGATGGCGATTTCTACTCTTCTTAGGTTCCTAAGTTAAAGGTAGGCGGCAAACCGTTTGAGGAATGATGATTCGACGCATCGTCTGGGGATAAGTTATCCCCAAAGCTTTGGCACTTCATATTGACCTTTGTCGATGGATTCAATTTCTATACCTCCCCGGAAAATTTCCGTCAAATAGGCACTAGAATCAATGAAGTGCATAAAAAATCTCACTGCATATAAAAAAACCTCCAAGAATTGTGCTGAAAGATGTATAATGATGGGTGTACTTGTTTTATATTAGGATTTAAGGATTTTGAATGCCTTTTAAACAAAATGCTTAAACTCTTATTATGACTTTATTACTTGGAGGATGGAAATGGAAATTAAGCTAATCAAAAAACTTAAATTATATGGTTTCAATAACCTAACAAAAACTCTCAGCTTTAATATGTATGATATTTGCTATGCAAGGACACCTGAGCAACGTCAAGCTTATATCGCGTACATTGATGAAGAATATAATGCGGATCGGCTGGCCAATATTCTATTGCATGTAGCCAGTCTGATTGGTGCGCATGTTTTAAATATTGCCAAGCAAGATTATGAGCCCCAAGGGGCAAGTGTGACCATGCTGATTTCCGAGGAGGGGGACAACCCCGCGGATGCAGAGGCTGCAAATAAAGCTGAACCATTGTCTGAAGCAGTGGTAGCTCACCTAGATAAAAGTCATATCACGGTACACACTTACCCTGAAAGCCATCCGAATAAAGGAATTAGTACATTTAGAGCTGATATCGATGTCTCAACTTGTGGAAAAATATCTCCACTGACAGCACTGAATTATCTTGTTTCTAATTTTTCTTCGGATATTGCCATTGTGGATTACCGAGTTCGAGGATTTACCAGAAACGTTGAGGGTAAGAAGTTTTTTATTGATCATAAGATTTCTTCCATCCAAAATTATCTCTCCAAAGGAAAGAGGGATCTCTATCAAATGATTGATGTTAACGTCTATCAGGAGAATATTTTTCATACGAAGATGCTCTTAAAAGACTTCGATTTGGATAATTATTTATTTGATATGGAAAAAAAAGAACTCCCCCCGAGTGAAAAGAAACGGATTAAACAAAGACTAAAGAAGGAAATGGCCGAAATTTTCTATGGTCGGAATATACCCAAAGGTTAAATAATGGTATTATAGTAGTATGCTTTATTCGTTAAACAAAATTGCTTTAAGGGGGATTATTGATGCCTTTTATTCAACTTGAGGGTGGTAAAATTGACAAAGAGAAAAAAGAATTACTAATTAGCAGATTAACGAAAGTTGCTAGTGAAACGCTCGGGATTCCGGAAGATGCATTTATCGTGCTTATTAAAGAAAACGAAATGGATAACTGGGGTCGAGGCGGTAAAGTACTTAGTAAGGTAATGGCAGAAAGAGCGCCACAATAATAGGTGAAAGTCTAAAGAAATGCTCTCCCCCGTTAAATGATTAGAGGTAGGAGAGTGTTTCTTTTATTAAAAATATGTTATTAGTTAGGCTACTTAAAGTGGCGATAATAATTAAATGAAGGTGTTATTTTATGGACGATAAGAATTTGCACTGTAAAATATTACCCCCTAATCTTTTACAGTGGGAGCAAGATATATTAAGTCTAGATAAGGCGATCCAAACCGAGGATTCTTTTTCGGGAGGGATTATCAGTAATTGCTTGATTGAGAATCAAAAGGCTGACCACGTAGCCTTTAAGCAAATAATATTCAAAAACGTTACGTTTATAGAAGTGTCTTTTAAGTACATAGATTTAACAGATGTTAGGTTTGAAAACTGTGATTTATCAAATTTGGATTTAAGTGAGTCTGTTCTACATAGAGTAGAGTTGATCAACTGTAAAATGGTAGGAACAAATATGAGTGAATCTACTCTGAGAAATGTACTTTTTGAGAACTGTAATGGCAGTTATGCATTATTTCGGTTTTCGGATTTTAAACAAGTCAATTTTAATAATAGTTTGTTACGCAGTGCTGATTTCTATAAATCTAAGTTTGTAAAAGTAAGTTTTAAAGATTCTAACTTACAACAAGCTGGGATGACAGGTGCAAAACTAAAAGGTATTGATTTAAGTAGTTGTGAACTAGAAGGGTTAGGAGTAACCGTAGAGGACCTAGCTGGATGTATTGTTTATCCTGAACAAGTGATATCTTTCTCAAAGCTTATCGGGTTAATAATTAAAACTTAATTACTAGATTTAACAATTAGATATAGTAATTCCTTCAATAGGTAAAAGGCTAAAGCACATATGTCTTGTTAAGGAAGGCTATAGATGATATGCTTTTAATGTATAATACAAGAGGGGGAGTGCATGATGGAAAAACGCAATCTATATTTGGAAAAGATTGAGGCCAACCTTGCAAAATATAATGCTAAATTAGCCGTGATGAAAGCTGAAGTGGCTGTGGCTAAGGCAGATATGAAATTAGAGTACCTTTCTCAAATGGATAACCTTGAAAAGAAAAGGGATGCCTTCATGGTAAAATACGAACAGCTTAAAGAGTCCGGCGAACTTGGATGGGAAGATCTAAAAGTAGGAACTGAAAAGTCGTGGAATGAGCTGAAGGAGTCAATCGAGAAGGGGATCTCGCGATTCAAGTAGGTCAGATTTCTAAAGCGCGGGCTTTCAAGTATAATTAAAGGGCCGTGGCGAAACTTAGTTTCGCCACGGCTCCTTGCTATTCTTATTGGAACATGGCTAGTTTAGTTATCTTGTTATAGCATACTTTTAACAGGGTAATTTAATGGTAAGGAGCGACGCGGTGGTTATTCTTGGGCTGTCTAAAACTTTGCTTCGATTGCATCATAGATTTTTGGATCTTCTGCACTCAGGTACCACATGCAAATCCCACGGATGTCATATTTATTGACTAAATTCAAAATGGTACTAAACGAAAGGGCATCCACAAACCAAACTTCATGGTTAAGGCCATTAACCGAATACGTATAGTGGGGACCCAGTTGAGCATTAGTAATAATGGGGACATTATGCTGGTTCGCTATGGAAACAGCCTCGCTATAAGTCACTCCTTTGGCCTGCAGACCTTGGGGCCAGTCATAACCATACGTGGCGATACCGAGTTCAATCTTGTTGCGGGGAATGGCTGAAACGGCATAGGCCAACACTGCGTCCACCCAGTCAGCAGGAGAAATGGACCCAGGAGGACCACCTTGCCAGTGATAATCATACCCCATAACCCGAACAGTGTCAGCGTTTTGGCCGATTTTAACATAATCATGGGCGTCAGCACCACTCCAAAAGCCCGTTGGACCTGTCTTTGCATGAACCGACACAACAAGCTGCTTATTTAAAGCAGATAGTGCGGTTTTCAGCTCTTGCACAAAGATAACGAAAACTTCTCGGTCACGTACAAACAAATTTTCATAATTAATATCGATCCCTGCATAATTCATTTGCCTTACTTTATTCACGATTGCCATAACGTGTCTTTGACGAATAACGGGATCATTAAGAACAGTCGAGACGAGTTGACTGCTAAACTCATTCGAAATGAGAGGAATGACATTGATTCCGTGCGCCTTGGCAAAGGAAAGAACACTACTGTCTTCAGCACCCGTGAAATTTAATACATCGCCGGATGCAGACAAATGATACCAGAACGGGGAGATTGAACGAAACAATTCGGCATGTTTTTGTAAAGACTGTAATGCCTGTGCTTGAACCCAATAAGGAATCCAGCCGCTTACGGCGCGTGTAAGACCAGGTTCGGGGCTAGGGACAGGGATCCGAATCTGTTGGCCAATATTTAAACGATTGGGATCAACGCCTGGGTTAGCGGCAACTAAACTCGCAAGGCTAATTTTGAATCTTATTGAGAGTTTGTAGAAAGTGTCACCTGCTTGGATTGTGTACAATTGATAGCCTGGTTGGGGTTGACTCTGAAGAGCTCGCCAAGTTATAGGACCGACAATGCCGTCTGCTTTCAAACCATGATCTCTTTGAAATTGCAAGACCGCCTTTTCAGTCTTAGCTCCAAAAATTCCATCGATTAGCCCAGGTTGATAACCCCATTTTACTAACAGTCGTTGAAGCTCTTGCACCTCGGAACCGCGAGCTCCACGCCTTAAAGTTGTCACTATTTCCCACCTCTTTCTTCTGATTAAGAGAGACATTAGTGTGCTCTAACACTACTATATGCACCATAAGAGTGAAAAGGCTCACCTAGAATAGTCCCTTATTCAAACAAATGGTAATTTAATAAAGGAGGGTCATTTACTCTAGAGGAAAATGAAATTTTTCATAATAAACAGAGACCTCCCTTGCCGAAGGATTAGCGGCTAAGGGAGGTCTCTTCATTCTAGTCGGAAAGTATAACTTTCAGTTACATACTTCTTGAAGCATAAGTGCAATTCAGCGGTCGTCGGCGCCTGAAGGCTTGGTGCTAGCCAAGTTTTCTATTTATTATTTAGCTGATATAGCAGGGGGAGTCATTTTTGAGGGATAAGACTGGGAAGGGCGACCAGAGATGTGACTGTTGCGAAAGTAAATTAGGAGATCGATTAATACCATAATAAAATTGAGTAGGTATAAATACACGACAGCATCATACTGATTAAAGATTTTATTTAATATCCCAGCAACATAGCCTATGAGAATAACGATTAAAAAAGACACGCTTTTACCTTTAATTGATCGTGATGTGTAAGATTTGTAAATGGAAAGGGGCCAAGCTGCGCCGAAACAAATTAACATAATGATTTCAAAGATACTCATAAAAACCACCTTATTTAAGTAGTATTGTATTAGATTTCACGATCGACAGTACTATTATACAACTTTTTTAGGATCAATAGTTTAATTTTGCTAATGTTCTAAAATTCAAATAAGAGTGAAAAAAGAGCCAACTTTTCGAAAGAAAAGGTGGCTCTAATCTTACATCATGAAATTTCGTTCATCTTTTCTTGTCTTTTCCTTTGCCTTTATCATCTTCGTTATCTTCATCCTTACTATCCTGGTCCTTTGGGTTCAACTTGTCTTCGACCCATTTGCGCATTTTGTTGGACAGTTTATTCTGCTCAATGTAATCTTGTGGAATCTCAAAGGGGACAATGGGAGTAGCGCTTAGCGCTCTGGATAAGATCTCACGGAAAACCTCGGCAGGTTCAGCGCCGCCTGCAGTAGTAAGGTAGTGGTTGGAGTCGGTTTTATCATAACCCATCCAAACAGCCGCTGTGAGTTCTGGAGTATAACCAACAAACCAAACATCTTTTTCACCTTTGCTAATTCCTGAGAATTGTGGATCATCGATGGGAAGTTCGACAGAACCTGTTTTACCAGCGGTCGGTCGACCAAGGTTGGCATTTTTACCGGTGCCATTGGTGACAACATCTTGTAACATCAAAGTCATCATATAGGCTACGCTAGGTGTGGTCACTTTTATCGATTCTGGTTGGGCTTGGAACAAAACGCTACCGTCATTCGTGGTAATCTTGCTAATGGCATAGGCTTTATTCATTACCCCGAGATTGGCAAAGACTCCATAGGCTTGCGCCATTTGAAGCGGTGAGACCCCTTTGTCAAGCCCCCCTAGGGCTAAAGGAAGCACATGATCCTCTTTTTCTAGAGTGATCCCACTTCGTGTGGCGTAATCAACACCGTTCTCTATCCCGATTTCGTTCAATAGCCACACTGCAGGGACATTCATAGAATGACGTAAAGCCTCTTGCATTGTTACTTTGCCACGGTATTGATTGTCATAATTCGTTGGAGCGTACCCATCGATATTTAAGGGTCTGTCATTAAGACCAGAATCTGGAGTATAGCCTTTTTCTAACGCAGGAGCGTAAACAGCCAAAGGTTTGAAGGCAGAACCCGGTTGGCGTAAAAGTGCGGTTGCATGGTTAAATCCGCGGTAAACTTCTTCTCCGCGGTAGCCCACTAAGCCTTTAATGCCTCCTGTCGTGTGGTCGATAACAACCACTCCGCTTTGGACAATTTGGTCTGCTTTTCCAGAAGGAAAGAAACTACTATCTTTATAGACGTCCTCAGCGGCCTTTTGAACTGAAGGATCCATCTGAGTATATATTTGCAGTCCTCCGTTGAGGATTTGTTCTTCCGTAAAACCAATAAGTTCAATTGCTTCTTCGATTACATAATCGACATAGGGAGCATATTGACCAGAAAGGTCGCTTGTCGTTTCTTTTTTTAGGATAATCGGTTGAATTATTGCTTTCTCATATTCGGCTGGAGTGATGTAATTCTGTTCTTTCATTAAACTGAGAACCAAATTTCTTTGCGCTAAAGACTTTTCCTTGTTTCTTAGGGGAGAATAATTATTAGGGGACTTGATCAGTCCTGCAAGCAAAGCAGATTCCTCTAAAGTAAGTTTTTCAGCACTTTTACCGAAATAGAGTTGGGCCGCATTCTGTAAACCCCATTTCCCTTCGCCAAAGTAGATTTGATTAAGATAGGCCACTAGAATTTCATCTTTCTCAAGAACTGTCTCGATCTTTAAAGCATAGGCGGCTTCCTTCAGTTTTCGAGTGATCGTTTTATCGGAAACTAAAAAGAAGTTCTTGGCCAATTGTTGGGTGATCGTGCTTCCTCCTTCAGAAAAGTCACCGGATTTCAAATCTCTGATTAGAGCACGTGCGATCGAGCGAAGATCTACCCCTTGATGATCATAGAAACGACGGTCTTCTACCGCAATAAGGGCATTTTTCATAATAAGAGGGATTTGCTGCCCTGAAACTGGTTCAATCCGTGAGGATGAAAGTTGGGAAATCCGGTTGTCCTTTTGATCGTAAAGGAAAGAGGGCTGAGCAAGAGGAGTCTGTAGCTTGCTAATATCTAATGAGGAGATGTACAGGGTGATTCCTCCGGTAGTTAAAATCATTAATAATATTAAAAAAATGCTTAGTTTACTCCAAAACTTAGGCTTTTGCCAAGGCTTGAAGTTTTTTAAAGTGCGGATTGATTTCGATAAACGTACACCCACTTTGGATTTCAGCAGATGTGAAGTACGGGATTCTTCCAACTAGGATTCCTTCTTTCTAATCAGCCTAACAGTATAAGCTTACAATATTATTGTACCACAGTGGGACAATAGTACCATTTTTTGTGGACATACTTATGCTTGGGATGCATTTGGCCACTTAAAAAGTGACCGACATTGTCGGTCACTTTTCCTACCGCGGTATTTAAAGTGTAAGATCCTCCTTTCTGATGGTTTTAATCTCACACTCTCGGTTTTGTGCATTTATCCACCAAGTATACAATGGACTGATAGCTAATTCCGCTATGAAGAGAAAGTCCGATTTCACACGTACGACTGTTTGAGTACCCTGCGTGACAGTCTTTTGGGAGAGACTCTTTGAGCGTAGCTAAAGCCGAACTATTTAATTCAGGAACTGTAAATCCACGGTCTCCAGCAAAGCCGCAACATTGGATATCCTTCGGCATTATAACAGTTTCCGCACACGCGTGAGCTACATTGTAAAACTTATTTTTTAAGTTCATTTTAATTGAACTACAGGTAACGTGAACGGCGACCGTTTCAGGCAGCTGGGTGAATGTGAGACGATCTAGTAAAAAGTCGTGAATAAATTCGACGGGTTCATAAAGCTTGAGAGAATGCATAACCCGTTTCATTCGATATAAACAGGGGCTTGTATCGCACAAAATTGGGTACTTGCCTCCTTCACTGGCTGCGAACAGAACCTTTTCTAGCTCAGCGCTTTTTTTATCGGCTGTCTCGAAAAAGCCTTTGCTTTCCCAAGGCATACCACAACAAAGTCCATTCATAGTTGGAGGTATGATCACTTCATAACCTGCCTTGGCCAAAACCGAAAGCAGAGCATCACTTACAGCTCTCTGATCCAGATCATTTTTGGCTGCCCCCATTGAACGGGTAATACAGCTTGGAAAATAAACTACTTTTAAAGGAGTTGAATCTTTCGCAGGAGTTGCCGTTATAACTTTCTGTGGCAATTGCTTGAGAGCTGGAACTTTTCCGCTTTTTGGCATCCATGGGTTCCAGAGCGGGATAGCATCTCTGGAGATTTTTCTGGCCCCAAGTGTGAGTCGTTCCATCATAGGCGTGCCTACTACAGCGTGTACTCCATTGACCGCTCCTAATCCAAAACGCAGAAACCCCGTCACTCCGGTCATATGATTCGCGATACTTTCAGCAATCCAACGGGTAGTCGATGTAACCGATTCGGACCGCAAGAATTTAACATAATCTCCTGTGTTTAATCCCAAAGGACAGGTGGTAGCGCATAATCCATCGACAGCACACGTTTGGTTACCGGGATATTCAAAGTCTTTTTCTAGACGGGATAGACGTTCTGGATCTTCCTTCGTGCGACGTAATTCTCGAATCTCCCGTTGAACCACAATTCGTTGTCGTGGAGTCAACGTGAGGTTTTTGGAGGTGCAAATAGCTTGGCAGAAACCACAGTTCGTACAGGTATCAATTAGTTGATGAGCTTGAGGCATATTCTTTAAGTTTTCTAGATAAACATGAGGGTTGTCGTTGATGATGACGCCTGGATTCAAGAGGTTTTCTGGATCGAACGTGGCCTTAAGTCGTTTCATCAAAACATAGGCTTTTTTACCCCATTCCATTTCAACGAAGGGCGCCATATTGCGGCCTGTTCCATGCTCTGCTTTTAAGGACCCACCAAAGCGTGTCACGACCAGCTCGGTTACATCCAGCGTTAACCGTTCGTAACGCTGTAAATTCTCCGGACGGCTAAAGTCTTGGGTGAAAATAAAATGAAGATTCCCATCTAGGGCATGACCGTAAATGATGGCGTCAGGATAGGAATATTTATCCAAAAGTTCTCTGAGCGCTATTGTCGCTTCAGCTAAATGTTCTTTAGGAAAGGCAACATCTTCGATAACAACCCCAGTTCCCAAGACCCGTATTGCTCCTACGGCAGGGAAAATTCCTTTGCGAATGTTCCAAAGGTTCTCGTACTCTGCCTTTACCGAGGTAAAACTTAAGGGAAGTATGGTAGGGATATCTTTAAGAAGCTCTTCCACCTGTTTAATTTTTTGTGCTAGAGATTCGGGATCCACACCCCGAACCTCGACAAGCAGAGCAGTGGCGGTGGGGGAGAGAGTTCTTAAATACTCAGGCATCCCGGGTTTTTCTTCCATTGTTTTCAACGAGATTCTATCCATTAATTCAGCAGCAGAGACAGTTTCCCTATCAAGGTGCTGAACGGCTAAGCAAGCTTGTTCCATATCTGGATAGAGAATCAATGCTGAAGCCTTATAGGCGTGCTCGATCACGGTATGATACGTAATCTCTGAGATAAAGCCCAAAGTTCCCTCTGATCCGATCATAAGGTGTTTTATAATGTTAATGGGGTCTTCAAAATCCACAAAGGCATTGACACCATATCCTGTCGTATTCTTGATTTTATATTTATGACGTATCATCGCAGTCAGTTCTGAATCAGCGACAATCTCATCTCTGATGTCCTTTATCTCCTGAACTAACGCTGCATGATTTTTGAGGAAATTCACACAAGATGTGGGGTTCCCTGTATCCAGCAACGTACCATCACCAAAGATGATTTTCATCTCAGCAACAGTTTGGTAACTGTTATCGGCGGTTCCGCAACACATACCACTCGCATTGTTAGCGGCAATCCCCCCAATCATAGCGTGATCGATGGATGCTGGGTCTGGTCCAATTTTGCGAGCATACTCCGTTAAAAATCGATTTGCTTCAGCCCCAATAATTCCTGGTTCTAAGGCAATCTTTTCTCCGTTCTCCAGAACCGAATGACCTCGCCAAGCTCCCTGTAATACCACAAGGACAGAGTCCGTCACGGCTTGTCCGGAAAGACTTGTCCCAGCAGTCCGAAAGGTTACAGGAATTTTGTACTCTTGAGAAGTTTTTAAAACTTGAGTTATCTCGTCAGGGGTGCGAGCCTTTAGGACAATTTTTGGAATCATGCGATAAAAGCTGGCATCAATTCCATAGGCTAAGGTGTGCAAAGGGTCACAAAAGAGACGGTTACTCGGGATAATGTGAGCTACTCGATCCCAAAAGGCTTGAAACGATTTTGGTAGCTTGGCAAGGTCTTGGTTAAGATCTTGGCTCATCAAAAAACTCCCTTTCTATGTGGAAAATTGTTATGGAAATCATTAAATCCTTTAATTTAAAGCAATTCCCTTTTTCAAGTCGATATCTTATACTATACATTTTATACTATATTCAATAAATTGTCTGTAAAAACTTCAAATTATCCTTGTAACAAGGACAAGAGGGTAGGAGGATGTCTTGTTTAAGGATGATATAGGTGGTATCCTTTTATGAAGTATCTAAAACTGCACATTATGAAGGAAGCCTGAAAGAGGGAAAAGTATGAGCAAGAAGCTAAAAGTTGCTTTATCAATATTAATAATAACCATATTAGTCATCGCCACTGTAAAGCAGTCAATAAGGCTGCATAACAGTATAAATAGAGTTCAATTTCCGACGCAACAAAGCAGACAACTCAGCAAATCCGGAATTTATAACTGGATGACGGTGGGGGAATTGACTGAAAAATTTGGGACAAAGGAAGAAAAGGTGTTTGAACTCTTGGGGATTACCCCACAACCTGAGGATTACAATCTAAGCATTCTCGCGCTTAGAAAAAAATACAACATAACCTCTGAGGAAATGTTAAAAGGCTTGAAGAACGTTATTAATCATTCTAGCCAGAATGGTGGCAAGCATGATTGATATGCTTGCTTTAACAATAGAGACTTTTAGACAATATAGTATAATCTTCTTGGCTGTGTTAATAATGCTCCAAGGAATAGGGATCCCAACAGGGCTAAGTGTTTTAATAATGGCGTCAGGAGCTTTTGCATCGGCAGGTGAATTTGACATTTTCCTGCTTTTTGGTGAGGTTTGGCTTCTAACATTACTTGGTGATAGCGTTGGCTACTGGACTTGGCGGCAATTCGGACGGTTTATCTTAAGAACCTTTCCTAGACTGCAAAAATCTTTAGATCCAAAGCTTCGAAAGACGGGCATCTTCTTTAGCAAGAACGGGAAGGTTGCAATTATAATTACAAGATTTCCACTTTCTGCGTTAGGGGCTTTAGTAAATGCAATTGCAGGAATAACAAAGTACAGATTTATCGATTTCGTCCTCACTGTAGTGATCGGCGAGTTTTTCTGGGTTGCATTTTATTTAGGGGTAGGGTACTGGTTTGGTGACGCATGGGAGACTATAAGTGATTTGATAACCCAGTTCGGAATGCTAGTTGGATTGATAATTCTTTTGCTGATGGTACTATATTTTTCGTACAGGTTGCTTTCAAAAAAGAGATCTTCTTAACATTGTGAACTCCTTGCGGTTACAACATAAAGGGGGCGTAACAAAACTTGGGAAATTTTCTGAGTGGTGGTGCGCTATCCCCCAAAAAGAGGATTATACACCTATGAAATGGTGAATAATCCTCGAAAATAACGGCAATTCTCGAACAAAAAGGGTCTGCAACAAACTGGAAAACAAGTTTAGTTACAGACCCTTTTGTATATTATTTATCTAATTTTTTGCTTTTACACTTGCATTCAGAAATGTCTACTGTTTTATCTTTGCATTTGCACTTAACCTTATTTCTCTTTTTACCCTTTTTTTTCTTCTTTTTATTAACAAGTTCGTATAGCACAGTTTGAAGGTTGACAAACTGTGTCTCTAATTCTGAAATCTTTTGCTCAAGAGTTTTTACGTCTGGACAAACTTTGTCTCCTTCAATCGATGAGACATCAGGTGCGACAACAGCTGCGGCCTCAGGTACGACTTCGGGTGAGAGTTCGGGTGCCTCTTCAGGAATGACTTCAGATATGATTTCTGTTTCGACTTTAATTACAGGTACTATTGTATTTCCACTTTCAGATACAGTTACAGGTAACGGTGCAACTTCTAAGGTTAGATCACGCTTATCTACACGAGGAACAGTTTTTCTTACCATTAATTGAACCCTCCAATAATTGTATTTTCGATATGTATGTAAGTATAGAAAAACTTAAATTATATTTATTCTAAGTATATAGCAATTCTCAACAATATCAAGAATCAATATCTTTAACAGAGATAATAGGTACGAAGTTTGCACGAACTTCATATGGAGTGGTTTCAGATAACTTAGGAGCCAGAAAGATTTCTTGACTATTGATGGAATCCTTTCCTCTTTTATCAATTTTACTGTATGTGCCGTCTAAATTGAGAACCCTTGATTTAGAGGTATCGAGTAAGGCTAAGTCTAAGACATTCCTAACCTTTGTTCGAGCAGCAGGATCCTCGATAGGAAATAAAAGTTCAACTCTTTTGTCCAAATTACGTCTCATTAAATCGGCACTGGCCAGGAATATCAATTCCTCACCATCTCCATAGAAATAATATATTCGGCTATGTTCGAGAAATCTCCCGACGATGCTCCTTACCGTAATATGCTCGCTTATGAAGGGTATTTTAGGCCTCAGGCAGCATATCCCACGAACAATTAGTTCGATAGTAACTCCGGCAGAGGAAGCATTATAAAGTGCCTTTATAATTTCTGTATCGACTAAAGAATTTAGCTTGGCAATTATCTTAGCTTTTTTGCCTGCCTTCGCGTATTCGGTTTCCTTGTGGATTAGATCCAAAAATTTATTGCGAAGGTTCATTGGAGCTAGTGTCATTTTGTAAAGCGCTGAGGGGCTGGAACAGCCCGATAACGTATTGAAGATTGCGGAGGCATCCGCGCCAAAATAGGGGTTAGCAGTCAATAAACCTAAATCTGTATATAATTTTGCTGTAACGTCATTATAATTCCCGGTTCCAAGATGCACGTATCTCTTAATTAAACCATCCTCGCGTCGAACGATTAATAATATTTTGCAGTGAGCTTTTAATCCAACAAGTCCATAAATCACGTGGCAGCCTGCAGTCTCCAGTTTTTTAGCCCAGGTGATATTATTTTGCTCATCAAAGCGTGCTTGTAGTTCTAATAGAACGGTTACTTGTTTACCGTTGTCAGCAGCCTGAGCTAAGGCCTCTATAATAGGGGAGTTGCCGCTTACTCTATAAAGTGTTTGCTTAATAGCAAGAACATTTGGATCTTCAGCAGCAGTTTTAACGAGGTTGACAATCATATCAAAGGAATCATAGGGATGATGGAGTAAAATGTCCTGTTTAGAAATTGATTGGAATATATCGTCTTCGTCTAAAAGGGTAGGATGAATGTTTGGTTTGATGGGGTCATAACGTAGTGAGTCATAGCCTTTTAGCCCACTTAATTTCATTAAAAAGGTTAAATCAATGGGTCCACTAATTTTGTATTCTGCTTCTGCAGAAATCTCCAATTCTTCTTCTAATATCTGGAGAAGCAAGGGATTGATACCATGTTCGATTTCTAGACGAATTGCACTACCCCACTTTCTTTGCTTTAGGGATAACTCAACTGCAGTTAGGAGATCTTCCGATTCATCTTCAGAAACATCTAAAAAAGCATCTCTAGTAATACGATAGCACCCAGTTGCAATGACTGTGTGATTATCAAATAGAGTTGACAGATTCAATTTGATAATTTCTTCTAATAAGATAAAGGATTTATGACGTTCTGAGGAAGGAATCTCAACTAATCTATTTAATACTGAAGGAACTTGTATTGTGCCAAATAAAAGGTTTTCGGGATTAGTGATATCTCCTAATAATAATGAAATGTTGAGTGTTTTGTTTAGAATTAAGGGGAAGGGTTGATTTTTATTAACAACCATTGGGGTGAGTACCGGAAAAACGTTATTTGCATAATAGTCCCGCAGAAAATTGAGTTGAAAATTGTTTAACTCCTTAATCTTTATAAAGTGGATATCTGCTTTTTTTAGAGATTTTTTCAAGGAACGATTGAAACAGTTATACATATCGAAGACTTGTCTATGGGTTCTAGCTGATATTCGTTCAATTTGTTCCGTAGGTGTGAGGCCAGAAGGGTCAATTTTTACATAGTTTGCTTCGACATTACCTTGTAATGACGCTACTCGAATCATAAAAAATTCGTCCAAATTAGAACCTACAATGGACAGAAATTTTAACCGTTCAAAAAGTGGATTATTTGTATCTTGAGCCTCTTCCAAAACGCGTTCATTAAATTCTAACCAGCTAAGTTCTCTATTCAAAAAATGCAAGGTAGAAAAAGCAGGATTCATAAATGCTCTTATCCTTTCTTATAGCCACTCAACTACATTCGCGTCTTTATCATTTATTGGCTCTTTAAGATATCATTAATGTATAAAATTTGAAACATCCTTGAAACTAAGTCGAAATACATATAATATTAGACAGATATTTAGTTTATTATATTATATCTTAGGGAGAAATAAAAATGAAGAATGTTGGAGTTATAGATATTGGATCTAATTCAATAAGACTGGTCGTCATAGAAATTGGTAAGAAGAACTATTTTCGAGTCATTGATGAGGTAAAGGAAACTGTCAAATTAGGCATGGATATGACTGCGGATGGTAGACTCGATCCTATCCGGATGGAAAAAGCTATTCAAACACTAACTAATTTCAAATCGTTATGTGAAGGTTTAGGAGAATGCAACATTTTCCCAGTTGCAACAGAGGCTGTCCGGCGTGCGAGTAATCAACGAGAATTTCTTGAGAAGGTTAAATCAACGTTAAATATGGAAATACGGGTTTTAACGGGAGCACAAGAAGCATACTATGATTATTTCGGTGTGATTAATAGCCTTGACTTTTCCAATGGTTTAATCATGGATATTGGCGGAGCTAGTACGGAGCTTGTCTGGGTAAAGAATAAGAAAAAAAAGGAAGCCATTAGCCTTCCTTTTGGAGCTATAAATATTTCCGCTCAATTTAACCTGACGGAAAAAATGACAAGTAATACAGAGAAAGCGTTAAATAAATATTTAATGGACCAGTTTAAAAAGGTAGCATGGCTTGAAGAGGCAAAGAATTTACCCCTTATAGGAGTAGGAGGAACCATCCGAAATATTGGAAAGATTTCAAGGAAGACAAATAACTATCCCATAGATCGTTCTCATAATTACCAAATGGATTCTTCGGAAATACTAAAGATCTATGATTCTATAAAATATAAAAATACTGAGCAAAGAAGAAAGGTAAAGGGCCTTTCCAAGGAAAGGTGCGATATGTTTGTAGGGGCTTTCTCAGCGGTTACAGTCTTGATGAAATATTGTAACAACCCAAAAATGATTGTAAGTGGTAGTGGCCTCAGGGAAGGGTTGATCTATGAAATCCTGCGTGGAGAACAGGTGATCAAATATGTGCTACAGACTTCTCTCGATAATGTTATCAAAACATTACATATAGATAAGACTCATGCCCATCATGTATGGAAGTTAGCAGAGAACTTGTATACACAGCTGAAACCTCTCCATAAGATTAATGGAAATTCATATAAAATATTGAAAACAGCTGCAATGTTAAATGATTGTGGTAAAACTATTAACTTCTATAACTATCACAAACATAACTTTTACATGATCACGAACACCCCAATATACGGCTTATCCCATAAAGAATTGATTATGGCGGCCTATACCATGATGCTTAGTGTAAAGGAGAATTTCGATATTGATAATTCTCCCTATGTAACGTTATTAAATGAAGAAGATAAATATATAATTCAAAGGCTCGGAATTGTTTTAAGATTAGCAGAGTGTTTTGATCGAAAAAGGAATGGGAATATTACTAAGATCGAATGTAAACTTAAGGCAGATCGGTTGAGCATACATTTATTGTCGAAGGGGACAACTGAAGGGGAACGAAAAGAGGTTGAGGGGTGTGGGGCCTACTTTACAAAAGTTTTCGGTAAAACGTTGCAATTTGAGTAAGGGTGATTCTATTCCATGGAAAGTGAGATTAAGCTACTAGAGGCTATGTGCCAATGGTGGCTTTTTTTTGCTCTTGTTCTATAGTAAGTAGGTTAGCGGTGGCAATGATTTGGGGAGTGACCATATGAGTTTAAATACATATTATGGTAGAAAGGAGTGGGCAAATGGACAAACCAACTATAAAATGGATAGGATCGCCAAACTTCAGTAGTCCTAAGGGTTATAAGATATTTGCAATAGTTAACCATATTATGAGCGGAACTCTAATAGGTACTGACGCATGGTTTACCAATCCAGCTAGTAAAGTTAGTTCACACTTTGGAGTAGGCAAGAAGGGCGAAATTCATCAATACGTTGACTTGGCTAACCATGCTTGGGCAAATGGTGTTATAAATATACCTAGTTGGTCACTACTGCAAAACGGAGTTAACCCAAATTATTACACCGTTTCAATTGAACACGAAGGAGAGAGTGGCGATGTAATGCCTGAAGCGCAGTACCAAGCTACACTTGCCTTACATCGCTGGCTAATCGAAACATTGGAGATACCTGTAACCAGAGATAATATTATCGGCCATTATCGGATTGATTCAGTAAATAAAATTAATTGTCCAGGAACGGGTTTTCCTTGGGATAGATTATTTAAGGATTTGCAAGGAGGAAGCGACGTGTTAGAAGTGGCTGTGTTGTTGTTTACGAAGGAGGACTATTGGGCTGGAGCAGATGTTTCAGCTAAGAATGGTTATTGCGCGATATTTATTCGGCCAGCGGATCAATCAGTTCCTGTCGATGCCATGAATGCCAATAAACTTATCGTAGTTGGCGGATCAACGACTAAACATCCAAACGAAGTTTTACTATCAGGCAATAACAAGTATGATACTGCGGCAGCTGTGGCCAAGTACCTGGGGTAAGAATAATTGAAATAGATGACCTATATCTAACTTAAATAACCACAGCTTGCTCAAGCCGTGGTTGTTTATAGTTAGATATCCTAGTCGACCATGGACGGGACTTTGATCTGATAATTAAAATGTTGGAGCAATCTTATATATCCCAAACTCTTGGTGACCTAAGATTTCAGCTTTGGATTTTCGTCCATTAGCCACGTGGATGATTTCGTTAAAAATACGCTGGCCGACCTGTTCGATTGTTTCTTGACCGGTAATGATGCTTGAAGCATCGATATCCATATTATCTTCCATCATTTTGAACGTCCGCTCATTGGCAGTTATCTTAATCACTGGGGCAATCGGAGAACCTGTTGGAGTTCCGCGTCCAGTGGTAAAGATGACGACAGTTGCGCCACTGGCGAGCATTCCAGAGACGGAATCGACATCCTGCCCAGGTGAATCCATTATGTAAAGTCCCTTCTCACCTGGTATTTCCCCATATTTTAGTACACCCTGAATTAATGCATGGCCTGCTTTATAGATACATCCTAAGGATTTTTCCTCAATGGAACTGATCCCCCCAGCAATGTTGCCAGGCGTCGGTTGTCCATCACGAAGGTCAAAGTTGGAGAACTTGGCTCGTTCTTCGCAGTCACGCACAATTTTGAACAGTTTCTCTGCTACTTCTGGTGATTTTGCCCGGCGAGCAAGGATATGTTCTGCCCCGATGAATTCTGTGGTTTCAGACAACATGACGTTGCCTCCAGCAGCTTCTAATAGGTCAGCTGCAATTCCTGCAGCAGGATTAGACGCCAGTCCTGAGGTGAAATCAGACCCCCCGCATTCTATGGCCAAGCTCAGTTCACTAATGTTGATTTTTTCAGGTTGAAGATGGTCGACCTGTCGGGTCAATTCGACTATTTTGCGTACTCCCTCAGCGGTGGCTCTTAACGTGCCACCGACTTCTTGAATAACAACTACCTCGACTGGTTTGCCAGTTGCTCCGATTTCAGCGACAACCTGATGAATGGGGACCCCTTCACATCCCAGTCCGACGACGAGAACCGCCCCAACATTGGGGTTTTTACCTAGGTTAATCAAAGTTCGTAAGGTTTGCTCGTAGTCAGCGCCTATTTGGCAACAACCGTGTTGGTTCGCTAGCGCTACTGTGCCGGGAACTTGTTGAGAGATATGGAAAGCGACGGTACTCGAACAGACCGAGGTTGGGATAATCAAAGTATGATTGCGAATGCCCACCTTGCCATCAGGCCGGCGGTATCCTAAAAATTCCATGTCTAGTCCTCCTCTTAGGTAAGTTAGGAGCTTTGGATGCAGGATCAGGTATGCTTTTTCAATCGAATCGCGAAACTCCTTACTTTTGGTGGGAAGGGTAAACCTATACTCAACTTCGGAGTAGGGGTAGATTCCCCGCCAAAGTCTCGACGTTCAACTTTATTTAAAATGAGTTCACTTGTTAGATCGGCCCCTTTGGCTTTCCATATTATGAACATGAACATGTTGACCAGCCAAAATTAGCGTGGTTGATATGCCAATGCTCTCGGCATATTTAAGAATGTTTGCTGAAGGCGAAATATCACAAATGGCAAACTTATGGCCGAGGGGAATGTCTTGAAGTAACTGAAGGGATTGTTCAGACCCACCGATGAAAAAGTGTATCAGAGTACCTGAAGCAAAGTCATCAACTACGGTGGCGACGTTGTCCTGGGGGCTAATAACGACGGCTTGTTTTTTCAAAGTGGTACCTCCTTGAAATATAATATAATTTAAAGCTTATGATATAATCTAAGCAATTCTCATTCAAGAGTATTAGTTCTTGTTTTAGTCAGGATAAGAGCCGTGCTTAGAAGAAAGCGGGTTTAAGAGGAATTATGGACGATAAACTAGTTAAACTTCTTAAGAACGATCGATTTGCTGCTTTTATTGGCATAGAGCTTGTCAAAATGGAGCCTGGATACGCTGTAGCACAAATGGAAATTATGGAGAACCACTTAAATGGAGTGAATTTGATTCAAGGGGGAGCCATCTTTACATTAGCAGATTTCGCTTTTGCTGCCGCAGCTAATGCAAGTGGTCATGTGACTGTAGGAATCAACGCTAATATTGCCTATTTTAAAGCATCTAAAGGAAAAACATTAATTGCTGAAGCAAAGGAAGTAGCGGATTCTCAGAAAATCGCTCACTATAATGTAGATGTGTTCAATGAAAATGAGGATTATATTGCCAAAGTAACCTTCATCGGCTATAAAAAGAACAGGGGGTCATCACTTTGAGCAAACCAGAAGATATTCTAGTAGAGTTCACACGATCTCGTATTAATGAGGAAGCAGTGAATATTGAAAAGGTGCATTTTTACAAGACGGACAAGAGAGTTAACCCCAAGCAGGAAGAACCCTTTTGGTTTGCCCAAGGGAAGTTGCCTGTTTTGGTGTCGGCCCCGCATGCGGTAAGGCACTATAGACATAAGAGGATTAAGATGTCTGATCAATTCACTGGTTCTATAGTATACCTATTAAACCAACTAACAGATTGTCATTGCATCGCAGCAACTAAGCTTTATGGTGGGGATCCTAACTTTGACGATCCCTGCATATATAAAGAAAGAATCGCTGAGATCTGTGCTAGACAAAAAGTGAAGTTTATTCTAGATATCCATGGAGCAGCCCGTGACCGCGAATTCGATGTGGATCTTGGTACGAATGGCGGAAAAACCCTTTTAGAGAAGATCAGGATGCTTGAAGTGATCGAGCGGAACCTTCGGAGCTTCGGGTTAAGCAGAATCTCCCATGATCATTTCGCCGCTTCAGGGCCTAATACTATGGCTAATTATATAGCACGCGAATTGGGAATTCCAGCTGTTCAAATAGAGATCAACAAACAATATAGGGTGCCGGCGCAAAATCCCCAGGGGTTTCATCGCTTACTAGGAGCTTTAGTGGCAAGTGTTAAAGAATTAGCTGGTGAGTGAACTCGTACGATTGAAAGAGTGTCTACAGATGAAGGAAAGTGGATCTTGACATAGAACTGATTTTGGTATACTTTATATATAAAATGAAAGTTAGATAGATAAAACATATTCTACATATTCTACATATTAGGCAGGTGATACAGGTGACAAATACAATAGAGTTAACTTCTGCTTTGGAAGATTACCTTGAAGTAATTTTAGAGTTAGGTGATACTGAAACAGGAATCAGGGTAACTGATGTTGCAGCTAAGTTGAATATTGCCAAATCTACTGTTACTATCACACTTAATAAGTTGAAGATGCTAGGGATGGTGACTCAAGAAAGCTACGGTCCTATCGTACTGACTCGCGCTGGTAAGGCGTATGCTGTAGAAGTAAGAAAACGCCACAGGATACTGAGGGAATTCTTAGTAGAAGTGCTTGGGGTTGATTATCAGACAGCAGAGAAAGATGCCTGTTTGATGGAACATGTTGTTAGTCCGATCACCATGAATAAAATTACAGAATTCATTGCTGAGAATCGTGGGTCGGAATTTGACTCCAAGAATACTTATCCACAGACAAGAAGCTTGACAACTCAACGCTGGAAGTAATCTAGTGGGGGCAATTGAAGTCAGATAGACTAAGACATTGAGCGGAAAATTTTACTCAGATGTTAGAGTGATCTAACATCTGATGTTCGTCACTAGGAAAAAGTGACGAAAAAATTTACCTATCATTGAGAATGGTTATCGCTTAAACAGAGCGTATTGGGCTAAAAGAAAGGATGTTTTTAATATGATTAGAGCTGTAACAAAAAGAGTTAAGGAAGCGGGTGCTAAAGTAGAGATAAAAGAGGTAAATCAGGCTTCACAGGAAGATGATTTAAAGGTACATAAACCGTTCGTCTTGATTGGTTCCAGCAATTCTTCCGATTCGGAAAGAGTCTGTGCTGATTCTCAGGAGACTCTGACAATCAGCAGTAAGGGAATATCCGTTTTACTGGAGCTTGTACAGTGCACTTATTTGCCTGTCAGCCGCTTTATTATGAGTAGCAGTATAGAGAAAGAAGCCAAATTCGTGTCGCTTGCTCCTGTGTATATCGATGCTCTCGATAACAGCATGGAAACAGTGAAGGAGATCGGAATTATTTTAAAAGAGCTTGAGAAAAAGCGGCTGATCACTCTGGATTATGATATCCCCTTGCAGGACTATGACTACAAACAGCATACAAATTCGGTTATATTTGCATATTTTACAGAAAGTGTCAATGAGGGGAAGCGAAATCCAAGCTTTCTTTGTGATACAGCAAATATTGAACTTGGTAGTATGGCGCTTACCGAGTTGGGAGAGCGTGTCTCGTGCAGATTAGGCAAGATCGCTGCTTGCTAATAAAGTAACCTAAACATTTGTTAACCCATACAATGGACGCGATGTACTATTTTGGGCATGCGGTAAACATAAAGGTTGCCCTATTTCTTTTTCGCATATATGAACAGAAGAGAATATTTGTAAATGAGCATTTTTTAATTAGAGAGAGGGGCTATCATGAATAATATTCATGATTTTCGTTCAAGAGTGATTTATGAGTTTTACCTCGGTCTTCAGATTATGAGCATTTTTGGCATCCTTCTGTTTTATAAATACCTGTTTCAAAATGAGCTCAAATACTCTTTGGTTTTTATAATTGTATATACGTCATTTGTTATTTTCAAAGTGGCTCAGTTCGTATACAAGGTATATTTAAAGGGAGAAGAGGATTTTCAGCCGTTCATTTGGAGCGTTTTTCTAGATGGGATTTTCCTTTGCTTTTTCTTGTATTTAGCACATGATTATTTTTATATACTTTCAGATTTATTTTATATCTATCTCGTGATACTGAGTATGATGTTTAATCATAAGCTTCCAATGGCTTGTAGTTCCTTTATAGCGATATGCTATATTATCTTGGTAATCATTCAAGATAATATGGCATTAGCTTCCCTAGCTGTAATTATCAAGGTCTTATTGTTTTATTTATTAGGACATATTATGACTACTATAATTAATGCTATTAATATACTTGAAAGCAGAACGTGCTATATGTATGATGATTTGGAACAAAAGAATCATTTACTCAGCGAAATGGTCACTAAGGATTTCTTGACCAATCTGTATAATCACAAGACCTTTTACAAGTATTATAAAGAACTTATTCTTCGTTCATGTCAGTCTAAAACTGCATTCAGTCTTGCAATCTTGGATATTGATGACTTTAAGAAAATAAATGATACATACGGTCATTTAGCAGGAGATAAAATCTTACAAGAAATTTCGTCCTTAATTCAAGTTAATATTAGAATGACGGACGTTGCTGCCAGATATGGTGGAGAAGAATTTGCTATCTTATTTCCAGATACTTCGGCGCAAGACAGTGCTGTTATATGTGAAAGGATTAGAAATATTATTGAAACTCATGTTTTAAATATCGACAATCACTCTATTACTATAACCATCAGTGGCGGAGTTGCCGGAGGTATTTGCACAGACCCGTATTACCGACAGAATAAACTCTTTGAATTTGTTGATCAACTATTATACAAGGCGAAATCAGAAGGGAAAAATCGGGTTTTATATTCTCATGAGCTAATTATTATTACAGAATAATTAAGGCAAGCTAAATTGATCAATTTTCTTCTAGTGACTCGATCAATGAATATAGAAGCTATATTTTATACGCGCTCGTTGAACTTATGATTGAGATGGTCAATTGATATTCCTATTGAAATTTGGATTGAAGAATGACTGAATAATAAATACATAGAAACATAATCTATGTTACTTGTTATTTTTCCCGTTAAAACTAATCCCCACCCTAGCTGTTGGCGAGGTGGGGATTAGTTTTTAACCACGCGTGGTGTCTGATGCACATATATTATTTAGGGAGCAGGAATTGGGTTTAATAGCTATAATATACTTCTCGCTCCAAGGTATGCGGATTTCCAATAAGTTCCCAGTGTATAAATGGTTACACCTTTAGAGCTAGAAGCGTTGATAAATTGTCCACTACCAACATATATTCCAACGTGATCAACGACGCCATTTTTAGCTAAAGAAAAGAAGACTAAATCGCCCGGTTTTAGATTACTAAAGGAGACAGAAGTGCCCACTTTATATTGATCACGCGAAACTCTGGGGAGATTAATACCATTTTTAGCAAAAACGTACTGAACAAAACCTGAGCAGTCAAAACCTGATGGTGTGGTCCCACCGTACAAATATTTAACCCCAATATATTGTTTACCAGTTGCAATAATTGCACTCGCCTTAGATGTTTGTGCCGGTGCGGTAGCAGAGGTTAACGAAGTTGATGACCGAGAAGGTTGGGGGGATACCTGTGCTTTTGGGGTCACAGGACGATTTTGTACTACTGGGGCAGATGTAGTGGGGGGAGGAGTACTAGCGGTAGAGGTCGTTTCGAGTTCTGGTGTATTTTTTACTTCGACAGGTACAACAGCTTCTGCTGTTTGAATAGCTTTAGGGTATAGATCTCCCATTGCTTTCTGAATTGTTTTGGCGGAGGAATCACCTTCTACTGTCGTAGGGACTGCTGTGATGATTATCACAAGTAAGAATGCAGAAACGACGGGTAGAAAGAGAAACGTGCCCATTTTATTGAGTATGGTTTTCATTTTTATCCATCCTTTCTTTGTAGGGAGCGGAATATCATGGACCCACAACTAACAACTGGTATTATACAGTGAAGTTGCTTCCTAGTATAACGGATAGATGCAGGCTTGTCTTTGGTCGAAATATGGTAGGTATGGGAAATTCTATAAATTTATTTGTCATAGTTTGAAAGAGATACGATAAAAAGGTCTCTACTTTTTACAAGTAGAGGCCTTCTAAGTAGGGGTAATTAAGCTGCGACGACTTTGGATACAATAATAGCTATTCCAATCAATAAACCAGCAATTACGATCGCGACTGAAATGTTGTTGTTTCCAAGCTCCTTGTTAAAGTCCAACGGGACTAACTTGGCAAATAAGATATATCCGAGAATGAGAATGACTATTCCAAGTAGACCAAACAGAGCACTCAAACCTAAGTTTATTAAGATAGACATCAGAATTCCCTCCTGTGATTTGGACATGTGATAACTTAATTTATCAATATGCTAATTGTTACGTGGCTAGAATATTTTACAAATTTAAATGAGGAGTTGTTATCCAATGGCAACGGTTTAATCCTATATGAGCAAAAGCTTGCGAATTCTTAAATAAGTTTATCCATTTTTGTAAACAACTATTATTGAAGCCGAGAATAGTTAGACGAGTCGACTCATTTTTGATTATAATAAGTATAGTCAACAGTAATTTCTATTAAGGGCTAATGAATAAAAAGATAAGGGGGAGATCTATCATGAAAGATCTAATTAACAAAGGACTGGCTTTTGGCTTGGGATTAGCGGTGGTTAGTAAGGAACAGATCGAGAAACTTGTGGACGAGTTAGTTAAAAAGGGGGAAGTTTCTGCTGCTGAATCCAAGGATTTAATGCGTGAGCTGCTTGAAAAGGGGGAAGCGGAGAAGAAAGAGATGAATACCCGTATTCACGAGCAAATGGAGAAGCTTCTCAAGGAGTTGAATATTCCAACTAGAGCGGACCTGGAGCGCTTGGAAAAGCGTATTCAAGACTTGGAAAACAAATAGGGGGTAAATTACCCCCTACCCGGGAAGACGTAAGGGCAATTCAGAATTGCCCTTACCCCGGAACTACGAACCTCGAATAAAGGGGACGCTTTTTTATGTTTGGAAAAAGGATACGTCATATTAAACGCTATCGAGATGTCGCTAAAGTCCTTACTCACCACGGGTTCGGGTTCTTTGTGGAAGAGATGGGACTTTTACATATGCTTTCCCTGCCCAAACGGCTCTTCACCGACACGGAGAAGATTGATCCTATGACGTTCGGGGAGCGAATACGCCAGGTCATTGAAGAGCTTGGTCCGACTTATGTCAAGATTGGGCAGATTGCGAGCACTAGGGCGGACATCATTCCGGAAGATGTTCTAAAAGAACTGGAAAAACTCCAAGATAACGTTCCCTCATTTTCCTTTGATCAAGTCACTAGAATTATAGAAGAGGAGCTCGGCGCCCCTTTGGAGGAAATTTTTTCTTGGATTGATGAGGAGGCGATTGCTGCTGCCTCCATTGGACAAGTACATCGTGCTCAGTTGCGGACTGGGGAACTGGTGGCGGTTAAGGTGCAGCGTCCTCAGATCAAGGCCATGATCGAAACGGATTTGGAAATTCTTCTGGATTTGGCCACATTGGCGGAACATCGTATGGAACGCATGGAACGTCTTCAATTGCGAGATGTTGTCGAGGAGTTTGCCAAGTCGTTGCGCAATGAGCTGGATTATAGTATTGAGGCTAGAAATGCTGAGAAAATAGCCAAACAGTTTAAGAAGGATCCGAAGATTCACATACCCTCGATTTATTGGGATTACTCAACTCGAACTGTTTTGACGATGGAATTTGTGGATGGACTGAAACTCAACCAGTTTGAGGAGATTGAAGAAAAGGGGTATGATCGAAAAGTCATAGCTGAACAACTCGTTCAAGCTCTCTTTCATCAAGTCTTAATTGAAGGGTTTTTCCATGCTGACCCACATCCAGGAAATATCTTCCTTCTACGGGGCGGAGTGGTTGCGTTTATCGATTTTGGCATGGTTGGAAGACTCACCTTAGATATGAAGCAAAATTTTGCGTCCTTGGTCATTGCTATGATGCGCCAAAATACGGAGAGTATGATTAAAGCGGTATTAAGAATTGGAATTGTTCCGGATGAGGTCAATCTGCGGCATCTGACCAACGATGTAGACGAATTACGGGAGATGTATATTGATGTCCCGATGAGTCGTATTAGTCTGGGTGAGGCGATTAGTGACCTATTCAAAGTCGCCTTTCGTCATCGGATCCGCATTCCCTCAGATTTCACCTTACTGGCAAAGTGTTTGCTGACCCTGGAAGGGATCGTGGAGAAACTCGATCCTCAACTTAGTATCATGGATATGGCTGAACCGTTTGGTATTCAGCTCCTTAAAGAACGCTACAGACCCAGTACGATTGCGGGGCGGATATGGCATAATCTCACAGATTATAGTGATGTTTTAGTGGATCTTCCGAAACAAATGAAGGATTTAATGCGAAACTTAATGCGAGGAAAGATTCGCTTTGAAGTCAGTGTGCCTGAGCTTGATATTTTTCTAAGAAAATTGGACCGTATCACGAATCAGATTTCTTTTAGTATTGTCTTACTCTCGTTTAGTATCGTTATGGCGGGGATTATTATCGCGTCGGCGTTAGGCCACCAGCCCATCGTACTTTGGCAGATCCCAGCCATTGAAGTAGGGTTTGCGACGGCTGGCCTCATGTTGCTTTGGCTGTTTATCTCAATTTTTAAATCGGGGAAGTTTTAATAATGATGCCGAAATCGGTGATCAGTTATAGTTTGGGGCTGACCAAGTTAACTTGGCCGGTCCCTTTATGATGTAGTCAGCTTTGTAGCCGTGCGAAAGTCCGATTTTGACGAATATTATGCTATACTCTTAACAAAAAGAAGTATTTCGAAGTAATTCCACGTCTCACTGGAAGACAGTTTATAATTTGTTTATAAATCGTTTAGACAAAATCAAGACACGACTGCTAGAATAGATTTAAGGAAGCTTCCTTAAAATAGTTAAGGGGATGTATGGATGAAATTTAAAAAGAAAACAGCGATGCTAGTAAGTTTTACATTAGGAACCCTGTTGGTTGCGTCTACAGCCCTAGCAGACATCGCAAATAAAAGTGGGTATGACCAGTTAAAGGATGCTCTTAAAGTAACCGCTGAGCAGAGCAGCGAAAAATTTGACAGTTTTACATTGGACTTTTCAATGGCCATGAAGGACAATGGAAAAACACTGATGACCTCCAATGAAGTCGCGAAGCATGACAGAAGTAAGGGGGCTTCGGAAACTATTTCGTCTGGAGAAAGTTTAAACGGAAATAAGAACAATTCCAATTACTACTCCGATAAGAAGACGATGATTCGGGTTTCCGAGAGTGATCCTACCTACTATGTGACTGAGTTTACCAAGGAAAGAACAGAAGACCCCTTTGACAATCCTTTCAAAGAAGATGGTGCAGACGACATTGAAAAAATTGCGGACGCTATCGTCGGGAGTCTGAAAGACCACGTGGTAGTTACGGAAAATTCAGATGGGAGTCTTGGATTTGCAGGTTCTCTGACTGAGGTGCAAATCCCATCTTTGGTCAATGCTGTCGCTTCCTATTCATTGAAACAAGAGTTTAACGGCAATCAAGACAACATGCCTCATCTCACGAAGGACGTTTTTGTCAAAGAAGTAAAAGGAACCGCCAAAGTCAACAAAGACGGCGTGATGGAGAACATCTTAGGGACCGCAGTGCTGTCTGGTAAAGATAAGCAAGGAACGGTACATGAAGTAACGATTGAAGTTTTAGCTAAGCTGTCGGGTATAAACTCCACCACAGTCACTAAACCCGATCTTACGGGGAAGAAAGTAATTAAAAACATCGCCAAGAATGAAAATTCAGGGCCTGAAATCTCTAATCCGGAAAAATTTGTCGGCAAGTTTAGTAACGACATCCTGCTTGAAAAAGACAATAAGTTCGTCAAAGCTGGAGAGCGAATAATTGAAATTACGCAGATAGATAATAAGACGGTTGTAGGGCGGTATTACGAGGAATATAAGCCTGGATTTGAAGAATACGCGACCACTCAACGTAATTTTGAAATTGATGCCAAAATGTCAGACAAGGAAAATTCTTCAGGATATGATTACACGACGAAATCCGGTAGTAAGGGAGACCTTTTCATTGATGAACATTCAGCGAAGATATATGTAAATGGGATTACTCAGTCAATGAGTGGTTTGATATTTAATTCGGAATTTAGTCCAGATGTAGAGTAAGAGTGTTTATAAATCAACGGTTAGATGATTGCTGCCGGGTTAATTCCCGGCAGTCGTATTATTGTCCTAGGGAGGCAAGACATGGAAAAAATTATTGAAATTAAGAACCTGACCAAATTATATGGAAATGGCCGGGGAATTAAGGATATTAACTTGGACATCTTTAAAGGGGATATTTTTGGTTTCCTTGGACCGAATGGGGCAGGGAAGACGACCGCAATGAAAATTATGACAGGACTCGTCAGGCCGGAGAGTGGGGATGTGAAAATCTTCGGCCATAGTGTGATGGAAGAATATGAAATGGCGATGGAAAAGGTTGGCTGTCTGATCGAAATCGCAGAGGCTTACTCCTATCTTAGCGCCTTTGATAACCTGAAGCAGTTGGCTCGATACTATCCCGATGTGGATCATCAACGGATTGATGAGGTCCTTGAACTAACGGGAATGATCAAGTACAAGAATGAAAAGCCCAAAAAGTTTTCTCTTGGAATGAAGCAGCGTCTAGGTCTCGCGGCAGCTGTATTATCCCGACCTAAGGTCGTTATTCTCGACGAACCACTGAATGGTCTCGATGTCGAAGGAATGATCGATATTCGCAAGATGATTAAGTATTTAGCGGAGCAGGAACAGACCACATTTTTCATATCGAGTCATCTGATCCATGACGTAGAGTTGACCTGCAACCGCATTGGGGTAATTTACGATGGAAAAATACTCAATGTCGAGAGCACACAAACTATATTGAGCAACTATGCAACATTAGAGAATTATTTTGTAAGTGAGGTAGAGAGAAATGGCCGTGTTTCAAGCTGCGCTCGTTAATGAAATCGAGAGGCTAATTAAAAAGAAAAAGGCCTTGGTGGCCGTTTTGCTTTCTCTAGCTGTGATTGTCATTGGGCAATTGGGTATAGTAGGGGTGAGAAGCGGCTTTGGACTTAGAGGGGCGGGAAGTGTCGAATTCCCAATGCTCGTACTGTCAGTGGTTGTCAACACCATCCTGCCGCTTTTTACGGCCTTAGTTGCGATTGATAGTTTCTCAGGGGAGTTTAGTCAGAATAGTATGCGCATCACACTGACTCGACCTGTGAGCCGCTTTAAGATCTTTAGCGCCAAAATCACAGCCATCGTTCTATTTATCTTGGCCATACTACTATTATTACTCATCTTTTCGATGTTGGCGGGGTTTATCTTTAATACTAATTCAGCGAGCTTGGATTCCTTGGCGAGGACCGTATTCTCCTATATTGTGAGTTTGCTTCCGATGGTTGTTTTGGCTTTAGGTATTGTCCTCTTAGCGAATGTCTTTAAGAGCGGAATATCCGTCTTTTTTGTATCCATCTTGATCTTTATTGTTTTGAAAGTGCTGGGAGTGGTCTTTTCTCAATATTCCAGTCTATTCATGACGACCCAACTTGACTGGTATAATCTATTTCTGGTTAACTCTTTTCCGCTCGGGAAAATTGTACGCCAGTTCTTGATCATGATAGGATCTGGTATAATGCTATTTACAGCAGGGTTTTACTTATTTGATAAGAAGGAATTTTAAGGTGATGTCATGAACCTGAAAAAACGTTTGATTTTAGCTAATGCTTCGACAGTAGTCATTCCCATGCTGATTACTGTCTTAATTGCGTTGGCTGCTTTTTTTGTTTCCGGAAAATTATCTGGTCATGATATATCGTTTGAAGACTACCAAAGGTTGTCTCAGATCAAGTTTGAGCTATTAAATAGTCAAACGAGTATTTTGCAGCGCACACCTGAGGTTGTAGAGGAAGAGCGCTTTCAACAACATCTGCAGGATCAACTTGCTGGAATTAATGGAGAACTTTTGATAACTAAGGAAGAAAGGGTGATTTTTTCCTCACACGATTTCAGTAAAATCGACGTGGCTAAGTTTTTGGAAGCAGGGAATAAGACGGGGAGAAGCGAACCAGTTATTATTGGTGATGTTTCTTATACGGTTCAAGTGATTAGTCTCAAGTTTAAAGAAGGCTCCCCTGGAAATGTATTTTTACTGGTGCCCCTGAATCGATCGACAGCTAACCTTACAAGTTTCCTAGTGCTTATCTGTGTTACGTTCATCTTAACGTTTATGTTGACAAATATCGTTGTTTCCTATCAATTTTCTCGTAGTATCTTAAAGCCACTACATAATCTACAAAGCGCCGCGGCTGAAATTAGTCGAGGAAATCTTGATCGCTCGATTGTAGAAGAAGGGGACCAAGAGATTCAAGCGTTGTGCCGCGATTTCGAACTCATGCGTATTAAGCTAAAAGATTCGGTGCACACTCAACTCAAGTATGAGGATAATCGAAAAATGCTTATTTCCAGTATTTCCCATGATTTAAAAACTCCAGTAACCTCAATCAAGGGATACGTTGAAGGGATTTTAGATGGAATAGCAAATACGCCTGACAAAACAGAACGCTATTTAAAAACCATAGACTTAAAGGCTCGACAAATCGACCAAATGATTGATGATTTATTGCTTTATGCTAAGCTCGATTTAAACCAGATTCCCTTTAATTTTGAGAGAACGGATATTGAAGAGTATTTAATGCTTTGTTTACTAGAGAGTGAACCAGAATTGGAAACCAGTAATATCAAGGTTTCGTTTCATAATGAGCTCCGTCAAAAACAACATGTCTTGTTAGATCGGGAGAGAATGAAACGCGTGATTATGAACATCCTTGATAATTCTTGCAAATACATGAGTAAAAATGAGGGCGAATTAAAAATCCTGCTGAGAGACACATCTACTAGCTTGATTATTGAACTGCGTGACAACGGTTCAGGGATCAGTGAAGGGGATTTACCGTATATTTTTGATCGATTCTATCGGTCAGACGCAGCACGAAGCAAAGGCAGCGGCCTGGGGCTGGCTATAGCAAAGCAAATTATAGAAGGTCACCAAGGAAGAGTATGGGCTGTTAGTCACGGGGAGGAGGGGACCAGTATCATGATCTCATTAAGTAAAGCATGATACTGGGCGAATACATGAAAAAGAAGATTTTGATTATTGAAGACGACGCTAGCATCGCTGAATTACAGAAAGATTACCTTGAAGTTGCCAACTTCGAAGTTATCGTGTGCGCCAACGGATTAGAAGGTTTAAGAACGCTTCAAGAAAACGAATTTGATTTATTAATTTTGGACATCATGCTTCCCGGCATGGATGGTTTAGAAATATTGCGAATCATGAAGGAAGACAAAGATATTCCTGTTCTCTTAGTTTCAGCTAAAAAGGAAGAAATCGATAAGATTAAGGGGCTAAGCCTTGGTGCGGATGATTACATCACGAAACCTTTTAGTCCTGGTGAATTGGTCGCTAGGGTAAAAACGCATCTGGAAAACTACGAGAGGTTAAAACATCGCTTCAGCGAAGGGGCTAAAAAAGGTAATAGCATGATTATTCGAGGGCTTAAAATAGAGAAAGACTCACGAAGAGTTTTTGTTAGTGGACAAGAAGTAAGCCTAGCGCATAAAGAGTTCGGCTTACTCTTATATTTAGCGCAAAATCCTAATAGAGTGTTTGGGCGTGAGGAATTATTCGAACGTGTCTGGGGCTTAGAAGCTATGGGAGATTCGGCAACTGTCACAGTCCATATTGCCCGGGTACGCGAGAAAATCGAAATTGATCCATCTAACCCCCAATACGTGGAAACTGTGTGGGGCGCTGGGTATCGCTTTAGGGTGTAGAAGAGTATGAACTAAGTATGAGAAGTTTTAGTTTGGCACCCATGGGGCAACCTAAAACTGAGGTGAAGGAAAATGTCCTTAGAATTCATACCTAATCGCGTATTTTATGAGCCCGGTGTCCTTGATTATCCCTTAGGGAAAACCTTAGTACAGCGTTTTCAGAACATGGGAATATCGATGAGTCCTACTACCTCTCATAATCGAATTACAGGGATTCCCGGTGATAGCGCAGCTGCTGCGTATCGGGAAGCTAAGCGAGCGTTGGTGATCGGAGTACGTCGCAGTAAGACATTCCAATCGTGTAAACCATCTGCCCATTATCAATTGCCACTGGTCACTAGTTGCCCAGGCATGTGCGAATATTGCTACTTGGCCACCACGTTAGGAAAAAAACCTTACGTACGAGTTTATGTCAATCTCGAAGAGATCTTAGGCATAGCGTCAAACCTAATTCAGGAACGACTACCAGAGATTACTCAGTTTGAAGGAGCCGCAACCTCAGATCCGATTCCGGTCGAACGCTATACCGGAGCCTTGAAAAAGACGATCGAATTTTTTGGACGTGAACAGAATGGTCGCTTCCGCTTTGTCACGAAGTATACGGACGTAGAGAGTCTACTCGAGGCCAGACATGAAGGACATACTCGTTTTCGCTTTAGTCTGAATTGTGCTGAGGTCGTGCAGAAGTATGAACATGGAACTCCGTCTCCAGAAGAACGGATTATTGCCTCAGGTAAAGTGTTAAACGCTGAGTATCCTTTAGGCTTTATTATCGCGCCCATTTTTCGGTTTCCAGGGTGGCAAGAAGCCTATCGTAGGCTTTTGGAGCGCTCGGCGGATGAAGTGGTGAAAAGGGCTCCGTTAGGTTGGTCCTCTGAGCAACTGTCATTAGAGTTTATCTCGCATCGCTTTACTGCGAAAGCTAAAGCTAACATTCTAGAGGTCTTTCCAAACTCCACCTTACCCATGGAAGAGGAGGAACGAAAGTTTAAGTACGGTCAGTTTGGTTATGGAAAATACGTCTATCAACCAGAGGAGATAAAGGAAATGAAGGAGTTTTTCCAAGAGCAAGCTAAGGGGTATTTCCCCTTAGCCCAGGTGGAGTATTTTATCTAATCGCTAATTAACACCACATAAACTTCTATCGGTCCATGGACTCCAATGGATAAGTCCATTTCAATATCCGATGTTCGACTAGGGCCCGAGATCATCTCAATGGCTGAGGGGGGAACTCCTAACGATATAAGTTCTTCAAGGACCTCGAAGAGGTTATCCCGAAGTTTAGAGGCCTCAATAAACGTGAGATGCCTTGGTGGAAGCAGGCTTATAGCTCGTCCACGTTGAGGGCTGCTGTTGACCACGAGTGTGCCGGAGAGAGCAATTCCCCAATCCGCTCCAGTCACGCCAAGTTCTGCTTGAGAAGCGAGCAAATAGCGATCGCGTGGTTTTTTGGCTGCTTGGGTATAGCGGGCAAGGGGCCATTCTAATGCGGCAAACGCTGACTCCGCGATGGTGGGGAGCATATCCCAAGCCACGATGGCTTGATCTTTATTCGGGCAGGTTGATTGTTGCTCGCCAAACCATTCCGTTAGGCACAGTACTGTATCCTCGTGTGAGTTAACGATAGCTCCTTTGCCACCTAAGGCCTGCCAATTGTTCATGAAGTTCGAAGCTCGTTCCTTAGATTCTGATAAATGGAAGTGTGGAACGTCGATAGGAACATATTTCGGTGGTTCGGTGGGGGTTGGGCGCCCTAGTTTTGACGATAGTTGACTAATGAATTCATTTATATGGGTCAATACTCTCACCTCATTTTTACACAATTGAATCATAATTTAAATTACTACTTTTGATTTACCTCGGACCACATTTGCATGAATGATTTAGGAGCAACCTTGGGAAGGGTACGACTCTTCGTCCAGTTGGAAAGAGGTGCGGGACCGCCGGTGATGCGTCCATTCCGAACGAATGGAAATTGGAGACGAGAACCGAGTCGAAGTGCTCTGCGCAAAGTCTTTTCATGGGTGAAAAAGTAGCGATAGGCTTTAAAGATTTGTTGTTCAATTTTTGGGGTGTGTCCACTAAGCGTTTTTCGCGCTCGAAGTTTTACGAGTAGATCATGGAGTGGGATGCGTACGGGGCAGCCCTCGGTGCAAGCGCCACAAAGTGAGGAAAAGAAGGGGAGGTGTCCCCATTTTTCCCAATCATTTTCCAAGAGTGGCGTGATCACAGCGCCTATCGGACCAGAATAAACAGACCCATAGGCGTGCCCACCAATTTGGCGGTAGACTGGACATACGTTAAAGCAGGCTCCGCATCGGATGCATTTTAGCGCCGTTCGAAAGGTTTTGTCCCCGAGCATTTCTGAGCGGTTGTGGTCGAGAATCACGAGATGGAATTCTTCGGGACCATCCGCATCCGGTGCTCGTTTAGGTGGGGTGAGGATGGTTGTATAGCTAGAGAACCTCTGTCCGGTTGCGCTCCGAGCGAGTAGATTGAGCATCACGTCGAGTTCTCGAAACGAGGGAACGATGCGCTCCATGCCCATCAGTGTGATTTGAACGCGTGGTAGGGTACTGACCATTCGCCCATTTCCTTCATTAGTAACCATGACGATGCTACCAGTATCCGCCACGGCAAAGTTGCACCCAGTGATTCCGATATCCCCTTGGAGAAAGCGTTCACGCATTTGAAGGCGCACGAAACGCGTTAAAGTTGGGGTGTCAGAGGTCAAGGGGTGACCCGCAATGGGTTCGAATAAATCGGCAACCTGTTGGCGCGTTTTGTGCATTGCAGGAACAATAATATGAGAGGGGGGCTCTCCGGCAATTTGAATGATATATTCCCCGAGGTCTGTTTCGATGACAGTGGAGCCATCCTCTTCCAACGCATGATTGAGATGGATCTCTTCCGAGATCATCGACTTAGATTTGATCACGTTTTTAGCGTCATTATCCTGTACAATTTTTCTCACGAACGAGACAGCATCGGCTGGGGTTTTGGCAAGATGAACATGCCCGCCCTGTTTTTCGATCTGCCCGATGAGCTGTTGTAAATAATAATCCAGATTAGCGACGACGTGGGTACGGATGGTATCCCCGGCATGACGCCATTTTTCCCAATCGCCTAGTTCTTCAGTAGCTTTATACTTGTTATTTCGCAAACGGTCGGTGGCTCTACGTGTGGCTAGACGCAAGAAATCATTGGCGAGAGCCTCATCCACGCGTTGATCAATAGTTGGGCTGTACATAGTCATGGCTTCATTCCCTCCCCCAGTAACTGAATGATATGCATGGTTTTCACGGGCTTATTGATCTTTTCGAGATAACCTTTAATATTCATAAGGCAGCCCATGTCCATTCCTAAGAGTAAATCTGCTCCTGAGTCGAGAACGTGTTGGGCTTTTTCGGCAACCATCGCCCCAGAAATTTTGGGCATCTTAACTGAAAACGTTCCTCCAAAACCACAACAGAGTTGAGCCTCAGGTAAAGGAACTAGTTCCAAGCCTTTGACATGTTTCAAGAGGGTTAAGGGTGCATCCCCAATTTCCAAAAGCCTTGTAGCGTGACAGGAGGGATGATACGTAGCTTTGGCAGAATAGCTAGCACCTAGATCAGGTTTCTTCAAAACATCAACGACAAATTGGGTGAATTCATAACTCTTTTGGATGAGATCATTCGCCTTTTTGAGATATGCGGGTTCTTTCTCAAAGAGCATAGGGTAGTATTCATGAATCATGGCAATACATGATCCGCTTGGCCCTACTACGATTTCGCTGTGTTCAAAGGAATCAATCAGCGTACGAGCGACTTCTCGAGCATCATCAAAATAGCCGGAATTAAAAGCTATTTGTCCACAACAGGCTTGTCCTTCGGGTACGTCTACGGTATTCCCCAAGTATTTAAGTATTTTTGCCATTGTCATGTCCATTTCAGGATATAAAGCATTAGCTAGGCAGGTAGCAAAGAGAGAAACTTTCATAAACACCATCCCTTCGTGCGGTAAGCTATCAGAAAACCTCTAGTTGTTATATGAATAGTATTTCCTGATATAGCAGTTTTTGATGCGGTTGAATGTGGGGATAATTAAAAAGAGAAGTGGTTGGCCAATGGGCCTACCACTTCTCTTTTCGACGTATTAGACTAGTGCTACTAGCGGTACTACTGATCTGTGTATAAATATGCTAGTCGTGTATTTCCCCAAGATTATCCCAAGATCGGAACATTCGGTTCATTGTACCAAAGGGAGATGACAGTGGCTGTACCAGTACTCTGAGTGATGTTGACTACCTTGATCCAGCTGTTGTCCTCTATCCATTGATTTATTTCCTTATCTAAAATTCTAGAGTCTGGGGAACTGAAAATCTTGACTTTCATGCTTATTCGTCCTTTCTGTGGGCTTGTATCTAATCTAATCATACGTGAGTCCCAATGATTGTCAAGATTGAAGGAAGGCCTAGCAAACATTAAGGAAAAGAGGAATAAAGGATTAAATAATAAAAACAGTTAATTCACTAAAAAATACTGAAAAATCTATTTATTTTTATGAATGTCTATGATATGATGATTTTACTGAATGAATGAGTATTCATTCAAAGGCATTAATTACTAAAGGGGTGTGTTGATGTCATGGAAGCGCAGCGCGAGGGTAAATTCGATCGAATTCTCGATGCTGCCATAGATGCTTTTGCAGAATCGGGATTCTATCAATGTCCGGTATCAAGAATTGCCCAGTTAGCGGGCGTAGCTGAAGGGACGATCTATCTATACTTCAAAAACAAAGAGGAAGTCCTTATTCAGATTTTTCAGGAACGGATGGGTGCCTTTATCACAAATATGCGCGGAGAACTTTCGCGTGAAGAAACAACCGAAGCTCACTTGAGGACGATTGTTAGATTACATTTTTCCTATATGGAACAAAACCGGTCGCTTGCCATCGTGTCTCAACTGGAGCTTAGGCAGTCTAATCCGCGTATTCGCCAAGCCATTAACGGTCCTTTATTGGAGTATTTTCATCTCATCGAGGAGGTGATCCAGCAAGGAATTGAACGGGAAGAAGTTCCCCAAACTGATCCATGGGTAGCTCGTCAAATGATCTTTGGGTCTTTAGATGAGGCCACAACCGATTGGGTGTTGGCTCGTAATCCGCGGACCCTCATGAGTGCTGTTGAGCCATTGTTAACTTTATTTAAAGGCGCACTTCGGTTAAAAAACCGGACGATATAAGAAGAGGTGCCGATGAACAGAAACGAGAGGAGGATGGAAATGCAGATTCATAAAGTAGCGGTAATAGGGTCAGGTGTAATGGGGAGTACCATCGCAGCACATTTGGCCAATGCCGGAATCCCGAGCCTGTTACTGGATATTGTCCCTTCCAAATTATCTGCTAAACAAGAAGCAGCAGGATTGACTATGGAGGATCGCAAGTTTCGAAATAGTATTGCCGAATTGAATATGACTAACCTCAAGAAAATGAATCCCGCCCCATTTTTTGTTCCTGAATTTGCGGATCGGATTGAAATTGGAAACTTGAGCGATGATTTAGGTCGCTTAAGCGAGGTCGATTGGGTAATTGAGGTTGTTGTGGAACGCCTCGATATCAAAGTGGAGCTCTTTAAAAAGATCGCCGCGGTTGTTCGTCCAGGGACGATTGTCAGTTCGAATACCTCTGGAATTTCCTTAAAGTCCATGGTTGAGGAGTTACCAGAGAGTTTTACCAATTATTTTTTGGGAACGCACTTCTTTAACCCTCCACGCTACATGAAACTCTTGGAAATTATTCCTGGGCCTAATACTAACCCGGAAATAATTACATTTTTATCTGATTTTGGAGAGAGGGTCTTAGGAAAAGGCGTTGTTATAGCCAAAGATACCCCTAATTTCATTGCAAATCGCATTGGCGTCTTCGGCTTAGCTGCAACGCTTAAGGAAATGCTCCGTTCTGGCTTAACCGTCGATGAAGTGGATGCCTTGACCGGACCAGTTATGGGACGTCCGAAGAGCGCCTCCTTTAGAACGGTTGACCTTGTTGGATTGGATACCTTTATCCATACCGCCAATACTGTAGCCGTGGGAGTACCAGCGGAAAAAGACAATTTTACACTACCTGAGTTTATGCAAACTATGTTGACCAATGGTTGGCTGGGAGATAAGACAAAACAAGGCTTCTATAAAAAGTCTAAAGGGCCACAAGGTAGAGTCATCGAAGTTCTCGATCCACATACGATGACCTATGTTCCGAAAAAAAGTGTTAAATTTGCTTCCTTGGATAAAGCCAAAGCGGCAGGAGGATTGACCGAGAAAATTCGTACTCTAGTCAATGGAAAAGATGCTGGAGCAGAGTTTGCTTGGAATGTCTTAAAGCCAGTGCTACTTTATGCGGCGACAATCGCTAAAGATATTGCCGATAATATTGCTGGAGTCGACGAAGGAATGCGTTGGGGTTTTAATTGGGAAATGGGACCATTTGAACTTTGGGATGCTCTTGGAGTTAAAACTATTGCTGACCGCGTTATCGCTGAAGGGGGAACAATCCCTCCCCTAGTCGAAGAATTACTCGCTAAAGGGAATGAGCGTTTCTATCAGAAATCAGAATCAGGTCAAGTCTCCTATTTCGAGAATGGAGAGTATCTAAAAAAAGCGATCAGCCCGTACTCGTTTTCCATTAAACAAGCTCACAAAGATGGCAAAGAAATTTTGAGTAATGCTGGAGCAAGTTTGATTGACCTTGGTGACGGAGTAGCGTGTTTGGAATTCCATTCTCCGAGCAACTCCATTGGCGCGGATATTTTGAACATGATTCATAAGTCACTAGCGGAAGTTGAGAAAAATTATCTAGGAATGGTCGTCGGCAATCAAGGGAAAAACTTCTGCGTGGGTGCAAACCTCATGCAAATTCTCCTAGAGGCTGAAGAAGAAAACTGGGATGATATTGACCACATGATCCGTGAATTCCAGAATGGAACCATGGCTCTCAAATTTGCCAAAAAGCCAGTCGTCGCGGCACCTTTCGGGATGACTCTTGGCGGTGGAGCAGAAATTTGCCTCCATTCCCACGCAATTCAAGCCTCTTCGGAAACCTACATGGGGCTAGTTGAACTTGGAGTTGGCCTAATTCCTGGTGGTGGTGGGACTAAGGAAATGGCCGTGCGAGCAATGGAAGGTGTTCTTCCTGGCGTGCAAGTAGCTCCTGATTACTTCTTTGCCAAACGCTTTGAAGCAGTTGCTATGGCTCAAGTTTCAACAAGTGCGGAAAAAGCCCGTCAACTTGGTTTCTTGCGTGACCATGACCGTTATAGTATGAACCCAGAGCATGTCATATTAGATGCTAAAGCACGAGTCATTGACTTAGCTCGTAACTTTAGACCTAATATTCCAACAAAGGTCAAGATGGGCGGAGCAGGGGTTCGTGCCACCTTGGAGCTTGCCCTATACGGAATGTATGCGGGGAAATATATCTCAGAGTATGACATGCATCTAGGTAAGAAACTAGCGTATGCCATGACTGGTGGAAATCGTCCGGCAGGAATGCTCGTGGATGAGCAGTATCTCTTAGATCTCGAACGAGAAGCTTTCATGAGCTTAGTCGGCGAAGCTAGGACCCAGGATCGCATCCGCCACATGCTCGCCAAAGGCAAGCCATTACGGAATTAGGGGGGGAAGAAAAGCATGCAACAGGCCTATATTATAGAGTCCAAGCGGACAGCTATCGGTAAAGCGGTCAAAGGTTCCTTAGCACAGGTTCGTCCGGATGATTTAGGTGCTTATGTTATACAAAATATTCTTAAAAGGGTCCCTGCTCTCAATCCAGTGGAGATTGATGACTGCGTGATCGGTTGTTCGTTCCCAGAGGGAGAACAGGGGATGAATGTAGCCAAAATTATGGCAATGCGCGCTGGGCTGCCGTTTGACGTTCCTGGTGTCACGGTTAATCGTTTTTGCTCTTCAGGAATTCAAGCGATTTCTATGGCAGCAGACCGGATTCGCCTAGGCGAAGCGGACGTTATGATCGCTGGCGGAGCAGAGAGCATGTCTGTAGTTCCATTAGGTGGTTCGAAACCAGCACCTAATCCTTACTTAGTGGAAAATATGCCAGAAGCCTATGTGTCTATGGGTATTACCGCTGAGAATGTGGCCAAAAAATATGAAATCACCCGTGAACAGCAGGACGCTTTTGCAGTCTCAAGCCATCAGAAAGCTTGGGCGGCTCAGACTAGCGGGCGCTTTGATGACGAGATCGTGCCCGTTCTTCTCCCTAGTTGGGGAAAACCAGGTGAAAAATGGTTTACAAAAGATGAAGGAATTCGCGCGGAGACTACGCTAGAATCGCTGGCGAGACTCAAGCCCGCCTTCCTGAATGGCGGCACGGTAACGGCAGGGAACTCGTCCCAGACCAGTGATGGTGCAGCAATCACTCTCCTGATGTCAGAACGAAAAACACTAGCCCTGGGGCTTAAACCTCTAGCCGTCTGGCGTGGCTTTGCAGTAGCTGGCGTAGAACCAGAACTGATGGGCATTGGGCCGATCAAGGCCATTCCTAAGGTGTTAAAACAAGTTGGCTTGACCCTGGCGGATATTGATTTATTCGAGTTAAATGAAGCTTTTGCCTCACAATCGCTGGCGATCATTAAGACGCTGGACCTTGATATTAGCAAAGTTAACGTAAACGGTGGAGCTGTGGCCTTCGGACACCCACTCGGTTGTACTGGAGCAAAACTTACGGCTACTCTCTTAAGTGAAATGACTAAGCGAAAGCTGAAATATGGCATAGTTACCATGTGCATCGGCGGAGGAATGGGAGCAGCAGGGGTCTACGAGTTACTCTAGGATCTTGAAATAAGGGGTAAAATTGAACGGCAAATATGGAGGAGGATACAATTATGGAATTAGGAATACGCGGAGGCGGCTTTTTACTTGCTGAAGTTTCTCCAGATCAAGTGTACGTACGTGAGGAGATAAACGAAGACCATAAGCAACTCAAACGGATGGCACATAACTTTATGACCAAGGAAGTTGCTCCTAAGATAGAAGAAATGGAAGAGCAACAAGAAGGCGTTGTTCGAGAGTTTATGCGTCAGGCAGGAGAGCTGGGATTACTTGGGCTCGAAGTTCCGGAAGAATTCGGCGGTCTGGCCATGGACAAAGCCTCTACTGTGGTAGTGGGTGAAGAGGTTCCCATCGGTGGATCGTTTGCAGTTGCGTATGCTGCACATACAGGGATTGGAACCTTACCAATCGTTTATTTTGGGACGCCAGAACAAAAGGCTAAATATCTCCCGGGACTTGCAGACGGTAGCAAAGTTGCGGCCTATTGCTTAACAGAACCTGGTTCAGGTTCAGATGCTTTAGGTGCTAAATCCACCGCTGTTCTTAATGCGGAGGGAACCCATTATTCTCTGAATGGAACAAAACAATTTATTACTAATGCCGGTTTTGCAGATGTTTTCCTCGTCTATGCAAAAGTTGATGGAAAAATGACCAATTTCATTGTTGAGCGTGAAACTCCAGGTCTTTCATTTGGACCAGAAGAGAAAAAGATGGGGATAAAAGGGTCTTCTACGCGCCAAGTCATTTTAGAAGATGTCTTGGTTCCTGTTGAAAACGTGGTTGGAGAACTTGGGCGTGGCCACGTTGTTGCCTTCAATATCTTGAATGTTGGGCGTTTTAAACTGGCTGCTGGTGCAATTGGAAGTGTCCAAGTTGTCCTGGAGACCTGTTTAAAGTATGCTTCAGAGCGTAAGCAATTTGGAGTTGCACTGAACACATTTGGAGCAATTCAAAATAAAATTGCCCAAATCGCCACGAAGACCTATATGGCGGAGAGCGTTGTATATCGGACCGCAGGCCTTATGGAAAATGGATTCCATGGTCTCGATCTAACAGTAAATTGCAGCAAAGAGGCTGGTAAAGCTTTAGAAGAATACGCCATTGAATGTTCTCTCAATAAAGTGTTAGCTTCTGAAGTCTTGGATTTTGCCGTGGATGAAGGGGTTCAAATACATGGTGGGTACGGATTTATTCAGGAATATCCGATTGAACGGATGTATAGAGATTCTCGGATCAATCGCTTATTTGAGGGAACGAATGAAATCAACCGTCTGCTCGTGCCAGGAACTCTTCTAAAACGTGCTATGACGGGTGAACTTCCGTTACTTCAAGCAGCTCAAGCGGTCAGCAAGGACCTAGTCTCAGTCGGGATGAGTGATGCGGAAGGTTTAGAAGGGCTTAATCAAATGACGCAGAAGGCTAAGAAATTATGCTTGATGGCTGCAGGGCTCGCTGCTCAAAACTTGGGAATGAGCTTGAAAGATAATCAATATGTCTTAACTGGAATGGCTGAAATGGTCCTCCAAGTCTACGCGATGGAAAGTGGAGTGCTCCGGGCTCAGAAGGTTCAGACTCTTGACGTTTCTGACGAGCATAAAGCATTCGTTGAGAAGGCCGCAACTCTAGGAGCATTCGAAGCGTTTGTGATTCTGGAGCAACAAGCCAAAGAAGTTCTTTGTGCAGTTGAGAAAGGGGATTCCCTCAGTACAGTTCTGGCAGGAATGCGTAAGCTTGTACGTCGCCCCAATGTCGATCTAATTGGTATGCGCCAAGAAATTGCTAAGTATATCATCGAAAAAGAGGTATATCCAACTAACTATTAAGCAGATCAAAAAAGAAAAGGGCTTTGGCCCTTTTCTTTTCACTAATCATGAAACAGATATAAAAAAAGGCCATCGTCTTCTTTGAGACATGGCCTTTTGTGCTAAATTGTTTATTCCCTTGACTGTGTGTGCATTCAGGGCATAGAACTAAGTAGATCCATTGTACATATTTTACAATCTAGCAATGAACGACATTTAATCTTGATAGGAGAGGTAATAATGCTTGAAATAACGGAAGTCGGTCAAAATGTACATTTGCTCAAAGTCCAGGTCCCCATTAATGTAGAATCAGTTAACCTTTATCTGATCGATGGTCAAGTTCCTACGCTTATTGATGCAGGTACCAATACGCCAAATGTCATAGAAGCGGTAAATGAAGGCATGAAACACATGGGTATGAAGCGTTTGGAGCAAGTAATAATTACCCATTGGCACGTTGACCATGCTGGCGCAGCAGCTAGTTTCTCAAAAAAAGGTGCCCGGATTTTAGTGGGTTCTAGAGATTACCAAGAATGGGCTAGTTTTGTAGGCGGGGAAGGCTTTAGCCAGTTCTATCGATGGGCAACTGAAGAGTGGAAAGTACCAGTGAAGGAAATATCCAATATGCTAAAAATTTATAAAGAATTTCATATGTTAACGGCTTTGCCAGACAAAGTTGAATTGATTGAACCAGGCCAGACTGTATTGGCGGGAGACGACTCTTTACTAGCAATTAGTACACCAGGGCATACGGCTGGACATCTTTCATTTTACAATGAGAAAGATCGAATTCTTTACTCAGGAGATATGCTTCTCCCTAATGAGATACCCTATCCAGGAATTTGGCAAGAAGGGGATCGAGCAGTCAGTGGTATGTCTAGTTACTTGAAAAGTTTAGATGTCGTTGAAGCCCTTGAGGCCCTGACATATTTACCAGCGCATGGGGAACCCAGTGATGACCCAGTTGCACGTTGTCAAGAAGTTCGAGAGCAGTTGTATCTTCAGCTTGACCAGTATCACTCAGCAGAGACCGTGTACTTAAGTGCTTCAAATGTTGGCAGTCAAAAAATTCACCCTGGTGTTCTCTTCTTAAAATTACATTATGCATACGGTTGGGAGCAGCTCAAGAAACGTGTAGGATGATATATTACTCAGGTGAAGTGAAAGGTAACTTCATCTGAGGTTTGTTACGACCTAAATTTGTAGAGTAATCAAAATAAGAAAACACATAATATGGTCTTGAGAAAACATGTTGATAATAGTGAAGGAGGATAGATTAACATTATGGCTAGTGAAGGAAAGCATGAAAAGGGAAAGCAAAATATTAGTTTAGCGAAGTATATTGGTCAAACCTTAGTAACTGTTGTTCCTATGGTATCCATTATGGGAGTTGCTATTGCTATAATTATGCAACTTGATTTGACAAAATCTGTGACTCTGTTTCTTTGTTTTTTAGTATCAGGTATTATCATAGGAGTAGTAGCATCCTTAAAAAATTATCGGCGCTTTTTGAAGCCTATTTATATAATGGAACAAGGGATCATTCAGGTAGCTCAAGGGGATTTAACTCAGAGAATTGTAGTTTCAAAAAATAGTGATGTTGCAGAACTAGGGCGGGCGTTTAACCTTATGATGGAGAATTTTGATGGTATCATTCGTAAGATTCGTGAGATGGCAAATTCCTGGGTTATTTCGTCCGAAGAATTATCGGCCAGCTCTGAAGAAGTGACCGCGACGAATAGCAGTGTTGCTGATCATACGAGCCAAATGGCTTCAGAGGCCCGAACCCAAGCAAGAACACTCCAACAAATGAGTAAGATGGTCATAGAACTAACGACTGCCTCTCAAATAATCACAGAAAGGGCTTTAAATGTCTCCCTAGGAGCGGTAAACTCCGAAAAGCATTCAGAAGAAGGACTAGCGAAGCTCTCGGTAATTCTAACAACTATGGAGGGAACCAATAATTCTGTGAATAAATCGGTAAAGACGATTGAGGATTTAGCTAATCAATCCAATCGAATTGGATCTATTACTGAAACTATTTCCCAAGTTGCGCAACAAACGAATCTATTGGCTCTCAATGCTGCGATAGAAGCAGCTAGAGCGGGTGAACATGGCAAGGGTTTTGCCGTGGTGGCTGACGAGATTCGTAAACTAGCGGAGAATGTAGCCTCGTCAACTCGCGAAGTCACAGAGATTACCACCCTGATCCAACATAGTGTTAATTTCGCTGTCCAAGGAATGATGCAGACGGATTCAAAGGTCAAAGAAAGTGTGGTTTCGATTCATGAGGCCCAGGAAGCTTTAACTGTTATTGCGCATGCCACGAAAGCAGTGTCCGTTGACATTTCAGATATTGCCTCCTCTAGCGAGAGAATGTTAGAAAGTATGGACGAGATGAAACTATATGTCAATACGGTCTTACAAGTTTCGGAACAAACTGCTGTGACTGCAGAAAATATTGAGGAGTCAGCCACCGAAGTGACGACAACAATGCACATCGTAGCCACGGCTGCTCAGTCCCTAGCGCAAAACGCATATCAACTTCAGAAAGAAGTGGAACGATTTAAGATCTAGAAAAAATTATCCTCTCTCAATTAAGAACGAAGCCCAACTGTTTAGTCAATTGCGTAATGGGAGCTTCCATGCTGACCAAAGGAAACTCTCATAAATATTGGTAAGTGAAAAATTGTGACAATAATAGGTCACAGTCGCTGTATGAATTGCGCACTGAATTCAGTATAAGATGGTAGTTTTGTATCTAATTCCATACATGTGTTGTTTTCCTCCTACGGGTTTCATAGTCCGACAGGAGGCTTTTTTATTTCGCAAATGTTGTTTTGATCAGAGGCCAGATGACTACAAATTATTAAAGTTAAAATGGCTAGAAGGAATGGTTAAATGGCACGTAATTTTATTCATCCAATCTTGATGGCATAGTTCTTGCATCGCAAGAATATGGACTGAGAAATTTTTAGTTTAATTGGTGGCCCAATTGCAAAAATGGACGTCTTAGGCAAAGAATAAGGAGGTATCGCGGAATGTGTTGGGTATGTGAAAAATATGGTAACGGGGAGAAATGGTATCTCAATCCGGAAAACTATGCTCGGCGCCTTTATAAGGTCCGCAAAGAGGGCAAAGAAGCAGCGGGCGCAGATACTGATCCACAGGCTGCGGGGATGGGTGCGGGAGTGGTAGCAGAATTAGTTAAAGCACGGATCAGTGGAGACCAAGAATGGGAAGATGAAATTAAACGAGATGCCTTAGAACATGCCTACCAGACTCATTTCGGACAGGTTGTCACGTTAGATGAGTATTTGCAGATCTTGGAAATAGCCTATCCCTTGGCGAAAATGACGTGCGGTTGTCGTCGAGTACAGAGGGGTATGCCTGATGAAGATAATTTTACGTGTATGGGTATCGGACCTGGTATGTACAAGTGGGAACGTTGGCCTGAGACGTATCATGGTGGGGTAGAGTTTGTCACCCCAGAGGAGGCCAAAGAATGGGCCATGATGAATCACAAAGAAGGACGTGTGCAGACGGTTGATGTCTTTGGTACGCCTTATATCGGGGGACTCTGTCAATGCGAGTATCCAGGGTGCGTGGCGGTACGTAACAGGATTGACTATGACTTTAAATTTTTGTTAAAAGGGCATACGGTGGCTAAAATAGATCGAGAAAAATGCACAGGGTGTAAAAGTTGTTTGGGCCGTTGCCAGTTTAAGGCGCTTAATCTGGAGGTCTATACGAGCAAGGCCTATATTGATATGGATCAATGTTTTGGCTGCGGACTCTGTGTGACAGCTTGTCCAAGTGGGGCGATTGAATTAATAGACAGGCAGAGTCTGCCTGGATTAGCTGAGAACTGGTAAGGGGGGAACAAAATGATTGCTCAAATTGGCTTTGACTATAATTTATGCAAAGATCCCTTGGACTGTCGCAAGTGTTTAAGTGTGTGTCCAGCGGTTGTTTTCGTGTGCGGACCCACAAAGGTCTGGAAAGGAAGAGAGAGCGATCCCAGTGAATATAGGATTGTAGCACGCTATTTCGACAAGTGTTCCGGTTGTGGTGACTGTGTTAAGGTTTGTCCTATTGGCGCGATTCAACTTAATTACATACCCCGGGAGCAGTTAGCTCAGAAGTTCAGGGAAGAAAGGGCAGCTCAATTAAAAGAACGCAATTCCTAACCTTATCAGAAGGTGAGGATAATTACGAAACGAAAGGGAGTTAAGTATGGCTTTAGATTTTAAGATCTTGCAAAAAGTCAAAGGAAACCCCAGCACTGAAGTTGCAACTGACCGTCGGTTGAAGATAAACCCTGGCCAAGATTATGCGTATGATATGCCTAAGGAACTAATCTATACTATTCTTAAAGAATTCCCACTTGAAAGTTTTTTCAGCACGTATGGGGAGAACACCGAGGATTTTTTGGCCAAGCAGGGAAAAAGATTTATGAATATTTTGATTAGGGAGGCAGATTCCGAGGTCTTCAGGGATAGAACTGCTGACATGATAGAACGTGTTGCCCAGCAAACCGGAATTCGGTTTCCCCATGTCTTAGAACGGTATGTTGAACTTGGTATATTAACCTTACGTCCACGAGATGCATGGACTGTCACAGAAGCGACTACTAAGGTCTTAAAAGTGCGTAGCTTTAACTGTAGCCTTGGCAAGATGTGCGCAGAAAAAGGGATTAACAATTGCCAGACATTCTGCTTGGCAGCTTATGAAGCTGCTGCCGAAAAAGCGGGGACCGAGGTGGATATGACACACAGCAAGGATACATCAGGCAATGGGCTATGTGAACTTGCTTTTCACCTGCGACAAGGAGGGTAAGTCTTGCACATTGGACACAACCAAGATGACATAGATCATGAAAGCTTGGCTATGAGACATTTAGGGGAGGGAATTGCTAAAGAAGGTGCGGGGAACCTGCTAGAAGCTTTGAATGAGTATATGATGGCAAATGTTCTCGATCCTCACTTAGAAGTGGCTCAGATAAAACTTAGTGAACTTAAACAGAAGCTTGGTCTCTGATCGGTAGGATCATCTGCAGAAATAGGAAGGCGGAGTCTCTATGATAGGGAAAGAATTTATTGGTCGGGAGAGTGAGTCCGTTGTCTTTAAAATTAGGTTGGAGGAGGTGCGTAGGTTTGCCGAGGCTGTAGGAATTCTATTCGATGGTGATGCGGTACCTGTAACATACGTGGGGACATTGCTTCAGGGGAACATCCCCGGGTTTGAACTGAGCAATCCTGGAATGATCCACGGAGAACAGAAGATTAGCTACCAACGTCCGCTTTTAGTAGGAGATAGCCTTACGTATAAGCGGGCTATCAAGGATGTCTATGAACGCACTAGTAAACTGGGAAAAATGCTGTTTGTGGTTATCGAAACGACCGGTTATGATATGGCAGGAGAATTGTTATTTTCCAGTAGTTCGACGATAATCTCCCCAGTAAAGGGGGATGAAAATGAAGAGTCTGTCTAATTATAAGGTTTCGGATCGGCTACCTATCCGAGAATGGGTACCTAGCAATGTGCAAATTCGTCAATATGCTGAAGCTTCTGGTGATTTTAATCCGATTCACCTTGATGACAACTACGCACGCCAAGCTGGTCTAGGAGGGATGATCGCGCATGGAATGCTTACTATGGCCCAAATGGCAGCAATGCTAACGGACTGGATTGGCAAAGAGGGGAGAATCAGTAAGCTTGATGTACGCTTCGTACAGGTAGTTCGACCAGGGGACAAAATCACATTTGGCGGTTCTATAAAAGCATGTTCGGGAAATATTCTAGTGTGCGATATAGAGGCCCTAAATGATACAGGGGATATAGTTTTAGCAGGTTCGGCCCTCATAAGCCAATACTAGAGGGAGTGTATGGGACTTCCCCGACCACAGGGGAGATGTCTTGTCTATATAAACAGTATTAAGAGGGATGAGATTTCTATGGATCTCATCCCTCTTAATACTGTTTATATAGAAGTTCAAGGCAATCACTTGAGCAAGAAATATTTAACATAATATTGGGAATTTTTAAAAAATATTAGATGTGTGTATTTACTTACATTAACTTAAACCTATATAATGAATCTGTATAATATGACAAAAGATCAAAATTGGGGGACTAACATGAGTGACGGGGGCCATGCTGTAATAACGAATGCCTTTCCTCGCTGGGATCGAAAACTGTTATTTGAAATCCTCAATAAAATTAATGATGTGGTAATGGTGATTGATATCGATACGACGATTGTTTATGCCAACGAGGCCTATGCGAGGATATTAGGAGTGCCCGTGGCCAAAGTTTTAGGACGTAGGTTGGACAAAATTGAACCCAAAGCTGCGGCAATTAGCGTACTTCGCACTGGAAAACCATACCAAATCGGCGGAGATTATTTAGACTCGCTGGGGATTAATGTGGTAGGGAGTTCCTTTCTTTTATACGATGACAACGATATCATTGGCTGTGTTTCGATTTTTAAAAATATTACGGACGTTGTTGAACTAAACCGTGAGTTACAGCAGACAAAGGGTGTCGCTGATTATTTGAAAGAACAGTTAGAACAATGGGAACATCTACCTCTGTCCTTCAAGGAGTATGTTGGACAAAACAGTCGAGTGAAGGAAACTTTAGTTTTGGCGGCTAAGGTAGCACGTACTGATAGTACCGTGTTAATCCTAGGTGAGAGCGGGGTTGGTAAAGAGGTATTAGCAAGGGCTGTTCATAGTAGTAGCCGCCGTAAGGATATGCCCATGATTAAGGTGAACTGTGCCGCCATGCCTGAAGATTTGATCGAGAGTGAATTGTTCGGGTATGAAGACGGAGCATTTACAGGTGCTAAAAAGGGAGGCAAACTTGGAAAATTTGAACTTGCTCATTGTGGTACAATTTTCCTTGATGAAATAGGGGATATGAGTCTCACTATGCAGGCTAAGTTGTTACGTGTGTTGCAAGAAAAGGAGTTTGAACGAGTAGGAGGGAGTAAGACTATCAAAGTCGATATTCGAGTAATCGCGGCCACTAACCGAGATTTGGAGAGGATGATCGAACAAGAGACCTTCCGGCTTGATCTCTACTACCGACTAAATATCGTACCACTCACCCTGACCCCGCTGCGCGAGCGTAAAGATGATTTAATGGCACTTGCTAAGACATTCTTGGATCAATTCTCGCGAGAAGTTGGTCATGAGCTGGCTCTTTCTCCCAAAGTAGTGAGGCTTTTTCAGGAGTATGAATGGCCAGGTAACATCCGGGAATTACAGAATGTCTTAGAACATGCAAGCATTGTATGTGGTGGCAGAACCATAGAAATTCAGCATTTGCCGGCCCGGATAATTCCTATTAGCGAAGATAAGCTAAATTCTAAGGATAAGCCTTACGCAGTAAAGGAGATACTCGCCAGAATCGAAAAAGAACTAATATTGTCAGCTCTGGAAACTTATAAGAATAATCGTACTAATACTATGGAAGCCTTAGGGTTTTCTAGACGGGTATTTTATGATAAGTTACTACGATATGGTATTAAATAGTGGATAATGGCTGTGTTACTTGGTAACTAATTGGCTAATTTTGCTATCTGAGAGAGTGCGTGCGCTTTACGCACTAATATTGTGAAAGAAACGCAGTTATGTTCCTAATTCCATACATAGAAAAACCCTCCGTGGACTGGTTTGCCAGACGGGAGGGTTTTCTTTATCAATCGTTCCACTCCCACTTCTACAAGTGGGAGTGGAACTCCTTACTGCTTCAGTGGGGTAGACTCCTCCTTCATTACGAAGTTGTTCCTTTTGAGATAGATGATAGTAAACAAAGGCCGTACGAAGAGTTGGCATAAGATTTGCAATACATTAATTATAAAATTCAGATTATTAAAATAGGTATAGTCGTGATAATTTAAAAAAATAGCCTATCTAAATATCTTTGTTTGAATGAGGGGAGTAATTAACGTTAGCTAGGAGGTAGTATGAAATGGAATACAAAACAATAATTGTAAGGATTGAAGAAGGAATCGCCACGCTTACTCTGAATCGCCCTGAGGTTTTAAACGCCCTGAATGACCAGGTCTTCAATGAGTTGGCGGACGCAGCCTCGGAGATGGCTGCTGATCCTACTGTGCGGGTAGTCATTATCACAGGTGGTGAAAAAGTATTTGCTGCAGGTGCGGACATTAGTCAAATGGCTACAGCTACCGCTGTGGAGGTGATGACCAGCGATAAACCCTCGCATCGCGCTTTCCATCTGATTGAGACCATGCCTAAGCCGGTCATTGCTGCGATTGCTGGCTACGCCCTAGGAGGTGGGTGTGAACTAACACTCGTAGCTGATATACGTATTGCAGCGGAGAATGCCCAATTCGGTTTACCAGAGATTAAGCTTGGTATCTTGCCAGGAGCAGGGGGAACACAACGCTTACCTCGACTAATTGGACCGGGTAGGGCAAAGGAATTAATTTTCGGCGGAGATTTTATTAAGGCGGAAGAGGCTTTGCGCATTGGTCTTGTAAATAAAGTGGTACCTACCAATCAGTTATTCGAAGAAGCCAAAAAAATGGCTAAACGATTGTGTGATCGAGGCGCCGTTGCCTTACGCTTGGCTAAATCAGCAGTAAATGAGGGGCTAAGGATGGATTTGGAGGCAGGCCTGCAATATGAGGATAAATGCTTTAACCTGTTGTTTGCTACTGAGGATCAAAAAGAGGGGATGAGAGCCTTTCTTGAAAAACGTCCCGCAAAATTTCAGGGTCGTTAGTGTGCGGAAAACGCACTATTTTCACTAAGAGTGACTAAACGAAAAGGAGAATGAGTATGAGAACAAGAGCTCAGTATATCGAGGGGTTAAGTAAGATGAAAAGGAACCTCTACTTTAATGGAGGAATGATTGATCGTTTAGATCCTCTTCAAGAGGGGGCCCTCAACGTCATGGGTTTAACGTTTGATGCAGCTTGGGACCCCGCTAGTAAAGATCTTTGCACAGCTACCTCTCATATCACTGGAGAAACCATCAACCGCTTTAACCACATTCACCAAAATACGGATGACTTGCACAAGAAACAAGACATGACTCGGTTCTTAGTGAACAAGGTTGGGCAGTGCATTCAACGGTGTATGGGGATTGACGCTTCCAATGCAATTAATGCAGTGTCTTTTGAGGCTCAGAAGTCTCCAAAAGCCAAGACAGCCTACCATGACAACTGGCTTAAGTGGCTAGAACGGTTTCAGAGAGAAGATCTCGTCGTAAGTTGTGCGCAGACGGATGCTAAAGGTGAGCGCTTGAAGCGACCAGCGGAGCAGGATGATCCAGATATGTATGTGCACGTGGTGGAGGAACGGAGTGATGGGATTGTTGTGCGCGGCTGCAAAGTTCATATCTCGGAAGCCTCAATTTCTGACGAGATCCTAGTTGTCCCGAACCGTGCCCTGCAAAAGGGGGAAGAAGCATATGCATTGGCCTTTGCAGTTCCTTCAGACTATGAAGGAGTCAAGCAAATTGTCCACTTTCACAATTATCGCAAGCGTGACACCTATCAGCGGGGGATTGAATACGGTTACACGGACTCTTATGTCATTTTTGATGATTGTTTCATTCCTTGGGAACGCGTGTTTCTGTGTGGGGAAACTCAGCACGGTGGTATGACAGCGCTACTATTTGCTCTGTTCCATCGTCATTCCTATTCGGGTTGTAAACCTGCCATGCTCGACTATGTTATTGGTATGGGTGCCCTAGCTGCGGAAATCAATGGCATTGAAAAGACTCCGCATGTACGCGAACTGTTATCCAAACTAATCATGACTGGTGAGCTTGGCTATGCAGCTGGCTACACGTCCTCAGCTCTCGCCAAGCCAGAAGTTTATATGCCAGGTTTAGGGGTTGTGCCGTACGGACCCGGCAGCTATATTCCAAATTCTATTTATGCCAATGTGGGTAGATGCCTGACCGGTGAAGCCGTGTTCCATGAGCAAGAAATTCTCTGTGACATTGCTGGGGGTATGCCCGCTACCTTCCCATATGAAAATGACTTGACTAACCCTGAAATCAAAAATCTTTTGGAAAAATACCTAAATCGCAATCCGAAAATCCCGATTGAGGAGCAAATTAAATTTTGGATGAACTTCATTGATTTCGGTCTCTCTGGTTCCGCAGGCGCCACGCTGTATGGAGCTTATCATGGTGGTGGTTCTCCGATTATGGAACAAATCGCTATCACCTCCCAGTATGACATGGAGTCCAAGAAAGATATTGTCAGGGCAATCGCAGGAATGAAACCCAGATCGAAAAAGAAATAGGTAAGGTAAAGTAAAGGAGGAATATTTATGGCTAGCAAGTTTATATATAGTAATCGTGACCACAAATTCATCATTAAAGAATGGCTGGATGGGAAGAAAATTTTGGGATTGAAGCGTTTTCAAGATTATCTCAGTATTGAGGATGTCGATGGAATACTTGATCAATCCTTAAAAATGAGTCGAGAAATCGTGGCACCTACGAATGACGACGGAGATACAATCGGGGCGATCTTTAAAGATGGAAAAGTTACAGTTCCGCCTTCCTTCCATAAAGCCTTTAAGTTTATTCAAGAAAATGGCTGGGGTGCCAGCAATAGCGACGTCGAAGGAGAAGGTTCCCTTCCTGAGATTCTGAACGAAGCGGTTCGGGAGTATATTATTGGAGCCAACCCTGCTATGTCCCCCTATATTGGGTTGTGCGGGGGCATAGCGTCCGTGATTAAAGCGTTTGGCTCACCTGAACAGATCGCCCTCTATACCCCAAAAATGTTTGAGGGTGTTTGGGAAGGGACTATGTGTTTGACGGAACCTGGTGGCGGTTCTGACGTGGGAGATATGACGACCAAAGCTTACCCCACAGATAACCCGTTAATTTACATGGTCAAAGGGACAAAATGCTTCATTACCGGAGGGGATCATGATCTAACGGAAAATATTATTCATCTGGTGCTAGCTAGAGCGGATGGTGCAGCCCCTGGTACCAAAGGACTATCGTTATTCATTGTACCAAAAGTTTGGGTTAATGAAGATGGCAGTCTGGGAGAATCCAACGATGTTTCGACCGTTGGCATCGAACACAAGTTGGGGCTCAAGGGTTCATCCACGGCTGTGCTTAGCTTCGGAGAGGAAGGTCAATGTCGCGGGATTTTGTTAGGCAGTCCGCCGGATGAAAAAGGGGTTGGGCAGGGTATAGCCCAAATGTTTAAGATGATTAATGGTTCACGGATGGATACTGGGCACAGTGCCCTGGCCGTGGCGACTGTGGCCTATAACAATGCAGTTCACTATGCCAAGGAGCGCATTCAAGGTCGACCTATTCACAATCCGAAAGGGAATAGAGTCCCTATCATCCAGCATGAAGATGTCCGCCGTATGCTGCTCACCCAGAAGGCAACGCTAGAAGCAATGCGAGCTATGATTTTTAAGGGTTACTACTATTTGGACTTAATTGAATTTGGGGATGATCCGGCAGATATTAGTGCAGCTAAACGTTCTATTGAAGTTATCACGCCTTTAGTTAAGGCTTATTGTTCTGACCAAGGGTGGTTAATGATTACCGAGGCAATTCAGGTTTTTGCTGGTTATGGGTTTACCGAGGAATACCCAGTGGCGCGTCAAGCTAGGGATGTGAAAATTTACTCCATCTGGGAAGGTACTAATTTTATTCAGTCGATGGACCTTGTCGGTCGTAAGTGGAGTTTGGATAAGGGCAGTGTCTTCAAAGAATGGATGATGGAGATGGTTTCATTTGTTCAATCTAACCAGAATCATCAAGTCTTTGCTCGTGAGTTCGAAGTGTTGGGTAAAGCCTTAATGGCCTATCAGGAACTCATGGGTACTGTCTTAGGCTATTTTAAGGAAAATATAAGACTAGTTCCGCTGTATAGTACGAGAATCTTGCGGATTACAGCAGAGCTCTATGGTGGCTGCTTGTTAATGCAACAGGCATTAGTGTCTCAGCAGAAATTGGACGAAGGCAACGTTGACAAAGCTTTTTATGCTGGCAAAGTCTTTAGTGCCAAATTTTTTGTACTTAATATTGTTCCAGATGTGGCAGCAACTGTGCGGATTATTAAAGAAGCCGACACTTCGGCGATCGACATTCCTGAAGAGGCTTTTTAAAAAATGTTTACGAAATTACTACCGAATTTTTACTTTGTGTCCGGAGAGCAAAACGGACAATTTCCTTACAGTAACGGGCTGATGCTTGAAACTGGGTTAAGGGTGTTGGTTGATACGGGATTCGGGATCAGTCGTAGGGAAGCGATAAAGGCTGCAGGCAAAGTAGATGTAATCATTAATACCCATTTTCATATTGACCATGCTTACGGGAATCAATTCTTTCCCGAGGCCCAGATTTGGGCCCATGCTTTAGATGCTCCTCCATTACGTTCTCAGGAGCAATTTAGAGCATTCACCGGATTTTCAGGGGGTCGTGAATTCCCTGATTTTCCTGGGGGACTTCCAGCGCAAGTCGTAGATCGAGAATTAGAAGATGAGGAAGTCTTAGATTTTGGAGAGATTGTATTAAAGGTGATACACACTCCAGGTCATACTCCGGGGCACATTTCTCTCTTTGAACCAAAGGCCGGAATATTGTTTTCTGGGGATATTGATTTATCCCCGTTTGGACCATGGTATGGCAATATTCGTTCCGACCTCGAGGAGCTTAGATGTTCAATCAAGCGTCTTATTGCGCTAAATCCCAAGGTAATATTGACGGGTCATAGTGATATTATTTCCGATAATATCCAGGGGAGATTAAGAAAATATGCAGAGAAGCTGGATCTTCGAGACGAAAAGATTTTACACCACCTAAGGGCTTCTAAAACGTTAGAAGAACTGGTAGACATGAAAATTATCTACCATCGTTTTCCGGAACCTCAAAAGCTCTACCGTTTCTTTGAAAAAACTATGCTCGAAAAACACCTACACAGCTTATTAGGTCAGAGGAAGGTTGTTGTACAAAACCAAAAATTTATGGCTTATGCTTGAAAGGTGGTTAGTTGTTATGGATATTAAACTGGCTATGCAGGAGCGGCGTAGCATCCGTAATTATAAGTCCGAACCAGTAGCTGAGGAGCTACTACAGGAATTGCTGGAAGCTGCACGCTTAGCTCCATCCGGGACTAATCAGCAACCTTGGCGTTTCGTCATCGTCAAGAAACAAGATATGAAAGAACGAATTCAAGCTGCAGCATTTAATCAAAAATTTCTTAGTCAGGCACCAATTCTCTTAGTTTGTTGTGCAGACCTTAGTACCTATGCTCACAATACTAGAAAAAGGCTGCAAGAACTGGTCGATGCGGGCGCTTTCGGTTCGGAAGCATTGGATAGTTACCCCAACATTGATGGTCCTAAAGACGCCAACACCTTAAAAGGATATATTCCACATGCTATGTTAAATGTGGCTATAGCAATGGAACACATAGCGTTGCGCGCTGTTTCGTTGGGTTTGGGAACTTGTTTTGTGCAGTTGATGAGAGCAAAGCAGGTTGCTGAGATCTTGGAATTGCCAGAACATCTTGTAATTACAGGGTTGATGCCAATCGGGTATCCAGATCAGAATCCTGCAGCTCGCCCGCGAGTAAGTAGTCAAGAAATTGTCTATAAAGTGGTGGAATAATTGGAGAAACATTCTCTGGCTTAGCTCGGGGAGATGGAACGATGGCGGGATAACTGATTAATTAGGAGGTGCAATAAATTGAAAGTAGAAGACATTAAAAGGATTTGTGTTGTTGGGGCTGGTAACATGGGGCATCAAATTGCTTTGAGTGCTGCTCTAGCCGGTTATAAGGTCAGTTGTACAGACATTAGCCAAGAAATGCTAACCAAAGCAGAAAGCTTTGCCCGCACTTATCTGCCAGAGCGAGTTGCTAAAGGGAAATTGACACAAGAACAGGCGGATCTGGGAATGGAAAATATTTCGTTTCTCCAAAACCTTGAATTAGCAGCTGGTGATGCTGATTTTGTGATCGAGGCAGCTGTCGAAAAGATTACCATTAAACGAAAGCTTTTCGAGGACTTAGATCGAATTGCTCCTCCTCATGCGATCTTGGCTACTAACAGTTCTTTTATAGTCAGTTCAAAGATTGCCGATGCCACGAAGCGACCGGATAAAGTGTGCAACATGCACTTCTTTAATCCTGCTCTGATTATGAAATTAGTAGAAGTGGTACAAGGTCCCCATACTTCCACCGAGACTGCCCAAGTTACTATGGATTTATGCAAAAAAATGGGCAAAAGTGGGGCTTGGCTTAAGAAAGAGATTTATGGTTTCTTAGTGAATCGGATACTTGCCGCGCTTCTCAATGAAGCTCAATTTCTCGCCGATATGGGGATTGCTACACCAGAAGAGATCGATATGGCAGTAACTAATGCTTTGGGGCATCCGATGGGCCCCTTCCGCTTGATGGATTTCACAGGCATTGATCTTGCCTATTATATTGGCATGGAACGTTACCAGGAAACTCGTGACCCTAAAGACAAGCCCTCACCACTAATCGTTGAGAAATTTGCTAAAGGGGAATGGGGCATGAAAACTAAGAAGGGCTTTTACTCTTACGAGTAAAAAGAATTACAGAGAATAGGGGGTGTATCGATGGCTAAAGCAGCACCTGTTTCAATTGTAAAAGTAACAAACGTCTACGAGTCACTTCAGGAAAGTTTGCGTTTAAGCGATGGACTAGCGGATTTGAACACCCAGGATAGGATCTTGATTAAGCCCAATATTGTTAGTTGGGATTTTGACCTACCGTTTCCTCCCTATGGCGTAGTGACTACCAGTGTTGTGATCAGTGCTCTCGTACGCATCCTGGCTGATCATGGTTTTAGAGACGTAACCATTGGCGAAGGTGCTCTTCCAGGATTAAGCCCTGATGGAGATGTCGTATACGAAACTTTAGGATATAGAACATTGCAAGAGCGCTACGGCGTCAAACTAGTGGACTTTAACAAAGGAGAGTTTCTGTCCATCGATTATGGCGATGGCCTTATGCTTGATATTGCCAAGCAGGCTATAGAAGCGGACAAGATCATTAACGTCCCTGTGTTAAAAACGCACAATCAGGCTAAAGTGTCTTTAGGAATTAAAAATCTTAAAGGATGTCTTAATAAAAAGTCGAAACAGTCTTGCCATGGCATAGGAGATCAGGAACTTAGTCGTATGTTTCCCCGTATCATTGATAAGCTACCTGTGGCTTTGACCATTATCGATGGACTTTATACCCTGGAAAAAGGCCCCGGACCTACGGGAAAAGCCTTTAGGAAAAATCTATTAATTTCTTCTCGTGATCCGTTTGCCTGTGATCTGGTAGGAGCGGCCATCCTCGGTTATCAAGCTAAAGAAGTGGCTCATTTATGCAATTATGCTCAAAGCCACGGGCGCAGTTTGGAATTGGCAGATTATGAGGTGAAAGGAGAGAACGTGGCAGATCACCAGGAATATGTAACGTATGATTGGGAGTGGTCCGAGGAAGATACTGGACCAGCTGGGTTTGAAAAGCGTGGCATCACAGGGCTGGCAATCCGTAAGTATGACAGTAGTCTGTGTACGGGTTGTTCGGTACAATATAATCCTATGCTGATCCTTCTTTCTTCAGCATTTAAAGGGGAGCCTTTCCCAAATGTCGAGGTAGTAAGTGGCAAGCAACATTTGGCAGCCAACAGTTTTGACAATACCGTGCTCTTCGGAAAGTGCGCCTGCCACCTTAATAAGAATAATCCCAATATCAAAAAGGCTATTCCAATCTGGGGATGTCCACCTGATTTGGAAAAATTTGTTGAGTTGTTGGCTAAAGAGGGCATTGAATGTGATTATAAGGAGTATGTACGCTTTCGTCACTACTTGTTCGGTCGGTATAAGGAAAGTGAGGGTTTCAGTCTCGCCGACTGGTCAGTGAAATAACGATACGCCCAACAGAAATGAGAGGAGGATGGAAATGCAGATTTATAAAGTAGCGGTATTAGGGTCAGGTGTTATGGGGAGTACCATTGCTGCCCATTTGGCCAATGCAGGAATCCCAAGCCTATTGTTGGATATTGTCCCTTCCAAACTATCGGCGAAAGAAGAAGCCGCAGGACTAACCTTGGAGGATCGTTCGGTCCGAGACAGCATTGCTCAAACTAATAAAGGGAAATTATTAAAGATGAATCCCGCTCCGTTTTTAGTCCCAGAGTTTGCGGATCGAATTGAGGTTGGGAACCTAAGTGATGATTTAGGGCGTTTAAGCGAAGTTGATTGGGTGATTGAGGTTGTTGTAGAACGTCTTGACATCAAAGTAGATCTCTTTAAAAAAGTTGCGGCGCAGGTTCGCCCAGGTACGATTGTTACTTCTAATACCTCGGGGATTTCTTTGCAATCTATGGTTGAGGGGCTCCCAGAGAGTTTCACACGGTATTTTCTAGGGACGCACTTTTTTAATCCCCCGCGTTACATGAAACTCTTAGAAATTATCCCAGGTCCCGATACCGACCCAAACGTCATCAGATTCCTCTGCGAATTTGGGGAGAGAGTCTTGGGCAAAGGTGTTGTCATGGCCAAAGATACGCCCAATTTTATTGCGAACCGGATAGGGGCCATCGGTTCACCAGTGATTCTTAAAGAAATGTTGCGTACTGGGTTAACCGTTGATGAAGTGGATGCCTTGACGGGACCCGTTATGGGACGCCCGCGGAGCGCATCGTTTCGGACGATAGATCTCGTTGGCTTGGATACGTTTATCCATTCGAATAATAATGTAGCTAATGGAGTGCCTTCGGAAAAGGAGAACTTTGTTTTACCTGAATTTATCCAAACTATGCTGACAAATGGGTGGTTGGGCGATAAAACAAAGCAAGGCTTTTACAAAAAGTCCAGAGGTCCTAAAGGTAAAGTTATTGAAGTACTAGATATTCAATCCATGACCTATGGTCCACAGAAAATTGTAGAATTTGCTTCCTTAGAAAAAGCAAAAGCGGCAAAGAGCCTGCCAGAGAAGCTTCGAACCTTAGTTAGCGGAGATGACATTGGGGCAGAGTTCGCTTGGAATGTTATAAAATCATCTCTGCTTTATGCAGCCACGATAGTTAAGGATATTGCTGAAGATATTACTGGAATCGACGAAGCTATGCGTTGGGGCTACAATTGGGAAATGGGTCCGTTTGAACTATGGGATGCACTGGGAGTCAAAGCAACTGCGGATCGTATCGTCTCTGAAGGTGGCACACTGCCCCCGCTCGTACAAGAATTACTAACTAAGGGTCATAAAAGCTTCTATCAGAAGAATGATGCAGGACAAACTTCTTACTATGATGCTGGAACCTATCATCAAAAAGCAGTAAGCCCATACACTTTCTCGATGAAACGAGCTCATCAGGAAGGCAAGGTCATCTCGGGCAATGCTGGTGCAAGTCTGATTGACCTCGGAGATGGTGTAGCGTGTTTGGAATTCCACTCACCGAGTAATTCCATCGGAGCTGATATTCTTAATATGATTCATAAGTCGTTAGAAGAAGTCGAAAAAAATTATCTTGGGCTGGTGATCGGTAATCAAGGAAAGAATTTCTGCGTGGGCGCAAACCTTATGCAGATCCTCTTAGAAGCTGAAGAAGAAAATTGGGATGAACTAGATTTCATGGTGCGTGCATTCCAGAATGGGACCATGGCCTTGAAATATGCCAAGAAACCAGTTGTTTCAGCTCCTTTTGGAATGACACTTGGTGGTGGTGCGGAAATTTGTCTCCACTCGCACGCTATTCAAGCCTCTTCTGAGACCTATATGGGACTTGTTGAACTGGGGGTGGGTCTAATTCCTGGCGGTGGTGGAACCAAGGAAATGGCTGTTCGGGCGATGGAAGGAATTCTTCCGGGCGTGCAAGTTGCACCAGATTACTTCTTTGCTAAGCGGTTCGAAGCGGTTGCGATGGCCCAAGTGTCGACAAGCGCAGAAAAAGCGCGTCAGCTTGGTTTCTTGCGTGACCATGACAGATATAGTATGAGTCCTGAGCATATAATTATGGATGCTAAGGCACGGGTCATCGACTTGGCTCGTAACTTCCGGCCTAATTTACCAACCAAGGTTAAAATGGGAGGGGCTGGAGTTCGCGCCACCTTGGAAGTGGCACTTTATGGAATGCGCCAAGGCAATTACATTTCAGAGTATGATATGTATTTAGGCAAAAAACTTGCCTTTGCCATGACCGGTGGGGATCGGCCAGCAGGCATGCTCGTGGATGAGCAATATCTCTTGGATGTTGAACGTGAAGCTTTTATGAGCTTACTTGGTGAACCAAAGACCCAGGATCGTATTCGATACATGCTCGCTAAAGGTAAGCCATTACGGAATTAGGGGGGAAAAGCATGCAACAAGCCTACATTATACAAACTAAGCGTACGGCAATTGGAAAATCGGGGAAAGGGTCCTTGGCCCAGGTTCGTCCAGATGATTTAGGTGCGTACGTAATCCAGGATATTCTCAAAAATGTCCCTATTCTTAAAACGAACGAGATTGATGATTGCGTTATTGGCTGTTCTTTTCCAGAAGGAGAACAGGGGATGAATGTAGCTAAAATCATGGCTATGCGCGCTGGTCTTCCGATTGACGTCCCGGGTGTGACCATCAATCGATTCTGCTCTTCAGGGCTTCAGGCAATATCCATGGCAGCTGACCGGATTCGCTTGGGTGAAGCGGATATTATGATTGCTGGCGGAGCAGAGAGTATGTCCTTGGTTCCAATGGGTGGAGCTAAAGTGGCACCGAATCCCTTTATGATCGAGAACTGCCCTGAAGTCTATCTGTCGATGGGTATAACTGCTGAGAATGTGGCTAGAAAATATGAAGTGACCCGTGAACAACAAGATTCCTTTGCGGTCGCCAGTCATCAAAAAGCGTGGGCTGCCCAGAGCAGCGGGCGCTTTGATGATGAAATTGTGCCCGTACTTCTTCCTAGTTGGGGAAAACCGGGGGAACGATGGTTCAGTAAAGATGAGGGGATTCGTCCGGAGACCACGCTTGAATCATTGGCAAAACTCAGACCCGTTTTTCTCAACGGGGGCATGGTCACGGCAGGGAACTCGTCTCAGACTAGTGACGGTGCGGCAATCACTCTACTGATGTCGGAACAGAAAGTTAAAGAGCTGGGTCTCAAGCCGCTAGCTGTTTGGCGTGGATTTGCTGTCGCTGGTGTTGAACCAGAACTGATGGGTATTGGGCCAATTAAGGCCATCCCTAAAGTGTTGCAACAAGTTGGGTTAACTCTTGACCAAATCGATCTCTTCGAATTGAACGAGGCTTTTGCTTCGCAATCGCTGGCGATCATTAAGACATTGGGCATCGATCCAGCTAAAGTCAATCCTAACGGCGGGGCTATTGCCTTCGGACATCCACTGGGTTGTACTGGGGCAAAACTCACGGCCACCCTGTTACATGAAATGACCAAACGCAAGCTGAAATATGGGATGGTAACCATGTGCATCGGTGGCGGCATGGGAGCTGCTGGAGTATACGAGTTACTGTAGGGTCTTGAAAAGTGTCTTTTTCCAAATTGATTCTCGCAGCATAAAAGTTATAAATCTGGGGAGTAAGCTATTTTAAAGTAAGTAGAATGAAGCCAATAGACCATCGCCTTGTGAGGCGAATGGCCTAGAGGGCTTCATTCTACTTAACGTGAATTATGAAGAAGAAGAGTTGACGAAAAATTAATTAAATATTCGGAACATATATTACGATACTAATATTAGAAGTACTAGTTACAGTGAACTCGTTCAACTAAAGTTGAACGTGACGATAGCCTCCGGTACGATAGTCTCCGGTGGAGAGTATCGCCGAAGCAGTGCTCCCTAAAGGAATACCTACCGGCGTAGGATTAGTATCGCCGAAGCCGTGTTCCCTAAAGGAATACCTACCGGCGTAGGATTAGTATCGCCGAAGCCGTGTTCCCTAAAGAAATACCTACCGGCGTAGGATTAGTATTGTCGAAGCCGTCTATCCCAAAAGGAACACTTCGCGGCGCAGGAGGAGTCTACCCCACACCGAATCAAAGTGCGGAGTAGCACTCCCACTTGTAGAATTGGGGGTCTGAAGATTGGATGAAAGGAGCTGGGATTATTATGAAAGGTAGCGTAGGGAAACCTAAAGTTGAGAAGGAAGATGGTATTAGTTTAGGTAAGTATCTAGGAAAAACATTAGCGATAGTTGTTCCTTTGGATGCAGCTATGGGACTTGTCATTGCTTTTGCTATGCAGCTTGACAGGTCAAAAACCGTGACCTTATTTATTTTGTTTTTACTAGCAGGCATACTCATAGGGGTTCTTGCTACCTTGAAAAACTATCGACGCTTTGTTAAGCCTATTTATGTAATGGAACAAGGAATTATTCAGGTAGCTCAAGGAGATTTGACGCAAAGAATTGAAATTCTAAAGAATAGCGATGTTGCTGAATTAGGGCATGCTTTTAACCTTATGATGGAGAACTTCACAAGTATTATTCAAAAGATTCGTGAGATGGCAAATTCCTGGGTTATTTCGTCCGAGGAATTATCGGCCAGTTCTGAAGAAGTCACAGCGACGAATAGTAGTGTTGCCGACTATACTAGCCAAATGGCAATAGAGTCTCGAAACCAAGCTCAAACACTCCATCAGATGAAAAAGATGGTCATAGAACTAGCGAATGCTGCTCAAATGATCGCTGAAAGGGCCTTATCTGTTTCCCTGGAAGCCGTAAACGCCAAAAAACATTCAGAAGAGGGATTAACTAAGCTTTCAGTAATTATAGCAACTATGCAGGAAACAAATAATTCCGTACATGAGTCTGTGCAGACGATTGAGGATTTAGCTAATCAATCAAATCGAATCGGGTCTATAACTGAAACCATTTCCCAAGTAGCGCAACAAACGAATCTATTGGCTCTCAATGCAGCGATAGAAGCAGCCCGGGCAGGCGAACATGGTAAAGGCTTCGCAGTTGTTGCCGACGAAATCCGTAAGCTTGCGGAGAATGTAGCCTCTTCAACCCGAGAAGTCACCGAGATTACCACTTTGATCCAACATAGTATTAATTTCGCTGTTCAAGGAATGATGCAGACGGATTCTAAGGTCAACGAAAGTGTGGTTTCAATACATGAGGCACAGGAAGCTTTAACTGTTATTGCGCATGCTACGAAAGCGGTGTCCGTTGACATTTCTGATATCGCAGCGTCTAGCGAGCAAATGCTGGGTAGTATGGAGGAGATGAAACTATATGTCAATACGGTTATCCAAGTTTCGGAACAAGCAACTGTAACTGCAGAAAATATTGAAGAGTCTGCTACGGAAGTGTCGACAACGATGCAAATTGTAGCAACCTCAGCCCAGTCCCTAGCGCAAAACGCAATTCTCCTTCACCGAGAATTAGAACAATTTAAGGTTTAGGCTAGGCTCGAAACTGTATTTAACTACGCATAGAATTGGAATTATTGTAGACAATATAAAGCAAACAAGGAGGTGCTTTATTTTGCCACTGCAATTATCACAAAAGGAAAAATCGTTGTTGATGGATCAAAAAACTCATGAAGAAACCTGCGTCGACAAATACACAAAGTATGCTAACCAGGCCCAAGACCCCCAATTAAAACAGCTCTTTAATTCGTATTCGGCTAAGGAGCAAGAACACTTAAATACAATAAATCAGATTTTGGGTGGTCAGGTACCCAGCGTTGGCGGGCAACAAAACCAAGGTCAACAATCAGCTGGTGGAACTCAAGCTCCAATGACCTCTGCAGTGCAAGGGAATTATAACCAAGAGGATGCTAAACTTTGTAAAGACTTGCTCATGACAGAAAAGTATGTATCTGGGGCATATAACACGGCAATCTTTGAATTTAGAGACACAAATATCCGACAGGTCTTGAATCATATCCAGAAAGAAGAGCAGCAACACGGAGAAGGGATTTTCCAATATATGCAAAGCCAGGGGATGTATCAAGTACAGTAGTTATAATTCTCATGTTAAATTCAAAAAGGGTAATAATCTAAATATAGAAAGAACTGTTTCTTTAATGAAGAAACAGTTCTTTCTATATTTAGATTATTATTAGAGAATTTTTGTAATCTTAACGTGAAACTCACAATATATTCACCTATTTAGCATAAGAGATCTGTATACTAAATGTAGGTCATGATAAAGGGCGAATAGATCAAAGAGAGGATGTTTGAAATGTTTGGTTTTCTAATAGTACTGTTGTGTATCGGTGCATATTTTCATTGTAAACAAAATGGTTGTTGCCATCCACATACTCCGAAAAAAAACCATCGAGATGCACTCGACATAGTTCGAGCACGCTATGCTCGGGGGGAAATTAGCAGTGAAGAATTCAATGAACGTAAAAAAACTTTAGAATGAGGGGGATAAAAAATGATGCACGGTAGTGGACATATAATACGCGGATTTGGCCATGGTTTCATGGCCAACGGACAATATGGGTCGATAGGATTGATCTTTTTTGCTTGTCACTTAATTTTCTTGCTTGGAATAATTGTACTCGCAGTAGTTCTCATCCGTCGCCATAGTTCTAAAGTTCGTTTGATGCAAAAGCAAAATGATCCAGCTTTATTGATCCTGCGTGAGCGATACGCTCTAGGGGAAATTGAAACCGAAGAATTTAACCAAAGAAATCTTGATCTTTCCCCGAACCCTTCAGCCGTTAAAAGTTAATGTTTATTAACTTTTCTTCATAATGGAGTATCAAGAGAGATGTGACCGAACGTATTGTTTGTGATTACATCTCTCTTGATATTTATAGAAGACTTGCATCAGAGTTTAATCACAAATTGAGCAGCATAGAAAGTATCCTTCGGGTTAGTGTCGGGAGCGATTTCAACCGTTATATAGTCAAGGGAATGGGAGTTGTATAAAGGGACGGAAATTGAGAAATTACCTAGGTTATCTACATTGAGATTCTGTACAGAGACCTTCCCCAAGGGGGTGGATATATAATAACCCTTGCCCTGTGGCTTAGCATAAAAATGAAGGTTATCCCAAGAGGGATCAGCGTAGGAATGGGTTTGCATAAGTTGTTCTCGGGTCGTTGGAAGGGGAAGTGGTTCCCAAACCCCATAAATTCCTTTGATCTGATACCCTTTATTGATACGTCCTTTTAGGGTTACGGTTGAACCTGGAGTTGCGCTAGAGGGAAGTGGATCTATGACAGAATAATGATTAGTAAATTCTTGGGCCATGGCTACCCCGAATTTTCCCACATCAATGGCTATTCCAACCCCGGTGTGATGAGGATCTAAAATGTTCTGTCGATGTCCATCATTGGGAGGGAGTTCGTTGACCATGGCTGATTGATGTTCAGCAACGATTGTTTTGAGTTGTTCTTTCGAAACCCCTTGAAAGCCACCTTCCAGCCAAAGAGTCACACTTTCGTTTTCTTCGACCGCATCAAGTCCACCCGCCAAGGTATAGCGCCGCTGTGGCTTTTCTCCATCCAATCCCCAGTGGCTTATATATCCGTTATTAGCTTCTTCAAGAACATGTTGGCGGGCCGATTTGGCGGCAGTTTCATCCCAACTGACTAAGGGGAGACCTACTTGCCGGCGGTCGTCGTTGATAAGTTCAACGACGATTTGTTCGACCTGAGTAATATCTGCTTGCGTGGCTTTAGATATCGAGGAAAGCGGTAGAGGGAGGCCAATTAGTCCTTGCGGAGTCTGCGCGGCATTAGGTTCGTTCTGAGTCTGAGAGGGAGTATCGTTGTTCGGTATGGGCCATATTTTATTGCAGCCTAGGTTTAAGATGAGTAAATTTAACGATATTACCCAGATAATATGTTTGGGCACAGTTATCCCCCTCTAATTTGATTAATTATCACTACAATAACCTACTTCTTCAAAGAATGCCACATAGCTTCACCCTAAATTAAAAAGCTTATGGTAAGCGGGAAAATATTTATATTGAAGCCTAGGTGTTTCTCGTCTATGATAGGAGTAGGGTCAGCTTCAATTGCAAGAGTGATGTGATCAGAGGCTGGCATAGGGAAAAGATTCACGTGACCAGGGGGGTATTATGGATCATTGTTCATCTCTAGGAAAAACTGCCTTGTTGATTGCTATGGCCGAAGAAAATGAAACTGAAGACTATGTGTCCAGTGCAAGGGAAAAAGGGTTTGAGGTTGTGACGGGTAAGGTGGGCTCAATGGATGTTCAAAAGGTCATCGCGGCAGTTGAAACTGCAGCTAAACGCGCGAGTCTCATTGACAATAACTATCGCTCTCAACATGCTCTTTATCACGCGATTCTAGATGCATTGCAAGGATTAGGACGTGGGCCGCTTCAACTCGGAAATGTTTTGCGCACGGTAGGACTTCGCTTTGCGGTTGTCAAAGGTCCCCGTACACTTGAAGATTTAAGTGACCTCTGGATTGCCGTAAGTATGTATGGGATGATTGGAGCTCCAATTAAAGGTCACGAACATGAAGTTTGTGGATTAGGAATTAATCATTTGTAAGGTTATCCATTAAAAGAAATTTTATTCCAAAGTAAATTGCAATAAAATTGGGTATGCTCAGAGTTATTAGATATTAGAGGGCTAAGCTGTAGACGAAGGTTTATGGCTTAATCCTCTTTTTCATTGCTCATAGAGGAGGGGAAAACATGAGCGCAGTAGGGAAAAAGCAAATGGTTACATTAGATGGAGAAACACTCACCTTAGAGCAGGTGGTTGCTGTGGCACGGTATGGTGCTATAGCAGACTTGGATCCAGAGGCCAAACAAAAGGTCCAAAGATCCAGAGAATACGTAGACCAGCTGATTGCGGGTAACCAAACTGTTTATGGGATAACGACAGGCTTTGGGATGTTTAGTAATGTCTTAATTTCTAAGGAAGATGCCAAAAAACTTCAACGTAACCTTATCATGAGTCATGCTACGGGGGTGGGGGAGCCTCTTCCTTTAGAGGTGGTAAGGGCGATTTTACTTCTTAGGGCAAATGCCTTAGCGAAAGGGTTTTCGGGCATTCGACTCTCTACGCTGGAAACCTTACTTGAGGTGCTTAATTCGGGTATTGTCCCAGTGGTACCTGAAAAGGGCTCGCTGGGAGCGAGCGGGGATTTAGCACCCTTGTCCCATATGGTTTTGGTCCTGCTCGGTGAAGGGGAGGCGTTTTATAAAGGGCGGCGGATGAGTGGGCGGAAGGCCTTAACCCAAGCGGGGATAGAGCCTGTTGTACTTGAAGGAAAAGAGGGTTTGGCTCTAATTAACGGAACCCAGGTTATGACTGCGGTTGCTGCTTTGGCTGTTTGGGACGCCGAGAATTTATGGGAGTCTGCAAATATTACGGCTGCTTTGTCCTTTGAAGCCCTTGAGGGAATTCTTGATGCGTTCGATCCGAAAATTCATATCGCCCGTCCTCACAAGGGGCAGATCGAAGTGGCTGAGCAAATCCGCCTTCTCACGGAGGGAAGTACGTTTGTAGCCCCTAAACAACATCCCAGAGTCCAGGATGCTTACGCACTGCGCTGTGTTGCCCAAGTTCACGGTCCTTCGGGGGAGGCTGTGGCTTATGTGAAAAGGGTAGTGGAAATTGAGATGAATTCAGTGACCGATAATCCCTTGATTTTCCCTGAACAGGGAGAAGTGCTCTCAGGCGGGAATTTCCATGGTCAACCTATTGCTTTAGCGATGGACTTTCTGGGGATTGCAGTGGCGGAACTCGCTAATATTGCCGAGCGTCGCTTGGAGCGCTTGGTTAATCCAAATTTAAGTGGATTGCCAGCGTTCTTAACGCCTGATGGAGGATTGAATTCAGGGTTTATGATTGTACAGTATTCTGCGGCGTCGCTTGTTTCAGAAAATAAAATATTGGCCCATCCGGCTAGTGTTGATTCGATCCCTTCCTCTGGGAACCAAGAAGACCACGTAAGCATGGGGACGATTGCAGCTCGTAAGGCGCGCAGTATCATAGAAAATGCAGCGCATGTTTTGGCGATGGAACTTTTGGCGGCATGTCAGGGCGTTGATTTAAGGACAGGGAGCGGGGAACTACAGCTCGGGAAGGGAAGTGAAGGCGCTTACCGACTTGTCCGGTCAAAAGTAGCAACGCTCGGAGAAGATCGGGTTATGTACCCAGATATCCAGCTTGCTAAAGAGTTGGTTTCTTCGGGGAAGCTAGTTAAGGCCGTCCGACGTAAATTGGGGGCAAAAGCTTAAGGATGGCCTGAAACAAAGGGCTGATGAAGTTCTCCAGACGATAAGCAGCAGAAACAAACTGCTGAATAATTTGCTGAACAAATATTTTATGCGTTGGTTGAGAAGACAGAAATCCTCGACCAACGCATTTTGTTTTTGCTCTAATTCGCATCCTATTGTCTTTTGCGATTGTTCTTTTCACAAGATCAGGAATATTGAATTTAAATATCCCTGATGTCGAATATTTTACTAATCAGGCCATGATTTAGGTAAGATGCATTTGAACTAAGTATTTTTTGAACAGTAACCCTAGTGTAATACCATACACTAAAGAACCAAATATGTGAACATAGTAATCACTTATGGGGCGAATATCGATATATTCACCTTCAACAGTAAGCGTAAACATGAGTTCGAAAAATACCCATGACAATGCTCCGACACTTGCGCTTTTGATTGTTAGATAATCTGTCCCTATTTTTTCTAGAGAATAGTAAAATACTATACCAACAAACCCACCGACTATGAAATTTACAATCAAACCAATAATTGTTGTAGGCCTATTAAACGTGATGAGGAGACTATCCAGCTGATAAATACTGTACTTTCCGATACCAAAAAGTAATAATAATCGAGTCAAAGCCTCAGAGGGCACAGTAGATACTGCCCCTATAATAGCTGCTATTAACGGTTTATCGTATTTCAAAAGAATTCCTCCAGTAACTTTATTATTTCACTATTATAAGCAATTTGTGTTTTCTAATACATAAAAAACCCGAGCAACAACAGTAATGATTTGCATTACTTAATTTGCTTAAAGATGCAAGACAATCCCCTCTATCAGCGGATTCCCAGCACTTTAATAACGAAGCGCTTAGCGCGGAACTAAGAAGCCACTATGTATATTTTATCGAAACAGAAAGAAGGAGAGTGTCTAAACGATGGGAAATGGCAAAACCATTCTTGACTTATAGCATAGGGGGGTATACTATACGAGATAGAGGTGATTGATTATGAGTTTAGAAGAAAAAAAAGTTCATTCATGTTCAGTTTGTCAGAATGAAGGGGAGAATCAAGGAGAGCGAACGAGCCACCATGACGATAAAACAATTAAAGAACTCGTTACCCGTATGAATCGCATAGAAGGACAAATTAGGGGCATAAAAGGTATGATCGAACGTCACGTTTATTGTGATGATATTTTAAATCAAATCTCTTCAGCTCAAGCTGCGTTAGATGGAGCTTCCCGATTGCTCCTGGAAAAACATATGAAATCATGCGTTAAAGATCAACTCCAGGCCGGAGATGAACAGGTTATAGATGAGGTCCTTAAAACAATTTTTCGTATGACTCGCTAAGGATATTCTTTTATGGGTATAGGGAAACTAGGTCTATAAGGGCGAGAGGTGCCTTGAAAACAATATCAGAGTCAGAGGCGCCTTGGGGAGGGATAAACGATGACGGAACAAGCAATTCTAGAAGAAAAAGTAATTCAAGTCTATGGCATGAGCTGTGAGCATTGTGTCAACCATGTCACTAAGATCTTGGAAAAATTTCCGAGTGTGGAGCATGTCCAGGTGTCTCTAGCAGAATCTAAGGCCAGCTTCGACTGGGATCCATTGCAGGTTAACATGGCTGATATTCGGAAAGAAATTGAGGAAGCAGGTTATTCATTGGAAGAACCTGCTGATGAACAAGTAGATCAGGAAAAGACGGAGAACAATTCAAAGAATCTCGAAAAACTGGAAGATGTAGCAGGTGTGAACCTCAACTTAATTCCTATTAAATCTGTGATATCTGGCGCGGAAACGCAAAAACAACAGTTAAAAATCAGTGGTATGTCCTGTGCGAATTGCGCTTTAACGATCGAGAAGGGTCTCAAAACGATGCCTGGGGTTAAAACAGTGGCTGTCAACTTTGCATCGGAGAAACTTACTGTGGAAATTGATCCGTCTGTGGTAAAGGAACAGGATCTCTTAGCTAAGATCAAAGACCTAGGGTACACTGCTCAAAGCGAAGACAGCGGAAAGCAACAATTTAAAGTGGATGGTATGACGTGCACAAATTGTGCCCTAGCGATTGAGAAAAAGCTGGGAGGTACACAGGGAGTACAAAAGGTTGCTGTTAACTTTGCCAGTGAAACGGTTGCTGTTGAGTTTGATCCAGGTCTTGTTACTATGCAAGAAATCTTCGATCAGGTGCGGGATGCTGGATATACTCCAATAGAAAACAAGGCTGAAAAGCAAGATGATCATACCGCGCTCAAACAGCGAAATTGGCTGATTTTCAGTGCAGTTCTATCGTTACCGATTATGCCACTCATGTATCTCCCCATGGGGCGACCTGTGATGTATACGATCCTTGCTATGGCAACCCTTATCCAATTTACGGCCGGTTGGACATTTTATCGAGGTGCTTACCACGTCTTGAAAAATCGTTCCGCCAATATGGACGTCTTGGTTGCCCTGGGGATTACAGCTGCTTATGGATATAGTCTGATGACGACGTTGCACATGTTTTTTCCAACACTATTCTTCGAAGGCCCTAATTTCTTTGACACTTCAGCCTTGCTGATTACCTTTGTTCGTTTTGGAAAATACCTCGAGGCAAAGGCGAAAGGGCGGGCTGGCCAGGCTTTAAAACGACTGTTAGAGTTACAGGCCGATAAAGCTCGGATGCTTGTTGACGGTGAAGAAAGGGAAGTAGCTGCCTCAGACTTGAAGATTGGCGATATTGTAATCGTTAAATCTGGGGAAAGAATACCCTTGGACGGCGAGATTGTTGAAGGACAAGCCAGCATCGACGAGGCGATGGTGACGGGGGAATCCATTCCTGTTGACAAAGGAATGGGTGATCCAGTGATCGGTGCTACGATCAATCGGTCTGGAAGTATTAAAGTAAGAACGACTAAGATAGGTAAGGATACGGTACTTTCTGGAATCATCAAAATGGTGGAGGATGCTCAAGGGGTTAAACCTCCGATTCAACGGCTTGCGGATACGATTTCCAATTACTTTGTGCCAACCGTTGTCGCTATCTCACTGATTACCTTTGTGGTTTGGTATTTCATGTTGCAGAGTACGTTCGTTTTTGCCTTCACGGCTGCAATTGCTGTTTTAGTGATCGCTTGCCCCTGTGCTTTGGGACTGGCTACACCTACAGCTATTATGGTGGGTAGTGGGATAGGATTAAACCGTGGTATCTTATTTAAGTCCGCTGCTGGGCTCGAAGGGATTGCTCACCTGCAAGTGATTGGCTTTGATAAAACTGGGACGTTGACCAAAGGAAATCCTGAAGTAACGGATATAATACCCTATGCTTTATATTCAAAGCAGGATGTTCTCAAAATTGCCGGTGCAGGTGAAAACCCCTCCATTCATCCCTTGGCCCAGGCGGTCGTCGCGGAGGCTAAGAAAGAACTGCTTGCGATTCAAGACGTGACAGATTATAGCGAAGAGGGCGGTTATGGTGTTACTTGCGCCTTTGAAGGACAGACTCTGCTGATTGGAAACATTAAGCTGATGCATTTACACGACGTAGATGTTAAGGAAGCTGAACAGGATTTTGAACGCCTAGCTGAAGCGGGGAAAACAACCAGCTTTGTTGCTCTAGGTGGTCGGGTGATTGGGCTGATCGCGCTGGCGGATGTGGTTAAAGAGAGTACCAAAGAGGCCATTGACCGACTGCATCAGTTAGGTTTAAAGACCTTTATGATCACCGGGGATAATAAAAAGGTCGCTCATATGGTCGGAGAACAAGTTGGGATTGACGAGGTTATTGCCGAAATCTTACCCCAAGACAAGATTAATATTATCAAGAAATACCAAGATCAAGGGTTTAAGGTGGCGATGGTGGGGGATGGGATTAATGACGCCCCAGCCTTAGCCCAATCCGATATTGGAATCGCCATCGGTTCAGGGACGGATGTGGCCAAGGAAACCGGGGATGTGGTGTTAGTTCGCAACGACCTCCTTGATGTGGAACGGGCTATTCGCTTAGGGCGAAAAACACTCAGCAAAATCAAACAAAATCTTTTCTGGGCCTTGGTTTACAATACTATCGGTATTCCGATTGCCGCGGGCGTCCTGTATCCTTTAACTGGGGAACTTTTACCTCCTGAGTGGGCAGGGCTGGCTATGGCCTTCTCGTCCGTATCGGTAGTAACCAGCTCTTTGATGTTGAGAAGGTATGACAAACGATTAGAGAGTTAGTTTATATAGTAAGAGAAAATTCTAAGAAGCGTAGCAAGTTTTCCTCTACTGGAAATCATAGGGTACCATTTGAGGAGAGAATACAAAAAAATACTGAAGTTTTTCGTCTGGCTTCCGGCCTCTGACCTCTGACTTCTGCTAAGCGAGGTGAAAAAAATGAGCCAAATCATACTAAAGGTTGAAGGAATGACTTGTAACCATTGTAAAATGAGAGTTGAAAAGGCGCTCCAAGGGGTAAGCGGTGTTGAAAGCGTTAAGGTCGATCTTGCGGCCAAAGAAGCTGTTATAACGGGTGATGTGGAGCGTGATAATCTCGTTAAGGCTATTCAAAATGCTGGGTATAGTATTGTAGAATAAATTATTTCTTAAAAATTAGGTGGCGCCTGCCTTCAGGTGTTGGCGACCACCTTAGTTACACTTATATTCCCGGAAAATATGTAACAGAATTATATTTTCTGATGCATCTAAAAGAACCACTTGGCGGTTTTTTTAGATGTATCAGAAAATATTTGTTTTCAGGTGCCTATTTATTGTTATTTCAGCGTTGTTTTTTTCCAGACTTTGTATACTTGCCTTCCGAAAATTAAATCCCCTAAGGTAAACAATGAGCCGCCTAGGGCACGAATAATTAGGTAGGGCTGAATTAGAGCGTGTACATCCACAAAATCCATTCCAAGCATTCTCCAGAGGTATGCTTGGATAAATCCAGCAATAATTAAGGAAAGACCCATCGTTAGAAGGCCGATATTGAGAAGAAGAATGGCTATGACCCCTGTTTTATAGTCTTTTGAAGTAGGCTCGCTTCCTTGAGATAAAACGTGGTAAATCCCTCCGAGAACTAAGAAGCCTAATGCTCCAAATAAAGCGAGATGAGCGTGACCTGAGGTTAGGTAGGTGCCGTGCATATATAGATTAATCTGGGGTACTGAGATTAACAAACCGAGGAGTGAGGCTCCGATCAGATTGTGAATTAGACTACTTAGGATAAACCATAGGGAGAGTTTTAAGCGAAGGTTTAATTTGGGATGTTTTTTCAAGCCCTTGTAGGTTAAGAACACGAGCAAAAAGACTGGAATCACTTCCGATATGCTAAAGACAAGTCCAAGTAATAACCAATAGGCGGGAAAGCCAATCCAATAATAATGGTGAGCGGTACCGAAAAAACCGGCGACAACGGTCAATGTGGCTTCGAGGTAAAGCCAGCGCTGCATCTCAGACTTACTCGCGATTCCCGTTAAAACATAAAAATAACTGATAAAGCCCGCTGTCGTTAATTCAAAGGCAAGTTCTTCCCAGAGATGGACTAACCAAAATTTCACAGCCTCATCGGCGATGGGATTTTGATAAGTGAATATATTTGGAATGAGGAATAGGAAGAGTGAGCAAATCCCCGCGGTTGTGATGGCAGCAGCGGGGGTGATTCTAGATTTGGCTGAGATCAAGGTTCGCAGTAGGTTGTATGCACCTAAGGCAATGCTTAAGGAAATGCCTAGATAAATGAGAGGGAGCCCTTCAAAGTATTCTCGGCCGTTTCCAATTCGGAGGCTAAGTGTCGCATAAAGAGAAAAACTGAAGAACAGCACAAGCCAAAGTTGCCAACGTGCGATCTTCGGTGAATAGATGTCTGATTGAACTTCTTGCACCACTGAATAGTAAGCAATTCCCATCGTACCAATCAAGGGCCAGAGAACGGCTAATCCTAAATGTACGGCCCTTCCGTACTCAAAGGGAATTGGTGAAGGGAGATCAGGAATAATCAAGTCAACAGCTCCCAGTAAGGCAACAATCCCCTGAAGGGTAAAGAGGGATACCGCAGCAAGGCAATATCTGCGGGAGATTTGCTGTCCATAATAGCTTGTTGCATTGGACGGGGACGTAGCCGTACCTCGCCTTTTTTGATGACCAAATAGCTGATGAACCCATTGAGAGAGTTTCATATGTTTTCTCCCGATTTACGTGCCTTCGGAGGCCAACCAAGCGTCGGTATTTTATCAAGAAATTTAAAATATTGAACTAGTTTCTCGGCTTCATCTTGACTTAATTGAGGGTGAAGTCGCTTATGATTAGGTCTCATGACAGGAGGCTTAACAAAAAAGTTTATGAGCTCTAGAGAAGATCGTTTGTTTATAATATGGGTGAGGTCATCTCCATTATATCCACCGTTTCCGAAGAGAGCGTGACAGCTGATACAGTTGTAATCTTGCCATACTTGTTTACCCTGTGTTGCTTCTTGGGGAATAGGATGCGGAAGCTGTTGAGATTGCCAACTCATAAGGGCAAACCCTCCGAAAGATAAGGCGCTAATGATCATAAAGCTTCTTAACTTCATGGTGGCACCTTCCGTTTCAGTATTATTTTACCAATAGTAGCGTAACCAAAACAAAGGGTGTTTTATTCTGAAATTATCCTTTGGATCAGAATGAATCCATTTTCTTTGGATAAACTACATTCGAGGTGATAATATGCCCAGAAATGATGGCAATAAAGATAAGAATGAAGATTTAAAGAAGATAGAACTAACCCTTCGAAACATCCATAAAAATGAAGAATTCTTGGCTGAAAATGCAGGGGAGCTTACATCACACCAAATCAAGGATGTTAAAGCACATCTGGCTTCTAAGAAAAAACACCTTGAAGAAACGGATGGAACCATTAAATAGGAGCCTTAGGGCTCCTATTTTCATCCGATTATAAAATGACTGCACAAGTACAGTAGTGGGAGTATACTCAATCACCGTAACTTAAATTGAATAAGTTTGCTATATTTTCTAAGCTATAAAATGATATAATGACGTAGAAAGAACCTAGCAAGGAGAGCCTATGATCGGTTGGAGAATTATTAAGACAGGAATCGCTGTAGCACTATGTATATGGATTGCTCAATTACTCAAATTCGAATACCCGTTTTATAGCGCTATTGCAGCCGTTATTGCGATGCAAGCTACGATTGAAGGATCCTTGAGAGCTGGCATTCAACGAATGAAGGGTACGATTGTCGGTGCCGTTACGGGCTATGTGTTTGCGCTCGCCATGGTGAACAGTCCTTGGTGGACCGGGTTAGGCCTTATTGTAACAATGACGATCGTGAAATTTATGAAATGGCCAGAAGCCATGAATATTGCTAGTATTGTGTTTATTGCTATTTCGGTTCAATTAACTGGGAAACCACTAGATTATGCGGTTAATCGAATCATTGATACAGCTTTAGGGATTATAGTAGCTTATTTGGTTAATCGGTGGGTTTTTCCACCTCGTTATCACAAAGAAACGGAAAAGAGTTTTCAAGATGCTCGGCATCATGTTATTCGTTTATACCAGGTAGCATTTAGAGCGCTTCTTGATAATCAGGTTGAAGTGGGAGTAGAAGAAGTTGACAAGTTACAACAAAATTTAGAAGAGGCCCAATCTTTCGTGGCTTTAGTTCAAAAAGATCCTGCCTCAAAGAAAAGCGGAGAAGTCCGATTTTACGAACGTTATGTCAATCCGCTGACTCGTTTGGATCAAATGAGGATTACTGTTGAACAAATGATCCATCTCCGACAAGAATGGCAGTTTCCAATTTCAGCGAAACTTCATACGGACTTAGTACAAGTCCTTAACCGAAGCTATTCCTTCCTATCGTTAATTACGAATCCTACAGAGTACTCAGCGATTGGTGCCTATGAAGAGACGATTGAAATGCTTGAAAAGGTACGTATTAGGGTGATCAAAGATCACCAAGGAACATATGGAGGACCTAACAAACAATATATTCTGGAATTGTTGGATTGGATCGCAAAGTTAATAGAGGCCACGTCTGGGTGTTTAAGATTATCTCCCTGATTACTTAGGAGACTAACAAATAGTAAGAGGGATATCTCTCGATATCCCTCTTATTTGAAATTAGCCTCTTAACGTTTTGAAAACGGATTCATGTTAGATTTTGCTTCCACCTTTGAGGTGTTCTTCTGCAAATTGAATCATCCGCTTGGTCATTTGGCCGCCGACAGAACCGTTTTCGCGGCTTGTGCGGTCACCGCCGAGTTGAAGGCCCATTTCATTTGCTACTTCGTACTTAAATTGATCCAATTGTTGGGAAGCCCCTTTAGCTGCGGGTGTATTAGTGTTTCTTTCTCCTGCCATGATAGGTACCCTCCTTTATAATGTTTGTGTACTGGAACATTCTTATTATGTGTTAGAGAAAATAAATTACTCAGGTAATTATTGCTACAAAATAGAGCGTTTTCCTTTTCTGAGTAATATTAATTGGTAATAATATTATTGACCCTGTGTAAGGTTGAATAAAGGTTGATTTTACCTAAAGTAAGGTTTAAAATTAGATAATGGTTACTTAAAATTCAGTAAGTGAAGTATAAGGAGGCTATAACATGATCTTGAAGATGAAGGAACCAGTAAACACATGGACCCATTTTATTTCGTTTGTGGCAGCGATTGTGGGACTGGTAATTCTAATCATCTTGTGTAAAAATAGTCTTTCAAAACTCGTTACTATGACAATATATGGGCTAAGTATGATATTGCTCTATGGAGCCAGTTCCCTCTATCACTGGGTTCAGACCACACCACAGAAAGAGCTTCTACTTAAGAAAATAGATCATATTGCCATTTACTTTTTAATTGCAGGCTCCTATACACCAGTTTTTTACTATGGACTCCAAGGTTCATGGCGCTGGGCGATGCTCATTTCAGTTTGGTCCTTAGCCGTGCTAGGGATGGCTCTGAAAATTTGGTTTATTCATGCACCCCGCTATGTATCATCTGCATTTTATGTGTCGCTTGGCTGGATTGCCTTGGTTCCATTCCTCCAACTTATAAAAAATTTACCTATGGGAGCAATAATCCTTATGGCCGTTGGTGGAGTGTTATATACTATGGGGGCTGTCATATATGCCACCAAAATCTTTGATTTCTTTCCAAAACGCTTTGGATTTCACGAAATATTTCATTTGTTTATTGCGGCTGGAAGCATTGTGCATTTCATTATGATTCTAGTATACATTGTTCCAATGAAAGGGTAGTTCACTTCTAGTTATATTAACGCAATTAGCCTCCTAGGTTTACTTAAACCTAGGAGGCTAATTGCGTTAATCGTGAGAGTCCCTAAAGAAGTCTCGATGTTCGACTTTAGATGAAACGAGTTCACAAAGTATCTTGATCAGTGCAAAAAGCGGCGGCCTCTTCTGCGCTGTAATCCTCGTACACAAGTTTAATTAAACCTGGATAATAAGTGTCAAAGCCAAGGACACCATTCCAAACGATATTCAGCACCTGATCCTTCGAAGGTTCTGCATCTGCTAAATCAAGGTAAGTGCGATACCTAATTTCCCCGTTATCCATATCCATTTCGAAATTACCATTGGCGAGTTCGTAATTAACACGGCTCATAAAATCACAGACTTCAAGACGTTTGGAAAACGGAATTTTTTGCTTAATATGGGTGTTGCAAAGTAAGGACTCTTGCTCTTCATCGACAAGAAGGAAAGCGTGGAAATTAGTGTTAATCCCTCGAATCTCAAGTTTGATGATTTCATTTTTATTGTCAAAATCGAATTCCCAGCCGTTTTGGGTTAGTATCTCATAGAGCACCCGAAACAAGGACATCTTACCATCCTCCTATATCTGAGCTTCTTGCATAACAGATTCAACGTGGAGGGAGGTAATTCCTTCCCGATAAGATGCTGAACTAAAAAATATAATTTTCAGAAAAAGCAGGCTTTTCATACAATGACAACGAATTATATCGAGATAATAGTCTCCTAAGGAGGGGTCTTATTGAGTTCACTAAAACATCAAATTCTTGTTCTAATGCTTGGTTCTCTGTGTGTTTTGGCTATAAGCTTCATCATTGTTTTCGGGTGGCATATGCGGGTGAAAGCGGTGGATGCAGCAATCGTTAAGGCAAATACTGATATTGCAACAGGCATGGAGATAATTAACTTCAGTAACCCTGGACCGTGGCATGTGCAAGACGGAATGCTTTACAAAGGAAAAACTCAAATTTCTTATAATACGGGTCTCGTTGATCATTTAGCAGACTTAACTGGCGATACAGTGACTCTATTTCTCGGAGATACACGAGTCGCCACTACTGTACGTAGTCCAGACGGAGAAAGAGCAACGGGAACAAAGGTATCCGATATTGTTGCCCAAACTGTCTTACAAAAAGGGCAGATTTACCTTGGCGAAGCAAATGTAGTCGGGGAACTATACCAGACGGCTTACGAACCTATTCGGGATATAAATGGGGATATTATCGGGATTTTTTATGTGGGGATTTCTAAAAGTTATGCACAGTCTTTTATCGTTTATTCGTCAATCCGGTTGGCGATGCTTGGCTTGGGATTGACCCTTATTGTTGGTTTAGTAACGTGGTTTTTTATCCAAAGAGTCGTTATTCGTCCATTACATGAAATTACCCTGGGAACGCGTGATGTCGCCACAGGACATGCTACTGAAAAAGTTAATGTAACAGGCCCGAAAGAAATTGGTGACTTGGCGGTTGCTTTCAACCTAATGGTAGAACGGTTGGGAGGAATAGCGGACGAAATGAGTAAAGCTACACTAGCAAAAGTCTCATCAGTGGAATATATTCCTTCTGATGATGTCAGAGTAGAAGAGTCCGATAGAATTTTAAATGAGCTTATCAAACAAGGTTGCCTTGGACAAAAAGGCTTACCTAAAGGATTGAACCAACTCACACTAAAGCAAGTTGCCTCTTTTTTGCACGATACGTGCGAACCAGTTTCGGCAGAAAATGTCGCGGAGGGGGTCAGTCTTACTAGGGTTACGGTGCGTAGATATCTGGAATTCTTGGAACAGTGTGGGATTTTGACGACAGAGTTAAAGTACGGCCCAGTTGGAAGACCCGTTAAATTATTTCAGCCAGTTCGAGATTTAGCTCAACATTAAGTCGAGCAATTGGCTGTAAGGAATATGAACTCGTCCACTATGGTTGAACACGAGGTACCAATTCCTTTAACAACAGGCGGATAGTATTAGGATTGAATATAGGAGTAAAAAACCCCCTTAAAGGGGTTTTTTGTTATGTTCGTGAAATATTTTTAATTTACATAATGAACATAATAGTGACTTGCCAAGGAAAGCAAGGTAAACTATAGAAAGAATAGTTAGACAATTCAGAAACCAAGAAGTTATTTTCGGTATCATATTTTCATATGGAGGGACGTAATAAACCTAAAGGGTTTAGAAGTCTGGAATTGAGAAAGGGACAGACTTTAGACAAATTTGAAGGAGGAAAAGAGATGGATGTTTCTCGTCGTGGTTTCTTAAAGCTCTCAGGGCTTTCCATCGCCGCTTTTGCCACTGGCTTGGGATTTGACCCAGCGGTTGCACAGGCCAAAGGATATGCCTTAAAACTGGAAGGGACCAAAAAAATCCCGAGCATTTGCCACTTCTGCTCCGGTGGATGTGGGATGCTGTTGTACGTGAAAGAAGGCAAGCTAATTCACTTAGAGGGTGATCCAGATCATCCAACCAATGAAGGGACTCTCTGTCCAAAGGCTGCTAGTTTACTAGCCGTAGCAAATTCGCCTGATCGCGTGACTAAGCCGAGACGTCGTGCTCCTGGAGCTGATAAGTGGGAAGATATTTCTTGGGAAGAGGCACTGGATATTGTTGCCAAGAAAACTAAAGAAGTCAGAGACGCTAGTTGGAAAGCAGCCGATGAGGTTGTCAATGCTAAAACGGGACTGACAGAAAGCTTGCCAGTCAACCGTGTTGAAGGAATCGCTTTCCTTGGTTCAGCTGAAGTGGACAATGAAGAGTCTTACCTTATAAAGAAATTCTGCGAGTTAATTGGTACACCTTACAATGAACATCAGGCCCGGATATGACACGCTCCCACGGTGGCAAGTTTGTCACCTTCATTTGGTCGCGGGGCTATGACCAATTCATGGTCTGATCTAAAAAATGCCGAGGTCTTTTTAATTGCCGGGAGTAACTGTGCAGAAAACCATCCGATTGCCATGAAGTGGATTAATCGGGCTAAAGAAAAAGGCGCAAAAATTATCGTCGTCGATCCACGCTTTACTCGAACAGCGTCTAAAGCAGATATCTTCGCGCAAATCCGTCCGGGAACAGATATTGCCTATCTTGGTGCAATTATTAATTATATTCTTGAAAAGAAATTGTACGATGAAAAGTATGTTTTAAATTATACTAATGCTCTCATTAAGGTCAGTAAAGATTATAAATTAGAAGAAGGCCTCTTTACTGGTTATGATGCAAAAGCGAGGAAGTATGGCACCGCGAGCTGGGGTTACCAACTTGGACCGGATAAAAAGCCCCTGAAAACTGATAGCTTAGAGGACCAAGATAGCGTATTCGCTAAACTTAAAACACACTACTCTAGATATACGTTCGAAACTGCCGAAAAAATATCAGGGATTCCGGCGGCAAAAATTAAGGAAATTGCGGACGTCTTCTGTAAAGGAAAACCGGGAAGTATACTTTATGCCCTGGGAATGACTCAACATACCACGGGCGTTCAAGGGATTCGTGCCTATGCCATCATTCAATTGTTGTTGGGCAACATTGGAAAAGCCGGTGGTGGTATTAACGCCTTGCGTGGAGAGCCGAATGTCCAGGGCTCAACGGATATGGCCAACCTTTACAGTAACTTGCCGGGCTATTTACCTGTTCCAATCAATACAGACAAAACAATACGCGACTATCTCGTGCGGAGTGGGTCATTTTATGAAAAACATCTGGTTGCACTTCTTAAAGCATGGTTTGGTGAAAACGCAACCAAAGAAAATGACTATGGATTTAGCTACTTACCTAAGAACAACCCTTCGGTGAATGCGACGATGGTAAAACTCTTTGGAATGATGGAAAAAGGACAAATTAAGTTACTCTTTAACGTTGGTTCTAACTCTATGGTTTCTATTCCGGACCTCAAGCTCGCACGCGCCGCCTTATCAAAACTCGATATGCTGGTCGTATCTGACCTCTTCGAGATTGAAACTGCCCAGTTTTGGCGTGCACCAGGGATGAAACCAGCAGATATTAAAACTGAAGTCATCATGTTTCCTGCGGCTTTCGTCTATGAGAAGGCAGGCAGCATGTCGAATTCTTCGCGTTGGATTCAGTGGAAAGACGCAGCGCTCAAGCCACTCGGTGATTCGAAACCGGACCTTGATATGCTGGATCACCTCTTCAAAAAAATCCGCAAGTTATATGCAGGGAGTACAGATGTTAAGGATGCCCCGATCTTGAAGGCTCGTTGGGACTATGGTGAGGAGCCAAGTGCTTTGAAGGTGCTTCAGGAGCTGAGTGGGTATGACGAAACAAACGGTAAGCTCTTTCCGACAATAGGGGATTATCTTAAAGCACCGATCGGTTCAGCTTCTACTGGAAATTGGATTTATGCTGGTGTGACGGGGAATGGAAACCTGGCGGCTCGTCGTAAAAATGACGACCCTTCGGGATTAGGACTGTTTAGAGACTGGAGTTTTGCTTGGCCAGGAAACGTACGTATTCTCTATAACCGTGCTTCCTGTGATGAAGCGGGTCAGCCAGTCGACGCGAAACGCAAGCTTATTTGGTGGGATGCTGCAGCTAAGGTGTGGGCTGGAAATGATGGTGGGGACGTTGTCGACAAGACCAAGGGACCTGATACACCTGAAGGAAAGTTAAGCTTCCGCATGTGTCCTGAGGGAGTAGGTCGGTTATTTGCTGCTCCATATATGAGTGGATTACCGGCAGAAGCACCCGCTGATGGACTCCCGGCCGTCGGAATCCGTGCTGCCAGTGTATGCGTTGATGGACCGTTGCCGGAATTCTACGAGCCGACGGAAAGTCCAACAACAAATCTCTTGCATCCTAAGGTTTCAATTAGCCCAATGGCGCTGGTTATATCCACTGAAATCGGCAAGCCGGAAGAGTTCCCACATGTTCTGACCACCTATGGAGTGGTAGAGCATTTCTGTGCCGGAGGAATTACGCGTAATATTCCATGGCTGAATGAAATTATGCCGGAGCCCTTTGCTGAAATCAGTAAAAATCTGGGTAGTAAAATTGGGGTTAAAGAAGGAGATATGGTCGAAGTTTCTTCTGCTCGCGGTAAAATTAAAGTGCGGGCCTTAGTGACGGAACGAATACAGACTTACAAAGTCAACGGAAAAGACACTGAAACCATCGGTATGCCCTGGAGTTGGGGCTTTGCGTCCTTAAGTCCTGGACCGAGTACCAACGAATTGACCATCGCCGCACTAGATCCTGGAGCGGGTACTCCAGAGTATAAAGTTTGCCTAGTCAATATAAGGAGGGCAAATTGATGACAAGGAAAATGGTTTTGGTTGACACATCATTATGTACGGGATGTAAGGCATGCTCAGTGGCGTGTAAGGAGTGGAACGAGCTCCCTGCGGAGAAAACCAAGCTGATCACGAGTTATCAGACTCAAAATGCCTTTACCACTAAGACATGGACATATATGACATTCTTCGAAAAATATGAAGATCAAAAAATGAATTGGCTAATGCGCAAGGCACAGTGTTTTCACTGTGCAGACCCTGCTTGTATGAAGGCTTGCTCTTCAAATGCAATTACCAAGACAGAATCTGGCTACGTCGTTTTCGACCATGATAAATGCATTGGCTGTGGTTACTGTGTCGAGAACTGCCCGTTCGGGGTTCCGAAGGTCGATCCTGTTCTGAAAAAATCCTTCAAATGTACGGGGTGTATTGATCGGGTTGAAAATAACCTTCTTCCTGCGTGTGTTCACACGTGCCAACCAGGTGCACTACAATTTGGAGAACGTGATGTCTTGTTAGCAACAGCGAAGATTCGCCTCACGGAAGTTCAGAAGACTCATCCAAAGGCACAGCTCTATGGAGAAAATATTATGGGCGGCACGACGTACATGTATTTGTTATTAGATAGTCCAGATGTATATGGTCTCCCACTCAATCCAACGATTCCACTCTCCCTGACTCTTTGGAAAGATGTCATCCGTCCAGTGGGTGGGGCTGCGGTCGGTGGAGCAGCTGCTGCCGTAGTTCTAGGGGTTTTTGTCAATCTCTTTAGGGGGAATTATCGGTCAAATCAGAGCTCTGACTCTAGTAATTCAGAGAGTAAAAAAGGAGGGAAAGACTAATGGCGCTTAATCTGGAAACTAAGAATATACCAGTAGGAAGAATTGTTGAAGACAAAGTTTTGCGATTTAGCATGGGAGAACGCATTAGTCATTGGGTTCATGCCGTTTCTTTCTTTGTGTTGCTCTTTACTGGTCTAGGGGTTCTAAGTACTTTTTTTCAACCAGCAATGAGCATTGTTGGAGGAGTTCAAGTTGCCATGGTGATTCACCGTGTTTCAGCGATCATTTTTGTTGTAGTTGTGGGATTGATGTTCTTTGTTGGAAATCCGCGGTATCATTGGAGATGGTTAAAATTTGTTTTTAATTTTACAAAATCTGATTGGAAACATGTAAGCGCTTTTCCGAAAGAGTTCTTTGGGGGACACGGCATCTATCCGGCACCAGATAAATTTAATGGGGGAGAGAAAATAAACTCACTGATCACAATTCTTGGTACTGTTTTCATTACACTTAGTGGGATTGTGATGTGGTTTGCCTCATCGTTCCCACCAGCTTTGGTTCGCTGGGCTTATCCGGTTCACGACATTTCAATGATAATGATGACTGCAGCCGTCATTGGGCATATGTATTTAGGACTTTTGCACCCTGATTCGAGAGCTGCAATGTCAGGGATGATCGATGGTTATGTTTCAAAAAGGTTTGCCCGCGCTCATCACGGAGAATGGTTGGATCGGTTAGAACAGGAGCAAAAGGCATACGACAATAGTTTAAAAAATATGCCAAAGGCTAGAAAGTGAACTAACCGGGTACCACTCCCACTTGGAGAAGTAGGAGTCTCACGGATTAAAAAATGTAAGGGGAGCTCCTAATGGATAAGATAATGCATACGATGAAAATTGTAAGTGACAAAACAATGGAGCAAGCTTATCAGACATATAGCCTATTGAACGAAGAAGTAAGGCGTTGGCAAGATGAGCGGGGTTCTTTTTGGATGGACAAATTGATTATTGCTGAGACTCCTCCTTACTACCCCCTTAGAGACTTTCCAGAAATATTAGTTTTGGAACTCTGGAAAAGGTTAAATCAGGTTCGCGGAGTATTAGTTTCCGAAGCTGTCTTAAGTCAAACGTGGCATGACTTCAATGCTGGGCTACCTGTTTCAGACCTTGAGTTGTTAAGCCGTTTGCAGATCGCCTTAACTGGTATTGCTCATCTCTCTCACTCTTGGGTTATGGAAAAGAAAAGGGATATTTCCAGTGCGGATAGAGCTGAAAGTTCAGACTGTCCGATATGCGGTGAAGGTGTAGCGCTTTCTGTACTTACTGCCCCAAATGGTAAACGATGCTTACACTGTACGCTCTGCGGATATGAATGGTCAACGACACGTGTGGGCTGTATACTCTGCGGAAGGGAAGAGGCATCTGATCAAAACTATCTGAATTCAGGAGAATTCCCGGGGATAGAAGTGGTGGCTTGTGAAGCCTGCGGCCAGTATTTCAAGGAGTTGGATTTACGAATACTATCCGTAGAAGACTTTGTATGGGAAGATGTGAGAACCCTACCGTTAAACTATGCAGCCGAACAATGGTTTGCAGAACAAGCCAAAATAGCTAAAAAAGTCCACTGAGGGTAGACGCAGATATTTATTAGGTCAAGAATAAAGAAGAGCTCAGATAAATGATTCTGAGCTCTTCTTTATTCTTGACTTATTTCACTTGTTCAGCTGCATCCAATCGGTGAGCGACTCTCAGTTCTAGAAGTGGGAGTTGGAATGGGACCCCGTACTCCGCTTCGGTGGGGGTAAGAGTCCTGTACCGAAGTCTCGAGGTTCAACTTTAGTTGAACAAGTTCACTTTCCGCTTGGTATGTTTTAGGACATAAGACAATTTCGGTTTCGCTACCTATCTCTATCTATCTATCTAGTCACACGAGATACCTTGTAAGTTAATGGGCATATTATTTATAGAACCTTCTATTAGATAGATGTATGTTGTATGTATGTATCAAATCCTTAGCGTCAGCGTTGTTATTAATTAAGGAGAGTGGAAATTATTTGAGAATATATACTTGGGCATGTTATAATTGATTTTTATCATTGTTAACTGTGCACCATAGGCGCGCCAAATTGAGGTTTCTTTATTACATACCCGTGTATAAAATATGGAATAGAATGTATGAGACAAATGATAAGTTAAGGAGTTAAAAACATTGAACCAAACGGATTTAAAAACAGAAATTAATTCTCGTAAAACCTTTGCAATTATTTCCCATCCAGATGCTGGGAAAACGACATTGACGGAAAAACTACTTCTCTTTGGAGGGGCAATTCGTGAAGCAGGTTCGGTCAAAGCCAAAAAATCAGAACGCCATGCTACTTCGGACTGGATGGACCTTGAGCAACAGCGGGGGATTTCTATCACTTCTAGTGCCCTCCAATTTAAGTATCAGGGATATGTGATCAACATCCTAGATACACCGGGTCACCAGGACTTTAGTGAAGATACCTACCGCACCTTGACGGCAGCCGATAGTGCAGTTATGCTGATCGATGCCGCTAAAGGGGTTGAAACTCAAACCAAAAAACTGTTTCAGGTCTGTCGAAAACGGGGTATTCCAATTTTTACTTTCATTAATAAGTTTGACCGTAATGCTAAGGATCCCCTTGATTTAATGGATGAAGTTGAAAAGGTGCTCGGAATTGAATCTTATGCTATGAATTGGCCAATCGGAATGGGCCCGGATTTTAAAGGAATCTATGATCGTAAGACAGAGCAAGTTGAACGATTTATAGAAGGTAGTATTAAATCCAGTGCTAATCCACCGGTCTCTGGTGCTCTCAGCGATCCAAAAGTGCAGGAAGGCATCGGAGAAGAACTTCTTAATCAACTTAAAGAGGAGATTGAGCTTTTAGATTTAGCCGGAAATAATTTTTCCCAAGAACGAGTTGATCGTGGAGATGTAACACCCGTCTTTTTTGGGAGCGCTCTCAATAACTTCGGCGTCCCTAACTTTTTGCGCAGTTTTCTCGAAATCGCGCCCGCGCCACAACCACGCACTACGAATATTGGGGTACTAGCACCGGAAACCCCCAGCTTTTCCGGCTATATTTTCAAAATTCAAGCCAATATGAATGCTCAGCACCGGGACCGCATCGCATTTATCCGGATTTGTTCTGGTCGTTATGAAAGGGGTATGAACGTGATTCATACACGTTCCCATAGACGTCTTCGGTTGGCGCAGCCGCAACAGTTGTTTGCCCAAGAACGAACAATTCTTGATGAGGCTTTTGCTGGGGACATTATTGGAGTTCATGATAGTGGACTATTAAGGATCGGGGATGTTCTTACCGAAAAAGATGGGCTTCAGTTTGAAGCGATGCCTTTCTTTAACCCTGAGAACTTTGCACGAATCAACATTGCGAATGCCTTAAAACGGAAACAATTCATCAAGGGAATTCAGGAACTTCAAGAAGAGGGCGCGATCCATGTTTTCCGAGATCTCCATGTGGGTGTAGAGGCTCCAATCATCGGTGTTGTTGGGCAATTGCAGTTTGAAGTGTTAGAATACCGTTTGCGCGAAGAGTACGGGGTACAGGTAGATATTCAACACCTTCCCTTTGAAATCGTACGGTGGGTAGAAAAAGATCCAAAGATCATTAAACTGTTGACTGAATCAAGCATGAGTACCGTAGTAATTGATAAAGATGAAAATTATGCCGTTTTGTTATTGGATGAATGGAAGTCAAAATGGTTAAGCGATCGCTATGATATTGTATTTCATATCCAGCCCCAGGTCTTGACAATATAATAGTAACTCGTTCAAATGAATTCCCACTTGCAATAAGTGGGGTCTTGAGAGTGTATGGAATATTGTATGATTTATATGAAATTTGATCTTCGAACAAAAATGGGCTGAAACAATTGAAATAAGATTGTTTCAGCCCATTGTCTATAAAATTTCAGTAAGGGGGATTGCGTGGAGCAAGTAGAGTTTAAAATGCAATGCACTGGGCGCAATTCGTGCGATCAGGGCACTGAGAGCATGTTGGGGGATACAATATGGATCCGCTCGTTGGAGAATTATCACTCGTTGGAGCATTATCATTTACAGTGACATTGTTCATGACAAGACCTCCTCTTATACAGATTATAAATGTTAATACTATTATACTACAGTCTGAGGAAAAGGCAACAGCTGTAATGAATAAACTAAAAACAATTAATCAGTTATATAACAGGCGTAGCGTAAGAAGTAGCGTGCAAGCTGCATCCTATAATAGAAATTGAACTAAGGTTTATCGGGAAACGTATGGTCTAAGATGATATGCCCTCCGATAGAGTCTCCATATTCACCATTAATTAAAATAGACACCCCGTCAATTCCAGGGATTTGAGTCATTGTCCATACAATTGATTTTATGGTTATATCCTCTACCAGGGCCCCCCCGGGGAAATCATCCCGGATATCCTTACTAAAGTCGATAATAGCTATGCCATTTTGAACAGTTAGAGAGAGTATCTTAGTTTTTGGTGTAATGGTTCTCGTACTCGTGACCGCTTGAGGTCCTTGGATGAGTTCACGTAGGACAAGGGTCGATTTTTGTGAGAGGGTGAGTTTTGCCCATGTTGATTGGTTAATATGCCTATTTTCTGGAACCAGGCTTTCTAAATCAGAGCTCGAAAAATAGAGCTTATAGGCGTCATCACTATTCATGGGGGGGCCTTCTTGTGATACTGTCTGGATGCTTTCCCTGACACCCTGGGGGAAGTCGTTGAAGTAATGTTCAATTCCTGTACCTATGGCATCAGCGATGGAGTGGCGGTAATTATTCGATAACAAAAGATTCCTTTCCCGTGGATTTGAGATAAACCCCACTTCAACAATCACTGCGGGCATTTTAGATTGATTAATAAGGTAATAGTCTCCTGCTTTGGATTTGCGCTTGTTATCAGATTGAAGTTGAGTGAGCTGTTTTTGGATCAGCTCTGCGAGGGATTTACCTGGTGATGAGTTAAGATGATAATATGTTTCCATGCCGTAAGTATTAGGACGGGGAAAGCTGTTAGTATGTACGCTAATGAATAAATCTGCGTTATTTTCAGTAGCCATATTAATTCTATTATCTAGTTCAGCCCTTTTTGCCATGCGCCCTAGTACAAATCCGGGGAGATAAAAATCCTTATCTATTTCTCGCGTTAGGATAACAATGCATCCTTTTGACTCCAAAATATCACGTAATCGTATTGAAATATCTAAATTTATATCTTTTTCTTTGAGTCCTGAATTCTGAGCGCCTGGGTCCGCTCCACCATGTCCAGGATCGACGACAATGACTTTGTTTTTTACACTAGAAGAGAATGAAGACGTCATCTTAATAGACCCTGCTCCGAGTAACATAATGATGAAGACCGTCATTACCCCCCAAACCCAAATTCTACGAACAAATACTATGATCGGCCGCTGAAACACTTTGCAGCACGCTCCTCTCGTTAAGAGTTAATTAATTATGTATATTGTAAGAAAGTGCCTCGTAAACATAAGTAAAGTAAATAAAACTGATTAAGAAAACGGAGGTATGGGGGGATGACTTGGGTTATTGTTTCGCTGATGGTGGTGTTTTTTAATATCCCATTTGGATATTGGAGAGAGTATGTTACAAAGTTATCATTGCAATGGTTTTTATCCGTTCATATTCCAGTGCTCTTAATTGTCTTACTTCGTTCTTGGTTAGACCTTGGTTGGGCGTGGACAACTTACCCCATTTTGATAGGGTCATACTTTTCTGGGCAATACTTAGGAGCAATTTGGCATCGAATATGGAAGAAGTCTATACGGGTAACTGGTTGTCTATTTTACGATATAGCGCGCAGTAGATGGATAATAATTATATTTGGCAAGTAGGAGTATATAGTAATGATTGTGAAGTCGGTGACCGATTGGGATAAATGTTTTTGCACAAGTTTTCCAGATGTATAAAAACTGTAAAACTAGAAAATAATAAGTTGACAGTGTACGTTGGAAATGGTACTATAACTGAGCGCCACAAAGACGCACACTGAATGAACAAGTGAGGGGTAAGACCTTCAAACTATTCAATCTAAACCACAGTAAATTAGTCATTGACAACGCAAGTTGAAAATGCTAAGCTGTAGATCCGGCCCAAACGGGTGCAGGGGATACAAACTCATAAAAACATGGACTTTAATGGTCTTTGAAAACTAAACAACAAGGACAGCCAATGAGAGAAACTCTAAGGAGTTTCAAAAAAACAA
>NZ_SPQQ01000009.1 GCF_004766045.1 Desulfosporosinus fructosivorans
GTTACCTTTTAATAGTATTCCCTACCTAACATGCTACTGCTAGCCAATACCGTTCAGAATTAATGTCGCTAAATCCCTTGATGTCTGCTTCAACGATGTAGCTATACTTTCCAAAGTTTAGTTCATGGGTTAAATCTATTACTGCCTTTTGTGCTCCTGTATGCGGTCGGTATCCATAGCTATGGTCACTGAACTCCTGTTCATAGATTGCCTCTAGAATCTTCGCCGCCGCGCGTTGAATGATCTTGTCTGAGACCGTAGGTATACCCAGCGGTCTTTTCTTTCCGTTGCCTTTGTCGATATACACTCTGCGTACTAGCTTCGCACGGTATTGTTTGCTTTTTAACTGCTCTACTGCCTTGCCAAGGTTGGATTCCAATTCCTCTGTATATTCCTTGACCGTTATGTTGTCTATTCCTGCAGAGGCTTTCTTCTTTAGATCATGGAATGCTTCGCGCAGTGCTTCGACGGTAAACAGTTTATATAAGTTTCCAAACCGGTGAGTTTTGTTTTCTGTTGCCTTCTTTGCTATTCCCCGCAGGGAGGTTTGCCAGCATATTTCCGATCCGACATGTCCGGTGCTGGTTTCCTTTACAGGCTGCATACTCTTGTTAACCCCTTCCCCATGTAGCCGGCTCTCCCGACCTCAGAGTACTGTGAATTAATCCACTCCCTGCTGGTCTTCAGTCTTCCTCTTTTTCGATTGGTAAGTCTTACCGGTCTTTGCCGGAACCAACTGGGTCTCCCAAGTTCCTGATACTTCTCTCCATACATGCCATGTTCTCTGACCCCGACAGGCCCTCCGGAATCTCACCTTTAATGATTCTTTTGTATTGACTTCCGTGACGTTAAACACGTGGTCACCTGCACTTTGTCCGTTTCCGAACACACGTTAACGAGGCTGAATGTGCTTCAGGAGTTATGGTCCTCCTTATGGCCTATATGGTTCTCTGTGTACACTTCACCTTGCTGTTACCAGTTTTGGCGCAACACTCGATATGGGTGGCTGGTTAGGCCTTGCCCAACAAGGACTTTCACCTTGTAAGAAATACCAAGCTTACTTGGCGTACTAACGTCCCGAGAATTCCCGACGCGCCATTCCGCTTTCATCTTGGCAAAGTGTTGGGAATTCTCTGTTGTACGCCGTACGGCAGATACTGCATGTTATTAATAACCCAAAGCCAAAACCAAATGGTATTTGCATTCAATTATCTTACAAAAAAAGAGTTATAGCCTCTTTAATAATGATTTGATAATGATTTGGTGAAATGGCTTTACTGGTAAAAAATATATTTTACCCCAAATATTATTAAACCTTACAATCGTGGTCAAATAAATAAAACAATTTTGCTCACTTTTCTTTTTCATAACAGCTGTTCTAAAGTTTAAATGTTTATCATTTTCAGCCATAACAATTTCATTTTCGTTTCTGTCAATAACTGCAAAATAACCTGCTTTCGTTCCAATTGGATAATAAATTGATTCAGTAATATCCTTCTTTTTTCCAGTATTTAATCCAAACAACCTAACTAAAGAACCTCTAATCCTCATTAAAAAGTCAACCCATTTGGGAATCCTAAATATTTCTGTTGTGAGATTATCAATCGTCTCATCCGTGCTTTTTACGATTTGATATGAATCACAGTAATCGATTCTACCAAAATCTTTATTAATTAGTGATTGTTCAGGAGATACATGATATTTATATACTTTTGGCATATATGCTGCCTCCTTCAATTATTACCTAACGTCGTTTTATCTTGTCGATAAACTTTAGTCTAAGTCTTGTTAGTATTTCTAATCAATCTAATGCCTTTTTCCAATATTACATCCAAACCGAGTATGGCGTATAACAGTTTTTTTACGAACTTCGCTAATTATCTGTCTAATTGACTTAATACGAACCTGTTCGTATATTTTTCCTTTGGTTGACCAATGTCTAATCTTAATTTTCTCATCTTCAATCTAAATATATTCTTCATTAACTTCCAATTGGTAATATAAAAGCAACAAGTAAACGATCCCTACGGGTTGGGGGCGAGGATGCTACCCTAAATCAGGGGATGGGGCTTACCCAAAAGGAATACATACTATGAGCCACAGCCCTCGACCCATTGAAGCATCCGATGCAGGGTCCCATGTCAAGTCTTAACCCAGAGTGCTTGTGATATTGAAATGATTTTCTATAATATTTTTCTCAAATTATGGTTGATTTTTATTAGCAGGATTATCCTACCAATGCGTCACAGTATAAGAATTAGTGGAACTTGACTTGGGACGCTATAAAAGAAGATTGCGAAACAGACAAACATCTAACAACTTTGATAAAGAATACGGTCAACTACTTGAATCAATAGAATAAAATACATGCCTCCTCAGAGGACTGCCCTCAATAATATTCGGATGTTCAAATTCCATAACTTTTACCATGCCAATCTTTTTCATTACATTTTCAGATTGAACATTTATTTTCGAAGTGAAGCTATATATTTTATTGAATTCTAGTCTTTCTATTCCATATGTTAAACATGCCTTTGCCCCTTCTGTTGCAAATCCATTACCCCATGCTTCATATTTAAGTCTCCAACCTATTTCAATACAAGGAGTAAATTGAGAGTTGAAGTTTGCCCAATGGTATCCTATAAAGCCAATGAAACTATTACTATGACTCGATTCAACTGCATAAAGGCCATACCCATAATTTCTGAATTCATCTTTAATTATGTTGTAAAATCTATCTGTTTCCTCATCAGCAAGCGTTTTAGTAAAATATTTCATTACCCTGGTATCCTTATTCATTATCCGAAATTCATATAGGTCTTGTTCATTCCAATCTCGAAATACCAACCTTTGTGTTTCAAAATAAACCATGCTTTACCTCTTCTGAAAGGGCGATATCTAACGGTCTTTATATGAAGTTATAATAATTTTACAGAAATCAAAATAAGGCCTTACTTCGCAACATCCTACTGATGCCGTCAACACTGATTTTGTGGAACGCTTTCATACCTGCTGGGTTTAGACATTATTAATACTTATAATCTATTGACTCCACTTTTATCAAAATCAGGATTCATTGTCTAGTTGGTAATTGTAAACCTACCTTCGAGTAATTGTTACACCCTTTAAAATCTCCATATTTACCCTTTCTCGTGAGTAACTCCCCACCACATTTGGGATAACTATTAGCGCCAATTTGGTTCGCTAAGCTTCCTTTTTATGTATTCCTTCAACATGCTGAGTTCTGACTTTTTTATTACGTGGGTCACCCGTGAGCGGAAAATCTGGCATCCTATTTCTAATAGCGCATATAACTGCAAACACTTTCTATAGCCTAAATTCTTCATTATTCTGTTAAACCCTGCCAACAACTGTTCCTTTTTACAATATTCTTTATATTTTACCCTATTAACACGGACCTTCTGCTTGATAGTCTATCATGCATAGCTTACTCTGCTTAAAGCATAACGCTCAGCTCAGACAATTCTATGTTAAAAAAGGAGCGAAGCCTAAGATTCTTAGTTTCGCTCCTTTTCCCTGCATAGACTTTTTCACATCACACCACCAGTCACTTAGAATCCCTTCTTGATAACCCGCTAGACCAGTTTTAAGAAGATTTTCTTTGAGAGGAGCCTCTGTCGAGTTGTTTCAAGCGCTGAGGACTTAGGACCTGATCCGAGCGCGAAAGCAGATAATCTTCGAGGGTAATGCCAAGCTTTTGCTTGCCTGGGGTAGATCCGATTTCAAGACAGTCTCTTCCCTTCCGTCTAGCCATGACTATAGCTTATGCTTACTTGCCCTATTGCTTAGCCTATCAAGTGTCGAACTTTACCATCCCAACTATAGCGGATCACGGTCACGTAGGAGGCATTCTTAGGCCGCACCAGTTCTGCGATGGCAAATGAGATATGGTATCATAGTCACCCCAGAGGGCCTGGGAGTTCTTTATCGTCATAGTCGTTCATAACAAGAACATCACTCCGCTGAAAGCTCTTTCCGCTCCTTTTTCTGTCGTGCCTTATCCAGGCGTTCTTGATACATCTCTTGAATCCAAACGAAGATGATTTCATTGGGCGCATGTCCGAACTAGACTTCAATTATTTAGTGGGTGAAATCGAACGAATATATAATGATTGATAGACCTCCTTCACGGGGTCTTTTTCGTTATATCCACATTCAAAACGAGACGGAGCATGGCAGAAAGGGCATGTGCCACCTCTCGCTTCCTTACGGCGTATCTTCGCCAGGACGAGCTTGCCTGCTCCAGGTCTCATCCTTAAGCCACACATTCAAAAGCTCGTAAACTTTATTCTTATAAGTGATATACGTCTCCTTGTCATTGGGGGCGATTTGGAGCAGCTCATGCTTTACTTCCTTAATGGTTTTATCCAAGTTTTCACCGAGGAAGGCAATATGGTTGGCCTTGACCTTGAGCGACGTATTAATGAAGTTCGTTTTCATCCTCTCATAGCCCTTGGCGGATGAACTTTGTTGGAGCGACTCCAGCGAATCCTTCAACTGCCTGGCCGTTTTAACGAGTTCCGCTTTGGACGTCTTGACGTTCTCCAATTGGACCTTCAGATTGGCAAACTCCGTAGTCAGCTCGGTGATGATACCGCTTTGGTCTTCCACTGTTTTCTGGAGGTCCGCGTTCTCCTGCAGGGCCTAAAAGAAGCACCGCCTGGCTGTAGTTCAAATTCGGATTAATCCGAATTTGAGGAGGTAAGCTGTGCCTTGTCGTTTTGTTCCCGAATACTACAGTATTCTGCTAAGGTTCTGAATAGCCGCTTTCTCATGGATTGGCAAAACTCATTCAGGTTTTCCCGATCAAATTCATCCTTGTGGTTCACCAAGTTAAAGCACTTGAGGCATAACCTGACTGCCCAACACTTCCTGCATGGCTCATTAAAAAAAGCGTTATATTCATTCAGAAAATCTGCAATGACCTTGGGATCCAGTCCATGGGATACAGATCCAATCGGAAGCCTTCATAATCTATTGAAAATTATATAACCGCTTCTTGCAATCCATACCCCTCCAAAGTGCGTAACTGTTTCGTCAGCCTTAAAAATTTGGAGGAGGTCATCCACCGTAATGGTTCGAAGACAGTGGTGCAAATTGTTGCAGGCCTTCGCTCTTAAAAAGAGCATCATCCTTATATTGACATCCGATAAGTTACTTGATACACTGGAAAAACAAAAGCAAATTGTAATGCGATGATCAGGAGGAGTACATACTCCCGCTATTCAAGAGAGAAGATGGTTGGTGCGAATCTTCATGGAGGAAGTATGGAAGTAGCCTTTGAGCAGTGAACCGAACGAGAGAAATCTCTAGTAGACTTCAACGGAGTTTTCCACCGTTACAAGGAAAGCGGTATCGATCACAGTATTCGTGCTGATTTATTCAGTACCCTATTTGTTTTCCGTACCGACAGAGTGCAGAGGTCTTTCCTCTGAATTTAGGTGGTAACACGGAAGTAGATTCGCCCTAAGCTAAAGCAAAATTTAGCTTAGGGCTTTTTGTTTGCTTTTATAAATTTTTAAGGAGGTAACAAGACTATGCAACAAGTCAAAGGAACCAGTTTATTAGTAAAAGCGTTACAGGAAGAAGGAGTAGATACAGTATTTGGTTATCCGGGAGGACTGGTAACGGATATTTTCGACGAACTCTATCACCAGGAGGCAATTAAGGTTGTATTGCCACGACATGAGCAGGCACTGGTTCATGAGGCAGACGGTTATGCACGTTCGACAGGTAAAGTGGGCGTATGCTTGGTGACCGGTGGTCCGGGTGCGACAAACATGGTCACCGGAATAGCAACCGCTTACTATGATAGTGTGCCGCTGGTTTGCTTGTCAGGGCAGGTTGCCTCTAGCTTGATCGGAGACGATGCCTTTCAAGAGGCTGACATCATTGGTATCACGAGAAGTATTTGTAAATATGGAGTCATTGTTAACGATCGAAAGAATCTCGGCAAAATAATCAAGGAAGCTTTCTATATTGCCAGAACCGGGAAACCCGGCCCGGTATTAATCGATTTACCTAAGGATATTATGCTTGAGTTAGGCAGTGATGACTATCCAGAAAAGGTGAATCTCAGAGGGTACAAGCCAAGTACGAAAGTACACATCGGACAGCTTAAAAAGGCGGTGGATTTATTAAAAGCTTCCCAAAAACCGATTTTCCTGATTGGTGGAGGGGTAAATATCGCCGGAGCCTACGCTGAACTCACGAAGCTTGTGGAACTAACAAAGATTCCTGTCGTGACAACCATGATGGGAAAAGGAAGTATTGACACTAACCATGCCTATTATCTCGGCAATGTTGGCATGCATGGAAGTTATGCCGCCAATATGGCAATTACGGAATGTGATCTGCTATTTTCCATCGGAACAAGATTTAGTGATCGAGTTACGAGTAAAATCAGTGAATTTGCACGCAAAGCTAAAATTGTGCATATCGATATTGATACAGCCTCCATCTCCAAGAATATCAAGGTGGATATTCCCATCGTTGCTGACGCAAAAGAAGCTATTGAAGCCATGCTTAACTATGTAAAAGAACATGACACAACGGAATGGCTGAAGCAGCTTGAAACCTGGAAAGCATCACATCCCCTTACTATGCAGAAGAACAAAGGGCTAACCGCCAAAAAGATTATTGACCATATCAATGAAAACTTCAAAGACGCAATCATCGTAACGGACGTCGGGCAACACCAAATGTGGACAACTCAGTTTTTAGAGTTAAATAAGAATATGAAGCTGTTAACCTCAGGTGGTATGGGAACAATGGGCTATGGTTTGCCTGCTGCCATCGGTGCAAAAATAGGCAATGAAGATAAATTAGTTATTTGTATTTCCGGTGACGGGGGAATGCAGATGAATATTCAAGAGATGGCTACTGCTGTGGCAGAGGAGCTTCCTGTGATTATTTGCATATTTAACAACAGCTCTTTAGGAATGGTCAGACAAGTTCAAACACTCTTTTACGAAAAGCATTATTCCAGTGTATGTACAAGACGCAGGAAAGCATGCGATTTAAGATGTAGTGGTACAAGTGATCAATGTCCTGTCTATTCACCGGATTTTGTTGCCTTGGCTAAGTCTTACGGAGCGGAAGGTATCCGTGTGACAAGAGAAGTGGAAATTGGGACCGCCTTCGAACAGGCATTAAAGAACACGAAAGGTCCTACGATCATCGAATTTATCATGGACAAAGATGAACTTGTTCTGCCCATGGTCCAAGGTGGAAAACCATTGTATGACATGATTTTGGAATATTAAGGGAGGAATTAACCATGGAGAAACGCTGGATTTCACTGTTTGTTGAAAATGATATCGGTGTTTTGGCGAAGATTTCAGGTCTATTTGCAGGAAAAGCCTATAATTTAGAAAGTCTGACGGTGGGAATGACAGAGGATGAAACCGTTTCAAGAATGACCATTAGATTAAAGAGTGATGATGAAACTTTTGAACAGATCAAGAAGCAATTAAATCGTTGTGTAGAAGTTATCAAAGTCATTGATCTTACTAATAGTCCGATTCATATGAAGGAACTGCTCTTTGTTAAAATAAGAAAATGCTCAAAAGGTGATCAGGAAGCATTGTTCAGAATTGCTGAGGTCTTTGGTGTTTCAATCATAGATTACGATAAAGAAAGTGTCTTGATGGAATGCGTTCAAACGGAAAGCAAGAACAACGATCTGATTAATCTCTTGAGTAGTAATTTTCAAAGCATTGAAGTGGTTAGAGGCGGAAGTGTTGCAATAGAATCTATCAGTATAACAGAGCGGTGATCACAGGTTGCAGCCTAATGCACTCATTTTAATAACTCTTCAATATTCACGCTGAATTAGAGGTTACAAGAAATAACCGCAATCCTTGGCAGGGGCGGTTATTTCTTCTTTACATACTAAATGAATCTTTCAAGTAATATGTCTTCAATATTTCTTCTTGCATCGATGACTGCAAGATAAAGCCCTATACCTTTCCTTTAGCTTAGCTCCCAGTTACATCGGATTCAGAGAGCTGGAGAAAAATTCGGCGTTTCTCTCAGCGATAGGGTTTTTTATTATTGGTCAGTCCCACCAGATTCAGACCAACCGATAAAGCCCCCACCTAGAATTAGATGAGGGCTATAGCTATTTAACTTCCTCTAACGACTAATTGAGGGAAGTACGGGTCACCAGGGAGTTAATTTTCTTTTACATAAGGTACTCCCAATTTAGCAGGTACACTAAAGGATTTTCTGGAAATTGTTAAAACAATCGTCATAATATAGGGCAGCGCAATAAATAATTCATTGGGAAATAAGGCACTGTTCCCTATAGACTGCATATAAATAGCAATTGCTTCAGCAAATCCGAAAGCCAGGGTACCGATAACTGCTCCCTTGGGATTCCAATTGCCTAAGAAGCAAATAGCAAAAGCAATCCAACCACGGCCACCAATAATATTCGTCGTAAACATGCCCAGAAAACCAATCGAATAAAAAGCACCGGCTACTCCGCCCATAACCCCTGCTAAAAGCACCGTAAGAAAGCGGACCCTAAGAACATTGATGCCTGCCACATCCACCGCTTCAGGATTTTCACCGGCAGACCGTATCGTTAAACCGATAGAAGTTTTATAGAGCATGAAATACGAGAGCGGCGCCAACAAATAGATAATGTAGGTCAATATATTTTGGTTAAACAGGATTGGCCCAAGCAGCGGAATTTCTGAAAGCAGTGGAATTGGAATCGTTGCTAAAGGATTAACGGTTAGCGGAGTTATGGGAACTCCAAAAATGACCCGGTACAAAAATGAACAAAGACCTACTACCAAAAGGTTGATGGCCACCCCGGTAACCACTTGATGTTGCTTTAAATAGATACAAATCCAGCCATATAAACTTGCCACCAATAAACCGGCCAGCATGGCCGATAAAAATCCCACGATCAAACTACCGCTTAAATACCCTCCCACAAAACCGGCCCAGGCTCCCATTAAAAAGATACCTTCAATAGCCGTTACCATCATCCCGGTTCGTTCGGCAATGACTTCTGCTAGAGCTCCAAACAGCAATGGCGTCCCCATCATGATTGTACTGCTTAACAAATTGATCATTTTGCCACCGCCTTTTGTAATTTGCGTTTTTCCCGGTTATTTTCCAACCAGGTCCGAACAAAATACGAGAGAATGACAAAGACCATCACAAAGCCTTGCATCAATTCAATGATACTTGAGGGGATCCCTGACATCTGCCCCATAATAGTACCACCAACCTTCAGCGCACCAAATAAAATAGCGGCAAAAATTATGCCTATGGGGTTGCCATTGGCTAAAATGGCAATGCCGATCCCAGCTGCTCCAAGGTCCGGATTAAAGCCCTGAACCAGCATATGTTGTACCCCGTTAACTTCCGTGAATCCTGCCACTCCGGCTAATGCCCCACTGATAAAAAATGCCAGAATATAAAGTTTCTTGGCATTAATGCCTGACATTTCCGCGGCTCCCGCATTATAACCAACGGCACGGATGCGATAACCAAGCGGAGTCTTGTAAAGCAGAACCCAAACACCAACACAGGCCAGCACTGCCAAAACAAAACCAATATGCAGCCTGGTACCGGGGATGATACGAGGCAGCCAGACAGACGCAGCCAGTGCATCCGTTTGAGGGTATTCAGCTTTCCCTTCCATGAGAAACGTTCGCAGCAAATAATTCATAATGGCCAAAGCCACATAGGTCGACATCATACTAACTAAAAATTCATTGGAATTGTACCTGGCCTTGACAAAGCCAATAAATGCCCCCCAAAGGCCACCGCCAACAATCGTTAGGAGCAAGGTAATAATCAGTACCAACCAACCAGGCAGGATGTTCTGAAGCAACAAGGAGCTGGCGGCTGCAATTACCGCACCGATGTAAAACTGCCCTTGGGCACCAATATTGTACAAATTGGCTTTGTAGGTAAAAGCAAAGGCTAAAGCCGTGAACATTAAGGGCGTTGCTTTCACAAATATGTCCGCAAAGGTATATCCGTCACGCACCACCGAGGTGATTAATACGCCATAGGCGCTAAGGGGATTTTTACCCAGAAACAGAAGCATTAACCCACTGGCAATGATTCCTAAGACAATCGCCAGAATATTGGTGATCAGGAGATCTCTTAGCTTAGCCTGCATCGTTGCTCACCTCCCCTTCGCGAAATCCGGCCATTAACAGACCAATCTTTTCCGTGGTAAGCTCGGCACTGTTAAATACCCCTTGTATTCCGCCCTTATACAAGATCGCAATTCTGTCAGAAAGCGCAAAAATCTCCGAAAGCTCAGTAGATACCAGTAAAACACTTTTTCCTTTGGCACGTTCCTTAAGAATAACTTGGTGAACGTGGTTAACCGCGCCCAGGTCTAACCCTCTGGTCGGTTGATCGAAGACGATGACCTTCTCTCCATTATCCACTTCCCTGGCCAAAACCACTTTTTGTTGGTTGCCCCCTGATAAACCACGAGCAATAGTCTCCGGTGAAGGAGCCTTAATTGAATACTCCCGGATCTCCTGCAAGGTGTATTGATTAAGCTTTTGCTTGTCAATAAATCCGCGCTTTTGCCATTTTTTATCGTAACTACTCTTCAGCAGCATATTCTCGGCAATGGACATATCCATAATCATGCCATCACTGCTTCTGTCCGCAGGAACATAGCCAATTCCTAAGTCTATCCTGGCTCTGATTTTCCGTTCAGTAATATCCTCCCCATCCAGCAAGATTCTCCCCTTTGTCGGCAAAATAGCACCACACACTATTTCGCAGAGTTCCTGCTGGCCATTGCCACTGACCCCTGCAATCCCCAGAATTTCTCCTTTGTGCAACGCCAAAGAAATATCGTTCAAGGCTGGAACCCCGGTTTTCTCCTGCAGGGTAACATGTTGGATTTCCAAGCGCACTTCCTGATCAATCGATTCCTGCCGGTCATCTTTAGTTACCCACTTTAAATCTCTGCCGATCATCAATTTGGATAATTCCAGTTCGTTTGTCTTAACCCGCTTTATGTCCCCACAAACCCTTCCGGCCCTCATGACAATAATCCGATCCGCAACACTCATGACCTCTTTTAACTTGTGAGTGATAAAAATGACCGAATTACCTTGGGCGGTAAAATCTCTGACAAATCCCATGAGGTTTTCAGCCTCTTGAGGAGTGAGAACTGCAGTTGGTTCATCCATAATTAAAAGATTGGTTTTTTGATACAGAGCCTTTAAGATTTCTACTTTTTGTTGAACACCGACTGCCAAGTCGCGGATATAGTCATTAGGATTAAGCTCAAAGCCATAAAGCTCAGCCAGCCTTTTGATTTCTTCCCCAAACAACTTCTGATCAATTGTGCCATGAACATTGCCTAAGATAATATTTTCTGTCACAGTGTGAGCAGGTACCAGAGAAAAATGCTGTTGGATCATGGAAATCCCAAGTTCCATGGCCTCCTTGGGCGAATCTATTTTTATCTCACTACCATCTTTAAATAGTTTCCCTTCGTCGGCCTTGTATAGACCGTAGAGGATCTTCATAATCGTACTTTTACCTGCTCCGTTTTCTCCCAACAAAGCTAAAACTTCACCTCTTTGAATGGAAAAGGAAACATCTTGATTAGCAATAACTTTGGCAAAGTATTTACTGATCCCCCTAAGTTCAAAAAAAGCTGTCTCCACAATTTCACCACCTATTCAAAAAAATAGAGGCACCTCTCGGAACCGCTATTTTTTTGCTTTATTGATTTATTCTAAGTACCTTTATATTTAAAATGAACTTCTATTTATTGACAAACATTGCGTTAAAATCAACTTCACCTTTTTTAGCTTTCTCCATGCCTGCAGCTACTTTGTCTTGAACATCTTTACTAATGTTGGCTGTATAGATCGGCTTAAAGATATTCTCAGCAATTCCTGCTTCATGGACTTTGTTGCCATCTAAACTGCCATCCAGGTATTTTTGAATAGCCCAGACGTAAAAGGTTTCAAAATCAAACACCACCGAGCCGACAACTGTATTGGGATCAATCGTTGTCTGATCGCCCGAGAAACCGATGAATTTAGCCCCTTTTTCTTTGGTGGCCTGGATAGAGCCTAACCCAACCTGATTTGCATAAACAAACATCACATCGGCGCCATTATCAATCATTGTAGCGGCCATTTGTTTGCCTAAAGCTACATCATCCCAGCTATTGGCATAGGCACGAACTGCTTTGGCATTGGAAATTCCGCGCGCTTTAGCGAGATCCACGGCAACCTTTTCATAGACATCCAGCAAATGTTCCATAGCCTTATTGGGGAAACCGCCAATTGTGGCAAATTGACCGTTTTTGCTGACTTCTCCCGCCATTAAGGCAGCTATATAACTTGCCTCATATTCTTTGGGGAAAATTGGAGCGACATTTGGACCCTTGCTAACCATACCATTGACGACGCAAAACGTTGTTTTAGGATAGTTCGCCGCAACCTTATTGGCCGCTTCATCAAATTGAGTACCTGCTGCCATAATTAGGTTATAACCACGCTCTGCATAATTTCTAAAGGTAGACTCATAATCAGCAGCCTGTACGTTTTCGACGTATTCCATTTTTGTGCCCAGGGTTTTATTGGACTTAACCAACCCGGCGTAGTTTGTGGCATTCCAGCTTTGATCGTTAATAGGTCCGGGTAATATAAGAACCATTTTGTAATCCCCTACACCTTTTTTGCCTGAATCTACGGTGGTGGTGCCACATGCTGTCAGCAAAAACAGCATTAATACGGCCAAGACAGTCGCTGTCAATTTGGACCTTTTCTTTAACATTTCTCTTCCCCCCAATAAAATCTAGTTGCCTTGCCCAAAGGATTCGGGTCAGCCCTTCAAATCTTAGCCCTATTGTAACAAAAATAACCCGCTCTGCTAGTAACTGTCATGTCGAGTTTCTAGCACTATCTTGATACAAGAGTCTAACGTTTGTCACTTTCTTAACATTTTGCACTATTTTGCTTTAGGGCTGTTTTTTCTCCGCTCATCCTCCGGAGTAATTCCCATATACTTCTTGTAAAGTCTGGAAAAATAACTTGGATTCTGATAGCCTACCCTATACGCAATATCTGTAATTTTAAAATCTGTATTGATTAATAGGCTTCTTGCTTGGGTCAACCGATAATTGATCAGGTAAATACTAAAGTTTTCGCCGGTTACCTCCTTAAACAAGCGGCTGAAATACTCAGGAGATCGATACACCTGGCTGGCAACGTCGGCCAGGGAAATGGTTTTATCGAAATGTTCATGAATATAAATTAAGGCCTTTTCGATAAATTGATTGTTGTTGTCAAGGTGATCGCCGGAATACTCTGTCAGAGTTTTTTGGGCTGCACGTTCCAACTGATCCGCGATTCTTGGTCTGTCATATTGCGTAGAGCGATCCTCTTCAATCTTTGCCAGTATTTCAATTAATTCCGAGCTTCTTAATTCAGACTTTAAGATGTATTCCTTAGCACCGCAGCTAATGGCTTGTTTGGCGTAGGAAAAATCAGCGTAATTTGTCAAGATAACAAATTCCGTCTGAGGCAGTACTTTCTTAATATTTTTCATCGCCGTAATTCCATCCATTTTGGGCATCCTGATATCCATGATCACCACATCAGGCTTCTCTTTGACAGCCAGCTCCTGGGCCTGCAAACCATCTGAGGCAATTCCGACAATCTCCAGCTTGGTATTTTTATCTTTCAGACAATAGTTCAGCCACTCCCGAATCGGCAGTTCATCATCTGCAATGACAATTCTTAACATAATTCCTCCTATGCATATCGTAATTTAAGGATTACTTTAGTTCCTTCCGGCTCATTCTGTTCAATGGTCAGACCGTAGGCGCCTCCGTAAAGAATTCTAATTCGTTCATGCACATTTAAAATTCCTACTCTGCTCATTTGAACCTCTTTATTAAAGATCTCGGTAATTTTCTCCTGGCTCATTCCGATTCCGTTGTCGGAAATCGTGATATATAAATCATGATCTGCTAACTCAGCTTCCACCTTAATCACAATCAATCTATTGACCTGCAAACCGTAAAAAATAGCATTTTCGATAATTGGCTGCAGGATAAAGGAGGGGATCTGAACATTTAAGATGTTTTCATCCAGTAAAAATTCTACGAGAAAGGCGTTGGAATATCTCATCTTTTGCAGGGCTACATAGTCCTCCAAATGCTTAACCTCATCCCTTATCAGTACGAATTCATCTGCTCGGGACAGCACCCTGCGCAACAGCTTAGAAAAATGATAAAGCATCTCCTCTGCTTCTTTGTTTTTCCCCATTTCCACATAAAAGCGAATGGAGCTTAAGGTGTTATAGATAAAATGCGGATTGATTTGAGCTCGCAAAAAATCAAGCTCCAGCAAGCGTTTTTGTCGTTCATTGTTGATGTTTTCTTTAAGCAAAAAATTCACCCGCTGAATCAGTTCATTAAAGGAAATGGAGATTTCCGAAAACTCCTTATAGGTACTATCCTGAATTTGAATGGAAAGATTGCCATGATTGAATTCAGTCATTTTGTTGGTGAGTAAACTTAAGGGTTCCGCAATCTTTCTTGCTACAACGCTTAGTACCACACCCGTCAGTAAAGTGCATAAAATCCCAAAAGCAATTAGAAAAAGCTCAATTTTTTTGAGAGGCAGCATGGCGCTTGCTAAAGAAACAGACTCGACTATGTACCAGCCGTAATCGCTAATCGGTTGAAAAATAAAGAGCTTATCATCTTGCAAATAATAGTTATTCAGCTTGTTTTTGCTATTGGCTTCCACAAAGCTATTCAGTTTTTCATTGATTTTGTCTTTATCCCTGTGAGAAATGATCAGCCCATTCTGGTCAACAATAAAGAAATCTTTTTCTTCATTCGTCAAACGAATATAATTATCACCCAGTAGTTTTTCATTGACATTTAACAAGAGCACCCCATAGTTTTGTTTGGAAATATAGTCTTCAACTTTTCTGGCTACCTGGAAATAACAATTATATCCCCCTGTGGCGGTAAAGTAAGACTTGATGGGGAAAATTTCACTATCCTTGCCATTTTGCAGTGCTTTGTCAAAGGTTGCTAAGTCAGCCTCCTGATTGGAGGACATAGAATAGGAGGTGGAATAAGTATTTCCGCGATTATCAATCAAATGGGCGTCGATGAGCATGGCCGTACTTCGATAAGACCAGATGTAACCCGACATTATTCCTTCAATTTTCAGAAGCTGTTCCTTGTTGGCACTCTCTCCGCCTGAGCTTTTCTTCAGTGATTCAATAATACTTGTATCATAGGCAATGCGGCTGGCCAGAACTTCAACATCCTTCAATTCCTGATTGATCCTGATGGCAATCTGCTGAAGCATGTTAGTGTTGAGCTGGATGACCTCTTTGAGAATAACTGATTCCGCATATTTATAGGTCGAAAAAGCCAAAAACGTAATGAGGCATTGGAGAATTATGAACAGCATAATAAATAACTGGAGAATTAAGCTTCTTTTTTTCATTAATAATTTTCCTTTAACCTGGAATTCTTTGCGCAATACTACTTAAGAAACAAATTCGACAAGGCTTAGAATTACCCTGCCCCCCTTGGGGAAAAGTTGCAACTATTTGTGATTCTTAATATAAACGGCATCTTGCTTTAGACGAGTCCTTCAGCTGCCTGGCCGTTTTATCGAGTTCCGCTTTGGACGTCTTGACGTTCTCCAATTGGACCTTCAGATTGGCAAGCTCCGTAGTCAGCTCGGTGATGATACCGCTTTGGTCTTCCACTGTTTTCTGGAGGTCCGCGTTCTCCTGCAGGGCCAGGTCTTTTTCCTGTAAGACCTGGTCTTTTTCTTGCCGGGTCTTCCTCCGTTCATTGACCGCTTGCCTAAGTTCCTGATTGGTCATTCCCTCAATATCCATATCGATGATGAATTGCGCCCGTTCCTCCTTTGGGATACCTAAAAGAAGCACCGCCTGGCTGTAGTTCAAATTCGGATCCGGATCCGAATTTGAGGAGGTAGGCTGTTCGGCTCCGTACTCTTTGAAGATACGCATCAGTTTATTGGCCCTGCTCTGGGAGAAATCGACCGACTCCTCCAGCCACTTGCCCCATTCTCCATACTTGAGCAGGGCCTTAACCTCCGTCAGCCGCCTTCCGATCTCGACGGCGGCGGCCAGGTAGATCCTCTCAACGAGTCAAGACATCTATGATGTTAGGCTATCAGTTGTATTGTTCCGTTAAGCGCTTACCTCTATTTACGTATTTTGGTCAACTTATCTATTTACTCTCAGGTAATTAACACCGTTAATCTATGGACAGTCCCCTTTGGCGGAAAAGCGAATTGCGGACAAAAAATCGCCCCACACTTCCATAGTGTAGGGGATAGCTTTTTCTGATTCGACAGGCACCAGTGCTCCTAGGGCCCCCTATAGGGAGCAGACCCCTCTCTCGACCAGTAGTCTCAATCTTTTAGCCCTTTAACTTCGTCTTCCGTCATACCTGTAGCTTTAACTACCTTTGAAATCTCCATTCCCAAGTCCAGAAGATTCTTCGCAACTTCTGCCTTTCCTTCTGCCCTTCCTTCTGCCATTCCCTTCTGGATTGCTTCCCTCAAGCGGAGTTCTGCTTCTCTGACGGCCGCCTTCTCATCTAAAACTGCCTTGCGTCTCGCAAAGTACTCTTCTCTCACATTAGGATCATCACTTGACTTTTCCCACGCAGCTATGGCCTGGTGCAAAACGGGATCTTGCATTGCAATCTCCTCCAGTGTTCTTAAAATTTCCTGATTTTCCGAACCCTCCAGAAGCAATAACCATCGAACTAAACCATTCTCCCAAGGGCTAACCTCTCTTCGTCGCCACTTCGAGACCAATTTAGGCAATTCCATGAAGTGCATTTCTAAGGCTTCCGTAAGCTGGAATCTCTCTTCGTCTTCGTAAAGATGAAATACACTATGGTAGTTCTTCGTCTGATTCAAATAGTTAAAATCTAAAATGTTAATCGTGACCGCCTTCGCCAGTTCCTTGTAGGCCATCCCTTCTCGCATCTGCCTAGAGTACATTTCCGCCCAATAAAACAGTGAGCGTTTCTCTATGTCGTATTGATTGCTTAATTGAATTTCTATGTTAATCTGCATTCCTTCAATCGTCACAGCACGAACATCTAAAATAGACTTCTTATCGTCATGGTATTCTTTGTTCAATTCCGAATTCATAATCGTTATGCCTTCAATCCTACTTTTCTGTGGCAACTGCAGAGCGGCATTAAGAAATGCAATGAGAATCGCTTCATTCCCCTCTTTGCCGAAAATAAGCTTAAAGGCGTAATCGATCTTAAGATTGATAAGCTCTTTCACATTTCTCTCTCCGTCCTAACTCACACTTCATGGTACTCTGATATTATAATAATTTTGCCCCCAACTACCAATTTAATTATAATTAGAGTCGGTCCTTAAGCTCTATAGCCATATTATACCATAGGTATTAAGGCCTTTAAACCAGTAATTAGATTTATTAACCTCGATTATATCCAACTAATTAAATTCGCGTCCTGTAACGACCACTGTACTAAACCGCTGCGCGGTGGCTCTTAAGCACGAATAAATAGGTTTATGGAAAGAGGGCTACCGTTGCTTATCGGACCCCAAAAGAGAGGTTCTTTGAGAACGTCTCTCGGCGATAGTCAATACTTTGTCCGGTACCAGCATAGCTGTCACAAAGGGCAAAATAGATTCCACTATTCAGGATGTTTTTTATAGACAGTACCGAGTTCCTTAATAAGTAACAGCATCCTAAAGAGTCGCAAATTCTGTCGCAAATATTTTCTCTGCATCTAGAATAATAATCATTCTATTTTCAATTTTCCCGATACCTATAATGTAATTATCACTAACTTCACTAATAAAATTTGGCGCCGACTGCACCTGATCATCATTTAACTTAACAATATCCGTAACCTCATCAACAATGCATCCAATTGTTGAGTTATGGGCATTTAACATGATAAACTTACTCTCGTCGGAGATCTCCTTTTCTATTAAATTCAACTTCTTCCTTAAGTTGAAAATATAATTAACGCTTCCACGTAAATTTATCATACCTTCAATTGATTTATCTGTACCAGGCAAATTCTGTACTTTGAATTTTCTTGCCCGTAGAATACCGTTAACAGCTGTAATATTAATGCCATATTCTTCGCTGTCTAATTCAAATATAACTAATCGAATGCTCAAAAACGTCTCCTCCCTTCAATTGATTCCCATTTATTAGGCTTTGGTAAGATCATTTAATTGTTCCGCAAGACTTGAAATTTCCATTACGTTTGCTGTCACTTCTTCAATAGCAGCAGTCTGTTGCTCTATTGTGTTTGTGGTTTCATTGCCCATAAATACAGTTTTGTCTACGGACTCCTTTATGCTTGTGGTTAGCGCTTTGATCTTGCCTACAGTTTCCTTAGAATCGGCTGAGAGTTTCCTGATTTCTTGGGCTACAACACCAAATCCTAGTCCAGCTTCACCAGCTCTAGCTGCTTCAATAGCTGCATTTAAACCTAATAGCCTAGTTTCATCCGCAACATCTTTAATAAAATCCATTACTACATCAATTTTCCCAGTGACAATATTGACATTTTTTATCTCACTATTTAGAAGTTCCTGATTATCACTAACAATGACAGCCGAAGCCGCCAATTCCTCCATAGTTGCAGATATTTGTCCCAATCCATCGCTAAGTGTATCGGCCACATTTTTCAGTTTCTGTTGTTGGCGATAAGTAGTGTTCGACATATTATTAGCAACAATAAAGAGTACCATAGCCGCGGATTCTATGCTTTCGTGCGACATTTTTTTAATTTCTTGTACTGCTTCAACAAATCCATCCTCACCCACTCCAATCTCCTTTGCAACTTCACGGTACTTTGCTTCATTAGGAACATCCGTTAATACTTGTCCCCCCAAAATAGTACCAATCAGTTGCCCGTCTACCATAATCGGTGCCGCAAAATCGATCAGACCTGCATGACATTCATAGACTACTGGTTTTCCAGTCCGAGCAGCTTCTTCTCCCCCTTTGCGATGTGATTCCGCACAACGTTTATCACCACATTCTGTTGTTCTGGAACCCTTGCTACGTAAGGGTTCCAATTAATTAACTGTCAAACGCCAGCATGACGGTTCTCAACCCAAAGAAGTGCAAAGTTTCCACAAATCACAAGCCCCTGTATTCCACATTCGGGAATACAGGGGCTTGATTATTTTTGTCATTCAATGTAACGGTTCTTATATTGTGTTGTATACCAGGTTATAAGCCTTGCGAAACCAAAGGGCACCACGGAGGGCTGCCCAGTGTACCTCTCTTGGGTAAATCTCATTAAATCATGATTCATTAGCTTTGTACAAACCAATCTATTAAATGCCTAGCTATACTTCCGATGCCGGGTACCTTAGGGAGTTGATCGGCAGAAAACCATCCTGCATCCAAGATTTCTTTCTTATCCATAATTATGTCGCCACTCTCATACTCAGATGTAAAACCTACCATTATAGAATCGGGGAAGGGCCAAGGTTGGCTGCCAAAATATTTGATATTTTTAACTTTCAGGCCTACTTCTTCTTCTACTTCTCTTTGCACACACTCTTCAAATGTTTCCCCTGGTTCCACAAAGCCTGCTAAAACACTATAAAAATTGGTTTGAAAACTACTCCCCTTCGCTAACAAAATTTCACGTCCTTTGGTAATAGCCACAATAATTGCTGGGGAAATCCGTGGATAGTTTACAAACCCACAAGAAGGACAAAGCTTTGCCCTTTCATCAATCTTATTTTCTGTCTGTGCTCCGCACTGGCTGCAATATTTATGAGTATGATCCCAATGTAAAATTTGAAAAGCCTTACCTGCTAGGAAAAACAAATCATCTGGGATCTGACCAAGTAAGCCCCTTAGGTCGTAAAATAACATACCTTCCGGTGCAACCGTGTCCGCGGTAAGTTCAGCAACATAACAAGAACGCCCATCCACTCGATCAAGATATTGACTCTTGGCCATCTTCTTACTCAACTTATATATATTGATTTCTGGTAAAGTAAATTGCACTTTATCAATAAAAACGAGAATTTTATTTCCTTTAATCAACAGCCAATTTGCGGTTGCATCTCCATCACCGAGTTCATTTTCAAACAACACAAGTTATCCTCTTTTCTACGATCAAAAACATTTCGAAAATTACTATATTCTTTCCTTTTTACCAAGCATACGTTTGATTATATCTCGTCCCAAATTTACTGGCAACAGACTGAATACTACGAACAAATACATCATAATTTGAGGTCATTGACCTTGAATTATGATGTAAATTATTTTAATTTTTTGCATCCATAAGCTTTAAGCATTGCACTACGTGAATATCAGGGTTACATTTAAAATTCCGGATTGTTCTTGATAAAATTTTGCCACTTACATTTTGCACCTTCGTCAATTTCGTCTCTCGAAGCTCGTATGGTTATCTCGCTTCCAGCATAACCAATTTCTAAGATCCCATTTTCTAGCCCAGCAAACACCGCGTCAGCAAATTCGTTAACTGGGACACCGAATGTATGTAATCCTACACCGCCTAAATCTGTATTAATTGCATTGGGCATAATTTCTACAATATTTACATTTGTATCAGCCAATTGCAACCGGAGACTCATGGTAAACGAATGCATTGCTGCTTTGGTAGAACTATAAATGGGCAGCCAAGCAGCTGGTGTGACCCCTAAATTTGATGAAACATTGATAACTGTCCCTTCCTTTTTCTTTAGTAAATGCGGGAGGAACAGTAAAGACAAATGAATAGGTGCTTCCAGATTGGCAATAATTTCTTGGTGATAATAATTCCAGTCAGCGGTCACGCTCTGTAAGTTTACTCGTTGTTGAATTCCTGCATTGTTCACGAGTACATCCAGTTCTGGAAACTCATTGACAATGGATTCAAACAGTAACTTCCGGTCATCCTCATTAGCAATGTCACAAACAATAGTGTGTAAATCTGGAAGTCTCTCCAAGGCATCTTGCAATATTTCTTTACGTCGTCCGCAAATGATAACTTTATTGCCGGCCTTGTAAAAACGCTCTGCGATCGCTAAGCCTATTCCCGACCCTCCACCAGTTATTAAAACTGTTCTTCCACTCGTTTTCATAATAATTGCCTCCTTATTTTTGCATGTCGAAGTCCTTTTCCATCTCTTGTACTTTTTGATACAGCCATTCATTTGTCGGTGTTGGCACATGATATTGCCTTCCCAAGTAGATGGCTGTTCCTGAAAAAAGCCCTACCTCTGTTTTCCTGTTTGCTGCCATATCTTGACGCATAGATGGCATCCCCAAGGGATTTAACTTGGCTAGGACATTTAACCAATACGTTAAATCTGATTCGCCTAAATTAATACCCACCTTATGAGAGAGGGCGATAACTTCCCTCATTGCAGCTATCATAACCTCTCTAGCTTCACCCTCTACTTGAATACCACCATAATTTGTTGAAAATACAGCTACTGTTTGATTTACTCCTGTATTCAACATAAATTTCCCCCACAACCGATGATCCATATCTTTGGGAACTTCATAAGGAAATTTAAGCTTATCTAATAAATCTGCAACAACAGTTACTTTCTCAGACCATGTGGTATTTTCTTTTTCACCAAAGCAGATCATTCCCATGTTTTTATAGGTCAACTTGTTTTCAATTTTCACTGCATCCATCCCTTGTGCAACGCAATAAAGTATTTTTTCCATTCCCAATGTTTTTCCAATGATTTCTTCACTAGAAATTCCATTAAGTGCCGAAAGAATGATTGTATGCTCTCCCACTTGATACCTTGCGTCCTCAATAGCCTGCTGTAATTGATTGAATTTCACACAGAAAATTAATAAATCTGCAGGTTTTTGCTCGCTTTCAGGTAATACATAATTAAAATCACAACGCTCACCATTACAATAAATACCATACTTCTCATATCTCTGCCTACGACTTTGATTTACAATAACACGAACATCACCTTTTGGTAAATTATCAGAAAAATGCTTAGCAAATATAATTCCTAAGGCACCTAAACCTATAATCGAAACAGTTCTAATCGTCATCTGCACCCTCGCCCCTTGCCTCTTCTAAATATCTTAAGACCCTATGTATTAGCCTCAATCGCTGTTCTCTTTAAACAAAAAAATGATTAGGCGATGGACTAATCTTCAAAGAGCTTCCTTAAATAACGATTTCTATTTTCCAAAAACCCTTTGGTAATCTGGTAATGTGAGGTATTTTCGTACGTTGTTTGAGAAATCGGTGAAGTATCGAAATCAAGAATTTGTGCATCTGGGTAAGCCAAAATAATCGGAGAATGAGTTGCAATGATAAACTGGGATTGACCATCTGTCTCCAAGTCCTTTATGATTCTCAACAGAATGAGTTGGCGAGAGGGGGACAGTGCCGCCTCCGGTTCATCCAATAAATAGATTCCTTGTTTTCCAAACCTATTGGCGAATAGTGACAAAAATGATTCTCCATGCGATTGTTTGTGAAGGGATTTTCCTCCATATGGCTCATAAGCGGCTGGACCAAGACTGTCAATATGCGATGCAAAGTTGTAGAGGCTTTCTGCCCTTAGGAAAAAACCATTCGTGATTTTCGGTGCCCAGGAAAGCCTTATAAAATCACCCAACGCTGATTCTGAAGAATGGACTTCATAAAAGTTATTCCTTCCCCCACCAGCTGTGTTGAAATCACATTTATAGGCAATGGCTTCAAGGAGCGTCGATTTTCCTGAACCATTTTCGCCTACGAAAAATGTCACATTGTTACGAAATTCGATCGTTTCCAATCCCTTAAACGCACCTATAGAGAACGGATAGACCTTGTGACTTTGAATCCTTTCCTTTAGAAAACTCAATCGTCTCAAAAACATCCTTAGTCTTCTCCCATCGTAAACTCTTTCCAATATACAGGAATGGTCTTTTAAGTGATATAGATAATAACTACTGCAGCCAACACGCAAGGTATTCCGAAGAAGAATAATTTGGTTGACCAACCTGATCGTTCATTAAAATCTTTAGAATCAGAATAATTTCCTCTCACTCTATCACCACTCACATACGCCCCAGACAGGAAACCCGATATTATAATTGGAATAAATCCAATTATTAATAGAGCGTACATAATCATTTCAGAGTTATTCAAAAATAAAGAAAGAATTATGCCAATTACTCCAACAACTAAGCCCAGCATTAATGAACGCATACACCTTTCAACTCCTCACTCTTTTTATTATCACATATAGTATTTGCTAATAACTTCAACAAATCTGAGGATATCACCTTCTTTAAAGGATTGTATTTTACTCACAAATATAACCTTTGCCAAAAAAATTATAAAACCTCCTCTCTATTCTTCTGATATATCAGAAGATAAAAGGGTGAAAAGGGTTACACATCTTTCTTGCCTTCATTCCCTCTTAGTTATACTATTATCCGAGTAAAGCCAAAAAAAATCAGACCGTTCAAAAACGATCTAGGCAACTAATTTAGCTGGCTGAATATAAAATTCAATCTAACGGGCAGCAATAGAGAAGTTATTGTCGAAAACGTCCTTATTAGTGTTAGAGCTATCCGATTGATCCTAACGACACTTACCATTTATAATGAATATCAATCATAAATATATAATACGGAGGCACTAATGAAAGCTAATAATGAATTGACTCCTTCTACCCTTCCCCATTTCGCACAAGATTTTATTAATCACCTTGCGGTCATAAATAAGTCAAAAAATACTCAATATGCCTATACCAATGAACTTCGTTTGTTCTTTCAATTCCTATGTGATTCAACTCCTATCTTCCCCTCTTTTCCTGTTGAAATTAGTTTATTACATATGAGAAATATTGGGCATCGCGATATAGAAGCATATTTGAGCTGGGCTAGTATTAAACGCAACAATGGGGTGCGTGCTCTCGCCCGTAAACAAGCAGTCATAAAATCTCTTTATCGATATTTGCTACGCGAAGATATGATTTCTATTGATGTTACTATCAAGTTAGACCCTATAAACGTCAACCAAAAGCTTCCTAAAGCACTTGAGCCAAATCAAATTGCTGACCTTACTGACATTTTACAGAGCGGAACTGGTTTATCTAAGGAACAGCTCAAATATCATACTTATATAGAAAAACGCAATTATGCAATATTTCTTACCTTTATTGGGACGGGTTTGCGTTTATCCGAACTTTGTAACCTTAATCTCACAACAACCAATCTTAATAAAGGTTGCTTTGAAGTTATCCGCAAAGGAAATAAAGAGACTGTCGTATACTTTAATACTGAAGTAGCTGAGGCATTGAACGTTTATCTTCTAAATGAACGGCAACGCTATGCTCAGGGTAAGTCAGAAGCGTTATTTCTCTCTATGCAAGGAAAACGTATAAGCACAAGAGCAGTTCAAAATCTCATTGCGAAATATATGGGAATTCTCAAAACAATGGGCCATAATACAGACGGTTTTAGCGCTCACAAAATGCGTTCAACTTTTGCCACATTACTACTTCGCGAGACGGATAACCTCGCGATTGTACAAGACGCTTTAGGACATTCCGACCCTAGAACTACAAGGATTTATGCTAAGGTGCTTGATGAACAACTAAAACGTTCGGCTGCATTAATAAAGTTTAAGTAGGGATAATTCATTCTTAAAATGAAATCGCTAAGGTACTAGAAAAACAACTCCCCTCTAGGGTGGAGCCCTAAAGGGGAGTTGTTTAACTTTTTTAAATTACCAATCCACCTTGCTGACCTTTACGATTACACTGAGGTTGATTTAGAATTAACTCCACTTTGGATTTTGGATCCATCGTCGTGATTGGTTTCATTGATTTCGCCATTGCGAAGGAGTTTCGCATACCAAAGGGTATGGCGATGTTTGACATATTCCCAGCTAATTGATCCTGTAAACATTCCTGGAATTAGTGGTCGGTTTTCCTTGAGTAGAAATGCAGCTAGGTGCCCGATAACTCCGAAAATTATTAAGACCGTGCCAATATTATGCAATGCCGTGTTCCAATACAAAAGAGAGTGCGAAAAGTCAACGCCAGGAACATTCTTCAGAGTCTTAATCAAACCTGTAACTATTAAGAGGAGAAGACTTAGCCCAATGAACAGATAAGCTACTCGTTGTTCGGCTAGGTATTTATCCGAGGCTGGCTCTTGGCCTTTAGTCAGCATTGCTTTTATAATCTGATAGGATTCTTTCATATCTCCCTTACGGGGGAAAATATCAAACTCCTTGCGTGCGAATGCATAAACAATATGGAACGTTGCGGCAAATAATAGTCCAAACGCAGCCAAATAATGAAGGTTAATGGTTATAAAATAGTCGCCGAGCCATTCTGCACCGGGTAATTTTGTGACATTGTAGCGAGTATATAGCGGAAGTTGCCCTAAACCAGTGATGATTAGTAACAAAACCGAGAGGGCCGTTGTCCAGTGCACAAAGCGATTGGCAAGGCTTTGTCTTAAGATTTTACGAGGCTTGGGGTTATTCATTTCCTTCGCCTCCTTGATCATTCATGTCGTTCTGTAGTCGTTTAGCTTTATCCCCTTTTATGGTTCGATAAGCCGTTATGCCGGCAACTGCTGCTCCTGCGAATGGAGCCATTACAGCACTCAAGAACATTCCTTTTCCCGTAGATAGGTAATTTTCGACATTAACAGGCATACCAGGACGACCTGGGGCAACATCCTTTTTACTCGCTTTGTCTGCTTTGATCGCAGCATCAATTTTCTCGAATGGAACGGCCGAAATGTATAAGGTCGCAGTTCCTCCATTTTCTTTATCCCCGTAGACATAGCCACTAATTTCTTTTGCCTTTTTATAAGCAAGGTTTCTAACGTCTTCTCTCGGGCCAATCGAGATGGCACCCTTCGGACAAGTGCTCACACAAGCAGGTTGTATGCCCTCAGCTAAAAGGTCAACGCACATGTCGCACTTATACATGACTCCACCACCGGCTAAGTCTGGGGCAATATCGAGGTAGATTCCAACTCCAGCTTGTCGCTGGGGAATACCCCAAGGACATACATCACGACATTTAGCCCCTCCGAAGCATAATTCATCGTCAATCGACACCGCTCCCGATTGATCTTTAGTAATCGCGCTAAAGGGACATAGTTTTGAACAAGTCGGATTATCACAGTGCATGCAGCGTCGTGGAACGAAAACCTCTTGTTCAAGGCCATTATGTTCAACCTTAACATGGTCAACGAATGTCCAGTTATAAGGAGTTAAACGGCTTTTAAGATCTCTTTTATTTGACCAATCCTCAACCTTTTTCTGTGGCCAGTAATTTTTCAATGGTTTTTTGGGTTCAGGGAATCTTTCCTGGTTATGCTTGCCACATGCAACAACACAAAATGGTGAAGCGTGATCTTTACAGCCATCACACTTAGTTAAGTCAATTAAGGTACCCAGTTTACCACTACTTAGTCCTGTGGCCTGAACAGGCTTGTTTAGACCAGTTGCTGCAAGTACCCCTAAAATTCCAGCAGCAGTGGTTCTCTTGAAAAATGTTCTGCGCGTAATACTCTCTTTCATATGCCTACCCACTCCCCTACCCCGTATGGGTATAATTCTTATATTTAAGAATTTATCATATAAACCTAGATATTACAAGAAAAATATTACCCATACCACCGTAGGATAGGTGGTATGGGTAATCGATTCGATTCAATTTAAGTTAAGTTAAGTTAAGTTAAACCAGTTAACTATATATAATTATCAAAATATGTATAGATTAGGCCGAGAGAAGCTCTTCTTTGGAACTCCTTTTTATAATTTTAGTGCGTTCTTGTTCTCGACTCAATTTAGCGTAAAAGAAAAGAGATCCAATTACAGCAAGGAAGATTGCTAAAACAAAATAACCCGTTGCAACAGAGACATGAAAGGTGTCAAAGGTAGCTACATGTTCGGTCACTCCGTCCTTGATGGCCAACGTTTGTAAAAATCCCATTCCGTAAGATAATAATGAGGAAAGATAACATATGACTGTTAGGTTTGACATTATTGCACCTCCACACAAATGTAAGACTGCGATCAAATAATCTAGACTTCTGATATATCTTTTATCAAAACATACAAAACATACAATCTTCCTACTCCTACCCGAACAGTACACATATTTCAACAAAAGGAACATCTGTTCTTATTATAGCCGTATTGTCTGAGAATATCAATATATATCTTTTAATAGCATAGAAGATTCAGTAAGTAGTGGACAATAGACATTATGAAAAGTAGCGTCTATAATAACTAAATTGAATAATTAAATAGTCCAATGTCTCAAGGCGTGAACTCGTTCAACTAAAGATGAAGGAGTGATAAAGTGCAACCTATAAAGGAAAGCGAACTGGTATATGCGATTTTATTAGAAGATGGTTCATATTGGCTAGGTGGAGGGATCAATAACAAAGTTAAATTAAGATCAACACTTAATTTGAGTATGGCAGCTTATCTCCCTCTCGATAATGCTTGTAGTTATGTAGATCAAATTAGAGGTAAAGGCATAAAATGCGAAGTAGTTAAAGTTCTAATAACTGTCGTCCCGTAAATTCGGTATCACAATTAGAAAACTGATTTTAGAATAGTAATACAAATCCACAAGAACAAAATGTAGGCAAGAAAACATTTAACCCCCTCTCTACCCTTAGCAATAAGATTAAAAGAGAAGATTAAGACGATTACGATGAGGGTTAGATCTGTTAAAACATATTTAGTGAAGTTGGACAAAGTATCATTCCGGATGGATGCTAAGGATAAGTCTAATGAGGATAGCATGATAATTGAAAGTAAAAGAGTATTGGAGAGTGTCGTCCATTTCGACTTTAATGGTAGCCTGTTATTAACGCCTGATTGAGTGATTTCCATAATTGACATTGTTTATCCCTTCCCTCTTCGTAATTTGCATTGCAGCGTTCAGTTTCGTATTGGCTCTTAACCACTGATTTAACTATATCATTGCACTTAGACAAATTTTTGTAGACTAGTTTTCGAGGGTATGTCCTCGATTCTCACCGAAAATAAGAGAAGCCACCGCCCGAAATATTGGCGGTGGCTTCTCTTGAGCAGACTAGAGTGAACTAGTTTAGCTAAAGATAAATAAATGTTGGTATTATATCGTGGGTACACTATTTAAACTCTTATCTCATAGCCTTGTGTGTATAATAAACAATAGCAATAGTACCTGGACCTACATGCAAGCCAATGACTGGTCCAATACCCATAATATCTACATTAACTTTTAATTTATCTTTAAGCACCTTCGCTAGCTCTTTTGCTTCGTCCAGACAATTGATATGTTGAACCACAATCTCTCCTAAATCATAGGTGCTAATATCTTGCAACATTTTATCAATCATAGCCAAAACAGCATTTTTCTTTGTTCTTACCTTCATCAGAATTGTTGTTTTGCCGTTTTCCACAGTCAATATTGGAATAATTTTAAACAAGTTTCCCAGTAAAGCACCTGCGCCACCGATCCTGCCACCCTTTTTTAAGTATTCAAGATTCTCCGGTATAAATAAGAACCGACTTCTTTGGATATTTTGTAAGGCAGCTTCTTTAACCTGCTCTAGTGTCTTACCTTCTTTTGCTGCTCTCGCTGCCATGACGACAGCAAAGCCAAGCTGCATACAGTTGGACCTTGAGTCAACAATTTCTATCAAGGCATCCTTATACTTTTCCAATACCATTTCTTTTGCTATTTGGCCTGTTGATACAGTACCGCTCATATCCGCGGATAAAAAAATACAACACAGACTATCGCCTTGCTCGACCACGTTGATCATTTCATTATACAATTCTCCGACTGGAGGTTGGGAAGAGGTTGGAATTCCTTTTAAAGCCATCATTTTGTAAAATAGCTCGTTATCTATATCGATTTCTCTCATGCTGTCATTACCAAAGGAAAGATTTAATGATACCATTCTTATGCTGAACTTTTTAGTAATATCCTCCCCTAAGTAGCTTGTGCTATCGGTTAAAATCTGTACTGCCATCTCTTTCTCTCTCTTTCACTTTTTGCCCATTTTAAATGTTAAATTTAATGATTGGCAAAGATTATTATATAATAGCTTATTATAACCTTTATTGTAATATCGTGCTCAATGTTCGTTTCTAGTTGAAGTAGTTCATGTTTTCTGATGTGATTGTTATAGTGATCTAGCTAAAGGATTGCCTATATATTGCAGGGATAGTCTAGCTTTCACATCTTGAAAAGTAATATAATATATAAAGAAAGGTGGGATATTTTTGGGCAAGAATGATAATTTCGAGAGACTTCTGATATCCTATTCCTGTCATACGTTGTGCCCAGATCAAGACAGGCAATTCCATGCATAAACTGATAACTATTCTTAATATTTTTCTTCTGTTGCTACTGGCTACCCCCTTATATGCTGGAAGCAGTTTTCAGTATATAAGGCAAATCCAATCAGATAATTTGATAGGGTATAAATCGGTTGTTCTAGATAAAGATGTGTATGCCCATAGTAACCAACTCGCTGATTTAAGGGTTCTTAATGACCAGGATGAAGAAGTACCATATTTCATTGCATCGGTCCAAGACGCATCAACTGAGACAGCTAAAGAATCATTCATCCTCTTAGAAGAGGCACAATATGTCTCTACCCAAGAGGGAACGGATACAATTATCACGATTCAGGCAAACCACCTTAACGCCTTTCGCTTAGAACTTATCACTAATGATACAATCGAACGAACGTATGGTCTATTCGGTGTCACTGATCAGTCAACACATTATTTATCAGAAGGAGAACTTTCTAACCTCCCCCCCTCAGATTCCTCTATGAAAAAAGCCATCGATTGGACGAATACTCCCCCTGTTGATAAACTTAGGCTCATTGTCCATAATCGCGATGCTAAGCCCATTATCCTAAATTCTATAAAGGTTAAATACTATCTTACTAAACTCGTATATAAGGATTTGGGAAGCAGTGAATATCGCTTAGCTTATGGAAATGATACTCTTCGGTCCGCCATCTACGATGTACCCATCAATAAAGCGATTATAAACAAAGAAGTTATTACACAATCTACGCTGGGAGCGGAAATCTCAGCGCCTATCATAGCAGCTCCTCCTAAAACCTTTTTAAATCAAAAATTGCTTTTCATTATTCCCTCCTTAGTCGTTATCTTACTTCTGATGTTGGGGGTACGTCGGAAGCTAAAAAAACAGACTAAATCTTAGTCGACTGGTATATTGAGATTAAAATTTAGATAAAGAAGCCCCGTACGGCGTTTTGCGCCGTCGGGGCTTCCTCGTTTCTTGGACAGTAATAATTACTCTGGTTCTGCTAAACCTAAGGCGATCTCGAGCAAAGGACTGAGATGCATAATTTTCATACCGAGCTTGTAGTGTTTATTCATGTCGTTAAACTGGTCAATACAGTTATGACAGGGAATACATCCTATCGTTGCGCCAGTAGCCAGTAATTGATCGACCTTAGGTTTTGCTTTAATCATACGCTGTCCTTTGGTCGCAGCAACTGCTAGAGCGCCCCCACCTGCTCCACAACAAATGTTATTCTTACCATTAGGATTCATGTCGCGGAAATCCATGACAATATTCTCTAAGACATAACGTTGTGGTTCAGAGACTCCTTCTTTACGAACAGTATTACAGGGATCATGGAGGGTGACAGGCAATACATTTCTGGTTTTATCTGGTTTTAGCGTGCCATCTTTAATCCAATCGGCATACAGCTCAACGATGTGGCGTACTGGGAACTGCTTACCTTTCCAAAAAGTACGCGCAAACATTCTTGTTGAACGGAAAGCATGGCCACATTCTGTGACAATAATTTCCTTAGGGTTAAGCCGCTCCGCTTCTTCGAAGAGCGGACGTGAAATTTCTTGAAATTCATCATTTTTACCGGTGAACAAACAAATATTGGTCGCGTCCCAGCGCTTACTACTCAAGGTATAGTTAGCTTTAGCAGCGTGGAAAATATTTAAAATAGTTTGCAGTTCACTCGGATAATGCTTGATTTCTCGAGCATTGAAACCAAACATAAAATCTGCATTAGGCACGTCTAAAGGGATCTTAAAGGTAGGATCCTTCAGATCCTCCTGCATTAATTCCTCAATCCACTCGATCGTTTCATCATAATCGATTTGCTCAACTGCCATTTGGTTACCCGTGCGAATGTGGTCATCGGCAATAATCTGCAAATGGCCAGGTGGCATAGCAGTTTTACCTCGGAAGGCTCTCGTAAGAGCCGCAATATTTACACCCATTGGACATTCTACCGTACAGCGTTCACACATATTGCAATTCCAGACAAAAGGATCACTAACCAATTCTTCCCGCATACCTAGCGCAATTTTGCGGATAAATTTGCGTGGATCATGGTCTTCCATTAAATCACTATACACACAACCCGCGGTACACATTCCACAACTAAGACAATTGGAATAATCAAAACCTTTCATCAAGTCGGCTACTTCGTTACGCAAGGTTGGATCTAAGCTTTTAATTCTTATGGGTTCACCCATCTTACTATCACCTCCGTCAATCAAATTAATATTCACTTGGGAGTTCTTTTAATTGAGCCATGGTAAATACCGGACCATCTTTACATACGTATTCCGTCCCGATATTGCAACGACCACAGATACCTAAACCACACTTCATCCGCATTTCCAAAGAAGTGATGATTCGCTCTGGAGGGAAGTTCAGTTTTTCTAATACCGGCAAAGTGTACTTAATCATAACTGGTGGTCCGCAGACGACAGCATAGCTATTCACTGAAGAGGGTGCTACTTGTTCGGTTATGGTAGGAATAAAGCCTACCCGTTGACACCAGCCATCGCACTCTTTGTCAATTGTGGTGACGAGGTTAATATTAGGATTAGTTTCCCATTCTGCCAATTCGTCTTTGTAAAGCAACAAACCAGGGTTTCTAGCACCGTAAATAACGGTAATATCCCCATAGTCGGCACGATGTTTTTCATCCATCATATAGACGGCCAGGGAGCGCAGAGTAGTGAAAGCAAAACCCCCACCGATGATAACGACATTTTTACCTTTGAAGTCTTCTATCGGATAAGAATTACCCATGGGTCCTCTTACCCCAACCATCGTGCCCTCTTCCATAAGGTGCAAGGCATTGGACACGCACCCTACTTTAGCAACAGAAAACTTGAGAATTCCAGGTTCAGTTGGGGAGGTTGCGATACCGAACGGCGCTTCTCCGTGACCAAAGGCGCTAATTTCTGCGAACTGTCCGGGCAAATATTTGAAGTTTTCTTCATCTTGTTTATTGAGAAACTCCAAAGTGAAGGTATTGATATTTCTATCTTCAGTTTCCACTAAGTTTTTGATGAGTTTCATTTTAATAGGTAGATAAGGATTCTGTTCCATTAGTTCACCACCAATTCTGCTTTGTTAACCCCATCGATGACCTGCCGAATATCTAAATTAACTGGACAACTTTTGATGCAACGACCACAGCCCACACAGGAAATATCTCCACTGTTATGGACAAAATAGTTGAATTTGTGCATCATTCTCTGGCGCCAACGGGTTTTTTTCTTGTCCCGAGGGTTATGACCAGAAGCATGTAAGGTAAAGAGAGGAGCCATGCACCCATCCCAGGTTCTAACTCGTGTTCCCGCATTATTGCGCACTTCCTCGGAAATATCGAAGCAGTGACAAGTTGGGCAAGAAAATGTACAGGCATTACAACCGATGCACTTCTCTTGGAGAGTATCCCAATAGGAATGATCAAAAAACTTCTCAAGTTTACTCGTGATGGTTGAGACATCAACTTGACTGGTTGTCTGAGCACTCTTAATAGTCTCAACGAGGGTTTGATCCTCAGGTGATAGTTCTTCAAGTCCAGCTAAACCGGCCATCAAGGTCTTACCTTTTTCAGTAATAACTTCTACTTGATAGGAATTTCCTAGATCAATTAGGAAAATATCTGCGCCAGCACTGCTAGCCGGAGAAAAGCCCATTGAGGAGCAAAAACAGGTAGGGGCAATTTTATTACAGGCGAGTCCAATGACAACGGTATTATCACGACGCTCAAAATAATATGGGTCCGTAAACATATCATTTTTGAAGACTGTGTCTAAAAGGAGAAAACCTTTAGCATCACATGGTCTGATTCCAAAAAGAATCGTTTTTTCTACCTTCAGCTCGTTCTTAACTGTTACATCTTTGCCTTCTTTTACATAAGACAAAAGTTTTTCATGTTGAGGAAAAAAGAAGGATTTAGGAGGAAGCTTAGAATTTAGATAATTCTGTTTGACTTCGGAGAAGCTCTTTACTGCTTCGTAATTAACTCCTCCTGCATCGCTAACCGGAGCAATTACTTTATACTCAGCGGCTAAAGCATCGAATGATTGACCAAATTTCTCTTTGCTTATCTTCATTTTCTTCACCTCACTCCTTTACCAAGAATGTTTCTGGATCCTCAGAGCTGTATTCATTAAGAGCTGGTACAACAGTTTCGCTTATGCCAGCTTCATGGTGATACATTTCGAAGACATCTTTAGCAGACTTGCGGTTCATAGCTCGTATATCGACATCTTGTGGGCAGGCGCGAGTACATGCACCACAATCAACACACCGGCCAGCCAAATGGAGAACACGTCCAGCTTGAAACATGAGATTTTCCGCACGATTAACTCCACCAGTGAGCCATTTCGGGGAATTACAATCCACAAAGCATTCCGGGCAATAGCAGAGAGGACAGGCATTGCGACAAGCATAACAGCGAATGCATTTACTCATTTGTTCTTTAAAGTAAGCTTGACGCTCACTATCAGACTTGTTTTCCATTTCTATAACATCAGCGAACGGAGTCGATTGGGAAACTTCTACAGTCCCGCCAATGTGAGTATCTTCAATAACAGGATTAGGGTATCGGCAGGTTTGGCACGTTACGTCTTTAACCTCAGCAAAGGCATACTCTTTAGAGCCTTCCATCCCTTTGACGGAAATCATGCCATCGGCAATAGCAGCTTCGATGATTTCTCCTACTTCGGCCTCAATTTTCCGTTTATTGACGACGCCAGGACAGGAAACACCGATGATATAGAGATCCTCTCTGAGTACCTGATTTTCCTGCATTAGGACCACCAAAGACCGACTGTCACACCCTTTGGCGACAATGGCTTTTTTTCCTGCAGTATTAGCAACAAAGGACGCGAGATTATTTTCACACGTTTCGTCCCAGATCAAGCGATCAACATCTTGCGGAGTACGCACGAAGCAAGGTGTTGCTTTTAACGGTAAGGAACCTTTTTCATAGCCGATAACAACGTCAACTTTTCCATCAACCAGTAATTGGCGGGCTGTTTCTCGGATATCATTAATGATGTTATTCATCCGTTGCACCCCCGTCATCTACTTTAAATATCCCTTTATTAGGTCCTAATGCAGTAACACGCTCCGTAACCCCTTTGACAACCTCAGCAAATCGTCCACCTTCAGCAGCGGATACCCAGGAAAAACTGACTCGGTCATCTTCTAAACCAACATGCTTTAAAAGCGACTGGATTAGAGCAAATTTCCGGCGAGCAACGTAATTACCACCAATGTAATGGCAATCACCGGGGTGGCACCCAGAAACTAAGACTCCATCTGCTCCATTGGCCATTGCTTTTAAGATATATAAAGGATTGATTCTTCCCGAACATGGGACTCTAATCGTTCTAATTGTCGCTGGATATTGAATTCGACCGACACCGGCCAGATCAGCTCCTGCATAGCTACACCAGTTACACAAAAAAGCTGCAATTTTTGGTTTGAATTCACTAGTATCTGGTTGGTATACTTTTACCTGACATTCTCCCATAATCATCTACCTTCCCATAATTATTCAATTCTAGAAGGAGTTTAACATTTGTACAATTTGCTCATTTGTACACCCTCTAAGGCTGATGGCACCGCAACGGCAGCTTGAAGCACACGCCCCGCACCCTTTACACAGAGCATCATTCACCGAAGCCACGTGGTTCGCTAAATCGACAGTAACGGCTTTAGCTGGACAGATAGCTTCACACGTACCACAAGCAGTACATTTGCGTTTATCGACGAAAGCATTCAACCCTGCCGATTCTACCATTTCCTTAGACAATGCTACACCGGCGCGTCCGGCAGCTGCCTTGGCTTGAGCAATAACTTCTTCCATGTTTTTAGGACTATGGGCTAGACCAGCCATGAATACACCGTCAGTGCTGAAATCAACCGGGCGCAATTTCATATGTGCTTCTAAGAAGAAGCCTTCCGCATTTAAGGGAATTTTGAACCATTTGGAGAGTTTCCTGCCGTCTGCAGGAGCTTTAATCCCAGCTGCTAAGCATAGGATATCTGCTTCGATCTCCAAGGGGCGATCTAAAACGTGATCCCGTACGGTTACAACGAGAGTATTTCCTTCTTTGGTCAAGACAGGCTTATCATTCTCACTATAGCGAACAAAAATTATTCCACTTCGTCGAGCAAGTTCATAGTCCTCTTCAAAGTAACCATAGGTTCTCATATCGCGGTACAGAATGAAGACATTAGCTCCTGGATTTTTAGTCTTGACTTTCAGAGCTAACTTAACGGATTTTGTACAGCAAGTACGGCTACAATAAGGATTTTCTTCATTACGAGAGCCGACGCATTGGATAAAGACATAATTCTGAGCATTTTCAAACTTAGGATCATGCTTGACTAAGGCTTCGTCCATCTCGATTTGAGTCATTACGCGCTCATCTTCACCGTAGAGGTATTCCTTGGGCTTATACTCTTGACCACCAATGGTGAGAATTGCAACACCATGCTCAATACGTTCGTCATTTTCTAAAGTCGTAGTGAAGCTACCCAGGAAGCCTCCAACTTCTTTAATACCAACGCCGACATGAAGTTTGATTTTCGGGTGTTTGCTGACACTTTCAACCAGATCAGCAACGAAAGCTTTGACATCTTCGCCTCTGAATCCAGTAGAGAACCTTCTAGCGACACCACCCAAAGATGTGTCTTTTTCAACGACATGAACTTCATACCCTTGATCAGCCAACGACAGAGCACTTGTCATTCCCGCAACTCCACCACCGATAACTAGGGCAACATGGTTCATAGCCATAAATATGGGCTGAACTGGTTGTTGCATAGAAGCGCGGATAATGGCTAGTTTTGTTAAGTCTTTAGCTTTTTCAGTGGCTTGTTCGGGTTCATTCATATGCACCCAAGAACATTGGTCACGAATATTGGCCATGTCAAACAAGTGAGCGTTTAAACCGGCTTCTTTCAGCGTTTCTTGGAATAGCGGCTCATGCGTTCGTGGGCTACATGAAGAGACTACGACTCTGTTTAATTTTTGTTCACTAATCAGAGCTTTAATAGACGCCTGAGCATCTTGAGAACAGGCATAGATTTTTTCTGTAGCATAGACAACGGTAGGTAGTGTCTTAGCATACTCGACAACTGCAGGAACATCAACGATGCTGCCGATATTAACTCCACAGTGGCAAATAAATACTCCTGTCCTTATGACATCTCCGGTTACCTGTAATTCAGGGGGATATTGCTTTTCACTGACTAGAGTTCCTCGCTCATCCGCTAAGATAGCGGAAGCCGCACCGGCTGCTGCGCTAGCCTGGATGACTGTTTCTGGAATATCTCTAGGACCACTAAAAGCCCCTGCCGCGAAGACTCCTTCTTTAGATGTATTCACACCCGATAGAGTTTCAAGTTCAGCAAACCCGTATTTATTAACTTTAAGATCCAATAGTTTTGCTAATTCCTTGGAGCTATCTCCAGGTTCTATCCCGACAGATAACACGACCAAATCATATTGTTCTGAAAGTATTTGCCCATCCTCGGTAGAATACCGAATGACAGCATCGCCGGAGCCATCGACAGCCTCGGTTACTTCATAAACACGCGAACGAATGAAGTTCACGCAATGTTGATTCTTAGCGTTTTCATAATACTTTTCAAAATCTTTGCCATGAGTTCTCATATCCATATAGAAAATCGTCGTATCGACAGGAATATGACTGTGCTCTTTGGCAATGACCGCTTCTTTGATAGCGTACATACAACAAACACCAGAACAATAATTCTTATCAATCTTGGCGTTTCTCGAACCAACACACTGAATCCAGGCAATTCTTTGAGGTTCTTTTTGGTCAAAAGGCCTCACTAAATGTCCATCAAAGGGTCCTGAAGCACTTAGAAGACGCTCGAACTCTAGGCTGGTAATGACACTTTTGATTTTGCCATACCCATAATAATCCAGCTTAGAAGCATCGAATACTTTAAAGCCTGGGTTAAGGATCATCGACCCCACTTCGACTTCTATTTCTTTGTCTTCCATCTGGTGGTTGATTGCTCCAGCTTGACAAGCCTTTACGCATTTCATACAAATGTCTTTGCCTTTAGCTCTACCACGTGTTTGATATAAACAAGTCTTTTCATCGATTGCAAAGGCATTAGGGAAAGCTTGAGAATACTGTTTAAAAGCAGACTTACGCTTTCCTAAGCCTTGATTAAATTCATCGTCAACTTTCACTGGACAGGCTTCAGCACAGGCTCCACACCCAGTACATTTGTCGAGATCAATAAAACGAGCTTTTTGCTTAATAGTTACTTTAAAGTTTCCTGCTTCACCCTCAGATTTAACAACCTGAGAATTAGTATAGATACGAACATTGAGATGGCGACCACATTCCACCAATTTAGGGGACAGAATACACATAGAACAATCGTTAGTCGGGAAAGTCTTGTCCAACATTGGCATTGTACCACCAATTGCTGACGACTCTTCTACCAAGTGCACTAAGTAACCCGACTCTGCCAAATCAAGTGCAGCCTGAATGCCAGCAATCCCCGCGCCTACTATCAATACAGCACCGACTTTATTTTGACTCATTACAACACCTCTTCATCCTTACTCTCTCATAATAGAGATAGTTAATACAATCACAATGTATTAAATTCGCCATATATCTTGAAATTCCTGCCTCAAACAGACGAAATATTTTGGAAAAGTGTGATTAGTCTATTAAGAATTCTTATTATGGTCTCAAGTAATGGGATTAAAAGCACAAAATTTGATCAATTAAGTAGATTGTGCTTTATTTGGCAAACAAAGGAATGCCCGTTATCTGACTAGACTTGCGAACTTCATCCGCTATGGCTATCTCTCGTCCAAGTGTAAACGAATAAAGTGTACAGCCTGAGATCTTAATTTTAAGTAGGCGTTCAATCGCCAGAGCATAAAGTGAGAGCTGAAGTGTATATCGTTCTCGCAAGATCTCCTCTGGATCAGTTTTGCTGTTTTCTAGCTTGTCCGCACTACTGCTCCAAAAGGAATCCGTCTTATAGTCAAGAATCTCCGCGTGGATTTCTTGGTGTTCATCCCTACTAAGCAAAACAACATCGATGACACCTTGAACTAAAATATTCGTTTTATCAACTCGTGAGACTCCCACGAGTTCACTCTCAGACGGAAAGGTTAACGTAAAAGGAATTTCTCGAAGTATTTGCTCTGCGCTGAAGAATCGCTCTCCCATTTGGGAGTTTAGAAACTGAGCAATCTGGGCTGGTTTTATACTGGTTCTTTGTTCGCCACTTAAAATTTCACGCTGCATAAGCATATTCAAAAATTCGCTAACGTTATTAATCTGTTCCAGTTCGGATAAATCTCGCCACTTGGTTGCCCATTTTTCGAAGGGAAGATGTTGCATAGCTGTGTGTAAAGCAGTTCCACGCTCAGCCGCGGTAAGTTTCTGCTCTTCTTGAAGAAATTTGGGGCGTTTCAGAGAATCTGTGTTTTTTGGAAGCGTAGGAAGCGGAGTTGTTCCCTCATCAGCATGCCAATTGTATTGACGTTTCAATTCACTGACACTGGTTTTTGCTACTTTCCTAACAGCTTTGAGGTGCGGATACTGCCAGCTTAATCTTCGATCGATCTCGGCAAATAATTGATCCTTAGCTTTGCTGTTTGAATCTATTGGAATCTGTTCACTTTCAGCACTATTATCAGCGCTCATCACTAGGCCTTCGTCCTTGCCCTCTCCGAAGTTAGTCTCTTGATTTTTGTCTTTGTCCGCTGTTATGTTGCGATGTATCTGGATATCCCAGCGTGAATTAATTTCTGAAATGGCTAAAGTCGATCGTCCCTCAGTTTCGCCGAAGAGCTTTCTCGGATGGCGGGCTAACGCTGGACCAATCCAATCCAGAAAGCATTTGGCACTCCGGAGTTGACCATCTGGTAAGGCGACCTCTCCCCATTCTAGAGTTCGATACCATTTGAGGAAGGTCTTATCTAAGTTATCCATAGTCCCATAGAGGAACAATCGTTCTTTGGCACGAGTAAGAGCTACATAGAGAATACGCAACTCTTCCGCTAAAGCTTCTTGAGCTAAACGTTGTTTGACTGCGTACTGGATCAAAGAAGGGTAGCGTACATTATTTTCAATATCAATGATTGGCATTCCCATACCTAATTTGGAGTGCAGAAGTACTTTTCCTTTGAGGCTTTGGGTATTAAATGTTCGCCCTAGACCGACCATGAAAACGACTGGAAATTCCAAGCCTTTGCTAGCATGAACCGTTATCAAGCGGACGACATCTTCAGTTTCTCCTAACGCGCGAGCATTTCCCATATCCTTACCTTGCCCTCGGAAGCGATCTAGAAAGCGAAGAAAGCGGAACAAGCCACGATACCGCGTTGCTTCAAAACGACTGGCACGATCATAGAGTACCCGCAGATTAGCTTGTCGCTGAGCACCTGCCGGTAACGTTCCAACATAAGTCAAGTATCCTGTCTCTTCATATAGAGTCCAGAGAAGATCAGCTAGGGACGTACGGCGGGAGAGCGTTCGCCAGGTTTGCAGTTTAATCCAAAAATCTGTAATTTTATCCTTTATACCCGTTGCTGTTGCCAGTATTAGCCGAGCCTTTTCAAGCCGTACCTTCAGAGATTCTTCATAGAGTCCTAATATCTTTTGAAAATCCTTGGTTCTTTCCGGAGATAAATTTTCCTCTTCATGAACAATCCAAACTGCAAGAGTCAACGCTTCATAGAAATCTCCTTCTGGAAGAATCATGCGGATTTTACCTAATTCAGTTCCATTTAGGCCAACGAGGGGAGAACGCAGGACCGCAGCCAAAGGAATATCATTGCGAGGATTATCAATGACTTTAAGCAGGGACAACATTGTCTCCACTTCGCTAGCTCCGAAGTACCCAGTCGTCGTTTCGGCATAAACAGGGATGTTGGCACTTTGGAATTCTTCGACATAGATTGGAGCAACGGCTGAGTAGGTACGCATCAAAATCACAATATCTGAATATCGGACAGGACGAAAATTATTAAGTTTCCGATCATGAATCTGAAACTCTGCCCCTTGGACCAGGCGTTGAATTCGTTCACTGACAAGACGCGCTTCAATTCGAGCCTTATCGAGATCCTCCGAGGCTATAGCATCCTCAGCCCCAGAGATTAAATCATCTTCACACTCTGTGGCGCCCTGGGTAGAGGCGAATTCCGGATCGTCCTGAGCTTCGCTCGCACTTAAATTTACTAGATCTTTCTGTACCTCATCTGTGGAATCAAGGGCCAGCTGGTTTCTGATACTTTTGAGGTCGATTAGGTGAACTTCTATCGGGCCTTCAGCTGTGTTAATTTGATTCTGATCAGAAACATACGCTGCTCCGAATTGTAAGGCAGCTTGATCGTCATAAGGAATTTCCCCGGCACCTTTAGTCATAATCTGACGAAATAGAAAATTGACTCCCTCCACCACCTCAAGACGACTACGGAAATTGCGGTTCAGATCAATCACAATTTCCTTTGGAGTTGTGCTACTAGGCATTCCAGAGTGCCAATGCTGCAGAGTACTGTATTTTTCCAGAAATAAGCTGGGGTCTGCCATGCGAAAACGATAAATACTTTGCTTAACATCTCCTACCATAAAGAGATTGGGCGACTCCTCCTGCCTTGATACCAGTCGCAAAATGCGTTCTTGAACAGGGTTAATATCCTGATATTCATCCACCAGCACTTCTGCAAAATAATCCTTTAATTTTTGAGCAATCAAAGAGGCCTCTCCTTGTTCTTCGAGCAATTGGAGGGCAAAATGCTCTAAGTCCGTAAAGTCTAAGACGTTGCGCTGAGCCTTTGCCACAGCATAGACTCTCGAAAATTCACTCACTAAGGTGCCCAGTGTTTGGGCCATAGTCCCCATCTCTCTTAAGGCAGGAAGTTGGTCTATAATGGGAAAAGCAAAAACCTCATCGTGTAACGAATTGAGTTTCTTCTTAGCCTCATCTCTTAATTTCTTGCATTCCTCTTGTAAATTCTTTTGATAGGACTCCTCGATGCTAACTTGTTCTAAGGCAGCATCTGCTCCGAGTTCGGGATTTGAACTGTCCTTAGCACCCTTTTTCTTTGCTTTGGAGCGAGCAGCTGGGAGCCTCGGGTAATTAACAGCGGACCGAAACTGTGTTTCGACCTGTGCCCAATCCCCTTCTATCAATGCGCGCTTTAATAACTGGACACGGTTTTTATCATCTTGTAAAGTCTCTGAGTACAGGGCTGGCCCCCCTGGGCGCTGCGCAATTTCTTCAGCTCTTTCAAGTGAATTTAAACTTCCACTTACAAGGTCCAGTAGCCCTTGGCGAACGGCTTGCCCCCAATCGCTTTGCATCATGGTTTCGATATCTTCCCACACATAAGCCTGCTCTAGTCCCGCAAGCCAGATATCCGGTCGGGGTTGACTATAGGCGAAGGTAAAAAGACGTAAAACATGGTCCATCAAGGGTTGATCATCACGATCCGAACCGAAGGCATCGACGAGTTTCAAGAAGTCAAGGTCAACACCTTCGTAACGAGTTTCAAAGAGCTCTTCAACGACATCTTGGCGTAGAAGGTCAGCTTCTGCTTGATCCGCCACCCGAAATGCAGGATCAAGTTCAAGTTGGTAGAAATACTTCCGGATTAACTCTAAACAGAAAGAATGCAAGGTAGTAATGTTTGCTCGCTGAAGAAGGGTACGTTGGCGGATGAGACGATCAACGTCTCCAGGCACTTGGGCGAGAAACAAAGCTTCGTCTAAGGCCTTTCCAATACGTTCCCGCATCTCATTGGCTGCTGCTTTAGTGAACGTGACGACCAGAAAACGATCCACATCCTCAGGTTCATCGGGATTCGTGATGCGCTGAATTAAGCGTTCTACAAGCACGGCCGTTTTGCCTGAGCCTGCTGCAGCAGCGACCAAGAGTTGGCCTCGTAACGTGATGGCGGCACGTTGTTCCGCCGTCCACTGGGTTTTACTCACGTCATCTCTCCTCCCTTTATCTCTGAAGTCTTATTTGTGGTGTTTTTAACGGTAATTATTGTTAAGTCCTCAGAAATTTTTTCATCCAGCCAGTTTAAGACTAGCTTGTTTGATTCCTTTATAGTTGGTAGTGAAATGGAATCTGAGGGAGAGTTCGAAACAATTCGGGTGTCTTCTGCCGACTTTTCGATGCGTTTTAAAGCTTCCTCTGGCTTTAAGGCGGGCAGGTCTCGGTATTGGTTTTCTGTGAGGTAGGGGTCAAAGTGACACACAGGTTTATATGCACAATACTGGCATCCCGTACTCTTCCCTCGCCGGTAAGGGGAGAGTGAAATATTCCCGTCTAATATATCTTCACCGGTCCGCCGAAACCATTGATGAAGATAGTTACTTAGTAGGGTGAACTCATCCTCGGTAAGGACGTTGGCCCCTTTTGTGAAAGTACCATCCTTTTTCAATTTAAGACCAAGTAAATCAGAATGCCCTATGGAAAATGTTGAGTCCATGGCTTCTAACACGCGTGGGTTGGCTAATAAATATCCACCCACTTTGACAGCTTTGACGCGATGCTGTTCTAGTTCCTCCGAGCTGAGAGGGATTTTCTCCGCGAGCTGTGGTTCCAGTACCGGAAAATAAAGAAAACCTGCGGGAAGCTTCCGAGAAAGGACATGTTCGATTTCTTCTGTTACTTCACTACATGAGTTTTCTGGATTGGTTCCAAGAGAGGGCAAAGCTGTCGTCGTATTTAGTAAGACTTCAGCGCCTTGCAAGGCGACATCTAGGTAGGTAAGCAATTGGAGATTTAACCCATAATAGATTGAATCCAGAGCTAAGGATAATTCGCGGGATTTATAATCAAGGATACGCAAATACACTTTCCCATCTAAGAACGCTGCATCTACGCGGTCAATTTGTCCGCATAAAAGCAGTGAATCGCCCTCTGTTAACGGGATGTTGACCCCAGGGAGGGACTCTGTCGGGCCAAAGCCAACCTCAAGTTGGATCGGAATAAATACCCCTCGGCGAGCATGTTCTCCGAGTACTCGTACTGCATGATGAACGGTTCGTTTAAGTTTATGAGTTAAATAACGATAGCGTGCGCTACTTAGGAGGATCTCATGCTGAAGACTTGGGGCAAGCTGCTCCGCCAGTTCACTGACGAGAGCCCAAGATTCTTCTTTCGTCAATTTCCCCCAATCTAAGCCCTGCTCCTGTAGTTTGATTGCAAAATCATGTAGCAGAGTATGGAAGAATTCGCCCATATCAGGGCTCGAAAGCTGGTAGGTAGACCTTTCGCGAAGCTTCAGACCGTAACGAGCATAATGTCCAAAAGGACACTTGGCGAATTGTTCTAGGCGAGAAACACTGGCTTTCAGGCGTTTACCATATAAGCGGCGTGCTAGGGGGCGTTGAATTCTTGCTTCCTGATTTTGGGTCAAGAGACTGGTCTGTAACCGCTTTACTTGATTTTGGCGGGTAGGATCCTGTGTCAGCCACTTTTCAATAGCCTCCCATAATGGAGAAAGAGGTTCTCCCTGGCGCAGAGTGCGCAGCTGTTCGGCATAGGCATGGAGGGCAGAAGTTGCATGGCTAATGCGGCTAATATCCTCCTGATTTCCTACAAAGCTCTCCGAGAGCGTTGGGAAAAGATGCATAAGGCGTGTGACAACAGGCGAGACCACCAGCCCTTTCCCCTCTTCATCTGTCAATGGATAACAGACCATAAGTTTTTCTGTTGCACGGGTCAATGCACTATAGATAAAAAATTGTTCCTCATACGTCTGAGCCTTCCCTTTTGGGGCAAGAGTGACCCCTGCTATCTCTAATTGTTTCCGTTCCTCTTCGTCAAGGACTCCATCAGAAGCAGGCCTTGCAGGAAGTACGCCCTCATTAGCGCCGAGGAGAAAGAGAACCCGCACTTCCGGATTTCGTGAACGATCAAGTGATCCCACTAAGACCTGGTCGAGCCCGGGAGGAATCAACCCGAGTTCGATAGCCTCTATCCCTGAAGAGAGAATTAAGGCGTAGTCCTCAAGCTCGAGACATTCATCCCCCAGTCCAGCGACCATTTCATCCATGACTTGGATGACGGCTTCCCAGATTTGTTCGTGTAATTTGGCAGCGCTGAGCTCGCCTTGTTCCTGATCCCTCTGCGCCCACTTCGTTAAGGTTGCTGGAACATCAAGCTTTTCTAAGAAGGCATATAGCGCTTCAGTAACTTCCCTTACCGTTAACCGATCAGCTTTTCGACTAGGCCTGATTTTCTGAATAAATGGGGCCATGAGATCAAAAACAGTCTTCCTAGAAGAGTTGAGTTCAGTTTGAAACTTAATCTCGGTGGCAAGCTGGGCCTCGTTTTGCCCTAGAGACCATTGTCGATGGTATATCCACGGAGCGTTCTTATTCCAGCCTTCCCCATGTATTCCGTGTTCTAAAACATAGTTTTCCATACGGTCGATGCTATCCCTTTGAAGTGGGAAAAAGTCCGTCTTTAAACAGCGAAAAAGTGGTTCGTATGCCCAATAGCTCTCCGCCACTTCTGGTATGGATAGAATCAGTTCAATTAAGGGATGATGTAGGACGGAACGTTTATGATCTAAAAAATAAGGAATCTCATAAGCCGTGAACACTTGTGTAATCAGCTCATGATAGCTTGTAAGGTCGCGAGTCATGACCGCCATTTCATTCCAGATAAGTCCTTCATCCCTAGCTAAACGTCGCAGTTCCCGGGCAACACCTTCAACTTCAGCACGCCGGTTGACGGCAGAAAATATCTGAATTCCTTCCCCTAGCGGACTCTCTTCAACCGGAAATTCACTGAGTTTGGTCATTGGAGCGGAAGACTGACCTTCTTCATAAGCTACTGTCGGATAAGCTGAAAAATATCTTTCCAAATGCCAGAGCCAGGGATGTTTAAAACGCAATGTATTCTCAAGCAACGTCGGAGGGTGCAAGTAGGTACCAGTCTCCGAGGCAATGCGTTGTAAATCCTGATAAGTTTGCCAAGAGCCTGCAAATAGCTCTTCTCCCACTTTAAAGGTCCCTGATTCCAACTGGCGTTCATCTGCCTGTAAACCTGGATCAAGTGGAGAAGTTATCACAACTTCCTTAGCAGTGGTTAGGATTATCTTTAAAACTTCTAATTCCTGAGGGGTAAATCCCGTAAACCCGTCCACCCAAATCTGAGCGCCATGGATAAGGGGGGCAGCAGGGATCTTTTCTGCCAAAACTGATAGCTCATCATCAGGGTCACGGATACCTTGTCCTAAAGCAGCTTGAAATTCTTCATAAATAAAGGCTAAGTCTTGAAGTTTATCAAATAAAAGTCCAGTTGTATTTTTAACGTTACGTAAATCCTCCGGGACAATCCGGTAAGTTTTAAATTCTCCAATTGCTTGAGCAAGGAGATCCGCCATACCAGGTCTAGTAGCGGAACGGGCAAACACATTTAAATGAAGACGATGCTTTAAGAGGATCCGACGCAGGAGCATCCTCTTGCCTATAGCTCCGATCAGAACTTTTTGCCCTCCCCCAGTTTCAGAAAACACTCGCCAGCCCAGCCGTCGAAAGCTTAAGACCTGGGCTCGTAAACTTCCACCTAAATCGGGAGTATTAGCTAAGGCAACTTCCATCTGATAGGTTGCTTGCTCAGGGACGAGTAGGATCAAGGGTGCTCCCCACGGCTTTAAGCGTAGCTCTCTGCGTATTTCTTCCAAGCACAGGGTGCTCTTCCCCGTTCCTGCACGACCGAACACGAAACGCAAACCCAAACAAATCGCTCCTTTCTAGGACATGATCTTCATAATCACGGTTCAAGACCCAATAAGGTCACCGCGTTATGATAGAAGATGGCATTCATTTCTTCTTGGGATACTCCAAGTTCAGTACATACTTGGGTTTGGAGATCAAAGTACTTCTTTGCCCAACCGCGCGGGAACCAACTTGAATCTGTGCCGAAAATAATCCTCTTCGACCCCACCGTATCCAAGGCCCGAGCAAAGAGATCTTTTAAGGATAGCGGGTGGGGCATCCAGCGAATCCAATCATTTGATCCAGAGGTGTCTATATAAACATTAGGGCTCGACCAGGCTAAGTGAAGGAGGTCTTGAAAGTATCCTGCTCCGAAGTGCGGGATGACGAACGGAATATCCGTGTATTCTTGGGCCACCTCCGCTAGGGTAATCGGACTGATCCGTGGATGGCGAATAATTCCTCCAGGACCACCTAAAACACCAAAATGAATCAAAACAGGTACTTTGCGATCCGCTAATAAGCGCCAAAAAGGCTTCAACTCCGGCGACTCAAATGGTAGTGTGGTCATTGGTCCGAACCACTTATACCCACTCAAACCCAGTTCATCCAGCGCATACTGCATTTCCTCCACGGCATTAGGCGCACAGAGGTCATGATGGGCAAAGCCAAGGAATTCCTGCGGATGTTTACGTACAACCTCAGAGAGAACCTTGTTCCCTCCTCCCGTCATGAAAACGACCTTCTCCAAATGATTATTTTGCACTTCCGCCGCCCAACGCTCTCCTTGAGCTTGGATACCGCGCATCTTTCTCTCGGGTTCTGGAAAGTCGAACACGGTCCGCCACTGCTCTTTTAAATCTCTGGCATAGGCTTTAACCAAGGGGTGGAGTTCTCTCCTAGCTATACCAGTTTTTGCTGGAAAATGGGAATGAAAGTCTAAGATGCGATCGGGTTTCATGACAAAACAACTCCTTAAAATTCGATGTGCCTTACTTGGTCTATCGTGCTCAATAGAGCTGCTCCAACGGACGGTGTATAGATGGGCTTAAGTATTTGAAGGGTGGGAAATTCCACTGAAACTGTAGAATTAAAAGATGATTCAATATATCCCCATATATTCCCTATACCACCAACTATCCCTAACTCTAATGTTTTAGTTTTCCGTAAGAGTGCTCTCGTCAATAAGCCTAATCCCACGCCAGCCTCAACTAGAATCGATCTAGCAATGAAATCTCCCCTTGAAGCGGTTTCAACAACCACCGGAACTAAAGATGCAACTTCTTTATTTGTACGTTTAGCCTGATAAAGCCAGTCAATGATTTCTTGCACCCGCGCTAATCCCAAGTGTTTAGTTATAGTAGATTCAAGTAGACTTTTAGGACCATATTCATCGAAAGACGCTGCCATTGCTACCAGCGCTTTACGTCCAATATCATACCCTCCCCCTTGATCGCCGATGAGATGCCCCCATCCTCCAACCCGAATTACTCTACCTTCAGGGTTAATCCCCAACGCAACAGCCCCCGTTCCCGCAGCCAAAACGTTTCCGGAAAATTCTCCTCGAACGGACATCAATGCCCCGTAAACATCATTCTCTAGTGCTACTGGAATATCTTGAAAATTAACCCCCGTTTTCTGACCAAGTACCAATAACTCTCCCTTTAAATTATCAGCCATGTTCTTCCAATCCTCTGGCGTGTCAATACCTGCAAGACTGATTCCGATCCCTTGCACTGACTCCTCCTGCAAGGCATCGCGAATCCCCTCTATAATATTCTGAGTAGCTTGTTCCATCCCAACCAGATGGTAGTTACTTGCTGGTTTACGCAGATTCCTAAGCACTCGTCCCGTTTGATCTAGCGCCACAATCTCAGTCTTACTGCCTCCGCCATCCACACCGATTTTGATTTCCATCCTTGTCACTTCCTATTCTCATTGGATTTAATGTGAGCATGAATTCTCAGACTCAAACATGAGGCAACTAAAGTGCAGTGCAGAAAGTATTAAATAATGGTTGATATGCATGGAATGTCGAGTTCATCCATAGGTATATAGAAGCGATTTGGGGGTGAATGTTATGCGTATTTATGTGTTATCTCGCCGCAAGCTGGTTCTCTTATTTTTATTTCTACTCACAACCGGGGGGGTTCTCGCCATTACTCAGAGTTCTTTGACAGCCCCATCTCTGGTTCGGGCACCGGGAACTTATTACATGGCAAATACTCAGGAAAAAACCATTGCCTTGACCTTTGATGATGGGCCCGACCCAATCGACACTCCTGATATTCTGACTATCCTCAAAGAAAAGAATGTCCGGGCAACGTTCTTTGTCTTGGGGCAGGCAGTGCAAGCTAACCCTCACTTGGTTAAACGCCTAGTGATGGAAGGGCATGAAATCGGAAATCATAGTTTTAATCATGATTATCAGCAGCGTCGTTTAGTTGAAGAGATCAAGCAAACAGATCAAGAGGTCTTTGCCTCAACTGGTGTACACACATATTTTTATCGCCCTCCCGGGGGGTTCTTATCCAAAAATCAACTGGAAACCGTTAAAAAAAATGGGCATATCGTAGCCTTGTGGAGTGTGGATAGCAAAGATTGGCGTAATCCAGGCGTAAAGCAAATTGTGGATAATGTTATGAAAAACGTTTTTCCCGGTGCCATTATTCTCTTGCATGACGGGGGTTATCAACGTACTCAAACTGTTAAAGCGTTAGGCCCAATTATTGATGCTCTCCGCGATCGAGGTTATCGCATGGTCACCCTGAGTGAGCTGAAAATGTTAGATTCTGAAATTAAGTAGCCCTCGTTCACTTAATGAACTATCAGCAATCATGTACGGAAATTTAATCGTTGGAAACAAACCCAGAACCGAAAACTTCTCCAGCATTTTGGACAATCATAAAGGCTTTAGGATCTACATCCCGAACTGCCTGTTTTAGTCGACCGATTTCGGGTAGACTGACGACACAGATAATCACGTCTTTGGGTTCGCAAGAGTACGCTCCTCGGCCATGTAAAAAAGTTGCTCCTCGGCCCAAATCAACCATAATTCGGTTAACTAGCGCCTCAGATTGATCGGAAATGATAATAATAGATTTCGTCGGAACTCCGCTCTGTATTAGATCGAGTACTCGGCCGTAGACGAATATCGTAACCAAAGTATAAAGCGCTGCTGTTGAGCCGAGTATGAACCAAGATATCATGATAATAACGGCATTAATAGCAAGGGACGATGTTCCCATGGGAACTCCATACTTACGTTGAATAACTTTGGAGACAATGTCTGTCCCCCCTAAACTGCCACCGAAGTGAAATATAATGCTTGAAGAGATCCCCGAAATCACCCCTCCATAAAGAGCTCCCAGAAAAATGTCGTTGATATTTATTGTCTGAATCCCTTTAAACAGATCCAGAGATAATGAAAAAATTACCAATCCCCATATTGTCTTAAAGACGAATTTTCTATTCACCTCACGCCAGGCTAAAATAAATAAGGGGATATTTAAGAGGAAGGTCATAATTCCAATAGGCAGGTTTAAGGTATAGTAGAGTAACAAGGCAATCCCACCAACCCCACCTCCGCCTAACCCAGAAGGGACAATGAAGCCCTGTATGCCGAAAGCAGCAACTATAGACCCTATCGTAATCGCTAAAATCCCTAGAACAGACCTTAAACGCTTTGGAATTTTCAAATGCATGCCCTCCCATTAATATGCTAAAAAACCTCCCCCACCGGGGAGGTTTGATGTTAATATAATTGATCCTATAATTAGTATACAGAGATTTTCAGTCACAGTAAAGCATTTCTATGATCTATTTCGTTTTCTCCAGACTTGGTAAGCGACCCATCCCAAAGCACTGATGATTAAATAAGGGAATGCATAACCGATCCCAACCACGAGATAATTAAGGAGATTCCAGGAACTACTTATTGTTTTCAACACGGCATTTTGGGTGGCTTGCCAAGTATTACTCCAGGAGATTGGCTGCCAGGGGTTATTGACATTGAGATTTGGACTTTGGACAGTAACCAGTTGAAGGTTCACTGTGGAGTACTCCACAATATTGTTCCAAAGTTTAAGCTGGCCCTTTAGCTGTTCGATCTGCTGACGAATGTTGCCTAGTGCGTTTTCCACTTTTAGAACGTCTTCAACAGTCTTGGCCTGGTTTAATATTTCGAGGTATCTCTTTTCCTCAGTCTCAAGCGTTTGGAGACGAACTTGGGAATCATAGTATTGATTGGTAATGTCATTGGCTACCATGTGTTGATCCAAGATTTTGCCCCAAGTTGAAAAAGAATCGTGTAACCCCGCAAGCTTATCGGCCGGGATCTTTAGCGTCAGATGAGCGGATGATTGACTATCCGATCCGTTTTGTTGAGATTCAACGACATACCCTCCCAGCTGTTGAATTTCACGGTTAATTAGAGTAACTGAGTCATTGATGTCAACGACTTCGAGTGTTAGGGTTAAATCCTGTGTGATCTTGCGAGGGATTCCGGCATCAGCGGGTGGAACAACCGCTGCGTCAGGTGGGACCGGTAAGGTTTTGCCAAACAAACTCTTAGAAGAAGAGTTAGCTGTATCATCTGTAGTGGAATATTGAGGCGCAGTCGCTAAATCGTTTGATGTCATACCATCGTTAGGAGCATCACGCTTGGACTCACTACCACCTGCCCTCATCGTGTTAGGATCCTGTTGGATTATATTGGATTGGATTGATTTTTCTTGGCTCCCCATACGCGGGAGAACATTATAGGAACCATTCATAACCTCTTGCCCAAGGATCACCAACATCGCTACTACAACGACCGAAATACCTAGTTTCCATTGCCGTGGTCCTAATATAGTACGTAATCGTGTACGCATCCGTTGCATAAACCCGTTCTTGGAGGGTACTGGCAATGTCACACGTTCTTCTGTTGCCATTATATCAAGGGCTTTTTGCTTAATACTTTGCTTGATTTGCTCGTTCCCTTCTGAATCTGACTGGATTGTATGGAAGTATGTTTCCATTCGCTTCAAATCACCATCTTCTTCCCAGAGGGATGTGAGATCCGTCCTTTTCATAAACCTCTTCATCAGCCTCTTCCTCCTTTGCCTGGGTTCCCTTGGTAGATTGATCGGAACCCTTTCTTCGCCCGGTATAAAAGGCTGTCAACTGCCTGTTGACTTGTTCCTAAGATCTCTGCTACTTCTCCAGCACTAAAACCCTCGATCAAGCGGAGCTGAATGACATTAACCTGCTGAGGAGAGAGTTTTGCCAAGGCTTCTCCAACACTTAATAGAGTTGCCCAGGTCTCACTTTGATCGGATTCCTGAGGTAGGGGCCTAGATATCTCTTCTAAATTCATGGCAGGGGCGCGCTTATGAGATCTGTAATAATCGACAATTTGATGGGTTGCAATCTTTAGCGCCCAAGATTTCAGCGCGTTTTTCTTCTCTATATTAGGCAACCCCCGCCAAACTTTCACAATAATTTCGGCGGATACATCTTCCACATCCGCCTTAGGTACGCGGATGGATACAAATCGGTAGATTAAAGGGAAAATTACTTCATAGGTTTTATCAAATGACAAATCGGCTTCCACCTGGTCGTCAGTCTCCTTCCGTCACGCTACTGCACGTTACGTTAACTTAATAATTATATCCTTACTATTCTATAGACGTATACCAGATGCCTTTTCTGATGTTGTTAACTAATATAAAAAAAGATTTTACAATCCAGACTAGGGACTGTTACGAAACTTGAGATTATTTAAGCCGGTGGTGCGTTATCCCAAAAAAGAGGATTGTACACCTTTGAAGTAGTGAACAATCCTCTAAATATATAAGGAATTAACAAATATAGTAGGACTGTAACAAACTGGAAAACATGTTTAGTTACAGCTTGTCTGCTAGTCAAGTCAAAGTTAAATCGCTCTCACTTGCTAGAAGTGGGAGTCTCACGATTAGATGAAGTGTCTGAACTATTAAATATTAATAAGAGATAAAAAATAGTATTCATAAAACAGGCGAGAACAAGCGGGCACAACTTTCTTTGAGTCGGGCAGAGACAGGGCGGGCTTGAAAGGTTTGAAGAACGAGTTCAATACTGTCGTGTAAGTCCTGCTCAAAATCTACTTTTAGCCTTTCAACTAAGGCCCGGTCATAGACAAAGGCACAGAGCTCAAAATCAAGTAAATAACCTCGATGATCCATATTAGCAGATCCTACTGAAGCTAGCTCATCATCGATGAAGAATACTTTAGCGTGAAAGATCCCTTTCATATATTGAAAAATTTTCACACCCGCTTGCAGTAATTCTTCGAAATAGGAATACATTGCAAAATATGTTAGTTTGTGTTCTGGGATCCCTTGCACAACAAGGCGCACGTCTAAACCGCTAAGCGCTGCAGTTTTGAGGGCCATAATCAGGCTTTCATCTGGAATAAAGTATGGGGTTTCGATGGAGACACTGTGTTTAGCCATTGTAATCGCGTTGAAAAACCCGTGCCAAATTGACGTCCAGTTTGAATCAGGCCCTCCACCAACAATTTGAATTGGTTGTATCTGCGAAATGTTATTTTGCGGGAAATAACGCGCATCAGTATACTCTTGACGAGTCACAAAATACCAATCGTTCAGAAAAATGGCTTGAAGAGTTTGGACGGCTTCCCCTTCAATTTTTATATGAGTATCTCGCCAAAAACCAAGTTTAGAGTCGCGAGACAGGTATTCATCTCCAATATTTAGCCCCCCCATAAAGCCAATACATCCATCCACTACAACGATTTTACGGTGGTAGCGCATGTTAAGCCTGGAGGTTATATAAGGAAAACGAATCGGGAAAAACCATTCGACCTGAATCCCTGCTTGACGCATGCTTCTTATAAATCCGCTTGAAGTCGATATACTTCCTATTCCGTCAATAAGGACCCGAACTTCCACCCCTTCATCAACTTTGCGTGCTAAAATCTTAAAAACGTCTCCTCCTATTTCATCATCATTAAAGATAAAATAGCTAAGGTGTATGTGATTGCTAGCTCCTTCTAAAGCGTTGAATAAGACTTGGAATTTCTCTCCTCCATTTAAAAGGGTTTCAACTCGATTGTAAAGAGTTAGTGGGGCAAAGCCACTTTTCATTAGAAGGCTAACAAGCTTATGATGAGAATCAAAGTGTTGAGGCAACAGGGCGCTATGATCGTAGTCAATTTGCTGTCGCAGCGTTTTAGCTAATCGATTATCGGGAATATGTTTATTACGAAATAAGTCTCGATGTGTCTTCTGACCAAAGATTATAAAAATGATACATCCCAAGATTGGCAGAATTCCAAGAATACAGATCCAAGCGATAGTCTCTGCTGGTCCTCTGTTTTCTAAGAGTATCACTACTCCAATCAGAACTACCTGAAGAATGCTTATTGATAGCAGAATAAACCATATCATAATATCACCGCCCTAAACTACTGATTAAGTAATCCTATCTAATAATGAGAGTTAGTAACATAGTTTTATTGATAGAATACTTTCTCTAGTATGCACGGCTACAGCTTATTTTAGCTTAAAAAAAGAGGAGCAATTTATTACTCCTCTTTCAAATAGTATGCTTTTAAACCCTCAATAAGCCGCTGCATGGCGAGGACATCTTTGATCGCTACCCGAATAAAGTCCCCAGGAAGACCTGTAAAGTTGGCACAATCACGAACAAGAATCCCTTGCTCTCCCAAATGTTGAATCAATTCTCTGGAGGTGTGATTTAAAACCTCGATCAAAGCAAAATTTACAGTGGTTGGCCAAAGTCGTAAATGTAAGAAACCACATTGAGTAAATTCTCGGTAAAATACTGACCTGCTCTCCCCTAACTTTTCCCGAACAACTTCTGGAAACTTCGAATCCTCTAGTGAAGTAATCCCGGCATGCTGGGCAAGCACATTAACGGACCAAGGATCGCGGTATTGATCGAATTTAGCCAGTAAAGACGGATGCGCAAAAACTGTGCCTAAACGCAAACCTGGTAAACTGTAGAATTTTGTCAACGAGTACAAGACAAGGAGGTGTTCGTTGGTTTTAAGATAAGTGCGAGAGGACTGGCGTAACTCGTCCGGTAGGAAATCAAGGAAAGATTCATCGAAAAGAATACGACATCCTAACTCTTTCGTTAGACGAAGAATTCGTTCAAACATATCTTTATCGAGTAGACTCCCCGTCGGATTATGGGGGGAACAGAGAAAGAGTAAATCACACCCATTAAGGTATTCCCGCCACAGTTGGTCAAAAGAATTCTCGTCACTGGAGCTATTTCTGCATCCACTGAATTTATCCCAGCCCTCCGGGCCTAAGGGGATATAGCTCACTTCAGATCCAACAGAGCGTGCAGCCCGTTCGTATTCACTAAACGTGGGGATGGGGATGACTACTTTTTTAGGTTTTAACGCTTGCACAATTGTGAATATCAAATCCCCTGCTCCGTTACCCACCATTATCGAGTCAATCGGTATTCCAAGATGGTTGGAAAGTGTTTTTCTTAACACTCGGCTTTCAGGATCGGGATAATTAACAATATCGACCATTCCTTCTTGCAAGGACTTCCAAACCCCCTGTGGCGGTCCAAAAGGATTAATGTTGGCAGAAAGGTCAATAAATGAATCCAAACCATATAATTCTTGAGCTTTGCGGAGATTTCCACCGTGCATAGTTTCACCCCGTATTTTCAGTTTTTTCCTTCTTTGGTACCACAATTCCACCAGAATGACTGTTGAAGATATCAAGGTACGCTGGGGTAAACTGTTGATTTACCTCAAGTCTCAAGTTCTTGCGAATCTCGGAACTGGGAAAGTCATCAATTGGAAATACTCCAGCCAACAGTGTTCCACTATGAGCTGTAACAACACCGAGCCCTCCTTTTTGAAGCACCCAGCTTAAGAAGGGCTCAAATTGCGATTTCATATTAATATCTAAATTACAGCGTGCACTGATCGTTCCGGCGACAGCTAATTTTTCCAAGTCAGTTTGTTCTATGCCTTCACGGGCTAAGGTATAAGCCCTTGTAATTTCGGCTTCATTAAATCGATAATGCTCCGCTAATCCCGGCCTGGCATTAAAGACTTTTGTATCGATTGCTCCACCCCAATCTAAGGCGAGAAACAGGGCGGGGACAGCGGGCCCCAGTACGCGGTGGTTGTGTCTATGCACATGTTCAATCTCCGTGATTCCAGGGAACATCACACTATCGCTCGGTTCAATTCGCAATGCAAAATGTGCCAAGCGATCAGGAACGGGAGCTTCTCCTAGGGCAATCAAAGCGGCAGCAACTACGGCAGTAATGTCGGCCGTTGAGCTAGCCATCCCTTTACCCTCCGGAAGCTGCTGTAAAAATTCTACTTTACCGCTTAACGCAGGCAGACCGAGGTCCTCTTTAAGCAATTCCAAGACCTGTAAGGATTTTAATTTACCAAGAGGAAGATCCCAGCCCGTGGCATGCATATTCAAGGCCACTTTGGCCTCGGAAAAACGATCAATGGGACAATCAAGGAGAAATGGGATTCCTTTTCGAGCCCCTTGTACCCATTCTCCACACGTCCCTGGACAGCGGGCCAACCCGATAGCGAAATCCATTAGCATTCAATCCCCCTACGGTTGTTAACCCAATTATCAGTATATCTTAACATCTTATCATACCCCAATTTTTCTAGAACACGAAGCAAACCAGTGCTCAAGTAAACCAGATTGTCCAGAAAAATGAAGATGAAGATATGAGGCGACGATATTATCCCGGGCATATCCCTCCATACGGTCAGGGAGGTCTCCTCTGAACAATTCATAGGCCGGCGGGAACTCGTGATCATAGGTCACCCGTGAATAATGAAACTCATGCCCTTGAACCGTTGTTCCACGGGGGCCTAAGAACGTATCTTCGCGAAGGACCCCTTTTCGATACCCAATACCTTGTAAGCGTCTTGTCATTTCTGCTTTCATGGGAATGAGACCTGCAAGTGGGACTTCTCTTCCTTCAAAATCCGTTATGGACCGTCCAAGGTACATGTATCCTCCACATTCGGCATACAGAGGTTTGCCGCTCGCAGCGTATGATCGAAGAGAATCAAGGAAAGCAATGTTCTCGCTCAAACGGTCTAAATGAAGCTCTGGAAACCCCCCGCCAATGAAGATACCATCAAGGTCCGGTGGAAGTGCAGCGTCGTGTAAAGGGCTAAACGGTACAATCTCAAAATTCAAACGTTTTGCGAGGTCTAAAGCATCCTTGTAGTAAAAAAGGAAGGCCTCATCTAATGCCAAGCCTAAGCGAAATTGAGGCTTCTGAGCCATCAAATCACCTTCAGTATTAACGATAGCATTTGGTTTTACAAAAATAGACTCATCGAGATCTGGTGCACCTAACATAATGCGTTCGACTTGCTCTAAATCGACGTGTTTAGTTACAAGCTCTGATAGTGTCTCAATAAAGCCCTCTAATAATCCACTCTCCCCCACCGGAACCAATCCTAAATGCCGTTCAGGAAGATGCAGTGCGGCTTCTTTCGGGAGCACCCCGAGGACAGGAATCTGCAAATCATTCAGGGACTCTCTAAGTATTTTTTCTTGGGCAGTCGATTTAACGCGGTTAAGGATAACTCCTTGAAGGCTTACATTAGGGTCATATGTATTAAATCCGTGAACTAAGGCCGCCACGCTGCGGGACATCGAGGAGGCATCGACAATGAGAATAATGGGAGCTTGAAGGAGTTTTGCCAGATCAGCTGTACTTCCAAAACCCGCTGTTCCACTCATACCATCAAACAAGCCCATTACTCCCTCAATCACCGCCCAAGAATTCTCAGCGCTTTGAGCAAAGACGGAAGGGAGATGATCACCGAGAAGCCAACGGTCAAGATTGCGGGAAGGTCTACCCGTTGCTGCCGCATGATAACTAGGATCGATGTAATCCGGCCCAACCTTGTACCCTTGAATCGGGCGTTCGCGCTTTTTCAAGGCCGCCATTAGACCCGTAGCAAGGGTCGTTTTTCCTACTCCGCTATGCGTTCCCGCTAGAACAATCCGTGGAATCTTCATGCTATATCTCCTTTCCAATTCGTGGTTCATCGTTCGTATTTTCGTAGTTCGCATATTCGTGATTCAAAGTTCACGAAGTGTATATTCCATTCGCGCCTCGTACTTCGAGCCTCGCTAAATTAAGTAAGCTATTATAAGAGCGGGTAAAAGAGATAACCAAGTCGCCGTACGTACCAAATGACGACATCGCACAATGTCTAAGGCGTTCACGGGATGAAGAACATCCCCCATCTCTGCGCGATGATGAGGCTTCCCATGATAAATATTAATGCCCCCTAGCTGAACGCCTAATAACCCAGCAACAATACTTTCAGGATTACCGCCGTTTGGACTAGGGTGACCGGAGGCATCACGTCTCCATATTCGATAAGCCTGACGGACCGGCATCCGCCTCAACCAGCCTGCTAAAAGTAAGAGGAAGACCGATAACCGTGCGGGTACATAATTAGCCCAATCGTCCGTCCGGGCAGAGAACCAACCAAACTCCTCATACCGATCGTTTCGGTAACCGACCATCGAATCCAATGTGCTAATTGCTTTGAAAGCCATTGCCAGCGGAGCACCACCTAAAGCTGCATATAAAAGTGGCGAAAGAATCCCATCGACAAAGTTTTCTGCGAGAGTTTCGATGGTTCCCCTTACAATTTCTGCTTCTGTCAGATTATCTGTGTCTCGGCTAACCAACCACGAAAGCCGTAGCCGTGCCTCGCTTAAATCACAGTGTTGGAGAGGAAGCAAAACACTCTGTCCGGCATCTAACAGGGATTTACCAGCTAAAGAAGTGAAAACAAAATAGACACTCACACCAAGGCCCAATAAAGGGTGAAGTACATTCGCTCCCAAAACTACGACCCACGTGAGCAGATATGTTCCCCCTACCACTAGGAAGGTTAGCAGGACTCCATTTCGGCGGCGTGCCTCTGGACCCCCCTGATTTAAATGATGTTCTAAAAAGCTAATGACCCTTCCAATACCCACCACGGGGTGGGGCCAGCGACGGGGATCTCCAAGCAGCTGGTCGAGAAGAAAGCCAATAAGGACAACAACCAGCGGAATAACTGAAATCATTGTAAGCGTATACATCATTTAAATTACCCGGTTCTTCCCTTCGAGGGAATCGTTTAAACCCTTCGCATCCTTGGACATCGCTTCTGAGTCTAACCCCATTATCGCGCGAACCCGTTCAATATCGACACTTTGACGCACTAAATCTGCTAACTCATTAAACGCCGATTCACGAAGTGCTGCCTGTGAAAGTGACATTTCAACTGGCCTAACACGATCTCTGCGCTGCCAAAGCCATCCCAACAGTGAAGTCCGTAAACCGTCATTATCAAAAATTCCATGTAAGTATGTTCCATAAGCGTTGCCCGCCTGCAAACCATCCGTGTAGGATTCTCCATTGGAAGTCAAGATGAAAAGAGGCGACTGTCCTTCGTCCAGCGTGGATCTCCCCATATGGATTTCATAGCCTGCGACGTTTTCTCCTACACATGCTTTAAAAAAGCCATGCTCTGAAATAATCGTACCCTTACATTGAACGGTGTGTTTATGCGGTTCAAACTCCGTTACCATAGGCAGAATATCAAGACCTCTCATCTCTTCAAACTCTGACTCTGTATGGAGCGGATCCATCACTGTGCGCCCCATCATCTGGTACCCTCCGCACACCCCAATTATTGGAACCTCTTGCTTGCAAAGGTCTTGAATTTGAGCACTTAAACCGCTCTCATGAAGAAAACGCAAATCGGCCAGGGTATTTTTACTGCCTGGAAGTATCAAAAGATCCGGTTTTCCGAGATTCGCAGCCTCAGAGACATAGCGCAACGAGACATCCGTTTCATCCAGAAGTGCATCAAAATCCGTAAAATTAGAGATATACGGAAATCGAACCACCGCAATGTCCAATTGTTCGGCGGAGGCAACGGAGGGTTTCTCCATAGCCTCATTGAGGGCAACGGAATCTTCATCTGGAATGCGTATCTTAAAATAGGGGACAACTCCAAGCACGGGGATGCCTGTTCTCTCTTCCATAAAGTCTAAGGCTGGCTGAAGAAGCGCAAGTTCGCCTCGGAACTTATTAAAGATAATTCCTTTGATCATAGCTCGTTCCTCGGGTTCTACTAACTCCAAGGTCCCCACAACAGCAGCCAAAGCCCCACCGCGGTCAATGTCTGCCACCAACAGAACAGGTGAATTGGCCTCCATTGCCACCCGCATATTGACAATGTCATTCGATTTAAGATTAACCTCTGCGGGGCTTCCAGCCCCTTCAATCACGACGACCTCAAAGTCATCAAGCAACCCATGAAGGGCATCCTTCACATAGGGCCAAGTCATTCGTTGATATTCTCCGTGATAACGCAAGGCAGTCACATTCCCCTGAGACTTGCCCATAATGACGACTTGGGACCCAGTTGGACCACTTGGTTTAAGCAAAATTGGGTTCATGCGCACTTCAGGTTCAACTCCAGCAGCTTGCGCCTGAACCACTTGGGCTCTTCCCATCTCCCCACCTGTTGTCGTTACAAAAGAGTTAAGAGCCATATTCTGCGCCTTAAAAGGACTCACTAGGTACCCTTCTTGGTAAAATATTCTACAAAACGCAGCAGCGAGCACACTTTTTCCGACACTTGACGAGGTTCCCTGGATCATGAGTCTTGCAGCTACTTTGTTATTAGAAGACAATCAGGCTACCCCCTTTCCCAAAAGTAATACTTTTCTACGCCCCCTACTCGACATTCCTGATTCATGGATGTTCATGGTTCATGGTTCATGGTTCGCTGTTCGTAGTTCGCTATTCAGAACTATGAACTAGGAACTACGAACTACGAATTACGAATTACGAACTACGAATTAGTGGGCAAGTTGCTTTAAGGCAGTATAAATTAACGCATTGACTACCGTCGCGGCGAGAGGGCTTCCTCCTCGCGTTCCAAGTACCGTAATCGAAGGGATGGACTGACGCTCCCACAGTATGTCCTTTGACTCTTTAGCTCCGACAAAACCAACTGGTATACCGATAATCAGGGCCGGACATGTTTCTGGATTCTCGGCTAAACGTAAGACTTCGAGTAGTGCCGTTGGCGCATTGCCAATTGCTACGATTGAGCCACGCAGACTCTCCGGATGCATACGGAAAGCTGTCATTGAGCGTGTGATTCCCCATTCCTTGGCTTGTTCAGCAACTCCTGGGGCATTAAGAAAGCTTTGTACTGATCCACCTAACGATTTAAGTTTCTCTTTAGAAATGCCGGCGCGAACCATCTCTACATCTGTAATGACGTTTGCACCCTCCTTCAGCGCCTTGAGTCCACAAGCTATCGCTCGAGGATGAATCGCTATGACTTGTTCAAGTGAAGGATCTCCACAGGTATGAATTAATCGTTCAACGACTGGAAATTCATCCTCTGACCAAGGTCGTGTTATGCCAGCCCGAATAATGCGCATACTTTCAGTCTCTATTTGTCCCGGATTTAAAATAAAATCGATCATTCGTTCACTGCTCCTCTGATGCGTTGAGCGGCCAGATTTGCGATGCCGTCATCTGCTCCCAGTTCTTTAGTAAATACGATCTCTACGTTCGGATGTTGTTCGCGAATTTCACGCAATTCTTCATGGATATCTACTGTCACGTGAATTCCTCGAAACAGAAAGAGAGGCATCACGACAATATGCAAGGCGCCTTCCGAAATTTTCGCCTGTACCGCTTCTGGAAGGCTGGGGTGGTCATGAGCCATATAAGCTGGCGTAACTGTTTGCCCCATGATAAGACTTACCTTTTTAGCGACCTCTAAAAGTCCTTGGTTTGCTTCTGCACGGCGGCTACCGTGACCTAGAATAATGATTTCTGACTTCATTGTATCTCCTCCAAATGTTTAATAAACTGAGCTAGTGAACTTTCTTGCGCCTCAGTAACGGGTCGTTTTAGGATAACTAATGGAATATTTAAGCGGTGACAGGCCTGTACCTTTTCAAGGGTTCCTCCAACTTTGCCACTCTCTTTAGTTACCACGACATCAATCCTTAATTGCTTAAACATCGCTTCGTCCCACTCTTGGGAAAAAGGACCTTGAGCGGCGATGATTTGATTCGGTTTGAACCCTAAGAGTTCACAGCGCGCCAACACCTCGGAAGTTGGAAGGACGCGAACATATAGTCTTTTGTCTTGCAAAGCAGATTGAGATACCCACTCAGGCAAGGCATTGCTTCCGGTAGTGAGCAGAATTCGATGCCCAAGCTTTGCAGCTCTTACGGCCGCATTTGGAATGTTTTCTGCCCAATGAATCAAGGGATTTTCCTCTAGCTCTAACGATGATCGCTGCCAACACATATAGGGGATTGCTCGTTCTTCGCAGACCTTTTTTGCAATTTCTTTAACTCGTACTGCGTAGGGGTGAGTTGCATCCACAATAGCAGCAAACCCTCCGCCCTCTACTAGGTCTATGAGAGCCTGAGCATCCATTGCGCCAGAACGTACTTGGAGACCTTGCTCTTGAGCTAAATCCGCACCATAGGAGGTCACAGTCGAAACTAAAATATCATGACCGCGTCTCATAAGGGCATCCGCTAGTTCTCGACCATCCTCCGTGCCGGCCAAGACTAAAAGCTTCACAGCATATATCCTCGAGGGGTAACCATATAAGGTCCTAGCATACGGGTTTGAGAGTTCCCGATAATAACGGTGGTCAGCATGTCTATGGGATGATTCGTGAAATCAGCAAGTGTGGTAATTTGCACACTGGACTCATCGCCCCGTAAGGCCTCCCTGACCAAGCCAACAGGGGTTTCGGGACTCCTGTAGCGCAGAAGGATCTCGCGAGTTGTCTCAATATGCTGCGTACGTCCTTTGCTTTTCGGGTTATATATAGCCAGGATGAAATCCCCTTCAGCGGCTAGTCGCACGCGTTTCTCAATGACTTCCCAAGGGGTTAAGAGATCGCTTAAGCTTATGACAGCAAAGTCATGCATCAACGGTGCCCCTAGCATAGAAGCTGCCGCGCTAGCCGCCGTAACTCCCGGAATGATCTCTAGGGGAAGGTCCAGAAGACCTTCTTGATCAAGACACTCAATAAGAATACCAGCCATACCGTAAACTCCAGCATCTCCACTACTAATAACGGCAACACTGTGTCCCTCGGCGGCTAAACGTATGGCCTCTCGGCAACGGTCAATTTCTTGACGCATCCCAGTAGCAACAATTTGCTGATGAGTTATTAAGGGGCGAATAAGGTCAATGTAAGTTTTATAACCAACGATGAATTCGACTTCATTTAAGACTGACTGAACACGTGCGGTCATATGGTCAGGGTCTCCTGGTCCGATGCCCACGATAAAGAGTTTTCCACGCTGATCGCTACTGTGACTCCCCGACCCTTGAATTTCGGTAGAATTAGCCGTCCCTTTTGAGTTCCCAGTAAGCTCGCTGCTTCGCATACCCCGTCCACTCCTATCTTTTCGTTCACAAAGTTTGATCGACTTAACTGTTCTTTTTCTATGACCGCTTGAAGTTTAACAGCTGGAAAGGTTCGAAACGGGACTCGCAGGTATTTAGCCGCTTCGATCAGACCAACTTCATCCTGTTTAAGATCAACACTATAGATTCCTGACACGGCCTTAAGGGATGCCCCAATCTGCCCAACAGCCGAGATAATACCCTCCAGAACTGCCTCAGTAGAAATTCCCCTCCGGCAGCCAACCCCAATACTCAAGATGGGTGGAATTAAATATAGGAGATCATCTTTAATCGTTAGATCCAGAAAAGGACTTATAATCAGATTGGCTTTCTCTTTATCCTTATTTGACAAGAACTGATAGTGCTCGTCTTTCAGCCATGCCTCATCAGGGTTCAATAGGTAACTGGTCCATATTTTGAGACTACCTTGTTCTAAAAGTAAGCGGTTGACCGCTGGTAAATGGTCCAGGGGTTCAACTTTCCAACCATATCGTCGAGCGTATTCATCTGGGGCCACTAAGCCCCGAACATCTGTAGCTGTCGTAATCACCGCTTGAGCCCCTATCTGAGAAGCAAGATGATTTGCCCAAGTGTTTGCGCCACCCAAATGCCCGGAAAGTAAAGGAATGATGAACTTTCCCGCTTCATCTAAAACAAGTACTGCCGGATCTCGATCTTTTCCTTCAATAAGGGAAGCAATTTGGCGTACTACGATTCCAGTAGCCATGACAAAAATGAGTACAGAATACTCCTCCCATAGTTCCGGAACGATTTCTCTCAAGCGCCGAAACACACTCCCCTGATTCTCACTTTGAGCAAGTGCTTTCTCATGAATAAAGAGATTCCATTCAACCGTATCCGGAAGGCTCTCGATAATACGATGCGCTGTGACTAACCCTCGATCCGTCAAGGTAAGAAGTGCTATTCTCGCGTTCACGGTTTTGAGCCTTGCCGATATTCATGAGTAAAGGTTGGATCGTAAAGTTTTGAACGGGCATACCCATTGGCCGGATCCAAAAAATCTCCGACGAGGATTTGTGCCTGTTTGCGGATTCCTGCCAATTTAACCTTTTCGACAATGGTTTCTAAAGTTCCCTGGAGAATCTCTTCATCCGGCCAACTCGCTTTAGCAATGACAGCTATCGGAGTGGAGGCTGGGTAACCACCTTCCACCAAGGCATCTACAACAGATTGCATATCTTGGACACTTAAGAAAATCGCCATGCTTGCTTGGTGTTTCGCCAATTTGGCAAGTGCTTCTCGCTCTGGAACTGGAGTCCGGCCAGCTAAGCGGGTGAGAATCAAGGTTTGGCTAATATCGGGTAAAGTGAATTCACGTTTAATCGCTGCGGCGGCTGCAAACACTGAACTGACTCCTGGAATCACGGAATAGCGTATAGCTTGCTGGTCTAAGTGGTCGAATTGTTCCTTAATCGCCCCGTACATACTGGGGTCTCCCGTATGGAGACGAACAATCGTTTCCCCGTGGCTTGTCCCCTCATACATCAAAGAGATTACTTCTTCGAGCGTAAGGTGAGCACTGTCATGAACAGGTGTTCCTTGGCGGCATAGTCCGAGTAACTCCGGGTTGACTAAAGAACCAGCATAAATCACTCGGTCTGCTCTCTCCAGCGCACGAACACCTTTGACCGTGATAAGTTCAGGATCCCCTGGACCAGCTCCGACGAAGATTACTTCGCCGTTAGTTTTTTTCTGGCTCACTGTTTTCCCTCCCCAACAAATCTTTTTTAACGAGTAATAAACTTAGATAATCGATTTTATCAGATGTGAATTCCTCTGGTTTAGGTTCCCAGCGGATTTTTTCTCCAGCTTGACCGAGGCGAGTTAACAAAACCGCTTTTCTCTCGTGCTCTTCGAGCAAGGTCAAAATTTCAGGAAGTCTTCGGGAGACCTTCATTAAGACTAAGTTGGGAAAGTTTAGGAACTCCCCAACATCTTCAGTACTCGGCAAGATAAGGAGGGGTTCGTCCCCGGTGGCAAGTGGCAAGTTAATCCTAGCTGCCGCTGCTGACATAGCCATAATCCCAGGGACTGTTACGATATACTCCTGTGGTAATTCCTCTTGAAGAATGTTAAGTAAGTAACTGTACGTACTGTATAAGGAAGGATCACCAAGTGTGATGAAAGCAACGGATTTGCCCTGTTTCAGTTCGGCCAGCAAGATTTGTGCTCCATCTTGCCAAGCCTTTGCTAAAACCTGCTGATCCGACGTCATAGGCATTTCAAGTTCGACGAGGCGAACATTGGCTGGACAATGGATTTTGGCTATATCCCAGGCCACACTTTCTCGATCAAGCTTAGATTTCGGGATGGCAACCAGATCGACCGATTGTAAAACGTCGACAGCTTGTAATGTCAGGAGACGAGGATCACCAGGACCGACTCCTACTCCATAGAATTTTCCCCATGTTATGTTCATAACGTTTCCCCTTTTCGTGCTGATATTATAAAGATTGGATTCAAAGCTTGTGCCATATGAAGGGATTGTACAGCTTTCCAACGAACCGCTTGAATAGAAACAGTATCAATAGCTTGATAGTTAAGGTCTGCGAGCAGTTGCAACCCTTGAGCCACAGTTTCGATCGTCACTGCCGTGATTACGATTCGTCCACCATCAACAAGGGGGACTGTTGCTAAGATTTCAGCTAAACGTCCATTACTCCCCCCAATTATACAGACATCAACTTGGGGAAGCTCTCCGAAAACATCTGGTGCAGCTCCAGGAATCAGGTGAAGATTTGGAACACCGAACTTAAGCTGATTAGCAAGAATCAGTTCCTGCGCCTCTGGATTATGTTCAATCGCATAAACTACACCTTCAGACGCGAGACCTGCGGCTTCAATACTAATGCTTCCAGTACCGGCTCCAATATCTACGACACAGTCGTACTTTGAAATTTGGGCTTTAGCAAGAACCTGCACACGGATTTCCGCCTTGGTCATGGGAACTTTTCCCCTCAGAAACTCTTCGTCTGGAATCCCAATCCTACATCCGGTACTTTGCTTAGGGGATTGCTGGCCATCGTGAGTAGTTTTTTGTATGGTATCCTGCTCAATTGCAGGATAAAGGATAACAATAGCATTCTTTAACAAGGTCTTTTCCTGAGCCAAATGTTCTGCATCCATGGTTGCCCATAATTCCTCGGGGTACGCAAGGGCATTCCCAATCGATATACGCAGATTATGTCCGCGGTCCAGGTAGAATTGAGCTATTTTCTGAGGAGTATTTTCTCCACCAGTTAGAACCGCTGTAGGGCGAGTTATACGCGTTGGTAGTATGGATAACTGTCGACCATGGACACTCAGAAAGATTGCCTCCTGCCAAGGGAGTCCCGCTCTTGCAAAAGCAAATTGAAGAGAACTAAGCCCAGGATAAACGTCGATTCTCTCCTCCGGAAATTCTTTCTTAAGCCTGGGTAAAAAACTGAAAAATCCAGGATCGCCAGAGACAAGAATCCCGATAATTTTTTCCTCCAGAAGTGCATTTTTGATCACTTCAATACTGCTAGACAAGTCGCCAGATAGAGAATACTGACGTCCTCCAAAATCAGGAAAGAGTTTAAGAGCCCTAGACCCGCCTATTAAAATTTCGCAGTTCTTTACAAGTTCGATGATTGCCGGTGGCAACCATTCCGGCCGCCCAGGGCCGATACCGATCACCTGTAACATAAAAAACCTTCTTCCCTGGTTTTTCTTAAGTCTTAAAGAAATGAACCTTTAGCTTATAGGTGAATAATGAATAAAAAGGAATAAAAAATACGAACCAGAGCGGCTCGTATGGTTTACCCTAAATAAACACACACATCGCCTATCGCCCGTAGGTCTGTGATATTTCTCAAGGCAGGTTTCCTGGCTTCAAATCATCATTCCCTTTATTAACCCATAACTTATTAAAGGGTTTTTAAAGAGAACTCCTTGTTTACAGTGGCGGGACCGCGTCGGACTTTCGCCGACTTCCCCTTTTAAATCCTCTATCGCAGAGGAACCTTAAGAATATTCATATTCAATTAATTTTGAACCACTAGTCAATATGTATTATTTGTGTATTATATAATAAATCACACTATTTAGAAAGGACTTTTAGCTTATTACTTAACATTTTACGAAAATATATGTTAATACAATTTTTCGTCCACAACTCTACCAAATAAACCCCCGCCACCTGCTTCCAGATTTAATTCCTATTAAACGAATAAACTTTTAACTCAACTCTTAAAATAATCTATGTATTATTTTAAGCACCATAACAAATGCTATGTTTGCATTCAATAAACCTAGGAGGTAATTTTAATGACAAAAAATGCGAAACAACATGTTCAAGATGTGACTAATCATCTTCAAGATGCAAAAAATTGTTTAAACAATGCGCTTACATCAGTGGAAAAACCTGAAAATAAACAACAAATTCAAAACACGCTTAATGCCGTTGATGGAGCAATTCAAACTGCGAACACTACACTTTCAAACTATAAAGGATAAACTATTAGTAAAGGAGGAGCTTATGCTCCTCTTATCCATTTTCAGATTCTTCTAGATGCCATGAGCAGTTAATTCGACATGCATTTACCTTTTCCTTTAATACGAAATAGCACTCGACTACAGTCGAGTGCTATTTTTAAGGTTTGGCAAATGTCATGGTTCAACTGACCACAGCCAACCTTGTTTTTCCACCATATTACGAGCTTCTAAATCCCAACCGACAGGTTGCCCGCTCAATAACGTCATGATTGTTCCAACACTTAGTCGTCCAAAGGTAAACGCTTGGGCCCGCTCACTTGCCAAATGTGCTATTTGATGAAGCAACTTTTGTTCTCCAAGTTGTAAGAGTTCTAAGGTAGCTCCTTCGGTCGTCGGAAACTCCGCCAGATATTTCAGGGTATCTAGCTTTACGCCTGATAATGCGGCATGGGCCAGTAAGATTTCCATTCTGGCATCTGCGAAACGATTATGAGTCTGAAAAATCCCACCCGAAACTTTAATGAGCTTTCCGATGTGCCCTAATAAAATCACCTGTTCAATCTCTCGGTAAGCCGCTTCTTCCAAAAGAAAGCCGACAAAATTACTCATCTGGATTACCGCTTCAGCTGGGATTTTAAAACGCTCTGTTGCGACTCTATATCCATAGTGCCCTGGCGTGAGCACTATAGTTTTATGCCCATAAGCTACTGCCTGGTCCAGTTCTGGTAATATTGAGGTTTTAAACGCTTCTTCAGACATCGGTCTAACAATCCCACTTGTCCCTAGGATAGAAATTCCTCCCATAACCCCCAACCTCGGATTCAGGGTGCGCAGGGCGGCAACTTCTCCAGCAGGAACTTCAATAATTATTTCAAGTTCTTCTTTAGGGAAGACTTCGCGTACGGCTTCGAAGATCATTTTCCTTGGTACAGGGTTGATAGCGCTTTCCCCAACAGAGATAGCCAATCCTTTTTTGGTGACCGTCCCAACCCCCTGACCCCCTCGGATGTGAACCTCTCCAAGAGAAGAAATATAGCGCACTACGGCATGGATCTCAAGCCCATGTGTAATATCCGCATCATCTCCTCCGTCTTTCAGAATACTTGCCCTAGCTACAGGATATGAAGATTCCCCCCCATGGATGGGCATTGTCAAGCGTGCAGAGTTGGGAAGTGGAATTTCTACATGTTCGGGTAAACTATTCTTTTGGAGCAGCAAGCAGGCTACCTTCGCTGCGCCGGCTGCACAGCTTCCGGTTGTATATCCTTCGCGCCAAGTATGTCGGTCTTTATCTCGTGCCATAGTTTCTCTCCCACAATCAAATTCATAGAAATTATCATATGTATTTAAGATGGTTTAAGCTTACCTTGGGGTCTTGATAAAAAAATCTATGTTTCAATTATTTACTAGTATATCTGAAGAAAGTATACGACATGCGAGGCTTCAGTTCAACCATGTCTAATAAGACTAGTCCGCTCAGATAGTTCGATAGTCTTATAATCCGATAAAGTTCTATAAAACTCCTAAATGCAATTTGAATCGTACAAAGACAGCTGACGTCACCGCTAGAACTATGAGAGAGATCGTCCAATAATCCCTTGAGGCAAAGGTTAATTCGCGCATAGATGTCCAGGTACGCGACAAGCCGTAACCCCGATTAAGCATTGCCATTGATAATGAATTAGCCATTAGAATGGAATTAATGAACATAGGAATCATAATCGGAAGATAGGCACGAATAGTGCCGATAATTCCCTTGTCATTAAAATTTACTCCCCGCGCTTTTTGGGCCTCTATGATTAAACGTCGTTTTTTATCTAGGATCGGAATGAATCGTATCGCCGTTGTCAGCATCATGGATATTTCGGCAGGAACTTTCATTTTTTGAAAGAATTGTGTGAAATCGTCCATGGACGTGGTCAGAGTCAGCACAGACGAAGCAATCATCATACTAAAGAGACGAAAGAGAAACGTCGTGCCCATCAGAACCCCCCCCACCGTTGCCCCCAATCGCTCTCCAGGGAAAGCATAGAAGAGGATTGCTTGGTTAGAAGCCTGATCAAAACGCTCCGGTGCAAACGTAAATCCTGTGATTAGAATAATTGAAATGACGATTGGAATCAAGGGAGCAAACATCCGGACTATCTTTCGGAGAGGAATTCTGATCCAAAAAGCTAATAGACCTGTCAAAGACACGGTCAATAACTGATATAGTGGATGCTGAAACAAGAAAGTGAAAATAATGATTCCCAAGAACCCGAGCATTTTAGTTCGAATGTCTAAGCGGTGGATGAAGGTATTTTCTGCTAAGTACTCTGGCACCATTACGTCTTCCCTCCACTTTTGAAAAATGCATAGAACTCGTCGGGTTCGATTAAGGTTTTTTGAAATAAAACATCCTTCAACCGAGAGGAAAGCCTACAGAGTTGAGGTGGAACTATCGCAGAGTCAAGAAGGATTTCTTCATTAGAAAAAACGTCCTGTGGGTTACCATCTAAGGTAATGCAGCCGTCTTTTAAAACAATAATACGCTTAGCGTATTGAGCAACAAGATCCATATCATGACTAATCATAATAATTGTTGTTCCGGCATTATGTAGTTTGCGTATCAATGCCATCATTGTCTGAATTCCCACCCAGTCTGAACCTGTGGTGGGTTCGTCGATTATCAACAGTTTGGGGTTTAGGACGAGTATAGATGCTACGGCAACCATCTGCCGCTCTCCTTTTCCCAAGCTGAACGGATGTACATTACGGTACCGATCCAACCCGGTATACAGAAGAATGTCATTGACTCGTTCTTTGACCTCTTGGCCTTTCAAGCCAGCATTCTTAAGGCCGAATTCTAGTTCTTTCTCTACAGAAGCAGAGAATATCTGATGATCAGGATTCTGGAAAACATAGCCGATTGTTTTCGAAAGATGTGATGTATCATACTGCGACGTATTCATACCGTCAACGATGACGCTTCCGCGAGTTGGTTTCAGTAGTCCATTAAGATGTTTAGCTAAAGTAGTTTTACCCGCGCCGTTTTGACCAATTAAGGCTACAAATTCGCCAGCGCCAATCGTTAAGTTTATTCCCTGCAAAGCGGGTGGCCCTGAGTTGTACTGGTAAATTAGCTCACATATTTGAACTGCGGCTTCTTTCTCAGGTATGTGCGATTCCTGCTTGAGAGGTAGGTCCATTCTCTCCTGATATCCGCATTTGGGTAACAGCCGTCTAATCAAGCCTTCCGCAGACGGGATATCTAAAGGGATTTCATCTAAGGAAATCCATCCTCTTTCGTAAAAATTCCAACCGATTAGACTCACTGGTATGGGCTTTATCCCAAACTGTCTTAAAAGATGAATATTGCGAAAGAGTTCCGTCGGCACCCCGCTCCATGCCACTTCTCCTTGGTTAAGGACGACGACCTCATCCGCTTTTTTTATAACTTCTTCGCTAGAATGCTCAACTAATAGAATCGTCAAGTCCTTTTTCCGTCGCAGATCATCTAACGTCTCGTAGATTTCTGAGCGCCCCACCGGATCAAGTTCTGAGGTCGGTTCGTCGAGGACCAAAATCTCAGGTTCCATCACAAGAACGCCCGCGATCGCTAAACGTTGTTTCTCTCCGCCAGAGAGTTCTTCTGTCAAGCGGTCATTGTACCCTTTAAGGCGAACCTTATCCAGCGCTTGATTGACTCTCCATTTGATGTCCTCTAGCGGAACGAGGAAGTTGCGCGGGCCAAAAGCAGTATCTTCTTCAACGGTACTGCCGATAATCTGAGTTTCAGGGTCCTGTAGCACAAGCCCAAGGATCCTAGAAATGGATTGCACTGCAGTCTTTCTAACATCGTAACCAGCTACGTCAATCTGTCCAGTTAGTTCTCCTTCTAAAAGTTGCGGAATAAGACCGTTAAGACATAGGCTCAAGGTTGTTTTTCCCGCTCCACTAGCACCCATTACCACAATGAACTTTCCTTTTTCAACGGTTAAGTTCACGTTTTTTAGACAAGGTTCTACAGCGCTCGGATAACGATAAGAGACGTTCTTTAATTCGATAGCTGTATTTATGAGTTCCACGGTTTCACCTCATTATCTATATAAGCCGACTTCCCTTGATTGCTTTATAAGCAAGCGCAGAAATAATGACGTTAATGGCTGCTCCGACGACCAGAGAAGGCATCAATACTAGAACTCCGCCCATACCCATTATAGGGAGCATGGCGAAGGCTGATACGACCCCATTAAGTGTAATTGCAGCAATAACTGCGGGAATTAGACCAAGCTTCTTATTCACCCAGCGGTAACACAAGGCCCATAAAGCCATTTGGAAAGCAATATACAGATGGATCGGAATCGTCGCTGGAAATCCAATCACTGCCGACGCCAACAAATGACCAAATGCAATAACGACCGCTCCGGTTACCCCACCAAAGGCCAGAGCACAAAAAAAGCCTGGTGCTGAATCCATGCCAACTGTTCCGACGGAACTAGGGATTTTAATAAGCGCTCCCACGGCACTTAAGGCAATAAAAATAGCCATAATCGATAGTCTTTTGACATTCCAAGCGGATAGCGTTGAGTCCTGTTTTTCAAAACTTAAATTATTCATGAACTTTCCTCCTTAAATTTTGGATAATCTACCCACTTTAGTTATGGGTAATCGTGGAAAACTAGATAATAAAATATCCGAAGCCAAAGATGATAGAGCGGAAAAAATAAGGCAAGTAGACGGTCCAGCTGATTTATCTAAATCTAGACCACAGGCAGGATCGAAGAACAATTGGCAATTTAAGTTAGTGGCAAGCTGCTGTGCCTCAGTGCGAATTCCTCTCGACCCAACAGGAACGATGTCATGAACACCTAAAATATCTAAAAGGAACTGTATATGTTTTACTTGAACAATTTCAGTATCATTCGGATTATTGACTTCAGGACCCACTTTAGGCAGCCCTAAACAATAAACGTCATCTCCTGCCTGGGTAATTCCCACTCGCAATTGGTACTTCTCGCTCACACCTATCACACTGATTCCAAGGCCAGTTTGCTGTGTTACCATATTTTTCTCGGTGCTTATCGCCATGGATAGCGTCGACAATCCAGCAGAGTCTAACTCTTGTTGCACCCCCTTTAAAATCTGCTCTCCTGTTGGATGCAGTTCATTAGAAATCGCCACGGTCATCATCTGTGGCACAGCCCCAGTGGAAAGGACTTCTAACAATGCCACGCGAGTTGTTAACCTTCCAGTAATGGACCATGTAATCTTTAGAGTATCTAAATCTTTCATGCCGATGGCTCCACAGGAATCACAAGAAGCCACAAGATATTGAGCTTGATTTATCAAAACAACCTCAACATCGCGACCAAGATACCCCATAGTTTTCACTCCCCTCTCATCATAAAGGAACCAAAAAAGCTCATAGCCGTTTCCCTCATCACAATGTGATAAGAAAAATCGACCATGAACTTTACCTTAATTCATGACTTCTTATGTTACAGGCAGGTCTCCTGACTCAGAATCATCGACCTTATGCGCCTTCCCAGTTTCCCAGTGGCAAGGCATAAGTCTCCTCTTTACAGTGGTGGGTCCGTCCGGGATTTTCACCCAGTTCCCTATTCTCCCTTATTAAAGGGCACCTGTAACATGGTTATTAAGTTACTAGTATTTTAATGCAAGCTGCCTAAGATTACAAGGATTAATTTCAAGATTCAACTCGATTTTTCCAAAGTTTATAACGTTCCAGATCACTACCCACTTGGGAAATAACGAAGCCGGCAACCGCTGCGTCATCGACTAACCCAGCAAAGGGAATGTAATCGAAGATCCCGTCTATCGGTGACACGAAATATACGATGCCTAATATAATCGTGAGAAGCGAGCGTGTGGGCATTTCCTTATAGTTACCGTTAATCCAGTCTTTGAACACTCCAAACAACAGCTGGAACTTTTCCCATGTTTCACCCAACGCCCCCCGGTTAGTGTTGGCCTTCCTCAGGGCAGTATTAAGAAGGTCTAATGATTTCGTCTTGTCTTTTAGATATGTCTTTGCCTTTTCCTCATAGACCCCTAATCCCTTTTTGTCGAGCTCGTCCATTTAAATGCTCCTTTATGACTCAATTAAGGTGTTTTGATATTTTTCTTACAGCGATTGCAAGTTCACTCAGTTCTTTTTGACCTTCGCGCACATCAGTTAAAGCATTAATTTTCTTTGAGAGATCATTTTCAATCAACAGTTCAATTTTATCTAATTTTTTGTTGAGCGCCTCTTGATTTTTTCCTAACTCATTTTGAGATTCAAGTATTTTCGTGAGCATGTCCATAAGCTGTTGTTGATCCATATGAGTTCACCCCTTTGAGGTAAATTATATCACAGCACTAACGATTTATATAAAAAGAATTCATAAAATCCGACTATCTGGAGAGATTAAACTTGGAATTCAATTTAAGGAGGAATCTAAATGCCAGAACGAGCAAACAAAATGCCACAACCTAACGGCGGAATCAAATGCGTTGTAAACACTTGCCATTATTATGGCTCAGGCGATCATTGTCATGCTGACAAGATTGAAGTTCAAGCTCCTAATGCCAGTACCTCTGAAATGACGGACTGTGCGACGTTTCTCCCTGAGTAACTAAAACACGGATATAAGGCTTGTCCTCTGATTGGGCAAGCCTTATATTATTCGAAAGCCTCCATTCGACCTGAGACTTTTGCCACCGAGGTGTCGATTTAAACTTTAGTTGGGAACTCGGTCACTGTTATAAAATCTAATAAGCAGGAGATATTCATATTAAATTAAGTGAAAGAGTGATTTTCTTGGATGGACGAATTAAAAAATTGCAACATCAAAATGACGGAGTTAAATGCTCCTACTTCAATTGGCACTGATTCTCGATGTTCAACTTAGTTAAAACGAGTTCAGGCCCCTTTCTTGCACAATAGCCCAGCAGAAGCAATAAACTTCAAGGCTTGCTCAGAGGAAACGTCGATTAGTTCAATTTGTTCTTGCGGTACGAGGATGAGATTCCCCGCCCACTGCATGGACTGCATTAAGTACACTGCCACATAACCCTTGGGGATAAAGGTGCTCTCTTCATCATTAGTAAGAAATCCTAAAAGTTTAAGGTCATTCGACATATGAACCATGACCAATCGGGAAAAGCCCTTCTTATTCGCAGAAAACGAATTTACGGTGTCCTTAATGACACCGTAGATACTACCAAATAGCGGTACTTTTATAATTATCATATCCAAGTAATTTAGAAATTTGCTCGTCAACCAGTTCGAAGCAAGTAGTCCCACTAAGAAAATTACGGTTAGGGTCACAATCACCCCGAACCCAGGGAAATATAAGCCGGCTTTCTCTAGCAGTCCTTTAAACAACCCATCGGTTAGCAAAAACATCTTATATAAAATATAAAATGTAAGCGCTATAGGCGTAAGAACGAATAGGCCCTTTAGAAAGACTCCTAATATCTTTTTCATGATTTTGCTCCTTTATTCCTAAATACAATAGACCATTTCACTTCAAAAGTGCTTCAAGTAATTATATAACATTATGGTATAAAGTTCCAATTGTATGCTTTCAGCTTAGTTGGACATCAAGGCTCCAATAGGAACTCTACGGCACCTAGCGTTTAAGAAGAAGCCAAGCGCACTAGGAAGTGGGGTTCTTTAAAAACTGGATAATTCAAGTCCTTGATAGGCTCATGTTGCCGATTCGGACTTTCTTTATCCAGTTTGTCAATTCACACAATTATAATTATCTAATTTCTACGATCTCTTTGATTTCTCAGCTTGAGTACGAAGCCATCCCTTCACTTCCTCAAGTTCTGGAATCTTATCCAGCTGCCACTGCCAATTACCATGGATTGTGCCTGGAACATTCATGCGAGCTTTCTCACCCAACCCCAAAATATCTTGCATAGGAAGGATTACCCATGCCGCTTGACTAGAATATACTTCTTCGATCATTTTACGGCATTCTACTTGATGTATGCTCTTGTTGATAGGCTTTTCATCTTCGACCAGAAAATGCTTTTCATACCAACCTAATAAGGTGTTATTGTCATGTGTTCCAGTATAATATACGAAATTGGCATCTTGGTTTATTATTTCTTTCAAAGGTGTAAATTGAAGGACCTTAATGCCTGGAAAACCAAAAAGCTGTTTTAAAATATTGACTTCTGTTGTTATGAGACCTAAATCTTCAACGATAAAGGGAAGTTTTCCAAGGGTTTCTTGCATGCTTTCGAAGAATCGTTTCCCTGGACCTTTAATCCAATGACCACTTTCAGCAGTCTTTTCTCTAGCGTCAACCTCCCAAAAGGCTTCGAACCCACGAAAATGATCTAGCCGTATGTAATCAAACAGTTCTACCCCCATCTGTAAGCGCTTTTTCCACCAATCATACCCTGTAACGGCCAAGGCATCCCAGTCATAGATTGGATTCCCCCATAATTGCCCAGTCTTACAAAAATAATCAGGTGGTACACCTGCTGTTTTTGTCGGTCTACCCTCTTCGTCAAGCACGAACAAGCTGGGATTAACCCAGACATCACAGCTATCGGCGGCTACAAAATGAGGTAAATCTCCAATAATTCGAACTCCTTTAGAGCTTGCATAAACCTTTAGTTCATCCCATTCATAGAAAAAAGTATATTGGAGAAATTCTATAAAGCCCATCTCTTCTCGAAGAAGTAGCCGATACTCAGCTAACTCTGTCGACTCACGGGAAGCAATTCCTGGTTTCCATTCATACCATGGGACCTCTCCAAAATGACCTTTCAAGGCCCTGAAGAGAATGTAATCATTAAGCCATTCTTTATTTAGAGTTTTAAATCTCAGAAAGTTCTCCTCTGAGAGATACGTTGATTGAGCCGGGACGGCAGAGCTGAGTGAGTTGAATTTACGTCGTTCCAGAAATTTCTGATAAGCTTCGTAGAGTAAATCGCGTTTCAACTCTTTATAAGCAAGTAACAATAAACTTTTTCGCAGTCCGGAGTTCCTTACCTTTTCAAATTTCCCCCGTGTCTCAGCTACATCCAAGAGTCCTTCCTTAATCATATGGTCAAGACTGATGAACAACGTGTTTCCAGCAAAAACAGATTCACTTTGATAAGGACAATCTTCGACTCCCGCTGGATTCAAGGGTAACACTTGCCACAAGGATTGACCTGAGCTCGCGAGAAAATCTACGAACGCGTAAGCCTCAGTTCCTAAATCTCCAAGTACCCAAGAAGAAGGCAAAGAACTTATATGTGATAATACCCCACACGAACGGTCGAGTCGAAAATCCTGCGGGGGCTTGTATCTTGAAAAAAGCACCCTACAACCTAACGGACTTATGGGTACGGCACTGAATGAATCTGGAGAAAGCGTGTTCCCATTTATTAGGTCAACTACCAACGAGGAGGATTGTAGAATTGTACTAAGATCCACAGTCCATGCTTCTTCGCGGTGACGATTGATAAGGACGGTGATTTTCTCATCCTTCCCAACTCTACTAAAACCATAAATATCCGGTGCATAGAAAAAAGACTCAAAATTACCCGTCTGAAGGACCTCATATTCAGCGCGCATGCGTAAAATTCGCCGATACCAATCTATGATTTCGACGTCTTCTTTACCCCACGGATAGGTCCCCCGGTTATAGGGGTCTGCATACCCTTCCAAACCGGCTTCATCACCATAGTAAATGCAAGGAACTCCAGGAAATGTAATTTGAATCAAACTCAATAGCTTAAGCCTTTGAACACCTATTTTTCGGGCATTCGTGGATAGCCGAAAGTTCCTTTGCTCTGTTTTTGTCAGACTTTCTTCTGCTGGGGCATCTCCTAAGAGAGTCAAAATACGGATCGTATCATGGCTCCCGATTATGTTCATAGCTGCAAAGAAATTCTCTTGGGGATAATTTTCATATAAGCTCATGACCTCATGGTGAACGACACTGGAATCACTCTGATTCAGAATAAAACGCAGGAAACTAGTTCGAAATGGATAGTTCATCGTTCCATCCAACTCATTCCCTGAGAAATACTCTCGTTGTTTGCCATAGCTCGTTTTATTTGAAGCGTCTTCCCAAACCTCACCGATTAGGACAGCACTAGGTTGAATGGTCTTAATCGCTTGCCTGAGTTCCTGTATGAACTCATCCGGGAGTTCGTCAGCAACATCTAAACGCCAGCCAGCAACACCAAGGTTAAGCCATTTACTAATGACACTTTCTTCTGAACCATAGATAAACTGTCTGTAGGAGGGGTTCATTTCGTTTACTTCAGGAAGAGTGTCAACCCCCCACCAAGACTGATACTCTTGAGGATTTGATTTAAATTTATACCAAGGAAAGTAGGGTGAGTCAGCCGATTGATAGGCCCCCACCTCTGGGTAATTGCCATATTTATTGAAATAGATACTGTCACTTCCCGTATGACTAAAGACTCCATCCAATATGACCGAGATCCCAGATTGTCTTGCAGTTTCAATCAATTGTTTGAAGATCAAATCATCTCCAAACATCGGATCAATCCGCAGATAATCTGCTGTGTCATATTTATGATTACTCGGCGCTTCAAATATAGGATTAAAATAAAGAATGCTAACCCCTAATTCTTTGAAGTAGGGTACCTTTTCAAGCACTCCTTGCAGTGTCCCGCCAAAAAAATCCCAATCGGTGACTCTGCCATTCTCATCTTTAATATAGAGCGGTGGATCAGACCAATTGGCATGCAACAAAGTATTATTCCTAGGATAGTAGGTGAACCCGTTTTCGTGGTCATTAAAAAATCGATCGACAAATACTTGGTACATGACTCCTCGTTTGTACCAACTAGGTACCGCCACATTATTATGGACTGTAATTTGATAGGAAGGGGGCACTTGTTCCCAGAGCATACCTTCTCCACCAAGCTTTTTCAGGTTATTGCCATAATAATAAGTTTGAGTTCCTACCTGAATTACAAAATAATACCAGATAAGCCCAGTGCTATAAGGTACTTCGTAGTCCACTTCAAAGAATGTCATCTCTTCACAGGAATCATGCATGGAATCAGTTGCTAAGTCTTGACTGAGATTATCAACAGTTGTTTGACCCATGTCAAGAGTGATTTCCCGATCCTTTTCCCAAAGACGAAGTACACAGGCTGCAACAGGCACCGCCGAAAATATTCTTATTCGAAACGTTATCCGCTGTCCACACGTGACCGCTCCAAACGGTTCACGGTAAAGCAAATCGTGTGAATTATGATATACATTAAACATCATCATAATAACGATTCATACATTTCAAGATACGCTTTTGCGGATCTAACCCAACTAAAATCCGTTTTCAAAGCATTTTGACGTATATTGTCCCACACTGGTTTTTCCTCGTGGTATATTCCCACGGCACGTTGCACCGCGAACAACAATTCATGAGCATTATAATTGACAAAACTAAATCCATTACCTAAACCGCTTATTGCACTATAAGACAAGACAGTGTCCTTTAATCCACCGGTTTCCCGAACGATCGGAACCGTCCCATAGCGCATGGCTATCATTTGCGCAATACCACACGGCTCAAAACGCGAAGGCATCAATAAGATGTCAGACCCAGCATAGACTTCATGTGCTATTTTGTCAGAAAATTCTAATTTAATAGCTAATTTCTCGGGAAATTTTAAGGCAAAGTAACGCATCATTTCTTCATAACGTTGCTCCCCTGTTCCTAAGATGACCAATTGAACATCCAACTCAAGTAATTCTTCCATAATGTGGGCCAATAGATCTATGCCTTTTTGGTCTACGAGCCGAGATACTACCCCAAGTACTGCACTATCATCTCGAACTTGAAGTCCAAAGGTAGTTTGCAAGTGCTTTTTGTTTACTGCTTTAGCAAGAGGAAAATTTGTATACGGCATGACAAGATAGGGATCCTTCATCGGATCATAGACCTCATAGTCAATGCCATTGAGAATGCCCAAGAGAGAATTACTTCTTTTTCTTAAAAGCCCATCCAATTTCTCGCCGTAATAAGGATTTTGGATCTCCATAGCGTACGTCGGACTTACCGTCGTAATTATATCTGCATAAAGTAAAGCTGCCTTCATAAAATTGATTGCGCCATGAAATTCTAAGGTATTTTCCGTAAAATACTCCATTCCGAGCCCCAAGATATCGGTAAGTACTTCCTTAGAAAAAACTCCCTGATAGTTCAAGTTATGAATAGTAAATATTGTCTTAATCGGATAGTATAGAGGCTCTTTGCTATAAAACTCTTTGAGCATAAGCGGGATTAAGGCTGTATGCCAATCTTGACAATGTATAATATCGGGTTTAAATCCTGGTATGTGAATTAAGCTTTCCAGAGCAGCACGAGAGAAAAATGCAAATCGCTCAGCATCATCGTATTCTCCATAAATACGTGGACGCGAAAAATAATACTCGTTGTCAATGAAATAATAATGAACCCCTTGATATTCCATCTCATCCAATCCGCAATATTGTTTGCGCCAAGCCACGGGGACATCGAAATGAGCCAGATGTCTAAACTCTCTTTGAAAATGTTCGGCAATGGTGCTGTACTTCGGAATAATAACACGTACATCGACCCCTTGTGTATGCAGGAAGGCAGGTAATGAACCCATTACTTCGCCTAACCCACCGGTTTTAACAAAAGGGTCCGCTTCTGCAGTCACAAAAACCAGTTTCATACTTTTCCCCCTTTCTAAGCCTAGATCACTGTTCTTTTGAGAACAACCAAAGGATTGTTTAAACTCCCCTTTAAAACATTTTCTCCATTAACCATCACAGATTTATCAAGAATTGCATAGTCAGTTTGACCATGTGCCTGAATATGACATTTCGGCAGGATTATACAATTCCGTATTCTACACCCTTGTTCAACAATCACTCCTCGAAAAATAATCGAGTTGACAATCTCTCCTGAGATAGAGCACCCACTTGCAATCAATGAGTTGCTGACTTTGGCATGTGTAGTGTATTGAGTGGGGGGGTTATCCTTAATTTTTGTGTGGATCTGATCGACTCCTAACAATAATTTCCCCCGAATTTCCAGGTCCAAAAGATCCATGCTTCTGTCAAAGTAATCCTTAAGCGTGCGAATCCTCCCAATCAATGAACATGTTGGTGTGCCATATATTTTGAGGACCTCTAGATTAGTTGAAAATATATCCATTAAGTCAATACACCCAACGGAGCTATACTTCTCAATAATTTCCAATAAAAGCTGACGTCGAATAATTAACATATTGACAAAATGAGGTTTAACTAGCATGCCCCTTTCGAGACTTTTACTGTTAAGTATATTCGTAACTTTCTGTCCTTCATCCATCTGAAGAAATATTTTATCCGTCTGATCACCCGAATTATCGATTCCTTTATAAATCAAGGTAACGTCGGCTTGTGTGTGATTATGAAATTCCAAGGCACTTTTAAAATTTATATTAAATATTTGCTCACCGCTTGTAATGATGACATTTTCGGCATAATCTTTCTCCAAATACTCTATATTATTTTGTAAATCCTTAACACAAAATGTATGATTCTTCCCTCCCAAACCATGGATTGCTCCAGGTAATATAAACAGTCCACCATCTTTTCTATCCAGAAACCAAGCTTTACCGGCTCCTAAGTGATCTAGAAGCGGTCTATAATGGTGTGGAGTGAACACTCCAATCGTCCTTATTCCAGAGTTAACCATGCTCGATAAAGCGAAATCAAGAATACGATATCTTCCTCCAAAGGGAACTGCAGCTATTGGCCTTTTTAGTGCAAGCCCTTGTAGGTTTTCAGTTGCGCTGTTAGCATAAATAATTCCTATAGCCTTCGACATCACTTCTTCCCCCTTTCAAATCGTTCGGGTGCGGTTAACATTCCTACCCGCAACGATAATTGACCCTTCAGGAATCATATGATGATCCTCAATAACCGTAATCCCTTCTTGCTCCGTAGCAGTTCGTGCCTCAGCGCCGAGAATACAGTTGCGCATAATTTTTGCACTCTCACCAACAATCGTTTTTCGAATGACTGATCCAGCGTGAATTTTTGCATACGGTAATAATATAGAATCCTTAATCTGTACCCCTTTCCCCACGTATACCCCAGGTGCGAGGATTGAATTGCACACATCACCATGAACGATACACCCATTACAAACCAAACTGTTCTCTATTTTCGCTGTAGACCCTACAAAATGTGGGGGTAAAATATCTTCATTGGAAAAAATCCGAAACGTTGGGTCGAAAATATTAAGGAAGTGGCCTTCCTTTAAGGACTCCATATTGGCATGATAATAGCTTTGAATCGTTCCCACATCTCGCCAATAACCTTGAAAATTATAGGCATAGACTCGTTTCTCTTCTTTTAGTTGCTGGGGAATGATGTTTTGACCAAAGTCATGCTGAGACTGACTGTCTCCAGCATCTGCAATTAAAGCCTGCTTCAGGGTTGACCAGTTAAATATATAGACTCCCATTGAAGCAAGATTGCTATCAGGTTGGGAAGGCTTTTCTGTAAATTTGGTGATCCGTTCATCTCCATCAACGGTTAGGATTCCAAACCGCGATGCTTCCTCTGAAGGAACTTTAATCGTTGCAATGGTTATTTCCGAATTCTTCTCTTTATGGAACTTTAACATTTGAGCGTAATCCATTCTATAGACGTGATCCCCAGATAAAATAATTACATATTCAGGATCGTAATAATCAATAAACTCGTTATTTTGGTACACAGCATTCGCTGTCCCATTATACCAACTTCCTTCCTTTTCACTAAGAAAAGGTGGCAAAATATGGACTCCGCCAAATGGATTATCTAAATCCCAGGCCGATCCCAAGCCAATATAGGAATTTAGCAATAATGGCTTATATTGGATAAGAACGCCAACCGTGTTAATGTTTGAATTTGTGCAGTTGCTCAAGGTAAAGTCGATAATTCTATATTTACCACAGAAAGAAACTGCTGGTTTAGCTCGTCTCTGAGTTAATCCACCTAATCGACTTCCTTGTCCACCTGCTAGCAGCATTGCTACACATTCCTGCTTTCGCATACATGTCCCTCCTCCTCACAAACCTGTAACTACGAGGTAGGTTTATTTATAGTACGGTATTTGCTTTTCCAGATCCGATCTGCATATTCTCTAATTGTCCTATCACTCGAAAAAATCCCAGATTCTGCGATGTTGACCAAGGAAATTCGGTTCCACTTTTCTTGATTTAAATAAAGTTTCTGGAGCTTTTCATACATTTGAATATAAGGACAGAAATCTTTTAAGACAAAGAATTCATCATTATAGATCATCAACGAATCGTATAATACCCTGAATTCCTCCCCCATATTGTCGAAGAACTCACTACTTAATTGATCCACACACTTTTGAACATCGGAGTTAGCGTGGTATTCATCCCATGGCGTATACCCACCGTGACGGTTAAAATTCAAGACCTGTTCCGCAGTAAGCCCAAAGATGAAACTATTATCATCGCCCACCGCATCGTTTATTTCTACATTGGCTCCATCTAATGTACCCAAGGTAAGGGCACCATTCATCATAAATTTCATATTTCCGGTTCCTGAAGCTTCCTTACTCGCTGTAGAAATCTGTTCGCTAATATTTGCTGCAGGATAAATAAATTCAGCCTGTGTAACGTTAAAATTCTCAATAAAAACGACCTTAAGCTTTTGATTAACTTGAGGATCATGCTCAATTTTTTGACTCAGAGCATGAATGAGCTTAATGACAGTTTTTGCATAATGATAACCCGGTGCTGCTTTTCCACCAAAGATAAAGGTTTGTGAACCTGTTAATGACCCTGGATCCTTCAAGGCCTGATTGTATAAGTGCATGATTTTAAGTACATTGAGCAATTGTCTTTTGTAGGCGTGGATCCTCTTCACTTGAACATCAAAGATTGACAGCGGATCAAGAATTATACCCTGTTTTGCCTTGACCTTTTCTGCCAAACGGCATTTGTTCTCATACTTCACGATTGCGAGCTGTTCCAAAAAACTGGAATCGTCCTTGAACACATGCAGTTTCTTAAGTTCGCCAGCATCTTCCTTCCAGATTGGACCGATCCCCTCCGTTATTAGGTTAGACAATTTGGGATTAGCCGCTAGCAAAAATCTCCTGTGATTTATCCCATTTGTTTTATTATTAAATTTGTAACCGAAAATCCGATAGAAGTCTTTAAACACCTCTTTCTTAAGAATTTCAGTATGCAATTTGGCAACGCCATTTACTGATGAGCTTCCGATAATCGCTAAGTTAGCCATCCAGACATACCCATCTTTGAGAATTTGAGTGTTGCGAATCACTTCCTCATCATCCAAAAATCTGCGTGTTAAATCTTCCTTAAATCTTCGATCGATCTCCTCAATAATTAGATAAATTCTAGGCAAAAGACTTTTGACTAAATCAATAGACCATTTTTCCATGGCTTCAGGCATAATGGTATGATTAGTAAAGGAAAGGGTGTTGACTGTTATATTCCAAGCCTCATCCCAGCCCATTCCTTCTTCATCTATTAAGATGCGCATCAATTCGGGGATACATAAAACGGGATGCGTGTCATTAATATGAACTGAAACCCGCCTTGAAAAGTCATGCAATGAGCCCAGCTCGTTCTTTTTTTTGTAACTGCGCACAATTGACCCTAACCCAGCGGCAACAGAAAAGTATTCTTGTTTAAGCCTTAACTCTCTTCCTGCTCGACTACTGTCATCCGGATAAAGAATGTAAGAAATTGATTCGACCTCAGATTTATAGCTAGTAGCCCTATTAAACTCCCCGCGATTAAAACAGGCCAAATCCAGTTCTCCACAGGTTGTTTCTGCTCTCCATAATCTTAAGTTGTTAATATACAACGGATTATTATAGCTCACAATTGGAACATCATATGGTACAGCAAGAACTGATTCATAGTTTTCGTGATAAAAGGTAATCCGTCCGTTAGTTTGCGCTGTTCTTATATTTCCTTTGAATTTTACAATAATAGCCTTATTCGGCTTGCGCATTTCCCATGGATAACCATTTTTAAGCCAGCTGTCGGCTACTTCGACTTGATTGCCACCCACAATTTTTTGTTCAAATAACCCATACTCATAACGAATTCCATTACCATGTCCCTCTATTCCTAAGAAAGCCATCGAGTCTAGGAAACACGCTGCCAATCTTCCTAAACCTCCATTACCCAGTCCTGGATCCGCTTCTTGTTCCAATAGATCATCAAGATTGATATTCAACTCTGACAAACCTTCTCTTACGAGATCTTCTATTTGGAAATTGACTAAATAATTATGCAGAAGCTTACCAATCAGAAACTCCATTGAAAAATAATACACCTGTTTTCCCGGGGACATAGAATTTCTGTTGTTGGCCCGATATTGACTCATTTGATCTTTTAGCAATATGACCAAGGCGCTAAATTTATCCCAAAGACTTGCATCTTCTGGGGTAATCCCATCTCCCTCTATTAACTTCGTTAGGTAAGCTTGTTTAAAGCTGTCTTTATCCGAGAACATATTGTTTTTTTCCTCCAATACTAACCTCTGTTTGAGATAATTATCAAGACTATAAATCGCCAGAATTCCCCTAAAGTTCTCCTATAGTTTTTAGTTTGTTACTTTACTCTTTCTATTCCACACACAAAGCTTATTTCCTTTGAGTATTCAATAATTATTATAAATTACTTATTCATTATCAGGTTGATGGCATATTATGGTTAGCCTATCTCATTGCCCTCCCTTGCTATTAATAGCATAATCTTGCTTGAACTTTATAATTTAATAAAGACCCTAAAGTTAACTTTGAAATGTTAACCTTAGGGTCTCTATAAACCATTATAAACAGTTTCCACAGTATTCATGCTATGTATAATCTACAACCGGAGTAAGTTCACGCTATAATAAAGACTCATAAAGTCTAAGGTAAGCATTTGCGGATATCTCATTAAGGATGCCCGTTAAAGATTTACTTCTTTTAAACAATAGTCTCAGATCTTGCTCGCCATCTAAATACCTCGGATCTACAGTTGTAATTCTATCTGCATAAACTACCCCCCCTTTTAAAAAATTTACGCTTTCATAAAACTCTAAGGTATCCTCAGTAAAATACTCTGTCCCGAGCCCTAAGACATCGCTAAGAACTTCTTTAGGGAATATCCCCTGATAGGTCAGATTATGTATCGTAAATATAGTCTTAATCGGATAATAAAGTGGCTCCCGGTTGTAAAACACTTTAAGTATAAGGGGGATTAGGGCCGTATGCCAGTCATGACAGTGTATGATATCTGGCTTAAACCCTGGAATGTGGATTAAGCTTTCGAGAGCTGCTCGAGAAAAAAAAGCAAATCGTTCCGCATCATCATCTTCACCGTAAATGCCTGGACGAGCAAAATAATACTCGTTGTCAATAAAGTAGTAATGAACTCCATTATAAACCAGCTCCTCCAAACCACAATATTGTTTACGCCATGCGACTGGAACATCAAAATGGGCCAGATGTTTAAACTCACTTTGAAAATGCTCAGCAATGGCGCTGTACTTCGGCATAATAACACGTACATCAATACCCTCCTTATTCATAAGGGTAGTTAACGAGCTTACAACATCCCCCAAACCACCTGTTTTAAGAAAGGGATCCACTTCAGCTGTCACATAAACAAGTTTCATACTCTCCCGCCTCTCAACGTCTAGATAACTGTTCTTTTATGGACAACCAAAGGGTTACTCAAACTCCCTCTTAAGACATTACCTTCATTTACCGTCACGGCCTTATCGAGAATTGCGTATTCCATTTGCGCATTTTCATGAATATGGCATTTCGACATAATGATACTATTCTTAATTTTACACCCTATTTCAAGAATCACACCCCGAAAAATAATCGAGTTAATTACTTCTCCTGCGATAGAGCACCCACTAGCAATCAACGAATTACTAACTTTTGCCTGTGAGGTATATCGAGTGGGGGGATTATCCACAATTTTAGTATGAATCCGATCGGCTCCCAACCATAATCTATCTCGTACTTCTTGGTCTAAGAGATCCATACTTTGATCAAAGTAATCGTTAATTGTACGGATCGTTCTAATTACTGAGCGTGTGGGACTGCCATAGACTTTGAGGACTCCTAGATTTTTAGTTAATATATGGATTAAACCCATACACCCAAAGGTACTATACTTTTCTACTATATCTAACAAAAGCTCGCGTCTGATTATTAACATATTAACATAATGGGGGCGACCGGACTCTGTCCATTCTAGACCTTTTTGGTCACGAATATTTAACACTTTCCGATCTTCATCCATCTCAAGAAACTTCTCATCTGTCAAATTTCCTAAGTTATCATTTTCTTTATATATCAAGGTAACGTCTGCCTGCTTAGTCTGATGAAATTCTAAGGCATCCATAAAATTCATATTGAATATTTGATCACTGCAACTAATGACAACATTTCCTACAAAGTCTTTCTTCAAATACTCCCTATTATGATGTAAATCCTGAATACAAAACGTATGGCTGTTTCCTGCCAAACTATGCATGACTCCAGGCAAAATAAATAGTCCTCCAGTTTTCCTGTCCAGAAACCAGTCTTTTCCAGCCCCTAAATGATCTAAGAGAGGCCGATATTGGTGTGGAGTAACCAAACCTATCGTTCTTATCCCAGAATTAACCATACTGGATAATGCGAAATCCAGAATTCGATATCTTCCTCCAAAGGGAACCGCAGCGATTGGCCGTTCTTGGGCAAGCCCTTGTAAGCTGGCATATCCACTATTAGCGAAAATAATCCCAATTGCGTTCGGCATCATAGCTTCCCCCTTTCAAATCGTTCGGGATTTGTGACATTCTTACCAGCTTCGATAATTGACCCCTCAGGAATTATTTGATAATCCTCGATGACTGTAATTCCTTCTTGAGCTGGAGCGGATAGCCCCTCTGTACCGATTACACAGTGACTCAGGATTTCAGCATTTTCCCCAACAATCGTCTTAAAAAGGATCGATTCTTTGTGAATTTTTGCATAAGGTAATAAAATAGAATTTTTAACATGTACACCTTCCCCTATATAAACCCCAGGTGCTAGGATTGAATTGCTCACCTTACCATGAACAATACATCCGTTACAAACAAGACTGTTCTCTATTTCCGCTGTAGAACTCACAACGTGTGGGGGTAAGATATCTTCATTCGAAAATATCCGAAACTTTGGATCGAAGATATTAAGAAAATGCCCCTCTCTCAAGGACTCCATATTGGCATGATAGTAACTTTCAATCGTACCAACATCTCGCCAATATCCTTGAAACTTGTAGGCATAGACTCTCTTCTCTTGTTTTAGCTGCTGAGGAATGATGTTTTGACCAAAGTCATTCTGAGACTGATAGTCTCTCGCATCTGCAATTAACGCCTGCTTAAGTATCGACCAATTAAAAATGTAAACGCCCATTGAAGCAAGATTACTCTCTGGTTGAGTAGGCTTTTCTGTAAACTCGTTAATTCTTGCATCTCCATCAACTCTCAGAATACCGAACCGTGAGACTTCTTCCCAAGGGACTTCAATTGTTGCAAGGGTAATTTCTGAATTTTTTTCTTTATGAAACTTTAACATCAGTGAATAATCCATTTTATAGACATGATCTCCTGATAGAATAATCACATATTCCGGATTATAAAAATCTATAAATTCATAATTTTGATACACAGCATTTGCTGTTCCGTTATACCAACTTCCTTCAGCATCCCCCAGAAATGGTGGAAGAATATGGACGCCTCCAAAAGGATTATCTAAGTTCCACGCGGAACCTAAGCCAATATATGAATTCAGTAGAAAGGGCTTATATTGGATAAGAACACCAACTGTATTGATATTTGAATTTGTACAATTACTCAAGCTAAAGTCTATAATTCTATACTTACCACAAAATGAAACAGCAGGTTTAGCCCGTTTTCGAGTTAGTCCGCCCAACCTGCTTCCCTGCCCACCTGCTAAGAGCAATGCGACACATTCCTGCTTTTTCATCCCCTATTTCCCCTTCCTTATACTATTGATCTTTAGTTGAACGAGTTTTTACTTTGTATCGCAAGCATTTAGTGAGAATTAATACCCTTATTAACGGTACGGTATCGGATTTTCCATATCCAATCCGCATATTCCCTGATTGTCCTATCACTTGAAAATCGTCCTGATGTGGCAATATTGACCAAGGAAATCCGATTCCATTCTTTTTTATTCCTGTAAAGTGTTTGAAGCTTGTCATGCATTTCCAGATATGAATGAAAATCTTTTAAGATGAAAAATTCGTCGTTATAAATCATCAGAGAATCGAACAAAACTCTGAATTCCTCTCCCATATTATCGAAGAATCCACAGTTTAACTGATCGACACACGTTCGAATATCGGAGTTGACGTGGTATTCGTCCCATGACTTATACCCGCCATTTCGAGTGTAGTCCAAAACCTTTTCGGCAGTGAGTCCAAAGATAAAGATATTATCCTCACCCACCGCCTCCTTAATTTCTACGTTGGCTCCATCCAAGGTTCCTAAGGTCAGCGCACCATTCATCATAAATTTCATATTTCCGGTCCCAGAAGCCTCTTTGCTGGCGCTAGATATCTGTTCACTGATGTCTGCCGCTGGATAGATCAATTCTCCTTGAGAAACATTAAAATTTTCTATAAATACGACTTTTAGTTTTTGATTAACTCTAGGATCATGCTCTATTTTCTGACTTAGTGCGTGAATCAGCTTAATCACTATTTTTGCATAATGATAGTTAGGTGCCGCTTTTCCACCGAAGATGAAGGTATGTGAACCTGTCAACGATTCCGGGTCGTTCATTGCCTCATTATATAAATGCATAATCTTCAGTACATTGAGCAATTGCCTTTTATAGGCATGGATTCTCTTCACTTGAACATCAAAGATTGACTGAGGGTCGATGAGAAGCCCTTGTTTGTGCTTGACCACCTCCGCAAAACGGCATTTGTTCTCGTACTTCACGTATGCGAGCTGTTCTAAAAAACTGTGATCATCCTTATATACCAAAAGTTTTTTAAGTTCTCCCGCTTCTTCCTTCCAGTAGGGTCCTATCGCCTCAGTAATTAAGTGAGACAGTTTAGGATTTGCGGCTAATAGAAATCTCCTGTGATTAACCCCATTTGTCTTATTGTTAAATTTATAACCAAAAACCCGATAATAATCTTTAAAAACCTCATTTTTAAGAATTTTAGTGTGTAATTGGGCAACCCCATTCACCGATGAGCTTCCGATAATCGCCAAATGGGCCATCCATATATACCCATCTTTAAAAATCTGAGTATTTCTAATCACCTCATCTTCATCCATAAATCGTGCAATTAAATCCTCCTTGAATCTTCGATCTATCTCCTCTATAATCTGTAAAATTCTAGGCAGGAGACTTTTGATGAGGTCAATCGACCATTTTTCCATGGCTTCAGGCATGATGGTATGATTGGTAAAGGATACGGTGTTAACGGTTATATTCCAAGCCTCATCCCATCCCATTTCTTCTTCATCCATTAAGATACGCATCAGTTCAGGGATACACAGAACGGGATGAGTGTCATTTATATGAACTGATACTCGTCGCGAGAAGTTATGCAGCGAACCTGAACCATTCCTTTTTTTATAACTCCTCACAATCGACCCTAACCCAGCGGCAACAAAAAAGTATTCTTGCTTAAGTCTTAACTCCCTTCCGGCAGGACTACTATCGTCAGGGTAAAGAATATAGGAAATAGACTCAACCTCTGACTTATTACTTATTGATTGCTTATACTCCCCTCGATTAAAGCAAGCTAAATCCAGATCGCCACAGATCGTTTCTGCACTCCATAACCTTAAGTTGTTAATATACAATGGATTATCATAGCTCATAATGGGGACATCATATGGTACAGCTAGCACCGATTCATAGTTCTCGTGTAGAAAGGATATCTTCCCTTCATTTAGCTCAGTTCTCACAGTTCCTTTGAATTTTATAACAACAGCCTTATCAGGTTTACGCATCTCCCATGGATAACCATTTTTAAGCCAATTATCCGCGACTTCAACCTGATTGCCACCCATAATTTTTTGTTCAAATAACCCGTACTTATAGCGAATTCCATTACCATGCCCTTCTATTCCTAAGAATGCCATGGAATCTAGGAAACACGCTGCCAATCTTCCTAACCCCCCATTGCCCAATCCAGGATCTACTTCTTGTTCCAAAAGATCGTCTAGATTAATGTTCAACTCTAACAAGCCTTCTCTGATAAATTCTTCAAGTTTGAAGTTAACCAAATAATTATGGAGTAGTTTACCTATTAGGAACTCCATCGAAAAATAATACACCTGTTTTCCCTGGGACATAGATTTTTTGTTAGTGCTTCGGTGATGACTCATTTTTTCTTTTAACAGTGCGACTAGGGCAACAAATTTATCCCATTGTGTTGCTTCATCGACTGTAGTTCCATCCCCTTCAATCACCTTCGATAAATAGGCCTGCTTAAAGCTCTCTTTATCAGTAAACATACAGTTTGTTCCTCCAATACTTTAACTATTCAATAATGGTTTTAATATTACAGTTGACAAGGGGGGCAAATTGAGTCAAAAGGTAACACTCCCACTTGTAGAAGTGGGAATCTCACTGAATTAAGTATTCTCTCAAGCAACAGTTTATACCTTCATTTATTTTCTATATATGTAATTATTTTACTGTTATTATTATTTCATCAATTGTAACATCTGCAACACTTCATGCGTATTAAGGGTGTAGAGATCTACTAAACAGCTGATAGAGTTTGTGAACTTATTGGCTATAGTAAATAGAAAGGGATGAAGAAATATGTCGAAACGCTTGTATCGATCTAGCTTGGATAAACAGCTTGGTGGAGTTTGTGGAGGGATCGCCAAATATTTTGAACTTGACCCTAGTCTAGTCCGGATAGGGGCTATTCTTCTACTCTTCGTTGCAGGTACCGGATTTTTAGCGTATCTTGTCGCCTGGCTCGTCATCCCCTTAGATGCTGATCATTAATTCTTTCCTTTTGTGTATTCGGGTAGATACATAAAACAGCCCCTAAGTCAGATTAAAGTCTGTCAAAGGGGCTTGCTTTTTATATCAGTTATTGTCTTGAATTATAGTGTCTTATAAACAATTTCTGCAATATCTAGGCTACTTATACCGGAGTTCATATTACTCTCAGCTTCGGTCAGCGTTGTTAAACAGAGCGGACATGCGGTGGTCAGAATAGCAGTCTTAGTTTTCAGAGCTTTTTTGACGAGCAAGTTATTAATTGAATGCTCTTTGAGCTCTTCCATCCATATCCGGCCTCCACCAGCCCCGCAACAAAAGGCTCTAGATCGATTATTTTTCATCTCTATCAGTTCGAGCCCTGGAATTGAGGTTAAAACATCTCTCGGGGCACTATAAATAGAGTTATATCTTCCCAAATAACACGGATCATGATAGGTGACTTTGAGACTATTGGTCCCCTTTGGTACAATTTTACCTAATTTGATCAGTTCTAGGATAAACTCAGAATGGTGAAGTAAACGATAATGTCCTCCGAACTGTGGGTAGTCATTTTTAAGTGTATTGTAACAATGGGGACAATCCGTCACGATGGTCTTGAATTTATACTTGTTTAAATTTGAAATATTTTCATGAGCCAATTGTTGAAAGAGCTTTTCATTTCCTAGACGCCTTACAGAATCTCCACAACACTTTTCTTCATCTCCCAATACGGCATAATCAACACCTGCTTTTTCGAATAATTCAAACATTACCTGGGAGACCTTCTTATTTCTAGCTTCATAAGAACCGTAACACCCAACCCAATATAAGATATCCGTTTGCTTCTTTTCACTTAAGAGAGGAATCTCCAACCCTTCTGCCAAATAATACTTGCTATCTATATGTCCCCAAGGATTACCCATTTCTGAGATATTTTCAAATACCTTCTGCACCTCGGGAGGATAGCCTGAATTCTCTACGATCAGGCTTCTTCTCATGTCTACGATTCTCTTGATATGTTCTATATTAATTGGGCATTTATCTTCGCAAAGTCCACACGTAGTACACGACCATAGCGTCTCTTTGGATATTACACTATCAATTATTGAATGGTTGAAGGTCTTACCAGTACGTCTAAAAAAAGAATTCTTCATGATTGAATGCCTTTTCAAATCACGAATTACAACTCGAGGGGATAATGGAGCACCACTGATATACGGTGGACAGCCTTTTTGACATCTGCCACAGGAGATGCAGGCATCTAATTCAAGAAGCTGTTTCTGCGTAAAATCCTCAAGTCGAGCAGCGCCTATGTTCACGACCTCTTTTGATATTTCACTGACAGGGCTCAATCCTCCGATAGGTAATGAAGATTTCAAAAAGATGTTTAGCGCTGAAGCAAACATATGAAATAATTTCGAGTACGGGATATAGGCAATAAAGCCAAAGACCAACAACATATGAAAATACCATAGAAATGTATGAATTGTACGTGCTGTACGCACCGATAAATTAAATGTTTGAGTGAGCGAAGAAAATAACAAACCGACAGGTGCGTACCATGCCCAGGGATCATTGGTAGCGTACATCCTTAAGCCCTCTAAAACAAAACCAGTTAATAGTATTATAAAAATGAGAATAAGTAAAAAAGCATCATCGAAGGTGTACTCTTCATGGTCTGGTTTATCAATATATCGTTTATAGGCAGCCATTACGATTCCTACCATGGCCAATAAACCAAATAGATCCATCAACAAGCTTAGAATTAAATATTTTTTTCCATAGAATAACGGAATTCCAAAATGATCTTGAATGGCAATAACTAAGGTTCCTATTGTTAACATAACAAATCCATAAAAAATACCTAAATGCATAAATCTGCGAAAGCTTCCTTTGAAAATATCTTTATCATGTGTTATTAGATCTGAAAAGAATGTTTTAAATCGCATTCCCAGATCATCATATTCGATGGGTCGACCTTGTAGCCAGCTCCCGATCTTATTACTACAGCCCACAATAAAAACGACTAAGGCTATTAAGGCGAAAACATACATTAAGCTTTTGCCATCGGTATTCCAGTACAGTTGCCTAGTTGCTTCCATTAGATAAACCTCCCTTATATTAACCATAAGGTATTGACAGTTTCGTATCTGACTCATCTACGCTCCTGAATTATAGCATAGGAATTCAAAAGATTCCTACTAAGCTCAAAACGAACTAATACCCAAAATAGTAGAAAGAATAAGCGCCTTCAGAATGCTGAGGGCGCTTATTCTTTCTACTATTTTATCATATTTTTGTGAGTCGCACAGGACTCAGGGGGAGATACAGCACTCTTCATTTTACAATCTTCGCAGATATTTAAACCATGGTCCTCATATAAATCCTCACTCGGAATTTCTAACATACACTTCGCACAGATTGCCATCTTAATTCAATCTCCTTTTAAAGATTATTGTATAATTGATTCCTTAATATAACTCGAAATTGCTTGATTTATACTGTTAATAAACCCATAACCTAAAAATTACACATAGACAATCCTTGATAGTACATAGTTGTTTTGTTATACTTATGCAGGGTTGTTGTAAAATAACGTTATATTGTGTCCTATATTAACATATTTTATAAGCTCATTAATTAAGAAGGAGAAAGAAAATTTTATGAAGAAAAAGAGTTCTATTAAAATAAAGATGGTTCTAGCCTTTATTGGCTATAACATCATTTTCGCCTCAATTCTTGCTCCCTTTGTTGTATTCTGGGGACCCTTCGAGTCCCTCAAAATAATGGCGGTTGGCTCGATTGAGACATCACGACATCCTCAGGTGGTGCGGGCTTTTCTGTCCGAATCGGAAATAGCTCGGGTTATGAACCTCAATGCAAATCAAGAAATAAGTGCCTCACAAATAGTCAGCACCAAATCAATTTCAGATACAAGTTCGGGGATCACTATTGAAGATATCAAAGGCGCAAGCTTTAAGGGTAAAGTCATGCTGATTAAGGATCCCAAACGAGTTAAATTAGCGGTTACCAAAGAAATTGGTGTCACGGGAGAACGTGTCAGCGACCTTGTCAAGGATATGGGAGCCATTGCTGGAATAAATGCTGGCGGCTTCTATGATCCGAACGGTAAAGGAAACGGAGCGTTTCCAGACGGCTTAACCATGCATGACGGAAAAATAGTCCACAACAACATCGGAGAAAAGGCTGTTAACATTGTCGGGTTTGATGACAAAGGCAAGTTAGTGCTCGGTAATATGACCGCCAAACAATTAGTTGAGAAAAACATGCGGGAAGCTGTTACGTTTGAACCTAATCTTATTGTGGATGGTAAACCGATGATTAAAGGAGATGGCGGTTGGGGAATTGCCCCCAGAACTGGCATAGGACAAAAGGCAGATGGAACCGTTATTTTTGTAGTCATTGATGGTCGACAACCCACGTGGAGTATTGGCGCGAATTTACGAGACCTTATGAATGTCTTTGAAGACTACGGTGCAGTGAACGCCATCAATCTCGATGGAGGTTCATCCTCTGAACTCGTTTATAACGGCAAAGTCATGAATAAGCTTTGGAATATTTTCGGCGAACGTTATATTCCTACAGCCTTCGTTGTTACACCTTGAAAAACAATGCACGAAAAAAGGAGCAATCACGCATGAGGAAACTGCGTATTATATTAGTATGGACATTAGTGTCACTGTTCTTGCAAGGTGGAGCTTACACCTACTTGGACAATAAAGTTCATGCTGTTATGACACCAATAGCAAGTAAACCGATCACGCTTGAACTTAATGCAACTATCCCTGGTTCTAACCTTGAAAATATTCAAATATCCTACGCCAAAGATTATTTAGCCTATACGCAGAATGGAACCCTCAAAATTTTTAACCTTGTCAATGGAAAGCAAGTTTTTGAAAAGAAATCCCCCTCTACTACTGATAAAACCTTGGGCGTGCTTACGTACCAATGGTTGCCTGACCGAAGCACATTACTTTATTTTTATGCTAAGAAAAATCCAAATGAAGTCACAACGGTTACTATATACCCTAAAGCGAACGTCCAGACCCCCCCCAAGAATACGACTCCTGAAAAAACGGAAGACCCCAACCAAAAAATTGATCCGGACGTTCCTAAAGTGATTCAACCACAACCATATACCGAAAAGCGTTATGGAAATCCGCAACTTACCGAATTGTATACACTTGAACTACCTGATAGTGATGATAATACCCCACCTGAAGATCGTTTCAATCAAACGATTGATCAAATACCGAAAGGTGGTAAAATTGAAAACTTAGCTTTTTCAACATCTTCTAATTTGATCTATCTCACCGTGAAAACTGGATCCTCTCAACAAATAATGGAAATAGATGTTATGAAAAATGTTCGTACCCTGAATAAATCCGGAGAGGTTATCTCTAATATGGCTGCCTCAGATCGGTATGGGACACTTTATGTTGACAGTAAAATTGGCAATACCCAGCAAATTATAGCCTTGAATAGTACTAAGCGTTGGGTCATCTCTAAAAAATCAACCGACAGGATTATCGGAGTCAGAGATGGAAAAGTCTATATTGGGGAAGTCCTAAACAATGAACTCGTAAAGATTAAAACCACGTCAGACCGTTCAGAGTTAACTGATAATCCTTCTCTAAAAACTGAATGGGAAGGCAAAATTCCATTTAAGGATGTTCGCATGCTCATCGGTTCAGAAGGACAAGTAATTGTTTATGATCATCAAATTGCTTATGTCATCAAAGACGCCAAAATAACAGAGATTAAACTCGATGAATTGGAAAATTATATCTCGATTGATGGTGCAGAGCTCATTCAACTAGATAAGCAGGAAACCTCAACCGGTGTGAAATTACAACCACTCATGTCCAAAGAATAATACCCTACTGGAGCGTCTTACCTTAAGCCTTAAAAAATATATTAAAGGGATAGGGATTCATAGCAACTATGAATCCCTATCCCTTTAATATATTAATCTAGACGAATTATGTCAGGGAAGACTACTTCTCACCCACAAGGCTGAGACGGAGATGAGGTACTCTTGATCTTACAATCATCGCATATTTGTAATCCTCGGTCTTCATACAAATCCTCTGCAGAAGTTACTTCAACCCCACATTTTTCACATTTAGCCAAAGAGATTCCTCCATTCAAAAGTTATTTATACTAATTATAATATTATCACGGTATAAGATGAATTAATAGGTGTTCGTTCAATAATTCAGAAAATTAATCCATCAGATTTACTGGCAGTGTTTCCCCTGCCAAGGTCTTCATTAGTTTTGCTTGAGTCACTTCTTGGTGTGAAGCATGCCACAAAACTTGTCGGTCGCGGACAAAAAGCACTTGCGGAGATTGATGTTTTACCCCTAATTCTTCCGTCACTTGGCTAGATACCGGACGAGATTCAATCACTTTGATCATGCATACTGACACCTCATCCGAACTTTCCTTGATAAAATTCTGTACCTCTTGCCAAGCACGGCTACTAATAGGACATGAAGTGCTATGTTTGAAAATTATGACCTGACGTCCGCAAGACTCATCCATAATTTGTCCTAGCTCCTGAGAACAGGTAATTTCCTTGAATACCGCCATCGTTTCTACCTCCTTCTTCTCATCCAACCGTGATACTCCCACTTCTCTAAATGGGAGTGGCACCCTATACTCCACTTCTATAGGGCAGAGTCCCCAAATAGAAGTCCCGATGTTCAATTTTAGTTGAACGACCTGTAGTTATTATAACAAAAACACTCTTGTTTACAAAGTTGAGTTGGAATTTACCTCGGGGATTACATTCTGGACGGGCGACAAAACAGCTAGAATACCTCCCATGACAACAAAAATTCCTCCCGCAGCTTGGAAAAGTGTTATACGTTCGTTCAGCAAAATAACTGCGAAAATAACAGTCATCACTGGTTCCAAGGTGCTAATAATTGATGAGGTAGTCGCACCAATAAGTTTCATACCATAAAAAAAAGTCAGCATTGCTACAATAGAGGAGAAAAAGGTTATACCCCCGATCCCTAACCAGGTACTCCATGCAAGGTTCCAATTCGCCCCAGACATTGTTACCCCTATTACTCCATAAGTAAGTGCAGCAGATGTGGAAATCAACGTAATAGTCACTAATGGCGTTGTTGTTTTTAACACTTGATTTCCTATAATAATATAGGTTGCATAAACAAAGGCAGACCCTAAAGCAAGAGCTACTCCAAGAGTATTAATATCGTGTATCGCGACTCCTAGCACCAAAACTAAGCCAAAGGTAGACAGCAACAGTCCAAAGAATTTAAACTTAGAGAATTTTTCTTGGTGTGTCAAAACAGCGATAACCGTCACAATAATCGGATAAGCATACAAAAGTAAAGCGGCTAAGGAAGCCGGAATATAACGCACTGAGGATAAGTACAGTCCAGCCATAAGAGAATAACCGATCCCCCCCATACCCCATAAAATAAACCATATTTTTAGAGGTATTCTGGGAAATCCTTCTCTCCAAATAGTAATTATCCAAAAAATAAGTGCAGTGATCGCAAATCGAACAAATAATACGGTTGTAAGTCCTGCACCTCCGCTAAATACATACTTTCCTAATATAGGGTATACGCTGAACCCCAAAGTGGAAATAAGGATTAAGATTACGCCAAATCCAGTAGAATTTTTTTGCCCATAATTCATGACTATTCTTCCATTCCATTTCTTTACTAAATTTATTAAATCAACCTAGTTCACTTCAATTAACTATATAAACTCATGTTTATCGCACTTGCTCACTCCTTACACACCTTGCCATCTTTAGTTAGTCAAATCCTTTACGTTTATATTACCACAACAATCGGGAAATTGAACTAAAGGGAACAAGCATTATACTTGATCCCTTTAGTTTTTTATCAATCGTGAGACACCCACCAATTTGTAGACCGGTCTGGTACCCTGTATAAGTTCACTTAATGTCTTGCACTGACTTCTCTGCAAACCTTGTTGTAACTACATTTTTATAAGGAGCAATTTTATTTAGCTCACCCGCATCTTTAATGATTTGTTGCAGGAGATAGAAATCCTTTTCATTAAGGACAGGATCTGTTTTCCAGCTATTTTGTTCTTTATAACGTTTGACAGAGCTTACCAGTATTTCATCTTTTTCTTCTGGGAATTGAGGCTTGATAGCTTTAGCAATTTCCTCTGCAGAATGATTTGCTACCCAACGCTGGCCCTTATATATTGCATTAGTAAACTTTTGGATAAGCTCGGGATTTTTCTCGATTGTGCTCTTCTTAGTAAAATAGGCTGTGTAAGGAATTTCACCACTATCCTTACCTAGAGATGCTACGATATATGCTTTGCCCTCTTTCTCCATACTAGATGCAGTAGGCTCAAAGATAATGACATAGTCCCCTTGCCCTCCCATAAAGGCCCCTGGCATCGCTGCAAATTGCATCGTGGTATCGATGAAAACATCCTTCCCATTAGTAAGACCATTTTTACTCAATACGTATTGGAGAACAATTGCGGGCATTCCGCCCTTACGTCCACCAATAACAGTCTTTCCTTCAAGGTCACTCCATTTAAATTGAGTATCAGCCTTTCGACCCATAAGAAACGTTCCATCTCCATTGGTCAGTTGAGCAAATACAACACTATGATCTTCTTTGCCTTCGTTATATACATACACACTTGCTTCCGGTCCTGCAAAACCAATATCAACTTGCCCTGAAAGCACACCAGTCATGACCTTATCTGCACCCGCACCATTGGTAAGTTCAATCTCAAGTCCCTCTTCCTTAAAGAACCCTTGAGTCAGAGCCGCATACTGTGGAGCATAGAAAATTGAGTGTGTTACCTCCGAGACTTTAACTTTTGTGAGCTCAGTTTGAGTATTGCATCCTGAGAGCACTAAGGACAGCCCTAAGACTAACACGATAAGTACGAGCATAACTTTATTTTTCATAATTAAGAGTCCTCCTCAATTTTTGTTTTGAATATTAGGTACGATTTATCCAATTGTGAGACTTCCACGAGTTCACTCAGACTTTATTCTTCACCAGAAATTTTTCAAGGTAAACCACCCCCTGATACATGACCGTCGCTGCCACACCTAAAATAATGACACTGGTCATGACTAGGTCTAATTTAAAAACTTGGCCTCCGTAAACGATGAGATAACCCAAGCCAGCTTTGGAAACTAAGAACTCTCCCACGATGACTCCGACCCAAGATAACCCGACGTTAATCTTAAGGGCATTGATGAACGTCGGTGACGACGCCGGGAGTAACACTTTGGTAAGAATCTGAGATTTTGTACCCCCAAAAGTTTGGACGAGCTTAATCTTTTCCTCATCAATCGCTAAAAAACCATTTAAGACTTCCAGAACCGTAACTATTAGGGAAATGGCTAGTGTCATGACAATGATTGCTGCAGGACCTGCCCCGATCCAAACGATAAATACCGGACCGAGCGCGATTTTAGGCAAGCTGTTAAGGACTACTAAATATGGTTCTAAAACCTTACACAAGAATTCTGACCACCATAAGATAATGGCAATTATCGTTCCTAAAACTGTCCCTAAGACAAAGCCAACGACTGCCTCAAGACAGGTTACACCTATGTGATGAAATAGTCCCCCCTCTTCATATAACCTAATAATCGTTTGAATGATCCTTGTTGGCTGGCTGGTGATAAACGGATCTACGATCTTTGCATTAGCGCATATTTCCCAAAGTCCAAAGGCCATGACTAAAATCATGAATTGGATGATTCGAATCGTTATTTTTTCCTTTCTTACACGCCGCAAGTAGCCGATATGTTCTAGAGAATGGTCAGGTGCTTTAGTCTGAGGCTTATTTTCTTGTCCTTGGTTAGACATGGACATCCAGCCCCTTCCATATCTCTCGAAAATATTGTTGAAACTCCGGTGTTTCCCGCGCGGTTAAGGGAGACCTGTTATCACAACTTAATTTTATTTCGTAAATATTCTTGATTGTTCCAGGTCGCTTTGACAAGAGGATGACCCGGTCTGACATACTGATACTCTCTGCAATATCATGGGTTACCAATAGCGCGGTTTTGTTTTCCTGCTTAATAATGGCATATATATCTTCATTGACCACAAGCCTGGTTTGATAATCCAAAGCTGAAAAGGCTTCATCAAGAAGAAGGATTTGAGGGTCGGTCATAAGCGTTCGTATAAGAGCGACTCTCTGCCTCATCCCACCAGAAAGCTGGCTTGGATATTTATCTTTGAATTCGTAAAGTCCATACGTTCTAAGTAGTTTTAAGGCCCGAACTTTCGCCTCAGGTGTTACTAACCTCCTTATTTCCAAACCTAGCATGACATTTTGGTAAATCGTCCGCCAGTCAAAAAGATGATCCTTTTGTAACATGTAACCAACTTTTCGAGAAGTTCCAGTAACCTTTTCCCCAGAAAGTAACACCGTACCAGTGGTTGAAGAAAGCAGACCCGAAATAATCGATAATAAGGTTGATTTACCGCACCCACTCGGGCCAACAATACTTACAAACTCTCCGTCTCGAACTGAAAAATCAATACTTTCCAGAGCAGTTATCTCCCCATTAAGGGATTGATATTTCATTCCTACGTTTTGCACCTCAACAACCTCGTTCAATGGCACTCCCCCCCAAAAGCATCTCGGCTTTTATAGTGTATTGGAAAACGCCTTAATCCGTGAGCAATTCGAAAATTTACCAGTTAATAATTAAAGCGCCTTCAGATGACTCTTTTTATTAGGGGCTACCACTCCTACTTCAAGGGGGAGTCTCACGATTTAACAATTGTTAGTTATAATAAGTTTGAATAAGAAAAAGAGAACAGTCGTGCACTAAACAATGCTCTACTGTTCTCTTTTCTTTTAAAGTGTAGTCTCTTTGGCTTAGTCCAATTCCTGAATTGCGGTTTTAATGCGCTGCAAGCCTTCCTCTAGCACAGAACGGGCACAGCCTAGATTTAGTCTTGCGAAGCCTTCACCTCCAGCACCAAACAAATAGCCTGCACTTAAACCCACCCCGGCCTTGTGAACCAAAAATTTTTGTAAGGCTTTGGGTTCCATTGCTAACGCTCTGAAATCAAGCCAAATGAGATAGGTTCCTTCAGGCTTAATCACCTTAATTTGAGGCAGTTCTCGCTCAAGGAAAGAGATTAAGAATTTCACGTTTCCTGATAAGTAGTCCATTAATTGGTCCAGCCAATCTTTGCCATGCCGGTAGGCCGCTTCCATGGCCGTCATTCCGAATACATTAGGGTGATGAATCCCAGTTAAGTCAAAAGACGCTCGAAACGCAGTCCGATACTTGGCATTAGGAATGATCAAATTTGAGGTTTGTAAACCCGCTAAGTTGAACGTTTTACTTGGCGCTGTACAAACAATTGATTGAAGAGCTAATTCTGGGGATAGAGAGGCAAAAGGGATATGCTTGTGACCCTTATAAATAAGATCACTGTGAATTTCGTCCGATATGACTAGGACCCCATGATCTACACAGAGTTGCCCTAAGCGTTCAAGCTCAACTCGTTCCCATACCCGACCAACGGGATTGTGTGGATTGCATAGAATCATCATCTTGACACCGCAGGCAAATTTCTCTTCTAAGTCCGCAAAGTCCATAGTGTACCGACCGTTTTCCAAGGTAAGTTGACTACTAATAACCTCACGATTGTGATTCTGGATAGCTTGAAAAAACGGCGGATAAATAGGAAACTGAATAAGGATCTTATCTCCGGGCTTAGTTAAACTTCGTACCAGTTCATTTAATGCTGGAACAATTCCGGGGCTAAACGTAATCCAGTCTCTTTGAATCTCCCACCCATGTCGTTCTTGCATCCAGTCGATAAGTGCTTCGTAATAGCCATCCATTCCGTCAGAATAACCGTATATCCCATGTTTTGCTCGGTTCACGAGGGCCTCAACGACTGCATCTGGGGCTGGAAAGTCCATATCCGCGACCCACATCGGCAAGATGTCTTCGCGACCAAATATTCGTTGATTAAAATCCCACTTTATAGAATTCGTATGGTGGCGATCCGTGATATGGTTAAAATCGTAGTTTTTAGAATCAGTTTGCACAGTGTTCACCCTTATCTTCCATGATTTCTAGATCAGATAGCTTTCTGCTTTTCAAGGCAGCCACGATTTTCTCTGGCAGGAGAGGTAGCTCTGACAATGAAGTTCCAAGTGCGTTATTTACAGCATTGATTACTGCCGCCGCAACGGGTACAAAGGCTATTTCTCCTACACTTTTGGCGCCAAAGGGACCGTCATCCCCTCCTTGTTCTATCAAAAGGGTTTTTATAATTGGCATATCTGGCGCATTCACGAGATGATAGTTTTTGAAGCTTGAGTTCATTATCTTTCCGTCTTTTCCTATCCTAATTTCTTCATATAATGCATATCCTATACCGTTTTGAACTGCACCTTGAATTTGTCCTTCAACCATCCCAGGATTAATGGCTTTTCCTATATCATGGGCTGCCAGATAATCAGTAATTTTAACCATGCCTGTTACACTGTCAACCTCAACTTCTGCAAAATGTACTGCATAGGAACCTGGATTAGATGTCCCATGATAGGTGTGGGTAATAACAATGTCCACATTGTCCTTAACTTTAGCCGTCGTGACAATTTCACGATAACTTAACTTGTGGTGCTCATCCAATTGTGAGACTCCCACGAGTTCACTTCCAACAACCAACACGTTACCGTCTTCTGCTTTTAAAGATTGTTTAGGTTTTTGTAAGATACGTGCCGCACATTCTAGTAGTTTCTCTTTTGCTCTTTCGGCTAACTCATAAACACAAGCACCACAAATATAGGTGACTCGACTACCGTAAGTGCCGAAATCATAAGGACCGTTTTCAGTATCAGCTTCTATAATTGTAATGTAGCTAAGATCAATATCTAAAACCTCTGCAGCTATCTGTTTAATTGAAGTAATCGTTCCGCATCCTAGCTCATGAAGACCGGTATTTATAATACAACTTCCGTCCTCATTCATCTTTAATGTCATTGTACTATGTTCGGGAAAGCCTCCGTACATGCCATTTTTATGCGCCCCACAGGCAAACCCAACTCCTCGGCGGTATCTTCCGTTAGTAGGTTTTCTCTTACATCGTTCATTCCAACCAAATGCAGCTGCACCTTGTTCTATACACTCAATTACGCGAGCATTTCCCAACGAAATATGGCTTGCTTTATCTAGGTCATAGGGATGGACAAGATTCTTAAGCCTAAATTCTACAAGATCCATATTCAGTTTTTTGGCTACTGCATCCATATGTATTTCCAGAGCCGTCATTATTTCTGGAGCTCCCCACCCTCTTGCCCCACCTGCCACTGGAGTATTAGTGTAAACAACCTTGCTCCGGTGTTTGTAATAAGGAATTCTATATAACTTACATATTTTATGGGACATGGCCTGCGCATTATCCACGGAACTTGAAGCATACGCTCCGGCATCTACAACGTTGTCTACATTACAATCCTGCAAAATTCCATCCCTTGAAACAGTTGTGCTTATGGTTGTGTACGTTGCCGGTCTGGTCATGGTTGCAATAATGCTATCTTCCCGACTTAATATCAATTTGACCGGGCGTCTAACTTCCTTTGCCAAAAAAGCTGTAATCGGCTCAACGACTGCCTCTTGTTTTCCACCGAAAGACCCACCCATGGGCATTTTAATGACTCTGACCTTGTTATAGCTTAATCCTAGTAAATCGGCCACAATGGTTCTCACTCCAAAAACCCCTTGACAAGCGGCCCATATAGTTAGGGTTTCTGAGCTATTGTAATCTGCCATACAAACATGGGTTTCCATTGCCGCATGATGCACTTTCTGAGTACTTGTTGATGTTTTAACAATCAAACAATCTTCATGAAATGGAGCCTTCTCTCCCACCTGGTTTTCAAATTGATGGATCAAATTCCCCTCAGGATGGATGATTGTCTGATTAGCCTGTAATGCTTCCTCTGGCGAACTCAGAACAGGCAAGGTTTCATAATCCACGCTAATAAGGGAGATGGCTGTTGTAGCTATTTCAAGACTGGTAGCCACAACAGCTGCAATCCGGTCCCCAACGAACCTTACTGTTTCCGTGAAAAGGCACTCATCTTCCGTACAAAATGCTTGGTCAGGAACAATTCTATAGCGACTGTACGGTTTGCTTGTCGTATTTAGATAAGTAAATACCTTGATTACTCCGGGAAGTGCTTCTGCCTTACTGGTATCAATCTTTATGATTACTCCATGAGCTATCGAACTCAATAGTAATTTTGCATACACCATATTAGGCAACGTCAGATCACTTACATAAATAGTTTCTCCCCGGACCTTTAGGGGCGCATCATGGATAGGGAACGTTTTTCCAACATAGTTTAAATCCTTATTCAATCCCTTCACTCCCCTGCGTTCACCCAATCGCAACTACCACTTTAGGTGGAAGTGCTACCTGTACCCTCACGTTGAACTTTATTGGAACGTGTATCTAGCTGGGGTCACTCCTTTTCACACTTGCTACAGCCTTTATGATCTCGACCACAAGTTTAGCGGTGTTGTATAGATCTTCTTCTTCGATACATTCCTCTGTAGTGTGAGATTTCTGCATACCAGTTCCCACGACAACGCTGGGTACACCATAGTGGTTATAATAATTCGCATCGCTTCCCCCGCCGGTTGGCCCAAATATCGCTGTTAAACCTGCTGCTTGAGTTGCTTGAGCTGAAAGTCTAGCAATTTGTGATTTCTCATCGAGTTTAAAGGGGTCATACAACCTTAGGACCTCTATTTCGGCAGTTGCTCCAGCTTCAGCTACACAGAGCTTAAACGTTTCGCACATCTGAGCCGTTAGGCGCTCCATTTTTTCTAAGTTGCGGCTTCTTGTTTCACAGGTTATCTCAACTCTCTCAGCCACAATATTCGTAGCTCGTCCACCCTTAATCGTACCAATATTAGACGTTGTTTCCTCGTCAATGCGACCAGTCTGCATGCTGGAGATCGCTTTAGCGGCTACAACAATTGCACTGATTCCATCCTCTGGGGCGGCTCCTGCATGGGAAGCCTTGCCTTGAATTGTTACATTAATTCGATCTTGCCCAGGTGCTTCGAGAATAATTATCCCTGGTTGACCACCAGTATCTAAGATAAATCCGAAGTCGGCTTTCAGCCAAGTTGTATCTATATTTTTGGAGCCATTAAGACCGCCTTCTTCGGCTACGCTAAATATTACTTGAATATCTCCATGCGGAATATCCGATTCCTGAATAGTCCTTAGAGCCTCCAGGATCGATGCAATACCAGATTTATCATCAGCCCCTAGAATGGTCGAGCCGTTTGAGGTGATCAACCCATTTTGAAGCATCGGTTCGATACCAATACAAGGATCAACTGTGTCCATATGCGCCGAAAGTAGCACAATCGGAGACTCAGGAAGGGTACCTTTTAAATAGGCAAAGACATTGCCACAATTGCCCCCAATTACTATACCTGCTTGATCTTCAGTTACTGTCATATTCAAGGTTTTAAGACGTTCTTTAAGTATGTCTGCAATTTGTCGCTCACTTTTAGTAGGTGAATCAATTCTCGTAAGTTCGAAAAACTCTGCTAATAATCTTGGGCGATTTATCATAATTCATTACTCCTTCGCTAAGATAAGAGATTAAGCTCACATTATAGTTTTGTGTTCATATATTTATGATTCAACAATTTATGTCTAATTCCTTCAATTGCTAATAAGCTATTCAAAAATGTATAACTACGTCGTTGACATCTACGCTTGAGTCATTTGTAAAGAATAAATTAGTCGTGGAATTATTCGTCCTTTTTGGAGAAGCGATTCTACTTCTCCAAAAAAAATCGCCCCCATTTTTAGATAAAACTCCTTTGCTTGAGGGCTTGTTACTATAACCAACTCTTTAATTCTTAAATATTTGCAAGTATTAACCAAATGATTCCATAATAATTTCCCATATCCTCTGCCTATACTTTTGGGTTCAATAAAGAGATATTCTAAAGAAGTTTCTCTATCATCTATTAAAATACCATAAAATCCAACGACACTATCATCTTCTTCTATAACAAAAGTTGGATTATTGCTTATAAATTCTTCGGTTACCTTATATACTGACTTAAACTTCTCCATATAATCAGAATCCATTCCCCAATACGCCTCGGATTTAATTGCTATATCGGTTAATATTTCATATTCATATGGTTTAGCACGTCGTATACTTAACATTTTCTTGCTCCTTAATTAATTTAATTTAAGGTCATCAATAAAGAACTGTTGAGCCCTCTTTGACACCTTAGCCTTGATTGAGCTGTATGATCTATGGCAGTGGCATAGAAGAAACAGCAGATTGCTGAAAATCTGCTGTTTCTGTGCTTAAACCTATGCAATCCACGACTTTCAACTCCAAAATTGAACCCCTAATATTATTGATTAGGGGCTATCAATGGCTACAATCATTTAATGTTTGACGAATACAACATTAATTGCTTTGATAAGAGCTTCTACAGTATCTCCTTCTTTAAATCCGACATCTTCGAGGCTTTCCCGCGTCATCACGGACGCGACTTCCGGAGCATTGCTTCAACCTTCGATACTTATTTTGACCAAGGCCATCAGATCATCGGTCTTGATCTCCTCAATAACCCCAACTAGTTTGTTTCTTACCCCAGCTTCCATTAAACAAACCTCCTAGATTATATTGCTTTGTTTATTGTGACCGGAGGGGCAAAAATTATTCTGAGTGTTCTTTTGGTTTCAAGAGTCTAGCTCTAGTAATACTTGTTTCTCCATATTTTTCTTTAACTGAATCCATTACCTTAGTCAGGTGTTCACTATCTTGACTCAGTTCAGAAAACAAAGATAGTTGATTTACTTCTTGATCAGTTAGGTTACTAAGCGTGACGCCAATTAACCTAAGGGGTTGCTTTAAAGCAACCTCTCTTAACAAGTTACAAGCTTCGTGGTAAATCACATTATCTAGATTACTCGCCTGTGCTAAGGTATGAGAACGAGAAACTGCCTGAAAATCGTTATACCGGACTTTCAAGGTTATTGTTTTCGCTTTAAGCGACTCTTTACGGGCTCTCCGTCCTACATCAACGGAAAGCTTTAGTAAAACTGTTTCCAAAAGATCTCGGTCTGCAATATCCGAGGTAAAAGTAGTCTCACGACCGATCGATTTAACAATCCTATCGCTTTCCACCGGCCTATCATCGATTCCCCGAGCTAAGAGGTATAATTGACTACCCACAGTCCCAAGTAACTGAGATAAGTATCCCTGCTCTAACTTTCGCAAGTCCCTAACCGTTCTAATATTAAGCGAGTGCAATTGCTCCGCCGTTTTTTTGCCAACTCCCCAAATACGCTCCACAGACAGTGGGTCAAGAAACTCCTGAACTCTGTCCGGTTGAACAACGACGAACCCGTCTGGTTTCTGCAAGTCTGATGCAAGCTTAGCCAAAAACTTATTGCAGGCTAAGCCCACAGAAGCCGTTAAGTTAAGTTCTTGTTGGATACGCTCTTTAATCATAAGTGCAATTTCATCTGCAGGACCAAATAAGCTTGTTGACCCTGTAACGTCTAAAAAAGCCTCATCCAAAGAAAGCGGCTCTACCATAGGAGTATAAGTCAGAAATATCTCTCGGATTTGCTTCGATACTTCCCCATACTTAAGCATGTTTACTGGCAAGCAAACCGCGTGAGGACAGCGCCGATAAACCTCCGCCATGGGCATAGCGGAGTGAATTCCAAATTTGCGTGCTTCATAAGAGGCAGCCGAAACAACACCCCTGCTGTTAAGTCTGCCTCCTACCACAACTGGTTTACCGATTAAGGACGAATCATCACGCTGCTCCACGGAGGCGTAGAAGGCATCCATATCCACATGCAGTATTTTACGTAAGTTTGTCCATCTGTCCATTATTAGACATCAATTTTTATCCCATCTTTTGATGGGCAAGAATCATTACTTAAGTTAATCTCTGCAGATACTTGACTCCAAGTAGCTTCATTAAGGTTGATAGTATCGAGGAGTAGGACGAGGTCTGATCGTCCGTAATAAGCCGGAGCCCCCTCTTGATTTTTTGTCACCAGTACAACTGGTATTCCATTAAAGGCTGGTAGCAATGCTTTGATAATCATAGTCGCATCCGTTGCATTTTGAAATACCGCTGGTAGAACGGAAACAACCGCAAATTTTTGTCCTTGTTCATCGATAATAGCGCCTTCAAATTGACTTTTCACTAAATTCATCTCCTATTTGTGTTAATCAACAATCCCTATATCTAGTATTCGACAATAACCTGGAAAAACCTGCAGAGTAAGGTTTTCGGGATAAATAATGGATTTGACGTTAAGTATAATCCTCATGATTCAAAGAGATTTATCCTCGGAAGTAATTTACTCCACCCGTGAAAATAGGTTGATACTGATTCCCAGGGACATTTATAGCTACTCCCTTTCCACTTCTTTCGGAATGGGCCATCTTTCCTAAAATACGTCCATCCGGGCTAGTGATCCCTTCAATTGCCTCGTAAGAACCGTTTGGAGTATAGAGAATATCATTGCTTGGGTTCCCGTCAAAATCGACATATTGTGTAGCAATTTGGCCATTAGAAATCAACGTCTGGATCACTTCGTTTGAAGCGACAAAACGGCCCTCTCCGTGTGAGATTGGCACAGTATGAATTTCACCGAGGTCAACCCCACTAAACCAAGGAGATAAGGTAGAAACAACTTTAGTCTGAACCATGCAGGAAATGTGACGCCCTATTTTGTTATACGTGAGGGTCGGAGAATCCTCAGCCAAAGCTCTGATTTCTCCGTACGGAACGAGGCCTAGTTTTATCAGCGCTTGAAATCCATTGCAAATCCCCAACATTAATCCGTCGCGCTGTTTTGTTAGCTCTGACACGGCTTCGTTAATCCGAGGATTTCTGAACATAGTGGCAATAAATTTGCCAGAACCGTCTGGTTCATCTCCGGCACTGAAGCCACCCGGGAGCATGACAATTTGAGCCTGCCCTATTTTTTTAGCCATCTCTTGGATGGATTGTTCTACATCTTCTGCCGTTAAGTTTCTGATCACCAGAGTATCTACTAATCCGCCAGCATTCTCAAAGGCCCTGGCCGAATCGTATTCGCAGTTAGTGCCTGGAAATACCGGAATAAAGATTCTTGGCTTAGCCACTTTTATTGAAGCCTTTTGAGTATTACGTCTGGCATAACTTAACACAACCGGATCAACAACTTTATCCGTCTGTGTGGGGAATATTTTATCTAGGGGCTTTTCCCATGTCTGTAACGCAATATCCAGCTCAATATCTACGCCATTAACCATAATCACTGGTTTTTCCTGAGTGATACCAAGCAATTGATACTCTACCTCACCAAAAACCTCATCTAAATTAACTTGTCCTTCGATTTCTAAGACGATTGAACCATAGTCCACTGAAAATAAACTCTTGCAATCAATCTGACCGTTAAAAGCTATCCCAAGACGATTGCCAAACGACATCTTGCTGAGAGCAGCAGCCACTCCTCCCATTCTAACGGTATGCGTTGCCAAGACTTTTCCCGAATGGATCAACTCATTAATCTTTTGGTAGTTCTTTATTAGGAGTTCAAAATCTGGGACTTCACGTTCATCGCGCTTAGCCAATACCAAAACAACTTGACTACCACTTCTTTTAAACTCTTGGGACATAACCAAATCTGCACGAGTAACATTAACAGCAAAGGCGACCAAGGTTGGAGGAACGTTCAAATCCATGAAGGTACCGGACATACTGTCTTTGCCTCCGATGGCAGGTATGCCTAGTTTTTTCTGAGCATAGAATGCTCCGAGTAATGCACTAAAGGGTTTCCCCCATTTTTCAGGATCAGTCCCCAGTTTTTCAAAATACTCTTGTAGAGTAAGCCTGACTTGGCGATAGTCCCCTCCTAGAGCCACAATCTTGGTGACAGCATCTACAACAGCATATAAAGCGCCGTGAAACGGACTCCACATAGCCAATTGTGGATTATAACCATAGGTCATCATGGTCGCAGTATTGGTTTCCCCAGTCATCACTGGGAGTTTTGCCACCATGCCTTCTGCCGGGGTCGTTTGATACTTACCACCCAACGGCATCAAGACAGAGGACATCCCGATACTACTGTCAAACCTCTCAACTAACCCTTTTTGACTACAGACATTTAAGTCTTCTAAGTTGACCAACCAGGCCTCTTTAATAATGGAAGCATCGTTGGAAACCATCTCTAATTTTTGCTCGACTGTTTCTGCGAGCTTCTTAAAGTAGTTGTGGTCAGCGTCAGGAAGATTCACCTGAACCTTAGTTTTCTGCTTAACTCCATTAGTGTTGAGAAACTCCCTACTGACATCGACTATCGCCTTTCCTCTCCAGAGCATCTTTAGTCTGAGATTGTCACTCACCTTGGCTACTAAAGTGGCTTCAAGGTTTTCCTCCTGTGCATATCTGACAAACGATTCCAGGTCTTGAGCTGAAATTACAACTGCCATCCGTTCCTGAGATTCAGAAATTGCAAGTTCAGTTCCGTCAAGACCATCATACTTTTTGGGAACACTGTCGAGATTGATTTCTAAGCCCTCCGTTAATTCTCCGATGGCTACGGAAACGCCACCGGCCCCGAAATCATTACATCGTTTAATGAGGGTACTTACATTCGGATTACGAAAGAGTCTTTGGATCTTGCGCTCTGTAGGAGGGTTTCCTTTTTGCACTTCTGCTCCACAGGTCTGTAAGGACTCGCAGGTGTGTTCTTTCGAAGAGCCCGTGGCCCCGCCACACCCATCCCGGCCAGTTCTTCCACCGACCAAAACCACAACATCCCCGGCTTCAGGAACTATGCGCACCACGTTTTTACGGGGAGCAGCCGCAATCACAGCTCCAATTTCCATCCGTTTAGCAACAAAGCCTTCATGATAGAATTCTGTAACTTGTCCAGTGGCAATTCCGATTTGATTACCGTAGGAACTGTATCCCGACGCCGCACCTCTGGTGATCTTTCTTTGCGGCAACTTTCCGGATAATGTATCTTTTAGCTTTGCCCTAGGGTCCCCGCTCCCGGTCACACGCATGGCCTGGTAAACGTAAGTGCGGCCAGATAAAGGATCACGTATGGCTCCCCCTAAACAGGTAGCTGCCCCTCCGAATGGTTCAATTTCTGTAGGATGATTATGGGTCTCATTCTTAAACATCACTAGCCATTCTTCGTTAGCGCCGTTGATATCGGCATTCACGACAATACTACAGGCATTGATCTCATCCGATTCATCGAGGTCCGCTAAAAGCCCTCTCTTCCTCAGTTCTTTCACGCCTATTACACCGATATCCATGAGGCAGAGATCTCTATCCGTTGTGTTTTCACCATAGACATACTTCCTAGATGTGAGGTATTCCTGGTAAGCAATTGTTAGTGGGTGGGCAAAATCCCCTTCCGCAATAGAAACTTCTTCAATCTGAGTATTAAACGTCGTATGGCGACAATGATCTGACCAGTAAGTATCAATCACACGGATCTCCGTTATCGTCGGATTCCGTTTCTCCGTATCTCGGAAATAGCTCTGACAGAACGCTAAATCTTCATAACTCATTGCTAAACCAGTTTCTTGGAAAAACACTTGCAACTGATCAGGCGTTTTCTCAATAAAACGATCAATTATTTCTACATCAGGCGGAATTACTGGCTCGAATTCCAGACTTTCTGGTTTTTCTAAAGAAGCTTCCCGCGATTCGACCGGGTTAATACAATAATCTTTGATCCTCTGGAAATCTTCTACGGAAATTTGACCCTTAATTATGATAACTTTAGCCGAAGCAATATTAGGTCGATCTTTCTGGGTTAAAATTTGAACGCATTGAGCAGCAGAATCCGCCCGCTGATCATATTGCCCTGGTAGGTATTCCATCCCAAAAATCAGGTCTTCACTAGGAATCTCAAGGTGCTCCTCAAACACCAAATCCAGCGGAGGCTCGGCAAAAATAATCGGAAGGGACTTAGTATATTCCTCATCCGTAATCCCAGAAATATCATAACGGTTAACGATTCTTAAACCTTCTAACCCTTTGATGCCTAGATTTTCTAATACATCACTATAGAGACCTTGAGCTTCAATATCATAGCCGGGCCTTTTTTCAACGTAAATTCGTTTAACTGCTTGTGATCCCATACAATCTACAATCCTCCATCACTTTTTCTAATCTAAACACTAGAGTATAATAATCCTTGCTGTACAAATATGTAAGGCACTCATTTTAGGGTATCTGCCCAATTTGCCAATTCCCCACGAAAGTTCTTAGTCAATGTAAGGATCTTGCAATAAGGCTGATCCTTAAAGTGTTCCATATACGGGACAAAACCACTTTTCGAAACGGGAATATCTACTTGTCCTGAATGCCCGATACAAATGACTTTACATGAATCATGGATGCGCGTAAATATTTTGCGTAATTCCATAATCGTGAAATTCTGACATTCATCAATGATAATAGTCATGTCTTTGAGGTTAGTTCCTCTCAGGAATAAGGGACTTTTAGGGTAACACCATATGTTATCCATCGCTCGCTTTACAGTTACCTTTCTTCGAAGTGCTTCATTAGCCAAAACTTCTTCATTATAGACACACTGAACGGGGTTTTCATTGATCTCCAAAAGAGCGTCTATAAGCGGTTGATGATAGATACTTTCCTTCTCGGACTGTGTACCAGGTCTAAATCCCATTGAGGATTCTTGTACGGGGTTAAAAATATAGGTTAATGGCTTTTTGAAAATCTTTGCGCATGCCACCGCCAGAGTTGTTTTTCCAGTTCCTGCTTTGGCGTTTACCATGACTAATTGATGATCAAATATCGCGTTAACATATTCTTGCTGTTCGACTGTCAATTTTGGTGCAAACCCAAACAATAAGTTATTCTCAGGTAGTGGCATAATACTCACCTTATCCTTGTGCGTTATTTAGAAAAATAATTTACATTCTTTTAAAGCAAACATTAAGGCAATGAGTGACATCAATAACTAAATCATATCTTATTACATTCTAAGAGAGGATTCAAATGGGGAAAACAAACAAAAAGCTAGAGCGTTAGAAACACGGTCTAGCTTACTTATAATGAGTTAAGTTACTCATTACTAAACTGTAAAATCCCCTCATCTAGATCATACTTAATACCTATCATTTTTACTTGTCTCACTTCAACACCCTCTTTAATAATGGGACTCTTGGAGATATCCTTCAGGGCGTTTTGCATATTAAGGTCTGTACTCATTTCAATTAAATCTCTTCCAGTTAAACCCATAGCTTTTGCACTATCGACAGAAGGCTTTATTTTTTCGATAATAGCACCAATACTTCCGTGTGTTGTTCCTCCCTGCACTGCAGCAGTGACCGCTCCACATTCCTCATGCCCAAGAACTACGACCAAGGGAGTCTTAAGGTGTTCAACAGCATATTCAATGCTTCCTAATTCGACTGGGGTTATAACATTTCCAGCCACACGTACAACAAATAAGTCACCTAGCGCCTGATCAAACAGCAGTTCAGGTGGAACCCTCGAATCTGAACAACTAACAATGACCGCAAACGGGTGCTGCCCGTTCTTCATTAAATCCCCTCGTCTTGTGGAACTGAGGTCCTTACTCAAGGGCTTACCGGACGTGAAACGCTCGTTTCCATCTATAAGGAGTTGTTTTGCCTCGTCCGGCGATGATATAATCTCTATTCGCTCATAGACGGGAACAGGAACAGCTACAGCCTGCTGAGCAGGAGGGTTCTCCACGTTTGAAGACTGTTTATCGCTCGTAGGTATAGTTTGACTTCCGCAGCCACTAAGGTTTAAAGCAATACATAGCGACAAGGATGTGATATAGACTAATGATTTTTTCACAAATTCTCTCCTTACTATTTTCAATTCAAAAGAAATTTTTGCATCTATATCATTTTGCCTCAATTATTAGCATCTTAGTCCCTATCTAACGGGTGAATTATTTTTTTGAGATAACAATTTTCTGTGCCTAAATTTCTTATTTGTTCGAACATTTTATTCCTAGTCATCATATAATACACTGCCTAAGTGAACTTGTTCAACTAAAGTTGAACATCGAACTTCGTTGGGAGAGTCTCACGACGGATTAAAATTATTGCGAGGGGGGATAGCAACATGAAGGATATCTTCGGTACTCTCACTGAACGAAGAATATTAGAGGCTATAGCTAGGGGAGATTTTAAAAACCTTCCCGGTACAGGAAGACCGGTAAAGATTGAGAGCTTATACTTTTTACCCCGTAAACTGAGAGCAGCATATATTGTGCTTAAAAACTCCGGCTATCTCGATCAAGACACCTCAGATAACACCTGTCGTTCTAATCCCTCACCTAACGTCGATTTAAACCCACCTAACGATTTTGCCACAATTTCGAAACAAGAGCTATCAGAAAATATACTCAAATATAACGTTATGCTGGATTGTAAACGTAGACACTGAAGAAATTACTTTCTAAATTTACTCCTAATATACGGAATAACAGTCGGGAGTAATGAAACAAAGATAATCGCAAATATTACATACGTAAAATTATTTTTTACCGGTTCAAAATTACCAAAGAAGAACCCTGCAAACATAAATAACAAGACCCAAGACAGTCCACCGATCATATTAAATAAACAAAATTTCATGAAGTTCATTTTACCGATCCCGGCAACAAAGGGAGCAAACGTCCGAATTATCGGTATAAACCTAGACAGAATTATTGCTTTGCCTCCATGTTTTTTATAAAAAGCTTGAGTTTTATGAAGGTATTCCTTCTTGATTAAACGAGAATCTTTCATGGCCAGAATCTTATCTCCAAGTAGCCTACCAATAAAATAGTTTATGGTGTTCCCTACGATTGCTGCAAGAATTAGAAGTATTAGGGCAAGATTGAAGTTTAAGGCACCCGTTGCGCCTAGAGCTCCGATCACAAATAGTAATGAGTCTCCGGGAAGAAAGGGAGTAACCACAAATCCAGTTTCACTGAAAATAATCATGAAGAGAACCAAATATGTCCAAGTTCCATAGTCCTTAATTATCTCAACTAGATGTTTATCGACATGTAAAATAAAATCAATTAAACCAGCTATTAATTCCATAAGAATCTCCTTTAGTTTAATAATTACACGTGCTCGTATAAGGTACTATTTATTCTAATCTACTTTGCTCATTGTTGGTGGGTGATAAGGTATGCTCGTAACATAGATATTTTTCCTCAGAAGCAGAAGAAGTTTGAGTAGTTGTCCCGTCTGGTTATGAAGGAAATTCTGCAATATTTTATTGGGTACGTATTCTGGAATTACAACTGTGATAGATGTCCAGCGCAAATCAGACTCTAGCTGATCGATATATTTTATAATATCTTTGATAACTGCTCTATAAGGTGACTCAATGATTTCAAGTTCAATCCCAATATTACTCTCGTTCCAGTGCTTTCGCAGTTTTTCGGCTCGTTCCATATCTGAAGCGACATGCACTGCAGTAACCAGCGGGGTTGATTCAAATGCATAAAGCAACGCTTTCAGAACCACCTTATTGATATCGAAGACTGGTACGATAGACTTATTTCGATACTCAGACAGGTCACTTGATTCTCTTCGGTGATTAATTTCTGCAATTCGATTCGTGAATTGTTCTATATCTGCGGCCGAAGGATGAATCGCATCTTTTTCAATTTCATATACAGTATGCACATGCTGGAAAAAGATCATCATTGCTGGCAGAATAACAGCAACTATCCAAGCCCCCTCTCTGAACTTTGTAATTAAAAAGACCACGAATATTATGGAAGACACAACTCCTCCAAAACTAAAGATCACAAAATCCCCAAGCCAATTCCGGTCTTTTAGTTTAAGAGTATGCTTTGCAAGACCAATCCCAGTTAATGCAAAACCAATAAGGACACCGACGGCATATAACGGAATCATTAAGTGAGTGTCCCCTTTGAAAATTATGACTAACAAGATTCCAATAATCGTTAAAAGCCAGATCCCTTTATCATAGACTAAGCGATCTCCGAGGTTTTTAAAGTAACGAGGCGCATAACCATCTCTAGCCATTAAATTTAAGAGAATCGGTAATCCTGCGAAGGAAGTATTCGCGGCAATAACTAAGATCAAGGCAGAACAAACCATCAGCATATAATACATAATAGTCTGACCGTAAACAATTAGCCCCAACTGATTCATAACGGTGTTATGTGGAGTTGGAATTATGTGATATTTGCTAGCTAAAAATGAAAGACCGCTTAATCCAACTGCCACAATGACACCAAGGACAAACAGGGTCATGATAGCTTTTTTTTGTGCAGGTGCCTTATAGGCTGCAACTCCATTACTAATTGCTTCTATCCCAGTTAATGCTGTTGTACCTCCTGCTAATGCTCTAAGAACTACGAATAGAGTAAGCGCATGAGTGGGCGTTGCAATTGGTGGTGTGATCATTGCTGGGTCAACTCCGAACACTACTATTTTGTAGACCCCAACACCCACCAGGGCTAATACGCTGAAAAGATAGAAATAAACTGGTAAGGCAAATACAGCTGCTGATTCCTTTAATCCCCTTAGATTAATAATCGTCATAAAAATAATGATTGCAACAATGACTACTACTTTATGATTGGGGGTCGTTGCTAACCAAGGTATTACACCGGTTATGTTCTCAACAGCGGAGCTGACACTAACTGCAACTGTTAAAATATAGTCTAAAGTCAAACCCGCCCCTGCCAGTAAACCATAATTTACGCCGAGAAACTCTCGAGCAATTGTGTAGGACCCTCCGCCCTTAGGATACTTTTGGATGGCTTTTCTATATACTAACATGATACTAACTAGCAAGAGAATAACCCCTAAAGATACCTTGGACACTTGTGCAAACCCAATGGCCCCCAGGGCAACTAATACATACAACATTTCGTCCACTGAATAACCCTGAGAAGAAATGATTGATGACCCAAAGATTGGAATACTAGCCAAGATGCCAACCTTGTGCTCTTCAGCATTTTGGCTCTTCAAGGGATTACCGAAAATAAGTGTATATAAACTAAAATGTGTCAACTTTTTCGAAAAAGATCGCATAGTTTAGTTTATGCTCCTTCCATTACTCCAGATTAGTGTAAATGGTAAAGTTTAAGGCATAATGAAAGAATAAGTTACCATAAATATACTCTTTTCATTTATTTACAACATAGTGATTTTACTCTAATTCATGTTATTTATCCAGTATTTGCAGAAATACTTTTCTAGAAACTAAGTAATCTTTTTTCAATTGTAGATTTAGAAGTTTAGAAATTTAGAAAGCCTTTATTTCCAAACTGGATACAAAAGCTTTCTAAATATTCACAGAGTGGATTATATCGTGGCGCGTTTCATTACAGTTCACTTGCCTTGTTCCGATAATACTCGAAGGCTGTTTCGATTTGAAAGCCAAACTTTTGATAAAGATTGAACGCCTGTTTGTTATTACTATCAACCTCAATAACTATTTCACGTATACCACTTTGTCTAAGCTGCTCCACAATCATGTGGAGCAGCTCATACCCGTACCCCTTACCTCGAAATTCTGGTATGATACCAAAGCCAAATATTGATGCTTCATCCCCATCGTGGCTTGATGATCCCATCCCAATAATTTCATCATTCAGTAGCCCAAGGTATTGGTCGCGCATTTTCGATTGTAATATATTAACGATAATCCCTTGTGTATCCTCGTAACTGTCTTCGAAAATTCTCATGCTCGTATCGATCATTTTCTTAAGGTCCTTCTCACTCGGTTTGAAGCCCTCTAAACGATTTTTAGCCAGTGGTACATACTTCCTAGGATCTAATCTCAAAGAGTATTCAGTAAAATCGTACTGAGCTCCAAGGTGTGTGCTAACCTGTTTGCCCGAAATTGCATGACTTTCAACGACAAAAAGAACTTCCGTGATTTCATATTTAATGAGTTCCTCAACGGCTTTAGATAATAACTCCTTAAAATATCCTTTCCTTCGCTGGGTGGGCAATGTCAAGGCTGTGATTTCTGCTTCGTGTGCAGTTGGCACAAACATCGTCAACATACTTATTAACTGGTCACCGTCATACATGAGAAATATACTATTCATTTCTTGATTAAAGTTCATAGTTGTATCAACAAAAATGCTCCCCTTTAGATTATCATGCTCTTGACAGATTTGCTCTAGGTGATGCACTTCATTCACTACATTATCACTGTAATCGTTCAATTCTTTAAGGATCAAATATGTCCCTCCTCAAAACTAAACAAAAATCCTCATACTCCATCTAGGTCAGCCATGATCCTTTTCTGAGGAGTACATATAGTACTATAGCAGTAATTCTCATCATAAACAACGGAAAACCTTTCATAGTTATGAGAACCCTCGTTACTCTATTCCTTTAAATTGCAATAGAGTCTCTGGATAAAAAAATAGTGGTTAAGGATCGTCATCCTCAACCACTATTTTAAAAACGCATACTAAAATAGATAAATTATTACTTCATAAACGTATTTGGAAGGTAAAGCGAAATTTCAGGGAAAAAGATAAAGACTCCTAACATGGCAATCATGATGAAAATAAAAGGCAATACCCCACGCACCACTTCTCCCAAGGGTTCTTTGGCCATTGAACTCACTACAAATAGATTCAAGCCAACCGGAGGGGTAATCATCGCCAACTCCATATTCACCGTCATAACAATGGCAAAGTGGATAGGATCGATCCCGAGATGCCTGATGATCGGCAGCAAAATCGGTAGGGTGATGAGAATGATCGAGACTGCTTCAAGGAAAGTCCCCATGACGAAAAACATAATGTTGACTACCAAAAAGAATGCCCATTTATTAAGATCACTGTCCGAAATCCACTTAGCTACGTGATTAGGAACCTGATTATTGGTAAGGAACAGGGCAAACAGCATAGCTGCTGAGATGATTAGAAAGATCATGGAAGTCGTATTAATTGTATCTACTAAAACAGGCCGAATGTCTTTCCAGTGTAATTCTTTGTAAATAAATATTGAGACAAATATAGTGTAAAACACCGCGATCACAGCAGATTCAGTCGGTGTACAAACTCCTGTGTAAATACTGCCCAGTATAAGAACTGGCAGTAATGCCGCTGGAACGGCTTTTAGACTTGCCTTCCAACGCTCGGACATGGAGTATTTTTTTCCCCGCCCATAATTGTTCTTCTTAGCATAAACTATAGCCGAGACTAAGAGAACACCGCCTAATACGAGACCCGGAATAATTCCGGCCATGAAAAGCTTGCCAATCGATACATCTGAGGTCACCCCAAAAACGATTAACGGGATGCTGGGGGGAATCAAGATGCCTAAGGTCCCTGCAGCTGCGATCAACCCCATCGCATAACGTTTAGGATAACCACCTTCTATTAAAGCAGGTAACATGATCGCCCCAATGGCAGCTGCTGTAGCTGGGCTAGAACCCGAAATAGCAGCAAAGATCATACATGAGAGAATCGTTACGACCGATAACCCACCCGGTAAGTGTCCTATCCAGGAGCGTAAACTCTCTATTAGGTATTTAGAAACCCCACCACGAGCCATCAAGACTCCTGCAAGCACAAATCCTGGTATAGCCATCAAAGGGGCTGAGTTTAAGCCTGCAAACATTCTTTGAGTTAACATTATCATATTGAAATTTTCAGTGGTCGCGATCACGACAATGGTCGATATAGCGAGACTAATGGCGATCGGAATATTTAATAAAAAGAAGGCAATAAATAAGCCGAATAGAAGTACTACTGTCATCCTAGATCCACCTTCCTTTCCGCCTTATGAGCCTCCCACTGCTGGCCATTATCTTTAATCGTCTCATATAATTTTACTAAAAAGCGAAGAGTTAAGAGGAAACCCATTAGGGGAAGGATGCTGTAAACCTTAAAAAGTGGGATGCCAACATCTGTTGATAACTGACCTGAGATATAGGTAAACTTTACCAAACCTCCACCGTAATAAATTAGAAATATACCAAAACTTACCCCTACTGCATGAGCAAATAAAGTGACCAAATACTTTACCTTATTTGGGAATTTCTCGAATAACATATCCACTTTAATGTGATGATTATTTCTTAGAGCCACACTAGTTCCTATTAAGGTACCCCAGATAATCATATATTGCGATACTTCATCGACCCAGGAACGCGCATCATTAAAGACATAGCGCATGATCACACCGTAGAAAATGACCGTGACTCCTAGAAACAGTAAACCACCGGAGGTAACATCTTCAACAAATGCAAAGGCCTTCCAGAATTTTTTCATGATCTTCACCTCAGTCTTTTAAAGTAAATATGGACGGAGCATAAAATTCGTGTTCTAAAAGAGAAGGCCTTCCTGTGAAGAAGGCCTTATTAATCCTGGCTAATTACTTAGAAGCATTTTTGGCCGCATCAATAACTTCTTTACTGATCATGCTTTCAAACTCAGCATAGATTGGTTCCATTAACTTCTGGAAAACTCCAAGTTGTTCTGGTGTTAGCTCGGTAATTTGCATTTTTCCACCCTTTTTGAGGTTCTCAAGACTTGCTTTATCCAATAGTTCTGCTTGTTCTATTTCAAATTTTGTGGCTTCAGCCATCGACTCTAGTACAGCCTTTTGAAGATCGGGAGTTAAACCATTAAAGAACGTATTGTTAATGAGAACGATGTAATCAAGGCGACCGTGATTCGTGACGGAAAGGTATTTTTGTACTTCTTGATATTTCTGAGTATCAATATTGTTAAACGTATTTTCTTGACCATCTACAGTCCCTTGTTGTAACGCTGCATAAGTCTCTCCGAACGCGATTGTAGCGGAACCTGCGCCGAGGCCTTTAAACTGAGCTTCTAAAACCTTGCCTGCTTGAGTACGGAATTTCAAACCTTTAAAATCTTCAGGAGTGAGCAAGGGTCTTTTATTGTCTGTGAATTGTTTGAAACCATTAGGCCACATGGCTAGACCTTTGAGAGAAAATTTATCGAAGCTATTCATCAGCTTCTTATTGGCCTCAGATTCCCAGAACTTATAGACTGCCTTGTTATCTGGGAACAAGAATGGCAAGTCAACATATTGTATCTTAGGATTCAACCCAACAAGTTTAGTGATGGAAGGAGCAATAATCTGGACATTACCTGCTTGGGCCTGTTCCAACTCTTCTTTATCTCCATAAAGCTGTGAAGATGGATACACTTCAACTTTCATTTTCCCAGCGGTTTTCTGTTCTAGTAACTCTTTGAATTTATCAGCTGCTTTCCCTTTCGGCGTATCAGCGGTAACAACATGAGAAAATTTCACAACAATTGGGGCGACTTCTGCTGCGGGTTTGTCAGTAGTCGTGGCACTAGGTTTGGTTCCGCAACCCACTGCAGTTAGGGATAAAGCCAAAGTAATACTTAAAAGGACCGATAATTTCTTCTTATTAAACATTTATCCTTTTCCCCCTCTAATTAAATATAATTTCACACTGTGTCGTTCTGGGTAGATGTCCCTCTGAAGGCTTACCTACTCTCCTTTTTCTTGGATTTTCTTTACTCTATTTACCAAATCCGGTCCTATTTCCTTAGAAAGGAGCTCATAGACAGGATTTAAGGTCTTTTGTAACTGCAACCGCTCCATTTGACTCAAGTGGGCAATTTCTATCTTACCCTCTCGCTCTAATGCCACGAGTTGCTTTTGATCCATTTCCCCTGCTCTTTCCCGTTCCCAAATTGTTACTTCGCGCAAAGTGTCTTCAAGAATTTTAGCAACTTCAGGAGGAATGCTTTTCCAGAAGTCAGCATTGGTGAGTACAACGTACCCTAAGTAACCGTGATTACTAAGAGTTAAATACTTTTGACTGTGATAAAAATTTTGGGTATAAATGTTCGAGATTGTGTTTTCTTCGGCATCTACAGTCCCATTTTTCAAGGCTTGATAGACATCGTTAAAAGGCATTGCTGACGCTTGGGCTCCAAGTTCACTAAATTGAGCCTTTAACACTTGGGAAGTCATAACCCTAAAGTGTAAGCCTTGAAAATCCTCCGATTTACGCAAAGGACGCGTGTTATTGGTAAACTGCTTAAAACCACTATCCCACATAGCTAAGCCCAAAAACTTTTGTTCTTGTAAATCGGTAAACAGTTCTTGGACGAGCGGTCCATCCATAAGAGTGTGTGCAGTTGTCATATCTGGAAAAGCAAAGGGTAAATCAAACAACTGCCATTCCGGGAACATAGTCGATAATTTAGAGGTAGCTGGCGCCAACATCTGAACCGCTCCACTTTTTAGAGCTTCAAATTCTTCTCCATCTTTATAAAGCATAGAGTCTGGGAAAACTTGTACTTCAACGTACCCACCTGTTCTTGCCCTTACCAAATCAGCAAATCGTATGGCAGCTAACCCTTTTGGGGTATTCTCGGAGACTACATGCGAAAATTTGATCACAATTTTCTCGTTTTTATCGACTTGCTGTTCATCAATGACCCTAGGACTACACCCTCCAAGTAGTAAAAAGACTAGAAATAAGACGATAAGCTTTTTTGTCATGTGTAAACCTCATGATCTACAGGTTGGGTACTTCAAGACTCAGAATATATTCTCTATATTTAATTTGTATATTCTGATAATTCTAAACTATCAGTATTGACTGAATTGTGCAACCTTTTGGTCATATTGGTACTTTTGGTCATTTTGGTCATAGGAAATATCTATTACGAAATTCTATGTTTGAGCGAATCGTGATATTATCATATAGGGACAGGACATTCATCTCATCGTAGAATGAACTTCTTATAGATTAGGGAGTGAGGATTTGAAAAGGACCCCTTTGAAGTTACGGACCAAAATCGCCTTACTTTCTTTTACGTTAGTCTTAAGTTCTGTTCTGCTGGTGGGTATCGTTATCATGGAACGAGTTTCACGTTCTATGGAACAAGAGATCGGTATGCGGGCTATGGCGATTGCTCGTACTGTTGCACAATTAGAAGATGTGCAGGAAAATCTTGATCAAGAGGACGGATCAAAACTAATTCAACCGATGGCAGAAAAAATTCGCTTAGCCACAGGAGTGGATTACATAGTCATTTTCGATATGAATCGAATCCGTTTCTCCCATCCTCTTCAGGATAGAATTGGTACGCTTTTCACAGATGGGGATGAAGGACCTTCCTTGAAAAACCAAGAATACCTCTCCCCTTCTATTGGGGTCCAAGGTCCTGCTGTCAGAGCATTTGTCCCGATCAAAGCCGACGAGGGAACTAGGCAGGTCGGTGTGGTGTCCGTAGGTATTCTAACCCCAACTATCCAGGAAATTATTCGAGCGCTACGTTTTGAACTGTATATTTCCCTGCTTATAGGCGTACTTTTAGGCAGTTTAGGGTCTCTTTATTTGGCTAGAAACATAAAGAAGAACATGTTTAGTATGGAACCCGAGGAGATTGCTAAACTTGTAGAAGAAAGAGTCGCAATTTTTCAGGCCCTGGAAGAAGGAATTATTGCTGTGGACATCAGAGGCTGGGTCACCCTACTTAACAGTGAGGCACGTAGGATCACTGGTATAAATACAGACAATATTGGTTTTTCCTTAGAAGAAATTGTAGGCATACCGGGGTTGCTAACAAAAATGTTAAGTGGGGATGTCCTAGAAAACTGGGAATTGGTTATCCATAATACTTTAGTTTTAGCTAATATTCTTCCGATTCGTATTGAGGGGAAAATGGCGGGCGCTGTCTTTACTTTTCGTGATAAAACCGAGGTGAAGAAAATGGCGGAGGAACTCACCGGAGTTAAGACATTCATCGAAGCCCTTCGCGCACAGAACCATGAATCTCAGAACAAGCTGCACACAATCGCTGGTCTGCTACAACTGGGTAAGGATCAACAAGCCTTAGATTATATTTTTGAGGTCACCGAAGAACAACAGGAAATCATCGGATTTATTAACAAGAACATCAAGAATGCCAGCGTAGCAGGACTTCTCCTTGGCAAATATAGCCGAGCAAAGGAACTCCATTTGAAGCTATTTTTTGATCCAGATTGCTATTTAGGTGATTTGCCCGAGCATATCGAAATCGGCAAGTTGGTATTGATTCTAGGTAATTTATTGGACAACTCCTTTGAAGCGCTCAATGGAAGAAAGTTGGCTGAGGTCCATTGCTTTGTATTTCAGGGCGAAGATCTTGTTATTAGTGTGGAAGATACCGGTGCGGGTATAGACGATGTGATTATCGACCGATTATACGAATGGGGATTTACAACCAAGGAGACGCTTAATCATGGAATCGGACTTTCCTTGGTAAAGAACGCAATAAGTAGCCTAAATGGCATAATTGAAATCGAAACAGGGGCCTGGGGAACGAGATTTCTAGTCAGGATACCGTTAGCTGGAAAATAACCAAAACTCAATAAAGAACGTGCGATATTACTTCGCGCGTTCTTTGTTGAGTCACTAACTATTTACTAGCTACTATACTCTTAACCACCAAAGATACTTTGAATCACCCCAACTTAGCGTGCAAACACCTCTCTTTTTGTAAAGATCCTATGGGGTGATCTCAATTTCCACACCAGGAATGTTCCTAAATACTTTTATCCTTGTACTATTGGCCAACTGAATTCAGCTTTGACTAACTCTTTCTCTAGAATAAACTCCATAAGTAACTTAGCGGTTCCACCGGTAAGTTTTAGACACGCGCGCAAGTGATCTGGCGAGTCAAACTCATGAAGATTTAATGCCCGGCAACAGGTCGCCCCGTTTTGCTTGAGAAAACGATTGTGGAAGTCATTAGCGAGATCATAGGCTGGTTCTCTGGCTATTCCTGGCTCTGCGCGCCCCTTAAATAGTCCCAAGACCATAACCGAGCCCGTTAGGGCTCCACACATGCAGCCAGCATGCCCTAACCCGCCTCCAAAGCCAGTAGCCATTTTCAAAGCCTCTGAGTTCAAAGGTTTATCGAGCATCTCGTTAAAAGTATGAACAATTGCCTCACTACAATTCAAGCCTTCTTTGAATTTATTACCCGCCCTTGAACGCGCTTCCAAAATTGCCTCACTCATTTGTTCTCCCCCTTTGCACTCTTTCCGATCTATAAAGATATTCTACATCAATCACCTCATTCCTACTATTCAGAATAATTATATTATTTATATTTTATTACATCTTCTCGGCATAACGTCTTTCTGCAAATATGGATTAGGTCTATTTATATCGAAAGCGCGGAATTGACACTCACTGGCTTAAGGCTCGTGTCAAACGCAACGATTCTCTCTGAAGTACTCGATATAATGCCCTTAAGTTTTCTTTTTCTTGAAATAGTTGGTTGATAGAATAAATGAATTATTATTCATTTATTTTTGTGAATAGCTTAAAAGCCATAGATTTTCCCAGTAAAGTATATTACAGTACAACTAAAGAATATTTGATTGCAGAGGATGGAGGAAATAAAATGAGTTATGGAAAACATTTGGCGTTTAACAAGGATGGTAAAATCGGAATCATAACTTTGGATAATGCCAAAGGGTTCAATCTGGTAGGCACGGATTTCCTTTCTGAATTAGAGGGAATTCAAAAGCAAATCATTGCAGACCGCGACCTTGGAGGAATTGTCATAAATGCCAACGGTGAGCATTTTTCAGCTGGAATTGATCTTAAGTTTCTGAAGGGTGTTAGCTCAGAGTTTATTATGGATAATCTGGTATGGTTGCAGAACCTCTACTCCTTTTGGCAGGAACTGCCTATACCTGTAATCGCAGCAGTTCACGGTTTTTGCTATGGTTCTGCCACCGAACTTATTCTGGGCTGCGATATAAGAATCGCCGCTGATAATGCAAGATTTTCTATTCCAGAGGTTCGTTTTGGTTTAGCACCCGATATGGGGGGGACAACTCGGTTGACCCATCTTGTCGGCATTGGCCAGGCTAAACGTCTTATAATGGGGTGTGAAGAGATCGATGCCGAAGAGGCCTTGCGGATTGGCTTGATTGAAATCTTAGTTAAACCAGAAGAGCTTAATAAGCGGGCTATGAAGCTGGCCAATAAGATGGCAAATTTTCCTCCAGCATCCATACGTTTTGCCAAAAAAGGGATTAATTTGGCTAATGAAAGTAGCGTGGAGACTGGGCTACTATTTGAACAAGTGCAATCAACCTATTGCTGTGGCACCGAAGATTTACGGGAAGGGGTCACCGCCTTTCTCGAAAAACGAAACCCTGTTTTCAAAGGAAGATAATAATTCTATTCTAAATAAATTTTTCAGTAGAATACCCCGAAAAAGCCGTTGCGGTCACTCAGTAATCTATCACTAGATGCCTGATTGACCGCAACGGCTTTTCCCTTTGCCTTACTCTCATATTTTCAATCCGTATTAGTTCACTTATCTTGCCAAATAGCCAAACCGATTAAGGGGCCAATATCTAAGTGAAGCTTTACCAATAATATTTTCCGCTGGTAACACTCCCCATTTATGACTATCGTTACTATTATTTCGGTTATCACCTAAAACAAAATATGAATTCTCTGGGACAATAATTTCTTCAAAAGTATAATCAGGCTTCTCCAATTCATAGGGCTCAGATAATTCAGTTCCATTAATAATTACTATTCCACCTTTGATCTCTACCTTCTCTCCAGGAAGAGCAATTATGCGTTTTATCCAAGGTACTCCACTCTCATCCACTTCCCTAAGCGGATGAAAGACAATAATATCTCCTCTTTCAATTTCGGATAACTTAAATAACAACTTATCGACAATTACTCTGTCCTGTAATTGGATCGTAGGTAGCATTGAAGGAGTTGGAATAACTGATGCTTCCACAACTACACTACGTAAACCCCACGATAATATGAGTGCAAATAGCACTATTTCTAAATAACTAAGAATTGTTCTCCCAAAGTTTGTCTTAGTTGACACGATAGTAACCCCCTCTTACGTCTTACGTCTTACGTATCTATTATACAGTAATTAGGGGCTCTTATAGCCTAAACATGTGAAATCACTTTAATAGGGTATCAATCCGCAATCCTCTAAGAGCTGTTGACCCTTCTTCCCTAGCATTAGATCTAAAAAGGCTTGGGCTAGTTCAGGGTTCTCTGAATTCTTGGGTATGGCGATGGCAAATTCTATGGGCGCACCAACTATGGTAATCATCTCTCCAGAGTTTTTGCCTTGTAAGCTGACAGTTGCTTGGCCATAATCTAAGGCATTGGCTGGGTTAGATAGGTTAATTTTCTCTGGCAACGTCAGATGCTTTAGGCCAAATTGATTAGCCACGCAGAGGTATTCAAAGGCGTAGTCAAGCTTGCCCACTAGCACATCCGAAGCAAGATCGTAGGATTTTGGGTAAATCCACTCCTTATTACATTTGCTATCTAATTTTCCCAAGAGGCCTTCTTGCTGGTAATATTGTTCCGCTAGTTGCCACACCATCAGGGTACGGTAACCACATGGGTCGAGGTTCTGGTTCGACCGACCAAATGTGACATCCTCCCTGAGCAGAATATCATACCAATTATGTGAATTGATTTCTCCGTTTCCTCGGGAAAATTCGTTATAGGCCAAAACAATTTGATCGTTAGCGAAAATGTAATATTTATCCACATAATCCGGTCCCAATAGTTCTTCAAAGAGCATAGGGTCTGCTAGAGCCAATATATCCACCACTTTACCTTCTCTCACTTGCCTAGCACAAGCTCGCGAACCATATGTTTCCATGCTAATATCTACCTCCGGGTGAGCCTCCTGTAAGAGTTTGGCACACTCTACCACTGGTTTACGCAGGGCACCAGCATGTAGGATGTTTAAAGTTCGCTGGTTAATCACGATCTATCCCCCCCAGCATCTGGCACTCCTTCAAAAATGCCTGCATTTTTTCTACTTTGTCAGCAATCAAGTGTACGCAATAATTTAACGCACTATGGCCCTCGGTGCTCAAGTGATACGCCCTCCGTGCAGGACCAGCGTGATTGGTCTCCCACTCAGATATGACCAGGCCGTCTTCCTCCATACGACGCAGATTTCTATAAATGGTGGCCGGATCAGCCTCAATTTCCGAGAAACCGGATGCGTTAATTTTTTGTATCAAGTCGTAACCATGGGAGGGCTTTTGAGCAAGATAGTAAAGTAGGGTCGGGACTAACATTTTTTCAATCCGCCCTGCAATAAAAGCATATGCAGGATTGAGCACTTCTTCTTTCACACGGTATCACCTCATATCTTCCGAAGTCTTGTCATTGCATTGAGAAACTCTCACGTCGACAAGTAGGAGTCGTACCCTGTACCGATATCCAACTTAAAAACGGTATTCACTTCAAGTCAACAAACCTTAGTTTATAAAATACTGGCTAATATAGTTAAGGGAAACGAACAGGATGAGGACCGTAAGGATAACTTTAATGACTTTATCTGGCAGGAACTTCTGTACGCGGGCGCCCACATAAGTACCCAACAATCCTCCTACTCCGAAAAGAATACCCAACTTCCAATCTGGGGTCACTGCTACACCGCCAGCCAGGCCAGAGGCGGCCAAGATATAATAATACCCAACACCGGCAATAGAAGTGATAAAAGTGCCTGCCATAGCAGCCCCGGCCACTGTATAAATAGGTAGTCCGAGTACAGCCACACAGAAGGGGGCAATAATGGCACCGCCACCAATACCGTATATGCCCCCAATTAAACCCACTGCTAGGGATAACACAAGTATAGACAGTGTTCCGAAAGAATAAGTTTCACCCCAGAATTCGTATTCAATCCTTTTCCAGGAGATAGATTTGGTCTTCACCACTGCCTCGGCGGGCAGGCCTGCGGCAATACGACTAGAGTTCTCTTCTTTTAGCTTTGCCACTTGTTCTGCAAACTTATCCTGCATCAGTTTGTTGCGCGCTTTAACTTTTTTATTCCAACCCATTACTTCCGAGAGCAACCGATAACCCAAGTATAAGAGCACCAAACCAACAAAGAGTTTAAACGTTTTGGCATCCGGCAAGTACCGGATACGAATCCAAGCTCCGAAAAAGACCCCAGGTAGAGTCCCAGCAACCACCGACCAAGTGAGGGGCCAGGCCATCCGTCCTTCTTTGATAAAGCGGTACAAACCACCAGGAATGGCCACAATATTGTAAATCAGGTTGGTAGGACTTACCGAAGGGCTAGTGTAATGCAACACACTCATCTGAAAAGGTAATAACAAGAACGCCCCAGAAACACCTGCTGATGCCGTTAATGAGGATATAAATAAGGCTACAATAGGTGGAATAATGGGTAATACATCGACGCCGGAAACAGGAAAATACATAAAACCCCTCCTCTATAATATAACATACAGCCAAAGTTTAATTTAATAGTACTAGTATGTACCTAAGTGCACCGTGCACCTATTATTACACTTATATTAGTTGAAAGAGAAAATTATGTCAAGACAATTTAGGGCAAAAAAAAAGCCAGCAAATTATGCCGACTATTTCCTTCACTGTGCCTATTAATACCTTCCCCGGTAGGCTTCCTACGTTAGATGTCGATATTATCAATATCAAGCGCTCGATCACTGATAACCACCAGTCCGGTGTCTCCTTTTAGTTGGGAATCGTGAATCGTTGTAAATGGTTTGCCTACTTCTTTAGCTAGTTTAATGTATTTGTCTGTGAATTTATAACTAAGGTCGCCGTTTATTAGCATTCTGAGGGTTCTTTTATCTTTAAGTGCTTCTTTAATTTCTGGGAAAACTGAAGAATTAGCAACCTGCTTTTTGGTTAGTTTTCGAATAACCCGCTCCTTGAACTCCCCTAGATATAGCATCTTTTCTTCCTTTTTAAGTTCAGGTACTCTGTTAAATCCTATACTAAGGGCTTGTTCAAGCCTACTCTTTTTACTTAAGGTTCCGATTTCATCTCTTTGATTATCACTATCTGTTGTCATGTGATATATTCTCTCCTTTAGAGGCTATTTTAGTAATCAAAATTATAGTTTACCTTTCTTCTAACTTTGATACCTTGTGATAAGAACTGTCACAAACTATGTTTTCAATATAATCGCTTGATAGTTATTCACTTTTCATTCGTTTAAGACCTGCAGGACTTCAGTGAACAATCGCGAATGTAGTCTTATACCAAAGCAGCAGGAGTGATACACATGGAGGATCATAGCAATTTAATAAGCACAGATTTAACTCGCCAATCCACGAAACTATACACACGACGAAAATTTATAGGTCTGGGGCTGATTGGGGCTCTAGGACTGAGCGGAGGTATTCACGTTATAAATAGCACATTTGGTGAGCAAGACAAGGAAAAAAGCAAACTCATTAAACCCAACTTCGTCCCTACTCCTAAAGAATGGTCAGACAAAGAAGTCACGGTTGCCTGGCTCGGACACGCCAGTTTTCTAATCAATTTCTTTGGTACAAGAATCATCATTGATCCAGCCTTAAACTCAACTATCGGTATAACCCCTATCGGCAACTATACAATAGGCCCCAGCCGTTATATTGCTTCAGCTTTGAACAGCGACGAAGTTGGTCCGATCGATTTATTACTTGTATCGCACGCTCATACAGACCATTTTGATTATCCTACGTTGCGTAAGTTAGAATCAGCTACCACCCTCGCTGTCACTGCTAAAAATACTCTTCCTTTGTGGAAGGGCATGAACTATCAAGCTATTGAAGAACTTCACTGGCAAGACAGTAAGACCTTAGCCGGTGTCAAGGTCAAAGCAATCGAAGGTAAACACTGGGGCGCCCGGATACCCTGGAGAAAAGGTATGGAAGCAAACAGTTTCCTCTTATCTAAAAACGGCATAAACTTATTTTTTGGCGCAGATACTGGCTACACTGAACTAATCAAACAACAACTCGAAGGGATACCAATAGACCTAGCAATCATGGGTATTGGAGCTTACTCTCCAAAATCTTTCGAGGACAAGCACGCTACTCCAGAACAAGCTTGGAAAATGGCTGAGGAAATGTCAGCGAAATGGATCATACCCATGCATTGGGGATCGTTCAAACTATCTCAGGAACCAATGCATGAACCTATGGCCCGTTTTCGACAAGCAGCCTCTGGTCAAATAGAAAAGGTAGCTATCCAAGAAACAGGCGTTACTTGGACGCTACCACGTTAGTGCCTTTGAATTACAGCTTAGAATCATCCACTTCATCGAGCCAGTCTTCGATGTCCTTGACCACGGATGCGATACACCCATCTTGAAATGGAGACACCAAGTTCGCTAAATCAGCCAGTTCCAAAAACGATTTACTGCCTCCTGCCTGACACAGCCTCAGGTAATCTGTCCAGGTTGCTTCGCTATTTTCACGGGACCTTTTCCAGAATTGAAAGGCGCAAATTTGCGCTAAGGTGTAGTCAATATAATAGAATGGATCTCCGAAAATATGCCCCTGTTGATGCCAATAACTACCACGTTCAAGATAGTCGTTGCCTTCATAATCGCGATGTGGTAGGTATTTCCTTTCGATCTCTCTCCAAGCTGCTTTCCGCTCCTGTGGTGAGGCCTCTGGATGAGCGTAAACATAATGTTGAAATTCATCAACACTAACCCCATAAGGAATGAAGAGTAATGCGTCGCTCAAATGAGTGAACTTATACTTGGCAGTGTCATCTTTGAAGAAAAGTTCCATCCACGGCCAAGCGAAAAATTCCATGCTCATAGAGTGGATCTCACAGGCCTCAGAGGTAGGCCAATGATATTCTGGAATTTGATAGTTTCTGCTGCAATAAACTTGAAACGCATGCCCAGCTTCATGCGTCAAGACATCGATATCACCTGATGTACCATTGAAATTAGAGAAAATAAAGGGCACCTGATATTGACTAATGAAAGTACAATAACCCCCTCCAGCTTTACCTTTTTTACTGACTAAATCCATCAGCTCATTATCCACCATAAACTGAAAGAATTCGCCGGTCTCTGCTGACAACTCGTTATACATGCGTCGCCCACTATTTACAATCCATTCTGGATCCCCTTGAGGGCGTGCATTGCCTGTTCGAAAATTAAACTTCTCATCGTAATAGGGCAGAGTCGTCGAGCCCAGCCGTTTTCTTTGTCTTTCCTTCAATCTAGAAGCTACTGGAACGATGGAGTCTTTGACTTGCTGTCGGAAGTTTGCCACCATATCTGGAGTGTAGTCCGAGCGAAGCATCCTGGCGTACCCAAGTTCAATGAAATTTGTATACCCTAATTTCTTGGCCATACGAGTCCGAACTTTTACCAGACCGTCATAGATTTCATCAAGCTTTAGTTCATTGGCGTTAAAGAAAGCGTATTTGGCTTCATTGGCTCGCTTCCGCATAACCCGATCGGTTGACAACTGAAACGGGACCATGCCCGGTAGATTTCTCTCCTCCCCTTCAAACATTATCTTTGCCGAAGCGATGAGCTTGGTGTAATCACTTGAAAGTTTATTTTCCTGTTGTAAATCTTCAATAATTTCCGGAGCAAAAGTTTTCAGGGTTAGATCAGCTTTGATAAAAAGCTGTTTTCCCCACTTTTCTTCTAAGGCTTGTCTGAATTCAGAGCTGACTAAAGACCTATAATATTGGGATATCAAGCCCTGATAAATCGGCGTGCCTTCGTCAAAGAAAGCCTGCTCTTCCTCGTAAAAGGGGTCAGTTGTATCGACGGTATGACGTATCAGCACAAGCTGCTCCATCGACTCAAAATCGCTCCTCAACCCATTTATCGAGACCATCACCAAATCCTGCTGTTCAAAATCTTCAGCTCGCTCGAACTTGGCCAATAGATCAACAAACTTGGTTTCCAAGGCTAATAAATCCGGTCGTTGATAAGTGAATTCCTTAAATCTCATGGTAGCCACCTGCTTTCGGAATCTTGATTATATAGTGTATAATCACAGTTTCATATTTTTGTTTATAAATATTATTAACACTTTATCATTTTCTAACGCCAACGTTAGAACTTTCATTTTATCTTTGTATTGAGTATCATCAGAATAAATGGATAATATAATACTCATCAAAATAATTGAATGAAAGGAGATAAGCATGCTACAGGCTAACCGTGAATTTAAACTACGCGCAAAGAAACAGCTACATGGCAAATGGCTTGAAGCTGCAATTTTAAGTCTTATCGCTTGGCTTCTAACAACGGCTGGCGGAGGGGTGGTTGAGACTGCTCAATATGTTTGGCAAAATGGGGTCCTCACAAGTGTTCCTGCTTCACAACCATCTTTTACTGGCACTTCTAACTTATTGAGCCTAATTTTAGGGGGTCCAATTGCGCTTGGGGTTGCAGGGTACTTCATTAAACTGATTAGGAGTGAAGGACCGATTATTGAGGATTTATTTGGAGGTTTCAAATTCTTCTTCAAAGCGTTTGTACTTAATATCATGATTACGATTTTCACAATTTTATGGACACTACTTTTGATTATTCCTGGAATTATTGCTTCTCTCAGATATTCCATGGCTTACTTTATTATGACAGATAACCCTCAGTTAAGCGCGTTTGAAGCTTTAAACCAAAGCAAGCAGATGATGACTGGCTTTAAAGGAAAACTGTTTAGATTATGGTTAAGTTTTCTCGGCTGGTTCCTTTTAGGAATTATCACCTTGGGCATAGGGTTTTTATGGGTGCTCCCCTATTATAATACGGCTAAGGCAAACTTTTACCAAGACTTAAAAGATAATTTAAACATAGTTAATTAGAATCCTCCCTCCAAAAAGTGACGTTGTTGTTGAGACTTAGGAATATAAAACTCCGGATAGAGCTTGCTTCTATTCGGAGTTTTTATATTCCTATCAGTTAACCTTAAGCTAAACTCAGATGGAGGAAGTTTAACAATCCGCTATTGTAAAGAAGACCAACCAACTCCTATAAGTTTCTCTCCCAATTTCGGATCCGTAGTGATAAGAATTATCTGCCTAGTCAGGGATAATTGTCGTAAGTACGCTATAACATCTAACCAAAACCTTTCACCGTCGTCTATAACTCCAACCGAGAAGAACAAGGGAACCTCGGTGGAACTGCCAAAGGTTAACTGGGCAATGGCCATACGATAAGCAAAATAATCTCTCTTTGCTTCATCAAGTTCTCTTTGTATTCTTTCTTGAGCTCGGGAGGGTGAAATTTTACTTAATATCCACTTCATCTCGTTGTTTAGAGCCTTTCCGAACTTGGCTTGCCATTCTTGCCAAGACGTCTCCAACAAAACCTGAGCATCATCTATGGCTCTAGATAAGTCCTCATAGGCCATCCACTGTCGCTTAATGGTCTCTATCTTCTTTTCTAAAACGTCCAAGGGCGGAAATTTTTGGCTAGATTTAAGGCGCCGTTCTGCCTCCTCACGTTGCTTACGAGTTTCTATACGTTCTTTTTGCCAAGCGGTAAGTTCTACCAGCCTTTCCTCATCGGAAACAAGAGTTTCACGTTCCAAGTCCGCTAAAGGTTCCAATTCTTTGGCAAGACGTTCCATATTGCGACCACCGAGTAAGTCATTAAACCTCTGTGCATACTCAGTGATTTCCCGCTCCACCTCGTCTTTCACCCGCAGTTGGGTAGCAACTTTAAAAACTGCAGCTAAGACATCGTCTCTATTAGTTGTAGGAGTGTCCCAATCTCCCAACTTTTCTCGCAGTTGTTCTGTACAGACATGCAACTTATTTTCTTCTATAGCAGACAGGTTTAGTAGAAGCTGTTGCGCATCAATTTCAAGGGCAAGCTGTTCTTTCTTTCTATTGAAGTCTTTCCATCCGTTCAACCATTCTGGTAAATCGGCCGCCTTGGTCGCTAGAAAGGCCTTTTTTAAAAATGCAGTACGAGTTTGTACCGTCGTATGCAGAATACCTTCCCTACCTGCTTGTTCTCTCAGTTGCTCGATTTGGATTTGAAGACTCTCTACTAGCTTCTTCTGGTCACGAAATTCCACAAGCCGACGCATGAATTCCTCGAAAGTCGTGCTACGATGCTCCTCATAGTAGCGGCCAAGACGAGCTTTTAGCTTTTCGCAGATGCTCGTTTCACTAAAATGTCTTCTTAGTGTCCGATCAAGCGAGCAACAAATTCTAGAGTTTTGCCACTGCTTCAAATGCTTTTCCCGTTGCGCAATCTTAACTTCATCTGCCTCTGTTACTCCCGCCATGTCTGCAAAATCTTGAAGTCGTGCTATCTCTTCTGAATATATTAGTCCGGTACTCTTAATCACCTCTTTAATGCTTGTAAGCTTGTTAAGTTCCTCTTGCGCCACCTCTTTTTCTTCTTCCATCCTGCGCAAACGCTGATCTTCATCTTTCGACAATCCCTCGTATCCGCACGTTTGAATGGAATCTTTCAGCTCAGCAATTTGTTCTGCCTTCATTTGTGTTGCGACACTCATATCTTCAATCTGTTCTTGGAGTCTTGCCCATTCAATGCACTCTTCACGCAGGTTCTCAATCACAGCCCAATCTACTTCTGACTCACTCGTAAGCGCCTTCAGATTCGACTCTACAACACAGATCCGTTCTTCTAGCTGAGTTAACTCTCCTTGGAGTTGACGTAACTCCCGATAATCCGGATTTTTAGTAAGCAACGCCAAACGCTCCTGAATTATTATAGCTAAAGCAATTCTCTCAGATAGAATCCCCTCATTTTCTTGATAATTCTTGATCGCAATGAGAAGCAACCGTTCTTCGTCTTGCTGTCGGTTCGCACTCTCCCATTCACGCCGCAGCGCGTCATACTCGGCCTTAACTAACACTATACTCCCCTCTTGTTCGCTCACTCTCTTTTGCCCTCCGAGCAGGGAAGCTCGCACCTTAATTAGGGAAAGACCTTCATCTCCACCTTGTCGAAGGTTGTTGATCCAAATTTTCAAATGATTAAGTTCGTCTTGTTCGGGCCACTCCACAACCACTCCCTGACGAATGATCTGATGATTAACCCGAAATAAATAATCTCCGATTGTCATAGTCTCCGGCAAGGACACGTTCCCTCTCGTCCCCTCCTCATGCTCAAGGGTTGAAGACTGCACAACTTCACTACTTTTTTGAGTGAAGTCTCGTCGTATATGATATCTGGTATTTCCGTTAGCCAGCCACACCTCCAATAATCCTTTGCTGTTATCAGTATTTAAATCGTGCGATGTTTTTTGATTATAAAATAATTCTATCAGTAAGTTGCCTAGCATTCCTGGATAGCTTCTATCCTTACAAAAAAGAAAAGCTGGGCCTTCTGGAAATGTCCAGTCGACATCCTCTAGTCCTGTTAGTCTAGTACTCTTTATTCGTTCAATTCTCATTGTCTATCCGCCCTTGCCCAAGCGCTGCCAGCCCGATTTTCATTACTAACTCGCAGTGTTCTTGGTTCTCTGTGTCCACTGCAAGAAACTGGCGTTCTTTAAGTTTATTAATAAATACTTGGGACACTGTAAGATAGCCCTCTCCATTTTCGGTTATTGTCTCCGATGGTGTAACAACATCTGTCCCAGATCGAGCGTTCGTTTCGCCTTCAGTGTGTACGACTTCTAAAAAGCGGAATTCATCTGCTAATAGTTTTTGCAATGGTTGAACTACCGCTTCTACTTCTCGAAATGGTCCAGATAAATTGACCCGATATAAGTCTTTTTGCCGTTCTTCTGGGCTCGTTTCTGACAATAATTTTGAAGAAAGGGCTACTATATTGGCTTGATTGGCTTGATTGGCTTGGATTTCGAGAGTCTTTTCAATATAATGGCGCTGTCCCAATTCCAGAAATTTAACTTTGGCGGATTCTTGTTCAAGCTCCCCCATGACTACCCCATGTGGCCCGTTCTCTGCAAAACTTCTAGCTTCAAGAAAACCACTATCAGACCAGACCGTTTCTCCCGCTTTCTGAATCCCTGTCCATCTCTCTTGATGCCCCAAGGCTAAGTAGGCCAAACCACTAGCAATAATATTTTCTGGAAGAATAGGGATGAAACCTACCGAATTTTTGACTGAGTCCATTTCAGCATGGAGAAGCATTATCGGTATTGTTCCATCCTGAACCACTTGAAAACTGTCGAAAAAAGGATCTTTTTGTTGATAGGCTGTCCATCCCGCACCATAGACAGTGACATTTAATGAAGGTATTTTCACACTGCTAATTCCACTTGAGAATATATGCACATTACTTGGCCAAACAGCTAGGCGATACGCAGACGTTGCAACAAGCGGGTCTCTTTCTCCCGGAGCAATGAAAATCCTCGTACCGTTCAAAGTGGCTAGCGACCTAGCTACTCGCTCGACAGTGGCTTTATGAACATACTCCTGTTCAAATATATCACCAGTCAGGAACAGAATCTCTACCTTTTCTGATCGACAAAGTGAGAGGACTGCTTCAAAGGTCTGCCACAGATCTTGATTTCGTTGCGCTGCCCACCCCTCTGGGCCTTCCCAAAAGGGGCTGTCAAAACGACAACCCGCACACTGCAAAAAACGCACGCACGGAGCCATACTCTCACCTTCACCTTCAACATCAACTTTATTTTAGTTCTACACTGTTTGTTAAGTTCACTGTGAAGAATTCATTTTTTTTCATGCCAATATGTCCAGAAACGTATGGATTGCCTTCTATCGTTATAGATACTTTATCGACACCATAATACGTCCCGATTGTATTGGTAATGCTCTGTAAAATTAAATTTTCGTAGCTAGAACCTGCATTCATTTCGCTCAGAAACTCTTTAGAAAAATCAATATAAACTCTGTTGTCCTGATTCAAATATAGACTTTTAATTTTAGCATTAGGACCCAATACCTTAGCTAAGTTGCCTTTTGGTAAATCTTTAAACGCATTTTCAAAAAATATTTTTGTTATGTCATTCGTCTTAAAGGAAAGCTCTTTATTAATATAATATAGCTTATCGACATTTGTATTTGGAAAATAAAATCTTACAGTTTGTATAAATGATACATTAGTTTCAAGTTTGCTTAATGTTGATGACACCTCAACTCCATTTGAAGTGAACACAGATTTCACAAGGCCAATATTGGGTGCATAATAGTCTAGTGTCTTATCCCCTTTACCTTCGGTTGTAACCTCTAGAGTTTTATAAGTACCCGAAGGAGTAGTTACCTCCACTTGCAGATTTGTGATAGAGCGTATTCTGCTATCTGCCAGGGTCCAACTGGTTCCAATCTCTAAGGGCTCTTTCAAGAGAATTTCCACATTACTACTACTTGGCGCTTGGGTTAAATTTTCTCTGTAATAACACTCTCCTCTCGATAGAAGTATTCTCAACTCGCCATCTTTATTTTCCAGCACCTTCACCATTTCCGTACCACCGTTATTAGATCTTTGCTGAACACGGTTTCCTGCTTTATAATCCATGTAGACTGTGTAGGAGGCGAATTCATTGCCTTGACCCTCGTACACATACTTCGAGTTTTCTTGCTGGCCAAAATAGTCCTTAATGGTGAGAACTTCAGCATTAGTATTTGGAGGAGTTGATGTATTGTCCCCATCAGGCTTAACACTATCTTTATCTGCGCAACTGCTCAAAAGCAGAAGAGATATGAGTAAACTAATAATTAAGAGAATCTTTCTCATGACTTACCTCCTTGGGTTAAGTTTATATTATTATAACACTATTGAGATTAATTACGCAGTCATTGCTCAAACCCACTAACGCAGTGTATATTATGTCTGCTAAGTGAAGGATTACTATGGTACAATATTTACTGAAGGATTTACATCTAAGGGATGGCGATGGGTATTTGCGTTTAACTTTAGACCAATTACATAAGTATTGCAGTGATTAATCAGAGAAATTCTAGTAAGGGTCTTCTTTTCTTTTGATGAGATGGATCATTTCCTCACAAACTTCCTAGGAAATCAACACCAATCTCTCATTAGTCTTCCATTTATGTTATAATTGATAAGAATATTTTACCACATAGAGAGGAAGCGAAGCTATGCGGATTTGGTTAATATTTTCATTATTTTTCTCAGTTTTGGTAGCAATCTTTGCTGTTTTAAATTCTAATGTTGTACTTATTAAACTATATTGGGTTGACTATCAACTCTCTCAATCCTTAGTTATACTTTTTTCTGCAGTTCTTGGAGGATTGATTACTTCATTTTTAGGGATTTTCAGCAAAATTAGGTCAACTTTAAAAATTAGAGAATTGAACTTTGCGGTTAAAAGTTTAGAACAAAAAATCATTGAATTGAATAATCAAAATACTGTCCCGAAAATTAGTGACTCAACTATTTTAAATGATTCAGAATCAGAAACCAATAACGAGAGTATACATAAAGTCTACTAAGAAAAAGTATACTCATTGCCTATGAACAAGAAGAAACAGCATTTTAAGTTAATGCTGCTTCTTTCTTTGTTCTGTCCCCAATAAATATATGGATCTATTATTTCTTTTCACTAATTTGCGTTATAGTCTATTCTCTATACCACCCTGGACAGGTATTAAATGGTTTCAAATAGCAAACAACTGATTGGGATGTCTACTATAGCGGTTTTAGAACTAAATGGATTCGGTAAAATCTTTAATTTAAAGGTTTGGTCTCCCTTTAAAACCTCATACCCCAACTCACCCGTCATCTTCCCTCCAGCTGTAATTGTCCCGTCCATAGCGCTTTTTACAGCTTGAGCTGCGTTCATGCTAAAGGCTTGGATTCGCCCATCCTTGTCATAAAGCTTAAATCCTATCATGCTCCTCACCTCTACATCTGCATTTCCATGATTTTCAATTGTTAAATCAATCAGGAGAAATGTTTTCCCAGATTTCGGAGGCTTAACACCATTTTCATATGAAGTCTTAACACTGTTTAGTTTGTATTGGAGATCTCCTATCTTAAAAGTTTCTCCTACAACATAGGCCTTATGTATCGTTTCAGTGGTTGATGTTGAGGTTTGCTTCATCTGAGATTGTGATGTATTAGGTTGAATATGAGTGTCTAGACCCCCACATCCAGATAGGATAAGTACCATACCTATTGATAATAGTAGGAGAATCAAACCATAATGATTGAGGAAACGAAACCGATTATGACTTTTTGACATTTGTGCCGTATCAAGTTTGCACATGTTTCTAATTCTCCTCCTTCTATTTGCAAATTGATAAATCTAAAAACTTCAAATATTCTTATATATGAAGAGTAGCACGTAGATAAGCACGTTGTCTATAGGCCACATATATGGCACTATATATTATATCTATGGTAAATTTCAAAAAAGTTAAATTATTATCGATAGGGCCTTGAATATTGGTCTAGAATCACTCACTAGTTAATTTTCCTTAATATATTTCTTTAAACAGTCGACCATAGCAACATTGCGTTACGTTACATTTCTTATCAAATCATCTAGTTGTTGTCATTTTTCATGGTAAACCATTGTTGAACGCTCTATTTTATGACTATCAAGCAATTAACTGGCTCAGATACAGAAAATACTATTATCGGAAATTCTTATTATGGTATCTTAGGCATCTTTAAAGACATTCATTGAAAAAAACAGACTAAGCTCCAAAGAGTCTTATCTCTTCGGGGGCTTTAGTCTGTCTTTTTAATAGATATTCTTATACTACTCAGTATCCAGGAATAGGTATTATTGTGCTAAAGATCCAAGATCTCTCCTTCAGATCTCTTCCCTTGATCACCACTATATTTCCATTGACTTCAATATATAAACCTTTAATCAAAGCTTCTCTTGTCCTATTTTGACCTTGAGCGTGTTGAACAATAGTATAGTGTACCGCTCCGGTATGGACTTTTGTATACGGTTGATGTAAGACAACACTCTTCTCTGTTAAATCGGCATGTGTGTGTGAATTAAAGAGTATGATCTCCGGATACTGGGATAGTATTTTCCTAATCTCTTCACTTTGATCCGAACCAACCCAGCCGCTACTAGGGTTACTGTTTAAAGGTTGATGGAGAAAAACAAACATTGGTTTACCTAAAGTGTAGTTTTCAGCCAGTTTGTCTTTTAACCATTCTTTTTGTGCCTCCGATATAAAAGCTCTGATCGAATCAAGGGTTAAAGAATTACCATCTTCTGATCCAAGGGAGATGAAATGATATCCATTAATCCACGTATCATGATACACTTTCTCTTTTTCTGCGAATTCAAGGTAACGATTAATAAATAATTTCACATCCTCTGGACCATTAATTTCTATATTATAATTAAAAAACTCATGATTTCCAATGTTTTTAATAATTATTTTAGGCAGCAACAATCTATTTATATACAGAGTTTTCTTAATCGCATCATATTGTCGCTTAATGCCTTGATCCACAATATCCCCATTGAGGATGAGAGCGTTCATTGCTGGATTGATACTATAAAGATCTCTGATTGCCTGCTTTAAGCTATTATTATTGCTATGGATATCTCCTAATACAGCAAAAGAGAGGTCAGAATAAGGCACCTGTGAAAGAGGAACAGCGCTTTCTGGTATAGTGAGTTGATGATCAAATAGTAATAATCCTGATACAATAACAGCAAAAAGCAAGAGTCTTATTTTCTTCATATCCCCTATACCTTTCTTAAATCCCTAATCTAGCCCGATATGTAGTTCATTGCACCACAATTAATTCACCCGTTCAATGCCCGAAAAAGCGAGTATCTAATAAGAGCTAAATGTAAACAATAGTGGTACATAACGGATAGGATGTTGAAAAATGAACGAGACAAGAGCAATGTTTGGGACTGAGAAGCTAGCACGTTTAAAGAAAGTATTACTTCATAACCCCATAGAATCACTCTCTAGCATCACTAAATCAAATTATAAGTATCACTTATTTAACAATGTTCCCAAGGTTGATCTGTACTTAAGGGAGCATGAACAATATGCTCAATTGTTAAAGGCATATAATGTAGCGGTACTACAAGTTAGAGACTTTGTGCACCAAACAAAGGACTTGTTAGTTAAACTTCCAAATTTAGCTTATCTACACGATACAGCTGTAGTCACAAGCCACGGCGCTATTTTATCGGAAATGTGTCCTGGTACTAGGGCCGGTGAGGAACAAGTAGTCAAGGAGGTTCTTACGAATCTTGGCATACCAATATTCCATGAATTTGAAACCTATGAACAATTTGAAGGGTGCTTAATTTTGTCTCCTAATACATTAATAATCGTGGATACTGAACGGCATAGACCTAGTACGATCGAACGATTCTTTACTAAAGCCTTAGATATTTTTGAGGAAGTGATTTATATTAGTGCGCCGCAGGCTCGAAGGTTCATGCATGCAGATATGATTTTCAACAGGATCAGTGAGGATTTAGCTCTGTATTTTCCTCCTGCATTCCTCCGAACCTACCTAATCAGTAAAGAGAGGAGAATTGAAATTGATCTAAAGTCATACTTAGGAAAAAGAAATATCGAACTTATAGATATCAATGATGAAGAGCAGCAAAATTGGGGGTGTAGTTTTGTTCCATTAGAACCTAAAATCTTCATTCATTACGATATAGCCCTTAATGCTCAGACAAAAAAGAGGTTGAAACTACGGGGCGTACAAATCATTGAATTTCATCCTGAAGCACTATTAGCTGGAGGTGGGAGCCTTCGCTGCTTAACATTAAGACTTTGGCGTGCCTAAGTAGGCGTATCTACTCTACTCGGACTGCTGTTCCTGAAGCACTTACCATTAACATACTGCCGCTTTGTCCGACCACTTCATAATCCAAATCAATACCGACCACAGCATTAGCGCCTAACCGGGCTGCACGTTCCTCTAATTCACGCAAAGCAATTTGGCGCGCTTCTTGTAATTTTTCTTCATAAGCCCCTGAGCGACCACCTATGACATCGGTAATGCTGGCAAATAGGTCACGCATGATATTGGCGCCCATAATAGCTTCTCCAGTAATAACGCCTAAATAAGAAGTGATTTTACGGCCTTCTATAGAAGGTGTGGTTGTCAAAATCATAATCCTGTACCTCCCTGTTTTAATGGAATACCTCTCTACGATTATAAATGATATTCCATGTATTAACAATAATGCGTTTGTCGATTAAAAATAGACTGTTAAAAACTAAAGTTTGTTAACTATATGTTAGCAAACTTTAGTTTAGATTCAGTACCTCTATTAATTCCTAGTGTACGAGAAATGGTCTGACATCCTCAAGCGCCTTTTCTAACCCTTCAATAGCCTGGTCACTCATTTTTCCGGAATTTCGCATCCTTTGAAGTAGCTCTTCAGGGGTAATACCCTGATTCTTCATAGTTGAGATGATATCCTTCTCATCCTTAGATAAATCTTTCCATTCTCGCAAAGCCAAACACCTCCGTTATACTTAAAACAGTTACCTGTTTAGAATATAGCTTTTGAATTGTGGCGTTTTTCTATGCATTTAGATTAAGCTTACCCCTTTTATATCTTCAAATCATTTTGTATAATGGCTATGGTTGAGATTTAGAGATTTAGACATTGACTAAAAGGGAGCTCTTCATGCAACAGTCACATCATCAAAGTACCCACTTCAAAGCTTATTTTCTTTTAATCATTTCCGCTCTTATTTATGGTGGGAATGTAATTGCCGGACGATTAATTGCGGGACATGTGCCTCCTCTTACTTTATCCGCGATACGAGTGCTTTTGGCCCTTGTTATTCTTTTGCCACTGGCCTGGCCCCAGATTAAAAACGCTCCTAAACCCAATAAGCTAGAGTTACTACAGCTAATCATCATAAGTGTCTTAGGAATTACAATTCCCTATGTTTCACTGCTCTTGGGATTACAGCATACTACAGGGACGAATGCCTCTGTTATTTTTGCGACGCTACCGGCTGTTACAAATACACTATTATTTCTTTTCTTTAAACAGAAACCTTCTACGTATCAAACTCTAGGTATGATTACTTCATTTTTGGGGCTATTAATCGTCTTTACTCAAGGCTCACTCCTTCATTTGCTTACATTTAATTTAGGAATCGGCGAATCCTACTTATTCTTGAATGTTCTTTCCATAGGATTTTTCAATCTTTTGGGACAGAAAATCATGAAAAAATTCTCTTCCCTTGTCACATGTGTTTATGCCCTCATTTTTGCTGCATTTATGCTCATTCCAATGGGTGCTTGGCAACTCAGGTCAACTGAATGGCACGTTTCAACCTCCGAATGGCTTATTATATTATACATGGGCTTCCTCGCAGCTGGCGTAGCATTTTTTCTCAATCTTTACGGCATTAATAAAATTGGTAGTGGCAAGGCATGCGTTTTTAACAATATGCAACATGTGTTTACTTTAAGTGTCACAATTCTCAAAGAGTCCTTGGCCCTCTATCATTGGATCGGCTTTGTCTTAGTCATATTCGGTGTGGTCCTTTCCTTATCAAAATCCGCTCAGAAAGTGAACTCTTACAACTAAAGTTGAACATCAAGACTTCGGTGATGAAACTGTCGGGTACGATACTCTCCGGTGGAGAGTATCGCCGAAGCCGCTATCCCTAAATGAATAGCTATCGGCGTATAATTCATATCGCCTACCCAAAAGGAACACTTAGCTGAACCACTCCCACTTGGAGAAGTGGGAGTCTCACGATTGGATGAACTCAAAGAAAGCACGTCAAGAGAGACAGTTGATCCCTCGTAGAATAAAGACAAAAACTACCCCATAGTATACTATGGGGTAATTTTTGTGGGGGGGGGTGGTTCGAATTAGGGCTAGAGACTTTGGCTTGGACTTTGGTATGCTGCCTACTGGAAAATTCAATGCTATTACCGATGTGCCTGGGCTCACCGTAGGTCAAGTCAGTCTGATCCGCAAGCAGGGTAGACTAATCCCAGGCCAGGGACCCGTACGCACCGGAGTCACCGCAATCCTGCCACATGGCGGTAATCTTTACTCCCAAAAATGTCCCGCGGCAGTGTTCCCGTTCAACGGTTACGGCAAATCCATCGGTATGATGTATATAGAAGAACTGGGAATTTGTGAAAACCCGATTCTGATTACCAATTCACTAAGCATTGGGGCAGTTCTAGAGGGCGGAAATGACTGGGTGCTCAAACATAACCCTGGGGTTGGTATCTCAGAACGGACACCTAATATTACGGTCTTTGAATGTGACGATGGATATCTAAATGATACCAGAGGCAGGCATGTACAAAAAGAGCATGCTTGGCAAGCCATCGCCACAGCCACTGGCGGGCAGGTTCTGGAGGGCAACGTTGGAGCCGGAGTAGGGATGAGCGCTTTTGCCTATAAATCTGGAGTAGGTACCTGTTCCCGCATTGTAAAAAACAACTTCGGTACTTGGACCTTGGGAGTGTTAATGGTTTGTAATTTTGGACAGCGAAAAGATTTAACAATTAAGGGCATCCCCTTTGGTCGCATGTTTCCAGTTCACGAAGCTCCGTCGAACCGCAACTCGAATATTACGATTATTGCTACCGATGCTCCCTTGACCTACCCCCAGTTAAAGCGTCTAGCTAAAAGACCCTCGTTGGGATTAAGCAGAGTAGGTAGTATCAGTCGCTGGGGGAGCGGGGATATTGATATGGTCATATCCAACTACCCATGGATATATCCCCATGCCCAGCCTCCAATCATAGACAGTGCAAAGTTTCTCGATCCCTTCATAGAGGCAGTGGTTGATGCCTCCGAGGAGGCTTGTCTTAACGCTTTGTTCCAGGCGGAGACCATGGTTGGGGTAGACAATCATATCCGTGAGAAACTGCCCGTAGAACAGATTATTGCTTATCTGAGAAGCACAAACCGTCTATGGCCTTTTGGAAAGAATTAATCACCCTGTACTCTATTTACAGTTAAAACAACCTTCCCATGGTATAAAGATCATAAGTTGTAAAAAAGTCCATCGCCGATTTGCACCGGTCGATGGACTTAACACTGACAGCAGATTCAACACAAGAATCATGTTTTTCAAATGCTATTTAAATTCATCGGGTTTTCTAACCTGAATCGTCTCGTCAATCACTTGGGCTTGCAAATCAATAATTTCTCCATGGGCATATGGCCTAGTTTTGAATTCCCTAGATCTCTTTTTCATAACGAAATAACGGTAAATTCCTAATAAGCTCACCAAAGCTGCTACTACTACAATGAACCCAAAGGAAAATATTACAGTTGCGACAATGATTAATAGAATAATTATGGATCCTAAAATTTGATAAAGTTTCTGCATCTATAATCCCCCCTTATATTATTATACCAGAACCTTTCCCCAAGTAAAATATGATCAAACGTTATGAAGATTAGAGTCAACCTAAATTTAGGAAAAGAGTGTCGAAATCGACTATATATAAAGATTGCTCAAACGGTTAATAAATACTATAATTACAGAGCCCCCTAACCCCCCTACTGTATAAAGATTGACGAAAATCTATAGAATGGAGATTTATAATGAAAAAAAATTGGATTCAATATTCATACCTATTCACTATCTTATTTTTTGTCTTGGGCTTTTTTAATATTGTCTTTGCCTGGATCGGTTTTTTCTGTCTCATCCTGCCCTTTGTTTTCGTGATTAAGGATAATAAAAAAACCTGGTGCCAAAGCTACTGTCCCCGATCAAATCTCTTTAACCGACTGTTTGCTGTGATTGGCAACAAGCGCACTGCTCCAAAGTGGTTGCTAAACGGTAAAGGAAAGCGAATTATGCTAACGTACTTTGCGATTAATTTCTTTATGATTTGTCTTACTACATTAATGGTATTTCTCGATAAAAGAGACCCTCTAGAAAAAGTGAGATTCTTAATGGCATTTCAACTTCCTTGGACAATGCCTAACCTTCTAGATATTGGGGCCATGCCTGATTGGGTAGTACATTTAGGATTTAGAGTTTATTCTATGATGCTTACAACTACGATCATTGGCCTTTTGGTTGGTTACCTATACCGAGCCAGAACTTGGTGCGCAATATGTCCGATGGGTACTTTGTCCAGTCTGGCTTTGAGAAAAACGGATGCTAAATTAAAAGTCTTCCATTAATAGCTTGAAAGTACATTTAGTCTCACAAGACGAAGTTGATGCTGCGCAATCAAAGCCTACAATCTCCCCTTCTCGAGCACTGTCGACTCTTCTACGGAATATCTTTATCTTAACGATCTTGCTAACCGTCGAACACGTTTCTTGTCTTTCTTCAACCACCATTTCATCCAACGATCTTCCCCCAACTCTCAAGAATTCGCCTTAATAATACCCCATAATCGTGTCAATTAGACAACTATTTCTGTTCACACAAGCAGCTTTAGCGCGGCTTGAATAAAGATTTTCATGCCATTCTGTAGGGCGTCTTCATCTATCATAAAGCATGGGTGATGATGCGGATAAATATATCCTTTCTCCTGGTTCCCTCCGCCTATGAAGAAAAACGCACCCTTGGCTTTTTGCAAATAAGCCGAAAAATCTTCCGCGCCCATACTGGGACGAACAAACTCTATCGCCTCATTGCCCATAACTTCACGCACTGTCTCTTCTAGAATTCGAACGACACTCTCATCATTCAGCACCTGTCTGTAGCCTTTAATAACTTTCAAATCATAATCTGCCCCGTGAGCGGACGTAATCCCTTGGACTATTCGCTCAAGTAAGAGTGGAACCTCTTCGCGTAGCTTGGGATTCAAAGTACGGATTGTGCCGTCTATTTGTACTTTATTCGGGATAATGTTATTAGATGTGCCACCCACAAACCGACAAACAGAGACTACTACTTGATCCAAAGGATCAATATTTCTCGCAACGATATGTTGCAAGTTAACTACCACTTCTGCCCCAATTACAATTGCATCAATTGTTTGATGGGGCATCGCTCCGTGTCCACCTTTTCCCTTAATCGTGAGGTAAAACGAATCTGGCGAAGCCATCATTGGACCATAAGTAAGACCTATTTTACCAATTTCTAAAGGCGTCCAGACATGTCCACCGATGATGTAGTCTACCCCATCCATCACCCCAGCTTCAACAAGCTCTTCTGCCCCTCCAGGGGGAAACAATTCCTCTGCATGTTGAAAGATGAAGCGCAGTTCCCCCGTAAGATCTTCTTGCATCCCACAAAAAACCTTTGCTACTCCCAATAGCATAGCGGTATGAGCATCGTGCCCACAGGCATGCATCACCCCTGGGTTTTGGGAAGCGAAGTTAACTGTAGTTTCCTCTTGAACTGGCAGAGCATCCATATCAGCCCTAATGGCAACCACCTTACCTGGTTTTTTCCCAACCAGTTGGGCCATTACGCTTGTCTTCGTAGGACGAGTAACCTCTAAATTTCCACAGGTCAGGAGTGTATTATAAATAAACTGGGAGGTATCTCCCTCGTGATACGATAATTCAGGATTTTGGTGCAGGTGACGTCTCCAAGAAATTACTTGATCCTTTATTGAAGCTACCAAGAAATTAACGTTGATCATGATTGCAGGACTCCTTTTTAGCCAATCGCGAGACTCCCACTACTACAAGTGGGTGCGGTACCTTGTACTCCGCTTCGTTGGGTTAGACACCGAAGTCTCGACATTCAGCTTTAGTTGAGTTCACTAGGTTTTACTATTATGAAGGAATTGTCTTTGCTTTAATACTAATGGAAATGTCAACAAAAGAAAAGGCCACTCAAATAAGTGGCCTTAAAATCTAAATGAATCCCGCAAAGTTCCTCAAGAATTAATGGATACACGGTTCTAGATTAATCTTAAACCAAACATTACCGAAGAGTCATTTACCGAGTAAAAAAGGGTAGTAGCTAATGCACCTTACATCTAAGCCAACAAAACTAGTCAAAATCACACGTTCTGAGAAACTAACCAGTAAGGGAGTAAATACTTTGACCTCCTAGACTAAGATAATAAACCATCAAAAGCAACTTCAGGTAAGGAAACTAATCTGGACAAATCCTCCACTAGTTCTCTATGACAACCAACTGGGGTCAATCTGAAAACAGCCTACTCATCTTAAGAGAAGGGTTAGGGTGCTAATCACCTGAATTCTGAACTCAATTTCCCAGCTTAATAAAACGGCAACCGCTAAGGAAGACTTAACTCAGACAACTGATTGGGAGGAACTTTGCGGGAAAACTTTCTTTCTAAACGACAAAAACCACCCTCTAGGTGGTTCCAATTCTTCGAAATTCAGCATTGGCTCAACTGATTGCAATGCATAAACCTTCGAATCAATCGAAACTTTACCTAGCACGCGACCAACAAGTTCTTGAAACTGAATCTTTTGTGATTAAGTGAATCTATCTTTATTATACCTAATATTTACTCTTTGTCAAGTGCTCTGGTGATGTCACCTTGAATAAGAGCAAAAGGATACATGCCCTCTTGTGATCACCGGAACGGAGCTCGAATTAATTAATCCGATGCCATGTGCGCCACCGGATTAATTCTACAATTCTGCGTGGATTAAATGAAGTTACCTCCGTCGACCACAATTATTTGTCCAGTTACAAACCCTGCATGAGCGATTAAAGAAAAGGCTACTTCTGCAACATCTTCAGGTTCTGCAACTCGTCCAAGCGGAGTATCCGCAGCTAGCCGTGCGATATGCTCTTCCTTCCCTTCCACCCAACGAGTTTGCACAATTCCAGGTGCAACCGCGTTAACCCTTACCTCCGGAGCCAGAGCACGGGCTAACGATTTTGTCACACTTATTCCTGCTGCTTTTGAAGCAGCATAAGCGATAGAGCTTCCCAACCCAGTTAACCCGGCGATTGATGCGATGTTAACAATGCACCCCCGACTTTTCTTCAATTCGGATGCAACAGCCCGGCAACAAAAGAACATGCCCTTAACATTGACTCCCAGAATATCGTCCCAATACTCCTCTTTCATTCCCTCTAGATCGACATGCTCTACGAAATGAGTCATTCCAGCATTATTAACTAAGATATCAAGCTGCCCATAGTCAGCCACCACTTGACTAACCATAGACCTTACCTGGGCATCTTTGGATACGTCTGCTTTATAAGTCAAACAACGAACTCCTAAATCCTTAATTTCTTGACAAGTCTTCAAGGCATCTTCTTCTGAACGAGAAAAGTTAAGAGCGATATGTACACCCGATCGAGCTAATAATAAGGCGATTGCCCGACCTATCCCGGTCCCGCCCCCTGTGATCAATGCGATTTTACCTTGCAACAATATAATTCCTCCTTGAATTCTTTTAACTCGCTTTTAGCCAATCGTGAGACTCCACTCTACAAGTGGGAGTGGTTTCCCGTACTCCGCTTCTACGTGGGTAGCGTCCTCTTTCGCGCGGTGTTCCTTTGGAAATCGGCGGTTCGGCAAAGCATCCACCGGAAACTTTCGTCACCGAAGTCTCGATGTTCCATTTTAGTTGAACAAGTTCACTCTTCTAGTATAACTCACCCTAGAAACTGCGACAAGAAAGGCACCACAATAAGTAGCCACAATCTAAGTAAATGTGGCTACTTATTAGTTAGGGGCTACAATAATATCTAACACTGTTTATTTTCTTAAGATTTCTCGTAACATTTTTGTGGACTTCAGAATATTTTCCTGAGCCAAAATGGCAGATACGACGGAAACTCCGTCAACGCCAGTTTCCATAACTTGCTGCAGGTTCGTCCTATTAATTCCGCCGATCGCTACAACAGGAATGGATACCGATCTTTTAATGAGTGCTAATTGATCGAGACTGACCTCCGGAGCATCGGATTTAGTTGTTGTTCTAAAAACAGCTCCAACCCCTAAATAATCCGCGCCTTGTTGTTGGGCTAATAGGGCTTCCTCCAAAGTACTAGCTGAGACTCCAATAATTTTATTAGGAAACAGTTCCCTTGCTTTCAGCATGGGGAGATCATCTTGCCCGACATGTAGTCCGTCGGCATCGGCCGCCAGTACAATGTCTAAGCGGTCATTAATAATCAAGGGAATATGATAATGAGAGGTTATCTCTTTTACTCTTATAGCTAACTGTAAGAATTTCAAGGTAGATAAAGATTTTTCTCGAAGTTGAACTAAGGTTACCCCGCCCTGAATTGCTAGTTCTATACAGTCCTCTAAAACCCGCTCTCCGAGTAGTTCTCGATCCGTTACCAAATAGAGAGTATAATCCACCTTGGCTTCACTCATAACTAATCTTTCCATCTCTCGCTAGAATCTCCGGGGTCAAATTGTAAATACTATCCAACAACCTGGCTCTAAACGTTCCAATCCCTTCTCCATGGCGTAGCGTAGCCTGAGCAATTTCTCCCGCCATGCCCATACTTATGATTCCAGCAATTGATGCGGTAAAGTAATCTTTCGTTACGCCACAAAAGGTTCCCACCAGGGAAGTCGTCATGCACCCTGTACCCGTAACGTCTGCTAAAATCCGGTGTCCATTATCGAGTAGACAGACTTGACGTCCATCTGATACGACGTCCGTTTTTCCTGTAATGGCTATGACGCAACTTAACTCAGAGGCAAATCGTTTGGCAATGAATGAGCTTCCTTGTTCGTCAGCAATCGAGTCCACTCCCTTGATCGCTACATTTTGGCCGGCCAGAACCATAATTTCGGACATATTACCTCGAACTACCTCAGGTTTTAACTCCCTAATTAATTTTTCGGCAGTATTGGTTCGCAGCTTTGTTGCTCCTACCCCTACTGGATCTAGAATCACAGGGATCCCCAACTCTTTCGCTCGCAATCCTGCGACCAGCATGCTTTCGATGGTTCGGGAATTGAGAGTACCAATATTAAGGACGAGGGCAGATGCAAAACCAACCATTTCCGCTACCTCTTCTAGATCATCCGCCATGACAGGTGAGCCTCCAAGGGCTAGGACAATATTTGCACAATCATTAACTGTAACATAGTTGGTGATATGGTGAATCAAGGGACTTTTTTCTTTGACAGCACTTAGGTTTGCTAAAATTTTCTCACGTATTTCCATTTGACAGTCACCCTCCAAGTTATTAAATGTATTATGCTAATTATTAGCATAACCGGAATGGTAGCGCCCAGAACAAAATTTAAATCGATAAACTGGTAATATAAGAATGTTCCTAATGCACAGAGGGCAAGTGTTCCCCAGTTTACCAAGAGGTCTGCCTGTATCTTTTTATTATTTAATAGGAAATAATCTGTCAACAGGATGGCAAACAGAGGTGCAAAAACTGAACCAATTAGATAGAGAAAGCTCTCGTATTCTTCAATATTTACGAGGATTGCAAGTCCTGTTCCTATTGCTGTCATTACTATGGCAACTATTTTTTCGTTTAATTTTGGGAAGATATTTAATAAGGTTACACCAGCTGAATTAGCATCGAGAAAGGTCGTTGTTACTGTGGCCAAGACGATAATTCCTAGTGCTACAATACCAAGATTTGCAGCCAGCAACATTGCTGAGGGGTCAGGATTCGAAGCAATGATCGCCGCACCCAAGCCAATAATGTACATCCAACTGCTACCGAAGAAGTAGCCCAGCCAGCTGCCCCCAGCCCCACCTCGCTTCGTCTTAGCAAATCGGGTATAGTCAGAAATCAAAGGTAACCAAGATAAGGGCATGACCACTGCTAACTCTAAACCTAAGCCGAACGACATATCTCCGGTACCTAATTTACTGAACAACTCGTGGTTGCGGAAAATGATAACACTTAAGACAATCGTCAATAAGAACAATAAGATGACGGCAATGTGGTTGGCCTTTTTCCATCCGCTATCTTTTCCCAGCCAAACCCAAACCATAATGAGGGCTCCTATGATTAGGCTCCAAACCGTCAGATGATCAAAGGACCACAGTGTTTTAGTAATTTCATTAACCGAGCGTGCACCTACTATGATCATCACTGCAGTCCAACCCAGTAGCTGCAAAACATTTAAGACGGAAAATACATAAGAACCGTATACACCGAAAGAGATTCTCGTGGACACCAGGGCAGGTATCCTCTCCGTGGTTCCGATCACTCCTCCCAACACCAGTAGAGTTGTCCCCACTAAGTGTCCCAGAAGGATCGCTAAAAGCCCCATCTTAAAGCCTAGGGGGGCCAGTAGTCCGCCGGCTAAAATCTCTGCCACGGATATCGCTGCGCCAAACCAAAGGGTTGTATAGTTAAACATGCTTAAGTTATTCTTTGAAGATATGCTCACTTAATTAATCCCGCCTTCTTGTATAGAGTATAAAAGTGATGAGTTGGTCCGACGCCTTTACCGATTGATAAAGAATGCTCGATGGCAATTGTAATGTACTCTTTGGCTCGTACGACGGCTTGATGAAGTGTGTATCCTAGAGCTAGATTAGCAGTGATTGCAGACGATAAAGTACAACCCGTCCCGTGTGTGTTCTTAGTTGCAATCCGGGGTGAAGAATAATAACTAAATTCCTGTCCATCATAGAGGATGTCCGTCGCTTCATTCTCTAGGTGACCACCCTTGAGAAATACATTCTTTGCTCCCATTTGATAAATCGCCTTAGCGGAGTCTTCCATTTGCTTGAGTGTGTTAATAGACATATTGGTCATAACCTCTGCCTCAGGAATATTAGGGGTAACGATCATAGCCAGGGGCAGCAAATCCTTAATCAGAGTTGCTTCAGCCTCTGGGTTTAGCAGATGATATCCGCTCTTCGATACCATCACGGGGTCAAGTACGACAGTTTCGGGTGAATAGTGTCTCAATTTTTCTGCGATCACCTCAATGGTTTGAACTTGGGAAACCATTCCGATTTTTAATCCGTCGACCTCAATATCGTCGAAAATTGCCTCGATTTGTTTGGCTATGACATCTCTGGATATATCCTCTACGGCAAATACTCCTTGGGTATTTTGAGCGGTGACTGCTGTAATCACGCTCATTCCATAGACTCCGTGAGCCGAAAAAGTTTTCAAATCGGCTTGAATCCCAGCTCCACCACTACAGTCAGAACCAGCTATGGTAAGTACCTTTTTCATGGTGACCTCCTATAAATTTGATGCAACAATTGTGTCTTCCCATATGTAGAGAAAAGTTCTAAAAAGAGCATAAACCCTCAGAATAGGGTTTATGCTCTTTAACTTCATAAAAGAGTAAAACTGCTTACCTACGCTGGCATTATCCAGATCAGGTTAAAAGGGTCTTAGACCTCATAGGGTCTAAATCTCAGCCAGCCTTTCCAGCTCCCCTGCCCGTGACGATATATGATTTATTATAAATCTAACATGGGAAATCGATTAAGTCAATGCTATTAGCACCTGAGAGCAATGAGCTCATTGACATGCGAATTGGTGTAGGGAAACTGCCGACTTTAAATATTCTTCTGCTACTAAAAGCAAAATAACCTGCATCAAGTCCGAAGAACACCCTACCGAGTGTCTATTTCTATTATTTTACCTCAGCCAGAAAGCAGTTTCAATGAATCGACAATTGATCGGAATTATTAACTTCTATAAATATAGGGACTAGCTTCGGGTCAAATTGGCTACCACTATTTTTGTTCAATTCGGCGAAGGCTTGTTTTGGGCTCATGGCTTTCCGATAAGGACGATCGCTTGTCATAGCATCATATGCATCAGCAATTGCTAAAATACGGCACTCCAAAGGAATGCTTTCTTCCTTAAGTCCTTGGGGATACCCTTCACCGTTCCACCACTCATGGTGTTTTAATATGTAATCGGCAATACTCTGTAGGTCAGGAGCGGATTTAGCAATTCGATGGCCGATCTCACAATGTCGCTTCATCTCCTTGAATTCCTTATCTGTTAGACGTCCCGGTTTGAAGAGTATGCGATCTGGTATTCCTACTTTGCCGATGTCATGAAATTGTGCGAAAAGGCGTAGATTGGCAAGGACTGGATCCGCAAGGCCAAGGACAACTCCAAGTGAAATCACTAAGTCTTGTAATCGTTCTGCATGCCCTTCTGTGATAAAATCTCTGGCCTCAAGTGCTTTCATAAGAGACTTCACGATAGCACTACGACTGCTTTTACTGCGATGCAGTTTTTCTTGGTACATGTTATTATCCGCTTCTTTAAACACATTACGAATATTGTCTTTTCTTTTCCCGCTCACAGCAAATCCCACAGATAAGCTAAGGGGAAACTCCTCATTTTCTAGGTTGTACCTCTCAACAGCCTTCCGAACTCTATGACTGGCATGATTTACTAACGACAATTCACTTTTTGGCAAAATAATTGCAAACTCATCACCACCAATCCTACACACCTTGTCCTCTTCACGAAAACACTTTTTGATAATACCCGCCGTTATTGTAATTAATTCATCTCCGGTGCTGTGTCCAAGAATATCGTTAACTAGTTTTAATCCATCTACGTCACATACAATCATTCCAACTGGAGCGTAAACATCCTCATCAAAAAGACGCAACTCTTCTTCAAAATAGGTCCGGTTGTAAAGGCCGGTTAAGGAGTCATGGAAACTCATATGCTTGAGTCTTTCTTGAAATTGTTTGCGCTCTGTAATATCTTCTCCAATACTGGCAACCCCAGAGACATTATCCTCAGAATCGAATAGGAGGGTATGGTTCCAATTAACAAATCGTATTTCTCCGTTTTTAGTTCGTATGGGAGTGTCTAAATCATAAATAATAATTGTTTTGTTGCTTAATGACTCTCTAAACCAATTGGTTACATTTTCTTTTATATCATCCGGAATAAAAATCTCAACATAGCTTTGGCCTAACACTTCCTCCTTTTTGTATCCAGTTAATTCCAATGCAAAGTCATTAATAAAAATTAGGCGACCATCCCTATCAATAATCTCAGTAATGAGTTGAACATTTTCAAGCAATGATCGGAATCGGCGCTCGGATTCCCTTAGTAATTTTTCTTGTGATTGAAGTTTTTCGTAGTTGCCCCTCAATTCTTCCTCGGATGCTCCAAGTTCTTCGTAACTTCTCTCCAAATCAACTTGAATCATAGCTCTCTCAAAAATCTCGTCCTTAAGGTTCCCTTTCGAGCTTTCCAGTTCTTCAAAGGTTTCCTGAAGAGCAGCCACCATCTTCCGAAAGTTAGTTGCTAGAGATTTCACTTCAATTACCGGGCTATTAAGTTGATAATCATCCACTTTCTTTTGTAAATTGTCATTAAGTTCTGTGACAAATTTTTCAAGATCAGTAAGAGGGCTGACTAGCCATCGACTCAAGAAATAGGCCAAAATAGAGCCAAAGAATACGGTCGTCACTATAAAAGAGATCGGCAGGTAACGAAGTTGATTGGCAACATATGCCACGGGCACAGTTACTCCCATCGACCATTCGACACCTGGCACAGGAACATACGCTATATATTCATTTTTACCTTGAAAAGAATACTTAGTAAACCCAGTTTCCCCTTGAATCATTTTTTGGACAGCGTCTCTAAAATTCGGTGAGCCATTATCATCTTTAAGTAGATTGTACGTCATGATTAATTTTTGATCCGGATGAGTAATAATCAGACCATCTTGTTGAACAATAAAAGCGTTGCCAATCTCTCCGACCTTTTTCGACGTTACAATCTTGACAAGTTCTTCCAGGTTAATATTGCCACCTATCAGTCCGATAACCTTATTATCTTTCATAATCGGAGCCGCAGCTACAATAACTTGGTTGCCACCTCTCCCTGATATCAAGGGGTCTGAAATCACTGACATGCCCGTAGCCATGACCGTCTTGAAGTAATCGAGGTTAGCAACGCTACCAATCTGTCCAGAATCTGTAAAAGCATCCCCCAAGTTGTCCGCTATAAAAAATTGCTCAAAGTCTTTATTACGCCTAGTTTCTTTGCTCAAATACAAAATGATGGCGTTCTTATCCCCACTTTCAACAAGTGGGGTACTGGCCCTGACCTCCATTTCCTTTTTATGAGCTAATAGCCACAAGCCGACTTCAGCACTCGAAGATAAGGTCAGCGAGGATATCTGTTTTTCTAAGTTAGTATTTAAAACATCTCTCGTTTTAATATAGGCAATAAAGGATAAACCTCCTAAACCGAAGATTAACGCTGCAATAATTAGACTAGTGAGATTTATCTTAAATTTTTTCATATTATCCTCCAATATTTAATCAAATGCGAGTTGCGATTCCAGAAAAACCTCTCATACTAAACTCTACATTAAGTTCTCTTTTAATTCCAAAAATACCTCCATAAATTTCTTATTACAACATAATATTTATATACTAGCCAATGTTCGACAATATGTAGAGGAGTGTTCATCCAGTTTATAGGATAATACTCTTCGAGTATAAACTTTAAGGTCTAATTAATAACAGAAATAACGGAAAGATTTAATTCCAAAACACAAGTTTGTCTCCCCAGTGTGATAAAGTGTTAACGAATAACACACTTCATAGCAGGAGGCATTTTTATGACAGCACAGTTACTGATCGGATTAATCATTCTTGTCCTCATTGTCCTCATTTTACTTATTATCTTATTGACCCGCTCGTCACAAGCACCGTTTATTCAGTTCGAGAGTAAGTTCGTTTCTTTAGAGAAAAATCTTGAACGCAATGAACGACTTGTCAACGGCGAAATCTCTAAGAATCGAGAGGAATCTAATTCGAACGCTCGTCAAGTTCGCGAAGAGCTTAATCAATCTGTCCATTCCTTTAACGAATCCATTCTCGCACGTATGGCGGAAATTGCCAACCTACAACGAAATCAATTAGACATTTTCGCAACCCAATTGGGCTCTCTTACCAAAACGAATGATCAAAAATTAGAACAGTTACGCAAAACAGTGGAAGAACGACTTCTCCTCATTCAACAAGATAATGGGAAGAAACTCGATCAAATGCGGGCAACCGTAGACGAAAAGCTCAGCGCAACTCTTGAGCAACGCTTAGGCGAATCCTTTAAGTTAGTAAGTGAACGCTTAGAGGCTGTGCACAAAGGGCTTGGAGAAATGCAAACCCTAGCTTCCGGTGTTGGTGACTTAAAAAAAGTTCTCACCAATGTTAAAACCCGAGGGATTTGGGGAGAAATTCAACTGGGAAATTTACTAGAACAAATCTTAACCCCAGAACAATATGCCACGAATGTCGTAACCAAAGCTGGGAGCAACGACCGAGTAGAATTTGCCATTAAACTCCCAGCACGGGACGGTCAGGACAGTATCATTTGGCTCCCAATTGATGCTAAATTCCCGATGGAAGATTATGAACGCCTAATTGAAGCCCAGGATCAGGCCAACCTCCCACGCATTGAAGAACTTGGTAAATCCCTGGAAAATTGCATCAAACTAGAGGCTAAAACCATTCGAGACAAATATATCGATCCCCCAAATACTACGGATTTTGGTATTCTTTTCTTACCAGTTGAAGGATTGTATGCGGAGGTATTACGGCGCCCCGGCCTTTGCGAAATCCTCCAACGAGAGTACAAAGTTGTCATTACCGGTCCGACCACTCTTGCAGCTCTTCTTAACAGCCTTCAAATGGGGTTCAGAACCCTAGCTATAGAAAAGCGTTCTAGCGAAGTATGGACCTTACTTAGTGCCGTAAAAACAGAATTTGGCAAGTTTGTGGAGGTCCTAGAGAAAACGCAGAAAAAACTTCAAGAAGCCAGTAACACCATCGAAACTGCAACTAGGAAGTCTCGAACTATAGCACGTAAGCTAAAAAATGTTCAGACCCTACCGGCTCATGAAGCCGAATCCCTCCTGGAGTCAGGGACGGAGAACGAAGACTAGCGTGAGCTCAAACTAAATTAAGTGGCTGAAAATCATTCCGTAAATAGAAAGATTTCAGCCACTTTTTTGATACGATCGTGAGAGTCCCCGTTCTAAACAAATGGGAGTTCCCTGTTCGCTCTGAGGTCTTGATATTTAACTAGTTAAACGAGTTCACTAATATCAGGTGGGCACAGGCGCCTTCCAGAGTAGGAGTTAATCAAATACCCGCTCCGGTTACCCACATCTTATGATAGAGCCCTTCTTGTCGAAGCAATTCCTCGTGATTTCCCCGTTCAACGATCTGCCCATGGTCGAGTACAAGAATTTCATCCATTTTCTCTAAGCCGATCAAGCGATGCGTTATAACTAGGGTGGTACGCCCTTCCATCAGTTGGTAGACTTCATCCATGACCGCCCGCTCGGTCAAAGGATCAAGCCCCGCCATGGCTTCATCAAGTATTAAGATCGGCGCATTTTTTAAAAGGACTCGGGCAATTGCCAAACGCTGCCTCTGTCCCCCCGATAGCTGAAATCCACCTTCTCCGACATAACTATCATAACCTTGGGGCAACGTCAGGATGAAATCATGGAGCTTAGCCTGCTGAGACGCTTGAATTAATTCTTCCTCCGTACCCTCTGGTTTTGCTAAAAGGAGATTTTCTCGAATGGTTGCGTTAAAGAGATGTGTTCGTTGAGTTAGAACTCCAATAAAGCACCGAACATCCTCCTGGGTATATTCGCGTAACGAATGCCCACCCAAGTCAATCCGTCCCTCGTCATATTCCCAAAAGCGCAGAAGAAGATTGACCACGCTGGTTTTACCAGCCCCACTCGGACCGACGATCGCCACCTTACCTTGCTTTGGAATCCGAAATGACAGATGATTTAGAGCCCAAGGTTCGTCTCGTTCATACCTAAAGCACAGATCAGTAAAGACTAGATCTAGTCCATCCGGTTTGGGAGACAATGTCTCATTGTTTTTTACAGCGGGTTCAGCCTCGATCAACTCCAGCAAACGATCCGCAGCCGCACGGTTTTTTTCCAGATGGTGGGGGACAAGAGCTAAGGGAAACAGCGCTTCAAAGCTGCTGAACGTCCCCAAAGCTAACATTCCTAAGTTTACCCCACTCAATTTCCCATTTTCCACGAGCATTATTCCAAGTACGAGAACAAGCCATAGTCCAAGATTGGCAATCAACCCCATCAGAGCGGAAGAGAGCCCAGAAAGCCGAGCGATTCGTCGTTGTTGACCCAGCAATTCCTTATCTGTTCGCTGAATTTCATCTAAATATGCTTGAACTCGACCATAGGCCACTAATTCCGTAATCCCCAAGAGGGTATCGGCAACCTGTGTATTCAACTCGGCTTTTAAGTCGACCAACTGGCGCCCAACCCCACGACTCAGACCTTTTATAGCCCAGGGTATCCCGAGCCCACCAACTAAAAAACAAACGGCAAGAATAACGGAAAACCGTGTATCATAACGAGCTAAAAAAAGACCATATCCTAAGAGGACCAATAAAGCGACGAATGGCGGCGCGAAAACTCGCAAGAAAAGATTTTGTTGAATTTCTACATCTGCCACAATCCGGCTCAGCAAATCCCCACTTCGGAAGTTTAGCAACCGAGCTGGGGCTAGCGGTTCTATTCCTTGATAAAACTTAACGCGAATTTGGCTTAATACTCGAAACGTCACGTCATGGGACACATAGCGCTCTAAGTAGCGAAAGACCGCTCGGGAAATTCCAAAAAAGCGAACACCGACGATAGTTACCATTAAATCGAGTACTGGCGGATGAAGGGCAGCTCGCGCCAAGAGATAAGCCGACGTCACCATTAAGCCAATGTGACTCGTTATTGTAAGCGCACTCAATATCAAAGCCAGAATAATATGTCGCCAATAAGGTAACATCAAGCGGGTTAACCATGTCATGCTCTTCATAAAGAGTCACCTCGATATTCTGTCACTAATCGGTAATAAAGCCCCTGCTCTTTCATCAGTTCCTCATGCTTTCCCTGTTCAATGATTTGCCCCTGCTCTAGCACGAGGATGCGATCCGCTTGACGAACCGTACTCAATCGATGAGCGATGATTAAGGCAGTCTTTCCCTTCATGAGTCGTTTCAGGGCCAGTTGAACAATATTTTCACTCTCCAGATCCAAGCCAGACGTCGCCTCATCCATAATAAGCAAGGGGGCATCCTTTAGGAAAGCCCTGGCGATCGCAATCCTTTGAGCCTGTCCGCCGCTTAAGCGTGTTCCTCCTTCTCCGAGGATCGTGTCATACCCGTCTGGTAAATTTATAACAAATTCATCGGCGAAAGCCTCATGGGCTGCACTCTTGACCTCTTCCATCGTAGCGGAAGGTCGACCGAATTGTATATTTTCCGCAATGCTCCCTACAAAAAGATAAGGGGTCTGAGGAACATAGGCAATCTGTTTCCGCCAATTCTCTTGCGAAATCGCCTTAAGTAAGCCTTGGTTGATGAATATCTCCCCCTCGGAAGGCTCGATAAAACGAAGAAGAAGCTCAGCAATTGAAGTTTTACCCGCTCCACTTGGGCCTACAAGAGCAATTTTATCGCCAGATTTTAGGGATAAGTTAATTCCGTTTAAAGCCGGCGGCTCTCCCCCTTGATAATTCAAGCTGACGTTTTGAAAGGAAATACAATAATCAGAGGCTAACACCTGATCGTCTTCCCCATCACTCACCAAAGGCTGATCCAAAATCTCAAAGATCCTCTCTGCCGAATTTACGCCTGACATCCCTGCGTGGAAATTCAGACCAAGGGTTCTTAAGGGAGTGTAAAATTCGGGGGCAAGAAGCAAGAGAAACAACCCAGAAGAGAAAGAGAGAGTTCCATAGACTAACCTCAACCCGATGGTTACTGCTATTAAGGCTGTACTAATCGTAGCTAAAAATTCTAACACTAGTGCCGATAAAAAAGCAATCCTCAAAACACCTAGCGTGGCTTTACGAAACGAATCACTGACTCTCGCAATCACTCGTGTTTGGTCTTTAGCCCGGCCAAATACTTTAAGCGTTGTCATCCCCTGCAAAACATCTAAGAAATGGGCACTCATCCAGCTCAGACTTTGAAACTGATGAAGGGATTTTTTCTCAGCTAACTTTCCAATCAAAATCATAAAGACGGGAATGAGTGGCCCTGTCAGGAGAAGAATGATCCCTGATTTCCAATCTAAAGGGAAAACAAATCCTAGAACGATAAGAGGTATTCCTACTGCAAGAAGCAATTGGGGCAGGTATTTGGAAAAGTATTCCTCGAGTGATTCAATCCCATCCACCACCGTTGTGATTAACTCTCCAGTCCTTTCCCCCCGCGCATACACCGGCCCTAATGATAGAATATGGCTCATTAAACGCTTGCGCAGACTCAACTTTATGCGGGAGGCTGCTTCGTGAGCGCTAATTTCACTTACCCATTGAAAAATTGCCCTTAGCATAATGATCACAAGAATTATAATTAAAGATTCCCAGACTGAACTAAGGGTAGCTCCTTCTAGGAAGACCCCCGCAATGACACGAGATAAATACCAAGCTTGGGCGACAGCCAGTAAAGCGATGCCAATGCCCATCCCGACCGTGAGCAACAGATATCCCCAAACGGGCCTCCCCTCTCGAACTAACCGCTTATCGAACAAATATGTCATCTCCTAGGTCATCAGTTTATTAGCACATTTGTGCAAGTTTGGGGACGGTCCTCTACTTGCCTTCTGTGATCACCCACATTTGAGTCGGTAGGGGGACTCTTGTGGGCTTTTTGCGTATGACGCTAAAGCGCGTATTAGACTATCCCGATACCTAGCTATCAATTGAAGTGCTCAAACTCCAACCGTCCTGTTTAGGTCATAAACTAATCCCACTTCGTCCATAAACGCAAAAAAATAAGCGAAAATAAAGGAGCAAGACGTATCTTGCCCCCTTATTCTAAAAGGATACCACTTAATAGTGAAGGTCTTTTGCTGTAACACGTTTACGAAAGACCCAATAGGTCCAGCCCTGGTACAAAAGAACAATTGGTACCATAGTGAGAGCGATGATTGTCATAATCTTTAGAGTGTATGGGCTGGATGAAGCATTCCAGATGGTTAGACTCCACTCTGGATTCAGGCTGGAAACCATGACTCGTGGAAAGAGTCCCCAGAACAAAGCGACTGTGAACAGGAGGAGGGTGACACCATTCGCGATAAAAGCCCAGCCTGCTTTATGAGAACGTATCAAAATACAGGCAACTACAAGGGTTACCCCTGATAGCAGCAAAGTAATACCTGCCCCAAGATTATCAAAGAGATCCGTTTGGAAATAAGTCAATCCCGCCATCAATAGCACTACAGGAATAGCCACTAGACCGATGAACTGGGCAACTTTCGAGGCCCGCGCAGCAATTTCGCCAGTGGTTTTCAGGCTGAGGAACAAGGCACCGTGAAACATAAAAACGAAGAGTGTGGTTAGGCCGCCAACAATAGCGTAAGGATTAAGCAGGGTAAAAAAGGTTCCAACGTATTGCATTTTGGCGTCAATAGGAACACCTTTTACTATATTCGTCATAGCGACTCCCCATAGGATAGCGGACAGGATGCTACCAGTGAAGATCATCCAATCAAAAGTTGCTCGCCATTGTGGGCTGTTGTCACTGCTACGAAATTCAAAGGCAACGCCACGGATAATTATAGCGAATAATATTAGAAACAAGGCGAGATAGAAGCCACTAAACAATGTCGCGTACCAATTAGGAAAAGCCGCAAACATGGCTCCACCGGCTGTAATCAACCAAACCTCATTCCCATCCCAGTGAGGTCCGATAGTGTTGATTATCACACGACGTTCAATATCGTTTTTCCCTAAAAAGGGAAGCAGAATACCTACTCCAAAATCAAATCCTTCTAGAAAAAAGAATCCGATAAACAAAACTGTGATGAGTATGAACCAGAGGATATTTAAGTCCATAACGACGCCCCCTTTATTCCACTTTTCGGCGCTTCATCCACGCTAACCTCTTCCGGACCCTGTTTAATGAACTTCAGCAAGAGGTAAACGTCCACTACCGCCAAAACTCCATAAATCAGAGTAAAGCCGACAAAGGTGATCAGTATGGATAGTGCGGAAACTGAGGTGGATAGACCTGCCTCTACTTTTTGTATGCCATAAACAATCCAAGGCATCCGTCCGACTTCAGCCATATACCAACCCACAGTATTCGCGATATAGGGTACGGGAATCGTCCATAGTACCAATTTTAAAAACCAAGGTTTTTGTTCTAAGCGATTCGTCTTATAGAAGTAAAGTCCGACGATTGGAATCAAGATTAGCCACATTCCAGCCCCCAACATAATCCGAAAACTCCAAAATAATGAGGTTACCTGTGGTACATAGTTACCTGGCCCATATTGCTCGACTGCCGCAGCCTGAAGTTCATGAATTCCTTTAACTTCCCCTGTAAAACGATTGAAGGAAAGGAAGCTTAACAGGCCAGGAATTTTAATCTCAAAGTTATTTTTCTGTCCCGTTTCATCAATAGAAGCAATTAACGATAACCCAGCTGGATTTTCCGTTTCCCAATGAGCTTCAGCGGCAGCCATCTTCATGGGCTGTGCTTCAACCAGATGCATTGCTTGTAAGTGCCCTACTCCTGCAACTCCCAAGGCACTGATTAACCCGAAAATGACTGCCATGTAAAACGATCGACGAAAAACGTCCAGATGGTTCCTTTTAAGTAAATGGTAAGCACTAATTCCCATGACAAAGAACGCAGCCGTTACAAATCCACTGAGAACGGTATGCGGATATTGATAGAAAACATGAGGATTAGTAATTAAGGCCAGAAAATCGACCATCTCCGCTCGGCCATTACGCAAAACATATCCGACCGGTTCTTGCATAAACGAGTTAGCAATCAAAATCCAAAGTGCCGAAAGATTTGAGGCGATTGCTACAAGCCAAATAGTCATTAGATGAACTTTCTTAGAAAGTTTATCCCACCCAAAAATCCATAAACCTAAAAATGTAGACTCTAAAAAGAAGGCTAATAAGGCCTCAATTGCCAAGGGTGCTCCAAAGATATCCCCGACAAACCTAGAGTATTCAGACCAGTTCATTCCGAATTGAAATTCTTGGACAATACCAGTCACTACCCCCATGGCAAAGTTAATTAGGAATAATTTCCCCCAAAACTTAGTCATTTTTTTGTAAGTTTCATTTCCCGTCCGTACATACCAAGTCTCCATCATCGCAACTAAAACTGATAGCCCCAGTGTTAATGGCACGAACAAGAAATGATAAGATGTGATCACTGCAAATTGTAATCTGGATAAGATAAGTTCAGTCATGTAATATTCATTCCCCTCTCTTTCCTCTCTCTAAAGTACGGATATCAATATAATAGGATTATTTCTTATTTGTTATTATACTAATTATTAATTGAATAGTCAATATAAAAAGATGATTAATATAACTGTTATAGCCTTTTAGCGGTCCCCATTATTTTTTACGGTAAATATTATACGCCCCAGCAAATAATACTTCGCTAGGGCATATGAATAGACCAGTCTGAAGACAAATTTAAATGAAGACGCAATATCAGTGACTGCTTCGGTATGGGATTGTATCAATTTTGGTCAAGTAAGTTCTCAAATAGTATGAGAGCACGCGTGCGGCAACTCGAACAACGGATTCTTTAACTTATTGTCTTATTTCTCCCACTGTTCTTTGCCAGATAAAGATTCTTATCTGCACGGTCAATCAACTGTTCATAAGTCATTTTTTCAGAATTTAAAGTGTACGTTCCAAAGCTAGCTGTAATATTAATATGCTCTTTATTATATTGTATTTTTGCTTTTTCGATAGCTTTTCTAATTCCCTCAGCAACCTTCCTCGCTACACTCTCATCTGCATTAAGAAGTACTATTAAGAATTCTTCTCCACCATATCTTGCAATCCAATCTATACTTCTTCTGATATTGTGTTTTGCAATCTTAACAAATTCTTTTAATACATGATCCCCTGCCAAATGTCCATAAGTATCATTTACTTTTTTAAAATGATCAAGATCAGCCATAATAGCCGATATTGGTTGATTTTGATTGGACGCATTAAAAATATCTACCTGAAGTCTTTCTTCAATATAACGTTTATTATATGTATTTGTTAAACTGTCTGTAATAATAGCTTCATTCATTTTATTAATCATTTGATTAATCTCGCTAATTGACTTACCCTTTATATTTAGGATAAAATCTGCTTTAGTTAGATCATTCATCAACTCAAGCGTATAAGTATCATCGCTCGTATTGAAGTCCATGCATAATATATACTTTTTACAATCTATATTTGTAAAAATTTTGGAAATAGTTACACAAAGATTGCCTGTAGCAAGTGAAACATAGGGTTCAGTAATATATTTGTTCAGTTTTGCAAATATCAAAGGGTAATAGTATTTTTCCATTGAATGATCGGTCCCCATCCTCGCTGAATAAAAAAACAGATTTTCTTTAATCTCATTTTCATCGTAGAAACGCATCGTATTACTTAACTGAACACCACATTCGTCAAGGATGTATGCACATTCGATAATCTTATTAGCCCAAATAATTTCCAGAAGCTTATTATCAAATTCCTGACAGGATTCCCTAACAAGCTCTTTAATTGAATTATTAACTATCAAATTCAGTTGTTTATTCTTCTGTCTCTCTTCTCTGATTTGTTTTTTCATGTATTGATTAAAACTCTTGCTTATCATTTCTATTTTATTATTGGAGAAGATGTCTGATTCGTTGTAAACTTCTAGTGGCTTTGAAAAGTAATATCCCTGTATCATATGTCCGCCGAGTCTCAGTATTTGGATAGCCTCTTCCTCTGTTTCAACACCTTCTGCAATAACAAGAGCTCCAATCTTATTGGACATATTCACCAAGGATTTAAAAACGCCCTGTTTATAATAATCATTCTGAATATTTCTAACGAGAGAAATATCAATTTTTATAATATCAGGTTTTACAAGTAATATTCTGTCCATATTGGAAAATCCAGTGCCTACATCGTCTAGTGCCACCATAAACCCACATTTTCGGTATGTATCAGTAAATCTCTTTAATGCTGTATTATCTTGAACCTTTGTTTCGTTAATTTCAATTACAATATTCCTTGGGTTTATTTCATAAGTCTTAACTTGGTTTGTTAAATAATTCGAACCTTCTACCTTATCTAATATAGAAGCATCGATATTCAGAAACAATAGTTTATCATTGTTCTGTTGATATAAATAACTAAAGGCTTCAATAACCTTCTCCCTGCAAACCCTGTCAAGTTCTAATGTTAATCCTGCATTCTGAGCAACATCAAACAACGTTATTGGCGAAATGATCTGATTTGTAGACGTGTTCATACCTCGAATCAATCCCTCTACTCCACTCACCATTTTTCTACTTACAGATACAACTGGCTGAAAGTAAACTGTAAGCTTTTTGTTCCTTATAATATCATTTATATCAATAATTTCTGGTATTTTTAAATCGCAATCCATTAAAGTATGCATTAGAAAACGCCTCCAGCTTAAACTAAGTAAAAAAATAAAAGCCTCTAGAAAAGTCAACGATTTTGTTAGACTTCCCCTAAAGGCTTCTTTGCCAATATAATGTAAAACAACACACTTTTATTCATATAATATTATACTAAATTAATATTATATAGACAAGTTATTTTCTATTTTGAAGCATATCGAGAAGAGAAGATCTATAAATCCGATAATTCCATTCATGGGTGTTCTGATTTCATGACTAATATTGGCAAGAAACTGGGATTTAGCAGCTGTAGCTTCTTCTTCTTCTTCTTCTTCTTCTTCTTCTTCTTCTTCTTCTTCTTCTTTTTCTTTTTCTTTTTCTTTTTCTTTTTCTTTTTCTTTTTCTTTTTCTTTCATTATTGGCTTCGGAAATAAATTGTTTCTGAAACAAGCGGGAAATGGAGTTAACCGATAATAATATCAACCCATAAAAAATCAACAGAAGTACCGTGAAAATCATGAACAAGAAGTTGTGTTCACTTGCCAAAGTAGCTGTTATTATACTCCCCAGGGCACCAACCCAAATCATTGACAAAGTTCAGAATTATCGGTTTCGGCCGTTTTCTTTAATGTGCATGGCTCCATGCGTGGCGCACAATCATGACCACCCGCTTAGCGGGTGGTTTGCTCTAGCCCTATAAGGGCATGATACAGGCTGAGCCTTAAGGCTCATTGAAATTTTCGCCAGCCGCACATTTTCCCGAACTACCCCTAAAGGGGTTTTGGGGATCATTTTTTCTTGTTCTTAGCTACTGGCTCACCCGTAAACGGGTCTACGAACTCCTTGATGCTTAACTGATCTGCTACAATATCTTCTTGCAGCTGTTTTCGAATATATTGCTCTATCGCCTTTTTATTTCGTCCTACTGTATCCACATAATATCCTCTACACCAAAAATGTCTGTTGCCATACTTGTACTTCAAATTTGCATACCTATCAAAGATCATTAACGAGCTTTTTCCTTTCAGATATCCCATAAAACTCGATACACTTATTTTTGGTGGTATAGACACCAACCTATGAATGTGGTCTGGACAGGCATTGGCTTCAATTATCTCTACTTTCTTATAATCACACAATTTCCTGATTATCTTTCCTATGTCTCCTTTGATCTTTCCATAGATTATCTGTCTTCGATATTTTGGTGCAAATACGATGTGATATTTACAGTTCCATTGAGTATGTGCTAAACTTTCAGTATCCAATTGGATTTCTACCTCCTTTGTTTTAGTGCGGCTGACGAAACCAGCACTATTTTAACAAAGGTAGGTAGTTTTTTCTACGCATAGCTAAAGCTTTTTGGAACCACCTGCATAGCAGGTGGTTTTCGTTAGACAAAAAATGACTTGGCAAAAGCCAAGTCTTAATCTTTACCCTCCCTGTGCACTATCGCTAGCTGTAAGGCAACCATATGGTAACATAGGTCCCTCTTCCTCGCTCGCTTTGAATATCTATTGTCCCTCCGTGGTTCTTTACAATAGATTGACAAATAGATAACCCTAATCCGCTCCCTCCTCCGTCACGCCTGCGGGCGCCATCCGACCTGTAAAACCGCTCAAAAATATGAGGTAAATCCTTGGGGTTGATGCCGATACCTGTGTCTCTGATAGTTATTTCCGCACCTAAACGACTTCCCGAATTACTTCTGTCACGTAAAATCAATTCTATTAGCCCTCCTGCAGGAGTATATCGAATGCTGTTATGCAAAAGGTTTCTCAACAGTCGTTCTATTGCCAATTGGTTACAGTCCACCCGTAAGTCTTTCTCCAAGTTCATAATTAGCGTGACTTGGTTTTGTTCTGCGAATTCCCCAAATTCACTATTTACCCTTTGCAGCAAGGGTCCCAAGGGAATTGCTTGTTCTATCTCCATTTTCAATCCACTATCAAACTTAGCCAGAGCAAGAAGATTGTCTGTCAAAGAGCCCATGTATTCTGCCTCTGTTAGACATCCCTTTAGAGCCTGAATATAGTCCTTTTCGCTTCGGTGTTGGCGTAGTGTTATCTCTAGCTCGGAACGAAGGGCGCTTAAGGGAGTGCGTAAATCGTGGGCAGCATCATTCACGAACCTGGTTTGGGTCACAAAGGCCGTTTCCAGCCGTTTTAGCATCGCATTTAATACCTCCACCAGATGGTTTAGTGTGGCATCACTAACAGGAACCTCAATCCGGGAAGTTAAAGTGCTACCGTCTATTTCCTCTGCCACGGCAATAATTTTGCGTAGCGGTTTAAAGGTGTTCCACACCAGATAGGCAGAAATGGCAACCACAACAATTACAGCTCCTAAAGATATTGCGAGCAATATTTTCCCTAAATTAAGCAGCATTTTAGCATTTTCCGTTACAGGTAAGCCGACTTGAAGTACATAATTTCCGTCTTTGCCCTCGGACAAAGGCCAGTAGATAATTCGTACTCCTCCCTTATCTGTCCAAAAAGGACGCGCCCAGTCTGAAATTGCGGAAACATCCAAACGTCCGTGGTGCCCATGGTGCCCAACTGCATCCGTGAAGATTTCTCCTCCATGTAAAGCCTGCTGTAACAAATCACCTTCCACAGGAAGAAGAACCTCTTGATTCGATGCATAGACCACCGTGCCCTGGCTGTCTACCACTTGTATGTAAGCCTGAGGCTCCTCACCCTTCCTGACCGGTAATTCTTGAGACCAATCTTTGGTAGGCAAACTATCCGCAGTTGATCGGGCCAAGGAAGTTAGTGCCGAGTCTACACTGCTTTTCAATAAGTAATCAGTCGTCACATAGGACGCAAGTAGGGCCGCGAAAAGCACCGTGATAAATACGGTGCCAGTTATCACCGCAAGACGCAAGGGTAGGCTATTTTTCCACAGGCGCAATCATACTACCTCCAAGCGATAGCCCACGCCGCGGATAGTTTTGAGCCATACGCGATCGTCGATTAACCTCAGTTTTTTTCGCAGATTTTTAATCTGAGCTTCAATCGTGTTATCTGATGCTTCCCATGGCTCTTTCCAACACTGTCCTGCCAGAGTCTCCTTACCCAGTATCTGGCCCGGATGACGTAAGAAGAGGTCCATAAGATCATATTCAAGCCTGTTCAACATTACTGAACGCTCTTGGAGCGTAAGAAGCCTGGTCTGAGGGTTAAGTTCCAAGTTTCCAGCTTTAATGACAGAGCTAGTGTTAAGACTACCGCGTCGTTGCAAAGCTTCAATCCTAGCTAATAATTCATCAAAGGCAAAAGGTTTGCAAAGGTAATCATCCGCTCCCGCCTTTAGGCCAGTGACCCTGTCGGAAACAGCATCCAAAGCTGTTAGCATAAGTACAGGCGTATTACAGTTTCCCTGCCTCCATTTTTGCAACAACTCTTCACCCCGTATATCCGGTAACATGCGATCTAAAACAATCACCCCGTAAGTACGAGTGATATGAAAAAGGTCCGCTTCATTCCCATCCATCGCACGGTCAATCTGATATCCTTCCTCACGTAAACCACGAACTATAATTTCTCCCAAGTGTGCATCGTCTTCCACAAGTAAGATCCGCACTGTCGTCCTCCTTTATTGCAAATACCTACTCGGCATTCGCCCAGAACGCAGGTAAAGAATATGCAAGCTAAATACTTCTATTAAATCCCTTTACGCTCACAATAATTCTGTATTATAGAAGCAACAACTATTATACTTCCTGTACTCCAGTATATCATTTCATCCACTCGTTGGGACTGTCGGTCCCACTATCTATTGCCATTTTGCCAGAAAATACACAGGATATATTTTTAGACCTTCTACCCATTCAGCAGTAGTAATTACCTGCACATTCATGGTTAGATTCATAGCCTCAAACATTATACCAACGACCTTCTTCATCTTTCAGCCACACTACGAAGCCTTGGTGGTGGATTGCTTAGGATTCAGCTGGATTTGGGTGTGATCTGAATTTAAAGGAGTCAATGGAGTCGTAGTTTTTAGGCGATGATGTTAACTATAATTGACTAAACTGAAATCAACCTGAAATGTACATTTTATCCATTCCTTCAAACCCAATGAGTTTCAGAAACGATTCGGCTGATTTTCAGCTAAAGCTCAGCTATATTTCAGCCTTATTTCAGATTGCAATTACATAATAATATTGCCTTACAGAAACATATTGTGAGCGCAACTGAAAATTACAAAACTAGTTGAAGTAGAGAGGAGTAAATTAGATGAATAATAAAACCACAATAAAGTTAACCCTTGATTTCGCTATGACAGTGGTGTTTTTACGTTTGCTCGATGCTCATAGTACAGGACTTGTCTTCCATGAAATTGTAGGGCTTTCTATCATCACCCTTTTTATGGCCCATATCCTATTGAACTGGTCATGGGTTAAAACCTTCGCCAAAAACCTGTTTTGCACAAAATTCAAGATAAGGCCAAGGTTAATGTACGTTTTAAATTTAGGATTGTTAATGGGTATTAGCACCATAACCATCACCGGGATTCTTATTTCCCAAGTAATTTTCCCCTCTGGATCAAATGGAAATTCGATTCTCCTCGTTACCGTGCATAAATTGGTTTCATATTCCTGCCTAGGACTTATAGCAATACATATTTTATTACATCGGAAATATATTTTGGCTTCTATGCGCAATATGTTTGCTCATGGTGAAATGAAAACAGTGCTAGTCCTGGGAGCAGTGGTAGTTATAGGCTTATTTTTTACTCAAACCATACTCGGTTCTGATAAGAGGTTAACCTATGCCACTACACCTCCAACTGTTTCGTCGCGGAATTCGACTATCCCTCAAACAAAGGATGATCAAACCAACGCAACACTCGAAGATACACAAGAGAATGGACAAACGGTTAGTCTGTCGGATTTCCTTGGAAACATGTTTTGTACGGGCTGTAGTAAACACTGTTCCTTATTAAACTTAGGATGTGCCAAGGGCGACGCACAACTGCAGATTGCTAAAACTGAATATCAAAACCTTTATGGTCAAACTGCATCTAACACAACAATAGAAGACCCTCAAGAGAATAGCCAAAATTCCAACATAACACCGAAAGACACAGAAGTGAATGACCAAAGCGAAAATAATCGTTTCTTCAGAGATGAAAAGCCAAGTAAGGACGTTCGACAGAAGCAGAGAGGTTCTCATGGATCAGCTTTCCGGCACATGTAGATATAACATACCTAAGGTTCTCTTGCTGTCTCTATACCCCGGATGAGACTTCTGCCTTAGAGAACGGTTTAGGGGTTTTCCCGTATCATTTATTTGACGACGATAAGCAATTCTCCAGCCTTGACCTGCTGCCCTTCCTCGATATTCACCGAGCTGACAATCCCTGCTATAGAACTATTTATCCTTGTTTCCATCTTCATGGCTTCAACAACTACCAACGGCTGGTCCTCTGTTACCATGTCCCCTTCTTTAACCATCAACGTCACGACAGTCCCTGGGATAGGGGATCCGATTTCATTCTTATTGTTAGGATCTGCCATCTCCGTCAAACTGTATTCTCCCGACTGACCAAGAAGGTTGATATTGCTCCAGTTCCTGTCCTTGATTTTGATTTCTCTTCTGTTCCTGTTGACTTCAAACACTAGGGTTCTGTATCCCTCCAGATCCGGCTTCTTAATGGAACGGAGCTTGATCATTAGACTTCTTCCTTCAGCGACCTCAGCCTCGATGATTTCTCCTTCGTAAAGTCCGTGGAAGAACACGTCGCTTCCGAGCCTGCTCAGGTCTCCGTATTCGGCAACAACTTTTAAGAATCCTTCGAACACTTCCGGATACAGGGCATAGCTCAGGATATCCTTCTTAGTTGGTTCAAATTCAAATTTATCCCTCAGGTGCTTGGCGATACCGTCAAAATCTTCATCTGGGAGCAGTTCACCGGGGCGCTCGGTTATCGGTTTTTTCCCCTTCAGCACCAGCTTCTGAAGTTCCTCTGGAAATCCTCCCATCGGCTGGCCCATCATACCCATAAAATATGATACCACGGAATCAGGAAAGGCCATATTCTTCGCTTTCTCGTAAATATTCTCCGGGGTGAGGTTATTCTGGACCATAAATATGGCGAAATCCCCTACAACTTTCGAGGACGGGGTGACTTTCACGATATCCCCCAACATCTCGTTAACTGTCTTGTACATTTCCTTGATTTCAGTGAACTTATGCCCGAGACCGAAGCTTTCCACCTGCGGCTTAAGATTGGAGTACTGCCCTCCCGGAATTTCATATTTGTAGAGTTCAGCCGATCCCGATTTCAAACCCGATTCGTACTTGCCATATACCGGTCGTACCGCTTCCCAGTAGTTCGATACCTTTTGGATTCCCTTTAGGTCAATGCGCGGATCTCTTTCCGTATTTTTAAGCGCTGCAGCAATAGAATTCATGGCCGGTTGGCTCGTCAGTCCTGACATGCTATTGAACGCAGTGTCCACAATATCTAGCCCCGCTTCCACAGCCATAAGAACCGTTGCCACTCCATTACCTGTGGTGTCGTGGGTATGGAGATGGATAGGAATTCCGATCTCGTTTTTTAAGGCGCTGACCAGCTTGTAGGCTGCATGGGGCTTCAGGAGAGCTGACATGTCTTTTATGCCTAGGATATGTGCTCCAGTCTTTTCTATCTCTTTCGCGAGCTTGATATAGTAATCCAGGTTATATTTTTCCTTGCTGCTGTCGAGGATATCCCCAGTATAACAAATGCAAGCTTCAGCGACCTTCCCGCTCTTTAAGACTTGGTCAATAGAAACTTCCATGCCCCTCAGCTCGTTAAGGGAGTCGAAGATTCTGAAGACATCGATGCCTGAGACCGCCGACTCTTTAATGAATTCCCGGATGACATTGTCAGGATAGTTCTTATAGCCTACCCCATTCGCTCCTCTTATGAGCATCTGGAACAGGATGTTCGGGACTCTTAGCCTCAGTTGCTCCAGCCTTTCCCACGGAGACTCCTTGAGGAACCTGTAAGCTACGTCAAACGTCGCGCCCCCCCACATTTCAAGAGAAAATAGGTCCTGGCCGTAGACGGAAGTCGCCTTGGCGATCTTGATCATGTCCTTGGTCCTGATCCTTGTCGCCATCAGAGACTGATGGGCATCCCGCATGGTCGTGTCTGTCAGCAACACCCTCTTCTGATCTTTTATCCAGGTGACAAGCCCCTCTGCACCTTGAGTATCAAGGATCTGCTTGGTCCCGCTCAGATCGCTCGGATTAATACCCTCAATTTTAGGCACCTTGGGGACATCGTATTGCAGCTTTATCCCCATCGTCTCGTTGACCACGACATGACCTAAGAATTTTAGAACCTGGCTTTCGTCATCCGTATTCTGGGTGAGCGAGATCAGGTCAGGATTTTCCTCAATGAAACCGGTATGACATTCTCCATTCAAAAACTGCGGGTGATTGAGAACGTTGATCAGAAATCCAATATTAGTCTTGACGCCTGTAATCTGCGTCTCGGTTATCGAGCGGATAGACTTCTTGATGGCATCCTGGAAACTCCTGGACCAGGAGATGTTCTTGACGAGGAGGCTGTCATAATAAGGGCTGATTTCCGCTCCAGTGAATCCGTTGCCGCCGTCTAACCTGATCCCGAATCCCGAGCCAGTCCTGTAGGATTCGATCTTCCCCGTGTCAGGAGCGAAATTATTCGAGGGATCCTCCGTTGTAATTCTGCATTGAATGGAATACCCGTTGAGAAGGATGTCCTCCTGTGAGTTTATCCCGATTTCAGGAGAATTCAGAGCGCATCCTTGGGCGATCTGGATCTGGGCCTGTACGATATCTATCCCCGTAACCATCTCGGTAACCGTGTGCTCAACCTGAATCCGCGGATTCATTTCAATGAAATAATGATTTCCTTGGTTGTCTACCAGAAATTCGAGGGTTCCTGCACTCCTGTAGTTTACAGCTTTCGCAATTTTAAGGGCGTCCTGATGGATATTGTTTCTAATTTCCTGGGGGATGGAAAAGGCAGGCGTGAATTCCACAACCTTCTGGTGTCTTCTCTGGATTGAACAATCCCGCTCAAACATGTGAACTATATTGCCGTACTTGTCCCCGAGGACCTGCACTTCGACATGCTTCGGTTTTTCAATGAATTTTTCCATAAAGATGTGATCAATGCCAAACGCTTTTTTGGCCTCCCTTTTAGCACTTAAGTAGGCAGACCCCAGCTCATTCTCGTCCCTGACGATCCGCATTCCCCTTCCTCCGCCTCCAGCAGCTGCCTTAAGCATCAGGGGGTAACCGCATTCCGTCGCGTGCATTCTTGCTTCATCCACAGTTTTAACTACCTTCTCATAACCTGGGATGATCGGGACTCCAACTTCCTTGGCAACGATCTTTGACTTGATCTTGTCTCCCAACCTGTCCATCATCTCCGCCGTCGGCCCGATGAATTCGATGCCTTCCTGCTCGCAGCGCATGGCGAATTCTGGGTTCTCCGACAAGAAGCCGTATCCTGGATGGATGGCATCAACGCCCTTCTTGATTGCCAGGCTGATGATCTCCTCAATATTCAGATAAGCATCAACAGGACTTCTGCCCTCACCGATGAGATAAGCCTCATCGGCCTTGCTCCTGAAAAGTGAATATTTATCTTCGTTGGAATATATAGCGACAGTCCTTATCCCCAGCTCATTGAGGGCTCTGAATACCCTGATAGCGATTTCGCCTCTATTGGCGACCATCACCCTTTTAAATTTACCCATGATGTCTTCCTCCATCTCTTATTTGTTGCGCTCGAACTTCTCCGAGGCAGTTGCTAACATGGTTATCTTTTGCTTAATGACATTAAACCTATAATTATTCTATTATACTTTATAATTCACCTGTCAACATTTTTTTCTGCAATTAGACAGCTCTATGTTCTCTCAACCTTTATAAATGTTCTGCATATAGACATACCAATAGTATGTCTATATGCAGAATAACCAAAAGCTATGGAGGTTACTATGATAAATGCTAACAATTATACCAATAAACTAGCCAATGAAACCATACATAAACAAGCAGGACTGTTGCCCAGCGAACGAAAGAGTTCGTAGGCAAGAGCCCTGCTTCAAAACTACCCCATCTCTAATCATTTGCATGAGATAGGGTAGTTCATTCCCCATTTAAACATTTCGTAGAAAATAGGCAATAATGCTTTCCCAGTTTCGGTTAATGAGTATTCAACATGTGGAGGAATTTCATTGTATTGAACACGATTAACTAGATGGTTTTCTTCTAATTCTCGCAACGATGAAATAAGCATAGTGTTAGTAATTGCAGGTATAGCTTTCTTAAATTCCCCAAAACGTATGCTATCATGTTTAAACATTTCATATAAAATATGATTTTTCCACTTTCCCTGCAATAAATTTAAGGTTCTAGTAACTGGACAGATCTGGCTGTCATTATTCGGAACAGTTTGATGGATGTCCTGTAAAAATTGCTCAAAGGTGTAATTATCGCTCATATATCCTCCTTTTGTATTTGACTCTATTGTACAATAAACTATACTAAGTCAGTTGTTTCTGCGTACTTGCGATACTTTATTTTACTTAGTATAATATTGATACTGACGTAAGTCAAGATAATATAATTGGAGGAACATACTATGAATGTAATGGAAGCAATTGCAAAAAGACAAAGCTGTAGGGCTTACACGGGTGAGCAAATTACCCAAGAAGAACTGTCTGTTATTTTAAAAGCTGCGAATGCAGCACCTGTGGGAAAAGGAAGCTACGAGGATGTAAAATTAACAGTCATTCAGAATAGCTCTTTACTGACTAAACTGGATAAGGCGGCTGAAGAGATGTTGAGAGGTCAAGTACCACATCCTATGCCACATCCTACTTATGAAGCGCCGACACTTATTTTGGTTACAGTTAAACCACAGGAAGGCCCATTGGCCGGAGTACCTTATTGTAATGCCTCCTGCATCATGGAAAATATGTGGCTTGCAGCGACAGAACTTGGTCTTGGAAGTGTATTTCTTATGGGTGTAGCAATGGCATTTAGTGGAAATAAAGAGCTTAGTGATGAGGCGAAAATACCGGAAGGTTTTGCTCCTGTGGCTCTATTAGCCGTTGGAAAACCTGCTCAACCACTGAAGGACAGAGAGTTAACGGATACAAAGATTGTTGTTGAGTTTGTCTAGTAATCATAAGAATTCCAGACCTTGAGTGAAATAAGTGCTAATAATTAATTCACGGATATATGGCGGATTAAGTCGCTGTTTCCATAAACTAACTAATGCCCATGAATATTATTTTCAAGCTCTAAAACCCTTAGAGTATGGCATTAAATGACAAACGGTGTATTTCTATTTTTATCTGAGGATTATGTATTGTTTCATCTTTTCGATACATGCTCATCTCAGAAGCAATTGTGGGATTTTTGCCACGCTTCTATATTCAAACTGATGGAATATGACCGCAAAAATAAAACCAATTATACAAAATCTCAATGGCCTCAATGAATACAGGGAAAAGCTTAAGTCCGCTTCAAAGTAATGTGCGCTGGTTATATAATAATAAATTTAAAGTGAGGTAAAGATCATGAAAGAAATCCTAAAGTATATTACTGAGGCTAAAACATTTTATATTGCAACGACAGATGGCGACAAGCCAAAGGTTCGACCCTTCGGCTTTATCATGGAATTTGAAAATAAACTCTATTTTTGTACGAGTAATCAGAAGGATGTTTGCAAACAGTTAGTTGCCAATCCTAATTTCGAAGTTTGTACCATGTCCGGAAATACTCAGTGGATCAGATTGCAGGGTAAAGCAGTTTTCGATTCTAACCCAGCTGCAAAAGCGAAAGCCTTTGAAGTAATGCCCGGTCTTGCTAGCATATACAAATCTTCGGATAATCCTTCGTTCGAGGTTTTCTATGTATCAGAAGGTAAAGCGACATTTTATTCTTTCATGGATGAACCACGAACCGTCGTATTATAATTAGTTCTCATTACCAAGAGAGAGTGCCGAAACGAACGTTTCGACACTCTCTCTTTTCCACTTTGGAGGTAATGAATAAATTGAGGCAATAGGTAACCAACAGGAAGTCAGGAGACCAATAGAGAAGAACAATTTATTCTGTTTTGGATAGAGGGAGCATGGCCGGAGGCGTCAAAGCGACAATTACTTTAGAAAGGGTATCCGCAGCGTTTTGACAGAGATGAGGATGACTCCCATCCCAGTGAATGCTATCTCCTTCTTCTAAAATTGCAGAGAAATCCCCTTGGATCACCTTAACTTTACCAGTGAGTACCATAATCCACTCTTCACCCTCGTGTGTATGCGCACAATTACCCGCTTGATACCCCGGAGGCAACTCAGCCATGACAATTTGCAATTGCCTGCCAAAGGGTGCCGATAATATTTCAAGCGCTGGCTCATCTCCGAATTTTATCTTGGGACGAGCATTTTTTGTGACTAGATGAGGGGGGAATGGTTCATCGGCTACTAAATTTCTGATCGGCACTTTTAGGGCATTCGCCATTTTCTGAAGACTTTCTAAGGAAAGGGACACCTTGTCATTCTCCACCTGACTAATGAAACCCCGAGATAGCCCAGTTGCCTCTGCTAATTGAGGAATAGTTAAATGTAATTCTAGTCGATGAGCTTTAATCTTAGGTCCAATAGACATGACGGCATCCCCTTATAGTTTAGTATTACTAAAATAACATTGACGTTAATAATAAAGACAGTTATTATGTTAACACAGTAAAGTCATTATAACAAATATATTATTTCTTGCACTAAAATACAAGCAGGAAGGGAAACTTTTTAGTGATGAATCCACTAAGGCATATGAAAGAAAATAATAAGTCAATGATGCCATGGATATTTTGCGTCAGACAAGGAGATAAATATTATTCTCTATCTCTAGGGGATCTGATATCAAATAATAGTTTACAAATAGCAAAGATTCCAGAAAATTCCGTTCCAGGTTATAACTGGAACGGAATTTCTATCGCTATTCGCCACAAGTACGGTATAGCCTTCATTTTAAGTGGACGGCTTTCGGTGAATTGATCCCGTTCCTCTACCGGGATCCCAAAAAGGATGAGCCCTTGGGTGTAGTTCAAATGGTGCACCGGTGCAACATTTGGGCTCTCTTCATCATCAGGGGCGGAGAGTATTGGCCCGTACTCACAATAGAAATTCAATTTCTATGAAGAGGCAGTCCCTTAATCTTCAATATGTACCTTTATCCAAGTCAATATATCCTTTTCCCTCATAAAACCTTCTGCTGTTTTAAGACCCAGTTCTATTAACTCTTTTTGAGTGTAACACACTTTTACATTGTTCATTTTGAGCATTATCAGCATGACTGCAACACCAATTCTTTTATTACCATCAACAAATCCATGATTACTAATAAGGCTATACGCTATAACAGAAATTTTTTCTATAATGCTGGGATATAAGTCTTTGCCGTCATAAGTCATAAAGCCTCTATTTAGAGCACTCTCTATAAGTCCTCTATCTCTTATTCCTGCACTCCCTCCAGTTTCTTTAATTATTTTCCCATGGAACATGAGAACATTCTCGATTCTTAGAAATTTTATCATGTCGCTAACTCCTCGAGAGCCTCTTTATTTTCAGTAATGACAGCATCCATAAGATTTTCAATTTCTTTTTGTTCTTTAATTTTTATAAACTCAATAAAATCAATAACTTCCTTCTGCTTTTCTTCGGTCAATTGCCCAAATTCCACTAATAACTTTTCTGCTAGGTTCATAAAGGAACACCTCGCTCTCAGTTTTTACAAACAAATTATAACATAGCTATACCCAAATTTTAACTAATCATTTATATATACCTAGAAACCACACTCATTGTGATATATATATAACCCAAGATTCATTTATTGGTCGTGGCTGGGTGTATAATTAGTAATACGCATCCACAAACTAAACTGAATAGTACATTGAAAGGTGGTGATTGCCCATGACGACTACAAATACACCCAATAGATTATCCAAGGAAAAATCACCCTACTTGCTCCAACACGCAAATAATCCTGTAGACTGGTTTCCTTGGGGAGAAGAAGCTTTTGAAACTGCGAAGGCAGAAAATAAGCCTATTTTCCTTTCTATTGGGTATTCGTAGTGTAGTTTATCTACATGTCACTGGTGTCATGTCATGGAGAAGGAATCCTTTGAAGACCATGAGGTCGCGGCGCTACTCAATCGCCATTTTGTCTGCATAAAAGTTGACCGTGAGGAACGTCCTGATGTTGACCATTTGTACATGGCCTTTTGCCAAGCCCTCACTGGCGCAGGCGGTTGGCCACTCACCATTATTATGACACCTGAAAAAAAGCCTTTTTTTGCTGGAACCTATTTTCCGAAAACAGAGCGATATGGTCGTCCCGGCCTTATGGAACTCTCCGAACAAGTCGGAACTCTCTGGAAGAATGGTGAAGATAAATTACGCGAATCTGCTGAGAAAATAGTTTCTGCAGTTCATTCTGGACGAACCAAGACAAATAAACCTACGACCCAGACCGGTACGTTGGCAAGCGATGTTTCTCTACAAAACGTAAAAGGCTCCCCTTCCGAAACATTTCAAACATGGGCGAATCAAATTATTAAACAAGCCTATGATACGCTAGCCCACAGCTTTGATGCGCGATACGGAGGATTCGGCCAAGCTCCAAAATTCCCCACGCCCCATAACCTGACCTTTCTCCTGCGCTATGCAGAGGACCATCCGCAGGACAAAGCCCTCCAAATGGTCCACAAGACCCTTGACGGAATGTCACTGGGTGGAATCTATGATCACATTGGATACGGGTTTGCAAGGTACAGCACGGATGAGATGTGGTTAATCCCTCACTTCGAGAAAATGCTCTATGATAATGCCCTTCTCGCGCTGGCATACATAGAAAGTTATCAGGTCGAGCATCGTCCAGAAGATGCTCAAAAAGCGAAGGAAATTTTCACCTATGTCCTTCGAGACATGACCTCACCAGAAGGTGGTTTTTTCTCCGCAGAAGATGCCGACGCTGAAGGAGTGGAAGGAAAATTCCATGTTTGGACTCCCCAGGAAGTTGAAGCTGTACTGGGCAAGAAAACTGCAACAAAGTACTGCGCTGTTTATGATATCTCCGCTAAAGGTAACTTCGAAGGGAAAAATAATCCCAATTTATTACTTGGTGCGTTATCTAAAATCGCCCAAGATAATAGCCAGACCCAGGATGAGGTATTGAGTTCTCTCGAAGGCGCACGCCAAAGCCTATTTGCTGCACGTGAGCAACGAATCCACCCTCATAAGGACGATAAAATTTTAACAGCCTGGAACGGACTTATGATCGCTGCCCTAGCTAAAGGCGCACAAGTTCTCGGCGAAAACTCCTATCTGGAAGCCGCAGACAAGGCTGCAGAGTTTATACTCACCCACCTTGTGCAAAATGACGGTCGACTCTTAGCCCGTTATCGCGAAGGGGATGCAGCCTACCCTGGGTACTTAGACGATTATGCCTTTTTCATTTGGGGGCTCTTAGAACTATACTCTGCTAGTGGTAAGCCTCTCTATCTGAAAACAGCACTCCATCTTCAAGGAGAACTGGAACGACTCTTTACGGATGAAGAAGGCGGAGGATACTTTCTTACTGGATCAGATGCCGAAGAGCTTATCTTCCGTCCAAAAGAAAGTTATGATGGCGCCCTCCCTTCAGGTAACTCGATCACGGCGCTCAACCTTCTTCGTTTAGCGCGCCTTACCGGCGCTGAACATTGGGAAAAGAAAGCCGAACAACAGCTTCTCGCCTTTCGCCCCGTTCTTGAAGAACATCCCTCAGGATATACAGCCTTTCTCCAAGCCTTACAATTTGCTCTTCATCCAAGTCAAGAATTAATCTTAGCCGGCTCGCTCGAAAACAGTGCCCTTCCTGAAATGCGCCAAATCTTCTTTTCCGAGTTTCGTCCCTACTCTTCCCTCCTTTATCAGGAAGGAAACCTCCCGGAAATGATTCCCTGGACTAAAGATTACCCGATTGATCCAAGTCATGTTACAGCTTATCTGTGTCAAAATTTTACCTGCCAGCGCCCTGTCCGACAGATCGAAGAATTTAAAACACTCTTGAAAAAATTCTAGAAAAAGTCATAAGAAATAGGCCTATCAAATTGATAGGCCTATTTCTTATGACTTCATTCTTGTCTCAGAGCCTATAAACGTTCAAAACACCCACTATGAGAGGGTGTCCCAATTTGTTCTAGATGAACAAGTTCAAACATATAGGCTAGCGATTATCGACAGCAACGATCATGAGGGAGGGATAATCTGCCAGATTAAGATCAATCGGGTCTGTTAGAGGTTCTTCATCCTGGTAGAATAATCTTACTAAAGGACGATTGGGGAAAGAACGATTTTGTTTAACAACATTCCCTCTTTGCCCATTACTCAAAAGAATTCCCGAACCGGAAGGATAGACAGCAATATGTTTTTTAAAGACCTCCAACACCTTCGGATCAAAATGTTTATTAGATTGAGAGACAATGTACTCGTAGGCCTCATTAGGTTCAATTGCTTTCCTATAAACGCGTTTACTAGTCAGAGCTTCATACACATCAGCGATTGCCGCCAATCTTCCGTACTCATGAATTTCATTTTCTTTAAGCCCTCTTGGATAACCAGAGCCATCCCATTTTTCGTGGTGTTGTAAGGCAACATGGGCGGAAAGTATACTGAAATCCTTATTCTTGCGCAGAATGTCAAACCCATAATATGAATGTTTCTTGATCTCTTCAAATTCCATTTGGGTCAGAGACGCTTGTTTATTGAGAATCTCTTCTGAAACCTTGATTTTCCCAATATCATGCATAAGAATACCCATGCCAAATTCAATCAACTTATGCTCAGAATAGCCTGATGCAAGACCCAATACAAGCCCTATAATAGTTGTGTTGACAGAATGATGAAAGGTATAGTCATCATACCCCTGAATTTCTGTCAAGTTACCCAAAATATCAGAACTAAATAAGAGGTCGTTGAGCATTTCCTGAATTGTCCCTCGAACACAACACGCCTTTAACGCACTTTCATCGCCGCTCTCAATATATTTACTAACGTTTTCTATAGTCTTATATGCCGCTTCGCGGGTTTGTCCAGTAATAGACATATGGAATTCGACATCTTCCAGTCGGTCATCCTCAATAAATAGGACATCATACCCCATGGCCCTTAACCGTCCAATATAAGAAGTCGTCATACTAACGCCTGCTTGTAATAAGATTCTACCAGAAGAGTTGATAACAGGTCGTGCTAAGACTGATCCTTCCACAACATAACGAGTGCTTACCAAGCGCATGAATTCCCACCCTATCCAATCTAGTGTCAATTAAACAGCATAAATGATTTAGTTCGTCAAAATTCACTGAAATCCTTCTGAAATGAAAATATTCATTTAAATTTTCCCTTAGGTCCTATTCTAATTAAATGCTAATATCTTTGAAGAAAGAAATTATTGGATTAATTAAATTTAACCCCGCCAAAAGCACTATAACAATTGCGATCGGTACAATAAATTTCACCAAGAACATGTAAATGCGTACTAATCCATCATTCTTTAACCGTCCTTCATTGGACATTTCACGTTTAACTTTAGCATATCCCCACTGCCAGCCCACGAAGAGTGCTACAAAGATGCCACCGACGGGCAGCAATATATTGGATGTGGTAAAATCAAAGAGATCAAAAAATGTCTTGCCAAACACTATAACATTGGCAAAAACACTATTCGAAAGTGTAGCTGTTGACCCGAGTAAACCAATTGCTAAAATTGTTAGCAAAGTCGCTTTCCGTCTCGTCCATCGGTACTGCTCTGTCAAGTAGGCAATTGGGACTTCCAGCAAAGATAACATCGCTCCAGTTGCCGCTACTGCGGTAAGCATAAAGAATAAGACCATAAAAACTCTGCCAAAGGGCATAGAATTAAAGACGGCCGGAATGATTACGAACAGCAACTTTGCACCTTGATTTGGTTCAAAACCAAGAGCAAATACCGCTGGAAAAATGGCAATACCCGCCATTAAAGAAACTAAAGTATCCGCGAGGGCGACTTTAATCGCCATCTTAGGTAAGTTCTCATTTTTATCAACATAACTTCCATAGGTAATCATTGCGCCCATACCTACACTAAGCTTAAAAAAAGCCAACCCTAGCGCCGCTAAAACTACGCTGAACGTTATTTTTGAGAAATCAGGTTTAAATAAAAATGCAAGCCCCTCTCCTGCACCAGGAAGCGTCAAGGACCGAATATCGATAACCAAGAGAAGTATAAAGAGCAGAGGCATCAGTAGCTTCGTAACCCGTTCGATACCTTTTGTCACACCTGCCATAATAATGGTCCCGATTACGAGCAAGACAAGCCATTGCCAAAACAAAGGTTCACCTACCCCTGAGATGAGTGAGTTAAAAACACCGAAAGTATCTTCTGGCTTTGCCGAAATAAGCGCACCACCTGCTGCTTTGAAAATATAGGCATAAATCCAACCTGCTACAGTTGTATAAAAGGCCATAATCAGGAATGCGCTTAATACCCCTGCTCCACCCACCAAAAGCCAGGGACGTCGGGGTTGCAAAGCTTTAAAAGCACCCACAGCATTCGCTTTTGTATGCCGACCAATCAGATGTTCTGATAACATCACGGGTAAGCCCACAAGCGCGACGCAAAGTAGATAAACCAATATGAAGGCTGCACCTCCATTAGCACCTGTGACATAAGGGAACTTCCAAATGTTACCCAGCCCAACTGCTGAACCAAGTACAGCAGCAATAACCCCGATACTGCTCGAAAAACCTTCTCGTTTAGTGTGGATCTCTTTCTTCAAAACAATTGCCCCTTCATAACTACTATTTATTATTAATCTTATTTGACAAGATATAAGTTATTGACGGTTAATGTATTTGACCTTTTTTATAGTCCCCTTTAAAATGAAAAACAATCATCTTAAGTCAGAAATTCTGACTTAAGATGACATCATATCTATTCCTGCACCGCAATCGCCATGCGAACATAGAACATTCATTTGCGCACTCAAATATCTATAGAGTTGCGATTCATCTCAAGTCAGAAATCCATTATAACGGTTAGAAACTTTTGTGTCTAGCGTTTTATAGAACGGTCTTAACCATCTCAAAATTCTCCACGTCGACCAAACCCAAATCGGTCAGCTTTAATTTTGGAATTACAGGTAGCGAAAGAAAGGCTAGGGTCATAAACGGATCGACCATTTCACTAATTCCAAGAATTAGTGCCTTCTCATGTAACTCACCAAGGGTTTTCGCTACCAACTCAGCTTCTTGATTCGACATGAGACCTGCAATCTCTAATGGAAGTTTGCCGATTACCCGCTCTCCATCCACTAGACAGATTCCACCGCCCATCTCTACACAGGTCAAAATGGCAAGATTCATTTCCTCGTCGTTCATCCCTACGACCACTAAGTTGTGCGAATCATGGGCAACCGTCGAGGCAATAGCCCCTTTTTTCAAACCAAGTCCTTCAACAAATCCAACACCCACATTCCCTGTCTCGTGATGCCGCTCAATCACCGCTAGTTTGGCGACTCCCTGAGCCGGGTCTGTTTGCACCAGTCCATCAATGACCGGGAGTGTCCGGACTAAGGCTGAGGTGACCAGTGAATGTTCCTGAACTCCAATAACTTGAACCCGGGTAGTCAAATCCTGCAGGTTATTAGCAAAGACTCTTAGTTTAGTCTGAGACCAACTCCCAATATGTACACTCTCAGTGAGCTCCTCGGTAGGAATATGTTGAAACCGTGGCCGATCTCCTTTTTTGCTTTGTCTGACCCCTCGCCAGTATACTTCCTCAATATCAAACTGGTCAAGGTCCTTTAATACTATAAAATCTGCTTGGTACCCCGGGGCCACTGCACCCAAACGGGGGAGTCCAATCGCCCGCGCCGCATTAATCGTTGCCATTTGAATCACTTGTATGGGATCCATGCCTGTCCCAATTGCCAGGCGAACAAGGTGATCAATGCTGCCATCCTGGAGAAGGTCGATTGTATGACGATCATCCGTCACTAACAAACATTGAAACGAATTCCTTGAAGTAACCGCAGGCAGAAGATCTAAGAGATTTTTAGCAGCACTCCCTTCTCGGAGCATCACATGAAAACCTCGTCGTAGACGTTCTCTGGCCTCTTCTACCGTGGAACACTCATGTTCAGTATGAATTCCCGCTAGATAATAAGCATTCAGATCCTGCGGAGAAATCCCAGGCGCGTGACCATCAATGAATCTCACAGGAAGTTCTAACTTTTCTACCATTTCTGGCTTAGCGTGTATTACCCCCTGGAAATCCATAACTTCCCCTAACCCGATTACCTTGGGATGAGCGATAAATTCAGATAAGTCTTTAGCCCCTAAGCGAGCCCCAGAAGTCTCTAAATCTGTTGCCGGAACACAGGAAGGCAGGGCAACAAACGTGTTAAAAGGTAAATTATCCACGCTATCGAGAATATATCGAATGCCCTTACTTCCAAAGACATTCGCAATTTCATGCGGATCAACAACAGCCGTCGTAACGCCATGAGAAAGAAGGAGCGAACAAAACTCTTCGGGACAAAGATGCGAGCTTTCAATATGTACATGTCCGTCAATTAGCCCGGGAACAACATAGCTTCCACACAGGTCCAAAACCCTTTCCGCTAGCTTGAACGTTCCAATACCGACGAAGTTTCCTTGATGAATTCCGATGTCCGTCACATGAATTTCTCCCGAGAGAACATTTACTAACCTAGCGTTTCTCAGAACCAAGTCAATTTTTGCAAGCCCCCGGGCCTCATCCATCCTCTGCTTAAAACTTGACATACTACTCACTCCTCTCCGATACAAGTCCAAGAACCGTCCCTAAATCTTGCACAAATGCAAGCACAGGGACGGTTCTTCGACTTGCATGTTTCTCTTGACGGTGTACATGAAATCTGCTTTCTCTCAAAACCGGGATCACCAAACTAGCAAACAAAGCACAAGAACCGTCCCTATGCTTCTGAAGGTAACCCTAAAGCAAGACGGTGCACATGAAATGTGCCGTCTGTCTCCCAAAACATTACCTAACACACATACTCAGCTATCTCCAAAGCAGCACTAAACGTCTCTTCGTTCCCAGCCCGGGACTTGTGTGACACGAGCGCGAGGTCTTTACGTAGCCATAAGCTAACTCCGTGAAAGCGACTCCAGACCGGGGCAGTACCCAAGGGCGGGCACCGCCGATAATTGCGCCACGGACGGCACATTTGTCACGATAGTCTCCTGTGGAGAGTATCGCCGAAGCCGTGATCCCGAAAGGATACTTACCGGCGTAGGATAGATTATCGCCGTAGGCGTGTTCTTTAAAATGATACTATCGCCGAAGGATGTACCCCGCGCCCTAGAGAAAAGAGCTTGAACGGCAAGTTTGCTCTGCGTCGTAAGGGCCAAGGACTGTTTCACACAAGTCCCTACACACCAGTCCTAGCCATGACCCGATTCAAACTCTTCGTCGCGCTTACCTTAAGCCTTGGAACATCAATTGTCAGAAGTTGCCGGTCCTTCATCACGATTTGTCCATCTACCATAGTAAGGCGTACATCGGACGCGGTCGCTTGATAAACCAACTGCGAATAAACATCTACATGCTCGTTGGGCCAAGTATGAAGACCCTGCAGACTAATGACTGCTAAATCCGCTTTTTTTCCAACTTCTAAGCTCCCCAGATCATGTTCATGCCCAATGGCCCGAGCACCACCGAGTGTGGCTAATTCAAAAACGCTTTGTGCTGGCATGACCGTAGGACCATGTAAGGGCTTTTGCATCAAGGCCGCGTGACGCATTTCCCTAAATGCGTCCAAATTATTATTGCAAGGTGCCCCATCTGCACCCAGGGAAACCTCTGCTCCACGTCTCATCATTTCAGGAATGGGCGCAATCCCCGAGGCAAGTTTAAGGTTCGAGGAAGGACAATGGGAAATTCGCGTCTTAGTCTGAATCAAGATATCCTTTTCTGCCTCATCCAACCAAATGCAGTGAGCAAGGATAAGTTTCGGGCCTGTTAAGCCTACCTTATCCAGGTAGATAATATTGCGCATTCCGCGCGTACTCTCCACGATCTCAATTTCTCCACGGTTTTCAGAAGCGTGAGTATGAACAAAGGCATTTTTCTCTTGAGCAACCCGTGAAACTTCCCGTAATAATGAATCGGTGCAGGAAATAACGAAACGAGGCGTGAAAGCCACTTCGAGTCGTCCATTTCCTTTACCGTGATATTTCTCATATAAGTCGACGCTTTCTTGAATGGAGGCGTCTGTATTCTCCCTCAATGAGCTTGGAATATCTTTGTTACAATCATCCATCATGACCTTCCCTGACAAGGCTCTCAAACCACTCAAAAGGATCGCTTCAAACGCGTGCTCCGTGTGATGTACTGTTTCCATATCGACAATCGTCGTTGTTCCTCCAAGGAACAATTCTCCGATTCCAAGTAAAGCAGAATCATGGAGGGATTCAGGGTCATGCCCGCCTTCCAGCGGCCAAACCTTTAATTTAAGCCAATCCAAGAGTTCTAAATCATCCGCTTGTCCCCGAAACAAGGTCTGGCAAAGATGGATATGGGTTTGAATCAAGCCAGGAATCAGCAAATCCCCGTGGAGATCAATCACTTGATCGGCAGGTTGGTCAATGGCTCCCCCGAGCGCGACAATTTGTGATCCATCGACTAGCAGATCACCCTGAATAATCTCCCGCTCTTCATTCATAGTTACAATTTTAGCATTCTTAAAAAGAATACGCATTCCTAATCCCACCCTTTCCCAACTTGCAAAAGGCTCCCTCTGTCCACCGATGACTTATAACCCTGTGCACGCGCAATGCAAGGCATTCGATGTGTGATTTTCGGACCTCGAACATCACACATCGAACTCCGCTGAGTGCACATCTCTCTAGGTATATCTAAACTGCTAGGCGCCAAGAATAAAGTGAACGATAAAAAGTATCGTCAAGATATAGGTTACTGGATTGTTTTCTTTGTGCTTTCCAGTAATCAATTTAATAATGGTAAATGACATAAACCCAAAAGCTAGCCCTTGAGCAATAGAATACGTCAAAGGCATCATCACAATGGTCATAAAGGCTGGAAAAGCATCTGTGAAATCCTCAAAATTAATCTGAGTGACTTCACTCATCATTAAGACACCGACCAGAATAAGAACAGGTGCCGTCGCAGTTCCTGGAATCAAGCCAACAAGTGGTGCAAAAATTAGGGAAACTACAAAAAGCACTGCAACACTGACAGCCGTCAAACCGCTTTTCCCGCCTTCAGATACACCGGCAGCGCTTTCAATGTAGGATGTAACTGTGGGCGTTCCCATGGTTGCTCCAAACATTGTCCCTACTGAGTCAGCCATTAAGGCTTTACCAGCACGAGGTAAATTTCCATTTTCATCTAGTAACCCTGCTTTACGTGAGACACCGAGCAAGGTTCCTATATTATCGAATAAATCCACAAAGGTAAAAGCAAAAAGGATAGAAATTAAGCCATAACTTAAAGCGCCCCATATGTCGAGTTGAAAGGCAACTGGAGCGATTGCAGCAAACGGATTGGAAAACGAAACAAAGCTAGACAGTCCAGTAGGCATTGGGGAATAACCCATCAGCATACTGAAAAGTGTCGTAATTAGAATCCCGATTAGTAAGCCACCTTTAATCTTTCTCGCCATGAAAAAACCGGTCACAATTAAACCAAAGACAGTAACAAGGGCACTCGCCGACTTCATGTCTCCCAATTTAACTAAGGTGGCGTTGTCATTAACTACAAGTCCTCCGTTTTGAAGTCCAATGAAGGCTATAAATAAGCCAATCCCAACACCAATTGAGATTCGTAGTACGGTAGGAACGCCGTCCATAATCCATTCCCGAACTTTCGTGACGGTCATGAGGAAAAATACAAATCCTGAAATAAAGACCGCTCCCAGGGCTGTTTGCCAAGAAAGACCCATTCCGAGGACGACAGAGTATGTGAAAAAGGCATTAAGCCCCATTCCAGGCGCCAAGGCGATCGGATAGTTGGCATACAAACCCATGATCAATGTGCCTATAGCCGCGGCAATAGCCGTCGCTGCAAACGTCGCGTTTACTGGCATCCCCGCGTCCGCTAAAATATTAGGATTAACAAATAGGATATAGGCCATGGTGACAAACGTGGTTACTCCAGCTAGAATTTCTGTTCTTACATTGGTACCCAGCTCAGTTAAGTGAAAAAAACTATCTAAAAAGCCTTTTGGTTCTTCAGGTGGATTCTTCTTATTTGTAACGGTTGACATGAACAGCCCTCCATTTAAAATAGATTTTCCCTCATGAGTTTACTTGATAGTTTAAGCTAAACTTACCACTTCTATTACACTTTAATAAGACATAATTATATCCCTACCTTATCCCCTGCCCCTCCTTTCTTTAAAAAAAGCTCTAATGCGCTGAGAATTTTCTCTGGCGTAGCCGGTAACGACGTGATCCTTACCCCCACGGCATCGTTGATGGCATTAATGACAGCCGCAATAGTTGGAAGCATTGCAGGTTCTCCAAGTCCCTTAGCGCCAAAAGGACCTGTGCACTCTGGGTCTTCCACGAAGAAGGCTTCTATTTTAGGCACATCTAAGGCCGTGGGAATCAAATAACTGGAAAATGCGGGATTTTTAATTTTTCCCTCGTGCAATTCAAGTTCCTCAAACAGAGCATACCCAATTCCTTGGGCCACTCCACCGGCAATTTGCCCTTCCACTTGCGTGGGGTTTAAGGCTTTTCCAACATCATGAACCGCCACCACTTTGAGAACACGAACCAGTCCTGTTTCAGTATCAACTTCAACCTCGGCCATCTGACAGCCGAAAGCATAGGGCCAGTAAGGAGCTCCCTGACCAGTTTCCGGATCAACAGGCGTCGAACGCGCCGTCGAACTCTCTGCACTGATAAACCGCTCCCCATGCAAACGCGCTTGAAAGACCATCTCAGCTAGGGGCATGCTGCGTGTTGGGTCACCCTTCACCCCGATATAACCCTCTTTTAGTTCGATCCCCTCCGCTGTTGGACAGGAAAACTTGTGAGCTGCGTAATCCAGTAAACGAACCTTTGCTTGACGAACTGCCTTCAGAACGGCATTCCCAGTATTGTAGGTTTGCCGAGTTGCTGCGGTCGTCCCCGAATCGGGTGTGGAGTCCGTGTCGCCTGAATAGACACAGATATCCTCAGACTGGAGTCCCAGTTCTTCTGCTACGATTTGGGCATAGATTGAGTTACTCCCCTGACCAACATCGACGGCCCCAGTAAGGACTGTTGCGGAACCGTCATCATGAATTTCCACGAAGGCACTCGATACATCCGGAAATCCATTACCGTAACCAGTTCCGTACCATGCACACCCTAAACCTAGTCCTCGCTTTTTCATTCTATTGCTAAAATTCCCACTTTTAACAGTGGAAGTTCCCTGCTCTGCTTCGTGGGGAGTAGACTCCCCAATATCTAGTTTTAGTTGAAGGAGTTGACTGTCATCTCCCTTCTGGAGATAAGGTGCAATTTTCGTTAAGCACTGGTCGAGTGGGATACTGCCAGTCAACACTTGCCCGGTCGCAGTTGTACTCCCCACTTTAAACATATTTCGCACCCGGATTTCCAGCGGGGAAATCCCCAAGGCTTCAGCCAAGAGGTCCATTTGACTCTCATAAGCCAGCACGGTCTGAGCCGCTCCGAAACCACGCATGGCCCCTGAAAATGGATTGTTAGTAAACACAGCATAACTATCAATAAAAACATTCGGGATTTCATAGGGCCCAGTGGCATGAACAGCGGATTTGCGTAGAACATTGATACTCCATGATGCATAGGCGCCTGCATCTCCAATAATTTTCGCTTCCATGGCCACTAGTTTGCCGTCCTTCGTCGCGCCAGTTTTATAATGCATTTTCATCGGATGACGTTTGGAATGAGAATAAAAGGATTCTTCCCGAGTGTTTTCCATTTTTATGGGTCGCAAGGTCGTCCAAGCCATTAAGGCAGCTAAAATCTGCAGTGAAATGTCCTCGCGCCCTCCGAATGCTCCACCCACAGCCATAGTTTTAACCTGAACCTGGCTAAAGCGGAGACCTAAAGCGTGGGCGATTTCGCCCCGATCATAATGAGCGTATTGGGTCGCGGTCTGCACAACCATGTGCCCGCGTTCATCCACATGGGCCAGCACAGCCTCTGGTTGCAAGAACGCATGATCGACATGCTGAGTACTATATTCTTGCTCAACCACCACATCCGCCTTGGCCCAGCCTTCCTCCATGCTTCCGCGACGGATCGGCATATGGTAGAGGACATTGGTCGGACGCAGCTCTGGATGAAGAGGGAGTACTTCCGTGGTCATAGCTTCCTCTGGGTCAAACACCGCGGGCAACACCTCGTAATCCACTTCAACTAGTTTTGCTGCAGCGCGAGCAATTTCTAACGTTTCCGCCCCAACCACTGCTACTGGGTCGCCGACCATTCGAATATACTCTGCCAGGACTGGTTGGTCTCGGAAAAGGACTCCATGTGAGTTATTGGGGACGTCTTTTGCGGTCAGGACCGTCACCACACCGGCAAGTGCCATCGCCTGCTCACTAAATATATTCTTAACTCGGGCATGAGGATGTGGACTACGAATTACAACTCCGTAAAGTTGGTCCGGTAAATTCACATCGGCTGGGAATTTGGTCTGACCGAAAACTTTCCCCCAAGCGTCTTCTCTTACAACCCTAGACCCTACCACTCCAGTGTTCATACTTCCCCCTCCTCAGCGACGCGCTTTACGGCACGAAGGATTTTATCATAGCCCGTACACCGGCAAAGATTCCCAGACATGGCGATACCAATTTCTTGATCACTGGGGTGCGCGATCTTGTCCAGTAGATTTTTCGCTGACAACACCATGCCTGGAGTACAAAAACCACATTGCACTGCCCCTACCTCCACAAAAGCCTTTTGAACGGGATGGGGTGAGCGCCGATTTCCTACCCCTTCGATAGTTGTAATGTCACACCCGTCTGCCTGTGCAGCAAGAATAAGACAGGAGTTGACCGTTTTCCCATCAATGATCACGGTGCACGCCCCGCATTCCCCTTCACCACAACCCTCTTTGGTTCCCATGAGCCCAATACGGGTGCGCAAGACATCTATTAAACGTTCTCTTGGGTCGATGTTTAAGGTATAGGTTTTTTTATTTATCACAAGTTTAATATCTATCATGCCTTTGACCCTCCTGCCGGAATGAAAGAAGCCATAGCCTCCCGGAAAACTCCAGACACAGCCACTCGCTTGTATGGTGCAGAGGCTCGTTCTCCAAGAGCAACTCGCACAACTTGTTGAATTTCTTCGACCCCTTTTTCGATCCAAGCCTCATTTAAATCTTGATCCCTCAATGCCAAACCAAGAGATTCACTCAAGAAAGCACGTCTGCCCACCGCACCTAGTGCAACTCTAACCTGCCCTACCTGCGTACCCTCCACTTCCATAGCAACTGCAACACTGAGGCGAGCAATTGCCAAGGCCTGTCGTCGACCCAGTTTAGCAAATCCACTTTGCAAGCCCTTCCGGGGTATACGAAATCCTCGAATGAGCGTATCCTGGGGCATGAGCGGAGTTCGACTGAGTAAACTGACTAGCGGAATAATCTCCTCGCCCTTACTCGAAATTAAGTGCACGTCTGCTCCCAAGGCCAGTAAAGGTGGTAATCCGTCAGCAGCAGGAGAGCAATTACCCAAGTTGCCACCCAACGTCGCCTTGTTTCTGATTTGTGGGGAGCCCATAGTTTGACAAGCTTGCCACAGGGCCATAGCATATTGAGCAACGAGATTATTTTGTCCAATTTCGGCAAATGAAGCCATACTTCCGATCTCTAAATAGCTGTCTGTAACCTTAACTTCACGAAGTTCTGCAATCTTCCCCAGATCGATGAGGGCCTTGGGCCGGACTTTACCCGTCTGCATGTGCAACACCAGATCCGTTCCTCCAGCCAAGAAAGTCGTCTCTGATGTCTGGGCTAAATTCACGGCATCACTCAAGCTACGCGGTTGAAAATACTTCATTTTTTCACCCCTTTTATATTTGAGCACACAAAAAAACAACCCTATTACAAAACTCTATAAACCATCCCTGGCTCATAGAGAAGCAATTACGGTTGCCTCGTAGAAACCCTTGATCCCATTATCAAGGATATATGAGTTTATAATCATTATTCAAATTTTTCTAATATCAATCCTACACTGTACATATTCGCGTTCGATTTCAATTTTCCTACCTGGGTACAAAATATTTATTATTTTTTTTACAATGCTTAGTAAAATTGTTTGATATGATAAATATAAGTGTATAGTGTAAAGTCCTACAACTTGGAGAGTTAGGCATGATATTAGCTAAATTTCAGGTATTCTTAATGAAGACTAATCTTGGTTAGATTAAGTAAATAATTTACAAAAATTAATTAGAAGTTATGATTGATCTTTGGCACACAGAGGTCGAAGAATCCCGCCTTGTAGAATACCTAGCAAAACAGCGCCACCAAGCGCCCGAGCCTTCTCTGTAATCGTCCAACAGTATTCCTCATGTCCGCGCGGATCAACATCCCCTATTTTAACATGTTCAGCGACTGGAGTAGCTGTTCGCAATAAACCTCTTAGAACACCACTGCATGACGCATAGACTTCTTCAGGTCGACCCACATCATCGATCTCACCCAAACAATCTCCTACCGAAACCTGTTCTCCGATGGCACGTTTTGCTCTAAACGTTCCTGCCTTGGGTGAATAAATAACACGTTCACTTGATACACCCGCCACTTCTCCCGGAATACCCGTATTCGGCTGGGCTGCCCCTTCATAGATCAACCTTCCTAAATGGTGCCCACGGTTTGTTTCCACTACGACATCGACATCTTCTCCTGCCGTGAAACCGGGCCCCAAACCAAAGGTCAGAGGAGCCATGTTTCGTTTTGTCCCCAAGTTGCGTTTGGCCAGGATGGCGTCCACCAAAATCAATGGATTCAGCAATGACAAGCCCTCCAACTCAGGATCGACTAAAACTGGTATTTCACCCGCCAACCAAGCTACTTCGCATCCTTTGAAATCATCGAGACGACTTGACGTAACCCCTTCAACTTCCCATTGTCCTTCCGATACGGCCGTACCAAAACAAACCGGCCAACGAACCATGAGAGGCTCAGCCACCTCGGTCATCACCACTCGAAACCCCGCTTTTGCTAGCACCCAGCCTACCCCAGAAGCTTGTTCTCCAGCTCCACGAACTAAAACTACCGGCCCATTCATGACGAGTTTGTTTGTCATTCCCTCGATTCTCCCTTATGTATGTATATTATTATATTTTTTAATCGTTCATCACACTGATTACTTGCTTATTTGACCCCGCAGTGCATTGTATTGCTCCGGCGTATCCACATCAAGAAATAGACTTTCTTCTACGGGATATTTTTCCCATAGTTCAGGATAACGGTATAAGACTTCTCTACCGCCCTTTTCGCCTTGGAGTGCCAATAATTCTGGAACATATCGCTTATGAAAAAAAACCGGTGATCCGGCTTTATCCCCTGAAAACGGTACCAGAAAGTCTGGGGAAACTAGCAGTATCTGCTGCAGGCAGTCTGCAAGCCTCGGCGCCGTAATTCCCACCTGGTCTCCAGGCAGAAATCCAATCCAGTGGACCTTACTGTTTATGTCTTGTAAACCAGAGCGAATCGTCTCTGCAAGTGGCTTGGGACTTGGCACTTGAATCCAGACCCCACCGCAAGCATGAAACCTCCGAATACAGTCTGTCGTTAGATAGATCTCCATAGGATGTCTTGCCACAACATAAACCTCAGTGACCCCTGAGTGAGAGGATTCAACGAAACGTTGCTCTTGAAGTATGAGTGCCTCTAGGACAGTCTGCAGAACATAACCAAGCACTGTCGTATCCTTCCAAGGCAGCACGAGTTTATCTTTCCCCATACGGGTCGCAAGACCTGCGGCCATTACCACAAATCGAACCACTGTAGTTCCCCCTCCTTGGCATCTCCTGCAGCTATTCGCAAATGGTTTGGTAGATCTTTCAAGTCTTTGCTTTCCCGTTGGATTCCCCCCCACCTTTGGTTTAGGTCAAGCAAAGCCCCCAATGCGTTTCCTGCATTTTCTCCGTGACAATTCAAGAGAATAACCCAAGACATTTGCCCATATTGTGGAGCAAAAACTGGGGATCTTAAGAAATAATTCCACGCCATCTCTGCGTTCCAAACGTGTCCAAGCAAATCCGGACAACGATCCGTTCTGTGAACATGTTCCTCCTGCAGGACGTTCCCCCACAAACCACCATCCAGCACTAGCACAATACAATCCGATTGTTGTGGAATTTGTGGTTCATGTGGTTCCCAGCATTTTAACTTGAGCCTCCTAGCTCCATCCCCTTCAATCACCCAATACCTATCATGCAAGTTAGGGACGGTTCTGGCGCTTGCGCTCCCGTGTACGGGCAATTCGTTAATTGTCCCTACGCCTAAACCCTCGTGCACAGGCAATTCACGAATTGTCCCTATGTCGAGGTTTGTTCTTGAACTTGCAATGGCAGCATCGACTGTTTGAACTGGAGGCCCCATCCATTTCCCGCTTTTATCTTCAACTTTGAGATACCAAAAACAAGCACCATCTTGTTCAAAAGGTGGTGGGGCGATATTTTCCCAACCCTTCATTGATTCTTCGGGAAAGACTTTCGTTGTAGTCGTGGCAATAACCCGCTGCCCAGCGGCGTTAATCTCTTCAGTGAGCGTGCGAAGACAGGTCGTCTTCCCTCCGGCACCAATGAATGTGACAACTTGCACGCGCCCTGTCATACACCACAAACTGCCACTCGCCCAGCTGTTCGGTAACTCTGTATCTGCACTGGCCATTTTTTCTCCTGCTGAGGGGGGCAATTTATGAATTGCCCCCTACCTATACTAATTTTTTTCCCAATCGAGACAATGACGAATCGCTCTACCTATAAAATTCCCGTAGGGATTCACGAATTGTCCAGCTCGCGAAAGCCCATCTCTCGAATTGCCACTAACCAAGAATTACTTATCGCTACAATAATTCTACTTCTTATAGGGTGTTCCCTGCAAGGGGAGGGAGCACCTTAGTTTGCCGTCAAATTTGTAATAAGCTGAGGCAACGGCAGGTGCCGTCGGAATGGACGCGATCTCACCCACTCCTTTGGCCCCGTAGGCTAGTGGAGAAGAATTCTTTTCGATAATAATACACTCGATTTCGGGAACTTCCGTCGAACGGAAGAGGCCAAGCGTTCCAAACTTAGCGGTTGGCACACCTTTTTCGAGAGGGAAATCCTCACGTAAGGCATACCCTAATCCCATGGTGACGCCCCCTTCGATTTGCCCTTCAATAGCCTTCGGGTTGATGGCCTTGCCCACATCATGCGCTGCCACAACCCTTTCAACTTTCCCCTGTTCATCTAGCAAGACAACCTGAGTAGCATAACTATAGGCCACGTGACTGACTGGATTGAGCTTGTCAGAATTCATCGGATCGGTTTCTCCAAAGTACTCACCGTCAAATTCGCTCCCTTCCAATTTCTCCAAAGAGGAATTGTACAAGGCTTGCTGTAATTTGAGAGAGGCTTGACGTACTGCCTCACCCGAAAACATAGTCTGACGCGAAGCGGTTGTCGTTCCGGAATTAGGCGTCAAAGCTGTATCTGGAGCCCCGACTTCGATTAGGTGTATCGGTAAGCCAGTGGCCTCATGAACAATCTGAGTGGCAATAGTGGCAAAGCCTTGTCCGATGCAAGCAGCACTGGTCAGTACCACTGCTTTCCCCTTAAGAACTTTAAGCTTAACCCGACCTGTGTCAGGAAGGCCAACCCCAATTCCCGTATTTTTCATACAACTTGCAATTCCTGCCGCATGAGGGTGGTTTTCATACACTTCACGGACCGCGAGGAGAGTTTCCTTAATGGCTGTCCCCTCATCGGTAATCTGACCAGTGGAATTAACCATCCCTGGTTCCAGTGCATTGAGGTAACGAATTTCCCACGGTGAAATTCCCACCTTTTCCGCCAAGAGATCCAGGTTAGTTTCCGCTGCAAAAGCAGACTGAGGTACACCAAAGCCCCGGAAGGCCCCGGCAGGAGGATTATTCGTATATACGCAAAGACCAGTAATGTCGACATTAGCAATCTGATAAGGTCCACTCGCATGAGTGCATGCTCTCTGCAAAACAGCCGTGCCCAGTGAGGCATAGGCCCCCGTATCTGCTACGATCTTAGCGACCATGGCGGTCAATTTCCCATCTGCATCACACCCAGTCGTGATATCTAATTCCATAGCGTGTCGCTTGGGATGAACTAAGAGACTTTCCTTGCGAGACAACGTGAGTTTCACAGGTTTCTGCGTCTTCATGGCTAGTAAGGCTGCGTGATGCTGGACACTCAAATCCTCTTTACCACCAAATCCACCGCCGACCAGCTTACTGATCACACGCACTTTTTCTGCGGGTAGCCCGAGCATTGCCATAATCCCATGTTGGTCATCATAAACGCTTTGATCAGCGACATAGATCTTGATACCGCCGTCTGCTTGAGGAATACCTAAAGCACTTTCAGGTTCCATAAAAGCATGTTCAGTAGGAGGAGTCGAATAATGATGGGTAACGACATGCGCCGATTTAGCCAATGCTTCCTGAGCATTTCCTCGGTTAATTTTCGTCGTACTTAGTAAATTCCCTTTGGGATGAATCCTGTAAGCTTGTTCCTCAAGAGCCTGGGTCGGACTGATAATCGGTTCTAGCTCTTCATAATCAACTTTAATTAACGCCAAAGCCTCGCGGGCTTGTTTTTTGGTTTGAGCTGCCACTAAAACAAGGGCATCCCCAATATAACGTGTCTCTTGCCCGACAGAAACCAGGGTCGGCCAATCATGAAAAATATGACCGTGATCATGGTCACCTGGAATGTCCTCCGCAGTTAAAACCGCTTCTACGCCAGGATAAACAAGCGCCGCAGATATATCAATAGCTTTAACAATCGCTCGAGGATATTGCGTCCTCAACACCGCTGCGTGAAGCATCTGATCAACATGCATATCATCGACATAATGTCCCGTTCCTAGTACTTTCTCACGAGCATCTACTCGATGGATACTTGTCCCGATCCCAGCTCCAGATTGTGCGTTAGCTTGGAGTTCTCCTCGTAACACTTGGGCCGCCAGCATGATTCCTTTTTCGATCTTCACATACCCAGTGCACCGACAAATGTTCCCACGAATGCTCTGTTTAATTTCTTGGGGCGTAGGGTTCGGCACCTTGTCCAGTAAAGCTTTGGCACTGATGACCATTCCAGGTATGCAAAAACCACATTGAACAGCTCCCGCTTGGGCAAAGGCCCAAACATAGGCTTCTCTTTCTCGCTCAGATAGCCCTTCTAAAGTTAAGAGTTTCTTCCCCGCAACCTTAGAAACGGTCAATAAACAGGCTCGCATCGCCTTGCCGTCCATTAGTAACATGCATGCGCCACAAGATCCTTCTCCACACCCATTTTTCAGAGACGTAATCTGAGCTTCGTCACGCAAAAAATCCAGCAGTTTCATATCCTCTTGTACAGTGTAGACTGTATCGTTGATGTCGATTTTAAACATTTCCCCCAACCTTTCTCTTAAGAAATGGCTTACGAGACAAATATATCCCTGTGGGTCTTGTCGCCTGAAGCTGACCGTCCTTTACAACGTGTTGACCACGGAGAAAAACATGTTTAGCTTGACCCTTCTGATTAAAACCTTCGTAGGGAGTATAATCGACCTGCTGATGGAGAGCTTCAACAGTGATTGTCGAGGAAACCTGGGGATTCCAGACCACAAGGTCTGCGTCACTGCCAGGAGCGATCGTTCCTTTCCGAGGGAACAATCCGAATAATTTTGCTGCATTGGTCGAAGTCTGAGCCACGAATTCGTTGATCGTCAATTTGCCTGTCATAACACCATACGTGTAAAGCAATCCCATGCGGGTTTCCACCCCTGGAGCCCCACTTGGAATCTTACTGAAATCATTTATCCCTAAGTCTTTTTGCCCTTGATAATTAAAGGAACAATGGTCAGTTGCTATGGTGTCTATTGCCCCTGATCCCAATCCTGACCACAATCTCTCCTGATTGTTTACAGAACGCAAAGGCGGTGAGATTACATACTTGGCTCCGTTAAAACCTTCCAAACGATAGTAACTGTCATCGAGCAAGAGGTATTGTGGACAGGTCTCAGCATAGACCTCTAATCCTCGGTCTTTCGCATCTACCACTATTTCAAGTGCACCACTACAAGTGAGATGAACGATATAGACAGGGGCCTCTGCAATCTGAGCAAGTGTAATAACCCGGTTGGTTGCCTCCGCTTCCGCTTCGGGTGGCCTAGTCAACGGGTGATAATATGGAGCAGTTTGCCCGTTAGCACGTGCTTCTTTTACCAAGTAATCGACGACATCCCCGTTTTCACAATGCACACAGACGAGTGCCCCACACTGTCCCGCCTGACGCAAAGCTTTCAATAAGGCACCATCATCGACTTGCAGGATATTTTTATAGGCCATATACAATTTAAAGGAAGATATGCCCTCATTATTAACTAAATCCGTCATTTCTCGGGCCACTTGATCGTTCCAATCAGTAATTGCCATGTGAAAACCAAAGTCTACATAACTCCTGCCGTCCGCTTTAACGTGCCAATTTTCCAAGCCCGTTTTCAGGGTCTCCCCTTTAAACTGTGTGGCATAATCTAAAATAGTTGTAGTCCCACCCAGTACTGCTGCAAGCGAGCCCGATAAGAAATCATCCGAGGTAGAAAACGTTCCCATCGGAAGATCAAAGTGGGTGTGCGGATCAATCCCTCCAGGGAAAATCAAGCAGCCATCCACATTTATCACCTGATCCTCAGGTTGCTTAATCTCGTGACCTATGGCCACAATTTTTTCACCGTCAATGCGGACGTCTGCTTGGTAGTTATCTGCAGCTGTAACAATAGTTCCACCGTTTAACACTATGCCCATGTTAAAATTCCCCCATCATCCAGTCTCTGGCCTCTGGCTTCTGACCTCTGATTTCCGAAAATGGCGCAGAGTGCTTCCCGTCTGGGAACGTCTCTGCGCTCATTCTTTTTCACTTCAGAATCAGTTTTAACATTAGTTTACTCATTTCTTAATAACTGTACCAGTCTTGCCGTTGATTCCGTCTTTTGCTTTTTCAAGAAGCGTAATGAGAGCTGTGCGATTGTCTCCAGAAGATGCAAAATCAACTGCTGCCTGAACCTTTGGCAACATAGATCCAGGTGCAAAATGCCCTTGGTTCATGTATTCTTTTGCTTCGTCTGTTGTAATGCTCTCAAGCCATTTTTCGCCAGGTTTTCCGAAATTAATTGCCACTTTTTCTACGGCAGTCAAGATGATCAGGTAATCAGCATCAATTTCCTGCGCCAAGACACTGCAGGCAAAATCTTTGTCAATGACGGCGCTTACGCCTTTTAGATGGTGCCCTTGTCTGATAACAGGGATGCCTCCACCTCCGCAGGTAATGACGATCTCACCAGAATTCAATAAATTCTTTATGGTTTTAATTTCAATGATCTCTTTAGGAAGCGGGGAAGCTACAACCCTGCGGTAACCTCTTCCCGAATCTTCGATGACTTGAAAGCCTTTTTCCTTCGCAAACTTAAGTTCTTCTTCGTTCATGAAATGGCCAATCGGTTTTGTAGGATTTAGAAACTTAGGATCATCCTCATCCACCCGAACCTGAGTGATAACTGTGGTAATAGATTTTTCTATGCCGCGGTCCAGCAGTTCTTCCTTCAAAGCATTCTGCAAATCATAGCCAATATAGGCTTGGCTCATTGCGACGCAGACTGACAGGGGAGTGAAGGTCGGATGCAATGGATTTGAACGTCCATATACATCCATAGCCTCATTAATCATTCCAACCTGTGGCCCGTTCCCGTGGGAAATCACAACGTCGTATCCTTCTACGATCAGATCTGCAATAGCTTTGGAAGTATTTTTGACTGCGATCATCTGCTCAGGCAGATTGTTACCAAGTGCATTTCCGCCTAAGGCAATTACAACTCTTTTTTTCATTATGCTAGTTCAGTCCTTTTAATTAGTCTTAGTCAAACTTTCTTTGCTTGGCAGCTTTCTCCAAGGTGCTTAAAGTAGCCTGTGGATTTTCAAATTTGCTTAAGAAGATCATAGCAGCAATAACATAAGGCTTGTAGCTTGCTTCCTTGTATAGCGGAATACGATATCGATCAAATACGCTTCCATCGACTTCGCCTTCTTCACAGCTTACACCAGTGATATCCGCAGGCAGACAATGCATATAGGTGGCTTTGCCAGCCTTTGTCAACTTCATCATTTCTTCTGTGCAAGCCCAATCTTTATGCTCTGCGTTCTGGGCCAGTAATTCCTTTTCAAGGGCCTTGATCCCATCCGAATCGCCGTTCCCATATAATTCAGTGCGTTTTTCCATCGCTACAAATGGAGCCCAGCTCTTTGGATAAACGATGTCGGCATCTCTGAATGCTTCTTCCATGCTGTTTGTTTTTGTGAAAGATCCTCCTGATTTTGCAGCATTTGCCTTGGCAACTTCTTCTACGTCTGACATAATCTCATATCCTTCAGGATGTGCAAGGACTACATCCATTCCCATACGAGTCATTAAACCGACAATACCTTGCGGCACAGAAAGCGGCTTTCCGTAGGAAGGCGAGTATGCCCATGACATGGCAATTTTCTTTCCTTTCAGGTTCTCGATACCACCAAATTCATGAATGATATGCAGCATGTCGGCCATTGCCTGAGTAGGGTGATCTATATCGCACTGTAGGTTTACTAGGGTAGGTCTTTGCTCTAAAATTCCATCTTTATTTCCTTGCTGCACAGCCTCGGAAACTTCACGCATGTAAGCATTTCCCTTGCCGATATACATATCATCACGAATACCAATAATATCTGCCATAAAGGAGATCATATTTGCAGTTTCACGAACTGTTTCGCCATGAGCTATTTGGGATTTCCCTTCATCCAAGTCCTGAACCTCTAGTCCAAGAAGATTACATGCCGATGTGAAGCTGAAACGGGTACGGGTAGAGTTGTCACGGAATAAAGAAACCCCAAGTCCGCTTTCAAAAACCTTAGTTGAGATATTGTTTTCTCTCATAAAGCGAAGAGCGTCAGCAATAGTAAATACAGCTTCTAACTCATCATCTGATTTTTCCCAAGTCAGCAAAAAGTCATTGTTGTACATTTCTTTAAAATTCAACTTGTTTAATTTTTCAATGTAATCATTCAGTGTTTTCATAATCAAGCTCCTTATTCTATAATTATTTTTGATAGTTGGCAGTATGCAACAGCTCGTGTGATTCATATACTATGCGCGAACGAGTAATCACACTTCATCCCGTCGTTCCCAGCCCGGCGAGGCGTTATTACAGAGTGTGCATTAAGTGGCGTCGCGTCAAACGGAGGTTAGTAATAAAGCGTTAAGAAACGTCAACGGTTCACTTGCAGAAAGCCTATGGGTTTTGACGTTTTAGCTTTATTGCTAACCGAAGTAGCGACAAAACGTTGCGAACGAGTATTCACGCCGAGCCCTGTTTTAGCTTCAGCGCTAATCGGAGTAGCAACAGAACGAGTGCGAACGTGTAATCACGCCGATCCCCTACTTAATCTCTACTAAGTTTTCCGTGTCCTTCGGCATCTTATCCGCATACTTCTGAACGAAGATACTTGGAATCATTGCATACATGGCAGCGCAATCTACTAATTCCTTTTTCCAGGTGCGTTCATTTGGAGCGTGGGCTTGATCTTCATGACCAGGACCAAAACCGATGCAAGGAATTCCGTAACGGCCCATGATAGAAACACCATTTGTAGAGAAGGTCCACTTGTCAACCACTGGGTCTTTACCGAATAATCCTTTATAAGAATCTTCTAAAGTGGCTGTAACTGGATGCCCTTCTTCAATGAGCCAAGTTGGGAAATAACATTCTGTTGGATAAACTAGGTTGGTATAGGATGGTCTATCATACATGTACATCGAAACTTCTGCTCCGGCAGCTTTGACTGAAGGAAGGTTTTTAATTTGTTGAATAGCATATTCCCATGACTCGCCAGCAGTTAAGCGACGATCAACGGAAATCCAGCAGCTGTCAGCTACTGCACAACGTGAAGGAGAAGTATGGAAAATTTCCGAAACCGTCAAGCTTCCTTTACCGAGGAACGGATGGTCCATGAGGTTCTCATGTAAGCCGCGTAGTTCTTGTAGAATCGGAGCCATTTTGTAAATTGCATTGTCCCCACGTTCAGGAGCTGAACCGTGACAACTAACACCTTTTGTCAAAACCTTAATCTCCATCCGACCACGATGTCCGCGATAAATCTTGCCATCGGTTGGTTCGGTTATGACGACGAATTCCGGTACGATTTTGTCTTCTTTAATAATATACTGCCAGCATAATCCGTCACAATCTTCTTCCTGCACGGAACCAACAACAACTAAAGTGTAATCGCCTTCCAAACCGAGATCTTTAATAATTTTCCCAGCGTAAACCATAGAGGCCATTCCACCGATTTGATCTGAGGCACCTCGCCCAATAATAATTTCATCATCTTCAAACCCTTTATACGGGTCATACTCCCAATTTTCCAGGCTACCTACGCCCACTGTGTCAATATGTGCATCCATCGCAATCAGATGTTTTCCGTGACCGACATAACCGAGAATGTTGCCCTGCGGGTCAATCTCAACTTTATCAAAGCCGACTTTTTCCATCTCTTCCTTGATGCGAAGTACCGTCCCTTTTTCATCACAGCTTTCGCCAGGGATGGCGATAAGGTCCCGTAAAAACTTACTCATTTCCGGCTGATATTTTTTAGCCAGGTCTAGAACTTTTGCAAAATTAGTATCCAAAACAAAATTCCCCTTTCGCTACACATAGTTTTATTGATAATAGGCTGATCAAGTTTTAGTGTGTTCTTTCAGGTATTATTTAATGCAAGAATGATGCCAACTAGTATTTTAAATTTTAGCGCACCCTGTAGTCTCATTTATAGACATTGTCCGTTAATTATATCATCTGTAACCGCTGCCACAATCTCAAATTGAGACACCATTTTTTCCTAAACTGCTACAAGCTATCTCTCTAAAACAGCATCGATTCGACATTCCTTGCTATAATCTCATTTTGAGACGAAAGTCTAGCCTTGATACATGATTTTCATACTACTTAAGACTCCTCACCCCTATTACGATCTAAGAAAACGTCTTCGTTTCTCCGATTTGATAATCCTTAATTTTCCGATAGAGAGTTGCTCTGCTAATCCCCAGTAATTTGGCCGCATCATCCTTATGCCCCTCAATATCAACAAGGGTTAATGCCTTCATGATTGCTTCCCGCTCTAACAATTTTAAGTTTAGAGATGAGTTTTGAGCTTGGGGTATAAGAACGGATTTAATTCGTTGTGGCAAAATGTCAGCGGTAATTTCTCCACCTGCCACCATTGTGACGCAATATTCGACGACATTACCCAGTTCTCGGACGTTACCTGGCCACGGATAAGCAGCTAGGATATCGATCGTTTCCTGGGTAATTCCGCTAACTGACCTGTCGGTAACCGTAGCATAATAATCCAAATAGAATTGAACTAGGACTGGCACATCCTCTAGACGGTCACGGAGCGGTGGAATGGTTAAAGGAATTACATTTAAACGATAAAAGAGATCCTCTCTAAACTCACCTGTTTTTACTAATGCATCTAAATCTCGATGTGTCGCGGCGAGTATTCGGACATCTAAAGGGATGGAGCGCGTACCACCAACGCGTTCAACTCTTCTTTCTTGTAAGACTCTTAAGATTTTGACCTGTAAGTGCAGTGGCATATCCCCAATCTCATCTAGAAAAATAGTACCATTGTGGGCAAGTTCAAATTTCCCCAGTTTGCCACCCCGTCTGGCACCCGTGAATGACCCTTCTTCATAGCCAAATAATTCACTTTCCAGCAGATTTTCAGGTATTGCCCCGCAATTTATGGCAATAAAGGCATGCCCTTTTCGTTTGCTGCTCTGATGAATCGCCCGCGCTAACAGTTCTTTTCCTGTGCCGCTTTCTCCTTGAATCAAGAGCGTTGCCTGACTCGGGGCAACGTGTAAAGCCATCGCTTTCAGCGCCTTCATTTTTGGGGAATCTCCAATAATCTGTGAGAAATGAGTTTCGATTTCACTTACCGTTGCTTCTTTGACCAGCTTTTTGATTTGCTTAATATCTTTTACAGAGATTACCGCGCCTTCGATGACCCCATTATTTTTAATTGGAACAACATCACAATAAAGTTGCGTAGCAACCCTCTTCCCTTGGATTGGGCCTGAAAAAGGTTCCCCACGTTCCACGGCAAACCATAGCCTTTTGTCATCCAATAATTGATACAAAACCGGTTCTTGTTTTTCATCAATGTCCATTAATTTGGCTGCTAAAGTATTATAATGGGTCACTTGCTGCTGAGCATTGATCAGTAAAATCCCATCATGTAAGAGATTTAGTACTGTAAGTAGCTGGCTTGAGAGCAATTCCGATTCATGGGTTTGCTGGTTTTCAACGACCTTTCCCACAAGCAGTTCGGCCATTTTTTCTAAGAAAAGCAGAAGAGATTGTTTATTGTCCATCAGGCGTTTTGTTTGCTCTTCATTAAAGCTCACTAAACCAATAACCCCTATGATTTGATCATCTGCCCGAATAGGTATAGCTACTTCAGCATACTCGAGACACTTCCCTCGGCTAGGACAAGGCTGACACAGTTCATTATGACCGGGATTATCAATAATAACAGATACCCCAGTTTTCATTACATGACGATAGACAAAACCATCGTTCATCGGGCTACCTAAACGGCTCTTATACTTTCCCGTCCCAGCAACCCGAATAAGATCGGCATCCGCAATTTCAACCTCGATCTTTAGTGCTGCAGCAATCGCATCTGCAGTCTGTTGTACCGTGCTCTGAATGTCGTTAAGGTGATACATACTTTACCCCTTAAATAATTTACTTTTAACTATATTATACGACTTTTTGTCTCATTTCGATATTATTATCTCAAAATGATTAAATTGTTAATCAAAAAAATAATATAGGAAGCACCACCAATCACCAATGGATCGTGTGCTTCCTAAACCATAATTAATCAAGAACTATCAAGGCAAACTCGACTATCGACCGGTTGAGGGTAATTCCCCATCCCACACGATGCTGCGCCATTTATATGGATCTGTATTTCCTTCTGTGTTAAAGATTAAGATCTGTGAGTCTTCATTTAGTCCCAATGCTTCCCTAGCCTCTCTGAAGTCCTCATCTAACAAAATCGAACTGAGTAACCCTGCAGTCACTGCGCCCGATTCACCAGATATGACTTTGGGATCTCCGTGTAAAGGACTAGCCAAAACACGCATCCCTCTCGCGGCTACCCAGTCAGGGCTAGAAACAAACATGTCACTGTAATCGCGCAAAATATTCCACCCAATCAGATTAGGTTCTCCGCAGGCTAATCCCGCCATAACAGTTGCCATAGCTCCGCCCACTATCCGAGGTTTCTCATCCGCTGCCAAGGCTGATTTATACAAGCAATCTGCTTGATTAGCCTCAACAATAACGGTTTTTGGACGATCTTCTTTAAACAAGGAGGCAAAGTAACCTTGCACAGAACCCGCTAATGCGCCGACCCCTGCCTGAACAAAAATATGAGTTGGTTTCTCAATGCCCAAGCTGTTCAATTGTTCTAAGGCCTCGGCGGACATTGTCCCATACCCTTGCATAATCCAAGTTGGGATCTCTTCATACCCTTCCCATGAGGTATCTTGAACAATTACCCAGCCATGTTTTTCAGCCTCAACTGCCGTCATGCGCACGGCATCGTCGTAATTCATATCCGTGATTTCAGCCTCTGCACCTTCTTCTCTGATTTTATCAAGCCGGTACTGAGAAGATCCTTTGGGCATATAGACAACCGATTTTTGGCGCAATTGTCGAGCAGTCCACGCTATACCACGACCATGATTCCCATCTGTGGTGGTGGCGAAGGTGATGTCTCCTAATTGTTCCTTAACCTCGGGGGAAGTAAGAACATCGAACGGCAATTCACTAATATCTTTGTTAAGTCTTTGGGCAAGATATCTACCAATCGCATAGGAACCACCCAAAGCCTTGAAAGCATTCAAACCAAAGCGATAAGACTCATCTTTAACATAGATACCACCTACGCCTAAATTCTTAGCTAGTTTCTTGAGTTGGCGTAAAGGAGTTGGCAAATAGTCAGGAAACGTTCGGTGAAAATCCATGGCTTTATCGATTTCCGACTTACTGAAAAGTTCGGTCGAAACACCTCTTCCATTAACTTTACGCATAGTATTTTGGGTCCATTTAATTTCTTCATTCATAATAATCTCTCCATTCCTTAATATTTTGTTGTGTAACTGGTATTTTAATACGCTATTGAAAAAACAATTTCTTGTTTACGTGCTAACTCTATTATCTCCCCCTAAAACGAATTGATCGGCTGACACTTAACATTTAATGCAATTACTGTGCCAACATCTCCGAACAAAGTGAGAAACAAGGGATATGTACACTATTTCATAAAAACAGTGTACATATCCCTTGTTTCTTTAGTAGTTTTCACTTACAAATTATTGTCATCATTTTTGTTTTGCCTGTTAGCTATAATTTTGACCCCCGCCACAATAATTAGCATCACTATCGAAAACACGAATAGAATCATTGCACCCTTATCATTCCCATTTGTTGCCGGAGCATTTACAAAATACTTTTGCAATATGAACGCTGTAACTGCCGCCACAAATCCAGATGCTCCATATAAATATCTTGCTTTCCTAGTCATTCTTTTGCTTGTTTGTTGCGGTCCAACATAGGAACTATTCCTTATAATACAAATCAAATAATAAGTCATACAGACTATCATGATTACAAAAACGTTAACTGGATATTGTAGCCACCTAAATCCAAATCCATAAAGCCCTATGTCAATCATTAGAAGATAAAATAGCACCATAAAAGCTTGATTTCCAATCTTGTTTCTGTTTTGCAACTGCATCTCATCTAATTCATTCGTTCGCATTTCCATCATCCTCCCAAAAAATTTGATCAAGAGTCTTTCCTAATACTTTACAAATCGCGATGCATAAATTAACTGATGGATTGTAGTCTCCGTTTTCAATGGCATTAATTGTCTGTCTCGTTACCCCAGTCGCTTCCGCTAGATCTTTTTGTGACATGTCTTTAGCCGCTCTAAACGATTTCAACTTCAAATTCTTGCCCACATCATCACCTCTACTCTATATCAATATAGTAACATCTTTTTTACTCCATGTCAATTATATATTACATTATGTACATATTATTTGATGTAGCAAGCAATATTTACAGTCACTCTTGTTACTCCTTACTGTGACGAGCTGATTAATTGCCTTTCGGCTTTAAGTCCGATAACTAAGCTATGACTATAGCTCATCAGAACAGATTTCAAATTAATAAAAGTCATGTAGAAGAAGAAACAGCACTGCCCTTATAAGAGCAGTGCCATAAAACTGCGGGCATCTACCCGCTCCACATTTTGAGTTCCTCTAAATCCTTTCTATACATTCGATAAGCTCTTCTGCCACATATTCTGCATTATTGACGGACAGCTTCGAATATAGGGGTAATGAAATTTCATTTGCATACTGGGCAAGTGCATTCGGATAATCTTCAAGTCGATAACCGAGGTTCCTATAAAGCGTAAACATTGGCAACGGCATGAAGTGCACATTTGTGGCAATATCTTTTTCGCCCATCATTTCTATTACACGATCCCTCTGATCTTCAGTAAAATCCTTCAATCTTAATGTATATAAGTGATAGCATGTTTCTATTTCTTCATTTTTATCAAAGGGAAGGATTGCCCACTCTTTGCTACCAAGTATATTACTGTAAACTTCATGGAGTTCCGCTCTTTTTCTTAACATTTCATCATACCGTCGAAGTTGAACGCGTCCTATTGCTGCCATAATATCGGTCATATTACATTTGAATCCATCGGTTAAGATATCATATTTCCAAGCTCCAGCTTGCATTTTTGAGAAGGCATCCTTATTTTGCCCATGTAACGAAGTATATTTAAATTCCTTATATAGGTCTTCTTTTCCATGAAAACTATTGTCATTATAAGTAATTGCTCCGCCTTCTGCCGTCGTCAGGTTCTTTATTGCATGAAAAGAAAAAACATGGAAGTCCATCTGCCCTCCAACCTTCTGACCCTTATACGTCGCTCCAAAAGAGTGTGCTGAGTCAGAAATCAGAGTAATATCTTCACGATTCTTCGCCTTCAAGACTTCCCTTATCAAATCGTAGTTAACGGGTACTCCCGCAATGTCAACCGTCATAATCGCTTTAGTTTTCGGCGTGATTGCCTCATAAACCTTTTGTTCATCAATTAAAAAGCTATCTTTCTTAACATCTACGAACGTTGGCATTATTCCTCTATGAACAAGTACATTTGAGGTTGCTGCATAGGTGTAAGGTGTTGTTATCACTTCATCATACCTACCTATACCCAAGACCTTCAAAATCAGCTCTAAACCTGCTGTCGCACTATTTAAAGTAACCGCATGAAGAGTACCACAGTAAATTGCTAACTCTTGCTCAAATCGAGCAGAATTTGGACCCGTTGTAATCCATCCGGACCTTAATACTTCTGAAACCGCATCGACTTCTTCCTCAGTAATATCAGGTGGTGAAAAAGGTATTTTTCTAATAGCCATCATCAAGTTCCTTCCTAATTTTAAAATTCCACATTGTCCTGACTCGATTTTAGTTTTTATACAATGCTCTAATCCTTTCACTTCTCAAATTTCTCAAATTACGTCTTTTGTATACAAAAGACTAACTTATCCTAATACATCTAACCTGCTTTTCACTTAATGTTCTTCTGCCACCAGGACTTTAACACCCATCTGTCGAATTTTCTCAATTTCTTCATCCGGTGCTTCCCAATCCGTTATGAGGACATCTAAATTATTTAAACCAACGGTCCTTGCAAAAAATTCTGTGCCCACCTTGTCAAAATTAGCTAGACATATTTTGTGTCGAGAGACCTCCGCAACGGCCCTTTGAAAAATTGCTCCTTCTGGAGTTGAACTACTCAGTCCATGTTTCGCAGAAATTCCTCCTCCAGTCAAAAAAGCTGTGTCTATTCTTAACGTTCTTATAAATTCAATCGCCAACGGATCAACTATCCCCTCTTCACTTTTCACTTTTCCACATACAATGTACGTTTCAATATTGCTATGATGTTTAAGCTTTTCAGCAATAAGAAGTGAATTTGTAACCACTGTATAGTCTCGATCAGTTGGTATAAATTTCAATAAGATATAGTGAATACTGGCCCCACCTATAAATAAAGTATCACCCTGCTCGATGTAAGATGCAGCAAGCTTAGCTACTGCATTTTGATGCTCTGTTCCCTCACTATATCTAATCCGGTCATCCATCGGAAATCTTCTAACCTTCGATAAAGGTACGGCTCCCCCATGAGTTCTTTTTAGAAGACCGTCCTCTTCCATAGTCGTAAGATCTCTACGAATGGTATCAATGGAAACCTGAAATTCTTCTGCAAGTTCTTTGGCAAATACCCTTCCCAAGGATTTTAGCTTGGAAAGGATTTGCTCTCGACGTTCTTCCGCAAACATACTCATAAACCCCTTTTGCATTGTTTATCAGTATATTATCACGTATTTGCGGTTTTGTTAAGTATATATTGCCGTTTTTAGCAAAGAATTGCTGTTTATTGCTGTTTTTGTTTTAATGATTGGTTATTAATTGTAAAGATTGCCATATTTAAAGCCAGCAGATCTTTTAAAATCAGCTGGCCAGTGAAACTTCTCTAGTTAAGTCCCGGTCGTCAAGAACTTTCCGTTTTGAGCACTGTCTTGTGTAAAACCGCATGCTCGAGACAACGTTATAATCGCATAGTAATGGGCCATCTCTTTGCAAGATGGTCCCCTTCTCAGAATTGATGCACAAATATTAGAAATCTATGCACCATCCTATGCATCAACTCAATAATATGTACTGAGGGGGCGATTTACATGTCCATTGAAGCATCTAACGTCATACCTGAGGGCACGGGTAATGACGAACTCGATAAAGCCATAGAAATGGCTGGTTATTCATATGATCCAACACAGGACATTTTCTATTCCACTATGGATCCCTGGCAGAGAGATATTGGATATTGCCGTCTGTATGACGAATTAGCAGCACCATTGGGGATGATCATAGATTGTGAACCTATTGTATTTGATTATCTCGACAAAAAATGGATGATTGGCTTTTGGAAAGGTCAGTATGATTTAGTCACTGGTTGCGAGATAGGCATTTATACGAAAGCATTTGATATAGATGTGTTTGGTGTTATTAGAGGTGCTTATTATAACTGTGCAAGCAATACCGATCTATTGCAAATGTCCTATACTTTAAAAAAGAACGATCAGCCACTCTTTACAAGAGCAGGAAAACACTGGTGGCTAACAGGCTTTAAACTTGGGGAGTTTTCAGATCCGTCAGAGTTATCGATGGATATAACCATTACCTTGCATAATGTAAGTATGCGTGATGCCTTTGTAAATGGATTATGGAACGCAGGTTATCCTTTAGCTGAATTCACGAGAAATAGCGCTACAGTAAGTTTCAGCTTTACTACTCCTCATACACCTCCTCCGATTACACGCACTCCGAATACAGATCGAATCATTCAAAGGAAGAATCAACTCTTATGTGAAAAGTATCTAGAAATTACAGGAACTTCTAGTAATATAAAAGATAAAGTGAAAGCCATCGAAGAACAATCACCCGAAATATATGATAAGTTGTTTAAGGCTGGGATATCCAAGCAATTATACGAGACGTTTTCATCGCGATTGACACCTATTAAAGAAAAAAACAAGTGACAATATAAAGTTTGAGCGTTAAAGCAAAATCAAGGCGCCATTCCCTAAAAGCTACCACCTTTAATTAATACAAGTAGAGGCCAGGTAAAGTGTCAGAGGGACGTTTGATTGCCATTTGATCAGGTGGCAATCAAAACGTCCCTCTGACATCCTGGGATTGCCACCTTCGGCGAAAGTATCCACTAGGGACTTTCGCACTGGAGACTTATTGTACCGGAAGGTTTAGTCACCGAAATCTCAATGTTCAACCCTAGTTAACGAGTTCACTGATATTCTTTCGCTAATTCCTGCCAACATCTTGCAATATCTTTGATTAAGTGGATACTATAGGAAGGGAAGCGTACGTAAAGGGAGCGATTCATGATGGAATTAATGGAATGGGTAAAAATACAAACTCTCTATAGCTCTGAGAAACACGCGTTAAAAATCGCTAATATTGTTGCTACAACTGAGGCAAGATTGGCGAATCAGCCAACCGGACCCCAGTATGAAGTAGAGACCCGAGTTGAGCCAATTGAAGATCAATGGCAGGTGTTTTGGCGGAAAGTATTTATCGGTAATAAAACAGGGTGTGGTGGTGGATGCGGATCTTGTAGCGACAGCAGCTCTGAACCTAAGAAAAACATGGCTAAGGTGCTACCTTTTAGAAAACCTTCGGTTTAAGTCAAACTAGTCTCATTTCATAGAACAATAAGCAGTGGCTCCTGTCGACTGATTGATCACAACTAGAAGAATTTCATCCTCTAGTTGACTTTCTGCGTCTCAATAGCACGTAACTTAGAATCGAGCCAACATTAGTGACAGCAATGACTATGCCCATGGGCACCGCTGTATGTTCTCCTCCAAGGCCTACGAGTGGGGCAACAAGTGCACCAATCACAAATGAAAACAGCCCTAGCAGAGCCGAAGCACTACCTGCCGCATGACCGTAATTTTCCATGGCCAATGAAGAACCAGCCGTTGATACGACTCCGACGCTTGATACAACTACGAACAAAGGGATTAAGATTGCAGTAAGTCCTGATCCGATAAAAATCATTGTTAACAAACTGAGACCACCTACTGAAGCTATAACGAGACCACCGAGGAAGAGCTTGGTTCCCTCAATTCGACTTGCCAGTCTACCCGTGATCTCGCTGGCGATAATAATTCCGGTCCCATTCATGGCGAATATGAGACTAAACATTTGAGGAGAGGCCCCAAAAATATTTTGGATGATAAAGGGTGACCCCGCTATATACGCAAACATAGCTGCCGTTACCAGTCCCTGTGGCAAAGCATATCCCATAAAAACGCGGTCAATAAGAAGAGCCCGAAATGTGGCTAAAGTATTTTTAAAGCCAGCTGGCGATCGACGTTGGCGAGACAATGTTTCAGGTAAAGTAAAAAAAACGGTAATAAGCATGACGACACCGACCAGACTCAAAACCACGAACACCCCTCGCCAAGAAGTGAACTGTAATAGCTGCCCACCTATAATTGGCGCGAAAATTGGCCCAACTCCATTGATCATCATTAAAAGAGAGAAAAACTTGATCATCTCCGCACCTGAGTATAAGTCCCTAACTACGGCGCGTGATATAGCCATGCCTGCGGCACCCGCGAAACCTTGAATGAATCTAAGGAAAATCAATCCCCAGATGGATGGGCTTAGAGCACAAAGCAAAGATGCCAAAGTATAACTAACCAGTCCAATTAGAAGAGGGATACGACGTCCGCGGATATCGCTTTGCGAACCAGCCACTAGTTGCCCCACTGCGAGCCCGAGTAGACAAGCCGTCAGGCTGAACTGGGCAAGTGATGTGCTCGTATTCAAATCCTTGGCCAAAATAGGCAGGGAAGGTAAGTACATGTCAATTGACAATGGACCGAAAGCAGACAGCGCGCCTAATGTGATGCCCATCCCTAAACGACGCGATTTCGACACTGTTGGGGAAGAACCTGTTATATTGCTCGTTTGATTAGTCACTTGAATTTCTTATTCTCCTTTTGCCCTAATTATCGGTCCGGACCTGTTATATTTATTTTCCTTGTAATTGAATTTCAACTATTGAACAATATCAGCGCTACATAGGAAACTGTATTTGCACCATTGTTATAAGGTATTCCGGAGGCTTTCACCAGGGCCATTACGTCAATTCCATTTGCTTCAACTGAAGACACCGCTTTATCTGGAAATTGGCATTTTTCTCCGATGAGATAGGCACACTTTGCGCAGTAAGTACAGGGGCCCGCATTCAACGGAAGGATTTCTTTAAGGTTTTTGTTATTCTCCATAGACTGAAGTATTTTCCTGAATATTTTTGTATGGTTAACCCCTCCTTCCAGCATGCCTTTCCAGTCAAGAGAACTTGATAGCGGATGAACCGTCTGAAACAAAAGGCCCTGCTTAAATCCCAAGGCCTTCTCCTTTAAATCGTTAATAGGACCCACGGCTGGAGGACACATCCAGTTTTTATTGTAAGATCCACATGAATTCTGTTCACACAGCTTTCTGAAATCCTCATTAAACTTGATTTCAGCCACTTCGGCAATTGAAGCATGTGTTGCATTTAAAGCAATGGCATCCTTGATTAGATCACTAAAATCTAAATCCATGTTTACATATCTCCTTCTGATAAAAATTACTCTTTCTCTATTAAATCGAGTTTCTATTTTGATTGGAGTTTTTCCCACAATGAATTTGGGTCAATATGATATCTTGATTCAAGTAACATCATTGGGTACTGCCATCCACAGACTGCAAAGTTAAGTGTAGCCATTTGTATATACAACCTTATACTGTTTAAAATGTATTTTATGATTAGTAGGCTATAATGTCAACTCTTGGGAATATTTTCGATTTTATTACCCTAATTATATGAATCGAAAGAGACTAAAAAAACTAGCAAAATACTGGTCACCTTTAAGCAACCATGATCATCTAAACCGTAAACGGGTGCACCTTAGAGGGGCTACTTAATTGGGAGGCTCCCACTTCTTGTAAGTGGGAGCCTCCCCTCTTTATCTATCCCGCCATTTGGCTTGATCGATAAAGCTCTGTTTTACGCCGAATTCGTTGTATCGCGTTGTCTAAAGACTTCGGATGAAGTCCTAACAGTTCAGAAACTTCACGCTGTTTGTACCCCTGAACAAAATAATGTTCAAACACTAAACTTTCCAAATCTGTTAAACCGTTACTTAAGGCTTGAATTATTGACTGAGCTTCATCATTGGCGATTACCATCGATGCAGGATCCTCAGCGTTAGGCAAAATTTCTAAGAAACTACTTTCTTCTGACTCTGACATCACATTATTGAGTGAGTATGCCTCATTCAGGTTGACATGTTTTTGGCACGTGTATTTACGGATACTGTCGATTAGTTTTCGTTTAACAACCATTCTTAAAAAATGGACAAAGGGAATGTCTAAATTTATATCATAAGATAATACGGCCCTGTATATCGCGATTCGCCCTTCTTGAATTATGTCATCATAATCTGCTCGAGGTAAAAAGTATTTACAAGCAATCTTACGAACCTCAGGTTCATAATGCTGAATGATCTCGTTAAGAGCATTTTCATCATGTGAGCGCGCCGCTTCAAGCAAGGCCATATCTCTATCTTGGGCACTAATTTTTGAAGTCATAGCACTCAACTCCTTGTTTAGATCAGTGATAGGCAACCCTTCCCTTTGATACAATACAATACTCCAGGCAGAGGTGCCTATCACTAAGTCAATGGACGCTTAGAACAGTCCTGTAATCGTTCCGTTAGCATCAATGTCCATTCTCATAGCAGCTGGTCGTTTTGGCAATCCTGGCATGGTCATAATAGCGCCCGTGACCGCTACCAAGAACCCAGCTCCCGCAGAAAGAC